>NZ_WMDQ01000061.1 GCF_009707955.1 Flavobacterium sp. LC2016-13 | reverse complement strand
CATTTAAGGTGTCGTTGCTCGTTAATGCCGTGGTGGTGCCGCCTGGTAATCCATTAACCGAAGGGGTCGTGTCTGTTACCGCAACAATCGCTGGGGCACTTACTACTACCGTAGAGCTAATAGTACTACAATTCAATGGGTTGTTTACTTCACAAATCGTATAGCTTACTGAATAGTTTCCAGATGGGGTGTTGGCCGGAACTGTTACTGTTCCGTCTGCATTTACCACTAGTCCTGATCCTACCGGAACCGTACTTGATGTGATTTGTACATTCCCTGCTGCGGTACCTACTACTACTGG
>NZ_WMDQ01000060.1 GCF_009707955.1 Flavobacterium sp. LC2016-13 | reverse complement strand
CATTTAAGGTGTCGTTGCTCGTTAATGCCGTGGTGGTGCCGCCTGGCAATCCATTAACCGAAGGGGTCGTGTCTGTTTCCGCAACAATCGCTGGGGCACTTACTACTACCGTAGAGCTAATAGTACTACAAATCAATGGGTTGTTTACTTCACAAATCGTATAGCTTACTGAATAGTTTCCAGATGGGGTGTTGGCCGGAACTGTTACTGTTCCGTCTGCATTTACCACTAGTCCTGATCCTACCGGAACCGTACTTGATGTGATTTGTACATTCCCTGCTGCGGTACCTACTACTACTGG
>NZ_WMDQ01000059.1 GCF_009707955.1 Flavobacterium sp. LC2016-13 | reverse complement strand
GCTTCCATTTAAGGTGTCGTTGCTCGTTAATGCCGTGGTGGTGCCGCCTGGCAATCCATTAACCGAAGGGGTCGTGTATGTTTCCGCAACAATCGCTGGGGCACTTACTACTACCGGAGAGCTAATAGTACTACAATTCAATGGGTTGTTTACTTCACAAATCGTATATCTTACTGAATAGTTTCCAGATGGGGTGTTGGCCGGAACTGTTACTGTTCCGTCTGCATTTACCACTAGTCCTGATCCTACCGGAACCGTACTTGATGTGATTTGTACATTCCCTGCTGCGGTACCTACTACTACTGG
>NZ_WMDQ01000058.1 GCF_009707955.1 Flavobacterium sp. LC2016-13 | reverse complement strand
CTTCCATTTAAGGTGTCGTTGCTCGTTAATGCCGTGGTGGTGCCGCCTGGCAATCCATTAACCGAAGGGGTCGTGTCTGTTACCGCAACAATCGCTGGGGCACTTACTACTACCGTAGAGCTAATAGTACTACAATTCAATGGGTTGTTTACTTCACAAATCGTATAGCTTACTGAATAGTTTCCAGATGGGGTGTTGGCCGGAACTGTTACTGTTCCGTCTGCATTTACCACTAGTCCTGATCCTACCGGAACCGTACTTGATGTGATTTGTACATTCCCTGCTGCGGTACCTACTACTACTGGGCT
>NZ_WMDQ01000057.1 GCF_009707955.1 Flavobacterium sp. LC2016-13 | reverse complement strand
TACAACCAACTCAATTTACCCAAGAAAATAACTTTTGGCACGGGAAACACAATTGAGTATATTTACAACGCAGCTGGACAAAAACTGGAGAAAATTGTAAAGGAAGGAACCACGACAACGAGTACCAATTATTTAGGAGGGTTTCAGTACAAAGACAATGTTTTAGAGTTTTTCCCAACCGCAGAAGGGTATGTAAAAAATACTGATGGAGCACTCTCATATGTGTTTCAGTACAAGGATCATTTAGGCAACATACGAGTAAGTTTTGCAAAGAACCCAACAACCCAAGTTCTTGAAATTATCGAAGAAAA
>NZ_WMDQ01000056.1 GCF_009707955.1 Flavobacterium sp. LC2016-13 | reverse complement strand
CATCCGTTTGCATCTTTTACCGTAACGGTATAAGTTCCTGCTGGAACATTAAATACATTGCTGGTTTGGAATGATGTTCCGTCAACACTATAGGTTAATGGAGCTTTTCCTGTACCTGTAGCAGTAATTACAAATGTACTTCCTGTACCTGTACACTGATTGCTGTTTGCTGCTGTAACTGTTGGTAAATTATCCTTGGCAATTGTAACCAATCTTGGAGTAGTACAACCGTTTGCATCTTTTACATAAACATCCCAGTTTAAATTTGCACCTGAATTAGTATCTACTGAAAGAACGTTTCCACTTGCAAAAACAGTTGGAGCCGTTGCTCCCGCTGCAACAACTGC
>NZ_WMDQ01000055.1 GCF_009707955.1 Flavobacterium sp. LC2016-13 | reverse complement strand
CATGTCAACATTCTCAGAACAAGTTCATATTACTATTGACGAATTTACACAAACCGTTGTGTACTACGATTTAGAGTTATCCCAAAAAATGATGGATCATCATCATTTTTCGTTTGTTTGGCAATATACAGGAAAGGCTGTTATTAAACCTGCAGACCAGGCTGCGGCTCTTCGTAAATACAAAGGAAGAGAAGTTATTTTTACCTTTAAAAGCCTAAACGGCGGCATTAAATTAATGTCTAAAGGAATCATCACCAAACTTAAATCTGTTGATGTAAACGGAAGTCCGGTTGGTTTGCACGTAAAAGGTATAAGTCACACGATTTTACTCGATGACATGAAAAAATCCAG
>NZ_WMDQ01000054.1 GCF_009707955.1 Flavobacterium sp. LC2016-13 | reverse complement strand
ACAGCAAAAATGCCCTGACCACACAAGGCGGAATTGTAGGCAACGGAACAGATTTCTGGGTTTTAAAATTAGACGAAGAGGGAGGCGTGGTTTGGAGTAAAACTTTTGATTTTGGAAAAACAGATATCCTGACTTCTTTGGTAGAAAATAAGGATGATACCTATTTACTGGGAGGCCATGCGAAAACAGAATCAGGCCGATCCCTTGTCAATAAAGTAGCCAAAGCTGCCGGGGCAAGCAAAGAAAAAGACGGAATTGATGATTACATCGCCTTGAAAATAGATGCTAAAGGTGAAGAGATCTGGAAGAAAACAATAGGAAGCGCCGGAGAAGATATCCTTAGAAAGGTAATTGAAAC
>NZ_WMDQ01000053.1 GCF_009707955.1 Flavobacterium sp. LC2016-13 | reverse complement strand
TTTTAATTCTAAAAATGAAAAATATTCATCAGTTTTCTTTTCCTTCAAAAGTGTTAATTGGTTTTTATAAAAATCAAAGTCTCTCTGTTCCAGTTTTTCCTGATTCCATTTTCTTAAATCTTGGCCTTTATCCAAACTAGTAAATTCGTAAGGAACTTTTGCTTCAAAAGTAAAACTGGCTTCATAGTAGTTTTTCCCTGCAGCAGCAAATATCTTTATTGGACCATTCTCATTGCTTCCATCTACAGTAGGAGTCAAATAAGATATTATTTCTTTCCCTTTCTTATCTCTATTGATATTATCTGATTCACTTATACTAATTTTCATATCAGTTTCTTCTCTTAAGATTGTAAAAACCAGTGATATTGATCATCTGATTCCAATTTAAATTGACCACCAAGTTTTGGTTTAAATTGACCACCTAA
>NZ_WMDQ01000052.1 GCF_009707955.1 Flavobacterium sp. LC2016-13 | reverse complement strand
CCAGGCGGCACCACCACGGCATTAACGAGCAACGACACCTTAAATGGAAGCCCAGTAGTAGTAGGTACCGCAGCAGGGAATGTACAAATCACATCAAGTACGGTTCCGGTAGGATCAGGACTAGTGGTAAATGCAGACGGAACAGTAACAGTTCCGGCCAACACCCCATCTGGAAACTATTCAGTAAGCTATACGATTTGTGAAGTAAACAACCCATTGAATTGTAGTACTATTAGCTCTACGGTAGTAGTAAGTGCCCCAGCGATTGTTGCGGTAACAGACACGACCCCTTCGGTTAATGGATTGCCAGGCGGCACCACCACGGCATTAACGAGCAACGACACCTTAAATGGAAGCCCAGTAGTAGTAGGTACCGCAGCAGGGAATGTACAAATCACATCAAGTACGGTTCCGGTAGGATCAGGACTAGT
>NZ_WMDQ01000051.1 GCF_009707955.1 Flavobacterium sp. LC2016-13 | reverse complement strand
ATTATTGCCAAACAAACATCAAATGCTTTTGCAAACCTTGCTCCTGGAACTTACATGTTTAAGGTTACAGATGCAAATGGATGTTTCTACACAGAAGCTCATACAATAAATCCGGTTACTCCAATAACAGTTGCTGTTTACAAAGACAGCGATGTATTGTGTAAAGGCGGTTCAACAGGTAAAGTAACATTTACTGTTTCAGGAAATGCGACAGTAGGAGCTTATACTTACACTTTAACACCTGCAGTTGGAACTATTACAAAATCTGGAAACACATTAACATTAGTAAATGTTGCAGCAGGAAATTATAGTTTACAAGTTACAGACAGTGCTACAGGATGTACCAATACAGCTACTGTAACTATTAATGAGCCGACAAATGCATTGACATTAACAGCAGTTGCAACAAATATTAGCTGTAACAATGGTATTGCCCAAATT
>NZ_WMDQ01000050.1 GCF_009707955.1 Flavobacterium sp. LC2016-13 | reverse complement strand
GCAGTTAATGATAATTATACTGTTGCCGAAGATGCAACTGTAACGTTAACCCCATTAGCTTTAGATTCAGATGTTGATGGAGATACTTTAACAATCACTTCAATCAACGGAACAACTTTAACAGGCGGAGTTCAGACAGTTTCAGTTACAAATGGAACTGTAAGTATTTCTGCGACGAATGTGATTACGTTTACAGCAGGTTTAAATTATAATGGAGCCATCAGTTTCCCTTACGTTATCAGCGATGGTCACGGCGGAACGGCTACAGCCAACGAACTTATTACCGTTACACCAGTCAATGATAATCCAGTAGCAGTTAATGATAATTATACTGTTGCCGAAGATGCAACCGTAACGTTAACCCCATTAGCATTAGATTCAGATGTTGATGGAGATACTTTAACAATCACTTCAATAAACGGAACAACTTTAACAGGCGGAGCTCAGA
>NZ_WMDQ01000049.1 GCF_009707955.1 Flavobacterium sp. LC2016-13 | reverse complement strand
TTGGCAACTGTTGGCGCATTTACTAAACAGAAATCTTGTGTGTTATCTGTAGTTGTTGGTGTACCCGGATCAGTTACGCTTATTGTAACGGCTAATCTTACTGCACTCTCACAAGTTGTTACAGGATCTACAATAGCTCCGTAATAAACTCCGCTTGTAAGTACTGTTGTTGGTGCAATGGCAGTTCCGCCTGTTGCTGTACTATACCAAACTACATTAGGCTCATTGACCTGAATGTTAGCAACCGTAGAAGCATTTATTAAACAGAAATCCTGAGTATTATCTGTAGTTGTTGGTGTTCCCGGATCACTTACTGTAACGGTCACCGCTAATCTTATTGAACTTTCACAACCTGTTGTTGGGTCTAAAATGGCCGCGTAATATATTCCGTTTGCCAAGGCTGTTGTTGCAGGAATTGCTGTTCCGCCTGTCGCTGCACTATACCAAACCACATTTGGTTCATTTACCTGAATATTG
>NZ_WMDQ01000048.1 GCF_009707955.1 Flavobacterium sp. LC2016-13 | reverse complement strand
ACAATCACTTCAATAAACGGAACAACTTTAACAGGCGGAGTTCAGAGTATTTCAGTTACAAACGGAACTGTAAATATCTCAGCGACAGGTGTGATTACTTTTACACCGACAACCAACTTTAATTCGGCTACGGCAATCAGTATTCCTTATGTCATCAGCGATGGACATGGCGGAACGGCTACAGCCAATGAACTGATTACCGTTACCCCAGTAAATGATAATCCAGTAGCAGTTAATGATAATTATACTGTTGCCGAAGATGCAACTGTAACGTTAACCCCATTAGCATTAGATTCAGATGTTGATGGAGATACTTTAACAATCACTTCAATAAACGGAACAACTTTAACAGGCGGAGCTCAGAGTATTTCAGTTACAAACGGAACTGTAAATATTTCTGCGACAGGTGTGATTACTTTTACACCGACAACCAACTTTAATTCGGCTACGGCAATCAGTATTCCTTATGTCATCAGCGATGGACATGGCGGAACAGCTACAGCCAATGAACTGATTACCGTTACCCCAGTAAATGATAATCCAGTAGCAGTTAATGACAATTACACTGTTGCC
>NZ_WMDQ01000047.1 GCF_009707955.1 Flavobacterium sp. LC2016-13 | reverse complement strand
ATTTGATACATATCTTCCGGCTGGAACGTTATAATACACGCTTTCCGGTGTACCTCCTGCCCCGCAATTGTTGCGGGTAAATAATTGGTTTTTGGCAGCATTCCAAAAAGTACATTGAGCAGTAGCATTGGCATACGCCTGTCCATTAGTATTAATTTCTGTTTGGGCCTGTGCATCTGCATCTGACTGGGAGATATTTGAAAAATATCTTGCGGCCGGAACTCCATACAATGCACTGTCTGCTGTACCTCCGGCTCCACAATTGTTACGGGTTATTAGCTGGCTCTTGGCAACATTCCAAAAAGTACATTTGGCATTCGCATTCGCATAGGCCTGTCCGTCTGTATTAAATTTAATTAACCCTTTATCATCTGCATCTGTTTGGGAAATATCAGAAATAACAGCTCCGATTTCCTGGCTATAGTTTATAGACCCGGCCGTTCCTCCAGCCGCACAATTATTTTTTGTAAATGAACCACTTCTGGCTATACTTTTATATGAAATAACAGTTGTTGAAGTATTGTCACCGCAATCCGTCTGCTGCCCCTTATAATTATAGCAATATTTCTGAAGCACATTTAGTTCATTATCTTTTACAAATTTTAATCTGCCTA
>NZ_WMDQ01000046.1 GCF_009707955.1 Flavobacterium sp. LC2016-13 | reverse complement strand
GCGGAACAGCTACAGCCAATGAACTTATTACTGTTACACCTATCAATGATAATCCAGTAGCAGTTAATGATAATTATACTGTTGCCGAAGATGCAACTGTAACTTTAACCCCATTAGCATTAGATTCAGATGTTGATGGCGATACTTTAACGATTACTTCAATCAACGGAACTGCATTGACAGGCGGAGTTCAGAGTATTTCAGTTACAAATGGAACTGTAAATATTTCTGCGACAGGTGTGATTACTTTTACGCCGACAACCAACTTTAATTCGGCTACGGCAATCAGTATTCCTTATGTTATCAGCGATGGTCATGGCGGAACAGCTACAGCCAATGAACTTATTACTGTTACACCTATCAATGATAATCCAGTAGCAGTTAATGATAATTATACTGTTGCCGAAGATGCAACTGTAACTTTAACCCCATTAGCATTAGATTCAGATGTTGATGGCGATACTTTAACGATTACTTCAATCAACGGAACTGCATTGACAGGCGGAGTTCAGAGTATTTCAGTTACAAACGGAACTGTAAGTATTTCTGCTACAAATGTTATTACGTTTACAGCAGGTTTAAATTATAATGGAGCCATCAGTTTCCCTTACGTTATCAGCGATGGTCACGGCGGAACAGCTACAGCCAATGAACTTATTACCGTTACACCGGTAAATGATAATCCAGT
>NZ_WMDQ01000045.1 GCF_009707955.1 Flavobacterium sp. LC2016-13 | reverse complement strand
TGCAACTGTTACTGTTCCGTTTGCATTCAGCGTTAATCCTGTTGGAACTGTGATAGCCGTTAATTTTACCTGTCCTGCAGCGGTTCCAATCACAACCGGATTTCCGTTTAGGGTATCATTTGCTACCAACGTTGCTGTTGTACCGCCTGTGTTTCCATTGATTGAAGTTGTCGTTTCCGTAACTGCTTCGATTACAGGTTCTCCAACAACTATTGTGCTTTTAACAGCGTCACAGTTTGTCGGATTGGTAATTTCGCAGATGCTGTATTCTACTTCGTAATTTCCTTTTGGTGTGTTCGCTGCAACGGTTACCGTTCCGTTTGCATTCAGGGTTAATCCTGTTGGAACTGTAATAGCTGTCAGTTTAACTTGTCCGTTTTGGGTTCCGATTACAACCGGGTTACCGTTCAGGGTATCATTCGCTACTAACGTTGCCGTTGTACCGCCTGTGTTTCCGTTGATTGCCGGTGTTGTAGTTTCCGTTACCGCGTCGATTACTGCCTGATCTACAACTACGATACTTTTTGTTGTATCACAGTTTGTCGGATTGGTAATCTCGCAGATGCTGTATTCTACTTCGTAATTTCCTTTTGGGGTATTTGGTGCAACGGTTACCGTTCCGTTTGCATTCAGGGTCAATCCTGTTGGAACTGTAATAGCTGTCAGTTTAACTTGTCCGTTTTGGGTTCCGAT
>NZ_WMDQ01000044.1 GCF_009707955.1 Flavobacterium sp. LC2016-13 | reverse complement strand
TTCTTTGGTTATAACGGTGACAACTGGGTATCAACCTTCCCGAAAGACAACATGGTGGTAGGTAAAGGATATATCATTCGCGGGCCTAACGGTTCTTCAAATACCGTAAGAGCTGATTATCCGGCTACCTTTATAGGTACGCCTAACAATGGTGCCATATCAGGAGAGAGCTTAACAGCCGGTAAATACTATTTAATCGGAAACCCGTATCCGTCAGCTTTGGATGCCGATACGTTTATATTGCAGAATAGTTTCCTTGAAGGAACATTATATTTCTGGACCCATAACACACCGGTGGTTCTTTCCGGTGCGTACAAATACAGCACGGCAGATTATGCGAGTTATAATATGACCGGAGGTGTATTGGGACAACCTGCACCGAGCGGAAGCATTCCGGGAAACAACAACAGCAAACCAACAGGCAAGATAGGCGCCGGACAATCCTTCTTTGCACAGGCTGCCAGTGCCGGAACGGTAAGCTTTGTTAACAACATGCGCCGCGGAGCAGTGGATAACACACAGTTCTTTAAATCCGCTTCAAAAGAAACGGCAATCGAGAAACACCGACTTTGGCTAAACATGACCAATGCAGAGGGAGCCTTCAAGCAAATGCTGGTAGGATATGTACAAGGGGCTACCAATGAATACGAAGCCCGATACGACGGGGTAAGTTTTGACGGGAATCCTTATATTGATTTCTATAGCGTTGCCAACAATAACAATTATGTGATCCAGGCCCGTGCATTGCCTTTTGTAAATACGGATCTGGTTCCTTTAGGCTACAGAACCACTATTGCAGGGGATTTCACGATCTCTATTGACCAGGCAGATGGAGACTTGAAAAATCAGGTGGTTTACCTGGAAGACAAAAAAACCGGTACCATTCATGATTTAACCCAAAGTGATTATAAATTCACGACCGCTGTGGGAACTTTCGCCGATCGTCTGGTATTGCGTTACAC
>NZ_WMDQ01000043.1 GCF_009707955.1 Flavobacterium sp. LC2016-13 | reverse complement strand
TTCGTCTAATTTTAAAACCCAGAAATCTGTTCCGTTGCCTACAATTCCGCCTTGTGTGGTCAGGGCATTTTTGCTGTTGGAATTCCCTCCCACAATATATCCCCCATCGATGGTCTGATGAATTACATACGGCTGGTCATCACCTTCTGCCCCATAAACATTCTGCCACTGTATATCACCCGTGTCGTTAATTTTTATGATCCAGTAATCGCCAACACCTTTATTGGCTTCTGTTTTATCTCCGGATATAGGTGAGCTGGAATAGCCTGCTAAAATGTAGCCGTTATCGGCAGTCTGTTCCATGCTTCTCAGCAGATCCGCATATTTTCCTCCATAGGTTTTCTGCCATTCTATAATTCCTTCATTATTGAGTTTTACAACCCAATAATCCATATTGCCCCTGCTTTTCTCTGATTTATTATATAAGTCCGCTTTGGTAGTTACGGTTGATTTCCCGTCCGGTTTTGCAGTTGAAACCGAAGGAGGATTGGAGCCTGAAGAGCCTCCTAATATATAACCTCCGTCCCTGGTCTGAAAAGCGCATAACAGCTCTTCCTGACCGGTGCCTCCAATGGTTCTCTGCCACTGCTCGGTACCTGAAGCATCCAGTTTTATAACCCAAAAATCGGTTATTCCCTTACACGCTTCGCCTTTTTGAAAACCGCTTTCCGAGCTTGAAGTACCCGCCAGTATAAAACCGCCGTCTTTGGTGTTTTTTATGCTTTGAAGCAAATCAAAACCGTTCCCCCCAATACTTTTCTGCCAGTCCAGGTCTCCTTTTTCATTCATTTTCCAGATCCAATAATCCAGATCACCGTGGTTATCATCGTCTTTATTGCCTGTTTTGTTAGAAAGTGAGCTGCCTGCCAAAATAAAACCGTAATCGGCCGTGGGCTGGGCATCAAAAAGATAATCTGCCTGCTGCCCTCCATAGGATTTCTCCCAAAGGATATCCTGGCAATAACTAAAAAATGGCAGTAAAATAAAAAGTAAT
>NZ_WMDQ01000042.1 GCF_009707955.1 Flavobacterium sp. LC2016-13 | reverse complement strand
GTTCCGTTTGCATTCAGGGTCAATCCTGTTGGAACTGTAATAGCTGTCAGTTTAACTTGTCCGTTTTGGGTTCCGATCACAACAGGATTTCCGTTTAGGGTATCATTCGCTACCAACGTTGCTGTTGTACCACCCGTGTTTCCGTTGATTGCCGGTGTTGTAGTTTCCGTTACCGCGTCGATTACTGCCTGATCTACAACCACGATACTTTTTGTTGTATCACAGTTTGTCGGATTTGTAATCTCACAGATACTGTATTCTACTTCGTAGTTTCCTTTTGGGGTATTTGGTGCAACGGTTACCGTTCCGTTTGCATTCAGGGTCAATCCTGTTGGAACTGTAATAGCTGTCAGTTTAACTTGTCCGTTTTGGGTTCCGATTACAACCGGGTTACCGTTCAGGGTATCATTCGCTACCAACGTTGCTGTTGTACCGCCTGTGTTTCCGTTGATAGAAGTTGTCGTTTCCGTAACCGCGTCGATTACTGCCTGATCTACAACCACGATACTTTTTGTTGTATCACAGTTTGTCGGATTGGTAATCTCACAGATACTGTATTCTACTTCGTAGTTTCCTTTTGGGGTATTTGGTGCAACGGTTACCGTTCCGTTTGCATTCAGGGTCAATCCTGTTGGAACTGTAATAGCTGTCAGTTTAACTTGTCCGTTTTGGGTTCCGATTACAACCGGGTTACCGTTCAGGGTATCATTCGCTACCAACGTTGCTGTTGTACCGCCTGTGTTTCCGTTGATTGCCGGTGTTGTTGTTTCCGTAACCGCGTCGATTACTGCCTGATCCACAACCACGATACTTTTTGTTGTATCACAGTTTGTCTGATTGGTAATCTCGCAGATGCTGTATTCTACTTCGTAATTTCCTTTTGGTGTGTTTGCTGCAACGGTTACTGTTCCGTTTGCGTTCAGGGTCAATCCTGTTGGAACTGTAATAGCTGTTAATTTAACTTGTCCGCTTTGGGTTCCGATTACAACCGGGTTTCCGTTTAGGGTATCATTCGCTACTAACGTTGCCGTTGTACCGCCTGTGTTT
>NZ_WMDQ01000041.1 GCF_009707955.1 Flavobacterium sp. LC2016-13 | reverse complement strand
TTTGCATCTGTAACCTTAAACATGTAAGTTCCAGGAGCAAGGTTTGCAAAAGCATTTGATGTTTGTTTGGCAATAATTACCGGAGATGGAGCAATTGTTTCGTATTGAAGAACACCCACACCATTGGTTGCTGTTAAAGTAACCGTAGTAGTCGTAGCCGTACAAGTTACCGCTGCAGCTGCAAAAGTTAAGTCTGTTGGAGGGTTTAATCTCAACAAAGTTCCTGATCCCGAAATTGTACATCCAAGTCCGTCTCTTACTGAGTAAGTATAAGGTTGATTTGCACCATTGTCATTTAATGTTAATGTATTTGAATTTCCAAATCCACCACCATTAAAGCTATATTGATATGGAGTTGTTCCTGTACCGGCAGTAACATTTACTGTTATTGTTCCGGCAACTTTTCCGTTTGTAGCATTACAAGAAAAAGGAACTTCAGTAACTGTCGCAGCTAATTGTGCCGGAGCTGTTAATGTAACCGTAATTGGTGTTGCACAATTTTTACTGTCTTTTACATAGAATGTATAAGTACCCGCAACTAATCCTGTAAAGGTAGCGCTTGGAGTATAAGTTGTACCATCTTTACTGTAAGTATATCCTCCTGAACCTCCCGCTCCAACTAATACTACTGAACCGTTATTTCCTCCATCACATGATGGATTAGTATGTGTTTCTGTAACTGTTGGGTTAGAAATTGTATTTACTGGTGTAGTAGTTGTACTAGAGCATCCATTGGCATCTGTTACTACAAAAGTATAACTGTCTGCATTGGCAGCAGTAACTGTATATGTAAATGATGTTCCTGAAAACGGAGCACTTGGTACACTTGTAGCACCACTACCTTTTTTAACTGTATAAGTAAATGGAGCTTTTCCACCGGAAACAGCAACAGTAATCGTTGCGTTTGGTGTAGCCGTACAATCTAATTCTTTAGTAACTGAGGCAACAGCTACTAATTGTGGGTAAATCACTAATGGAGTTACAGTTGTAGCTGTACATCCGTTTGCATCTTTTACCGTAACGGTATAAGTTCCTGCTGGAACATTAAATACATTGCTGGTTTGGAATGATGT
>NZ_WMDQ01000040.1 GCF_009707955.1 Flavobacterium sp. LC2016-13 | reverse complement strand
TAACTTTAAGATATTTAACAGCGGGTAGTAAAACGGTAACCATTAATTATACCAATGGTAATGGTTGTACTGCAGCTGCGGCAACTTCATCATCAGCAGTTACTGTAAATGCATTGCCAGCTCCAACATTTACTGCACAACCGGCAACTTCACCTTGTATTGGTACATCCGTTATTTATACAACAGAAAATGGAATGACCAATTACATTTGGGGATTCCCGGGAGTTGCAGGAACTAATTATACTATTGTTTCTGGTGGAACAACAGGATCTAATACTGTAACTTTAAGATATTTAACAGCGGGTAGTAAAACGGTAACTATTAATTATACTAATGGTAATGGTTGTACTGCTGCTTCAGCAACTTCATCATCAGCAGTTACTGTAAATGCATTGCCAGCTCCAACTTTTACGGCACAACCAGTAACTTCACCTTGTATTGGTACGTCAGTTACATATACTACTGAAGCAGGAATGACCAATTATACATGGGTATTTCCAGGTACAGCAGGAACTGATTATGCCATTGTTTCTGGTGGAACAACCGGGTCTAATACTGTTACTTTAAGATATTTAACAACGGGTAGTAAAACGGTAACCATCAATTATACGAATGGTAATGGTTGTACTGCAGCCTCAGCAACTTCATCATCAGCGGTTACTGTAAATGCATTGCCAACACCAACTTTTACGGCACAACCGGGGGCATCAACTTGTATTGGGACATCCGTTATTTATACAACAGAAAATGGAATGACCAATTATACTTGGAGCTTTCCGGGAGTTGCAGGAACAGATTACACTATCGTTTCTGGAGGAACAACAGGATCTAATACTGTTACTTTAAGATATTTAACAGCGGGTAGTAAAACAGTAACTATAAATTATACCAATGGTAATGGTTGTACTGCAGCTACAGCAACTTCTTCTTCAGCAGTTACTGTTAATGCATTGCCAGTTATTACAACCCAGCCTCAACCTCTTATTGTTTGTGAGGGTCAAAATGGAAGTTTTAGTGTGGTAACATCGGCTTCGTCCCCAACATATCAGTGGGAATACAGCACTAGTCTTTCAGGACCTTGGACAGTAACAAATGGAGCAGCTGGCGTTTCAGGACATAATACGGCGGTTTTATCATTAACAAGTGTGCCACTTAGTTATTCTAATTACTATGTACGTTGCACAGTAACTAGTAGTACTTGTAACACTACTTCTAGTGCAGTTTTATTAACCGTAAACCCATTACCAACTACTCCAGGAATTGCTTCGACAACCGATGTTAACTGTACAGCCCTTGGAAGTGTAACACTGAACAATCTGCCTGCCGGATTATGGACGCTATACCAAACAGGTTTTGCATCCGGTACCATAAACAATTCAGGAACTACTTATACCGTTACAGGCCTTGCAGCGGGAACCTACAGGTTTACCGTAAGCAATGGTACCTGTACCTCGACAGTATCTTCGGATGCCGTGATCACAGACCAGTCTTCCACAACATGGAACGGTAGCTCATGGTCACCAGCAGCGCCAGATGCGACAAGATCTGCTATTATCGCAGGACCTTTTACAGTATCGGCAGATTTAACGGTTTGTTCTTTAACCATAAACAGCGGTATTAATATCGTAGTGCCTTCAGACCGTACTTTTACTATTGTAAACGGCCTTACGGTTGCTTCGAGCTCAACATTGACCTTTGAGAACCACTCAAGTCTGGTACAGATAAATAATAATGCCGTGAATTCAGGAAAAATCACCTACAAGCGTATTGCTGCACAAATTCGTCAGGCGGATTATGTGTACTGGTCAACACCGGTAACCCCGCAAAGGCTTCTGGATGTTTCCCCATTGACTTCTTACGACAAATTCTTTGGTTATAACGGTGACAACTGGGTATCAACCTTCCCGAAAGACAACATGGTGGTAGGTAAAGGATATATCAT
>NZ_WMDQ01000039.1 GCF_009707955.1 Flavobacterium sp. LC2016-13 | reverse complement strand
ACAATCACTTCAATAAACGGAACAACTTTAACAGGCGGAGCTCAGAGTATTTCAGTTACAAACGGAACTGTAAATATCTCAGCTGCGAATGTGATTACGTTTACAGCAGTTTTAAATTATAATGGAGCGATTAGTTTCCCTTATGTTATTAACGATGGACATGGCGGAACGGCTACAGCCAATGAACTTATTACCGTTACACCGGTAAATGATAATCCTACAGCAGTAAATGATAATTATACCGTTGCCGAAGATGCAACTGTAACGTTAACTCCTTTAGCATTAGATTCAGATGTTGATGGCGATGCTTTAACGATTACTTCAATCAATGGAACTGCATTAACAGGTGGAGTTCAGAGTATTTCAGTTACAAACGGAACTGTAAATATCTCAGCTACGAATGTGATTACGTTTACGGCAGGGTTGAATTATAATGGAGCGATTAGTTTTCCTTATGTTATCAGCGATGGTCACGGCGGAACAGCTACAGCCAATGAGGTTATTACCGTTACACCGGTAAATGATAATCCTACAGCAGTAAATGATAATTATACCGTTGCCGAAGATGCAACCGTAACGTTAACCCCTTTGGCTTTAGATTCAGATGTTGATGGAGATACTTTAACAATCACTTCAATAAACGGAACAACTTTAACAGGCGGAGCTCAGACTATAACAGTTACAAACGGAACTGTGACTATCTCAGCTGCGAATGTGATTACGTTTACAGCAGGTTTAAATTATAATGGAGCCATCAGTTTCCCTTACGTTATCAGCGATGGTCACGGCGGAACAGCTACAGCCAACGAGCTTATTACTGTTACACCGGTAAATGATAATCCTGTGGCAGTAAATGATAATTATACCGTTGCCGAAGATGCAACTGTAACGTTAACTCCTTTAGCATTAGATTCAGATGTTGATGGCGATGCTTTAACGATTACTTCAATCAATGGAACTGCATTAACAGGCGGAGTTCAGAGTATTTCAGTTACAAACGGAACTGTAAATATTTCGGCTGCGAATGTGATTACTTTTACACCGACGACCAACTTTAATTCGGCTACAGCCATTAGTATTCCTTATGTTATCAGTGATGGAAATGGTGGAACGGCTACAGCCAATGAACTTATTACCGTTACATCAGTTAATGATAATCCAGTAGCAGTTAACGATAATTATACCGTTGCCGAAGATGCAACCGTAACGTTAACACCATTAGCATTAGATTCAGATGTTGATGGCGATACTTTAACGATTACTTCAATCAATGGAACTGCTTTAACAGGCGGAGTTCAGAGTATTTCAGTTACAAACGGAACTGTAAATATCTCAGCTACGAATGTGATTACGTTTACAGCAAGTTTAAATTATAATGGAGCGATTAGTTTCCCTTACGTTATCAGCGATGGACATGGCGGAACGGCTACAGCCAACGAGCTTATTACCGTTACACCGGTTAATGATAATCCAGTAGCAGTTAACGATAATTACACTGTTGCTGAAGATGCAACCGTAACGTTAACTCCATTGGCTTTAGACTCGGATGTTGATGGCGATACTTTAACGATCACTTCAATCAATGGAACTGTATTAACAGGCGGAGTTCAGACGATTTCGGTTACAAACGGAACCGTGACTATTTCGGCTGCGAATGTGATTACGTTTACAGCAAGTTTAAATTATAATGGAGCAATTAGTTTCCCTTATGTTATCAGCGATGGTCATGGCGGAACAGCTACAGCCAATGAACTGATTACCGTTACCCCAGTAAATGATAATCCAGTAGCAGTTAATGATAATTATACTGTTGCCGAAGATGCAACTGTAACGTTAACCCCATTAGCTTTAGATTCAGATGTTGACGTAGATGTTTTAACGATCACTTCTATCAATGGAACGGCTTTAACAGGCGGAGTTCAGACAATTTCAGTTACAAATGGAACTGTAAATATTTCTGCGACAGGTGTGATTACTTTTACACCGACAACCAACTTTAATTCGGCTACGGCAATCAGTATTCCTTATGTTATCAGCGATGGACATAGCGGAACAGCTACAGCCAATGAACTTATTACTGTTACACCTATCAATGATAATCCAGTAGCAGTTAATGATAATTAT
>NZ_WMDQ01000038.1 GCF_009707955.1 Flavobacterium sp. LC2016-13 | reverse complement strand
CTGGAAAAAACGGTCAAATTGACCACGCTTTTTCAGCCTAAATTGACCATCAGATTCGGAGCAAACTGACCACCTAATTTCAATTCAAACTGACCACCTGTTTTCGGTGCAAAGTGACCACCAAAAAAACTACTTCTTTTTCATGTTGTTGCACCATGGATCTGTATAAAACTACAAACTATGGCAAATAATACAATAGACATGAATAAAATTAGAAAAGTAATTAAATTACATTGTGGCGGTAAGAGCAAATTGTTTATCAGCAAGTATTTGTCTCTTTCCAGAAATACAGTAAAGAAATACATCTCTTTATTTGAAGTACTAGGATTAAGCCTTGAATCGATTAATCAAAAAACAGATTTAGAATTAGAAACACTTTTTTCCCAAAGCACAGAAGAGATTACAACTCCAAGGATGCAAAAGGTCTATGGGTTTTTTCCACAGATGGAGCGGGAATTAAAGAAAACAGGTGTAACCATGTATGGCATGTGGGAGCGTTATATCTCTTTAAATCCTGATGGATTTAGAATCTCTCAATTTAGATTCCATTACTTCAAATGGAGCAATAAAGTTAATCCAGTGATGCACATGATCCATAAGGCTGGAGATAAAATGTATGTGGATTATGCCGGAAAGACACTCTCAATTATTGACAAATCAACCTCTGAAATCAAGGAAGTGCAGTTTTTTGTAGCTATTCTTGGTGCAAGCCAATATACTTATGCAGAAGCTTCTATGAGCCAGCAAAAAGAAGATTTTGTTGCCTCGGTAGAGAATGCGATACGCTTTTTTGAAGGTACTCCTGCCGCAATTGTACCGGACAATCTAAAATCTGCTGTAATAAAAAGCAGTCGCTTCGAGCCCACCATTAATGAAACTCTTGCAGATTTAGCAGAACATTACGAAACCACTATTCTGCCTGCAAGAGCATATAAACCAAGGGATAAATCTCTGGTTGAAGGAGCGGTTAAAATACTTTATAGAAGAATTTATGCAAATTTAAAGGACATAGAATTCTTTAGCATAGAAGAGTTAAATCAAACTATATGGTACTTACTTGATGATCATAATAACAGAAAGCTTACAGGACGTCCATACTCCCGTTTTGAACTGTTTATTGAAGATGAGAAGCACGAATTACAGCCACTTCCTCAAGAGCGTTTTGAAATCAAATATCATTCCTTTGCAACAGTAATGCAAAACGGACATGTTCAATTAAGTCAGGACAAAAACTATTACAGTGTACCTTATCAATATTTAAAGAAAAAAGTAAAGCTGCTGTATACAAAATCAACAGTTGAAATCTACTTCAAATACAATCGTATAGCTACTCATAGCAGAAATCCTAAACCCTATATCTATACTACAAACCCTGAACATTTAGCAAGCACACATCAATTTGTATCAGAATGGAGTGCCTTTAGATTTATTGAATGGGCTAATAGTATTGATCCGGCAGTAGGAGAATACATTATGCATATAATCGATAGCAGAAGCCACCCTGAACAGGCATATAAAAGCTGTTTGGGAATATTATCTTTTGAAAAAAAGGTAGGCAGGGAAAGATTAATAAATGCCTGTAAACGCGCACTGGACTTTAAAATTTACAACTTTAAAACCATAAACAACATCTTAGAGAACAGTCTTGATAAAATACCAATTGAACAGGAAAAAGAGCAGGATCTTCCTGAGCACAATAACATTAGAGGGAAACATTATTTTAATTAAAATCAATATACAATGAATGAATCTACCGCAATAAAAATGAAGCAAATGAAGCTTCATGGAATGCATAACGCTTTTAAAACAGCTATTGAAAGTGGTAAAACTGACCATTATACGCTCGATCAGTTTATATCAATGATGATAGATGCTGAATGGGATGAAAGGCACAACAGGCGTATTGAACGAAGTATTGCAAATGCACGCTTCCACTACAAATCCAATATTGAGAGTATTAATTTTGATCAGTCACGCAATATTGACAGAAACCTTATACTTCGTCTTGCAGAATGCAGTTTTGTTGAAAAGAACGAAAATGTTTTAATAACAGGCAGTACTGGTGTGGGCAAAAGTTTTTTAGGGACAGCTCTGGGTTATCAGGCTTGTATAGAAGGATATAAAGTAAGTTATTTTAATACTTCAAAACTGTTCGCAAAATTAAAAATGGCAAAAGCTGACGGCACTTACTTAAGAGAACTTGCTAAAATACAAAGACAGGATGTTATAATACTTGATGATTTTGGCTTGCAGGCGCTTGATAATCATAACAGAATTACACTCCTAGAGATCATTGAAGACAGGCATAATAACGGTTCCATCATTGTAACTTCACAAATCCCTGTTCAAGGATGGTATGATATCATTGGCGAGAAAACCATAGCAGATGCAATTTTAGACCGATTAATACATCAATCGCATAGGGTTGAACTACATGGCGAATCCATGAGAAAGAAAAAAAGCATAAATAAGGGATAATTATTTATCTATATTTGAATATAAATTAACAAATGGAAAAAGTAGTTTTTTGAAATAAATGGAGGTGCTCACTTTGCACCGAAATTAGGTGGTCAATTTAAACCAAAATTAGATGGTCACTTTAAATTGAAAATAGGTGGTCAATATCACTGGTTTTTACA
>NZ_WMDQ01000037.1 GCF_009707955.1 Flavobacterium sp. LC2016-13 | reverse complement strand
TGGAAAAAACGGTCAAATTGACCATAGATTTTCAGTTTAAAATGATCACTCGATTCGGAGCAAACTGATCACCTAATTTCAATTTAAACTGACCACCTATTTTCGGTGCAAAGTGACCATCAAAAAACTACTTCTTTTTCATGTTGTTTAATCATGGATCTGTATAAAACTACAGACTATGGCAAATAATACAATAGACATGAATAAAATTAGAAAAGTAATTAAATTATATTGTGGCGGTAAGAGCAAATTGTTTATTAGCAAGTATTTATCTCTTTCGAGAAATACCGTAAAAAAATACATCTCTTTATTTGAAGTACTTGGATTAAGTCTTGAATCGATTAATCAAAAAACAGATTCAGAATTAGATATACTTTTTTCCCAAAGCACAGAAGAGATTACCACCCCAAGGATGCAGAAGGTCTATGAGTTCTTTCCACAAATGGAGCGGGAATTAAAGAAAACTGGCGTTACCATGTATGGCATGTGGGAGCGCTATATCTCTTTAAATCCAGATGGATTTAGAATCTCTCAATTTAGATTCCACTACTCCAAATGGAGTAATAAAGTCAATCCAGTAATGCATATGATTCATAAAGCTGGAGATAAAATGTATGTGGATTACGCAGGAAAGACACTCTCAATCATTAACAAATCAACCTCTGAAATCAAGGAAGTACAGTTTTTTGTTGCCATTCTTGGAGCAAGCCAATATACGTACGCAGAAGCTTCTATGAGCCAGCAAAAAGAAGATTTTGTTGCTTCAGTAGAAAATGCGATACGCTTTTTTGAAGGCACTCCTGCTGCAATTGTGCCAGACAATCTAAAATCTGCCGTAATCAAAAGCAATCGCTTCGAGCCCACCATTAATGAAACTCTTGCAGATTTAGCGGAACACTATGAAACCACTATTCTGCCTGCAAGAGCATACAAACCAAGAGATAAATCTTTGGTTGAAGGAGCGGTTAAAATACTTTATAGAAGAATTTATGCAAATTTAAAGGATATGGAATTCTTTAGCATAGAAGAGTTAAATCAAACTATATGGTACTTGCTTGACGATCATAATAACAGAAAGCTCACAGGGCGTCCATACTCTCGTTTTGAGTTGTTTATTGAAGATGAGAAGCATGAATTACAACCACTTCCTCTTGAACGTTTTGAAATTAAATATCATTCAATGGCAACAGTTATGCAAAATGGACACGTCCAATTAAGCCAGGACAAAAACTACTATAGTGTACCTTATCAATATTTAAAGAAAAAAGTAAAGCTGTTATATACAAAATCAACCGTTGAAATATACTTTAAATACAATCGTATAGCTACTCATAGCAGAAATCCCAAGCCTTACATATATACCACAAATCCAGAACATCTGGCAAGTACACATCAATTTGTATCGGAATGGAGTGCTTTTAGATTTATTGAATGGGCCAACAGTATTGATCCATCAGTAGGAGAATATATTATGCATATAATAGATAGCAGAAACCATCCTGAACAAGCGTATAAAAGCTGTTTAGGAATATTGTCTTTTGAAAAAAAGGTAGGCAGGGAAAGATTAATAAATGCCTGTAAACGTGCTCTGGACTTTAAAATCTACAACTTTAAAACTATAAACAACATCTTAGAGAACAGTCTGGATAAAATACCATTTGAACAAGAAAAAGAGCAAGATCTTCCTGAGCACAATAACATTAGAGGGAAACATTATTTTAACTAAAATCAATATACCATGAATGAATCTACCGTAACAAAAATGAAGCAAATGAAGCTTCATGGAATGCATAACGCTTTTAAAACAGCCATTGAAAGTGGCAAAACTGATCATTATACACTCGATCAATTTATATCAATGATGATAGATGCCGAATGGGATGAAAGACATAACAGGCGTATTGAACGAAGTATTGCAAATGCGCGCTTCCACTACAAATCAAATATTGAGAGTATTAATTTTGACCAGTCACGCAATATTGACAGAAATCTTATACTTCGTCTTGCAGAGTGTAATTTTGTTGAAAAGAACGAAAATGTTTTAATAACAGGAAGTACTGGTGTGGGCAAAAGTTTTTTAGGAACTGCTCTAGGTTATCAAGCCTGCATAGAAGGATATAAAGTAAGTTACTTTAATACTTCAAAACTGTTTGCGAAATTAAAAATGGCAAAAGCAGACGGCACTTACTTAAGAGAACTTGCTAAAATACAAAGGCAGGATGTTATTATATTAGATGATTTTGGACTGCAGGCTCTCGACAATCATAACAGAATTACACTATTAGAGATCATTGAAGACAGACATAATAACGGTTCTATCATCGTAACCTCGCAAATCCCCGTACAAGGATGGTATGATATAATCGGCGAGAAAACCATAGCAGATGCAATCTTAGACCGGTTAATACATCAATCGCACAGGGTTGAATTACACGGGGAATCTATGAGAAAGAAAAAAAGCATAAATAAGGGATAATTATTTATCTATATTTGAATATAAATTAACAAATGAAAAAAAGTAGTTCTTTAAAATAAAATGGAGGTGCTCACTTTGCACCGAAATTAGGTGGTCAATTTAAACCAAAACTTGGTGGTCAATTTAAATTGGAATCAGATGATCAATATCACTGGTTTTTACA
>NZ_WMDQ01000036.1 GCF_009707955.1 Flavobacterium sp. LC2016-13 | reverse complement strand
CCAGCTGCGTTGTAAATATACTCAATTGTGTTTCCCGTGCCAAAAGTTATTTTCTTGGGTAAATTGAGTTGGTTGTAGAGTATTTCGGTGATATTTTTGTTTTTATCACTGATCATGTTTCCGTTAACATCGTACGTATAATCGTCGCCTGTGGTGTTGGCATCGTTAAAACCGCTGGTGTTATTGGCACTATCAGTTACTTTCGAAAGCTGGTTTGTGTTAGTTGGATAGGTATAGGCTAAATTATCGATTACGTTGGTACCTATCTGAGGGTCCATATCCCCGTTTCTGTTCAAATACAGGATGTTTCCATTTTTATCATACGATAAATTCTCGTTATAAGAATCCGTGGTTAATTTCGATTTTTGGTAAATCGCGCTGGTCAGTCGGTTTAATTTATCGTACTGGTAACCGTAAGAACGCTCCAGATTATCCGAGCCCGTTTTCCAGAACGTTTCAGCAATGTTTCCGTTATATAAGGCTTTTACATTCGCAATCTCGGTTTGTGTTTTATCGTAATTAATTTTAAAGGCAAACAAATCCAGAGGATCTGTGTTTTGCTGCAGTTCATCTGTTTTATTAATTTCGGTAAGCCAGCCTCTGATGTTATACGTATAATCTACTTTTTGCAAAGGGCTTCCGGTGCTGTTGCCCACATTTTTGCTTGTCAGTTGTCCAAGTGCATCATAGGTATTATCCGCTAAAAGCTGTACTGTTCCACCGTTTATTTGATGAGTGTGCGTAAGCAATCGATCCTGGGCAGAATACGTAAATTCTTCTCTTATGGTAATTTCGTTATCTCCTGTCGTGCGTTTATGCTTGCTGATCGTATAAAGTGGTTTTCCGGTGAAATCAAGTTTACTATCCGTCGCTGTATAACCGCCTAAATGATTTTGAGCATAAGTTCGTATTGGGCGCGCTTTTGTATCATAGAAAGTGGTACTGGTTTCGCCCAGCATTGCCAAAGCTGTTGTGGCAACCCTGGTCCAGTTTCCGGTGGCCATGCCCTTTACATTCGATAAAACTGTTTGTCCTTCAATAGTACTTGGTACTGCAGCTGCATTAGCAAATGCATAATCATCATAATAATTAACCGTTAAAAGCTTAAAATTTGTTGGCGCTATACTATTGGTATAATCAGCAGCAATACCGTCAATAGTTGCTGAAGTTTCTTTGGTTTCAAACAAAACAGCAGCATCATTCTGAGTATCCTGCAATGATTTCCTTGTTGCCGAATTTGCCGTTTGACTATTATTCCATCCTGTATAAATTGGTCGGCTAAAAGCGTCGTATTTTGTTATAAGCCAGCCCACACTCGTGTCATCCTTAAAAGGTGATAATGCAGGACCTGTGGCAACAGGCCTGTCGAGTTTATCATAAACGATAAATTCCCATTGCTTGCCCGGTAATTTTTTCTCAACTAATCGGTTCTCATCATCGTATTTGTATTGGTAACATAAGCCGTTTAAAACTTCATCGTCGATCGTTCCGTCTGCTTTCGGCGGAATCACATAGGTTAGGTTTCCGTAAGGATCATACACATAATACGTATCGAGTTTGTTTCCGGATTCGTAGGTTCTTTTTAAAACAACCTGACCTTCCTTGTTTTTAAATTCTACCGTAGAGCCGGCTGATTCGCTTGGGTTGGTACTGGTATTTTCATCAAAAGTTACATTTTTATACAATTCATTGGCCTCATAATTTCCTGATTCTGAAAAAGCAGTTTCAAATAATCCTGATCCGGCATCCCAAGTAGCTGTTGCTTTATACAATTTAACTTCAGTATCGGTATTGGTCTGGTAATCGAGTTTAATTTCATGACCGCCGCCCATCGCCCAGGAAGTTCCCGGAGAAGCTTGTTTTAAAATCCTGTTTAAAGGAGAGGATTCGAGTTGTTTTTCTGAAAATGGGTTGGCGGTATTCTCGTATTTTGCTGTTCCGTAAAAAGTTAATGCAGCATTGATTGCTGTAGCAGGATCTATTCTGGGATAACTGGTACCGCCATTTGAAGATGCGTATGGTAAATATTCTTTCACCTGCCTGCCAAAACTATCGTATTCTATGGGTGTTATGATATCAGAACCATTCCCCCCCTGGCCAATGGCGATAGTCTGAACAGGTCTGCCCAATCCGTCAAAATAAGTGATATTCTGGTTTGCCTCTTCCTTGGTCAAAGTATTGAAATTTCCTGACTTAACCGCTTTTTTCGGAGCTGTCGTGTAAACAAAATTATCATCACTGAAACTCTGGGCGTGTAGCACCGGAATTGCAAATAATAACAAAATTATAATTGATATAAATTTTTTCATCAAGTTCTCTTTTATATTTAAATTATTGAGGCTATTATTGTACCGGGCCATCGAGTTCAACATTTTGTGTACCGTTAACTCCACCTAAATTAAATGTAAGTGATGCGGAAAGTTGGTTCGCTCCCAAGACAATACTTTTCCTCACAGTTATAAGTTTATCAGCCGTAGTTAAATACGTTATTATAAATTTAAAGGTGACAGCAGGATGATTTGCTGTTGAACAATTAGCAAATAATGTCATGCTTAATGATGTGGGAGAATAGGTATAATCAAATGTGTAAACTGGGGCGGCCGCTGTACAAACTCCTATACTGTTTGCATTGTTTTGTCCGTCTGTATTAAATTTAGCTAAACCTAAAGAATCCGCTTCCGCCTGGGAATTCGTAGAAGTCGAAACACCATACGCCTGACTAAAAGAAACACTAGAACCAACAAACCCTGCAGCACAATTATTTCTGGTAAAAGAGCCGCTTCTGGCATTGCTGTAAAAGGTACATTTGGCATTAGCATTGGCAAATGCCTGTCCACTAGTAGTAATATCTGTTTGGGCCTGCGCGTCTGCATCTGCCTGAGAAATATTTGAAAAATATTTTCCGGCCGGAACATTATAATATACACTTTCCGGTGTACCTCCTGCCGCACAGTTGTTACGGGTAAACAACTGGTTTTTGGCAACATTCCAAAAAGTACATTTGGCAGCAGTATTGGCATAAGCCTGTCCATTACTATTAATTTCTGTTTGGGCCTGTGTATCTGCATCTGCCTGGGAAACATTTGATACATATCTTCCGGCTGGAACGTTATAATACACGCTTTCCGGTGTACCTCCTGCCCCGCAATTGTTGCGGG
>NZ_WMDQ01000035.1 GCF_009707955.1 Flavobacterium sp. LC2016-13 | reverse complement strand
CCAGCTGCGTTGTAAATATACTCAATTGTGTTTCCCGTGCCAAAAGTTATTTTCTTGGGTAAATTGAGTTGGTTGTACAGTATTTCGGTGATATTTTTGTTTTTATCACTAATCATATTTCCGTTAACATCATACGTATAATCGTCGCCTGTGGTATTGGCATCGTTAAAACCGCTGCTGTTATTGGCACTATCAGTCACTTTCGAAAGCTGGTTTGAATTGCCCGGATAGGTATAGGTCAAATTATCGATTACGTTGGTTCCTATCTGAGGGTCCATATCTCCGTTTCTGTTCAAATACAGGATGTTTCCGTTTTTATCATACGATAAATTCTCATTATACGAATCCGTGGTTAATTTCGATTTTTGATAAATGGCGCTGGTCAGTCGGTTTAGTTTATCGTACTGGTAACCGTAAGAACGCTCCAGATTATCCGAGCCTGTTTTCCAGAAGGTTTCGGCTATGTTTCCGTTATACAAGGCTTTTACATTCGCAATCTCGGTTTGTGTTTTATCGTAATTAATTTTAAAAGCAAACAAATCCAGAGGGTCTGTGTTTTGCTGCAGTTCATCGGTTTTGTTAATTTCGGTAAGCCAGCCTCTGATGTTATACGTATAATCTACTTTTTGCAAAGGACTTCCGGTACTGTTGCCCACATTTTTGCTTGTCAGCTGTCCCAGTGCATCATAGGTATTATCCGCTAAAAGCTGTACCGTTCCACCGTTTATTTGATGAGTGTGCGTGAGTAATCGATCCTGCGCAGAATAGGTGAATTCTTCTCTTATGGTAATTTCGTTATCTCCTGTCGTGCGTTTATGCTTGCTAATCGTATAAAGTGGTTTTCCGGTGAAATCAAGTTTACTATCGGTAGTGTTATAACCGCCTAAATGATTCTGGGCATAGGTTCGTATCGGGCGCGTTTTTGTATCATAAAAAGTAGTACTGGTTTCGCCCAGCATTGCCAAAGCTGTTGTGGCAACCCTGGTCCAGTTTCCGGTGGCCATTCCTTTTACATTTGATAAAACGGTTTGCCCTTCAATAGCACTTGGTACTGCAGCTGCATTCGGAAACACATAATCATCATAATAATTAACTGTTAAAAGCTTAAAATTTGTTGGTGCTATGCCATTGCTATAATTAACGGCAATGCCATCGATAGTACCTGATGTTTGCCTGGTTTCAAACAAAACAGCAGCATCATTCTGGGCATCCTGCAACGATTTCCTTGTCGCTGAATTTGCCGTTTGACTGTTCCATCCTGTATAAATTGGTCGGCTAAAAGCGTCGTATTTGGTGATAAGCCAGCCCACACTCGTGTCATCCTTAAAAGGTGATAATGCTGGACCTGTGGCCATAGGCCTGTCCAGTTTATCATAAACGATAAATTCCCATTGCTTGCCCGGTAATTTTTTCTCGACTAATCGGTTTTCATCATCGTATTTGTATTGGTAACATAAGCCGTTTAAAACTTCATCGTCAACCGTGCCATCTGCTTTCGGCGGAATAACGTAAGTTAGATTTCCGTAAGGATCATACACATAATACGTATCGAATTTGTTTCCGGATTCGTAGGTTCTTTTTAAAACAACCTGACCTTCCTTGTTTTTAAATTCTACCGTAGAGCCGGCTGATTCGCTTGGGTTGGCACTGGTATTTTCATCAAAAGTTACGTTTTTGTATAATTGGCTGGCCTCATAATTTCCTGATTCTGAAAAAGCAGTTTCAAACAATCCTGAACCTGCATCCCAGGTGGCTGTTGCTTTATACAATTTAACTTCATCAGCAGTATTGGTCTGATAATCGAGTTTAATTTCATGACCGCCGCCCATCGCCCAGGATGCTCCCGGAGCGGCTTGTTTTAAAACCCTGTTTAACGGGGATGATTCAAGTTGTTTTTCTGAAAATGGGTTGGCGGTATTCTCGTATTTTGCTGTACCGTAAAAAGATATTGCAGCATTGATTGCTGTAGCAGGATCTATTTTGGGATAACTGGTACCTCCGTTTGAAGAGGCATACGGCAAATATTCTTTCACCTGCCTGCCAAAACTATCGTATTCTATGGGTGTGATGATATCAGAACCATTTCCCCCCTGGCCAATGGCGATAGTCTGAACAGGCCTGCCCAGTCCGTCAAAATAAGTGATATTCTGGTTTGCCTCTTCCTTGGTCAAAGCATTAAAATTTCCTGACTTAACCGCTTTTTTGGGAGCTACAGTGTAAACAAAATTATCATCACTGAAACCCTGGGCGTGTAGCACCGGAATTGCAAATAATAACAAAATTATAATTGATATAAATTTTTTCATCAAGTTCTCTTTTATATTTAAATTATTGGGGCTATTATTGAACCGGGCCATCGAGTTCAACATGTTGAGTTCCGTTAACTCCACCTACTGTTAATGTAAGGGATGCGGAAAGTTGGTTGGCTCCCAAAACAATGCTTCTTGTTAAAGTTAAACGTTTATTAGCGGTAGACAAAAATGTTATTATAAAATTAAAGGTGACAGCAGGATGATTTGCTGTTGAACAATTAGCAAATAATGTCATACTTAATGATGCCGCAGAATAGGTATAATTAAAGGTGTAAACTGGACCGGCAGGTGTACAAACTCCTATACTGTTTGCATTGTTTTGTCCGTCTGTATTAAATTTAGCTAAACCTAAAGAATCCGCCTCCTCCAGAGAGTACGTCGAAGTAGAAGCACCATAGGCCTGACTAAAAGAGACACTTGAACCAAGATTCCCTGCAGCACAATTATTTCTGGTAAAAGAGCCGCTTCTGGCACTGCTGTAAAAGGTACATTTGGCATTAGCATTGGCATAGGCCTGTCCGTTATTATTAATTTCTACTTGAGCCTGCATATCTGCATCTGCCTGAGAAATATTTGAAAAATATTTTCCGGCCGGAACTGCGTACAATGCGCTACCCGACGAACTATCCGGTGTACAATTATTACGAATGAATGTCTGGCTCTTTGCAACATTCCAATACGTGCATTTAGCATTCGCATTCGCATAGGCCTGTCCATTAGTATCAATTTCTGTTTGGGCCTGAATATCTGCATCTGCCTGGGAAGCATTTGAAAAATATTTCCCGGCCGGAACATTATAATATACACTTTCCGGTGTACCTCCTGCCCCGCAGTTGTTACGGGTAAACAACTGGTTTTTGGCAGTATTCCAAAAAGTACATTTGGCATTAGCATTGGCATAAGCCTGTCCATTACTATTAATTTCTGTTTGGGCCTGTGTATCTGCATCTGCCTGGGAGATATTTGATACATATCTTCCGGCTGGAACGTTATAATACACGCTTTCCGGTGTACCTCCTGCCCCGCAATTGTTGCGGG
>NZ_WMDQ01000034.1 GCF_009707955.1 Flavobacterium sp. LC2016-13 | reverse complement strand
TTGGGTGGTGAAACTAAAAGACAAAACCAAAGTCGAAAAAGTCAAAGCCGCTATAGAAGCCATACCTAATCCTGCCACTACTTATACCAATGTCATTATCGGCCATGATTTTAAATCAGGAACGGCCACTGTGGTTGATATTTCGGGAAGAATCCTGCAAGAATTCAGTATAACCAGCAGAACAGTTCCGGTAGATTTAAGCAGATACTCGGAAGGTATCTACATCATCAACATCAAAACCGATGTTAAAACCGAATCGGTTAAAGTCATCAAATCAATTCATTAAAATATTTTATAATGTATAAGCTAATTTTAAAGCATTCAGTAAAAACAAAGTTTTTACTGTTTTTCATGTTTATAGCAACAATTGGTATTGCGCAGACAGATACTGGTAAATTTTTACCCAATATTACCCCGCCTTCACCTACTGCAGGAGAACTGGGCAAATATGGGAATGTTCCTGTCGGATTATTTACGGGAGCAGCCAATATTTCGGTTCCATTAATTACGTTTAAGACAAAGGATCTGGAATCTCCGATTTCGCTTTTTTATGGTTCAAACGGAATAAAAGTAGATGAAGTGGCATCGAATGTAGGATTGGGCTGGAATATGAATTTTGGTGGTGTTATTACCCGTACTGTACGAGATAAATTAGATCAGCCCATAACCGCGATTTACCCACCAGATGATTTACCTAATGCAACCATTGAAGAAAGAATACAATTTTATAGAGCTGCCGGACAGGACAATGCGGACACGGAAAGTGATATCTATTCTTTTAATTTTAATGGCAACTCAGGAAAGTTTGTGTATGATAAAAATGGAGTTCCGGTTTTGGTGAATAATCAAAAAATTAAAATAGAAAAAATTGGAACTCAAAATGCTGATTTTTTATTAACAGCCACCAATGGAGTTAAATATTATTTTACAGAAAAAGAAACGACAACTTTCAGAAATCAGGGAGAAGGGCATTCTGTAATAAGTGGTAGTGTTACAGCCTGGTATTTAAGTAAAATAGTACATCCAAACGGATCAGAAATTTATCTGACATATGAGGGCATGAATATGGATTATACTGCTTCGAATTCTCAAAACCTAGTAATGTCATATCCTCAAGTGCAAAATGATTGTAATGGAGGTGTCTATTCTAAAGCTCCAACTCTTAGTGGTATTTCGGCTTATAATATGACAGTACTTGGTAAAAGAGTAAATAAAATATACAGTAATAATACTATTGAAGGTTATGTAACTTTTACGTATAGCGGCCCAGGAGTTAATGAAGAAGTTGAGGGTAACAGCAAGATTGAGACCATTGCTCAATACAACAGTGATGGTATTGTTATTGAAAAACTAACCTTCAATTATTTAAAAACCACTAATAATCGTGTTTTTTTACAGAATATTACATTTCTTGATCCAACCAAAAAATACAGTTTTGAATATATCAGTCAGTCTGTTTTTCCAAAAAGACTTTCCACAAGTCAGGATCATTGGGGATATTATAATGGTAAGAATAATACCAATTTAGTGCCTAAAAATATAGAAGATTACGATTTAGGGGTAAACAATATTGATTATAATGGAGCTGATAAAGAGCCTGATCAAAATTTTGCTAAAATAGGATTACTAAGTAAAATTACTTATCCTACCAAAGGATATACTGAATTTAACTATGAAGCCAATACGTATTGGGGAGAAAAAACGACCTATCCAAATAAGACAGAAACCTTGTACGAAAGAGGTGATAAGGATTGGGATGAGGCACCACATGTATACAGCATAACTTCACCGACAGATCAAATTATTAAAATAGTCGGGTGGGTTAAGTATAAGAAAGACGGACCAGCACCACCGATAGAAGGAGAAAATGATCCCGAGGATACTGGACATGAGGCAGCTTCTTTAGCGTTGGTTTGTAAAGATACACCAGCTTCACAGTGCCCGGTGTTTTATGAGCTCACCCAATTTGGTGTTCCTTTTCCTCATCAAGGTGGTTATACTTTTATTACAGGTATTGATAATGTTTTTTACTTTGATGCAAAAGCAGGGAAAACATATGATCTACAGTTTTATAAAGGAGGATTCCACACATATGCATCAATTAGGGTAAGTTATTATGCTACGGCCCCGGTAACAGAAGACACAAATATAGAAACAGGAGGAGTACGAATCAAGTCAACTAAAGATTTTGCAGATTCATCCGCTAAAGCGAACTATAAAAGATATTATTATGCCAATAAGGATAATATCAACCATTCTTCAGGAGATAAAGGAAAAAGCCCTTTTTATATTGATTTATCAGTACAAAGAAAAATGTGCGATGTTGAAGGATTAGGAACAGCGTGTTATTTTTGGGACACTAGTAATCTTGTGATTAGTTCCAGTAGTATGATTTCATTATTTGATACAGGCAGCAGCAACTGTTTTTATAAATATGTCACGGTGAGTGAAGGCGGTGACGCTTTTGAAAATGGCGGAGAAATGAAAGAATTTATAGTTCATAGAGATGATACCGGAAATATAATTCTAGGACAAACAGAAATTAAAAGTGCTCCGCTTACCAATTTTGGATGGGATAATGGTCTGGAAATAAAATCACAAACATTTCAAAAAAAACAGGCAGGTGGTTCATTTGTTGTTGTAGCAGAGAATGAAAATAGGTATAAGTTAGATCCCGCTTACAGTAAGGAGATTAAATCTTATAATGTTAGGAAAAATTTCGAGGAACCTTGTCCAATTGCAAATTTGGTTCAGAATTTTAGTATAGTAGAATATAAAACAAAAGGATATTGGTTTTATCTGGAATCTTCATTATCCAAAAAGTATGATCTTAAAGGGCAGAATCCTATAACAACTATTACGGATTATGTATATGGTAATCCTGTACATCTTCAGTTGACTTCACAAAGTACAGAATCATCATTGCAAGAGACTTTGCGAACCAGGTATTATTATCCTCAGGATGCTGTTATGGCAGGTGAGCCTTTTGTTAATGATATGATTGCAGCTAACAGAATTGATACACCATTAAAAACAGAAACCTTGCGGGCTAATGTATTGCAATCCGGGCAAAAGACAGAATATGCAAAAGATGTTTCAACAGCTAATTTATTAATGCCAAAATCTATTTATGCAGCTAAATTTCCGAATTCATCCTCCACGGGCGATGGTTTAAAAAGAAAAATAACATATGATAAGTATGATGATATTGGGAATATATTGCAGTATACTCCTGAGGCAGGTTTGCCCGTTTCGATCATCTGGGGCTATAATAAGACACAGCCTATAGCTAAAATTGAAAATATTGCTTATCAAAATATTCCAGCTGGAACAATAACAAATTTACAAACATTATCAAATGCTGACAAGGATAACTGTTTGACGGAGAGCTGTAGTGAACAACTCCTTAGAATGGAACTAAATGCGCTTAGAAATTCACTTTCAGGTAATTTTATTACAACTTATACTTATAATCCGCTGGTAGGTGTTACCAGTATTACTGATCCAAAAGGAATGACATCTTATTATGAATATGATGCTGTAGGCAGATTAAAATTTGTAAAAGATAATGAACTAAATGTGCTTCAGAAATATTGCTATAATTATAAGGGGCAGCAG
>NZ_WMDQ01000033.1 GCF_009707955.1 Flavobacterium sp. LC2016-13 | reverse complement strand
CCTGTAAATATTCCACTTGTAGCTCCTGTAACGTTTGTTGTTGCACTTGCCGGTGAAAGTATTGCGTAATTTAATGTTCCAACACCATTAGTAGTCGTTATTGTAACGGTACTTGTTGTGTTAGCTGCCGGAGCACAATAAATTGGCGTTCCGGTAATATTTGTAATCGTTGGCGGGTTCAACGCTGGAATATTAACTCCATTTGTTAAAGTGAAAATACACCCTTTGGCATCTTTAACTAAAACATTAAACGTTATACCAACAAATGACTCATAAGTATTTGTAGTAGAATAATTTGTACCATCAAAACTGTATAAATAAGGCGCTGTACCTTGTGATGCAGTTACTGTTACAACAGCTTTTGTTGGTGCGTTTCCAGTTGTACATGTTAATGCAGTTGTAATTGCAGATGTAGCTGTTAAAGCAGTTGGCTGAGTAATTGTAATTGCAGGGTTTGAATACAGACATGATTTAGCATCTCTAACTGTAACAATGTAAGTAGTTCCAGCAATTAATCCTGTAAATACATTTGATGTCTGGAATGTTCCTCCATCTAATTGATATTGGTATGGACCAACACCTGAAGTTACATTTACTGTAATTGTACCATCGTTACCACCATTACAACTAACATTTGTTTGTACAGTTGTAAATACTGTTGGCTGTACAGGATCTAATGTGAAAGTTGTAGTTGCCTGACATGCAACTGGTAACTTAGCATCACTTACTCTAAAGATATAATTACCAAGTACACTTGTAGAAAGAACATTTGATGGCATAGTAACATAAGTACCTCCACCATCTGTAGAATACTCATAAGTATACGCTGTATTGTATCCACCAGTTGCAGTCAATGTAATTTGTGCGTTTGGTGTAGCAGTACAATCTAGTTCTTTCGTAAGTTGTGCAGTTAAGAATAATTGCGGTTTAACTTCATAAGCAACAGTTGCTGTACAACCATTACCATCTTTAATCACTAAATTATAAATACCTGCTGCATTAAATGTAAAGTTTGGACTTGTTTGGAAAGTACTTCCGTTTACACTATAAGTAGCTGCTCCTACAATTGCGGGATCAACAGTTCCTGTAATTGCTATTGTGAATGGAGTACCATTATAACAAATAGTTGCAGGTGCAGTGATCGTTGGATCAGCATCTTTATCTAAAGTTACTGCAGCTTGTTTAATACAGCCGTATGCATCTTTTACATAAGCTATATAACTTCCTGCATCTCTATTAAATGTATTATTACTTGCCCAACCTGCACTTGCTGCAGTTGGAGCAGTAGCTGAAGCTAATAATAATTGATAAGTATATGGAGCCGTACCATCTTTGCCTATTGCAGTTATAACTCCTGAAGCAGGATTACAATTTGCATTTTTAGATACTGAAGCTGTAAGTGATAAATCAATTGCAGATTGAGTAATGTCAAATGATACTGTAGCAACACTACATCCGGCATGTGTTGCACCGGCAGTTTCTCTAACTACTACAATATAATTTCCAAAGTTTAATGGTCCTAAATTAGAAACCGTCAAACTTCCGTTTGCAGGAACTGAACCTGTTCCTGTTATTCCTGTACTAACCATACTTAGAGAATTGAAAATCTCATAGCTAATTGGTGTAGCAGCAGGATAAACGCTATTTATTGTAAAAGTTACATTTCCGTTAGCACTTCCTCTACAAGTAATGTTGTTTGCTGTAAGCGCACTCGTAGTTAGTGTTGAATTTGTTGGAATAGGAGTTGTTGCTGATTCGTAATAGTAACAACCTGTTCCTGCATCATGTACAATAAAAGTATATTTAACACCTGGAATTAAATTAGGTATTGTTGTTTTCTTACTTCCTATTGCATCTTCATTATACCATGGTAAAGTAGTTGGTGAAGTATATGTCATACCCGGACCACTGTAAATTGCAAAGTGGAAAGGACCAGGACCAGTAATATTAGTAGAAGACGCTCCAATCGCCACAACAGCTGAACCTAAAGTAGAACAATCTGCAGGTGGAGGTGTCACCGTAATATCTAAATCCTGTGGTGGTGATGCAACTAATATATTCTGAACAATTTTAGAACAACCATTTGCGTCTGTAACTATAATTTCATAAAAACCAAAATCAACAACTTCAAACACAGCTGTAGCACCAGTTTGATTTGTAATTTGTTTGTTATAACCATTTACTCCTGTTACGTGATAGATGTAATTTGGAGTTCCACCACTAACCGAATTAATTGTAATAGATCCTAATGAAACACCACCAGCCGCACACGTAATTGGAGTTACAGAATGACTAATTGCAATAATAGTAGGTTGTGCAATAGGAATAATAAAAGTATCTGTACATCCTTTTGCGTCAGTAACAGTAACTGTATAACTACCTGCTGCTAAACCAGATGTTTGTGTTCCGTAATTAACTCCTGTTGTTGTATTTAAAACTGTGTATACAAATGGAGCTTGTCCTTTTGAATTATCAATCGTAATTTCAATTGCAGCTGTAGCATCTCCATTACAAGAAATAAATGCTGTTTGTACAACGTTTGTAATATCAGGATTAACCGTAGGTGTAATTATGATTGGAGTTGTAGTAACAATTGTACAACCCTTAGCATCTGTAACTCTGAAAGTATAACTTCCCGGAGTCGTTGTATTGAAAACATTAGAAGCCATATTCGTATATACTCCCGCAGCTTCTTTATATTGATATGTATATGGTGTGCTTCCGCCTGTTGCTGTTAAAGTAACCTGAGCAGCAGTTGGAACTGAACATGTAATGTCTTTGTCTAATGCAGCATTTAATGTCAATACATTATCAACTATAACAACATTACTATCAGCCGTACATCCGTTACCGTCTTTAATTTTAACGATATAACTTCCTGGTGTAGTAATAACAAATGTATTACCTGCTTGGTATGAAGCACCATTGTTTATGCTGTAGCTTAAAGGTGCAACTAAACCAGTACCTGGTGTTGCGGTAATTGTGTAGCTTCCTACTCCAAAACACTGACCTGCAGCTGAAGCCGTAACTGTTGGCACAACATCTTTTGCAATTGTAATATCTAATTTGAATGTACAACCGTTTGCATCAATGATATGAACATCCCAACTTGTGTTTACTGCAGCATCTAAATTAGCAGTATTAGAGTTAGAATATGTACCTATTGGAGCATTGTTTTGTACAAATGAATATCTGTAAACTGGTGAACCTCCTGTAACAGTAACTGTTACACCAGAAGTCGTAACAGAACAATTTCCGTTTACAGTTGTATAAGTTGCAGCTAAAGCAGCTGGTTGGTTAATAGTAACCGCAGCTGTTGCTGTACATCCTGTTGCATTATCTGTAACAATCACAGTATAAGTACCTGCAACAAGAGTTGTTAAATTAATTATTGAAGCCGTTTGTGCTGTAACAGCAGTTCCTCCGTTTACAGTGTAACTGTAAGTAGAAGCAAAACCTGCAACATTAAATCTTGCTGCACCTGTGTTTCCTGCGTTACATAATACATCGCTTATTTTAGAACCAATAAGCGTTATTGGAGTAACCGGATTTATTGTATGAGCTTCTGTGTAGAAACATCCGTTTGCATCTGTAACCTTAAACATGTAAGTTCCAGGAGCAAGGTTTGCAAAAGCATTTGATGTTTGTTTGGCAATAAT
>NZ_WMDQ01000032.1 GCF_009707955.1 Flavobacterium sp. LC2016-13 | reverse complement strand
ACAGCAAAAATGCCCTGACCACACAAGGCGGAATTGTAGGCAACGGAACAGATTTCTGGGTTTTAAAATTAGACGAACAGGGAGGCGTGGTCTGGAGCAAAACTTTTGATTTTGGAAAAACAGATATTTTGACTTCTTTGGTAGAAAACAAGGATAATACCTATTTACTGGGAGGGCATGCGAAAACAGAATCAGGCCGATCCCTTGTCAATAAAGTAGCCAAAGCTGCCGGGGCAAGCAAGGAAAAGGACGGAATTGATGATTACATTGCCTTGAAAATCGATGCTAAAGGTGAAGAGATCTGGAAGAAAACAATAGGAAGCGCCGGAGAAGATATCCTTAGAAAGGTAATTGAAACCAGGGATGGCGGTTATTTAATGGCAGGTACTTCCAACTCTAACTCCTCAAAGGATAAAAACTCGAATATAGGCAGTAATGATTTTTGGGTGGTGAAACTAAAAGACAAAACCAAAGTCGAAAAAGTCAAAGCCGCTATAGAAGCCATACCTAATCCTGCCAATACTTATACCAATGTCATTATTGGCCATGATTTTAAATCAGGAACCGCCACTGTGGTGGATATTTCAGGAAGAATCCTGCAGGAGCTCAGTATAACCAGCAGGACAGTTCCGGTAGATTTAAGCAGATACTCGGAAGGTATCTATATCATCAACATCAAAACCGATGTTAAAACCGAATCGGTTAAAGTCATCAAATCAATTCATTAATTTTTAATGATTATTTGAACAAATATAGAAGCATCAATAATTTAAATACCCTGACAGGTTACATCGTAGCATGAAAATAAAAAACACTTATAAATTAATGATAATATTACTCTTGATTATAAATAAGAGTTGGAGTCAAAACGAAGCAACAAGTTTACTGCCAAACATAGTTCCCCCAGCCCCAAGCGCTTATCAACTAGGGAATTATGGGAATGTTCCAATAGGCTTGGTTAATGGAACGTCTAATATTAATATTCCATTGTTAACTTTTTCGACAAAGAATTTAACTATGCCTTTAAATTTATTTTACGGTTCAAATGGTGTTAAAGTTGATGATCTTTCATCAAGCGTAGGATTGGGATGGAATATGAATGCAGGAGGGATTATTACCAGAAGTGCAAATGATGTTGCAGATGAAAGAAACAGCATGTCTTCAAACGATATACCCGATGATGCGCTTTTAGATGATGGAAATCATACCTCTGAAGATATTAATTATTTCTATGCAATTGGAAATAATGAGAGGGTAGATTCCGAAACTGATATTTTTTCCTTTAATTTCAATTCGATATCGGGCAAGTTTGTTTTAGATAAAAATCAAAACCCGGTAGTGATCGAGAATCAAAACGTTAAGGTGGAGAAAATTACTGATTCTGGAAAAATTTCATTTGTAGTGACCACCAACAACGGGGTGAAATATTATTTTACAGAAACCGAGACGACCATGTTCAGGGCACAGAATGCCGGTTTTTCACAACCACAAATCTATACTACCTCATGGTATTTAACCAGTGTGAAACATCCTTTTGGTGATGAAATATATCTGGAATATGAGAATAACGATTATAGTTTTATTGCCTCAGAATCGCAATCCTTAATTGTGTCTAATCCTTATAATCAGGAAAATTGCACAGAAAATGGAAGTAATTACCAGTACGGTCCAGTGCTCACCAATATAACCTCGCACGGTATGTCTATCAATGGTAAGCATATAAAAAAAATATACTCCAATAACACAATTAATGGAGTTGTAATTTTTTTATATTATGCTGATAATGACCAGGAAGTTTCAGGTGCGGGAAATAGAAAAATTAAAGAAATACAATTGGTTGGTAATGCTTCTGAAATGATTGAAAAGGTTACTTTTAATTATACCATCATGCCTAATAAACGTACTTTTTTAAGTGAAATCTTTTTTAAAGATATAAACAAAAAATATAAATTTGAATATATCTCTCCTGACCAATTCCCGCTCCGATTATCTAAAAGCCAGGATCACTGGGGTTATTATAATGGAACTTCTAACACCAGTTTAGTGCCTGGAGTTCCTAATATTCCGGACGTACAATTCAACAAAGCCAATAAAGAGCCCATAGAAATCTATACCAAAATGGGAATGCTTAAAAAAATAGTTTATCCAACCAAGGGGTCTTCTGAGTTTGAATATGAAGCTAATACCTTTAGAGGTGAAAAGACAATTAAACCCTTACCAACCGGTGGTTATTTGACTGTTAATATCGGCCCTAGTACCATTGATCCGGATGCTGTAAAGCTAAGTGAGGAAACAATATACCTGCCTTTTGGTCAGCTCGTGCAGATTGGAGGCTGGGGAGAATTTAATCTGGATAACCAAGATTGTAAATCTGGTATGAATACAGATCATTCGCAGGCTTACATGAGTGTCATAGAAGTTGAAACGAATACACCTGTGGTTTTATTGAAAAAAGCACAGTCAGGAGCGTTATATGTTGAAGGAATTGCTGTCACATTAATGGAAGATATGTCCGTTAGCACTTTTTATTTTAATGGTCAGGCGAACAGACATTATAAAATTACTTTAAAGGCAAATATAAGGTGTACAGCCGGCGGAGTTAGTTTTAGCTATTATAATGCTCTTCCGCAGGTGACTTATGATAATATAGTAACAGGGGGAATCAGAGTAAAATCCCTTAAAGATACAAATGAGGATAAGCCAGTTAATTATAAACGGTTTTATTATTCTTCTTTATCCGATTTAAATATATCCTCAGGAATTTCATCTGGAAATCCCTATTATATATCAAACAGTGTAAAAAGAATTCCATGTCACGGTACTGGTGAAACTGGTGTTGTTTGCAGCCATGTTGACGTAAATAATTTGGTCGTGTCTTCAAGCAGTATTTTATCACTTTACGACAAGGGAGCCAATGTTTTCTATGACAATGTGACCATTAGCTATGGAAACGATGCATTTTTGAATGGAGGAGAGAACCATCAATTCATTGTAAATCGCGATCTGCCAGGAGAGGTACTGTCAGGAACGGATTTTAATCATTCGTCTAAAACCAATTCAGGCTGGGATAATGGATTAGAAAGTAAAGTAGTTTATTTTAAGAAAAAGAATACACCCAATGATTTTCTCTATCTTAAGAAAAGTACCAATGAATATGTCCTGGACACAAGAATTAATAAAGAAGTCTACAGCTATCCGGTAAGAAAGAATTTCCAGTTAGATTGCTTTTCTTTTGGGCAGCCTGATAGTATAGAGAATTTAGATATTATGCGAAGTGTAATTACTTCGCATTGGAATTACCTCTCTTCAAATGAAACTAAAGAATATTTCTATAATGCTAATAATGTCCTTACAGATTCAATAGTAAATGTAACCAAGTATTTTTATGACAATCCCTATCATGCACAATTAAGCCGAAAGCAAAGCATTAATAGTAAAAATGAAACTTTGAAAACCAAATATTTCTACCCTCCTGATTTAGCTGGAGAAACAGGAATGGCTGAATTAACTTTAGCCTATAGAATAGCAGATCCTGTTGTTATGGAACAATATAATGGAATTAATTTGATTTCTAAGAATAAAACAGTTTTTGCTAAAGATGACACCACAGCAAATTTGTTGCTTCCAAAAGAAGTGTATTCGGCTAAGTTTCCCAATTCACTTTCCGCAAATAATGATTTAAAAAGAAAAATAACATATGATAAGTATGATGATATTGGGAATATATTGCAGTATACTCCTGAGGCAGGTTTGCCCGTTTCTATCATCTGGGGCTATAACAACACACAGCCAATAGCTAAAATTGAAAACACAGCGTATCAAAATATTCCAGCTGGAACAATAACAAATTTACAAACATTATCAAATGCTGACAAGGATAACTGTTTAACAGAAAGCTGTAGTGAACAACTCCTTAGAAATGCGTTAAATGCGCTTAGAAATTCACTTTCAGGTAGTTTTATTACCACATACACTTATAATCCGCTGGTAGGTGTTACCAGTATTACCGATCCAAAAGGAATGACATCGTACTATGAATATGATGCTTTAGGCAGATTAAAATTTGTAAAAGATAATGAACTAAATGTGCTTCAGAAATATTGCTATAATTATAAGGGGCAGCAG
>NZ_WMDQ01000031.1 GCF_009707955.1 Flavobacterium sp. LC2016-13 | reverse complement strand
TTTTGCACCCGCTTTGAAACACAAGCGAAACAAATTGAAACACGTTCGTAGACATATTGAATTGACAGCCGTTTTAACAGAGATGTTAAAACAAAAGAATAAAGAGTAAGATAATCGAGAGATTTAAAAGAACCGATAGAGACTGATTCGAATAACAATACGATCTGATTTAATCAGGTCAACAATATACGATGAAGAGTTTGATCCTGGCTCAGGATGAACGCTAGCGGCAGGCTTAACACATGCAAGTCGAGGGGTAGAGTTCTTCGGAGCTTGAGACCGGCGCACGGGTGCGTAACGCGTATGCAATCTACCTTTTACAGAGGGATAGCCCAGAGAAATTTGGATTAATACCTCATAGTATAATGACTCGGCATCGAGTTATTATTAAAGTCACAACGGTAAAAGATGAGCATGCGTCCCATTAGCTAGTTGGTAAGGTAACGGCTTACCAAGGCTACGATGGGTAGGGGTCCTGAGAGGGAGATCCCCCACACTGGTACTGAGACACGGACCAGACTCCTACGGGAGGCAGCAGTGAGGAATATTGGACAATGGGCGCAAGCCTGATCCAGCCATGCCGCGTGCAGGATGACGGTCCTATGGATTGTAAACTGCTTTTATACGAGAAGAAACACTCCGACGTGTCGGAGCTTGACGGTATCGTAAGAATAAGGATCGGCTAACTCCGTGCCAGCAGCCGCGGTAATACGGAGGATCCAAGCGTTATCCGGAATCATTGGGTTTAAAGGGTCCGTAGGCGGTTTAATAAGTCAGTGGTGAAAGCCCATCGCTCAACGGTGGAACGGCCATTGATACTGTTAGACTTGAATTATTAGGAAGTAACTAGAATATGTAGTGTAGCGGTGAAATGCTTAGAGATTACATGGAATACCAATTGCGAAGGCAGGTTACTACTAATGGATTGACGCTGATGGACGAAAGCGTGGGTAGCGAACAGGATTAGATACCCTGGTAGTCCACGCCGTAAACGATGGATACTAGCTGTTGGAAGCAATTTCAGTGGCTAAGCGAAAGTGATAAGTATCCCACCTGGGGAGTACGTTCGCAAGAATGAAACTCAAAGGAATTGACGGGGGCCCGCACAAGCGGTGGAGCATGTGGTTTAATTCGATGATACGCGAGGAACCTTACCAAGGCTTAAATGTAGTTTGACCGGTTTGGAAACAGATCTTTCGCAAGACAAATTACAAGGTGCTGCATGGTTGTCGTCAGCTCGTGCCGTGAGGTGTCAGGTTAAGTCCTATAACGAGCGCAACCCCTGTTGTTAGTTGCCAGCGAGTCATGTCGGGAACTCTAACAAGACTGCCAGTGCAAACTGTGAGGAAGGTGGGGATGACGTCAAATCATCACGGCCCTTACGCCTTGGGCTACACACGTGCTACAATGGCCGGTACAGAGAGCAGCCACTGGGCGACCAGGAGCGAATCTATAAAACCGGTCACAGTTCGGATCGGAGTCTGCAACTCGACTCCGTGAAGCTGGAATCGCTAGTAATCGGATATCAGCCATGATCCGGTGAATACGTTCCCGGGCCTTGTACACACCGCCCGTCAAGCCATGGAAGCTGGGGGTGCCTGAAGTCGGTGACCGCAAGGAGCTGCCTAGGGTAAAACTGGTAACTAGGGCTAAGTCGTAACAAGGTAGCCGTACCGGAAGGTGCGGCTGGAACACCTCCTTTCTAGAGCCTCAAGTGTTAGTTGATTTATCAACACGCTGAGGAAAAAAGAAGAAGCTTTAGAGGTTTTGATTTTAAGACTATTTTACTCTTGCTGTTAGTTCAAATAATAAATTTTAAGTAAAACAGAGTCTCGTAGCTCAGCTGGTTAGAGTACTACACTGATAATGTAGGGGTCGGCAGTTCGAGTCTGCCCGGGACTACTTTTTAAAATTGATAGTTGATAATTGTCAATTGATCATTAAAAAGACTGTATACTTAGAAAAAGGAAATTCTGGAAGTTGGAATTCACCAAAAGAAATTAGAGAAGAATTAAGAAATCTAAAATCTGAATTCTACAATCTAAGATTGAAAAATGGGGGATTAGCTCAGCTGGCTAGAGCGCCTGCCTTGCACGCAGGAGGTCAACGGTTCGACTCCGTTATTCTCCACCAAAGCGAAAGCTTATTGCCTAAAGCGTAAAGCTTAAAGCAAAACAAAGTTCATTGACATATTGAGATAAGAAAATAATAAAAAGTAGAAAGCGTTTTTTACTATTTATAGTAAAAGACAAAAAAAACGGTCTTAATTAATTTTAAGATTGGTACAATAAGCAAAATAAGGGCGTATGGGGGATGCCTTGGCTCTCAGAGGCGATGAAAGGCGTGATAAGCTGCGAAAAGCTACGGGGACGGGCACACACCGATTGATCCGTAGATACCTGAATGGGGCAACCCACTATGTTGAAGACATAGTACACCGATAGGTGGGCAAACCCGCTGAACTGAAACATCTAAGTAGGCGGAGGAGAAGAAAACAAAAGTGATTCCGTAAGTAGTGGCGAGCGAACGCGGATTAGCCCAAACCAATGATGTTACGGCATTGTTGGGGTTGTAGGACCACGATATTTTATGTACAAGGAACCGGAAGTTACTGGAAAGTGACACCATAGAGGGTGATAGTCCCGTATGGGTAACGAGTATAATAGATAGTGGTATCCTGAGTAGGGCGGGGCACGTGAAACCCTGTCTGAATTTGGCGGGACCATCCGCTAAGGCTAAATACTCCTGAGAGACCGATAGTGAACCAGTACCGTGAGGGAAAGGTGAAAAGAACCGTGAATAACGGAGTGAAATAGATCCTGAAACCATACGCTTACAAGCGGTCGGAGCCCTTTCGTGGGGTGACGGCGTGCCTTTTGCATAATGAGCCTACGAGTTAACGTTGCTGGCAAGGTTAAGTGGTTAAGCCACGGATCCGTAGCGAAAGCGAGTCTGAATAGGGCGCTTTAGTCAGTAGTGTTAGACGCGAAACCGTGTGATCTACCCATGGGCAGGATGAAGCTGTGGTAACACACAGTGGAGGTCCGAACCGGTTGACGTTGAAAAGTCTTCGGATGACCTGTGGGTAGGGGTGAAAGGCCAATCAAACTCGGAAATAGCTCGTACTCCCCGAAATGCATTTAGGTGCAGCGCTGTGCATAAGTTATATAGAGGTAGAGCTACTGATTGGATGCGGGGGCTTCACCGCCTACCAATTCCTGACAAACTCCGAATGCTATATAATGTTTCACAGCAGTGAGGGCTTGGGTGCTAAGGTCCAAGTCCGAGAGGGAAAGAACCCAGACCATCAGCTAAGGTCCCCAAATATACACTAAGTTGAAAGAACGAGGTTTGTCTGCCCAGACAGCTAGGATGTTGGCTTGGAAGCAGCCATTCATTTAAAGAGTGCGTAACAGCTCACTAGTCGAGCGGACGAGCATGGATAATAATCGGGCATAAGTGTATTACCGAAGCTATGGATTTACAGTTTACTGTAAGTGGTAGGGGAGCATTCTAACAGGGTTGAAGGTGTATCGTCAGGTATGCTGGACTGGTTAGAAAAGAAAATGTAGGCATAAGTAACGATAATGCGGGCGAGAAACCCGCACACCGAAAAACTAAGGTTTCCACAGCTATGCTAATCAGCTGTGGGTTAGTCTGGTCCTAAGGCGAACCCGAAAGGGACAGTCGATGGCTAACGGGTTAATATTCCCGTACTACTAATTACTGTGATGGGGTGACGGAGTGATGAAAGCGCCGCGAACTGACGGAATAGTTCGTTGAAGTACCTACCTATAAGATGCGCAGGCAAATCCACGCGTCTTGGGGAAATACGATAGTACTCGGAGTCTTCGGACAAAGAGATAGTGCGCCTAAGGGCTTCCAAGAAAAACCTCTAAACTTCAGGTAATTAGTACCAGTACCGTAAACCGACACAGGTAGTTGAGGAGAGAATCCTAAGGTGCTCGAGAGATTCATGGCTAAGGAATTAGGCAAAATAGACCTGTAACTTCGGGAGAAAGGTCGCCCCCAGCAATGGGGGCCGCAGTGAAGAGGTCCAGGCGACTGTTTATCAAAAACACAGGGCTCTGCAAAATCGTAAGATGAAGTATAGGGCCTGACACCTGCCCGGTGCTGGAAGGTTAAGAGGAGATGTTATCTTCGGAGAAGCATTGAATTGAAGCCCCAGTAAACGGCGGCCGTAACTATAACGGTCCTAAGGTAGCGAAATTCCTTGTCGGGTAAGTTCCGACCTGCACGAATGGTGTAACGATCTGGACACTGTCTCAGCCATGAGCTCGGTGAAATTGTAGTAACGGTGAAGATGCCGTTTACCCGCAGTGGGACGAAAAGACCCTGTGCACCTTTACTATAGCTTAGTATTGACCTTGGATAAATGATGTGTAGGATAGGTTGGAGACTGTGAAGTGGCGTCGCCAGGCGTTGTGGAGTCATTGTTGAAATACAACCCTTTGTTTATCTGAGGCCTAACCCCGTATTGCGGGGGACATTGCTTGGTGGGTAGTTTGACTGGGGTGGTCGCCTCCAAAAGAGTAACGGAGGCTTCTAAAGGTTCCCTCAGTACGCTTGGTAACCGTGCGTAGAGTGCAATGGCATAAGGGAGCTTGACTGAGAGACATACAGGTCGATCAGGTACGAAAGTAGAGCATAGTGATCCGGTGGTTCCGCATGGAAGGGCCATCGCTCAAAGGATAAAAGGTACGCCGGGGATAACAGGCTGATCTCCCCCAAGAGCTCATATCGACGGGGGGGTTTGGCACCTCGATGTCGGCTCGTCACATCCTGGGGCTGGAGAAGGTCCCAAGGGTTGGGCTGTTCGCCCATTAAAGTGGCACGCGAGCTGGGTTCAGAACGTCGTGAGACAGTTCGGTCTCTATCTACTGTGGGCGTTAGAAATTTGAGTGGATCTGATTCTAGTACGAGAGGACCGAATTGGACAAACCTCTAGTGTATCTGTTGTCCCGCCAGGGGCACCGCAGAGTAGCTACGTTTGGAAGGGATAAGCGCTGAAAGCATATAAGCGCGAAACCCACCACAAGATGAGATTTCTTTTAAGGATCGTGGAAGATGACCACGTTGATAGGCTATAGATGTAAAGGCAGTAATGTCATAGTCGAGTAGTACTAATAATCCGTAAGCTTATGTACACCCTTTTCTCTCTCTGGTCCCAGACCAGAGAGAGAAGAAACTTTCTAATAAATAAAAACCTTTCTTTATCTCAGTATGTTAAGATATTATTTTAATTATTAATTGTAAATTATCAATTATTAATTGAAAAAAATTGCCCAAAGCAATTATAACTTCTTAAGGTGGTTATTGCGGCGGGGCTCACCTCTTCCCATCCCGAACAGAGTAGTTAAGCCCGCCTGCGCAGATGGTACTGCAGTTATGTGGGAGAGTATGTCGTCGCCTTTCTTTTGAAAACACCCTATT
>NZ_WMDQ01000030.1 GCF_009707955.1 Flavobacterium sp. LC2016-13 | reverse complement strand
TTAGGTGGTCAATTTAAACCAAAACTTGGTGGTCAATTTAAATTGGAATCAGATGATCAATATCACTGGTTTTTACAGCTACGAAGCTAATTTCATCATTACCCAAACCAATTTGTTTGCCACAGCGGTATCGAGCGCCGGTGTAGCAGATTTGACAAGCTGGTATTTAACAATGGGATGGAACACCGGTACCCCGGAGATCTGGCGTTTTGAAAATCAGCAATGGCGTATGGGTAAATCACTTTTTGAAGATAAAGCAGCCTACAACCGTAACTCTCCAATGGAACATGTAACCAATATTCAAACTCCATTACTCTCCTGGACAGGTAAAGAAGACCGGCAGGTACACTGGTACCAAAGCATAGAATTTTATCTGGCGCTCCGAAGATTGAATAAAGAACATATTATGCTCGTGTATCCACAGGAAAAACATCTACTTAGGAATCCGAAAAATCAAAAAGACCTAAGTGAACATATCAAACAGTGGTTCGATTATTATCTTCAAAATAAAAGTATACCTTCTTGGGGTATTACTCCCTTAAAATCATTATGAACAAAAACAATGCAGTTCCAATTATAAAATCCGGAACTGCATTGTAAATGAACCCAGCACTCTGGCTTTAAGTTCTTTAAATTAATTCAATTTGTATAATACTCTGTTACAAGTAGTACCACTGGCATTCAAACCAAAAACCTGTTGGTTTGTACTTTGAATGGTACAGATATCACCTGATGGTACATTATCACATTCGACAGATTCAGTACATGGATCCGGATTGTTGATGTACCCTTGTACAGGAGCACTAACATTTGTTGTTTTGCCATTTGGATTTGAGGCAAAAGCACCTACAATTGCTAAGGCAAAAGCCGCAGTAGGTAAAAGCATTTTTACATATGATCTTTTCATGGTAATAAAAATTAAATTTAAAAAAAATATCTACTTTTTTCTACAGGTGTTCGATTACATTCCTGATACCCGGGCCCTGGGTATATTATCATCATAATTCACTCCTATAATGTTCCAAAAGTGAATTACTAAACTCGTAACAAACAATATGATTGCCAATAAGGGCATAGAGATAATTCTCATGCGCCAGTATGCTTCTTATTTTATCATCTCCAATGTTATATACATAAAAGCTTGAGACATAAGAAGCATCATTCAAATTATAAACGTCAACAGTACTTGCCTGACTCCACAGATCTTTGGGCTCATATAAGCCATGAGCCGGCGAATGAATAAAAAGTAAATTTTTATAAACAGTACTGGTTTTATTAACGATAAGCGGTGGCGCTGACATTTTCTTTTGATTGCGGTCTGAGAGATAGGAAACTTTAATTTGAGCCTTGTTTGTAGTATCAATAGTTTTTCCTATATATTTTAAATCAAGCGAATCATTAGCCACTACAAATTCATTGCGGTATAAATAAACATAAACAATACGTTTTAGACCCAAACTGTAATGCAGCATCCCATCGGTATCAAAAACACCATCAATTTGTTTTTGTAACAAATCCGGGTTTAATTTTACATTTACAGTTTTCCCAACTGCCATAGATCCAATAATATTTTCATTATTATTTACAGCTTGTCCTCTAAAGGCAAGCCTGCGGGAATCCATTGGTGTGATCCGTGAAAAATAAGCTTTATCATGCATAAAAAGTGAGGCTTTCCAATTGGATAGTTCCCCTCTAAACAAACAAGGTACATTGCCGTCAGCAACAAAAAAGTAGGGTGGAAAAATACTAATGGTAACCGCTTTAAATCCAAAATTACTTTTGTCCAATTCTATTTGGAATACCTTCTTGTTTTTTAAAATGCTATCGAGTGTCAAAATATGTAATGGCGCTGTAGTATTCCCTAAATACAAATTTCCGTTTGCTGCCCCGGCAAAATAATATGAATTATACCGTAAATTGGCTTCACTTATTTTTACAGCCTGATGATGTGGAAAACGGCGTATAAAACTATTGCGATGATGCATGATGTCCTCTGATAAAATAAACAGTAGCACAACAATTCCAATACTAAAAAAAACACTTCCCGAAAAAGAACTGACAAGAACAGCGGGTTTTGAAATCCGGGATACCTTTGGCATCCCACCGGCCAGTATCAGTATACCCGCTGCTGCCAGCATTATGAAAACAAAATTAAAAAAAAGATGTTCCTTCCATCCCATTTTCTCCAGGATTCCTCCACAGGAACACGGAACAAAGCTGCTGTAATTTAAAATAATATAGATATAAGTGGTAAACATAACCATCAAACTAAAGGCTGCAAAAAGACCACTTAATCTGCATTTTTTAAAAACAAGTAACAATACAATAAGCAATTCCAGTATTGGTACAATCCACGCAATTGATCCTGCAAAAGCGCTCAGTAGTGGGGATTGTCCAAGCTGGACACGAAAGTTCTCAAAGTCAAGTAATTTACTCAGCGCCGCATATACAAATAGAATTACATACAACAGACAAATTATCTCCAGAATTGCATTTTTGATTTTTATATTTAGCTTCATGTTTTCTAATCTTTAAATTGATTGAATTATGAAATATCAAATCATATAATTGGTATGAAATTTTATTTCAGTTTTGAATTTTTGCTATTATTCAAATAGTAAATTGTACTCACTAAATCAAATTCCATTAAACTCAAAAAGAAAAACATTTTAATCCTTTTTCTTTTTTTAGAGTTAGATCAAAACAAAACTACAATAGATTGTTTTACAAAGTGTTGTCAAAATCCTGCCAAAGTTTTGCCTTTTCCTGCCATTTTTATTGCGAATAATTAAAAAGAAATATTTTTTCTTATAAAAAATATTATGAGTTAAATTGTATCCAATTAGTGTTTTAAAAAATATTCTTATTTCTAACTTTTTTAGATACCGATACAATAAATTTTATTATCTTTTTTAAAATTCAATTTGTGATTGTTGCTCAAACAAAATTACAACAGGCTATTTGATTGCTTGTTATCAAAAACGGAGCAAAACTTATCAAAAAAGATTTTTTTTAGTTATAGTTTGTAAAAGATGGAATTCAAAATGTCTGAGGTTCGTGTTTTGAAGAAATAACAGACTATTTTTTTTCTATTTTATTATACAATAGATTTCGACATCCAATTCAAATTACATTTAATAAAAAAGTTTTTTATTGCTCATTTAATTTTTATAATTCTGATGAAACAAAATTACAATAGCCTTTTTGATAACTTGTTATCAAAATCCGGCATCAATTTGTCAAAATCCGATATTTTAGTTAAAGTTTTCAAAAAAAAATTCTTAAAATAAAACTGAGCATCAATATGTTCAATAAAAAATGACAAGTACTATGTTTAATTTCTGATAAGTACCTCGCAATTATGATCTTGCCCCTAATGAAAAAACAAACTGAAATAGTAAAAAAAGATCTTGTAGTTTCAGTTAATAAAATCACAGAAATAGATTCTCTGCTTTTATGTCGAGAATTGATGGACAAAAAAAGACTTTCTGTCTCTTTTTTGTTTTGGAATACTATTTGATTTACATCATAGAACTACCAAAAACTGACACCATGGATAAAACTATAAAGCTCCGAGTAAAAAAAGAAATTGAAAGAAGTAATGAGCTTAAAGTATTAAAACTAAAAGGTTCTTTAATTACCAAAGGCTACACTGAAATTATTCACATTGCAGATGAAAATGAAGATTTTTATCTCAACTCATTTTCGACTTCTGTTGAACACAAAAAAGAAGCGGAAGATTTTGTATTGGATTATATCTCTGTCAATAATCTAATTGACACAATTACTTTACTGTAAAGAGATAATTTCAAATTGCATTTATGTTTTCAGAACACCCACAAAAATCTTCATAAAAGCATTCAGAATTTTGTGGATTATGAAAGTCATATTGTTTGAAAAAGTACACTTCTTCTTTTGTTGTTTTTTGATTGGTTTTAAGAAGCGTACACTTTCAAAAGACTTTTTAAAACTTTTCAAAAAAGAATAAAAAGCAAGCGAATTTATTGGACATCTGCAAACGAAGTGCGCATAATGACACGCCTCGTTCCTCGCCCTGCCACCCTTCGGGACTTATAGCACTTCCTTTGCCTGGCTGTCCCATTTTTAGATTGCTTTCTTTTTTTTCGTTTTTTTCTTTTAAAATATAAATTTAAGGCAAGAAACATGAACCTTTCTTCCGAAAATAAAAGTTCGTTAAAAAGTAATAGAAAAGAAACAAACGCAACAAATTAGAATGATCAAAAAAGTCCCATACAAAGTAAAGATAATTCGTTTATAACGACGATCAATTTTAGCCAACTCAAAACTTAATTTGGCTTTTTCCCTATCGATTATATTTTGGTATCTGTCTTTCATTATTTCAAAGATATTAAACTTGCAAAAGATATTCTTACGGATTCCCGTACCACATCCTTTTATTTATATCACATAGATTTACTTTTGAATTATTTACCCCTCCAAAGTAAAATTTAGCTGCGATAATTAGATGATTTTTTCCTTGATCAATTCTTTCTTTTAAAGAAAAAAACTAAATATGACCTTAGCTTTTTTCCAACTATCAATAGATGTCATGGTCAAAATATGTCCATGTTGGTCTAGTTCCAAATATTCTATTTAATTTAGTACTTACCTTATAGAAGTCTAAAATACTGCCTCGTTCCTGCAGTCAGCAAGATGTATGGTTGTCGGACAACCACCTATCTTGCCACCTATTACCTCGGAACTCGGTGGTGGAGACACTAAAAGAAAAAGAGTTTGATAACAATGAAAATGAAAGATGATGGAAAGAGAAAATTCAAACAGAACACGCAAAATTACTTTGCGACTCACAACAGAAGAATATGCAAAAATTGAGCAGAAATACAAAGCCAGTACCTGTCGTAAGTTAAGTGATTATCTTCGCAAGAACCTATTCGACAAGAACATTACCACCACTTACAGAAATCAGTCGTTAGATTATTTTACAGAAGAAACAATACTACTTCGTAAGGAGTTAAATGCTATTGGAAGTAACCTGAATCAGGTCGTGAAAAAACTGCATACCCTGCAACAAATTCCGGAATTTAGAGTCTGGATTATTAGTTTTGAAATAGATAGAAAAATCATAAATGATAAGATAGAAGGAATTAAAAGTCACACCAGTAAAATTACAGACAAATGGTTGCAATCATAAAAACAAGCCATTCAATCCGTAGCGTTTTTTATTATAATGAGAACAAAGTAAAGGCGGGTAATGCAGAGTGTATTGCAGTGGGTAATTATCCTAATGATGTCGATAAAATGACTGATATTATGAAGCTAAATCGGTTTGTAAAACGAGCGGAATTAAACGAAAATGTAAAATGTAATACGCTTCATATTTCCCTGAATTTTGACCCGTCGGAAAAACATTCCAAAGAAAAACTAATTGTTATTGCCGATACTTATATGGAGAAAATCGGTTTCGGTGAACAACCTTATTTGGTGTATCAACATCACGATGCCGGACACGAACACTTGCACGTGGTTTCTATAAATATTGAGAAAGACGGTAAACGAATCGATCTGCACAATATTGGTTTGAGAAAATCGGAACCTGCAAGAAAAGAGATTGAACAGCAATTTGGACTGGTAAAAGCAGAAGGAAGAAAAAAGGAAGAAAAATTTAGTTTAGAGCCTGTTTCAATGGGCAAGGTTCAATATGGAATGATTGAATCTAAGAAAGCCATATTTAATGTTCTAAATACGGTTCTGAACCATTACAAGTACGATAGCTTTGCTGAGCTTAATGCCGCTCTCAAACAGTACAATGTCATGGCAGATCGTGGCAGTGAGAATTCGAAAATGTTTTTAGCAAAGGGATTAGTATATCACATATTAGACGCAAATGGAAAATCAATAGGTGTTCCAATAAAATCCAGCAGTTTTTACAACAAACCGACTTTGAAGTTTTTAGAGGAAAAATTCAAGAATAATGAGGTTAAAAATCCACTTGATAAAACACGAGTGAAAAATGCCATTGATATGGCATTATTAAGAGAGCGAGCAATGCCGATAACCGAACTTGCAAGACGATTGGAAAAAGAGGGCATCAGCAGCATTTTTAGAAAAAGTGAAGAAGGTTTACTCTATGGCATTACCTATATTGACCATACAACAAAAAATGTTTTTAATGGCAGTAGCTTGGGTAAACAATACAGTGCAAAAGCTATCGAAGAACGATGCCGATTAAAGGTTGCTGGTGAACAAAAAAGAAATCAGATTTATGAAAAGCTTCGTTCTAAAGAATCACTAATTACTGTTTTTGAACAACAGAAGAACACACTCACTATTCCTGATATAGTAAAAGTATTGGATGTGCTTACGTCGGAAGGGAAACAATATTTTGCAATGTTACCAAAGTTAGATAAGATTATTGATAATTTAATGCAGGCTGAACAGACAACGGATTATTTACCATATCAGTTGAAAAACAAAAAAAATAAGAAAAAACGAAGAGGATTATCTCATTAATTTTTTAACTTACATATTAGTAAGACACTAACATTTAAAAGCTTATTCCTCTTAAAACCAAATCTCTTTTATGAAAACCACCAGACCATTAGAACTTGTATATTTTATGTATTTCCAACCCCAACTAAGGATAAAGGAATAGTTTATACTTTTATTTGCTCTTAATGATTATTCGGAATTCTTTTTATATCGGTACAGAAATCAATTTAAATGAACACTCTATCGTGGATAATATAATTCGTTTTACTCAGAACAAGGAATTTACTGGACGTATTGGCAACAAAATCGTTTACCATGATGTTACCTTTTGAAAAGGACATCATACTGCATGATTTGATTACTGATGTACTAAAGTTTTTAAAGGAAGTATAACCTCTTATAATTCTCTCTCAAAACTTAACGATAATTCCATACTAGGGTGTGTACATATAATCGGTTCCGTTCAACCCGGTATTCATTGTTCGTGCTGCCCACCCAACTAAACCCTTGCTGTTGGTGGCTGGTTTTTTTATTTAGTTTCTTTTCTTATTAAATTATTACCCATAAAATATATTCCGATTATTATAAATGGAATACTTAATAGTTGCCCCATATTTAATTTCATTCCATTTTCAAATTCCACTTGATTTATTTTTACAAACTCAATTAAAATTCTCATTGTAAAAATTAAGGTTATTGCTAAACCAAACAAAAA
>NZ_WMDQ01000029.1 GCF_009707955.1 Flavobacterium sp. LC2016-13 | reverse complement strand
ACAATCACTTCAATAAACGGAACAACTTTAACAGGCGGAGCTCAGAGTATTTCAGTTACAAACGGAACTGTAAATATCTCAGCTGCGAATGTGATTACGTTTACAGCAGTTTTAAATTATAATGGAGCGATTAGTTTCCCTTATGTTATCAGCGATGGACATGGCGGAACGGCTACAGCCAATGAACTTATTACCGTTACACCGGTAAATGATAATCCAGTAGCAGTTAACGATAATTATACCGTTGCCGAAGATGCAACCGTAACGTTAACCCCATTGGCTTTAGATTCAGATGTTGATGGCGATACTTTAACGATTACTTCAATCAATGGAACTGCATTAACAGGTGGAGTTCAAAGTATTTCGGTTACAAACGGAACTGTAAATATTTCAGCTGCGAATGTGATTACTTTTACGGCAGGGTTGAATTATAATGGAGCGATTAGTTTTCCTTATGTTATCAGCGATGGACATGGCGGAACGGCTACAGCCAATGAACTGATTACCGTTACCCCGGTAAATGATAATCCAGTAGCAGTTAATGACAATTATACCGTTACCGAAGATGCAACCGTAACGTTAACCCCATTAGCATTAGATTCAGATGTTGATGGAGATACTTTAACAATCACCTCAATAAACGGAACAACTTTAACAGGCGGAGCTCAGACTATAACAGTTACAAACGGAACTGTGACTATCTCTGCTACAAATGTTATTACGTTTACAGCAGGTTTAAATTATAATGGAGCCATCAGTTTCCCTTATGTTATCAGCGATGGTCATGGCGGAACAGCCACAGCCAATGAACTTATTACCGTTACCCCGGTAAATGATAATCCAGTAGCAGTTAATGACAATTACACTGTTGCCGAAGATGCAACCGTAACGTTAACCCCATTAGCATTAGATTCAGATGTTGATGGAGATACTTTAACAATCACTTCAATAAACGGAACAACTTTAACAGGCGGAGCTCAGACTATAACAGTTACAAACGGAACTGTGACTATCTCTGCTACAAATGTTATTACGTTTACAGCAGGTTTAAATTATAATGGCGCAATTAGTATTCCTTATGTTATCAGTGATGGACATGGCGGAACGGCTACAGCCAATGAGCTAATTACCGTTACTCCGGTTAATGATGCGCCGGTTGCAAATAATGACACCAATACACCAATTCTATCAACAGCTGGTGAAACTCCAATCAATGCTTTAAAGGCAACAGATATTGATGGAACAATTGCAAGTTATACCGTTTTAAGTTTGCCGGTTCATGGAGTTCTAAGATTATTGGGAGTTCCTGTAATTGTAAATCAGGTTTTGACAACGGTAGAAGCAGGAAAACTGACTTATGACCCAAGCGGAATTTTTAAAGGAAATGATACTTTTACTTTTACAGCGACTGATGATCTTGGTGCTGTAGCTTTATCAACGGCAACAATTATAATTCCTGTTGCGAACAATGCTCCAATAGCACATGATGATACTAACACAGGTATTCCTTCAAGAGCAGGGGCAACAGTGATCAAAGCTTTAACAGCTACAGATACCGACGGTACAATTGTAACTTATACTGTTTTAAGTTTACCTGTTCATGGAACTTTAGCTTTAGCTGGTACGCCAGTAACTGTAAATCAAGTATTAACACCTTTAGAAGCAGGAAATCTTACGTATGATCCGAGCGGAGCATTTTCAGGGAATGATACTTTTACTTTTACAGCCACAGATAATAATGGAGCAATTGATGTTACTCCGGCAACAATAACAATTGTAGTTGAAAAAACAATATTAGAGGCAATTTCAGATCCAATGAATTCTGTTGTAGGAATTGATAAGACAGTAACAGTACTGAATGTATTTGACAATGATACTTTAAACAATAATCCGCTTGTACCTTCAGATGTTGATTTAAAGGTATTGACGCCAGATCCAAATGGAGTATTGATATTAAAACCTGACGGAACAGCAGAATTAGTGCCAAACGCACCGGCTGGAAATTATTCGTTGGTTTATGAGATTTGTGAAAAAGCGAATCCGGGTAATTGCAGTTCAGCAACTGTTTCAGTTTCGGTTGTTGCACCAACAATGACAATAACAGCAAATAGTTATTGTTCAAAAGACACACCATACGTGTCTTATAATGTGACAGCAGACAATTTTACGCCAACGGGATTATTAACCATAAACTGGATTGATAGTGCCAACAATATTGTGGCAACTCAAACTAATATGCCATTGAGTGGTGACGTATTATGGCCTGGAGCAACTGTTGACAGCAATAATAATCCAACAGACTGGCCGGGATGGGTATTGTCAAATGGACAATGGACACAAGGAAATGACGGATTTGAATTGACAAGACCTGCTGTAACCATGCAGTTTACATTAAATCCTACAAAATCTGTAGTAGTCAATTATCCTGCAGCAACATCTGGTTGTAATGCTAGACCGACATTCGGAATTCATGCAGGTAACGAGGATGATGTAACGCTTGCAGACGGAATTAACGGTTCGTTACAAGTAATCAATGTTTTAGATAACGATAAATTGAATGGTGTTGCGGTTATACCTTCAGAGGTTGTTGTGAAAGGTATAAACCTTCCAACAGGAATTACACTTAATTCTGATGGGACAATTGATGTGGCTCCGGGAACAGAAGGAGGAAGTCATACATTAAACTATCAAATATGTGAAGTAGCAAATCCGGATAATTGCAGTACTGCAACTGTTAAGATTTTTGTTGAAATTCCGGCAGTGGCAATTATAAAAACGGTAAAATTAAATGACTCTAACGGCAACGAATATGCCGAAGCAGGCGAGACATTAACTTACAGTTTTGTAATAACCAATACAGGGAATGTTGATCTTGAGAACCTGTTGGTTTCTGATCCTTTAACAGGAATTGTAATGAATGGTGGTCCAATTAATTTAAGTGTTGGTCAGAGCGATGATTTTTCAATTACGGGAACCTATACTTTAACTCAGGCAGATGTAAATGCAGGAAGTATCAGCAATCAGGCAACAGTATCCGGAACAACAAAAAGCGGGATAGTGGTTTCAGATAAATCGGATTTCAGTAATCTTGACGGAGAAAAGCCAACAGTTATAAAATTAGACGGCTGTGTGATCAAAATCTTTAATGCCCTTTCTATAAATGGCGATCAAAAGAACGAAAGATTTTATATACAGGGCTTAGAATGTTATCCTGATAATACGGTGCAAATCTTTAACCGTTGGGGAGTTTTAGTATTCGAAAGAGATCATTACAATAATAACGACATTGCTTTTAGAGGAATTTCAGAAGGACGTGTTACTGTAAAAGACTCAAACGGATTACCGGAAGGAACGTACTATTATATTATCAGATATAAAGACAAACAATCTAACGCTCAGCAAGAAGCAGGTTATTTATACCTGACTAAGTAATAGGCTATAAATGAAATGGCTTAGTCAATTGACTAAGCCATTATTTAAAAATGAAATAAATGAAAAAATTAGTTTTAGTTGTATTGTTGTATTCAGTTGGAGGTTTTGCACAGCAGGATGCGCAATTTACACAATACATGTATAATACCATTAGTGTAAATCCTGCCTATGCCGGCTCCAGAGGAGTTCTGAGCGTTTTTGGATTGTACCGCACACAATGGATAGGATTAGACGGAGCACCGGAAACGAGCAGTTTTTCTGTAAATACCCCCTTAAGCAAAAGCGTGGGACTTGGAGTTTCATTAGTAAATGATAAAATTGGCCCAACAAACGAGAACAATTTATCAGCCGATTTTTCGTATTCAATACCAACATCAGCAACCGCTAAACTCTCTTTTGGTATAAAAGGATCTGCCAATTTATTCAACTTAGACCCTAATAAATTAACACCCGAAGATAAGGGAGATGAGCAGTTTCAGAATTTAGACAATAAATTTTCGCCAAATGTAGGAGCCGGAATTTATTGGCATACCGACAAGGCTTATGTGGGATTGTCAGTTCCCAATTTTATCGAAACCAATCGTTACAATGACAACGAAACAGCCATATATAAAGATCAAATTAACTATTATTTAATTGCAGGTTATGTGTTCGATTTAGATCGATACGAAAGAATAAAATTCAAACCCGCTATCCTGACCAAAATGGTCGAAGGATCGCCACTGCAAGTCGATGCATCGGCCAACTTTATGTTTAACGAAAAATTTGTTATTGGTCTTGCTTACAGATGGAGTGCTTCTGTTAGTGCCTTAGCAGGATTTCAGATATCAGACCGTTTATATTTGGGTTATGCGTATGATCGTGAAACGACCAAATTGGTAAATTATAATTCAGGATCGCATGAGATATTTCTGCGTTTTGAATTCTTAAATAAGTATAGCAAAATAACTTCACCAAGATTTTTCTAATTATGGAAATTAAAAAATTACTTTATACTGCTTTTTTGTCTTCTGTTTGTTTTAATGGAATGGCACAAAAGACAGTTTTAAATAAAGCTGATAAAGCGTATAATCAATATGCTTATGTAGATGCTATTTCGATTTATGAAAAAGTAGCCGAAAGAGGATATAAAGATGAAAAGACCTTTCAGCGATTAGGGAATGCATACTATTTTAATGCAGAACTTACAAAAGCGCTAAAATGGTATGATGCGTTATTCGCTTTAAACAATGAACAAGAGCCGGAATACTATTACAGATATGCGCAGGCTCTCAAATCTGTTGGCGATTATGCCAAATCAGACAAGATGCTTGATGTTTTTAATCAAAAAGTTAAAACCGATTCGAGAGGTGTTTTATTTCAAAATAATAAAAACTACTTAGAGCAGATTAAAGTAAATTCAGGAAGATTTGATATTTCAGACTCAGGAATTAATTCTAATCAGTCAGACTACGGCAGTACAATTTTTAATAACAAATTAGTATTTGCATCGGCACGTGATAGCGGAACAGTATCAAGAAAAACGTTCAGATGGACTAATAAATCTTTTACGAATTTATATGCTTCGGAATTAAAATCAGATGGAAGTTTAGAAGATCCAATTCGATTTGATAAAAAAATCAATTCTAAGTTCAATGAATCCACTCCCGTTTTTACCAAAGACGGAAAGACAATGTACTTTACAAGAAATAATTTCCTGCATGGAAAAAAAGGAAAAGATGATAAGAGTATTACACTATTAAAACTGTACAAAGCAGATTTTGTTAATGACAAATGGACAAATGTTACAGAATTGCCTTTTAATAGTAATGCGTTTAGTGTAGCACATCCGGCTTTAAGTACAGATGAAAAAAAACTGTATTTTGCTTCTGACATGCCGGGAAGTTTAGGACAATCAGATTTATATAGTGTTGCCATTCATGAAGATGGAACATTTGGAAAACCTGAAAATTTAGGTTCAGCAATCAATACAGAAGGAAGAGAAACATTTCCTTTTATATCAGGAGATAACGAACTTTATTTTGCCAGTGACGGACGTCCCGGATTAGGAGGATTAGATGTTTTTACAGCAAAAATAAAAGAAGATTCCGGCTTTGAGTCAGTACAAAATATAGGCGAACCAGTTAATACCAAATTTGATGATTTTGCCTTTATCATTGATAACAGTACCAGAAAAGGCTTTTTCTCTTCAAACAAAGAAGGCGGAAAAGGCAATGATGATATTTACAAATTTACTGAAACCCGTAAACTGGATTGTGAGAAAAAATTAGCAGGAACAATTACAGATGCTGAAACCAATGCAGTTTTAAGTGAGGCAAAAGTAATCTTGTTGGATGATAAATTTCAGCAAATCGCAGAAGTAACTTCAACCGCAGATGGCAATTATAGTTTCGATGTAAAATGCAACAAAAATTACCATGTAAGAGCAGTAAAAAAAGAATACGAAACAAATGAAAGCGCCATTGCTATTCAGCCATCAACAGATAAAGAAGAGTTGAATATTAAGTTAGAAAAACAAATAAAACCGATTACAATTGGAACAGATTTAGCAAAAACTCTAAACATTCCAATTATTTATTTTGATTTAGATAAAGCATTCATACGAAAAGACGCCTCATTTGAATTAGAGAAAGTTTTAGCTGTTCTTAAAGAATATCCGGAAATGAAAATTGACGTTAGGTCTCATACCGACAGCAGACAAACGGCAAAATATAATATCGTATTATCCAATAAAAGAGTCAAAGCAACGATTGAATGGTTTGTTAAAAAAGGAATTTCTGCCAACAGATTAACAGGCAGAGGATACGGTGAAACTCAGTTAGTCAATAAATGTTCAGATGATGTACTCTGCACAGAAGAAGAACACCAGTTAAACAGAAGAAGTGAATTTATAATTGTTTCGATAAAGTAATTTCTCTGATTTATTTTGTATCTGAAATACTATTACAAAAAGAAGGGGTAAGTAAAGAACAATATTATATTGCCCGAAAACTTATCCCTTTTTTCGATAGTATTATTATAAAGAAAAACTTTTTTAAGCGTTTTTTGATAAAATTGATTAGAAAAATTAGGTTAGTATTTCTGTTTATTGATTACATAAAACTAAACCACTCTGCACTGAAAGTGCAGAGTGGTTTAGTTGACGATAGACTGAAAGTCTCTCAATTTTGAAAACTTTTATTAAAACTAAAAAAGTCAAAAGATTATATTTTTTCGCATTACTAAAGTACCTGCAATAAATTCCAGGGTTTTAAACCCGAATCTGAGACCAATAAATGAATAATTCAATAATAATTTGAATGTATTTTTTAAATTATAAAATGGATATCTTATGAAGTATGTTAATAAAATTACTTGTTTATTTACAATGGCAGGAGCCATTATCTGGATATTTTCAATATTAAAATTATCGATTTACATATTTAGTTTATCTATTATTTGCTTTTGAAAAACAGGCATAGCTTGAAGCATTCTATTTATTGTTTTATGAAATATAATTTTTTTCAAAATAGATATTAATCCTAAAAGTGAATTCATCAAAATAAAACTGAATATGTTTTTTACTCACATTAGATAGAACAATTATTATACATGATTTGAGCTGATGAATGACAATATACATTTCTTTAAATTTTTTTCCATTTTTACTTTATTCAATATCATATTTATATTTGAAAAAATGAAATGTACATTCTCAAATAATGGAAATATTCACAAAAGCCTAGTAAGCATTGAGGTTTGTCAAGTAATTCTTTGAATTGTACAAAAAATGAAATGTACATTATGAAAAACAAATAACATAAATATGTTCCATAAAATACCCATAAAGGCTTTTAGTATATATTATTAAGTTAATGGGTTACTTTATGGATATAATCAAAAAATATGTAAACTGTTTATTCTCAGTAAAAAAAAAAAAAAACAGAAAATTAAAATGAACATTTCATTTTAATTTTGTATACATTTTATTTTTACGCTAATAAATACACATTTTAATTGAATATTTGTTTTAACTTTTCCCTGTTCAGAAAAAGAAAAGTGACACTCAACAAATTCTAAACCTATGAAGCGAATAGAAGTAAAATCATTGATTTGGGTCGAAAATGACATATCATGTTTAAAAGTAAGTAATTGATATCTTGCAGTATTGTCGTCATCTAAATAAATGATATAATTACCTATTCCGGGTTTTGAAAAATTATTTTTGAAGGTAGGAGATAAGAACTTGGGGACATACCAAAGATCTTCGAAAACTTTCAGCAGATTGAAAGTGAAAAAATGCGCAAAAACCTCCGAAACAGGAACTGAAATATTAACAGGAATCTAAATCTTTAGTCATCAAATAGTATTTACAATAGATCACTCTATTGTGTATAACATTTACTTCACCATTATATCAATTCCACTTTGTTCCGCTTTAAAGCTATTTAAACTTTTAGAAACAAGTTTGTAGTCATTATTTTTTTTATCTCTTACTTTATCTAAAAAATAGATCTTACTATTTTTTCTAAATACTCTTGCTTTTATATCCTCATCACTTGCTTTCTCATCACTATTTAAATCAATAGTGAGGCATCGTGTCTAAGGTTCGTTATCAGAATGAAGGTAAGTGATAATTTCATTATGCCATCCTTTTTTATATCTGTAAACAGAAAAATCATCTGCTCCGTCATTATCTAAATCTCCTTCTTCAAATAATTTATCATCATTGGGATTTAGTTCTATAAGATCAACTACTGAGAATGCTTTTCCTTTAGAAAAAACAATATGCCCGCTATTTGGAGAAATGAAAGCATAATCGATAAAACCGGTGCCGTCAAAATTACCCTTTATTTTATGAGTAACTTCATTGCTTTTTTGACTTTCAGCTTGTAAACTATCGTTTAAATATTGAGCCCTTTGAAAATCTGTTGGACCTTGCTCTTCTAGAGAACGATTAATAAGATAATCTTCCCAAAGACTTTTAAAATCTTGTGGAAGATTTGGAATATTTTTGTATCCGACTAGATTTATAAAGTATATTATACAAAAGCTAAAAAAGCAAAACGCTATTAATTTATATTTATTTCTTTTTATAAAATTCTTTTCTGTTGACATTTTTAATTATCTTATTACTACTAATTTGTCTTCGCCTTCTGGAATGTGTAGGTAAAGTTTAAAAAATCCCACTATACCATCTCCTTAATCACAATTACCTTAAAATTTCTAATTCGTCCTTACCTTCTGGAATATATAGATAATATTGAAAGAAGTCTGCCATAACGCCATCGCCTTCATCAAGTTTTGCCCATAAAGCCGATTCTCCTCTTAAATGATTGTCTAAGCTTTCTATTTCTAAACAAACAATTTTCCCTTCTCCATAGAATTTAAGTTTATAATTTTCTAATGGTTGTATTTGATAATTTGGAATAATAAATGCGTCTAAATATGACTCTAAAACTTCTTTTAATTCCTTTTTAGTATAAAATAAACTCTGGCAAGTTTCTTTTTCTTTTAATTCTAAAAATGAAAAATATTCATCAGTTTTCTTTTCCTTCAAAAGTGTTAATTGGTTTTTATAAAAATCAACAACTTTCTACTCCAGTTTTTCGGGATTCCATTTTCTTAAATCTTGACCTTTATCCAAACTAGTAAATTCGTAAGGGACTTTTGCTTCAAAAGTAAAACTGGCTTCATAGTAGTTTTTTCCTGCAGCAGCAAATATCTTTATTGGACCATTCTCATTGACTCCATCTACAGTAGGTGTCAAATAAGATATTATTTCTTTCCCTTTCTTTTCTCTATTAATATTATTTGATTCACTTATACTAATTTTCATATCAGTATCTTCTCTTAATATATGATAATCAAAATCTTTACCTTTAATTGCTGGATATAATCGAAAAGTAACTTTTTGTAAGCCGCTCTTAAAAATATAATCATTAATTATTACCGCTCCTCCATCTACAAGTTCTGTGAAATTCTTGTTTACAGGAATATCATTGACTAAAATTTCAGAATAACAAATATTTTGTTCATATGCTAAATAATATACAGGTTCGTAATCATAATGCTTAATCGTTTTAAGCATTGTTTCTACATAATTTTTACTCGTTAGATTGCTACCTTTATTAGTTTGTTTTTGCGAACAAGCACAAAAACAAACCAATAAAAAGATGTATAACAAATACTTCTTCATCAAAATTTATCTTAAAATTACGAATTCGTCTTCACCTTCTGGAATGTATAGATAGTATTTTCTGTATTTGGCTCTTAATGAGCCGTCTTTCTTATATTTTCCCATAAAGCAGATTTACCTCTCATTTTTGCCTCTGTACTGGTAAGTTCTAAACAAACTATTTTACCATCTCCATAAAATTTTAATTGATAATTTTCTAATGGCTCAAGTTTAAAAGTTGAATTTATAAAAGGTTCCAAATATGCACTTAAATTTTCTTCTAATTCTTTTCTTGAATTAAAAACACTCTGACAAGTTTCTTTTTCTTTTAATTCTAAAAATGAAAAATATTCTTCTATTTCTTTATCATTTATCAGCCTCCACTGGTTTTTATAAAAATCAACGACTTTCTGTTCCAGTTTTTCCTGATTCCATTTTCTTAAATCTTGACCTTTATCCAAACTAGTAAATTCGTAAGGAACTTTTGCTTCAAAAGTAAAACTGGCTTCATAGTAGTTTTTTCCAGTAGCTATAAATTCTTTCTCCTCGTATGCATTAATATTTACAACGGTTTGTGTGATGTAATTCGCAATTTTTTTTCCTGGCTGATCTCGTTTTTTATTATCGGACTCTGATATTTCGATTTTCATATCAGTCTGCCTTGTTAATGTGTGATGATCAAAGTCTTTACCTTTAGTTGCTGGGTATAATCTAAAAGTCACTTTTTGCAAACCACTCTTGAAAATATAATTATTGATTTCCATAGTCTCACCATCTCCAAGTTCTGTAAAATTGTTATGCATGGGTATATCATTTACTAGTATTTCAGAATAGCAGACATTTTGTATATAGGTTAGAAAATATACTGGTTCATAATCATAATGCTTAATAGTTTTAAGCATTGTTCCCATGTAGTTTTTACTCGTTAAATGGCTGGCTTTGTTGGTTTGTTTTTGCGAACAAGCACAAAAACAAACCAATAATAAAATGTACAACAAATACGTTTTCATCAAATTTACCTTAAAATTTCTAATTCATCCTTGCCTTCAGGGATGTATAGATAGTATTTTCTAAATGCTGCCATTGTACCCCCATCTTCTTTATACTTTGCCCATAAAGCTGATTCTCCCCTTAATCTACTATCAAGACTAGTAAGTTCTAAGCAAACTATTCTCCCATCTCCATACAATTTTAATTTATAATTTTCTAAAGGTTCTATTTTATAATCTTTAATAGTGAATGGCTCAAGATATTCGACTAAAGTTTCTTCTAAATCTTTTTTAGCATAATATAAACTTTGACTAGTTTCTTTTTCTTTTAATTCTAAAAATGAAAAATATTCATCAGTTTTCTTTTCCTTCAAAAGTGTTAATTGGTTTTTATAAAAATCAA
>NZ_WMDQ01000028.1 GCF_009707955.1 Flavobacterium sp. LC2016-13 | reverse complement strand
ATTAGGTGATCAGTTTGCTCCGAATCGAGTGATCATTTTAAACTGAAAATCTATGGTCAATTTGACCGTTTTTTCCAGCCTCACCGCTTTCAGTTACGTAACAGGCTACTGGTACGGACAAAATGTGGTAGTTCAAATCACCATCAACGGCACAAGTTATCCCGCCACCATTAATCCCAATGTAGTTGATACACAAAATTTTCAGGTGACTGCTCCTGCGGGTAGAACTATTATTGCATTCAGTGGACAAACCTGTTATGTGAATTTGGCAGGCGGAGGTTTCAGTTGGGTGTTATCGCAGATCAACGGAGTATTCGGTTAGTGATTTTTTTATTCCCTCTGGTGCTTGTATGCAACGAGTGCCTACATAATATTTAAAAGATAATTGTAGCGTTTGTAACTCGGGCTAAAAAAAAGGTTCTTAATACGTTTTATTAAGTAGTAAGTATCTAAAAAGCCACATTGCAAACGCTTTTTGATTTAGTTTATTCAAGTAAAAAGGTACTCGTTCAAAACAATCAACAGATTGAGTTTTTACAGGAAGTTATTTTGTAGTTTAAATCAGCTATATTTACGTTCAAAATAATAAAAAATGGAGGTTTTGAGACAAACTGACGTTAGCGAGCATAAGGACAAAAATCGTGTAAAAAACGAATGAAAAAAAATAATAAAGCAACTTTTTCGTGGATATTTATGGTATTATTCTATTTGGGATATACATATTTCATTTTTGCTAAACCCAACATAATTGAAAGTAAAGACTTAATTGAAATTAAAGCGAAACTAGCTGAACTGCCTATTTATTACGAATCTACAGGAGACAATGTTCCTTCGCTAGATTTTAAAATTGTGGGTACACCAACTAATTTTACGATAAAATCTTGTGGTTTGCAAAACTTAAACTTGAGTCAATTTGAAAATATGAAATTTAGAGATTCAATATCATTTCTAACAAATAAGGTTTTTTACCTTTTTAAAGTAAATCAGTTTAGTTTTTTGTTTAAAATAAATCACTCAGACAATTCACTTTTTTCAAATCTTTGAATAATAAATGTTTGCCAGCGCTTAATTTTTTCTGAAATATTATTTTGTTATCGGCCAATCCATTTTCTGAATTCTCCCAGATAGAAACATCAGAGTCTCCAAAACTTCACCCTCCTTTGGAAGTTCGCCAGTCACCATTTCTTTAAACGAAGAAGTATAAATTTTCGTTAATTGTTCCCAAACAGCTGCAGTACTTTTAAATAATAGTGCGTCTCCAGGGTGCACATATAGCCAGTCTTTATTGTTAGGAATGGCCTTATCATCATCGAGTCCGACCTGCAGCAGCATTTGGTCAAATTCTTTTGAAGCAGTGAATTCTTTAATTTTGTCCTGCTTTAACAGCAGATGAAGATCATAAGTGTGGCGCACCTTTTTAGACAATTCTTCAATGGGGTTTTCCGTATGTGAAAAACGTACCAGACTGATAATTTTTTCGCAGAACGTGCGTTCAATTCCCAGCGCCGTAACTTGAAAATCCTCAAGCCCGAATCTTTCAATAAGTTCAGGAGTCTGGCTTTGTTTAATATATTCTGCTATCAAGCTGCAGATATATGTGGTCTGGCGGGGCTCAGAACTTCCCATATGAGAAACCTCAACCGCAATAAATTCTCCAACCTCACCATACTGTCCTTGCATGCCCAGCTTGGGAAAAGAATATACTATCTTACGAATGCTCCCTTTTTTATTTGTACCGGGATGATCCTCAACAGGATTTAATATCGAATCATCTGTTATATTCGTTACTTCTTTTAGTTTATTTTTTAATGCGTTGCCAGAATCACCAGGCTCTTTTATAATTATGAGGTCAATGTCTTCAGAGAACCTGTGAATAATTTTATAACATTTGGAAAGGGATGTTCCGCCTTTAAAAACAATATTGTCTTTTACTGCAGACGAAAACAGCTCTTGCAGTGCATATGTAACCCAGTAATCTTTCTCTATTAAAATCTCTGAAACTTTAAAATGCTCCGCTGCAATTACAATGGCTCCTTCAAAACTGTCTTTATCTAAATGTAAATTCATTATCCTATGTTCCAGAAATTAATAGTGGGCAGTAATTCTACAGTAATCCCATACTGGTAACGGCTTGCTGGATTAATTGATGCCTTTAGCTTCTTTAAGTCTCCGAAATCCTTTATATCTTCCAGCACCGCTCCAAGCAGCGCTCTTACTTTTGGAGGATATGAAATCCCGTAAGATACCAGCTTTTTAATCTCATCATTTTTTAAACGACCTATTTCTTTTTTTAAATAGGTAAGTCCGTCTTTGGCCTGCATATCTGGAATAGAATTAAAATCTTTCATAACATCCAGGATCTCAAGATAACGAATCTTATCAGGTGTAACCTTAACATAACTCTTCGCAGGTTTTACAGCCATACTCCCAGCACGTCCTTTTATTTGCCTGCTCTGAGAGGCAACACGCACTGCATTTGTAACCTGTGTAGTCAGCCCCAGCCTATTATAAAGCCTTGTGCCCGTAACATAAGCAGTCTGTCTACTGTCCTCATACAAATACAATCCCAGCAGCACTTCTTCCCTGGGTTTCTGTTCGCCGAACACACTTATTTTGGGTTTATAATAATATCCCTTTCTTGCTCTTTTAACTATACCTCTAGAAGTCAATCTGCCAAGCGCTTTTGCTCCTGCCAGTAATTCATCAGCAGAAAGACCAAGTGCAGTATATCCAAATACCTCTCCCGGCGCAATCTGTTTTATTTTACGTTCTATTTTATCGGCTACTGTCATAATAACTGCAAAGATATGCAATTATACATCAATTGTCAAGTTTTTTCCAACTTTTACTTGACACAAGAAGAGACATAATAAACAAATAAATGTGGAAGAACAAATCCTAAAATAAGCCATATAGTGTTTAATTTTTTGTAAAATAAGCGCTTTATAAATGTAAAAATTTGTGTTCAGTAGCTAATTTAGGATTGATTAGCTTTAAAAATTGGTAAAAACCAATCTATATTCAAAGTGGAGTTGCCTCCGTTTTTGCCACAAAATGCTAAATCTTTTTTGAAAGATAATTTACAGTCAAAGTTTCGTGGCATAATCGTAGCACATCGATTTTTGAAGAATAAGAAATTCAGGCAAATCACAGTTTAAAGAGTGTGGGTTCGAATATATTAAATCCCCACAAAAAAGTCCTAATGAAAATTAGGACTTTTTTTTTGACAAAATTTAATGTTTAGATTTTTTTTCTTAAAAAATTAAAATAAGCGAAGACTTTCAATTCTTACTTTGATCTGTATCTTTTAGAAATTTAATCAATCCTTTCATATAGGTTTGCTGGTCATCATACATACTCATATGACTTCCTTTATCGCAATACAAATACGTTCCGTTTTTAACCTGTGTAGCTATCCACTTCATGTGTTCAGGATTCATGGTATCATATTTTGCACCAATTGATAATGTCGGTACTGTAATTTTAGGAAGTTCTTTTGTAACATCCCATCTTTCGAGTTTACCAGAAAGACCAAATTCACTTGGTCCCTGCATCGTTACATACAGCGATTGATTGATTTTACTAAATGCACGATTAACAGGCTCCGGCCATAGGCTTGGATCTAAACGTAAAATATGTTTACAATAAAAATTAGGCACAAGTAATCCCATATATTCCGGATTTTCAAAATCCTTGTTTTTTTCGATTTCCCTGATTCTGGCCAAAACTTTTGGATCTAGTTGCTTTGCCAGTACTTCTTTTGCATATTTATCATATTCGATAGCACTCATCATCATATTTGAAATAATAAGCCCTTTTATATTTTGTTGATATTTAAGGGCATATTGTGCTGCTAAAATTCCACCCCATGAGTGTCCTAATAAATAAAAATTGTCCTTATCCAGTTTTAGTGCCTGACGTACCTGCTCTATTTCTTCTACAAAACGTGGCAGGTCCCAAAGTGCCGGATCGTTTGGATTATCAGAATTACCAGTTCCTAATTGATCGTAATAAATAAATTCAATACCTTCTGCAGGTAAAAAACTTTCCATACACTCAAAATATTCGTGCGTTGCCCCTGGCCCTCCGTTAAGAAGCAATAACTTGATTTTCGGATTATTTCCAATTCTCTTCGTCCATACATTGAACTTATCTTTTGGTGTAGTAATTTGTACAACCTTTACACCACCTGTTTTAATACCCGAAGTAGTGTCGTTCAGGTAAGTATTAACACTTGCGTTTTTATTTTCCAAGTTGTTTTCTTTATTACATGCATTTAAAAAAAAAGCAACTAAGGCCAGTAAAAAAATGTTTTTGTTAGCGATCATGGGCAATGTTTAATTTATTTATGTTTATTTAAAAATTCTTAATTAATTTTAACCAAATGTTTTTCAATACTAGATCTTTGAGGTTCGTATTGCGCCGGAAGTTTTAAGTTTTGTCCTAATTCTTCTAAGCTTTCATCTACTGTAAATCCAGGATTATCTGTTGCGATTTCAAACAAAACACCTCCTGGCTCTCTAAAATATAGCGAGTGGAAATATTGTCTGTCTATTTGTGGTGTAATTGACAATCCGTATGCTTCGATTTTTTCACGGAAATGCATTAAAATTTCATCATTTTGTACACGGAAAGCCACGTGGTGAACAGTTCCATTTGCATTTAAACCACGTTTTTCATCAGCCAATTCTACTAAATCAACAATGGCAGCATTTTCTACAGCAGTTGTTGCATAACGGTAGCGGTTTACGTCTTGATCAATCAATTTATAACCAAAAATTTCTGTTAAGATTGCAGCAGTTGCTTTTATGCTGTTTAAAGTCAAAGTAATGTTATGAAAACCTCTTGTGGCTACATCTGTTTTTACTTCGTCAGTTTCCCACGGTTTTCTATTATCTTCTGTTTTAGATTCGATTAACTCTAATTTTAACCCATCCGGATCAAGAAAAGTAAGATATTTTTCTCCGAATTTTTCAGCCGGTTTATTATAGATTACATTATATTGTTCAAAACGTTTCTGCCAGAAATCAAGGCTTCCTTTTGGAACAGAATATCCAATTTCGGTAGCCATTCCGGATCCTTTTACTCCCTGCTGAATCCCTTCTCCCCAAGGGAAAAAAGTTAAGATAGTTCCTGCACTTCCTATTTTATCACCAAAGTAAAAATGGTATGTTCCTGGATCGTCAAAATTCACCGTTTTTTTGATGAATCTTAATCCTAATATTTTTGAGTAAAAATTGAAATTACGTTTAGCGTCACCTGCAATTGCAGTAATATGGTGTAAGCCTAAAATTTGATTTTCCATGGTATTTTATGTGTTAAGTTGTTTTTGATTTTCTTATACAAATTTACTTCTCTTCTGTCTGCACATCCATTAATCTAGATTAAGAAATAAAAAACCGCGTTTTATATCCATTACCATCAAATAATATTGTCCCATTTGAAACAAAACTTTTTAAATCTGGGATTGGATTTAGTATTTGTATTTTACTTTTTTGAAAGAAGCGCCTCTAAATCTTTAATTTGCTGTTCAAGATCGGTAATATGTTTTTTTTGAAGATCAAAAACTTCCTTGATTTCTGCAACTGTATATCGTGGTGTGATATGCTGCGGGCAATTCCAATCATAAGCCTTGATTTTAAAAATCATCATTTGCTCTGGCTTAAACTTATAATCTTCAGGTTTTAGTTTTTCATATAATTCAATATTACCTTCTACATCTAAGATTTGAGCTTCTGCATAAATTTTTAAACGTGCCCTTTGAGGATAAGAAACCATAATAATGGCTACTTTAGGATTTTTTGAAATATTTCCTACTGAAATATATTGACGATTTCCAACAAAATCAACAATTCCGATTGTATTTGCATCTATAATTTTCACAAAACCCTGTGGTCCGCCTCGATGTTGTATGTATGGAAATTCATTTTCACCATAAGAAGCCATATAAAAGCTATCCTGACTTTCTATAAATGCCATCTCCTGTTCTGTTAGACCATCGGTATAGGACATTTTTTCCATTCGGGCATAGCTGTTCCGGCTTCCTTTTTTTTCCTGAATTTCTTTTATGGCATCGCTGAAAGCTAGTTCTTGATAATTCATCGCAAATTTTATTATTACATTTAAAGTTCCTGAATCTGTCTGACCATTTGATTTGTAAATCCCCATTCATTATCATACCAGGCCATAACCTTCACTAAATCTCCATCTACCACTCTTGTCATTTCAAGGTCTACAGTTGCAGCATAAGTGCTTTTAATGATGTCGCTCGAAACTAATTGTTCATGGCTAACTTCAACGACTTTATTGTAACGGGGCGTTTGGGCTTCTTCGGTTAAAATCGCATTAATTTCTTCTATTGTAGTTGCTCTTTGCGTTACGAAAGTAATATCAGATATTGAACCAATTGGTACTGGCACACGCACAGCAATACCGTCAAATTTGCCAACAAATTCAGGTAATGCTTTTGTAACGGCTACCGCTGCACCAGTAGCAGCAGGTGCTGAATTAAGTCCGGCTGCACGTCCCATTCTTGGTTCTTTTTTTGAGGGAGCATCGACTAAAGTTTGAGAAGCTGTATAAGCATGTGTCGTATTTAAAATCGCCTTTTTTATACCTATACGTCGTCCCAGTATTTCTATAATTGGACCAATATTATTTGTCGTACAGCTTCCGCAGGAAAAGATTTCTATTTTACCTTCGTCTGTATTCACACCGTGTACAATTGTGGGAGTATCTTTTGTAGGGCCAGAAATAACTACAAATTTAGCCCCTGCATGTAAATGTTTTTCTGCATCTGGTTTATTGGTAAAAAAGCCGGTACTTTCTATTACAACATCAACATTCAGCGATTTCCACGGAAGTTCTGACGGATCTTTAATTGTTGTGTATTTTATTGCTTTTCCTTCAATGAAAATAGTATCATCTTTAAACGATACCGCTTTTTCATATTTGCCGTATATACTATCTCTTTGCAGTAAAAAAACAGCATTTTCGATACTCATTAGATCGTTAATTCCTACCACTTCCTGATCAGGTGTATCCGTAATAATTTTTAACGCGGCCCTGCCAATACGGCCAAAACCATTAATTGCAATTCTTTTCATCTGATAATGTATTTAATTTATAATAAGAAATAAAGGGTGACTGTTGCCCCGATAACTATTGCATTTTTTTTTACCATTGTTATATTAATTTTTTCTTTGAATGCATTTCCTAAGTAACCTCCCAAAATAGAACCCGCCATCATTACGATTGCGAAAGGCCAAAAAATTAACCCTGAACAAGTAAAAATAAGAATCGCAATCCCATTATTGGCTCCAACTAAAAACAAGGCTAATCTTTCCAGAGTGTCATTGTTTTTGATTCCGTAAAAACTGAATAGAATAAAAACAATCATTCCCATACCTGCGCCAAAATATCCACCATAGATGCCTAATAAAAAAATCAGAATTAGTTTTTCATGTGAGTATTTAAATTCTTTTCTGACTGCAAACTCCGAATTAAAATAATGCTGTATCTGATTATAAAAACTAAAAAGAATCCAGGAACATAATAATAAATAAGGTGCAATACTTTCAAACACTTTATGCGAAAAAGCTATGAGCAGAAAGGCTCCTGTAACTCCTCCTATAGTGCAGGCTAAAACCATATAATTAAAATGCCGTTTCGAAATTTCTCCTGTTTTCTTACTAGGTTTTGATGAAGCAAGAAAACCGGATAAAAGAATTATTGTTGTAGTTGCCGTACCTGTTACAGGCTGTATACCTCTAAAAATCAAACTTGGAAAAATAATAAACCAGCCTCCGCCAATAGTTACATTCGCAGCACTGCCAATAAAGGCCATCAGGAATAAAAAGAAAAGTTCAAAATAACTGTTCATAATTGTTTAAAGTTTAAATACCAAAAGCTTATTATTTCTTCTGCTATATCATTTCCAAATTCTTCAAGTGCAAAATGACCGGTAGGATAAAATAAAAGCTTTGACTCTACCAGGTCTGTCTTTAGCATTTCCGCTCCTTCTTTTTTGAATACTTCGTCATTCTCTCCCCAGACAATTAAGGTAACGGGTTGCAGATTTTTTAAAAAATCTTGCCAAACCGGATAAAACGCTACATTAGTTTTATAATCACGCTTTAATTCCATCTGAATCTCTTTAACTCCCTCGCGGTCCATTAAAAACTGATCTAAAAAATAGGTTTCTGCGGCTATATTTGAAATATCCTGTACTCCATTTGTGTATTCCCATTTGGTATAATCAAATTCAAAAAACTTTTTTAGTTTACTATAGCTTTCAAAATCATCATTTCTATATAATGCACTGACTTCTTTTAACACGTTACCAACTCCTTCCTTATAAATATTTCCATTTTGAAAAATAAGCATCTCTATCATTTCGGGACGCTTGATGACTAAACGCATTAAAATTGGCGCACCGTAGTCAAAAAGATAAAAACTCGCTTTAGTTATCTCTAACTTTTCCAGAAAATGGGCAACAATGGTAGCGTAGTTTTCGAAAGTGTAACTAAACGTTTCTAAATCTGGAACATCACTAAAACCAAATGCAGGCAGATCAGGAGCAATAACATGAAAATGTTTTGATAATTCAGGTATCACATTTCGAAACATATGCGAAGAAGATGGAAATCCATGAAGTAATAATAAAATAGGATTTCCAGTTTCTCCGGCTTCGCGATAGGCAATTTTTATCGAATCTATGCTTATAACCTTATGACTTATTTTCGTTGTCTGCTTACTCCCAAAATCCATAACATTTAAATTTAATAATACATGAAATCATTATTTCCCGATCCTCTTGCTGAATTTCCAAAACGTTTATAAACTTTAAACATTTCTACACGACAAAATTAGGTATTGGCTCCAATTGGATTTCTGTTCTATTCTTACCAAAAATTATAAAAAATAAAGATATTGGAGTACAGTTCTTAACTCTGGAAATAAAAAAGAAATTCAAAATAGCTCTGGAAATTATTGTGGCTTATAAACTTCCAATTCTATTTCTATCATTAATTCAGGAAATGCTAATGCTTTTACACCAAGCCAGGAACCTGTTGGAAAATTTTTCTTGTAGATTTCTTTTCTGTATCCTGATACTTCAAGAAATAAAGGCATGTTGGTTGTAAAAATATTTTCCATGATTACATCATCAAATGTGCAATCATAATGTTTTAGTATTTTATCCAAATCCGCATAGCAATTTTTCATTTGTTGGGCTAAATCACCTTTTGCTGTAGGCTTTCCTTGATCGTCAAAACTTACAGCTCCTGAAATCTTAATAGTATTGCCTATTTTTACTGCGTGTGAATAACCATAAGTCTTTTCAACTTGGGGACGCAGTAAAAAATACTCCGGCTTTTCATCTACAACAATTGCTTTATTTTTAGTTTGGTCTTCTAATTCTTTTTCCTTTTGACCACAACTCTGAATTGTAAATGCCAATACAATACATATTGACATTAATTTTAATTTTTTTAATACTGTTTTCATAACGATAATTTTATTGCGCCTACTTGATTAGGGTTTCGGCTTTCCCTTTTATTTATTTTTTATCACTTTAATATTTGTCTGTTTCGGACTTAAAAATTATTCCTTATAAAGTAGAAAAATTGGAATTTAATAAAGGAGTGAAAATGAACTTCTGTACTTGTTGAAGCAAAATTATACCGAATGAAAATTTCATTCTCTGTGAATAATTTACTAATGATTATAAAAACCTAAGATTTAATTATTTTTCCCCTTTTAGATTAGTAAACCTTGTTTTTCTTTAGTAAATATGCACTGTGTAAGAAACTGAAATGTAATATTTTATAAAAAAAAGCACAAATAATTAGCAAGTTGTGATAAACATATCTTGAATAAAAAATTAACACAAAATCAACTTTTTAAAATAAATACATTCTTATTTTTATATGTATTAAGAAGTTTAATATTAAAAAAACTCAATGGAAAAGCAAATACCCATATTTAATACGCTGAAAGAGATTAGCGATTGGTTCGGACTGCCTTCAACTGAATTGATAAGCAATGATTTTATGCTTACGGAAATTAACCAATGGAACAAAAATAAATTACTCAACTCTCCTGATAATTACAAAGCCAATTTCTTTACTATTTTTATAATTAATGAAGGTAGTGCCACACACCTTTATAATGATGAAGTCATACAATTAGAATCATCCGGTATATTTATCACTGGTCCTGGGCATTATCGTAATTATAAATTCGATCATTTAACGGAAGCTTATTTTATCTGCTTTACCGAAAACTTTCTTGCTAACTATTGTTTTTATGATATATATAAAGAATTTCCATTTTTACTTTCTGAATCGTTTATTTATACAAAAGCAGACCCGGAAAACTATCTGATAATAAAGAATAACACAGACCAGATTAAACAGGAAATTGAACGTAGTCAAGATCAAAAAATGATATTAATTGGTAATATGCTGGAATTTCTGCTTATTAAGATTACAGAACTTTTTCAAAATCAGTTACACCCATTTACTGAGAATAACAATTCAATAGTTAATACCTTTTATAAAGATTTAGGAAACTACTTTAATGAAATCGTAGAAAGGAAAAAACCAGAACAGTTAAAAGCCAAAGATTTTGCAGATTTACAATTTTTAAATGAAGATTACTTTTCCAGAATAATAAAAACTAAAACAGGAAGAACTCCAACCGCATGGATTAATAGCAGACTTCTGGTTGAAGTTAAAATGTTATTGACAGAAACATCTATGCCAATAGCAGAGATTGCGGACATATTTCAATTTACCAACAGTCGATATTTTAACTTTTACTTTAAAAGCCAAACCACACTTACTCCTACTTATTACAGGAAAAGTTTGCACAAAAGTTAATATCTTTAAATTTTATAACTAAATGTCAATAATAGATTATAATTGAAATTTTCATATCTAATATCTTTGAAAAATAAAAGTTCCTAATTCATCATTTAAAAATTGTCTAACTTTATTTTACAAGATCATGATACCAAAACTTACCACAATTAGCAAATATAAAGACCAGATTGATTTTTTAAATCTTACTTTTCATGATTATATAGACAACGATGAGTTTTCAATAGTAAAAGTTCATGAATGGGATCTGACATTTCCTTTTCATTCGCCTACTTTTAGATCTGATTATTATAGTTTTACTATTGTCACTAAGGCAAATGGCAGTTTTACTGTGGGTGATAATAAGTTTGAATTACGGCCTAACTATGTGGTAATAGCCTGTCCTGATTCCTTTTTTAAAATTGACTGGACAGATATGGAAAAAGTTTACAATATAACATTCCAAAAATCTTTCATTTTAAAATACTTTCCCGGAGGCATTAATAATATTTTAGACTTTGATGCCAAAAATGGTTATTGCTGCTGCCTTCCGGAAGATACAATGAATTATTTTGAAAAAACTTGTCTCGAAATATATGATATTGCAACTTCTGATGCTTGTTATAAAGAAGAGATTATGGCAAACATGGCGCTTAACCTATTGTTTTTCATACAATTACAACAGGAAAGTGATTTGGATATTAAAAAAAAACAACGAAAAAAACAATAAAATTATCATCGATTTCCGTCAAAATATGGAAAATAATTTTAACGAATTGATTAATGGTAATTGTTTAGTACTGATGCGTATCAAAGAACATGCGCAACTACTAAATTTGGATGAAAATTATTTATGTAAGATCATAACGAGCGGTACCAAAAAGACTGTAAATGAATGGATAAACGAAAAACTTATAGATGAAATTAAGTATCTTCTAAAATATTCTGAAAAATCGATGAAAGACATCGCTTTCCTTTTTGGTTTTAGTGATCTGAATTATTTTTATAGCTTTTTCAAAACTCAAACCCTATCTGCTCCAGGGGTTTACAGAAAACAATATCAGAACTCAATTCCTGATTAATGTTTTGTTTTAAATTAAAAAAGCATAAACAAAAAGTGGAATTATAATAACGATGATTAAATATCATCTAAAAAAAGATAATACATTAAGTCAATTTTAAACCATAAAATTGAGAACTATTTTTATAAAATAGTACATATTAAGTATAAATATTTCTTTTAAAAAAATGGCTAAAATAGAAAAAAAAGAAACGCACGATTTTTATGATACTGTAAAAGTCATGGGCAGCAATTTCTCTGAGGGACACGTTGGCGACGAAGATTTTTCATTAATAATTTCAAAAATATTACACCCAAAAGAAAGACTTCCATGGACTTATACATTGCACCGTTCTATCTTTTTTGTAATTGGAATTGTTATAGATTCATACGGTTCAATGAGATACGAAGATGTAACGGTAGATATTAGACCTAATATGTTGTTTATGAACAAACCAGGCGATCTGCAAGAACTAACGTGGGAAGATGTAACTGAAACTTATGGTTTATTATTTTCTGAAGATTTTATTGTAAAATATGCCGGGATTTCTATTTATAAAACATTCCCTTTTTTGTTATTTGAAAGACATTTGCCACTCCATACTTCTGCAGAATTTCAACAAGAGTTAAGAACAATTATTTTACTAATTCACCAGGAACTAAAAAAAGATACACCCCTTAAAAAGAAAATATGTGCAAATCTGCTTACCAGAATTTTACTAAAAATAAAACAAGAATTCTGGGCAGGTTATAGTGTGAATAATGTAGAATCCAGAAATCCGGATATTTTAAACGATTTTACACAAAACCTGGAATACCATTATGATCAGCTACTAAAAGGCAAAGTGAAGCAAATATTGCATATAAAAGATTATGCAGAGATGCAGCAACTTCACGAAAATTATCTGTCAACCATTTTAAAAGAAAGAACGGGAAAAACAGCTGGCCAATTAATCGCTGAAAAAACGCTTTCTACAGCAAAGATTTTAATTCAGGATTCTCAATACACAATGAAAGAAATTGCATATATGTTAGGATTTAGCTATACCTCTTATTTTAGCATTTTTTTCAAAAAACATACAGGGCTCACTCCTTTAGATTACAGAAAAAAAAGTTTATAGAATTAACCTTTATTTCGTAAAATAGACAATATCTCAACTTAACATACTTATAAGATAAATCTTAAAAAAACACTTTAGTTTTGATGACAAATAAATCCATTGAGATAATGTTTACACAAATTAATACCGCTATTTCAAGATATGTGAACTTCGCACAAGAAGAGCTGGATATATTTAATTCATTATTGTATTTCAAACAAATCAAAAAGAAAACGGTTATGCTTCAAAAAGGCGAAAAGTGTACTTTTGATGCATTTGTAGTTCGGGGCTGTATCCGGAAATATTATATAGATGAAAACGGGTTTGAAGTAATCTTACAATTTGCGGTCGAAAACTCATGGATTAGCGATATTTCTTTTAGCATTTACGAAACAAATGGCAGCAATGTTTGTATAGAAACTATAGAAGATACTGATCTTTTGATCTTTAATCCAGAAACCAAAGAGAAGCTTTTTGAGCAGGCACCGCGTTTTGAAAGAGCCTTCAGAATTTTGGTGCAGCGTCATTTAGCCGTTACTCAAAATCGTCTTCTTCATAATATTACTTGCACGGCAGAACAAAAATATAATGAATTTCTGCAGACGTATCCCACTATACCATTGCGTGTGCCGCAACATTATATTGCTTCTTATTTGGGTATCTCTCCAGAATTTTTATCAAAAATCCGGACCCGAAAACTTAAATCCTGATTTTTTACGTAAATCTTGTCCCAGTTCAATGCACAGGTTTCTTTTATAGTAGAAATTTGCTGCGAACCCAAATACTCAAAAAACATGGACAGGAAAGATTTTATCAAAAAAGGACTCTTAGGAACTGGAATGTTTGTTGCTTCGGCAGCAGTAGCCAACATCATGAAAAATGATATTGACGAAATAAAACCTCTTGAACCTGTAGGTTTTAATCACCTGCCCTCTATTGACACTCCAGTAACAGAAAATAGCATCTTACACAAGGCCGAATCTCGAGGTCATTCTAATCATGGATGGCTTGATACGCATCAGACTTTTAGTTTTGCCTCTTACTACAATCCAGACAGAATGCACTTTGGCGTCCTGAGAGTACTCAATGATGATGTTGTAGACCCATCAAAAGGATTTGGTACTCATCCTCATGATAATATGGAAATTATATCTATTCCTCTGGAAGGTGATCTTGAGCATAAGGACAGTATGAATAATGTGGCCATCATCAAAAAAGGTGATATTCAGGTTATGAGTGCTGGAACCGGAATTTACCACAGTGAATTTAACAACAACCAGGATAAACCGGTTAAATTTCTTCAAATATGGCTTTATCCTAATAGAAAAAGTGTAATTCCGAGATACGACCAGATCACTTTAAAGTCACAAGACCGCCATAATAAATTTCAGCAAATTTTATCTCCTGATGCTACAGATGAGGGTGTATGGATCTATCAGGATGCATGGTTTCACTTGGGAATTTTTGATAACAAATTTACCAGTACATACCAGATCAAAAAGAAAGGTAATGGTGTTTATGCATTTATTATAAAAGGAAGCTTTCTGGTAAACGGTACTTTACTTAATGAAAAAGACGGAATGGGAATTTGGGATCTGGCTTCTCTTGAAGTAATTTCTAAGTTAGATGCTTCTGAAATTCTTCTGATGGAAGTTCCAATGACTATGTAAAATTATCATTATCATTCACATTTGGCTACAATTATAGGTAAAAAACACAGTTAAATAAATACCATTCTTATTTCAACGTTTAATAAAATTCAAAAACAAATGATTAAATTCAAAATCAAAGCTGCAAAGTGGACATTATCCATTTTTATTTTTGCAACTGCATGTCTATACAGCCAAAACATTTCAAAAAGCAATCTGAGCATCTATAAAATTCATGGCACTATAAAAGGAGATATTACCGATAAATTTGCGTACTTATATTATAATAATGTTGAGGACAGCGTAAAGATTGTCAATAATAATTTTGAATTTAAGGGTACATTAAGTGATACAGTAAGTGCTCAGGTTTATATAAAATCTGCAGAGAATGCTCCTCAATTTTATTTGGAGAATAATAATATTGACATTCAGATTAGTGCAAATAAGGTTAATAAAGATGGGAAATCTGTGGAAATCATGCATATTGACGGAATTAAAGGATCTCATTCTTCGGAAATACAGCAAGAATATTTAAATTTTTACCAACTGAATTCAGGAAAAAAAGACTTTAATAAGGTGCTATATTCGAAATTAACCGTCTTTTTAAAAAAGCATCGCAGTCATCCTTTTAGCGGAGCAATATTGGCTGAATTGGCAATGGTAAATCCTATACTTAGCAAAAAGGAATTAAATACACTTTATTCTGCTTTAGATATTACTAAACTGGAAAAAACGGTCAAATTGACCACGCTTTTTCAGCCTAAATTGACCATCAGATTCGGAGCAAACTGACCACCTAA
>NZ_WMDQ01000027.1 GCF_009707955.1 Flavobacterium sp. LC2016-13 | reverse complement strand
GTAAATGCAGACGGAACAGTAACAGTTCCGGCCAACACCCCATCTGGAAACTATTCAGTAAGCTATACGATTTGTGAAGTAAACAACCCATTGAATTGTAGTACTATTAGCTCTACGGTAGTAGTAAGTGCCCCAGCGATTGTTGAAGTTCCATCAATTGCCATAATTAAGACAGCGGTATTTAATGATGAAAATAGTAATGGGAATGCTGATGCTGGCGAAACAATAACTTATAACTTCAAGGTTACTAATACTGGAAATGTTCCTTTGTACAATATTACTGTTTCAGATCCATTAGCTGGTATTATTATGTCAGGAGGTCCAATAGATTTGAATGTAAATGATACGGATGAAGTTTCTTTTAGTGCTCAATATAGCATCACGCAAAATGATATTAATAATGGAAGTGTTAGTAATCAGGCTAGTGTAATGGGTAGTGCTCAAAGTGGAATTAAAGTTGAGGATAAGTCCGATAACATAAATAATCTAGGTGACAATCCAACAGTTTTATTATTAAGTGGATGTGTAATCAAAATTTTTAATGCCGTTTCAATAAATGGTGATAGTATGAACGAAAGATTCTATATACAAGGAATAGAATGTTATCCTGACAATACAGTTCAAATTTATAATCGTTGGGGTGTATTGGTTTTTGAAAGAGATCATTACAATAATACCGATGTTGCCTTTAGAGGAATTTCAGAAGGACGTGTTACCATTAAAGAATCAAATGGATTACCAGAGGGAACATATTATTATATCATAAAATATAAAGACCATCAATCTACTCCTCATCAGGAAGCGGGTTATCTGTACTTGACCAAATAATATTCTATGCTAATTAATTGGCTTGTTGAAGTTGAGCTGTTATTAAAAATGAAAAAAATGAAAAAGTTAATTTTAGTTTTACTGTTTTGTTCAACTGCAAGCTTTGCACAGCAGGATGCACAATTTACACAATACATGTATAATACCATTAATGTGAATCCTGCTTATGCGGGATCACGTGGAGTACTGAGTATTTTTGGTTTATATCGTACCCAATGGGTTGGGTTAGATGGCGCTCCGGAAACGAGTAGTTTTTCTGTAAATACACCAGTTGGTAATAACGTTGGGTTAGGAGTTTCATTGATCAATGATAAAATAGGCCCAACGAATGAGAATAACTTATCGGCAGATTTTTCGTATTCTATACCAACATCGGCTACAGCCAAATTATCTTTTGGTATAAAAGGATCAGCAAATTTATTCAAATTAGATCCAACTAAATTAACACCGGAAAATCAGGGAGATCCACAATTTCAGGATTTCAAAAATAAATTCACGCCTAATATTGGAGCCGGAGTTTACTGGCATACAGATAAAGCTTATGTAGGTTTATCGGTTCCTAATTTCATTCAGACCAATCGTTATGATGATAATGATGTTACGATTTACAAAGACAAAATCAACTATTATTTTATCGCAGGTTACGTATTTGATTTAGATCGTTATGAAACCGTAAAATTTAAACCGGCTATAATGATAAAAATGGTAGAAGGTTCACCATTGCAAGTAGATGCATCGGCTAACTTTATGTTCAACGATAAATTTGTAATTGGAGTGGCTTACAGATGGAGTGCTTCGGTAAGTGCATTGGCTGGTTTTCAAATCACAGATGGTTTGTATTTGGGTTATGCTTACGATCGTGAAACAACCAAATTAGTGAATTATAATTCAGGATCGCACGAGATATTCCTGCGTTTTGAATTCTTAAACAAATATGGACGTATAACTTCACCAAGATTTTTCTAATTATGAAAGTTAAAAATATAATTTATGCTGCTGTTTTGTCGTCTGTTTGTTTTAACGGAACGGCTCAAAAAACAGTTTTGAATAAGGCAGAGAAGAAGTACAATCAATATGCTTTTGTAGACGCTATTGCAATTTATGAAAAAGTAGCAGAAAGCGGATATAAGGATGAAAAAATGTTTCAGAGATTAGGAAACTCCTATTATTTTAATGCCGAATTACCGAAAGCTGCAAAGTGGTATGACGCGCTTTTTGCTTTTAATGAGCAGCAAGAACCTGAATATTATTATAGATATGCTCAGGCACTGAAATCTGTGGGTGATTATGCCAAATCAGATAAAATGCTGGAAATTTTTAATTTGAAAATTAAAACCGATACAAGAGGAGTTTTATTCCAAAACAATAAAAATTATCTGGAACAGATTAAAGCGAATTCAGGAAGATTTGATATCGAAAATGCCGGAATTAATTCGCAACAATCAGATTACGGAAGTACAATTTATAATAATAAATTAGTATTTGCTTCTGCTCGTGATACCGGAAGTGTTGTTAAAAAAACATTTAAATGGACTAATAAATCATTTACGAATTTATTTACTGCGGAGTTAAAAGCGGATGGAACTTTAGAAAATCCAATTCGGTTTGAGAAAAAGATCAATTCTAAATTTAATGAATCTTCTCCGGTCTTCACCAAAGATGGCAAAACAATGTACTTTACCCGAAACAATTTTTTAGGCGGTAAAAAAGGAAAAGACAATAAAAAAGTTACATTATTGAAATTGTACAAAGCCGATTTTATTAATGATAAATGGACCAATGTTATAGAGTTGCCTTTTAATAGTGATCAATATAGTATTGCGCATCCTGCTTTAAGTCTGGACGAAAAAAAGCTGTATTTCGCATCAGATATGCCGGGAAGTTTAGGGCAATCAGATTTGTTTAGTGTTATTATTAATGAAGATGAAACCTTCGGGAAACCTGAAAATTTAGGAACTGTAATTAATACCGAAGGAAGAGAAACATTCCCTTTTATATCCGGAGATAATGAACTTTATTTTTCAAGCGACGGACGTCCTGGATTAGGCGGACTTGATGTATTTGTGGCAAAAATCAAGGAAGATTCTACTTTTGATCTGGTAAAAAATATTGGAGAACCCATAAATACCAAGTCGGATGATTTTGCTTTTATAATTGACAGCAATACACGTAAAGGTTACTTCTCATCCAACAAAGAAGGCGGAATTGGAAATGATGATATCTATAAATTCACAGAAACAAAAAGACTGGATTGTGAAAAAAAAATATTTGGAATTGTTTCAGATTCTCAAACGAACGAAGCTTTAGCCGATGCAAAAGTAATTTTGCTTGACGATAAGTTTAAGGAAATGGCAACAATAATTTCGGATAAAAACGGAAGTTACAATTTTGATGTAAAATGCAATCAAACCTATTATGTAAGAGTTTCAAAACAAGATTATGAAACTAATGAAAGTCCGGTTACAATTCAGCCAACAAATGATAAACCTGAAGTAGATATTAAATTAAATAAACAAATCAAGCAAATAGAGGTAGGGACAGATTTGGCTAAAACGTTAGAGATTCCTATTATTTATTTTGATCTTGATAAATCATTTATTTGTCAGGAAGCTGCTTTTGAATTAGAGAAAGTACTTGCTGTAATGAAACAATATCCTGAAATGAATATCGATGTTCGTTCTCATACAGACAGTAGACAGACTAAGGAATATAATATGAGATTGTCTAATAAAAGAGCAAAAGCAACAATCGAATGGTTTGTAAAACGAGGAATTGCCCCAACCAGAATATCAGGGAAAGGTTATGGCGAAAGTCAGTTAATCAATAAATGTTCAGATAATGTAGCTTGTACAGAAGATGAACATCAGTTAAACAGAAGAAGTGAATTTGTAATTGTTTCAATGCAATAAGAACTTACAAATCATTATCGATAAAAACAAAGTCCTAAAAAGTGTGTAAGTTTTAAAAATAACGGGGTTTAACTTTTTAAATAAAGTTGAACCCCTTTTTCAAATATAGTTAAGAACTGATTGAGTAATAATTCCTAATTATGGATTAGAATAGCCCGTTTTTTGGTCAGTTCTATTCAAATAGACCTATATTTCTTAAAAGGGTTCTGTCGCATTTGGGAATAGCTTTTATCTTTGGAATTTTAAAACTAAAAAAAATGAATACCAATGGTCAGAGCTATCCAAAATCTATTCTTCTTCGGGCAGTGTATTTTAAATTAAAATTTACCCTTACTTACAGGGATGTATAAGAGATCATGAAAATGCACGGAGTTCATGTTGATCATGCTACTATTCAACGCTGGGGCTATACGTTTACACCTTTCATTGAGTTAGAAATAAAGAAGAGAAAAGGCAGAGTGGGGGCGAGCTGGAGATTGGATCAGACCTATATCAAAGTAAAAGGTATATGGTGTTACTTATATCGAGCGGTAGATAAATTAGGTAATAAGGTTGACTTTCTTTTGACCAGAAAAAGACAAAGAATGAGCGCTCAGCCTTTTCTAATTAAAAATTAATAATAATTGCCGGCCAAGAGTAATAAACATTGATAAAAGCGGTTCTAATACTGCAGCAATCAAAGTCTGTAACAAGCGTTCGTTCTCAAAGATTAAAATCCGGCAGTGTAAATATCTCAACAATATTGTCGAACAGGACCATCGATTTATAAAATGGAGGATACAAAATGGGTTAGGCTTTAAAAATTTTGAATCGGCAAGACGAACATTGAGCGGAATTGAAGTTTTGCATATGCTGAGAAAGAATCAGATGATTGAATCAGGGGTAACTATGTTTAAATCATTCTGTAAATTGGCAGACTAACTTTAAAATTACTTAAAGTGTTATATCTGATTCTGACAGATGCGACAGAACCATTGTTGAAGGATTTCTTGATTTATGAAATGTAATAATCAAAAAATTAAAAAAAAGTCCTTTACAAAGAGTAAAGGACTTTCTGCTTAAATTCAAATCTTCCAAATTTAAATTTGTTTAGGGGACTAAACTAAAGTAAAAATAGATAAATTAAGCTTTAGTTGTTAGAAAAATATTTAAATAAAAAAGTTATTGTAAATACCATAAAATATTTCTGATCATCCGTACTCATAATCTAAGTTTTTTAATTCGTTAACTAATCTGATATTTTCGTTTTTAGATTTTTAAGTAGATGTCAATTTATGTAACAGTAGTAAAAAAAAGATATCGACTCCAAATGCCATGTGCCATATTTTGCCACAAAACTTATTACTAATTTTTTAAACATTTTAGATATAGAATTCTATTCCTTGGTGTTGTGATCGCGAATCGAACTTGGTAAAATAAAAAAAACAACTAAAAAACAAGGAGCTTTTATAATATATTTAATGTCTTGTCCTGAAATAGCGATACACAAAAAGTATCATTATGGAAAAAGATCAAGAATTGCGCTATGTAAAGCGCACCCAAAAAGATTACAGCATGTCTTTTAAGCTTCAAATTATTCAGTAAATAGAACAAGGAAGAATTTCAATTTCCCAGGTTAAAAAAGATTATGCCATTCAGTCCCGTTCTACAATCGTTCAATGGCTTCGAAAATTTGGTAACTTTGATTGGGACAATCAAACACCTTCTGCTATGCCAAAATCTCCTGAACAAAAAATAATGGAACTTGAAGCCAAAGTGAAGTTATTAGAAAAACAAAAATCATTTTTAGAACAGCAGGCTTACGTTGCCGATAAAAAAGCTATTATTTTCGATATGATGATTGATATAGCAGAAAAAGAATATCAAATTGACATTCGAAAAAACTCACCACCCGAACAATCGAACATTTTAAAGAAGAACATCAACAAACAATAATGTTTGCCTGTACTTTGTTCGGGATAGACAGACAGGTTTATTATCGAAGAATAAAAAGAACCAGTTCCAGAAAGCTTATTGCCTCAGAAGTTATTAGTCTGGTTTTGAAAATTAGAAATACAATGCCCCGGATAGGAGCAAAAAAACTGTATTATCTTTTAAAAATCCAATTGAATCAACTCAAAATCGGCAGGGATAAATTTATAGATATACTTAGAGCTAATCATTTATTATTAACACCTAGACGTTCTTATCATATAACAACAAACTCTCATCATAGATTTAGAAAGCATGAGAATCTAATATTGGATTTAAAAATCTGCAGACCAGAACAAGTCTGGGTATCAGATATAACTTATGTTGGAAAAAGAGAGAATCCATGTTATTTAAGTCTTATAACAGATGCTTACTCTAAAAAAATAATGGGTTTTTATGTGGCAGATAATATGAATACTAAAAGCAGTTTAACAGCTTTAAAAAATGCAATAAAACAGCGCCGAGACAAAGGAAAAACATTAATCCACCATTCAGATAGAGGACTGCAGTATTGTTCTGATCAATATCAAAAACTATTATATAAAAACAATATAAGATGCAGTATGACACAAAACTCTGATCCTTATGAAAATGCAGTGGCGGAGAGAATAAATGGAATTTTAAAACAAGAATTTAATATTGATAAATTTAATCAGCAACTTGCTGTGATGAAGATTTTAATAAAAGATGCAATTGATCTTTATAATAATGAAAGGCCCCATTATTCTAATTATATGCTAACACCCAATCAAATGCACAAACAAAACATAGTAGAAATGAGAACTTATAAAACAAAAACACCTGCAAAAAAAAGTTCTTACAGGTGTTTAATTAAATATATTTGTCTAATAATCTGTATCGATTATTTAGGACTAGTCATAAATCTAAACTTTGCCAATAAATGATTCTCTAGTTTTAAAAAATAGCTTGTGCTACAATTTTACAACAGAGTAGCAAAATTAAATGAATTAAAAATTTTGGTAATAATTTTTGTTAGCAATATTTTAATAAAAGACCCGGTTGGGTAACATGGATGATAGTTAGTAGTAAATTCTATAAACCAATGGAATTATTATGTACTGACAAAAAATAAAAAGTAAAAAAGAAACAGTCTATATTTCATTTAGATAATTTAGTAATCATTCGAACTTATGTTTTTAAATATTTGTTTAAAAGCGTTATAGTTTGTTTCTTAAAAATAGATGCACCGATTCTGCATCTAGATTTAAATATATCTTTTTTCAATATTTTATCTGCTTACAAATATGTAATACACATTTGAACAAGAGCTTCTTAAATATTGATTTTTTTAAGGTTTTCTTTTTCTAAATAAATCGTACTAGGATTTTACCACAAAATTTTGATGGTTAATTATCTTTAAAAAATACTTGTTCTTTTTGGCGAAATTGTAGGCAGACCCAAATAAAACTTGTGCTATAAATGCTTTATTTGACTAATAAGGTATTCTGATTTATCAAAACTGAAAGTTAAATCTTTGGTTAAAAATTATTCTTTAGAAAATTACAAGTGCTGCAATAAATTACTCCTTCACGAGAGACATTTTTTTTCTGCTACATTTTAGTTGCAGTTTGAGTTTTATCTAATATGTGATTCCAATTATGTGAATAAAAACAATATTGAGTCAAAAGTGAAATATTAATGGGAAGAGTATCTAAAATTGGCATCATTTATCGTTAATTGCACCATTTGATTACGACGGTCTTCGACAAGGCTTATTCTTTTAACTATCATTTTTAAGTATAATTCTATTAATTCGATTGAATATTTTTAAGTGCACAAAAACACCGCGTAGTACAGAACTACTTTTGATCAATAATTCAGCACAAACAAATTACAGCAACTTAATTTCTTCTGTAATGATAACAAAACATTCTTTAGACGATTTAGCGATTCCATAATGAAGGAATGCTAACTTTTAAATTACTAAAATTCTTATTTGATTGTGACTGATGAGATGCATCCAAATGGAGTCTGAAAGGAAAAATCCCCTAATTTTTAATCTACTTTTTGTTTGAATATCCATTTTTTTTAAGTTAATAGATGCGACAGAATAAAGAAATACTAATGTAGTTTTTTTTTTACAAGAAAAAGTAATGTGTAAGTTTTTTTTTGTATATTTGATTGAAAAATAAGTGTTTATAGTATCTGATTATTACTGTAAGCTTAGTATTTATTTGTGTTTATTAGAAATGAAGTGGAAATATTTTATTACATAGATTTTTAACTATAAATAAAGAAAACATGAAAGTTAGAAAATTAAATTTAGTAGTATTAGTTCTTTTTATTGCTTTTAAAAGTAATGCAGCTAATCCTCCTCCTCCTCAACCTGCATCTATTCCACCTCCTGTGGGGGCTGAAGTACCTATAGATTCTAATATATCTGTATTATTTTTATTTGGTGCAGCGCTTGGTTTATTTTTTATTTCACGAAGAATAAGTCAAAAGCAATAGCAAATACTTTATAAAATTTTCGTGATCAAAATTACGTAGATTCAAATCTTTTTTTGAGTTGATTAATAATTGTAAAATTGAAAGTTATGAAGAAAACAATACTTATCTTTTCATTGCTCATCGTTACCAAAAGCATTTCTCAAATTTATTTTAGCTCTAGTGAATACATGTATGTAAAAAATGAAGTACTGTACGTGCAGCAAGATATAAATATGTCTTCTAACTCCAATTTATATTTAAGGAATAATTCCCAGTTGCTGCAAGGAACAATAGGTACTTCAAACAATACAGGTGCAGGTTTATTGTCTGTTTATCAGGAAGGGACTTCTGATAACTTTGAGTACAATTATTGGTGTTCTCCTGTTGGAAATGCCTCAGCTTCTTTAGGAAATGAAAACTTTGGCATTACGATGTTAAATCGTCCTACATCTTCAATTGTTTCAATTCCGATTACTGTTTTGCCAGCAAGCAATTACAATGGTACTGCAAGTCCGCTATCAATATCTTCAACTTGGATCTATAAATTAATTAACGCCAACAATTATTCGCAATGGATTTATGTGGGCGGCACTAAAACATTGGGCCCAGGTGAAGGTTTTTCCATGAAAGGAACCAGCGGAACTGACACAATAGATCCCGAGGGAACGGGTATAACGAATAATCCAGGAGCAGCGCAAAGATATGATTTTAGGGGAAAACCCAATGACGGCAATATAACTATTAGTTTAGGTGTTAATAATGCAACCCTAACAGGGAATCCCTATCCCTCTGCCTTGCATTTAAATGCTTTTCTTTTAGACGTTTCCAACGCAGCAACTGGCGGAGTAGCTTATTTTTGGGAACAAGATAAAACTGTAAATTCACATTATCTTACAAATTATAGAGGTGGATATGGAAGCTATTCACCTGTAAGTTTAGTCTCAAACGGCGTATATGTTCCCGCAACTTTTAATTCTTATAAACCAGATGGTTCTGTAAACACTACAGGATCCTCATCAGGACTGGTTATAGAGCGTAAATATTCTCCTGTTGGTCAAGGTTTCGTACTTAGTGCTACAGGTACTGGAATCGCAACTTTTAAGAACAGCCATAGGGTCTTTTATAAAGAGGGAACCGGTTTGTCAAAGTTTGACAAACACACCCCAAAACAGAGCAGTCCGAAAAAAGGAGATTCGAAAGAAAGTGAGCTAGAGGAGGTTTCACATTTTAAATTAAATGTTATAATTAATAATCAGTTTACCAGGCAGTTGGCCTTAGCTTTCGTGCCAGAAGCTACAGATGGAGTAGATTTTGGTATTGATGCTTTAAATATGGATCAGGCGCTGCCTAATGATGTTGGTTTTTGGATAGAAAATGGTAATTATGTGATTGAAGGTATAAATTTTGATGAAACAAAAAAAGTGCCATTAGCTTTAAAGGCTACAACAAGTACAACTTTTAAATTTAATGTTCCTGAAGTAATAAATTTTAATGGCGCACAGCCTATTTATATCTACGATGCGCTTGATCAATCCTATCATGATGTAAAGAATGGGCAGTATGAAGTGAATGTGCTGCCTGGAGTGTATTCTGATCGCTTTATGCTTACATTCAAAAATCAAATTTCACTTGGAATAGACACAAAGGCTACAAAGCAATTTTTTATTCATCAAGATAATGTTAATAATAATTTAACGGTTTCAAATCCAAATGCTTTAACATTGAAATCATTTAAATTGTATGATATGCTAGGTAGAGTTGTATTGTCGAAAAAAGATTTAGGATCTGATCAAAACTTCATTTTTTCAACCATAGGTTTAAGCGATGGTGTTTATATTTCTGAGTTGCTAACTATCGATAATGAAAGATCGACTGAAAAAATTATTATTTCAAATTCTGGTAAATAAAAGTTCATAAAAAATCGAAATAAAAACATCTATACATTTAACTAAATTTTAGAAAATATGATCAAAAAAATCAAACTACAAGATCAAAAAAAACTATTATTTTTCTTTTTCTTTTTATTGACTTTAATGGGAAATGCGCAAATCGGAATTGGGACAGTAACTCCAAATGCAAGTTCTATTTTGGATATTACTTCGACTACAAAAGGATTATTAGCGCCTAGAATGACAACTGTTCAAAAAAATGCTATTATCACTCCTACCGATGGATTAATAGTCTACGATACTGATTTGAAATTGTTTTATTACTATTCGAGTGGAACTTCTACATGGTTGCCAATTCTTAGTAGTTCGTCAGGAAGATTAAATTTTAAACGCATAAAATCTACGGATGTTTTGGCTACCGTTTTAGCCACGGAACTTGCAGCAGGAGGCGGAGCGAAGTATCTTTTAAGTTCTAATACATTGTATGAAATAAACGGAACAGTAGTATTTAATTTTCCCATAGATCTAAATAATGCTTATTTTCAAGGAGTAGATAGTAACGATGATATTGTACTCAGAACATCAGGTAATATTTTTGAAGGAGCAACTGGCGGCAGTATTAAAAATTTAACCCTTATTGCATCAGGAGGAAGTGTTTTTAATATTAACGCCGATGCAACCAAATACTTAACTTTCAGAGATTGTATTGTAGCTAATTCAGGTTCAGTCGGTACGCTCTCGGGTTTTGGATTGATATTTAGCAGTATCGTGCAATACACAGGAAATACAACAGGTATAACTTATAATAATATTAATCAATTACTATTAAGTAATATAGGCTGGTTTGGTACCAACTTAGGTACTTATGAAAAATTTACTGGCACCTTTAACCTTATTGAAAAACAAGGAGGTTTTAGTCAGGTGGACGGGAGTGCTATTGGTTTTGATGTTTCAACCGCAGGTTTAACAATAGCCGGTGATGCTGTTTTGGAATCTGTAGTTTTTACAGGAACTAATACGGCTGGATATGTAAAGCCATATACTGTAGGTACTTATACAGGCTATAATTTTAATAATAGTTGGACGGTTCGAGCTGCTGGAATACCTACCGAAGGTGATTCAAATGCTGCTGGAGATTTCTCTATGGATTATCCAGTTGGGTCAGGTGCTTCAACTACTTTTAATACTTCCAATCCTAGTAATATCGTAAAGGTGAATGGAATCTCAGCGTCTACTAATTTATTTAGGTTTGCATTAGATGCAACACCTAATAATAACAATAGGCTAAGATATACGGGAAAGAAGAAAAGAATTTTTCAGGTATCAGGTTCTATATCCTTTCAGGTTCCTGCGTTAGGTACTTATATAATATACATTGCAAAGAATGGGACTCCATTGACGCAATTTAAAATTTATGGTAGAGGATTGGCGGTGAACGATATATTAGTTCTTCCACTAAATGCTTCTGTTGAGTTAGCAAGCAATGACTATATTGAGGTTTTTGCACAGCGTTATACAGGAGGAACAACTGATGCTATAATTGTGCCTAATATGACTATTACTATTAGATAATAAAATTTAAATGTTGGAATCATGAACCCCCATTATTTATACCAGTTTATTTTTAACTTTTTTTAAGAGATTATTTGTTTATAAATCTGCGCAACGTTAGGGCTTAATCCTACCAAATGAGCAATATAAATAATCTCAAAAATGGTTAAAAAGAAATCAAGTTAATTTGTTAAGAATTATTTACAATTATTTAAGGAGATAATTATATGAGGCGTTTAGTAGTAAGCTAAATAGTTTTTTAAAGTTAATGAATTTAGTACTAATTATATTTATCTATAGATTGCATAGATGACTAGTTTATGGATAAGTAATCTTTTAAAATTGATCTTTTAAAATTGTTATAATATTCCCGGAAATTATAATTTAGGAGACTTTTGGGTAGCGAGTTTTGATACCCAATTTCAGGATTAATTAAAGTATCTTCTTGAACGAAATGGATTGTAATTACCTGTCAAATTAAACCTGTCAAATCTTAAAGAAATGTTTAAAATTGTTGAAAGTGCAATTGTTGAATGATTTCTTGATTTATGAAATGTAATAATCAAAAAATTTAAAAAAGTCATTTACAAAGAGTAAAGGAGTTTCTGTTTAAATTCAAATCCTCCAAATTTAAATTTGTTTAGGGTACTAAAGCAAATATAGATAAATTAAGCTTTAGTTGTTAGAGAAATATTTAAATAGAAAAGTTATTGTAAATACCATTAAATATTTCTGATCATCCGTAATGATAATCTAAGTTTTTTATTTCGGTAACTAATCTGATATTTTCGGGTTTAGATTCAATTACCATTTTTAAGGAATTGAAGGGCGCGAAACGGTTTAACGCGTTTTGTCAAAATATTTATCGCACGCGACTAAAAATCCACAGAGAAGCATAATTTTTGTGATACAAGAAATTTGTAGTTTAATTCTTGCTTTATTAACATGAGGGCCATTTCGTGATATTTTTTTATTAATGGAATCTAAGGATTCACCTATCTAAGGAAACTTGTATTTTGTCTGCATAAACTTGCCGTTTGTCTTCTTGATATAAAATATAAACTTATATAAATCTAATTTTATTGAATATAAATATAAAATATAGTAACTATGTATTCAATAAACCCTTTGCTTAAATACCTTGGCTTCCTCTATATTTTAATATGTTTGGAGTTTTTATATACTATTTTTAAAACTTTAATTAGTTCATAGTATTCCATGAAATTTAATGCTATTATTTGTTTTGTAATTTTAAGCATTTAAATATTACAGGTAGCGAACGACTTTGAACTTGTTATAAAGACAGTAGTAATAATTCTTTAATAGTAATTTGTACACAGCAATTATTTTACATAAATCTACTAATTATAATGATTTTTATGCTAGAGAGTCTAACGTTCATTTTTTGTATACACATGAACACTATAAGATTAATTAAATTATTGTATTGGAATTAGTATTAAACATTTACTAAAATAATTTGCTTTAGTTAAATATCTTTTTAAGTAGAAGTAATCTGTTTTATACTTGTAATTAGGCATGTTCCTAGAGCTTCAGGCTTTTAAAACTTAAATTTTATCTCTATGGCAATATACACCGCTATAACCTTTTTTCTCTTGTTAATTATTCTTTCAGTGATAAATCCTCGATTGAATTTTTTTGGTTTATCCAATAAAAAGAGAGTACGCAGTATTGTAGGGTTAGTACTGTTTTTAAAACTAGTAGAGGTTATATTTATAGCTAGTATAATAAATCTAGCTAATAGCAGTAATTTGATTGGTTCAGATTTCCAAATTGTTTTGTTTACTGTGGCATCAATTATTATAAACATGCTCATTATGTATGAAACAAAATTTAACCTAAATAAGAAAGATGAAAAAATGCTTATAGCTGAAGAAGATTTCAGACTGGTTCTAGAGTCTTTTCCACATGCATTAATTAAGTCTGATAGCGATGGTAATATTATCATGGCCAACAAGAAAGTAGAAAAAATGTTTGGGTATGGCCGTGAAGTAATTGTTGGTAAAAATATGGAAGTGCTAATTCCTCATTACGCTTTGCTAATTCCTCATTGGAGCAGTGATTTCTGCGAATCCAAAGTTCAATCCATTTTATTAGAACAGGGACTTCATTTGCATGCTATAGATAATGATGGTAAAGAATTTCCAGTAGAAGTAGAAATCAATCCTCTCATAACGGAAAAAGGGATCATGTTTTTGTCTTCAATCATAAATACAACCGAAAGAAAAAAGCATGAAAATATAATTAACAAACAGATGATTGAAATTCAGCAGAAGAGTGAACAAATAGAACAATTTAACTATATAGCTTCACATGATTTACAGGAGCCTCTGAGAACGCTGTCCAACTATGTAATTCTTATCCAGGAAGATTATGGCTGCCAGTTATGTGATGACTTGAAATTACATTTAAAGGATATGGATAATGCAGTATCAAAAATGGCCTTATTAGTAAGATCTATATCAGATATTGGAAGGTTAGGTCGCAATAAGAAACTTACAAAAGAAAATTCATATGATATTTTGAAAAATGTTAGTAAAAACCTAAGCAGTCTAATAGATGATGCAAAACTAACAATAAAAATAGAAGGAATAATGCCTACACTTAACGTTTACCAACCTGAGTTTACCCAATTATTTCAAAATCTCATAAGTAATGCAGTAAAATTTCAACGTGTTGGTGTACAGCCTCATATAGTTATAGGTGCCGAAAAAAAAGGCCTTTTTTACGAATTTTACGTAAAGGACAATGGCATAGGTATCAATGTCAATCATTATGATCGAATTTTTCAATTATTTCAGCGGTTAAATCAGTGGGAGCAATATCAAGGATATGGTATAGGATTAGCTATTTGTCAAAAAATTGTTGAAATACACGGAGGAAAAATATGGGTAGAATCTGTACAAGGATCTGGAAGCACTTTTAAATTTACAATAGCAATTTTAGAATCATGAAACAAAAACTTGATTATATAATGCTTGTTGATGACAACAAGATTGATAACTTTTTCCACGAAAGAGTGATTAAAAAATATAACGCTGCTATCAAAGTAATTATAAAAGAATCAGCTAAAGAAGCCCTTTATTTTTTACAAAATAAGGACTATAGTAAAAATAGCCCTACCAGCGTTATATTTCTAGATATAAATATGCCTGGAATGAATGGTTGGGAATTCCTTGAAGAATATAAAAATCTAGATAAAAATTTACAATGTAAATTGATTGTAGTAATGCTTACAACCTCACAAAATCCGGACGATATTGAGATGGCAAAAAAGAACAATATTCTTTTCGGATTTAAAACCAAACCTTTAGATAAAGACATGCTAGCTAAAGTATTTGAAAAATATTACTTCTAGAACAATAGTTAGAGGAAGCTTATTTTTAAGATATCTAATTTAGATCAGATTGTAAAGTCTTATCGGATTTTTATAAAACTCACATAAATTACTTAAAGTTATCAAAAACTTTAAAAACATTTATCAAGCAGTGTTTCCATAAAATAAGGTTCTGTCGCATTGGGAAATACATTATATCTTTGGAATTTTAAGACTAAGAAAAAATGAATACCAAAGGTCATAGCTATCAAAAATCTATTATTTTTCAGGCAGTGTATTTTAAATTAACATTCCCCCCTTAGTTGCTGAGACGTTCAAGAAATAATAGAAATTAAAGGAGTTCTTGTGCATCATGCAACAATACAGCACTGTGTTTATAAGTTTATACCTTTCATTGAGATAGAGATGAACAATAGACAAGGCAGAGAGACGAGATGGAGAATGTATTTACAACTCAAGAACAATATTTACTTTATTGTTTTAAATGAAAAAGCAAATGTTTTATACATGTTCTTTGCAAGGGGGGCTCCAGTATATCAAAAATATTGACTAAACTGCCATTTTCTCCCTTGGCAGATTTATCTCATGTTTCTGTGGAAGGGGTGCGATTGGTCGTGCTTAAATGTTCGCGAATCATCTGCTGGTCCACTTTATAAGGATTGTCGCTATTGTCAGTGTAATGAACATCTTTTATCATTACAGATTGTTAGAAATTTTAAAGCTATTTAGTTCCTGATTTATAATAGTTTATTTAATCATTTTTTCTCTGACACGGAGTCAGATTAGGAATATGTAAAAAGTTTTTTTTAATGTGTTTTTTCCACAATATGAACTATATTTGTTCTCTCAAAATCTCATTAATGAAATAATTTCCTTAACTTTTAAATCTACCCGGATCTGTAAATTAGGATACGATTTTGGATTCGATAAATTACGTTTCATATCATACAATTTTTTGCCTATGGCTGTTAACTTAAAGAATGCCCAGAGATATATTTACTTAGCCGATGATGACATTGACGACAGGGATTTTTTTATTGATGCAATTAGGGAAATTGATCCCGATATGATCCTTAAAGTAGCTGAGGATGGTATGGACCTTATCGATAATGTGCTTACCCTCTCAGCATCAGAGCTTCCTGAGTTTATTTTTCTTGATATCAATATGCCCCGCAAATCAGGTTTTGAATGCCTGGAAGAAATAAGAAACCATAAGGGGAGTGTAAAAGAAGTAAATATTATCATGTTTTCCACCAGCAATGACCCTGAAAATATTCAGAAAGAATTGGAACTGGGAGCTGCATTTTACGCGGTCAAACCCAGTTCATTTGAAAAACTTAAATCCCTGCTTAAGGAAATCCTGACTATGAACCTTACTTCTTCTTTAAGAGAAAAAAGAAAATTTCTTCTTATTTAGTTTTGATCGCAGATTATCTGCACGCTCAGTGCATTGAGCTAAAATAAAACCAAAAAAGAGCGGGATAATCACAGCTTGCATTTTCTAAATATAATGTTTAAGAATTTGTGTGCTCATTTTTTTTAAGTAAATATTGGGCTTTTTTACCTTAAAATGCTGCCTCTTCTAAGAGCCGGTTTCTTCCAATACTATTTCCGGTTTATTTTCTACGCTCTTCTCGGCAGTCTGACTTCGTTTTTATGTGAAGGTAAAAATCTTTAAGGTGCCACGATGCGGGACATCTCTCAACAGGTCCATTAAAATTATTAATGCCGATTTAGCAGCTTTTTAAAAAGAGCTGAGAATCGGTAATTTTTGAGCAGGGTTTCCAGTCGAATGCATGGGGAGGAGAAATATTTTCAAAATAGCGTTTTATTTCTTCGGGTGTCAAGTTACAAAATTAAGCAAAAAGCACAGAATCTTCAAGGCCTGGCGGCTTTACCGGAACAGTATTTTTCTTGTTCCACTGTTATTTTTCTAATGGCATCTCAGATTCACCGAATTGCATTGTGTATTCAATGTCTTGTATGGTACATATAATATGTAGGATGAGGAGTTAGCAGTTTTCTTTTATTCCATTTTGGAAATGGTTTTAATTAAGGCACTTCTCTACTGAATAATGATTTTATAAATTTCCAAAATCTGCATGACCAACGCATCACGAGGTATTTCTGGCTGCATTCAGACACAGGATCGATATAGATAACTGAAACCTTTTCAATATAGTCTTCGATTGCCGATCCGCTCCGTTTGTGTTTGTTGATCTCTTCTCTTTTCTGCTGCACCATTTCTTCAATCTGCTCGTCAGTTAATATTGTGCCAGCTTCAGCGGATGCACTAAGGATTAATTCTCGTATAAAATCTCTTTCTTCAGCAATGCATTGTGTTATGTTGGAAAAAACGGTCAAATTGACCATAGATTTTCAGTTTAAAATGATCACTCGATTCGGAGCAAACTGATCACCTAAT
>NZ_WMDQ01000026.1 GCF_009707955.1 Flavobacterium sp. LC2016-13 | reverse complement strand
ATGATATATCCTTTACCTACCACCATGTTGTCTTTCGGGAAGGTTGATACCCAGTTGTCACCGTTATAACCAAAGAACTTGTCGTAAGAAGTCAATGGAGAAACATCCAGAAGCCTTTGCGGGGTTACCGGTGTTGACCAGTACACGTAATCCGCCTGACGAATTTGTGCGGCAATACGCTTGTAGGTGATTTTTCCTGAATTCACGGCATTATTGTTTATCTGTACCAGACTTGAGTGGTTCTCGAATGTTAATGTTGAGCTCGAAGCAACCGTAAGGCCGTTTACAATAGTAAAAGTACGGTCTGAAGGCACTACGATATTAATACCGCTGTTTATGGTTAACGAACAAACCGTTAAATCTGCCGATACTGTAAAAGGTCCTGCGATAATAGCAGATCTTGTGGCATCTGGCGCTGCTGGTGACCATGAGCTACCGTTCCATGTTGTGGAAGACTGGTCTGTGATCACGGCATCCGAAGATACTGTCGAGGTACAGGTACCATTGCTTACGGTAAATCTGTAGGTTCCCGCTGCAAGGCCTGTAACGGTATAAGTAGTTCCTGAATTGTTTATGGTACCGGATGCAAAACCGGTTTGGTATAGCGTCCATGATCCGGCAGGCAGATTGTTCAGCGTTACACTTCCAAGGGCTGTACAGTTAACATCGGTTGTAGAACCAATTCCTGGAGTAGTGGGTAATGGGTTTACTGTAATTGCTGAAGAAGAAGTTGCTGTAGCTGCAGTACAACCATTACCATTTGTATAATTAATGGTTACCGTTTTACTTCCGGCTGTTAAATATCTTAAAGTAACAGTATTAGATCCGGTTGTTCCACCAGAAACGATAGTGTAATCTGTTCCTGCAACTCCCGGGAATCCCCAAGTATAATTACTCATTCCAGTTTCTGTTGTATAAATAACGGATGTGCCAATACAAGGCGACGTTGCTGGTTGTACTGTAAAAGTTGGTGTTGGCAATGCATTTACAGTAACTGCTGAAGAAGAAGTCGCTGAAGCTGCAGAACAGCCATTACCATTTGTATAATTAATAGTTACCGTTTTGCTTCCTGTTGTTAAATATCTTAAAGTAACAGTATTATCTGTTGTTGTTCCACCGGAAATAATTGTATAATTTGTTCCTGCAACTCCAGGGAATCCCCAAGTATAATTGGTCATACCAGGTTGTGTTGTATAAGTAACCGATGTACCAATACAAGTTGATGCCCCCGGTTGTGCCGTAAAAGTTGGTGTTGGCAATGCATTTACAGTAACCGCTGATGAAGAAGTTGCTGAAGCTGTAGTACAGCCATTAGTATTGGTATAATTAATAGTTACCGTTTTACTTCCGGTTGTTAAGTATCTTAAAGTAACAGTGTTATCTGTTGTTGTTCCACCGGAAACAATGGTATAATTCGTTCCTGCTGTACCTGGGAATCCCCAAGTATAATTGGTCATTCCAGTTTCAGTTGTATAAGTAACTGATGTGCCAATACATGTTGGTGTTGCCGGTTGCGCTGTAAAAATTGGAGCTGGCAATAAAATAGTAGTTGCAATATTATCTGTATTGGTTTGCCCTGATATATCTTCAATAATATTTAATGAAGGATCTGTTCCTGTTACTTTTGCAGAATTAACAACTCTACCGGCTGCTACATCTGCAGCAGTAATTGTATAAGTTCCTGTTAAGGTAGCTTTTGCCCCGGCTGCTAAACTTGCAATAGGATTACCTGTGATTACCAATCCAGGCATTGGGTCTGTAACTCGAATATCAGTTATAGGAACCTCTCCGGTGTTGGTTACTTCGAATGTGTAATTAATGATATTACCTACTTTACCACAAGTAGCCAATGAAGCTTTTTTAACCAAACCTAATTCTGCAATTTTTAATGAATTGGTATTGAATGCTATAAAAGCACAATCTGAACTACCTGAAAAAGTAACCACAAAACGATCTACTTGTGAAGCATTTGATGCATTTATACCAAATGAACTCGCTTCAATTCCCAACATTCTAATATCTCTTGTAGATGCTGGTGTAAAAGCTACTGCTCCATTATCAGCTCTAAATAAATCAAGACTATATGTTCCGATAGCTGTAATTGCATCGAATTTAATTGAAATTTCAGTTCCTACCGTAACTCCAGAAGCATTTACAAATTTGAATGTGTCATATTGGTTGCCGGGATCTGCTACCTGAGTTACAATAATGTCTGGAATACCGTCACCAATTCCTGGAATATTCAAGTTATTTGTACCAATTTTAAATTCGGCTGTACCTGCTTTTATATTTGCAATTCCAGTTCCCAAGGTTAAACCGTTAGCACCGTCAGTAAGTCTTGAAGCAAGTTCAGCGCCTGTAGAAGTTGATCCTGCCAATGCGGGAACTAATGTAGCGGTAGAAGCCGATCCGTCTATCATTGAGCCTTGAAGAAAATACATGCTACCGTCTAGTCCAAGAGTTTGAATCTTTAATGCTCTAAATTTTTGTGCATTAAAAGTTACGGCATTTGTGGTTAACACGTTATCGTTTACACCAGTAGAATAGGTTACACCGTTCCATGCAAAAGCCAGTAAATTATTGGCCGTATCGGGGCGGTTTCCAACTCCTGTTGTGCTGTTCGATGTCCAATATCCTTTCCAATCGGTATGGATTCTTGTAATCGTATTTTGGCTTAACATTTTAAATGGAATCAAAAGAATAAGCAATCCTAAATTTTTTAAAAATAAAGAACGTATTGATAAAAAAGTTTTTGGGGACATATGGTTTGGCATTTATTTTTGGTTAGTATTTTTAATGTTGCTAAAGGTTCTCGGTAGGCTTTTAAACAATTAGCAACTTGTTTTAATATTTATATTTTGTTAGATTAATTGGATTCATTATTATCCCAAAAAATCCGACAACTTTCGCTGTCGGATTTTTACCCTTGATTTATTTTTTATAATCAATTAAAAATTAGTTTTTTAGATATGACATAACCATTCTCCAGTGTTACTTTTGTAAACAAGACCTGACTACTTAATTGTAAATTTGATATTTGTAATTCTGTTGTTCCAACTTTCTTTTTATTATAAAGTAGTTTTCCCGTCAAATCATAAACAGAAACTTCACTAAGAGCCTCTTTTGAAGAGGTTACTTGTATTGTTTTATTTTTCACAGAAATTAAAACACCATTTTCAATGTTTTCAAAATCTCCTGTCCCTAATGTTTTATTTTTATATTTTAATACCAAACGATCCGTAAATGTTCCGGTAGCAGTAGAAAAAGTATAATTACTAGCTGTTAAATCATGAATGACATTGGTTTTTTTATCTTCTAAATAAATAGTTTGATTCGTTAAATTACCATCTACTTCATCAATAGAAATTGTAAAATCTCCTGCAATTGTGGTACGGTATCCTAAAGGAACTTCATCTGTATCTGTAAAAGGTAAAGCACGTGCCTGAATTACATAGTTATTACCGTTTGCAACACTGAAAAAATCTACATAAGGATTGGCATCAAAACTCACTCCATCATATCTAGGTTCATATTCATTTGAAGCACCTTCAACATAACCTACTAACATTTGCTTAAAAGCTCCTTCGGTATTGGTCATATTTAACCAAACACGATTTCTTTCGATTGTAGCTTCTTTTGAAGTAGTTGTAGATTTATAAAATTGAGTGTTATTAGCTCCGCCCAATCTCATCAAATTATTAAAACTTACTGTTCCGCCAGTTGTAGCACTTGCAAAAAACGATTGTCCTGCACCTATTTTACCTGTTGGTTTGCTATTGTTATTTCCAGTGTTTCCGCTAATGGCTGGTTGACCACCAACACCACCAGTCATATTATAACTGGCATAATCTGTTGCGCTGTAGCGATATGCACCTGAAAGAACCACTGGCGTATTATGAGTCCAGAAGTATAATGTTCCGTCTAAAAATGAATTGTTATTTAGAAATGTATTTGCATCTAACGCAGATGGATATGGATTTCCAATTAAATAAAATTTACCGGCACTTAATGTTTCACCGCTCAAAGTACCATTGTTTGGAGTACCTATGAATGAGGCCTGATAATCTGCTTTTGTTGTATTTGATGAACCATTAGGACCACGAATAATATACCCTTTACCTACAACCATATTTCCAGTTGGATAAGTTGATACCCATCCACTACCGCTATATCCAAAAAACTTGTCGTAAGAAGTCAATGGAGAAACATCAATAAGTCTTTGCGGAGTTACAGGTGTTGACCAATACACATAATCTGCCTGACGAATTTGTGGAGCAATACGTTTATAAGTAATTTTTCCTGAGTTAATCGCAGGACTAGTATTTACCTGAATTAAACTTGAGTTATTTTCAAATATTAATGATCCTGTTGTTTCAACCGTGATAGAATTCTCTACTTTAAGCGTATTTGAACTTTGAATTACTAAAGATCCTTTATTACTTATCGTTAAAACATTTGCATTAGTAACTACTTCAGTACCTGACACAACCGGTTTATTGGTAATATTAGTAAGATCCGGTATAACAACACAGTCAGATGCTGTTGGTACTCCGTTTGGAGTCCAGTTTGTTGCTACATTCCAGTTTGCACTAGTTGCACCATTCCATGTCTTACCGGTAGCTGCGTTAACATTTACTGTTGTTGTTGCAGAAGTACATCCTGCACTATTTTTTGTAGAAACATTATAAGAACCTACAGCAACACCGTAAAATACTCCTGTTGTGTTTGTATAAGTCGTTCCGTCTATACTGTATGTTATTCCCGTTGCCGGTGCTGGTGACGAAAATGTAATTGTTCCTGTATTTACAGCACAAGTTGGTTGTGTAGTAACAGACGCAACTGGAGCTGCCGAAGCAGTATAAATAAAATTAAATGCAACATTTGCGTCTCCTCCATCTTCTCTAAGACGTACTTCGACTTTAGAATTTTTATCTAATGGATAATATTGACCGTTATTTATTAATGATACAGTATTTGTATAACCATTTTGAGTAAATATTTTTACCCCATCTATATAAACTTCAGCAACATCATCACAATTTACTAATTGTATTTGGTAATTTCCACAATCAAAACCCTGACGCTTGTAAGTAATAGCAAATTGATTGATATCCATTGGAGCTCCTTGCCAATTTGAAGCATATGAAGGTGATTTTGTTTTATTCCAGTATGTTTGTGTGTTGATATTTAAATTAGTATCTACGTAAGTACCTGCATAACTTGCCGGATTTAATGAAATGTCTGGCAATGAAAAACCATAAACGTTCCATTTATTATCTCCAAAAGGAAATGTAGTGTCGCCTTTTATAGCGCCATATGAAAATGAAACTCTTGCAGATTGTGCATTTTCGTAATATTCTAATACAAAATTATGCGTTCCAGCTGTTAAATTATATTGCGCGGCATATCTAATGTAGCTATGATCGCCCCATGAATTTGTAGGGCTCATAGTAACTAAAGCTCCATCAATATATAATCGAACACCATCATCACCACCAATAGTAAAACTGTAAGTTCCTGCGGTTGCTACCGTGGTCTGCATTAAATAACGAACAAAAAACTTATCACTTGGTACAGTACCACAAAAGTTATTTGCTTCTACAGTTGTATCTCCTGTAATGGTATTTTCGTCAACATTTCTATCAAAAATTGCTTTTTCAGCAACAGATCCTACATAAGTTGTTGCTGCAGGTGTATTACCTGTGTACGTGTAAACAAATCCTTTCCAGTAATTTATTCCAGCAGTTTCTGAAGCTACACAAGTAGGCGCAGTTCCATTTACATTAACCGTTGCAGAAGAATAATTTGAATTTGCATTACGCAAAGTGTAAGTAAAACTAGCAGTTCCTGTAAAACCACTTGCAGGTGTAAAAGTTATATTAGTTGTACCGTTTACAGTAACAGTTCCGTTTGATGGCTGAGTTACAGTTATCGCTTGTAAAGCAGAACCTCCAATAACATCATTTGCTAAAATTGGAATTACAACAGCTACATTACTTGGAGTTGATATAGCGTCGTCGTTTGCAGTTAGAGTGTTAACATCTTTTACTGTACCTGTAATTGCCGGACCTTCACTATTACCATTACCATTTTTTATTTCAAAAGTATTATTGGTATTGTACACATAAAATCTAACATATACTGTTTCTGTAGAAAGTACGGGACTTGTATCTGTAGAAAAAGTACCTGTTAATGCCGTCCATGATGAAGCACTGTTTGTTTCAGGAATTAAAACTTTTACTCCGCTAGCAAAGTTGATGTCTTTTGAATATCGAACCTGAAATTTTTGACCATTTGCTCCTCTGTATGTAAAATTAAATTGCTTTAAATTTAATTGATGATTAGAGTCAGGATTTATTTTGAATTGAATGTATTTATTAAGATCTAAACTTCCACTATTTTGTTGTGGAGTTGGCCAGCTTCCTGTTTGGAAAAATGCAGTTGTTGTATTTTGATAGATATAACCCAAAGATGCTCCAGTTGCAGTAATTGGCGATGCAGAATTTACATAAGCATTTGTAATTGGATTAAAACTATTTGAAGCTCCGTTCCAAAGCGATAAAGTGTCATCTGTATCATCTGAAACAGTTACTTTAACCGTTGCAGTAGATGTTTCTGTTGCATTTGAAATCGTATAATTAAAAGTTGCAGAACCTGTAAAACCTACTGCCGGATTGAAAGTTACGGTTTTATCAGGATTAATGATTACTCTTCCCATTCCAGCTGTAGGTGCAGTAGAAATTATAAGAGACGTGACATTTTCTTTTTTTACGTCGTTATTTAAAATATTAATGTTTACGCCTAATTCCTTTTTAGTACTTACATAATCATTGATAGCTAAAATTTTATTAGCATTAAAACTTGAAACCGTTCCTTTAATGACTGGGATAACATTGTTGGTATTAGTACCTGTTTTAATTTCGAAAGTATTATTAGTACTATAAGAATAAAATCTAACATAAACAGTTTCAGTATCTAAAACTGGATTTATCTCTGTAGAAAAATTTAGATTATATGTAGTCCAGGAATTTGGAGTAACTGTTTCTGTCAGTAAATCTTTGACACCTGTTGAAAAAGAAGCATCTTTTGAATATTTAATTCTAAATTTCCCTGATCCGGATCTACATTGAAAAGTAAAGCTACTTAAATCAACTTTATTGCCTGAATTAGGCTTTATTGCAAACTGAATGTATTTAGCAGGATTATATTCTCCTCCATTGTCTGCTGGTGTTGGCCATGATCCTGTTTGATAAAAAGTTTCGTCACTATTGTATGAAATGTACTGCAAGCTTGCTCCGTTGTTTGTCAAATCTTGTCCTGCAACAGTCGCAACGATAGAAGTTGGAGTATTTCTATTACTATTAGATGCTGCATCCCATTTTACTAAGTCAACTTGACTAAATCCTAAAAAAGGTAAAAAAATAAATAAAAATAAAAGTAAAGTTTTTTTCATGTTAAATGTTTTCTATCAGGTTGTTATGCTGGCATAAGAATTTGACCAAGCAAAGATAGACACATCTACGTGTTACAAGAATATAGGGTTTTGAGAATGCCTATATAATCGATGAAATGTTAAAATAGTCGATGAAATGCATTAAAAAAAATGACAATCTGTGTTATTTCTTATAAAATGTTAAAGCTAAAAATAAGAAAAATCATCAAAATAACAGTAAATCAGGATTGTTTTTCGAAATAATTGTCAAAAAAACGTCAGATATAGTAAATTATCATCAAAATAATGATTTTCTGATATTTAAAAAAATTGGAAAAAATATAGGTTTTTTTTGATTTTTTGAGATTATAACAAAGCGATTTAACTCACAACTTCTTTGGTTATAATTTAGTCTGAATCGAGTTCGAATTCTTTCACTTTGTCATAAACTAAATTGCTTTCATAACCGCGACGAAGTAAATAATCACAAAATTTTTTCCTCTTCTTAAGCGCATTTGTTTCGTGAATACCATTCCAGCATCTTTCAGAAAGCTGCTCAAATGTATTCGCGTATTCTTCTGCCGAAATTTCTTTAAGTGCTAAAGTAATATTTGTGGAAGAAATTTGTCTGAATTTCAATTCATTCGTAATCCTGATTTTTCCCCAGCTTTTAATTCGATGTTTTCCTCTCGCAAAACTGCAGGCAAAACGAGTTTCATTTAAAAAATTCTCCTGAATTAGATGAACAATAATTGAATCCATCTCATCAGAAGTCATTTTCAGATCATACAATTTTGAAACTACCTCTGCGTGACAGCGCTCCTGATAGGCACAAAAGTGTTCTAATTTTTGCATTGCTTCTTTGATTGTCATGGTTTTAGCTAAAAATTAAAAGAGAAAATATTATCAATTAGTTTAAAAAAGTAAGAATTTACAACTAATAGAATATTTTTTTGGGAAAATTAAGTTAAATAATTTACAAATCAATAATTTGTAAGTAAATAGCACTTTTATTTTCATAAACATCTTTATTTCAGTAACTTAGATATAAGTCGTTTTTAAGAAAAAAGAGACATGCTGATTTTCAAATGAATCCATGATTTTTTTCCTTAAAGGTGGACATAAACCAAATTATTCTATAATCCTAAATACCACTTTTATGAAGCTAAAATTATCTTTATTAGTATCTTTTATTTATGTCTCATTATGGGCGCAACCACCACATACATTTACAGCTAACGGTTCATTAATAGTTCCGGCAGGAATTACCTCTATGAATATTCAGGCATGGGGAGGTGGAGGTGCCGGTGGTGGAGCCGGTGGTGCAGGTGTGCTTTTAGGAAGAGGAGCCGCTGGAGGAGGTGGAGGTGCATATGCATCAACAACAATTACAGTGATTGCCAGTAATACTTTAAATATTCAAGTCGGAGGACAAGCACTAGGAGCACTTGGTGATGGAGCTAATGGAGGAAATTCGACTATTGTAGGTTATGAAACTATTATTTTTGCAGCCGGAGGATCCGGAGGAGGATCAAATAACACTGGAGTTGTCCCCACAGGTGGTGCAGGAGGCACACTAGCAGCATCATTTGCTGTTGGCGGCACAAAAACTGCAGGTGCTAATGGAGGAAATGGAGAGTCTGCTGCATTATCAGTAGGACTAACTTCAGGAGCCGGTGGGAACGGAGCTAATCCTATTGGTGGAACAGGACTTGGTGGTGCAGCTCGTTCAAGTGCAATTCTAGGTACAGCAGCTGGAAATCCAGGTGCTCCACCGGGAGGAGGAGGAGGAGGAGCTATAAATTCTGCATTGGGAGCAGCACAACTTGGTGGCTCAGGAGCACTCGGAAAAGTAATTGTCACCTATAGTTGCCCAACTTATAGTATAACAGGCATTTCAGCACAAAATGGTTGTATCACATTTGGAACTTCAATAGTTACACTAACTTCAAGTGCTGCTTCGTTGCCTACAGGAACTTACACTGTTACTTACAATCGTACGAATCCAAGTGCAACAGGACAAACCGCAACAATGACAGTTAGCACAGCTGGAACGGGAACTTTTACTGCTCCAAACTTGGCATTGGGAATAAACACAATAACTGTTACGAGTTTAACATCTGGCGCTTGTGTGTCTCCCATTACGGCGAATAATGTAGTAAATAATGTGACTATTTCGCCTGAAAGTGTAGGAGGTTCAGTTGCTGGTGGTACAACAATTTGTAGCGGTTTTACAAGTGCTCAGTTAACTTTATCGTCACATACAGGAACTGTAGTAAAATGGCAGTCTTCAGTAAGTCCATTTTCAGTTTGGACAGATATTCCTACTGCGACAGGTACAACTTATACTTCGGGAGCACTTACTCAAACAACTCAATTTAGAGCTGTGGTTCAAAGTGGAACTTGTACATCTCTGGAATCAACTCCTACTACAGTAAATGTAAATCCTTTGCCTTCTATTACCCTTGGGGCTGTCGCTCCGGTTTGTACCAATGTAGGTGCACAAAATACAACTTTGGCTTATACCGGCGCAACTAATACGCCAACAACCTATAGCATTGTTTGGAATGCTTCGCCCGCAAATAGTTTTGTGACCGTTACGGATGCAACACTAAATGCAAGTCCAATATCCATTGCGGTACCGGCAGGAACAGCAGCGGGAACTTACACAGGAACAATAACTGTTAAAAATGCAAATAACTGTACTTCAAGCCCTGGATTGCCTTTTAGTGTAGTGGTAAATCCTTTACCATCTATTACCCTCGGGGCTGTTGCACCGGTTTGTACCAGTGCAGGTGCACAAAATACAACTTTGGCTTATAGTGCACCCACCAATACGCCAACAACATACAGTATTGTTTGGAATGCTTCGCCAACAAATACTTTTGTGGCCGTTACGGATGCAACACTAAATGCAAGTCCAATATCAATTGCAGTTCCGGCAGGAACAGCAGCGGGAACTTACATCGGAACAGTAACTGTTAAAAATGGAAACTCCTGTACTTCAAGTTCTGGATTGCCTTTTAGTGTAGTGGTAAATCCTTTACCGTCTATTACACTTGGGGCTGTCGCTCCGGTTTGTACCAATGCAGGTGCACAAAATACAACTTTGGCTTATAGTGCACCCACCAATACGCCGACAACCTATAGCATTGTTTGGAGTACTTCGCCAACGAATACTTTTGTGACCGTTACGGATGCAACACTAAATGCAAGTCCAATATCCATTGCAATACCGGCAGGAACTGCAGCCGGAACTTACACCGGAACAGTAACCGTAAAAAATGGAAACTCCTGTACTTCAAGTCCGGGATTGTCTTTTAGTGTAGTGGTAAATCCTTTACCAACGATCACTCTTGGGACTGTTGCTCCGGTTTGTGCAAGTGCAAGCACTCAAAATATTACATTGCCCTACACTAGTGTAGCAAATACGCCAACAACCTATAGCATAGTTTGGAGTGCATCACCAACCAATACTTTTATCCCTGTTACTGATGTTACATTGGGAGCAAGTCCAATTACAATTGCTGTTCCTGCAGGAACAGCAGGTGGAACTTACACAGGAACAGTAACCGTGAAAAATGCAAATAGCTGTACTTCGAGTCCGGGTGTGACTTTTAATGTGGTGGTAAATCCTTTGCCATCAGCTCCCGTAATAGGAACAATAACTCCTCCTACTTGTCTTGTTGCAACTGGAAGCATTGCTTTAAGCGGATTACCAGTTGGTGGTACATTAACACTTTATCCAGGTGCGATTGTAGAACCATATTCCGGAACAACGACTACTATTTCCGGGCTTACGCCAAATACGTACACTTTTATAGTGAGCAATGGTACCTGTACTTCATTAATTTCAGCAAATGCGATAGTACCTGCATTAGTTACAAATACATTTACAACTTCTTGGTCTAACGGAACACCAACACTTGATCAGAATCTTGTTTTTGCAGGAAATTATGTTTCAGCCGGTGGAGGTGCAGGAAATATTAATGGTTGTACTTGTACCGTAAATCCTGGAGTAAATGTGGTAATACAATTTCTTGATACTTTAACTTTGACTAATTCTTTATCAAATAATGGTGGGACTGTAACTTTTGAAAACCATTCAAGTTTGTTGCAAATTACAAACGCAGTAAATTCAGGAAATATTATTTATAAACGTATCGCACCACAAATTCGTCAGGCAGATTACGTGTATTGGTCAACACCAGTAAATCCGCAACGTCTTTTAGATGTTTCTCCATTGACTTCTTACGACAGATTCATGGCATTTAGTGGCGATTCATGGGTATCAATCTTTCCTAAAGACAATATGATTGTTGGAAAAGGTTATATCATTCGTGGTCCTAACGGTTACTCAAATACAGCAAAAGCCGATTATGCCGCTTCATTTATTGGTATACCTAACAATGGTAATTTATCTGGTGAAACAGTAGCTGCCGGAAAATATTATTTAATTGGAAACCCTTATCCTTCTGCCCTAAATGCAAATGCATTTTTAGCAGCAAATCCATTTTTAGACGGAACACTTTATTTCTGGACTCATAATACGCCGGTGGTTCTTTCAGGACCATACCGTTATAATTCAGATGATTATGCAAGTTATAATAGAACTGGTGGTGTCGGTGTGCCTGCTGCAAGTGGAAATGCCGGAAATAATAATACTGCACCAAGCGGTAATATTGCTTCAGGGCAATCCTTTTTTGCAAGTAGTATTAATCCAGGTACAATAGTTTTTAATAATTCGATGCGATTTGGCGGAGCAACTAATATCGAGTTTTTTAAATCAGCAAATACATCTGAAACAGAAATCGAAAGACATCGTGTTTGGTTAAATATGACTAATGATGGAGGAGCTTTCAAACAAATGCTAGTGGGTTATGTTGAAGGTGCCAGCAATGAGTACGAGAACAAATATGATGGCAAAAGTTTTGATGCCAATCCGTATTTAGATTTTTATAGTGTTGGTAATGGTAATAACTATGTTATTCAGGGACGTGCATTGCCTTTTATTGATACTGATACTGTTACTTTGGGTTATCGAAGTACAATTTCCGGTGATTTTACAATTGCAATAGATCATGCAGATGGCGATTTGAGTAATCATGCTATTTATCTCGAAGATAAAATTACAAATACCATTCATGATTTGCGAGCTGGTAATTATACTTTTAATACTTCAACAGGAACATATACAAATCGTTTTGTGTTAACATATTCAAACAAATCATTAGGAACCGGCGAGTTTGAAAAAACAGATAAAAATGTATTAGTAACTGTAAAAAATAAAGCAATTACAGTTAGTTCTGATGTTGACAGAATAAGCACTGTTTACATCTATGATTTCTCAGGAAAATTACTTTATAAAAAGGCTAATATTTCAGATACTATTTTAAAAATTGATAATTTAAAAATCTCTGATCAGGTCTTATTAGTCAAGGTAATTTTAGAAACAAATGCTACTAAAACTTATAAGATTATTTACTAAAAAAGTAAAATTTAGGTTAAAAAGTCCACTTGAAAATTTTTAAGTGGACTTTTTTTATGGAAAAAAGTCAAAAAAGTAAGAAATAAAAGTAGGTATTTTAAAACATAAATTTTTGCATTAACATTAAAAAATGTATTTCGTCGGTAATTGTTGTTTTTTGTCGGAAAAGTTAAATTTTCAAATAAAAGACTTGTAAGACAGTCTTTTTTACACTTTATTTGGAATAGAATAATCTTAAAAGGAATAATTTATTTTAAAAAGTTCTGAGGTTTAAAGAGTTAACGTTTTTTTAGAATCTAGTGAGATTTTACGGGAGTATTTTGAAAATTTATTTTGTAAAAAAAAGCTTTCAAAATGTTAAAAAATACATTTTTATTTAAAATTGTAAATCCAATCTTACCTAAAAATCGTAAATATTTAAATATCAGTGTTTTGAATAATTATTTCTAAATAGACATATTTTCGATAGAATAAGAACACAAATACCACAACTATATGATTAGAAAATTACTTTTATTAGTTACTTCTTTATTTCAAAAAATCACACAAAGCGAGCAAATAGCATCTTTGGAAATTAAAAGAAGAAAAATCAGCATTCTAAATTTTTGTTTGTTATTTCTGGCTTTCTTTTGTTCAAATACTCAAATTTTTGCGCAATCCGGAACTGTAACAAGTAACAATACCGGAAATTGGAGTGACGCGCCAACTTGGTCCGCAGTAAATATAAATAGAACAGGAACAGTTACTTCTTCTAATGCTTCTACTACGGTAACAGGAAATGGAACTTTGTTTTTAACAGAACTAACGGTTGGATCAGTCATTACAAGACAAAATGGGACAGCTATTGGAACTGTTGCTTCAATTGCGAGTAATACAAGTTTAACATTAACTGCAAATGCTACAAATAATGTTGGTAATCAGACATATCGTACTATTAGTGGTCCACCAAGTCCTGTTGATAGTGTTATAATTGGAAATAACCATACTGTTACTGTTAATGGTACATATAGTTGTGCGGCGATTAACATCGGGACTAGCAATTTTAATATGGCTATCCTGAATTTTTTAAATTCAGGATCACAACTTACTGTAACTGATTTTACTCTTGGGGGAAATAATGTTAACAGACCTGGTACATTAGACATGACCAATGGAGGAACTTTAATAGCCAATACTATTGCTTTGGGTAATAATACTGCAGCAAACGTTTTTACTCCTGGTTCAGGAACGGTTCAATTAGCCGCGAATGATGTTTTGCCTGCAACAATATTTACTACGTTTAATAATTTATCTATTAGCGCAGGAACTACAACAATGGCAGTTGGTTTAACTATTAATGGTAATTTGAATATATCAAATGCAGCGACATTAAACACTACAACTTCAAATTATTCACTTAATCTAAGAGGTAATTTTACAAATAATGGAACATTTACTGCTAATGGTTCACCAATAACATTAGCGGGAACTGCTAATCAAAGTATTGCTGGTTTTACAACAACTGGTATTGTCTCAATGACAAAGACAGGAGGTACAGCAACTTTCACAGGAAATGTAAGCAGCACAGGTACAGCTTTAACCATAAATGGTACTGGTGGTACTTTAAATTTAGGAACAAGATTGTCTCATACTTTTTCTACTGTAACACTCACAAACGGAACTTTAAATGGGGGTTCAAGTACAATCAATCTTTCAGCTACAAATCCTTTTAGCGGACCTACAGCTAATTTTTTACCAGCAACAGGTACCGTTAATTTAAATGGTGCTGCACAAAACACTATGCGTGTAACTTTTTACAATTTAACTTTATCTGGAACTGGCGTTAAAACATTTTCTACAATAACAACTATTGCAAACGTCTTAACTATTTCAAATACTGTTGCTAAAGGTAATTTAGCGAATTTTGGAGTAACACATACTGCAGCTGCCTTAATAACTGCTGGAAGTACTAGAATTGCAGGAGTTTATGGTGGGGCTCCTGGCGCACCAATTAGCGACTCTAATTATTTTACTAATACTGCAGGTACAGTAACTATCGGAACAAATTCGTGCACATCTTTTGCAGGAGTTGCACCAATAACGAGTGTACAACTAAATACTTTATCTAATGCACCTGCAGGTGCAGAGTCAAGTACCACTGCATATGAACTTTTTGCACCAACAGGTACAGCAACAACTACTGTAAATAAGGGAGATTATTATTCGTTAATAGTTAAAGGAAATACAAGTGGAGATTTTAACATGTATTACACTGCTTTCTTTGACTGGAATAATGATGGAGATTACTTAGACACGGATGAAGGTCCTGTATATATTGGAACAATACGAAACTCTTCAGGAACTGATGGAAAAACGACTTCTGTATATTATCAAATCCCTACAGGAGCTACTTCGACAAGTGTAAAAATGCGTATTATTGGACGTCTAGGAAATTATAATACAACTCCTTGTACCGTTAATACTGATACAGGGCAGGTTGAAGATTATACAATTACACTTCAGGCTGGATGTAGTGGTACGTTGCCAAGTACAGTTAGTACTTCATCAACAGCATCTACTGTTTGTCCAAATGTACCTTTTACATTATCATTAGGGAATACTTTTGGCGATGGTGCAACTTATATTTGGGAAACTTCGCCAAATGGTAATGCTCCTTGGACTAGCGCTGCTACACCTTCAGTTGCTTTTTTCAACAGTACTTTTTCTACTGACCAGGCGATTAATTCAACAGTTGGAAATATAGCACTTTCTGGTAATGATACATCAATTACAGGTGGTGAGTTAATCTTGACAGATGTTGCTTTAGGCGGACACAATGGTGGTTTTTTAATAGACAAAGCCAATACAGCTAATATAACTCCATTTACAGCTACTTTTAAATATAGAATTTGGGATGGAGGTACACTTGGTGCTGATGGTATGAGTTTAAGTTATGGCTCAAATCTTCCTGCAAATGCAGGAGGAGGAGAAAGTGGAGAAGGATCAGGACTTGTTGTACAATTTGATACTTATGACAATGAAGGTGTTGCTGATGGAAGCCGCGTTAGAATATTATACAACAATGCTCCTATTTTTAATACGGCAATCAATGCTCCTTTCAATTTAAGAACTTCTATTTATAGAGATGTCAATTTAAATGTTGATACTGATGGATATTTAACTCTTGTTATTCAAAAGCAAGATGGAACAATGGTAACAGTTGTTTCTAAATTGTTGTTGCCTGGTTTTGCAGCAGCAGATAAATCAACATGGAAATTTAAATTTTCTGCCCGTACAGGTGGGTCAAAAGATAAACATAGTATTGATGATCTTAATATTACTTTCTTAGACTCAGCAAATTCAAAAGCTAAATTTACAACTTCACAAACGACTAAAACATATTACCGCGCTACAATAACTTGCGGCGGAACAGTTATATCAACACCAGTTTTTGTTGACATGACTTCTGCAGTTATTACTACACAACCTACTGCTCCTACAGCCGTATGTTCTGGTGCAGGTGTACGCACAATTACTGTTGCTGCAACAGGAGCTAGCTTAACATATTCTTGGAGACTTGGAGGTGTTGCTGTTACAAACGGTGGAGTATATTCAGGGCAAGGTACAAACACACTTACTTTAACAAATCCGATAGCTGCAAACGCTGGTAATTATGATGTTGTTATTACAGGTGCATGTTCTTCTACAGTAACATCAAATGCAGTAGCGTTAACAGTTAATCCTTTACCAACACCAACTTTTACAGCACAACCAGCAACGTCGCCTTGTATTGGTACATCCGTTACTTATACAACTGAAACAGGAATGACCAATTATACTTGGGGATTCCCAGGAGTTGCAGGAACTAATTATACCATTGTTTCTGGTGGAACAACAGGATCTAATACTGTAACTTTAAGATATTTAACAGCGGGTAGTAAAACGGTAACCATCAATTATACCAATGGCAATAGTTGTACAGCAACTGCAGCAACTTCTTCATCAGCGGTTACTGTAAATGCTTTACCAACTCCAACTTTTACAGCACAACCAGTAACTTCACCTTGTATTGGTACATCCGTTACTTATACAACTGAAACAGGAATGACCAATTATACTTGGGGATTCCCAGGAGTTGCAGGAACAGATTACACTATTGTTTCAGGTGGAACAACAGGTTCTAATACTGTAACTTTAAGATATTTAACAGCGGGTAGTAAAACGGTAACCATTAATTATACCAATGGTAATGGTTGTACTGCAGCTTCAGCAACTTCATCATCAGCAGTTACTGTAAATGCATTACCAACACCAACTTTTACGGCACAACCTGGAGCATCAACCTGTATTAGTACATCCGTTACTTATACAACAGAAACAGGAATGACCAATTATACTTGGGGATTCCCGGGAGTTGCAGGAACAGATTATACGATTGTTTCTGGTGGAACAACAACAGATAATACTGTAACTTTAAGGTATTTAACAGCGGGAAGTAAAACGGTAACCATCAATTATACAAATGGTAATGGTTGTACTGCAGCCTCAGCAACTTCATCATCAGCAGTTACTGTAAATGCATTGCCAACACCAACTTTTACGGCACAACCAGGAGCATCAACTTGTATTGGTACATCCGTTACTTATACAACTGAAACTGGAATGACTAATTATACTTGGGTATTTCCAGGTACAGCAGGAACAGATTACGCTATCGTTTCTGGAGGAACAACTGGAACAAATACTGTAACTTTAAGATATTTAACAGCGGGTAGTAAAACGGTAACCATTAATTATACCAATGGTAATGGTTGTACTGCAGCT
>NZ_WMDQ01000025.1 GCF_009707955.1 Flavobacterium sp. LC2016-13 | reverse complement strand
TCCACTTGATTTATTTTTACAAACTCAATTAAAATTCTCATTGTAAAAATTAAGGTTATTGCTAAACCAAACAAAAAACCATTTCCTAACTTTATGTTTTTAGTTTTGTAAACAGTAAAGACTATAATGAAAATTATTAAATATGCGATTGCTTCATAAAGTTGGGCTGGGTGTCTTGGTATATTGTCAACTTTTCTAAAAATAAATGCCCAAGGCATTGTAGTCGGATTACCAATCATTTCCGAGTTCATTAAATTAGCAAGTCTAATAAATGTCGCTCCAAGTGGTGCAACGATTGCAATTAAATCAAGTATTTTAAGATATTTTATTTCATATTTTTTTGAATATAAATAAAGTGAAATAACTAGTCCAATTGTTCCTCCGTGGCTTGCTAATCCGCCATAACCAATAAATTTTATTTCTCCAATTTGATTTATTTTTATTGGTAAAAATATTTCTAATAAATTTTTTGAATAATACTCAAAATCATAAAATAAGCAATGTCCTAATCTTGCTCCAACAAAAATTCCAACTATTCCGTAAATAAAAAGTGCTTCGTGTGCACTTTCTTTTAAGTTTTCTCTTCGGAAAATTCCTTTTAGTATGTGCATACATAAAAGCAAACCACAAACAAATAAAAGTCCGTAGTATCTTAATGGAAAACCATAAATGTTTATTATTTCGGGATCAAAATCCCAATTTATGTACAATGCAATCATATTTTTTTATTAATTTTTATTTTCTGCGATTTTTAGGCAATCTTGCCACCAAGTTTTTTATTTAGTTTCTTTTCTCATTAAATTACTACCCATAAAATATATTCCGATTATTATAAATGGAATACTCAATAGTTGCCCCATATTTAATTTCATTCCATTTTCAAACTCCACTTGATTTATTTTTACAAACTCAATTAAAATTCTCATTGTAAAAATTAAGGTTATTGCTAAACCAAACAAAAAACCATTTCCTAACTTTATGTTTTTAGTTTTGTAAACAGTAAAGACTATAATGAAAATTATTAAATATGCGATTGCTTCATAAAGTTGGGATGGATGTCTTGGTATATTGTCAACTTTTCTAAAAATAAATGCCCAAGGCATTGTAGTCAGATTACCAATCATTTCCGAGTTCATTAAATTAGCAAGTCTAATAAATGTTGCTCCAAGTGGTGCAACTATTGCAATTAAATCAAGTATTTTAAGATATTTTATTTCATATTTTTTTGAATATAAATAAAGTGAAATAATTAGTCCAATTGTTCCTCCGTGGCTTGCTAATCCCCGATAACCAATAAATTTTATTTCTCCAATTTGGTTTATTTTTATTGGTAAAAACATTTCTAAAATATTATTTGAAAAATATTCAAAGTCATAAAATAAACAATGTCCTAATCTTGCTCCAATAAAAATTCCAAATATTCCGTAAATAAAAAGTGCTTCGTGTGCACTTTCTTTTAAGTTTTCTCTTCGGAAAATTCCTTTTAGTATGTACATACATAAAAGCAAACCACAAACAAATAAAAGTCCGTAGTATCTTAATGAAAAACCATAAATATTTATTATTTCGGGATCAAAATCCCAATTTATGTACAATGCAATCATATTTTTTTTATTAATTTTTATTTTCTGCTATTTTTCGATAAACTTGCCACCAAACTTGCTTAATATGCGTGATAAAATCAAACAAAGCCTCCCAAATTAAGGATTGATATGTGTGATTGCTAAGACACAATATTTATTTTCAAATATATAAGTTTTTCTTAATTTTTGTAGCTTATTTATCCTGTTTCTTACTTCGGAAATCTCATATTTCATTCCCTGAACATTTTTTCCACGTTTATGGGTTCACAAACTTAGGCTTACTTTCGTTTCGTCTAATGTTGCATTCGTATTCCCATATTCCCAATGCATCCGAAGCCTTGACTTCACAGTTGTGATAAAGCCGATTGTCGGATTCAAGAACAAGTATTTTTATGGAGTCGTTTGTACACCATCCCCTCGTTTTTGGTGATGAATAGTAGGTCTTGCCACTAAGTACTTCGCCAAGTATTTCCATGTAGCGCCCAATGATGATCGTAACATTCACGTGTGGAGACATCGAATCTCCTCCATCGCCACCCCTTGTGTTTTCCCAAACCCAAAAAAAGGAAGAGAGATTTGTTGCGGAATTTCAATATATTCCGGATCGAGATAAGCATTCAAATACCCAGCCTTCACCTTTTGAGTGACAACTTCTATGAAATTCTCCCTTTATCTGTACAAAATGATAGGAAGCACCAATCGATTGTTCTCCAATTTGAGTAAATCCTCAGTATCAATTTTACGCACATCAATAGATAGCAATAAATCGATACTGATATGGTAGTAATGCGCTATTTTCTTCAAAATATAATTAAGAGTCTCAGATGTGCCATCTTCATACTTAACATAATCTTGGTAATGCAAAACTCTCGGCTAGTTCTCCTGCAATATCTTATGCTTTAGCTGAGTCATGATGTTATCTAAAAATAAGTACCTGACGATTTATTACAATTTTTAACAGCAAATATATTAAAAAATGTTTGCAACTTGTACTAATTTAGTTTTCTCTAAAAACAAATTAAAATGATACGGGCAATTTTGCATATGGATTAGATTACCTTTTTTGTATCCTCTGAAAGACTTACTCGCCATCAACTTTATCTATAAGGTCAAGCTTATCAGACGAAGCTGACAAACTTTTACAATCTTTAAAATTATTTATTTGGTGAACCCTGAGAAGTGTACACTCATTATACTTTTTTTAACAAGATCAATTGACAGAGCTATTTAAACCAACTAAGAAATTATTATTATTTAAATTTATTTTTTAATATGGATCCTTCATCTTATATTAGTACTTTTAATATATTTGTTTTTTACTAATGTTTTATATTAATCAACATGTTTAACTGTTTTTTATGTAATATGATTTAAAAGCAAAAGTTAAATTATAAAATAACGTAATACAAATCTATTATGTAAATCAAAAATTTATCATTTAGCAGTTAGTTGAGCTGGTTAAAACTATATTATTATTGATGAATCTATAGTGTTAGCCTCAATATTATGAATGATAATAAATATCTATTGTTAATAATGGAATACGTTTTAAGACATGTGAAATAAAAGAGTCTTCAAATCACTCTTTATTATCCCACTGTATATAAGCTCAAAAAGTATTTTAGAATTGTGCTTTTAGAATTTTAGATTTTGAAGCAGTCACATTATTTAAACTGGTGATAATTTTTTCTAATGAAAAGCAATTTGTTGATATAAAAAATAAAAAATTAATAGAACTTACTTAATACAAAAATGATGATTGATCTAAAGTATATTACTTTACTGGATACTCTTAAATTTAAAAATAGTTTTCATTCAAGCCGGAATCTATTAACACACTTAAAGGGAACTTACACAGTTCTTAGCGATTGGGGCAACCCTCAGGAGATTTGTTTAGCTGGATTATTTCACAGTATATATGGCACTTCATCTTTTAAGAAAAAATCTATTAATTTAGATAAACGAGTAATGGTTCAAGATATTATTGGAGTAGACTCTGAAGAGTTAGTTTATTTGTTTTGTGTTACAAATAGAAAATTTCTTCAACAAATTGATAATGAGAATATGGAATTATACAATAGAATAACAGATGAAAATGTTAAAATTTCTAATGAAATTCTAAAATCTTTAATTGAAATAGAAGCTGCAAATTTAATTGAACAATTCCCTCATCTCTTTTTTGGAAAAAAAAGAGCTTTAAAATACATCGATAGAATATCCCAGGAGGCAAAAAATCACTTAAGTAATCCTGCACAAAAAGAATTAAAAAAAATAGTAGATCAATACAGAAATAAAAGGTTGTTTTTCTAACTAAATAAATATATTAAAATGCTATCTAATACAGAAGAAAACTTACCTTATATATGGTATAAAAAAGAAAATGACGAAAGAAATCTTCAAGAAATTATTAAAGATGAGATTGATATCATATTAAAATTAATTCATACAAATGGTGCAATTTTATTTAGAGGCTATGACATTGATAATGAAATTTCTCTAGAGAAATGTACTTCTAATTTTCCTGGTGACAGTTTAGATTATATTGGTGGAAACTCACCCAGAACGAAGTTACATAATAAAGTATATACATCAACTGAACATCCATCAGAGTCATTCATTTCTCTTCACAATGAGCTATCTTATGCCAGTAACTGGCCTAAGTTTTTATTTTTCAGTTGCTCTATTCCTTCACATATTGGAGGAAGCACTGTCATTGCTGACAGTAGAAAAATATATAATGATCTTTCTGAAAAATTGCTAAACGAATTCAAAAATAAAGGTGTTAAATATATCAGAAACCTTAATAATGGTATCGGCGCTGGGGTTTCTTGGCAAAAAACTTTTGAAACCAATAACAAATATGAAGTTGAAGAACATTGCAAATTAAATCAAATTAACATAAAATGGCTTAACAATAATAACTTACAATTAATTCAAAACAGACAAGCTGTACTTCAACATGATATTTCGAAAGATTGGGTTTGGTTTAATCAAGCTGATCAATTTCACCCTTCAACTAATCCACCTGAAATATATGAAGCTCTTATGGATTTCTATGAAGATGATGTATTTAGTATGCCTCAATATGTATGTTTTGGTGATGGAAGTTTGATTCCTTTAGAATACTTTGATGAAATAAGAGAAGTAACAAAAAAACATAGTGTTTATTTTAAGTGGAACAAAGGTGACTTACTAATTCTTGATAATATTTTAATTGCTCATGGCAGAGAACCTTTTCAAGGAGAACGAAAAATCCTAGTTTCTATGTTATAGGATATATATTTCTGATACTATGATAAAAACGATATTTACGAGATAAAAAAACTATAGTTCAAGAGTACCAGATGGCCTTCCGCAAAGAGACATTATTAACTTAAAATTTAAAATACGCAATACAAAATATAACAAAATCATTGACGCATAACGTTTTAGATTTACTTCTTTGAATGAACTCAATGAAATATTTAATTGGTTCAGTAATTTTTCCGATTCCTAAATCAATTGAAAAGGTTTGAAATAATTTTATGAAAAACCTGAGAAATAAAAAACAGAAGCGAGCTTTCACCTTCAATTTTCGACATGGGTTTATCGATGGATACTGAACCAAAAAAATAGAGTAAACGAAAAATAAGCTATTTAGATTATGCTTTATTTAGAACTTAAAACATGTTGCAAAACAGTTTTATCTGTAGTTAAGCTTACAATTTCATCTAAAATTAACTGATAATTATTAAATAAAAAAAAATGATTTCCATTCAAAACACGTATATCTATGGGTATTGTCGTTTCATTTTGCCAATCCTTTAATTGATTCATCTTAATTTTTTCTTGATCTCCAATTCTTAAGAAAATCGGTAAAGACATTTTGTCCACAACTTCTAAGTATTTATAATTTTCAATCGATCTAAAATCGGACCTCAATATTGGTTCAAAAAATAATTTGAGATCTTCATTTTTCATAATCTCATCTGAGATCCCCCCCATTAAAAATATTTCATTCCAAAATTCGTCCATCGGTAAATTAGATATATTTTTTTCAAATTCTACAGAAGGAGAATTTCTACCAGTAAAATACAAAAACAGTGGTAATCTTTTTTTGTCCTTAATAAGCATTTTTGCAAGTTCATACCCTAAAAGTCCTCCCATGCTATGACCGTAAATAATGTAATCTGTATTTTCAATACTATTTACAACTTGGTTATAAACATCTAAAACTTGTTGACTGAATTCGTTAATACAATCCTGATTAAGTCTTTTACCTCTGCCAGGAAGTTCAATTGTTATCCATTCATAATTTGAAGGGGTCTTTAATTCAAAACTTCGATATGAATATACATTACCTCCTGCAAAAGGCAATGCAATAATTTTAATTATTGGGCTTTTCATCATTAATTTGTAATTTTTTAGATGCAACGATATAGAATATTTTCTTTTCTATGCTAAAGAAAAAAGTGATTCCCATATTAGGCACTAATTTGGTGTCGTTTTTAATTGTATAATATTACTAGATATTATAATTTAAAAAACACTTTTATTTCCTAAATCGATTCTAATGAATCAATATATAATTTATCTAATTTTTCTATATTTTTAATTTTTCTATATTTAATAGAAACCAAAGTATTCAAAATACCTAATAAGGAAAATAGAAACATAATTGCTATTGTCTTATTTGGTAAGCTGTTTGTCAGATGTTTAAAATCAAAGTATTTTACAATTGGCAATATCAAAAAATCAACTATAATTCCACCTAAAAGGTATGATAGTAAAATAGCAGATCCCATAATAATCGTTCTATATCCCATAACTCTTCCATCAAGTTCATGTGGCACTATAACATGCCAAAATGAATTTATGAGCACATTTATAATCGTTATGGAAAATGCTAAAACAAAAGCAACAATGCTCAGCAAAACTGAATTGATATATAAAAAAACACATGAAAACAGCACCAAACCAATAAAAATATTCAGATTAAAAACAGCAGCAACAGGATTTTTTATTCCCTTATAAAAAGATGCAAAAAGGCCTCCAGACAAAAGACCAATACCCCCAATTGACATTACTATACTTAACGTAATTTCGTTTGAAAAATCTAAGACTAATGGTGCAATCATTACAGATGCCATACCAAGAGGTAAATTAGTTATAAAATAGTATCCTAAAATTCGAACTAGACCTTTTTCACTTTTTAAATAAGAAAACACAATTGTTGAATCTTTAAACAAGTTAACTCTCTTGATTTCTTCTCTACTTTCTCCGAAATTAAAAAATAAGAAAACGAATACCGTTATAAAATAAGTTAACAAATCTATATACAATAAGCCTTTTAAACTTATAATAGCAAGCATTATAGGTGCTAGAATAGGTGCCAGAATTCTGACTATGGCAAATCCAATCTGCTCAATACCTTTAGCTTTCCTTGCGAGCTTTTTTGGAACCAAAAATTTTGTAGAAACATAATATGCTTGAGTAATAAATCCGTTACAAATAGATTTTACTAGAACAATCAAAATGATGGACCAATCGGATAATAGATCATTATCTACTAACAAAATTAACATTAGTGTTCCTATACCAGCAATCGCTTGCCCAAGTATTATGGTTATTTTTCTATCCCATCGATCTATAAAACTTCCAATAAAAGGGCTTAATAGTATTTGAGGTGCAATTGCGGAAAAGCTAATTAACGCATAAGACAATGTTGATGTAGTATGATTTAGTGTCCAAATTCCAAGTGTAAATCCTGTTAATGCATTTCCAAATGAAGATATTAGTACCAATAATAATAAGAATAAAAACTTTTTCATTTAAACCCAATTTTTAATTTCAATATTCTGAGAGCTACTAGCAATTCGTAAAACTTCAATAAAATCTTCACAAATTAGCTCTATCAATAAGGGATTTATAAAATCTTTTCTATACTTACAATTAACAGCAATTCCATTTTTATATATTTCAAGTGTAAATGATAAGTTAAAATGTATATGATGACTCAGGTTACTGTGGGAAGACTTTGCCTCACTAATATCTCTTTCATTATAAACGTCTGCAATAACATTGATCATTGCTGACATTAAATCATTCCATGAAACATTTACATCTTCAACATAGTTCTGGTAATAAATATGATCCATCGCTTCTATGAGCTGATCTTTGCATAACATTAATGAACTCTGAAAATCTTTTTCATCATCAACTTTAATCCTAACTAACAAATTCCCAATTAACCATCCAACGATTTTTGAAAAATCTTCATTACTTCTAGTTGATATTGGAGACAAAATTACAAAATCATTCTGATTGCATATTCTTGATAAAAAAACACTATAACAAGTGAAAATAAAATTAAATAAGCTTACTTTATATTCAGAAGATGCTCTTTTAATGTCGTTTAAGATCTCCTCGGATAATACGAACTTGTAAGATGCACCATTTGTTATTTCATTTCTTGAAACATTCAAATCATCTTTTTTATGCTTTTTGAAAATATCCGATTCATTTAGAACATCTTCGCCCTTATTTAACAATAATACATTATCTAAATATTTCTCTTTAAGATTTAATTTAGCAGGAGTATTATTTAAAAGATTTATGAAATGCGATTTGTGCATGCTTAATTTATCACCCTTATAATGCTCATTATGATATTTAACATAATCTTTAAATTGTAATTCAAGAGGTTTTAGCGGGTTTTCCTTATTATCTTTATAAGCATTGTAAATTAAATACAGCTCATCTACTAATATTTTGATTGCTGTAGCATCACAAATGATATGGTCCACAACAAAAATAAACATGTACCTACCTTCTTCATATTTAATTAAATTACATGAAAAAGATTGTTCAGTACTAAAATCAAACAAATGATTTGAAATTTTGTCCACAAGTGACGCCATTTCTTCATCTTTTTGTTTGCTTTCACTTATATCAATTAATTTAAGACTATTTGGAAAATTATCTATCTCATATATTCTTTGAAAAACATCTTCTCCACGACGACAAAATAATGTTCTTAAATTTTCATGTCTTAAAACTAAACTTTCTAATGTTTTAGATAGAGCTTTTTCATCAACATTATAAAGTTCTGTTTTAATTACTGTGTTTTTTGCCGTGCATATTCCTAATTCATATTCTTTAAACCTCCATTTTTGATTGTACAAAACTTCATGTAGTTCTTCTTCTATATAATCTTTACGACTAATCTCTTTTAATTCTTTAATACGATCATTGTTTATATTTTTGTCTTCTATAACTTTAGAAAGCAACTCTATGGTTGGATTTACAAATAAATCTTTAATTGTCACATCTTCTGTTAATTTTTTTTGTATTCTAAATATAATTTGCATTCCAATTAATGAATGTCCGCCTAATGCAAAAAAATCATCTTTAATTCCAATCTCCTCTATACCCAATATTTCTTGCCAAATCTCAACTAACTTGCATTGGATTTCGTTAATTGGAGCAACATATTCATTTTTTATCAAATCTTCCCCTTCCATTTTTGACAATTCATTTCTATCAATTTTACCATTTTGGGTTAATGGAAATTTTTCTAACTCAACTAAGCTGGTCGGCATCATATAATCTGGCAAAACTACTTTGAGATAACTTAGTACTATTTCAGGACTTATAATTATCTTAGCATCATGTGATTTATACTTCTCTAGTGTTTCATAGACAGGATTATTATTGGTTAACTTACCATTAGTTTCTTTATTTGTAATGGTATCTATAGATAGTCTAGTACCATAGACAATAAAAAGTCTAGAATTTTGCAAATCCATTTCTTGCTCAATCTTTACGGAATAGCCCTTTTCTAACAAAGTCGATTTTATAAATTCAAGACGATTTTCTTTGTCATGAACCTCAATTATAATTTGTCTTATTTTATTCCAATCTTTTTCTTGAATTCCATTAATAACATCTAATTCAGCTTTTTCAACATCGATTTTAAGCAAATCGATTTTATCAATACGCTCCTCTTCAATAATCGTTGAAATAGTGCGTATTTGACAAAAAACTTCTTCTTGAGAGTCAATAATAAAATCTACTAATTGTTTATTGTCTGTTAAAGGATTTACATTTCCTAGATAGCTAGATAACAACTCACTATCTTCTTCTAAATTTGGATATTGAGTTGATATAACTGTATTATTTCTACAAAATGAGAAAGCTACATTATCTTCATTTTCATCCCCAATTCCATAATTGAGATTTTTAAAAAATGCTTTATCTGAATGAATGAATAAATTCATATTTAAAACATCAAATAACTGGTTGATTGGCTCAAAACTATATATAGTAAGATTATCTGCTTGATTTGCAAAAAATAGTGACGCAATTCCAATATTTGCCCCAACATCAAATATAATGTCACCTTGGTTAATTGTAATATTTGATAAATATGTATTGGTTTGAAATATTTCTTTATGTAAAAATTCTAATTCACTTTTTCGGTATGCAAATGCACTAAAATCTTTATTAAGTACTTCATAGCATAAATTATTTGCTGCTATTTTATCCTTATATATTTCTTTTATATAACTAGCACGTGCCTCCACAGAGCTCTTATTCGCTATATAGTAACCCACCATATACTTGTTTACACCAATATCTGTATGTCTTTCCTTTACTAAAACACAACTCTGATTAACACCCGGAATTTGAGACAATACATTTTCTACTTCTCCTAACTCTACTCTGTGTCCTCTAATTTTTACTTGATGATCCTCTCGTCCTAAAAATTCAATATTGCCGTCAGGAAGCCATCTACCTAAATCCCCAGTATTATAAACTTTTGTATCACTTTGAAATGGATTATTGATAAACTTTTCGGCTGTTAAATCCGGTCGATTCAAATAACCTCTTGCCAAACCATCTCCTGATACATAAATCTTACCCGCAACTCCGATAGGAACCAAATGCTTTGATGAATCCAATATTAAACAGCTTAAAGTTGGAATTGCTTTACCAATGTTAGATTGTTCGCATTCTATTTCACTTTCTTTAATTTCTTTATAGGTAACATGAACGGTAGTTTCTGTTATACCATACATATTGATTAACTTTATTTTAGAATATCTCTTAAACCAGTCAGAAAGTAATAATGGATTTAATGCTTCTCCTCCAAAAATAATATATCTTATTTTAAATTCTCTTTTTTCTTTTCTTCGTTCAAATTCTATTAAATTGTAAAATGCTGAAGGGGTTTGATTTAAAATTGTAACAGATTGATCATATAATAATTCTATGAATGCTGGGGTATCTTGAGCAATACTTTTAGGTATGATCACTAATTTACCTCCATATAATAATGCTCCGAAAATTTCCCATACTGAAAAATCAAAGCTATATGAATGGAACATTGTCCATACATCTGTTTCTTTAAAATCAAATAGCGATTTTTCATTAAAAAAAAGTCTCACAACATTTTTGTGCTCCAGTAAAGTCCCTTTTGGGTTTCCAGTGGTTCCAGATGTATATATTACATAAGCTAAACTATTTGGTGTGGTGATCTTTTCGAGATTTAATTTAGAATATTTCTGTTGATTTTCATAAAACAACTCTAATTCTTCTTCATTGATTATGACTTTACTGGCGCTATCTTTAACAATGTAATCAATCCTTTCATTAGGATAGCTGGGATCTATGGGAACATAAGCTGCTCCAGATTTTAATACCCCTAAGATTGCAAAAATCATTCTTTCACTGCGATCTAACTTAATACCAACCAAATCGTCCGGTTGGACATCATAATTAGTCCTCAAATAGTTCCCTAATTGATTAGCCAATTGATTAATTTCTAAATAACTAAACTTTTTTTCTTCAAAAACTAATGCTACGTTGTTTGGTGTTTTTTCGACTTGTTCTTCAAATAAATCAATTATCGTTTTATCTTTTGGGTAAGATACATTCTGTTCATTAAATAAATTTAAAATCTGATGCTTTTCATATTCTTCTAAATAATCGATTTCATCGATTGCTTTTTCTGGTTGATCAATTGCTTTTGAAAGTAAATTTTGAAAATGTGTAATCATTTTTTCGATCCAAAAGAAATCATAAATATCTGTATTATATTTCAAATGTAATTGCAGTTCATCATCAATCATTGAAAATGAAAAGGTTAGATCAAAAGGACTTGCCTCTTTAGTAATATCCTCATAAGATGCTATCTCTAAACCTTTTAAATCATGATTTACCAAGTTTGCAATGCCTTGCTGAGTTTGCAAAACAACCATTACATCAAACAATGCAGAGCGACTTGCATCCCTTTTAAATTTAAGTTGATTTATCAGATCATTTAATGAGTAATCCGAATTCTCATAAGCCCCTAATAATGTTTCTTTTTGATATTTTAATAAATTTGAAAATGTAATTTCTTCTTTAAATCGAGTTCTTATAGCCAAGGTATTAATATATAGCCCAACTTGATTTTGTAAATCAACATGTTCTCTACCTGCTATGGGTGTTCCAATTATTATATCATTTTGTCCTGTATATCTATGCAATAAAGTATTTACACCAGACATTAAAAGCATAAATAAAGTAGCATCATGCTGGCTGGCGAATTTTTTGACTTTTTTTGAAAAATTCTGATCAAAAATATGACTAATAGTTTCTCCGTTGTAACTTTGAATTATTGGCCTTTTTTTAAAACTAGGTAAATTTAATATTGGTAATTCTCCTTCAAATTCTTTTAACCAAAATGTTTTTTGTTTTTCTAATCTTTCCAAAACAATATCACTTTTCAGCCATTGTGCGTAATCTTTGTATTGAATTTTTAATGCTGGTAATGATATTTTACTGTCGTTAATTAATGCATTATAAATTTGGATAATTTCTTTAGTTAAGATATCTAGAGAAAAACCATCTCCAATAGTATGATGAATAGTAATAGCCAAAATATGTTCAATATTCGACAATTTTATAATTTTAGCACGAACCAAAGGAGCCTGGGTCAAATCAAATTGATTTCTAAACTCTTCTTCTATAATCTTCTTCGCAAATGATGCACCACTTACACTAATATCTTGAAAATCAACATCAAAATCAACCTGACTATAATCTAATATAAATTGTTTGATATCGCCTTTATCATCTTTTCTAAAAGAAGTTCTTAAACTATCATGTCTTTGAATAACCGTTTTAAAAGCAGTCTCAAGATTAGCAAAAGAAAAATCTCCTTTTAGTACAAAAACATTTGAAATATTATATGCTAAACTTCCTCCTTCAAATTGACTAAGTATCCACAACCTTTTCTGCGAAGATGTCAAATCATAATTCTCTTGAACTTTTGATACTGGTATTGAATAATTCTCTTCCTTATTACTTAAAAACTTTATTAAATCCTGTTTGTTTGTTTTTATTTCATCAATAATGTGCTCTGATAAACTGCTTCCTTTAAACTTTACAATTAGTTCGTTTTCTTCAACTTTAAGATAAATTTCTTCTTTTACCAGTTTTTTTATTAAATCAATCATATTAAATTTTTATTTCATTAAAAAATTCATCAACATTACTAGAGCAGTGAATATTATTTATAGCATCAATATTTTCTGCTAGAAAATAAATAGTTGGTTTAACAAACATTTCTTTGAGAGAAATGTTAATTCCAAAAGTTTTCTTTATAGTATTCATTATTGTCATCGCCTTCAACGAATCTCCTCCTATCTCAAAAAAACTATCGTTAATTCCAATATCTTTTATTCCAAAAAAATCTTGCCATATTTTACACAATATTTTTTCTGTTTCAGTCGTAGGCGCTATATACTTAGACTTAAGCAATGGCCTTTCTGTTTTAACTTTTACAAAAGCAGTAGCTTTTTCAACTTCTCTGATAACTTTATCTACTGTAAGATTTTTTGAATCGTTAATCCAATTTTCTAGATCTTTCGTTGAAACAATAAAATTGGGCAAATTATATAAGATTGAATATTCTAACAATTTAATTCCTTCGGCATTTGTGATTCCTGTTTGATCTAAATACCTTTTTAATTCTTGATTTATACTTTTACGTTTCCTTGCATCAATAGCCATACCACCTTCTTTCCAAGCATCCCACAAGATACTTATAACCTTATTTCCAGACCTTTGCGCCTGTGCAAAATAGTTTTGAAAAATATTAGCAGCAATATACCCTACTTGTCCAAAAGGAGCCATTAAAGAAGAGTTTGACGAACACATAACAAAGAAATCTAAAGTGTATTTTAAGGAAATATCATAAAGATTTTTAGTTCCCAATATCTTGGCAACAAAAACATTTTCACATTCTTCGTTGGTTCTATCTTGAATTAATCCATAAAAATCTGCTACCCCAGCAGAGTGAATAATTCCATTCAACTCTAGCTCATTTTCTTGTATTAATAAACTTATTTTAGACTCTAAAATTTGTTTATCAATCAAATCTGACTCGATAAAAATGATTTTACTTTTTCCAGTATTTAATTTTTCTAAGTAATCGTCCTCTGGATATGTTCTTCCAACCAAAATTAAATTAGCATCATACTCATTAACCAGATATTCACTAAATACTCTTGCAATACCACCATTACCACCAGTAATTAAATAAGTACCATTTTTTTTAAAATTGCCACTTGGAACAATATTTTTATCTTCAATCATTTCATAGGTAGGCTCCCATAATTCACCTTTCCTGTAAGCTATTATTTCCTTAGACCTATAAGTATTAGATTCAAGAATTAATAAATTAAGAATATCGTTTGATGTATCACTAAATTCTAAAGTGTCATATTCAATGCAATTACATTTAATCTGTGGATATTCCTTTGGTATCACTTTTAAAGCTCCTAGTACCGTAGATTTTTCATATTTCATCTCATCTTGATTAAAAACTTTAAAAAGATTTGAAATAACAACATCTATTGTTAAACTTGAATTCTTAATTTTTAATTCAAAACTCCTTGCAATATTCAAAATACTAAAATAACCACTATACTGAATAGCTCGAAGTGACTCATTTGAATATTTATCAACTTCGTCACAAGTATTCCAAAGATGTAAAATTCTGCAGGTACCTTTTATTTGTGTAGATAAATAATCGAAAAGCTGTTTATAGTTGTCTTCATTAAAAATGTTGATATAAAACTCATTTCCATTATTAACGAATTCTTCACCTTGTTTTACATAAAAAATAGTACTCGACTCATTTTTAAGTTTTTTTTGTACCGATTTAGATAAGTTTGAATCATTTACGAAAACTATAGTCCAATCAAACGCTTCTTGTGAATTTAAACTAAGATAAGTTACTTGCTTCCATTTCTGATTATATATGTATTCCGTGACATTTTCTGCTTTTTTTATATCTCTAGAACCATTCTCCAAAATCTTACTAAAAGGATCTACTCTTACAGGGAAAACATTTTTCTCAAATGAATATGATGGAGCAGAAATTTTAAAATTTTTCTCAAATTCATAAAAAGTATTCCAATTCACATCAATTCCTGCTTTCCACAATTCTCCAACACATTGCATTAATTTTTTGTTGTCATCAATTTCTTCAAAAGGATGTTTAATTAAATTCATAGAAATAATATTTCTATGAATTTTATCCAAATTGTTTTGTTGAAGAAAAGTAGTTAAAGCTGTTCCTGGTCCAACTTCAATAAATACGACATCATCATCTTCCAGCAAAGTCTTGATTCCTTTAGAAAAATTAACTGTATTTTTTAAATGAGAACCCCAATACTCTACAGAAATTGCTTGCTCATTAGTAATATATTTGCCATCAAAATTGGAAATAAAAGGTATTTCAGCTTTAGATAATTTTACCTTGTTAATTTCTTTTTTTAAATCCTCTAAAATTGGATTCATCATTTCAGAATGAGATGCAATAGCTATTTTTAATCTTCTAAAAGGTACTTCTTTTAAAGAAAGATTCTTTTCTAATTCTACTATTTGTTCAATTGTTCCTGATGCTACGAATGAATCCGGAGAGTTTATTGCCGCAATTGAGACTTTTTCTAACAATGAAGCGGGAATCGATTCAGCCGATACTCCTATGCTCAACATGCAGCCTTCGTCAACTTGACTCATTAGTCTACCTCTAGCAGAAATTATTTGCAATGCATCTTCAAAAGTAAAAACACCACTCACACAGGCCGCTACATATTCACCAAGACTATGGCCAATCATCATGTCTGGCTTTACTCCCCAATGAATGAATAGTTTTGCTAATGAATATTCGAAAAGAAAGAGTAATGGCTGTATATTCTCAATATCATTAATTAGTTTATTTTGAAATTCATCAAGGGATTCGTTAAAAATGATTTTTTTAAAATCTTTTCCATTTATACTTTTAAGACAATCAAAACCTTCATCCATTACCTTTTTAAAATAAGGTTCAGATAAATAAATTTTGTAGCCCATATTAATGAATTGCGTTCCACCTCCAGGAAACATAAAAACCACTTTCCTTTTCTTTTTAAAAGTCTCTTGAACAAATTTATCTTCCTCAGAAATTTTTAATAAATCAATTAATTCTTGATTATTTGCGCAAACAAAATAATCCTGAATATCAAATTTAGCTCTTGTTGTATGAAGAGTATAAGATAAATATGAAAGATTGACTTCTGGGTTGTTCTTTAAAAAGGGAATTAGATCATTTTTGTACCTCTGCAAAGATGCTGAGCTTTTTGCCGAAAGTCTCACAATCTTATAAGGACGATTATCAAATGATTCCTCATTGGTAGAAAATTCTTCCAATACAATATGTGCATTAGTTCCACCAATACCAAAAGAGCTAACTCCTGCCCTTAAAGGCTCTTGATTTACACTTTTCCATTCCTGACAATTTTGATTCACATAAAAAGGACCATTTTTAAAATCAATATTAGGATTTGGTTCATCATAATTCAATGAGGGAGGAATAATTTTATGTTTTAATGATAAAGCAGTTTTAATTAATCCAGCTATTCCTGCAGCAGCACTCAAATGTCCCATATTGGATTTCACAGAGCCTAAAGCACAATGTTTTTCTTTATTGAAATTAAAGGCTTTATTTAAAGCTTCTATTTCTATTGGATCTCCAAGTTTAGTTGCTGTACCATGCGTTTCAATATATGATATTGAAGCAGCAGGAATACCAGCAATCGCATGTGCCAATTTAATACAATTTGCCTGACCATCTACACTTGGGGACGTGTAACCAATTTTATTGCTTCCATCATTATTAACTGCTGATGCTTTGATTACGGCATAAATAGAGTCTTTATCTCTAATTGCATCATCTAATCTTTTAAGAACAACAACACCTATACCTTCACCTGAAATTGTACCAGAAGCATTAGCATCAAAAGATCTGCAATGTCCGTCCTTCGAGAAAATCATACCTTCTTGATAAAAATAACCTCTCTCTTTCAGTGTATTAATTCTAATTCCGCCTGCAATGGCTACAGAACATTCTCTAAGTAAAAGATTTCGACATGCTAAATGCACTGCAGTGAGTGAACTTGAACAGGCGGTGTCTATATAGTAACTTGGACCTTTTAAATTTAATTTATAGGAAATTAAAGTGCTTATATAATTTTTATCAGATATTTGATTAAGATAAAATGGATTAACATTACTTCCTTGAGAAGTCAATGCATGAACTCTCCAATTTAGATTATCGTTAGCTGCAACAAAAATTCCAATTCTTTCGAGATAATCATGAGGGTTACAACCAGCATCTTCAAGTGCTACCCATACTTGCTCATGAAATAACCTTATTTGCGGATCCATTAATGAGGCTTCTTCTTGCGTATATCCAAAAAACGAATAATCAAATGTTTCCGATTCTATTGATGACTCAACTCCTATGAAATTAGGATCATTAATCTGAACATCTGACATTCCAAAACTCTTTAACTCATCGTCAGAGAAAAAAGTAGTCAACTCAACACCATCAATCAAATTTTTCCAAAACTCATTAACATCTCTAGATTTAGGAAACTTTCCTGAGATTCCAATTATAGCTATATCTTTACTATTAGTTTGATTTTTCATATATTCCTAGTTCATTAAATTTATTATATCATCAAGATATTCAGAAATATTCTCATCCTCTGAGCTGCTTTTTTCAACGATTGTTTCTTCATAAAAAATCTTTTGAGTCAAACTCCTAATGGTTGGATATTGAAAAAGTAGAATTATCTTAACATCAAGCCCGAATTCACTATTAATTTTACTTAATATTTTAATCATTTTTAAAGATGTCCCTCCCAAATCAAAGAAATTATCATCTATCCCAACATCCTCGTATTTTCTTTCTAATTCACTTGCTATAATATTTACCATTTTCATCTCTATTTCATTTCTAGGCTCATAATATTCTACACCTGAAGAAAGGACTGACAAATTCTCATTAAGTAAAATATTTTTATCTATTTTACCATTGCTGTTTAGCGGAATATTATCTAATTGAATAAAATATTCGGGGATCATATAAGTTGGTAAAAACACCTTTAGCTGATCTCTTAAATAAATAGTATTTAATTCTTCATCTGAAACGATATATGCTATTAATTGTTTATTCAAATCACTTCCTTCTCGAGCAATTACAATACTTTGTTTGATA
>NZ_WMDQ01000024.1 GCF_009707955.1 Flavobacterium sp. LC2016-13 | reverse complement strand
ATTAGGTGATCAGTTTGCTCCGAATCGAGTGATCATTTTAAACTGAAAATCTATGGTCAATTTGACCGTTTTTTCCACATTACCTTTTTTAGAATTATACAAAGAAGTAATAGTATCCGTATTTAAAAATAAAACAAAACATGAACGCAGTGATGTTAATAGATTAAAAGAAGAACTGGAAGTGACTAATGAAAGATTGGCGAAAGCTAGAAATTTACTTATTGCAGGAGATTTAGACCCTAATGATTATCGCATAATAAAAATAGAGACTGAGGAAAAAATAAATAGGCTTGAAGCTAAATTAACGACTGGAATTAAAGGAACTGCAAACGTTGAACCTTTGCTGGATAAGGCTATTAGTCATATTTCTCAACTGGCAACATTATATGAGGAAGGTACAACCGCAAGAAAAAGAAAGATAATTGGTTCGATTTTTCCTGAAAAGCTCACTTTTGACGGAATAGAGTGTCGAACCACAAGAATCAATGAAGCACTCAGGATTATGCTCTTATTTTACAAGGGTTTAGATAGTAAAAAAAAAGGGACAAATCAGGTGTTTTCTGATTTGTCCCAAGATGTGACCACGGTGGGGACAAAGCCCCCGTATTTTCGCGTATTTCGCTATATCTTAAATTTTTTAAGTCCTTTATTTTAAGATAGTCTAAAGATTGTTAGAAAACAAGTGAATACGTTTAGACACGCAATTTATCAACTAAATATCAACTAGAATAGTTTTAATGATTATCTTTGTTTAAAACAAATACAGATGAAAATTAAGTATATCATACAAGGTAAAAACGACCCGGCTAATATTTATGTTTTTCTGTCCGCTGGATTTAGAAAAGAGTTTAAAAGAAAAACAGGAAAAACAATAAACCCTAAAAATTGGGATGTTGAAAAAAATAGCCTGATCGGTAGAACCGATGATATAAAAAATTTGCGTGTTGATTTAGAAGAACTGTCTATTTTTATAACTAGAGCTTTTAATAAAGACGAACCTGCAGGAATCGAAATTACTGGCGACTGGCTGCAAAGTCAAATTGATTTGTTTAACGGCAAAAACGCCCCCGTGGACTTAGATATTTTAACTACTTATATTCAAAAGTATATTGATGAAGCACCCTACAAACAAAATGCAAAAAAGGAACTAGGTTTGAGCCGTGGACGTGTTCAGAATTTAAAGCTATTCAAAAACACTATTATAAAATACGAAACCGATGTTTTAAAAGGTAAAAGTATCTTAATTAAAGATGTGAATTTGCAATTCCTTGAGCGTTATAAACTTTGGATGTTTGGAAAAGGCTATTCGACAAATTACGTCGGTAAAAACATAGCTAATTTTAGAACCGTTTGCAGGGATGCTTTTAAGAATGATATTGAAACATCTATACAGGTTAAGAATTTTAAAGGTATTTCTGAAAGTAGAGAACCTGAGGACATCATCACTTTGAATGAAGACGAGCAGGCCGAAATTAAAAAAGCTATTCTTTTGCGTGAAGCTTTAATAAATGCTAGAAAGTGGCTTTTATTGGGTTGCTTAATTGGCCAGCGTGCAGGCGATTTATTGAGTATTACAGAAAAGAATATAAAAGAGATTGCAGGGGTTAAAATTATTGAATTGAAGCAGCAAAAGACTGGTAAGCTGGTAGCTATTCCGTTACTGCCTGAGGCGTTGGAAATTCTAAAGGACGGCTTTCCTTATAAAACATCTTTATCACGTTTTAATGAATATGTCAAAGACGTTTGTCAAGTCGCCGGTATCGATAAACCTACTAAAGCAAGGATTAAAGAGAAAAAAGGCACACCGCATAAAAAAGATATTTTTCCTAAATGGCAGGTTATTAGTTCCCACGTTTGCAGACGTTCTTTTGCTACAAACTTTTACGGACGTATTCCAACACCTATTTTAATGAATATTACAGCCCATGGATCGGAACGAATGTTTTTATCTTACATAGGTAAAACTACATACGACAATGCTTTTCAGATGATTGAATATTTCAACAAATTAGCACCGAGAACAAAAGAAGCCCCGGCAATGGAAGTAATCAGAAATACAGGAACTCAAAAATAATACTATGGTTGATCAAACCACACAAGAAGAAAAACAATATCGTTTTGAACTAACAGAATTTAAACTTAAAAACCCAAGTGCAGACGAAAAGTTTTTTATCAACTATAGAATTAAGGTTTTAGAAAAGGTTTTAGAAGAATACTATGAAACTGCTGATTTTTATGAGGGGGAAGAATTGGACGGCAAAGAATTTATTAACGGGGTTTGGACGGTAACCAAAACAGGGACGGCTTCGGATTATTTGGTTTTTACTATAGAATTGGATTTTTTGAAAGATAAATTAATTGAATTGTCCAAACCTAAACAGATTGAAACAGTAGGTAAAGAAAACCCTTTTCCTTCGGTATTTGCAAATTCAAATGTTTACGATAAATTCATTGAGTACGCCCAAAAGCATATTATAGAAGCCTATACGGATTATTCGTATTTAAAAAAGAGGATGCAACACGAAAATTTAATTCACGACATAAAAGATAATTCCTTTATGAAAGTTATCTTCGAAGATATGAAGTTGATAAATAAAAAGGATTACGATTACTATTTAGTTGAAAGAAAGTTAAAATCACTTAAAAAAAGTTCTAATGACCAAAGAGAAAATAATTTCAATATCATTTTTGGAGGGCTAATTTAAAGCAACAAAATACAGTTTCCCCAAAGGGGAAAAAACCGCCCTAAATGGGAATACGTCCTGCTATAATTTCGCTTTATTATTAATCATAACAGCGATATTATGGAAGCACAAATTTTATTTCAAGGATGTACATTTAGTGAACTGGCAGACTCAATTGCCAACATTTTACAAAACCAAACACCAATACAAGCCCAACTACAGGAAAGCGATTTAATTAGTCGTGATGAGGTTTGTAAAATTCTTCATTTCAATAAAACTACATTGCACAAACACACAAAGTCAGGAAGGTTAAAATCTTACTCAATTGGAAACCGTGTTTTGTACAAACGTTCCGAAGTTTTAGAAGCGGTAACCCCTCTAAAAAGATAGGGCTGTGGAGAGTATAAAACCCAACCAAAGCCCTCAAAATCTTTGTTCTACGCTGGATAAAGATAAACCAATTTTTTCTTTATTCAAAAACGCAAAATCAACTAAAAAGGAGAAAGATATTTCAATAAGTGAATATTTAGCACTTATTAGCGATCAAACAAAAAGAGCCGAGACCGAAAGGTTAAGAGCTTTAAGTTTAGATGAATACAAAAAAGCTAAATTGTTGCAGCCTTGTATTACTGGTTCGTGTGTTATGGATAAAAACGGACGTTCTATAAAAAATATTTTGTTTTTAAGCGGCTTGGCAGTTATCGACAAAGATATTTTGCCAAATTGTTACAATGACTGGCGTGAATATAAGAACGATTTAGAAAAAGACCCTTATAGCTTTATTGTGCATTACTCGTTGAGTGGTAAGGGCTTATGCGTATATGTGAAAATTCCAATTGGTAACAACTTTAAACAAATATTCCTTTCTCTCGCTAATTATTATGATTTGATGTATGGCGCAAAGATTGATTTTTTAGCGGACGAAACTCGTCTAAGATTTATTGCGTATGATCCAGCGCCTTTTTACAATCTAAATTCAAAAGTTTACACAGATATTTTAAAGGAGGATTTACAGGAATTGCCGACGGTTCAATTGGATGATGATTTTACTCTAAATGCGTTTTCGACCGATCCAGCAACGGCATTTAATAATAGCGGGTTGCTAGGCCTTGAAATTAGTAACGCATTATTAGTTGAGTTAGGTTATACAATTACAGCAGGAAAGACACCAGCAATTTTTGAATACCAAAGAGCTGGAGGATCTTTAAAATCTATAGTAGCGTTTTATAACAAAGGCGTGGTTTTGTTTCAAGTGTTTAGCCCGAATACGGGGCTTAAAAAGGAAAACTACAATCTTTACGAGCTGTATAAGGAATTAAGTGATTTTGATGACTATAAAGCATCAAAAGAGCTGGCGAAGTTAGGTTTTGGCCTATTTAATGAGGCTAAGCCAATGCGGCCAAATAGCAAAGAATCATATTCGCAAACTTTGGATTTTTTAGAGCAAAAGGAAATACGTTTAAATTCCCTTACCGGGGTTATCGAAATTAATGGCAGTCCTTTGAACGATTACCATATTTCGAATATGGTAACCGAGTTATCACTTTTGAGCGGTAAAAATCAATCAAAAGAGATATTGCTTTCCTGTATTGACGTTATTTCAAACAGCAGCAAAGTACACCCATTTTTGAACTTTATCAAGGAGCTTGAAAAGTTACCAAAAACAGACTTCACAAAAATTGATGAATTAGATAGGCTTATAGATTGTTTTGAAAGTTCAACACCTAAAAAATTAACTAAAATCTACTTCACGCGCTGGCTACTTGGTTTATTTGATTTACATATTCTTAACCGAATGACTAAAAATGTACTGATATTTTCCGGGGCGCAAAATGCTGGAAAGACAAGCGTGGCTAAAAACATACTTACCGAACCTTTGAAGCAATACGGTAAAGTTGTCGAGTTTAACCAAAACAAAATTACTGATACAAAGATTGCACTGTGTTCTATTCTGGTGGCCTGCTTCGATGAATTTGAAGATATTTTGACTAAGAGTAAAACGCTTAGCGAGTTCAAAAATCTGACGAGTTCGTACGATATTTATGAACGCCGTCCTTATCGACGAAACCACGAACAGATGTTTAGGAGTTCGATTATAATGGCCACGACCAATGAGAAAAATATATTGAATGACAGTACAGGAAACACCAGGTTCTTGACTTTGGACGTAAGGGCGTTTGACCTAAATAAGTACTTCAAAATCGACTTAAATAAAGTCTGGAAAGTAATTTATGATTTTCATTTATTAGGAGAAACCAGCGTACTTAATGAAGATGAAAGATCTTTGCAGGCCGCAGAAAACCAAAACTTCGAAAGTGAAGACGTTTACGAAGGCTTAATTGAAAACAGCTTTCACGCCGATCTGAGTGGCTTTGTTACGTCAACTGAAATCCTTCTTGAATTAGAACGTAATACTAAGCAACCTTTATTTATTAAGCGCATTGGGATGGCTCTTAAAAAGATGGGAGTTGAAAGGAAATCAAAAAGAGTAGATGGGGCGCCAAAGTATGGTTATGCTTTAAAGTTCAATTTTGAAGCGTAGTATGTTGTAAGGAAGTAGCAACTAAATAATATATCTAGTTGCTACGTCTTAACTCAATGAGATTAGGAGCTAACAAAGGATGTAGTAATGTAGTAAGAAGTATGTGTATAAGGAGGTATAATATACACACATAATTCAGAAGATATATTATGCACTATATACATATAAATAGCACCTCCGTGAGGATTATACTTTCTACACTTACAACGCTACTACAAGCAATACGTAAAACATTGTATATCAATAAATTAAAATGTAGTTGGTTTTTGCCTAAAAAGGGGAGTACATCGACAAAATGAAAAATTAATAACACTTAAACACAAATACTATGAAAAATTACACGAATGAACAAAGACAAACATTGATTAACGAGCTAATCCCGTTTTTAAATTCAATGCAACAAAACGACAGTTCTAAAAACAAATTCATTGCTTCAACAAAACCAGTCATCTCTTTCAATGATTTAATGGCTCTGAGTGATGAAGAACTAAACAAGCTGGAAGTCCTAATGAAAAGTGCTAAATCAGCTAAGAAAACACAAAACGAAGCAGCTAAGTATGACAGCTATACAAAGCCAAAAGCATATACCATTACCGATGCACCGCTTAAAACAAACCACAAAATAGTTTAGGTAAATAATCAAATACTATTACAAAGTAATAATCAATAAATAATAATTATGAAAAATACAGAAAGAATATTAGTGAAATTTAATAATGCAGTTTATGACGAACTTATCCAATACGAAAAATTAAAATATAATAACGGTTTAAAAATGCTAGATATGTTACGTCGTTTAGGTTTGGACTTGCATGAAGTCGATAATTGGGAGGCCGTGGAACAGCATTTTAAAACAGATTACCCAAATGCGACTTTGTCCTTTAATCTCCAGGCAAACGGTATTGATGACGATTATAAAATCGCCGAGGCTTTCTACTTTAAAAATCAATCGTTATTGGCCTACAAACCATTAACAGAAATTAGAACCGAGGCAATCAGGGAAGAAAGTTCTACCTATGCAGAACGACCTGAACAGCTGGAAATTTATGAGCTGGTGCATAAAATAGTAACTGACTTAAACCGCTTGTCTAAATTGGGGCTTAATCTAAATGCTGGAGAAATTTACACTTTGAATCGCGTGTTTAATGGTAACTCACGCAACACGCTTCCGTTTGAAGTACATGAGACTACACTAGCCAGTGTACTGATTAATTTAAAATAAGAATTATGGGTTTACAGAAGTTAACAGATTTTTCTACTTTAAATACGTTGGAGCAATTCCAACGTATTTTTGATGAAAACCCGGCAGAACATAAAAAGCTTTTAACTTGGTTGCAGGAACAGCTAAATGACGCTCTTAGCGATGAAAAACCGACAAATACGATCGACAGATATTTTGATCTTGCAGAGTTGGCACTTTCAGTAAATGGATATAATCGAACTCCGCAAAAAGTTGAGAATTTTAAAAATCAACGTTGGACAGTAAACGAGCAGTTAATAGCAAGGCAACTGCATTTATTTACAAAGGAAAATCAGAGAACCCCAACCGTTTTAGAAATATCACAAGCAACAGGACTAAGCCGAACGACAGTACATAAGCATCTTTTAGAATCAGACTACACAGCCACTCACAAACAACAAAGCAAAGAGGTTTTAAGCAAATTGAGAGAAAAGGCAATAGGAATGATTTATTCGATAGGCATGCAAAACAATGATGTAAAAGCATTAGCAAGATATGTTGAATTAACAACCGAAAGAGAGCCAAAAAACATTAAGAATTATATACAGATAAACAATAATAGAATTGACAATCTTGTTATTGAGAATTTACCGCCTGAAGCACAAAGACAAATTGAGAAAATTATACTTTTGAATCAGTAGTAAATAAGACCCGTTGCAGAAATGTAAAGGGTTTTATTTGTTGCTAATATTTAGAAGCTCGCTTGGTGTTAATTCCAACGCATTGGCTATTTTAATCAAGGTTCGTAATGTAGGGTTGATCTCCGCCCGTTCAACCCTACCAATTTGCCGCGTAGGTAAATTACAGTCGTTTGCTAATGCCTCTTGACTCAGGTTCTTGGTTTCACGTAATCTGCGAATTTTGCTGCCTAGCTTCATAAAAAATTCATGTTCTAACTCCATAATTCAAAATTCACAAGATTTTTTTTCTGCCGTAGGACATGTATGTCCTCAATTGCTTTATATTTGAATAAATTTTAAAACATAAAAGATGAAAAAATTATTATTAGCTACGATTGTAGTTCTTATTGCTACAAACGTTAATGGTCAGGTAGAAAAAGAACAAAAAGAAAAACCATTAAAAGAGATTACAATTGCGCCTATGGGCAACTTCTTTGCGTCCGCAGATATTTATGAAGACAAAGTAATTTTGTCTTTTGAAAGTACAAATCAGTATTCAGATGCAGAAAGTTTTTTAGTATCAAAAGATACATATAAACAAATGTTTGACATTATTTCACAAGAAACTTTTGAAAAAGAAGATTCTTATGAAGTCAAAACTTTAGATGGCTCTATAGTGAGAATTATGTTTAGAAAACAAATGATGTGCTACAACGGATATGTTGCATTATTTCATAAAAACGGCGAGCCTCACATTTTAAATAAAAGTACTTCTATGAGTAAAAGCCAGATGAGAAAATTATTTGATGTAAAATAATCTTATATTTATTAAAACTTAATTATGAAAAAGAGAATTATTTTAGTTGCCGTATTATCAATTTTTGTTTTTTCTTGTTCTAAATATTCAGATCAGTTAGAAGTTGTAGAAAAACATATTCAGAAAAATTTATCTGAAATAGAAAGAAGAAATATAAATTATAATTGCGTTGAAATGTCTGACAGGGAAGCATTAGAAGAAATTATAAGTTTTGATAGGATTAAATTGGAGACTGCGAACAAGAATCTTGATGAATATCAGAAAAAATACGACTTGGGTAAATTTAGAACTAGATCTTTTGATAATATGTCTGCTGCGGAATTAAAAAACTATGTTAGGATCTATGAATTTGGTAAGTCTTATTCTAATCAGGTAAAAATTTGCACAAATCATTACAGTAATCATTTAAAAGAATTCTCTAAGCTTAAAGGTCTAAATCCTTATTACAAAGTTGAGGTTCTAAAAGTAGATCCGGATACTATAATTCATAGAAAGGTTTATTTAAATGATAAAAATAAAATTATTTACACTAAAGCATATAAATAGAAAAATAAAAAACCCGATACGAGTTAAATTGTATCGGGGTTTTTTATGCCTTTTCTAGCTAATATCAACTAAATATCAACTAAAAACAATGTAAATGCTTGATAATAAGCAATTATTGTGACCACGGTGGGATTTGAACCCACACGCCCTTACGAGCACCACCCCCTCAAGATGGCAAGTCTACCGTTTCTCCACGTGGCCTAAAATAAAAAAAGGTCGAGTAAAATAAATTACTCGACCTTTTGTGACCCGACTGGGGCTCGAACCCAGGACCCCATCATTAAAAGTGATGTGCTCTACCGACTGAGCTATCGAGTCATTGCTATCAAGGAAAGTATTTTGTTAAATCACAATTTGTGACCCGACTGGGGCTCGAACCCAGGACCCCATCATTAAAAGTGATGTGCTCTACCGACTGAGCTATCGAGTCATATTCTTTCCTTGAATGCGGGTGCAAATATAAGGAGTTATTTTTGATATTTGCAAGCTTATTTATTATAAATTTGTCTTTTTTTAATCAAAATTTACAACGTCTTAATTTTTAGGCTATTATTAAAATGAAAAAAATCATATTATTAGGATATATGGGTTGCGGAAAGTCAACAATTGCCCAAAACTTGTCAAAAATTACAAATATTCCGTTTTTAGATTTAGATAAATGCATCGAAAAAAAAGCAAATTTGTCGATAAATGAGATTTTTGAACAACACGGGGAGATCTATTTTAGAAAATTAGAGCATCAAATGTTTCTGGAATTACTTCAATCTTCAGAAAATAGTATAATAGGTTTGGGTGGAGGAACTCCATGTTATGCCAATAATCATGAATTATTACAAAGAGATGATGTAGCTTCGATTTATTTAAAGGCTTCAATAGAGACCTTATTTAATAGATTGGTTAATAACAAGAGCAAACGTCCGCTAATTGCTAATATGGATGACGAGGAAATGAAAGAGTTTATTGCAAAACATTTATTCGACAGAAGTTTTTATTATAACCATGCACAACATAAAGTTTCGGTAGATAATAGAACGGTCGATGAAACGGTAGAGGATATTATGGCGATCTTAGCTTAAAAAAGCATGATCGCCGCCATTTTCATCAAAAACAACCTGAACATGCTCTAATAGAGATGTTGATAGCGAGATTCCTTTAAAATCTGCCTTTACAGGGTATTTTTTATGATTTCTGTCTACAAGTACTGCAGTTTTGAATTTCTTAAGCGGAACGTCTAAGAAATGACGAACTGCATATATTAAAGTTGTTCCTGAATTTAAGACATCATCGACAAGTACTAAACCTTTGTTTTCGTATTCTTCTTTAGTTAATGAAGTCTGAATTGGAAGTTGTGGATTTTGCTTGTCAACCTTAACTTCGCAAAGTGAGATTTTAAGTGTAGATATATTGCTCAATGCCAACGCAATTTTTTCGGCAAAAAGAGATCCGTTTGATGCAATTCCGGCAATAACAACTTCTTCTTCATCAACAAAAGTCTCGTAAATTTGATATGCGATACGTTTTATTTTATGTTCGATTTCCTGATTGGTTAAGATGATGTTCTTGCTCATGATTTAATTTTTTGCTAAAATACAAATTGAATTTTAGATTGCAGATTTTAGATTTTAGATTTTTTTGGAATTTGGAATTTAAAAAAATGAAATTTAATTTTCATCTTCCTCATCAATAATGTCATTTCCATATTCATCAATATCTCTTCGGTCTTTTTTAGTTGGTCTTCCTGTTCCGTTTTTACGATAATGCTCTTTAGATAGTTTTAATAATTCTAAGTGTGCATAAGCTTCCGGCGAAGTTTCATTTTTTCGGTAAATATCAACAAGTTTTGCTCCAACACGACTTTCCGGAATGTCAAGTACGGTAATAATTTGTGTAATCTGATCTTTTCTAAAGGTAATTTTGTCTGTAGGAAACACTTCTTTAGAAGGTTTGGCAACCTGCCCATTTACTGTAATATGGTTCTTTTTGCAAGCTTCAGTTACCATATTTCTGGTTTTGTAATAACGTACACACCATAAGTATTTATCTATTCGCATAATTTTTCTAAATTCAAAGTTAAATTCTTTACAAAAATAAATCAATATTGTATCTTGCGCACCTAAAAAATTAACAATAATGAATAAATTTAAATATTATTTTATTTTATTGCTTGCTGGTATTGCTACAGTTTCTTGCAGCAAAAGTAATGATGATCCTGAGTTAGTGCCTCTTAGAGATTACCAGGAGCAATATAATACAGATAATGCTAATATCGAAGAGTATTTAAATACTAATTTTATAACTGTTGTCGATAGCCCGGGTAACCAGGCAGATCAAGATGTAGTAATCGCTAAAATTACAGATCCGGCTACTCAGCCTTCTATAATGTCATATTTAAATAGTGCAACTTTTCCAAAATTGTTGACTAGGAATATAGATTTGAACGGGGTTACCTATAAAATGTATTATTTAGTTTTAAGAGAAGGTACAGGAATAGCTCCGGTAAATACGGATGGTGTTCTTGCTGCATATAGTGGAGAATACATGACACGTGTTGAGAAAACGGATACCGACCCAACATATTTAAAAATGACTCCTTTCGAAAAGGTTTTATATCCGCAAACAGTTATAGATTTATATACTGCTATCGTTGGATGGGGTGAAATATTTCCTCAGTTTAAAACAGGAACTTCAACAGTACAACCAGACGGAACAATTAAATATGAAAATTTTGGAGCAGGAGTTCTTTTTATTCCTTCTGGATTAGGTTATTATGGAGGAAGCTCTAGTATTCCGGCTTATTCGCCTTTAGTCTTTAGTTTTAAATTATATAATGTTATAAGACTTGATCATGATTTTGATGGAGTTTATGATATTAATGAAGATATTAATAATGATGGTTATCTAAGAGACTTTAGAGATACAACCTTACATCCAAATGCTCCGGTAAATCCTGATGATACAGATTTAGATGGTGTTCCCGACTTTTTAGATTATGATGATGATGGAGACGGATTCTCTACTTTCTATGAGATAACAAAACCTACTACACAAGTTGGTATTGTAAACGGATTTAATTACGGATTAAGTAAATACTATCCTTGGGATGCAATTGTAGATAATCCTGCTACGCCAAATACTGATGAAACTGAGCCAAGAGGTATTCCTAGAAGACCAACAGGAGCTCTTGCTGATCCTACTAAAGAAGAATCTGCAAGTAATTCAAGAGCATATATAGATGCTGACTTTACAGATAGTTCAAGACTAAGAATACATTTGGATAAAACTTATCCTTACAAAAAACAATAAATTTAGTTTTAAGATATAAAAAAACCTCGAAAGTGATTTCGAGGTTTTTTTGTATAAAGTAAGAAAGTAAAAAATTATTTTCTTTTGATAACTTTTTCTACAGCTTCAACAATTGCCTGATTGTTTAATTTGTATTTCTCCATTAATTGCTCAGGAGTTCCAGACTCACCAAAACTATCGTTTACAGCTACAAACTCTTGTGGAGCAGGAGTATTTAAAGCTAATACTCTTGAAACGCTTTCTCCAAGACCTCCAAGAATGTTATGCTCTTCTGCAGTTACAACACATTTTGTTTTAGCCAATGATTTTAGAATTGCTTCTTCGTCAAGAGGTTTAATTGTATGAATGTTGATTACTTCAGCAGAAATTCCTTTTGCTTCTAAAGCTTCTGCAGCGATAAGCGCTTCCCAAACTAAGTGTCCAGTTGCAACAATTGTTACATCAGTTCCTTCGCTTAATAAAATTGCTTTTCCAATTACGAAAGGTTCGTCAGCAGGAGTAAAGTTAGGTACTACCGGACGGCCGAAACGTAAATAAGCAGGACCGTGATGATCTGCTAATGCTAAAGTTGCAGCTTTGGTTTGGTTATAATCACAAGTATTGATTACAGTCATTCCAGGCAACATTTTCATTAAACCAATATCTTCAAGGATTTGGTGTGTTGCACCGTCTTCACCAAGTGTTAAACCTGCGTGAGAAGCACAAATTTTTACGTTTTTATCAGAATAAGCAACTGATTGACGAATTTGATCGTAAACTCTTCCTGTAGAGAAGTTAGCGAAAGTTCCTGTAAAAGGAATTTTTCCTCCAATTGTTAAACCTGCAGCAATACCAATCATGTTAGCTTCAGCGATTCCGATTTGGAAAAAACGCTCAGGGTGATTTTTCTTGAAATCATCAAATTTTAATGATCCAATTAAATCAGCACAAAGTGCTACTACTTTTTCGTTTTTTTGACCTAATTCAGTCATTCCCGCTCCAAAACCCGAACGAGTATCTTTACTTCCTGTATTTGTATATTTTTTCATTTTATTTTTTTGCTATACGCAATAGGCTGTAGGCAATAGGCATAAAGCTTACTGCTTAAAGCTTAAAGCTTTTTTTTAATAGTCGATTTGATCTGCAGAATAGTTTTGAGCCAAAGCACTTGCCAACTGATCGTTGTTTGGTGCTTTACCATGCCATGCATGTGTGTGCATCATAAAGTCTACACCGTTACCCATTTCAGTATGTAATAAAATACAAACTGGTTTTCCTTTTCCTGTTCTTGATTTAGCATCTGTTAATCCTGCAATAATAGCATCGATATTATTTCCTTCAGCAATTTCTAAAACATCCCAATCAAAAGCTTCGAATTTAGCACGAAGACTTCCCATTGCTAGAACTTCGTCAGTTGTTCCGTCAATTTGTTTTCCGTTAACGTCGATAGTTGCAATAAGATTGTCTACTTTTTTAGCAGAAGCATACATGATCGCTTCCCAGTTTTGACCTTCTTGTAATTCACCATCACCGTGTAAAGTATATATTAAATGATTATCACCATTTAATTTTTTTGCCTGAGCTGCACCAAGAGCTACAGATAAACCTTGTCCTAATGAACCAGAAGCCATACGAACACCAGGTAATCCTTCGTGAGTTGTTGGGTGACCTTGTAAACGAGAGTTTAGTAATCTAAACGTAGCTAATTCTGAAACAGGGAAATAACCGCTGCGAGCTAAAACGCTATAAAATACAGGAGAAATATGCCCGTTTGAAAGGAAGAAAATATCTTCTCCAATTCCGTCCATATCAAAACCTTCTTTACGTTCCATAATATTTTGGTATAGCGTTACCAAAAATTCAGTACAACCTAATGAACCACCTGGGTGTCCTGAGTTGACAGCATGTACCATTCGAAGAATATCTCTTCTTACTTGGATAGTTAAATCGCTTAATTGTTGTGTGTTAGGCTTCATTTTATGTGTAAAAGTTAAACTGGTGCAAAAGTAAATTTTATTTTGCGGTAAGACAAATGATTTTTTGCTTTAGTTTGTCACAATTGTTAAATTATGTCTCTTTTTTTATTGATTTGAAAAAAAACACCAAAATCTTGTAAATAGTGCATAAAAGTTTTGCCACAGATTAAAATGATTAAGTTGATTTTAAAAAATCTGTGTTAATCCTTTAATCTGTGGCAAAAAATAATTGTAGAGTTTTGTGCAATTTAATTAGTATCGCCTTCGCTGTAAAAATTGTTTTCTTCATCTTCAGATCCAATTTCTTCTTGTTCGTCATCGAGCTCTGAACCAGGAATATCTAAATCGTTTCCGAGTTTGTCGCTGTTTTGTTTCCATTCGTGATTATTATCCTGATTGATAATTCTTTCCCCTGAAATACCTTCAGGATCTATATCTTCTAATTTATCTTCCTGATTGTAAATGTCTTCATTTGCAGGATAATCTAAATTTTCAAGATTTCTTTCAATTTGATCATCCTTGATTTGATCTAAATCTACAGGATTTTTTTCTTCTGAATTTATCATTATTTCTATAATTTAAAATTGATATTAATTCCATTTTTATATTAATTAAAATTAAGAAATCACCGGGGTTGTTGTGTTACACTTTGGTAATATGATTGTTGCAATTTTTACATTTGATTTTAATATCAGTTAATTTATTGAATATGTCTGGTCTTTGCGTTAGGGATAGCAACGGCATCCTTTTGTGACAAATGTCTGGTCTTAATTAACAACGATATTTCTGGAACAAAAGATATAGTGGATAGCCCGACCCTTGGGAAACGCCATAAATAGATTGTTAGATTTTTAGAAATTTAGATTTTAAAAATGTCTAATAATCAAGTGATTTAAAAATCTAACAATCTAATTTAGATAATTATCAAATTAACCTATCTTTGCCGTCCCGAACAATGGGGAGAAAAAAGACACAGATGAAGTTTGATTTATTACAAAAAGATCCGCAATCGAAAGCTAGGGCGGGAAGTATTACTACTGATCACGGCGTAATTGAAACGCCTATTTTTATGCCTGTTGGAACGGTTGCTTCTGTAAAAGGTGTACACCAACGCGAACTTAAAGACGATATTAATCCGGATATTATTCTGGGAAATACATACCATTTATACTTACGTCCGCAAACTGAGATTCTTGAAAAAGCCGGTGGATTACATAAATTCATGAACTGGGATCGTAATATTTTGACAGATTCTGGTGGATATCAGGTTTATTCTCTTTCGAATAATAGAAAAATTAAGGAAGAAGGAGTGAAGTTTAAATCGCATATTGATGGTTCGTATCACTTTTTTACGCCAGAAAATGTAATGGAAATTCAACGTACTATTGGAGCCGATATTATTATGGCTTTTGATGAATGTACGCCTTATCCTTGCGATTACAGATATGCACAACGTTCGATGCACATGACACACCGTTGGTTGGATCGTTGTATTAATCATTTAGATAAAGTGCCTTATAAATATGGATACGAACAAACGTTTTTTCCGATTGTTCAGGGAAGTACTTATAAAGATTTGCGTAGACAATCTGCAGAATATATTGCAAATTCAGGGCAGCAAGGAAATGCAATTGGTGGATTATCAGTTGGTGAACCAGCAGAAGAAATGTATGCGATGACTGAGGTTGTTTGCGAAATTTTACCGGAAGATAAGCCACGTTATTTAATGGGAGTAGGAACTCCAATTAATGTTTTAGAAAATATTGCGTTAGGAATTGATATGTTCGATTGCGTTATGCCAACGCGTAATGCCAGAAACGGTATGTTGTTTACAGCAAACGGAACCATCAATATCAAAAATAAAAAATGGGAAGCTGATTTTTCTCCTATTGATGAAATGGGACATACTTTTGTAGATACAGAATATACAAAAGCCTATTTACGTCACTTATTCGCTGCAAACGAATATTTGGGAAAACAAATTGCTACAATTCATAACTTAGGTTTCTATATGTGGTTGGTTCGTGAGGCTAGAAAACATATCTTAGCAGGCGATTTTAGACCATGGAAAGAAATGATGGTTAAAAATATGAGCCAAAGACTTTAAAAAAAAGTTTCAAGTTTGAAGTTTCAGGTTTCAAGTTCTCAGCAGAACCTGAAACTTTAAACCTGAAACAAAAAAAACAAATTTATATATGCTGACGATAATAGATAAGTATATTTTAAAACGATATTTAGCCACTTTTTCGGTGATGATACTTTTATTTATTCCGATTGGAATTGTAATTGATGTCTCTGAAAAGGTGAATAAAATGCTGGAAAATAAAATTCCGTTTACCCAAATCGCAATCTATTATTATAATTTCACGATATATTTTGCCAACTCTTTATTTCCGATATTTTTGTTTTTATCGGTAATTTGGTTTACCTCTAAACTAGCCAATAATACTGAAATTATTGCTGTTTTAAGTTCAGGTATTTCATTTACTCGTTTTCTTCGTCCTTATATTATTGGCGCTTCTATTGTTTCGATTTTTGTGCTTTTAATGGGTTTTTTCATTGTTCCTGCAGCTAGTGAGGGTTTTAATAATTTTAGATATACGTATCTAAAAGGAAATGGAAAACAGCTTATGCGGGGAGAAAATACCAATGTTTACAGACAAATTAATGACAACGATTTTATTTTTGTAAATAGCTTTAACGAAGAATCGAAAACAGCTTTTAATTTTTCGCTGGAACATTTCGAAAAAGATAAATTAAAATATAAAATTACTGCAAGCCGCATCAAATGGGATCCTAAAAAGAAAACCTATACGATGTATGATTATACAAAAAGAACCCTTGGTGAACTTAATGATGTAATCGAAAAAGCGCCTGAAAAAAACACCAAATTCAAATTTGAACTTGAAGATTTGACTCCTGTGGTTTATATCGCAGAGACTTTGAGTTTAGGAAAACTTTATAAGTTTATCGAAAAAGAAAGGAAGCGTGGGTCAGGAAATATTAATACTTATTTAGTTGTACTTTATAAAAAATACAGTGTTCCGGTTTCTGCATTTATTTTAACAATTATCGCTGTTGCGGTTTCGGCAATGAAACGTCGTGGTGGTATGGGAATGAATCTTGCCATTGGAATTGCAATTGCATTTTCTTTTGTCTTTTTTGATAAAATATTTGGTACTCTTGCCGAAAAATCTACTTTCTCACCTTTATTAGCTGTTTGGTTCCCGAATATGGTTTTCGGAGTTCTGGCAATTTACCTATTACGTAATGCGAAACGATAATTTAAAAAGTTATTTAAACCTTCATTTAATTGTTTTTATCTGGGGATTTACAGCCATATTAGGCGCTTTAATTACAATTGATGCTGAAAATTTAGTTTGGTTCAGAATGTTATTAGCAGGGCTTTTTCTGGCCGGTTTTATAGTATATAAAAAACAGTCGTTTGTAATATCAGCTCAATCATTTGCCAAATTAATTTTTGTCGGATTACTGATCGCACTTCATTGGATTTTCTTTTTTAAAGCAATTCATGTTTCAAACGTTTCTATAACATTATCCATATTTTCGTTGGGAGCTTTTTTTGCCTCTTTATTAGAACCGCTTTTTTACGGAAGAAAAATATTATGGTACGAAGTATTCTTCGGATTAATTATCATTGGAGGTTTAGCATTGATCATGCAGGTAGAAATTAAATACCTAAGCGGGATGTATTATGCCTTGGCTTCTATCATTTTAGGGGTTTTATTTACTTTAATGAACGGAAAATTAATCTCTGATCATGAACCATCGGTTATTACATTTTACGAATTTGGAGCAGGTGTTTTCTTTATTTCTATTTATTTTTTAGTACAGGGAAAATTCAATGCAGATTTTTTTACAATGTCTCTTAATAACTGGATTTTGCTATTGATTTTAGCATCTGTTTGTACAGCTTATGCGTTTACAGCATCTGTAAAAGTAATGCAGAAATTAACGCCTTACACAGTAATGTTAACGACTAATTTAGAGCCTGTTTACGGAATTATGCTGGCTTATTTTATTCTTGGAGGAAAAGAAAAAATGAGTACAGAATTTTATATTGGCGCCATTATAATTGTAATTACAGTTATCCTAAATGGTGTTTTTAAACATTATCAAAATAAGAAGAAAGTGTAATACTTTCCTTATTTTTAAATTGCATTTTTATATTTTAAACACGAATTAACGACACTAATAATATAATATTTTTATATTTGCGGTTCGATTTAAAAACAAAATTCAAAAATCCATGGAATATTTAGATTTTGAGCTTCCAATCAAAGAACTTGAAGAACAGTTAGAAAAGTGTGTTATAATTGGAAAAGAATCTGACGTTGATGTAACACCAACTTGCAAGGAAATCAACAAAAAATTAGAACAAACTAAAAAAGATATATATAAGAATCTTACGGCTTGGCAACGAGTACAATTGTCAAGACATCCGAACAGACCTTATACTTTGGATTATATCAGAGCAATTTGTGGAGATACTTTTTTAGAGCTTCATGGTGACAGAGGATTTAAAGATGATAAAGCAATGGTTGGTGGTTTAGGAAAAGTAAACGGACAATCGTTTATGATCGTAGGTCAGCAAAAAGGATATAATACCAAAACACGTCAATATCGTAATTTCGGTATGGCAAACCCTGAAGGATACCGTAAAGCTTTGCGTTTGATGAAAATGGCAGAGAAATTCGGAATTCCGGTTTTAACTTTAGTAGATACTCCGGGTGCATATCCGGGACTTGAGGCTGAGGAAAGAGGACAAGGAGAAGCTATTGCCAGAAATATTTTCGAAATGGTTCGTTTAAAAGTGCCAATTATCACTATTATTGTTGGTGAAGGTGCTTCAGGAGGTGCTTTAGGAATAGGTGTTGGAGATAAAGTATATATGTTAGAAAACACATGGTACTCTGTAATTTCTCCGGAATCATGCTCTTCTATTTTATGGAAAAGCTGGGAATACAAAGAACGTGCAGCTGATGCTTTAAAATTGACATCATCTGACATGAAAAGACAAAAATTAGTTGATGATGTTATACCGGAACCTCTTGGCGGAGCACACTACGACAGAGAAACTACTTTTAAAACAGTAGCGGAATACATTACAAAAGGATATAACGAATTGAAAGACTTATCAACAGCCGACTTGATTGCCCAAAGAATGGACAAATATAGTAATATGGGTGAGTATAAGGAGTAAATTCTTACAGAATTATTTAAAATCCGAAGCCTTACAGTTTCGGATTTTTTTTTGGTTATGAACAAAAAACACTTATTTATAAACAATTAATAGTTATAACTCGATAGCAATTTTTTTTTAAAATTTGTTACTTTCGCTATATGGAAAATTTCAGAAATATAAATCCTGTAAAGGTAGACAAAACCACAATTATTAATTTAGAAAAAGGGAAGTTACCACCGCAAGTACTTGAATTAGAAGAAGCTGTACTTGGGGCAATGATGATTGATAAAAAAGGTGTGGATGATGTAATTGATATTTTACAGCCTGATGCTTTTTATAAAGAAGCGCATAAATATATTTTTGAAGCGATTATACAGTTGTTTACTGAAACGCAGCCAATTGACTTATTAACCGTTTCAGCTCAGCTGAAAAAGAATGGAAAATTGGAGTTGGCTGGTGGAGATTTTTATTTGATTCAGCTTACACAAAAAATTGCCTCTTCGGCACATATTGAATTTCACTCACGTATCATACTTCAAAAATTTATTCAAAGAAGTTTGATCCGAATTTCTTCTGAAATTATCGAAGCATCTTATGATGAAACTACTGATGTATTTGATTTACTGGATCAGGCGGAATCAAAACTTTATGAAGTTACACAAGGAAATATCAAACGAAGTTCTGAAACTGCACAAAGTTTAGTTTTACAAGCAAAAAAACGTATTGAAGAAATTGCTAAACAAGAAGGATTGAGCGGTGTTGAAACTGGGTTTACGAATTTGGATAAACTTACTTCTGGATGGCAGCCGAGTGATTTAATTATTATTGCGGCCAGACCTGCGATGGGTAAAACCGCGTTTGTACTTTCAATGGCTAGAAATATTGCTATTGATTTTGGACATCCGGTAGCATTATTCTCTCTGGAGATGGCTTCGGTTCAGTTGATTACAAGGTTAATTTCATCAGAAACAGGATTATCATCAGAGAAATTACGTACTGGTAAATTAGAACCTCATGAGTGGGAAATGTTGAGTACGAAAGTAAAGAACTTAGAAAAAGCTCCTTTGTTTATTGATGATACGCCATCACTTTCTATTTTCGATTTAAGAGCAAAATGTCGTCGTTTGGTTTCACAACACGGTATCAAAATCATCATTGTCGATTATTTGCAATTGATGACTGCCGGAGGAAACAGTAAAGGAGGAGGAAATCGTGAACAGGAAATTTCTACAATTTCCCGAAACTTAAAAGCTTTGGCAAAAGAGCTAAACGTTCCGGTAATTGCATTGTCACAGTTATCGCGTGCCGTTGAAACACGTGGTTCAAGCAAGCGTCCGTTACTATCGGATCTTCGTGAATCCGGAGCAATTGAGCAGGATGCTGATATCGTTTCATTTTTATACCGACCAGAGTATTACAAAATTGATGAATGGGATGATGATGAGGCTTCGCCAACAACAGGTCAGGCAGAGATAATGATCGCAAAACACCGTAATGGTGGTATCGAAAACGTTCGTTTGAAATTTATAGGACACCTTGGAAAATTTGACAACCTAGATGATTTTAGTGGTAATTATGACGATTTGCCATCTAAAATGAATCATGATGATAACCCGTTTATTACTAAAAATCTACCATCTGCAAATGAAGCTTTTGGAAGCAATTTGAATGATGACGATGACGATGGCGATGTACCATTTTAATCTAATATAAATTCAGGAAAAATCTTTATAAGTTAATTACTTATAAAGATTTTTTTTTATTCAATAATTACTTATTATCGTACAAATTTAGCTCAAATAATATTTCTTACATAAAGATTAATTCGGTAGTTTAGCAAAACCATTAACAAACCTAATACTGTTAACTAATTAAAATTGTAAAACTATGAGCGAAAAAAGTTTCCCAGGACCCATTGAAATTCCCTTAGCTGTTGCTAAAGAATGGGAGAAGAGATACGAGGATGACACAACTATTGAAGACAACAAAAACAAAGTAAAATCTTTTCTAATACCAAGAGAAAGTTTAGAAAAAGTTTTGCAATTAGAAGCTGATGCCATTCGTGCTTATATTGGAATTAATGACCAAAAAGAAAGAACATTGCTTTTTGTTGGGGCAAAATTTGATAAAGAAACTGGAGAATATACTGATGTATATGGACATTCTTCTTCTTCACAACAAAGTAAAGCAGCAGACGATGATATTGTTTATGATGGAGCACGCCCTAGTCCTCCGTATTAATTTTTAATAAAATATTTTAAAAGTGGATGATTTTTTAATTTATTCAGGTTATTTGATTTTATTATTAAATCTTATACTTTATTCATATAGCTTTTTCCGAAAGGGAAAAGCTAATGTTTTTTTTGTTTGTTATTTGGCCTTTGCATTTTTCATGCAAATTTCTATGGAAGTAATGTATCATCTGGGTATGAATAACTTATTTGCCGTTAATATTTTTTTTATAGGCCAAATGATATTATTGGGGCTGTTCTATAACTCCTTATCACACATAAAGAGTCAGAAAATATTATTTAAGATTAGTTTATTCACAGCATTAATGTCTTTACTCGTACAATTTATCCTGGATCCGGGTGAATTTTTAAAGTTTAATTTATTTGAAATTACTTTAACATCTTTATTTGTAGTTGTTTTTGCTTTGCTTCATTTTTATAATATGCTTACCGAAAGCAAAAAATTCTATTATGTTAGTATTGGTGTTGTGTTTTATTTATTGGCAAGTACTGTTCTGTTTTTAATTGGAAATCTTTCTTCAGGACTTAGCAATGAAATAAAATATTTAACCTGGATGTTAAACGCTTTTTTAATTGTAGTATACCAACTATTTATTTTATACGAATGGAAACAAAGTTTTTATGAAAAATAAATAAAAAAGAAATTCAACTATTAATAACCATAAACCAAAACAAACTATGAAAAAAACAAACCATTATATCGCTTTGATTGTGATATTTATTATGTGTTCTTGCCAGAAAGAAACTTCGCAAGAAGATGTAACAGCTGTAAGTTCTAAAAAGAGTGATTGGCTTACAGCTTCTTTAGATAGTAAATTTGCCAGTTCTCAAAAAGAAGTTACAGCTTATTTATTTCCCACAAACGAAATGACAGCTTTAGTAAAAACACCTGATATTGAGCAAGTAAGTTTTGTTTTAGGATATGCTGATAATACGATACAAATAGAGGTAATTGGTGTAGATAAATCAGGTAAAAGACTGGGGATAGTTAAATCTACAATTTTAAAAGAAAGCAATTATGATGCTCAATTAACGCAACTTAACGAATTATCACTAAGTAAAACAAGTAAAAGAACTGCATTGTTAAATGAACATTTATTGTTACCGAGTGATGCTATTGCTGGTATAGAAGCATGGAAAGAAAAACTAAATAAAGTTTCAGATTTAGATGAAATAACTTCTTACGAAGGTTCACGTTTTCGATCTTTTAGTATAGAATCTGATGTCATAGAAGCCATGGTAAATAAATCAAATAAAAATATTGGTTTGTTTTTAGGACTTAATCCTAAAGGGAAAGTAACCACTATATTAATCGGTTTAGATGAAAATAACGCTATAAAAAAAGCATCATTAACTTCTAAAGTAGTAGATGATGTTTATGATGCCACACGCCCTTGCCCTCCTAATGGAGATCCAGAAGATCCGCAATAAAAGTAATGATTTCTAAAAATAACATTTAGAAAAATCGCTGTCAAGATATGTGATAGCGATTTTTTTAATGTACTCATCGCAATCAAAGAAAATAAGATATATTTGATCTTGAGACTATAAGCAAACTAAAATTAAGATAAGTTGAGTATAAATCCACATTCAATTCCTGAAAAAGAGCTTGTTGCCATAATTTTATACATTTCTCTTTTCTTTATAATCGTTGCAGTAGCATTGATTATATTTTTCTATTTCTCCAGAAAAAAAATCATTCAGAAAGAGTTAGAAAAGAAAGATTTGGTATTGCAATATCAAAAAGAACAACTTCATGCAGTAATTATTACACAAGAAGAAGAGCGTAAAAGAATTGCTCAGGATTTGCATGATGATATTAGTTCGAAACTAAATATCGTTTCATTAAACAGTCATTTACTGACTTCTCCAAATTTAACAGAAGCTGAAACATCTGAAATTACTGAAAACATCATTAATTTAACCACAAAAGCTTTAGAGAATTCCAGAAAAATAGCCCATAATTTATTACCGCCTGTTTTTGAAAAATTTGGATTAAATGCTGCTATCGAAGAATTATGTGAAGAATTTGAAAGCAGCAAAACATTAAAAGTTTATTATAAAAATGAAATTGATTTTGATGATGAAGACAAAGACCGGCATTTGCATGTTTTTAGAATTTTGCAAGAACTCATGAACAATTCTTTACGACACGGAAAATCTACTGAAATTTGGATTTCTTTTACGACAATTGATCAAATTTATTCCTGCAATTACGAAGATAACGGAAAAGGTTTTGATGCAGAAAGCATGGATAATCAGAAAGGACTTGGTATGAAAAATATCGATAGCCGAATTTCTTTTTTAGACGGAACAATCGAAATAAATTCCCAAATAAATAATGGTATTGCTGTAATGTTTACATTCTAAACAATCATTTTAAGAATAATATCACAACTCAGCCAAGAAATCACAGTAATTTATGTGTTTTTTGAAGCATATTTCGTAATTTCGGTAGATCCAAAACCAAATACATAAATAAAATGAGTGGCGTAATTAAGATTGCTTTGGTTGATGACGAAGTTTTATTTCGGAAAGGAATCTCTTTTTTACTACAAAGAGAGGATAATATTGAAATTATTTTTGAAGCTTCAGACGGAGAAGAACTAATTTCAAAATTAACAAGCAACGTTTTAAAGCCTGATATCATTATCATGGATTTGAAAATGCCAGTTTTAAATGGGGTCGAAGCCACAAAAATTATTCGTAAAGCTTATCCCGATATCAAAATCATAGCCTTGACTAGTTATGACACAAAATCATTTATTGCTAACATGATTCAGGTTGGCGCCGTTGCATATTTAATAAAAAATACAACCCCAAAAGAATTAATTCACACAATTAATGAAGTAGCCAGAAAGGGGTTTTATTATAATCAAACAGTTTTAAAAACAATTCAGGACACAATTGTATCCTCTAAAAACAATAAAGGTCATTTAGAAACGGGTTTCCTTTCACCTCGTGAGATAGAAATTCTTCAACTTATTTGTCAGCAAAAAACAACTACAGAAATAGCAGATCACCTTTTTTTGAGTCCAAGAACAGTTGAAGGGCACCGTAATAATCTGCTGCTTAAAACAGAATCCAGAAATATTGCAGGATTGGTCGTTTATGCTATTCAAAATGAAATAGCAGTTTTGACAATTTAAAATTAACTTGCTAAAAACTGAATTGATAGTACGTAATAAAATATGATAGTAAGGATAAGTATTCCTATGCCTATTTTTTGTATTACACTCAATCCTTTCGATTGATTCTTGGTTTCATTGGATTTCATGGTTAAACTTTTCATTGATTTATTTAATTGGTTATTTTGAGCAACAAATTTAAAAAGAAACTATTTCTTGTTAATACGTGTTTATACGTGATTTTGCAAAAAGTAATTTTAATTTTGTTAATGCCTTTTTTTATATTTTATAACAGCAATTTTAACTTAATAAATTAAATAGTCATTGTGTTTTTAGACACTTCCTTTATATCTTTACTAAAATAATTTTCTAATGCGTAAAAGTTTAGTTTACATCTTTATATTTCTTCTTTCATTAACCGCTAAGGCTTCGTTTATTTTGCTTCCAATGGATGAAACTACGCAGCAAAACCATTTAAAAGCATACGGAATTACATATTGGTGTTTAAGTAAAGATTACAAAGCGAGTTGGTTACTGAATTACAGAGGCGGTTCTTTTCTGCTTCCTGACGCTGAAGAAATTCGTAAAGAATGCAAAATTCGCGGTGTAAGTTTTGAAGTTCTTTCGGATAGTGAAGAAGCTTCAATCTTGAATGAAATTTCGAGTCCTTCTCAAAATATGGAATCGGTTATTCTTGAAAAAGCCCCAAAAATTGCCGTTTATACTCCAAAAGGAAAACAACCTTGGGATGATGCGGTGACATTAGTTTTAACTTATGCAGAAATTCCTTTTACACCAATTTATGATGAAGAAGTTTTAAGTGATCAATTATTACTGTATGATTGGCTGCATTTGCATCATGAAGATTTTACAGGTCAATATGGAAAATTTTATGCTGCTTACAAAAATACACCTTGGTACATTGATCAAAAAAGAGATGCAGAAGCTTTAGCAACAAAATTAGGATACGCCAAAGTATCTCAGGAAAAAGGAGCTGTCGCTAAAAAAATTAGAGATTTTGTAATTGGTGGCGGATTTATGTTTGCAATGTGTTCTGCAACAGATAGTTTTGATATAGCACTTGCTGCAGATGGTGTTGATATTTGCGAAGCAATGTTTGATGGTGATGCAAGCGAATCTAATTATCAGGCGAAATTGAATTACAGCAATTCCTTTGCCTTTAAAAACTTCACACTTGAAAGACGTCCGGAACAATATGAATTTTCAGATATTGATATGACGAATAAACGCAGGATTCCGGTAGAAAAAGATTATTTTACATTAATGGAATTTTCTGCAAAATGGGATCCAATTCCGAGTATGTTATGCCAAAATCATACACAATTGGTAAAAGGTTTTATGGGACAAACCACTTCATTTGATACAGCGCTTATAAAATCCAATGTTTTAGTAATGGGAACTTGTGAGTTAAATGGCGAATCGAGATATATTCACGGCGAAAAAGGAAAAGGAATGTTTACTTTTTTTGGAGGTCATGATCCCGAAGATTTTCAACATCAGGTTGGAGATCCTCCAACAGTTTTAGATTTACATCCAAATTCTCCTGGTTACAGATTAATTTTAAATAATGTTTTATTTCCTGCTGCCAAAAAGAAAAAACTTAAAACATAATTTAAATTTAATTTAAAGAAAACTCAAACCAGACAGGTATGTGGTCTGAGATTTTTCGAGCTTCACTTAAAGAATTAAATTTTTTGTAAAACGGAATTACTCCCGAATTGATGTATTGAACCGTATTTTTTTTATAAAATATGTTATCAAATTCTGACGCTAAACAATTGTCAGCTTTGCATTTTTGTTTTAAAGTTGTTTTTTGCTTTTCAAAAATAGGAGAGTACCCCATTTTTTTTAATGGATTAAAGACCGTATGTGATTGTGGACAATTAAAGTCTCCAATAAAAATTAGCTTTAAATTTGGATATTCCTGAGGAAGAAATTTAAAATACTTGATTTCAGTTTCAGGCTGTTTGCTTTTAGTAATTGCATGAAAGTTTACTAATGTGATGAGTTTTTTGTTGATTTCGAAAGTAGCAAAATAAGGCTCGCGATCAATCTCCAGATGATATTTTTTTTCTAACCAGGTATTTCCTTTTAGTTTTGCCTTACTTGTTTTCCAAATATAAGCATAACGCTCTCTTTTGTAACTGTTTCCGCTTGTAGGATTGCTGATACTATAATCCCATTGTAAACCTTTTTCGTTTAGAATTCCTGCTAGTTTTGCAACAGCCTGAGCGCCACCATAACCGGCCACAACTTCTTGAATAGCTATAATATCATAACTATAAATCGTATTTGCGATGTAATTTAATTGAGAATCGGTTTTTGATTTTCCAAAGTTTTCTATATTCCATGATAGAATTTTAACCTGAGAAAATGAATGAATGGTACAGAATAGAATAAAAAGGCTTAAAATATTTTTCATGTAATGTTTTAAATACCAAATATAAGCTTTTCAAATTTTGACCATTAAAACATCAATATGATTTTTCTATTTCAAAATTCTAAATATTAAAATGCAACTTAATAAGTGTTAATGCTTTTTATATCTGTTTTTTAAAGCATTTGATATGATTATTATTTGCAAAACCAGAAGAGCAGGAATAAAGATAAATTTCCAGTCAACCTCTAGCCATCCTGTTTTCTCAGATACAAAAGCGAAGCTTATTGATAAAAAAAGACATAGTAGCATTGTTTTCATGATAATTTTATTATTACTGGTATTGATTTTTAATATTAATTTCCGATATAGAATTCCTTCAGAATCACTGGTGGTTTTTGTTTTCATTTTTTGGCGGATATATTTTAGCAAACTTATATTTATAAAATACGATTTCCTTACGGAAAACCGTAAAAAGGCAATCTTATACTAAACCGAAATCCTTGGCAATCGCAATTAAGTGTACATTATTGTTTGCCTTAAAGTATATTTTCAGTTTATTAATTCTTTTTTCTATACTGCTGGTTCCGTTTGGAGTTATAGATAAAGCCTTAAATTCATTAGAAATACTATCTAAGATATAACCTTGAGCAAGTAATTTTAAAATAGATATATCGTATGATTCAATTTCAATAAAAGATTTATCAGAAAAATTAAAAGATAAATCAGAAGAAAGAATTCTCTCTTCATTCTTAAATGCCCTTTCTATCGCTGTTTTTAATTCGTCAATACTATTTCTGCCTTTAGAAACATAAGCATTTATTCCATGATCATTAAATAGCGATTTTATACGGTATGATTTGTCCTCGATTGAAAAAACTATTTTTTTTAAATTAGGCTGAACTTTATTGACAGCTTCTATAAGTTCTTCGCCATTAAAAATAGTTGCTTCGCGATGATCCGTTTTAAATGATAGATCGCTTATAAGTAAATCATAAGGATCATTATTTTTAATTCCTTTTTTTATTTTAATAAGCGCATCATCACAGTATTTTACATGATCGATAGATGGTATTTTTAAGTCTTCAAGTACTTGAATTACTGCAATACTGATACTGTCTAAATCTTCGGCGACTAAAACTTTTTTAAACATATTGATAAATTTATGAAAGAAAATAGAAACTTAACTTGAGTTATTTGTGAGAATTATTATCAAAAATAATATTTTTATTTATAACTCCATTACGGGTTTCCACATTTACACCCCATTTTCTTTATATTAATTTTTTCTTTGCCAGATGTTATAACTGTTTTTAATTAATAGAAAATAGTTTTTATCGTACTGAAAATTTAAAAGATACCTTAAATCCTCTATCTGGTTTTGCATCAAAGCTAATTTCTCCTTTTATCGCTTTAATTCTATTTTCTGCATTCTGTAAGCCATTTCTAAAAGTCACATTATTTAAGTTTGTTCCTTTGCCATTATCAGTATAAGTAATAATAATATTTCTGTCAACCCTTTTAAAAGTAATTCCAACCAAGGTAGCATTACTATGTTTTTTCATATTGACAAGTAATTCTTGCAACACTCTATAAACTGCAATTTTCTTATTTCGTTCAATTTCATCCCATGAAATACTATCCAAACCATTAATTAAAAGATTAGTATTGTTGGTGTCAAATCCGGAAATCATTTCTTTTAAATAGAAAAGATATTTTTCAGTAGTTATAATTGGACTATTTTCCTTAGAAATATCACGAGTTCGGGAATAAATAGCATCTAGATGATTTAATAATTGTTCTTTATTTTCATTTATTGAAAGGTTTTTATTCTCGGCAAAAGCCATAGTATGGTAAATATCATTAGCCAGTTCATCATGTAATTTTTTCGAAATACGAGTTTCACTTTGATAAGTAGCTTCAATTTTTTCTTTATTTGCTCTTGAAGTCAAATAAAAATATAGAATTAAGATTAGACATATACTAAATACGATGATGATATACGAAACAATGTTTCTGTTTTTTTGTCTTTCTAATTGTAATTCATTTTCTGTTTTATTCGTTTTTAGCTTTAAGTTTTCGTCTTTTTCTTTTTTGGAATCATACTTAATTCTCGCAAATTCATTTTTTGTTTTTTGTCTTATTTCAAAAATGCTGTCAGCAAGTCTAATATATAGCAATGAACTTTCTTTAAGATCTTTGTCTTTAGAGCTCTTTATAATATATTTTAATGAATTCAAACGATCATCAATACTGTTTACACGAGTGTATTTTTGATAACTTAATTTTGCATAAGACTTTGATAATTCTGGATTAATGTCAGCATAGTATTTTGAAAGATGAATATAGCTAGCACCTAATCCAAAATCATTCTTTTGCTCTAAACGAATTTTTAATGCCCTGTTTAAATAATCAATTGCCTTTGGATTATTGGTTTCAAAATAACAATCACCCAAGTTATCAAGGATCTTTGCATACATGTTTGCATCAATTTGGATTTCCTTTTTATACAATAGTGATTCAAATATGCGAATTGCTTCTAAGTATTTTTTTTGCTCAACATAAACCAATGCAATGTTGTTTTTAACTGCATATTTCCGGTTATCATCGGTTTTTAGATTATAAGCTTTTTGATAATATAGAAGAGAGTTTTCATAATTATAAGTACAGGAATAATTAATTCCAAGCATAAGATAGATACTCCAGGTAAAATTGGTGTTATTAATTTTATCAATATATTGTAATGCTTCAGTTGTAGTAGCTTCACTGCCAATATAATCTCCTTGATTTTGCTGAATTTCAGCGATACTCATTAAAGCACAAGTTATTTTTTTTGAATCAGTTTTTGGATCGGCTATTAATTTTACTTCATTATAATAATAAAAGGCACTATCAAATTTATTAGCAGTATAAAACCTTTCTGCAGTTTTAATTAGTTTTTCAACTTCTTTTTTCGTGTTTTTATGTTTAATTATAGCATTGTTTTTTTTCTGACAGGAAAAAATAATAATAATTATGGCAACTGTTATATAGAGATAGAATTGTATTCTTTTTAGTTTCATGCTCCAAAAATATAGAATTCTAAAATCTGGGAACACGTATAAATACGGTATTTTGTTTTATTTTTTTAAGTTCCAAAATCAGATTCTCATTTACAACTATATACAAATAAACCCTCAATCGTGAGGGTTTGAATTTTTATAAAAGTTGTAAAGTTTATCTTTATAAAATTACGCAGCTCTCATTCCGGTTGTAATGCCAATTCTGTTCCAGGCATTAATAGTAATGATCATTAAAATAATCTCAGCAAGATATTTCTCGTCAAATAAGCGGGCAGCATTTTCATATACCTCTTCAGAAACATGTTTGCTTATTAAAGTTACTTCTTCTGTTAAAGCTAAAATTGCTTTTTCTTCTTCAGAATAAACATCAGCTTCACGCCATGCACTTAGCAAATAAATACGTTGCTCAGATACACCAAGTTTTCTGGCATCTGCGGTGTGCATATTAATACAATAAGCACAGCCATTTACTTGCGATGCACGAATTTTGATTAATTCCTTATGTACGGGAATCAATGAAGTAGTAGAAATGTATTTTTCTAAATTCATTAATGCTTGATAAGCTTGAGGGGCTACTGTTGGGATAACAATTCTTGATTTCATTTTGTGTGTTTTTAAAAGTTTGATACAAAGTTCAGGGATATCTCCTTTAAAAAACTTGAACTACTTCAAGAAATGATTTTAAACCTTTCCAGCTCTAATTTTACTCATAAACTCTGCAGAAAAATCTAAATAAGAAGCAATCATATATTGAGGAACACGTTGCACAAACTCAGGAAAATGATCATTAAAGTGATGATATCTTTCCTCTGCCGACATTGTAAATAAAAATTTAATTCGCATTTGCATCGCTCCAAAAGATTTTTGAGAAACAATCCTAAAATAACGTTCCAGTTTTGGAATTTCAATTAATAGTGATTCAAGAATAGGTTTCTCTATTGCAATAACTTCAGTATTTTCTACAGCCTGAATATAAAAATGTGATGGAATATGATTATGATAACTTAATTGATCCGTAATCCACCAATTTTCAATAGCAAACTGAAGTGTTTGCTCAGACCCTTTTGAGTTGATAATGTATTGTCGCATGCATCCTTTTGTAATAAAATAAATAGTGTTACAAACCTGACCTTCTTTTAATACATGTTCCTTCTTTTTTATGTTAGAAAGATTTAGACATGATTCTAAAGTATCAATCTCTGAAGGCTCTAAAGTGATGAATTTTTCAATATGTTGCAAAAGAGCTTCGTACATGCAAGTAATTAAATTTAATACAAATGTACCTTTTAAATTGAATTTCTAAAAGAAGAGGATTTCAAACTTCTGTAAAAGCAAAAAACCATTCGCAAAGCGAATGGTTTTTCTATGATAAGTAAGTAATCTTAAATTGAGTTTATAAAACGTTTATTTTACTTTATTAAGTATTGCTTTGAAAGCTTCAGGGTGGTTCATAGCTAAATCTGCAAGAACTTTACGGTTCAATTCGATTCCGTTAGCTTTAACTTTCCCCATGAATTGAGAATAAGACATTCCTTCTAATCTAGCTCCAGCGTTGATACGTTGAATCCATAAAGCACGGAAATTTCTTTTATTCTGTTTTCTGTCACGGTAAGCATAGCTCATCGCTTTCTCTACCGCATTCTTAGCAACTGTCCAAACGTTTTTACGTCTACCAAAGAAACCTTTGGCTTGCTTCATTATTTTTTTTCTTCTTGCTCTTTTAGCAACTGAATTTACCGATCTTGGCATAATTTTAATGTGTTTTTGTAGCAGGCGTCCTGAATTAAATCAAAGGAACTTAAAAGCCATACTCCAAGGTTATATAAATAATTTTTTAACCTAAAGAATTATTAGATAATTCTTAATTGTTGTTTGATGCTTTTCATATCTGTTGAGTGAACTAGCGCTGAGTGTGTCAAAGCTAATTTACGTTTTTTAGATTTTTTAGTCAAGATGTGACTTTTAAAAGCATGCTTTCTTTTAATCTTTCCAGAACCAGTAACTTTAAAACGTTTCTTGGCGCTAGATTTTGTTTTCATTTTAGGCATTTTTCCTAGTGTTTTAATTTATTCTTACTTACTTATATCTTCAAAAGCTTTAGGCTTTAGGCTTTAAGCTTTAGGCAAAAGTTTAAATCAACTATTTGCTTAAAGCTTATTGCTTATTGCTTAGAGCAAATAATTTATTTTTTCTTCTTCGGAGCAATGAACATAATCATTCTCTTCCCTTCCAAAACTGGCATAGCTTCGACTTTACCATGCTCTTCTAAATCTGTAGCCAAACGTAATAATAAAATCTGCCCTTGATCTTTATAGATGATAGAACGACCTTTAAAGAAAACGAATGCTTTTAATTTAGCACCTTCTTTAAGGAACTTCTCAGCATTTTTTCTTTTAAATTCGTAATCATGCTCATCAGTTTGAGGACCAAATCTAATTTCTTTTACTACAACTTGTGTCGATTTAGCTTTTAATACCTTGTCACGTTTCTTTTGTTCATAAACAAATTTCTTGTAATCCATGATTTTACAAACTGGCGGTTCAGCATTTGGTGAAATTTCAACCAAATCCAATTCGAATTGATCCGCTAAACGTAAAGCCTCTGCAAGCTTAAATACACCTGGTTCGATGTTTTCGCCTACTAGTCTTACTTCTTGTACACCACGAATATTATTGTTTATTCTGTGTGCATCTTTTTTTTCTACTCGAGGTTGATAACCTCTGTTGCTTCTTATTGCTATGACTTTATAATTTAAGTTAAACTGTAAAAACTTTTAATGTCTTTTTTATTTCTTCGTTTACAATAGCGACAAATTCATCAATTGTAACTGTAATATTCCCTTTTCCTTCTTGCCCGTGACGACGGATTGAAATAGTTCCGTTTTTCTCTTCTTCCTCACCAACAATAAGCATAAATGGTATTTTTTGCATTTCTGCATCTCTAATTTTCTTACCAATTGTCTCGTTTCGGTTGTCAATTAGGGCGCGAATTTCGTGATTTTCTAGCAAATCTAAAACTTTTTTAGCATATATTTCGTATTTCTCGCTCAAAGACAAGATTATAGCCTGCTCAGGCATTAGCCAAAGTGGGAAATTTCCTGCAGTATGCTCTAGTAAAATTGCTATAAAACGTTCCATAGATCCAAAAGGAGCTCTGTGAATCATTACAGGGCGATGTAATTCATTATCAGCACCTTTATAAGTCAATTCAAAACGCTCAGGAAGGTTGTAATCTACCTGAATAGTTCCCAATTGCCATTGTCTTCCTAAAGCATCTTTTACCATAAAATCAAGCTTCGGACCGTAAAACGCAGCTTCGCCATATTCTACAACAGTATTCAGGCCTTTATCAGCTGCAGCATTGATAATAGCATTTTCAGCTTTCTCCCAGTTTTCATCAGAACCGATGTATTTTTCTCTGTTTTCCTGATCTCTTAATGAAATTTGAGCAGTAAAGTTTTCAAAACCTAAAGAACCAAATACATAAAGTACCAAGTCAATTACTTTTTTGAATTCTTCATCTAATTGCTCCGGAGTACAAAAAATATGTGCATCATCCTGAGTAAACCCTCTAACACGAGTCAAGCCATGTAACTCACCAGATTGCTCATATCTATATACAGTACCAAATTCAGCATAACGTTTAGGCAAATCTTTGTATGACCAAGGTCTTACATTATAAATTTCACAGTGATGAGGACAGTTCATAGGTTTCAATAAAAACTCTTCACCTTCAGCAGGAGTATTTATTGGCTGAAAACTATCAGCACCATATTTAGCATAGTGACCAGAAGTTACGTAAAGTTCCTTTTGTCCAATATGTGGAGTAACAACTTGTTCGTATCCTGCTTTCTTCTGAGCCTTCTTTAAAAATTGCTCTAAACGATCTCTAAGCGCAGCACCTTTAGGTAACCATAAAGGTAGGCCTTGTCCAACCTTTTGAGAAAAAGCAAACAATTCAAGTTCCTTACCTAATTTACGGTGATCACGACGTTTTGCTTCCTCAAGAAGTTCCAGATATTCAGTCAAATCTTTTTGTTTAGGAAAAGAAGTTCCGTAAACACGAGTTAACTGCTTGTTCTTTTCGTCACCTCTCCAGTAAGCACCGGCAACACTCATGATTTTAAAAGCTTTAATAATCCCGGTATTCGGGATGTGTCCACCTCTACATAAATCAGTAAAAGTAGCATGATCACAAAACGTAATAGTTCCATCTTCAAGATTCGAAATCAATTCCGTTTTGTAAACGTTATCCTTGTACATAGCCAAAGCATCAGCTTTACTAACCGGGCGCATTTTAAACTCATGTTTCTCTCTTGAAATTTCAAGAACACGATCTTCGATCTTTTTAAAATCAGCTTCAACAATTTTCTGATCTTCAAAATCAACATCATAATAGAATCCGTTAGCAATTGCAGGTCCAAGAGTTAATTTAATTCCAGGATACAATTCCTCAAGCGCCTGAGCCATTACGTGCGAAGTCGAATGCCAGAAAGCTTTTTTGCCTTCCGCATCATTCCAGGTATATAAAATAAGACTACCGTCGGTCGTCAATGGAGTTTCGGTTTCAATTGTTGTACCATTAAAAGATGCAGAAATTACATTTCTTGCAAATCCTTCACTAATGCTTTTAGCAACCTCCATCGGAGTTACGCCCGAAGCAAACTCTCTAATTGACCCGTCGGGTAAAGTAATCTTAATCATTGTTTATAATTTTGTGAATGCAAATATAACGCATTACAAAAATACATACAATACATATATACATCTTTATACTATTAATATGTAAGAGAAAAATGTGTAGTAAAAGTTAAACGGTTTTTTAGACTATAATATAGGTATACAAGAACCTTAATATATAAGTGTATAATTTCATTTTCTAACCCGACAGTTTTCAAAACCTGTCGGGTTTGTTTTTGTTACCTAATATATAAGAGCAAAATTATATAGTATTCGTTGGTAGAAGCCTTTTT
>NZ_WMDQ01000023.1 GCF_009707955.1 Flavobacterium sp. LC2016-13 | reverse complement strand
ACTCTAAATCGTAGTACACAACGGTTTGTGTAAATTCGTCAATAGTAATATGAACTTGTTCTGAGAATGTTGACATGATGTTTTTTTATTTTATTATTTTGGCTGATAAACTTTTGAAGTAAAGCAACCCTAAAACATCTTCTTTATTAACCACAATACGTCATGTAAACAATAGAATAAGACATAAAAAAAAGCCCAACTAAACAGTTGAGCTTTTACATTTTATAATAAAATAATTTTATTTCTTTTTCTCTGCTAATAATTTTTCCAACTTCTCTTTCGTTTCCGGAATTGCCTGCAGTGTTAAAGCTTTTTTGAAAACTTCAATAGCTTTTGTTTTATCTTCTTTTGCAAGATATAAATCGCCCAGAGAATCGTAGCAATTGGCACTTTCCGGATTGTTGGCAATGTTGAGTTTAAATAAAGTTTCGGCTTTAGTATATTGTTTTGCTCCCAACATTTGGTAACCAAGATTGTTAATTTGGCTTTCTCCCGGCTTCACGGTATAGCCCATATTTTCAGAAACTTTTTTGTAGTGATCTGCCAATAATTCATCCAATTTAAAATCAGGATTATCTAATTGGCTGTCATAAATAGTAAGCTTGTAAAACCCAAAAATAAATCGAAGCGCGTCATATTCACCAATTAAGCGAACCGAAGGATGATTGTCGTCTTCATAAAATTTGTATTTAAAACGCAATTGGTTCTTTTTGTTTTTTGAAAGTTCTTTAATAAATTCTAAATTACTGCGAATAAGCGACGTATGACCACTTGTATCTTTTTGAACACTTAATGTATCTACGCCTTTTTCAAGACGGTTCGCCATGGCCATAAACAAGGTTTTTCCTTTATAGTTTTGAGTTGGTAAAATCGTTTTGGCTTCTTTTACAGGTTTCTGATTGTCCCACCAAAGTGAAGCATCCAAAGAAACATACGAGTTAAATAAATTCGGATTGTGTAAAAAAGTATTCACAACGGTCAAGCCTCCAAGCGAATGTCCGACAAAAGTTTTATACGACGTTGTTGGGTAATTTTTATCAATATAAGGAATCAGTTCTTTCTCGATATACGCCATAAATTTTTCGCCGCCGCCAACAATTTTAGGCAATTCTTTATCGGTACCAACCGTTAAATCGACTAATCTGTTTTGGTGCAAAATTCCAACCACAATCATCGGCGGACAAAGATTTGATTCAGCCATGTGTTCTGTAATACTTACAACGGTATTAAAATTTTCGCTTCCGTCTAATAAATAAAGTACAGGATAATTTCCTCTGTTCTTGATTTTATTTCCTCCATTGATTTCAGGAATATGAATCCAGACTTTGCGTTCCTGACCTAATATTTTTGATGAGATTATTTCTTCAAATCCAGTTGTAAAAGGGCTGTTTTCCTGTGCTTTGATGCAAAAAGACAGCAACAATAAAGCAACAGAATAAAAAAATGTTTTCATAGAATTTCTTAATTAAAATTTTGATTTTTTGATTGATATAGATTAAAACTCACCAAGCGATTTTGAAGAATTTCGAGGCAAACTTAACTAAAAAACAAGCTCATAAAATTTATTCGACATTAAGGTTTTCAACTTATTAATTGTAAAACTTTTTACCCATTTTATTACTTTTCTGATTTGAGCTTTTTTTTTTCGAAATAATGAATTTCTCCAATAAAAAATTCCTTTTTTAGTATATTTATAGCTGAATAAATCTGATTTTAGCGTTACCAAATAAAATGGCTTTTTTTAAAATAATCTGAATGAATAAAAATATAAGTACGCTGTACAATCTCGCTCAAAAAGAAACCCGAAAAATAATCGGTTTAATGTCCGGAACTTCACTCGACGGACTTGATATTGCGTATTGTGAAATTTCTGGCGCGGGCGAAAATACAGCTGTAAAAATTCTGGAATTCGAAACCATTAATTATACCGAAGATATTAAAACCGAAATTCGTAAAGTGTTTGCTAAGAAAACGGTCGATTTTCAGCATTTTGCTTTACTAAACGAATGGATCGGAATTTTGCATGCGAATATGGTTAACGATTGTCTTCAAAAATGGAATATTCCTGCGCATGAAGTTGATTTGATCGCTTCGCACGGACAAACGGTTCTGCACGCTCCGAAGTTTTTGCATCAGCAGGAAAAATTTCCAAATGCAACATTACAAATTGGAGATGGCGATCATATTGCGGTAAAAACAGGAATTATTACGTTATCAGATTTCAGGCAAAAACACGTTGCCGCGGGTGGCGAAGGTGCACCTTTGGCTGTTTATGGCGATTACTTATTGTTCAGCAAAAAAGGCGAAAACCGAATTATGCTCAACATGGGCGGTATTGCAAATTTTACTTATTTGCCTGCTTCTTTAAACGCCAGCGACGTTTTTGTAACCGATACTGGAACCGCAAATACCTTAATCGACATTTATACGAAACATTATTTCCCTGAAAAAAGTTACGATAAAGATGCCGAAATTGCCCAAAAAGGAACTGTCAATCAAGCACTTTTAACGGAATTAAAAAACGATTCATTTTTCAAGAAAAGCTTCCCTAAAACCATTGGTCAGGAATTGTTTAATTTTGAGTTTGTTCAAAATGCACTTTTAAAAACGAACTTAAAAAATATTTCGGCACCAGATTTGCTAGCCACTTTAACACAGCTTAGTGCAGAAACGATTGCGGAAGCGATTCAGTTTGTAGTTCAAAACAGTACAAATCGACTCGAAGATGTCAAAATTTATATGTCGGGCGGCGGTATCAACAATCCATTATTGGTTAAAGGATTGAAAGAATTATTGCCTTGCGAATTTCAAAAAAGCGATGATTTGGGTATTTTAAGTGATGCCAAAGAAGCTGTATTATTTGCCATTTTAGCCAATGAAACGGTTGCCGGAGGAGATTACAATTTTGGAACAAAAAAAGGAATTCCGTCGGTAACAATGGGAAAAATTTCTTTCCCAAATTAAAGGATTGCCACGAATTAGTTTTTTGCTATAGATTATTTAGATTAAAATGATTTTGTTTCACGCAGATTCTGCAGATTTAAGCAGATTAAATTTTAGATTTTTATAAAAATAATCTGTGCCCATCTGCTCAAATCTTTTTAAATCTGCGTGAAATTGATATTAAATAATCTGAAAGAATCATTTTAATCTGCTTAAAATTTTCTCTCGCAGATTGAACAGATTAAGCAGATTTTTTTATTAAATAAAACTTTGTGTTTTAGCGTCTTTGTGGCAAAAATAATTCGCGAAAATTCGTGCAATTCGTGGCAAAATACACACAATATATATATAATTTTATTTTTCGTAAATTTATTCAAAACCAAACACATGAAAATCAAATAAATAACGTTCGAATTATAATTTCTGAATTATTTATTATAATCGGCTAAAAAAACTATTTTTGATTTCTGTTTAAAAAAGATTGAAATGCATAAAAATCAGCACTTAATATACTCTCTCCTATTTTTATTATTCATTGGTTGGAATGCCAGTTCGCAAGAAAGAACATCACATCCAAAAACTGAATTTAGAGGTGTCTGGATAGCAACTGTAGTAAACATAGATTGGCCTAAAACAGCCATCGACGGTGTCGAAAAAGAAAAAGCTGATTTTATTGAGATTTTAGATACGTATAAAAAACTAAATTATAATGCTGTAATTGTTCAGATTAGAAGTGTTGGTGATGCTTTTTATCCTTCAGAACTGGCTCCGTGGTCGCGTTTTTTAACCGGTAAAGAAGGTCAGGCGCCAGCTCCGTATTATGATGCTTTGGCGTGGATGATTGAGCAGGCACATTCAAGAGGTTTTGAATTTCATGCCTGGATGAATCCGTATCGTGCCACTTTCGATTTAAACAAAAATCTTTTAAGCCCAACTCACGACGTTTTTAAACATCCGGAATGGATGATCGAATACGGCGGAAAATTATATTATGATCCTGCTTTGCCGGAAGTTCAGACGCATTTAACGAAAGTCGTAAAAGAAGTTGTTGATAAATACGATATCGACGCGATTCATTTTGACGATTATTTTTATCCTTATGCCGTTCCCGGAAAAGTGTTTAATGATACTGCTTCTTTCAAAAAATACGGTTCAGGTTTAACACTTGGCGATTGGCGACGTGCGAATGTGAGCAATTTTGTGCACACGATTTCTACCACAATAAAAGCAAGCAAACCATGGGTTCAATTCGGAATTAGTCCGTTTGGCGTTTGGCGTAACAAATCCGTAGATCCAAAAGGTTCTGAGACACAATCTACTGCTAATTATGATGATTTATTTGCTGATCCGGTTTTATGGATGGATCAAAAATGGATCGATTATATTATGCCTCAATTGTATTGGAGCATGAATAATCCGAGAGCTTCTTATTCTAAATTAGTAAAATGGTGGTCTGAAAATTCTAATAACACAGCACTTTATATTGGTCATGCTTCTTATAAAATTAGAGGCGATGGTGACAAAAGCTGGAATTATGTGAGCGAAATTCCAACGCAGATTGATTATGCCAGAAGTTTCAAAAAAGTGGGCGGAAGTGCTTATTTCAGTTCAAAATGGTTCATAGATAAAAACTTCGATATAGTGCGTCTTTTAGAAGAAAATCAATATAAATATCCTGCACTTCCGCCGGCAGTTCCTAATTTAAAACGAATTGTTATTGATATTCCAACCGTAAACGAATTTGCAAAAGACAGTTCATTTTATAAATTTACCATCAAATCTCCGCTAAATACGAGAGTGCGTTATATGGTAATTTATGGTGCAGATCATATTTCAAGAGTCAATACCAATGATGCAACTCAAATAATCGAAAAAATAAATGTGCATGAAATCAACGATCTCATTACGTTTTCGATTCCTGCTGAAAAAATGAATCAGTATAAAGCTTGTGCTGTAACATTTATTGATTATTTTGCGAACGAAAGTACCCCAACTACGATCGACTTAAAAAAGACGTTTAAAATATATTCACCTGCGCAGCCTAATGAAAACAGATAATAAACCGTGGTTTTGGATTCCGTTACTAAATTTTGCCTCTGGCTTACCATACGCCGTCATTATTTCCGTTTCGGTTATCATGTACAAGAAGCTTGGGATCTCTAACAAAGATATTGGTCTCTACACCAGTTTATTATATTTACCTTGGGTAATCAAACCATTATGGAGTCCATTTATTGAGTTATTCGGAACCAAAAGAAAATGGTTTTTGTCAATGCAATTGCTTATTTCTATTGCGTTTTTGTTAGTCGGTTTTACAATTCCCACAAATGGTTTCTTCATGATGACTTTAGCCATTTTTTGGGTTGCGGCCTTTGCCTCTGCTTCTAATGATATTGCCAGCGATGGTTTTTATTTATTGGTTTTACCGGAAGATAAACAATCTTTTTTTATCGGAATCAGAAGTACCTTTTATAGACTTGCGATGCTGGCCGGAAACGGATTAATTGTTTTATTAGCCGGATATCTGGAACATAAATATGGTGACAATACCAAAGCCTGGTCTTATACTATGATTGCTGTTGGCTTGTTAATGACTTTTATAACGGTATACAATTTTTTCTCAACACCAAAAACCGAAATAAACGCAAGTGAAAAACCTGTAGATACTAATAAACAAAGTTTTGCAAGCATTTTTGCAAGTTTCTTCAGGAAAAAACAAATTATAATAGTGCTTTGTTTTATCTTATTATTCAGATTAGGAGAATCGCAATTAATTAAGATGCTGACGCCTTTTTTAGTAGATCCAATTAAATACGAATTAGTAGAAAACGGATCAGACGAAGGTCAGATAAAAGCGTTAGAATTATATAATTTAAAAGTTAAAAACGGAGAAAAATTATCTGATTCAGAGTTACAATCACTTTATTCTAATCTTCCTATTTTAGTGGAAATGAGAGATCAGAAGAAACCTTTGAAAGAAGTAGAAAATAAAGATAAAGAAGAATATAAAAATGCAAATAAGGCCAGAATTGACTTTGTAGATGTATTGATTGTTAATAAAGGAAATCAAAAAACAATCAAAAAAGGCGGCATGGGACTTGAAACCGAAGATATTGGTTTGATTTACGGAACTTTTGGATTAATAGCTTTAACCTTAGGCGGAATTCTGGGCGGGATTGCAATTTCAAAACAAGGTCTGACAAAGTGGATGCTTCCAATGATTTTAACCATGCACTTACCAATAATTGGTTTTATCTTGTTAGCGCATTTTCATCCGGCTTCTATTTATTATATTTATGCTGTTGTAATAATCGAACAATTTGGTTACGGTTTTGGATTTGCAGCTTTCATGATGTATTTGATTTATGTGGCTGAAGGAGAATCTAAAACCGCACATTACGCTCTTGCAACCGGATTTATGGCTATGGGAATGATGTTGCCCGGAATGGTTAGCGGTTATATTCAGGAATATTTAGGCTATGGAAATTTCTTTATTTGGGTATTTCTTGCCACGATTCCAGGAATTATTTTATCACGTTTTTTAATTTTCCCGAAAGATTTTGGGAAAAAATCAGAAGTAGAAGTTTAACCCCAAATCAAACATCTTACATATGGAAATCAATGAGAATTTGCAGGCCGAACGCAACCTGAAAGGGTCTGAGTTCGAGAAAACAGGAGAATTTGAAAAAGCAATTGAGTTGTATGAGGAAAATGTCAAGGAAAGCTTTAAAGGAAACCATCCTTATGATCGTTTAGCGACGATCTACAAAAACCAAAACGATATCGATAACGAGATCAGGGTTTTAGAAAAAGCAATTATTGTTTTTGAAGAAATCACTATCGAAGACCGAATTGAAGGATTGCCTAAACTCTTTCGATTTAAAAATCGATTAGAAAAAGCATTACACACTAAAGCACAGCTTGCTAAACTAAAGAAAAGCAAACTGAAATAGGAATAAATTTCATTGCAATTTGTATCATGAACATTTTAAAACGAACCAACTCTGATGATATCGATTTTATAAATCTGGTCGCTTTATTAGATCAGGATTTAAAAATCAGAGACGGAGAAGAACACACTTTTTATAATCAGTTTAATAAAATTGATAAAATAAAACATGTGATTGTTTTTTATGACAATGATATTGCTGTTGGTTGTGGCGCTTTTCGGGAAAAGGAAAAAGATGCAGTAGAAATCAAACGTATGTATGTGCATCCGGATTATCGAAAAAAAGGAATTGCTTCTCAGATTTTAGCAGCTCTGGAACTTTGGGCAGCCGAAAGTAATTATCCTTACACGGTTTTAGAAACCGGAAAAAAACAACCCGAAGCCATTGCCTTATACCAAAAATCGGGATATGAAATAATTCCCAATTATCCGCCTTATGAAAACGTTGAAAACAGTGTTTGCATGAAAAAGACTTTATAATAATGAAAATGACAGCTGAAGCATTAAAACAAAAAGTGGGACAATTTTTTTTTCCTGCTGTTTTTATAAACGATACCGAAGAGAACATTCAGGAAACCGAACGTTTGATTAAAGAACATAACATTGGCGGATTGACTTTTTTTCACAGCCGTGCCAGTGCCGCAACGAATTATGAAAGCAAGAAAAAAGTTGTTTTTAATGATGATAGTTATCAAAAAATAAAAGACTTAATTGTTCGCTATCAAAAAGCCGCTTCTACTCCACTTTTAATCAGTATTGATGCAGAATGGGGTTTAGCAATGCGCATCGAAAAAACACCTCAATATCCTTATGCTATTACACTTGGCGCTTTACCTGAAAACAAATCTGATTTGGTTTATCAAGTTGGAAAACAAATTGGATTAGATTTAAAAGCAGCCGGAATTCATTATAATTTATCGCCTTTGGCAGACATCAACAATAACCCAAATAATCCGGTTATTGGATATCGCTCTTTTGGTGAAAACAAAGAAAAAGTCGCTGATTTTGCGGTCGAATATTTAAATGGAATGTCTGAAGTTGGTATTTTAGGCTGTCTGAAACACTTTCCCGGACACGGAAACACCAATGTTGATTCCCATTTAGGACTTCCGGTTTTAAACGAAACTCTGGAAGAATTATTAGAAAACGAATTATATCCGTTTATTAAAGGAATTGAAAATAATGTCGACTCAATTATGATTGGGCATTTGGCTGTTCCGAGTTTAAATGACGGAAAAAATACATCGGCAACTTTATCAAAATCTATTATCGAAACGCTTTTACGAGAAAAACTAGGTTATAATGGTTTAGTAATTTCTGATGCCTTAAATATGCACAGTGTTTCTAAATTGTATGAAACAAAAGGCGAACTTGAATGGGAAGCTTTTAATGCCGGAAACGATATTTTATGTTTCGCCGAAAATGTTCCGGAAGGAATTGAAGCGATTCTTAAAAATGCTTCACCGGACCGCATCGAAGAGAGCTTCAACCGAATTCGAAAAGCAAAACAAAAAGTTGGAATTTTGTCTGGAGATGAATTTACTTCCGGCGAATTAAACTTCGAAAAAGCATCAGCATTAAATCTTGAAATTGCTCAAAATTCAATTACAAAAATCATTGACAATTCGAACTCAGAATTAGCTTTTGATGCTCAAAAAAACAATCAATTAGCTAAACTTAGTTTATATAAAAATGTCGAGAATACTTTTTTCAAAACATTAAATTCAAAATTAAATACTCCAGAATTTGCTTTTGAAAACTTAGAAGTTTCCAATATTAAATCAATTGAAAAAGAACTGGAAAACTTCGAAACCATAATTATTTCATTGTTTGTTCCAAAAGCAAAACCTTTAAATAATTTTGAAGTTCAGGATGACGTTTTTATATTACTTTCAAATTTATTAAAAACGAAGAAATGTATCCTTTATGTCTTCGGAAATCCTTACGTTTTACCTTTAATTTCAAATCTCAAAAAGGCTTCTGGGTTAATTCAGGTATATCAGGATTTTAATGAATTTCAAAAAATTGCAGGAATTCAACTTCTTGAAAATAGTAATTGTTTCGGGAGCTTACCCGTAAATATTGACATTCAATAACTTACATCTTTATTGTTTTTCGTTATAACAAAAAGTTATTATGAAATAAATATTAATAATTACATCTTATTGTAAGAAGCCTTACTTATACCCTACTTTTGCATCAAATAAATTTTTAATTAAAAACGAAAAATATGTCTTTAGTAGGAAAAAAATTCCCAAGTATTGCAGTAGATGCTATCTCAGAAATGGGTGACAACTTAAAAATCAACATTCTTGAAGAAGCAGTAAACAACAACAAAAAAGTATTATTGTTTTGGTACCCAAAAGATTTCACTTTTGTATGTCCAACTGAATTACACGCCTTTCAAGCTGCATTACCAGAATTTGAAAAAAGAAATACTATCGTAATCGGAGCTTCATGTGATACAAACGAAGTACACTTTGCTTGGTTAAACACTCCAAAAAACAACGGTGGAATCGAAGGTGTAACTTACCCAATCTTAGCAGATACAAACCGTAACTTAGCTAACATTTTAGGTATCCTTGATATCGAATCTACTACTTACAGCGAAGAAACTGATTCAGTTGTTATCGAAGGTTCAAACGTAACTTACAGAGCTACTTACCTTATTGACGAAACTGGAAAAATCTTCCACGAAAGTGTTAACGATATGCCATTAGGCCGTAACGTAAACGAATACTTAAGAATGGTTGATGCTTACACACACATTCAGGAAAAAGGTGAAGTTTGTCCTGCAAACTGGGAAGCTGGAAAAGAAGCTATGTCTGCAGACAGAGTTAGTACTGCTGAGTACTTAAGCGCAAACTAATTTTTTTTTATAAAGGTACAAAGGTTCATAGGTACAGAGTTGCAAAGGTTTTTGCTGCTCTATAACAAAGTTTAAAAACTTTGTTCTTTTGAACCTTTGCCACTTTAAATTATTCAAAAACATACAAAGCTACAAAGCACAAAAATAAACGAAGTTTAAAAAAACTTTGTCCCTTTGCCACTTTGAACCTTAAAAACAAAAACATGTTAATCGACTTAAACGAAGATACGTTAGCAGATTTAGTTGCTAAAAACGAAAAAGTAGTAGTACAATATTCAGCTTCATGGTGTGGAAATTGCCGTATTATGAAACCAAAATTCAAAAAATTAGCAACAGAAAATGAAGCTATCACTTTTGTTTTGGTGGATGCTGAAAATTCTCCGGAATCAAGAAAATTAGCCAATGTAAGCAACTTGCCTACTTTTGCAACTTTCGTAAACGGACAATTGGTTGGTGAAACTCAAACCAACAAACAAGAAGTTTTAATCGACTTGGTAAACGCTATCGCGTAAATCGATCGTTAGATTTTTAGACTGTTAGATTTTTCGAATCTTATCTAAAAATCGAATCATCAGTAATCTAAAAATCTAAAAAATGAAATTACCCGTAATAAAGCAATTGACCCAATTTATCGAAGAAAACGATCAGGATTATATCATTGAAACGATTGAAGTTCTTGAAGCGATGACTGAGATTCCTTCTCTAAAAGATGAAGAATTAGATGTAATTGGTGAATTAATTTCAAATATGTACGGTGCACTTGAAGTACACAAAATGGTGGTTCAGGGCACAGATAAAAAAGAAGCCTTAAATGCGTTTATGAAACGTGTTTTAGGTTCTATCGATAAATAATATCGACCTCCTTTCAGAGAAAAAACAAAAAAACATGACTACTGAAAAGCGTTTCTGAAAAGGAACGCTTTTTTTATGTATGAAAATTATCATTTGGGCGAGACAGCATTAGAAAAAGGGGCTACTTACTTTGTGCTTATTCGCCCCTTTCTCCAATGCTGTCGGGCTATCCACACTGCTTCGGCAGTTAGTTCCTATCCCTCTCGCGTAAAAAAAAGCAAAAACTAATTAGTAAATAAAAAAGATATTCTAGTTTACTTGTATATGTAATTATCTTATTCTATTTTTAGTGAACAATCTTAAATCAAACCTCAAAAATGAAAAAGAATTTATTTACAAAGAAAGGAATAGTGCTAATGCTTTTTGTTGCTTGTTTTTCTTCGAATCTCAATTTATTTGACAACTTATCAACCAAATCAAATATTGATGGAAATTCTGCTTCTACCTCATCATCTAAAGCAACTACACGACCTTAATTATCCTTATAGCATTCAAAGGTCATACTTGTATGCTTTTGAATAATTATTAAAAAAACGCCAACTTCTACAGTTGGCGTTTTTTATTGATAAAATTCTCCCAGACAATAAAAATTAGGCGTTCAGAACCCGCAACAAATACTTTTAGATTCAAATATTAATCCTTACTTTTGAGCCTCATAAAAAAACAAATATCATGGCTTCAATAACATTAGGAGGAAATCCTATTCACACTTCAGGAGAATTACCAACAGTAGGTTCACAACTAGCTGATTTCAAATTAATACAAAATGATTTATCAGTAGCTTCATTAAGCAGCTTTGCAGGTAAAAAATTAGTTTTAAATATTTTCCCAAGTGTTGATACAGGAACTTGTGCAACTTCTGTTAGAAAATTCAATGAAAGTGCAGGTAACTTAGAAAATACTACTGTTTTATGTATTTCAAGAGATTTACCATTCGCTCAAAAACGTTTTTGTGGAGCTGAAGGATTAGAAAATGTAGTAAACTTATCTGATTTTCAAGAAGGTGCTTTTGGTAAAGCAAATGGTTTAGAAATCGTTGACGGACCATTAGCAGGTTTACACTCTAGAGCTATTATCGTTGTTGATGCTAACGGAAAAGTGTTACACACTGAACAAGTTGCTGAAATTGCAAACGAACCAAACTACGAAGCAGCTTTAGCAGCACTTTAATACAATAATACCATTTAAATGGAGTTTCAAAAAGATAATACTTTTGTTACAGGCCGATTAAAAAGCATGACTTATGCTTTTAACGGAGCTGTAAAACTTATTAAAACAGAACACAGCATTATGGTACAGTTCTCATTAGGAATTGTAATGACTATTGCCGGGTTCTATTTTCATATTTCACAAACCGAATGGCTTTGTCAAACTTTAGCAATCGGTTTAGTTTTAAGTGTTGAAGGATTGAATACGGCAGTTGAAAAAATAGCTGATTTTATTCATCCTGATTACAGTAAAAGAATCGGATTTATTAAAGATATTGCTGCTGGAGCGGTATTTTTTGCCGCAATGACAGCAATAGCAATAGGCTTGATTATTTATTTACCCAAATTTATATAGGCAATAGGAACGCAAGAATGGCAAAAACAACCAAAAAAGAAACTGTAAATAAAAAAACCGAACCAAAAGCTGAGAATTTAAGATCTTGGAGACCTACTAAACAACAACGTTTTGTTTTAGGATGCCTTTTGGTACTATTTTCTATTGCATTATTAGTTGCATTTATCTCTTTTTACGTCAACGGACAATGGCAATTAGATCAAAGCGCTGTAAGTCAGCTTGATGATCGCTCTGAAGTTGTGCAAAACTGGCTCGGAAAATTCGGGGCTTTTCTTGCTGATTTGATCGTGTATAAAGGTTTCGGAATTGCTTCTTTTATATTGGTGCGTTTATTTTTCCTGACCGGAATGTTTTTAGCTCTGGAATTATCACTGAGAAAACTTAAAAACATTTGGTTCTGGGATTTGTTTGCCATTATTATCCTGTCTGTTTTATTTGGATTTTTCGCCACTTCAGCTCCTGAATTAGGCGGAACAATTGGTTATGAACTGAATTTATTTTCACAAGATTACATCGGAAAAACAGGAACTTTATTATCCTTGCTTTTTGGATTAATTGTGTATTTGATTTTCAAAATAAAATTATCTCCGGAAAAAATTCAATCGTATTTCGATTCTACTAAAAAAGAATTTAAATCAGAATTGAATTCTTTAAACAAACCCCACGAACCGGAAAGCGCTTATAATTTAGAAGAATTTGCTATTGAGGAAGAAGATCCTGAATTGGATAATATTCATCTAAAAACAGATGATACTCAATTCGAAATCAACAAAGAAGCTTTAAAACCAACTATTTCAAATTCATCAGAAATTGATTTGAATCCGGTTTTAAAACCAATGCAAATGGATATAAATCCAATAACAGTAAATCCTGTTCATACGGAAGAGTTTGTTATTGAAAAAGCGGAAGAAGAAGATATTATCGAAGAAAACCTGGCTTCTCGCCTGGTAGCTGATTTTGGATTATTTGATCCAACTTTAGATTTATCAAATTATAAATTTCCAACCATCGATTTATTAAAAGAATATTCGACTGGCGGAATTACGATTAATCAGGAAGAATTAGAAGAAAATAAAAATAAAATTGTAGATACGCTTCGTAACTACAAAATTGAAATTGCCCAAATCAAAGCAACTGTTGGTCCATCGGTAACCTTATATGAAATTGTACCGGAAGCCGGAATCAGGATTTCTAAAATTAAGAGCTTAGAAGACGATATTGCTTTATCATTATCAGCTTTAGGAATTCGTATTATTGCACCAATTCCAGGAAAAGGAACTATTGGTATCGAGGTTCCAAACAAGAATCCAACTATGGTTTCTATGAAAAGTGTTATTGGATCAGCTAAGTTTCAGGAAGCTGAAATGGAACTTCCAATTGCTTTAGGAAAAACCATTTCTAATGAAACTTTTGTTGTCGATTTAGCTAAAATGCCTCACTTATTGATGGCGGGTGCTACAGGACAAGGGAAATCTGTTGGTTTAAATGCGGTTTTAACTTCTCTTTTATACAAAAAACATCCGGCCGAAGTAAAATTTGTTTTGGTCGATCCGAAAAAAGTAGAGTTAACCCTGTTCAATAAAATTGAAAGACATTATTTAGCCAAACTTCCTGATACCGAAGATGCTATTATTACAGATAACGCAAAGGTTGTAAACACTTTAAACTCTCTTTGTGTTGAGATGGATAATCGTTATTCGTTATTAAAAGATGCGATGGTTCGTAATATTAAAGAATACAACGAAAAATTTAAAGCGAGAAAATTAAATCCGGAAGCCGGACATCGATTTTTACCATACATTGTTTTGGTTGTCGACGAGTTCGCCGATTTGATTATGACCGCAGGAAAAGAAGTTGAAATTCCGATTGCGCGTTTGGCTCAATTGGCACGTGCTATTGGTATTCATTTAATTATCGCAACACAAAGACCTTCGGTAAATGTTATTACAGGTTTAATTAAAGCGAATTTCCCTGCGAGAATTGCCTTTAGGGTAACTTCTAAAATTGACTCAAGAACTATTCTTGATACTCAAGGTGCCGACCAGTTAATTGGACGAGGAGATTTATTATATACCAATGGAAATGACGTAACGCGTGTTCAATGTGCCTTTATTGACACTCCTGAGGTTGAAAAAATTACAGATTTCATTGGCTCACAAAAGGCGTATGCCACGGCTTATTTGCTTCCGGAGTTTGTTGGAGAAGAAACTGGCATCAATCTTGATATGGATATTTCTGACAGAGACACTTTATTTAGAGAAGCTGCGGAAATTATTGTCAATGCACAACAAGGTTCAGCATCTTTATTGCAAAGAAAATTAAAATTAGGATATAACAGAGCCGGTCGTTTGATCGATCAGCTGGAAGCAGCAGGAATTGTTGGTCCGTTTGAAGGCAGTAAAGCACGTAGCGTGAATATTTCTGATTTAAGTGCTCTTGATCAATTTTTTAATAATGAACAAAATTAACCCCATCATGAAAAAATTTCAAGAAATCAACATCAATTCTATCACAAACAGAAGTAAAAAATGTTTTCAAATAGCAGTTTTATTTCTTTTGAGCTTTGCTTCTATTCAGGCTCAGGATAAAAAAGCTAAGGATTTATTGAACGAAGTTACTACTAAAATCAAAAGCTACGATAATATCTCTATTGACTTTAAATATTCTTTGAATAACGCTAAAGAAAACATCAATCAGGACAGCAAAGGGAATGTAGTCATGAAAGGCAATCAATATGTATTGAATTTCATGGGTGTAACTAAAATATTTGACGGACAAAAAACGTATACTATTAATCCAGAAGATGAAGAAGTTACTATTTCTAAAGTAAACGAAAAAGACGATAATGCTATTACGCCTTCAAAAATGCTTACTTTCTTTAATTCAGGATACAAATACAATATGGATATTGTTCAAAATGTAAAAGGAAGAAAAATTCAATACATTAAATTAGCGCCTACAAACACAAAAGATCAAAGAAAAGAGATTCTTTTAGGTATTGATGTTCAGACAAAACACATCTATAATTTGATTGAAACAGGAAAAAATGGAACAAAAACCACTTTAACCGTTAATTCTTTTAAAACCAATCAACCTTTATCAAAAAATCAATTTACCTTTGTTGCGAGCAAATATCCAAAATATTACATCAACAAATTAGATTAAACCAAGGTTGAAAATTTTAGACAAATACTTACTAAAAACATTCCTGATTACATTTACTACGGTATTTGTAATCCTTTTTTTTATATTCATACTTCAAACTGTTTGGCTTTTTATCTCTGAACTTGCAGGTAAAGACCTTGATTTGTTGTTAGTTGTAAAATTCCTTCTATTCTCAATGCCCCGAATAATTCCGTTGGTTTTACCGCTGTCGGTTTTGTTGGCCTCTATTATGACTTTTGGAAATCTGGCTGAAAATTACGAATTCGCAGCCATGAAATCATCTGGAATATCATTGCAAAGAGCGATGCGGGTTTTAATCGTTTTTATATTCGTTTTGAGTATCGTTGCCTTTTGGTTCGCCAATAATGTGATTCCGTATGCCGAATATAAATTTGTCAATTTCAGAAAAAACATTGCTCAGGCTAAACCTGCCATGGCAATTGCCGAAGGTCAGTTTAACGATGTTGGAACTTATAATATTAAGGTAAATAAAAAGTCAGGTGAAAACGGAAACATTTTAACCGGGGTTACTATTCATGAAAAAGCAAATAATTACGGTGAAAACAAAACGGTAATTAAAGCTAAAAACGGTAAATTGATCAGTAATGAAAAATCGAGTATTTTAAAACTTGTTTTAAATGATGGTTATTATTATCAGGATGTTACTCCAAAAAAATACGAAGATCGTGCTAAACTTCCTTTTATAAAAAGTGATTTTAAAAAGCAAATCATCAATATTGATTTATCTGAATTAAACAAGGTTGATGAAGATAAAGAAAATGTAGGTAGCACAAACGGAATGCTGAATGTAAATGAATTACGTTATACATTAGACTCTTTAAACAAAAGTCTGAACAATGAAATAATTTCTTTTTCAGAAAACATAAATCAGCGAGTAGGAATTAAAGCTGCTCCAAAAGTTTTAAAAACAGATAAAAAGAAAAAACCGTTGCCTAACAATCTTTTATCTCTTTATACCAACAAGCAAAAGTCAGATATTTTAAAAATGGCTAGTAGTACTGTTACTAGTAATATTTACTCTATAGAGTCTACTCAAAAAGATTTAAAAGAAAAACAAAGAGACATCAACAAGCATCTTACTGCATTGTACGAGAAATTCGTGATTGCTTTTGCGTGTTTTTTAATGTTTTTTATTGGTGCTCCATTAGGTGCCATTATTCGAAAAGGCGGACTTGGATTACCAATTGTATTTGCGGTTTTAATTTTTATTACTTTCCACTTCATTAATACTTTTGGAAAAAGATTGTCTCAGGAAGGCGGTATGACTCCGTTTATGGGATCATGGATGTCTTCTTTCATATTATTACCTCTAGCGATTTTATTAACGTATCGAGCCACAAATGATAATGGATTAATTAATTTTGATGCCATTACAACTCCAATATCACAACTATTTCAAAAAATTTCCGAGCGATTTTCACCCGCTCAAAACAAAGAATAATTATGTCAACAAAAATACAACTCAACACCATTGAAGAAGCTATAGAAGATATTCGTCAAGGTAAAGTTATCATTGTAGTCGATGATGAAGATCGTGAGAATGAAGGTGATTTTTTGGCTGCAGCTGAAAAAGTAACACCTGAAATGATCAATTTTATGGCTACGCACGGACGCGGATTAATTTGTGCTCCATTAACAGAAAGCCGTTGTAAAGAATTGGACTTAAGACCAATGGTTACAAATAATACAGATCATATGGAAACTGCTTTTACGGTTTCTGTTGATTTAAAAGGACATGGAGTAACGACAGGAATTTCGGCTGCAGACAGATATAAGACTGTTTTAGCATTGACAGATTCAAATATAAAACCACACGAATTAGCAAGACCCGGACATATTTTTCCTTTGGTAGCGAAACAAGGCGGTGTTTTAAGAAGAACAGGACATACAGAAGCCGCTATTGATTTTGCAAGATTAGCTGGTTTTAAATCGGCTGGTGTTATTTGCGAAATATTAAACGAAGACGGAACGATGTCTCGTTTGCCTGAACTTGTAAAAGTTGCTAAGAAATTCGACTTAAAATTAGTTTCTATTGAAGATTTAGTGGCTTACAGGATGCAACACGATAGCTTAATCGTTAAAAAAGAAGATTTCGATATCGAAACCCGATTTGGAACTTTTAGATTAAGAGCTTACGAGCAAACTACAAATAAACAAATTCATATTGCTTTAACAAAAGGAACATGGAATCTTGGTGAAGCTATCTTAACGAGAATTCACTCTTCGCAAGTAAACAATGACTTATTAGGAACATTGACCAACAATGCTGAACAACAATTAGACGATATGTTTAAGGTGATTAATGAAAACGGAAAAGGTGCCGTTATTTTTATTAATCAGGATATGCAGGCTGTTAATTTATTAAACAGAATTTCTGAACTTAAAACATTGCAGGCCGGAGGAACAATGAAAGCACCAAAAGTTATCATTGACAGTAAAGATTACGGAATTGGAGCTCAAATTTTGCATGATATCGATATTTCTAAAATTAGATTAGTTTCAAACACTGAACAAACAAAACGTGTTGGAATGATTGGATACGGATTAGAAATAACTGAATACGTTAGTTACTGAATATGGGGACATTAGAAGAAAGAATTGTAAAATCTGAGACGCATATTTTTAAAGCGGTTTTTCCGAGTACAACGAATCATTATGATACTTTATTTGGAGGAACTGCCCTTCATCTAATGGACGAAGTTGCTTTTATTTGTGCTACGCGATTCAGCCGCAAAAAAGTAGTAACAATATCTACAGGTCAAATTGATTTTAAAAAAGCAATTCCGGCCGGTACTTTAATCGAATTAGTTGCTAAAGTGGTAAATGTTGGAAGAACGAGTTGTAAAATTCATGTTGATATTTTCATGGAACAAATGTATTCAGAGCTTCGTGAAACAGTAGTTTCAGGAACTTTTTCGTTTGTTGCGGTTGATGAAAACAAAAAACCAATGCCGATTTTAGACTAATTGCATTATTTAACGTAAAAATGTTCTTTTAGTAAATACTGATTATTAGACACTTGAAAATTAATTTAAAATAATCAGTAAAAAAGCTTTAAAAAAGTTTTGAGAACCGAAAAAGCGTCTTATATTTGCACTCGCAATCAGCAAATGATCGCAACATATTGGAGGAATGGCAGAGCGGTCGAATGCGGCAGTCTTGAAAACTGTTGACTGTAACAGGTCCGGGGGTTCGAATCCCTCTTCCTCCGCGAAAGGTTTAAAACTAAGAAAAAGCAAAATTTTTAAAGTTTTCAAAAAAACCTCTAAAACTCGATAAACCCTGCAAATCAAAAGATTCGTAGGGTTTTTTCTTTTCTACATGTTGTTCAATATTTAAAACAAAGATTCAATAAACTATAAGACTACAAGGAAAGAATCTTATATCTTCAAATAAAATAATATCCAAGTGTTCAAATCATCAAAACGGTTCACGAATTATCCGTTTAGGTTACTAAATAAAAAAGCTTCAGAGAAATCCGGAGCTTTTTTATTTAACCCTGTAAAAGAGAAAATGATTTTTTTTTTACATTAAAGAAAAAACACTCCACCCACACAGGACTAAAGAAATTATCATCAAAATTTTGGATAACTTTTTTAGATAAGCTGTCTTTTTAGATTCTGAAAAGATAATCGCTGCTATTGCTAATAAAAATATTTCAATGACAGTTAAGAGAAAAGCATTCTGAAGACATTCGGGAAACAAACTAAGATAAGCAGCCTTGCAATCTTCAAACTTAGTGTATCTGGTACAAATATATATCCACCAGAATTTATTTAAAATATCAGCCGTAAGTAATAATACTCCAATGCCATAAATAATCGATTTGTATTTAGATTTCATAATCATGTGAATTAGACTTTAGAAAACCCCAAAACTGCACAGTATTGTGACAGTAATGGGGCTCCGCTAAAATATTATACATTAATCGATTCAAATTGCTTAAGGTCTCGGGTATTTTTTTGCACAGCAAGCGACGAAAATAGCCCTAATACAAACAACATTCCAAAGAAACCTTTTTCACTAAGCAGTAAATCAGCATTCCACAGACCAATTACAAGCAATACTATAGAGGCAATAGTACTAAACCAGCTTATACTGTAATACAGATCAGTTACGGGTATACCTTCTAGCTTGTCACGTACACTTTTTTGTACTGATATTACTGAGAAAAGACCAAAGAGAAGAATTGTAAAATAATAACCTTTTTCATTATAGGCCATTTCAGAATTATAAAGACCAATACAATACGAGGTCATACCTATAATTAATGTCATCCAGGAAGCTCCCACAAAGGCCGCACTTGGTTTTAAAGGGCTGTATTCAATATTTAATCTTGCGTTTTTTGATTCTGAATTGTTGTTTAATTCATTTGATTTTAGCGGTTCCATAATTTTATGTTTTATAATTATGAGACAAATTTCAGCATGTAACATGAGTTATAAAAATCAATTTATTTATAAAACTGACGATATAAAACTTGATTTTTATTATTTTTACTTCAATAAAACCATATTTATGAATGCACTACACGAGATATCGAATATTATGAATGAAAGCGATAAAAAAGCATTTTTACAATATTTATCTAAAAAAAACAAACGCAAAGACACTGTTAATATAGCATTATTCAATTCTTTAAAAACTGACGATATAAAATTTAAAAAAAAGAATTCATCAGATAAAAAAAGTGCTGATGTTTATCATGCTCAAAGAAAAAGACTTTATGACAACATGATTGATTTCATGGCTAATCGAAGTTTTGAAAATGATACTTCGCAAGACAACGCAATACTTCGTCTTATTGTTGTGAGTCGCTTATTTTTTGAGCATAAACTTGAAAAAACGGCTTTTAAATGTTTGGCAAAGGCTGAAGAAATCGCAACAAACATTGAGCATTTTAGTTTGCTTAATGAAATATATCTGACTCAGATACAATTTGCTCATTTTGATTTGTCACAGCCAATTGAAAAAATAATACAGAATTTCAAAACAAATAAAAAAAAGCTCGAATATGAGCAGCAGCTTAATTTGGGATATGCTGTTTTACGTCGTGAACTAGCTGCTATTCATCATGAAAGTCGAATTATAGACTTCCAGTCGCTTATAAAAAATACTATTGAAACATACGGAATATCGTTAAAACAGGGATTAACTTTTAAATCGCTGTACCAGATATTATTTATTGCCAATGAATACGCTTCTATAAACAACAATTACTCACTTATACAGCCATTTGTTATTAAAAGCTATCGGTTTATTAATAAAAAAGCAGATTTGACCGATAAGCATTTGTACTACCATATCTACATATTGTATTTTATAGCCAACTTCTATTTTCGTAATGGTCGGTTTACAGAGTCTTTAAACTATCTTAATTCGATGTTTACAGAACTGAAGAAACAGTCTGAGAAATACTATCATCGTTTTTGTTTGAGGTATTTTTTACTGCTTTCTTTCAATGAAAACTATCTTGGAAATTTTCAAAAAGCGATAGAAATTGCTGAGAAGTCCTTAACTTTAAATAAAAAGACAGATCCTAATGACAGTAACGACATTCGTCTTATGCTTATCGTTTTTTATATACAGCAAAATGCCGGACGCAATGCCGTAAAAGAAATGGCAAAACTAAACCATACGGACAGTTGGTACGAAAAAAAAATGGGTATGGACTGGACAATAAAAAAGTGTCTTGTGGAAATCTTACTTCATATACAGGAAGAAAATACTGAACTGGTGATATCACGAATAAAAAGTTTTAAACGGCGTTATAAAAAATACCTTTTAACGGTGAATGAAGAACGAGTTGTGCAATATCTCTTGTTTGTAGAACAATATGTAATGAAACCCGAAATTATAAGAACTGAAAAATTTCAAAAAACAATAGAGGATTTTATAATTACATCTCAAAATGGACCTAAGGACATTTTAATCATGAGCTTTTTGGCTTGGTTACTTGCAAAAGTAAGACAGAGGCCGATCTATGAGACAACCTTAAATCTTCTAACTACATATTTTCCCGCCTAACATTCGATATACATCGTCTTTAAAATGGTCGAATGAATTTATGGAAATTCGTGACACATCTGTCTTTAAATATTTAAAAATATAATGTATGTTCTTATCTCATAATCTTCCAAAAAAGCCTGTAAACTTATTGTTTACAGGCTTTTTTTAACTGAATATTTTAATTTGGAAGTACATTCTAATAATTCAGGTTTAGTCCAAATCCTATTCCCATATCACTATCGTAATGTGTCGTAAATCCGAAATTCCTGGCTGCTATGTATTTTAAACCCATCATATATTCTTTATCTGTATTCCACATAAGATTCATTCGGAGTCTTTTGGAAAGTGGAATATCCATGCGTTCGAGCTGAAGACGGAAATTACCATCAGTGTAAACTTCCGTTTGCGCTACAATGAGCATCGGAAGAGTATAATTAACTCCGGCACTAAATACCGCCCGATTATCTTTAGTATTTCTTTTTCCAAAGAGATTTTCTTCGCGTTCTCCCATTTCCATTTTACGATATCGCCAATCAAATCCAATAAAAGGCATAAGCCATTGCATTTTGCCAATATACCTGCCAATATGAGTTTCGGTTTCATAACCATGCATATCCATATAACCCAGCCTCCATTCTGTACCTATACTCCATCGGGTATTTTGCAACATGGCTTCGCCATCATTACCGTTGGTTGCAAAATCATTTTGCGCCATAAAATGAAACATTCTGTCATCAGCAAAAAGCTTTTTCTGTGCGGCTTTTGAGTTGGGAATTTCAGGATTGGTTTTCTGGTTTTCGTAGCTAAAAATCCTTCCCATGCCACTCATCATGTGGTAGAGAATATGGCAATGAAAAAACCAATCGCCTTCAGCATTAGCAGTAAATTCAATCGTATCGGTTTCCATCGGCATGATATCTACCACATTTTTTAGCGGCGCAAAATCTCCCTGACCATTGAGCAGACGAAAATCATGTCCATGAAGGTGCATCGGATGACGCATCATAGAACCATTGTACAATACAATACGAACGTTTTCTCCTTTTTTGATCAGGATTTTATCTGTTTCTGATATCACTTTATTGTCCAGACTCCACACATAACGATTCATATTTCCTGTGAGTTCAAACCGAAGTTCTTTTACTGGTACATCTTTAGGAAGAGTTGTTTTTACAGTAGATTTAAGCATGCTGTAATTTAAAGTTACAATATCTGATAATGCATTGCTATTGTATTGCTCTGCTCCTTCGTTATGTTTTTTATGTGAAGATTTTTCTTTTTTAGTTGTCTCTCCGGTTATTTCAGGATACATTACCACGTTCATATCCATTTGATTTAATGACATACTCATACCCATGTCATCCAGATTGCCATTCATTTTCATCATGCCGTTCATCATCTTCATTCCTTCAAAATATTTTAATTTAGGTAATGGTTCTGCAAGCTGTATGATGCCGGAACCAATATACAAAGAGGCTGATTTGGTTCTGTCTTCAGGCGTAGCTAAAAACTCGTATGCAGTTTGATTTTCTGGAATATTGATCACAATATCATACGTTTCAGACACGGCAATAAGCAATCGATCAACTGCAACTGGTTCTACATCATTACCATCATTGGCTACGACCGTAATTTTACCGCCTGCATAAGTCAGCCAGAAATTACTTGAAGCTCCACCATTAGAAACCCGTAAACGAACTTTATCTCCCGCTTTAAATTGTGTAAGCCTACTTTCATTCGCACCATTTATTAAAAAACGATCGTAATACACGTCACTCACATCCATGGCGTTCATTCGTTTCCATTCATTGATCACTTTCGTGGAAAAATGTCCTTGTTTGAGCGCTTCTCCATAACTTTGGGTTGTTCCTTTTTTAATAGCAAACCAGTCACTCGCATTGTGCAAAAGCCTGTGGATATTATCTGGATTCATGTCGGTCCATTCGCTTAAAATAACGGGAATCGTTGGCAGATCATCAATCCCTTTTCTGAAATTTGGATCATCTGTTTTTTTATTTATAACAAAAGATCCATACATTCCTATTTGTTCCTGAAGTCCACTGTGACTGTGATACCAGTGCGTTCCGTTTTGGATTATGGGAAATGTATATTTATAGATTGTGCGGGGTTTTATAGGCATTTGAGTCAGATATGGAACACCATCTTCCTTGTTGGGCAAAAATAGCCCATGCCAATGAAGCGATGTCTCTTCATCCATCTCGTTGTGAACATAAATCTCGGCAATATCGCCTTCTGTAAAAGTAAGTGTGGGCATTGGAATTTGTCCATTAACAGCAATAGCTCTTTTTGGTAATCCGGTAAAATTGACCAATGTATCCCTGACATAAAGATCATAACGCACCACTTTTTGCGCGCTTACTGTCACAGCAAAAAGCAGCATTATATAAATTGATTTCATTTTTATATTTTCAAATTATTGAATAATCTCTATCGTATTACCACAATTTAACATCTGAGCACCATAGTATGGATTTTTTACAGCATTTTCTTTGCTAAGCCAGTTGGCATCTTTCATTGGGCAATATTGATAATACACAGGTTGTGCCGGCTTAGAAGTTTTAATAATTTCATATAGATTTTGGGACAATTCTTTGAAACTTTCTCTTTGTTTACCAATAACTTTTACTGTTATAATCGCGTTTGATTGTGCAGTTAATAGTGAATTTACTTTTATCCAGATTTTATATTCCTGTAAGGATAAAGATTCTGGTTTTACAGAAGAAATAGCCTCTAACAATAATTTTGCGTTGACAGAAACTGCTATATTATTTGACTGAACAAAAGCATCTTTAAGATTAAAATAAGCGTCGTAAACTTTTTGTAAAGAAGATATAGAGTCTGTTTCAGGATTAACATCTTGCTTTTTGGTATCTATTTCTGATTTTGGCGTTACTTTTTTTGCTTCTCGTATATATTTACAACAATCTGGCAGCTTGGCATAGGTAGCGTCTGTTGCTAGAAAACTGCTATTATCATAACCTGCCAAGGCTATACGTTTTAGAATTTGATTGGTATTGGTTTTCTTTGGATCATAAGAAATCAAAGCGATTTGAGTATTTTTATCCCAATTGACAATCACAGCATTTTTTTGATTACCGGACTTTTCTATATTGATTTTACAGATGTCACATTTGCCATATATTTTAATATTTTCAGTAGAAGCATTTTTAATTTGAGAATAGTTTGCAACTGATAGCAATAGAAGCATTGCCATCATTATATTTTTTAATGAATACATAATAGCTGTTTTTAAGTGAATCGTTTAATATCAGATCAAAGTCACTTTATTTAAAGCTCTTTTAAAATTGAATTTAAACATAGAAATAGGTATTTTGAACAGTAATGCTCTAAAATTGACAGATTATAGGCTATCAAGATTTTTTGAGATTTCTCTTATGAAAAGCAGAATTCGATACTTTACTTTTACAAGCCATAACATTATTTGACACCAACAGTAAACCCAAAACAAATAAAAGTAATAGAAAAATCTTTTTCATCAATTCTGTAATGTACAGCAATATAAAATTTACATTTATTTGTTGAACGTATTATTTATTGCTTTTTTCCTGACAATATCGTTTTTATATAAATAGACAAATACGGCACCTTTTCAGAATACCGTATTTTATCCAACTAATCAATTTAAAAAAATCTACAAACTTGCTTTTATTTCACCGCAGGTCAACATATTTTTTGGATAGTAAGGATTTTTGATTTCCTTACTGTCACTCGCCCATACTGCACTGGTCATTGGACAAACCTGTAAATATAATGCAGTATCAGCGGCCTTGAATTTAGGCGCAAGCTCCCAAAATTTAACCGAAAGCAACTGAACAATTTTGCGCTGCTTATTGATATTTTTAGTTACTGTTACTTCAGTAGCAAGGTCTATAAGTTCTTTTCTTTTTTTTGTGGCTTCGTTCATTTCTTCCAGACTTAGCTTTTTAAACCTGAAATCTTTTAATGATTTTTTTAATGCGGCTGCATTTGTAACAACTGCCAAACTATCTGAAACCACAAGATTGTTTTTTAAAGCCAGATAATTATTCGTAATTTCCTTTTTCTGTGCTTCGCGTTTTTCTACTAATTCTGGAGCTACTTCTTCTTTTGATGTTAACTGCGCTTGCGCTAAAGTGCTAAAGCAAACAAATGCTATAACTAATAATTTTCTCATATATCGGTTTTATTTAGTTTTGAAATAATTTTATCAATTTCGATTAAAATACCTTCAAAATGATCCTTGTTTAATCCTGTTGATGCACTCATTAACTTTGTAACATCAGTTCTTAATTTTAAAAGATGTTGTTTTCCATACAACCTCACATCACTACGTTGTGCAGCATTTAAAGCTTTACCGGGTTCAACTTCTTTAGGTAACAAAAGCATGCTTAGCTTGTCAACATAACTGCGTTGTAAACCTCTTCTGTAAAAATCTAATTTTTCATTACCACTAAAATTTACCCAAACAGTTTGTTCTAAATCGTTTAAAAATTCAGGAACTGTATACGCTCCTTCAAATTGCATTGCTTTAACACTGATATTGTATAATATACCGGAGCTTAAAAGCATATTTAATACCTGATTTTGCTGATCTGATATTTCATCTGCCGTTTTTAAAGGAATTAGCTGACCTATTTCCTGAGGATACATCCAGAGAGGAGCTGCAAATAATTGTCTGCCTACATAATCTACAGCCGCTTTTACTTTTGCTTTAGGAACAGGCTGATATACTGAACCTTTTTCATCAACAGTTCTTTTGGTAATGTAGTTGTTGCCAATATATTTTAGCACATGATATAAATACAAACCATATTGTCTCACAACGGCTTTATGCATATCTGATAAATTATCATAAGGATCGTTAGGCTCATAAGTCCACTCAATAAGATGAGGCACAACACGTTTTAAATTTTTAATTCCGTAATCACTGGCAAGTACGGCATCATCACCAAGATCTTCTGTTTGACTTCGAGGATCTTCGTCTTTTCCTTCGCCTCCAAACCATAATTTAGGATTAGCAGTCAAACTATCAGTAGCCATTTTGCTTAGTATTTTTTCTTCTTCAAACTCATCTTTAGCTTTCGGAAAATAGTCATAACCCCACTTAACAGCCCATTTATCGTAGATACCAATACGAGGATAAATACCCTGCGCACTAATATTGTCTTCTGGTTGCGCTACATAATTAAAACGGGCATAATCCATTATAGAAACGGTATGACCATTTGCTTCAACCCATTTTTTATCTCTTAGTTTTTCTACCGGAGTAGCACTACTTGCTCCCATATTATGACGTAAACCAATAGTGTGCCCAATTTCATGAGAAGAAACAAAACGAATTAATTGCCCCATTACTTCATCATCTAAGTGCATTTTTCTGCCTTTTGGATCTAAAGGTCCTACTTGAATCATGTACCACTTTTGCACTAATTTCATCACATTATGATACCATCCTACATGACTTTCGATGATTTCTCCGCTTCTGGGATCGCTCACATGAGGTCCGTAAGCATTAGAAGTTTCAGAAGCATAATATCTTACTACAGAATACCTTGCATCTTCCAGACTCATTGTTTTATCATCTTCCGGCCATTCTTTACCAACAATAGCGTTTTTAAAACCTGCTGCTTCAAAAGCTTTTTGCCAATCGTTGATTCCCGCAATTAAATAGGGTCTCCATTTTTTTGGCGTTGCCGGATCAATGTAATAAACAATTTGTTTTTTAGGTTCAACCAATTCGCCATTTAGATATTTCTTAATGTCTTTGTCTTTTGGTTCTAAACGATAACGCTGAATAATAAACTTTGCTTCGGCTCGCTGTGCATCGTCATCAAACAAAACATATTTATTCGAAAAATACCCCACTCTTTCATCTGCAAAACGTTTACGCATTGGCGTTTTTGGAAGCAGTACAATTGATGTGTTTAATCGCAACGTCATGCTCCCACTACTTGCCGTAGCTTGCGTGTAGGTTTTTGTAGTTTTTACTTCAATGTTGATTGGATAAGCATCTACAGTTTCTATAAAAGATTTATCATCAGCGAGAGAGGTTAGTTTTTTTTCTGTTTTCTCCTGACTTGCCAAAGAAAACATCGCATTCTCTTTCTTGAAAGCATCTGTTACATCAATGACAATATCTCCCGTTGCAGGATTGATTGTTTTTATTGGAAAAGCGGTAACAATTGCATTTTCGTTACTTCCGGCTAATGCTTTTGCCAACATCGATTCTGCGTTTCGAACATCTTGTTTGTACTGCATTGACCTTAAAAAAACGGTATTATTAGACCCTTTTTCAAAGTAAATAGTTTGTTCATTGCCTTTCTCACCTCCAAAACGTCCAAAACCTTCTGGAGTAGTAAGGTATCTGGTTACTACCAGCATATATCTGTTAAACAAACTGTCCGGAATTTGAAAGTAGTATTTCGTATCTACCTGACTAACCGTAAAGAGACCTAATTTGCTTTTAGCACCTTCTTTAATTACTTTATCGTAGGGTTGTAAACCTTTTGACTGTGTACTGGTACTATCTGCTTTTTTTTCTGCCGGAGTTTGTGAATAACCATGCTGTTGTCCGGCAAGCAGCATGATTATTAGTATAAATAATTTCTTCATTAGGATTAGAATGGAACTTTTTCGTCTGTGTTTAAGGTAAGTTTTGGATTTTTTGTAAGCACCGATAATGGAAACGGTATAATATACAATCTTGAATTAGGCTGTAAAATATACGTTTTTTGGGCAACGGTTTTGTTCACAAGTGGAAATAGTCTGGTAACTGTCTTTGCATAATCTGCCTCAGTGTTTAATCTTTTAAGATCAAAAAAACGATTAAAACCTAAAAGCAATTCTTTTCTGCGTTCGTTTATAACAAGTTCCATTGTTTCTTTTCTCGTCGTTGGAACAGCTAAATTTACAGTACCTGATAAAATACGTTTTGCTCTTAATGTATTTAAAACATCAACCGCTTCAGTAAATTTATCTTCTCTCGCATAACATTCAGCCAACATCAAATAAACTTCGGTTGTTTTCATTCCAACTGTAGAATAAAAGAATTTCGTATATGCCATTGACCAATATGCTGCATTTGAACCCTGATCCAGATTTGTTGTGCTGGTCGTATTAAAAAACAAATTAAAACGTGCATCGTTTGTGCCAAATAAAGTTCTCAATTCCGGACTTATAAGATATTGATAGGCAAAATTCATCTCGTTGTAACCGGTCATATACTGGTAGCTCAGTACCTCAACATTATTTGCTGCAGGTACAGAAATTGCAGCTGGTCCGCCTTGTGCATTATAAGCTACCAAATCAAATATTTTATTATTATAGCTTAGTGACTTTTCTGCAGCTTCTCTAGCGCTGGCAATTTCACGTTTAAACAAATGCACTTTAGCTTTAAATGCATAAGCAAATGCCAATGACGGATGGTAAACATCAACTGGTTTTTCCTGAAGATATGGTAGTGCCTCGTCTATATCTTTCTGAATAAATGCATAAACTTCTGCTACAGTAGATTTTGATGGCTGTGACTCCAAATCAAATTTATCCATGATGCAAATTCCTCCATCTGTAGTAGCAGTTTGCGGATCATAGCCTTTTGCATAAGTGTTTACTAACAAAAAGTGATCGTATGCCCTGTTAATTTTGGCTTCGGCTTTTGCCAATTGTTTTGTAGCTGCATCTCCTTTACTGTCATCCACTAATGTAATAATGGTATTCCATCTGTTGATATAAGCGTATGCCTGACTGTAAAAACTGGAACTTGTTAATAAGGAAACCCTATCTGTAGTTTCATCAAAAGTAAAATTGATAATATTGATGTTGGGTGTTTTTCCTATTACGTCTCCTTCTTTCATCCATTGATCGTCTACCAAATACTGAAAGTTATTGATTGGATATCCTCTGTTTGGCAGTGATACCAAGTCATAATATTGTGCAGCTGTTTCTACAACTAAAGCCCCTTTTGGTGTAACATCTGTGTAGTCTTCGCAAGATGTTACGGTTAACATCAGCAGCGACAGTGTTATTGTATATATGTGTTTCATTTTTTTAAAGAGTAAGGTTAAAACCAAATAAATAAGTTACAGGCAATGGTAAATTACGTGTTCCTGAATTAGCTGAATAAACTTCCGGATCTATATGATTTCCGGCAGCACTCCAATACCAAAGATTATTTGCCTGAAAAGTAAATTTAGCCGATGACATTTTAATTCTGTTTGCGAACGATTTTGGTAAATTATAACCTAATGAAATGTTTCTAAGTTTGACGTAATCTCCATCGACAACATTTACATCTGAATTTCGCCATTGGCTGCTGATTGTTCCGGCATAAGAGGTATTTCTAAGATTATCAGCAAAATCTACATATAAACGAGTGTTACCATTTTGATTTGTATCAGTGTAACGATCTGTAATACCTGAAAGATTTACTGCATCTGTACTCATATCAAGCGTTTCTTTACGCATTACATTTCCTCCTGAGAAAACAAATAACAGATTCAGGTCAAATTGTCTGTAAGAAAATCGTTGTGACAACGAACCGGTATAAGTTGGTATTAAACTTCCCTTATTTACCAGGGCTGCAGTATTATTGATTATTTTTATACTGCTTGCTACCGGGTTTCCATTGGCATCAAAAGTGATTGATGGATTTCCATTTTCATCTAAAACATAAGGGTATCCATTAACTGTTCCTCCATATTTGTAAGCATACAAACTGTTATATCCCTCATTTTCTAAAAAGTAATCTATAGGTGAACTAACATAAACTGATGCACTTGATTGTGCTCTGGTTACTTTTTTAACAGTCGTTTTGTTAAAGGCCAAAACAACATTAGAACTAACATGGAAATTTCCATTATTATACCAGTCAGAACCAACACTAAATTCAATTCCTCTGTTTAGCAAAGCTCCGGCATTAATTCTTCGGCTCAATGCACCAACGGTAGGATCTAAATCTGTTGTAGCCAGCAAATCGGTACTGTATTTATTATAAATATCGATACTACCTCTTAACTTACTTAGAAACAAACTGTAATCTATACCAAAGTTGGTCGTTTGTGTTTTTTCCCATCTCAACATTGGATTTGGCTGATCTGTGATACTTGTGTATTGCAACGATTGATATAAGTTATCGTTTTTTCTTGTAGCAGTCACGTATGGAGTTGTAGACTGATCTATATTTCCGTTTACACCATAAGTTGCTCTTAGTTTTAGCGCACTAACCCATTCAATTCCTTTCATGAAATTTTCGTTGCTAATATTCCAGCCTAAACCTGCAGACCACAACGGACGGTTTTTATATTTCGGATCTACTCCAAACAAATCTGCTCTGTCTACCCTGTAACTTCCGGTTACATTATATTTAGATAAAAAAGTATAACCTAAAGTACTAAATACTGAAAAATAACGATGTAAAACTTCTTTCTGCGTTCTTGTTCCCGCTGCCAAAGTTTGATTATTTCCATAAATATAACTCGAAACACCAGTCTGACTTAATGCAAGACTGTTCAGTACAGCAGAGCTAAGTGTAACAGGATCATAGCCGTATCGTAACTGCTCAACAGTTTTAGGCACATACGTTTCTCTCATTTCAAAACCGGCAATGGCACTAACATAATGTCTGCCTCCGTCAAAATCCTGATTAAAATCTAACTGATTTCTAAAAGAATAATTATTAACCTGACTGCTTATTTGTTTGAATCGGCCTCCTGTTGAAACTCCTTCTACATTGGTGTAAGCATTCGTAGTAGCATTATATCCTGTTAAAGCATTAATAGCATAACGCATTTTATAAGAATTAACATCGTAATACGACTCGTTTTCGTTTCTTTTTGATTCGTATTGAAATTGTGAACTTGCACTTAAGCCTCTCCAGATTTTAGCTTTCAGGTTTGCAAAAGCTCTTACACTCAAAGAGTTTTGATGTACAATACCTTCATCAAGTGCATTTAAAACATTAAAAGTTATGGGTTTAAAACCACTTAAAGCGGCTATTTTTTCTGCCATAGCCGGGTTAATAACACTGCTTGAGGTAAAACCATCCTTAATACCTACAAATGATGATAGTACACGATTTCCATTATCATCCGTAATACGCTCGTATCTTTTTTGAATATCATAATTACCAAAATCACCATCAGTAGCATCGTCGTTACTATACGTTGCATTTAATCCAATAGTAGCATTTAACCAGTCTTTTACCTGAAAACTGGTTTTTGCATAAAGATTAAATGCACGGCTGTCGTTGTTTATTATACGGCCTTTTGCCTGATCATAATTAAATGACACATACGTATTTTGCTTCGCGCTGCTGCCCGAAAATGCAACATTATAACGCTGTCTCAATTCATTTTGCCATACATTATCCCTGTAATCTTTATAATAGTCGTTTTTTCTCCATTGCGCAATAGTATTGCTATAATCTGCATTGCTATAATCTGCATTGCTGATTTTTCCATCTTCTAAGTTTCTGTTCAGCTGGTAAAGAGGGCTGTAATATTTCGGGTTACTGCTTCCAATATCTCCATAACTGCTAAACATAGTAGCCGTGTTTGCAAATCTTGCTCGCTCTTTATCATATACATTCTGCTCAAAATCAATTATATCACTTGTAGAGGCATAATTCATATCTCTCAAATTTGGCTTTGTAGAGATAAAGAAATCAGAATTGATGCTTACTTTCAAATTACCGTTTCCTTTTTTAGTCGTTAAAACTATAATTCCGTTTGCTGCTCTTGAACCATAAATAGAGGCTGCCGCTGCATCTTTAAGAACGTTGACACTTTCGATATCATAAGGATTAATATCTTCCAGAGTCAATTCGGTTGGCAAACCATCAATTACCAAAAGCGGTGCGTAGCCAACTGTAGGAGAAAAAGTCCCCATTCCTCTTAATATTGGCTTATCTGCGTCTGAACCAGTTACATTTTTTTGAAACATTAAACCAGCCACACGCCCCTCTAATGCTGTTGATAAACTAGTATTGATATTTTCATTTAAAGTTTTTTCGTCAATTTTAGTAATTGCACCGGTAAATCGACTACGTGCAATATTTTGATAACCAGTTACTACAATTTCTTTCATTTCAGATGTTTTCTCTACCACTATAAGTGTCATGAGATTACGTCCGTTAATAGGAAATAATGTTTTCTCAATAGTTAAACCAGAACACTCAATTGTACCATTATTCGGCACATCATAAAGAGTAAAGCTTCCGTCAAAATCGGTTATTGCATGTTTATTTGTGCCTTGAACATAGACATTGATTCCCGGAAAAGGCTCATTTTTGTTGTTTAGTACTTTTCCTCGAACGTCCGTTACTCCGTTTCCCAAATCTTCGCCTCTCAGTGGAGTCACCACTATCGTTTGATTGGTAATCGTGTACTTTAAATTTTGATTATTAAAAATTAAATTTAAAGTCTCTTTTAAAGGAGAATTTTTAACATTAATAGTTACAGGACTTGAGTTTTTGAGTAAATTCTGAGTGTAAAAAGCCTCGTAATTAGCTTGTTTTGCCACTTCTGTCAGAACTGTTTCAAGTGGTGCATTTTTAAAATTAATGGTAATATTTTGTGCCTGACCTGCAAAACTGCAAAGGAGCATGAACAGGGCACTAAACGCCCATAAATTGGTTGAAGAATTAATTTTCGGATTTTTTTTTCCGAGTTTTTTGTAAGGTTTTTTTGGTTGTAAATTAAATTTCATACATTTACATTGGTTTTAGTTAAACAATAGGTGGACAACTTATATTGGCTATGAACTTTTAAAACAAACCGGAAGCATCGCAACTGCTTCTGGTTTTTTAGTTTATAGTCTCAATATATTCAGGTAAATTTAAAATCAGGGGTACACAATAATTGTTTTTCCTTCGACCTTAAATTTTATATCGCTAAGCTCAAGTACTTTTAATACTTCAGACAAATTTTTATTCATAAACGTACCTCCGTTAAATCGTACATCAGAGACATCGCCACGGTATTCTACTTTAATTCCGTACCAGCGTTCCAATTGTTTCATTACTGTTTTAAGATCGGCATTATCAAATTTAAATCGACCGTTTTTCCAGGCAATTGTGGCTTCGGTATCGACTTCTCTAATTTTAATTTTAGTAAAGTTATCTGACACACTGGATTGCTGTCCGGGTTTTAAAACTGATTTTTCATTTTTATAAGTAACCGCAACACTTCCTTCCAATAAAGTAGTTTTTACAACTGTTTCATTATTATAAGCATGTACATTAAAATGTGTTCCAAGTACTTCTATAGTCTGATTAGCAGATTTTACGATGAAAGGTTTATTTTTATTTTTAGCCACTTCAAAATAAGCTTCTCCTTCTAGCTCGACAACTCTTTGATCACTATTAAACTGGGTTGGATATTTAATAGAGGAAACCGTATTTAGATATACTTTGGTTCCATCTGCCAAAACAATATTGTATTGTCCTCCTGTTGGTGTAGAAAGTGTATTGAATGAATTTGGATCTTCTTTTGAAGTATCTGCATCTGGATTTATCACATATGTTATAACTCCATTTGCGCCCATCTTAATTGTTACTTCTTCTCCCTCTTTGGCAATAGTGTCTTTTGCTGAAATATTAGCCAGAATAATTTGCTTTCCGTTTGAAAGTGTCAGGATTCCTCTATTTCCTCCCGGAGCAATTTCCTGTTGTTTCGCAGCAACCTGAATAATTTGCTCTTTTGGTTTTGTGAAATAAAATATTCCCGTGCCCAACAATAAAGCTATTGATGCCGCAACAGCAACACGTGGCCAAATACTAATTACTTTTGTTTCTTGCTGTAATGGCAATTTCGATTTTAGGTATTGGTAACTATCTTCGAGTTCGTACTCGTTAAGTTGCATTGAGCTATTAGAAGCTTTGTGCAAATACCACGCATCTAGTTTATCCTCATCTTCACTGGATAAAGAACCATTCTGGTATTTTTGTAGCAACGCTAAAATTTCAGTTTCATTCATAATTACAACAAGAAATTTTGTCCTGTTTTAAGTAAGACAGTTATAAATAACTTTTGTCATAGATGATGACAAAAAAAAATTAAAAAAATATTATTATATCATTAACAATTCTACAACAACGTTAAATTTTGTTCACTAACAAAGATGTTATGACTAGATTATATCATAGAAATTAACAAAAGCAATATTATATTTTACCAAATAAAAACACTCATAAAAGACTTGAGTTTTTCCCTTAGTATTTTTAGTGAATTATATACCTGTTGTTTTGCTGTTTTATCTGTAATATTTAATTGAAGTGCAATTTCATCATACGAAAGTTCTTCTACTTTTCTTAAAAGAAAAACTTCGCGCATTTTTTCAGGAAGCAAAGCAATTTCTTTAGCAATAATAGCTTCTAATTCTTCTTGTCTAAGATTTGAATCTGCGAATACATAATCCTTTTCAATAAAGTTTGAAATTGAATCGGCATAACGCAAAACCACTTTTTCGTGGGCGATATGATTTAGGATTCTGTTTTTTGTTGCTTTGTATAAGTAAGAGGAAAGAGACCCTGTGATTGTTAATTCATGGCGTTTGTTCCAGATAGATAAAAATACTTCCTGAACAACATCATTTGCTTCATCACGATTACCTAATATTTTATAGGCATGGTTCACCAGAATTTTACAATACCTTTCAAAAATTTCTGTATACGCTAATTGATCATCTTCTTTAAGAAAATTTAATAAAATATGATCAGCATATTTACTATAAACAGACATTAATTAAAAGGGGTGAGAATCTAAAAAAGCAATATTAATCATTTTTTATGTTAAAAACTAAAAGATGACTCAGTTAGAAAAAAAAATCCAGAAGCAGAAATTATTTTCTTATCTACTTATTATGTCTGAAAATCCTAAAAATTGTATAAAACAAAGACTGCCCTCTCTTTTAGAATTTAGACATTCGTTTAATTAATTATAAGGACGAACAATGAAAGCAATCTTTCTTTTGAAATAAAAATGATGAAAAAGCTCCATTAGAAATAATGGAGCTTTTTATAGACAATAAATATCTTGAATTATTATTTTATTTTCTTTGTCCGTATTATTCTTTAGTAACATCTACCCATTTTTCAGATCCTGAAAAATTTTCCAATTCTGTAGTCGTAAGCTGAATTGCTGAATTAACACTTCCGCAAGCTGGATAGATATATTCAAATTTCTTAAGTGATTCATCGAGAAAAACCCGAACTTTTTTATTAACCCCAAATGGACAGACACCACCAACAGGATGCCCTACCAAAGATTCAACATCCTCAAAAGTCAACATTTTGGCTTTTAAACCAAATTCCTGCTTGAATTTGCTACTGTCTATCTTTTGATATCCCGATATTACAATCAAAATTACGCCTCCCTCCTTATCGTATAATGAAATCGACTTGGCTATTTCTCCACCGGTAACACCAAGAGCTTCTGCTGCCAATTCTACTGTTGCACTTGAAGTATTAAGAATTACAATTTCTGAATCCTTGTTCCATTTTTTTAAATGTTCGCGCGCCTGTTCCAATCCCATTATTTAATATTTTTATAGTTAATTTTCCTCTTTCTTTCTAGCCAATCAATCAGCATATTCAACAAAAATTAGCCTAATTTATCAAAACGTAGCCAAATTACTGCTATAATTTCTAATTCCATCCATCTTTGCTTTAGTGTCTCAAATTTTTCAGATTAAAAGATAAATTATTCAACCAAAAATTTAATGAAATATAGTAGATTTGAAGCACACATAAAATTTAAATTAAAGGACAGTATTAATTACGAAGTAAGCTGTAGTTCTAAAATTCATCAAAAAAAAACCAAATGAATTGATTTTGAAGCTTTATTAACTATTGTGAACGATGAGGACTATAAAGAGTAATTATTTTTTATTTAAAAATTGTCTTCCTTATCATGAACAATTATACATTGACTTAAAAAGCAAACTAAAACAATAAAATTTTAAAATCAATTATGAATCAATTGAATCATCACGTACGTCATAGTACTCCTGAAGAAGCTGCTACACTTTTATACGTTTTTAACAGCGTATATACTATCAGTGAGGGCTCTAAAAAATTTCTTATCGAAAATACCTACCCACTTGAGGTAAGAAAAGGCAGAAAATTGCATAAGGCAGGAGAAATTTGCGATATGATTTATTTTGTGAATAAAGGAGCTATTCGAGGTTATGTACAAGATTCTAATAGGGAAATTACAACCTGGATTACAGTAGAAAATGAGTTGGTGGCCTCAATTCATAGTTTCATATTACAAATTCCAAGTTATGAAAATATGGAAGCTATTGAAGATTCGTCCCTTCTGGGTATGAAACACTCAGACTTACAGCATTTGTATGATATTGAACCTGAATTTAATATAACCGCGCGACGTTTTTATGAAAAATACTATTCGGATGCAGAAGTTAGAGCTTTGATGGGACGTCTAAGTAAAGCCGAAATCAAGTACGAATATTTTTTAAAAACCTATAAACATCTTTCGACACGCATTCCCCTAAAATATATTGCTTCGTTTTTGGGTATTAATCTTGAAACTTTAAGTCGGGTTCGTAGCCAAATTCGTAACACATCTGAAAAATAAAGTTTGACAATTGTCAAATAATTGCATTCTTGTTTTTTTAAAAAATTTACCTATTTTTTATCAACTTATTTAAAATCAATGTTTTACAAAATATTATTTTAACATTTTGATTTCACTTCTTCAATTTGCTTCGTATTTACAAAGCCAAATTGTTAAAATTTAGACTATACTTTTGCCGCATTAAATACACTTTGTTGTGCTCCAAAACGTAGTTTCTATGAGAAAACTTTACACTTTATTACTTTTTTTATTTGTCATTGTCCAAATTCAGGCTAAAATAACAGCTCCGGATTCAAATACAAATACTTTTATACCGACTTGGAAAACTAATAATTCAGGTTCATCCAGCGATACTTTGATTACTATTCCAATCTCAGGAATAGATAAAGTCCCTATCAATCGTGTTTTGCCAATATATGATGCTGTTACTCCTAATGCTGATGGCGTTGTTTACGTTAAAAAAGGTGCTACGGGCGACGGAAGCAGCTGGGCCAGTGCTACCGGTGAACTCGCCGATGCATTGCTAGAGGCTTCTACTAATACTGCTATTAAACAAATTTGGGTAGCTGGTGGAACCTATTCTCCTAAATACGCAGCTGATTTCAGCAGTGCAGATAACAGAGACGTAACATTTTTAATGCAGATCGATGTAAAAATGTATGGAGGTTTTGCCGGAACAGAAACAACCCTTGCTAACCGTGATCTTACGCTCACCGCCAACAAAACGATATTAAGTGGCGAACTCGGTACGTTAAATAATGCTACAGATAATGCTTATCATGTTGTAGTCATGACAGGTGAAGCGGGCACTGCCGAACTGAATGGTTTTACTATTACAAGAGGCTATGCCAACGGAATCCAAAGTTTAACAACAACGAATGGTAATGCGGTAAACAGATCTTTTGGTGGTGCTATGCAGCTAGTGTCTGCTTCTCCGGTACTGGCCAATCTTGAATTTATAGCTAACACAGCAAAGTCCGGAGGTGCACTGGCATTACTCACTGAAGCCAATGCTTCTATACAGGATGTGGTATTTAAAAATAATACAGCTGACTTCGGGGGAGGTGTTACTATACGCTACGGTAATACCTCTGTTTTTGACAGAGTTACGTTCAGTGGCAACAGCGCTTCATCAGATGGCGGGGCTATCAATTTAGTAAATTCTGTTGCTCCTGTATTTAAAAACGTACAGGTTACTGGTAATAAAGCTTCACGTTACGGAGGCGCTGTCTTAATAGGTGATAATATCGCATCTACCGTTATTTTTCTCAATACTGTATTTAGTGGTAATGCCAGCAGTGATGGAACTATTTATATACTCACGGGCAACATTACTATACGAAATAGCATTATGTATGGCAATAGTCACGGTATTACCAATAATGGTGGTAGTTCTTCTACCGTCAATATTGTGTATAGCCTCGTGCAAGGGGTAAATGCAAATTTAGCTAATAACACTATTAATGGTTCCATCGATCCTTTATTTGTAAGTCCAAACGCTTTCAATAATGCGCCTTCTACCGCTGGTAATTATGCTTTAAAAGCAAACAGTCCCGTTATAAATAAGGGGGCTAACAATCTTTATAATGGACTAGACTCCAATACTAAAGATTTGGCAGGTAAACCTAGGGTACATAATTACAATAATTCGGGTACTATTGATATTGGTGCTTATGAATATCAGGAAATAAATGCAGACGGAATTATATATGTAAATGCTAACGCTACCGGCTCTGGTACAGGCATCAGCTGGACGAATGCAGCGACCAATCTGGGTGAAGCTTTAGTTATGGCACAAACACTAAATACAAATACTGCCGGAACCATTAAGCAAATATGGGTAGCTGGTGGAACTTATTATCCTAAATATGCAGTCGATTTCAGCAGCGGATTTGAAGGAGATAAGGCATTTCTAATGCTGAAAGATGTAAAAATGTATGGCGGTTTTGCAGGAACAGAAACAACCCTCGCTAGTCGTGATCTTACGATTACTGCTAACAAAACAATCTTAAGTGGTGACTTGGGTATATTAAATAATGCTACAGACAATGCTTATCATGTTGTAGTAATGGCAGGTGCAGCAGGTACTGCCGAACTGAATGGTTTTACTATTACAGGAGGATCTGCCGGTAAGGGTGGTAGTTTAACAGTAAATGGGCAGACCTTACTTGGTCCTTATGGTGGAGGTCTGGCACTGGTAGCAGCTTCTCCTGTGCTGGCCAACTTAGAATTCGTGCAAAACACAGCCTCCAATGGAGCTGGTCTTGCATTACAATCAGGATCTAATGCTTCTTTACAAGATGTAGTATTTAAAAATAATTTAGCCTACCTTGGCGGAGCCGTTTACATAACCTCCGGTAATACTTCTGTTTTTGAAAGGGTTACATTCAGTGGTAACCAAGCTAACTCGCATGGCGGGGCCATTTATATCGGATCTAATTCAACTTCTGTATTTAAAAACATAGAAATTTCAGGTAATAAAGCTTTAGAGAACGGAGGAGCTGTATACATACTAAATAACGTTGGTAAGGTATCTTTTATTAACTCAGTCATAAGTGGTAATACTAGCAACAATGGGGCTATTTATACGCAAGGTGCCAGCATTATTGTACAAAATAGTATTATTTATGACAATAGTCATGGTGTAATCAGTTCAGGTGTTTCTGATCCAAATACTGTCGTTTATAGCCTTGTGCAAAATATAGCTGCAGATGCAACCAATCATATTCTTGATGGTTCATCACCGGTATCTTTTGTAAATGCGCCTAGTTATACAACCGCTCCTTTCAGTGGCGGTGATTATCGATTAAGCTCTGGCAGTGTTGGTATAGATGCAGGTAGTAATAGCTTTTTCTCTGGTTTAACCGCGTCGTCTAAAGATTTGGCAGGTAAGCCTCGTATATATAATTACAATAATTCGGGTACTATTGATATTGGTGCTTATGAATACCAGGGATTAAATACAGACGGTATTATATATGTAAACACTAACGCTACCGGCTCTGGTACAGGCAGCAGCTGGACGAATGCAGCTACCAATCTTGGTGAAGCTTTACGTATGGCAAAAACACTAAATACAAGTACTGCCGGAACCGTAAAGCAAATTTGGGTAGCTGGTGGAACCTATTATCCTAAATATGCAGCTGATTTTAGCAGCACAGATAACAGGAATAAGGCATTTGTAATGCTGAGAGATGTAAAAATGTATGGCGGTTTTGCCGGAACAGAAACAACCCTTGCTAGTCGTAATCTTACACTCACCGCTAACAAAACAATCTTAAGTGGTGATTTGGGTATACTAAATAATGTTACAGACAATGCTTATCATGTCGTAGTGATGGCAGATGGAGCAAGTAATGCCGAACTGAATGGTTTCACTATTACAAAAGGGTATGCCAACGGGACTGGTTATTTACCACTAAATGGGCAGTTTCTATCTGGTTCTCAAGGTGGAGGCATGATACTTGTAGAGTCTTCTCCTGTGCTGTCCAACATTCAGTTCCTTGAAAACACGGCCAACGCTGGAGGTGCTCTTGAATTATACTCAAGATCCAATCCCATAATTCAGAATACGATATTTAAAAATAATATAGCCACCTATGGCGGAGCTGTTCACTCGCTCTCCAATAATGCTTCGGTTTTTGAAAGGGTTACATTCAGTGGCAACAGCGCTATGAATGGCGGGGCTATTTTTATAGGATCTATTTCAACTACTGTATTTAAAAACACAGAAATTTCAGGCAATAAAGCTAATGATAACGGAGGAGGTGTATACATAATAAATAACACTAGTAAGATATCTTTCATTAATTCGGTCATAAGTGGAAATAGTAGCAACAATGGGGCTATTTATACGCAAGGTGCAAGCATTATTGTACAAAATAGTATTATTTATGGCAATAGCGATGGTATTATTAGCACCGGCAGTTCTGATCCAAACACTATCGTTTATAGCCTCGTGCAGGGTATAAATGCAGATGCTGCTAATAATATTATAGATGGTTCAATCGATCCTTTATTTGTAAGTCCAAACACTTACAGTAACGCACCTTCTACTACTGGTAATTATGCGTTAACAGCAAATAGTCCTCTTGTGAACAAGGGGTCTAACAGCCTTTATAATGGACTAGACTCCAATACCAAAGATCTTGCCGGCAATCCTAGGGTGTTTGATTATGCTAACGCTGGTATTATCGATATTGGTGCCTATGAAAGTCAAGTGTTTCCACTCGTTACTTCTGCCGGAGCGCAAACCAATTTGAGCTGTAACGGTGACAATAATGGTTCGGCAACCGTTAATGTAACCGGTGGAACTGTAAGTTATTCTTACAGTTGGAACACTAATCCTGTACAGACTACTGCAACTGCCAGTAATCTAAAGGCAGGCACCTATATAGTAACAGTAAAAGATGCCCTTAATACAATAAAAACACAATCCTTCACCATAACAGAACCCACAGCCTTGACGGTGACTCCTACTCAAACTGATGTAGCTTGCAATGGTTCAGCAACGGGTTCAGCAACGGTAAGTGTTTCAGGCGGAACAGGAAGTTATACATATAGCTGGAATACAACTCCGGTTCAAACTTCGGCAACAGCTACAACATTATCAGCAGGAAATTATATCGTGACAATAACAGACGCGAATAATTGTTCGACAACGCAGTCTTTCACCATAACAGAACCTACAGCCTTGACGGTGACTCCTACTCAAACTGATGTAGCTTGTAACGGTTTCGCGACTGGTTCAGCAACAGTAAATGTTTCAGGCGGAACAGGAAGTTATTCTTATAGCTGGAATACAACTCCGGTACAAACTTCGGCAACTGCGACAACATTAGCAGCAGGAAATTACATTGTGACAATAAAAGATGCGAACAATTGTTCGATAACACAATCTTTCACCATAACAGAACCGACAGCGTTGATTGTAACTCCTACTCAAACTGATGTAGCTTGCAATGGTTCGGCAACGGGTTCTGTAACTGTAAGTGTTTCCGGTGGAACTGGAAGTTATACATATAGCTGGAATACAACTCCGGTACAAACTTCGGCAACTGCGACAGCATTAGCAGCAGGAAATTATATTGTGACAATAAAAGATGCGAATAATTGTTCGACAACACAGTCTTTCACCATAACAGAACCAACAGCCTTGACGGTAACTCCTACTCAAACTGATGTGGCTTGCAATGGTTCGGCAACGGGTTCTGCAACGGTTAGTGTTTCCGGTGGTACAGGAAGCTATTCTTATAGCTGGAATACAACTCCGGTTCAAACTTCAGCAACTGCGACAGCATTAGCAGCAGGAAATTATATTGTGACAATAAAAGATGCGAACAATTGTTCGATAACACAATCTTTCACCATAACAGAACCGACAGCTTTGGTTGTGGTTCCTACTCAAACTGATGTGACTTGTAACGGTTTCGCGACGGGTTCAGCAACAGTAAATGTTTCAGGCGGAACAGGAAGTTATTCTTATAGCTGGAATACAACTCCGGTTCAAACTTCGGCAACGGCGACAGCATTAGCGGCAGGAAATTACATTGTGACTGTAAAAGATGCAAACAATTGTTCGACAACACAGTCTTTCACCATAAGAGAACCTACAGCACTTACTGTAACTCCAACTCAAACTGATGTGACTTGCAATGGCTCGTCAACAGGTTCAGCAACGGTAAGTGTTTCCGGCGGAACAGGAAGCTATTCTTATAGCTGGAATACAACTCCGATTCAAACTTCGGCAACAGCTACAGGATTATCCGCAGGAACTTACATTGTGACAATAAAAGATGCAAACAATTGTTCGACAACACAGTCTTTCAACATAACAGAACCGACAGCCCTAA
>NZ_WMDQ01000022.1 GCF_009707955.1 Flavobacterium sp. LC2016-13 | reverse complement strand
AAGGATCATTTAGGCAACATACGAGTAAGTTTTGCAAAGAACCCAACAACCCAAGTTCTTGAAATTATCGAAGAAAATAATTATTATCCTTTTGGATTAAAACACAAAGGATATAATGATTATGTGGCGACTAATAATAAGTTCAAGTTTAATGGAATGGAATTCCAAGACGAACTGGGGCTTAACATGTACGATTATAGCGCACGTAATTATGACCCCGCAATTGGGCGTTGGATGAACATTGACCCATTAGCTGAAGAAGGTCGTAGATGGTCACCATATAATTATGCAATGGATAATCCTGTGTACTTTATTGACCCTGATGGAATGCTGTCACAGTCATTTATGGATAAATTAATGAGTTCTGCTAGTGGTACAACTTGGACAAATAATAATAATGGTACATTTTCAAGTAATACAGGCGAAACTACAAGTGATGGCGAAAGTAGTGAAGACCCTCCTAAAAAGGGAGTGAAGCAAATTACTCCACCCGCTGGAACTAAGGTTTCCACAGATGTAAGTAAAGAATCTTTTCTGAAAAGAACTTGGATACGCATGAAAGGAGATAGAGAATGGACAGACCCTGAAACAGGTTTTACTTATTTATTAAATGATGATGGAACGATAATGATGATGAAGCCTCTTGGGGGTGCAGGTGGGCTAGAATTTATTAGTGGCGGTGGAGCTTTTAAAGTAGCTCAGATAGGAGGATTTTATGTTAGAGCAAAAACTTTTTTGTCAGGAGGGGTTTTTACGAAAACAGTGCAAAGTTTAGCTAGTTTAGAAGAGGGAACTAGTTTGGTTAAATTAGTTAAAGCTTTCGAAGCTGAAGCAAAATCTGCTGGTGCAACAAAAATCGTAATAAAAGGTATTGATATTGTTGAAAAAAGATTGATTCTAAATGCTGAATTTATGAAAAGGCTAGGTTATACAGTCGAAAAGACTACAGATACTACAATAAAAATCTCAAAAACATTCTAACTATGTTTAGTATTTCTGCAATAAAGGGAAAATTTGAAAGAAGCCAAATTAATTTTCATAAAACTTATTTATGGGAAAAAACTTCTTCATCGCAAAAACAAAAATTTTCAACTCATTTACGAGTTGATGAAATAGGTATTATTTATTATAATGAATCTGAAGCTTACAGTTGGCTTCTTACAAATGAAAGAATTATTATTCTTAATGAGAATTGGTATAATTTATCTGATTTAATAAAAGTTGATTTTATTAACATCAAAATAAATCCTTCTGAAAAGATTTCCAATAGAGAATTAACATTATTCACGAATTCTAATCAATTCAAATTATTTCTGGAAGAAAACAGCTGGCATGTTTTTTATAATATTTTTAAATTTATTATTGATAAAAATGCCTAAATAGATTAAATACAATTACATAAAGCCATTCCATAACGGAATGGCTTTTTTTATAAAATCAAAAGTTTATTCGTTTGTAAAAGGTGGTAATTCAAAATTAAACAGCTCGCTAAGTGGAACTTCTAAAGTTCTAGCGATTTTGAATATTGTACTGACAGTAGGGTTTATTCTTATGGTTTCGATTCTAGCAATCTGTGATAAGGTTATTTCTGAACGGTATGCAAGTTCTTCTTGTGATAAACCCTTTTCAGAGCGTATTTCTTTTAGTCGCTTGGCGAGCAACTGTAATCCCGCTCTGCGAAGAATAGTTCATCGTCAACGCTGCGCAAATGTCTCCGACTTTGCGCCCGCAATCTAAATAAAATAAAAGAAATAAAAAAAACTCGCATCAATGCGAGTTTTTTTATGCTCTTACAAAAATCAAAATCTAATTGAAAGTCTCCCGAATTTTCACAAACAACTTTCAAAAGAATAATTGTAAGTCAAGACAGTTATTTTTGTAAGAAAAAAAACAATGATGAAAGAAGGATATGTAATTCGAGATCAAACTTTGCCACATTTTATAACGCCAACAGTCGTAGATTGGATTGATATTTTTACACGACAAACTTATAGAGATATCGTAATTGAGTGTTTCGATTATTGTATAAAAAACAAAGGAATGATTTTGTATGGTTATGTCATTATGAGTAATCACATTCATTTAATTGTACAGTCAGAAGATGAGAAATTATAAGACTTGATAAGGGATTTTAAAAAGTTTATAGCCAAATCTATTCTTGATAAAATAAAGAACAGTCCGGAAAGTAGGAGAGAATGGATGCTCGAACGCTTTAAATTAGCGACTCAAAGCCATCAGAGAAACAAAGAATATCAGTTTTGGTAATACGGAAATCACGCTGAAGAAATTTATACCAATAAATTTATGCGGTCAAAATTAGATTACATACATTAAATCCTGTTAGAGCCGGACTTGTTGCAAAAGCATCGGATTACATTTATTCCAGCGCCAGCAATTACGTTAATGATAACGGATTGATAACGATCGAAAAAGCAGATAATCCTGTTGTAGATGTTTTAGATTCTAAATCGTTTACTAAATATAATCTGTATTAAATTTAGTTTAAAGTCGGAGACTTTATGGGGTTTTCGTTTTTGATGAGACTTTTTTTAAAGTGGCGCAAAGTCGGAGACATTTGCCAAGATGTTGCTATAAAAGTAAAATCGCTGACTACTGATCTTATTTGATTTTTTTTGAAATAGTTATTTCTGTAATGTTTCTAAAAAATGTCTTAACTTTTTGTTATAAAAAGTGTCTACTCCAATTGATTTTTTTATTAAGAATAGCCTATAGCTTTACTTTTTTGAGGATAATTAACGACCAACTCTAATCTGGAATAATATGACAATTTCTGAGTGATTTCTTAATTTATTCTTATGTATTTGTAAAACAGGTATTTATACGTTGTGTGAGATTATTCTAATAGTGTAATTTTATTCTTGTTAATTGAATTATTCGATTTTATAATTTTTCAATGCTATAATTTTTAACAAACAAAATAGATTATTCCCAAATCAGTATTTCTGGCAATATTGATACCTCATACATTTTATTTAATAATTTAATCAATAAGCAATGGACTTAAAAGAAAAACTCAATCAAATTGGTCAAAAACCAGACATGATTTTAATTATTACCGATGAGCAACGCGCAACACAACATTTCCCTGTAGGATGGGAGGAAAAAAATCTTCCTACCCTTACTTTTCTAAAACAGAATGGATTTAGTTTTGACAGAGCTTTTTGTAATACCTGTATGTGTTCTCCTAGTCGTGCAACGTTATTTACAGGAACTTATCCTGCCAAACATGGAGTTAGCCAAACCTTAACTGAAGGAGGTCTGTTATCACCGCAAGAACCAACACTTAGCAATGCACTGCCAAATATCATGAATGTACTTTGGGCAGATGGATATGATGTGCAATATAGAGGTAAATGGCACATGAGTAAAGGAGTCGCTCCTAACGGCACTAAAACAAATTACGAAGATTTAACCGCTGCAGATATTTCATTATACGGTGCAATGGGCTGGGTTGCTCCAGATGCAGGAGAAGATGTTAATCCGCTTAATTTTGGTGGCGGGTATGCAAATCATGATGCAAAATATACAGCCGAAGCCATACAATATTTGAAAGAAGTAAAAGCTCAAAGGGCTGCAGGAAATCATAAACCTTACTGTCTTATTCTTTCACTTGTTAATCCGCATGATGTTTTAGCGTATCCGAAATCCGCAGGTACTTCAGGGTACTATCCGGAAAGCTGGACAGGCAGAGAAATTGGACTTCCGGCTACTGTAAATGAAAATTTGCTTGAAAATAAAAAACCCATGGCTCAGGAACAAATTTTACTCAATATGGCATTAAGTCTGGGTGAAATAGCTACTACAGAGGATAAACTAAACTATATTAATTTTTATGGTTATTTATTAAGCCATGTTGATAAGGAAATTGGATACCTAATTAAAGAATTATATAAGGAAGATGAGAATGGAAATAAATTAGCAGATTCTGCAATTGTTACTTTAACTTCAGATCATGGAGAAATGGGACTGGCCCACGGTGGCCTGCGTCAGAAAACTTTTGTAGCTTATGAAGAAGCGTTAAGAGTACCACTTGTAATTTCAAATCCAATATTATTTAAAGATCACAGCATAAAACAATCAATGGCATTGGCAACATTGATAGATATTATGCCCACTTTTATAGATATCGCAAATGTATCAAATCCACCTACAGGACTTGCAGGTACAAGTTTACTTCCTATAATGGAGAATAATACTCCTGTTCAGCATAGTATCTTATTTACTTACGATGATATTAAAGCTGGTTCTAATAGTAACTGGAACATCGTAAAAGCTGCTAATCGTATTCGTTGCATCAGAACAGAAAAATGGAAATTCGATTATTATTTTGATGCAGCAACAGCTTATTTCAAGCAATATGAATTATATGATTTAATTAATGATCCATTAGAAATTACAAATCTAGCTTACGATCCGGCATATAGTGAAATTAGAAGAGATTTAGAAGAGCAATTGCATCAGCTTGAGATAGAAAAACTCTGGGTTAATACGCCAAAAGATGTTTATAGTACCACAAAGTTCAATTAATAAAAACACATACATATTATGTCACAAAATACAAATCAAGAAAAGAACACAGTAAGTTATACAGATTTTAATAATCCTGCGGGACAAACAACTATACAGGGAATAAGAGGAGTTGCAGGCTCTGAAAATGTATACATTGCAGGAAGTTTATTAAGTGAGAACAATCTTGTTCAGGGATTAATTTACGAAGGAACGCTTAAAGCAAATGGAAAAGGGAAATGGCATGTTGTTAATTTCCCGAGTACACCAGCATCAACAGTTGTTAACACTTCTTGTTATGGCCCCAATAACGGACCTAACGGCACAGTACAAATTGTTGGATCTTATAAAATTTCAGCTTCTGCCGGTAAAGCTCCAAGCGGAAATCTCGGATTCTATTACGAAGGTTCTGTTGATGGTTCAGGAACATGGGTTCAGGTATCACCAAATGGAGGAAACACCAATAATGTATTTGTTCACAGTGTAATGGGCGATCTTGCTGTTGGTAACTATGATGTTGAAAATGATAAAAACGGATATGCATTTTTATACAATATTCTCAATAAGGAATGTACCGAGTTTAAAGTACCAAATTCATTAACTACTACTTTATATGGTATTTGGCATAATGGTGGAGACAGTTATACAATGGCCGGAGGGTATACTAGTCCCGAATTAGGAAAAATAAGCCAGGCCTTTTTGGTAGATTACAATTCTAAAACAAAAGAAACCAGTAATTTAAAATCATTTAGTTACAAGAACGAAACTGCTTTATCTATAATTACTCATTTTGAAGGTATTACAGTTTCTAAAGATAATGGCTATAATATGCCGTCGGATTGGATTACTCTAAATGGAGAAAAAAACGGAGCATCATTTGTTTCTGTAAACAGAAATTCTGACAGATCATTTGGAGAAGCAAATTGGACTGATATTGATTTTCCGGATTCAAGTGTTACAAGTGCTAATACAGTATATAGAAATAATATATTAGGAATTTATGTAGTCGAAAATAATTCTGATAGCAAAACAGTATCTTCTTTCGTTGCAAAAGTAAGCATTGAAAAAAAGGTGGTAATGTAATTTGACTTTTTTTCCCATAAAACTGCCCTCAAATTGAGACGAACTTTTGTGTAGCAGTTCATCCGGACTTTGCGCATTTTATGTTGTTGTATATCTTATTCCGTATATAGCCAGTCTTGTGACTTATAATTTCCGCTTTGTGTCATTTTTTTCTAATTGATTTTGTATCTCCAGTAATTTAGATTCATGGCAATGCTTATGTATTCTTCTAAATACATATCCAAAACCTTACTATAAAGAAAAATATTATGAACACAGAAAAGACTATGATGTAAAGTGTAGCATATAATTAAATAGAAATTTAACTAAATAATATATTATGAATTACAATCAGAAAAGAGATCATTTTATTTCACCAATATTAGAATGGGCAAAAGCCAATAATAATCCAAAGGAGAGCACTTCAAAGAATATGTTTATGGCTACTGATAATGTCGTAAGCAGTTATGATAAATTAGAAAAAGCAAAACCTTTTGAAGTACCATCTGAATTTAATGGTAAAGATTACATTACTATGCTGCTTCAGATTGATGCCGAAATAGAGCAGGGATTAATGTTACAATACCTTTATTCCGCATATAGCATCGGCGGAAGCCAAATTCCGGAAAAGTATCAGGAAAAAGTTCATACGTGGCAAAACATAATTTTGGGTATCGCCAAAGAAGAAATGGGACATTTTATCTCGGTTCAAAATGTATTAAAAGTGATCGGAGCACCTTTAAATTTTGGCAGAGAAAGTTACCCCTGGGATAGCCCATTTTATCCTTTCCCTTTTACTTTAGAAAGATTTTCTCTTTCCTCGCTTGCGAAGTATGTATATGCCGAAGCTCCTTCTGATTGGCTGGAAGGCAATGATCCTTTAGCCATCGAAATTAAGAAATCTGTAAATATAAGCGTAGATGATCCGCATACAGTTGGAGCTTTGTTTATCGTATTGCTTCAATTAATTAAAGATCCTAAAGTTATATCTGATGAAACTTTTCAAGCTGCAACTTATAATTATCAGGCCAAGTTTGACGAATGGGGCCGTGGATATACCGGAGGTAACAGAGGAGGTGATGGCAAAAATATTTATACCAAAAGCCCTGATGTATTAGTTGCACCATTATTATCTCGTGACGATGCCTATAATGCCTTGAGCGAAATAGCAGAACAAGGTGAAGGTTTAGATATACAGGATGATACGCCATCACATTTTGAACGTTTTTTGCATATCTACAAAGAGTACAAAGAAATATTAAAAGAAAATAATGGAAATTTTGAGCCTTCCCGTAATGTAGCAACCAATCCTTTTGTAGGTCCAAAAACGGATATACCCGAAGAATCTGAGTATAATAATATTGCAGCAATAGAAGCCGAAAGCGATAAAATTACAGATCCTCAAGCCATACTTTGGGCGAATTTATGTGATATCCGTTATCGATTATTGCTTAATTTTCTAAATCATAGTTTTTTATTAGATGATGGTTATAATCATTCGGGAAATACTTCTCCTCGTGGTATGATTATCAATTCTTCCTTTGGAGAAATGTATAATTTACGAAGTTTAGCGACTATTCTGGTTCAAACTCCTATAGCTAAAAATAGCAGCAAAATGGCCGGGCCTCCGTTTACACTTCCTTATACATTTGATTTACCATTTGGAGAACACAATAGATGGAGGTTGCACAGAGATCTTCTCGAAGCATCAAATAATATCATATTAGAGTTAAAAGACTTTAAGAATCAGCCGCATATTCAATATTTGAATGGATTACAAGAAGCTGATAAAAAGCTGCTGCAGGCTATTGTGCACTTGACACAAGAAAATCTGGTATAGTTTCAAATTAATTCTGCTTAATCCCAACTTTAAAAATACTACAATATGAAAATTATAGAATTACGAATCCTTCCTCCCATTGCCATTGGCAGATTAGGAGAATCAAATGAACCAATGGAAGCGTATGATCTTGAATTGTCAAAAGAAAAACCACTTGACTATAGAGAAATTGTACCCAAAACAACTTTATCCGTAGATCCTGTTACAGGAGAAATTAAAGCTCATAATCCTGTTAATATAAAATTTAAAGAAGTTTCGAGCCTGGCCAACAGAAAAGGAAAAATACATCCTGTTTCTCCGTTTCTTGAAGTTTTTGCCGTAACAGACCAAAACAAAGACGAATTAGTACCTCTTACTGAAGCATTACTTGTTCAGGCCGGATTAAGTCTGAAAGACATTAGTTGGGATGTAGATGTGGCTAACATAAAAATATTCCGAAGAACCACAGATGTCAATGATAAGATGACAGCAAAAATTACGAATATTACCTCGCATGAATCAAAACCATTGCTTGCCGATTGTAATAACTTTTTGCCAGGTAAAAAATTACCATTAGGTTCAATTCAGTATATAAAACCAACAAAAGATTTTCCGGAATTAAGATTGCGATATACGCCTGCGGGTGGTAAAGTGTATGGTTCAGATTTATATAGAAAAACTGGTACAGGTGAAAAAGATATAGAAAAGGACCCCACTTTCATAGATAAAGAAGACCGAATCATATACGATAAAACCAAAGGGAAGTGGCGTGATTATAAAGAAGGCAGTACTCCTAATATATTATACACGGTTCCGGCACAAATTTTCGCCGGTTATTCTTATACCGATGAAAAACAAGAAAGCTGGCAGGTAAGCTGGGGATATGTCGATGATGAATGTGATGGTTTTGTAACGGTTAAACTAAAGGTTTCTAACGACAAAACATTAACAGCCAAAGCACATATTAGTGCAGGACCTCCATCTTTTGCACCGGATACTTTACCAATTCGTGTAGTGTCTGATGAGTTAGAACAAATTATATTAAGTACAGATATTGAAGGAGAAGTAAGCATAGAAGAAGCCGAAGAAATTATCCGCAGGGCTTTTGAAACCATTCGTTTGATGAATACAACGATTATGAATGGGAATAGTTACGAAGGAAAGCAAAATGTTGCCAGTACAATGGTACGTCAGAATACAAATGATTTTGGCCGTTTTTTCGAACCTATTATGGCCACTTCTCTTGTTGATAATCTTGCTTTGCAAATCTTGCATGAAAGAGTGTTTAACGGACTAAGTTCCGGTGCATCGCCCTGGTTTAGCGATGTATTGCGATTGCCTACAGAAATAGGCGATTTGTCAAGTAAAACACTTCGAAAAATGCCTGCATTAATGCGTGGCGCCGATGGAAGGTCGCTTACTTTTACCTATCGACAAATTAATATGATCATTAAGGCCGCTACAACTTCAATGTTCAAGGATAATAATCCGGATACATTGCCTGTATCATACGGTTCACCATTGAAAGCGGCAAATTTAACAGCGCAATTGCATTATAGAGGAACAGGAAACCCTATTGCGGTTTTACCAAGAACAGCCATTTCAAATTGTTTTCCGGGACTTGAATTTGATTTTAGAAATCTTTGGAGAAGAGCTTTTAACGGAATCGTTCTTATAGAAAACAATAATTATGTACTTGAAACTGATCCAGAATTTGAATACTTAAAAGGACACCGATTAGTCGCCATAGAAAGAAAACCTACAATGGTACAAACTTTTGGTCCTGTTTTTCCTGATGGCGATAATGTCCCCTTAAAAACAGATGCAAATCCAAATGGAGTTTCCTTTATGGAATGGTCGAACTCTATGGTTCATGTTTTGCAAAAACAAGGACAGGAAGTAAAATGTCATTTTACAAAAGAAAAATCAGTAGAGGAAGTAGTCGTTGATTTAAAGGAATTAGATAATAAAGGAAAGTATATTGAAGTAACATTAGTAGTTAATAAAATTTTTGATGGCAATAGTGCCGCATTTTCAGATACGATTTTACAACCAGGCGAACTGACTCAGGGTTTGTGCGCTCCGTGGCAAAATGATTATCGTGAATGTTCCTGCTATTATTGGGCTGCCAGCAGACCCGATTTTGTCAATATTGTTCCAGATGAAAACGGTTTAAGTACCGGCGACTTATGGATGTCAAAAAAACGAACAGGTTCTTATATTCCGGACGATTGGAAAAATTCAAGATTAATTTCCTATCAGGATCTTTTTGAGAATTGGCAGGGAGAACTCAATTTTATTATAGAAGGAAAAGATGCATTCGAAAGCAAACCGATAAAACCTAAATCACCAAAAAAGAAATGATAGCGGCTATAAAAACGTTTGCAGAAGAGAAAAAAGACGCGATGATTGCAGCAAAGTTCGCACAAATGATTGTTCCGCAATCTAAACCGCGTTCTGCAAAAGCACATTTGGTAAGAGGAGGGCAATTAACTCAGATTTTTATCCCAAATGGGAGTCGGCTTTATACTATTTCTCAGGAAGTAGAACAAAAAATCGCTTTTTTAATGGATAAAAAGGACGAAAAAGGCCTCCAAAAAGAGTTAATTCGTTTAGGCCTTGACGCTCCGGAATATATTACAGATGAGCCCTTGCAAAGTCCACCATTACATGCTTTGTCATTAGCAATTGCACAAAAGTGTAATATGGGATGTACGTATTGTTACGCCGATCAGGGTGATTTTGGAGGCCCAACAAAAAACATGTCTTTAGAAACTGCTTTTAAAGCTATCGATTTGTTACTAAAAGATTGTCCGGAAGGAGGCAGAGCCCAACTTACTTTTTTAGGAGGAGAACCCCTAATGAACAGACAAGCAATTAGAGAAGCTACTATTTATGCCGAAACAATTGCAAAACAGAAACAAATACAGGTAAATTATTCCATTACTACAAACGGAACTCTGGTTACAGAAAGTGATGCTGTTTTTTTTGAAGAATATGGCTTTTCGGTAACCATTAGTCTGGATGGAATTGGTAAAGAACATGATCTTAATCGCCCTATGAAGGGAGGAAAGGGAAGTTACGATAGAATCATAAAAAATATTCAGCCTTTGTTATCCCTTCAAAGAAAAATGCAGGTGTCTGCAAGAGTAACCGTAACTCCAGAAAACACCGATCTTCCGGCAGTTTTGGATGAATTTATTCGTATGGGTTTTCATGGTGTGGGCTTTTCGCCTTTACTAAGATCCAGCAACGGACAAAATGAAATGAACAAAGAGCAGTTAGCCATTATGCTGGAAAATATGATTGCATGTGGACTTAATTTTGAGAAAAATGTACTGGCAGGAAAACGTTATCCTTTTTTGAATATGGTAAATGCCCTCAAAGAAATTTCCAAAGGAACCCACAGGCCTTATCCATGTGGTGCCGGTGCAGGTTATATGGGAGTATCTGCAGATGAAGAGTTATTTGCCTGTCACCGTTTTGTAAACGAAGATATCGGAAAAATGGGGGATTTAACAAATGGAGTAGAAGCTGATCTGCAAAACAACTGGCTTGCTTCCAGACATGTAAACACACAAGATCCATGCTCACAATGCTGGGCTCGTTATCTTTGCGGAGGTGGATGCCATCATGAAGTAATTGAAAAAGGAAGGCCAGCCTGTGATTATATAAGATCATGGCTCTTTTATACCATACAAGCGAATGAAAGATTATCAAGATTAAAACCCAACTGGAATAATTAATTGCCAATGAAAACGCTGCCCGAAATTTTTGATGTATTTATCCTTGGTGCAGGCCCTGCAGGATTATGTGCAGCGATACGTTTATTGGATATGGGCTATTCCGTTGGAATGCTCGAACAGGAACAATTTCCCAGATCGCAAATAGGAGAATCACTTTCTCCCGGAATCTATAATATTTTCGAATATTTAAATGCAGGTCATTTACTTGAAGATTCCATGTACTTAAAAAATATTTCAGCCAGGGTTATTTGGGAAGATGCAGCATATATCTACGATCGTCAGGGTCAGGATAAAGGCGGGATAATTGTAGACAGAAGTAAACTCGATCAGGAATTACTAAAATTCACAGTTTCTAAAGGATTATATTTAATACAGCCCGGAAAATTAAAGCATTCCGTAAGTTCTGAAAACGGATGGGTATTAGACATCATAAATGAAACGTTTGAAATTAAAATTAAGTCAAAAATAGTATTAGATGCACGTGGGCGCAAAGGGACACTTTTAAAAGAAAGAGTCCCAATAGCGCCGTCGGCTATTGCAGTCTGGACTCATATAGAAAGTAATTCTGTTTTTAATGAAGCATTTATTGAAGCTGTTAATGATGGCTGGTTATGGGGATCTCCAGTCAGCGGAAACCGCTATCGCATTATGGCTTTTACAGATACAATTTCATTAAAAAAAAATAGTGAATCACATCTTTTAGATTTAGTCAATAAAACAAAATTGTTTTTTCCACTTGTAGAAAAAATAAAGTCTGGTTTGGTAGAAACTTGTTCAGTTACTTCGTTTGTTAATCAAACCCCGTGGAATAATCAGTTTATAAAAATTGGAGAAGCCGCTTTTACATTAGATCCTTTATCTTCTACTGGTGTAGAAAAAGCAATGCGTTTTTCTTTGCAAGTTGTCATTGCAATTAATACCTATTTGAAAGATCAGGATTCACAGTATCCAAAAGATTTCTACGAAGAAAAATTAATAGAGTCAGTTGTAAATCATGCAGACTGGACTGCTGATTATTACCGTAATGCCTGGGCTTATTGCGAAAAAAAAGAATTCTGGATGAAAAGAGCCAGTTTTCAATTTGATATTTCAAAAAACAAAACCGATTTTACACTTAGATTAGAAAAGGAATTTAATAAAGAAAAATCAAAATTTGAAAATAAGCAAACAGAGCCAATTTATGTTGATTTTATTTTGCATAAACTTTGGAATGAGGAAATGATTATGTCTCCTAATGTTGCTTTCAAAGCGACTTATGCTATTAATAATGATTTAATAGAATTAAAACAGGCATTAATTCATCCTAATTTAGAACGACCTTTAGTTTATCTGGATCAGGTAGAGTTATTCCCGTTTTTTAAAAATATGAATGGTAAAGCAGTTTCAGATGCTCTAGAGCATTTGAGTAAATTTATGACAATAGAAAAATCAAAAAAAATACTTGCATTTCTGTTATCAAATCAAGTTTTCATTGTTGATAAAAAACATGTAAAAGTTTGATTAGATAGTAAATAAGTAAATTTAATATCATTTTTTTTGAAGAAGTTAATTCTAAAATATCTTAGTTAATTACTTTCCAATACAGAAAAGGTGATAAAATTTTAAAGAGCAATTAATATTAATCTCTCTTTTTTGAATTGTATATTAAGTTATTTTTAGCCACAAGTACTTCTTTTTCAGTATTGTATTAATAATTAAACTACATTTGCGCTCAACAAATAATTAATAAGATGCAAGAAGGTACAGTAAAGTTCTTTAATGAAGAAAAAGGGTTTGGATTTATAACACCGAAAAATGGCGGGAGTGAAATCTTTGTTCACGTTTCAGGTTTGACAGAAAATATTCGTGAGAACGATGAAGTACGTTATGATGTTGCAGAAGGAAAGAAAGGTCCTAATGCAGTAAACGTTGTTGTAGCTTAACATTCGAGAGACAATATAAAAAAAACATCTGCCTTTGGCAGGTGTTTTTTTATGCCTTAATAAATAAATAAGATCAAAATTTCTCGATAGCGTTTTCTTAGAAGAACAGGAATCGAACCTTTTAGAACGAATTAAAAATGAAAAAGATATAGATGTGAGAGGATTCGAAGTTTGAGCTCGGAATCTGCGTTATTTGAAATTTTCACTTCTGATTTAAGGCAAATGATCGATTCGCGAACAATATCGTTTTGGCCAATATGAATTTGTATCTTACTATATACTTCAAAAGCATTTTATACTACGTACTTTCAAAATAAAAAAAGAGACTCGAAAGTCTCTTTGTGGAATTATATGTCATATACAATGACTATTTGTCTTTGAATAATTTTTCAAACCTTGCCATCATTTCATCTTTCTCTTTCAGCATTCGTTCATATAACGCAATTTTTTCTTCGTGTAGTTTTAAAACCTCTTTTACAGGATTAAAAGTAGGATGAATATTAATTGCAGAGGCTCCATCTTTAAAATCTGAAAATGTATTTGATATAATATTTACCGCTTGTTCTTCATCAAAATTTTGAAAAGCTTCCACAGGAATTTTTAATGCATGTGAGATTTGATCAAGTATATCATCTTCAATTACATCTTTTTGCTCCAGCATAGAAATTTTCTTTTGATTCCAGTCATTTCCCAGATCAAAAGCCAATGCTTCTTGTTTGATGCCAAGCATTTCTCTGAAGCGTTTTACGTTTCTTCCCTGATGTATTTTCTGTTCCATAATGAATATCAATTTTCTGAAGGCTCAAAGATAAAGCCATTTGGGTTAAAAATCCTGAATTTCAAAGATAAAAAAATATCTCTTCGAATTGTTCTCAGTAAAGTTGCCCGGCTATTTTCCGATACAGAAATTAGCAAAAATATTCCCCAGCAATTCATCATTAGAAACCTGACCTGTAATAAGTCCAAATTGATATAAAGCCTCACGAATATCCAGTGCAATCAAATCGCTTGAAAGATTTGTTTCTAGACCAAATTTTACTTTTTGTATTTCATCCAAAGCTTTTAGTAAAGAATCGTAATGTCTTGTATTTGTAACAATTGTTTCATTATTACGAAGAGCACCAGTATTTACAAAAGAAAGCAATTCATTCTTTAAATCATCAACACCAATTTTTTCTTTAGCAGAAATTAATAGAAGTTTAGCATTTAAATTTTCAAGCTTAGTTGTAATGTTTGAAACTTCATCAGCAGATAATATATCTTTTTTATTGACTACAATTACTAAAGGTTTTAACGGATATTTATTCTTGATTTGTTCAATTTCAGAAACAAACTCAGAACTTGAAACCTGAAACTTTAAACCATCAAACAAATATATTACAACCTGTGCCTGTTCTATTTTTTCGAAAGTTTTTTTGATTCCAATGCTTTCTACAACATCTTTAGTTTCACGAATTCCAGCTGTATCAATAAACCTAAAACCGATCCCGCCAATAACCAATTCATCTTCAATCGTATCTCTGGTTGTTCCTGCAATGTCAGAAACTATGGCGCGTTCTTCATTTAATAAAGCATTCAATAAAGTCGATTTCCCAACATTTGGTTCGCCAACAATTGCAACAGGAATTCCGTTTTTAATAACATTTCCAACGGCAAAAGAATCGATTAAACGTTTTAATACAAACTCAATCCTGTTTAATAATTCATGAAATTGAGTTCTGTCAGCAAATTCTACATCTTCTTCAGCAAAGTCAAGTTCTAATTCAATCAAAGATGCAAAATTCAAAAGTTCTTCGCGTAATTTGGCTATTTCATTACTAAAACCGCCACGCATTTGTTGCATTGCAATTTGATGTGAAGCTTCATTATCAGACGAAATCAAATCAGCAACTGCTTCTGCTTGCGATAAATCCAGTTTTCCGTTTAAAAATGCTCGAAGCGTAAATTCTCCTGCATCAGCCATACGGCATCCTTTTCTCAATAATAACTGAATAATCTGCTGTTGAATATAAGTTGATCCGTGACAAGATATCTCAATAGTATTTTCACCTGTATAAGAGTTTGGCCCTTTAAAAACAGAAACTAAAACTTCATCAAGAGTTTTTGATTCGTCAACAATATGTCCCAAATGCAAAGTATGTGTTTTTTGTTTGGTTAAATCTTTGTTTTTAATGGATTTAAAAACCGAATTTCCGATAGTAATTGCTTCAGAACCTGAAATTCGGATTATGGCAATAGCTCCGGCTCCTGAAGGTGTTGCCAATGCAACTATAGAATCTTGATTTATCATGGTGCAAAGGTATAAAAAAAGGTATAAAGTTTTGAAACCGAAGTTGATTGGAAAAGGAGGATTTTAGAAGATAAATGCTCATTTATAAGCCGAAAAATTAAATGTTAAATTACTGATAATTATCAGAGTATTTTATTTTTAGAATGATTAAATTTGAGAGAATAACTTTATAATCTGAAACAAAATGAAAAAGATATTAGTACCCACCGACTTTTCTGAAGCTGCAACAAATGCTTTTGTACATGCTTTAGAATTTGCTAAAATTGTTAATGCCGAACTTATTTTGTTACATACTTTTGAAATTCCGGTTTATGACAGTCAATTTTTTCCGGAGAATTATGCATCCATTTACAGTTCAATAGAATTAGCTAAATTTGAAGTGTTTAAAGATGAAATTCCAAAACTAAGAGCCATAGCAACCGAACGCAAATTAGATGATATTGTGATTAAACATCGTTTAATGGATGGAGATTTAATTTATAATTTAAAAAATGCCGTTCAGGAAGATAAAATAGATTTTGTAATTATGGGAACAACGGGCGTTTCTGACTGGACAAAATTTTTCCTGGGCTCTAATACTAATTCAGTAATTTCAGGAGTTGAAGTTCCTGTTTTATGTGTTCCTATTGATGCGAAATGCAAAAAAATAAAAGTTATAGGATTTACAACGCGTTATCGCGAAAAAGATAAAAAAGAACTGCGTAAAGTTTTAAAAATAGCCCAAAAAACGGGTGCTAAAGTAAAAAGTCTGTATGTTAAAACTTCAAATTCTGATGTTGCCGATATTACTATTAAAGAATGGGAGGTAGAATTTGCTAATGAAAATGTAGAGTTTTCTGTACTTCCCAGTGATAATGTAAAAGAAACTATTCTTGACTTTATTCTGTATAAAGACATAGACATTCTTACTACTATAACGCATAAAAGATCTTTTTTTGAAAGCCTTTTTGATTCAGGATTTACTCAAAAAATAGCGAAGCAAGTTTCTGTGCCTGTTTTAGTTATGCACGAGAACTAAAATTCAGTCTTTTTTTAATATTGATTTTATGATTCAAAACCTATATTTGTATTTCATCAAATCAATATAATGGATTCATATCAACATAAAATCGAGCATTATTCTGAACTTTTTAATAAAATCAATAAAAGGTACAACAGTATAAGTATTCTACGTTTATTAAGTGTTTTTCTTTGTTTGTTTTTGCTGTTTTATTATATCAAAACAAATGAAATTCTTTACGTGGTTTTTGCTTTTCTATCTTTTGTTGGTTTTATTTTTTTAATGCGGATTCATTCGCGTTTATCTTTTCAAAAACAAATTACTACTGCACTTTTAAAGATTAATGAAAATGAAATTTCATTTCTTAAAAGAGAAAAACTTCCGTTTGAGAATGGAGTTGAATTTAACGATTTTCATCATCCGTATGCTTATGATTTAGATATTTTTGGAGATCATTCTTTGTTTCAAAATTTAAATAGAACCGCTACTTTTATTGGAAAAAAAACATTAGCAAACCATTTATTGACACAATTTCCAAATAAAATTATTTTAGAAAACCAGGAAGCAATAAATGAATTAAAGACTAAAATTGATTGGAGACAAGATTTCCTTGCGCTGGCAACTGTCAGTAATGACACAAAGAATTCTTATGATTCATTAATTTATTGGAAATCATTTAGAAATAATTCATTACCTAAAGTTTTAATTGCACTGTCAATTGTTTTGCCAACATTGTTTTTTGGCTTATTAACGGCTTATTTTATAACTTCAAAAACAATAATATTATCATATCTTACCTATGTTTTTATTGCAAATATGATTGTATTGGGAAGATCATTAAAGCGAATTCAATCTGAAATAGCCAAAGCGGATAATATTGATAAAATCATTAAACAATATAGTTTATTAGTAAAGAAGATAGAAACTGAAAATTTTCAGTCAAAAAAACTAATTGATCTGCAAAAGCAGCTTGTTTTTAAAAATGCATCGGCAAGTTCGCATTTAAAACAGCTTTCAGAATTGTTTTCCCGAATGGATACGATTAGCAATTTTGTTACGGCAATTGTATTTAACGGAACATTTTTATTTAATCTTCATGTTTTAAAAGCACTGCTAAAATGGAAAGAAAGTTATTCTGAAGAACTCGAAAATTGGATTAACATTATTGGTGAATTTGAAGCTTTGAATAGTTTCGCTAATCTGGCATATAATAATCCTGATTTTGTTTTTCCTGAAATTAATTCTGAATATAAAATTGGTTTTAAAGATTTGAGCCATCCATTATTAAATCCGGCAACCAGAATAGGGAATAATACTGCTTTTTATCCCGAATCGTTTATGATTTTGACGGGTTCAAATATGTCCGGAAAAAGCACATTTTTAAGAAGTTTGGGTGTAAATATGGTTTTAGGCGGAATTGGTTCTGTTGTCTGTGCTTCAAGAGCTAACATTCATCCATTGCCAGTTTTAGTTTCAATGCATTTGTCTGATTCTTTAGCTGATAGTGAATCGTACTTTTTTGCTGAAATTAAACGCTTAAAACAAATTATGGATGCCTTGGAAGATAAACCTGCATTTGTATTATTAGATGAAATTTTAAGAGGAACGAACTCTGATGATAAACGAAACGGAACTATTGAAGTTGTTAAAAAGATTATTGCAAAAAAAGCAATTGGAGCCATTGCAACACATGATATAGAAGTATGTCTGACAACAAATGATTATCCTGATATTCTAACCAATCAATGTTTTGAAGTCGAAATTAAAAATAACGAACTTCATTTTGATTATAAACTCCGCAATGGAATCTGCCAAAATAAAAGTGCTACTTTTTTGATGCAGAAAATGGGAGTGATATAATTTTAGATTTTAGGTGTAGATTTTAGATTTTTGATCTCGTGGTCACTCTGAGCGAAGTCGAAGAGCACAACATAAACATATAGTTTGTCATCCTGAGGAACGAAGGATCACACTAGAAACTCCGTACAGAAAGTCGCCAATCTTTGTCGAATTACGAGTGTGATCCTTCGTTCCTCAGGATGACAAGATTGTGGTTATTATTTCAAAACTTCTCGAATAGTATTCACAAAAGCCTCAACAGGCTGCGCTCCGGAGACAGCATATTTTCTATCAAAAACAAAAAACGGAACTCCTTGTACACCAATTTCCTGTGCTTCGCTAATGTCCGATTTTACGTCTTTTAGAAACAAGCTTTCGTTTTCTATAACTTCTTTTACTTCATTTAAATCCAAACCGGCTTTAACGGCTAATTCGATTAAAGTTTCAGTATCATTTAGATCTCTTCCTTCTGTAAAATAAGCTTTAAAGAAAATTTCTTCCATTTCATCGCCTAACTTTTTGGTTTTTGCCAATTGTATGATACGATGCGATGTTAGAGAATTTGAAATAATAGCTTTATCAAAGTGATAGTCTAAACCAACACTTTTTGCGCGTTCTACGACACCTTTATGCATTTCTATTGATTGTTCAACTGAAATACCTTTTCGTTCAGCCAGAAACGTATAAACGTCTTTTCCTGATTGGGGTTTAATAGTTGGGTCAAGCTGAAAGCTTTTCCATTCAATTTCAAATTCACCATTTGGAAATTCAGCTAGAGCTGTTTCCAGTTGTCTTTTTCCGATATAACAAAACGGACACATGATGTCCGACCAAATTTCTATTTTCATAAATACAAAGTTAAAGAAAATTTGTTTCAGGTTTTTATTTGTTTCAAGTTTCAAGTTTCCTGCATTGTGTTTTTTTACCGCAAAGGCACAAAGGTTTACGCAAAGCTTCGCGAACTTATTTTTTTAAAACTAAACAAAAGATAAAAAACCTTTGTGTGCTTTGCGGTAAAAATCTGCACAAACCGTATTCGCATTTCAACCTGAAAGCTGAAACAAAAAGTGACTAAAAATAAAAAACCGCAACTCTTTATCAGAATTGCGGTTTTTAGGTATAAAAAATGGTTGGTTAATAGCGATGTTTTTTTTTACAATGATATGTCTTTAATTTCGAACTAAAAAAAATCCCTGTAACAAAAAGAAGTTTTGATGTTAACTATTTAACATTACCGGCATTACCAACATTGTAACAGTTTCTCCTTCTTCTAAACCATCAACTGGCGTTAGGATTCCGGCTCTGTTTGGTAATGACATTTCTAACATAATCATGTCTGATTGTAAGTTAGTCAACATTTCTGTTAAAAAACGAGAGTTGAAACCAATTTGAAGATCATCTCCTTGATAATCACAAGTCAATCTTTCTTCAGCTTTGTTTGAGTAATCAATATCTTCTGCAGAAACATTTAATTCAGCTCCAGCAATTTTTAAACGAATTTGGTGCGTTGTTTTGTTTGAGAAAATCGCAACACGACGAACTGAACTTAAAAATAAAGAACGATCGATCATTAATTTGTTTGGATTTTCTTTTGGAATTACCGCTTCGTAATTTGGATATTTTCCATCAATTAAACGACACATCAAGATATAATTGTCAAATGAGAAAGTCGCATTTGAATCGTTGTATTCAATTTTTACTTCAGCATCAGAAGTTCCTAAAATGCTTTTTAAAATGTTTAAAGGTTTTTTAGGCATAATAAAATCTGCAACCTGAGATGCTTTTACATCTGTACGTGCATATTTTACCAATTTATGAGCATCTGTTGCAACAAAAGTTAATCCTTCTGGTGAAAACTGGAAGAAAACCCCAGACATTACCGGACGTAAATCATCGTTTCCTGCAGCAAAAATAGTTTTGCTTACAGCAGTTGCCAAAACATCAGCAGGAACAAGCGTTACAGAAGGATCTTCAAGGTTTACTGATTTTGGAAATTCTTCTCCTGCAGCGTATGCTAATGCATACTTTCCTGAGTTAGAGCTAATTTCAACAGTGTTATTTTCCTCAACTGTAAAAGTTAAAGGTTGTTCTGGAAACGTTTTCAAAATTTCAAGCAAAAGTTTAGCAGGCACAGCCACACTTCCTTTACTTTTAGAATCGATTGATAATGTAGCAGACATTGTAGTTTCAAGATCTGAAGCTGAAACTGTCAACTCACTATTGTTTAGTTCAAATAAAAAGTTGTCTAAAATTGGCAACGTATTGTTACTGTTAATTACACTACCTAAAACTTGTAATTGTTTTAATAAGTACGAACTCGATACTATAAATTTCATCTCTTTTGTTTTATTTTTTTGCTCTTTTCTTTAGTTTTTCTTCAACCAAGATAGGTTTTACAAATATATCGTAAACAATCTTAGTTTTGCAATTTTTTTATTAACATCTATTTGCTGTATTTTCTTTTTCTGATGTAAGTAAAAGCCAATCCAAAAACCAATAAAATTAGAATTGGAAGTCCGATAGTTATGAATTGTGTAAGGCTGTAATTTTCGTAAACTTTTTCCTTATCTAATAATGGTAATTCTAAATCTTTACTTCTAATGTTAATAAGTCCGGTATCATCCAACAAATAATTGATACAGTTCATCATAAAATCTTTGTTGTCATAAAGGTTTCCAGTGCGCTGATCGTAACCCAATTCAACCGGCATCAAGTTTTTATCTAATTGGTTTCTTGCTAGATCTCCGTCAGAAATCACAATCATTTTTGTAGGTTTTCCTTTTGCCAGAAACGAATTTTCTTTAAAAGGTAAAACACGATTCTCAAAAACAGAATGAAAACTTCCTTCTAATAATACAGAAAGCGGTATATTTCCTTTATTCAGATAATCCTGAGGAGAAGTTTGCTCTGTTACAATATTTAAATTGATTTCAACCGGAGTTCCAATTTTTTTAGAATATTGGGAAGATTGTAATAAAACCGTTTTTTTGATTCCGTTTTTCAAAGTATCAATCGGATTCGCGAAATCAAATTTAATTCCACCTAAATTTTTCACGATTGGATGTTTGCTTGTTGGATAAACTTGTGGTGCATATTTCCAAACAAAATCCTGGTATTGCGTCGCGCTTCCTTGTTCGCCGGTGGCTAATTTTATTGGACTTCCTTGTTCGTCTTTTACTAAATCAGGATTAATTCTGAATCCGTATTTAAAGAACATATCGTTTAAATTCAAATCTCTAGGATACGCTAAAGTTGCTCCGGATTGATTGTATAAACTATCCATATCTGCAGCAACCTGATCGATTAACCATAATGTTTTTCCACCATTCATTATAAACTGATCTAAAACCTGTTTTTCTTCATCAGAAAAAGTTTCAGTTGGTTTTGAAATAATAGCTAAATCGTATTTTTTCAGAGCATCTAAAGTTCCTGTTGGATTTTTAGCAACAGAATCTAACGTAAAAGGTCCGATATAATAGCTTTCTTTAATTTGTTTCAACATTTTTGCAATGTGAACTTCATGCAATTCGCCATTTCCTTTTATGATTGCAACTTTCTTTTGCCTGTCTTTGCTGATTTTATTGATGGCATCGGCAATTGAATATTCTAAATGCTGAATCGATCCAATTACTTTTTGAGTAGTCGAAGCACCCATGATATTTTTTAACAAAGGAATATTAACTTCTTTATTGTTGTAAACCGCAACTGCCCAAGGAAATACCATTGCCTGCGATTGTTTTCCTTTATCGTCAACAGTGATGTTTATTGGCGTTAATCCTTTTTGGTAAAGAGATTTTACAACGGCCATACTTTCGTCTTCGTTTTCCATCGGATTCACAAATTCGAAAACAATATTGCTGTTATAAGCCTGAAATTCTTCTAATAATTGTTTGGTTTCCTGTTGTAAACGTCTAAAATCTGCAGGAAGTTCGCCTTGCATATAAATCTTAATCGACAACGGATTTTTAACCTGTTTTACAATTTGTAAAGAGGTTTCAGATAATGTATATCGTTTGTCTTTGGTTAAATCAAATCGGTGGAAAAACAAACTTCCAAGAACATTTAAAACGATTAAAACGAAAACGGTAATACCTAACGTTTTGATATTTTGTTGAGTAGATGCTTTCATTACGCTTTAAAAGATTTTAATTGATAAATGGTAAAAGACAGAAATAATACGGTAATGCTTAAAAAATAAATAACATCACGCGTATCAATAACGCCCCGACTCATACTTTTAAAATGGTCTTGCATGCCAAATGCTGAAATAATTGTTGAAGATCCCGGAATTAATGAAGCCAATCCTTCAAATCCAAAATAAAATATAAAGCATAAAAAAACGGCTATAATAAAAGCAACAATTTGATTTTCTGATAGGGTAGAAGTAAAAATTCCGATAGCAGAATATGAAGCTATTAAAAACAGTAATCCGAAATAAGAACCAATTGTGCTTCCCATATCAATGTTTCCTTCTGGAGAACCTAAATTCGAAAGTACTTTTACATATATAAAGGTTGGAATAATTGCTAAAATGATTAAGAATAACGATCCTAAAAATTTTCCATTTACAATTTCCCAAATTGATAATGGTTTTGTTAAAAGCAATTCTAATGTTCCTTGTTTTTTTTCGTCAGAGAAACTTCTCATCGTTACAGCCGGAATCAGAAAAATCAAAATCCAGGGCGCTAATGTGAAAAACGGAGTCAAATCAGCATAACCTGTATTTAAGATATTGTAATCTCCTTCAAAAACCCATAAAAAAAGCCCGTTGCTAATTAAGAATATAGCAATGACCAAATAGCCAATAGGAGAGCCAAAAAAGGATTTTATTTCTCGTAAAATGATTGATTTCATGTTTAACGTTTATTCGTTTATTTGTTTAATCGTTGATTTGTTTTTTTGTTTAAGGTTTTGAAAAACTTATAAACTAAATTAGCTTTCGTTTTTCTAGCTCTGATTTTAGCTCTTCAAAATGCTCAATATATGACTTTCTATTTTTTTTATACATTTCTGTAAAATCCATTCCTCTATAGTATTCAATCAAGTCGGTAAGTTCATTATCCGTTAAATTATTTATTTTTTTTAATTTGATTGAATCATTAAAAGTTTCCTCATATTTTTCATTTAATATTTCCGTTGCTTTTTCTTTCGCCGGAATATTATTTAGCTCTGTTATTTTGAATTTATTCTTTTGTAATTCTTTTTCGCCAATTATGTTCAGATATTCTTCAATAATACTTACATCAATATCAATTATACCTTTTCCAAACTTATGTCTATCATTACCGTTTTTTTTAACTCCAGAAATCCAACAACTAATTCCTGTTTCAAGATCAAAATAATTGCTTGAAATTCCTTTTCCTTTTTTATATATGTTTCCATTGAAGTAGATTGTTTGTCCTGTTTTCGAAAAGAAACATTTCCCAATCCACGCTTTTTCATCGTGATTTACTCCAGTTTTAGTTTCAACATATACAATTTCAGATCTCATTTTTTTTCAGGTTCCAAGTTCGTAAAGCTTTGTGAACTTTGCGATTTTTAAAGTCTTTAATTAATCTTTGCGAACTTAGTGGTTAATTCATTCCAATTTTCAGATTCAGCATATAACTTGAAACCTGAAACAATTTTAAACCAAAGACACAACTTTATCTACACTCCAGGCTTCTGGTTTTGCATTGAATAATTGTTTTGTAAAACTCCAAACCGTATTAAAAAGTTCAGATTGTCTGTAATTTTCAAGATCTTCTTCAGTTTCCCAATAACTATAGGTGAAAAATATGCATTTGTCATTTTTATCCTGATACAATTCTAAAAAACGATTTCCGTCTGCATTTCGTATTTTATCTTTCACTGATTCAAAATTCTTGAGAAAATCAGGAATTTTTTCTTCGTGAAAACTCATTTTTACTATTCTGACAAACATCTTTGTAATTTTAAATTTTAGATTGTTGTCCCGAAGCTTCGGGATTAGATTATTGAATGTCTAAAAGCTAACAGGTGCGCAAAAATACCAAAATAGATTGTTCTTTTTAGGAAAAAAATTAAATTCCAATAATGAAATTCTAAATTCCAAATTTACAGCATTTTTAAATCTCAAATCTGAACTCTCAAATCTAAAATTGTTAAAGAAACTGAACCGTAATCACATCACGATAATTCAATCCCAACAAACTATTGGCAGAACCTACTTTTGAAGGATTGCTTCTAAAAATTGCAATTTCAAGAAATCCGGCTTCGTTAAAAATCGCCAGTTTTTCGCCTTCATAAGTTTTGATCGGATATTTCTCTGAAGTTGCAATTGCTGAATAATTTGGCAAAATGGTTTTGATGCTTTTGGGTTTCATTACAATTTCGTACGGACGGCCTTTTGCCACTTCAAGAAATTGTTGTTTAGAAATGTTGGTTACGATATTTCCAAAATGATCAATATAAATTACATATCCTTTTAGTGAATTTCCATCATTAGAAACAACGGCTTGAAGTTCTGTTATTTCTTTAATTCCGGTAATTTCTTTTCCAATAACATTCAGTAAACCACCTTTTGCAATATGGCAGGCAACTTGTATGAAAATATCCAAATCGCTGAATTCACTCGGGAAACGATCGTGAACATTAATTTCGACAATTTTTTGCGGAACAATTTTCTGCGTAAGCATACTTAAGATACCATTATCGGCACAAATAAAGTAATGATCATTCCATTGCATGGCAATATGTTGGTTCTCTTTATTGCGTTCGATATCGACACCAATTAAGTGAACAGTTCCTTTTGGAAAACTTAAATATGATGCGCCAATAACATAGCTGGCTTCGGCGGTATTAAACGGATCTATGTCGTGTGAAATGTCAATTATTTGAACCTCTGAATATTCAGATAAAATTTTACCCTTTAGCGAACCAACAAAGTGGTCTTTTAAGCCGTAGTCTGTAGTAAGGGTAATTATTGACATAATTTTGTTTATAACTATTGGTAGTTTTTAAATCTAATTTTCATTAAATTTGAGATATGCAAATCTAGTAATACTAAATACAAATTGAAAGAAAGAAAATACAATTTGATTTAAAGATATAAACAACCCGACAACAATAGATTTTCAAAACAAATTTATTTTAATTTAAAACTACCTCATTTGAACGAAAGAATAATCGAGCTAATAGACATCGCTCCAAAAGACTTTTGGGGCGCTCAGGACACTCATCTTGAAATAATTAAAAAGTACTACCCAAAGCTTAAAATAGTAGCAAGAGGGACAACTTTGAAAGCATTTGGCGAAAAAGAAGTTTTAGATGAATTCGAAAAGAGATTTCAAAGGTTGATGCTTCATTTTACAAGATACAACAACATTGATGATAATGTAATTGAACGTGTAATTATGAGTGATGGTCAGGATGAAAAAAAATCATACGATCATGACAAAATATTAGTTCACGGAGTTGGCGGTAAAATTATTAAAGCCATGACGCCAAACCAACAATTATTGGTAGATACCATCAAAAAAAATGATATGGTATTTGCAGTTGGGCCAGCGGGAACCGGAAAAACGTATACAGGTGTGGCGATGGCCGTAAAAGCACTTAAAGAAAAAGAAGTAAAAAGGATCATACTTACGCGACCGGCGGTAGAAGCAGGAGAAAATCTTGGTTTTTTACCCGGCGATATGAAAGAAAAACTAGATCCGTACATGCAGCCTCTTTATGATGCCTTGCGCGATATGTTGCCAAATGAAAAACTGGAGGATTATATTTTAAAAGGAATTATTCAGATTGCGCCATTGGCATTTATGCGTGGGCGTACACTAGATAATGCTTTTGTAATTCTCGATGAAGCACAAAACACGACGCATTCGCAAATGAAAATGTTTTTGACCCGTATGGGAAAAAATGCGAAATTCATGATTACGGGTGATCCTGGACAGGTCGATTTACCACGCAGAACTATTTCTGGTCTTAAAGAAGCTATTCTGGTTTTGAAAGACGTTGACGGAATCGGAATTATTTATCTTGATGATAAAGATATCGTGCGCCACAGATTAGTGAAAAAGGTAATTGATGCTTATAAACAAATAGAAAATCACGATTAAGTTTTATTTAATAAAATGTCAGATGTAAATCGTAAAATGTGTTTTGATGTTTAATGATATTCGTTTTATTCATGTTCTTTTTAAGAAATGTGTAAAACGAATATTTTTTTGTTTGATGAATTTTAAATGGCAATTTAATGAGAGTGATAATTTTTAGTTTTTTATTATTTATTAGTTTGATTTCATGCAAAAAATCAGAAATTCCAATAAGTAAGTTTGTTGGTGTCTGGTATGATACAGAATATGTAGTACCAAGTTTAACGATAATAAAAATAAAGGCAGATAGTACTTTTTACTGTACTAGTGGAGCTTGTACCTGGCAGGGTTTTTCGCAAGGTAAATGGAAAATAATTGGAGACTCTATAGAATTGATCAGTACAAAAAGTGATACATGTTATAGAATGCTTCCATTTGTTGATTGCAATCCATTTGACAAAAGAAAAGACTCGCTAACTATTTCAAATTGTAATCCTAAAGGACATGCTGATTTTTTAATTTTTGAGAAAGAAAGATTTTATATTAAAAACGATTCTTTAGTTTATAAATTAAAACCAAGTTCTAAATGTCCTGATACTTTGAAAATTATTTTTGCTAAAACTCAAAAAATCAGAAATGAAACAAGTAGATGATTTCTACCTAAATAAGGAAGAACCTGAAAAAGGTACATTGCTTGCATTAAAAGAAATTATTCTAAAACAAGACAAAGACATTACACATGTTCTAAAATACGGAATGCCGTTTTTTTGCTATAAAGGAAAAATGTTCTGCTATTTATGGATTCACAAAAAACTCAAAAAACCTTATATCGGAATTGTTGAAGGAAAACACTTTGACGAACCTTTTTTAATTCAGGAAGATCGGTCCAGAATGAAAATTATGATGTTTGATTCAGAACAAGATTTACCTATAGAAACAATTGAATTGGTTTTGCAAAAAGCATTGAATTTATATAAAACAGGAATTATTAAAGTTTAAATTATTAATAATTTACTTTTTGAAGAAATAGTTAAATATATAATAAACTTGCATCATTTTAGGCTTTCAAGGCTTGTAATCTTTGCTTAACTGGTCATAAAACCTTAAATTTGCATATCATAAATACTTGATTATTAATATGACTTCAAAACTTAAGAATATAAAAGTTGTTGTAAGTGACTTAGACGGAACTTTACTCAACACTCAACACAGAATATCAGATTATACCAAATCTATTTTTCAGGAACTTCACAATCAAAATTATCTTATAGTTGTTGCCACTGGTCGTCATCATCTTGATGCAATGGCAATTATCGACACACTCGAAGTTCCGGTTTATTTAGTGAGTTCAAACGGAGCAAGAATTCATTCGCCTGAAAAAGAAGAACTTTTTGCATTCAATTTAAGTAGTGATGTTGTAAAAGCAGCATTAAATGTTGAAATTGATCCTGAAATTACGGTTGTTTTATTTAAAGAAAATGTTTGGCAAACGAATAGAATAAGTGAAAAACTAAATGCTTTTCAAGCGGAATTAAAATATCATCCTGAATTGGTTGATTATAAAACACTGGAAGATTTTGGTTCTATAAAATTATTCTTTTCATGCGATAATCATGAAAAATTAGTAAAACTAAAAGATGCTATTTTAGCAAATTCTTCAGAACATTTGCATCATGCATTTAGCCTTCCAACGTGTTTAGAGTTTATGGATAAATCTATAGATAAAGCCGTTGCAATCGAACAAGTACTAGAAAAAGAAGGTTTTACATTAGAAGAAGTAGTTTCTTTTGGAGATGGTTTTAATGATGTTCAAATGTTGTCAGCATCAGGAAAAGGCTTAATTATGGGTAATGCTCCGGCTTTATTAAAAGAAACATTGCCTGATCTGGAAATTATAAAAACAAATGCCGAAGATGGCCTTGCAAGATATATTTCATCAAAAATCCTGAATAAGGAATTTGTTGCGAGCTAACAATAATTATTTTACGTATATAAATAAATCCTTGAAGATAATTCTTCAGGGATTTTTTTATTAATAAATAGTTTGAAAGATTTTGCAAGCAAATGATAAAAAGATTTTTTTTATAGTTTTAAGATGTATTTTTGTTTTTACAAAAAACTAAACCATGACAAAAAACATTTTTATTCTTGCCTTTTTAATTTTTTCAATAAGCGGCAATAGCCAAACCTTGAAATTAGAAGAAATAATGAAAGGCGAATCTTTTATTGGAAATCAACCAACAAACGGACGCTGGTCTTTAGATGGCAAAAAAGTTTATTTTGAATGGAATCCAACCGATGATTTAGGAGCAAATACGTATTCATGGCAAAAAGGAGCAGCAAAACCAGTTTTGGTTGAAGCAAAAGAAGCTGCTTTTTCTAAACAGGATTTTAAAAGAAAACTAACTTCAGATATTGTTTATTATCTGGATAATGGAGGTTTATATTCTTATACAATTAGTACAAAATTGATTAAAAAAATATACCAGCAAAATACGCCAATTTCAAATCTTGAATTGGGTTCAGTAGTAGGGACATTATTTTTTGAACAAAATGAAAATATCTTCAAATACAATGCTAAAGAAGGAACAGTTCTACAAATTACAAACTTTAGCAAAGGAATAAAAAAAGAAAAAATATCTGAAAAGGATTCTTTTTTAAAGACACAGCAAAAAGAATTATTTCAATTTATTAAAGATAAAGAAGCAAAAAAACAATGGAACCTTGCTAAAAGCAAAGCCGTTAAATCTGATTTTGCAAAAGAATATTTTTATGGTAAAGACGGACTTTTTGGATTAAAAGCAAATCCAAACGGAAATTTCGTAACTTTTAGTTTAATCGAAGCATCTGACAGTAAAAAAGAAAAAATGGAAGTTTTTATAACAGATGATGGTTATAATCAAAATCCTGATACAAAGGAAAAAGTGTCTACAGCAAATTTGGTAAAAACCAAATTCGGAATTTATTCTGTTGCAAAAGATACCGTTTACTATGTTAATTTTTCGACATTAAGCCATATTCAGGATACACCAAAGTATTACGAAGAGTACGAAAATTTAAAAAACAAAGCCAAAGAAGATAAGTTAATTATAGCTCAGGCACCTGTTTATAATGAAGATGGATCTTTTGGTATTGTAGAAATCAGGAGTCAGGATAATAAAGACAGATGGTTGGTGAATTTAAATTTTGAAAATGGATCATTTAAAGAAATTGAACATCAGCATGACGAAGCCTGGATTGGCGGCCCGGGAATTTCACAATATTCTGTTGAGCCCGGAATTGTTGGTTTTCTTGCAGATAATGAAACCATTTATTTTCAGTCAGAAGCTACAGGATATTCTCATTTATATACTTATAATTTAAAATCGAATAAGAAAACGCAACTCACAAACGGAAATTGGGAAGTTCGTGACGTAGTTTTATCAAAAGATAAAAAAGTATTTTACTTAACAACAAATACAACACATCCGGGAAATAGAAATTTGTATAAACTTGTCGCAACTGGCGGAGGTTTAGAACCAATTTTAACGAAAGATGGCGCACATGAAGTTGTATTATCTCCAGATGAAAAATCACTTTTAGTACGTTATTCATATAAAAACAAACCTTGGGATTTTTATATAGCTGATAATAAAAAGAATACAGTATTGCAGCAAATATCTTTTTCTACAACAGAGGCTTTTAAAAAATATCAATGGAGAGAACCTGAAGTTATTACATTTAAAGCACAAGACGGAACTCCTGTAAATGCTCGTATATATACTCCTAAAACAGAAACATCAAATAAAGCTGCTATTATATTTGTTCACGGTGCAGGTTATTTACAAAATGCACATAATTACTGGAGTAATTACTACAGAGAATATATGTTCCATAATTTATTGACTGATTTGGGTTATACGATTTTAGACATTGATTATAGAGGAAGTGATGGTTATGGTAGAGATTTTAGAACCGGAATTTACCGTTTTATGGGAGGAAAAGATTTATCTGATCAAATTGACGGTAAAAAATATTTAGTAGAAAAATACGGAATTGACGCCAATAGAGTAGGTATTTACGGCGGTTCATACGGTGGCTTTATTACGTTGATGGGAATGTTAACAACTCCGGGTGAATTTGCTTCGGGAGCTGGTTTGCGTTCTGTTACAGATTGGGCACATTATAATCATGAATATACAGGCAATATTTTAAATTTTCCTGAAACAGATCCGGAAGCTTACAAAAAAAGTTCTCCAATTTATTTTGCAGAAGGCTTAAAAGGAAATTTGATAATGCTGCACGGAATGGTTGATGATAATGTTGAATATAAAGATGTGGTGCGTTTATCTCAACGTTTTATAGAATTACAAAAAAAGAACTGGAGTCTTGCTACTTTCCCTGTTGAATCACACGGATTTAAAGAAACGTATTCATGGATTGACGAATACAGCAGAATCCTGAATTTATTTAATTCGACACTTTTGAAAAAATAGGTTTTTAGTTGATGGTTTATGGTTAGTAGTTTTTAGATTAATTACATTGAACCCAAACTATCAACCACAAACTATCAACAATAAACATTTGCTTGCTCTTTTAATTAGTTTTAAATTTGCATTCATAAAAAAACACACAACTAAGGATAATGAGCAATACAATTACAACTACAAATTTTAATTTCCCGAATCAGAAATCAGTTTACCGTGGAAAAGTTAGAGAAGTTTATAATATTAACGACGAACTTTTGGTAATGGTAGCAACCGACAGACTTTCGGCTTTTGATGTGGTTTTACCAAAAGGAATTCCATACAAAGGACAAATTTTGAATCAGATTGCTACAAAATTTATGGAATTAACAGAAGATATAGTTCCAAATTGGTTAATTGCTACGCCGGATCCAAACGTTGCTGTAGGACATTTATGTGAGCCTTTTAAAGTAGAAATGGTTATTCGCGGATATGTTTCAGGACACGCTGCGCGTGAATATGCTGCAGGAAGAAGACAAATTTGCGGAGTAACAATGGCAGAAGGTTTAAAAGAAAACGATAAATTTCCTGAACCAATTATTACGCCAACAACAAAGGCAGACAACGGTTCTCATGATGAAGATATTTCTCGTGAAGACATTCTTTCTAAAGGAATTGTTTCTGAAGAAGATTATATTGTTTTAGAAAAATTTACACGTGATTTATTTCAAAGAGGAACTGAAATTGCTGCTTCTCGAGGATTAATTTTAGTGGATACAAAATACGAATTCGGAAAAACAAAAGAGGGTGTTATTGTTTTAATTGATGAAATTCATACACCTGATTCTTCTCGTTATTTTTATGCTGATGGATATCAGGAAAGACAAGAAAAAGGAGAGGAGCAAAAACAATTATCAAAAGAGTTTGTACGTCGTTGGTTGATCGAAAATGGTTTTCAAGGTCTGGAAGGACAACAAATTCCGGAAATGACAGACGCTTATATCGAATCAGTTTCTGAGAGATATATTGAATTATACGAGAATATCTTAGGAGAAAAATTCGTAAAAGCTGATATTGCTAATATTGATCAACGTATTGATAAAAACGTATTAGATTACCTTGGATCTAAATAGTAATTTCATGGTTTAAACCAACTATTTAAACCATGAACTTTATAACTAATAAAAAAATTGCCTTGCTATTTATATTTTTAATAGCAGGGCATTTTCTTTTTGCACAAATTGATAAAAATGCGACAACAGAAACGAAAGCTTTATATCAGAATTTAAAAATAATTTCAAAAAGACATATTCTTTTTGGTCATCAGCATGCATTAGAATATGGGCATGGATGGTCAAATGAACCCAATCGTTCAGATGTAAAATCTGTTACAGGTTCGCATCCAGCCGTTGTTGGAATTGATTTTAGTGGTTTATCTGGACATTCAAAAGATGAAATTGAAAAGACAAAAGAAATCCTCAAAAATAATGTTATCGCTACTTATGAAAGAGGAGGAATCACTACGGTTTCATGGCACTTTATAAATCCAGTTTCCGGAAATACTTTTTACAAAAAAGATTCAACTTCTGTAGCAGCAATGTCTTTACTTAAAGAAGGTGGTTCACATAACGAACAATACAAAGAAATTTTAAAAACAATTGCTGACTTTGCCCATTCAGCAAAAGCAAAAGATGGTAATTTGGTTCCTATGATTTTCAGGCCTTTTCATGAATTTGATGGTGATTGGTTTTGGTGGGGAAAACCATATACTTCTCGTGAAGATTTTATAGCTGTTTGGCAATTTACAGTTTCTTATTTAAGAGATACTCTGGGGGTTCATAATTTTATTTATGCCTTTTCGCCAGATAACAAATTTAATTCAGAATCAGAATACTTAGAGCGTTATCCGGGTGATAATTATGTAGATATGTTTGGAATGGATGATTATGGTGATTTTGGAAGAGATGGAAAATATAATTTAGAAGCTGCTATTGAGAAACTTAAAATAATTTCAGATCTCGGAATAAAAAAGAAAAAGTTAGCCGCTTTTACAGAAACTGGTTTAGAATCAATTCCAAATCCTACTTGGTGGACAGAAACGCTGTTAAAAACTTTACAAACAGAAAAGCTACAATTATCTTATGTATTAGTCTGGAGAAACGATATTACAAGTGCTACACATTTTTATGCTCCTTTCTCTGACCAAGTTAGTGCACCTGATTTTATTAAATTCTATAATGATCCGTATACTTTATTCGAAAACGATCTGAAGAATATTTATAAATCGAAATTCAAATTATAGTTTTTTTGATTTTGTAATGCGGTAGAAGATGTAAACAAAGCTTTAGGGATAAATAGATCTTGATTTTATCCCTTTTTTGATTTTACTTGTTAAAACATAAGTACGTAATTTTAGGTATTTTCTTATTTTTTACACTTTTGTTAAAATATTTTATTTACATCAAAAATTTATCTTTCTGCTTCTATTCATTTAGTTTTAATGAATAAATTCTGCCTTTTTTATACATTATATTATTGTGAAGTTAAAAAGGTAAAGTTTCTATTTTAATTTTTTTAAAAAATTCTGAATTTAATTTTAAGAAATATTCGTATTAGTGTAACATTTCTACCTTTGTTGCGTCTATTATAAAGAATTAAGAAATTAACATTCGATGTATTTCAAAATCATTAAATAAACGTTAACAATTAGTTAAAACAAAGTACCTTGTATAACAATATACTAAATTTAATATACATTTGCATAAGTTTAACAACAACCCATTATCAATCAAATAATTATCAATCAAATTAAAACAAAATCATTATGAAAAATTCAGTTATTTATTTAGGATTAGCTTTAGTAGCATTTTCAAATGTTTCAATGGCTTCAAATTTCAAAACATCTGTTAAAGATCAAGTTGAAGTATCAGTATATGGTGGAACTCCATTGACAGTTGCTGTTATTAAAGGAGATATTGAAGTAGTGAAAAAATTTATTGAATACGGAGCTGACGTAAATGAAAAATCAGATGACATGTCTCCTTTAATGATCGCTGCACGTTACAACAAAGTAGAAATCATTAAAGTATTATTAGCTGGCGGAGCTCGTGTATCTGATAAAAATGAACAAGGATATACAGCTTTAAAATATGCAGAATTATCAAATGCAACTGAAGCTATTGCTCTTTTGAAAGCAGCAAAATAACAGTTTAAAAAAAGTTTGAGTTTAGTAAACAAAACGGCCCTCTTTGAGCAGAAGGCCGTTTTTTTTGTTTTAAGCTTTGTTTTCAGTAAAACTAGGAAGTTATTTTATAAATCTATTTTTTGAATTTGATTATTCTGAATTCTTGAAAATAGAATTAAACCAACAATAGCTCCAATTGTTGCAAATAACATATCTGATTGCGTGTCCCAAACATAACCTTGTGTTCCTAAAAAAGCATCGCCACCATCTCCGGTTGCCAAGGAAACAAACCATTCTATAAATTCGTAAGTCGCACTAATAGCCAAACAAATACTCACAATAATAAAATTAAAGAAACTCTTATTGCTGATTACGTTTTTACGAATAAATAATTCTCGTATAATCATTGCCGGAACTAAACCTTGGGCAAAATGACCAACTTTATCATAATTATTTCTGCTTTGATGAAATACTTCTTTAAAATAATCAAAAAGCGGAACTTCGGCATAAGTATAATGACCGCCAATAAATAGAATTATACAATGCACTAATATCAAGGTATAAGTGAAATTTGTAAATCTAAATTTATTGAAAGTGAATGCTAAAATTAAAACGCCAATAATTGCTGGAATTATCTCAAGAAAACAAGTAAAAGCTTCTTTTGGATTTATAATAGAAGTTATTAAACTTATAAAAAACAACGTTAGTAAAAAGTAGATGTATTTCATTATTTTTTTAATAGATTAGGACTTGTGCAATATATTAAAGTAAAAGGTAACAGAATCAAAAAAGCACCATTTTTTAATGGTGCTTTTTCTCTCTAAGAAAACCAAATTAATTCAACCAAAAATTAATTTCTTTTTAAATTTTTATTCAATAGGAGCATTTTTCTTGCGATTGAAAACCCAAAATATAATTGGGAAAACCAATAGGGTTAATATGGTCGCAGTAATTAAACCTCCGATAATAACAATAGCTAATGGTTTTTGTGATTCAGAACCAATTCCGGTTGAAATAGCCGCAGGCATTAAACCTATCGACGCCATTAATGCTGTCATGACAACTGCTCTCGTTCTGGCTTTTACCCCAATGAAAATCGAATCTTCAAGACTTAACTTCGATTTTATATTATGATGAAATTCAGAAATTAAAATCACACCATTTTGAATACAGATTCCAAGTAAAGCAATAAAACCAACTCCAGCCGAGATCCCAAAATTCATTCCTGTAATATGTAAGGCAATAATTCCACCAATAATAGCAAAAGGAACGTTAGCTAAAACAAGTAATGAATCTTTTATGTTTCCGAAAAGAATAAACAGCAATACAAAAATCCCGATTAAACTGATAGGAACCACCTGAGCTAAACGAGCGCTGGCACGAACTTGATTTTCAAATTCACCTGTCCAGCCTACAGTATAACCATTTGGAAGTTTCATTTTAGCAACTTTAGCTTGTGCTTCAGCAATTGTACTTCCTAAATCTCGATCACGAACAGAGAATTTAACTCCAATAAAACGTTTCGTATTATCCCTGTAAATAAAAGCTGGTCCGGTAATCGTTTTTAATTCACATATTTCTTTCAAAGGAATTTTTATTCCGCTAATCGTTGGAACTTTAAGTTCACTAATATCATTTTCATCTTTACGATACTCTTTTGAAAAACGAACTCTGACATCAAATTTTTTCTCATCCTCATATTTCTCAGTAGCTGTTTTTCCTCCAAAAGCTAATTCTAAAACCGCTTGTGCATCACTTAAAGTAACTCCGTAAGCTGCCATTTTATCGCGATCAAGAATGACACTAATTTCCGGTTGACCAACGTTTCTAAGAATCCCAACATCTTTTATGCCAGGAATATCTTTAATTTGATTTAAAACTTCATTAGACAATTCATCAAGTTTATCAAGATCATCACCATATATTTTTACTGCATTCGATGCTTTGAAACCAGCTACAGACTCGGCAACGTTATCAATAACAGGTTGCGAATAATTATAGGTAATTCCCTGATGAACTTTTAATTTTTCATCCATTTCATTTATCAGATCATCCATTGTGATTTTTCTTGTCCAGTCTGATTTTGGTTTTAAATCAACCTGAAGCTGTATGAAACCAAAACCATTAGGGTCTGTTCCGTCATTACTTCTTCCGGTTTGTGATAAAACATTTTTTACCTCAGGAAAACTTTCCAAATCTTTTCGAATCATTGCTGCAGTTTTAACGCTTTCGGGTAACGAAGTACTCATTGGTAATTCTGCAGTTACCCACAAAGCACCTTCGTTTAATTGTGGTAAAAATTCTGTTCCTAAAAATGTAGCCGAGAAAAACACAGTTGCTAAAATTGCTATAGAAGCAATAAGCGTTTTTACTTTATGCTTAAAAGTCCATGCGAAACTTTTACTAACGATTCGATCCCAGAAATTAACAAATGGATTGTTTTTTTCTTTTACATTTTTATTTAAAAGGATGTGAGATAAAACAGGAACCAATGTCAACGTAAAAAGTAATGCTCCCATTAAGGCAAAACCTAAAGTATAGGCTAGGGGAGAGAACATTTTTCCTTCTACTTTCTGGAAAGAGAAAATTGGCAATAATGCTGTAATGATGATTAATTTAGAGAAGAAAATGGCTTTACCCATTTCAGCTCCGGTTTTTTTAATCAAGCTACCTTTTGCAATTTTGTTATAAGCCGTCATTCCTAATTGATGTGCGCGGTGATCTAAAACCACAAATAATCCTTCGACCATAACCACCGCACCATCAATAATGATTCCGAAATCGACTGCACCTAAACTCAGCAAGTTAGCACTCATCCCCATCATTTTTAGGCACAAAAAGGCAAACAATAACGACAACGGAATAACAATTGAAACCGTGAAGGTAGTCCTCCAATCGGCCATAAAAAGAAATACAACACAGGTAACCAGAATAATACCTTCAAATAAATTGTGCATTACCGTTTCTGTCGTGAAATTCATCAAATTATCACGATCGTAAAAAGTTTCTATTTTAATGTCTTTAGGAAGAACATTTTCATTTAGATCTTTTATTTTATCTTTAATCAAAGCCAATGTTTCCTGAGGATTTTCACCTTTACGCATAACCACAATACCTTCAACAGCATCATCATTTTTGCCTAAACCAGTTTGTCCAACTCTGGGCATTGAACTTTCGTAAACAGAAGCCAGGTTTTTTACCAAAATAGGATTCCCACTCGCATCATCAACTATAATATTTTCAATATCCGAAATAGACTTTAATAGTCCGACACCGCGCACGACAAAAGCTTGTCCATTCTTTTCGATAATATCACCACCTACATTTAAGTTTCCTGCATTTACTGCATTGTAAACCTGCAAAGGAGTAATGTTGTATTTTGCTAATTTAATAGGATCAACCCCAACTTCATAAGTTTTAGTCTGACCTCCAAAAACATTTAAATCTGCAACACCAGGAACAGAACGCAATTGCTTGTCAATAACCCAGTTTTGATAGGTTAATAATTCTCTACTGTCTCTGCTGTCGCTTTTTACAATGTATCTGAAAATTTCACCGGTTGGGCCATAAGGTGGCTGAACATCCGGTTCTACTTCATCTGGAAGTGAAACATTTTTCAGTAAATTATTTACTTGTAAACGCGCAAAAGTATCATCGACACCATCATCAAAAATAATTTTGATAACAGACAAACCAAACATTGTAATACTGCGAACACTGGTCTTTTTTTGAACAGAGTTCATAGAGATTTCTATAGGAGAAGTAACAAAACGTTCTACTTCTTCGGCGCTTTTTCCGTTCCATTGCGTAATGATAATAATCTGTGTATTCGTTACATCCGGAAAAGCGTCAATAGGCATATTTTTGAAGGAAATAAATCCGGCTACAGCCAATAATCCTACCCAAAAAAAGGTAAATGCTTTATTCTTAAGCGAAAAAGCAATAATATTTCGTATGAATTTGTTCATGTTTTATTCGTTTAAAGCGCGATAAATAAATAACTGATTGTTCGTTATCACTTTTTCATTTTCTTTTAAGCCACTAGAGATATAAGTAACATCACCAACTTGTCTGTATACTTCAACTTGTCTGGTTTCAATATTGTTACGATCTTTAAATACCATTACAAAGTTTTTACTTTTGTCAAAAACAATTGCTTTACTAGGTACGGCTATCATAGACTTACCTTCGCTGAAAGACAATTTTATATTCGCATTCATATCAGGTTTCAACAAATAATCTGTGTTTTTCAATTTAATACGAGCCTGCATCGCTTTAGTTTCAGGATCAATTACATTAAATATTTTATCAACTTTTCCTTTAAAAACTTTATCAGGATAACTAAGCGTTGTTACATCAGCATCAATACCTAATTTTACTTTATTAATATCAATTTCATTAATATTAGCCAATGCCCAAACTTCACTGATTTCGGCAATGTCAAAAATATTTTCAGAACGATCACTTCTTAAAAGCATATCCTGATTAATACTCTTTTGAATAATAAAACCACTAATTGGGGCTGTTACTTCATAAATAGAACCCGCTTTAATATTATAGATTTTATAAGTTTCCTGAATTTTACCTAATTGTGATTGAGCCTTATTTACTTCTGATTTAGCCTGAAGTACATCACTTTCAGAGTTCAATTTTCCATCAAATAATTCCTGAGCAACTTTTAATTGGTTTTTTGCAACCAATAAATCATTTTTAGCATCAATGGATTGTTTTTCAAAATCTGCAATATCGGTACTTTTTATTGTGGCTAAAACTTGTCCCTTTTTCACATAATCTCCAAGTTCTACATTTACTTTAACTACATTTCCTCCAACAAGCGGGTAAACATCAATCATCTTATTATTGTCAGCAGTAATTTTTCCGTAAAAACTTAATTCGTTTTTTACAGGTTGTGTTTCTGCTATAGCTGTAGAAGTCGTTTTGAGCATTGTATCGCTTAAAACAAAAGAGGTATTAGTCTCAGGATTATCTACTTCTTTTTTGCAGCTTGCGATTGATAAACTCACGAGAGCAATTCCTATAATTAGTTTATATTTCATCTTCATTAGGTTTTAAAATAAGTCTTTGTTGATTGTACTATTTAATTCTTCACCAGAAAGGACTACTTTCTTTTTTAATTCATTTACCTGAACAGCTGCCTGATTATAACTTTCCATAAAATCAGTAAATTCTAATAAACTCACGTTTCGTTTTTGAAAGTTGGTCAACATTCCGTTGTAAACAGCCTCAAAATCAGAATTAACAGTTGGTTTTATAACTACATAGTTTTTGCGGGATTCATTCCATTTATTCCATGAAGATGTAATTTCTGTTTGTAATTGAAGATCAAAATTTTGCTTTTCAATTTTTGATTGTTCTAAAATTGTCTTAGCATATTTGATATTTCCTTTATTAGAATTCCAAAGAGGTAGAGGAATTCCAAGTGTTAAGTTTGTCTGTTTATCAAAAGCCCCACCATGTTGATCGTAAGAAGCTCCAACGGTAATGTCCGGAATCGAGAGTGATTTTTGCCACTTTACGTTCAGTTCATTTGCTTCAATATCTTTTTGCTTGGCTAGATAATCAGGGCGATTGGCAATAGCATCACTTTCAAAACTTTTAAGATCAAACGGAATTTCTTTGGTGTATTTATCAAATTCTTCTTTAGAAACTTCCGGAATAACATTTTCAGGAGCATTCAATAACAGCTTTAAGTTCGCTTGTTCTTCAATATTGTCATTTACAACTTCCATACGTTCATTTTTGAAGTTTAGATATAATGATTGTAAACGCACAACATCTTTCAATGGAACATTTCCTTTTTGTGCCTGAATAGAATAGGAGTTGATTAAGTCTTCAATATGAGAAAGCTGTTCATCTGTAGTTTCAAGACTTTTTGTGTTATAATAAACCGTATAAAAACTTTTTCGCAACTGCAATTTTAATGTCCTCAATAAATCATTGAATTGAAGCTCCGCTAATTTTTCATTAGTTTGAGCCAGCTTTATTTCGTTGCGTTTTTTTCCGCCCAAATAAATTAATTGCTCAATCCCAAATGCTTTCTGACCTTGCTTTCCAATATCAAAATATTGATTTTTTTCAGGATTATAAGCATTTAGTTCAGCCGTAATCGATGGGTTATCCCAAATGCGAGCCTGCATAGTCAGTGCTTTTGAAGCATCTATATTATATTGAGATGCCAATAAAAAAAGATTGTTTTTAAGAAATTGGCTTTCACAGTCTTGGAGGGTAACTGTTTTTTGAGCCAATACTACCTGATTGAATAATACAAATAGTAATAATGCATATAGTTTTTTCATTGTACCTATTTTATTTTATACAAATATGCTATCAGTAGACTTTAAGACACCTTAAAATCTACCTTAAAAATACCTTAAAATAAATTATAAATGAAAAATTAATTGAAATAAATTCGTGTTAATATTTGGTACACTGTAAGTTATAGATGAATTGTGTAGATTAAGGATACGCTGAACAATACGTAAACCAAGTCCAAAACCAGATGTTCCCTTTGAATTTTCACCACGCATAAAAGGCTGGAAAAGATTTTTCTGTTCACTTTCGGTTAATGTATTTCCCGTATTCAAAATAGAAATAAGAAGAGTATTATTATCAGTACTAATTTTTACAATGGCTTGTTTATTATCAGAGTAGACACAAGCATTTTTTAGAACATTGCTCAAGGCAATTTCTAATAAGTTTTTATTTCCCTTAATTTCTAAAGCAGTATCTAAATTATCGCTTTCTTCCATTTCAAAAAGAATAACAAAGTCAGGAAAACTTTTATTTAAGTTCTCAATGGCCGAAAATAAAATTTCATCCATACGCTGAACTTCCGTATTTTCATGTTTTTTGTTATCTATTTTGGATAAAATCAATAATGAATTAATTAATTCAGTCAACTGGTTCACATCTGTTAAAATAGTATTCAAAAAGGTTTTGCCTTTTATAGATGTTGTAGGATCTGCAATAGTATTTTCTATTTGTGATGTGATTCTCGATAGAGGAGTTCTAAGCTCGTGTGAGGCATGTGCGGTAAATTCTTTTTGCTTCTGATAAGAAATCTCAATCCGGTCCATCATGAAATTAAATTCATTTGCAATTAAATCAATTTCATTATTATTGCTTTTTGATTCTACACGAGTATCAAGATTATTTTCGTTAATTTTTTTTATTTTTTGATGAAAAGAACTTAAAGGACTCATTAACTTTTTGACCGTTATTGAAGTTACTACCCAGCAAACGCAAGTAAAAAAGATATAAGATATAATTAAGGTATAGCGTAAAAAAAGTAATTTACGTTTACCATAATCATCAGTAGCAGATATTAGAGCATAAAAGTCCCTGTCTTTGGTATCATAAAAAACGCCATAAACCTCATAATCGCCCTGTTGCTTAAAAAAAGTTTTGTTCTTTTTCAGATATTTTAAATCATCAATCGACCAATTTATTTTTGCATCATCAATACTACTATATATAAGTCTGTAATGAGAATCGAATACTAAAGTTTTTTCGTCATACAATTTATTAATCGAGTTTTGATCTATAATTTTCAAAAGCTGATTATCAACTTGCTTAACATTTACTAAAAGCTTAATATTAGAAAGTGCTTTTATTTCTAACCGATCACGAAATTCTTCTTTTCTGAAATTTGAATATAAAATGAATATCAATGTAGAAGCCAATCCAAAAAGGATTGTAAACAATAAACTTACTAAAAGTGATATCCTGTTTTTTAATGTCATTCCTGATCGCTTAAATAATATCCGTAGCCAATTTTGGTCCGAATAAGTTTTGTTTCATGATCCTTATCTATTTTCTTTCTCAAAAAATTAATGTAAACTTCAATAGTATTCTGGTTAGTTTCAATATGGTAATCCCAAAGTTTTTCAGCAATAAATTGTTTTGATAATACTTTGCCTTTGGCATGGGCCAAAATCAAAATTAATTTAAACTCTTTGGGAGTAAGTTTGATTTCTTCGCCAGAACGATATACTTTCATTTCCTCTTCAAAAATTTCCAAATCATCAATTACTATTTTTTTCTCGACTTGCTGCGGAATATCTTTTCGTCTTAAAAGTGATGAAATTCGAGCAAACAATTCCTCAAAATGAAAAGGCTTAACCAAATAATCATCAGCACCATTGTCAAAAGAAGCTAATTTATCTTCAATTTCACTGAAAGCCGTAAGCATAATAATTGGTGTTTTTTTATCAACTTCCCGAATACCTTTGCAAACGTCAATTCCATTTATTCCAGGAACATTAATATCAAGAATTATTAAATCATATTCGTAAGGAAAATATTTTTTCAATAATAAAGAGCCATCATAATAAGGAATACACTCGAATTCTTTCGAAGTAAAGAATGCAGAGACTTCTTTAGATAAAGTAAAATCATCTTCGAGCAGTAAAATTTTCATATTATATTTTATTTGTCAAATCGGTTATTGACACTTCAATAACCGATTCAACGTTTTATATTTTTTCTTATTTAAAATAAGAGAAAGTTTCATTGTTTTCAATTTTTAATAATGATTCATAAATCAACTGAATCACATTTTCAACATCTTCTCTATGCACCATTTCTACAGTTGTATGCATATAGCGTAAAGGTAAAGAGATTAATGCAGACGCTACGCCACCATTGCTGTAAGCAAAAGCATCAGTATCTGTTCCCGTTGCGCGTGAAGTAGCATGACGCTGAAACGGAATTTGGTTTTCTTCTGCAGTATCAACAATTAAATCACGTAGTTTATTCTGAACCGCCGGCGCATAAGCAATAACAGGGCCTTTACCCATTTTAAGATCGCCCTCAACTTTTTTGTCAATCATAGGCGTAGTTGTGTCGTGACAAACGTCAGTTACGATTGCAACATTTGGTTTAATCGTTTGAGCAATCATTTCAGCACCACGCAAACCAATTTCTTCCTGAACAGAATTTACGATGTACAACCCAAAAGGAAGCGTTTTTTTATTTTCATGTAATAAACGAGCAACTTCAGCAATCATAAATCCACCCATTCTGTTATCGATAGCGCGGCAAACAAATTTATTTTCGTTCAGAATCATAAATTCGTCAGGATATGTAATTACACAACCAACATGAACACCCATTTCTAAAACTTGTTCTTTAGTTTCGCATCCTAAATCAATAAAGATATTGCTTAATTTTGGAATTTCTTCCTTATCACGCAAACGAGTATGAATTGCAGGCCATCCAAAAACACCTTTTACAATACCTTTTTTTGTATGGATATTAACCCTTTTCGATGGAGCAATCTGATGATCAGAACCACCATTTCTTATCACATACAATAAACCATCATCGGTAATATAGTTTACATACCATGAAATTTCATCGGCATGACCTTCTATAACTACTTTAAAAGGTGCGTCCGGATTAATAATTCCAACAGCAGTTCCATAAGTATCGGTAATAAAAGTATCTACATAAGGAGTTAAGTAATTCATCCAAAGTTTTTGCCCTTCACTTTCGTAGCCAGTAGGCGAGGCGTTATTAAGGTAGCTTTCTAAGAAAGCGATAGAAGTATCTTTTAAGATAGATTTCGTGCTCATAAAAATATTTTTGTGCTAATTTATAAATTTGGTATTAGAGTTGTATATAAATATATAATTTTACATTTAAATTATGACTCCATGAGATTTACCTACATTATTTTATTCTTTATATTGATTTCTTTTACAAGTCACGCTCAGGTTACCCCTAAAGAAAACCAACAAATGGGCTATATCCTTACCGAACAGGATTCGATCTTAAATGATACAATCGAATTACCCGAAATTATCATATCGAAAGAAAAACTTGACCCCGAAGCACAAAAGCAATTTCTGATTCTTCAAAATCGAGTTTATAAAGTGTATCCATACGCAAAATTAGCGTCAGATAGATTAACAGCTTTAAATCAAGGAATGGCACGATTGAAAACCAATCGTGAAAAAAAGAAGTATTTTAAAATTGTCGAAGACTACCTTAATAATGAATTTGAGGACAGATTAAAGAAACTCTCCCGCAAACAAGGTCAGATTCTTGTAAAACTAGTTCATCGTCAAACCGGAATTACAACATATGAATTAATTAGAACCCTAAAAAGTGGTTTAAAAGCCTTTGTATCTAATACAACCGCTAATTTATTCGACATAAGTCTAAAAACAGAATACAAACCGTATGAAGTGAATGAAGACTATTTGATAGAAACCATTCTCGTTCGCGCATTCGAATCAGGCAGATTATTAAATCAAAGACCAGCAAAGCCCGTAGATTATAATGATTTGATGAATCATTGGGAAGATAAAGCCAAAACGATAAACAAAAAATAACACTCCTTATATATAAGAGTACAATTTCATTCTCCAACCCGACAGGTTTAAAACTTGTCGGGTTTGTTTTTGTTACCTATATATAAGAGTAAAACTATATAGTATTCCTTTAGTAGAAGCTTTTTTGTAATTAGAATTAATGAGGAGCTATTTCCCGCTATCCGCTGCAATCTTTTGCTTTTGAAAAAAAAGCAAAAGGATTTCCACTGCTATCGGGGCTAGGGCAGAGGTTTTCCAAAAGAAGATCAGGTATAAAGGAGAAGAAAACATCCCAAAAACAAAAATTCGTGTCTTTGTGCCTTAGTGGCAAAACCGCCAAAAACCGGCAAAAGATAGTAAGAACACAGTAAAAGCAGAAACCGCCAAAAAAACTTTGTGTTATAAAAAACACACTTCCAGCGAGTTAAGAAAAACATTGAAATTATATAATAAAAAGTGTTGTAAATGTAAATAAAGGTGCTACTTTTGCACCCGCAACAGCGACAGACGTTCTTTTAAATACTGACAGGCAAATAAATCAAAATGAAAATAAATT
>NZ_WMDQ01000021.1 GCF_009707955.1 Flavobacterium sp. LC2016-13 | reverse complement strand
CATCTGAAACGATATATGCTATTAATTGTTTATTCAAATCACTTCCTTCTCGAGCAATTACAATACTTTGTTTGATACCTGGTATTTCTTGTAAAACACTTTCTATCTCTCCCAACTCTATTCGAAAACCTCTAATTTTAACCTGATTGTCCCTTCTTCCCACATATTCAATATTACCATCAGATAACCAGCGAGCCAAATCGCCAGTTTTATACAATCTAGATTGTATATTCTCTTGAAAAGGGCTTGAAATAAAGCGTTCTTTAGTTAGGTCAGGAAGATTCAGGTAACCTCGTGCCACTTGTATTCCACCAATGAATAATTCTCCTACAACGCCTATGGGTACTGTATTTCCATCTTTATCCAAAATGTATAAACTGGTATTTGAAACAGGCTGACCAATCGGAACTATTTCAAGTCCTTTTACATCCAATGGAACCTGCCAGTAAGTAACATCTACTGCGGCCTCAGTTGGACCGTATAAGTTATACAATGCTGTTACCGGTAATTTTTCTCTAAATGTTAAAACATGACTCTTCTTAAGCTCTTCTCCACTGCATAAGACACGTTTTAATGTTCTGCAATCATCAAGGTTTATGTCTTGCAAAAACACTTCAAGCATTGAAGGGACAAAATGAATCGTTGTTATTTCCTGCTCCGCGATTATATTTTTTAAATAAAAGCTGTCTTTCTGTCCTCCAGGTTTTGCTAAAACTAATTTTGAACCGCTTATCAAAGGCCAAAATATTTCCCAAACTGAAACATCAAAACTAAAGGATGTTTTTTGTAAAGTTTTGTCTAATGGAGTCAGCCCATAATATTCCTGCGTCCAATACAATCGATTTACAATATTTTTATGCTCTACCATAACTCCTTTTGGAGTACCTGTCGAACCAGAGGTATAAATCACATAAACTAAATTATCAACACTAATTTCAATATCTAAAGCCAAAATGGATTCGTTATTTAGATTCTCAGACTCTTGATCTAAATAGATCAAATCTATCTCTGGATCATTTAATGTCAATGGGCAGCTTTCTGAACTGGTTAAAAGAATTTCACTTCCCGAATCTTCTAACATATAGTTAATTCTGCTAATAGGATATTCAGGGTCTATAGGTACGTAGGCACCTCCGGCTTTTATAATTCCAAGCAATCCTACAATCATTTCAATAGAACGATCAATACATATTGCTACTAATGATTCCTTTTTTACTCCTCTTCTTTGAAGGTAATGCGCTAACTGATTCGAACGCTCATCAAGTTCTCTGTATGTTAATTCTTCTTCATCAAAAATCAAGGCTATATCATCTGGCGATTGATTCGCTTGGATTTTTAATAAATCGACTAAAGTTTTATCATGATCATATGTCTTTAAGGTATCATTGAAGTCTGCCGTTAATGTTTTCTCTTCTTCTAAACTTAGAAATTTAAGATCTTTTATCTGTTGATGCGGATTATCTACAATATTACTTAACAGAAGTTCATAATGACTTGCCATGCGCTCTATTGTCTCTTGTTTAAATAAATCTGTACAATATTCTATACTCAATTCAAGTCCTGACTTATTTTCTGTTAGATTGAATATTAAATCAAATTTACTTATAGATTGTTTTAATTTCTGAATTGAGAATTTTAAACCTGCAGAATCTAAATTAATTTCATATATCTCTGATTTGTCTTGAAAAACAAATAAAACTTGAAACAATGAAGTTGTACTCAAATCTCTGTTTTTAACAACTTTTTCGACTATTTTCTCAAAAGGGACTTCTTGATTCGAATATGCTTCTAAACAAGTCGTTTTGATTTGTTCTGAAAATTCAAGAAAACTTGAAGTCTCATCTAAATGACTTCTCATTACAACTGTATTTACAAAAAAACCTATAAGTCCTTCGAGCTCGTTTTGATCCCGATTAGCAACAGGTGTACCTATGCAAACATCATTTTGTCCAGTATATTTATACATTAATATTTTTAAGCCACTCAAAAGTGCCATAAATAGAGTTATTTCACAATCTATTGATATTTTTTTTAGCTTATCAACTAATGTTCTTTCAAAAATAAAATCTACAGAACTACCATTAATAGACTGTATATTGGGTCTTTTGTAATCTAATGGTAAGTTTAAAGTTTCTGTATTTTTTAATTTATTTTCCCAATACGTCGTTTTCTCTGACAGCACCTTCTCATTGAAATATTGTCTTTGCCAAATTGTATAATCCGAATATTGAATAGGCAACTCATTTAATTGTTGAGGTTCTTTTGTTATTTTAGATTCGAGAATTGATTTTAATTCATTAATTAAAATTGGTATTGACCATCCATCCGCGGCGATATGATGTATCACAACAACCATGTAATGTTGATCTGTATTTTCTTTAATAATTTTGACTCTAAAAGGATAATCCTTATTTAAGTTAAAGGGTTTATAAATTTCTTGATTAATTAAAATTTCAATATCGTCCTGCGTATTGATTTGAAAATTTTCTACATATTCTAATCTCCACAAATCAGGAGTAATTACTTCCTGATAAACGGCTCCATTTTTTTCAATAAAAATAGTTCTCAATGCCTCATGACGATTTATTAAAACTTTAAACATATCTTCAAATACATCTTTATCAACAAATCCTTCTATTTTTAGTGCAAACGGTATATGATAATGTGTACTGCCATATAACTTATCAATAAACCATAATCTTTCCTGAGAATAGGATAATGGAATATCATCTGGGCGTTCATTAATTTTTATAATTGATAACTTACTAGAATATTCAATAGCTTTGATATAAACCGAAAGAGATGCAATTGTAGGGTTCAAAAACAAATCATTTATGCTCAAATCTTTCTTCAACTCTTTTCTAATTCTAGATCCAACTCGAATTGCTAATAAAGAATGTCCACCTAACTCAAAAAAATTATCATGAATTCCAATTTTATCTCGTTTAAGTAATTCTTCCCATATAGTAGCTAACTTCTGCTCTAATTCGTCTCTTGGTTCAACATATTTAATATTTATTTGAGATAATTCTTTCTCTAATAATACTTTTTTATCTATTTTCCCATTTGCAGTTAAAGGAATTGATTCTAAATTGACAATTAATGCAGGAATCATGTAATCAGGTAATTTTAATTTCAGCTGTTGCTTAATTAATTCCTTATCAAAATCGCCATCTGTAACCACATAAGCTACTAAAGATTTATTTTCATCCTCTTCACGAACTATAACAACATTTTGTTTTAAATTTTTTACTTCTGATAAAGTCTTTTCGATTTCACCAATCTCTACCCTGTAGCCATTTATTTTAACTTGATTACCAATTCTGTCGATATATTCGATATTACCATCTGACAACCAACGAACTAAATCTCCTGTACTGTATAATTTACCATTATAATCGTCGGAGAAAGGATTCTCTATAAACTTATCATTAGTTAAATAAGGCTGATTATAATATCCTCTTGAAATTCCTGCACCCCCAATAAATAACTCTCCAGCAATTCCAATGGGAACAGGGTTTTTAAATTTATCTAAAATATAGACAACGCTATTTGTAAATGGCTTGCCAATAGGTATAATGTCTTTCTTTTCTGTTAAATCAACTTTATACAATAATTTCCCAATAGTTGTTTCAGTTGGGCCGTAATGATTCAAAACTTTACATTGGTGATCAATATTTTTAATCTTTTCAATTACATCCATCGTTAATTTATCTCCCCCAAATATCACCATTTGTTTAGGCAGAAGTATATTATTATTATTATATTCCAGGGATTTCCAATGAGATGGCACAATCTTTATACAATCAACTTTGTTATTCTCAAAATATTCATGCATACTACTTGCATTTGTAAGTGACTCTCTTGAAAATAAATGAAGTGTTTTGCCTAAGAGAAGTGAGCTAAACAAAACGGTATTACCAAGATCTGCTGCCATTGTTGACATTAATCCAAATGAAGAACACATTGTTATATCTGTGTGTTCAAAAAGACCAGATATATAATCTAAAACATTATGATGTGATATAACTACTCCTTTGGGCTTTCCTGTAGAGCCTGAAGTATAGATAATGTAAAAGTCATCATTGATAAAATCATCAAAACATATAAGTTCTTTTGTTGATTCATTTTCTTCAAATATTGCTTTATTATCTATGTTAATTAATTCTAAATCATCTTCTGAATCAAATAAATTCTGACAAAATTCATCAGTCAAAACAAACTTTAATTTTGTGTCTTCTGTTATAAATTTAATTCTACTTTTTGGCAATTCACTGTCAATTGATAAATACACCGATCTGATTTTTAAAATCCCCAATATAGCTAAAACCATTTGCAGAGGACTTTTCAAGCATACACCTATGATTTCTTGAGACTTAACATTTCTAGATAGAAGGTAATTGGCCAGCAAACTTGATTTTTGATCAAGCTCTTTATACGTTAATATTTGATTTTCAAAAACTAGAGCCCTTTCTGAAGGTGAAATTCTTGCTTGTTCTTTAAATAATTCGATAAATGATTTATCATATAATTTATCAGCTTTAGGCTTATTAAATTCAACTAATATTTTATTCTTTTCTTCTTCTCCTAAAATATTTAATTGATCAATTGTATAGTTTGGATTTGTTAGAATAGAAGATATAAGAGTATCATAATGTTCAAACATTCTATTAATAGTTGAATCCTTAAACAAATCCGTATTATATTCTATAAAGATATCTAATTCAGAATCAGTTTCAATCACATTAAATGCTAGATCAAATTTAGACGTTTTTTGAACATAATCTTTCACAACAACGGTTAATTCCCCTATATTTATACTAGGAATTATTTCATTATTATTAAATATAAATGCTATTTGAAATAAAGGATTCCTACTTAAATCCCTTTCAGGTTGAACTCGCTCTACAATCTTTTCGAAAGAAACGTCTTGATTATTAAATACATCTAACGTAGAATCTTTAATTTGATTTAGAAAATCTTTGAATAAACTATCTCCTTTTACTGAATTTCTTAAAACTAATCGATTAGCAAAGAATCCAATTAACTCTTCTATTTCATCATAATTTCGATTTGCTACTGATGTCCCAATACATATATCTTCTTGATTAGTATATTTATAAAGCATTACTTTAAAAATAGCCATCATTGACATAAATAGGGTAACCCCTTCCTCTTTACTATATTTTTTTAATTTACTACTTAACTCTTTATCAATATTATACCTTGCATTACTCCCTTTTAGGCTTAGAAATTTTGGTCGCGGATAATCCGTAGGTAAATTTAATTGAGAAAGATCTTTTAGTTTTTCTTCCCAAAACTTAAGTTTTGTATTTAAAGTTACTTCATCAGTATTTGATCTTTCCCAAATAGCAAAGTCTGCATATTGAATCGGAAGTTCTTTTAATCCATGTTCAATTCCTTTTTCTTCAGATTCATAAATTTCCAATAATTCCTTTACAAAAATTGGCAGCGACCAACCATCAATATTTATATGATGCATAACTAAGAGTAAACAGCATTTTTCAGTTGAAAGTTTAAATAGCTTCACTCTCAATAATAAATCTTTTGACAGATTAAAGGGTTTATCTATCTCATTCTGTATTAGGTAATTTAAATCTTCTTTTTCAGTCGTATTTATTTCTTCAAAAAATGAAACTGATTCGTCATCTATTTTTAATATTTTTTGAAATACTTCTCCTTTATTTTCTACAAAAACTGTTCTTAATATTTCGTGTCTATCAATTATTTTTTTAAATGAGTTATATAAAATTTCAACATTCACATTTCCAAGTAATTCTAATACGACTGGTAAATGAAATTGAACACTTCCTTGTTTTTTATCAACAAACCATAGTCGCTCCTGTGCAAAAGAAAGAGGTATGTTTTCAGTCCTTTTTTGTTTTTCAATTGTTGTAGAAACACGAACTATTTTACATCTATGAATATACTCTGAAAAACCTCCAACTGTAGGATTGATGAATAATTGTTTCACTTCAGCTTCAATATTTAATCTTTTCCTTATCAAGGAAATTACCCTAACAGCTAGCAGTGAATGTCCTCCTAAATCAAAAAAATTATCGTAAATACTAATTTTATCGATATTTAATAATTCTCCCCAAATACTTACTATTTCTTCTTCTATTTCATTTCTAGGCTCAGTATATTCTTTACGATTTAAAACTGAATCATTGAATTTTGGTAATGCTTTCTTATTAATCTTACCATTAGATGTCAATGGAATTTCATCTATACTTATAATAGATAATGGGATCATATAATCTGGCAGCCTCGTTCTAAGAAATTGCTGTACTTCTATTAAATCTAAAACTCCATCTGAAACGATATATGCTATTAATTGTTTATTCAAATCACTTCCTTCTCGAGCAATTACAATACTTTGTTTGATACCTGGTATTTCTTGTAAAACACTTTCTATCTCTCCCAACTCTATTCGAAAACCTCTAATTTTAACCTGATTGTCCCTTCTTCCCACATATTCAATATTACCATCAGATAACCAGCGAGCCAAATCGCCAGTTTTATACAATCTAGATTGTATATTCTCTTGAAAAGGGCTTGAAATAAAGCGTTCTTTAGTTAGGTCAGGAAGATTCAGGTAACCTCGTGCCACTTGTATTCCACCAATGAATAATTCTCCTACAACGCCTATGGGTACTGTATTTCCATCTTTATCCAAAATGTATAAACTGGTATTTGAAACAGGCTGACCAATCGGAACTATTTCAAGTCCTTTTACATCCAATGGAACCTGCCAGTAAGTAACATCTACTGCGGCCTCAGTTGGACCGTATAAGTTATACAATGCTGTTACCGGTAATTTTTCTCTAAATGTTAAAACATGACTCTTCTTAAGCTCTTCTCCACTGCATAAGACACGTTTTAATGTTCTGCAATCATCAAGGTTTATGTCTTGCAAAAACACTTCAAGCATTGAAGGGACAAAATGAATCGTTGTTATTTCCTGCTCCGCGATTATATTTTTTAAATAAAAGCTGTCTTTCTGTCCTCCAGGTTTTGCTAAAACTAATTTTGAACCGCTTATCAAAGGCCAAAATATTTCCCAAACTGAAACATCAAAACTAAAGGATGTTTTTTGTAAAGTTTTGTCTAATGGAGTCAGCCCATAATATTCCTGCGTCCAATACAATCGATTTACAATATTTTTATGCTCTACCATAACTCCTTTTGGAGTACCTGTCGAACCAGAGGTATAAATCACATAAACTAAATTATCAACACTAATTTCAATATCTAAAGCCAAAATGGATTCGTTATTTAGATTCTCAGACTCTTGATCTAAATAGATCAAATCTATCTCTGGATCATTTAATGTCAATGGGCAGCTTTCTGAACTGGTTAAAAGAATTTCACTTCCCGAATCTTCTAACATATAGTTAATTCTGCTAATAGGATATTCAGGGTCTATAGGTACGTAGGCACCTCCGGCTTTTATAATTCCAAGCAATCCTACAATCATTTCAATAGAACGATCAATACATATTGCTACTAATGATTCCTTTTTTACTCCTCTTCTTTGAAGGTAATGCGCTAACTGATTCGAACGCTCATCAAGTTCTCTGTATGTTAATTCTTCTTCATCAAAAATCAAGGCTATATCATCTGGCGATTGATTCGCTTGGATTTTTAATAAATCGACTAAAGTTTTATCATGATCATATGTCTTTAAGGTATCATTGAAGTCTGCCGTTAATGTTTTCTCTTCTTCTAAACTTAGAAATTTAAGATCTTTTATCTGTTGATGCGGATTATCTACAATATTACTTAACAGAAGTTCATAATGACTTGCCATGCGCTCTATTGTCTCTTGTTTAAATAAATCTGTACAATATTCTATACTCAATTCAAGTCCTGACTTATTTTGAATGAATTCAAAAGTAATATCAAACTTAGATGTCTTTTTTTCTATTTTTAATTGCGTTAGAGTTACATCATCAATATTTATTACCTGTGCATAAGGTTCATTCTGTAGAACTAATAAAACCTGAAATATCGGACTACGACTTACATCTCTATCTTTAACAACTCGTTCAACAACTTTTTCGAAAGGCACATCTTGATTTGAATATGACTCTAAAGTTACTTTACGGATTTGATCTACAAAAACACTAACACTTTCATTTTCATTCAGATAACTTCTTAAAGCAATAGTATTAACAAAAAATCCAACAAGATTTTCCAATTCATTTTGACTCCTATTAGCGACAGGTGTACCTATGCAAACATCATTTTGACCTGTATACTTGTACATTAATATTTTCAAGGCACTTAAAAGAGTCATAAAAACACTGACTTTATTGTGTTTTGAAAAACTAATGACATTTTCGTTTAATTGCTTTGAAAAGCTAAAATCTATAAGATCTCCATTATTACTTTGAAGTGAAGGATAAGAATAATCAATAGGTAAATTTATTGGAGTTACTCCATCCAATGTTTTCTCCCAGTACTTCAATTTATCTTCGAGAACCAATTTTTCCCAATACTCTCTTTGCCATAGTGAATAATCCGAATATTGTACTGGTAGCACGCTTAGATTAGCAGATCTATTATTTTTTTTTGATCGATATAATTCGCTCAATTCATTAATAAAAATTGGAATTGACCATCCGTCAGATATTATGTGATGCAAAACAACAACAAGTAAAACCTCATCAGAAAAGTTTATTATCGTACCTCTAATTAAATAATCTTTTGAAAGATCAAAATCCTTCTGAATCTCATTAAGTATATATTCATTTATAGCTTTGTCGTCATTAGTTTTTGAATCATTGATAATTTTTATATTCCACTCAATATCCAATATTTCACTTTGGTAAGGAACTCCGTCTTCATCTTTAAAATTAGAACTTAAAACTTTGTGACGCTTTATAATATCGTTAAAAGATTGCTCTAACATTTGGATATTTAAGTCTCCATTTATTTTAAAAACAGCTGGTAGATTATATTGAGCACTTTTTTGAAATTTATCAACAAACCAAAGTCTTTCCTGTGAAAATGACAAAGGAATTTTGCTGAAGACATTATTTCTAGACTTTACAAACTCTGAAATTGATAATTCTTCTTCCTTAGGTTCCATTAATTGATTGCTCAAAAAATTTAATATTGCCTGTTTTTGAAATTTTAAATCTTCTATTATAGCATTATCTATTATGGCATCATCGGTAAAATGTAAATTAAGTTTATCATTATTTTTAGAAACAATAATTCCATGATCATTTGCTTTTTTTAATAGGGCTAAAACTGTTGAGATGCTATTTTCTTGCATTAATTTGGTGTTTTTTTATAATTCAATTTTATGATAAACTTTAGAAGTATCTAGTAAATTTAATTTTGTCATTTCTATGTATTCTGAAATTAAAGCTATGTTTGTTAATTCAAATAATAGCCTCATTTCAATATCTACTTCAATTATTTTTCTAATTTCAGAAATAAGTTTTACGGCTAAAAGTGAATGTCCACCCAACTCAAAAAAATCGTCATAAATACCTACTCTTTGAACATTTAACAACTCTTTCCAAATATTCACCAACTTTTCTTCTAAATCATTTCTCGGCGCTACATATTCATTTTGAGATGAGATTTCTATATCTAAATTTTGTAATACACTCCTATTAATCTTTCCATTAGCAGTCAATGGAATTTCAGGAATAATATGAAAAAATCCAGGAATCATGTATGCGGGAAGAACCATTTTTAATTGTGAACGAAGCGTCTTGATATCTAACTGTTCACCTTCACTGACAACTATACAGGCCACGAGCGCATCATTTTCATCTTTTTTCACACAGACAACTACACCCTGTTCGACTAGTGGCATCTGGTTAAGTATAATTTCTATTTCCTCTATTTCGATTCTATGACCATTTACCTTTACTTGTAAATCTGCACGCTCAATATATTCAATTTCGTTATTGCTGTCATAACGGACTAAGTCACCTGTTCTGTAAATAAGATTATACTCATCACTAAATGGATTTTTTATAAATTTTTCCTCGGTTAAAGCTGGTCTGTTTATATATCCAGCTGTAACACCTTTTCCTCCAATATATAATTCTCCTAACATTCCTTCTGATACAGGATTGAGAAAGGAGTCAAGAATATAAAATTGTGTATTGTCAATCGGTGATCCAAGAGTAATCCTAGTTGCTTGTTTGTCGATTTTTTTAACGGATGACCACACTGTTGTTTCTGTTGGTCCGTACATGTTGAAAATTTCTGCTTCAGATACAGCATTTATTTTTTTTATCAACTCCAAGGGAAGCTTTTCTCCTCCCAACATAATTTTTTTAAGCCATTTTAATTCATTCCTAGTATTATCGTCATTTATCAGAATACGCATTAATGAAGGTGTACATTGTAAATGAGATACTTTGTTTTTTATAATATTTTCAACAACGCTGTAAATTTTAATTGTTCCTGCTTCAGGTAATGGATTACTATTTTCCAGTTCATTTAAACTTGTTAAAGAATCCATAGATGGAGTAGCCAAATTTTTTATATTATTCTCTTGCAAAACGACCTTAAATCCATTGGTTAAAGTCCATATCAATTCCAAAACAGCTATATCAAATGAAATTGTGGTTACAGCAAGTAGTGTTCCTGGATCAGAACCAAGCGAAGTATTCATTCCCTTGCAAAAATTAACAACATTCCCATGAGTAATTAATGTTCCTTTTGGTCTACCTGTACTACCTGATGTATATATTACATATGCCAAATCATCAGAATACACAGTTATACTATTTTGCTCATAAGGTTGTTTTGCAATGTTCCTAGCTTCTTGATCTAAATCAATTACAACTCCGTTAAATTCACCAAATAACTTAAAGTGATTATTTTCTGTAATAAGGTATGAAATATTAGAGTCTGAAGTGATAAAGTTTAACCTTTCAACAGGAAAATCCGGATCAAGTGGAACATAAGCTGCACCTGATTTTAGTACAGCTAGAATACATATTACCATGTTAAAAGATCTTTCAGTACAGATTCCAACCAATTCACCTTTTTTAACTCCCTTGGATATCAAGTAAGCAGCAAACTGATTTGCTCTGCAATCCAATTCAGAATAACTAAGCTCTTCGTCCCCATCAACCAATGCAGTTGTTGTTGCATTTCTAGCAACTTGTTCTTCAATAAGTGTATTAATGCCTTTTTCTGATAATTTAACATTATTACCGATCCATTTTTTCAGAATCGTATCCTCAGTCACTTTGTTGTGCATAGAAACTGTTGATATAAGTTGATCTGGATTATCTAATAAAGCACGCATCAAGTTTACATATTGTTCTTGCATCCTAACAATAGTACTTTCGTTAAACAACTTATAATTATATTTAAAAATACCAGCTATACCTTTGCTATTCTCAATCAATTCAAGCGTGATATCAAATTGCCCTTCTTGCTGAGGCATATTAAACGGGCTAAGTTCTAATTCACCCCACTTCACATTATCTCCTTCCATAAGGGCAATAATTTCTTCAAACTTTTGAGGCTTTTGTAGACTAAACATACTTTGAAAAATTGGGGTTTGCCCTGCTTCTCTTTTTGGATTTAATTTTTTAACAATTAAAGGGAAAGGGAAATCCTGATTAGAAAGCACATCAAGTACTGTCTGTTTTACTTTTCCTAAATACTCCCTGAATGAAAGAATATTAGATGGTTTTGTTCTAACTACAGTCATATTTATAAAGTCTCCTACAAGTCCAGCAAATTCCATTTTACTACGGCCTGAAGTTGGTGAACCTATAATAATATCTTCAGTATTAGTATATCTGTAAAGTAGTATTTTAAACAAGGTTAGAGCTGACATGAAAAGTGTAGCTGATTCTTTTTTAGAAAATTCCTTGAGTTTTTCTACTAGATCTTTATCAATATCAAATCTGTAAGTTGCTCCTACATTTTCAGTTGTTAAACTCCGTGGATAATCAACAGGTAAATTTAAAACAGGAAGTTCTCCTTCCAACTGTTTCTTCCAAAATTGCCATAATCTAGTACCTTCATTACTTACGAGCATTTCATCTTGCCAAGAAACAAAATCAAAATAGTTAAAAATCTTTTCCGTTAGAATGATTTCTTTATTTGTGCAAAGTGATGAATAAACTTCCTTCAACTCATCGAGCAATACCCATAATGACCAACCATCACAACACATGTGATGCAATGTAAGCAACATGACAAATGAACCTTTTCCTTCATCAAACATATCAACTCTTAAAAGAGGATCATTCTCTAAATTAAATGGTATTTCATAAGCAGATTTAACCTCTTCGTACAATTTTTCATTGTCCCAATTACATGCATCAATGATATTAAAACTGAATGATTTTTTTTGTCCTAAAGGGCGCAAGGTTTGATGAATTCCTGTTTCGGATGTACTAAATGAAATTCGCAATGTTTCATGACGATTAACAATAATTTCAATTGCTTCTTTCCATTTATCCAAGTTCAGTCCATTCATTATCCTTGTCGTAAAAGCTACATTGTAAGCAGAACTTGAAGGATTCATTTGGTACAAGGTCCATAAGGATTCTTGACCAGCACTTAATTTATAATTTATTCCAGCGGATAATTCTTGATGCTTGTGTTCAATTGCGATGGTCTCAATTTTGTTATTTAAACGTTCGGCTATGATCATAGCCAATTCATTGATGCTAGGACCTTGTATTAAATCAACCATACTAAGGATAACCTTAAGGTTAGTTTCTATTTTGTTTTTAAGTTCAATAGCCATCATGGAATCGAGTCCGTATTCGGCAAGAGAAATATGTGTACTAATATCTCCCTTATCTAGTCTCAATAATACACTTATTTTTTGAATCAAATATTTTTCTATTTCTAAAACTGTGGCTTCCTGATTACCATTGAATTCATTTAAAAAATCAACCCATTCAGAGTTATCATCCCTTATTGGGTTAATAAATTCAATCACTTCGTTAAAAAATGGCATATTTGCTGATGAAGGAAATAAAGTTGTCCACGATGACCAATCGACTGGTAATACCGCTAACCTACCAAGAGATGAATTCCAAACCAACTCAAGTGCACTCATACCTTGACTAGGCGAAATAAGATTCATTATCTTATAACTTGATTTTTGATTTTTTAAGGCTTCATTTACAAGGCCAGTATCAGACCATGCTCCCCAGTTAATACTTAATGTTTTTAATCCACGATTAGTTCTAGACAAAGCAAGTGCGTCCATAAAACTATTGGCTGCTGCATAAATATTCAAACCAGGTGAAGCAAGTATCGCTGATGCCGAGGAGTACATAATGAAGAAGTCTAGATTATCATTTAAAATTTTATCCAGATTAATCACTCCTAAAATTTTCGGGCTAAGTTGTTCGATTGCCTTTTGAGCATTCGATTCTCCAAAAGGCGTATAACTTACATTTCCTGCTGCATGTATAACTCCTTTAATAGGGGGGAAAGAGGCAGAACAGTATTCATCATACCAAGTTGATATTTTTTTTTCGTCCGCTACATCAAGTTTTAATATTTCAATATGAGCTCCATTTAGCTCTAGTTTTTTTACTGCATTTATTTTATTACCAATCTTTGAAAGGGAATCTATATCTTTCCATTTATTTCGAGAAGGCAAACCATTTCTACTTGTAAGAATAAGTCTTCTAGCCCCCATTTTAATCATCCATTCAGCGGTCAGAAGGCCTAAATCACCAAGACCACCTGTAATCATATATGTGGCATCTTTTCGAAATTTTAGTTCGTTTGAAGGAGGAGTAATTTTTGCTTTTCTTAAGCGAGGAACTTGTATAGAATTTTCACCAATAAGAATTTGTTTTTCCTTTTGTTCACGACAAATGAGAGACAGAATTTGTTCAAAATTAAATTTTTCTGAATTAGAATTTTCAATATCAATAATACCTCCCCAAATTTTTTCATTCTCAAGCTCAAGTGATTTGACAAACCCCCATAAAGTGGCATGTAGTAATTTTTCTTCAGCAGAGTAGCTCCATGCTCCACGGGTAATCACCCATAACTTTATTGCTTCACCATTATAATCAGTAATTGTTTTTATAATGATTTCAATTTCCTGAATAATTAAATAAATTTCATTAAGGTAGTCTGATGATTCTCCAATGATATTTTGTGGGATATAAATAATTTTTTGATTATTTTCAATACATGTTTTAAGCCTTTCTACTTCTTCAATAACAATCGCATTTAGTCCATGTTGATTTACTGATGAAAATAATTTAGCCCCTAGTGTTTTAGCACGGTCGAATATAAGCCATGAATCTTTTTGTTCTATTGCTTCAGAGATTATATCCATATCGATCCATTCTACTTCATGAATCCATTGTTCTATTTTTATTTCATTTGATTGACTACCAATAAATTCAAATTCTACATTAGTAGTCTCCGCAACCAATTCGACTGCAGAGTTAAATACCTGAACATCTCCTATAAGTTTTCTATTAATTGTATCGTTATTTAATATCTTTGCGTAACTCCAAAACGCATCGCCTGATAAATGATCATGTATTTTTACAGCACCTATTCCTTTGCCAACGAAAGCACTTTCCTTTGTTCCTTCAATTCCAGCAGCAAGCAGTTGCCCACATATATCCATTAATGCAGGATGCGAATGATAATCTTTCATTTGACCAACTATATCAACTGGAGTTTTACTAAACGAAAGTATTTCATCTTTACCAATCCAAATTTCTGAAACGCCTTTAAAAGTATTCTCCCAATGGTTTCCTGATTTATACCAATCAGCATAAAAAGCAGCACCCGACAACTGTCTTAAAGACCTCTTTTTTATTGCATCTATATCAAGAGTTACACTTTGTTTAGTATCTTCTTTTGTAATTGCCATTCCACTCATCCTGAATACCCATTCAGAGTCTTTCTCTTTTCTTAAAGTTCTACTATAAATACTGAAATGAAAATTATTATCTTCTTTTTTTACTTGCATTTGAAGTTCATAAATTTCTTCATCTTTCAGAATAAAGACTTTTTCAAATTTAATCGAATTCAGTTCAATATGTTTCTGGCTGCTAAGTTCTTTTACTGCCGATACAGCCATTTCTGTATAACATGCAGCTGGAAAAATAATTGTGTTTTCTATTTTGTGATCACACAGATATGATATTGATCTTAGATTAAATTGCTGTTCCCAAATATATGTATTTATACTACCTGCAAGTTTTCTTTTACTTCCCAAAAGAGGGTGTTCATTCGGTTTATTATGTATTCCAATTTCTTTATCTATGTTATTCTCCAACCAGTATCTTTTGGTTTGAAAAGGGTATGTTGGAATACTTATTTTTGAATTTTTAGTATGTTGATAAAAATTCTGCCAAAAAACATTAGCTCCATTGACATATAGTTGCGCTAAGGCAAAGAGAATACTTTCATTGTTGTTTCTGTTTTTTTTAAGACTTGTAATTACTAAAGATGATTTTTGATCTACTTTTGTTTTTGAAAGACCGCTTAAAACAGCGTCTGCACCAATTTCAAGGAATACATTTGCTCCTAAACTTACAAGCATTTCTAGGCCTTTCTTAAATTTTACTGTTTTAATTACATGATCTACCCAATAATCAGAGGTACTCATTTCATTTGTGATAATCTTCCCTGTTACGGATGAAATAATTTGTATTGTAGAGGTGTTGTTATAGGTAATTGTTTTACAAAGTTTGCTAAATTCCTCAAGCATCGGTTTCATTAAGGGAGAATGAAATGCATGCGAAACATTAAGGGGTTTCATTTTAATTTGCTCTCCATGAATTGAAATGATTTCATCGATCTGTTTTGCATCGCCAGAAAGCACAACACTTTCATCACCATTTATTGCTGCGATAGAAACTTGTTCAAATCTGTCTATAATTATTCTTGCTTTCTCTTCATTCGCTACAATTGAAATCATTTTTCCGGGATTTTTCAATCCTTCCATTAATTTTCCTCTTGCTGTGATAAGCTTTAATGCATCTTGCAAACTAAAAATTCCACTATAACAGGCCGCTGCATATTCACCAATACTATGTCCTAGAATATAATTAGGTTTAATTCCCCAATATTCCCATAATTTAGTTAAAGCATATTCTATAATAAAAATTGCCGGTTGGGCCCATTCCGTTTGATTTAGATCTTGTTTTATATTCTCTCCTAGCAACAAATCTAAAAACGAAAATTCAATCTCTTTATCTATATACTCTATACATTCATCAACAGCTGCTTTAAAAACAGGTTGGCTATGGTAAAGTTCTTTCCCCATGCCAGGATATTGTGTTCCTTGACCATTATATAAAAATGATGTAATTAACTTTGTGCTTTCTGGGAATAGTCCAGAAATTACGATACTCTCATTTTTAGGATTCTGGAGTTGATCTAACTGAACTAAACAATCTGATGTTGAAGACGTAATTATTGCTAATCTCTTAGCAAAGTGAGATCTGCCAATTCCTGTAGTATATGAAAAATCGGAAAGTGATATTTGACTATTCGTTTTAAGAAATATTTTATATCTAGTTGCAATATCTAGCAAGCTTTTATCTGTTTTAGCGGATAAAAAAACAATATGATTTTTTAAAGAATCTTCCGAGTTGTTTGTTTTAGTTTTATACTCTTCAAGTATTACATGAGCGTTTGTACCACTAAAGCCAAATGCGCTAACACCAACAGCCATAGGTTTATCAACTATATTATACTTAGTTGTTTCTATGGGAACTTTTACAAAATCCATCCATTCAATATGTGGACTAGGGGTTTTAAAATTAAGATTGGCAGGAATGCATCTATTCTTTAAGGAAAGAACAGCCTTTATAAAAGAAGTTATTCCTGAAGCTGATTCTAAGTGTCCAACATTCGTTTTTACTGAACCTATATGTAAGGTGTTTTTATTTATTCTGTCTTTACCATAAACTCTATTTATAGCTTCTATTTCAATTGGGTCTCCAAGGGGTGTACCAGTACCGTGAGTTTCAATATAATCAATTTCGGAAGGAGTCATATTTGCTTTTAACAAAGCACTTTTAAGAACCTCCTGCTGAGCTAACCCGTTAGGAGCAATTAATCCATTACTTTTTCCATCCTGATTGAGAGCTGAACCTTTAATAACGGCAAGGATGTTATCTCCGTCTCTTTCTGCATCTTTCAATCTTTTTAATAGAACAACACCACAGCCTTCACTTCGAACAAAACCATTAGCATTAGCATCAAATGAACGACATTCCCCTTCAGGAGAAAGTGCTCCCATTTTCGAGAAAATTATATGTGCATTTGGTTCTAACATTAAATTAACGCCTCCTGCAATAGCTAAATCTGATTCGCCGTTATGCAAACTATTGCAAGCTAAATGTATAGCTGCAAGTGAAGAAGAACATGCCGTGTCTAGTGCAAGATTAGAACCTTTTAAATCAAAGTTGTAAGATATTCTTCCTGCTGCTGTACACGGAGTATTTCCAGTAACATCATAAACATCCATTAAATGATATTGTTTTGTTGCTGCTCTCTGCTGAATATATTCAGGTGATGCAATTCCTATAAAGACACTAGATAAAGAGCCCTTCAACTTTTCTGTAGGTATACCTGCAGATTCTATTGCTTGCAAAGTGGTTTGAAGAAGTATACGTTGTTGTGGATCCAGTGCTTCTGCTTCAATAGGAGAAATGCCAAAAAATTGTGCATCAAATAAATCAATATCATCAATAAAACCTCCCTTTCGAACGCACATTTTTCCTGGAACAGAAAGATTTTCGTCATAAAAATCATCAATATTCCATCGGTCAGCTGGAATATCAACGATTCCATTTTTTTTATCAAGCAACAATTGCCAAAAATCTTCAGTATTATTCACTTTACCTGGTAATTTACAGGCCATACCAATTACAGCAATAGGCCCATCATTTTCCTTTAACTTCTGAACTTCATTTTTTAGCTTTTTAATTACACCCAATGATTGTTTGAGTTTTTCAGTCAGTTGTTCCTTTTCCATACTTGTGTTGCTTATTTCTTAATTGGTTGCAGTGTCTAATTTGATTAGAGATTATTTAGTTCTCGATCCAGTTCTTCAAGCATTTCTGAATCAGACATTTCCTCAATCAAAAGATCAATCTCTTTATCAGTGTTAATAATTACTTTTTCTTCAGCCGAAAACAATTCTGTTTTGATGTTTAACTCATTTAATAAATGTCGAGCTAAAAGATGAATTTTTGGATAATTCCAAAACGTAGTAATTGAGATTTGAATACCAATTAATTTCTGCAATTTATTTCTAAATTGAATAGCCATAAGTGAATCTAATCCAAGATTAACGAAAGGAAGGTCTTTATCAATTTTTCCAGGAGCAGCTTTAAGAATTCCTCCTAAAATTTCTTGAAGTTCGACTTCCATCATTAAGGCAGATTCGTCAAATGAAATAGATTCTTTGAGCATTTGCACAAAATTATTTTCAACTATTATCTGTTTAGAATTTGTAAGATTGTCAAGAAGTTTATCAACTGCATATGAAGGATTATTCTCTACCCATTTGGCATGGTTAAAATTAAATACATTTACATCAGTTAATTGATTTGTTAATACCAACTCAATAGCTTCAATATATTCATTTACTGTAAAGCTAGAGATACCTTCTTCTTCAAGTCGGCCGCCACGGATATCTTGTTCAGCAGCGAGGCCAATCTCTGCGATTGGTCCCCAGTTGATACAGTTAACAGTAAGTTTAAGTGATTGTCTTTTTTTTGATAAAGCATCCATAAAAGCGTTACCTACTACATAATTTGCTTGCCCTATAGAACCAATTGTTGATGCCACTGAAGAAAAAAGAACAAAATATTTTAAATCATCATTCAATGTAGCATTATGAAGATTCAGCGCACCTTGAATCTTTACTTCTATCGGTTTTCTAAATGTTTCAACATTCAATTTTGCAATTGAACTATCTGATAATGATCCAGCTGCATGAAAGACACCTTTTAGTTCGGGCATTGATAATCTTATTTCATTCAAGATTAAATCTACATCCGAAGGATTACTTATATCTCCATTTAGAATTAAGATGTTCTTTTTTCTTGCAATCAACTTATTAATTTCTTTTTGTCTTGCATCGCTAGGTTTATTTCTTCCAACAAGCACAATATTAACAGCTCCTTTTTCGCACATCCATTCTGCAAGAGCAAAACCTAATCCACCCATTCCGCCGGTAATCAAATAAGTTTCATTTTCTGAAAACATTTTTTTGGCTGGTTCTACCATCAACAATGGATCATTTAAATCGAAAACAATTTTACCAACATGCTGTCCTTTAGCCATCATATTAAAACCATCTAACATAGCAGAAGCTGGAAAAACAGTTTTTGGAATTGCTGCGTAATGTCCATTTTCAAAATGATTCATTACATTATTAAGATGCCCTCTCACCAAATCAGGTCTTTCATTTAGCATTTTATGAAGATCAAAGAAAGTATAGCTAATACTTTCTTTAAAAATATCCATCTTTAAAATACTATTCTCATAAACATCTTTTTTACCTATTTCAAGAAAACGTCCAAATCCACGAAGTAACTTAATACTTTGAATCATTGCTTCACCAGTAAGAGAATTCAATACAACATCAATTCCTTCTCCATTTGTATAATTTCTAATCTCTTTCACAAAATCAAGAGAATGCGAGTCCATTACGTATTTTACACCCATTTTTCTCAACAGCTCTCTCTTTTCTTCAGTTCCTGCTGTAGCATAAATTTCAGCTCCAACATTTTTAGCTATCTCAATTGCAGCTATACCAACACCTCCCGTAGCAGAATGGATAAGAACCCTTTCTCCTTTTTTAAGATTCCCATGGGCTATTAAACATGCATACGAAGTTCCATACGCCACAGCAATTGTTGCGGCATCAAGAAAATTCATATGATCAGGAATCTTTACAGCTTGTAGTGATTTACAAATTGTGTACTTTCCAAAACAATCATGTTGCGGACTTAATCCTATCACTCGATCTCCAACTTTAAGATCGGTTACTTCTGAGCCTATTCTGTTAACAATACCTGCAAATTCAATACCTAAACAAAGAAAGCCTTTTGGAGAACCTGGATAAATACCCAAGGCAGACATCACATTCATAAAATTGAGGCCAACAGCTTGTACTTTTACTTCAATCTCATCGTCACTTGGATTTTTTATTTCTGTTTCTCTAACTGTAATATTATCTAATACTCCAGGTTCGTCGGTAACAAATTGAAATGAAACAGCATCGTCAGCAGGGAGAGTTTTTAGATCACTGTTATTTGTATCAATGAATTTTGGAATCTCATAATGATTAAGTCTGTGAGCAAATAAATTATTGTCCCGAATAGCTATTTCTTTTTCTTCAGAACCCGAATAAAGTATATTAGATAAAAATTTACTATCTTTTTCTGGGGTGTCACTAAGATCAATTCTAGTACAATCAAATTCGGAATGCTCATGAAAAGCAACCCTACTCATTCCAAAAAGTGGAGCTGAGAAAATATTTACTTTCTCATCGGTGATTACTTGTTGAGATGCTGACGTAATTACGTTTAATTTTGGAAATATTTCCCATTCCGTTTCATTTAAAGCCTGAATCAAATAAATTAATCCCATATAAATTTGTTCAGCTTCATTCCAGTTTAGATTATTTTTTGATAAGCCCCATAAATAAATCGCATCAGTAATTGAAATATCCTGACGATTCAATTCAAAAAAAAGTTTAAGAAAATGATCTTTTTTACTAATATTTAATTCAAAAATAAGTACCGTTTCATCTGAAAGTACAGCATATTCATCAGCTTTTCTGACCATTATGACACGATCATTTTGTTCATTTGCACAAACAATCAAATCCTTACAAACATTTTGATCGTCTTCAAAAAGCAACCATGTTTTTGGCTGATTTGTGCTCATTTGTTTTGTATCGGAATTAATTTTATTCCAAGCAAATTTGTAAAAAGTATCACTTACAAGACGATCATTTTCTTCTTTTAGTTTTTTAAAGGAGAAGCCTTCAATAATTATCAATGCATTTCCTTCTTCATCACAGATTTTAATATTCTTAGTGTGAACATCTAAAACAATTTCTGCTTCATTGACATTGTCAATGCAAACCCATAAAGGTTTTTCGAAAGTTGCATCAGGTTTAATATAAAAAGTTTCTATTCCTGAAGGCAAATAAGTTTCATTGCTGTTTTTTTCTTGTCTGGAAAGTGAAGCCATACAAACTTGAAAACAGGCGTCTAAAATGGCGGGATGTACATGATAAGACTTTGCTGCTTCTTTAACTTTATCTATAGCATCGATTTTTCCAATTGCCTTTTCTGAATTTGCCCATATTTCTTGTACTCCACGGAACCTTTCTCCATAATAAACACCTCCATTTTCCATCATTTTATAATGCTCTTCTTTATTGAAATGAACTGGAAAATCATCAAAATATGAAGGGAAAGTATTTTTAAGAGACGAAAGTTCTGGTTCATTTTTAAATAACAAAGCATTTCCTTGACAATGAAACTCCCATGAAGAGGTAGATGCTTCATTTGGATCGGCACTATAGATTTCGAAATGTATATAATTTTTTCGCTCTACATTTATAATTACTTGAACCGCCTTTCCAATTGTATCTAACAAAAGAGGTTGTTTAAAACTTATATCGCATATTTGATGAAAACCCATCCCAAATGATTGGCGTATAGCTGCATATATTAACTCCAAATATCCTGCCGCAGGGAAAATAACAGTGTTTTTAACCTGATGATCTTTCAGATAAGGTAAAGAAGCTAAATCAATTACACTTTCCCAGTATATAATATTTTTATCATTTGCAAATTTTATCTCTCTACCTAAAAAAGGATGTATTGTTCCAGATGAATAACCAAATGTAGATGTTTCAGCATTATCAATCCAAAAACGATCTTTTTGCCACGGATAAGTTGGAAGTTGATCATGGTTAACAACCGCATTTTCATAAAATTTATTCCAATCAACCCTAACGCTATTTTCATAAAGGTTTTTAAAACTATTAATAAATTCGTTACTTTGAGAAATATCTCTTTTAATGGTATGAATAACATACGAAGATGCTTTGTTATAATGCTCAATTCCCTGTTCAATTAATTGGACTAGAATTGGATGTGGGCTTACCTCAACAAAAACACAATCATTTTCTATTAACAATTGTTCAACCGCTTGAGCGAATAAAACAGGTTTACGTAAGTTATCCGTCCAATATTGTGAATTAAAATGAGTTCCGTCCATTATTTTATTATGAACTGTTGAATAAATTGGAACAGAACCTTTATTTGGATTTATATTTTTAATTTCCTCTAGGAGTTTTGGTTTCAATTGATCCATCTGAGGACTGTGCGAAGCATAATCAACTTTAATTAAACGATTAAATATTTCTCTTTCATTTAATAAAGTCACAATTTCATTAATGCTTGATGAACTTCCTGAAAGCACTGTTGAACGAGGACCATTGCAAGCACCAATGGCAACAAACTCTTCATGTCCTATTATAATTTTTTGAGCTTCTTCAAAGCTTAATTCAACAAGTAACATCGCTCCTTCACCACTTACTGTTTTTGCAAGGGAGCTACGCTTACAAATTATTGCAGCTGCATCTTCAAGGCTTAGAACACCAGCAATATGAGCTGCGGCAACTTCACCCATACTATGTCCAACCACTACATCTGGTTTCACACCATATGATTCCCATAATTTTGCCATTGAAACTTCAATAGCAAAAAGTATTGGCTGTATGTAATCTACTTCACTAAATCGACTGTTATTTTCATCTTTAGCAATTTCTTCTAACAATGACCAATCCACAAAATGACTTAAAGCTGCATCGCAGTCCTGCATAGATTGTTTAAATATTTGTTCTTTTTTCATTAGTTCACATCCCATTCCAACCCACTGTGAACCTTGACCAGGAAATACAAAAACTATTTTTTTATCATCGCCATTAATGGAAACTCCAAGATCATCATCGATGCATTCTTTAAGGCTTTTAATCAATTCCTCTCTAGATTTCCCTTTTGCAGCATACCTACACCCTAAGTGTGATCGATGCAAAGCTGCACCGGCACATATAGCTTTCCATTCATTTTCTGTTGAAATATTAAGAGTATCAATATATTGCTCAGCTAGTATTTTAAGTGCTTGGTTGTTTGCAGCCGCCAAAGGCAATATATATTGTTCTTTTTCTTTAATATTTGTATTATTTAAAGACTCTCTTTTTGGGGCTTCTTTTAGAATAACATTGACATTGGTACCACTTAGACCAAATGCACTCACTGAAGCATATCTTGCTTTTTTATTAGGTAGCCATTTTACTGTAGATGTAGGTATTTGAACTGGAATATTAGCCCAGTCTATGTTTGGATTTGGAGTGTTAAAATGTAGATTGGAAGGGATTTTATTGTTTTGAAGTGCTAATACCGATTTTATAAGTCCAGCAATACCAGCAGCAGATTCACAATGTCCAATATTAGTTTTAACAGAACCTACATATAATTTCTGATCAGATTTTCTTTCCTTAAATGCAGATACAATACCTTCCATCTCAATAGGATCGCCAACCGGAGTACCTGTTCCATGTGCTTCAAAATAATCTATGTCATCAGGCCCAACCATAGCCATATCCATTGCTGCACGTATAGCTTTTGCTTGGGATTCCATTTTTGGAACTGTATAACCTTTGCTGGTTCCATCATTAGTTATTGCAGATCCACTGATTACTGCTAAGATGTTATCTTTATCCCTTACAGCATCTTCATATCTCTTCAATAATACAAGTCCTGCGCCTTCGGATCTGACAAACCCGTCAGCAGATGCATCAAATGCTTTACTTCTTGAATCATTAGCCAATGCATTTAGTTCACAAAAAGCGACATGATATTTCGGCGATAAAATAAGATTTACTCCTCCCGCGATAGCAAGATTAGAATCCCCAGATAACAAACTTTGGCATGCAAGATGCACTGTTGTAAGAGATGACGAACAAGCTGTGTCCAAAGTAATACTAGGACCTTCTAAACCAAATGCAAACGATATCCTACCAGAAGCAGATGACATTTGAGTACCCGTTACAGAATAAGCATTAATAGCCGTTGGGTTTGGAGAGCGAATATCTTTTTCAATATAGTCTACAATGGTCATTCCTATAAAGACTCCTGTAACACTTCCTTTTAATTTATCAGAATCAAATCCAGCGTCTTCTATAACCTCATAACCCAACTCAAGCATTAGTCTTACTTGAGGATCAAGAGACTCTGTTTCAAATGGAGATATCTTAAAGAACAAATTGTCAAACAAATCTACATCTTTTAAAAAACCACCTTGTTTTGTATACATTTTACCCTTGGTGTTTTTTTCAGGATCATAATAACGTTCAGTATCCCAACGTTCTTTTGGAATATCATCTATCGCATCCACCTTATTTTCAATAAGATCCCAAAAAGCTTCTGGAGTATTTGCATCGCCTGGAAATCTGCAACTCATTCCAACAATAGCAATGTCATTTGAATTTTTAAAATCTCCTTCTGTTAAATTATGTTTGTTTAAACTGTTCTTGTTCATGCTCGCTAAATAAATTAATTATATACTTTAGTTTCTTTATATAAATGCTTAAATTTTACTTCCTATTTTTAATATATATATATTCATCTTTTACAACATAGTTTAAACCACTAAGGATTGGAAGTCCATAGTGGTTTAGCAGACTAAAAGTCTGCAAAGTGGGATTATTCTTCAATCATGGAGTTACTGGTATTACTATCATTTGGTTCTCTGTGATACTCCAAATATTAGTTAACCATTTTATCTGTAATCTTTTCAGTACTCAAAATCAATTTTCCCAAAAAGATATCCTTTTTAGAAGATAAAAGCGAAATACACTAAAGTGCATAGCTTTAACTATTTTTAAAGCCAATAAAACTCTCCTGATTTCAAAAAAATAAGTCCCGTTTACTTATTTTTTTGAATCACTTTTGACTTCAAAACAATTAAAATAATTCCAGCTACTATAAATGGCAAACTCAAAATTTGCCCCATGTTTAATGCCATACTATTTTCAAAAGAAACTTGATTTTCTTTAAAAAATTCAATAACTAATCTAGCTGAAAACAGCATAACCAAAAAATAACCAAAAATTAATCCCTCTGATTTATTATTGGTTTTAGATTTAAAAATAAAAAGTAAAACAGCAAATATTGTTAAATATGAAAAGGCTTCATATAATTGTGTCGGGTGCCTTGGAATCAAATCAACATCATCTCTTTGAAAAACCACACCCCAAGTACCGTTAGTAGGCTTTCCGTAAATTTCAGAATTCATAAAATTTCCAAACCTAATAAATGCAGCAGAAATGGGACTTACTATAGCAATTCTATCAAGCAACCAAAACAACTTAACTTTATGTTTTCTACAATATAAAAAGATTGCAATAAATACTCCTATCACACCTCCGTGACTTGCCAAACCCGTAAAACCAGTAAATTTATAGGCTCCATTTATTTCCTTTATGGGTAAAAGAATTTCTATTGGGTTATTAAAATAATAAACTGGTTCATAAAAAAAACAATGCCCCAATCTAGCACCTAAAATTGTTCCTAAAATAACATAAACAAAAAGATCCTCTAAACTTTGAAGAGGGATATTTTCGTTTTTATATATTCTTTTCATTATAAGATATGCTATAACTATACCCGTTGCAAAAAGCAATCCGTAGTATTTAATCGGAAAGGTATCAGTTATCCAAAAAATTACGGGGTCAACATTCCAATTAATTATTTTACTTTCCATTTTTTAAAATTATTTAACAAAAAAAAAATCAATTATCTTATAATATAATTTGTAAAGACCTATTTAGATTGATCTTTTTGTAATTCTTCTTTCTTTAAATTAACAAAGTAAAAATTATATTTTACGAATGTATAAAATAAAAATTAATTATATTATTATTATTCTTACATGTTCTCCGATTTAAATTGGAGTTTTTCTAACATTTGTCAAAATTTAAAACTTTCGAAATTTCACTTTTTTTTATAATGTTGATTCTTATTATTTTACCTGATTTTTTTGATTGAATTATGAGTACTATCAAGATTAAAATTCTCAAGGTTAGTTCTAAAAATAAATTAAATAATTCCTCAAAGACACTTAATTTACTCATTTTCGTTACTACATAGTAAACCAATTATCATAAAAAATAATATTCAAGAGTGCCTATTTTTAATTTATGCATTGTGTTATTTCAACGAAATCAACTTTTAAAGAAAATCCTTCTTGATTTTTTTTGAATTAACTGTAAAGTGTAATATTCTATATTCGTCTTTTGTTATATTTGCCGACTTGGAGTTCATTTTGTGTAATAATTTACAAAATTAATTGGGACAGGGTTCGAAAGAGGATCCATGCAGGGATTGGGAAGCTATGCAGTAAATAGTTTTTGCTTGGCCTTGCTTGAAAGTAAAAGAACATAAATTATGATAAGTATTTATTTTTCTAATATTGATGATGCTTTTAAAGCAGTTTCTTATGATTTATGTTTAAATCGCTTACCACTAAATATGAGTGAAGGAATTCGGCGATTTTATCAGGAAACTGATCGTAAATTGGGACTTCTCGGAAAAATGCTATTAACGTTTCAACTTCATAATTACAAACTTTTAGAAATATTATCTTTATCAAATATCCAATATAACGAATATGGAAAACCTTCATTTTTTCATTCTTTTGACTTTAACATTTCTCACTCAGGAAGAATAGCAGTTTGTGCAGTGTGTATTGAAGGTAGTATCGGAATTGATATTGAAGAAGTTAAAGAAGTAAATTTAGAAGAATACAATCAGCAGTTTAGCAGTAATGAATGGAAGATAATAACAAAGGATAAAGATCCAACATCTAAATTTTTTGAGTTTTGGACACGAAAAGAGGCGCTTGTAAAAGCAACAGGACTTGGAATCAGCATCTTCCACGAAATAGAGGTTATCCATGATATTGTTATCTATAACAACCAAACTTACAAAATAGAAACTATTTTTATTAATGACAAGTATAAGGCAAGTATAGCATCAAGCGGGAATGAAAAAAAAATTAAAATCGAAGAAATATTCTTTGATAATATTTCTAATATAGTAGAAAATAAGTAACCTGCTTTTTTATTGGAATTCCAAGAGAACATGGTATTATAAAATGGAAATAAGTAAAATTATAAAATATGAAAAGTTCTCAAAAGTATAAAGTTTTGTGTTTTAGTTTTGCAGGAGGAAATCAATATTCATTTGATACTTTTAAAAAAATAGCCCCTGATAACATCACATTTATTACAACTGATTACCCTGGAAGAGGAACTCGCATTGGAGAAAACCTCCTTTGTGAAGTTGATGATCTTGTAGAAGATATGTATCAACAAATTGATAATGAAATTGATTCTCCTTACATAATTTATGGCCACAGTATGGGAGGACTAATCTCCTATCTATTGGTTTTGAAGTTAAGATCGAAAGGAAAAAAACTTCCTGAAAGTATTTTTATAACAGGATGTCGTGCACCGTCTACGTGGGATAAAATGAAGAGATTAAAAAACCTAAATTATGAAGAATTTATTATGGAATTGAAGATGTTAGGCGGTATTCCTCATGAAATTTTAAATGACAAAGATTCTATGCTTTTTTTTGAGCCAATTCTAAGAGCAGATTTTTCTATTGTTGCAACAAGCGAATATAAGAAAGTGGAACCACTTTCTATTCCAATCAAAATAATAACTGGAACAAAAGAAGATATTAGTCAAGAAGATGCACTTAAATGGCAAGAAGAAACAACATTTCCATTAAGTTATAATCGTCTTGAAGGTGGTCATTTTTTCATCTTTGATCATCCTGAAAAAATTTTAGAAGAAATGAGTGAGTGTTTTCAAAATCGAAAATAAGATATCTTTAAAATATTGATTATTTTTGAACATTATTAAAAAAAAGATTATTACAAATCAAGGTTTGAATATTATATTAAATCAAAAAAATATTTTCACTATTATGTTTAACAAAAAGAGTTTTAATTTGTCTTATGACAAGAAATAATAATAATAATAATAATAATAATAATAATAATAATGAAAAAAAAGATTTTAGTTGTCATCATTAATTTAATTGGATTTAGTATTGGATTTGCTCAAGAAAAATCTAAAGGCATAAAGGAATTAGATGAAGTTTTGATTACTAAAAACAAAAAAGCAATTGAGCAAAAAGCAGATAGAACCATTTTTGATTTTTCTAGTCAAGCTCATTTAAATTCGGGTTCGGTACTAGAAGGATTAAAAAAATTACCAGGTTTAATAGTGTCTGAAGTGGCTGGAATGATGTATCAAGGAAAGCAATTAGATGTTTATATGGATGCACGTCCTTTGAATATTTCTTCCAATGAATTGAATGCATTTCTTGAAGGAATGCCTGCCAATGCGGTAGAAAGGATAGAAGTTATTACACAGCCTGGAGCCGAATTTGCTGCTACTTCAGGAGGTGCCATAATAAATATTATTACTAGCAAAAAATCCAAAAACTATTTGAGCGCAACCTATAGTTCAGGTTTGAATTTTACTACCTATGACAAATTAAGATCACGTTTTAACAACAGTTTACTTTTGAGTGCCAAAAACAAATACTTTGGATGGCAATTAAATCTTGGACAGAGTTATAGAGAAAGTAATTTGAAGTCTAGTATTACTAAGGATGAAAACGATGCAACTACTAATTTATCTCAAACTGATGCTGATAGAGTTACTAGAAGTAATTACGCAAAATCGGCATTGACTTTCGATTTCAAAAATGATAGATTATTACTCAATTATGATGTTAATTACAACAATAATGATGCTTTTATAGAAGGGAATGGTTTTGGATTTGTATCATCTTCAGACGTAAGTAAAACAAAGGTTTTAAGACAGGATGCTGTTGCAACTTATCAGAAAAGATTTAATGATAAGAATAAAAAATTAGACTTTAAATTTAATTTTGCACGAAATGATAACGATTTCAATTTGCAATCAGTAATTCTAAATACAGCCGTTTTAGATAATGTGGCTTTACAAGATTTCTATAATTTTAAAATTGATTATTCTCAACCTATCAAAATTTTAGACCAAGGGAAATTTAGCTTTGGAACTTTGTATGAAACCCTCTTTTTTGAAACTAAAAATAAAGGAATTACTAATTTAGATTACCAACGCAGAACAGCAGCAACTTACTTAGAATTACAATCTTCATGGGAAAAATTTGATTTTATTATTGGGGGTAGAACTGAAGATTATGCTATTTCAGGCAAAACCAATACATCCGATTTAATTCCGTTTAATCAATTTCGCTTTTTCCCCAATGCGAGTATGCAATATAATTTTGGACCACAAATATTTTTTAGTATCAATTACAATAAGAAAATAAGTTTGCCAAGTACTTCATCTTTAAATCCAAACAATACAAATTACCAAAATCAAAATATTAATTACTCAGGAAACCCACAATTGGAGGCTACTATTTTTGATAATTATGAAGTGAAAATTAGTGCTTTCGATTATGCTTTTATAGGATACAATGTGAGTTCAGCAAGAAATCAAGTGATTAATAGAGTACTACTTAATAATAATTTAGTTTCCAACACAAGCATTAACATTTCTGAAATAAAGATTCACAATTTCAACATAGGCCTGCCATTGCCTTATATGTTATTTACTAAAGGATTAAAAGAAACAATTAAGATGGATTTTAATCCTGATAAAATTAATTTTTTATATCTATACACTGGTTATCAGAAACATCAAATTCCAAATTTAAACACCAATGGTTATTGGATATTTAATTTGATGTCACAAGTTCTATTACCAAAAGAGATTAAATTTGTGACCAATTTCAATTATACAACCACTGGAGGAAATTATTATTATTTTAAAACAACCAAACCTTTTAGTAATAGTCTTGACATGAGTTTTTCAAAGAAATTTTTAGCAGGTCAATTATCGGTTTCTTTAAATTTTGATGACATTTTAAACACGAATCAACAAGGATTAACTTCGGTTGGCACACCAGTATTGCTCGAGAACAAATTTGATACTCGTCGATTTGGTTTTACTTTGAATTACAAAATTCCAACTAAAAACAAGTTGGCTAAAGAAGATCCTAATTTACTCAATAAAGATAAAAAAGAGGAAAACAGTAATACCATTATCAATTAATTTTTACAGCTTTCATCTACTAATTAAAATTTGATAAAAATGGAAATGTTACCAAAATGAATGTTTTTGATGAAAAGACTGAAGAATATAATTATGAATACAAACAACTATTGACAACAGCTGCTTTTGAAAACTAAAAAATTACCAAAATCAAGTGGCTTTATGTTATTCAAAAGTGCAATAATCATACATTTAAAGTCTTTAAATCATCAACAAAACGGTTCGAAAATTGTCCTGTTAGGGCTACTAAGACAAAGCTTCAGAGAAATCTGGAGCTTTTTTGGTTTTAACTATCTTTAGAACCGTCTTTTTCAACATCTCGTTGTGCTCACGAGCGGGACGCTCGCGCTAGTATGTAAATAACTTTACGATGCTTTAGATAGGAGTAGCTGTTACCAGCTGTTACTTTTGATTTGTATAACCACTATTTCCCAACTATATAAATAAAATAAAAAAATTCATGCTCATATTCCCTTTTTTTATTTTCACTTACAAATTTTATTATTGTCTTTGAATTCTCAAATATTTTGGTAATATTATTTTTCTCTTTAAGTGAAGATTTTTTTTTAAAACCCAAAGCTTTAATTTGATTTAGATAAAGTTTACATTTTTCAGAATTAAGAAATTGTAACCTTATATTGTTTATGTGATAATCTTCAGGATATGATAAAGTTAGAAAATAATAATTTCCATTTTTTTCAGTATATAGATATGTAGTTTGACCGCCATTTTTTTTATTATCTTCACTACAGAACTTCCATCCTTTTTTTGTCAGATCGTTATAAACTTCACTAATGAATACTCCTTTAAGGGACAATAGTTGTTTAATGGTTAGATTTTGACTATTTGCAATAGAAAATATAAAAAGAAAACAAATTAGAAGTGCCTTTTTCATAATTAATCATAATTTTTAGAAATTAACATCTTATAATTGCTGGTAACTAACTTATATGTGTAACAAAACCATACAAGGCCATCCAAATTCAGGTAGATATGTGTGATAAATTTCATACATTATTTATCTTTCAAATATATATATTTTTCACTACAAACTATCAAAGGGACTTTTAATTTGATTGATATCTTTTGGCACTTATATAAGTGTATATGCAAACAAAAAGTAGAGGAAAAATTAAGATACGCATTTTAAAATACTGTAAAGATCCAAGATAATCTGGTTAGATATTTGAATGCTTCTCGCTACTCAAAGAAAAAGCTTCAGAGAAATCTAGAGCTTTTTTGTTTTTAACTATCTTTATATTTAGCCCAAATCCATTGTAATAGCTTTTACACGACGACTTTATTAGTTTGGTTGTATGTTATCGTGGAAAATTTTAATTATTTCAGATTTATCGATTTTCAAATTGTCTAAACTTATAACTATTGGAGTCCCAAAAGTTTCGATGTGTTTGTTTATAACATTTTTTTTCAAACCACTGAGTCTATTCAAAATAATTTCATTATCCTTAATTCCTATAAGTAAATATTCGGAAAACTTATGTTTAATAATTTTAGCATGTGTGATATTTTTCCAAGAAATAATCCCAATTTCGGAAAAACTCATATAATCTAGAATTCCTTGATTATCTATTACTAACCCAGGCTTTTTAGCTATTATTTTCTTTAGGCTTGACCAAAAAAAATAACTTAAAAAAGGAATCGCAATGACCAAAACAATACTGAGCTTTAAAGAAATTTTTCCCTCAAGATAAAGTGAGTAGTAATATAAAACTACCAGAAATATCACAAGAACAGATATTATTAAAAGTGAAACAATCCTAGTTTTATTTATTTGAATTTCTAAAGTTCTCATGTTGTTGTTGTTTTAAGCTGTCGCATAACGTTCTACGAGTACAGCAGGCACTAACTTGCCACATTACCAAACGGCAGTTATGCATTCGCTTTTTTATTTATTCAACTCTTTTTCAATTTCTTTAATAAGTTCAATTGCTAATGGTTTTGTATTTTCGTTGTAAACTCTTATGTTATTCTTACCTAGTCTAACAAGAAATTCTATTGTCTTTTTAAATTTTGGGTCCGAATATAATTTCTCTTCAGGTTTATCAGCATTTTCTATCATTTTATCAAAACTCTTAAATAGAAAATCATTATAATATTTATCAACTTCATTAACTGCCGGTACAAATATTTGGTAATAATTCAAGATTTTCTGTTTTAATTTTTCGTCTTCAATGTAGCCTATTTTACCACTTGACTTAAAACCTTCATAATTAGCAATATTCATTTTTGGTCCATGTGAATAAATTGGGAAATTAACCTTATTTTTAGATTTATAAATACGGTCAAGTTGGAGAGGCGTTAATGCTAAAATTTTTTCATATTCCATGTTTGACTTTTGGTAAGCTTCCTTTTCATTGTCAATGTTTTCTATGTCATTCTTTAAATCATTCTTTAAATTAGCAAGAAACGCGGATACCTCTTCTTGTTGATACCTGTGTTCACTCCAACTGTGTAATCCTATTGAAAGCGTTACAGCAAAAACGATTATAAAAATTTCTATGATGATTTCTTTCACTTTCTCTCCCAAAGTGTGTTCTGTATTTTTCGCAGTTCTGTAAATTTTTTGAGTATGTTTTTGTACTTCTTCTTGCATAATTTAGTTTTGTAATTTTAACTCTATTTATTGGTGGTAGTTTATTTTAGTACACTATTTAATTCAACGAGTTCAAAGTCGTCGTTATTTTGTAGTAAGTGTTTTAATATAGGAATATGTCCTTGTCCAAATATTAGTATAACATATTTGTCATTTGCACTTATTTGATTCGTTATATTAGCGTAAATAGCAAGATTTCTTAAATACCAATCTGATACAGATTCTGCTCCTGCAAAATTTTTACCTGCTCCAATTTTTGCTATATATTTTAGATAAATTGATAAATTTCTTTTTAATTCCTCAGGTTTATTTATGTATTTTAAAACTTCGGTTATCGTACCTTTTTTCAATTGATTATCAAAATCACTTATCATTGCATTTGCCTGAGTTCCTAAATCTTTTAGCAAATAAAGTTGATTATTTTCTTTTGCGGTTGCAGCCATTAAGCTATCGTGCATTGCATAGAATTTGTCGATACAGTTTATTTGATTTAATTTTAATTTTTTACCTAACCTAAAACCAATTTGTTCTCTTTCTGAAACTGTAAGTTTATAATGACCTGTTAAATATAAATTATACAAACTATCGCTAGAACGTTGATTTTCAAATGGCTTTTCAATCATCACTTTAGTCGCTTTTGTTTGAGACAGAACATTCGTTAAATCTTCTAATTCACTTTGTCGCTTAGCACTTAAAAAATCGTCTGTCTTTAGTTCAAAATTATCTGTATGAGGCGTTTCGAAGTGAATTGTCCCGATTAACAAGATTTTAGTTTTATGTTTAGACTCTTGTCCAAAAGTTGTTGTTACAATTAAAAGCGTAATTAAAAATGTAGAAATTGTTTTAATGAAAGTCATTTTTTTTTAGTTTATTTTCTATTATTGTCATTCCGCCAAATTGCCAAAAACTTATTTATATGTATAACAAAACCACACAAAGCGGCTCAAATCGAGGCAGATATATGCGATAAGTATTACACATTCTTTATTTTCAAATATATAATTTTTCCATTATAAATCATCATGCCTTTTATTTTACTATTAAAATCAGTGCATAAAATTAATGGCTGGAGCATTTAGCAAAAAGAGCCACTACTTTTATAAGAGCAAGTACGATGAAAAAAATAGTTTTTCCGGACATGCCCGATGAATCACCTGATGAGTCTCTGTCAATACTGTTAGAAACAACCGCTTCTCTATTTCTGACCAAAATATCAGTTAAACTGGGATCATAGGCAACATATCCCTGCATTGCCGATATACAGCCCATATAAAAATCAGATAATTTATTGGCATTATAACGTACTGAAACAATGTTTACAAGACTTCTAATTTTATTATCGATCTCGATAGAACTAAAATAGGACAACAAAACAAAAAAACTTCTATATTCTACATACGCAATTGCAGCATTGTTTTCTGAATTGTTTTGGCTCAAATTTACGAGTATAGCGTCAAGTTTTCCGTTTAGTTTTTTATTCAATTGAAAAAGTGCATCTTCAGGAAAACAGTCTTTATAATCAAAAATATCATTGATGAAATCAAATTTATTCTGAGATAAATGCTGATCAAAAAACAAGACTAAATCATCATTAAGAAATTGATTTATAAAGGACTGAATCTTTTCAGAATCATATTCTCTTTGAGGTGAAGGAAAATTATGCCTGGAATAATTTTTTTTCGAAAACAAACTATACAAAATTCGGTTTGAAGCTATAAAATAAAGTTCTTCACGATATTCTTTTAAAGCCAAAATCAGATTATTGGCGACATTAACATCTATATCCGGATTAATTCTTTTTTCAACATTAACTTGCTTTTCTACTCGAATTATGTCTTCTGGCGAAAATAATAGAATATTGTTTTTATCTATCTTTAATTCTTCAAATAACTCTATTATGTTCATCCTTAATGCTAATTTTAAAGCACAAACATAACCTTTTTAACTCTTTTGCAAAAGATTGAACAAAAAAATAAATTTTAGTGGCATGCAGATTTATTTAAAACTACCAAAAGAAAGATAACAACAAGAACTATTTGTATAACACGATATACTTTTTCGCTGTCATTCTCATTCTCATTATCTTTTATTGATGCAAGTAAAAGATCTTTATTATTAACCAGAGTTTTAGTCATCTTTTCATTAAAAGCATTATAAAATGCCATCGATTTTATGACACTTATAAAAAAAATGTTGCTCGGATTTTTTTTATAAGATCTAACAACCAATAATAAGAGATTATCCATTTTTCTATCTAATTCAACCGTTGCAAAATGAGATAGTAAATCATAAAAAGTGCTGTATTTAATATATCCAATATTAGAAAAATCACTTGTGGTCGAAACAGATAACTGAGAAACAGCAAAATCAAGTTTAGAAAAAACAAGTGAAGCCATTTTGTAGATAATCTCTTCAGGAAAATAGCTTTTTAAATCTAAGAGAAGGTTAAGTTCCTGTAAATTATCATAAGTGTTTTTTGAAAGTTTAAAACTGAAAAAAGAAATCAAATCATCTGCTAAAAAAAGAGAAATAAAGCCTTTAATTTTTTCATCAGAAACCGTCAGATTGTAATTTGAAAAATCATTTTTGGAGAAATTATTATGTGTGAAAAAATTAAAAAGAATATGATTTGACATTACGAACAACAGCTCTTCTTTGTATTCTTTCAATACAGTAATTAAATTTTCACTTGTTTTAGAATCTATTTCCGTATTTATTCTTTTCTCAGCATTAACTTGCTTTTCGACTCGTTTAATGTCTTCTGTTGAAAATAATAGAATATTGCTTTTGTCTATTTTTAATTCATCAAATAATTCTATTATGTTCATTCTTAATACTAGTTTTTGAAACACAAACATAATCTTTTTAACACTTGCAAAAGCTTAAACAAAAAAATAAATCAGGAGCATCTACTTACCAAAAAAGGTATAATAGCGCATATTAAACCAATAAAGATGCTGAATGCGGGATGAGTTTTCTTATCTTGTTTTAACTCGGGCTTATACACAGCGGCACCATTTTTAGCTAAAACTTCATTTATATTTTCATTAATTGCCCTATAAAATGCCATTGATTGTATAACAGAAGTAAAAAAAACGGTATTTGTTTTTTTAATATAAAATTTAATAACCAACGACAATAAATTACTTATTTTTTGATCTGATTCAACCGTGGTAAAATGCGATAATAAATTATAAAAGGTTCTGTGTTTAATATAAGCGATATTTGAAAATTCTTTACGCTCCAAAACAGTCAATTGAGAAATAGCAAAATCAAGTTTAGAAAAAACAAGTGAACGCATTTTATAGATAACTTCTTCGGGAAAATATCTTTTTAAATCTAATAGAAAATCAAGTTCTTCTAAATAATGAAACCAGCCTTTTGACAACTTTAAACTGAAAAAAGAAATCAAATCATCGGCTAAAAAAAAGGCAATAAAGTGTTTTATTTTTTCATCTGAAACAGCCAAATCATAATTTGAAAAATGATTTCTGGAGAAATTATTATGCGTGAAAAAATTAAAAAGAATACGATTCGACAATACAAACAACAGTTCTTCTTTGTATTCTTTTAATGCCAAAATTAAATTTTCACTTGTATTAGAAGCTATTTCCGGGTTTAGTCTTTTTTCAACATTAACTTGCTTTTCGACTCGCCTAATCTCTTCTGTTGACAATAATAGAATACTACCTTTATCTATCTTTAATTTTTCAAATAATTCTATTATGTTCATTTTTAGTACACCTTTTTAAACCATAAAAATAATATTTTTAACTCTTCTGTAAAATTGAATAAAAACAATTTCAGCGTTATTTGCATATCAAAAAAAGGATAACAGCAAAAATCATGATTGCAATTATTATTTTGACGACAGGTGGCATTATGGCATTTTCAACATCTTCTTCTAACGCAGGTATTGCATCGCTGTTTTCAGCAAGAACTTTAGTGATATTTTCATTAAACGCATTATAAAATGCCATCGATTTTATGACAGAACCAAAAAAAACGCTGCTCGTATCTTTATTATAAGATTTAATAACCATTGACAATAGATTACTCATTTTTTGATCTGATTCAATCGTTGCAAAATGGGATAATACATTATAAAAAGCTTTAAATTTAATATAAATGATGGCAGAATATTTATTAGTATTCAAAACAGCCAATTGAGAAATAGCAAAATCAAGTTTAGAGAAAACAAGTACCGTCATTTTATAGATAATCTCTTCAGAAAAATATCGTTTAAAATCTAATAGAAAATCAAGTTCTTCTAAATTTTCAAAAGTATTTTTTGAGAGTTTTAAACTGAATAAAGAAATCAGGTCAACTGATAAAAAGAGCGTAATAAAGTGTTTGACTTTCTCATCAGAAATATTCGGATTGTCAGTAAAAAAATATTCTTTGGAGAATTTATTTTGCGCAAAAAAATTCAAACAAATACTATTCGACATCACAAAGAAAAATTCTTCTTTATATTCTTTCAATGCCAAAATTAAATTTTCACTTGTATTCGAATCTATTTCCGGGTTTATCTTTTTTTCGAAGTTTATTTTTTTCTCAATTCTGATATAATCTTCAGAACCAAATTCTAAAATCTGATCCTTATTTAAATCTAATGAAGAAAACAATTGTATGATATTCATGGTCTTCTAAAATAATTAAGGCATTGATAAAAAATAATATTGATCATTACTATCATATTAAATAAATTGTAAATTGCTGATCTATAAAAATCCAATTTTAAAAATGAATACAATAATAAATCAACTGTTTGAAATTGAAAAAAAAGCGTTAGAACAAAACTTTAACGGTTTCGAACGCAATCTAAAAAGAATTTATAATGAATTGGAAGAAAAAGGATATAAAATTATAAATCCTTTGGGAACTAATTATGATGAAAGAGACAGCTCTATTGAGGCAAACATTCTTAATTCAAATTCTAAGAAAATAACCAAAGTTATTAGGCCCACAATTTACAAAACAGAAAACGACACGTTGCAACTGGTTCAAAAAGCAGTAGTTATAGTAGAATAATAGCATCATTATATGAAGAATATCAATATCGGAATTGATTTAGGAACAACGAATTCAGGAATTGCAAAATACGAAAATGGAAAAATCAGTATTTATAAAAATCCTGTTGGGTTCAAGGATACTATTCCGTCTGTAGTTTCATTTCGAAAAGGACGCATTCAAATAGGCGAAAAAGCAAGAGAACACAGCGCAACAAATGCCGAAAATGTATTCTCTTCTTTTAAACGAAAAATGGGATCTGATGAAGTTTATTTCATCAAAGATATCAATGAAAATCGCAGCCCAATTGAACTGTCTTCGATGGTTTTGAACGAATTAATTAATTTCGCTCAAGGCGAAAGTTTAAAATCTGCCGTTATTACGATTCCGGCTTCTTTTGACACAATTCAGTCTAATGCCACCAAAAAAGCAGGTTATCAGGCAGGTTTTGAAGAAATAGTGTTGCTTCAGGAACCTATTGCTGCTTGTTTGGCTTATTCAAATTCTTTAAACATAGAAATTACATCAGATAAAAAATGGCTGGTTTATGATTTTGGAGGAGGAACTTTTGATATCGCATTAGTAAATATTAACGAGCGCGATCTTAAAGTATTTGATCATAAAGGCAATAACTTTTTGGGAGGTGTCGATTTAGATACTTTATTTGTTGAAAAAATAATATGTCCGAAAATCGAAAAAGAAACCCAGGAAAATAATCTTTGGTCAAAACTAATTTCTAAAGAAAACCCTGTTTATAATAAACTCTTTTTTGAACTTCTCTACAAAGCAGAAGAAGCAAAAAAAGAACTTTCGATAAAAGAAATCTCAAGTATTGAAATTGATTTTGACGAACTTTCAATCTCATTAGACATAGATATTAGTCGAAAAGAATTTGAACTGATCATTCAGCCTAAATTTGAAGAATCGTTTCATTTGGTTGAAAAATTAATCAAAGAAAATCAACTGGATTTTTCAGATATAGAACGCATTATACTTGTTGGCGGTACTACTTACATTCCGTACATACGCCAGCAATTGCACGAGCGAACTCAAATTCAGGTAGAAACGAGTCTGGATCCCACAACCTCAGTAATAATTGGAGCAGCTTATTATGCAGGTTCTAAACCTTCGGAATTGAGTGATGAAGTGGTTGTAAATGAGCCTGTATCTGAAGAAAATAGTATTCAGGTTGAAACCATTTATGAACCACATTCTAAAGACTCTGAAGAACTAATTGTGGTACTTTTAGAAGAATCATTTGAAGGATATTACAGAATTACCCGCGCAGATGGTGGTTTTGATACCGGTCTTTTGAAAGCGAATAAAAAAATAGCCGAATTTGTTCCTTTATTACAAAAAACAACCAATCAATTCACGTTATTTTTATTCAATAATCAGCAAAAACAGGTATTTAGCAACTCGAATATTCAAATTACAAACGGATTGTACAGTATTCTGGGACAGCCAATTCCGAATGATATTTGTTTGGAATTAGACGAGGAAACAGGAAAAAGTCACATGGAAATTATCTTTAAGAAAAATGATATTTTGCCGCTAAAGAAAACAATTTACAAAACCTGTTCTAAAAACATATTAAGAAACTCTGACCAAAAACTTATTATAAATGTAGTTGAAGGAAATGCCGGAAATATGGCGGGCAGTAATCTTTCTATTGGCTATATTGAAATATGCGGCAGTAATTTTGAGCAGGATCTTTTAAAAGGAATGGATATTGAGCTGAATTTTAAAGTTTCGGAGTCACGAGATCTAAGCATTGATGTTTATATAAGTGCTCTTGATTTAGAAATAAGTGAAGTCTTTAATCCGCATCAGAGAAAAATTTCGATTGAAAAATTATCATTGGAAATTAAGAATGCTTTAGATACTATTTTAGAAGAAATAAGAAGTGAAGAACACAATGAGAATTATGAGTATTTAGCTAAATTAAAAAGATCTCAGGAATCGTTAACCATTCTTTATAACGAGGCATTAGAAAATAAAAATGATGCTATTACAGATAAAAAATATCAAATCGATGAATTGAAGAAAATCTACATTCAGGAATTTGATGATCTTGTTCGACACAAACACATATTATCTGAGCTTGAAGAATACAATAATATAAAAGACAGCCTTTCTTTTTATATTGAAAAAGGCAGTCCCCGCCAAAAAGAAGAATATGAAAAGATCATAAAAAACGAAAAAGAAGTATTGCAGTCAAGCAATAAATATTTGATTCGTAAAAAGAAAAAAGAACTCGAAGATTTGTTAGAAAACATCTATAACAATCAAGACGAAAGCTATATAGATTATTTTTATTATTTGCGTTTTGAAGATCCAAGTGCCTTCAAAGACAAATCTAAACATGGTAAACTGATAGAATTAGGAGAAAAAGCAATTGACAATTCTAATCTGGTTGAATTAAAATCGATCTGTCACCAACTTTATAGTTTATTGATTGTTAAACCCAAAAGAAGAGATGACTTTAATACATTTGACGGAAATCTTGGAATAAAATAATTTGTTTAAAAGCTTTAGAGAAATCTGAAGCTTTTTTGTTTTACAATAGTTTGTGTCTTTTCAACCTCAACGATTTTCAACTATTCCGCTGATTATTCTTTTTCGATAGAAATATAAAATCACATACCAATTACATCAAAACAATACCTTAATAATTAAATAATATGTTTTCTTGATAACCGAGTTTATATTAGTAAATGTTTTTATAAATTTGCAATCTTGTAATGAAACCCATTATTTTGAATTCAAAATTATGACTTTCACATAATTACATTAAAATCTTTATTCAAAATTATATTCCAACAATAATTAAATCCAATGTTTAAGAAAAACAAACCCCAAATTCTAATTTTTATTCTTTTAAATTTATTTTTTTCCATCAATTCATTTTCTCAAAAAAATCTTTATGCAGGAATTGAAATCGGACGCAGAGCTATAAAAACTTCTGTTCTTGACGTAAACAATATTAAGAAAGCAGATTATAAAATTCTATACTTCTCAAATGACAGAATTAGTCTTGCCGATCATATTATTGCAAGCGGTGAGATTCCTCAGGACGACATCAACAAAACGAGTGCAATAGTTGTTGAGCAATTGAAAAAAATAAGAGAGGAATTTAAAGTTCCGGAAGCAAATATATTTATAGTTGCGGCTCCTGTTTTTGCAACTGCACGCAACGTTGACGCTTTAAAAAATAAAGTTGCTACTCTAACAAACAAAAGCATTGATGTAATTAATGTTGATGAAGAACCTAAAATACTAGTTAAAGGCGCAATACCTCCTGTTGATTACTCGAATGCGTTATTACTTGATATTGGAGCTCAAACTACCAGAGGCGGTTATATTGATGAGCTTAAAGACAACAAATTAGAGTTTACACCTTTAGAGCTTGATTTTGGAACTATGACGCTTACTGACGCAATACAAAAAACGGTTGTAAATCAGACTCAGGTTAATGATATGTCGACGTATCAGGAAAAATCTTTTGATTTTAACCCGGTTTTGCGTAAAAAAGTAAAAGAACTGCTTGATGCAAATCCTGCTTTAGCTAAAAAAGAAAAAATCTATTTATCTGGTGGAGCTGTTTGGGCTTTTGCAACGCTATATTATGATGAAAACGTTAAAGATCATTATATTTCTTTAACTCTGGAAGACGTTATTAATTATGATGCAATCCTGAAAAATAATTTTGTTAAGTTTACTAACCTTGCCAAAACGAATAAAGAAGCAGCAAGAGTTTTGAGCACTTATGATCAGAAATACCTTATTTCTGCCAATAACATACTAGTAACTTTGTTGGAAAGTATTCCAAATTTAGCGACAAAGAAAATATATTTTGTAAAAGAAGGACAAGTAACATTACTTATCTCAAATATTGCAGATCATTCTAAAAAAGTAAATACTAATTTCTAAAGAGTTTTTACCATTATTACAAAGCTTCAGAGAAATCTGGAGCTTTTTTATTTTGTGTTTATAAGTAAAATGTTCGTATCAGATTTAAAAAAAAAGCGTGAAAATACAATTAAAACCATAAAAATATTCTTTCAAAACGATCGATTGGCAATATAATTTTAAATTTTATTGAAAGTGATAAAAAGAGAAAAAGAACTTCTTTATCACTTTTTTTGAGCAAAACAACCAATTATTAATCAAACAAATACATCTTAACTAATCTAATTTGTTTAGTATTTATTGTTTCTAAAATATGCCGCTTTCAGAATAACTGAAAAATTTTTAGGAAAAATATTTTTGTGTATTTTAAAATTAATTGCATTTTTGCACCCGCATTAAGAAAGTAGGCCCGTTCGTCTATCGGTTAGGACGCATGGTTTTCATCCATGTAAGAGCGGTTCGATTCCGCTACGGGCTACTAAGAAAAAGCTTCAGAGAAATCTGGAGCTTTTTTGTTTTTAAACAATTTATCTAAAAGTCACACAAAGGTTTTTACGAAATTTCAACCTTCATGAGAACCGGGAAAACGAGAATTAGAACCTGCAATAAAAGACTCATTAATTTCGCTTAGCAACTCAAATTCATCTACAGGAAACAACTGCACTACAACTTCTAAAATAAGAGCCACATTAATAGATTGATTTTTGACTGTTTCTGAAATTTTTGGAGCTTCATGATCTAGTGCCAGAATACATAATTTAAGCATGTTGGTAATAACACAACCAAGCTCATAATAATTTAACAATTTGATTTCGGCAGTATAAAACTCTGTTTTGTCATTTGGCGACTTTAAAGTATTTAAATACTGACTCATTAGTTTTCTGAGATACTCTAAATTTTTAGTCTCTTTTGTTTCCATTGAATTATCTTTTATAATAATTCAAAGTTTGACATATTTTTTTCAAAAGTGGTTATCTTATATGATAACCTAAAAAAATAAAACAAAATCGATTGTTAATAGTTTGAAAATCAAGTTTAAAAAAAGTAACATATCCAGAAAAGGGAAATGCCAATACATTATAAATCGATCACATCGAATTATTTAAGTTTTTAAGTCTGAGTATTACCTCAAATTTAAAAGCACTAATTGATTGTGAATGGTTATTAATTCCTGCATCGATTTTTTTAAATCTGCCGGCATATTATCAATCTTGTTTTGCTTGGTAGAAAATTCATTTTCATCCTGGTAATGTGTAATACTTACTAAAAGATTTTTATCCTGAAAAGCAGGCAATCCTGGAAAATCATTTTCAGTCATTTCGCTTACCCAAAGCGTTATATCTTCTATTTCTACATTTTTAAGGAATGGAAGATATGTAGTATCAAATAGGTTAATAACCTTTTCGAGAGTGCTATTACAAATATAAAAATCGACAACGGTAAATCTTTTATCCGTTTTTAATAATTTGCTATTAATTTCCTTTTTTAATGGTTGCAATAGATAAACATTATCAGAATTTATCATCATGTCATTTGCTCCTTTGCCATGTTCTTTCCAAGTTGTACTATTAATATAAAAATCATTCAAAAAAGTTAATCTGGTTTTCATATCAGTAAAACCACGAAACCAAACAAATCTGTCGTTTACATTATTAACTTTGAATTCTCCCAATGTATATCCACCAAGGTCATTCATTGGAGCAACAAATTTCGAGTGAAAATAATCACCGAACTTCTCCGTTAAATTTGGTTTTAATAAATAATTTCTAATCTCTAATACTTGTATGTTTTCTGAATTTTGTTGGGCTAGATTCATATTAGTTTTTTTTGTTGTAAATAGATATATTTAAGATACTATAAATATACTATTATTGATTGTCAGTTTTTGCAGATTTTGATTTTATAAGACATAAAAAAACTCGCATGAATGCGAGTTTTTTTATGTCTTATATTCTGTTTATTTTATTTGTTTTTTATCTAGAATACACAGCAGCTACACTTTGCATAACTGGTTCCAAAAAATAAACAATTGATACATTACCGCTTATATCCTTTTTTTACCTTATTCAAAGTTACTTTACATATCTTATCTTTTACTTTATAATGATGATAGGACAATATTATTTGTTGTTTTCCAATTTTTTCTATTTTATATTCTTCTTTACTCCAGACAAATGTTGAATCATTTTTTACACTCCAAGTCCTTTCTTTACTAATTATATCTCCATCATTATTAAATAAATTAAATCCTTTATATGTCCTTAAATATTTATCATAATTTCCATTCTGATAAAATTTAAAATAAACTCTACTCTGAATACAATCATTATTATATTTCCAATATTCACTTTCATTTGTTATAAAAGTATTTTCTAATTCATGTTTTTTTCCACATGAGACAAACATAATAAATGCTACTAAAAGATTTTTTTTATTCATCAATTTCTTTATATTTAATTGGATATGTTTTGCCTTTATACAAAATTCCAGACTCCACTGACCTTTTGGTGCAGGGCCATAATTTTCTCCTTGTCGTCTCATCTGAAATCTACCTTTATTTGTTTCATTGAATGAGCAAAGTCGGAGACATTTGCGCAGCGTTGACGATGAAGTATTCTTTGTGGAGCGGGGCATTTTTTAGTATGCAAAATGTACTCAACAATGAATCCAGAAGCAATTAAACCTCACTAATTTTACAAAAAAAAATAAAAAAACTGCGCAAAGTCAGAGACATTTGCGCAGTTTTTCATTAGGACCTCTTCGAAGAGCGGGGGGCTGATTAATAGTTTTAGCAATTGATACAATTCTTTTTAACAAGGTTGTGGTTGAAATTTTTAATATTCTCGCAGTACTTCTTATTCCAAAACCTTCTTTGGTATACTGGATAATATTTTTGTCTACATCAGACTTATAAGCCATATAAGTGTAATTTTCTATAAATCGTTTACCACAATTTTTACAATAATATTGCTGTTTTTTATTTTTAGTTGTACCGTTTTTCGACACTTTTTTCTCTCTACATCTTGGACAATTCATACCATCACTAACTCTGGAACACGAAGTAGCATTTTTGCTCATTTTATTTCTTTTAAGGCAATACTAAAACAAAAAAGATGAGCAGTACTGCTCATCTTTAACTTATTTTTTTTCTAATAATAATTCTATTTCAACATGTTAGAAATTAAAAATTTCATATCACTAACTGTGAAACACTGCCGTAACTTCTATAAAATCCAAAAGCCACTCCGTAATGGAATGGCTTTTTCTTACTTTATATTTTCATCATTTTTAAAACTCTACCAGTTTTGCCATTCAGAATCTTTATTATCTCTCCACAAACCTTCGCCTACAGCTAAATTTAAAATAGGTTGTAACGTATTATCAATTCCTAAGATTGTTCCTAATGAAACTATTCTTATATCTTCTTCTTTTACATCTGGTCCTGGTTTTGAAAACATTTCCCAAACATGTTCTTCCCATCTAGTAAGTTCAGTTATTGTTTTACCTTGTAGAGAATCAATATTAGTAATTATATAAGAATTCTTAGGAACATTGAAATTCCAATCTAAATCTAACCATTTCCAAATAGGGTCATCTGTTATTTTAAATTCTGACATTAATGGTATATCCATTGTTCTATTTACGGAAATAATCTGATAAGCGGTAATTTCATCTAAATTATAATAATCATAAACACCTATCATTAGTTTTTTACTCCAAGATGAATCCACTTTACTTAAATAATAAACATTATTTTCAGATAGTTTGAATTCGGATTCAATCTTATGTCCAGATTTCAATTGATTGTATATATATCTAAAAATTGCTTCATTATCTTTTACAGAAATAAATCCTCCAGCGATAATAAGTTCGAACCCTAACTTTTCAGTTAAACCAATAGTATAGGAAAATTCAGGATGCTGTCCTCCATTTACAAGTGTAAGATGATATTCATTATCATGAATGTTAGTCTTAATAATATTTAAAAATTCGCTTCTAGTCATTATTTTATTTTAGTTTAATCTTTACTATGCAAATAAGTGTGGCAATCTTTACAAACAGGAACTGATTCTTTTCCACCATCTGCATGTCTGTCAGGGTAATGGTGCGATTCTGTATCTTCTGCTTTTGTTTCATTACCACAGTTCGCACACTTATTGTCATTTTCTTCTCTTTCTTTTGCTTTTCCCTTCGCCGTCTTAACTCTTTGTTTATCTCTATCAGCAGGAGCAACAGTACCTTTTCCTCTAGCAGATTTTTCAAGCTTTCCTGCCGTACCTCTTGCTGTTGGTTCTGCAGTTGCAGGTTTTGCATTATCAACAGCTTTTTCCATTGCATTTTTTGGAACTAAGTCAGTCTTCACATCAGAACCACTCGATACGGCTTCTGCAAGCTTACTAACAAAATCGCCAACAAAATTACCAACTGTTTCCCAAATGCTAATTCTAGGTACAGCTTCTACAGTCATACCTTCTAACGCAATACTCATTTCAGGTGCAACACTTTCTACTGGTGCAAACTCTACTTCTACAGAAAGAATAGGAGAAACTAGTTCTAAGCCTTCTAATTCCCTACCCAATCCCATTTTATTCTCTTGGAATGCATAAGTTGAGTTATAAGTGTATTTCTGTGCTAACGGGTCAATACACATAAACCTACCAATAGCAGGGTCATAATTTCTCCACTTAAAGCTATCCCAGTTCAATCCTAGCTCGTCCTGACGCTCTTGTCCCTGATACTTATACTTATTATTAGTTGCCACATAATCATTATATCCTTTGTGTTTCAATCCGAAAGGATAATAATTGTTTTCTTCGATAATTTCAAGAACTTGGGTTGTTGGGTTCTTTGCAAAACTTACTCGTATGTTGCCTAAATGATCCTT
>NZ_WMDQ01000020.1 GCF_009707955.1 Flavobacterium sp. LC2016-13 | reverse complement strand
ATTAGGTGATCAGTTTGCTCCGAATCGAGTGATCATTTTAAACTGAAAATCTATGGTCAATTTGACCGTTTTTTCCAGATAGTGAAAGTTTCTTATTAACAATGAAAATATCAACTAAATTGTCAACTGTAAAATAAAAAGCCTGTAAATGATGGTTTTACAGGCTTTTTTGTGGAGTCGCCGGGAATCGAACCCGGGTCCAAACAAGCAACTAAAGAGCTTTCTACGCGTTTATTTCCTGATTGGATTTTCGATGTTAAGCTAGGTCAGGAACAACCACTCAACACTTATCTTCTTAATTTCGAAATCCACCCGAAGCTCATGGAAATCTAGGTTTACTTTTACGGTTCTCCTGTACTGACCGCCATAAACCAAGGCTTTCAAGGAGAATCCAGCTTCCCTATCTGATAGGGACGTGGCTAATCTTACTATAATTCAGATTATGCAGCTAAAGCGTAGTTATTTTCGCCGTGTAAAATTGTAAGATCTTATATTTACGAGCAAGGTCTCAATGCTCGACGTGCTTACTTTTCAATTCGACTTGCTGTCAAAACCAGTCGACCCCAAAAATGAGTTTGCAAATTTATACTATTTGAAGTTAGTTTCGTAATAAATTTTCGAGAAAAATTATACTATTCATCATCTTTAAAAACAAACGGATAATCGCCAAAAATTGGAGCCAATTTTCGAACTGCGTATGTTTTTCTTGTCATCTTGTTTGATAACGCAATAATGGTAACATGTTCTTTCATTAAAGGTACATACGATGAGGTATTTCCGTGCCACCAACCATTATGAAAGTAATAATTTTGTCCTGAATCCCAATTGATCATTCGAATTCCTAAACCATAATTTTTTTCACCTTTACGTTCATTACTGTAACCAGTGTAAACTTGTTTTAGTAATTCAGGTTTTAAAAAATCAGGTGAATTTCTGGCTCTGTCAAATTTTAAAAGATCTCGTACTGTTGAGAAAATATTTTTATCCCCGTAAACATTATCCAAATAATCAAAACCAATTTCAGCACCATTACCTTTATAAGAAGGTACAATACTTTTTCTGTCTTTATCATCATCAAAAACATACGTATGTGTCATCCCTAATGGTTTAAAAATCATTTGAGACATTGCTTCTTTATACTTCAGCCCTGTAATTTTTTCAATAATTAAGGCTAGCATTGCATAATTGGTATTGCAATAGCTAAAACGGGTTCCCGGCGTTGATTCCAGGCCAATATCTTTTGTGGCTAAGATGTCTAAAATATCTTTGTTTGTTAGCTGATTATGCCTGTCCCAAACTGTTTTATCGTGATCTGTGAAATAAGCATAATTTCGCATTCCGGTTCTATGCGATAAAAGCATTCTGATCGTACAAGCTTCGTACGGAAACGTTTTTAAAATCGTATTTACTTTCTGGTCTAAATCTATTTTGCCTGCATTAACAAGTTTTAAAACAGCTGTAGCAGTCAAAACTTTACTGACAGAGGCAATTTGCACAGGCGTTTCTGCAGTTATTTTCGTGCCTTCATTTTTATTGGCAAAACCATTATATCGTTCAAATATAATCTGGCCATTTCTTGCCACCAAAAAACTACCGTTCATACTGTTGTTCGGCCAGTTTTTAGTATAAAAATTATTTATTCTTCCTTTAACAGAGTTTATGTAAGCTTGCGTAATTCTTTTTTCAGGTCCTAACGGCTTCATTTTAGGTAAAGTATCTTCTTCTACCGCTACTGTTTCTATTTTTGTTGATTTATTATCTTTTCCACATGAAGCTAAAACTAAAATTAGAAAAAGTATTTGTGGTATATTTGTTTTTTTAAGGAAGCTCATTTTCATCATTCTTTAAAAACAAATATATAGAATTCAATATTTATGTTTCGGGCTTTTCAATCTCTGGGAAAGTATTTTTTAACATTATCTTAACATCTTTTTTTGTTAGTTGATTGTACATCAGCTACTAACGTTATAAAAATGTTTGAAATTAGAAAAAAGCAACAAAAATTTAACTAATTTTGTTATATTTGAAACAAATTGAATTCAAAAAGTTATATTAATATTTATCTTAATCGGCTATAAATGAAATTTGGAATTATAAAAGAAAGAAAAACCCCACCAGACAGGCGTGTGGTGTTTGCACCAAACGAACTTGCAAAACTAAAGCAGCGCTTTCATGATGCAATTATTGAGGTAGAAAGCTCAGATATTAGAATTTTTTCTGACATCCAATATAAAAGTATGGGAATAACTATTACAGATGATGTTTCAGATTGTGATGTTTTATTTGGTGTAAAAGAAGTTCCTGTTGAAAATTTAATTCCAAATAAAGCGTATTTCTTTTTTTCACATACTATAAAAAAGCAACCTTATAATAGAAAGCTGTTAAAAGCGATTTTAGAAAAAAATATCGATTTATACGATCATGAAACTATTGTTGATGATCAGAATCGCCGTTTGATTGGTTTTGGAAAATATGCCGGAATGGTTGGTGTTTATAACGGAATTCGTGCTTTCGGAATTAAATTTGAGTTGTTCAAATTACCAAAAGCAGAAACTTTAGCCGGAAAAGAAGCTTTGATTATGCATTTGAAACGCATAACAATGCCAGCTTTAAAATTTGTTGTTACCGGAACCGGAAAAGTAGGCAGCGGGGCTAAAGAAATCCTGGAAGCGATTAAAATAAAAGAAATTACAGTTGATAATTATTTAGCTAAAAATTACACGCAGGCTGTTTACGTTCAGTTAGATGTTTTAGAATATAATAAAAGAATTGATGGACAATCTCTTGACTTTAATGATTTTGTAAGCCATCCTGAGGAATATGTTTCGGATTTTGAAAAATTCACTAAAGTATCAGATATCTATTTTGCAGGTCATTTTCACGCAAGTGGAGCTCCAATGATTTTGACGAGAGAAATGCTAAATGCCAGTGATTGTAAGCTAAAAGTTGTGGCAGATATTTCATGTGATGTAGACGGGCCAATTGCCAGTACTTTGAGATCGTCAACAATTGCGGAACCTTTATATGGTTATTTTCCTTTGGAAGATAAAGAAGTAGATGTTTTTCATCCTGCAGCAGTTGTGGTAATGGCAGTTGATAATTTGCCATGCGAAATTCCAAAAGATGCCAGCGAAGGTTTTGGAGAACAATTTATGGAACACGTTATTCCGGCATTTTTTAACGGAGATAAAGACGGAATTCTACAACGAGCTAAAATAACCGAAAATGGAAAGTTAACGCCAAGATTTAGTTATTTACAGGATTACGTTGATGGCAAGTAATTTATTTAATTGTGAATTGTTAATTATAAATGGTTAATTGAAAAGAGCTTTCTAAATTTTAGAAAGCTCTTTTTTTATAAGTGATTCAATAATTCATCATCAACAATTAACAATTAACAATTAAACCATTAAAACTAAACCATTTCCTCAGGTTTTACCCAAGCATCAAAATCTTCAGGAGTAACGTATCCTAAACGAACGGCTTCATCTTTAAGAGTAGTTCCGTTTTTGTGCGCTGTTTGAGCAATTTCAGCAGCTTTATAATATCCAATTTTAGTATTTAAAGCGGTAACCAACATTAACGAATTATCTACTAATTCTTTGATACGTTTGTAATTTGGTTCGATTCCCTGAGCGCAATGTTCATCAAATGAAACACAAGCGTCGCCTAACAAACGTGCCGATTGAAGAAAATTAGCAGCCATAACTGGTTTGAAAACGTTTAACTCATAATGTCCCTGCATGCCTCCAATAGAAATTGCTACATCGTTTCCTATAACTTGTGCGCAAACCATCGTTAAAGCTTCACATTGTGTTGGGTTTACTTTTCCGGGCATGATAGAAGATCCCGGTTCGTTTTCAGGAATATGAATTTCGCCAATTCCAGAGCGAGGCCCGGAAGCTAACATTCTAATATCGTTGGCAATTTTATTTAATGAAACGGCTAATTGTTTCAACGCGCCGTGTGTCTCAACAATGGCATCGTGCGCGGCTAAAGCTTCAAACTTATTTTCAGCAGTTACAAACGGGTGATCGGTGAACTTTGCAATATATTCGGCTACTTTTACATCATAACCCTTTGGCGTATTCAATCCGGTTCCTACCGCAGTTCCTCCCAAAGCAATTTCAGATAAATGGGCTAAAGTATTTTTAAGCGCTTTTAATCCGTATGCTAATTGTGCCGCGTAACCTGAAATTTCCTGACCCAAAGTTAATGGAGTTGCATCCATAAGATGTGTTCGTCCAATTTTTACAACTTCCTTAAATTCGGCTGCTTTTGCGGCTAAAGTCGCGTGTAATTTTTCGACTCCCGGAATTGTAGTTTCAATAACAACTTTATAAGCTGCAATGTGCATCGCAGTAGGGAAGGTGTCGTTTGATGATTGTGATTTATTAACATCGTCATTGGCTTTGATAAACGGTTCGCCTTCGCCAATTTGAAAACCTTTTAAAACTTGTGCGCGATTGGCAATAACCTCGTTCACGTTCATATTGCTTTGTGTACCTGAACCTGTTTGCCAGATTACTAACGGAAATTCATCTTTTAATTGTCCGGCTAAAATTTCATCACAAACGGCTGCAATTGCATCTCTTTTTTCAGCAGGTAAAACACCTAAATCAGCATTGGCATAAGCGGCGGCTTTTTTTAGATAGGCAAAGCCTTCAATGATTTCTTGTGGCATTGAGGCTGATGGTCCGATTTTGAAATTATTTCTTGAACGTTCTGTTTGTGCTCCCCAATATTTATCTGCCGGCACCTGAACTTCGCCCATAGTGTCTTTTTCTATTCTGTATTTCATTTTGTTGTTTGTATAGAGTTATATGTAATTTGAGTTATGTTTGTGGTAAAGGGAACGCAGATGACGCTGATTTACTTCGTAAAAACGCTGATTAAAACGGATTTTTTATTTTGAGGTTTAAAATTTCTTTTGAAAATGAATGTTTTTTAGCCCCGATAGTAGTGAAAATCCTTTTATGTCCTGCCTCGGCGGACATAAAAGATTGTAACGGATAGCGGGAAATAGCTCCTGAAAATACTCATATTCTTCTTATTTAGATACTTAAATAATAATTAAAAAAATCCCTTATTTAAAATGAGTTTAAATATACGGATTATTGTGATTTTACGAAAATTGATTTGATTTTTATTGCTAAGGAAAAATATATAACATACATTTGTCATTACATTCAAAAATTCCGGAAAACATGTTTGAATTTTCACAGTACTTAGGTTTTTTACTTTTCTTGACCATACTAACTATAGGGTTTTGGTTGATGTTTTTCTTAGTTGGTTTCGTATCTTTTTGGGTTACGGGCGCTAGCTGGGAAATGTTCAAAGAGAAAAGAGCAAAGAAAAGACAAGAACAATCAATTTAATTTTAAATTGATTTCATAAAAAAAGGACCCGTTTTGCGAGTCCTTTTTTTTATGCCATAAAACAAATTCCAATAAAAAATTCCAATTATAAAACTTCATTTTTAAAGTCTTATAATTGGAATTTTAAATTTGATTTTTAACCTATATTATCCAGGAAAATCTCCTCCGCCATCATTACCGTTTCCGTCATTTTTAGGCGTTTTCTCTCTTTCGCTTTTAGCTTTATTAAAGCGATATGTAAATGATAAATTGAACTGACGTTTACGAAATTGCATTTCACCATAAGATGTCTGGCTTTCAAGTGTTGTAGCGTTTTGAAGATAAGTGTATGATCTCATGATTCTTGAGTTGAAGATATCACTAATATTAAAAGCAATTGTACCTTTATCTTTCATTACATCTTTACTTAAAGAAGTATTCATTGAGAACTGATCTAAGTTTTTACCTTGCGCCGTTTTTTGTTCACCATTATAAGTTCCGCTTAATTGCCAGTCTATTTTGTATGGTAAAGTTACTTTAGAACTAGCTCTGGCGAACCATGTATTGGCTTGATTATCCAGGTTTTGAACTACTAGATTATCATTTGTATCGGTGTAAGTGTTTTTTCCTGTTGTTTTTACATTATAAAGATTGAAGTTACTGTTTAATCTCCACCATTTAAACGGCGTATAGTTTAAAGTAAATTCGAAACCATATTTTTGTTCTTTTCCTAAGTTAATAGGTCTGCTTAAAATAACCGGAATTCCGTTTACTTCCTGACCGTTTGGAGTTCTAACAAAGCTAAAAACATCTTTAGTATCTTCAAAATAAGCCGAAGTAGTAAAAGTTACTTTGTCCCAACGTTTAATATATCCAATATCATATTTATCAGTTAATGATGGATCTAAATCAGGATTTCCCTGAAAGATATTTACATTACTAGAATAGTTAACTGCCGGATTCATGAAACGTCCTCTTGGTCTTGTTAAACGTTTACTGTAACTGGCTGTGAAATTGCTTTGATCTGAAATTTCATAACTAATAAAAGCACTTGGAAACAAATTGTTATACTTTTTAGTATTGAAGTTGTTTGTGTCTAATAAATTTACCTGAATATTAGTGTCTTCCCAACGCAGGCCAAATAAATAAGAAAACTTATTTACTTTAAAACCATACTGTGTATAGATCGCGTTGATGTTTTCTTTGTATTCTAAAGTATTTGATAAGTTTGGATCTTGTAAACCCTGATCATCAGTTACGAAGTATTTATTATTTAAGTCTCCAAAACTACCTTTATATCCGGCTTCAAACTGACTTGATTTGCCTAATGGCAAAACATAATCGGCTTGTAATAAAACTTGTTTTTGAACCTGATTGTTTAATGTTGTATTGAAATTTGGAGATGCTGTAATAATACTATTACTGTCATCTGTATTTCTTGAAATAGATAAATCAGCCGTAAGTTTATGACCTTTATCGTTGAAGTTTTTGATTAAATTTGAAGTATATTCTACATTTTCACTTCCGGTATCTCCATTGTTTAATCGGAAAGAAGTTCCTGTAAAAGCGTGGGCAGCATCAAAATTATTATAATTGATTAAATCTCTGGTGTCACCTGAATTTTTTTGGTAATTAATAGCGTTCGTCCAAAAAGTAGTTGGCGTTATCGTCCATTCTACACCGCCTCTTCCATTAAATCCTTCTGAAGTTCTTTTGGTATCACGATCTTCATCCAAATAACTTTTTGGAGTTCCGTCAGCATTTAAATATTCAGTATTGGTTTGCCCACCACCTTCGTTAGTTCGGTAATTATAACCTGCAGTTGTAAAGTAGTTTAACTTTTCAGTTTTATAATTCAAATTGGCGCTTAATCCGTATGTTTCAGGAAGACCTGTTGAAGCAATAAAAGTTCCGTTAAGACCTTGGTTTTTACCTTTTTTCAGAATAATATTAATCAAACCTGAACCACCTTCTGCATCATAACGTGCAGATGGATTTGTAATAACTTCTACTTTATCAATGGCATCAGCAGGAAGCTGGCGTAAAGCTTCGGCAACATTAATAGCGTTTGAAGGTCTTCCGTCAATTAAAATTCGGATATTATCACTTCCTCTTAAACTAACATTTCCTTCACTGTCAACAGAAACCGATGGTACATTGTCCAGAACATCACTTACAGTTCCGCCTTTTACCATCATATCCTGACCAACATTGTATACTTTTTTGTCCAGTTTTATTTCGACTGTCGATTTTTCAGCACGAACAACAACTTCGTTTAATTGTGCTGCATCTTCAGATAGGTTTATAGCACCTAAATCGGTATTATCCTGAATGCTTTTTTGTTTTATTTCTGTTGGTTTAAACGAAATAAACTCAATTTTTATATCGTAAGTTCCGGGAGCTACGGCAACTTCAAATTCTCCTTTAGGGTTTGTTATTCCACCGGCGATAACTTTGGTGTCATTTGGTGCTGTAATCGAAATGGTAGCATATTCAAGAGGTTGCTTGCTTACTTTTTCGAAAACTTTTCCAGTGACTTTTACTTTGTTACCAGCAGGTGCTTGTTGTGCATAGTTGTAAAAACTTGTAAAAAGCAATACAAGTAATACAGCAAATTTGATTTTTTTCATTGTTTTTTCTGGTTTCTTTTCCTTTTAGACCACAAATGTAGCCTTTGGTTTAATGAGAGAAATCACAAAAAAATGTTAATCTGTTTCTTTATAATCAGTCTAAAAAAGAAGCGACACGATCTAAATCTCTGCCTATAATTGCTTTTCCGTCTTTTGTAACAATTGGGCGTTCTATTAGAATTGGGTTTTCAACCATAGCTTTTACGATTTCGTCATCACTGAGTGTTTTTCCTTTGAAATTTTCAATCCAAATTTTCTCTTTAGTTCGGACTAATTCAATTGGTTGTAAATCTAATTTTAGAAGTAAAGCTTTTAATTCCTCAAAAGATGGTGTCTCTGTTAAGTATGAAATAATTTCGTATTCCTGATTAGATTGATCAAGAAAAGCGAGGCAATTTCTTGATTTTCCGCAACGTGGATTATGGTAAATTTGTATCATTTTGTTATTTTTAATGTCTTATAAGGCAGTTAAAGTAAAAAATAGGTATTTTAGCAAGACCAAAAATAAGATTTACTTATTAATCATATATCTTTTTAAAAGAAAATAAATTCTAACTTTAAAGATATTATTTCTCATTTTTTAAATTTTTAGCATATGTTTTTAGAACAAGGAATTAAACCCGAAAATAAATTTTGGAAATACCTTATTGGATCAGTCATCATAATTATAGCATCGTTTATTGGTCAAATTCCTTTTTCTGTTGCAGTTCTCTATAAAAGTTTTATAAGTAAAAAAGCCTTTCCTACTGATAATGCTTCCGTGATGAAAATGTTTGAGCCTAATATGACTTTGTTTTTGGTGATGATATCTTTTGCTTTTGCTCTTGCCGGCGTTTATTTTGTAGTGAAATATCTGCACAATCAAACGTTTTTATCCATCACAACATCCCGAAAAAAAATAGATTGGAACCGTGTTTTCTTTTCATTTCTTTTATGGTCTGCCTTTTCGGTTGTAAGCTTTTTTGTGATTTATTTGAGATCTCCTGAAAATTTTGTGTGGAATTTTAAATTAGTTCCATTTTTGATTTTAACTGTTTTAGGGTCGATTTTAATACCAATACAAACAAGTACAGAAGAATATGTTTTTAGGGGATATTTAATGCAGGGATTTGCCAATTTAGCGCATAATAGATGGTTTCCGCTTATGATGACTTCGCTCATTTTTGGATCTATGCATATTTTTAATCCTGAGGTGGCTAAAATGGGCTACATCATTATGATTTATTATATCGGAACAGGTTTTTTTCTGGGTGTTATCGCGCTTATGGATGAAGGAATTGAATTGTCATTAGGTTTTCATGCCGCTAATAATTTGGTCGGAGCTTTGTTAGTGACCTCAGATTGGTCGGTTTTTCAAACTCATTCTGTTTTTAAAGATATGTCTGAACCTTCAGCGGGTTTAGATGTCATTTTACCTGTCGTGGTAATTTATCCTATTTTGCTTTTTATTTTTACTAAAAAATACAATTGGACGAATTGGAAAGAGAAATTAACGGGAAAAATTAATACTGTAAAACCATTAAATTAAATTGGATATGTTAGAGTTAACACATAAAAATGTTCATAATCATTTTAAAATAAATGGATATCATTTAACTGCAGAAGAGCTTAGAGGCGTAGCTTATGATTACGTAAAAGAAGGTGACGGAAACGAACAGGCGATTGGTGAGTTTTTGATGGATTGGTTCGATAATAAAGATTATATCGAGATGAAAACGTCAGGAACTACCGGACTTCCTAAAGTAGTAAAACTGCAAAAACAAGCTATGATTCAGTCAGCATTGGCAACGGGAGATTTCTTTAAATTAGAACCTCGTGACAAAGCTTTATTATGTTTACCTGTAAAATTTATTGCCGGCAAAATGATGTTGGTCCGCAGTTTAATTTTAGGACTAGATTTAGATATTGTAGAACCAAGCACACAGCCTTTGGCTTTAAATAGAATGCAATACGATTTTGTTGCGATGGTGCCTTTACAAGTTCAAAACTCGATTGAGGAATTAAAAAATGTAAAAAAACTAATTGTGGGCGGTGCAAAAATGGATAGCGCTCTTGAAGAAAAAGTTTTACCATTAAAAACAGAAGTTTACGAAACTTACGGAATGACCGAAACCATTACGCATATTGCTGCGAAAAGAGTAGGAGAGTCTGTTTTTACGGTTTTACCAAATGTTAAAATAGCTTTGGATGATCGTGGATGTTTGGTAATTACGGTTCCTTCTATTTCTGAAGAACCTATTGTTACTAATGATTTGGTAGATATAATAAGAGAAAATCAATTTATATTTTTGGGAAGAATTGATAATGTCATTAATAGTGGTGGCGTAAAATTAATTCCGGAACAAATAGAAGCAAAGTTGATTGGAAAAATTAATGCTAGATTTTTTGTAACAGGAATCCCTGATTCTGTATTAGGCGAAAAATTGATTTTGGTTATTGAAGGCGAAAAACAAGATTTTGCACCTAATTTTTTTGATGTTTTAGACAAATACGAAAAACCAAAAGAGATTGTTTTTATACCGAAATTTAAAGAGAATGAAAACGGGAAGTTGTTGCGTAAGCCTAGTTTGGGATAGTTTTTTATTTAAAGTAGGAAAAATTAACTACATTTAAGGGGTATTAACCTTAAAAATCGTAATTATGAAATTTATCCTAAATTTATCAAAGGTTCAAAAATTAACCAAAAATGAATTAAAACAAATTAAAGGAGGCGATTACATCTATTATTTAAATGGATATGAAGTACGATGTGCCAAGCCGCTGAGTCAAGTACTCACTTGTGAAAATGTGCCTACATATTGCTTGATTTCTCCAGATATGTGTCCATCTTAGTAAATAAAAAAGCCTTTAGATTATTTCTAAAGGCTTTTTTATTTTTTATCTGATAGTAGTAATTATTCTGTAACTACAGCATTTTTACGCTCAAGCAATGCCATATAAAATCCGTCGAAACCAGATTCTGAAGCCAGAATTTTACGATCTTTTACAAAAGTAAATTGCTTTCCGATTTCTGTTTTTAAGAACTTTTCTACTTGTTCCTGATTTTCAGATGGTAAAACAGAACATGTTGCGTAAACTAATTTTCCTCCTGGTTTTACAATTTTAGAATAACTTTCTAAAACTTCAGCCTGAACTTTACGGATATTATCAATAAACTCAGGTTGTAATTTCCATTTAGCATCAGGATTTCTTTTCAAAACTCCTAAACCGCTACAAGGTGCATCAATTAAAACTCTGTCTGCTCTTTCGTGTAATTTTTTGATCACTTTTGTAGTGTCAATAATACGATATTCGATATTAAAAGCGCCATTTCTTTTTGCTCTTAATTTTAATTGTTTCAATTTGCTTTCGTATAAATCCATTGCAATCAATTGTCCTTTATTTTCCATTAAAGAGGCAATATGCAATGTTTTTCCACCAGCTCCGGCGCAAGTATCTACAACACGCATTCCAGGTTTTACATCAAGAAAACCTGCAACCAATTGCGAGTTAGCATCCTGAACCTCAAAAAGTCCTTGTTTAAAAGCATCTGTCAAAAACACATTTGCTCTTTCTTTTAAAACTAAAGCTTCCGGTTGATCTTTTAAATATTCTGTTTCAATATTCAAATCCATCAACGTGTTTCTCAGGTTTTCTTTAGTTCCTTTAAGCGTATTTGTTCTTAAAATAACTTTAGCAGGTTGGTTTTGGGCTGCAATTTCTGTAGACCAAACTTTTTCTCCTAATTCTTTTACGCCCAATTCATCCATCCAATCCGGAATAGATTCTTTTAGAGCTCTGATTTTTGAAAGCTCGTCAAAACGACCTTTTATTTTTCTTTCCGGAGTTCCTTCCAATTGTCTCCAATCCGGAATTGGATATCCTCTTAAAACAGCCCAAACTGCAAACATCCTCCATAAATTATCTCTGTCAAAAGGTTCTTTAACTTCGGCAATTTCTGCATATAATCGTTTCCAACGAACAATTTCGTATATCGTTTCAGCAACAAACTTCCTGTCAGAACTTCCCCAACGTTTGTCTTTTTTTAAGGCTCTAGCTACCACTTTGTCTGCATATTCTCCTTCATTGAAAATTGCATTCAAAGAATCGATGGTAGTATAAACTAAATTTCTGTGTAATCTCATTTTAAATATTTGATTTGCAAAGGTACTATTAATTGATTGAAAGTTAAATTTTTAATTTTGATTGTTATTTTGACTTTCATTTAAAAGAAAAAAAACACTCTAATACGTATAAAAGAGTGTTTTTGAATTGATGTTGAAATGCGATTTATTTGATAATTCGCGTTAATCCAATATTTTCCGGAGCATGAAGCACCATTGGGAATTTCTCTATTTTTACAGAACTGCTGTCTAAACCAAAAGCTCTTTCTTCAGATAAACTCAGTTTCTTAATGAAGAAATAAGAGTTCATGATAATATTTTCGTGCCATCTTAAATCATTGTCGTTTGATAAAAATTTCTCAGACAAAACAAATTTAAAGTCACCAATAATATTGTTTTTATTTAATGATTCGTAACGGCTGGTAATATCAACTTCGCCACGTTTTACCATATCACGAATTACTTCTCTAAACATTAAATTGATTTTTGTAGGTTCTCTAAAACCTAAATTAAAATCGATTCTGTAAATGTCGTCTTTTGCGATTTCAGTAACTTTATATTGTGTTTTATAAGGCTCTGTTAAAATGTTAACGTGTACAAACCAATAGATATCAGCTCTTTTCGGGCGCTTTTGCAAGATCGAATACATTACTTTTTGCTCTAATTCGTCTACACGATTCGCATTGGTCATATAAACTAAATGCGTTGCATATTTTGGTATCGATAAATCTTCGCTTAACTCCATTAACACCTTTTTATAATCATCAATTTTAATGATTTTGGTGTAGTTTTTATTAATTTTCTTAGCAAGATACCAAATCGTCATGATAGAAATAAGGATCGTTGCAATGATTAAAGTTACATAACCACCTTCGGCAAATTTGGTGATGTTTGCAAAAAGGAAACTGAATTCAATCAATAAATATGTTGTAATTAACGGAACCATGAAATACAGTTTTACACGTTTCATGATTAAGTAATAATTCAATAATATAGTCGTCATAATCATGCATAAAATAATCGCAAGACCATATGCATGTTCCATATTTCCTGATTTTTCAAAATGCAAAACAATACCCACACAACCAAAAAACAATAACCAGTTTATTGATGGAATATATAATTGTCCTTTTACTTCAGTAGGATATTTAATTTTTACTTTCGGCCAGAAATTCAAACGCATTGCTTCGTTTATTAATGTAAACGAACCACTAATAAGCGCCTGAGAAGCGATTACCGCAGCTAAAGTTGCTACAACAATTCCGAATGGTAAAAACCAATGCGGCATAATCAGATAAAACGGATTTCCATTTTCTCCTCCTAAATCCTGTAATGTTTTACCTTGATGGTGAATTAAAAAAGCAGCCTGGCCAAAATAATTTAAAACCAAAGTTGTTTTTACAAAAATCCAGCTGATTCTGATGTTTTTTCTTCCGCAGTGACCCATATCAGAGTACAAAGCTTCAGCACCTGTAGTACATAAAAATACAAATCCTAAAACAAAAAAACCGTCAGGATGTATTCTTAATAAATGATAAGCATAATAAGGGTTTATAGCTTTTATAACTTCCGGAAATTGCGAAATCTGAATTACTCCCAAAGTTCCCAACATTGCAAACCAAATAAGCATCATTGGAGCAAAAAATTTACCAACTAGCTTGGTTCCAAATTGTTGAATGGTAAATAAAACAAATAGAATTCCTATTACAATCGATATAATCGTACTCGTTTGCATTTGAGGATAGAAAGCCCTGATTCCTTCAACAGCAGATGAAATCGAAATGGGTGGCGTTATAATTCCATCGGCAAGTAATGCACTACCTCCAATAATGGCGGGTACTATAAGCCACTGTATCTTTGTTTTTTTGACTAAAGCATAAAGGGCAAAAATCCCACCTTCACCATGATTATCAGCACTTAAGGTAATAAGAACATATTTAATAGTGGTTTGTAAAGTCAATGTCCAGAAGACACATGAAATACCTCCTAATACGATGTCGGCATTTATAGGATGATCGCCAAGTATAGCTTTCATTACATATAATGGAGAAGTACCAATATCTCCATAAATAATTCCTAGTGTGATTAATAAACCTCCAATAGACAACTTACTGTGTAAGTTTTTATGCGCTGCGCTCATGTATATTTTTATAAAAGACGGTTGCAAATTTACTGTTTTAAAACAAAATAGCATCAATTATAATTAAAAAGATAAAAAAAAGCACAATCCCCAAATTGTGCTTTAATTTTTATTATAGAATTATGATTTTATTAACCTCTTCTTCCACCGCCACCTCTTGATCCGCTTTCTCTTTGCGGCTGGCTGCTTTGTTGTGGCTGACTGCTTCTTGATTCCTGACTTGCTCTTGGAGCCTCAGAACGTTGTGAGCTTTGAGAACCTTGTGAAGATCTTGATGTCGCTCTGTTTTCAGAATAACTTCTTGGAGCTTCAGTTCTTTGCGTTTGAGTTGGTCTGTTTTCAGAATAACTTCTTGGTGCTTCAGTTCTTTGCGTTTGAGTTGGTCTGTTCTCATTATTATTTCTTGGAACTTCGGTTCTTTGAGTTGGAGTTGTTGCTCTGTTTTCAGAATTTCCTCTTGAAGTATATGTTCTGTTTTCAGTAGAATTTCCTCTTGATTCCGGTCTTGAACTATTATCAACTCTTACAGGATTATTTGTGTTATTAGAATTGTCTCTGTTAGATACTCTGTTTGTGTTGTAAGTTCTGTCAGAATTTGTTCTGTTTTCAGTATAATTTCTGTTTGTTGTTCTGTTGTCAGTACTATTTGTTCTTCCGGAATTTGGTCTGCTAGTGTTGTAATTTGAATTGTTTCTGTTTGCTTCTCTACTTGCAACACGTCTTTGATCTAACTCATATCTATTATTTACATTATAGTGTCTTTCTGCAAAACTGTTGTTCGGACGCATTTTTTCGTAACCGTAACTACGTCTTGTTTGGTATATAGCAGGAGCTCTGTAACTTCTACGTGTATTAACATAGTTGTAATGATTGTTTACATTAATACATATATTAATATTGTTTCTGTATCTGTAAACAGGATAAGGATTCCATGCTGTATAGTAGCTAGGATAGTAATTCCATCCCCAAGTTGAATAATAAGGTCTGTAATTTGTTACCCAAAATGAAGTATAAATTACGGGAGCAACACTATATACAGGCTCGTAAATATAATTATCTCCATATAAATAACTGTTACCAACAACCTGAACTACAACTTTGTTTGAGTTATCTCTCTCAACATCAATTGTTGCAATATCCTGGTAAACATCGCGATCTAAAACAGCCTGAATAATTACAACGTGAGTTCTGTCTTCTACAGATTCTATTACACGTAAATAATCAACTTCATCATCACCATTTAAATCAAGGTTTGAAATTTGATATTTAGGATCATTCAGTCTTCTTTCGAAATCCTGAAGGTTTGCTGATTCTCCAAACATAGAAGCAACAGCTCTAAGATCTAAATTATCGCTTATATCTGAGTTTTTTGCGTAAACAGTAGTTTGGCTTTGTGCACCACAAGAACTTAATCCTATTGCTACAAGTGCTATTAAAAGTAAATTCGTTTTCATCGTAAATCATATTAAGATTAATACTCTGAGATATCCAATTACTGTGCCATAAATTTAAAGTTAAAGATGTTGCTATTTATGGTATTGATTTTTAATTGATTACGATTTTACACTTATTATTTTCTGAAAAGCAAGACATCTAAGAATGCAATGATAAATGGTACTATTATATCTGCTGAACCAATACCTGAATTAGAGATGTAGTTTGTCTCTATTTTTTTTAAATCAATATTGATAGTTGCAACATCTTCATAAACATCCATACTGAGCTCAGACTGGATGATTATAGTTTTTATATTGTCTTGAATTTTTTCAGAAACTCTTAAATAATCCACAATACCATCTTCATTTAAATCAATACTTGAAATCGGATTTTGATGGGAGTTTAATCTCCTTTCAAAATTTGTCAGATCTGGAGAATTCAAATATAGCCTTAAAGCGGTGATTATGTCTAAATGCTTCTTTATATAATCGTTTTTAGGGCAAACAGTCATTGTTTCTTGAGCATAAATTGATGTTATAGCCAAAGAAAAAACGGATATAAAAAATAGTTTTAAATACATTTTGTTCTAATTAAAGTTAATAAAACGAAATTCAATTTTCTATACTAAAAAGTTTTAAATATAGTCTTTTTAATTTTAATATATTTGTTGTTAGTGAGTTATGGTTTATGGTTGTGAGTTGTAATCATAATTCGACAAAAAATGCTCTTAAAAACAATTATTCCTCAAAAAAAATAAAACATATTTAAGATGTTAGAAATAATTGTATTTTAGCACCAAATAAATTTTAATCAGTATGAGAAAAGTAATTTTATTTTTTGGTGTATTTGTTTTTTTAATGTCATTTAAAACAGTGAATTGCAACAAGAAACAAACATTTGCCGGGGGTTTTACATCAATGACAATAGACACTTTGTTTCAGGATAAAATTAGCATTAGAGCTATTGTAGTTGATAAGAATAAAATCTGGTACGGAGGTGATAACTCGCGTTTTGGTTATTATGATCTGGATAAAAAAGAAAAATTTGAAGAACATATCTATAAAGACACACTTAAATTAGAGTTTAGAAGTATTGCTCAAAATTCAAAAAATATTTTTTTATTAAGTGTTGCAAATCCTGCCTTACTTTATTCTGTTTCAAAAAAAGATAACAAATTTAGATTAGTTTATAAAGAAGTTAATTCGAAGGTTTTTTACGACAGTATGCAATTCTGGAACGAGAAAGAAGGTATAGCAATTGGTGATCCAACAGAAGATACTTTTTCTATAATTGTAACACGTGATGGAGGTGAAACCTGGACTAAACTTTTGTCTGACAAATTGCCAACAAATTCCGCTGGTGAATCTGCTTTTGCAGCAAGTAATACCAATATAGTGATACAAGGAGAAGATACGTGGCTGGTTTCTGGTGGAAAAAAAGCACGTGTTTTTTATTCTCCGGATAAAGCAAAAACCTGGAAAGTGGTTGAAACCCCTATTGTTCAGGGAAAAACAATGACAGGTATTTATACCGCTGATTTTTACGATTCTAAACGAGGATTTATTGCGGGTGGTGATTATGATCTTCCAAATAAAAAATCAGGAAATAAAGCTTTTACAACTGATGGTGGAAAAACCTGGGAATTAATAGGTCAGGATCTTGGTTTTGGATATGCATCTTGTGTGCAATATGTTCCGGGAGGAAATGGAAAAGAAATTATTTGTGTTGGTTCTGAAGGAATTCAATATTCTCAAAATGGCGGACAAAACTGGACGCAATTATCTACTGATTCAAAATATTTTACGATTCGTTTCGTGAATAGAAATACTGCAATTGCAGCCGGATATAATAAAATGGTTCGCCTTAATTTTAAATAAAATAACAAGAACCCTAAATAATAAAGTAAGTATTATTATATAGGGTTCCTGTCGCTGTTGTTTCTTTGCAAGCTTAGTTTTTTCCTGCCTTGTCTCTGTATTGTTTTAATAATTTTCGATTAAAATCATCTTCAGATTTTTTAAGCTTTAATATTTTTTTCGCAGAAAGTACTTTTTTAAGGTTCGCCATGTACTTTTCTTTCAACAGATACAATTCCTTATCTGTGGTTTCTATTTGAGATAAAAGCGTACATGCTTCTTTTTCTGAAAGTGAATTGATATTATCATCATCCAGCTTTCTCAAATACGTTTTCATTTTATCATGACGCAATTCAAATTGTTTATCGTCAAAAGCATTATAAATCGGCCAGAATTTTTCAGCTTCTGTAGAAGTAAGTTCAAGTTCAGTAGTTAAAAAAGAAACTTTATAAGCTTTGATTTTTTCACGTTTTTCATCATCTTTTTCATTTTGTGCATAAAATGAAAAAGAAACTAAAAACAGTAATAACGGAAGTATGTTTTTGATTTTCATCTTTTAAGTTTTTTGTTTTATTCTGAAATTAAATTTTCGATATTTGGGCTTGAAGATAAAATGTCTTCTAAAGTTTCCTGCTCAAGCGCAACACTTTTATTGAGTTTATCTATATCTTTTGTATCCAGTTCTTTAATTAAATCATATTGATTCAAATTAGACTGATATGATAAATAAGTTTCCAAAGTAGCTTCATCAAGATCTTTTGATGTGTTATTGTAATTGTTTACAATAGGAATCATCAAAGCAATACCAACAACTGCAGCAGCAAGCATCGCAAGAACCTTTTTACGTTTGTAAAGCGGAATTACTTTTACTTCTGTTTCATTAATTTGTTGTAGAACTTTTGCCGAAAAATCATCAAAGTAATGATCCGGAGTTTTAAATCCGGTTGTAATTTTCGTTTCGTTTTCTAATTTAAATGCTTTCATAATGTTTATAAGATATGTTTTATAACAAAAGGTTTAATTTGATGTAACATATAATTCAATTTTTTTTACCGCATGATGATAAGATGCTTTCAGGGCACCAACTGAAGTTCCGAGAATTTCTGCAATTTCTTCATATTTTAGTTCTTCAAAATATTTCATTTTAAAGACCAATTGTTGCTTTTCCGGTAATGTTACAATGGCTTTTTGGAGTTTAATCTGAATTTCATCTCCATCAAAATACACATCAGCTTTAAGATTATCAATGGTTTTGTTTTGTAAAGCTTCAGATGTTAATCCGTTTAATTTTGCTTTTTGATTCAAAAAAGTCAGTGCTTCATTGGTTGCAATGCGGTACATCCAGGAAAAAAGCTTGCTTTCTCCTTTAAAGTTTTTTAAATACTGAAATACTTTTACAAAAGTGTTTTGTAAAACATCATCAGCATCATCATGATTCAAAACAATATTTCGAATATGAGAATATAACGGTTTTTGATAATCGGACAAGAGTTTTTGAAACGCAGTATTTTGCGTTTTAGAATCTAATAATAGCGCTATAAATTCCTTTTCGTCTGTCAACCTTTGTCATTTATCTTGTTAGAATGAATTTACAACAAAAGGTTTAATCTGTTTTAATTTTTTTTTAGAATTCAGATTGCTCTTCTTCTGTTTTTGGTGCAGGAGGAGTAGCAGTTGCCGGTTTTTGTTGGGCAGGTTTTTGCTGTGTAGTTGTTTGTGGCTGAGATGTGTAAACTGCTGGATCTGCTACCACAGGAATTACTTTAGGTTTTGTTGGAAAATAAAATTCGGTTTCTAGTTTCGACGGTTTTTTTACATCTAATTTACTAATAGTTAGAATCTCAAGATGTGACCAGCTCAAATCCGGCGTAATTTTTTCTTTGTTTATAAAAGCTGTTGTTTTTGCAATTGCTTCTTTAGAATGCGTGTAATCTCCAGTCAGAGTAGTTTTTACAGCTTCAAAACCATTTAATTTTCCTGATAAAATATCACTTCCGGAACTTATTGAAATTTCTTTGTTTATAGGTAAACAGATAGAAATTTTAGCCAGTCCTTTTGCAGTATCGTAAGTGTGATAAATGATAAAAGGTTTTCCACTTGTATGTAAGCCATTTGTTTGACTAAAATGAATAAGTTTAGGAATTACAACTCGGGCATTTTTATTTACTTTTTCAATTTCACTTGTAAAAGTTTGTTTGATATAAGGCGTTTCGGTTTTTTGTACAACACCATTTATTTGTACCGCGAAAGTTCTGGTTTCAAAATCTAAATTTTTATCGATATTGGCAAGGCTCTTTTCATAAATTGTTCCAATTACATTTTCAGATCCGCCGTTTAAAGCCGTGTAAACTTTAAATAAAAAGCTCATTGTTCCTTTTGCTTTCCAGGTAACTACTGTTTTTCCGGCTAAAGTATCTTTAAGAGTCCAGTTAACATCGGCTTCTGTACCGTCAAATTTCATTTTTTGCTCAATACTTTCACCTTCTTTAGTTTTAAGCGTAATAGCATTTCCTATTCCTTCGGCACCTTCCCATGAATATGATGCTCCATTTCCAATTGTTTTGGCCGGAAAATACATTTTCATTGTAGGATCTTCAACTGACCAGGATTCAAAATCTTCGTAATTTCTAAGATCATTCAAATAGTTATAAACAGTACTTCTAGGTGAATTAATCACTTTGCTTCTTTGTATAGAAAAAATTCCTTTTTGAGTAGCAACAAATACAGTAAGAGCAACCAGAGTTAGTAACGATAGTAGGAATAGATATTTTAAAATCTTCATTGTGCAGTTTATTTGGTGACGTAAAGTTATAAATTTATTGCTAGTCTTTACGAATAGCATAAAAATAATACGGTACTTTTTAGTTGATCAATAAAATGTTTAAACAGAACGATTTTTAAATGAATTTAGTGTAAACGCCTAATTTCTGTTCGACATTTTAAATATAGAAATAAATTCCGGAATTACCTTTTAAAAAAGAATTTGATCATAAATAAAATGGCGATAAAAAGTAAAAAACCTATTAATACTTTATAATTTCCTTTGTAAAAAATTTTGTGAAGTGCGAGATCTTTTCGATAAGCAAAAATCATAACGATTACAAATGCAATAAAAAAACAGACTGCGAATATTAATTGGCCTTGGCTAAACATAGTTGATAATTATTTTTGACAAATTTAGAGAATTGTATACGAATAGTTACTAATTTGGTATTCCAATTAAATAAAATTATCACTGAGATATGAAAAAGCAAATAGACGCAGTAAAAGAATTTCATACTGCTTTTAAAATAGGACATAGCGAAACTCCAATTGCTGATGTGGGAGAAACTAAAAAATACCTTCGTTATAATTTAATGAAGGAAGAAAACGAAGAATATCTCGATGCAGTTCAAAAAAATGATTTGATAGAAATTGCCGATGCGCTTGGAGATATGATGTATATTTTGTGCGGAACCATTATAGAACACGGTTTACAAGATAAAATTGAAGCTGTTTTTGACGAAATTCAACGCAGTAATATGAGTAAATTGGGCGATGACGGACAACCGATTTACAGAGAAGATGGAAAAGTAATGAAAGGTCCGAATTATTTTAAACCTGATTTTTCGAAACTTTTATAAAATAAAATTCTGTGTGTAAATGTTTTAAACACATAGAAACATAGTTATTCTACGCTAAAAAAAGGCGTTTCACTTGCATTAATGCACATAGCTATGTGTGAGAAACATGTTTCTTTTTATATTCTTTATTAAACACATTAAATCTATGTTTCTATGTGTTTATAAATAAGTTACAGATATATAATAAAAAACCCGACAACGAAATGCTGTCGGGTTTTGTTTTTATTCTGATTTTAGAATTATTGAACCTTAACAGTCCATCCAAAAGTATCTTCAGAAAGTTTGTTTTGAAGATTTGTTAGTTTTTCTTTTAAAAGAGCAGCGTAAGAGTTTTCAATTGGAGTCATTTCGTAATAAACATCCTGATAAGAGAAACCTTTAATTACACTAATAACGGCAGCAGTTCCAGTTCCAAAAATTTCTTTTAAAGATCCGTTTTTAGCCGCTTCAACCAATTCTGAAACAATAACCGGACGAACATCAACATTCAATCCTTCTTTTTCAGCCATTGCAATTAAACTTTTTCTGGTAATACCATCTAAAATTCTTTCACTAGTTGGCGCAGTCAATAAAGTATCATTAATTCTAAAGAATACGTTCATTGTTCCTGCTTCTTCCAGTTTAGTGTGCGTTGCATCATCTGTCCAGATAACTTGTTGAAAACCATCTTTGTTAGCCAGGTTAGTTGGGTAAAACTGTGCAGCGTAATTTCCGGCCGCTTTTGCAGCACCAATTCCACCATTTGCAGCTCTACTATAATGTTCAGCAATAATTACTTTTACTTCACCTGAATAATAAGATTTTGCAGGAGAAAGTAAAATCATAAATTTATATTCGTCAGAAGGATTAGCGATAACACCAGCGCCAGTTGCAATCATAAACGGACGAATGTACATACTGCTTCCGTTTCCTTTTTGAATCCATTCCTGATCGATTTTCAATAATTCATTCAAACCATCCATAAAAATAGCTTCAGGAACTTCTGGCATTGCCATACGTACTGCAGAATTATTAAAACGTTTGTAGTTTTCATCTGGTCTAAACAACCAAACATCATTATTGTCATCTTTGTAAGCTTTCATTCCTTCAAAAATAGCTTGTCCGTAATGGAAGACTTTTGAAGAAGGATCCATTAAAATAGGAGCATAAGGCTTAATGACAGGATTTTGCCACTCTCCATTTTTAAAATCACATTCGAATAAATGGTCTGTAAAAACAGCACCAAAGCTTAAGTTTTCAAAGTCTACTGCGCTTATTTTTGACGAAGTAGCTTTTCTGATTTCAATTTTGCTTGTTTGAGTCGTACTCATAATAATATTGGTTTTTATGTAATTTTCATCTCAATAAAAAATCTAAAGTGATGATTTGGTGTGAAATAGAATTTATTAAATGCAAAATTAAGTAAAAATATATTATTTACTTGGTAAAACTGCATTAATTGCCGTGCTAAACTGAGATTTATTTATCTTATAATAAACTTAAAATTTTAGGATAGTTTTATAAAGAATTTATGAAAAAACTGTCCATTTTTAAGGCTTTACGCATTTGTTTTGAGTAAATTTGACTTGCAAATTGACTGATAAGACAATAAAATCCCATTATAAATTTCAGAAAAAGTGGAAAGAGAAATAATTAAAACGCTAGATGGCTCAACAACAATTCATTTAAAAGAATGGGATGAATGTTATCATTCTAAACATGGTGCAATACAGGAAGCAAAACATGTTTTTATAAAAAACGGATTTTCATTATTTGAAAATAATCCCATAAGTATTCTTGAAATTGGTTTTGGAACAGGCTTAAATGCATTTATTACTTTTTTGGAAGCTACTCAAAAAAAACAAAAAATTGATTACGTTGGAGTAGAGGCGTATCCTGTTGATGCTGGAGAAGTTTTGCAAATGAATTATGTTGCTGAACTCGAAGCATTGGAATTTGATAACATTTTTGAGAAAATGCATAAATCTAAATGGAATGAGAAAACCGAAATTAGCACCGATTTCTCGTTAACCAAAAGGAAACAATTTTTTGATGAAATAGACGATTATGAAACTTTTGATTTGATTTACTTTGATGCCTTCGGATATCGCGTGCAACCGGAACTCTGGAGCACCGAAATTTTCCGAAAAATGTATAATAGTTTAAAACCAAATGGCGTTTTAGTTACTTATGCTGCTCGCGGAGTTGTTAAAAGAAGTATGATAGAAGTTGGTTTTACAGTCGAAAAATTAGCAGGCCCGCCGGGAAAACGTGAGATGTTTAGAGCGTTTAAAAGCGTTTAACTGAGTTATTTATAATGGTTCTATATTGATTTATTTGTATTAAGAAAACGTATTCGTTGCTAAATTTTTTAAAAAAATAAGTTAAAAATGATGCGTATGAATGATATTTGTTTACATTTGTTGCGAGTTTAAAAATATAGATAACCCCCATAATCTTATTTTATTATGTCAAAAATGATGTTTGATTACACGAAATCAATACTTGAGAGAGTTAGTTTCGATCCGATACTTTTCTGTAAAGAATTAGAGAAAGCTATCAAAACCCTGTTACCATACGAAATGGAGCAATTGCAAGAATGGTTATTAAATTTCATTATTGAAAAACCAGAACTAAAACAAAGTTTACTGCTAATTAAAGTATAAAAAAAAGGAGCCAAATTGGCTCCTTTTTTTATGTCTATTTTTTTTGCAGCGGACTAATGATTTGAACATTCTGAAAAACGATTGCTCCTTTTACAACTCCGGCAATTGTCGATCTGATGGCGTCAATGATTTGCATTTTTAATTCGCTTTTAGGGTAAATTAAACTTACTTCGCGAGCGGGTTTTGGTTCCTTAAAATTTCGTAGTTTCAGTCTGTCGGAATCTTTTAAGTCTAAGGTGTGCAAGTACGGAAGTAATGTTGTACCCAAACCTTCGTCGGCTAATTTTATAAGCGTTTCAAAACTTCCGCTTTGAATCTGAAAATTATTCTGGTCGATGTCAGTACCATTTTTACACAAATTTAAAATTCCGTCTCTAAAACAATGTCCATCCTGCAAAAGCAAAATTTCATTGATATTTAGATCTGCAACTTCAATTTCTTCTTTTTGAAAATTGGCGTGATGTTCTGGTATATAAGCTACAAAAGGCTCAAAATACAAAACAATCTCTTTTATTTTTTCATCCTCAAGTGGCGTAGCGGCAATTGCAGCATCAAGATGACCATTCTTTAATTTTAAAATTATTTCATCTGTATTTAGCTCTTCAATTAAAAGCTTCACTTTTGGATATTTTTTGATGAAATTATTCAAAAACATTGGCAAAAGTGTTGGCATAATCGTTGGAATAATTCCTAAACGAAATTCACCACCAATAAAACCTTTTTGCTGTTCTACGATATCTTTAATTCTATCAGCTTCGTTTACAATATTTTTGGCCTGATTTACAATCTTCTGACCTATATCTGTAAGCTGAATTGGTTTTTTTGTTCTGTCAAAAATTAAAATGCTAAGTTCTTCTTCAATTTTTTGAATCTGCATACTTAACGTTGGCTGAGTTACAAAACACTTCTCAGCGGCAAGTGTAAAATTTTTATGTTCGGCTACGGCTAATACATATTGTAATTGAGTAATTGTCATTTTGATAGTATTTTTTGATACAAAAATAAGTAAATATAACTTTTACTTATAATATTTTCGAGCAAATTATTTTAAATTTGTAGTAAACTTACTGTAAAATACAAAAACATGAAGACAAATATTTTAGGATTACCTGTAAAAGAGTCAGAATTATTAGTAAAAGAATTAAATGTGTTATTATCCAGCTTTCAGGTATATTATCAAAATTTGAGAGGAATTCATTGGAATATCCGTGGAAAACGCTTTTTTGATTTGCATGTGAAATTTGAAGAATTATATACAGATTCGCAATTAAAAATAGATATGATAGCCGAAAGAGTTTTGACAATTGGAGGGACTCCGTTGCATACTTTTGATGACTATATTAAAAACAACAAATTAACGGTTGGAAAAAACATCTCAAATGATGAAAAAGCGGTGCATTTGATTGTAAATTCTTTGTCTGATTTGTTAAAAATAGAAAGAGAAATTTTGAATAAATCAGCCGAAATTAATGATGAAGGTACAAATTCTATGATGAGTGATTTCATTGCAGAGCAGGAAAAAACCATCTGGATGATGAATGCATGGCTTGAAGAAGAGTTGTAAATAATGGCTAATTAACTGATTATAAACAGAATGGTAAAACGTTACCATTCTGTTTTTTTATGAATGTTAAATTTCTATAAAAATTTTAGCTTCGCGCTTTGATTTTATTTCTTTAACACTATTTTTGCCTCAATGAAATTAATCGCTCGCATATTATTATTCATATTTATTGCTTTTTTATCGACCCCAACAATTGTACAGGCGATAAAGAAATGCAACAGTGCGACTATGTCTATCAGTCTTTCTGAAGAAGAGGTACATAAAGAACTTAAATCTATAGTACATCCGACAATTTTAGAACATGAAGTTTTAATGGCGTTTTATATTCAGAAAAAAACAATCATATCTGAGAATATTGTAAAACTAGATAATATTTCTCCGAGCATTTTTGCTCCACCTCCCAACTTGGCATAATACTTCCGATTGTTTAAATCTAACTGCGTTTATAGTAAACGCGGCAGATCTTTAATGTATCAATTTTTTAGTATTGTATTATGACAAAAAAAATCAATCTTTTTGCCAACCTTAAATCTGATTTTGCTTCAGGTTTAGTGGTTTTCTTGGTGGCTCTTCCATTGTGTTTAGGTATTGCAATGGCCTCTGGAGCTCCTTTATTTTCTGGAATTATTGCAGGTGTTATTGGTGGTATAGTAGTAGGTTACTTAAGCCAGTCACATATTAGCGTTTCCGGACCAGCTGCTGGTTTAACAGCTATTATTTTAACAGCTATAACTGATTTTGGTGCTTTTGATGTGTTTTTACTGTCTGTTTTTATTGCAGGACTAATTCAATTAGCATTAGGATTTTTAAAAGCCGGAAGTATCTCAAATTATTTTCCAACAAACGTAATTGAAGGAATGTTAGCCGGTATCGGTATCATTATTATCTTAAAACAATTACCACACGCTTTTGGTTACGATGCAGATTTTGAAGGAGATCAGGCTTTTATTCAGAATGACGGAACTAATTCCTTTTCATTTCTGTTTAATGTAATCAACCATATTCATTTAGGGGCAGTAGTAATTTCTTTGGTTTCGTTAGTAATCTTGATTTCGTGGGAGAAAGTTCCCTTTTTAAAGAGATTAAAATTAGTTCCGGGAGCACTTATTGCTGTTATATTGGGAGTAGTTCTTAACGAAGTTTTTGTTTCTACAGGAAGTTCACTGGCAATTGCAAAAGACCACTTGGTTTCTTTACCGGTACCAAAATCTTTTGATGAATTTAAATCAATTTTAATTACGCCAAATTTCGCAGCAGTTACAAATCCACAGGTTTGGGTTGTAGCAATTACAATTGCAATTGTGGCTTCGATTGAAACCTTATTGTGTATTGAAGCTGCAGACAGAATGGATGTTCAAAAACGTTATACCAATACAAACGTTGAGCTTAAAGCTCAGGGAATTGGTAATGTTTTAAGTTCACTTTTAGGAGGTTTACCAATGACATCTGTCGTGGTCAGATCATCAGCAAATAATAATGCAGGTGCAAAATCTAAAATGTCTACTATTATTCATGGTGTACTTTTATTGGTTAGTGTTTTGAGTATTCCTGCTTTATTAAATAAAATTCCGTTGGCTACTTTGGCAACAGTTTTAATTTTAGTGGGATACAAATTAGCAAAGCCGGCAACATTCATGCATTTTTGGGAAAAAGGAAAATACCAATTCGTACCTTTTATTGCAACTTTAGTATTTGTAGTCGCTACAGATTTACTAAAAGGAGTAGCTTTAGGAATCATCATCAGTATTATTTTTGTATTGAGAGGAAACTTAAAAAGAGCTTACAGCTTTAAAAAAGAAGAGTATGAAGACGGAGATGTTATTCATATTGATTTAGCGCAGGAAGTTTCATTTTTGAATAAAGCTGCAATCAAATTAACATTGAATGATATTCCTGAAAATTCTAAAGTAATTATTAATGCACATGATACAGAGTATATTGCGCATGATGTTTTAGATTTAATTCGTGAGTTTAAAGAAACTCGTGCAATTGATGAAAATATTAAAGTGAAACTAAAAGGCTTTAAAAAAGCGTACGAATTAGAAAATACGCCAGACAAGGACAATCACGTTTCAATCGAACATTATTATGATGTTGCAAAACGTGCGTTGGTGAAAAAAGAAATAACAAAAGAAAAGTTTTAAATAAATTATAACAAATTAAGGTATTCTTGAAGTGATAGAAATGTCAAAATTTAGGTAACTTTACAAAAAAGATCCTTTTTGATATTTTTAAACATGTATAAATGCCATTCAAAATAAAATAAAAAATGAAAGAGTTTTATAAACAAATATTAGAAAACAATAAGAAATGGGTTGAAGATTCTTTAGCAAAAGACCCAAATTATTTTGCAGATTTAGCTAAAGGACAAACACCACCTTTATTATGGATTGGATGTTCTGATAGTCGTGTTCCTGCAAATGAAATTATTGGCGCTAAACCGGGAGAAGTTTTTGTACACCGTAATATTGCCAATATGGTTGTTCACTCTGACATGAATATGTTGAGTGTTCTTGATTATGCTGTAAATGTTTTAAAAGTAAAACACGTTATTGTTTGCGGACATTACGGTTGTGGTGGTGTAAAAGCTGCAATGGGTAATATGTCTGTTGGAATTATTGATAACTGGATTCGTCATATTAAAGATGAATACAGACTTCACGATAAATACCTGAATTCTATTGAAGATGAAACAGAACGTTTTAATGCTTTTGTAGAAGTGAATGCTAAAGAACAAGTTTACAATTTGGCTAAAACTTCAATCGTACAATCAGCTTGGAAAAACGGTCAGGACTTAATGCTTCACGGATGGGTTTACGGTTTAAATTCTGGTTTTGTAACCGATTTAAATGTAACAATTGCTTCGAATGATGAACTTGATGATGTTTACCAATTGAGTAATCTATAAAAATAAAAAATCGCCTCAAAAGGGCGATTTTTTTTATTCGTTTTCGTCTAGATTTTCATTAAAAGCAGATGGTAACATTGTTGGAATAAACTTTATTAAAATCGGCAGTAATAAACTTCCGCCCGGAAGTAAAAATATAGTTAGTGACGGAATCGTTTTGCAAATATCCAAAAGTTGTTTCTTTACCTTTTTCTTTTCTTTCGCATCCAGATCCCTGGTTGTAGAATAAGCTAAAAGAACCATTAACTCTTTACTCTGAACAATTTCCTTAACCAGTCTGTTTTTATTTCTAATAATCAGTTTAACAACGGTATGCGTCATTTGATCGTAGAAATGTTTTACCGGATTTGAATAGTTAAAGTATGGAATTTTCTTTTTATGTGTGGTAATAAAAACATTTGTAGTGTCAATACTTCTGGTTACAAAATCATCAGAAACCTTCATCATAGATCCTAAAGAATATAAAAAATACGCTTCTTCATTTTCTACAACACCATCGCTCCACAATGCCATTCCGGCCATGTCTATTAAATAATATTGCTCCAGTTTATTGGTGAAATAATCAAGTTGCAAAGTCTCTAAAGTATCAACCGTAACTTTTGAAAATTTTGAATACCGAATAGAAGCTTCAAACAGTTTAATTAACAAATCGTCATGTTGCGATTTTGAAGTTTTAGTTTTTAATGCTAAAGCCACAATACCAAGAACAGTTTCTTCAATTCGTTTTAAATATTTTTCAGGAATTTCACCATGAGCCAAATATTGTCTGAAAGCCAAAACATCAATAAACAATAAGGCATTGGTAACCAAATGCGAAAAGTTTTTACTAATAATACTATCATTAGTCTGAACTCTTTCATCGATTATGTTTTCTAAAGAATGGGAAGGTGTATCTTTTGGAAGTAAAATTTTCAATAAATTAAACCCTTCCGGATTCATTGCTTTATAAAACTTCAAAACTTCGGTTATGAAATTCTTCGGTTCAGAATTTCTTTTTTCTAAACAAAAAACACCGTATAAAGTATTTAATAATGCAATTTTAGAAATCTCAGTTTTAAACCAGCCTTTTATCGGAATTGGAATTTGAGAATCCACAGAAATAATATGGCCGTAAATAAAACCGGTTTCTCTAACTTTATAATAAAACGAATCTACTGTCTCAAAAGGGATTGCCTCTGAAAACTTTTGTTCGCTAAAAAATTTATCGATCCAGCCTGATGCCGATGGGTTAATCATTACTTTGGTTTGAAGCTGCAAAGCTATATCTTTTTATCGTGCTACGATTCATTTTTAAATGAAATAACCACTAGATTTATAAAAAAATAGTGGTTATTGAATTTTTATTTGATGATTCCGGCACAAGCAACTCTTCCGCCTGCATTTCCGGTAGGTTGTGTCGTAAAATCATCTGTTCCCTGATGTACGATTAAACCTTTGCCCAGAATATTTTTGGTTTCATCTTCACAGCCTATACACCATTCGTCTGTCGTAAGTGTGATCGTTCCGTTACCTTTATCGTCTGCAGTAAAGTTTCCGATGTCACCTTTATGATATTCTCCAACACCCCATTTTCCGTGTTTTTTGAAAGTTGGATTCCAGTGTCCTCCGGCAGAACTTCCATCAGCAGCAGTACAATCAGATTTTTCGTGAATATGAATAGCGTGAACTCCCGGCTGCAAACCGGCAACTTTTGCCACAAAAGTAACTTTACCATTTTTCTCCGTAAAAGTTGCAGTTCCTGATACGGTACTATTACTTTTTGGCTCTAAGGTAACGGTTAAAGTTTTTGCGTCATTTGATTTTGTATTGGTTTTACAGCCAATAACTAAGGCTGTAATTATAGCGAAAGAAAGAATCAATTTTTTCATTTGTAAGGCTTTTAAATTAAATATTAAGTAAATTTAGCATAAAATGGCCGATTCTTTTAACATCAAAAGTTAAAAAAATCTAAAACTATTGGTTTTAATTTCATTCCACTTTCAATAAAGAACCCAAAATTATTGTGTAATTTCGTATAGTCTCAATTTGAAATTTTCAAAAAGAGTTGTCATTATTTTATCTTTAATTTAATATATAATATCATGGTAAAGAATATTTTAGCTTTAGTTTTTTTAGGAGTTGTATTGGTTTCCTGCAAATGTAAAAAAGCAGATACAGCTGTAACATTACAAGGAAATTGGGAACTTAATTATATAACCGGACCCAGAATAGCTTTTGATGGTTTATATCCGAATAAAAAGCCAACCATTAATTTTGACTTAAAAGAAAACCGTGTTTCAGGAAATACAAGCTGCAACTCTTTTACAGGAAAACTAGTTGTTGATGGTAATAAAATTGATTTTACACAACCAATGGTATTAACCAAAATGATGTGCCTGGATGGGCAAGGGGAGCAGGTTTTTATAAATACGCTTCAAAAAACAAATACCTATTCTATTACAGATGATGGTAAAACGCTGAATCTTATTTCCGGAGATATTGCAATGATGCGATTTACCAAAAAATAGAATATTGAATTTTATTTTAAACGCTATAAAAGAATGTTTTATGAAAAAGATAATATCAATTTTAGTAGTGTTGGTTTCTTTTTTATCTTTTGAGGGTTTTGCTCAGGAAAAAAGTAAAAAAGAATTAAAAGCAGAAAGAGAACTTCAGCAACAAAAAGAAATACAGGCACTTTTAGATGCTAAAGATTTTGTTTTTGATGCAGAGAAACTTTACCCGCAATCCGGGAGAATGATCAATTTAGATTATAATACCTATTTTTTAAAGTTTACTTTTGAAAATGTGACATGTGATTTGCCTTTTTTCGGTCGTGGTTTTAATGTAGGTTACGGATCTGATGGCGGAATAAAATTTAAAGGAAAACCGGAAAACATTAAAATAGAACAATCGAAGAAGAAGTACACGATGAAAGCAACAGTACAGGGAGAAAATGATGTTTATGATCTTTTCTTTACTATTTTTTTTGATGGAGGAGCAACACTTTCTGTCAATAGTAATAATCGGGCTTCCATTTCATACGATGGAAAAATTAGAGCACCAAAAGCTGAGGAGAGCAAGAAGTAAATAATAAAAGTGATACTAAAGCATAACCTAAAAATATGAAAAAAATTACCCTTATTCTTGTTGTAATAATAGCTTCGTTTTCATCTAGTGCTCAAGCTACTTTTAAAGAAGATGTAGAAGTTGTTCAGAGTATTTACGGAAAAAACAAAAGTGATCTTATCAAACAATACATGAATTTATCTGATGAACAATCAGTTGCTTTTACAAAAGTTTACGAAGGCTACGAAACAGAACGTAAGGCATTGGGAAAAGCCAAACTAGACCTGATAAATGATTATGCAGCAAATTATAATACTTTGACAGATGCAAAGGCAGATGAATTGGCTAAAAACACTTTAAAAAATAATTTGGCTTATGAAAAATTATATGACAAGACTTACAGTCAGGCAAAAAAAGCTGTTGGCGCAATAAATGCAGCTAAATTTATACAGTTAGAAATCTATTTGCATACTATTGTTCGCAGTCAGATTTATGATTCGATTCCGTTTATTGGCGAATTAGACAAGACAAAAAAGAATTAATTATAATAAAAAACGGCAACTAAATTATGTATTAGTTGCCGTTTTTTTATTTTGTTTAAATGCTTTATTTAGCTGTTTTTACTTCATAAATAGCATTTACCATTCCGTTATGAGGTGTATCTAAAGTAAGTTCCCAAAACATGATTCCACCTAATTTTTTAGATTTTACATATTCTGTTTTTGCTTTAATAGAAGTCAAATCATCAGAAGTTGCAAATGTTTTTTCCTTTTCATTATACCAATAAGGTGCTTTTGCTTTTTTATCCCAAAAATATTTCCAACCGTTTGCTTCTGTATAAGTTGTTGCAAAGTTTTTAAAATCAACACCTTGAATGTGTTCTCCGGCTTGGTATAAACCATTATTTACATTTTCAACATTTTTCCATGTTCTGGAATAAAATGCACCACCAATAATTAATTTTTGGGCAGGAACTCCTTGTTTTAGTAAAAATGTTACGGCTCTGTCTGTAGATTCTTCCTTAGGATTTGTGCTGTATAATGGTGTGTGATGTCCTGTAACTTTAGAATATCCGTTAACCAAATCGTAACTCATAATATTGATACGATTTACTAAGGGCGCTACAGTTTTCCAATCTATAGATTCATCCAGATATTTTTGAAAACCTCCGGCAGCAAAACTTAATTCGTAATCTTTTCCTAAAGTAGAACGCAATATTTTGATTAATTCAGTAAAGTTATTTTTATCAGCAGGTTGAAATAAATGTCCAGGAAGACCTTCGATTGCAGGATATTCCCAATCTAAATCTAAACCATCTACTTTAAAATAATCACTTACTTCTTTTACAGAATTTGCAAAGGTTAATCTTCCTTCGGCAGTAGAAAATGCAGCAGAACAAGGTTCGCAACCGCCCCAGCCACCAAGAGACAACACAATTTTTAGTTGTGGATTTGAAGCTTTTAAAGAAACTAAATGTTTAATAGTAGTAGAATCTTTAGTAGAATCTACGCTTAGTTTTCCGTCTTTTAAATGACAAAAACTAAAAATAATTTGGTCTAGTTTGTTTACTTCGTATTCGTTAATTAGTTTATCATCACCAGTATAGTAAGCGATAACATCTAGTTTTTTACCTTTTTGTGCAAAGATATTTGTAGTAAAGCTGCACAACAATAATAAGGCAATCAGGTTAATTTGTTTCATTTTTAAGCTATTAGTTTTTTGAAATGCTAAATATAAAACATTAGAATTAAAAATTCACTATCAATTTTGTATCAAAAAGTCAATTTTAATAAAGATTTGTGAAATGAGATGGTTTAATATAGAGACGCACAGCAGTGCGTCTAATCATTACGTAGACGCACTGCTGTGCGCCTCTACAAAAAATAGGGTAGAAAAATAAAAAAAATAAACCCGCACAGTTTCGGACAAGTGCGGGTTTAAACAAATTAAAAGCTAAAAACTATTTTTATATTAGAAGCAGTATTCGTTTTCTGCAACTAATTTATTGGTAATTGTTTCTCTTAATGCCACTACGTTTGGCAAGTTTGTGTATTTTGTAAAACGTTTTAATCCCATTAACATCATACGTTGTTCGTCTCCTTCAGAGAAAGAAGCAATTCCTTCTTTTCCTCTTAAGTTTACGATATCTACAGCTTTATACAAGTATAATTTTGCCATAGCAATTTGCTCCTGAACTTTTGCTTCTCCTTCTTTTTTAGCTAATTTTTCAGTTCTAAGAATAGTACTTTCAGCCATGTAGATTTCGATTAAGATATCAGAAGCAGCCATTAATAACTGTTGGTGAGAATCTAAATCCGGACCATATTTTTGAACTGCACTTCCGGCAACCATTAAAAATACTTTTTTAAGGTTAGCGATAATTCCTTTTTCTTCTGCAAATAATTCAGAGAAATCTGGAGTATCAAAAGATGGAATTCCCATTAATTCTTCCTGAACTTTCATCGCTGGTCCTAATAAATCAACATGACCTTTCATAGCCTTTTTGATCAACATACCAACAGAAAGCATTCTGTTAATTTCGTTTGTTCCTTCGTAGATTCTTGCGATACGAGCATCTCTCCAGGCACTTTCCATTGGAGTATCTTCAGAGAATCCCATTCCACCAAAAACCTGAATTCCTTCATCAGCACAATTCTGAACATCTTCAGAAACAGCTACTTTCAGGATAGAACATTCGATAGCATATTCTTCAACACCTTTTAATTCAGCTTCCTGATGTGTTGTTCCTTCTGCTTCACGAGCAGCAATTCTGTCTTCGATATCTTTTGCAGCTCTGTAAGAAGCACTTTCACCAGCATAAGCATTAGTTGCCATTTCAGCTAATTTAGAACGGATAGCTCCAAAAGATGAAATTGCTGTGTTAAACTGAATTCTTTCGTTAGCATATTTTACAGCTCCGGAAGTTACTCTTCTTTGAGCATCAAGACATGCAGCAGCCAATTTAATACGACCAACGTTCAATGCATTCATTGCAATTTTGAAACCGTTTCCTCTTTCAGAAAGCATGTTTTCAACAGGAACTTTTGTATCGTTGAAGAAAACCTGACGAGTAGAAGAAGCACGGATTCCTAATTTATGCTCTTCCTCATTCATAGAAATTCCGTTATCAGCAGTATTTTCTACGATGAAACCTGTAATGTTTTTATCATCTCCAATACGAGCAAAAACGATGAAAACGCTACAGAAACCTGCATTCGAAATCCACATTTTTTGTCCTGTAATTTTGTAATGCGTTCCATCTTCAGATAAAACAGCTTTCGTTTTTCCTGAGTTAGCGTCAGATCCTGCGCCCGGCTCAGTTAAACAATAAGCTCCAAACCATTCGCCAGAAGCCAATTTTGGAACGTATTTTTTCTTTTGTTCTTCAGATCCATAAAGTGTAATTGGCATAGTTCCAATTCCTGTATGAGCACCAAAAGCAGTAGAGAATGATCCTGTAGCACCAGAAATATAATCGCAAACTAACATTGTAGATACGAATCCCATTCCTAATCCGCCATATTCTTCAGGAACCGCAACTCCTAAAAGTCCCAATTCACCTGCTTTACGCATACTTTCTTCTGTAAATGCGTAATCTTTTTTCTCAAAACGATTTTTGTTAGGCCAAATTTCTTTGTCTACAAACTCTTTTACAGAGTCACGCATCATTAATTGCTCTTCCGAAAAATCTTCTGGTGTAAAGATATCTTCGCACTTTGTTTCTTTAACTAAAAACTGACCACCACGGGTTACGTTTTTTTCGATTGTATCTGCCATTTTGTTTTTGTTTAGATTAAAAGATGCAAGAGTCAAGAAGAAAGATTTTGATCTAACTTAGTGATGAAACCTGTTGTCATCTTTTGAAATTCAATTATTTTGTTTTCTATTTCTTCTGTTTTTGTTTGAGATAGATAATCATTTTGAAAAGCTATCAGTAATTGTGTTTGTAATTCAAATGACGAACCTAAACTAATATTCAAATAATGCTGAAAGTGTTTATTTCCTCTGTTAGAGCCCTCAGCAATATTAGAAGGCATTGAAACAGAACATCGATTCATTTGACTTGTTAAACTATAGATCTCGAATTTTGGAAAAGTTAATGTCAGTTTATAAATATCATTTGTAATATTCATCGCTAAAATCCAAATTTTCAAATTCTTAAAATTATGTCTCATGTTTTTTTGAGGCAAGATAAGAAAGAAAAATAAAAAGTAAGTTTTTTATTACTTTTTAAAAATATGTTTTAAAAATATCTTCATTCCAAAATTAAGTCTTGCTTCTTGCTTCTTGCTTCTTTCCTCTTAAAAAACTACAACACTTCGTAGATCCCCGCGCTTCCTTGCCCAGTTCCTACACACATAGAAACAATTCCGTATTTGTTACCTCGGCGTTTCATTTCATCAAATAACTGAACAGAAAGTTTAGCTCCCGTACAACCCAGAGGGTGTCCTAAAGCGATTGCTCCACCGTTTACGTTTACGATTTCCGGGTTAATGTTTAATTCGCGAGTAACTGCTAAAGCTTGTGAAGCAAAAGCCTCGTTTAATTCAATTAATTCAATATCATTTAATGTTAATCCCGCTTGTTTCAAGGCTTTCGGAATTGCTTTTACCGGACCGATACCCATAATTCTTGGCTCAACACCAGAAGAAGCAAAATTTACTAATCTGGCGATTGGCTCAAGATTTAATTCTTTAACCATGTCCTCACTCATGATTAAAACAAAAGCTGCACCATCACTCATTTGAGATGAGTTACCGGCAGTAACGCTTCCGTCAGCAGCAAAAACAGGTTTTAAACCCGCTAAAGCAGCAACAGAAGTTCCAGCTCTTGGACCTTCGTCTTGTTTTACAACATAAGACTTAGTTTCTTTTTTTCCATTTTCATTGATGTAAGTCTGATCAACAGTAATTGGAACGATTTGTTTGTCGAATTTTCCTTCCGCTTGCGCTTTTAGAGCTTTCATATGAGAGTTGTAAGCAAACTCATCCTGATCTTCTCTTGAAATTTTATATTGGTTTGCAACCGCTTCAGCAGTTAAACCCATTCCCCAATAATAATCTTCGTGACCTGCAGCGGCAACTTTATAATCCGGAGTTGGTTTGTAACCTCCCATTGGAATAAAACTCATACTTTCTGCTCCACCGGCAATGATACAATCTGCCATTCCTGATTGGATTTTTGCAGTCGCCATTCCGATAGTTTCTAATCCTGATGCACAATAACGGTTTACTGTAACTCCAGGAACATCTTCTACTTTTAATCCCATTAAAGAGATCAAACGTCCAACGTTCAAACCTTGTTCTGCTTCCGGCATGGCATTTCCTACCATAACGTCATCGATACGTTTTTTATCAAAATCAGGCAGTTCATCCATCATAAACTGAATGGTTTCTGCTGCTAATTCATCAGGTCTTTTAAATCTAAAAACACCTTTTGGAGCTTTTCCAACTGCTGTTCTATATGCTTTTACTATATATGCTGTTTTCATTTGTTTTGTTTTTTTAAGATTTTAGGAAAAAGAGGCAAGAGGCAAGAGGCAAGAGAAAAGACAAAACTCAGTTTTGAAATCTTGCTTCTTGCATCTTTCTTCTATCTTTTCTAGTTACGAAGTGGTTTTCCTTTAGTTAACATATATTGAATTCTCTCTAAAGTCTTACGCTCAGTACAAAGCGATAAGAAAGCTTCACGTTCGATATCTAATAAATACTGTTCAGATACTAAAGTTGCTTCAGATAAATCACCACCAGCCATTACGTAAGCAAGTTTGTTTGCGATTTTCTTATCGTGCTCAGAAATGTATTTTCCAGCTTCCATTTGATCTGTTCCAACTAAGAACATTCCTAATGCTTGTTTTCCTAAAACTTTAACATCAGTTCTTCTGATTGGTTGTGTATAACCAGCTTCTGCTAATAACAAAGCATGTTTTTTAGCTTCAGCAATCTGACGATCTTTGTTTACTACGATAACATCTTTTCCATGTTGAAGAAGTCCTGTATCAAAAGCTTCATAACCAGAAGTCGAAACTTTAGCCATAGCAATTGTTAAGAAATACTCTTGAAGAACATTTAACTCCACATCGTTTTTGCGGAATAAATCTGAAGCTCTTAAAGCCATTTCTTTAGATCCACCTCCGCCAGGAAGTACACCAACACCAAATTCAACTAATCCCATGTAAGTTTCTGCAGCAGCCACCACTTTATCAGCATGTAAGCTCATTTCGCATCCACCGCCAAAAGTCATTCCGTGAGGTGCTACTACAACTGGAATAGAAGAGTAACGAACGCGCATCATTGTGTCCTGGAACATTTTGATTGCCATGTTCAATTCGTCATATTCCTGCTCAACTGCCATCATGAAAATCATTCCGATATTAGCTCCAACAGAGAAATTCGCTGCTTGGTTACCAATAACTAAACCTTGATATTCTTTTTCAGATAAGTCGATTGCTTTATTGATAGCTTGTAGAACGTCACCACCAATAGTATTCATTTTAGATTGGAATTCTAAGTTTAAAATTCCATCTCCTAAATCCTGAATGATTGCTCCACTATTACTCCAAACTTTTTTGCTTTCGCGGATGTTGTTTAGAATAATGAATGAATCTTGTCCAGGAACTTTTACTTGTGATTTTGTTGGAATGTTATAGAAATAAGTTGCTCCTTCTTTTACAGAATAGAAACTTTCGCTTCCGGAAGCTAACATTTCATTAACCCATGCAGCTGGTTCTAAACCTTCAGCTTTCATGATTTCGATTCCGTTGGCAACACCAATCGCATCCCAAATTTCAAATGGACCATTTTCCCATCCAAAACCGGCTTTCATCGCATCATCAATTTTGTATAATTCGTCTGAGATTTCAGGAATTCTGTTTGATACATAAGCAAACATTCCAGCGAAACTCTTACGGTAGAATTCTCCTGCTTTGTCTTTTCCTTTTACTAAAACTTTAAAACGATTGATTGGTTTATCAATAGTTTTTGTCAGTTCAAGTGTTGCAAAATTTGCTTTTTTAGCAGCGCGGTATTCTAATGTATCTAAGTCTAAAGAAAGAATATCTTTATCTACTTTTTTATAAAAACCTTGACCTGTTTTACTTCCTAACCAATTGTTTTCCATCATTTTTGTGATGAAACCTGGAAGTTTAAACAATTCGTGTTGTTCATCTGTCGGGCAGTTTTCATAAATACCATTGGCAACGTGTACCAAAGTATCTAAACCAACAACGTCAACGGTACGGAAAGTAGCTGATTTTGGACGACCAATAACCGGACCGGTCAATTTATCAACTTCTTCAATCGTTAATCCCATTTCTTTTACTAAATGAAATAAACTCTGGATTCCGTAAATACCAATTCTGTTTCCAATAAATGCCGGAGTATCTTTAGCAACAACCGAAGTTTTTCCTAAAAATTTAGAACCATATTCGTTTAAGAAATCCAATACTTCAGTTGAAGTTTTTGGACCAGGAATAATTTCAAATAATTTTAAGTAACGCGCAGGGTTAAAAAAGTGAGTTCCGCAGAAGTGCTGTTGAAAATCTTCGCTTCTTCCTTCGCTCATAAAATGAATTGGAATACCAGAAGTGTTAGAAGTAACCAGAGTTCCCGGTTTACGGAATTTCTCGATTTGTTCAAAAACTAATTTCTTAATGTCCAAACGTTCTACAACAACTTCGATAATCCAGTCTACATTGGCAATTTTTGCCATATCATCAGTCGTATTTCCAGTTGTGATTCGGCTTGCGAATTTTTGACTGTAAATAGGAGACGGTTTCGATTTTAATGAATTCGCTAAATGTTCGTTAACCACTCGGTTGCGAACAACTTTACTTTCAAGCGTTAATCCTTTTTTAGTTTCAGCTTCTGTCAACTCGCGTGGTACGATGTCAAGCAGTAAAACTTCAACACCAATGTTGGCAAAATGACAAGCTATTCCTGAACCCATAATTCCGGATCCAATTACAGCAACTTTTTTAATTGTGCGTTTCATAATTTGTTACTATTTGTTTTTTTGTATAGAATCTGATTTGTCTTAGAAAATAAGATTATTCATTTTCTAATTTTTCTGTTTGGGTAAATATGTTTTTGTCCTGAATTAATTCATTGATAATTTCTGAAACTTCGATGAAATGTTTTAGTTTTTCGTCTGAAACATGTTTTCTAACAGTTTCATTAAATTTCAAAACAGTATTTTTAGATAAATCTCTTTTTTCTTTTCCAAATTCGGTCAGGTAAATCAAAACACCGCGTCCGTCACTTGGGTTTTTCTTGCGAACAATCAAACCTTTGTCTTCCATCGATTTTAATGTTCTGGTTAAGCTGGTAGCTTCCATTCCCATTCTTGGGCCCAAAGCTGTAGAAGGAGTACCTTCTTCTTTGTCTATACTTAAAAGTGCAAACCCAGTTGCCATTGTGGCGTCGTATTTTGCAGCTTCTTCGTTATACATTCTTGAAACAGCCTGCCATGTAGCCCTCAAAATATAATCTATTGTTTTGTCTTTCATAGGTTAACTATATCGATTTCAAATATAATCAAAAAATACTATGCACGCATATAATTTTTTAATAAATTTTTGGTTAATAAAAAAATGTCTCTGAAATAGAGTGGTTTAAGGTTAATTTTTAATTGAAATATACTATTCTTTTTTGAGATTTAAATAAAATTTTAAGGCTTAAAAAATAATTTCTGATTCTAAATTCATCAAAAAATCCTTTTTATGTAAAAAAAACCTTGTTTGAATAGGAATAAAATTTACTCGCCATATTTAGCTAAAGCATTTTGGAGTATTTTTTTCATGCGATTTCTTAAATTTTCCGGCCGTAGAATTTCAATTCCACTGCCAAAACCAAGAATAAGACGTTCCATTTCATAATTCGGAGAGATGAATAAATGAACTATGATGCTTTTGTCTTCATTTTCCTGAATTAGTCTTTGAGAAGGATGCAAAGGTTTGGTTAATACATAAGGAGCATTTTCTGCATCGATCCAAAGTTCGATTCTTCTGGGTTGTAAACCTGAATTTACGGTCACGCCAATTACATTTTTATAAAATAATTCCGCATCAAAATCTTCTTCTAAATAAGAAAGGCTAAAATCATAATCGATCGAGATAATTCTGTCAAGCGCTAAATTGGTAATGGGCTGAGATCCTTTTGTTTTACCCACTAAAAACCAGCGGTTATTAAATTCCTTCAAAATAAAAGGATGAAAATTAAATTTACTTTCCTCTGCTGACTTAAATGATTTATAAGTAATTACAAGTGCGACTTTTTTTATAATAGCCTGATATATTTCATCTAAATAATGGAGGCCTTTTAGATTTTCGTTTTTATCCAAATAGATAACAGGTTTGGTATGTGATTTTTCGGCGTAGATTTTATCTTCAAGACGTTGCAGAATATCTGAGACATCATTAAAAAGAGAGAAATCCTTAAATTGTTTCAACATAGAAACTGTTTCCGTCAAAACATTCATGTCAGTTTCAGTAAGCGGAATATCTGTTATCGTAAATTCATCATCTTCATATTTATAATACTTTTTATCATACACGACAATTGGTGCATTATAACCGAGTTTTTCACTTCGCATTAATTGAATATCCATTTGAATGGTTCGTTTGCTGATCGGATTTTCACGGCCTTCATATTCAAACAAAGCTTCAGAACAGCATTCGATTAAATCTTCTAATGTCCATGTCCGATATTTATTCTGCAGACATTTGTCGATTGTTTTGTATCTAATTAAGGCATTTTTATTTTGTGACATATCCTGATATTTTTAATCCTTGATTATAAAGATTTCCATTTTCGATTTATTTCTTCAAATTTAATCTGTAGATAAAATCTTATTTTTTAAAAATTGAGCAATCTTTTTTAAAATAAAGAGTGATAAAAATATTTCTCAATCGAAAGCTTAAGTGCTAAAAATACACTTTTTATCGAACTGCGCAAAATAGTTGCGTATTTGATTGGTCACTTCTTTTTAAAACGAGTATTTGTACTATTTTTTTGTTAAAAAAAAACATATACTTTTACGCCTCAAAAACAAAATCTTTTCTATGAGGAAACTCTACTTATTACATCTATATATTGTTTTATTAATTACTTCTTCGGTTTTCGGGTTTAATACTGCCGATAAAAATTATCCAACTCATAAAAGCAATATCGACTTTGTTGTTCCACCAACTGTAGATTTTAATTTCAGCAATGACGGTGCTTGTTCAGGAACTCCTGTTACATTTACTCCTGTTGTTACTGGTGTTGGTCCATTTAAATATGTGTGGAATTTTGGAGACGGAACTCCTAATGCAACAAACAGTAACCCAAGCCATAGCTTTACAGCGTTAGGTTGTGGTATTCAATATTTTACAGTAACACTTACTGTAACGGATGCCAATGGTGAAGTAAATACAAAAACAAATACTGTTTCGGTTTTACAGAAACCGGACTTAAAATTTACAGATCAAAATAATCCAGGATCAAATAAACCCTTTGAAAGATGTGGTGACAATAACTCGAATCCTAAATTTACGATTAATGTTGGAAATAGTTCCAATTCAGTTGGTTGTATAGCAGCATATAGTGTAGATTGGGGAGATGGCACTTCAGAAGCAAATGTAATTTTTCCTAAATCTCATGAATACCAAAAGTTAGGTTCTTTTAATATGGTCATAACCGCAAACGGAACTAACAGTTGCAGTAATTCAATTACTTATGTAGTTAAAAACTCTAATAACCCAATTGGTGCACTTATAGCTCCGGGTAATACAACCAATTTATGTGTACCCGTTGCTCCAATGGATTTTGCAATTGGTGCCTGGGGACTTAATCCTTCAGATACCCAATATCAGGTTAGTTATGGAGACGGTACTTATCAAAGTTATACTCAGACGCAATTAGAAAGTTCTGTATATTATAATAAATTAAATCCACAGGCTTCTCAAAATTTTCCTATTCCACATAAATATACAAGAGCCAATTGTGATACAGGTGGAAGTACTGTCAATTTAACAATAACGACATCTTGTGGTAGCACATACCTTAATGCCGGACCTATTATTATTTTAGACGTACCGGTGATAAGTTATTATGTACCAGCTGTTGCCTGTGTTAATTACGGAGTATCTTTCAGCAATTCAACTTATGCAGGTTATACTAATGGCTGTAGTACTCTTAATGTTTATACTTGGGATTTTGGAGATGGAACAACATCCAGAGATGTTACTCCTTATCACATATATACAAAACCGGGTAAATATGCAGTTACATTGACCGCTACTACGCCTTGCGGAGTTGGAATAACACCACCTCCACAATATATATGTGTAGAGCCAATATTACAGCCTGACTTTACATTTGGTAATGCTTGTGCTTCAACTAATGTTCAAATGACCAATACTACTGACACTAGCTTAAGTTGTGGTGCAGAAAATTATAGATGGGATGTTTATTATTATAATGAAGGATTCTGTGGTAAAGAAACATATCCAGGATCAGCAATGGGCCAATGGAATTTTGCAAATGGAACTGGTTATTCATCTAAAAACCCGGTTTTTAATTTTGTGACACCAGGTACTTATTATGTAAGGCTGACAGCTTGGAATTCGTGTGGAATAACAGCAAGGTCTATTGAAAAAACAATACAAGTAAAGAAACCGCCGGTTATTACGCTAGATCCTATTTCAGATTTTTGTAATTCAGCAACGATAAAACCTGTTGGTAAAGTAGAACAAACTTGTTCTCCTGCTAATGAGATAACTTATTTGTGGACTTTTCCAGGAGGAACGCCGTCTTCATCTACATCGCTTAATCCGGGATCGATAAATTATACAACTAGCGGAAATTATCAGGCAATTTTTAGTGTTACCAATAGTTGCGGGACAACTACAAAAACTGCTAATTTTTCGGTTAATACAGTTCTTTCTCCTGTTATAACGCCAAAAACGGTACAAATTTGTAGTGGTTCTTCTTTTCAGGTTACTCCTTTTACAAACGGAATTGACAATGTACCTGCAGGAACGACTTACATATGGTCTACACCAATAGTTTCTCCTCCGGGAGCTGTAAGTGGAGTTGGTGCGCAATCAAGTCCGGTTACAACAATTAGTCAGTATTTAACGAATAATACGAACAGTCCTGCGACCGTAACATATACAATATCGCCTATATCTAAAGTTTGTCCGGGACCTGATTTTACAATTACAGTTACGGTTGATCCTTTAATAAAAATTGCAGAAACTATAAAAACGGTGACTTGTTTTGGCTTAAGTGACGGAGCAATAACCATAACGGCTGCAGGAGGAATTCCTTTTCCAACAGGAAATCCATATGTATTCTCGTGGACTGGCCCTAATAACTTTAAAAGTTCAAATCAAAACATTTCTAATTTAATAGCAGGAACCTATTATTTAACCGTTACCGATAATGGAAAATGTCCTTTTACAAAAAGCTATTATGTTAGTGAGCCGGGTAAATTTCAGATATTACAACAATCTAAAAGCGACATAACCTGTTTTGGGTTAAATGATGGAAGAATCAATTTTACTCCAACTGGAGGAACTCAGCCTTATACTTATGTATGGTTAAAAGACGGAGTTTCGTTTCCGGTTAACTCTGGTAATCTTACTAATTTAGGACCAGGAAAATATGATGTAACCATTACAGAAGTTAACAGCTGTAATACGCTGACAGGAAGCTATACAATTATCGAACCACCATTATTAGATGTAACTTATGTAAGTCAGGTCGATATTTTGTGTTACGGATATAACACAGGAGAAATTAATGTAAAAACTGTTGGGGGAAGATTTACAGAAACATCTCCTGGCGTTTTTAATTACCGATACTTTTGGAGAGGACCAAACGGATATACAAGTACAGTTCAAAACCCAAGAAATTTATATGCAGGAACCTATGATTTAACTGTTACTGATAATTCTGGTTGTACAGATAAGTTACAAGTGATTTTACTTCAGAACGATGAGATAAAATTAAATTATACAAAAACCGAAATAGCGTGTTATAATTATGCTAATGCATCGATTACCATAAATAGTATTACAGGAGGAGTTCCGTTTGCAACCGGAGATCCATATATTATAAAATGGAGCAATTTAGGTACAGGACTTGTACAAAATAATTTATCTGCCGGAACATATATTATCACGATTACAGATTCATTAGGTTGTCCTAAAGTATTCACTATCGTGATAGATAATGCACCAGTTTTTACCATAAATCCGGATGTAAAACAAATATCTTGTTTTGGTCAAAAAGACGGGCATATTCGTCTTAATCTAGTTGGAGGTAAAGCTCCTGTTAAACTCGTTTGGGATGATGATGCAACAGCAGGAATTGAGAGAAATAATATTGGTCCAGGAAAATATTCAGTAACCATTACGGATGCCAAAAATTGTGAAATAAAAGAAACTTTTACAATAGTAGAACCTTTATTACTGGAAATAAGAGGAGAAGTATCTAATCCGTTAGATTGCGTTAGAGCCGATACCGGTCAGATTAATTTAGTAGTAACAGGTGGTACGCAACCTTATAGCTACAGCTGGTCTAATGGACAAAAAACAGAAGATTTAGTCAATCTTGTTCCCGGAAATTATACTGTTGTTGTAACAGATGCTAATGGATGTAAACAAACAGAAACCTGGAAAATTACCCGATTTGACCAACTAACACCAACAGTTGAAGTTTTAACCGAATTTAATTGTGATACCAAATATGTCAAACAAACATTTGTTGGACATGTAAAAGGTGGAATCCCGCCGTATACTTTAAGCTGGTCAGATGGTGATGTTAGTGGAGCGAATAACGAAATTATGAATACCGAAAATAACGGTTTAATCATCTTTACCGTTACAGATAGTTTTGGTTGTAAAGCCGACTATGCACTTAATGTGGATACTCCGGTTTTAGGTCTGGCCAATTTCTCAACGACTTCTTATGGTAAAGAAATGTTTGATTTATATTCTATTTATGATCCGGTAAAATTTACAAATCTGGCGACAGGTGATTTTACCAGCACATCATGGGATTTTGGAGATGGTAATTTCTCAACTGAAGAAAGTCCGGAACATATTTATACAAGAGTTGGAACTTACACCATAAAACAAACGGTAAATTATCCTTTTGGATGTCAATACAGTTATAGCGCTACAATAAAAGTAGAAAAAGGATATAGCATTATTATACCAAATGCATTTACGCCAAATAACGATGGGTTTAACGACACATTTGCACCTGTATTTTTAGGATTGTCAAACATTACGCTGGACATTTTTGATACCTGGGGAGCCGTTGTATATTCTGAAACCGGAACAAACATCAGAGGATGGAATGGAAGGATAAAAGATTTAGAGGCCGAAAATGGTAACTATTATTATAGAATTACGCTAAAAACCTTTTACAATCATACGTTGATCGAAAAAGGAGCATTGACATTAATTAAATAAAAGCAACAAGATTTACAATGAAATTAAAACTATTTTTTATAATTATAACATGTTGCTTTTTTTCGCAGGCAAGAGCTCAGGATCCTATTTTCACACAATATTTTTTAATTCCGGAAACCCTGAATCCAGGATTCTCTGGGTTTATGGAAACCACTTATGCAGGAATAATTCACCGCGAACAATGGCCGGATCTTGATCTTAGGATAGATACAGATTATGCCTTCGTAAATACCTGGAGCGATGACATAAACAGTGGTTTTGGCGTTAGTTTCTTAAACCAGAGAGAAAATATATCCAACTATAATTTTTCTGAAATCAATGCTAATTATGCTTACAAAGTTCGATTAAATGATTATTGGGAATTTAGACCCGCAATTGAAGTGGGTTACGGAATAAAATCCTTTGCATTTCAGAATTTATTATTAGAAGACCAGATTAATATAGGAACCGGAGTTATAAACTCAAGTTCGATGGACCCTATTTTACTGAATAGAAAAGTCAACTTTTTTGATGTATCGGCGGGAATGGTTTTTAATACCGATGAAATTTGGATTGGTCTTTCGATGAAACATCTTAACAAACCGAACATTGCATTTAGTTCAGAAGGAAACGTACCGTTAAATACTTTTTTCTCGCTAAGTGCAGGTTACGAATTTCTTATTGCAGATTATATCGATGCTGTATTGTTGCCGTATGAAACTAAGTTTTTTGTAACCTCAAATTATATGCAACAAGGCCGTTATAACCGATTTGATTTAGGAGCTTCCATTTTATTTGAAAAGATATTTTTTGGAGCAACAGCAGTCACAAACCCAGCAAAAAACGGAATCAATGGCGATTTACTAACATCAGTAAACCTATTTACAGGATTGCAATATGAAAATTTACGTTTAGGATTGTCATACGATTTAAACACCACCAAAATCGGAAAAACTGGAGGTATTTACGAGCTTTCGCTAACGTATCAATTCAGTTTAGCAAAAAAATGTTTTGGTTGTCCTAATTACGAAGGAAAAAATTAGTAATTAAATACTTTTCGTTTCAGCTTTTGGGCGTGTCCCTCCGGGTCGTCCCGAAGCTTCGGGATCGGCTATATCTTTTGCCTTGCTTCGCCGGCAAAAGGATACCGCCTCTATCCCTCACGCATTTAGGTTAATAATGATAAATTGTTCTAAAAATATTTTATATAGAGACCCGCAGAAATGCATCAAACATCTCATAAATAATCGTTACACATAGCAAACCCGACAGGTTTTATCCTGAGGCTTCGGATAAAACCTGTCGGGTTTAACAACGGTAATATTTACATCAACAATAAAATCTCTGCCTCAATATTCTTTCGGGCTTTCTCTTCATATAAATTCCTGAATTCATCAGTTTGAAAAATAAAGTCATTCTTCAAAAAATGGTTCAAAGCTTGAGCCCTTCCCGGTTTGTATAAAAAATCAGGATAAATACGATATTCTTTTCGAATTTGCTCAAAATACACTTTATAAGCTTCCCAATCCCAGGCAAGAACTTTCAAATCAAAATCGATTAGCCAATTAATATCTTTAACTATATTTTGTTGATGATGTTGAGTAGCACAAATCGCATCAAAAACTAATTTTTTATCAAGCTTGGCATTTTCAGGCAAAACAGACAATGCAAATTCTGCACTTTTGAGTTCATTATCTTTTTTACGACTAGAATAAATATAATCGTGATAAAAAATAGAAAATAATATTTCATTCGGAAATTGAAGCTTGTCGAAGTAAGTTTCATAACTCTCAATCATAGCTTCAATATGAGTTAGATTATGATAATGTCTTGATTTATTGGAATATGCTTTTTCTAAATTCAACCAATTCTTCTGAATATCACTTTCAGCAAAACCAATTTTATCGAGCAATTCGGTAAATTTTTCCTTAAGATTCATATTCTTTTTTACTCAAAAATAACATTTCTTTTTCACTGCGCAAAATAACTGCGTACTACTTTTGAAATCTTTGTTCAGGAAATAAAACAAGTTCATTGAAAATATAAAAAGAATAAAATAGGTCAAGTTTAAGTTACTTCAGAAAAACCATTAAAAGATTTACACTTATACCATTACATTTTTATTCAAATATTATGAGGCAGTAGCTCAGCGGTTAGAGCAGGTAGTTTTGAAATTATCCATCAAAGGTCAATCAAAACTTACTTCGTACACTTTTAATGTCCGGGTCGTGGGTTCGAATCCCATCTGCTTCACTATTAATGATCAATTAAAACTTACGTCAGAAAATTGGTAACTCCGGTTCGAGTCCGGCAAGTTTTAAAATTATTATTAATAAAAATGAGGGTCAAGATTAACTTACTTCCGGGGTTTCCCCACCAAATTAAGTCTTTGAATCAGTTAATCCATTACACTCTAATTTCAGGTCAAGTGTTTCTTACTTCAAAACTCTTTTAGGTAGAAATCAGAAACACAATTATCTAAATTTTAAAAATTAAAAAAATGAAAACAAAAGAATTATTAAAAATCAGTTTGCGTCAAAACGCCATTTTCATTCCATCAGAAATGATAGTGAATGATATCAAAAATTTATCAGGAACAACATCGGTTTTATTGGCCAATGTTTCAAAACTCGGATTTACGTTTTCCGAATCATTATTACATGCTTTAAATAACGTAAACCCGAATTATAAAGTTGAAGTTTTAGAAGTTTTAAAAGAAGTTTTAGGAACAGATAAAAACTGGAGACCTTTGGTTAAAGAATGGAATATTCCAACTGGAGAATCTATTTTAGACCATGTAGTTACGTACTTCTGGAATGTTTTAAAGATAAAAAACGGAACGACTTTAGAATGCGGACATATTATTCCGGATAATACTTTTCCATTAGAGAGATACAATGGTTGCCCGTTTTGTGGAACTCCGTTCGAATTTGGAAAAATTGAAAATTTCGGACAAGGAAGTAAATTGAAAGTTCTTGAGTTGTGGTCAGAAAAAGATTTAAATGATTTCTATATATCATTATTGCAATCAAAAACGGCTTTAGACACTACGCAAGTAGATAGTTTAAAAATGGCGATGAAATATTTGCCATTGCCAAAAACAGATGTTGCAATGAAGGAAACTTTAATGCTTGTAATTGATCTTTTGATTGAAAACGGGAAAGAAGATGAAGCTTCTCAATTTTTAAAAACGCCAACCGATATCTTAAGATATTTGTGGTTTAAAAATACAGGAATATTACAGATTATTGAGCCAAAAACGATTATCAAGAGAACAGCCAAAAATCAGACACATTTTTATGAATTTATGGATGCAAGTGCGAAAGCAAAAATTGCAGCACAAAAAGATTTAAAACTTAAATATTCAAGAAAAGAATGTTTAATGGTAGCGTCCTGGTTGAATAATTTGGATATGAAAGTAGAAGCAATGTGCGAAATCATGCACCCAAAAAGAGGAATGTGGATTCGTTTTATCAGAGCGTTGCGTTTGGCAGAATACAGCAAAAGAAAAGGCTTTGAAAAATTAGCTTTTTTAATGGATGTATTTTACAATCAGGTTTATGATGTTTGGCAAAGTAAAGTAAACACATCAAGATTAAAGTTTGATGCCGATAAAACATTTGCATTGTTGAAACAGCGTCCGGGTTTATTTGCACGTTCGTTATTCTCTAATATGCTTTGGTTTGGTGCAGACGAAACTATTGCACATTTTGAAGAAATCATCGATAAAGTTCCGGCTAGATTGGTGTTTACATTAAATATGTATGCTCAAAATTATTTTGATAAAAACATACAAAGAAGTGTAAAACCTTTGGGCGGAACAAACAAAAAAATTGCACCAAACAGTTTGTTGAATTTATATAACGAAACGCAATTAGAGGCGATGAAAAATCAAATCGAAGCATTGTGTCTTTTAGCCATGAAAAAGCGTTTTGCAGCAATCAAAAACACGAATAAAACAATCTATATAGATCCGCAATTGTTTAATATGCCAGTTTCGATTGGAGATAGAAGCGAAACGGTTCAGGATTTACCAGTTGCTTTAATGGGAACACGTTTTCCAATTGAAGGAAACGAAGTACGATTGTTTATGCAATGGGGGAATGGTTTGCCAGCACAACATTTAGATATGGATTTAAGCTGTCATATTGCTTTTGAAAACAGTATGGATATTTGTTCTTACAGCCGATTGGAAACAACAGGTTGTAAACATAGCGGTGATATCAGAAGTATTCCAAATAAAGTTGGAACCGCTGAGTATATTAATATCGATATTGATAAATTGGCAAAAGTCAATGCAAAATTTGTAACTTTTACCTGCAATGCGTACAGCAACGGAAGTATCACTCCAAATCTTGTTGTAGGTTGGATGAACAGTAAACACCCGATGAAAATTTCGGAGAAAACCGGAGTTGCATACGATCCGTCGTGTGTAGATCATCAGGTTCGTGTTACGCAAAATGTTGCCAAAGGCTTGGTTTTTGGAGTTCTTGATGTAGCCAAAAGAGAAATCGTTTGGTTAGAGATGACTTTTGGAGGTCAGGTTGTAGGAGGTTTGGATTTTAAAGGAGTTCAGGCATTATTGGCAAAATTGAGCAGTAAATTGAATATTGGTAGTTTATTAAAACTTAAAGCAGAAGCTCAGGGTTTAGCCATTACCGAAGATCAAAATGCTGATGAGGTTTATGATGCACAATGGGCGATAAATGCTTCGGCAGTTACGCAATTATTAATAGATTAAGGAGAGTTACAAAGGTTCAGAGGCGCAAAGGAACAAAGTTTTATTGTAGAGACGCACGGAAGTGCGTCTTCGCAAAGTATTAATTAAGCGTACTGTTTGTCATCCTGAGGAACGAAGGATCACACAAGTAGCTCCACACAGAACTTGACAATCTTTGTAGAATTCCGTGTGTGATCCTTCGTTCCTCAGGATGACAAAAAAAGAGAAAATCATTTTAATCCTCAAAACCTGTGGCTTTGGGAGAAAAAAAATAAGTACGCAAAATAACTGCGCAGCAGTAAAAAACCTTTGCACCTATGAACCTTAGAACCTTTGCCCCTTTAAAAACAAAAACAATGAATACACAAATAAACGGTACAGATATATTAGAATTAGGATTCCCAGAAGGAAAAACAATTGGGATTGCCTTAAAAATAAACAGTAAAAGAAACGGTTTTACGCGTGATGAAATGATCACAAACTTTAAAAACGTTTTAGAATCTCCGGAAAACTATATCGACGATAAAATTTTCAGCAAACTGGCTGTTGCTTTAATCGAAAAAGCCAATGAAAAGCCAGAAGATTTCATCGCTTTAAATGAAAACCCAAATGCGTATTCAGCTTACGGATTAGATCATATTGAAGACGGAGCCAGAAAACAAATGGAAGTTGCCATGAAACTTCCCGTTACCGTTGCCGGAGCTTTAATGCCAGATGCGCATCAAGGTTACGGATTACCGATTGGCGGAGTTTTAGCCACCAAAAATGCCATTATTCCGTATGGTGTCGGAGTTGATATTGGTTGTCGAATGGCATTATCAGTTTATGATATTGCGGAGGATTTTTACTTTGAAAACGAAGCCAAATTCAAAAGAGAATTAATTGCCAATTCTATTTTTGGAGCAGGTCACGGATTTCACGGACAATACAAATCAGATCATTCGGTTTTAGAAAATGATGCTTTTAATATGACTCCGTTTGTGAAAAATTTAAAAGATAAAGCGTGGTCGCAATTAGGATCTTCTGGCGGTGGAAATCACTTTGTAGAATTCGGAATCATGGAATTTGCAAAAGACGATGCCGTTTTGAATATTCCAAAAGGAAAATATGTTGCTTTGTTAACGCATTCAGGTTCACGTGGAATGGGCGCAACAATTGCCGGACATTATACTAAAATCGCCAAAGACGAATGCAAACTTCCGGAAGTAGCAAGAAACTTAGCGTATTTGGATATGAGCTCACAAATGGGTCAGGAATATTGGCTGGCGATGAACCTTGCGGGAGATTATGCTTCGGCTTGTCACGAGATTATCCATAACAAAATGGAACGTGCTTTGGGCGCCACAATTTTAGCCAAAGTCGAAAACCACCATAATTTTGCCTGGAAAGAAATCTGGAATAGCGAAGAAGTAATCGTGCATAGAAAAGGAGCAACCCCAGCCGGAAAAGGCGTTATGGGAATCATTCCGGGAAGTATGACCGCGCCTGGATTTTTGGTGAGAGGAAAAGGCGAGGAGAACGCCATAAATTCGGCTTCGCACGGTGCAGGAAGACAAATGAGCCGAACACAAGCCATAAAAAATATCACTAAAACAGAAATGCAATCGATTCTACAAGATCACGGCGTTACGCTTATTGGCGCAGGTTTAGACGAAGCGCCAATGGCTTATAAAGATATCAATCAGGTTATGGAAGCTCAACAGGATTTGGTTGATGTCGTTGCGAAGTTCACACCAAAATTGGTTAGAATGGCTGATGACGGAAGTAGAGAAGATTAAAAAAGAAGCAAGAGGCAAGAGGCAAGAGAATAGAGTAAAGAGAATAGACGCAAGAAGAAATAATTTTTGGTCTTGTCTCTTGCTTCTTTCTTCTTAAAATCTTAAAATAAAAAACAAAGGACTCAAAGAGGAAACCTCTGAACCTCTGCCTCTTTGAGCCTTTGCAACTTAAAAAAAAACATGAATACATATATAGATATCGGAATTAATTTAACGAATAAACAATTCCACAACGACATAGACGATGTTGTACAAGACGCTTTAGATGCCGATGTATCGCAAATGATACTAACGGGAACAAGCGTAAAAAATAGTGAAGCTTCGGCTGCAATCGCAAAACAATATCCGGGAATATTATATTCGACTGCAGGAATTCATCCGCATGATGCGAAAAGTTTTGATACACAAAGCATTTCAAGATTACGAAATTTATTAAAACAGAAACATGTAGTTTCGGTAGGCGAGTGCGGACTCGATTTTGATCGTGATTTTTCGCCCAGAAACATTCAGGAAACGTGTTACAAAGCCCAATTAGAATTGGCAATCGAAGTTCAGAAACCTTTGTTTTTGCATGAAAGAGCTGCTTTTACAAAGTTTATGAGCATTACAAAAGAGTATTTGCCGCAATTGCCAAAAGCGGTTGTACATTGTTTTACAGGAACTTTGCAGGAAGCTAAAACCTATCTCGATAACGGATTTTATCTTGGTTTTACGGGAGCGATTTCTGATACCAAACGTTTCAGTCATTTAAAAGAAGTGATTCAATACGTTCCACTTGACCGAATGATGATCGAAACCGATGCTCCGTTTATGCTTCCTAAAAATACTCCGAACAGTCTTTTGAAGAAATACCATGAACGTCGCTGCGAACCAGCTTTTCTGCCTTTTGTGGCGGGAACTGTGGCACAGTTTAAAGGGATTTCTTTGGATAAAGTGGCGGAGGAAACGACTAGGAATGCTAAAATTTTTTTTGGTATTTAAGTTATAATTATAAAGATTATTTGTTGGCTTTTAAATCAGGTGTTTGTACTTGGTTTGAAGGTTTTTTGTTTATATACTCCTGCTAGCGCAATCGCAATTCTATACTATTATCTACATTGTTTAAACGTTACATTCTGTATGTTCACGATCTAGAATCTCGCACCAGTGGAAGAACTGGGGCCATTATACTTACTAATCTAAATTAATTTTAGAATAACAATCTATAATAGTATCTGTTGAAATACTATCTCTAACTAATGTTTTTATTTTTTGAATACTTTTATCTTTATAATAATAGTATCTTTTGTAATCAATTTTTGTATTAAAATAGTTAGCCCTTAAATTAATCTCTTGAAATTGTTTTATTTTATTTTTCAAAATTTCAACGGAAATAATCTTAGAATTATCAGGTAGATATTCTATTTTATCTAATTGAGGAAGAATGAAATTACAATCACTAAAGAAATCTTCTTCTTTGTCGCTCTCCTTAACTTTGCAGTTTTCTTTAATAATTTTTTCAATTTGTTTGTCTTTTTTCAAAAAATCTAAATTTATAATAGGATTTATATTCATGCATCCATCGGCATTTTGAGAATATTTAATATCTGTAATTGTAGTAGTGTAGTTTACATATAGTATATTTCCTCCGGCAATACGTTTTTTTTGTTCTCGACTGTATATAAATTGGTTGACTAACAGATCATTATTATTTATTGTAAATGTAATTGAATCGTTTTCTTTACTATTACCATAAACTCTTGCATATTCTTCATTGTTTTCGTGGAAATAATGACGGATTTCCATCTCTTTATTATTAGAATGAATTATGACATAATCTTTATTAGAAACTTTACATGAAATTGTCAATAGCGAGATAAAAACAGTGATTAGTTTATTTTTTTTCATACACTTTCTTTTTTCTTGATTTTAATTCTTTCCAAAAAATAGTGCCCAAATAAACAGCTGTTGATTCAAGCGCTATAGTTTCAGAGGTCGAAAATCGATTATTAGGATTTACTCCAGGTGTATATTTCTCTTGAGGTACATTAAAAGTTCCCCCTAATTTTTCAACACCTATTTTCCATTTTTTATAATGTTCATCTGAAATAGTCCATCCCATAGTGTTCATATGAATTTCAAATTTACCTGTTGAAAATCTGTTATCATTTGGCAGAAATTGAGCTTGTTCCGCCCCATCCCACATCGTTGCTCCATTACTAGCATCATTTTCAGACGTTAAAGAGTATATTAACGCACCAATAGCTAACTGCATTTTGGTACCATTTCTTTTCTCAATTTCTTTTTCTCTAAACAATTGTGCTTGATCACTATCACTACCATAAGCGATCTTATTAATTTTATGAACACTTGCTATTGCAAACATTTCCATTGCTAATTCCATTGTAAAGCCAATACTTATTTTATAAGCAGAACTTTCGCCGTAAATAGTTGAACTTAAGGTTGTGAATTTTTCATGAGGAATATTCACATCATTTTCTTTCAATATCCTAGTGTTATTATATGTTACAAAATCATTTCCATTTTTATCTTTTTGAGTAGATTTCCCATCACAAACATAAACATCATTAACACTTCCTTGAAAATCAGATTCATTTATTTTACCTTCAAAAGTTCCGTCGTTATTATAAAAATGTCCATTTACATTTATAATACGATCGTCAAATCTAGCTGGCGGATCTTCAGGTTCTCCATAGCTATATTCAGGAGCAAAATAATCAATTCTTCCGTTAGAATTAATTTCTACACCTTCTTTAGCATAAATTCTTGTGGTTCCTCCAACATTGGTTGTAATGTTGCCTTTTACTCTTAAATTATATGACATAATAATTATTTTTCTTCGGTTATGATAAAAGTGACAAAATCTATAGCATGAAACTGATCATCGGCATAAAATGTTTTGTTGGCAATTTCCTGAATTTCTTTTTTAGGCAGCATTATCATTCTTACTCCATCTGATCTTCTAATTTCATCACCATAGTTTCTTAATACAAAATGTTCAAAATTTATTCTTATTTGTCGTGGCGAACTTGTCATATAATTTCCAAAAGGATCATCATAAAATATATCGCCATCACCTGTTACTCTAAAAGTAGCTTTATTTATAGTATTTCGATACATCCAAGCACTGCCATCCGGATTTAATGTCAAATCTATTCCGCTAACTGTTTTTCTCATCTTCAATTAGTTTTGTCTGGTAGCTTCGCCACTATTATTTTTAATATCTTTTTGAGAGTGTATTTCATGAGAATTTTCACTGTTGGACACCACCTTTCCATTACTCAATATATTGTGATCTTTTTTAAGTTCTGAATTATAATCACCTTCAATATTTGCATCAAAATTCCCTCCTACATATAAGAATTTGCTTCCTGTAACATTTGTATTTAAAATCCCTCCAACAACTGTAGTTTTATCAAGTGTTGCTGTTTCAGAAATACTTGTTCCGGCATTCGACGTTATACTTTCTGAAGCATTTATTATAAGATTTTTGCAATTCAAAGTAATTGTTTCGCTAGAAGTCAAAGTCATACTTTTTAATTCTTCATCCAAATGAATTTCATTCCCACTCGGGTCAGAAAGCCAGATTCCTACTTTCTCAATAAACTTGAACAACTGACCAAATCTCAGTTTCCATCCTTTAATCATGTTTTTAGAATCAAAAAATTCAGGTTTAGCTTTTCCGTTATAATGCGATGCTAAAACATACGGGCAATCGATATTATTGCCTTCAAAATCAACCAACACTTCATCACCAATTTCAGGTCTCCAGTAAATTCCTCTTCCGTCTCCTGAATATTGTTGTGCTACACGCATCCATTCACTTTTTGTGCTTCCGGCTCCCCAATAAAAATCGACTTTTATACGTCCTAATCCTTCCGGATCAGTGTTGTCAAATACTTTGGCAGACTGGCTTTGTGCAATGGCAAATGCATTTACATTGGTATAATGCGGCGCGGCAACATCGGCAGGAATAGCTTTGAACTCACACTTGTAATTTCCGTGAATTTGTGAGTGGTGTATTATTTCAATGGCAACAAGTTCATGTTCGACCGTTTGGTTTTGAATCGTAAAAACCTGTCCTAAACCAATAGGCAAATAAGATATTCCGGTATAAAAAACACTGTTGGCATCTCGACCAGCAGTTTGCAGTTTGGCCAGTTCGGTAATATCTGTTGCATTTTGTGCCTGATTGGTATAGGCGCCAATATTTAGATTGGGTTGAGAAACCGAGGCTTGTCTGTCTAAAACAACCTTTGCGAAACTATCAACGCTTCCTGTATTGGTTTTGGCTTCTGAGGCTGTAATATTGCTGGCCAAATTATAATCATAACCTCCAAAAGAAGTTTTATGGGAAACTAAATTGGTTTCAATACCAAATTCATGCAGCGAAGCCCCGTTGATTAATTTGACCTTACTCGTTTTGGTTTGTCCAAATTGCATGCGCATTCCGTCAAAATAAAACCACTGTCCGTAACGGGCAGAAAGACGTTTTAAGAAATCAAAACTGGTTTCGTTGTATTGCGGTTTGTAATCGAAAATTTTGGTGTAAGTTGGTTCAATAGCATCTCTTTGGTAAAATTCTCCTGCAGTTTCTTCGGCAAAAATATTCAGTGCTATTTCCTGTAGGTTGCGATCCAGAAAAGTCCTGGATTTTTTCATGTCATCGAGTAAAATCGTGTGACTTATACCTTTTACGTGCAAACCAACCGGACTTCCGTTTAC
>NZ_WMDQ01000019.1 GCF_009707955.1 Flavobacterium sp. LC2016-13 | reverse complement strand
GGGGTTGGGGTAACACTAGAAGTATTATTGCCTGGTGTAGGATCTGCTTCATTGGCAGCGATACTCGCACTGTTGGTATACGTTCCTGAGGCATTGACTGTGGCAATGATAGACAAGGTAGCATTCGCTCCATTGGCTAAAGCACCAATCGCCCAGATTCCCGTTCCACTTGTATAGGTTCCTGAAGCTGTGCTGGCACTTACAAAAGTATAGCCGGAAGGTAAAATATCTGTTACACTCACTCCTGTGGCGTTGCTTGGACCTGCATTAGTTGCTGTTAAAGTAAAAGTAACATTACTGCCAACATTAGGCGTAGCGCTACTTGCGGTTTTGGTTATACCGACATTAGACTGCGCAACCGGGGTTGGGGTAACACTAGAAGTATTATTGCCTGGTGTAGGATCTGCTTCATTGGCAGCGATACTCGCACTGTTGGTATACGTTCCTGAGGCATTGACTGTGGCAATGATAGACAAGGTAGCATTCGCTCCATTGGCTAAAGCACCAATCGCCCAGATTCCCGTTCCACTTGTATAGGTTCCTGAAGCTGTGCTGGCACTTACAAAAGTATAGCCGGAAGGTAAAATATCTGTTACACTCACTCCTGTGGCGTTGCTTGGACCTGCATTAGTTGCTGTTAAAGTAAAAGTAACATTACTGCCAACATTAGGCGTAGCGCTACTTGCGGTTTTGGTTATACCGACATTAGACTGCGCAACCGGGGTTGGGGTAACACTAGAAGTATTATTGCCTGGTGTAGGATCTGCAATATCAGGAGAATCAATAGAGGCACTATTTAAATAGGAACCTACAGCATTTACCGTAGCAGTAATTTGTAAAGTTGGAGAAGAGCCTATATTTAATAAACCAATGTCCCAAACTCCTGTAGTTGAATTGTAGGTCCCAACACTCGGAGTAGCCGACACTAAAGTATAGCCAGATGGCAACAAATCAGTAACTTTGGTGTTTGGTGCATTCCCGGGACCGGTATTGCCCGCTGTAAGTGTAAAGACAACATTACTTCCCACGTTTGGAGTTGGGTTATTTACAGTTTTAGAAATGGAGAGATCTGCAGAAATGATTCCTTCTATAATATTTAAAAAAACACCCGAATCCAACAATGCATCACCAGAATCAGCAATTACAATTTTAAAAGTATAAGTGCCACCAGGAGTTAAGCCCTTAATAGTTTTTTTTATCAATCTTGTTAAACCATTATGTTCCGTAAAAATCGGAAAAGGCCCCGGCTGAGGTGCAGTATTCTGGTTGTATTTACCTCCAGTAATAGTTGTAGTATGACCATTATTAATATACAAAGAAGATTGAGAACCATCGTATGCAGCTACAGGCGTTGCGGGTGAGCCGAATCCAGGAATACCAGCATTCACCTTATTTATTGATGTGGCATTACCATTTGGTAATGTTGCGAAATTCTGAACTCCAGAAATACCTGGACCAGAAACAAAAAAACCAAAAGCATCATCAAAATTAGACCCCACATAATCTGGATACTCCTCTGAACCAAATTGATAACTAAAAAGTAGCCCTGAAACATTTGGTGCTAAAGTTATTGTAAAAGAATACGATACTAAGTCACGGGTTGCAGTAGGATCAATTATAGATAAGTTGGGATCTGATACTGTAGTAGCTCCAGCTGGGTTAAAACTTTTTTGAATAGCTGTATTTCTATTTGCTAATTCGAAAGGCGCACTCCCTGTAGTAAAATACACACCACTCGCTATATCCAAACCAGCACCACCAACCCCATTCGAAAAGGTAGCAACTTGATTTGCACGTAAAGTTGCAGCAGCTGCAGCTCCCGACAATGTTCCACCAACGATAACTATTCCAGGCCCATTTAAAGCAGTATTTATCTGCAAATTTGAAGGATTTGTTACAATAGTAGCTTGAGCATATATTGAAGATGATATATTAAAAAGAAAAAAAACATTTATAAAAAAAGAAAAAGAATTAAACTTTAATAACTTATTCAAAATCAATAGTACTTTGCTAAATAGAAAATAGAAAATCGATAATAAACTTTTAATTACAGAATTAATGAGTGTAAAATTATTCATACTATAGAAATTTTAATTAAAAATTGGATATTAAATTAAAATACGAGAAAAAAATCCGACAAAAAAAAACTTAAAACAACATTATAAACTTACAAATAAAAAGTAAAATCTTGCTAATTTTTTAAAAAAAAAGAGTTTTTTTTTAATCATCCACTGACATCAATAACCACAAGGATTATTAAGTTGAAATTCTAAATAAATACTATATACTATATAATATTTAATGTTATGAAAAAAAATATTAAAACTTATAGTGAAAATTTAGCCACTTGTGCGAAATTATTTGCTTCATATTATTGGTTGCAAATAAATACTAAACTTTTACCTACAGAAACAATGAGATTAAACTTTTGGCATTTTGCAATTAAAAACTTTAAAATAATTTAATAAATAAGGTATACTATTTTTTAAAAAAGTTATTTGTACTGATCAATTTGAAATACTTTTATAATAAATATTCTGAACACATATCGATGAGTTAAATCTATTATCTAATACCAAAATTATCATCTATTTTTTTAGACGATTACACATTTTCGTTAGGTCATTAACAAGTTACGGCAAATCACCAAAAAATATCGACAAACGGTTTCTAGACTACTGACGTTGAACAAAAAATTAAAGAATATCGAACTTCATCTGCAAAGGAATTGAGCTTGAATTCAGATCGAATTACAGCAAATGAAATAATATTAAAATATAGATAAGCAAAATATCTTAAGCTTTCAAATATTGCATCTCAAAAAATTTTAAATTACATTTCATCAATACAAATCCGCTTTAAAACAACAAAAACTTCTTGCCACTTCTATCGTAATAAGTAATTTACAACTTAATTTAGTAGGGAAATCGTTTAAAATATTCTAAATTCACTATAGATTAATCTTAGATTAGATATTGTCGCAAAAATATTTTTGGGTTCAAAGATTTAAAAATATCCGAACTATCAGTAATCTCGAAATCAATACTTATATATTAACAAAATCTTAAAAATAATAATTTCAAAAAAACCAACAAAAAACTGCAAAACACTTTAAAATAATAGAAAGATTAATTAAACTTTTACTTTAAACTATTCAAAAAAACTTTTTTAGAATCATTTAAAAATTAAAATCTAAAATTCCCATATTAAGTCTTGCAAAAAGTTCATATCTTGCTAAGAAATAAGAAGAAAATTAAAAAAAGAAATAGTACTACCCGACAATATGAACTTTAGGTTACTTTTAGGAAATACAATAGACTTGTAATATAATTATAATATATTCTTAAACTATGAATTGCATTATTATTGATGACGAAGAAATGGCAAGATCCATAATAAAAAAAATGATTGAAAATACATCTCAATTAAACTTGTTAAAAGAATTCTCAAATGCTATTCATGCCATAAAGTATTTAAATGAAAATAATGTCGATTTAATTTTTCTAGACATCCACATGCCTGATTTTACAGGTTTTGATTTTATTAAAACAATTAAAAGTCCACCCAAAATTATACTGATAACTTCTGATAAAAATTTTGCTATCGAAGCTTTTGAATACGAGTGTATTGTAGATTATTTAGTAAAACCAATTACCGAAGATCGCTTTCAAAAAGCAATTCAAAAAGCGAATACTACAACAACAATTGCAAATAAAGGTGCAAACGAAGATAATGCAAACGAATTTTACATCAATATTGATCGCCGTCTGATCAAAATTGAATTTGCTTTGGTCAATATTATAGAAGCTAAAGGAGATTATATTCATATCAAAACAGAAAATAAAAACTATGTGGTTCACTCCACCCTTAAAAAAATAGAAGACAAATTACCTAAAGATTTGTTTTTGAAAGTGCATCGTTCCTTTATTATCAATACAAAAAAAATTATTGACATTGAAGACAATAGTGTCTTAATTGGCAAAGATGTCATTCCTGTAAGTCGCGCCAACAGACCTGATTTAATGAAACGACTCAATTTATTATAGCTTTTATAAAAGACAATGCAACTTCTTTATTATTAAGTTGAAAAAGTTGTTATTCCTCCTTTTTCTTGACTTTGAATACTGGTTTAGATGCCAACATCCATCTAAGACGCAAACCTACTTCTGTATATTGAAACCCTGCAGCAGTAGCAGACGCAATATTACTTTTAACACCATAAAAATTCGCCAAAAAACGATCTGAAAATTTATAGCCAAATTTAGCTTGCACCCGATAAGTCGATTGCTTCCTATCATTTTCAATATATTGAAATCCTGTTGCAGCACTTAGTGTGTAAAAAATAGTATTGTTTTGAGCCGATTTTTCATCTTTCAAAAAATCAATAAAAATCTCATAAGCATTAAATTTACTTGGACTAAAATAAATTGTTGGAACTTGTTTTTGAAAGGCAATAAATTGATAATTAAAGCCAGCTTTCAAAATTGGTTTTGATAAAAAGTTATAATATAATGAGGTAAATAATAAGTTTCGCTGGTTACTATCACTTTGCGTGCTATAAAAATATTGCGTAAACCATCCTAATTTGAAGTTTGTACCAATATTATAATTGAAATAAAAATTATCAGCAGTTATCTCTCGACTTACCAAATCCGCATTGAAGTTCTGAATATCTCGCTTATACCCCACTTCTAAATCCTGCAATTTTAAGGGCTTTATTTTGAAAAATGCATCTACTAATAATTGACTATAATTACTAACGAAAGATCGTGCATTACTTGAACCTACTAAAACATTAAAATTTATTTTGGGATGAAATTGCCACTTTGTACCTAACTTGAAGTCATTAGATATTGCGGAATTTTTAGTGACTGTATTTTCGGTTTTTCTGTATTGATACGTCCCTAAAAAGGACCATTTCGTCGATATTGGAAAATTCAAAACTGTATTAGTGGCGTAGGCTTCATTATTTCCATTATCAAATGAATAACTTAATATCTCCTCTACACTTGGTGCGAAATTTTCATTTAATTTTTTTAGAAATCCGACAGCATCTTTTTGGTTTTCAAATATTTTCAAGGTAGTATCTACTGCTTGATAAGCTTTTAATGGTTCCCCATCCGCAAAGTAAGCATTCGATATTCCTAAGTTTCCATCGAATGATTTTGCATCGTTGACCAATATATTTTGGTAGTCAGTAATGCTTTCTTTAAAATCACTGCGATACATTCCTAAAGTTGCAGAAAGCGCTAATACCCAATTTTCATTGGGATTGCTAATTTGGTATTCCTTAATTTTTGCTGCTGCTTCCTTGTACTTTTTATTCCAAATTAATGCCTGAACATAGCGCCCTTTTGTTTCATTTTGCAATTTTACGTCCTCAATAAGTTGGCTCTTTTTTAATGCTTTTTTGGCTATAGATAAAGCTTCGCTATCTCTTTCGGCTATATGCGCAACCAATGATAATCCGTTCAAAGAAAACAAACTATCCTTTTTAGTTACTGCTAATTCTTGATATGTCTTGGTTGCATTTTTTTTATCTTTAGTCATTAAATAAATATTAGCTTTATTCATTAGCGTTTCCTTGTCTTTCGGAAAATCCTCAAAATTTTCATCTAATACAGTAAGTGCAGTATTATAATCTTGTTGTTGTACCAATTGATTGGCGTATCCCATGCGTATGTATTTCTTAGAAACCAAGGCATTTGGATTTTTAACAGAAACTGCCAAAGCTTTATTTACATATACTAAAGACTCCTTATATTCTTTTAAATTAGACAAAGTATTTGCATATCCCAGTAAAGCCGGAAAACTTTCGGGATGCTTTGCTATCAGACCAAAGTAATAAGGTTTTGCCTCAGAAAAATTTTTATTCCATAACATGCATTCAGCATAATTCAGCTGGATTTCAAAATCATCTGGATACGTTTTTAGTAGTTCAGAAAAAATCACTGTAGCTTTTTCAGGACTTGAATTTAAACCAACAGCTCTCCCATAACATAGCTTTGCCGTTTTATTATCTGGATATGTCTTTAAAATTTTGCTGAAAAAATTTTCGGCTTGAGCAAATTCTCCTTTCTCTAAATTGGTAAAACCCTCTTGCATATCTTGCGCTTGGATTGATAATCCAAGGAGAAAGCAAAATACTAAGACTATTTCCTTTTTAATGTTCATTTTTTAACATCTAATTTGTAATTAACTGCAAGTTAAGCATAAACATTGATTATCCGTCTACAGTAAACTGCCGATCATCGAAAAAATAAAAAAAAATCTTATAAGCAACTTAGATTCGTATCAGAATTAAGAAACAAAAAAATAAATATTAATTATAAATAACAGATGAAATTTTCTGAGTATGTAATACTATCAAGAAAAGAAAGAATTTTAAGAGCTGTCTGAAAGATGACAAACTAAAATACTTTTTTATTTCATTTTTGTCACTGCAATTATCCTGTTTACACCAATATTATGCCACTATTGCAGTTACTTCCAGAATTACATTGCCGTTTATTGTTGGACTTTTGTATTTAAAATCAATTTTGAAATTGCCTGCAAATTCAAAAAAGACCTGCTAAGTACCAAAAACATGATCGCCTTTTTTGCCCCAAAAGCTATACGTTTTTTTTTAAAATTAAAATCAGTAAAGGCAATGTAATTCTAATGAAGTACTATATTAAAAATTAATTCTCTGGCAAACACAAAGACTTAATTCTTTTTATTTAAAAATTAAAATCAATAATTTATATACAAAAAAGAAGGTTTGTTTTTTCCTTCTGAATCGATGAATCCAAACTGTTTTTGTTTGTTTTTTATCCACGGCCATTTTCCAGCAACTTTATCTGGAATTTTCGGAAAATCATATAAAGTCCAGGACACAAATGAAAGTTGTTTATTTTTAAATATGGATTGCATTTTTTTATGATAATCGGCCTGATCTTCTTTTGAATTGCCAAACCAACTCCAAAGTCCGCGATTCGATGAAAGCCCAAATTCTTCCATTACCAAAGGCTTCTTGGTTGTTTTTTCTAAAACAGCAAGTTTGTCTTCAAAAAGCGAAATATCTTCATAATAATGATACGAAACAAAATCTACTTTATCTTTTAGTATCTCTCCCGATGCAATATTAGAATATCCAATAGTGACCAAATGATTAGGATCGAATTTTTTGACTGTTGTAATCATTTGTTCCAACCACGGCTTTACATTTTGTTCCCCGCGCGATTCAAAATCTAAATCAGGTTCGTTTTTAATATCCCAAGCAATAATACTTTCGCAGTGCTTAAAAGTAGCCACGATTTTCTCTGCATGACGATGCGTTAAAGTCCAGCTTTCTGGAACATAATCTCCATAAAAATCGAACAATGTGACGATTACAGCTAGTTTTTTTTCTTCTGCCAAGTCTAAAACTATTTTTAGCTTATCTAATTTATCTTGCAGAATCTCTGCTTTACCAAATTCTTCATAAGGAACAAAAATCCTAATCGTATTGAGTTTTGCTTTAGTAATAATTTCAAAATCACCGGCTATCGTATCTCTATTAAATTTATTTCCAAACATATCCCAAGGAGAATTTTTAGGATAATAATTAATACCTTTTATGATATAGGGAACACCATTTTTTAAAATTTCATTTTCTTTTACCGTGTATATTTTTTTATTCAATTCTACAGCAACCAAACTCTTTTCTTTTTGCATCCGAACATAGTGTCGAATACGCCAAAAACCATCCTCTAGCAACATTAAAACCTTATAATTTGCAGTATCCTGAACAGAAGTTATAAGCTTGTTATCTTGATAAATATTTTGAAATTCAACTACATTTTTATCGGTAAAAACGACTTGTTGCCCGTCTTCGCTATAAAAATCTAAGGACGCATGATGTTCTATTGTTGTACTCTGGATCGAAATTTTTTTGACCTTATTATAGGCTATAATTTGCTGTAATTGCTTTCTCGGACTTTCTGTAAAATAATCGTCAATTCCATCATTAACATTGTTTTTGAGAGCATTATTTTTTATTACATAAGAAAACAAATAATGTTTCTCAATTTTCTGGATGGTTTGATTTTCCATCCGTCTACCTTGATTTTTTGAGGTTTCCCACGTTACTTTTGGTAAATATGTATTTGAGGTCACTTTTTCTAAATGCAGCATCGAACTTCTATCTGCTCCCGAATTTAAGTAGCCCAAAATTTCACTAATTGCAAATAATACCAAAATATTAATTGCAATAAATGAAACTATTAAAATTGCCCGATAATTATTTTTATTGTTAATTACTATCATAATTTTTTTCTTCTACTTTTTGAATACTTCCTAAGGTTGAAATTTCAAATGAATATTTTTTTTCTTTATAATATTCAGATGAAATAGTAAAAACAGTATTGCCCTTTACGCTATCTTCTTGCAAAGTTGCTACGAGTTGATTATGATGATACACTTTCAGAGTCACTTTAATTCCGTCAGGAACTAACTGATTCATAAAACTACGCAAGGGACCAACTATTATAGCGCGATTATCTTTTGAAAATTCAAATTCAATTTTCGGATTTATCGGTTTGTAGTTGATTGCTATAGAATTACTTTCTGCTATTCCCGCTACATACGCTTTTGCAGTATAAACATCTTGGTGATCAGGATGTAAAATCTGAGCGGTTGCAACTCCGTTTATTGTTGTTCCAAATGATTTCAAAATCATATTATTAGCAGTAGTAATCACAAAGAAAACCATAGTTCCGTCGCTTACAACATTACCAAACTTGTCTTTAATAACAGTCGTTTTTAAGGTCGTAATTTGATTTCCATCGGCAAATTGATGATTTCTGGCAAATGAAATTATGAAATTTGTAGCGATTCCAGGAAAAATTACAGCGTCAAATTCTTTAGTAATTGTAGCATTGCATTGGGCAGAAACCAAAACTATTCCAGATTTTGTAGGGGCATTAACTATTTTCCAAGCAATAAGATCTTTCGTTTTTACCGTTTGAGCCGTAATAGCATTTAAAAACTGACTTCTAAAAATTACGGGAGTATTTTCAGGTTTCGGATTATCAAAGCCATCTGTCGGAATGGTAACGTACATTACAAAATGATCATCTCCTACCAACGTACTTGGTGGGCCTAAATAATTTTCGATATCCGTTTTAGTGTCGTTGTTGGGCAAAATTTCAAAGTTTCCCTGTAGTTTATTTTCTCCGTTTACAACCAAAAACCAATCAATTCGACCCGATTTTTTAGCATAAACTTTAGGAAGGATAAAAGTTAATTTATCATTTTTTATGGTACCCTCCAAAAGTGTTTTTCCTAAAGAATGAATTAAAAATAACTTCGTTTGATTTGACGAATTTACCGTAAAATCTAAAGCTATTTTGGCACCTGCTATAAAAGTCTTTTGTTGGGTAATTAGTACAATAGCGCCCGTTTGTTTTTTAGGCAATAAAGTAACTGATACCAATAATATAGTAAACAAACAAAAACAAAATATATAGATTTTATTCTTCATTATCTAGGATTTCCAATGTAATTATTAATTTCAATTTTAATAAACGAATACCCTTTATGTCCTTTAACCCTTTGCATTTGTGCACTTTCTTGTTTACTGTTTCGTACCGGAATTACCGCACGAGCAAGAGCTTCTGATTTTAAACCATTTACAAAACAATTTTCTGTTGAAGATTTTATAATCACAGGATTCAAATCTGTAGGCAAATTATAGGTAAAATATTGCTTACGCTGAATGCGAACGCCCTCTTTTATAAACTGGTGATCAACATAAACCAATTCTTTTTTATCATTGTAATACGAAATTAAGAGCTCTGGAATGGTTACTTCTTGAATTCCATAATTGAATAAAGTACCTTTGATCTGGTTGTTATCTATCACTAAATCTGAAATAGCAACCGAATTATACAAGTCGGTGGTCGCTACATTTCCTGCACTTTGAATATCAAATGTGGTGGGAATATTTTTCAATTCTTTTATTGTAAATTCATCGGGGTTAAAAGTTGTCGGCTTTACATCAGTTGGCTTTAACCACGCAATATCTTCAAAATTCACCTTAAAACTCGTGACTTCTTTTGGCATCAACTTATGTTTAATAGTATACTTCGCGTTGAATACGGCAATCGATTTATCATTTCTGTCATATAAAGTAGCTTTCAAGACCACATCTGCAGGGACATTATCTATATTTTGAACTTCACCAATCACAATATATTGACTCTCAATTTTTACCAAACTTGCCGATATAATCTCTAAATCTGGTTGGCGCAGTACATCTTCATGATAGGTCTGCTGGGTAGTTATCTTTCGTCTACCTTGCTTGTAATACGAATTAATATTCTCTGAAATAAATTCGTCCGGAGGAATATCGGTGTCTTTTTTATCTGGAATAATAAACCATTTCCCTTTTATTTTCTGAACGTTATGTGTGTACTTTTTTTCAATTAATTCTAATGGTGTAACCCATTTGGTGGTTGCAATGATTGTGGCTTTATCTTTACTTTGCTGAACAATTTTAGTTTCGATAGCGTCTAGCTTCGCGTAAGAATTAAGAATGCCATCAGAAACAGAAATTTCCAGCATAAATTGCGCGACCGAGTATTCTTTATCAGGAACAATATATGAGTGCGCTTTATCAAAAAACTTAAAATCTAGAGCATCATAATATGCTTTTACAACATTTTCAGGACTAATCTGAGTAGCATTTTTGATGTAAATGAGATATACTCCAAAGCTTATAATTAGCAGTAAAATTCCTGTCCAAATGTGTAGAAATTTTATCATCGCTCTTGGGAAATTAGCATAAACAATTCCATACTTATTGAAAGAAGCTTTCTCTAAAGGCTTTATTTTTAAGGCCTGCAACCAAATAATCTGAACATTAAGTATAAAAGCCAGAAGAATGGTCAACAGCGGAATAATTCCCCACATTAATTTCAAATAGATCGGTACTTCATCTTTTGGGAGAATTTTAGACAAGGGCTGCACATTTAGTTTTTCCCACACCATTATACCATTTTCTAATTGTGATAATCGATGCCAACCGCAGAAATAGAGAATTGGATCGTAGAATTTATCGTTAGAAAAAACATATTTCAAATTGTATTTTTCAGGAACCGTTAGAAATTGCTGCAAGGAACCAATACCTTCAAGTCCTCGAAATTTGGAGTTTTCCAGCCTTTCTACCGCACGAGAAGTCAATTCTGGTAATCTTCTTGCCGAATGGTAATTTCCATCAACCGTCATTGCCTTTGTTTGTGTCGATAAGTAGGCCATCTGATCACCGAAACCTAATGGTAGAAACCTCCAATGATCATGCTGATCCTGATTTAAGAAATTGACAATTGGTAAAAAGTTAATTTTTTGCGGTTGCAAGGGTCTAAAATACCCTAACGTCATAGTAAAAACTGCAAAAAACAAAAAGCAACCAGCAAATAATCCGCCTACGATCCTCCTATAAACACTACCAAATTTCACTTGCAAAGCGGTTCTTAAGTCACCTTCAACTAATCGGTACACAAATTCACCAAAAATGGGTAAACTCATTATAGAAGCCCAAAGTGTAAAGCGATCCAAGGTTAGGATATTAAAAGCATTTTTTCCTAAAATTGAGAAGGGAATTGGAGTTGTGCCACCTGTCCCTAAAACAGTTAGCAAGGTTAAAGATAATCCGAAAAAAATATACCTTTTGCTGTAATATCTATAAAATATATAAGGCAATATAAAAAGTAATATTCCCCAAGGTATTAAGAAGAACATCAACCCTGAAGAGGTTACTTCTATAAAATTATCGCGACTCCCATGAGGAATAGGAACCTGAGTAATGGGATTGGCTTTAGAATTAATCCAATAAGGCAGTATGCAAAATACTAGCAGAAAAACGACGCTAGCACAGAAAAGAATAATCCGTTTTAATAATGATAGAAATGTTTTGTAGAATATTTTGAATGTGATTTCCTTGAATGAATTAACCTTATCGCGAGCGCTATCCATTACTATCATACCAATTAAAGGCGAAACAAAAAACACCATTCCAAATAAAGGTGTAACATGATGCGAACAAACAGTTACGGCCATCAAAGACAAAGATGTGAAGTAATATTTCTTTTTTCCTGTTTTGATAAAAAGATAAATCTCTGGAAGTGCATGCATTAAAACAGAAATTCCAATAATACTCGGGAGCTGTCCAAAAATATGCAATGTTTCTACAAAAGAAGAAGAAATAACCGCCAGGATAGCAGAATAGCCTGCTACGGTTCGATTTCCAGTTATTAAAAGTGAAAATCTAAAAGCTCCTGTAATGAATAAAATAATTCCAACAATGGCCACAGTAAACATACCAAATTTCAAACCCCCAATTAAAGAAAGTAACCCAATGGTTTGGTGCACTAATGGAGGATAACTCATCACATTAAAACCCGTATACCAACTATAGTTCCACGGTTCAAACCAACTGTGGGCATAATGATTTCCGAAAAACATGTGAATTAAAGCATCGTAAGTACTTTCTAAGGTAAAAAAAATAGCGCTGCCATGGAAAGTCAATCCAAAAAGTAAGGCTACTATCAAATATTTATTAGAAGTCTCTTTCAACCGCTATTATTTTAGATTATTGTTTTTGTAAATATAGCGATATCGTTTTATAGACGAAAACAATATAACTGTACAAAATGTCCTTTCATCGAAAGAAACAGTACCAAACATCTAAAATATCAAAAAAAAGTCATACAAGAGCACTAATTTTACATCAGAATAATATTCTAAAAATAATTATTACCAGAATGATGTAATGATACTATTCGTAGTGATGTAATTTTCTAAAAAAACATTGTGTGTTTAAATATTTTGTCAAGTCGCTGGTTAAAATTACTGTTTAATTTCAAAAATTACAATTCATAATAAATATGTTGGTTTAGTTAATTGTTGCCGAAAAGGAATTTATCTGATAAATTCCTTTTTATTTTTGTTAAAGTTTTCTTATTTTTCTTATATTTGTTTATAAGAATAAGCTTTTTAAAATTTCATCATACTATTTTTTTAATACTACACACTTGAATTGAATATTAAAAATACTTATAAAAAGATCACTGCGGAAAATTTTTTTATGCTTACAATTTTATTTGTAAATGCAGGAAATTATTTGTACAATTTGCTATTAGGAAGAATACTTGGTCCTTCTCAGTTTGCTGACGCTGCGATTTTAATAACTTTACTTTTAGTATTGTCTTTTGTTGGAATGACATTTCAGGTTACTACTGCTAAATATGCAGTTTTGCTGGAAGGAAATCAATTGCATATTTTTTTTAAATTTATTTTTAAGTATGCACTGCTTTTCGGTGCAATACTGGGATTTACAGTTGTGGTTTTCGGTCATCAATTGCAAGAAATTTTTAAAACCAAAACGTCACTAATGTTCGTTTTGTTTGGTTTTGGACTTCCAATGTATTTTATAATGAGCATTAATAGGGGTTTATATCAGGGAAAAAATGATCTGAGAAATTTGTCAAAAACCTACTATTTTGAAATGTTATGTCGTTTGATTTTGACGCTTTTGTTACTATGTCTTTTACCTCAAATTCAATCTTCTATTATCATCGCACTAGGAATTTTAATTTCTTTTGCCTTTGGTTTGATTCCTTTTCAAAAAATAATTAACACCAAAAACAACCAAACACCAAGTGACAATTTAGATACAAAATCCATTATTACATTTTTCGCTCTAACAGCCTTCTATGAATTAACGCAAATCATCATTAACAATAGTGATATTATGTTGGTTAAACATTATTTTGATAATGAAAAAGCGGGCTTATATGCTTCTTTAGCATTAATAGGTCGGGTAGTATATTTTGTCGCTTGGATGTTTGTAATGCTTCTTTTGCCTAAAGTAATACAGTTAAAAAAACAAGGAGCAGATACACTTCCAATTCTATTAAAATATGTTTTATATATTGTTTTCTTGTCTACAATAATTGTTTTAAGTGCACTCTTATTTCCCGAAATAGTAGTGCGATTAATGTTTGGCGAGAAATACCTGCCCATTGCTTTCTTATTGTGGAAATATGCATTGGCAACTTCAATTTTTGCTATCGCAAATATTTTTGCTTACTATTTTCTTTCTATAAATAAATATATACCTGTCATAATATCAGCCTTTCTGGGACTTGCACAAATAATTCTAATAGTCCTCTATCATAATTCACTCGAACAGGTTGTTGTTATGCAAATCATCGCAATGGTGCTATTATTATTATTTCAATTGTTTTTTTTCTTTTTTAATAACAATAAAAAGTAACATTTTAAATATGAAAGTAGCTGTAGTCACTGCATTTCCGCCAAGTAAAGTTACACTGAATGAATATGGTTATCATTTGGTAAAAAACTTTGTTCAAAACTCAGAAGTATCCGAATTAATTTTATTATCCGATAAAACATCTGAAGCTAAACAATTAGACTTTGACCAAAAAGAAAAGGTAAAAGTAAAAGAATGTTGGAGATTTAACAGTTACATCACTATTTTTTCTGTTCTTAATGCAGTTCGAGAAGAACAACCAGATGTGATTTTGTTTAATCTTCAGTTTGTAAAATTTGGAGACAAAAAAATACCTTCTGCCTTAGGATTATTGTTACCCATGATTTTGAGATTTTTTGGATACAAAACAGTGGTTTTATTACACAATATCTTAGAACAAGTTGATCTAGAAAAAGCAGGATTCACACAGAGTAAATTCATGCAGAAGATCTATAATTTTATTGGAACTAACATTACCAGATGCATTTTGAAAGCCAATAAAGTTGCTGTAACTATTCATAAATATGTAGATGTTTTAAATGCTAAATACCATACCCAAAATGTAATGCTAATCCCTCATGGGACATTCGAATCAGTCAAAAATCCTAATTTTGAAATTAAATCTGGCCCTAAACAAATTATGGCTTTTGGGAAATTTGGAACCTACAAAAAAGTGGAAATTTTAATTGATGCAGTCGAAATTGTTAGAAAAACAAATCCAGAAAAATTAGAAGTTGTAATTGCTGGAACAGATAGTCCAAACACACCTGGATATTTAGATGCAGTACAAGAAAAATACAAAAACGTTGAGGGAATTATTTTTACCGGATATGTTGAAGAAAATGATGTAGAACGAATTTTTACTGATAGTACAATTGTCGTATTTCCTTATACATCTACGACTGGCAGTTCTGGAGTTTTGCATCAAGCAGGAAGCTACGGCAAAGCAGTTATCATGCCTGATTTGGGCGATTTGGCCTTGCTAATTAAAGATGAAGGGTATAAAGGAGAATTTTTTAATCCGGAAAGTGCCGATTCTTTAGCTATAGCGATTGACAAAATTATTTCAAACGATACCTATCGAAAAGAATTAGCAATTGCTAATTTTCAGGCCGCAAGCGACCTATCAATGGACAAAATTATAATGATGTATATAGAATGTTTTAAATCAATACAATAAACTTAAATGTAATATTATGAAAATACTAATAGTAGATGATCAGCAATTGGTTCTGTTGTCTTTAGAAAAATTGTTAAGTGGTTTAGGATATGAAGTTATAAGTGCAGACAATATAATGGATGCTATTGCTAGATATGACAGTGAAAAACCAAATTTAGTTATTGTTGACATTAATATGTCAAATCTTTCTAATACAGAATCTATAAATGAGCATGCGTCTGGTCTGGAAGTAGTCAAGCATATTAAACAAATCAAAAAAGACAATACACCTGTAATGGTTTTATCTGGTAATACTGATGAAGAAGTCATTATAAAAGGTTTTGATTTGGGAATTGATGATTACATGAAAAAACCTTTGAGCTTAAGCGAAATTGGCGCAAGAGTAAAAAGATTAATAGGCTCTACTATCGAAAAAAGTGTTACGGAAAAACCCAATTCGAAAGAGCAATATATCCAAAACAAGTGTATTGGAGTTGTTATTCCGTGTTATAACGAGGAAACTCGTTTGTCTAGTGATGAATTTAAGTCTTTTGTACATAAAAATTTAGGATACCATTTGTGTTTTGTAAACGATGGAAGTAAAGACAATACACTAGCTGTATTGCATGAATTAACAAAAGGAAAAGAAGAATATATTAGCGTGTATGATTGTGAAAAAAATGGTGGAAAAGCAGAAGCTGTCCGTCTGGGAATGTTACACTTGGCCAAGCAAAATCAATTTGATTACATCGGTTTTTTAGACGCCGATTTATCTACCAATTTCGATGATTTTCAAGATTTGGCAGATACAATTTATAACTCTAAATACAAATTGGTTTTTGGCTCCAGAATTTCAAGAATGGGAGCTGATATTACCAAACAATCAGCAAGAGCTATCATTAGCAAAACCATAAATTATATCATCAGAAAAATTCTTGGAATGGAAATTAACGATACACAATGTGGCGCCAAAATAATGACAAAAGAAATTATAGAAAAAACCTTTAATGAAAAATTCATAACAAAATGGGTTTTTGATGTAGAGATTTTTATGCGAATGAAAAAAATATATGGCTCTACAAAGACTCAAGAGTTAATTTTAGAAAAACCCTTAAACAGATGGATTCACATGGATGGTTCGAAATTGTCATTTAAAGATTCCATAAAAATTATTGGCCAAATTAGCCAAATCGCAATTCATTACAGGTAAAAAACTACAACCAATAAAGTATAGAGCAAGTTAAAACCATAACTTGCTTTTCGCTTTTTTATTAAATAAATACTTTTATGACAAACGGTTAAAGATTATTTTGACTCTATTTGTTTTTTAATATCTCTGACATATAATAGGAGAATGTAAAGTATGATAATATATGTTTTAACTACCAATAATAATAATAATAATAATAATAATAATAATAATAATAATAATAATAATAATAATAATAATAATAATACCATTCGTAAACTAAGCTTTTTACAAATCGTTTACAAAATTTTGCATTAACTGTAAAATACTTTCAAATTTGTCTTCAGACTCAAGTGTGCCATTTAATAAGTGATTTTCGTATTCATGAGTAATATCATAGCTTTTTTCAAGGTCAAAAATAGATATTTTATGCTTTAATTTATGAACACACTCTGCAGCCAGCTTATAATGCTGCTCTTGCATAAATTTATGATAGGAATCTATTTCAAGAGGGAGTTCTTTTTTAATAATTGCAATCATTTTTTGCTTAAATGCATCGTCTTCTCCGCAGAGTTGGTCAATATAATTTAAATTAGGCTGTTCCATAGTTTTTAGGTAAGGTAAAATAAAATGTTGTTCCAATGTTTTCTTTACTTTCAAGCCAGATTGAACCTTTATAATACTCAATAATTTTGTTAACTATAGAAAGCCCTACTCCTGAATTTTGATTGTTGCTTTCTAATTTTGTGAATATTTTAAAAATTTTGTCGTGGTATTTTTCAGCGATTCCGATGCCATTATCTTTGATGTAAAATTCAAAATCTTGCTCTTTTTCTCTACAACCAATTTCAATTTGGCCTTGAGACTTATCATTATAATGGATGCTATTTTCAATTAAATTTTGCATTAATTGTTTGAATCGCCATGTATTTCCTTTTATTTTTGGTAAATCATTGATTATCGAAATTTCAATATTTTTCGGAATATGAATATCTCTCTTTATTTCGTCAATTACCTCATTAAGATCAATTAATCTTTCTTCAGATTCTAACTTGTCTACAGTAGAATAATCTAAAATTCCTTTGATGAGCAAATCCATTTTTTCGACATTAAAAAGTACCTGATTAAGAGAGTTTAAGCAACTTTCACCCATTTCTTTATTATCCTCAATGACCCAATTAATAAGGGTGTCTATATTTCTGAGTGGTGCTTTTAAATCATGAGAAACAACATGAGCATATTCGTTAAGTTCTTTATTATGATTTTCTAAACTCTTTAGTAATTCTTCTCTTTGCTTATTCATAGTCACAATTTCTATAGATTGTTTTTTTAAGAAATCGGATTGATTAAAATCTTTTTCATTACCTAATTTTTCAGCATCCAAATTCATAGAATTCAATATTTCTGTCAAATTTGAATTTATTTCTTTTAAACTATTGGCTTCATCGCGTAGTTTTTTATTGGCTTGGAAAAGTTCATCAGAACTAATTTTCATCGCTCGCTGCAACATGTTCATCTGATCTTCGTGATTATCATAAGATTCATTGACTGCGTGCAAAAAATGCTTTAAATCTTTTAAGTGCTCAGGGTTTATAAATTTAGCAATTTGCCTTTTTAAAAGAGTATTCATTATTCGCTGATTAGGGTTAAAGTCATGGTTTGATTATGTAATTCACAAAAAGTATTCTCGCTAAATGGAGCCATTTCGCCATACGAGTAAAACCCGGTAATTGCTACTTCATTTCCTATTATTTCTTGCACTTGCTCTATTTCCTCTTCAACCCGTTGATTCATAACTAATTTTCTTCCTACGCAACTCACTAGTAAAGCAAGTTGTGGGTGATTTATTCTATTTTGCATTGCTAACATTGCCGCTTGTGAAGCTCCCTCGGCAATAGCATCTACAGAAGCCATCATGAGCTGTACTTTGGCATTTTCAGGCACTTCTCCAGCTAAAATCATCGACTGATCTTCGTTATTGATATTTAAAATGGTACGAACTACAGCTTGTGATTTACCTTCGGGCGTAACATTTAAAGGATATAACAAAGAAGCTTGCGGCAACTCATTAGCTTTGTCTCCTAAGTATTTTTTATACAAATCTAAAGCAGGTTGTCCATCGATTTCATACAATATATTGGCTTCTGATCTGGTAATAATTCTTTCGGGACCAAATGAGCTCCATCCTCCAAAACTTGAAAACGAAATTTCTAAAGTTTCTCCATAAAACCCAATTAAAACGACTTCTCCTTCTTTTGGATTTTCTTTATAAGAAGCCAATGTTTTCTCAAATTTTGCATCGTCTCCACACATTCCTCCTGAGATAGGCACTTTATTTTGAATGCCATTCTCAAGACCCTCAATAAGTGAGCTTCCGTTTACGAAACTACCTTCTGAAAGTACAAATAAATGCTTTAAGTTTTCTTTGGGTATTTGTTGGTAAAGAGATTCCCCTAAAGCATTTGCATCTTTATTATGATTAAAAATATTATCGGTTTTAATTGCAAACGTACTTTTTTCAAATTCTATAGCACTAACAACAATAGAATCATCAAAGACATTTGCATCTAAAATTTCACCCGCTGTAGAGCCAAAAACCAGATGTTCATAAGGAAACTCCTTTCTAATAGCATCAATGACTTCTGGAAGCTCTAATTGCATCCTATTGGCAAAAACAAGTACCAGCGGATTTTTTAATTCTTCCTTATTTGTTAGGTACTGCCAATTTTCATTCTTTTTTTTATAAGCTTGAATTATTTTCATAGTTTCTATTTTGGTAATTTAATAAAGAAGGTTGTACCTTTAGTCAGTTCACTTTCTATCCAAATGTTTCCTTTGTAATTCTCGACTATTTTTTTTACAATAGACAATCCGATACCTGTTGATTTTTTATTAGATGTAAAAGACTGAAATATTTTAAAAATTTTTTCCTGATTCTCTGTAGCAATTCCAGGACCATTATCCTTAATAGCAAAAATATAATGCTTTTTTTCCTCTTCAAAACTTATTTGAATAATTCCGAGAGGCTTATCAATATAATTCACCGCATTGCTGATGATATTTAGAAACAACTGTTGCATTCTAAATCGCTCAGCTTTGATTGTCGGTAGTTCGTTTTTTACTATAACTTCAATATTCTTAGGTATATGAATAATATCAATTATTTTATTGATTTCAACATTCAAATTAATATTCTCAGTAATCATCTCAATATCATCTACTTTAGAATAAGTTAGAATTCCTTCAATCAAATGATCCATTTTCTCGACTTTGTCTTCAATCATATCAAGATATTGACTCGTTTGCGCATTAAACTCTTTTTCATTATCTTCTTTAATCCATGTAACTAAAGAATGTATGCTCTGTAGTGGTGACTTTAAATCATGCGATACAATTTGAGCATAATCATTGAGCTGCTCGTTCTGTTTTTCTAATTTTTTAAGTAATTCTTCTTTTTGCAATTCCAGGCTCTTTTGTCGAGTTATGTCTAAATGTATAACTATTGAACCAATTACTTCACCATTTACATTATAATTTGGAGCGCCGCTAATTAACCAATATCTTGTCTCTCCTTTTTTATTGATAGAAGTAACTTCATACGAATCTGACTTACCTTTAACCCGTTCTTTATTTTTAAAATTTACTAATTTTTTATCCTCAGGATGCAACAAAATTTCAGATGCATTGTTGCCTAACAAATCAATTAAAGAGAAACCACTCATATCACAAAAAGACTGATTGGCTAATTGTATTACGTCATCCATATCTACTTCCAATAAACCCATATTCATATTAGCAATAATATTTCTATATTTTTCTTTTTCTGCTTCCAGGCTTTCTTTGTACTTTTTCTTGATGGTAATATCTTCAAAACTCCATAAATGACCATCATTTTTCTTGCCTTTGGCTATCGGAATAAAACTCCTTTCGTAAACGCGTCCATCGGCCAATTCAATTTCTTCAGAAAAGACGTTTTTTTTATTTCTTAAAATTTCTTCTACCCTTTCAATAAATTCATCTGGTCTTTTAAAAAAGTGTTTATTTTCTTCAGTAGCCATTTTAGAATCAAAACCTATCATCTCTTCTGGTTCTCCTTTAAAATCGAATAAATTACAAAACCTTTTATTGGCAATTAGCACCTTTCTATCCTCATCTTCTAGTAAAATGCCTGATTGAAGATTGGTTATTAATAACGTTAAACGATTCTCAGAATCTATAAGCTGTTGATTGAACTCTTTTTCTTGGCTTATATTTTCTTCGATAGCAAAATATTTAATCACCTCTCCTTGTTTGTTATGAAGCGCCTGTCCTTGTACTCTAACCCAGTATTTCTTTTTATATTTTGTATAATTTAAGATCTCACAAGTAAAAGGAAGTCCTTGTTTTATTTGATTCTTTAAATAAGCAATCGTTTTTGGATTGGTTGCTTCACCTTGTAATAAACGACCAGGACTCTTACCAATCAATTCTTCCTTGGAGTAGCCAGTCATTGTGGTAAAACTACTATTGGCCCACTCAATTTTACCTTCACTGTCGCAAATAATGACTGCACTAATATTTTTATCTGCTATCGAGGAAAGTAATAAAAGTTGTTCTTCTTTTTGTTTATCTTCAGAAATATCCTCAATCATTGCAAAATATTGAATCACCTTTTTGGAGGAATCAAAAATGGGTTGTCCCACTGTTTTAGACCAAAAAGTGTCACCGTTTTTTTTAGCATGCAAAATTTCTACTTCAAAAGTATTTCCCTCGTAAAATGCATTGATCATTCTGTGAATCTCCTCTTTATTCGATAGAGCGTCCGAACCTACTTCAACAGGTGTTTTACCAATGATTTCATCGTTCTCATATCCTGTCAATTTAAGATATGCATCATTACACCAAAATATCTTTCCATCCGGATAAGTGAATACAATGCCGTTTTTATTCGTTTTTGCTACCAAGGACAGCTTATTTAGCTCTTCTTGATTTCTTTTTTGTTCTGTAATATCACGTCCATAGATATTTACACAGCCCTCTTGTTGCAGACTTTTACAAACAAAAGAATAGCACTTACCATTATTCTCCGCCTCAAACATCCATCTTTCTTTTCTCTTATCAATTTGATGAATGATAAATTTTAAAAAATCCTCAATTTCATAATCAATTCCCAGAAATATAAGATTTTTTAAATCTTCGGCTGCTGGATTCATTTTTAATAGATGACCCTCAAAATCAATGCGAATTAATGGATCTGGACTTTGAGTAGTAAAAAGAGCAATATCAACAATTTTCTTATTGGCTTCTTTTAATTGATTTTCTTGCTGATGTATTGTATTCAAAGAATTTTGTAATGCTACATCGTAGTGAGCGAAATCATAAAGAGAGATTTTTTTTTCTTCAAAATAATTCAAGGAAGTAGGCGATAGGCTACCTATAAATAAATAGCCATTTTCATAGTTTTCAAATTGTCCTCGAAGCGAAATTTTATCTTTAACAGATTCTATTATAACTAATTGATTGGTAACTTTATAAAAATTGTCAACATTTAGCTCTTCGATAAATGGATTGGTAATTGTAAATAATCTCAGGAAATGTCCTCTGCATTTTAAGTCCGGTAGCAATTTGATTAAACCTTTACCTCGGTCTTGAATGATTAAGTTGTGGTCTAGTAAAACATAAAAAGGGAAAATCCTATTGAATGTTTCACTATCAAAATGAAATTGAGAATTTTCCATGTTGTTACCTCCTTAGTTTTAAAAATTTCATGAATATGGCATCTGAATACATTCTATTATTTCGAATGTTTTTGATTACGAAAAGTAGATAAGACTACTGCTAAACCCAACTCAAATTCCAGCTATTCAACTCTTTTAGAATTGTAAGTTAAAGTACTACTTTTTTTCTTACTCTACAAATGTTTTCAATCTTAAGTGGTTTTAAATTTGTTTATGACATAAAAAACAAAAAAAATATTTAAAAGCTTTAATTCTTATCTCTAGTACGAGACTCAAAAAATAACACTACTTATTTTTACTGAGAAATTAATTCATTCGTGCTCCAATAATCTAGTATTTTTTTTATCCTATCTACATAATCCTCATATTTCAAAGGCTTTAAAATGTAGCCTGCAATACCTATTTTATAACACTCCATCACGTCTCTATGATTGTTAGAAGTAGTTAAGATAATTGCTGGTATGTATTTTAATACATCATCTGCTTTTAAGATAGATAAAAACTCGATACCGTTTAGTTTAGGCATATTAAGGTCTAAAATAATAACATCTGGTATTATTTCTTTCCTTTTTAATACATTAACTGCTTCCTCTCCATTATTTGCTTCAATGATGCGATGATTGAGTTCTAAACTTTTTAGAACTCTATTGAATTTCATTACTTCAATTGCATCATCTTCTATTAATAGTATATTCAACGATTTTGCCATTTTATTAATTTTAAAGTTTGATGCATACTTATTCAACTTCAAATGTATTTCATTCTCTATAAAATACGAGTTGTTTTTCGTTAACTCATAATAAAGTATAGACAATTGGAAAAAAAGTGTAGACGAATGGTATAAATATGCAATTGATCCATAAAAAACCATCTTCAAGCCTGCAAAAGCGAAATCTAAAAGGATCTTATACTTCAATCTATTTTTATCGAATACCCATTGATCTGATTTTTAAAATTTATTATATGAAGTAAAATCTCTGTACGTAATTTACTAAGTAAACTTAATATTAAAAAAACTCCAAAAAACAGGAATATTTCCTTTTAAATGTTTATTCGTGAACACATACATTCATAATCACTTGCAAGTCAAGTGTAGAGATTGATTATTCACCGACATCGAACCGCCATTCATCGAAAAAGACAAAAATAATTCTTATAATCGCCTTAGATTTGTATCAGAATTAATGGACAAAAAAATAAAAATTAAAAAATAATTATTTCCAAAAACAATTTAACAATTCATCAGTTATTAGCATTTCGTTACATGATATTATGAATCTGTTAAGCACTCAAAATTAAAATTTTTTATTAACAAAAAATGAAGTTTCATTCAAATACCACTGAAAAATGAAAACAGCAATTACTTTAGCAAACACAATTCCTACTGGAATCAAATCTGAGCACTATTTAGTATTCTCAATGATTATTATAACTGTTGGAAAAAACCTAGAGACAAAGATCCCTATCGAAGTAAACACTTTGATTATGTTTTTTTTTAGCCATTTCATTCATCGGAATGACACTTCAAATTGTTAATAACCGTTTAAAAAAGAAAATTTTATTCGATACATTTCAAAAACGGTATTAGTTACCATAAGTTATAGTATCAAGCAAAGAATTTTTCATAAGTTGCTTGAAAAATGACAAACTAAAACTAATTTTTTGTTTCATTTTTGTCACTGCCATTAACCTGTTTGCGCCAATATTGTTCCACTATTGCAATTACTTCCAGAATTACATTGCCATTTATTGTTGTACTTTGCGCTTTTAAAAATCAATTTTGAAATTGCCTACACCTTCAAAAAAGACTTTCTAAGTACCAAAAAACATGACCGCCTTTTTTGCCCAAAAAGCTCTAAGCTTTTATCCAAATTAAAATCATTAAAAGGCGATGTAATTCTAGTGAAGTGCTATTTTCTTGCTTCACAAACAAATTTTCGATACTACTTTTATTAAAAGAAAAAGTAAAATGCTTGTTGTAGGCTGATAAAATCTTCAGTCAAAAATTAACAGTCATACTCTTTTGGTAAAACAAAACAAAAGCAAGCACCTTTTTCATTATCTTCTCTATTCTTCAAATAAATAGTACCCAATACTCGATCTACTATGGCTTTTATTGTTGACAAGCCAATACCGGCATTTTTACCATATTTTGAGTTAACTGTTTCAAACAACTCAAATACTTTTAACCAATATTTTTCTGGTATACCTGGCCCATCATCTTCATAAACAAAAGAATAATTAGTTTCATTTTCTGTTAGTGAAATCCAAACATTACATTCTTCTTTGTCGGTATGTTTCGTTGTATTTGATAAAAGATTTTGAATAATTTGAACAAAACCTATTTTTGAATGCCTTATAAAGGTATCGCAATTCCTAAAATGTATATGAGTCGGAATATGTAAAGCACCATTATTAACTATATATTGAATAGTGCTTTCGACATTAAAATCTTCAAAACAAATTTGATCGTTACTAACTTTTGTATATTCTAAGATTCCATTAATTAAGAAATCCATGTATTCATTTCGAGAATAAATTAAATCGATGCAAGCTTCTAATTCTGTGTTTTCAAGGAGTGTTTTATAATCTTCTTTTATAAAAATTAATAATGAATTTATACCTCGTATCGGTACTTTTAAATCATGAGTAAGCCGATACGCAAATTGGTCCAACTGCACATTTTTTTTAATAATTTCATCATTCAAATCTTCTAAAAACCTATTTTTTTTACGAAGTTCAAATTGCGAAATCACTTGATTGGCCAATGCCTTTAATGATTCTTGTTGGTTCTCTGTAAGACCTTCTCTTGGTTTTGTATCAATAACACAAAGCGTCCCTAAAGAATAACCATCTTTAGTGTTTAAAGGAGCTCCAGCATAAAATATTACGTTCGGGTCTTTAGTGGTTAACGGATTATCATGAAACCGTATGTCCTTAGTAGCATCTGGAATAATAAATAATTCATCCGGTGTGTTTATTGCATGCGCACAAAAAGCAAAATCCCTTGGAGTTTCGGTTGCATTTAAACCATGATGCGATTTAAACCATTGTCGATTATGATCCACTAAAGTTACTAATGCTATGGGTGTACCACAAATTTGTGCTGCTATTTTGGTTAAGGCATCATACTCTTCTTCTGGTAATGTATCTAGTATTTTATAAGCATCTAAGGCTTCGAAACGAAGATGCTCGTTATCAGGAATTTCAGGTTTGTGCATATAACTGAATTTTTATTTTTTTGTATTATACCAAACGTAATTATGTAAGGAAGTTCTATTTCTTTTAACGTTAAAAATAACTAATTTTCCTTAATAATATCCCTAATTATTTTAAAACTAGCCTAAATATAAAATTCAATCTTGTTCAAAGAGAATTTGTTTGTATCAAAAATGAGGCTTTATTTTGTTCTTACTATCCCGTTTACCCTAATGTTATTTTAAATGTATTAGTTTTTTTCTTACAAATAATCAAAAGGTTTTCTATTTAATCGGATAGGAGCCTAGAGATTAATTCCCAAGGCGACCTTCTAAACCACTTCGCATACGGATCCGTACCAAGGTGGTTCTTAATTTAAGATACATTTTCAAATATACTTCCGTGAGGTTGTTTTCAGTTATCCAAATAAAGGTCTGCACTCCTTGGTAGCTTTGAGATTCCGTACTTCCCTTCTCAAGGCAGCTATCAAAATTATTCGATATTTACGATCATGTTACCTTACATTTTGAGACTTCTGTTTGTTTAGCAACCTTATCCAACATTCCTGTTCTTATATATAGTTTCTGTTCTTCAGGAGAAGATTTCGGGACTTACACCCTAGATTTATCGCCCATGCTGGAAGCACCAAAACAAGAGGCTCTCTAAAATTAGACAGCCTCTCAAAAAAATCGGCGATAAAAATATTAATTAAGAACAATTAACTTGGTTTTAAAAGTTTCGTTTTCTATGGTAGTAACGATTAAAAAATAAATACCCAAATTGACGTTATCCAATGCTACTTCGATTTCGTTATTATAAAAAATAGAATCAAGTTTTATCTTTTATAATTCTACCATTCATGTCAACAATTTTAACATTGGCGCTTTCCATAACTTTAGGCAAAACTAATGGTGTTACTGCAGTACACGGATTTGGATAACTATACATTTTTTTTACTAATACTTTCTCAAAAATAGGTGCATTAAGCGTATTGACTGTTTTAAAGACTACATTGGATACTGAAATTTCAAAGGGTTGAAAAGATTGATAATTTCCTTGTACAGAAAAAACTAATCCTTTAATTTTTTCATTGTTGTATTTTTGTCCAAGTGTATTTACAAAATCATCAAAATAAATATTAACATCAGTAGGAGAACTATTTGCGGGTATTTTCAAACGCAATCTATTTTGCCAATCTGTGTTGCTTTCTGTCAACAAAACTACTTCTACATCTAAAGTATTGTGCATATAAAAACCTACTGTCGAATACGAACTTGCATCAAAAGCTAATTCTCCTGGAAGTATATTTCTAAAAATATTCATCGTGCCATAAGTTTCTCCTTTTACAGTTGTGTTTCTTTCAATCGCATATTGATCATTTGGTAAATTATTACTAGAAACATAGTTATATTAAAAGAGGTAAGAGTAGACTCTGTTTTTAAATAATCTAATCCCCATGGACCATCTGCTAACTATAAAGCATCTGGTTGATTTGATGAATCACCCATTATACAGAAACCAATATCAAATAAACCACCTAAATCTATTGCTAAATTTTGTAAATATTCGCCAGTTAAACTAATGTTTTGCGAAACAAAATTAGTGTTGTCAATTCTGTTATTTTTTTATTTCCTTCAAAAACTAAACTAGATGCTTTTGATTTGTTAATGATTTCTAGGTTCAATTTACCATTTTTATATAATCCTTTTTTAACAAAAACAGTTGGTATTCTATTATCAACAACTTCTGAAAATAAAGGTGCTTGCTCCTGAAGATTAGTAATAATGGCGGCAGTAATGGCACTTACTTGTGACATAGAAGATTCCCAAACTTGAAAATTAAGATAATCACCCGGTGGATATTGTGCAATATTCCAATAGCTGTGTAATTTGTTTTTAATACCTAATCGTTCAATTGAAAAATTCAATGCATATTCTAACTCACCATTATCTCTTTTTATTTTGACCATTATAATTTCATAACCTTTTAATGTGCTGTATGCCATGCGGCAGTTCCTAAAAATGGCGCGTCAATGTCTTTAGTTACTTATGAACAGGTGAAAAATGCAGTTTTAAACCGAGGTTTGCTTACACGAATTTCTTTAGAAAATGGAGATAGTTCCTTAATGCCGCAAGGTGGACCAAGATTGCCTCAAGCTACTATCGACATTATAAATAAATGGAATCAGGATGGATTATTAGAAAAATAATCTATAACAGCAACATGAAGAAAATCATAATAATGCCAATGCTATTGGCTTCTTTTATTGTTTTTTCACAGGAAAAAATAGTAACTAAATCTGCAACAATAACTCTGGAAGCTTCAGTACTTTCTTTTCAGCCGGTTACAGGAACTAACAGCAATGTAACTTTTGTTTTGAATCCCGCAACTGGAGAAGTGGCTAGTCTTGCCTTAATGAAAGGATTCCAGTTTGAAATGGCATTGATGGAAGAACATTTTAATGAAAATTACATGGAAACCGATAAATATCCAAAAGCAGTTTTCAGGGGACAAATTGAAGGTTTCGACATTAAAAGTCTAACAGAAGATTATAAAGATTACACCATAAAAGGAAAACTAGAAGTGCATGGAAAATCCAAGGATATAAGTGTCGATGCAAAAATTACAAGATCGGGTTCCAGATTCACCCTTATATCTGATTTTGAAGTAAATGCAAGTGATTTCAACATTCCAATTCCAGCGCTTATTAAATATAAACTGGATAATAAAGTCAAAATTCAAATTATTGCAGTTTTAAAATAAGACTTCGCAAAACAGGATGATTTTATAAAAAAATAAAGGCGAAATAATGAAAAAAACAATACTTATTGCAATGCTGTGTGTTTGCGCCATTGGCGTATCACAAGAAAAAATGGTCAGAAAATCAGCAAAAGTTACTTTTGAAGCTTCCGTTCCTTCTTTTGAAGAAGTTAAAGCAGTAAACAAGAATGTTACTTTTGTTTTGAATCCAGCAACAGGAGAGATTGCAAGTTTGGCCCTGATGAAAGGTTTCCAGTTTAAGGTTGCTTTAATGGAAGAACACTTTAATGAAAATTACATCGAAAGTGACCAATATCCAAAAGCAGTATTTAAAGGAAAAATAGAAGGATTTGATCTTCAAAGCCTAACAGTAAATCCCAAAGATTTTATCATTAAAGGTACATTAGAACTTCACGGAAAATCCAGGGATATAAATACTGCTGCAAGGATAAGCAGATCATCATCAGGGATTAGCATTTCATGTAATTTTAGTGTAAATGCTAGTGATTTTAATATTGAAATTCCAAATTTGGTTAAAAGTAAGCTTTCCAATAAAATAAATATCCAGGTTGCCGCAGTCTTAGGGTCCAATAGGCAATAACCGCCTAAAAACTATCTTGAAAAGTCAATAATTTTTTATATAAAAAAAATGCAGGAAGAAATAAAAATTGAGGACGGCCTTACCCTTATGCGGTTTCAGAACGACAGTTCAGAATCTTTTTTTGCACAGCACGAAATTAGTGCTGGCCTGTTACAGTTTCATTTCGGACTAAAAGGCAATGCATTGTTTTTGTCCAATCAGGATCATTGTGCTTTAGAATTGAAAGAGGAAAAATCCCTGATTTTGTGCAATCTGCAGAAACAGTCATTGCTTCATTTAGAGCTTTCTCCAAATTCATGGGTGATTTCAGTTATTGTTTCGATTGAGAAATTTCATTCATTATTTTCTGTTGAAGCAGATTATATTACTATTTTAAGCCCCGATAATAAGAAAAAAAAGGATTATACCGAAGGGAACATTAGTCCTTCGATGGCTATTGTTTTGAGACAGTTGTTTCATTACAGCCTTCATCCCTCCCTAAAGAACCTTTATTATAAAGGAAAAGGATACGAATTGTTGAGTTTGTATTTCAATAAAATGGAAGATTCAAACGCAGGACAATGTCCATTTTTGATCGATAAAGCTAACGTCCTGAAAATCAGAAAAGCCAGAGAAATCATTATCGCCAATATGGCCGAACCACCAGGATTACAGCAATTGGCAGATGAAATTGGACTGAACATGAAAAAATTAAAAATAGGTTTCAAACAAATTTACGGAGATACCGTTTATGGTTTTCTGTTTGATTACAAAATGGATTTCGCCAGAAAACTGCTTGACAGCGGTTCCTACAATGTAAATGAAGTGGGGCTTAAAATAGGTTACAGCACCGGAAGCCACTTTATTGCGGGATTCAAGAAAAAATTTTCCACAACTCCAAAGAAATACCTGATGTCTGTTAATACCAAATTTAAAACAGCGTCGATTTTGTAAATTACAGCATAAATAAAATTGATTTTTCCTTTTTCTAAAAGGCAGCCAATACTATTTTTAGCATCAATTTAAACAACAAATACTTAAAGCCTGAAGCTTAAAGTAAAAAAGCCAAAAAAAAAAAATGAAAGGTGTATTATTAGTAAATTTAGGATCTCCCGAAAGCCCGACACCAAAAGATGTAAAGCCCTATTTAGATGAATTTTTAATGGATAAATTTGTGATCGATGTTTCGTATTTACTAAGAGCTTTATTAGTCCGAGGTATCATCTTAAGAAAAAGACCCAAAGAATCGGCACATGCTTATGCAAAAATCTGGTGGGATGAAGGTTCGCCCCTTGTGGTGCTTTCAGAAAGAATGCAGAAAAAAGTACAGCCTTTGGTAAACGTTCCGGTTTCTTTGGCAATGCGTTACGGAAGTATGACTATTGAAAAAGGACTGCAGGAACTGCATGAAAAAGGCGCAACGGAAGTACTGCTTTTTCCGCTGTATCCGCAGTATGCAATGGCTTCGACTTTGACTATTTTAGTAAAAGCAGAAGAAATTCGTAAAAAGAAATTCCCACACATGACTTTTACAGATGTTCCTGCGTTTTACAATAAACCAGATTATATAAGGAATCTGGCGGATTCAATTCAGAAACATTTAGCCGGATTTCAATACGATCATTTGTTATTCTCGTATCACGGAATCCCGGAACGTCACATCCGCAAAACAGATGTAACTAAATCACATTGCAAAATTGATGGCTCTTGCTGCAACACGCCTTCGGCTGCGCATGATTTTTGTTACCGTCATCAATGCTATGAAACAACCAAACAAGTTGTAAAATTATTAGGTCCCCCAGAAGATAAATACAGCTTAACTTTCCAGTCCCGATTGGCTGGAGATAAATGGCTAGAGCCTTATACCGATATTGAAATTGATAAAATGCCGGCAAAAGGAATTAAAAATCTGGCTGTGGTAACACCTGCTTTCGTTTCGGATTGTTTAGAAACGCTCGAAGAAATCGCCATGCGCGCCAAAGAAGATTTTGAGAAAAATGGAGGAGAAAATTTCTTGGCCGTTCCTTGTTTGAATGATGACGACCAGTGGTGCCAGACTGTTGGTAACTGGATTAATGACTGGGCTGAATAATACTAAAATAGCAATATCGAGATATTGGACCTCCCATCATTCATATATCCGTTCGCCTCTTTTTACAAATGAACTTCGATAATTCTTCTGTCGAAGCATTCAGTGATTCGGCAGATTGAATAATCAAAAGTAAAATTTCTTTCAACTCATTATTTCCAAGATTTACATCTTCACACAACAATTTTGAAAGACCCAGGATATTGGCAACGGACTTTCTAACCTTGTGAGAAATTGCAAACATCATCTGCTCTAAACCACTGTTAAATTCTTCCATGTTCAACTCCTTTTCTTTTTCTCTGATGTTCAAATTTACATTGGCAATTTTTAAATCTTTAGTACATCTTTGCAATTCTTCGTGATTAAAAATAAGTTCTTGCTTAGCTTTTTTTAACTTATCTAATATAATATCCTGATCCATAATTTACGATTAATAAATTTAGTTAAAAGTATAACATTTAAAACGACTTTTCTTACCTAAGTACGTCTAACATCAATTAGATTCTAAATTCCCCGCTTTTTATTTCGATGTTTTTTATTAATTGATTTTGATAATTAAAAAAAATATTTTAAAAAGTAAATATTTACTCTGGAAAGTAATTTTGTTTAATATTCTAAATTCTGCACTAATTATCGTGGTAACTTTTTTAAGTTTTAAAATAGAATTATTTTGCATAATTTTAAGTAAAACTATTTTATGTATAACAAGTTTAATATTTCTGAAATCATTCTTAATATACTGGCGCAAAACCCTGAGAAAATTTACTCTTTTGAAGATTTAACTAGTATGCTTATTCCTTATCTTGATCAATCGCTGCAAGAGAGTTTACTTATCCAAAGGTCAAATCAGGCAAAAGTTTTAGACGCATTAATAATGCTAGATAGTGAAGATTTTATTATTCTAGATTCAGCTACAGATGCAAGCATTATAACTATTAAGGGACTAATAAATATAAGAAGCAAAAGCTTTCTAAATTGACAAACAGTCCTTTTTGACTTTCTAAATATATTACCCATTAATACCTTTGTTAAAGAACTAGTACCAGTATAAATATCATTTATCTGCTTATTCTGCATTTATCACTGCAATATTTCACTTCGTCCCAGATTTTTTCCCATTTTTTTCTCCACGCAAATGGTCTCTGGCAAACAATGCAGATTTTAGTGGGCAGGTTTTGTTTTTTAACTCCTCTCATTTTTTTGTTTATTTCTAAAACTCCAAACAATATCACTGGCGTATTTTCGAGTTTGTTCTATGTCAACTATAGGCTCTGGATAATCATTTCCTAATTCACATTTGTAAAATTGCTGCTCAATACCATTTAATTTCCATGGTTCATGAATTAATTGTGGTGGAATTTCAGCCAGCTCAGGCAGCCATTTCTTTATAAATATGCCCTCTGAATCGTGCTGCTGTGAATTTTTTACGGGATTATAAATTCTAATGGTATTGCCTGTTGTTGTACCGGCCTGCATCTGAATCTGCGGATAATGAATTCCGGGTTCATAATCTAAAAACTGTCTTGCCAAGAAATGGAGGTCCCGCCAGTCCTGCCACAAATTGAATGTGAAAAAGGAAACCAGCATCGCCCGCATTCTAAAGTTGATATAACCTGTCTGGACTAAACATCGCATACAGGCATCAACAATAGGAACGCCGGTTTTACCCTCCTGCCAGGCTTTTATATAGATTTTCGTTTTTTGGTTTGACCAAGGAATCGTAATCTTTGTTTATATTTTCAAATTCAATTTGACAGTCATTTTCAAATTTTTGCATAAAATGGCAATGCCAGTGCAGTCTTGAAACAAAATTAAGCATGGCTCTTTTGTTGGGAGATGTTTCATAAAACTGATTGGTATATTGATACACCATTCGCATGCTTATGTTTCCGTAGGTTAAATAGGGAGATAGACGGCTGCAGCCTTTTCGGCTTAAACTGGGTTTGGAAATGTGTCTGCTGTAATTTACGTGCCTTTCTTTTGCAAAACTTTCTAGGTACCTCCATGCCCAATATTCTCCACCCTGTTGAAAGTTTTCATGTCGGTTTGTAATTTCGGTTGAAAGTGCTTTTCCTTTTAGTTTTTGATAATAATCAGGATCTAAATCTTCAAATTCAAAAGTATTCAGATCAATCATTTTAGGAATTGCGCGCATTGTTTCTTCCCAGCGCTTATCCCAATCTTGTTTTGATCGCAGCTTTCTGATTACACCATGGAGCTGAGCTTGTTTCCAAAGAATTTTATGATCATCAAAAAAAGACTCCATGGCAATATCCCTGTCAAAAGTGACTTTATTGCCAATTTCCTGATGCGAAAATACCGTTTGAATATCATAAAGACTGCTTAGGTGCTCAAAAACAGTCTGGACTTCGTTATGAAAATAATAAATCTGCGCAGCAAATGATTTTAATTTAGACTGCATTTCCTTTAAGGATTCATAAACAAACCGCCAATGACGGACATCAGCATCATCGCAAGCCATTATTGAGGGTTCAAAAAAATAAACCAAAAGAAGAGGGATATTTTCCTGCTGTGCCATAAAAAGAGGTTCGTGATCTGTAAAACGGAGATCACGTTTGAACCACATAATATTTATCTTTTTTTTATTCAACTTTTAAGCAGTGATGTAATTTCCTTATCGGGCTTTGCATAGCTTAATCGGTCTAACTGCATGGTTTTATGATAGCTGTCCAGACCGGAACACGTAAGGGTACCTGCTTTTTCCAAATTAACAAAACCATCTTCAGACAAGCAGTCTTCGGGAATGAAAATCTGGACTATTTCCCCGATAATCATAGTGGTATTATTGATTGAAATGGCTGTTTTTTCTTTAAATTTAATGCCTAACTGTACGTTGCTTTCGAGCACAAAAGGAGCTGGAAAGTTATTTTTATATTCCGTACTGAGTCCTGCAGTATCAAATTCTGAAATTTCTTTATTGTATCTCGCTGATGTCTGATGTGCCTGCTTGTAGATCTGTTCATTGATATGATTAATGGTATAGAATCCTGTATCTAAAATATTTCTCATGGTATCACGCTCGGGCGGGCTGGGGCGAAAAATCATACCTATTAATGGAGGATTTGCTCCAATATGAAAAAAAGAACTAAAAATGGATAAATTAGTATTTCCCTGTACATCAGAAGTTCCTACCAATGCCACACTTTTAAAACCGCCTAAACTATTGATTAGATGCACGGCAGTCTGCTTTTCCATTTTTTCCAGATCACTGGTTTTAAAATTTATTTTGTTTTTCATTAGTAGAAATTTATTAAAAAATGCAACTTTTCAATTGATGAGTATCCATTTTTTATCACTGTTAAGTTTAAAAGTAGCAATATGTTCCTTATTCCATTCTTTGGGTCCTATAAGTGAGAGAAAATCAAAACCGTCTGCATCTTTATATAAGTGATATATTTCACCTACAATAGGTTCAAAAGAAAATCTGGCATTGTATACCAATTCATTCCATTGGAATTCTTCGATTAAATCCTGATATTGCATTTTTAGTTCATTGAATCTACTTTCAAACTCTTTGTTTACCTTATTTAGGCCCATGCCTTTCCATCCTGCTAAATCATCTGCTTTTATTACCGGTGCGCCAACACTTGTAGCATATGGCAATAGGCTTGCATTATAACCATGCTCAGAAGAAAATACTACATTATCGGGTTTATCTTTTTTTATCATCTTCGAATATTTTTATTAACGCTTAGATATTTTATTATTTGAAATTGCTCTTTGCCTGTTACATTTAAATCTGTCTATTGTTTCGGCTCTCTTTGCAGCGTGTTTTGTTTTACAATTTTCAACGCGAATGCGCCATAATTTATAACTGCTGAATTTTAGCTATTTTTTCATTAAAGCTTTCACATCGGCTTCTGAAAGATGAAATTGAAATTTTATTGCATCAAAAGGTGTTCGGTCTTCCCATGCCATTTCTATAATTCTATCGATCTGAATTTCATTCAATACACCATTATCGATTTTTACAATGATTGATTTTATCATATTTTGTTTAACAGTTATTAAATACCATTAAACAAAAATAGTACTTTTACAGTTATGAGAGAATTGATAATACATTAAATCTTAAACCAATAGATATAATCTAAAAGATGGGAAGAAATTCTATTTTATAAATTGATAAAAAATCCAGGCCACAATTCTTTATTTCAAGAATTCCAGCTTTTAAGTCCTTAAAAGGGCTAAAAGAATAACATTTGATTTTTAAAGTTTATAATCAATTGATTAAAATTACTTAATTGAAAACTTGGAGTGCCAAAGATAAAGAAGAAGAAATTTAGGCTATACATTACATGTTTGCTTTGATTTTGAATACAACAGCGAAATTATTTTGACAAAAGTAAATTGCACAAAAAATATTACTTCAAAATACTCATCCATAATACCTTTTACTTAGTCCGATTTTATTTTACTTTATTTTTTGACTTCTTTTAAAACCAAAAAGAATATTAAAGCGTAAATGACTTTATAACTTAAAAAAAGTAATTATGAAAACTAGAAAATTTTTAGCAGCCGCAATCCTGGCATTAGGATTTGGATTTACATCATTTGCGCAAAAAACTGTAATGGTTGGTGGAGCGGCTATGTATCCTAATAAAAATATTATAGAAAATGCGGTAAACTCAAAGGATCATACCACCTTGGTAGCAGCAGTAAAAGCAGCAGGATTAGTTGAAACTTTACAAGGTAAAGGGCCATTTACTGTTTTTGCACCAACAAATGAAGCATTTAGTAAATTGCCGGCTGGAACTGTTGAAACATTATTGAAACCTGAGAATATTAAATCATTACAAACCATATTGACATATCATGTAGTGGCCGGTAAAATGAATAGTTCTGATATTGCAAAAGCAATAAAAGCTGGTAAAGGAAAAGCTGCTTTAAAAACAGTGAGCGGAGGAACTCTAACTGCATGGATGGATGGAAAAGATTTGTACATTAGCGACGAAAGCGGCAATAAGGCTAAAGTTACAATTTCAGATGTAAATCAATCTAATGGTGTTATACATGTAGTGGACACAGTACTGCTTCCAAAAATGTAATTTGCTGAAAATAAATTACAATTATATAAAAAGCCCTGAAATTTCAGGGCTTTTTATATAATTACTATGAGATACAATATTAATAGTCAATTGTATAAGAGATTTTGATTACCATTTTATTGCGAGCTTAAAACTATAAATATTTTGGACTTGACATCTCTTTTTTGGAAAAAATTAAGAATATATCTTTTTACTATAAAGTACATGAACTAACATTCATAGCCATAATCTTCATTCTTCAACATATCAATAAGTTAAAATAAACCTAAACCTGTAATAGACTTCCTGCTGAATGGTAACCTTTGGACAGCAATGACCTTCGGTATCCATTTTCGATGCGTTAAAAATTCTAAATCTAAAAGCGGCAGGAGCGTGATGACAGTCTCTAAGCGATTTTTTTCGTAACAATATTCAAAAAATCTTTTTCTGCAGCCCGATATCGGAAGGTCCGCTGAGTACAATGCCCAAAGGGCAGAACCTCGAAACCTTTGAGATGCTGTCAAAAGTTTTACATTCCTTATTCCATTCCAAGTCCATACCGCTGTGAGGACAGGTTCCCTCATAGAGGTGCAGTTTTCCGCTTTTATCCCGGTAGGCTGCAATTTTATCATCTCCCGCAGTAATAATCCTGCCCTCTTCATCAGGCAGGTCCGAAACTGTTGAAATATCCCAGGCAAGCCATTTTCGGGCCTTCTCCAGTGAAGCCCTGCGAATTTCACTAGTATCCTCTCCGGCTTTCCTCATCGGAGTCCGCGACGGGGCATATAATTTTTCACAGCTGTTTCTTTTTCCATTAATAAGATCCTTAATAATAAGGGCACCTAATGCCCCGTCCGAAATTTCGTTTACTGCAGACCCTTTTACAATAAAAATATTCCCGCCGGCTGAACTTCTGCCTATCAAAGGCAACAGATCGCAAGGCTGCATTATTTCTCCCGACCATTTACAGTCAGCAGCGGTAAAAGAAGGAAAATGCATTTTAGTCCATAAAGCAAGCTTTTCCATTCTCTGCTCCCCTTTTTCAGTTTCAGGCTCATATCTTGCCGATGTATCATATAAAGCTTCTGCAGTTAAAAGATCGTACTGGGAATCCAGTGCTTCCACTACAGCATTATGATTGGGTCCGGAAACCCGCTGTGAATATAAAGGCCGGGTTTCACTCCAGAATCCAAAGGGCATTGTACCCTTTGGAATTTTTACTCCGATGCGGTACGCTTTCTGCATATTGAGTCTGGCCGAGAATTGAGGCAGCTTGTTGATCAGCATATCACAAGCGAGTACAACATGGTCCGATTGTATGAAATACCCGTTAATATCTGCCCCTTGGTCAGAGATTTTTTCAACATTTGAGTGGTCAAAAAATATCCCGCCCTCCTCTATAAATGCCTTAAGAAGCCCATTAAGAAATGAGGCAGCATCACATTGGGACTGTCTGGAAAGCTGCAGACATTTTTTGTTTTCCGCCGTCTTACAAGACGGTATAGAATGAAGCATCTTTACCGGCAGCCGCAGGGATCGGGCAGCGGCATATTCTTTGTCCATCCTGCTGTCATCTTCATCCGCACAAGGAAATAAATAACTCTTCACTTCCTTATATCCGCATTGTATTGCTTCCTGCCTGATTACAGAGGCAGTCCATTCTAATGCATTTTTGTAACTCTTGAGAACTTTGGCCGCTTTTTTCACCCCTATCCTATCTGACATGTCATAATAACTACACGTTATGGGGTTTGCTATACTGGCTGTGATCCTCCCGGCCCCGCTCTGGTGAGGCATTGCCGTGCCTGCCAGTATCACCTTCCTGCCGGATTTTCTTAACCAGTAGGCAGCGCTGATACCTGCAGCGCTTGTACCGATAACTAAAATCTCTGTGCTGTGATTGCATTTGATTTCGCTTCGAATATCCTTGGTAGATGAAATACATTTTGTAGACCCGTCCAGTTCTAAACATTTATCTGTATTCATAACTTATCTTATTATAAATTGAAGCCGATATCAGAATAAAAATATAACTTCTAAAAGTTTTAAATTTAATAAAATTCTTACGGAAAAAAAATAAAATGTCAATAAATTTTAAAGTTCAGGAAATGATAATTTATATGATGGAGTTGATACTTTTTTTGCGACTGTTACAGAACTGGAGTTGATACCTTTTTTGCGACTAAAAGCTTAGGCAGTGTTTATCTGAAGCAATAAAAAATGATGATATATTGCCTAAAATTTCTGACTGGCAGCTAATTTTATTCCTGCTAATTTTAACAGCATGAAAAATACGAGGAGAACCTTTACTTTAAGCTTTAAGATTCTGGCCGCTTCCATGAGCATCCACTGCGGAAGAGTCTGTGACGTGGCAAGAGAACTCAACATCAGTACAAGTAACCTGCAGCACTGGAAGAAGCTTTACCAAGAAGGCAGATTTACCATAAAGAAAACTTCAGCTGAAATATCCCATAAAAATGAGCTGCAGAAGCTTCGGAAACAGATAAAAGAATTAGAATTTGAAAGGGACATCCTAAAAAAGGCTCAAAATATCTTCTCCAAGAGCGGCGGGTGAAATATGAATTCATCAGAGAAAATGCTGAAATATTTCCTGTCGAGAAGATGTGCCGGATTTTTCAGATCCACAAAAGCAGTTTCTTCCGATGGAGGAAAAGAACACCCACATCAAAGTCTGTGCGGAAAGCCCATATAATAAAAGAAATTATAAGAATTTACCACTGGAGCCAATGCCGATACGGAAGCCCTAGAATTGCTAAAGAATTAGATTCCATCGGGATAAAAGTTTCCAGAAAATTTGTCGGGCAGATTATGAAGGAAAACCATCTAAGAAGCATTGCAAAATCTAAATATAAAAAGACTACAAACCCACCCCCTAATAACAGATCAGCAGAAAACAGATTAGAACAGATTTTTAAGGCATCCAGAAGAAACGAAATCTGGGTTTCTGATATCACCTACATCGAAACAGATGAAGGCTGGATCTATCTCACTGTGGTGATAGACCTTTTTGACCGTAAAGTGATCGGCTGGTCAATCAGCGAAACAATGAGAGCAAAAGATACCAGCATCACCTCTTTAACGAAAGCTCTTTTAAATCGTCCATTGCAGAACAATCAGGAACTACTCTTTCACTCAGACCAAGGAAAGCAATATGCCTGCCATGAGTTTATTGCTTTATTAGCCACAAATAAAATAACCCAAAGCATGAGCCGAAAAGGAAACTGCTATGATAACGCGATAGCAGAAAGCTTCTTCAAGACATTAAAGGTAGAACTGGTATACCAAAATAAATATAAGACTAAAGACAAAGCAGAAAAATCAATAACCGATTATATCGAGAACTTTTACAACACCTGCAGAAGACATTCTGCACTCGGAAACTTAACGATTGAAGAGTTTCAGAATCAACAGCCAATTAAATAATAGCTTTTCTAATGATGCTAGCGCGTTAAAATGGTTGAATAATAGATGCATTTAGATTTAACAAGAACTTATAATACTGTATTAAAACAATTTGAAGGATCAAGTTCGAAACATTACTAAACTCCGCTGAATAAAAAAGCCCTGTAAACACAGGGATTTTAATTGTTTTGGGCGGAGCCAAAAACCCCCTAAACTTTCCTCTAATTTGAGTCAAAAGAAACAAGCTTTCAAAAATTAAATATAAATTACTCACCAAATGCTAATTTCACTTACAGAAATTAGTTTCGCTGTATTATGTAATAGAATATGCATATGAGGTACAAATAGGACCAAATTCATATATAAGTTTGAAGAAAAATAGTTTGAAAATTAAAAACCTATTATGACCTTTTTGACAATATTATTAAAATTTGGATTTGGCTTCCCTTGCGATAACGGTTAATCAAAAATTGGGACAACAATTACTAAAATTTATTTGTTTTGGAGCTGCTTTTCACAGCGATATATAATTAATTATATAGATATTGGATATTCAATTTACTGAATTTTATTTGATTACATTTATGAGATGAAAGAAATTCACGACAAAAATAATTATATAGTGGTAGTAGGTACATCAGCAGGAGGCATGAAAGCCCTGATAAGTTTGGTAGAACAGCTTCCAAAAGATTTTCCCGCACCCCTTTTGATAGTTCAGCATATCTCTGCCGATGCAACAGGAGATGCTCTGCTGAATTCATTAAATAAAATTGGAAAACTCAAATGTATTCACGCCAAGCAGGGAAATCGTATTGAACCCGGTTATATTTATTTTGCTCCTTCCGATCATCATCTTATGGTTGAAAAGGATGGTTGTCTTATGGTAACCAAAGGAGCTCAGGAAAATCGATCACGCCCTGCAATCGACCCCCTTTTCAGATCTGCGGCGGCTTCTTTTGGAAACAGGACAATAGGGATACTTTTGACAGGATATCTCGACGACGGTACAGCTGGACTTATTGCCATACAAAGGTGTGGAGGTATCAGCATAATTCAGGACCCTGCAGATGCGGATTATCCTGATATGCCAACCAATGCACTGAATCAGATGAAGCCAGACTATTGTGTTCCCCTAACAGAGATGGGCGGTATTCTTTCCACCCTAATGATAAGAAAAACTACTAAGCAACTGCCAGTTCCACAAGATATAGTTAAGGAAATTAAAATAGCTCAGCGTGTACTAAGTGACCTGCCTTCAGTTAATTCCCTCGGAGAACAAGTTCCTTTTAACTGTCCTGGCTGTGGAGGTGTATTATGGAAAATGGACGAGGGATTCGGGCTAAGGTATCGCTGTCATACGGGTCATGCCTACACAGCTGCTGCTTTACTGGCTGAGCAAACTGAAAAAATTGAAGAAACAATGTGGACTGCCCTTAGAATGTTTGAAGAAAGGAAAAATCTTCTCACCACTATTGCAAATGGTCAAAAAGGCGCAATGGCTAATTCTGCCAATGAAAGGGCAAAAATGTCACAGGTTCACATTGACAGAATAAGGGCTATATTACTCACCGATGATAAATCAAGTACCAGTGACTCTCCGACATAATGATTTTAATCTTATACTTTTTTTTCAGACTTGTCAGGCATTATTATCTTTTGTAGGGACTTAAAAAGCTTTCTAAAATTAGAATGCTTCTTCAAAAATTGCACTCTCTTGAATTTGGTCATCCCTTCATCTAGCATAAGTCCTGAATTTCGTGAATAAACTACAACAGGAATTCTTTTTAGACTTTTAATATCCCGAAGTAATTTAAGAAATCCAGTTCCATCAAGATATAGCATGTTATAATCCAGGAAAATTATATCTGGTGATAATTTTGAATCCTGAAGCTTTTTTAGAGCTTCAAGTGCACTACCTTCTACTGATGACCTAATTTTATGATGAATTGCATTTAGTACTAATACAAAAGTCTCTGCATCATCATTTATATCGTTGACTAGTAATATATTTTTGTATTTCATTCCCCAATTAAATTTTTTAGCTAAAAAAGTTCTTCTATTACTGCAGTTATTGTCTTTAATTCAGTGCAATTTTAAAACAAAAAAAAGCTGTATCAAAGAGTAATAATGCTACTTTGTAATAACTCTGAAAAACTTTGTAATAACTTAAGCCTATATTTTAAATTGATAAATGTAAGAAGCGACTGTTTAGATTTTTTTGTTTAGCAAACCACAAACTTATTGGAAGTGGTTAAATTTTGATCGTGGAGCGGCAAAACGTTTATTGCAAAAAGCCATTACAAACATAGCACTCATCAAATGGAGCTTATACCTTTTTTTCCACAAAAAGTTAAGGCTGTTGATTTTACATTAAATAAATTATTCAATAAGTTTTTTTTTGAAATCGCTTCGTAATCAAATAGAATTGTCCTTCAATCCCCAGCAGTACATCCAAACCAAATTCAGAACGCCAATGAAAGACAGTCTCTACGTCCAATAAGCCAATTTCTTCAAATCCTCCCTAAAATGGTTTGAAATGTGTCCTTTAGTGGTCACAAACAAGCCAAATGGCGCCAATTGAAGACAATTGACGCCATTTTTTATATAACGTTTTTATTTTTATTAGTCAAAAACCAGGGCTCCCCGGCAGCCCTAGCCCCGATAGTAGTAAAAATACTTTTGTGCCGGTGTTCGGCACAAAAGATTGCAACGGATAGCGGGAAAAGCTTCTGAAAGAAAGCATTATTTTCGCCACAGCAAAACAAAGATTCCCTCATGATTTTTTGCCTATAATGCAAACATAAAAAAACAGGGTTTTGAGTACCCGTCTGGAAACTTGTTTATTTGGACTGACTCAGCTAATTTTATTTTAGTAATAATCAAAGTAATCAAAAAATATCCTCCAGCTGTAAATTATATAACAAAAAAGCGCAATAATGCTCTAATTTTGTCCTTTACAATTCAGCAGTAAAAACAGCCTAAAACAACAACAATATAATAAGTACCTGCAGCTGTCAAGGAGATTAAGAAAAATGAAGAAATTTGAAATTGCAACTACAGGCCCCGGCAGATGGCTGGTCAAACACAACGAGGTCCCAAAATTCACCTGCTCCTTTGAGGATAAAAGGTTTAACTCTGAAAGGACAATTACAGGGCTTTCCAATCCCACAGGCGATCCTAAAGAAGTGCAGCTATTGCAGCGAATGGAAAAATGGCTCAAGCAGCATCATAAGGAAAAAGTAGAGGGCTAGAGCATGAACGGCAGTACTTTTTAAATTGTTCAGCCATTATGCATAGGCTTAAGACAAGCTCTTCATTATTATTCATTTCAGCCTTTGCAGAGCGTAATGGTATCTTCTAAATTTTCTTTACTGATAAAGGCAGCAATAAAATCATGCACTTCATTTTTGTATGCAGCAGGCGTCTGAAAAGAATTAATGTGAAACTCCTCATCCTGATCTACAATATGTATAATTTCCGTGTATCCCTTAGCTATTAAACTTCCCTTTAATTTGATAATGTTTAACTGCTGAGAGCTGTCTAAGTCCTTACGTACTTTTAATTGTACGGCTTTCTCCATTGTAAACTTTTTTAAATCCATACTCATTCTCTCATATATAAAATTACATATCCGATACCGGAGTAAGGCTCACAATCCAGTATTGAATTATCTTGTCTATCATTTCTTTATACTGTGCAAAATTGTCGTGCTTTTTAAAATAACCCTGAATGGAAAGAGTATAGGCCTTGGATATGTTTTCTGGATTGTTTGAAGTTGACAAAAAGATATACGGCATGCATTTATTACTAATTGAAGTGTCCTGAAGAATCTTGTCTCTTAATTCAAATCCATTTAATTTAGGCATATTGATATCTGAGATAATCATAAAAGGCTTCACTTTCTCATCCGAGAGGTAATCCACAACTTTTGTGGAGTCTTCAAAAAAAACAATTTTATTGGAGTAATTTAAACTTTCAAAAATATCTTTAAGAAAATCTCTGTCATCCTGATCATCTTCTATCACTATTATTTCTCCCTTAATTTTCATGTTGCAAAAATAATAAATTTACGGTATAAACTATAGCTGAAAACAAAAGCATAATCTTATTTTTTGGTTGCGGACCATTTCTCGTAAGTTTAAATTAAATCAGTATTGACGTTGTTGGATCTCCAGGAAAATTTTAATTTTAAAAATTAAAAAAAAAAAATAGTACAGATTATTTTTTTCTAACGCTATATTTATGCTCTCTGTTCTGTTTTAATTCTTTAAAGGAACTTATACATGTTTGAATTTTAAAACAATCCAAAAGAATAATGTAAAACTGCAATACCAAATAAAAGATAGCTTCGTGATAAAATATAACCCAGCAAGCGATGTACGATAATCTATTGTTTTTGAAAAACATTGTGGACAATACCCCTTTGCCAATAGCAGTTTATACCGGTGATCAACTCCAGATAGTACTGGCAAATCCCGCCATGATCAGCGCTTGGGGAAAAGGAGATCAGGTGATTGGAAAAAATTATCTTGATGCGCTCCCTGAAGTTCAGAATGAGAAGTTTTTTGAACAGGCAGTATCGGTGCTTAAAACCGGTATTCCCTTTCATGGAAAAGACAGAAAAGTAGATTTGGTGATTGACGGAGTCTTAAAAACACATTATTTTAATTATAGTTTTATCCCGCTTTTCAATAAAGAAATGAAAATTTATGGCGTCATGAATACAGGTTCGGATGTCACTGAACTGCATTTGGCTAAACAAAAGACAGAAAACGCTGAAGAGAGACTCAGAATGGCCATTGAATCCTCAGGAATGGGAACTTACGAAATAGATTTTGCTACCAGGGAAATCAAGACCTCCGGAAACTTCAATACTATCTGGTCCATCGACCGGGAAATCCACAATGAAGAGCTCATTGCAAAACTCCACCCCGAGGATCAGCTTGTGCGCGAAAAAGCACATCAGCAGGCACAGAGCACTGGGAAAATGTGCTATGAAGCCCGAATCGTAAATGATGATAATTCTATTAAATGGGTTAAAATTAACGGTAAAATCATCAAGGATCAGAACAATACTCCAACCAATATTATTGGAATTGTCCAGAACATCGATGAGCAGAAACAATTTCAGGATGAATTAAAAAAACAGGTGGATCAAAGTACACAGGAACTGCGAAGATCCAATGATGATCTTATGCATTTCGCCAATATCGTGAGCCATGACCTGAAAGAACCTGTTCGAAAAATCAAAATCTTTAATGACCTTTTACGAAATGAATCCCAGGATAACTGTACTGAAAATTCAAAAAAATACCTCAATAAGATAGATCAGTCCGCACAGAGAATGCAGACCATTATAGAGGGAATCCTGGCCTATTCCACGATGGATAAAAAAATACAGCCCATTGAAAAGATCAATCTCAATGAACTAATAGAAAGTATAAAAACAGATCTCGAACTTATCATTAAGGAGAAAAATGCTATACTGATTACAAGCGAGCTTCCCCATATACAGGGAGCCCCCATTCTGATCCAGCAACTTTTTTACAATCTGATCCACAATGCCTTGAAATTTTCAAAAGCAGATCAGCCGCCACGAGTAATTATATCACATGTCCTAGCCAATAGCGAAGGTACCGATATGGTTGAAATTACAATTAAAGACAATGGCATTGGACTTGATGCTGCTGATGCCGAGAGGATTTTTGCTGCCTTTGAAAGGCTGCATTCCAAAGATCAGTGCGAAGGAAACGGACTTGGTCTGGCGCTTTGCAGAAAAATAGCCCAAAGACATAAAGGGACCATCAGCGCCGGCGGAGAAAAAGATAACGGGGCCGTATTTATTATCTCTTTGCCCCTGATACAATCTGAAACATCAATTTAAATCTCTTGAGCTAAAAAAAACTTACTGGATTTCAATTAGATGGGCCATAGCTGTTGCATACTGTAACTTTGTAATGAGCCTTTAAAAAAACAAAACAGGGAAATGAAAAAGAAATTTACTGCCGATTTTTTTGGATCAAATACAGCAAAAGTTCTTCTTCAAGTTCTATGTCCAAATTTTCAAGTTGTCGCACATTACAAAAAGTTGGTCCTGTTTTTACTATTTTTATCCAAATTGATTTTATTACTGCAGTAAATTCCTTCAAAACCTCGATAATTTAAAGTAAACCTAAGCTTAAAATATACTGCCTGCAGAATAATATACCTTGGATAGCAATGACCTTTGGCATTCATTTTTCGATGGGTTTAAAATTATAAAGATAAACTTATTCCCAAATTCGACAGAATCGCCAACTTGAATATAGTCCGCTTGTAATGAATTAATTTTATGCTGCAGGGAGGGATCATAATTTTCAATATTAACTGCAAACTCTTTAATATATTTTACTTTTCTTTTCATTTCATCTAGATGCTGCTGAACCTAGACAATGCATGTACTTATATATTCACGCTCATCTTGCGGATGAAATTCTGCTTCCTCTCTTTGCTTTTGAATAATCAGTTGTGCCTAGGCAATTATACTATCTGATTACCTATTCAACGAGAACCAATTTTTTAGCATCTTGTTATTAATTGTAAAACTTTCAGAAGCATCTATCACAATATCATTTTCATTTGGACCTGTCCAATCTTTTTGCTGGCAGCAAGATAATAGTATTGCAATTACTATGATAATGAAGAACTTTGTTTTCATGTGATATTAATATAATTTGCCGTGCTATAATTATATCAAAAATGATAGTAGTAAAGATTTTAGATTATAATGCAAGATAACACCATTCATTACTTTCTATTTCTAAGCCATTGGTCTACAGGTTCAAGAACGGTATTTACAATCACTAAAAGTGTACATACCAAGGCTTCTGAAAAATATCCCGAGGCAGCTATACAGCCGCACTTTTGTCATTACTACAACAGAATATCTTTTTAAATTTTTAAGTACATTAATAGTGAAAGCAAAATTTTAATTCTTAAAAAATTAATCCAATCTTAAGCGATTAAAAAAAATAAGATACCCAACAATTCGTTATTTCGTATATATCTAAAACAACACTGCGAAATGAAGCTGATTACATTATTCCTGTTATTAACAACGCTTCCTATAAACTGGGAACCTGACTTTAATAATGCAAAAAAAATTGCAAAGGAAAAACATGAATTAATCCTATTGAACTTCTCCGGTTCAGACTGGTGCGGACCTTGTATTGTAACACGCAAAGACTATCTTGAAAGTCAGGTTTTCACTGACATGGCAAATGAAAATTTAGTGTTAGTTAATGCTGATTTTCCTCGAAAAAAGAAAAACATCGGAACTCCGGAGAAAGTAAAAAGAAACGAAGATCTTGCTGAAATTTACAATAAAGAAGGCAGCTTCCCTCTAACACTTCTTCTTGATGCTGATGGCAAAATACTTAAAACCTGGCACGGAAAACCAGAAACTACTCCTGAACAATGGACTGCCGAAATAAAAGCGATCTGTGAAAGCCGAAAATAATATCCAGAAAAATCAAAAATATTCACAATCCCTAAAACTCATGGGAAACAACTTTACCATTACAGTTGTTGCCGAAAATGAGAAAGCAGCAAATGAGAATATTGATCTCGCCATTGAAGAAATCAGACGGATTGAAAAACTTTTAACTACTTATAAAGATGACAGCCAGACTAATCTGATTAATGAAAATGCAGGAATTATGCCTGTTAAAGTAGATCTTGAAGTTTTTAATCTTATCGAAAGATCTATCGGAATTTCGAAAATTACACAAGGTGCATTTGATATTTCTTACGGAAGTATTGACAAAAGTTTATGGAATTTTGACAAAGCCATGACCAAATTACCTTATGCCCAAACAGCATTAAAAATGGTGCATCTTATCGATTACAGAAATATCATCCTTGACAAAGAAAACACAACCGTATTTCTAAAAGAGAAAGGAATGCGTATTGGTTTTGGAGGCATCGGAAAAGGATACGCTGCTGAAATGGCAAAACAAATTCTTATCAAAAATAATGTACAAAGCGGTATTATTAATGCCAGCGGAGATCTATCGGCTTGGGGACTGCAGCCAAATGGAAAAAAATGGACGATTGGCGTAGCAAATCCAGATGCTCCAAATGCTGCATTCTCTTATATGGAAATCTCCAATAAAGCAGTCGCAACCTCTGGCAACTATGAAAAGTTTGTAACCATTAACGGCAAAAAATATTCGCATACCATTGACCCAAAAACAGGACTGCCAATAACCGGAATAAAAAGTGTTACCATTATCGCTTCAAATGCAGAATTTGCAGATGCAATGGCAACTCCAATAGCAGTTATGGGTATTAAGGCAGGCTTGTTTTTAATAGATCAGATCCCTGACCTATATTGTATTATTATCGACGATGACAACAAAATTTACACTTCAAAAAACATTAACCTGAAATGAAAAAGCCAAAGCAAAAAAATCTCGCACTGTTATGCAGTATTGCTATTACGGGCATCCTGTTCACCTCCTGCACTTCGGTAAAGGAATATCAAAAAGGAAAAATCAACGATTCTGAAATGGTGCTTTCTAACAGAAAAATCGAAAAGACAGAACTCAGTTTTCAATCCTACCGTGAAGGAGCTTCCGGAGCAAATTCAGGAAAAAGCGGCGGTGGCTGTGGCTGCAACTAATTTTCATACTATAAAAAATGAAAAGAATATTCGTAACAGGATTTGCTTTATTGGCATTATTTCAGGTAAGAGCGCAAAATGTTCCTACTGATTCTACCAGTTATAAAAGCAAAAAATTAAAATTGGAAGAAGTTAATCTAGTTTCGAGCTATTATAAACAGGACGGAAACAATTCAGCCGTTACGGGCGGAATTGGTTCTGAACATCTAACCGACATTGCAAACACAATAGATGTTAAACTGGTAAAATACGGAGACACCGGAATCAAGCATACTTTTGATATCGAAGCCGGTATTGATCATTATACCTCAGCATCATCAGATATGATTGATTTGAGTGCAAATTCATCAGCTTCATCTTCAGACAATCGCTTCTACCCTTCTTTGACTTATCTGAGAGAAAATGAAGAAAAAGGCAGAACACTAGGAATCGGTGTTTCATCATCTACCGAATTTGATTACCAGTCTTTTGGAGGAAATATTAGCTTCTCACAAAAAACAAAAGACAGAAACGGAGAATTTACCGCTAAATTCCAAACCTTTATAGATCAGCTGAAACTAATTGAACCCGTTGAGCTTCGTGCTCCAGGAAGTGAAGGTTATGAAAGTGCCAACCGAAATACTTTTGCAGGAACTTTAAGTTACTCTCAGGTTGTAAACAAAAATCTACAGGTAATGCTTGTAGGTGATGTTATCAGCCAAAACGGATATTTAAGCCTGCCTTTTCACAGAGTTTATTTTGCAGATGGTTCAGTGCATCAGGAAAAAATGCCGGATACCCGATTAAAAATTCCATTGGGAATCAGAGGAAGCTATTTTTTAGGAGATAATGTAATCATTAGAGCTTATTACAGATATTATACTGATGATTGGAACTTAAAAGCACATACCGCTGATCTGGAAATTCCTGTAAAATTAACACAGGCCTTTTCAGTTAGTCCATTTTACAGATATTATACTCAAACCGGAACGAAATATTTTAGACCATATGGCGAACATACTGCTTCTGATGAATATTACACTAGTAATTATGATCTATCTAAGTTTGACAGCAGTTTCTTTGGAATGGGAATGAAATTTACACCGCTAAACGGATTATTTGGGTTAAAACACTGGAATACTTTAGAGATTCGTTACGGGCATTACACACGAACTACTAATATGACTTCTGATATTATTAGCATTAACATCAAATATAAATAACAGCTAATCAAACACATACATTGAATAAAATTTTAGGCATGTTTCTTGTTTTATTTGAAAATATTAATGAATTAAAAACTGAAATTATGAAAACTTTAAAATATTTTTTGATCGGAATACTATTCCTTTCTTTTAGTTATACGCAGGCTCAAGTATCTGTTAATGTTAATATTGGCACTCCTCCTGCATGGGGACCTGCCGGTTATACAGATGTTCGTTATTACTATCTGCCAGACCTTGAAACATATTACGATGTAAACACATCAAACTATGTTTACTTAAATAACGGGAGATGGGTAAGAACCAGATCACTTCCTTCAGCTTACAGAAATTATGATCTCTATAATGAATATAAAGTTGTATTGACAGATTATAGAGGCGATCGTCCTTATGATAATTTCAAAACCCATAAAGTAAAATATGGAAAAGGCTATAAGGGACAACCTCAAAAAACAATTGGTCAAAAGCCCGGCAAAGGAAATAATAAACAAGGGAAAGATAATGGCCATCACGATAATGGCAACCATAATGGAAATGGGAAAGGAAATGGAAAACATTAATAAAAAAGAGGCTCAATAAAAAGCCTCTTTTTTTATATCAATTATATATCATTCAATACGTAAATCTTTAATTACAATTTGCAATTCTAGGATTATTTACTGCTCCACATTGGAAAGCATATTTACTCTGCGGATATAATGGAGAAGGATTATCGGTTACCTCTAATGGAGATAGTGCCTGGCCATTATAACTCGGCATTGTTATTTGTTCTTTAGATCCGTTTCCCAGTGCTACATTTTTCGCTGTCAAATTTCCATTAAAACTATAATCAATCATTGCATCAAGTAATCTGTAAATTCCATAATAATCATATGCATCATATGAGGTTTGTGTATTAGGAAGATTATGCTCTGCCGTGTAAGTAAAAGTTGGTAAAACTGATTTTTTTATCAAAATAAAATCTTTCTCAGAGTTTGGAATATTTATATTTTTAAAAATATCAATTGCCAGCCTATGATCATTTGTTACGTCGTCATTATAGACCTGAGTTATCAATTTTGTATTTTCAGGGAAACTTTGTAATTCTGCCTGTGTAATTTCGTAGGAATACCATTGTGCCATTGCAAAAATAAAACGCCCGTTTTGTCCCCAGCCTTCATCAATAAATCCTTTATGAGCCAAAGCAAAAGAGGCTCCTCCTCCAAATGAATGTCCCATGAAGCCTACTTTTTTTTTGTCAATTATAGTGGGATAATCTGTCACAGCTTTTTTGAAGCTTTGCCAAAGTGTGTCATATCTTTCATCGACTGTTACACCTGTTGTAGGATAAGGTGCAAATACGACAACATATCCTTTTTTTGCAATAAACTCATACAAACCTATATTGTATGCACTTTCTTCACCACCATAAGGATGCGAATAAAAAATAACAGGTTTGGGGGAAGTAATTCCTTTTGGGTAAAAAATTTCAACATTTTTTCCACTATATAATGGGCTTGGAAAACTAATTTTTGCAACTTCATAACTGCCATTCGAACCATATCCGGTTTTTGGCCTGGAAATAGGCCCTGCCAAATCATCATCTATATAAGCAGAATCTTGATTTGATTCATCTGCTTCATTTTTTGAGCAGGATAATAATAGAAAAAAAGAGATTATAAGTAAAATTGGGGTCTTCATTATTTAGGTATTTTAAGATTATTTTAATAAGACTGCTTTTGTATAAAATAGTTTAATTCGACTTTTAAATATTGGTCAATTTAATATAAATAATGAATTTACGAAATGAAAATACCTTATTTAGAATAATTTAATTATCATATTAAAAGTAATAGGTTCGAATCTGTCAGAATCAAATATAAAACTTTAATCAATGTTAAAGTTAGTCCACCAATTTACAGAATGATTTAAACATAGATATTCCTTATCTAACCATCTCATTCTTTCTTAGCACATGCACAACTTCAATTCCGCTTAAGGTGCGTTTGAGCGATTCAAAATTTTTAAAACCTAATCCGTTTTAGATGCGCCATTTGATGAAACGATGGTCCCGTTCTAATATATTGTTGAGATATTTACACTGCCTTTTCTCTTCTTCATCTCTGACTCAAGTAAGGTGTAAACTTATAAACCCAGCGCTGAATTGTAGCATGATCAAACTCTTCAAAAAGAAAATCAGTTTAACTCCCCTGCAATTAAGGCAATCTTTTAATTAGCAAAATAAAATTGCTTTAAAATTTAGAGTAAACTTATTTTTATTTAATTTTGTATCGATCATTATAAAAATAAATAAAACAATGAGAGGAAGACCTACCATCTACGAAGACTCTAATATTGTAAAAAAAGCGCAAGAAGTTTTTTGGCAGAAAGGATACAGTGCTACCTCAATGAATGATTTACAAAAAGCAACTGGTGCTGGTACCGGAAGCTTTTATAATACTTTCAAAGGTGGTAAAAAAGAGGTTTTTGAAAAAGCTATTGAAGAACGACGATTGGCTTTTGATGCTTTTAAACTGGAATTAATCAAAAGCGAATCTCCATTAAGATTAATTAAAGACTTTTTTATTAGTATCGCTTCCGCAGAAGAAAATGAGCATCTTAAAGGATGTATTATTGCCAATACGGTTGTAGAAATGACTTTTATAGATAAAAATCTGGAAGCCAGTGCGGTTCAAATTTTAAAAGATGTAGAACAAATGTTTACTAAAGCCATTAAAGATGAAAAATTAAAGGGAAACTTAAAAACACCAACACATCCCGAGATCCTTGGGAAATATCTAATAACATTTTGGTGTGGACTTAATACGCTCAGAAGAATGTATCCAGATAAAAATGTCTTAAAAAATCAAATCGAAATGCAATTAGCTGTTATCAGCTAATTTTTTTGAATATTTATGTATCAATCATTACAAAATTAAAATAATAAAAATGAATTTAAAATTAGAAGGAAAAAGAGCATTTATAAGTGGTTCGACACAAGGAATTGGTTTTGCAATTGCCAAACAATTATTAAATGAAAAAGCTGAAGTCATAATCAATGGAAGACATGAAGAAAAGACAAATTTAGCCGTACAAAAATTAAACGATGAATTTTCAGATGCAGTAATTTCAGGAATTGTATGTGATTTTAAAAAAAAAGAAGAAGTAACTGCTTTATTAACTAAATTAAATAATATTGATATTTTGATTAATAACGTTGGTATTTTCGAATTAAAAGACTTTGAAAATCTGGAAGATGAAGAGTGGTATAGAATATTTGAAGTTAATGTGATGAGCTGTATTAGGCTTTCTAAAAAACTTTTACCGCAAATGCTTCAGAAAAAATCAGGAAGAATTGTTTTTATTAGCAGTGAATCTGGCGTGAATATTCCAGGAAATATGATTCATTACGGAATGACAAAAGCTGCAATGACGGCAGTAAGTAATGGTTTATCTAAACTAACTACAGATACGGAAGTTACAGTGAATGCTATTTTAGGCGGACCAACTTATTCTGACGGAGTTGCTTCAACAATTGAACATATTGCTGCTTTACAAAATATCGAAATTGAACAAATGAAAAATGCCATTATACAGCAGACCAATCCACACTCTTTATTACAGCGTTTCATTGATCCTGAAGAAATTGCTTCGCTGGCTGTTTATTTGTCAAGTCCGATTTCAATTGCTACGAATGGAGCATCATTAAGAGCAGATGGAGGTGTTTTAAAAACTATCTAATTATTCTAAATTGATATATTCCGTAATAAAAATTAAAATTATTCTTTTTGGTCAACAAAATTATATCGTTTCTGCACTTGTCCGTGTTCAATAACAAACAAATCTGGAGTCGATTTTAATTTTACTACAAAAATTGAATTTGTATTTTCTTGAATTCATTTTTGTGTGATTTAAAAGAGTTCGAAATTATTTCTTAAAAAAATATATTTTTACAATTGAAATACTTATGAATTATAACATTTATTTTAAACAATTTAACAGATTAAAACGTTCAATTTGGGATTTGTGGCATTCGTGACAAAGCTGAAATGGAATGAATTCCTTTTTTGCGACAAAAACTTAAAGCTTTTTTTAGAGTATTTCTGCAAGTTTTGAGTTACATAATTTATAAATTGATTAAATATAAAAACCTCCACTGGAGGTTTTTATATTTAATCAATTATAACCGTTAAAAATTTATTTAAAAAGCGATATTGTATCTGCCATGTTCTCTTTAATTACAAATACTTTTATAAATTCCTGAACTTTACTTTTCGTTTCATCTGTGGCTTCTAATGAATTGATATTAAGTTCATTATCCTGATATAAAATATATATAATTTCTGTATATCCCTTAGAAATTAAACTTCCCTTTAGTCTGATTATTTCAACTTTTGCTGGCAATCCAAATCCTTTTGGACTTTTTGTTTTATAGCTTTTTCCATCACAGATATTTTAAAATTAATAAGGACCTAATTCAAATCAAATGTAGATATTTTTTATTTTTTGCTCTGTTAAAAAACAACTCCTTTTTATTTATTATTTAAAAATATTCATCTTCTCATCATAACAGGATTTAGAATGTTTAAAAAGTTTAAAATACTATGCAACACATAGCTTTTAATATTGACAATTAATGAGCTATTGTAGAAATCTCTTCACTTAATTACGGTATTATTTAATAGTTATATAACTCCTGAACTTCCATCCTGCCCTCTGCAGGCTTTTCAAAAGAATTGAAATGAAATTCATCGTCTTGATCCAAAATATTAATAATTTCAGTATAGCCCTTAGAAATTGAGTTGCCTTTTAATTTAATTATATCATTTTGCTGGAGTACGTTCAGATCCTTACGAACCTGCAGTTTAACAACTTTTTGCTTTCTAAATTTTAAATTGACATTATAAAATCTACGCTAAAATTAGAAAATAATTGGCTCAAAAATTAACTTTAACACAACATAAATTTTTTCATAAACAAAAAACATTGTAAAAAAGAGAAGGTGAAGTATTTTTAAATGCAATGGATATTTTTAATACATTAGTCTTACAAAAAAAATAAAATAAGAAGATTTTAGTTATATCACCAAAGATTATTACGAAACACCAGTAATATGTTTTGGAATCAGTTACAAATTTTAGATTTTTTTTAATCAGTTATTAAAAATTCAGAATTAATTCTGAATTGTATTTTAAAATTCACGCTTATTAAAAGTTATGCCGAAACTAAATCCGTCTCACAGCAGATACGCTGTATTATTCTATTTTATGATATGGTTTTTAATCCTGTCACAAATCCTTAGAATCACTTTTTTTATATGGCAGTATGATGAAGTATCCTGGAACATCATAAACCTTTTCAGAACACTTTTTACAGGCTTATTCTATGATATCGGAACAATTACTTTTGTGACACTGACCGCTATTCTTTATTATACGGTTATGCCTAACAAATGGATTGGTTCAGTCCTGGATAAAATTTTAATTTATTTCTTTACCACCTTAACTGTCTTTATTCTGGTGTTTACCTTTTTTGCAGAACTGACCTTTTGGGATGAGTTTAAGACTCGCTTTAATTTCATAGCAGTGGACTACTTAATCTATACCCATGAAGTAGTGGCTAATATCGAGCAGTCCTACCCGCTTCCTTTATTGGTTGGAGGTGTGCTGCTACTTACTATGCTTTTTATTTTCATTTTCTTTAAAAGAGGAGCCTTCGCTAGTACCTTTACAACCAAAGCAAGTGCAAAAACCAGATTAACGGTTTTGAGCGTTTCGGTAGCGGTTGCATTATTCTTTGGATTTTTTATCCATAATTATCAGGCCGAATGGTCAGCGAATCGTTATAACTCGGAAATTTCAAAATCAGGAATCTATTCTTTTTTTGCTGCTTTTCGCAACAACCAGATGAAGTATGTTGATTTCTATACTTCTATAGGTAACGATAAAGCATTTGGAATTATAAAAGAAAAACTTAAAGATCCGAATACCCGTTACAATTCTGCGGGATATTCTATTCATAGAACCATAAAGGACAGCGCAGCATCTGACCAGAAAAAAAATATAGTTTTTGTTCTGGTTGAAAGCTTAAGCGGCAGTTTTTTAAAGGAGTTTGGAAACAAGGAAAACATAACACCTTTTATGGACAGTCTGGCCCAGAAAAGTATATTTTTTAATGATCTTTACGCAACAGGTACCCGAACAGTTCGGGGTATGGAAGCAGTGACACTCTGTATTCCTCCCACCCCAGGACAGTCGATTGTAAAAAGACCTGAAAATCAAAATCTATATACGGTTTGCAGTGTTTTTAAATCAAAAGCATATGACTGTAATTTTTTCTACGGAGGAGACGGCTATTTTGATAACATGAATGCCTATTTTGGCGGAAACGGCTTTACAATATATGACCGGGGGCGCGGTAGTGTACTGAGTGATAAGATAAAAACAACCAGATATAACATCGATGACAATGAAGTAACATTTGAGAATGCATGGGGAATATGCGATGAAGATATCTTCAATAAAATGCTTAGCGTTGCTGATGCGCAGTATAAAAACAATAAGCCTTTTTTCAATTTTGTCATGACCACTTCCAATCACAGGCCCTTTACCTATCCATCGGGAAAAATTGACATTCTATCTGGAACCAGCCGTGAAGGAGCAGTAAAATATACTGACTTTGCCTTAAGGGAATTATTCAGGAAAGCCAGCCAGAAACCGTGGTTTAAAAATACGGTGTTTGTAATCATTGCAGACCACTGTGCCAGCAGCGCCGGCAAGGATGAAATAGATGTTGCCAATTATCATATTCCGGCTCTCATAGTAAACCTGCCCGAGCAGTACAACCAAAAAATTACCAGGCAGTGTTCTCAGATTGACCTGTGGCCTACCCTGTTCTCTATTTTCAAATGGAATTATGAGTCTGACTTTTTTGGAAAAAACGTACTTGATCCAAAGTTTGAAGAGCGTGCCCTAATGGGTACCTATCGTAAGCTGGTATTGATGAAAAAAGAAAAAGTAATGATTTTATCAGACCAGAAAAAACAGGCTTTTTACTCCTGGAATAAAGAAGATAACAGCCTTAAGTCCATACCTATGAACCAGCCGTTCCTTGAAGAAACTATTGCATGGTACCAGACTGCCGATTACCTTTTTACCAATAAATTATTAAAATAATAGTAACCTATATACATTTTATAATCAATCCAATTTGGAGTGGATACCCTTTTTGCCACAAAAAGTTAAGGTGGTTTGTAAAGATATTTGACCATTCCAAGTTTTATGGCAGAATCGTGGCGCATTTCATTTTGAAAAAGTACAACATCAGCAAAATCAAGGCCTAAGAAGTTTAGGTTAGAAACTTTTACACTCTGCGGTTGATTTAAAAGGAAACTTTTCAAAGTCTACAAAAAGTCAAAATTTATGGAAGCCCTGCATTTTAAATATTTATAATTATATTTGTAAAGCAAAAGAATAATACAACTTCTTGTTAGTTCGTTAGTACTCTAATTTTTGTGCATGTTTGAATATTGAAATAGTAAAATTGAATTTGGGTGCAGAATCGGTGCACAGAGATTCTGGAATACCTCTCGTAAACGCACCAAAAAGCTAAGGCAGTATACTTCTTTTAAACCAAAAAAGCCAGTAAATTCAATATACAGCAATTAGAAATTTAACAGGTAATTATCCAGTCAGAATTGTGAAATATTACTTCTAATTCTACAGGCCAAATAATTATTCTCTTTACCTTTAAGAGCATGGAAACAGTTAGAAAAAAATACAGCTTAGAATTTAAAATATCATCTGTTGATATGAGCATAAAATACGGGAGCATCATTGACGTTGCCCAAGAACTTGGAATTAGCGAAAATACTCTCTCACATTGGAAAAAACTGCATAAGGATGGGAAACTTACTTTTTCAAAATTAACCGCTACAGATATCACTAAAGAAGATTTATTGAAATTGAGGAAAGAAATTAAAAATATAAAACTTGAACGCGATATTCTAAAAAAGGAGCTAAGCATCTTCTCCAAGAAAGGCAGGCAAAATATCAATTTATTAAAGATAATGCTCAGATATTCCCTACCGGGAAGATGTGCCAGGTTTTCGAAATAAACAGAAGCAGTTTTTACCGTTGGAACAAAGCCCAGCCCAATAGCAAAAGAGATCGCAGGGCATTTATATGTTCTGAAATTTCAAGAATCTTTAATTGGAGTCAAGGCAGATACGGCGGCACAAGAATTACAAAGGAATTACACTCAATTGGCATTAAAATCTCTCTAGGGTATGTCGGAAGGTTGCTGCAGAGATTGCATTTACAAAGAGTTTCGAAATTAAAATTCAAAAAAACTACAAATTCATTTCATAAATATCCTGTAGTAGATAATTTGCTGAACCAGGATTTTAAAGTTAGAAAAGAAAACCAAGTTTGGGTATCTGACATTACTTATATCAGAACTGGACAAGGCTGGCTATATCTTACCATAGTCATTGATTTATTTGACCGCAAAGTAATAGGCTGGTCAGCAAGTGAAACTATGAAAGCAATCGACACTTCTATTGCCGCTTATAAAAAAAGTGTATTACACCGCCCTTTAACCAGCAGCCAAAGATTAATATTTCATTCTGACAGGGGGATCCAATACGCATGTAAAGATTTTACCTATATAATTACAAAAAATCCCCAAATCTCAAGAAGCATGAGCAGAAAAGGAAACTGTTATGATAACGCAGTAGCAGAAAGTTTTTTTAAAACGTTGAAAACAGAATTGATTTCAAAAAATAATTATAAAACCAGACGAAAAGCAAAAACCTCAATTTCGGAATACATTGAAAATTTCTATAATACTGAAAGAAGACACTCTGCCTTGGGAAATTTTACAATTACCGAATACCATAATTTAAAGTCGAAATAAAAAAGAAGCGCTTTTTTCCAATTTAAAAATTAATGTCAAAAAATCAAGCTTTAAACATTACAAAAAATACAATAAAGCGTGGCGTTTTATGGCAGAAGCGTAACACATCATAATTTGGGAACTAAAATCCAGTTAAATCAGAGCCTTACATATTGTGGTTTGAAACTGTATATGCCCGCTAAAAAGGCAATATTGTAAAAATAATTTACTAACAGTTCTTTAATTATTAAAAAGTAATTAAAAAAATGTCCTTACAATTTCCAATTGTGTCCAGTGTGGGTATAATAGAAATTTATTCAGAAAGGTATTTTCTTTCTATTTTTTCTTTTGCTTCGGTCAGTAATGAATGGATTTTTTCTTCAAACTGTTTTTTAGGCGGTAAATCAGTCCAGTATTCAGCAACTATTATCCCATCTTTGTGCATTTCGAGTAATTCTATTTGTTCACGACTGCTTTCTGCACAGAGTATTAATCCAATTGGTGTTTTCTCCCCTTGCTGCTTTTCATACTTGTCCAGCCATCGCAGATATAACTCCATTTGCCCCTTATGTTTAGCTTGGAATTTTCCTAATTTTAATTCAATCGCAACTAGCCGTTTTAATTTACGATGATAAAATAGTAAATCTAAATTAAAATCTTCACCATCTATAATCATTCTTTTTTGACGCTCGACAAAAGTAAATCCCTTCCCTAGTTCAAGAATGAATTTTTCCAACTCATACAATATTGCCTGCTCTAAATCCTTTTCCAGATAGGCATTACCTAAATTTAAAAAATCTAACAAATAAGGATCTTTAAATGAGTATTGTAAATTATATGGAGATGATGTCGTTTGAATATTGGCTATTTCAGTACGTTCAAAAGTTTTTGCTGCTATTTGCTTTCGTAAATCCCTAACACTCATTAACTGGTCGCTTACCTGATTAGCATAGAACAGTTTGGCTTCCGGATTTTTAATGGGTATTATTGCTAAAAAGTGGGACCAGCTTAATTGTCGTGACAGTGTCACGACAATTTCTTTATCTGCAAACTGATCAGCAAACTGCATCATTCTACGAAGATTTTTTTCTTCGAAATTTCTTCCGTATTTATTTTCCAATTGTACAGACAATGCCGACACAATTTGTTTTCCATATTCTGCTCGTTTATTTTGAAGTATAGTATCGTTAATTCTAAAACCAATCTCCCAAAAAAGCAATGTTAGAGAACTATTGTTTTGAACAATAACTTGCTGTTGAGTTTGCTCGACAAGTATGGATAATTCGTCGAATAAATCAGTTTCAATAAATACTATATCATTTTCTCTATCTGCCATCGTGTGATTTATTAAGTGTCGTAGAATGCATCTTACAAAACAAAAATACTAAAAGTAAATTGACACAGATAATAAAATATATCCTCCAAAACTTTATTTTAGCATTAATACAAACATTTCAAAAGTATATTACAAATTACTTGCATACTTTAAACCTAATCATGATGTCAAAATAGGAATAACGCAATTACTCTTAATTTTTAAATTAGTTTCTTTTTAGCGAAAAATTTTATGGTAGTAAGCTTATCGCAATAATAAATTATCGCCATTTTTAATTTTGGGGCAGAATCGATGCATCTATACTCAAAAAACAAATTACATCACTGTTAAACAAACATCTAAACGCACAAGTTCGAATGATTACTAACTACGTCGATAAATTTTAACTATAAAATTCACTTTGAAAATATGTAAAAAAGGGCACCATTTACCATTTTTTATACTGCGTCAGGTCAGACTCTGTCAAGATGTCGTCAGGGGTTCCCACCAGAGGATCCATCCAGTTGATCTTTTTCTCAGCCCACACTATCCACTGCCGGATCTCCTCATCCAGTGGATCGACCTGTTTTTGAACCGCCTCTACATAGTTGCGCAGTCTTGTAACTTCATCAAACCGCTCAGCAGCCTTTAGCAAAGCTTTGAAATCTTGCACTTCTTTTTGTTTTCTTTCGGCAGCAGCCCTTGTAATAGCTTCCTGCTTTTCACGTTCGATCTGACGCAGCCTGCTCTCTTCCTGCCACTCCTTTTCTTTCTCTGCCATCAGCTCCAGCTTTGCCAAAATCCTTGCCAGCAGTCCCTCTATTGGTGTACTTCCGTCACGCCATTCTTTCTGTTCGGAATACTTTCCCACCTGAAAAATAAAGATGCCCGTTGGCACGAGATCTGTGCCGTAACCGGACTTTGAAGGTACACGTTTGTCTGCTTCACGAAGATAGACCTCAATTTCAATGCCATCCACCAGTGCCACCGTATAGCCATACTGGTTCTTTCTGAATTCATGACCGCGGTACTCCAGCAATTTGATAAACCCATCCATAAAGCGCAGTGCCCTGGGCTTAAGCGCATCAGCCATATTCAATGAGATTCCTTCCATATCGGGCTCCCAGTTTCTTTTGCTTTTATCGCGTTTGTCCCAGCTGTCTTTGGTAATCTGTATGAGCCTGTGAGGTTTTGTGAGTCGCTCCCCGACGGTAAGGGGAGCCTTCGGGTCTTTTTCGATTTCTCTGGTACGGATTACTATGGGCGAGGGCACTGGCGGGGGCACATTAGTTTCGTACTTCTTTTTAAGTATCTCTATCGATTCGGGTCCCTCATAAGCCTCTGAAAGTTTAGCAACCCAACTATAACCATGTTTTAACTGTATCCAATAACTTGCATGTGGAAGTGGAACTTTAAGCGTGGCACAGGCCTGTCGAATCCCATAACTAGAGAGACCATACAAATGGCTAATTTGTCCGAGGTTTTTTTTCCAGACAAGATCGTATAATTCCGCCCTTGTAAAAGTGATTGTTTTCATAGTACTCCGCTTTAGAGATCTATAAACGTGACAACATTAATGGATAGTACATTTTATCAATTTTCTTCTTGATGCTACAAGGGAATTTCTACTTAAAAAATATTTGCAAATCGACAATAGCAGTTCTTAAAATCAGTTTTCTTATTGCATCTATTTCTATTCCGTGATATAGATACCCTTCGATAGCCCATTATCAAAGATTTCAACAATTATTTTGTAGTCTAATCGATCTCTTCTTTTCAATTTTTTTTATTCTATGAAATTCTAAAATTATAAAAAATAGCATTTTTTCTTTTTTCATTCAAAACATTATCGTAATATTGCAATATAAATATAAAACAATGGGAGCTACAAAAACAGATTATTTTACAGACAGTCAAAACGAACTTGCGGTTTTAGCTAAGGCTTTAGGACATCCCGCCCGAATCGCTATTATGGAATATCTACTAAAAGTAGATACTTGTATCTGTGGAGATATAGTTAATGAACTGCCTTTATCGCAACCGACAGTATCGCAGCATCTTAAGGAACTTAAAAATGCAGGCTTGATAAAAGGAAGCATTGACGGTAACTCTATTTGTTACTGTATTAATGAACCGGGATTAGAAAAAATAAAAGGTTTTTTCGAACATATCACTGCTCATTTAGAAAAAAAGAGAAACGAATGCTGCTAAATTCATCAGTATGGAAATCAGAAATTTATTAGCTAGTGACTGGGAACAGGTTAGGTTGATATATGAAAAAGGCATAAATACCGGTAATGCTACTTTTCAGACCAGTACTCCTTCATGGGAAGATTGGGATGCATCACACTTGGCCTCCTGCAGAGTTGTTACAGAAAAAGATGGGCAGCTTCTTGGCTGGGCAGCACTAACACCGGTCTCTTCAAGATGTGTTTATGCAGGCGTAGCCGAAGTCAGCGTATATGTTGATCCAGAACAGTCAGGTAAAGGAATCGGTCTTATACTTTTAAATGAGCTTGTTCATTTAAGTGAAGCTGATGGTATTTGGACACTTCAGGCTGGTATATTTCCGGAAAACACAGCAAGTCTGCGTATCCATGAAAAGGCAGGTTTCAGGATTTTAGGCATTCGCGAAAAAATCGGAAAGCAAAATGGAATCTGGAGAGATACCGTTCTTCTGGAAAGAAGAAGCAAATTGATCAATTAAATATTTAATTATAAATACAATAGCAGAAGTAATTGCTTAATCATAGTTATTACCACTGCTGCAAAAAAATATTATAAATTTTTAAAACACATAAATCATGAAACTTTCAGAAATTAAAGAAGTATTAAAAACAGTTGAAGCTGTAAATTTTGAATTGCCAAACGGAAATTTTGTTCCGGAATATTTCCACGTAACAGAAGTTGGCCTAATTACTAAAAACTTTATTGATTGTGGCGGAACAGTAAGAAAAGAAACAGTTGTTAATTTTCAGTTATGGGATGCCAATGATTGTGAACACAGGCTTAAACCACAAAAATTGATTCATATTATTGAACTTTCAGAAAAAGTTTTAGGCATTGAAGACCATGAAATTGAAGTGGAATACTAGGATACCACAATTGGTAAATATGATCTTGATTTTAATGGCAAAAACTTTATTCTTTTAAATAAACAGACTGCATGTTTAGCTCAGGAACAATGCGGAATACCGTCAGATAAATCAAGAGTACAATTATCTCAGTTAAATGCTGATAGTGCAAATTCATGTGCACCCGGATCAGGCTGCTGCTAATTTTTAATAACAATTAAACACCTATTATAAATACCAGACAAAAACTATGTTATTTACTGAAATAAAAAACACCATAAACTCATTTGATTTTAATCAGATCTCAGAAGAGCGTAAAACTATCCTGCAGCCTTTAGTTGATTATATCCAAAATAAAGTCAACAACAAACTGCCGATTAGACTTAATTTAATCTGCACACATAATTCCAGAAGAAGCCACTTATCTCAGGTCTGGGCGCAGACTGCTGCTGCACATTATAATATACAGAATGTTTCCTGTTATTCAGGAGGAACAGAAGCAACTGCCCTATTCCCAATGGTAGCCGAAACCCTGCAACACGCTGGGTTTAAAGTTAAAACTATTTCTGAAAGTCAAAATCCTGTCTACTCTATAAAATTTTCAGCAAATGAACTACCAGTTATTGGCTTTTCTAAGACCTATGATGATGATTTTAATCCTGAGAGTGAATTTGTTGCTATAATGACCTGTTCACAAGCTGATGGAGGCTGTCCTTTTATTGCAGGTGCCGAAAAGCGTGTACCGATTACTTTTGAAGATCCAAAAATTTCCGACGGCACACCGCAGCAAAAAGAAGTTTATCAGGAGCGAAGCCTGCAGATTGGGACTGAAATGTTTTATGTATTCTCACAAATCAAACAATAAAAATGTCAGCAAATAACTGTGCGCCTGCTGCAGGACGCAAAAAATTAGGCTTTTTGGATAGATTTTTAACGCTCTGGATTTTCCTGGCTATGGCCCTTGGTGTAGCAATAGGATATTTTATTCCGTCCAGTGGTAATTTTATAAATTCATTCTCAAGCGGGACAACTAATATTCCTTTGGCTATTGGGCTTATTCTTATGATGTACCCGCCTCTTGCCAAAGTGAAATATGAGCAGATGGGACAGGTTTTTAGAAACACAAAAATTCTGGGGGCTTCTCTTTTTCTAAACTGGATTGTTGGGCCTATTTTAATGTTTTTACTAGCCTTGCTTTTTTTAAATGGATATCCGGAATATATGATAGGGGTCATTCTGATAGGTTTGGCTCGTTGTATTGCAATGGTTGTGGTTTGGAATGATCTCGCAGATGGAAACAGGGAATATGCTGCAGGCCTTATTGCACTTAATAGCATTTTTCAGGTTCTGCTTTACAGTGTATATGCATATATTTTCATAACTGTTCTTCCTCCCTACTTTGGTTATAATGGATTTGAAGTTAACATAAGCATTGGCCAGATTGCCGAGAGCGTTGGTATATATTTAGGAATTCCTTTTGCTCTTGGAATAATAAGCCGTTATGCTCTAATTGCAATAAAAGGAACCGAATGGTTTGAAACTAAATATGTACCATTTATTTCTCCTATTACACTAATATCGCTGCTTTTTACCATCATAGTGATGTTCAGTCTTAAAGGAGAATTGATTGTCCAGATTCCTATGGATGTTGTTCGTATCGCAGTTCCACTTGTAATATATTTTACTATAATGTTTATCATCAGCTTCTTTGTTGGAAAATATTTCGGTGCTGACTATTCAAAGGCGACAGCAATAGCATTTACCGCCACAGGAAACAATTTCGAACTTGCAATTGCAGTGGCGATTGGTGTATTTGGAATAAACAGCGGTCAGGCATTTGCAGGAGTTATCGGGCCATTAGTAGAAGTACCGGCACTTATTGCACTGGTTAATGTTGCGTTTTGGTTCAGAAAAAAGTATTATTTAAAAACAGCATAGTTTCTAATACTAATTTCTAAAAGATGAGAATTGCAATAATATCGGATATACATGCCAATTTTCCAGCACTGGAACAAACCTTAAAAAGTATCGAACAGCAGAATATTGATACTGTTTACTGCCTCGGAGATTTGGTAGGTTATAATTTATGCCCTAACGCCGTGATAAATGAAATTCGTAAAAGACATATTCCGACTCTGGCAGGAAATCATGATGTTAAAGCTGTAGAAATACATAATGAGGGTTCTAATGACTCAGAAAGTTATGCATATCAAATAGTGGGCAAAGAGCAGATTAAATATCTTTCTGCTCTTCCTTCCCATATTAAACTAGAATTTCAGACAGCGGATAAACTAATCAAGATCTTAATGGTACACGGCAGTCCTTACAGCAATAAGGAATATTTGCTTGAGGATAAAAAGGAAAAAGATTTTACTGCTATTTTTCTTGACTCCAATGCTGACATTATTATTTGTGGCCATTCACACAAGCCTTATCATAGAGTTTTAGAAAACCCAAATAAAAAAGGAAGTTATTTCCATGCTATTAATGCAGGATCAGTAGGAAAACCAAAGGACGGAAATCCTAAAAGCTGTTATGCAGTACTAACTATTGACAAAAGCAGTAATCTCTCAAAAAAAGAAGGTGTACAGGTAGAATTCATAAGAGTCGACTATGATATTGAAAAAACTGCGATGGCTATTGAAGAAAGTCCGCTACCAAACGTTTACGCACTTATGCTTCGAAAAGCATATTAAGAACTGCCGCAATAAAATCATTCATGGAAAATTTTAAATTATTTTTGAATAGTCTTACTCCTGTCAGCGATCAGGAATTTGAAAATTACAGCCAATATTTTAAACGACGTAGTTTACCTAAAAACAATTATTTTGCAATGCAGGGCAAAATATGTCAAGAAGTGGCTTTTATAAAAAAAGGAACACTCAGAACTTATTATCTTAATGAAAAATCCGAGGAAGTAACTTCTTGTTTCTGTACCGAAAACTGTAAAAACCAGTGATATTGATCATCTGATTCCAATTTAAATTGACCACCAAGTTTTGGTTTAAATTGACCACCTAA
>NZ_WMDQ01000018.1 GCF_009707955.1 Flavobacterium sp. LC2016-13 | reverse complement strand
TTGGCAACTGTTGGCGCATTTACTAAACAGAAATCTTGTGTGTTATCTGTAGTTGTTGGTGTACCCGGATCAGTTACACTTATTGTAACGGCTAATCTTACAGCACTTTCGCAATTTGTTACAGGATCTAAAATCGCTCCATAATAAACTCCACTTGTTAGTAAAGTTGTTGGTGCGATGGCTGTTCCGCCTGTTAGAGTACTGTACCAAATTACATTTGCTTCATTCACCTGAATATTGGCAACTGTAGAAGCACTTATTAAACAGAAATCCTGAGTTGTATCTGTAGTTGTTGGTGTTCCAGGATCGCTTACCGTTACAGTAACCACTAATCTTATTGAACTTTCACAACCTGTTACAGGATCTACAATAGCTCCGTAATATGTTCCGTTTGCCAAGGCTGTTGTTGCAGGAATTGCTGTTCCGCCTGTCGCTGCACTATACCAAACCACATTTGGTTCATTTACCTGAATATTGGCAACTGTTGGCGCATTTACCAGACAGAAATCCTGAGTATTATCTGTTGTTGTTGGTGTTGCAGGATCGGTTACAGTTATTGTAACTGCTAATCTTACAGCACTTTCACAACCTGTTACAGGATCTACAATAGCTCCGTAATAAATTCCGTTTGCCAAAGCTGTTGTTGATGGAATTGCTGTTCCTCCAGTTAAGGTGCTGTACCAAACTACATTTGCTTCGTTTACCTGAATATTGGCAACTGTTGGCGCATTAACTAAACAGAAATCCTGAGTATTATCTGTTGTAGTTGGCGTGCCAGGATCTGTTACGCTAATAGTAACCTGTAATCTTATTGAACTCTCACAACCTGTTACAGGATCTAAAACAGCTCCGTAATAAACTCCGCTTGTTAAAGCAGTTGTTGATGGAATTGCTGTTCCGCCTGTAGCTGTCGTATACCAAATTACATTAGCTTCATTTACCTGAATACTGGCAAATGTTGGCGCATTTACTAAACAGAAATCTTGTGTCGTATCTGTAGTTGTTGGCGTATTTGGATCATTTACTACAATATTAGCTGTTTTAAGTGTTCCTGCAATATTCTCGCAGGTTGTAGTACTTGAAACTGCCACATAATAAGTAGCCGGGCTCATAGCACGGGTTAAACCTGTAGCGGTTAAAACTCCTGTAGAACTAATTGTATAGGTTACACCGCTTATAACAGCGCCATTTGTAATTGGCTGTGTTTTATTTATATCTAAATACCAAGTAAATACAGGGCTTGTCAATGTACTTGCTGTTGGTGTTAATGATGCTGGCTCATTGTGACAAACTGCTACATCATCAACCAAAATATCAGTTGCAATTGATGGAGGCCATATTGTAAATGTTATTTGTTTTCTGTCTGCTGCTGCAGTTTCACAAAACTCATCAGAACTAACTCCCACAAAATAAGTATATGTTCCCGGTGTTAAGCCATTTACAACTAATTGAGAAGTTGTTTCTCCCGGAATTAACTGACTAGTTGTTCCGTTGAAACTATACCAGTAGTAAATTGGGTTTGTTAATGCCGGAGTTCCACTTACGCTTGTTGCTAAAGTTACTGTTCTTGTTGGAGAACAAATTGAAGTTGTTGCTGCTCCATTTAATGTAATAGCTGTTAAAGCTGGTTCAGGGCTAGAAGCTCTAACCTCAACCGTAACTTCTCCTCTTGCAAAAGCTTCTCAAGTATAACGTACCGGTTGCACATAGTATTTATAAATTCCTGCCGGTAAATTTGCCGGAATAGTATAAGTAACGCCATTGGCCAAAACAGAACCTCCTGTTGGCGAATCATACCATCTGTAAGTTGAACAGGCATCTGCCGGTATCTGAAGCGTAATTGCTGTTCCGGGGCAAACCGTTACTTTATTATTTGGATCTCCTCCTATAACTTTAGTATTTGCCACACGATCTACAGTATGAACTCTCAATCCTTCTAAAACTCCTAAAACTCCTCCAAAACGAATTCTAACTCTATCATAAGGTTCTGGAAGTGTAGATAAAAGTATAGTAGCTAAAGTGGTTCCCGGTAAAACTCTCAAGCTTAATAATGAGCTTGTATTTTGAATTGGCGCACCAACGGCAACATTCCCTAAATAACGTTGAATACTAAATCCTGCAAGAGCATTTAAATCTAAAAGAGGGCCAGGTCTTGAAACCACTATTCTTAAAGTATCACTTGCAATAGATGGTGTTTTAAATGCAACTGTTAAGTCTGCAGCTGCAAGAACTCCAACAGCTCTATACATAGTCGCAAAAGTAGTAACATCATTATCAGCAACGTTAAATGCGTCACTAACACCTACTGTAGCAGTTACTGCTCCTACACCTAAATCTGTAGCTCCGTAATAAACATCCTGAATGTCTCCCGGTGTACATGTTATTGTTGGAACTGATCGTGTGTAATAAGCATCATATACTTTTGTGTTTTGAGCAACACTTAAAAGAGATGCTGATTGAATTCTTATTCCATCATAATCTTGTGGTCCTGATGCATCTGCAGGAACAAAAGTAAATTCGAAAGAATTATCACCTGATAATAAATTTAATAATGATCCTGAAACAGATTGCATAGTTCCAATATCACCTCCGTTTTTAGTTCCAATTACGGTTAAGTTTTGCCCTATGGCAACCGCACTATATTCTGAACCTAATTTTATAGTTACCGGAGTTCCTTTTACAATGTTGGCTGGCCAAGTTAAATTTTGCCATGTAGTACCAACTCCTAAAAGTCCAAGTCCTGTTGTAATTGTAGAAAAAGTTTGTGTATTTCCGTCAACGGCATTTGTTCCATTAGAAACAGCTCCTGTAACAATTGAACCTGAAGTTTGTGCCGTAGCATAAACTCTTTCTGCCAATAATTGACAACTGTTTGGATCTATAACATTAATAGAAACCGTTCCTGTTCTTGAACAATTAGCATTAGTAGCTACAACGGTATAAGTATAAACTCCCGGTGTATTTAATGCACCTGTTGAAAAAGGTGGACCTACTACAGGATTTCCTTGCGGATTAAACCAAGCTAATGTTCCGTCTGATGTTGCATTTAATGACACATCAGTACCAACATTTACTGAAATAGAAGGCGTTACGGTTAAAGTTGGTAACGCATTAATCGTAACTGTTACAGGTAGTGTAACAGATGGACATGTAACACCGTTACCTTGAGCCTGAATAGAATATGTCCCACTTGTATTTATGTTTGCTGCAGCATTTACAGGTATAACATTATTTAATGAATCATAAAAAGTATAAGTTGTATTTCCTGTTGTATCAAAACCTGTTATAGCATCTTTTAAATTTACAGTTCCACAACCTACTAAAGGTGAAGTTACTACTAAAGGTGTAACAGTTGGATAAGTAACGGTTACCGGTGCTAATGTACCAGCAACATTTTCGCAAGTTGTTGCATTAGTTACAGAAACAAAATAGCTGTAAGGTGAACCGCCTGCTGTAAGTCCTGTAATGGTTAATGCTCCAGTTGTTGGGTCTTTTGCATAGGTTATTCCGCCCACAGTTCCGTTTACAATTTCTGTAGTTTTATTTTGAGCTGTATAATATCTAAATTGTGCCCCAACTAAAGATGATGTTGGAGACAATACAACTCCTCCCGTACAAGTTGCTTCTACAGGACTGGTAACTGTGATATTTGCAGCAGTTGCAAATGGAGACACTGTAACTGTAACTGGCTGACGAACGCTATTTATACAAGTTCCTGCACGTGTTGCTTCAACATAAAATGTTGTACTTGTTGTTAAATTTGGAGATGGTGTATAAGTTGATGTACCTGATAGTTGAACACCGCCACTTGCTGAATCATACCATTGAAATGTTTCTCCTGCTACTGTTGAGCTAGCCGCTAAATTAACCACATCACCACTACAAATAGGAGCTCCTGCACCTGTAATTGTAGCATCTTTAAATCTATATGATGCTCCATAAATATCTAAACCTGTAGCAACTGTAGCCAAACCTCCTAGTCTAACTTCGACAGCTGTAAAAGCTGCTCCGGCTACAAAGCTTGCTTTTAAACGAGTAGAAGATAATAATTGAACATTTACTAATGAACCAACATTTACCTGATCACTATTAGGAGTTGCTCCATTATAACTTCTTAAGCTTATATAAGAAAGAGCGTTCACATTTACAATTCCCGCAGGAATTCCTAATTCAACATCTATAATATCACCTGCCTGTCCTGGAGTAGAAAATGTTAGCATCTGTTGAATGTAATCATTTACTAAACCAACAAGCACAGAAAGATTTGCTGCAGTTGCAGCATTTCCATCAGCAGAAGCTCCTTCATTAGCAGAAGTACACAATACACATCCTGTCAATCCTCCTCTACTGGTAACTTGTGAATTTACCTGTAAACAAGTACTGATAAAGTTACTTATGATGACATTAATTGCAACTCTTGCACTACTTGTACAACCTGATACAGTTCCTCTGGCTGCAACATAATATGTTTTGTTTGCCGTTAAAACCGGTGTTGTAAATGTAGCTGTACCTGACGCTAATACTGTTCCGTTAGTTGGTACATCATACCAGTCGAATGTAACATTCGATTCCGGGCTTGAAACTTGTAACGTTACACTTTGCCCAGATTGAATTATTACACTAGATGATGCCGGAACAGGTGTCGCCGGTAATGGATTAACATTTACCGTTACCTGAGTACGGGTTGAATTAGTACAACTTCCAATTCCTGCTTCAACAAAATAATTAGTGTTGGCAGTTAAATTTGGTGTTGTAAAAGCATTACCCGTAAACAATAAAGTTCCTCCAGAAGCTGCATCATACCATCTGTAATCTGTACCGGCAACTGGCGCCTGTACATTTAATGTAGTCGTTTGTCCGCTACATATTGTTGTTCCTGCAGTAGCAATAATTGGTGCTACAGGATTATCAACTGATATCGTAACCGGAAAACGTTCACTATTTACACAACCGTTTCTGGCTATTTCTATATAATAAGTAGTAGCAGTATTTAAAACCGGTGTTGTAAAAGCAGCTGTCGCACCTAAAGAAGCTCCGCCTGATGCTGCACTATACCAATTTATGGTTTCACCAACCGCAAGATTTGCAAGCAAAGTAGCTGTTTGCCCGCTACATATTGTTGTACTTCCTGAAATTGTTGGTGCTTTATATCTATAACTTGCCTCGTAAATATCTAAGGTTGTTAATACTGTTGCCAATCCGCCTAATCGAATTTCTACACGGTCAAAATTAGCACCTGCAACAACGCTGGCTCTAAAACGATTTCCCGTAAGCAATTGTAAAGTAATTAGAGGATTGCTAATCTGAACTCTGTCATTGTTATAAGTTGCACCATTATAAGTTGCCAAAGTAACAGCGCCTAATAATGACAAATCAGCTATTCCGCCAGGTAATTCCAGATCTACATCAACAATATCACCAGCTTTACCCGGGTTATTAAATTGTAACGTTTGCTGAACCCATCCGGTTAGTAAACCAATTGGAACAGAAAGTCTGGCTGCAGTTGCAGTGTTTCCATCAACAGAAAAATTAGGATTTGTGCTACTACATAGTAAACACAATCCGTTTTGAACTGTTTGCTGGCTATTGGCCTGCAAACATCCTCCTAAAGCTGAAGGTTGAACTGTTACCGTTACCGGAACTCTTGTTGCACTCACACAATTTCCTGAAGCACTTTGAGCTTCAACATAAAATGTTTTTGTAGCAGTTAAAACTGAAGTCGTATATGTAGAAGTATTAGTCGCTAATGCTGTACCTCCTGTGGCTACGTCATACCAATTTAATGTAACTCCTGCCGGTGCTGTTGCACTTAATGTCGCATTTTGACCGGATTGTATCGTTACACTTTGTGTTAAAACCGTTGGCAAAGCCGGAACTGGATTTGAAATTACATTTACCTGCGTTCTTGCCGGAGCTAAACAACTTCCTATTGCAGCCTCAACATAAAAACTTGTAGTTCCTAAAGGCACTGTTGGAGAATAAGTAGTTCCGGAAGCTAAAGCTATGCCTCCTGTATTTACATTATACCAATTATAAGTAGTTCCCGGTATCGGGTTAATTACTGATAAAGTAGTTTGTTGTGTAGCACCTGTAGAACATATTGCTGTACCAGAAGTACTTATTACCGGAGCAACAGGATTTGATACATTAATAACAACCGGAAGTCTTTCATTACCTTCACAACCTGCAGCTCTTGTTACTCCTATATAATAAGTAGTATTTGCTGTTAAAACAGGGGTTGTATAACTGTTCGTGGTTGCTAAAGGTGTTGTAGATGTAGGAGAGCTATACCATGCAACTGTAGTTCCTGCAACTGGTGTAGCTGTAAGTGTAGTTGCATTTCCTGCACAAACAGTTTGGGTTAAACCGCCTGTTACTGTTGGATTTGCAAATTGTAAACGAACATCATAAATTTGTAAATTCACAAGAAGGCTCAAAAGACCACCAACCTGAACCTGTACCTGATTCGTATCTCCTGTTAAGGTATAGGACACGGCAGCAACTGCATTTCCTGATAATAAATTTAGATTCAAAAGTGGGCTGTTTATAGCTACTCTTGGACCTACATTTGCTCCGGAAAATTTAGTCTGAATAGTTGCATTAGATAATAAACTTACATCTAATAAACCATTACCTGTACCTATATAGAGTACAATCTGATCTCCGGCCTTTGCCGTCTGATTCAGGGTTAGTGTTTCTTCGACGAAACACCCAACTCCAACAGCATTTGTCAGAGTTGCGAAAGTAGTTAAGCCTGCGTCATTATCGTATGCGCTGGCAGGACTATCTACATTTAAGCCAACACATATTAATCCACCTTGCGAATTAGTTTGAGAAACGGGTCTACAAAAAGTTTGCGCAAATGAATTAGTACATAAAAGCATTAAAAAAAATAGTCCTAACAATCTCTTCTGAAAGATGAGATCACAAAAAGTAAAGAATTTTTTCATAATTTGGAAGATTAGAAAATGGACAATAAAACACCTGTTGCAATAAGCACGTATGCTTAGGCAATTATAAAAAACGTTAATAATCAATTAGTTAAACCGAAATTTAAAATCTTATCTACTAAGAGTTCAAATTAGATTTTATTAAAAAAATCATGTTGTATTAAGTATATAAAAATATACTACAGAGCATTTTTTATCCCCTTTGAATAAAAGATGCGTCGAAACTTTTGGGAAATATTGACCTGAATCAATCTTCCAAACGGAGTGATTTGTTCCATTAATAATTTTCATAAAAGAAAATTTATTGTTTAGATAATGTAAGGGGGGATTTTAATATAAAGGATGATTCAATGTTATAAAAAGTTGATTAGTCAATCTATAATTTTGTGTATTTGGAATTACCTCCAAAAAATTGAATCATGAATTTTTAATAAAAAACAATTTATTAAAAATCAAACACACGAATGCTTTTCATTTCTAAAACGCCAACTGGGGTTTGGAAATAAAAAGCTGCCTGAATGTTTAAATTTATAAAACAAATTTGCTATTGAATTAAAATGGGATTTTGAGGTAAATTTAAATTTATCCCAGAAAGTAATAAATAAAGCTAAAATGAAAAAAGTACCTAATGCAAACTTGATAAAGAGAGTAAATTTCAATTCCATAAGTGAATGAATTAAGTTATTAAAAAAATCGGCTTTTATATAATCTTAGAAATGCAAAACGGTAATCAGTTTCTTTTTATTAAACAATTTAAAATATGCTTTTAAATTATCTCTCGTTAGAAAAAGTAAAAAACATTTTGTTTAACCTTTCTTTTACTAAAATTAAGAAAAACCAAAATATAAAACAAGTATAAAATTCTTATTTTTTTAAATTTAATAAAATCGCTTAAAATGCAATTCATTCAAAATATCAATAAAATAAAGACTTAACAGAAGAAATTCAACCGTTAATAAAATCACAAAAAAATTAAGTTTTTTTTGTGAAAATGAAAAAAGAAAGAAAAAGATTACTTTTTATGATTTATAAACACCTGAAATACAGTGCTAAAAAAATATTTGAAAAGTAAACCTTACATAAATAACACTCTGTATCGATTTATTAAACTATTCGAAAAAAAAGCGTAAAAATACGGGGTAATAAAAGCATTAAAGTCTAAACAAAAGTTAAAAAAATAAAAAAAGGTAAACAATTTAACATCAACTGTTTACCTTTTAATCTTTTATGAGAAGAAAATTACGATTCTATAATCGTATTAATCTGTGTAAATAATTGTCCATCGCTTAAAAAAGCTCCCTGTTGAATCAATTCAAAGATAGATGCGTTCCTGTCTTCCGTAAAAACTTTCTTTCCAACTTTCATTTCAATAGTTTCCGTAAACATATTATCACTAAGCCATTGCAAACCTTCCTTAGTCAAAAAATCAGTTTCAGGTACTAATGACTTCAACACTATTGATTGCACATGACTTTCAAAACACTGAAACAAAAAAATGTGATTTTTAGAAAAGTGTTCCAAAAACTCAGCTCTGGACAAAACGCCTTCCCAGATCAAATCTGAAAAAACATCAAGTTCCTGTTCAGCAACTTCCGGTTTATTTACTTTAAGAGTATCCCACTCTGCTTTATCAATTGCCTGTGATGCTAAAAAGTTAGCAAATTCTGCGTGTAACTCATCAAATTGCTCTTTTGTTAGTCTTGCGTATTTCATTTATTTTTTTGTATTTAAATGCCCTAAAAAGAGCTTCTATAATTTTAAGGCTTCAATATAATACATAAAAAAGCCCTCGCAAATGCGAGGGCAAATTTACAACTTTTTTTACTTTACTAAAAAATGTATCTGATACCAAATTGAGCTTGCCATCTCGATGCTAAACTGGCGTCATAACTAAAAGTTTTAGTTTGAGTATTATTAAAAGTATATGTTGGCGTGTTTCCGACAACTGTAACTCCAATTGGCTGAACGCTCGTTGGAACCTGTACAACGCCCCAATCGGAATTTAATAAATTCCCAAAGTTCAAAATATCGATACTAAACTGAATCGTGTTTGTTTTTTCAGATGCCGACGAATATTTAAAATTATAATCCTGCATTAATTTCAGATCACATCTGCCTCTCCACGGAGATATTGCTCCATAACGTTCAGCATACTGCCCTCTTCTGTCTTTCATATATTTATCCTGAGATATGAATTTATCAAAAGCTTCCGCTTGTCCGGGCCCGCTAAAAGTCATTTGTCCAATTTCTGCCGTTGTAGGTATATAAATTAAATCATTTACTGTAGAACCATCTCCATTAATATCACCTCCGTAAGTATAATTAAAACGTCCTCCCTGAGCATATTCTAAAAATGTCGAAACTGTAGTTGCCCACTTGTCTTTTCCATATTTCCATTTTTTAGAAGCAACTCCAATAAAACGATGATTATCACCATATTTAGAATTCGAAAGTACATCGTTATTTACATTTCCTAATGCCGGATTAAAAGAAAAAGCATCACCCGTAATCTCAGCCTCAATAGAGTTAACATCTTTTGATTTTAAATAATTATAAGCAATACTGGCATACAAACCATTTTCAAAGTTTTTTTGCAATTTAACCGTCGCATTAAAAGCACTTCCCTTATCTGAATTTGTCATTACATAAGCATTGTTTGCTCCGTGGTCAGCAGCAGTATAAATTAATCTGTTGTCTACACCTGCCAATGTTCCCGTTGGAGGTTTTAATCCCCAGTTCTGAACATGCACAGCATTAATATCTTTGTTTAATGAAAAATCTAACGTAACAATATAATTACTTTCAAATCTGTGGTCATATCCTAAACTGGTTCTCCAAACTTGCGGCCATTTATAATCCGGATCCATAATTTGAAAAAAGCTATCATCTGCACCACTTACCTGATTTCCTAACCAAACAAAAGGAATTCTTCCCGTAAAAATTCCAGATCCTCCACGAAGTTGCGAAGTTGCATCGCCTTTTACATCCCAGTTAAAACCTATTCTTGGTGACCAAAGAATTCTGTCGCTTGGTAAATCTGTAGAAATTAATGGGACTTCCTGGCCAGTTTGCGGGTTATAATAAAGAATACTATTATTCCTGCCTGCACCACCATTATCTGTATCAATATATTTCTGAATCAAATCTGCAGTATTAAAATACAATGGTTTATCAATTCTTAAGCCTAAAGATAATTTAAAGTTATCGCTTACGCTAATATCATCCTGCGCATAAAAAGCCAATTGCCCTACGTTTAGTTCTGCCAGTTTCCATCCGCCGTCGCTTCCAACTGCAAATTGACTTTTTGAAGCATTCACATCCTGAGCATATTGAAGATTTTGAGCAATAATACTAGTTGCATAAGGCTGAGCAGCATCATTTAAAAAATCTTGTACTGTGAAATAGGGCGTAAAAAAAGTTCCGGCATAACCATTTGGATTTCCGAAATTATCATAACCAGCTAAGTTGAAAGAGTTTTTAAACGCAAATTTTTCGAAAGAGCCTCCAAAAGTAAAAGCGTGCTTACCAAGTGTATAAGTTAAGTTATCAGTAATTTGAATTACTTTTTGATCTAACGTATTATTAATAGAAAACGGTTCGTGTCCTGCAATAATATAGTTAGAGCCTGCTCCGTCCTGAATATTAATTACGGGAGCCGGAGTAGAAAACGGAACTCTGTAATCATCAAAATGAGTATAACCAGCCTGTAATTTATTCGAAACCGATTCGCTAAATTTCGAATTCAATTCTACTAAAAACGAACTTAGTTTGTTGTTAATTTGATATCCCGAATTTTGAAATTGCAAAATCGAAGCGTTTGGACCTCTAAAACCTAAAGCCGTTGGGTGAGCAGGTTTATCTTTTGAAGCATCAAGAAAGTTGTAAATAACAGCTAATTTATGATTATCCGTAATATTCCAATCTACTTTTATAATTCCTTTACTTGAATTAGATTCATGTTTAAAACCTTGATAAGCACCTGTATTATATCCTAAATTTGCCAAAGCATTAGAAACCGCAATCAAATCAGATTCTAATACTCTCGATTCATTAATTCCGGTAACCCCATCGTTATTATTGGCGACGAAATTAGATCCTAAATCACTTCTTTTATCAATTTCGAAATTTCCAAAAATAAACAACTTATCCTTTATAATTGGAGCTCCCAAACTAAAACCAGCCTGAGTTTGCTCTAAAGAAGGTACAAATATTTTTTCTCCTTTAATTTTGTCACCCGTTAAATCCTGATTCCTGTAAAATGCATAAGCAGTTCCATGAATTTCATTAGTACCAGATTTTGTAACGGCATTTACAGAAGCTCCGGTAAAGCCCGATAACGTAACATCATAAGGTGCAGTTGCAACCTGAATTTGTTCGATAGCATCTAATGAAATTGGCTGAGCACCAGTTTGTCCTCCGGGAGTTGCAGCATCTAACCCAAACGGATTATTAAATACTGCTCCGTTTAGTGAGTAATTATTATACTGATCATTTCTTCCTCCAAAAGAACCACCACTTGCAGTTGGCTCTAAACGCGTAAAATCTTCAGCAGATCTTGAAATTGTAGGCAGAGCAGTTAATTCTCTCCTTCCAATAGTAGTCTCTGCGCCGGTTTTTCCACTTTTAAAAACTTTATCTTTGGCTGTTACCTTAACTTCCTCAAGAGTCTGACTTGCATCAGTTAATTGAACATCCAGATTAAATGGTTTTCCCAGATCAAGATATACGTCGGTATATTCCTGATTCTGAAAACCAACAAAAGTCACTGTAATTTTGTACGGACCGCCAATTCTCATATTCAAAATATTAAACCTTCCATCTTCATTGGAAATGGCTGAATATTTAGTTCCGGTTGGAGTATGAACTGCCAGAATTCCAGCTCCGGGTAATAGTTCATTAGTTGAACTTTTTACAATACCCTTAATACTCGAGGTTGTGGTTTGTCCCGTAGCCACAGCGAGACCCAACACACATAACATTAATGCAAAGATTTTTTTCATTTTCCTGGTTTTGAGTGAGTTAATTCCCTCAAAATTAGGCAAAAAAAAATCACTCCTAAGAGTGATTTTTATATTTTATTAACAAGAAGTTAACAAAATGTTATTTTTCAGCGATAATCTCGTATGGTAATTCAACGATAACATCTCTGTGTAAACGAATGCTTGCAGCATATTTACCAGTACGCTTAACGATACCACTAGTGATGAATTTTCTATCAATAGCATTACCAGATTTCTCTAAAGCTTCAGCAATGTCGATGTTTGTGATAGAACCAAAAAGTTTCTCTCCACCAGCTTTTGCAGTAAGTTTAATTTCAAGAGCTTTTAAAGTTTCAGCTAATGCTTTAGCATCAGCAACAACTTTAGCCTCTTTATGTGCTCTTTGTTTTAGGTTTTCAGCTAAAACTTTTTTAGCAGAAGGAGTTGCTAATGCAGCAAAACCTTGAGGAATTAAAAAGTTACGACCGTAACCAGGTTTTACAGATACTACATCATCTTTAAATCCTAAGTTTTGTACGTCTTGTTTTAAAATAAGTTCCATGTTGTTGTCCTTATATTTTAGAAGTTAGGTTCTGATTCAACAGAAACCAGCGACTAGAGTTTTTAATTATTTTAATAAATCGGCCACGTATGGCATTAAAGCTAAGTGACGAGCTCTTTTTACAGCTACAGAAACTTTTCTTTGGTATTTTAATGAAGTTCCAGTTAAACGACGAGGAAGAATTTTTCCTTGCTCATTAACGAATTTCAATAAGAAATCAGCATCTTTATAATCAATATATTTGATTCCTGATTTTTTGAAACGACAGTACTTTTTAGTTTTGTTAGTTTCAATGTTTAAAGGCGTTAAATATCTGATATCTCCGTCTTTTTTTCCTTTTGCAGATTGCTCTATTGTAGACATAATAATTAAGCTTTAGTAGATTTTAATTTTGCTCTTCTTCTCTCCGCCCATGAAATAGCATGCTTGTCTAAACTTACAGTTAAGAAACGCATAACTCTTTCGTCACGTCTAAATTCAGTTTCAAAAGCGATTAGAACTTCTCCAGCCACTTTGTATTCAAATAGGTGATAAAAACCACTTTTTTTGTTTTGGATTTCGTAAGCCATTTTTTTCAGACCCCAATCCTCTTTTGATACCATTTCAGCTCCTCTACTAGTAAGAAATTCTTCAAATTTCGTTACTGTTTCCTTCACCTGAACTTCAGATAAAACGGGATTTAAAATGAAAACAGTTTCATAATGATTCATAAATACAATATTTATTTGTTAAAATTGGGTGCAAAAGTAACCATTTAATTTAAATAAACAACACTTTTTTGCGTTTATTCGTCATACCGTAAAAAAATAAGCTCAATTTTAGTTTTTTTACTAAAATAATAATATATTTACTATTGCTATCCTGAATTTATTCTAAATTTAAATCTTATGAAACTAAATTGTGTTGTTGTAGATGATAGTTCTATACAGAGGACAATTATTGCTAAATTAGTAAATAATCACCCAGGTTTGCATTTAATAGGTGACTTTTCAAACGCAATTGAAGCTAAAAGTTGTATCTCTTTAAATAATATTGATTTAATATTTCTTGATATAGAAATGCCTGTCATAAATGGTTTTGATTTCCTTGACGGATTAAAATCTAAACCGCAAATTATATTTATCACTTCTAAAGCAGAATATGCTTTAAAAGCATTTGACTATGATGCTACCGATTATCTTCAAAAGCCTATTGCTGTAGATCGCTTTAATGCTTCTGTAAAAAGAGCTATCGATATGCACTTGCTTAAAAAAGAGGTTAAGGAAGAAGAAGGCGAACATATTTTCATCAAAAGTAACCTTAAAAAACTTAAAATTTTTACTGCTAAAATCAAATGGATTGAAGCTTTTGGAGATTATGTAAGAGTGGTAACTGAAGATGATAGCAACCTGGTACTTTCGACAATGAAATCTTTTGAAAATGATTTATCAAAAGATAAATTTATTCGCGTACACAAGTCCTATATTATTAATATAGACAAAGTTGAACGCTTTAATAGTAAGTTTGCCGAAATTGGAATTACTAAAATCCCTTTAAGCCGAAACAAAAAAGAGGATTTAGTAAAAGCATTATCAACTTCGTCATAATTAATAAAAATCGACGTTAGCAATAACTTTTATGGCTCTGTATTGAGCAACCGCTTCAAAACTATTCAGCATTTTCTGAATAGTTTTTTTTGTGTTTCCTAATGGCAGATTTTGCGGAATCTTAATCAAAATCGTCCTTATATATTCATTCCTGATTCTGCTTATAGCCGGTTCTTCCGGACCTAAAACAGGCATATTCAAATTTTGGCTCAAAACCTGATACAGCCACATTGATCCTTCTTTCAGTTTGTCAAAATCACGATGCTTTAAAGTCAGTTTTATAATCCTGAAATAAGGCGGATATTTATAAATCTGTCTGTCATACAATTGCTCTTTATACATACCTATATAATTATGGTTTGTAACTTGCTGAATTGTATTATGATTTGGGTTATACGTTTGAATCACAACTTTCCCTTGCTTTTCAGACCTTCCTGCTCTTCCTGCCACTTGGGTCATCATCTGATAACTGCGTTCAAAAGCCCTAAAATCCGGATGGTGCAGCATATTATCAGCATTCATAATTCCAACCAGACTAACATTATCAAAATCTAAACCTTTGGCAAGCATTTGCGTTCCTACCAATATATCTATTTCGCGATTTTTAAAAGAATCAATTATTTTCTCAAAACCAAATTTTCCGCGTGTTGTATCCTGATCCATTCTTGCCGTTTTAGCTTTCGGAAAAAGGGATAATAATTCCTGTTCAATTTGTTCTGTACCAAATCCTTTTGTAGTAAGATCAATACTCGAACAACTATGACAATGCGTAGGTTTTGCAATTGAATAACCACAATAATGGCAACGCAATTGATTTTTATGTTTGTGAAATGTCAAACTTACATCGCATTGCTGACAATGTGGTACATGCCCACAAGTCATACATTCTATAATAGGCGAATATCCTCTTCTGTTTTGAAATAAAATCACTTGTTCACCCAAAGACAACGCTTCTGCAATTTCTTCTATTAAAAGATCACTAAAATGTCCCGTCATTCTTTTTCTGAAATGCTTGTCTTTCAAATCGACCAAAACAATTTCAGGCATTCGAACATTATTATAACGTTCTGTAATGGTCACCAAACCGTATTTTTCAGATTGTGTATTAAAATAGGTTTCTATACTTGGCGTTGCAGATCCCAAAAGTACTTTTGCACTATGAAAATTAGCTAAAACAATTGCTGCATCTCTGGCATGATAGCGTGGTGCGGGATCTGTCTGCTTAAAAGTTTGTTCATGTTCTTCATCAACAATCAGCAAACCCAAATTAGCAAACGGCAAAAACAAAGCCGACCTCGCTCCTATTACGATTTGTGCTTTATCAGCATTTTCAAGGGTTTGTCTCCAAACTTCTACTCTTTCGTTATTGCTGTATTTAGAATGAAAAACAGCTACTTTATCTCCAAAATGAAGTCGCAGTCTTGAAACTAATTGTGTTGTAAGCGCAATTTCCGGAAGCAGATACAAAACCTGTCTTCCCGTCAGCAGATATTCTTCAATTAATTTAATATAAATTTCCGTCTTTCCGCTTGATGTGACACCGTGAAGCAGGCAAACTTCTTTTTCCAAAAAACTTTCTTTAATAGATGCAAAAGCAGTTTGTTGAGCGTCGCTTAATTGCAATTGTTTGTCAGTCGCTTCTCCGTTAAAAGAAACACGATCTTGCTGCAAATAATATTCTTCAAAAATTTCCTTATCGATTAAAGTTTTAACCACAGTCGAAGTAGAATTTGAAACTTCAATCAATTTTTTAACCGTTAAAGGTTTCTTTTCAGATGCAATTATTTGAAAATAAGCCAGAACTATTTCTTTTTGTTTATTGGCATTTTTAAGCACTTCGAGCAAATCATTCAAACCCTGATCTGTTTCGTATTTTGAATGTAATTTCACATATCGAACCAGTTTTGGCTTGTAACTTTCTTTTATTTCTTCTTCTAAAACGATAATGTCTTTTGCCATTAATTTTTGAAGAATTGGCAAAATGTTCTTTTTATTTAAAATAGAAGCAATTTCACCAACCTTAAGTGAACTCTGATGGTGCAGCGCTTCATAAATTAAAAATTCATCATCAGAAAGCTCAGAATCATTGACAACTGTGTCTGGTTTATATGAAATAATAGTTTCACTTTCTAACAATAATCCGGTTGGAAAAGCACCGCGATAAACATCGCCAATACCACACATATAATAATTTGCTACCCAAAGCCAGTGTTTGATCTGAATTTCGGTTGCAATAGGTTTTTCGTCAAGAATTTGGTGAATTTCCTTGGCTTCATATAATGTCGGAGCATTCTCGTGTGTATCTATTACAAGTGCTGTATATATTTTACTTTTACCAAAAGGTACAGCCACCCGCATTCCTTTTTTAATGAAATGGAATTCAGCCTCAGAAACTCGATAAGTAAAGGTTTTAGCTAAAGAAAGAGGTAGAACGACTTCGACAAAAAACATGTAATTATTTTATATGATTTACAAAATTACTTTTTTTCTGAAGGTTTATTCAAATAATCTTCGACCAATTTCAAGGTATGATTCAGAGATTCTGTATTTGTCCAATCTTCATGGCCAGGAATTATATAAACCGGATTTTTAAATTTGACTTGTACTTTTTTAATCGATTTCTTCCATTCTTTTACATCAGAATCAGCCAGATATCCTAAATCTGTTGCACTTGCACTTTTTATAAAACAAGCTCCATAAAGCACTTTTTCTTTATCAAACCAAACAATAATATTGTCTGACGCGTGTCCTTTTCCCGGATAATAAACCTGAAATTTATGCTTGCCAACATTAAAAGTCGTGTCATTTGGAATTACAAATGCTGCCCTTCCTTTTCCTTCTTTTTTAAGAATTTGATCTGTTAGTTTTATGCTGTACGTTTTTATTCCTTTTGATTTATAAAACTCAAAACCTCCTGCTCTGTCATCATGCGAATGCGTTGCAAAACACATGATAACATCTTTATGATATTTTGCTTTAATAGTATCTAAAAGAGGCTGAAATTGTGTTTCATCCCAAGGCGCATCAAACAATACAACACCTTTATCTGTAACCAGATACATGGCATTGGCAGAAATTTGGGTTCCATTATAATCATGAAACGTTTTATAAACATAAAAGTCACCTGTAAGATGACTTATTTGTAATGGCGAATTCTTAGATTGTCCAAAACTATGAGATAGTATGACCAAAAATAAAATTATCGATGCTAATCTTCGCATGTTTATTTTATCAAAAAATTAGTTTTTTGCTCTTGTCCAGTATTGTGTTCTTCCCATTATGGAAATTCCAACATAACCGCGAAGTTTTAGTTTATCAGCAGAATCTAATGTAATATAACATTTGTATTTTTTACCATTTGTAGGATCCAAAATTGTTCCTCCGCTGTATTCATCACCATCTTTTTTAAGACCGTTAATAATAACCATTCCTAAAATAGGTTTATTTTTTTCTGCACCTTCGCACTTAGTACAAACATCTTTTTTATGACTATCTCGAAGTATTTCTACAACCTTACCATAAATTTTTCCTGATTTTTCGTAAATCTCTACGACTGATTTTGCTTCTCCCGTTTCATCATCAATTGTTTTCCACTTTCCAACAACACTTTGGCTATGAATAGTACCAACTGTTAGAAAAAAGAAACCAATGCTTAACATCCAATTTTTCATATTTTTATTTGTTTTTTTGTTTTAATTTTCTGACAGTAGCATTCAATTCGAACCCTAAAAGCAGAATCATACAGTTTATCCAAATATAAAACATTAGAATTAATAATGTGCCAATTGAACCATAAAGTTCATTGTATTTTGAAAATTTTATAACCCAAATCCCAAAAAAGAACGAAGATATAACAATTAGGATCGTTGTAAAAACAGATCCAATGCTAATAAAAGGCACTTTATTGTACTGTTTTGTACCGTAACGCAATAATATTGAAGACGTTACTAAAATCATCACGATAACAAACAAATAACGCCCTAAAATAATGAGCGGAATGCTGTCGCTTAGTACATCCTGAATAATTGTTTTTTGAATAAATACCTCAAAAACTACAATTGTTGCAACCGTTACAAACAATATGATAGTCATAACAAGTGATATTGCCAAAGCCACTAAATATTGACTAAAAAAACCTCGTTTATCGAAAACATGTTTAGAAGATTCAAAACCGCTTAAGATTCCGTTAATACCATTTGCCATCAAAAAAATAGAAAGCAAAAATCCCGAAGACAACAAACCGGAATGACTATTATTTAAAATATCGCTGATAATTTTACTTATTGCATCGTATGTATTTGGAGGAACTCCTTGTTGCACAAACTGAAGAAAATCGGCCTGAAAACCTTCAATAGGAATAAAGGGAATTAAGTTTAGAATAAAAAGTGTAAACGGAAATAAAGCCATAAAAAAGCTAAATGAAACAGCGCTCGCATGATACGAAAAAGCTCCCTCAATGATTCCTAAAGTATACATTTCCAGCAAATCGTATAGCGAAAAACCTTCTAAAGAAGGAAATTTTATTTTCTTTAAAAGCCGAACTACAGAACGTAATAACGGAATTTTTTCAATCCGATCTTCTATCTCTTGAGACATATTTTATAATTTTAGATTTAAGAGTTGAGATTTTAGATTTTGGTATTTAGACTTTTTAGATTCTCTGATATTATATCTTTTGATAAAACCTTTAATGATTTTCAAAGACCAACTCATAACTTATAACTCAAAACTCATAACTTTTTAAAACGCTTTCAGACTCAAATCCATGTTATAAACAGAATGTGTTAATGCGCCCGAAGAAATATAATTTACACCGCATAAAGCATACTCACGAATGGTTTTTTCGTTGATATTTCCTGAAGATTCGGTTTGACATTTTGATCCAATTAAAGCTACAGCGGTTTTGGTATCTTCATAATTAAAATTGTCGATCAAAATTCTGTGAACGCCATCACTTTGCAAAATCTCACGGATTTCATCCAGATTTCTTGCTTCAACAATAATTTTTAAATCTAAATTATTAGCTTTCAGATAGTCTTTTGTCTTTTTTATCGCAAGTGTAATTCCACCAGCAAAATCAATATGATTGTCTTTTAACATCACCATATCATAAAGTGCAAATCGGTGGTTTTCTCCTCCTCCTATTTTTACAGCCCATTTTTCTGCAGCTCTGAAATTTGGAGTCGTTTTACGTGTATCTAAAATTTTTGCGCCGGTTCCTTCCAGAAGCTGCACATATTGACTCGTTTTTGTTGCAATAGCAGACATACGTTGCATGGTGTTTAAAACCACTCTTTCTGCCTTTAGAATAGATTGAGAACTTCCTGAAACTTCAAAAACAACCTCACCATATTCTACATGTGTTCCGTCTTCAATAAAAGTTTTTACTTTTAATTTTGGATCTACATGTTCAAAAATCATTTTTGCAAGCGCAACACCTGCAATAATTCCCTGATCTTTTACTAATAATTTGGCCTGACCGTGCGCAGTATCAGGAATACACGCTAATGAACTATAATCTCCCGTGCCTACATCTTCTCGAATTGCATTACTGATTAATAATTGTAATTCGGTTTGAAATTGTACTTCGCTAATCATTTTTCTAAATTTTATAAGATGCTAAAGTAGAACTTATTTTGTGGATTTGAAAGTTTCGCTTTGATTTTAAGAATTAAAAAATAGTAGATATTGTAAAAAAAGTAAGATTAAAATAGTAACTAAACTTAATCTCCTAATGATTTAAAAAATTAAATAACATTAAATATCTTTGAGGTTCAATCAAACAAAATTTATGGGATTAATTAAAGATATTTACTCGGTTTCTTTTTACGAAAAATTTAGTCAGGCTGTCGCCGAAGTGCATCCTTCATTCAATAAACAAAAATTTATCGAGGCCATTTATGAAGGAGATTTTGCCCAAAAAGAATGGAAAGAGCGGATGAAACACACGACAATTGTGTTTCATCAATTTATGCCTGAAAACTTTTCTGAAACTGTTGTTTTAATTGATAAAATCATTAAAAATCTAAAGAAAAATAAATTCACGGAAGGAAATCTCGCTTTCATATTTTTTGCCGATTATATCGAAGTTTACGGTTTAGATGATTTTAAAACTTCGGCGAAATCCTTTGTTTCTATAACGCAATTTATAAGTTGCGAATTTGCCGTTCGTCCTTTTATTTTAAAATATAAAGAACAAATGATCAGTGAAATGACAAAATGGTCTTTGCACGAAAATCATCATGTTCGAAGATTAGCCAGCGAAGGAAGCCGACCAAGATTACCGTGGGCGATGGCGATTCCGTTTTTGAAAAAAGACCCTGCTTCTATTCTTCCAATTTTAGAAAATTTAAAAAATGACCCTTCAGAATATGTCCGCAGAAGCGTTGCAAATAACTTAAATGATATTGCAAAAGATAATCCGCAAATCGTTTTAGATATTGCCAATAAATGGAAAGGTCACAGTAAAGAAACAGGCGCAATTATTAAACATGGCTGCCGAACTTTATTAAAACAAGGTCATCCTGAAATTTTAAGTCATTATGGTTTAGAAAGCACAAATATTGAACTTTCGTCTTTTGAAATTAAAACACCAATTGTAAAAATTGGAGATTATTTAAAGTTTCAATTTCACTTAAATAATAAAAACGAAGAACCAAAAACGATTCGTTTAGAATATGCGGTTCATTATAAAAAAGCAAAAGGACATTTAGCAAAAAAAGTCTTTAAAATCAGCGAGAAAAACTATCTGCCTAATCAATTAATAAAAGTTGACAGAAATCAATCTTTCAAAATAATTACGACTCGTGTTTTTCATACCGGAATTCATCAATTGTCGATTATTATTAACGGAACTGAAAGTGAAACTTTAGAATTTGAACTGATCAATTAAAAATAAAGACAAATTGCACAGATTGACACGGATTGATTTGTGACAATCTGTGCAATTCGTGTTCTATTTTTATTTCTTATTTTTATACCACATTATCCATAAAAACATTTTCTTAATCTAAATTAAGTTACAGATTTCTATCACAACTGTAATTTTGTTTTCAAATCAAATCAAAATACCATGTCAAATATTAGTTTAATTATTGAAGAACGTGCTGCCAATATTGGCAATTTTATGGTAGGCCGTTTATTGCCTTTCCGTGAAAAAAGAGCCGTTGGGCCATTTGTATTTATCGATCATATGGGACCTGCACATTTAAGTGATCACGAAAATATGGATGTTCCGCCGCATCCGCATATCGGACTTTCGACTTTGACTTTTTTGTTTGAAGGAAGCATTATGCACCGCGATAGTTTAGGAACTGAATTAGAAATAAAACCAGGTGCCGTAAACTGGATGACAGCCGGAAAAGGAATTGTACATTCTGAAAGAACGCCTGAATATTTAAGACATTCAGACAAAATGCTTCATGGTTTGCAGATTTGGGTAGCATTGCCAAAAGAATTGGAACAAATGGACCCGAATTTTACGCATGTTGAAGCTGACGATATTCCGGCTTGGGAAGAAGATGGAGTTTCATACAAATTAATTGCCGGAGAAGCTTTTGGCAAAAAATCGCCAGTTCCTGTTTATAGTCCGTTATATTTTATTGAAATCAAAAGTACCGAAGCTAAAAAAATTAATATCGGACATCATTTATTTGGCGAAAGCGGATTGTATATTTTAGAAGGAAGCATCAAAAGCGGTGAACATGTTTACGACCCAAAACAAATTTTAATTACAAACGACAGCACTTTATGTGAGTTTGAATTAGCCGAAAATTCAACAGTTTATATCTTTGGAGGGACACCGTTTCCTGAAGAACATTTTATTTTTTGGAATTTTGTTTCTTCAGATAAAGAACTACTCGAAAAAGCTAAAAAAGACTGGACAGAACAAACTTTCCCGAAAGTTCCGGGCGAAACAGAATTTGTGCCTTTACCAGAACCTAAAATAAAATAATTATGGATACTATATCAGCACAAATTGATACGCGTTTGTATCGAACGGAAATACAATCAGCCAGCGGAAATATTTTAATTTCTGATGAACCTCAGGAAATTGGCGGCAAGAATTTAGGTCTAAATCCAACAGAACTTTTGGCGGCCTCATTGGCTTCCTGTACCGTAATTACGTTGAGAATGTACATCAATCGTAAACAATGGGAAGTTTCAGAAATAAATGTCAAAATTGATTTTGAAAGAGATTCTGAGCGAAGTGTTTCGGTATTCACAAGAAAAATCGAAGTAATTGGAGAAGTAGACGAAACACAAAGACAACGTTTAGAAACTATTGCCAATAGTTGCCCAATTCATAAAACACTTACACATTCAATAGAAATTAAAACTACATTAATATAATATCATGGAAATTCAACAAATAAACGACACAAAAAGAGGTTATTTTGAAGCTGTAGAAGACGGAAAAGAAGCTGGAAAAATGACTTATACCTGGGCTGGAGATTCAAAATTTATTATCGATCATACTGAAGTAAGTCCAGATTTTAACGGAAAAGGTGTTGGTAAAAAACTCGTATTAGCTGCAGTTGATTATGCCAGAGCCAATAATGTAAAAATTATCCCCCTTTGCCCTTTTGCAAAAAGTGTTTTTGATAAGGTTGAGGAAATTCGTGATGTGCTTTCTTGAGGTTCACAGTTACAAAGGAACAGAGGTTCAGAGGTTTCTCATAATACCTAATAATTTTAATACTGAGACACACTGTTGTGTGTCTTTTGTATTTTTATAATAATCATTTCTTTAAAACTATGTCCCTTTGCTCCTTTGTCTCTCTGAACCTTTGTCCCTTCAAAAACAAAAATTTTCAAATCTCCTCAAAAACGCTTATATTTGCATGTAATTTAAACTTAGAGTATGACAAGGATAATTACGCTTTTCTGTATTTTTATAGCACAAATCGGCTTTTCTCAAACAGCTGAAAGTTATTTAGAAAAAATCAGAAACAATGAAGCTCTCTTAACAGCTTTTTTTCAACAAATGCCAAAAGGCGGCGATTTACACCACCATTTTTCAGGATCAGTTTATGCAGAACCGCTTTTGGAAAGAGCGATTGCAGAAGATTTTTATTTGAATTTAGAGACTATGGCAGTTTCTAAAACAAAACCTGCAAAAGGCAATTGGCAAACTTTCTCTTCTCTTAAAAACGATGGAAAACTATCTTTTTACGAGCAACAAGTAATGCAAACCTGGTCAATTAAAGATTATAATGGTTCTGTACCTTCTGACGATCAGTTTTTTGACTCTTTTATGAAATTTGAACCTACCATAAAAGGTCATTTTGCGGAAGGAATGCTTGAATTAAAAAAACGCGCACTTTCTGAAAATGTAAGTTATATCGAAACACAATTATCAACGATTCCGTGCGATATGAATGTTGCCGATTTAACTGATTTTAATACTAAACTTCGTCAGGCTTCTGCTCAAAAAGATGAAAAAGCAGTTTTAAAACTTTTAGATGAATTGTATAAATCGATTCAGCAAAAAGATGCTAAAAAATACGCTGCAGATTTCAATAACAATTTCATAGCAAAACTTCACAAAGACTTAAAAATTGACGATGAACGTTTTACGATGCGTTATCAAAATTTTGTACTTCGTTTTATGGATCCGGTTGATTTATTCAAAAATCTTACGATTGCTTTTATATCGGCAAATGACAGTAAGTTGGTTGCCGGCGTAAACATCGTTTCTCCGGAACATGGCGAAAATTCAATGAAAGATTATTGGTTGCACATGGTGATGTTTAAATATTGTCACTCTAAATTTCCTGATGTAAAATATACGCTGCATGCTGGTGAATTAACGTTAGGTTTGGTTCAGCCGGAAGATTTAACCTGGCATATTAACGACGCTATTTATATTGCTGGTGCAAACAGAATTGGTCACGGAGTTGATATTGCTTACGAAGCAAACTCATACGATTTATTGAAATATATGTCTAAAAACAATATTCCGATTGAGATAAATTTAGTGAGCAACGAATTCATTTTGAAGGTAAAAGAAAACAGACATCCGTTTACACTTTACAAAGAATTTAATGTACCAATTGTAATTAGTACAGACGACGCCGGAATTTTGAGAACCAATATGACAGAGCAATATGTTTTATTAGCTAAAAGATATCCTGATGTTTCATATGCAACTATAAAGCAATATGTTTACAATAGTATCAATTATAGTTTTATTCAGGATGCAGCCGTTAAAAAAGAATTAATCAAAGATTTAGATAACCGATTTAAGGCTTTTGAAGATAAATTTTCTAAAAACTAAATTCAAATTTCACGCAGATTTTAAACAGATTCAAGCTGATTAACGCCGATTTTTAGGCTAAAATATTAAAAAAAATCTGCTGAATCTGCTAAATCTGCGAGACTATAATTTTTTCTCGCAGATTTAGCAGATTCAGCAGATAAAACTATTGTAAATATGATTCTGGAAGTAGCTTTTCTTTATGTAAAACCAAATTTAGCGACTGAATTTGAAGCTGATTTTGCAAAAGCAAGTCAATATATTTCTTCAATTGAAGGTTATTTAGGACATCGTTTAGAGAAATGTCTTGAAGTCGAAAATAAATATCTTTTATTAGTCGATTGGAATACGCTGGAAGATCATACAGAAGGTTTTAGAAATTCTAGCGCCTATTTAGAATGGAAAAAGATTCTACATCATTATTACGAACCGTTTCCTGTTGTAGAGCATTTTGAAATCGTTTTTGAAAATAAAAAATAAACATGAACATCAAACTTATCGCAATAGGCAAAACAGATAATAAATCGCTTCAAACTTTGATTGACGATTACACCAAACGTTTGTCGTTTTATATCAAATTTGATTTAGAGATTATTCCCGATATCAAAAACGTAAAGAATTTATCTGAAAGTCAGCAAAAAGAGAAAGAAGGAGAATTAATTCTATCAAAATTAACGCCAACCGATCAGTTAATTTTATTGGATGAAAACGGAAAAAACTTTTCAAGCGTTGGTTTTTCTGAAGAATTGCAAAAGAAAATGAATTCAGGAATCAAAACTCTCGTTTTCGTAATTGGCGGCCCATACGGATTCTCTGATACTGTTTATAGTAAAGCGCAGGGAAAAATTTCGCTTTCATTAATGACATTTTCGCATCAAATGGTTCGGTTATTTTTTATCGAACAATTGTACCGCGGATTTACAATTTTACGCAATGAACCTTATCATCATCAATAAGGTCTAATCGTTTAACTGCTTATTTGTTGAAATCGTTTATTTGGTAATTGTTGAATCGGAAATATCTAAAAAATGAATTCTTTTGGAATTTCGTCGTTGTAAGAATCTAGTTTTCTGAATTCAATTTTAGTTTCAATGTATTCCTGATAACTCATATTTTTGTCGAATAACAAATAGACTTTTGGTTTTACAAAAAAGGCTATTCTGCCAATGTGTTCTAATACTTCTTCTTTTTTAACTTCTTCATTATTTACCAAAACAATATTACTTGCTTTCTTAAAAGAAATTACCAAATCGCCTGTTGCTGGTTTTCCTATTGCATAAAATACTTTCGTGAAAGGCATAAAAGCTAAATTTTTTCCAAGAGAATCTGCGTACGAATAATAGTTTTCGGCATTTTCGTTTTTATGAGCTTTCTCTCCGCGTTTCTTTTCCTGAAGTTTAATCACTTCCGGAATTACCAATCTTAAAGGCAAACGTTTATCAATATTAAAAATCCAATTGGTTGAAATTATGCTGTTTTTTCTGTTCACATCAGCAATAGTATCTTTCCCTTCAGTTCTAAAAAAGATGTAAATTGGCGAATGATCCTGCACGTCTTTTATAATTGAAGTATTTGATTTTGGAAGTAAAACATCTTCTTTGGTAGCGCAGGAAAAAAGAAGGAAAGCGATAATTAGAGTTAAGTATTTCATATTATATTTATTTTTAAAACACAAAGTGTGTCATTCCGAGGAACGAGGAATCACACTAGAAGCTCGACAAAGATTGACGACTTTCTTTGAGGAATTACGAGTGTGATTTCTCCTTCGTCGAAATGACAAACTAAACGATTTTCTTATATTATAAATTCATTTTATTAAACAAAGCAACACATTCCACAGCCTCTTTTACATCATGAACACGAAGGATTTTTGCGCCTTTTGTCAATGCAATGGTGTTTAGAACCGTTGTTGCATTTAAAGCTTCTTGTGGAGTAATATTCAGGGTTTTATAAATCATCGATTTTCTGGAAACACCCGCTAAAACAGGCAATTCTAAAAGATTAAAAAGTTCCATTTTTTGTAAAACTTCATAATTTTGATCCGTTGTTTTTGCAAATCCAAAACCAGGATCTAAGATTAAATCATTAATTCCCAAGCTTCTTGCTCGTTTTACTTTTTCAGAAAAATAAAACAATATCTCTTTTACAATATCATCATATTGAGTCAGGCTTTGCATCGTTTGCGGATTTCCGCGCATGTGCATCATAATATACGGAACATTATAATGCGCAATAATATCGAACATTTTATCGTCAAGTTTTCCTGCAGCAATATCATTTATAATCGCTGCACCGCTTTCTATACTAGCTTTTGCAACTTCGGCTCTAAATGTGTCAATTGATAATAATGTTTCCGGAAAATGCTTTAAAATCAATTCGATAACCGGAACAATTCTTTCGATTTCTTCCTGTTCAGAAACAAATTCGGCACTTGGTTTACTTGAATATGCACCAATGTCTATAAACGTTGCGCCTTCAGACAGCATTTTATCTACCTGAGAAATGATCTCATCTTCATTTTTATATTTCCCTCCGTCAAAGAAAGAATTTGGCGTAACATTCAAGATTCCCATTACTTTTGGAATGGATAAATCTATAAGTTCGCCTTTGCAGTTAATTAGCATTTGTTTATTTTTTTGTTTCAAGTTTCAGGTTTCAAGTTCTGGAACTTACGCAATCTACTTCCAACTTGAAACCTGAAACAATTTTATAATTTTTGGCTTCCAGTTGTTGGCATTAACATTTTGTTTAGAAAAAACTTCAAACAAAGAAAACCTGAAACTTGAAACTCTTTAATTTTATCCTTATTTTTGAAGAAATTTAAGCAAATATACAGCAATAAATGAAGAATACTTCCTTAGAATTTGATAATGTAATTACGGTTTGCAGAACCTTATTTATCAATAAAATGAAAGATTATGGCAGTGCATGGCGTATTTTGAGATTGCCTTCTCTTACCGATCAAATTTTTATAAAAGCTCAAAGAATCAGAAGTTTACAAGAAAACGAAATTCGTAAAGTTGATGAAGATGAAAAAGGAGAATTCATCGGCATTATCAATTATTCTATAATGGCCCTAATTCAGTTAGAATTGGGCGTTGTTGACCAACCGGATCTGGATGTCGAAAAAGCAACTCAATTGTATGACGCCAAAGTTAAGCTAACCAAAGATTTAATGGAAGCCAAAAATCACGATTACGGAGAAGCGTGGCGCGATATGCGTGTTAGTTCTTTGACAGATTTGATTTTGCAAAAGCTGCTTCGCGTTAAACAAATTGAAGATAACAAAGGTCAAACTATAGTTTCTGAAGGTATTGACGCCAATTATCAGGATATGATTAATTATTCTGTTTTTGCCTTGATTTTAAATCCGATAAAATAATCGCTAAACCATCTAAGAATATCTTTAAACTTATAATATTTAATATTGTCTTTGACTTTAAAATAAATGTAAGTAACATTTAAAAGCAACTAAAAACCTAAAAAATTATTATGAAAATAGGAAATAATAAAGGATACTTAATAATTCTTGTTTTTATAATAACAATAATTTGTTTTTGGTATATTCTCCCAGAATATGGTATGATGTCTATTGCCACTCCTTTCTATATTACAGGGCTTTTTTGCTATATTTTTGGAAGAAAGTGGAACAATAAGGCCTTGAACCCGTATTTACATAAAGAAACAGGAAAGGAAGTCAATCTTAAAAGAAGTCATAGTTTGTTTTTGATAAAAATGCAATACTGGGCAATACCTTTTATTTTTTGTGCTACTATACTTTTAAGCAAATCGATAAATCAGGTTGATGGTGACTTATATCTAATTATTCAAAATGCTGCGCTCGTTTTTTTCTTTGTTAGTTTAATATTTGTTACTATTAAAGTTTTTGAAAATAGTAAGTATAAACGATATTTTATAATAATATGGTCCGGAAAAGGATATTTAATAATTCTAGCTTTTTTATTTACTTTTATAAGCTTGACATTACTTTTTCCAACTTCGAAACATATTGTGGCTGCCCCTTTTTATATTACAGCACTTTTTTGCTTTATTTTTGGAAAAATAAGGAATGATAAAGTTGCAGAAACCGTAATTGATCAAGAAACAGGAAAAGAGGTAAGCTTTAAAACCAGTGATAGCTTATTTTTGATAAAAGTGAAATATTGGGCATTTATATTTATTGTTTTTGCTGTAATAATAACATTCGGTTCCCCTACGAGAACTTCTAAAAATAATGTCAACCATAAAAGTTATTTTAATGAAAATTTTTAATCTTAATCATAACGCAGGATAATTATATAACAGAGGAATTACTTTAAAAAAGCACATTTAATATTCTAAACTATTTCAAAAAATCTTAGTCAAAATTCCCATGAAAAACATCATTACCCAATTTTCCCGATTATTTGTCGGTGTATTATTTATCATTTCCGGATTAATTAAACTGAATGATCCTGTTGGATTTTCATATAAATTGGCCGAATATTTTAGCGAACCGGTTTTTAACATGCCGTTTTTAGAGCCATTGGCTTTAGGTTTAGCGATCTTTTTAGTGATTCTTGAAGTAGTTTTGGGCGTAATGCTTTTGGTGGGTTACAAATCAAAATTAACGATTTGGGCTTTGTTGCTTTTGATTGTTTTCTTCACGTTCCTTACCTTCTACTCTGCTTATTTTGATGTTGTTAAAGATTGTGGATGTTTTGGAGATGCTTTACACTTAACGCCTTGGCAATCATTCACAAAAGATATCGTTTTACTTTTCTTTATCCTGATTTTATTCATCAATAAAAAATTGGTAAAACCTTTATTTTCAAATGTTATTACCAATATCATCACTTTTGCAAGTGTTGTTTTGTGTATTATTATGGCCGTTTGGGTTTTAAATCATAATCCGATTAAAGATTTCCGTCCGTACAAAGTGGGAACAAACATTGAGAAAGGAATGGAAATTCCGGAAGGCGCTCCAAAATCTGTTGTAGAAATGATTTTTATCTATAAAGTAAACGGAGTTGATAAAGAATTTACAGAGAAAGATTTAGCAAATATTCCAACAGGCGCAACTTTTGTTGACCGAAAAGATAAAGTGATTACTGAAGGATACACTCCGCCAATTCATGATTTTACAATGACAAAAGACGATTCTGATTATAAAGAAGAATTGTTGAAAGAACCAAAATTATTGATTTTTGTTACTTACGATTTGGCTTTGTCTAATCCTGACGGAATGAAAAAATTAGAAAAATTAAATGTTGAAGCAAAAGCAAAAGGATATAAAGTTATTGGAATGACGGCTTCTGGAGCTGAGGAAATTGCAAAAGCTAAAAAACAATACGGTTTAAATGTTGACTTCTATTTTTGCGATGCAACAGCATTGAAAACTGTAGAAAGAGCAAATCCAAGTATTGTAGTTTTACACAAAGGAACTGTAGTGCAAAAAGTACATTATAACGATATTGATGATTTGAAATTATCTGATGTTGCTTATGGTCTTTAATTAAAAATAAAAACATAAAAACGCCAATATTCTATTAGATTTATTGGCGTTTTTTTAATATAAAATACTAAAGAATTTAGAAATACATTAAGTAAGAAAAATATTAAATCAACTCATTTTCTTTTTTACATTTGTTAAAAACATTTAAAAAAACAAAGTAATTTATGAATCAATTATCAAAATTCGTTTTCGCCTTTTTACTATCTGTACTTTGCACTTTCACAGTATTTAGTCAGGAAAAAACATCAAACAAAGATCAAAAATATATTTTTTTCCTGCATAACAAATTTATCGAGGAAAACGATTTAAGCGTTGCTCATCCTGAATATGGAAAGGCAGAATACAATGAAATATTGGCTTCATTTAGAAAAGATAATTTTATTGTGTTTAGCGAAATCAGAAAGAAAAACACAAATGCATACGACTACGCTGAAAAAATAGTAAAGCAAATTAAAAAACAGCTCAAAAAAGGAGTTCCTCCAAATAAAATTACTGTAATCGGAACTTCAAAAGGCGGTTACATAGCACAATATGTTTCGACTTTTTTAGCAAATCCTGATGTGAATTTTGTTTTTATTGGATGTTTTAGAGATGTTGATATTCAGGAAATCCGGGATATTAATTTCTGCGGAAATATTTTGACCATTTATGAAAAATCAGATATTTATGGTGTTGATGCTACCAAAAGAAAAGAAACTTCGAAACTTAAAATAAATCATTTCAAACAAATTGAATTAAACACCAATCTTAAACATGGCTTTTTATATAAAGCTTTAGACGAATGGATTGTTCCTGCTAAAAAATGGGCGAATGGTAATTATGATTTGAATTAAAAATCTAATATGACATTTAAAAATAGGTTTCAATAAAATTCTAATTTTAGAATAATTATTGAAGCCTTTTTTATTCAAATCTGACGTTTTTTTGCTTTCAAAATCTTCTTCTTCACAAAAAATAGTTTCTTTTTTTATTCTTTCGAAAATAAATTTTTAAAAAATTGCCTAAAAATGGAGTTTTCACTGCCAACTATTACGATTTCTAAACTCTTTTTTTAACCGAATTTTCAAGTTTTGTGATAAAATAAACGAGTCTTCAAATTTTGTTAATCCCCATTTGGCTTTCAATTTGTTTGTTTAACTTTGTTGGGAACCTTAATATATGAAATCGCCCTGATTTGAATTTGCAGATCCATTTCCAGAAAAGCATTTCATACTATTTTAAAAACTATAATTATAATATGAAACAAATAGCTCTCGTTGTTATTGCATTTATTACTTTTTCATGTACTCAGGCACAAAAAACAAGTTTTTCAAAAGAAGCCTTATCTGAAAAATTACTTACAGTTGATGGAGGTCAGACTTCATTCAAGAACATTTTAAAAAAATACAAAGGAAAAACTTTGGTTATAGAAGTTTGGGCTTCGTGGTGTGGTGATTGTGTAAAAGCAATGCCAAAATTAAAAGAACTGCAAGCAAATCATCCTGAAGCTTCATACTTATTCCTTTCTGCTGATAAAACGGCTGATAAATGGAAAATCGGAATTGAAAAACACGAATTAAAAGGCGATCATTTTATGATGAACGACGGTATGAAAGGTGTTTTTGGAAAAGCAATTGATTTAGATTGGATTCCGAGATACATTGTTATCGATAAAAAAGGAAAAATCGTATTGTACCGTGCAATTGAAACAGACTTTGATAAAATCAATGAAACTTTACAAGGATTGAAATAAGATTTCAATTTCAAAAATCAATTTTAATTTTACTTTAGTTCAATTGAAATTTCAACAAAAAACAAATTAAAAGCAAAAAATAAAAAACTACAAAAATGAGAAAAAAGATTGTTGCAGGAAACTGGAAAATGCATAAAAACGCAGCACAAACTGAAGAATTATTAAGCGAATTAATTACTAAAATACCAGCACAAACTACTGCTCAGGTAATTGTTGCTCCAACATTTGTAAATTTACAGGCAGCAGTTGCTAAAGTAAAAAATACAACGATTGGAGTTTCTGCACAAAACGTTCATCAGGCTGAAGGCGGAGCTTTTACAGGAGAAATTTCTGCTGATATGTTAACTAGCATTGGTGTAAACACCGTAATTCTTGGTCACTCTGAGCGTAGAGCTATTTTTCATGAAACAGATGCTTTAATCGCAAGCAAAGTTGATACTGCCTTGAAACATGAATTGACTGTAATTTTTTGTTTTGGAGAAGAATTAAAAGATCGTCAATCAGGAAATCATTTCAATATTGTTGAAAATCAATTGCGTGACGGATTATTCCATATCGCTAAAGAATCTTGGTCTAAAGTTGTTTTAGCATACGAGCCAGTTTGGGCTATTGGAACAGGAGAAACTGCTTCACCGGAACAAGCACAGGAAATGCACGAATTTATTAGAGAAGTTGTTCGTAAAGCTTTTGGAGCTGATATCGCTGACGAAGTTTCTATTTTATACGGTGGTTCTGTTAAACCGGACAACGCAAAAGAAATCTTCTCTAAACCAGACGTAGATGGTGGTTTGATTGGTGGTGCTGCTTTAAAAGCAGATGACTTTTTAGCAATTGTTACTGCGATCTAAAAAATAGATTAAAAGATTTAAGATTAAAAGATTTTAAAATCTACTAAATAATAAAAGCGTTCGTAAGCCGAACGCTTTTTTTTTGTACTTTTTTAAACCATATAAGTTATATAAGAAATTTAAGTTTGACTTTAGGTAAAAACTTTAAATGAACTTATATAACTTATATGGTGGAAAAAATTTAGTTTATAAACGCTTGTAATAGCGGGCAATTGTACTTTTTAAATGTTGGCGTGGTTTTATAAACCGAATAAAAATTAACCAGCTCCTTCCCTGCCTTAAACGGATTTTTTTCTTCTTCTTCTGTTGAAACTACATTCGCGTAATGATTATAATAATTACATTCAAAAATCATTAAACTGGCTAAGGCTTTTTCGTTATTATTTTTAGACATTTTTAGTGCTTTTTCATAATATATTTTGGCCATCGTTAGATTGTAATAATTCCCTTTTTGATATTTTTTTTCGTTTTCAGAATTATCTCCGTAAACGTAATCAGTATAAGATTCTCCTGATGTCCAGTCGTATGCGACCATCATCCAGGAATTTCCTAAATATGAAACATTAAAATAGGCGTGCGCCAATTGTAAGTTGCTCGATGCCGTATTTTGCTTTTTTAGTTCAATCAATTTTGCAATAAATTCTGCTTTATTAAAACGATAATCGAATTTGCGTTCTTTATCTTTTTGAAGGATTTTCGGCGTAAAAGGATTTTCGTTTAAATAATCTGTAAAGGCATAATTTTTCTTCCAGAAATCTTTTGGCATGCTTGAAAAAGTTTCATAAGCCAATTCTAAATTATTGTTTCTAAAAGCAATTGTTCCTTTCAAATCTTTGTAATAATTTATATCTGGCGCCATTGTTCCGGAACAAATATATTTTTCAAAAGGCGTTTTATCTTCTTTTTGCTGTAAAGCTATCAAACGATCAACATCTTCAACAGTTGCGTTTCGGTCGAAATAACCAATAGAACTATAGAAATTAGGGTTATTATAAACAGAATATTCGCCTTCGTTTTTTTGGTCTGATTTCATCATTAATAATCCTGCAGTAACCTGATCGCCTTTTTTAAAGAAATCTGCGCTGGCGATTCTATATAAACTGTATAAATTTTTAAATAATCCATTATCGTTTTCCACCAGATTTTCGACTGAATCAAAATATTTAAAAAGCTGATTTTGAACTTCCTCATCTTTCATATCATCTTGTTTTAAAGAAACCAACGCCAACTGAATATTTTTCTGCATTTGTATCGATGCATTGGCTTTATCAGAAATCATATCGGTATATTTTTTACCCAAATCGATTTGATCATCCATAAAACAAAGCTGTGCAATTGCGGAAGTAATGTAATCTTTTTGTTCTCCGGAAGTTTGTTCGCGAATAGAAATTAGAAAATATTCTAATTCTCGTAATTGCAGAATGTCTTTTTTGCGATTTTCTTCTATTGCATTTGCGTAATCGCCATACCAATCAGTACCTTCAAACACGACAGACGGACTTCCGTGATTGCTATATTGCGGTGTAAAAATCCAATCTTCAAGTTTGTTGATTTCTCTTCCAATCAAAAAACTCAAATTAATGCTATTCGGACTTAGTTTATAGACTTCTTCTATCGTTTTTAAGTCCGGCGCAGGATTTCGGAAACTTTCAATAGAAAGGATTATACTTCTTTCTTCATCATTTTGAGCCAAAGCCAATGTTCCTTCCGTTAATTTCCAATTATAATGTTGTAAAACGGCAAAGGATTTTTCTTCGCAAGCAGCAAAAACTTTACTCAATAAATAATTTTGCAAAACCAAGTCATCAATACACAAAGCTTTATAATACAAAGCCCAAGGCTCTAAAATTGTGTTTTTGTTTTCGGCAAAATAAGTATCATACAAACGAATTACTTCCGCTTTATCCTGAGCGTAAAAACTGTATCTCAAAATTAAAAAGGCGTATCGTTGTTTCAGGAAAGCATCTTTGGCTGATTTAATTTTCTTTTCAAAATCTTCTAAATCTGCCTGTTTATGATCCTGGCTATCATAACCAACTTTATCCCAGGATTCCCATTTTATATCTGTATTACTATTGTATTCCAGTTTTTTAGCGAATAAAATATAGTTTAAGAAAGCTTTATTTTTAGGTAATAATAAAGCTTCTATAAAAGTATTTTTTTTGAATACTTTATTTAATGATTTGGTTTCGAATACCGTTTCAAATTGTTCTGAATCTGTTTCGTATAAAATAACATGAACATCTTTTGGATCAATTGTATTACCTAATTTTTTCTTCCATTCTAAACAATTTAATTCCTGATCTACGCCGGAAACCGTATATGTCGAATAATAATAATTTGTAGAATAGTAATAATCTGCAGAATAATAAAACGGAGTGAGTTTAAAGAAACCATCTCGTTGCGCTCTAAATAAAACTAAACGACTTGCTTCAGGCGAAACGCCCCAACCACAGGCAAAAGAAACCTGAAAGCTTAATATTAAAAGTAAACTACTAAAAATTTTCATAATAGTTGGATATATTTTGGGTTCCATAATCATTGATGTATTTTTTATCAAAAGAGAAAAAGGTCACTTTGGTTTCATTGTCAATCTTAATTTTACTTTTTACGATCGAAATCATTTTCTTGAGTTCATCTTCAGAAATTTTCTCGATTCTAATTTCATCTCCGTTTCGCAAATACTTTTGTCCAACCAAAATATCATCTTGCAAAACATATTTTGAATCAGATATTTTCTTCAATTTAATCGTATCATTTCTCAATTGGTCATAATCCGATAAAATTCCCTTAAACTGATTTCCTCTAAAAACAACTGCCCAACTATAAAGAGGCAAAGCAATATCAAGTTTTAATTTGTAATTATCGTGTGTAATATATTGCGCCAAATCTTCGCTGGTTCCAATAGAATTTTTGGTTTTCGAATCGTCAGGCTTAGTCAGATTATAACACATTAATAAACCTTTATCAACTGGCGGAGTTCCTGCTTTTTCGGCATATTTATATTGCCAAAGTCGTATTGTGGCTGAAACTTTTGCTGTTGGAAATTTCTGTTTGATTTGTTCTAATAAATAGAAATAATTCTTTTTAGATTTTTCTGTCCAATCACAATCTATTAGAATTTCTTTAAAATCAACTTTCAATTTAGCCAACTCTATCGATTTTATAGAATCGTAATTCAAACGTTTAAAGTTTTCATTTTTATAATAATCCTCTGGATAAACAATTCGATTGGCAATTTTATCAGCTTTATTCTCATTTATGCTTGTGCCAATTATCTGAATGCGTCGTGCAATTCTGGCTGCCAAACTATCCAATTGCTTGGTATTAGCTTGCAAAACAACTTCGTTAGTTATAAAAATACTTGGCGTTATTTCAGGGTTGCTCTCGTTTAATCTTATATCATGAATGGTTGCAACCGGCAAAGGTTCCTTCGCATACGGATTCCAATCGATATCAAAAAAGCGAACGTACATATGCTTTAGATTCAAATTCTTTATCAAAGAATCCTCTGCTTTCTCAAAATTTAAATCGGTTTTCCAATAACAAAATGATCGTACAACTTCGTGTTCGTTCTCACAACTTCCTGAAGTTAACACTACAAAAAGCAAAATAAAAATGATATTCTTCATATTTAAAACCGTTCAATTTTCAATCAAAATTAACACTAATCTTCGTGAGAATATGATTTATTTATAAACAACTTCTACTTTCGATTGTTACCTTTGCAAAAAAATTATTTATGTCGAATATATATTTAGGATATCATTTTACGATTGAGCCGAAAGAACCGGGATCAGAAATTTTAATTGCAGAATTAGGCGAAAAAGCGTTTGAGACTTTTACGGAAACAGAAAACGGGATTTCGGCTTTTGTGAAGAAAGATTTATGGGATGAAAACATTCTGGATGACATTTATATTTTACAATCTGAAGAATTTAAAATTGAATATACTGTTGAAGAAATCGATCAGGTAAACTGGAACGAAGAATGGGAAAAGAATTTTGAAGCGATTGATGTTGATGGAAAATGCCACGTTCGCGCTCCTTTTCACGAAAAAACAGATGCCGAATTTGATATTATTATTGAACCAAAAATGAGTTTTGGAACGGGTCATCACGAAACAACGCACATGATGATTCAGCATTTATTAGAAATGGATGTTGAGGGTTTAAAAACATTAGATATGGGTTGCGGAACAGCAATTTTAGCAATTTTAGCTGAAATGAAAGGCGCTCAGCCAATTGATGCAATTGATATTGATAACTGGTGTTATTTAAATTCGATCGAAAATGCTGAACGCAATAATTGTAAATATATTACCGTTTATGAAGGCGACGCTGCATTATTGGCCGGTAAAAACTACGATTTGATTATTGCTAATATCAACCGTAACATTTTATTGAACGATATGCAAAGTTATGTAGATTGTTTGAACCCAAAAGGAATTATACTTTTTAGTGGTTTTTATGAAGAAGATATTCCGTTTATTGATGCTTCATGCACAGAAAAAGGATTAACATATGTTAAAAAGTTTCAAAGAAACAACTGGGTTTCATTAAAATACGTAAATTAGATAGCTAACTATCAAAAATATTAAAGAAGACAGCAGATTTACAACGATTTATTTTAAAAAATTAATTAATTCGTGTAAAATCTGTGGCAAAAAAATTAGTAATTACAACAGTACAAAAACTTAAAAAAATGAGTACTAAAGAAAAAGTAAGAGAAAGAGTTCGCGAAAAGGAAGCGACAAGTTTCAATAACGAAATCATTGTTTATAACGACGATGTAAACACTTTTGATCACGTAATTGATACTTTAATGCGTGTTTGTAGCCACACACCTGAACAAGCAGAACAATGTTCCTTAATTGTACATTACAACGGAAAATGCACTGTAAAAACAGGGCCAATGGACAAACTTAAACCTCAATGTACACAACTTTTGGAAGCTGGACTAAGCGCCGAAATTGTTTAATTATCAATAATGTAAAAAACGTTATAAATTATTCTATATTTGAATAATTTATAACGTTTTTTTTATGGAAGAATATGGAAAGATATTAATTATCGCTACGCCTGTTTTTTTAATTTTAATTATAATTGAGAAAATATACGGCATCTATAAAAAAGAAGACACTGCACCTCTTATAGATAGCGTTTCAAGCATTAGCTCCGGAATTACCAATTCTGTGAAGGATGTTTTAGGATTAAGTCTGACTTTTATTTCGTACGAATGGCTGGTTTCTAAAATTGCTTTTTTTCATCTCGAAGCCAATGTTCTTTCGTATTGTATTGGCTTTTTTGTCATCGATTTTTACGGATATTGGAGCCATAGATTAGCGCATCAAATTAATTTTCTTTGGAACAAACATGCGATTCACCACAGCAGCGAAGAGTTTAATCTGGCTTGTGCATTGCGACAACCTGTGGCAAGTTTGGTTAATCTGTTTACTTTTTTATTGATTCCTGCAGCATTATTGGGTGTTCCTGCCACAGTAATTGCCATTACTTTGCCTCTGCATTTATTCCTTCAGTTTTGGTATCATACAAAACACATTAAAAAAATGGGTTTTGTCGAAAATATTTTGGTTACTCCATCACATCATCGTGTGCATCACGCCATTAATCCCGAATATTTAGATAAAAATCATTCGCAAATATTTATTTTTTGGGATAAACTTTTCGGTACTTTTCAAGCCGAATTAGATGATGTTCCTCCTGTTTTTGGTATTACGAGACCGGCAAATACCTGGAATCCGATTAAGATTAATTTTCAGCATTTAAGTTTATTAATTTCTGATGCGTGGCGTGCTGAAAACTGGAAAGATAAATTGACTATTTGGTTTAAACCAACAGGCTGGCGCCCAGAAAATTTTGAAGAAAAATATCCTGTAAACAAAATTGAAAATGTTTTTAATTTTGAAAAATATGGCACGCAAAACTCTCAAAAACTTATTTATTGGTCTGTAACTCAAATGTTGATTACACTTTTGTTTGTGACTTATTTATTTGATAATGTTGCTAAAATTGGTTTGCCAAATATCTTTCTTTATGGCTTTTTTATTTTAATAACGATTTACAGTTATTCTGAATTGATGGACAAAAGCAAATATGCCGTTTTTTGGGAAGGATTTCGTTTAATTATTGCCATTGCGATTATATCTTATTATGGTGACTGGTTTGGTTTAAATCAGGTTTTATCTGTATCTAATTATATCATTTTAAGCTATTTGAGCTTATCATTTTTAACTTCAATTTATTTCGTTACTATCGACTTTAAAACTACCCCCAGTCTGCTAATCAATTCTTAACCCCCATGAAACATACTTTATTTATTAAACTTTATTTTGTCATCAGCCTCTTTTATTTGCTTATTTTATATTTAGGGCATGAGAATTTAGATTTATATCTAAAACCTATTTTAATTCCTGTATTAGGATTTGTTGTTTATCTTCATGAGCGGTTTCCTCTTAGAAATACGCTTTTAACTGCTTTATTATTTTCCTGGATTGGCGATGTTATTTTACTTTTTGCTGACATTGCCGAAATTTATTTTATTCTCGGATTAGTTTCGTTTCTGATTTCGCATATTATGTATTGCATCGTTTTTAGCAAACAAATTAAGACCGAAACCAAAACAAATAAATCTCTTTTTGCTATAGGAAGCCTTGTTATTATGATTTATTTATTTGGAATACTTTCTGTTTTGTCGCCAAGTTTAGGCGATTTAAAAATACCTGTAACGGTTTACGCAACCGTTATTTCGATTATGCTTTTGCTTGCGTTTAATGGTTTTTTAGTTTGGAAAAAATCGGGAAGCAAATTGGTATTTATTGGTGCAATTGCATTTGTTATTTCAGATAGCATTCTGGCAATCAATAAGTTTTATATGCCAATCCAAAAAAGTGCACTTATTATTATGCTTACCTATCTTGTGGCACAATATCTGATTGTAGTTGGTGTGTTAAAATTGAATTCAAAGACTAAATTGGTTACGAGCTAATTTAATTTTCGTTAGAGATTTTAAAGATTAACACAGCTTAAAATTTAAATTAATTTAATTCTTTTAATCTGTGGTAAAAGCAATTTTGCTTTTATATTTGTACGACTAATACCAATAACCATGAAAAAATTAGCTTTATTTATCGTTTTACTAATTACTGCAACTTCTTGTATAAGCACAAAATCTACTTTGAAAAATGTAGATGATAATGCGCCTGATTTAGTTTTGAAAAAAGACAATACTTTTGTTATTACTCTTTTCAGTACAGACAAAAAATACGGCTACGATCCTGATTATCCTATCAATATTTTTTACCGAAATACAAGAGATGAAGCTTTAAACGAAACTCGTTTCCTAAATGCATTAGCTGGTCCAAATGGTGAAAAAATTACTTATATAAGATTAGAAACCTGCTGCCCTTTTCCAACCAAAAGAAGCGATATGGGAGCCGGATTTCTGAATGTTTATGAACTTAAATGGGACGGACAAAAAAAGCCTGTTAAGCTTTATTTGAACATTTACGAAAAAGGAATTTTGATGGTTCCGCTTGGTTTGAGTTTAAAGAGGGAGTAATTTTAGTCGCTAAAAAAACATTTTACTAATGCTTGGAATTCTCTATTTAATTGTAATTATTTTACCGATATTATTTCAATTTGTATACGGTAGAAAGGCTATTTATAAAACTACTTCCATGAAGTTTGGAACTATATCTTTAATTAGTTTTGCTGCACAAATAATCTTTTCTATTATTTATTTTTATATAGCAAATTATAATTTTTCAAAACATTTTGAAGAACATCCGAACGAGACTAAATGCGGAATGCCTTTATTAGCTGCTTTAGTAAGTTTAGCATTTTTGATCGTTGTTCTAATTGTTTTAATTATCATTCAGTATTTTGTAAATAGATATAGAAAAAAATAATTGAGGAAATATTTAAAATATCATGATTAAAACAAAAACAGCTTTTATAATTTTTGCATTTTTAACTGCTTTTACGTTTCCATATTTATATTTACCTCTCATTTTAAATTCTGATTTCTTTTCAGTATTCACTCCTGGTCGCCATAATACCCTTTATTATTATCCCTTGCTTCCTGCAGTTATTAAGTTTATATTGCTAATGATTATCTGTTTTTTCTATTGGAAACTTTCTAAAATTACAAATGAAATAAATTTTAAAAAAATTATAATTCATTTCTTACTTACCGTTCCAGGAATTATATTTTCTAAAATCAATCTTTATCAATTACTGTACTTTCACTCTTCAAAGTCTGAAACTTTTATGTTTCAAATTCAGACTGTAGTTTTTATTCGAATTTTAGGAAATATTTTATTTTTTCTTGGATTGATTTTGTTTGGTATTTATTATAAAAAAATCAAGAAAAATCAGATCGATCTAGTTTGACCATAAACTTTTATCAAATTATTCTTTAGCGCTTACAGTCATAAAATTTCTTTAAAAGAAGAGAAAAAATCGAATTCAAACTTGGCGAATTTGTAACTTTACAAATAGGCTTAATTATTTATATGCCTGTAAATCTGATGTTTCGCACAGAAACGAATAAAATTTAATATAATGAAACAATCAAAAAATTATAAAATTGAAGCTTCAAGTTTCGATTTACAGCAATATTTAAAAAGAATCAATTTTCAAGGAGAAATTAAATTGAATTTAGATGGAATAAAAAAATTAATGCAAAGCCAGATATTTAATGTGCCTTTTGAAAATATTGATGTTCAGGCAGGAAAAACAATATCACTTATTGGGGATGATATTGTAAACCAAATTGTCGATAAAAATCGTGGTGGATATTGCTATCAAATTAATGGTATATTTTCGCTAATGCTTCAGGAAATTGGTATTCCACATTATTATATTGCAGTTCGTCCTTTGGTTAATCCTATTCCTAATGCAAAAACACATCTGGCAATAATTGCTACAATCGAAAATGAAGAATATTTAATCGATTTAGGGTTTGGAGGCAACAGTATTAGAGAACCTTTAAAGCTGAGTAAAATTGGAACTGAAGTCAAACAGGATTTTGAGACTTTTACTTTGATAAAAACGGAAGAAGATGAATATTTACTGCAAATGCAAATTGGAAAAGAATGGTCTAATCTATATTCTTTTGATTTGAATCCTCAGCGATGGATCGATTTTAAACCTGCCAATCATTATAATTACTCACATCCCGATTCTGTTTTTACACAAAACTTAATTGTTGTTTTACAAAATCCTCTGGGTAAAAAAATATTATTTAAAAATTCCATAAAAACAGTCACAAACGGAATTACAGAAATTGTTTCTTTTGAAGAAAATCAATTGGAAAATATTTTGGAAACAGAATTTAACTTAAAGGTTTAATTTTAAGAAGCTGTTTTGAGCAAATATTGCGTATTAAATCCTAAATTCATTACAGTTTCAGCTGAAGTCTCAAAAGACAATATATATTATGATATGATAATTGTCATTTAATAGTTTATTACTATGTTTTAATATTGTTCAAAATTAAACATCTATGATTGTAAATAAATTTCTTATGAAATCTTATAATTCCACTACGGCTTTAGCCCTGATAAAAGCGGAAATCCTTTTTTGAGAAAGCCTATTTTTTCTGGTTTTTGCAGAGCGACCAACGGAAGCTCCTGCAAAGGCTAAGAAAAAAAGGTTTTGGAGAAAAAGATTAAAGCGGATAGCAGGATCAGCTTCTTAAAAAAAACTTAAATCTTCATGTGCTATTCATAAATCATAACTACCTTTGCACTGTCAAAAAATCATATTATGAACATACAACATATTCCTCAAATTAAGCATACTGATAGTGGTAATTTCTTTTTATTGGCGGGACCTTGCGCTATTGAAGGAGAAGAAATGGCTCTCAGAATTGCTGAAAAATTAGTTGGTATTACCGACAAACTTCAAATCCCTTATGTATTTAAAGGATCATTTAAAAAAGCAAACCGTTCTAGAATTGATAGTTTTTCCGGAATTGGTGATGAAAAAGCATTAAAAATTTTAAGAAAAGTTTCAGAAACATTTCACGTTCCAACTGTAACAGATATTCATACTAATGAAGATGCTGATATGGCTGCGCAATATGTAGATGTTTTGCAAATTCCGGCTTTCTTAGTACGTCAGACTGATCTTGTTGTGGCGGCTGCAAACACTGGAAAAGTAGTAAACTTGAAAAAAGGACAATTTATGAGTCCGGAAAGCATGAAACACGCTGTACAAAAGGTGTTAGATTGCCAAAATGAGAATGTTATGGTTACAGACCGTGGTACTATGTTTGGTTACCAGGACATGATTGTTGACTTTAGAGGAATTCCTACTATGCAACAATATGCTTCTACTGTTTTGGATGTTACGCATTCATTACAACAACCTAATCAAACTGCCGGTGTTACGGGAGGAAGACCTGATATGATTGAAACTGTTGCCAAAGCGGGTATTGCTGTGGGTGTTGACGGTATTTTTATCGAAACTCACTTTGATCCTGCAAATGCGAAAAGCGATGGTGCCAATATGTTGCATTTAGACTATTTTGAAGGTTTAATGACCAAGTTGGTTGCCATTAGAAAAACAGTTAACTCATTTTAAATTTCTAACATTATTTCATTGAAAACAAAAATTTTATTTTTCTTTTTGGTGTGTTTTTCTATGAACACATTTGCACAGGAAGAAATTACAGTAGAAAGATATACAGCACATAAAAAAGGTAAATTTTTCATTTCCTGGGGAGGAAACAGAGATAGTTACAGTCAGTCTGATGTGAATTTCAGAGGTAAAGATTACAACTTTACGGTTGATAATATGGTGGCTCACGATAAACCAAAAGGATGGCATGTTGATTACGTGAATCCTGCTAACATGACAATTCCTCAGACTAATTTTAGAATGGGATATTTTTTTAGCGACCACTACAGTGTTTCTATTGGTTGGGACCACATGAAATATGTAATGAGTCAGGCTCAAATAGCTAATGTTACTGGTAATATTAATTTACCTGCTGATCAACCTGGATCTATTTACAACGGAGTTTATAATAATACACCTGTAGATATGTCTCAAGGTGGTGCTCAGGAAGGTGGTTTTGAGAAAGGTGAAATTCAAAATGGTACTGCTTTTTTAATGTACGAACATACAGATGGTTTGAATTACATTAATACAGAGGTTTCCAGACATGATGATATTTCAAAGTATTTGGGAATAACAAATACAGATAAAGTTCAAATTAACTTAACTGAAGGTTTAGGCGCCGGAGTTTTATATCCAAAAACAAATGCAACTGTATTAGGAATGGAACGTCATGATGATTTTCACGTTTCGGGTTACGGAGTATCTGCAAAAGCTGGAATTAACTTTACCTTTTTCAAATATTTTTATGTACAAGGTGAGCTAAAAACAGGTTATATCAATATGCCGGATATCAGAACTACACAAAGTAATGATGATAAAGCTTCGCAACATTTTACATTCGTTCAGAGAATTATTGCTGTTGGTGGAATTTTCAGACTTTAATATTTCTTAAAAAATATTTTAAAAAATAGCTGTCATTTATTTGGCAGCTATTTTTTTTATGTTTTACTTTGCGATTCAAAGTTCTTTTAGGTGGTGTTAAAATATTTAAAAAAGACAATCAGCCTAAAGTGTAATAATGTACTTTTAGCGTTCAAAAATACAAAGATGAAAAAACAAAAATATCTGTTTCTTGGAATTACGTTTGTGCTAAGTTTTGGTCTTGCGTTATTTGTAGCAATGTCTGTTTTTCCTAATAATCCGTTTTCGAAAACAAAGGCAGGAAAGACAGAAAGTACTATACAAAGTAAACTTAAAGATGGTGACATTATTTTTCAAACCTCACAATCTCCTCAATGTGAAGCAGTGAGAATTGCTACGAATTCAAAATTTTCACATTGTGGTATTATCTACAATATAGACGGAAAATGGTTTGTTTTTGAAGCTGTTCAGCCTGTAAAACTAACTCCGTTTGATGAATGGATTCAGCATGGCAAAGACAATAAATATGTTGTAAAAAGATTAAAGAATGCTGATCAGGTTTTAACTCCTGTCATCGTGCAAAAGATGCAAAATTACAGCCAGCAGTTTGATGGAAAAGAATACGATGCTTATTTTGAATGGACGGATAACAGAATCTATTGTTCTGAATTAATCTGGAAAATCTATAAAAATGCAGCTGATATTGAATTATGTAAGCTAAAACAATTGAAAGACTTTAATTTAAGTGATGAAAGAGTACAAAAAATACTTAAAGAGCGATATGGAAATGATATTCCGCTTGACGAAAAAGTGGTTGCCCCTTCTAACCTTGTCGACTCTGATTTACTAAAAACCGTAATGGATACTTATTAATAATTTCTAAAATGATTTATAATAAATAGAAAAATCTTAAAGCTAATTTAAAACCTGATTAGCTTTTTTTATTATTATTTTACTTTGAATTTCAAAGAGCTTTTAAAAACTAAAACCAAATATGAAAGACACTATTATCGAAAAAATGTATGAGTTGTCTCGAGCGCCATATCAAAAATATTTTAAGAAAAATAAACCGTGGCAAATTGATAAACTAAAATTACTTGATTATCCGGAAGGCAGTTTAGGATTGGGTTTAGGAAATTTTCTTTATAAAAATCATTTTGATATTCAGCCAAAACTGGAAGATCACGATATTATTCATGTTTTGACAAATACAGGAACTTCTGTTTTAGAAGAAATTGGAATGCAGTATTATCTTTTAGGGAATGGAAAAAGAAGTTTATATCTCTTTTTAGTAACATTATCAGGTATCGTTTTTTATCCCAATAAAATCAATTATTTTTTTAGAGAATACGAAAGAGGAAAACTGGCACTTCCTTTTCATTATCTGGATTTTTCAAAGATGTTATTAATGCCGGTTTCTACTATTCGAAATACTTTTAAAATACAAAATCATGAAAATTAAAAGCATAAAAAAAGCTACAAGTTCAACACTTGTAGCTTTTAGAAATCTTATTAAAAGAAATTAGTTTGAAGTCGGTAAAACAATTCCCGTTTGGTCTAATAAATAAACTAAACTTGTCATTGTCGCTGCTCCAAGTTCTAACTCTCTTTTATTAACTGCATCAAATTTATCATTTGCTGCGTGGTGATAATCAAAATAACGTTGAGAATCTGGTTTTAAACCAGCTTTTACAATCGTTTTAGACGTTAAATGGTCAATATCTGATCCTGCATGTCCAATTGTAAAACTGTGCACTAAATATGGCTCAAAAAAGTCTTTAAACCCTTGTATTTTTTTGAAGTTTGTATCATCAGCCTGAATAGAGAATCCTCTTGGGCTAAATCCTCCTGAATCACTTTCTAAAGCAAAAATATGATTCTCGTTTTTTTGTTTTGAAACTTCTTCATATTTAGCTCCACCTTTTCCACCGTTTTCTTCGTTCATAAATAATACGACACGAATTGTATTTTTTGGCTTGTAGTTTAAGTCTTTAAGAATACGGATTACTTCCATACTTTGTACAACTCCTGCTCCATCATCTTGAGAACCATCAGCTAAATCCCAAGAATCAAGGTGACCACCTACAACCATAATATTTTCTGGCGTTACAGTTCCTGTTAATTCTCCGATTACATTATAAGACAATACGTCTGGTAATGTTTCGCACGATTGTTTGAAATAAAATTTTAAAGCCGGATTACTTTTTAAAGTTGCACTTAATAATTCTGCTCCGTTTGTACTAATTGCTGCTGTTGGAATATATTGTTCCTTTGGCAAATCGCCATAACTTTGAGCTCCTGTATGTGGAAAATCATCTAAACGCAAGTTCATAGAACGAACAATTGTTCCTACGGCACCAAGTTTTGCGGCTTCTTTTGCACCTGCAAATCTTTGATCTACACAAGCCCCGTATGAAATAAATGTTTCAATGTTTTCAGGGTTCATCGGTCTGTTAAAAAACACAATTTTTCCTTTTACTTTATCTCCAAGTTCAGCAAGTTCTTTAATTCCCTGTACTTCGATTACTTCTGCTGTTAATCCTGTTTTTGGTGTTGCAACAGAACCTCCTAAAGCACAAATTGGCACTACAGCTTTTACTTTACCGTTAAGGATGTAAGCAGTTTCTTTTTCACCACGAACCCAATGCGGAACCATAACTTCCTGCAAATACACTTTATCAAGTCCTAAACCTTCTAATTGTGATTTTGTATAATTTACAGCTAGTTGGGCATTTTGAGATCCTGATAAACGAGCTCCGATATCATTAGACAAATACTCTAACCAAGTGTAACATTTAGACTCTGTTAAAGCTTTTTTATAAAATAATTTAATGTTTTTTTCATCATTTGACTGCGCAAAAGATGTCAATCCGTTTAAAACTAAAACAGTTAAAAGAATCGTTTTTTTCATAGGTTATTCGCATTTTTGGGTTAATTAATTCACTTTGTTAATTAGCTAAGCAAAGGAACAAAATTCTTTTGCAAATCATAGTGATTTTATTAACCCATTTTCTAAAAAATAAAACAAAATTACTTTACTTCGTTAATCTTGTTTTTTGTTCCAATACCATTTTCATTAAACGCTTCGATTGTAAAATAATACTTTGTTCCTTTGTCTAAACCTCTAAAATCATACGTACCATCATCATAAACCATAATAGTGTTGTATAATTTATCAGGGGCAATTCCGTAATAAATGTTGTAACCTATTGCATCAGCTTGCTTTTTCCATGAAATCATTGCGTTACGTGAATCTGCTGCATTTCTCTTCACTTTAAAATCAGTAACAGGTTTTGGTTTTGCTAATAATCCGTTTCCGAAAACTCTGAAATCAGATACGGCAAATAAACCTGAAGCATTATGGATGTTTTCCATTTTTATGTAGCGAGCGTCAATTGGCTTTGTTAATTCTACATAATCGTGAGGAACATCTTTATCATTTTGAGATTTATCAATAACCAAAGTCCAGTTTATAGCATCATCAGACATGAAGATTTTATACTGATAATAAATATCCATCGCTTTATTATATTGTGTCGCTTTATGATCGGCATAATTTATTTGCAAAGCGTTTATTTGCATTTTTCTTTCCAAATCAAGCTGCAGCCATTCTCCGGGATTGCTGGTTTTTGCTGACCAATAACTTTGGATATTTTCATCGGTTAAATTTGAAGCGCCATAACAGAATTTCTCGTATACTTTTTTTCCGCCATTATCTACTCTGTGCGTCTCAACTTCCATACAATCTTCAGAAGAAGAAACGGTTACCGGTTTTTTATACGAAAGTAACATCCATCCTGATGAAGCTCCGTTTTCATGATTACGAAGTTCTGTTGGAAGTTTTGTCGGAAAATCACCATAAGATGTATTTGAATACATAACATCATCTTTATCAAAACCTGCAGGAAACATATCGATACGACGTTCAAAACGATCTTTTATCGAGATTTTACAAGTTCCGGTATTCCAGTAATTACCATAATTATCCGCAAAAGTATTTCCGTGTCCTGCTCCAATTACAAATCCGCCTGGTTTGTATGACATCGGATTGTGTTTTTGATATGTAAAAGGCCCTAACGGATTATCCCCTACGTGCACTCCATTGGCGTAACCTTTAAATTCAGTGGCAGGAGCGCCATATTGCATATAATATTTACCATTATGTTTTGTCATCCATGCACCTTCTATAAAATTACCCCAAGGCGCAGGCTCCATATCATTATTTGGTCCGAAACGTTCCCAACCGTGTGCAGAAGGATCCAATCCAACAACAGCTTTTGCCTGACCATAAGGTTTTTGAATATCTTCAACTTCTGTTGCTGCATATAATTTTGCGTAATCTGCCTGATCTCCTTTTGGCAACCAGGTTTTATAATCTACTTCAACACCTACAAGCGGTAATTTTCCGCTTGAACCGTAGTACATATATACTTTTTTATCATCATCCTGAAAAATAGCAGGATCCCATGTTGGCAACATTGCTTTATCAACATGTCTCAACCATTTTCCTGATTTTGGATCAGCAGTTTTCCAAACCGGATGATCTTTTTGCCAGGTAGAACCCACGTAAAATAAAGTGTCATTGACAACCCATGCAGCTGGCGCACATTGATCGTCATCGGCAGGTTTTCTTTGAAAACTTCCGTAAACAAATTTCCAGTCAGACATATCTTTACTCCAAAAGAAACCAGCCTGATTGGTTGCAAATAAGTAATATTCACCTTTAAAAGTAATAATTACAGGATCTGCACTTGAACGGCGCGATTCAGGAATTCCGTTATGATTAAATGTCGTATAGTTATAGCCAATATTAATTGGATTACAATAAGTTGTAGCTGCCTTATTTGGATCAAACCATTCCGTTTTTCCAGGAACAGTATTTTGAGCTGTTATCTTGATATTAAATCCAATGATAAGCAGCAAAAGCGATATTGCGGATAGTTTCTTCATTTCTTAAAATTTATATATTATCATTTTATACTTCTTAAAGAAGTATATTTCAAAATTCATTGGTTATAAAAAAGCCCTTCGTATAACCAGTACGAAGGGCATTACTAATTAACAAACCAATTATTTAGTTAACTCAAAACTAACTTTCTTATCGGCATTTGAATTTCCTCCAACGAAAACATCAAACTGTCCAGGTTCTGCTACGAATTGTAAATCAGAATTATAAAATTTTAAATCTTCAACTGTGATATTAAAAGTCACCGTTTGTTTTTCACCTTTTTTAAGTGTTATTTTTTGGAAGTTTTTCAGTTCTCTAACGGGTCTTGTTACTGAACCAACTAAATCTCTGATGTATAACTGAACGGTTTCTTTTCCGTCATAATTTCCTGTATTGGCAACATCAACAGTTACTTTTAAGTTTCCGCTAAAGTTCATTTTATCAGATGAAATTTTCACGTTTGAATACTCAAAAGTGGTATAACTTAAACCAAATCCAAATGGAAATAATGGCTCGTTTCTTTCATCAATATAATTTGATCTGAATTTTTCGAATTTCCCTTCTGTATTAGAAAGTGGTCTTCCCGTGTTTTTATGTGCGTAATAAATTGGCAATTGACCAACGCTTCTTGGAAAAGTTGTTGTCAATTTTCCTGATGGATTAACATCTCCAAATAAAACATCAGCTATAGCATAACCTGCTTCTGTACCTGCAAACCAAACATTTAAGATTGCCGGAACTGATTTTTCTTCATCTGTTAAAACTAATGGGCGTCCGTCAAATAAAACTAAAACAACTGGTTTTCCGGTTTTTAATAATGCATTTAATAAATCTTTTTGCGCTTGTGGAATTTCTAAATTAGTTCTGCTGCTAGATTCTCCACTCATTTCTGCAGATTCTCCTAAAGCCGCCACAATTACATCTGACTGATTTGCTACTTTTAAAGCTTCTGCCAATAATTCTTCTTTCGAACGGGCATCACGGTGCAAGGTTTTACCAAACATTGTTGCTTTCGTTTCGAAATCTTCATCGTAATCTAAGTTGCTTCCTTTTGCATATAAAACTTTCGTCGATGCTCCTGCAACTTCTTTAATTCCTGCTAAAAGTGAAACTGCATTTTCCATTTTTGTAGCTACGCTCCATGTTCCCGGCATATTTTCTTTAGCATCTGCCAATGGTCCGATAAGAGCAATAGTTCCTGATTTTTTAAGCGGTAATGCCTGATTTTGATTTTTCAATAAAACCAATGATTGTGCTGCAATCTGGCGCGCTTCTTTTCTGCTGCTTGCAGTAAAAATTTCTGTTTTTGCTCTGTTTTCGTTGCAATATTTATATGGATCCTGAAACAATCCTAAATCGTATTTTGCTTCTAAAATAAGTTTAACAGCATTATCAATTTGAGCAATGGTTACTCTGTTTTCATCTAAAGATTTTTTTAAAGTTGTCAGGAAACCTTCTCCAACCATATCCATTTCAACACCGGCGTTTAATGATAATGCAGATACATCTTGCAAATTACCCATTCCGTGTTCGATCATTTCAGGAATTCCTGTAAAATCTGTTACAACAAAACCTTTAAAACCCCATTGTTTTCTTAATACATCTGTCATTAACCATTTATTTCCGGTTGCAGGAATTCCGTCAATTTCATTGAAAGAAGCCATCGCTGAACCTACACCTGCATCAACGGCTGCTTTGTATGGGGGAAAGTAATCGTTGAACATTCTGATATGGCTCATATCAACAGTATTATAATCACGTCCTCCTTCTGGAGCACCGTATAAAGCGAAGTGTTTTACGCAAGCCAAAATTGAGTTATTTTTAGAAAGATCATGTTGTTGATATCCGTTTACCATTGCTTTTGCAATCTGACTTCCTAAGTACGGATCTTCTCCTGAACCTTCAGAAACTCTTCCCCAACGCGGATCACGAGATATATCTACCATTGGTGAAAACGTCCAGTTAATTCCGTCAGCACTTGCTTCCTGAGCAGCAATCTGAGCACTTCTTTCGATCAGGTTCATATCCCATGTACAAGATAATCCTAACGGAATTGGGAATGTTGTTTCGTAACCGTGAATAACATCCATACCAAAAAGCAACGGAATTTTTAAGCGGCTTTTTTCAACAGCGATCTTTTGTACTTCTTTAATTTTTTGTACTGATTTTATATTGAATAATCCACCTACTTTACCTTCGGCAATATTTTTTGCAACATTCGAACTATTAGCTTGTCCTGTAGTAATATCGCCAGAAGTTGGTAAATTTAGCTGTCCTAATTTTTCATCTAAAGTCATTTTAGAAATTAACTCAGCTACAAACTCTGATTTTGGCTTAATTGTTACTGCATTCTTAGTGTTCTTTTTCTGGGCATAACCCAAAACAGCACATCCTAAAAAAAGTAAGACTAATTTGTTTTTCATTCTATTGTTTTTATTTGTTTGTATTCTTTTTAATCTGTTTTAACATCCATTCATAAATGTCCGGATTGTCATAAACTCTTGTCCAACTGTCGTGACCAGCATCATCAAAAATGGTTAGTTTGACATCTGAAGCATTGCATTTTTTTAATTCTTTGTAGATGCTTATTGCGTAATCTACTTTTACCACATCATCTAGTAATCCGTGAAAATCCTGGTTGGAATTTGGGCAATTTTACAAGCGCCTTCTAACTCAATTAAATCAACAAAACCAGATATTGGTACAATTGCTGCAAATTTATCAGGATATGAAAGTGCTAAATTCCATGCTGCCCAACCTCCTGAACTTAAACCTGTAACATATATTCTGTCCGGATCTATTTTATTTTCTTTTTGAATTTTCAAGATCAATTCATAAATGGATTCTATATTCCAGTTTTCATCTTCTTTGCATTGTGGCGCAACAACATAAGCATCTAATTCATGTGTTTTTAAATACTTTAAAGGCCCATGAATTTTTACTTTTTCAAGGTCTGTTCCTTTTTCTCCATCACCCGAAATAAAAACTATTAATGGCTTTTTATCTTTTGTATTGGCGGGTTTGTGCAAAACATAGCCTAATTCATAATTAGCCATCACAACCGTTTTTAATTTTCCATTTGTATCCTTTTGTGCAAAACCAAATACAGAAAATAAGAGAACTATTAATATTAGTTTATACTTCATATTAGATTCCGTATTTTTCAGAATGGAAACCAAGCTTTGTTAATCCTTGTTTTACTTCTGGTGCATTCATGAATAATTTCCATAATAAACCGGTTCTGTAATTTTCGATCATAACGACTTCCGGCCCCTGATCAATCGCCAAATAACGTTTTGCAACCCAATTATTATTTCCTAAACTTAATGCATCATAAAAACCGGCATTTCCCCAAGTTTGTTCTTTATGATTTTCATAAAGGTTTCTAATAAATGCCATAGATTCTTTTGGTGTATATACAATTGAGCTAATGGCTGCTGTTGGAGAAATAACTTCCTGATCGTTACTTGGCATGTGTGCATTGTATCCTATTGATCCGTCAGGGTTTCTTGAGTATGATGCAGTTAATCCCCAATAATCAGGACCATAACCTTTTACTTTCTTTGGATTTTCAACGCAGTATTCATAATTGATTTTTGTCTGGTTTACATTCAAATCCCAATAATTAGCATATTTATCGCTCAATTTATTTGGATCTAAACCAACATAAGAATAATGCGCCCAGAATAAAGGCCCGCCAAATTCTGCAGCACCATTATGTTTTAAAACTAATGGAATATTATATTTTTTATCAGATGAAACAATATCTCCGCTTCTCGCCCAACCTTCGTGATAAACTTTTGGATCTATTGTATGTGTTGGCGAAGATGCTGCCATTACATAAGTAATTAAACATTCGTTATATCCTTGTAGTGGAAAATTCATTTGCCAATCGTAAGTTGGCGACCAGTGCCAGTACAATACATTTTTATTGTTGGTATACCAATTCCATTCTACACCTTTCCAAAGTGCATCATATTTTTGAGCAACAGCTTTTTCTTTTTCAGAACCTTCTTTTAGATATTCGCGAACAGTAATCATCCCTGCAACCAAAAATGAAGTTTCGACTAAATCGCCACCATTATCCTTGGTTCCAAAAGGTTTTACTTTTCCGGTATTTCCGTCTATCCAATGTGACCATGCTCCGTGAAAACGATCGGCTTTGCCTAAAAAATCAGCAATTTTATTCAATCTTTCAACCCCTTGTTCTTTAGAAACATATCCTTGAGACATTCCTGAAACAATCGCCATTAGTCCAAAACCTGAACCGCCTGTTGTTACAATATTTGCATCATTATCAGGATAAATTCCATCAGGATGGTAACGTTCTCTAGCTAATCCGGAATTTGGTTCAGCATAATCCCAGAAATATTTAAAGGTTTGTTTTTGAACAGTCTCTAAAAGTTGATCATCCGTTACTGTAACAGTTGTAGCATTTTCTCCCTTTTCTTCTTTTGATTTATCATTTGAGCCACAACTAAAAAAAGTAAAAGCTAGTAACAAAACTGAAATTCTAACCATTATAAAAGTTTTAATATTGAATAAATAATAATCACTTCCTTCATGATATTGAAGGAAGTGATTTATAGGATTTTAATTTGAGTAAACAGGATTTTGTTGCGATAATCCTCCAGCTTCTCTTAAAAATGAAGACGGAAGAGGAAATACTTCATTTTTGCCTTCAGTAAAAGTTTTACCATCTATTGTAAAAGCAGCTTTTGCTTGTCCGGTTCTTACTAAGTCAAAGAATCTGTCGTGCTCAAATGCAAGTTCAACTCTTCTTTCTTTCCAGATTGCAATTCTAACGTCAGCTTGAGATACTGCAGGAGTAACTCCTAGATTTGCTCTATTTCTGATTTGATTTAACAAAGGAATTGCATCACCAGTTTGACCTAATTCATTAAGAGCTTCAGCTTTCATCAATAAAACTTCAGCATATCTTAGGTATCTGATATTTGCATCAGCTTTGCCTTGATCTGTATAATTAGAAGAATATGCTTTATAATTCGCTGCTTTAGGAAAACCAGCTGTTATTTCTTCTTGAGTAAGCGCAGGAACTACACGTCCGTCATATAATGTTGAACCTGGAAAAATAATTGTTGCAGCCTTTCTGACATCTCCTGGCTCATAAGCATTTATTAAACTTTGAGACGGAGCATTGAAACCCCAACCCCAGCCTCCATTGCTACGGATACCTTGAGATACAGAATAGTTATCGATACCTAATGCAGGAGCTGCACCTACTGAATTAATTTCAAAAATTGATTCAGGACCAAATTCTCCGGTAACTTTATACATCGAAGCATAATCTCCAACAATAGAGTAACCTGTAACTTTATTACAATTATCTACTACTTGTTGCCATTTCTTTTGGTATAAACTTACTTTAGCTAATAATGCATATGCAGCTCCTTTTGAGGCTCTTGAAACATCAGAAGGACCATAAGCAGATTTATCTGGCAATGCAGCTGCTGCTTCATTCAAATCTTGTTCAATAAAAGCGTATACTTCTGCAGGAGTTTTACGCGTTAATTGCATAATTCTATCTGCTTCAACTCCAGGAACTGGTACATGATCAATAAGTGGAACTCCTCCGTAACATTTAATTAAAGTAAAGTACATAAAAGCTCTTAAAAACTTAGCTTCTCCTACCAATCTTGTTCTTAAATCACTGCTTGCTTTATCTAATTTCGGAACTATTACTATAGCTTGATTTGCTCTGTTAATACCAACATAATTTGCTTTAAAAATAGTCTCTACAGATGGATTTGATCCTTCATAAGTAAGTGCGTCTAAAATATCTTTATCTGCACCTGTATCACCAGGGATAGAACCTTTATCAGCATCATCAGAAGCAATACTTGACATTCCGTTCCAAGCAAAAGAAGACATTTCCCAACTTAAAAATTCATTGTAAACAGAAGTCACAAATGATTTTGCACCAATATCATTATTATATAGCTCTAAATCTTCTACCGGAATAGACTGGCTTGGTTTAACATCCAAATAATCATCCGAACAACCTGCAAAGATGAGGGCTGAGAAGACCGACATCGTTATATATATTTTTTTCATGTTTTTAAAATTTAAAATTAGCACCAATTACAAATGATCTTAATGCCGGATAAGCATCTAACTCTACACCCTGACTTTTTGTTGGATCTCCGTCACCGTTTAATTCAGGAGTAAAACCTGAGAATTTTTGAGTGATAAATGGATTAATTGCATTAATGTAAATTCTGCAAGAGGTAATAAATTGATCTTCTGTAAGAGGTAATTTATAACCTAGAGTAATATTATTAATTCTAAAGAAATCTCCAGATTCCATATAATAAGTTGAAGCTACAGGAACTTGGTTAAATGGTGCTGGATTTGTAGCTGTTGTATTTGTTGGTGTCCAGAAATCTGTTGCTACAGAAGCTTCTACGTTTTCACCAGAAAAACGTTGTGCTTTTTTACCATTATAAACTTTAGCACCACCAGTACCGTAACCATCAACAGAGAAATCAACATTTTTGTAAACTAATCCTAAAGTTACACCGTAAGTAGAAGTTGGTAAAACAGAACCAAAATATTTTTTATCCTTGTTACCGTCTAAAAGATTTTGCGTTACTTTTTGACCAGTTGAATTATAATATAGCATATTTCCATTTGCCGGATCTACTCCTGCATATTCATATAAGTAGAAACTACCTAATGGTCTTCCCACAGAAGAATAATCTAATATTTTAGTATCCTGACCATTTCCTAATCCTCCACCAATTGTTGGTACGATTTGCGAATCAGTTATTTTTGCTAATTCATTTTTGTTGTAAGCATAATTTCCACCAATCCAATAACTTAAATTATCATTGATTTTATCATCCCAACGTAAAGAAATCTCATATCCTTTATTAGAAACCTTACCAACGTGTCTTGCAGCTTGTTGATCAATTCCTGAAGTCATTAAAGGTTTAGTATATAAAATAGTATTTTTAGTTTCTTTATCATAGACATCAAAAGATCCTTTTAATCTGTTATTTAACAGTTCAAAATCTAATCCTACACCTGTTTCTTCTACAATTTCCCAAGACAAGGTTGGATCTACCTGAATATTAATTGTATTTCCATTTGCATCTAATCCAGGGAAGTAATAACCGTAACCTGATGAAAAAGTCTGAGCATTAAGAGGTACATTTTGGTTACCCAATTTACCCCAACCAGCTCTAAGTTTTATCAAATCAACTCCTTTAATATCAGACAAGAATTTTTCTTTAGTCACAATCCATCCTAAACCAAAAGAAGGAAATGTTCCCCAACGATAATCATTAGCATAATTAGAAGATCCATCACGTCTAACAGTACCTGTAAGTAAATATCTGTCTAATAACTTATATTGGAAACGAGCAAAATAAGATGCTAATTTTAATTCATTATAATTTTCATCTTGATATTTAAGTATATCAGCAGCAAAATTATACTGATCTCCTACTGGTGCCCAGTAATTAGAATCAGGAGTTACATTTTTTCTGTCAATTGTTAATTTTTCTTTATGTCCTTTTACATTTGTTTCAATACCGGCAGTTACTTCAATATCATGAATTTCTGCAAATACTTTATTGTATGTCAAATAATTAGACAAGTTCCAGTTGAAATATTGTTCTCTACCTTTTGTTAATACGTTTATGTTTCCTGAAGTTGGATAATTACTTGCAACACGTGTAGGATCAGCAGCTAACCATTTCCCTTTAGTATCAACATAATTGTATTGTTTCCAATTATAATATTCACCGTTAAACTGAGATGTGAATTTTAATCCGTCGATAATTGTATAATCTAATTTTAAACCACCTTGCAGCGTTACACTACGTTGTTGTTCATCATAAAAATTTAATTGAGAAACCGGATTTTCTACTGTATTAAAAGCAGATCCTGTTTCACTGGCAACACCATTAGCTACAAATGGAACTCCGTATTTACCATCAGGAAAATAAACAGGTACAATTGGAGATTGTCTGTAAGCATTTGTAAATGCACTAAGGGGTTGTGGAGAAGATTTTACAGAGCTAAAACTAAAGTTTTGACTTAAAGTTACTTTCTTAGAAATTTTATATTCATTATTATTTCTAAATGTTGTACGACCGTAATCCAATCCATTTAAAATACCTTTTTCTTCATAGTTACCTACACTAAAAAAGTATTTAATATTTTCAGACGATCCTGAAACCGAAACGTTATTTTGAGTATAACTCCCTGTTCTTGTAATTTCATCAAACCAATCTGTATTAACTGGCTGATTTGCAGCAAATGTATTAGCTCCCAAAGCTGCATTTGAATAAGCAGCAAATTGATTACTATTAGCCATTTTTACTTTTTTTAATGGAGTTCTAACACCACCAAAGCTTTCAACTTCTACAGTAACTTTGTTTCCTTTACCACTTTTCGTAGTAATCATAATTACACCATTTGCACCTCTGGTACCATAAATAGCTAATGATGATGCATCTTTAAGAATTTCATACGAAACGATATCGTTCGTATTAATATTATTGATGTTTTCTGTTGGCATACCATCAACAACATATAAAGGAGTTCTTCCTCCTAATGCAGTACCAACTCCTCTAATAACTACAGAAGGTGTACTACCCGGTACATCCGATGAAGTAACCTGAACCCCGGCAGCTTTACCCTGAATAGCCTGAGAAGCATTTAAAACTTTTGTTTTCGCTACCTCTTCTCCTTTTAATGAAGAAATTGCGGTAGTATTATCAATTTTCTTTCTGGTACCGTAACCAATTACAACTACTTCTTTTAATGCAGTATCACCTGCTTCTTTTAATGTGATTGTCATTGGAGCCGAAGTTGCAGGCACAGAAACAGGATCAAAACCCAGCATTGAGATTTTGATAATCTCACCTTCTTTGGCATTTATCGTAAAATTTCCGTCGAAATCAGCATCAGCAGTAGTTCTGGAATTTGGAGCACTTATAACTGCTCCCGGAACTCCCATTCCGCTACTGTCTACTACTTTTCCTTTAATTGCTTGCGTTTGCCCAGACATATATGCTGGAAGCAATAAGAGCGCTAAAAAGCTAAAAATAAAATTTTTCATACAGTTCGTAATCGTTTAAGTTAGTAGAGCCAAATTAAACAATTACAACGTTGTAGTACATCAAACAGCACTACTACATAGCTACATCATTATGTTAAAACAATATCATATACTAATGATAATCAGTATTATAAATGTTAATAATAATTTCTTAACATAACGTTATGATGTAGTAATGATGTATTAGAATTATATAAAAAATGATGTGGAAAAATATAAAATCTGCAAAAAATAAATACGAATCTTACAGACTTAATAAAAATTTTGACAGGTTTTCTTCCTGAGAGAGATTTAATTTCTTTCTTAAACGATATCTGTGCAATTCTACGCCTCTAAATGATATGTTCATCATAGGTGCAATTTCCTTTGAAGAAAGGTTCATTTTAAGATAAACACACAGTTTTATGTCTTTTGGTGTAAGGTTTTGAAACTTCTTAGAAAGATTAATAATAAACTCATTATGAATTTGATTTAGATTGGTTTCAAAAATCTCCCATTCGTGTTTATTTACTTCATTTATCTTAATTGCCTTTTTAATTTCGCTTTTCAGTTTATTAAAATCTTTTTCAGAATCAAGAATATTTTGGATATTATCAATCATTTCACTTTGCTTGGCAATAGACAACGATTTTCCGGCAACTTCAGATGATTTGGTTTGCAATTCAAGTTCAAGAATATGCTTTTCATATTCCTGAATATTCAATTCATTTTCGGCTTTCAATTCCATTTCAAGAATTTCTCTTTGATGTTTTAATTCTTCGGCCTGTAATTTTAATTTTTGTGTATAACGAAGTTTATTCCATTTATAATAGAAAAATAACACTGCTCCTATTACTAATAAGTATAGTAAAATCATCCAAAATGAAAAATACCAGGGTTGGGCAACTTTAAAATCAAAACTTGCAACTTTATCATAGTTTGCACCATCGTGCTTAAAAATCACTATTGAATGTGAACCACTGCTTAAATTATTTAAAATTATGGCTCCGTTTGAGATCGGAATATAATTTCTTGCTTTATTAATCTGATAAAACAAATTTGGTTTTCCAGCTCCGTAAATTCCGGATATTACGTTAATTCGAAGTTCTGTATTATGTTTTATTTTGCTTTCATTTGGCAGAAGTTCTCCATTATTATAAGCTTCAACCTTAACGCCTTTATTTTGTTTGTTTTGATATTCTAATTGAAGGGAAATAAAACCATCATCAAGATTCAATAAATAATGGTTTTGACTTCTAAAAATTCTTAAATTTTCATTAATCAATTTTCCTTTATAGTATTTCTCCTGAATCATATTCCAGACAAATTTGTTACCATTTGCATATATATGATATAAAATATTTTCCTGAAGTACTATAAAATGATCTTTATCGATAGCTACAACATCAGAAATGTTTTTAAAATTAGTATTGAAAAGTTCATTTTCTTCTAATTTATTTGAAATAGAATTAAAGGTGTACCAAATGTTATTAATCAGAAAAAGTATTTCGTCTCTAAACTCAAAAATCTTAACACCAAAATCATTTTTAATTTTACTTTGCTGTGTAATATTTTCTATCTTATTGGTCTTATAATTATCGTCAAATAAAACCCTATACAATCCGCGATAATTATCGGCCGCCCAAATTTCATTCTTCTTATTCTGGGCTACATATTTTATAGGTTTCGAAAGATCCTTAATTAATATATTCTGTGTCAGTTTTGAAGCATCATTATAAACCAAAATTCCGCTGTAGGTAGATTGAAAATAAGTATCGTTAATCATACTTTTAGACAAATTCCAGCCACCGCTCACATGATTAATTTTGGTTAATGCGCCATTTTCATAACAAAAAGTACCATCGTTATGACCTATAATATATTTGCTGCCAATTTTAGTAATATTCCAGCCTTGGCCTTGCGTATTGGCCAGCATATTAAAATTCCCGGAATTAAATTCAAAAATTCCGTGGTTTGAAGCAATTAAATATCCATCGTTTGTTGTGGCAACAGAATAAACAGAACCTAAGATTCCTGAATTATCGTAAAAGAATGAAATTGGGGAATTTACTTCAACGTGAGCAATTCCGTTATCCAGACCAAGCCATAAATCTTCTTCTTTATCAAAACCAATACACAAAACCGAATTGTTCATCAAAACATTATTCCGATCTATATTTTTGTATGTCTGTGTATTAAAGTCATAAATATATACACCTTTGTTTCCTGTCCCAACAACTAATTTGTTATTTTTAATAAACTTTGCTACGTTAATTCCGTTTGCCTTTAAAGTTTCGTTTAATGGATTATTCCAAGGTTTTAAACCTGATTTTTCAACAATAAAAATTCCTTTCTTTTGAGTAAATATATAAGTTATCTCTTTGTACTTTTCTATTGCATGAACAACAGTATTTTTTAAGATATTCCATCCTTTTGGATTTGAAATTTTTGAGCCATTCATACTGAAAAGGCCTTTATCTACAGAAGCTACGTAAAGATTTTTATCTACTACAAAACAATAAGATATTAAAAACGGGAATTTGATTTTTTGAATATGTTTTCCGTCGTAAATAAAAACATCATTAAAAGACTGAAAATATAAAGAACCGTTGTATCTGAAAATTTTCCAGATTTCTTCATTATCTTTTTCATCAAACAGTCGAAGATTTCTGGTAATCGACACATATTTCATTTTACCATTCTGTCTGTACCAATAACCAAATTCTTTGTATGAACCTGAATAAATTCGGTCTCCTTCAATTAAAATCGAACGAATTATGGTTTTGTTTGGCAACGAATATTTTTCCCAAATAACACCATCGTATCGCAATAAATAATGATTATTGGCAAAATACATGGCTTTGTCATTTCCCTGAGCAGCATTCCAGATTTGATTATCGCCCTGATAATCTGATTTATTATAGTTTTCTACGAAGGGAAGTAATTCTTGTGCGTGAATTTGAGAAGCTATGAAAAAGAAGAATAATAATTTTAGAAGTGTCGATTTCAAAATATTCGGATTTATATTCAAAGATACTGACAAATATTGAATTTGAAGGCGTAAAAAAAGCTTCTCGACTGAGAAGCTTTTTTTAGAAACTATGTTATTAATTAATTTTCAAGCAGATGATAAACCTGATTTGCAATTTCATATTCTTCATCTGTTGGTACAACTAAAACTTTTACTTTTGAATTTGGTGTATTAATTTCACGAATAGATTTTGAACGAATTTGATTTTTTTCATCCTCAATTTCAATTCCAAAATAATCCATATCCGTACAAACTAATTTACGCATGTATGAAGAGTTTTCTCCAATTCCTGCTGTAAAAATAATGGCGTCTAAACCATTTAAAACTGCTGTATAAGAGCCAATTGTTTTTCTGATTCTGTAAGCATTCATTAATAAAGCTAACTGACAATCTTTGTTTCCTTTTTCAGCCTCGGATTCGATATCGCGCAAATCACTGTAGCCTGTAAGTCCCAACATTCCGCTTTGTTTCAATAAAATTGAATTTACATCATCTGCCGTATAACCGAGATTTTTTATCAGATAAAAAATTACCGATTGGTCAATATCTCCGGAACGCGTTCCCATTATTAACCCATTTGAAGGCGAAAATCCCATTGTTGTATCAATACTTTTTCCGTCTTTAATGGCAGACATACTACAGCCATTTCCTAAATGAATGGTGATTATTTTGGAGTTGTTTTCTAAAAACTCAATTGCTTTTTCTGAAACATATTTGTGGCTTGTTCCGTGAAAACCATAAACACGAACTTTATTCTCAGTTAAAAGATAATTTGGTATTGCATATTTATACGCTTCAACTGGAATTGTTTGGTGAAAAGCAGTATCAAAAACGGCTACTTGTTTCGCATTAGAAAAAATTTCTTCTGCAACATTTATTCCTACCAAATGGGCAGGATTATGCAATGGAGCCAATTCTGAAAGTTCTTTGATTTTTTCTTTAACTTCTTCATTTATAATCGTTGTATCCGAAAAATAACTTCCTCCGTGAACCACACGATGACCAACTGCTGTAATTTCTGAAGTTGATTTTATAACTCCTTTTTCAGGATCTAAAAGCATTTCTGCTACTTTTTCTAAACCAACTTTGTGTGTTGCAATTGGTATTATCTCTTCAATAGAATTTGATGAAGTTTTGAATGTAACGTTAGAAGTTTCAAGACCAATTCGATCGATCATACCTGTACAAATTACTTCATTTGCAGGCATAACCATTAGTTGATATTTAATTGAAGAACTTCCTGAGTTTATTATTAGTATTTTCATTTTTTTTTAAAGTTGCTAAGGTACTAAGTTTCTAAGTTGCTGAGTTTTTTAAAATTTTTAATTGATTTACAATGTCTGTTATTTACAATTGGATTGGGTTACTTTAGGCGCAGATAAAACGGATTGCTAAAGCAAGACGCGGAAAAAAAAAGGATCTTTTTAAGTATAATTAGTCAGTTATGGCATAAAACTCATAATTTATAATTTATAATTTATAATTTATAACTCATAATTAATCAAAGTCCCTGCGCCTGAATCGCTGTAATTACTACCGTATTAATAATATCGTCTACGGTGCAACCACGGCTTAAATCGTTTACGGGCTTGTTTAAACCTTGCAACATCGGACCAATGGCCAAAGCTCCGGTTTCTCTCTGAACGGCTTTATAAGTATTGTTTCCTGTATTTAAATCAGGGAAAATAAGCACACTCGCCTGTCCTGCGACTTCAGAATCCGGCATTTTGCTTTTTCCAACTGCGCGGTCAACTGCAGCGTCGTACTGAATTGGACCTTCGATTTTTAAATCCGGACGTTTTTGTTTTACAATTTCGGTTGCTGTTCTTACTTTTTCTACTTCATCACCTTTTCCTGATGAACCTGACGAATATGAAAGCATGGCAATTTTTGGCTCGATTCCGAAAGCTGCACTTGAATCTGCTGATGAAATTGCGATTTCTGCCAATTGTTCTGCCGTAGGATTTGGATTAATTGCACAATCTCCAAAAACAGAAACTCTGTCTTCTAAGCACATAAAAAACACTGATGAAACTACCGATGAATTTGGTTTTGTTTTGATGAATTGCAAAGCTGGTAAAATGGTGTGCTGCGTTGTATGTGCAGCTCCCGAAACCATTCCGTCTGCGTGGCCTTTATACACCATCATAGTTCCAAAATACGAAACATCTTCCATTAAATCTCTCGCCATTGTAATGCTTACATTTTTGGCTTTTCGAAGCTCATAATAGGTGTTCGCATAATCTTCGTAATTTTTAGATTCGATCGGATTGATAATATTTACTTTTGAGAAATCGAATGAAATTCCTAATTCGGCTATTTTACTTTCAATTTGTTTTTTGTCTCCAATAATCGAAATATCAACTACATCCATCGCTAATAATCTTGATGCAGCAATAATAATTCGTTCATCACTTCCTTCTGGAAGTACAATATGTTTACGGTGTTGTTTCGCTCTTTTTACCATATTGTATTGAAACATTTTTGGCGTCATACCTTCGGCCTGGAAAGTGATTAGCTTTTCAGATAATGCTTCAACCTCAACATACTTTTCAAAAGTATTGATTGACGTTTCGATTTTATGGGTGTTATTGGCGTAAATTTTTGATTTTATCGCGCCAATTCTGTTTGTAATATGATACGTTCCGCCATCAACAGCTATAATCGGAACAATAGCAGAAAGTCCTTCAATTAGCTTTAAAATGCTTTCTTCCGGAAGAATATTTCCTGTCAGGATAATTCCTGAAATTGTTGGATAATTAACGGATTCATTGGCTTGTAATGCGCCGAGAATAATATCTGAACGATCTCCTGGTGTAATGACTAAAGCATTATCATGTAAATGAACCAAATAGTTGTGCAATTGCATTGCTCCTACACTAAAATGCCCAATTTCATTATTTAGATATGTTTCTCCAAATAAAATTTTTGCATCAAGCTCATTGACAATTTCCTGCATTGTTGGATTATTCAATGTTGAAATGAGCGGAATAGTATTTATCAAAACATTTTCGGGCAAACTTTTTTGCAATCCTTTTGTAACCAATTCTATATTTTCAGGCTGAACTTTATTGGCAAAAACGGCTAAAACTTCAACTTCTTTTACTTTAAATGAATCATAAACCAAATATAAACTGTCGACTAATTCTTCCAGTGTTTTTCCAACTCCTGAACCAATAATTACAGCAGGAATTCCGAGGTTCTTGGCAATTAAAACATTCAGATCTAATTCGATTGAAGTTCCTTCTCCGGTAAAACTTGTTCCTTCAACTAAAACAAAATCAAAACGTTCTTCGAGTTTTTTATATTTTTCTATAATTAAATCTAAAACTTCTCCGATTTTGCCTTTATTCTTTCTTTTTATCAGCTTGCTTTTTGTAATGGCATATGCTTCTTCAAACTTAATATCAAGATTAAAATGCGAAAGAACAGTCTCGATATGGTTGTCTAATTCTCCATCGACAAAATCCTCCACTATTGGTCTGAAATATCCAACTTTAGCCGTTTTTCCAATCAAAATACTCATCAAACCGAGTGTAATAATCGATTTTCCGCTATTTTGATCGCTTGTGGCTATATATATCGCTTTACTCATAATTATTTATATTTATTCTAAATAACAAATTTATACAAATCTAATTTTTTACCACTCAAATAAACGTTAAAACCAACGTCTTTTTTTAAAATAAATAATTAGGGCTATTACCAATAAAAACATGATACCCATAACAACAAAATAGCCATTTTGTGTTTTAAGTTCCGGCATATTTTCAAAATTCATTCCGTACACTCCAACAATAAATGTAAGCGGAATAAATACTGCCGAAATAATCGTCAATGTTTTCATTATTTCGTTCATTTTCCTGCTTTGCTCAGAAAAATAAAAGTTTGAAGCACTTTCTAAGGCGCTCATATCCGATTCGATTTGCTCTAAAAGCTCTAAACTTTTTTGATGCAGCCTAATAAAGAAATTAAATGTTTCTTTTTGAATCAAACTGTTTTCGTCGTCATCTTTAATCGTCTTCAAATAATACAATGAATCACGAAGCGGTACAATAGAACGTTTCAAAAAATTAAAATTATCACGATGATTTTCAATTTTTTCTAAAATAATTGGATCAGCTCCTTTTTTGGTCAAATTGATTAGTTCTTCGATCTTATCTTCTTCATCTTCAATCGTAATATAGAAATTCTCCATTACAGCATCTAACAATAAATACAACAGATAATCTACTTTTTTAGTGCGTACAATTCCTGCATGTGTGCGAAGACGTTCGCGAATGTGTGCAAAAAAATCGCTTCGTTTTTCCTGAAAAGAAATTAAGATTCCGTCTTTCAAAATAAAACTGATTTGTTCAACGCTAATATTATCTGAGTATTCTGAAGGTAAAAGTGATTTTATATTAAAAAACAAAACATCTTTTTGTTCTTCTAACTTTGTTCTTTTGGTTGTATTTAAAATATCTGCCAATAAAAAATCATCAACTTTAAAATGTGCTCCAATTGTTTTAATTAAATTGATGTCATTTAATCCGTGAATATTAAGCCAGTTATTTTTTGTGTAATCAAAACAAGAGTTTAATGCCAGAACTGTAAACTTATCATATTCAACAACATCTGTATCGTCATAGACAAAAAGCTGCATTTCGGTTTCATGCCCTTTATGCGTTCCTGTATACTCCAGAGTAATGTGTTGCAGCTTGCGCCCTTTCTTGTATTTTATCTTTCTCATTCAAAAATGATTTATATAGTAATATTACAAAAAAGAATCTGAATGGGAAATGACAATTATCATTTTGATGGGAATCTATTATGAGGTAATTCAAAATAATAATTACTTTTATAAAAATCAATTTGTTGTAAAATTCATTTGAAAACATAAAATAAAATGACGCAAAATATAAAAATCTCAATTCCAAAACCCTGTCATGAAAACTGGCTTGAAATGTCGCCAACAGAAAAAGGTAAATTTTGCAGCAGCTGTCAAAAAAATGTAATTGATTTTACAAAAGCATCAAATAGAGAAATTATTTTGGCTTATAACGAAAATGAGAATTTGTGCGATCGATTCAGAATATCTCAATTAGACAGAAATATAATGATTCCGAAAGAAAAAAAATCTATTTGGGTGATTATAGCCGCATCTGTAATTGCATTTTTAGGATTAGGAAATCAAACTGCAAAAGCACAAGGCAACGTAAGAATAGAACAAACTGATAAAAACCGACTTAATGATTCAATAAACATTAAATCTACTGCTAAGAACAAATATTCAGGGATTGTTCTTGATGAAAATAATATTCCTTTGCCTGGAGCTTACTTGATGATTAAAGGAACAAAAATTGGAACTCAAACTGATATTGACGGAAGCTTTTCAATTGAAGCTGTTAAAGGAAATATTTTAGTTGTTTCATATGTAAGCTATAAAAGGTTAGAACTTACTCTAAACGAAAAATTAAATTTCTCTATTAAAATGAAAATGGATGAAATAGAATTGCAAGGCTTTATGATTATAAAAGAATCAGAAGATGATTAAATGTAATTTTAATAGTTCTAAAAGCATAAAAAAACCGAGTCATTTCTGACTCGGTTTTTCATTATTGTGAAAGAAGAATTATTTTACTTCTTCAAAAATAACATACACTGAATATCAATATATTAAAGAACAATGATACAAATATGGTACAAAGTAATTATTTTATTTCACAAAACAACATATTTCCTTTCTGAAAGTCAATCTCATTTTAAACTTTACTAGACAGGCTTAGTTTGTGAATAAACTAAGTTTTTTTTATCTAGAAAGAAATTATCCCTGATCATTAAAAAGGAAACTGTATCTCACATTTTTTATGTCTTCTAAAATCTTACTATTACAGTCATTATACACTATCAGCGCTGAAACATAGTGATGCAATAAAAAGGATGGATCATTCCAAGTAAAGCCATATTAACATCTTTAACAGGTTAAATTGATCTTCGTGGGTTTCAATACTGCTCTCCCCACCAAAAGGGTAAAAGAAGTAAAAAGGTCACTTTTTCAATCTTTTCAAAAACCCATAAAAAACGTGGTAAGACCTGCAAATCCTAGGATTCGCAGGTTTTTTGTTTTTAAGGCACTTTTCAATCTTTATAAAAACGCCCAAAGTCAAAGGTGCAAAATCGGGGCACAATCCACCGTTCACCAATTGTGCACCAGAAAATTGCTTAAGTACTGTAAACACAGATGTTAAGGAGATTAACGACTTGTTTTTTTGACGCTATAATTCTACATTTATTAACCTAAAAATTGAATTATGTTAGAGAGCAGTTTTGGGCTGATTTTCTTTTTGAAAATTCCCCGTGATGAAAGTAAAATTAGAAACGTTTATCTCAGAATTATCATAGATGGTATTCGCACGGAAACATCCACCAAACGTAAATGGGATATCAATCGATGGGATCCCAAAGCCGAAAGGGCAATCGGCAATAAAGAAGACGCCAGATCTCTTAACTTCTTTTTGGACTCGCTGATTTTAAAAGTCAATGAATACAAAACAGAGATTATGTACAGCGGAAAACCCGTAACTTCTAAAAAAGTTATGGAATATGTATTGGGAAAAAATACTTCCAAAGTAAAAGTATTGGAAGAATTTCAAAAGCACAATGACGAAATGACCGCACTTTTGGGAAAAGGGTATGCAAAAGGAACACTTGACCGTTTTACTATTACTAAAAATCATTTAACGGCCTTCATAAAATTCAAATTTAAAACCACAGACCTTGAATTTACGGATCTTAATCTCGAATTTATAAAAGACTTCGAGTTCTACTTGAGAACCGTCAGAGATTGCAGTAACAATACAACCCTTAAATACATTGCCAATTTCAAAAAAATTGTCATTCGGGCAATTGATAAGGAAGTTATCTTAAAAGACCCTTTTAAGAACTTTAAAGGCCGAAAAACAAAATTGGTAAAAAAACCCCTTACTTCGCAAGAATTATATGAATTAGAAAGACATTATTTCACTACAGATAGGCTTAATGTTGTTCGAGATGTATTTGTATTCCAATGTTACACTGGAATGGCATATATTGACGCGTATCAATTAAAGAAAACCGACATTAAAGACGGCATTGATGGAAACCTATGGATTATGTCCGAGAGACAAAAAACCAATTCCACCACGAATGTCCCACTTCTCCCACCGGCACTTAAAATAATTGAAAAATACAAAGACCATCCTCTTTGTTTACAGCGCGGCACCGTTTTACCAGTTTCTTCCAATCAGAAAATGAATGAATATTTGAAAGAAATTGCTATTCTCTGCGGTTTTCCCTTTACACTCAATACTCATATGGCACGCCGGACTTTCGGAAGTACCGTTACATTAAACAATAATGTCCCTATCAATGTTGTTAAGGAGCTATTAGGTCATGCATCTGTAAAACAGACGGAAGCTTATGCTATTACTGAACAAAAAACCATTGGGCGGGAAATGTCACTTCTCAATAAGAGACTTAATAAGACCTCTGTTAAAATGTCACAAGCAGACTTAGCTGTGCTAAACAGATTGGAAAAAGAAATACAAGCCATTAAAAAGAAATATAACATTTCATCTTAATTAATAAACTGATAATTCTAAATAGATACTAAAAAAAATAGGTTATCTCATAACTCTTGAGATAACCTATTTTCATTTAGTTCAATTTCACTTTTATAACCTGGATGATAGGAAGGCCGATAAATAATGTATCCAAATATTTGAAGTTGTTTAAAATATTTATGATATGTAGGTATTGTATTTATATGGGACAACGCCATAATTTTACTGCGGCTGACTTTGATTGTTTTCTCCTCCCCTTGCCTATATCCTAAACTTAGAATTGCCATTAAAATGGCCAGATGCCAAACGCTTAGTCTTGAATCATCCATATAAATAGATAAGTAATTCATCACTTGGTCTTCAGTGGGCTCATGGGTTCGATTCATCACTAAAAAGTTTTTGAAGATCTTGTTTTTTATAATAATAAGAGCCCAGAACTTTTTTAAAGCGGATTTTGCCAGTGTTCTAAGATTCTGCACAGATCCGGCAGAAATATCAAGCAGTTTTCTCACTGCCTTGCTTTTAAGCCACCCAGGATCCATCGAATTTTTATCAGCGAAATTTGCGTTGACAAATGCAGTTTGTATCTTATCAAGAAGGACCAGTCCAAACTGTATTAAATCTTCTTTGGTTACTGCTTCACTCATAACTTAATTTTTAAATTCATTTTTACTTACTGATCGGTTATAAAATAAATCTTGCTCTTCTGCTTTCTTTTCTTAACTGGCATATAAACCAGATAGCCGTACTCATTAAGCTCACCCACACACCTTAGATATACTTTTGATGAAGAAAGTTTAGCAATCGGTTTAATATCGTCTGCAGATGCTGCAATGGGATTAATAAACCCCATATCTGATCTGAATTTCAGCAGTGCGGCATAAATGGCAATATGCGTCGAACTAATACGAAAATCCTTTTCAACAGCTAAAAAAAAATCAGATAGGGGTTTTAAACTGTCCATTATTAAATCGAATGCGATTTACTTTTTTTATTATTCTTTTTGTTTTCAGGATCAGAAGAATCGGAATCAGGATCAACTTTATTTTTCTGCTCTTTTGAAACAGATTGATTCTCAGATTCAGATTTCTTCTCTTCTTTACTTTCACGGTGATTAATTCGCTGGAAATTCACATCATAAACATTTAATGTTTTGAATTGAGGATTGGCCTCTACATGTAAAAACCAGTGATATTGACCACCTATTTTCAATTTAAAGTGACCATCTAATTTTGGTTTAAATTGACCACCTAA
>NZ_WMDQ01000017.1 GCF_009707955.1 Flavobacterium sp. LC2016-13 | reverse complement strand
TTACATTGTGACAATAAAAGATGCAAACAATTGTTCGACAACACAGTCTTTCAACATAACAGAACCGACAGCCCTAACTATAACTCCTACTCAAACTGATGTAGCTTGCAATGGTTTGGCAACGGGTTCAGCAACGGTAAGTGTTTCAGGCGGAACAGGAAGTTATACATATAGCTGGAATACAACTCCAGTTCAAACTTTGGAAACTGCAACAGGATTATCCGCAGGAACTTACATTGTGACTATAAAAGATGTGAACAATTGTTCGACAACACAGTCTTTCACCATAACAGAGCCGACGGCGCTAAGTGTAACTCCTACTCAAACTGATGTAGCTTGCAATGGTTCACCGACGGGTTCTGCAACAGTAACTGTTTCCGGTGGAACTGGAACTTATTCTTATAGCTGGAATACAACTCCGGTTCAAACTTCGGCAACGGCGACAGCATTAGCAGCAGGAAATTACATTGTGACAATAAAAGATGCAAACAATTGTTCGACAACACAGTCTTTCAACATAACAGAACCGACAGCCCTAACAGCAGTAAAATCTCAAAACAACGTTTCTTGTTATAATGGAAACAATGGTTCTGCTACGGTAAATGCTATAGGAGGAACAAGCCCTTATACGTATTCCTGGGTACCATTTGGCGGAAACTCAAATACAGCAACACAACTAACCGAAGGCTCTTATACTGTAACAATTACAGATGCAAACGGTTGTTCTACAAATGAAACAATCGTGATATTACAACCTGTAGAACCGGTTATTCTTAAAACTTTAGCAGCGTCAAACATTGCTATTGACAGTGTTATGCTTTCAGGAGCTGCTTCTTCTGATGGGAATAGTGATAACGGACAATGTCTAACCGAGACAGGGTTTGTATATGCGCTGCATTCTATACCACTGATAACCGACAATAAAATTAATATTGGAAGCTCATTAGGAACTTACAGCAGTTCTTTATCGGGGCTTAAAGGTAATACCATTTACTATGTTAGAACTTATGCCGTAAATGCTGCTGGTTTTATTAACTATGGCAACGAAATTAGTTTTACTACCCAAAAGTATATACTTAATATTACTGCCTCAGCCGGTCAAACTAAAATATATGGCGATGCTGATCCAGTCTTTAATTATTCTGTTTCGGGATTTGTAAACGGAGATACAAATTCTATTATTTCAGGGGCTTTATCGAGAGAAATTGGAGAAAATGCCGGAAAATATAATATTAATTCAGGCAATATAACTGCTGGCTCAGATTACACGATAACATTTACCGGTGCTGAATTTGAAATTATCAAAGCGGATCAGGTCATCACCTGGAATCAATCTTTAGACTTTGGCTGTAATAATGAGGATGAAGTAAACTTGAACGCATCATCCAGCAGCGGACTTGTAATTTCGTATACGATAGCAAATCCTGTAATTGGATCAATTTCCGGGTCAAATCTTCAGATTATAAATTCCGGTAGTACTTCTGTTAATGCTTATCAAAATGGTGATCAAAATTATAATCCTGCTACTGTGGTGATTAAACCAATTGAGGTCAGCCAATCGGGGCTTGTTACACAAAAATGGGAAGATGTATTATTCTTCAATAACAAAAGTACAAATTTTGTCTCCTGGCAGTGGTATAAAAACGGAAGTGCTGTCTCTGGAGCAACCCGCCAGTATTACAATGAAACCCAACCTTTAAATGGATCTTATTATGTGATTGCTACAGGTAAAGATGGAAAATCAATTAAATCATGTCCGCTTGATTTAATTGGAACAACATTTTCTAAAAAAATGAAAATCTATCCAAATCCAGTCAAGCCGCTAAACGAGTTTACTCTTGAATGTGATTTTAACGAATCTCAATTAAATGGGGCCCAGATAACCATTTTTGATATTACAGGGAAATTAGTGCAGACTATTTCTAATGTAAAAAGCAAAAATCAGATTACTGCTCCTATTCAAGCAGCTGTGTATGTTATTATGCTTAAACTTAGTAACGGCGAGCAGAAAACAATCAACATATTGGTTAAGTAAAAAATGAGATTAATTTAAATAAAAAAAATGAAAATTAAAATCACACTGGCAGCAGTAATACTGGCAAATGCCATTATAAACGCCCAGGAATTTAATATTAAAATTAGCGGTGGACCATCTGGAATTTTTTATGACAGTGATTCAGGAAATGGAAAACTAAATATTGGTGCCGGTATTGGTATTGGCTACACCTTTTTCTTAAGCGAGAACTGGGGAATTTCAACAGGAATTGATGCTGTTTACAATCAAAATAGTTTTGAATTGAATGACGGAACCATTATTTCAAATTATGAAGTTGATGATCAGACTTCTGCTTTTGAATATCGCGTAACAGCATCAAAATATAAAGAAAGCCAGAGTTTCATCTCTGCCTCTATTCCATTACTCGTACAGTATAGAACTGCTGTTTCTACCCGGTCGCAGTGGTATGTAGCAGCAGGTGCCAAAGTTTTATTTCCAGGAAAGCAAAATATAAAAGCTTCTGCTGAACAACTGCAGTTAAGTGGTTATTACCCTGATTTAAATCTGCTGGTCGACGATCTGCCAGTCCATGGATTTGGTACAACAAATAATTGGCAAGACAAAACTTCCGTTAGTTTACAAACCTCATTTTTACTAAGTCTTGAAATGGGTATGTCTTTTACATTAAAAGAAAAAACAAAGCTTTACACCGGAATATATCTTGATTATGGTCTGTCTGATCTCGTCAAAAATACTCCGGATCAAAACATTGTCTCCTATAACCCTAATCAAATCGATGATATTCAGGCGCAAGGCATAGTTGGAAATAAGAAAATTGTACAGGAGAGTCGTTATTTAGCAGCAGGTATACAGGTAAAATTAGGTTTTTCATTACATAAAGACAAACAGAAACCAGTTCAAATAGTAAAAGACGAACCTAAAATAAAAAATGCAGAGCCTGTCCAGGAATATGCTCCTGTACAGCAGACTGCTCAGAACACTGAAGTAAAAAATGAAATAACAGTTGCTGAACGAAATGTTATTGAGAAACCTCTGCCTTTTGAAAAGGTCGGTAGCACTGGTGTAACTGCAGAACTTGCTTCAAGACTAGATGAAATTGCTATAATCCTTAAAAGGGATAAAAATACAGAACTTAATATTACGGGATATACCTGTGACATCGGTTCTGAATCCCGCAATTTAGAAATAGGAATGAAAAGAGCTCAGGCAGTAGAAGAATATTTGAAAAATAAAGGAATTGAACCTCATCGTATGCACTTATTCAGCAAAGGAGAAAGCGATCCTTTGGTTCCAAATGTTCCAACAACAAACAGACCATTAAACAGAAGAGTAACTCTGCTGCTTGTAGATTGAAAAATTTAAATGTTAAAAACAATATTCATTATCTCTTTCGTTGTTTTAAATATGTCCATATTTATACACTAGAATAATTGATTGTTTCAAAAGTATATTTTTTTCAAATCCTTGTTTCTTCCTGAAGCAGGGATTTTTTTGTTGCTTCAAGTAACTTTACCAAAACAAAAAATATAACTCTGTAGTGTTGAAAGAACTTATGTTAAACAAAAAATCCTTTTTAAATCTTCTTTTTTATTGAACTGAAGACTCTTAATTTGAATTCTTCCCAAGCAGCCTGTTTTTCATGATCTGAATGTGAAATGCATATTTCGTTCCATATCTTTTTTAATTCTTCTTCTACCTTTTCTTTATTCATTTTTTTAAAAATTAAATTTTTTGACCATGAAATCCTTGTTGATCGAAAACATTCTGAGCTATTTTGCTTATATCTCTGTTGTAGAGCCATCCAGCAAAATAGCTCTTTGCTTCTTATTATTTAAAAATGTTCATTTGCTCATTATAAACAGGACTTTGTATGTTTAAAAAATTTAAAACACTATGAAAAACATGGTTTTGAGACAATGTTTTATTATCCTTAAGTTGTTTTGAATTATCAGATACCCATACTATAAATGGTATTTCATATTGTTCTTTAGGAGCAAAACTGATAGGTACTCCATGCATATAAAGATTTTTTTCTCCTAAAGATTCTCCATGATCTGAGACAAAAATCATAGTACTTTTATACTCTTTTAATTGTTTTAAATCTTCAATTACATTATGTAGTATATAATCAGTGTAAACAATAGTATTATCGTATGCATTGAGCAATTCTTCCTGAGAACATTTTCCAAGTTCGACACTATTACAGACAGGTTTAAAAGTCTCAAATCGAGGTGGATATTTCTTGCTGTAAGTGGGTCCGTGACTTGTACTTGTATGAAGTACTATTAATATTTTATTTTTTTTGCTGGCTAATATTTGCTCCTTTAATCCCGTTAAAAGAATTTCATCGTAATTACATCCTTCCCCTTTACAATCCGGCATTAAAACATCTCTCTTTTGATAATTTTTAATATGTACCGGAGGTTCTCCCCAATTTGTAGTTCTCCAGATAACCTCGACATTATTTCTATATAAATAATTGGGCAAAATTTCATATAAATCATCACTATTGGTATGTTCCAAAATACATTTTACACCAGCGGTCGTATAAGTAGCACAGGAAGTAGCGTTAAAATGAAATAAATTTTGTGTTTTAGAAAGTAATGGATTCGTATTTTTCGAATAACCGTACAGAGAAAAATTCTGGCTTCTTGCAGATTCTCCAATAACTAAAACAACAACCGATTTTTGGTTATCTTTTATTACAGCATTTGGCAGTAAAATTTCTTTTTCGTTCTTTTTGTATTTGTGAATATAAAAAAGCGAAGTATTTACCGAATATGACCATGGCATTGCAAGACCTCCCAATTGTTTAGAGTTTTTATCAATCCACAACCAGTTGCTGGCATTGGCAAAAACTAAAACGATAATGAATAATAAAGTAAGAGAAGAAATCGTTAAAAACTTCTTTAGTGTTGTATTTATTATTTTAACTTTTATGATATAAACACTTGGAATAATGCCAAGCAGGATTATGTATATTATTAATTTAATGGAAAAAAAACTGCTGGACTCTTCATAATTGGTATTGAAAACATTACCGATCATACTTTCGTCTATTATAACACTATAGGTATTAACAAAATAAACTGCAATTGAATTGATAAGAAAGAACAATACCAATAAAAATTTTCCAACATAGCGTGAGAGAAAAAATATCAGGTAAAAAACAAAAGCATTTAAAACCAGCATTAGAATTATTAAACTTAGAATCAAAATTATACCATTCCAGCTTTTATAATCGACGTTATTAAAAACATACGTGTAAAATGGTAAATGGAAGAATAAAAAATTCAAAACACTCATCAATAAAACAAAATGAGTTATTCTTAGATTATTTTTGAACATAAACAGTAGTGATTTTATATAGTGAAACAGCTAAGCTAATAAATGCGAAATAAAAGATTATCAAGTTTTCATTAATTATTCTGTTGATTAATGAAATACAACAAATTAGAAACAACAAAATAAAAATTGGATAGCATTTTTTATTACCAATCCAAGTCCAAATTTTATATTTTTGGCTAATAAAAATACCTGTAAGTCCAGATATATACCCAAAAATACTCCCTACAATAACATCCAACGGATAATGCGCACCTACACCTATTCTGGAAGAAACAAGAATCAATCCTATAGTGATTATTAAAAAAATCCATAAAATTTTAAACTTAAATTCTTTAGGCATAAATGCAAACAACAAAACGGTAAGTATTATAAAAACTATAACAGAGTGTCCGGAAGGTAAACTGTTGTGTCCGCACAATGTTTTGCCAACGATAATAAAAGTGTTATTATTAAAAATTGCTGCAGGTCTTGGTACTGCAAATATTTTTTTTAGCAAACAAGAAAATAAAATAGAAACCAGCAAAGCTGATAGTATAGCCTCCCAAATTTTAGGAGCATACAAAATGAAAATACTTAAAAAGGGTAAAAAAACCAGAGCATCTCCCAGTTGGGTTAAATTATATTCGAAATTTGGATATTGTCCCAGATTATGATTGATAAAAAAGAAAGTATCTTTTTGAATTTGTATATATCTAACAGTACATAACGCATCCTGGCTATACAAAAATAAAGCAATAGCAATTAAGAAAAATAAGGCGGGAAAAAATAAAAATAGTTTAAGTCTTGAATAATTATTAATAATACTTGTATTCATTATGTTTTTTATTGATCTTTTATTCTTTATTGGGGTTCTCAAAGTAATTAGCGATCATAAAACCTAGGAGCCAATCCATCTTTTAGGAAACAGTAAAAAATAATTCGCATAGAATAAAAGGAATACCAGTGCTTGGGTGCTATGAAAACCCACATCTGTAAAGACTGCTTTTAAAAGAGGCACATAAATAAAGCAGGCCTTTTTTGAGGGCCAGATATGGAAAACAATTCTAACTAGAAATGAAAGGGATATGCAAAACCCTAAAACCGGTAATAATGCATAAAATATGCTGTCTGTAAGCGTAACTAACCTCTTGATTTTCATACTTTACTCATTAAAAAAAGTAAAATACCTGATCAATTTAGAAGAAATTTAGAATTTCTATTAGGCTAGAATATTTTTTAAAGCATAATTCAAATTTTCGTGAAAAATTAATCAGTCGATAACATTGACGTAATACATTCTTAATTTACAAGCTATTAGCTATATGATAAATTTGAAGTGAGCAGATACAAAAAGGATCATAACAATGTCCTCATCCTTTTTTATTTAGATTTTATTTCTGTGGACTTAAACAAATTCAGTTTGGTATAAATGTTCTTTTGTCTGATGGAATAATTCCTGGACTAAACAAGTAAAATGGAATAAACTTGCTACTTTTTTTACAAAATAAATAGTGTTTAAAAAACATTAAAACATCCGGAAGTATTTTCAAAAAAAATCAGAATTAATTCAGAATTGAGATCTATTTTGCGAGGTTTTTTGTTTTATTTCAAACCTGTATTTGCATAAAAAACAGGTTTACTATGCAGAATATTAAAAGTTTACATTTTTTTATTTATATTTATTTAACCACTAATTTAATATTCGAATTTCATTCAAAATTCGTCATTACATTTACAGCATGAAAATTTTAATTATAGAAGATGAGCTTGAAATTGCTCAAAGCATCAAAAATTATTTCAGAACTAATGGGATCCAGTGCGAAACAGCCGAAAACTACGATTTGGCTCTCAGCAAAATTGATTCTTATGATTATGATTGCATACTTCTTGACCTAATGTTGCCAGATGGCGACGGATTTGATATACTAAAAGAACTTAAAAGGAAAAATAAAACCGATGGCGTAATTGTGGTTTCTGCCAAAGAAACACTCGAGACACGTCTTGAAGGATTCAATCTTGGTGCAGATGATTATCTGACTAAGCCTTTTCATTTATCGGAACTTTTGGTTCGAATGCAGGCGCTGATTCGCCGTAAAAATTTTAAAGGAAATAACAGTATTACTTTCAATGAGATTATAATTGAAATATTCTCTAAATCTGTAACGGTAAATAATATAAAATTAGACCTGACCAAAAAAGAACTCGACTTACTTCTTTTCTTAATTGGCAATGAAAACAAGGTATTATCCAAAGCCGCTATTGCTGAACATCTCTCAGGAGATATGGCTGACATGCTCGATAATCATGATTTTATCTATGCGCACATTAAAAATTTAAAAAAGAAACTCCACCAGGCAGGAAGCGGCGATTATATCAAAACAGTATACGGTCTGGGATATAAATGGGAAAATGAATAAAAAAAAACTACTCCATAAAACCACCAGAAGCTTTCTTATTTTTGCTATTGTGACCCTTCTGGTTTCTGCTCCTGTATTTTATTACATAAGCCAGTGGTTGTATATTTATGAAACTGAAGAAGTCCTGCTGATGCATAAAGGCGACTTTGAGAGAGAAAGCCATAAAAATTTTACACAAACAGATATAGATGCCTGGAATAAATACAATCGTGATGTACGAATTGTACCGGATATGAGAGTTACCAAAGATTCTATTGTTGCTAAAATGATTTATGATTCTACTGCTCGTGAAAAAGAGCCTTATTATCTTATTTATGCACCAATTCATATAAATGGCAAAACATATACTTACACAGAAAAAATCAACCTGCTTGAAATGGAAGGAATGGTATACAGTGTGGCAATTATGTTTCTCTTTATAATTATTATACTTCTTGTTGGAATTATCTGGCTTTCAAAAATTACATCAACAAAATTGTGGAAACCTTTTTATAATACGCTGAATCAGATTCATGATTTTGAGATCGATAAAAATAAATCGCCGCAATTTCTTGATACCGATGTTGACGAGTTTGACCGTTTAAATAAAAGTTTGCTGCTGCTTATTGAAAAAAATACAGCAATATATAAAAATCAGAGAGAGTTTGTAGAAAACGCAGCGCACGAGCTACAGACACCTTTAGCTCTGTTTCAGACCAAAATAGATACTTTATTACAACTTCAATTAAATCAAGAGCAGTCTATTCTTGTGGGTTCTTTAAGTAAAGATGTTTCAAGGCTTAACAGGCTTAATAAAAATTTGTTGCTTCTTTCTAAAATTGATAATGAGACTTATCTTGAGAAAAATGAAATCTTAATCAATGATTATATAAAAAAACATCTTGATTTTTTTACAGAACAGGCTACTTCAAAAAATCTCGATATCATTACTGAATTTTCAGCTGACCTAAAAATAATTGGCAATCCTGCACTGACAGAAGTATTAATCAATAATCTGTTTCTGAATGCGATACGTCACAATGAAAAAAATGGCAGAATCGTAATTACAACGCTTGAAAATGAATTGATATTTTTTAATACAGGAGAAAAAACACCACTTATTATAGATAAGCTTTTTAATCGCTTCTCGAAAAATAATCCATCCTCGCAAGGAAACGGGCTTGGTCTGGCCATCATCAAAAAAATAACAGAACTTAACCATTGGGAAATAAGTTATTCTTTCCATAATAATTTACATAGTTTTAGCGTGAAATTCTAAAAATTCAAACTTCCTACAGATTCGTAATTCAACTTTGTACTATGTTTTTTATCCATTAAAAAATTTAGTACTTATGAAAAATTCAATTCTAACATTCTTAGCACTACTCTTTTCTTCCTTTGCCATAGCACAGAAAGTAAATGAAAAAGATGTACCTAATATTGTCAAATCAACCTTTTTGATATCCTATCCTGATCAGACTCATGTAAAATGGGAAAAGGAAAAAGAGAATTACGAGGCCAGTTTTACTATTGGCAAAACAGAACACGCCTTGCTTTTAGATTCTAATGGAAACATTCTCGAAACTGAAGAAGAGATTAGCGTAAAGAAACTTCCGGCCAAAGCTCTGGCCTATATTCAAAAAACATACAAAAATAAAAAGATCAAAGAAGCTGCAATGATAACGGATGCTCATGGCACGGTTACTTTTGAAGCTCAGGTGACTTCTATTGACCTAATTTTTGACAAACAAGGAACTTACATTAAAAGCATAGCAGATTAAAATCAAACAAATGAAATTAAAGATAATTTTAGTATTGACGTTGCTTGTAATGAAAATTTACAATGTGACGGCACAAAACAACTCCGTTACAATCTCAGGATTAATTAAAGATAAAACCTCAAAAACCACACTTCCTTATATTAATGTAGTTTTAAAAACTGCAAAAGATCAAAAAATACTTGCCGGTACAGTAACAAATGAAGAAGGCCGTTTTAATATCCCTGCTGTACCATCCGGAAATTATAATCTTGAGATCACTTCTGTAGGTTATAAAACTAAATTCCAAAAAGTCTTCGTAGGCTCCCTTTCTGATTTTTTAGATCTGAATATCATCGAACTTGAAGAAGATATTAATACGTTATCTGAAGTAGTTGTAACTTCCAAAACTTCCGAGGTAAGTTCTAAAATGGATAAAAAAGTTTTTTCCGTAGCCGATAATATTACGCAAAGTGGAGGTTCTGTTTTACAATCCATGCAAAGTCTTCCAGGCGTTACACTTCACGACGGAAAAGTACAATTACGTGGTAACGATAAAGTAATGGTGCTTATTGACGGAAAACAAACTGCATTAACAGGTTTTGGAAATCAATCCGGTCTTGATAATATTCCGGCATCAGCTATTGAAAAAATTGAAATCATAAACAATCCCTCTGCTAAATTTGATGCCAACGGAAATGCGGGAATCATCAATATCATTTACAAGAAAAACAAACAAGAAGGATTCAACGGCAAGGTTGGAATCAGTTCGGGATATGGAGCACTTTGGGAACGTAAAGCCAATTTGCCAACCATTCGTCCGCAGTACCAGATGACACCAAAAATGAATCCGTCGCTATCGCTGAATTACCGAAAAAATAAAATAAATGCCTATGTTCAGGCAGATTATTTATATACCGAAACACTTAATAAAAACGAGTTTATAACACGAACTTATGATGACGGTACCGTTATTAATCAGCAAACTGTTAGAAATCGGGATACTCATTTTACAACACTTAAATCCGGAATAGACTGGAATTATAATGAACGAAATACCTTCTCTTTTTCAGGACTTTTTGGAAGTGAAAAAATTCTGGATAATGGAGATGAACCTTTCTTTAATCAGGATTATTCTCAGCGATTACGTCTTTGGTCATTTCTGGAAGACGAACTTAAAACAACCGTAATGGCCAGTGCATCTTACGAACATAAATTCAAGCAGCCCGGTCATAAATTAAATGCAGGAATCAACTACACTTATCATCAAGAAGATGAAAAGTACTTTTTTACCAATACACTTCCTGCTTCTGTCGGGCAAGATTCTTTTAAACTCTTATCAGATGAAAAAGTAATCGATATTAATATTGATTATATCAAACCTTTGAAATACGGTCGATTTGAAACAGGTTTCAAATTTAGAAACAGGGAAATCCCTACCAATATGCAATTCTTTCCCGGACAGAATTCTCCTATTGATGCCAATGCCGGTGGCTGGGCTGATTATGAGGAAATCATTCCTGCACTATATTCTAATTATATATATGAAACGGATAAAATTGAAGCAGAACTTGGGCTGCGTCTTGAATATGTAAAACTACAATATGAAGTTAATCCAAATCATCCTACTTATAAAAGTGACGGTTATAATTATACCGAACCTTTTCCTAATGTACGCTTTGGGTATAAGATTGATGACAAAAACAAAATCACAGCTTTTTATAATCGCCGTGTAGACAGACCAGCAGAAGTTGATATTCGTATTTTTCCAAAATATGATGATGCCGAAATTATAAAAGTTGGAAATCCGGCGCTTCGTCCGCAGTTTACCAGTGCATTTGAAGTTGGATATAAAAAAACAATACCAAAAGGATATTTTACATCCTCTGTTTATTACAGAATCATAAATGGAACTATTGCCCGTATTGCAACCACTGTTCCGGGAAGTACTTTGATTTACAATGTATTTCAGAATGCCGATGAGAGTACTTCTCTCGGAATCGAAGCAGTATATTCTCAAGAAGTTACTTCATGGTATTCTTTTAATATTAATGGAAACCTGTATCAAAATACTATTGATGCTTTTACGGTTACGAATTTATATCCTGTTTTAAGCATTTATAACGGAGAACGTCAGCAAATGGTTTCAGGAAATTTAAAATGGAACAATACGCTGCAACTTGATAAAACATTAAAAGGTCAGATTTCTGTAATTTATCTGGCACCTGATGTTGTCCCACAAGGAAAGATTGATTCTAGATTTTCTGTTGATTTAGGAGTCAAAAAAGTAGTACAAAAAGGAAAAGGTGAAATTTTTCTTAATACTATAGATATTTTAAGTACATTAGTCTTACAAAAAGAAATAAAAGGCGAAGGTTTTAGCTATAAGAGTAAGGATTATTACGAAACACAAGTAATACGATTTGGGTACAGTTACAAATTTTAGATTTTTTTTTCAATCAATTGTTAAAAATTCAGAATTAATTCAGAATCGTATTTTAAAATTTATCCTTATTAAATAATTATGCCAAAACTAAATCCGTTTCGCAGCAGATATGCTGTATTATTCTATTTTATAATCTGGTTTTTAATCCTTTCGCAAATCTTAAGAATTACATTTTTTATATGGCAGTACGATGAAGTTTCCTGGAATATACTAAATCTTTTTAGAACCTTGTTTACAGGTTTATTCTTTGATATCGGAACGATTACTTTTGTTTCTCTGACTGCGATACTCTATTATACAGTTATGCCTAACAAATGGATCGGTTCTTATTTGGATAGAATTCTGGTTTATTTTTTTACGACTCTGACTGTTTTTATTCTGGTATTTACCTTTTTTGCTGAACTAACCTTTTGGGATGAATTTAAAACACGTTTTAATTTTATAGCCGTCGATTACTTAATTTACACGCATGAAGTAGTAGCCAATATTGAGCAATCTTACCCAATTCCTGTATTAGTTGGAGGAGTATTCCTGCTTACGATAGCTTTTATTTATATTTTTTATGAAAGAAAGGCTTTTACAAATACTTTTACAACCAAAGCCAGCGCAAAAACAAGATTATCGGTATTGAGCTGCGCTGTCGCAATTGCATTATTTTTTGGCTTTTTCATTCGTAACTATCAGGCAGAATGGTCTTCGAATCGTTATAACTCTGAGATTTCAAAATCAGGAATTTATTCTTTTTTTGCTGCTTTTCGTAACAACCAGATGAAATATGTCGATTTCTATACTTCTATAGATAATGATAAAGCTTTTGGCATTATAAAAGAAAAACTTAAGGATCCTAATGCACGTTATCATTCTATGGGATATTCTATTCACAGAACCATAACAGACAGTACCGCATCTGGCGAGAAAAAAAATGTGGTTTTTGTTCTTGTGGAAAGTCTTAGCGGCAGTTTCCTGAAGGAGTTTGGAAACAAAGAAAACATAACGCCTTTCATGGATAGTCTGGCTCAGAAAAGTATGTTCTTTAATGATCTATACGCAACGGGTACCCGCACAGTGCGAGGTATGGAAGCCGTTACGCTGTGCATTCCTCCTACTCCCGGACAGTCTATTGTAAAAAGACCTGAGAATCAAAATCTATATACGGTATGCAGTGTTTTTAAATCAAAAGCATACGACTGTAATTTCTTCTATGGCGGTGATGGTTATTTTGATAACATGAACGCTTATTTTGGCGGAAACGGATTTACAATCTATGATCGCGGACGCGGCAGTGTGCTGAGTGACAAGATTAAAACTACCAGACATAACATCGATGACAGTGAAGTTACCTTTGAGAATGCGTGGGGAATTTGTGATGAGGATATTTTTAATAAGATGCTTAGCGTTGCTGATGCGCAGTATAAAAACAATAAGCCTTTTTTTAATTTTGTTATGACAACTTCCAATCACAGACCGTTTACTTATCCATCAGGAAAAATTGATATTCCTTCAGGAACAAGTCGTGAAGGAGCTGTAAAATATACTGACTTTGCCTTAAGGGAATTATTTAAGAAAGCAAGCCAGAAACCGTGGTTTAAAAATACAGTATTTGTTGTCATTGCAGATCACTGTGCCAGCAGCGCTGGAAAAGATGAAATAGACGTGGCTAATTATCATATCCCGGTTTTTATTGTAAACTTACCTGAACAGTATAATCAAAAAATAAGCAAGCAGTGTTCTCAAATTGATCTTTGGCCTACTCTTTTTTCTATTTTTAAATGGAATTATGAATCTGATTTTTTCGGAAAAAATGTTTTGGATCCAAAATTTGAAGAGCGCGCCCTTATGGGAACTTATCGCAAACTGGTATTAATGAAAAAAGAAAAAGTAATGATTCTCTCTGACCAGAAAAAACAAGCTTTTTATACCTGGAACAGACAAGATAACAGTCTGAAATCGATACCTATGAACCAGCCGTTTCTTGATGAAACCATTTCGTGGTACCAGACGGCAGATTATCTTTTTACCAATAAACTTTTAAAATAATAATGATCTATATACATTTTATAATCAACCCTATTTCCGGAAGCGCAAAGCATAATTTAGCGACTTCTTACCTTCTTAATCAGTTCCCAAAAGAACAGTATAGAATTGAGGTAGATTATACGAAACAAAAAAAACATGCCATTGAACTTACCAAAGCTGCTATTTCGCAAAATCCGGATTATATTGTGGCTTGCGGGGGCGACGGGACTATTAATGAAGTAGCTTCCTGTCTTGTAGGAACTACTATAAAACTAGGAATAATTCCTGTAGGATCCGGAAACGGGCTGGCTTCTAACTTAAATATACCCAGAGATTTCGCTAAAGCAATTGCCATTATTAAAAAAGGAATTACCACTTCAATGGATGTTGGGAAAATAAATCAATATTACTTTTTCAGTAATATGGGAATTGGTATTGATGCTCTGATTATCAAAAAATACGAACGATCCGGAAACAGAACATTATCATCTTATGTGAAAGCTGCACTTTCGTCAAGTTTTGAGTATAAAGCTCAGCAAGCTGTTGTTTCTTATGAAGATAAGGTCATTAAAATAAATCCTTTTATGCTGTTTATCTCGAATTCAAATGAAATGGGGTATAATATGAGTTTAACTCCAAAGGCAAGCCTTAGCGATGGTATTCTTGACATGGTTATAATTCCGGAATTAACTTTTTTCGAAAAATTATCCCTCGGGTTTAATGTACTGAGAAATTCAATTGAGAAATTTAAAAAAGCACAGCATACTTACGTGCGTAAAGTACATATAGAAATGCCTCAAAAAATATTTATAGATGCTCAGATTGATGGTGAAATGCAAAATTTAAAAACTAATGTAATTGAGGTAAGTATTTTACCTAAAGGGTTAGAAGTGCTGGTTTAATTTCTCAGATTATCAGCGATATTTATCTCTAAATAAGTTCCTCATACAGAAACTTATTTAGAGATTTTTTTATATTTCTACTGATCTTTCTCCATCAAAATACCATCCATAATTAATATATATTGATTTTTGCTGACAATCGTATTAGTATCAATTCCCTGAGAACTGTTTCCGTAAGGCTGATACTTTTGAAGTTTAGAAACAGAGAACAATCCCACAGTAGCAGTTTTTGCGGCGCTGGCAAGATGCATTATGCCGCTGTCACCTCCAATAAACAGAGCTGTATTGGCTAAAACAGAACCTATTTCACGTATATCTTTACTATAAAAACTGGTAGCCTTAAATCGTATTTGGGAGACATTTTCAACAGGCAAAATTTCAAGAATATTATAATCACGTTCGTATTTGATTTTTAAAAGCGCATAAAAATCATTCCACCAAAATTCAGAAAAACATTTATCGCCTGTAGCGTAGGTAAAAATTGCAATTGTTTTCTTTTGATTGTCAAACTTCTTGGAAAGAATATTTTTACCGTGAGCCAATTCTGTATCGCTTAATTGCAGATCAGTTTCTGGGATAAGTCCATCAACAATATTTAACGAAACACTTTTTAGAAATTCCCTGAAATTGTATACCGGATATTTGGCGATATGCTGATAATCTTTTGCTTTAGTTTCATTTAAATCATCTCCATAAAATTTAAAAACAGCATGAGAAAGTTCAACCGCCAATCGTCCAGAAGATGAATCCTTGTCTACGTTTATGGCCAGATCATATTTTTTACGTTCTATTTTCAGCCATACTTTTAAATAGACCAAAAGGCTGCTGAAAGGTTTTTTAGGAAGTACAATGATCTCACCTATCTGATTGTAATTTTTTAGAATGACGGGCATCAAACCGCCTTTAACAAAAAGGTCAATTTGAGCCTCGGGGAAAGCAGCACTGACCTCTTTAATCAAAGGAGTTATAAGCAGAAGATTTCCCAGTCGTGCATTTGGCCTGCAGATCAAAATGCGTTTTATATGGGTTGGATCTTCTATAATTTTATTAGAAGTCTTTCTGGAAGAACCAATGTTTTTGGTTAAAAAACGCATAGCATTTCTTCTAAAAACATTTATTTTAGTTGATATTTTCATTTATACAGTAAGTTTAAAGCTTAGAAAAGCCTGGTGGTATTTTAAGTATTGCTGTTAAATTCAAATTGATGCTTTGAAGCGTTAAAACTGAACAACCATTCCCGCTCCCATTTGTTTACCGTTATAAAAAGGCGTAACCATTGAGGTCACTTTATTTTCTTTGGAAGGGAAAATTGTATTTTTTACATACGGAAACAGCCAGTAAGCCGCTTTAGTACTCAATATTCCTATCCCCGCCCCAGCAGCAACATCAGTAAGCCAATGTCTGTTATTGTACATTCTGAACAATCCCGTTCCTGTTGCCACAAGATATCCGCTTATTCCATACCATATCGACTGGTCTTTATATTCCTGCCAAAGAAACTCGGCTCCGGCAAAAGCGTTTGCTGTATGTCCCGATGGAAATGAATTGTTAGCCGTTCCGTCAGGTCTTTCTACTTTCGTAATATTCTTTAAAGCAAAGACAGTAGTACTCATCATTAAATATGATGTAGCTAAAATTATAGATCGGTCCTTTAAATTATGTTTACCTTTAATTCCCATAGCATTCAGCGCGTAAACAGAAGCTGCAGGCGCATATTGAGAGAAATCATCGATAGTAATTTTGTTATCAATATCTTCTGTTACTTCTTCTCTGATATTATTATTAAAACTCTTGAGCTGGTCACTTTCAAGACCAATAAAACCGTAACCAATTAGTAATCCCGGTATAATTAATTGTTTATAATTGAATTTTAAATTTTGCACGGTATCTTTTACTACAATAGAATCTGAAACACTGTTTTGTGCATTAACAGCGGTTATACTTACGAGAAACAATAAAATAGATTTTAACATTTTAAGAAAAATTAGAAATTAATATTACGTTGATAATCAAACTAACGTAGTTTTTCCTCATAGTAAATAGATTAAATGTTTTGGATTTTTATAGATGAAAGCCAACAGACTCGGCAGTACAATTAGCAACAAAGGCATAGCCACAATAAAACCACCAATCACGGCAATAGCCAAAGGCTGGTGAAGTTCAGATCCCGTTCCCACTCCAATAGCCAAAGGCATTAGCGCGATGATAGCACCAATAGCAGTCATTAATTTTGGTCTTAATCGTGTTGAAATCGAGTAAATCAAAGACTGATTAACATCCAGTGTTTGTTTATAGGTTTCGCGAAATTGAAGAAATGTAAAAATGGCATTTTCACTAATAATTCCCACAATCATAATAATTCCCGTATAACTTCCAACATTCAGAGGCACATTGGTCAGGTAAAGCAATAAGTAGCTTCCTGAAATTCCTAATACAGAAATAAGAAGAATGACTAATGCTGCTCTGAAATCCCTGAATAAAAACAGAATTACACCAAATATCAAAAGAGAAGAGACCACTAATATTAAAAGCAGTTCACTAAATGCTTGTTGTTGTTCTTTATAAGCGCCTCCATATTCAATATAATATCCTTGTGGCAATACAACTTGCTGAGCCACATTCTTTTGAATCTGTGTCATAACAGTGCCCAGACCAATATTGTCAAGTCTTCCGGTTACTACACTCATCATTTGAAGGTTTTCTCTTTCTATTTCAGAATCTCCTTTCTCTGGTGTTATTTTTACTAAATTAGAAAGCGGAATAGACTGACCGCCTGGAAGAAATACCTGCAATTGCCTTATTTGATCAAGGCTTCTTTTCTCTGAATTTTTATAAATAAGGCGAATTGGTGTCGATTGCTGCTGCTCTAATAAAGTACCAATAATGTTTCCTTCAAGCTGGGTTTGCATCTGAAATTGCAAATCTGCAGGTGTCATGCCGTATTGTGCCAATAAAGAATAATTAGGTTCAATATTCACACTTGGTCCTGCCAGCACGATACCATCAAAAACATCTGCAGTTCCTTTGGTATTTTCAATAATTTTGGCAACTTTTCGTGCTATTTGATGTAATTTGGTTTGATCATTTCCGTAAATTTTAACTTCAATAGGCGAAACTGAGCTCATAAGATCTCCAAGCATATCTCCTATAACTTGCCCGAAATCTATACGAAGTGCCGGCTGACTATTCTCGACTTTGAGCCTTATATCATCGATAACATCGTTAGTCGTTTTTGATCTGTCTTTCTTTAATTGTATGAGATAATCTCCTCTATTGGGTTCAGTAATAAAAAATCCCATTTGCGTTCCCGTTCTACGGCTATATGCTTCAACATTTGGATTTTTTATAATTATTTTTTCGACTTCCTGAAGCATACGGTCTGTTTCCTCAAGAGAAGTTCCGGGTGGCGATTCGTAATCCAAAACAATACTTCCCTCATCCATTTCTGGCAAAAATCCTGTTTCAAGATTAGGAAGAATTAGAAATATAGAAAGTAACAAGAGTACACAGAAACTAATACTCAAAACAGGTTTTTGAATAAAATAGGAAACCCATTTTTGTGTTTTAACCTCATGATGTATAATTTCTTTTTTATTTGAAGTTTCTTTTTTGGGAGACAGCCATAAATAAATTACAGGAAGCAATAACCAGGTTACCAAAAAGGAGCATACCAGAGTAATAATCATTGTATCTGTCAATACTTTAAAATACGATCCCGCAACCCCGCTCATCAATACAAAAGGGATAAAAATAACAATAGTACTGATCGAAGAACCTACCATTGCTGGCAATAAATATTGCATTGCTTTTTGAAGCAATGTTACCGCAGGTTCATCAGGATGTTCTTCATGAGTTCTATGAATCTGTTCTACAACAACAATGGCATCATCAATAATTAATCCTAAGGCAGCCGCAATGGCTCCGAGTGTCATAATATTGAATGTTTGTCCTGTAAAATACAATACAATAAGCGTTAAAGACAATGTAACGGGAATGGTAATTAAAATTGTAGCGCTGGCTTTTGCCGATTTTAAAAACAGAACGGCAATGATAATGGCAAGAAATAATCCGATAAGCAAACTGTCTGTAACACTTTTTACAGCATCATTTACAAAATTAGCCTGCTCATAAAAAGGTTTTATCGTAATATCTTTAGGCAGTATTGCTTTTAGATCTGTCATCTTTTTACTCATGGCATCAGACATCTCGATAAGATTGGCGTCAGGCTGTTTAATGACTGCAATAAGGATACTTTCTTTACCGTTGGCATTGACCTTTATGTATTCTTTAGCTTCTCTGATTTCAACCAGGCAAATATCACTCAGCTTTACTATTCCTTTGCTATTATTGCGGATAACCAGATTTTCAAGTTCATCTTTTTTATCCAATTGTGCATCAGTAATCGTTAAATATAAATGGTGATAATCTGCCAAATAACCATTGGATTTAATGAAATTGGTTTCACTAAAAACCTGTGTAACCATTGCCGGAGTAATACCATAAGCACTCATCTTTTGATAATCTAATGACAACCAGTATTCCTTTTCTTTTCCGCCGACAATTCTGATTTCACTCGTTCCCTGAATCTGAGACAGAAAAGGTTTAATGGTATAATTAGCGATCTTTTTTAAATCTACAGCAGAGCGATCTTTACTGTCAATGGCATATCCGATAACAGGCAAAATAGATGGGTTCATTTTCTCTACAGTTACCTGAAGATCCGGCGGAAGGTCATTTTTAATTTGATTAATTTGAGCTTCAATTCTGGTTTTACTCAAATCAATATCTGCATTCCAATCCATAAAAGCAGAAATCTCACAACTTCCCCTGCTTGTTGTACTTCTAACCGTTTGAAGTCCTTGTACCTTTTTAATGGCGCTTTCAAGAGGCTTTGTTACCGTAATCATCATTTTGTCTACGGGTTGCTGACCAGCATCTGCAATAATTTTTATTTTAGGAAAGGTAATCTCAGGAAACAATCCTGTCTGCATTTTGGAATAGGAAAATATACCTCCTAATAAAATCAGGAAGATAATTGTACTGAGTCCATTTTTATGTCTTGCAAAAAAAGGTATCATGAGCTTATTTATTGATGATTTTTATTTTGATGCTGTCTCCTACTCCGTAATTTCCTGTGAGCAGAATCTGATCGCTGGTTTTTAACTTTGGAGAAAGTATTTCTATTTTATCTGCAGATTCGATTCCTTTTTTAACCGGAACTTTTACCGCCAGATTATTGCCCACTACTTTCATGATCCAAAAATCAGTTTGGGTTTCATCGCTAAGAATAGCCTGCTTGGGAAGACTTATTGTTTTAGTATCAGCTGTTTTATCGATCCTTACCTTCACTATTAAATTCTCCGGAATATTAACTGCTTTAATGCTTTTTAAAATAACATTTTGTGTCTGAGATGCCGGATCAACTGATGGCATGTATTTTTCTACTTTTGTTTGAATTGTAGTGCCATCCGGCAGATAAACATTTAATATTTTATTAAGGGGCACAAATTTTCTGAGTTCATACGGAAGACTCAAAACGATAGAAAAACTATTTGCGTCATTTATAACAGCCAGTATATCGCCTTCTTGTACATAATCTCCTTTTTGAACATTTACTGCATTTACAAATCCATCACAAGTTGCCCGAACTTGTATGGCATTACCAAAATTCAGGCTTGGATCAATTTTATTAATGGTATTACCTAAAACTTTTGCCTCACGGGTTTTAAGCGCAAACAATAATTGATGATTGGAAACAAAATCATTCGATGCCACTTTTACAACCTCTAAATATCCAGTTGTATTGGCTTTAATGGTGTTTTTAATCAAATAAGCCGTTGTCGCATTTAGATCGATATAACTCTCAACAGCTGTAGTATCAATATGGGTTACAGTTACCGGAACACTTACCACGGCTGGTGCTTCTGCCGGTGCAGCTTTATTGCAGGAAACTAAAATTAGCATCATTAGAAATAAAAGTCCCGTTGTTTTATATATGCATTTATTCATTTGATTTCCAGTAATTTATTTCATTAATAGTTTGAAGATTATTTACACTGTTCTGTGCAATTGCATTCTGAATCGAGACAAGGTTACTCAGAGCAATAATGTACTCGGTAATCTGAGCATCGCCGCTGACCAGCAGTTTTTTGTTAGCATCAATTAACGCTTCAGCTACTGAAAGCTGTGATTCGAGCATTTTATTGGTCTCTGTGCTTTGATTAAATTTTTGATTCAGCAAAAGCAGCTGCTGTTCGTATTGTCTTTTAAAATTCCTTGTATAACTTTCATTCGTAGCCAAAGCCATGCTGTTTTTTTGATGCTGAAGACTACGCTGATTTCCATCATAAATGGGAATATTTACACCTACAACCACGCTAAAACCAAAATTTTTATATCCCTGAGAAATAAAACTCGAATTATATCCGGCATCTCCCAAAAGAGAAAGCGACGGTTTATAATTATTATCAATGAGTTTATCTGCATTTTTTATTTTTAAACTGTCGGTCTCAAACTGTTTCAAAAATATGCTTCCCTGTTCCTTATCTCCTTTTATAGTTAAATCAGGACTTTTTAGTTTAACCAGCGTCGTGTCTCTTTCTCCTGTTAGATAATTTAAGAGCGCCAGATCGTTTTGATATTGTTGTTTTAACTGTAAAGCAGTAAGTTCCTGTTGTTTTATGGTCGCATTAAAAATCAGATAATCTGTTTGTTTATAAATAGAATTTTTAGTCAGCTTTTTCAAAATGATTTCCTCTTCTTTTAAAAGTGTGGTAATCTTATTATTATAAGCCATCTGCTTTTCCGTTCCAAACGCTGTGATATATTGCGAGATAATGCTTTTATCTAAATCTTTAACCGCTATCTTTTTATTAATTACCAAAGCATCTTTGATAAGCTTAAAAGATTCTGCTTGTGAATTGATTTGTCCTTTGCCTAATATTCTTTGATTAAATCCTACCAATGCCGAAACCATCTGACCGTTGCTTAAAGCTGTATCATAACCGTAACCATTAATTACAGGCGCATAACTGGCATTTAAATTTGCTGCTACCTGAGTTTTATATGAAGCCTTATTCAAAAGACTATCAAGCGTCGAGATTTTAATCTGATTTTGATAATCTGCCAGTAAGGGAGAATTTGTTCTTGCTTTATCAATGAAGTAAAACAAATCTTTCTCCTGAGAGAAAGATTTGGAACCAATTAAAACAAGTACGAAAAAAAAATACCATTTCATCTTTTGCATTTCAAGAGTTATATGAAATTACTTTATTACTAAAATCTTAAAGGAATCAGGAACAATTGAAGCACGCGGATTTGGGTTGTCGCTGGTTGCTGCCGGAGTATCTCCAAAATTAGCAGTTGGCAAATACAGTGCACCTGTAGCCTTGCTCATGGTAAGGGTTCTTGCTCCTTTTGCAGTAGAAATTGTTTCTAAAACAGCATAACTGTCTTTGTTTTTTTGTGTAATAACCGTTAAGGTTCCTGATCCGTTTGAACTAAAAATGAGTTTCCTGTTTTCATCATAAAAAACACCATCAGAACCTTCTCCTATAGGTAATGTTGTCACCACTTTTCCGGTCTCGGCATTAGTGACCACCAATACTGAATTACCACAGACACTAAAAAGTCTATTATTAACTGAATCGAAAGCCAGTCCTGAAGGTTCATCTCCAGGCGAAATATCCCAGGAATGTATTACCTTCAGTTTCTTTGTATCAATAACTTTAATTTGATTTATCTTCGATATTTACATAGACTAACCCTTTACCATTTGTGGCAGAAAATTCAGGTTTTCCTTCTAGAGGAATTGTCTTGATTACCTTATTCGTAAGAACATCTAAAACCGTTGCATCATTACTTTTGGCATTAAATACAAAAACTTTGTCTGAAAATTTATCATAGAGTATAGCATCTGGTTTAACTCCCGGAATAGAAACTTTTTCAATAAGTTCGAATGTGGTTAAATTAATTACTGTTACGGCATTATCAGCTCCGTCAGATATAAAGGCTTTATTAAGATCGTTGGCTATGGCAATACCATGAACTCCTTTTGTATCCGATATTGTTGCTATTACTTTTTCTGTTTTTAAATCAATAACATTAACTACATTTCCATGAGAAACAAATAATCTTTGTGCCTCTTCGTCTACAGATAAATAATCCCATCCCAAGTCTCCGCTAACCTTAATTTCTTTGGATAATTTTATATTTTGAGCTTTTAAAAAAGGCACAAAAAAGAAAAACAAAAGCACTGGTAAATATTTCATAATAAGCATTTTAAATTCAATACAAAGTTGAATTTCAATCCTGAATTAATTCTGAATTAGGCTCTTACGAATCTTAATATTGTATTAAATAATGCTATATGTTTTATTAAATTGTAGGCTGTTGCGGATCATTATTATTATCCGATTCTCCTTTTTTGAACTCGAGTTTTCCAAATTTATAGCTAAGCGAAATTCCAAAAGACTGAACAGGTATATCCTTATTATTTACCTGACTAAAAAGTTCACCATATTTGGTAGATTTTTGGTTCATATATTTATTAAAAGGATTCGCCATCGTGATACCAACACTTGCATTTTTATGCAAAAATTGTTTTCTCACTGCAATATTGTAGAAAAATGAAGCAGGACGATCTCCCTGCAGATTTTTTTGAGAAGAACGATAATTTCCAAAAATCTCTCCCATCATTGAAGGTGCAAACTGATAACTTAAATTCAAATTTGCTCTGTAATTAAAGCCACTCACAGTAGGCAGAGCCGGATTAGTTGTAGTTCGGTCCCCAAATTCAATGGTAGTTCTGATATTCAGTTTTTCATCAATCTTAACTGATCCAAATATACTGGCTCCAATATCAGTTTGAGTTCCAACATTGTAACGCTGTGTCAAAGTTACATCAGTATAATCCGTTCCATTGACATTCAACACAGGATGAAATGTTGTAAAACTCTGAATGTCTTCGGTATTTCGGCGATAATATCCTGAGAAATAAATATTGGCATCATTGGCAAATGTTTTACTGTAACCAAGTTCAAAACGATTACCAATTTCAGGTTTCAAAAATGGATTTCCGGTACTGATATTATGCGGATCACTAATGTTAAAAAATGGATTCAACTCCTCATAATCCGGTCTTTCAATTCGATATGTGTAAGAGAATTTTATAGACTGGTTATCACTGAATTTATGCTGAACGGTAAATGACGGCGCAAATGTATCGTAGCCAGGAATAGCAACACCTGTAAAATCAGCAGTTGTATTGGTGCGTTCATATCGAAGTCCTGCCCTTCCTTCTAAAAAGTTTTTAAACAAAGTGAAAGAAGTAGATAAATAAGCCGCATAAATATTTCTTTTATATTTAAAGGCATACGTCTGTCCCTGATTATTTATATAAGAACCATCTAGTGCCAAAGTATCGGTTACAACATTATTGTCAATTTTCTCTAATGAAACTTTTGATCCCATTTCAAGAATAAATCCTTTAGAAAGAGGTCGAACAAAATCTAAAGAGAAATCAATTTGATGATCTTTTCCCGGATTATAACTTCTTAGACCTGAAACAGGCGAAATATCATCTTGATAAACAGTATTTTGCGAAGCATCATTTGTGCTTTTACCATAACTTGATGTCACTAAAAAATTCAATTCCTGATCTTCTCTTTCAAAAGTCTTTTTGTATCCTAAACTCCAGTCTGTAGCATTATTTTTAAAATTACTTACTGAATTTCTTTCGCTAATAATTTCTGATAAAACCGTACCGTTAGACAAAGAAGAGATTTGATCCTGAAATGTCATTCCTGATGAATTATTCTCAAAATGATTATAACCCAAAGTAGCCGTTAATTCATCTTTAGGGCTTATGCTCCAATTTGCATTTATACCAGTCTGATAACCACTTCTGGTAAAAGGGTTTACACCATTTTGATACAATCTGTTTATACTGTCTCTGGTTGCATTGTAAGAAATACGGTCACTTGAACTTTTTGTTTTAGTATTTAACTGTTTGTTACCACTAAAATAAACTCCCACTCCAAAATTCCCTTTTCGTGCATTTAAATTAAAAGAACCGTTTTCCAGACGAGTTCCTGCAGATAAGTTGATACTGCTGTTGATTCCCTCAACTTTGCTTTCCTTTAAAACAATGTTTATAATTCCGCCAGTACCCGAAGCATCGTATTTGGCTCCCGGACTTGTAATTACTTCTATACTTTTAATCTGACTTGCCGGTATAGATTGCAACGCATCAGAAACACTGGCTCCAAATATGCTCGAAGGTTTTCCGTTTATTAAAAAGCGAATATTGGGATTTCCCTGCAATTCTACATTTCCGTCAATATCAACACTTATCATCGGTACATTTTTCAAAACATCAGTTGCAACACCTCCCTGACTCGTAAGATCATTGGCTGTATTATAAACCATTTTGTCAATTTTATTTTGAACCGTCTGCGTCTTTGAAATTATTTTTACCTCATCTAATTGATTGGAGGAAGGAACTAGTAAAACATTTTCCAGATTTACTAAATCTGAACCTGAATTCACTTTTATTGCAGTATACGAAGTTTCTTTATAGCTGATGAAATCTATAGTGATTCTATATTCACCAAGAGGAAGATTATCTATTGCAAATAATCCGTTCTGATCAGTAGTCTGACCATTTAATACTTTGGTTTCTCCCACACGATAAACACTTACGATTGCCATTTCTATGGGAATTTTGGTTTCAGCATCGATCACTTTACCAATGATTTTACCTTTTGTGTTTGACGATTGTGCAGAAACTGCAAGTGAGAATAAAAAAATCAGGCTTAGAATAAAATAGCGCATATCAAAAATTTATGATGCAAAATAAGGCTGTAATTCTGAATTTATCCTGAATAAAAAATTTATAATGTTATCTTAATATACAAACATTATTATTTTTGATCGTTACATAAATTATTATAATGTCTTCAAAAAATCTATAAATTCTGTAAAATTCTAATTTAAAACTAAATCTTAAATTTAATTTGCTTTTTTAATCAATTAATAATTAAAAATTATGTGGTGGATATTTGCATTGCTTTCTGCATTTTTTGCTGCGCTGACAGCAATTTTTGCTAAAATGGGAATTAAGGGAGTCGACACAGATTTAGCAACGGCTATAAGAACTGTTATTATCCTGATTCTGGCCTGGGGAATTGCCTTTTTTAGAGGCGGCACAAACTCAATTCATTTATTAACGAAACAAAATTTAATTTTTTTATGCTTATCCGGAATCGCCACTGGATTGTCCTGGATATTTTATTTTAAAGCGCTACAAATTGGAAAAGTTTCTCAAGTGGCTCCTGTCGATAAAATAAGTGTTGCCATCGCAATAATCCTGTCTGTAATATTTTTAAATGAAAAAATAAGTCCTCTTGGTGTTATAGGAGTTATTATGATTATTGGAGGCACTATAATAATTATATATAGTTAATAATAAGCACTATAAAACTGTAATGCAATTTTATGGTTAAAATTAATTTCTGCTTAAGATAATACTTGTAAAAATAAGTTTGACATAGTTTTATATACTTTTATTTTTAAAACACAGCGAATTCATATTAAAATCCTCTTTGTTGAAGAAAAAATTAAAATTACAGCAATTGCGGTTAGACCGAGAAATAACCCAGGAAGTGATGGCAGATCGTCTTGCCATGACACAGGCAACTTATAGCCGAAAAGAAAGGGGTGTAATTGATATAACTGAGGAAGAATGGAGTAAAATAACCGAAATACTTGGTGTAAATAAAGAAGATGTATTTGAAGATAACATAAGAAAAAACATAATATCTCATAACCTCAATAAGCAGTTTTTAGTTCTTCCTGCTTCCTTGTTGGAAAAAATTGATTTTTTAACGAGAGAAAATCAGGAACTCAAAGAAAAATTAAGAAAGTATGAGGATAAAGATATTTAGTATAAATTCTAAAAAAATGTAATCTTAGGATACACAATTAAAATTCTCTTTAAGCTAAAAAAAAAATAATATATTTATATATGAGAAAAACGTACTTCCTTATATATGCATTGCTTTTTTTCTGTACCACTATTTTTGGGCAGACTATAAAAGAAACTGACAGTATTTATCCGGATACAGTTAAAAATATACGTTTTAATTATAAGCAACTTATTATTCCCGGAGTTTTACTTGGATATGGTTTTTGGGGTATGGAAAGTGGGCAAATCAAAAGTTTTAATTTTCAGATTCGCGATGAACTTACAGAAAATATCGATCGTAAAATAACTATTGATGATTTCACCAGATATGCTCCTGCAGTATCGGTTTATGCGCTAAATGCTTTTGGAGTAAAAGGCAAAAATAATATGAGAGACCGTTCTGTAATTTTGGCCACTTCAACAATTATTACTGTCGTAGCTGTTTTCGGATTGAAATCTATAACCAATGAAGAACGTCCTGACGGAACTTCTAATGATTCTTTTCCATCCGGGCATACTGCAATTGCTTTTTCAGGGGCTGAATTTCTTTATCAGGAATATAAAGATAAATCGATATGGTATGGTGTTGCCGGTTATGCCATTGCAACGGGAACAGGAATATTTAGAATGTACAATAACAGACATTGGCTTACTGATGTTGCTGCCGGAGCAGGAATAGGAATACTTGGTACTAAAGCAGCGTATTGGCTCAATCCTTATCTTACCAAAAAATTATTTGGTCAAAAAACAGAAAAAACAACTTCGTTTTTAGCACCTTCCTATAATGGGAGAGAATTCCTTATTTGTTATTCTAAAACATTTTAATAAAAGTGTGATGTAATAATTTCATGGTTTCATTACTGCAGCCTATTTATTTCATATTAAACATTTCATAAAGATTAAATCAAAAATTATGCTTCAAAAACTTAACGAATTAGATACGCAGCTTTTCTTATTTCTTAATAGCAAACACAATTCATTTTTTGACCCAATTATGTATTGGGCAAGCGATAAATTATTTTGGATTCCATTTTATCTATTAATAGTAATTCTTTTGATTAGAGAATACAAAAAGAAAAGTATAACTATATTAATAAGTATCGCTTTATTGATAACTCTTTGTGACCAGATTGCTTCTCACTTGATTAAGAATTTGGTTAAGCGATTACGTCCTTCACATGAACCTATTTTAGAAGGACTTATCCATTTAAGCAAAGCCGGCCCGGGCGGACAATATGGGTTTGTATCTTCACATTCTGCCAATGCTTTTGGACTTGCTACATTTCTTATTCTTTTACTTCCTAAAAAATTTAATCCTTTAAAATGGATATTAGGTTTTTGGGCAGTATTAGTTGCCTATAGCAGAATTTATAATGGTGTTCATTATCCGGGAGATGTAATAGTAGCTGCAATTATTGGAATAGTACTGGCTGTAATTGTCTTTAAAATTTTGAAGGTTTATATTTCTAAATATCAAAGTAAAAACTAGCGATACTTTCAGCGTTTTAAGAAAAAAGCGATACCATAATAATAAAAATGGCTCGAACATTAGTTCGAGCCATTTTGCTGTTCTTATATATTTTTAAATTCAATTAGAATTTATATGCTACACTTCCCATAAATGTACGTGGAGCCTGAACGTTGATTGTTGTATAACCGTTAAAGTATAATTCGTCTGTAAGGTTATTTACTTTTAATGATACTCTGTATTTAGGTTGATCGTAATACAATGCAGCATTTACTACAGAATATGAAGGAAGTGCGAAAGTTTCTCCTGCTCCGTCATTGTAGATGTTTGTAGCATCTCCGTAATTTCCACCAAATCCTAAACCTAATCCTTTTAGTTTCGTTGTTTGAAGGTTGTAGCTGAACCAGTAGTTAATTAAATTTTCCGGTCCTGCAGTTACAGGTCTTATACCATTTAACTCAGAATCATTTTTTGCATAACCTACAAGTAAATTTAATCCCGGAATTGGATTTGCGATAAGCTCTAATTCAAAACCTTTACTGTATTGTGTTCCGTTTTGTACGTTTGCATTTGGGAAATTAGGATCTGCAGTTACGATATCTTTTACTTTGATATTATAGTAACTAAGGGTAGCACTCAATTTATTTTGGAATGCATTTACTTTTATACCTCCTTCAAACTGGTTTGCTCTTTCAGGATCAAATTGTTTCAATTCAAGATTACCTCCAATGTTTGCGCTTGCAAATCCTACGTTTTTAAAACTGTTTTGGTAGTTACCAAATACAGATAACTGATCTTTTAAGATTTGAAAAACGGCACCAAATTTTGGCGAGAATGCATTTTGAGAAAATTTGCCAGCCTCTGTATTTGAAGCAGGATCAAATGATCCCTCGTTTTCAAAGTGATCAAAACGAACGGCTGCCGAAAGAATTAATCTTTCTGTAATGTTAATTGCATCTGCAACATAAGCACTGTAAGTTGATATAGAACTGGTAGAAGTATATGGAATATAATTAGCTCCATCTCCAACAAGTCTGTTTTTTACATTGGTTGGGTTAAAATCATAATAATTTGCTGCCGTTCCAGTGTAATTTACGACATCATACGCAGCATAACCTGGCAAATTTTTGAATACTAAATTATTTGTACCCTGATATATATCACCACCTACTAAAAAGCGGTTTCTCATTGATCCAATTTTGAAATCACCATTAAAGTTTTGTTGAAATTCGATAGCATTATCTCTACCATTTGCATCCCATGCGTTTCTTGATAATTGTTGGTTTGGCAAAAGGTAAAACCATGTTTGCAAACCAACTGCTTTATTAGAACTACTGCTAAATACAGATTGTGAAGTCCACTCATCAGAGATTTGATACAAAGCCTGTGCAAAAACATTTAACGTTTTAGTATTCATAATGAACTCATCTCCTAAAAATGATCTTTTGAAGTTGATATCAAGATCTTTAGCATTACTAACTCCTAACTGAGCAATTGAAACTCCATAAGGAAGGTAAATTAAAGGCATACCTGAGTTATCCTGATTTCCTATTTCAGCATCAATCGAAATGGTAAGTTTATCATTTACTTTATAAGAGAAAGATGGAGCTACAAAAAAACTTTTTGAAGAACCAAAATCCTGAAAAGTATTTGCATTACCAAAAGCAGCATTCAATCTGAATAATGCTGTATTGTCATCGTTTATTGGAGTATTCACATCTGCAGTTAAACGGTTAAAACCATAACTTCCGTTTTGGTATGAAACTTCTCCTGCAAAAGTTTCAAAAGGTTTTTTAGTTACACGATTGATTAATCCTCCGTATGATGAAACTACATTTCCAAAAAGTGTAGCAGATGGTCCTTTTATAACTTCAATTCTTTCAAGGTTTACAGCATCTGTATTACTGTTTACTTTTCCTGCAAGACCATTTCTTACTAAACTCTGCGTAGTAAATCCACGAAGTGAATACCAAGAAGCTCCGTCACCAGCACGGTTTGTAGCAGCCCATAATTGGTATAAACCCGGAACATTTTTTAAAGCTTCGTCCTGGTTTGTTACTAATTGGTCTTTTATCAATTCTTTAGTTACCACATTATAAACCTGTGAGTTTTCAAGATTTTTAACTGACATTCTAGATACATACTGGCTTTCTGCTTTAGTATATTTGTTTGCATTTCCTTTAACAAATACTTCCGTTAGCGCTTCAGATGTAGTTATCAATGTAAAGTTTACTACAAATTCATTTCCTGCTGTAACTGTAATGCTTTCTTCCTTAGATGAAAATCCTATTACGGAAGCCTTTAGTGTATAGTTACCCGGTTTGATGTTTTTAATTTCGTAATTTCCCTGAGCATCAGTAACGGTTCCAATCTTTGTTCCTTTAATGGCCACAGAAATATTGTCCGCAGCTTCATCATTAGATAAAGAAACTGTTCCTTTTATAGTACCTGTCTGTGCAAACGAAGTTGCAGCTGTAAGCAGCATTAGACAGCAGCTTAATAATCGCAGTAGTATTTTTACTTTCATGTTATTTAGAATTGTTTTTAATAGCGCAAATTTATACGTTGTCTTAAAATAAACCAAATTATTTATATTTATTCCAGATAATAATAGTGTAAACGATTTTTACTGTTTATTTATCATTTTTTTTAATATAAAAAAGAAGAATTCACTTTTTTATATATAATTACACTAGTAATCAATATATAAAAGAAGATATTTAAGAAGCATAATAGACCTATTTATAATGATTTTTATCTTTATTTCTCATGAACGATAACATCTTTATTATCTATTTCTTCTATCATTAAAAATTTCAAAAAAAAATAAAAGTCAAAAAGCCTTTAAACAATGATGTTTAAAGGCTTTTTATTTTGGCAGATTTCAAAAAAACACTTTGAATCAGCTTTAAAAGTTATGGATTATACCAGAAATTATTCTTTGTGATAAGGACATCCTGAAGCTTGCGCAGAAGATTCACTTTTACGTGAGCTTGGGAATTGCTCTTCAATGAAACGTTTCTGATCAGGAGAAACATCTTCTATTTTACGAAGTGTATTGACTTGAATGTGCGGCCAGCTTGTAGTACCTCCGTCATCTCCAAAATCAAATTCGAAAAATATAATCTGTTCGTATTGCAACTGAAGAATTTCTTTTCCGTTTTCTTCAACTGCTTCAATCCACATTTTCATATTCATTTCAACTGTACTAACGAAACGATTTACAAACGGAACATTTAATATGCCACCTTGAGCTCCTGTTTTATTTTTAGATGACATCTTAATAAGTACGTGATTATTTATTTTCTCTCCTTTTATGGAATCACGAAGGCGTAAATCAGGTCTTACTGAATACGGATATAACGGATGAGCCAGTATTCGCTGTGTATAAATTTTGTTTTCTTGAGGATCAGTACTATAATCAAGTTTTTGGAATACCCAGTCAGGCGCAGGTTTGTCAAGATTTATAGGTTTGGCTTCGCTTGCACCGGCTCCACCCATAGTTCTTGAAATGGAAAGATGATCATATTTCCAGGCCGCATCGCCTTCCGGGAATTTTGGTTCTTTGTCAATTAAATAGCCATTGTCTGAAACCAGATCTCCTAATAAAGTTATCGTACTTCCGTGCGGAATTACACCGCTTCGTGAAATAGAATAATCTGGTATAAAGTAAGGTCCCGTTTGGCCAGCTCCGGCTTTAAGTTCTTTTGCTGCAATAATTTCAGAATATTGTCTTCCGTTTAGATTTTCAAGAGTTACGTATTCTTTGTTCCCTTCATCATTTACAATCAAAAACAGCGTTTCGTCCTGATATCCGCTTTTATATAAATCTTTATTCTTGTTTAATGGAGATACAGGAATCACACCGCGATCTTCTTTAATTGTTTTATCGTTAGCGGCATAATTAAATATATCGCTAAGCCATAAATACATACCGTTTTCTTCGTGAATTGGTGTGTATTTTAATGCTGACTCACCTGGAACTTCGTTTACACTTTTAATACTTTGTTCATATTTAACCGCACCACAGAATTGCTCATTTGCACCGCCGCGATTACGAACACCGCCCGGTACTAAATCAAATGTTAGTTTTTCTATGTATTCTTCACATTCAAAACTATATTTTCCCGGAATCGTTCCTGCATTTGTACCCGGCGACGGCATAATGGTGGTATGTATACCGCTTCCGTTTAATTTTCTGTCGCTTTGTCCGTTATGGTTGTAGCTTACCCACGTTCCTTCTAATACTTTTAAAACACCGTAATCTACATTGTTTACAATTTGCTGCAGATTGTTTTCATTAAAGGCTCTAATTGGGGTTTCAATTTGAACTTTTGAATAATTATCCATCAAATCCCCTAATATGCCTTTACTTTCAGGAGTAGATTTAAATGATACTTCATTTTGATTTAAATCTATATTTTTAGCTAAATGAGGTAAACTTAACTCATCAGCAGGGTCATTACGTTTTAACATGTTATTGTCTTTTTTAATTAATAATTTGTATTGATAATGGAATTTTTATTTTACCATCCTAAATAATAACTTTCAGGAAGCCAGAACGGACGATCGAGTCCAAAATAATCCTGCAGCATTTTCTCTGCTTCACAAAACGCGCCTTCAACCCAGCCTTGCTGATCATAATAAGCTTCCCCGCAAAATCCATTCCCGGCATGATTACAGATTCCAGCCTTCCGCCTAATTTATTGCTCATGTCAAAAATTTGCACCTGGTCAGCGGTGTATTTTTTATCGGTTACCAAACGATAAGCCGAATATAAAACGGAAGTTCCGGCACCAATAATAGCAGTTTCGATTTTTAAATCAGGTTTCATTTCTGAATTTAATGGCGTATTTTATTCATAATGTCGTGATTTTTAAAATGCTTTAAAGTATTTGTGTCCTAATTGAAAAGGTGTAATATCAAAATCTGTATGTCCGTCTAAGGCAAGATCTGACATGATTTTTCCTAAAAACGGAGTAAATTTTGCTGCCCATCCTGTGGCGTATAATACAATATTTTTATGATTAGGCACATAGCTTGGGGCAAAATCAATCAACAATTCTTTATTTGCAATTTTACTCAGGGAAATTAAACAAGTCGAAGTATATTCAGGTTCTGTGCTTAATCCTGTCATGTGGTCTTTTACCCAATCAGAAGTATATCCCAATTCTTGTGGATTAGGAATTAGGGTTCTGTCGCTTGGTTCTTCAAGTGGATTTATAACAAAGTCAGGCGCTACGCGAATGTATTCCGGATGATCCCAATCTACAGATGGAAAACCATAAAACTGATTTCCGTTTTCGCCAATCGCATTTTGAAAAACAAACCAGGTTGGATATTGAATATTTGGATCGGTTTTTTTGAAATAGGCCGAAGACATATTCCAATACGTAGCTTCTATTTTAAAATCCAGCAGATTGATCACACTATTAATGTAGGGACCGGGAATAATAGCCAGTTTTTTGGCGATGTAAATTCCGTTTGGAGTTGTAAGTTCAAAAAGTTCTCCCACTTGTTTGATTCCCAAAACCGGAGAATTCTCTTGTAACTGAACGGTTTCTTGTTTTTTACATAAATCTAAAAGCGTTTCGTTTGTTGCTTTAAAATTAATGCTGGCACCATCTGCCTGAAATAATCCGGTATAGTTTACGGGTAAGTTTTTAAAATGATATTTTTCTTCGATTTCTTTAGCTGTCAAAGATGTATAAGGAACTCCTAATGCTTTTAATGCCTTTTCAGCATCAGCAATATTTCCTTCGGTAGAATGTACATTAGGATCTCCAAACCAGAGTGTACCTACTTTATCCAATAATGAAGTATTCGTTTCTTTTTCGAGAGCATCCCAATAAGGCTGTGCATCTAATGCCATCTGCACCATATATTCCTGTGGATATGGAATTCTAAACTGGCGAGAAACTCCGGCAGAACTTCCTAATTGATTTACAAACGTAAATTGCTCCAGCACCAAGGTTTTTGCTTTTCGTTTGCCAAGATGGTATCCCGTAGCTAAACCAATTGGTCCTCCTCCAATAACGATTACATCATAGTTTTCAGTAGTCATAGTTTTGTGTATTTTATAGTTGATTTTGGACATGCATTTACAACAATACATAAGCATTGTCATGAGTCTAAATTACTGGAGATAAAAAATCGATTATAAAAAAATGACACAAAACGGAAATTATTGGTCACAAGACAAAGTATATTAAGGATGAAAAATACTGAAGAATAAAAAATGTAAAAAGTCCTGATAGACTGCAGCTAAAAGTTTAGATAAATTATGATTAAACTTGATAGAAATCTCCCGACTTTTACTTCTTTTTCTGAAATAACAACTGTTGATGTTTTTCTTTTAAAAAAGAAGATAAGTGAAAAAGAAAAAAGTTATTTGTAATATATTTAGAGTAAAGAGTTTGATATTCTGCTGAATTCTAATAGATTGCATTAAAATAGTAGCTAGGATATTAAATCAAAAAATTAAATACCCATTAATAATTATATATGAAAATTACCTTTATTATTCTGTTGGTTTTAATTTTATTTAGCTGCAAAAAATATGTGCTAAAAGACGAAATGATTTTTTTTCCCTATAAAAGTTTAAAATTTAAAACATTATCTTTTAAAAATGATAGATGCATTGGAAGCTATACTATAGGAAAAGAAACTATAATATCACAATTTGAAGTTAAGTCTAAATATTCTCTATTTGTAGTCAAGTTGAGAAATGTTTCTAACAATTTTAAGTTTAAGGATCATGTTTCAAATAACTATTCTACTCCGGGCTATTTTTCAACAATCAATGAAGGGCTTTATGAAGTTAATTTAAACCCAGGAATTTTTGAAGATAATTACAAAATTAGTCAAATTGATTTCTTTTCCGATAGTGCAATCGAATATCAGATAAACAATGATACAATTAAGAGTTTTAATGTAGATTTCAATAAATACGTTATAAAAATTAACAATCAGGAAAGTAAAGTAATCTATAGTCAAATTGAATATTATGGCCTAAAAAGTTTAAAAGCCAATTTTTTGATTTATAAAGAGGATCAGAAAATTTATCTCTTTATTATGACTCCGAAGAAAGAAAATATAATCTTAGAAAAGAACACGTTATATGAGCATTTGTTTGATAAAAATAAATAATTAGATTTTTAATATATTTAAAGTAAAAGTCGGAGACTTTGAGACCTTATTGAATTCTAAAACGTTTCATTAATATAACGCAAAGTCAGAGACATTTGTGCAACGCTACGAATGAACACTTTACGGAGCAGGTGCTTAAATAAAATTACTTTGACCCCATTTAGATAAAAAGTTATGAAAAAAATATTTTTTCTTTTATTGATATTTACTGGATGTTCATATCATAAAGATAAATTAGTAATAAAAAATAATTCGAAAGAAGATATTAGCTATGAAATTTTTATAAAGGCTAAGAGCGAAATAGAGGACGATTGTGCATACACAGTTGTTTGTGCTCCTGGAGAATTTAATTTTTCTAATGAGAGTTCGCCTATTGTTAGGAATTATTTATCTGATGAAATGGATGAATTTTCTTGTGATTCTATTTTGTATTTATACATCTATAATAAAATAGATAAAGAGAATTTCTATAAAAATATGGATATTATTATTTATAGCAAAAATGCCAAATTTTATAAGTATTCTAAAAAAGAATTAGATAGTATGAACTGGACAATAAGTTATCCTAGCTCTCAAATTCATTAAAACAATAACGAAAGCAAACTTTGCGGAGCTAGGGCACCTCAGCTTAGCTAGTGTTAAGAATGAGCATTTTGCAGAATTAAACTAACTACCATTTTTACAATTATATGAAGTACGCATTAATTACAAAGACAGTAAAAATATTTTATTCTTACCGCCCTTATAATTAAAATGGTAAAATTCTATTACACTACCGGAAGACTTCCTCCATCAATAAGATAATTTGTTCCGGTGAGATACGATGCTGCCGGTGAAACAAGAAAATGAACTAATGATGCAACTTCATCCGGTTCTGCCATTCTGCCCATTGGTACGCCGCCTACCTGATTCATCAATTGTTGAAATGCATCTTCAATAGCTATTCCGGAAGAAGCAGCAAAATCTTCAACAAATTTTTCCATAGGAGGTGTTTTTGTTGCTCCGGGAGACACCGTTAAAACTCGTATTCCTTTACTCGCAAGTTCACTCGACAAGGCTTTGCTATACGCATTTAATGCAGCCTTAGAAACGGCATAAGCCATATTAAGATTCCATAACGGCGATAATCCGGCAACGGAAGAAATATGAATAATTACACCATTTTTCTTCTCCAGCATTTTAGGCAATAATGCCTTATCAAGTTTTATAGCGCTCAGTAAATTTAATTGCAGTTCATTTTGCCAGTGCTCATCGGTTAAAGTACTAAATCCGCCTCCTGGAGTTGTAAGGCCTCCAATGTTGTCAATTAAAATATCAATACCTCCAAAGTTTTCATTGATATTTTGTACTAACGCTAAAACTTGTTCAGACTTTGTTAAGTCTGCTGCAATAAAATGATGTTCTGCATTTGCTGCATCAGGATTATTACGTGCTGTAACTATAACTTTCGCACCACTTTTTGTTAAACGCTCTGCAATCGCCTTTCCTATTCCTTTGGTTCCACCTGTTACAAGGGCAATTTTACCTTCAAGTTCTTTACTATTTTGACTCTTTTCCATTCTTTGATTTTTAAATATTTAAAATAAAATTAACTGAGATCAAAACTATTAGCTATTTACTATACTTTTGCTATTGATTACCTTTAGGAAAGTTACTATTTATGAAAACAGATGTATGTATTGATACCAGCAATGAAAATATGCGGGCTTTACGAGATGCTTTAGAATTATTGAGCGGGAAATGGAAATTTTGTATATTACTAAGTCTTTACATGCACGGAACACAGCGCTTTAAAGATCTTTTAGCCAATTCTGTCGGTGGGATAACGCCAAAAGTTCTCTCGAAAGAATTACAGGATTTAGAAGATAATCTACTTGTAACCAGAACAGTAAATAATACAAAACCAGTTACGGTTTCGTATACGCTAACTGAACATGCTATTGAAACTCAACCTGTAATTAATGCTTTAATCGCTTTTGGTGTAAAACACAGAACAAAAATTAAAAGCAAATAAACTACAAAGAGTTCTCATGAAAAGCTGCGCAAATGTCCCTGACTTTGCGTATTTTTTTTGTTCTCGTTAATGGTAATTTTGATAAAAATCTCCCAACTTTTATCACTTTTTCTAAAATAAAATTTGTTGATATTTTTCTTTAAAAAAGAAGATAATTGAAAAAGAAAAAAGTTATTTGTAATATATTTAGAGTAAAATCGAAGAGTTTGAGATTCTATTGATTTCTAAAAGATTTCATTAAAATAGCGCAAAGTCAGAGACATTTACGCAGCGTTACGAATGAACATTTTGCAGAACTGGGATCTAGGACTAATTTTAGGTAAAAGAGCAGGTTTTAAAATTTCATATTAATTAAAAAAGCATTATGACTTATTTGTATTTATTATTCTTTTTGACACTAAATTTATTTATTTATATATATTTAAACAAAGTATTAATTCTAAAACCTTTCATTCTTTTTTCTGTAATATTATTATTTATAACTTTAATTTTTCTTCATGAATTAAAGTTAATTAACATTTTAATGAATAGTTCGAAATTCAACCATATTTTATTCTTTAGTTATTCTTTGATCTTTTGGTTTTTCCTTAATAAATTCTTAAGCTCTCAAATAGATAAAAAGAAACAATATAATGTTTCCAACAAATTAATATGTTCTATAATACAAAAAAATATACTTATTAATTTTATTTTTATCACGTGCTCAATAACACAAATACAAATGATTATTAAATAAAATAGTTTAGTGTTTTTTGTATATCCAAGGCAATATATAGGCTTCCCTCCTCGCTCCTCAAAGATTTTTCATAAAAAATCCGCGCATTCTATAATAATAAAAAAAAATCAATATCGGAGTTTTTTCACATTACAACCAACAAAAAAAGAGACCCAATAAGTCTCTTTTTTTAAATTAAATATATCTTATAAAAAATTATTTATCCTTCAACAATTTCTCCAAATAAGCATTTTTCTCTTTCTCAGATTCTAACAAACGCTCATAAAGTTTCTTGTTTTCCTCATAAACTTCAACCAATTTATCAAGTGGATTGAAAGTGCAATGGCTTCCAAAATTTACCTGACTATTCTTTGTATCAGTAAAACTATTAAAATAATTAATAGCTGCTTCGTCCGAAAAGTTTTTAATTGCTTCTACAGTTACACCAAGCGCTTTTGCCACTTCTGCAAGTTTATCATCGTCGATAGTTTCGCTGTTTTCTATTGCTGATATTGCTTGTTGATTTGTTCCTAAAGCCTGAGCCAATGCTTCCTGCTTCATGTCTCTTAATTCACGAATACGGCTTATTTTTCGCCCTATATGACTTGGTTTCGTTAATGTGCTCATAATTCAAAGGTAATAATTAGGAATAAAAAATAAAGCAATCCGTAATAAAGATATTTATTTGTGTGTGATTTGTATCAAAATGATTCAATACAAAATATAATAATCTTTACTTACATGTATTCAACAAAAATACAATTTTTCGGACAAGTTCAGTTTTTAAAAAATCAAATTATTAAAAGAATTTACCTGAAAAAAGATTAAAATAGAATCAATTTCTGTACAACTAACTTACTAATCCTGATTAATAAAATACAGCGGTTGCTCATAATCTGCAATCGAAACCAAAGCATTATAAATATATTTCGACACCAAAGCGCCTCCATCAATATTAATTAAATCTATATCATCTTCGGGAGTGTGATATTGCGAATGTCCTCCGGTATGGAAACCTACGGCTGAAATCGAAGCTTTGTAAAAAGAAACATGATCTGATCCGCCAACATCTCCGGCGAACACAACCGGATTTAGTCCGCTGTTTTCTCCTAATTTTTTCATTAATTCAACGCCTTCGGGAAAAGTTCCGGCGCCGCCCATGTAGATTTGTTTTTCGGCATTTAATCTTCCTACCATATCCATATTCAGCATTACTTTTACAGCGCTTTTTTCTACAGGTAAATGAGAAACGAAATATTTAGATCCTAACAAACCTTCTTCTTCTCCGCTAAAGGAAACAAAAATGATACTTCTTTTGGGTTTGATTTTAGATTTTGAAACTTCTTCTAAAATACACAACAAAGCCGAAACTCCCGAAGCATTATCATCTGCTCCATTATGAATTGCTACAACATCTTTCTTTTTGCTTCCGGAATTTTGTCCGCCCCAACCCCAATGGTCGTAATGAGCGCCTATTACTATAAATTCATTTTTAAGCTTTTCATCTGATCCTTCGATATAACCGACAACGTTTTGAGTTTTAACGCTGTCTGATTTTACTTTATTTAAACCTTCTTTTACAAAAAGACTGAAAGATTGGAAATAACTATCGTTGAACTTTTTTAAACCGAATTTTTTAAAATATTTTTCGATATAATCTGCTGCATCATTGTTCCCTTTTGTTCCGGGAAAACGACCTTCCATTTTATCTGACGAAAGATATTTATCGTGCTGATAAAATGTTTTGGCATTTATTCCATTTTGAGCATTCATTCCTATATTGAAAAATAGTACTGTAAAGAATAAGATCTTAAATTCTAATTTTTGAAAAGATTTCATCGGTCTAACGGTGATTTTTTATATTTTACAAAAGCTAATTTGTCAATTCAAACGAAACATGTTTGATATACTTTCGGTTATAGGTATACAAAATATGGACTTTTTTATCTGAAGTTTGAATAATTGCCGGATAACTGAATTCTCCATCAGGTTGATATTCAAGATCGAAAAGTTTTTGCCAATGAATTCCATCATTTGAATGTTCAACATCGAGAACATTGCGTCCGTTAAACCAGTCTTTTCCTTGTTTTAGCGGATTATTAACCAATAAAAAAGACTTTTTAGATAAAGACAAAGCATCAATTCCTGAGTTTGAATTTGCTACATTTATACTATCTGTTTCTTTCCAATTTTGTCCGTTATCCTGAGACCAGCTTGTAATCAATTTATTGTGTTTACTACGAAACAACATTTGAATTTTATTTGGATGAACCAAAAATGTAGGCTGAATAATATCGAAGTTTTTATTATCCGTTATCGCTATTTTATTCCATGTATCAGTTGCTTCGTTGTAGGTTTCAACATGACTTCTCCATAAGTTACCTTCTACACTTTCGGTACTGCTTCCGCACAAAATAATTCCAGGAGTTGCTTCTATCGGTTTGTTTTTTATTGGTCCCAAAATACCTTCGGGCAAATATTTAGGATCGCTCCATGTCGTTCCATTATCTTTAGAAGTAATCATGGCTCCAAACCATTCTCTTGGATTTTTCCCCACTTTATAAAACAGGTATAAAGTTTCTTTTTTGCTTTTAAACAAAACCGGATTCCAACATGGTAAAGTATCGTTTTGTTTTATTAATGGTTTAATAAGATTTTTTGGAGTTGACCAGACATTGTTTTTATAGTTAGAAAAATAAATACCGACATCTTTTGCTCCTTCATATTTTCCTCCAAACCATGCAGCCATGATTTCATTTGGTTTAATTTCGACCAATGTGGCAGCGTGACTATTTGTAGTAACAGGCTGAAGAGTTATAAAAGTATTTGTAATATGATACGCTTTTGGTTCCTGCGCCATTGAGGACCAGGAAACACATACTAAAACTAAAAATAGCATGAAATATTTAAATTTTGAAATCATTGTTTTTAATAAGAGTTACTACATTAATTAAAAGCAAAACCTAAATAGTTCAATATCTGAATTTTGCTTTCAATTAATATTACTAAAATTTATTTTTTATTCAAACCTAACTTATGTCCTGCAACGGCATAATATAGAATAACGATATAACATGGCAATAAAATCCAATATCCTTCGGTAGCGGCATTGGCTGTTGCAAAAGCTTCGCTTAAACCAAAAGCCATCATATCTGCTTTGTTTGAATCTACTAATTTTCCGTATAACGGAGGAATTACTGCTCCTCCCGAAATTGCCATAATCAACAAAGCTGAAGCGGTTTTGGTAAACTTTCCTAAACCTTTTAATGTTAATGGCCAAATCGCAGGCCAAACAAGTGCATTTGCAATTCCTAAAGCTGCTACAAACAAAATAGAAACAAATCCGTGCGTAAATACGATGCAAAAAGAAAATATGATTCCCAAAATTGCACTTACTCTTAATGCTAATGCCTGACTAATAAACTTCGGAATTAAAAATACGCCAAGAATATAAGTTCCAACCATTGCCATTAAAGTAAATGTGGTGAAAAATTTGGCATCGGCAGCAGGAAAACCTAATGAAATTCCGTATGCAATAATCGTATCGCCTGCAATAACCTCAACACCTACATACATAAAAAGCGTTAATACGCCCAACCATAAATGCGGAAATTGAAATATACTTGTTTTTGTTGTTTCGCCTTCTTTTGCTTCTTCAATTGGTTCTGCTTCAACGTCCGGCAAAGGTGCTTTTAGTATTAAAACGCCTAATACAAATAAAACAATTGCCATTATTAAATAAGGAGTTACTACGCTATCAGCCATAGTATTCAATAGTTTTGCTTTTTCTGCAGCATTTACAACAGTTAATTTTTGTTGAATTTCGTCTATTCCTGATAATAAAATGGCTCCAAAAATAAGTGACCCTAATGCGCCTGCTATTTTATTGCAAATTCCCATTATGGAAATACGTTTGGCAGCACTTTCGATTGGGCCTAAAATAGTGATATAAGGATTTGATGCTGTTTGCAATAAAGTCATTCCGGTACCCTGAATAAAAATTCCCATCAAAAACATCCAATAGGTTCTTGCTTCTGCGGCCGGTATAAAAATCAAAGCACCTAATCCGATAATAAATAATCCAAGTGACATTCCTTTTTTATATCCAATTTTTGATAGAATATAAGAAGCCGGCAATGCCATTACTACAAATGAAATATAAGATGCGGATGCTACTAAAAGTGATTGTGCTGATGTTAGTTCATTTATGGTTTTCATAAACGGAATTAAAGCACCGTTGATCCAGGTTACAAATCCAAAAATGAAAAATAAACCTGCTATAATTATAATCGGAATTAATGTGTTTTTATTGGGAGATATTGTATTGTTATTAGCCATATTATTCTTTGTATTTCGGTTATCATTCAGCATCATTTTTAATCATACTTAAAAACTCAGATAACCATTCTTATTAAATTTCTGTTTTTATTATTCTGTGTGGCTATTTTACAGATAGTTGTATAAAACAAAAGGAGAGTTACCTCTCCTTTTATCTCTAAGTAACGAATCTCTTTATCTTTACTTATTTTTTATTTATTCTTTTGTATCCCACCAAAGTCTTGTACCACCTGAGTCAGGACCTCCAAGTTTTGTGATTGCATCTGTAACCGCGTCTCTGTTTGCAGAGTATTCATTTGTAACAAAGATTACACGTTTCATTAAGCTTTTCCCAACTCCAGCTTCAACATTGTCTGTATTAATTATTGGGTAAATTACTTTAGCATCACTTCTTCTTAAATCAGCCCAAGCTTCCCAAGATTCAGGGAAAATTGCTAAATATTTCTGAACTGCAATTTGTGTACGTTGGTTTGCTACAGAAGCACTCCATGCAACAGGTAGCGTTACAGGAACTGTCTGTAATCCTATAGTTGGGTAAAGAGTTGCTGCATTTGGAATACTTGGTGTAGATGTTCCTGCAATATAGTCAGCAATATCTCCAGCATCAGTTATACCCCATTGTCTTAATGATAATGCAATACCTTGCTCATATAAACCTTGTGCAGTACCACTCATATTCCATCCGTTCAAAGCTCCTTCTGCTCTGCTCAAATAGTTTTCAGACGCCATGAAGATTTCGATGTTTTTAGTTTCACTAAGACTTCCGTTAGAACCACTTCCTAATACGTCATTATTAAACATAGAGAATGTAGTTGTTCCAAACTGTCCTTGTAAACCTCCAACTGGTCTACCTCTATAAAATTGAGCTGCAGGTGCAGCTGTAGGATTAGCTGGTGAAAACCATTTGGCAAGTCTTGGATCATCATATCCAACAAGAAGACTTTCCATAGAAGCAGTCATATAATAACCCCAAGCATTTACAATCATGTTCATGTTGTTTGGTGTAATGTTACTAACTTTAAAAGTTGCACTTTGATCGTTAGTTTCTATAACACCTGCTGCTACTGCAGCTTCTGCCTGAGTTTTTGCTTTTGCAGGATCTACATCTGAAATTCTTAATGCTAAACGCAATCTCATACTATTTCCAAATCTTTTCCAGCTCGCTACGTTTCCTGAATATACTCTGTCATTTGGCTGAAGAGCAGCAACTGTTGTTGCTGAAGTTGTATTAAGCGTAGCATTTGCTTCGTCTAACAATTTAAAAAAGTCTCCGTAGATAAATTCTACGCTATCATAAGGTACTTTTTCTTTTTTATTTCCAGCTTCTGTGTATGGAATTGGACCATAAGCATCTACCATTTGATTGAACATAAACACTTTCCAGATTTTTAATACTGCTAGTGCGTCTGCATTTCCTGCAGAAGCTTTAATAGCATTATTTAAAGCCGGTACAGCAACAGTGTAAAATCTTAACCATCCACGTCCTTCATAACCATTTACAAAAGCATTTCTTTCTGTACCATATCCACAACTAAGATATTGTGTAAAAGTAGAAGGCAAAATACCTGTAGCAATACCCCAGGTTCCCTGGTCATCAACTCCTGGAGAAGAATAAGATCCATTGTGGATTCCTGCGTATAATGCTGATGCAAATGCAGGACCGGCAAGAGTCTGATCTAACTGATCTTCGGTTAACGTATTTTTATTGGTGTTTATATCTTCAAAATCCTGGGTACAGCTTGAAAAAACAGCGAGCATCGACATGACAACTCCTATCGTTTTAATTTTATATTTATTATTCATATTATTTCTTTTTTAAATTAAAATCCAAACTTAACATTCACACCATATTCTCTTGTTGAAGGAATATTGAAAGACTCGATACCTTGCAAGTTACCTGTACCTGCTCCCGCTTCCGGATCAAAATATTTCGCTTTGTTTACGAAGAAGAATAAATTTCTTCCAACTAAAGAGAAATCAATATTTGCGAAACCAGTATTTTGTAGCATACGTTTTGGTAATGAATATCCAAAAACAAGCTCTCTTAATCTGATGTTTGTCGCATCATAAACAAAAGGTTCTGCTACCGGAGTTCTTTGTCCAATTGCTGTCCAGTATTGTTCAGCAGTTATGCTTGTAGTATTTGGAGTATATGTAGTTACACCACCTGTAGTAGTACCTACTACACCATCAACCACAATACCACCTTCTCTTCCTGCTAAAGTAACATCACTAACTCCTAAACCAGCTTCTCTGGCCTGGCTGTAAGAGATAACTTCTCCACCGATTCTGAAATCAACAAGGAAACTTAATGAGAAATCTTTGTATTTGAAGTTATTTTTTAATCCTGCAGTCCAATCCGGGTTAAAGTTACCAGCACGAACACTAAAATCATCTGTTGCTAAAGGTATACCAGCAGCATTTACAATAACCTGACCAGCAGCGTTTCTTTGGAATCCTTTGATGTATAAATCACCGTATTCTCCTCCTTTAATAACTTTACTTCTAACTAACCTTCCTTCACCAATAACCAATTCTTGTCTGTTATCGTAGATTGAAGTAACTTCTGATTTATAAGAAGCATAATTGGCCATAATATCCCAAGAGAAATTTTCTGTCTGAACTGGAGTTGCAGTAAGCGTAAGCTCAATACCTTTATTTTGAATATCTCCACCGTTTACAACTGCTCTTGATGTTGAAGAAGATTCAGGTGTGTTGATGTAGAAAATCTGATCTGACGTTTTTGTTTTGAAATATGTAAAATCTAATCCTAAACGATTTTTCAAGAATCTAACATCTACACCAAACTCAGAAGAACTTGACATCTCTGGTTTAAGGTTAGGATTAGCAGCTGTTGTTTGAGAATACAACATACCACCATTACCACCAATGTAAGATAATTGAGAACTAGTTTGATAAGGATCTGTATCATTACCTACTTTTGCGTAAGAACCTCTTACTTTTGCAAAACTAATCACTTCAGGCAAGGTAACCATATCAGATATTACAGCTGAAAGTCCTACAGAAGGATAAAAGAACGAGAATGCGCCTTTTGGTAAAGCAGATGACCAGTCATTTCTAGCTGTAATGTCTAAGAATAAATAGTTTCTGAATGCAATTTGAGAAAACCCGTAAACAGAGTTAACTTGTTTTTCTAATGCTGTTGAAGTAGACTGAACTGTAGCTACATTGATTAAAGAAAAATAGTTTCTTTTACTTAAAACACCACCAGATGTTAATGCAGAACTAGATTGTTTTAACATGTTGGCACCAGCATTAAGACCAATTGTAAAATCACCGAATTTTTCTTTATAAGAAAGTAATGCATCTGTATTGAATTCACTTACTGTTTCATAAGATTCACTATATGAACCTAAGTTATTATTAAATGCTCTGGTAGCATATCTGTTTCTAACAGATTTATTTGTCATTTGATCCAGACCAGTTCTTACTTGTAAACTTAAAGTATTAGTGAAATCATATTTAAGAGAGGCAAGACCAATAAATCTGTTTCTTCTGTCATCTCTTGAATCATCACGTAAAGCAGACCAGTAAGGGTTTCCTCCAGGAGAACCTGCTTCGTCTATGAAATAATTTTGTTGTAATTGTCCTGCAGCATCAGTATATTCAAAATCTTTATACTCATTAAATTTGATACTACGAGGTAATAAATAAGCTGATGTACCGATAGATTCTTCACCAGTTCTTAATAAATTATCAATATTCTGAACAATGTAGTTTGTTTTTACATCCAAAGATAATTTATCAGATAATTTACTTGTCAATCTTAAGTTAAGATTGTGTCTGTCTAAAGCATTACCTTGAACAATACCTTCTGCACGAGTGTTTGTATAAGAAAAATATCCTTGTGCTTTTTCATTTCCTGTAGTAACAGATATTGTATTAGCTAAGTTATATCCTGTTTTGTAAAAGTCAATAACGTTATTTGGCTGTGGCGAATAATCTGTAGTCGCAGGACCTGAATAATTAGGATTACGTTGTAATTGCCATGCAGCAACCTGACGTCCGTCTAATTTTCCTCCCCAACTTGATACAGATATAGGATTATAAACTCCACCATCTCCTTGTCCGTATTCATTTTGGAAATTTGTCAAATTATAAGCTGTAGAAGCCATAAAATTAGAAGACAATGAAATAGAAGTTTTACCTGCTTTACCAGACTTTGTTGTAATAAGGATAACACCATTACTCGCTCTGTTTCCATAAAGAGCAGCAGCTGACGCTCCTTTAAGAACAGTCATCGAAACAATATCTTCAGGGTTAATGTTTGAGATACCATCAGGCTGAGTTGTTCCTCCTGTATCAATATCCGGATTACCAGTTGTGGTTCCGTTACTGATTGGCACACCATCTACAACATATAAAGGTTGGTTATTACCATTAAGAGATCTATTCCCTCTTAAAGTAATTCTAGACGAACTTCCTACACCATTTGAAGTTGTAGAGTAGTTAAGACCTGCAACTTTACCTGAAAGTGAGTTGGCAACGTTTAAAGATCTTGCCTGAGAAACCTCGGCTACGTCGATGTTTTGAGCAGAATACGTTACAGCTTTTTTCTCTCTCTTGATACCAAGAGCTGTAACAACTACTTCTCCCAACTGATGTGTGTCTGCGCCTAAAGTTACATTAATAGTTGTTTGTCCTGCAACAGACACTTCTTTTGAAGCAGAGCCAACATAAGAGAAAACTAATACTGCTGACTGATTTGGAACATTGATACTGAATTTACCATCAAAATCTGTTGATACACTTGTTTTTGTTCCTTTAACGACAACATTTGCTCCCGGAATCGGAATTCCGCTTGAAGCATCTGTTATCATTCCCTTTATTGTTGTAGATTGGGCTTGAAGATTTTGAAATCCAAACAAGCAAACCACCAACAATAATTTTAGTACGTCTTTAATCATATAGGTTGTTTTTTGAGTTAATAACATGTTAAATTTAAGGATCGTGTTTGTTAACTAAATCATTATTTCGACAAATGACATCTTTGAAAAGGTGTTGGTCAAAATTTGATTAAAAACACTCTTTTTTACTGTTAAAATCCTTACGTTTTCTGGGGTTACACATTATTAATCTTTGGGTTTTGTTAAATTCATAAAAGAATTCTAATCAAAACCCATAAAACACTAAATATTTTTCGATTCAATTAGCACAATAGACTAATCTACAACCTTAAAGTTTAATTTTTGCAAATCTGTAGAGTTTCCACCAACCATAACTTCAAAATCACCTAGCTCTACCACTCTCTTCATTTCTCTGTTCCAGATAGATAGTTCATCAGCTGTCAATGTAAACTCAACTTTTTTTGTTTCTCCTTTTTCGATGAATAACCTTTTAAAACCTTTTAATGTTTTTCTTGGAGTTGTTACACTACTATATACATCTTTGATATATAATTGTGCAACTTCATCACCGCCATAATTCCCAATATTTTTAACATCTACGCTAACTTTCAATTCTCCGTCGGGTTTTATTTCTTTTGTATTTATTGTGAAATTTGAATATTCAAATTTTGTATAACTTAAACCATAACCAAACGCATATAATGGATGTTCGCTCTCTGCAACATATTTATGAATCGCAGATGGTTTTTGGTTATAATATATAGGTAGTTGTCCAACTGATTTTGGAACCGAAATAGGAAGTCTTCCTGCCGGATTATAATCTCCAAATAAAACATCAGCTACAGCTCTTCCTCCAAATTCACCCGGAAACCATCCTTCTACAACTGCAGGGATATTTTCGCTGATCCAGTTTGTAGATAGCGGACGACCGTTTAACAACACACAAACTACAGGAGTTCCTGTTTTTTGAATTGCTTCGATCAATTCCTGCTGCATTCCGTGTAAATCTAAAGAAGCAACATCTCTGTTTTCTTCCACCAATTCATTTGATTCTCCCAAAACCACAATTGCAACATCAGCTTTTTTAGCAGCATCAATTGCAGGCTGAAAGTTTACTTTTTCTAAATTCCAACGCAAGTGTGCTCTGGCTCCCCAGCCTCCTTCCCACATTTCGATACGGACTTTGTATTTTTTACCTGCTTCAATGTTTTTTGGAGTTGTAACCATGCTTGTTGCACCTTTTGTCCAATTGTCAATAACCAATTGGTCATCAATCCACATTCTGATTCCGTCATCAGAACTTAAACCTAACCATCCGTCAAATGCTTTTTCTGATTGTATATAACCTGTCCAACGAATTGAGAAATCATCGTCTGTAACTCCGTCACCAGGAGACCAAGGCCAGTCAAACTCTAATTGACTATCGATACGGGTTAATGCCGGAGTTCCTTCTACATTTCTGTTATTGAAATATTCTCCTTTTAATCCGTTTTGAGATCCGTCCGGAGTAAATAAAAATTTCGATGGAATAATTTGTCCTTTTACAATTAAAGGAACACCTTCTTCATAAAGTACATTGGCGTTTTTACCCACAATTTGTTGAACGCCTTCTAAAACTGTTGTTCCTACTTTATTTTTAACGGCATATCCTCCTAATCTTGAAACATTTGCATTTGGCCCGATAACGGCAACTGTTTTAATGTCTTTGCTTAAAGGCAGGATATTATTATCATTTTTTAGTAAAATGATAGATTTATGTGCTGCTTCTAAGGCAACATCCTGATTTTCTTTGGTATAAAAACGCTCTTTAATTAAATTTTTATCTGTGTATGGGTTTTCGAATAAACCTAACAAGAATTTAAGTCTTAAAACTCCTCCGGCTGCACGATCAATATTTTCCATCGTAAGTTTCTTTTCATTTACCAACTCTATAATACTGGTTTGCCAAAACTCATTTGTAAAATCATAAAACTGCATATCAACTCCAGCCGAAACGGCTTCTCTGATACTTTCTTTTGGAGAACTTGTAACGTAATGTGTTACCTGAAGGTATTTTATTGCTCCTAAATCTGAAACTACAATTCCTTTAAAACCCCATTCTTTTCTCAAAACATCTGTCAATAACCAATGATTTGCCGCGCATGGAATTCCGTCTAATTCAGAATACGCACACATAGTTCCTAATGCACCGCCTTTTCTAAATGCTTTTTCAAATGTTGGTAAAAAATCCTGACGTGCTTCACGCTCACCAACCAAAGCCGGTGATGAATTTCCTCCTCCTTCGGGAATACCGTGTACTGCAAAATGTTTAGGTTCTGCAATAATAGATCGGTCTGATTTTAAATCATCGCCTTGCATCCCTTTAATCATTGCAAGACCAATTTCGCTCGATAAAAATGCATCTTCACCAAAAGTCTCTGCAACTCTTCCCCAACGCGGTTCGCGGCCTATGTCAAGATTTGGACCAAAACCAAAATGAACACCATGTGCTCTGGCTTCGGCACCAATTACTTTTCCAACTTTATCCATAACATTAGTATCCCAGGTTGCACCAAGTCCAATATTCATTGGGAACGCTGTACTTCCATCATCTAAATATCCGTGAAGCATCTCGCACATAATAAGTGCAGGAATTCCCCATTTGTTCTTTTTAATAATTTCACTTTGAAGATCATTAATCATTTTCGCTGAACGCGGATAAATGTCATGAATGGCTCCAATTCCTAGATTTCCAATTTTAAGATCTGATTTAGATTTCGAAAAATCTTCTTTATCCTTAAAAAATTCGCCTTTGTACATGTCCATTTGGCGTACCTTTTCTTCCAAACTCATTCGGCTTAACAAGTCTTTTACCCTATCTTCTACCGGTAGTTTTGCGTCTTGATAGGGGTATTTTTTCTGCGAGTAGCCTTGGTTAAAAAAACCTACAGCCATTACAAAAATAATGGCTGTTTTTTTAATTCTTAGTTGTAACATAATTGTGTTGTTTTTAATTTTGAATCACTTTCAGCTTTGTTCCATTTACAAAATCTTCGTGCGAAATAAAAAAGCTATTAAGTGGTTTTCCGTTTATCTCAATCGAATTGATTTTTCCATCATTATTGATTTGTCTTTCAATTACAATACTTTCTTTTTTATAATATCTTGGATCTAATTTGATCGTAATTCTATGAAACATCGGCGCTGTAATGGTGTAAATTGGATCGCCGGGAGATATCGGATAAATTCCCATCATAGAATAAACTAACCATGCAGACATTGTTCCTGTATCGTCATTTCCGGGTAATCCATTTGGTTTGTTTTGAAAATATTCGTTTACCAGTTTTTTGACCATTTCCTGGCTTTTATATTCTTCTCCTTTTACATAATTAAATAAATATGGATAAGCAATATCCGGCTCGTTTGCCATATCAAATTGTTTGATATCAAAAACCTTTTGCAATTGATCCGAGAAAGCTTTGTCGCCGCCCATTAACTTTTTAAGTCCAACAATATCATGTGGCACCATAAAAGCATATTGCCATGCATTACCTTCGATAAAACCAACATTTTCCTGAAAATTAGCTCCTGCTTCAGGATCAAAAGGTTCATACCATTTTCCGTTAGCGGTTCTTGGTCGAAGTAATTTTAAATCTTTGTCATATAATTTTTGGTAGGAAAGTGAACGTTTGGTAAAACGCTTATAATCTTCTTTTTCTCCTAAAGCTTTTGCTAAAAGTGAAATCGCATGATCTGACGTATTATATTCCAGCGTTGTAGAAACGGGACCAGGATAATTAGTTGATAAATACCCTTTCCCGATATATTCTTTAAGTCCCGGACGCAACGGATTTTCTTCAATTTGATCTGCAGCTTGTACCATTGCATGATAGGCTTTGTAAAAATCAAAATCCTGAATTCCTTTTAAGAGGGCGTCGACTATAACAATACTTGAAGGATCTCCTACCATTGTAAATGTCTCTGTTGAATTTAATTCCCATTTTGGTAACCAGCCGTTTTCATCATACATTTCCAACATACTTTTTATCATATCCGATTGTTGTTTAGGATAAACTAAAGACGTTAGCGGATGCATATTTCGGTATGTGTCCCACAAAGAAAATACGGTATAACGAGTACCATCGGTTTTACCAATCTTGGTTCTTTTTATTTTAGGATATTCTCCGTTGACATCATTTAAGGTATTTGGATGAATTAAAGTGTGGTATAGTGCAGTGTAAAAAATCGTTTTATCATCTTCTGATCCGCCTTCGACTAAAATCTTCGAAAGTTCTTCGTTCCACTCCTTATAAGTATCTTTATAAACAGCTTCAAACGATTTGTTTCCTGTTTCTTTTTCTAAATTTTCTCTTGCATTTGCAATACTTACATACGAAATTCCAATTTTCACCTCAACAGTTTCCTGTTTATCAAACTTATACGTAAAATAAGTTCCAATACTGTCACCAACAACCGTTTTAATGGTATTGTCCATCATTCTGGTTTTGCCGTTGTAGGTCATCCATTGTGCTTCTGTACCTTCATATTTTGATGGCTTTTTCCAAACGCCGAATTTGTTTGCTGGTTTAGAAAATTTCGCCACAAAATAAACAGGATATGCATCTTCTGGACTATTATAACAAAACGAGCCCACGCTTCTCATTCCTTCAATTTCCGAAGGCGATACGACTTTTACCATTGCACCTTCTTCATTGGTTAGACCTAAACCAAGATTCAGTAAAATATTCGATTGCCCTTTCGGGAAAGTAAACTTGCTTACGCCTACTCTTTTTGATGCTGTAAATTCTGCTTTTACATTGTATTTGTCAATGTCTACACTATAATACGCTGCTTTTGCAACTTCATTTTTATACGTTGAACCGTATTTTAAATGATTGGTTTCTACAGCTCCTGTTGTTGGCATTACTATTAAAACGCCTAATTCAGGACAGCCAACGCCGCTTATATTAACCTGGCTAAATCCGGTTAAAAAGGTATTTTCATTTACATACGGATTCGATAGCCATTGACTGTCTTTCTCCAGTTTATTCTGTTTTCCGGCAACATTAAAAGGGCTAATACTTGCCATGCCTCTTGGCGCAATCGGACCCGGAAAAGTCGCTCCGTAATTAGAAGTTCCAATAAACGGATTTACGAAATCTGCAGGTTCTTGTGCAAAAATAGTGATGCTAAAAAACAGCATGTAAAAAATACATGCTGTTTCTATAGTTATCCTCTTGTTTAAAAACATATTCTTTTTTCTATCTGTTAATAGCTTCAATTTTTAAAGTCCACGCTTCTTTACATGGTAAATTGTTTCTTAAATTTTCAGGAATCACAACTTTAAATCCTTGCGCTTCTTTAGTCCATTTTAATGAAGTTTTAGAACCTAACATTGTAATTTTTGTTCCTTTTTTAGGATTGATCGATTTTATAACCACTTCTGCAGGAATTTTATCTTCTCCTTGTTTAGCCAAATAAAACAAGAATACATTTCCTTCTTTGTTTTGTGTCATACAAATATTTTCTTCTTTAAAAGGCTCGATTGGTTTTGTATTATAAATAGCGGTACTATTTACTTTCATCCAGTCTCCGTATGCGGCCAATAAATCGTAAGCTCCTTGTTGCCAATCTCCTTCCGGACTTGGAGCGATATTCAATAATAAGTTTCCGCCTTTTGCAACAATATCAACCAACATGTGAATTCCTTCTCTTCCTGTTAAATATTTAGCATCCGGAGTGTAAGACCATCCACCGCCAGAAGTAATACAAGATTCCCAAGGATAAGGCAATGTTTTTGCAGGAACACGACCTTCAGGAGTTAAATAGTTTTGGTTTTTTCCGTGAACGGCTCTGTCAACTACGATTAATCCTGGTTGTTTTTGACGTGCTTTTATAACCAATTCGTCCATTTTAGGATCCTGATCTACGACTCTGTGTTTGATAAAACCATTTTTAGATTCGTTTTCTGCAAACTTTTCGTCATAGTTTTCTTTTAAGTTTTGTTGGTCTCTTTTTCTAACCCAACCTCCATCTAACCATAAAATATCTACTTTACCGTAATTGGTAAGAATTTCTAAGATTTGATTGTGTGTGAAATCAACATATTTCTGCCATTTTTCCGGATATAATGATGGATCGTAGTTTACGTTTCTGTCGAAAGGAGGAAAATAAGGATCCCAATAGTTTTCGTTATGCCAGTCTGGTTTAGAGAAATAAGCTCCTGTTGAAATATTTTCTGCTCTAAAAGCATTGAAAACTTCTTTTAAAATATCTGCTTTTGGATTAACGCTGAACGGACAATCTTTATCTGTTACTTTATAATCAGAATATTTAGTGTCGTACATATTAAATCCGTCATGGTGTTTTGTTGTAAAAACCATGTATTTCATTCCTGCCGCTTTTGCTGCTTTTGCCCATTTTGTCGGGTCGAATTTTGTTGGATTAAATGTTTTTTTCAAACCTTCATAATCCGCTACATATTGATTATAATTCGCCGGATTACTTCCTTTTTTGCGTTCACACCATCCATAATCTTCCGGACATATCGACCATGATTCTACAATTCCCCATTGGCTGTATGTTCCCCAGTGCATTAACAATCCAAATTTTTTGCCTTGCCATTCTTCTAAATTTTTCAACACTAACGGATCCGTTTCCGGTACATAGCGCTCATCTTCATAAATGGCCTGCGAAAACATTTGAACGGAAAATAATAATGCGATTATGAATATTCCTCTTTTCATCTTTACTCTTTTTTATAGTTTTTTATTCTTTGTTTTTTGTTTTTGGTCTGATTTTTCAAACACATAGAGACATAGTTTTGATAGTTTAAAAAAGGCGTTTCACTTGTAATAAAAAACATAGCTATGTGTAAGACACTAGTTTCTTTTTATATTCTTTTTATTCATTTAAAAAAAAATCTATGTTTCTATGTGTTTAAAATTTTCGTTTCTAAAAGCTTTTTAATTCACTAAAATTTCATCAACAAACAACCATGAAGATTCCCCTTTCGGACTTTTCTTTAAGTTATAAGCGATTACTTTTACAAATCTTGTGCTGAGTTTTTCAAAACTAATTTTAAAATCTTTCAACTCTGAGCTCACGTTGGCAGCATACGGACGTAATACTTTTCCAACTTGTTTGTATTTGATTCCATCATTTGAAACCAAAACTTTTATCTGCGTTGGAAAATTAACTCCTGCGCCCTGACTTTCTAACGTTCCAATTATGACTTCCTGAATACTTTCCTGTTTTTCAAGATCAACCACAAGTTCCATATCGTTTACCAGCCAGGCTTGCCATTGTCCGTCGTGAAAATTTTTGGAACCTCTAATCGTATTTACCATTGTAAACTTTCCATCTCCTTTATAATTTTCATTAAAAGGCGTTAAGTAACTTACTTTATGCGCTACTGCTTTATGAAAAATAATAGTGTCTGTAAATGTTTTTCCTACCGGTTTATCATCCTGAAATAAAGAAGCTTTTAAAACTGTTGTTTCTTTGAATTCAATTGGAGTTGTATATTTTATCGGATTATGTTCAATATTTTTATCGCCCAAAACGTAACGAATATCCGGGTTTGGAAATTCATTTTTCAACGTCACATTAATTTGTTTTTTACCCAAATCTGCACTTGAAGCAGCAGTAACCAAATAAGCGCTTTTTGCATAATTGATTCCCATATAATTATAACGCTGTAATAAAGACGTTAATCTTCCTGTAAAATCAATCCAGTTACGGCTTTCTTTTGTACTCCACAATGTTTCTGATAAAGCTGCCAATCTTGGAAAAATCATGTATTCTGAATCTTTTGGACCTGATAAATGTTCTGCCCATAAATTTGCTTGTCCGCCTAAAACATGTTTCGCTTCTTCCGGTGTCATTGCGGGTACAACAGGATCAAATTTGTAAACTTCATTTAGTGGATTATAAGCATCAAAAGCAATCGGTTCTTCGTTTTGCGGGCCTTGATAAAAATTAAAATAGCAAGGAGATTCCGGCGTCATGATCACATCGTGTCCTTGTTTTGCTGCGTCAATTCCGCCTTGAGTTCCTCTCCAGCTCATAACGGTAGCTTCAGGAGCCAAACCGCCTTCTAATATTTCATCCCAGCCGATAATTTTTTTGCCTTTAGAATTGATGTATTTCTCCATTCTTTTTACAAAATAACTTTGCAGTTCATGGGCATTTTTCAATCCGTTATCTTTCATTCTTTTTTGACAATTCGGACATTTATCCCAATTCGTCTTAGTGGCTTCATCCCCACCAATATGAATGTATTTTGATGGAAAAATGGTAATTACCTCATCAATTACATTCTGCAAAAACTCAAATGTAGTTTCCTTTCCTGCACAATAAATATCGGTAATAGGCCATAATCCTCCGGACGGAACGCCAATGCGCTGATCGAAACAAGCCAGTTCAGGATAAGATGCAATAGCGCTGCTTACGTGCGCCGGCATTTCGATTTCAGGAATAATTTCGATGTTTTTGGTTGCAGCGTATTTTACGATTTCTTTTAATTCTTCCTGAGTTAAAAATCCTCCGTAAGTTCCTTTTTCATCAGGGTTTGTGGTAAGTCTTGCGTTCCATGCCAAATTTTCCTGATCTACTCTCCACGCACCAACTTCGGTTAATTTTGGATATTTTTTTATTTCGATTCTCCAACCCTGATCGTCTACTAAATGCAAATGCAAAACATTCATTTTGTGCATTGCCAGACGATCTATGGTTTCGATTACATAATTTTTATCAAAGAAATGACGTGACAAATCAAGCATTAAACCTCTCCATTGAAAACGGGGTTTGTCATTAATAATCACATTTGGAATTTGCCATTTTTGGTTTGGTAAAACATTTTTACTTTCAATAACAACCGGAAGCAATTGTCTAATACTTTCTAAAGCATAAATAAAACCTGCATTTCCCTTGGCCGTAATGGTGATGTTTTTAGAGTTTACATCTAATATATACGCTTCTTTTTCTAAATTCTGATCAACTTTAAATTGTATAAAATTGCTTTGAGGAACTGCCGCAGAAAGCTCAGGACGAAATCCTGCTGCTTTTTCAAACTTGCTTATTAAAGCATTTGAAATGTCTTTCTGGAAATCTGTAGTGGCTACAAATTTTGTAGCTGCAGAAAATTCAAAAACACCTTTATTAATCAGCAATTGTGATGGTTTTGGAATAATCTGAATATCTTTTTCTGTATATATTTTTTGGCTATATCCAGAATTGAAAACAGTACATAAGATTACGACAAGGAATGGTTTTAATATCCTCATAATGAATTATTTTATTGATGGTGTTATTTTAAATTGATACTGATAGGTTTTGCCTCTCAACAAATATTTTTCCATTGGCCATGCTTGCCAGCTGTCGATTCCGCCAACTCCCATTTGTTTGTAATCAATTTTTAAACTTGTTAAATCTCTTTCTTTTAATTCTGCAGCATGTCTCTGGTCTTTTTGCAGACCATCGTCTAAATCTTCGGTTAAATAATTTAAAGCTGTTACGGCTAATAAATCATCTGATGTAACTGTTATTTTCAATTTATCATTTGATAATTCTAACCAGCGAACATCTGTTTTGTTTCCGGTTTCCTGCGGACGGATGTACGGATAATATTGCTCTGAAACGGTTTGGTTGTAAACTCCAACTTGCGCGCTGTAATTTCTGTCGATATAATTTTCGTGTGGCCCTCTTCCGTAATAACTCATGTTGCTAAAATCTTTCGGAACAATTATTTCCATACCAAATCTTGGTAATACCGGCTGTTCTTTTGTTTTGTCAATATTTAATTTCTCTTTTACGACTAATTCTCCGTTACTGTTTATCTCGTAATTTAGCTCTAAAGTCGAAGAAACCGAAGATAAATTATAAATTGCTTTTATCAAAATCCTATTGTGTTTTGTCGCTGAATAAATCCAGCTTACAAGTGTTGGATTTTCTGTAGCTTCTTTCCAGGCTTTTAAATTTATTTGAAGATTAGCTCCAAAATCATTATCGTTTGGTGCTCTCCAAAAATTCGGACGCAACTGATATCCTTCTTTTATAATTGGCTGATTATTGAACAAATATCCGTTTATGAATCCTGTTTTTTTATCGAAAATTATAGTTGTTTTATCGCTTTTGAATGTTGTATTATTTACGTTTTTTTCAACTGTAATTTTTGATGCTCCCTGAATTTTTATATCATTTTTCCAGGTTCCTTTATACGCCAACTGTTCTGTTGCAATTTGAAAACCTTTTGGTAAAAACGGCTCATCTTGTTTGATGTGATATGTTACAACAATAAAAGCTTCCTGAAACTCTTTTTCTTCTACATTAACTGGCAGTTGAAATGTTTTAAATTCATTTGGTTTGATATCTAAATTATCAATAGTTCCAATGGCATCGTCTTTTCCGTCTAAAACCAATTTCCAATGTAAGCTAACATTACTTAAATCTTTAAACGAAAATTCATTATAGACTTTAATTGTTGCTGTTGATTGATTTTCCCATGATGTCAGAATGTTTTGCATCACGTTTCGTACTTCAAGAGCATGCGGATTTGGTTTTCTGTCTACCGTAAATACGCCGTTGTTTACAAAGTTGTTATCGCTTTTTACATCTTTTGGTCCAAAATCTCCGCCATACGCCAAAATACGAGTTCCGTCAGGTTGCGTTTTATAAACTGATTGATCGATCATATCCCAAATAAATCCTCCCTGAAAGTTTGGATATTTTCTGATTACATCCCAATAATCTTTAAAATTTCCCATCGAATTACCCATTGCATGTGCGTATTCGCATTGAATATAAGGTCTTGACGGATTTGGATTTGCAAGAATATATTCTTCCATTTTATTTGGAGAACTGTACATTGGGTCGATAATATCAGAATCCCATTCAAATTTTAAATCTTTTCCATCCCACGCTCCTGCAGTCGCTCTTTCGTACTGAATTGGTCTTGATTTATCACGGTTTTTAATCCATAAATATCCTCTGTAAAAATTATAACCGTTTCCTGCTTCGTTACCCATACTCCAGATAATCACCGATGTATGATTTTTATCTCTTTCGATCATACGTTGCATCCGCTGAATATGCGCTAATTCCCAATCTGGTTTATTTCCTAAGGTTTTGGTAATATCATAACCCATTCCGTGTGATTCGATATTAGCTTCATCGACTACATAAATTCCGTATTTATCGCATAATTCGTAGAAATATTCATCGTTTGGATAATGTGACATTCTTACGGCATTGATATTAAATTCTTTCATCAATTTAATATCTTGTTCCATACGTTCTCTGGAAATCGTTTGTCCTGTTACCGGATCAACTTCATGACGGTTTACTCCTTTTATGTAAATGGCTTTTCCGTTTACTAAAAGTTGTCCGCCTTTGATTTCTACTTTTCTAAAACCTACATTTTGATTGATTACTTCGATAACATTTCCTTTTTTATCTTTTAAAAGGAAAGTTATTTGATATAAATTCGGAATTTCAGCGCTCCATTTTTTAGGATTATTTACTGCAAAATCGAAGGTTTGTTTTTCGTTTAATGCCGTAATAACTTTTGAAGCCACAACTGTAGCGCCGTCTTTAAGCTGAACGTCTAAAGTGTAGTTGTCATTTTTATTTAAATCGGAGAATTGAGTTGTTATTTTTAAAGTTCCGTTTACATAAGAAGCATCTAAGTCCGGAATAATTTCATAATCTTTTAAGTGTGCTTTGTTTCTGGCAATCAGATAAGAATCACGTGTTATTCCGCTCATTCTCCACATATCCTGACATTCTAAATACGAACCGTCGTTCCATTTCATTACTTGTAATGTAATGGTGTTTTTTCCGGTTTTTACATATTTATTTAAGTTGAATTCTGAAGGTAATTTTCCGTCTTCGCCATAACCAACATAAACGCCATTTACCCAAACGGTAAGATTTGATTTTGCGGTTCCTATGTGAAGAAATATATCTTTTCCTTCCCAGGATTTATCAATTGTAATTTCTTTTCTGTAAACTCCTGTCGGATTATAATTTGTTGGCACAAACGGGGGATTTGGCGCCATTAAATAATCAAAATCGTAGGTTGTATTAACATAAACCGGAAATCCGTAACCGTTTACATCCCAACTCGCCGGAATTTTAAAATTATCCCATGCTGAATCGTTAAAAGTACTTTTTTCAAAATCTTTTGGCAATTCACCCGGGCTGTTTACATATTTAAACTTCCATGGTCCGTTTATATCCAAATAATTTTTCGATTGTCTCCATTCATTTTTAGCAGCTAATGATTCATTTTCAAAAACATAATAAGCAGCGTGCATGGGCTCTCTATTATCTTCATTGATTTTTTCATTTTGCCAAAACGGAACTTTTTCCTGCGCATTAACAACTACTATTGAAGCAATTAAAAATGCTAATATGGATATTGATTTTTTCATTATTTGTTTTTTTATTCTCTGTGTGTTGTTTTTAAAACATAGAAACATAGATTTTTAAAGTTAATAAAAGGTGTGGGGCTTTTATTTTAAACTTATGAGAGGATAAAATCTATGTTCTATGCCTAAAATTTACACTTTTTTTATTAAGGTTTGTCATTTCTCCCTTCGGTCGAAATGGCAAAAATTGCTTTATTTATCCCAGGACATTTTAAATTTAGCATCTTCCATTCTGTGCCCTTTTTCATCATCTGAAATGGCATAATTAAATCCTGATCTTAAACTGTAACCTGCATATTCTCCGTTTTTATTTAATGCAATAAAACCAACTTGCAGATATTCCATGTCTTTGTGGTTTTTATGTTTGTTATAAATACGTTCTGTAATTTCTTTACAGGCATCAAATGGTGATTTTCCCTGACGCATTAATTCGACAACCATGGCGCTTCCTGCGGTTCTGATAACGGCTTCGCCTAATCCGGTTGCAGCTGCTGCTCCTACTTCGTTATCAAGAAAAAGACCCGCGCCGATGATTGGGGAGTCACCGACGCGACCGTGCATCTTCCAGGCAGCTCCACTTGTGGTACAGCCTCCGGCCAGATTGCCGTCTTCATCTAACATTAGCATGCTTATAGTATCGTGATTTTCTATATTAATAACTGGTTTGTATTTTGAATCTTCCAGCCATTTTTTCCAGTCTTTTTCAGATTCCGGAGTTAATAGGTTTTCTTCTTTAAATCCTTCTGATAATGCAAATTGCAATGCTCCCTGACCTGCCAGCATAACGTGTGGCGTATTTTGCAATACTCTTTTTGCTACTGAAATTGGATGCATAATACCTTGCAGAAAACAAACTGAACCACAATTACTATTATGATCCATAATACAGGCATCCAAAGTCACTTTTCCTTCGCGATCCGGATATCCTCCATAACCAACACTGCGGACATTCGGATCTGCTTCAGGAATTTTGAGACCGGCTTCTAGCGCATCTAAGGCTGGTTTTCCGGCTTTTATTTGTTTCCAGGTTTCTTGATTTGCAGGTAAACCATGATTCCATGTCGAAATTACGATTGGCTTTTTTGTTTTTTTTGAAGGAAATTCTAATTGGCCCTCTTTTTCATCTTCGTGATTTTTTGCAAATCCGCTAAAGCCCAAAACAGAACTTACGGCTAATGTGCCTAAAGTTGCTTTTTTTATAAAATTTCTTCTGTTTGACATGTTGCTTTAATTTAAAATTGCTTTTGTTTCTTTGATGGTTTTCAGATTACTTTCTGTTAATGCATTTCCGTCAAAGAACGAAACTCCTACGGCTCCATTTTCTTTGGCCAGTAAAATCGCTTCTTTTAATTCTTTATCTGATTTTAATCCGGGAATATAAATTCCTGTATTAATTTTTGTTTTTTTATGTTCTAAATCGGCAACTCCTTGCTTTGTCGCGTATCCAACCCAGTCAATTTCTTCATTATAAAAACTATGATAAATCATTGGATAAACTTCATCAATATTCCATTTATCCCAACGCTGACGTACCATGTGATCTGCCATTTCAGGATAAGGAAATACGGCTGCTGTTAGTTTTTTATTGTGTTTGTGGGCAATTTTGTAAGCATCATTTACAACGGCTTGTATCGCATTTAACCTGAAATTTTTCCATTCCATATCGATAGAAGTATTGTGGCTTTCTTTTGGATTTTTATGATGAATTCTTTCAAATGCTTTGATACATTCATCACAATAACAAAAATCAAATTGAGGTAATTCTACATCCTGAACCAAATTGTATTTTGGCAATAAACTGATTGGCAAAAAGATGTCCGGGAAACGAATATAATCTAAGTGAACGCTTTCGATTCCGTCTACTTTTGCAAGTTCTTCAACTAACGCTAAAACATGTTCTCTTGATTCTTTTCTGGTTGGACATAACCATTGATAATAATCTACATAAGGGCGATTATCAAAACAAGATTTTCCTTCTTTGCTTACCATATACCAATCCGGATGTTTTAAGGCAAGTGAATCTCCGGGTCTGTTCATGGCCATAATCCAGGCGTGAACTTTTAAACCTTCTTTTGTGGCTAAAGGCACTAATCTTTTTAAGAGTTTTGGGTCTGTTGTTGTATTGATTAATACTTCATCAATTCCGCCATCTTTATATTTTTTAAATTCTTTTGAATATTCTGCGTCAGATTTTTTGGCATCGGCAGTTGTCCAGACTCCAAATTTAAAAGTGGTTTGTTCTTCTTTTTTAGCACAAGAAAAAATACTAAATGCCAATAAAAAAAGTAATAGTTTTGGTAGTTTCATAGTGGTTTAGTTTGCTATTATTTTGCCATCCTGCCTTATTATATAGGTTTGATTAGAAAAAGGACTTTTTACCGAAATATTATATCCTGTTGCATGATTTTCTACTACTGGTTTCAAAATTTTACCGTCGACATTAATGGTTTCTTTAGTAAGATTGGCTAAAGATTTTGCCCAGGTTTTATTTTTTTGATAATATTCTTTTTGAGCTCTGTATAAATTGTATAGCTCCCATTTTATTTTTTCATCCTGTGGAATCGTAAAATTTTCTTTTCCTTCTTTTGAAGAAAAATAAACATATCCCCATTTCTCGGGTTCATGCATATTGATGACTCCCATTGGTGACCAAACCCAGTTGTACTCCGGCAAGAACTTTCCGTCAGCATCTTTTTTGCGTTCGTAACTGCCATTATTTATGGTATGTTGCCAGTTTACTCTTGAGAAATTAACTCTCCAAAATTTATCTGTTGGTACATTTTTTTCATTATAAGATGTTCTATAAGATGCCCAGGGAATTGCCATTTCTAATACCCAACCTTCGTCAGTATCGTTTGGGTTATTAAGCGTTCCGTTGATTTTTACCGCTGATTTCAGGCCTGGAATATTCCAGTCGTTTAATACAACATTATCATTTTCTCTATATGGTTTTGACAGAAACAGATCCCAAGCTGTATTTAAAGCATTAATTTCTAATTCATAATAGTTAAAAGTGTCGCTATCGGGATCAATGAATACTTCAAAATCGTTGTTGTAAAAAATAATGGTGTCTCGTTGTTTTAAATTTGCCCAAACATGTGGTTCATCAAGCTTTGCTAATATATAAAAATTGGTTTCATCCCAGAGCATTTTAACTTTTGTTCCATATTTTGGTTTTACGTCATTCTCTATATCTTCAAAAAGATCTGTCCAATCTGTTTTGCTCCAGGCTGCATCAGACTCGTCTCCGTCGATTACAATTGTATTTGTAGTTTTACCGGCTACGTAAGTTTTAGGTATAACGGTATTTTTTTTCGATTGCGAAAAACCCGCAATCGAAAAAAACACTAAAACAATTGTTAATCCTCTTAATTTTAAATGCATGCTTTTTTTATAAACTATTATCTTTTGTAAACTGAATTACTTCACTTAATTTACCAAATGCTATTGCTACAGCGGTATCTGCTGCGCCATAATATACGGCCAACTTATCTTCTTCTACATTATGCAAAGCGGCACACGGGAAAACTACATTTGGCACGTCTCCAACCATTTCATAAATTTCCGCAGGTCCTAATAAATAAGGCTGTGTTCTGTATTTTACTTTATCTGGTGAATCGACATCTAAAAGTGCTGATCCCATTGCGTAACGAAAACCGTTGCAGGTATTGATAACACCGTGGTAAATCATTAACCAACCTTCTTCAGTAAGTATTGGGATTGGTCCTGCTCCTACTTTTGTACATTGCCATGCGCTTTGTTCAAAAGGAGATGGTTTCATTACCAATCTGTGTTCTCCCCAGTATTTCATATCCGGGCTGTAGCTGATCCAGATATCTCCAAAAGGTGTATGTCCGTTATCACTTGGACGGCTTAACATAGCGTATTTTCCGTTTATTTTTTGAGGGAATAAAACTCCATTTCTGTTGAATGGTAAAAAGGCATTTTCGCATTGAAAAAACTCTTTAAAATCAAAAGTATATCCAATTCCGATAGTTGGTCCGTTATATCCGTTACACCATGTAATCCAGTAACGATCTTCGATGAAAACCACACGTGGATCGTATTTATAAGCAGATTCGATCATTTCAGTATTACCTGATTGCATTACAATTGGTTCATGATTAATGTCCCAATCGATTCCGTTTTCACTAAAACCGGCAAAAATATTCATTTGAACCGCTTTATTATCACATCTGAAAACACCTGCAAATCCGTCTCCAAAAGGAACTACAGCACTATTAAAAATACTGTTTGATGTTGGTATAGCGTATCTGTCAATAATTGGATTTTCAGAATATCTCCACATTACGTCATTGCTGTTTTCGGGTCTGTCTTGCCAAGGAATTGTACTCATGATCTCTTTCGTTTTTGTTTGTTTTTTTGTTTGTTTTATTTTTTTCTGATGCCATCCTGAAGAAGGAAGACAAACTGTGACTTCTATATCTTAATTAATCTTCTATTTTTCGAACTTTATCTAACCAAGTGAATTTTAATATTGTTGTTGTTACTAAAAACACAACTAATGCTGCAATTGCTTTTGGATAATCTCTGATAATGAAAAATATCGGAAGCAAAATCATACTTGACTGCCATACAATTCCGATAACGCAATTGAGCATATCTTTCCAGAAATCATTATTTTTTTCGAAAGTCTGATCTTCAATTTTTAATGTTTTGTAAACCGGATTCCACCAACCCCAAGGTCTTACGTTTTTGTAAAAAGATCTTAGTACTTCCATATCTGTTGGTTTACTTAAAAATGTTCCAAGAATACATCCTAAAATAGAGAATCCAAATATTATTGGGAACAAGTAAATGGCTTGTACTTGTGCTAAATCGTATAAAAATGATCCTTCTGTTAAACTTCCTTTTGCCTGACCTAAAGCAAATTGTAAAGAAGCTACAACTAATCCTGAAAACATTCCCCAGAAATAACCCCAGCCATTAAATCTCCACCAAATCCATTTTAAGAAATTGGCTGCCACATAACCTCCGTATAATGCGCTTGTTATCCATAAGGTTAGCGAATTGATTGAATCTGCAAAAAATCCCATAAAAACTCCTAAACCAACAACAAGGAAAGAAGAAATCTGACTCACTTTGATGTAATGTTGATTTGTCGCAACTGGTTTGAAATATTTTTTATAAATATCATTTACAATATAAGCCGGTCCTGCATTTACAAATGCTGAAAATCCGGACATAAAAGCGGCTAATAAACCTGCAAGTAAAATTCCTTTTATTCCAACAGGAATATATAGGTTAACAACTTTTGGCATTAACAATTCTAAATCGGCTCCGGTTAAACCTGTATTTGCATTCAATTCCGGTGCTAAATTTACCAACGCGATTACTACGATTCCGGTGATTAATAAATATCTTGGAATGAATAAAATCAAGTTCGTGAAACCACTCATATAAGCTGCTTCTTTTACTGATTTTGTAGAAAGAATTCGTTGTAAATCATAACTTGGTGTTGGACCTGCAATACTTGCAAAAAATCCTTTAAATAATGTCATTCCGATAAAAGCTCCAAACATTTTATATCCTTCAGAATCAATCAAGTGATTGAAGGTTTGGAATTTATCACTCCACTGGGTTTCAAACTGCCATCCGAAGAAAACATTTTTCCATTCTTCGGTAATAACTGAATTTATCTGAAGATCCGTGTAATTGATAAAAGCGTATCCGGCAATTAAAACTCCGGCAATAATCATGATTAAATATTGTACAACTTCTGTTGCTACTACAGAAAACATTCCACCTTTTACGGTATAAATTGTAGTTAAAAATATGATTAGCAAGGCATAAGATCGCTCTGATGTTAATAGCAATAAATCTCCATAATGAAGGCTTAAATCCCAAGGAAGAATAATGGTTACGAATTTCCCAATTCCTTCAAAAAAGTAAGCGATAAAACCAATTGTAGAAATAATGGCAAAAATGGCAACAATAATATGCGATGCTTTTCCGGCTCTGTCGCTTCCAAAACGAGTTAAAATCCATTCAGAACCTGTCATTACTTTTGATCTTCTTATCCAGACGGCCAGGAACATCATTACGAAAATCTGATTCCAAATTGGCCAAAGCCACATAAACATGAAACTTTTTACTCCATATAAAAACAAAACCCCAATCATCCAGGACGTTCCTGAAACATCAAACATCCCTGATCCGTTGCTCAGACCTAAGAAATACCATTTAATTGTTTTTCCGCCAAGGAAATAATCATCCAGTCCTTTTGATGCTTTTCTTGAAATCCAAATTCCTATTCCTACTGAGAGCAGAATATAAGCTACGATGATTGATACGTCAATAATATCCATTAATTTTATTTATTTGTTAGTTAGTTACGTGGTTAGTTATTATTTAATCCCTAGCTTTTATTGGGTTCGGCGCCCATTACAAAATGTAAAATTCCGCCTTGCAATATTTGTTGATGTGAGATTACTGTTTTATTAAATGGAATACCATTGAGTGTTGCTGACTGTATGTAGAAGTTTTTGTCTGAAACATTTTCTGCTTCAATTATAAACGTTTTTCCTCCTTCAAGATTAATTTTTGCTTTTTCGAAAATCGGGCTTCCAATTTCATATTCTCCAGAAGCCGGATTCATTGGGTATAATCCCATTGAGCTGAAAACATACCAAGCTGACATTTGTCCACAATCTTCGTTTCCGCTTAGTCCGTTTGGTGTTGTGTTGTATTGTGTATCTAAAATATGACGTACCCAATATTGTGTTCTCCAAGGCTGATTGGCATGATTGAACATGTATGCAATATGGTGACTTGGCTCGTTTCCGTGTGCGTATTGACCAATTAATCCTGAAATATCTGCCGAAACATTGTTTCCTGTAATTTCTGAGCTTTCTGTAAATAACTGCTCTAAACGCTTGGTAAAGGTTTCATTTCCACCATGAATCGAAATTAAATTATCAACATTTTGTGGTACAAACCAACTGTGTTGCCAGGCATTTCCTTCGGTATAATCTGTATGTTCTCTGTGGTTTGAATGTTTTGCATCGAAGGGTTCGTTCCAGGATTTTCCATCTTCAGATTTTCCTCTCATGAATCCGGTTTTCGGATCAAATAAATATTGATATGCTTTTGATCTGTTTAGAAAAAATTGGTAATCTTCATTTTTTCCTAAAGCTTTGGCCATTTGCGCTACACACCAATCATCGTAAGCATATTCTAAAGTAATGGTAACTGATTCGTCTAATAAATTATAAGGAATGTAACCGTATTTTTTGTAGAAATTCAATCCGCGTTCGTCCTGCATCATAGTGGTTTTCATTGCTTCGTATGCTTTTTGGGCATCAAAACCTTTAATTCCTTTTAGGTATGCGTCAACAATTACCGGAATGGAATGGTATCCTGTCATTGTATTCGTTTCATTGGCGTATAGTGTCCAGACCGGTAATATCTTTTTAGTATCATAATACGCTAACATTGAGTTTACAATGTCTGAAGTTTTGTCTGGAGCCAATAAAGTCAATAAAGGATTTTCGGCTCTAAAAGTATCCCATAGTGATAAGGTTGAATAAGCGGTATAATCTTTTGCTGTAACAATTTGATCATCCTCTTTTCTAAATTGACCGTTTTTATCACTATAGGTTACTGGGGCAACTTGGGCGTGGAACAATGCGGTATAAAAAATTGTCTTTAATGAGTCTGTTGGGGTTTCAACTTCAATTTTGCTTAAAGCAGTATTCCATATTGAAGCTGCTTCTGATTTTGTTTTTTCGAAAGTAGCGCTTTCTTCATCTAGATTATCTTTGGCATTTGCCACACTAACAGATGATAAGGCTACTTTTACAAATAATTCATTTGTATTATTTGCATTGAAAAATAATTGTGCTGCTGTATTTTCTCCGTCAGCTTTATTTCCTGTAATAATTTGTTTATTAGCAAGTAAAACGGATTCTGAAATGGGTTTTGAAAATTTTGCTACAAAAAATACTTTCTGATTTTTTGCCCAACCTGTACTATAACGGTATCCGCTAATGGTATGTTCATCTTCAATCGTAATTCCGGTTTTTAGGGCTTTATCCCAATTAATAGCAAAACCAAGATCAATGACAACTGATTGTTTGTCATTTTTTGCAAAGGTATATTTATGGAAGGCTGTGCGTTGTGATGAAGTTAATTCTACATTGATTTTAGGATCTTCAAGAAAAACTTGGTAAGAGCCCGGTGTTGCTTTTTCGTTAACATGACTGTATTTGGATTTATAAGGTAATTGATCTCGTGAGGTTGTTTTTGTTGTTAAATCAAGTTTTTTATTGGTTGGCATAAAGAGAATATCTGCCAAATCTCCAATTCCTGTTCCGCTTAAATGTAAATGACTGAATCCGGCAACAATAGAATCTGAATGATGATACCCGGAACACCAATCCCAGCTCGAAATACCGTTATCAGGACTTACCTGAAGCATTCCGAAAGGAACTGTTGCTCCCGGATAAGTATGCCCATGACCGCCTGTACCAATAAAAGGATCAACATGGTTAACAAAAAGTGTGTTTTGATGGTTATTTTTGTTTACATTTATTTTGCAACTTGCAGCCAAAATGATAAATAAAACCAGCAGGGTAAAATTCTTCATATAAAACAATCTTAATTTAACTTTAAATTTATATAAATTGAACTTTTATTAAAATTAATTTAGACGGACGACACATAAACTTAGATAAACATCAAAAAAAGTCATAAAACGTAACACATATCATGATTTTAAATTCAAGCAAATTATACCGCATTCAATTGCAGTATCACGTTATATTTTGGTTAACTTATTTCGTTTTTAATACTTTTCGATGGGGAAGTTATTTTAATGATTATTGGTATTCTTTAAAAACAAATTTTTTAGGTTTTCCTATTCACATGGCATTGTGTTATCTGAATATACTGGTGCTTATGCCTAATTTGGTTTACAAGAAGAAGTATCTTCTTTATGTTATTTCTGTTTTATGCGCCATATTTATTATGGTCGTTTTAAAATTCAATCTTACTTATTTATTAATAACGCATCAGGTTTGGCCTGAAGGTCCTGAAACTATAGATAAATTAACCTTGAATTATACGATTGATATGATGATGGGTGAACTTTATGTAATGACTTTTGTAACGGCGATTAAGATTACTTTCGATTTTTTAAGGGAACAAAAAAGGGTAACCGATCTTGAGAAATCGCAATTAGAAACAGAATTGCTTTTTCTGAAATCTCAAATTTCTCCGCATTTCTTTTTTAATACACTAAATAATATTTATTCTTTATCTGTAGAAAAATCAGATAAAACTCCAAAAATTGTTCTTAAACTTTCTGAGTTAATGCGTTACATGTTATATGATACAAAAAGTACACGACAAACTTTAGAGAAGGAAATACTTTGTATTCAGAATTATCTGGATTTGGAACGTATTAGAAATGATGGCCGTTTAGAAGTTAATATGTCTATTTCCGGAGATATTCATGATAAAGAAATTAGTCCTATTATATTACTTACCTTTATTGAAAATGCTTTTAAGCATGGCGTAAATAAAAATACAGGAAAAGTCTTAATTGATATTGATTTTAAGGTAAAAGGAGATTTTTTGCATTTCACTATTACTAACCCAATGCCGGAAATTACGCAACATAAAGACCTTTTTAACAAGTCTAGTGGTATAGGTTTAGAAAATGTACAAAAAAGACTTGAATTAGGTTATAATAAAAATGACTATAAGCTTTCATTTAAAAATAAAAAGGATATTTTTGTCGTAAAGCTTGTAATTAAGGTGGCTTAGAGACAATTGAACCTTTTTTTACAACTATACCTACTAAAATTATTTCTTTCTAAAAATTATAACCAATGAAGATAAATTGTTTGATCATAGATGACGAGCCATTGGCAATTAATGTAATTAAAAATTACCTGGAGCCAGTTGAAAATTTTGAGGTAGTAAATACTTTTAGTAACCCGATTGAAGGTCTTAATTTTTTAAAAAGTAATAAAGTCGATGTTGTTTTCCTGGATATTAATATGCCGGTTCTCGATGGTATCAATTTTATTAAAAGTTTAGAAAACCCGCCTATACTTGTTATTACGAGTGCGTATAGTCAATTTGCAATAGAAACTTATGAATTGGATGTTTTAGATTATTTAGTAAAACCAATTGAGTTTCCGAGGTTAATGAAAACGCTTAACAAAATCAGCAAAAGACTTAGTAATAATACCGGCAATGTTCAGCAGGAAAATAATACAGAAAGTCCTTTTATTTTTGTGAAGATTGACAAGAAAAGAATGAAGAAAATCTTTTTTAATGAAATTCTGGTTATTGAGAGTTTAAAAGATTATTTGAAAATAAACACGCTTACAGGAAAATATATCATACATAGTACATTATCTGATTTTACAGATTTATTACCGGAAAGAAATTTTTTAAGAATACACAGATCTTACACAATTGCCATTGATAAAATTGATGCCGTTGAAGGAAATAGCATCGAAATTGAAGGTCTTAGATATGTGATTGGAAGATCTTATATCGATCATGTAAAACAAAGAATTTTGAATTCTCCGATGTAAACTGAAGTTTGAGTTTAATTGAAGATTATTAAAAAACCTTTATCAAAGTTTAAAAGCTTTGATAAAGGTTTTTTAGTTTTTGATTGTGGAATTACGTTGTGCCCTTCGACTTCGCTCAGGATGACAAAAAATTACGTTGAAAATTAACAAAAAAAATGCGACCATAAAGGTCGCATTTCAACATACAGGTAACTAACCAAAATAAACCATTAAAAAATAATTTATTGTATTTTATTTTAGAAAACTAAAAATGATATCTTTTGAATGCTTCAATTGCTGAGTAATCAGCCAATCCTAAAGCATGATATTTTTCTGCTGTTAATCTATTTCTATCTTCTACTCTTACCCAAAATTCTCTACTGTCATCTCCCTGAAACATCACTCCGTCTTTTTGAGATTGGTGATAGAAAATAGCATGACGCTTTTTAAGAACCTGATCAGGACTCATTGGAACCGCCATCTCGATTTGGTAAGATTCCCATTCATGCCATGCTCCTCTATATAACCAGACCCAGCAATCATCCATAAATTTATTGTGCTTTAATCTTTTTAAAGCTTCAAACAAACTATCTAAACAAACTTTATGGGTTCCATGAGGGTCTGCTAAATCTCCCGCAGCATAAATTTGATGCGGTTTTATTCTTTCAATAATATCACACATAATTTGAATATCATCTTCTCCAAGATTATTCTTTTTAACAGTACCTGTTTCATAAAATGGCAAATCTAAAAAGTTAACATTCGAATCCGGCACGCCTAAATATCTGGTGGCTGCAACAGACTCACTTCTTCTAATTAATCCTTTTAATTTTCTAACTTCTAATGAATCAATATCATTTGCTTTTTTACTTTTCAAAAAGTTAATAATATTTTCAGATTCAACAGAATTAGCATTTAATGCTTTAGAAATTTCTGCAAATTTTAAAGCTTCTTCGTTTGAAACTGCAATATTTCCAGAGGTTTGATATGCAATATGAACGTCATGTCCTTGCTCTACAAGTCTGTCAAAAGTTCCTCCCATCGAAATAACATCGTCATCCGGATGTGGACTAAAAATGATAATTCTCTTTTTTTCCGGAGTCGCGCGTTCTGGTCTGTAAGTATCATCTGCGTTCGGTTTTCCTCCAGGCCAACCTGTAATGGTTTGCTGCATTTTGTTGAACATTTTAATGTTCAAATCGTATGCAGTTCCTTCTTCTGTTAAAACACTTGACATTCCGTTATCATTATAATCTTTGTCAGTTAATTTAAGAAAAGGTTTTTTGGTCAATTCGCTTAACCAGGCCACTGCTTTTAATTTTAACTCATCTGTCCAGATTACAGATTTTACAAGCCAAGGTGTTTTTACTCTCGTTAATTCTGATGAGGCTTCGGTATCTAAAACAAATGTTGTGTTGTTATGCTGTTGTAAATACGTTGCGGGCACTCTTGAAGAGATTTCCCCTTCTATTGTTTTTTTAATTATTTCAGCTTTACTGATTCCCCATCCAAGCAATACAATTCTTTTGGCATTTTTTACAGTACCAATTCCCATTGTAATCGCTTTTCTTGGTACATTATCGATACCTAAAAATGAAGATGCTGCATCCTGACGCGTTAAATGATCAAGTGTTATGCTTCTTGTTCCGGAATTAACGTGAGATCCCGGTTCATTAAAACCGATATGTCCTGTTCTGCCAATTCCTAATAGTTGAAAATCCAATCCGCCATAGGCTTTAATTTTCATTTCATAATCTATACAATATTGTTGTAAATCTTCATTACTTACATTTCCATTCGGAACATTAATATTTTCCGGATGAATATCAACATGATTAAAAAGATGCTCATGCATAAAATAATAGTAACTCTGAATATTATTTTTATCCATTGGATAATATTCATCTAAATTAAAGGTCACTACATTAGCAAAACTTAAGCCTTCTTCTTTATGTAATCTAACTAATTCTTCATAAACTTTTATAGGCGAAGATCCTGTTGCCAACCCTAAAACGCAAGGCTCATTTAATTCATCTTTTCTTTGAATTATATTTGCTATTTCTTGGGCAACTAAAACAGAAGCTTCTTTTGATGATTCAAAAATAACATTGTGAACCTTCTCAAAACGAGTTTCCTCGAATTTCCCAGCTTCTTTAAAATTTATGCCTTCTTTAATCATTTACCTGTTTTGTTTAATTTATATTATAAAATTAAGAATTAGCCTGATTATTAAATTAAAAATTCGACTAATAACCTGTTAACTTCGGCAAAAGACATAATTGGAAACTTTAAAAAAATTCAACAGCAATTAAGATTCATTTTTTTTACTTTTCTATCACATTTATTTCACCAATAGAAACCGACTGACCTTTTCCTTCTGCAGATTTCGCAACAAATCGAAGGTATCTTGCTTTTGTTTCAGTAAATGTTTTCAGTTGTTCTATCGGATTATTTTTAATATTTGAAAATTCTCCCTCAGATTGTATTGTCCATTTTACGTTATCTAAACTCGTATAAAACTCATATTTAGAAATTAAATTAAGATTGTTTCCTACTTGCTGCGGAACATAAGTAAAACCGTTTATTTTTAGAATAGCTCCCATATCAATTACTACTTCTTGCGGAAGTTTATTGGTATCGTTTCCAAAACCCCAATCTGTAGCTGGATTTCCGTCTATAATTCTATTTACCGAATTCATATCGCCACTTGAAGCGGTAACAATTTTCCATTTTTCTTTAGAAACACCATATTTTGCAATTATTACCGCACTGCTGATATTTTCTTTTTTATTGATCGCAATTGCTTTTATCTGAACTGCTTTATTGTATTTAAACACTCCTTTATATAAGGTACTTTTTGCAGACGGCGCAGAACCATCAACAGTATAATAAATAGTATTTCCTTCTTCAGACTTTAGAGTGACATTTCCATTTTTATCACGTTGAATTTCTGGTGTGCGCACAAAAGTTGGTGCATTATAAGCCGCAATATTCGAAATAACAATACTCGCTTTCGAATCAGTAATATTTATTTTAAGTGCCGAAGCTGTAACTCTTTCTATTCTTAAAATTCTTTTATACCCAATCGTTGTTTCATTAGCAATCGTTATCCATTTTCCATCAACTTTAGCTTCAACAGTAAAAGCTTTAACTCGTTGTCCTAATTTTATATATTCCTGAAGTAGAATTCGATCGATAGCTTTAGGTTTATCAAATTCAAATACAATTGATGCTGTTTTTACATTATCATTTGTAGCCCAATACGTGTTTTTATTTCCGTCAACTACATTTTCAGGTGCAAATTCATTGCTATTTGCTCTAGTATTATCTGAAGTAATTTTACTTCCTGCTAATAATTCGGTTTTAAAATCTTCTTTTATAGTTGCAACCAGTTCTTTTAATCTTGCTTCATCATTTTCATGAACAAGACCTCTTCTGTCTACCGGAAGATTAAGTAATAAAGTGGCATTTCGACCAATCGATTCATAATAAATATCGACCATTTCGTCAAGCGGACGTACTTTATCATCTTCAACAGCGTGGTAAAACCATCCTGGTCTTATTGATACATCTGCTTCACCCGGAACCCATTTCTCTCCATCTTCATGACCCGATGTAAATTCAGTATAATGTACTTTTCCTGCTAACTCATCTTTTTGACGTAAAAGTGACCAGTTTGTTTTACCAGCGCGACCTTCTTCGTTTCCAATCCAACGCGCTTCTGAAGGGCCAACTCCCCAAACTAATGTTTTTGGTGCTATTTTGTAAATTAGTTTATAGGTCTCATCCCAATTATAATATTCAAGTGTATTGATTTTTCTGGTTTCGTTAGCTCCGCCATAATAACCATCGCCGCCATTGGCACCATCAAACCACATTTCGAAAACATCTCCATAATTGGTTAGCAATTCTTTTAACTGATTTCTGAAATACGTAACGTATTCAGGTTTTCCATAATCTGCACGATTTCTGTCCCAGGGCGAAAGATATAATCCTAATTTTAAATCGTATTCTTTACAAGCTGCAGCTAATTCTTTAACAAGATCGCCTTTACCATTTTGCCAAGGAGAATTTTTCACAGAACGTTCTGTATAAGCCGATGGCCATAAACAAAATCCGTCGTGATGTTTTGCTACTAATATAATTCCTTTCATTCCAGCTGCTTTCACCACACGTGCCCATTGGCGGACATCTAAATTGGTCGGATTGAAGAGCTCAGGAGATTCATCGCCATAACCCCATTCTTTATTGGTAAAAGTATTTAATGAGAAGTGTACAAAAGCATAAAATTCCATTTCGTGCCAGTCTAATTGCTTTTGTGTTGGCAACGGACCAAATGGTTCAGGTGATTTTGCTAATTCCTGACTATTAATTGGTTCTATTAAGCAAAAAAAACTCAGTATTAAAAATATATTTTTCATCAAGTATCGATTGATATTTTGTTGGTTAGCTAATTAAAAAGCTAAATTTAAAGTAAATCATTGTTTTGATTAACACTATTTCGACCAATAACGTTTTTTGGAGAGTATTGGGAGCCGGAAGATATACAAAATGATATTATTTAAGATTATACAAAAATTACAAAAACTAGCTATATAAATTACACACATTCAAATACAAATAGAACCTTATTAAGTATAATTATAATTTGTATTTTAGTTAGCACAAAAATCGTCAAACCTCAATTCTAATAAACATGCGCTCAATTCTTCTTTTAGCATTAATTGCTCTTACAGTTTCGTGTAAAAATGAAACAAAATCAGAAACACTTTCAAATTATTTTACCTACAACGAAAATAGTAATGTAGAATCTGCCGGGGTAAAAATGATTCCAATTAAAACTCCCTTTGGAGAATTCAAAGTATGGACAAAACGTTTTGGCAATAATCCAAAAATAAAAGTACTATTATTACATGGTGGCCCGGCAATGACACATGAATATATGGAATGTTTTGAAACCTTTTTTCAACGTGAGGGTTTTGAATTCTATGAATATGATCAATTAGGATCATATTATAGCGATCAACCAAAAGATAGTACTTTATGGACAACAGAACGTTTTGTTGAAGAAGTAGAACAAGTACGTAAAGCTATAGGAGCTGATAATAATAATTTTTATGTTTTAGGAAATTCATGGGGAGGAATTCTTGCAATGGAATATGCATTAAAATACCAAAAAAACTTAAAAGGTTTATTGGTTGCTAATATGGTTGCCAGTGCACCAGAATATGGTAAATATGCAGATGAAGTATTAGCTAAGCAAATGAAACCCGAAATTCTGGCAGAGATAAGAGCTTTAGAAGCAAAAAAAGATTTCAATAATCCTCGTTATATGGAATTATTGATTCCAAACTTTTATCAACAACATCTATGCAGATTAAAAGAATGGCCAGATGGTTTAAAACGAGCAAGTAAGCATGTTAATGGAGAAGTATACACTCTAATGCAAGGACCTAGTGAATTCGGTATCAGTGGTCGCTTAGCAAAATGGGATGTAAAAAATCGTTTAAAAGAAATAACAATTCCAACCTTAATGATTGGAGCTAAATATGACACTATGGATCCAAAAGCTATGGAGGAACAAAGCAAGTTAGTTCAAAAAGGACACTTCTTATATTGTCCAAATGGAAGCCATTTAGCAATGTGGGATGATCAGAAAGTTTTTATGAATGGTGTTATTCAATTTATACATGATGTAGATACTGATAAATTTTAAAATTACTAAGTCAAATATTAAATTCTCACTTCTTAAATAGCTTTAAATGTTTTATCTCCTTTGAAATCTATCTAAATAAATAACAATTTGCAAAAAAGCTTCTTATTAATTTAAGAAGCTTTTTTAGCTTAATTTTTACAACCTCCAATATAAATTAAATAATCTTTTGCTAATTCAAAGCATTATCAGATGTAAAGATATTTTATAATTATTGCGTACAATAATAAAGCACCAGTAACTGCCCATTCCCATTAAATAGATGATACAATAAAAAATCTCTTTAAGTAAATATAATTTAACAGAAGCAAGAAATAATTGCTGTTTAGTAGTGATCCAACTCAAGCGATTGCAAAAAGAAGGATTAAAAGATCTAATTAAGGCTAATTTTAGAAGAATAAAATCTCTAGAAGTTAATTTGAGGGAAAATAAAAAACTTTTATAAAACAAAAAACACCCTATTCATAAGAATAGGGTGTTTTCAAAAGAAAGGCGACGACATACTCTCCCACATAACTGCAGTACCATCTGCGCAGGCGGGCTTAA
>NZ_WMDQ01000016.1 GCF_009707955.1 Flavobacterium sp. LC2016-13 | reverse complement strand
CCAGCGTAGCTCAGTTGGCTAGAGCAGCTGATTTGTAATCAGCAGGTCGTGGGTTCGAGTCCCTCCGCCGGCTCAACGTAAAACCATCACTTTTTAGTGGTGGTTTTTTTTGTTTTAAAAATTTTGAGTTTTAAAAATTTTTATCGTTCCCTGTCCGAAAAATTGTATTTTTGTTTCTATTAAGTCAGCTAAGCAATAATTGGTTTTTGCCAAATTATTTTATCTGTATCGTATACATTCAAATATGTTTTTTACATATTGTTAGTTATTATTCTTAATTATTATCTTTGAATTATGAGCACACTAATAAAACCAAATCATATAGGGCGAAAAATTAGCCGTATTCGTGAATTAAGAGATATGAAGCAAGAAGCATTAGCACAAGCTTTAGGAACAAATCAACAAGCAGTTTCTGCTATAGAAAATAGCGAAACGCTTGATGATGCTAAACTTGCGGAAGTTGCAAAAGCGCTTGGCGTTACTGTAGAAGCAATTAAAAACTTTTCAGAAGAAGCGATCTTTAATATTATTGGTAATACAATTAATAATAATGATAATGCTTCGATGAATTCAAATATTCAATACCAACCAACATTCAATCCTCTTGATAAAGTTGTAGAGCTTTACGAGCGTTTGGTGCAAATTGAAAAAGAAAAAATAGAGTATTTAGAAAAATTGCTAAAAGGAAAATAATCCTTTATATAATTAATCAAAGAAAGAAGAGGTCTGATTGGAGCCTCTTTTTTGTTTTAGAAAACATTGTGTTTTGTAAAATGAAAACTTGTTCAATTGGAATTTATTCTGTTGCTAAGTTTTGGGATCTGATTTTTTAAATAATTCTAATTATATTTTCCTTATGTTTGTTTCTTAACCAGAAAAAACATTATATAAATGGAAGAAAATTCAGTTTTCGAAAAATTTGAGTTGCAGCTCGACCAAACTGCAAAAGACTTTTTAAAAGAAACCGTTAAATGGGCTTACTTTTTAGGTATAGTTGGATTTGTAGGAATCGGACTTATTTTGGCATTTGCAATTTTTGCAGGAGTTATTTTTGCTCAATTAGGAAGTACAATGCCTGGAATGGGAATTTATGGTGGTTCTTTTGGAACAATTATGAGTGTTGTTTACTTTTTAATGGCAGCGCTATATTTCTTTCCTGTCTATTATTTATTCAAATTTGCTGTAAACGGTAAAAAAGCTTTTAAAGATAACAACTCGGAAGCTCTTACAGATTCTTTGGGTTACTTAAAATCACACTATAAATTTGTTGGAGTTTTAATGGCTTCTATAATAGTTTTATATTTTGTATTAATTGCATTTGGTACTTTGGTTGCTTTCGCGAGATAAAAAAACAATTTAAATATAAGACATTTCTATAAATAAAAAATGCCCTGAATTCCCAGGGCATTTTTTTATATTTTGAAAAACTATTTTTGTTCTTGTTTTTTTACTTCGGAAACAAATTTAGTTAGTTTTTTTCCATAAAGTGATTGAGCAACTTTTGGCGTCATAGATTTTTGTATCGTATCTAAAAACTTAACATTGATATCGTAAATCTCTGCTAAAGCAATATAAGGTGCTATTTCGTGATCTTTATGATTAATAGCGAAGTTGGTAGCGTAAAGATATTTTCTTTTAATATTAGATTGTTGTTTTAAGTCAATACTGTCAATCGCTTGTTGGTCTTGTCTTTTGATTGCCTTAAATTTCGATTCTACCATAGAAAGATTTTCGTCATTAAAACGAGAATTTATCTTTTTGTATTCTTCGTATAATTCCTGATTTTTAGATCCTGTAATTTTAGCACCAAAAATAAAATTATCCAGGTTTGTTTCGATATTCATATTGCCTGGTTCTGCGAAAAATAAAATATTATTATCTAACGAATTGGTTACTCCGCGATCTAGAAATAAATACAACATTTCTGGAGATTCTAATTTTATATCTCTTTCAAAAGTCGAATTTCCGTCTATTTTAATAGAGTCTATGGCAACAAGTGAAGTGTCAACAACTCTTTGTATGTATAAAGTTCCGTTTTTTAATCCTTTTATATTTCCGGTTAAGTGTAAACCGTCAGTAGATTCTTTTTTGCTACATGATGCTAATAGTGCAAGAGTAACAAAGGCAATAATTGATTTTTTCATTGGTTTTTAGATTTTGCTGCAAAATAAAGAAAATAGTTTGAATGTATAGAAGTCGCGGTTTAATTTTTAATAAAAATAAATCCCAATCTATTTCTAAATTGGGATTTGTTTATTTTTTAAAAATGAATTAGTTACAGCGATAAATTATATCCTACGCCATTTTCCTGTACATACGTGTAGTTCCTGTCGCAAGCGTTGTTTCCATAATCAACAAATCCGTTTAAAACACCTCCCACAACTTTCAATTGTCCTTGAGAAATAAATTCACAGGAATATTTTTTAACTAATGTTTGTTTTACTGTTAATGTCAATGATCCGCCATTAGCTGTAGTTACGGTATGCGTTCCTTCAGGCATTTCATAAATATTATCCTCTAATACATAAGGAGTGTCAACACCGGCAGTTTGTTTAACAGTAAGTGTTCCTGAATTTAGATAAACGTTTCCTTTTGGATCAGTAAATTTTCCATTTGTTACTTTTCTGGTCCATTGCGGAATAGAGGCAACAGTAGTTGTGTTGGTATATTCAATAGTTCCTTCTAATTTTATTTCATTAATAGAATAGTCAATTCTTTCAATAGTCATCTTGCTTCCGGTAGTGGTAACAGGGCCGTCAAGTGTAATTTTTAATTTTCCTTTTCTGGTAAGTTGATTGCTTTCACAACCTGTAGTACCATAATCAACAGTAAATACTTTTGGATATTCTGTTCCGTTTGGCTTAGCTACAGTAATAGTTGAGCAAGCTTCCGGACCTGCATCAGATGTCTTTTTTGTCGGATTACTAGGAGCTGTTACAAACAATCCTGTTTTAATATCCATTTCGGTAGTAGCATCAATAGCTACAGATGCTCCAAGAGCAGTAGTGTCTGTTTGAACAATTTCATCAGTTCCAGAAGTACATGAAACATAAATTAATGCTGTCGTGCAAACTGTTATAAATAAAAAAATGCTTTTTTTCATCGTAATTTGAGTTAAGGTTAGAATATAAAGGCAGTCAAAAATAATAAAAAAAATGGATTAGCATAAAAAAAACCTGCAAGTAGCACTTGCAGGTTTAGATAATCTTATAGAGATTTAAAAATCCTTATTTAATCATTTCGAAACTTCTTTTTACAAAAGCAGTCAAAGCTTCACCTTTTAAAAGGTTTTGAGATAACTTAGCTAAGTCTAAAGCTTGTTTAACTAAATGTTCCTGATGTGTTTTGTCTTCGGTATTTAAAATACTTGTAGCTAAATCAGAATTGGTATTTACAACTAAATTATACATTTCAGGCATATTTCCCATTCCAAACATTCCGCCACCGCCAGACTGACTCATTTCTTTCATTCTACGCATAAATTCTGGTTGCGTGATCATGAATGGAGCTGCTTGGCTATCCATAGCTTCTAACTGAACGCTGTATGCTTTTGGAATATAAGCTTCCAGTGAAGTTTTTAAAGTTTCTTTTTCTTCATCAGAAAGTTTAGAAATCGTGTTTTCATCTTTTTTGATTAAATTATCAATATGGTCAGAGTCTACACGAACAAAAGTTAAACCGCTGTTGTCACCTTCAATTTTTTGAATTAAATGCGAAATAATCGGAGAATCTAAAAGTAATACTTCGTATCCTTTTTCTTTTGCTGTTTCAATATAAGAGTGTTGTGCTTCTTTATTTCCAGCATAAAGAACTACTAATTTTCCGTCTTTATCCGTTTGTTTGTCTTTTAACTTCTCTTTTAATTCTTCTAAAGTAAAATAAGTATCATCTACTGTTGGGTACAAAACAAATGCGCCTGCTTTTTCGTAGAATTTATCTTCAGAAAGCATTCCGTATTCTAAAACGATTTTAATATCGTTCCATTTAGATTCAAAGTCAACACGATTTTCATTGAATAATGCTTTCAGTTTATCAGCTACTTTACGAGTAATATAGTTTGAGATTTTTTTAACCGCACCATCAGCTTGCAAACCTGAACGAGAAACGTTCAACGGAATATCCGGTGAATCGATAACTCCTTTAAGCATCGTTAAAAATTCAGGTACAATTCCTTCTACGTTATCAGTAACGTAAACCTGGTTTTGGTACAGTTGAATTTTATCTTTCTGAATTTGTAAATCAGATCCTAATTTAGGGAAATACAAAATACCGGTTAAGTTAAATGGATAATCTACATTTAAGTGAATGTTGAATAAAGGCTCTTCAAATTGCATTGGATACAATTCTCTGTAGAAGTTTTTATAATCTTCATCAGATAATTCTGTTGGCTGTTTTGTCCAGGCCGGATTTGGATTATTGATGATATTGTCAGTTTCAACAGTTTCGTTGATATAATCTTCCGGAGCATCTTCTGGTTTTGGAAGTGTTTCTGTTCTTGTTCCAAATTTAATCGGAATAGGCATAAACTTGTTATACTTATTCAATAATCCACTGATTTTAGAATCTTCTAAAAATTCAAGAGAATCTTCGGCAACATGAAGAATGATTTCTGTACCACGTGAAGTTTTGTCAGCTGGTTCTAAAGTAAATTCAGGACTTCCGTCACATGTCCAATGTGCAGCAGGTTCATCTTTGTATGATTTGGTAATGATTTCTACTTTTTCGGCAACCATAAATGCAGAATAGAAACCAAGTCCAAAGTGACCGATAATACCAGAATCTTTAGCAGAATCTTTGTATTTATCCAAAAACTCCTCAGCTCCTGAAAACGCCACCTGATTAATGTATTTTTCTACTTCATCTGCAGTCATTCCTAAACCCTGGTCGATAATGTGGATTTTTTTTCCTTCTTTGTCAACTTTGATTTCGATAACCGGATTTCCGTATTCGACTTTAGCTTCGCCAATGCTAATAAGGTGTTTTAATTTTAAAGTAGCATCGGTTCCGTTTGATACCAGCTCACGCAAGAAAATTTCGTGATCACTGTATAAGAACTTTTTGATTAAGGGAAAGATGTTTTCTACTGAAACATTAATTTTACCTGTTGTCATATTTTTTTTATTTTTTTAGTTAAAGTAATGATTTTCATTTCTTCAAATAGAATACCAATTATATTATAATGACAAAATGTCGTAAGTGTTAATTTTGAAAGAAAATAATCAGATTTTAAAACAGGACATATTTCTATGAATCGTATCTTTGTGGTACAATAATTGTTAAATGTGTAAGTATTAACTTAAATAAAATATCAAAAATGAAGAAAATTATTTTCATTTGTATGATGGCCACGATGTTATTCGCGTGTAAATCATCTTCGTCAACAGCTTCAACAGAAGGCACTGCGCTTTCAACTAAACTTGACAGACCTACTCAAGTAGCTATTAAAGGAAATTGGGTTTTAACCAATGTATCTTATGCAGGTTCTGATTATATTAAAGTAACTTCTTTCGATCTTGCAGACTCTAAATGTTTTATTGGTAGTACTTGGAATTTTATTTCAAATAATAATAAAGGTACAATGAACTTAACATCTCCGAATTGTACAGCTTTTACTTCGCCAATTGTATGGAGTATTAATAATCAAGGTCTTTTTGTGCTTAAAATTGTTAACCCTGGTACAAAGTCAAAAAATGTTAAAGAAGGATATTTATTAAAAGTAGCCGGTTTAACTGATAACTCTTTTCAGTTAATAGATAATATTAATGTTGGAGGACAAATTAAGGACGTAACTTACCAATTTCAGAGAGCTAATTAATAATAAAAAAGAAAAAAGATGAAAAAGATAACAGTTTTAGGATTGAGTAGTTTACTTGTATTGGTTAGTTTTTTTGCAAGTTGTGATTCAGTAAAAAATGCAAATAATACACAAAAAGGTGCAGGAATCGGAGTAGTTGCCGGAGGTATTATTGGAGGTATTTTAGGAAATAATTTAGGTCATGGCGGTAATGCTGCTTTGGGTGCTGCAATTGGTGCAGCCGTTGGTGGTGGAACCGGAGCTCTTATTGGAAACAAAATGGACAAACAAGCCCGTGAAATCGATCAGGCTTTGCCAGGTGCATCAGTAGAAAGAGTAGGTGAAGGAATTCACTTAACTTTAAATGAAAATGCAGTTCGTTTTGATACAAATAAATCTACTTTGACTACTCAGGCAAAAGCAAATTTAGATAAATTAGTTCCTGTATTTAATGAATACGGAGATACTGATATTCAAATTTTTGGTTACACTGATAATACAGGAAAACCAGAATATAACCTGACACTTTCAGGACAAAGAGCGGCATCTGTACAAGCTTATCTAGTTGCAAAAGGATTAAAATCAAGTCGTTTCAAAACTTCAGGTTTAGGAATCGTTGATCCAATTGCAACAAATGATACTCCGGAAGGAAGAGCTCAAAACCGTCGTGTAGAATTCTCGATTACTGCAAATGACAAAATGGTAAATGACGCAAAAGCTGAAGCTGGAAAATAATTTTCGATAGCAATAAAATTTATTAAAAGCTGTTTCTTAATTGAAGCAGCTTTTTTTTTGACTTTAGAAATTAAACATTGTAAATTTGGACTTTCAAATACAACCCATGCTCGATATTAAAAATATTTCTTTTTCGTATACCGAAAATCCAGTTATTAAAAACGTATCTTTTACTATAAATAAAGGAGAAAATATCGCCATTATAGGGGAGAGTGGTTGCGGAAAAAGCACTTTGCTTAAACTTATGTATGGTTTATATGATTTAAATGAAGGCCAGATTTCGTATAACGAAAAGCCGATTTTAGGTCCAAAATACAATTTGATTCCCGGAATGCCTTTTATGAAATACCTGGCTCAGGATTTTGATTTGTCTCTTTTTGAAACGGTTGCTGAAAACGTTGGAAAGTTTCTTTCGAATGGTTTTGCTAATATGAAAAAACTGCGTGTTCAGGAGCTATTAGAAATGGTAGAAATGGAACAGTTCTCTCATGTAAAAACGAAGTATTTGAGTGGAGGACAAATGCAGCGAGTAGCTTTAGTGCGCGTTTTAGCATTAGAACCGGAAATACTTTTGCTTGACGAACCTTTTAGTCAAATTGATGCTTTTCGTAAAAATGCACTTCGACGTAACTTATTTAAATATTTAAAGCAAAAAGGGATTACCTGCATTATTGCAACACACGATAGTACAGACGCTTTATCGTTTGCAGATGAGGCAATCGTAATGAGAAATGGAGAAATTATTGTAAAAGGAAATCCAACAAAAATTTATGAAGATCCGGAAACTAAATACGTAGCTTCATTATTTGGAGAAGTAAATGAAGTTGCAACACATTTGCTCGTTCCTTACGAAGATGAAACGCATAAAACATTAGTATATCCGCATCAGTTTAAAATGGTTGCAGAGTCTAATTTGCCGGTAAAAATCAGAAAAACTTATTTTAGAGGAAATCATTATTTAATAGAATCAGTTTATAAACGACAATTAATATTTTTTGAAAGCGAAATTGATTTACCTCTCGAGGAAAATGTTTTTCTGAGTTTAAATTATTTATAAGATAAAAAAGCCATAAACAGTAAAATGAGTTTATGGCTTTTTAGTTTTTATTTATGTTTTTGAGGTAAAAACTGCTTTTTCAATCAATAAAAAGATACTAACGAATATATATTTAAAAGATATTAAATTGCTAATTACGAAAAAAACACTAATTTGTACAGTAATGTTTTAAAGTATACTTAAATTTGCAATCCAATTTTTTAACAAATAACAAAAAGAATATGTATCATTCAAAAATAGCGGGCTTAGGATATTATGTTCCTTCTAATGTTGTGACCAACGATGATTTGTCTAAAATTATTGATACCAATGATGAATGGATTCAGGAGCGAACAGGTATTCAGGAGCGTCGCCATATTATTCGTGGAGAAGATACCACAACTTCAATGGGAGTTAAAGCAGCTAAAATTGCAATAGAGCGTTCTGGTGTAGCCAAAGAAGATATTGATTTTGTAGTTTTTGCTACATTAAGCCCGGATTACTATTTTCCAGGACCTGGAGTTTTAGTACAACGTGATTTAGGATTGCGCACAGTTGGTGCTTTAGACGTTAGAAACCAATGTTCTGGTTTTGTTTATGCAATTTCTGTTGCAGATCAATATATTAAAACCGGAATGTATAAAAACATTTTAGTAATTGGTTCAGAAGTGCATTCAACAGGATTAGATATGACAACTCGCGGGCGAGGAGTTTCGGTGATTTTTGGAGATGGAGCAGGAGCAGCAGTTTTAAGCCGCGAAGAAGATTTATCAAAAGGAATTTTATCTACACACTTACATTCTGAAGGACAACATGCTGAAGAATTGGCACTGCAGGCTCCAGGAATGGGAGCGCGTTGGGTAACTGATATTTTAGCAGATAATGATCCGAATGATGAAAGTTATTATCCGTATATGAACGGGCAATTTGTATTTAAAAATGCAGTGGTTCGTTTTGCTGAAGTAATTAACGAAGGATTAGAAGCAAACGGTTTGCAAGTTTCAGATATTGATATGTTGATTCCGCATCAGGCGAATTTGAGAATTTCACAATTCATTCAAAATAAATTTAAATTGAGTGATGATCAGGTTCACAATAATATTCAGAAATACGGAAATACAACCGCAGCATCTATTCCAATCGCTTTGACAGAAGCTTGGGAACAAGGAAAAATTAAAAGTGGAGACACAGTTGTTTTAGCTGCTTTTGGTAGCGGATTTACCTGGGCAAGTGCTATTATTAAATGGTAATTTAGACCGTTTTACATTATATTTTAAACCTGCTCAATTTTTGAGCAGGTTTTTTTATAAATTCGTGTTTTGTTACACAATATTATCATTAAGATATCCCAAATCAAAATGAAAAAAAATCAACTAGAAATAGCATGCTTCAATTACGAATCAGCATTGATTGCTCAGGAAAGCGGAGCAGACAGAATCGAATTGTGCGAAAATATGCAATTGGGCGGAACAACTCCTAATTATATTTTAGCTGTAAAAGTCCGTGAAAAATTATCCATTAAAATGCATGTCATTATCCGGCCTCGTGGCGGAGATTTTGTTTATACTGACGAGGAAATTGTGGAAATGAAACAAGATATCAAACAATTTAAAAAATTGGGCGTTGATGGTTTTGTTTTCGGAATCTTAAATGCTGATGGAAGTGTTAATAAGAAACAAAACCAGGAATTAGTTAATCTTGCAAGTCCACTTTCCTGTACTTTTCATCGTGCATTTGATGTTGTCACAAATATGAAACAATCTCTTGAAGATGTAATTGATTGTGGTTTTAAAACTATTCTAACTTCAGGACAAGGAGCTACTGTTGAAGAAGGAATATTTGATTTAGAAAAAATTCAGAAACGAGCTAAAGATCGAATCGAAATTATGCCTGGCGGAGGTTTACGATCTTCAAATATTAAATTATTACAAGATAGATTAACGCCTACATTTTATCATTCTTCAGCCATTACAGATAAAACGGAAACGGCAAATCCGGAAGAAATAAAAGAATTGAGGAATTTTTTATAATAGAAAAATAAATAAAAAGGCCTGGAGTTGGCATACTCCAGGCCTTTTTTTCTACAAGAAAATTATTCAAAAATTATTCAAAAATTATTCAAATTATCTAATAGAGAAGGGGATTAAAACATTCCTCCACCATCTTTATTAGTATTATCTTCTCTTTGTTTACGTTGCAGGTTTTTAATTTTTGCTCCTCCAAAATTATAAGTTAAACCTAAATAAACCGTTTGGCTTTCCCATGTAAACTGACCTGTTTGAGGGTAAGGATATACACCATCAAAAGCATATTTCATTGTATTGAAAACGTCGTTGAAACGAACGCTGATATTCATTTTGTTATCTAATAATGTATAACGCGAACCAATGTCCATTTTGTACATTTCTTTTCTATGTTGTTGAATTTCTTCAACACCGCCTCTGTAAAAACCGAATAATAAAAAGCTTAAACGTTTTGTAGGCTTAAAGTTTGAATTCATACGAGCATTAAATGCAGACGTTGTTACACTACGTTCTAAAGGAGAACTTGTTTTTGTTGCAGGATCATACTCGAACACAACACCTTGCTGATTTATACTAGAGAAATCAATAGAAGGCTGGATATCCCACCATTTTGTAAGTTTATAGTTGGCAGAAATATCAAAACCATAAGCACTGTTGTGATCGTAATTGGCAAAACTTAAAATTTGTTTGTAGCCAGAAGCATCGTTAGGATCCGGACTTAAAGTTCTGCTTATTTGATCGTTAATAGCTCTTACAAATACTCCAGCAGTAATGCTTCCTTTTTCAAGCGTTTTAGTATAATTTACTTCAACAGAATTGGTAAACTGAGGTCTTAATTCCTGATTTCCGTATGAAGTTACCAACGGAGTAGAAAACTCACGAATAGGTTTTGTCTGCTCTAAACTTGGGCGGTCAACACGACGGCTGTAGCTTAATTGTAAAACGTTTTTCTCATTTAAGTTATATGTGAAATAAGCTGATGGGTATAATGTGATATAGTCATCATCGAATTTCGTTTGACCGTGATTTAAATCAGCAGCAACTTTGTAACTCTCGCCACGAATACCTAATTGGTAACTGAATTTTTTATATTTCTGACCAAATGTTACATAAGCAGAATAAATATCAGTATCATAAGTATAAATAGAAGAATTAAATGCAGAATTGGTAGTGTTGTAAATATTATCAGTTCTTGTTATTCTGGCTTCAGCTCCGGCTTCAAGAGTCGTTTTGTCGTTTAACGGATTAACATAATCAACGTTTAATGTACCTAATTTTCTTTTGTCATTGATATAATCGCTGTACAAAAGTGAGTTAGAAGTATTGTCTGGCTTCGTTGTTTGAGTGTCAAAACTTGCATCTTGAGTTTCTCTGGTGTTGCTAAAGTTTCCTTCAAAATCTAAAGTATGACCTTCTTTTTTAAAGATATGTTTGTACGCTAAATTATAAGTTCCTGTTTCGTTCGGACCTTCATATCTCGCTTTTTGGTAGATATTTTTAATATCCGGATCTCCGTTATTATAATCAATATCTGTATTTACAAGTCCCGTTCCTTTTGATTTATTTTGATTCGTGTAAAATGATAAAGTATTGTGATCGTTGATTAGGTAATCCATTCCAACTTTATACAAATAGTTATCATTATCATTAGAAATATCTAACTTTTGAGCTACATCCTGATCTAATCTTTGAATGTGACCATTGTTAAAATAAGTTCCAAAATTATTACCGGCATTTCCAAAGAAATTTACTTTTCCGGTTTTATAGTTTAAATCCAAAGACTGATTGTATTTTGCTGTTTCTCCAAAAGTGATTCCACCACTGTAACTTCCGTTAAAACCGGTATTGGCATTTTTGTGTAAAATAATATTGATAATCCCAGACATTCCTTCCGGATTGTATTTTGCACTAGGATTTGTAATCAACTCAATTTTTTTGATCGAAGTTGAAGGAATTTGTTTCAATAATTGTGCAGGATCAATATTCGAAGGTCTTCCGTCAATTAATACACGAACATTCTCATTTCCGCGAAGCGAAAGTTTTCCATCCTGATCAACATTTACAGATGGAATATTGCTCATAATATCTGATGCAGAAGCTCCGGCAGTCGTCAAATCTTTTCCTACAGTAATTACTTTTCGGTCAATTTTTTGTTCCATTGTCGAACGTTCGGCAACAATATTAACACCTTTAAGCTGTGTTGCTTCTTCTTGAAGAGAAACATTAACTGTTGCAGTTTTTTTATTGTCGCTTAAAATTACAGATCCAATATATTTTCTAAATCCAATATATTGAATTTCGATCGTATAGCTTTTTAAAGCTAGATTTTTAATTGTAAAATCTCCGTTGTCATCTGTATTTACTCCAGACACTACTTTTCCGTTGTCTTTAATAGAAACTGTAGCATAAGAAATGGGTGCATTATTTGATTTTTCCAGAATTTTTCCGGAAACCGTTCCAGAATTTTGGGCTTGTGCTGTTGTAATTACACCCAGTAATACGAACAGAAAGAATTTTAATTTCATATGGTAATAATTGATTATTTTAATTTGATTGATGATGATGATTAATGGGTAATTATTTTTCTATAAATAAATTTAAAGTTGCTAGTAAGACTGTTTTGCTGCTGATTTGTTACAGCAAATTCATAATTAAAAATCAATTTTTTTGTAGAGGTTCTGTTTTATAAGAGTTTAACGTTTTAATTTTTTGATAATTTTAACAATTGAAATGAATTGCTTTTTAAAAGATTCGTAGCGATTTCTATTATTTTATATCTTTTTCGTTTTCTCTAATTGACGAATAAGCAGTATCTTTGCTCACTTTAAAAATAAGTTTACATGTCATTATCACAAATTTTAACGCCTTCTATACAAAAAGCAATACAAGCATTATTTGATGTTACTGTTGATAAAATCGAATTTCAAACTACGAGAAAAGAGTTTGAAGGCGATATTACAATGGTGATTTTTCCATTATTGAAAGTGATTAAAAGCAATCCTGTCGAATTGGGAAATACAATTGGGAATTATCTGGTTGAAAATCTTCCTGAGGTAGCACGTTTTAACGTTGTTTCAGGTTTCTTAAATATTGTAATTGCAGATCGTTATTATTTGAATTTCTTTAATGAAATAAAAGCCAATACTAAATTTGGATATGTAACGCCAAATCCGGACGATAAAGCAATTATGGTCGAATATTCTTCGCCAAACACCAATAAACCGTTACACTTAGGACACGTTCGTAACAATTTGTTAGGATATTCTGTTGCCGAAATTATTAAAGCTTCGGGTAAAAAAGTATACAAAACTCAAATCATAAACGATCGTGGAATTCATATCTGCAAATCGATGCTGGCTTGGGAAAAATTTGGAAATGGTGAAACACCGCAAAGTTCAAATTTAAAAGGTGATAAATTAGTTGGTAAATATTATGTGGAGTTTGATAAAGCTTACAAAACAGAAATCAACCAATTAATAGAAACCGGTAAAACTGAAGAAGAAGCAAAAAAACAAGCGCCAATTATTATTGAAGCGCAGGAAATGCTTAAAAAATGGGAGGCAGGCGATGAGCAGGTAATCTCACTTTGGAAAAAAATGAACGAATGGGTTTATGAAGGTTTTGCAACTACTTATAATAATCTTGGAGTTAATTTTGATAAATATTACTACGAAAGCAATACTTATTTATTAGGAAAAGATGTTGTTCAGGTTGGTTTAGATAAAGGTGTTTTCGAAAAAGATCCTGATGGTTCTGTTTGGATTGATTTGACAGATGAAGGTTTAGATCGTAAAATTGTATTACGTTCTGACGGAACTGCGGTTTATATGACACAGGATATCGGAACTGCAATTCAGCGTGTAAAAGATATGCCGGATGTTGGCGGAATGGTTTACACCGTTGGTAACGAACAAGATTATCATTTTAAAGTTTTATTTTTAATCTTGAAAAAATTAGGTTTTGACTGGGCTTCAAGCTTATATCATTTATCATACGGAATGGTTGATTTACCTTCTGGAAAAATGAAAAGCCGTGAAGGAACTGTTGTCGATGCAGATGATTTGATGCAGGATATGACAGATACAGCTAAACAAATTTCTGAAGATTTAGGGAAACTGAATAGTTATTCAGCCGAAGAAAAAGCGAAATTGTATAAAACAATTGGTCTTGGCGCTTTAAAATATTACATCTTAAAAGTAGATCCTAAAAAACGTATTTTATTCAATCCGGATGAATCTGTAGATTTTGCCGGAAATACAGGTCCGTTTATACAATATACTTACGCCAGAATTCAGTCAATTATCCGTAAAGCCGATTTTGATTATAATGTCACACTGAGCGAAGTCGAAGTGCTTCATGAAAAAGAAAAAGAGCTGGTAAAACAAATTGAACTTTTCCCGGAAGTAATTCAAAATGCGGCACAAAATCATAGTCCGGCATTAATTGCAAATTATACTTATGATTTGGTAAAAGAATATAATTCATTCTATCAATCCGTTCATATTTTAGGAGAAGTAGATCTTACGAAAAAAATATTCAGAGTTCAGCTTTCTCAAAAAGTTGCTGAGGTAATAAAATCTGCATTTACTTTATTAGGAATTGAAGTTCCTGAGAGAATGTAGAATTAAATATCCAAAATTTTAAAAAGCCAATAGTTGAAAAACTATTGGCTTTTTTTGTTATTTTTTTGACTTATGGTTTTAAGTTATTTTATAATTCTGAAATATTTTTGCACAATGGTTTTGTAGGAAAAACGAAATTGTTTCAACTCTGTATAAATAGATGATTTTTAAAATATCTCCTTATATTTATTTTTAACTATTTTGAATTAGTAAGCTTTTAGTAAAAAATAATAAAGGGTAACCGTCTGGGCACAATGTTCAGGCGGTTTTTTTTATTTCCATTAAATAAGAATAAACTTATTTTTATTAATGTTAAAAATAAATAAAATCTTGTTAAAATTAATTTAATTTTATAAGTTGCGCCCATTAATTCAAATAAACTATAATGAAAAGAAAAATTAAAGAGCTTGTTCTTCTTGTGTTTGTACTTACTTCGCAAATGTTTTTTGCACAGGAAAGAACAATATCTGGAATTGTGTCGGACGCTGTTGGACCAATTCCTGGAGCAAATGTTGTAATAAAAGGTACAAGCAATGGTGTACAATCTGATTTTGATGGTAAATATTCGATTAAAGCAAAGACTGGAGATGTTTTAGTTTTTTCTTATATGGGGATGAAAGATAATATTGTAACAGTTGGCAATTCGTCTTCAGTAAATATTAAAATGCAAGAAGGTGGAGAAGAACTGCAAGAAGTCGTTGTTCAGGTAGCTTTTGGAACGCAAAAAAAACAAGAAATTACTGGGGCAGTCACTAAAATTGATGCAAGACAATTAGAGAATACACAGTCATCAAACGCAGTTCAATCTTTAACAGGTAAAGTTGCGGGTGTACAAATTGCCGCAAATTCCGGGCAGCCTGGAGATAAACCTCAAGTAAGATTTAGAGGAATTGGTTCAATTTCATCATCTAATGATCCATTATACGTTCTGGACGGTATACCTTATAACGGTGATATTAATGCAATATCCTCTCAGGATATCGAATCAGTAAGTTTTTTGAAAGATGCATCATCAAATGCATTGTATGGAAGTAGAGGAGCGAATGGAGTAATTATAATTACAACTAAAAAAGGTAAAAAAGGTCAATTAAATGTAACGTATGAAACTAAAATTGGAGTCAATTCAAGAGCTGTTCCTGAGTATGATATGATTACTGATCCTGGCGAATATTATAAAAGTGTCTATAATAGAATTAGAAATGGTTTAATCTATCAGGGGCAAACTCCTGCTAATGCTTCAGCTGTTGCTGCTCAAAACTTAATAAACGGAGATACATATTCGTTAGGATATAATAATTATAACGTACCTAATAATCAAGTAATAAATCCTGAAACAGGACAATTAAATCCAAATGCAGAATTGTTATATCATGATAATTGGTCTAAAAACTTATTTAGGGATGCTACAAGAATAGAACACTTTTTAAGTATGTCTGGAAGTACAGAAAATCTGAATACTTACTTATCAGTTGGTTATCTTTCAGATAATGGATATACAATTAACTCTAATTTTAAACGTGCAACTGTTAGAGCAAATGTAGATTATACTTTAAATAGTAAAGTAAAAGTTGGAGCTAATTTGAATTATGCAAATTCAGACCAAAATGCTCCAATTTCACAACTTTCATCTACTACTTATAGTAACTTATTTTATTGGGCCAGAAATATTGCTCCAATTTATACGATTTGGCAAAGAGATAATAATGGAAACTATATTATGAATGCAAATGGCACCAAAGCGTATGAATTTAATAAATCCGGTGACCGTCCTTTTGGTTCAAATCTTAATCCGTATGCTACTACTTTGTTAAATACTAATTTAAAGGAAGAGAATAAATTTGGAGCTAGAGGCTATGTTTCTATTGATTTTTTGAAAAATTTCAATTTTAGATACAATCTTGGATATGATTTATTGTCTGGATATTATTTAAATACTACTACCACCCTTGGAGGTGATGATATGGGAGTTAATGGTAGGATTGGTACAGCTACAAAAAATGATTATACAATCACAAATCAACAGTTATTATCTTGGAAAAAAACATTTGGCAATCATAGTTTGGATATTTTAATTGGTCATGAATCTTCCGATTTTACATCAAAAATGCTAACGGGACAAAAAAGTGGAATTGTTATACCAGATTTACCAATTGTGAGCAATGCAACTGTTTACAATTATCTAGATGGATATAACGATGTTTATAAAGTTGAAGGTTATTTTTCACGATTAAATTACAATTACAAAAACAAGTATTTTGTTAATGGTAGTTTTAGAAGAGATGGATCATCTGTATTTTATCCAGAAAACAGGTGGGGTAATTTTTATGGATTTGGAGGAGCTTGGTCTGTTATAAAAGAATCATTTTTTCCTAAAACTAAATGGATTAATGATCTAAGAATAAAAGGAAGTTATGGAGAACAAGGTAATGACAACATATACTATCCTGCAACATCTCAAATAACACATCGCTCTTATTTTGGTAGTACAAGAAATTATTATGCATACCAAACTCAATATGAAATTGTTCCTGATGCTGAAGGAAATGCTAGTGTGCTTACCGTTTATCAAGGGAACGAAAAAATTAAATGGGAAAAATCTAAAAACTTAAATATTGGATTTGATATTCAATTATTTAATAGGTTAAATATTGAAGCAGAATATTTTGAAAGAAATGTGAGTGATTTAATATATAATCGTCCTAATTCACCATCGACCGGAGTTTCATTTATGACTGAAAATATTGGTGATATGTCGAATAAAGGAATTGAAATTAACCTAGGGCTAGATATACTAAAATCTGAAAATATTGATTTTAATATTTGGGCAAATGGTACGCATTATAAAAACAAGATAACATCACTACCTAGTCCTTTTACGAACGATATTTTTAGATTTGAAGTTGGAGCTCCTGCATATTCTTATTATCTGAGAGAATTTGCCGGTGTTGATAAAACAAATGGAGATTCGTTATGGTACATGGATCAAAAAGATGTTTCTGGAAACGTAACAGGAAAAACAACTACAAATGTTTACGGAAATGCAACTCAGTATTTAAGTAACAAAGATGCCAATCCAGATGTTTATGGAGGATTTGGGACTATTGTAAGATATAAGAATTTAACATTACAAGTAGGTTTTGCTTACCAGTTTGGCGGATATATGTATGATGGCGTGTATCAAAGAGCTATGTATTCCGGGTCAGATGGTATTGGTCAAAACTATCATAAGGATGTAAATAAAGCCTGGTCAATTGATAATCCTAATTCTGGTATTCCACGAATTGATCATGTTTCTACTTTACAAATGTCAAACTCTGATTTTTTCTTAATAAAATCAGACTATATCAGTTTGCAGGATGTTTCTTTATCGTATGACTTTAAAAACAAACAGCTTTTAGATCTTGGAATTCAATCTACAAAGTTTAGTTTGATGGGATCAAATTTAGCTTTGTGGTCTGAAAGAAAAGGAATGGATCCAAGATTGAATAATTTAGGATCAAGAACTAATAATGGTCAATCCTTAAATGTGTATGGTGTTATGAAATCTATCTCACTTGGTTTAACTGCAAATTTTTAAAAACATGAAAAAAATAATAATATTGTCGTTATCGTTGTTGATTTTTACAAGTTGTGAAAGTGAGTTTCTTGATGCAACACCACAATCAACCATAAATGATGAACAACTTGCTGCTTCAGCAGAAGCAAACGAAGCAATCATTAATGGAATTTATTCTGCATTAAGGTCATATGGTTTGTCGATTGCAAATCATGAAGATTATGGACACAAATCTATTTTGGCAGCTACGGATTTAATGTCCAATGACATGCTAATGACAAAATCAAGTTGGTATAGTAGTTTTTATAATTATCAAGGAAGACAACAAACCAATACCAGATCAAGATTAGCATGGAGTACATATTATCCTCAAATTAAAACCACAAATGTTGTATTGGCTGGTGTTCCGGAAGGAATTACAGATGAAAAACTTAAAGTAATTAGAGGGCAAGCTTTAGCATTAAGAGGCTATTTTTACTTTATGCTGGCTCGTATGTATGGACCAACATATATCGGTAATGAAAATAAACTATGTGTACCTCTTTATACTGAGGTGATTTTTGAAGGCAAGGCAAGGTCTACAGTAAGCGAAGTATATTCTGTGATTGAAAAAGACCTTACTGAATCTATTACTTTGTTAGAAGGAAATAAACGTAAAAATAATAATGCAATTGATCAGTCTGTTGCTCAGGCATTTTTGGCAGATGTTTATTTAGAAATGGGAAAATACTCTGAAGCTGCTCTTTTAGCAAATGCTGCGAGACAAAAATATCCATTGTTAACTGAAAATGAATGGATGCAAGGTTTTTATGATGTTAGTAATAAAGATACAATGTGGGGAGCATCAATAACTTCGGCTCAGAGTTCTTTTGTGGCTAGTTTTTTCTCTCATTTTGATAATACTAATGAATCAGGATATGCCGGAGGGTTAGGGATTTATAAAAACATTGATATTAATTTATATAATAGCATTTCAGGAACTGATTATAGAAAAAATGCTTTTGTAGCTCCAGACGGCAATTCAACATATCCTTTATTACCAGCTTATGCTAATTTGAAATTTATAGATCCAACAATTGATGCTGGTGATTATATTTATTTAAGAGCGGCTGCAATGTATTATATCGAAGCCGAAGCATATGCTAGATCAGGAAATGAATCACTGGCTAGAAAAGCTTTATATGACATAACAATAACGAGAGATCCCGGATATGAATTGTCAACGAATACAGGAACAACTTTGATAAACGAAATCATACTTCAAAAAAGAATTGAATTATGGGGTGAAGGTTATGCATGGTTTGATATGAAACGATTAGGAGTAGCTTTAAACAGAGATTATGTTGGATCCAATCACACAGCATTTGGTAGATTTAATATTCCAGTTGGAGATAATAGATTTATCTTTCAAATCCCACAAGCTGAAATAGATGCAAATCCATTGATTGTTCAGAATCCTTTATAACAAAAGTGAAGGCCATAAAAAAAGCCGGTAATCCTAAGATTACCGGCTTTTTTACAACTAACACAAACATTTTTATTTTACAAACTTGTCGATAATAGCATCTGATTCTGCTTTAGTAGCGTTTGGTTTTAAATCAAACAAAAGAGAATAAAGTGCTTTTCTGTCAACTTTAGCTTCTAAGTTTAAGTCTTGGTGTCTGTCAAAAAGCGTTTGCCATTTGTCACGAACATTTTTCCAAAGAGCGTTATTTTCCTTCCACCATTTTTGTCCTGCAATACATTTAATATCCGGAACTTTAGTATAAATGTCCATACCTTTTTCTTCGGCTAATAAAACATCTTTTCCGCTGTCATCTCTAATAAGTTTAGTGTTGTCTTGTTCATGATTCCAGCCTGTAGCAGTAATTTCGTGAATATTTCTTCTTTTTAAAACATTATAGTCATTACGTTTAGTTTGCTCTCTTCTTGGCAGAGGAGCATCAGCAACATTAGACCAGTAATTTTCTCCATCAACATGTACCCAAGTTGAAGATCCTTCATATCTTGGACTATCATCTACCTGATATACTTTTTGAGTCCATTGACCTTTTACGGCTTTCTTGTCTAATTTTTTGTATTTCCAGGAAGTGCCTTTGTCAAAAGAATATAAGTCTGTGTTTTCGTAAAGCCAATCTTGTCTCCAGTGTTTGATGATCATATCATCGCTTACAATCAATAAATGTTGCATTACGATTTTATTTGGCGTGTCTTCCAATAATTCTACCCATTCTAAAGCAGATTCATGTTTCGTTTCAGAAGGTTTGTAGGTAAGAGAATCTTTAGGATACTGAAAAGTTTCAGTAAAATTAAATTTCACTTCATAACAACCACACATCGATTTAATTGATTTGATGTCTTGTTGTTTTTTATCCTGACTAAAGCCAAGACTACATGTCAAAGCCATAACGGCTGAAAGATAGAGACTTTTTGAAATCATAACTTATTATGTTTTAAAATTTTTTGCAAATATATAAATTTTATTTAGAACAAATAAAAATAGTTATATATTTGCATCGATTATTAAGAATGAATCAAAATAATGAAAATAAAAATTGCCCTTTTATCTGCTCTGCTTTTCTCTATAGTTTCTGTTGCTCAGGAAGTGCAAAAAGACAGTATTCATAAAAATGAACTGGAAGAAGTTACGGTGACTACTGCTACAAGAACAGAAAGAGTTCTTTCTTCACTACCATTGCCAATGACAATTATTACGTCTGAAGCCATTATCAAATCTGGTGTTACAAGATTAAACGAAATTCTAAACGAACAAACAGGAATTATCCTGATTCCGGATGAAAGTGGGTTCGAAGGTGTACAGATGCAAGGTTTAGATGCAGCTTATACAATGATTATGATTGATGGTGTACCGCTTGTTGGAAGAAGTTCTGGAGTTTTAGATTTATCAAGGGTTTCTGTTGGAAATATAGAAAGAATTGAAATCGTAAAAGGAGCGTCATCAGCTTTATATGGTTCAGAAGCGATGGGAGGAGTAATTAATGTAATTACAAAAAGGCCTAAAAAAGATATGTTTTCAGGTAATCTTTCTTATCGATATGGTACATTCAATACCAATGATGCCAATGCTAATTTACTTTGGAAAAAGAAAAAATTTGCAGCCAACTTATTTACCAATTTTTATTCATCTGATGGATATGATTTAGATAAAAGTTCGTGGTTAAAGAATGTTGAAAAATATCACAACACGACGATTCAGCCAAAAATATACTACGATTTTTCAGAAAATCTGAAACTAACAATAAGTAACCGTTTTTTCAATCAAGAGATAGATAACAAAGCTATAATTGAAACTGAAAGATATAGAGGTGATGCAAAAGAAAATGAGTGGAATTCGCAAATCAAATTAGAACATAGATGGAATTCAAGATTATATTGGGAATATGAATTGTATGCTACCAATTATAAAAATGATGCATTTTTAAATGATCCGGATAATGTGCTTTTTGATAAAACATATTATAATCAATGGCTTTTTAGACCAGAAGTCAGAACAACCTGGTCTGTAAATAATGACAAATTAACAGCAGGAGTCGGATTAAATTATGAAAGCTTAGACCGTACCTATTTTGCCAACGATGTTAAGTTTAACTCACAATATGTCTATTTACAATATGATTATAACCCGACAGAAAAACTGAATATTCTTGCCGGATTCAGATACGATAATCATAGTGAATATGCATCGCAATTAAGTCCAAAATTAGCAGTAAATTATAAATTTAATGCAAACTTTTCTCTTAAGGGTTCAGTGGGTTATGGTTATAAAGCGCCGGATTTCCGCCAGTTATTTTTCGATTTCACCAATCCATCAGTCGGATATACCGTTTTGGGATACAATGTTGCTGAAGCTCGTTTAGACGAATTGGATAACCAGAATCTGATTGCTTCAAGAGTAGCGGGAATAAACTTTGATGAGCCGTTGAAACCGGAAAGCTCAATAAATTACAATTTTGGAGGATTTTATAAAAAAAATAAACTTAAAATAGAACTAAATGCTTTCTATAATTCGATCAGTGATTTAATTGATACACGTGTTGTGGCTACAAAGAGAAGTGGTCAAAATGTTTTTAGTTACTTCAATTACAGTAAGGTCTTTACTTATGGTCTTGAGTTTAATTCAACTTATAAATTTACGGATCAATTTACAGCATCGCTTGGGTATCAATATTTAATTGCGAAAGACAAATCAGTTGTTGATGATTTTGAAGAGCATCAATACATTCGCAATTCGGAATTACAAACTATTCAGATTAAAAAATCAGATTATTTCGGATTGTATAACAGGTCGAAACATACAGCCAATCTAAAATTTGCATACACTTTTCCAGCAATAAAAACAGATATCAATCTACGTATTTTATATAGAAGTAAATACGGATTGTTTGATACAAATGGCAATGGAATCCTCGACACATACGACAAGTTTATAAGTGATTATTGTACTGCAAACTTGTCCATTTCAAAATACATTACTCATAAATTTATGCTTCAGGCCGGAGCTAATAATTTACTTGATTATACAGATCCAAGTCAAATTCCTAACCTGGCCGGAAGACAGCTTTTTGCCCGAATTCAATATAATTTTTAATCAATATTTATTTAAACACCTTTACCATGAAAACAAAATTTTTAAAACTTTCGCTTTTAGCTCTAGTACTTTTTACTGCATCTTGTAGTAGTGATGATAATAACGATGATAACACAATTCCAGCGGTTGAAACAAAAAAAGTTTCTAACATTGATGCTAATCAAACAGAATATGTAAAATTCAGTTTTTCAGAAAATAAAATAGTTACTACTGATAATTGGGACATCGCTTTCAATAAAACAACTATTGTCGTAAATGGAGGAGTTAAAAGAACTGATATTGAACCTAGCAAAACAGGATCTGGTGCAGCTAGCATCGTTTCTGGTACATTTGCCAGCGTAACTTTATATCCAGCCGCATCTACTTTTGTTCAGGATGGAGAGGCTGCGTATGCAATTCCGACAGGAAGCGGAAAAGGCTGGTATAACTATGATCAGACATCTCATATTGTTTCACCTATTGCAGGAAAAGTATTTGTTGTAAAAACACATGATGGTAAATATGCAAAATTTGAAATATTAAGTTATTACAAAGACGCACCAGCAACACCAGATGGAACGAATTCAGGATTCTACACTTTCAATTTTGCTTACCAAGCTAACAGCACAACAACATTCTAAGAAAAATACTTTAGCTGTATAGGAACTAAAAAAACAGTATTAAAATCTAATCAATCATTAGCTTTGTTTTTTTTATTTTTTTTTGAAAGAGGTTAGATTTATCTGACCTCTTTTTTTGTTTTTATTTTAATTGCTAAAAAGAATTATAAATTAATGTTTAATTCTATCTTTGCACGTGTTTTTTATAAGGAATTAGCAGGAATTGTTTTAAAATTTTTGTAATCCTATTCTTAAAATTTATAAATACTAAGTGAATACAAAATCATATTTTTTTCAGTCTTTTGCCATTGTTGCGTTAGCATTCATAGCTTTTATAGGATTTAAACAAGTCTTACCGAATAAAATCTTTTCGGATAGTAAAATCGATTCTAAAAATGTACTTATTGATAGTTTGCTTCTGGAGTCGGTAGCAAATGATTCTTTATCGCTAAAAGGCGATAGCATTGCCGAAATTGAAAAACAGGAAGCACAGGAGAAAATTAATTTTGATGCTTCTGAAGGTATCGAATTTCCTTCTGAAACTTTTGACAACTACAAAGGATACCAATACCTGATTTCATTTTATGAAAAATTATATCAATTAGAAAATAATCCGCAAGCCAAAGTAAGGATCGCATATTATGGAGATTCTATGACCGATGGCGATTTAATTGTTCAGGACGTTCGTACAAATTATCAACAGCGTTTTGGCGGAAATGGCGTTGGTTTTGTTTCCATAACTTCAGAATCTGCGGCATCAAGAGGTTCAGTAAAATCTTCGTATTCTAAAAACTGGAAAACACAATCGTATCTAAACGTAAAAAGACCAACAAATCCTTTTGGTGTAAACGGACACGTTTTCTATGCAAATGACACCAAAAATCAAACCTGGGTTCAATACGAAGCCGGACTTAATAAATTCTCAACTTCGCTGGATAATCCAACCTTGTTTTATGGAAAATCCCATAGAAAAGGGAATGTTAATTTTATTATTGGAAAGGACACACTTCGAAAAAATCTTAATCCGAATAATTTAGTAAATACCATAAAAGTAGCTTCGGGAAGTATTAAAGCATTTAAAGCAAATTTTGTACAAGCCGATTCAATTCCAATTTATGGCTTTAATTTCGATAACGGAATTGGAGTTCACGTAGATAACTTCTCACAAAGAGGGAATTCAGGTTTACCTATTTCTATTTTTGATGCCGGAGTTATGCAATCATTTAATAATACGTTGAAATACGATCTTATTATTTTGCATTACGGAACCAATGTTTTAAATTACGGTACCAAAAATTACTTTTGGTACGAAAAAGGCATGAAAAAAGTAGTAAATAAAATCAGGGAATCTTTTCCGGGTGTTTCTATTTTGATTGTTTCAACCGCTGATAAATCGACCAAATATGATTTAGAAATGAAAACCGATTCAGCCGTAGTTCCATTAATGAAAGCTCAAAAAAGATATGCTTTAGAAACAGAATCCGGATTTGTGAATTTATATACTTTAATGGGCGGAGACGGATCTATGGTAAAATGGGTCGACGAAGCTCCGGCAAGAGCCAATAAAGATTACACGCATTTTAATCAGCGTGGAGCAAAAGCTATAGGTAATTTATTGTATGATCAATTGAATAAAGGATACGAACAATATAAAGTGCTGCGTGAAAAGCGAGATGTTGTTGCAGATAAACCCAGAACAGTCAGAAAAGCGAAAGCAGATTCTGTTACTGTCAAAAATGATAGTCTAAATGAATAAACTTATTATTTTCTTTTGTTGTCTTTTCTTCTCAACAAATGACAAAACGCAAAAGTCAGTCTCACATCCAATAACTAAAAATATGATTAGTAAAATAGACAGTACAACAGCTGAAATTTATACGGGCAATCACATTTATAATGAGAAAGTTTTAGAAAGTGTTTTTAAGAAATTTAAAGAAAACGAAAGTCAAAATAATCAGAAAATAAATATTGTACATATTGGCGATTCTCACATTCAGGGAGATTTAATGACCAATAAAATTCGTAAAATATTGCAACAACAATTCGGGAACGCTGGTCGTGGTCTTGTTTTTCCGTATCAATTAGCCAAAACAAACGGTTCTTATAACGAACGATTTTATTCAAACAGAACATGGGAAAGCTATCGAAACATCCATCCTTTCAAAAGTGTTCCGATTGGTTTAAGCGGAATTGGACTTTGGAGGGACAACGGAGGTTTTGCAGTACAATTGAACGTTAAAGATCCGGCATACAAGTTTAATTCAATCCATATTATTACACCTCAAAATCAGGATATGTTTGATTTGGCTATTTCAGCCCAAACTAATATTACAGAAGGAACAGAGCGAAAAATAATAAAACATAAAATTAAAAAAGGAGAAGCAATCTCTGTAATTGCCGATAAATACAATATTTCAGTTGCCGAAATAAAAAGAGAAAACAATCTGAAATCTAATAATATTCGTGCGGGAAGAACATTGAAAATCTTAACACACGAAACAAAACCAAAAATTATTAAAAGTTCAGAATTTGTTCCCTTAAATCTTGAATCTGATGCGTTTTCACATTATTACAAATCAGAAAAAGCATTAGATAAAATTTATTTAGTTCCGAATAAAAGTGCCTCAAAATATGAACTTAACGGACTTGTTTTAGAAAAAGATGCTGCCGGTTTAATTTATAGCAGTATTGGAGTAAATGGTGCAAAGTTCTCTGATTATAATAAATATCCATTATTTTTTGAGCAGTTAAAAGCGCTGCATCCTGATGTATTGATTTTTTCATTAGGAACAAATGAAAGTTATGATCACATGGAAGCTTCATCTTATATAAGAGAATTACGTGAGTTTATAAAAAACATAAAAGCGCAAAACAGCAATGTTTCGGTAATTGTGATGACCCCACCGCCATCTTTGCTTAAAGGAAGAAAACCTAACGTGTATGTTCGTGATTATGCAAGAAGAATTAATGAAATTGCAGAAACAGATGGTTTTGCAGTTTGGGATTTATATGATGAGTTTGGAGGATTAGAAGGAATTCGAAATCTAAAAGCAGAAAAATTAATAGGTCCTGATTGGGTTCATTATTCTAAAAAAGGATACGAAAAACAAGGAAAATTGTTTACAGAAGCATTTTTAAAAGCATACGATAATTTTAAATTTAAGAAATAAGTTGATAGCAAGTAATAGCATAAATAATTGGTTTGTTCAAAATTTTGGTACCATAACATTAGAACAAGTCAAAAGTTGGTTCGTTTATAATCCCGACGAAAAATTATTATTCAATACAGGACTATTTCTTGGATTGTTTTTGGTGTTCTATTTTGTATACGCCTTTTTACGTAAAACATTTTATTTACGATTAACGTATGTAATTCTGTTCTCGCTTTTCTTTTATTATAAGTCAAGCGGAATTTACTTTTTACTTTTATTGCTTTCTTCAGTAGTCGATTATGGCTTAAGCCAGATCATTTACAAAGAAACCAAAGTAAATACCAAGAAAATATATTTAGTTATAAGTGTAATCCTGAATTTGGGATTATTAGGCTATTTTAAATACATGAACTTTATGATTGTAACATACAATGATATGTTCAATGGTCATTTCCAGCTTCATAATATTTTTCTTCCTGTCGGAATATCGTTTTATACTTTTCAGTCGATGAGTTATATTATCGAGATTTATCGTGAAGAAATTAAACCAACAAAAAACTATATCGAATATTTATTTTTCGTTTCGTTTTTCCCGCAATTAGTTGCCGGACCAATTGTACGCGCAAAAGATTTCCTGCCGCAGATTTATCAAAAATTAAACCTTACCAAACAAGATGTAAACAATGCATTGTTTCTGATTATTGGTGGATTAATCAAGAAAACAGTAATATCAAATTATATTTCTATAAACTTTGTAGATCGTGTTTTTGATACGCCGATGAATTATACATCATTCGAAAATTTAATGGCGTCTTACGGATATGCAATTCAGATTTATTGTGACTTTTCTGGATATTCAGATATGGCAATCGGAATCGCTTTGTTACTTGGATTTAAATTACCGGCCAACTTTAGAACGCCGTATAAATCTGTTTCGATTACTGATTTCTGGAGAAGATGGCATATTTCGTTATCAACCTGGTTAAAAGACTTTTTATATATTTCTATTGGAGGAAACAGAGAAGGAACATTCGCAGGATTTTTATTTCCGAGTTTATTTTTCTTCGGATTATTGCTTTGGGGAATTTCAAACGTGAATGTTAGTTTTATTCCATTGGCAATCGCAATTGGCGCAATCGCACTTTTTTGTTTGACATTTTTACTTTCAAATAAAAAAAATCAAACGCTGGTAACCAATTTCAATTTGTTTACAACAATGCTTTTAGGAGGATTGTGGCACGGAGCCGGAGCACAGTTTATTATCTGGGGAGCTTTGCACGGATTGGCGTTGGCGGTTCATAAAATCTTCATGGAATTTTTTCCTTCCAAAAAAGAAGGTTCTAATTTCTTATGGAAATTCTTTTCAATAGTAATCACGTTTCATTTCGTTGTTTTCTGTTGGATCTTTTTCCGCGCCAGAGATTTCGAAACAGCGTTGCAGGTAATTAATAATATAGGGCAATTAACATTCGAACCGGAACAATGGAAAGTCATCGTTTTAGGATATAAAAATGTATTCTTATTAATGCTGTTTGGTTACGTTTGGCATTTCTTGCCGGAAGTGATTACAGATAAAATGAAGTTCGTTTTTGATAAAACACCATTATTAGCAAAAGCAATAATCCTGGGATTTGTTTATTGGATAGTTTACGCAACAGCAGTTGCAGGTTCACAGCCTTTTATTTATTTCCAGTTCTAAAAATATTGCCACAAAGGCACAAAAGCGCAAAGATTTATTTCTTTGCGCTTTTTTTGTTTCTCGCAGATTTAGCAGATTTAATAGATTTTTTCATGCTTAACCTAAAAAAATATCTGCCTAATCTGCTAAATCTGCGAGAAACTTTTTTTAATATTTGGCTTTAAACTTTGTGTCTTTGCATGAAAAAAAAACTTCGCGCATTTTGCAGTTAAGTAACACAACGCAAATAATAAACTTTGTGCCTTAGTGTCTTCGTGGCAAAATTGCGCATAAATAAAAATTGCCTGAAATATCTAATTAGATTATCTTTGCACTTCAAATAAAGAAAATAGTATGTTTGATAATTTAAGTGATAAGTTAGATAAAGCCTTCCATATATTAAAAGGGCACGGTAAAATTACAGAAGTAAACGTTGCCGATACCTTAAAAGAAGTTCGTCGTGCCTTGCTTGATGCCGATGTTAACTTTAAAATTGCTAAAGATTTTACAACCAAAGTAAAAGAAAAAGCAATTGGTCAGGACGTTTTAACTACGCTTCAGCCAGGACAATTATTGGTGAAGCTGGTAAAAGATGAGTTGACAGAATTAATGGGTGGCGATGTTGCAGGAATTAATCTTTCTGGAACTCCTTCAGTTATTTTAATGTCAGGATTGCAAGGTTCTGGTAAAACAACTTTCTCAGGAAAATTAGCCAACTTTTTAAAGACTAAGAAAAATAAAAAACCACTTCTTGTAGCGTGTGATATCTACCGTCCTGCGGCGATTAATCAGTTGCATGTTGTTGGAGATCAAATTGGTGTAGAGGTTTACTCAGAACCAGAAAATAAAAATCCTGTAGAAATTGCTCAAAACGCGATTAAACATGCAAAAGCAAACGGTTTTAATGTCGTAATTGTCGATACAGCCGGACGTTTAGCAGTAGATCAGGAAATGATGGATGAAATTGCACGTGTTCACAAAGCAATTCAGCCACAGGAAACATTGTTCGTTGTTGATGCAATGACAGGACAAGATGCTGTAAACACAGCAAAAGCTTTCAACGATATCTTAAACTTTGATGGAGTTATCTTAACGAAATTAGATGGAGATACACGTGGTGGAGCTGCAATTTCGATTAAATCGGTTGTAAATAAACCAATCAAATTTGTTGGTACAGGAGAGAAAATGGAAGCAATTGATGTTTTCTATCCAGATCGTATGGCGGAGCGTATCTTAGGTATGGGAGACGTTGTGTCACTTGTAGAAAGAGCGCAGGAACAATTTGATGAAGAAGAAGCAAGAAAACTTCAAAAGAAAATTGCTAAAAACGAATTCGGTTTTGATGATTTCTTAACGCAAATTCAACAAGTAAAGAAAATGGGTAATATGAAAGACTTGGTTGGAATGATACCAGGAGCTTCAAAAGCCATGAAAGATGTAGAAATAGAAGATGATGCCTTTAAACATATAGAAGCAATCATTCACTCGATGACACCAATCGAAAGAAGCAAACCTGCCATAATCGACGTAAAAAGGAAAGCCAGAATCGCTAAAGGTTCAGGAACCAAAGTCGAGCAAGTAAATCAGTTAATGAAGCAGTTTGACCAAATGAGCAAAATGATGAAGATGATGCAAGGTCCGGGCGGAAAAAACCTGATGAAAATGATGGGCGGCATGAAAGGAATGCCAGGCGGAATGCCGAGATAATAAAATTAAAAGTTTCAAGTTTCAGGTTTCAAGTTATGAGGCTGAAATTTGGAACTTTTTTAATATAATAAATATGAGTTTCACATTTAACGTGAAACATGAAACTTTAAACCTGAAATAAAAACAATGCAACTACTAGACGGTAAAAAAACAGCTGAAGACATTAAAAACGAAATCGCAGCCGAAGTTCAATCGATAAAAAATGCTGGAGGAAAAGTGCCTCATTTAGCAGCAGTTATCGTAGGAACAAACGGAGCAAGTTTAACTTACGTAGGAAGTAAAGTAAAATCTTGTCAGCAAATTGGCTTTGATTCAACTTTAGTAAGTTTACCGGAAGATATTACCGAAGAAGCGTTGTTAGCTAAAATTAAGGAATTAAACGAAGATGATGATCTTGACGGATACATCGTTCAGTTGCCTTTACCAAAACACATCGACGAACAAAAAATATTATTAGCAATTGATCCTGATAAAGATGTTGATGGTTTTCACCCAACAAACTTTGGAAGAATGGCACTTGAAATGGAAAGTTTTATTCCGGCAACACCATTTGGAATTATGGAATTGTTAGAACGTTACAAAGTAGAAACTGCCGGAAAACATACCGTAGTAATTGGAAGAAGCCATATTGTAGGCCGACCAATGAGTATCTTGATGAGCCGCAAAGGAAATCCGGGAGATTCGACAGTTACACTAACACATAGTCGTACTAAAAACTTAGCAGAATTCACTAAAAATGCAGATATTATTATTACAGCTTTAGGAGTTCCTGAATTTTTAAAAGCCGATATGGTAAAAGAAGGAGTAACGGTTATCGACGTTGGAATTACTCGCGTAGATGACGCATCAAATCCAAAAGGATATGTTATAAAAGGTGACGTAGATTTTGACGGAGTAAGTAAAAAAGCATCATTCATAACGCCAGTTCCTGGTGGAGTAGGACCAATGACAATTGCAATGTTACTTAAAAACACGCTTTTGGCCCGCAAAATGAGAAGCGCCAGAAAATAAGACAAAAAAGAATATACAATACAGAAAAGTCCATCTAACTAAAGATGGGCTTTTTGGTTTTACAAAGCGATATAAAAACATTCAGAATTTGAAATGAAAACATTTTATAAAAGTAATAACGGATTATTTGAAATTCCTGAATGGAGTTCGAACAGCTGGATTAACATAGAATCACCAACTGTAGAAGAAAAAAAATATTTATTAGAAGAACTTCAAATTCCTGAAGCTTTTTATAATGATATTGAAGATATCGACGAAAGACCTCGTATCGAAACTGAAGATGGCTGGACATTAGTAGTTTTACGTGTTCCGGTAAAAAGAGATGATATAAAATTACCATTTCAAACCATACCTTTAGGATTCGTTTTCAAAGACGATATAAAAGTGACAATCAGCTTTTATAAAACTGAAATTATCTGTGACCTTGTGCGTTATTCACAAAAAAAACATATCCAAATCAATGATAATTTTTGTTTAGTTTTAAGACTTTTGCTCTCGTCAAGCGTTTGGTATTTGAAATATCTTAAACAAATCAATCAAAAAATTAAAGTAGCAGAAGATAATTTAGAAAAATCAATTAAAAATGAAGAACTGCAAACATTGCTTCAAATTGAGAAATGTCTTGTCTTTTTTATAACCTCTTTAAAAGGGAATGATGTTTTATTTCATCGCATTAAAAACTTAAAAATACAAACACAAAACTACGACACAGATTTGGTCGAAGATGTCGAAATTGAGTTAAGTCAGGCGCAAGATACGGCAAACATTTACAGTGATATTTTGACAAGAATGGTTGATTCCTACGCTTCTGTAATTTCCAACAACATGAATAATATCATGAAACAAATGACTTCGATCTCGATTATTTTGATGATTCCAACATTAATTGCCAGTTTATATGGTATGAATGTTCCAAATGGTCTCGAAGAAATTAAATACGGAATTTGGATTCTTCTTTCAGTTTCAATCATACTTTCGGCCGTTGGTGTATTTCTTTTTAAACGAAGAAGATGGTTTTAAATCCAAAACAAAACATAAATAAAAGCCTGTTCATTACGAATAGGCTTTTTCGTTTTATAATCTGGGCGTGACCTTATTTGCAAAAGGCGCTATTTAACAAACCGCTTATTCGCGCCTTTCGCAAATACGGTCGGGCTATCCGCGCTACTTCGGTAGCTTATTCCTATCCCTCACGCAATCCGTGGTTAATAAAACGTATTATTCCTGCAATCCCGAAGCTTCGGGACAAAACCTTGCAGAAATATTTTCAGCATCAAAAAAATAAAAGGTAATTTTTATTTGTCAATTCAAAATAAAGAATAACTTTGTACTTCAAAGTACTTTAATTATGAATCAGAAGCATCAGGAAGATTTAGCACACATTCGCTCAATGATGGAGCGTTCTTCAAGATTTATATCGTTAAGCGGACTTTCAGGAGTTTTCGCTGGTTTATCGGCATTAATTGGCGGATTGTATGTTTATCAGTTGTTTAAAGCAAATGGACTTGAATACTTTGATGGAGAGCACAAATTATATTCAGTAAATCTTGTTTCAGAATTATTCTGGACAGGAGCAGTAATTTTGCTGTTCGCACTTACATTCGGAATCCTTTTTACGATTAGAAAAAGCAAAAAATATAATTTGCCAATTTGGACAACTGCAACAAAAAAAATGTTGTTCAATTTAGCCGTTCCGCTTCTTGCCGGAGGTATATTTTGTCTGGCACTTCTATATCATCAGATATATGTTTTAGTTGCACCAACAACTTTAATATTTTATGGTTTAGCGTTGATTAATGCAGAAAAATATACTTTTTCTGATGTCAAATATTTAGGGTTTAGCGAACTCATTTTAGGATTTATTTCTCTTTTTTATATTGGATATGGTTTAGTTTTTTGGATAATAGGCTTTGGTATTTTGCATATCTTGTACGGATTAGTGATGTTCAAAAAATATAAATAAACCAATGGGAATCATTGATAAACTAAATAAAGATTTTGAAAGCCGTGTCAGATTGGGAATTATGTCCATTCTGATGGTCAATGACTGGGTAGATTTTACCGAGATGAAAACACTCTTAAATATCACCGATGGCAATTTAGCAAGTCATTCCTCGGCACTTGAAAAATCTGAATATATTGAAGTAAAAAAAGAATTCGTAGGCAAAAAACCTAAAACATCTTACAGAGTGACCAATAGAGGACGCGCGGCCTTTAATGAACACTTATCGAGTCTTGAAAAATTAATGAAATCTAACAAGTAAAATTTTTTTACCCAAATACTTTGAAAAGCAAAGTACTTTTAAATTTAAAATCATGAAAAAACATCATTTTATTCTGGCATGCAGTTTAGTATTTACGCTGCTTTTTTACAAAGAGTTAATAGGAGTAAACCTCGCTATTTTTGGATTGGTCATAACAGGCTTAATCTGTTATTTTTTTCAGGATCGGTTTATCGACCGCACACATTTGATTTTGGTTGTAACATCGGTCTTATCTTGCTTTGCTTTTGCCTGGTATGGCGATTTTGCTTCGTTTCTGGCATTAGCAATGTCAGTTCTCTTTTTGCAATTTAAAACGCAGGATTTTAAGCTCAAAATCATACAAATCTTTCCACTGGTATTCTTAAACGGAATAACTTCATTAGGACGCGTTTTTATGTTCGATCAATGGCTTCCGGAACAGAAAATCAGCAGTGACTTTACGAAAAAACTGGTAGCATATTTTATCATTCCCACAGTATTTCTACTATTGTTTTTTATAGTGTATTCTTTTGGAAGTGATCATTTTTCATCTCTGTTTACAGATTATACTTTAGATATTGATATTTTACAATTGTTATTGATAAGTGTTTTAGGCTTTTATATTTCTTTCAGCTTCTGGAATTATTGGGTTCCTGATGTTTGTTACGACAAAAATGAATTGCTGGATAATGATTTCAAAAATGCAGATGAAGTTAAAAATCAAAATACATTTTCATTTCTTGATCTGCACTTCGAAAGAAAAAGCGGCGAGATTACTTTATTACTATTAAATTTCATGCTCCTGGTTTTTATAGTAACGTACAATTACGAACAGTTTTTTGAAGTAGTTACAGCGCAGGCTTCTAAACTTAGTGCTGATACACACGAAAGAGTAAATTCAGTAATTTTTTCTACACTTATGGCAGTTGGCGTAATCTTGTTTTATTTTAAAGGAGGATTTAATTTTGATCAAAAAGCAACAACACTTAAAAAGTTAGCTAAAATATGGATCTTCTTAAATGGTATTTTAATTGTAAGCACAATCATTAAAAATTCAGAATACGTTTCTTTTTTCGGATTAACCTATAAACGACTTGGAGTTTATGCTTTTTTAACTTTGGCAATTATTGGTTTAGTGCATGCATTCTTAAAAATTACCAGACAAAAAACAAATGCATATCTCTTTAACCAAATGATCTGGTATTTTTACGGAACCGTTCTTTTGTGCAGTTTTGTCAATTGGGGAGATTTAATTACAAAATATAATATCTCTGTAAATAAAGGTTTAGAACCAAAATTTCTAAGCGGATTAAATTTTAATGATGAAGCACGTCGGGAATACTTGTTACGTCATAATCTTGACGGAAAAGACATAGAAATTTCAAGAGAAAAAGAAATTGAAGAATATAAAAATCAAACGATTTTATCTAAGGTTTTATATTACGAATATGTAAATGATAAAAAATAATAATAGAATCCCATTCAATCATGAATGGGATTTTTTGTTGGTTTTACTGTATTGTAGGTCAATTTTTATTAAAGGTTTAAATGGCTAATTGTTAATTAATATACTTATTACAAAGAGGTAAAACTTATTAAGAAATTGTTTACTATATTTGATTCTTGAAAATTTAAAATTTTCTATGTTTTTAAATGAATAAAGTGAGATTTTTCTTAAAAACATAATTAATTATTTAAGTCTAACCTAATAACAACAAAACCCATGACAAACATTACCCTAGTATCGCCTCTTGAAAAAATTTACCCTCCAGGTGAATGTATGCTACCTGAAAGCACAAGTAAAATAACAAAACAAAAGGCTATAAGTTTTCCAGAGAATGAATCAAAAATTCCTTTTGCTCCAATTGTTCAAGCTACATTATTGAAGGATGGAACATTTCAAGTTAGGGCAGTTTTTTTGGTTGCTCGTAAACCGAAAGGACAAAAAGAAGATGAAGCCAATACAGAAGATGAATTAGTATTTGAGATTTATCAAAATTGGTATGTAGATATTGATGGAAAGCGCCAGCTGCAGTTTTTTATAGCTTATGATATACTGGATGATCCAGAAAAATATTTTGATGTTTATGAAGCAAGTTTTAAAGCTAATCCATACCCTTATGGAAAAGATACATTTGCTGATATAAAAACAATACAAACTTTTCTTTGGGATATTGATCCACAAACATCACGAGGAACTGAGACAACTGTTCAAGTAGGAGGTTAATATTTTAAGAAAGTTATAAAGCTGTATATATAAACCATTTATATATACAGCTTTTATGATTGTTAATTTGTTATTAATTATGAAAAAATGATGAGAATTAAATTGTTTAATACTTTGATATTATTTCTTTCCTGTTTTATTTTATTCTCTCAAGAACAATCTCACATAGACCAATTATTAGAATCTACAATAAAAAAAGCAGCTATAAAGCATAAAGAAAATATCAACTTTAATAAAACAGTAACTTTTTTTGTAGAAAAAAAATGGGATTCAACGATTGTTTATTCTATGAAAACCCTAAGCGTTAATAAAAACCCAGAAATTGTAGATTATTGTAGATATTGTAGAGGATTCAGTTTTAGGAATAAAAAACTTTATAACGAAGCTAAAAAAGAGTTTAATAATATTTCTGCTTCTTTTTTATTTTATTATAAAGTTAAGGTTAATTTAGGTGAAATAGCATTAGAACAAAAAGAGTTTGAAACTGCTTTGAATTATTTTAAAGAAGTTCAGAAACTGCCTTATAAGACAGGATACGAACTTAAAAACAGTATAATATTACATAATATTGGAATATGTTATTTACACCTTAAAAAGTTTAGTGAGGCGGAAGAATATTTGTTTAGAAGTTCTAAAATACAAGAAAAGCAAAAAGATTCTTTATTGCTTATTGGTTCGTATATGGATCTCGCAAATTTGTATTATGAACAATATAAAGACAATCAAGCAATTCCGTATTTTGAAAAAGCATACCATTTGTCAAAAATGGTAAATTCATTTGATTTAAAAAGAGCCGCAGCCGTAAATATGGCCGCAGTTGAAGAAAATAGAAAAAATTTTCCTTTAGCCTTAACATATAGAAAAGAATTTGAACAATGGAAAGATTCTTTAAATGATCAAAACAAAGTCTGGGCAATTGCCGAAGTAGAAAAGAAATTTGCTGTCAAGCAGAAACAAAAAGAAGTCGATGTTCTTGCAGCCGAGAATAAACTAAAAGCGGCTGAAAGAAATGGTTTTATTATTTCGTCAGTTTTATTACTAATCTTGTTTGGTGCAGGCGTTTATTTTTACCGCCAAAAGATTAGAAATAATAAAATTATTCTGGCTCAGAAAAATGAGCTGGACGAACTGAATGCTACTAAAGATAAATTGTTCTCGATAGTAAGTCACGATTTACGTTCTTCGGTAAATGCTTTAAAAACAAGTAACGGTAAATTGATAGAGAATTTAAAAAGTAAAAATTTCTCAGAACTCGATGTACTGCTTCATAACAATAGTGATATAGCCAACGGAGCTTATAACCTTTTAGATAATTTGCTTAATTGGGCTTTGTTGCAAACCAAACAAGCTTATTTTTATCAGGAATCGCTTCATTTGTCTTCGATTGTGCAACATGTAGAATATAATTATAAACCATTGATGTTAAACAAAAACATCAATTATAAAAACAATGTTGCAGCTTCTGATTATGTATTTGCCGACATGGATTCTCTTAAAATTATAATCAGGAATCTATTAGATAACGCCATTAAATTCTCTCAGGAAAACGGAACAATTTCTATTTATACCAGACCTTCGTCAGACGATTTTTGTTTTTTAGTAATCGAAGACACCGGATCAGGAATGAATGCAGCAACAAAAAAAGAACTATTAAAAGAGACGGTTTTGCTTTCGAAAAAGAAGAACGACGAAAACATAGGAACAGGATTAGGAATGCAATTGTGCAAAAGCATGATTCATAAAAACGGCGGTAAACTCGATATAGAGAGTGAAGAGAATGTGGGGACAAAAATAATTATTGCATTACAAAAGATTAAAAACAATGGATAATATAAATGTACTTATTATCGAGGATACTGCCAGCGAAGGCGATGCGCTCGTAAAAGTGCTTACCGAAAACAATTATAATATTGTTGGAATTGCTCCGACATATAATGAAGCTTTAAAACTATTTTATCAAAATAACATTGATATTGTAGTTATTGATGTTTTTTTAGACGGAAAACCAGACGGAATTACTTTTGCAGAAACCATAAATATTGTTCCAAACAGCGTAAAACCTTTTGTTTTTTTAACCAGTTCAAAAGACCGTCAAATTTTTGAAAGAGCAAAACTGACGAAACCTTTCAGCTTTTTGCTTAAACCGTTTAATGAGCTTGAAATTTTGTACGCGCTCGAAATGGCCGTAGAAAAGTTTTATGATCAAACAAACGTTTTTCATAGCGAAGATCAAAACACGGTTGTAAGTAACGATTCGCTTTTTATCAAAAAGAATAAAGCATTAAAGAAAGTTAAAATTGAAGATATTGTTTACATCGAAGTCGAAGATCGTTATTGCAATATCATAACCGAGGTTGAAAAGTTTGTAATCTTAATATCATTAACCAAAATTATTCAGCTTCTCGATGCAAGTAAATTTTGCCAGACACATCGAAACTATATTGTTAACTTAAGTAAAATAGAAGAAATAATTGTCAATGATAACCTTGTAATTTTAAAAGGAAATCACAAAGTAACCTTAAGTGATAAATACAAAGACTTTGTAAAAAACTTTCGCATATTAAGATAGTCTTTTACTCGTTTTTTCAATCAATAAAAAAGCCTCAAATTTTAATATTTGAGGCTTTTTTATTGATTCATAAGTTTCTAATAATCTCCTTTTTTCTTAAATCTTGGATCGTCTTTCGATATAAATTCTGTTCTTCGTTTTGTTCCTGTTGCTGTTGGAGTTTTTGTTTCTACCTTTGGTAAACTTGCTTCCTCAGTTTTGCTCGAAGGTTCAATTAAATGATTTAATTCTTTAATTTCATCATCGGTCAAATCACGATAACGACCAACCGGAACATCCAATGAAATATTGATAATTCGAATACGTTTCAAAGCCGTTACATCATAACCCAAATATTCTGTCATACGACGAATTTGGCGATTTAAACCTTGCGTAAGAATAATTTTAAAAGTGAATTTACTAATCTGTTCTACTTTACATTTTCTAGTAACCGTATCCAAAATCGGAACACCATTTCCCATTCGTTGTATAAAACGTTCTGTAATAGGTTTGTTAACAGTAACCGTATATTCTTTTTCGTGGTTGTTTCTGGCGCGCAAAATCTTGTTTACGATATCACCATCATTTGTCATGAAAATTAATCCTTCACTGGCTTTATCCAATCTTCCAATCGGGAAAATACGTTTTGGGTAATTAATATAATCCACAATATTATTTCGAACCTCTAAATTAGTCGTACATTCAATTCCAACAGGTTTGTTGAAAGCTAAATACACCATTTTTTCGTGTTTCTCCACAATCAACTTTCCGTCAATACGCACTTCATCATCTGGCGAAACCTTCGTTCCCATTTCAGGCACAACACCATTTATTGTTACGCGTCCTTCTTCAATCAATTTATCGGCTTCACGACGAGAACAATACCCGGTTTCTCCAATAAATTTATTCAGACGTTTTAAATTCTCTTCCATACTGCAAAAGTAGTTAAAATTTAGACTTCTCAGATCTTTAGATTTTAGACTTCTTAGATTTTAGGAATTTCACACCGCTTTGTTCCTTTGAACCTCTGCACCTTTGAACCTTAATTATGAAATCCAGAACTATCCAAAGGCGTCTCCTTTCGATCAAACATTCCATAATCACGAACGACATTCGCAATTCTTAAATGATAATCCTTAAAAATTTCATTTCTGCCTTTTGATTGCGCGTGACGATGCATTTCGAGATTTCGCCATTGTTGAATGCTTTCTTCATCTTTCCAAAAAGATAGAGACAAAACTTTTTCAGGATCGCTAAAACTCTGAAAACGTTCTATAGAAATAAAACCTTCAATATTATTTAATTCAGGTCGCAAATTGGCAGCGATATCCAGATATTCTTCTTTTTTTCCTTGGTTTGGAATGACTTCAAAAATTACAGCTATCATAGTTTTGTGTTTTAATTATTGTATTGAGATCCAGATGTTTTTAGGCAATCTGGCATTAATCATAGGTTCGTATTGAATATTATTTTCTAAAAGTTCTATCGTTTTGTATGCATCAAATAAAAACCATAAAGCTTCAGTAGTTAAATGAATCGAGAAATGCTTCGCCAGACACATATGACCACCAATTCCAAAAGTTAAATTCTGAGCATTGTTGCTTCTTTCAATATCAAATTTCCCGGCGTTTTCAAATTTTTCAGGATCACGATTTGCAGATGCAAGCACAATTAAAATAGGATCATTTTTTTTAATAAGGCTTTCGCCGATGTAAAAGTCTTCGGCAGCAATTCTTCTTGTATTATGAATTGGCGGATCAAATCGTAAAGTTTCAATAACGGAGTTTTGAATTTCTACTTTATTCGAAAAGCTTTTGTTGTTCAGAATCTGTAATAAAGAATTACTCAAAATCCCTCTTCCGGCATCAAAACTCTGAATAAACAATCCGATTAAATTACTAATAAATATTGTTTTTATTTCGTCAGACGAAAATGAATCTGATTCGGATATTTTATTTAATACATTTAAAGATAGAAGCTGCTTTTGGGTAATTGTAAAGATTTCTTCTGAAATTTGATTAATGCATTTTACTTGTTCTTCTGTTTTATTCGGAAGCATTATTTTGACAAAATCTTCTATTTTCTGCAGAATAAAAGCACAATCATTTTCTTCAAAGCCAAAGCTTTTTAAAACAACTAAAACCGGCAATTTTTTACAAACCGAATTTACCCAATCGATTTTATTTTCAATAAGATTATCTTGTATCAATTGAGAAATGATTTTGCTGATTTCAACCGATTTCATATTTGAGAATAACAACGTCGCAATTTCTTTTGAAATTTCATGTTGAATTCCATTCGATAAACGGGTTAAATTAGTTAGAATATCTAATGCATGTTTATTCAGTTTTTGTTCGTTGTTTGGATTAATTGCTGGAATCTCAGTTTTTATATTTTTCAAAATAGAAACACAATCTTCATAACAATATATTGCCCATATTTTATTAGTTTCATCCCAATAAACAGGATTTTTTTCTAACATGGTTTTATATACCAAATAAGGATCGATAGCATCAGATTGCAGGAATAAAGTAGAGGTCATATAGATTATTTTTAGCAAAGTTATTTAACTTTACAAAGCAATACTTCATTCTACATTTAACTATAAATACCCAAATGGAAGATCAATTTGTAAAAACGGCAACATTAATTGGCGACCCAACGCGCGCTTCAATTTTGTGGACATTGTTAGACGGAAGAGCTTTTACAGCAACAGAACTTGCTGTTGTTGCTCAGACATCTCCGCAAAGCATAAGTATGCATTTAGGAAAACTTCTTGATGCTGATTTGCTTTCTGTCGAAAAACAAGGACGCCATAAATATTACAGATTTTCGAACAAAGAAGTTGCGTATGCAGTTGAAGCAATGGCAAATCTGGTTCCGAAACATGAAATTTCTTCCATTAAGAAAACCGAAAATTATCCTCCAATAAAATTTTGCAGAACTTGTTATGATCATTTGGCCGGAAAAATTGGTGTTGCTTTGACAGATAGTTTATTAGAGCAAAAAATAATTGTAGAAAATAAAAATACTTTTGAAATAAGCCCTGAAGGCAAAAAATGGTTTTCAGATTTTGGAATCGATATAACAGAAGCTCAAAAGCAAAAAAGAATATTCTTAAAACCTTGTCTTGACTGGAGCGAAAGAAGAAATCATATTGCAGGTTCGGTAGGTGCATTACTTTTAAATAAAATGATAAAAGAAGACTGGCTCAGAAAAACCAAAAACTCAAGAGCAATAACAATTACCGGAAAAGGTGAAAAAGAATTATTGAAGTATTTTAAAATTGTTATTTAAACTTCTTAGAATTTTCTACAATCTTATCATCCTGAGGAACGAAGGATGGCACTAGAAGCCCCGTGCAGAAAGTCACCAATCTTTGTCGAGTTACGCGTGTGATCCTTCGTTCCTCAGGATGACAAAATAAAAAAAACCTTTGTTCCTTTGAGCCTCTGCCTCTTTGAACCTTTTTTAAGAAGCAAACAAAAACTCAATAACCTTCTGATACAATTCATCATCATGCATTCCGTGGCCTAAACCTTTAGTTTCGATAAACTGGCTGTTTTTCCAATTGCTGGCAATTTTCTTTCCTTCTTCAAAAGCAACAACATTATCAGCTGTGTCGTGCGCAATAAAACCGGCTACATCAAATTGTGATGCAAATTTTTGTCCGGAGAAATCTTCTAATTTAAAATTGAAACGTGTTAAAAAACGACTTTCTAAAAGTGAAAACATTTTGGTATTTAAACTTAACATCGAAACATAATTGTCAATCAAAGTCTTTAAATCTGACGGCGCTCCTAAAATCACCATTTTGTTAATACTGGTATTCGGAAATAAATATTGATGATAAACGCAGGCTGCGCCACCAATCGAATGCCCAATAATAATAGTTGGCTGATATTTTTCTACGGCTTTATTGATGAATTCAGCATAAAGCGGAATATTGAATTCCTTCCCGCTGCTTTGTCCGTGAGCCGGCGCATCAATAGCAATAATGGTACTTCCGGATTTTTGTAGATGAGGTAATGTTTTTTTCCAGCGCGAAGCATTGCTTTCCCAGCCGTGAACGAGTAAAATTTTGGTTTCGTTTCCTTTCCAGACGTATGTTTGAAAATGATGTTCGTTGTGGTGAAACGTTTCTGTTTCTGTATTTCTTAGTATTTTAGGCAAGCTGTCTTTTTGAAGTCTTCCAACTCTGGGCTGGCTAAATAGTGCGTAAGAAAGTGCTACAGCTTTTTGTGGGCGAATATAACTTAAGAAGTTAATATATTGTCCAACTGATTTTAATGTAATGAAACGAATTCCTTTTTTAATTCCCAAAACTTAAATTTTTTCTAAAGATAAAAAATATGATTTTAAACTTGGTGAAAAAATTTTTGCCACAGATTAAAAAAGATTTATAAAGGATTTTATCTTCCAACCGAGATCTTAAATCTGTGGCAAAAATAACTATAAAAAAAAAGTCCCGATTAAATCGGGACTCGTATTATTTAGAATTTAGAGAACAATTGTTCCATTTTTTCTTTTTCTTCTTCAGCCAATGCGCTGTCAACTAAAATTCTTCCAGAGTGCTCATCAGTAATGATTTTCTTTCTAGAAGCGATTTCAACCTGAGTTTGTGGTGGAATAGTGAAGAATGATCCTGCAGAAGCTCCTCTTTCGATAGAAACAACCGCTAAACCGTTACGTACACTACTTCTGATTCTGTTGTAAGCCGCTAATAATCTTTCTTCGATCTGACCTGAATATTCAGCAGATTTCTCAGATAAGAAGATTTCTTCTTTTTGAGTCTCAGACATAATCGCATCTAATTCAGATTTTTTATGTTTTAAATGAGAACTTTTAGCGTCAAGTTTTTCTTTTAAATTAGAAATAACTTCTTTTTTATGTTCGATAGAAGCTTTCATTTCTTTGATTTGCTTTTCAGCCAATTGAATTTCTAATTCTTGAAATTCAACCTCTTTAGTCAAAGAATTAAATTCTCTGTTATTACGAACTGATTCTTGTTGTTTTGTGTATTTTTTGATAACCTCTTTGTGCTCATCAATCGCATTTTTCTTCGATTTGATAAGATCCTCAATCACTTCAAGTTCACTTTTCAGTTTCTCTGAACGAGTGCTCAAACCTGCAACTTCATCTTCTAAATCTTCAACCTCTAAAGGAAGTTCTCCTCTTACGTTTCTGATTTCGTCAATTCTAGAGTCAATAAGCTGTAAATCGTATATTGCTCTTAACTTGTCCTCAACACTTAATTCTTTCGTATTCGCCATATTCTATAAGTACTTAACTGGATTTGTATTTTCTTCTGATAAAATGATTGCAAAATTAAGGATTTTTTTTCGAAGATAATCAACAATATAGTTTTTTGTATAGCGTTCACTCTCAAAATGACCAATATCTGCTAAAAGTAACTTGTTTTCGGCTTCATAAAACTGATGGTATTTTAAATCGGCTGTCAAAAAAGCATCGGCTCCGGCCATAATTGCATTTTTTATGGCAAAACTTCCCGAACCTCCCAAAACAGCTACTTTCTTGATTTTTTTGCCTGTAAAGGCAGAATGACGAATTCCGTCAGCAATCATTTTATCTTTTACGAAATATAAAAAGTCTTTTTCATCCATTTCAGTTTCAAATTCTCCAACCATTCCCAAACCAATATTTTGATGCTGGTTTTGTAAATCGTAAATTTCATAAGCTACTTCTTCATAAATATGATTCGTAAAAAGGGCTTTTAGAATTCTGGACTGCAAATGTTTTTCAAATGTAACTTCAATTTTTATTTCTTCGGTTTCAGTCAATTCATGGCGTTCTCCAATAACCGGATTACTTTCAGAATTCCCTTTGTATGTTCCAATTCCGTTAGAGTTAAAACTGCAATTCTCATAATTTCCAATTGTTCCCGCGCCAGCATCAAACAAAGCCTGACGTACTTTTTGAGCGTTTTCAGGAACTGTATAAGTAACCAATTTTTGAATGAAATTCTGTTTTGGAATTAAAACCTTTGTATTTATTAATCCTAAAGCATCACAAAATATTTTATTAACGCCTGCAAAATGATTGTCTAAAGCAGTGTGAACAGCATAAATAGCAATGTCATTTTTGATGGCTTTTAGAATCGCACGTTCGACATAATTTTTACCCGTAATTTTTTTAATTCCAGAGAATAAAATCGGGTGGAAGCAAACAACCAAATTGCAGTTTTTTGCAATGGCTTCTTCGATTACACTTTCTAAAGCATCGTGACAAACCAAAACCCCAGTACTTTCCGTTTCGGCATTTCCAACTAAAAGTCCAACATTGTCAAAATCTTCGGCGTAAGCCAAAGGAGCCATTTCTTCGAGGATTGCTAATATATTTGATATTTTCATTTTTTATGTTTGTTTCAAGTTTCAGGTTTTATTCGTTTCAAGTTTTATGTTGCAGGGAAAACTTGAAACCTGAAATAAATTCATAAAACAAATTAACGAAAAATATTATGTTTTATTTAATTTCCAGAATTCGTTCTCATTTATATTATATATACGAATGATATGTATTTTGTATATTTGTAATTCTAAATCTAAAGTCATGACTACGATAAAAATTAATGAACGCACCAAAACGGGAAAAGCATTTATGGAAATGTTTGAAGCTTTTTTTAGAGGTGTGGAAGGTATTGAAATTGTTGAAACAGATGATTATGGGCAAGTTAACGAAGAAAGAAGTATATATACTTCTGAATTTGTTGAAAAAATGAAAAAGGCAGAAGAAAATATTAAAAATGGCGAAACTACAACGCTGAATCCAGATGATATATGGGGAAGTTTAGGGTTGAAGTAACTAAGGTCGCAAATCAGGATATTGAAAAACATAAAAAATCAGGAAATAAAACTTCTATTAAAAATATTGCTAAAATCTTAATTGATCTTTCAGAAAATCCATATGAAGGTTTTGAAAATCCAGAACCGCTGAAATATGAATACTCTGGATTGTGGTCAAGACGCATTAATCAAAAAGACAGGCTAATTTATCGGGTAGAAGATGAAATTGTAACCGTTTTTGTAGTTTCAGCAATGGGGCATTATTCTGATAAATAAATCTATGAATCTACTTCGAAAAATACTTTTCCCATTCGCCATCTTGTATGGATTTATTACTTCAATCAGAAATTATCTTTTTGATAAAGGAGTTCTGAAATCTAGTTCATTTGATATTCCGGTTATTGCCGTTGGAAATTTAAGCGTGGGCGGAACCGGGAAAACACCTCAAATAGAATATTTAATTCGATTATTATCTGATAAATATAAAATTGCGACTTTAAGCCGCGGTTACAAGCGTAAATCTGAAGGTTTTGTTTTGGCAGATTCAACTTCAAATGCCGAAATTTTAGGTGATGAACCTTTTCAGTTTTATCAAAAATTCCCAAATATTCAGGTTGCTGTTGATGCAAACAGAACGAACGGAATTACACAACTACTTTCTCAAAAGGAAAAACCTGAGATTGTTTTGTTAGATGATGCGTATCAACACCGAAAAGTAGAAGCAGGTTTTTATATTTTATTGACTTCTTATGGAGATTTGTATGCTGATGATTTTATGCTGCCAACCGGGAATTTGCGTGAAAGCAGAAGCGGGGCAAATAGGGCAAAAATTGTAATTGTAACGAAATGCCCGAAAAATTTATCAGATCAGGAACAAAATGAAATTCGGTTGAAATTGAAGCTAACTTGTTCACAGCAAATCTTTTTTACTTTTATAGATTATGATAATGAAATTTATAGTAAAGATGAAAAAATAACGGTTTCTGAAATTAAAAATGAACCGAAATTACTTTTGGCGGGAATTGCAAAACCTAAACCATTTTTTGATTATTTAAACAATGAAAATGATGAATGCTTAACGTATCCGGATCATCATCATTTTTCTGAGGGAGATTTAGATGAGGTTCAGAAAAAAGCCGAAAACAAAAAAATCATTACAACAGAGAAAGATTACGTTAGACTTAAAGACTCTAAACTGGTTTCACAATTGTATTACTTGCCTATAAAAAGTACGTTTATCAATAACAAACAAAATTTTGATGCAACGATTTTAGAATACATCAAAACAAACTCAGCAACTTAGTATCTCAGAATCTTAAAAAACTAGTCAAAAAACTTAGCGATTATGCTGTAAAATTCGTCAGGAACAAAAGGTTTTGTAATCACATCGTTCATGCCGAAAGCCAAAAGCATATCTCTGTTTTCATCTAGTGAAATAGCTGTTAAAGCTATAATTGGTGTCGATTTGTCAAATTCCCGAATTTGTTTTGTAGCTGTAGTTCCGTTGATGCCAGGTAAATGTACATCCATCAAAATCATATCGAATTTTTTAATTTTTAAAAGCTCGACAGCATCTTCGCCATTATCAATTATTTCACAGGAAATAGCTTTGTTTTCGAGCATTTTTCGTGTAATCATTTGGTTGATTTTGTTGTCTTCAATCAGTAAAATCGATTTATGTTTCAATTGTTTGTCATTATAATGTTTAGGTTCTTCAATAATTTGAAGAGGCTCTTTATTGATGCTGAAATTTAATTTGAAAGTAAAAGTAGAACCTTTACCAACTTCACTTTTTAATTTTATTTCACCTCCCAAAAGCTCAATTAATTTTTTTACAATAGTCAATCCTAACCCTGTGCCGCCATATTTGCGGTTAACTTCTATTGAACCTTGCGAAAAACTTTCAAAAACAGTTTGGAGTTTATCCTCCGGAATACCAATTCCGGTATCTACTATTTCAAAATAAACAGTTGCATTCTCCTCATCTTTGTCATATAATTTTGCAATAACATTTACTTGTCCATTTTGTGTAAACTTTAAAGCATTGTTGATTAAGTTGAGGATAATTTGAGATATTTTGGTAGGATCGCCAATAAGATTATCAGGAATAGATTTGTCTATATCAAGATTAAAATAATTTTTATTGGCCGTAGCCAATTCTTTTAAAGAAACCTGAATATTGAACATAAGTTCTTTTAGATTAAAACAAATGTTTTCTATCTCGACTTTTGTTGAATCGATTTTGTTTATTTCAAGAATTTCATTGATAAATGTAGTAAGGTAATTTCCTGAAAATTTTAAAGATTCAAGATATTTTAATTGCCTTTTTTTCGGACTGTCTTCAAGAAGTAAATGTGTGATTCCGTTAATGGCATTCAAAGGTGTCCGTAATTCGTGACTTACGGTTGAGAGGAATTCAGATCTTGCTTTTGATGCTTTTTCAGCTTTATTTTTGGCTAAAATAAGCTCTTTGTTTTTTTCTCTTAAAAGTAAATTATTCTGATTTCGGATAATATTGTTTTTATATAAAGCAAGACTTAAAAGCGAAAGAATAGAAATTAATGCAATGGCTAAAATACTAACGAGTTTAGAATAACGATAGGTTTTTAATTGAATTTTTTCTTCACTTTCTCGTTTTAAAGTATTGTTTAAGCTTTGATTTTTTTTGAATCTTTCGAATTCATTTAAATCGATTTGGCTATTTTTTAGTTTTAAAATATAATTTTCAATCTGATAATGTTCATTTAAATAAGAATAGGCGAGATCGAAGTTTTTGTTTTCCTTATAATATTCGCTTATACCTAAAACAATTTTTGATTTTTGAACAAGATCATTGCCTTTTGAATTAAGGTCTAAAGCATTATCAAAATAAATCAAGGCAGAATCGTTTGGTTTACGATGACTTTCGATTAAACCAAGTTGATAATAAGAATCGGCTTTGGTTTTTAAGTTTGCAGTATTATCCGGTTTCCGGATTATTGTATGAAAGGTTTTTTCGGCAGCATTAAAATTTTTATTGCTTTTAAAAGCCATTGCTTTTTGGTAGCTTAAAATTTCGGCACTATCAGCAATGTTTAGTTTTTTTAATAGATTCTCAGCTTTTTTATAATAAACTTCCGCAGTTTTATTATTGCCTTTTGCAGAGTTGGTAACACCAATATAATGCAAGGCTAAAACTTTGGTGCACGTTGGTTTTATATTTTGAAATAATGAAACACTTTTGTGGAATTTTTTTAATGCTTCTTCGTAGTTCCGCTGATTGTAATAAATTTTTCCAAGCTTAAAAGTCTGATTGGCTAAATTCTCGGACTTGTTATTGGCGGCGCAAAAATCTATTGACTTTTTGGTGTAAAAAATGGCCTGATCGTACTTTCTAACCTTAAGATTTGAATTCGCTAACTTGTTATAATAGGAAATGCTATCTATATTCTGCTTAGTTTGAGAATACAAAATTGAATTAAAAAAACTAATAAGAATTAAAAGGTATTTCATGTATTGCAAGGCTTTTACAATGAATTTTATGCTTTTCTCATCAGTAAAATCAAATCTATCAATCTTGATGAATAGCCAATTTCGTTATCATACCAACCTACAACTTTTACCATTTTATCAATAACGGAAGTTAGTTGCGCGTCGAATAAACACGAATTTGTATTGCCAATTACATCAACCGAAACGATTGGATCTTCTGTGTAATCTAATATTCCTTTTAAATTTGAATTTGAGGCTTGTTCAAATGCTGTATTAATTTCTTCAATAGTTACGGCTCGCTTTACATTGAATGTAATGTCGGTTAGCGAACCATCCGGAACCGGTACACGAATTCCGCATCCACCTATTTTCTCATGCAATTTAGGAAAAATTTTTGTCAATGCCTTAGCCGCACCTGTAGTTGTTGGAACAATTGACTGACTTGCAGCTCTTGCTCTCCTTAAATCCTTATGTGGCTGGTCATGAAGACTTTGATCTGTAGTGTAAGAATGTATAGTTGTAATATATGCTTGCTCGATTCCGCATAATTCATCGATGATTTTTATCATCGGAGCAGCATTGTTTGTAGTACAACTTGCATTTGAAACAATAACTTCAGTTCCGTCTAAAATATTTTCATTTACTCCTAAAACAACAGTTTTTATCGTGTCAACTTCTGATGGGGCTGAAAGGATAACCTTTTTTGCTCCAACTTTTATATGTGCATGTAATTCTTCATAGGTCTTATATTTACCTGTTGATTCTATTACAAAATCAATATTAAGACTTTCCCAGTCTAAATTTAAAATGCTTTTTTCATGAAAAAACAAAATATGTTTTCCATCTACAATTATACTTTCTTCGTCATGACTTACTTTAAACGGTAAAACACCGTGAATACTGTCATATTTTATTAAATGCGACATTGTTTTATTATCAGCAATGTCATTAATGGCAACGACTTCAATATCAGGATGGTTTAAAAGAAGACGAAATAAATTTCTTCCAATTCTTCCAAAACCATTAATAGCAATTCTAGTTTTCAAACGCTTGTTTATTTGTTTAATCGTTCAGTCGTTAAATCGTTAAATCGTTAAATCATCAGTGTGATTAAACGATTTAACAATTAAACGAATAACCTTTTTATAATATATGTTTTTGTGCTTTGTATGAAGAACGAACTAAAGGTCCGCTTTCTACATGACGGAAACCTAATTCTAAACCAAATTTTTCATATTTAGCGAATTGATCTGGGGTAATAAATTCTTTTACAGGAAGATGTTTTTTACTTGGCTGTAGGTATTGACCAATTGTAACAACATCAACATTAGCATTACGTAAATCTGTCATTGTCTGAAAAACTTCTTCTTCAGTTTCTCCAAGACCTAACATAATTCCAGATTTTGTTCTGTTAATTCCTTTTTCTTTCAAATAACGTAAAACTTCAAGACTACGATCATATTTTGCCTGAATACGTACTTCGCGAGTTAAACGACGTACAGTTTCAACATTATGAGAAACAACTTCAGGATTAGCCTCAACAATACGGTCAAGGTTTCTTTCTATTCCCTGAAAATCCGGAATTAAAGTTTCAAGCGTAGTGTTAGGATTCATTCTTCGGATTGCTTTTACAGTTTCAATCCAGATAATAGAACCACCATCTTTCAAATCATCTCTGTCAACACTTGTAACTACTGCATGTTTAATGTTCATGATTTTGATAGAGCGGGCTACTTTTTCAGGTTCATCCCAATCTACCGTTTCAGGTCTTCCGGTTTTAACACCGCAAAATCCGCATGAACGTGTACAAACATTTCCTAAAATCATAAATGTTGCTGTTCCTTCTCCCCAACATTCTCCCATATTAGGGCAACTTCCGGAGGTACAAATAGTATTTAAGCTGTATTTATCAACTAAACCACGTAGTTCAGTATATTTTTGTCCAATCGGAAGTTTTACTTTTAACCATTTAGGTTTTCCGGTTGGTATATTTTCAATGACTGTTTCCATATATCAAAATTCAAAGTACAAAGATAAGCAATGTAGTTTATTTGGAGATTTAGTTTGAAGTTTAATTTGAAACTGTTAAAATTAGATTTTCAGAAAATCCTCTTTGTGTATAATGTGATTAAAATGTTAAAATATTGGGTTTAGAGCTTTTCAGATTTAATTACGTAAGATTTATTTTATTTTTCTGTTGATATGCTGAATAATTATGATATGTGGTTGATTTTTACTCATTTAAAATTTATACCTTTATTTGTTAAAAAATAAATTTAAACTGTATAAATTCATATTTTGTTAATAGTACATTTGTTGTTAAATTGAAATTTTAAAAAACATGAAAAAGAAAATTATAGTATTTGGAGTTTTATTGGCTGCGTTGAGTTTTACTAAAATGAATGCGCAAATTAATTTTGGCGAAAAAGCGATTGGAGCTGTTCAAAAAGGAGTAACAGGATTTACCTTTAGTAATGCCGATGCCGCTGCATTGTCTAAGGCTGCTGTTGACAAATTGGATGCAGAACACGAAGTGGCAAGCGCAACAGATCCTTACACATTAAGATTGAACCGAGTTTTTGGAAAGCATAGCGCCGGAGAAGGATATACTTTAAACTATAAGGTATATAAATTAAAGGAAGTAAATGCTTTTGCAACTGCTGACGGAAGTGTTCGTGTATATACAGGTTTGATGGATATCATGGACGATAATGAATTGCTTGCTGTAATTGGTCACGAAATTGGTCACGTTGCTAATCACGACTCTCAGGATGCTATAAAAGCTGCTTATAAAAAAGAAGCTTTGATGGATGCAGCAGCTTCACAATCTACTACAATTGCTACAGTTACAGATAGTCAGTTAGGGAAAATAGGAAGCTCTATTATTGATAGTAAATTTAGCCGCAAACAAGAGGCTGATGCAGATTTGTTCTCTTATAATTTCTTGAAAAAGAATGGTTATAATGTAAATGCAGAAGAATCTGCTTTCAGGATTTTAGCTAAAATGAGCGAAGGAACTGAAGCTTCATTTATCGATAAAATGATGAGTTCTCACCCGGATTCTAAACAAAGAGCTGATGATGCAAAAGCAAGAGCTGAAAAAGATGGTTTATATAAAGCTTATGTACAACAAAAAATTGTAAACACAGCTCCGGTAAAAGCGACAACTAAGAAAGCTACAACAACTAAAAAAGCTACGACTAAAAAGAAATAATAATTTCTGACAACGTAATATAAAAACCCGACAGTTTAAGAAACTTGTCGGGTTTTATATTTTAATGATTAACCCAAAACGTGAAATGCCAGTACTTTTTGTACTTCATAAACATTTACAGATTTATTGAATTGTTTTACAATGCTAGGCTGTAATTCACTCGCAACCCAAATTTTTAATTCGGCATCAAGATCAAAAGTTCCTGCCGTTTCTACGCTAAATCTTGTAATGCTTCTATAAGCAATCGATTTGTATTCGGTTTTACTGCCTGTTAATCCTTGTACATCAACCAGAATTAATCTTTTATTAGTGAAGATAAAAGTATCGCGGATTAATTTAAAACCCATTTCAATTTCTTCGCTCTCCGTTAAAAGTTGTCCGTATTTTTTAAGTAAATCTTCCTGACTTACCGAACCGGCATTACCAAGTAAAGCTGAAAATATTCCCATTTTTAAATTGTTTTAGTTTTTAATGTATTGTAAAAGTAATTAAAAATAAAAAAGAGAATATTGTTTTACCATTAAGAGATTAAGAAAATGAAGTTTTAGTGGAAGTTGATTAATTAATTTTAATAGCTATTAATCTAACAATAGTTTGAATTCAAGCCATAAAAAAAGCAGAACCTAAGTTCTGCTTTTATTTTTTATTCGACTTCCGTTTTTATAGTGATCGGAAGGTTGTATGCGGTGCGAACTGGTTTCCCATTTAATATTCCAGGGCTCCATTTTGTTTTTATTGATTTTAAAACTCGGATGGCTTCTTTACCAACTCCGTAACCAGGATCATTTCTTACCATGATATCTGTTATAGAACCGTCTTTTTCGATTACAAAAGAAACATAAACTTTTAAAGTTCTTTCAGCATCTAATTCTGGTCTTGTAAAATTATTCCCTACATAAGTATAGAACTTACCCATTCCTCCCGGGAATTCAGGCATTTTGTCTAATTCAGCTGTGTTTAGCACTGAATTTGGGTCTACAGGTTCAGCTACATCAACGACTCCGTTTCCAGTTGTTGGCGATGGATTAAGCGCATTTCCGTTTCCTGTAGAATTGTCTACAGTTGGAACATTTTGCGTATTTGTCGCAATAACGTCTGTTGTAGCCTGATTACTCGTAACTACAACAGGATTTGTTAATTGAACAAGGTCTGTTGATGTTGGCGTGCTTTGATGTTTCGGCTGAACAATTGGTTCCGGTTGTTTTGGTTGAATAATTGGGTCCAGTTTTACAGGGGTTATTGGAATACTAATGCCCCCATCAATGATTACTGGATCTACCGTCCTGAATTTACTAATCAGCATCGAAATACTTCCAATGGTTGCTATTAATAGCAGCGCCATGAATAGTGCTGTAACAGTAGTTTTGGAATTCTCTTGGCGTAATTGATACGCTCCGTACTCTTTGTTTTTGTTTTCGAAAACAAGATTTGTCCACTTGGTTTCGTAGATGCTTGAATTAGACATAGTTAATTGGATTTTAAGGTTAAGTAAACATTAAATCATAAGCCAAATGGGATTGGTTAAAACTAAGAACGGAAATAAAAAAAACTTTTTTTGTGAGAAATTTATAATGTTTTAAGAATAAAGTTAATTATATCTTATTCTTTATCTAAAGATAATGAATTATCTGTTACGCTCGATAATTTCTGCTAATAATTTTTTAGCACGAAGAAGTTTTACTTTTACATTGCTTAAAGGCTCATCAATTTTGAGCGCAATTTCCTGATAAGTCATTTCCTGAAAATATCGTAACTGAATGACTTCCTGGTAATGAGGTTTTAATTCTTTAATGCAAAGTAATAAACGGGAAAGATTTTGCTCTTTAATTAAAGCATCTTCTGCAGACGGAGTAGTGTCTGCAATATTATAAGCCTGCTGATCTTCAGCATCAGTAATTTCAATAAAAAGATTAGTTTTCTTTTTACGCAATAAATCTATGTAAACATTTTTGGCAATGGCAATTAGCCAGGTATTAAATTGAAACTCGGAGTTGTAAGTTGCAATTTTATCAAAAGCTTTTGAAAAAGTTTCAATAGTAATATCTTCTGCAGTAGTTTCATTCTCAGTACGCTTTAACATAAAAGCATAGACTTCATTCCAATAATAATCTAATAAAAAAGTAAAGGCGATCTGGTCGCCTTTTTTCGCTTTTTCTATTTTAGAATTTATTTCCAATGTACCGGTTTTGAAAAGATATTAGTTATAAAGATATTAATTTGTGTGAATATAAGCACTATCTCTACAACAGGAAACCAAATTTTCAGGTCTCTTTCTCGCAATTTTCCTGCAGAAAAGCCCATTACAGTCCACGCAATTGTATAACGTGTAGCCAATAAAGCTAATACAGCTATCCATTGAAATTGGAAAGACAATAATATAATAACTAATAAAAAGAAAAATAATTGTGAACCGTAAAACAATGATAATTGAATTTTATCAAAAAACTTATAATGATTTGCCGTAGTAACGTGTCTTCGTTTTTGAATAAACCAATCACCGTATGATTGTTTAGGTTTAGAATAAGTAAAACTTTCAGGGTTGTAAGCAATTGTCGTATTGGCTTTGTTTGCTGCCTGATTTATAAACAAGTCATCATCGCCGGAACGAACCTGAATGTGTTCTATAAAACCGTTTACATTAAAAAACTCTTCTTTTTTATAGGCTAAATTTCGACCAACTCCCATGTATGGTAATCCTGCTTTTGCCCATGAAAAATATTGTACAGCTGTAAGAACCGTTTCAAATCGAATAATTTTATTCAATAAAGAACGCTCTTTTTCATAACCTCCATAACCTAAAACAATAGTTTTCTCTTCGGTAAATTGCGAAGTCATTGATGTAATCCATTCTTTTGAAGTTGGATAACAATCAGCATCAGTAAATAATAAGTAATCTTTCTTTGAAGCTTTGATTCCTAATGTTAAAGCATATTTTTTGTTGCCCCAAAAGGCTTCATTGTTTTGTACTTTTACCAAACGAATGTTTGAATATTGTTTTTCAAATTCTTCAAAAACTTCCAGCGTTTCATCGCTTGAAGCATCGTCGATTAAAACAATTTCAAAATCAGGATAATTTTGCTCAGCTAATAACGGAATGTATTTTTTTACATTCTCTTCCTCGTTTTTTGCACAAACAATTACTGAAACAGGAATGTTTTGCTGCGTAATATTTTGTGGCTTCCCAAAAGCGAATTTCCCAAAAATACCTAAATAATAAAAAAGTTGTATAGTAACTATAGCAATAAAAAAGTAAAATATATATATAAGCATTTGAATTTAATTGTCTTTTTAATTTCTGAATCTGCGATGCAAATGTACTTATGAATTCCTAATTTTCAATGGTTAAAAGCCATTTACTTTCTGCATTTTGACATTTCGGCTGCCAGAGCGACAGATTGAGGGTTTTTGGTTTTTTCTAATTCAGAAATTATATTCTTATAATTATGATCGTCTCTGTTTTGTGAGAGTTTTTTCGTAGCCTGAATTTCATCAATTTCAATCTCAAAACCAAATATTCCTCTGGCTTCGCGCATTGTTTTTGCTGATAAATCTTCAACACGAACCGGATTTTCGGAACCTGCTTCATATTTGTCAACTAATTTTTTAAGCTGTTCTACCGAAGTATCATAATCTACAATCTTGATGCGTCCGTAAATATGTACAGCTATGTAATTCCATGTGGGAACATTTTCATGATCGTACCAGGAAGAAGAAATGTAACTATGCGCTCCTGAAAACACAGCCAAAACCTGATCATTTTCTGTAAAACCTTCTGCTTGCGGATTCAGTTTAGAAATATGACCCTGCAGGATTTCTTTTCCGTCAGCATTAACTTCAAGTTCTATCGGAATATGTGTTGCACATAATTTCCCGTGAGTTTGATTAATGAGGATTCCAAAACTATTTTCTTTCAAAAAAGCTCTGATCGATTCCGGATCTTCGTTTTTATATATCTCTGGTGTATACATCTCTTTTATTTTTATTTCAAAGATTTTCCGAAACAAATAGCTTCTGGTCGATCGCTATATTTTCCGTAATTCTGAATTACTTTGTATCCTTGTTTTTGGTAGAATTGAATTGCATCTTGATTTTTTATCCGGGTCTCTAAAACTAAATCAGTGAAGCCAATTGTTTTTGCTTTGTCTTCTAAAAAAGCTAATATTGTTTGTCCAATTTTCTTTCCGGGAAATTTTGAATACATACGTTTAACTTCGCCAATAGTATCATCAATTGGTCTAATCGCTCCACAGCCTACAATTTCATTATCGATTTCAGCTATTACAAATACAAATTTTGAATTTTCATATTGCCAGTCCGTAAAAGAATTTTTTCCATCGCTTCCAAAACGAAGATATAGATTTGCTGACAATTCATCTATAATTGCTGCAACTTTTTCATCTGGATTTGTTATTTTTATGGAAATACTTTCTATCATTTTGGCAAAGTATGTTGAAGCTTTTTTGTCACAAATGTCGCTAATTGCTAAAAATTAAATTTGTGCTAATTCCTGAAATTTGTGTTTTATATCACATTCACTTCAGCTTCAATATGAATTCCAAAAGTTTCAAAAACAGTTTTTTGCACATCTCTCGAAACCGCTAAAATTTCCTGTCCGGTTGCATTTCCGTAATTGACTAAAACCAAAGCTTGGTTTTTATGAACTCCAGCATCACCAAATCTTTTTCCTTTAAAGCCAGCTTGCTCAATCAGCCAGCCTGCGGGAACTTTTACTTCAGTTTCTGAAACTTCATAATATTTCATTTCAGGAAACTTTTGATGGATTTTTTCGAAATCAGATTTCAATAAAATCGGGTTTTTAAAGAAACTTCCGCTATTTCCAAGTTCTTTAGGATCTGGTAATTTGCTTTGTCTTATCGCAATAACTGCATTGCTCACATCTTTCAGCGTTGGAATGGCGATATTATTTTTAGCCAATTCGGCAGTAATGTCTCCGTATGAAGTGTTAATTTTATGATTGCGTTTTGTCAGTTTGTAAACTACAGACGTAATTATATATTGATCTTTAACTTCGTTTTTAAAAATACTTTCACGATATCCAAAATTACATTCAGCGTTTGTAAAAGTCTTTATTTCCTGAGATTCAATATTGATGGCTTCACAAGAAACAAAAGTGTCTTTTATTTCGGTTCCGTAAGCACCGATATTCTGAACCGGAGTTGTGCCAACATTTCCTGGAATTAGTGACATATTTTCTAAACCACCAAAATTGTTTTCGATAGTATAAAGAACGAAATCGTGCCAGGTTTCGCCAGCCTGACTTTCAACCCAAACAAAATCATCATCTTCTTTAATGATTTTCTTGCCTTTTAAATCAATATGAATAACCAAAGCATCAATATCTTTTGTTAAAAGCATATTGCTTCCGCCGCCTAAAATAAATTTTTTCTCGTTTTTGTTTGCTGTCAAAATGGTTTTCAGTTCAGTAACTGAATGTACTGCAACAAATTGTTTTGCTTTGGCTTCAATACCAAAAGTATTATAGTTTTTTAAAGAAAAATTGGATTGGATTTCCATAAATTATTAGGCTTTTTAATTCCGAAACTTCGGAAAAATTCTGAGCTCAAAAGTAAGGATTATAATTTATTTGAGTTAGATTTTGTAATAAAATCAGATTCTTATCAGAGATTATTAGCATCTTGTTTTAGAAATAAAAAGAGCCTCCAAATTTGAAGGCTCTAAATATAAATATTTGTTTGATTTTATTTTGTGGCTAGTTTTTTAGAAAGATTAATTGAATCGTCTCCAATAAATTTAGAGGCAATTTCCATTTTCTCTTTTCCGAAAGTTTCATCAAAAGACTTTCTGTTTTCCTTATCTTTATAAGATACAGTACTTTTTTTTCCAGATTTGTCTAAAATATTTTTAATTATATTTTTCATAACAACATCATTTTAATATTACAAAGATATGTGAAATTATTTGAAATCATCTTTAATTTCAAATGTTATAAAATTATAGAGTACACTTTTTATAGGGTTATATTGTTGATATTCAATTTTTTCTATATCAATAATTGATTTTGGCTGTTTCCCATCTTCTAAATTTTCTATAATTTTTAAGTCTTTAATGATCCCGCCTTTTATAATAAAATAATTTTCAATAGAAGCTAAATTATTATTTAAACCCATTTTGTATAATCTATGTTTTGCAGAAGTGTTTCCGAAAAAAGTTAAAATTGAATTTGGTGAAGTTGATAAAAAATCTAAAGCACAAGTAAAGACTGTTTTTAAAACTTTATTTTTGTCATTTTTATTATTATCGCGTGACATATCAGAAATTGATTCTATACCATTTTTATCAATAAAGATATTGCCAAATCCTAAATTATAATATCGTTCTAAACCGGGTTGCGGGTATTTCCTTATTGCTATTCTTTTAGGAATTTGTTTTTCTCCTTTACTTAGAAAATCGTATTTCGTATGCAAAGGATTGTTGTCTACTTGCTCAAATTCATAAGACTCATTTATTAAATCCTCCATTCATTAATTTTAATGATGGTAAACTTAAAATAAACAAAGTAATATCTTGTTAAAAATATATAATAGTTTTTAGAAATTAATAAACAATTTAGATGTAGTTTAAGATTTAACGATCCAACAACTCATGATATTTATCCGCAATAATCTTCATATTAGTATCATAATTAGCATTTTTCTCCACAAAAGTCCTATTTCGTAAAATAGCCTGATTTCGAGATTCAGTATTTTCAAAAGACCAAATCAGTTCATCAGCCAGCATTTCGATATTGTCAATTTCTATTAATTGTCCGTTTTCGCGATGTTTGATCCAGCTTTGATTTCCCGGAATGTTAGAAACTACAGGATAACAATTGCATGCCATTGCTTCAAATAAAGAAGCCGAAACACCTTCGGTAATAGGCATGCTGATATAAATATTCGATTTTTGTAATAATTTAGGAAGTTCTGTATTTGGAATTCGTCCTGTAAAAATTACTTTATTTCCGATTTGCAATTCATTCGCTAAATCTTTTAAAAATTGTAAACGGGTTCCATCACCCACAATGGTTAGTGAGAAATCAATTCCTTTTTGATGTAGAATTGAAAAAGCTTTTATGATTGAATCATGACGATATTCCGGTTGTAAAGAACGCGTTACAATAGCTTCAATTTTAGTTGAATTATTAGTTGAAGGAGAAAAAAGCGACAAATCAATTCCCTTCGGAATGACTAAAACTTTGCTCATATCAACACCAATTTCTTTCATAGAAATTGTCATTACCGGACCCCAAGCATGAATTAAGTGTGCTTTTTTGAAAGCATATTTCTGAATGAATTTCTTAAAAGGATATAAAACAGAACCTTCCGGCCATAAATCAGTCCTGCCTTGTTGTGCAACGGCAATGGTTTTAGATCCGGATAAAGCAGCAAGAAAACCATAACTGGTGGTTCTTTCAGCAATAACCATATCAGGTTTTTGCTGGCGAACGATTTTTCTAATGGCAATAGGAGCGAAGCCATATTCGGCAATACGTTTGAATCGGTTTAGTTTTGAATTGCTTGGTGTTTGAAGTTCCCAGGTTATTATTTCAAAATCGCCAAATTCTTTCAGGCCTTTCATCCATGTTATAGCATCTGCGCGATAAGATTCTCCCAGAAAAAGTATTTTTCTTTTCATTTGTAAAATTTTTACGCCACGAATTCACGAATTAATTTTAAATAATTCGTGAATTCGTGGCGTTTTTTATCTCTAAAATTCTTCGTCTGTTTCTAAAGCGCGATTAATAAATTCGTTTAGAGGTTTTAAAGCGATTAATTTTTGACTCATTTTTGAAACAAAATCTTTTTGAGTCACTTCAGAAATATCATATTTTTGAGTAGCCGTAAAGCTCTTCAATTTTAAAAATTCAATCGCCGGATGCTCTTTTTCGTAACCTCTTGGCGGATTTTTAAGTGAATTATTTTCATCGAAATCTAAACTTCCGAATTCTTTTTTGAAATTTTTATCGGTCAAAATAGCTTCTAAATCATCATGAAAAAACGCAATTTCTTTACGAACTTTTTTTAATTGATCAGGTTCCGGCGAATAAAATCCTCCGGCAATAAAACTTGCACCTTTTTCGATATGGACATAATATCCTGAACGATTCTGACCTTTTGCGCCAGACGAAAGCCAAACACCTAAATGTGCTTTATAAGGTGATTTATCTTTTGAAAACCGTATATCACGATTAATTCTGAACGTGCAATTTTTAACCTCTAATAATTCTAACGAAGGATCCAGCGGTTTCATCGCATCCAGAAAATCACTCACCAGTTGATGGTAGTCTTTTTTGAAGATTTCGTATCGTTTTTTATTGTCCTGAAACCAGTCTCTATTGTTGTTCTTTTTTAAATCGTCTAAAAATTGCAATGATTCTTTCGTTAGCATAATCAGTATTTATTGCAGTTATTTTTTAATTCTTGTTTGGGCTAAATTAATGATTTTCATTTTTCAATTTCTTATGAAATCACAAATTAAATATTTTATAACTCTGATGCGTCGATTTTACAATCACTTCAGTACGTTCGGGATGTGTGTCTGAAATAAACAACTGCCCGAAAGTTTCACTATTTACCATTTCGATGATTTTTGCCACGCGGGTTTCGTCCAGTTTATCGAAAATATCATCAAAAAGCAGTAACGGTTTTACGCCGCTTTGTTTTTTTAAAAATTCAAACTGAGCCAATTTCAAAGCAATCAAAAAAGATTTTTGCTGTCCCTGAGATCCAAATTTCTTTATCGGATGTGAATCAATTTCAAAAGATAAATCATCTTTGTGAATTCCTGCGCTTGTGTAATGTAACGCTCGATCTTTGTTGATGTTTTCCTGTAAAATAGTCAATAAGTCTTTTTCGAATAAATGACTTTCGTAAACCAATTGCACCGTTTCTTCAGAACCCGTTATCGCCTGATGATGTATATTAAATATAGGTATAAATTGTTCCAGGAAATCTTTTCTCTTTGCGAAAATAGATTTTCCAAAAACATTTAATTGCTCATTATATATAGATAAGGTATCATTGTCAAAAACATGATTCAGGGCGAAATACTTAAGAAGTGCATTTCGCTGCGCAATTACTTTTTGATATTGAATGAGTTCATGCAAATAAGTCGAATCTAATTGCGAGATTACACTGTCCATAAATTTACGGCGCGTTTCGCTTCCTTCTACAATTAAATCGCGGTCGGCCGGAGAAATGATAACCAACGGAATAAAACCAATATGGTCTGAAAATTTATCATAAGCTTTGCCATTTCTTTTCAGGATTTTCTTTTGTCCTTTTTTTAAACTGCAAACAATTTGTTCTGTTCTGTCGTTTTTTTCTAATTCGGCATCAATAACAAAAAACTCTTCTCCGTGTTTAATATTCTGAACCGCAAGCGGATTAAAATAACTTTTTCCGTAAGCTAAATGATAAATTGCGTCAAGCACGTTTGTTTTGCCAATTCCGTTTTTGCCAACAAAACAATTGATCTTGATGTCGAAATCAAAACTCGCTTCGGAGAAATTTTTATAATTAAATAAAGAAATTTTGTTTAAATGCATTTTAGATTAACCCTCATGATAATATTAAAAAAAAGAAAGCCCGCAAATTTACGATTTTGGATTGCTACTTGTTTTTTATAAGGTTACTTTTTGTTTTTATTATTAAATCAAAAACAGATTTTACTTTTGGAATGTTATACATTATATTTTTATCTTCAAAAAAATTAATTCCAACATGAGTCATAAATAAATTATTAGAACTTGTTGCTATTGATTCTGGTTGTCCAATAATAATATATCCGTAATCATTTGCTTTTTCTCTATAATTTAAAATTAAGTTTTCTAATTCGAAGCTTTTATTCATTATTTGAGAATGCGAGTCACAAAAAATTATTCTTTGATTTGTTAAGAAGAAATCTGTTGTTTTAGTTTTTAACCATCTAATAAAGATTCTTCCTACTGTTAAAAGCAGATAGAAAAATATAAGAATTGGAATGATGAAATAATAATATAATTCCGCGTAGTTGTTAATTTTGATGTTTTTAGAAGGGGTTAATAGGATTATTAATATTGTAAATATAAAAGTAAAAACAGGTATCGTGGCTAAATCTTCAAGTCTAAAAGGTATTTTTTTAGTGTGTTCGATTTTCTGAATTAATACTTCCCCTGCTTTTAAATTCATTTATATACTTTGATCTTATTATTTTGTTGAAATTTAAGAGTGCAAATTATTGAAAAATATTCATAAAAGAGGCTTTTTGAGTACTTGAAGATGAATTATTTTCTTATTATGAGTGAAGAAATTTCTGTTTAATAAAATATTTTATATTAAATAGATATAAAATTGATTTTTTTTACTTCAGTTTCAATAAAAATTTTATTTTTGCCGTTCACTAAATTAATTTTAAATGGCTACTTACAATAAAAGAGGATATAAAGCACCAAAAGAAAAGGAAGTTAAAGAAGTAAATGAAGAAACACAGGTAATTATTGATGAAAAAGACAGCACAACAGCTGGTGTTTTTTCAAAATTAGATGAAACTGCTTCAAGAACTGAGGATTGGGTTGCTAAAAATCAAAAAATCATTATTGGTTTAGTTGCTGGTATTGCGGTTGCGACTATTGGATATTTGGCTTACCAAAAATTTATCGAAGCTCCTAAGCAAGATGAAGCTGCAAACGAAATGTTTGTTGCTCAACAAAACTTTCAAAAAGCGACGGATGGCGTAGCAAGCGATTCATTATATAAATTAGCATTGAATGGTTCTGAAGGTAAATTCGGATTCATTAAAATTGCTGACGAATATTCTGGAACAGATGCTGGAAACTTAGCGAACTATTATGCTGGTATGGCTTATTTAAATACTGGTAAATTTGATGAGGCAATTAAATATTTAGGAGATTTTAAATCTGAAGATTTAATTTTAAGTGCTTTGGCAAAAGGTGCAATTGGAGATGCTTATTCTCAAAAAAATCAACAAAAAGAAGCTTTAGACTATTATGTAAAAGCTGCTGAGTCTAACAAAAATGACTTTACAACGCCTCGTTTCTTATTAAAAGCTGGTAAAACGGCGCTGGCTTTAGGTCAAAAAGAAGATGCTTTAAAGTATTTTACAGATATTAAAGAAAACTTCGATGCAACTCCGGAAGCAGCTTCTGTTGATGTATTGATTGGATTAGCGCAATAAAAATATTAGTTTTGTAGTTCATTAGATTTGAAATCTAAAATCTGAACTCTAAAATCTTAAATATTAAAGATGGCTACTGAAAATAAAAACTTATCAGAATACGATAAAAACACGATCCCAAATGCGAAAGACTTTCGATTTGGGATTGTTGTTTCTGAGTGGAACGAAACTATAACCGAAGGACTTTACAATGGCGCTTTTGATGCCTTAATTGATTGTGATGTTCCTGCTCAACAAATTATCCGTTGGAATGTTCCAGGAAGTTTTGAGTTAATTTACGGTGCAAAGAAAATGTTGCAGACACAAAATGTTGATGCAGTTATTGTTATTGGATGTGTAATTCAGGGACAAACCAAACATTTTGATTTTGTATGCGAAGGCGTTACACAAGGAATTAAAGATTTGAATGTTCAAACTGATATTCCGGTTATTTTTTGTGTATTAACAGATAATAACATGCAACAATCTATTGATAGAAGTGGAGGAATTCACGGAAACAAAGGAACTGAAGCGGCAATTGCAGCCATAAAAATGGCTTATATTCGTCAACAAGCTTCAATGTCACATCCTTTCAATCAACCATTATTGGTTTCTGGTGCAATTCAAATTGAAGAAACTCCACGAAAAATCGAAAAAGAATAAAACACAATCGTTTTAAAAATACTAAAACCTATACTGTGTAAAAATAGTATAGGTTTTTTGTTTTTTTTATGACAGATGAAGTTCTGAAACCCAACAGAAATTCATTAAATTTGTACATGTTGGTTTAAAAAATCAGTCAGGAATTAACACTATCAATCTGAGCTTTTTACAACAAGTTAACTAAAATCAAAGCATAAACCTAAACCCCAATTTTTTAATGTCGAGTATCATTCAATTACTTCCTGATCACGTTGCTAATCAAATTGCCGCTGGAGAGGTGGTTCAAAGACCCGCTTCGGTAGTCAAAGAATTGCTGGAAAATGCTGTTGATGCAAATGCAACCGACATTAAATTAATTATTAAAGATGCAGGAAAATCTTTAGTTCAGGTTATTGATAATGGAAAAGGTATGAGCGTTACCGATGCGCGTTTGTGTTTTGAACGCCATGCAACCTCAAAAATTCGCCAGGCAGAAGATTTATTTTCATTATCTACAAAAGGTTTTCGTGGAGAAGCATTAGCCTCTATTGCGGCAATTGCGCACATGGAAATGAAAACCAAACAAGATCAGGAAGAACTGGGGACGCATATTGTAATTGAAGGAAGTAAATTTGTATCGCAAGAAGTGGCCGTTTTGCCAAAAGGAACCTCATTTGCAGTTAAAAATTTATTTTTTAATATTCCCGCCCGTCGTAACTTCTTAAAATCAGATACAGTTGAATTTCGCCATGTTATGGATGAGTTTCAGCGTGTTGCTTTGGCGCATCCAAATATTCATTTTACTTTTTATCATAACGGAAGTGAAATGTATAATTTGCCTGCTGCAGGATATCGCCAACGAGTTGTGGGGATTTTTTCAGGTAAAACAAATGAAAAATTAGTTCCCGTTAACGAAGATACTGAGATTATTAATGTTCAGGGATTCGTTTGTAAACCTGAATTTGCCAAGAAAAATAGGGGAGAGCAGTTCTTTTTCGTAAACGATCGTTTTATAAAAAGCGGTTATCTGCATCATGCAGTAATGGCGGCTTATGACGGACTTTTGAAAGATGGTTCACAACCAAGTTATTTCTTATATCTGCAGGTTCCGCCAAATACAATCGATATCAACATACATCCAACAAAAACAGAAATTAAGTTTGATGATGAACAGGCTTTATATGCTATTTTAAGAGCTTCGATAAAACATAGTTTGGGGCAGTTTAATGTGGCTCCGGTTTTAGATTTTGATCGCGATGCTAATTTAGATACACCATATCATTATAAAGATTTAGAAGGAGAAACGCCAACAATTCAGGTTGATGGAAATTTTAATCCTTTTACTGATGATAAAACCAATCAGCATTATTCAAAAGCAAGTTCGGGATCTGGCTCAGGTTCAGGATTTAGTTCAGGATCTAATTCTTATTCAGGATATTCAAAAAGAGTAGAGCCAACAGCAAGCTGGGAAAGTTTGTATGTAGGTTTAGATACAGAAAGTGTTGAAAGTTCACCTTTTACCTTCGAAAATGAAGAAGTAACATCGTCTTTATTTAATGATAATGAAGTTGAGCAGGCAAGTCAGGGAACATATCAAATTCATAAAAAATATATTGTTTCGCCAATAAAATCAGGAATGGTAATTGTCGATCAGCAACGAGCGCACCAGCGTATTTTGTACGAACAATTTTTGTTGAATATGACTGTTAACCAGGCTTCAAGTCAACAATTGTTGTTTCCGTTGAATTTATTCTATTCTTCAGATGAAATGACATTAATCGAAGAACTGAAACCTTCCTTAGAAACAACAGGTTTTGTATTTGATGAAGCACAAACTGATCATATTGTGATTTCTGGAATTCCTGTAAATATTACGGAAAGCGAAGTTTCAATGGTAATCGAGCAATTACTGAGTGATTTGCAAGACGGAATTCCGGCAAGCAGTTACAGTCAAAATGATACAATAGCCAAATCAATGGCAAAAAGTTTAGCGGTTAAAACAGGATCATATTTAACCGAAAAAGAACAAGATAATCTAGTAAACGGTTTGTTTGCTTGCAAAGATCCTAATATTTCACCTTTTCAAAAACCAACCTTTATCACAATGCGTGTTGAAGATATAGATAAAAAGTTTGCCATATGATGAAAATAACTCCCGTAGTAAAACAATTATTGATAATCAATATTATATTTTTTATTGGCTGTAATTTAGTGCCGGTTGCAAATACATATTTTGCGCTGTTTTTTCCTGAAAATCCAGGATTTAGGGTTTGGCAGCCTATAACACACATGTTTATGCATGGTAGTGTTATGCATATTGCTTTTAATATGTTTGCCTTATATTCTTTTGGTTCAACTTTGGAGCATTTTTGGGGTGGTAAAAAATTCTTGTTTTTTTATATTTCATGTGGTTTAGGTGCTGCTTTAATAAATTATGCGGTTAATTATTATTTTTTTCAGGATGCAATAAATACGTTGGTTGCAAATGGATTTAATAAAACCGAAATTTTGCAACTTGTAGATCAGGGTAAAATTAATCAAAGTTGGAACGAACTTTTAAGTGCATCACAACTTAAACATCTTTTTTCGGCTTATTATGGAACCGTTGTAGGAGCATCTGGAGCAATTTATGGTTTATTGGTAGCTTTTGCTTTTATGTTTCCAAATGCAGAATTGGGTATCATGTTTATTCCAATTCCAATTAAGGCCAAATATTTTGTTCCCGTTTATATGCTTTTGTATGATGGTTTTTTCGGAATTCTTGGAAATTCATTCTTAGGAGTCGAAGATGGAGTAGCACATTATGCACATATTGGAGGCGCAATATTTGGATTTTTAATTATGTGGTACTGGAAAAAAAATCAGTTTAATAAGAACCGTTGGAATTAATTTTTAACTTTAGGTAATTAATTATCCCGAAGTTTCGGGATCAAAAAAAGCTTTTATGAATATTCTGGATGATTTAAAACTACAATATAAGTTAGGTGGAATTGCAATGCGCGTCATTTATTGGAACATAGCTTGTTTTGTAATTTCGTTGATATTTTTTTACCAATTTTCAGTAGGACAATTTGATTTTCCAAGTTGGTTAGCTTTATCATCAGATCCGCAGGTTTTTTTATTTAAACCCTGGACATTCTTAACGTATGCTTTTTTTCATGACGGATTTTGGCATTTGCTGTTTAATATGATGGTACTTAATTTTTCGAGTACTTTGTTTTTAACATACTTTACACAAAAACAATATTTAGGATTATATATTCTGAGTGCCATTTTTGCCGGTGTAATATTCGCCTTAAGCTATTATTTTTTAAATTATTCTGCTTCAATAGTTGGTGCTTCGGCTGCAATTATGGCAATTTTGGTTGCAACTACGACGTATCAGCCATTAATGAATATTCGTTTGTTATTAATTGGAAATGTAAAATTGTGGCATCTTACGGCAGTAATTCTAATTTTAGATTTAATGCAGTTTCGCATGGGAAACACAGGCGGTCACATTTCGCATCTTGCGGGTGCTGTTTTTGGTTTTATTTTTATTAAATTGCTTCAAAACGGAACCGATTTGAGCATAATAGTTTCTAAAACATTAGATTTTTTTACAAATCTATTCAGAAAATCACCATCGACCCCTTTCAAAAAAGTTCACAAGAATTACAATAAACCTACGCAAAAACCAATATCAAAAATTGTTGCGAAAGACAAAACACAACAGCAAATTGATGAAATTTTGGATAAAATCAGCCAGTCAGGATATGATTGTCTGACTAAAGAAGAAAAAGAATTTTTGTTTAAAGCAGGAAAATAATCCTTGTAATAAAGAAAACATGCAAAACCTTTCGTGGTTTAATAAAATAATGTTCTTTCTGAATATAGTATTAACTGTACTGACTTTTAGTATCTATATTTTACCTTTTCTGGCACCTAAAAGTTTTCCGCTTTTATCGGTGCTTACGCTCTTTATGCCGGCATTTTTTGTATTGAATGGGTTGTTCTTTATGTTTTGGGCAATTCAGTTTAAAAAGCGCCTTATTTTATCTGGTCTGGTATTGCTAACCGGAATTACGTTTATCAGTAAATTTTATAAATTCTCTCAAAAAGAATATGTTAAGGACGAAAAAGATTTCTCAGTAATGAGTTATAATGTGCGTCTTTTTAATGTTTTCAAGTGGTTAGACCGAGATGATATTCCGTCAAATATTAAAACGTTTATAGACGAAAAAGATCCCGATATTTTATGCATTCAGGAATATTCAAACTCAGCTCATTTAGATTTAAAAGTATATCCGCACCGTTATATTTTTATTGATGGAAATCAAATTAAAACCGGACAGGCTATTTTTTCTAAGTTTCCTATTCTTTACGAAGGAAATATTGTTTTTCCTAATTCAGATAACAACGTAATTTATGCTGATATAAAACGCGGGAAAGATATTATTCGAGTGTATAATATGCACTTGCAATCAATCAAGATTTCTCCTGATGTTGACAAGATTTCAAATGACATTGATAATGTGAATCAGCAAAAATCACAGCAGATTTATAGCAGAATCAGTAAAGGGTTTAGACAGCAGCAAGAACAGGCTGAAATTTTTAAAGAAAATATTAAACAATGCAAAAGCCCGATTATTATTTGTGGAGACATGAATAACAGTCCGTTTTCATATGTTTATCGAAGCATTAAAGGTAAACTCAAAGATTCTTTCGAAGAAGCAGGAGCAGGCTTTGGTGCAACTTATAAATTCCGTTATTATCCTGCAAGGATTGATTATATCTTTTCAGACAGTAAAATGAAAGTAAAACAATTTGAAAGTTTTTCTGATTTCGAAAATTCAGATCATTACCCAATTATGGCAAGAATTTCGATGGAATAAATTTAAAAGAAACATCAATTTTTAAATTCCAAATTCCACAAAAATATAAAAACGCTTATAGAAGTTTCTGTGTTTTTAGATAATCCATTGCAAATTTACCTTCGTTAAAAAGCAAATCCAATACACTTAAATTATTTATAAAGCCATGTTTATCGTCGAAAACCTGAGTATATTTTTCGAATGAATTAGGATCTTTTTTTCCGTTCGCCAGAATTCTGAAATCAGTCATGTTTTCAGCTTCAACAAAATATTCAGTAGTTTTTCCGAACTCTAATTTCATTCGTAAACATTTAGTCACAATATCTAAAACTTCCATATTTAAATCCATCAGGAATGTATGTTGTTTTTCGAAAACTGGACGAATGTCATCTTCAAAAAACTCAAAAAAAGGAGAACTTCTATATCCTGCTTCTAAAGATTTAAAATGCTGTTTTTGCCAGTCAAATTCATTCTCAATTAAAACATCTTTTGTTTTTTGATGTAATGTTTTAGAATGCTTTACAGGAATATTCAATAACTGAATCCCGTTTGGACTATAAATATAAGTACGGTTTCTGTTGGTTTGTTTTTGAAAATTATCTTCCATTTCAAAAGTAATATTTTCAGATTGAGCCATAACTGCAAAGTGGCTAATTGACGGAAAATAGGTAGGAAGTATTAAAGAGTTCATTGTGATTTTTTGTTTAATCGGTAAATCGTTTAACCGTACTTTTTAAGATACGATTAAACGATTTATCAGTTCAACGAATTAACGTTTTATGCTTTGTTTTCTTTTCTTTTTCTCCAGAAATATTCTCCAACAAAATAAGCTGCAAGAAGTATTAAGAAGTACTTAAAGTAAGATTGTGGTTGTCCTTCACCATCAACAGTAGTGAAAACTCTGTTCCAACGAATTTTATTAATTCCTTTACCGTTTGTATCCCAGCTCATCCAGATAAAAACTGGTTTCCCTACGATATGATTTTCAGGAACATATCCCCAATAACGGCTATCTTCAGAGTTATGACGGTTATCTCCCATCATCCAATAGTAATTCTGTTTGAAAGTATATGTATTAGCTTGTTTTCCATTAATTAAAAAGTGAGAACCGTCTAATTCTAAAGTATTTCCCTCATATTTAGTGATGATTTCTTTGTAAAAAGGAAGTGATTCATTTGTTAAGGCAACCGTTTTTCCTGCTTCAGGAATATAAATTGGTCCAAAATTATCCTGACTCCATTTGTTGATGTGTGGGAAAATGGCATTATCATTTCCTCTATCAATTTGTCTAATTACGGCTGTAATTCCAGGAGTATTTTTAAGACGTTCTGCACTCGCCTCTGTTAGCGCTCTAAAGTAAAGAGTGTCTCTTTTTTCGCTTTTAAAACCAGCTCCGTCAGTAATATCTAATTCTTTCAGTAAACTTTCAAAATCGATAGGCGTTTTTCCGTCTAAAGCAACTGAATAGGAGTATTGTGGTTTAGCACGTTCTGGTAAAACTAATTTTTTTCCATTGATAAAAACAAAACCGTCTTTTATAGATAAGCTGTCGCCGGGAATACCAACACATCTTTTTACATAATTTGATTTTTTATCGATCGGTTTTATTACGCCGGGTCTTCCTTTTGGTTCGTAGAAATAATGGACAGTATCAACCGGCCAGTTAAAAACGACAATATCTGTTCTTTTTATTTTTTCAAATGCAGGTAATCTAAAGTATGGCAATTGTGGCCAGCTTAAGTATGATTTTCTTTTAAAAAAAGGTATTGTATCGTGAACCATTGGCAACGCAACTGTTGTCATAGGAACTCTAGGGCCATAATTTACTTTACTTACAAATAAAAAGTCACCAATTAATAATGATTTTTCTAAAGATGAAGTCGGAATTGTATACGGTTGTACTAAATAAGTGTGTACTAAAGTTGCCACAATAATGGCAAAAAGTAAAGAACTTACAGTGTCAGCAGTTTTGTTTTCAGGAGTTAATTTGCGATCAGCATTATACTCTAATTTCTGTGTATAATTTACATAATAGATGTAAAAACCAAGTGTAAAAATTCCAAGAATAGTATCTAAAGTTGTTTTTTTACCAAACGTTCTTAAAGTTTCAACCCAAACAACCGGAAACATAATTAGGTTAATAATTGGAATAAAAAGTAACAATGTCCACCAGGTTGGTCGACTAATAATTTTCATTAAAATTATAGAATTATATACAGGAATTGCAGCTTCCCAGGTTTTTCTGCCGGCTGCCTGATACAATTTCCATGTTCCTATAAAATGAATAACTTGTACTGCTAAGAAAAAAACAAACCAAAGATATAGTGTCATAATATATTGTTTAAAGTTTCAAGTTTAAGGTTTTTGATTTTGGCCTTAAAATTTAAATCTGTTTATTTTAAGTTTAAAACATCTTTCATACTATAAATTCCCTTTTTACCGGCTAACCATTCGGCAGCAATCACGGCACCAAGAGCAAAACCTTCACGATTGTGCGCAGTATGTTTAAGTTCGATGCTGTCTACAATTGAATCGTAAGTTACAGTATGAGTTCCAGGAACATCACCAATTCTTTTTGCTTCAATATGAATTTCGTTGTTTTTTGCCTCGTCTAAAGTCCAGTTTGCGTAATTACTGTTTTCAATAACGCCTTTTGCTAACGAAATTGCAGTTCCGCTTGGCGCATCTAGTTTTTGAGTATGATGAATTTCTTCCATTGTCACTTTATACGAATCAAATTGTGACATTATTTTAGCTAAATATTCATTTAGTTCAAAGAAAATATTTACTCCTAAACTAAAATTAGAACTTGAAATAAAGCCGCTTTGTTTTTCATTACAAAGTGCTGTCATTTCATCAAAATGTTCTAACCAGCCTGTTGTGCCTGAAACGACAGGAACATTTGCATTAAAAGCATTCGAAATATTTGCTACGGCTGCAGTAGGAACGCTAAAATCGATGGCAACATCTGCTGTAGAAAGTCCGTCGTAAGTGTTGAATTCGTCCTTTTTTAAAACAATTTCATGACCTCTTTCTAAAGCAATTCGCTCGATTACTTTACCCATTTTTCCGTATCCTAAAAGCGCAATTTTCATTTTGTGTATATTTTTTTGAATTTTAAATAGAAATGAAATCTAGTTAAAACTTGTAATTAAAAGTTAGTCCAACATTTGGTTTAAATGTTACATCGTTGGGGTAAATTTCAGGTTTCATTGACAATCTTTCGTTTACATTAAACTGAATTAAAGCAGCGTCAACATTGGCGTCGATAATGTTTAAAGCGTAAAAAGCAACTACAAATAAGGCTGATAAATCTCTGTTTCGCTGATAGAATTTTTGCCCGGCAATAAGCCTGCTGTCATCTAGAAAATCATATTTATCATTATTATAGCCTTCTAATCTTCGTTTGTAGGCATTACGATAATCACGATATTTGTTGTTATTGTCAATGTAGAAATATAAACTGGTTCCAATTGCTCCGTAAACTAATGGAATTTTCCAGTACTTTTTATTGTATGCCTGACCTAAACCTGGTAAAATTGCGGAGTAAAAAGCTGCTTTTGCTGGCGTAAGCGGATCTATTTCTTCTAACTTAGTAGTGTCTTTAGCGATCAAAACCGTTTCTTTTTTTGCCTGGGCAAAAAGAGAGACGGTTCCTAAGAGAAAGAACAAAAGACTTATGGGGACAATTTTATTCACTATCCGTTTATTAATTTTATAATTCGATTAAAATCGGCTTCAGAACTAAAAGGAATTGTAATTTTTCCTTTTCCGTTACCAGCGACTTTAATATCAACTTTTGAACCAAAATAGTCGTTGAAAGTATTTTTTTGTGTTTCTCTAACTACAAATGAAGAATCAGCTTTAGGTTTTCCTTCTACTTTTGGTTTTAAGCTTTCGTGATAATTTTTTACTAATGTTTCTGTTTCACGAACGGATAAATTCTGACTTACGATTTTTTGGTAAATATCAGTCTGAATATCTAAATCTTCAATATTGATGATGGCACGGCCGTGTCCCATACTAATAAAACCGTCACGAATACCTGTTTGAATAATCGGATCAAGTTTTAAAAGACGTAAATAATTAGCAATTGTAGAACGTTTTTTACCCACACGTTCGCTCATTTGTTCTTGCGTTAATTGAATTTCGTCAATTAAACGTTGGTAAGAAAGAGCGATCTCAATTGGGTCTAAGTCATGACGTTGAATATTTTCAACCAAAGCCATAACCAATGATTCGTTATCATTCGCAATACGAATGTAAGCGGGAACCGTAGTTAAGCCAACTAAAGTTGAAGCACGCAAACGACGTTCTCCAGAAATTAACTGATATTTATTAAAGTCTAATTTACGAACAGTAATAGGTTGAATTACACCAAGTTCTTTAATAGAAGTGGCTAATTCGCGTAACGATTCTTCATTAAAATTGCTTCTAGGCTGAAACGGATTTATTTCTATAGCACTTATTTCAAGCTCAATAATATTTCCAACAACTTTGTCAGCATTTTTGTCTTCTACTGATACAATGTCATTTTCCGGATCTTTTAATAATGCTGATAATCCTCTACCTAAGGCTTGTTTTTTAATTGCTTTTGTCATAAAAACTATTTACTGTTTTTCTTTATAATTTCTTGAGCTAAGTTAATGTAATTAACTGCTCCTTTGCTGGTTGCGTCATAATTGATGATGCTTTCGCCAAAACTTGGAGCTTCGCTTAATTTTACATTTCGCTGAATAACGGTATCAAAAACCATATCGTTAAAGTGTTTTTGAACCTCTTCTACAACCTGATTTGATAAACGTAATCTGGAATCGTACATTGTTAGTAACAATCCTTCGATATCAAGATCCGGGTTGTGAATTTTTTGAATACTTTTTATCGTGTTCAATAATTTCCCTAATCCTTCAAGTGCAAAATATTCACACTGAATTGGAATAACTACAGAATCAGCCGCTGTTAAAGCATTCAAAGTTAATAATCCCAGAGAAGGCGCACAGTCGATGATGATGTAATCATATTCATCTTTTACACTTTCTAATGCTTTTTTAAGCATATATTCTCTGTTTTCTTTATCAACCAATTCGATTTCGATGGCAACAAGGTCAATGTGAGCAGGTATCACATCAACATTTGGAGCTGAACATTGAACTATAGTTTCTTTTGGGGTGTGACTATGTTCAAGTATTTGATAGGTACCGATTTCAACAGATTCTACATCAATCCCAAGACCAGACGTAGCATTTGCCTGAGGATCAGCATCAATCAATAATACTTTCTTTTCTAAAACACCTAATGAGGCTGCAAGATTTACAGATGTAGTAGTCTTTCCAACGCCTCCTTTTTGATTAGCAATCGCAATGATTTTGCCCATTTATTTTCTGAATTTTGAACCGTAAAAATACAATTATTTATGGTTTTTGAAAATCTATTTTGTTAACATTTGATAAACTTTGATTTACCGTTGTTTCGTGCGTGTTTAGCGGATTTTAATTTTTAGAATAAGGAAAAACAGATATGAAAACCCGCACTATTTTTTCTTTAAAACGCTCTCAAAATTCAATATAGTTAAAATTTAATTTACAAACATGAATTTCACTTTAGATTTAAACTAATTTTTCTCTTTTAAATCTTTAACCAAACTTGCCGTGAAATATAAAATTGTAATTCCGCCCAATACAATACACAACCACATAAACCATCCTTGTTGCCAAAAAGATTTTTTCTCAGCTTGGTTTTTCGATGAAACAATTTGTTTAATCTCGTAAATGTTGGTTTGAGGTAATTTTCCGGTAATGCTATTTTTAAAATCAGAAAGATCATATTCAGGTTCATTCAGGTTTTTATTGCCTGTTTTTAGACTGTACTTTTCATTTGCATTTAAATCTACAATAACAGAAACGGGTTTTTGACTGTATTTTACAGATGAAATTGTTAAAGGCTGATTGTCTTTGTTTTCTATTTTTAAGTAGAAATCTTTTTCGAATATTTCAGGAATTGTAAAAATGTTTTTTGTGTTTGAATTTAATTCAAATGAAACAATTTCTTCGTCGTATATTTCTGATTTGTGCTTTATTTGTTGTTTTACTTTCTTGTAAATAATAGCATTACGTTTGTAAAAAGTTGGTTCCGAAATCTTAAAAGCAATTTGATTGATGATTTGTGGCGCATCAAAAAGAAAATGAATTTCTGTTTGTTTTTGAGATGTAAGTTCAGTTCTGACGAATTTTTCAGGTTTGATTTCCTGCAATATGTTTTTTTGAAGCTGAGCGTTAAAATTTCCAACTTTTAAAATATTAATTGGAAGTGTTTTTCGATCATCAAAATCAATTTTTAAATATTTATATGTGCTTAACGGATATGAAATTGTTTTTACAACACTAGTTTCTGATGAACTGTTTAAGTTATCTAAAGTTTGAGAATTTGATATTCCGAACCATTCTGTCTGATCGTTGCTTCCTGATATAGAATAATTTTTTACAACATCGGCATTTGCAATAAATAACGAAAGCTGGTTGTTGTTTTTAACGGATGGAATGGCAACAATAACAGAAGTGCTTTTTTTTGGGGATACTGTTTTTGAAACAATAGTGTATTCTTCAAAAGTACTTAATAATGTTTCTGAATTACTTTGGATAAAATACGGAACCTCGATTCCTTTCGCATTAAAAATTCTGATGTCGCTTAAATCTTGTTTAGAATATGATCTGATTTCAGGAGACAAAACAATTTCATGGAAACCGTTTTCTGCAACTTCTTTTATTTTTCCCGTTGTTTGAAATTGGGCAAACGAAAGGTTTGTTAAAAATAAAAGTATAAAAAGACTATTTAATTTCATGGGTTTCACTAGTAGGTTTGTTTTCATCAATAACTAAAACTTTAATTTTTTGATACACAAAAGAGATGATCAAAATCAGGATTCCTAAAAGGATAAACGATATAATTTTTCCGGTTTCGGAAATGTTGCTGATGTCGTAGAAAAATAATTTTACGATTGTTAATCCAAGTAAACTTAAAGCAATAATTCGAAGTGTTTTAACTTGCTTTTTTATACCAACGATTAGAAATATAAATGCTAAAACTCCCCAAAGAATAGGAAAACCTGTTTTGATTATTTTAGTTCTTGCTAAATCAATAAAGTCATCTGCAATGAAATCTCGTAAGTATGGCAAATCATTTTTGTAACTTAAATACATAGAACTTGCTTGTATGTTTTGAGTTGTAACAGGTGAATTCATAAATACAAGGCCATGAAGCATAACTTCTGAACTGGCAATGTAGATAATAAAAAAAGAAGCTACCCAGATAAAATATTTATTTTTAAAAAAAGCCAAATCAGTTTTTTTACTAATTTGAAACAATTGATATGCAGCATAAACCGTGATAAACAATGTAACATAATGCAAATAAAAAGCAATTGATTTTCCGGTTCCGGAACCGATGATTTCTTTGTGTTCTAAAAATGGGTAGTTCGAAAACCAAAATGCAAATAAAACAATATTAACAACAATCAGTACGGTTGCAGCTTGATATCCTGATAATGTTTTTTTCTTGATGATGAATGAAGAAAATACTATAGAAAACAGTAAATGATACAAGATTGGTAACGAAATGGCGCTGTAAATACTTTCGATATGATTGTTAGATTGATAAATAACTTCAAATAAACCAGTTAAATAAGTTATTAAAAGACCAGTTCCTAAAAAACTGTTTTTATATGTTTCAGGATCAAATATGCTATTAAATGAAGAATTTTCCTGTGATTCTTTTTTTAATAGATATAAAACTGCAAATAAGGAACATGAAGCAAAAATACCTGTGCTAAATATTGGATTAATAATGATATTTAGGGCTAAATCGCTTCTATAGTATTTATTCCAATCCATAATCAGACTAAAAAGCATTAAAATATGAACGATTAACGAGCCAAATCGATAGCTTGAAATTTTAGATTTTTGAGAAAGCCATAATAATAAAACGGCTTCGGCTGCCCAGAATAATGTGATATAGTTGCCTTCAAACTGAATAGGGATGGCAAGTGTTATAAAAGTTAGCGTTAATCCAATTAATAAATAAACGGCCTTTTTGTCTAAACCGAATTTTTTATATAAAAATGTAGCATACACCAAATTTAATAATGCTATAGTTGCCGTAAATAAGCCTCTGTATTCGGGATGATAATCTTTTAAAATAACCATTCCTGCGGCATAAAACAAAAAGGTATTGCTGGCTAAAATGGTTAATTGTGTTTTTGAGAATTCTCCTTTTGATTTAATATTATTAATGATATTCATTAAAATAAAAATGAAGTAGAAAGCAAAACCAAATGAAAGCGCCCCAACATAATGTGGTTTTCCGGAGCTGATGTCTTTAAACAACCATCCGCCATATAACAGAACAGTAAATAGGTAAGCAAGAACATTGACAAGATTCCATTTTTTATAATAAGCGATAGCTAATATTCCGATGTTCAGAATAATGATATAACTAAAAAGAACGACATAATTTCCTTCGCCCGTACTGACCATAAACGGAACTGCAAAACCTCCAATTAAGGAAAGAACGGCAAGTTCGATTCGGTTATACGATAATGAAACCAGCGCACTAAAAGCGGTTATAACAACCATTATACTAAAGGCGACAGTTTGATTGAATAAATGATAATCATGAAAAGCGATTCCGATTGTAAAGTAAAAAATGGCAATCGCGCCCGCCACAATAACAGAACTAAAAGCAGCATAATTTTTACGGAGTTTATGCGCAATTCCCATTACAAGAACGCCACATAAAACACCAATTCCAACACGTGCCGGTTCGTTGATCCAGTCTTTGTCGATAGCATATTTTACAAAATAACTAATTCCTAAAACCAGAATTAAAACACCAATTTTGTTGATTAGGTTTTCTCCAATAAATTTTTCTAAATCCGGATTTTGTTCTTTAAAATTTTCCCAGAATGATTTTTCCGGCTCAACAGGAACAAAAGGTTTTGGAGCTACTTTAGGCTCAACCGGTTTAGGTGGAGTATGTATACTTGCAGATAAAGCAATTTTTTCTAATTCTTCATCACTTATTTTTTCTTCCGGAACTTCTTTTTTAAGTGGTTCAGGAATTATTGGTTTCGATTGCTCTGGTGTAATCTTAATTTCCTCATGTTTAATAACAGGAATTGGCGTTGGCTGAAGATTTTCAATAGGTTTTTCGGTAACTTTTAGAAGATCTATTTTTTTGCTAAGTCTTTTAATGTCGTCTTCGAGACTGTCAAAACGACCTTTTATTGTATTGAGAACGTAAATTAAAAGACAAAATAAAACTACTAAAAGAAAAACTTCCATATTGTATTTAATAAGATGTTATGAATTGGTAAATATAATAACAATTTGATAGGGTAAGTTTTTTTTGCTTAAAAAGAATTAAAATTGAAATCATGGAAAATTAATTATTTTTCCATGATTTCAATTTTTACTTTAATCACGCCGCTGCCTTTGTTTGAAGCAATATCCATAAAAGCTTTTTCTGTAAGGTCAATTTCTCTTCCGTTAATAAATGGACCTCTATCTGTAACTTTTACAATAACATATTTTTTATTTCTCGGGTTGGTAACTTTTAATATTGTACCAAAAGGGAGTTTTTTATGAGCAGCAGTCAGCTTACTGTTGTCGAATCTTTTACCGCTTGCTGTTTTTCGTCCGTTAAATTTATTGTGGTAATAAGAAGCATGAGCATTTTCTTTATATAATCTAAATGATTTACATTCAATATCCTGATCTTTAAGTTCTTGGTTTTGTTGTGCCACAGCTGTTAAAGAGATGAGGAAAATAATATATAATAGTATTTTTTTCATTTTTCAATTTTTCTTGCAAAGAGATGTAATTGCGAGAAATTTGATGTTTTATTGAAGTCATATTTATGGTATATAAAGACATTTTTTGTTTTTATATTAAAATAAATCCCTGTTTCTTTTGGAAACAGGGATTTGAAAGAAACTTATACTTTTGAAACAAGTGTGTAATTGATGAAACCGATGTTAATCAACAATTACGCTGCATTGTCTTTCATTTTTTTAGTTTATGGATTTAAAAACCATACATGCCACCCGAAACGGAAATTTGTTCTCCCGTAATCCAAGCTGCATCATCAGAAGCAAGAAATACGGCTGCTTTGGCAATATCTTCGGGCTGACCTCTGCGACCAAGAGGTGTATTTGCTATAAACATTTTTTCATACTCGCTGCCAGGAGTGACGCCCGCACTATGTGCACCTTCTGTTTCTGTAGCGCCCGGCAAAATAGAATTGATACGAACGTTTTTTACGCCCAGTTCTTTCGATAATGAAATCGTTATGGCATCTAATGCTGCTTTAGTTGCAGAGTACAATGAAGCTGCCGGGAGTGGATATTTACTTGCACCCGAACTGATATTGATAATATTACCGCCTTTATTGCCAAATAGTTTTAAAGATGCCTGGATAGTAAGTATAGGACCTAAAACGTTGACATTGAAATGCTGATGAAAAGCTTCTGCCGATGCTTGTTCAATAGGTAAGAACTGCTGAAAAACTGCGTTATTTACCAAAATATCCAACGTGCCAAAAGCCTTCTTTGTTTCTTCAAACAATCTGATGACATCGGCTTCTTTCGATACATCGGCCTGTACCGCAATGGCTGTACCTCCATTATCGGTTATCTCTTTAACTACTTTGTCAGCTCCTTCTTTGCTTGAAGCATAATTGACTACAACTTTTGCGCCTTCTTTGGCAAAGTGTTTTGCGATAGATGCACCTATTCCTTTTGAAGCACCGGTAACTACGGCAACTTTATTTTTTAATTTACTCATTTTGAAAATTATTTTAATTATTTAGCCAAATAGGTCATACCTCCATCAACAAGAAGTTCTGCACCAAGCATAAAGGAAGAATCATCTGAAGCCAGAAAAACTGCTGTTTTGCCAATGTCAGATGGTTGTCCAATCCTGCCTATCGGCATTTCACCTGCAAAGTGTGTTTTTAGACCTTCAATTTGTTCTGCGGGAACAAACTTCTCGAATGCCGGCGTATCTGTTGTGCCCGGTGTTATAACATTTGCCCTGATCCTTCTGCCTAAAAGGTCGCTTGAAAATCCTTTTGCAAGATAGATTACTGCTGCTTTTGCAGCACCATATAATGTAAATGACGGATATGCCCGATGTGCTGCGTTTGACCCGATAAGAATAATAGAACCGCCATCATTCATATAAGGCAGTGCTTTATGAACAGTGAAGTAAACACTTTTCAGGTTTAGATCCATCGTCTTGTCATAGTCGGTTTCCCCTATATTTTCTACAGTTCCTACGATTCCGCCACCCGCATTGGCGACAATCACATCTATTTTACCAAATTTTTCAGATGTTACTGCAAATATTTTTTCTAAGTCGGCAACATTGGTTACATCTGCATTTATGGCTATAAAATCATCTCCAAGTTGAGCCACAGAACTATCTAAGGTTTTCTGATTTCTGCCGACAATAACTCCTGCGGCGCCTTCATTTTTAAATGCTTCAGCAATACCAAATCCGATTCCGCTATTGCCGCCTGTAATCACGACAACCTTATTTTTTAATTTATTCATTTTTGTTAAATTTAATTGTGAGCGACAAAGTTAGATAAGGGAAGTTATTTTTAGTAACTTTGTACTGAAAAATAACAGTAACATAGAGGTAACAAAGTAACATTATGGGGTGTAAAATAGAAGAGTTTAAACAGGAACAAAAGAAAAGAATGAGAGCTGTTCAAGATTCAATGGACGTGCTGAATGGAAAATGGAAGATTGCTATTATCACGTCTATTTGTTGTTACGGTAAAAGACGATTTTCTGATATTTTGAATGATATAGAAGGAATTTCTAACAGAATGTTGAGTAAAGAATTAAAAGAATTAGAAATAAACCAATTGGTAAAACGAACTGTTTTAGATACACAACCGATAACAGTTCAATATGAACTTACAGAACACGGTAATACGTTACAAACCATAATCAGTAATCTGACAGATTGGGGAATAACGCACAGAAAAGAAATTGTCGGGAAATAATGTTCTGTGTTTGAGTTTTGTGCAAAAAAAAAGTCTTTCCAAGTAAATGAAAAGACTTTTGTCGGGGTGGCAGGACGACCTACCTATTTCTTAATTCGTTGATTTTATTGGTGTTCTCAAGTACTCTTCCAAAAAGGGTAGCCGAATAGGTCTCATTTATAATGACTTACCTTGTAGCCCTTTGTTTCCTTGATCAATTTAATTGCAGTCAGTCAATGTACTTTTATAGATGTAAAGATATTAAAAATGTCAATATAATACAAACATATAATAATCCCTATCGTGAATTATCAAGGCTGTAAATTGAATAAATTGTACTTTGGATTATACTTTTTCGGTATGATTTGATTTTTAATTGTAAAAAAAATGAAAAATTTAAACCGAACTTAGATGGTCATTTTATTTCACAAATAGTAGCCAAATACGCTGATTTTCCCAATTAATATGATTAAGTTTTATTTTAAAATAATCTTTGTATTTGTAAAGTCATATTTGTAGTTAACTATATTCTGATTTAATATCAATTCAATCACTTCATCAATAACTGTTAAAGGAACTTTAAACCATTCTCTAGGTATAAATCTATTCCCAGATTTATCATATAAATCAATATTTAAACATGCCTCAGCAAAAAAACGGTGCAAAAGGCTTTCAAAAGCTTTTACATTTAAACTATAACAGTTGTAAGAGGCAACAATTTCTACATCTGCAAATAAATATGTAGCTTCATTTGAAGCATTTTTTATTCGCTCTTTTATTGGGTTTTTAGAAAATCCTATTTTATAAAGATCTTCTATTTTTTTGATTTCTGGGTTTTCTGATTTCGATTTTAAAATATAAATCCAGCCACTTTGTATATGCTCTTCACCAACTGCACCAAAATTTTGCTGTAATTGATTGTCCAGGTCTTTATCTCTGTTTGTAATAATTTTTCCATTTTTTTGAATGGCTTTACCTAACGATCTAAATAACATGTTTGAAACAGTTCCGTTTTCAAATATTGTAACTGTTCGTCCTTCTATACGCATCCTATCACCCGTTTTAATTTCCATTAAAGTCCTTTCAGCATTAGAAACTTCAAGATAAGCCAGTATTCCATCTACTAAATAGAAATTTCCCTCAATCAGATTATTTTCTGCATTAGAAAAATCAAGTAGTTTTCGTTTGCCAGTTTTTAAATCTTTGTGAACTTCTTGAAACATGATTTCATATTTCTTAAATTCTCGCTCAGACATAGACTTTCGTTGTGCAATATAATCAGCGTTAGCTCTACTAGGTCCTTTAGGAGTGTATTTAAATTCAAAAATAGAATCATCTCCTATGTCTTCTAATAAACCAAGAGAATCATCATTTAAAATATCATCAATGGTTTCAATTTGAAGTTCAACATCACCTAATAAATTAAATCGATCAAAAGCTTTTAAAATACTTTTCTTGCGCTCATTATTTTTAAATTCTTTCAGTCGTGAACACAAAGAATATTCGGACATCGAAGATGTAGATGGCTCTCTTTTATTCTTTTCAAAAAATAAATTAATTTCCTCAAAAGAATCAATCAAACGATCTTCGTCGGTTCGGACAAAGTTCTGTTTCCCTTTTGATTCTAATAAACCAAAATCATCATCATTAAAAATATCATCTAAACTTTTAGCCATTTTGAATTTTTCTACGTTTTGCTTCTTGCAAAATTAATAAAGCTTGAGCTAATCGTTGTTCTTTTGAATCATAAGAATTAATGTCCGGTGCTTTTCCTGTATTTGTTTTCCAACGTTTAATCGCTTCCCAAGAAGCTATAGCTTCTTCTTCCGTCATTTCAATTTTGGTTATATTAATAGTGTCTTGAATTGATTTCAAGATAGAGGTTGTAACATTTTTAGATAAAATTTCAAACGCTTTTTGGAACGGATTGACAGTATCTATTAAATCTATATGAATGTCATCAATATTCACAAAGCTACCAGCCATACGTATAAATTTTTTAGTCCCATGTTCCTCCACTTCACTATTTTTAATTACAGAATCTACTACTACATACTGTCGTATTGCCTCGACATCCTCTGCTGCTAAATCAGGGTAAATTTCGCGAATTATTTTTGGAATAAGTACTGTGTTGATTATTTCAGGTTCCAAATTTCCTGGTAAAGCTTTTAGCATAGTGTCGTCTTGAAGAATACGTGCTTTTAAGTCATTTAAATCACTTTCAATTATGTCTTTTGCCCTTTGTGAAGTCGGTTTTTTAAAACCTCTTATTTTTATGGTATTTTCATCTGAATCCTCTTCTTCTCCTTCATTATCAATATCGTCCATTGGTTTAAACTTGAAGTTCGGAGCTAATACTTGTTCCATCAATAGAGAAGCAGTTATCGCTTTGAGCATATTATTTACTGCCAAACGGACATCATCATCTACGGCATCGGGTTGAGCTATTAAGTTGGTAAATTGGGCATGTGACTTGTTATTGCTATCGCGAGTTGCACGACCAATAATCTGGATAATTTCTGTTAGAGAACCTCTGTATCCAATGGTTAGAGCATGCTGGCAAAAAGGCCAGTCAAAACCTTCTTTTGCCATACCTAAGGCAATAATCATATCAATATCTTCGGGAGTTTTTACCCCACGTAAGTAAGCAACAATTTTATCCCTTTCCTTTTGATTGTCATTGACTAAATCTGCAATTTTCAAAATACGTCCTGAACGTTTACTTTTTACAAATAAAACACCTGTTTCTGTATCTTGATATTCTAATTCTCCTATACAGTCTATAACATGATTTACTTCTTCAAATTTATCTCCGGAAGACTCAGCTGAATTGACACTAGGAATATGAATAATTGTTTTCAGATTCTCATTTAATATTTCTTCTAAAGCTGACATATTACGTTCAGGTTGTACTTTATAGTAACGCCCCTGATAAAAATGATAACCTATTCCTAACGATTTTAAATATTCGTAACCGTTTAGTTGATCGTAATAGTTATAAGTAACTTTAATGAATTTTTCTTCATCCTCTGGCAAGAGCACTGGGACACTATCTCCGCGAAAATAGGACCCTGTCATTGCTACTATATGGGCGGAAGATTTCTCCATTATCTTTCGCATCACATTTCCTAAAATATTATCTCCATCCGCTGAAACATGATGAAATTCATCAATAGCAAGTAAGCAATTGTTGAAATCAGATTCTTGCAGACGTTCAAAAGCAAAACGTAAAGTAGCATGGGTACAAATTAATATTTTTGAATCTGATTTTAAAAATTCAGCAAAGGCTTTTACCTTGGCTTTATCACTTCCAGGAGAACACAAATTATATTTTTGATGCAATTCCCAATCAGCATAAAAGCCGTATTTTTTTAATTCTGTTGGAGCAAATGAATTCCCAATAGATCTTTCAGGCACTGCTACAATAGCTTTTTTTAATCCTTGATTAATTAGTTTGTCCAATGCAAGAAACATTAAAGCTCGTGATTTTCCTGATGCAGGGGGTGCTTTTAATAATAAATATTTTGCTGTTCGTGACTCATATGCTTTTGCCTGCATTTCACGCATCCCTAATTCATTCGTAGATTTACTTTTACCTGTTTGACCGTAGGTAACATTATGGAAAAAACGGTCAAATTGACCATAGATTTTCAGTTTAAAATGATCACTCGATTCGGAGCAAACTGATCACCTAAT
>NZ_WMDQ01000015.1 GCF_009707955.1 Flavobacterium sp. LC2016-13 | reverse complement strand
TTAGGTGGTCAATTTAAACCAAAACTTGGTGGTCAATTTAAATTGGAATCAGATGATCAATATCACTGGTTTTTACAGCTACATTTTTTAGTTGCTGACAACTTTTTTTTAGCACTGAACATATCTAAAATAAAAAAAAGCCTGCTAAATTAGCAAGCTTCCTAAGTTAAATTCAATATATAGAAACATCTTTTTTAATAAATTTATTTTCCTTAATCCTAAATTAGACACCTCTCCTTTATAAATTTACTGCAAATACTTTTTTAAAATGACTTCTCTCTTTTTTGGAATATCGGCTATTTGTTTTTCCAATACTAATATTTTACTCTCTATATCTTCAATTTCCAAAACTATCTTTTTTTGTTCTTCAATTGTAGGTAAAGGAATTTCTATAGGATTTAAATTCATAACAGAAAGCCCTGGTTGAGCAGTTCCTGTTGCATGCTGATTTAAATTCATAAATACTAATTGATAGTGTAACCAAATAAGATCTACTCCTTCTTTAGGATAAGCAACTAATGCATGTTCTGTAGCATGAAATTTCCCTGAAACTAGATGAACATTCCCACATAAAGCACCTTGTCGTCCTACTAAAGAAAATTTCCCATCATTAGTATATGTTTTAGTATAACCTCTAAGCCCATTTCCTCCATAACAAGGGTAAAGTTCTGAACTAAATGTTTTATCTATATCACCTACTTTTACAAAATTCCCCGCTTTCAAATCGCAAACCTCATCCAAACGTTTTAGTTGACCTCTAATATTTTTAAAATTACTTTGAATTTCTGTCCGTAGATTTTCAACCTCATCAACCACTTTATGCTTTTGCATTTCCAAGACCTCAATTTCAGCAACTATTTTTTTCTGTATACTTATTGGTGGGAGAGGGATTTTTATTTTCGATAAATCATCCGCATAAACGTGAGGTTGTGCTTGTCCTCTTTGTAATTTATATACTTCCATTTGAATTGATTTCAAAAAATTAAAAATCAATTTTGTAGAGATAATTTTTTCGTCCTTTGATTTGATGGTGTTGCAGTCAGAAGCAAAAATTGGCGTTTCAAAGTAGTTTACAAAACCTGCATAAGCCCCCGAAGCACTAACAGTTATAATGTTTCCATCTCTATTTGATTCATTATGAAAGTATGCAGGACTTTGTCCTCCGGCAATTACAGGAACATTACCTTTAACAGTTTTCGCTTCCGTAATTGTTCTTCCTTTTTGAATGTCAGTTATTTCGCTTAAAAAAACTAAATCAGATGTATTCCAAACATCATCAAATTTTACTTTTTTTTTAGCAGAAAGTGAAATGTTTTTTTCAAAGTCTACACGGTCAAAAGTGAACATATCCACTAAATTGTGGTAGCTAAGATTTTGTTGTAAGTTTTCTGAAATGTCTAGATCAAACTCTCCCAAAAATGCTTTATAAATATAAGTGCTTGCCTTGTCAGGATTAGTGAAGCTCTCTGCATCATAAAGTTGGGTACAATCGTCTATACTTTTGCTTCGCTGTATAGCGTGTATTCCTTCACTTCCTCTGCGATTACTAAATTCATATCCCAAAAAACGTTTTTCTTCGTTCTTTTCACCTGTTTTTACTAACACCAATTTTTGAGGATAAGCTAAAATAAAATAAAGTAATTTATCTTGTTCAATGGTTAGAATATTATTCCAAAGTCCTTCTTTATCTTTTGCTTTTATTTTTTTGATATACTCTTTATAAATCTCATGTTGTACGATATTTTTGTTAGGTGATTTCTGCAAAAGTGTTTTATAATCGTCAAAGGAAATAGTACCCCAAACATGAGCAACATATTTATTAAGCGGTTTTTCAATGCCGTTTATAGTAATATCTTGCAAATTCACAAAACACTTTTTAATAGCTTCTTCAACATTATAAGAATCCGCATTATTTCTTCGTCTTAAAAACAATGTAACAGTATTAGTTCCAGTTGCCATAAAAGTATTAGACCCTAATTCAGCAATACCTAAAATTTCAAAATACTTCAAAAGAATTTCTCTTGTTTGGGTATAAATACCTGTATTACTCAAAATACTACTTGGCAAAATGATACCTGCAACCCCTCCATCTTTCAATAATTGCTTCGTACGTTCAATAAATAAACATTCTATTTCAGAACTTTGGTCTGTTAATCTGCTGTATAAATCAAATGCAAGCTTAGATTTTTCTTCATCCATCAATCCTTTGAAAGCCGAAACAGAGTAAGGAGGGTTTGAAATAATCACATCAAATTGTTTGTTGTCTTGTGGATAGCTTTTGTCAGTTTCTTTCAACAAATCCTTAAATTCTGTTGAAGTTCCAAAATCGCCCAAACCATCACCGTGAATGACCTTTGCCAAACCGTCACCATGCAAATAACAACTTACTTTAGCTGTTTTTACAAGACGATAATCTTTTTCTATACCATAAACATAAGACTCCGCCCAATCAAACTGGTCTTCTTTCCATTTTTTTATTGCTCTTTGAGTTGTTGGGTTAAATTTACTTTCGTCCAAAATATCAATATGCTTTTGAACTACTTCCATTGATTCTGTAATAAAATGACCGCTCCCTGCAGCATAATCAATTATAGTAGGTAGCAAGTCATTTTTATTTCCAACCTCAATTTTTTGTGTTGTAATTTCTTGAAATGGCAAACTTTTAATTATAAATCGAGCAATAGGAACTGGTGTAAAAAACTGTCCAGATTCTTGTTTTAATCCTGTCGTCAAAAGCAATTCAAAAAAGTCACTTAAGAACTGTTGTCGATAATTATAGCGTATTTGATACACTTGAAGTAATTCCACTACTTCTTTTACCACCTTTGCATTTTCCTCAAAAGAAGCATCATCATATACTTCCTTAATGGCAAATTCATTGTTCTTTTTAAGACGTATTTCTGTTAAAATTTCTTTGAATTTATCTTTGTACTGAGATTCAACTTGTAAAAATTGCTTATCAAATTCGCTGTCACTTACATCTGTAACCTTCTTTTCTAAAAGCTCAAGCATTCCTCTATTATAGAGATCAGTTAGTCTTTTTTGAAATGAAACATGATCATCTTCTCCTTCAAGCCATTGAAAATGCAATTGATCACTTGCATTTCTATTTTCATCAACAATTTTACACAGGAAAAGTGTAAATATTTTATTGAAAGCGTTAGGCTTATCAGAAACTACATTATGTCTCAATATTTCCAAGAAACGATTGAAAATAAAACTACTATCTTCTTGTCTTAATACTTTTAAATCATTTTTGGTTAATGCCTTACTTTGAAATTCATAAGGTGATACCCAAGTATCAAAAACGCCATTTGTCTTTGGTAATTTATTCCAACGCTCAAAGAAATCTTTTACATTTCCCGCTTGACGATAATCCTCTTCAATTTTTACAATTGTATTTTTATATTCAACCTTTTTACCGTCTAATTTTGAAGCATATAGCATTAGAACATCAGCATTTTTGTCTTGCTGAAAATAAGTAAATAGTTGTCCTCCGTTTTTTTCTAAATTTTTAAGTTCTTTTTCAAACTCGGTTCCCCAAGTCTTGCATTCAATCATTAAATAGGCAGAATTATCTTCTTTAGAAATCAAAATATCTAATCTTCCACTTGTACCGTGTCCAGTTTTCCAAGTTTTTTCTAAAGTTATATTCTGAGGCTGATACCCCTTATCCAGTAATCTGTTAACACATTCTACAACAACCCAGTTTTCAGCTTGAGAGAAATTTTGAGTGGTTTTACTTTCTCCTTTTATTTTATTTCCAAAATTGATAATTTCTTTTTCAAAATCAATTTCAATAGTATAATTATTTAAGTTCGAATATTTTTTTTGAAAAATTCCAACGGTATTTTCTTTAGGTGTAAATCCTAATGAGAGTATGAGTTTCTTATTATCCATAGTTATTAGAATTTTAGTTCCCCTTGTTTAACATTCTTATTTTTCAAATATTTTGATTGGTTCTCTGCGACAGCAAAAACAGCATCAGAACAGTTGTATTTATGAGCTTCTTCAACCAACTTGTCAGCAACATATAAGTTTTTTAGCTCTAAGTAATCTTTGCCTAAAAATTCAGCAAGTGCTTCAAGGCTCGCAAATGGAAATTTCTTCTTTCCTGTTTCTATTTTAGAAATCTCTGTCATTATAATACCGAAAGGTTGTCCAAATTCACTCTGGTTCAAACCTTTCTTATTTCTCTCTCCTCTCAAAAACTCTCCAAATGTTGCCATAATTAGTACTTGCTAAAATTACACTTGCCAATATATGGCAAATATAGTTAAGATTTTGAATGCGTCAATTTTTTTCGTTTAAAATATGAGTGCAAATTATATATACATCAATATTTTCTGTGATTTTTAATCTGCCGGCTTTAAAACCATATTAAGCTTTCAAAATATAATGAGTTATATAACTTTAATTAATAAAAAATCCCGCAAAAGCAGGATTTTATAGTCATAATAAACTTTAATTAAAATGTTTTTCATATATTTTAAGTAAAGTTTACTGTATTTTAAAATCATATATAACTTTTTCCAGTTCCTGATTTAAAAAAGTATCATACAAATCATTATACCTAAAATCTGTCAGATATTCATCTTCGAGTTCTTTCTCAAATTCAACTTCAAACTTTTCTAAAGTATTTTCTAAAAATATAGATTGATATTGCATCTTATAACGTTCATAATCTTCAGCTACACTTAAGTATATTTGAGTTAAAGATTGTATATTCAACTGATCATTTCGTTTCTCTAAATTGCATTGGCTTAAAAAATCTATACAATCGGATATAAATTCTGTAGCGGTTGTTCCCAATCCTTTATTAGTCTTCCATTCAGGAAATGAAATATCCATAAAATGAATAATTTCTTTGAATAGTTCTGTATTAGAATGTTGCTCCATTAGAATTTTATATGTGTACATAGTAAAGATTTAAATAGATTAATGAATTGATTTAAATAAAAAACATACAATTATACTTTTATATTTATTAATTTATAAATTCACTAATTGATTAATTACTAAATAAATGAATTATGTTAATAAGAGATAATAATCGTAATTTTGGAAATATAAATCTAATAAAATCTTTTAGATTTGTCCTTAAAAAACTTAAAATAGATATGACTGATTTAAACCGAAAAATGAAAGCTGTTCATCCTGGAAAAATTCTTCGTAAGGAATTAATTGATGGTCGCAATTTATCTATTGAACAAATTGCAGAAGCTATAAAAATAGCTCCTCAAGCTGTTGAAAACTTATTTAAAGAGCTCATCCCTATTTCTTCTGAAATTGCAATTAACATTGCTTCTAGTTATGGAGGTAATGCAGACCATTTTATGAGATTACAAAAAAGCTATGATTCAAGTAATAATGCATAATAAACAACTTTTACTGTATATAATTATTTGATTGTATTCTCATAAACTGGCCTTGAATTATGTTCTCTTGCAGATTCTTCAATTTTTATATACACTTCCTTTATTTCAAGAATATTCTTCATTAAAAGTTTTCTCTCTTCTTGCGAAAAATTGTCAAGTTTTTTTTGATGAAAACTCTTAATTAGTTGATTGAAGTTGTTACCAATTCTTCTAACTTGTTCTATCAAAATTGATTGCTTAACAATAGATTCTGTATCGAATGAAACAACACGATATTGTTTATTTAATAAAACATCTCTAATCATTTCATTCATATTTTGGTAATCTGAATCTGTAAGCAACAAATTCAATTTCTCAAATTCATTTTCAGTAAAAAGAATTTCTTTTCTAAATATCTTCTTTAAATCTTTTTTTGGTCTACTCATAATTTTAGAATGGTACTCAATAAATTGTTTTTAAGTTAAAATACGACTTTGGAGTATTTACTTCCCAAAGGGCAAGAAAGTTGTGAAACGTAGAAACTTCTAATCTTCGATTTTAAGTTTTTATACGTATCATAACACACCTTGCTGATTAACCTACATTAAAAAAAGTTTTTATTTCCCTTTGGTTTACTTTTGACTTTATACAATGAACCAAAGGGAAAAAAGGTGCAACTTTTATCTACTTATTTAAGCTTTTTACAAGAGAAGTAAAAATGTCTCTAAAACTGATGAATTGATGACAAATCTATTCAAGTCCTTTTAAACACAGTAATTATTGAATCATCAAATAGTCATCAATTCATCAATTTTATTTTGACTCTCATCTTTATTATTCATCACTTTTATTTTTGATGACAAAATGATGACATGTTAAATCACTAAAAAATAAAGCATTAAACTATCTTGTCATCAATTCATCAAAATTTTGTTCTAAAAATTTTCTTGAAATTGAATAATATCTTCCTTTTGCTAGGTTCTGATAGAAATCTAAATCATTAGTTACAGTGATTTTCTGATATTGATTTGAATTAGATTGTTGTTTTAACTTCCAGTTTTGCTTAATTATCTTTTTAATTTCTGAAGCATCGTATTTTATTTTGTACTTATTTAAAAAATTAAGTAGATCAGAAAAACAAAATTGAACTTCATCTAAATCAACGCTATCCATTATATTAATTAGGACATTTGCTACGACTATTTCATTTTTGCTACTGTTATGCTTAATTAAATTCTGTAGAGCCTTTGTATGTATCTGTTGCGGAGTAAACCACATTCTTGACTTATTATCAGTAGACAATTTGCGAGTAGATAAAAAATGAAGAAAAGCTGGAATTTCAGCTATTAGCTTATTCAAAAGATTTACATCTTCATTTTCAAATGGGTGAAGTTTACGCACCCAAAATCTAATTTCTTCAGAATCTATCTTTATAAATGAAGTCTCATTATTTGAAGCCAAAATAAATTTGCCAAAGAAGTAACCTTCTTTTTTATCCTTTCCTTTTGCCTCCGTTTTATATGTATTTGTAGTAGACAAATACTTTATCCTTTCTGTTAACTCATCTGTCTTAAAAAGCACTTCATCAATTGCTATAACTAAACGATTTGTCCAATCGCTATTAAATTGTGATGTAAAGTCATTGTTTGTTAGAAATGTCATATTGTATTCAAACAACTCTTTTAACCATTTTAGCAAAGTCGTTTTACCTGTCGATCTTTGTTTACTTACCACACAAAGAATAGGCAGTATTTGAGCCGGTTTTAAATATAAAAGCTGAATGTAATCCAATCCCATTTCTGCTTGATCGCCAAATATGTGAGATATAAATTTTAAGGTATTTGTTATAGTTCCCTCTTTTGGCTCTTTACTTATAGCATGGTAGATATTGTAATAGTCCTGAACTCTCTTTTTATAATGATTTGAGCGATGTTCAGGAATGCAAACAAAGCCATCATATTTTTCAATATTAGAAAGAAAATTTTTTCCGTGATCTTGACGAATTAATTCTGGACTCCACGGGACTAAAATCTCAATAGGATCTCCAAAAAGTGTGGGGTACAACGATTTTTTATAGTAGCTCGTTCCTACTCTAACATATTGGTCGTTCATTTATACAATAGAGATTTAATTGTATATTTGCCATATACAATAGATTAATAAAAAAAGACAAACATAGAAATTGCACTTTCTATGCTTGTCTTTTATATTTTAAGGATTTAACTTCATTAAGAGAATCGAATAACTCCTCATGATTAATTAAAATTCTTCTTCCAATGAAAGAAGCTTTTATATTACCTCTTTCAATATGGTTTCTAATAGTCTGACTATCCACATGCAAAAGTTCTGCAGCTTCTTTGATAGTATAAATATTATTAGATAAGTCTTTTTCAGGCTTAGATAAAAGTTGAGTAACTAAACCTTTTAGCTCCTTCAATTCAGATTGAATTGTTTCAAATGGATTTTGCATCATAACGTTGTCGATTTAAATTTCGAGCAATGTTATAGCTCCTTACCCCTTGATTTACTTAATAAAGTGTAATAAAGTTAGATAAAGCAGATACTTATTAATTATGAAATATTTTCAGCTATAAGAATCTTTGAAAATTCATTATACAATTCAAAATATTCAGATTGATTGTTCAATCCAATAATCTTTCTAATGTTCATTTTATCAAATTTGAATAAATTTATTTTAATATTTGAAGAAAAATATGCATCGGAAAAATCTATTTCTTCTTTAAATTGTTGATCATTTAAGCAATAATGCTTTTTAAAATGTTCTTTAAAACTTTTTAAAAAAACCTTTTGATTTACATTCGAAAACTTTTTACTATGTGAATCAAACATTATCAAGTTTAGCAAAACTGCTAATTGTGTTTTACTTTTAAATCTATAACCTTGCAAACCAAATCGTTCTTTATGTTTGCCATATATACTATGTTTTTCAATAACAGTGAAAAGTTTTTCAAGAAATTCAACATCAAAAACATTTGATTCTTCATTAGCATTAATATTCCTAACTGTTGTATTCAAAACTTTTCCTGTATTTAATTCTGGAAATTTATCTGAATAAGCAATCACAATAAATATTAGTGCAAAGAAAAACAGTAAGACACCAACAGTAAAATAGAATATTTGAAGTGAATTCGATTTATCAGTAAATCCTAGATATATGAAAAAGAATGAAGCGAAAAACAATGCAAAACTCAATATAAAGAAGCTAAATTGCTTGTTTTCTGCTAATGATCGAACAAATATAAATGTCTCGTCAAATTGTTCTTTAAATCCTTGTAGATATAAGATTGGGTGTTTTTTCATAATATCGTAAACTAGTTCTCTCCAACTATTTTAAGTGGTATTTCAATATCAAAAACTTGATCCATTGCTTCCTTTTTCTCAGGCTCACTTATTTGATAATACTGATTCAAAGTCTTCATATCATTATGCCCCGTTATTGATGCAATCAATTTGTCGCTTTTGCCTTGTCTTTTCATCATAGTTATGAAAGTTCTTCTTGCGGTATGTGTACTTATTCGGTCATAAAAAAACATTTCTTCCTTAATGTTTTCTTTCCCTTTGGTTGTTACTTTTTGTACCTTATTGTTGTATTCCATTACTTCAAAAACTTCTTTTATATACTTATTTTGTTTTTGATTTGCTATTAATGGAAGCTTATAATCATATTTGGTTAAAATATATCTCGAAATACTAGTTAAAGGTATTTCTCTAGTTTCTTTTGTTTCGTCTTTATCCTCTTTTAATAGGATAAAATCGTTAGTTACAGTGCTTCTTTTCACTAAAGAAAGTTCCCCAAAACGCATGCCTGTAACGCATGCAAATACAAAGACATCACGAACTTTTTCATGTTTTACACTCTTAAATTCATGTTGCATCAATTTATTTAAATCCTCGATAGTTAATGCAATTTGATTCGTAATTACTCTCTCAACTTTTTTAAACTCTATAAAAGTATCATTGTAAGTAAATTTATTTTTCTTCGCCCAAAACATAAAAGTTTTAAAAAGACCCAAATTTCTAGCATAAGTATTATTTATATGCTTCAGATCATCCATACAATAAGAAGTAAATTCTCTATGGAAAACTTCATCAATCTTACTGAATGTTAATTTAAATTTTCTAGCTTTTTCGAAGTTTTCAAGAATGTTCTTGATGTTTTTATACCGCTTAATTGTTGCTTGTGACCATTCTTTACCTTTTTCTTTTTCTTCTCGAAATTGATCATACGCATCAAAGAATACATTTTTCCCTGCAGGAGCTTTTTTAAACTCCTCCTCAAAAACCTTTTTCAAATTCTTTGAGGTAAAGGATTCATTTATTCTTTTATATAAACTTTCTGTTTCTAGAAACAAATCTGAATAACGGTTCAACTGAAGTTTTATACTTTGAACAAACTTTGATTTCTTTTTACCACTTACAAATGGGAATCTGTTTTCAAAATCCCAATTTTCAGGAAGGATTTTTTCTCCAGTCGAAAAAACAAATTTTCTGTTTTCATTTTTGAAATAGCATGAAAATAGAATCAATGTTTCCTTTTCGCTTTTAGGTTCTTTAAGATTGAAAGTGCATTTCATTCAGTTGACAATTTAGTTGACAATAATGTTATAATTAGTTATAAAAACTCAATATTAACAAATATAACAATTCCAGTAAAACAGTGCTTTTTTACTTAAAATCACTTATCAACAACCAAATAAAATATAACTAGCTCAATACCCGGCGACTCCACAAAAAAATCCTGTAGACATTGTTTACAGGATTTTTTTATTAACTCTTATTCATAAATCATTTCTTTTCGAATAATTTAATTTTTTCAGGATTATCTTTTTGTATTGAAAATTTAATTTCCTCAACCCAATCAGTATCGGGAATATTTAAAGTAGATATGAAAAATAATTCTCCATTTTTGTGACTTATGAACTTTGTATATTTTATAACTGAATATTGATTAAACTCTTTATTTTTAATCTTAAAACTAGCTTTGTCAATTTTTTTGATGCTCTTTTTATTTCCTTCTCTAATAACAATCTCAGATATTCGATCATGGTAAATATCAAAATTAATATGATATGAATCTTCATCAACGCTTTTTACAATAGAACTATCGTTAAGACTATAATTAAATATATTTAAAGCAAAATCTTTACTATCATTTTTTACTATTTCAGAGCTTTTTATGGTATCAAGATCTATACTCCAATAATTTTTTATCGTATCCTTAGTTTCTTTTTCTTCAACTATATCATATTTACTTAATTCATCATCATTATTTATTTTTTGAGGAACACTTCCTTTCTTTTGATCTTGATTCCTGGCACAACTTACCACAACTAAAAAAATCAATATCTTAAATATTTTTTTCATTTTTTTTAGGCTAAAATAAAGTTTCAATTTGAATATATATTTTATATTGTGCTAATATTTTATACTTATAAGTAAAAAATAAATGATTTTGCGAATGAATACAAAAACAAAAAACATGAAAAAATTGATTACTCTGACGTTTCAGATAACTTTCTTTTTGACCCTTTTTTTATTCGTTTCTTGTCGATCAACAGATATTTATTTTGATATTCATAAACAGTCCATAATTAGCTGTAATGATAGGCCGTTAAGGAGAATTATAATCGAATGCGACAGTACGAATCGTAAAGAAAATGATTGTATCATTGATTTATATTCAAAATATGCTCCTGCATCCTTAAGGTTAGATTCTATTACTACAATTTATAAATACACAGAAACCCGGATATTTTATCCTAACAGCATCTATAAAATAACGCACGTGGGCAGTGGAGATGAGGGATCTACAGAATTAAGAATTTGGCTGGATAGTTCCGGAAAAGCTTTTGCTACTAATAAGCCAAATTGTGATTAGATAATAATCTCAAAAAACGCATAATTTATATTTTTTACTATAATTACAACCGTTAGTTAATACTATGAAAATCATAATCCGAATATTATTTTTTATTGGTCTTTTGCTTCTTATTTTGAGCTATTTTATTGATCCATACACTATTCATGATGAAAATCTTATAGTAATTGATGGTGATGTTGTAGCATTCCTGAAAACATTATATGCTCTCACGATTCTTATTTTTGGATGCACGTTTTTTGCATCTCTTAAAATTTTTAAAAATAAATTTTATCTAATTTTTTCTTTTATTTTTCTTATTGTCAGTTTAATATTTTTTTTCAAAATGTTTTTATATTTCGATCAATTTCTAGAATAAAGTATTGGTAAAATCAAGTCATAAAAAAGCTCAAAATCAATTGGTTTTGAGCTTTTTTATTAATCCTTTTTTACACCCGCTCCACGTTTTTACTTACAGGAAAATTTATAGTTTACAAAATGTAATTTGTAGGACTTTAGTTTAAAAATCACTATTTTTGAATAAACCATGATTATTTTACTATGACAGATAAATCACAACTCCGAAGTTCAATTTTTAGACATCTCGACGGCTTAGCGGTTGCCCCAGTTGCAATAGCACTCAAGAACAATGGAGTTTTAGAGTTTATCTTAAACAAAAAGCAGATACAATTAGCGGAGCTTACAACTGCTTTTAAAGCAAATGAAGGCTATCTGAATGTGGGCTTGAGAATTTTGGCTTCTCAGGGCTTTTTAGATTATGAAGTCGATAACGGTTCGCAGGAAATTGTAATCTCAGTAAATGAAAAAACAGAAACAGCGTTTTCATTGTTTCATCTTTATGAAGATGTTGTTGATTTACTTAAGTTTTCTACACAATTTCATCCACGTATATTTGAAGATGCGCCGTTTGAAAAACTCAACCTTATTTTTGAAAAATATAAAAAAAACTACGGAATTGAAAAGTCCGAAGATAATCTGACCAATAGTATTCAGGATCAGATTCTAAAACATATAGAAGGTTATTTAATTGGACCAACTGTAGTGCGTTTGGCAATGAACGGAATGTTTCACAAATATTTTATGGAGACTTCTTTCAGACCCGAAGAGTTTCATAAATCTCCTGAAAACTTTAAAAAAATATTAGATTTCTTTGTTCATCTTGGATGGTTTCTGGAAAAAAACGGCAATTATCAATTTACCGAAGTTGGACTCTTTTATGCAAAAAGAGCCAGCGCTTATGGAGTTACGGTTTCATATTTGCCAACATTTGCCAAAATTGAAGATCTGATTTTTGGTGATCCGGCTGTTTTAAGAATGATTGCCGATGGTGAAAACGAAATTCATGTTGATCGCGAAATGAATGTATGGGGAAGCGGAGGTGCTCACGACACTTATTTTAAAGTTGTTGATGAAATTCTTGTTAAGCTTTTTAACCTGCCAATTGAAGAACAGCCAAAAGGTATCTTAGATATGGGTTGTGGTAATGGCGCTTTTTTGCAGCATATTTTTGAAGTAATTGACAGGCAGACATTAAGAGGAAAAATGCTCAATGAATATCCTTTGTTTCTGGTTGGGGCAGATTATAATCAAACTGCTTTGAAAGTAACCAGAGCCAACCTCATAAAAGCAGATATTTGGGCAAAGGTAATTTGGGGAGATATTGGAAACCCAAATGTGCTTTCGGATGATTTAAAAGAAAATTATAATATCGATTTGAAGGATTTGCTTAATGTGAGAACCTTTTTGGATCACAATCGAATTTGGGAAAATCCGAAACATATCGACAAAAATAGAATCAGTAAATCTACAGGAGCATTTGCTTATAGAGGAAAAAGAATCAGCAACAATTTGGTAGAAGATAACCTGTTGGAACATTTGCAGAAATGGTCACCTTATGTTTCTAAATTTGGTTTGCTTTTGATTGAATTGCATACTGTAAATCCAAAACTTACAGCCAATAATTTAGGAAAAACTCCCGCAACGGCTTATGATGCAACTCATGGTTTTTCTGATCAATATATTATCGAAACAGATGTTTTTAATAGTGTTGCCGCAGAAGCCGGATTATTTCCGGATCCAGCCATTTTCAGACGATTTCCAGACGCTGATATTGCAACAGTAAGTATCAATTTATTGAAAGGAAACTGATTTATAACATAATTCATAAGAAACCTGTAAACTAGTAATTTACAGGTTTTTTTATATACTAAAATTGAGGTTTAAAAAAACAGATTCAAAAACAAAGCCTTTCTGAACTTTATAAATGTATTTTCTTGTTATTATTTTTCACTGTTTTTATTGTATTACCCTGTTATGTTACCGCTTTCAAATATATCGCAACTTAAACAACTAATAAACTGAATACCAATATCTTATTTAAACAGAATAGAATATCTTTATACTATAAACCTAAATATCTTTAAAAGGTTTTCCTGATCTGCATGATAAAAGCTTTGCGCTTTTCTTTTACCATCAATATAACTGATTCTATAGTATTATAATTTATTCAGGACAAAACAATTCAGGTTACGAATTGTCTGGTTCAATCTCCACTTCATCTGTTTAACCTAAATTCTGATTGTACTGGCTGTACTGTCAAAATACCTTTGCCACAGAAATTTAGAACAATCATAATTTAAAATTAAACACGATGAAAAATTTATTAGATTTTACGATAAATGCCCATGGCGGCTTAGAAAACTTCAACAAATTCGAAACTGTCTCAGCAAGACTTATTTGCGATGGCGTACTTTGGTCAATGGTCGGACATCCGGGATCAGTTGATGATATTTATGTCACTTCTCACACAAACAAACAATTTACTTCACATCGCCCCTTCCTCAATAAAGACTGGCATACAGCATTTACTTCTCAACATGTTGCCATTAAAAACAGTAAAGGAGAAATTATTGAGGAACTCTCAAATCCTCGTGATTCGTTTGCCGGATATACTACGGAAACACCTTGGAGCCAACTTCAGCTTGCTTATTTTACAGGATATGCTATGTGGACTTATTTTAATGCTCCTTTCAATTTTGGAGATGCTGGTTATAAAGTAGAAGAATTAGCCCCTTGGGAAGAAAATGGAGAAGTATTTCATAGACTACAGGTAACTTTTCCTGAGCAGGTGGCTACACATAGTCCCGTTCAAACTTTTTATATTGATAAAAACGGCCTTATTAAAAGACATGATTACAATGTAGATATTGCCGGAGGTGCCACTGCAGCACATTATTTATCTGATTATATCGACGTACAGGGAATTAAAATAGCAACTAAAAGAAATGTCTATATCAGACAAGAAGATAATACGCCGTTGTTTCCTGAACCTTTGTTGGTATCAATTGACCTGAGAGAAATCAGTAGAAAATAAAATATAGATCAATATTAAAACAGATAACATTTCAGGTTTCAAATTGTCTGGTTCAATACCTGCTTCGCCTGTTTAACCTATATTCTGATTGTGCGCCCTGTACTATCAAAATACCTTTGTTGCAGGAAATTAAAATAATCACAAAATTAAATATTAAAATAATGAAAACAATTAAACAACATAACGGGAAATTTTCCGGTATTATAATTGCCATAGCACTTATTTTCATGATAACAGCTGGTTTTGCTCAGAAAAAACAAGCGGCAAATAATACTTCAGAATCCATTCGTCCTTTTCAATATCATGCTACACAAGCCCAGCTTGATGATTTGAAACACCGAATTCAAAACACAAAATGGCCTGAAAAAGAACTTGTTATTGATAATACGCAAGGAGTTCCTCAAACCACTATTCAGGCACTTGCTAAATATTGGGAAAACGATTATGACTGGCGCAAAATAGAAACTAAAATTAATTCGTACCCTAATTTCATCACCACTATTGATGGGGTTGATATTCATTTTATTCAGGTAAAATCTAAACATAAAAATGCATTACCGATTATCATTACTCACGGATGGCCTGGTTCTATTATCGAACAACTTAAAATTATTGGTCCATTAACAGATCCTACTGCTTATGGAGGAAAAGCCGAAGATGCATTTGATGTTATTATTCCTTCGATTCCCGGATATGGATTTTCAGGCAAACCAACTGAATTAGGATGGGGTCCTGAACGTATCGGAAAAACCTGGGTAACATTGATGAAACGTCTTGGCTACACTAAATTTGTAGCTCAAGGTGGCGATTGGGGCGCGCTTATTACTGATATGATGGGCGTACAAGCTGCTCCTGAACTTATTGCCATACATACCAATATGGCCGGAGCTGTTCCGCCAGCAATTGATGCAGCTGCTTTTACCGGTGCTCCTGAACCTGCAAATCTTTCAACTGATGAAAAAAAGGCTTACGGACAACTTTCATTCTTTTACAAACATGGTCTGGCTTATGCCCAGGAAATGGGAAATCGTCCACAAACATTATATGCTATTGAAGATTCACCAATTGGTTTAGCCTCATGGATTTTAGATCACGATGCAAGAAGCTTAGAACTTATCTCACGTACATTTGCAGGAAAAAAAGAAGGTTTAACAAAAGATGATATTCTTGATAACATAACGCTTTACTGGTTAACCAATACTGCTGTATCATCATCTCGTTTGTATTGGGAAAATAAACTGGCATTCTTTGCTCCTAAAAATGTTAAGATTCCTGTAGCTGTGAGCGTTTATCCGGATGAAATTTATTCTACACCACGTTCATGGGCAGAAAAAGCGTATCCAAATCTTCTTTACTTCAATACATTACAAAAAGGTGGGCATTTTGCAGCCTGGGAACAACCTGAAACTTTTACAAAAGAATTAAGAGCATCTTTTAAATCTGTACGTAAATAAATTCAAAAATAGCCTCGATATACTATTAAAGAAATAAAATCGCTCTATTCGATCGCTTATTATGGTAATTGAATGGAGCGATTTTATTCATAACATAGTAAATCAATATTGTACTAAATAAGTAATAATAACTTAAATTTACGTTCTTTATTAACCTCCCCAAATTAAATAAAACAATTGATTACTATAAAAAAATGCCAAGAGGATCAGCTTGATTTATTACATAAAATTGCAATTCAAACCTATAACGGTACCTATCAATATCTTTGGTCAGATAAAGGAAAATGGTATCTTGATGAATTTTACAAAAAAGAAAGTTTTAAGAAGGAACTTTCCCAATCTGATATTTTTTACTTCTTAGTTTACGATGCGGACAAATTAATAGGTTTTTTTAAACTAAAAAACAGTTCATTAGCTGCTTATCCTGCACAAAATTGCATTGAAATAGATAAATTGTATCTTCTAAAAGGTTCTGCCGGTAAAGGAATTGGAAAAATTGTTATGGATTTTATATTTTCTTTCTCTAAAAAACAAGACTGTTCTGTATTGTGCCTTAAAGTTATGGAAAACAGTATGGCCAAATATTTTTATGAAAAAAATGGGTTTATTCAAACTGATAAAAACTATTTGGATTATCCGACAATAAAAGAAGAATACCGCTTAATTTTAACTATGGTGAAAGAGATTTAAAATTGCTCCTTTAAGTATAAATAAAAACCTGTAAAATATTCATTTTACAGGTTTTATATTTTTAAATTTATAGATCAATCGGGATTTGCCAATATTTTATACAACTCGGCATTCGAAATATAAAACTGATTCTCTATACCAATTTGAGATAATTTTGCACTTACTAAATTATTTTCTCTTGAATTGATCAGGAATATGGAACTTTCGCCAAAAGAAAACAATTTCTCTTCTGAATTCAACATCGTTAAATAATCTTTTACCAGATTATCAATTACATTTTTTTGTCTTTTTAAAGAGGCGATTTCCGTTTGTTGCGCTTTTATTTTGTTTTTAAGTTCGAGTCTTTGCTGATCAATATCAAACTTTAAATCCTGAATTTTAAGCTTAGCCAATTTAAGACTTCCGCGTTCTTTTCTCAAAAAAATCGGAATGCTAAAATCAACATTAAACTTATAATCATCAGCATTAAAAGAATCGAAATAAGAAGGTTCAGAAATATAGTTGTAACCAACATTTAGCTTCGGAAGCAAAGAATTCGCCTTTAGCTGCCTGTTTACTTCCAGCATCGACATTTTGGTTTCTAAAGCCTGTATTTTTGGATGCGAATCGAGTGTTTCAACATCTACCAGCATCGAAGCTGTTTTTAGTGTTTCTTCTAACGTTAAAATCAAATTTTCTTCTGGTTTTACGAGATCACCTACTTCAACAGGAACATTTTCTATCCATAAATAATTAGACAAATACAGTTTTGCTTTCGCTAATTTTAGATTTCCATTTTCTACATTCAATTCTCTGTTTCTAACCGTAATTCCTGCTTCGACACTATCAATTGCAGGAGAATCTCCAAGTTCTATCAACTTTTTTACACCTGTAAAACGTGTACTGGCGAAACCCAGATATCTTTTATAAAGTTCAGCTTCGTTATACGTTTTTCTCCATTCAAAATAAGCTTCGCTCGCCTTGTACAAAACCTCGATTGCTTTCAGTTTTCGCTGTGCATCACTTAGTTTCAACTGCAATTTTCCTTCTCTGACATCAGCCATTCTTTGGTTTATAAACATTCCCTGTCCTAAAGCAACACTTATTCCCAAAGAAGTTAATCCTGCATCCGGCGTTCGATTTTGCGGATTGTAATATTGACCGTCGGTATCGTCAAATCCGGCTTTTATTTCGATTCCGTACCAAGTTGGAATTTTGAAACTGCTGTTCAACAACGAATAATATTCTGTTCCTTTAAATTCTTTTTTACTGTAATCTACTTCTATTTTCGGATCAAAACCTCCACGTGCCACCATAAGGGCAGCCTGAGCATTACTCAATTCAAGATTGGCTTGTTTTACTAATGGATGGTACTTTTTTACATATCCTAAAAATTCGCTGTAACTTAATTCTTCTTTATTAAAATCCTGGCTGTATGCTACAGAAAATCCAAATAGAAATAAAAAAGAAAACAATTTTACTATGTTTTTCATTTTATTTTTTCTCCTTTCCTTTTTCTTCTTTCACATCCGATTTATAATAATTGGGCGGAAAACCATTCAGATTACGCCATATTTCATACCATACCGAAACCGTTTCGAGTAATGCAATGCTTTGTGCTCCTGCTCCAATGCTAAGTTCTTTTGGCCATTTATGATCTTTTCCGTCAGGCGAAATAAGAACTCTGTATTTTCCGTTAGCGCTGATAAAATTTTCTATTGCCACTATTCTTCCGCCAAAAGTTCCGTACGATAATCCCGGCCAGCCGGAAAATACAATTCTTGGCCAGCCATCAAACCAGACACGTACTTTTGCACCGCGATGCACCAACGGAAGATCGATAGGATCTACATAGGTTTCGACAGCAATATCATAACTTGCCGGCATAATACTTATAATTGGAGTTCCTTCTTTAATAGTTTCTCCAAGACCGGCCAATAAAGCACGGTTTACATAACCGCTTTGAGGAGCCGTGATGTAATACAAACCATTTCTTAAACTGTAATTCACATATTGATTATGCAGCTTATTTACCTGCGCTTTTGTATCATATTGCGTGCTTAAAGCTGTAAATTTATCACTTCTTGATTTTGATATTTTTTCAGAATATTCAGCCGTGATTCGGTTGATCTCTACTTTTGCATTGATAAGTTCGTTCTTACTGCTTAAAAGCTTGTTTTGCTGTGTAATAATATAGGCTTCAGATTCCTGAAGTTTCAATCTTTTTTGTTCTACATCTGAAAGTGGTTTTAATCCTTCTTTATTTAAAGCTGTCGAACGATCAAATTGCGTATTCGCGATTCTTAATTGCGTTTTAACTGCCTCAAGATCCATACTGTCACTTTTTATTTTCAGATGAGCCTGTTTTATTTTATTTTGTGCCTGTTGCAATTTCAATTCTCTTTCAGTATTAAGCGAATGCGCCTGAACATCAAGAGAGTTTACTTTATCACCATACGATTCTACTGCCATTTTTTTAGCATCAACCTGATCTTTAGTATTCCCTACCAGATTTGGATCTAAATAATCTTCTTTTGTTTCTGAAATAAAAAGAATTGTATCTCCTTTTTTCACATAATCACCTTCTTGCACAAACCATTTTTCGATTCTTCCGGCAATCGCATTGTGAACGGTTTGCGGTCTTTGGTCCGGTTTTAAAGTCGTTACTGAACCGCTTCCCGAAATATTTTGTGTCCACGGAAGAAAAAGGCACATAACAGCAAACAGTAAAAATCCGATTATGACTCTGTTTAAAATTTTATAATGCGGTCTGCGGGCAACGCTGGTAATCGATTTGTACTTTCCCGGCGTTATAAGTATATTGTTATCTTTAGATATATTGAGCATGATTAAAGCTTTATGTCGTTACTAATTTTTCCATCATCAATCGTAATCATACGGGTACATTTGTCCATCCAAATATCATTATTGGAAGTTACAATTACCGTCCAATCATTTTCTTCAGAAAGTAAAAAATCAATGATTTTACCTGAAGTCAAATCGTCCATTTTGTCGACAGGATCTTCCAGGAACAATATATTAGGTTTGTGAACGATACTTCTTGCCAACAGAATTTTTTGAAGATCAGATGCAGAAAGTTCGCTTCCTCCCGGGTGAATTTGATTTTCAAGTCCGTTTGGAAATGTTTTAATATACGGCGTAAGGCAAACATTATCCAGCGCCCATTTTAGATCGTCGTTATTAATAGCGTTGTTTCCAAAAAGAACATTTTCTCTGATTGTTCCTGCAAAAAGTGTATCACCCTGAAAAAGAGTACCGGCTTGTGCTCTGTACGCATCTTCATCGAGGCGGTTCATATAATTGTCTGTTACATACATTGCACCGCTTTCTGGCTCAAGCAGGCCTGAAAGTAAACGTAATAATGTGCTTTTTCCAGCGCCATTTGTTCCTCTTAATAATATTTTTTCTCCCTGCGCTATTTTCAGGTTGATATTTTTAAGGGATTTTTTACTATATCCCGGATAATTATAAGCGATACTATCTGTTTCGATATTTATTCCGGTTTCGGTTACGTCTGAAGTTTTTGGGATACATGAAATTTCCATATCTGTAACCTGACCGATTTTCTCTACTGAAGTCAGAACATCATAAAAAGATTCAAGTCCGAAGATTATTTTTTCTACCGAATTGATTAGCAATACAATTACAATTTCTGCTGCTACAAACTGCCCAATGTTCATTTGATGATGAATTACCAAAAAACCACCAATCGACAATAAGGCAGCCGTAACAAGAACTTTAAAAATCGTAAGTTGTATATATTGTTTTTTCATTACCTGAAAGTGTTTTTCACGATAATTTACATATTCGCTTACATAGCCGTCATTTCGGTTTAATGCATATTCGAAACTTACTTTTTTACGGAAACTTTCGCGGTTGCGCGCTATTTCCTGAATCCAGGCTGCGACTTTATATTTAAACTTAGATTCGTTAAGGCTTGTTTCGAGACCATCTTTATACGAAAATTTAAAAATTATATATAAAATAGCAATAAAGAAAAGTCCAATTACGGTAAAGAAAGAATGGTATAAAACCAATAATATAATACCAAGACCTACTTGCAGAAAAGCGGTACAAAAGTCAAGTAAAAGTTTTGCTGTCCCTTTTTGAACCATTAACGTATCAAAAAAACGGTTTGCTTTTTCTGGAGCATATTCAGAATACATTTCTTTAAATTTAATTAAAGGCATTCTGTAAGCGAATTCAAATGAGGAGCGTACAAAAATTCGCTGTTGAAGATTTTCTACAATGCGAAGTTGAAGAATGGTAAGAACTCCGCCAAAACCAACTCCAACGGTAACCAAAAACACAAGAACTATCCAGGAAACGCTAAGTTGCCCACTCTGAATAAAATTAATAATAGCCTGAATTCCTAAAGGCAATGAAAGGTTTACTAAACCGGCAAAGGCTGCATAGAATATAATTTGATATACGTCGCGTTTGTCTAGTTTAAGTAAATTATAAAAACGTTTGAATGGTGTCATTTAAATATAAATACAAGATTAATAGATAGATAATATATACGGCAAAAGCCATATTAAGGGTTTTAGAATTGCTTCTAATCCGAAAAAAACTACATATTTATATTGTATTTTGAGGAGGTCGTAAATGTATTTTACCATGAAAACCGAACGAAAAAATCGGGTTATCGATATGATTTTTTCCTTTGGTTTCGGTTTTAAAATACAAACCCGGCAATGAAGGGTGCAAGGGAATTAAATAATCTAATGACGGAATACCTTTGGCAACTTTTGTGGTTTTGGCATCCTTTGATTCAAAATCATTTTTTTCTTCTGTAATACCGTCACATTTAAATATTTTTTTGAAAAAATTACAGGCAATTCCTTTAATGGAATCTTGTTCTGTATTCTCTTTTATGATTTGGCTAAGGTTATTCGATATGTTCATGCTGCTCATTAAAAAGTAGCCGATTAGTAACACCTGAAGGCATTTACATAAAAAACTATTTTTAATTTTATTCAACATTTACTTAAAAAATAAAAAGTTACATCATCATGAAAACCGTTTCAGAAAATCATTTTTAAGATCAAGTAAAGTCTGATTTAAAGTGATTTTTTTTTACAAAATCTTCATACGGACGCAATTTAGAACTAAATCAAAAGCGCAACATTAAAATAACATTAGAATTTCTTAATCCAGAAATAAAAACTTAAAAATCAATTAATTAACAAAATAAAGGTTATTTTTTTTATATGTTTTTTTAATATTTTTCTGTTTTTGTAAAAAAAAAGAGATAGTAATAACTATCTCTTTTCGTTATTAAAATCATCATTTTTTTAGCGTTCAAACTTTGCATCTGGCAAAAGTTTAGGTCTGTTTGCATCATTAGATAAAATCCATCCTGTGCGATAGATCCATTCTGTCATTTTATGCAATTTTACGTAATCTATATTTTCAGATTCATCCATTGGAGTGTGATATTGGCTGTGCAAAACACTGGTGAAAAATACAGATGGAATTCCTTTTCGAACATAAGGAATATGATCTGAACGGAAGAAAAAATATTCCGGATGTTCTGGTCTGTCCCAAAGTTTATCCAACTCAAATTTCGGGCCTTCGTCATTTGCTTTTTGGGCAACACTAACTAAGTCAGAAGAGTTTTCATGAGGAGCGCTGGATCCTAAAAGTGCTGCCTGGTTTACATCATTTCTTCCAATCATATCTCCGTTTAGTACAGCAATAATATCTTTTTGAGGAACTGTTGGGTGCGATGCGTACCAGCTTGATCCTAATAACCCACGTTCTTCTGCACCGTGAAACACAAATAATGCGGTTCTTTTTCCGGGTTGTTTTTTATAGGCTCTTGCAATGGCAAGCATCGCCACGCAAGTGCTCGCATTATCATCGGCTCCGTTATAAATAGAATCCTGACCGTATTTTTGTCTTACGCCATCATGATCCTGATGTCCGCTAAATAATACATATTCGTTTTTTAATTTGGCATCAGTACCTTCAATTTTCCCCACAACATTTACCGATGGATATTTATAGGTTTCTGAAACTACTTCTGTCGATAAATTATCTTTTGTAGTTTTTAAAAACTCTAACTGATCGCTATGCAGCCAAAATGTTGGCATTCTTGAAGGCACAGGTATTTTATCACGATAACCTTCAATTCCGTAAACACCTCTTGTCATTTGAGGTTCAACTTGCGACCAGCTTTTTTCGCCTAATTCGTCTGCAACGATAATTAATGCTGCAGCTCCTTTTGCGGCTAATTGCTCATAATATTTTTGTTTAAAAAGTCCCGGATAACGTCTGTCAAAAAGAGAAATGTCTTCAGAAATTCCTTCTTTGGAAGCTACAATAACAACTGCTTTTCCTTTTACATCAGCTTTTTCAATCGCCTCTTTTGTAGTTTCAAGATAAAATAATGGTGCCTCAACTTTTATGTTTGCAGTTTCAGCGACTAAAACTTCGCTCCACAATTTATATGTTTTTTGCCCTATTCTAAACTTGGTATTTGAGGTAACCTGATGTCTGTATAAATCAAAAAACTGAAAAAAAGTACCATCATCTCCTGCCGGAATCATGCCTGCTTCTTTTGCTTTGTTTGCGAGCCACATCGATACTTTTAATTCGTCTAAAGTTCCGGCTTCACGACCATTAAAATGATCGCCGGCCATTTCGTACATATCTGTTTTAAGGTCTTTTACGGTAATGGCTGAAACTAATGGCTTTTTAATTGCCTGCGAAAAAACCAATCCGCTACAGGCAAGAAAAATTAATACAATTTTATTTTTCATACGTTTTAATTTAAATTCAAACTTAGCAATTATGACAAAAAAATTAACCTAAAATTATTGTGGTATTCTTGTTAATAACAACTATTTATTTTTTCGATTTAAATTCAAATCTATAATAACTTTATAAATATCTCGCAAAAAACAATTTATTTCAACGATAAATTTGTTCTCTTTCGCAATAATATAAAGACTTAACCTACAATTATTCAAACAATTACTTCACCAATATTCGCTTCATCGGTAAAAGAAGGATGTATATTTTTTTGATTTTACAAAATTGATACCTGATAATTATCAAAATAGCAATTCTACGGTGTATTATGAAAATGGAATATACAAGTCTCAAAAAAAATAAATAATATTGCTAAATTCAATAAAAAGCCAAAAGTATCATGTCTCTTAATTCCAGTTCTGACGAAAATAAACTTCTTCGAGAATTATCTCAGGGGAGTGAACTGGCTTTTACTAGTTTATATAATCAATATAAAAATGTTGTTTATTCTACAGCTTTAAAAATAACCAAATCAAAAATTTTAGCCGAAGAAGTCGTTCAGGATGTTTTTTTGAAAATCTGGATCAACCATCAGAATTTAGGCGAAATAAATAATCTTGAAAATTATCTTTTCATTATTTCCCGCAATCATATTTTTGATATGATTAAAAAAATTGCGAGAGAAACTACTTTATCAGTTGATATTAATTATAAAAATACAACTGCAGAAGATACTGACACTGCTATAAAAGATGATCAGTACAGTGTTATTTTAAATCAAATTGTAGATCAGTTGCCACCTCAGCAACAAAAAATTTACAAAATGGCAAAATGGGATGGCATGAGTCATCAAAAAATTGGAGAAGATTTAGGCATTTCTACAGAGACTGTTAAAAAACACATGTCGCAAGCCTTAAAATTTGTCCGCTTTAAAATTTCGCCTTACATGAATATGTTCATGTCGATTTTATTGTTTTCTATGATGTCTGTTTTCATAATTTACAGTATAAAATAAGGCTAAAGTTTATTTTTTACGTTTTTTTTACATTTTTTTAACTTTCGACTACTCCTTCCCTATTTTTCAATCGTCTTTATAATAAAGAGCTTCTATTAAAAGAAATTCCAAGTATTTAAATTCCAAATTTTCAATCTGGAGTTTATTTAAATAATTAGATTTTAAGCCTCTGATTTAAAAACAAAAAACAAAAACAAACGATACCCAAGTTTACCAAAAATTAATTACTAACTCACAATTACAAACAAATGCAACAAAAAGTATTTGAAGAATTATTTGAAGGCTATCTGCACAACACATTATCTGAAGCAGAACAAGAACAACTCATGGAAGTTATTCGAAATGGCGTACATGATGATTTCTTAAAAGAGAAAATTAATGTGTTGCTAAAAAACAGCAACAATGTTGAAATACTGGAAACACAAAAAGGAGAAAATATCTTAAACTATATTCTTTCCAGTTCTTCAACGAAAGTTATTCCGCTTAGAGAAAAATCAACTAAAAAAACAGTGCGGACTTTATTGTCGATTGCTGCGGCCATTACAATATTATTTGCTATTAGTACTGTTTTCTTTTTCAAGAATACTCCAAATCCTGTAAAAACTGATTCTGAAGAAAAAGTTGAAGAAACAAATCCTATGTTGGCTTTTAGCGGAAAACAACTTATTCATTTACCTGACGGAAGTACTATTCTTTTAAACGAAAATAGTACTGTTGAATACAATCAGGTAAGTTTCGATGATAAAACGAGAGAAGTTACTTTAACCGGAGAAGCTTATTTTGATATTAAAAGAAACGAAACAAAACCATTTATCGTGCATACGGGAAAAGTTCAGACCAAAGTTTTGGGAACGGCTTTTAATATAAACGCTTACAGTAATTCTGATAAAATTGAAGTTACGGTAACGCGCGGAAAAGTTCAGGTTGGAGACTTGGATAATGTATACGGTATTATTACTCCAAATCAGCAAATTAAAGTAAACAAAACTACTTTGGTCCACGAACAAAATAATGTGAATTCGGCTGTTGTCGTTGAATGGAAAAGCAATTACCTGATTCTTGATAATATTAATATGGAAGAAGCGATTGCACTTATTTCTCAAAAATATAAAGTGCCTATTACGCTTTCTAACGAGAATATTAAAAAGTGCCGAATTACTGCGAGTTTCTTAAATGAAGAAGATTTAGATCATATTCTAAAAGTAGTCTGCAGCGTAATTGAAACGGAATATCATTACACTAAAAATGGCGCAATTGTTCTGGAAGGAAAGGGTTGCGAGTAAAAATAAATCTATAAATAATTAACCTTAAAAATAACTAGCCTATAGAATTAAAACCAAAAAAAAGCCATCTAGCTCCTACACCAGATGGCAACGATTCTTAATAATTAATTCCAGTAACCATTAAAAAACATGCAAATTTATGAAATTACGCTGTAAAACAACCACGTTTGAAAGGGAAAAGAACACATCTTTATTTAACCTTTCAAAAAAAACACTCAAGATCATGCGAATCAGTTTATTCCACATTTTCTTACTGACCTGCGGAACCCACATGGTTCTTGCAAATAAAATGAACGGTCAATCTTTAGAATCAATTTCTGTTGATATCGAACTGCATAATCAGGATATAAAAACCTTGTTTAAAAGTATCGAAAATAAAACAGGATTACTGTTTGCATACCAACCACAGCTTATTAATAATTTCCCTAAGATTACTACATCCGGAGGAAGGCGTTCTGTAAGCGATATTTTAAATTCTGTGCTTCAGGGTAGTAATTTAGTTTATAAACAGGTCGATAAAAATGTCGTGATTTATAAAAAAGAAGTTCCTGTTGTTATAAAAGAAAAAGAGGATGTTACTTATAATCTGACAGGAAAAATTTTAGATGAAAATGGTTTGCCTTTACCCGGCGTTTCCGTTTTATTAGTTGGAGGAAATAAACACGGTATATCTGATTTTGATGGTCAATTTTTTATCGAATTACCAGCTGGAAAACATGTTTTGAGAGTATCTTATCTTGGCTATAAAACACAAGATATTACAGTTGAAAATCAATTAACTATAACCATTAAAATGCAACCCGATTTAGCAAAACTGGATGAAGTTGTCGTTATTGGTTATGGAACTACTACTAAAAGAACCGCAACAGGATCTGTTGTAAAAATAACTTCTGAAGATATTGAAAAACAGCCTGTAACTAACATTTTGCAAACTTTGCAGGGAAGAACTCCGGGAGTTTTTGTTTCTCAAACATCCGGTTATGCAGGAAGTAACATCAATATCAATATTCGTGGTACAAATTCGCTTCAATCAAGTAATTTGCCTCTTTATGTAATTGATGGAATTCCTTATATCTCAAATGATATAAAAGAGCAATCTCAGGCAAATCTTATTATCAGAGGAGCTCAAAAATCAACAAGTCCTTTAAATATCATTAACCCAAATGATATCGAAAGTATCGAAATTCTTAAAGATGCAGATGCTACTGCTATTTACGGTTCAAGAGCTGCAAATGGTGTGGTACTTATTACAACTAAAAAAGGAGTATCAGGAAAAACCGTATTTACGGTTAATACAAATTCTGGAGTTTCTGAGGTTGCGCACATGATAAAAACCTTAGATACACCTACTTATCTAAACATGTTGCGTACGGCATTAAACACTACAAATACTACTCCTACAGGATTTAGTAACGGTATTGCATTAACAGCATTTGACCAAAATGCTTATACAGACTGGCAAAAAAAATTAATTGGCGGTACGGCTAATTTTAATGATTTTTCTGCAAGTTTAAAAGGTGGAGATGATAATACTAATTTCTTACTAAGCAGTACGTATCACAAAGAAACTACTGTTTTGCCGGGAGATTTTGGTTATAATAAATTCTCTACCAATTTTAATGTTACGCATACTACATTGAATAAAAAACTAAAGGTTGGAGCTACAGTTTTATATTCTACAGATAAAAATAAACTGCCATTCTACGACATTACCAATTATGCAGTAGTAACGGCACCTAATCACACGATCTACAATCCGGATGGTTCTTATTATTGGTCGCCAACTTATTTTAGTGATGTAAACCCAATCGCTGCTTTAGACAGAAGAGTTGAAGATAAAGGGAATAATTTAATTACAAGTTTTAATTTTCAATTAGAAATTGCAAAAGGATTATCTTTTAAAACGGACTTAGGTTATGGTAAAGCAGAAATGATTACGGAGCAGATTTTGCCGGCATCAGGAATGAATAATGTGTATTATACTGCTAGTAATCTTTCACTTAACCTTTCAAGATCTTACACGGTTTCTAATAATAATACCAACAACTTTACTATAGATCCGCAATTAAACTATACAACTGCTTTATGGAAAGGTAATCTTTCTGTTTTAGTTGGTGGTTCATGGCAAAACAGAAAATCAGAAATGCCATCTTACGTAAGTACATCAGGTTATAGTGCTGATAACTTAATTGGTATTACAGGTTCTGCAACAAATGTAACTTCATACAATGGTTCATCTGAATATAGATATGCTTCTCTTTTTAGCAGGGTAAACTATAATATTCAAAATAAATATATATTGAATGCCAATTTTAGAAGAGACGGATCGTCTCGTTTTGGTGCCAATAAAAAATATGGAAATTTTGGTTCTCTTGGTGCTGCCTGGATTTTTACAGAAGAAGATTTCTTAAAAGACAATTCAGTACTTAGTTTTGGTAAACTTCGTACAAGTTATGGTGAAGTTGGTAATGATCCACCAAGTGATTATGGATATGCAGACACTTATAGTTCTGGTACTTACGGTACTGGATATGCAGCAATGACAACAACCAGAATTGCAAATCCTAATTACAGATGGGAAACTACAAAGAAGTTTGAGGCTGCCTTAGATCTTGGTTTTTTCAATGATCGTTTATCTTTTACTGCTGCTTTTTACAGAAACACTTCCGGAAACCAATTAGTAACGGCAACACTTAGCCCTCAGGCTGGTTTTACAGGATACACAGCAAATTTAGGTGCATTGGTTGAAAATAAAGGATGGGAATTTACGCTGGCATCAACCAACGTTCATACTAAAAACTTAAACTGGTCTACATCATTTAATTTTTCGACAAACTCTAATAAACTTTTAGAATTTGACAATTTACAAAATACGGCTTATTATTCTCAATATGTTATCGGAAATGCAATAACAGCAAGATATTTATATAATTATACCGGAGTAGTAAATGGTATTGCCCAGTTTGAAGATGCTAACGGAGATGGAAAAATTAGTACCGGTTTTGCTCAGACAGGTGCCGGAGACAGAAAATATTACGGATCTACGGCTCCTAAATATTATGGGGGAATTTTAAACTCTATTAGTTACAAAGCATTTTCATTAGACTTTTTATTTCAATTTGTAAAACAAGACGGAAGAAGCTTATTATCATCTACTGCTGTTCAACCGGGTTATCCTTATGGTTTAGCCAATTATCAGGTTGATGAATACAATGATTACATCGCTCAGGGAAATACTTTAAGTACTGCTTACCAACCTAGTTTCTTGAATTATGCAGGTTCTACGGCTACTATTGTAGATGCTTCTTACATCAAACTTAAAAATGTAAGCGCAACTTATAATATTCCGTTAGATCAGGCTACAAAAAAGTTCATTCAGAATATTCGTCTTTCATTACAAGGACAAAACCTGGTAACTTTTACTAAATTCAAAGGATTTGATCCGGAAACTCAAGGTTTAGCTTTACCTCCATTACGTACCATAACTCTTGGAACTCAGTTTACATTTTAAATCTAAAAAACATGAAAAATAATTCTATAAAATACACGTATATATTTTCGTTTTTTCTTTTAATAGGACTAACGAGTTGCGAAAGTTTACTTGAAGTTGATCTTCCTATTAACGATTTATCATCTACTACTGTATACACATCTGATGCTACTGCCGAAGCTGCCGTAAACGGAATCTATCAAAGTATGGTAGCGAGTACTTACTATAGCTCATTGCATACAATTCCCGGACAAACTTCTGATGAACTTCTTCCGGTTTCGTTAATTGAAAATGTTTATACTACAAATGAAATTCCATTTACTGACGGTACAATTGGTAGTATGTGGACAGAATTGTATAAGACTATCTACAATTCTAATGCTGTTATAGAAGGTATATCTGGCAGTAAAACACTTACAGAGGCCAAAAGTACACGCTTTCTTGCTGAAGCCAAATTTTTAAGAGCTTTCTCTTATTTTTATCTGACTAATTTATATGGAGATGTTCCTTTAGTTTTAACTACAAATGTTGATCAGTCTGCTTTAGCACCACGTAATACACAAGCTGAAGTTTACAATCAAATTAATCTTGATCTTGAAGAAGCTGCAAACAACCTTCCGGTTAATTACAGTAATTACACCAGTAATCAACGTATCAGAGCTACAAAATGGGCTGCAGAAAGTTTATTGGCCAGAGTAAATCTTTATTTAGGAAAATGGACCGAAGCTTCTACTTATGCAAGTGACGTAATTAGCCAAAGTGGAACTTATAAAATGATAAACGGATTAACTGCAACTAACAGCCCGTTTATTGCAGATAATACCGAGGCTATTTGGCAAATACCTTACTTTAATACGGCTTATACGTATGAAGGTGGGGCTACATTTCCCGGACCAAATCCGTTAACACAAATAGGAGGAACATTTATCCTTAGAAAAAGTGCTACACTATTTGAAACCGGTGACGCAAGAAAAACAAACTGGACTGTTGATATTAAATCATCAGCCGGAGTATATATCGGAATTGGTCCCAGAAAATACAAAAACTCATATCTGACAACTCCTGTAGAACGCTCTACAGTATTGAGACTCGCAGAACTTTATTTAATTAGAGCAGAAGCCAGAGTAAAACTAAATAATATTACGGGAGCTCAGGAAGATATTAACGTAATTAGAAACAGAGCTTTATTGGGATCAACTACTTTAACAGACCCAAATCAGTTGTTAGACTTAATTGCTGTAGAAAGAGAGCGTGAATTTTTTGGAGAATTTGGCCACAGATGGTTCGATCTTAAAAGAACCGGAAAAGCTGATGCCGTACTTGGAATAATCTCTTCAAAAATTTGGAATACTACAGATAGCCTTTATCCAATACCGGAAACTGCTACTCGTTCTAATCCTTTCTTAACTCAAAACGAAGGATACACTAAATAATAAAAATGATGCAGGAATGTATTTTCAGTAAAAATATATTCCTGCAATTTTAAAAATCACTATGGAAACAACAACAATTGTAAGAGTTGAGGATTTGTCACATCAATACAGTAAGGATTGGGCAATACAAAATATAAGTTTTGAAATTAAAGAAAATAAAATTCTGGGATTATTAGGTTCTAACGGAGCCGGAAAATCGACCACGATGAATATTCTTTGTGGGGTTTTGAACCAAACCAGCGGAAATATTTTTATTGACGGAATCAATTTAAAAGAAAACCCGGTTGAGGCTAAAAAACTAATTGGCTTTTTGCCACAAACGCCGCCTTTGCATCTGGATTTAACTGTAAATGAATACTTAACGCATTGTGCAGAATTACGTCTTGTAAAAAAAGAAGATTTAAAAAATGCTGTAGAAAGAGCTAAAGAACAATGCGGAATTTCTCATTTTAGCAATCGATTAATTCGAAACTTATCTGGTGGATACAGACAACGTGTGGGTATTGCTCAAGCTATTATTCACGAACCAAAATTAGTAGTTTTAGATGAACCAACAAACGGACTGGATCCAAACCAAATTTTAGAAGTTAGAAACCTAATCAAGAAAATCTCTAAAGACAAAGCCGTAATCTTCTCTTCACACATTTTATCTGAAGTACAGGCAACGTGTCAGGAAATAAGAATGATTGAAAACGGACACATGGTTTTTGCTGATTCACTCGAAGCTTTCAACAATCATATCGAAGCAGATAAATTAACGGCAAGTTTTGAAAATCCGCCGGCCATTGAAACATTAAATGATATTCCTGAAGTTACAAATACTGTTTTTCTGTCTCCAAAAAAAGTACAAATTACGTTTACCGGAACGCAGGAAATTGCTGAAAAAATTGTAGCATTAAGCGTTTATAACAATTGGAAATTACGTGAAATTCAATTTGAGAAAGTATCTCTCGATGAAATCTTTGCACAATTATCTAAAAAAGCGCCTTCTAAAAACTCTACTCCTTCTTAAAAAACAAAAAAATGAAAACAATATACAGAATAGCTAAAACAGAACTCAATACCATGTTTTACTCGCCAGTAGCGTGGGTTGTTTTAGTAATATTTTCGATCCAGTCAAGCTGGAAATTCTTTGACACACTCGAGCGATTTGAAAAAGCACAAAAAATGGGACAAAGTATTCATAATTTGTCACAAGTTGTATTTTCAGGTTTTAGCGGCCTTTTTACAGAAATGCAAAATTATTTGTACTTATATGTTCCGCTATTAACAATGGGTTTAATAAGCCGTGAAATTAACAGCGGTTCAATCAAACTTTTACTTTCTTCACCAATTCATATTAAAGATATTGTTCTGGGAAAATTTCTGGCCATCGCAAGTTATTGCTTATTATTTATGGGAATATTAGGTGTAATTGGTATTGTAGCGTATTTTTCTATAGATAATTTAGACGTTAGTTTTGTTTTATCGGGTATTTTTGGTTTGTACTTATTAGTATGTACTTATGCTGCTATTGGTCTTTTTATGTCATGTCTTACCTCTTATCAGGTTGTAGCCGCGATAAGCACTTTAGTAGTTTTAGCAGGTTTAAATTACATTGGCAAACTATGGCAAGCTATTGATTATGTAAAAGATATTACCTATTTCCTTTCTATTTCAGGACGTGCAAATTCAATGATTGAAGGACTTATTGTAAGCAAAGATGTTTTGTATTTTATTTTGGTTAGCGTGCTTTTTATTGGCATAAGTATTTTTAATTTACAAACCGGAAGAGATGCTCAGACAACATCAAAAAGAACTTTAAAATACGTTGGTTTAGTTGCGATAGTTTTGTCACTCGGATATATTACTTCAAGAGCGCCTCTTACTTTTTACAAAGATATGACGCATACTAAAGACAAAACGCTTACTAAGGCGAGTCAGGAAATTGTAAAAAAGATCGACGGACCAATTAAAATTACTACATACGTTAACTTGTTAGATATTAATTATTATATGGGAATGCCTTATTCTCAAAATAGTGATATTGCCAGTTTTGACAAATATTCCCGCTTTTTGCCTCAAATAGAAATGGAGTATGTTTATTACTATGATACCTCGACAAATACGGCTTTATATGCTCAAAATCCAGGCTTGAATGACAAACAACTTGCCGACAAAATGCTGGAAACGCAAAACTTAAAGTTGAAGAAATTATATTCTCCTGCCGAAATAAGTAAAATTATCAATTTAAAAGCAGAACAAAACAGAGTTGTAAGAACTGTAGAATACAACGGTAAAAAAACTTTTTTAAGAATGTTTGATGATTTGTTTAAAGTTCCTTTTGAAAAAGAAATTTCAGCTTCATTAAAACGTTTGGTTACATCTGCACCTAAAATTGTATTTGCTACGGGAAATATGGAACGCAGTATCGAGAAAAACGGTGATAAAAATTATAAAACAGGATTTAATGAAATTACCTTCAGAAACTCGTTAATCAATCAGGGATTTGATGTAGCTTCTGTAGATATCAATGCACAAAATATTCCGGAACAAACGGCAATTTTAATTATTGCCGATCCTAAAACACAGCTAAGCCAGGGCGCAGTTGACCGCATTACTAAATATATCGATCAGGGAAAAAACCTAATGCTTTTAACAGAACCTGAAACCAATTCAGCATTGGCATCTATTACAGATAAATTAGGTTTAAGCTACACAAAACAAGCATTGGTTCAGGAAAGTGAAACCAACTCCCCGGACTTTTTAGTTACCGAATTTTCAAAAGAAATAGACAGTACGGTTATTAAATTACACAAAAGTGAATTCCCTATTCCGATTTTAGGAAGCAGCGGAATTAAAACGACTAAAGATGCCGAATTTAAAGTAACACCATTATTAAAAACAAATAGTCAGCCGGCTTGGGAATCTCCTACAGGAATAAGCTCTATTCCTGCCGATTTGAAAAAACAACCTTCTGTTTCAGCAATTCCACTTGTAGTCGCATTAACCCGAAACGTAAATGGTAAATCGCAAAAAATAATTGTTGCCGGAGATGCCGATTTTATGGGCAATGCCGAGTTAAGCCGTGGTGGTTCAGGAACATTTCAATTCGTAACCGATATTTTTACATGGTTTAGCGATTACCAGTTTCCAATTGATACCACACGACCTGAAAGTACTGATAACAAAATAACAGTAAGTGCAAATCAGGTTTTCATCAGTAAAATTGTTTTCATAGGATTATTTCCATTATTGATTATTCTATCAGGCGCTTTTATATTAATTAGAAGAAACAGAAGATAAAAATACAACACATGTATAACACACTTAAAAAGCAAATTCTAAACGTGATAATGATTTTATCTTGTCACGTTATGTTTTCGCAATTCAAAACCACGATTCCGTTAGATAAAAATGTCACGACAGGCAAGCTTCCAAACGGATTGACGTATTATATTCTGCATAACGAAGAACCAAAAGATCGTGCAAGTTTTTACTTTGTTCAAAATGTGGGCGCTATTTTAGAAGATGACAACCAAAACGGATTAGCGCACTTTTTAGAGCACATGGCTTTTAACGGAACAGAACATTTTAAAGGCAAAGGAATTATTAAAATGCTCGAAAAACACGGTGTTAGTTTCGGAAAAGACATCAATGCTTATACCGCACAAGATGAAACCGTTTATAACATTAGCGGCGTTCCCGTAAGTAATGAAACTTTGATAGATTCTACACTTTGGGTATTGCACGACTGGTCAGGATCGCTTTCGTTAACCAATGAAGAAATTGATGCAGAAAGAGGCGTTATCCGTGAAGAATGGAGAACCAGAAGAACAAGCGGTTTCCGTTTAAAAATGCAAACCGATCAGGTTTTATACAAAGGATCTAAATACAGCAAACGCGATGTTATTGGTGACTTAAACATCATCAATAACTTCAAATATCAGGAATTACGAAACTATTATAAAAAATGGTATCGTCCGGATTTGCAAGCTGTAATTATTGTTGGAGATATTGACGTTAAAGGCATCGAACAAAAGGTTAAAACCATATTCTCCAGTATTCCGCTTGCTAAAAAAGCAGCCGTGCGCAAGTACAACGATATTCCAAAACATAATGATTTGTATTTTGGAGTTGCTACTGATAAAGAAGCCGCTTCTACAGCTATAACTTTACAATATGTGCTTGATGAACCATTGGTAAAAGATGTTTCTGTTACGCGCAACAACGTAATGAACTCTTTTTATACTAGTATACTTAACAATCGTTTGAGAGAATTAATATTAAAAAATCAAAGTTCCAGTTTAAGTTTAAAAGCTTATTTTGAGCCTGTTTCAAGATTAAATACTTCCTTTAATATTTCGGCTTTAGCCAAAAAAGGAAAAACCTTAGAAGCTTTTCAGGAAGTTTATACCGAAGCTGAACGATTGAAACGTTTTGGTGCGATTCAGGCAGAATTAGACCGAACCAAAAAAGATTTCATTAGTTCTTATGATGATTTTATTAAAAATAAAGACAAAGTGGATAATGACAGTTGGGCAGATAAACTAACCAACTACTTTTTAAAAGCGAAACCCTTTCTTGCCCCACAAGAAGATTATGATTTAATTGTTGGAATCATAAAAACCCTTTCTTTAGAAGAGTTAAATGCACATGCCAAAACCATACAAAAAACGACCAATCAGGTTGTTTTAATAACGGGTTCAGATAAAGATCAAAGTGAATTTCCGAAAAAAGAAGCCGTTGTTGATGTTATGAAAAAGGTAGAAACGATGCCTTTGGAACCTTACACAAAAAAAGAAAATAATGCTCCATTAATCGAAAAAGAATTAAAACCAGTTGCCGTTAAAAAAACATTTGAAGTTGCCGGAATAACCGAAGCAAAAGGATATACGCTTGAAAATGGGGCGAATATTATTATTTTGCCAACGACACATTCGCAAGATCAAATCGTATTTTCGGCTTTTGCCAAAGGAGGAAAATCTTTAGTGAAACAAGAAAATTTAGCGTCTGCAGAAATTGCGACTTCTTTAGCAAGATCGTCCGGACTTGGTAATTTTGATACAACGGGATTAAAAGAAAAACTTACCGGTAAAGTTGCCCAAGTTGCACCTTTTATTGCTGATAATACGCAAGGTTTTCAGGGAAGTTCTAATAAACAGGATTTAGAAACGATGCTGCAATTGCTTTATCTTTCTTTTGAATCTCCACGTTTTGATCCTAATATTTATGGCATTTTAAAAACGCAGTATGAGAATCGTTTAGAGAATCTTAAAAAAGATAACGGAAGTGCTTTTAAGGATACAGTAACATTGGCTAATTCAAATCACAATCCGCGAACATTTGTTTTTGATGAAAAATTTCTTCAAAATATTGATTTGCAAAAAGCAGAACAAGTTTATAAAGACCGAATTAATAATGCTGCTGATCTTACTTTTGTTTTTGTTGGAAATATTCCCGAAACAGCTCTTGAACTGATTCAGAAATATATTGGCAATTTAAAATCTAGCTCTGGTTCTGCAGCGAGTTTTGTCGATCATAATTTAGAGCCGAAAAAAGGTAAAACAGTTGTTCATTTTAAACGCAAAATGGAAATTCCTAAAACAACTGCTTATCTGCATTTAACCGGAAAAATTGATTACAGTAAGGAAAATGCAATTGGTATGTATGTTATTGGTGAATTATTATCAAAACGTTTTTTACAAACCATTCGCGAAGAAGAAGGCGGAAGTTATGGTGTAACCGTTGCCGGAAATCTGCCGCTTATTCCTAAACCAACTTTTGATCTTGCCCTAAGTTTTGATTGCAATCCTGAAAAACAGGAAAAATTAATGCAAATCGTTTGGAAGGAAATAAATGATCTTAAGTCAAAACCAGTCAATATTAATGACTTGGAAGACATTAAAAAAGCACTTGTAAAAAACAGAGAAGAATCGATGAAGACGAATTCATTTTGGAGTGGCATACTTTATAACATAAGTATGAATAACATGCCCTTTATGCAAGACTCTGATTATAAAAGTTTAATTGCAAAAATTGATCAAAAAACAATTCAGCAACTAAGTAAACAAATACTGGATAGTTCAAATAGTGTCGAAGTAATTATGAGCCCAGAGAATCCATTGGCGAAATAGTTACTTGAATACATTTTTATTTTATTAGTCATTAAAGGTTGTCTTTGCCAAGACAGCCTTTTCTGGCTTAATTTGATAAGATTTAGTTCTTCAACTATTTACGAGTGATTTAAAATTCTCTATACTCTTTTTTTGCATATTTTAGTTCAAAAGGGCCTTCCTTAAAATTCAATTTATTTAATGCTATACTTTTATGTATTATATGATATTGATCTGTATCAAATTCATACATGTCTCCGGTAAACTGATTCTCCGCAAAAAGCAAACCTACTTCATTATTGAGATATAAATACTTATCAGATCTAAAGTCTCTTATCCCTTTAAACATATATTTGGAAACTATTAGAGTTTTTTCCTTATACCTAATTTGTTTACTGTCAATTTTCTTTAAAATCTGGCTATTAAAATAACAATTACCGTTTAGAAACAATAAAGTGTCTTTGTGATGGCCAAAATCATAGATATAGGTGCTTTTTTCATTATCTCTTTTTTTGAGTTTTTTTGAGTTTAAAAACTCTTCTCTATCTGTACCAAAATTGAAAACTCTTATTTTTATTCTATTAGCAGAAAAATTGGAGATCATATTTTTGATTACTATAGTTTTTCCATATTTTTTCAGTCCTTCAAAACTATTAAAAGTGATCGATTTCTCCTCAAAATTTATTTTCTTTATTGGAGGATCATCAAAAAAAGCGCTGTTATTTAAAAGAGTAAACTTATTTGAATCATCTGATAGTTGAAAAACTTTATTTCCAAATTTCACAAATCCTCTTTCTCCATCTTCAATCAATCCGATCAACTTATATTTTGGAACAACTACAATAGGATTAAATTTCATTTTAAGCTCCTTGTCAAAAAAAATTACTATCTCATATACATTTTCTATTTTGTCTCCTACTTTTACATCTATATTTCTGTAATATAGAGTAGCTGGTATTTTCTCATTAGCTTCATTTACAATATTATATTTTTTTTCTATCTCAAGAGCTTTAACATCTTTAAAATAAAAATAACAGAGAATAGCAATTATAATAAGAGTTACTAAGATTATCTTTTTCATTTTCTAATAATATTGATGGTAATAATTATTTGTGATTATTTGAACACTCTTTACACTATAAAAAATGAATACATAATAAAATCTCCGTCTTTTATCCAAATATAAATTAAAAACATATTGCAATTTCTATAGCTTAAATAATATTTTGCCAAACACTCCTCAAGATTGAATTTGAAAAAATCAAAAGGCTTTTATTCGATTTATAGTTTCTAAGAACAAAAAAAATACGCAATGATCCAAAGACCTTGCGCATTTTGAAAATAATTTAACTCTTTACAAAGCCATTAATATATTATTTCAGGAAATAATTGGCATTGATTAATTTGAATAAAATCTAATTTTTATTTTATAATTTTTATTGTTTTAGCAGCCTTTCCGTTGCCATTTATTTTTAGAAAGTAAATTCCTTTTGATAAATTTATATTGGATAAATCTAACTGTTCAATATTAGATCCTTCGTTATAATTTTTATTTTTAACCAAATTAGAAACTAAAACTCCTTTAGTATCATATAAATCAACACTCAAATCAGCTGATTCTTTTAATTCTAAACTTAAAGTTGGATAATCATTTACAGGATTTGGACTAATATTGATTTCATTTGCTGTCTTAGCAAAATCAATTGTTGATAATACTTTTGTATTATTTATTCTTGTCATAACAAAACTGCCTTTATTTCCAGCCATAACTATTTTATTATCCGGTTGAACAAGCATCGTTTCAAAGTAATCATGTCCTGATCCAAAATTAGTTGTAAAATAACCATTTGTACCAAATGAAGTGTTTAAAACCCCGCTCAGACTATACGATTCTATACCAAAATTATAGTCACTTGTTAATCCTACGCCATATCCTACAAGCAAATTATTATTGTGATCGATTGTAATATCGTTTGCAAAACTTGCTATATTAGTACCAAAATCTCTTAAAATTTTACCTTTTACTCCAAATGAATTATCTGCAATACCACTTGCATTATATTTTGATATAAAAGCAGAATATTTTACTCCGTCAAAAGATGCACCACCAATATAAATATCATTGTTTTTTGAAATTACACATTTGTACAATAGCGCAATTTTTCCAAAATCTTCTTCAATAAGTCCAGTTCCATTTGATCCAAAACTCTTTACGATTTCACCATTAGCATTATATTTTCCTACGACACAATCAAGTCCGTAATTATTTCTTCCTACGGCTATAATACTTTCATTGTCCGTGAATTTCATATCAAGTATTTCTCCGCCCGAAAGATTAGGAGTAAATACAAATCCATTAACTCCATATGTTTGATCCAAACTTCCGTTTGTATTAAATCGGGCTAAACCAAAGGTATTATATCCAGGCTTATCTATAGATTCAAATGTACCACCAACAACCATTTTACCATCTGCCTGAATTAATAATGCATTTACAAATTGTGAATAATCTACAGTTTCGACTTTAATACCATCAGTATCAAAAGTTGTGTCTAAACTTCCGTTTTCATTATATCTTACAATCATGATATCAGATCGAACTCCCAATTGTGATGGAATATAAGTACTCCCTGCAACAACAATTTTGCCATCTGTTTGCAAAGACACACTTTGTCCTGTACAGTGATTTCCTACTAAAGTTGTTACATATCCGCCAGTACCAAATGTGGTATCTAAAGCTCCGTTAGGTAAATATCTGGCAAGTAAAAAAGCAGAACCGTCAGCATAAGAATTGCTGTTACCTGCTAGTATAATTTTTCCGTCAGATTGTAAAACCGAATCATTTACCAGATTATTTCCAGGAGCTCCCGGAATTCCGGTAAATGTGGTCACTTTACCTCCGCTTCCGAATGTTGTATCAAGTGTTCCTGCCTGAGAAAATGCTGTATTTGAAAATAATAATGAAAGCACTAACGTGCCAAAAATGAGTAAAGTTCTTTTCATTCAATAGCTTTTTAAAGTTTAATTTTAGGTAAAAATTTGAAATATTGATTTTTTTCGATTGCTAATTTAGTCCTATTATACTTATTATCCTAATTGATTTAACAGTCAATTTTAAGCTTTATTTGAAAAAAAATGCGCAAAGATCAAAAGGACCAAATACGCATTTCAAAAACAATTAACTCTCTGTAGAGCCAATATTATATCACTTCAAAAAATAATCCGCATCAATTAATTTATTCCCCGTTTCATCATAAACAGCATAATTAAAACCGCCCTGAACACAGTAAGAACCGTATTCTCCGTTTTTATTTAAAGCAATAAAACCAACCTGAATATCTTTTAAATCTTTATTTCTATTCTTAGTTAATTTCACAATTCTTGCAACAGCTTCTTCGCAGGCTTTTTGAGGCGATTTTCCCTGACGCATTAATTCTACAACCAAATGACAACCAGAAATTCTGATTACTTCTTCGCCATGACCTGTTGCAGTTGCGGCTCCAATTTCGTTATCAACATATAATCCTGCTCCAATAATTGGAGAATCACCAACACGTCCGTGCATTTTAAACGCCATTCCGCTTGTGGTACACGCACCCGAAAGATTTCCGTTTGCATCTAAAGCAATCATTCCAATGGTATCGTGATTTTCGATATTGGCAATCGGTTTATATTGGCTTGTTTTTAGCCATTCCTTCCACTCTTTTTCTGATTCTTCAAGTAGTAAATTCTCCTTTTTAAATCCTTGTTCTAAGGCAAATTGTAAAGCTCCATCGCCAACCAACATTACGTGAGGCGTTTTTTCCATCACGGCTCTGGCTACAGAAATGGGATGTTTAATAAATTCCAGACAAGCCACAGAACCAATATTGGCATTTTCATCCATAATACAGGCGTCTAACGTTACACGGCCATCTCTATCCGGACGTCCGCCATAACCAACGCTTCTTTCTTTTGGATCTGCTTCCGGAATTTTAACTCCGGCTTCTACGGCGTCCAAAGCGCGTCCGTTCTTTTTTAAAACTTCCCAGGCGGCTTCATTTGCTCCAATTCCAAATCTCCAGGTTGAAAGTACAATTGGTTTCTTTACTTTTTTTGAAACCTCAACTTTTTCTTCTTCAGAATTTGTCTGAAAAGATTGTAACGCAACAGCTACTGAAGCTATGGCGGTTGTTTTTAAAAAATTTCTACGATTTGTCATGGTTGTTATTTTTTTAGCTACAGATTAAAGATTTAAACTGATTTTTTTTAATCTATAGAAATCCTTTAATCTGTACCGAAATTTATTTACGATATAAATTAGAAGAATTTTTCGCTTGCAAGCATATATACTATTTCCAGTGTAAGAAAATATCAAACAAAAAATTAACAATTATTTTGAGCCAATTTTTTTCTTTACGTGGTTTCTCAGTTTTTTCCATTATAATTCTTTCATTAGCCATAAATATAAGGATTTAAATTATTTTTGAAAATCTGTGAAAATCTTTTAATCTGTGGCAAAAATTTATTACAAAGTAAATTTAAAGAAAAATCACGAGTTATAAAGTAAACTTGCTGCGCCTAATAAAGCCGCAACTTCATTATCTGTAGAAACCGAAACCTCAACTTCAACTCCCGTTTCTTTAATTTTTTTATTGAAACCAGAAAGGAAAAACTCGCTTGCATTTGCAATCTTTCCTCCAATAATAAAACCATTGGCGTCAAATTTTTCTAACCACGGAATTACAATTTCGGCTAAATCTTCTCCCATTTCCTCGAATACTTTTACAGCCATTTTATCTTCGGCGACAGCCAAATTATAAAGCTCTAATCCGTTGGCAAGATTTTTTTCTGTTAAGGTTTTATAACGATTTAAAAGTCCACGAACCGAAACATAATCTTCGGCTATTCCGTCTTTATAAGGAAGGTTCCAGATTTCTCCGTCTTGCGGAACCAATTCGCCTGAAGAAACAGAAACTCCCCTGTCAATAAAACAGGCTCCAAGTCCCGTTCCCAGTGTAACTGCCATTACTTTTTTAGAAAGATTACCAGCGTTTTTAAACACTTCTCCTTTTCCGAAACAAACCGCATCATTTTCAAAAAGAATCGGAAAATCGCTTGAAAGTTCTAGTGTTCCCTGAAATAAATAACGAACATTAAGACTGTAAAAATGCTCATATTTTGATTGATCTTTGATCCAGCAGATTCCGTTTTCATAATCAAACGGACCCGGCATACAAATTGCCAAACCTTTTACTTTTTCTACTTTTGAATTTTCGATCGAAATACGAATCGCTTTTTCCCAAATAGACATAACAGCTGCAACAGGCAAATTAGAATCAAAAGATTCCTTATGCAACGAAAGATCAATCACTTTCATGTCTATTACATCTATAATCGCTGCAGTAATATGTGTTCCTCCAATGTCTATTCCTACGGCATATTCTTTATTCATTCTTTTATATTTTGAATCATTAAGGATTAAATTGGATTTAATTTTTGATACTTAAATTCATACCTAACAGGTTTTGAAAACCTGTTAGGAGACTTAATCTCTTAATGGTTAATATTTTTTATCTAAATGTTTTTATCTTTTAATATTTGAGGATAATGAATGCTTGTATGAACAATCATTTCTCCAAAAAGTGTATTCGCCCATGCAAACCATTTTCTGGTAAACTTCGCTACGTCATCTTTATGGAATGATTCGTGCATAAAACCGGTATCTGCATTTGTTTTAATCAAATTGCTAATACACGCTTTTATTTCTTTTTCATCTACACTTGTAATGGCTCTCAAAACAATACTCATTGGCCAGATTGTATCAACTCCGGTGTGCGGACCGCCAATTCCTTCGCCTGCTTTTCCTTTATAGAAAAATGGATTATTTTCTGAAAGCACTACTTTTCTTGTATTCAGATAAAGTTGATTATCTGGTTCAATAGCACCTAAATATGGTAACGATAATAGTGAAGGCACATTGGCATCATCCATCATGTGGAAACTGCCGTATCCGTTTACTTCAAAAGCAATGATTTTTCCGAATTTTGGATGTTCGATGATTCCGTTTTCTTTTAAACCTTTTTCAACTTGTTCTTTTAGTTCTTTGGCTTTAGCTACCAAATCTTTATCTAATAAAGCCGGCAAAGAGAAGATTTCGATCAAATAACCCAAAACTTCAATCGCAAACATATTACTCGGAATTAAATAGCCAAATAAAGTACTGTCGTCACTTGGTCTAAAAGTCGAAACAATTAATCCGCAAGGTTTTACAGGATATCCATAACCGCCTAAAGGAACTCCGTCTGTTGCCCAGGCAGTTTGTCTTTGAAAACTATAAGGCCCTTTATCTGTCCAGCGTTGTTGTTCTTTAAAAGTTTGTAACACCAAAAGCATGGCTTCTTTCCATTTACTGTCAAATAAGCTAATATCTCCGGTTTCCTTCCAATATCCGTGCGCTAATCTAACCGGGTAACATAAACTGTCTATTTCCCATTTGCGTTCGTGAATACCGGGCTGCATTTTGGTTAAATCATTTTTCCACTCGCTTTCTTTTGTAAAATCCTTATAAAAAGCATTTGCATAAGGATCCAGTAAAATACATTTTGCCTGACGGTTTATAACGCCTTTTACGAGTTCTGCCAGTTTTTTATCTTCTTTTACAAACGGAATATATGGCCAGATCTGAGCTGTACTATCGCGAAGCCACATAGCATCGATATCACCTGTAATGACATACGTATCCGGTTTTCCGTCAATAATTTCAAAATCTACAGTTGTATCTAATGTGTTTGGAAAACAGTTTTCGAATAACCAAGCCAGTTCAGGATTTGCAATTTGTTTTTTGATTCTGACAATTGCGGCTTCAATTGCCGGACTTGTAAATTTTCTTTCGGCTAACGGAGGTCTTTTGCTGATAAAATCTTTTAATGCAAAATTAAAAGTATCAGATTGCATGGCAAAAACATCAGTTTGAAGCGCTAATAATCCGGCTGAAAAAATGCCTGTATTTTTTATGAATTTTCTACGTGACTGCATACTATTATTTTGAAGTTGAGTAAGAATATGGATAATCTTTTTTTGAAGTTCCTCTTTGTAAATTTGGCGAACTGGTCATATCAAAATTTAATTCACCGCCTTTTAAGATGTCAAAATGATTAATGTAATTGTTTGAATATTTTGAATTATCCCATTTTAATTCCTGAACATATTTATTTATTTCTGAATTATCCGGAGCGTTGATTATAAACTGTTTTCCGTTTTCTAATTGTAGTGTTACTTTTTTAAATAACGGCGCACCCAAAACATATTCGTCTGTTGCGGGACAAACAGGATAAAATCCCATTGCAGAGAAAATATACCAGGCCGAAGTTTGTCCGTTATCTTCATCTCCACAATAACCATCCGGAGTTGGTTTGTACAAACGGTTCATAACTTCTCTTGACCAATATTGTGTTTTCCAAGGTTCTCCTGCATAATTATACAAGTAAATCATATGCTGAATTGGCTGGTTTCCGTGTGCATATTGCCCCATATTCATAATTTGCATTTCGCGGATTTCATGTATTACAGATCCGTAATAACTGTCATCAAAAACCGGAGGTGTTGTAAAAACAGCATCTAATTTTGCCGTAAAATTTTTCTCTCCGCCCATTAAATCAATCAAACCTTGTATGTCATGAAAAACGCTCCAGCTATAATGCATGGCATTTCCTTCTGTAAAAGCATCTCCCCATTTTAACGGATTAAAATTTTTCGGAAAACTTCCGTCTTTATTTCGACCGCTCATAAAACCAATTTCCGAATTATAAAGGTTTTTATAATTCATCATTCTTTTTTCGAATAATTTGATTTCTTTATTTGGACGATCTAAAGCTTTTGCTAATTTCCAAATGGCAAAATCATCGTAAGCATATTCTAGTGTTCTTGCAGCATTTTCGTTGATGCTCACATCATAAGGAACATAACCTAAAGTGTTGTAATAGGAAACTCCTTTCCTTCCAACGGCCTCTAAAGGTCCTTCGTTATTGGCTCCGTGAAGTAAAGCTTCGTATAATGTATTGATATCGTAACCGCGTAATCCTTTTGCATAAGCATCAGAAACTACTGATGCTGAATTATTTCCAACCATTACATCTCTAAAACCAGGGCTTGACCATTCCGGCAAGAATCCGCCTTCTTTATAATCGTTGATTAAACCTTCCTGCATTTCTTTGTTTATAGAAGGATAAACCAAATTTAGCAACGGATATAAAGCACGAAAAGTGTCCCAAAAACCTGTTCCGGCGTACATATAACCCGGCAAAGTTTTGCCGTTGTACGGACTGTAATGTACAATATCTCCGTTAGCATTTATTTCATATTGTTTTTGGGGAAAACAAGTTGCGCGATATAAACAAGAATAGAATGTTTTTAGCTGTTCTTCACTTCCGCCTTCAGCAGTTACTTTTCCTAAAACTTTATTCCATTCTTTTTTAGAAGCTTCTACAGTTTCCTGAAAAGTTGCTGTTCCTAATTCGTTTTTTAAATTCAATTCAGCTTGTTCTGCGCTAATAAATGACGATGCTACTTTTACATTTATTATTTCTCCTTTTTTAGTTTTAAAACCAACTACTGCACCAACATGGCTATTTGTTTTTTCTAATTTATCTTTTTCTAAAGTTTTATCATGCCACGTATGATTTGATGAAAATGGTTTATCGAACACTAAAACAAAATAGTTTTTGAAATTACTTGGAACTCCACCACTATTTCGGGTTGTATAACCTATAATTTTATTTTCTGATGGAATAATTTTGATATATGATCCTTTATCAAAAGCATCGACAACTATTGAAGATTTCTCGTTTTCAGGAAATGTAATTTGAAAATGTGCAGCTCTTTCTGTCGCCGTAATTTCTGTTGTAACATCATAATCTGCCAGATATACGCTGTAATAATATGGTTTTGAAACCTCTGCTTTATGACTGAACCAACTTGCTCTTTCAGCTTCGTCAAAAACCAATTTTCCTGTTACCGGCATAATCGAAAACTGTCCGTAATCATTCATCCACGGCGAAGGCTGATGCGTTTGCTTAAATCCTCTAATTTTTTCGGCAGTATAAATATATGCCCATCCATCTCCCATTTTACCGGTTTGCGGCGTCCAGAAATTCATTCCCCAAGGTCTGCAAATCGCCGGATATGTATTTCCGTTAGAAAGACTGTGCAGCGATTGTGTTCCCATTAACGGGTTTACATAATCTGCCGGATCTAAAGTTTTAACTTGTGCATTTACAAAAATGCAAAATTGTAATACTCCTAAAAAAATTAAACTTTTTAATTTCATCTTCTGTGTTGTTATCCTAACAGGTTTTAAAAACCTGTTAGGTATTTCGTATTGATAATAATACCTACAAGGTTTTGAAAACCTTGCAGGAAATCGAAAACTGAATTCTAATTTCTTAAATCTAAAATCAACAATTTTAAATCTAAAATCATTGAGGTCTGTCTTCTTTCTTTACTCCAAAAGTTGTCGATGGTTTGCTTCCCATAAACAATTTTAACTCTCCGCCTTTTACAATCATATCTTGTGTGATATATGATTTTGTATAAGGTTTTCCGTTATATTCAGCTTTTTGAATATAGATATTTGTTGCGCTGTTGTCTATTGCATTTAAGGTAAATGAAACGTCTTTTTTGTGATGAATCGTAGCTGTATTTACTAACGGACTTCCTAATACATAAACGCCGTTAGCAGGATTTACAGAATAAAATCCCATTGAAGACAATACATACCAAGCTGACATTTGACCTAAATCTTCATTTCCACATAATCCGTCCGGTTTTGTAGAATAAAATTTATCGTCAATTTCACGGATTAATTTTGCTGTTTTCCAAGGTTGTCCTGCAAAGGCGTATAAATATGGAATATGATGATTTGGCTCGTTTCCTTGTGCATATTGTCCGATTAAACCGCTAATGTCCGGTGAAATTTCTTCGCCTTCAACTTTATCTGTTAGTAAGAAAAGAGAATCTAATTTGTCTGTAAATTTCTTTTCGCTTCCAAATAAATCAATTAAACCGTACGGATCTTGTGGCACTAACCATGTATATTGCCATGCATTTCCTTCTACATAATCGTCTTTGCGATGTGCTGATGAAAGCGGATTAAATGGTGTTCTCCAATTTCCATCGGTTAATTTACCACGCATAAAAGTGGTTTCTTTATCAAAATAAAGTTTATATAAATTGGCTCTTTTCGTGAAATAAGTATAATCTTCAGTTTTGTTTAATGCTTTTGCCATTTGGGCTACACAATAATCATCAATGGCGTATTCTAAAGCGTTACCAACGGTTTCCAGCATTTTATCTGCAGGAATATATTCAAATTTCTGAACATAATCCATTCCGTCGCGGGTTTGCATTGCTGTTTTTTTGATCGCTTCGTAAGCTAATGCTGTATCGTAATCTCTATATCCTTTTAAATAAGCGTCAACAATTACGGCAATTGAATGATTTCCGTTCATCGTATTGGTTTCATTACCCATTAGATGCCAAACCGGTAATCTGCCTTGTTGTTCGTAAATTGCTAAAAATGATTTTACAATATCATTAATTTTCTCGGGCTGCGTTATCGTGTACAAAGGATGTAAACCGCGATACGTATCCCAAAGTGAGAAAGTTGTGTAGTTTGTAAAGTTTGCTTTTTTATACACTTTTTTATCTGTTCCCAGATAATCTCCGTTTGCATCATTAAAAATAGATGGTGCAAACATCGTATGATACAATGAAGTATAAAAAACTTTCATTGTTTTATCGTTTGCTTTAATTTGAATTTTATTTAATTCCTTGTTCCATTTTGAAGTCGCAGTTTTTACTGTTTGATCAAAATCCCAATTCGGAATTTCGGCCTTTATGTTTGCTGAAGCATTCTCATAACTTACCGGAGAAATTCCGACTTTTACTAAAACTTGTTTATTTTTTAAAGTTGTAAAATCTAAAACAGCTTTCATTTTTAAACCCTCGCCTTCGTTTCCTGTAACTGCAGTTTTATCATCATATAATGCAATATTTGAAATTGGTTCAGAAAATTCGATAGCAAAATAAACACGCTGATCAGCAGCCCAACCTGCAGAAAAACGATATCCGACAAGTGTGTTTTCGTTTATTTTTTTGATGAAGGTTTTAACCGGTTTATCCCAACCCACACCATCGGCAAGATCTAATAAAACATGATTATCTGTCGTTGAATTGAAGGTATATTTATGAAAACCAACTCTTTCACTTGCCGTTAATTCTGCTTTAACTTTATATTTATCCAATAAAACGCTGTAATATCCCGGTTTGCTTACTTCATTTTCATGAGAGAAATACGAACCATAACCGTTTACCATATCTTCTTTTGTTCCTTTAAAAAGAGGTACTTTTCCTGAAACAGGAAGTAAAAGAATATCATTTAAATCTCCAATTCCGGTTCCGCTTAAATGCGTATGCGTAAATCCTAAAATAGTGTTACTTGCATAATTATATCCGCTGCACCAATCCCAGCCTTCAAAAATATTTATTGGTCCTAACTGAACGGCTCCAAAAGGAACATTGGCTCCCACAAATACGTGACCATGACCGGCAGATCCTATAAACGGATTTACGTATTGTGTGTAATCTGTAGAAGTTTGTTTTGCTTTTTTCTCCTGTGAAATCGCAGGTAAATTAATTAGCATAATTATTGAAAAAACAATGTGCTTGTATTTTGTAATCATTTTATTTGTTTTATTATATGTGATAGAACACGGATATTTTTAATCTCTAATGTTAGACGCACTGCTGTGCGCCTCTACGGAAAATCTTTGAACACAATAAATTAACCGCAAAATTCGTAAGCAAGGATTTACGCAAGGTTCTCAAAACAAACGCACGAGATATGCACCTCTAAAAAAAACCTTTGAACCTTTGCCTCTTAGCACCTTAGTACCTTATTAGTATCTTAGTACCTTTTCAAAACATCGTATAACGAGTAAACTTTAAAAACCGGTTTTTCTATTTTACCTTCAAACGTAATTATTTTTTCTTCTCCGGGTTTCAAATCGAAGTAATTGTCGCTCCATTTTCCGGTATATCCTTTTATGGAAACATTTACATATTTGGCAAACTTTGAAGCTTTTAAAGCTACTTTATTTCCTTTTACTTCCCAAGTAATTTTTGGATCTTCTAATGTTAAATTTATTGGCCTCGTAAGATCTATTTCCGGAGTTTTATCATCTCTGTAGGCTTCTTTCATGGCGTACCACGCTGCTTTGGGTTGTCGATCGTAATAATCGGTTACGCTCCAGCTTGCTACAGGCCAGCAATCATTGAGCTGCCAAACTACTGTTCCCATATTATAGGGTTCTTTTGAACGGTGAATACCAATAATATTTTTCAAAGAATAATATTGCAAACATTGTGTGAGGTACGTATAATCCTCAACGTTCATATTTTTTATTTTCTCTGATTTGATGAAATAGCGATTTAAATAGGAATCTAATTTCATGAAACCTTTTCCGGCTTTTTGATGCGCTTCTAAAATATCTGAATACAAATATCGGTCTTCGGGCAATGTAAATTTTTCGATAGATGAATAAGTCGGCATTGCCTGCATTCCATACTCACTTACAAAACGTCCTGTTTTTTTCTGTACGGCTTCTACATCTTCTAATCCCCACCAGGTTCCCCAATAATGGCTGTCACCTTCGGTAATACTGGCTTTTCTTGACCAATGAAATAATGGCGATGAACTTATATAAGGTCGTTTATCATCTACTTCTTTTACCCATTTTGGAATACTGTCCTGAAACAAACGAACATAATCTTTCCATAAACGAATGGAATCTTGTTTGGGCATTTTCATCATTTTTTGCCATCCCCAATCTTTAAAGGCTTCATCTATTTCATTATTACCGCACCACAAAACAATACTTTTATGATGACGAAGACGTTTTACCTGATATTGAACTTCTTTTTTTACATTGTCAAAAAAAGCATCGTCTCCCGGCACCATTGTTCCGGCAAACATAAAATCCTGCCAGACATAGATTCCGTTTTTATCGCATAAATCATAAAAATAATCATCTTCATAAATTCCGCCTCCCCAAACGCGAAGCATATTCATATTGGCATCTTTCGCCATTCCAATTACTTTTTCGTATTCTTTTTTGGTTACTCTCGAAAGAAAAGCATCTGACGGAATATAATTGGCGCCTTTCATATAAACGGGCTTTCCATCAATTTTAAAATAAAACGATTTTCCTAAACTGTCCGGCTGTTGTACCAATTCTATTTTTCGATCCAGTACATATGGTTTCTCCGGAGTTTTCTCGTCATACGATTCTAATCTTGGTGTTTTCCAGATGCCGCAAGTCGTGAATTTTGGTCCCCAATCCCATCCAAAATGATATTGCGCTTTACGAACATAGGCACGCGGATTATCGGGAATTACAAATGGCAAATCTTTTTTCGCCAATGAATCGACTACATTTTGTGCTGATTTAAAAACGATTACTAAATCATTATTTCCTGATTTAATGATCTTTTTTACATCTACCCGCCATTGACGAAACATGTTATCGGCTTTTAAAACCAATTGATTATTCAGATAAACCGTTGCATAAGTATCTAAACCATCAAAAACGAGTTCTGTATTTTTCTTTTTTAATGTTGATGCATTTATCTGAAAAGAGGTTTTATATTCCCAGTCTTTTTTTTCGATCCATTGTAGTTTTTTTTCGTTGTCACGATAAAATGGGTCCGGTATTGTTTTATTATTTAATAAATCGGTATGTATTTCCCCGGGAATTGTGGCAGCAAACCATTTGTCTGTTTTTACTTCACGATATTGCCAGCCTTCTTTTAAAGCCATGTTCTGGGCATTGACTACAAACGAAAGATTTGCCAGACAAAGACTTATAAACCAATAATAGCTTTTTTTGAGTTTCATTTTTATTGTTACTGCAAATGCAGATTTTTATTATTACAGATAAAATTTTCTATTTTTTTCTCATATTAAATTGAAAGAAATGTGTTCATCGCACTTTGAATTCTGTCGAAAATAATTCCATCTTTTTCAGCAAAATCAACTTTGTATTTTGCGAAAAAAAGGGCACTAAATCTATTGAATTTGGTTCTGAAGCAATTCATTAAATTTAAATAAAATAAAATAGAAATTAAAAATAAGCCGGGCGGCCGACGTACTAGCCACCCGACTTACTTAAACTAACTAATCAAATTATTAAAACTATTTATCCCACCAGATTCTAGTTGTCATTCTGTCTAATCCCTGACGGCTTATTGCTTGCTGATAATTATCTGCATTTGTCAAAAGCTCTGACTGATCGTAGATTAATCTTCTTGGAATTGTTCCGTTAGTTTCTCCCGTAGGATCGTTAACCGGAACTAAAACCGGATATCCTGTTCTTCTGTATTCTGAGAATGCTTCAAAACCGTTGAACAACAATAAAATCCATTTTTGAGTTATAATCTGTTCGATTTTTTGTGCTTCTGTTCCTGCTGTTTTAAAAGGATAAGTCGTGATATAAGTTGTATATTCTGTACCTGTAACTGCCGGTACTTTATCTCCAAAAATAGTCAATACTTCCATTGCAGCTTTTACACCGTTTTCATAATATCCCTGAGCTGATCCGCCAACATTCCATCCTCTAACTGATGCTTCGGCCAATAAATATTGTACTTCGGCATAAGACATGATTAATGTAGGTGCGTCTAAACGTAAAACTGTAGACGTATTTGGATCTGAGAAAACTTTTTTGTCTCCACCCGGAAAATCTTTAGCATCATTTGCAAGACCTTGTTGGTTTGCCGGATTGTTATCTCCTGTTGCTTCTAATTTTGCATAGATTCTTAAACGTGGATCGTTTGTGTTTTTCAATAAATCGATAAATGTTTTACTGAATTTTATATTAGATTCTCCTCCGTTCAAATCATTTCTAACCCAAGATGAAGTGATTGGGTTTGTTTTAACTCCTGCAGGACCTGAATCATGTTGTAAAACAAGACTGTCAGTATTGGAAGCAAAAACACCTTTTGAAACTGCTTTTTCTACATATTCTTTAGCTTTTGCAGGATTTACTTTAGACAAACGCATTGCTACTCTAAGCATTAATGAGTTGGCTAATTTTTTCCATCTTGCAACGTCGCTTTGGTAATATAAATCTGCTGCACCAACAAAACCTTTATTAGCATCTAATGCTGTTCCTGCTTCGTCTAATTCTTTTAAAAGGTCATTGTAGATCGCTTCCTGAGTGTCATATTTTGGGGCAAAAATATTTCCGTTGTATCCTTTTCCGGCTTCGAAATAAGGAACTTCTCCGTAAGTATCTGTCAATTTTTGAAACATCAAAACCTTCATGATTCTTAAAGCCTGAATTGCATTTGAATTTTCATCTGTATTTGGTAAAACAGACATCAATTGAAAAATCTGATTCAAACCTTTACCATACGTTTCTCCAAAAAGAGCTCCTGAATACTCAGAAGAATAAGTGTATTTTGAACCCGCTCCTCCTGGTGAAGAAAATTGCTGTACAATTTGTGCAGCATAAATATTATTTCCTCTTGTATTCGAAAAATCCTGACCGTCTACATAAATCTCCGCAAGTGTAAACATCGATTTTACTGCCGGATCTGTTAAGGCATTTGGATTCGTATTCATTTCTTCGAATCCTTTATCGCATGATGCTAATGTCATTGCACTAACAATTGCGATACAAAATATTTTAATATATCTATTTTTCATCTTTTTTTATTATTAGAATTTGACATTAAGTGTTAAACCATAATTTCTTGTCAAAGGCATTGAGGCTCTTTCCATTCCCTGAGCGTTACTATTAGAATAGTTTGATTCTGGGTCGATGTTTGGCACTTTGTCATAAATTGTCCATAAGTTATGGGCAGAGAATGCTAAACTGATCGATTGGAAAGGTGTTTTTTCGATATACGATTTTGGGAAATTGTAGCTAAAAGAGATTGCTCTTAGTTTTACAAAATCAGCATCATAAACAAAATTTGATGTTACATCACTATAACTTCTCCAGTAATCGTATGCAGAAACTGTTGTGTTTACAGGATTTCCGTTAGTATCAGTTCCTGAAACAGCAACTCCTCCTTCACGACCTGGAAGTGAAGCTTCAGATAATCCGTAACGCATTCCTAATTGGTTTGTTGCAGAATAGATTTCTCCTCCAAATTTAGCATCTACGAAAACAGAAAGTGTGAAATTTTTGTATGAGAAATCATTTGAAAGTCCCATAGAAGTTGGTGCAACACCTTGTCCGGCAATAATTAAGTTTCCTCTTAAGAATTTTCCACTTGGATCAAGTACAATATTTCCGTTTGCATCTCTTAAATAATCGTAAGCTTTGATAACTCCAAAAGGCTGTCCTTTTTCTAATACTACAGAAGCTCTTGCATCTCTGTTTCCTTCTAATGATTTGGTATCAATTTTATCAGAAAGACTAACTACTTCACTATTATTGTATGCAAAATTATAACCAACGCTCCATGCAAAATTTGGTGTTTTTACTGCTTTTACATTTACTGCAAATTCAACTCCTTTATTCACGATTTCTCCCACATTAATTTTTGTAGTTCTGTAACCAGAAGCCTGAGAAATATCAGCATCAGCAATATCGTTTGTAGTTCTTTTTTGGTAAAAAGTTAAATCTGTACTTAATCTGTTATTGAAAAATGTATTTTCAAAACCAAATTCGATCGTACTTACATTATAAGGTTTTAAGAATTTGTTTGGAACTGTTTCTCCATTAATACCTAAAATTGGCTGTCCTTGTGAATTTGTTTGTCCGTCTGGCGCCGTATACGTTAGTGATAAAGCATAAGCGTCCGGCAAAGCTCCACCAACGTTACCCCAACCTGCTCTAATTTTACCATAAGACATCCATTCCGGTAATTTGATTACTTCAGAATAAATGAAACTGGTACTTACAGATGGATAAAAAGTACTGTTGTTTGCAGGATCTAAAGTTGAAAACCAATCTTCACGACCTGTTAAACTTACATATAAGAAATCTTTGTAACCTAAATCTGCAGAATAAAACAATGAGTTTACTTCACTTTGTGAAAACTGTTTTTCTGTTTTTTCCGGTTGTGTATTGGCATAGAAATATTTGAATGGAACAATAAAGTTGCTTCCTCTCATTTTAATTCCACTCATTCTGTTATCCTGACGGTTTGCTCCAACAAAAGCATCTAACGAAAGATTTTTAACGATATCGCCTTTGTATCCTAAATAACCTGAAGCATTAAACTCTGAACGGTTTTGAACTGTATTTTCATAAGCTCCACCTGGAGAATAGTTAATTCCTGTTGGTTCAATCTCTGTAAATTCGTAATTAATATCATCAATACCAACAACAGCTTTTGCGTAAATTTTATCAGTAATGTTATAATTTACTTTTGCAGAACCTATAAAACGTTTTCTAAGGTCGTGATTAAGATCTTCCTGTGTTGCAAAATATGGATTTGTCTGATATACATTTGATTGAAAATAATCTGCTTCTCCTCCATTTTGATCATAAGCATTGTTGATCCATCTAATGTCTGTTCCCGGAGTCATAAAAGTAATTGGGAAAGATGGGTTTCTTGGAGAGTCATTCAAATACGGTCTGTTATTACTTTTCTCAGAAATATACTGTGCATTTGTCTCTATGCTTACTTTTTTGTTTGGCGCTGAATTTAAACTCAAAGTCACGTTATTTCTTTTGAAGCTTGTGCCCGGAAGAATTGATTCGTCTTTCGTATTTCCGAAAGATAATCTGAAATTAGTCGTTTCATTTCCACCAGAAATTGCCAAAGTATTACTGAAAGAATATCCGGTTCTGTAGAAATTTTTAACGTTGTCTTGCCCGTACGCCTGGTATGGTCTCGTAATTCCGTCGATACCAATAGATGGAGTTCCGTCGTATTTATCACCCCATGCAAAATAATATGAATCTCCAAGTTCCTGTGCGCTTGCAAATCTTGTTGCAACACCATTTACAGGCGCTCCCGCTCCGTATTGATCTTGCCAGCGTAAAAGAGTTGCAGGAGTATTAAATGTAGAGTTTGTACTAAAATCTACTCCAATTCCTGTTCCGCTTTTTCCTTTTTTAGTCGTAATCAAGATAACACCGTTTGATCCTCTGTACCCGTAAAGTGCAGAAGCGGCACTACCTTTTAATACTGACATAGAAGCAATATCGTCTGGATTGAAAGATGACATACCATCTCCTTTATCAGCTCCTCCATACATTCCTGCATTTCCTTGCTGACTGTTATCGATCGGAATTCCGTCTACAACATACAAAGGCTGGTTAAGTCCTGAAGCAGAAGTTGCTCCACGAATTACAACACGGCTTGAACCAGATGGTCCTGTAACCGGTGCTGAAACGTTAACTCCGGCAATTTTACCCTGAAGTGCATTTCCTAAGTTAATTTCCTTGTTTTTTGTTAAGTCATCTCCTTTCAGTTCTCCAACTGCGTAACCTAAACTTTTTCTTTGTTTTTTAACTCCAAATGAAGTTACTACAACATCTTTTAATTCTTGTGCATTTTCTACTAATACAACTGAAACTCTTGTTTCAGTTTCCTGAAGAACTATTGATTTTGATATAAAACCTATAGAAGATACATTCAACGTAACTTTACCTTCCGGAACATTCATTTTAAATCGACCTTCGGCGTCTGTAACTGCGCTAAATGGTTTTCCTTGAACCTCTATGGATGCAGCAACAATTCCCTTGTTATCTGCATCTGCCACTACGCCTGTTATTAATCGGTTTTGTGCTACAGCTCCTAAGCTGGTAAACAACACCATTCCTAACACTGCTAATAATCGTTTCATAAGCATTTTTTTTGGTTTATTTGTTTTGATTTTGTTTTGTTTAATCTACTTGTTTTTAAATAATTAATAAAAATTTGAACTCAATTTTAATATGGCATTCTAAGGTCTCCACCTCTTGAATACTATGGGATTACGGGTAACTTATATCTTCTTATTTTTATGAAATCGATTTAGTAAAATGACTAAAAAAAAATAATTCTTTTCTCTAATTTTGACCAAATAATGAGTACTAAAACGATTTAGTAAAAGGTGTAAAAAAAAACAAATTACTTTGCTTTTTTGTCTTTATATATTTTTGGAATCAAACAGATTCTCTGATAATCAATTTTCCTTTTTTAAGGCTTTTTTCTACTTCAAACGATTCCATATCCGTCATCTGGCGCATCAATAATTGTATCGATTTTATGGCAATATCTTCTATTGGCTGTGCAACAACGCTAATTGTTGGCGTATGCAACTTAAAACTATCATGGTCATCAAAACTAATTACGGAAATATTTCCCGGAATTTCAATTCCCATATCTTTAAACGCCTGTAGACCTGTAAGTCCCATATAATTCGTCAGGAATAAAACAGCATCAATTTGAGCATTTTTCTTAAAGAAATTTACGATTGATGCAATTCTGGCTTCTTCACTAGAATGATATTCCATATGAAGCACAAGGTTTTCATTATAAATTCCTTCTTCTTTTAAAGCATCACGATAGCCTTCTTCCCGCAATTTCATCTGAACCATTTCGGATGTATTGTTAACAAGAGCAATATTTTTACAGCCTTTATTAATCAGGAATTTAGTTGCAGAATGTGAACCTTCGTAGTTATCCATTACGACATGGCTTACTTTTTGCCCCGGAAAATACCTGTCGATTAATACAACGGGTTTTTTCAATTTTAAAAGTAAATCAATACTCGATTCCAGATTTTGAGTCGGCGTAATAATAAAACCGTCCACATTTGCTTGTAAAAGACTGTGTATTAATTCTTCTGAACGTTCATCATCATCGCCTGTACTGCAATAAAAAACTCTGTAATCAATATTTTTGGCTTCATCTTCAATTACTCTCGCCAGATCAGAAAAGAACTGGTTGGAAATATCTTCAACAATAAGCCCAATTGATCTTGTTTTTCCAGTTCTTAAACTGGTCGCAATCATGCTTGGTCTATAGTTGAGTTTTTCAGCTACTTCCTGCACTTTTTTAATTACATTAGCACTAATTCCCATTTTTTCTCCCTTACCGTTAATAACAAAAGAAACAGTAGATATCGATACTTGTGCTTGTGTAGCAATATCCTTAATTGTAATCTTTTTCATTGAGTTAAGAAATTTTTAGTAATCATGTTAATGATGTCACAAATATATGGAAAAACATTTACTAAAACGATTTTGTAACTTTTTTTTTGAACGAATCATTTTTTTAAACTCAAAAAAAAGTATTATCCTTAGTAATTACAAGTATTTACCGAAGAATTTATTTTTTCATTACTAAAATGTTTAGTAATAAATATGTAAGATTATTTTTGATTTAGAGTTATCAATTATCTTTTGTAGTTTCTTAAAAAAAGCATCATTTACCATCGGGCAACCGTGACTATTTGCAATATAATAATCTTGTTCTTCATCCGGAACGGCAGAATATGAATGCAAAACTATAGCACGTTTAAAAGCATTACTATTGGTTTCATCCAACCCAAATAATTTGTATGATTTTCCAAACATTCCGCTATAAGGTTTACCAATTGCATATCGGCCTAATGAAGTCGTATTTGTATTAGGTTCATTGCTAAATTTCAATTCTCCCCTAACATTTGTTTCAGAACCGGAACCATTGGCAACAAGTCCCTGATCTAAAATTTTATCATTGACTAAATCATAAACAAAGAATCGGTTTTTACCGGATTTAATTCTCATATCAACAAAAAAAGCAATTTTAGTATTGTATCCGGGATTACTTTTTATCATTGCTTTAACCTCTGCAACCTGACCGTTAAACCTTTCCATTTCAAGCTCAGTTAATTCGGTATTTTTATTTGGATTCCCAAAAAAACTGCATGCAAAAAATAATATTAGATTGAAAATTTTCATAAGTGGTATTTTTAAATTTTACAGTGAAGGCTGAATTATTAGTATGAAGTTTTTAATAATTCTAAACCCTTAATTTATGAGTACAAATTTAGTGCTGCCTGCAAACCTAAATAGCTCCTAAAAGACTGAAAAACAAAACAATAAGATTTTATTTATAAAATAGAAAACGTACTTAAAATCCATAAAAAAAGCCCCGTAAAACATACATTTTACAAGGCTTTTATATTGAAAATTATTTTAATTTTATTCAAGAATAACAGGTACTTCTATCGTTTTATCTTTTGATTTGGCTAGTTTATTTACTCTCCACATTAATAAAACTGTAGAAAATGTAACAGCTGCAATTACATATCCAAGGATATCATAATTTTCTAATGGAGACGTTTTTGTTTCCTGATGCACGATAAATCCGGCGCAAACGGCTGCAATTCCACCAGCAATTTGCTGCAATGATGAAGTTATTGACATATAAGCGCCACGATCTTTCATTTCAGGAATAGCAGTATTTAGCGTTGTTGCAGGAATCATACGACTCATAATTCCCATAAATAGAATCATATTTATTGCTACTACTTCCCAAAGTGGAATTGGATTAAGATTGGTGTAAATTAAAATCATAATTATCGAAATTACTGATCCCGCAACGAACAATCTAAATTTGCTGACTTTGTCACTTAATTTTCCAACCAAAGGCATTATAAAAAGTACTGAAACTCCGGTGAAGAAAAATACCATTGGTAATTCTAATTGACTAATGTGAATATTATTGATCAAAAAAGCACTTCCAAAAGGCTGTAACATAAATCCTCCTACCGAAAGAAATGCAATTGCTGTAAAACCTACCTGATAATGTTTATTACTTAAGGTGTGCCAAAGATGTAGAAACGGACTTTTGTCTGATTGTAATTCTAAATGTTTGGTTATTGGCTGCATTTGTGTAATGATGGCAATAAGAATTAATCCTCCTAAAACGGCGATCATGATAAAGGCTGAATGCCAACCCCAGTTATTAGCGAAATATAATCCTAACGGAATTCCTAAAATCTGGCTTGTTGCAAATGCCATTTGTATGAAACCCATAACACGTCCTCTTTGATGAATCACAAATAAATCGGTTACGATGGCTAAAGAAACAGAACCAATAACGCCACCAAAAAGTCCGGTAACGATTCTTGCCATAAGCAACATGTGATAACTGGAAGAAACAGCACAAAAAAGTGTACCAATTATAAATCCGGTGTAAAAGAAAATCAACAGTTTTTTTCTGTCGAATTTATCAGCAAAACCTGCTGCCAAAAGTCCTGAAATTCCTGCGCTAAAGGCATACGCAGAAACGGCAAAACCAAAGTTTGATGTGGTCATATCCAGCGTTTTCATTAATATATCTCCAAGTGGAGAAATAACCATGAAATCTAATATAACGGTGAATTGTAAAAGCGCCAATATGGCAATAATAATTTTTTGATTTAGGGTAAAAGGGATGGTTTCTATTTTGTTTTTTTCCATTTTAATTTTGTGTATTTGGGGTTAAAGCAATTCCTGGCACTCGTGGCCAAACTCAGTAACGATACTGATAATTGCATTTGGATTAAGTTTTTCTGAAACGACACGCAGTACGCGATCAACATCTTCGCAATCAACACTCCATTCCTGAATATCTGAATGATTATTGAGTGTTTGCTGCATCGGACAGTTGGAATCTATTTTTGCAATGTCTGTTTTAAAAACATGTATTTTTTGTAAATCTGTTTCCATAATTTTTCATGGTTTTAGAGCCTTAATGGTAGCCCGAAAGGCTTCTTTCATCAGTTCTTTGTCGAGCTCGAATGGTTTTCCTCCCATGCTCTTGCCTTCTCTGTGAAAGTTTAATAATGTGTATAATGGTCCATAGGCAATGGCCCAAAAAACTTCAAATGTCATCGGAATTAGCTCTTTATTCTCCAGTCCGTTTTCAATAAACTGTTTCATAATAGCCCTGAAATCTGAAAATTCTTTGATAGAATCCAAGATTGTATCAGCATGTGGCGAATGCTTGATGATTTCGAAAAAGGCAACTCTTTTTGGATATTTCATGGTAAAGTCAGCCCTGTTTTCCCATTGTTTCCATAATCCTTCTTCGAATGACATTTCTGTCGAGAAATCTTTTATTGTACTGGCAAAAAATTCTAAAGCAATCGCTCCTCCTATTTTTTGAATCAAATCGTCTTTGTCTTTATAATAGATATACAAAGTTCCAACAGAAATAGAGCAGGCTTTTGCAAGCTTGTTCATACTGAAACCCTGGAAACCATCTCGAACAATTTGATCGATTGCATTTTCAATTACCAAATTCTCTTTATCAACATCTCTTATTCTCATATTCTAATGCCTAATTTTTAGCAAAGATAAAATAATAAATGAATGAACATTCTTTTATTAATTATTTTTTTTCAATATTTAAGATCATTCGTTTTATTGACTTATATCAAACTTTTCCATTTAAAACAACTTTAGATTTGCTCTCTTAAGAATTTCAAAATCCAATTTCAAAATATTCGAATTAAAATGATAGATACTTTATTACATCCGTTAGAAAAATTTGGCATTACCAGTGAAGAACGCGTCGAAAATGCTTTAAAACATTTGCAAAAGGGAAAAGGAATTATGCTTACCGATGATGAAAACAGAGAAAATGAAGGTGATTTAATTTTTTCTGCACAACACATGAATGTTCAGGACATGGCGCTTATGATTAGGGAATGCAGCGGAATTGTTTGTCTTTGCCTGACAAATGAAAAGGCTGATGAATTAGATCTTCCGTATATGGTTAAAGAAAATACAAGCAGTTTTCAGACTCCGTTTACAATTTCGATTGAAGCTAAAAAAGGGGTTACAACAGGCGTATCGGCAGCAGATAGAATTACAACTATTAAAACGGCAATTAACGATAATGCAAAAGCTACGGATTTGGCAAAACCGGGACATATTTTTCCGTTACGTGCCAAAAGCAATGGTGTTTTTGAAAGAAACGGACATACGGAAGGTAGTGTCGATTTAATGAAATTAGCCGGTTTAAAACCACAAGCTGTTTTATGCGAATTGATGAATGCTGACGGTAGTATGGCCAAATTGGATCAAATTATTCGCTTTGCAGAACGACACGATTTAATGGTTTTATCTATACAAGATATTACCTATTACCGTAAATTTGTGAGAGACTACATTTAAATTATGATTTACGAACAACTTGCTGCTTATATTAAAAAAAATGTTGATGTTACGAATGAAGATCTAAATACTATCCTTTCTTATTTCAAACCATTAAAATATAAGAAAAATGATTTTTTATTATCTCAGGGAGAAACCAGCCAGCAAAGTTTTTTTGTTGGCAAAGGCTGCCTGAGAATTTTTTTTATAAATGAAGAAGGAAAAGATGTTACGAGATATATTGCTTTCGAAAATCAACTGGCAACGGCGCTGGTTAGTTTCATCACAAATTCGCCTTCTCAGGAATATATTCAGGTTATCGAAAAGTCTGAAGTTTTAGCTATTAGCCACGATGATTTTAATTATTTAATGAAGATTATTCCGCAATGGCGGGCATTCTATTGTGTCTATTTAGAAAAGGCTTATGTTAATAATACCAATCGGTTAATGTCATTTACAACGATGGATGCTCTCGAAAGATACAATCAGTTACTCAAGGTAAACCCAACGATCGTAAAACGGCTTCCGAATAAAATCGTGGCTTCTTATATTAATATTTCTCAGGAAACATTAAGCCGTTTAAAATCTAAAATTTGATTTAAATAAAAAAGAAGTAAATTCTTTCAATCTGATTATCAACAATATCCGTAGTTTAAAATTAAAGCTGTTTCAAAGAAAATACTATCTTTGCCGACGAAATTTTTAAATTTCAATCGCCAAATACCACTATTTTATACTTAAAAACATCTTTTGAATTTTTCCTTAAAAAATATCTATTCAGGCCGCAAATTCTTTATTCTGGGAATTGTATTCATTAGCCTTACTTTATTTTCTCTTTATATATTAAGTAACCTGATTACTCAAATTACTGAAAAATCAAATATTGAAAGTACAAAGCGAAGTTTTATTAAAAGACAGGAAATTGTTCAACAGGAATTTTCACGTTTTTTACAAATTCAAAGTGAAATAGACCGTGTTATTCAAATCAGTAATCCAGGAAATTTATCAGATCATTTAAAAGTTTTAAGCACAATTCATGCGAATGATAGTTTGGTTAAAAATAACTGGTTCCAGATTAATGATAACAAAATTGAATTTACGACTTCTAAAAGCTCTATCAATTTAGAAACAACGATAAAGGATTTTATTCTTAAAAATGGTTCGAAAAATCAATCGAACTCGATAATTCAGGATCATGACAATTTTTTCTGGCGTATTTACTTTAAGTCAATTGCTTCAAACGGAACAATAGTTCGATATGGTTTTGATGTTGACCTGAAATCATTGCAATCATATTTTTCGACTGTTGGTCGTGATATTCCGAATTATGCATTTGTTTTTGATGAAAAAGGAACAATTTTATATCATCCGGAAATAAAACTTCTAAAAAAGAATATTTTTAAACTTACGAACCTGACTTCGGCAGATACTACTTTTATCAATGACGAATTTTTTGGCCGAAAAATTGCGCTTTCAGAATATCTGAAATTAGATATTGTGAGATACACAAAACGACTGAATGTAAAAAATACAAATTGGTATGTTTCTGCCAACTCGCCAAAAGAAATTGGAAGCGAAGATGTAAGTTCGGTTAAAAAATATGCTTCGTTAATTTATCTTATTACGACTTCTATTTTAATTATCTTCTTTTATTTATTTACGCTTTTTAATAAAAAGGCTTACAGAGAAAAAGCAATACTTTCTAAGGAAAAAAATAAGCTGCTTTTAGAAAATGAAAAAATAAATAAGGAAAAAGCTTTGATTCAGTTACAACAACTGAAAGAACAAATAAATCCTCACTTTTTGTTTAATTCGCTCAACTCGCTTTACATGCTTATTGATGGTGATACGGCCGTAGCACGAAAGTTTACGCTGAACCTTTCTAAGATTTACAGATACCTAATTAATCCGCCGTTACAAAACATTGTTACGCTGCAGGAAGAATTGCTTTTTATAGAGAAATACATTTTTCTGCAACAAACGAGGTTTAAAGAAGAATTTCTTTTTACTATTAATATTATTGATGACGAAAATGTTTTGGCAAAAAAGGTGCCTTATCTCGCCTTTCAAATTGCCATAGAAAACGCAATAAAACACAATATTGCTTCTGATGAAAATCCTTTAGTCATAACAATCGACATTAAAGAGGATGAGGTCATCATTACCAATAACTTAAACGAAAAGCCAAGTTTTGGCGGAGAATCTAAGTTTGGTCACAAATATTTAGAAAGTATCTACAAATATTATGGTAAAAACGATTTTCAGGCTTACAAAAAAGACGGGAAATTTACTTGCATTTTACCTTTAATCGGCTAAAAAGAAAACATTCACTCCCGAAAAATAGCCACTCACTCCTTTTTGTTTTTTTTAACATAATTTATCGAATAATTTCGACCGAAAATTAACTTAAACTTAACTTCAATATGAGGGAAAAGGCATTTCTGATAAACCTAAAAAACATTGTTTTGGTAGCAGTACTATTAAGTACGGGTACTATGGTTTCTCAAAAAAAGAATAAAAAAGACAAAACAGATACTACAGAAAAAGTTGCTGATTCTCTTAAATCTTCAAAAGGAAAAAATTACAATGACCTTGTTAAAAAGGGAACTTTCAAAAAAGGTTTATTCAATACCATTCAGGTTAAAACAGATTTATATTTAGAAATCAATGATTCTTTATTTCAAAGAGAATTTTTGGTGGTTAATAAAATTTCAAGCGTTCCTACGACGATTAACGAGCAAGGGCTTAACAGAGGAATGAACTACGAAAACAAGATTATTACTTTTCATAAAGATCTTGTCGCAAAAAAGGTTTGGGTAAAATCATCTGTGCCTAATGTTTCTTCACCTACTGGAGATGCTATAACGGCTTCTGTAAATGCCAATTTTTCGGAATCAATTATAGAGGTTTTCGATATCGAAACAAAAAACAACGATTCGACTTCAATTGTAATCAAAGTAAATAAAGTTTTTGACGGAAAACAAAAAAGTTTCAATGATGTTTTAAGTAATATTGGTCTTAGCGGATCTGTAAAATCGGAGCTTTCGTATATAGAAAGTGTGAAAACGTTTCCAAAAAATATAGTTGTTAAATCTCAGCTTACCACTTCGGTTTTCGAAGACGGTATTGCCATTTCGGTTACTCTGGGCGTTACGAGTAATATCATATTATTAAATAAAACTCCGATGCAGCCTCGTTTTGCAGACAAACGTGTTGGTTATTTCTCTGAAAAACACTTGTATTTTAGCGATGATCAGCAGGCAATACGTGAGAAAGAATTGATAACACGCTGGAGATTAGAACCTAAAAAGGAAGACCTTGAAAAATATAAAAATGGCGAATTAGTAGAGCCTAAGAAACCCATTGTTTATTACATCGATCCATCGACACCTAAACAATGGCGCTCCTATATCATCGAAGGGGTTCGTGATTGGCAAGTTGCGTTTGAAAAAGCGGGCTTTAAAAATGCCGTTATCGCAAAAGAACCTACAGATGAAGACACAGATTTTGACATCGACGATGTTCGTTATTCTGTTATTACGTATGTCGCGTCGCAAAAGTCAAATGCGATGGGACCAGCGGTTGTTGATCCAAGAAGTGGCGAAATTATTGAATCAGACATTATCTGGTGGCATAATGTGATGACGTCACTTCATAGCTGGATGGTTATACAAACCGGTGCAATTGATCCGAAAGCGAGAGGAAACAAATTTAGTGATGAACATATGGGAGAAGCAATTCGTTTTGTTTCGTCTCATGAGGTTGGACACACTTTTGGTTTAAAACACAACATGGGCGCTTCGTTTGCTTATGATGTTGAATCTCTTCGATCTCCAGCTTTTACGGCAAAAATGGGAGGAACTGCTCCTTCTATTATGGATTATGCACGATATAATTATATTGCGCAGCCAGAAGATCATGTAGAAGCGATTACTCCTAAAATTGGTGAATATGATAAATACGCTATCGAATGGGGTTACAGATGGTATGCAAATGAAAATGAAGAACATACTGCCTTAAACGCTTTAATTACGAAACATCAAAATGATCCTGTTTATTTTTACGGAGAACAACAAAGCGCAGATGCTACAATTGATCCGCGCTCACAATCTGAAGATTTAGGAAATGATGCCATAAAAGCCGGAGAATACGGACTTAAAAACCTGAAAAGAGTGGTAAGCAATATTCTGGACTGGACGTATGATAAAGACGAATCTTACTTCGAAACAGGTAACCTCTATATTGGCGCAATTGGTCAGTGGAATTTGTACAACTACCACGTATTAAGCAATCTTGGCGGAATTTATTTAAATCCTACGGTTCATGGTGATAATAAAGCGAGTTATGTTGCAGTTCCAGCTGCGATACAAAAAAGAGCTGTTACTTATTTATTAAAAAACAGTATTACGCTTCCTGAATGGTTGTTTTTCAATCCGATTTTAGACAAAACAAATCCTTTAAAAGATACTCCGTTAGGACCATACGAATACACGCCTTACACATTGGCAAGAGAATTACAATACGGACTTCTTTACAGCATGCTGAGCGACGATCGTTTACTTCGAATTACTGAAAACGAATTGTTTCAACGTAATGAAACGAAAGAAAATGTGTTTACGGTAACGCAATTATTTAAAACATTACGTCAAAGTATTTTTGCTTCGACCATTCAGAATAAATCGCTTACGATTTTAGAACGTTTAACTCAGAAAAATTATGTTGATGTTCTAATTGTATCAACAAACAAACTTTTTGAAAAGACAGAACCTAAAAAAGCAATTGAAATTAAAGAGACCCTAAGTATGCCACACTTGTGTGATTATTTAGAAGAATCAAAAATGGCGCGCAATATCAATCAATCTTCTATGAAAAGAGTATCAGAAGTTACATCTGATAAAAAAGGAGAACTGAATCAGGTTTTGCAGTTATTAAAATCAAAAAGAGCGATTGGAAATCAAGAAACTAAAAACCATTATTTCGATTTGATTCAACGCATTGAAAGAGCATTAAACAACACATTATAAATTTTTAACCAAACCCAAATTCCAGAATGAAAAATCTATTTTACATGCTGAGTTTTCTCCTTACCCTGTCAGGGTATGCCCAGGAAACCAGAACGATTAAAGGAAAAGTAACAGATTCTAAAGATGGCATGCCTTTGTATGGTGTATCTGTCTTTGTAGAAAATGCTTCTATTTCAAACAGCACACAGCAAAAAGGTGTAATTCAAAGTTCAAGCCTTGGTACTGTTACTGATTTTGACGGTACATTTTCTCTTCAAATAAACGGTAACGTAAAGTTTTTAAGGGTAACTTATATTGGATATGAGTCTACCTCACTTGAAATTACAAATCAAAAAACTTATAATGTTACTTTAAAATCTGAAACTGCAGAGTTGAAAGAGGTTGTTGTTACGGGTTACCAAAAAATCGAAACAAGAAAACTTACTTCTGCTGTTAGTAAAGCGAATATGATCGACATCCAACAAGCGGGTGTTGCGAGTATCGACCAATTATTGATTGGACAGGTTACGGGTGTTGCCGTTACTCAGACTACGGGGGCTCCTGGTACTATCGCAAAAGTGAGAATTCGTGGTACAGCTTCGCTTTCAGGTCCACAAGATCCGTTATGGGTTTTAGATGGTTTACCTTTAGAAGGAAATGATGTGCCTCAAAACTATGATAAAGATAATATCGATCAGTTGACTAACTTTTCTATCGCTGGATTAAACCCTGAAGATATTAAAGATATCACGATATTAAAAGATGCTTCTGCAACTGCTATTTACGGAGCAAGAGCTGCAAACGGAGTTATCGTTGTTACTACTAAAAAAGGTAAAAAAGGAAATATGAGAGTAAACTTTACTACAAATACTTTCCTTACGCAAAGACCTGACTTTTCTAAATTAAACTTGATGAATTCATCTCAAAAAGTAGATTTAGAATTGGCTATGGCTTCAGATCCAAATTTAACTTACAGAAGTTCAAACGGACAAGTTTCTCGTATTATAAATGGTGCTGGTGAACTAGGAGCTTACAGAGGCGGAGGATTTTCGGCTTTAAGTCCAAATTCTCAAAATTCTATCAATGCATTAAGAAACAACGATACAAATTGGGGTAACTTATTGTATAAAAATGCTATAAACACACAATATGGTTTGAGTTTATCTGGTGGTGGAGAAAAATCTGATTACTATTTCTCTCTTGGTGCTTATGATGAAGACGGAACTACAATTGGAACCGGATACAACAGATACAACCTTACTTTAAAAAACAATTTTGAAGTATCTGATAAATTACGTGTTGGTGTGAGTCTTTTTGGTTCTCAAAGTACCACTAAATCTTATATAACAGATACAGATGGTTTTACAAATCCTGCAAATTATTCAAGAACTGTAAACCCATATTTAACGCCTAGAAATGCAGATGGAAGTTATAACTACGATAAAGATATTAGCGGATATAGCAACAATTCTGTATATGTTCCTTTTAACTTCCTTGAAGAAAGAGAAAATACATCTTACGAATTAAAAAACAGAGCTATAAAAGCCATACTTGATATTGATTATAACATTACTAAAAACTTCAAAGCAACTACACAGGTAGGTCTTCAGTTTGACAATAGTGCTTCTGAAAAATTTGCGGATAAAGATACTTACTACACTAGAAAAGTAAGAGAAACTACAAAAAGATTCAGTGGTGGAGTTCCTAAATATTTCCTTCCTGAAGGTGGAATTATCCAAAATTCAAATACTGACTTTTTTCAATACAACTGGAAAACAATGTTAAACTACAGTGCTGTTTTCAACCAAAAACATGAGGTTGAGGTAATGGCAGGTAGCGAATTAAGAAGAAATTACAATACTTCTATCGCAACTAAAGGTTTTGGATATAACCCTCAAACATTAACTACTCAGCAAATCATTTTCCCTAACGCAAATGATGCTGTAGCAGCTACATACAGATCGTATCAAAAAACAGAGAATGAAAATGCATTTGCTTCATTCTTTGCAACAGCATCTTATACTTACAACAGAAAATATACTGCTTTTGGTAGTGTGCGTTACGACGGATCAGATTTATTTGGTGTAGATCCTAAATACAAATATTTACCATTATGGGCTCTTTCTGGTTCATGGTTAGTATCTGAAGAAAACTTCTTAAAAGAAAACCAAACTATTTCTGCTTTAAGATTACGTGCTTCTTATGGTTTACAAGGAAATATCGACAAAAACACTTCTCCTTATGTAGTTGGAACATACGGCAATACAACTCTTTTACCTGGACAAACTGAGCAGACTATTAATATCATATCTCCGCCAAACGATAAATTAAGATGGGAAAAAACAACCAATACCAACTTTGGTTTTGATCTTGGTTTGTTTAACAACCGTGTAAGCGTAGTAACTGATATTTACGGAAGAAAAAGTAGTGATTTAATTGGTTTACAATCACTTCCTGTTGAAAATGGTTTTGAATTCTCTAACCTAAACTGGGCACAAGTGTCTAATAAAGGTTATGAAATTGCATTAACAACAAAAAACATCGAACGTCCTAATTTTTCATGGACTACAAACATTAATTTCTCTCATAATAAGAGTAACGTAGACCGTATTCAGGTAAGAGACAATACTTATTTGCCTTCAAGAGAAGGATTCCCGGTTAATGCTGTATTTGCCCTGAAAACAGCAGGAATCGACGCAAATGGTTATCCTTTATATATTAATAAAAAAGGAGAAACAGTTAGTACAAATACCCTTTTTGCCCTTGTTGACTCATACCCTCTTCTTTTCCCAGGAGAATTATCACAATCGAGCTTAACAGCTCAGGAAACGAGAGACCTATTTACCTACGTAGGAGATCGTGACCCTAAATTTACAGGAGGTTTAATCAACACTTTTAAAGTTAGCAACTTTGACCTAACCATTGCTGCTACGTTTAACATCAAACAAACTGTTGTTGAGACGCCTCCTTATAATGGAACAAGAGTAGATCCTGGACAAAACTATTCTACTCAAATTTTAAATGCCCATTCAGCTACAAATACCAATTCAAACTTACCGGGTATTGTGGGTAGAGACTCAGGAACAGGAGACGATAGATGGATGGCTTACAACTGGTATGCTGATTCAGGACCATTCAATACTACTGCCTTACTTGATACATGGGTAAAAGAAATGAGTTACATGAGATTAAGCAGTGTGCGTTTAGGATATTCATTACCTAAAAAAGCGACTAACAGTGTTTTCATGCAGGATATTAGATTTAGTGTAGAAGGAAGAAACTTATTTGTTGTAAGTTCTGATTACAAAGGTTACTTTGACCCTGAAACATTCGGAAATATCTATGCACAACCAATCCCGAGATCAATATCTTTAGGATGTAACTTAACTTTTTAAACTGATTTAAAATGAAAAATATATTAAAATATGCATTCTTTTTCGTCACAGCTATTACTACGGTAAGCTGTGATGATTATCTGGACGTACAGCCAATTGGTAAAGTAATTCCGGAAACATTAACAGATTTCAGAGCCGTACTTACAAGAGGTTACGAAACTTACCCTACACATAAAAACCTTGCTTCACTAAGAGGAGATGAATTATTACTGGATCCGTATAGTTTTGGTCCTGATTATCCTTTTTTCAGAGATGTTTATCACTGGAATGATGCAACTCCAGACCGTATTACAACACAATTTCAGTATGCAACTCTTTACAATACTATTTTCTTTACTAATGTAATTATCAATGATGCAAATAGTAAACTTGAGGCATCTGCCGATAAAGATCAATTAATTGGAGAAGCTTATGCCTTGAGAGCTTATGCTTATTTTGATTTATTGAACCTGTTTGCAAAACCTTACAATGCTGCAACTGCAGGTACAGACAAAGGAGTTCCTTTAGCTTTAAAAATAGATTTAGAGCAAGCGTATGTTCCTGAAAGCACAGCCAGAATTTACGAGCAAATTCTTGCTGATAAAGAAGAAGCTAAAAAATTGCTTAACAAAGACACGCAGCCAAAAGGTTTAAACTATCGTTTCTCTAAAGCTGCAATTTATGCACTAGAAACTCGTGTTTTCTTATACCAAAAAGAATGGGCAAAAGCTATCGAATCTGCAGATAAAGCATTAGCTATTAAAAGCGCTTTAACAGATTTAAATGCTACACCTGTTTTAGCGAACCGTTACGATGGTGTAGAATCAATTTTGGCTCTTGAAGATGTCTTCGTTGTTGGTTTAAAAAATATTTCTTACGCTTCATCTGAATTGACTGATGCCTATGATAAAACAAACGATTTGCGTTATGCTTTGTATTTTCAAAAATTTGGAGGCGATATTTCTATTTTAAAAGGTGGAGAAGATGCTCAAAAATGTTCTTTCAGAACTTCTGAATTATATTTGACTAAAGCAGAAGCTTCAGCACAATTAAATGATTTGACAACGGCAAAAACAACTGTATTAACTTTTATCAAAAACAGATATAAAGTTGCAGGTTACAATGCACTTGCTACAGCAGTTGGTGCAATGGACCAAGCGCAACTTCTTGATTTTATTGGTGAAGAAAGACACCGTGAATTTGCTGCAGAAGGACACCGTTGGTTTGATTTAAGAAGAAATAATCAAAAAGAAATCCTGCATTATGATGGAGAAGGAAATGAATATAAACTGATCGAAAATGATCCGCGTTATACGATACCATATCCTAAAGATGCACGTTTAAATAACCCAAACTTGTAGATTCAATTAAGCTCCGTTTTTAACGGAGCTTTTTTTTACCTTTGCAAAAAAAAGGAAATGAAAATTGCCATCATTGAAGATGAACATCTGGCTTCAAATTATCTGAAATCAATTCTGGAACAACAAAATATTATTACTTTAACAGATATAACGATACTAAAATCTGTAAAAGACGCCGTTGCTTTTTTTAAAGCAAATACCGTTGATCTTGCCTTTATGGATATTCATTTGGGAGACGGAAAAAGTTTAGACATTTTTGAAGAAGTTACTATTTCATGTCCCGTTATTTTTATTACCGCTTACGATTCTTATGCCGTAAAAGTTTTTAAACACTTTACGATCGATTATCTTCTAAAACCTTATGAAGAAGAAGAACTATTAGAAGCGATATCAAAATACAAAAACATAAAACAAACTTTTAATCCAAACCCAATTGTAGAATCTTTGGTTGAAATTGAAAACCAAAGTAATATTCAGCATCACTTTTTGGTAAACCACAGAGACAAATTAATCTCGATCAACGATACCGTTATTCCTTATTTTTTTGCCACAGGAAAACATCTTTTCATTCACACAAATTCGGGAAATAGTTATTTGTATAATAGCAATCTTAAGGATTTGATAAATAGTCTTGATCCTAAAATTTTCTTTAAAATAAATAGAAAATACATTATCAACCGACACCATATTCAGGAAATTGTAAAACATTCAAGTCAAAAAATCGAATTGCTTTTAAATATTGCTGTTCCGGACACAGAACCTATTATTCTAAGTAAAAAAGAAATTAACAACTTCAAAAACTGGCTCAATTCTTAAATTAGAAAATTTCTTATCCAAGCCTTTTTCTAATCCTGCTTAAAGACTGACTTGTAATGCCCAAATACGAAGCAATATGAAAAAGCGCAACTCGCTGTAGAATTTGTGGCTGATCTTTTTGCAATTTTATATAACGTTGTTCTACATTATTAAAAAGCAAAGCCTCCATTCTTAATTGCGCGTAAATAAAAAATAATTCAGCCAAAATTCTTCCCATGTTTGCCCAGCCATTATTTACGGCATAAAGTTCCTTAAGATCTTTATATTTTATTGCATAAACCTCGGCATCTTCAAGCGCTTCAATATAATACATGCACGGATGCTGGTAAATAAAACTCGCAAAAGAGACAATAAACTGACCTTCGGCAAAGAAAAACATATTTCGATCTTCCATTGCTTCCTCATCAAAATAATAAATTCTGAAAAGACCGCTTTTTATAAAACCAAGATCAGAACATACGAAACTTTGCATATTAAAAAACTCACCTTTCTTAAAAGTTCTCGTATACCAATACGGATTTCCTTTTTGAAAATCAGCCTCTGAAAGTCCCGAAAATTGATGCAGAAAATCTACTAATATCTTTTTATCATCCATAATAACAAAGTAAGCCCGATATAAATTATATCGGGCTTAAAATTATGAAATTAACTTGTTGGTGATAATTTTATTTAATCGCTGGAATTACTTTACGGGTTTTAAAAACTCAAGTACTTCCTTCGCATGTGCAGCACCTTTAAAAAAGTCTCTGAATTTGTGTATTACAACACCGGATTCATTCACGATAAACGTTTCTCTTCCAGTTAAAAACAAAGCATTTTTTACACCAAATTGTTTAATGACTTTATTTCCCGGATCGCTTAATAATTTAAAAGGCAATCTGTTTTTTTCGGCAAACTTTTTATGGCTTTCAATTCCCGCTGCATTAATTCCTAAAACTTGTATACCAGCATCGGTAAAATCCTGAAAACTATCGCGAAACGCACAAGCTTCTTTCGTGCAAACGCCACTTTCATCTTTTGGATAAAAATAAATTACACTCGTTGTACCAATTACATCTGTAGCGCTATTAAAAAGCTGTCCGTTTTGATCTTGCAGGGAAAAATTTGGAATCTTATCTCCTACTTTTAATTCTTGTATCATAAATTGTTTTCTTTAAATTTTATGATGCAAAATTCATTTAAAATAAAATATTCAAAATTACCTTAAGTTAATTTTTGTTCTAAAAAATCGAATTATCATAAAGTTCATTTTAAATAAAATCCAACATTTTTCACTTCTTATGATTTGAGTCATAAAACGAAGCTTTGCCTCCGAATTAAATTTGTGAATATAAAATCTGAGCTACTTTATTCCCTCAGAATTTCAAATATTTAATCCTAATCAAATTATAATTATCACAAAATGAATCCACAACAAAAAGAGCTTATCAAAGCAACAATTCCAATTTTACGAGCGAGCGGCGAAGACCTGACGAATTATTTTTATGCCAGAATGTTTAAACATCATCCTGAATTGCGAAATATGTTTAATATGGGAAATCAGGCAAACGGAAGACAAAAATCTGCCCTTGCAAATGCTGTTTTGGCTTATGCCGAAAATATAGAAGATCCGTCAGTTTTAATTGGTGTATTGAAAGGAATTGGAACCAAACACCGAAGCCTTAATATTCAGCCGGAGCAATATAAAATCGTAGGAACACAATTAATCGCTTCTATTGGAGAAGTTGTTGGCGAGGCCGCAACTCCTGAACTTCTCGAAGCGTGGACAATTGCTTTTTATCAGTTGGCACAAATTATGATCGATCTTGAAAAAGATTTATACCAAGAAAATGCAGCAAAACCCGGAAGTTGGAATGGCTGGAGAAAATTCGTTATTAAAAAAATCGTTGAAGAATCGACCGAAATTAAATCGTTTTATCTTTATCCGGAAGACGGAAAAGAGATTACTGATTTCCATTCCGGGCAGTTTATCAGTGTTCAGGTTTTTGTGCCTGAATTGAATCTTTTACAACCAAGACAATACAGTTTGTCAAGCACTTTTAATCCTGAATATTACAGGATTTCGGTAAAAAAAGAAAGCGGAATTGCGCCAAATCCAAACGGATGGGTTTCGAATACGATGCATTCAAAATCTGAAGGCGATATTATTTCAATTTCTTCTCCGGCAGGATTATTTCATTTAGAAAAAGATTCAGAAAATCCGTTAGTATTAATAAGCGGCGGCGTTGGGCTTACGCCGATGTTAAGCATGCTGGAAACGAATTTAAACTCCATTCAAAATAAAAAAACAATCTGGATTCACGGCTGCAGAAACGAATCTGTTCACGCTTTCAAAAATCAGATTTCGGCTTTAAAAGAAGAAGCAAATCATTTAGAAACGTTTACTTTTTATGATACTTTAGAACCTCATCATAATGTTTCGAACGAACTTATTCACGGTCGCGTTGATCTTCATAAATGCAAAGATTCTATTTTATTAGAAGAAGCCAGATATTATATCTGCGGACCTGAAATGTTTATTAAAACACAATATGAAACGTTGATTAATTTAAAGGTAAATCAGGAAAATATTTTCTACGAAGAATTTGGACCTCAACTTATCAATTTGAATTAAGATGAACATTGTCCGATTTTATAATAGAAAATTATTAATTCAAATACTTCAAAATCTGACAACAACGTTTTTCATAACCTTAACATTAGCCAGCATAAATTGCTCTAACAAATCGATTTTTTTATTTTTTTGGATGCGTTCCTGGCTGGTTGCGGCTTTAATTTCAAACCTGTTTTCAGTTTTTATATTTTCAAATAAAAAAGATTCTTAAAATTAGATTTCAACTCCTGCAAGGTTTTCAAAACCTTGTAGGTTTAAATTTTACGCTAGGATAATTTATTATTTTACTTAGAATACCTACAAGGTTTTGGAAACCTTGCAGGAAACGTAAAAACTAAAAAAGCCTTCAGAAATCTGAAGGCTTTTTAATTACTAATTTTTTAGAAATTGAAAACTTGCAGGATCAGCCACTATTTTTCCATCTTTAAATTCAATGGCAATAATTCCGGCTTTTCTTGGCGAAACGGCACTTTCACTATAATGAGTGTGCAAGACATAATGCATTTTATTGTTTTTATCCCAAAATACATCGCCGTGACCAATTCCGTTTTGTTTGGTATTTTTTCTGCTGATTATTGGACTGTCTGTAGCTTTTTCCCAAGGTCCAAGCGGACTTTTACTTGTCGCGTAACCTACAGCATAATCAATATTTCTGAAATCATTTGCCGAATAAATCATGTAATACAATCCGTCGTGTTTTAAAACTGTCGGGCCTTCTGTAACCGGCCAGCTTACGTTTTGTGTATTTTCCCAAGGTAGAGTTCCTGAAATACATTCCGTTAAAGTTTCTGCTTTTATACTTTTAAAATCGTCGTTTATTTCTGCGACGAAAATTCTGTTTCCGCTTGTTAAGCGAACATGATACAGATATTTTTTTCCGTCTTCGTCAATAAAAATAAACGGATCGATTTGATTTCCGGTTTTGATAATTGGTTCTTTTGATTCGCTTTTAAATGGCCCAAGCGGACTATCACTTGTAGCAACCGCAATGTTTTCATTCGCCGTATAAATCATATAAAATTTATTTTGATACGAAAGAATCTGTGGTGCCCAAAATCCTTTATCGCCAAACGCATCTCCTTTTTTTAAAGCCAAGCCATTCTGTGCTCCAACCGGACCTTTCCAGTCTTTCAAATCTGATGAAGTATAAACCTGAAATCCTTCTCCATTTGGAATATCTCCACTTGTGGTTCCGTATAAATAATAAGTGCCGTTGTTATAAAAAATGGTAGGATCCGCCAGTAAAATTGAACTTGATTTTACTTCTTTTGGTTGATTTGTGTCTTTTTCCTGCGAGCAGGCTGCGAAAACACAAAATGATGTTATTATGGATAGTATTTTTTTCATGTTTTATTGGTTTTAGGTTTTAACGCTAAGTTTTTTTAACCGCAAAGAGCGCTAAGAATTACGCAAAGGACACAAAGTTTTTTTCTCATTTTATGTCACCCTGAGCGAAGTCGAAGGGCGCCAAGCTATTCCTCATTTTTCTTAGCGATCTTTGCGTAATTCTTAGCGCTCTTTGCGGTTAAACTACTTTTTTACAGAAAACTGATAATAAGAAACCGTATGATATTTTTGTCCCGGTTTTAAAACAATCGGAGCAAATTTTGGTTGATTTGGTGCGTCTGGAAAATGTTGTGTTTCTAATGCAAAAGCCGTTCTGAAATCATCTTTTGAACCTGATTTAAACGTGTTTTTTGACTGCATGAAATTTCCGCTGTAAAACTGTAATCCTGGTTCTTCCGTAAAAATATCTAAAGTGATTCCTGATTTATCTCCGGAAATTGTTGCCGCATGATTCAGTCCATTTTTCTTCGTTCCGTTTAAAACGTAATTGTGATCGTAACCTTTTCCGAATTTTAACTGTTCATCTTTGGTTTCGATTCTTTCTCCGATTGTATGTTTTGAAGTAAAATCAAAAACGGTATTTTTTACTGGTTTTAATTCTCCACTCGGAATCAAACCTTCATCAACGGGAGTAAATTCATTTGCGTAAATCTGCAATTCATGATTTAAGATTGTGCCGCTTCCTTCTCCATTTAAATTAAAAAAAGCATGATTGGTTAAGTTTACCAAAGTAGTTTTATCAGTTGTTGCATCATATTCCATTTTTACAGAATTATCATCTGTAATTGTATACGTTACTTTTACGGTTAAATTCCCAGGAAAACCTTGTTCTCCATCTGGCGAAACATACGTAAAAACCAAAGTATTTTCGTTTACTTTTTCAGCATTCCAAACTACATCCTGAAAACCTTTTATACCGCCGTGCAAAGCATTTTTCCCATTATTTAATGGAACCTGGTATTGCTTTCCTTCCAATGTAAATTTTCCTTTTGCAATTCGGTTTCCAACTCTTCCGATTGTTGCTCCAAAATAAGGTTCTGTAGAAGTTTTAAATCCTTTTGCGCTATTCATTCCAACAACAACATCGGTTGATTTTCCGCTTTTATCATTAACCCAAAGTCCAATTAATCTTCCGCCATAATTGGTAAAAGCAGCTTTGATTCCTTTGTTTTCGATCCAATACAAATTAACTTTTTTACCGTCGATTATGGTATCAAAATTTTTGGTTTCTAAAACAGTTTTTACTGAATCTGTTTTTATTGCAGCAGTTTCTGTTGAAGTTGTATTTTCCTTTTTATTGTCTTTGCAGCTGAATTGAAATACTGCCAGTAATACAACTGCAGCGATTTGAATATTTTTCATTTTGTGAATTTTAAAATGTTTGTGTTATTTTGAAGGAATTGCCAATTTGGTTTCTTCACTTACCGGTTCGCCTAAAACCGGAAATCCGTTGACATCCCAATCAATTTTCTGCATTCTTGGCGATCTTTTATTCCCGCATCCTTCACCCGGATTTGAATTGGCATGATACAAAATCCAGTCTTCTTTTCCATCGGGAGATTTAAAGAATGAATTATGTCCCGGCGCATAAACTTTATTTTTATCTGATTGTTTGAAGATAGGTTCCGAAGATTTTTTCCAGGCCGATGCATCTAACAAATTATCTCCGCCATTAAAAGTTAATAATCCCAAAGAATAGAAATCTGTCCAGCATCCGCTTGCAGAAAAAACGATGAAAATTTTACCATTTCTTTCTAAAAACTGCGGACCTTCATTCACATTTACCTGTGCCGGATTTACATCATCATGCAATGCTCCGTGCGTTTCCCAATCATTTGTTGGAGATGAAATCATTACACGGTCACCGTCAATTTCAAGCGGATTTTTCATTTTAGCGATGTAGATATTCTGTTGTCCGTTGGTATCGCCTTCCCATCCAGCCCAAATCATATAAAGCTGTTTTTTATGTTCGAAAATATTTCCGTCAATTGCCCATTTATCAGTTTTCGCAGCAATTTTCCCTTTAAATTCGAAATTCCCTTTAAACGGATCTGACGACTTATTTTCTAAAACATACATTCTGTGATTGTTGTTATCGCCATTGTCTGCGGCAAAATAACAATACCATTTTCCGTTGATAATATGAAATTCGGGTGCCCAGATTTCTGCCGAATAATTGGTGTTTTTTGGCGGTGTCCAAATCACTTTGCTTTCAGCATTTTTGATGTTTGACAGATCTTTTGTTTTCCACAAAACCAGTTTATTTCCAAGTGTGTTGGTGTAATAATAATAGCCTTTGTAATACGTACTATACGGGTCTGCGCCCGATGGCAGAATGGGATTTGTGAATGTTTTTTGCTGAGCAAAACTCATTGTTGTGAGCAGAAAAAGAATTAGGTATTTTTTCATTTTGGTTTTTTTATTGTTGGGCGTGGTTTTTTAAACACATAGCGACATAGTTTTGCTTTGTCTGTAAAAAGGCGTTTCACTTGTTTAAACAAACATAGCTTACTCAATCTTGTCATTCCGAGGAACGAGGAATCTTCGTAAGTAGCTCCGCACAGAAAATCGTCAATCTTTGTAGAGTTACTCGTGAAGATTCCTCGTTCCTCGGAATGACAAGATTGTGGTAACTCTGTGTAGAAACTAGTTTCTTTTACTTCCTTTTTTCAAAACAAAAAATTCTATGTTTCTATGTGTTTAAATTTATTTATTCAAAGCATTTATAACTTCTGTATTAATTTTATTTATGGCTTTGAAATCCATTTTATCTACTTTTCTGTCGTAGGTCATGAAACCGTTTACTTCGCCTTCAACATCGGTTGTTTGTGTATAAACTGCTGCCGAAAATCCTGTTTTTACTAAGTTTTTAAGGATTTGAGCATACTTGATATATTCTGCAGTTACCTCAGCTTCATTTTTAAATTTTACGTAACCCCAATTGTCATTTGTTCTCCATAAATGTCCTTCTAACGGAAGACCAATTCCGCCGTATTCACCTAAAACAGTAACTCTTCGGGCATCATACAAATACAATTCCGGAGCTGGATATTTGTGTAAATCTAAAATATCGCCCGTTTGAAAATGATTTCCTCCGCTTGAAGAATTTATTAAACGACTTGGATCATGATTTTTAGTCCATTCTGTAATTTCTACCGTTTTGAATTGTCCCCAGGCTTCATTAAAAGGAACCCAAACTACAATACTTGGATAGGAATACAAATGATCCATTATTTCCTTCCATTCCTTTTTATAGATTTCTTGTGATTTTGGAGTACGCTGTAATTCTGTTCCTTCAAAATACTTTTTATCTTGCCAAATCGGTTGTTCATCACCGCTTGGCATATCCTGCCAAACCAAAATTCCTAATTGATCGCAATGTGTGTACCAGCGTTCCGGTTCTACTTTTACGTGTTTACGAATCATATTAAAACCTAATTCTTTGGTTTTAATAATATCATATTTTAAAGCTTCATCTGTTGGTGCCGTATATAATCCGTCTGGCCACCAGCCTTGATCTAACGGGCCGTATTGAAAATAATCTTTGTTGTTTAACTGCATTCTCATGATTCCGTTTTCATCTCTTTTTGATGAAATTTTTCGCATCGCAAAATAACTTTTCACTTCATCAACTACTTTATTTTTGCTGATTAAACGAATTTTAGTCTGATACAAAAACGGACTTTCCGGCGACCATAATTTTGGAGAATTTAAAGTAATATCATTGTTTTCGCCTACAACGGCTTTTTCTTTTGCAATTTCTTTTCCTCCTTCAAAAACAGTAATTTCTATTAAATCTCCAGTTTCTGCTCCTTTCACATCAGCTTTAATACTGATTGTATTTTGATCGATATTTGGAGTTGTTTTTAACTCGGTAATATTTTTAGCATTTACAGGTTCAATCCAAACCGTTTGCCAGATTCCGGTAACGGGCGTGTACCAAATTCCTTCGGGGTTTTTAACTTGTTTTCCTCTTGGCTGAGGGCCGTCGTTTGAAGGATCCCAAACTTTTACAATGAGTTTTTGAGTTTTTCCTTTTTGAATAAATGGGGTAATATCAAATGAAAATGGTGTATAGCCGCCAGTATGCGAACCAACTTTTATGTCGTTTATAAAAACTTCTGTTTTCCAGTCTACAGCTCCAAAATGCAACAGGATATTTTTTCCGTTCCAACCTGATTCAATTGAAAAATGGGTTTCGTACCAAAGTTCATCTTTTGATCCAACTTCTTTCATCACTCCGGATAAACTCGATTCAGCGGCAAACGGAACCAGAATTTGCCCGTCATATTTTGAAGGCGCTGTTTTGCCAAATTCCTGAATGGCGTAATTCCATAAACCATTCAGATTTTTCCATTGACCGCGCTCCATAATCGGACGGGGATATTCTGGTAATGTTTTGTTCGGATCAACCTGCGCTGCCCATTTTGTCTTGATTTTATCGCCTTGAGGTTTCCATTGTGCATTGGTTATCAAACCCGTAAAAAGTAAAACGAGAATTATTATTTTATTTTTCATTGTCAATTTTTGTGATTTTCAAACATTAAATAAATCACCAGGCCATACCACACAGCCTGGCAATTTCAAACACTAACTTTAACTAACCTTTTTTTTAATTGTGAATTATTAATTATGAATTATGAGTTGGGTTAAGTGTGATTATTACTTATTTCCGATAAAATAATCTCTGTTCGTATTAACTCAAAAAACACTAACAAAGCCTAATTCCAATCTCATAATTCATAACTTATAACTCATAACTTATAACTCATAATTTCTTAGTGATGCCAAATTTCTTCACTAAACTGTCGTATTCATTTTTAGAGATTGTAATCATGCAGCCGTGGCGTACTTTTTCAGGAAAACTATATTTATCCCAATCGGAGAAAAAAGTATATCCTGAAGCCTGAAACCACGGTCCGTTTAAATTATCAGCAATTGATAATCCGTATGAAACGCCCGGATATTGTTCATAATACATATACCATATTTTATCATCTGGAGAAGGAATCAGCATTGGCGCTTCTCTAAAATTTGGACTAATCGATTGCTGAGGCAAAGAATATGGTCCTAAAAGAGATTTTGACTTGGCAATTCGGATGGTTTTTCCGGTTGTCCAATACAAAGTCGGGTACGTTTCGTCTTTAATTACGGCATAATAAGAATCGCCAACTTTACGGATGAAAACATCAATGGTTCCCATATCCCAATCGAATAAACGTTTTGGTGTTCCTTCAAAAGTTTTTAAATCTTTAGACAAAACATATAAGGTTCGCTGACTTGCCCAATAACGTTCTCCATCTTCTTTTGTTCCTTCAAGATGTGGTGTGTGCCACGTCATGATAAACTTTTCAGAGTCTTTGTCGTAATATAATTTTGGAGCTCCAATTCGCTGTAAAGCATTTGAATAATCTGGTGTGCTTTTTAAATCCGGCGTATAATCGGAGTGTTTTTTCCAGGTAATTAAATCATCAGAAACCCAGATATTAATGCTTTTTGCATCGTCGCCTGTATTTCCTGCGATGTAATATTTTCCGTCAGGACCTTTGCAGATATCGGGATGTCCTTTATATTCTTCAAAAACTCGTTTTCCGTTATTCAGGTTTTCCCAATGCAAACCGTCAAGACTTACAGAATAATATAATCTGCCGTAATCGTTGTGCGTCATGTGCGCAAAAAGATAGGCTTGGTTTTTAGGTTTTTCAGTTCCCTTAACTTGTCCCGGCGGATCTGGCTGTTGTGCTTTCGCAGAAAATCCAACCAAAATTATTGCTAGAAAAAAGAGCTGTTTTATTGTGTGTGTTTTCATACTGCTAAAAATTAAAATGGTTTTGCCACTCCCGATAGCTATCGGGATTTCACAGATTAAAATGATTTTTTAAACACATAGGAACATAGTTTTTCTTTGTCTATAAAAGGCGTTTCACTAATTAAAATGCACATAGCTATGTGTGAAAGCTTGCTTTTTTTATAATCTCAAAAAGGAAACAATAAATCTATGTTTCTATGTGTTTAATTTTTTCGCCACAGATCTTAATCATTTGAATCTGTGCAATCTGTGGCAAAAAAAAATCTAACAATCTATTTCTTATTTGCCTCAGAAGTCATCTTTTTGATTAAATCTGTTTCGGCTTTGATGTATGGTGTTCCGTCATTTCTAAGAACTTCGTGAAACCATAGTTTTGGTTCTGCATCGTATTTTTTTGTCCAACTGTCCCAGGCGTATTTGGTTTGCGTTTTTCCATCCACAAAACCCCAGTTGATCATGCCAACATTGTATTTTCTGGCGATCGGTAAAAAGCCTTCGAATGTGCTTCTGTTTGGTCTTGCCATATATTCGGTACACAATAAAGGTTTTCCGTAACGCTGCAATTGTTTGATTACTTTTTCGAAATCCTGTGGTGTATTGTAATTATGGAATGAAACAATATCGGATTGTTCAATTTGCATTTTGTGCATTGGTTTCATTTTGGCTTCATCGCTCCAGTCTCCGGCCCAAACTCCAGAAGTTAATGGCTGCGATGGATTGCTTTCTCTTGCCCAAACAAAAACATTTTTTAAGAGAGGTAAAATCAAATCGACTTTGTTTTTAATTTCAACTTTTTCGTAAGATGGACCTGTCATGTTATCCGGTTCATTCCAAACATCCCAGCCTAAAATACGTTTGTCATCTTTAAAATGTGCCACGGTTTCTTTTACATATTTCTCTAAGCGAGGATATTGTGTAGAATCCTGTAATACTTTTTGTCCCGGACTCTGCATCCAGCCAGAATTATGTGTATGTGGTTTTGGAGCTCGTTGTTTTCCTAAAGCAGGAAACGGATCCCAACATGAATCAAATAAAACGAAAAGTGTTTTGATATGATGTTTGTCTGCAATTTCTAAAAATTTGTCCATGCGTTTGTAAAATCCTTCTGCATCTTGCTGATGTAATAAATCGTGCAGGTAAACGCGCATTACATTCATGCCTAAATTTTCTGCCCAGCCTAATTCCTGATCGATTCTTTTTGGATCAAATGTATCATCCTGCCACATCTCTAATTGATTTATAGCTGTGCTGGGATAATAATTTGAGCCTACTAACCAAGGCTGTTCTGCATACCATTTATTGGCCTGATCTTTTGTCCAGATTTCTCTTTTTTCTACTACGTTTGTTTCGTTTTTATTTTCTTCGACATTGCTTTTTTTGTTGTTACAGCTAAGCAATACAAGTCCTGCTAACATCAATGTTAGATACAATTTTACTTTTCTCATTATAAATTTTCTTGTTATGAACAATCGTTCTTATGATAAGGGAATCAGACTTGTAAATCTGATTCCCTCAAAAATTCAGTTTTAATATCCAGAGTTTTGCTCTAAATTTGGATTATTATCTACATCACTTTGTGGAATTGGCATTCTGTGATTTTTACCTACTGTGAAGTTTTTAAAATCCGGATCACGAAGCGCAATTTTATCAACCGAAGCCTGAGAATCTAAATCTCCCCAACGTTTTAAATCTTCCCAGCGAACACTTTCTCCGGCTAATTCTAAAACTCTTTCTATTTTTAAACGCTCTAAGAATTTATCATGATCATTTCCAATTTCAGGATGCGCAACTGCCAGTGTATTCATGTTGACACGTGCTCTCACTAAATCTACATATTGGTAAGCATCTGCAGTATTTCCTAATTCGTTTAAAACTTCAGCATAACGCAATAAAATATCTCCGTAACGAACCAATCTGTAATTTACCTGGTTGTAATAATCTTCGTTGTCTCGGTAATAATCACGGCTTCCTTTTCTAAACCATGCTTCGTCATTATTCCATTCCCAGTTTCTACCGTATGTTTTGTCTCCAAAATCAGCCAGTAATTGAGGGTAATATAAAGTCCATCTTAAACGAATATCCAGATTACCGTCTTTATTCTTTTCTTGTTTGAAAGCATTTATTAACCAAAAACGTGCTTGTCCATCAGACCATCCAATTCCTCTTGGTGCAAAAAATTGAGAACGGTTGCTTGAAACTGCAGCATTTTGCGCTTCATCAGTTCCGCCTTTTCTTTGATCTCCAAACTGGATTTCAAAAACAGATTCGCTGTTGTTTTCATTTACATCTGTAAAATTGTCTCTGTAATTTGAAACCAAGCTATACTTTGCTCCCGGACCTGTAATTAAATATTCTAAAGCTCCTTTTGCATCGGTCCATTTATGTTGCTGCATGTATAATTTCGCTAAAAATGCTTTTGCAGCACCTTTATCCGGTCTTCCGGTTTGATCTCCGGACCACGTTGCAGGCAAATCGACGAAAGCTTCATTTAAATCGGTTTCAATTTGAGCCCAAACTTCGGTTAGCTTTTTTTGTTGCGGAAGGTCATTTGGTTGTGAAGGCGTCAAAACAATTGGAATATCTTCCCAAAGTACTGCTGCATAATAGTAATTTAAGGCTCTTAAAAATTTTGCTTCTGCCAGAATTCTTTTTTTGGTTTCTTCATTTTCAAAAGGAATATTTGGCACATTTGCCAATACCTGATTGCATCTAAAAATAGCTTTGTAGGTATCTCTCCAGGTTACGGCATTTCCTTCCCAAAAATTATAATTGATGTAATTAAATCTTGTCCAATCTGCTAATTCTGTCCACGGACTTACACTATAACCTTCATCAGAAGTCAGGTCTAAGCGAAAATAAATCCATCTTGCCCACAATCCATCTTTATAAAACATGGCATAAATTGAGTTTACGCCGGCTTGTGCATCACTTTCAGTTTTCCAATACTGATCTACTGTTATATCATTTGGACTGTTCAGGTCTAATTCGTTTTCACAAGCTGTAAAAACAAGACCCAGAAAAGCTGCTGCTATTATTATTATTTTTTTCATTACGTTGTTTTTTTAATTAAAAGCTAAACTCTACACCAAAAGAATAAGTCTTAAGATTTGGGAATGCACCATTATCTACACCTCTTTCAAAAATTTTATTATCGCCAGTATTACTGAACTCAGGATCTAAACCTTTATATTTAGTAATTGTAATAACATTTTGTGCAGACAATGTTAATCTTGCTCTGGTGATTCCTGATTTTGCTAAAACACTTTCTGGCAAATTATATCCAAATCCTATGTATTTTAGTCTGATAAAATCTCCGCTTTCCAAGAAACGATCACTGTCTCCTCTTGAGTTTAAGGTTGAACCTTTTGTAATTCTAGGAAAATCAGTATTTGGATTTTCCGGTGTCCAGGGCTGAATACCAGTTCTGTAATTACTGTTGTCATCAAAACGATCAACAACACTTCTAAATCCATTGTAAACAGTAGCCCCGTGTGAAGCAATCCAGTTCATAGAAAAATCAAAACCTTTGTATTCTGCTCCGGCGTTTAATCCCATTTCAAATTCCGGCCATGGACTTCCTACAACAGCTTTGTCTTCGTTAGTAATTTGTCCGTCACCGTTAACATCTTTAAAACGAATATCTCCGGGAACGGCATTTGGCATAATAACTTTTCCTGCTGCGTTTTTGTAGTTTTGAATTTCATCCTGAGATTGAAATAATCCATCTGTTTGCAGAACGTACCACATTCCTACCGGTTGTCCGCTGCGGGTCATTGTGTTTCCAACAATATTTTCATTTTGACCGTTACCTAAAGAAACCAGTTTGTTATTTACTTTTGTGAAGTTTACAGAAGCATTAAACGAGAATTCATCGATTTTTTTGCTGTAAGCCAATTCTAATTCAAAACCTTTATTTTCGACAGTTGCAGCGTTAGAAATTGGATTTCCTCCATCATTACCTGTAGTCAGTAAAATTGGGAAACCAAACAATACATCTTCTGTGCGGGCAATAAAATAATCGGCTGTTAAACGCAAATCATTATTTAAAACTCCTAAATCTAATCCTATATTGGTTTGTTTTAATTTTTCCCAACGCAATTGTGAGTTTGATAATTTTACCTGAGCTGCAGAAGGATATAAATTTTGATCATTACCTAATACAATCTGTCCAAAGTTATTAATGAAGCTTTTCGATTCATATTCTTTGATATTTCCAGAACCTAATTCTCCATAACTCGCTCTTAATTTTAAATCTTTAATAAATTCTGATTTAAAAAATGATTCGTTGCTTATTCTCCATCCGGCAGAAAGTGACGGGAAATTACCCCATTTATTGCCATCGCTGAATTTAGAAGAACCATCACGTCTGATAACAGCATTAAATAAATAACGATTATCATAATTGTATTCTAACCTTCCTAAATAGGATGTTAAAGCTGCTTCGTTTATGAAACCGCCAACTACTGGTGAATCTCCCTGATTTAAAACTTCATAATATTGGCCTGTTCCTGAATTCATTGGAAGATTTCTCTTCGTTCCGTAAATTTGATCATAAGTATCTTTTTGGAATGTCTGACCTAATAAAATAGTTAAATCATGTTTGCCAAATTCTTTTTTGAAAGTCAGCGTATTTTCAAATAACATCGCTTCAGATCTTCCTTTATTCTGATCTGTCTGAGATGGATCTTGCGGTTGGTTTAATGTCCAGCTTCCTTTTTTTCTCATGAATTTATAAGAATCAAAACTAGTTTCGTATCCAAAATTGAAACGGTATTTCAACCATGGAACAAATTTTAATTCTGACCAGATATTTCCTCTAATTCTGAAGTTTTGATTTATAGTATTTGCAAAATCAGCAATTGCCAAAGGGTTTGTACCAAAAGTATCGGCAACACCTTGTTTTCCATAACCATAACCGCCTGGGTTAGAAGGATCGTAAAGCGGAATTGTTGGTGTCATTCTGTACACATCAATAATTGGGTTTCCAGACATTTCATCTGTTTTAGAATTACTTACTGCTAAGTTTTCTCCAATACTGAAAATTCCTTTTGAACCGCTTGAATTTACACGAAATGAAATTCTGTCAAAATCAGTTCCAATAACGGTACCTTCATTTCCAAAATAATTTCCAGACATAAAAAAAGTCGAGTTTTCATTTCCACCGGAAAAACTGGCATTATAATCCTGCATCATTCCGGTTTGAAAAGTTGCATCCTGCCAGTCTGTATTTACAGCCATATTTAAGTTTTGTCTCGCAAACCCAGCATTATCATACGCCTGATTATTGAATTTTGCGAATTCTTCGGTTCCCATTAAATCATATCTTGGCATGGTTGTAAAACTCGTTTTTGCTGAAACTTCAACTTGTAACGGTCCTTTTTTACCTTTTTTGGTCGTGATAATGATTACACCATTTGCCGCTCGCGAACCGTAAATTGCTGCCGCCGATGCATCTTTTAAAACCTGGATACTTTCGATATCATTTGGGTTAAAATCTCTGTTTGCCGTTGTAATTAAACCATCAATTACATATAACGGATTTGCACTTTGAAGATTTTTTAATCCACGAATTTCGATATTAGCTTCTTGTCCCGGTCTTCCTCCGCCACGAACTTTTACTCCGGTAACCAATCCCTGCAATCCGTCTGCGACTGTAGTCACCTGACGTTTTTGAATTTCACCGGCTTTTACCAGAGAAACTGCTCCTGTAAGGTCTTTTTTCTGTTGAGAACCGTAACCTACAACAACAATTTCATCGAGTTTTGTTGCATCTTCTGTTAAAGAAACATCGATTGTAGTTTTGTTGTTAATTTCGATTTCTGCTGTTTTATATCCTTGTGAGCTAAAAACCAAAGTCTGGTTTGAAGCCGCCACAATTTTATATCTTCCGTCGAAATCAGTAACGGCGCCACTTTTTGTGTTTTTGATCACAACATTTGCAAACGGTATTGGTTCTCCTGTTGCAGAAGCTACTTTTCCCGTTATGGTAATTTGTTGTTGGGCATACGTTTGTTGTAATAATAAACTAAAGAAAAACAAGAGGTAATATCTCTGCTTTAAAATCTGTGTGAGCTTTGTTTTCATTGATTTTTCATTTTAGATAGTTTCATTTTTTTTGGTTGGTTTTTTAAAATTGCATTATAAATTTTAATCATTCTCTATGAACGAAAAAAAATCTATATTGCTCATTAATAATAATGAGGTCATTTTGTCTAGTAAATTAAACATGATTTATTTTTTCAAACTTTATTTTATTGATAGTGTATTTTTTAGTGCTAAAAATTATCAATATGATTTATTTGAAAATCCAAAGTAGATGATTTTTATTCAAAATAAAATGATTGATTTGTGTCAAAATCTATCTCAAATGATTCAAATTGTATCATTTTGGAATAAAAATAAATTTCTTGCAACATTTGGAATAAGATTGAGACGATTTGAAGAACATCTTTTTTATACAAAAATTCAGAACAATGCGTAAATTCTTTCTTTTTATATTTTTTATAGTTTTTTCAATAAATTTTATTCACGCTCAGGAATATTATTTTAAACATTTTCAGGTTGAAGAAGGTCTTTCTAACAACACGGTTATTACTTCAATTCAGGATGAAGATGGTTTTATGTGGTTTGGAACTAAGGATGGTTTAAACAGATTCGACGGCTATCGTTTTAAAACCTACAGAAGCCAAAACGATCCTGTACACAGTCTGGGAAGTAATTATATTCAGTCGCTGCACGCCTATCAGGGAACTATTTGGGTAGGAACTGATAAGGGTTTATATCTGTATAATAAAAAAACAGATCAGTTTGTTGTTTTAAACGAAGCTATAAATGACAGGATAAACGATATTAATCATGATAAAAATGGAAATATCTGGTTTATTTCAGGAAACATTTTATATAAATACACGCCTGCAAAAAAAGAAACCAAAACATTTAATCCGAACAAATACTTTATTGCAACTTCGATTACCAGAGATTCTAAAGGTGAAATCTGGGCTTCATCCTTAAATAAAATCTACCACTATTCTGAAGAAAGCCTTTCGTTTGAAAATATTGTTTTGAATCCGCCTTCTGATAAAACAAATTTTAGAATTACTATTATTTATGCTTTAGATCAAAACAATATTTTGATAGGAACTCAGGATCATGGTGTTTTGCTTTATAATCGAAAAGACAAAACTACATCTGAGTTAAAATTCAATATTAAAGAACCGGTTTTTGTCCGACAGTTTAAGAAAAAAGGAAATGAAGAACTTTGGATTGCAAGTGAATCCGGCGTTTATGTTTATAATCTGAAAACGAAAAACACCATCAATCTTAAAAAAAATTACAACGATCCGTATGCGATTTCAGATAATGCGGCTTATTCTATTACTATTGATAAGGAAAACGGGATCTGGATTGGAACTTATTTTGGCGGCATCAATTATCATCAGAAACAATACACGCAATTCAAGAAATATTTTCCGCAAAACAATCAGAATTCGATTAGCGGAAGCGCTGTAAGGGAAATACATAAAGATGTTTCGGGTGATTTCTGGATTGGAACTGAAGATGCAGGTTTGAATCGATTTAATCCGAAAACGGGAAAATTTACTTCGTATTTGCCCAACGGAAGCAAAAGCGGCGTTTCATATTACAATATTCATGCTTTATTGCCTCGAAAAGACAAAATTTGGGTGGGAACTTTTGAGCATGGTCTGGATGTTTTAGATCGAAAATCGGGCGCGGTTATCAGACATTATAGTGCTAATGATCCTTCGACAGGTTTACACAGTAATTTTATTTTTTCTTTTTATGAAACAAAAAAGAAAGAGCTTCTGGTTATTACAACTTCTGGAATTTATAGTTATAATGAACAAAAAGATAATTTTGACATCCTGAAAATATTTCCGGAAACGGCTCATTACACAAACTTTAAGGAAGATATTGACGGAAATTACTGGGCTGGAAGTTATAGGGACGGATTGTTTTTTTATAACCCAAAAACCAGAAAAAAAGAGGTTTTTATTTATGACTACAAAAATCCAAATGGCATTAGCAACAATTCGATCAATACTATTTTTGAAGACAGCAGCAAAAATTTATGGTTTGCTACTGAAAACGGTTTGAATTTGTTTGATAAGAAAACAAGAACTTTTAAAAAATTCACGACCAAAAACGGATTTCCGAGTAATGTATTTTATTCTATTTTAGAAGATGATGCCAAAAATTTATGGCTTACGACTTCTAAAGGTTTGGTGAAATTTGGTTCAGATCATAAAAACATCAAAATTTATACGACTGCAAATGGTTTATTGAGCGATCAGTTTAATTACAGCTCAGCTTTTAAGGATGCAAATGGCGATATGTATTTTGGAAACCTCAACGGAATGATCAGTTTTAATCCAAAGAATTTTACTAAGAATAAATACACGCCTTCTATTTTTATTACCAATCTTCAAATTAATAATAAAGATATTGGTGCCAGCGAAAATGATTCGCCTATAAAACAGTCTATTTCGCATATTGATGAACTGGAACTCGACAACAACCAATCGTCGTTTAATCTGGAGTTTGCATCTTTAAATTATACGGCGCCGGAACTTACAGAATATTGGTATAAACTCGAAACTGTAAATAACGATTGGGTTTATCTGGGTCGCAACAACAAAGTTTTTTTTACAGAACTGGCTCCTGGCGATTATGTTTTTAAGGTGAAATCGTTAAATAGTTTTGGTGTCTGGAGTAAAGAGGTTGAATTAAAAATTGTCATATTACCTCCATTCTGGGCAAGTTCTTATGCTTATTTTTTCTATTTTTTATTGATTTGCGGTTCGTTTTATTACATCATACGTTATTCGCAAAACCTGACACAGGTTAAAAATAACCGAAAAATAAAACATCTGAATGATGAAAAAGAAAAGGAAATTTATCAGGCTAAAATTGACTTTTTTACCAATGTCGCACACGAAATAAGAACACCTCTAACGCTTATAAAAGGACCTTTGGAGAAACTTTTGGTGATGGAACATCAATCTGCAGAAGTGCCGCAGAATCTTTCTATAATGAAAAAAAATACTTCCCGATTATTAAAATTGGTGAATGAATTATTAGATTTTAGAAAATCAGAAATCGGCGGACTAAAACTGACTTTTGTTGAAGCTAATATTTCCTCGATGGTTCGAAATTTATACTTGAGATTCAGTCAATTGATTGAAGAAAGAGGAATTGAATTTGAACTGGAATTAGGCGAAAAAGAAATTTTTGCTTTTGTTGATAAAGAGGCTTTCAAAAAAATCCTGAGTAATTTAATTAGCAATGCCATAAAATATTCTAAAAACAAGGTTTCGATAACGCTTTTCAGAGATGAAAAAAAATTGACATTAATAGTCAAAAACGATGGCGAACTGATTCCGTTTCAATTGAAAGATAAAATTTTTGAGCCTTTTTTCAGGGTTGATAATATGGATACAACATCCGGAACAGGAATTGGGCTTTCGCTGGCAAATTCACTGGCACAATTGCATAACGGAAGTTTGCAGTTGATTGCGGATTCTCAATTAAACATTTTCGAACTTGTTGTGCCTTTGCATCAGGAAGAAGAATTTATGTTTTATACTGATTCTGAAAAGGAAGAAAACTCAAAAGAAACAGAGAAGGTTGAAATTGAAATTAAACATGAAAAAACGCAGGTTTTGGTGGTTGAAGACAATGAAGATCTTTTAAATTTTATTGTAACAGAATTAGGTTCATCGTATACAGTTCTGAAGGCTGATAATGGAGAAAATGCATTAAAAATTATTCATAACGAAAATATTCAATTGATTATAAGTGATGTTCAGATGCCGGTTATGGATGGTATTACTTTGTGCAAAAGAATTAAAACGAATCTCGAAACAAGTCATATTCCCGTGATTTTATTAACGGCAAAAAATTCGCTTAAATCTCAAATTGACGGTCTTGAAGTTGGTGCTGATGCATATATTGCAAAACCATTTTCGATGGATTACTTAAAGGTTGCAGCGAATAATCTGATCGAAAACCGAAAACAGATTATGAATTATTATGCGAGTTCTCCTCTTTCGCATATTAAAAGCATTGCGCACAATAAAACGGACGAAAAATTCCTGAAAAAACTCGATGAAGAAATCCTGAAAAATATTACAGACCAGGATTTAAGTGTAGAATCGCTGGCTGAAATCATGAATATGAGCCGATCTACTTTATACCGAAAAATTAAGGATATTTCGAATTTAAGTCCGAACGAATTAATCAATCTTGTGCGCTTAAAAAGAGCTGCGGAATTGCTTTTGAATGAAAACTATAAAATGTATGAAATTGCCGAAATGGTGGGTTATAAATCGCAAACTAGCTTTGGCAGAAACTTTCAAAAGCATTTCACTATGTCGCCGTCTGATTATATTGCAATGAATAAATAATAGCTTTAGAGAATAAACAAGAAGGTTTATTAGCATAATTTTTCATACAAATTAATACGTAAAACCGTAAAGAAACAGAAGATTCCGGCTTATTAAAATACACTTGAATAATACTAATAAAATTAGTTTTATATTAGCAGTACGAAAAGTCCTTTACAATTGAGTTAAAATTTAAAATAGCTCATTTTTTTCTTTAAAATTTATTACAATAAGATGAATACCCACAAATACAACCTTTTACTTGCAGATGATGATGAAGATGATTGCGCTTTTTTTAGGGAAGCCCTTGATGATTTACTACTTCCTGTCTCTCTTGCAACGGTTAATGATGGCGTAGAACTTATGGATTTTCTAAGAAATAATGTATCTGATAATCTTCCTGATATTCTTTTTCTGGATTTGAATATGCCTCGAAAAAATGGTGTTGAGTGTTTGACTGAAATTAAACAAGCAGCTGATTTAAGAGATCTTCCTGTTATCATTTTTTCTACTTCTCTTGATATGACTATTGTTGATCAGATGTATGAAAAAGGTGCAATATATTATATCAGAAAACCGGGTGATTTTTCTAAATTAAAAAAGGTGATTGAAAATGCCCTTGCAGTAACTGCAGGAAATAATTTTAAACAACCTGCCAAAGAACATTTTATCCTTCAACCCTAAAAATATATTTGAATGGGCAGTACAAATAATGAACATTATTTTCTAGCTGACGGTGGAGAAATGGGCGAGTTTATTCGCGCTAAAGATTGGAGCAAAACATCTTTAGGCAATCCTGATAACTGGCCACAAAGTCTTTGTACGATCGTATCTATGATACTGAATAACCCATTTGGAATGTATATTGCCTGGGGTAATGATTTTACTCAAATTTATAATGATGGCTTTCGCCCAATTCTTGGGTTGAGCAAACATCCGCAAGCTCTGGGAATTAGTTCCAGAGAAACATTTTCTGAAATTTGGGACACAATAGGTCCTATGTTTGCAGACGTTATGAAAGGAAAAGCGGTTAGTTTTCCTGATTTTATGGTACCATTACACCGAAATGGATTTGTAGAAGAATGTTTTTTTGATTTTTCATACAGTCCTATAAAAATAGAAAACGGAGATGTTGGCGGAATTTTGGTTACGGTAATTGAAACTACCGAAAACAAAAAAACTGCTCAAGCCTTAAAAGAAAGCAATGCCCGATTTTTAAACAATATTATGCAGGCGCCTATCGCCATGTGTGTTTTTAGAGGTGAAAATCATATTGTAGAAATTGCCAATGAGCAAATGCTTCAATTGTGGGGCACGACTGGTGAAAATGTAAATAACAGACCTATTTTTGATGCACTTCCCGAAACAAGAAATCAATATCTGGAGACATTACTTGATAATGTTTACAATACCGGTGAAAAATTTATTGGTAACGAAGAACCTGTCAGATTTATTAGAAACGGACAGGTAGAAGAAACTTATATTAATTTTGTTTATGAAGCGCTTAGAGAAACTGACGGTAGTATTTCCGGCATTGTCGCAATAGCAATTGAAGTTACTGAACAAGTAATTTCTCGTTCTAAAATAGAAGAAAGTGAACATAAAGTTCGTGCTTTGGTAGAAAATGCACCTTTTCCTATTGCTGTATATGTTGGCAAAGAAATGATCGTAGAACTTGCCAATGATTCTATTATTAATGTTTGGGGAAAAGGTCATGATGTAATAGGAAAATCTTTCAAAGATGTTGTACCAGAACTTGATAATCAATTGGTTTTTGAGCAAATAAATACTGTTCTGGAAACCGGAAAATCTTTTCATACCCGAAATACACCATTAGATTTAACCGTAAACGGAAAATTAGGTACTTATTATTTTAATTATAGTTTAACGCCTTTATACGATGTAAATGGTAGTATCTATGGAGTAATGAATACCGGAGTAGATATAACGGATTTAAATCTGGCAAAGAAAAAAATAGAAGAAGCTGATAAGCGTTTTCGTAATACTGTAAAACAAGCGCCTGTTGGAATTACCATTTTGCGTGGCCCACAACATGTTGCAGAAATGGCTAATGAAGCTTATCTTAAATTAGTAGGCAGAGAAGAAAGTACTTTTATCAACAGACCTTTATTTGATTCCTTACCTGAGGTCAAAGAATCGGTTAGTGCCCTTTTAGACAACGTTTTAAAAACAGGAATTCCTTATCATGGATATGAAGTTCCAATTCCGTTAAATAGAAGTGGAAAGCTGGAAATATTCTATTTTGATTTTCTTTACCATCCTCTAAAGGAGGAAAATGGAGAAATTTCAGGAATCCTTGTTACGGTGACCGAAGTAACTGAAAAAGTAGAAGCCAGAAAAAAAATCGAATTAAACGAGGAAAGACTTAATATTATTGTTGAAGCCAGCGGACTTGGTACGTGGGAATTAACCCTAAAAACAAAAGATTTACAATATTCAAGAAGGTATTTCGAAATTGTTACCGGATATACAGACGACAGATATTTAACGCACCAGGAATTACTTACTCATGTTCATCCTGATGATTTGCATATTCGCGAAAAAGCGTTTAAAGATGCCATTATTGATGGATATATTCATTATGAAGCCAGAATAATTCGCGATGATCTTTCTATTCATTGGGTCGAAGCAAAAGGAAAAGTTTTTTACAATCCCGAAAACGAACCTGAAAGATTATTAGGAACCGTTCGAGATATTACAACCGAAAAAAATCATCAGCACATATTAGAAGAAAGCGAAAAAAGATTCAGAGACCTTGTTATGCAATCTCCGGTACCAAAAGCCATACTAAGAGGCGTTGATATGGAAATTGAAATGGCTAATGTGGCACTTTTGAAAAATATATGGCAAAAAGAAGAAAGTAATGTTCAGGGCAAAAAATTATTTGAGGTATTTCCCGAACTCAACAAACAAAAATATGCAAAACTTCTAAATCAGGTTTATGCAACCGGAGAAGTACATTCTGAATCTGAATCATTTTTCTATATAAATACCAAGAATGGTCAGGATAAGTTTTATATCGATTTTGAATACGCTCCTATGCGTGAGACAGATAATACTATTTCAGGAATAAAAATGACAATTATTGATGTTACTGAAAAAGTTGAAGCCAGAAAAAAAATAGAAGAAAGCGAGAAAAAATTCCGTTCCCTGACAGAAAGTATTCCTCAACTAATTTGGGAAACTGATGAAAAAGGAAATGCTTTATTTGCCTCCGGAAAATGGTTCGATTTTACAGGTGTTCATCCAATTGGTGAAGCAGAATGGAGAGCTATTATTCATCCTGATGATTATGACGAAAACATAAAAGTATGGAGTAATAGTTTAGTCACCGGAAAAATGTACAAAACCGATGTTCGTATTAGAAGTAAAAATGGTTTCTACAGATGGCATTCAGTTATTGGAGAGCCAGTTTATGACAAAGACAATAAAATCATAAAATGGGTTGGTGCTTTTACAGATATTCAAACTGAAAAATCTTTTACGCATGAACTCGAAAAACAAGTTGCCGAGCGAACAAAAGAATTAGAACAAAACAACATTGATCTGGAAAAAATGAATAAGGAACTTCAGTCGTTTGCTTATATTTCGAGCCATGATTTACAGGAACCTTTACGGAAAATCCAGACTTTTGCCACACAGATTATAGAAAGAGAATCTGAAAATTTATCTGAAATTGGAAAAGATAAATTTCAAAGAATGCAAAATGCGGCGCAAAGAATGCAAACCTTAATCAATGATTTACTTTCTTATTCCAGAACCAGTACTGCCGAAAGAGTATTTGAAAAAATAGATCTTTCTGAAATTATTGATGAAGTAAAAGAAGATCTGAAAGAAGAAATCGAACAAAAAAATGCGGTAGTAGAAAGCATTAAAACCTGCGAAATAGATATTATTCCGTTTCAATTCAGGCAATTGATATATAACTTGGTGAGTAATTCGCTAAAATTCACCAAACCTGATGTTTCGCCTGTTATAAAAATTAAAAGCGTAATAGAGAAAGGTGAAAATATAGATAATGAATTAGTATCTCCAGAAAAAAAATATTGCCACATTAGTCTTTCAGACAACGGTATTGGTTTTGATCAACAATATAATACTAAGATATTCGAAGTATTTCAGCGTTTGCACGGAAGAGAACAATACAACGGAACAGGAATTGGACTTGCCATTGTTAAAAAAATTGTAGAAAACCATAACGGTATTATTACCGCAAAAGGAGAAAAAGATAAAGGTGCCACTTTTGATATTTACCTTCCAATTGAATAAGGCTAAAAAAATAAAATCCATAAAAAAAACGGAAATAACTTAAAAGTTATTTCCGTTTTTGTCTTTTAATCCACAAAGAATTAAAGATTTACTTTTGATCTAATTATCTTGTATAAACAGTGATAATACCAGTAGCTTTATCTTTTAATTTTAATTCTTTGTTCGTTAAATTCATGATATCAGATGTTGTACTTACACCACCAATAGAAATAGTCAAGTCATTATGAGATCTTGCATAAGTTCCTGTAGTTTCTGTTAAAGAACAATTAGTTCCTTGATAATCACCAATAACTGCAGCGTTGCTTATTCTTAAATCTAAGTAATCTCCATTACAACCTGGTTGGTTTGCCGGAGCATCACCCAATTGTTCTTTACCGTCTACAATAATACCTTGTTTACTAAGGTTATATTTTCCTTCAATAGGAACAATTGTTTCTCCTTCATTGTCATCACTACTACAAGAAGTTGCGAACATACCTAAGCCTAATGCTAATACGAATAATATTTTGTTTAAATTTTTCATGGTTTGATTTCTGTTTAAATTGTTTTTATTTAATTATACAAGCAAAATTAACAGGAAACAACTTGAAGAATGTTCTACAATTTTTCGATTTTCTTACATAATTTTTATTTTAAGATAATTTTAACCTGAAACATTGCATTATCAACAGTATTTACTAATTTGAAATAGAGGCCTTTTTTTAGTATTTTTTATTTTTTTGATATTAAAAATAATACTTAACCACCTTATAGACTTTATATTACAATTACTTATTTGTTTTTAATAATATAATTCGGGATTTTATATTAAAAACTATAAATAAAAGTTATGGCGAATTTTTGATTTGAAATATTTGGCGAATTTTCAATAACGTATTTAATGGCAATTTGTCATTTGTATTAATTTGCGATAAAGCAACATCAATATTAGCATCGATAATATTTAAATAATAAAAAGCTTGTATTATTATTAGTTTGTTCATGTGTATAAAATAATTCAATATGTAATAAGACCAAAAATTAATATTTTTTTAATTATTTTAATTGTTAGTATAATTTGAATAAAAATCAAACTACTTCGTAAATAACTTTTTACGAAGTAGTTTGACCTAATATTATTGCTCTGTATATGAAAAATCACAGCTTATTTCTTTATACACTCCACCTATAGTAGAAGTAAAAGTAGCCTTAAGTCTACCGCCAACAGGTACATATGCATTATTTTTCTTTCCTCCACTATCCCTAACAAATGAATCACCGCTTCCTGAGATAAAGGGTTGAGTAAAAGCATAATCACCAATTGTATTCGTATTACTTAATGCAAACCCGGCAGCTGAAACTGGATCAACAATGAAAGTACTAGGAGTAGCCACTACATAAGGTGATACTTGTAATACAGCTACAGTAGTTAACTGTGTATAATATCTAAAGAATTTAACTCCAAGATCGTTTCTATGTATTTCTCTTCCCGCATGGTAGAAAGCTGCATAACCGTTTTGATTCACCGCTTCTCCGCCAATTGTAGCTTCATCACCAATATATCTCCCTGTTTCATTCGGTATAGAAGAGTATTGAGCATAGTCTAATTTTTGACCATTAATTAAAACTTTACCATTCACATTTAAGACATTTGAAGTTCTTCCATCAAAAATAGTAGTAACTAATCCAGTTATAGGGTCTTTTTTAAGCAAATTTTGATACGTTTCTTTTAAGGATTTAGATTTATCAAAATCAATTACAGATAATGAATTTATTTCATCAGCTATACTTTGAATACTAGTAAAGTTTAATTGTCTTCTTAATTCATAAATACTGGATAGTATTAGACCATGATAAACCTTTAAACTACTAAGGATTGCTTCATTTTGTTTTTTAATATCTGATTCATTAGTCTTTTTAATATTTACATTAAATCCTTTTAAGGCTTCCGATTTATTGAAATTATCCATCGCAATTTTCTCGTTTCCAGATTTCATCGCAGTAATCTCATCTATTTTTTCCTCCATTTTTTCTTCAGATGTAAATTCAAGCACTTTTACTTCTTCTTTTACTAGTGAATTAGATTCAGTAGATTGATCATCATTATTACAAGAAACAAATGCTATGCATATCATAGCTAGAAAATAAATTCTTTTCATTTTTTAATTATTATTAATTTGATCTAACTTTTTTTTACGTCGAGATAGAATTTTCGACTTTAGCTGTAACATTTTCGCTTATAGTACAGCGTTTAGTAAAGAATGAATTTAAATTTGGCGCCGAATTTTAAATCGAAGGTAAATAAACAAATAAAATTCAATTTTACTTGTTAAAAAACAAAAAAAAATAATTTTTTTCTTTCAAATATGTTAATTAACGAGTTTTAATCTATTATTTTGGTGTGTTTTTTATTTATATGTTAAAATCAACTTGAAAAATACATTCATTATACCATAAATAATCTCCAGTAAACTTTTCTTATTTACACAACGTAGATTTAAAATATTCATTTGTAGCCAAATAAATCGTTAACTATTTCATAACCTTTACATTACGATTAGTTTATATCTTTTTTATTAATTTGATAAAAACTAAATACCATGAAATTCTTCAACCTGACATTCCTGACCTCATTTAAAGAATGGCTTTTTCTAAGAGCTATGCAATCTTCTTTCCTTCATTAATAAACTCGGCAAATAAAGGAAAGCAGCATTTAAATGAATAAAATTGACCATTCACTACTAAATAGAGAGCAATTTGGAGAGGATTTCCTATGGGGAGTTTCTACTGCTGCTTTTCAAATTGAAGGCGCTCATAATGCCGAAGGCAAAGGCGCTTCTATCTGGGATGTTTTTACATCTCAAAAAGGCAAAATAAAAAATGGCCACCACGCCATAGATGCCTGCGATTTTTACAATACCTATAAAGATGATATTGCATTAATACGTCAATTAAACATTCCTAATTTTAGATTTTCTATCAGTTGGTCCAGAATTATGCCAACAGGAATTCATCCTGTAAATCAGGCCGGAATTGACTATTATAATAAGGTAATCAACTTTTTACTTGAATGTAATATAGAACCGTGGGTTACACTTTATCATTGGGATTTACCGCATGCCTTAGAATTAAAAGGCGGATGGACGAATAGAGAGTCTGTTTCCTGGTTTTCTGATTATACCGAAGTTTGTGCGCAACATTTTGGTGATCGCGTAAAAAACTGGATGGTGATTAATGAACCTTCTGTTTTTACTGGAGCCGGTTATTTCCTGGGAATTCATGCTCCTGGAAAAAAAGGAATTACCAATTATATCAAAGCCATACATCATGTAACGTTGGCTACGGTTGCCGGAGCTAAAATTTTAAGAAATAAAGTTACAGATGCCAATATTGGTACTACTTTTTCGTGTACGCATATTGAATCTTTCTCAGAAAAACCTGCTGATGTTCAGGCTGCCAACAGAGTTGATACTTTGCTAAACAGAACTTTTATAGAGCCTATTTTAGGACTTGGTTATCCACAAGCTGATTTACCGGTTCTTAAAAAACTGAATAATTATATTTTAGGTGATGATCTCAATAACTTGGCTTTTGATTTCGATTTTATCGGATTACAATGTTATACGAGAGAAGTTGTAAAAGCATCTTTATTGACTCCTTATATTGGTGCAGAATTAATTAGTGCTGAAAAACGAAATGTAATATCGACCGAAATGGGTTGGGAAGTCTACCCTCCTGCCCTGTATCATATTCTTAAAAAGTTTAATGCTTATAAAGGAATAAAGAAGATCATAATTACCGAAAACGGAGCTGCTTTTCCTGATACCGTTACAAACGGAAAAGTATTCGATATAAAACGTACACATTATATACAGGATCATTTAGAACAAATACTGAAAGCCAGACACGACGGTTATAATGTTGACGGCTATTTTGTCTGGAGTCTGACTGATAATTTTGAATGGGCAGAAGGTTACAACGCCAGATTCGGATTAATTCACGTTGATTTTGAAACACAGAAAAGAACCATTAAACAATCCGGTTTGTGGTTTGGTGACTTTTTATCCAAATAAAAGAAAAGCACACGAGAACAGATTTTTGAAAATCTTATATAAACTTAAATATTAAAATTATGGCAATCAATTGGTTTATAATCGCAGCGGTAGTTATTGGTGTTATACTATTAGTTTATATTTTGATAAAACAGAATAAAAAAGACCGCAAAAAAATAGAAGAAGAATTAAATTATGTTTCGGAATCTGAAGAAGCCGAAATTGATAATGAGAAAGAATCGTAATTCTATCTTCAAAAATTTAAAAACTAAAAAATCCCGTTATGAAAATAACGGGATTTTTTACGTTTAACTACATTTTTTTATTCAACCGTCTGATTATTAGACTTATTATTTGTTTTTCATAACTCTTGTTTTTGTAAGAATTTTTTCTATATTTGAGTACTTGAGAATAATTTTATTTTTGGTTTTTTAGTAATTTTCTTAAATAAGTAGAATTAGTAAAATGAAGATGGAATTTTAAATGAAAACTATGGATTTGGAAAAGATTGCTTTTGATAAAAATTTTAGTTTAAGTTTTGGTTCATCCAATCAAAAAAGGATGTATGGTTTTTGCTATGAAATTTTTGAAAATGATATCCTGAAAAACCAAATTCATTATGAAGTTGAAGTCAATTTTTTAACGGATAATTCGGGTCGCAATTGCATTTTTGAAATCAACAGAAAACAATTTTACATCAACAATAAAACTCCCAATTCAAAAATAGAGCAAATTGCTGAAAAAGCATCTCAAACTATTTTCCCGCTTCGTGTAAAAATCAAAAACAATGGAGAAATTGAAGAAGTATTTACCAGCAATTCTTCAAAAAAACGCTGGCTTTCTGTCAAACAAAATATCATAAAATATTATAAAGGCGAAGCAACTGCAAAAATTATTGATAAAATCGAAACTGTTTTATTAAACGACGATTTGTTAAAGCAATCTATTTGTCAAAACTGGTTTTTCCATTTGTATTTTAAACCCTTATATGCTGAATATACTTCAAAATTAAGATTTAAATCTATTTGGGAATCTCCAGTATTTGGAAATCAATTTATTGAATATGGAGCCGTTCACACCATAAAAGATCATTATGATAATGATGATAAAATAAATATAAACGCTGCTGGTTTTGCCATTGATGAGAGAACTTTAGAGGAAATAATGCAAGGTTATAATTTTCCCAAGAAATACTTAAGCGAAGAAACATTTGAAACAGTAGATTCTAAGATGAATGTTGATTACAAATTATATAAAGAAGATCGCAGCATTTTTTCGGTAACAGGAACTTTTGAAACTAAAATTAACGAAAACACACAACGAAAAATTCAGGTAGAAATATACCATTTCCCGGAAAATAGTTCGTTTAAACCCTGGAACGACGCTGCACTTAAAGAAAGTAAAAGAATATTTCAATCTTACCAAACTAAAGATGAAGAAGATATTATTGATGTCGCTGCGATGATAATAAAACGACAGGAATTAAATCCTAAAATAGAAAGAATACTTGGATCTGTAAAAGAAAAAAATCAGTTCTATATTCCTGAAGAACCCATTATGCATAAAAAAATGAGTTTTGCAGACAAAGTAAAATCAGTTTTCAAAAAAAAAAAATAAATCCCTCCTTAAAAAAGTATAGCAATGGCCGAAAAACATTTTGTAGTGCATGGAGCAACCTGTCAATGTCAGTTTAGTGAAAAACCACAAACCGATGTGTTATTAGTAAAAACACATTCTAAGCATTATGCCAATGACAGCGAAGGCAAAGAAAAACTTGTTGCAACAAGCAAAGAAATTGGGCAGACAATGCAAAAAAATACGTTTGGAAATTGCAAAATGCAGCCTTCCGGAAGTAGTTTTTTGCCATGCCAGATTGTTATTCAGGAATGGAGTGGTTTTTATGAAAAAGTAACCTACTCTAATAAAGGAAATCCTTTACTCGAAGACAGTAAAGCCACTTGCCCAATTGGAGGAAAAGATTGCATAACAATTAAGGATCACGGGCAAAAAGCAGAACTAACGGAGAAAAACACAAAAAGCAGTTCGCCTGAAGTACTGTATGAGTTGCTTCCGGGAGTAAATTTTAGCGAGTTAGATGATGCTGTTTTAATGATTAATAATACTGCAAATGAGTAAAGATTTACATATTGTACCAAAATTGCCATTGCCTGAAGGTCAAAAATGGGATAACGCAAAAAATTGTCTGACACTTTCTAAATCAGCAACATTTACGGTTACCATCGCCAATATAGAAAACTATATGGATTCTATGTATTCTAAACCTAAGTCTTTTACTCCGGTAAGGAAAGAAGTTTATGATAATATGACCCTGGGCAGTAAAAACGATTATAAGCGAAAATTTGATGAGTACAACGAAGCCGAAGATGCTTACGAGAAAAATGTTACTGCAGAGCGTGCTAAAATACAATGGGCTTGGCAGTTAGTAAACAAAGGTATAGATCCGGCTAAATTAAATCACAATAACTCTTTTTCTTTAGGAATTTCGACTATAAATGAAAAACAAATAACCTTCCCTAAATTATTAGAAGGAGGCGGACTGACATGGCTCGAAATATTTACTGACGAAAATTCTCCAATAGGCAAACCACCTCACGGCATGTTTGTTCGTGCTACAGGCACACCCAAAGTTATTGCAGCCGAATGGCGTGATTATACAGGAAAACTAATAACCGAAGAAATCGCATTTGACTCTACCGTATATCTGCACATATACACACAAGCTTTATATGGAGAAAATATTCAAATACAATTAAGAGATACAAAACTTGCCAATGCAGATTTAACGCCTACACCAAGCGATGCAGACGGTGATCCTGTACAAAAACTTGAACCAAAACCATTAACCAGGTTTACACGTCCTGTAAGTGTGCATAAATATGATGAAAGTACAAAACCACCATCCGGAACTGTTACAGACGCCATAATTACGGACAAAGGAGAAGAACAAATATCAAACTCTAATGTACAAAAGTGTGTTTTTCCTGTATTTATAGAGCAAGCCTGGCAGTTTCAGGGAGCAGGAAGTTTTGATAGCGGAAGCAAATTATCTATTAATCCTATTGTATATCATAATAAAATAGAGAATCAGAAAATTGATTTAGATTCTGTACTTAAAGTTTCTAAAAACGGAATTTTGATGCAGGGAGAATTATCAGGAAATAACCCCTTGATGTTGAGCGAAGCCGAAAAAGGAGATGCACCGGAAGAACAAAAGAAAATTGATTTTACTTTTGGGGTTTTTATTGATGGGACATTAAATAATATGTATAACAGTATTGCAAGACAAAGCTGGGAAGATGATCAGATTAATAAAAGACACTCAAAAGTTTCGTATGAACAACAGCGAGACTACATTGAAGATCCGGAAGAACATTTAAAAGTTAACGCATCGAGTCAGAAACAAGTAGGAAAAGTAAAAGAAAGTCGTTATAAATACTCAGACGAAAGTAGTTATGAAAATGATTTAAGCAATCCTGCTATTATTTATAAAAATTATTTAAACAGCAATAAAAATAAATTACACCCTATATTCAAAATTTATACAGAGGGAATGGGTACCAATACCTTAAATGATGGTAAGGATGATGAGAATGATAAAAATGCTGAAACTGGAATTTTACCTCTTGAAAATTATATAACAGACGATATAGTAGAAGGTACTGGATTTGGACAAGGAAAAGCAGGAATACTAGACCGGGTAAAAAGAGCAATAGAATTGATGTCAGAAAAAATAAAAGCAACAAATCAAAAAGAATTGGGCACTATTACCGTTGATGTTTTTGGTTTTAGCCGTGGTGCTGCCTCTGCCCGTTGTTTTGTACATGAAATAACAAGACAATCTTATATAGCATCAACCTCATACGACAATGAAGGAATAGCTCATTGTACTGATGCCAATGGTTATGACGTTAATGAAAAATACAGCCGCGAAAAACTTCCCACTAATGGAAGATTAGGCTATATGCTAACAGAAGAAAAAATTACTTTTGATAAGCTAATTATACGATTTGCCGGATTATACGATACAGTACCACATCACGGTTTAGTACAATGGAATGATGTGAAAGATTTAGGTCTTAATTCTATAAGCAAAGCCAAATATACTGTACACATGGTAGCAGCAGATGAACATCGTGCCAATTTTAATCTAGTCGATATTTCGTGCATTACCGGAAAAAAAGGAGGTGGAAAAACAGATCGCGGTATAGAACTTTATTTACCTGGAGTACATTGTGATGTAGGAGGTAGTTATGTCGAAGGAAGAAGTGAAGTAAACGGAAGAATAATGGTAAGTCCTTTAACTTGGGGACCCGATTTAGAAAAAGAACAAGAACGACTTATTTCTGAAGGCTGGTTTAAGAAAAAGGAATTAACCATTCATTGGGATAATGCACAGCGAACTATTATAAATGGTGTTGCGCGTGTACTATCCTCTAACAGAGAAGCGATAAGCAATCAGTACAGTTATATTCCACTGCACTTGATGGCTAAGTTTTGTTTAGATAAAGAAGTACCAATCTATTTAAAAGGAATAACAGATGCTTATGATTTTAAGAATACGAAATTCTCGAGTATTTCTTTTTTAGAAAAAATAAAAGCTCGATTAGAACAATATGCTTTTCATGATGGTCAGCCTTTAATTTATGAAACTGTGTCTCTGCGAACAAATACAAACAATTCTGATGATCCAATTGTGACGATTAAAGAAGAAGAAGAAGAAGAAAGAAAAAAAGAAGAGGATAAACTAAACACTGATCTAAAAAAATTACGTCATGATTACCTGCACTGGAATGCCATTTATGGTGAAGGCTTTACCAATACATTAGTACAACCTAATAAACCTAATTTTGAAGGGAATCAACGAAAAAGAGTCGTAAACGGATAATTTAAAATATGAAAATAATACATAAACTATTTACTTTAGGGATAACAATGCTCTTATCCTGTAATAATTCAAATAAAGGAAACATGAAGACAGAAGAAAAATTTAATTGGGCTGCAACTGTAACCGCTCCTTTTAATTATCCTATAGAAATACATAAAGGCTATTTAGGAAATGATAAAAAAATGATGGCTGCGTTTATTAATACAGGTTTAAATCAAGATGGATGGTGTTATGATGGAGATGCACTCTCTGGAGGTAATGAAATGCCAACACAGTTATCTTTAACTTGGATAAGTTATGCTGAAAAAAAGTTTTGGAAAATTGAAACTGCGATAAATAAAACCACTCAGGATAAAATACAGCAATTGTTTAAAGAAGGTTATATGAATAAAGACTTAAATGGGGCATGGTCCCATATAACTTATAAAAAAATAACAATTGGTCTAGCACCCGGAGGAACTGTTATTCTCTGGTTAACAGGCCAAAATAAAAGGACTGAAATTGTAAACTATCAGGCTGTAGAAACCTTTGTAAGCGTTAATGAATTCTATAGAAATCCTCGTGAACATACACAGCAAGAGTTTTATGATTATTACTATGATGCATCTGTTTCTAAAGAAACTCAAGAGTACATCAAAAGGAATGGAGTTCCAGTAAAGTTGTGGGAAGATTACAGAACAAAATACAAGTACCGTTTTAATTTACATTTTTACAAAACAGATAAAGAAAGTTTTGATAGAGAATCAGAATATGTAAACGGAGAAAAAGAAATAATAAAAGTAGAAGATTTAAGCTTATATCAAAGTAAGCCCCTTCCTTCTTATTGTCGATTTTGGTTTAGTTTATATAACGCAGAGGCAGAATTTGACGGTGAAGAAGTCTTAAATGCTTTTAAAAAAATAAGCAAAAACCATCCTGATGCAACTATAGAAATTGAAGCAAGAGTAGCTTTTATGTATAA
>NZ_WMDQ01000014.1 GCF_009707955.1 Flavobacterium sp. LC2016-13 | reverse complement strand
ATTAGGTGATCAGTTTGCTCCGAATCGAGTGATCATTTTAAACTGAAAATCTATGGTCAATTTGACCGTTTTTTCCACCATATCGTTCTCGTTTAATTCCATCAAATTCAAGATTAGGCTGAGGGAAATATTTCCAATATTGTTGCGCTGCAACTCCTTCCATATTAGATGAATCTCCACTTAATACTTTACTGGCTAGAAAAACAAAACTATTTTTTGAATCAGTTATTTTTTCGAGTAGTTTTCCTTGGTTTTTAATTTTTTCAATTATTGTTTGCTGCCATAATTGCTTTTTTAATGGTATAGAAGCTTCAATTTGATTTTTGAATATTTCCTGCTGAATATGATGGCTGTTAAGGTTTAACAGCATTCCGTTGGGAAGATGATTCTTTCCGCAGATAACAATAGAAGTATTGTTATCAACAAGTAAATTTATAGCAGGAATACTGAGGTAGATTTCATTATGATCGAGAACAAGAAAACCAATATCCTCAATTGGGATACAACTCTCCTTCATTTCTGATTTTAGTACTAGCTGATTATTTTTTGTCGTTATGGAAATTTTGTTTTCAATTAAAATAGTTCGTTTTAGCATAAGATTAATTTGAAATTACTAATGGCTGTTGGCTGCACTCAGATATGTAAAGTTCGACTTTAAAGTAATGTTGCTTTTACGGTTTTCCATAATTTAGAAATATATTAAGGTGACAGTTTTTGAAAAGTGTAGATTGATTAATCGTTATAGTCGGATTATTTTAAGAGTAAACTAAAAGTGTAATTTATTATCATTTGTAATGATGAATTAAAATCTTTATATAATTGTAGGTTGCAACGGAGCAGGTAAAACAACTGCTTCGTTTACAATACTTCCTGAAATACTAAATTGTAAGGAGTTTGTAAATGCTGATGAAATAGCAAAAGGGCTTTCGCCTTTCAACCGGAAAAGGTGTCTTTTGAAGCTGGTAGAATAATGCTTAACAGAATAAATGAGTTGTTGTTAAATAATGAAAATTTTGCATTTGAAACAACTTTGGCAACGAAAAGTTATAGATCGAAAGTTACCATAGCTCAGGAAAAAGGCTATAAAGCGATGCTATTGTTCTTTTGGTTGCAAGATGTTGATCTTGCTATTGAAAGGGTAAAGACTAGAGTTCAGGAGGGCGGACATAATATTGAGACGGATGTTATTAAGCGACGATATGAAAATGGAATTACAAACTTATTTAATATATATTTGCCAATAGTTGATGAAGCATTGATTTTTGATAATACAGGTGTAAAAACTGAATTAATTGCACAGAAAATATTAGGTTATGATATCGAAATTAACAATAAAATTAAGTTCGATAAACTCAAAAACATAGAAACATGGAAAGTCACAAAACAACAGCGACTCAGAAGAAGATTATAGACGGAATGGAAAAAGTTTATGAAAATTTAATTGAGTTTAAAAAGAAAAAAAATAGCGATCTGGTGGTCATGGAAAACGGCAAGATTGTAAGGATAAAACCTACTTCATTATAAATAATTATTTTAATCTATTTAAAGCTCTCAGAATTGAGAGCTTTTTTTATTAAATTATATAAGTAATGAAATATATTTATTAGGAGATAATTAAACTTACTCTAGGTTTCCTACTGTTGAAAATGTAGTGACTGTTTTTTATTTGAGATTTTTCACAAAAAGCTGTTATATATAGAGTTAATTTACAATGAAAATAAAAAAGAGCAAGCATAGGATGAAAGAATAGTTTTAAAATCTAATAGACAGTATGATTAAAGAGCAATGTTTTAAATACTTTTATTTTTTATATAAGCGATCCACTTTTCTACTTCATCTTTTATTTCAACTGCATTATGTTTTGGATAGTGTTTTTTTACATATTCAAAGAATTCTGTTCTAGTATTACCTGTTTCCCATTCCATAACACTAAGATAAAGCATTGGCCATTTTTTAGTCTGCTGCATAAATTCATATAATGCAAAATAGGGAGGTCCGTAATACAATGAATTCTCAATAAGTTCATCATAGAAAGGTTTTGTAAAAGCCTTTTTTAGATCTCTGATAATTTCATAAGGGATACGCTGCCTGCTCCCTTCGCGAATTGCTGTTGCGAAGACAGACATACTTTTGTCCTGAAAAAAGGTATAAAGATAATTACGAAATTCCTCTTCCATGATATCACAGAGATCCTGGCTGTAAAAAGCATATTCTTCTTTGAATAGTTCTAGCGAGAAATTACCGGAATGCTTGTTTTCGATGAATTCAATTACTTCCATTTCTAATGTAATGATTTTTTCAAGAGAAGGGCTTCCTACGAGTCCCGCAACAGCTATAATATACTTTGGTTTTGAAAATAATTCGAAAAAATTACTTTTAAAAAAGAGCGTCTTTCTTTCAAAAGTAACCTGCACATACAAAGGATGTGTCATGATTTTACCCAATTGAACTTGTTTGAGTTTTTCGTTGAAATAGGTTTTATAGCTTATTTTAGATAGTTTGTTCATATTGTTTTACGGAATTGTTTGATCTGATATTGGTTATAATATACTTAAAATCGGTACAAATATAGATAAAGTTTTTATAAAATATAAAATTATAAAAACATTTTGTTATCTTAGCATTATGAAAGTTACTAGCGAATGATAAAGGATGGTGAACATTAAAGAAAGTAGTATGGAGAATAAAGAAGTTAATGAAGAGATAAATGAGAAGAGAAGAATTACTCCAGAGAAAGCCTTGGAAATGTTAAGGTCTGAGGGACTGGATGTAACGCTTGAACAAGCTAAGAATGTTTTGGATTTTTTGCGTAAATTAGCAAATATTACAGTAACTAAGTATTTAAAAAGAAGAGGATGAAAATGATAGCAGACTTATATGTAAGAGTGAGTACCGACGAACAGGCAGATAGAGGCTATTCCCAGAGAAATCAGGAAGAAGTACTGCGTAAATATTGTGAAATTAACTCCATTGAGATAAGAGATGTGATTTACGAAGATCACTCGGCAAAGACCTTTAACAGACCCAAATGGAATAAGCTTTTACAAAATTTAAAAAAGTACAAAAACAAAGTTGATCTTGTTTTATTCACCAAGTGGGATAGATTCAGCCGTAACGCTGGTGATGCTTATCAAATGATAAATATCCTTAGGAAACTTGGCGTAGAGCCGCAAGGTATTGAACAGCCACTTGATTTGACTATTCCTGAGAATAAAATGATGCTTGCTTTTTATCTTGCTGCTCCTGAGGTAGAGAATGATAGAAGGGCACTTAATACTTTTCATGGTATGCGTAGAGCAAGGAAAGAGGGAAGGTATATGGGATATGCTCCAGTGGGATATGTTAACAAGGTTAAAGAAGATGGGACTAAGTATATTGCATTTGACCAGCCTGAGGCATCTATTTTGAAGTGGGCTTTTGAAGAGCTTTCAAAAGGAATTTTTAATACAGAACAGGTTCTTTGCATGGCAAAAGAAAAAGGTCTTAAAGCAAGTAAAAATAATTTTTGGAGAGCTATTCGTAATCCTCTTTATTGTGGTAAGATCGTGATTCCAAAATATAAAGATGAAGATCTTAGTTATGTTACAGGACAGCATGAGCCTCTAATATCGCAAATGCTATTTTATAAGGTACAAGATATCCTTGATGGAAGATCAAAAACATATCTGCCAAAAGCAGTTACTACTAAACCGTTTCCATTGCGTGGATTTTTCACTTGTCCGGAATGTTCGAAGATACTAACTGCAAGTATTTCCAAAGGGCGATACAAATACTACCCTTATTACCATTGTAGTGCAGGTTGCAAATTCAGAATAAATTCTGATACGGCTAACGAGGTATTCATAAAGAATTTAAAACAGTATGTTCCCATACCAGAGATAAAAAATCTTTATATTACTGTTTTATCAGAATGTTATAGAGAGCAGACCAAAGAAATATATGAAGAAAAGCTTAAAATAATAGCTCAGCTCAAAGATTATGAAAAGAGACTTTCGCACGCAAGAGATTTATTAGCAACACAACAAATCGATGCTTCAGATTATAGAGATATGAAATCTGACTATGGGGAAGTAATTAACAGACTGGAATTAAAATTAGAAGGTATTAATGTAGATGATCAAGATATTGATGAAATATTAAAAGTCGGTGTAGAAAACCTCTTGAAGCTCAATGAATACTATGATAGCGGGGATTGGTCTCAATCAAGAGATTTGATTGGTTCGATTTACCCTGAGAATTTCACGATTTCAGAAAATCAGTTTCGAACCACTAGAATCAATGAAGTTTTGCAAGTTATATACTTGATTAACAGTAGAATATCAACAAATAAAAAAGGGACAAAGAAGACTTTTTCTTCTTTGTCCCATGTAGTAGCGGGAACAGGACTCGAACCTGTGACCTTCGGGTTATGAGCCCGACGAGCTGCCTACTGCTCTATCCCGCGATGTTTCGGGTGCAAAGATACGCCGATTTTTTAAAAATCCAACGAAAACCTTAAAAAATGTTTTATTTTCTGTATTGAGTTGATATGACTACCTTTGCAAAATAAATTAATACACAAATGTCACATAAAGCAGGTTTTGTAAACATCATCGGGAATCCAAACGTTGGAAAATCAACATTGATGAACGCCTTTGTTGGAGAAAGATTATCGATCATTACATCAAAAGCACAAACAACTCGTCATCGTATTCTTGGTATCGTAAATGGCGAAGATTTTCAACTTATATTATCGGATACTCCCGGAATCATTAAACCCGCTTATGAAATGCAGGAATCGATGATGAACTTTGTAAAATCGGCTTTTGAAGATGCTGATATACTGGTTTATATGGTCGAAATAGGAGAGCAGGACTTAAAAGACGAAGCTTTCTTTAATAAAATCATTCATGCTAAAATTCCGGTTTTATTGTTATTGAATAAAATAGATAATTCAAACCAGGAACAATTAGAAGAACAAGTAGCATTTTGGACAGCAAAAGTACCAAATGCAGAAATTTTTCCAATCTCGGCTTTACAGAATTTTAATGTACCGGAAGTTTTCAGCAGGATTATTTCTTTATTGCCAGAATCTCCGGCATATTACCCAAAAGATCAATTAACAGACAAACCGGAACGTTTTTTCGTAAACGAAACCATTCGTGAAAAAATCTTGTTGAATTACAGCAAAGAGATTCCGTATGCAGTTGAAATCGTAACAGAAGAATTTTTTGAAGACGAAAAAATCATCAGAATCCGTTCGATCATTATGGTGGAACGCGAAACTCAAAAAGGAATTATCATTGGACATAAAGGTGCTGCTTTGAAAAAAGTAGGAACAGATGCCCGTGCCGATTTAGAAAAATTCTTCGGAAAACAAATTCATATTGAACTGGTTGTAAAAGTGAACAAAAACTGGAGAAGCAACGCCAATATGTTGAAACGATTCGGGTATAATCAATAAATTTTTCAAAATACCAAAAAAGTAATTTATGCAAGTTTCGACGAAGTATTCAATATCAATATGTTGCGGACTTATATTGATTGTGGGTATAAATTACTTTTTGAATTCAAAAGAAAAAACGGTTCCATCTAAAGCTGTTATCAAAAAAACAACGTTGATTGAAAAAAAAGAATCAGTTCCTTTTGATACAACGGCTTGTTCTGATAAAGAGGTGAAATTGTTTTTAAGCGAATTTATCAAGCAATTCAGTACTAATAAAGCTTCAAATATTAATAAGTTCATAGATAAAACTAATGGATTGGCCATATTTGTGAAAGATGGATATTATCCCATTTTGAGCTTTCCTAATAAAATTGATGACTGGATCGAATGGTTTGATTTTAAAATCTATGATAATGTAGAATTTGGAAAATTTCCTGAATATCTGGGAGATGGAGAATTTAAAAAGACTGGGTTTTATTATGTGAACTATCAAAATAAATTCCGTCTGGATGATTTTGATGATACTTACAGTAATCGGTCAGATGAAGATAAAAAGCCATTTCGCCAACTCGAAAAAATATGCAATTACAGAGCCGATGTAATGTCTATAGATAAAAGTACGGTTTTGACATTATATTTTAGTATTTATAAAAATAATAAATATTTGGTTGGTATTACTCAGGATGCTGTAGATGATGTTTTATACACAGATCAGGAAAAAGAGTTTGTGCCAATAGATACAGAAGAGCAAGTTGAAGCCTTTTTATCAAATAACAGACGGTTTTGTGATGTAGAGAATAAGGCATATGTTGATTTTGATAAAAAAGAACTTACGTACTATGATTTTGACGATAAACCTTTTCAGTTTAGTAATTATAAAATAGGCCCTGTAAATGTTATTTCAGGAAAAATCAAAATTCGAGATATTAAGTTTTTTAACTCAGATGAAGAAGAAGGGTTTACTTTGAAGTTCTCCAATAAAGGTGATTTTAGCTCTTACAGAATGGGAGCGAGACCTCAATATATTTATGAAAAGTGTAAATAATTAAAAAACACTTATTGAAAATTAAGAAGATTAAAAGGCTTTTACGCAGATTAATAATTAGGTTATTATGATAATATAGAGGCTTCGGGTGCAGGATTAGCTCCTAAAAATAATAAGAAAAATAATAAAAATCTTAGGTACTCAGAAACTTAGTGACTTAGTCACTTTTTTCCCTACCTTTGCAAAAAATTAAAATAAAGCATTTTGAATTACAAGTGATTAGGTTTTTGGGAAACTAAAAATCTAAAATTTATAATCTGAAATCTAAAATTCAAAAAAATGAATAACATTGTTGCGATAGTAGGAAGACCTAATGTGGGGAAATCAACCCTTTTTAATAGGCTGATACAAAGAAGAGAAGCTATTGTAGATTCAGTATCTGGGGTTACCCGTGATAGAAACTATGGTAAAAGCGAGTGGAACGGAAAAGAGTTTTCTGTAATTGATACCGGTGGATACGTTCGCGGATCTGATGACGTATTTGAAGGTGAAATCCGTAAACAAGTAGAGCTTGCTATCGATGAAGCTGATGTTATTATTTTTGTAGTTGATGTAGAAGAAGGAATTACACCAATGGATGATGTTGTTGCGCGTTTATTGCGTAAAGTAACAAAACCAGTTTTATTGGCTGTAAATAAGGTAGATAACGCAATGCGTGAAAAAGATGCTTTGGAGTTTTATAATCTTGGTTTAGGAGATTATTTTACGTTTGCAAGTATCTCAGGAAGTGGAACAGGAGATTTATTAGATGCTTTAATTGAATCTTTTCCAGAAAAACCAGAACCTGTTCAGGAAGAAGTAGTTTTACCACGTTTTGCTGTTGTAGGGCGCCCTAATGCAGGAAAATCTAGTTTTATCAATGCATTAATTGGTCAGGAACGTTTCATGGTAACAGATATTGCAGGAACAACTCGTGATGCAATTGATACAAAATTTGACCGTTTTGGTTTCGAATTCAACTTGGTTGATACAGCGGGAATCCGTCGTAAAGCTAAAGTAAAAGAAGATTTAGAATTTTACTCTGTAATGCGTTCTGTTCGTGCGATTGAGCATGCAGATATTTGTATTTTGGTTATCGATGCAACCCGCGGATTTGAAGGCCAGGATCAAAGCATTTTTTGGCTTGCTGAAAAAAACCGTAAAGGAGTTGTGATCTTAGTAAACAAATGGGATTTGGTAGAGAAAGACACTATGTCGACTCGTGATTACGAAGAGAAAATCAAAAAAGAATTAATGCCTTTTACAGATGTGCCAATTTTGTTCGTTTCGGCTTTAACGAAACAACGTTTATTGAAAGCATTAGAAGCTACGGTTCAGGTTTTTGAAAACAGAAAACAAAGAATTCCAACTTCAAAATTCAACGAATATATGTTGAAAGTTATTGAAGCTTATCCGCCGCCGGCGACAAAAGGTAAATATGTAAAAATTAAATATTGTATGCAGTTGCCAACATTAACGCCTCAATTTGTGTTTTTTGCTAACATGCCACAATACGTTAAAGAACCATATAAAAGATATCTTGAAAATAAAATTAGAGATAATTGGGACTTTTCAGGAGTGCCAATTGATATTTATATCAGAGAAAAATAAAATAGAAAAATCCCCGCTAGTCGGGGATTTTTTATGGATTCGTTTTAATTGAAATGATTTTGCTAAAACTAAATGGCATGCTATTTGAATAAATGTAAAAACTACAATTAAACCTTTTTCGTTTTTTGTAGTCTAACAAATCTAACCTAACCAATTTTATGACTAAATTTTTCTCATTCGTACTTCTTTCCCTTTTTTGTTATTCGGCAAATGCCCAGAACGATATTGTTTTAAAGGGAACAATAGTTGACATTAATACACAATTGCCACTCGAAATGGCTACCGTTTATTTTACCACCGTAAAAGATTCTACCGTAATTGAATATGCCACAACAGATAAAAATGGCTATTTTAGTATCAATACCAAAAAATATGATAAGCCCGTTTTTCTAAAAGTAAACTATATGGGTTATCAGCCTTTTTTTGAAGAAGAAAAAGGACTTCTTGAAAGCAAGGATTTCGGTAAATTATATTTACTCGAAAGTGTAAATGCCTTGGATAATGTCGTAATAAAAAGCGAAGCTCCGCCAATTACAATCAAAAAAGATACTTTAGAATTTAATGCGGCTTCATATAAAGTTCGTCCGGATTCTAATGTCGAAACATTATTAAAACAATTACCTGGCGTTGATGTGGATAATAATGGTAAAATTACTGTAAATGGGAGGGAAGTAACCCAGTTTTTAGTTAACGGAAAAACTTTCTTTGATAAAGACGGAGCCATTGCCCTGAAAAATCTGCCCGCTGAAATAATAAAGAAAATTCAGGTTTCAGATTTTAAAACCAAGAAAGAAGAATTAGCAAAACAAGAATCGACTTCAGATTATTCGTCGATTAATTTAACGATTGATGAAAAGAAAAATAAAGGTTTCTTCGGGAAAATATTAGGCGGATACGGATCTGATGATCGATATGAGAGCAGCTTAATTTTGAACTTTTTTAAGAACAAACAAAAGATAAGTGTTTTAGCATCTTCCAATAATATCAATTCAACCGGATTCGCAATGGATGAGGTTTTTGATAATATGGGCGGAGGAAGAAATAGCAAAGGAGGTTCTCAAAACTCCGGAAGCGGCAAAGGAATTACGCAATCGAATCTAGTTGGTGTAAATTACTCTGATGATTGGTCTAAAGATTTTGAAGCGATGAGCAGTTATAATTTTTCGAATTCAGTCAATAAAAATGATAGCAAATCAGATCAAACCAGTTTTTTACCTACAGGAAATATTCTGACTTCATCAGATTCCAAAACAAGAAACGAAAACACAGGAAACAAAGCTAATTTTGAATTTGAATATAAAATAAACCCAACAACACGATTGGTTGTTGCTCCAAAAGTAAATCAGTCACGATCAAACAGTAATTCATCTTCTTCGACTTTTTCTGAAGATGAAAACGGACAATCATTAAACGAAAGTACTTCAGAATCATACAATGAAAGTACAAGTACTAATTTTGCCAATAGTTTAAACTTCAATAAAGTTTTTGATAAAAAATCACGTAACCTGAGTTTTGTTTTTACAAATAACAATACCAGAAGTGATTCTAATGGATTAAATCTTTCTGAAACTATTTTTTATCAGGACAATAAACCAAATGATGAAAGAAATCAGAATACTAAAAACAGTTCCCGTTCTGATACTTATTCAGCAGATATTGAATACACAGAACCTATAACAGATTCGTTAAGAGTTCGATTTGGAACTGATTTGGATTGGGCCAGTTCTGTAAATGACGAAAAAACATTCAATTTTGATCCTACAACACAAGCATATACGTTTTTAAATGATTCTTTAACAAATTATACAACTTCAAAACAAAACGCTATTACTCCTAAAGTGGGTATAACGTGGCAAAAAAGCAAGTTTACCGTTAATATGAATTCCAGAACTTCTATCGTTGATTTCGATAATTATGCGTTATACCTGGGTTCATCAAATGAGTTGAATAAGAGATATGCTTTGCCTTATGGAAATGCACAAATCAGATATAAGTTTAGCCGTTCAAAAAATTTGACATTCAAATATGATTATTCGAACACACTTCCAACCGCAACACAATTAATGCCGGTTTTAGATTTGTCAAATCCGTTGAATACCGTTACCGGAAATCCAAATCTAAATCCTATCGAAAAAAATACTGCGGGTATTGATTTTAAAAACTTTGATTTTCGTACACGTTCCGGTTATAGCTTGTACCTTAAAGGTGATTATTATAATAATGATGTTGTTTCAACTTCAATTTATGACAAGAGCGGAAAAAGAAAAACAACTTATGTAAACATTTCGGGTACTTATATTGCTTCTGTTGGAGCACAATGGAATCAATCTATCAAACGAGATGCACATGTTTTGAGATATGGTTTTGGTATAAACGGCAGTTATTCTTTTGATAAAGGATTTACCGATGCGGTTATTTATAATGCAAAGTCTACAGCCATTACGCCAAAAGTAAATTTGACTTACGAATATGGTGATTTACTAATCATTTCACCATCATATAGCTTTTCTTATAATGAAACAAAATATGAGAATTATACCAGAGATGCGACTTCAAATGTTATTCACAGAATCAATTTACAAACGACAAGTTATTGGCCTGCGAATTTAATTTTCGGAAATGATTTTGGATATACCTATAATTCTAATATTTCAGATAATTTCAAAAAAGATTTTTACTTGTGGAATACGAGTTTGTCGTATGGTTTCTTTGATAAAAAACTTTACGCAAAAGTAAAAGTTTACGATGTTCTGAATCAAAATCAAAGCGCTACAAGAACAATCTCGGCAACATCTATCCGTGATGAACAAAATACTGTTTTAAAACGTTACATCATGTTTTCTTTAGCGTATAAGGTTGGAAACTTTGGTGGAAATGAAAAAAAAGGTAAAAGAAGACAGAGAGAGGAATAAGTCTTTTGAAGGTTCAAAGGTTCTGAGGGACAAAGGTTCAGAGGGTTTGAGTAACTAAGCTTCTAAGATTTAAGGTAGAGACGCACAGCAGTGCGTCTTTTTTTTTGGTGATTTAATATCACAAATCTGTAATTTAAAGCCTAAGTCTGGAATCTTTGATTTATTAATAAAAAAACGAGGTAAGTTTAAAAACCTACCTCGTTTCATGTATTTAAAATTAACTAATTGTATTACAAAGAATATTTCAATGTAATTCCGTATGTTCTTTGATCTCCAATTACACCGGCATATTGACCAGAGTTTCCTCCTGCAGGCAATAATTGTTCGTAGTAATCTTTATTTAAAAGGTTACGTCCCCAAAATTGAACTGATAAACCTTGCGTTGCACGGAAACCTAAGCGAGCGTTAAAGATTGCATAACCCTGAACTACTAAATATTTTGAAGCAGAAGGGCTTGACGAGAATTCAGAACGAGCATAAGAATCAACCGCTAAAAATATTTTTCCTGAATTTCCAAAGAATTTTGCATTGTCTGAAAGTTCACCGCCTAAAGATCCTGCCCATCTTGAAGCACCAGGCAATTCAGATCCGGATACATCTTTAAACGATACAGGAGCTCCTGTTTCTTCTAACGGAAGTGGTGCATTAGTGAATTTTTCATAAATCGCATCTGTATAAGTTGCAGCACCATTTATCGTTAAATGAGAGCTTACAACAATACTTGCATCTAATTCAACACCTTGTACACGAACTTTATCAGCATTTGCAAGATAACCACGGTTTACACCCAATTCAGCAGCCTGAACGTTAGTTTGAAAATCTTTAATGTCTGTTCTAAAAGCAGCAATATTGAAGATCGAATTTTTGAAAGGAGAAGTTTTTACTCCAACTTCAAAATGATTTACTTTTTCTGGTTTTATAACTGCAAGATCTAATAATGGAGCACCTTTTGAGTCCGTTGGAAGTCCGGCCACGTTTACACCAACAGGCTTGTAACTTTTTGCATAAGTTGCATAAGCGTTGATTTTATCAGCTGCTTTAAAAGTAACTGTTATGTTTCCAGAAAAGTCAGTATTATCAGTACTTGAATCAAAAGCCTGATCAGAATAAACTAGTTTTTTCAAAGCTAAAAGTGCTGGATCAGTAGTATCTAAACCTCCGTATGTTGTACGTGCATAATGTGCATCTTTTTTATCGAAATTATATCTTAAACCCGGTAAAATGTGTAAACGATCTGTAATTGCCCAGTCAATCTGACCAAATACTGCTGCACTCGAAGCTCTGATTCTGGCATCAGTTTTAATTCCGTATCCTTCAAAAAGTCCAGGAGTTTTCCATAAATTACTCGTTGTACTTTGAGCAAATCTCCACTGTGCATTTCCAGATTCTTCAGTACCATCTGTTTGTGATGTTTGATCAATAAAGAATACTCCTGCAACACCAGTAATTTTTGAAGTTAATTGTCCTGCGTAACGAACCTCTTGTGTTATTTGAGTTTGTCTTGTTGGGTTCTGAGATTTAGCCAATACTTGTAAACCTGTAAAATCCCTGTCATTTGATGGATCCCAGTTCCAAAAACGCCAAGCTGTTGTTGAAGTAAGAGTTCCACCTCCAATTTTTGTATCAATATTTAAAGAAAGACCTCCCATATCTTGATTAGAACGCCATGGAGTATCTTGATCAATTTTACGATCAAATGCATTCTGGCTTGGAAGCTGATAATTTAAATCTTTAATAATAGCATCAAATTGACGATAAGCCGCTCTTTGCGTTGGAGCAACACCTGCAACAACCTGTGCATATCCGTCAGGACGTTGTGTTGTAATATCTGCAGCAAATATAATGTCTGTGTTTGTCGTTGGAGTCCAAAGCAATTGACCTCTGATTCCTTGATTGTTTAATGTATTAGTTGCTCTTCCTGTGGCAACATTGTCAATTAAACCATCACGTTGTGTACCTGAAAAAGATAAACGACCTGCAACTTTTTTTCCTAAAGCTCCAGTAACCGAAGCTTTTGCCTGAAGAAAAGAATAGTTTCCATAACTCACTTCAAAATCAGCACCTGAATTGAAACTTGGTTTACGGGTTGTAATGTTAAAAGCTCCCGAAGTAGTGTTTTTACCAAACAAAGATCCTTGCGGTCCGCGTAATACCTCGATTTGCTCTACATCAATAAAATCAAGCGTTGTGGCAGCCGGACGTGCATAATAAACGCCATCAACATAAAAACCAACACCAGGATCGATTCCGTCATTAGTAAGTCCAAAAGGAGAACCAAGACTACGAATGTTAATACCTGTATTTCTAGGATTTGATGAATAAAGCTGAACAGAAGGAACTAGTTCTTTAATTCGGTTAACATTAAAAGCACCTGTTTGTTCTGCTTGTTTACCTGTAATAACAGAAATTGCAATTGGCACATCCTGAACTTTTTCGATACGACGTCTAGAAGAAACAACCACTTCTACAAGCGCATTTTCTTCATTTATAGTAAGTTGTAAAGGTTTTGTAGGTAAAGCAGTAATTTCGATTTCTGTAGTTTTATAACCTACATATTGTACTAATAATGTTAAAGGAAGTCTTCCTCTTGAATCAATTATAAATTTTCCTGCAGCATCTGTAGTAGTACTAAAAGTTGTTCCTTTTATCACAACGTTTGCTGCTTCCAAAGGGATATTTTCATTTGTTGTAACAACTCCTTCAATGTTTTGTGCGAATGAAATAGAAAAGGTTAAAAACGATAATAGTGTAAATATATTTTTTATAGAATTTTTCATTTTGATAGTAATTATATGTGATTAGTAGAATTTAAGATAAATTTTTTTTACCAACACATACATATCATTAATGAATTATTTTTCACAGTTGTGAATTGAAGATTTTTTCTTTGCAAAAGATTTTTTGATACACCTTGTGGACTGAAATGTACGTTCATGGTTAAAATTTTGTAAATGGTTAGTCAAATATTTTTTGCAAATATATATATAAATTCTATCGATCTACTAGGAATTAGAAAATATTTTTTTATTTCGTGACTAATGAGGCTATTGTAATGCCTTCCATTGCTTTAAGAGTTTTATCTCTAATAAGGAGCAAACCGTGACGCAGACTGCATTCAGACTCGGTTTTACAATCAGAACAAGGTTCGTAAAAGTTTAAAGATGCACAAGGTAAAAGTGCAATTGCACCGTCAAATAAACGGTGAATTTCTGCCAAAGTAATATCATTTTTAGATTTTATCAGATAGTATCCGCCAAATTTTCCTTGCTTACTGCTCACAAAACGTCCACGTTTTAGATCTAATAAAATTTGCTCTAAAAACTTTTTAGGTATGTTGGCGCCATCAGCAATTTCTATTGTTTTAGAAATGTGATTTTCGTCCTGTTCTGCTAAATAAAGTAAGGCCTTAAGGGCGTATTTTGCTTTATGTGATAACATCTATTTTGAATTATATAAATTATGAATTATGAATTTTTATTTAGTTTTAAAACCTGAAACCTGAAACAAGAAAAACCTGAAACAAAAACTACCAGCCTCCGCTAGAACCACCTCCAGAGAATCCGCCTCCGCCAAATCCTCCACCGAAGCCACCGCCTCCGCCGCCAAAACCACCTCCAGATGATCCACCACCGAAACCTCCAAAACCGCCTCCGCTGCTTCTGCCAAGACTGCTTAACAGAATTACATCCATCAGGCTTGGTCCACCGCCGTTATTGCCATTATTTCCACCGCCGCCTTTTTTATTTCGGGAAAGTAAAATTAAAACAATTACAATAATAACAATAAATGGTAATATCGGAAAATCTTTTTCTTTGGTTTGTTTGCGTTCGCCTTTAAATTTTCCTTTAAAAACGTCAATTATAGCATCAGTTCCTTTATCAAGTCCGTTGTAAAAACTTCCGGCCTTAAATTCCGGGATAATAATATTTCTAATTATTGTTCCGCCAATTCCTGCTGTCAATCGATCCTCAACACCGTATCCGGGATTGATGGCGATTTTCTTTTCGTTTTTGGCCAATAAAATAATTACACCATTATCATCTTGTTTTGTTCCTCCAATTCCCCAGGTTTGTCCCCATTTTGTAGCCAACTGGCTTACGTCTTCTCCTTTTAAACTTTCAATTGTAATAACTACAATTTGTGTTGTCGTAGAATCTGAGTAGCGAATTAGTTTTTCTTCTAATTGCGCTTTTTCGCCTGCGCTTAAAATATTGGCATAATCGTAAACCGAAGTTTGTTTCTCAGGTATTTTAGGTATTTCGAACTGTGCAAAAATACCGTTACAGGTAAAAAACGCTACTAACAAAAAGGTAAACTGAAAAATTCCTTTGGAATTTGAGATTTTGTTTTTGGAAATTTTCATTATTTATCCTTTTGAGATTTCGTTAGATAATTCGTTCGTGTCACCTTCAGACCACGGAAAATATTTTTTCAATTGTTCACCGGCATTCAAAATACCGTCAACAATACCTTGTTTAAAGTTTCCTGATTTAAATTGTTCCACCATTTTATCTTTGGTACAATCCCAAAAATCTGGTGCAACAACATCATTTATGCCTTTATCTCCACAAATTGCAAAGCTTTTATCTTCAACGGCAAAATAGAATAAAACACCATTTTGAAGTTGTGTTTCATTCATTTTTAATTCATGAAAAACTTCTAAAGCTCTTTCAAAAGGAACTTTAGAAGTTGTTTTTTCTATATGTACTCTAATTTCGCCAGAAGTGTTTTTTTCGGCCACGCGAATAGCTTCAACAATGGTTAATTCTTCTTCTTTGGATAAAAAATCTTCTACTTTTGACATTGAAATTATTTTTAAATGAAGATTAACGATTTTTAATTTCAGAGTTGTATTTCTGCAATCAAAAATCGTTAATCAAAAATTTTAAATCTTTTTAGAATTTTACTTCAACTGGTTTGTCAGCGCCTGTAACAGCTTCAAAGTATGGTTTTTCTTTATAATCTAAGAACCATTTGTTTGGAATAGAAAGTATATAACCATTATATTCCTGAACAGCTTCATTAAAACGTGTTCTTGCTGTTAAAATCTGGTTTTCGGTACTTGCCAGTTCATCTTGTAATTTCAGGAAGTTTTCATTGGCTTTTAATGTTGGATATTGTTCAACAGATACCAATAATTTTGATAATGAAGAAGATACTCCGCTTTGAGCCTGGTTAAACTGAGCCAATTGTTCCGGAGTTACATTACTTGGGTCAATTGTTACTGCTGTAGCTTTTGCACGAGCTTCGATAACAGCTGTTAAAGTTGATTTTTCAAAATCTGCAGCTCCTTTTACGGTATTTACTAAGTTTCCGATAAGATCATTTCTTCTTTGGTAAGCTGTTTGCACATTTCCCCATTCTTTATTAACTGCCTGATTGTATTTTAAACCGGTATTTTTAATTCCAATTGACCAAAAAGCAATAATTGCAATTAATACTACAATAATTCCTACAGGGATTAACCACTTTTTCATATCTGTTTTGATTTAAGTTTATTTTTAATGAGGTATAAATATATTATAATTCGTTTTTAATTTCGTTTAATTGTGTTTTTATGGTCTCTAATTTACGTATTATTTCGAATTTATCTAATGTTTTCTTTTGTCCTTCTTTCAAATGTGTTTTGGCTCCGTCGAGCGTAAAACCTCGTTCTTTTACTAAATGATAAATCAATTGAAGGTTTGTAATATCATCAGGCGTAAACATTCGGTTACCTTTAGCATTCTTTTTAGGTTTCAAAATATCAAATTCGCTATCCCAAAACCGGATTAAAGATGCATTGACATTAAAAGCTTTGGCAACTTCGCCAATGCTGTAATATCGTTTATCTTTAGAAAGCTCAATATGCATGATTTTTGTTTTTCTTATTTATTTCAAAATTACTACTTTTTATAGTATTAATCTAATGACTGGTTTTCCTGGTTTGCCATGTGTGAAATTGCCACATATTCGACTGCTGAAATATTTCCGTAATAAAAATTCAGCGGATTCACGACTTTTCCGTCTTTATGTACTTCGTAATGGCAGTGTGGTCCTTCAGATCTTCCGGTGCTTCCCACATAACCAATAACATCGCCTCGTTTGACATGTTGTCCCGCTCTGCAATTGTATTTGCTCAAATGCGCGTATAAACTCTCGTATCCAAAACCATGCCTGATGACAACATGATTTCCAAATCCCGAAGCCGCATCGTCAGCTCGTGCCACCACGCCATCGCCTGTAGCATAGACGGGAGAGCCTGTACTGGCTGTGAAGTCCATTCCGTTGTGCATTTTTCGCACTTTCGTGAAAGGATCAATCCTATATCCAAAACCTGACGCAACGCGTTTTAGATTTTCATTTCGAACTGGCTGAATGGCAGGAATTGCTAATAATAAATTACCTTTTACGCTCGCCAATTTTAAAATCTCATCTAATGATTTTGATTGAATAGCCAATTGTTTTGATAATTTATCAATTCGTTTTGTGGTATTTAAGACTAATTGCGAATTGTTGTATCCTTCTAAATCTTTATATCTATTAAGATCTTTAAAACCTGACTTTCGAATAGAATCCGAAATTTCAGCTTTGTTGAAATAAACTCTGTAAATGTTGTTATCTCTGTCTTCTAAAGCTTCAGTTACAGCATCAATTTCGTCTAGTTTTTTATTCAAAATAGAATATTGCAATTTTAAATTTTCCATTTCACGTGTTAGTAAACGATCTTTTGGAGTTTCGAAATACGGAGTATTGATTAAAAGTACAAAAACTAAAAAACCAAACAGCGCCGAAGCCAGCAAAAACAGTAATGCGTAACCGATTTTGATTCTTTTTCTGGTTTTTATTTTTGTATAAGCCAGATTTTCTGAGTCGTAATAATATTTTACTTTCGCCATATTTTAAAATACCCTATTTTTGCAGCTTGTAAAATAGTTTGTCGAACAAATTTAATAAATGTTTCAAATGTTCACAGCTTTTTTCCAAGAATAAAAAAACAATTCGATAATTAGATAACGGGGCAATTAGGCGATTAATTATAATTTTTTTGATAAGATTTTCTAACTGGCACATTTTCAAATTATCACATTTTCAAATTGACACATTTTCTAATTAAAATATGAAATCACAAGACGTACGTAAACAATTTTTAGACTTTTTTAAAAGTAATGGACATTTAATTGTTCCTTCAGCTCCTATCGTTCTTAAAGACGATCCAACTCTTATGTTCAATAACTCGGGAATGGCCCAGTTTAAAGAATATTTTTTAGGAAACGGAACTCCAAAAAGTAAAAGAATAGCCGATACGCAAAAATGTCTTCGTGTTTCAGGAAAACATAATGACCTTGAAGATGTAGGTTTTGATACGTATCATCATACTATGTTTGAGATGCTTGGAAACTGGTCTTTTGGAGATTATTTCAAAAAAGAAGCTATCAATTGGGCATGGCAACTTTTAACGGAAGTGTATAAAATTCCAAAAGAAAATCTTTATGTTTCTGTTTTTGAAGGAAGCAAAGAAGATAATGTTCCTTTTGATCAGGAAGCTTGGGATATCTGGAAAACTTTAATTGATGAAGACCGAATTATTCTTGGAAACAAAAAAGATAATTTCTGGGAAATGGGTGATCAGGGACCATGTGGACCTTGTTCTGAAATTCACGTTGATTTACGTCCGGAATCTGAAAAAGCATTGGTTTCAGGAAAAAGTCTGGTAAACAACGATCATCCTCAAGTAGTTGAAATCTGGAATAATGTATTTATGGAATTCAACCGTAAAGCTGACGGATCTCTTGAAAAACTTCCTGCACAACACGTTGATACAGGAATGGGATTTGAGCGTTTGTGTATGGCTTTACAAGGAAAAACATCAAATTATGATACCGATGTTTTTACTCCGCTAATTGAAAAAGTAGAACAAATTACAGGTTTAAAATATACATCTGATGAAGTAAAAAACATCAGTGAAGAACAAAATAAAACCAATATTGCGATTCGTGTTGTTGTAGATCACGTTCGTGCGGTTGCTTTTGCAATTGCTGACGGACAATTGCCATCAAACACAGGAGCTGGTTATGTTATTCGTAGAATTTTGCGTCGAGCAATTCGTTACGGATTTACTTTCCTGAATACTAAAGAACCTTTTATCAATAAATTGGTAGAAGTTTTGGCAAATCAAATGGGAGAATTTTTTCCGGAAATCAAATCACAACAACAATTAGTTACCAATGTAATTCGTGAAGAAGAAGCTTCTTTTTTAAGAACTTTGGATCAGGGTTTACAGTTGTTAGACAATGTAATTGCACAAACTACTGGTTCAGAAGTTTCTGGGGCAAAAGCATTTGAGTTGTATGATACTTTTGGTTTTCCGAAAGATTTAACGGCTTTGATTTTGAAAGAAAAAGGAATGTCTTTCAATGAAACAGAATTTGATGCATCAATGCAGGAACAAAAAAATCGTTCACGCGCGGCATCAGAAGTTTCTACAGAAGATTGGTCAGTTTTAATTCCTGGAAACATAGAAACTTTTGTGGGATATGATAAAATAGAAAACGAAGTAAAAATCACTCGTATTAGAAAAGTTGATTCTAAGAAAGACGGAATTCTTTACCAAATTGTTTTAGATAATACACCATTTTATCCAGAAGGAGGAGGACAAGTTGGAGATAAAGGAACTTTAGTTTCGGCAAACGAAACAATCGAAATCATCGATACTAAAAAAGAAAACAATTTGATTTTGCATTTTGCAAAACAATTGCCTGAAAATATTGAAGCTGGTTTTGTAGCAAAAGTAAATAACGATTTAAGAGGTTCAACTTCTAAAAATCACTCGGCTACGCACTTAATGCATTTGGCTTTGAGAAACCTTCTTGGAACTCACGTAGAGCAAAAAGGTTCATTGGTAAATCCAAACTACTTGCGCTTTGACTTTTCGCATTTTTCTAAAGTTTCAGATGAAGAATTACGCCAGGTTGAAGCTAGTGTAAATGCGCAAATTGAAGCGCAATTGCAATTAGTAGAACACAGAAATATTCCGATTAAAGAAGCATTAGATAAAGGTGCAATGGCTTTATTTGGAGAGAAATACGGAGATAATGTTCGTATGATTGAATTTGGTGACAGTAAAGAACTTTGCGGTGGAATTCATGTGAAAAACACGGCAGAAATCTGGCATTTCAAAATTATTTCTGAAGGTGCAGTCGCAGCTGGAATTCGTCGTATTGAAGCGATTACAGGTGATGCAGTAAAAGACTTCTATCAAAATCAGGAGAATACTTTATCTGAATTAAAAGAAACATTAAAAAATCCGCAGGATATTTTAAAATCAGTAGCTTCTTTACAAGACGATAATGCGAAATTGAAAAAACAAATTGAGCAATTATTAAAAGAAAAAGTTGGAGCTTTAAAATCAGAATTGGAGAAAGATTTTCAAGTAATTAACGGAATCAATTTTCTTGCAAAACAAGTAGATTTAAGCATGGCATCGACTAAAGATTTGGCTTCTGTTTTAGGAAGTTCAAAAGCAGATTCGTTTGTGTTTTTAGCTTCTATTGAAGATGGTTTGCCAAATATTCACTGTTATATTTCTAAAGAATTAGTTGCTTCTAAAAGTTTAAATGCAAATGCAGTAATTAAAGAATTAGGAAAATATATTGACGGAAATGGAGGAGGACAGCCTTTCTTCGCTTCTGGAAAAGGGAAAAATGCTAACGGAATTGCTGAGGCTTTGACTAAGGCAGTTGAGTTTGTGAAGTAAGGATCAATCAAAAACTTTTTCAGGATATTAAAATTTGAAATTTAAATAATTATGTATAAAAAATTAAAACTAATAATAATTGTTTCAATTATTTTTACATCATCTAGTTATTCTCAAAGATATCAAATATATGAAGGAGCATTTGAAAATTTAAGTAATATTAACTCATTTAAAGTAGAGTTTAATTATGAAAATATTCAAGTAAATGGATTTGAATCTGAAGAAGATTTTTTAAAAGAAAAAATGGAAAAAAGAAAAGCTAATCCTGAAAAAGCTGAAAATTTCAGACGGGATTGGTTTTCAAATCGAGATGAATATTATAATCCGGCCTTTATAAAATATTTTAATAATTATTTTAAAAAAGGAGAACGTAAAATTGTTGTTGATTCTCAGTATTTAATGAAAGTGAACTTAACATGGATTTATCCGGGATATGCAATAGAGCCTGCAAAATTATCTGCAACAATTGATTTTATCGATACAACTAATTCGAAAAAACTACTTGTAATTCATTTTGAAAAAGTTATTGGAATTGAGAAAAAAACAATAGAAGTCAATGAGTATGAAAGAGTCACTGGCGCATTTGAAAAACTGGCCAAAAACTTGGCGATTCAATTAAAGTAGACACTTGCAAGTCCAGGCTTGACTGTGTGAAAAGTCATTTTATTTCTGATTAGAGAATATTTTAATATTATATAAAATTTATCAAGCAAACCCGACAGGTTTTTAAAACCTGTCGGGTTTTGTATTTAAATATAATAAGTGTTTTCAGGTCTAAGGCTAAATATTAAAATTTAATAGCCAGCTTTGGCTGGATGAAAAATGTATTAAAATTTAAGGGCTTTAGCCAAACATTTACGTTTGGCTAAAGCCCTTTTTTAAATTCTTATTTCTTCATCCGGCTAAAGTTGGACGTTATTCTTAGAACCTTAGTAACTTAGCATCTTAGCGACTCAAATTATTTTCTTTCTCCAATTTGCTGGCGCCACATAGCGTAATACAAGCCTTTTTCAACTATCAAATCTTCGTGTTTACCAGATTCAATAATCTTACCTTGTTCAAGAACAAAAATTCTATCAGCATGCATTACAGTTGATAATCTATGAGCGATTAGAACCGTGATTCTGTTTTTGTCGGATATGTTTCTGATTGTTGCGTTGATTTCTTCTTCAGTAATAGAATCTAAAGCTGAAGTTGCTTCATCAAAAATCAATAAATTCGGATTTCTTAAAATAGCGCGAGCGATCGATAAACGTTGTTTTTCTCCACCAGAAACTTTAATTCCACCTTCACCAATGGTCGTGTTTAAACCATCTTCGGCACGTTTTAATAACTTTTCACAGCTTGCTCTTTTTAGCGCATCATATACCTCTTCATCAGTTGCATTTGGTTTTACAAACAATAGGTTTTCACGAATTGTTCCGGAGAATAATTGTGCATCTTGGGTTACGAATCCTAATTGTTTTCTTAAATCTAATAAATCAATTTCAGTAGAATCAATTTCATTATAAAGCACTTGCCCTTCTGCAGGCGTGTATAGTCCAACTAATAATTTTACTAAAGTAGTTTTTCCGGAACCAGAAGGTCCAACAAAAGCAACCGTTTGGCCTTGTTTAATCTCGAAATTAATATTTTCAACCGCTTTAAATTTAGCCGTTTTATGTTTGAAACTTACATTAGAAAAAAGCAGCGATTGAATAGCGCCAACATGTTTCGGGCTTTTAGGACGAAATTCTTTAGGAGCACTTAACAAAGTTTTGAAATTCTCCATAGAAACCTTCGTTTCATTTAATGCAATAATGAAATTCCCAAGTTCCTGTAAAGGTCCAAAAATGAAAAAAGTAAAGAAAACCATCGTAAGTAAATCACCAACAATAATCTTTTGTCCAAACAAGAAATAATACAAAGTAAAAACAACGCAGGTTCTTAAAAAGTGAACTGTTGTTCCCTGAATAAAACTCAAACTTCTGATAAAACGAATTTTTTCTAATTCAAGTTGCAGGATTTTAAACGTATTTAAATTCAAACGTTTTTCTTCCTGATACGTTAAACCAAGACTTTTTACAAGTTCAATATTTCTTAAACTTTCTGTTGTAGATCCGGCCAGTGCATTGGTTTGATTTACAATTTTTCTGGAAACAATTTTGATCTTTTTACCTAAATAAGAACTAATAATAGCAATAATAGGGGCTGTAATTAAAAAGATAATTGAAATGCGATAATCGATTCGGGCAACATAAACAATTACGAATATGAATCCGATAATAGTTTGAAAGATTAAAGAAATCGAAAGTGTAATCAATTTTTCAGAATCAGAACGAACTTTAGTCAATTTGCTTAAAGTTTCGCCGCTTCGTTGATCTTCAAATTCGGCATAAGGTAAATCAAGCGATTTTTTAATTCCGTCAGTATACATTTGTGCACCAGTTCGCTGAATAACAACATTGGTAAAATAATCTTGAAAGTTTTTGGTAATTCTCGAGATCATTGCCGCACCAAGCGAAAGACCCAGCCAGAATGATAAAGACTTGATAAAGCCCATTTCATTTCCAGCATATTTGTGTAATCCAACACCGCAATCCTGCATTAATTTTCCGGTAATAATAGAATCTGATAAGCTGAAACAGATATTGATTGCAGCCATAATCAAAGCAAAAAACAGAAGCATTTTATGTTTGATTATATAAGAATATAGTAATTTCATATAGAGTATAATAAAAAAATAGAAGATGCAAAAGTAGTGAATAGTTTTGCTTTGTGAAGTTGATTTATTGTTATTAATAATGTAATTTTTGTAAATAGATTTTAGAGTATAGGATAGTATTTATTTGTTCTCAATAATTTTATAAATCTTTGGGCTCTATCTCAAATAAATTTCCACTATAAATCTTAAGAAAAGAGCTAGGTGTTTATACGGTATTTGGTTTTTTGTATCATTTTTTTAAACAAAATCATGATTTATGTATTTAGTTGTATTCTAGTTAATTACGATTTGGTTAAATGTGATTAAGAAAAAAAACAACTTTTTTGTGTTATAAAAGACTTAAAATTAGTTGGATTCTAGATAGTGTTTCGATTACATTTATTGTAATTATTAATATTTAAATTATAAAAATGAAAAAATTTTTACTTCTTTTTTGTGCTATAAGTTTAGCACTAACTTCATGTTCTAGTGACGATGATTCATCTGATTCAGTTTTACTTAAAAAAGTTGTTATAACAGGATCGGGAGGAAAAACAACAGTAAATTATACATACGATGGTAATAAGCTTGTAAGCGTTGTTGATGATTTTAAAGTGATCAATATGCATTATACTTACACAGGAGACTTGATTACTAAAATTGATTTTAAACTTCCTGATGGATCGATAGAGCAAACAAATTCATTTTCATATGGAACAGATGGAAAATTAACAACTTTTGTAAGAGTTGAATTTGATGAAGATGACTTTAAAGGATACAAAGAAGTGTATACCTATAATGCTAATGGTACAATTTCTGTAAAAGCTTATAGCGGAGATGATAAAACTCAAACTAATGCTACAGGAACATCTACAATTACATTTGTTAACGGAGATGTATCTGAAATTACAAGTACAAATTCGCCTAATCACAAATACACTTACGATGATAAAAATAATTCCGCTAAAAATGTATTAGGTCTTGATAAAATTGCTTTTGTAGATGGTGAAGGAACTGACGTTTTTCATAATGAACTTTCTGATACTTCAGATGGAGAAGTTTGGTCTACTTATAGTTTTACTTATAATTCAGATGGATATCCTGAAAAAAGTACTTCTAATGAAGAAGGAGAAGACTTTACTTCAGAATTTTTCTACTAATAGTTAATTTGCCCCACAAATAAAAAAGTCCAATATTCTTCTTGAATATTGGACTTTTCTTATAAAATAAATTAAACGTATATAGGCTAATAATCAGATTTTTAATACTGAATTAGCAGTGCTTTAGAACAATAAAAAAAACACATAAATTTATTTTTTTTTGAGAAAAAAGTTACGTGTTATTAAAGAACCAAATGAAATGTATATTTTTTTTAAAAAATAATGATTTTATATATTGATTTGACTTTTAAGTCATTGCAATAATATAAGTGGTAAAATTCTTAAAAACATGATTTTTTATTTTTTTAATTGTTAAAAAATGTTAAAATTTATTCAATTTATCAATTTTGTTTGGTCTATATTTATTCGAATTTAAACCTAAAACCTACGTAAAATGAAAAAATTTTTACCCTTTTTTGGAGCATTGGCTCTATTGTTAACTTCTTGTTCAAGTGATGATAATAATGATGATGCAACTGCATCAATTAAACCAAGTAAAATTGCTTATTCTTATGCAAGCAGTGATTCTGACTATTCTTTGGATATAAAATATGATGGCAACAAATTAATAAGCCAGACTACTGATGATGGAGAAGTATATAAATTTACTTATACCGGAGACGTAATAACTAAAGTTGAATTCTTTAATACAAACAAGCAACTTCAATATACTACAGAATATGTATATACAGGTGGAAAGTTAACTTCATTAACTGAGAAATCGAATAATGAAGTATTAAAAAAAGCAGTTTCTACTTATAGTAAAACAAAGTATACATATAATGCTGATGGTACAATTACAGCTCAACGATTTTATGTATACCAAGACGGTACTGAACAAGAACAAGGCAGTGTTATAAAAATTACCATTAAAGATAGCAATTACAGCAAAGCAGAAACGAGTTATAATAGTAACCTGCAATATACAACTACGTATGAGTATGATTCAAAAAATAACCCTTTTAAAAATATTACAGGATTTAATTTATTAATTGATTGGCAAACAGATGCGTCTCGTAATAATGTAACTAAACAAACAAAGGTAAGACCTGAAAGTCAAGGAAAAACATCAGCTGATACGCAGGTAAGTACTTATTCTTATATATATGATTCTAATAATTTTCCAACAGAGCAAAAATCTTTTAACGGCGAAGGAACATTAACCCAAACTGCAAAATATACATACTAATACCTAAACGTATATAATTTTTATAAAACCAAATACTTCTGTATTTGGTTTTTTTATTGCTGAAAATTCATGAAATTCGTGTTTAAAATAAAACCATGCAATTCAGAACCCTAATACCGCTTTCTAAAACCAATAATCCAATCGATTATAATTCGAAAGTTTTATCTTTTGGTTCTTGCTTTGCAGAAAATATAGCTGATAAATTTGATTATTTTAAATTTCAGAATGAAACAAATCCATTCGGAATTATATTCAATCCGGTTTCGATTGAGAAAATAATGGAGAGAACAGTTCGTGAAGAATTGTTTACTGAGAAAGATGTTCTTTTCTATAACGAACGCTGGCATTCTTTCGAAACACATTCAGATTTAAGCAATTCAGACAGACAAGAATTACTTGAAACATTAAATAAGGCAATCGAGATAACAAATAAGCAGATAAAGCAAGCTACGCACATTATTATCACTTACGGGACTTCCTGGATTTATAGAAATATAGAAAGCAATGATATTGTTGCCAATTGCCATAAAGTGCCTCAGAAACAATTTTCAAAAGAATTATTATCGGTTGATGTAATTCAGAAAAGCATTCAAAATACCATCGATTTAATTCAGACTTTAAACCCGAATATTAATTTCATATTCACCATTTCTCCGGTTCGCCACATAAAAGACGGTTTTACAGAAAATCAATTAAGTAAATCGCATTTATTTACGGCTTTGCATCAAACTTTTGACTTTCGACTTTCGACTTTCAACTATTTCCCTTCTTACGAAATCATGATGGATGAACTTCGTGATTATCGCTTTTATGCGGAAGATATGCTGCATCCAAATCAAGTCGCAATCGATTATATCTGGTCACGTTTTAGTGAAAATTATATTGCAGAAAACAGTCTTTCGACAATGCAGGAAGTAGAAGAAATACAAAAGAGCCTTCGTCATCGAAGCTTCAATCCGGAATCAGAGCAACATCAGAAATTTTTAGCAAAACTTCAACAAAAAATAAATCTCTTAAGAGAAAAATTACCACACATTAAATTTTAATTTTAAGTTGTCTTATTGGTTTTAACCAATGTGACAACTTAAAATGATTTTTTTGTGTCTTAGCGACTTTGTAGCTAAAAATAAAAAGTAAGAAATTAACTATTTAGCAGTGAAATTTTAGAATAATTGCCTGTAATTATGTAAATTGTTAAAGTTTAAATTTTACAATTTTGTAGACTGTATAATACAGTCTTAATTATAACGCAATTTTAATCTAAAGTGTTTTACTGATATATGAATAAGAAATCCGTTCATTTTCTTAAAAAAACATTACGCATACTACTTTGGTGCGTGGGTTCTATTATTGCAATTTTATTACTTCTTATTATTTTAATTCAGGTTCCGTCGATTCAGAATTATGTTAAAGATAAAGCCGTAACCTACCTTCATAATAAAATAAAAACCAAAGTTTCATTAGATCATATTTCGATTAAATTCCCGAAAGATGTAGTTCTTGAAGGTTTTTATTTTGAAGATCAAAACAAAGATACTTTGCTGGCAGGTAAACGATTAGAAGTCGATGTTGATTTATTTAAATTAGTAAGCAGCGAACTCGAAATCAATTCTGTTTCTCTGGAAAATGTCAATGCCAATATTTCAAGAGATAAAGAAGGCGTTTTCAATTTCGATTATATCATAAAAGCTTTCGAATCAAAAGAACCAAAAGTAGAAGATCCAAATAGTAAACCTTTCAAAATATCAGTTGTAAAAGTAAATCTCGATAATGTCAATTTTAATTTTAAAGATGATTTTGCCAAAAATGATGTAAAAGTAAAACTAACGCATTTTGATACTAAATTCAATAAATTCGATTTAGACAAAATGGATTTCGATATTCCGAATATTAATTTAAACGGATTAAAATTAGTTTTAGATCAGGATGCGGTAGAAAAAATTGCAGAAGTTTCTGTTGAAACCGTTGATACAATTTCTAAAAGAAGAGACTTCAAATTAAAATTAGATAAAATCAGTTTATCAAAAATTGATATTGCATACGATAATAAAGATTCAAAATTAGATTCAGGAATAAAACTGGGAAATTTAGATTTATCAGTAAATGAAATTGACCTGAACAAACAGCTTTTAGATTTTGATTCTTTCGAATTAAAAAACCTAAAAGGAAACTTACGATTAGGCGCAAAAGACAAACAAATTAAAGCGCCAAGTTTAGATTCAACTTCTATAAAACAAAGCGGTTGGAAAGTAAAACTAAACACTGTAAACATTCAAAATATTGCTTTTAAATTTGATGATATGCAATCAAAACCAACTCAAAAAGGAATTGATTACAGTCATTTAGATTTAAGTAAATTCAATCTTAATGCAGAGAAATTATATTACGGAAATGATACTATTTCGGGAAATATAAAATCGCTTGCCGCCAATGAAAAACGCGGATTAGAAATTCAGTCTCTAAAAACGAATTTCTTTTACGGGCCAAAAAATGCTTCTTTGGAAAATTTATATGTGAGAACGCCTCAAACGCTTTTGCAGAATAAAATCAAGTTAAAATATGCCTCGCTTGCCGCATTAAAAAAAGACATTGCAAATCTTGCCATAGATGCCAATTTAAATCAATCAAAAGTTGGCTTTAAAGACATTTTGCTTTTTGCGCCTGATTTACAAAAAACAAATCCGTTTAAAGGAAATCCAAATGCGGTTTTATATTTGAATACACGCTTAAGCGGAAAAATAAAAGACCTGAATATTCCGTTGTTCGAAATGAGCGGAATCGGAACCACAAAAGTTTCCCTTTCGGGGAAAATCACCGGATTGCCAAATGCGCAAAATGCCTATTACGATTTAAATATCAAGAAACTCTCAAGCACTTCAAAAGACGTTTATTCTTTTGTGCCTGCAGGAACAATTCCGAAAAATATTCAATTGCCTTCTCAATTTAATTTAATTGGAAAATTTAAAGGTTCGGTTCAGAATTTCAAAACCAATTTGGCTCTAAACAGCAGTTTCGGAAATGCAAAAGTCGACGCTTTATTTGATCAACGCGTTAAGAAAAAAGAGAAATATGATGCAACAGTTTATTTGCTTGATTTTGATTTAGGAAAATTAATCAAAAACGATTCCATCGGAAAAATTACACTTAAAGCGAAAGTTAAAGGAAAAGGTTTAGACCCAAAAACAGCGCAGGCAAATTTGGACGGGATTGTTCAGAAAGCCGTTTTTAATAAATATACGTACAGAGATTTATCTTTAAAAGGAAATATCGAAAACGGATCTTTTGCCGTAAAATCCGGAATGAAAGACCCAAATTTGAATTTTAATTTGGATGCAAGCGGCGATACGAAAGATAAATATCCATCTATAAAATTAAAATTAAACCTGGATATTGCTGATCTTGAAAAGCTAAACCTGCACGCTGGACCAATGAAATTACGCGGAAATATTGATGCAGATGTTGCCAACAGTAATCCTGATTTTTTAAATGGAAAAGTATTTCTATCAAACATTCAGATTTTGCAGGATGCAGAACCAATTGTTTTAGATTCAGTTCGTGTAATTGCTTTTTCAGACAATACCAGAAACAATATTAAAATATCATCTCAGTTTTTAAAAGCTGAAGTTGACGGAAAATACAAACTGACAACATTAGTTGCGGCGGTAAAAAAATCATTGTCAAAATACATCGATTTAAAAAATCCAAAAACAAATGGAGAATCTGATGAACAAAGATTGGCTTTTACATTAACCGTAGATAATGATCCGATTTTGTTTAAATTAATTCCGAAACTGACAGGTTTAGAACCCGTTAAAATCACAGGAAAATACAATAACGTAACCGATTCTTTAGAAATAAAAGGAACGATTCCGAGAATTGTCTACGCCAATAATACAATCGCCGACGGAAAAATAAATATCGAAGCCAAAGAAAATGCTTTAGAATATCAAATTTCTGTAGCGACAATCGAAAGCGGTTCATTAAAAATTCCGTTTACCAGTTTATCAGGAAAAGTAGAAAATAATGTATTGAATTACGCGCTTGAAGTTCAGGATGCAAAACAAAAACAACAATATTTTATTGCCGGAGAATTCAAATCAGAAGATTCTAAAAACATCTTTAAAATTGATGCAGAGAATTTTGTTTTAAATTATGATAAATGGAGTATTGATCCTGAAAATGCAGTTGAATTTGGAGGTAAAAGACTTTACATCAACAAGTTTTATTTAGATAATGCAGGAAATCAATTAAAAATTCAATCGCAAGGAACGCAGGACAATGCACCATTGCAAGTCGATTTTGTGAATTTTAAAATTGAGACCATTATGAATATGGTCAAAAAAGATAAATTGTTAATGCAAGGTTTGATCAACGGAAATGCTTTGGTCGAAAATGTAATGACAAACCCAACTTTTACATCAGATTTAAAAATAGACGATTTTGCTTTTAGAGGCGAACCGGTTGGAGATATTGCCATAAAAGTCGATAATAAAACCAACAATTCTCTCGCTGCAAATGTTACGCTTAGCGGAGAAGGAAATGATGTTAATGTAAACGGAAATTACCGAATTAATGACGGAAACTTAGATTTTAATGTTGCTGTTAATAAGTTGAACATCAAAAGTATTCAGGGTTTCACGATGGGAAATGTGACCGAAGGAACGGGATATTTATCAGGAAATTTTAAAGTTAACGGAAATGCAAGTGCGCCAAAAGTTGCCGGCGAATTAAATTTTAATGATACCGGATTTAGAATCAAACAACTGAATTCGTATTTTAAAACAGATCAGGAAAAAATCACGTTTAGCAATGATATTATTACGTTTGATAAGTTTACGCTTAATGATGAAAATGATAACACTTTGTATGTTGACGGAACGATACAATCTCCGGATTTTAAAACGTATAATTTTGGTTTAACCATTGTTGCGAACGATTTTAGAGCTATACATTCTAAAGCGGCAGACAACGATTTGTTTTACGGAGATTTATTTTTAGACACAAAATTAAATGTAAAAGGAACATTAGAAAGTCCGGTTATTGGCGGAAATATCAAAATAAAAGATGAAACCAAATTCTCTGTTGTTTTACCACAATCAGATCCTTCAATTGCTGACAGAGAAGGAATTGTAGAGTTTGTAGATGAAGATAATTTATATCTGAAACAAACTGTTGCCATGCAGGAAAAACTCAATCAATCTGAGTTAATGGGAATGGATGTGAGCGTTGATATTACTATTGATAAAAATGCAGAACTGACTTTAGTTATCGATAAAGGAAACGGAGATTATCTAAACCTAAAAGGCGAAGCGCAACTTACAGGTGGAATCGATCCTTCGGGAAAAACAACTTTAACCGGTAAATATGAATTTTCTGAAGGTGCTTATGAAATGAATTTCAACATGATCCGCAGAAAATTTGATATTCAAAAAGGAAGTTATATTATCTGGAATGGTGAACCAACTATGGCCACTTTAAATATTACGGCCATTTATAAAGTAGAAACGGCACCAATCGATTTATTAGGAAATCAACTTTCTGTAAGTCCAACGATACGAAATACATACAAGCAAAAAATTCCGTTTCAAACCCATTTGAAAATGAAAGGTGAATTACTGAAACCGGAAATCTCTTTTGATATTGTTCTTCCCGATGGAAATTATGATGTTTCATCAGATATTGTTTCGGCTTCTCAGGCAAAACTGGAGCAATTACGACAAGATCCTGCAGAGTTGAATAAACAGGTTTTTGCGCTTTTATTATTGAACAGATTTATTGGCGAAAATCCGTTTGCGAGCGAAAGCGGCGGAACAAGCGCAGAATCACTAGCAAGACAAAGTGTGAGCAAAATATTGTCGCAACAATTAAATGATCTTGCCGGAGAATTAATAAAAGGAGTTCAGTTAGAATTTGATCTTGAATCGACTGATGATTATACAACCGGAACACGAGAAAACAGAACGGATTTGAATGTTGGTGTTTCTAAAAAACTTTTAGATGACCGATTGAAAGTTACCGTAGGAAGTAGTTTTGGGGTAGAAGGCCAGGAGCGCGCCAATGAAGAAAGTACCAATATTGCAGGCGATGTTGCGCTGGATTATCAGCTTACAAAAGACGGTCGCTATATGGTTCGTGCGTATCGTAAAAACGAATATCAGGTTGCGGTAGAAGGGCAGGTTATAGAAACTGGAGTTGCCTTTATTATTACAATGAGTTACAATAAATTCAGCGAGCTTTTTCATCGAAGTGCAGCAGAAAAAGAAATGATTAAAGAAGAAAAATTGCGCAAAGAAAAACGAAAACTCAAAGAAAAAGAAGCAAAAGAAAAAGGAGAAAATCAAGAAGAACAAGTTGTTGGAAATGAGCAAAAAACATAATATAATGGGAAACAGATATATAAGATATTTTATAGCGCTATCCTTATTTTTTGTTTTTGGATGCAGCAATACTAAATATTTGCCTGAAGGCGATTTATTATATACAGGATCTTCGGTTACGATAAAAGATTCTGTTATAAAAAAGAAAGAACGAAAAGCGCTTGAGAAAGAATTAGAAGATTTATTACGCCCTAAACCAAATAAACAAATTCTTGGTTTAAGGCCAAAATTATGGATTTATAATATTGCAGGCGAACCTAAAAAACAAAAAGGGATAAGATATTGGCTGCGTAATAAAGTGGGCGAAGAACCAGTACTTTTTAGCAAAGTCGACTTAGATTATAATGCATCTGTATTAAGAAATTTTACAGAAAACCGAGGTTATTTTAAAGTTCGCGTAAGCGCAGATTCTACAGCCAAAAATAAAAGGGCAACTGCAGAATATATAGTTCAGCCCAAAAGACAATATAAAATAAAGAATGTTAAATTTCCCGAAGATTCATCGGCATTAGGAAAAGCAATTGCAAGAACAAGCCGAAGAAGTTTATTAAAACCAGGAAATCCGTATGATCTGGATGTTATAAAAAATGAACGTGAACGTATTGATGCAAGACTTAAGGAAAAAGGATATTATTACTTTAATCCTGATTATATTCTGGCACAAGTTGACAGTTCAAAAGGTGATTATGAAGTAAATATCAGATTGAAAATAAAAAGCGAAACACCTGAAAAAGCGAAAGAAGCATATAAAATAGATAAGATTGTTGTTTATCCTAATTTCTCGATTTCAAAAGACAGCGTCAAATATAAAAAAGAAGATATCGTTCAGTACAACGATTTTACAATTATTGATACTGCAAACACGTTTAATCCCAGAGTTTTTGACAGAACAATTTATTTTAAAAAAGGTGATTTTTATAATAGAAAAGACCACAATCTTACTTTAAATCGATTTGTAAATCTGGGAACATTCAATTTTGTAAAAAATGAATTCAAACCATCAGATAGTTTAAAAAATACTTTAGACGCCTATTACTATTTAACGCTTTTGCCTAAAAAATTTATTCGTGTTGAGGTTTTAGGAAAAACAAATTCAGCCAGTTATACCGGAACAGAAGTAAATGTAAACTGGAATAACAGAAACTTATTTCGTGGTGCAGAATTACTAACCGTTTCTGTTTTTGGTGGAGCCGATTTTCAGCTTTCCGGTCAGAATAACGGAAAAAATATCTATAAACTTGGAGCAGAAACCAGTTTAACATGGCCAAGATTTATTACGCCATTTAAAAAATTTAGCGGTTCAAGCGAGTTTGTTCCAAGAACAAAAGCGACACTTCGATACGAGTTTCAAAACAGAACACAGCTTTATGCCTTAAATTCCTTTAATGCATCTTTCGGTTATTTATGGAAAGAAAACATCCGCAAAGAACATCAATTGAATATAATGGATATTACGTATGTAAGCCCGAATAATGTTACACCCGAATATCGACAAGATATTTTAGAAGATCCGGCGCTTGGAAAAGTAATCGAAAAACAACTAATTTTTGGCCCAACTTATTCTTTTACATATACGAATACCATGCAAAAACGTAAAAAAAATACGTTTTACTTTAATGGAGAATTAGATTTGGCAGGAAATATAACGGGTTTGGCGACAGGCGCAAATGTCAAAAAAAATGACACCATAAAAATATTTGATGTTCCGTTTAGTCAATATGTAAAAGTAAAAGCAGATTTCAGGCATTATTTGAAACTCGGAAAAGAAAGTGAACTGGCAAGCCGAATTATTGTTGGAGCCGGAATTCCGTATGGAAATTCAGGAGCGTTGCCAACATCTAAACAATTTGTAGTAGGAGGAACCAATAGTATTCGTGCCTTTAGAGCGAGAACACTTGGACCAGGAAGTTACTTAAATACAGAAACAACCAATTCTTATTTACCGGATCAATCAGGAGATTTAAAATTAGAATTTAGTACAGAATACAGGGCGAAACTTTTTAGTATCGTAAGAGGCGCTTTATTTGTCGATGCCGGAAACATCTGGCTTATGAATGCCGATCCCAATAAACCCGGAGCAGAGATTTCTAAAGATTTTATGAAAGAAATCGCCGTTGGTGCCGGAGCAGGATTACGTTTCGATTTATCGTTCCTGATTTTACGAACCGATTTGGCATTTCCGTTAAGAAAACCGTATTTACCTGAAAACGAAAGATGGGTGATCGATGATATTAATTTTGGAAGCGGCCCCTGGAGAAAAGAAAACCTGATACTGAATATTGCCATTGGATATCCGTTTTAATTACTGAACCATAAATAAAATACATAAAAAAAGAGACTCCAATAAGAGTCTCTTTTTTTATATACTAATTCAATATTTAATGTTTGCAAAATTTTATTCCAAATCTATTTTTTCTGAAGTCCAGTCGATCGCCAGTAAGTAATCTTCTTTTTTAAAACCTTTAAATTCTCCCGGCATAATTTTATTAAAAACCATTGTAAAATTGATCATTCTCTGACAATCAGTAACAATTGCAGCACGAGTCCATTTTGAAAGGTTTTTGATGCTTAAAAGCGATTCATGCAACCACGCTCCCAAACTAAAATCTGTTGGAGAATTATCGAAAAAAAGCAGATAATTTAGTTTTTCCGTATCATCTATTAAAAGTTTAACTTCAGATGTAACAAAATCTACATCTCCTCTTACGATATGTCCGGCCGTTTTAAAGCCAATCATATTTGATGGTAATTCTTTGATTTTCTCTATCATAGTAATTTAAATTTGGGGTTCAAATGAGTTGAGGCAAACTTACCACACAACTACTTGTTTAATCTTATTTTAGAAACACTTTGTTTTATATAATTCCCATGTTTGCAAATAGTTACAAATTATTTTTTGTAAGTCATCGCAACAATGACGGGAGTTTTATAAAAAAATGCCTAAATTGGCTATATCAAATTTATTATGAAAATTATGCTTAAAAGAATTTTAGCCTTAGTTGGAGTTATCCTAATAATTGTACTCGCGTTTAAATATTGTGAGTTCAAAAAAAACGACGATTCTACAATCGATTATAACACCAACTTGATTCAGCAACAAATTCTAAATGTTGGAAAACTGGTTGTCACCGAAGGACATTTCTCTGAAGTTCTAACGTATAAAAACCAACAAAAGTATTTGATGGACATGGTTTCTTTTGAAAAGAAAGCGCTAATTGTAGTAAATGCAAATGTTACCGTAGCCTACGATTTGCATAAAATGAAATATGATATTGATGAAAAAAATAAAACAATAACCATTCTTAATATTCCAAAAGAAGAAATTACGATTAATCCGGATATTCAGTTTTATGATGTAGAACAAAGCAAACTTAATCCGTTTACGGGAGATGATTACAATAAAATCAACAAATCTGTAAAAGCAAATCTGGCAAAGAAAATCGATAAATCTTCCCTAAAAACAAATGCCCAAAACCGATTAATCAGCGAATTATCCAAGATTTTGATTCTAACAAATTCAATGGGCTGGAAACTTCAATACAATGGAAAAACAATTGAATCTGAAACTGAGTTGAGTCAGGATTTAAATTCGAAATTGTAGAAAGAAGGTTCAAAGGTTCAGAGTTACAAAGGTTCAAAGTTTTTCACAATCTGCGTCATTTCGACGAAGGAGAAATCTCCGCAAGAAGCTCGACAAAGATTGGATTCTCATTGCGGACTTACTTGCGGAGATTTCTCCTTCGTCGAAATGACAACTATAAGTTCAAATCTGTGCAGATCAGCTTAAATCTGCAAAATCTGCGTGAAATAAATTTAGTAAAACTTTGCGCCTTAGTGCCTTTGTGGCAACGAACTATCAAAAATCAAATCCAAACCACCAGAAATTAAATGTGCAATTTCAGGACGTTTTTCTTTTAATTGATCAAGATAAACCAATACTTCCTGTAAAAGTTGTTTCTCTTCTGAATCTTTCAAAAGTTCAGCAATTTCAACAGACAATAACCAATCGTTAGCGTGATTGTTTTTTAGTTTTTCAAAAACAGCTTTTAGTTCTGATTTAGAATCCTTATTTTCTCTAATCATACGAACCGTTTGATATAGCACTTCTAAATCATCGCGTTCGTCTGAATGTTTTGCTTTTATAGTTGTCGTTTTTGGGACATTATCAATAAGGTCAAAACTATTTACATCGGCTGGACCGGAAAAAGCAGAAACCACTTTTTTACCAATTGCCATATCATAATTTCCCCATTCTGGCAGAAACAAAATTGTTTCGCCGTGCGTTACAGTACAATTTCTAAAACTGATTAAAATAATTTCTCCGTGTAAGTTTCTTGAACCTGTAATAATTTCACCTTCAACAATAATATTACCTTCAAATTCCAGTTTTACCGTTTCATTTTCAACAATGCTGTAAGCCTGTAAATCTTTAGGACTCATATCTTCAATTGCTAAATTGAAACCTTTTAGTTTTCCAATCGGACTTCCAAATCCATCAGGATGTGTTAAAGTTCCGTGACCAACCAATTCTTTTTCACGATACGATAAAGCCGTTTTTCCGGTAGTTTGAATGTAAACCGGTTTTCCTTCTTCTTCAATAACATTCGTAAAAACGCCTGAAATTTGTAAACCTGTACTCAATTCAATTGTACCTAAAGCATTCGATTGAACTAATTTTTTAATTCCCGAAAGACCTCCGGTTCTCAAAGCCATTTTATTTGCAAACTCTTCTAAAATCAAACTCAGATAAGAAAAATTTGGCGTTACATAAAGTTGAGGCTGCAACTGCGTAATATCAAAATTTTGATTCGCAGCTGAGATATCATAAGGAATTTTCTTTACATTATCAGTCATACACCAGGCACTTTCGCCAATAGAAGAAAGTAATCCCGCACCATAAATTTTCGGGTTTTCAACAGTTCCAATCAAACCATATTCAACAGTCCACCAATGCAGGTTTCTAATTTGGGCCATTTCAGATAATTCGCCCATATTATTTTGTAAATCGGCAACCGCTTTTTCGGCAGCGTCAATTTTTTCCTGAGGCGTATCTTCGGCTTCTTTCAAAATAGAAAGCAAACGAATTGCTTCATACATTTGATAATCTTTGTGAGATGAAATTGCTTTGCAGCCAATTTCACCAAAACGGCGTAAATATTCGGCATATTCCGGATTTGCAATAATAGGAGCGTGGCCGGCACCTTCGTGAATAATATCCGGAGCAGGCGTATATTCTATATGTTCAAGCTGACGAATATCTGATGCAATAACCAAAACATTATAAGCCTGAAACTCCATAAAAGCATTTGGCGGAATAAATCCGTCCACGGCAACTGCAGCCCAGCCAATTTCAGTCAAAATTCGGTTCATTCCGTACATACTCGGAATAGAATCAATCTCGATTCCCGTTTTTTTCAAACCATCTAAATAAGAATGATGTGCGACTTTCGATAAATAATCTACATTTTTGCGCATAACATATCGCCAAACCGCCTGATTAATTGGCGTATAATCGCTATAATCTTGAGGTTTAATAAATTGCTTTAAGTGTTTAGGCAATCTTTCTAATAACGGATTTGTTTCAATATTTGCGTTCATTTCGAAAACGTTGTAGATTAAGAATGTAAAATTACGAATTTAGAGTACTAAAATAATTTTTTTTAATAGAGATTTTTAATATTAAGATCATTTTATTACACAATCTTTAATTTATTTCCTTTCAGCTAAAATTACATTCGAGTCTTTTCTTCTGTTTTTTTTAAATAAAATGCAACTATTAGAATAGTATTAAAAATTAGTTAGATTTACAGATAGTATTATTTGAAATTACACAAACATGAAAGTTTTACTTATCGTTTTATCAATAATTATTTTAGGCTTTTTTGGCATTAGGTTTTTTCTATTTAAAATAGGAGACCCCGTAAATTTAAAAGTCTCAAATTCCTATTTTCATCATTACAGAAAAAATCTAATTGTTTACTCACCAATGGGTAATTGGTTTGAGTTAGGTTATTTTGAATCTAATGCAGATGTTTCCACTTTTGAGCCTATAAATGAAGATTTTGGAAAAGATAATATGAATGTATTCTGGAAAGGAAAAAAACAATCAGTTGATTTTGATACTTTTAAAATTGATGCTTTTGTTATTAAAGATAAGAATCACGTATACAATGTTAACGGTAAAAAATTTGACGAACTGGAAATTGTTGATGGTGCAGACCCAAAAACGTATCAGTTATTAGATCCGTCAATTAAAGATTACCGACGTAATTATTGGTTTAAAGATGCGAATTCTGTTTATTTTAAAAATAAAAAAGTTGAAGGTAATCCGGATACTTTCAGGCCTTTAAATGACGCAATTGCCGTTGATGCCAATTTTATTTATGCTATTATCAGTTATAGAGGTGAAGGAATAGAAACGTTGGAAGTTGATGAGGTTATTCGAAAACATAAAATGATCGATGGTGAAATTCATCCTATCAATGAAACGTATGTTCAGATTGGTAATTCAGTCGTTTCTGCTTTTACAAAGGCTGAATTTGAACTTAATACTTTCGACTCCATTACTGCAGTAGAAAAAATAGATTATTGGACAATAGTTGTTGATAATGTTTTGATTAACAAAGGGATTATGTTTCCTGAAATTGATGTAAAAACTTTTGAAGTATTAGATTATAATTTCTCAAAAGACAAGAATAGTGTTTATTATGATTGTAAAAAAATCATTGAAGCCGATTATTCAAGTTTCAAAATTATTTCAAATGAATATTCAAAAGACGCTAAACATGTTTACTTTAAGAATGATATCTTAAAAGGAGCAAATCCTGAAACGTTTAAACAAACCTCAGAATATGGTGTTTGGGAAGATGGGAAACATCAATACAAAAATGGACAAATCATAACTGCAAAGAAAAAATAGAAAAATTATTTTTCTAAATTCCTGAAATAATCAATTTTATGGTTGAACATATATGCCATATTTGTAGCTCGCATTTTTGCCTCTTCGGTAATTGGTCCTGAAAACTGAGCGTCAATTGTTGTATTAAATAGTTGAATCCAACGATCAAAATGCGTTTTATCTACCGATAATTGTTTGTGTGGTGGAAAAGGAGTTCCTGAGTATGCACGAACATCAAATAGAATCGTTTGCCAAAAACCATACATTTTTTGCAAATGTTCAGACCAGCGATCTTGTAATTTATCATTGAAAATGGGTCCAATTAAGTCATCCTTTCTAACATTATCATAGAAAGTATTAACCATTTGTTGTATGTCTTCTATATTAGAAATATCTTTAAGAGTTGTCATGTTTTTGTGGTATAAATGAATTGCAAAAATACGATTTAACTTTCTGTCTATTCACTGATATTTGTCATTTTCCAATTATTAATTAGTGTAAAAAAGCAGCTATAAACGGATTTTAGAAACTTAATTCTCTGTTTAATCGTTTGATATGTAATAGCTTAAAATTAAAGTAAGATTTTAGCTGTTTTTAAATTATTCAATAAATTGATATTCAATAAATTGAAAAAAAAGTTGATAAGTTTTTGTAAGGTTTAAATTTCAAAATGATGGGTTTTTGTAAAGTTAAATAATTGCTATTTTAATTATTTTTGACATAATATTGATGTGAATTAATAATATTAATCTTAAAAAATGAGAAAAATTTAATTATTAAAAAATCAAAAAACAATGAAGAAAATTACCCAAAAACCACAAAACCGAATGAAGTTTACCTTAATAATGTATATCATTATTATGACTTCGTTTATTACTAATGCTCAAACTGTTACGCCTTGGATAACATCAGGAGACCAGACAAAACTATTGCAACAGCAAGCGACTGTTGGCTTTGGAGCAAATTCAGGAACAAATCCTTCTACAGTTACAATTAATGCAGCAACAACTTATCAAACCATGGATGGATTTGGTTATACACTTACCGAAGGTAGTTGCGAAGTTATTAGCGGAATGGCTGCCACACAACAAAATCAATTACTTAATGATTTGTATAATCCAACTACGGGATTAAATGCGAACGTTGTCAGAATTAGTATTGGTGCTTCTGATTTAAGCAGCTCTTCTTATAGTTATAACGAAACTTCGGGCGATGTAAATATGAACAATTTCAGTCTTAACGGACCGGATTTGACTTATTTAGTTCCATTTATAAAAAAGATTTTGCTTATTAATCCTAATATAAAAATATTGGCAACGCCGTGGTCAGCACCGCGTTGGATGAAAACCAATAATTCATGGGTTGGCGGAAGTTTGCAAACACAATATTATGCTGCCTATGCGAGATATTTTGTAAAATACTTTGCAGCGATGCAGGCACAAGGAATTTCGATTTGGGGAATCACGCCTCAAAACGAACCGGAAAACCCAAATAATGAGCCAAGTATGTTAATGAATTCTACAGAACAAAAGAATTTTATTAATCAACAACTTGGGCCACAAATGGCAACTGCAGGTTACGGAAATATAAAAATCATAGCTTTTGATCACAATTGCGATAATACAGCTTATCCTATAGATGTTTTAAACAACAGCAGTTATGTTGATGGTGCTGCGTTTCACTTGTATCTAGGAAATATTTCAGCGATGTCAACAGTAAGAAATGCGACCAACAAAAACGTATATTTTACAGAACAATATACCGGATCAGGCGGAAGTTTTAGCGGAGATTTTGGCTGGCACATGCAAAACGTAGTTATTGGTAGTACAAATAACTGGGCAAAAACGGTATTAGAATGGAATGCAGCAAATAACTCAAGTTTAGGGCCACGTACTCCAGGCGGATGTTCGACTTGTTTAGGCGCTATTACGGTTAACAATAGTACAAATTATACTAAAAATGTAGCGTATTATATTATTGGTCAAATCTCAAAATTTGTGAAACCGGGTGCTTTAAGAATTTCTTCTTCAAGCACAAGTGGCTCTATTTATTCAGCCGGATTTAAAAACCCTGACGGATCAATTGCACTTGTAATTTATAATTCAGGAGGAGCAAATACAATTAAAGTTGTTTCAGGATCATCAGCCTTCAATTATTCAGTTCCTGCTTCATCAGCGGTTACATTCAATTGGGCAACAGGTTCATCAGTTCCGGTTACGGCAGTAAGCGTGAGTCCGGCTTCAGCATCAGTTGCAGCGGGAGCGACAACGCAATTATCAGCGACAGTTTCACCAAGTAATGCTACAAACCAAAACGTAAACTGGAGTTCAAGCAACACAGCTGTTGCAAGCGTAAATTCAAACGGATTGGTAACTGGAGTTTCACAAGGAACAGCAACTATAACCGTAACAACTGTAGATGGGGCTAAAACTGCAACAAGCGCGATAACTGTAACAACATCGTCATCAACTTTTCCCGGATATTATAATATTATTTCGAGAAATAGTAATAAAGGATTAGATGTTGCTGATAATTCGACAACAAGCGGTGGCAGAATTCAGCAATATGATGTTACAAATGGAGGCGGAAATAATCAACGTTGGAAATTTGTTCCTGACGGAAGCGGAAATTTCTACATTATTGTAAAATCGACCGGAATGTATCTGGCAACTGAAAATAATAGTACTGCAGATGGAATAAAAGTGCAGCAAAGAACATTCTCTGCTTCAAATGAATTTAAATGGACAGTTACAAGTCTTGGCGGCGGTTATTATAAAATCATTAATGTAAACAGTGGAAAATCATTAGATGTTGAAAATGTTTCTACAGCAAACGGAGCCAATATTCAGGTTTGGGCTTATACAGCAAATTTAAACCAACAATGGCAACTTGTACAGGTTGAATCTACGGCTAAAAAAGTTGGCGTGGCAGAACCAGCGACTTCATTAGATTTTTCTGTTTACATAAATTCAACCAATGATTATTTAAAAATTAATACTCCAAATTCAGGTTCAGGTCAAGTTGAAGTTTATTCTGTATCGGGTCAAAGTGTATTAAAAAGAACTGTCGATTTTGTAAATGGAAATGAAGCTCAAATAGAAATTTCTAAATTACCAAAAGGACTTTATGTTGTTAAAGTAAATGATAGCCAGAGATCATATTCTAAAAAAGTACTGAAACAATAAACTGGGAATCGGAAATTTAATTAGTAATTTTATTTTTGATTTTAAAAGGCTGCATGACATATCATGCAGCCTTTTTCGTTTTTAATTAGCCGATTAATTGTGTAAACAAATCCTGGTTATCATTTAGATATTGAAACTCAAAACCATTTTTTGTCATATTCAATTTGATGGACATAATATCATTTTTGTTTTTTAATTCTAAACCAACAACTACAGATCCAACTTCACGACTGTTTTTCTTCGCAAATTGAAAATAGGTAATGTCATCATCCGGACCTAAAATATTATTTACAAACTCTTTTAAAGCTCCCGGACGTTGCGGAAACTGAATCATGAAATAATGCATTAAACCTTCATAAAGCAATGAGCGTTCTTTTATTTCGGCAGTTCTTTCGATATCATTATTACTTCCGCTAACCACACAAACTACATTTTTGCCTTTTATTTTATCTGCATAAAAATCTAAAGCAGCGATTGTCAAGGCTCCTGCAGGTTCTACAACCATTGCTTCTTCATTGTATAATCGAAGAATTGTCGTGCATACTTTTCCTTCGGGAACCAGAATAATATCTTCAAGATTATAACGGCAAATTTCGAAAGTTTTGTCTCCAACTTGTTTTACCGCCGCGCCATCTACAAATTTATCAATGGTTGTTAAAGCCGTATTTTTATTTTCTTCAATCGAAGTTTTCATTGAAGGAGCACCTTTTGGTTCAACGCCAATAATTTTAGTATTAGGGCTTAAATGTTTGAAAACTTCTGATAATCCCGAAGCCAGTCCGCCGCCACCAATCGGAACAAAAACATAATCGATAGGTTCTTTAAAGCTCTCCAAAATCTCTAAACCTACAGTTCCTTGTCCTGCAATTACTTTTTCATCATCAAAAGGATGTATAAAAATTTTATGATTTTTGATGGCATCTGCCATTGCCGAAGCATAAGCATCATCAAAAGTATCTCCGGTTAGCACAATTTCAACAAACGATTTTCCGAATAACTGAACTTGTTTTACTTTTTGTTTCGGAGTCGTTTTTGGCATATAAATTTTGCCTCTTATTTGTAAAAGATTACAGGAATAAGCGACGCCTTGCGCATGATTTCCTGCGCTTGCACAAACAATTCCGGTTGCTTTTTCAATATCTGTCAACGAAGAAATTTTGTTGTACGCGCCCCTGATTTTATACGACCGGACAATTTGCAAATCTTCTCTTTTTAATAAAATAGTAGATTCAAATTCATCTGAAAGATTCAAATTTTGAGTGAGTGGAGTAGCGGCAACTACATCTTCGAGTTGCTTTTTTGCGGCAAGTACTTCGTTAAATAAATCCATTGTATTGTTTTTTTGGTCACGAATTCCACAAATTTTATCTGATTTTTTTTTTACTAAACAAAAAAATAATTCATGTAAACTCGTGTAATTCGTGGCTATTTAAATATTCATTAAAATAAAAAAACCTCCCGATTTGGGAGGTTTCATAAAATTGTATTTGTTTACTTATTTATACAACACCTCGCCATTATTGCTTAATTGCAATAATGCTAATAATAGCGATAATGATGATATTTAAGTTTGTCATTTTTTCTTCTCTGAAAAACAAATGTATTAATTATTTTTTAACCGGAGGATATTGTGCCAAAACTTTGCTTACAATCTCTTGTACTTTAGCATCTTTTTTATCGACGTTTTTAGTTAAAGTTCCAACGCCTTCACCTTGCCAGATCATTTCTTTCTTTTTGGCATCGATTAAATCAATAAATAAAGTTCCTTCTGTAGAAGTCGAAACAGTAGTTTGGTTTCCGTACATCATGTAAGGATTCCATCCCCATCCCCAACCATAGCCCCATCCGGCGCTAAATTGGTTTACGTTTACTTGTTCTCTCGATTTAGTAAAAATGTTTACTAATAAATCAGGATTTTCGCTTTTGGTAAAACCTTTTGCCTGTAATTCAGTATCTATTGCGTGCAGAATTCTTCTTTTATCCAAATCAGAAATTTCGACTTTATCAATTCCCGGCTTAAAAAAGGCATACGTTTTATAAGGCGCAAAATCTACGTTTTTGTCGTAATCAGAATAAACACTAACGGTGCTGCAAGAGGCTAGTATCAAAAGCAAAAAAACGGGTACTAATTTGAATGTTTTCATATTTTTAAAATGTTTAATGTTCTTGTTTCTTTGTCAGGCTTCGACTTCGCTCAGGATGACACTATCAATTAAAATAAACTTTCGTCTACAATATTAGGCAAAGTTACTTTTAATAAAGGCTGAACTTCCATTGCTCTTTTTATGGCAAAAATAGCTTCGTCATTTCTGGCCCAGCTTCGTCTTGAAATTCCGTTGTTAACATCCCAAAAAAGCATTGATGCTAAACGTTTTGAAGCCTCTTTAGAACCATCAAGAACCATACCAAATCCACCGTTAATAACCTCTCCCCAGCCAACTCCGCCGCCATTATGTATAGATACCCAGGTTGCCCCTCTAAAGCTGTCACCAATCACGTTTTGAATCGCCATATCTGCCGTAAAACGAGATCCGTCATAGATGTTAGAAGTCTCTCTGTAAGGAGAATCAGTTCCTGAAACATCATGGTGATCGCGGCCTAAAACCACAGTTCCAATTTCACCTTTTGCAATCGCCTGATTAAAAGCTTCTGCAATTTTAATTCTTCCTTCAGCATCAGCGTATAAAATACGAGCCTGAGAACCTACAACCAATTTATTTTCCTGCGCTCCTTTTATCCATTTGATGTTGTCCTGCATTTGTTGCTGAATTTCATTTGGAGAAGTTTTCGCCAATTCTTCTAAAACCTGACTTGCAATTGTATCTGTTTTTTGTAAATCTTCTGGTTTTCCAGAAGTACAAACCCATCTAAAAGGGCCAAAACCGTAATCAAAACACATTGGTCCCATAATATCCTGAACATAACTCGGATATTTAAAATCGATATTGTTTTCTGCCATTACATCGGCACCAGCGCGCGAAGCTTCAAGTAAAAACGCATTTCCATAATCAAAAAAGTAAGTTCCTTTTGCCGTATGTTTGTTTATTGCAGCAGCATGACGGCGTAAAGTTTCCTGAACTTTTTCTTTGAATAAATCCGGATTTTTAGCCATCATTTTATTGGCTTCTTCAAAAGAAATCCCAACCGGATAATAACCGCCAGCCCATGGATTATGAAGTGAAGTTTGATCTGAACCTAAATCAATTTTGATATTTTCTTTGTCGAAACATTCCCAAACATCAACTACATTTCCTAAATAAGCAATTGAAACCGTTTCTTTATTGGCTTTCGCCGAAGCGACTCTTTTTATCAATTCTTCTGTAGAAGTTACGATTTCATTAATCCATCCTTGTTCATGACGGATTTTAGTAATCTTCGGATTTACTTCGGCGCAGACTGTTATACAACCGGCAATATTTCCGGCTTTTGGTTGCGCACCAGACATTCCGCCAAGTCCGGAAGTTACAAATAAACTTCCTTCCGGATTTTGTTTTATTTTTCTGAAACCATTTAAAACCGTAATTGTAGTTCCGTGTACAATTCCCTGTGGGCCAATGTACATATAACTTCCTGCAGTCATTTGTCCGTATTGCGAAACGCCCAAAGCATTCATTTTTTCCCAATCGTCCGGTTTAGAATAATTTGGGATCACCATTCCGTTTGTAACGACAACTCTCGGTGCTTCAGAATGTGAAGGAAATAATCCCATCGGATGTCCTGAATACATCGTTAAAGTCTGCTCATCTGTCATTTCAGACAAATATTTCATTGTCAATAAATATTGTGCCCAGTTTTGAAAAACAGCACCATTTCCGCCATACGTAATCAATTCATGCGGATGTTGCGCCACAGCATAATCCAGATTATTCTGAATCATGTGCATAATCGCTTTTGCCTGCAATGATTTTCCCGGATATTCATCAATTGGACGCGCGTACATTCTGTATTCCGGACGTAGACGATACATATAAATACGCCCGTAAGTTTCTAATTCTTCTGAAAATTCCTGAATTAATTCAGCGTGATGTTTGGGTTCAAAATAGCGCAATGCATTTTTAAGAGCCAGTTTTTTTTCTTCTGCAGAAAGAATTTCTTTTCGTTTTGGCGCATGGTTAATCGCTAAATCGTATACTGCTTTTGAAGGTAATATCGATGGAATTCCTTGTTGTATTTGTTCTTTGAAAGTCATTTCTTTTTAGAGATACTAAGTTGCTATCCCGAAGCTTCGGAACTAGGCTACTAAGATATTGTAGCTAGATTAACAACAGATTAATTTTTTGTTTTTTTAATTATGTTGTCACGCTGGAACTTAAATGTGACAATTTGGTAATTAAAAAACTAAGGATAACGAATATCCGACCTATGATAAGATTTGTGGATTTTAATCCTAAATTTTCTTGAGCGAATATCCATATATGATATTTTAGATTTTAGATTGGAATTTTATTTAAAAATAAACTTCTTCATTAACGCAAAATGGCATTTTTTTATGCTCAAAAAGCGCTATTATATTTTGTGCAGCACAAACTGCCATTGCATTTCTTGCTTCGTATGTTGCTGAACCAATATGTGGCAAAATACAACAATTTGACAATGATAATAACGGATTGTTTTTATTCATTGGTTCCGGATTGGTAACGTCAAGTCCCGCGCCCCAGATTATGTCATTAGTCAGGGCATCAAACAAATCGTCTTCATTATGAAATTTTCCTCTTGCTGTATTGATGAAAATAGCATTGCGTTTCATTTTACCAAAAGCATTTTTATTAAAGAGTTCATTATTTTCTGCAGAATAATTAGCATGAATGCTCAAAACGTCACTTTGCAAAAGTAGCGTTTCAAAATCTACAAATGTAGCGTCAAGTTCTTTTTCGGCACTTTCATTATGAGAGCGATTGTGGTAAATAATGTTCATTCCAAATGCAGCTTTGCACTTTTGCGCCATTTCAAAACCAATTCTGCCTAAACCTAATATTCCCAGAGTCTTTCCATACAATTCCTGTCCTAAATTTTCTAAAGCATTAAAACTTCCCCAATCTCCGTTTATAATTTTTTTGTGATTATAAAATGATTTTCTGGCTACGCTTTGCATCAATAAAAAAGCAACATCCGATGTCGCTCTGCTCAAAACGTCAGGCGTATTTCCAACAGGTATTTTTCTGCTATTAGCTGATGGAATATTAACAGAATCATATCCAACAGAAAATAAGGCGATGCCTTTTAAATTGGGACATTGCTCAAAAAAATCTTCATCTAAATTATTGGCTCCAACATTCAAAAGAACATCATTTTCCTGACAGATTTTTATAAACTCATTTCTCGATAATACATTTTCCGTTGGATTTATGGTAAGATTTATGCCTTTTTCCTGAAGTAATAAAATGCCTGCCTCGGGTATATTTTTGTTTATAAAAACCTTCATTATGTATTGTTTTATTCTTTATAACGGTTTGTTTATTCGCCCTGTTTTTTTATCAAATCCATAAGGACAATGACGACAGCCGCTTTTGCAGCAATAGCCTCTTTTTAAGTGGTGTTTTTCAGTAAAGCACTTATAACCTTCGGGCGTATAGTAAAAATCTTCGCCTTCGATTAATTTATTTTCATTACTTTGCTCTTTCATAAATCTGCTTCGCGTTCATGTTTCGATAACTTTAAAAATCAAAAATAAAAATATTTGATTGTGATTTTATTGAAATCGAACAATTTTATAGCTACAAATTTATAAATTTTACAGCCAATGTTTCTGATTGTTGCTAAATATTTAATTCCAAAAGGATATCGGGGAATGGCTGTGTTTCCGTTTGTTTTAATGAAATATGATTTTGATAAAGGAAATCGAACTTTTGTAAATCACGAAAAAATACATTTAAAACAACAATTAGAAATGCTGATTCTTCCCTTTTTTATTTGGTATTTTTCAGAATATTTAGTTCGCTTAATACAATATAAAAATAAGGATTTAGCATATAGAAATATTAGTTTTGAAAGAGAAGCTTACGCAAATGAAAAGGATTTAAATTATTTGAAAAACCGAAAATTTTATCAGTTTCTGCATTACATCCATTTAAAATAAAACCGATTTTGAACCAAGAAATTCATATCACTTTTCCGAACGAAATCTCTTTGACAATAAAACGTGAAGACTTAATTCACCCGTTTGTTTCAGGAAATAAATTTAGAAAACTAAAATACAATTTACTTCAGGCGAAAGCCGAAAACAAAGATACTTTACTGACTTTTGGCGGTGCCTTTTCGAATCATATTGCTGCAGTTGCTTTTGCAGGAAAAGAGCAGGGTTTAAAAACAATTGGAATAATTCGGGGCGATGAACTTTTTGATAAAATTGAAGGAAATCCAACTTTAAAATTCGCTCAGGAAAACGGAATGCAATTTGAATTTGTTTCAAGAGAAGAGTATCGTTTAAAAAACGAAGAATCTTTTATAGAAAAGCTGAAAAACAAGTTTGGCGATTTTTATTTAGTACCGGAAGGCGGCACAAACGAACTCGCTGTAAAAGGCTGTGAAGAAATTTTAACCGATGAGGATGCGGTTTTTAATTACGTTTGTTGCGCTGTTGGAACGGGCGGAACTATTTCAGGATTAATTAATAGTGCATTGCCAAATCAGAAAATTTTAGGGTTTCCGGCGTTAAAAGGTGACTTTTTAAAAGATGAAATTCGTATTTTTGCAAAACAAGATAACTGGGATTTAATTTCTGACTATCATTTTGGAGGTTATGGCAAGATAAATTTAGAATTAATTGAGTTTATCAATGCATTTTTAGAAGATAATAAAGTGCCCTTAGATCCAATTTATACAGGAAAGATGGTTTTTGGCGTTATAGATTTAATCAGCAAAAATTATTTTCCTGCGCATTCAAAAATTTTACTCATTCACACAGGCGGATTGCAAGGGATTGAAGGGATGAATATAATGTTGAGGCAGAAGAAATTACCAACACTTAGAAAAAATGTTTAAAAAATTTATAATACTTTTCATAATTGCAACTCTGGCAAGCTGTTCTTCTAGTAAACCGGCTGTTGCAACAACCAAAAAAGCGGCAGCAATTCAAAAACCAAGAGTAGCAAACACTAAAAAGCCGACTAATTCTAAGCCAGTTGCTAATAAATATCCATCGACTAATAATACAACTGAGGTTATTCAATCTACATCAAAAACAGTTGTAACCAGCAATGTAATTACAGATTATGTTTTGCAATATAAAGATATTGCAATGGGAAATATGCAGAAATACGGTATTCCTGCAAGTATTATTCTGGCTCAGGGAATTTTAGAATCGGGAGCAGGAAAAGGAGATTTAGCTATGGAAGCCAATAATCATTTCGGAATTAAATGCCATAGTGATTGGCTGGGAGAAAGTGTTCGTCATGACGATGATGCATCTCAGGAATGTTTTAGAAAATATACAGAAGCTTCAGAATCATATCGTGATCATGCCTTATTTTTAGTTGGAAAAAAAAGGTATGCTAATTTATTTACTTTCGAAAAAGACGATTATAAAGCCTGGGCAAAAGGCTTAAGAGCCGCGGGTTATGCCACAGATCCTAATTATCCGGATAAATTAATTAGTTATATCGAACGCTATAATCTGCATCAATATGATTGTCAGGTTACGGGTAAAGATTATAAACCTTTTGAGAAATCAGGTTCAACACCAACTAAAACACCAAGTTCAACCAAAAGTTCAAATTCAAACGATCCTAATTTATACGAAGTGCAACAAGGCGATACGTTGTATTCAATTTCAAAAAAATTCAATTTATTAGTTGATGATTTAAAACAAAAAAATAATCTAACAGATAATGCGCTTTCGATAGGGCAGAAGTTGAAGGTTAAGTAAAGTTTTCAGTTTGAAAATAATCTATAATCTAAAATCAGAAATCTAAAATATAAGAATGATATATAAAAGAAGTAGTCAGCTTTTTGCTGAAGCAGAAAAAGTAATTCCGGGAGGAGTAAATTCACCAGTAAGAGCCTTTAAAGCGGTTGGAGGAACTCCTATTTTTGTAAAAAGTGCCAAAGGTGCTTATTTATATGACGAAGACGGAAATAAATTAATAGATTACATTAACTCTTGGGGACCAATGGTTTTGGGTCACGCTTATCAGCCGGTTGTTGATGCGGTAATCGAAAAAGCAAAACTTGGAACTTCTTTTGGAATGCCAACAGAACTGGAAACTGAAATTGCTGCTTTGGCTGTTTCTATGGTTCCGAATATTGATAAAATTAGATTTGTAAATTCTGGTACAGAAGCTTGTATGAGTGCGATTCGTTTGGCACGTGGATTTACAAAAAGAGATAAAATCATCAAATTTGCAGGTTGCTATCACGGACATTCTGATTCATTTTTGATTCAGGCTGGAAGCGGTGCCGTAACTTTTGGTTCACCAAATAGTCCGGGCGTTACAGAAGGAACTGCAAAAGATACTTTATTGGCAAAATACAATGATTTAGAGAATGTAAAAACTTTAATCGAAGCTAATAAAGGTGAAATTGCAGCGATTATTATCGAAGCTGTTGCAGGAAATATGGGTTGTATTCCACCTCAAAAAGGTTTCCTTGAAGGTTTAAGAAAATTGTGTACAGCAAACGGAATTTTACTGATTTTTGATGAGGTAATGACGGGTTTCCGTTTGGCTCGCGGTGGAGTTCAGGAATTGTATAATATCAATGCTGATATTGTAACTTTCGGTAAAGTAATTGGTGGTGGACTTCCGGTTGGAGCTTTTGCTGCACGCGAAGAAATCATGAATTATTTGGCACCGCTTGGCCCGGTTTATCAGGCAGGAACTTTATCAGGAAATCCGTTAGCTATGGCTGCAGGTTTAGCAATGTTACAATCATTAAATAATGATCGTGAAATATTTACTCGTTTAGAAGAAAAAACAGCTTATTTAGAAGCAGGAATTGACAGGGTTTTAAAAGCTAACAATGTTGTTTTTACCATCAATAGAGTAGGTTCTATGATTTCTGTTCACTTTGATGCAAATCCGGTTACAGATTTTCAAACGGCTGCAAAAGGAGATAACGAAACATTTAAGAAATTCTTCCACGGATTATTGCAGGAAGGAATTTATATTGCGCCATCAGCATACGAAACTTGGTTTATTACAGATGCTTTAACGTATGAAGATTTAGATTTTACTATTAATGCGATCGATAAGGTTTCGAAAACATTTTAAATAACAAAAAAGAGGCTTTTAAAGCCTCTTTTTTTTGATCTCAATTACATTTTATCTTTTCGGTGATCTTTCATTTTGTCTTTATGCTCTTTTTGAATCGCGGTCCATTTTTTATATTGATCTGCATTCAAAATAGATTTCATTTTTACATCATAAGCTTTATGATCTTCTTCCATTTGTTTTTTCATGGCTTTTTTCTCTGCATCAGTTGGCTTTGCGTCACCTCTGCTTTTTTTAAGCATTGCCATTTTAGTACTTCTGTCAGATAAAAGTTCGCCAACTTGTTTTTGCTGAGCAGCACTTAAGTTTAAGTCTGTTGTTAATTTTTGCAAATGTGCCTGATCACGTTCTTGCGGCGTTTTATGATCTCCGTGTCCTTTATGATCGCCTTTGTGTTCTTTTTTAAGTGCAGTCCATTTAGTATATTGATCAGCATTTAAAATCGCTTTCATTTTAGCATCAGTTGCTTCTTTTTCAGCTTTCATTTGTTTTTTAAAAGCTTCTCTTTCCGCATCAGTTGGTTTTGTTTTACTGTCTTTTCTGGAATCTTTAAATTTTTCTGCTTTAGCACTTCTTTCTGCTAAAAGCTGTTTTACTTGTTCTTGTTGTTTTTTATCCAAACTTAAATCAGAAGTCAGTTTTTGTAAATGTTTTTCATTACGTTGTTCCGGAGTTAATTTTTCTCTTTGATCACGTGTCGATTTCTGATTGACATCTTGTGCAAAACTTACTATTCCAACGAATAATAAAGCTGCGATAAATAATTTTTTCATAGTCTATTTTTTTTAGGTTTATACCAATTAGACTTCAAAGAGTTTGCTAAGTTTAATTGGATTGTCAGATTTATCTTTTATTTAACAGAAGTTATTAATGAAAGCATAAAAGATTTTTTGAAAATAAAAAAGAGGCGAAAGGCCTCTTTTTATAAACGATGTTTAGTTATTTTCTTTTTTGTATTCTTTTATTTTTTCTCTGGCTTTGTCTTTGTTTTTTTCTTGTAAAGCGTGCCATTTTGTGTATTGATCAGCAGTTAAAATCGATTTCATTTTAGCATCGTTTGCATCTTTCTCAGCCAGCATTTCTTTTTTAAATGCTTCTTTTTCTTCTGCAGTTGGTTTTGTGCCACTGTCTTTTTTGTCTTTTCTTGCTTCCTTAAATTTTTCTGCTTTGGCACTTCTTTCAGCCAGCAATTGTTTTACCTGAGCTTGTTGATTGGCATCTAAACTTAATTCAGAAGTTAATTTTTGCAATTGTTTTTCATTACGTTGTTCCGGAGTTAATCTTTCTCTTTGTTCGCGTTCCGGTTTTTGATCAGCATCTTGTGCAAAACTTGTTATTCCAACGAATAACAAAGCAGCGATAAATAATTTTTTCATAATTTATTCTTTTAAAGGTTATAACAGTTAGACTTTATCAAATTCAATTGGTTTAATTTGATTGTAAGAATTATAGGTTTATTAACTAAACGGAAAGTAGTTTGTTAAAATTGTTTAACTTAGTAAACCTATAAGTTGTCAACCAAAAAAACAGACAGACTATGAGTTTAGATACCACATTAAACAATAATAAAATTGCCTTTTTTTCAACACAGCCTTATGATAAAGCGTTCTTTAATAAATATAATTCAGATTTTGGTTTTGAATTAGACTTTTTCGAAACACAATTAAATTCGCAAACGGTAATTTTAATTGAAAGTGCTACAATTGTCTGTGTTTTTGTAAATGATATTGTCAACGAATCTGTTATAAAACAATTAGCCGAAAAAAAGGTAAAAATTATTGCATTGCGCTGTGCCGGTTTTAATAATGTCGATTTAGAGGCAGCTAAAAAATACAATATAAAAGTCTGTCGTGTTCCTGCTTATTCTCCACAAGCGGTGGCGGAACATGCTATGGCCATGATTTTAACCTTAAACAGAAAAACGCATAAAGCCTACAACAGAGTTCGGGAACAGAATTTTTCCCTAAATGGATTATTAGGATTCGATTTATTCGGAAAAACAATCGGAATCATTGGAACAGGAAATATCGGAAAAGCTTTTGCTAAAATTGCTTTAGGTTTTGGATGCAAAGTTTTGGCGTATGATATTGTAAAAAATCCAGAAATGGAAAAGGACGGAGTAGAGTTCGTGTCTTTAGAGACCATTTTTAAATCTAGTGATATTATTTCTTTGCATTGCCCATTAAATGATCAGACAAAACATGTTATTAATAGTAAGTCGATTGCTTTAATGAAAGATAGTGTAATGATTATCAATACAAGTCGAGGCGGATTAATAGAAACTGCCTGCGTTATTGAAGGTTTAAAAGAAGGCAAAATTGGTTATCTAGGAATCGATGTTTACGAACAGGAAGAAAAGCTTTTTTTTAGAGATTTATCTGCAGATATTATTCAGGATGACGCGATTCAGCGTTTAATGAGTTTTCCGAATGTTTTAGTGACAGCACATCAGGCATTTTTTACGAATGAAGCTTTAACACAGATTGCTTTGGTTACTTTTAATAATATTAAATCATTATTGAAAGATAATGATATCGAGAATAAGGCGGCTTTGTTGGTTTAAATAAAAAAAACCGACAGGATTTTATCCCGTAACTTTAGGACTGTCAGGTTCGTTATAATTATCCTTTTAATATCCTAGAAAGTATTTTTGGGTTTCGTCTATTATCCCAAAATGCTATGACAATTAATTCTTTTGTCGTTATTTTATAAAAGATATTATAATGTCCTAACGTTGAGGTTCTAATATCTGGAAAAGCAGTTTTGACATAAATTTCAGGATTATTAACAAGAAACTTAACTCTCTGTGTTATTTCAGAAACTAACTTTCTTGAATAAATTTTTGATTTGTTTCTTTTGTTCCAATAATTCAGTATTTTTCTTCTTTGATTAACAGCAGTAACGGTCCAAATTATTCTGAGAGCCATTCTAAGTCTTCTTTGTCTAAATCTTCTTGAGAAATAACCCTTCCATATTTTATGTCTTCTTCACTTTCTCTCAACATATCCAATTCATATTCTTCAAATTGATAAACCTCAGAAGTATCTGCATTTTTTAGAAGATTTCTGATTTTCTCTAATAAGCTAACATCTTCAATATTTTTTAGTTTATCAAATATTTCTAATTTTATTTCTAGAGTGCTCATAATAATGCAATTTTGGTTAATCAAAGTTATGTAAATAAAACGAAAAACCCGATAAGTTATAAGCCTATCGGGTTGTATTTGTAATAAAATAAGACAAAGATTACTCCACCAATTCAACCATTTTAAACTCGCCGTCAACAACAACTTTAGTCAAGCCGTGTTTAGATAAGTTTTTCATTGAAGCATCCCATTTTTTACCGCTTAAATTTGCAGTAATTTTTAATTGTTGAAGATCCATTTTATTTTCATTTCCTTTCAATAAATCTAAGATGAACTTCTCTTCATCAGATAATTCAATTTGAGCTTGTTTTTTCTCCGGACGCATTTGCGGGAACAATAAAACTTCCTGAATAGATGCGTTGTTTGTTAAGTACATAATCAAACGATCCATTCCAATTCCCATTCCAGAAGTTGGAGGCATACCATATTCAAGAGCTCTTAAGAAATCTTCGTCGATAATACCATTTGCTTCATCATCACCTTTTTCAGACAAACGCATTTGATCTTCAAAACGCTCACGTTGATCAATTGGATCATTCAATTCAGAATAAGCATTTGCGATTTCTTTACCACAAACCATCAATTCAAAACGCTCTGTAAGTTCAGGATTGTCTCTGTGCTCTTTACAAAGAGGCGACATTTCTTTAGGATAATCTGTAATGAAAGTTGGCTGAATATAATTTCCTTCGCATTTAGCTCCAAAAATCTCATCAATCAGTTTTCCTTTACCCATTGTTTTATCAACGTCGATTCCCATTCCTCTTGCAGCTTCAAACAATTCATCTTCATTTTTTCCTGAAATATCAAATCCGGTAAAATGTTTAATAGAATCTGTCATTGTTACACGAGCGTAAGGCGCTTTAAAGTTAATTTGGTGCTCACCAAAAGTAACTTCGCTTGTACCATTTACGGCAATTGCGCAATGTTCAAGCAAACCTTCAGCAAATTCCATCATCCAGTTGTAGTCTTTGTAGGCTACATATATTTCCATTGCGGTAAATTCAGGATTATGCGTTCTGTCCATACCTTCATTTCTAAAGTTTTTCGAGAATTCATAAACACCTTCAAATCCACCAACAATTAATCTTTTTAAATATAATTCATTCGCAATACGCATGTAAAGCGGAATATCAAGCGAATTATGGTGCGTGATAAACGGACGAGCCGCAGCTCCACCGGGAATTGGCTGTAAAACCGGAGTTTCAACTTCAATATAACCTGCATCGTTAAAGTAACCACGCATAGCGTTAAACAACTTTGTGCGTTTGATAAAAGTATCTTTAACATGCTGATTTACTGTTAAATCTACATAACGCATTCTGTAACGCAATTCAGCATCATTAAAAGCATCGTGTACTTTTCCGTCTTCATCAACCTTTGGTAAAGGCAAAGGACGAAGGGTCTTACTTAAAAATGTAAATCCATCAACACGAATACATTGCGCACCAACTTTTGTAGTGAACAATTCTCCTTCAATACCAATAAAGTCACCTAAATCAGTTAGTTTTTTAAACACGGTATTGTATAAAGTTTTATCATCACCTTCACACAAAACATCGCGATTCACGTACAATTGCAAACGTCCTTCACTATCCTGTAATTCAGCAAAACAAGCTTTTCCTTGATCTCTAACACTCATCAAACGCCCGGCAACAATAACCTTCTTACCTTCTTCAAAAGTTTCCTTAATCTGCTTTGAAGTATGATTTACAGGAAAAAGATTAGCTGGATAAGGATTGATTCCTAAGTTGCGTAAGTTTTGAAGTTTTTCTCTTCGGATGATTTCTTGTTCTGATAATGCCATTTTGTGCTCTTTTTTAAGTGTGCAAAGATAAAGAAAAGAATGTAGATTTTAGAATGCAGATTTTAGATTTTTTGTAGCAGTAATTTTTGTGTTTTCAATCCCCTTTTGTCCCGCTATTCGCTTGTATCTTTTTTGTCTCGTTCTGCAAACGAGACAAAAAAGGATACCGCTGCTATTGGGGCTAGGTTAGGAATTTTTATTTTCAAAAGACCTTTTTAGTTGAAACGTTCATGGTTTTTTTGATATCAAATAGACACATTTAAAATAGTATAAATATTTTTCTGTAAGAACAAAACCTTAAAAACTAACTATCTTAGCGATTCAAAACCTCAGAACCTTCCGAAAAATGAAATTCATAAAAGCCTTTGTAATTCTATTTCTGGCAACAAGTTGCCAAGTCACAGAAACCATCATAATTAATCCGGACGGGAGCGGAAATATTGAAGTAGTTCAGCTTCGTGATGAAAATAGTTATATGCAATTAGCAGGCGAAAGTTATTCTCATGAAGAAACTTTTAAAGATACAACCTATGTTTTTAAGGAATATATTGAAAAGCACAAAGAGAATTTTTTAAAATATATACCCGAAGAACAAAAGCTATTTCAGAAATATTCTAATGTAAAAGTGTATATTAAAGAAAGCTCTTTCGAAAAAGAATTCAAAAAAGTTTTTTCGTTTGATTTTGATAAAGTCCCGGAAATTCCTGATTTGTATAAAACAGAAAATTATGCAGGCGATATAAAGTATAATTATGCCTTAACTGCTGAAAGTCATTATTATAAAATAGAATATTCTTTTGATGGAAAAATTTTTAAGCGCTTTGTTTCTATTACAGATCCCGTCGAACTTCAAAAAACAAAAGATGAGTTTAAGAAAATGGACTCTAAATATACTTCTTTAAAACTGACGCAAACATATACACTTCGCTATCATTTTCCGAAAAAAATAAAATCCGTTTCAAATGAAAAAGCCATTATTAGTTCGGATAAAAAAACTTTCACTGTCGAATTTCCTCTTTTAGATTGTTTACAAAATCCCGAAATGACAAGTTTGGAAGTGGTTTTAGAATAAGATTTGATATACGTTTGATTTTGTATGGCTATTAATTTGCTGTTATCGTAAAGTGTATCATTTCAAGTCTCATTCGAAATGATAGAAAAACAAAACAATTATAAATAAAACCAATTCTGTGATTAAACAAATCAACAACTAAACGATTAAACAATAAGAATAGAGTTCGTATATTTGATAAAAAATTATTTTAGTATGAAATTATATAAATTACTTAGTTTTTCTTTTTTATTAGCAACGCTTACAAGTTGCACTTTCACTGAAAATATTTACGTAAACGATAAAGGAACAGGAAAGTTTTCTCTTGATATGGATGGTTCAGCATTGATGGAAATGGCTGGGGACCAAATAGGAAGTCAAATGGGAGCCGATGCTAAAAAAGATATCGATTCTACTTTTACCTTTAAACAGTTATTCGAAGAAAAAAAAGACAGCATTGCCAAATTATCTCCTGAGGTTCAAAAAGAACTAAAAAAACTGGAAAACTTTGTTGTAAATACTAAAATGAGCACCGAGAAAAAACAGTTTTTAATGATTTTATCGACCGATTTTAAAAATGTAAATGAACTTCAAGATGTTTTACAAGCGGCCAGTACAATTCAAAAGTTAGAAGGAACAGGAGGTCCGGCATCTCCTTTAGGTAATAGTTTTACTAATAACAGTAAATTAAGTTACAGTTATGACGGGAAAAAATTTAGCAGAAAAGCAACAATCGAAAAACCAAAAGATGATGAAAAAACAGCTGATTCTGGAGCTGACATGTCTAAAATGATTTATGCTTCGTCGAATTATATTGTGAAATATCATTTCCCGAAAAAAATCAAGAAAGTATCAAACCCGAATGCACTATTTAGCGACGATAGAAAATCAATAACAATTCAATACCCTTTTACGGATTATATGGAGAATCCTGACAAACTTAACTTTGATGTTGAGTTTGAAAAATAATTAAAATGAATACAAAAATTCAACTTCAAGATTTAGGAAGTAAAGATTATAAATCGACCTGGGAATATCAGGAAGAACTTTTTAAGGATATAGTAGACTTAAAAATCAAAAACAGAAGAGAAGAACTCGATTTACCAACCCCAAATTATTTGCTGTTTGTAGAACATCCGCATGTGTATACTTTAGGAAAAAGCGGCGATTTAGAGAACTTATTATTAAACGAAAAACAACTGGAAGCTAAAGGAGCAACCTTTTATAAAATCAACCGTGGTGGCGATATTACATATCACGGACCGGGACAAATTGTAGGATATCCTATTCTTGATTTAGAAAATTTCTTTACAGATATTCATAAATATTTACGTTTTCTGGAAGAATCTATTATTCTGACATTAGCAGAATACGGTTTAGAATGCGGAAGAAGTGAAGGAGAAACCGGAGTTTGGCTAGGTGTTGGGACTCCGTTTGCGCGTAAAATTTGTGCTCTTGGTGTGCGCGCATCACGTTGGGTAACCATGCATGGATTCGCCTTAAATGTAAATGTCGATTTAGGTTATTTCGATAATATTATTCCCTGCGGAATTCGCGGAAAAGGCGTTACTTCATTACAGGTAGAACTTGGTGTAGAAAAAGTCGACGAAGCCGAAGTAAAAGCTAAAATTATAAAACATTTGACAAATTTGTTTGAAGCAGAATTCGTTTAATTAAACGAAAAATTCTTCACCAACATTTAAAACGAAAAGCCAACTTTAACTAGTTGGCTTTTCGTTTTCTTACAATTGTCAACAAACCTTGTCTTCTACATTTGTCATGTTCAATCTTAAAAACAGAAAACATGAAAAATTTAATTATTTACGCACATCCAAATTCAGCTAGCCTAAACCATTTTTTTAAGCAAACTATTGTTGAAAATTTGCAAAAATCGAGTCAGGAAATTGTAGTTAGAGATTTAAATGAAATCAATTTTAATCCGGTTCTTTCTTTAGAAGATATGCAAGGACAAAGAATAGGACAAGTTGCAGAAGATGTTAAAACTGAACAAGATTTTATTTCTTGGGCTGATCAAATTATTTTTATTTACCCAATTTGGTGGACAGGAATGCCGGCAATTATGAAAGGTTATATTGATCGCGTATTTAGTTACGGATTTGCGTATCGCTACGATCAAGGTGTTCAAAAAGGATTATTGAACGGTAAACAAACAATTATTATCAATTCTCACGGAAAATCAAATGCAGAATACGAAGCAATGGGAATGGATAAAGCTTTAAGATTAACTTCTGATACCGGAATTTTTATTTACTCGGGCTTAGAAATCAAACATCATTTATATTTTGATAAAGCAGACAGAGCTTCTGCAGAAAATATTTCAGAATGGGGAAATCAACTTATTTCTATTTTAGAAGAAAATCAATTAACAGAGAAAAATTAAAACTCTAATTCTAATTGATCAGGCAAAAGCTTGAAACTCATTCGGTGGTATTTTGTCGTGCCGTATTTCCTGATGGCTTCTCGATGCTCTTTGGTAGGATATCCTTTATTCCTTTTCCAATTATACATCGGGAATTCTTCATGAATTTGATTCATATACTCATCTCGATACGTTTTTGCTAAAATAGAAGCTGCGGCAATACTTAAAAATTTAGAATCTCCTTTTATTATTGATTGATTAGGAATTGACTTTAATAATTCTATTTCTGTAGCAGAAAATTGTTTCCCGGAACTATTTTTCAAACCGAGTTTCGCATTTAGCGAACGATTACCGTCTACAATAATATATTCGGGACGTTGATTTAATTTTAAAATGCATTCCTGCATTCCTTTCATTGATGCATTCAGGATATTTATTTCATCTATTTCTTCTGGATGAAGATGTGTAACAGCAAAACAAACAGCATGTTTTTCTATTACAGGTTTTAATTGTTCTCTTATTTTTTCGGACAACTGTTTACTGTCATTTAGAAATTCATTCGCAAAATCAGCAGGTAAAATTACAGCAGCAGCGGTTACAGGTCCAGCCAGGCATCCTCTTCCGGCTTCGTCGGTGCCAGTTTCAAATACAAACCCTGAAAAATTTCTTTGAAGCATAATTCTTTTTGTGAATAGCAAATATTATGTTTTTTCTGGAAACCTACAAAAAAATGGAATTTAATAAGAGATAAAAGTATTTCAAAAAAGTAAAAAGAGAACAAAATTCCATCTCAATAATTAAATCGAAGCTAAAAAACTTAAATAAAGGAGAAATTGGGATGTTAATTTTTAGAATTTATCGTGACACAAACGCTCTTTTTTTAATTTTAGTACAATTTGAAATGTTAAAATTTGTAAAAAAAATCACTTACTGAAAAATCACTTTTTTGTCAAAAATGTTACTAATAATGCTGTTTTACAGTGAATAAGTTGTTTTATTTTGTCTAAATGTTAAAGCTTTATTAAAAAAAAGACAGACTAAAATGAAAATTCCTTGTTATTTTAAGAAATTATTATGATGTTTGCCGGATACTAATTCAAAATTTTCAAAAATGAAACTTAAGTTTAATGGATTCTTAGTACTCTTGGTAGTACTTATGGCGCAATTAACCTTTGCGCAAGAAAGAACTGTTTCGGGTATGGTTTCCGATAACGCAGGAATGCCTTTGCCAGGTGTGAGTGTACAAGTTAAAGGAACAAAAACTGGAGCGCAAACAGACTTTGATGGAAAATACTCTGTGAAAGCAGCATCAAGTCAAATCTTAGTATTTAGCTACATTGGGATGAAAACTCAAGAAATAGCTGCTAGTTCAACAACAGTAAATGCCGTATTAGGAGGCAATACTACAGAACTGGAAAGTGTTGTTGTAACAACTGCATTAGGTATTAAAAGAGAGAAAAAATCTTTAGGTTACGCTTCACAAGAGGTTAAAGGTGCTGATTTAACAGCAGGTGCTGCCAGCAATAACTTTCTTAACGATCTTTCTGGAAAAGCTGCCGGTGTTTATGTTAGAAAAAACACAAACTTTGGAGGTTCTACGAACGTAGTTTCAAGAGGTGTTAAAAACTTAACAGGAGATAACCAAATGCTTATTGTTATTGATGGTATGCCAATTAATAACAGTAATACAAGTGCAAGTGTATCTCAAGGAAACGGAGCAAACCAATCTACAGGTGCTCGTAATACTTATGATTATGGTAATGCCGCTATGGACATTAACCCTGATGATATCGAGTCAGTAAACATCTTAAAAGGAGCTGCTGCAGCTGCTTTGTACGGATATCTGGCTGGTAACGGTGTAATCATGATTACAACTAAAAAAGGAAAAAGTAGAAAAGGAATGGGTGTAACTATTTCAAGTGAATTTACCGTAGGTACTGTTGACAAAAAAACTTTTCCTGTTTACCAAACTAAATACGGACAAGGTTACGGACCAACTTATGATGCATTAGGTAATCCTAAAGGCATTCCAGTAGGTCCTACAGGGGCATTTTTTACTATCGATAAAAATGGTAACCAGGTTGCAACTACAATAGATGATGCTTCTTATGGTGTAGCTTTTGACCCAAGCTTACAAGTTTATCAATGGGATGCTTATTCTAAATATTCTCCAAATTATGGAAAGAAAACAGAATGGAAAGCTGCTGATAATGGACCAATTACTTTTTTCGAGACAGCAAGTACATTTAGTAATTCAATCTCTTTAGAGGATGGTAATGAAAAAACTAATTTTGTTTTAAATTATAATAATTATAAAGAAAACGGAATTTTACCTAACAGTGAATTAAGAAAAAACAATGTAAGTTTAAAATTCAACCATAAGTTTAATGATAAATTTTCTGCAAATGTTTTCGCAAATTATGTAGCGCAAACTACAGTTGGTAGAAATACAACAGGATATGGTGGAGATAACGTTGCTGGTTTATTCCGTCAATGGTGGGGTACAAACGTAGATATTAAAGCTCAAAAAGAGGTTTTTGATGCTTCAGGTGGACAAAATATATCATGGAATATGGCAGATCCTGCTAATGGAGATACTACTCCTAAATATTGGGATAACCCGTATTTTACAAGATATAAAAATTACCAGTCAGACGAAAGAAACCGTTTTATTGGTTATGTACAATTAGATTATAAAGTTACGGATTGGCTTACAGCTCAAGGAAAAGTAACTAATGATAGTTATTCTGATTTAAGAGAAGAAAGAAAGGCAGTAGGATCTTTGAATGGAACATTTGGACTAAACAGATTAGCTGTTGGTTCTGGATACCAAAAATATGTTGGTATGTTCTCTGAGCAAAACTACCAGTTTACTTTAAATTTCAATAAAAAGTTAACAGAAGATTTCTCTTTGACGGGTCTACTTGGATCTAATGCTTTAAGATCAAGACGTACTTCTACAATTGCTTCTACAGATGGAGGACTTATTATACCAGGTATCTATGCATTATCAAATTCAATAAACCCTTCACCATTTCCTGGAGAAGTTGAAAATAATACATCAGTAAATAGTATGTTTGCTTCTGTTTCATTAGGATTCAGAGATTTCTTATACGTAGACGGAACTTTTCGTAATGATGCTTTTTCTACATTGCCAAAAGGGAATAATTCTTTGAATACATTCTCTACATCAGCAAGTTATGTTTTTACAAAACATATTGATGCGCCATGGTTAACTTTTGGAAAATTAAGAGCAAGTTATGCTGAAAACCCACAAGGAAGTCCTGATCCATATTCAATAACGGATATTTTTACTAAATTTAATCCTTTTGGTGCAGCTCAACTTTATTCAAGACCAAATATTGCGAATAACTCAGAATTACGTCCTGTAAAAACTACATCTAAAGAGCTTGGTCTAGAGGCACAAATGTTTAACAGAAGAGTAGGATTTGAGGTGAGTGTATACCAAAGTTTAAGCTCTGATCAGATATTTCCTGTAGATTATTCTACTTCAACCGGTAACTCTTCAAGATATGTTAATGCAGGATCTGTAGAAAATAAAGGTATAGAGGTACAATTAAATTTAACACCATTAAAATTTAAAGATTTTCAATGGGATATTATTGTAAACTGGTCTAAAAATGAAAATGAGGTTGTGGCTTTAACGCCAGGAATCGAAACTCTTACATTAGGTACTCTTCAGGGAGGTGTGAGTATAATAGGAACTGTTGGTCACCCTTACGGAGATATCATTGGTAAAGATTATATTTATAAAGATGGACAAAAAGTAACACAAAATGGTGTTTATTTGATGACTGCAACAACTAATAATGTGATTGGTAATGTTACTCCAGACTGGATTGGTGGAGTTCGTAACAAATTTACTTACAAACAACTTTCATTAGGTTTCTTGATCGATATGCAAAAAGGAGGAGATATTTTCTCTCTTGACCAATATTACGGACAAAATTCTGGTTTATATGAGTCTACTGCAGGATATAACGAGTTAGGAAACCCAGTAAGAAATACACTTGCTAACGGTGGTGGAGTTATACTTCCGGGAGTAAATGCTGATGGTACGCCAAATACAACAAGAACACCGGCACCAGAGGTTGCAGGAGGTATCTACGGATATACTAAAAACCCACAAAAAGCTTTTATTTACGATGCAAGTTTTATCAAATTAAGAGAGGTAAATATTACTTATAGCTTTCCATCAAATCTTATCTCAAAATTGAATTTGACAGATTTACGCCTTTCTTTAGTAGGTTCTAATTTATGGATCATCCATAAAAATCTTCCAGATGCAGATCCAGAAAGCGGACTTGGTTCTGGTAACCTTTCAGCAGGTTATTCAGGAGGTTCACTACCTACAACAAGAAACATTGGTTGTAACCTAACATTAAAATTCTAAATCATGAAAAAAATACTTTTATTAATATCTTTTGCGGGCATCGCTTTTTCATGTACCTCAGATATTACAGATATAAATACAGACCCTAAAAGACCAACTGTTACTAGACCGGAATATTTGTTTTCTAATGCTGAGAAAAAAGTAGTAGATCAAGTGGTAAGTACGAATGTGAATAACAATGTTTTTAGATTGTTATCTCAACAATGGGCAGAAACTACTTATCCAGACGAAAGCCAGTATAATCTTTCGAACAGAAAAATTCCTGATACTCATTTCTTAGTGCTGTATAGAGACGTGCTTGCGGATCTTCACGATGCAAAAGTTTTGATAGAGGCTACTTCTACAGTAACGGCTTCTGATATCGCGGTTAAGCAAAACAAAATAGCAGTTATTGATATTTTGGAGGCTTATTCTTACAGTATATTAGTTGATACTTTTGGGAATGTACCTTACTCTCAGGCGATAGATATTGTAAAATATCCTTTGCCAGCTTACGATGATGCAAAAACTATCTACAAAGATCTTATCGCAAGATTAGCTGCAGATGCTGTAATATTGAAAACAAATACTGCAGATGTTAACTTTGGTAGTGCAGATATCATTTATGGAGGAACTGCTGCAAGTAATGCAAAATGGGCAAAATTTGCTAACTCTCTTATCATAAGATTAGCAGTAAATATTTCAGATGTAGAACCAGCTTATGCTGCTACTCAAGTTCAGACAGCTCTTGCTTCTGGACCATTGGCTAGTAATGCTGATAATACAAAATTGGTATATTTAACTACATCAGGAAATCAAAATCCATTGTATGCTGATTTAGTAACAAGTAACAGAAATGATTTTATTCCTGCTGAACCTTTTGTTGCAGCAATGGATGCTACTGTTGCTGGAGGTGATCCAAGGATGGCTAAATATTTCGTTAACGCAACTTCGCCTGCACCAGTACTTCCTGCAGGAAGAACATTTGTAGGTGGTACATATGGAGAAGCTAACGTATTTACATCTTACTCACATATTACAGCAACATTAAATAATCCTGCTGTTCCAGGTGTAATATTTGATTACGCTGAATTACAATTTTTATTGGCAGAAGCTGCTGAGAAAAATTTAATTCCAGGTGGTTCTGCTCAGGCTAAAGTTTATTACGATGCAGGTATTACTGCTTCTTTTGTAGATTGGGGATTAACTGCTGCTAATGCTGCAACTTACCTTGCTAGCCCTAAAGTAGATTATACTAATGCGCTTAGTGGAGCAACTTGGAAACAAAAAATTGGTATGCAAGCTTGGTTCGCTCTTTATAATAGAGGATATGAAGCTTATAATTCATACAGAAGATTAGATTTTCCAGTTTTGGCATCGCCAACTTCTGCTAAAAATAAAGGTATCATGTTTGTTCCGGTAAGATATACTTATCCAGGAGTTGAAGCATCAATAAATGGTACAAACTACAAAAAAGCTGCCAGCGATATTGGAGGTGACTTATTTGAAACAAAAATATTCTGGGATAAACAATAATTTGTATTTTGAATCAGCAATTCTGCTGAAGCTTAAAATAAATTAAAAGCCAATATGGAATATAGAAAATAAATATTTTGATTTTTTTTGAAAGACCCTCGATTACTTTTTTGTAATCGGGGGTTTTCTTTTGTTTCAAAAGATTGAAAGTGATTTATATTGGTTTAAATATCAGTGCTATAAATAATTGTTAAATAAAAATTTAAGACAAAATTTTAAATATTAATTATCTATAATTGTTATTCAGTTTTGAAATTTTCCCAATACGAATTGAAGTGTTTTTTTATACGTTTTTATCTTTTACCTTTGCCAGACAAATTTTGCCAAAATAACTATATATAAAGCTATCAAATGAGAATATTCTTTTTTCTATATCTATTAGTCGTACCAACTTTATTGTTTTCTCAAGAAAAAAATGCGTCTAAAAATAATTTAGATATGAACACAAAATATTCCAGTATTACCGATACAGTAAAAAAGAAAAAAGCATTGGTAGCAAAAATTGAGCAGTATCAAAAATATACTTTAGAACATGATACAACTTATGCAGATACTTCTTTAACGCTTAAAAGTTCTTACAGACAAAATTATCTTAGAAAGGATAATTTCGGACTTTTGCCTTTTGCGAATATTGGGCAAACCTATAATACATTACAATATAGTTTAACAGATTATTCACCATATCCGGAAATTGGATTCAAAGGCAAACATTTTAATTTTCTCGAAGCCAATCAAATTCAGTATTATTCTGTTGCAACGCCTTTAACAGAATTATTTTTTAATACAACTATAAATAAAGGACAAAACGTAGATTCGTTTATTACCTTAAATACTTCAAAAAATCTTAATTTTTCAATTGCTTACAGAGGTTTACGTTCTGAAGGTAAGTATATAAATCAATTGGTTAGTTCGGGGAATTTAAGAATGACGACAAGTTATTTTACAACCGATAAAAGATATGTTTTAAATGCTCATTTTACTTCTCAGGACATTTCAAATGAAGAAAATGGAGGGATAACAAGACCTGAAGATTTTGAAAGTGGAGATGCGGATTTCAAAAATCGCCAAAGATTACAGGTTTATCTAACAGATGCAAAATCATTCCTGAAAGGAAGACGTTTGTTTTTTGATCATGCTTTTAGAATAAATCCAACCGAAGGAAACAATAATTTATACGTAACACATCAGTTTAATTACGAAAATAAATTTTTCGAATACAACCAACCAACCGTTATGTCTACCGTTACAACAGGTACGGGAAGTAATATGACTAATTTATCTGTAAATCGATTCGGAGAATCATATCTGGCAAGTGGAATAAATGATCAGACGCGTTTTGAAAAATTATACAATAAAGCTGGGCTTACTTATGAAAACTCACTTTTAGGAAAATTCAATTTTTTTATAGACGATTACAGATCTAACTATAAATATAACAGGATTGTATTTAAAGAAGACGGAAGCATGATTCCGGATAATTTATTTCTTCAGATTAATAATGTTGGAGGACAATATGAATATCAAAAGAATAAATGGAATGGAAGATTTTTATACACCAGATCAATTACAAATCAGTCACTTTCTGATTTAGATGCCAAATTAAGATATAATTTAAACGATCAGATTCAGTTCGATTTTAGATACAGAAACATTAATAAATTACCCAATAACAACTACAATTTGTACCAAAGTAGTTATGTAGAATATAATTGGTCGAACAATTTTAAAAACGAAAAAATAAATTTAATAAGTGCTAATATTTATACGCCGTGGTTAAACGCAGAAGTTCAATACACCGTTTTAAAAGATCATTTATATTTTGAAGATGTTTCTACAGATGCACAAATAGCAGCCAAAACTCAAATTATAAATCCGGCACAATACGGAAATGCAATAAATTATTTCTCAGTAAAAGCAAATAAAGAATTTAAATTTGGGCGATTTGGCTTTGATAATACATTCTTGTATCAAAAAGTAGATCAATCAGATTTAATTTTAAATCTTCCTGATTTTGTAACCAGAAATACACTTTATTACTCAGCTTACTTTTTTAAGAAGGCACTTTTTATGCAGACAGGATTAACATTTAATTATTTTACAGAATATTACGGTAATGATTACAATCCGGTTGTTGGAGAATTTTTTGTTCAAAATGATAAGAAAATCGGGAATTATAGCAACTTTGATTATTTTATAAATTTCCGAATCAGACAAACGAGATTTTACTTTAAAGCAGAACATTTTAATGCTGCTTTTTCCGGGAATAATTATTATTCAGCGCCTAATAATCCATATCGTGATTTTACTATCCAATTTGGTTTAGTGTGGAATTTTTTCCAATAAGATTATATAAAAACAAATAAATTAAATTCATATAAAATGGACTTTTCAAATAACATTTTAGAAACAATTGGTAATACACCATTAGTAAAACTCAACAAAATTGTTGCTGAAATTGATGCGTTAGTATTGGCAAAAGTCGAAACTTTTAACCCTGGTAATTCTGTTAAAGACAGAATGGCCGTAAAAATGATTGAAGATGCTGAGGCTGATGGACGTTTAAAACCAGGCGGAACTATTATTGAAGGAACTTCGGGAAATACAGGAATGGGATTGGCACTTGTGGCCATCATTAAAGGATACAAATTGATTTGTGTAATATCTGATAAGCAATCAAAAGAAAAAATGGATATTTTGCGTGCCGTTGGTGCTAAAGTAGTTGTTTGTCCTACAGATGTTGAGCCAACAGATCCCCGTTCTTATTATTCCGTTTCAAAACGTTTGGCCGAGGAAACACCTAATTCTTGGTATGTAAATCAGTACGATAATATGTCAAATTCTTTGGCACATTACGAACAAACCGGTCCGGAAATCTGGAAGCAAACTGATGGAAAAATTACTCATTTTGTTGTTGGAGTAGGAACAGGAGGAACAATCTCAGGAGTTGGAAAATATTTGAAAGAGAAAAATCCAAACATCAAAATTTGGGGAATTGATACATATGGTTCTGTTTTTAAAAAATACCATGAAACAGGAATTTTTGATGAAAACGAAATTTACTCTTATATAACGGAAGGAATTGGAGAAGATATTTTACCAAAAAATGTAGATTTTTCTTTAATTGACGGATTTACAAAAGTAACCGATAAAGATGCTGCTGTTTACACCAGAAAAATTGCTCTTGAAGAAGCTATTTTTGTTGGAAATTCTGCCGGAGCCTGTATAAAAGGTTTATTACAGTTAAAAGAACATTTTAAGCCAGAAGATGTTGTGGTTGTACTTTTTCACGATTCAGGAAGCCGTTATGTAGGTAAAATGTTTAATGATGATTGGATGCGTGAGCGTGGATTCCTGGAAGAAAACGTAACAAAGGCAGAAGATGTGATTAAAGATCATATTGATAAAGAATTGATCGTGGTGCGTACAGAAGAATTGGTTTCTCATGCTATTGAGCGTATGCGTAAATACAAAATTTCGCAAATTCCTGTGGTAGATATCAACGGATTTGTTGGATCTGTTGATGAAACAGATTTATTCAGAAGTTATGTTGCCGATAAAAATGTTGCCGAAAAACCAATTAAGGAAGTAATGGGCAAACCTTTCCCTATTGTAAAATTAGGAACTACAATCGAAGAAGTTTCGAAATTATTTAGCAAAGAAAATGAAGCTGTGTTAGTAGATCTTGGAAATGGTAAACATCATATTATTACCAAATATGATATTATCGGAGCAATAAAATAAGACAATTTTAATAATTTTATAAATCCATAAATCTAGTTTAATAACAATTAGATTTATGGATTTTTAGCTTAAATAAATGTAATAATGAACTTTACCGCTATAGATTTTGAAACCGCAACAGGGCACCATCCATGTTCTGTGGGAATTGTTACTGTGCAAAATGGTGTGATAGTAGATGAGTTTGTTAGTTTAATAAAACCACCAAATAACGAATACAATTATTTTACAATTCAGGTTCATGGTATTTACCCAAAAGATACGGTGAATGCAAAATCATTTGCACAAGTTTTTCCTGAAATTGAGAAACGTTTGAAAAACAGAGTTGTTGTAGCTCATAACGAAAGTTTTGACCGTAATGTGTTAATGAAATCTATGGCGCTTCATGGTCTGCAATATGAAGATTTAAACATTGCTCCAAAATGGGAATGTACCGTTAAGATATATAAGGCAAAAGGTTTAAAACCAACTAAATTAAGTGATTGTTGTCGCGAGATGAAAATTCAGCTAAACCATCATGAAGCTTTATCAGATGCAAGAGCTTGTGCTAAATTATATCTGTTACGATAATAAAAAATGATTTAATTGTAAGATTAATATTATTTTATTTAATTTTAGGCTTTTGTAAATTTTAATTTAAAAGCCTATAAATGAAAGAAGATTTTCTTCATTATCTCTGGAGATTCAAGAAGTTTGAAACACTCAATTTAAGAACTACTCAAAATGAACAAATTACCATTATTAAAACAGGTGATTATTTAGAACTTGCCGGACCGGATTTTTTCAATGCACAAATTAAAATTGATGAACAAAAATGGGCAGGAAATGTTGAGATACATTTAAAATCTTCGGATTGGTATGTGCATGGACATGAAAGAGATACTGCTTATGACAATGTTATTTTACACGTAGTATGGGAACATGATACAGAGATTTTTAGAGAGAATAATACTAAGATTCCTGTTTTGGTTTTGAAGGATTATGTTTCATCAGAAATAGTAAATAGCTACCATTCCTTAATAAGTCCAAAATCCTGGATATCCTGCGAAAAGCAAATTGTTCAAATTGATGAATTCGTTTTTAAAAATTGGCAAGAAAGATTGTTTTTTGAACGATTAGAACGTAAATCAAAGTTTATTTATGATTTACTCGAACAAACAAATCAGGACTGGGAAGCCGTTTTATTTTGCTTGTTGGCGAAGAATTTTGGACTAAATTCAAATGGGAATTCTTTTTTACAAGTTGCCAAATCGATTCCGTTTTCAATTATTCGAAAAGAAAGTTTTGAAGTTGAAAACCTTGAAGCTTTGCTTTTAGGAGCTTCCGGTTTATTAGATTGTGATAAAGAAGATGTATACTTTAAAGATTTAAAAATTAGGTATTTTTATCTTCTGCATAAATATCAATTAGATAAAGTATATGCAGATCCGGTTGAGTTTTTTAAACATCGTCCGGATAATTTTCCAACCATTAGACTTTCGCAACTTGCAAGTTTATATAGTAAACATCAGAACTTATTTTCTAAAATTATATATTTAAAATCCGTAAAAGACATTTATAAATTATTAGATGTTTCAGCAAGTTTATATTGGCAAAACCATTATCAATTTGATAAAGAAAGTCCAAAAAAATCTAAAGCCCTTTCTAAATCATTTATAGACTTATTGATTTTAAATACAATTATACCCATTCAATTTGCTTATTCCCATATTATGGGAGAATCTAATTCTGAAGATTTGATTGAGTTAATGAATGAAGTAGCGCCAGAAAAGAATTCAATTATAGATAAATTTGAGTCTTTTGGCATTTTATCAAAAAATGCTTTTGACACACAAACCTTGTTGCAACTTAAAAACGAATATTGCAACCATAAAGCTTGTTTAAAATGTGCAATAGGAATGGAGTTGCTAAAGAATAATTAATTAAAAATTAGAAAATCGAATGATAGATAATTTAGTACTTTTGTAATTGTGATCAAAGTTGAATGTCATCCTGAGCGAAGTCGAAGGATAAATCTAAAATTAAAAATATGTCAGCTATTTTAAGGCTTAAATTCTTTTTCGAAAAATACGGATTTCATGTTTCATCCAGATTAGCTGATAAACTCGGAATGCGTGTTACAAGCGTACGATTATTTTTTATTTATATTTCGTTCGTCACAGCCGGTTTAGGTTTCGGAATCTATTTAACGCTGGCTTTCTGGATTCGTCTTAAAGATTTAATTCGTGCCAAAAGAACTTCTGTTTTTGATTTGTAATTTTTAAAATTTTGATATAAAAAAGCCCCTTAAACAATTAAGGGGCTTTTTTTCATTTTCTATTTTTTTTATTCTTCTGTTTGTTGTGGTCTGTTTAGTTTTGCACGTTTTTTACTGTAAGCAAAATAAACAACGATACCTATAGCTAACCATCCTAATGAAAGTAATTGAGCATCTAAACTTAAATTAATCATTAAATAGGTATTGATTGAAATACCACAAATTGCGATTATTGGAAGAGCCGGAACTTTAAATGTTCTTGTTAATTGAGGTTGTTTTACTCTTAAAATCCAAACAGCAATACAAACCATAGTAAAAGCAAATAAGGTACCAAAACTTGTCATATCTGCTAATCTGTTAATTGGTGTAAAAGATGCAACTATAGCAATAATACCTCCTAAGATCATTAAATTAGTTTTTGGTGTTCCTGAAATTGGATTTACTTTAGAAAATACAGAAGGAATTAAACCGTCTTTAGACATACCAAGGAAAATTCTTGATTGTCCCATAATCATTACCATTAGTACAGAAATTAACCCAATAGTTGCCGCAACTGTAATTATAAAGCCAGCCCAAGGTTGCCCGGCAATATCAAATGCGTATGCTACTGGTGCTTTTATAGCTTCTGGATATTTCCCTAGTGGATTAAAGTCTTGATAGTTCATCATTCCTGTTAAAACTAAAGAAACAAGAATATATAATGTTGTACAAATTAATAAAGAAGCAATAATGGCAAACGGAACATCTTTTTTAGGATTAATAGCTTCACCAGCTTGTGTTGAAACTGCATCAAAACCAACATAAGCAAAGAAAATTGCAGCAGCTCCTGATACAACTCCTGCTATTCCATATGCATTATGAGTTGTTTCTTTTTCAATAATTTGAGTTGCCGCCGGAATAAATGGATGCCAGTTATCAGTATTAATAAAGAAAAGACCTGCAACGATTACAAATATTACAGCAGAAACTTTAAGAATAACAATCATATTGTTTGCTTTTGCTGCGCTTTTTGTTCCTTTAATAAGTAGTGAAATAACTAAAATAACGATTAAGAAAGCAGGTAGGTTCATTGAAAAACCTTCACCAGTATAACTTGCCGGATCTGTTGTGAGCCATTCTGGAAGTTTAATATGAAACATTTTAAGTAATTTGTTAAAATATCCGGACCAGGAAACCGCTACTGTCATTGAACCCATTGCGTACTCAAGTATGAGTCCCCAACCAATAATCCAGGCAAAGATTTCTCCAATTGTACCATAGGCATACGCATAAGCAGAACCTTCAACAGGTAAAATTGAGGCAAACTCAGAATAGCAAAGAGCTGCAAAAACGCAGGCAATTCCTGCAATAATAAAGGAAAGTGCTAACGCCGGACCTGCATGATAATATGCGCCTGTACCAGTAAGAACAAAAATTCCTCCACCAATAATGGCCCCAACTCCAATAGCCGTAAGGCTCCATTTCCCTAAAACTCTTTTTAAATCACTTTTTTTCATATCCGCTTCAAAAGCTGATATTGGTTTAACTCTCCAAATTGACATATAATATTAGTGGTTAATTGTTATTAAGCTCCAAATGTATCGTTTTTTATAAAAAATAAAAACAATTATGTAATTATAAGTTATAAAATGTTTAAAATTTATAACATATCAACGTAAAATAGGTTTTTAGTAGTGTATTTCATCAACTTAACTTAACATGAAATAAGGTAATATAATAGTTACGGGTTATTTTTATACTATTTTTCTTGATAAATAATCTCTTTTGGTTAAAAAAAGAATTTACTTAATGATTGATTTTAAGGCAACAGCGCCATATTTTAAATTTACAAACAAACAACGTAAAGGCATTATTTTGCTTTTTAGTATAATTATAATTTTACAAATGGTATATTTTTTTACCAATTTTGCAGCACCTGAAAAAAGTTCTCCCAGAAAAGAACAGGAATGGATGTCGTTACAATTTGAAATTGATTCAATGAAATTGATAAAATATGATGCCAAACCCAAAATGTATTCTTTTAACCCAAATTTTATTTCAGATTATAAAGGATATAAACTTGGTTTATCTGTTCAGGAAATAGATAGATTAATGGCATTTAGAAAAGAGGATAAATATGTTAATTCGGCTGAAGAGTTTCAGAAAGTAACAAAAATATCTGATTCATTATTAAATGTAATCTCTCCGTTTTTTAAATTTCCAAACTGGATTCAAAATGAAAAGAAATTTAAAGAAGAGAAAAAAGAATATGTTAAGAACGTATTTCCGAAAAAAGAAAAAATAGTAATTTTAGATATAAATGAAGCAACTCAGGAAGATTTTATGAAAATCTACGGAATTGGAGAAGCATTATCTTTAAGAATATTAAAACAAAAAGAAATTCTGGGAGGTTTTGTTTCTATGGAACAAATCAAAGAAGTTTGGGGGCTTTCGCCGGAAGTTGTTTTTGAATTAAATGCACATTTTAAAATTTATGCTTTACCAAATTTTAAAAAGATAGCTATAAATGATGCTTCTTTAAAAGAATTGTCACAGTTTCCATATTTTAGATATGCCTTGGCAAAACAAATTGTAACATACCGAAGCATGAATGGAAATTTTAAAAATATTGAGGATTTATCAAAAATTAAAGATTTTCCTGTTGAAAAAGCAAAAATAATTAGTTTATATTTGGAGTTCTAAAAAAATACCGACTAACAATGAATTTTGATTATAACGAAACACGATTAATGATTGCACAATCTATAAAGGATTTTGCAGAGAAAAATATCAGACCTAATATAATGGAATGGGATGAAGCTCAGGTTTTTCCGGTTCCACTATTTAAAAAATTAGGAGAAATGGGATTTATGGGAGTTCTAGTTCCGGAAGAATATGGAGGATCTGGTTTAGGATACCATGAATATATTACCGTTGTTGAAGAAATTTCAAAAGTAGATCCTTCAATAGGGCTTTCTGTTGCTGCTCATAATTCATTATGTACCAATCATATTTTAACTTTTGGAAATGAAGATCAAAAGAAAAAATGGTTGCCAAAATTAGCTACTGCCGAATATATTGGAGCGTGGGGGTTAACAGAACATAATACAGGTTCTGATGCAGGAGGAATGAATACAACCGCTGTAAAGGATGGTGATTTCTGGATTGTAAACGGTGCGAAAAACTTTATTACACACGCTATTTCTGGAGATATTGCAGTTGTAATTGTTCGTACCGGAGAAAAAGGAGATTCTAAAGGGATGACAGCTTTTGTTTTTGAAAAAGGGATGCCAGGATTTACATCTGGAAAAAAAGAAAATAAATTAGGAATGCGTGCCAGTGAAACTGCAGAATTAGTTTTTGATAATTGTCGCGTTCCCGATGCTAACAGATTAGGAGAAGTTGGTAAGGGATTTGTTCAGGCCATGAAAATATTAGATGGAGGAAGAATTTCAATAGGAGCACTGTCTTTAGGTATTGCAAAAGGAGCTTATGAAGCAGCCTTAAAATATTCTAAAGAGAGATATCAGTTTGGGCAACCTATAAGTAGTTTTCAGGGAATTTCATTTAAATTAGCTGATATGGCAACAGAAATTGAAGCTTCAGAATTATTATTGCATAAAGCAGCTTTCTTAAAACAAGAACATAAGCCAGTTACCACACTTGGGGCGATGGCAAAAATGTATGCTTCTGAAGCTTGTGTGAAGATTGCAAACGAAGCAGTTCAGATTCACGGAGGTTATGGTTATACAAAAGATTTTCCGGTAGAAAAATTCTATAGAGATTCTAAATTATGTACAATTGGAGAAGGCACAACTGAAATTCAAAAATTAGTTATCTCAAGAAATTTGTTGAAAGAATAAAGAATAAAGAATAAAGAATAAAGAATAAAGAATAAAGAATAAAGAATAAAGAATAAAGAATAAAGAATTTGAGCTAAAATCTATTCTCTTTTCTCTATGTTCTTTTTTCTTTTAAAATAATTCATAATTTATAACTCATAATTAATAATTAATACATACTTTTGCAGCCTTAACGAGAGGAGGTGTCTATATTATGTTAATTATACCAATTAAAGACGGAGAAAATATCGATAGAGCATTAAAGCGCTATAAAAGAAAATTTGATAAAACAGGAACTGTTCGTCAACTAAGAGCACGTACTGCTTTTATTAAGCCTTCTGTTATCAAAAGAGCTCAAATTCAAAAAGCTGCTTACATTCAAAACATGAGAGATGGTTTAGAAAGTTAGTATATCGCTTTTCAAAAATAATTACCGTTAGCTGTCAAAATTTGATGCTAACGGTTTTTTTATGCTTAATTTTGAAGTAGTAAGATTGGATGTGTAGTCAAAATTGAGTGTTGTTTTTTGTAAAATAAAGTTTATTCATATGAAGTCAAATAAAGAAGCGTTTCGTGATTATCTTCAATTAGAGAAAAAATATTCCTCTCACACCGTTAATGCTTATTTAAATGACATTTCGTTTTTTGAAGAGTTTAATAAAGCTCATTTTGATCAGGAAAATATAGAAGCAGTAAATTATAGTCAGATTAGAAGTTGGATTGTTTCTTTAGTCGATCAGGATATTTCTAATGTGTCTGTAAATAGAAAAATGGCTTCCTTAAAAAGCTTTTATAAATTTCTATTAAAGACAAAGCAAATAGAGATTAGTCCAATGCTTAAACACAAGGCATTGAAAACTCCTAAGATTATTCAGATTCCATTTTCAGAAAAAGAACTTACGGATTTAATTCAGCAAATAGAAGAGCCTGTTGGTTTTGAAGAAGTTCGTGATAAACTTATTGTTGAGATGTTTTATACAACCGGAATGAGAAGAGCAGAGTTGATACATTTAATGCTGCGAAATGTAGATTTGTCTTCAAATGTTATTAAGGTTTTAGGGAAAAGAAATAAAGAGCGTATTATTCCTGTTTTGCCGATTATTGTTGAGCAGCTTAGGTTGTATCTGAATGAACGTGCTTCTGTTGAAAATATAGTTGATACAGATTTTTTCTTTATTTCAAAAAAAGGGTTAAAATTGAGCGAATCTTTTGTGTATCGATTAATAAATTCTTACTTTAGTAAAGTCTCTGAAAAGGTAAAAAAAAGTCCGCATGTGCTTCGGCATACTTTTGCGACCCACTTGCTAAATAACGGAGCAGATTTAAATTCAGTTAAAGAATTATTAGGGCATTCGAGTTTGGCGTCTACACAAGTTTATACTCATAATAGTTTAGCGGAGCTTAAAAAGGTGTATACTAACGCGCATCCAAGAAATAAATAATAATTCTGAAATGTTTAACCCTAAAATTAGTATTATGAAGGTAGATGTTCATGCCGTTAACTTTACTGTTGACAGAAAGTTGGTAGATTTTATTCAGGAAAGAATGGATAAATTAGAAAAATATTACGATCGAGTTGTCTCGGCCGACGTTTTTTTAAAAGTTGAAAGAACAAGTGATAAAGAGAATAAGGCGGTTGAGATTAAGATTAATGTTCCTGGAGATGATTTTTTGGTTAAAAAACAATGCAAAACATTCGAAGAAGCAGTTGAACTTTCGGCAGAATCTTTAGAACGTTTACTGGTAAAAAGGAAAGAAAAAATTAGAACACATATATAATTGAAATTTTTTTCAAAAAATGTTTTGATTCAAAGATAAAATAGCTACATTTGCAGTCCGTTAGAAATAGCGGGCTTTTTTATTGATATTGCCAGCGTAGCTCAGTTGGCTAGAGCAGCTGATTTGTAATCAGCAGGTCGTGGGTTCGAGTCCCTCCGCCGGCTCAAAATATTTCAAATACGATTTGAAATTGTTCATGCAATTATTGATAAAAAAATGGGGAGATACTCAAGCGGCCAACGAGGGCAGACTGTAAATCTGCTGTGTGAACTTCGCAGGTTCGAATCCTGCTCTCCCCACAAAAAAAAGAAGTTGAGATTTCGGATTTTGGGTTTTAGATTTTTAAAAATCTGAAATCTAAATTCAAAAATCGAAAATCAGAACTCTCTGCCGGTGTAGCTCAGGGGTAGAGTGCTTCCTTGGTAAGGAAGAGGTCTCGGGTTCAATTCCCGACATTGGCTCAAGTAAGTAGGAAATTGAAATTAATATATAACTAAGATTAAAAATTAAGTAAAATGGCAAAGGAGAATTTTAATCGTTCCAAACCGCACTTAAACATAGGTACAATTGGACACGTGGATCACGGAAAAACTACATTAACTGCTGCAATTACAAAAGTATTGTCTGATGCAGGTTACTGTCAAGCAAAATCGTTTGATCAAATCGATAACGCTCCAGAGGAGAAAGAAAGAGGTATTACTATTAATACATCACACGTAGAGTATGAAACAGCTAACCGTCACTACGCTCACGTTGACTGTCCAGGTCACGCGGATTACGTAAAGAACATGGTTACTGGAGCTGCTCAAATGGACGGAGCTATCTTAGTAGTTGCTGCTACAGATGGTCCAATGCCACAAACTCGTGAGCACATCCTTTTAGGTCGTCAGGTAGGTATTCCAAGAATCGTTGTTTTCATGAACAAAGTGGATATGGTTGATGATGCTGAATTGTTAGAGCTTGTTGAAATGGAAATTAGAGATTTATTATCTTTCTATGAATATGATGGAGATAATGGTCCTGTAGTTCAAGGTTCTGCTTTAGGAGGATTGAATAATGATCCTGCTTGGGTACCAAAAATCATTGAATTAATGGAAGCTGTTGATGCTTGGATCGAAGAGCCAGTGCGTGACGTTGCTAAACCATTCTTGATGCCGGTTGAAGATGTATTTACAATTACTGGTCGTGGAACTGTTGCTACAGGTCGTATCGAAACAGGTATTGCTAATACAGGAGATCCAGTTGAAATCATTGGTATGGGAGCTGATAAATTAACTTCTACTATTACAGGAGTTGAGATGTTCCGTAAAATCCTTGATAGAGGTGAAGCTGGAGATAACGTAGGTTTATTGTTAAGAGGTATTGATAAAGAATCTATCAAAAGAGGGATGGTTATCATTAAGCCAGGATCAGTAAAACCACACGCTACTTTCAAAGCTGAGGTTTATATCTTGAAAAAAGAAGAAGGTGGACGTCATACTCCATTCCATAATAACTACCGTCCACAGTTCTACGTACGTACAACTGACGTAACAGGAGTTATTACTTTACCAGAAGGAGTAGAGATGGTAATGCCAGGAGACAACTTGACTATTAATGTTTCTTTATTAAGCCCAATCGCAATGAGCGTAGGTTTACGTTTCGCTATCCGTGAAGGTGGTAGAACAGTAGGAGCAGGTCAGGTGACTGAAATCGTAGGATAATCCTATAAATATTATAAAAAGCCAGTTGATTTTCTTAACTGAAATCACTGGCTTTTAATTACGGGCGTAGTTCAAGGGTAGAATAGCGGTCTCCAAAACCGTTGATGGGGGTTCGAATCCCTCCGCCCGTGCAATATAAAATATATCAAATGACAAAAGTTACTAATTATTTATCAGAGGCTTTCGAAGAGTTAAAGTCAAATGTTACTTGGCCTGCTTGGGCTGAGGTTCAAAAATTGACAATTGTTGTGGCTGTATTTTCGGTTTTATTCGCTTTGGCAACATGGGGAGTAGACGAATTTTTTGCAAAAGCTTTGGCTGGATTTTTTAACTGGTTAAAAGGATAATTTTTTTGTGATGGCAGATAATAATGTGAAAAAATGGTATGTAGTTAGAGCTGTAAGCGGACAAGAGAATAAAGTCAAAGCTTACATCGAAACTGAGATTGCCAGATTAGGTATGGGTGATTATGTTTCCCAAGTTTTAGTACCTACAGAAAAAGTAGTTACTGTAAAAGAAGGAAAGAAAATGTCTAAGGATAAAGTTTATTTCCCTGGATATGTTATGATCGAAGCCAATTTAGTTGGTGAGATACCTCATATTATTAAGTCTATTACTAGTGTGATTGGATTTTTAGGTGAGATCAAAGGCGGAGAACCTGTTCCTTTGAGACTTTCTGAAGTAAATAGAATGTTAGGTAAAGTAGATGAGTTAGCTGTAAATACAGATACTCGTGCTATTCCTTTCAACTTAGGTGAAACGGTTAAGGTGATCGATGGTCCATTTAACGGATTCAACGGAACAGTTGAAAAAATCAATGAAGAAAAGCGTAAACTTGAAGTAATGGTTAAGATTTTCGGAAGAAAAACTCCATTAGAATTGAGTTTTATGCAAGTTGAAAAAGTATAATTTTTGTTACATCTATAATAACCACTGTAGTCGCTTCCAATGATTACGGTGTTAAATTTTTTAAAAAATGGCTAAAGAAATTAGTAAGGTAGTTAAACTACAAGTTAAGGGAGGTGCTGCGAATCCATCGCCACCGGTTGGACCTGCTTTAGGAGCTGCTGGGGTTAATATCATGGAGTTCTGTAAGCAGTTCAATGCTAGAACACAAGATAAACCTGGCAAAATATGCCCAGTACAAATTACTGTGTATAAAGACAAATCATTTGATTTTGTTGTAAAAACTCCTCCAGCTGCTGTCCAATTATTGGAAGCTGCAAAGCTAAAGTCTGGATCAGGTGAACCAAATCGTAAAAAAGTAGCTAGCGTTACTTGGGACGTTATCAAAGCAATTGCTGAAGATAAAATGGTAGATTTAAATGCATTCACAATCGAATCTGCAATGAGCATGATCGCTGGAACTGCTAGATCTATGGGTATAACTGTATCAGGAGATGCTCCTTTTTAATTAAGAGAAAGAAATGGCAAAATTAACAAAAAAGCAAAAAGAGGCTGCTTCAAAAATTGAAAAGAACAAACTATACTCTTTAAAAGATGCAGCTGCATTGATTAAAGTTATAGCTTCTGCAAAATTTGATGAGTCTGTTGATATCGCAGTTCGTTTGGGTGTAGATCCAAGAAAAGCGAATCAAATGGTTAGAGGTGTAGTTACATTACCTCACGGAACTGGTAAAGACGTTAAAGTATTAGCATTGGTTACTCCAGATAAAGAAGCGGAAGCTAAAGAAGCTGGGGCTGATTATGTTGGTCTTGACGATTATTTACAAAAAATTAAAGATGGTTGGACAGATGTTGATGTTATTATCACTATGCCAGCTGTTATGGGTAAATTAGGTCCATTAGGTCGTATTTTAGGGCCTAGAGGTTTAATGCCAAACCCTAAAACAGGTACTGTAACTATGGATGTTGCAAAAGCTGTTCAAGAGGTTAAAGCTGGTAAAATTGACTTTAAAGTTGATAAAACTGGTATCGTACATGCAGGAATTGGTAAAGTTTCTTTTGGAGCTGAGCAAATTTATGACAATGCACACGAAATTATTCAAACATTAATCAAACTTAAACCAACTGCTGCTAAAGGTACCTACATTAAAGGTATTCACCTTACAAGCACTATGAGTCCTGCAATTGCATTGGACCCTAAAGCAGTATAATTGGTAGTTAATAATTTTTAGTATGACTAGAGAAGAAAAATCAATCGCGATTGAAGATTTAACTGCACAGTTAGCTGGTACAAATATTATTTATGTATCTGATATTTCTGGATTAAATGCAGAAACAACTTCAAGCTTGAGAAGAGCTTGCTTTAAAGCAGGTATTAAATTAGAGGTTGTAAAAAACACATTGCTTGCAAAAGCAATGGAAGCTTCTGCTAATGACTATGGTGATTTACCTTCAGTATTGACTGGTAATAGTGCTATATTTATTTCAGATGTTGCAAATGCACCTGGAAAAATAATTAAAGATTTCAGAAAAAAATCAGCTAAACCTGTATTAAAGGGAGCTTATATTAATTCTGAAATTTATATTGGAGATGATCAATTAGATGCATTAGCAACTATTAAATCTAAAGAAGAACTTATCGGAGAACTTATTGGATTATTGCAATCACCAGCACAAAGAATTATTTCTGCTTTACAAAACAAATTCGCTGGTAGCGAAGAAGAAACTGAAGCATAATATTCGAAGCAGGGAATTTAATTTCCTTGTTGCTTAATTAGCGCACAATAAATAAATTATATTTTACAAATCATTTTAAACGATAGAAAAAATGGCAGATTTGAAACAATTCGCAGAACAATTAGTTAACTTAACAGTTAAAGAAGTTAACGAATTAGCAACAATATTAAAAGACGAGTATGGTATCGAGCCTGCTGCTGCAGCTGTAGTAGTTGCTGCTGGTGGTGGAGAAGGTGCTGCTGAAGAAGCACAAACTGAATTTACAGTTGTATTAAAAGAAGCTGGTGCTTCTAAATTAGCAGTTGTGAAATTAGTAAAAGAACTTACAGGTTTAGGTTTGAAAGAAGCTAAAGATGTAGTTGACGGTGCTCCAAGTAACGTTAAAGAAGGTGTTTCTAAAGAAGAGGCTGAAGGTCTTAAAAAATCATTAGAAGAAGCTGGAGCTGTTGTTGAATTAAAATAATTCAACTCGGTTTTAAGAACTAGGTTTAGGTCCTGAGTTAACACTCAAAGGCCTAAACCATTTTTCGTATAATAAAATATATCAAGTTTTATTATCAAATAGTTTAAAATACGAAAAAGTTTTTGATCAATACGAAGAAAAAAAATTGAACTTACTTTTGGTTTATTTTTAAAGATGTATTGATTATAATAAGAAAGTATAGATTAAACAGTGTGTTTCACACAAAAAAAATTACTTTTTTTTAATCAAAATTTTGTCCATTGATGATAACAAATCAGACTGAAAGATTGAATTTTGCCTCTACAAAAAATATTCCTGACTATCCAGATTTTCTAGATGTTCAGGTTAAATCTTTTAAAGATTTCTTTCAATTAGAAACGAAATCTGACGAAAGAGGCAACGAAGGGTTATACAACACCTTCATGGAAAATTTCCCAATTACAGATACAAGAAATAACTTTGTATTGGAATTCCTAGATTATTTTGTTGATCCACCACGTTATACAATTCAAGAATGTATAGAGAGAGGTCTTACTTATAGTGTGCCTTTAAAAGCTAGGTTAAAACTATACTGTACAGATCCTGAACACGAAGATTTTGAAACTATTGTACAAGATGTTTATCTTGGAACAATACCTTACATGACTCCAAGCGGTACTTTTGTTATCAATGGTGCTGAGCGTGTAGTAGTATCTCAGCTACACCGTTCTCCTGGGGTTTTCTTTGGTCAATCATTCCATGCAAATGGAACAAAACTTTATTCTGCCAGAGTAATTCCTTTTAAAGGTTCTTGGATAGAATTTTCTACAGATATCAACAGCGTAATGTATGCTTATATCGACAGAAAGAAAAAATTACCGGTTACAACTTTATTCCGTGCTATTGGGTTCGAAAGAGATAAGGATATCCTTGAAATTTTCGACCTTGCTGAAGAAATTAAAGTTTCTAAAACTGGTATTAAAAAATATATTGGAAGAAGACTTGCTGCACGTGTATTGAATACTTGGCACGAGGATTTCGTTGATGAAGATACTGGTGAGGTAGTTTCTATCGAACGTAACGAAATCATCCTTGATAGAGATACTATTATCGACAAAGATAATGTTGAAGAAATCATCGATTCTAACGTTAAATCTATTTTGTTACACAAAGAAGATAATAACCAAGCAGATTATGCTATTATCCACAACACGTTACAAAAAGATCCGACAAACTCTGAAAAAGAAGCTGTAGAGCACATTTACCGTCAGTTGCGTAACGCTGAACCGCCTGATGAAGAAACTGCTCGTGGTATTATAGATAAATTGTTCTTCTCTGATCAACGTTATAACTTAGGTGAAGTTGGTCGTTATAGAATGAACAAAAAACTTGGTTTAGATATCCCAATGGAAAAGCAAGTGCTTACCAAAGAAGATATCATTACCATTGTAAAATATTTGATCGAATTGATCAACTCTAAAGCAGAGATTGATGATATTGATCACTTATCAAACCGTCGTGTTAGAACAGTTGGAGAACAATTGTCTCAACAATTCGGTGTTGGTTTAGCACGTATGGCTAGAACTATTCGTGAGAGAATGAACGTTAGAGATAACGAGGTGTTTACACCAATCGATTTGATTAATGCTAAAACATTATCATCGGTTATCAACTCTTTCTTTGGTACTAACCAGTTATCTCAATTTATGGATCAAACGAATCCATTAGCTGAGATTACACACAAAAGAAGACTTTCTGCACTTGGACCAGGTGGACTTTCGAGAGAGAGAGCTGGTTTCGAGGTTCGTGACGTTCACTATACACACTATGGTCGTTTATGTCCGATTGAAACTCCAGAGGGACCAAACATTGGTTTGATTTCATCTCTTGGTGTTTATGCAAAAGTTAACGGAATGGGTTTCATCGAAACTCCATACCGTAAAGTAACAGATGGTGTAGTTGATTTAGAAAGTACTCCTATTTATTTGAGTGCTGAAGAAGAAGAAGGTAAAATGATTGCTCAGGCAAACATTGAAATGGATGCTTCTGGAAAAATTACTGCTTCTAATGTTATTGCTCGTGAGGAAGGTGACTTCCCGGTTGTAGAACCATCTGCAGTACATTATACAGACGTTGCTCCTAACCAGATCGCTTCGATTTCGGCTTCATTGATTCCTTTCTTGGAGCATGATGATGCGAACCGTGCGTTGATGGGATCTAACATGATGCGTCAGGCGGTTCCTTTGATCCGTCCGGAAGCACCAATTGTTGGTACAGGTTTAGAGCGTCAGGTAGCTTCAGATTCTAGAGTATTGATTAATGCTGAAGGAGATGGAACTGTAGAATATGTTGATGCTAATATCATTACTATCAAATACGACCGTACTGAAGAAGAAAGAATGGTAAGTTTTGATGCTGATGAGAAAACATACAATTTAATTAAATTTAGAAAAACCAATCAAGGTACAAGTATTAACTTGAAACCAATCGTAAGAAAAGGTGACAGAGTTATTCTTGGTCAAGTATTATCAGAAGGATATGCTACTCAAAATGGTGAATTAGCTTTAGGTAGAAACTTAAAAGTTGCGTTCATGCCATGGAAAGGGTATAACTTTGAGGATGCGATTGTAATTTCTGAAAAAGTAGTTCGTGATGATATTTTTACTTCTATCCACGTTGATGATTATTCATTAGAGGTTAGAGATACTAAGTTAGGAAATGAAGAGTTAACAAACGATATTCCTAACGTTTCTGAAGAAGCTACTAAAGATTTAGATGAAAACGGTATGATCAGAATTGGAGCAGAGGTTAAACCTGGCGACATTCTAATCGGAAAAATTACACCAAAAGGAGAATCAGATCCTACTCCGGAAGAGAAATTGCTTCGTGCAATCTTCGGGGATAAAGCAGGTGATGTAAAAGATGCTTCATTAAAAGCTTCTCCATCTTTACATGGTGTAGTTCTTGACAAAAAATTATTTGCAAGAGCCGTAAAAGATAAACGTAAACGTACTCAGGATAAAGATGCTTTAGGCGCTTTAGAAATGGAATTCGAAACTAAATTTGTTGAATTAAAAGACAGATTGGTTGAGAAATTGTTCTTGATCGTGAACGGAAAAACATCTCAAGGTGTAATGAATGATTTGGGTGAAGAAGTTTTACCAAAAGGTAAAAAATATACTCAAAAAATGCTTTACGCAGTAGAAGATTTTGCTCACTTAAGCAAAGGTCAATGGGTTGCTGATGATGCTACAAATAAAATGGTTAATGATTTAATTCATAACTATAAAATTAAGCTGAACGACTTACAAGGATCTTTAAGAAGAGAAAAATTCACTATTACAGTTGGAGATGAATTACCATCTGGAATCTTGAAATTGGCGAAAATTTATATCGCTAAAAAACGTAAACTGAAAGTAGGGGATAAAATGGCAGGACGACACGGTAACAAAGGTATTGTTGCAAGAATCGTTCGTCATGAAGATATGCCTTTCCTTGAAGACGGAACACCAGTAGATATCGTATTGAATCCACTTGGGGTACCTTCACGTATGAACATTGGTCAGATTTATGAAACTGTTCTTGGATGGGCTGGTATGAACTTGGGTAGAAAATTTGCTACTCCAATTTTTGACGGTGCTTCTTTAGATCAAATTAATGAATTAACTGATGAGGCTGGAGTACCACGTTTCGGACATACACATCTTTATGATGGTGGTACTGGAGAGCGTTTCCATCAAGCTGCAACTGTGGGTGTAATTTACATGCTTAAATTAGGACACATGGTTGATGATAAGATGCACGCACGTTCTATCGGACCATACTCGTTGATTACTCAACAACCACTTGGAGGTAAAGCTCAATTTGGAGGTCAGCGTTTTGGAGAGATGGAGGTTTGGGCACTTGAGGCTTATGGAGCATCAAGTACTCTTCGTGAAATCTTAACAGTTAAGTCAGATGACGTTATTGGTAGAGCTAAAACTTACGAAGCTATCGTTAAGGGTGAGTCTATGCCAGAACCAGGATTACCTGAATCATTCAATGTATTAATGCATGAATTGAAAGGTCTTGGACTTGACATTCGTTTAGAAGAATAAATAAAGTTTTCAGTTACAGTCTCAGTATTCAGTTCAACACTGAAAGCTGAGACTGAAGCTGTTTATTAAAATAAAGTTTTTAGGATTTATACCCGTAAACCGTTCCGATTTTTTACTTATAAACCTTAAGGTTTTGTAATTAGCACTTCAAAAATTGACGTTTGAAGTTTAGAGAAGTAATCCGTGGTAGTGACTTGATGGTTTTACTCTTTTTTAAAGAGAAGGTTATAAGTTAAAATCAATTTTTTAATTGCAGATAAATCAATAGTAAAAACTATGATGAATAATAGAAATAATAATAAAGATAAAAATCCGGTTAAAAGATTTAATAAAATCTCAATTGGATTAGCTTCACCAGAATCTATCTTGAAAGAATCAAGAGGAGAGGTGTTGAAACCAGAAACAATTAACTACAGAACTCACAAACCAGAACGTGACGGACTTTTCTGTGAAAGAATCTTCGGACCTGTTAAGGATTTTGAATGTGCTTGTGGTAAATATAAAAGAATTCGTTACAAAGGTATCATCTGTGACCGTTGTGGTGTTGAAGTTACTGAGAAAAAAGTACGTCGTGACAGAGTAGGACACATCAACCTTGTTGTGCCTATTGCTCATATCTGGTACTTCCGTTCTCTTCCAAACAAAATTGGTTATATCCTTGGTCTTCCATCTAAGAAATTAGATATGATCATTTATTACGAAAGATACGTTGTAATTCAAGCTGGTATTGCTAAAAATGTAGACGGAGAATCATTACAAAGATTAGATTTCTTAACTGAAGAAGAATATTTAAATATTTTAGATACTCTTCCGCAAGAAAATCAATATTTAGATGATTTAGATCCTAATAAATTTGTTGCCAAAATGGGAGCAGAATGTATTATGGATTTATTAGCTCGTATTGATTTAGATGCTTTATCTTATGAATTAAGACACAGCGCTAACAATGAGACATCTAAACAACGTAAAACTGAAGCTTTAAAAAGATTACAAGTTGTTGAGTCTTTCCGTGAGTCAAACTTAAACCGCGAAAATCGTCCTGAGTGGATGATCATGAAAGTAGTTCCGGTTATCCCACCAGAATTACGTCCACTTGTGCCACTTGATGGAGGTCGTTTTGCAACTTCAGATTTAAATGACTTATACCGTCGTGTAATCATCCGTAACAACCGTTTAAAAAGATTAATGGAGATTAAAGCTCCAGAAGTTATCTTAAGAAACGAAAAACGTATGTTACAGGAATCTGTAGATTCATTATTTGATAACACTCGTAAAGCTTCTGCTGTTAAAACAGAATCTAACAGACCATTAAAATCATTATCAGATTCATTAAAAGGTAAGCAAGGACGTTTCCGTCAAAACTTACTTGGAAAACGTGTGGATTATTCTGCTCGTTCGGTAATTGTTGTTGGTCCTGAATTAAAATTATTCGAATGCGGATTGCCAAAAGATATGGCATCTGAGTTATACAAACCTTTCGTTATCCGTAAATTGATAGAAAGAGGTATTGTTAAAACAGTAAAATCTGCTAAGAAAATCATAGACAAAAAAGAGCCTGTAGTTTGGGATATCCTTGAAAATGTAATTAAAGGTCACCCAGTATTACTTAACCGTGCTCCTACGTTGCACAGACTTGGTATTCAAGCTTTCCAACCAAAATTAATTGAAGGAAAAGCGATCCAATTGCACCCATTAGTATGTACGGCTTTCAACGCCGATTTTGATGGGGATCAGATGGCAGTTCACTTGCCATTAGGACCAGAGGCTATTTTAGAGGCACAATTATTAATGTTGGCTTCTCACAATATTCTTAACCCTGCAAATGGAGCACCAATTACTGTACCTTCTCAGGATATGGTCTTGGGTCTATATTATATGACCAAAGAACGTATCTCTACACCAGAACACATAATTTTAGGTCAAGACTTAACTTTCTATTCTGCTGAAGAAGTAAACATTGCATTAAACGAAGGAAGATTAGAATTGAACGCTCGTGTGAAAATTAGAGCAAAAGATTTTAATGACGCTGGAGAATTAGTGTTTAAAATTATTCAAACAACTGCAGGACGTGTATTATTTAATGAAGTAGTACCTGAAGCAGCTGGATATATCAATGATGTATTGACTAAGAAAAACCTTAGAGATATTATCGGACACATTTTAAGTGTGACTGATGTACCTACTACTGCAGCTTTCTTGGACAACATGAAAGATATGGGGTATAAATTTGCATTTAGAGGAGGTTTATCATTCTCTTTAGGTGATATTAGAATTCCAGAACAAAAAACAAAATTAATTGCAGATGCCAGAGAGCAAGTTGAAGGTATTTCTGTGAATTATAACATGGGTCTTATTACTAATAACGAGCGTTACAACCAAGTTATTGACGTATGGACTTCAGCAAATGCTCAGTTAACAGAATTAGCAATGAAAAATATTAGAGAAGACCAACAAGGTTTCAACTCTGTATATATGATGCTTGACTCTGGAGCGAGGGGTTCTAAGGAACAGATTCGTCAGTTAACTGGTATGCGTGGTTTGATGGCTAAACCTAAAAAATCTACTGCTGGTGGTGGTGAGATTATTGAAAACCCGATTCTTTCTAACTTTAAGGAAGGTCTTTCGATCCTTGAGTATTTCATTTCTACTCACGGTGCTCGTAAAGGACTTGCGGATACGGCTCTTAAAACTGCCGATGCCGGATACTTAACAAGAAGGCTTCATGACGTTTCTCAAGATGTTATTGTTAACATCGAAGATTGTGGAACATTGAGAGGTGTTGAAGTTTCTGCTTTGAAGAAAAATGAGGAAATCGTTGAATCATTAGGAGAAAGAATTTTAGGACGTGTTGCATTGCAAGATGTAATAAATCCACTTACTAATGAAGTAATGGTTCAATCAGGTCAACAAATTACTGAAGCAATTATGAGAACTATCGAAGCTTCTCCAATTGAAAAAGTAGAGGTTAGATCTCCATTAACTTGTGAAGCTTTAAAAGGTATTTGTGCTAAATGTTACGGTAGAAACTTAGCTACTGGTAAAATGACACAAAGAGGTGAAGCTGTCGGAGTTATTGCAGCTCAATCTATTGGAGAGCCAGGTACACAGTTAACACTTCGTACGTTCCACGTTGGAGGGGTTGCCGGAGGTATTTCTGAAGAATCTAGTATTGTTACAAGATTTAACGGTAGACTTGAAATTGAAGATTTAAAAACTGTTAAAGGTGAAGACAGTGAAGGTAATGCGGTTGATATCGTAGTATCACGTTCAACTGAATTAAAATTAGTTGATGAGAAAACTGGAATCGTCTTAAATACACATAACATTCCTTACGGTTCTAGTATCTTTGTTAAAGATGGTGAAACTGTTACTAAAGGATCTGTAATCTGTAAGTGGGATCCATATAATGGTGTAATTGTTTCTGAATTTACTGGTAAGATTGCTTACGAAGATTTAGAGCAAGGACAATCGTTCATGGTTGAAATCGATGAGCAAACAGGTTTCCAGGAAAAAGTAATTTCTGAAGCTAGAAATAAAAAATTAATTCCAACTTTATTGGTTTACGGTAAAGAAGGTGAATTGATTCGTTCGTATAACTTACCAGTAGGAGCACACCTTATGGTTGAGAACGGTGAGAAAATTAAAGCAGGTAAAGTATTAGTAAAAATTCCACGTCGTTCTTCTAAAGCAGGCGATATCACGGGAGGTTTACCAAGAATTACCGAGTTGCTTGAGGCTCGTAATCCTTCAAACCCAGCAGTTGTATCTGAAATTGACGGTGTTGTATCTTTTGGAAAAATCAAAAGAGGTAACCGTGAGATCGTTATCGAATCTAAATTTGGTGAAATTAAAAAGTATTTAGTTAAACTTTCTAGCCAAATCTTAGTACAAGAAAATGACTTCGTAAGAGCAGGAGTACCATTGTCTGACGGTGCAATTACACCAGATGATATTTTAAGAATTCAAGGACCGGCTGCTGTTCAACAGTACTTGGTAAATGAAATTCAAGAGGTATACCGTTTACAAGGGGTAAAAATTAATGACAAGCACTTTGAGGTAGTTATTCGTCAAATGATGCGTAAAGTAAGAGTTCAAGATCCAGGAGATACATTATTCCTAGAAGATCAATTAATTCACACTAAAGATTTTATCGTTCAAAATGATAAATTATACGGTATGAAAGTAGTTGAAGATGCTGGAGATTCTGCTGTATTGAAACCAGGTCAGATTATTTCTCCTCGTGATTTACGTGATGAAAACTCATTGCTTAAACGAACTGATAAAAATCTAGTTGTAGCTAGAGATGTAATTACTGCAACTGCAACGCCAGTTTTACAAGGTATTACAAGAGCTTCGCTACAGACTAAATCATTCATCTCTGCTGCTTCTTTCCAAGAAACAACAAAAGTACTTAACGAAGCTGCTGTAGCTGGTAAAGTAGATGATTTAGAAGGATTAAAAGAAAATGTAATTGTTGGACACAGAATTCCTGCGGGAACTGGTATGAGAGAATACGATAACACTATCGTAGGATCTAAAGACGATTACAATGAAATGATGGCGAATAAAGAAGAATATATTTATTAATTAGGAAACTATGAGTAATCCGAAACAACAACAAGAGCAAATTAATATTGAGTTAGACGAAACAGTCGCAGAAGGAATTTATTCTAATCTTGCGATTATCAATCACTCATCATCAGAGTTTGTTTTAGATTTTGTGAGCATTATGCCAGGTATTCCTAAAGCCAAGGTAAAGTCAAGAATTGTCCTGACACCACAACATGCTAAAAGATTATTGAAAGCAATTGGTGAAAACATTCATCGTTTTGAAGCCGCTCATGGCGAAATCAAAGACACTGAACAAGCGCCAATACCGCTTAATTTTGGTCCGGCAGGACAAGCATAAAACTAAAGAGCCCCAGTAATGGGGCTTTTTTATTTTTAAGATTTAGATTAAAATGCAGTTTACCCGATTTAATTCACTTTCATCGACTATATTTCTTTTGTAAGTCTTATTGTCTTAATTTTAAGATTCCTAATAAAAGATTAATTTTTAGAATATAATGACTTAGTATAAGGTTGATTAATTCAAATTAATTAAAAAAGCGCTAGTAACAATTAGCGCTTTTTTTATTTAAAGATTTTTCGAGCTTAAAAGTGTAATCAAATTGTTCTGTAAAAAAAATAATTTTATTTTCTTCCCAACCTTTTTGTGAAAAATATACTCTATATAAGTATAAGTATCTGTGACGGATTTTAACTTAAAAAAAAGTATAGTATGAAAAAGAAATTCACCCTAGAAATAGCAAGTCCTTGTTCTGAAAATTTTGATAAAATGATTCCTAATGCAAGTGGATCATTTTGTGGTTCCTGTGCGAAAAACGTAATCGATTTGAGCAGAAAGACAAATTCTGAGGTTGCTAAGTTTATTGCAGAAAACAAAGATGCAACTATTTGTGCGAGACTTAAAACAACACAATTAGAAGGAGAATTTGAATATAATGAATTTTCTAAAATCAATAATTTGAAGTATGCCGCAGTAGCAGCATCCATTTTAATAGCATCGAATATTACAGCTCAAGAAAAAACACCAGTTGAAACTGAAATAAATACCATCAAACCTAACAATTATATTGTTGGTAAAGTTGCTTATAACCAGAATGATAATGAGGAAGTTTCGATACTAGTAAAAGGTAAATTATTAGAAACGAAAACAAATAAACCGCTTAATAAGAAAACGTACCGAAATCTAGTACTTACGATTAATGGTTCGGAAAGCACACTAAAAGTAAATCCTGAAACAGGAGCGTTTTCTATTCCTGTGCAAGTTTTAAAAAATAGCAAAACCCTTGTTGTTACAGTTACTGCAGATGATTATTATTTTTCAAAAACAATACCCTTTACTGTAGAAGCGATTAAGAATAATGTATTGTGGCAAAATATATTTATGAACGAAGAAGAACTTTCTAAAGTTAATGTGATGATCATGGGAGGATTGGGGATTAATTATTCTCGTGGAAAAGATATTAAACAAATTTGAAATAAACATTTTGGGGTTTTATGAAGATAAAAAAAGCCTTCTAAAAATTATTTTTTAAAAGGCTTTAATGTTTTCTTTTTTTTTAAAGAAAGTAATTAATCAAATTCTGAAGTGAAGAATAATTTCACACTCGGATATTTATTTTGTGTCATTTGAATTGTAAAATCAGAATCAGCTAAAAATACCAATTGACCGTATTTATCATGAGCTAAGAATTTTTGTTTGATACGCTTAAATTCTTTAAACTCATCATTTTTAGCGTCGTCAGGTTTTACCCAACAAGCTTTATGAACCGGGAAATTCTCATAAGTACATTTAGCACCATATTCGTGCTCTAAACGATATTGAATTACTTCGTATTGTAGCGCTCCAACAGTTCCAATTATTTTACGATTGTTCATCTCTAAAGTAAATAACTGCGCAACACCTTCATCCATTAGCTGATCAATTCCTTTATCTAGCTGTTTAGCCTTCATAGGATCAGCATTATTGATATATCTAAAGTGTTCCGGAGAGAAACTCGGAATCCCTTTGAAACTCATTATTTCACCTTCAGTTAAAGTATCTCCAATTTTAAAATTTCCTGTATCGTGAAGACCAACAATATCTCCCGGATAAGAAATATCAACAATTTCTTTTTTCTCAGCGAAAAAGGCATTCGGACTTGAAAATTTTAAATTTTTCTTCTGACGAACGTGATAGTAAGGTTTGTTTCTTTCAAAAGTTCCCGAAACAATTTTGATAAAAGCTAAACGATCACGGTGTTTTGGATCCATATTAGCGTGAATTTTAAATACAAATCCGCTCATTTTTTCCTCAGCAGGATCAACTAAACGAGTTTCAGAATCTTTTGGTCTTGGCGATGGCGCGATCGTAACGAAACAATCTAACAATTCGCGAACTCCAAAATTGTTCAATGCAGAACCAAAAAACACAGGCTGAATTTTTCCATCTAAATAATCCTGACGTTCAAATTTTGGATAAACTTCATCAATCAATTCTAATTCTTCACGAAGTTTTTCAGCTGCTTTTTGACCAACAATTTTATCTAATTCCGGATTGTTCTGAACATCAGAAAAAGCAATTGTTTCCTCAATATTTTTACGGCTATCTCCACTAAAAAGATTGATGTTTTGTTCCCAAAGATTGTAAATTCCCTGAAAATCATAACCCATTCCAATAGGGAAACTTAAAGGCGTAACTGTCAAACCAAGTTTTTGTTCCACTTCATCCATTAAGTCAAAGGCATCTTTTCCTTCACGGTCTAATTTATTGATGAAAACAATCATCGGAATGTTACGCATTCTACAAACAGCAACTAATTTCTCTGTTTGTTCCTCAACCCCTTTTGCAACGTCAATAACAACAATTACACTATCAACAGCGGTTAAAGTTCTAAAAGTATCTTCGGCAAAATCCTTGTGACCTGGCGTATCAAGAATATTGATTTTTTTGTCTTTATAATTAAAAGCAAGTACAGATGTAGAAACCGAAATACCTCTTTGGCGTTCGATTTCCATGAAATCACTCGTTGCTCCTTTTTTAATTTTGTTGTTTTTTACAGCCCCAGCTTCCTGAATCGCCCCTCCAAACAATAATAATTTTTCAGTTAAAGTCGTTTTACCAGCATCAGGATGCGATATAATTCCAAATGTTCTTCTGCGTTGTATTTCTTTTAAAAAGCTCATATTTTGTATAAATAGGTTGCAAAAGTACTATTAATTACGGCTTAATAAAAATATTCACTTCTTAATTTAGAAGTCTTTACTTTATAGAAGAGAAGTTTTAAACAAAAAAATAAGGCTGCTTTTTTAGAACAGCCTTAAATTTTCATTTTTGTATATTATTGATTAATTGACCAAACCGTATATCCTTTAGGCGGACATTGAATTTTTACCCATTTATCTGCCTGAGTTGTTGGGTACCAAGTAGAATTTCCTGTAAAATCTTTAATTTGAGTATTAGCCCAATTAGTTTCAATCCATCTTTCTTGCCAGGTTGTTGAGTTATTAATGTAAACAACTAATCCCGGATTTCCGTTATAACCGTTTCTTCTCGCCACATATTCATCATTATCTGAATATAAAATTGAAGTTGTACCCGTTGCTTTATTGTTATGAATCCAGATAAGGTTATTCAATTTATTTTTATCCAGCCATTCTTCGTAATCTCTGTAAAAAATTGTTGGATATCCTTCATGAGTTAAAATATAAGAATAAGCCAATAGTTTATTGGAAATTTCATCAGTATCATGATTCGTAACAAAAGTTACGGCTTTATACGGATTTCTTTTCCACATCATGTCATCATTTAATAATGCAAGATTGTTTCCGTCAAAAGCATCATTCATTTTATAGTAACAAGCAAAATCAAATACAGAACTATTCGCATTGTTTGCCCAGTCATTTAATACGTTTACATTCGAATCCCATAATTCTCCAACAGAAAATCCACCAACATTAGCATTCCATGCATTTACAACCCAAGCACCAAAACCTTTTACGTAGTCAAATCTCCATCCATCAAATTTCATTGTGTTTTTATAGTATTTACCAACGCCATCAGTTCTTAGCCATAGCCAATCTTTTACGTTGGGAGCTGCGTGGCATAAATCTGGAAATCCTCCAAACGAACCTTCATCATTATTGCCAAAACTGTTTTTATAAAAATCGTTATAAGTGCGTTTGAATTTTCCCGAAGCAACACCATTAAAATTCGTCCACGTATTAGTTCCTGTAAACGGATTTGCTTCTGATTGTCCTCCGCTATTGTGATTAATTACAATATCAGCATATACCTTCATGTTTTCAGTATGTGCTTTTGTGATCAAGGTTACCAATTCAGTTTTAGATCCAAATCTGGTTTCTACGGTTCCGTTTTGGTTATAATCTCCAAAATCAAAATAATCAGTTGGATCATATCCCATCGAAAAGGCACCATTTTGGGCTTTTGAAACTGGAGGAAGCCATATAGAGCCAATTCCAGCATTCGACCAGTCTGTTAATTTAGTAGTAACAGTATTCCACCAATTTCCTCCGGCAGGAACATCCCAATAAAATGCTTGCATCATAACTCCGCCTCCGGGATTATCTACATATTTTCCGGTAAGAGATGATTTTGCATCCCCGGTACTAAAAGGTTTTCCGTCATGATGTGTTACATTGATAATTTTAAATTGCTGACTTTGAGATTTTGCGTCAGTTTCACTTAGTTCATTTTGCGAACAAGAAAAAAAGAGTGTTGTGGTAGCCAGAATGCAATACATTTTTGCATAAGAATTTTTCATAATAGGTTTGGTTTAGGTTAGAGTAAAGTTGTAATTATAAAATCATTCTACTGTAAACATGATATATTCATAATTTTAGACACAATAAATTATTAATTACATATCGAAAGTATATAAATTTTGCTATGTTTTTATTTATAAGAAAATATTTATATTACGAAAACGTTGTAGTGTTGAAAACTTTTTATATTCCATTGAAGAATAATTGCTTCTATTATTATGAAAGTTATCAGTTGTGAAAACTTTAAAGCTTGCGAAAAAGTTCGTGTTATTTTGACAAGAAAGGCAATTTTTTATCTGAAAAACAGTTGATTAATAATCTAATTGAAAAGGTATCCTATAATTTTTTGTTAATAGTATTGCTGATAGTTGTATTATGTAATTGAATTGTTATTTTTGTTCGTTATAAGTTAAAAGAAACGAGATCCTGCATTTTTAATATTTTCAGATTGATTTTGAAAATCAGAATAAGAGATTTATAGTTTAAAAGGTCTAAGGCATTCAAATTAAATTTAAAATAATGTTATTAAAAAAATTACAGCTAAAAACAATTGATTACAGATTTGGGTTAACAATATGTTTTTTATTTTTTTTCAACTCAATTATCTCGGCACAAGAAATTATACCAGATGCTGTTGTAGCTGAAAAACCAGTTGAGACTCCTTCAGGACAAAAGCAAAAAATTGATGGTATTATTGCTAATGTTGGAGATTATATTGTTTTAGATTCTGATATTGATAAAGGATATTTGGAGATCGCAAGTCAGGGAGGTTCTACAAAAGATATTACCAGATGTCAAATGCTTGGAAAACTTTTAGAAGATAAATTATACGCACACCAGGCTATTCAGGATAGTATTATTGTTAGTGATGCCGAAGTAAGATCTATGATGGATGAGCGTTTGAATTATATGATTCAACAAGTTGGAGATATTAATAAAGTTGTAGCTTATTACAAGAAAAATTCTGTAGAGGAATTTAAAACTTATTTTGCAGATATATTAAAGGAGCAAAAACTGGCTTCAGAAATGCAAAAAAAGATTATTGATGCAGTTGAAATTACACCTGAAGAAGTTCGTAATTTCTTTAAGAAAATACCAAAAGATGAATTGCCAACTTTTGGAGCAGAAATGGAAGTAGCACAAATTGTGGTAGAACCTAAAGTTTCTCAAGAAGACAAACAAAAAGTAATTGACAGATTAAATGCTATTAGAAAAGACGTTTTAGAAGGTTCTAGTTTTGCAACAAAAGCAGTTTTATATTCTCAGGATCCGGGATCTGCACATAGTGGAGGTTATTATAAAATGACCAGAAAAACACCTTTTGTTAAAGAATTTAAAGATGTTGCTTTTAGTTTAGGCGAAGGTGAAATTTCTGAGCCTTTTGAAACTAATTTTGGATATCATATTATTATGATTGATAAAATAAAAGGACAAGAAGTAGAATTACGTCACATTTTGATTGCGCCAACGGTTTCTGAAACAGCTTTAAAAGATGCTAAAGAAAGAATTACTAATATTAGAAATAAGATAGTAAATAAAGAAATTACATTTGCTGAGGCAGCAAGAACAGAATCTGATGAAAAAGAAACAAGAACAAACGGTGGTACTTTAGTAAATCCTAATACTCAAGATACTCGTTTTGAACTTACAAAAATGGATCCTACATTATACAGCCAGGTTTCAAATTTAAAAGATACTGAGGTTTCTCAACCACTTTTAAACACAGATGATAAAGGTAAAAAAACATATAAATTGATTACCGTTACCAACAGAATCAACGAGCATACAGCTGATTATGCTAAAGATTATACTAAAATTAAAGAATTAGCTTTAAAAGAAAAACAAATCAATGCAATTGCAAAATGGTTTGATGATAAAATTAAAGATACTTATATTAAAGTTATTGGAGAGTACAGAGATTGTAAGTTTACAAACAATTGGTTGAAAAAATAATTTTATTAAATAAATAAAAGAGTTAGTTTTATGTTTTCATAGAACTAACTCTTTTTAATTTTAAATACATTCATAAATGTCTGACGTAGCAGCGATTCACAACTTAGTTCAAAAACGTAACGAATTAAAAGCCGAAATAGCCAAAATTATTGTAGGTCAGGATGAAGTGGTAGATCAAATATTGATTTGCATATTTTCTGGCGGACATGCTCTTTTAATTGGTGTACCTGGATTAGCAAAAACCTTATTAATAAATACTTTGTCTCAGGCGCTGGGATTAGATTTTAAAAGAATACAATTTACGCCGGATTTAATGCCTTCGGATATTTTGGGAAGTGAAATCCTGGATGAAAACAGAAAATTTAAATTTATAAAAGGGCCTGTATTTTCGAATATTATTTTAGCAGACGAGATTAACAGAACACCGCCTAAGACACAAGCAGCTTTGCTTGAAGCAATGCAGGAACGTTCAGTAACAATTGCAGGAGAAAATCATAAATTAGATTTACCATATTTTGTTTTAGCTACGCAAAACCCTATTGAGCAAGAAGGAACTTATCCGTTGCCGGAAGCGCAGTTAGACCGTTTTATGTTTGCCATAAAATTAGAATACCCAACTTTTGAAGAAGAAGTTCAGGTTGTAAAACGTACAACATCAGATGCTAAAACAGCAATAAATCCTTTATTTTCTGCGCAGGAAATAATCGATTTCCAACATTTAATCCGCAGAATTCCTGTGGCAGATAATGTTATTGAATATGCAGTAACTTTAGTAAGTAAAACGCGTCCTGATAATGCTTTAACTAATGATTTTGTAAAGAATTATTTAGATTGGGGAGCAGGACCAAGAGCTTCGCAAAACTTAATTTTGGCAGCAAAAGCCCATGCAGCTTTCAAAGGGAAATTCTCTCCTGATATTGAAGATGTAAAAGCAGTTGCAACCGGAATTTTGCGTCACAGAATTATTAAAAACTACAAAGCAGATGCGGAAGGAATAACCGAAGAGGTTATTATTAAAAAGCTGATGTAAGATATATCTAAAAAGCCTGATTTTTAAATCAGGCTTTTTTTTAGTTCAATTCTTTAATACTAGTTTCGTTTATCAACCGTACCGTTTTGTTGTGAAAAAGTTTTAGCAGTAAAACTTCTGTCAGCGAGGTGTATTTTTTATTATCATATTCATACCACCAATAAGAGAAATATCTAATATTATTTTTTTCTAATTTCGTGAGCCATATTTTTTCATTGTTTCTTATGATTTCTTTAGACTCAATGATTTTATATCCGTTTCCTGTCCAGCAAATTAAAGGCTTGTGAATTGGTGTTTTGATATAAATTAAAGTTTGTGGGGCTGCAATCTTAAAAACTTCATTATTGACCCAAACTCCTTTTTTAATATTATAATTAGGATTAAGGTTTTCTAACAGCGAATAATTTTGTTCTTTTTTAATTTCTAAACTAGTAATAAACAATATTCCGGCAGCAATTATCATTGGTAAAAGCTTTGGGAAAAATGAATTGCCAGTTATGTTTTCTTTTTTTGGATTAAACAATCGCATTAGAAATAAAAGAGGAATAATTTGATAAAATACAAAACACGTAATTCCAATAGTGTGATGCAGTATATTTTCTTCGGTACAATTGAATAAAACTAAAGTGATAATTCTGAAATAATTCGAAATAATATTCAGAATCACTACTATGCAGCAAAAAAATAAAATTTGCAGAATGTTGAAATACTTTTTGTTTTTACGTTCTTCTAAAGTCAATAGAAAAGCGCCAAAGAGTAATCCCGTTTTAAACATCGACAAACCCATACAAGCGGTATCGATGGAAATTTTCGCATTATTGATATAAAAATTAACCCCTTCAATTTTAGTTATCGGAACGAAATTTTTTAATGTTAGATACACTCCGTAACAAAGCGCTTGCTTTATTTCGACAGTTAAATAATTGAATAGCTGATCAAAAATTGACGAAAACAAAAAGAGACAAATAAAAGCGATAAAAGAAAATTTTTGTGTAAAACTGTAATAAACAAAACAGGCAAACAACAAAAGAGCATGAAAATGCAAAGACTTTGTATGCAGTCTGTAGCTTATAAATTCTAATAAAAAAAATAATCCAAGCAGCGGATAACTAATCTTTAAAGCAGTTTTTCTTCCTGCATAAAGAAATAGGAAAATAGAAAATATAACGCCAAAAAAATTATTGTTTAGTCCGGTAAATACAATACTGTAGTTTAGAACCAACAGTATGATTATAGCAAGGATAGCAATTAATTTTGTGTGTGACTGCAGTAAAACTTTCATTAAGCTTTTTGTTTTTTGTTCTTTTGATAGTAAAATAAAAGTGTAGTCAGGCCAATAATAATCATTAACCATTCGTGAGGTTCCGGAACAGCACCATCATTTTTAATCGAAGAGTTGCCAAGAGTATCCACATTTTTCTCTATTCCGTTATTTTTGTAATCTGCATCAGTTTCCAAAACAATTAAAGACGAAATTGGAGTTACAATATTGGCGTCTTTTGCAAGTGTTACATATTTATTAGCACTTAAGGTATCGTTTTGAATTTTAATTTGTTCCTCAAGAACTTTCCCAAAAGCATACATTCTGTAAATATGATTTGGACCATTACTTTTAATAGTACTGTCTTTTGGTTTTTCCTGAATCGAAATGTTTGAGGGCTCAATATTAACCACATTATCGGCAGTTTTATACTTGATGAAATAATTTCCCTGTAGCATTTTTAAACTATTTCTGAAGTTTGTCTCGTAAAAATCTACATATTTTTGCTCTTTTACGGTCTGCCAAAATGGATTAATGCCTCCGGAAATATTGATAACTTTCAGATTTTGCGATTTAGTTTTACTTCGAATCTTTTTTAAATATTCAGATTCATTAAGTTCTTCAAAATTTGCAGAAAAATTTCCGGTTTTAGTTATAATCAAACTATTTTTTTTGATTTCAAATAGAGGTAATAAAGAATAATGTAAGTATTTGAAATCTAAAAAAATAGTTCTGAAATTTTCTTTGTTTATTACTTTTTTTTCCTTGTCATCATACACATAAAATTCTTTTCCTTTTAAGCTTACAAATGATTCTATTTCATTTAAAGTCCAGTTGCTATTCAAATCTAAAATGACTTCTGATGCATTAAAAGGAATGTTCAATTTTTGACTCTCTTTTACTTCGTATATTTTTTCCTTCCATGCAAAAGAATTTAACTTCGATATTTTGCTCAAAGGCATTATTGCCTGCCAATCATCAAGACCTTTTGATTCATTAATATAGAAATTATTTTGCAGTTTAAAATCCTTACTTGTCTCTACATCAATTTTTCCTGTCATCTGGATTCTGGAAATTGTAGAAGCATTTGAAATATTTGGACCTTTAATAGAAAGGCTTTCGTATTTCAATTTATTATCTTCAACTTTTAAAGGAGTAGTGAAGCCGCATTTAAAAGTTCTTGGGGTTTTATAATTTACAGGAAAAACCCTCACGACAACTTTGTTTCCTTCTCTCCATTGCATTAAAGATGGATCACGACTTTCTACGCCAACAATTTGTTTGTATGCTTTTTCAGCTTTCTCTTTTGTTGTTAAGATTCCTTTTCTTTCAATACCGTTTACCCATAATGAAAGTGAAGTTGCAACAGAACCTTCAGGAAGCTGGAAAGAATAAATAGCTTCCTTATCTTGCCAGGATTCTTTCTCACAGGAAATATCCATAGTAATTTCTGTATAAGCAAGCCTGCTGTCTGGATATAATTTTACATCTTCTTTAATGTCTTTGGTAACCAAATCTTCACCGCTCCACAACTGTTCTTCGGTTTCTAATCTTTTGTCAAAATTAGATTTAAGAATATTAATTTGGTCGTCTTGGCTCAGATTGAGATCTTCACAGAAAATGTAAGCGATTGTAATAAAAGGATTGTGGACTTTTCTTTCGTTAAATTGTTCAACTCCAAAAGAACCAAGATCATAGTTAAAGAACTTTTCAGGACCAGTATAAACGATGTCTTTTTTTAGTAAAATTTCATTAAAAAAGTTAGGTTCAAGACTTTGCGATATTTTAATATAATTGGGTAAATCTTCATTTGAAGTAAAAGAATTGATGGGACGTCTAAGATTAATAAGTCTGCTTTCTCTGTCAAGCATTACAACAAAAGAAGATAACATAACTAAAATAAATCCAAAACCTGCGATGAATGAAATAAAATGTTTTCTATTTTCTTGAAAATAATGAGCCATAGTTGCTATATGAATAATGGAAACAAGTAAAGGGACTAATGCATAAAAGCCGATTCCTAATAATAAAATTCCAATGAAGGCAAAAGGTGCAAGGGGTAATAGATAGAATGTGAAATACAATATTATACTATAAGATAATCCATTTATAAAAAAGAGAGAAAGAGTAAAACTATTTCCTTGTATTTTTTGGTAAATGAAAAAATTACTAATAAAAAAGAGCAAAGTGATGAGGTAAACCCAAAACGGAAGATCTTCAAATATAGGAACAAAAATATTTAGGCAGAAACATCCAATAAACCAGTTAAGTATAAGAAAAGGAGTTAAATGAAGATATTTTTCCCTTTTTTTAAGAATAAGGAATGTAACGGTAACTCCGTAAATAAACTCCATTATCAATGTAAGAGTGCCCAATACTCCAGCACCGAAAAATTTAGTGTTTTCATTTAATAATAAAATCAATAAAAAAAAGCCACTGAATAAACTGGTGAAGACACTAAATCCAACACCAATTCCATTAATGTAATCGTTCGCATTTTCTAATTTGTATTTCATAGTTTTATGTTTTTAAAAGAACTTTGAATTACAAAGTTAATAGAAAAATTGAATTACAAATATTTTGTTTAATTTTTTTCATGCAATATTTATGCAAAATCTGGCTATCGGAAAAAGGGCAGAATTTGGTGTTCAAAATCGCAACTATAACGTTATAATTGCTTATTTAGAAAGGTTCTTGACTTAAAATACGCTCAAAATACAGTTTGTTTGCAACATCAAATTTCGACTTTGTTAAAGAAAAGATTTTAAAATGTTAAAAATTCATTTTTTTAATACAAAATTGATATTTTGACAAAAACAAGCAGTGAAAATCGTTTTTTAACAATAATAATTTTTGAAAAGGCTACTTCCGTTATATTTTTTTTAATTCTCGGCTTTAATAACTAAATTTGCGAACAAAAAAATAAAAATACCTAGAAAATACTTTTACTATGAATATTTATAAGGATTATATCCAAGAAATTGAAGAAAGAAAAAATCAGGGACTTCACCCAAAACCAATCGATGGCGCTGAATTATTAAGTGACATTATTGAACAAATTAAAGATTTGAATAACGAATACAGAGAAGATTCGCTTAAATTTTTTATTTATAATGTTGTACCTGGTACCACAAGTGCTGCCGGTGTAAAATCTAAATTTTTAAAGGAAATTATTCTTGGTGAATCAGTAGTAAAAGAAATAACTCCTGCATTTGCTTTTGAGTTATTGTCACACATGAAAGGTGGATCTTCAATTGAAGTTTTACTGGATTTAGCTTTGGGTAATGATGCTTCTATTGCAAAAGAAGCTGCCAATGTTCTTAAATCACAAGTTTTTCTTTATGAGGCAGACACTGACCGTTTAAAGGAAGCTTTTAAAAATGATAACGCAATAGCAAAAGAGATTCTTGAAAGCTATGCAAAAGCAGAGTTTTTTACTAAACTGCCAGAAGTAGTTGAAGAAATTAAAGTAGTAACATATATCGCTGGTGAAGGAGACATTTCGACAGATTTGCTATCTCCGGGTAACCAGGCTCACTCTCGTTCTGACCGTGAACTTCATGGTAAATGCATGATTACTCCTCAGGCACAAGACGAAATCAAAATGCTGCAGGCACAACATCCTGATGCAAGTGTGATGCTAATTGCAGAAAAAGGTACAATGGGTGTTGGTTCATCTAGAATGTCGGGTGTAAACAATGTAGCACTTTGGACAGGTAAACAAGCAAGTCCATATGTTCCGTTTATTAATATTGCTCCAATTGTTGCAGGAACAAACGGAATTTCTCCAATTTTCCTAACAACTGTTGATGTTACAGGTGGTATTGGTTTAGATCTTAAAAACTGGGTAAAAAAGCTTGACGCAAATGGAGATATAATTCGAAATGAAAGTGGGGAACCAGTTTTAGAAGAAGCATATTCTGTTGCTACAGGTACTGTACTTACAATAAATACAAAAACGAAGAAACTTTACAATGGCGACCAAGAGCTAATTGACATTTCTAAGGCATTTACGCCTCAAAAAGTGGAATTTATAAAAGCTGGTGGATCATATGCAATTGTATTTGGTAAAAAGCTTCAAACATTAGCAGCGAAAATTCTGGACGTAGAAGCACCTCTTGTATTTGCTCCGTCAAAAGAAATTTCTATTGAAGGTCAAGGTCTTACGGCAGTAGAGAAAATCTTCAACAGAAACGCTGTTGGTATAGCTCCAGGTAAAGTGTTACACGCCGGATCTGATGTTCGTGTAGAAGTTAATATTGTAGGTTCACAAGATACAACTGGACTTATGACTGCTCAGGAATTAGAGTCTATGGCTGCTACAGTAATTTCGCCAATCGTTGATGGTGCATACCAATCAGGTTGTCATACTGCTTCAGTATGGGATAAAAAAGCTCAGGCTAATATTCCTAAATTGATGAAGTTTATGAATGATTTCGGTTTAATCACAGCTCGTGACCCGAAAGCGATTTATCATTCAATGACAGATGTAATTCACAAAGTTTTAAATGATATTACAATAGACGAGTGGGCTATCATTATTGGTGGTGACTCTCATACAAGAATGTCAAAAGGTGTTGCTTTTGGTGCTGACTCAGGAACAGTTGCTCTTGCACTTGCGACAGGTGAGGCTTCAATGCCAATTCCTGAATCAGTGAAGGTGACATTTATTGGGGAAATGAAAGGTTATATGGACTTCCGTGATGTAGTTCATTCAACACAATCTCAAATGCTTAAGAAATTTGGTGGTGAAAACGTATTCCAGGGAAGAATTATCGAAGTTCATCTTGGAACTCTTACTGCTGACCAGGCATTTACATTTACAGACTGGACTGCAGAAATGAAAGCAAAAGCTTCGATCTGTATTTCTGAAGACGATACCTTGATTGATTCACTAGAGATTGCAAAAGGAAGAATCCAGATCATGATCGATAAAGGAATGGACAATCATAAACAAGTTCTTCAAGGATTGATCAATAAAGCAGATAAGAGAATTTCTGAAATTAAATCTGCTGAAAAACCAGCTTTAACTCCAGATGCAAACGCTAAATATTATGCTGAAGTTGTAGTAGATCTTAATCAAATTGTAGAGCCAATGATTGCTGATCCAGACGTAAATAATGCAGATGTTTCTAAAAGATATACACACGATACAATTAGACCTCTTTCTTTTTACGGAGGAGTGAAAAAAGTAGATCTTGGATTTATCGGTTCTTGTATGGTTCACAAAGGAGATATGAAAATTTTAGCTCAAATGCTTAAAAATATTGAAGATTTACATGGTAAAGTTGAGTTTAAAGCGCCTCTTGTAGTAGCACCTCCAACTTATAACATTGTAGATGAACTTAAAGCAGAAGGCGATTGGGAAGTTTTACAAAAATACTCAGGTTTCGAATTCGACGATAATGCTCCTAAAGGTGCAGCACGTACTGAATATGAAAAAATGTTGTATTTAGAGCGTCCAGGTTGTAACCTTTGTATGGGTAATCAGGAAAAAGCAGCAAAAGGAGATACTGTAATGGCAACTTCTACGCGTCTTTTTCAAGGAAGAGTTGTGGAAGATACTGAAGGTAAAAAAGGAGAATCTTTACTTTCGTCTACACCGGTTGTAGTGCTTTCTACTATTTTAGGAAGAACTCCTACAATGGAAGAATACACAGCTGCAGTTGAAGGCATCAACCTAACCAGATTTGCTCCTTCTAGTAAGCAATTAGTGATGTAATCACGCGATTAGTTATAATCATTATATATAAAAAGCCTGAGTGATAAACTCAGGCTTTTTCTTTTATAGCTACTCAATTATTTGTAACTTGTCATGTTCAAAATAGAAAAAACAAAAACAATTATAACTTATGGCTTTTGATATTGAAATGATTAAAAAAGTGTATGAGAACATGCCAGGGCGTGTTGATAAAGCACGCGAGATTGTTGGTCGTCCACTTACTTTAACGGAGAAAATTTTGTACAATCACCTTTGGGATGGAAATCCGTCTCAGGCGTTTGGAAGAGGAGTAGATTATGTTGATTTTGCTCCGGATCGTGTTGCATGTCAGGATGCAACTGCTCAAATGGCATTATTACAATTTATGCACGCTGGAAAAGCTAAGGTTGCAGTACCTACAACGGTTCACTGCGATCACTTGATTCAGGCAAAAGTAGATGCCGCTACCGATTTGGCAAGAGCAAAAACACAAAGTAACGAAGTTTTCGATTTCTTATCGTCAGTTTCAAATAAATACGGAATTGGTTTCTGGAAACCAGGAGCAGGAATTATTCACCAGGTAGTACTTGAAAATTATGCTTTCCCAGGTGGAATGATGATTGGTACCGACTCTCATACTGTAAATGCAGGTGGTTTAGGAATGGTAGCTATTGGTGTTGGTGGAGCAGATGCTGTTGACGTTATGTCTGGTATGGCTTGGGAATTAAAGTTTCCTAAATTAATTGGAGTAAAATTAACTGGTAAATTATCAGGATGGACTGCTCCTAAAGATGTTATCCTTAAAGTTGCCGGTATTCTTACTGTAAAAGGTGGTACTGGTGCAATCGTAGAATATTTTGGAGAAGGTGCAACTTCTATGTCATGTACAGGAAAAGGTACTATTTGTAACATGGGTGCTGAAATTGGAGCTACAACTTCAACTTTTGGTTATGATGATTCTATGAGTCGTTACCTGCGTTCTACAAACAGAGCTGATGTTGCTGATGCTGCAGATAAAGTGGCTTCTTACCTAACTGGAGATCCGGAAGTTTATGCTAACCCGGAACAATATTTTGATCAGGTTATTGAAATCAACTTAACGGAATTAGAGCCACACCTAAACGGACCTTTTACTCCGGATTTAGCGACTCCAATTTCTAAAATGAAAGAAGAAGCGATCAAAAACAATTGGCCATTACAAATTCAGGTTGGTTTAATTGGCTCATGTACAAACTCTTCTTACGAAGATATCTCACGTGCAGCTTCTTTAGCCAGACAAGTAAGCGCTAAAAATTTAAAAACTAAATCTCAATTTACAATTACTCCAGGTTCAGAAGTAGTTCGCTATACAATCGAAAGAGATGGATTTATCGATACTTTTGAGAAAATTGGTGCTACCGTTTTTGCTAATGCATGCGGACCATGTATTGGTATGTGGGATAGAGACGGAGCAGAGAAAGAAGAAAGAAATACTATCGTTCACTCTTTCAACCGTAACTTCTCAAAACGTGCAGATGGTAACCCAAACACTTTAGCTTTCGTAGGTTCTCCGGAATTAGTAACGGCTATGGCTATTGCTGGTGATTTAGGTTTCAATCCATTAACAGATACTTTAATCAATGAAGATGGAGAAGAAGTAAGACTTGAAGCTCCTACAGGCGATGAATTGCCTCCAAAAGGATTTGATGTTAAAGATCCGGGCTTTCAGGTTCCGGCTGAAGATGGTTCAGGAGTTCAGGTTGTTGTAAGTCCAACATCAGAACGTTTACAACTATTAGCTCCGTTTGATGCTTGGGATGGTAAAAACATTACTGGCGCAAAATTGTTAATCAAAGCATTCGGAAAATGTACAACAGACCACATTTCTATGGCTGGGCCTTGGTTGCGTTTCCGCGGACACTTAGATAATATTTCTAACAATATGTTGATTGGTGCTGTAAATGCATTCAACCAAAAAACAAATTCAGTTAAAAATCAATTAACAGGAACTTATGATGCAGTTCCTGCAGTAGCTCGTGCGTACAAAGCGGCTGGAGTTCCATCAATAGTTGTGGGAGACCACAATTATGGTGAAGGTTCATCTCGTGAGCATGCAGCTATGGAACCACGTTTCTTAGGAGTTAAAGCAGTATTAGTAAAATCTTTTGCTCGTATTCACGAAACAAACCTTAAAAAACAAGGTCTTTTAGGATTAACTTTTGCTAACGAAGCTGATTACGATAAAATTCAGGAGAACGATACCATTAATTTTACTGATTTAACGGAATTCGCTCCAGGAAAACCATTAACGCTAGAATTCGTTCACGCAGATGGATCTAAAGATATTATCTTAGCAAACCATACTTATAACGCTGGGCAAATTGGCTGGTTCGTTGCAGGTTCAGCATTGAACTTAATTGCTGCCGGAAAAGCTTAATCTTTAAGAATTTAATTACATATTAAAAACGCTCTGTGAAAACAGGGCGTTTTTATTTAAAAAGATGTATATTTGTAAGATTTTTATTTCATTGTATATTTTTTAGATTTTGCTTTGAAGAAAATTTGTTGTTAAAAAAAGCGTTTTTTTTACATAAAAAAGTTAAATTCGCTTCATCAGTAATCAAATTTGTCTCCTTGAATCTTATGTAATTGATTATAAAGAGATAATGAAAATAATTCCCCCAAATTATGATTTTTAGATTAGTCGTTATATTATTGTTTTTTAGTTGTAGTGTTTTTTCTCAGGAAAAATATTTAAAACATACCATTTCTAAAGGTGATAATATCACTTCAATTGCAAAAAAATACGGAGTAAAACCCAAAGCAATTATAGAAGCAAATCCAAATGCACCTAAAATTTTAAAACTAAACTCAGTTTTATTAATTCCAAATACAAATCAAACATCTACAGCAATAGTAGCAACAAATGAAACTGTTGTAAATAATACTCCCGGTACACATGAAGTTTTGGCTAAAGAAACATTGTGGGGAATCTCAAAAAAATATAATGTTTCAGTAGAAGATTTGAAAAAAGCTAATCCGCTTTTAGAAACAGAAGGTTTAAAAATAGGGCAACAAATTGCTATTCCGTCAAATACAGTTGCAATAGCTGAAAAGCCAGTTGAAAACAATCAAATATCTAATGACGTTGAGCTTGTTGTAGAAGTTTTACCTAAGGAAACCAAATACGCAATTGCAAAAAAATACGGAATAACAGTTGCAGAACTAGAAAAACAAAACCCATTTATAAAAGGCAAATTGCCTGTAGGTTATGTTCTGAAAATTCGAACGACAAAAGAAAAGGCTGATGCAGCAGCAGCTTCTGCAACAAGCCAGGAAGTAAAAGATCCATTATCAGTTTCGGAAACAGCCATTGCAGATGCTTCAGTTAAAAACGATTCTACAAGTACAAATACAGTTGTAAAAGTTAGCAATCATTCAGATCTAATTAATCAATTGATCGTAAATGCCACTGAAAATATTGGAACCAGGTATCGATCGGGAGGAACAACAAAAGCAGGTTTTGATTGTTCAGGTTTAATGATTTCAACCTTTAGTAATTTTGATATTAAACTACCTAGAAGTTCGATAGAGCAATCTAGAATCGGAATGGTCGTTACGAGTGATGAAGCTCAAAAAGGAGATTTAATTTTCTTTAAAACCAACGGAAGACGCCAAATTAATCATGTTGGAATGGTGGTTGAAGTAGTTGATGGAGAAATTAAATTTGTGCATTCTTCAACTCACGGAGGCGTTATGATTTCTTCGACAAAAGAAGCTTATTATCAAAGAGCTTTTTCGCAAGTAAATCGTGTTTTACAATAATATTTAGCTAAGATATATTTTCTTTTTAAATTCCTCAATTGGAAGAGGTTTGCTTAAAAAATCAGTTACATAATTATTATCTTCAATTTGTTTGATTTCATCAGCATCCAGTGTTGATGAAAGTACGTAAATGTGAATTTCTTTTTTAAATTCTTCACTTAATTTATCATACTCAGACAAGAAACCAAAACCATTCATTATTGGCATCTGGATATCCAGCAAAATAATCAGAGATTTCAAATCCTGATGATCATAAAGCCACTGAATCCCTTCCTCGCCATTATTAGTTATAACTACATCAGCATCAAGAGTTTTTCTTATAAGTTGTTTAATGACAACTTGATCTATCAGGTTATCGTCAATTAATAAAAATACAGGTTTAAATTCCATTTGAACTCGGTATTGGTATGGTTACAGTAAATTTACTTCCAATATTATTTTCTGAAGACATATAAATATTTCCTCGGATGTTTTCTACAGCTTCCTTTACAATATAAAGCCCTAATCCAGATCCTTTATTTTTGTTTGTTCCAAAATACATTTCAAAAACACGATCTTTAAATTCATCTTTAATTCCAATTCCGTTATCAGATATCTCAATTTTGTTTAAACCATCAACAATGTAGGTTTTAATCGAGATAAACATTTCTTGTTTGCTGCAGTCAGCATATTTTATAGCATTAGAAAGTAAATTAGAAATTATGATTTTTAAACGTAAACTATCACTCTGAATTTCATCAACCAATAACTCTTTAGTAATCGCAATTCGGTTTGCATTCTCAAAATGCATCAATTGTGATATGGCTTCGTCAAAAATTTCCCGTAAACTAACAGGTTCCATAATAATTTGTTTTCGTTTATTTTTAGAATAATCGATGATATCACTGATGAATTGATCTTGTCTGGCCAGACTAGTATGCATTAGTTTTAGATATTCTCTAATTTGACAAACATTATCCTCTGATTGTGTAATTTCTATTAAACCTTTTAACGAAGTTATTGGAGATCTTAAATCATGCGATGCGCTGTAAACAAAGCGATCAAGTTCATGATTTACCAATATTAAGTTTTCATTTTTAACCTCAATTTCTTTTTTAGAAACAATTAATCGTTTTACCATTATAGAATAATAAAGGCAAACACTGCAAACGATAATTAAAGTAAAAAGAACATTGGTGAAAATGAGCAAATCTTTTATTTTGCGTGTTCCTTCTCCAAGTGTATTCGAAAAATTACGTTCGTTAACGGTAAGTTTGTCACTAATAATACTAATTTGATAAAGGAAATTTTGTTGATCAGAAACCGTTAATATATTATGTTTTATTTTGGCATCAATTTGTTGGCCAATAATAAATAATTTAAAGATTAATTTATCGCCTTGTTCCCATTCGTGAATCGCTTTCGCCAAAAAAGACACTTGCTTGAAATTGACAAATAACCAGATAAGATCATCTAAATCATCCTGATGATTTCGACCTACAAGTAATGCTTTTCTCGCTATTTTATTATCTCCGGCTTTTAGTAACGTCATTCTCGCAGTACCATCGCCTTGAGGAACTTTTAATTCTTCTAAATAAAGTTTCCACTGATTCGGGTCTTGAGTATAGAGATAAGTAATTAAATGCCGCGAAGCATCTTTTTGTCCTTTCGAATAATGTGATTCACCATTCACATAAGCTCTATTGGCAGATAAAATTTTAATAGTAAAAAAATTAATACAAATTAATAACGCACAAGAAAAGAATACAATTAGCAGAAGAATGAAAACATTTGGGAAACGCAGTTTCTTTAAAACTTGGATCTTAAACATAGCTTCTGAATTTGTAGGTTAATAATTTATTCCAGTCTTGTTCTATTTTTCAAGCTATTTTAATAATAATCGATTAGGGCCTGATTATTACATAATTAAACAATTGTTAATTATAATCGCTAAATTTTAACAATGGTTTAACGCTTTGTTCAAATTTAGTAAAAAAATAATAAGATTTTACAAATGACGTATTTTTTCTTATTAATTTTTTTAAATGAAATTTATATATTTAATTTATTGTTTTACAGTGTTTTAGTTTTGGTTAAAAATGTTTTTTTGAATTTCAAAGCAGATGATTAATTTTTATTTTCTCTAAATTAACCTAATTTCAAAAAAACAAGCAATTTCAAAAAAGATATTTTTTGTTTAACGAGTGAAGGTGCATAGCAAAGAATTTTTAAAATTTATTTTGCTATTTTAGATGGCACAAAAGAATTTATTTTTTGAGTTACATAAAATAATTTGTAGCATCTAATTTTATTTTATTTCATGCCAAAAATGGCCACAACCATTTTTACATTCTGTATTTCTTCTTTCAGTATCAGTTATTTTAAATATCCAAAGTAAAGTTGTAATTGTTTTAATATTTTCACTTTTAGGAAGTTCAAGTAACTTGTCTAATGCAATTTTTGTTGGATAAGTTTTTAAAATTACAATTGAAGTATAGGTTGATTTTAAAGGAATTGTATTTAAAGCATTTTGATATGCTTCAGAATTATAATCTGTTTTGTTTGGAATAGAATTGATGATATAATTTCTTAATGTTTTGAGAAGCTCTTCGAAATTATATTCTTCATTTTCTATCAGAAGCTTTAATCCAAGATTAAATTCTACTTTGTCTTGTGAAATCTTGTTGATTATTTCTTCTTTATATTCCCAGTCCACAATTATTTTGTTTTTATCAATTTAGCGAATTCAATTCTCAAACTATCCTGAGTAAATAATACTCTTTCTTTCTGAATTTATACTTATTAGCAGCTTGAATCTTATGCTGTTTGTAACTATTTTTTATTAGATAGAAAATGAAAAAAGCGAGGAAAAACAACTAAAATTTGTTTCTGACATATGATAACATTTTTTTGATTTGAATGAGATTCGAAGATACAGAATTCTTCTTTGTATAAAATTAAAAAACCGCAATGTTTAATATTGCAGTTTTTATTTCGATTTGAAGTTTTTTTTTTTAAGATATTTATAAAACATCAATAGCTGATTCTTTTATTTTTTTAATTCTTCGATTTTAATTTTTGCTTCATTGAATGCGGTTTCAATAAGATCGCCATTATTTAAAAATAAGGTATTGTCGGAACCGCCCTTTTCTAATTTTATATACCAATTAGCCTTACCCCCGCTAACGTAATAACCAATTTGAAAACCATCAACTGTAACAAATTTGTTTTCTAAATAATCAGGATTAAGGGCAACATCTTTATCCGTTTCTGGTTGTAATGCTTTTAAAGCCTTTATTAATTCGATCAAATCATTATACTCAATAGAAGCAGTGGTTGAGCCATATTTTCCTTCTTTTGTTATTTGATAAAAATAAACCGAAATTGCACCACTGGAAATTTTTCTAATCTTAGTTTCGGCTATACTATATGCCGTTTTTAGGTTGGGTAATTTGGTATCTGTAAATTTTGTAATTGTTCCTGTTTTTGAGCTAAATAATTCCATTTTAGTTTTTACATTGTCAAGCTCTTTCTTTTCTTGTGCAAAAAGATTTGGATAAATAAGAACTAAAAAAAATATAACAATTGTAATTTTGAATCTATGTATCATGAAGTTTTTTATAAGTGTTAATGTGATTTTTATAAATTAAAGTTTAATCCAATCAAAGTCAATTAAATGACCTAAGTTATCGGTTAGAGAATTATCTGGATTTGATCGAAGATATTTTCCATTTATTGCTTTAACTACTTCTACTTTTTCCCCGATACTCCAATATGATTGATTATAATCCCAGACCCATGTTGTAGCAGTATTCCCAGTAGTTTCTAATAATGAGATTGCTTCTGATTTACTTTTTTTTACTGCTCTTGATATGGTTTTTTCCATTACACTATGAAATGCATAGTGAGTTATTACATTGTTAGAGTCTTTCCAAACTCCTGAAATTCTAAATTGTCCCATAATTTTTGATTTTGTTGATTTGTAATTTTTCAAATGTATACAGTCAAAAAAGTTATATTTTATGGAAAACCATAATTGAAGTTTTTATTTAAAAAAGTTCTTATAGAAAAGTTTGCGTAAGGGATAGAAACTGCATCCTTTTAGGGTGGTGTTCACCATAAAAGATTAAACGGGATAGCCCGACCCGGAGGGATACGCCAAAATATTTTAATAACCTAAAATTTATAACAGAAAACCTAAAATTTCAGAAAAAAGTATATCTTTAACCAACCCAAAAACTAAAATAATGCAAGAAAACGATCAGGAAAATTTTAAAAGAGAACTCGGATTACTAGACGGAACCATGCTTGTAGTTGGTTCTATGATTGGTTCTGGAATATTTATCGTAAGTGCCGATATTGCCAGACAAGTAGGATCTGCAGGATGGCTAACATTAATTTGGCTTATCTCAGGATTAATTACCATTATTGCCGCCGTAAGTTATGGCGAGTTGAGTGCGATGTTTCCAAAAGCTGGTGGACAATATGTATACCTGAAAGAAGCATACAATAAACTAATTGCCTTTTTGTACGGCTGGAGCTTTTTTGCCGTAATTCAAACCGGAACAATTGCTGCCGTTGGTGTAGCTTTCTCCAAGTTTGCAGCTTATATTTATGAACCTTTAAGTGACGAAAATATATTGTTTGAGTTGGGTGCTTTTAAATTAAATGCAGCTCAAATTGTTTCGATTTTTACAATTGTTTTACTGACGTATATTAACAGTAGAGGTGTAAAAAACAGTAAAATTCTTCAAACTGTTTTAACAATTATCAAGATTTTATCATTGTTGGGTTTAATCGTTTTCGGATTAACATTGGCCGCAAAAGCTTCTGTTTGGGACGCTAACTGGACAGATGCCTGGACGACACATTCATACAACGCCGAAAGTGGTTCGTGGTTACCAATTAGCGGAACGGCTCTGATTACAGGAATTTCGGCCGCAATGGTAGGATCGTTATTCTCGAGTGATGCATGGAATGGTGTAACGTTTATTGCAGGAGAAATTAAAAATCCAAAACGTAACGTTGGTTTCAGTTTGTTCTTGGGAACTTTTATCGTAACGATAATTTATGTTTTAACTAATATTATGTATTTAGCTGTGATTCCGTTAGATGAAATTGCAACAGCAAAATCAGATAGAGTAGCAGTGGTGGCTTCACAATATATTTTTGGAGATATCGGAACTTTGATCATTGCAATTACCATTATGATTTCGACTTTTGCGTGTAACAACGGATTAATCATGGCGGGGGCGAGAGTATATTATACAATGGCAAAAGATGGTTTGTTTTTTAAAAAGGCAGCCGTTCTTAACGAATCCAGCGTTCCGGCGTGGGCTTTGTGGGCACAATGTATTTGGGCTTCGGCATTATGTTTAACTGGAAAATATGGTGATTTATTAGATTTCGTAATCATCATCGTTTTAATTTTTTACATTTTAACGATCTACGGAATCTTCATTTTACGTAAAAAAATGCCAGATGTAGAAAGACCTTATAAAGCTTTTGGATATCCGTTTTTACCATTATTATACATCATAATTGCAACAGCAATTTGTATCTCATTACTAATTACGAAATTCTCAACTTGTGGTTGGGGAATCTTAATTATGCTAATTGGTATTCCGGTATATTACTTAACAAAACCAAAAGAAGTTTAAGAATTACTAAGTTGGGAGATTCTAAGTTAAACCTTTTTCAAAAATATAAATATAAAGCGCCTGCAATAACGGGCGCTTTTTTTTGGGTAATAAGTTACCACAGATTAAAATATTTAAAATCTTCGTTAAAAAAAACTCAAAGTCAAAAAAAATAAACTTTGAGCTTAGTGCCTTTGTGGCAAGAAACTTAATTAAAAGAATTAGTCAAAATTTTCCTTTTCGGAAAATCCAGATCAACTAAAACATTGTCGACCCAATTCGCGATAAAATCTGCATTTTCTTTCCACGCATCTAAAAGTAAGAAGTTATGGTTTGGTTCTTGAAACTCATCACAGCCGTTTTCTTCAAAATATTTCACCCATTCATTCCAACAAGTGTGAGTAACCGACATTACATTTTTAGAAGTTGTTTTCATACTATTTCAGTTTAAGGTAATTATTTTAAATATTTTTCAGTTCAGTAGCAGCTTGCAATAACAATGCTTTAAAACCAATATATGTGCCACAGTAAAAAACATTAATAATCAGAGAGTTTTCATTGTTTAGCCTAATATGAAATACTATATTTCGTTAATCAAATTAAGTTTAGTGAAATTTCAAGACAGTAAAGAATATAGGAACAAAGAGATTTATAACTTTTGAGATGTTGAGTTTAGAATTTAATAAGGAGCTATTTCCTGCTATCCGTTTCAATCTTTTGTTTTTTAAAGAAAAAAACAAAAGGATTTCCACTACTATCAGGGCTAGGGCAGTTGGTTTCATAAGAAGATTATAAGCAAAAAACTGTATAATCCGCGTGCAAAAAGAACTGGCAAACTTGTAAAAAAAAAGACACTACAATTATGCAGTGTCTTTTGATTTAAAAATCAATGATACCTTATACAACAGAAGGCTCAATAGAAGATTTTATAGTTGAATTAATAATAGACATTGTAAGGGGATCTAGTTCACCAGAGAAGAAAGCATCTAATATTTCCTGAAATACAGGATTTGTGTTTTCTGCCAAAGAAAAAAGTGTCATTGAAGAACGTAATTTTCTCGCATCTAAGTCTCCTAAAATACCATCTGCAGATTTTCTTTTAAAAGTTAAAAACAGTTCTGAAATTTCGATAAGATGTTTTCCTAAAATCGGGTGTTCTAAAAATTCGGTTGCCTCTTTTAAATCCGCAATCGCATAAAGATTTGCAGTATCACTAGTGCCAAGCCCTTTTATTTGAGGAAAAATGAACCACATCCAGTGTGTTTCTTTTTTCCCTTTACTAATTTCAGAAAGAGCAGTAAGATAAAGTTTGTTTTGCGCATCTAAAAAACGCGTTAAATCATTATTTGAATATGACATCGTAATATTGTATTTATAAAAAAGGGTTGCAAAAGTAGTAAAAAAGATAAGGGTTGCCTAATAAAAGGTTCATACTGTGGATGTTTTAACTTTTTGGCAAGGAATTTTCACTCAAAAAGAATCATAAGTATGTAATTTCTAAAATCATGGATCAAAAATCATATTTTTCGATTTACCCTTCTAAAAGTTAAATTTATTCTGGGTAATACATTTTTAGCCGTTTTAGGAACCTGGTGTTGCCAAAAACTATTTGTAGTTCCTGCCATCAATAAAAAAGAACCATGATGCAGCGGAATTTCGACTTGCGGAATCTCTTTTCGAAATTTATGACGCAATCTAAACATTCTGGTTTCACCAAAAGTTACCGAAGCAATAATTTGGTTTGGTCCCGTATTATGTTCCTTGTCGCTATGCCAGCTTACGCTGTCTTTGCCATTTCTGTATAGATTAAGCAAGACACTATTAAAGTCAAGTTGAGTTTCTTTTTCTACCCGGCTTCTAATAGTTAACAATTCATAAGTCCAGTCAGGACCATTCGGGTCTGCTCCATCATTATCTTTGTCTTCATACCAGGAAATCATTCTGGGAGCTGTTACAGTTTTATCATACATTTCCATTTCATATTCTCTCCATTTTGTCTGATGAAGGAGTTTTTCATAAAAACGATCAGATTCTTCTTTAGTAAAGAAGTTTTCAATCAAAATCAATTCAGAGTCAGGAATGTCAAAAACTTTTTTTCCTCCCAAACCTGTGGTAAATAATTCGGTGTCGCTAAATAGTGTCATTGTTTCCATTTATTTTTTATCAATTTCAATCCATACCGGAGCATGGTCACTTGTTTTTTCCCAGCCGCGCACATGGCGGTCAACTCCGCCAGAGCGTAATGCTGTCGCTATTTGTGGACTTAGTAAAAAATGATCAATTCTAAGACCTGCATCTCGTTCATAAGCATTTCTAAAATAATCCCAAAACGTGTAAATTTTCTCATCAGGATATAATTTTCTAATTGCATCTGTCCAACCTTGCGAGACAATATCTTTAAAAGCTTTTCGAACTTCAGGCCTGAAAAGAGCATCGTTTATCCATTTTTCAGGTTTATAAACATCCAATTCTGTTGGCATAACATTAAAATCGCCAACTATTATTACGGGTGTTTTTAAACTAAGCAGTGTTTTGGTGCGATCAGCCAAACGGTCAAACCATTTTAACTTGTATTCTAATTTTGGACCCGGCGCAGGATTTCCGTTTGGAAGATAAAGACATGCGATAACAACTCCGTTAATTAAAGCTTCGATATAACGACTTTGAATATCGTCTTCATCACCCGGAAGAATACGTGTTACTTCCTCAATCTCCATATTAAGGGCGAGAATTGCAACACCATTCCATTGCTTTTGTCCATGCCAAATAGCATTGTACCCCGCATCATTAATAGCCTGAACAGGAAAATTATCTTGTGGCGCTTTTAATTCCTGCAGGCAAACAACATCTGGTTTAGCTTCTTTAAGCCAACGTAATAAAACATTTAAGCGGCCATTGACTCCATTTACGTTATAAGTTGCTATTTTCATTTGACATTCAATTAGTTGTATTGTTAAATTTACAGCTTTTAGGCATTAATATTTACAGGAATTCATGTTCTTATTTCAGAAACTTTTTGTTAAAGAATACTTTGCGCGGGTATTTTTCTGCGTAAGCAAAAATCAATTGCACAATGTATTGATTGCTTTTATAAGGCGTAGCATAATTTTTTACTTCTGCCGGATCAGTAATGGCAACATCTGATGGAATATATCCCATGCCATAAAAATGACCATTTTCTATCCAGATACAACTTCTTTCTTCTGTTGTTCTTCCTTTTTCTATAATCGCAAAAGTAGGTCTGTTGTTTAATAAAAAATCAATAGCATTGTCGACTTGCTCATTGTGAAGCGAAACATCCGGTAAATCTTTTATATCATTATTTTGAAATATTTCTCCTTCTTCAGGTCTTGAATATTTACAAAATCTATAATCAATTTCAAATTGTTCTGCCAGACTCCGTAGTATATTTGTTCCTTCGTGTATACTGCTGAAATGCTCAATGCACGACTGAAATTTATTGAGTTTTCCAATTGCAAGATATTTATATCCGTTGCGGGCTTCATATTGATACAATCCAAATTTTGGTTCAAATCGCTTTAAAGCCCTATTATATGTTGGCCAAAGATGCTTAATTTCTGTACATTCTAATAGCAGGGCCATTAATTCGTTGCCGCAAACTTCAAAAGAAATTGAATAAATATCCCGTAAGAAATGTTGTCTTTGCGGATTAATCTTATGACCACTAAAATGAGAAGCTACACGCTTTTTTAAATTGATTGCCTTTCCCACATAAATAACTTTTTTAACCTCATTATAAAAATAATATACACCTGGTTTTTCAGGTAAATTATTAAAATCATCAGGAGGAAGATTAGGCGGTAAACGTTGATCTTGCGCCGTATTTTTGATCATTTTACTAATATGTCCCTCATCGTCCCATTCCAGCAATCGGGAAAACAATACAGCAGTAGCATCTGCATCACCACCGGCACGATGTCTGTTTTCTAAAGATATATCCAGCGACTTGCAAAGATTCCCTAAACTGTATGATCCTAATCCAGGTTTAATTTTTCTGGCTGCACGAACAGTGCATAGCTTTCTTGCCGTCCATTTAAAACCTGCTTGTTCAAGCTGATGACGTACAAATGAATAATCGAAGTTTACATTATGAGCAACAAAAACACGATCAGTAAGCATTTCTAATACTTGCTCTGAAATGTCATCAAAAATAGGTGCATTAGCCACCATTTCATTATTAATGCCTGTAAATCCAAAAATAGAAATTGGTATTTCTCTTTCCGGATTTACAAGTGTTTCAAAGCGGTCGATTACGCTTGTTCCGTCATGAATGATGATCGCAATTTCTGTAATACGGCTTCCACTGGCATTGCCGCCTGTGGTTTCAATATCTACTATGGCATATTCTTGCTTTTTCATCTGTATTTAACGTAAAATCGATTGTTTTTCTGTTGTTTTAATAAAATTTAAAATATGTAATAGGCTTATTTTTTATCTGAAAAAATTAAACTTTAACCGTAATAACATCTTTTAGTGAAGTAGAAAACTTGGGAGATAATCTATTCTGCTTCATTTTCCATTGCCGTCCTAAGGACTGCACTCCGAATTTAATTTTATTATTACCATAACTCTGATTCATTTTATCAATTACCCTCATTAAAGGTTCATGTTTAGGATTTGAAGTTTCGAATAAATTAAGCTGCGTTTCACTATTTGGCGTCAAGCCCATTACAATTACACCGGCTTTTTTATAGCGATATCCATTTTTAAAAATAGCTTTAAATCCTTTTTGTGCGGCCTCATTAAGCTCTATTGTCGAATTGGTTGGAAAATCAGTCGTAATGGTAATACTTCGTGAGTAATGAGATTGCTCATTCTTTAAAAAACTAGTCTGAATAAAAACAGTTACCATATTACAATGACAATCCTGACGCCTTAATTTTTCTGCACAAGATGCTGTAAACGTGCTGATTCTTTCAGAGATTTCTTCATAAGTAGTATATTTTTTTTCGAAAGATCTCGTAGTTGCAATCATTTTTCGGTCTGACGTATCCTCTAATTCTAAAGTTGATTTCCCTTCTAATTCATGCTTTAACCGAAGTCCTACGACAGACATTTCTTTTCTTACCCAGGCATCCGGAAGCTCGGTAAATTCATAAGCCGTGTTGACTTTTTTTAATTTAAGTCGTTTGGCGTGTTTTCTTCCAATTCCCCAAACATCTTCAATTTTAGACCATTTTAACGCTTTAATTCTTTTTTCTTCAGAGTCAATGCAATAAACACCCTGTGTACGATCTGCAAATTTTCGGGCAATTTTATTTGCCATTTTAGACAAAGCTTTAGTAGGCGCAAAACCTATACTAACGGGAATACCAGTTCCTTGTGTGACTTCTTTTCGCATTTTTAAACCCAATGCATTCAGATCGAATAAATCGTAACCTGAAAATTTCAGGAAAGCTTCATCAATACTGTAAATTTCGATTTCGGGCGTATACGTTTGAAGCAGGTTCATGACCCGATTGCTCATATCGCCGTACAATGGATAATTAGAAGAATAAACAAAAATATTTTTTTCTTTAAAAACAGATTCATACTTAAAAGCAGGAATGGCCATTGGTATGCCCAAAGCTCTGGCTTCATCAGACCGCGAAATAACACATCCATCATTATTCGAGAGAATAACGATAGGTTTTCCTCTTAAACGTGGCTCAAATACTCTTTGACAAGAAGCATAAAAATTGTTACAATCGACTAAAGCAAACATTTTCTAAATGTGTTTTTTTATTTCTATTTCTCTTTTGTCAGTTTGACAATAAACTCAAAAAGTTTTAATACTATGAATTACAATTCCCCAAATCACAAAATTATTTTCCGGAGTTACTTTTATAGGTTGATAATCTTCATTTTCTGCAATAAGCCAGATGAGGTCTTTTTCTATCCTGATACGTTTTACGGTAAATTCGCCATCAATTTGACAAACAGCAATTTTATTATTTTGAGGCTCCAGACTTTTATCAATAATCAATAAATCACCATCATTAATGCCTGCATTTTTCATAGAATGCCCTTTTACCCGGGCAAAATAAGTAGTGTATTTATGCTTGATGAATTCTTTGTTGAGATCAATTGATAATTCGATAAAGTCATCTGCAGGCGAAGGAAAACCTGCGCTGATACCAACGTCAAAAAAAGGCAGCTTAATTTCAGAACTTACATCCGGAATGTACAACTCTATTGATTTGGTGGTATTTATATTTCTCAATTTCATGATCACTTCAAAAAAATGTTTTCTGTATAAAGCAAAATTAGTACAGATGATAACATTTTTTCATATATTTGCTGTTCCAAATTATAACAAATTAATTATGTCCTTATTTTCAGACAACATCAGAGCATTAAGGGTTAAGCATAAAATATCGCAGGAGAAATTAGCTGGAAACCTAAGTATTACAAGAGGAAGATACGTTAAATACGAAGATGGAACTTCGGAAGCACCGTATGATATTTTAAAGCAGATTGCTTTATATTTTCACATGAGCATTGACTTGTTATTGTCTGTTGATGTTCGTAAAATTGACGTGGAAAATTTAATAAAACTGGAAGGCAACCGACTCATTTTACCAATCCAGGTCGATCAATTTGGAGAAAATTATATCGAAATCGTATCCCAAAAAGCAAAAGCAGGTTATCTAAACGGCTATGCTGATCCGGAATATATCGAAAGTTTACAACAGGTTTCTCTTCCATTTTTAGGACCGGGTAAACACAGAGGTTTTCCTGTTGAAGGCGATTCGATGCCTCCGCATGAAGATGGTTCAATTATTATTGGTCGTTATGTAGAAAGGCTGGGAGAAGTGATGGATGGAAAGACTTATATCTTGATAACCAAAAGCGAAGGAATGGTTTACAAACGTCTCAATAAAAATAAAAAGAACGCTTTGGTCTTAGAATCAGATAATAGTTTTTACCCGAATTTTGAAGTGAAAGCTTCTGATATTTTAGAGATTTGGGAATACGAATGCAACATAGGCCGATCAGACAAAAAACAAGAAATAACGGAAACTGGAGCAATGAAGGATTTACTTTTAGAATTGAAAAGAGAAGTTAGAGAAATTAAGAATAATACTTCGAATACTTAAAAAAGTTATTGCCACGAATTCACGAATTATTTTAAATTAAAATTCGTGAATTTGTGGCAAAAAATCCTAAAAAACCTTAACAAAACTCAAACCATATTGCTGCCCATTATAAAAAGGAGCAACCATAGAAGTTGATTTAATTTCAGAAGACGATTTGAATAATTTTTTAGTAATATAAGGATTCATCCAATATGCTAGTTTAGTGCTCAAAATCCCAATTCCCGCTCCGGCAGCAACATCGGTTAACCAATGGCGGTTATTATAAATTCTAAATAATCCCGTTCCGGTTGCAACAGCATAACCGGCAATTCCGTACCAAATCGATTTGTCCTTGTATTCCTGCCATAAAAACTCAGCTCCGGCAAAAGCAGTTGCAGTATGTCCGGAAGGAAAAGAATTGTTAGAACTCCCGTCAGGTCTTTCTTCATGCACAATCGATTTTAAACTCAAAATTGTTGTCGCCATAATTGCGTACGAAGTCACAAATATTACCGAGCGATCCCGCATATTGTTTTTACCTTTTATACCAAATGCATTCAAGGCATAAACAGATGCTGCAGGCGCGTATTGAGAGAAATCATCAATAGTAATTTTCTCGTCTATATCTTCCGTAACTTCTTTTTTAATTTGCGAATTGAAACTCAGCAACTGATCACTTTCAAGACCAATAACACCATACCCAATTAAAATACTCGGAATAATTAATTTTTTGTAGTTAAATTTTAAATGATTTGAAGTGCTGTCAATTTTTGTAATGGAATCATTTTGTTGTGCATTCGCAGAAAATAACCCAAACAGAAATACCAGAGAAATCGTTTTGTAAAACATTTTTTTGTCGTTATATTTTGCAATAGTAACGAATGTTCGACGTAGGTATTTTATGCTTAATTGAACCTTAAGCGAAAATTAATTTCTGGGTTTTAAATAAGATAGTTGAGTTAAGATTGGCTAAATTTTTTAATATTTTTTTCTTTTAACAATTAACAATTAACAATTAACAATTAACAATTAACAATTAACAATTATTCTTATACCTTCAACGAAAACCAAAACGTACTTCCTAATCCCAAATTACTTTCTACACCAACGTTTCCATTTTGCGCTTCAATAAATTCTTTACTTATCGCTAGACCTAATCCTGTTCCGGATTTTTGACTTCCGGGAACCTGAAAATATTTATCAAAAACTTTGTCTTTATATCGAGTATCAATTCCTTTTCCGGTGTCGATAACCTGAAAGACAATTTGGTTGTTTTCTTTTTTTAGTTTGATGTGAATTGTACTTTTTTCAGAAGAATATCGAATGGCATTTGATAAATAATTAATCAAAACCCAGCCTGTTTTTTCACTGTCGGCTTTTACGTCCTGCAGATTTTCATCGGCATCAATTAAAAGATTTATTTGTTTTTGATCAGCCTGAACTTTTACAGCTTCAACAGCATAATTTACAATTTCATGCGGATTGCTTTTTTCGATATTTAACTGAATATTTCCGGTTTCTAATTGCGATAGATTAAGCAATTCGCCCGTGATTTTCAACAATCGCTGACTGTCATCTTTTATACTTTCGACCAATTGTTTTTGGTCGTCGTTCATGTCGCCCGTTTTTTCATTTTCAAGCAACTGCAGACTTAATTTTATAGAAGCAATAGGCGTTTTTAATTCGTGTGAAACGGTTGCAATAAAATTGGTTTTGGCAAAATCCAGTTCTTTAAAAAGCGTAATGTTTCTCAGAATAATAACATCACCAATATTAATTTCTTTTTCTTCTCCGGTTGGAATTATGGTAATATTTAGAATTTCTTTTTCGAAATAACTTTCTTTTCCGTGAGCATAAATTTTAAGCGGATGTTTTTTAGGAGAATCTGAATCTTCTTTTAAAATTAAAGAACGAATCAAATCATTCGACAAGGCTAGATTAGAAGTCGATTTCCCAATAACATCCTCTAATTTCAAACCAATAATTTTCAACGCTTCATCATTGGCAAACAAAACAATTCCTTCATTATCTAATCCAATAATAGGATCGTTCATATTATTGATTAAAGTTTCCAGTCGTTTCTTTTCGAAAAAGAGTTTGTATAAATTACTATCGTTATATTCCTGAAGTTTCTGCGCCATCGTATTAAACGATTTGGCCAAATCTCCAAATTCGCTATGACTCGTAAAATGAACGCGCTCAGAGTAGTTTTTATTCGCAATTTCTTTAATACTCAGCGTTAATTCCTTAATCGGATTGGCAATGTTATTGGGTAAATTGACCAGTAAATTAAAAGCAATCAAAAAGCATAAACTTCCCACAATGGCAATCCATAAATTAGCATTTTCGGCAGTCAGTTTTGCAATGTCGCTTTTCTGTTTTATAGCATCCAGATTCAGTTTCATAATAGCAAAAATATCCTGTCTGATTTTTGCTTTTATAGCTTCGTTGGCACCATTTTGTTCTAAAAGCGTAAAACTTTTTTCCAGGTTTGCAGTTGCTTCTTTTTCTCCGGGTTCCGTAACATTTTGTGTTTGTTTTTCAAGATATTCCCTGAAAACATGAATCTTACTATCAGGGCTGGCTTTAATTTCATCCAAAGACAAAATCATATTTCGCGAATATTCCAGCGTATTATAATTCGCTTTCAGAATATTTTCTGTGTCTGCTTTTATCAAAAAAACAGAATAACCGCTCACTAACGAAAGTATAATGATCATTAAAAATAATAATCCAACTCCCAAATTCAACTTGGTTTTAATTCTCATTTTATAAAACATTTAATTTTTTTTTGAACCATATAAGTGATATAAGAAAATATTAGAATTGCTTTTTTTAACCGCAAAGGCGCAAAGATTTCGCAAAGCACGCAAAGATTTTTTCCATAGTACAAACAAAAACCTTTGCGACCTTGCGACTTTGCGAGCAAAAAAACTTTAGCGAACTTTGCTTATAAACCTTGCGTTCTTTGCGGTTAAACTACACGTTCCTAATTTAAATGAACTTATATAACTTATATGGTTTAAAAATTTTTTCAAGACAGAATAACAAGATCAACATTTGATAAAGACAGTTTGTTTAACAAGCGCCTAAAAATTGTTGTAGACAAAATTACTTTAAATAAATTCAAATGCGGTTTTCCGATACATACAGTTGTAATTTGTTTTTCTTCTACGGTTGCCAAAATCGCATCGGCAATATTTTTGTTTTCTAATTTAACTACTTCTCCGCCTAATTGTACGGCGAGTTTAAAATTATTAATTAAATGTCTTTGTTTGTCCAAAGCAATTTTAGTACTGCTTTCCTGCGGAGTTTCCACATATAAAACATACCAGGATCCATTGTAATAACTTGCCAAACGGGCCGCTTTTCTAATTACAATTTTAGCCGTTTTATCATTACTGCTAATGCAGGCCAAAAGCTTTTCATGTCGTAATGCATGAAGATTCGGAACTTCATTTTCAACTTTTCGAACGACCTGACTCGCTACTTCTTTCAAAGCCAATTCCCGAAGCTGTAAAATCTGTTCCGATTTAAAAAAGTTCGTTAAAGCGGTCTGAATTTTATCCGGAGTATAAATTTTTCCTTCTTTCAAACGCGCTATCAAATCTTCAGATGTTAAATCGATATTGACCACTTCATCCGCCAAACGTAAAACATTATCCGGAATACGTTCCTGAACATCAATGTTGGTAATACGTTTTACAGCTGAATTTAAACTTTCAATATGCTGAATATTGACAGCCGAAATCACATTAATTCCAGCTTCCAGAATTTCCAGAACATCCTGCCAGCGTTTTTCATTTTTGCTTCCTTCAACGTTTGTGTGCGCTAATTCGTCGACAATAACTACTTCGGGACGAAGATTAATAATCGCCTGAACATCCAATTCCTCCAATTCTTTTCCTTTATAGAAAATGGTTCGTCTCGGAATTATGGGCAAACCCGCTAATAATTCATGTGTTTCCTTTCGCATGTGCGTTTCGATGTAGCCAATTTTTACATCAATTCCGTTTTTCAATAACGAATGTGCTTCCTGAAGCATACGAAAAGTTTTGCCCACACCGGCGCTCATTCCAATGTAGATTTTAAACTTTCCCTTTCTTGATTTCTGAATTAAATCGAGAAAGTGCTGTGCGTTATTATTTTCGTTTTCCATATTTTTTTGCCACGAAGGCGCTAAGTCACAAAGTTTTTTTTTAGCCACGAATTCACGAATTCTTTTAAATAAAAATTCGTGAATTCGTGGCGAATAAATTAGCACAAAAAAAATCCTTTTAATCTGTGTAATCTGTGGCAAGAAATATTTTTCTAAAAAGAAATCGCCAACGAAGTCGTTAAAAACGTATTTGTATCCGTTGGAAGATTATCTTTATTGGTGAAGATTTCATCTTTACTCGAAAGATTTCTGGCTTCAATTCTAAACATAACATTATCAGTAACTAAGTAATCAAAGTTAGCTGAAAATCCATAAGATTTAAAACCGTTTGGCGTTTCAGTCGCGATAATTACACCTTTTTCATCACTATAATATTCACCGCGGGCTGCAAGCTGAATTTTATCTGTTGGCTTGTATTGCAGAATCAAAACTGGCGAAAACCAAGTGTCATATTTGTTACTGTTTTTAGCCGACTGCTGAGATCCAACATCAAAACCAGCCGTTACATTTGTTTTCTCTGTTACTTTAAATTGTCCGTAGAAATTATTAAAATAACGCCATTTTTTGTCAATATCCGGCTGTTCATTTCCAACATAAGTACTCCAGTTCAAAACCACTTTATCAGATGGTTTGTAGGTAACCTGAGTTCCAAAAGCAGGCGTTTGATTGCCTTCTACTTTCTCAATTCGCTGCCAGCCGTTTAAGTACATTCCGGCCAAATACCATTTTCCAGATTCTGATGTATAACCAATTTTAACTCCCGTTTCATAATAAGGAGAATTCTCAGCCAGAATACTTCTCGTCAAGGTTTGGCAGTCTTTTCCAATCGCACTTTCAAAACCAATATGCGAAGGCATAATTCCCGCATCAATCCATAAATTATGACTTTTCGAAATCTTTACACCAACATTTGCCTCGTAAACATTTTTCAATAAACCTTGTTCAGCAGCCATATTATATTCAGCATAAGTTCCCGCCATCAAAGCAAAATTTCCACGAATATTTTCTTTCGAATAATTCACTTTTGCCATACCTAAATTCAGATTTACCTCGTTACTTTTATTATAACTGTAAAAAAAGTTCGGTCGAGTATGATTTTCAGGTTTCCCGAAATCATAACTATAATAAGCGTCTACATATCCTGAAAATGTAAACGGACTTTTTGATTCTTCTTGTGCTTGTAAATTGCTGTAACCAAAAGCGATTAAAGCAGTAAGTATTATTTTTTTCATTTTTGTGGTATTCTATTATTTATTAGTAGATTTTTTAGGAGCTAATCCCGCTATCCGTTTCAATCTTTTGTGTCTCGTTAAAGAAACGAGACACAAAAGGATTTCCACTACTATCGGGGCTAGGGCATTTGGGGTAAAAAAGGCATTTTGTATTTTAATAGGTTTTATATCCTAACAGGTTTCCAAAACCTGTTAGGTATTATTCTAAGTTTAGTTTTTCGATTCCAATCCTCGCCAAAGTTTGTCATCCGGACGAAGTATCACACCAGAAGCTCGACAAAGATTGGCGATCATGCGGACGGAGTTTCTCGTGTGATCCTTCGTTCCTCAGGATGACAAACTATACGGTTACTTCATGATAATAGCTTGATGAAGATTAATCATACCTACAAGGTTTTGAAAACCTTGCAGGATAAAAACTTAGAATGTCAGTATCTTAGTCCCGAAGCCTCGGGATAGCAACTTAGAGTTTTAGCGAAGCTGATCCAACGCTACATTCAATTCCAAAACATTCACCGTTTCAGGACCAACGACAGCAGTATTAATTTTAGATTCAACCAAAGCTTTTACTTTAGTTTCATCCAGTTTTCTTTCTTTAGCAATTCGTTTTACCTGAATCAAAGCGCCTTGCGGAGAAATATTCGGATCTAAACCACTTCCTGAAGCCGTAACCATATCTGACGGAATATCAGCTTTTTTCAAGTATGGATGAACCAATAAAAGTGTATCAATTCTTTTTTGAACCAAAGCCAAATAATCAGCATTGCTTGGACCTTTGTTGCTTCCGGCACTTCCGGCAGCATTATAATCAACAGCAGATGGTCTTCCCCAGAAATAATTCGACTTATCGAATTTCTGACCAATTTTTTGATAACCAACAACTTTTCCGTTAACCGAAATCGTTTCTCCTTTTCCTTGATTTGGAGCCAATTGTCCGATTCCGTAAATCGCTAAAGGATAAATAACTGCGAACAAGATTAAAGTAACCGCAGTAAGTTTTATTATAGAAAATAGATTTTTCATTTTTTTCATTTTTAGAGGTTCTAAGGAGCTAAGGTTCTAAGGGACTAAGAAAAAACTTAGCACCTTAGCATCTCAGAACCTTAGTAACTTTTATTTACATAAATAAGGCAACAATTAAATCAATTACTTTAATTCCGATAAAAGGGACAATCAATCCGCCAAGACCATAAATCAAAAGGTTTCTTTTTAAGATGGCACTAGCTCCAATTGGTCGATAATCAACACCTTTCAGCGCAAGCGGAATCAATATCGGAATGATAATCGCATTGAAAATTACAGCCGACAAAATCGCACTTTCAGGACTATGCAAATGCATGATATTTAAACCTTGAAGCGCAGGAATCGCAGTAATAAAAAGAGCAGGAACAATAGCAAAATATTTCGCAACGTCATTTGCAATAGAAAAAGTAGTTAAAGTTCCGCGAGTCATTAAAAGCTGTTTTCCAATTTCAACAATCTCGATTAGTTTCGTTGGGTCATTGTCAAGATCGACCATGTTTCCGGCTTCTTTTGCTGCTTGAGTTCCACTATTCATGGCAACTCCAACATTGGCTTGAGCAAGGGCAGGAGCATCATTTGTTCCGTCACCCATCATGGCAACTAATCTTCCTTCGGCCTGTTCTTTTTTGATATAATTCATTTTATCCTCAGGTTTAGCTTCGGCAATAAAATCATCAACACCGGCTGCTTCGGCAATAAATTTGGCCGTAAGCGGATTATCACCTGTAACCATTACCGTTTTGATTCCCATTCTGCGTAAGCGCTCAAAACGTTCTTTCATTCCGGTTTTGATAATATCCTGAAGTTCGATAACACCTTGAACTACATTGTCTTTAATAACAACCAGAGGCGTTCCTCCGTTAGACGAAATCGTGATTACTTGTTGTGCAGTATCTTCTGGAAAAGAATTTCCGGCTTGCTGCGCAATGTTTTTCGCAGCATCCTGAGCACCTTTTCTAATATTAGTTCCGTCTTTTAATACGACTCCGGAAGTTCTGGTTTCGGCAGTAAATTTTATAGTGTGAGAAATATTTTCTGTGAAATGCGCAATATCAGATTGTATTTTACCATTTAAGTCGATCGTTTTGCTCAATTCAATAATACTTTTTCCTTCAGGAGTATCATCAGCAAGTGAACTCAACACGGCAGATTTAATAAAATCATCCAAAGAAATTCCTTTTGTTGGATAAAAATTAGTTGCCTTTCTGTTTCCAATGGTGATGGTTCCTGTTTTATCCAAAAGCAGTACATCAATATCTCCGGCAGTTTCAACCGCTTTTCCTGATTTTGTAATTACGTTAGCTCGTAAAGCTCTGTCCATTCCCGCAATACCAATCGCAGAAAGTAAACCTCCAATTGTAGTTGGAATTAAACATACAAACAAAGCGATGAAAGCCGCAATCGTGATGGGTGCGTTGGCATAGTCGGCAAACGGTTTTAGCGTAACGCACACAATCACGAAGATTAAAGTAAATGCGGCTAATAAAATGGTTAAGGCAATTTCGTTTGGTGTTTTCTGACGGCTTGCACCTTCAACCAAAGCAATCATTTTATCCAAAAAGCTTTCGCCAGGTTCAGAAGTTACTTTTACTTTAATTTTATCAGATAATACTTTTGTTCCTCCGGTTACGGATGATTTATCTCCGCCAGCTTCCCGAATAACAGGAGCACTTTCTCCGGTAATGGCACTTTCGTCGATTGTAGCCAGACCTTCAATAATTTCACCATCGGCAGCAATTAAATCGCCGGCTTCGCAAACGAAAATATCGTCTTTTTTTAATGCCGAAGAACTAATGTTTTTAATTTCTCCGTTAGGCAGAATCTGTCTTGCAGGAGTTTCTTCTCTTGTTTTTCTTAAACTGTCGGCTTGTGCTTTTCCTCTCGCTTCGGCAATTGCTTCGGCGAAATTGGCAAATAAAAGCGTTGCCAGTAAAATTAAAAATACAATTAAGTTATAAGTAAAACTTCCTTGGTCATTTGCGCCCATTAAGATCGAAACGCAAACAGCAAACATAATTGCAGTTCCAATTTCTACGGTAAACATTACCGGATTTTTGATCATCAACTTTGGATTAAGCTTCACAAAAGATTGCGCTAAGGCTTCTTTTACTTGCTTACTTTCAAACAATGATGTGGATTTATTAGTTGTCATTTTCTTGTAAAAAGTTAAATGTTATTTGTTAAATGTTATGCGCTAAAAACATATAGATTATAGAATATAGCCAGTGGTTTCAACCGCTGGGACGCAACGTATATCACAATCTTTGTTCCTGCAATTCGTTTCCCGTGGTTGAAACCACGGGCTATATTGAAATGCGAATGGTAAAATCGTTATTCTAACTATGTGTGAAAACGAGTTTTCTTTTTATTCTTTTTTATAGATTTAAATTCTATGTCTCTATGTGTTTAGAATATTTTCAGCATTTTTATTTTAGTGTAAAATACTCTGCTAAAGGTCCAAGCGCCAACGCTGGAAAGAATGATAAAGCAGCGATAATTGCGATTACGGCAAAAGTCATGATTCCGAAAATTGATGTGTCGGTTTTTAAAGTTCCGGCACTCTCCGGAATGTATTTTTTACCTGCCAATAAACCTGCAATTGCCAATGGCCCAATGATTGGAATAAAACGGCTTAACAGTAATACAATTCCTGTAGTAATATTCCAGAATGGATTATTATCTCCCAAACCTTCAAAACCAGAACCGTTGTTAGCAGCACTAGAAGTGTATTCGTATAACATTTCTGAGAATCCGTGATTTCCTGGATTGTTCAACCATCCTGTTGCGTTTCCGTTAAACCAATAACCCATTGCAGTGTCATACGCAGCAAAATAAGAAGCTAAAGCAGTTCCGGCTAATATTAATAAAGGATGAAGAATGGCGATAAAAGCAGCAATTTTAACTTCCCGCGCTTCGATTTTCTTTCCTAAAAACTCAGGAGTTCGACCTACCATCAAACCGGAGATAAATACAGCCAGAATAATGAAAATGTAATAGTTTAGAATACCAACACCGCATCCGCCGTAAAAAGCATTCACCATCATAGATAATAGCTGCATAGTACCAGACATTGGCATTGAACTATCGTGCATACTGTTTACAGAACCTGTAGAAATTACGGTTGTAGCAATACTCCAGAAACCTGACATTGCGGGACCAAACCGAACTTCTTTTCCTTCCATCGCTCCGGTTGCTTGTGCGATTCCCATTTTTTCGATAGCAGGATTTCCGTTGATTTCGCTCATAACTGTTGGAACAACCAGAAGTAAAAATCCAACCGTCATTACACCAAATATGATATTTGAAAGTTTTCTTTTGTTTAGGAAAAATCCAAGTGCAAAAATCATGGCAAACGGAATAATCATTTGCGCCCAAAGTTCAACTTGGTTAGTAAAATAAGTTGGATTTTCTAATGGATGAGCTGAATTCGCTCCAAAAAATCCACCACCATTTGTACCAATATGTTTGATCGCAATAAAGGCCGCAGCTGGTCCGCGAGAAACTTCTACATGATCGCCTTGAAGCGTCGTAATAGCATCTTTACCTTCAAAAGTCATCGGAGTTCCGCTAAATACTAGTGCAACAGCCACAATTGCTGAAAGCGGCAATAAAATACGAGTACAGCTTTTGATGAAATAATTGTAAAAATTACCTAATTTTTCTGTCGTTCTTTCTTTCATTGCCGTGAAAATCATAGCAGCAGCAGCCATTCCGATACCAGCAGAAACAAATTGAAGGAACATCAAGACGATTTGTGAAAGGTAAGAAACGCCACTTTCGCCTGAATAATGCTGTAAATTACAGTTTACAATAAATGAAATAGCCGTATTAAAAGCCAAATCTGGCGTCATGGACGGGTTGTTATCAGGATTTAAAGGTAAAGATCCCTGAAACAATAAGACAAAAAAGCAAAGAAAGAACCAAACCATATTAATACTTAAAAGTGCTTTTAAGTGTTGTTTCCAGTTCATTTCTTCAGCAGGATTTATACCGCTTATTTTAAAAATAAATTTTTCAATTGGATTGAAAATCGGATCAAAAAGTGTTTTATCTCCCAAATAAACTTTAGCAATATATTTTCCTAAAGGAATTGCTAAAACAATGGTTAGGATAAAAATACCAATGACGCCTAATAATTCTGTGTTCATATATTTAATATTAGATTGTTGATTTTAGATTTTAGATTTCTTTGAGACAATCTTAAATTCTAAAAATTCATATTTTAAAATTTTTCGGGTTTGATTAATACATAAACCAAATACACGAAAACGGCGATTGAAATAATAAATAGTGCGGTCATGATTTAGATTTTTTCAAAAAATTCAACAGAGAGAAAACAAATTGCGAACAGCACGACGGCCAATGCGAGTAAAAGAAAAGTGATCATAGGATTTATTTTAGATTTAAAATTGTAGACTTTAGATTTTTCGATTAAACAATTAAACAATTAACCGATTAAACTTTATACGCCCGAAGCATTAATTTGCTTGATATATTCCGTTTTTAGCGTTTGTGGAAAAAGATGTGAAATATTGCAGTGGCGCATTTCCATAAAAGAAGAAACCGAAAAAACATACACATTAGAAATGGCATTTTTAGTTTCGATGCTTCCGGTTATAAACAAACGTTCGGCAAGAGCCAGACATTTCTTCGCTCTTACGATATTGCCGGAAATAATAGATTTTTTAGTGATTTCGGCAAACCGTTCAGCTTGTTTGTAGATTGAGGTTACTTGATTTTTCATTTAGAATGAATTTTAATGTTCTTCCTCCTTATGCCAAAATACGTTCCGAAAAAATCAAGTAACAGCTAAAGTGCTGTCAATAAAAGGAATGTCGTTGCATGCCAAAAATCAGGCATAAAAAAAGCCTATCAAAATGATAAGCTTTTATTGAAATGATAAGGTTGTTTCGATTATTACCGATTCCTGCAAGGTTTTCAAAACCTTGAAGGTATTCTATTTAAGTGTAAAGTTCAAATTATTTAAAATCTAAATCTGCAAGGTTTTGAAAACCTTTTAGGATGAATTACGGTTGTATATTATATTCTTCTAATTTTCGGTACAAAGTTGCAATTCCAATTTCGAGTAATCGTGCCGTTTCAGCTTTATTTCCTTTGGTATAATTTAAAACCTTTTGTATATGAAGCTTTTCAACACTCTGCATCGAGAAAGCCGACATTGATTTGGTGCTTTTTTCAGCTTGATGCTGCATTTCGTATGGGAGAACATCTGAAGTTAAAGTATCGCCATTACTCAAAATAACCGATCTTTCGATGATATTTTTGAGTTCGCGGATATTTCCCGGCCAGGAATAGTTTTCTAATTTCTGCAGAAAATCATCACTGATATGTAATGTTTTTTTATTTGTTTTTTCAGAAAACTGCTTTACGAAATGATGTGTCAAAACCGCAATATCTTTGATTCTTTCTCTTAAAGAAGGCAATTTAATTTCGAAGATATTCAAACGAAAATACAAATCAGAACGAAAACGATGTTCATCGCTTTCTGTTTTTAAATCTCGGTTTGTAGCCGCAATTAATCTAAAATTTGACTTTTTTGGAGTTGTATCTCCAACAGGAATATATTCGCTGGTTTCTAAAACACGTAATAATTTAGCTTGAAGATCAATTGGCATTTCACCAATTTCATCCAAGAATAAAGTTCCTCCGTTTGCTTCTTCAATAAAACCCTTTTTATCTTTTAAAGCCCCGGTAAAAGCGCCTTGTTTATGACCGAAAAGTTCACTTTCCAAAATTTCTTTACTAAAAGTGCTGCAGTTTAAAGCCACAAAAGATTTCCCGACACGATTACTGTTTTCATGAATCGCCTGCGCAAAAACTTCTTTTCCAGTTCCGGTTTCGCCGGTAAGTAAAACGGTAGAATCAGTTTTGGCTACTTTTTGTGCGAGATCAATAACCTGTTCAATTCCTTTTGATTTTCCAATAATGGTACTGAAAGAATATTTATCGCCGATTCGTTTTTCAAGCTGCTGTACTTTCTTTTGTAAATGCACTTTTTCAATTGCTTTATAAAGAAGCGGAATAATTTTATCATTGTCGTCGCCTTTTACAATATAATCAAAAGCCCCGTTTTTCATTGCCTGAACACCATCCGGAATATTACCAAAAGCAGTCAGCAGAATAACTTCCGTAAGCGGAAAACTTCCTTTTATATTTTGAAGAAAATCAACACCGTTTCCGTCTGGTAATTTTACATCACATAAAACAACATCAATATCCGTTTGTTCCAGTTTTTTAAAACCTGATTTTAAATCTTTGGCTTCGATAACTTCAAATCCTTCCGATTTTATAATACGTGCCAACAGACTTCTCAGTTTTTCTTCGTCGTCTATAATTAAAATTTTGTGTGTCATTTGCAGATAAGCTAAAACCGAATTGGTATTTTGATGTACAAATTTAGGTTTAAAATCACTTTGCTTTTTTAATTCAACAGAAATTCTTGCGAAAATTCAATTTTAAGATCGCTCCTATATTCAAATGATTGAAAGCTAATAAAATTAAAAATGACAGAGCGTAAAAAGTTCTTTGTTAATTTACTTAGAATTAAACTTTTGAACGGTTTTTCAATAAACAATATAGAAATGAAGCAATATGAATTTTAAAATAATATCAGGAAAATTCACATAAAAGCAATTTTTAATGATTTATATTTGGAGAAAAGTTTATTTTAGTTATAATAATTAACTAATTTTATACCAATATATTACATACGTTATAATACTAAAAATACCACAATTATGAAAACTGCATTCGGCGATGTCAATAATTCATCTGAAACTGCATTAAAAAAACGAATTTTAATTGTTGAAGATCAATTTATTGAAGCACATGATTTGCAATTAATCCTTGAAAAAGCAAATTATGAAGTAACCGGAATTGCACGTTCTGTAGATCAGGCTTTGGAGCAAATTCAAATAGAAAAGCCCGATTTAGTGTTTGTGGATATTATGCTAAAAGGAACCCGAAACGGAATTGATCTTGCTCAAATTCTTAAAGAAAATCATATTGGGTTTATTTATATATCTGCAAATTCAAGCAAACGAATTTTAGATCAGGCCAAAACTACGCAGCCTTACGGATTTATTGTAAAACCTTTTAGAGATCAAGATGTTTTAACCACCCTTGAAATTGCTTTTTATCGACAGGAATACAGTTTAGAATCGCAATTATTGCAACAATTGCAGTTGCAGAATGATATTACCGAAATCATTAATTCAAATCTAAAATGGGAGGAAAGCTTACTTTTACTGGCAAAAAAAATGCAGACTTTTATTTCATTTGATTATTTAGAAGTAGGTTTTGCTAATACAACGCATTACGCTAATCTTGGAATTATGCGTAAAAATATCGATGATTATCAAATTATAAGTCCGGAAAAATTTTCTAAAATCGCCGATATTTCTGTAAAAGAACTAAATGAAACCTATAAAAAATCAAAAACAGATTCAGAGCCTATTATTTATAGTGAAGAAAATCTCATTAATAATTTTCAGGTTGCACCTATAAAAGGTTTAATCGCACATAATTTCGGAATCAAATCATATTTGGTTTTTCCAATTTCAATTGCAGCAATTCAAAAGTTCCATATTACGTTTTATAGCAGAAATTTTAATGTTTATTCTCCTGATAATTTAAAATTGTTATCAAATTTAGAAAACAATTTTATTCAGTTTATTAATAAAATGTATTCTGTTGAGGTTTTAAATGCAGATGAAAAAATTAAAAAAGAAACAATATATAAGAACTTAAATTCAGAAAAAGAGATGATTGGTTTTGAGGGAATTATTGGAAACAGTACACAAATGATGACTGTTTTTAATTACATTAGAAAAGTTGCCCCTTCAGATACATCAGTTTTAGTTTTAGGCGAAAGCGGAACCGGAAAAGAAAAAATAGCGCAAAGTATTCACGCATTATCACCACGAAAAGATAAACCTTTAGTTATTATAAACTGTGGTGCTATTCCTGAAAATCTGGCAGAATCATTACTTTTTGGTCATGAAAAAGGAGCTTTTACGGGTGCATTGGATAAACGGATTGGCAAATTTGAATTGGCTGATGGAGGAACTATTTTCCTGGATGAAATTGGAGAAATGCCAATGGAACTTCAGGTGAAATTATTACGCGTTTTGCAGGAAAGAGAAATTGAACGCATTGGTGGAAAATCGCCCATGAAAATTGATGTCAGGATTATTGCAGCAACAAATAAAGATTTAGAAGAAGAAGTTGCAGCCGGAAGATTCAGAATGGATTTATATTATCGCCTGCATGTTTTTCCTATTATGGTACCGCCATTAAAAAAACGAAAAGATGATATTCCCGAATTAGCGAATCATTTTATAAAAATATACAGCGAAAAAATGGGACGTAAATCTCCTATACTTTCTGAAAATGCATTAGAGCAAATCATAAATTACAACTGGCCGGGAAACATTAGAGAACTCGAACATGTAATGCAGCGGACAATTTTGTTGACCGAAGGAAATACAATAAAAGAAATCGAAATTTCAGCGTCTTCAAAAATGCATGCCGAAAATGCAACAGAATCATTTTCTATTAAAACAATTCTTGAAAACGAACGGGATTATATTTTATATATTTTGAAAAAATGTAACGGAAAAATTTCAGGAATTGGTGGAGCTGCCGAGATTTTAGACATTCATCCATCGACATTAAATTCTAAAATCAAAAAATTAGAGATCAAACGCGAGTTAAATTAATAAACCTTTTCGATCCAATTTACAATAAACAATGCAACCTTTTCCCAATTTGGCTGTCCTAAAACAAAATGGTTTTTACCGCTGAATTCTTTATAACAAGTAATAGAATGAAGGTTTTTGTACTTTTTGAAATTACAATAATTGAGCGATGATGGGATAATAGTATCATCAGAGCCAGACAAAAACAACAGCGGTTCATGTTTTTTTTTGAAATTTATTTTTGCTGTTTTGCTTAGTACATTTCTAAAAATACATTTAGATTCGGGAAGTACCAATTGTTCATAAGATATTATTTGTTCCTCAAATGACATTCCGTTTGTAAACGAATTTTGCCATTCTTCAAACGACATTAAAAAAGTTTTTTTTGAAGAAGTAAAAAAGCCAAGAGGTTTCCAAATCACTTTATAAAAAGAAATTTTTCTTGGCAAAACAAATTGCGGAGGAACAGAATGTATACAAACTCCGGCCCAGGCCAATTCTTTTTGCATCAGTAATTGCGTTAAGAGCCCGCCGTAACAATGTCCTATTAAAATAGGTTTTTCAGGTAATTTTTCTATAATTTCAGTATAGTAATCAATTAATTGCGGCAAGCGTAATAAAGCAATTTTACAATCAGGATGTTCATTTCTTAAAATTTCTACTGATTCATTTTTCTGAGGCCAGGGCGGCGCAACTGTCTTATATCCTTTATCTCTAAAAAAAACAATCCATTCCTTCCAGCAAGAATGACTGATAAATGCTCCCGTTATAAACACAATAGTTTTTGTATCAGATAGGTACATAATAGTTTAGTTTTGAGATTTTAATTAGTATAGAAACTCAGAATACTCTTATATAACAAATCACATACCTTTTTACAAAGCTTTGAAATTAAAGCGCTGTTGCTAAATGATGATTTTGGGAATTATTATATTTCGTTAAAAAATATTTAGAACTATTGAAATATCATTTTTTTAAATAAAATTTTAGCAAAGAAATGTATCTTTAAAAACTCTAAATCAATTACCTCTAATGAAAAAACCACAGTCAGGAGCAAAAACATTTCTATTCACCATTGTTCTAATACTTAATTTGACATCTTTTTGTTTTGCAAATAGATTAAATTTCAAAATAGATTCTACAAAATCAAAAACTATATCTTTTAAAATAAAATTAAAATCAGCTGATAAAATCACAATTAAACCTTCAGCATTAAAGTTCGATAAACATTTAGCATACAGTTTTACCGTTGATGACGGATATCGATCAGCTTATTTAATAGCTTTTCCATTATTTAATGGAGGAAAAATAAGCGGCCCAATGATTAACGAATGGAAAAATGATCAGGGTGGAGACGGAACAAACTCAAAAGGACTTTTTTATTCTAATGGATTGGGAAATAAAATTCCATTTAAACTAGGCTTAGCGATTAACGGTGGTGCAATTGGAGATTTTTCGGCCTATCGCGGACATCTTTCATGGGCAGAAGTAAAAGAAATGTACGATGCAGGATGGGATATTTTGAATCATGGTTTTCATCATGCAACCAAACACGGAACTAATTTTTTGACAGAAGTAACAGAAAATACAACATCAATACAACAAAATTTAGGATTTACGATGTCACATTTTGTGGTGCCGGGCGGAGAAAGTGACCCCGGATATCAATTAGAATATGAAAAAGATGCATTAGCAAATGGTTCTTTTTCTGTGGCATCTTATGTCGGATTGGGACCTGTAATCAATGTAAAAGACAAAGTCAATCTTGATAAAATGATTTACGGAAGAACTTTTCTCCAAAGCTCAAAAGACACAATTGGATTTAAAACAATGGATCGCTTTTTAGCAACCTTTGATTCCGTAGCTAAATTGCCGAATCCAATTTGGTATAATGAATTCACGCACGGAGTTGGAAACGGAAATCTCTGGAATTTAAGCATGCGTTTTCCGGATTTTAAATATTACATGACAGCAATTGCTAATAAATACGGATCAAAAGGAAATGATTCTATTTGGATGGCGCCTTGGCAAGAAGTTTATGAGTATATATGGTTGCGTGATAGAATCAAAATCAAATACACACAAAACAATAAAGAAGTAATAGTAACGATTGAACTTCCTGAAATTCCTAAAACCTTTCGAAATCGAGACATTTCGTTAACAATTGATACTTCATCTAAATTTGAAATAGAATCAGATTCATCAGATTTTAAAATTTCCAGCGACGGAAAAACAAAACATAAACTAATTAATATTCAACTTAAATAAAGTATTAAGTAATATTCTAAACATTATAATTCTATTAACATTAGAAAAGAAAAGACATCTCTATAAATGAATTAATTTTGTGTAAATTAAAAAATTACATGAAAAACCCAATTTCAGTCTCAATATTAGAATTAGCTATCATCACACAAGATAGCAATGCCGGCGAAACATTTCAAAAAACAAAAGACATAGCACAACTCGCAGATCAGTTAGATTACAAGCGATTTTGGTTAGCCGAACATCATAATATGGCACACGTTGCCAGTTCAGCAACAGTAGTCTTAATTGGATATATTGCCAGTCAGACAAAAAATATCAGAGTAGGTTCAGGCGGAATTATGTTACCAAATCATTCTCCTTTAATAGTAGCAGAGCAATTTGGTACTTTAGAAACACTTTATCCAAACAGAATTGATTTAGGATTAGGAAGAGCACCAGGAACAGATCAGCCAACTGCCGAAGCCATCAGAAAAGACTTTTTTGAGCAAGCACAACGTTTTCCAGCAAATGTAAGCAAGCTTCAGGATTACTTTTCATCCGAAAATGCAACCGCCAAAGTACGTGCATTCCCTGCCGAGGGCACAAATGTTCCTATTTGGATACTCGGTTCAAGCATGGAAAGTGCTGCCCTTGCCGCAGCATATGGTTTGCCGTACGCTTTTGCAGGTCACTTTGCGCCACGCCAAATGATACAGGCATTTGAGTTTTATCGTGAAAACTTTCAGGCTTCAGATGTTTTAGATAAACCCAAAACAATGGCTTGTGTTAATATCGTTGCAGCAGACACAAATGAAGAAGCTGAATTCCTGTCTACAAGTTTGTATCAAATGTTCCTGAACCTAATTCGTAACGATCGTAAAGGATTGCAGCCACCAGTACCATCTTTAGATGATATCATGAGCGAAGAAGAACGCTTTCATGTCAATCAAATGACCGCATGTACTTTTACAGGAAACAAAGAACAGTTAGCAATAGATCTTAAAAATTTTATTGATTATTCCCGTGTAGATGAATTAATGGCAACAAGTCCAATCTTCGATCATCAAGCCAAACTAAAAAGTATTCAAATTACCAAAGAAGTAATCGATAGTTTAAATTTAAGTATACATATATAAGTACAATTTCTATATAATATATATAAGATTACAATTTCATTCTCCAACCCGACAGTTTTTAAAACTTGTCGGGTTTGTTTTTGTTACCTATATAATAAGAGTAAAACTATATAGTATTCCTTTGGCAGAAGCTTTTCTGTAATTAGAATTAATGAGGAGCTATTCCCGCTATCCGTTGCAATCTTTTGCTTTTGAAAAAAAAAAACAAAAGGATTTCCACTGCTATCGGGGCTAGGGCAGAGGTTTTCCAAAGGTAAATCAGGTATAAAGGAGAAGAAACCATCCCAAAAATAAAAATTAGTGTCTTCGCGCCTTTGTGGCAAAACCTGCAAAAGATAGTAAGAACACAGTAAAAGCAGAAAATGCCAAAAAAAACTTTGTGTTATAAAAAACACACTTCCAGCGAGTTAAGAAAAACATTGAAATTATATAATAAAAAGTGTTGTAAATGTAAATAAAGGTGCTACTTTTGCACCCGCAACAGCGACAGACGTTCTTTTAAATACTGACAGGCAAATAAATCAAAATGAAAATAAATT
>NZ_WMDQ01000013.1 GCF_009707955.1 Flavobacterium sp. LC2016-13 | reverse complement strand
CATGATTTAACCCAAAGTGATTATAAATTCACGACCGCTGTGGGAACTTTCGCCGATCGTCTGGTATTGCGTTACACCAACAAAACACTTGGAACAGGTGATTTCGAGAACATCGAAAACGGATTATTGGTTTCGGTTAAGGAGAAAACCATCAAAGTATTGTCTTCAAAAGAAACGATCAAGGAAGTAACTGTTTATGACGTGTCAGGCAAACTGCTTTACAACAAAAAGAAAGTAGCCAACACGGAACTTCAAATCCAAAACCTGCAATCATCCAATCAGGTATTGTTGGTGAAAGTTACCCTTGAAAACAACTTTACAACAACTAAAAAAGTTATATTTAACTAAGAAGTTAAAATGTTTATTATAAAAAAATCCACTCTCAAAAGGAGTGGATTTTTTTTATATAAGATATTTCTTTTTTAAAATATTATGCTTTTTCAATCAAAATACTGACAGCATTTCCGCCAAAACCAACGGCGTTAATTAAAATTTTTCTAATTGGTTTTGTTTGGTTTTGTTTTTCTGAAAAAGGAACATCAATAAATGTATTATTTGTCATCATCAAAAGAGCCAATTCAAGACTCAATATTCCAGATGCACCAAAAGTGTGTCCTATTTTCCATTTGTTAGTGGTTAATAATGGCATTTTAGACCCAAACACCTTTTGAATTGCACGTAATTCTGTTAGATCTCCTTTTATTGTACCTGGCGCATGCATTACAATAGCATCTATATCTTCTAAATTTTCATCTTTCAAAGCCATTTTCATCGATTTCTGAAAACAGTCAGCTTCAGCAGAGATAGAAATATTATGTTCTAAAATTTCTGTTGCATATCCAACACCGGTTACATAAGCGATGGCATTTTCTTTTTTTCCAGCTTCTAAACAACAAACGGCAGCACCTTCGCCCAAAATCATAGTGTTTTGAGTCTTTTCAAAATCAAAAGCCAGATTTGGCCAGGATTCTTCTGTCTGATTGATGCGTGAATATATTTTTAACGCCCTCATTTGAGCAATTGTAAAATCAGTCAATGGTGCTTCACTTCCTCCCACCAAAAATTTATCTGCCATTCCTGATTTCAACCATGCAACACCATTTAATAATGCATGAAGCGCGGTAGAACAAGTAATCGAATGTGAAATTTCCGGACCAACACTTTGTAAATCATGTGCAATCCATGATGATATATTCCCTAAAGTTGTCGTTGGCGAAGCTAGTGTTTGTGCTTTTCCGGTATCAATATATTCTTTATAATGTTTTTCAAATAAATCAGTTGCCCCGCGAGACGAGCCAATATTAATTCCAAAAACATCATCTGAACTCCATCCAGCTTGTTCAACAGCTTTTCGAGACGCTGCCAAAGCAAACAAAACCGAATCATCTAAAAACTTATATTTTATATCTGATTCCCGAACTTCGGCTACAATTTGTTTTGATTCGGCATCAAGAGCAGCTACTGATGTTTCTTGTTGATCTAAAAACTGTCTTGAAAAACAATGCTGATTATCAAGATATTTTTTCCAAACTGCATCTGGATTATTTCCTAAAGGAGAAATAGAAGAAAAAGCCGTTATAGAGATTTTTTGTGTATTCAAAATGTTTTATTTAACCGCGAAGTTCACGAAGGTTTCGCAAAGGTCGCAAAATGTTAGAATTTAAATTAAACCATTTCTATGGCTTCTTCAATAATAGAATATACTTTTTGAAGCTGCTCATTGGTCATAATATATGGAGGCAAAATGTAAACTATATTCCCGACAGGCCTCAAAACAACTCCTTTTTCAATAAAAAAATTGTAGAGTTTTGTTCGCATCGATCCGTAATAACTTTCCTCTGAATCTGATTTAATTTCAACTGCAAAAATAACTCCCAGTGTTCTGGCTGTAATTACTTTTGGATGATTTTCAATTTTCTTTTGAAAGTTTAAATGGCTTTCATTTATTCTTTCAATATTTAATTGCATTTCAGGCGTTTGCAATAAATCGATACTTGCCAAAGCCGCGGCACATCCCGTCGGGTTTGCCGTAAAGGTATGTCCGTGAAATAACGCTTTATTAATATCATCGTCATAAAAAGCATCAAAAACTTCCTGAGTAAAAGTCGTAATCGCCATTGGGATTGTTCCACCCGTTAAGGCTTTCGATAAACAAATCATATCCGGGACTTCAGAAACATAATCCATTGCAAAAGTTTTTCCTGTTTTACCAAAACCTGTCATTACTTCATCGGCAATAGTTAACACTTTATTTTCTTTACAGATCTGAATCAATTTTGCTAATGCTTCCGGCTCATACATTACCATTCCGGCCGCTCCTTGTACCAAAGGTTCAAATATAAATCCGGCACAATTATGATTTTGAATTACCTCTTTTAATGCATCAAAACTAACTTGCTCCTGCCCTTTCACCGGCACTGGAATTCTTACGACATCAATAAACATTCCCTGAAAAGCTTGTGTGTAAAATGAGATTCCGCTTGCTGCCATTGCTGCAAAAGTGTCTCCATGAAAAGCGTTTTCGAAAGCAATTATAGTGGTTCGTTTTTCATTTTTATTAAAGAAATACTGCAAAGCTACTTTTATCGCTACTTCAACTGCTGTTGAACCATTATCTGAAAAGAAGATTTTTTGTTGATTTTTAGGTAGGATTTCAATTAATTTCTCTGCTACTTTTATGGCTGGTTCATGTGTAAAACCTCCAAACAAAACATGTTCTAAAGTTGTAAGTTGTTTGTAAATAGCATCGGCAATAATTTTATTACTGTGACCAAACGGATTTACCCACCAAGATGCAATTGCGTCGATATATTCTTTTCCATTTTCATCCCAAAGTAAAGCACCTTCGCCTCTTGAAATAGCGATTGGAGTTTGTGCCGTTTTATGTTGCGTATAGGGATGCCATAAATATTGGCTGTCTTTTTCTGTTAAAGTCATCTGTAATAAATTGTAGATTTCTGATTTTAGATTTTAGATTGTTGCAATGCGAAAAGATTGTCTCTGAACAAATCAGCATATTCTCTAATTACATTTTGATCAAAGTATGGCTCTTCATCAATTCTTCCGATACATTTAATATTTGTCTTATTCAGAATTAAAGCTTCGGTAGATTTGTTTTCGCTTCCGCTGAAAATAATCCCTCCAACTTCAAGGCCTCGATTTCGAATTGCTTCAATTGTTAATAAAGTATGATTGATACTTCCCAGATAATGTCTCGAAACAACAATGATCTTATAATCGGGTTGGATTAAATCAATAATTGAATCATTATCGTTTAACGGAACAAAAATTCCTCCTGCTCCTTCAATTACTAAATGATTCTCTGTTTTGGGTTCTTTAATCTGTTTTAAATCGATTGTAACTCCGTCAATTTCTGCAGCTAAATGTGGACTTGCCGGGGTATTTAATTTATAACTATTCTCGAAAATTTTAGATTTATTATTCGAGATTTTAGATTTGATTTTATGACTGTCTGAATTGTCTAAATCTCCAGCCTGAATAGGTTTCCAATAATCAGCTTCTAAAGATTCAACAATAATTGATGAAGCTATAGTTTTACCAACATCCGTTGAAATTCCTGTTACGAATATTTTCATTTAATTAAATTCGAATTTACATTTATTGCATTTATATCTATATCTGGAATAAAAGGGCATTAAAACAAAAAGTAGCGAAAAAACAAAAGCAAAAAGAGTTTTTAAATCCTTTATCGATGTTACCATTTCTGCTTCTTGAGCTCCACAATTAGGGCATTGAATTAAATTGTTATTTTCATCAAATGAATATTGACTTATTTCTGACAATATCTTGTTTGCTTTTTCAAAATCCTGATTTTCCACAAAAAGTTTAACACCTCCAACTGCATTACTCCAAATAGGATTTGAATCGACTGTATTAGTGTCGCGTAAATAAACTTTAATTCCTTCAGATTCTAATTTACTACTAAAAATTTGCGCTTCAGTTGAATACTGATAACTTCTAACTAACCTAAAATTTTCTTCCATATTAAAAAACAAAGTTACCCAATAACTCTAAAACCTGCCTAATTTCTTCTTCTGAATTATAACTGTGAATACAAAACCGTAAGCGTTCTTGTCCTTCAGGAACCGTTGGCGAAAGTATTGGTTTTACATCAAAACCTTTATCCTGAAGCTGTTGCGCTAATTGTTTAGCATTTTCATTACCAGGAATAATAGCTGATTGTATTGATGATTTACTTCGGACAAACATTGGCTTTAATCCTAATAAATTTTTCTGCTGATTAAAAAACACAATGTTTTGCCGCAATTTTTCAATAGTTATTTTTTCGATTTCTAATTGCTGATACGCTGTAAAAATTGTGGCGACAGAATGCGGGGACAATCCTGTAGTATAAATAAAACTTCGTGCAAAGTTTACTAAGTATTCTTTTAACTCTAAACTTCCTAAAACTGCTGCACCATGACAACCCAAACCTTTTCCGAAAGTCATGATTCGGGCAAAAATTCTAGTATGCAATTGAAGATATTGCATTATTCCTTCGCCTTTTTCTCCAAAAACGCCCAATGTATGGGCTTCATCAACAACCAGATAACAATTATATTTTTCAGAAAGCTGAACCAATTCTTCCAGATTTGGACTGTCTCCATCCATAGAGAAAACAGTTTCTGTTACGATATAAATATTGGTTTCGGGAAATTTCACTATTAAACGTTCTAAATCCTCAAAATCATTATGATTAAATTTATATGATTTAGCATTCGACATCACGATTCCATCCCGAATAGAAGCATGACTTAATTCATCATACAAAATAACATCATTTCGTTGCGGTACAGCGCTAAAAAAACCAACATTGGCATCATAACCCGAATTAAAAATTAAAGCCGAATCTGCCTCGTGAAATTGTGCTATAAAAGTTTCTGCTATTTGATATAAAGAATGGTTACCGGAAATTAATCGCGAACCCGTTGCACCATTTTGAATAATCTCATTTTCGATTAGATAATGATGGGCATGTTTGAAAACAGATTCAGATTTAGAAAATCCAATATAATCGTTTGAAGAAAAATCGACAAGATTATTAAAACTTGGTAATTTTCTCAACGAATTATTATGCTTTCGGTTTTCAAGCTTTTGAATAAGGTTTTCTGGTAATTTCATAAAGGCAAAGTTATGAAATTGAAGTTAATATTAAATAAACAGCGGGCTTGATACGCCCGCTGTTCATAATCTAATCTTTAAACCGCGCTTATAAATGGCGATTTGCTATTGAATTTTTGATCGATCATTTCCTGTATCATAAAATTTGCGATATCAAATGCACTAATTTTATCGCCCAAACAATCTTCTAAACTTATATTCAATTCTGAGCTGATATCTGTAAACTCAATAAACGGAACCCGAACTTGAGTCCAATTTACAGCACTTTCTTCCAGCAAATTATAAGCTTTTTGACGGTCTTTCTGAATAATGGGAAAATTTGTTTTCATCCATTCAGTAGCCATTTGGGTTTTGGCGCTTTTTTTATCGAATGGAGTATCGATGTTTAATCCGGCTAATAAAACATATCGCTGAATTCCGTATTCATTCATTACTCGCAAGATATTCTTTGTAGCTAAACTTGCTACAAGCGGTTCGTCTTTTCGTTGTCCAACGGTACTAATTATCGCTTGACAATCCTTCAATAATAATTTTATAGATTCAACATCAAGCGCATCGCCTTTGACAATTTCGATTTGATTATTTTGAATGGAAAATTTTTCGGGATTTCTTAGCAAAAGTTTTATACTAAATCCTTCTTTCAATAACTGGTTTACAACATAATTTCCAGTTCTTCCGCCGCCGCCTAAAACAGCGACTTTATTTATATTTTTCATATATATATTCTTTATAAAATTTGACATAATTATTCTTCACTTTATCATGCCGATAAAGCGAAACAATAAAAGCTTACTGAGCTTTTATAATACAATCCATATTTTATAAAGAGATTTTAATAGCTCAAAGATACATGAATTACAAAAAAAAAAAAGCCGAACATTTATTGTTCGGCTTTTTAATTTATTTTAAAATTGTCTTAGTCAACTAATACAATAATTTTATTGTCTTTCATTTCGATAGTACCTGACGTGATCTCTAATGTATAAGTCTGGTCATTTACTTTCGTGAATTTACCCGCTACTTCTTTAGAAAAATTAAAACTTGCCGCAACAATTTTAATAGTTCCTTTTTCAAGGATAGAAACGATAGGCGCGTGATGATTCAATATTTGAAAGCTTCCATCAACTCCAGGTAATGTAACTGACGTTACTTCTCCTGAAAATAATTTTGCTTCTGGTGATACTATTTCTAAAATCATAATTTTATAATTGATAATTGATAATTGTCAATTGATAATTATCAATTGGATTATGCTTCAGCCAACATTTTTTCTCCAGCTTCGATTGCATCCTGGATAGAACCTTTCAAGTTGAAAGCTGCCTCAGGAAGATGATCTAGCTCACCGTCGATAATCATGTTGAATCCTTTGATAGTATCTTTAATATCAACCAATACTCCAGGAATACCTGTAAATTGCTCCGCTACGTGGAAAGGTTGAGATAAGAAACGTTGTACACGACGAGCTCTTGATACAGAAAGTTTATCTTCTTCAGATAATTCTTCCATACCTAAGATTGCGATAATATCTTGCAATTGTTTGTATTTTTGAAGAATTTCTTTTACTCTTTGTGCACAGTCATAATGCTCGTTTCCTAAAATTTGAGGAGTCAAAATTCTTGAAGTAGAATCTAACGGGTCAACCGCTGGATAAATACCTAACTCAGCAATTTTACGAGACAATACAGTTGTTGCATCTAAGTGAGCAAATGTTGTTGCCGGCGCCGGGTCAGTTAAGTCATCCGCAGGAACGTAAACCGCTTGTACAGATGTAATAGATCCTTTGTTTGTAGATGTAATACGCTCTTGCATAGCTCCCATCTCTGTTGCCAAAGTTGGTTGGTATCCTACTGCAGAAGGCATACGACCTAAAAGTGCTGATACCTCAGAACCTGCTTGTGTAAAACGGAAGATGTTATCAACGAAAAACAATACGTCTTTCCCTTGATCAGTTCCAGCTCCATCACGGAAATACTCAGCGATAGATAATCCTGAAAGTGCTACACGAGCACGAGCTCCAGGAGGCTCATTCATTTGTCCGAAAACGAAAGTAGCTTTAGACTCTCTCATTCCTGGTAAATCTACTTTAGATAAATCCCATCCTCCATTTTCCATAGAGTGCATGAAATCATCACCGTATTTAATAATTCCTGACTCTAACATCTCACGAAGCAAGTCATTTCCTTCACGTGTTCTTTCACCTACTCCTGCGAATACTGAAAGTCCACCGTGACCTTTTGCGATATTGTTGATCAACTCCTGAATCAATACTGTTTTACCAACACCAGCACCACCAAACAATCCAATTTTACCTCCTTTTGCATAAGGCTCAATCAAATCGATTACTTTAATACCTGTGAATAAAACTTCTGATGAAGTTGATAAATCTTCAAATTTAGGAGCTTGTCTGTGAATAGACAAACCGTTTTCTCCTGTTTTTGGCAAGTTTCCTAAACCATCAATTGCATCTCCAATTACATTGAATAATCTTCCATATACATCTGGACCGATTGGCATTTGGATTGGGTTACCCGTTCCAACTACTTCATATCCTCTTGACAAACCATCTGTTGAGTCCATAGAAATGGTACGAACAGTGTTTTCACCAATGTGAGATTGTACTTCTAGAACTAATAATGTTCCGTCTTTTTTTGTGATTTCTAATGAATCATAAATTTTTGGAAGTTCAACATCTTTACCGTTGAAAACTACGTCAACTACTGGTCCAATGATTTGAGCAACTTTTCCTATTACTTTTGACATTACTTATGTGTTTATTAAATAGCTATTTAGGTTTATCGAAAATACCTCTTTTTTCAGAGCGCAAAGATAATTTTTTAAAATATAAAATCAATATTTTTTTTATAAAAAATACTACGATTTTGTTTCATTCATAAAAGAACTGCCTTAAATACTTAAAACGGCAATTTTTTTATATAATTAAAAAAGCCACTACACTTTGAAGATGAGTGGCTTTTTTGATGTTTTTTTTAATTTATGGAAGTGTCATAGGATATTGAATTTGATACGTAGCCAAATCAACATGACGCAGCGTTGAACCGTATTTTGCATTTATGGCGTCTACAAAAATATTTGCAATTAAGCCATATCCTCTTGGACTAGGGTGAACTCCGTCTAATGAAAAAGCACCACCAACAGCAAATGAAGATGTCATGGTAAAATTGCCAAATTTAACACCCACAGTAGACAATTGTGTCAATATAGCTCTTGTATCAACAAATGCTAAACCTTTTTCTTTTGCTAAGGCTTCAATTGTAATATTATATGCATCTGTAGCTTTTTTAATTTCTGCTGCTTCTGTTGGAATAATAACATGTTTGTCTTGTAGCGGATATGATATTCCAAATGAATTTAATGGCGCAGGCGGAGCAATACCTATTCCTGAATCAGCAGCTGTAGGAGCTGTATTAATTGCAGATTGTGTCGTTAAAAGAATAAGATCTGTTGACTTCGCTTGTCTTGCCTGTCCGAACACGGCACCGTAAAAAGCTGCAGTTTGCGCTCCAACTGAAGGGGTAAATGCTGCAGTCAATTGAGCAGATAAATTAGTCAGGCTTTCATCTTTTATCAACAAAGGATTTGAAGAAGTCGCAGACAATAAATTTATTCTATCGGCAGCTCCAAGAGCAGTTAATACTTGCTTTAACGGGCCATATAATTGCGTATTAAGAAGTTGAAGTTTATCTCCTAACAATTGAGGTGTAAGAGGATTATATGGAACAGTTGTAAAATGAGGCAATGTTGTAATATATGGTAAATTTGCCACTACTCCTTTTGCTCCGTTTGCTGTTAAAGCTGTCAATAAAGAAGAATATACGCTTGCAAAAACAGTTGGATCAGTAATATCATTTCCTCCATAAGTTGCAGGATTCATATTACCGATTTGATCTTTTCCTGTTCCACCAGAAAGAGCATAACTTAAAACATCATTTCCACCAATAAACAAAGAGAAAAATGTAGGTGACTGAGCTAATGCATCTGCCAAAACCGTTGCAGATGGCGTACTTGCAAATCTTGCAAAATAAGGATTAGCAGCACCCGATGCCACACCAGCTACATTACCATAATTGGCTGCAACTAAATGAAAACTTTTTGCTCCCGGAACTCCCATATTATTAAACGATCCAGTAAGATGCGCTGTAACTTCTGTAGTTGGTGGGCCTGTTACAGGAACTGCTGTTCTCTGTGGTGTAAAATACAAACGTGTTCCCGCAATGATATTACCACCTAACAGCAAACCTCCCTTATTATCATTCATATAAGGTATTGTAAAAGTACCTCCTCCTGCTGCTGCAAACTGCTGCGCTAATATATTAGGATATCCGTTTTCTTGTCCTTTTTTGAAAAGTGCATTATCACTATATCCTGCAGCAAATGAATCACCAAGTGCTACATATTTTGTAAAAATTGCCGAACCAGGCGTTACAGGAACTTCTGCAGGTGTTGTATTATCATCATCATTATTACATGCCATAAAGGTTAAAGAAACCATCAACAGCCATTTTATATTTTTTTTCATGTTATTAACTTTTAAATTATTAGCTCTTTCTTACTTAAAAGAAAGCAAATCCTTTACATTTAAATATTCTCTTTCATTAAGGATTAATGATCCACGAAGCAAACCACATCTGACCAATCATACCTGCACCAACTACCTGAAGATAATCTTTTCCGAAAAGGTTTGTTGCTCCAACTTTAATAACTGATTTTAGTTTTGGTATACCGTAATTAACCTGAGCATCAAGAACTGTATTTTCAGGAATCATACCGTCTCCAAAAGAAGATTGCCATAAATATTCTGTATTCCATCTTACGTTTACATTAAACCCTAAATTTTTAGTCAGCTTAGAATTACCAAGTGAAGCTTTAATTCTGTGTTTTGGTGTATTAAATCCTGCCACAAAACTCGGATCTTCTGTTTGATCAAAATTAAATTGAGCATAATTATAGTTTACTCCAACTTCAAAGTCTTTATATACTTTTTTAGACAAACCAACTCCAAAACCTAATGATGTAATTTGAGCAGTTGTATTGGTATAAACCTGATACACTCTTCTGTCTCCGAAAGCCAAAGCAGCATAACTCAACTGAACACTTGCATCTGCAGAGTTAGTACCCGCAGTACCGTAATAAGGTGAAATTACTCTTGAAGTATTCATAAAATCATTATAAATATTATAATAACCGTTGATGTCGATTGATAAATCATTTTGAACAACTGTACGATATCCAGCTTCAAAAGCCTGTACTTGTTCTGGTTTTACTAATGCAACATTTGCTACTTTAAGATCTCCAGGGTTTGAAGATGCCGCGAATGCCTGAACAGAAGCTAATGTATATGCATTTTCATATGCATTGCGACCAGACATTCCAATTGTTCCAGGTTGTCCAGCCAAAGCCTGACCTGAAGCACTAACGCTCACTGTTTCCTGAAAACGATCTAAGTTATCTGCTGCTGAACCAATTAATGCGAATGGTCCTAAATCTAAACCAATGTATTGATCTTGTGTAGTTGGGTTACGGAAACCTGTTTGATAAGAAACTCTGAAATTATGTCTTTTAGAAGCTCCTGCAGAATATACAAATGAAATTCTCGGTGAAAGCTTTCCATCAAAATTCTGACTCTTATCATAACGTATTGACCCTGTAAATTTCAATCTGTCATCTAGCCATTTTTTTTGCAATTGTGTATAAGCTCCATATTCTTTATATTCAATTGGACCGTCATAATCTGTAAAGATTGTTCCTTCAGAATCCATTACATATTTTCTCCATGAACCACCAACCTGAATCTCAGCAAATTTTATCAAGTCTCTGAAATTATAATTTACATCTGAATGATATAATTTTGAGTGATCTATAAACTTAGCTCCTTGTGTTAAATCAGGATTTGAAACGACCGTTTTAAGAGCGCCCTTAAATTGATCAGAACCCGGTTCGAATCTTGCTGATCTAGGTGCGCCTGGATTTAGCGGATCAATATTTGGTACTAATGGCAAGTTTGGCGAAACATTATAATCAGCAAAATTTCTGGCATATACAGCCGCATCATTTGCATTAAGACCAAGCAATGCAGAAGATAACTGAAAAGCTGTTCCGTAATCTGTAAACCAGTTTTTATCTGATTTAGCTAATCTGTTAACATTCCATCCTGCAAATCTCATATCATAAGAGTTTCCTGCATCTTCGCTTGTAAAATAAACTCTGGCAAAAAAGTTTTTCCCTTTTACTTCGAATTTACCCTGTTGCATAAGAAAATCTTTCAATGCATATCTGTTTGCTCCCTGATAAATAGTACTTCCTGTACCAATTTTATATTGTAATATAATTTCTGTATCATCTGCCCAAGGTTTGAAATGCAAACCAAAATCAGCTTTCATACTTTTAACTTTATTATCTGTTAAATCTTGTTCGCGATATCCGGTTCTACTTACTTGTCCAACATTTGGAATAGAAGTAGTAACCTCGTCACCGTAAATATTTAATCCATCATAATTTTGATTCATTGCATGTCCTATAGAACCTCCAGTCATACTTCTTGTATCTGCAGCAATCCATTCTGATGCTTCCATATACGTGAAGTTTGCTTTCATTGCAAAATGTTTTGTAAACGCTTTTGCAGCTCTGATTCCAAAATCATTATAGTCATTTGTTCCTGCTACATCCTGACTTGTCTGTCCGTATTTGTAATAAACACTAATACCCTCGTTTGTAAACGGGCTTTTACTATTCATAAACATAATACCATTAAAAGCATTTGCTCCATAAAGTGCAGAAGACGCACCCGGCAAAAGTTCAACATTTGCTACATCAATATCAGAAATACCTATCAGGTTACCCAATACAAAGTTTAAGGCAGGTGATGAATTATCCATACCATCTACCAATTGCATAAAACGTGTATTCGCAATTGTAGCAAAACCTCTTGTATTTATAGATTTAAAAGAAATACTGCTTGTATTAAAATTTACTTCTTTTAAATTTTCTAAACCATCATAAAAAGTTGCTGCAGTTGTATTTTTAATTTCCTGAATTCCCATTCTTTCAATTGTAACGGGAGACTCAATAACTCTTTCCGGAGTTCTTGAAGCCGAAACTACGATTTCGTCTAGTTTTGTCTCTTCATCTTTTAATACTACATCTACTCTTTGACTTAGAGATGTAACATTAATAATTTTAGATTCAAATCCTACTGCCGATACTTTAATCGTAAAAGGTGGTTTAGCAGAAGTATTTAATTTAAAGGAACCATCAAAATCAGTAGAAGTTCCTGTCGAACTTCCTACTACATTAATATTGGCACCGGGAATAGATTGTTTGTTACTATCGGTAACGGTACCGGTAACTGTATTTTGCGCGAAAGAAACTCCGCACAAAAACAACATAATTAGCAAATACACTCTCATTTGGTCTGTTTTTGGTTAGTTTATCTAGCCAAAATACAAATAATTTTAGTATTAATAAAAAAACGTTAAAAAAAATTAATATAACACATCTTTTTTGCCACAATTTTAACTTTTCCACATTCTCTTTTGTTAAATTAACAGCAAGAACAAAGCTTTTCAATTCTTAAATAGTATGCATACATATAAAATTTAAGAGAAAAAATGAGGATTTGATAAAAATACAACGTTGTAGAAAAATATTTGATAAATAAAAAAAGCGAGATCTAAATCTCGCTTTTTTAACATTATTATGTTTTGTATGTTTATTCTACTGTAACAGACTTTGCTAAGTTACGTGGCTGGTCAACATTACAACCTCTCATAACTGCAATATAATAAGAAAGCAATTGTAAAGGTATTGTTGTAATTAATGGAGATAAAGCATCTGAAGTTTCCGGAATTTCGATTACATAATCTGCCAATTCACGAACTTGCGTATCACCTTTAGTAACTACAGCGATAATTTTACCACTTCTGGATTTAATTTCCTGAATGTTACTTACAATTTTATCATAATGACCTTGTTTAGGTGCAATTACAATAACAGGCATATGCTCATCAATTAAAGCTATTGGACCGTGTTTCATTTCTGCTGCAGGATAACCTTCGGCATGAATATAAGAGATCTCTTTAAGTTTTAAAGCACCTTCTAATGCAACCGGAAAATTATATCCGCGACCCAGGTACAAACAATTTGGCGCATCTTTAAAAATTGCAGCGATTTCTTTTGCTCTGTCATTTGTTTCTAACGCTTCTGCTACTTTTTCAGGAATTATTTCTAATTCTTGCAAATAAGCATGGAAATCACTGTTTGACAAAGTTCCTTTAGCCTTACCTAATCTCAAAGCGATCATAGTTAAAACTGTAATTTGAGTTGTAAATGCTTTTGTTGAAGCTACTCCAATTTCAGGTCCGGCGTGCGTATAAGCTCCAGCATGACTTTCTCTTGAAATAGATGAACCTACAACATTACAAACTCCAAAAACGAAAGCTCCGTTTTCTTTAGCCAATTTTATAGCCGCCATTGTATCTGCTGTTTCCCCAGATTGAGAAATAGCGATAACAACGTCATCTTTATTTATAATTGGGTTTCTGTATCTAAATTCAGAAGCATATTCTACTTCAACCGGAATACGGGTAAATTCTTCAAAAATATATTCTGCCACTAAACCTGCATGCCATGAGGTACCGCAAGCTACGATTAGAATTCTTTTTGCATTGAGGAATTTCTCAATATTATCCTCAACACCAGCCATCTGAACAATTCCTTCATTAGCATGAAGTCTTCCTCTGTAAGTATCTTTTATAACACTTGGTTGCTCATAGATCTCTTTCAACATGAAATGATCATAACCTCCTTTTTCAATTTGCTCCAAATTCATTTGAAGTTCCTGAATATAAGGATCAACCAAAGAGTCATCTTTTATTTTTCTAACTTTAAGAGGCTTGTGCAATCTTATGTTTGCCATTTCACCATCTTCAAGGTAAATTGCATTTGATGTATATTCAATAAACGGTGAAGCATCAGAAGCAATGAAGTACTCCCCTTCTCCAACACCAATTGCTAAAGGACTTCCTAATCTTGCAGCAACAATTTCTTCTGGATTTTTTTTATCAAAAACCGCAATTGCATAAGCTCCTACAACTTGATTTAAAGCAATCTGAACTGCTTTTCCAAGTTTTATATTTTCATTCTTTTGAACTTCTTCAATCAGATTAACTAAAACTTCAGTATCTGTATCCGATTTAAAAACATATCCTCTTTTTTTTAATTCTTCTTTTAATGGAGCATAATTCTCAATAATACCATTGTGAATAATCACCAATTCTCCCGAATTAGAAAGATGCGGATGCGAATTTACATCATTTGGAACCCCATGAGTAGCCCAACGTGTGTGACCTATTCCTATCGTTCCGTTTGTTGTAAAATTATCTTTTGCTTTGGCTTCAAGATCTGAAACCTTCCCTTTTGTTTTACAAAGCTTCACTCCTGCTTCGGTATCATATAGCATAACACCGGCACTATCATATCCTCTGTATTCGAGTCGTTTTAATCCTTTTATAACAATAGGATACGCCTCTCTATGACCAATATATCCAACAATTCCACACATATATTATTTATTAATTTGGTTTCGTGTAGTAAATCTCAAGCTTAAGTCTATTAGCATCCGTAACTGTACTTGTCCCTCCAAACAATACTGTTCCTAACGGATTCAAAACTGTCGCTCTAGGCGCTTCTGAAATAACGCTATTTTTTAATTTTAATTTATTAGAAGCTACAACATTTATATCATCAACAACTACCAACCCTAATCTTACATTTTTTGCAGTCGCATCTTTAATAAGATTTCGAATATGACTTGTTAGTCTAATTTTATAAGTAGTACCTCTTTTAGTAGTTGCATCTACATTTATTATTCCTCCATAAATAACTTTAGTCATTCTTGGATCAGATGTTATACTTGATGTTCCATCTGCAGTATAATCAACAATAGGAATATTATTATCTAAATCGTACAAATAAACTCTTTTTGCTTCCTTCGCCTGTAAATTATCTGCACCTTTTACAGCCATTTGATCAGCATCAATATGAAAAACCAAATTAGCTTCATTCACCATCCATTTATTCGCTCTAATAGTTTCTAATTTAGCAGCAAAATCTTTAAGTTCTAAAACCGCTAAAGATCCTTGTCCGCCTTTCAAATAAAGCCTGTCATCTCCAGTTTGTTTTGCGTTCTGTATTGTACTAAGATAAGTTGGATCTTTAACATCATTAAGCAAACTAGCAGTGCTTCCTGTTAAATTAATCACTAAAGTTCTATCGTCTTTTAATTTTGGATCATCAGTTGTAATATCAGTTAAAGCCTTATATTTAATGGTAATTTTACCTTGAGCAAAATTAAGCAAAGCCATATTGCTTGGAAGACTTCCTGATTTTTCTACTTTAAAGTATAAACCTCTAAAATACTCCTGAAAAACATCAGCAGTCGCCAATTTTGCAGCAGGAGCTTTTAAAATTCTGTCAAAGAAAAAAGTTTTATTTAAATTTAAACGCATTTCAGGCGCCACTTTCGTAGTTACATCTTTACCATCAGTTCCTGTTGTTACATCAGTGATTTCATTTGAATTAAAAAAGAATTCATCATTTTCAAAAGCAATATTCCTGTCGTTTAATCTATTTCCAACCTTCTTTGCGTCAAAATTTATATAATTTCCATCAAGATTTGTATCCATATCAGTATTATATAATTGCCCTACCTGTGTACCGTTCTCAACAGAAGTCGCACGCATTTGAACACCAGATTCATAAACACTTAACTTAATCTTTCCTTCAGGTGCGCCATAAATGGAATCTAATGCATAAGCCGTAGTAGTAGTACCATCAGTATTTGTAGTTACACTTGTTGCGTGACTAAAATAAGGTATACTTAATACTACACTCACAATTTCTGGTTCATCACCAATAGTTGGCGCATAACTTGCAAGAGTAACTTGTGTAGCAAAATTTCCGGTAGTAGTTCCTAATACAGGATTATCATAAATACCTAAAGCATTAACTATTAACCCATTTGATTGAATTGGAGTTATTTCCTGATTATAAGCAACAACATCATAGTTTTCTGCTTCCAACCCAAAATGGTCATCTCCGATTAAATTATCACCGATGGCGTTAAAATCTTTATCGCAAGAATATAAAAGAACAACTGTAGCAGCTAATAGAATTTTCTTAATAAAAGAAGTATTGTACATGTTTAATAATAAAGTTAAAATTTTAAAGACCCATCGTTTTATAGAAATTTGTATACGCCTCTGCGAATGCATCTTTCGTGGCGAAAGGTAAAAAAGGTTTTCCTGAAGATTCTATAAATTTTGTTAAACTTGGAGATACGTTTTCAGATGCTATAATTACAGCATCAGAATGTAATATACTGGCTTTTAGAACATTTTCATAATTTGGGGTTTCCAAATCAGCAATTGCTTCATGAGGAACACCGTCAAATTTCACCTTGTTTATCATTTCTAAATCTAAATTTTCATCAAAAGATTGTCCATAAACTGAGGTTACAATTTTAGTTTCAGAAAATAAAGCTTCATTTTTATAGTAATGTTTCATGTAAATTGGCAACATTGCAGCCAACCAACCGTGCACGTGAATTATATCCGGAACCCAGTTTAGCTTTTTTACTGTTTCTACAACGCCTTTAGCAAAAAATATAGCACGTTCGTCGTTATCAGGGTACAATGCTCCTTCTTCGTCGGCAAAAGTTGCTTTACGTTTGAAATATTCATCATTATCAATAAAATAAACCTGGATTCTTTCTTTCGGAATTGAAGCTACCTTGATAATCAACGGCATATCTAAATCATTCACTACCAAATTCATTCCTGAAAGTCTTATTACTTCGTGTAACTGATGTCTTCTTTCGTTGATATTTCCATATCTTGGCATGAAAATTCTTATCTGACCACCTTGATCATTAATCATTTTCGGAACGTCATAAGACATTAAAGAAACCTCATTTTCAGCCAAATAAGGCACGACTTCAGATGATACATATAATATCCTCTTATCTTTCATAATAGTATTTTACTTAATTTTTGGTAATAAAAACGTTGCAAAATTACAAAATTTTATGCAGTTTATAACTAATATATTATGTTTGCACTAAATTTTAATAATACCAACATGCATATTTTCTACGGTAAAGTAGCTTTGATAGCTTATTTAAAAACTATCAAAACCGCAAATTCGACGATCGGGTTTGTACCAACAATGGGCGCTTTACATCAGGGGCATCTGGCTTTAATGCAAAGATCTCTTAAAGAAAACGACGATACTGTAGTTAGTATTTTCGTAAATCCAACACAGTTTAACAATCCCGAAGATCTTGCAAAATATCCGAGAACTCTGGAAGAGGATGTCAAGAAAATGCGTGTTTTAAATGACAAAATCATATTGTACGCACCATCTGTAGAAGATATTTACGAAGGTAACACCGTTTCGCAGGATTTTGATTTTGACGGATTAGAAAATCAAATGGAAGGAAAATTCAGACCTGGACATTTTAATGGTGTTGGTACTATCGTAAAAAGGCTATTTGAAATCGTTACTCCCACAAATGCTTATTTTGGAGAAAAAGATTTTCAGCAATTGCAGATCGTTAAAAAAATGGTCGAAAAAAATCATTTGCCTGTAAATGTAGTTGGATGTCCTATTTTTAGAGAAGACAATCAATTGGCAATGAGTTCAAGAAATGAGCGATTAACGCCTGAAGAACGCAAAGAAGCTTCAATTATTTATAAAACTTTAACCGAAGCAAAAGAAATATTTAAAACAAAAACTCCTCAGGAAACTATTGAATTTGTAGAAAATTCTTTTAAAGATAATGAAAGATTTGATCTTGAATATTTTGTTATTGCTGATGAATCTACATTATTACCTATCGATCATAAAAGTAAAGACAAAAATTACCGTGCATTTATAGCGGTATTTGTTAATTCTATAAGACTGATTGATACCATATCATTAAATTAAATTACCTTTGCAACATGCAAATTCAAGTTATAAAATCAAAAATTCATCGTGTAAAAGTAACTGGAGCTGATTTAAATTATATTGGCAGTATTACTATTGACGAAACATTACTAGAGGCTTCAAACATTATTGAAGGCGAAAAAGTAGCTATTGTAAACATCAATAATGGCGAACGTTTTGAAACCTATGCTATTAAAGGAGAAAAAAATTCGGGCGAAATTACCCTGAATGGTCCTGCAGCAAGAAAAGTTCAAAAAGACGATATTATTATCATTATTTCATATGCAACCCTGGAATTTGAAGAAGCAAAAACCTTCAAACCCTGGATCATTTTCCCAAATGAAAACGATAATTCGCTAACCTAAGCTTTTCTTTTACACTTATTTTCCTTTCTATTTGGCAGAATTATTTGTCAGATAATATTTTCTTTTGCCTCAACTCAAAATAAAATTTCAGTAAGGGCTTTATTGCTATTTTTAAAATCCCAAAATAATAAAACAGCAAATAAAGTGTTATATTGCTACACTATTTCGATACTTTTTAATTCACTGAAATACCACAAATCATGAAGAAAGTTTACCTACTATTTGCTTTAATCTCTATGTCTGCATTTGCACAGAAAAAATTTGACAATATTAAATCTGAAAAACTCGGAGAAGAAAGAAGAATAACTATCGGACTTCCTGAGTCTTATGAAGCTAATCCTGAAAAAAAATATCCTGTTTTATATTTATTAGATGGAGATTATTTATTTGATCCTTTTTCTGGAGCTTTAAGTTATGGATCATATTGGGGAGATTTACCGGAAGTGATTATTATTGGAATTCATCAAAATAAAAATGACGAACGCGAAGATGATTCAACAATTGATCAAAATACCGGACTTCCATTTGAAAAAGGAGCAGAATTTTTTGAATTCATTGGCGGAGAATTGGTTCCGTATATCGAAAAAAAATATCGCACATCGCCTTTCAGAATTATTGCAGGTCATGATGTAACAGCAAGTTTTATTAATTTTTATTTGTATAAAGAACAACCGCTTTTTAACGCATACATATCTTTTAGTCCTGAACTTGCTCCTAAAATGGAAGTTCGAATTCCTGAAAAATTTGCAAAAGTAACGGAGCCATTATTTTATTATTTATCTGCAGCAGACGGAGATAATAAAAAAATAAAAGAACCAATTGAAAAGTTAGACAGCAACATTAAACTTGCTAATAATCCGTTGGTAAATTATAAATACGATTTGTTTAAAGGCACAACACATTACACGCAGGTTTTACATGCAATTCCGAGCGCTTTATATCAAATTTTCGAAGTTTACAGACCTATAAATTCTGCCGAATACAATGATAAAATTGCTGTTCTTGAAACCGGTTATGCCGATTATCTGGAAAACAAATACAATGTAATGTCGAAAGTTTTGGGAGTTCAGATTCCGGTTAGAATGAGTGACTTCAAAATAATTGAAACGCTTATTTTGAAAAAGAATGCTTACGACGAATTAGGTAAAATGGCCGAAATTGGAAACGTAAATTACCCAAAAGCGATGTTAGGCGAATATGAATTAGGTTTGATGTACGAAAAAATGGGTGACCCGAAAAGAGCCTCAAAAAAATACCAAAATGCTTCGCAAATGGAACCAATTGGGGATTTGAACAAAGATGTAATGTATGAGAAAATCGACGAGATGAATACACTTGCCAAAAAAACTAAATAATGTCTAAAGTTAAAACTTCATTCTTCTGTCAAAATTGCGGAACTCAATATGCCAAATGGCAAGGGCAATGCAATGCTTGTAAAGAATGGAATACTATTGCCGAAGAAATTATTCAGAAGCAGGAAAAAGTAGCGTGGAAAAGTGAACCAACTTCGACAAGTAAAGCGCCGCGCCCATTAAAAATTAATGAAATTGATTCAGCTCAGGAAATCCGAATGGACACAACTGATGGCGAATTGAATCGTGTTTTAGGCGGAGGTTTAGTTCCCGGATCTTTAACGCTTTTGGGCGGAGAACCCGGAATTGGAAAAAGTACGCTTTTACTTCAAATTTCTTTAAAATTACCTTATAAAACACTTTATGTTTCTGGTGAGGAAAGTCAGAAGCAAATAAAAATGCGTGCTGAAAGAATCACGCCAAATAGTGACAATTGTTATATTTTGACGGAAACTAAAACGCAAAATATATTCAAACAAATTGAAGCTATTGAACCGGAAATTGTAATCATCGATTCGATTCAGACTTTGCATACGGATTATATTGAATCGACTGCCGGAAGTATTTCTCAAATTAGAGAAACTACGGCCGAACTAATCAAGTTTGCCAAAGAAACCAATATTCCGGTTATTTTAATTGGACACATTACTAAAGACGGAAATATCGCCGGACCAAAAATTTTAGAACACATGGTTGATACTGTTTTACAATTTGAAGGCGACCGAAATCACGTTTATAGAATTTTACGTTCGCTTAAAAATCGTTTTGGTTCTACTGCCGAATTGGGAATTTATGAAATGTTGGGAAGCGGTTTACGAGAAGTCAGCAATCCGTCTGAAATATTAATTTCGCACAAAGACGAAGAAATGTCGGGAACTGCAATTGCTACAACCATGGAAGGCATGCGTCCGCTAATGATTGAAATACAATCTTTGGTAAGTACAGCAGTTTACGGAACACCACAACGCAGTACAACTGGTTACAACGCCAAAAGGCTAAACATGATTTTGGCTGTTTTAGAAAAAAGAGCCGGATTTCGTTTAGGAGCAAAAGATGTATTCCTGAATATAACCGGAGGAATTTCGGTAGACGATCCTGCAATTGATTTAGCTGTTGTTGCAGCCATTTTATCATCAAACGAAGATATTCCGGTAACGAAAGGATTTTGTTTTGCTGGTGAAGTTGGACTTTCGGGCGAAATCAGACCTGTAAATCGTGTAGACCAACGTATTCAGGAAGCCGAAAAACTGGGTTTCAACACTATTTTTGTATCAAAATACAATAAAATTGCCGTAAAAAATACAGGAATCAAAATTGAACTCGTGGCTAAAATTGAAGATGTAGCCAGTATTTTATTTGGTTAAAACAATATAAATTTTGCAAAAAAAAGGCTCATGCGCACTAACGTGTTCATGAGCCTTTTTTAATTTTATATAAAGGTTTAGTCTGTTGTAATTCTGAAGCTTCCTTCTGTTACTGCAAATGTTTCTTGTCCTGAAGTTCCGTTAAGTGTAAATGTTCCTTCAATTTTAGTATCAGTTTTAGCAGTAATGTTTATCGTTCCTGATGTTGCGCTGGCATTATTTATACCCGGCGCAAAAGTAAAACTTGCCTGATAAGTAGTCCCAAGGCTTGACAAATCATACACTACCGGATGACTTCCAACAGTAAAAGCGGTAGGCATCCATAAAGAAACTTTTTTATAAGTATCATCAATTCCTGTGCTTCCATAAATATTTAAAGCGCCTGACACAGAAATAACAGGATCGAATTTATATTCTGTTCCTTTATACTTAAACTTGATAAAGTCTCCTGTAATTACTGTCTCTTCCTCCTTAGGTGTATCTGGTGCATCGTCACTACTGCATGAAGATGATAAAGCTAATGCAAAAAAAGCAACAGCTAAAAACATAAATTTTTGTAGGTTTTTCATTAAATTGGGTTTTTAAATATGATTAATCAAGCAAATATAAACGTTAACCATTTATAAGCTATTATAATTTCAGTAATTACCCCTATAAAGAAACATAAAATTCAATGCAAATGTTAATTATAAAGAAAAAATTTACTTTACTTTAAAGTTATTAAATCCATTTTTTAAAACTGATATTAAAATTTAGAAGAAAATCTTTATACGCTGATAATTTTAAATTTAAATTTACCCTAGATTTGACAACTGAATAAATTCCACCTCAAATTATATTTATGAGATTTCCAAAACAAAAAATAATTAAAGCACTTCTAATACTTGCACTGGTATTGGGAGTGCTTTTTTTAGGTTTTTACTTTTTTCGTGATTCCCTTTTAAAACAGGCTATTGCAAAAGTAACCCTTAAAATGAATACAGAATATAACAGTAAATTTTCTGTAAAATCAGCTTCTTTTGATGGTTTATCCGGGATTAAATTAACCGATGTCATTTTGGTTCCTAATAATGCTGACACTCTTTGTCATATTCAAAAAATAGAAACAAGCATTAGTTTGTCTAATTTATTAATAGGCGATGTTCAGGTTGGAACTTTAAAAATCGATAACGGTTATATTCAATTAGTCAAAAAAGGAAAAATCAGGAATTTTGATGCCTTTTTAAAAAGAGATAAATCAGATTCTGATAAAAATGAAAAACGAAAATATGCCACTTTCGCCTATCGAATTATTTCAAAGTTATTGAATTTGGTTCCAACAGACATGAAATTGGAAAACCTGAATTTTAAAATTGATGATAATGGCAAAAAAGCGTCTATTGCGATTAATAAACTTGTTTTAAACAACAAACAACTCGAAACCAATCTTCATGTTCAAAGTAAAGATTTTGATCAAAAATGGAATATCAAAGGCTTTGCTGACCCGAGAAATAAAAAAGCTGATATTCGCTTTTTTAATCTTGATACCGGAGCGATTCGCGTTCCGTATCTTGACGAACGTTATAATTTGAAAGCAAGTTTTGATTCTATTCGATTGAATGTTGAAAATATTGATAAAGACGGAAGCGAATTGCATATCGATGGCTACACTTCTATCACAAATTTAAAAATCAATCATCCTAAAATTGCCAGCAAAGATGTTGTCATTAAAAATGCGCGTTTTGATTATCGTTTTTTACTTGGCGATGATTTTATTTCGATAGACAGTACTTCAACAATGCAATTAAACAAAATAAAAGTAAAGCCATATATATCTTATAACACAGAAAAAGATACGGTTTATACTTTGAAAGTGGATATTCCGAAAATGAAGGCGCAGGATTTTATTGTTTCGTTGCCTGACGGATTATTTACGCACTTTCAGGGAATGGAAGCGACTGGAAATTTCGATTATAAACTCGATTTCAAATTCAATAAAAACAAACCAAATACTTTAGTTTTTGACAGTAAACTGAATAAAGAAGATCTGAAAATCACTAAATACGGAGAAGCCGATTTAAATAAGTTAAACGGAGAATTCGTGTATCGCGCGATAATCCAGAACGTTTTGCAGCGACCGGTTTTGGTTGGAAGTGCAAATCCAAATTATACTCCTTTAGATCAAATGTCGCCTTATTTACGTAAATCTGTTTTGACGACAGAAGATCCGTCTTTCTTTTCGCATCGCGGATTTATTAATGAAGCTTTTAAACAATCGATTTTAAAGAATATCAGAACGAAAAAATTCTCTCGCGGCGCCAGTACAATCAGTATGCAATTGATTAAAAACGTTTTTTTAACCCGGGAAAAAACACTTTCACGTAAACTGGAAGAAATTCTGTTGGTTTATATTCTTGAAAACAATCGCGTTGTAAGCAAAGAAAGAATGCTTGAAGTTTATTTCAATATTATTGAATGGGGACCAAATGTATACGGAATTGGTGAAGCGAGTCATTTTTACTTTCAAAAAAGCCCTTCAGCTTTAAATGTTGATGAATGTTTGTATTTGGCTACTATTATTCCGAAACCTCGAAAATTCATGTATCAATTTAATGACGAAGGAAATCTGAAAGATTATGCTATAAAAAATCAAAAATTCTTAAAGAATTTAATGTTCCGCCGTGGATTATTAGTTCCTGAAGATACACTTGGCCAATTGCCTGTTTATATCTCAGGAAACGCGCGTTCTTTAATACGAATCAAAGCGCCGGATTCAACCGCAGTTAAAAATGATTCTTTATCTATGGAAGAGGAATTTGATTTATAAACACAGATTTCACGAATTAAATTTAATTCATTCATAAAAAAATTCCACAAATTAACACAGATCAGTCCGTGATAATTTGTGGAATTTGTGTTTATTTAAAAATCTCTAATTATGGTGCGGGATCAGGAATAATAGCCTGAACTTTATCAATTTCTGCTAAAATTTCTTTAGAAAGAACAACATCAATTGTATCGATATTTTCTTTTAATTGTTCTAATGTTGTTGCTCCAATAATAGCACTTGTTACAAAAGGCTGTTGTAATACAAAACCTAGCGCAAGTTGTGTCAACGTTAATCCGTGTTTGTGAGCGATTTCCTGATATAGACGTGTTGCCTGCGTACATTGCTCGCTGGCGTATCGTGTATATTGCGGAAAAAGTTTAACTCTGGCGTTTGGATGTTCTTCTCCAGTTAAAAATTTACCGGTTAAAGTTCCGAAACCTAATGGAGAATACGCCAATAAACCAACATTTTCATGCATCGAAACTTCGGCAGAACCAACTTCAAAAAGGCGATTCAGTAAATTATAAGGATTTTGAACTGTTTTGATTCTCGGAAGGTTTTGATATTTACTTTCCTCAAGAAAACGCATCATTCCCCAGGCATTTTCATTTGAAACACCAATATGTTTAATTTTCCCTTCTTTAATTAATCCGTCAAAAGTTTCAAGAACCTCTCTAAAATTATCTTCCCAGGCATCATCCTGAACTTTAAAAGCACGTTGTCCGAAATAATTGGTTTTTCGTTCCGGCCAATGCATCTGATAAATATCAATATAATCTGTTTGAAGACGTTTTAAGCTATTTTCTAAAGCATATTTAATACTTGCAGGCGAGAAATCGATTTTTTCACGCATATAGCCAAAACTTGCGTTTGGTCCGGCAATTTTAGATGCTAAAACAACTTTATCGCGATTTCCTGATTTTTTAAACCAGGTCCCAATGATTTTTTCTGTGTTTCCGTAAGTGGCTTCGCTTGCCGGAACTGAATACATTTCGGCAGTATCAAAAAAGTTCACACCTCTTTCAAGCGCGTAATCCATTTGAGCATGACCATCAGATTCTGTGTTTTGTCGTCCGAATGTCATTGTCCCGAGACATATTTTACTAACTTTTATATCGGTGTTTGGAATTGTAGTGTATTTCATTTTTTTTCTAAGGTGCTAAGATGCTGAGTTACTAAGGTTCTAAGTTTCTCTTTTGAATAATAAAGCTTCAAAGGTACAACTGTATTTTTCAAATGAAAATTCGACAAAAGTTAAAAAAATTACAAGATTTTTTTAACTTTCTGAGTCCCTAAGGTTCTAAGAAGCTAAGCTATAACTAGAAAAGGTTCAAAGTTTTACCTTGAACCTTTTCTTATTTTAAACTTTTCATAGGGTTTTGAAATGAATTAAAAATCCTAATCACAAAAATCGAATTTTCTTTAAATTGATACAGAATCTTATAATTTCTTATTATCATTCTTCGGCAATCAAATCTGTATTCATCAAATTGAAATTGCTCTACAAAAACAATATCTTCTGTACTATTAAATAATTCATCTCGAATTTTAAGCGCCGTTTCTTTAGAAGTACTTTTCTTTAATGAAACATAAATTTCTTTTAAATCTTCTTTTGCATTAAGTGTCCAAAAAATTTCAAATTTATTATTACTCATTATCCCAATCTTGCATTTCTTTAGCTAAATCTTCTTTCGAAATTATCCGATTATATTTTACATCATTCAATCCTTCTTCTACTTTATTTTGATATTCAGATAATGTTAAAGGATTCCCACCAACATCGTAAGATACTACTTCATTTAAATAATTATCAAAAACTGAAGAAACAATTCTTAATACTCTTTCGTCTGCTAAATCTAATTGATTTCGTATTTTATCTTTTAATTCCGGAAGTCCCATAATTAGCCTTTTTATAATTCAAAGTTACAAAAATAATAAGATAGAAAATTTCAATTTAAAAAAATCCAAATTCTAAAACCATACAGATTGGCTTTATTCTTTTACTAGTGCGAGTTTTTGAAAACTTTGCAAGAACAAAAAAGGCTCAAAGTTAAAAACTCTGAGCCTTATATCTTAGCACCTTAGTTCCTCAGAACCTTAGCACCTTAATTTATACTATTTAACATTTCAGCGATTTCATCTAATCTTGGTGTTAAGATGATTTCGATTCTACGGTTTTTAGCTTTTCCTTCCGGAGTAGCATTACTTGCCAACGGAGAAAATTCGCTACGACCTGCAGCTGTTAATTTTTGTTTATTGATTTTAGTGTTTTCACTTAAGATTCCCACAATTGCAGTAGCTCTTTTAGTTGATAAATCCCAGTTGTTTGCAATTGGACCTGAACCCGCATACGGATCATCATCTGTATGTCCTTCAATAAGAACCGAAAGATCCGGATTATCTCCTAAAACTTTTCCTAATTCTACAACTGCTCTTCTACCTTCGGTACCAACTGCCCAGCTTCCTGAATTGAAAAGTAATTTATTTTCCATAGAAACATAAACTTTTCCATTTTTCTGTTCAACTGTCAAACCTTTTCCTTCAAAACCGTTTAACGCTTTAGATAAAGTTTCTTTTAGTTTTTTCATTGCAGCTTCTTTCGCAGCAATCATCGCTTCAAGTTCGTTCAAACGACTTGCTGTTTTATCTAAACGTGCTTGTTCTTCAGCTAATTTTTTAGATTTTGCTTCTAATTGTGCTAACAATTCACGGTTTTTAGCCATATTGCTTTCTAATGCATCGTTGCTGTTTTTCTCTAATGCATTGTATGAATCCTGCAATACTTTGTATTTTCTTTGCTCAGCAGCAAGATCTGCTTTTTGTTTTGCAAGATCATCTTTCGTACTAGCCAAATCCTTGGTTAGTTTATCACGATCTAGTTCTAATTCATTTTTGGATTTTTGCAAATCAGCATTCTGATCAGCAATAGAACGATTTTCTTTTTTCAGATCTGAATATTTTGATTCAAGATCATTGTAAATTTTCTTGGACACGCACGAAGTCATAGACAAAGCTAAAACCAGTAATCCGATGGAAGTTTTTTTAATCATTTTAATTTTGGTTTTTATTTGGGGTATATTAATAATTCAAAATATCTTGTTTTAGCGAGAGTGTTTTTTTAAAATTTCAAAAAACAACTCTTAAACTGCGATCCCTCATAAATCACTATTCACCTAACAAGAACAATACCAAACTTATTCAATTTCTACCAAAACCGGACAATGATCTGAATGTACTGCATCTGGCAAAATTACTGCACGTTTTAATTTATGCTGCAAAGAATCACTTACCAGATTATAATCAATACGCCATCCTTTATTATTTCCTCTCGCTCCTGCACGGTAACTCCACCATGAATAATGATGCGGATCTTTATTGAAATGACGGAAACTATCAACAAAACCAGATTTCATAAAACCATCAAGCCAGGCACGTTCTGCAGGTAAAAATCCTGAAACCGTTTTATTACGAACCGGATCATGAATATCTATCGCTTCATGGCAAATGTTGTAATCGCCACAAATAATCAAATTTGGAATTGTTAGTTTAAGCTCGTTAACATAATTCTGAAAATCATCCATAAACATAAATTTATGGTCTAATCTTTCAATATTTGTTCCTGACGGAAGATATAAACTCATTACAGAACAATCGTCAAAATCAGCACGAAGATTACGACCTTCAAAATCCATGTGATGAATTCCGGTTCCGAAAACCACATTATTAGGTTTTATTTTAGATAAAATTGCTACTCCACTATATCCTTTTTTTGTTGCAGGATAATAATATTGATATGGATAACCGGCATCAGTAATAGCATCTACGGGAATTTGCTCTTGTGTTGCTTTGATTTCCTGAAGACAAATAACATCTGGATTTGCTTGTCGTAACCATTCGATAAATCCTTTTGAAATTGCGGCTCTGATTCCGTTTACGTTATAAGAAATAATTTTCATTCAAGTTTTTTTTAGGAATCCAAATGTAATAAAAAAGTGGAAAGTTTGTGTTTGAATCAACGAAAAGTAGAGTTTTTTGTTATCTTTGTTCGCTGCTCTAATAAATTAAAAATAGTACATGGGTTTAGTTACCGCGAAAGAAGTTGCAAAAGCAATAAATGTTGAGAAGTACGGAGTTTTTGGTACTTTTTCTGGCTGGATTCTTATGAAGGTTCTTAAGATATCGACCCTGAATAAAATATACGATCATAATAAACATTTAGAAGACGTTGCTTTTTTAAACGGAATATTGGATGAATTGCAAATTAAATTTGAGATTCCGGAAGAAGATTTAAAACGTTTACCTAAAGATGGCGCTTATATTACTATTTCAAATCATCCACTTGGAGGAATTGATGGTATTTTACTTTTGAAATTAATGCTTGAAAGAGAACCAAATTTCAAAATTATTGCCAACTTTTTATTACATCGTATTGTACCATTAAAGAAATACATCATGCCGGTTAATCCTTTTGAAAATCATAAGGATGCTAAATCGAGCGTTGTTGGAATCAAAGAAACTTTACGCCACTTAAGCGATGGAAAACCTTTGGGTATTTTTCCTGCCGGAGAAGTTTCGACTTACAAAGACGGAAAATTAATGGTTGATAAACCTTGGGAAGAAGGTGCTTTAAAATTAATCAGAAAAGCAAAAGTTCCTGTAGTTCCTATTTACTTCCATGCTAAAAACAGCAAATTATTTTACTGGCTTTCTAAAATAGATGATACTTTGCGTACTGCAAAATTGCCATCGGAATTGTTAACTCAAAAAGATCGTGTCATTAAAGTTCGTATTGGTAAGCCAATTTCGGTAAACGAACAAAACGAAATCGAATCGTTTGAAGAATATTGTGAATTCTTAAGAAAGAAAACCTACATGTTGGCAAATCCTTTTGAAAAGGATACCAAATTAATTGATACAACAAGTCTTAAAATACCAAAAGCGCCTAAAAAAATTGTTACGCCGGCAAGTGAATCTAAAATGCTTGACGAAGTAAATGCTTTAAGAGGCAGCGATTGTCGTTTATTGCAAAGTAAAAACTATGAAGTATTTTTTGCAACGGCGAAATCTATTCCGAATATTTTACATGAAATTGGCCGTTTACGTGAAATTACTTTCCGTGAAGTTGGAGAAGGAACCAATGAATCTATCGATTTAGATAAATTTGACCAATATTATCACCACATGTTTTTGTGGGATGATGAAACTAAAAGAATTGCAGGTGCTTACCGAATGGGATTAGGTTCTGAAATTTACCCGAAATTCGGAATTGAAGGTTTCTACTTAAATGATCTTTTTAGATTTGAACCTGAATTGCACGATATGATGCATAAATCTATCGAAATGGGACGTGCTTTTATCGTAAAAGAATATCAGCAAAAACCAATGCCTTTATTCTTGTTATGGAAAGGTATTATTCACACAACATTACGTTATCCTGAACACAAATATTTATTAGGCGGAGTAAGTATCAGTAATCAATTTTCAGACTTTTCTAAATCGTTGATGATTGAGTTTATGAAATCGAATTATTACGATCCTTATATCGCACAATATATTCATCCGAAAAAAGCTTATAAAGTAAAATTAAAGGATGCCGATAAAGACTTTATCTTCGATGAAGCAGAATCAGACTTAAATAAATTTGATAAAATTATTGACGAATTAGAACCAGGAAATTTACGTTTGCCTGTTCTGATTAAAAAATACATCAAACAAAATGCACGTGTTGTTGCGTTTAACGTCGATCCTTTATTTAACAACGCTATTGACGGTTTAATGTATATTAGAATCGCAGATATTCCTGAAAGCACTATGAAACCGGTTATTGAAGAGTTTCAAATAGAATTGGAACGTAAATTATCTGAGAAAGAAGATTAATTGTAAATCATTATAAAATTCAAAAATCCCATTTGCCTAGGCAAATGGGATTTTTTGTTACAATTTTTATTTATAAACTAGCGTGAAATCTTCAAAATATAAAAGAAAAACGCATCTCATAATTTTTGAGATGGTTTATTATATTTTTAGAACCAACCCTTTTGACCTACCTGATAGGTCTGGTAAAAATCTTCATCAGTTTTTGTCAGGTAAATAATCCCTTCAATTAAACCAATAAGACCTCCAATACCAATAAGTCCTAAAATTAGCTGAATAAGTCCTTCTTTAGTATATCCTAAATAAAATTTATGAATCCCTAATGATCCTATTAAGATTGCCAAAATTCCGGCAACAACTTTTTTATTCTCTTGTCCGGCGTTTCCAAACTCTGATTGTGAATTTCCCATATTCTAATTTTTTAAATTTTAAGTGTAAATCATTTCAATTCAAAAAAACCCATTCGCTGCTGCAAATGGGATTTAATTATGTTTTCAGAACCAGATTGACTGATGTAATATATCATCAAAAGAATTATTTTTAATAAAAAGAACAAGTCTTATTAAATGATAAAAAGCTAAAAAATAAGCCATATTATAGGCTAGTTTTCTATTATACAGAAGCCCTGTAAAATATTCTTTTTTAGTTATAATCTCTGTTGTCAATACGATGATCGTAAGCCAACAAAATAAGATAACAAAAGGCCCCAAAATATGATAACTAAGAGATTTATAAATATCGCCCTGATAGAAATACACTAATGATTTAGTGATACCACAACCCGGACAAGGAAAACCAGTTAACATTTTAAAAGGACAAAAAGACTGATCAGATTCTAAATGGTTATTGTGATTGTGAAGCATTAAAAAAAATGGAACTATCAACGTTATTGATGCACCAATAATTGCATAAATTTTACGCTTTACTCTGCTATTATTTGTATAATCTGTTGATATCACCTTGTACGATCATTGCTGCTGCAATAGGAAAAAAGAAACCTAATACAATTAATAAAGTAGATTGGTCTTTTTGAAGTTCACCTGTTCTTTCATATACTTTTGGCAAAGCTTCTTTTCCTGCTAAATAGTAAAAATAAATATTTACCGGCATACAGCATCCAGCAAATATTGCTATTGGCTGAGAAATTACTTCTCTCTCTGCTACAGCATTAAAAACTTCAGATACTTTAATATTCCAATAAATTAAATATAAACCGCAAGTCAAAAAACCAAGCACTAATACCATAATAGGATCTACTTTGAATACTGGAATTGGCTCATTAAAATTATTAGATGTTTCTTGTAAATTGTTTTCCATTTTTGTTCGTTAAAATAATTATTTATCCTACTCTATTTTGGATTTTCGGCTTCTCCTTTTTAAAAATTTTGTTAAAATTCGAAAACAATATTAAAAAAAAATAATCTTAAAAACTAATTATCAATGCTACTTTGTAGAGAAAAAACTTGTTATTAAAAACCAAAGGATAAATGATGAAAAACATAACTTATTAATTCTTAGCGCTCATTGGCTTCATCGCCATAAAGCGTTTTAATTTTATTTACAATAACCTGTGCCAGACGTTCGTGACTTTCAAAAGTCCAACCCGCAATATGAGGCGTCAACAAAACATTTTTAGCTTCTAATAAATACTGAAATGCTTCCGGAGTGTTTTTATCCTGAAAAAGTGTTTCAAAAGATAATTTCTCATACTCCAAAACATCCAAACCTGCTCCCAGAACCTTTTTTGACTTCATGGCGCTAACTAAATCTGCCGTAACGATGTTTTTACCGCGCGAAGTATTTATAATCCAAAATGGCTTAGAAAACGCATTTATAAAATTAGTATCGACCATTTTATCTGTTTCCGGAGTCCACGGAAGATGTAAACTCAAAACATCTGCTTTTTGCTGCAATTCTTTTAACGAAACCTGTTTGGCATTTTCATCTCCCACATTTTCTAAAATATCATGAAACAAAACATCAACATCAAAACCGCGCAGTTTTTTAGCAAAGGCTTTTCCCATGTTTCCATAACCGATAATTCCAACCGTTTTTCCGTCAAGTTCGTGACCGCGATTACTTTCGCGATTCCATTGGCCTGATTTTATCTCGGCATCAGCCTGATTTAAATTATTGAATAATGACAAAATTACACCCAATGAATGTTCTGCAACAGCGTTGCGATTACCTTCAGGAGCCGCAATCAAATGAATTCCTTTTGCTTCAGCATACTCACAATCAATACTTTCTAAACCCGCGCCCACTCTGGCAATAAACTGAAGATTGGTGGCTTTGTCTAAAAAGGTTTTATCAATTTTAAAACGGCTTCGAATTACGATTCCGTTATAATCCTGAATTTTAGCCTCGATTTCTTCTTTTGATGATTTAAAATCAGCGTGATTTTCAAAACCCGCTTCTTCTAATTGTGCCCAAAGAATAGGATGATTGCTGTCGATATGTAGAATTTTGATGCTCATAAATTGAAACTTTAATTGAAGAAACAAAGTAACAAAAAAATAGCTGTTTATTATTTTATCAAAATCAATTCGGCAAGAAATGCGTAAATTCGCATAAAAGGGTATTTTATGAAAACAATTGGTTTAATTGGCGGAATGTCTTGGGAAAGTTCTGCTTTGTACTATCAAATAATAAACCGCGGCATTCAGGAAAAACTTGGAGGGGTTCATTCTGCTAAATCTTTATTGTATTCTGTCGATTTCGATGAAATTGCAATTTTGCAAAAAGAAGAGAAATGGGATAAACTAGGAGAATTAATGGTTGAAGCTGCTCAAAAACTCGAAAAAGCCGGAGCTGATTTTATTGTTTTATGTACCAATACGATGCATAAATTATCTGATGAAATAGAAAAAAATGTTTCGATACCATTGCTTCATATTGTTGATACGGCAGCTGAAGAAATTGTAAAAGACGGTATTAAAAAAATAGGTTTATTAGGTACGTCATTTACAATGGAACAGGCTTTTTTTAAAGATCGTTTACTTCACAATCATAAAATAGAAACCATAATTCCGAATGAAAAACAAAGAGCCAATATTCATCAAATTATATATGGCGAATTGGTAAAAGGAATAATAAGCAATGATTCAAGAAACATCTTTTTAGAAATAATAACTGATTTAGTTGATCAAGGAGCCGAAGGAATTATTCTGGGCTGTACCGAAATTGAATTACTGGTTACAAATGAATTTACAAACGCTAAATTGTTTAAGACAGCAGAAATTCATGCGAAAAAAGCAGTTGAATTTGCGCTGAAATAAATATCAAAGTCAAAATGAAATTAACCAAAACTTTTAAATCTTTTTTTGAAAACGAAAAATCAGGCGGACTGTTGTTGCTTTTTGTGACTATTCTTTCGCTTTATCTCGCCAACTCTCCATTTCAGATCGAATATATTTCGCTTTGGGAAAAAGATTTGGGCGGACATTCGATCACGCATTGGATTAATGATGGTTTAATGACTATTTTCTTTTTGTTAATTGGTCTTGAACTGGAACGTGAAATTTATCATGGAGAATTATCTAGCATCAAAAACGCATCTTTACCAATCATGGCTGCTTTTGGCGGAATGTTGGTTCCGGCTGCTATATTTTTAGCCTTAAATTACGGAACAACTACTCAAAATGGAGCGGGAATTCCGATGGCGACGGATATTGCTTTCGCAATTGGAATTTTATCTCTTTTAGGAAATAAAGTTCCTGCATCGTTAAAAGTGTTTTTAACCGCATTGGCGGTTATTGATGATTTGGGCGCCATTATAGTAATTGCTGTTTTTTATACTACTTCAATATCTTTTGCAAATCTTGCTGTTGCTTTAGGAATCTGGGCATTTTTGTTCGGTTTAAACCGATTGAAAGTCTATAATCTTATTCCGTATTTAATTGGTGGTGTTGCGATGTGGTATTTTATGCTGAATTCCGGGGTTCATGCTACAATTACGGGCGTTATATTAGCTTTTGTAATTCCGTTTGGAGATGGTGGAGAAAAATCTGCTTCGTATAAATTGCAGCATTTTTTACACAAACCCGTTGCGTTTTTTATATTGCCCTTATTTGCTGTAGCAAATACGTGTATCGCCATTGAAACAAATTGGCATCAGGGATTAAATCACCCAAATGCTCTGGGAATTATTTTGGGATTAGTAATTGGAAAACCTTTAGGAATCTTGCTTTTCTCTTTTATGGGAGTTAGTGCAGGCTATTGTGCATTACCGAAAAAACTGAAATGGACTCATATTTTAGGCGCCGGAATGTTGGGTGGAATTGGTTTTACGATGTCTATTTTCATTACTATTTTAGCTTTTAAAGATCCTGAAGTTATTGTTTTTTCTAAAATTGCCATTCTAATTGCTTCCTTACTTTCCGGAGTCTTTGGTTTTGTTTATTTGAAATATATCTTGTCTAAAAAAACAGTATAGCAATATGAATTCAATTAATAAAATTTGGCTTGTAATCTTTTCATTTTTAATCATTTCATCCTGCAACAATAAAAAATCGGATCAAATTATTAAAAAACATAATTCTAAAGATTATGGTATTTCTAAATATAAGAAAAATGAAGAATTTATTGGAGGATATTACGAAACAATAACTGATAATAATAATGATTGTTCTGTTTCTATTTCAATAATGGAACTTAAAACCGGCTATTTTTATATTTTACAAACAAAATCAAGAAACATAAGTGGTAAAGTGCGTTTTTCTACAAATGAATCCGGAGAAAAATATTTGGTTTTAGAAGGAATAAAATGGGATGAATACAAAGGTGAAATAAGCGATGAAGAAGAAACTGATTCAATCTCTGATTCTAAAACAGCTCCAAAAGAATTAGAAATTCCCGTTGGAATTGATGCAAGTTATGTGAAAGATACGCTGACAATTCAGAATTATGGAAACTCAATGAATTCTTACACTAAGATCTCAGAATGTGGAAGAAAGTATATTCAGTTGATTAGGAAGTGATGTTTTTTAAATTCAAATATTATAAAATGAATAGAATCAAACAAATACTCCTTCCTTCAATAATACTTATTATTATACTTGTTGGAGTTATTTTATATCAAATAAAAACATATAAGCCTTCTACAGCTTTTGTTTGCAAAATGCCTGTTCCATTTGATTTTTGCGGAACACATAAATTCACAGAAAACGGGTTGCAAGGCAAAAATATATTTAATGCCAATTGCGCTGCTTGTCATAAAAAATATGCAAGATATACCGGACCTGCACTTAGAGAGATAGATTCTTTGGTTTTCGTAAAATGGTTAACTAACAGAGAAAATAAAATTGACAGCAGCAAAATTGAATTATATGGAATTGATTATCATAAAATGACATTCTCAAAAACTTTAAACGAAAATGAAATTGCTGGCTTAATTGAGTACTGCAACAATTAACTTTAAAACTTAATTATCATGATTGCAAGAATCTGGCACGGAAAAACACGAATTGAAGATTACGAGACTTATACTGCTTTTACAATAAAAACGGCTATTCCCGATTATTCAAAAACACCTGGCTTTATAAAATTATCTTTTCTAAGAAACATCAAAAATAATGAAGCTCATTATACGCTTATTACCTATTGGGAAAACCTGGAAGTCATTAAAAACTTTGCAGGCGAAGACTTTGAAAAAGCAAAATATTATCCGGAAGACCGTAATTTTCTTTTAGAGTTTGAAGAGAAAGTAGAACATTTTGAGGTTTTTGCATGATTAAATTCTAATTTAGAAATTTCAAATCTCAATAATCCAGAATATTTGTCATTCCTCGTTTCTCTGAATGACACTAGTTATTTCGCAAAGAAAATCTTCAATCTTGTCGAGTTTCTTTATGTGATTTCTACTCCGTCGAAATGACACAAAAACACCAATTCGTTTAAAAACAAAATTCCAAACTCCAACTTTATAGTTTTTGGAATTTGGAATTTTTAATATTGGAATTTTAGTAAAAATCTATCCTTTAATCTGTTTCAACGAAGTTTTAATTCCTTTAATTAAAGATGAACTAAAGCCATTATGTTCCATTTCGTTTAAACCAACGATTGTACAGCCCTGAGGCGTCGTTACACGATCGATTAGTTGTTCCGGATGCACTTTCTCCTCTAACAACATTTTTGCGGCTCCTTTTACGGTTTGCGCTGCAATTGCCAACGCCGTTTGCGAATCGAAACCAATTTCGATTCCGGCTTGCATAGAAGCACGAATATATCTTAACGCATAAGCTGTTCCGCACGCGCCTAAAACCGTTGCAGCATCCATCAATTTTTCATCGATAACCGGAGCTGTTCCTAAATCCTGAAATAAATCAACAATTGGCAAAGCTTTTTCTCTATCTTTTTCAGGGAAAGAAATACAAGTTGCCGATTCTCCAAACTGTGCCGCGATATTTGGCATAATTCGAATTACAGGATATTCGTTATTGGTTTTTGACTGAAGTACGTCTAAAGATAATCCACTTACTGCCGAAGCAATGGTTTTGCCTTTTATAACGGGTAAAATCTCAGCCAAAACAGTATCAACCTGATAAGGTTTTATAGTTAAAACAACGACATCTGCTTCCTGAATATTATGTTTGTTATCTGATGAAACCGTAATGCCATATTCTGTTAAATACTGAATAGCAGCAATGTTTCTTCTTGTTACTGTAACCTGATTGCTTTTTGAGAATTTAGCAATTCCCAAGGCAATAGAAACCCCAAGATTTCCTCCTCCTATGATGTGTACTTTCATTACTTGTTTGTTGGCTGGTTAATAGCTTATTTTTCAGCCACAAATTACGCAGATTTTATAGATTTTAAATCACTCTAATCTATTAATTTGTTGCAAAACTTAAACCCCAAGAATCAGTTTGGCTACTCCAAAGTAGAGCATAATTCCAAAAACGTCATTGGTTGTTGTAATAAACGGACCTGTTGCAATTGCGGGATCTATTTTGTTTTTATGTAAAAAAAGCGGTACTAAAGTTCCTAATGTTGCAGCAAATAAAATAACTACAATCATCGAAATTGAAATCGCAAATCCCACTAAATATTGTTGATACATAATCGAATGATATCCCAGTAAAAGCAATGAGATAATGGTTCCCGAAATCATAGAAACGGTAATTTCTTTGCTAAAATATCCGCGGCTAAATTCTTTTAATGTTCCGTTTGCTAATCCCTGCACCACAATTGCTGATGCCTGAACTCCAATATTTCCTGCAGTTGCCGAAAGCAAAGGCACAAAAATAATTAAAGTGGAATGGAGTTTAAAAACTTCTTCATTTCCTTTCAATACAAACGAAGCTACAATCTCAATCACCATACCAATTAAAAGCCACGGCAAACGCGCTTTGGTCAATTCGAGAACGCTGTCATTAGATTCAACGTCTTGTGTAATACCCGCCGCTAACTGGTAATCTTTATCGGCTTCGTCCTTGATTACATCTACGATATCATCAATGGTAATTCTTCCCACTAAACGACCGAGTTCATCAACTACAGGAATTGCTTCTAAGTCGTATTTCTGCATGATACGCGCAACCTCAACATCTTCAGTATCTACATTTACGAAATTTAATTTTCGAATATAAATATCTCCGATTTGTGTTTTTGTTGAAGTTGTCAATAAATCTTTAAGTGATAACCTTCCTTTTAGGCGGTTTTCATCATCAACAACATAAATCGAATGTACGCGCGAAACGTTTTCTGCCTGAATACGCATTTCTTTCACACAAGTAAGTACATTCCAATTTTCGTTGACTTTTACCAACTCTTTCCCCATCAAACCTCCAGCAGAATTTTCGTCGTAACGCAACAAATCGACAATGTCTTTTGCGTGCTCAACGTCAATCATTTCAGAGATTACTTCGGCTTTGATTTCCTGAGAAAGTTCAGCGATAATATCTGCCGCATCATTCGTTTCAAGCTCATCAAGCTCTTCTGCAATTTCCTTAGGCGAAAGTCGGCTTAAGATGTTCTCACGCAAATCATCTTCTAGTTCAAGAAGAATCTCGGCGGTTTTATCACTATCTAAAACCTTAAAAATATAGGTTGCTTCGTCGAAATCCAGTTCATCCAGGATTTCGGCAATATCAGCGTGGTGCAAATCGTTAAGTAAAACTTCAAGTTCTTTGTCGTTTTTCTTAACAATGTGCTCTTCTAGTTGTTGTATTAATTCTTTGCTAACTTTGAACTCCATCGGCTTCTATTTTTTGAGTCAGTTCAATAAATTCTTCTACACTAAGTTGCTCGGGACGTTTATCAAAGATAGTGTCTAATCGCAAATCATCAGTTAAATTTAATGTTTTCAAACTGTTACGTAATGTTTTTCGTCTTTGCTGAAAAGCAGTTTTCACCACAGTAAAGAACAACTTTTCACCACACGGAAGACTGTAATCTTCCTTTCGGGTCATTTTCATCACACCCGACTTGACCTTGGGCGGAGGAATAAAAACATTTTCGTCAACAGTAAACAAGTACTCTGTAATATAGAAAGCCTGTGCTAATACAGATAAGATTCCGTACGCTTTAGAGCCTTTTTTCTCGCAAATTCGTTCTGCTACTTCTTTCTGAAACATTCCTGAAAACTCAGGGATCTGATCTCTGAACTCTAAAGTCCTGAAAACGATCTGAGTCGAAATATTGTATGGAAAGTTTCCAATTATAGCAAACTGTTTGTCTTTGTAAACTTCATTAATATTGTATTTCAGAAAATCCTGAGAGATAATCTGATCTTTTAATTTTGGATAATTTTCACCTAAATACACCACAGATTCTGTGTCAATCTCAATTACGTGTGTATTTACAGGTTTTTCAAGCAAATACTTAGTCAACACACCCATCCCCGGTCCTATTTCTAAAACCTCATCGTATCCTTTTAAGCTCAAAGTATCGGCAATTGCTTTAGCGATACTTTCGTCTTTCAGGAAATGTTGTCCTAAATGTTTTTTGGCTTTTACTTTTTCCATTTTTTATTTATGTTTTGCCTTGCCATAAAGGCACTAAGACGCAAAGTCTTTATTTATATGAAAGGTGTTCTATTATGTTTGGTAACAGTTTCGACAGTACTTTTGCTCCAAACTAACAATCCTCTTTTTCCAATTCTCACTAATCTCTCCTCATCTACATCATTTGCAACTGCCCATTGAATCCATTTCTTCACAGAAAAACTCCAATAAATCCATCCTAAAACAACCCCAATAATCATAGCTGTTTTAAAACGCAGATCAACATACATACTTAGCCCAAAGCCAATTATTAGTATAATAAATATAACCGGCAAATTAACTATCAGCTGTCCTCTTAAAAAAATATCGTAATCAGATAATTTTTTATATTTCATATAATTTGAAATTCTATTTTAAAAAAACTTAAAACTGACACTGAAAACTAAATTTAATGTTCCGAAATAACTTCCAACTCCGTTCTGAAGGAAAGCATTTTATCTGCAAATAATCCTAAAGCTTCTTTGTGAAATTTCGGTTCGTCTTCTATGTAATATTGTTCCAAGGTTTCTTTACTATCGGTAACATATTGAACAGAATAGGTAATTCCGCCCATTTCTTCTTCGATTAAAACCCTAACAATTCTTGCTGAAGAAAATTTTTGTGTTGCCAGAATTTCCGGTATGTGTTTTTCCTGCATCCATTTTAACCATCGGTCGTGAACGCTTTCGTGTATATTGGTAGTAACGTTGTAAATAATCATTTTTTTAAAGTTTCTGAGATTCTGAGGTTCTAAGATTCTGAGGTTTTTGAATCTTAAAATCTTATGCAAATCATCATATTACTAATTCTTCTTCTTTAATCGTTTTTCGGTTAACCGGTTAAACAAATAACCAATTAAACCAAACTATAAATTCTTGTCTCCTCTCAATTCCCTGTATTTTTTTCTTGCATCAACAAAGTAAATACTATCCTGATGATTAAAAATTACCTTTTCATACAAGGGTTTTGCCTTTTCTGTATCTTTCAATTCGTCGTTGTAAATTTCTGCCGAAAAAAACAGCGCTTCATCTACATAAATCCCGTCGCTATGATGGTCAATGATTTGCTGGTACTGGCTTAACGCCGAAGTGAAATCTTTTTGACTTTCATAAATTTTACCTAAACGCAACATTGTTACAGCTTCTATTTCCTGCCCTTTAAAGCTTTTCAATATGTTTTGAAACTGTGCAATTGCTTCTGGTTTTTTATTTTGATAAATTAAAAAATCACCTTTTGCAAATTGCTTTAAAGCTGTTTGTGTCGAATCAGCAACGGTGTTATCATTTATCAATAAAAAATATTCAAGAGCATCGTTGGCTATCAATTGTGTGCTGGCCGATTTTAATTCTTTAAATTGTTTTAAAGCCCATTCAAAATCAGTTTTAAAATAACTAGTTTTTGCGGCTTTTAAACTTGCTTCATGCGACATGACATCATTCTTTAAATCCAATTGAATTTGCGAATAATAAATTAGTGCCTGATTGAACTTTTCTTCTAAAAGCAAAATATCCGCCAATTCCATTTTAGCATCTGCTTGCTGATAATCATTTAAATTAAGCGTTAAGGCTTTCTTTAAAATTGTTTTGGCTTCTTCTGTCTTTTTTAAATTAAAAGCCAGGAAATGCGCCTGAATTATTTGCAAAGATAAGGTATTAGGACTTATTTCATAGGTTGTCAGCAATTGTTGTAATTCTGTACTAATTGCGGGATAATCTTTTTCCTGTGCTTTATCAATTTTAATTTCCATTAAATTGGCATTCGTCTGAATTAACAGATCTAAATCTTTGGTATTTAGAAGAATAAAATTCAAAATCTCCGATGCAGTTTCGGTGTCATCTTCATTCATCGCAAACTGACTTAGATTAACTATGCTCATTAACGATTCAGGTTCGCGTTTGTAAATTGCTTTTTCCTGAATAAAAGCTTTACCGAATTCTTTTTGCTGTACATAAAACCAACTCAAATAATGGTTCCAAAACACATCCTGATCTTTTTGCGTTTTCAGGATTAATGCTTTTCGCATTGCATCTTTAAAAGCGGTATTATCGGTTTCACCGTTCATGAAACGCGCTAATTGGGTCTGAATTAAATTTGAATTTTGTGGATTCTGAAATGATTCTGTCAATAAAAGATCGATCATCAAATCTGTCTTTCCTAACTGACCGTATAACATTCCTATTTGAAAATTGAAATTGAAATTCGGCTGAATCTGCATTGCGGTTTGATAGGCTTTTAAAGCATACTCCAGCAAAACCTTTTTCTCGAATGAACTTGCAATTCCGTAAACATCGTTCGGGTTTGTTTTGATTTTTTCGAGAGCCTGCTCATAATAGCTTTTAGCTTTGGAATCGTTTTTCTGCAATTGAAAATTATACCCAAGTTCTACTAAAAAAACACCTTGTTTGTATCGGTTATAGCGTTCCTGAATTGCTTTTTGGGCAACTTCAAATTGTTGCAATTGCTGATAACAATCGACTGTTCTTAAAAAAAATTGGGTGTTAGACGGTGAACTGTTTAAAAGCTGTTCGTAACTGATTTTTGCTTTTTCAAAATCGCCTTTATCGTAGTAATATTGAGCAAGTTGCTCATTTTGTGCCAGCGCAAAAGTAGACCACAACAAAACGATATAGATAAAGATGTTTTTCATATTTCAGTTTTTAGTGTGGTACTTAATTAACAAACCTAACAGGTTTTAAAACCTGTTAGGTTTAACTCTAAATTACTAAAATTTAGTTTATAATATCAAATCCGCAGTACGGGCGTAAAACTTCTGGAATTACGATTCCTTCCGGCGTTTGGTAATTTTCTAATATTCCTGCCAAAACTCTTGGCAAAGCCAATGAACTTCCGTTCAAAGTATGTGCCAATTGGTTTTTTCCGTCTTTATCTTTAAAACGTAATTTCAAACGATTTGCCTGAAAAGTTTCGAAGTTAGAAACTGAACTAATTTCTAACCAACGATCCTGCGCTGTAGAAAATACTTCAAAATCATAAGTCAAAGCCGATGTGAAACCCATATCACCTCCGCATAAGCGTAAAACTCTGTATGGCAATTTCAATTCTTTTAAAATATCTTTTACGTGTTCTACCATTCCGTCAAGTGCTTCATAAGACTTATCAGGATGTTCGATACGTACGATTTCTACTTTATCGAATTGGTGCAAACGATTTAATCCACGAACGTGCGCTCCGTAAGAACCTGCTTCACGACGGAAACATGGTGTATATGCGGTATGTAAAACCGGTAATTCGCTTTCGCTTAAAAGTACATCACGGAATAAATTCGTAACAGGAACCTCAGCGGTTGGAATCAAATATAAATCATCAATTGTAGAATGGTACATTTGTCCTTCTTTATCCGGCAATTGTCCTGTTCCGTAACCTGAAGCTTCGTTTACCAAATGCGGCACCTGAACTTCATTATATCCTGCAGCAGTATTTTTATCTAAAAAATAGTTGATTAAAGCGCGTTGCAAACGAGCTCCTTTTCCTTTATAAACAGGAAATCCTGCACCTGTGATTTTCACACCTAATTCAAAATCGATGATGTCGTATTTCTTTACCAATTCCCAGTGAGGTTGTGCACCTTCATGCAAAACCGGAATATCACCTTCCTGAAAAACATTCAAATTATCATCCGGAGTTTTTCCTTCAGGAACAATATCAGCCGGAAGATTTGGTAACGTGTATAATTTGTTTGTCAATTCGGTTGCAAGAGCTTCTGCTTTTTCAGCTAATTCTTTGCTTTTTTCTTTTAGTGAAACTGTTTTTTCTTTTAAGATTGCAGCTTTTGATTTCTCTCCGGCTTTCATCAGTTCCCCTATATCTTTGGACAATTTATTAGATTCAGATAAAGTATTGTCTAATTCTACTTGCGCAGCGCGACGGTTTTCATCTAATTGCACCACTTCTTCAACAACGCTTTTAGCATCGATATTTCGTTTTGCTAAAGCCTTGATTACTTTCTCCTGATTCTCTCTAATAAATGCGATTTGTAACATAGCTTGGTTTTTATAACTAGTATTTTTATATAAAGGAAGCAAATTTAAGGAAATGTTTGCTAAGAATACGACAAAGTTTGGCAGGAAAAGTTAATTCTCTGTTATTCTACAGAGATGTGCAAAGATTACATAGAGATCCACAAAGTTTTTTCGTATTTCTATCGACGTTGGCGTTATTTCGCAAAGATTGCACAGAGATACACAAAGTTTTTATTTAAAAATAATACTTCGCGAAGCTTTGTGAAAAACTTTGTGTATCTCTGTGAAATATTTAACATCTTCAAAACAAAAAGAAATAACTAAATTGCAATTAAAATTGAAATATGATTCCTATTGACCATTTTATTGAAGATTTTTCAGCAACTTTCAAAGGTCTTCCACAATCAGAACCTTGGCTTATTACGAATGATCTCAAGCATATAATCGAAAAAATAATTCTAACGCTTGGTGATGATTTTGTCATTAAAGATCAGGTTGCGATTCATAAATCGGCTATTATTGAAAATAACGTTACTATAAAACAACCCGCCATAATTGGCAAAAATTGCTATATCGGCGCAAATGCTTATTTTAGAGAAGGCGTTTATTTAGACGAATCTGTAAAAATTGGTCCGGGTTGCGAAATCAAAAGCAGTATTATTTGTTCTAACACTGCAGTTGCTCATTTTAATTATATTGGAAACAGTATTATTGGCAGAAACATCAATTTTGAAGCAGGTTCAATAGCCGCAAATCATTATAATGAAAGAGCTATCAAGAAAATCTCTGTACTTTATAATTCGGAAATTATAGAAACAAATTCAGATAAGTTTGGGTCATTAATTGGAGATAACTCCCGAATTGGGGCAAATGCCGTATTATCGCCAGGAACAATATTAGCCAAAAATTCTATTGTAAAAAGATTAGAATTGATCGAACAAGTCGTTTAAACCTTTTCTAAAACATTCCCAAAAAACTATATCATTTAAAATTCATCAAAATGAATCAAAATACAGCTTTATTAGTAATGGACATGCAACCGGCAATATTGGCCAACCTTCCGGATTCGGCGGCTCTTGTAGAAAATGTAGCGAAAGCAATAACCGTTGCCAGAAGTAAAAACATCCCAATTATTTATGCAACTCTTGGTTTCAAAAACGGAGCATCAGAGATTAGCACAAACAACAAAACTTTTGCAGCAACTAGAGAACATATTGACAATATTAATTTTGAGGAATTTACCAAAGTTCATCCGGCATTAAAGCCACAAGAAAATGACGTGCATGTTATTAAACGTCGCATAAGTGCTTTTACAGGAAGTGAGTTAGAAGTCGTTTTAAGATCGAAAGATATTAAACATCTTGTTCTTACGGGTTATGCCACAAGCGGAATTGTTTTATCAACTACAACCGAAGCCGCTGATAAAGATTATAAAATCACTATTTTGTCTGATGGCTGTGCAGATCGTGATGAAGAAGTGCATCGTGTATTAACCACAAAAGTTTTTCTTCGTTCTGCCGATGTATTGACTATTGATGAATGGGAGAATTCTTAAATCATTTATATTCTAACAATAATTCCTTCAATTCATTGGTTTTTAAAAATGAAGCGACGCGCCCGGACAGCAACAACATTTCTCTTTCATCAGGGTTTATTCGAAGTCTGGTTTCAACGTGAGAGGTAAATTCATATAGAATTAAGATTTGCGAAGCTGTTAATGCATTGAATTTATCTCTTGATAATGTGGCTAAAATGATCTCGCCATCTTTATCTTTTTTAAAACTCGGTTCTCCAAATTTATCTATTAATTCAAGCTTAAATTTATTGAAGATTTTCAACCAGCCATCATAATCATCATCTGAGTTTTTTAGTTCGGTTACTGCATTTTCATAGGTTTCGTCTTTTTTCATTTTAAGCAAATAATCACGTAAAGTAGTAAAACCAATAACCTTATAATTTGAGGTCGGTATTTTGTACCGATCCAGTAAATTTTCTACATCTCTTTCAAAAGTCATATATCGGGTTTGAACGGTGTACAAAGACGCGGTTTCCAACAATGTGATCAATCTAATTTTTTCATCGTTGATGTAAGGTTCCTTTTTTCCCTGTCCCAAACAATCGATAAAAAGTGCTTTTTTGTTTTTATTCTCAACTTTCGAATCATTAGACAGTAATTCTATTAAAGTTTTATAGCCAGTATTGTCTGAAGCGCCTCCGTCGATAATACACAATATTTTACTCTGGTTTTTAACTCCGAATTTCACTTTAGGAAGCACTCCCGGAAAAGCAGAACTTGCGGTAATGGCATAAGTAAGCGGAAAATTATAACCATCGTTTATTTGATTTTCATTTAATGAAATAGGAGCTTTATTGGGCGCCAAGGATGAATTTAAATTCAGGCTTTTTATAATATGCGGCATAAACGGAATTCGCTCCCCGTTGTTGTATGCGGTTCCGTTGGCAACCATTATGGGAAGATATGGTTCGCTTTTACTTTCTTTGGGAATAAAAAAATCAGATAAAAGCATTTGGGTTTTAAATTTATCAGGATTTTCAGGATTCAGAATATCATATTGCAAAACCTCAGAATCGAGTCGTTGTGTCATCGATATTTTATCTCCTTTTTCGTTTCGGCTATTATTAAGAAGCGACAAAATGTTGGCCGATTTATCTACGTAATCTTTATAAGCGTCGGCTTTAGAAAAATAAAACTCGTTGAAGGTGCAGTTATCATAATGGAGTTTGTTTTTCAGGATCGTTAAATAATATCCGGCAGAATAACAGCCTCCGGAAACCGTTGAGAAATAATCGATTTCATTGAGAAAATTACGCTGCGAATTGTTTTCCTGAATTTCTTCTAATCCTAAAAGAACGCCCATGCTAAAAAACTGTGCTCTTGAACCGCCGCCCGAAATGCCTATTCCCAATGCAATATTAGGATTTTGATATCTCGAATCGCGTTCCTGAACAGACTTGTAATCACTTAAGGATACAGACGGAATGGAATTATAATTGATTTCTGAAAACAGGTTGATTTTATTTTGGGAAAATCCTGTTTGGAGAATAAGAAAAAGCAATATATGGCAGTATTTATATCTCATTTGTCGCTTTTTTAATCGCTAAATCATTAATAACGAAAATAATAAAGTTATTTCACAAACGGATACGAAGGCCTCATAAAGATTCCCTAAGTTTTTTAAAGAAATTTAAATTAATCGCCCAAAGACTCGGAGTCACAAAGAAAAATAAACCTTTGTGAATCTCTGTGAAAAACTTTGCGAACCTCAGCGATAAAAAGCTTTTGCAGGCTTCGATTCCGCCTCAGCCTGACATACGTTCCAAATATAACTTAGAACCTCAGCAACTTAGCCACTCAGAGCCTTAAAAAACTAAGCTCTCTTAATTTCATGACCAACAAATTCCTCTAAAGTCGCAAACATATCATCTACAGAAAGTACTTCGAAATCAGGATGATTTTTTAGGAAATTAGCATTTAGCGTAATTAGGTTTTCTTCTAATTCGTAGAAAGTATCGTTGTTCAGCAAATCCCTAGTTGGGTTTACGCCTTCTAATTTTCCTGTTAAGAATTTATTGAGCTTTACGCTGCTCATTAATCTCACTTTTTTGCTTTGTTGTTGAAATAACTCTACATGTTTTTCGGCACCAATTAGAGCCAAACCTTCTTCGATTAATTCGTTTAGTTCTTTATTCCAACCAGATTTATGAACAAATTGCGCAAAATTTCCTTCGGTATATTGCGACCAGTAATAATCAAGATAATAACTCAACAAAGCATCTTCATGAATAAATTCATCATCGACACCTTCTTCGCGCATTAAATTGATTACCGAAATATTTGAGTGAATAACATCCTGAAGATTTTCACTATTCATTGCTGTTTCAGAAACTAATATTCTACCGAATTCCTCCATTTTGTTTTGTTTTGAGATTGTTTTGCAAATTTCAGTTAAATTAAAACAGAAAAGAAATACAATCTGATTTAAATAACATCAGATTCGTCACTACTCTTCTTTTCATTCATTTTTGCAACTAAGGCTTTCAAACGTAATGCACGTTCTTTTTTTTCTTCCTGAAGTTTGGCCTTTTTCCGATTTAGCAATTTGGTATGCAAAGCCTTGTTTTTGGTGTTTTTTTCGGGTCCTTTTGCCATGGTTTGCTCTTCATTAAATTACATTGCAAATATAAGAAACCAATATCAAAGACATATCACCAGCCAATCGATTATTGATTCTAATGCTTTTAAAAAAGAATGAAATTTCATAAAAACTAAAAAACCAAGATGATAATGTGTAACTAAAAATAAATACATTTGATGCAAATCAAGTTTAATTTAACCCAAACCACTTTTTATCCATGAAAGTATTTTCTATCTATGTAACAATACTAATTACAATGTTAAGCATGAGTGCCTTTGGACAAAATGAAAACAATAAGGTAATGACTTCATTTGTACCTAAGTCTAAAGCTTATGACATTTATTACCCTAAAAGTTTTTCTTTAAAAGAAGACGATGAAGGTATTGTAAACATAACAGATCCAACTTCTGAATTAAACATCACAATTAGTTCATACACACAAAATCAAGAATTAAACGATGAGGAATTAATTAATCAACTCAGCGGATTTCTTAAAGATCAGTTCAAAAAAGAAATTAAAAGAGAAAACTGGAACAGTTATAAAACTAAATTCGACGTTTTAGTAGAATCAAAAATCTCAGACGAAAATGCAAATTGGGTTTGGTGGGGAATTGTAAGTAAAAAACAACAGGTAATAATATCGATCAACAAAGAAACACCAATTTCAACGGAAGACACAAATCTTCTTCATTTTATGATAAATAATATGATAATTAATAATTAAAAAGCTAAATGAATCTCCTAAAAAACCTAACTCTATTTTCCTTTTTAGGAATTCTATCAATTCTTTCCGGTCTCATTTTTTCCTTAACTCTCTTTGCAAGCAATTCTGTTCAAGACCGACTAGTCGGAATTTATATTTTAATGGGATTAATTCCTGTTGTAGTAGTTGTATTTATTGACATATATTTCGTTAAAAAATTTGGAAATATAAAAGTCAATAAAGTTGAATTCTCTATTGTCTTATTTATTATTCTTTTATGGATTATTAGAGCGATTACAAATTTGTAAATTTAAATCATGAAGAAAACAATTTTATTATTTATACTCGTATTTGCTCTTTTTGGATGCAAAAAAGACGAAGTGAATGAGTTCCCATTTAATAGCTTAATTTTTTCTTATGCTGGTTTACATCACGACAATTCAGTTAAATTCACCAACAGTGACACTGTATTTCTTCAAAGAAGATTTCCCGAACCTACCGAAAATTTCTATGCTATAATTCAAAATGATGAAAAAATTAAACTAAATAAATATCTTCAAAGTTTGAACCTTAAAAAGTTTAAGTCTGTGTATGCACAAGAAAATTTATGTGATGGAGAAAGCTACTTGATAAATGTTTCAAATAACGGAAAAAACAAATTAATTTTCATATACGGGCATATCGCCCCTGAAGAACTTTACAACTTTGTTGACTCATTAGGTACTTTTAAAAAGAATTTAAAGTTTTCTCCAACAAAACAAATTATTAACTTTGGTGATTTAACTTATATTCTTCCACCTCCTCCTCCTCCATCTTTAAGAAAAGAATGACTCTCCATTATAACAATAACTTCATAGCAAGAACACTTAACGTCTATTTATATTTTGTTTGGTTTAATTCAATTTTTATAATATTAATTAATCGTTTACTACTTCACAAATTTACTAACCAAAAAGTAAAATAAAGTTCATTTTTTCTTCGTTATTTTTGTAGTACTTTTATGCTTTATAAAGTCAGCAATAAATTGATTCTGAAATTATATCAAATTTAAAATATTGTTAATCAACACAAAGCAATCACTTAAAGATTGTATCTGTAACTTTAACCAAAAGTAATAGACTTATTTTTAGAAATAATCATTTAAAAAAAGATCAACAATGGAAGGAAGAACAGCATTAGAGTATTACGTTTTAGATGTGTTTTCAACTAAAAGCTACAAAGGAAATCCGCTTTCTGTGGTTTTCACCGATGGAAATCTAAAACTAGAAATCTATCAGGACATTTCTAAAGAATTTGGCTATTCTGAAACCTCTTTTGTTTATTATTCCACAAGAGAAAAAGCACTAATGGTTCGTTCGTTTACCCCAACCGGAATCGAAATCGACGGAGCAGGACATAATCTATTAGGAGCGGTCTGCGGCGCGTTGCTAAAAGGAATTCCAATTTTTGACGAGCAAAATGAAAGTGAGCCTTTTGTAATCATGAAACATTCAGCAATTCCGTTAACTGTAAATTTTGACCCGGTTACTTTTTATCCTGTTGTTCAAATGCATCAAAAATCGGCAATCATCAAACAAGAAATTCCAACGTATAGAATTGCTGTAGCACTTGGTTTAAAAATTGAAGATTTAGATGTTAATGCTTTTGTGCCTACAATTGTTAAAACAGAAGTAGCCCATACAATGGTTCCTATAAAAAACAGTCAAATACTAAATAGCTGTATTCCTGACAATCAGCTTTTAATCGAGATCTCAAAAGAATACAAATTTGAAGGATTTTATTGTTTCACTATTGCTGATGAAGATCAGGAACATATAGTCGAAACAAGATTTTTCAATCCAATAATTGGAATAAATGAAGATCCCGCTACAGGAACTGCTGCCGGACCTTTAATTGGCTTTTTAACTCAAAAGAAATTCACCAAATCAGATAAAGAATATAAAATTCTGCAAGGCGTAAAATTAAAACAACCCTCATTGATTGAAGTTATGAATCGTGAAGAAGATATTTTGGTTGGAGGAACTTCTATTATAACAATGAAAGGGGAGCTTTATGTATAAATCTATTACTTTGTATTTAGAACCCTAGAACTATTTATAACATAAGCACTCAAAATCAAACCATATAGAATATCTATGAAAAAATCATTTTTTATTTTAATCCTAATTGGAATAAATTGTTATTCACAAAAAAATTTAAATGAGAAAGTCTCTCAAGTTGTAGCCGAAGGTAAAACACTATATAAATCAGAAATGGCTTCTTGGTATGGAACAGATTTGTTTATTGAAAAATATAAAGAACAGGGGAAAATTGGTGGATATTTTTCCTATTCAGAAAATGAATTATCTAAATGCATCTTTTTCTCTAAAGATGAGAATCCTAAAGTTATTGGTACAATAATTTTTGATGCTACTTACAATATTAAAACCGCTAAAGTAGAACTTGAAGAAAGGACTTTTTCTAAAAATGAAAATGATTTATATACCATTCGCACAAAAGCTTTAAATGCTATTAAAACAGATACTATTTTTAAAAGTTATCAAAATTCAAGTCTTAATTTGATTCCTATAATCTCAAACAATGAAAAAAAAGTATACGTTTTAACTGGCCCAACAAATAGTGGAGTTGTAATATTTGGAAATGATTATCTATTAAATTTTGATAAAAACAATAACTTAATAAGCACAAAAACATTGCACGCTAATATTATTCCTGTGAATTATGGAAACGAAAAAAATATAACTTTAGCGTCTATACATAGTCATTTACCCCAAACAGGCGATTTAATAACTGCAACAGATATATGTACCACAATGTTATATGAAAAATTCACTAAGTGGGAAACTGTATATGTAATGTCTCAAAAATATGTTTCAATTTGGAATTGCAAGACTGATGAATTAGTAGTAATGAATAAAGATGCTTTTGACAAAATTGGAAAAGAAGAAAAATAAATAGTGGTTGAAATCATTTGCTTATAAAAATAATCTATCAATATTTTACTTTATTTTTAAATGATGCACTCAAACATTCAATAAAAAAAAGTTAAAAAACAATTACCCAAAAAGCACACGATTCCAAAAAACATATATTTACAAACAGTTAGTTTTAGTAGCAATTAATTGTTTGGAATTTATAAAATGGAAAAAACACAACAAGATTGGTCACGAAGAAAGTTCATGTACACTTTAACCGGAGCTGGCACATTAATCATGTTAAACCCAATGATTACTTGGGCAGCCGAAACTTTTGATCCGCGTGTAGCGGCAATCGTAGCCAAAACTATCGGAATTGACACTCACAATCACGTTGATGTTCCGCTTAATGCAACAGAGTTGCCCGGTCCAAAAATCGACTTAATTGGCGAAATGAAAAAATCGGGATTATCTGCAATTTGCATGACATTTGCTGTTGATTACCAAGAGCTTAAAAATCCCGGTGATGCCTACAATCGGTTCTTAAACGGATTAACTGCAATGGACAAAATATTGGAAAGCAACAATATGACACATTCCATGAATTTGGCCGATATTCAATTTGCATATAAAAATCACATTCCAACTGTTATTCAATCTGTTGAAGGAGCTCATTTTCTGGAAGGAAATCTAGACCGACTCGGAATTGCATATAACAAAGGTTTACGACATTTAACTTTACTTCACGATCATGATGCATCAGTGCCTTTGGGCGATGTTTTTACCAATCCCGCGCAATTTGGCGGACTAACAACTTTTGGTGCAGATGTTATCAAAAAATGCAACCAGCTTGGTATTGTTGTTGACCTTTCTCATGCCAATAATGAAACCTTAAATGCTGCATTAAAAGTAACGACAAAACCTGTACTTGTTTCGCATACGGGTCTTGATACTCAATTGGGAAAAAATGAGTTCATGAACAAAATGATGCGCCCAAGACTTATCAGCAAAGAACAAGCTAAAATCGTTGCCGAAACCGGCGGCGTTATTGGTGTCTGGACACATCTTGCCGATTCGCCATTAGAATATGCACAAAATATTAAAGCAATGGTTGACGTTGTCGGAATCGATCATGTCGCCATAGGAACAGATACTAAACTGACTCCGCCCTACAGATCTCCGGAAAGTATAAAACAGCAACAAGGAGAACCTCAAAAAGGCGGTGACAAAAATAAAATGGACGGCGGTACCAACGAAACCTGGAAAGACCAAAAAGAAGGTTTCTATTATGTGGTCGTTGATGCTTTATTAAAAACAGGTTTCAACGAAGAAGAAATTGGTAAAATTGGAGGCGGCAATTTTTTAAGAGTATTCGATGCCGCGACTAAAGGACAATCAATATTTAAATTCTAAAACAAAAAAAGCTGCATTAATGCAGCTTTTTTTATATCCTAAACCAGAAAAACGATTCTTAATTCGTTTTCATTGGTGGTAAATCAAACGCGATTGAATCGTGTTCGAAGTTATTACGGTGTCCTCCATCGCAAAAAGGTTTGTTTGCAGATAATCCACAACGGCAAAGTCCCAATGCAGATCTTCCTTGTAAACCATAAAGTACTCCTTCCGGATCCATGATTTCGAAATCACCTTCAATTTTTATTGATCCGTTTTTATTGATGATTAGTTTTGTCTTGCTCATAAAATTGTCTTTGTTTTTTCAGTACAAAGGTTGCAAAATATATTTTGAAGATTTAAGTGGGAATGCTAGTTTAAACTGGTTCTATTTTATGGGGTTATACCGCAGAGATTCACAAAGAAAAAGCGCAGAGATTCGTTAAGTATTTTTTGTTTAAGATCGATATGCACAATATTGTCAGGCTGAGCGAAGTCGAAGCCCCGCAAAGTGATTCAGCAAACGAGGCTTCGACTTCGCTCAGCCTGACAAACCAGAAGCTTTTTTAGCCCCGATAGAAGAGGAAATCCTTTTGTGTCTCGTTTCTTTAACGAGACACAAAAGATTGTAACGGATAGCGGGATTAGCTCCTGAAAAAATGCATTCCCAAAGTCTGACTTAGTCTCTCGCAAAATCGCAAAAGTGCAAAGTTTTAAAAAAAAATTGCTTCTTTGACTTTGCGACTCGGCGACTTTGCGAGATTAATTCACATTCTTTAAAACAAAACTCGGCGCTTTTTCTCTGTGAAACTCCGTGAAATAACAAAATCTCAATTCTATTGCTTATTTTTGCACTCAATAAAATTGAGTTATGATACAAAATCCAAAGAGATATACTATTACGGCAGCCTTACCTTACACCAACGGACCTATCCATATTGGGCATTTGGCGGGGGTTTACGTGCCTGCAGATATTTATTCGAGATATTTACGATTGCAAGGAAAAGACGTTGCGTTTATTTGCGGAAGCGATGAACATGGCGTTGCAATTTCGATGAAAGCCAAAAAAGAAGGAATTACACCACAAGAAGTTATTGATAAATATGACGGAATTATAAGAAAATCATTTGCTGATTTCGGAATTTCGTTTGACAACTATTCAAGAACTTCGGCTAAAATTCACCATGACACGGCTTCGGAATTCTTTAGAACATTGTATGATAAAGGTGATTTTATTGAAGAAGTAACAGAACAATTGTACGATGCAAAAGCGAATCAGTTTTTAGCAGATCGTTTTGTGGTTGGAACTTGCCCAAGATGTGGTAATGATGGAGCTTACGGCGATCAGTGTGAAAATTGCGGATCGACTTTGAATGCTACAGATTTAATTAATCCGAAATCGACAATTACCGGAGAAACTCCAATTTTAAAAGCAACAAAACACTGGTTTTTGCCTCTTGACAGATATACTGATTTCCTGAGAGAATGGATTTTGGTTGGACATAAAAACGACTGGAAACCGAATGTTTACGGACAAGTTAAATCCTGGGTTGACGGCGGACTTGAGCCTCGTGCGGTAACGCGTGACCTTGACTGGGGAATTGATGTTCCGGTTGAAGGTGCCGAAGGAAAAAAATTATACGTTTGGTTTGATGCGCCTATCGGATATATTTCGTCTACTAAAGAATGGGCTCTTCGTGAAGGAAAAGACTGGGAACCATACTGGAAAGACGAAGACACAAAACTGGTTCATTTTATTGGCAAAGACAATATTGTTTTTCACTGTATCATTTTCCCGGCGATGCTTAAAGCCGAAGGAAGCTATATTTTGCCGGACAATGTTCCTGCAAATGAGTTTTTGAATTTGGAAGGAAACAAACTTTCGACTTCTAAAAACTGGGCAGTTTGGTTGCACGAATATTTAGAAGAATTTCCGGAGAAACAAGATGTTTTGCGTTATGCATTAACATCAAACGCACCGGAAACTAAGGATAACGATTTTACCTGGAAAGATTTCCAGGCGAGAAATAACAATGAATTAGTTGCCATTTTCGGGAATTTCATTAATCGTGTAGTGGTTTTAACCAACAAATATTACGAAGGATTTATTCCGACACCAAATGAATTATCTGAAGTTGATGAAAATACATTAGCAGAATTAAAAGCGTATCCAGCTGTGATTTCAAGTTCGGTTGAGCGTTACAGATTCCGTGAAGCTTTGGGTGAATTAATGAATGTTGCGCGTTTAGGAAATAAATACCTTGCTGACGAAGAGCCTTGGAAAGTGATGAAAGACAATCCGGAGCGTGTAAAAACTCAAATGTATGTAGCATTGCAAATTGCTGCTGCGTTGAGCGTTTTAGCCGAACCATTTTTGCCTTTTACGGCTGCAAAATTGTCAAAAATCTTAAAAAATGAAGGTAAATTGAAATGGAATGATGTTGCTGAAAATTCAGAATTAATTCCGGAAGGTCACCAAATTGGTGAAGCAGAATTACTTTTCGCAAAAATAGAAGACGAAGAAATACAAAAACAAATAGATAAATTGGAAGCTACAAAAACCGCTAATATTGCTGAAAACAAAAAAGCAGAACCTCAAAAAGATTTAATTCAATATGAGGATTTTGCCAAAATGGATTTACGCGTAGGAACTATTATTGAAGCAGAAAAAATGCCAAAAGCCAACAAACTTTTGGTGCTTAAAATTGATACCGGAATTGATGTTCGCACGATTGTTTCCGGAATTGCCGAAAGCTTTTCACCAGAAGAAATCATCGGCAAACGTGTTACGGTTTTGGCCAACTTAGCGCCAAGAGCTTTACGCGGTGTTGAAAGTCAGGGAATGATCTTAATGACAACAAATGCCGAAGGAAAATTGGTATTCGTAAATCCTGATACGGATGCACCAAATGGTGAAACGATAAACTAAAGATTTAAAAAGATGTGTGATTGCACATCTTTTTTTTTGTCTTATTTAATTTATATACGTGTCCTGCAAGGTTTTTTTCAACCTTGTAGGTTTTGAATAGATTGTCATACCTACAAGGTTGAAAAAAACCTTGTAGGAACAAAACAAATGTATTTTTCTTACATATTTGGTTTTTTAGTTGTAGGTTTGTTTTGCAAAAAATACACTATAGGATTTATTTAGGAACTTTCTAATAAAAGTTAACATAAGCGAATCCCTCGTCATGATGTCCCTGAGGAAACAATGGGAAAACCTATCCTTATGGGGTATTTTTTGCACATCTAAAACGAGGGATTCGTGCGTTTAATATTTTCAGGTTTATGCAAAAAAAAGAAAATGAAAAAACATCAGAACAAGATGTAATGATTGCAATGGCAAAATTTCTCTCAGACCTTTGGTTTGTAGATGACTTTAGAGATCAACCTGAGTATTTGTCCGAAATTTTCGAGACAATTCTCTTAAGCGAAATGGGCGATGATCGAGATCTGAGAATCAGAATAATTAATTCCATTAGAACCAGTAAAATGCTGGCAGAAACGCTCGGGCATTTTTCTGATAGGGAAATTAATAAAGCCTGCGCGAGAATCATGAATGCATAATACCTAAAATTTTGAGAATCAATTATAAAGTTTAATTGATTCTCAAAATTTATCTTAAATAGTAATCCTAAAATTAATTATTTCGAAAAAATCGCAATAAGAGCAAGTAATGATAAAATAATTTCGTTTATTTGATTTGTTATTTAATTTTTAACGAAAAAATCGTAAAATCATGTTAATCCGTTTTGTTGTCAGTAACTTCATGTCTTTCAAAGATGAGACAGAATTCAATATGCTTCCTGCAAAAGGAAATGGCTCTCGTCAACTTACAAATCATATAAAAAAAACCAAATCAGGAGTAGAAGTATTAAAAACTGCGGCAATTTATGGAGCAAATGCTGCGGGGAAAAGTAACTTAGTAAGAGCAATTGCCTTCTTGAAATCTATAGTAATAAATGATGTTGAACTATTAATACCTCAAAGTAAAAGATTCAGACTTGACGAAAACTATCTAGAAAAGCCTTCAACTTTTCGAATTGAATATGAGTACCAAGGAATTCATTTCGATTATGCTGTTGAAATTTTTAAGGGAAAAATAACACATGAATGGCTTTATTTAATAAACTCAGTAAAGAAAAGCCAAGAAGAATTACTCTTCAAGAGAGATAATAATGAAGTAATATTTGGGGATTATTTTAAAGATAAAAACGATTTAATATTTGCTAAGAAATTTCTAAGAAAAGAACTTAAAGACAATGAAACTGTTTTAAATAATAGTTACTTACTTTTTGACAACAATAAAATTCTAGATAAAATCTGCGAAGCTTTTTCACAACTTCATTTAGTCTTTCCAAATTCTATAGACATTGACTTCACTAAATCTGTTTTACTAGGAAATAAAAAATTAGATTTTACAAATAAGATACTTGTAAATAGCAAAACAGGAATTGAAAAAATTGTACTTCGAAAAATAGAATCTGATTTATTTTTTGGCTTAGATGATGTAAATTTTAAAAACAATCTCATTGATGAATTAGAATCAAATATTCAAAATAACACTAGTACAACAAATGAAAAGGCAATTGTATTTACATATAGAAATAAAGATTATAGCTTTGTAAAAGAAAATAACAACTATTTTGTTTTCATATTATGTACTAAACATGAAAATTCAAATTTTACATTTGATTTTCATGAAGAATCCGACGGTACCAATCGCTTATTCGAACTCGCTCCAGCATTCGAAGATTTACTATATGAAAACGATCTTGTATATATTATTGATGAACTAGAAAGAAGTATGCATCCTTTATTAGCTAAAGAACTTTTAAAAACATATTCATTAAATTCAAAAACCAATAGCCAACTAATTTTCACAACCCATGAAAGTCATTTATTAGATGATGAACTATTGCGAAGAGATGAAATTTGGTTTACCGAAAAAAAATCTGATGGAAGTACAGAATTTTATCCGTTAAGCAATTTTAACCCAAGAGGCGACAAAGTTTTAGAAAGAGGCTATTTAGAAGGAAGATATGGAGGAATACCTTTTTTAGGAGATTTTTCCAAATTAATTATCGAAGAAAATCCTTTATAAATGGAGCGTAAGAGATACACATTAGATGATTACAATAAAGAGCAATCATTTAAAGATGCAACTAAATTCTTCATTGTTTATGAAGGAGAAGACAAGGAACCCAAATATTTCGGAACTTTTAATAATTTATTTTTTGAACCTAAAAAAGCAAGCATTTTACATGTTTTTGAAAAAGACACGAATGTCAAAGGTTCTCAACCAAAAAAATTAATTGAGCGTGCCAAATCTTTCATTGAAAATCCACCTAAAAGCTTACCTGTTACTCCATCTTTAGATGACAAATTTAGGTTTGTACTTGATGTGGATCAACATCCAAAAGAAGAATATCCCGAATTAAAAGAATATTGTGAAAGTCTAATTGATGCTAATTTATTTATAAGCAATTATTGTTTTGAGATATGGCTATTATTTCATTTGGATGAGCCAGAAAATATTTTATGTAAAACTAGTAAAGAATCAAAAACAGAGCTTGGAACAAAACATGCTCATTCAAAAATTAAAAATTATCCTAAGGGGTATTTAACTCAAGAATATATTTTGAAAGCGATCGAAAGGGCTGAAAAGGCAGATTTAAATAAAGGTGATTATTTTCCTGCAGAAAAATCAACGAAAGTATATCTCTTAATGAAGGAACTACTTAATTATTCAAAAATTAATATTGAAGTTATTGATCCTAAAATAATATAAAATCTTTAGCTCTTTTTATATAATAAACAATGAAAATCACCAAACCAAGATTAGCCTTAATCTGCGGGATACTTTGTATTTCAATCTTCCCAATATTGGTTAAATTGAAATTAGCGCCAGGATTAATTTCGGCTTTTTATCGAATGTTTTTTGCCATAACATTGCTTCTGCCTTATGTTCTTTTGAGTAAAAATTTTAAACTTCCAACATTAAAATTTGCATTACTTGCAGCGCTTTGCGGAATTTTATTTGCCTCAGATGTTGCCGTTTGGAATATCGCCATTCAGGATTCAAGCGCGACTCAGGCTTCGTTGCTTACAAACTTATCACCGCTTTGGGTCGGAATTGGTTCTTTCTTGTTCTTGAAATCAAAACCTGCAACTAATTTCTGGATTGGCACTGTTGTTTCCTTATTTGGAATGGTAACTTTAGTTGGTTTTAGCTTTTTTATGGAATTGAATTTTGATCAGGCATTTCTCTTTGCTGTTTTATCCGGAATATTATATTCTATTTATCTTTTGGTCAGCAAAAATGTCCTTTCACAAGTTGATGTTTTATCGTTTATGACCATTAGTTTATTGGCATCAAGTATTTATTTAGGAATTCTTTGTTATTCTTTAAACGAACCTTTTACAGGGTTTTCAAATACGGGTTGGTTTGTATTGCTGCTTCAGGCAGTAATTTGTCAATTATGCGCCTGGCTTTCGATTAGTTACGCCACACAACACATGCGCGCGACAAAAGTTTCGTTGAGTTTATTAAGTCAGGCTGTAATTACTTCAATATTAGCTTGGTTGTTTTTAGAAGAACAAATAACTTTACAAATGGTTTTTGGCGGAATGATTTTGCTTTTCGGAATTAGAATTACTTTTTACGATAAAACAATTTCTCTTAAGAAGTTCTAAGAATTGAGAGACTGGAACGCGGATCACACAGATTGATTTTTAATAATTCTTGGCAAAAAAAGTTTCTCGCAGATTTGGCAGATTGAGCAGATTCTTTTTAAATCTTTGAAATCATTTAATCTGTAGCAAAAAATTAGTGCTAATTCGTGCAATTCGTGGCTAAAAAGTTCTCTCGCAGATTCTGCAGATTGAGCAGATTCTTTTTAAATCTTTGAAATCATTTAATCTGTGGCAGAAAAATTAGTGCTAATTCGTGCAATTCGTGGCTAAAAAGTTCTCTCGCAGATTCTGCAGATTGAGCAGATTTTTTTTAAAATCTTTGAAATCATTTAATCTGTGGCAAAAGAACCTCAAATAAAGAAAACCTCAAACTAAAAAAACAAAAACACTATGTTACATAAAAGCAAAATACCAAACTTAAAAGTAATCGCATTCGATGCCGATGATACTTTGTTTGTAAACGAACCTTATTTTCAGGAAACAGAACATAAATTTTGTGCTTTGATGGAAGATTATCTTTCGCATCAGGGAATTTCGCAGGAATTATTTAAAATCGAAATCGAGAATTTGCCTTTATACGGTTACGGAATCAAAGGTTATATTCTTTCGATGATTGAAGCTGCGATGAATATTTCGAACAATACGATTCCGGTTGAAGTAATTGAGAAAATCATTCAATACGGAAAAGAATTATTAGAAAAACCAATCGAACTTCTTGACGGAATCGAAGAAACTTTGCAGGCTTTACATGGTAAATACAAATTGGTTGTCGCTACAAAAGGCGACTTAAAAGATCAGCATAGCAAATTGCACCGTTCTGGTTTAGGACATTATTTTCATCATATCGAAGTCATGTCAGACAAACAAGAAATTGATTACGAGAAATTATTAGGCCGTTTAGAAATTCAGGCTCATGAATTTTTGATGATAGGAAACTCTTTGAAATCTGATGTACTTCCCGTTTTAGGAATTGGAGGTTATGCCGTTCATATTCCGTTTCATACCACTTGGGAACACGAAAAAATTAGCCATAAAGTAGAACATGAACATTTTAGTTCATTTGAAAATATTATTGAAGTACTTGAGAACCTGTCATAATGAAAACACTTTTAGATTTAGAAAATTGGAATAGAAAAGAGCATTTTAAGCATTTCAGACAAATGGAAGAGCCCTTTTTTGGCGCAACCGTGCAAATTGATTGTACCAAAGCTTATCAAACTGCCAAAAGCCTTAAAGCTTCTTTTTTTATCTATTATTTACACAAAACCTTAGTTGCGGTAAATTCGATTGAAAATTTCAGATACAGAATTGCCGACGACAAAATTTATATCAACGATCGTATTGATGTTTCGGCCACAATTGGGCGTGAAGATGGCACTTTTGGATTTTCATTAATTGAATATAATCCGGATTTTAAGATTTTCGAACAAAATGCTTTAGCAGAAATCGAACGCATTCAAAACACAACCGGACTTTTTACAAGATCTTTTGATGATGATAATGTGATCCATTTTTCGGCAATTCCGTGGCTTGATTTTACTTCACTTTCGCATGCAAGAAGCTATACATTTCCAGACAGTTGTCCTAAAATTTCTTTTGGAAAAATGATGGTTTCAGAAACCGGAAAAAGAACAATCGCAATGTCAGTTCACGTACATCACGGTCTAATGGACGGTTTGCATTTGGGCAATTTCGTAGATTTCTTTCAGGATTTAATGAACAATTAAAGCCTTATAATTTCTGTCTTATTCTGTTGCAATAATAACTTTTAGTGGATAACAATTCTTACAAATAATTGTTGGTTTGGGGAGAATTTAAATCTCAAATAACAATGAAAAAAATTGCTATTGTTTTGGCATGCGCGTTAGGTATATCCAATGCACAAGCTCAGACAGAAACAGAAAAAAAAGCCCAGGAATACAACAAATGGTCTGTTGATTTAGGTATTGGTTTTAACAAACCGCAAAAACCTTTCAGTGAGAATTCTTATACTTCGCAGATAAGTCCTTTCGTAGGCGATTTAGGAGTTCGATACATGTTTAATAACAAATTTGGTTTAAAAGCTGATTTTGGATATAACAGTCTTACAGATGGTAAAGGATCTGCAAATTTTGATTCTAAATATTACAGAGCTGATTTACAAGCTGTAGCTAACTTAGGAAGAATCATGAACTTTGAAACCTGGACAAATACTATTGGGTTATTAGGACATGCTGGTTTTGGTTTATCAAGATTAGAGAACAAAGATTACCACACTAAAGATAACATGGGTAATTTTATTGCCGGAGTTACAGGACAAATCAGATTATCGAACAGACTGGCTCTAACTGGTGATTTAAGTACCATCTTTAATGCATCTCAAGATTATACTTTTGATGGTGCTACTTATATCCCAAACAATCGTGGATTTTCAGGATTACTTTTCAACGGAACTGTTGGTTTGAATGTTTATTTAGGAAAAAACACAAAACATGCTGACTGGACTGTAATTTCAGAGAATGCCGATGTTTCTGCATTAGAAAACAAAGTGGCAAACCTTGAAGCTTTGGTAAATAAAATTCCTGAGAAACAAGTAATCGTAGAAAAACAAGCAGCTGTAACGCAAGTAAGCGATAAAGATGTTGTTAAAGAAATGATTAACGATAAGTATTACAGCGTTTATTTTGATTTTAACAAATCTACACCAATAGAAAATTCTACTGCTTCGATTGATGCTGTTTTAACTTACTTAAGAAAAAATCCTTCAGCATCTCTTGATATTATTGGTCATGCTGATCAGGTTGGTAGTTCAGATTATAATGACAAACTATCAAATGCAAGAGCTACAAATGTTAAAACCATTTTAGAAAAATCTGGAATTTCATCTTCAAGATTAAGTGTTGTTGCTGCAGGAGCAGATACATCTATCCAAAAAGATTCAGAAGAAGCAAGAAGATTAGCAAGAAGAGTTACTTTTAAAGTAAAATAATTTCTTTTTAAACAATAAAAAACTAAAAGCCTTAAAGTTATTTAAGGCTTTTTTTATTGGTATAACCGGAAAAAACCAATGCTTTTATTCCGTTGATTTTTCATTAAACTTAAGTAGCATTTATTTTATTAAATTTGGAATAATATTTGTGCTCTATAACTTATGAAAAAGCTTTTACTTTTTTTTCTTCTATTATCTAAATCGATACTGTTAAGCCAAACAGTATTAAACTCTTATCCTTTATACCTAAATGATCCAATAGAAAATAGTCAGGCATTAAATGTTGAAGATACAAAAACGCATGATGTCTACGTTTTTGCCACAGATAGTAAAAGGATCAACATCCTAAAATATAATAAATCTCTTTTCCTTACCAATCAATTTACGGATTCGATAAGCAATACTCAAAATAAATCTCTAATGGGTTACAGCATTAGCGAAGACGGAAACCCTACACTTTACTGGGGTTCAGACTATTTAAAAAACATAAAGATTATCAAATATTATCTGGAAACTAAAACTTCTAAAACATTAAATTTTGATTTTCCTCAAAACAATGAATCTATACTCACTACATTTCAAAAAAACAATAATTTCTATATTGTTGCAAAAGAAAAAAACGAACAGCATATTCTTCTTTATGAATTTAAAAATGGAAAGTGCGAAATAAAAATGTTTGATCTTTCGGGCTTTCCTTTTCAAAATGAAAAAGGGCAAACTTTTACGTTTAGCAGTCTTATTCGATATTATCCAATTGAAAAAATGGAGTCAAATGATTTTAATCCTTTGGATAAAACTACCAGCATAAATAAGATGTATGTTCTCGAAGACCGGATTATTTTGACATTTGATTATAACTCAAAAAAAACACAGGTTTTTGATCTTAATCTGGAAACTACTGCTGTTACAGAGAAAAATTTTGATCAGCCTGTTACTAAAAAAGCATCTCAAAATTCTAATTCTTTTTATAGTGAAAATCAACTATTTCAAATAAAAACCAACAATGATGAATTTTTGTTTGACATAAAAGATTTTGATTCCGGAAAGACATTAAAAAGTGTTTCTGTTTCAAAAAATGATACTATTCGTTTTAAAAACTCACCTTTCCTTCTTCAAATAGGCGATAATAAACCTCAGGAATTAAAAACTACCAGTAAATATCTAAAACAATTATCAGGTTTAAGTGTTGGGGTTTCTGTTTTTAAAAGCAAAGGAAATAACTTTATAACGTTTGGTGGATATTTGGAGTATGTGGCTTTTAGTATCGATTATGGACAAAATGACTTCTTTAATGACGGCAATCAATCACAATTTTCCCGAACTAAAAGAGTCTTTTTTGATGCTGCGTTGAGTCCGGATTTTGAGTTTGTAAAACAACAATCAGAACCTTTGGCAATCGACAATATTTCCTATTTCCTGAGTATCACAAAAAATGTGTCGGTGCAAAACATTCTTAAGCTAAAGAATTATTCGATATTGAGTTATTATGATATCGCTTCTAAACAATTCATCATGCGTAAATTTACAGATGGTTTTATTAGAGAAGATAATGGAAATCCGATTATGAATAAAGCACAATTCTCGAAACCTTTTCGCTTTGATAAATCTTAAGTTTATTGAGAATTAATCCAAATGTGTCTCGTTTAGCATTTTCGAAAAAACGGATTGAATTATTTTTTTTAACTTTACAAAAAAGACACAATTATGCTATCGAAAAATATTGAAACAGCTTTAAACAAACAAATTCGCATAGAGGCAGAATCTTCGCAAACTTACCTTTCTATGGCTTGTTGGGCTGAAGTACACGGATTAGAGGGAATTGCTCAGTTCATGTATACACAATCAGACGAAGAGCGTGCACACATGCTTAAACTTATTAAGTACGTAAACGAACGCGGAGGACACGCTCAAATTACAGACCTAAAAGCGCCTAAAACATCATATTCTACATTTAAAGAAATGTTTGAAGCACTTTATAACCATGAAATTTTTGTTTCAGAATCGATTAATGAATTAGTTCACATCACTTTTGAAGAAAAAGATTATGCAACACATAATTTCTTACAATGGTATGTAGCTGAACAAATCGAAGAAGAAGCAACAGCTAAATCAATTCTGGATAAAATTAACTTAATTGGAGATGACAAAGGCGGACTTTACTTGTTTGATCGTGATATTCAGCAATTAACAGTTACAAGTTCTATCGCTATCAATCCAAAATAAAAAAGTTAAAGTTTATTTAGAATACTTAAAAATAACTTTATTCTTTTATATTTGCCTCTGTTTTTATAATACAGAGGAAAATTGAGCAAGAAAGAAAAAGACAAGGACAAAAAAAAGGATAAGAAGAAAAAGAAAAATGCTGCTATCCTTGATAAAATTAAGAAGATCGAAAACTGCAAGTCTTCTTGTTGTGAGAAATTCAAAAAGAGCGAAAAGAAACGTTGCTCCCGTTGTCCTATGTTTGATTTAATTAAAAAAACTGCTTAAACAATATAAAGAAAACCCACCAATTTATTTGGTGGGTTTTTAGTTTAAATTGCAAACGCCTCTTATTTTAAAAGACCCGAAATTTAATTATGGAAAACAACATTGCTATACCAAAATCCAGTCTTGATTTTTTACGTCAACTCAAAGAAAACAATAACAAACCGTGGTTTGAAGTAAATAAGCCAAAATACTTAACCGAATTAAATCATATTGAAACTTTTGCCGATGCATTGCTTCACGAACTCTCTAAAACGGATGTTTTAGAAACTTCTTCAGGCAAAAAAAGCGTTTACCGAATTTATCGTGATATTCGTTTTTCTAAAGATAAAACCCCGTTTAAAACTTTTTGGGGCGGAAGCTTTACCAGAGCGACAAAAGAAAGGCGCGGTGGTTATTATTTTCATCTGGAACAAGGAAACAGTTTTTTTGCCGGTGGTTTTTGGGGACCAAATGCTGCAGATTTAAAACGTATAAGAAGCGAATTTGCTCACGATCCTGAAGCATTTAAAAAAATATTGAATTCAAAATCTTTTAAAAGCACTTTTGGAACTCTGCAAGGTGAACAACTTAAAACAGCACCAAAAGGTTTTGACAAAGATCATGAAGCTATAGATTTACTTCGTTTCAAACAATTTTTAATCATTAAACGATTTACTGACGATGAAGTATTAAGTCCGCTTTTTTTAGAACAGGCTTTGGAAACATGCAAAAACATGAGGCCTTTTTTTGATTATATGAGCGAAGTACTTACAACGGATATAAATGGCGCTTCGGTTTTATAAGCGTTTTTTAGTAATCAGTTTTCAGTCTCTGTTTTTAGTTTTTACTTTAGACTGAAAACCGAAACTGAAAACTAATTCAAGACTATCACGTTTACCACTCTACTTCAATAATAAAATTTCATTAACCACAACTTCAGTAACATATCTTTTTTCTCCATTTTTGTCATCGTAGCTTCTGTGTGTTAACTTTCCGTCTACTGCGACTTCTTTTCCTTTCACGACAAATTTTTCTATAATCTCGGCTGTTTTTCCCCATGCAGTAACTCGGTGCCATTCTGTTTGTTCGACTTTTTCGCCTTTATCATTTTTGTAAATCTCATTTGTTGCTATACTCAAGTGAGCCAATTTTCTTCCGTTTTCTAATGTTCTAATTTCAGGATCTTGTCCTACGTTCCCAATTAGTTGTACTCTGTTTTTCATTGCATTCATGGCGTATAGTATTTAATATTTATAAGCGAATTCGTTTATCAAATTCAACAGTGCAAAGATGTGGGAGATCACAAAAACTAATCGGTTACAAAGCATTTACTTTCGGTTGTAACTATTTGTAAGCGTTTGTAAATGGAAAATATTTTTGTATATTTAACAGAAATCTTATTACATGCAAACAAAAATCAATAAAGTCGAATTGCGAAATTTAGAATTTGACGACTACCAACAATTGAAAAATTCAATGGTTGAGTCATATCCTGAAATGGCCAATTCGTACTGGAGAGCTAATGATATTAAAAAATTACTTTCTATATTTCCTGAAGGTCAATTGGTTATATTAGTCGATGGCATTGTTGTAGGATCTGCATTGTCATTGATTGTCGATGAAAAACTAGTCGACAAAAGACATAATTACAAACAAATTATTGGCGATTATACTTTTTCTACCCATAATCAAAATGGGGAAATTTTGTACGGTATAGACGTTTTTATCCACCCGCACTATCGTGGCTTGCGTTTGGGCCGTCGTTTATATGATGCCCGAAAAGAACTTTGTGAACAATTAAATTTGAAAGCAATTGTTTTTGCAGGAAGAATTCCGAATTATTCCCAACATGCCAAAAAACTCACTCCAAAAGTTTATATCGACAAAGTAAAACATAAAGAATTGCACGATCCTGTGCTTTCGTTTCAGCTGAGTAATGACTTTCACGTTTTAAGAATCATCAAAAATTATCTTGAAGGCGATGAAGAATCGAAAGAATTTGCGGTTCTCTTAGAATGGAATAATGTTTATTACGACGAAAGTCCGAAACTTATTAATCTTGAAAAAAGTGTTATTCGTATTGGATTAATTCAGTGGCAAATGCGCCAATTGAATAATGTTGAAGAATTTTTTGAGCAATCAGAATTCTTTATTGATGTGGTTTCCGGTTATGGAGCCGACTTTGCTTTATTTCCTGAACTTTTCATTGCGCCTTTAATGGCCGATTATAATCATTTATCTGAAGCTGAAGCCATTCGTGAACTTGCACGATATTCTGACCCAATCAGAAAGCGTTTTCAGGAATTCGCCATTTCTTATAATATCAATATTATTACCGGAAGTATGCCTTATTTAGACAATGGTAATTTATATAATGTTGGTTTTTTATGTAAAAGAGACGGAACTTCAGAAATGTATACCAAAATTCATGTCACGCCAAACGAGGTTCAACATTGGGGAATGAAGGGCGGCTCTGAATTTAAAACTTTTGATACGGATTGTGGTAAAATTGGAATCCTGATTTGCTACGACGTTGAGTTCCCTGAACTTTCGAGAATTTTGGCAAACGAAGGAATGAATATTTTGTTTGTTCCCTTTTTAACCGATACACAAAATGCATACACCCGCGTAAAACATTGTTCGCAGGCCCGTGCGATAGAAAATGAATGTTATGTAGCTATTGCAGGCTGTGTTGGAAATTTACCAAAAGTAAATAACATGGATATACAATATGCGCAGGCATCGGTTTTTACGCCTTCTGATTTTGCTTTTCCGAGTAATGGTATAAAAGCTGAAGCTACGCCAAACACAGAAATGACTTTGATCGTAGATGTCGATCTAAATTTACTTAAACAGCTTCATGAACACGGAAGTGTTAGAATCTTAAAAGACCGAAGAACAGATTTATATGAAATTAAAAAGTTAAATTCATGAAAACCTGCCTCGAATGTTCTGAGAAAATCGTAGGCCGGGAAGATAAAAAGTTTTGTTCAGACAGCTGTCGAAATGCCTACAACAACAAAATAAATAAAGACAGCACTAATTTCATGCGAAATGTAAACAACAAATTACGAAAAAATTACCGTATTTTGTCTGAATTAAATACAGAAGGAAAGTCAAAGGCAACAAGGGATAAAATGGTTAATAAAGGTTTTGATTTTGATTTTTTTACCAATATTTTGCAGACCAAAACAGGAAATACTTATTATTTCTTGTATGATCAGGGATATCGCTCCCTGGACAATGATTATTTTATGCTCGTAAAAAAAGAAATTTAGTATATATCATATGAAAAAAAATCCTACTTCTATACTTGCTTTTTTATGCATTTTGGCAATTTTAGGCATTGTATACGCCACAATGATGCCTCAATGGGTTTCAAAAAACGAAGAAGCCCTGGCGGAATTCTCAACTGAAAGAGCCCTCAATCAAGTTGCGATTATTTCCCAGAAACCCCACTATGTTGGTTCAACCAATCATGAATTGGTCGCCAATTACCTAAAACTTGAACTGAACCGAATTGGTCTTGAAACTTCAATTCAGGAAGGATTTACACTAAATGACAAAGGTCTTTTAGTAAAATCTAAAAATATTCTGGCCAGAATAAAAGGGACCAACAATTCGAAAGCGCTTTTATTACTTTCACATTATGACAGCGCGCCACATTCTTTTTCTAAAGGAGCCAGCGACGATGCATCCGGAGTTGCTACTATTCTTGAAGGTATTCGCGCTTTTTTATATGCTAAACAATCTCATAAAAACGATATTATAATTCTTTTCTCAGATGCTGAAGAATTAGGATTAAACGGAGCCGCTCTTTTTGTAAATCAGCATCCGTGGGCGAAAGACGTTGGTTTGGTTTTAAATTTTGAAGCACGCGGTTCTTCAGGACCAAGTTATATGTTAATGGAAACCAACAAAGGCAATGAAGCTCTTGTAAAAGAGTTTTCGAACGCTAAGGCTAAATATCCGGTTTCGAATTCGTTGATGTACAGTATTTATAAAATGCTTCCAAACGATACTGATTTGACCGTTTTTAGACAACAAGGAAATATTCAGGGATTTAATTTTGCTTTTATCGATGGTCATTACAATTATCACACACAACAAGACGATATTCAGCATTTAAACAAAACTACACTAACGCATCAGGGCGCTTATTTAATGCCTTTACTAAAATACTTTTCAAATATTGATTTAAACTCTACTCAAACAACTCAGGACAACGTTTATTTTAGTGTTCCTTTCGGATTTATTAATTATCCTTTCACTTGGGTTTTTCCAATGACGGTTATTGCTTTAGGATTGTTGATTCTTTTTATTTTCATCGGAAAAGCAAAACGCGTTATTACTTTCAGAGAAATTTTCAGAGGATTTGTTCCGTTGTTGGGTTCTGTAATTATTGCCGGATTAGTTACTTTTTTAGGATGGAAAATTCTTTTAGAAGCTTATCCTCAATACAATGATTTACTAAACGGTTTTACATATAACGGTCATGCTTATATTGGTGCGTTTGTTACTTTAAGTATTGCAATTTGTTTCGCTTTTTATCATCATTTTTCAGAAGGAAAAATTACGATGAATCATTTTGTAGCTCCGTTGTTGCTTTGGATTGTTATCAATGCTTTTTTAGCGAATAGCTTAACTGGTGCAGGTTTCCTGATTATTCCGGTTTATTTTGGAATTTTCTTATTTGCAATCTTTGTAATTACGCAACATTACAGTTTAGGATTAAATCTAATATTTAGTATTCCCGCATTAGCAATTATTGCGCCTTTCATCGTAATGTTTCCTGTTGGATTAGGTTTAAAGATACTTTACGGAAGTGCTGTTCTTACTGTTTTACTTTTTGGATTATTGCTTCCGGTATTTGGCTCATTTGTTAGAAAAGGTGCCTGGACGATGTTTTTCTTCATCATTTCGATTGGCTTTTTTGTATATGCAGGTTATCATTCAGGCTACCAACATGGAGAAGCAAAATCTAACAGTTTATTATATGTTTATAATGCAGATAACGATTCTGCTTTCTGGACAACTTATGATACTAACTTAGATGACTGGACGAAAACTTATTTAGGTAACACGAATCAAAAAGCAGTTGGTTTAAATGGTCTTCCAATCGCCAGCAAGTACAATTCAACTTTTACCTATAGCGCGATTGCTCCTAAAGTAGCGGTACCAAAACCAACTATTACTTTTATAAAAGACAGCGTTATTGGAAATAACAGATATTTAAAAATAAAAATTACACCAAACCGAAAAGTAAACCGTTACGATATTTTCGCAAACCCAAAAATGACGTTTTACAACTTTAAAGCAAATGGTGTTTCGACTTCAGGAGAAAAAGGAAATCGTTTAGAACGAGATGATATAAAAATCCTGTGTTATTATGTTGTAGGCAATGAACCTCTTGTCTTAGACTTTTATATCAATAAATCATCTGTTTTTGATATGGATTTAATTGAAAGCTCATTCGATTTAATGACCAATCCATTATTTCAAATCAAACCAAGAAGCGACTGGATGATGCCAACGCCTTTTGTTTTAAACGATGCCGTTTTAATTCAGCAAAAAATTAAAAAATACAGCGCACCCGTAAATGTTCCTGTTGAAACTGTTCCAGCAAAAGATAGTGCAACTGTTATAAAAGATACAATAAAACCAATCGTTAAACCCGAATAAAGGTGAAATAATATGGCAACCAATATTTCTACAATCGTTCTCAATGCTCCAATAGAAAAAATTTGGAATACTTTGACAAATCCGGAATTGGTAAAGCAATGGCAATACGGAAGTGATTTAATTACCGATTGGAAAGTTGGTAGCGAAATTCGATTTAGAAATGAATGGGAAGGTCAGGTTTTTGAGCAATGGGGAACTGTTTTAGAAATTATCCCGAACCAAAAAATTAAATATTCGTTGTTTTTCCCGAGACCCGAATTAGAAGATAAACCAGAGAATTATTTTATTATGAGTTATGTTTTATCTGAAGAAAACCAGAAAACTAAGCTCGAAATTATTCAGGAAGACAATCGCCCCGGAGCAATTCAGGAAGAACCACAAGGCGAAGAAAATCCAATTCTTCAAACATTAAAAAATTTAGTCGAATCATAGAATTCGGTTTACAAATACAAAAGGGCAAACTTTAACCACATAGTTTGCCCTTTTTATTTAACATGCACATTCAATATTCAACCCGGACTGAATTGCTTTTGTCCCTTCGGTTGTATAACCGTCAAATTTCCACCACTCTATTCCTCCAATTAATTCTTTTACTTTAAAACCAAGCTTTGCCATATTCAGCGCACCTTTTGTCGAAGCGTTACAGCCAATTCCATCACAATACGTTACATATAAAACATCTTTGTCTAAATGTTTGGTAGTTTCAGCTGTCATTTCACGATGCGGAATATTAATCGCTGTCGGAATATGTTCTGCTTCAAAACCAAAAGCTTTTCTCGCATCTAAAGCCACGACCTTTTCACCGTTATTTAAGGCATCAAACAAATCTGAAGGATCCATTTCAAAGGCAAGTTTGTTTTCGTAATGTTTAATTTGAGCTTCCATTTATTATCGTTTTTAGTTATTTGTTTTTTTCAAAAGTAGTTCAACCCTGCTTCCCATAAAAACGAAAAGAATTCATCACTTTCATTACTTTTTTTCATACAAAAGCCAACCTAAAATTTTGTTCCTTTGTATATTAATTCTCTAAAAAATGGAAATACGTCATTTACGGTTGATAAAAGCAATTGTCGAAGAAGGAAGCATCACTAAAGCAATCGACAAACTTTATTTGACGCAATCGGCTTTGAGCCATCAGCTTAAAGAAGCAGAATATCAATTAGGAACACCCATTTTTTTGAGAATGAATAAAAAACTGGTTTTAACCAAAGCCGGTGAAAAAATCTATGCACTTGCTAATGAGATTCTGGATAAGCTTTCTCAAACCGAAACCCAAATTAAACAAATGGTATTTGGTGAATACGGCGAAATCAGAATTAGTACCGAATGTTTCTCAAGTTATCACTGGTTGCCATCGGTGATGAAACAATTTCATTTGCTTTATCCGAATGTCGAATTGAAAATTGTAGCCGAAGCCACACATATTCCGTTACAAAAATTACTTGAAAATGCCATTGATATTGCAATTATCAGCGATCAGATCAATGACAATAACATTAAATACATGGAACTTTTTCAGGACGAAGTTGTAATGGCCGTTTCTGAAAACCATGCCTGGGCAAATAAAAAATACGTCGTTGCAGAAGATTTTATAGATCAACATTTACTGATTCACTCTCTTCCGATGGAAACGGTTACGATTCATCAGTTTATTTTGGCTCCCGCTAAAGTAACTCCAAAAAAAATAACCGCTTTGCCTCTTACCGAAGCTTCTCTGGAAATGGTAAAAGCAGATATGGGTGTAATGTCGATGGCAAAATGGGCTTTGATGCCACATTTAAAAAATAATCCCATAAAAGCCATAAAAATTGGTAAAAACGGCTTAAAAAGAAAACATTTCATTGCCATTCGGGATAATCAGGAATATCCGGCTTATTTTCATCATTTTATTACCTTTTTACAAACCGAAATTAACTTTCAATGGAATATTCAATAAGAAGCTGTGAAGTCACGGATTTGACCAAACTCGTAATTTTATGCCAGAAGCATGCTGAATATGAAAAAGCCCATTTTTCTCCCGAAGGAAAAGAAGAAGGTTTAAAAAAAGCACTTTTTGATACACAGCCAAAACTCAATTGTTTAGTTGTTGCAACAGAAGAAGATATTATTGGTTATGCATCTTATACTTTTGATTATTCGACTTGGGATGCCGCAACTTTCATGTACATGGATTGTCTGTTTTTGGAAGAACAAGCAAGAAGTTTTGGAATTGGTGAAGTTTTAATCGAAAAACTAAAGCAAATTGCAATTGAGAAAAACTGCATCAATATACAATGGCAAACACCTGAATTTAATGAAAGAGCCATAAAATTCTACAATAGAATTGGCGCAAAAGGAAAGGATAAAGTTCGGTTTACGCTAAATTTGTAAAATAATTTAATCTTTCAATCATAATAATTATCGGGAGGAACGTTTTTTTGTTTCACGCAGATTTTGCAGATTCGGCAGATTACTTTTTGCAAATATTAATCTTTGCACATCTGCTTAAATCTTTTTAATATCTGCGTGAAACAAAGTCCCTGAACCTTTGAACCTCTTAAAAAGAAATGACACAAATAAGCATATTAGGCTGCGGCTGGCTCGGCTTACCTTTAGCCAAAAAATTAATCGAAAAAGGACATTCCGTAAACGGATCTACAACTTCTGAAAGTAAACTTTCGACTTTAAAAGAATCCGGAATAAATCCCTTTTTGGTAGCGCTTGAAAGCCAAAGTGTCTCAGAAAGTATAAATGATTTTCTATCTGAAAGCGAAATTCTAATTATTGACATTCCACCCAAATTAAGAGGAAACAATGCTGATTCAGGCGATTCTTCCAGAAATATTTTTGTGGAGAAAATCGAAATTTTAATTCCCTTTATTGAGAAATCAACTGTTACAAAAGTCCTTTTTGTGAGTTCTACTTCTGTTTATGGAGATGAAAATACAACAATTACAGAAGAAACAACTGCAAATCCAGAAACAGAAAGTGGCAAACAATTGCTTTTAGCAGAAGCAGTTTTTCAAAAAAATCAAAACTTTGAAACCACCATTTTACGTTTTGGCGGATTAATTGGTGAAGATCGTCATCCGGTAAAGTTTCTCGCCGGAAAAGAAAATCTCGAAAATCCGGATGCTCCCGTAAACTTAATTCACCAAAATGATTGCATCAAAATCATTCAGGAAATCATCAAGCAGTCAAAATGGAATGAAGTTTTTAACGCCGTTGCGCCTTTTCATCCAACAAGACAAGAATATTATACTCAAAAAGCAAAAGAGCAAAATTTAGTTTTACCGAAGTTCAGCACCGAAAAATCAAACATCAAAAAGGTTATTTCAAGTGAAAAAGTCGAAAATAGTTTAAAATACCAGTTTGCTTTAGGAAATTATTAAAGTTTCCATGTCAGGCTGAGCGAAGTCGAAGCCCGATTCAATTGGAACGCCTTCGACTTCGCTCAGGATGACAATCTATTAAACCAAAAAAAACTTAAATTTACTTACATCACTTATATGGTGAAAAACAAAAACTTTGCGAACTTTGCGTAAAATCTTAGCGCCTTTGTGGTAAAAATCATGGAAACAGTTTACATCAATTCGCCTCTTGGAATCACCAAAATTATTGGCGATGAAAATGGTATTGCTGTAATTTCAGTGTCAGATGTTGGTACAAATGAAGTTTCAAAGAAAATTCCAAAAGTTTTAAAAGAAGCCGTTTCGCAACTTAACGAATACTTCGAAGGAAAAAGAACTGATTTTGATTTGAAATTAAATCCACAAGGAACTGAATTTCAGCAAAAAGTATGGAAAGCCTTATTAGAAATTCCATACGGAAAAACGGTAAGTTATATGGATCAAACCAAAAAACTGGGCGATGTAAAAGCAATTCGTGCTGTGGCTTCGGCAAATGGTAAAAATCCGCTTTGGATTGTAGTACCTTGTCATCGCGTTATCGGAACAAATGGCTCCTTAACCGGATATGCCGGAGGTTTATCCCGCAAAAAATGGCTTTTAGAACATGAAAATCCAAGCACACAGCAAAGTTTGTTTTAAAATAAACACAAATTTCACAGATTTACACAAATTAAAATTATAGTATTATATTTACAAAACATCTTGTTTTGTGCAATTAATTAACTCCAAATCAATTCGTGCAATTCGTGTTTAAACTAAAAATATGATTGAAAAAATAAACCTCAACAACATTTTGTTTCTCGATATTGAAACCGTTCCCGAAGAAGAGAATTTCAATTCGCTTGACGCGGAAATGCAATCGCTTTGGGATCTAAAAACACAATATCAGAGAAAAGACGATTTTACGCCCGAAGAATTCTACGATCGCGCCGGAATTTGGGCAGAGTTTGGAAAAATCATCTGTATTTCTGTTGGTTATTTTACAATCAAAGGTGATATTCGAAATTTTAGGGTGACTTCATTTTTCGGAGAAGAAAAAAAGACCCTGAAAGACTTTAATAATTTATTGAATAATCATTTCAATCAACCTCAACATGTTTTATGCGGGCACAATGCAAAGGAATTTGATATTCCGTTTTTGGCGCGCCGTATGATTATCAATCAAATTGCAATTCCGGACAAACTAAATCTATTTGGAAAAAAACCTTGGGAAATTGCTCATTTAGATACTTTGGAATTATGGAAGTTTGGTGATTACAAACATTTCACCTCTTTAAAACTATTGACCAAGATTCTCGGAGTACCATCGCCAAAAGGCGATATTGACGGAAGTCAGGTCGCTCACGTATTTTATGTCGAAAAAGATATTGACCGAATTGTAACGTATTGTGAAAAAGATACCATTGCCGTTGCTCAGATTTTCCTGCGTTTACGCCGCGAAGATTTATTGATTGATGATGAAATTATTCATGTGTAAGATTCTATGAAAACTAAACTAATTTTTTATAGTCTTTTTTTAATTGGATTTATTTCCATTTTTCTTCCATTTCAGAAAAACCCTGTTACTCAAAATACTTTGTCACTTAGCGCTTTTTTTGAAAATATGCCTCTTTATAATTTAAACTTTTCAAAAATATTACAAATAATAGCAACAGTTTTAATACCAGGGCCATTCATTTTTTCAGCAATTTTATTTTTTTATAAAAAGTACAAAATCCTAACAATTTTTAATCGAATTCCCTTGACAATTTTTATTACATTGGGATTGATTAGTAAGTTTGAAAATTTGTATATAGGCTATTATCTTTTACTCTTTCAACAAATTACATTGTTTGTTTTGCTTATTAAGATAAAAATTGAAAATCAGAATAAATTATCTCAAATCTAATTTTTTCAATGACACACGATGAAATATCTCATCATCGGCTTATTTCTCAAAAGCTGATTAAAACAGGCCCAAGCTCGCCACAAGAAATTGTGCATCATTTAGGCGCGATGCAGGCTCAGGATTATGGAATGGCAAAATGGGCAATTGGTTCTCGTTGCGATGCTACTGAAAAAGAAATTGAAGAAGCTATAAATTCGGCACAAATCATCCGAACCCATATTTTAAGACCAACCTGGCATTTTGTTGCTTCCGAAGATATTTATTGGATGCTGGATGTTTCCGGACCGCAAGTTCAGCGAATGACGATTTCATCTGCAAAACAATACGGTTATGATGTTAAAAAACTAAATCAAACGAATTCAAAAATAGAAAAGCTACTTGCGGGAAACAATCATCTCACGCGAGAGGAAATTATGCAGGAACTGGATATTAAAAAAAGTTCAAATCAGGATTTTCTGGGAGCCGCTATTATGATGCATGCTGAACTTGAAGGTTTGGTTTGTAACGGAAAAATGAAAGGCAAACAAATTACGTATGCATTACTGGAAGAACGTGTGCAAAAACCTCAAACCAAATTAACCAAAGAAGAAGGTTTGGCAAAATTGGCAAAGCGTTATTTTGAAAGTCATGGTCCTGCAACTTTGCTCGATTTTTCGTGGTGGTCCGGTTTTTCGCCAACAATATGCAAGTTAATTATTAATGCAATAGAGTTGCAATTGAATTCTGTCTTAATTAACGAAAAAACTTATTTGTTTATAAATCAATCAACTAATGATAATAACTTAAATAAAAGCTTGCACTTTTTACCTGCTTTCGATGAGATTTTAATTTCTTATAAAACTCGTGAAGCTTCAATTTTATTAGAACATCAATCTAAAGCTTTTACCAATAATGGCATCTTTAAACCTATCATTCTGGAAAACGGAAAGGTGATTGGAACCTGGAAAAGAACCATCAAAAAAGATCACGCAAAAATAGAAACACAGTTTTTTAATGAAACCGACAATGCTAAAAAAGCAATTCTTTTTGAAGGTCTGAAAGCTTTTGAAAACTATCTTGAAACTAAAATCATTATCGAATAAATCGAATTTTCATTAAAACATTACATTTTCTGAGAAATACTTCATCTTTCATCGATAAAATCTTTGTGCATTTTATTGCTAAATAATTACATTTACAAAAAAAACAGCATTATGGTATTAAGTAGATTTTGGTTAACGATTTTTATTTCTTCGATTGTCTTTATTGTAGTCAGTTTATTTACGGCTAGTACTTATACTATTGATTCTGTTATAAATGGAAAGAAAGACGATCCTGTTTTAGTTTCTGAAAAATACATCGACGAACTTCCTGCTTTCATCAAAGACAGTATTAAAAAAGCACCAGATCAGAGCATGATTATCAATCGTGATACGCTAAATGCTGATTCAACCTATGTTTACAAAAACAAAACCGTAAAAATTTACAGCGGTCTTCAAAAATCAGATGGTTTATTGCCAACTTGTAAAACGACTTTACTCGATATAATTTTACCGCTTATTGCTTATCTAGCTTTTTTCTGCGGATTAATGGAGCTTTTAATCGTTTCTGGAGCTTCAGAAAAATTAGCTAAAGCATTGAGTCCGGTATTCGTAAAAGTGTTTCCAAGTATTCCTAAAAATCATCCGTCAATATCATACATGACTTTAAATTTTGCTGCTAATTTCCTTGGATTAGATTCTGCTGCAACTCCGTTTGGACTTAAAGCGATGGAAAGTTTACAGGAAATAAATCCCGATAAAGACAAAGCGAGTGACGCACAAATTATGTTTATGTGTTTGCATGCTTCTGGTTTAACTTTAATCGCAACTTCAATTATTGGATACCGCGCTGCCGCCAACGCAACTAATCCTGCAGATGTTATGCTGCCGTGTATCATTACTTCTTTCATTGGTACGATTGCAGCTTTCTTAATTGTGGGAATCAAACAAAAAATCAATTTTAAAAGTGCTTCTCTTCTTATCGTCTTAATGGGATTAATCGCCGCCATTGTTGGGCTTTTGATGTATGTAAATCATTTGGATTTAATTGGAAAAAATTACTTTACTTCTAATCTTTCCGGCTTAATATTATTAGCAATTATTGGCTTTACATTGATTTTTGCCTTTAAAAATGAAAAGAAATTTATTGATGCTAATACTACTCCTTTTGACACTTTTGTTGTTGGTGCAAATAACGGAGTTAAAACCGGTGTTACTATTTTTCCTTATGTATTGGGAATGTTAGTGGCTATTTCTCTCTTCAGAAATAGTGGTTTATTTGAAATTATTAGTGACGGAATTGCTTTTGTATTTTCGAATATGGGAGTAAGTAAAGAAATCACGAATGCTTTGCCGGTTGCCATGCTTCGACCTTTTAGTTCTGCTGGTTCCCGCGGATTTTTAATTGATTCAATGAGCACTTTTGGTGCAGATTCTTTAACGGCTAGATTGAGCAGTATTTTTCAATGCAGCGCCGAAAGTACGTTTTATGTAATTGCCGTTTATTTTGGTTCTGTTAATATAAAAAATACGCGTTATGCTTTAGGCACAATGCTTTTGGTAGATCTTATTTGCGTTATTACGGCAATTTTTGTGGCAACCTGGTTTTTTTAAAATTAAAATATTCAAACATTAACGGGATTAAAATCCGTTGAATACAAACAAATACAATGAAAATACAAGCCTTTATCCTTTTATTCGTTTTAATAAGTTGTCAGAAACCAAAGCCGGTAATTCAAACAAAAGACACGGCTTCAGTAAATAAAACTGAAACTATTAATAAACAAGAAAACATCTCAAAAATTGACACTATTTCTATTGCTGAGATTGGAGAAAAATCAACAGACAATTATATTTTAGCTTATCTTTTAGATGAAAAAATGGATAAAGACAGTATTGTAACGAGAAAATACAAACTTGATTTTTATCAGAATAAAATTAAAACTGTTTCATCAAAAATTACGATTAACTTATTCCAAAAAGGATCGGAATGGAGTGCTCATTACGGATTAGGAAATGAAAACGACAACAGCTCTCCTTTTATTCAAATTGATTTTGGATATCCCGCTTGTGATTATACTCAAAACCATTATTTATATCATTTAAAAAATAACGATTTACAACTGGTTTACGAATGGTATACGATGTCTGGCAGTTCGGGAAGTTGGGTTGAATTTGAAAATTCAAAAGAAAACCCTGAAACTATCTATTGCAAAACAGTTGCTTTTGAAACTGATGATAATGACGAAAATATGGGAACTGTTACACATTCAGATTCTACTGTTTTTCGCTTAATTGGAAATAAATGGAAAAGCCAATTGCTTTCGGCAAAAGACAAAAACTACTTTGAGAAAAAAATGAGTTTTGATGAATTTCAAAAACAGTAATAAACTTCATTATAGATCCCTAATTCAAATTCTTTCTTAGGTAAATAATTTTTAACTTTGTCAAAAAACAAAGCAATGATAGATTTTATATACCAAGATCCTTATCCAATTTTAAAGGATGATACGCAATATCGCAAAATTACTTCTGATTTTGTAAAAATAGAACAATTTGGAGACCGTGAAGTTTTAACCGTTGATCCAAAAGGTTTAGAATTATTGGCTGAAGAAGCTTTAACCGATGTTTCGTTCATGTTGAGAACAACGCATTTACAAAAGCTACGAAAAATTCTTGACGATCCGGAAGCTACAGATAACGATCGTTTTGTGGCGTATAATTTACTTCAGAATGCTTCGGTCGCTGCCGAAGGTCAATTACCAAGCTGTCAGGATACCGGAACGGCAATCGTAATGGCAAAAAAAGGCGAAAGCATCTTTACAGGTGTTGATGATGCTGAATGGTTGAGCAGAGGAATTTTTAACACGTATCAAAAACGTAATTTACGTTATTCGCAAATTGTTCCGATTTCGATGTTTGAAGAAAAAAACTCAGGTTCGAATCTTCCGGCTCAAATTGACATCTATTCTAAAAAAGGAGCTTCGTATGAGTTCTTATTTATGGCAAAAGGTGGCGGATCTGCTAATAAAACGTATTTATACCAACAAACGAAATCATTATTGAATGAAAAATCTATGGATGCTTTCATTCGTGCTAAAATCAAAGATTTAGGAACTTCGGCTTGTCCGCCTTATCATTTGGCTTTAGTAATAGGCGGAACTTCTGCGGAAGCAAACCTAAGCGCTGTTAAAAAAGCATCTGCAGGATATTATGATCATTTGCCAACTTCAGGAAATATGTCCGGTCAGGCTTTTCGTGATTTGGAATGGGAAGAAAAAGTTCAGAAAATCTGTCAGGAAAGTGCTATTGGCGCTCAGTTTGGCGGAAAATATTTTACACACGACGTTCGTGTAATTCGTTTGCCTCGCCACGCGGCTTCTTGTCCGGTTGGATTGGGAGTTTCTTGTTCTGCTGACAGAAACATCAAAGGAAAAATTACTAAAGACGGAATTTACGTTGAACAATTAGAAGTAAATCCAAAACAATTTTTACCGGAAACAGCTCCACATTTAGAAGCGCCTGTAGAAATTGATTTGAATATGCCAATGGCTGATATTTTAGCTAAATTGACTCAATATCCGATCAAAACTCGTTTGAAATTGAACGGAACTGTGATTGTAGCGCGTGATATTGCACACGCTAAAATCATGGAATTATTGGAATCTGGTAAGCCAATGCCTGAATATTTTAAAAATCATCCTGTTTATTATGCAGGTCCGGCAAAAACTCCGGAAGGAATGGCTTCAGGAAGTTTTGGGCCAACAACGGCAGGACGTATGGATGTTTATGTAGATGAATTTCAAAAACATGGCGGAAGTATGATTATGCTCGCTAAAGGAAACCGTACCAAACAAGTTACTGATGCATGTAATAAATATGGCGGATTCTATTTGGGTTCTATTGGAGGTCCTGCGGCAATTTTAGCGCAAGATAACATCCTAAAAGTAGAAGTTGTTGACTTTGAAGAATTAGGAATGGAAGCCGTTCGTAAAATCACCGTTAAAGATTTCCCTGCTTTTATCATTACAGATGATAAAGGAAATGATTTCTTTGAGAATTTATAGTTTTTTTTAGCTGCTAAGGTACTAAGTTGCTGAGTCGCTAAGTTTTTTAAATACAAAACCGCCTAAAAAGGCGGTTTTTATTTTACTAATATTATTTTTCCCTTTGAGCCTTTGCACCTAAAAACCTAAGCACTTTTTTCTTCTTTCTCAAATGCGACAAAATGCGACAATTCTCCTTTTAAATTAAAAACCGGAACGCCTCTAATATTGCATTTGTAAATTCTGCCGTCTTTTTTATAGTTTTGAATTATCTTTTCAAATGGAATTTTCAATTCTATGGCTTCTCTTATTTCTTTTAAAGCAGTTTTGCAAGTTGCCGGTCCCTGAAACATTTTCGGTGTTTTACCAAGAACTTCACTTTCTCTATATCCTGTCATTTTTTTGATTCCGTTTTAAGCAAAAACAATTTTCAAATTCAAATCAGTAATTACAACAACTTCATCTTTAATGTGTTCCTTGATCTCTAAACCTTCATCATTCCAGGAAAACTGACTTGAAATATCATTCACTTTTTTCAAATCAGCAAAATTAGCTTTCAACTCATTTACAAACTCGTAGTGAAAATCCCAGGATAAAATAGGAACAGAATTACGCTTTAACAGCTCCTCAGCATTAGTCTTTTTCATAGCAATTAATTAAGTGTTATATCCTATTACTCAAAGATAAAGCGAAAATTGCGAACTAACTTACGTAAAACCTCATTTAACTAGTGTTTAAGATAATTAAAAAGCAAATTTTAATTGTACAACGACTGCTTTTTTCTCTTCTGTATTTAAATTGTTTAAAGAAATTCCGAGTAATCGAACAGAATCTTTCATCCGTTCCTGATACAACAATTCTTCGACGGTTTCGAGAATCAGGCTTTTATCCGAAATAAAATAAGGCAATGTCTTACTTCTTGTTTGTTGCGTAAAATCGCTGTACTTAATTTTAAGTGTAACCGTTTTACCTGAAATGTTATGTTTTTTTAATCGTTTTTCTAATGAAGTTGCAATTCTGTCGAGTTGCTCCAGCATAAAAATCTCCGATGATAAATTAACATCAAAAGTATGCTCAGCCGCCACTGACTTGGTTATGCGATGCGATTTTACTTCGCTGTTATGAATACCTCGAACGACTTTATAGTAAAAACCTCCGGACTTACCGAAATGCTTTTCCAGAAATTCTAACGATTTGCTTTTAAGATCACTTCCTGTAAAAATGCCCAATTGGTACATTTTCTCTGTGGTCACTTTTCCAACTCCGTAAAATTTTCTAATAGGCAATTCTTCCAGAAAAGTCAGGATCTCATCAGGATTTACCGTTTTTTGTCCGTTGGGTTTATTGATGTCACTGGCAATTTTGGCAACAAATTTATTTACTGAAATTCCTGCTGAAGCTGTAAGTCCAACTTCATTCAAAATTCTTAACCGAATTTCCTGTGCAAGCAAACTCGCACTTGGATTTCCTTTTTTATTCTGAGTTACATCAAGATAAGCTTCATCCAGCGAAAGCGGCTCTACCAAATCTGTGTATTCATAAAAAATGCTATGAATTTTATTTGATATTTCCTTATACCGATCAAAACGCGGACGAACGAATATAATTTCCGGACAATACTTTTTGGCCAAAACACCACTTATCGCACTTCGAACACCAAATTTTCTGGCTTCGTAACTTGCTGCCGAAACTACTCCTCTATTTTCTGAACCTCCAACAGCAACGGGTTTTCCGCGCAAAGCAGGATTATCCATTTGCTCTACCGAAGCATAAAAAGCATCCATATCAATATGGATAATTTTTCGATATGTAGGCGTGTCTGACATTATGCAAATTTAAAAAGGAAAGCAATTAAAAAGCACTGCTAATAGTTATAAATAGTATCAATTTTTAAAGATTAATAGCGAAATGATTTCAAACAAATCATTTTCGCTATTTTTGTGGTTATTACCCGAAATTTTAAAAAATGCGAACATTTGTTATAGGCGACATACACGGAGGATTACTCGCACTTGAACAGGTGATGAAAAGAGCCAATGTTACAGAACAGGATACTCTTATATTTTTAGGCGATTATGTTGATGGCTGGAGCCATTCGGCACAAGTTATTGATTATTTAATTGATCTTAAAAGTAAACAAAACTGCATTTGCATTAGAGGAAACCACGATCAACTGGCCTTAGACTGGCTTGAAAACAGGCACGAAGATTTTGATGAAGAAATGTGGTACAAACATGGCGGACAAGCTACTGTTGAAGGATACTCTAAACTTTCTGACGAAAAAAAGAAAACACATATTACCTTTTTAGAAAATTTGCAGGACTATTATCTTGACGATCAGAACAGGCTATTTGTTCATGCCGGTTTTACCAATTTAAATGGTGTTGTTTGGGAATATTTTCCGAAATTATTTTACTGGGACAGAACACTTTGGGAATCTGCACTGGCATTAGATCCGAACTTAAAAATTGATGATTTATACTATCCAAAACGTTTTACCGTTTATAAAGAAATCTATATTGGACATACTCCTGTAACCCGAATTGGAAAAATGGTACCAGTAAATAAAGCTTGTGTCTGGAATGTTGATACGGGAGCCGCTTTTAAAGGCCCTCTAACAATAATGAACATTGATACAAAGGAATTCTGGCAAAGTGATCCGTTAAATGAGTTGTATTTTAATGAAAAAGGTAGGAATTAATGTATAAAAAATTAAATTTGCAATCCAAATAATTAATATTTAAGTTTATGAAAAAAGTTATTACATTTTTGTTTTTAGTATCATTCGGATTAACTCAGGCTCAGGAAGCTTTTACAGGAAAAGGAGACATAAAAGTTAATGTAGGTGCTAATCTTCAAGATGGTGGTTCAGGAATTCAAGGTTCTGTTGACTTTGGTTTAGGAGAAAATTTCTCTTTCGGATTTGTTACAACTTACCTTTTAGGAGTAGATAATTACAATGGTTTCTATGGTGTAGATTATTACAATGATAGAAAACCGGAATTTCAGGATCGTTTTGATGCTAAAGCAAGAATCAATGCTAATTTAAGCAGCGTTATTGGTATTAAACAATTAGATGTTTATCCTGGTTTAAGTTTAGGATTACACAATTTTGGTGGTCACGTAGGTGGTCGTTATTTCTTTACTGACGGATTTGGTGTTTTCACAGAAGTTGGATTCCCAATCGCTAAATACGGCAACAACAATGATGTATTCGATCATTTAAATAATCAGGCTACTTTTAGTTTAGGAGCTTCATTTAATTTGTAATATTTAACCGCAAAGAATTACATACTTATAAAAAAACCGCTCAATTGAGCGGTTTTTTGTTTTTATGAAATATAGGCGGATTATTTGCTAAGCAAAATACTCCAATCAGCGCCACTGTAAATTTTGTATTTATCTGAAAAACTACCTTGATTTACAGCCAATGAAAAATTTAAAAGGCTATTAAAATAAACTACATCAGTTCCTATGGCAACTTCGCCAAAAGTATTTACCAATTTCAATTTTCCTTCATAAGCTTTTTTAGTTCCGTTGAAAATCTGAATTTTAACCAAATCTCCTGCTTTTAAACCAAGATTTGCAAATGTCTTTTTATCGATATTTGTCCATACATTTCCGTATTGAATATCTAAAATCGGAATTCCTCCTTTGATAATTCCTTTTTCGAAAACAGGTTTTTGATAATCCAATTTCACAACTTCGTTTGGTAGTTTTGGACCAACTTCTTCAAAAGTAATGGTTTTAGATGCTAAACGTGCTCCGGTAAAAGCATAAACATCGCGACCGTGGAAGGTATAAGATTCACCCGAATTCTGACGGCGGTTTTTTACCTCATCAATTTCACGAATTTCCTGAATGCCTAATTGTTCAGCAATTAGAGTTAAAGTTCCGTTATCCGGCGTTACAAAATAATGCCCAGATTTCGTTAATAAAACTACAGAATGTCTTGCTGTACCAACTCCAGGATCACAAACAGAAACAAATACAGTTCCTGCAGGATAATATTGAGCTGTTTGCGATAAACGATAAGCAGCTTCCCAAATATTGAAAGCCGGAATTTCATGTGTTAAGTCAAATATTTTCAAATCGGTAGAAACTCCCATTGCAACCCCTTTCATTGCAGAAACTGCTCCATCTTTCAAACCAAAATCAGATTGAAAAACCAATACGTTATTTTGCGAAAATCCATTAAAAGTAATAGCGCACAAAAAAAGTAATAATCTTAATTTCATTTTTTCTCTTTTTAAAATTTATGCAAAGATATTTCATTAAAACTAAAAATTGACACCCTTAACTTATAAAAACAAAGATTTTATAAATCAATTTTGGTTTTTTACAATTACATTTGCATTTTATTAATTATCCCATGTAAATACTAGGCAATTAAGATTTAGCCTTTTACAATAAAACAATCCTTACATTTTATACAAACCAATATTACCATGAGAAAAAAACTAAAAATTATCATAACCGCGATCCTGACTTTATCGAGTACTTTGTTTTTTGCACAAGGTCACGAGATAAAAGGAACTATTACAAATGAAAATGGAAATCCGTTAGAATTTGCGACAATCCTGATAAAAGGAACTCAAACTAATGCAACAAGTGATGCTTTAGGAAAATTTACGCTATCGTCTCCAACAAATAATCCAACACTTGTTATATCGCTATTTGGCTATCAAACCAAAGAACACGTTGCGAAAGATCCTATTATCGAAGTTCAGTTAACTTATGAGAGTAATAATCTTGATGAAATTGTTGTAGTTGGAAGCAGAAATCCAAAGAAAAGCAAACTAGAAACGGCTGTTCCTGTTGATGTGGTTAATCTGGCTAAAATTAGAAACACAACACCTCAAACTACCACAAACGATATCTTAACGTATTTGATTCCGTCTTTCAATTCAAACCGACAATCTTCGGCTGACGGAACTGAGCATATTGATCCTGCATCTTTAAGAGGTTTGGGTCCGGATCAGGTTCTGGTTTTAATCAACGGAAAAAGAAGACATACGACTTCATTGGTAAATTATCAAAATACGGTTGGAAACGGTTCTGTTGGTACTGATTTAAGTGCGATTCCTGCTTCGGCAATTAAAAGAATTGAGGTTTTACGTGATGGCGCGGCTGCGCAATATGGTTCTGATGCAATTGCGGGCGTAATCAATTTGGTTTTAAAAGATAATGCAGGTTTAGAAGCGAACGCAACTTATGGCGGAACGTCCAGAAATGATGGTCAGACTACAAATCTAAATTTAAACTACGGAACAAAAATTGGGAACAAAGGTGGTTTTATCAATCTTACGGCTGAATTTAATGACCGTCAAAAAACCAATCGTTCTCAAAACAACAATCTTATCATTTTTGATCAATCGGCACAAGGCAATTTCTTTGCTTACGATTTTGTTGATGATCCCGCGCAATCACGCCAAATTGATGATAATTTATTAGCTCAAAATGGATTAAAACGTGATGATTTTAATTTCCAGATTGGAGATGCAAAAATCCAAAATATACAAGGTTTCTTTAATGCTTCAATTCCGTTAAACGATCAAATTGAGTTTTATGCTTCTGGAGGAATTAGTCACAGAGAAGGAACTGGTTACGGTTTCAGACGTTTACCAAGTGAAAGTGAAAGTGTTGTTGCTTCTATTTTTCCTTTCGGGTTTCAGCCTGAATTAAATTCTGTTGTAACGGATCTTTCTTCTTCTTTTGGTTTTAAATTTAAATTTGGAGAATGGAAATTGGATTTGAGTAATACTATCGGACAGAATAAATTTGATTATGAAGTCTCAAACACCAACAACTTTTCATTAGGAGATAATAGTCCGACTGATTTTAAAGCCGGAAATCATTCTTTTCTTCAAAACACGGTAAATGCAGATGTTTCAAGATTGTATAAAGACATTTTCAGCGGTTTGAATGTTGCTTTTGGTGCTGAATATCGTTTTGAAAAATACAAAATTGTTGCTGGCGAAGAAGCTTCTTATATTGATGGCGGCGCTCAGTCTTTTCCCGGATTTTCTCCTTTGAATGAAGTTAATGAAGATAGAAACAGCGTTGGCGTTTATGCTGATGTTGAAGCAGATATTACGGATAAATTCTTAATTGGAGTTGCCGGCCGTTATGAAGATTATTCTGATTTTGGAAATACTATAAACGGGAAATTGTCTTTGAGATATAAAATCCTTGATAATCTTTTTGTGCGCGGAGCCATTAGTTCTGGTTTTAGAGCACCATCGTTGCACCAACAATATTTTAATAATATTGCAACAGATGTTGTTGATGGTGAAATCCTGAATTCAGGTATTTTTAGAAATGACAGTGATGTAGCAAAACAACTCGGAATTCCGAAATTGAAAGAAGAGACTTCAAGGAACTACAGCTTTGGTGTTGTTTTTTCTCCAATTAAACAATTACACATTACAGCTGATTATTATCACATTAGAATCGATAACAGAATTATCCTGACCGGAAATTTAGGAAATGATGCTTATGGAGATCCTGTTCCGGAACTTCGTGATTTGTTTGCTCAATATGGTGCGCAAACGGGTCGTTTCTTTACCAACGCAATTAATACTACTACAAACGGACTTGATGTTGTAATTGATTATGATTTGAATCTTGGAAAAGGGAAATTGAATCTTTCATTATTGTATAATTACAATGACAACAAAGTTGATGATCAATTAAATAATATTCCATCGATATTTGTGGGTCAGGAAGATGTGTATTACGGGCCTCAGGAAAAAAGTTTGATCGAAACGAATACGCCAAAACACAAAGGTACTTTTGCTGTTAATTACAGTTTAGACAAATGGAATTTTCTATTGAGAAATACTTATTTTGGTGAAGTAATTCGTGATGGTTTTCCGTTTGGAGGAATTCAGAAACACAGCGGAAAAGTGGTTACTGATTTGACTGTTGCTTACAAAATAACACCAAAAATTCAGATTGCTCTTGGAGCTAATAACTTATTTGATGTTTTTCCGGATAAACAAATTTATGAGAATAGTTACTACGGAGTATTTAAATATGCGCCGGTTCAAATGGGAACTACTGGAGCTTATTATTTTGGTAGAATGAGTTTTATCCTTTAGTATTTAATGTAATTATTTAATGGGTAAATTTAACCTAAAAGGGCGCTGACTAAAAGATTTAAATAATTAAAAAATCTGCTTAAATCTGTACAATCTGCGTGAAACAAAACTTTGTGACTTTGTGCCTTCGAGATTATACTTTACATAAAAAAGCCCCGCAAATTGCGGGGCTCTTCGTTTTTACTAATTCGAGATTTTATTTCTTTGCAAATTTCTTCACGATTTTTTTGTCACCGTTTATTAATTCAATGATATAAATTCCTGTATTCAATTTGCTTACGTCAATTGTATTTCCAGAAAGTTCTCCAGATCCTAATTGCTGACCTAATGTGTTTATGATTTTATAAGTATATCCGTTATTTTCTTCAAACGAAACATTTAATTCGCTTTCAACCGGATTTGGATATAATGCAAAACGAGAAGTTTCTTTAGTTTCTGATAATCCCGCGGCTATTTCTTCTGTAACAACTGCTCCTGAAGCTGTTATGTTTACAGTATAATCTTCAACTTGTCCATAAGAGAAAGCCTCACAAGATGTTGGAATTGCATTGTATTTTAAAGAAACTCTTAATCTTGTTGTTCCAAGAGTTGCAGTTGCAGGAATTGTGATTGTTCCTGTTACCGGAGTAGTTTTTGATGCAGCTTTTGTCCAAACTGTTTCACCAGAATCTGAGAAATCACCATCTTGGTTGTAATCAATAAATACTGCATAACCTTCGTTATACGTTGTAGATGTCCAAGAAGGAGTTATTGTAATTGTGTATGCAGTTCCTCTTGCAGCATTTGTAGAAATAGATGTGTAATTTTCGTAACCAGTTGTTCCTGTAGAAGTATTGCTGATTGTACCGAATACTACTTTACCAATTCTTTCGTCTGCAGCGCTATTTCCTTGAGATGCACAATAGGTTATGCTGGTTGCTGTAGTAGTAACATTTACAGTACTGCTTGAAGCTGAAACATTTCCTGCAGCATCTTTAGCTTTTACGCTAAAAGTATATGCAGTTGAAGGAGTTAATCCTGTTACAGTATAAGAAGTTGTTGTAGATGATCCTTTCAACGTTGTTCCCTGATAGATGTCATATCCTGTTACTGCAACATTATCTGTAGAAGCTGTCCAGGTTAAATTAGTTGTTGTGCCGGTTGTACCAGAAGCCGCTAAAGCAGTTGGAGCCGATGGAGCTACTGTATCTGTAGAACCTGAATATGCGGCACCAACACCAACAGCATAAAATGCATTTGTTGTTGCAATTACTTCAGCAGAACCTGCTCCATACAAATCGATTGCCGATTGTATTCCGTAAGTTCTCGCATTAGCATATGTTGAGTTTGCACTTAAATATGAATCTTCTAATCTAAAAGCAATTTTTTCTGCTTTATCAAGCGTGATTCCTGTTACGTTATATGCATTTCCAATATCATTTGTTCCTGTTTTACCTACAGACAAGATATAAAACCAATGGTTTAATACCCCAGAATTTGTATGAACACCACATTGGTCATTACTGCTTGTTGGCGTACAATTTACATTTACCCAATAAGTTCCTCCGTAAGTATCCGGTTGTCCTTCAGCATTTGGATCGCTCATAGAACGCAAAGCAACGTGTCCGCTTCTTCTTTCAATATCTTCACCAACCAACCATATTGATTTTGTTGGCGCTGCATGATACTCAATACAAGCTGCCCAAATATCTGAGAAAGCTTCGTTCATTGCACCAGATTCTTTTTGGTAAGCTAAGTTTGCTGTATAAGTACAAACGGCATGTCCTATTTCATGTCCTGCAACATCAAGTGCAGTTAAAATATCAAATCCGCCAGTTCCAGTTCCGTCGCCGTATGTCATTACGCTTCCGTTCCAGAATGCATTGTTATTGCTTGAATATCCTGCAGCAACTAAATTATAGTGTACATAACTTTTAATTTTTGCTCCGGCATCATCAAAACTATTTCTACTGTGTACTGTTGACCAATAATCATACGTTTTTTCAGCACCCCAATGCGCATCAAGCGCACCATTATCTTTATTGGTATTATTATACTCTGCTGCAGTCCAGTTATTATCTGCATCTGTAAAGTTTGTTGTTGGATATGTGGCTGTTCTAGCAGAATTATAAGTTTGAACACCCAAACCACGAGATGTATCTGATAAAATATAAGATGATCCGCTTAAAGTGGTTTGTATCGTTTGTGTTCCGCTATAGCGAGTTGCTGCATTTGCTGCAACAATCGCCATTTTTGAAGTTGATGTTTCCTTTGTTGCATTTCCCAAAGAAGAAGATTTCTTTGCATGCACATTATCATTTAAGTGTTTTATTGTTGCGTTATAAAACAATGCTTTTCCAGTTTGGGCATCAATGTAAAGATCTCCACGGCTTAAAGGTTTTGTTGCATAAATGTCAAACTTATATGCCAGACGAATTTTATCCGTTGTTCTTTTTTCACCTTGTTGTTCCATGTCCGGTAATAAAACAAGTTCTCCTTTTGGTTTTTCGTAACCCATTTCGATAGCATCTTGTGGTTTTTCCCAAAGATATTCTGTTGCACGAGTATAACTAAGTGCTTTATTAAAAGCGTCTTGTTCAGAAAGAGCCGGAACTGTTTTTACGTTTTCGATGTTGTAATATTCACCATTCATCGAAACTATTTTTCCATCTTTTGAATGTAATGTGTAATTCGCAAATTCAACTTTGATTCCTTGCTCATACAATTGAAATTTTTCATGCGTGTAACCTTGTTTATCAGACTCTGTTTTGACTTTTGTAAAAGTCTGAGTGTCTTTTAATCCAAGTTGTTCCTTAAATACCTTTTGTGAATCAGAACCTTTGTAGGTCGATTTCTCATTAAATGTAATTAAACTTGGCTGTCCATTTTCTGATACACTTTTTTGACTTACCTGTTTATCTGAGGTAACTTGTGCAAATGAGGTCAGCGAGAATGTAAAGACTGCGGCGGTCGCAAGAATTTTTGGTAATTTTTTTTTCATAATAAAGGGGTTTAAAAATTTGGTTAAATGGATTACAAACGAAATATTTAACGTAAGTAAATACTTAATTTACGATAAAAGTATTTTAATTTTGTTAGATAGTCGATGAAATTTGCCGTTAATCGATAAAATGCAACACTTTTTGCCTAAAATTCACTTTTATTTAACAAAGTGTAAGGATTTCTCAAAAAAATGTGCGAAATTTATTATATCGTTTATTTGTAAATCGCTATTGTACAGTGTGTAAACAACATTTATTAAAATAAAAGCTCCAATCTTTTAAATTTATCCTACAAAAAAAGGCTAACCTTTACAGCTAGCCTTTGATTGGTATTATAAAAAGAAATTTATCTAAATATCCATTTCCGGAATTTCTCCCTCAATAATTAAATCAGCTTCGGTTGAAGCAATAATATGCTCAACAGAAACACCTGGCGCTCGTTCTAAGAGCTTAAAACCATTTTTAGTCACTTCGAGAACTGCAAGCTCTGTTACTACCTTTTTAACACAGCCAACGCCTGTTAATGGCAAAGTACATTTTTTAAGGATTTTAGATTCTCCTGCTTTATTTACGTGCATCATGGCAACAATGATATTTTCGGCAGAAGCTACCAAATCCATTGCGCCTCCCATTCCCTTTACCATTTTACCCGGAATTTTCCAGTTGGCAATATCTCCGTTTTCAGAAACCTCCATAGCACCCAAAATCGTTAAATCTACTTTTTGACTTCGGATCATTCCGAAACTAAAAGCAGAATCAAAAAAACTGGCCCCCGGAAGTGTCGTAATCGTTTGTTTTCCTGCATTAATTATATCTGCATCTTCTTCCCCCGCAAAAGGAAAAGGTCCCATACCAAGAACTCCATTTTCACTTTGAAATTCGACTGCAATATCTTCTCTCACATAATTCGCAACCAAAGTCGGAATCCCGATACCTAGATTTACAAAACACCTGTCTTTTACTTCTTTAGCAATTCGCTTTGCAATATCTTCTTTAGTTAGTGCCATATATTAATTTGTCAATTAGATAATTAAATTATCAGATTCTTATTTCTTCGTAAAATAATCCCACGTTGCTTTAGTTATATCAGCAATTATTTTTTCGGTATCTTCTTGCTTTTCTGTGATATCTTTTAGATAAACAGAGAGAATAAAGTGTTTTCCGTTTGGAAGTTTTACAATACCAACGTCATTCATCGCCGCTCTCAAATTATTATCATTGGTTCCAGACATCCCTGTTCTGTGAGCCAGTTCTGTAGTTTCAGGAAGTCCTGCTTTCATCCAGGTAACACCTCTCGAAGTTTCTACCATTATTTGATACAAATATTTTGTGGTGTTTTCTTTTAAAATTTCTCCTTTAAAGAACTTCTCCAGCAGTTCTGTTGTTGCTAATGGAGTTGTTGTATTTATATAAAGATTTTTCCAGGTTTTCATTTGTTCTTCGTTCACTTTAATTACGAAGTCTTTAATCCCTTGTTTATTGATAAACTTCTGTATTTCCTTTGGACCTCCAACCAAATTAATTAGAATATCGCATCCATTATTATCACTATGTGAAACGGTATATCTTAACAATTTATCCAAAGTCAGGTTCATATTTCCATTTGGATATTCTTCCCTCATCAGACTCCAGGTATCTTCATGCAGATCTTTCTTTTTAATGAAAATTTCCTGAGTTAATGAAAGCCTACCTTCATCAATTTTATTTAAAACCGCCAGAGCAATATGAAATTTAAAAACACTCATCAAAGGCGCTTTTAATTTTCCATTAATGCTTAAAGTATCTTTGTCTTCTATACTTTTGATAGAAATTCCAACAGTCGCATTCTTAGATGCAATTATCTCATTAAGCTGCTCTCGTAGTTGACTTGTTGTTTGAGCAAAAGAAGTAAACGAGAAAACAGAAAATATAATTATATAAAAAAGTTTAGTCATATTATCCTCTTTGTCTAACAGTTCTCTGTTCAATACGTTTTTCAAACTTCTCTCCCTGAAAAATACGTTGCACCATAATTCCCGGAATATGTATTTGATTTGGATCTAATGTTCCAACCGGAACTAGCTCTTCAACCTCAGCAATTGTAATTTTTCCGGCACCTGCCATACAAGCATTGAAGTTTCTTGCAGTTCCTTTAAAAATTAGGTTTCCGGCTTCATCGCCTTTCCAGGCTTTTACAATGGCAAAATCGGCTTTGAAAGCTTCTTCCATAATATGCATTTTTCCGTTGAATTCACGAACTTCTTTTCCTTCGGCAACTTCGGTTCCGTAACCGGCTGGTGTGAAGAAAGCTGGAATTCCCGCTTGGGCTGCACGACAGCGTTCTGCTAAAGTTCCTTGCGGAGTAAGTTCAACATCTAATTCTCCTGAAAGCATTTGGCGCTCGAATTCAGCGTTTTCACCCACATAAGATGAAATCATTTTTTTGATTTGCTTCTTTTGTAAAAGCAATCCTAAACCAAAATCATCAACGCCTGCATTGTTTGAAATACAAGTTAAATCTGAAATTGATGTATTTACCAAAGCTGCAATTGTGTTTTCAGGAATTCCGCATAAACCAAAACCACCAAACATAATGGTCATATTGCTTTCAATACCTTCAATAGCTTCCTTAACGTTATTTACTTTTTTTGTTATCATAACAAAGTGTCTTTATTACTGTATATTTTTGATAAAAATAAGATTTTTAGATTAAATTATAACGATTTCGTAAAAAATAAAGTCATTGGAATACAAAAAAAATATCCTTTTGTTTTCTTCTGAATTTCAGAAGCCACAAAAGGATATAATCTTATTTAAAACCGAGATTTGAATTATAATTCGAACTCGTCTGTATTTTGTTCTGTTGTTGTAGTGTCTTTTACTTTTGGAGCCGTGTAACAATCTACTTTTATAGAAAGATTTGCCGGGCGCTCAAACTCAGATTTAGAAACCTGAAGTTTTGGATCTGCATAACAAAGTTTCATGAAGTAAGCCCAAACTGGTAATGCAGCCGTTGCTCCTTGTCCGTAAGTTAAACTTTTAAAACGTGCAGAACGATCTTCGCAACCAACCCAAACTCCTGTTACTAAGTTAGGAACCATTCCCATAAACCAACCATCTGATTGATTTTGTGTTGTTCCTGTTTTACCTGCAATCGGGTTTTTGAACATATATGGATATCCTGTCCAACGATTATCTCCACTTCCACCGCCTTGCGTACGTAAACGTGCACCAGAACCTGTTTCAGTTACACCTTGAAGTAATTTGATTACTGCAAAAGCAATATCTTTATTTAAAACGTCATGCGATTCCGGAATTGGTTCATAAATAACCTCTCCGCTTTTATTCTCGATACGGCTTAAAAATTGTGGTTTTACATAAACTCCCTGATTCGCAAATGTGCTGTAAGCTGCGACCATATCTTCAACTGTAATATCTACAGCTCCCAATGCGATTGAAGGTTGTACCGGAATTTCTGTTTTAACTCCTAATTTTTGTGTTAACTCAACAACAGCTTCAGGACCAGTTCTGTCAATTAATTTTGCAGAAACCGTATTAATAGAATTCGCTAAACCTTGTTTCAACGTTACCATTCCGCGGTATCTGTTGTCTGAGTTTCTTGGTTCCCAATCTTCCGTTACGTGATGACGCCCTTTGTGAATCATAAATGGCCCGTCAAGAATAGAGTCGCAAGGAGACATGTTTAATTGTTCGATTGCTGTAGCGTAAACAAAAGGCTTAAAAGTAGATCCTACTTGTCTTGCTCCCTGTCCTACGTGGTCGTATTGAAAATACTTGTAATTGATTCCACCAACCCACGCTTTAATATTTCCAGTTTGAGGCTCCATTGCCATTAAACCAGATTGCAAAAAGTGTTTGTAATAACGAATAGAATCCAACGGCGTCATAATTGTATCACGTTCTCCTTTCCAGGTAAAGACGCGCATTTGTGTTTTTACTTTAAAGGAAGCAATAATATCATCTTCACTTTTATCCAAATCTTTCATGATAGCCCAACGCGTTGAGTTTTTCATCGCCTGCATCATGATACGATCTGTTTCTGCTTTTGTGATATTTACGAAAGGTGCATTTTTATTGTTTTTCTGTTCAATAGTAAACTGCTGTTGCAAATTTTTCATGTGCGCAGAAACCGCTTCTTCCGCATATTGCTGCATTCTTGAATCGATAGTCGTATAGATTTTCAATCCATCTTTGTAAATATCGTAATCAGAACCATCTGGTTTTTTGTTTTCAGCCATCCATTTTTTCATGTAATCACGAAGATATTCTCTGAAATAAGTCGCCATCCCTTCACGATGGCTTTCTAATTTAAATTTTAATGCAATTGGCAAAGCTTGTAATCTCTCTTTTTCAGATTCACTAATCATTTTTGCTTTTACCATTTGACCAAGCACTACATTACGACGGTTTTTTACGCCTTGCGGATTACGAACCGGATTGTATAAACCTGAGTTTTTGAACATACCAACTAAAATAGCTGATTCATCCATAGTCAAATCTTTCGGATCTTTAGAAAAATACGTTTGCGCCGCAGAACTTACTCCAACAGAATAATTCCCGAAATCATAAACGTTACAATACATTGCCAAAATTTCGTTTTTGGTATATTGTCTTTCCAGACGAATGGCAATAATCCACTCTTTTATTTTTTGTACAATTCTAAACGGCAGGAATTTAGATCCTTCACCATGAAATAATTGTTTTGCTAATTGTTGCGTTAAAGTACTCGCTCCACCATTGGTTCCTAAACTAAAAACAGCTCTTAAAGTTCCACGTCCGTCAATTCCAGAGTGTTCGTAGAAACGTGCATCTTCAGTAGCAACCAAAGCTTCAACTAAACTTTTTGGCAAATCTGAGTATTTAAGTTGCGATCTATTGGTTTTGAAATATTTACCAATAACAACTCCGTCAGACGAAATAATCTCGGTCGCTAAATTAGAATCCGGATTTTCCAGATCTTCAAAAGATGGCATCGAGCCGAATAAACCCCACGATGCAAATAAAAAGAAAGCTAAAATGCCTAATAAGGTGTAGACAAAGACTCTCCAGAATTTCTTTTTATAGTAGTTAATATCTTTAGTACTATTAGGTTGATTGTTTTTTTTGGTGGCCATAACTATTTTTCTAATCTTTTTGTTCTATTCTAAAACCTACATCTGTAATACCTTCTAATTCCTGAACTCCCGGAATTTTTCCTGATTCACGAACAGCTTGTTTAATGTGTACTTTGTAATGTCCTCTAAACTTTACATCTGCTTTGTAAAACAACTTACTTTCTTTAATGTCCGTAAAACCGTTTCCTAGTAAAGTTCCATCCTTAGCTGCCATTTCGTATTCTAAAGTATCTACTTTAGTAAAACCGTTTGGCATTTCAATAGCAACAATTAAAAACAAATTATTGAATGGATAATTGTTATTGTCTCTCAAATTTACAAATAAATTGTATTTTTTTGTAGAATCTAAAACTGGCAAATCAAAGGTTACAATGCTGTCTTTATGCCACGCACTTCCAACAGATTTATATTGATCAAATACTCTTTTTTTATCACAAGAAAAAAGGAGTATTGCTGCCAAAAGAAGAATTCCGCTATTTTTTATTCTCATTTTTAGTAATAATTATAGGTTTTCTAGGTTCAGCTGGTTTATTATTATCATTCGATTTTGGCTTATTCGACTGATTTTGTTTATTGTTATTATTATTTGGCTTGTTCGGTTTGTTCTGATTTCCTCCAGCCGGTTTATTATTATTGTTGTTATTTCCTTGTTGAGGTTTGTTTGGAGTTGCAACAATTGCCGCTTCTGCATTCGGTTTGCGTTTGCGATTTGGTTTTTTCTTTCTTTTTGGCTGATCAAAACGAGTTAAACTTTCCTGACCCATTGCGTTATTAAAGTCTTTTTCAGGTTCTAAATCTATTTCAATAGCAAAATCTTCTAATGAAGAAACTTTATTTTTCAGTTTATTCTCAGCGATAATTTCTTTTACCTGATCAATTTTCAAAACATGCCAGTTTGCAAAATTATTCGTGTAAGCAAACCACATCAATCCTTTAAAAATATCTTGTTTTTGACAAATTGCATCTCCTTTTTCAGTCACTAATTTGGTGTCATAATCAGGGAAATCTTTCAATGCATCCATGTAAGTATCAAGCTCATAGTTTAAGCAACACTTTAATTTTCCGCATTGTCCGGCTAATTTTTGAGGATTCAGCGAAAGTTGTTGGTAACGTGCTGCAGAAGTATTAACACTTCTAAAATCTGTTAACCAGGTTGAACAGCAAAGTTCTCTTCCGCAAGAACCAATTCCGCCTAAACGAGCTGCTTCCTGACGGAAACCAACTTGTTTCATTTCAACTCTTGTACTAAACTCTTTTGCAAAATCTTTAATCAAAAGTCTAAAATCGACTCTGTCATTTGCCGTGTAGTAAAACGTAGCTTTTGATCCGTCTCCTTGGAATTCAATATCTGAGATTTTCATCTCCAATTTATGCTGAATCGCTAATTCACGCGCACGAACTTTCATTGGTTCTTCACGATCACGTGCTACAGACCAAATATCAATATCTTTTTGAGAAGCTTTTCTATAAATTTTAGGAACTTCGTTACTTTCCGGGTTTACCCCTTTCTTTTTCATTTGAATTTTTACCAATTCGCCTGTCAAAGTAACAATTCCAATATCATGTCCCGGTGATGCAACAGTTGCTACAATATCACCAATACTTAAGGTTAATTTCTCTGAATTTCTAAAAAATTCCTTGCGTCCGTTTTTAAAACGAACCTCAACACAATCAAAAATAGCCTCTCCATTTGACGGGCTCATGTTTGCAAGCCAGTCAAAAACAGTCAATTTATTGCAGCTATCGGTGCCGCAAGTCCCATTATTTTTACAACCTTTTGGTGCGCTACCATCTGAGGTTGAACAACTTGTACATGCCATAATTATATATGTAGTGTTGCAAAAAAGCAACTTAAGTTCATAAACGTTTGATCGGTAAAGATAGTATTTTTTTTAGTTTGCTTTTTATCGATTAAAACTAAAGGCTTGTTAAATAAAAAAATAACTATTGCCAACCAATCTTAATGATTTTTTCATTACGAATTTCACAAATTTCTCGAATCAAAACTTAGTTTTCTAATTTTAAAATATAAAATTCATGTTAATTGGGAAATTCGTGGCGGAAAAATGATTCTTTACGATTACCAAAACAAAAACCCTATTCTGTTAGAACACAAAATAGGGTTTTTAATTTTATAAATACTATTATTTAAGTCTCCTTAACAGTAATAATCTTAACCGGACAGGCTTTCGCTGCCAATTCACAGCTTTCTACAATTGCGTGATTAGGCGATTTTAAAGTAAAAAATCCTTTAGCATTCTGTGAATGAATCAATACCGATTTTCCATCTTTTTTTGACATTTGAAAATGTAGCGGATCCATTTCGACGCAATAATTACAGCCGATGCATTTGTCTCTTTGTAATGTTACAATAACCATTATGCCTCAACAATTTTATATAATTTGTCCGACATTCTGATTCTAAACGGAAGTTTGAAAGTACAATCATCTCCTTTCGTTGCTTTTTCGGCTTCAAGATCGTTTACAAACATTTCGTCGATAATCATTTCCTGAGCACCTGTGCTTGGTCCTGTTACTAGAATTTTATCTCCAATTTTAATATCATAAGCTTCAATTTTAAATTGACCAACATTGGCTTTCGGAAAATAATGCGTTCCTTTTCCAACATAGACTTTTTTCTGAGTCGCAGCAGATCCCGGAATATCACTCCACTCACCCAATTCCTGACCAAGATAATATCCTGACCAAAAACCGCGATTGTAAACGGTTTCTAAAGCCTGCATCCAAACTGCGGTTTTTTCTTTTGAAAAAGTGCCTTCGTAATATGCATCAATAGCTTCGCGATATGTTTTTATAACTGTTGCTACATATTCTGGCGCACGCCCGCGACCTTCGATTTTTAAAACCTGAATTCCAGAATCAATAACCTGATCTAAGAAGTCAAGTGTGCATAAATCTTTTGGCGACATCATGTATTCGTTATCAAGTTCGATTTCAAAACCGGTTTCCTGATCGATAACAGTATACTTTTTTCGGCAGTTTTGCTTGCATGCTCCACGATTCGCAGATGAATTGTGTAAGTGCAAACTCAAATAACATTTTCCTGAAACTGCCATACATAAAGCACCATGACCAAAAATTTCGATTTCGACTAAATTCCCATTTGGACCTTTTATCTGCTCTTTCTCTATTTGAGCCGTAATATTCTTTACTTGACGTAAACTTAATTCTCTGCTTAAAACTATTGTATCAGCAAATAAACTATAGAATTTTATGGTTTCGATATTGGTCACATTAAGCTGCGTTGAAATATGTACTTCCATTCCAATTGATCTTGCCATTACAATTACGGCCTGATCAGAAGCAATTACGGCTGTAATGCTTGCTTCTTTGGCTTTATTCAATAATGTTTTTACAACTGATAAATCGTGATCGTAAATAATAGTGTTTAAAGTCAAATAGCTTCGAACGTTTTTAGATTGACAGCGATTAGCGATTTCTTTTAAATCTTCAATTGTAAAATTCACCGTTGAACGTGCACGCATATTCAGTTGTTCAACTCCAAAGTAAACAGAATCACAGCCATTATCTAGTGCAGCTTGAAGCGAATCAAAATTCCCAGCGGGAGCCATGAGTTCAATTTTGTTAGTAAGTGTCATTTTTATTTGTATTTTTTTTGCTAATGCTTAAAACTATTAGCAATGATTATTGTGTGGTATTTTTTGTCCTTTTTTAAAACGGACCAGGACTTTACCTTGCAAGACGTATTACGTTGTGGATATTCGTTGTGTTCCTGCGGTTAAAACCGCAGGCTATGTTTTTCCTTTGGGCATGTTTTTCAATATAGCCCGTGGTTTCAACCACGGGAAACGCATTGTTGAACATTTACGTTGCGGATATTCGTTGCGTTCCTGCGGTTGAAACCGCAGGCTATGTTTTTCCTTTGGTCCTATTTTTTTTCAATATAGCCCGTGGTTTCAACTACGGGAAACGTATCTATGAATCAATAATTTATTTCTCCAACCCATGCAGTTTTACAAATTCATCAAATTCATCTTGACCGTTTTTCTTAAGATGATGCTGTTTTTGATTTTTTATGTAATTATAGGCAGCATCTAACTGAGATTCGCTCACAGAGAATGCCGCATAGCCCGTTTGCCAAGCAAATTTTTCAAGGATAAACTCTCCTCTATTCATAAAATGAGAAGAACTTCCTTTTATTTGCTTTACAATATCTGAGATAGTTTTTTGTGGATTTTGTAAAAATAAAACATGCACATGATCAGGCATTCCATTTATGATTCTAACAGGACAACCAAGTTCCGTTAACTCTTCCCAAATGAAATCATACAGTTTTTTATCAAAAGAAAAATCAATTAATTCCTGACGATTTTTGGTTGCCCAAATTGCATGAATCCATAATTTGGTAAAGGATTGTGACATATATAAATGAGCATAAAATTTCTGCTAATTTACAATTTTACACGATTTATCTTACTTTTTTGTTGTGTGGATTTTCTATGCTATCAGTTATTTCAATAACAGTTGTGGTATTATTATATTTTTAGCAGCCGCAATAGTAACTTAGAACTGTTTGTCCTTTCGATTCCTTGATTTCCAAATAACAGCCAGCATCCTCATCTTCTTTTGGCTGATATTTGGTTTTTAATTTATTCCAGACATTATCATCCGTTTTAAAAAACCATTCTACAAATTTAATCACTTCGCTTTTTGAATAATTCGGAAAAACAATTTCAACATCTAAGCCAGCTTCAGAGCATGAATTATTTTTTAGTTTAATTCCTGTTTTAAACTTATATTCCTTAGCACAAACTTCTTTTGAATCGCTGAATCGCTTTAAAATATGTTCTTCTTTTTTTCCTAAATACTTGGAAAAATATTTTTCTTCAAAATTATCTTCATATCGCACTTTCTCAACAAAAGATTTTGAAGGAACAGGCAATTTATTTACCTGTCCTGTCATTTTGAAACTTAAGAATAAAATCAGAAATAATTTATTCATGCGTTTTATGATTAAGCTATTCTAAAATCTTGTATATTTTATCAGATAATCTGATTCTGAATGGAATCTCAAAAGTAACTTTATCTCCAATTTTAGCTGTCGTAATTTCAGCTCCGTCAACAATTAGTCTTTCTAAAATCATTTCCTGATTACCCGTAGTTGGCCCGGAAATTAAAATTTTATCACCGCTGTTTAACTCTTGGTTTTCAATAGTAAACTGTCCCACTTGAGCTTTTACATAATAATGTTCCGCTTTTCCAAGAAGTACTTTTTTCACTTTTACTTTCTGACGAATATCAGCAGGCTTTTCAGCAGCACCCAAAGCTGAGTTTGGCAACTCACCTGAATGTTTAAATTTTAGATTTTCAGATTTTCCTTTTCTAAACACTTTGTTTCCAACTTGTTTTCCGGTTCTTAAACGAACCTGATCAACCAAAGGCATGTGAATAATCTCTAAACATTCTGTAGAACAGCAGTTTTCCATTGCAGTTTTGCAATCGTCGCATTGAATAAACAACAAATGACAACCGTCATTTTCGCAATTCGTATGATTGTCGCAAGGTTTTCCGCATTGATGGCATTGCGAGATAATATCATCGGTAATTCTTTCGCCAAGACGGTTATCGAATACGAAGTTTTTTCCAATGAATTTGCTTTCTAAACCTTCTTCTTTAAGTTGTTTAGCATAATTGATAATTCCGCCTTCTAATTGAAACACGTTTTTAAAACCTTGGTGCTTAAAGTAAGCACTTGCTTTCTCGCAACGAATTCCTCCGGTACAATACATTACCAGATTTTTATCCTCTTTATGGTTTTGAAGCTGTTCGTTGATGATTGGTAAACTTTCTCTAAAAGTCTCAACATCTGGAGTAATTGCATTTTTAAAATGCCCAACTTCACTTTCGTAGTGATTTCTAAAATCAACCACAATCGTGTTTGGATCATCTAAAATTTCATTGAATTCTTTGGCTTTCAAGTGAACGCCTATATCAGTTACATCAAAAGTATCGTCATTCAAACCGTCAGCAACGATTTTGTGACGAACTTTAATAGTTAATTTTAAAAACGAATGATCATCATGTTCTACAGCATCATTCAAACGAATGCCTTTCATAAAATCATAAACTTCAAGAGTTGCTCTAAAAGCCTCCAAATTTTCGGCAGGAATACTCATTTGAGCATTTATTCCTTCATTGGCAACATAAATTCGCCCTAAAGCATCAAGTGCGTTCCAGGCTAGAAATAAATCGTCGCGAAATTTTTTGGGATCTTCAATTTTGGCATACGCATAGAAAGACAACGTTAGTCGTTGTTTACCTGCATCATCGATCATGATGGCTCTTTCTTCTGCGCTCAAAGTGTTGTACAGTTGCATGCTATAAACAGTTTTAAGTTAAGAATATATAATTGAATTCTATTTTTCTGAGTGAATTCGGGCGCAAAGGTAGGTTTTTCTTTTCGATTTCAAAAACAATTAACGTCCATCAATTTAGAACCATTTTAGCAATTACAGTTTACTTAATTTATGATTTCCAATCTCTACTATCCATAAACTTTATTTTGCAACTAAATTGCATTAATTAAAAATATATACTGTTTATCAGTACTTTACAAAATATTCATTACATTTATGAGGTATAATTTTAACATTTATGATTATGAATGCTTTAAAACTACCCAAACCGCTCTTCCCAATTCTTTTATTTTTAACAATTTTTATTTCTTGTAAAAAAGAAAAACCAAAAGCCCCGCCACCTATGCAGGCACCTTTTGTAACGGTCAAGAGTGAAGATGTTCCCATTTACAAAGATTTTGCCGGACAGACTTTTGGAGATTTAGACATTGAATTAATCGCAAGAGTTGATGGAATTTTGACCGGAATTCACTTCAAGGAAGGTCAAAGGGTTAAAAAGGGACAATTATTATACACCATTGATCCGTTGGAATACGATACAAAAGTAGAACAAGTTCGCGGTCAAGTTGCTGCAGCACAAAGCAATGTTGTAAATGCCGAAGAAGAACTAAAAAGAATTCGTCCGCTTGCAGACATGAATGCAGTAAGTAAAAGAGAATTAGATGCGGCTGTAGCCAAAGACAAAGCAGCGAAATCTAATCTAAACAGTATTCAGGCAAGTTTACGAAATCAGCAGATAGAAAGAAGTTACTGCAACATTCAATCTCCAATCGACGGCGTTATTGGTCTTTCGAATGCCAGATTAGGCGATTATATTACCAAAATTGGAAATGACTCTAAATTAAACACCGTTTCAAAACTCGAAAAAGTCAGAGTTCAATTTACTGTCAGTGAATCTAATTATCTCCAATATCAAAAACAAGTCAAAGACGGAGAACGAATTACTGATCTCGCTTTAATTCTTTCTGACGGAAGTACACATCCATACAAAGGAAGTCTCAATTTTTCCGATACCAAAATAGACCCGACAACCGGAACTGTAACCATTGAAGCACAATTTCCCAATCCAGACGGAACCTTACGATCCGGACAATTTGCTAAAGTCCGCGTTTTACTCCGAACTCAAAAAGATGCGATTGTAGTTCCTCAAAAAGCCGTAACCGAAATTCAAGGACTTTTTCAGGTTTCTATTATTGACGATAAAAACACCATTCAAACCAGAATGGTCGAAGTTGGGCAGAAAATTGGTGTCGATTGGATCATTACCAAAGGTTTAAAACCCAACGAAAAAGTCGCCATTATTGGCAATCAGTTTATTCAGCCTGGATCAACAGTCGTTCCAGTTCCCTACGTAGCCGACAAAGATAAAAAGCAGATCGCATCATCTCTAAAAGACTAGACTATGGATAATTTCTTTGTAAGACGACCGATCGTTGCAATCGTACTTTCCATATTTATAGTTCTTATCGGAGGACTCTCGATCCTGTCAACACCCATTGCGCAATATCCTGAAATTGCACCGCCTCTTGTTCAGGTTTCTACAAGTTACCGCGGAGCCAACGCACTAAATGTTGAACAAGCCGTTGCAACACCCATCGAACAGAAAGTAAATGGTGTCGAAAATATGCTCTACATGCAGTCGACCAATACGGGTGACGGAAGTATGACGCTTTCTATCACTTTTGATATGGGAACAGATCTCGACAACGCTACAATGTTAACTCAAAACAGAGTTGCCGAAGCCACAAACAAACTCCCAAACGATGTTAAAACAACCGGAGTTACAACCAAAAAGTCATTATCAATGCCGATGCTGATTTTGTCTTTGTATTCTCCCAACAAAACTTTCGATAATAACTTTTTAACCAATTATGCGAGCATCAACATAGTAGACGCACTCGCCCGTATAAAAGGTGTTGGAGAAGTTACCCTTTACGGAGGAAGTAATTATGCCATGCGGATTTGGGTCAAGCCCGATATCATGGCGAAATACAATCTCACCGTTCCCGATATTATACGATCGATTCAAGAACAAAATGCTATTGCGCCCGGAGGAAAATTCGGAGCGCCGCCAGCGACCGAAAATAATGAATTCACGTATAACGTAATGTTGAAAGATCGTTTGGTAAATCCCGAAGATTTTGAAAACATCATTCTAAAATCAAATATCAGTAATCAACAAGTTCGGCTGAAAGATGTTGGAAGAGTAGCACTCGGAACCGAAAGTTATGCTTCTGTTGCCAGACTAAACGGAAATCCCGCAGGAACTATCGGAATCAAACAAATGCCGGGTTCCAACGCTCTTGAAGTAGCCGAAAATGTAAAAAACACGATTGAACAACTCAGTAAAAGATTTCCTCAGGATTTAAAATATGCTGTTTCATTAGACACCACTTTAGCCATTTCTGAAGGAATCAACGAAATCATGCACACTTTGATTGAAGCCATTATTCTGGTAATTCTGGTAGTTTTTATATTTCTACAAAACTGGCGCGCCACTTTAATTCCGCTTTTAACCGTTCCTGTTTCCTTGATTGGTGTATTTATGCTTTTTCCGTTACTCGGATTTTCTATAAATGTCCTTTCACTTTTAGGATTAGTACTCGCCATTGGGATTGTCGTCGACGATGCAATTGTAGTGGTTGAAGCCGTAATGCATCATATCGAACAAGGTATGTCTCCGCGAGAAGCAACAAACCAAGCAATGCGCGAAGTTTCTGGACCTGTAATTGCAATCGCGATTGTTTTAACAGCCGTTTTTATTCCGGTTGCATTGACTCCGGGAATTACAGGAAGATTGTATCAGCAATTTGCGATTACAATTGCTATTTCTGTGATTTTCTCTGCATTAAGTGCATTGACTTTAAGTCCGGCTTTATGTTCGCTTTTACTAAAACCCAATCAGGAAGCAAAAGGCTGGCTCGGGAAATTCTTTAAATGGTTTAATGTTAAGTTTGGAAATTTCACTAATAAATACACTGGTTTTTCAGGTTTCTTGATTAAGAAAACTGCCCGAAGTTTAATTTTTATCGGAATTGTAGTTGGAGCCATTATTCTTTTAGGAGGAAAAATTCCAGGTGGATTTGTTCCCGAAGAAGATCAGGGTTATATGTTTGTCAATATTGAACTTCCCGGCGCATCATCTTTAGAAAGAACCAGCAAAGTCATTCAAAAAGTAGAACATATTTTATCTAAAAATCAAGGTGTTCAATATTATACTTCGGTTGCCGGATTCAGTTTGATAAAAAACTCAGTTGCCACCAATAACGGATTTTTCTTCGTTGCCTTAAAAGAATGGAAAGAACGCGAACAGGATGTTTTTCAGATTTTGAAAGAAGTCAACGGAAAAGTAATTTTTGGAATTCCTGAGGCAACGGTCTTTGCTTTTGGACCTCCGCCGATTACGGGAATTGGAAATGCTGCCGGATTCTCGATGATGCTTCAGGATAAAGAAGGAAATACACCACAATATCTTTTTCAGAATGCACAGCAATTTATGGCCGAAGCCAAAAAACGACCCGAAATTGGAACTATTCGAACGACCTTCAATCCAAACGTTCCGCAGATTAGTTTAGATATTGATCGGGAAAAAGTATCGGAACTGAATCTATCTTTATCGGATGTGAATCTCGCCATTGGTGCAAGTTTGGGAGGACAATATATAAATGAATTCAACAAATTCGGACGACAGTATATTGTTTTGCTTCAGGCAGATCCAAGTTTTACCGTAAATCCCGAAGACATAAATAAGATATTCGTTCGAAGTCGGGATAACAAAATGATTCCCATTACGAGTATTGCTACAATTCGAAAAGAAAGCGGTCCCGAATTCACAACACGTTTCAATTTATATCGAGCTGCCGAAATTGGTGGAACGCCCGCTCCCGGATTTACTTCGGCGGAAGCCATGAAAGCACTACAGGAAACCGCTGCAAAAGTACTGCCCGCCGGAATGGGTTACGAATGGGCGAATATGAGTTATCAGGAAAAACAAGCCGAAGGAAAAGGAAATACCGTTTTTATCATGGCGTTGTTTTTCGTGTTCTTAATTCTCGCCGCACAATACGAAAGCTGGAAGTTGCCATTCAGCGTTTTGCTCGGAACTCCTTTTGCCGTTTTTGGCGCTTTCCTCGGATTATATATCTGTCGATTATTAAGTCCGGATTATGTCAATAACGTTTTTGCACAAATTGGTCTCGTAATGCTGATTGGTCTGGCGGCCAAAAATGCGATTTTGATCGTAGAATTTGCCAAAGAAGAATATGAAAAAGGAATGCCGGTTAAAGAAGCCGCACTGTACGCCGCCAAATTGCGTTTTCGACCAATCCTTATGACAGCTTTTGCTTTTATTTTGGGAGTTGTTCCGTTGTTAACCGCTAGCGGAGCCGGAGCGCAAGCCAGGAAAGTAATGGGAATGACGGTTTTTAGCGGAATGTTGGTCGCCACCATTTTGGGCGTTTGTCTGATTCCGGTGTTATTTGTATTTATTGAAACATTCGGAAAGAAAAAAACGGAGGAAATTGATGAACCTAAAGAGGAAGAGAAATGAAAAATCTAAAAATACTTTCAGCGTTATTTTTGATGGTTGTTTTTCCTTATGGATGCATGGTTGGGCCAAAATATGCCAAACCCGAACAACCTCAGGCAGATACTTTCCGTTTTGGCAATCAATCCAGAGACACAACAAAATCAGTTACAACCATAAAATGGTCATCGATATTTAACGATGATGTCTTAATTGGCCTGATCGAAAAAGGAATTCAAAATAATTATGACCTTAAAATTGCTTTGGCACGTTTAGAACAGGCAAAAGCCAATCTCGGAATTGCAAAAGCTGATTTATTTCCTGCTTTTCAATATTCCGGTCAGGTAAATAGTTCCGAAACGATTATGCAGCCTTCATCGGCATTTGTTAATATGTCTTGGGAACTGGATTTTTGGGGAAAATACCGTCATCAGAATAAAGCTTTACAAAGTGAACTTTTAGCAACCGATGAAGCTCGAAAAGTAATTCTGTCAAATATCGTAAGCACGATTGCCATTTCTTATTTTGAATTGCGTGATTTCGATAATCAATTGGAGATTACCATTCATACATTAGAAACAAGACAAAAAGCGTATGACATTATCAACGAACGTTTTATAAGCGGTTACGTCGCCGAATTAGATAAAGTGCAAATTGAACAGCAAGTCGCCATTGCCGAAGCAAATATTCCGGCAATTAAAAGGCAAATTACGGCTTTGGAAAATTCCATTTCGATTTTAATTGGACAAGTGCCGCAGCCTATTCAGCGTGGCAAAACGAATAGTGAATTATTGATTTTAACAACTTTTCCAACTTCGGTTCCATCTGCTTTATTAGAAAACAGACCTGATGTAAAACGTCAGGAATATTTATACAAAGCGGCTTATGAAAGAATTGGTGTTGCACAGGCGTTGCGTTATCCGTCTTTTAATATTGCTGCGGTTGCAGGTTTTTCTAGTGTACTGGTAGGTGATTTATTTAATGATGGTTCGTACATGCAAAATGTTGGCGCAGGAGTTACCGGCCCAATTTTCAACTTCGGAAAAAACAAACGCCGTGTTGATGTCAACCGACAAATTGCCGAAGAAGTAAAGTTCAATTTCCAAAAAACATATTTAACCGCCATTTCTGAAGTCGAAAATTCACTTCAAAATGTAGCCATGTTCAAAGAAGAATGGACTGCCCGAAACCGACAGGTTGTCGCCGCACAAAAAAACTATGATCTTTCAAACGCAAGATATTATAATGGTTATGTTTCATATCTGGAAGTTCTGGATGCTCAAAGATCTCTTTTTGAAGCTCAACTTAGTCTTTCGCAATTAACACAAAAACAATTAAGTTCGATGGTTCAGTTGTATAAAGCACTTGGCGGAGGATGGAACTTTTGAGGTTCTGAGTTGCTAAGGTTCTGAGGTTCTAAGTTTTTTATGATTGTCTAAAAAACAAAAAAGCACTATTTTCATAGTGCTTTTTTGTTTTAAATCTTTGTGTCTTGAGCCTTTGTTACTTTGAAACTTAGAAAAAACCTTAGAATCTCAGCAACTCAGAACCTTAGTCCCTTAATTAGCAATACTCGTTAAACGCATCTTGCAAGTTCTCAGCGATTAATTCAGCTGGACGACCTTCGATGTGGTGACGCTCTAACATGTGAACCAATTCTCCGTTTTTGAACAAAGCCATAGATGGCGATGATGGAGGAAAAGGAAACATGTGCTGTCTTGCAGCATCAACTGCTTCTTTGTCAACACCAGCGAAAACTGTAATAAGGTGATCTGGTTTTTTAGCTCCGTCTAAACTCATTTTTGCTCCCGGACGTGCATTTCTTGCAGCACAACCACAAACAGAGTTCACAACAACTAAAGTGGTACCTTCTGCTTTGATAGCATTCTCAACAGCTTCGGCACTATGTAAATCTTGAAAACCTGCAGCTGTCAATTCAGCTTGCATTGGTTTTACCATTTCTTCTGGATACATATTGTTTATTTTTAAATTTTACTTTTGAACTGCAAAGTTACAAAGTTTACTCGCAACTACTTAATTTGAAGTATAAAGTTTTGTTATAGTACGATATTAAAAATTTAAACTGCTACTTGTTTTATTTTTTTATCCGGAAACTCGTAATTGTATTGTTTCAAATAGCTGTTTCTGCTTCTTCTTTGTCTGGTTGTTAAAACGGTTGATTTATCTTGCTCGGAAATCTCAATGGTTGAAAGATAGCTCGTTAGATATTTTTTAAGCATTTCTATATTATCGACTTCAATAGAGTAGATTATTTTTTTTCCTTCATTTTTTATATTTACCAGATTTGCCTTTTTTAATTCTAATAAATGTTTTGATATCGTTGATTGTGCCAATGGAATCAATTCAACAATTTCGCCACAAGTTCTATTGTCTTTTCTCCAAAGTAATGTCATAATCTGAATTCTTGTCGGATGTCCGAGTGCTTTACAAATTTTTCCTATTGCTTTTGTTTCTATATCGAAATTTAAGTGCTTTGTAATTCCCATAATTATCTCATTTAATTCATTATCCTAAATAACCCATTATCAAACGTACATAGTGTTATTTTCGAAATACAAAATTAATTCTCAAGACGTGTTTAGAATCGCTTCTAAAAGTTATAAAAACAGAAAAATAGGGTATTTCTTTGTGTCCAAATCGTGATTTAGATTAGAGTTTTCAAAGTATCCACTACTTTTTACGATAAAAGAATGTTTACTTTTGAAATAGAAAGTAAATTAAGAAGAGGGTTTTTGCGATAAAATGTATTAGTTGAAATCTGCGCTAAGCTTTTTATCTGAATAAAACTCGAAACAATGCTTTGATAAATGGTACTTTCGGGCATTTTGAAATCACTTGAAGATCTTCGGTCAAATTAGTTTCTTCATCTAAAAATTTAAAAATCAAAGCGGGATTTCCTTTTTTAAATAAAGATGAAAAAATTGTACTTCCCAATTCATTATGGCGATGAAGAATATCTAAAAGCAATAAATCATAAAACCAAAATTTACTTTTTTTATGAAATGATGTCATACTGAACGATCCCGAAGTTTCGGGAGAAGCGCTTTTATCCCTAATAAACTTAACCAACTCGCTTGATTTTTTATCTGAATTTTTAAAAGTATAACCCGTACTCGCTTTTGTCCATCCACCGGCAGTTCCAATATTTAAAACACGTTTTGTGTTTTTTTTCCAAAAAGGATAGCAAGTCATCGGGATACTTCCCTGCTCTTTTTCTAAAATTTCATAATGTTCAATTCCGAGTTTTTTTAAATAGGTTTTAATTTCGTTTTCATATTCTTCTTTTGGAAGCAGATTTTCTGAAAACAATGTATATTCAACTAAAGCCTCGGTTTTTGAAGTCGGCAAAACATACATAAACCTTGTATTCCCTTTTTGTTCTACCGAAAAATCCATGAAAGTGGCTTGTTCCGGATTAAAAACCTCAACTGTAGTTTTTACAAACCAACCGGTAAAATGTTGTTGTAAAACGGGATATTTAGTTTGACTTTCGGCAAAAGTCTTTGTATAAATACTGTTGAATAAGTAATTGCAGGTATATCTGTTTTCTTCTGTTCCAACAAAAACGTGCGTTTCAAGTTCGTTTATATCCGTTACTTTTTCATTTAAAAAAACAATATTCTGATGTTTTGAAAGCGTTTCGAAAACAAAATTGTAAAAGTCTAAACTTCGAATTTGATTGTACTGATAAGGCTTTAACGCTAATTGGCGTTTAAAATTCTGATCGGCAAATAAGGCTGAATCCCATTTTTTGTAGATAATCAAATTCCAAACTGTTTCTTCTTTTGCCCAAAAACACCAGGTTCTGTCATTATTTTTTTTCGAATCCTGATCTAAAAGCAAAATCGATTTATCTGAAAACTTTCCAGACAAAATCATTTTATAAACCGTCATCAAAGAAGCTAATCCGGTTCCGGTAAAAATGTAATCGAAGTGTTTGATTTGCGAAGAATTCATCCTCAAAAATAATGAATTTTATTCTTTCAATTTTTCTAAAAGAAGGTTAAAATCAGTTGGGTTTAAATAGTTGTTGTATTGAAGAATGATCTCGTTTTTCTCATTCAAAACACATAAAATCGGATATACGATTTGGTTATTCATAGTTCCCAATTGCAAAGCAAGTTCATGAACGCCAACATTATTTCCCGAGGGTTTATATTTAAATGTCTGATTATTAAACGTAATATCTCGTTTTTCTTCTGCATTAAAATCAATGAAATAGAAATGTGAGTTTAGTTTTTCAATAATTTGACGGTTTTTGAATGTTGTAGATTTCATTCTTTGGCAAAATTGACACCAATCGGTATGGATGAAAACGATAATTTTTCGTTTTTGAATTTGCTGCAAACTATCTACTTCCTCAAAAGTTCTGCTTTTTAACTGACAAAATCCTGTTGAAGTTATTCCGAAGAAGAACATTAATAGAAATAGCTTTTTCATTGTTTTTGTTTTTTTGCCACAGATTGCACAGATTAAAATGATTGTTTCTTTTGCCACGAATTTCACGAATTAGCACAAATTAAAAAGTAAATCTTTCTCTAAAAAATTCGTCCGAATTCGTGAAATTCGTGGCTAAAAAAATCTGCGCTATCTGTGGCTCATAAATTTATCTCAAAGTATATCGCAATCCTAAAAACCCGCGAATCGTTTGGTTTTGCCCGTAAACATAAGTGGTATCAAAAGTCAATCCGTATGGATTATCTGGCGTGGCCAAAACTTTTCCGGCCGAATCGTATTGTACGTTTTTGTCAAAAGGATCATTGGTTCTGGAAATCAAAAACGGATTATTTTGCTTTGGTGTAAAGTTTAAAAGATTCTTGATTCCCCCGTAAACCTCAAAATTCTTCCATCCAAAATAAGTAAACTGAATATTCTGAATGCTAAACCAAGGTGATTTTGGACTTCTTGGATCTAATTCGCTCAATAAAGGCAATTCCATCGGACTGTAAACATTTCCTGTATAATCCAGCAATAAATTTAACGATTCTATTTTATATGAAATGCTCCAGGTTGCAGTGAAATTTTCGGTTAAATATGGTCTTTTTGAAATTCCGTTTTCGACATTTTTATTGTCTAAAAAAGTCGCACCAAGAATCATTTTTAAACCCGTTGGAAAATTGACATCAACATTCGTACTGATTCCCTGGCTGATTGCATATCCGTTGATATTATCGTAAATGATCTCATTTGGATTTGTTGCATAATCGGATATGATTTTATTACTGAATCTGGTGTAAAAAGCAGTTGTTTCAATTCCGATAAAAGTTCCACCTGTAAAGTTTATCTTTTGAATATAATTCAGATTTGCATTTACAGATTGTTCGGGTTTTAAATCATTCTTTATTATAACATCTCTCGAACCTGTAAGCGCCGCGTGATCTTCGGTAAATAAATTTACAACCCGAAATCCCGTTCCAGCATTCAAACGGAAAATAGTATTCTCATTTTTCTTCCATCGATATGCTACTCTTGGTGTATAAATGGAACCGTGAATCGAATTATAATCATAACGCATTCCTAACAAAACCTGACTTTTTGAAGAAAGTGTAATTTCGTCCTGAACAAAAATTCCGGGTAACCAGGTACTTTCGGCTTGTTTTGTTGCGGTTGTATTATCATCATAATACGAATATCGATTGGCAATTCCGGCAAGGAAATCATTTCTTCCTATTTTTTTATCCCAAGTCAATTGCAGAAAACCAATTTTTTGATTGGCAATATAGGATGTTGTTCCGTAACGGCTGTCTTGGTAATGTACATTTCCGGAGAAGGAAAGCATTAGTTTTTCTTCAAAAGGCAATTGATAACTTCCGATCAATTCTCCTCTTTTAGTGTAAATACTTTCGCCGTAAATTTCGTCTCCGCCTCTGTACTTTTTCTCCCAGCGCACATCTCCACCCCAGCGATCTTCATACATTCCACGCGCTGCAATCGTAAAAAGGCGATTATTATTTCTCTGAAAACTCCATTTATTAAAAACCGAAATTCTTTCAGAAAGCGTTACATCGGTAAAATTGTCTTTGTCTTTATCAATTACCTGATCGTAGTTGAAATAATTAATCCCTAAAAGTGAGACCGCTTTTTTCCCAACATTAAATTTCATCCCTAAATCAAGGTTACTTTCAAAATAACTAGTCGTAAAATAATCGGCAGAAAAAACCGGAGCGTTTGTTGGGTTTTTAGTAATAATATTGATTAAACCTCCAACGGCTTCACTTCCGTACAAAGACGAAGCCGGGCCTTTTACGATTTCAATACGTTCGACTAACGAATTCGGAATTCCGGACAAACCGTAAACGGTTGAAAGACTGCTTACAATTGGCATTCCGTCAATTAAAACCAAAGTATACGGACCTTCTAATCCGTTAATATGAATATCGCCCGTGTTGCAAACCCCGCAATTAAGCTGAGGCCGAACGCCATTGATGTTTTGAAGCGCTTCATAAATACTTGCAGTTGGATTTTTTTTGAAGAAAACCGGCGAATAAACCTCAACCGGAACGGCACTTTCTAATCGTTTTACCGCTTTTAAAGTTCCTGAAACAACCACTTCATTAAGTTGATTTTGATTATCGGTCATTTCAAAATCAAAAGTCTGGGTAGAATCTTTTTTGACTTCAATTTTCTTTTTTAAAGTTTGAAATCCCATTTGAGAAATCTGCATCGTGTAATTTCCCAAAGCAACATTTTCGAAAGCATAATAACCTAAACTATCTGAAATTGTTTTTTGATTTGTTCCTAATAAATGAACACTTGCGGCTTGTATTTTTCTTCCTTCACCAGTAACAAAACCAGAAACTTTTGCGGTTTCCTGAGCAAAGGAAAAGTTTAAATTAAAGAATATCAATATATAAATTGAATTTTTCATCTTGGTAAAATTAATTTTAGACAAATCTAAAAATTATATTTGACAAATAATGATTTTAAATTTAGAAATTTATAACTTTAGATTTGTCAATATGTTATATTTCTATTTGCCTAAAGATTTAAAGAGAAATAAAACAAATTCAATAACGTCCAGCTTTAGCTGGATGAAAATATAAATGAAACGAATAGGGCTTTAGCCAAACCGATACAATTTGGCTAAGTCCCGTTTCGATTCAAATCAAATTCCCCTAGCTGAAGCTAGGGGCTATTTAAACTTTATAAACTTCAAAAATCCTCATCAATTAGTTCTTTATTAATTACTGCTCCGGCGAAAGATCCTGTAGAAACCGCAATTGCCACAGATCGCATTTGAGTAGTACAATCTCCGCTCCCATAAATACCTGCAATGTTTGTTTTTTGCATCGCATCGACTTTTAATAAACCTTGTTCGTTTATATCACAGCCCAAATCTACCGGCAAAGAGCAATGCTGCTCAAATGGCGGTCTTGCATAAACGGCTTTTACGGCAACCTTTTCCTTGTTTTTGAAAATGATGTTTTTGACATATCCTTCTTTGTGTTCAAAGGAATCTATTTCTTCTTCGAAAATTTGAACATCATGTTTCTTAAGTATTTCAGTTTGTTCTAAAGTCAAAGTTGATTTTCCATTGGTGCATAATCTTAAATCTTTTGTCCAATTTGAAATCAGCTTTGCAAAATCAAATCCTATATCTCCATTAGCAATAATCGCAGTTTTCTCTTTTTTGACTTCATAACCATGACAATACGGACAATGTAGGATTGAAATTCCCCAGCATTCAGCAAAACCATTAATTTCCGGAAGCAAATCTTTAACTCCGGTTGCAAACAGCATTTTTCTGGCAGTGAACACTTTGCATGATTCAGTTTTGATTTCAAATTCATTTGCTGTTTTAATTGCGCTTATGGCAAGTCCGTTATAAAATTGCACCGTATCGTAAAAATCAACTTGAATTTTGGCTTTTGCCGAAATTACCTGTGGTTTTTCTCCGTCTTGTGTAATGAAATTATGAGAATATGGCGTTTGTCTGTTACAAGGCAAACCACTATCGATTACTAAAACCTGTCGTAAAGAACGACCTAAACTCATTGCTGCAGAAAGTCCGCTGTAACTTCCTCCAATAATAATAACTTCAAAATGTTTTTGTTCTATCATAATTAAGTGTTTAATGATTTGTATTTTTATGCAATCTGTAATTCATAAAATGTCCGATAATCATTCCGATGCCTCCAATAAAAATTAGATCAAGATGAATGTCTAATATGATTTCGGTTAAAACATTAATCCAAATCAAAGACATTGAAACAATCAAAGTAGCAGCTACTAAAAGATTTGATTTTTTTATAATTTTGAGAATTGCCAATAAACCTATCGTCGCAAAAACCAAATCGATAAATGGATTGTGATTTATGCCTAAAGGCAGAATAGTAAGAAGCGGAAAAACCAAACAGTGAACCAGACAAATGGTTGCACTCGAAATTCCTAAAATATCGTAAAAAGATGTGGTAGATTTCTTCATTTCATGTACATTTGCTTAATGCAATTTTGTTGCAAATATACAAGAAATTATCAATTGCAACATTGTTGCGATATTATTTTTAATTTATATAATATGAAAACAACCCGTAATACAGCAGCAAAGACGGCCGTTTTACAGATTTTGACCAAATCTAAAACTGCTTTGTCTCATACCGAAATTCAAAAACAAACTAACGATTTGTGTGATCGTGTTACGATTTACAGAGTCTTGGATCGTCTGGTTAATGATGACGTAATTCATAAAGTTGTCAATCTTGACGGAACTGTAAAATATGCAAAATGCCATCATAATGCGCAACGTGTACACATTCATAATCATGCACATTTTAGTTGTGAAAACTGTCATGAAGTAACTTGTCTTGAAAATGTAAAGCCGAGTTATATTATTCCGCACAACTATAAAGTCAATGATATAAACTTTACGCTATCAGGATTATGTCCGAATTGTTTAAATTCTAACACCTAAGATTTAGACTCGCCTAAAAATATTGTTAAACGAATATAATTTTTATATATATTTGTTAAAACAACATATTTACAATGACCAGATCTTTAGACGAAGTAAACCAATCGGTTGCTACAGAGCATAAAAAAACAGGATTCAGAAAAATATTAGCATTTTTAGGCCCGGCTTATTTGGTAAGTGTCGGTTATATGGATCCGGGAAACTGGGCTACAGATATTGCCGGCGGAAGCCAGTTTGGCTATTCTTTGCTTTGGGTTTTATTGATGAGTAACTTAATGGCTTTGTTGCTTCAGAGTTTAAGTGCCCGACTAGGTATCGTAACGCAACGCGATTTGGCACAAGCTTCAAGAGAAACATATTCTAAATTCATCAACTACATTTTATACTTTCTGGCAGAAATTGCTATTGCTGCCTGTGATCTTGCAGAAGTTTTAGGAATGGCAATTGGAATTAATCTGCTTTTTGATATTCCGTTAATCGAAGGTGTATTGATTACCGTTTTAGATACCTTTCTTCTTTTGTTCCTAATAAATAAAGGAATCCGTAAAATGGAAGCTTTTATAATTGTGTTGGTTGCCATAATTGGATTTTCTTTCATTTTTGAAATGATTTTTGCTGAACCTGAACTTGATAAAGTAATTTACGGATTGGTTCCATCGATTCCAAGTTCAGCTGCATTGTATATCGCAATCGGAATTATTGGTGCAACGGTTATGCCGCACAATTTATATTTACATTCTTCTTTGGTACAAACCCGAAAATTCGACAGAACTCCTGCCGGAATTAAACAGGCTTTGAAGTATAATTTTATCGATTCGACAATCGCTTTAAACTTAGCTTTTTTTGTAAATGCAGCTATTTTGATTTTGGCCGCGGCAACATTTTATAGAAATGGAATGTTTGAAGTCGCCGAAATTCAGGATGCACACAAATTTCTTGAACCTTTATTAGGAACTAAATGGGCGCCAATATTATTTGCCGTGGCTTTAATCGCTGCAGGGCAAAGCTCAACTGTTACGGGAACTTTAGCTGGACAAATCGTAATGGAAGGTTATTTGAATTTAAGGATTCAACCTTGGGTTCGCCGAATTATAACTCGTTTAATTGCAATTGTTCCAGCCGTTGTTGTGATTTTAATTTACGGAGAAAGCGTAACGGGAAAACTTTTGATCCTGAGCCAGGTAATTTTGAGCTTACAATTGGGGTTTGCTATTATTCCGCTGATTCATTTTGTGAGTGATAAAACCAAAATGAAAGGTTTTCATATTTCGAAAACAACTCAGATTGCGGCCTGGATTATTGCTTCGATTATTGTTTCATTAAATGCTAAACTGGTTTATGATGAAATTACTTCCTGGTTAGAAAGTTCAACGCATCCAACCATTCTTTGGTTTACCGTTGTTCCTCTTGCTTTTGGTTTTCTTGGTTTGCTGCTTTACATTGTTGTAAAACCTTTTATAGCCAGAGCAAAATCGAATATTGAAAATCATTCACCTCATCATTTAAAATTACAATACGCACCAAAAGAAACGTACAGTAAGAAAAACATAGCGATTTCAGTAGATTTTTCGAAAGCTGATGAGGCTGCACTAAACAATGCGTTCGAACTTGGCGGAATCGATGCAAAATACACCTTAATTCATATTGTAGAAACTGTTGGCGCATTAATGTATGGAGGCCACGTTGACGATCATGAAACAACTATCGACGAAAAATTATTATTAGAATATAAAGAGATGCTTTCGCAGAAAGGTTTCAGTATCGAAACTGAACTTGGGTTTGGAAAACCTAACACCGTGATTCCGAAGATCATCAATCAAGGAAATTTTGATATTTTAGTTATGGGAACTCACGGTCACACTGGCCTGAAAGATATTTTATTTGGCACAACCGTAGATAAGTTGAGACATAAAATTTCTATACCTTTGTTGATTGTTAAGAAATAGGAACAAAGGTTCAGAGGTTCAAAGGAACAAAGATTTTTAAACTTTGAGCCTCTGAACCTTTGCCTCTTTGAACCTTAAAAAATAAAGAAATGACTTTCTCAGAAGAAAACTACCTAAAATCGATATATCACTTAACTGCTTCTTTGGAAACTGAAGTAAGTACGAACGCTATTGCAGAAATGATGGAAACCAAAGCTTCATCTGTCACTGATATGCTGAAAAAGCTGGCAGACAAGGATTTGGTTAATTATAAAAAGTATCAAGGTGTTTCTTTGACGGAAAACGGAAAACTGGCTGCCAAAATGATTGTTAGGAAACATCGTTTATGGGAAGTGTTTTTGGTAGAAAAACTAAATTTTTCCTGGGATGAGGTTCACGATATTGCTGAACAATTAGAACATATCAAGTCAGAGCAATTGATAAACCGTTTGGATGATTTTCTTGGAAATCCGACCGAAGATCCGCATGGTGATCCAATTCCGGATGCTAATGGGAGAATTATCAAAATTGAAAAACACCTGCTTTCAGAATTATCAGAACATCAAATTGGAGTTTGTGTTGGTGTAAAAGATACTTCTTCAGAATTTCTTAAATACCTTGATAAACAGGAAATTGCTTTGGGTTCCAGAATTGAATTTCTATCTAAAGAATCTTTCGATTTATCGGTTAGAATAAAAGTTGATAATAAGGAATTATCTATTTCGAATAAAATTGCTTCAAACTTATTTGTAAAGCTGGTTTAGAAATTGTTTCACAGAGATTCACTAAGATTTCACAGAGTTACACTAAGTTTTATTTTCATGGAAAGTTTTAAAGGAACAATATATATTCTAACATTCTGAAAAAGTACTTCAAAATTACTTTAGGTAAAATACCTTAAAAATCACGCCAACAAATAATTACATTTTATTCTGGCTTGAGATAATCTAAATTAATAAATCTCATTTCTAAATCCTGCAGTAAATTATCTGTTTTATTAAGGCTTATCAAATCTATCTTTAAGCGTTTTTTACTTGTAGAATTGGTTTCTATATAGAGTGTAGAATATTCAACTCCAAAACCTTTTATCTCATTAAAGTTTAATTTTTTGGTACTAAATAGATTACTGTTGATTATAGCATCATTTGTAAAAACCACTTTTCTTTTGAAAACTGCACAAAGTAATAAAACACAAATGGCAATCATTAAAATTAGAAAAAGAAGAACGACATAAAACAAGAAACCTTCTGGCGGCCATGATTTATGCAGTCGAAATGCAAAAGAATGTACAGAAACAGGTATAAACGGGATTATTAATAAACTTCCAAATGTGATTATTAATAAGATCGAAAAAAGTAAAATAAAAACTTTAAGTCGCTCTGGCATAGTATACACTTTCATCTGAAATTAGTTTAAATTATAAATTTCAGGCGAAAATAAAGTATTTTTCCTACAATAAATGTAAATGAGGTGATTTTAACTATTTAGGACAAAACGCAAAAATCTTTTTGTTCTAAAAACTTTCAGGACAAATTAAACTTAAGTTTCTAAACAATCCCCTTTTCTATCATTTCGAGCATTACCGGCGAAGCATTTTTAAACGTTGGTTCTTGTTCTATAATACTTCCCGCGTTTTTCTTGTTTACTTTAAAAGTCACATCGTTATCTGTTGTGAATAAAAGGGCTGTCAAAAACGGATTTTTAATATAAGTTCCCAAAATCAACAAAGCTTCATCTAATGTATGAAGGCTTTCTATTTCTTCGGTTTTATAACGAGTTGTTAATGATATAGAATAGGTATTGTCTTCATTTATAGCCAAACGGAAATAAATGTTTTTAATCTCGGTATCACCGATGGTTTTTGCTAAAGTAAGCTTGGCAAAAGTGCCAGCTTGAATGCTTTCTTTTACGCGTTCGCAAAAAAGAGCGAATATTGGTTCGTACATTTCTTTAAAGTTACTAAGGTTCTGAGATGCTAAGGTTCTAAGTTTTAAATTCTTTGTGAATCTCTGTGAAACCTTAGCGAAACTCTGCGGTATATTATTATTTTCCAGTAAATTCGGCTTTACGTTTTTCTAAAAACGCAGTTGTTCCTTCTTTAAAATCCTGGGTTCCGAAACATTTTCCGAATGATTTTATCTCGGTTTCAAAACCATCTTTGCCATCTTTATAATTGGCATTAATAGCTCTTATCGCTCTTCCAATTGCAAAAGGAGCATTTTTAATTATTTTTTGAGCAATTCCTGTTGCAAAATCTAAAAGTTCTGCTTGTGGAACTACATGATTTACTAATCCGTATTGTTTGGCTTCTTCTGCAGAAATCATGGCTGCAGTCATAATCATTTCCATTGCACGGCCTTTCCCTACTAATTGTGGCAAACGCTGTGTGCCGCCATAACCCGGGATTAATCCTAAAGTTACTTCCGGCAATCCCATTTTGGCATTATCTGACGCTACTCTGAAATGGCAAGCCATTGCCAATTCTAATCCTCCGCCTAATGCAAAACCGTTAACGGCAGCAATTACGGGTTTCTTTAAATTTTCTATAAAATCAAATAACGATTCTTGTCCTTCGGCAGCTAATTGCGCGCCTTCAACAATCGTGTAATTGGCAAATTCTGAAATATCAGCTCCAGCCACAAATGCTTTTTCGCCACTTCCGGTAATAATAATCACGCGGACATCATCATTTTTTCCTAATAATTTTATTGCTTTACTCAAGTCGCTAATTGTCGCTTTGTTCAAAGCGTTCAATTTTGTAGGTCTGTTAATCGTTACGGTTGCAATTTTTTCTTCAATTGAAATTAAAAGATTTTCGTAGTTCATGACGCTTTTTTTAAGAGTTTGTGATTGGTAGAGAAACTCTAAATGTGGTTCCTTTTCCATAAGTTGACTCAAAGGTAATTGTTCCTTTGTAATTTTCGATGATGTTTTTTATAATTCCGAGTCCAAGTCCCATACCGCTTGTTTTAGTAGTAAACTTTGGTTCGAAAATTCGGCCGATATCCAGTTTCTGAATTCCGATTCCGTTATCCTTTACTGCAATTTCAACATTATTGTTTCTGCGTTTAACGGTAACCAGAATAGATTTATGAAACTGACTTTCCGGAATTGCCTGTGTTGCGTTTTTAACCAAATTCGTTATGACACGAATTAGTTGTGTACGATCCATTTTTGAGATGATTTCTTCTTCCTGACTTTCAAAAACAATATAATCTTCATTAAAAATATCCAATGCCAATTCGACAACTTCAACCACATTTAAGGTTTCGTTTTGTTGTGCCGGCATCGAGGCAAAATTCGAAAATGCCGATGCCACTGCGCTCATCGTATCAATTTGCTGAATTAAAGTCTCTGAATAATCATTCATTTTTTGTTTGACATCCGGAGCTGTTGGATCAAATTTACGTTGAAAGCTCTGAACGGTCAATCGCATCGGCGTAAGCGGATTTTTAATTTCATGCGCGACTTGTTTTGCCATTTCGCGCCAAGCTTCTTCACGCTCACTTTGGGCCAGTTTTACAGCACTGCTTTCTAGTTTATCAACCATTCCGTTATAAGCTTTTATCAGGAAATTAACTTCCTTACTATTGGCTTCTAAAACGATCTTCTCATTTTTTTGATCTAAGTTGGTTTCTTCCAGCTTATCTGAAATCGTTTTTAGTGATTTTGTAATGTATGTTGAAAGGAAATAAGCCAATGCAAAAGCAACAATCAGCATAAAAGAATATACCTGACTTAAACGTATTAAGAAGGTATTCAATTCATTATCATAATAACCGTCGTCTTCTAAATACGGAAGGTTTAAAATTCCGAGAGGTTTAAATTTTTCGTCTTTTATTAAACTATATGAAGATCTGTTTTTAACTCCGTCGATGGTTTTAATATCTACAAAACGCTTTTCTATAGACGATCGAACTAATTTTAGAATGTAAACCGGAATTGGCGGCGGTGCTTTATCTACAGCGAAAGATTCTTTTGAGGATTTTAATAATTTCCCGTCAAGACTGTAAATATTGATTTCGATTTTGTGAATTTGAGCCAATTCATGAATTTTATCCTTGAAGATCAAATCCAGATTTCCTGTTTTTAAAGGATAAGTTGTCGTGTTCAAAACATAATTAATATGTTCTTTTACCGCATTTTCTTTTCGTTCTAAACGCTCCTGATGATATTCTTTGGCCTCGGTTTTAAACTGAATAATCGAAATCGAAGCCAATAAAAAAGATGCTACAACAATCAATACAATCATCGACAGGAAAATCCTGGTACGCAATGAAAGCATCGACATTTTGAAGTTGTTAAACATAGTTTTTGTTTTATTTGTTTCAGGTTTCAGGTTTCGTTGCGGTTAACAACCTGAAACTAAAAAAACTATTTCTTTTCTCTGATTCTTTTGTAAAAACGAAATCCTAACATAATAATAATCGAGAATAAAAAGATTCCGATTACACCAAAAATCCAGTTGATGGCACTTTTTAAAACTACTAAAAAAACCACGGCAAAAAGGATAATTGTTGCGCCTTCATTCCATAAACGCATAAAATTGTTCGAATATTTTACCTCATCATTTTGTAATTGCTTAAAAATCTGATGGCATTTTAAATGATATAAGTATAATAAGAAAACGAAACACAACTTAACATGCATCCACGGCATTTTGAGCCATGCGTTTCCTAAATCTGTAAAAAGCAACATCCAAAAAGCAAATATACTTGCCAATATTGCTGATGGCCAAGTAATAATATACCATAAACGATATGTCATTATTTTGTATTGCGCCTGTAAAATTTCCTTTTCGGGAGATGGTTTTTCATTGGCTTCTATTTGATAAACGAACAAACGCACAATATAAAACAAACCTGCAAACCAAGTGATTACAAATATAAGGTGCAGCGATTTTAGATAATTATAATATTCCATGAAAGTCTTTTTTCTTTACTCTTTCTTCTATTTTCTATTATTTAGCCCATTCATTAATCCAATTCCCAACTGTTTCGCACCAATCATCATCATCATTCAAACATGGAATTGCTAAGAATTCTTCGCCTCCATTTTTCTCAAAATCTTCTTTGGCACGCATAGCTATTTCTTCCAAAGTTTCTAAACAGTCCGATACAAAAGCTGGCGTTACAACGGCTAACTTTTTAATTCCTTTTGCCGGCATTTTATCAATTTCAATATCCGTATAAGGTTCTAACCATTTATCACCAGCTAAACGCGATTGAAAAGTTAAACTGTATTTATCTTCCGGAAGTCCTAATAGCTTAATAACTTGTTTTGTAGTTTCATAACATTGGTGACGGTAACAAAAATCGTGCGCAGCTGAAGGCGTGTTACAACAAGAACCATCAATTTTGCAATGTGATTTAGTTACATCGGTTTTGCGAATATGACGTTCAGGAATTCCGTGGTAAGAAAACAACAAATGATCATAATCAAATCCAACTAAATGTTTTTGAATTGAATCTGCCAGGTTTTTGATATAATCCGGTTTGTTGTAAAATGCCGGAACATCAGTAAAAGTCATATTTGGGAATTTCTTATTGCGAATTTCTTCGGCTTTAACCAAAATAGTCAAAGTTGAAGCCATTGCATATTGCGGATATAACGGAAAAAGCATTACTTCTGTAACTCCTTTATCATGCAATTCCTGAAGTCCTTTTTCAATAGTCATACTTCCGTAACGCATTGCTAACGAAACAGGAACATTTACCAAAGGCTGAACTTTCTTTTGCATTCTTTCTGAAAGAACAACTAAAGGCGAACCCTCGTCCCACCAAATTTTTGCATAAGCATGTGCAGATTCTTCCGGTCTTTTTCTTAAAATAATACCACGAACCAATAATGCTCTCAATAAATACGGAACATCAATCACATATTTATCCATTAAAAATTCATCTAAATACGGTTTTACATCTTTTGGTGTTGGACTTTCCGGAGATCCTAAGTTTACTAATAATACGCCTTTCATTATGTTTTTTGCTTTAGGCTTTAAGCTTTAGGCTTTAAGCTTTTTGTTTAAATTTTCGTCAAAAGTAGGTTTTGCTACTTTTGGGAAATATGATATTTATTACTTTTTAATTATGTTTGGATATATAAAATTGATGCTTTAAAACGTAATCAGTTTTTATCCTTTTTTATATTTGTTGAATAATTTTTCTAACGATTTATATTCTTCCTCTGTTCCAAAGTTTTCTGTCTGGATTTCCTTTTTAGAACTAATCAGATAAAACTGGCGACAGGATAGACATATTTTCGCTACACCTGAGATTTCTTTATTCTTTTTAAAAACCAAAATATCCCTATATTGTGGTGAACAGGCATATACATTTTCAAGTTTCTTTAAAGAAGATTTCTCCAAAAAAATATCATTTCTTAAATATTGAATATCTTTTTGAGATAGTTCAAACTTAGAGAACCCATCAGAATTAATTGTTTCGTAAAAAAAAGTATTGTTTACTTTCTCCGGATATTCATTATAAAAGATTTTATCGACAATAGTGTTATCAATACCTTTAGCATGATTCTTGTCCATTTCTTCTTCTTTACTTTTATTCAATGAATAGTATTCAACACTGTCAAAATCAAAAAACATTTTTTCTTCTTTTGATTTACAAGACAGGATTAGAAAAAGCACTAAAATTATTGAATACCTTTTTATCATTAAACATTAGTATTAATTGACATCAAATACTTTTTGGGTGTTGTCGCAAACTTCTTCTTGAACGCCGCTATAAAGTGACTTCCCGTGCTGTATCCAATTTTCAAACCAACTTCGTTTACATTATAAGATCCGCTATCAAGTAGTTTTCGAGCGAAATCCATTTTGTAATCGAAAAGGAAACCATAAACCGTGTCGCCGTAAATTTGTTTGAAACCCATTTTTAATTTCTTCAAATTTAAACCAATTTCATCTGCCAACTCTTGTAATCCGGGAGGTTCAGCCATATTGGCGATGATAATTTCTTTGGCTTTTCGAATCTTCAAAACGTTATCTTCATCAATCAAAAACGGACATTGTTCTGCGTTTGGATCTTCGGTTCGATTAAAATACAAACTCAACAATTCGTATCCTTTTCCTTTATAATAAAGGTTTTTGATCGATGGATGAAGGTTGTAATGAAACAACTGACTTAACACAATAGCCATAGAAGGACTGATATTTCCTTCGTTATAATACTTTTTGTCCTTATTATCAGGACTTAAAAAAGTAATATAATCTGCTTCTGCAGAAAACAACGCGTGAAATTTCTTGATTGATACGATTACAGATATTACCCAGGAATTTGGAGCCAACTCTAAATTCAGCGGTAATTCTTTCTGTGGATTGTACAAAAGCAACGATTTTTCTTCCTTCAATTCAAGAGCATAATTGCCTTGATTGAACAAAAATTTAGCATTGCCTTTTATTCCGAAGTGAAACTGTATCAGGCCACTACCTATTTCGCGTTGTGCAGAAAATGGCTCGGTACTGTCGTTTTGAAAACGGATTAGCGTAAAGTCGTCTTCAATTTTTATAATTTCCTGAGAACTCATAGCGATATTTTTTTTGGAATAAAATCAAACTATATCTAAAATGTTATTTAGAATCACTCTAAACAAAACATTTCAAACAAGTTGATTTTGCTACAAAAATACTTCTTTTTGCATAAAAACAGACGATTAGAAACAAAAAAACACTTAGCGACACAAATAGTACTTTGAGCGTTACTTTTATAAACACTATAATGATAATTTTGTCTCACTTTTATGAAAGTGAATTTATGGAAAACAATAACGCACCGAAACACCTATATTTTTACTCAGTTGGTCTGAGTTATAAAAAAGCTGATGCTGAGGTTAGAGGTCAATTTAGTTTGGATGCTATTGCGAAGACGCGTTTGCTGGAACAAGCTAAAACAGAAGGAATAGAAAGTTTAATTGTCACTTCGACCTGCAACAGAACCGAGATTTATGGTTTTGCAGAACACCCTTTTCAATTAATAAAACTTATTTGTGATAACAGCAACGGTTCTGTCGATGCTTTTCAAAAAGTTGGTTTCGTTTATAAAAATCAGGAAGCAATTAGTCATTTATTTCGCGTAGGAACTGGTTTAGACAGTCAGATCTTAGGCGACTTCGAGATTATTTCTCAAATTAAAACAAGTTTCACACATTCTAAATCAATGGGTTTAGCCAATACTTTTATGGAAAGATTGGTAAATGCCGTGATTCAGGCCAGCAAAAAAATCAAGAACGAAACAGAGATTAGTTCCGGAGCGACTTCGGTTTCTTTTGCATCTGTACAATATATTCTTAAAAATGTCGAAGACATTAGTAATAAAAACATTTTACTTTTCGGAACTGGAAAAATTGGAAGAAATACTTGTGAAAATTTAGTAAAACATACTAAAAACGAACATATTACTTTAATCAACAGAACGAAGGATAAAGCTGAGAAATTGGCCGGAAAACTAAATCTGATTGTTAAAGATTATTCAGAATTGCATCTGGAACTTCAAAAAGCAGATGTTGTGGTTGTTGCTACCGGCGCACAAAACCCTACGGTTGACAAAGCGATTTTAAATCTTAAAAAACCTTTGTTGATTTTAGATTTATCTATTCCAAAAAATGTTCATGAAAATGTAGAGGAATTAGAAGGTGTAACTTTGATTCACATGGATTACTTGTCTCAATTGACAGATGAAACTTTGGAAAACAGAAAACTACACATTCCTGCTGCCGAAGCCATTATTGAAGAAATCAAAGAAGAATTCACTATTTGGATGAAAGGCCGAAAATTCGCGCCAACCATTAATGCTTTAAAGGAAAAACTAAATGCAATTAAAGTTTCGGAGTTAGATTTTCAAAGCCGAAAAATTGCTGACTTTAATGAGCATCAAGCTGAAATCATCAGCAACAGGATTATTCAAAAAATCACTACTCATTTTGCAAATCACTTAAAAGATGACGATACCATGGTTGATGAAAGTATCGAATGGATCGAAAAAGTCTTCAAAATAAAAGCATCTTAAATAAATTTTAAACCACATAAGTATATAAGTTCATTTAACAAAACTGCAGTTTTACACAAACTGCTTAAATTTACTTATAATTTATATGGTTCAAAAAACAAAACATGGCTGAAAAAACAATCAGAATTGGAACTCGCGATAGCGAATTAGCACTTTGGCAGGCACATAATGTCGAAAAACAACTAAACGATTTAGGTTATAAAACTACAATTGTTGCGGTAAAATCTCAAGGCGATATTATTCTTGACAAACCACTTTATGAACTTGGCATTACAGGAATTTTTACAAAAACCTTGGATATTGCTATGATCAATGGCGATATTGATATTGCTGTTCATTCGATGAAAGATGTTCCTACCGCTTTACCAAAAGGAATTGTTCAGGCAGCTGTTCTTGAAAGAGCGAATGTTTTAGATATTTTGGTTCAAAAGGGAAATCCTGATTTTGCCAATCCAAGCACAATTGCAACAGGAAGTTTACGTCGCCAGGCATTATGGTTCAACAAATATCCAAATCATACTGTGGTTGATTTACGCGGAAATGTAAACACACGCATGCAAAAATTACAAGACAATAACTGGGATGGAGCTGTTTTTGCTGCTGCAGGTTTGGAACGCATCAACCTGAAACCAGAAAATTATATCAATTTAGACTGGATGATTCCCGCGCCGGCACAAGGAGCAATGCTTGTTGTGGCTATGGAAAATGACAATTATACTTTAGATGCACTTTCGCAGCTAAATCATATTGAGACAGAAATTTGTACATATATCGAACGTCAGTTTTTAAGAACGCTGGAAGGCGGTTGTACTGCACCAATCGGAGCTTTAGTTCGCTACAATGAAGATGAAGACACATTGCATTTTCAAGGTGTTTTACTTTCTGTTGATGGAAAACAAAAACTAGAAATCAATAAAACTGTTGACATTTCAGAATGGAAAAAATTAGGTTTTCATTCAGCTCAGGAAATTTTAAACAATGGCGGAACTGAATTGATGGCATCTATTAAAGAATCTCTAAAAAAATAATGGCAAAATCAATTCAAATATTATCTACTAAAAAGCTAACGGGCGAACAAAAACAAGCATTGGTAAAAGCCAATCTTGAAATTATTGAAGCTGATTTTATTCAAACTCAAAATAAATCTTTCGAATTAAAAGACATTAATGAAAATCTAATTTTTACGAGTCAGAATGCAGTTCATAGCGTTTTATCTGATCCAAAATCGGAACAATTAAAGAGTAAAAACGTTTTTTGTGTTGGATTAAAAACCAAGATTCTTTTATCAGAAAGCGGATTCAATGTTGTGGCTTACACAGGTTATGCTGCTGATTTAGCTGAAATCATTACTTTAATTTACCGCAGTGAAAGCTATACTTTCTTTAGTGGAAATCTTCGTAGAGAAACTTTACCGCAAGCTTTAAAAGATGCTGAAGTAAGATTTAATGAGATTCAGGTTTATGATACTTCATTAACTCCACAAAAAATAAAAACTCCGGTAGATGCAATTTTATTTTTTAGTCCGTCTGGCGTTGAAAGTTATTTGAAAGATAATACAATCAAAAAAGAAACCTGCTTTTGCATTGGAGATACTACTGCTGAAGCTTTACATAAAATCACCAAAAACATCATTATTGCAGATCAGCCAACGATTGAAGATGTAATCGAAGATGTAATTACTGAATATAGCAATAAGCTTTAGGCAATAAGCCTTAAGCATAAAATTAAAGACAAACACCGCTTAAAGCCTAAAGCTTAAAGCCTAAAGCAACAAAAAAACAATGTTAAAAAACGACCTATTTTTAAAAGCATTAAAAGGAGAAACTGTTCAACGTCCGCCAGTATGGATGATGCGTCAAGCCGGAAGATATTTACCGGAATTTATCGCTTTGCGTGATAAATACGATTTTTTTACTCGTTGTCAGACTCCAGAATTAGCCGCAGAAATTACAGTTCAGCCAATTCGCAGAATTGCTCCGGATGCAGCTATTTTATTCTCTGATATTTTAGTTGTTCCGCAAGCAATGGGAATCGAAGTTTTAATGAAAGAGAATTTTGGTCCGTTTTTGCCAAACCCAATTCGTTCACTTGCAGATGTTCACAGGGTTTACGTTCCGGACATTCAGGAAAGTTTAGGCTATGTAATGGACGCCATTAAATTGACTAAAGAAATGCTGAACGACGAAGTACCATTAATTGGTTTCGCCGGTTCGCCTTGGACAATTTTCTGTTACGCTGTTGAAGGAAAAGGTTCTAAAAGTTTTGATACTGCAAAAGGTTTCTGTTTTTCAAACCCTGCTGCAGCACATACATTATTGCAAAAAATTACAGATACAACCATTTTATATTTAAAGGAAAAAGTAAAAGCTGGAGTTGATGCTGTTCAGATTTTTGATTCTTGGGGAGGAATGCTTTCTCCTGTTGATTATCAGGAATTCTCATGGAAATACATTAACCAGATCGTTGAGGCTTTGGCAGATCACGCGCCGGTTATCGTTTTCGGAAAAGGATGTTGGTTTGCTCTTGGCGAAATGGGTAAAAGTAGAGCTTCGGCACTTGGTGTAGACTGGACTTGTTCAGCTAGAAATGCTCGTTATTTATCTGGTGGAAACATTACTTTGCAAGGGAATTTTGATCCATCAAGATTGCTTTCTCCAATTCCAACCATCAAGAAAATGGTTCACGAAATGATCGACGAGTTTGGAAAAGATAAATATATCGTAAATTTAGGTCACGGAATTTTACCAAATATCCCTGTAGATCACGCAAAAGCGTTTATTGACGCGGTTAAGGAATACGGGAATTAGTACATAGTATTCAGTTGCAGTTTTCAGCGTTTTGCATTCCTGCAAGGTTTTCAAAACCTTATAGGTATAAATAGCAACTACATAATAATAAAGAACACCTACAAGGTTTTGAAAACCTTGCAGGAGATGCACAGGAAAAAATGAAGTTGGAAGTTCTGGAAAAAGATCGTTATTATCATGTCTATAATCGTGGCATTAATGGAATAAATATTTTTGAAAATGAGGCTAACAAACTTTATTTTTTAAAACAATTAGCTAAATATTCTGGAGATAAAATATCGATTTTAGCTTATTGTTTGATGAATAATCATTTTCATTTAGTGATTCGATTAAATTTTGAAGAAAAAGAAGTGACTCAGGCTTTTTCAAATTTATTCAATTCTTATGCTAAAGCTTTTAATAAGCAAACCAAAAGAACAGGAAGTTTATTCGAAAAGCATTTTAAAAGAATAAAGTTAAAAGACGAAAATTACCTTAAACAACTGATTATTTACGTTCATTTGAATCCTAAACATCATTTTGATTTAGATTTTAAAGTTTTTAAATTTTCATCATATCAAGCTTTCTTATCTGATAAGGAAACAAAAATAGAGCGGGATGAAGTTTTAAGCTTATTTGGTGATTTAGAAAATTTCATTTTTTGCCATAATCAAAAGAATAATCTTTTAAATGAAACTTATACTTTTGAATGATTTAGGTCTGTCCTGCAAGGTTTCCAAAACCTTGTAGGTCTATTTAGACGATTTTTATATATCATATGTCCAATTAATACCTACAAGGTTTTGAAAACCTTGCAGGAAACGTACAAACATGTTAAACAAAGGTTTAAGAGACGATGAAGCGATCAGAATTGACAATGTTCTCAAAACGTTGCGCGCTCTTGACTTTGTTCCTAAAATGTTAACTACCGACGAGAAGTTCGATATTGAAAATCAACTAAAAGAATTTGGTTTAAATATCCAGACTTTAGTCGATTTTGAAAATGAAGATTTAATCACATTATTGACTCGTTGCCATTTAGACTTCAATCAATTAGAGCAATTTGCTGATTTTTTAATTGATTTTTCAAAAGTCGAAAATTATAATTTTGAAGATAAGGCTTTGGCTATTTACCAATATATCCAATATGAAAGCAAGGTTTTTTCCTTTGGAATAAATGCTAAAATTGCTTCCCTAAAAAACAAATAAAGATGAGTTTTACAGATTGGAAAACAGAAACAATTAACGATATTCTTCCAGAAGAATTTTACAACCTCATCCTAAAGAATACGGCACATATTGAAAAGACATTTCCAGTTACTTTATCACATTGCCTGGATTTAGAAAAAACAAAACAATTTATCGCCTTTAATCAAGACAAGGAAAATCATAAAGAGGGATATTATTTCTATCCGAGAGATTTAAAAAGCAAGGCACTAATTGGCTATTTGTGTATAAAAAGCATTGACAACCAAAAAGCAAAATGCGAATTGGGTTATTTTATTGATGAAGATTATCAAGGAAGAGGAGTTACTTCAAAAGTGGTTTCTGAAACTTTAGATTTTTGTTTCAATACTTTAAAAATGAACAAAGTTTTTATTTGTACTTCAAAAATCAATAAAGCAAGTCAGCAGATTGCCTTGAAACATCATTTTAAACAAGAAGGAATATTACGTGAGGAATTTAAAAGCAGTGACGGAACATTAGAAGATGTCGTTTATTTTGGATTGCTTAAATCAGAATATATTACACATGAAAGATAAATCTTTTGACTATATTTAAGATTAACAATAAGCATAAAGCCATGACGAAGGAGACTGCCATAAAATTATTTGAACAAAAGCAAATACGTTCAATTTGGAGTGATGAGGAAGAAAAATGGTTCTTTTCTGTTGTAGATGTTATTGGAGTTTTGACAAATAGTCAAAATCCTCAAGTTTATTGGAGGGTTTTAAAGAAAAGATTACTTTCAGAAGGAAACCAAACCGTTACAAATTGTAACGGTTTGAAAATGGAAGCAGCTGATGGTAAAATGAGGTTAACCGATGTTGCTGATACAGAACAGTTATTCCGATTAATTCAGTCAATACCATCTAAAAAAGCAGAACCTTTTAAATTGTGGTTGGCACAAGTAGGTAGAGAGCGTATTGACGAAATTGAAGATCCTGAACTTGGTTTTGACAGACTGATGGAAACATATCTGAAAAAAGGATATTCTAAAGAATGGGTAAATCAACGTTTAAAAAGTATTGAAGTAAGAAAAGAACTTACTGACGAATGGGAAAAACGAGGTGTGAAAAAGGGACAAGAATACGCTATTCTTACCGATGAAATCACTAAAGCCTGGAGCGGATTTTCTGTAAAAGAATATAAACATCATAAAAGTTTAAAAAAAGAGAATTTACGTGATAACATGAGTAATCTTGAATTAGTCTTAAACATGTTAGCTGAAGCCACTACAAGAGAAATTAGTAAAGAAAAGAAACCTGAAAATTTTATCGAAAATAAAAAAATTGCCAATCAAGGAGGCACGATTGCAGGCAATACACGTAAAGAAATTGAAGAAAAAACAGGTAAAAAAGTGGTCAACAAATTAAATGCCATGGATTATCTGGAAAATAAAAAAGAATTAGAATAACAATGAAAGATAAATTTTACGCATACATACAAAAATTACAAGACCAAATTTGCGCCGGATTAGAAGCTGTTGACGGAACTACGAAATTCCGTGAAGATCTTTGGAAACGCCCGGAAGGCGGCGGTGGAAGAACGCGCGTTATTGAAAACGGAAATGTTTTCGAAAAAGGCGGCGTAAACATTTCAGCCGTTCACGGAAAATTACCCGAAGCGATGCAAAAGATGTTTGGTGTTGGCGAAGCTGATTTTTTTGCTTGTGGCTTGAGTTTAGTATTGCATCCAAAAAATCCGATGGCTCCAACAGTTCATGCTAATTGGCGCTATTTTGAAATGTATGATGAATCCGGAAAAGTGATTGAACAATGGTTTGGCGGTGGACAGGATTTAACGCCTTATTATCTGTTTGAAGAAGATGCAACATTGTTTCATCAAGTCTGTAAAACGGCTTGTGACAAGCACAATGCAGAATTTTATCCAAAATATAAAAAACAATGTGATGCTTATTTCTGGAATGCACACAGAAATGAAGCCCGCGGAATTGGTGGTTTGTTCTTTGATTATTGCAAAGCAAACGAGCAAATGTCTATGGATGACTGGTACAATTTTGTAACTGAAGTTGGAAATAGTTTCTTAGACGCTTATGTTCCGATTGTGGAAAAAAGAAAAGATTTAGAATATACTCCTGAAAACAGAACGTGGCAGGAAATTCGTCGTGGCCGTTATGTCGAGTTCAATTTGGTTCATGATAAAGGAACTTTATTTGGATTGAAAACCAACGGGAGAATTGAAAGTATTTTGATGAGTCTTCCTCCGCATGTGCAATGGGTTTACGATCATCATCCGGAAGCCGGAAGTAGTGAGGAGAAATTAATAAATGTATTAGAAAATCCCCGTGAATGGATCTAAAACTGATTTATATAGTGTTTTTTGGAAGTGCTTTTGGGTGTTATGCTCAAAATGATTCACTTCAAAATTCCTATTTTAAATCATATAATGATAAAGTCACCGCTACTATTTATTATTTAGACACTTCCAATAACTTTCAGATTGGTTTTGATACGGATGGAGAAAAGAACTTTGTTGATCTTGAACCAAACCGAAGAGAACAACTTGGTTTGAGTTTAAGTTACAAATTTGTTGATATAAGTTTCGGCTTTGCACCTAAGTTCTTTAGTGAAAACAAAGACAACTCAGATTCTAAATTGTTTAGTTTCAATACTCGCTTTTATTATAAAAAATGGATGCAGTCTTTTACTTTTATCAATCAAAAAGGGTTTTACATTAGCGATGAGGACGTGAATGTATTTTTGCCTAAAATGCGAACAACAAAAATTGGCGGAACAACTTCATACATATTCAACGATAAGTTTTCGTATAAAACACTGGTAAACCAAAACGAATGGCAAACCAAAAGCTCAGGAAGTTTTATTCCTGCCTTTTCGTTTTATTATACAAATTTGAATTTGAATAATGAGCCTGATTCATCAAATGGAGATATTTATGTTTTTTCATTAGCTCCATCTTATTTTTATAATTTTGTTATCAATGATCGAATTTTAATAGGATCAGGAATCGCTTTTGGCGCAGGAATTAATGATGTCGACGGAGATGTTTCTGCTTTGTATGAATTAGACTTAAATTTAAAACTTGCCTTTAATACTGATCGCTTTTTTGCTTTCGCGAGTTTAAATAATATCAATTTTATTCAAAATGAAGCAGCAGAAGCCCGATTAAGTGATAATATTTCAACAGTAAAAATTTCTGTCGGATATCGATTTGATCCTCCAAATAAGGTAAAAGAAGTTTATGAGAAGGTAAATCAAAAAACAGGTTTTTAACTATTTAAATCATTCTACAATCTAAAATAAAACATTATGGGAAACAGAACTATAAATACGGCGCAACTAGACCGTATGCATTCCGGTAAAGGATTTATTGCTGCATTAGATCAAAGTGGCGGAAGTACACCAAAAGCATTAGCACAATATGGTGTGCTGGAAAGCAGCTTCACGAACGAAGAAGAAATGTACACACTTGTGCATGAAATGAGAACCCGCATTATTAAAAGTCCTGCTTTTGATAGTAAATATATTCTGGGTGCAATTTTGTTTGAAAATACAATGGACCGCAAAATTGATGGTGAATGGACTGCTGATTATTTGTGGGATAAAAAACATATTGTTCCTTTCCTGAAAGTTGACAAAGGACTTGCTGACCTTGCAAATGGAGTTCAATTGATGAAACCTATTTCTAATTTAGACCAATTATTAGATCGCGCGGTTGAACGAAATGTTTTTGGAACTAAAATGCGTTCCGTTATTAAAGAAGCAAATGCAACTGGAATTCAGGAAGTAGTCGCACAGCAATTTGAAGTCGGTAAACAAATATTTGCAAAAGGACTTATTCCAATTATTGAACCTGAGGTTGATATCTACAGCGCTGATAAAGAAAAATCAGAAGAAATTCTAAAAGAAGAAATTCAGAAACAACTTGGACTATTGGATAAAGATGTAAAAGTAATGCTGAAACTTTCGATTCCAACTCTAAATGACTTTTATAAAGAACTAATGTCTGATCCACATGTGGTGCGTGTTGTGGCATTATCTGGCGGATATGGTCAGGAAGAAGCCAATGAAAAGCTTTCGCAAAACCACGGATTAATTGCAAGTTTCTCACGCGCATTGTCTGAAGGTCTTGCTGTTACTCAGTCTGATGATGTTTTTGACACGAAAATAGCTAAAACAATTGAAGATATTTACAAAGCTTCAATTACATAAATAAGTCGAAAGTTTAAAGTCGTAAAGTCAAAAGTATTACAATCAATTAATAGAAAATTAAAAAATAAGATTATAGAAAAATCTAAAATCTCTCCCGAGACTTCGGGACTAAAATCTAAAATTTAAAATATTATGTTCCCATTACAAAGAAACCGCCGTTTAAGAACCAATGAATCTATTCGATCTTTAGTTCGTGAAACAAGTTTAAGTCCACAAGATTTCATGCTTCCTATGTTTGTGGCTGAAGGAAAAGATGTAAAAGTTGCCATTCCATCAATGCCAGGAATTTATCGTCATTCATTAGACAATACCATTAAAGAAGTAAAAGAAGCTTGGGATTTAGGAATTAAAGCGGTGAATATTTATGTAAAAGTGAGCGACAGTCTTAAAGACAATAAAGGAGTTGAAGCCTGGAACAAAGATGGATTGATGCAACAAACGATTCGTGCGATCAAAGATGCTGTTCCGGAAATGATTGTGATGCCTGACGTGGCTTTAGATCCGTATTCGATTTATGGTCATGACGGAATTATAGAAAACGGACAATTGATTAATGATGCAACTGTTGATGCTTTAACCCGAATGAGTTTAAGCCATGCCGAAGCTGGTGCAGATTTCGTAGCGCCAAGCGACATGATGGATGGACGCGTTTTGGCGATAAGAAAAGCATTAGAAGAAAACGGGCATCATAATGTTGGAATCATGAGTTACAGTGCCAAATATGCGTCTGCATTTTACGGACCTTTTCGTGACGCTTTAGATTCTGCTCCGGTAGATTCTCAAAATATCCCGAAAGATAAAAAAACCTATCAAATGGATTATGCTAATCGAATTGAAGGAATTCGTGAAGCTTTATTAGATGTTGAAGAAGGTGCAGATATCGTAATGGTAAAACCGGGAATTGCGTATTTAGACATTGTTCGTGAGGTAAAAAACGCCGTTCATGTTCCAGTTGCTGTTTACCAAGTATCTGGTGAGTACGCTATGGTAAAGGCCGCAGCCGAAAGAGGATGGCTGGATCATGACAAAATTATGATAGAGCAACTTTATTGCATTAAGCGTGCGGGAGCCAGTATTATCTCGACTTACTTCGCAAAAGAAGCAGCCGTAATTTTAAATAGATAAGATGAAAAAAGTATTATTCTTATCTGCCGTTTTAGCATTTACATCTTGTAAAAAAGAAACAACCGAGAATATTCAGCCTACTACAGAAACCTATTCTGAAGGAGAATCGGCGGAAGCCAAAACCCCGGAAGCTTTAGGAAAAGATATTTTTGAAGGAAGAGGAAATTGCGTTTCCTGTCATCAGGTAGATCAAAAGGTAATTGGCCCAAGTATTCAGGAAATCGCCAAAACGTATAAAGACAAAAAGGGCGATATTGTTACTTTCTTAGAAGGAAATGCAGAGCCAATTGTAGATCCTAGTCAGTTTCCGGTAATGAAAACCAATATTCCTATTACACAGGCAATGTCTGATGAAGAGCTGAAAGGTCTTGAAGCTTACATCTACAGTAACTTGAAGTAAATTATTATAACTATAAATAAATCAAAGTTTTATAAAACAAAAATGGCGCTAAATTAGCGCCATTTTTTTATCGATTTTATTACCAGATTTTTACTCTTTTGTCTGGTTCAACATACATAAGATCTCCTTTTTTGATTCCGAATGCCTGATAAAAAGCTTCAACATTCTGAATTGGAACATAAGCTCTGTACATTCCCGGAGAATGCGGATCAGTTTTTACCTGATTTTTAATTGCCTCATCTCTCGTTTTAGTTCTCCAAACCGTAGCCCATGAAATAAAGAAACGTTGTTCAGGTGTAAAACCATCTATCAATCCCGGATTTCCGTTTTTCTTTAAATACAATTGCAAACCATCATAAGCAGCATTTATTCCGCCAAGATCTCCAATATTTTCACCTAAAGTAAATTTACCATCAACGTGAATTCCAGGTAAAGGTTCTAAAGCACTGTATTGATCTGCAAGAGCAGTTCCTAATGCAGTAAATTGTTTCAAATCTTCTGCAGTCCACCAATCAACAAGATTTCCATCTGCATTATAACGTGCACCTGAATCATCAAAACCGTGTGAAATTTCATGTCCAATTACAGCGCCGATTCCACCATAATTAACCGCTTCATCAGCCTGATAATTGTAAAATGGCGGTTGCAGGATAGCTGCCGGGAAAACAATCTCATTATAAGATGGATTGTAATAAGCGTTTACGGTTTGTGGCGACATTCCCCACTCTGTTTTATCAACCGGTTTATTCAGTTTTTCTAAACCTTTATTAAAATTCCATTTGGCTAAGTTTTTTGAATTTTCAAAATAACTTCCGCCTTCCGCAATACTTTTAATTTGTAACGCTGAATAATCTTTCCATTTATCAGGATATCCAACTTTTATGGTGATTTTATCTAACTTTTCAATTGCCTTAGCTTTTGTAGCTGCAGACATCCATGTCAAGTTATTGATACGATTTTGATATGCTAAAATTACATTATGAATCATATCTACTGCTTTGCTTTTTGCTTCTGCAGGAAATACTTTTTCAACATATAATTTACCAAGCGCTTCTCCAACAAAACGATTAACAATTTGCAATGCTTTTTCTTCACGTGGAAGTTGCTTAATTGCACCTCTTAATGTTTTACTGTAAAAGTCAAAATTCGCTGTTTCTAAATCAGTTGATAATTTTGTAGAAGCTGAATTCAATAAATCCCATTTCAGGTATTCTTTCCACTGCCCTACTTTGTTTTCAGTAAAAACAGTTTGCAAAGCTTTCATGTAACGAGGTTCTGTTACAACAACAGAATCTAATTTAGCTAAACCAATTGCAGTAAAGTAAGCATCCCATTTAATGGCCGGAGTTAATTTTTGAAGATCTGCTATCGACATTGGGTTGTATTGCAAACGGCTGTCTCTGCTTTCTACACGATCTAATCTTGGTGATGACAATGATGTTTCAAAAGCTAGTATTTCTGCTGCGCTTTGTTTTGCTTTTTCTGGTGATTCGCCAATAAACTGCATCATTTTTGAAACATGCAGTTCGTATTTGGCACGTTTTTCTTTAGAGTCTTTATCTTCAGATGTATAATAATCTTTGTCAGACAATCCTAATCCGCTCACGCCTAAGCTCACAGAATTCTTCGAACTGTTTTTTTCGTCTGCCCCAATATAAATACTAAAAAATCCAGAACCTCCTTCACGTTCCATTTCTGCTAAATACTTTTGAAGATCAGATACATTTTTTATGGCATCAATCTTTTTCAGATAAGGCTTCAATGGTTCGATTCCTCTTTTGTTTCTTCCAACAGAATCTAAAACGGTATTAAACAAATTTACAGCTTTGCCTTGATCCGTATTCGATTGATACTTTGGATTTTTTGAAGCTTCCTTCAAAATTGCCATTGCATCTTTGTCTGTTTTTTTAATCAATTCATTAAAACTTCCCCACGTTGTACGATCGCTTGGGATTTCAGTTTTGTCTAACCAGGTTCCGTTTACATATCGGAAAAAATCCTGGCCCGGGCTAATTTTAGTATTCATGTATGAAACATTAATCCCCGGTTCTTTTGAAGTTACATCTTGTGCGTTTGCTGCAGTTAATGAAAACAATGCAGAAAAAATACAAAACATAGGTTTACTAAGCTGTTTTTTCATTTTACTATATACTTTGAGTGTAAATACAAACTTATTGTTATTATCCTAAACTTTATGTTAAAATTATGCAATAATAAAACACAATCTCTTATCACAAATTCTAATACGAATCAGCAAAAGAATTCATGAATAAATGACTTGGTTTTATGTTCTAATTGAAATAGTTTTTGGAATATTTGTCGAAAGAATTAAATCAAAATGAGAGCGAAAATTCAAACTGCATTATCAGGAAAAGTGGAAGCCATTGGATTACCGATTTTGGCTGTGTGCTGGGTAAGTTTTTTTTGGGGAACAACATGGCTGGCTTCAAAAGAAGGTGTCCGACATATGCCGGGTCTTCAATTGGCAACCATTCGCCAGTTTTTAGGCGGAATTCTTTATGTCGGTTATTTTTTAATCAAGAAAGAACCCTGGCCAAAAGGCAAACAATGGCGAACGATTCTGATTCTGGCTGTTTTAAATTTTGTTTTGAGTAATGGCTTAAGTACTTGGGGCGTGAAATATATCAGCAGCGGATTGGGTGCTATTATCAGTGCCATTTTTCCGATCTGGATTATAATGATCAACTTTTTTAATGGTGAACGAATTGCAAAATTAGCCATAACAGGAATTTTAATTTGTTTTGGAGGGATTTGCATCATCTTCATGGATCATTTAGGCGATTTTTTTAAACCTGATTTTCAGATTGGAATCATTTTAACTATCGCTTCAACTATTACCTGGGCTTTTGGAATTTTACATACTAAGAAAAAGGCGGCAAGTTTTAATCCTTATTTTAGTTTAGGATTGCAGATGTTTATTTCAAGTTTTATTCTTTTTGGAATTACAGAAGCTGCAGGAGTTAATATTCCACTAAATCAAATTCCTTCAGAATCATGGTTTGCAATTGGTTATCTGGTCGTTATTGGTTCTGTGTTGACTTTTATTGCTTTTATATATTCATTGCAACATCTTCCAACAGAAATTAGCAGCATTTATGTTTACATTAATCCTATTGTTGCTATGATTTTAGGCGCTATGATTTTTGGTGAAACGTTAACACAAGCAATCCTCATTGGAGTTCTGGTTACTTTAGCAGGATTATATTTGGTCAATAAATCAATTCGAAAAACCAGAGTTTAAAGTACTATACGAAATGGCACGCTGATGACACGGATTCGCTTTCGCGAAGACGCGGATTAGAACGGATTTTTTATTTTCTAAAGTTTACTAAGATTGGCGATCTACTTTGTGGGTCTTCGACTTCGCTCAGACTGACATTAGGAAATCTTAAAAAAACTTTGCGCCTCCGCGCCTTTGCGAGATTAAAAGTAACCGAAATAAAAAAATCCGTTCTAATCCGCGTGCCATTTCGCAATCCTATCGTAAGAAAGGTCTTTACATTCCAGGTCTTCTGTTAAAAACAACACGCAATTCGTTATTTAAAAACAGCTTTTTGTATTTTTGCACCAAATTATTTTTATGAAATCGTTTCTTTACAAGTACCGTAAATTCTTTATTGTTTTAATTGTGTTTTCGGTTGTCACTATATCTTTATTTTATTCGGCTTTGAAGCCACAAAAAACATTGCCAATTTACAATCCAGCTGATGTAAATCCTGAATTGGTCGACAGTACTGTTCAATACAAAAGTAAATACCACACCATTGCTGATTTTTCATTTGTAAATCAAAACGGTGACACCATTACCCAGAAAAATTACGAAGGCAAGATCTATGTTGCTGATTTCTTCTTTACGACTTGCGGATCTATCTGTCCGAAAATGTCAACAAATTTATCCGAAGTTCAAAAAGCAGTCCTTAACAATCCTAAAGTAATGTTGCTTTCTCATACCGTGTTTCCGGAAGTAGACAGCGTTTCGGTTTTAAAAGCTTACGCTGTAAAATATGGCGTGGTCGACAGCAAGTGGAATTTGGTTACGGGTGACAAAAAAGAGATTTATAAAATGGCCAGAAAATCGTATTTGGCCGTAAAGCAAGGTCGCCCAGATCAATTGTACGATATGGTTCATACAGAGAATTTTGTTTTAGTCGATCAAAAACGCCGTGTTCGCGGATTTTATGACGGAACGAACAAAGAAGAAATAAAGCGTCTTTTAGAAGATATAGATTTCTTGTCTAAAGAGTAAAGTCCCTTATTTTTAGAAAGATTTAGCATATTCAAAAGTGTTAAATGCCTTGCAATAAAGAATTATTGCCTACTTTTGTAATCTAAATTCAATCTAAATAAGCTTGCAAAATACAATTCACACTCTGAAAAAAGGCGAGAAAGCCATTATCAAAGATTTTGATATCGATCTTATTCCTCTAAAATTATTAGAAATGGGTTGTTTACCGGGCAACTTAGTCGAATTACTTCAAATTGCTCCTTTTGGAGATCCTTTATATTTGGACATTAACGGCTCGCATGTTGCGATTCGTATTGAAACTGCTCGTGAAATTGAAGTTGAACTTATCAAAACCAATTTGTAATGAGCATTCAAAATATTAATGTTGCCCTTATCGGGAATCCGAATACCGGAAAAACTTCTGTTTTCAATCAACTTACGGGTTTGAATCAACAAGTTGGAAATTATCCCGGAATTACGGTTGAGAAAAAAATCGGGTTCTGTAAATTACCGCACAATATAAAAGCTAATATTCTCGATTTGCCGGGAACGTATAGTTTGAATGCAAGTTCGATGGATGAAAGTGTGGTGATTGAACTTTTACTGAACAAAAACGATAAATTATATCCGGATGTAGCGGTAGTTGTTACAGATGTTGAAAATCTGAAACGAAATTTACTGATTTACACTCAAATTAAAGATCTTGAAATTCCGACGATTTTAGTCATCAATATGTCTGATCGAATGGAAAGAAAAGGAATTACTTTAGATATTCCGTATTTAGAAAATAAACTAAAAACTAAAATTGCTTTAGTAAGTTCTCGTAAAGGTTTAGGAATTGATCAGTTAAAAGAGTTAATTGTTTCTTATAAAACCATTCCGCACGAAGCTTGTTTAAATGCTTCAGTTATTGATGATGAATATTTCAAAAAATTACAACATGCATTTCCAAACCAATTATTGTATAAATTATGGCTGGTAATAACACAAGATGTAAATTTTTCGAATTTAGATCGTAACGAAATCCGAAGCACTTTTACCAAATCGCATTCAGAATTAAAACGTTTACAGCAAAAAGAAACTATTAAAAGATATCAGTTTATAAATGATGTTTTGAAAGAAGGTTTGCAAGTGGATGCTACAATGGCAAAAGATATCAGAGCCAAACTTGATCGTGTTTTAACGCACAAGTTTTGGGGTTATGTTATTTTCCTTGCCATATTATTTATTATTTTCCAATCTATTTTTAGTTGGTCAACGATTCCGATGGATTTCATTGACAGCACTTTTGCTTCATTAAGCAGCTGGGTTTCTCAGGAATTGCCAAGCGGTATTTTAACAGATTTGCTTTCGCAGGGAATTATACCGGGAATTGGTGGGGTTATTATTTTTATTCCTCAAATTGCCTTTTTGTTTTTGTTTATTTCTATTCTTGAGGAAAGTGGTTATATGAGCCGCGTGGTTTTCCTGATGGATAAAATAATGCGAAAGTTTGGGCTTTCCGGAAAAAGTGTTGTGCCTTTAATTTCAGGAACTGCCTGCGCAATTCCGGCAATTATGGCAACGCGAAATATCGAAAACTGGAAAGAACGCCTTATTACGATCTTGGTAACGCCTTTCACAACTTGTTCTGCAAGATTACCTGTTTATACTATTATTATTTCATTGGTTATACCAAATGAGCGTTTGTTTGGTGTTTTGAATATGCAGGGATTAGCATTGATGTTGTTATACTTGTTGGGTTTTGGAACTGCGATTCTGTCTGCTTACATATTAAACAAGATATTGAAATTCAACTCGAAAACGTATTTTGTGGTTGAAATGCCAAGTTATAAATTACCGCTTTTTAAGAACGTTGCGATTAATGTTGTCGAAAAAACGAAAGCGTTTGTTGTTGGTGCAGGTAAAATCATTCTTGCAATAGCGGTTATTTTATGGTTTTTGGCTTCATACGGACCTGGAAAAGATTTTAACGAGGCGGAAACCATTGTGAAGGAAAAATTTGTCGATACTCCTTTAAATGAAATACAATTTGAAAACGAGGTAGCTTCTCAAAAATTAGAGAATTCATATATCGGGATTATGGGTAAAGCTATTGAGCCTGCAATTTCTCCGCTTGGCTATGACTGGAAAATAGGTATTGCAATTATTAGCTCATTTGCTGCACGTGAAGTTTTTGTTGGAACACTTGCCACAATATACAGTGTGGGAAGCAGTGATAACGAAGTGACAATAAAAAGCAAAATGCAGGAAGAAATAAATCCTGAAACTGGCAAAAAGATATTCAATTTTGCTTCTGGGATATCATTATTACTCTTTTACGCTTTTGCCATGCAATGTGCCAGTACATTAGCGATTACCAAAAAAGAAACGAATTCATGGAAATGGCCTGCGATGCAACTTTTCTTAATGAGCGGTCTGGCTTATTTCGTAGCGCTTTTAGCTTATCAACTTTTAAAATAAACGGCCATGATACAAGAAATTATCGCCTTTGGAATATTACTTATTGCTATTGTTTTCTTAATCAAAAAATTCTTTTGGAAATCTAAGAAGAAGAAAGATTGTGGTGATGGAAATTGTGGATGTTCTTAGTCAGAGGTTCAAAGTTGCAAAGTGACTAAGGTTCTGAGGTTTTTTATCTACCGCAAAAGTCCACAATGTTATATCCATATTGTCAGAATCTGTCATTTCGAAGCTTCAGGAGAAGTCCGCAAAAATGTTCATTAAAGATTACAAAGCATTAAACCTAACTGTCTATTATAATGAAGTTTAGAAATGTCTTTGTCTTATTTTAATATAAAAAAAACGTATAGTTCCGTTTGTAAAATTCTTTCACTATTAAATTTGATAAACTTAATTTGTTAAATATGAAAGAGTTAGAAAACACAGAAATAACCAGGGACAATCTTGTTTCAAGATTATTATGGTTTGCTTTAGGATTTTTATTTGCAACTATTTTAGCTTATCTCTTCTTAAAACATAAACTCTAAAGCAGCGTAAAAAGTTCTGGTATCTGACGGAATAATTCCTACTTCGGATAACCTGTTACTTTACGTGTTGAGCCCGCATCCTAATTGGCTACATCGGTAAATTACGATATTACGGAAGTAAGCTGCAGACTCGACATGACGTTTTTGTATCGTGCACTTATTATACACCATTATGGGTTTTTATTAAAACTGCGACTGAAAACTGAAAAACTTACTTCACTCCTTCCCACTCTGCATAGAACTGAGCAAGAAATGTTTCCATAAAGCGGTGTCTTTCGGCAGCAATTTCTTTTCCGGTTTCGGTATTCATTTTGTCTTTTAAGAGTAAAAGCTTTTCGTAAAAATGATTAATTGTTGGTGCGTTGTTGTTTTTGTATTCTTCTTTGCTCATGTTGGTTATTGGAGCAATTTCAGGATCGTATAAAGTTCTGTTTTTAAATCCGCCATAATTGAATGCTCTTGCAACTCCAATTGCACCAATTGCATCTAAACGATCTGCATCCTGAACGATATCTAATTCTATTGATGTAAACTTCTTTTCGAAATTTCCACCTTTATAGGATATGTTTTCTATGATATTTACCACATGTTGAATAATCGCTTCTGAAACGTTTTGAGATTCCAAAAACAAACGTGCTGTTTTTGGTCCAATAGTTTCATCTCCATTATGAAATTTACTATCGGCAATATCGTGAAGCAAAGCTCCTAATTGAACTACAACTAAATCACAATCTGTTCCTTTGGCAATTAAAAGTGCATTTTTATAAACACGTTCAATATGAAACCAATCGTGTCCGCCTTCGGCATCATTTAGTTTTTCTTTTACGAAAGCAATTGTTTTGTTTATTAGATCAGAGTTATTCATGATGATGATATGTAATTTGAAAATTTTATTGTTTTTGGTTTCTCGCAGATTGAGCAGATTTATAGAAATGTTTTTAAATTTTTAAATAAAAAATGCTGATTGTCAAAGCTTAAACTCCAACAATCAACATTTTTAATATCAATATCAATTGCAAAAATCTATCCCGAGTTCTCGGGACTTAAATCTGCAATCTCAAATTTAAAGTCTCGCCGGTTCAACCCATTTAAAGATATGCGATTCTTGTGGAATCACGATTCTTTCTGAGATTTTGGCCATACGTGCCGGTAATTTCATTAAATAATCACGTGCTTTTTCTGCTTCATCAGTAAGGTTTGAAATTTTATCAATTTCCCATTTATCCATTAACTTTTGCATGATATCTACATAATCGTTTGCAGTATAAACTCCAATACGTTGTGCAGAGTCTGAAAACTGCTCAAAAGCTGAACTTATCTTTTGACCTGATTCTCTTAAGAAATGTGCCGGCATAACGATTTTTTGTTTCATCATATATTGAAACGCCAACATCATTTCACTTGGATCTACAGCGAAAATACGGGTGACAAATTCGCTGTATGCATGGTGATGACGCATTTCGTCACCAGCAATCATTTTACACATTTTAGACAATTTATTATCCCCAAACTTTTTAGCGATTTGCGCTACTCTGTTGTGCGATACATAAGTTGCTAATTCCTGAAAACTAGTGTATACAAAGTTTTTGTATGGGTCAGTTCCAGTTCCAATATCAAAACCGTCGTTGATTAAATGTTGTGTCGTCATTTCGATTTCACGCATATTTACACGTCCGGACAAATACAAGTACTTATTTAGCAAGTCACCATGGCGATTTTCTTCTCCAGTCCATTGTCTGATCCATTTCGACCATCCATTTCCACCATTTTCAACCTGGTCTACTCCTTCTACATCCATTAACCATGATTCGTAAGTTGGTAAAGCTTCCTCAGTGATCGTATCACCAACAAGCGTTACCCAGAAATCGTATGGTAATTCTTTAGCAATTTCACGTAGTTCTCTAACCTCCTCAAAGAAATTATCTCCTTCAGAATTAGGCAGAAAATCTGACGGCTGCCAAATTTTTTCTACTGGAATTAAATACTGTTCTACAAAGCTATCCACGTTTTTTTCCAAAAACTGCATCACTTCTAATCTAATGTTTTTTATAGACATTACTTATTTTAGATTTGGGATTTAAGTTTTAGTTTTTACTAAAAACAAAAATCTATTTATACTCGTTTACTCCTTCTACAACTGCCTTTTCCGTCAAAGCCATTAATTCTGCAAAATCATAATCTTTTACAGCTAAAGCTTTATGTACCGTAAAACTAAGGTGATTTCCTAAACCAACCGGAAACATACCATAACGAACCATTTTCCATGAATTGTTAATGCTTACCGGAACTACATATGCTGATGGGGCATATTTACATAAAATTTTCAAACCGCTTTGGGCAAACTCTTTTGGTTTTCCGGTTTTACTTCGGGTGCCTTCGGGGAAAATTACAGCAGATCTTTTATATTTTTCGATATATTCAGACAATCCCTTGATTACTGGAATTGCTTGTTTTGGGTCTTTACGGTCAATCAGAACAGATCCTCCATGACGTAAATTGTATGAAACACTTGGGATTCCGCTGCCTAACTCTTTCTTACTTACAAATTTACAATGAAAACGTCTAAAGTACCAAATCATTGCTATGATATCGTACATGCTTTGGTGATTTGATACAAATATTAACGGAACTCCAGTAGGAATTGTCTCTCTGTTTTCAATTTTATAGGTTGTTCCAACAAAATTGGTACAGGTTAAAAGGCAAAGATTTAGATAATCGACACTCTTTTTATGCGCTTGATAACCAAAAACATTTAGGCAGATCCATTGTATTGGATGAAAAACCAATAAACAGGAACTAAAACATAAATAGTAAATTACGGATATGGGATACGAAATTATCTTTTGCATGCTTAAAAAATTAAAGGCCAAAAGTAATAAATATATTTTTAGCGGTATTAAAATTAAAAACAATAACCGTTTTTAGGGTTTAATTGTACCTTTGCCTTATAAAATTGCAACTTTTTTCTGAATTAATGAGCTTCACTTACCCAAAAAACGAACATTTAAAAAGCAAAACTACGATTGGATTACTGTTTTCTGAGGGAAAATCGGTATCAAAATATCCATTACGTCTGGTTTATCGTTTAGCTGAAACTGATTCCGAAGAAAACAGAACTAAAATTGGGGTTTCGGTTTCTAAAAAATATTTCAAAAAAGCAGTCGACCGCAATTACTTCAAACGTGTATTAAGAGAGACTTATCGATTGAACAAACATTTACTGTTAGATAATTTGCAAAAGCCTTATTCTATAATGTTTTTCTATCAAACGAAAGACCGATTATCTTACGAAGAAATCAATACCAAAACGATTCAATTGTTCGAGAAGTTTCTTCAACAAGTAAACAAACCTGCTGATTCTGAAATCAAAGCTGACTTGTAGATCTCGAAACGGAAGTTTATTTATCAAATTAGATTAAAAATTATAAAAAAATTGTAGTTTTAGCTCTAAATTGAAATTTTATGAGATACATTTCCTTTTTGTTTCTGATTGTTTTAGGTCTTACAGGTTGTAGTAAAAACGAAGATGAAGTTTATAATAATATGGCGGTTAGTACCGTCAAAGTTTCTCCAGCTTATAAAAGTGAATCCCTTTCAGATAAAGATGCAGAGATTCCTTCGCCAGAAATTCAACAGAAAATAATAAAACAAGCGTCCCTTCGTTTTGAAACAAATGATCTGGAAAGTACTTTCGATCAAATTGAAACTGCGATAAAAGCCAATAAAGGAAAGGTACAAAATGATTCTGAAGGAAAGGATGATGGTAGCGTTTATAGAAATATAACTGTTCGTGTTCCAAGTCAAAATTTTGATGCTTTCATAAGTTCGGTTTCCAAAGGCGTTTCTTATTTTGAGCGTAAGGATATTTCTTCTGAAGATGTTACGGAAGAATATATTGATTTGAATTCGAGATTAAACACAAAACGCAAACTTGAAGCGCGTTATATAGAAATACTAAAAAAAGCCAATAAAATAAGTGAAATCTTAGAAATTGAAAAACAAATTTCAGCTATAAGAGAAGAGATTGAAGCTAAAGAAGGGCGCTTGAAATATTTAGAAAGCCGTGTTTCTGAAAGCACAATTTCGATTGAATTTTATAAAACTATTGCTCAAAAAGAAGGAGTTAAAATTTCATTTGGTTCAAAAATATGGAGCGCTATTAAATCCGGATTTTTTAGCCTTTCAGAATTCTTAATATCAGTCATTAGCGTTTGGCCGTTTATCCTGTTATTTGTTATACTCGCCTATTTTATTAGAAAAAGATTTAAAAGAAAAAAAACATAATCATGTATCCTTATTTCAAAAAGAAGTTCATTATACCAACTGTTGCTGCAGGATTTTTATTTATTGGAACGAGTTTCAAAGACGATTTCTTTGAGATTGCGAAACAAATAGAAATCTTCACAACACTTTTTAAAGCTGTTAACACAAATTATGTCGACGAAACAAATCCGGGTGATTTGATGGACAAAGCGATTAAAAGTATGTTGGGAAGTTTAGATCCATACACGGTTTATTTTAATGAGCAGGATGTGGTGAATTTTAAAATCAACAATACTGGTGAATATACCGGAATTGGTGCTATGATCGCCAGAAAGAAAGATCGTTTAATTGTTCGCGAACCTTATAAAAATTATCCTGCAGATAAAGCGGGATTAAAAGCGGGCGACGAAATTATTCAGATTGGCGATGTGTTAATTGCCGATTTTAAAGATGATGCTTCGCAATTATTAAAGGGAACTAAAAACACCAAGATTACCATAAAATACCTACGTCAGGGAAAAACCTTAACCACGGTTCTGGTTTTAGATGAGGTTGATATTAAATCGGTTCCGTTTTACGGAAAAATTGATGACAAAACGGGTTATATTGTTTTAGCACATTTTAGTAGAAAAGCTGCGGCTGAAGTTAAAGAAGCTCTTGAAAAACTAAAAGCTGATGGCGCCAAACAAATTGTTCTTGATTTAAGAGGAAATCCGGGTGGTTTACTAAATGAAGCAATTGATATTTGTAATTTGTTTGTTCCAAAGAATGAAGTAATTGTAACTACAAAATCAAGAATTGAAAAACATAATAATATTTATAAAACTCAAAATCAACCGATAGATACTGAGATTCCGTTGGCAATATTAGTAAATGGAAGAAGTGCTTCGGCATCAGAAATTGTATCGGGGGCTTTGCAGGATTTAGATCGTGCTGTAGTTTTAGGAAGCCGCAGTTTTGGTAAAGGTTTGGTTCAGCGTTCTGTTGACTTAACTTACGGAACTCAGTTGAAAGTAACTATTTCTCGTTATTATACGCCTTCCGGCCGTTGTATTCAGGCTTTAGATTATGCGCATAAAGACAAGAATGGTGTGGCTCAAAAAACTGATGCTAAAAACTTTAATGCTTTTAAAACAAGAAAAGGAAGAACGGTTTATGATGGTGGAGGTGTTTTGCCGGATATTGAATTGGATGAAGCTAAAGTGAGCCCGATTACAACTGCGCTTTTAAAAAATGACGGAATTTTTGATTATGCAACAACTTACTATTATAAAAATCCAAATTTAGGCGATAAAATCCCAACAGTATCTGATGCGGATTATGCCAGTTTTAAACAATACTTAAAAGCGAACAAAATTAGTTTTGATACTGAAACTGAAGTGGCGCTGAAAAATACTTTGGCTGCAGCCAAAAATGAAAAAATAGACGAAACGATCGCAGCAGAATATCAGCAGTTATTAAATGCTCTTGAAAAAAGCGAAACTACTTTACTGGATAAAAACCAAAAGGAAATTAAAAACTTAATTCAGGAAGAACTAATCAAAAGATACCAATATCAGGAAGGTTTGTATCAATTTTACATTAAAAACAATTCAGAAATTAAAAAAGCGGTGAGCGTTTTAAATAATCAAACTGAGTATAAAACGATTTTAAAAATGTAGAAAAAATGAAAATTTGTAAAGTCTTATTTCTATTCTTTACGATCAATTTACTGGCACAGCAAAAAACTATCGAAACTATATTTTTTGAGTTCGATAAATTTGATCTTACTGAACAACAGACTGAAGTTGTTACGAATTTTATAAAAACAATTGATACCTCAAAAATTGAGTCTATTCAAATCTATGGTTATTGCGATGATCGCGGCAATGACGAATATAATTTCAGATTATCCCGAAATCGTGCTAATACGATTCAGCAATTATTAGTTTCTAAAGGTTTTAACCAAAGTAAAATCATAATTCTTGAAGGCAAAGGACGGGTTATTATCAAAAAAGATACTGTCGAGAACTTATATGAAACGCGTTCGAGAAATCGGCGGGTTGACTTAATTGCGGTAAAGCGAAATAGTTTTGGGAAAGAAATTCAAAACTCATTCAAAGACAATCTAAAAGTTGGCGATAAAATTACTTTGCACAATATTTTATTTGATCTTGGAAGTGCGAAATTAACGCATCATTCTAAAAATGAATTAGATAAAATTTCAATTGTATTGCAAAACAAGAAAAACATTCAATTTGAGATTAGAGGACATGTTTGCTGTACTCCGGAAATCTACAGTGACGGAATTGACAGGGAAACCAAAGAAAGAAGACTTTCCTGGAACCGTGCCAAATCCGTTTTTAAGTATTTGATGTCTAAAAAAATCTCTACAAGCAGAATGACTTTTCAGGGTTGCGGAAATAAATATCCGCTAGGAAAAGGCGATCAATATGACAGACGTGTTGAATTTTTGATTACGAAGCTTTAATTACTTTCGCTGCATCTCGATATGCGGAATATCATCTTCCAGATACATTTCACTTGTTTGCACGAATCCGTGGCTTTCGTAGAATTTCTTTAAATACAATTGTGCTCCTATTGTAATTTCATCTTTCCCGAAATTTGACTTAATTCCGGCAATAGCTTCACGCATTAAGTCGTGTCCCCATTTTTTATCGCGATAATTGGCATCAACAACTACTCTTCCTATTGATGAATTGTCGAAACTAATTCCTGCATCAAATAAGCGTGCATAAGCGACAATCTTTCCGTCGTATTCTCCAATTAGGTGAAGTGCTTTCTTGTCTTTACCGTCAAGATCCAAATAAACGCAATTTTGCTCTAATACAAAGATTTCACTTCTTACTTTGAGTAAATCATATAACTCGTGAACTGTTAGTGCCTCAAAAGGCTTTATTTTCCATTTTAATTCCATTCTCTATTATTTGAAAAGATCAATTTATTTAAAAAGCTAAATTAAATCAAATTTACAACTGTTTTAAAAAAGATTTATAAATAGAAATCCCGATTACCACATTTAGCAATCGGGATTTCTATTTATTATTTAAATCTGTTTCTATTTCTTCTTCATTATAATTTCCATGCTTTTAAATTCTTCTCCATTTTTAACATCAAACATTTCCATTTTTCGGGTTTTGGGATCAACTATGGTGTAGATTTCTCTGTAAGGTGTTTTTTTACCATTTAGCGGGTTTACCATATCACCTTTAAACTCGGTACTTTTTGTTTTTTCATCATATTTACCAACGGCTACCAGCATACCAGTTCCCATATTATCGATAAATGTAGTTGTATATTCTTTGCTGGCATTGTTGTAAGCAAGTGTGCTTTTACCTTCAAATGGTTGTCCCATCATTTGTCCCTGATAATTTGCTTCCTGATATCTGCCGCCAAGGATCATTTTGATGTTTGCTGTAGAAGTTGCTTTTTGTGGTTTTGCATTTGCTTCTGACCAAAAAGTCATGTCGCAGTTCCAGGTTCCAATTTCATCTGCCATCATTTTATGCGGATTTCCAGGAGTTGCATAAGCTGCCCAAGCTTTCATTTGTGCTACAGAATCTAACGGTTCTTCTGCAACTGGTTGTTTGGTTTTAATCGTATCAGTGGCTGTGGTGGTTTCAGTTTCTGTTTTTACCTCTTTTTTGCAAGAAGCAAAACACAGGACTAAAATCAATAGTGTTACAATAGTTTTTTTCATAATCATCTGTTTTTAAGTTTTTTGTAAAAACAAAAGTAAGAAAAATACGAGTGCTATCTTTTATCTACTTTAACTGATTTTATAATGGCTTCTAATTCTAACATTAAGTCACGTTCCTGATTAGATGGTGAATAGCAAAATCCTTCGATAACTAAAATTCTGTTGTAAGCATAATCAACAATTGCATAATTGATAAATGGCCCGGTCATGAAATCATTTTTCAACTCCCATGTGCCTTTCGTTTCAAAAGTTTTCTTTCCGTTTAAAACTATAGTTGAAAAATAAGGTGCATAAGCTTCGCCGGTTATCATTTGTGTATTGGGTTCACGACCTTTTATATAGCGGCCAACCGAATCTCTCATTCGAACAATATTTCCAACAATGTCTGAACTTTTTGTTAGCCTTGAAATTGGAATTTGATAGATAAGCAAACTTGTATTTCCGCTTATGATTTCCTTTTTAAGCCACATGAAGTTCTTTTTGTGGAGCATATATTCGTAGCCTGCGGGAATTTGCAAACCGATATGAAACTTGTTTTTGATAACGGCAGGATTTAATAATGCTTTGCTGTTATCTTGTTGGATTTTTTGAATCTCGGCATCGCGAATCATCTTGATCATTTGTGCCGAATTTAATTCGATGCTGCAAATAATATCGTCTATAGATTTTCCGTAAATACGAAATGTATGATGTGGTAAGGCTTTGCTGTGTTTTATTTCGAATTTGTCTGTTGCGGCTTTTTTAACCACAATAATACTTCGACTATCGGTTACAAAACCTTCGAGTAGTTTGGCAGGATATTGATTGATTGTAAATAGTGGCTCTTCCTGTGTAAGGCCTAAAACGGGTGAAGCAAATTTATTTCGAATGGTGTCGCCTACTTCTCCATACCACAACTGATCGTCGATGATAATAGAAATGGTGTTTGTTTTACCTGATATGGGTTGAGGCTGCTTTTCGTTTTTAAAACAAGAAACAAACAAACACGAAAGTAAAAGGCATAAAAAATGGGTTTTATTCATTTTCTTAGTTTATGAAATAAAACCCAAATTTAGTTAAGATTTTTTATTATCCGTTTATTTTAAGTTTCATTCCGGGTTTAATATCGCCATCTTTAATGTTATTCCATTTTTTAATATCTGAAATTGTTACTCCGGGATATTTTTTTGAAATACTATATAATGAATCTCCTTTTTTAACGTAATAATCTTCTGTTATATTTTTAGCTGAAGCTGTTTTTTTCTTAAATGAATCAATAGATGATGTTGATGCTACTGCTATATTTGTTGCTGGTGTTTCTTCTTCAAAAATAACCTCTTTACCAACAATTAATGTTTTACCAAGGCTAAGATTGTTTGATGACAGGTTATTTAGCTCTTTTAAATCAGCAACTGATAAATCGAATTTTTTAGCAATACTTCCTAAATTATCTCCGGCAGCTACTACATATTCAATATTTTTACCACCTTTATCATTATTGTTTGCAGATGCAATTGCTTCTTCAGGTTGTTTTCTGTCTATTTCAGGTGTAACTTTTAATTCTTTTGGATTTTTTACAATCGAATCATTGTTTGATTTGATTTTTAAAGTTTTACCAAGTGCAATTGCATTTCCTTTAAGGTTATTCCATTTTTTCAAATCTAAAATAGAAACATCATATTTGTCTGCAATTGTTCCCAGGTTATCACCTTTTCTAACTTTATAAAACTGAACTTCAGATGCTGCTGCAACGGCATTATTAAGTTGCGCTTTACCTTTTGGAGTTACTTTTAAAGCTAATTGTTTTGGAAGTCCTTTGTGTTGTGACTGATAATTTACGTAAGCATAAATTTTGTCTTCGTTGTTTACAAAAGTGGCAATTTTATCTTTCGGCAAACGTAAAAAGTGTGGTTCATTTTGATAAAATGGTACAACGTTTAGTTTATATGAAGGATTTAAAAGTTGTATTTGTGATTGTGGCATGTCTAACAAATCTGCAATTTGTTTGAAAGACATTTGATTCTTGATTTGAACTGTATCTGTTTCAAAGTTCTTAACAACTGCTCTTTCCGGATTGATTCCGTGTTCTTTGTGGAATTCAAAAAGGTACATTGTCGCAAGAAAAGCGGGAACATAACCTTGAGTTTCTTTTGGAAGATGGTTACGAATATCCCAGTATTTTGTTTTTCCTCCGGAACGACGAATCGCTTTGGTAACGTTTCCAGGACCAGAATTGTATGAAGCCAAAACAAGCTCCCAATCTCCAAAAATTTTATACATTTTGGTCATATATTCTGAACAGGCAGCTGTAGCTTTCATAGGATCGCTGCGTTCATCAATATACGAATCGATTTTAAGATCGTACTGTTTTCCTGTTCCGTACATGAATTGCCAAATTCCTGTGGCGCCCATGTGAGAAACTGCTTTAGGATTTAAAGCAGATTCTACCACGGCTAAATATTTAATTTCTAAAGGAACGTTTTGTTTCGCAAAAGCATCTTCAAATATTGGGAAATAATATTCTGATAAAGCCATTAATCTAGAGAACGATTTTTTACGATTCTTAAGAAACGACTTTATTATGTTTTCTAATCCTTGATTATATTCTATATCAAAAGGCGATTTCTCATTCATAACCTGAAGTCGCTGTTTAAGCAACTCAGTTGGTAATTCTTCATCAACAGTAACATCTGTATTGATGGTTTGAATGTCTTTCGTTAAATCATCGTAGATATCTAAACTTACTAATTCATTCATCCAAAGACTGTCTACGCGAGTACACATTTTGTCTTTTTGAAATGAGTTTTTAACAGAATCTAAATACGATATTTTTAAATCCGGTTTTATCTGTAAATCAGCTTTAGCAACATCTTGTGCAAAGCCAACCATTGACAATAAAACTGAGACTCCTAATGATAGTTTCCTTATAATCATATAACATTTTTTTAAAATTCTATAATTCAAGTCATTACAGACACTTTACTTTTGCAAACTTAAGCAGTTTATTCGTGTAAGGTATCCAAAAAAATGTTAAAAGTGTTTTTTAATCCAAAATCGCAGCGATTCCTGGTAAGACTTTTCCTTCTAACATTTCAAGCATAGCACCGCCTCCCGTAGATACATAGCTCACTTTATTTTCGAATCCAAATTGTTTTACAGCGGCAACAGAATCACCACCTCCAACTAATGAAAAAGCTCCTTTTTCTGTAGCTTCTGCAATATAATCACCTAAAGCGATTGTTCCTTTTGCGAAAGATTCCATCTCAAAAACACCTAATGGACCATTCCATAAAATAGTTTTTGATTCTAAAATTACTTTTTTGAAGTTTTCTAAAGATTTAGGACCTGCATCAAGACCTTGCCATCCGTCAGGAATTGCTGTTACATCTACAATTTGGGTATTTGCTGTGTTTGAGAAATCATCTGCAGCAACTACGTCAACAGGAATATGGATCTGAACTCCTTTTTCTTTAGCTAATCTTAAAATTTCAAGTGCTAATTCTAGTTTGTCATCTTCGCAAATAGAATCACCAACTTTGCCACCTTGTGCTTTAACAAAAGTAAAAGTCATTCCACCTCCAATAATCATGTGATCTACTTTATCTAAGATATTTTCGATAACGGTGATTTTAGATGAAACTTTAGAACCTCCAAGAACTGCAGTAACTGGTTTCTCGCTATTTTTAAGTACTTTATTTAAACTTTCAATTTCTTTTGCTAATAGAGTTCCGAACGTTTTATCGTTTGGAAAAAATTGTGCAATAATTGTTGTTGAAGCGTGTGCTCTATGTGCAGTTCCAAAAGCATCGTTTACATAAATGTCTCCAAGTGAAGCCAATTCTTTTGCAAAAGCAACATCTCCAGCTTCTTCTTCAGCATGAAAACGTAAATTTTCTAATAATAGTACTTCTCCAGGTTTAAGGTTTTTTGCAGCAGTTTGAGCTGCTTCTCCAACACAGTTTTCAGCAAACTGAACTGGAACTCCTAAAATTTGAGAAGCTGTTTTAAGAATATGTTTTAATGAATATTTTTCTTCTACTCCTTTTGGTCTTCCTAAATGCGACATTAAGATTACGCTTCCACCTTGCTTTAAAATAGCATCGATAGTTGGTTTAGCTGCATCAATACGTGTTGCATCTGTTACATTAAAGTTTTCATCTAGTGGCACATTGAAGTCAACACGGATGATAGCTTTTTTATTTTTAAAGTCGAAATCGTTTAAAGTTTTCATTTGATAGTTTTTTAATTTTTTGAAAGAATAACAAATATAGAACTTTTACAATAGTATTAAATTCATTAAATACAAAAATAACCTATCAATAACAACGAAAACGTTGTAAATCATGAAATAAAAACAAACTAATAGGGAAAAGATGAAAAATGCTACATTCCCATTAACAAATAAAGCTTACTGTTATGTTTAACAGTAAGCTTTATTGTAAAGGTTATTATTTAGTCGTGAACCGGGCTTTGCGTACAAGGACAGTTACTAATTGAACCGAATAAATCTATTCCGATTGTTATCGAGTGTGTACCTGTATTATAGTTCCCAAGATCGTTGAACATTACCTGATAAGAATATCCGAAGTAAAATTTAGATTTCATGAAACCTAACATTGGTCCTACAGATAATGGTTTTGGGAATTGGTCATTCAAGAAACGATATGAAACTCCAACCCAGTAGTAATCTTCGTAACGATTATAACGTCTGTATTTGAAGTTGAAATCGGTAGTAGAACGTCCATCACTTGCAAAGTATTGATAGTACAAAGATGGTTCGTATTCGATACGGCTGTTTTCTCCATCTTTCAAAACAAATCCTGTATATACCTGATAGTTTGAAAGTAATGATGGTTCAACTCCTCTGTATTTATCTGTGTTTTTCTTTAAAACGTTATTCGCATTAAAACTTAAATAAAATGCTTTATTACGATACAAAGCACTAATGTCGAAGTTGTTATTTGAATTATAGCGGTTATCGGTAACTGAAGGATCGATATTTACCGGCATACCGCCACTATTTGCATCATTTGTAAATTTATCAATATCAACTTTAAACGTATTGAAGTTGTATGAGATACCAAAAGATAAATATTGCTTTGAATAATAATCTAAGATAAGGTGATGTGCAAACGAAACCTTAGCACCAGTTTGTCTGGTGTTTCCGTTACTGTCATTATACAATGAGATTCCGACTCCGGAACGATCCAGAATTCTAAAATCAGCATACAACGATTGGTTGTCAGGGGCATCTTTAATTCCTACCCATTGGGTAAGACCATTTGCTCTGATTCTAAGATTGTCACCAATACCCGCAAAAGCAGGAGAGATAACAAAAGGGTTGTCTGCCAAATACTGCGTAAACACTGGTAGGTTTAACTCTTGGCTGTAACCTGATGTTACAGCCATGAGTACTAAGGATAAAATTAATTTTTTCATTGTAATAATTTTTTTAGATAACATAGTCTGGGGCTCAAATTTGTTATCTGTATAGTGTGAAATGTCCAACAAACTCTCTATCATCTTTCTCGTCATTTAGTTTAAGAACATACCAGTAATCACCTGTTGGCAATTCTGCTCCGTTGTATCTACCATCCCATTTTTCACCTACGTGATACTTAGCAACTACTCTACCGTATCTGTCGAAGATATCGAATGTTAGGTTCTTGTAAGCTAATGCACCACAACCAGGGCCTATTAGAGTATGATCGCCATTACCTCCGTTAGGTGTAAAGTAATTTGGTAAACAGAAGTCGATGAATTTACCTTCTATATCTATAAATTCTTCACAACCGTTTTGATCTCTAACAACTACTCTGTAAATACGGCTTTCGTAAATTCTGAACTCATTAGATTCTGTAAATGGTCCACCGTCGAAGCTGTATAGATAAGGTTTTCTACCTCCTGCAGCTTGTACTCTGATTATGTTAACCTCTGCTTTACTGCTCTTAGTAATATCTACAAGGGTAAGTTTAGCAAATCCTTGAATTGTAAATTCAGGAGTTCTCTTCTCACATCCGTTTGTATGTCTTACTAAAATAGTATGCGGGCCAGGAGCAAGATCTTTAAATACAGGTCCATCAGGATTAATCACTCCAGTATTATCCAGAGAGAAATCAAGATCAGCAACATCGTTACTGTCATCAAAAATCACTGTTGTTGTATTCGTTTCACAACCGTAAACTGTTTCAGTAGTAGTTGGATCTATTGTTACAGAATTTGGTGTTTCAACAACAAGTTCCATAGGTCCACAACCATAACTATCTGTAAAGTATACTGTATGCTTACCTCCTTTTAATCCACTAAATGTGTGCGAAGTACCTCCAGGTCCATTAGCAGGGACAAAAGCAGTTTCATTATCGATACGTACAAAATAACCTGGCTTACCTCCAAAGATATCAACTTTAAATGAAGCGTTATTTTCTCCTGCACATAACTCCGGTTGAATAGATGTTGCATCTAAAGTTGCATAAAGTAAATTACCATTTGCAATTGTGAAATTATATATTCCACCACATAGATTTTCATCTTTAACATAAACCTGATAATCTCCAGGAGCTAATTTGTCGAAAACAAATTTCGAATCAAATTTATCAAGATCCGGTGAAATTGAGTATTGAATATTACCTGTACCACCTGTTGCAATAATTTCGATAATACCATTGTTTGCTCCGAAACAAGTAACATCTGTTACATGTGGTGTAACTGTTACAGGAGTTGGCGGCTCGCTGATTATTATTGCATCACCTGTTTTACTACAATCATGACTATCTACTTTTACATGGTATGTACCCATTGGTAAGTTTTCAAATGTTCCGTTAGTCTGAGCTGGACGAATAACATTATTAGTAGTACCAAGCAATGTATAAACATAATCTCCTAAACCACCAACTGCTTCAGCAAATATTGATGCTGTTGCGTCTCCCTGACATCTAACTACTGAACCAGATTTATCTATGATAAGATCTAGTGGAACCAGAGGTTCTATAGTTATTGGTGCAGTAACAAATGATTTACATCCGTTAGCATCTCTAACATAATAGCTGTATGTACCAACCGGAACATTAAATGGAGCTGTTGTCGTTGCGAATGTTCCTAAAACAATTGCAAAATCTTCAGTCGCACTATATGTGTAAGGAGGTGTTCCTCCGCTTGCGCTTAATGTAAGCTGTGCAAGTGTCTGACAAGTTTGTTCTCTTGACTTAACTAATGCCGGTTTAACTAATGTTGGCTCAGTAATTACAATTTCTGCAGATGAAGTTGCTGTACAGCTAAATCCGTCAGTTACTGTTACTGTGTATCTTCCTATTCCTAATCCGTCAAAAACAGGACTAATTTGAGGTCCAACAGTTGTAACAGGGTTGTTTGAAAGTACTGTTAACGTGTATAAGTAATTACTTCCTTGACCACCTGTAGGAGGAGAAACTCTAATTACTCCACTCTTATCTCCAAAACATGACAACATTGTTGCATCTGCCGCAGCTGTAAATGCTATTGGAGTTGGAATCGCTAAGGTTACTGTTGTTGATACAGGACATCCTTTGCTATCTCTTACATTAACTGTATAAGTACCTGCTCCTAAGTTTTCAAATGTTGCTGTAGCAGAGTAATCTGAGATTATCGTAGTACCGTTTAGTACTAATTGATATTCATAACTAGTATCCCAACCACCTTGTGCAGCAGCATAGATAACTCCGTCATTATTACCTGCTTTACAAGTAATCTCATCTTTTTCAGTTGTTACAGTTAAAGCTGTAGCAGGCTGATCTATACTAAACACAGTATTAACTGTACATGTAGGACTTGCCACTAATCTAGCAATAACAGAATACTGACCAGCTGCTAAGTTCGAAATTCTAAATGGACCTGCATCTGTTGTTGTTCCAGTAATTGTTGCAGTACTTGGGAATGGACCAGTAACTGTATAATTGAAAGGTCCTGCATCATTTGTTGGATCTAATTGATTATCAACAAAAGTTAAATCTACGCTTCCGTTTGTTGTACCGAAACAAATTTCTTTTGTAAATGGTATCGCTTTAATCTCAAATGTATTAGGTTCTGCAACATAATACGCTTTTTCTAAGCTACAACCCGTTGCTAGGTTTGTAACCGTGATTATATAGCTTCCTACTGTTAATCCAGTGAAATTACCATTTGTTTTTGTTTGGTTATAAGCATTATCTGTGCCTTTAACTGTATAATTAAGTAACGCTGGTGTTCCTCCTGTAGATGTTACTGTTATAGTAATATCTTCATTAGAGATACAAGTTATTGCAACATTTGAAACGTTAATTGCATCTAAACGAATGAATGCTCTAACTGGCATTGCCGTGCTTGTACCTGAACAACCTGCATCATCAGTAACTTTTACAGTGTAGCTGCCTCCTAAGTAATCCGTTTCAGTATATACTGTTTGTGAACCACTTTGAACTGAAACACCATCTCTGAAGAACTCATAATTTGTATAAGTTCCAGATCCTTTAGTTACAGTACCTACTGTTACTGTAGCATAGTTTGAAGTATTTGTACCGGCTGCACAACCATATTGTACAACTATCGGAGTAGCTACAACAATTGGATCGAACTGGTTAATTCTAATATCTTCAGAATCTTCACATCCTCTACCTGAAGTAACTGTTACAGTATAATCTCCAGCCTGAAGGTTGTCAAATGTTGAATTCGTTTGGTTTGGTCTGATAACCGGAACTCCTAAAGCTGTAGTTCCTGTTAATCTATAAACGTAAACCGGGTTATCATTAACTCCTGTTGAACTTGCGTCTAAAGTAGCAGTGATTGAACCATTACTGCCTCCGTTACATGTTACATCTATTTTATCTAAATGCAGTCCTGTAATTGTTGTAGCAGGAGCTACGAACACTGTTGTTTGGACAGCACATCCAGTAACAGCATCTCGAACTCTAATAATATGAGTTCCAGGAGTAACATTATTGAATACTGCAGGAGTAGTTGTAATAGTAACTCCACCATCTAAAGTATATCTATAATTCGCACTTGCTGAACCACCACTTGCAGTAGCTCTTATAACACCATTATTTGTAACAACACAACCTGGTAATGCTGTAATTGTATAGTCTAATTGTAATGCTGGTAAAATAGTTACAGGAGTAGCTACTGTTACTTCACATTGGTTAGCATCTCTAACAGTTACTGTATAATTTCCTGGTGCATTTACTGTGAAAGTATTGCTTGTTTGGAAACCATTACCGATACTGTATTCGTAAGGTGCAATACCATTACCTACTGTTACCGTGAATGTGTACTCTCCTGTCGCAGATGGACATTGTTGAGTCGCAACATTTGTAGTAATATTATTTGGCAACGGATCTAGTACAATTGTAATTGGAATAAATGTTTCACAATTTTTAGAATCGATCACATAAGCTTTCCAATTTAAACTAACTGCAGGATCTAAAACAGCATTGTTACTATTTGTATAATCTGCAGCTGTTGGCGAAGCCGTTGCAGCTGTAATAAATGCATATTTATAATCTGGAGTTCCTCCGGCTGCTGTTACAGTAACCTGAGCACCTGATTTACAATTAGCATGTACGTTTTTAGTTTCAGCTAATGATAATGCCGTTGGCTGACCTACAGTTACTGAAGCAGAAGCTGTACAACCTGTGATATTGTCTCTAACCTGAACTGTGTATGTTCCAACAGGTAAATTAGTTAAAGTAACCACTTTACCAACCTGAGTTAATGTACCCGTAGTTGGACCAGCTGTTAACGTAGCTGTATAAGTACCTGCGAAATTATCTACATCAAATTTCACTGAACCGTTTGCTTCTCCGTTACAAACTACATCATTTATTAATTGACCTGCAGTTGTAATATTGATTAAAGCATCAATTGTATATGTTGCTACATCTGTACAACCATTAGCATCTGTAACTTTGAAAATATAAGTTCCAGCAGGCAATAAATTAAATTGTCCGCTTGTAGCTCCTGAAACATTTGAAACAGCGCTTGCAGGGGATGTAATCTCATAATGTAAAGCTCCAACACCATGACTAACTGTTACAGTAACTGTACTAGTTGTATTTGCAGCTGGTGTACACCAGATTGGTGTTCCAGAAACATTATCTATTGTTGGTGGATCAAGTGGCTGAACAGTTACACTTGCCGGTACTGCGATTATACACAGATTGGCATCTCTAACTGAAACGGTAACATTACCTGATGCCGTTGTTGTATAGGTATTTGTTGAACCATAACCACCACCGTTAAAACTATATTGGTATGGTGCTGTTCCCGTTGTTGGATCTACAGTAACTGTAACCGTAGCTGCCTGAGTTGAATTTCCAGTTCCACAACTTAATGCAGTTGTTACCGTAGCTGTTGCAGCTAAAGCTGTTGGCTCTGAAATCGTAACCGGCAATGTGATCGTAACACACTCTTTTGCGTCTTTAACAACGATATTGTGTGCTCCAGCCGCTAAACCTGTAAATATATTTGATGTTTGGAATGTTCCTCCATCTAATTGATATTGGTAAGGTGCTAATCCGTTTGCAGCAGTAACTACAATACTACCATCTGAACCTCCTGTACAACTAACATCATTTTTAGTAGCTGTTGCTGTTGGAGTTGTTCTTGGCGTTACTTCTACCGAAACTGAAGTTGCCTGACATCCCTGACTATCTGTTACTCTGAAAGTATATGTTCCAGGAACATTAGTAGTATAAGGCTGTACGGTAACCGCAGTGTATGCGCCATTATTATAACTCACTTCAAATGTATTGTACGTTAAAGTACCCTGAGTTGCTAATAATGTTATGCTTGCATCACCTGCACAAGTATAATCCTGTGTTAATGTTGCTTTTAATAATAATTGTTGTTTTAACTCGTAAGCTGTTGACGTCACACAACCATTACCATCTCTAATAGAGAATGTGTAAGTTCCTGGTGCATTCAATACAAAATTAGGGCTAGATTGGTAGTTGTTACCAATACTGTACATTGGCACGCCAACATAAGTTCCTGTAATTGTAATTGGTACCGGACCTCCCATATAACAATATGGAGTTGCAGGTGTATCAATCGTTGGAAGTGCATCTGTAGCAATTGTAAAACTGTAAACAGCAGGACAATTGTTTGCATCTAATACATAAGCATCCCAAGCTGTATTTACTGTTGGATCTAAAACAACACTTGAAACAGTGTCATAATCTGCTGCAACAGGAGTCGCTCCGCTTTGAACAAAGGCATATTTGTAAGCTGGAGTTCCGCCAGCAGCAGAAACCGTTACTCTTGCACCAAAGTTGCAATTAGCATTTGTATTGCTTACCAGACTAAGAACAACAGGGGTTGGCTGCGTTACAGTGATTGAAGCCGTAGCTGTACAACCTGTAATGTCATCCGTAATTTGAACTGTGTAAGTTCCAGGTACCAGACCTGTAACATTTACAGTATTTCCTGTTTGAGCTAATGTACCTGTTCCTGCAGTTAACGTTGCAGTATAAGTTCCTGCATAGTTTGCAGCAGTAAACTTAACAGCTCCATTATTTCCTCCGTTACAAGTAACATTGCTTACTAACTCACCTGCAATAGTAATGTTCGTTACAGGTTTAACGATGTAAGACTTCTGATCTTTACAACCATTAGCATCGGTAACTTCAAATAAGTAAGTACCATCTGTCAAGCCTGTAAATATTCCACTTGTAGCTCCTGTAACGTTTGTTGTTGCACTTGCCGGTGAAAGTATTGCGTAATTTAATGTACCAACACCATTAGTAGTCGTTATTGTAACGGTACTTGTTGTGTTAGCTGCCGGCATACACCAGATTGGCGTTCCTGTAATATTTGTAATCGTTGGCGGGTTAAGTGGCTGAACAGTTACACTTGCCGGTACTGCGATTATACACAGATTGGCATCTCTAACTGAAACGGTAACATTACCTGATGCCGTTGTTGTATAAGTATTTGTTGAACCATAACCACCACCATTAAAACTATATTGGTATGGTGCTGTTCCCGTTGTTGGATCAACAGTAACAGTAACTGTTGCTGCCTGAGTTGAATTTCCAGTTCCACAACTTAATGCAGTTGTTACCGTAGCTGTTGCAGCTAAAGCTGTTGGCTCTGAAATCGTAACCGGCAATGTGATCGTAACACACTCTTTTGCGTCTTTAACAACGATATTGTGTGCTCCAGCCGCTAAACCTGTAAATATATTTGATGTTTGGAATGTTCCTCCATCTAATTGATATTGGTAAGGTGCTAATCCGTTTGCAGCAGTAACTACAATACTACCATCTGAACCTCCTGTACAACTAACATCATTTTTAGTAGCTGTTGCTGTTGGAGTTGTTCTTGGCGTTACTTCTACCGAAACTGAAGTTGCCTGACATCCCTGACTATCTGTTACTCTGAAAGTATATGTTCCAGGAACATTAGTAGTATAAGGCTGTACGGTAACCGCAGTGTATGCGCCATTATTATAACTCACTTCAAATGTATTGTACGTTAAAGTACCCTGAGTTGCTAATAATGTTATGCTTGCATCACCTGCACAAGTATAATCCTGTGTTAATGTTGCTTTTAATAATAATTGTTGTTTTAACTCGTAAGCTGTTGACGTCACACAACCATTACCATCTCTAATAGAGAATGTGTAAGTTCCTGGTGCATTCAATACAAAATTAGGGCTAGATTGGTAGTTGTTACCAATACTGTACATTGGCACGCCAACATAAGTTCCTGTAATTGTAATTGGTACCGGACCTCCCATATAACAATATGGAGTTGCAGGTGTATCAATCGTTGGAAGTGCATCTGTAGCAATTGTAAAACTGTAAACAGCAGGACAATTGTTTGCATCTAATACATAAGCATCCCAAGCTGTATTTACTGTTGGATCTAAAACAACACTTGAAACAGTGTCATAATCTGCTGCAACAGGAGTCGCTCCGCTTTGAACAAAGGCATATTTGTAAGCTGGAGTTCCGCCAGCAGCAGAAACCGTTACTCTTGCACCAAAGTTGCAATTAGCATTTGTATTGCTTACCAGACTAAGAACAACAGGGGTTGGCTGCGTTACAGTGATTGAAGCCGTAGCTGTACAACCTGTAATGTCATCCGTAATTTGAACTGTGTAAGTTCCAGGTACCAGACCTGTAACATTTACAGTATTTCCTGTTTGAGTTAATGTACCTGTTCCTGCAGTTAATGTTGCAGTATAAGTTCCTGCATAGTTTGCAGCAGTAAACTTAACAGCTCCATTAGTACCTCCGTTACAAGTAACATTGCTTACTAACTCACCTGCAATAGTAATGCTCGTTACAGGTTTAACGATGTAAGACTTCTGATCTTTACAACCATTAGCATCGGTAACTTCAAATAAGTAAGTACCATCTGTCAAGCCTGTAAATATTCCACTTGTAGCTCCTGTAACGTTTGTTGTTGCACTTGCCGGTGAAAGTATTGCGTAATTTAATGT
>NZ_WMDQ01000012.1 GCF_009707955.1 Flavobacterium sp. LC2016-13 | reverse complement strand
TTAGGTGGTCAATTTAAACCAAAACTTGGTGGTCAATTTAAATTGGAATCAGATGATCAATATCACTGGTTTTTACAATTTGGGTAAAAAACAGAACAAAGGATAGGTATAATAGTTTTGAATTCTTGAATTTAATAATTTTCACAACGACTTATTTAGAATGTTTATAAATAATTTTTTAATTTTGCGAAGTTACTTTTAGATAAACAGAACAGCGTACGCCAAAAGGAATAAAATCTACGTAATACGGAAAAAATGAAAATACGATTGCATAGTGCAGACCTAGGAGAAATATTTTTAGAATCTAGTCATAATGGTTCAATTACTAAACAATCAGATATTGTGGAAGTAACCCATAAGAATGAATTTTTTTTTGGAAAAGGAGAATATAAAGAATTATACTTTGATGGAATACATATTGGCTACGGCAATATAGAGGTAGCCAAAACCACTATTATTCAAGTTGATACTGACATGGAAACCGTTGAGATGCATTTTGCGCTGTCAGGAAACAGTCAGTCCATTTGTAATGACACCAAAAAGAGCATAGAATTTGGTATTAATCAGCATAATATTATTTACGCTAATCAATTTAAAGGGGAAATGATATGGAGTCCTGACACGGGATTGCAAATTTTTGAAGTAAATTTACTTCCTCAATTTTTCGCAAACTTTTTACCGGAACAAGGCGTATTGTTTAAAAATTTTGCAAAAATAATTAATAAAAAAACTACAGGCTTTCTCAATAAACATAATTTGAGAATAACCGTTAAAATGCATTCTGTAATAAATGAAATTATCAGTTGCAATCGAAAAGGAGTATTCAAAAAAATGCTAATTCAAGCCAAAGTTATTGAATTACTCCTTTTACAATTAGAACAAATGAGTGAGCACGAATGCGAAGTATTTTGTTCTCTAAAAAAAAAGGATATAGAAAAAATGCACAATGCAAAGGAACTTATTTTAGCCAATTTAAACACTCCTTGTTCACTGATTACGCTAGCACACCAAGTTGGCACGAATGAGTTTACGCTGAAAAAAGGATTCAAAGAAGTCTTTGGAACAACGGTTTTTGGATTAATCAATGATGAAAAAATGGAACTTGCAAAAAAAATGCTCCTTGAGGAAGGTTTCGCAGTTAATCAGGTGTCCGAATTAATTGGATATAAAAACCCCCAACATTTTACTACAGCCTTCAAAAAAAAGTATGGAATAGTACCTAGTGCTATAAAATAGTAGTGATTTATATAACTCAAAGAAATATATTATAAGTTTTGGTTGTAAAAAAGTACAGTTTTGAAAATTATTGTAAATCTAATAGAATGAAAAAAACGGCTCATTATAATAATGAACCGTTCTACCAACTAAAACAAAACAAATTATGAATTTTTACTGATGTAGATTCTGTTACTGTGTTCTTAAATAGTAGTTTATCGATAATAACAAACGGCACGATAACTTATAAATCAAGGTAAGGAAAGAAGTTTTTGATTTTTTTAGCCAAATTCTTCCTCGGTTAATTCTCTGTTAACCATTACTCCAGACAAAGCACCCATTGCAACAGCATTTGCTACCAATCGCATAGGAGTTGTATTGTCTCCACAAGCAAATATGCTGTGTTGCGTTGTTTTTTGAAAAGGGTCTATTTTTATATAATTCTGTTCGGTCAATTCACAACCTAATTGTTCAGGAATTGTGCAATGTTGCTCGAAAGCAGGTCTTGCATATAATGCCTTGATAGTCGTTTTAGAACCATCTTTGAAATGAATGTTTTCAATTTGCCCTTTATTGTGTTCAAAGCGGTCTATTGCTGTTTCAATAACTTTGATGTTATGTTTTGCCAATTTTTCTAATTGCTCTTCAGTCAAAGTTGATTTTCCATTGGTAAAAACCGTCAAATCTTTAGTCCAATTACTAATCAATTTCCCCATTTCAAAAGCCATATCGCCATTGGCAAGAATGCCAGTTTTGTCATTGCTATATTCGTAACCGTGGCAATACGGACAATGAATAATAGAAATACCCCAACAATCAGAGAATCCTTTAATGGGTGGAATTATATCTTTAATTCCAGTTGCAAAAATCAATTTCTTTGCTCTGAATTTCTCGCCCGATTGGGTTTCTATTTCAAAACCTGTTTCGGTTTTACTGCCACTTACTACAAGTCCACCATAAAAATGAATTGTTTTGTATTTCAAAACCTGTTCTTTTGCTACACTTAAAATTTCTTTTGGCGTTTTTCCGTCTTGGGTTAAAAAATTATGTGAGTGCGGTGTTTGACTATTACAAGGTTTTCCGCTATCAATAATTAAAACATTCCGTAATGCTCGTCCCAAAGCCATTCCTGCCGAAAGTCCAGCATAACTTCCTCCAATTATAATTGCATCAAGATTTTTTTTGTTTGTCATAGGATTAAATTTTGTAAATGATGTGAAAGGAAATGGTAAAACTAAAGTGGTTAAAGCCAGACTACTTTTTTTGATAAACGTTCTTCTTGTGTTAGTCCGTTTTTCCATTGTTGCTAATCGTTCAAAAAAGCGGTTTCTCCTTGTAATGCGTTAGCTCTAGGAATAGGAAATGGGTCTTTGTTGGAGAAAAATCCGTCTTGTAAATCCATAATTTCATCGGCAGTACAAAGGCAGTTTTCTAATTGTTGGCGTACTTCATTTTCGTCGAAAGAAATACCAATAAAAACCAATTCGTTTAATCTATCGCCATAATCCAGTGTCCAGCGTTCTTCAATAATTTCTTGGTTTTCGACAAAATTATTAAAGTTTACACGTTCGCCTAAAGGCATACTTGCCCACCAAACGCCTGCACTTTCGGCTTTCATAGAACCGCCAGCCTGACTCCAGTTAATGGCTTGCTCTGGGCGTGATGCCATCCAAAATAGCCCTTTACTACGAATAATCGTTGGCGGAAAATCGTCCGAAATGAAATTCCAAAATCGATACGGATGAAATGGTTTTTCACTTCTAAAAACAAACGAGCTAATGCCATATTCTTCGGTTTCTGGAGTATGGATTCCTTCGAGTTCCCTTATCCAGCCTGCGGAATTTTCGGCTTCTTCGTAATTGAATAATCCGGTATTTATTATTTCGTTTGGATTGACTTTCCCTAATTCCGAACAAATAATAGTGGCTATAGGATTCAGCTTTTTGATAGAAGCTTTTAGAGTTTCTAATTGGCTTTGAGTGACCAAATCGGTTTTGTTGAGGATTATGACATTGGCAAATTCTACCTGATCGACTAATAAATTTACAATGGTGCGATTATCGTTTTCGATATTGGTTGCCTTAATATCTTCGAGCGTTTTGGCAGAACCAAAATCTTTAAAAAAATTATAGGAATCCACCACCGTTACCATTGTATCAATATAACTAAAACGGGATAAATCGATATTCTCATCCTCGTTTACAAAAGTGAATGTTTGTGCCACAGGAATGGGTTCGCTGATGCCCGTACTTTCGATTAATAAATAATCAAAACGGTTTTCTTTGGCGAGTTTCTCCACTTCAATCATCAAATCTTCTCGCAGGGTGCAACAAATACAGCCGTTGCTCATTTCTACCAATTTTTCTTCGGTGCGAGAAAGTGTGTTTTCTGCTTTTACCAAATTAGCATCAATATTAACTTCGCTCATATCATTGACGATTACAGCGACTTTCAATCCTTCTTTGTTATGCAGAATATGGTTGAGTAGAGTAGTTTTTCCTGCTCCAAGAAATCCTGACAATACGGTAACGGGTAGTTTTTTCATTATTTTTAAAGTATTTGTGCTGTTGTTTTGGCTTTCTTGGACAATTGTCTTTTTATTATTTTAAAATAAATAATATTGGATTTGGTTTGAATAGCATCATAAAAAAAGCCATCTATGACTATTAGTTTTTGAGTTATAGAAACCAATTTCAAGTACCGAAGCAAATCATATTCTTCATCAACATTGTTTACTTTAAAAGCCGTTTCGATGGTGCGACCATTGCCAGAATTCATAATTTTATTTATATCCGTTGATGGTTTTTGAGCAAATAGAACAATTGAAAAAAGTAAAAATAGAAGGATTGTAATTGTTTTCATTTCCTATGTTTTTAATTAAACACTTTTATCAAACTAGTATCTCCTTGTGTATTTACAACTGGATTTGCAGATGCTGTATTTGTAGCAGGGTCATAGGTATAAAGTCCAACTCCGGTTGTTGTAGCCAATCCCCATATAATTTTGTTTTCAAAAACAGCTACCGATGCGGAATAACCATTAGAATAGGGCAGGTTTATTTTTGTAATGGTTTTGTTGATTAAATCTACTTTGAACGCCCCCATAGTTCTATCGGTAACATAGTTTGGCGGATTGCTTGCCAAAGAATAAATGTTTCCTGTGCTATATACAATTCCGTTTTTATCGTATTGCATGTGTTGCAGATAATCTACTTTATTGTTTGGAATTCCTGTTACAGAATAATCAGCTACGTTAAAAAAGTAAGTCGAATCGAATATGGTTTGTCCACTTTTAATTCTTAAAAAACCACACTTTTGAGTTGGACCACCAAAACCATACGAAGCCACACAGAATAGATATAAATCTCCGTTTTCTGTAAAAAACATCGAGTTTTGTTCGTCAATACTTCCTGCCCAAGTAGTTCGGGAGTCGGTTGTAGAAGTAATCGCATTGGCATTAGCTACATCAATAATCAAGACCTGTGCGGGATAATCACTGGTATAACCGTTTGAGGTTTGCACGCAGGCTACATACAATTTACCATTTCGAAGTGCCATTATCGTAGGATCTGGACTTCCGTCTCCGCCAAGGGCATAACTGGTCAAATCGATATAATTAATAATTGCCATAGTTGATGGGTTGAAAACCAATATTTTGCCTAGATTTTGTAAAGAACAATAGCCTTTTGTAGCACTTTCGATTACAACACTTATAGATTGTGATGAAGCTGGCAAAGTGATACTGCCACTTTCCGACAAAGTGCTATCATTTTGACGTGTGAATTTTTTTAGAATATCGCCTCCTTTATTCGGGATTACAAAAACATCGTTTCCATTTAAAGTTACAAACGGATATTGAGCAGTTTGCCTTCCTTTGGCATTGGTTTGATTAGTCACGCTTAAATCTTTCAACGTACTTACATAACCAATTACAGGGTTGGTACTGGTAATATTATTGACTAATAGTAATTTATCAAAACCAACTGTATTTGAAGTATCAATTTTGTCGTCTTTAGAACAAGAGTTTAGGAGTATTGTTACTGACAGTATTCCTATAAATTGGAGGGCATTTTTTTTCATTGTATTAAGGTTTAAATGGATTAATGATTGTGTTTGTTTTTGGATAAAAATAAATACCGAAGCTTAATTCGGAATGTTCTGCCAGGCAAAGGCAGATTATAATTATTGAGTATTTCTTGGTCTGTTATATTATTGACTTCGGCAGAAACGGTATATCTATTGTCTTGAAAAGATTGCTCAAAAGAGATTGTATGACTTACATAATCCGGAATCACAAAATTGTCATAAATACTAATTTTGAAACCATAATTAAATTCATCGGTAAAACTGCCATCGTAAATAATTCTTGTTTTACTGTTTTTGCACAACCAATTGTCTTTATGAAATTCCAAATTCCAATTGGCAAATAATTGTGGCGTGTTGGGTATTGCTAAATTATAAGTAGGATTTGGAACGTTTTGAGTAGCAGGAATAAACTTATTGGCATCGGTTAAGATTTGGTAGGTAGCATTAAAGCCAGCAAAAACACTTTTGGTTATATCTGCTTTTACATCCATATCAGCTCCAACAATTCGAGCTTTTGCAAAATTGACATAGCCTAATGAAAGTCCGTTGCCCGAAAGTTGAATAAGTTCTTCTACATTCATATAAAAACCATTTACATCGATTTGCAAGCGTTTTTCGTTTTGATATGTTTTGTCAAAAATTAACCCCAAAGAACTATTGTATGCCACTTCGGGTTTTAAGAAAATGGCAGGAGTTATTAATATTCCATCGCCAAAAAACTCCGCATTATTGGGTAATCGTACTCCTTTTTCGTGACTTGCTTTCACGAGAAAATTTTCAGTAAAACGGTATCTAAAACCAAAATTATACCCAAAAATTCCCGTATTGTTGCTTATTTTATCAGGAGTATCAGTCAAGTAAATACTGGTGTTGTAGCCTTCTATGTAATTACTGTAATATTTTCCAGCGGTTGAAAACAGTAATTTGTTATTGAAAAAATTGCTGTCAAAAGTAAGTCCTGTAACCGAGTTGGTTAAATTAGCAGGATAATTAAATAAATTTTTGCCTGCATACGCATTTCCCACATCATCCTTTGGGTCAAAACTTCCGTATCTGAAAGTGCTGTTTAAATTAAGATTGTATTTTTCGTTTATGGCATAATCCAAATTCAATCGCTGTCTAATTTCTTTTTGAATGCTTGTCGATAAATTAGGACCAATGCCTAATTCGCCTTGTCCCAAAGTACTAGGGGTGCGAGAACCATCCCAATTGTAACTGTAAAACGATAAATCCTTGAATTTAGCATTAAAATCTCCCAATAGTAGCGAAAATCTAAAGTTTAATTTATTATCAAAAAAACGGTTTTTGACCAAAGTTAGAGCCAATACTTTGGAATTGCTCTCGCTTTCGGCTTCTTGTATATTTTTTTGAATGCCTTGTATTTGTTTGTCATTATTGACAAAAGCAGTTTCTATTTCTATTTCGTCAAACCAAAGCTTATGAAATCGAATAGACAGCCCACCTAATACCGACTTAAATTTATCGTGGTCTCTTTTGATGATTAAATCTGGTTGGTAGGGAGACATAAAGCTATAATCGTTATCACTTTTGGTACTGAAAATCCCTCCACCAATTTCAATTCCTTGTTTATAAAATGTTTTTTTCAGAATCAATCCCATTGATTCGGTATTGTAGGATTGTCGTGAGATATTGGCATCAATATAACTCATATCTCTGTGTCTGGTAACAACATTTACGGCACTTCCCAATCCGTCTCCACCTAAATAAGCCGGTACTGAACCTTTATATATTTCGATTCTTTCGATAACCTGAACTGGCAAATCATTGATGCCAAAACTCCCATCGGGCGTGTTCAAAGCATTACCATCAATAAATACCTGAACTCTTTTCCCTTCTAAACCTCGGATAGAAATTCTGGCTTCACTACCAAAACCACCACTGGACCTCACTTGTACTCCGGCTTGCCTTGCCAAAACTTCGTTTAAATTTCCTGCACGGTTTTCTAATTGTTTGGTGGTAATTATAGTTACTGGATTTATATTGTTTTTTACTTTGAGTACTTCTTTTTGCTCTTCGGTCAGGCTTATAATTTTTACTTCTTTAAGTTCATTGGTTTTTGTTTCCAATTCTTTTTTGGAGGGTTCAGTTGGTTCGTTTTGAGCAGATAATCCAATTGGTAATAGTAGTAATAGGAAGATAAGTATGGTTTTCATAGTAATTTTGCAAATCATTAACGCAATAATGTTGCAAATATAGTTTTATTTTTATTAACGCAATAATATTGCGTTAATGATTTGTTTGAAAAACCCATCATAAATTACTGCTACTCCCCAATCTCTACATAATTCTTATCGGTTTCATAAAGCGTAATCGCCAATTGATTTTTTTGTGGAAGCAAGGATTTTAGAGTATCATAAATTTGGAGTTCTTTTATCAATAGTCGAGTTCGTATTTTTGTTGTAAATGTTTTTTGGATTCTTTTGGCTTCTATTAGTCTTTATGTAGTATTGAAAAGACAAAAAAATAGTAATAATAATCGAAAACCCATTTAAAGCAAAGAAGCCGTCTCATTATATTTTGTGACGGCTTCTTTTATTGTTTTTTTATAACTATTTCAACTTACTTGGGGTATATCCAAAATATTTTTTAAATGCTACTGTAAAGTGTTGTGGATTTTTATATCCAACTTCATAAGCAACTTCCGAAATATTCACACCTTTTTTTAAAAGGATTTCCTTTGCTTTTTCCATTTTAATACGGGTTAGATATTGAAATATAGGCTCACCGTAAATGTGTTTAAAATTTCGATTTAATTTATTTCGATTTATTCCAACTTCAAGTGCCAATTCTTCGACGGTAATTGATGTTTGAATATTTTTGTGTAGTATTGTTTCAACTCTAGTTATTTGTTCTTGTTCAATTCCGCTTAAATATACTAGTGAATTTAGTTCTTCTTTATCATTGATTTTAGAAAACATATATTGAAATATCTTAATTATCTCCGATTCCCAATACACTAAATCTACTTCTTTCTTTTGTGAATTTTTAATTATATTTTCAATAACACTTTTCAAAACTTTGGGAATACTTTCTGATTTTTCCCACATTTTAAAAGAAATCTTTTCTCTTAATGCTATTCCAAAAGATCCACTTATTTTATGAAAATCATTTTTAAAAATTTTTCGTATAAAATCCTCTCCACATTCTATTTCTACAGTACTTCTTACTACTGGATGCAGAGTTAGTATACCATCTATTTTAGGTAAATAAAAAAAATTGTATTGACCCTCTTCTATTACAATTGCTTTTTCATTTTGATTGGTTGGTTGGTAATCCATCTTTCCTCCAAGTTGGAAATGGATTTTAATAAATGGAAAATCTTGTTTGATGTCAATTATCAAGGGAGCTGTGAGATTAAAATCAGTTATTGACACAACTGCTCCGTCCAGAATAATCTGCTTATTTGCCATATTTTAAAGTCTTATGTATTGAAAACGAATTTAATTTTTTTTGTATGAATAGTTTCTAACATATTCAAATGCGTAGGGAATAATGCGTTTTGCGTTGGTTTTTATTGGTGCTGGTATTATAATTTTGCATTTAATTTTTATTTAAACTAAATAAAAGCAAATATACGTAAAACAAGCAGTTTTTTGTTTTATGTATTTGTTTTTTAAACCCTTGATTTTCATTTATAATGAATTCTAATAGAAAATACACATTTATTATTTTTACAATTTTGTCTATTCAATTGTCATTGGCACAAAATAAAATTCAGAACGATTCCATTAAAAATAATTTACTAAAAGAAATTGTTGTAAAAGGAAAGTCTAAATCGGAAATAGTAAGTGAACAAGCCATAAAAGCGGATGTAATTACTACAAAAAACATCCAAAACGAAGCATCAACACTTACTGAAATTATAAATAGAACTTCAGGAATCAGGGTAAGGCAAGTAGGTGGTTTGGGGTCTAATGCCAATGTTTTTATAAATGGTTTTCAGGGAAAAGCTGTCAAATATTTTAAAGATGGAATTCCGCTGGATTATCTAGGTTCAGGCTTTAATATCAATATCGTGCCTGTGGCTATTCTGGAAAGGGTTGAAATATATAAAGGAGTTTTGCCTACTTATTTGAGTGCCGATGCTATGGGAGGTGCCATAAATTTGGTTACAAAAAATAATTCAAAAAACTACCTTGATCTTTCCTACGAACTGGCTTCCTTTAACACCCATCGAGCTACGTTTAACACTCTTTATATAATTCCAAAGACTTCTTTTTTTGTTGGTTTTGATGGTTTTTTTAATCATTCAGACAATAATTATAAAGTGAATGTAAAAATAGTTGACCCTTTTACCCGAAACTTAAAAGATGTAACTGTAAACCGATTTCACGATGATTACACTAATTATTATGGAGAATTTTTTGGTGGAATTACCAATTCAAAATGGGCAGATTTGTTTAGAATTGGCATAACTTATTTTGATATAGACAAACAAGAACAACACGGAGCATCAATGGCAGAACCTTTTGGACAAGTAGTTACAAAGCAAAAATCGTTTGTACCAACACTATTGTATAAAAAGAAATTCTGGAATCAAAAAGCCTATTTTAGTCAGTTTTTGGCATTAAGCAAACTAAACGCGACCCGAATAGATACTTGTCATTGCACTTATGACTGGAACGGTAACCGAATTGACAACCCAGCCCGACAAGGCGAAGCCGATTCTGATGGTTCTTTGTCGAATATTGATTTTAAAAATTTTGTATCCAGAACATATTTTAGTTATTCCTTAAATCCCTCACAAAAAATAGATGCCAATTTGGTTTACACCACTTATGACCGAATAGGAAATGATCCTTTTGGAAGTCGCTATCTTTATTCTGGTCGTGATATTTTGACCGTCCCTGCGGGTTATGACAAATTGGTGGGAGCAGTTGGACTGGAATCCAAAATCAAAGAAAAGTTTAGCAATACTTTTATTCTAAAATATTATTATTTCAAAACTAATGGAACCGATGCGCTTTTTGCAAGTCCTACCGAAGAGCAAGTTAGTAATTCGAGTCATCGATTTGGTATTGCCGAGGCTATAAAATATAACCTAACCGAAAATTCATTTTTTAGAATTTCGGGAGAATATGCTACAAGACTGCCTGAAAACTCGGAGGTATTTGGGGATGGATTGTTTGAAATGTCAAATTTTAACCTTAAACCAGAGCAAAGCATCAATCTCAATTTAGGCTATCGAACACAAAAAATGCAACGCTATTTACTAGAGATTAATACTTTTTTTAGACGAGCGACCGATATTATTGTGCAAGTACCCACCAATGTGATTTTTCTTCAGCATCAAAATTTTGATAAAGTTAAAGGCTTTGGGCTGGAAGCCGATGCCACTATTAATTTAAAAAAATGGTTGATTTTTGGAATCAACTTTACCTATCAAGATCTTCGTTTGTTTGGGATTACTAATCCTAATGTCAAATTTTTAGAAGATTCAAGAGTTAGAAACACGCCTTACTTTTTTGGAGGTGCAAGTCTTAAAACCATTCACAAAAATGTCTTTAAAGCTAACGATGCCCTGCAAGCGTATTGGTATTATAATTATGTAAACGAGTTCTACTTGGAACCCATACCAAAAAACAGAGAAGCAAAAGGTTTTTTAGGCATTGGAAGCAAAGCCAATATTGATTCAGAATTAGCAATCCCTAATCAAAACCTGCATACCATTGGACTTAATTATTCCCTTAACAATGACAGGCAAAGTTTTGGCATAGAAGTAAAAAACCTATTTGATGCCAATCTTTATGACAATTTCAAAATACAAAAAGCAGGACGAAGCCTCCATTTTAAAGCAAGATTTTCAATTTTTTAATATTTTATAACAATCAATAATCAAACAATGAAAAAAACAATTCTTAAATTCTCGATTGCTTGCCTAGCAAGTCTTATACTATTTTCGGCTTGCAGTAAAGACGATGATCAAGCCACAACAGCAGACACTTCTAATTTTGTAGTTGTTTCTGCCTTAATCACCTCTCCATATTCAGGTTATATAACTTCATTTGGTTCTACAATTCCGAGCGGTACAATCTCGAATGTAAAAGGAACTTCAAAGCAGGCACAATGGCTGGTAGGTATTCGCCAATTTGGAAAATACATTTATAGATTTCATAATGCATCAGGCGAAAGAGGTATCACAAAATATAGCGTAGATGCTACTACTCAAACCTTTAAAGAAGAAGGCTACATTGCAACCGATAAAAGTATTTTTGGGTCTGGTCAGCACGTAATTGTAAACGAAACAACTGGTTTCTATTTTGACCCAGCACTCGGATTACTAAAAATTCAAAAATTCAATCCAACTACAATGCAACGTACTGGAGAGCTTGATTTTACAGCTAAACTACAAGATGCCACTAAAGAATTTGTTAGCCTTGGTCAAACTATGATGATGGTAAAAGAAGGAAAACTCTATGCCAATATTCATTATGGTACAACTGCCAGAAAAGGCTATCTTGATTCTAAAGACGGTATTATTCGATTGGCAGTGATTGATATTGCCACTGGAAATCTAGACAAAATAATAACCTTTGATACAGGCAACAAAATTGTACAAACGGGTTGGTTTTTTGAGAATCCAATGTGGGATTTAGGCGATGATGGTCATCTTTATTTTTGCGATATGGCTGGTATTGGATCTGGCGGTTCTAGTTTACACCGTATCAAAAAAGGAGAAACAGAAATCGATGCTAATTGGATGATAAAAATGGATGACATTACCAAAAACGGATTCTTTCATAACATTTTAGTTCGCAATGGCAAGATTTATACTCGTATTCCAAACGAAGGAATAAAACCAGACTTCTCTAATATTGGTAATGAAATTTGGGAGTACAGTACCATTGATGTAAACACAAAAGCAGTTCAAAAAATTACAGGTGCACCCATTGTATCATTCAACGGAAATGCTAATGCAATTGTAGAAATAGACAAACAAATTTACTTGATGGTCGAAAACAAAACGCAAAACATCAATGGTTTCTTTAAAGTAAACGGCACAACTGCAACGCAATCTTTTCAGGTTTCTGAAGGCGGCAGTATTTGTGGTTTTGCAAAATTATAATAGCTATAATTTGGGATACTTTTTGGGTATCCCTTTTTATTTTTCCAAAACAAAAATTAGTCAATTAAAAACATGAATAACACCATCAAAATCAGCTTCTTTTGGGCACTAATAGTGCTTGCTCTCAATTTTCATACACAATACGAACTTCGAGGATTATTTTTTGGAGAAGAAATCAAAATAGCAGGAGCAACAGGTACAATGCCATATTCTTTGCACTATTTCACTTTGTTAGTAAACATAGTACCATTATTTTTTAGTCTTTTGACACTCTATTTAAACCATAAAGTTTTTAAAATAATCTCGTTGCTTTATGCCAGTTTATTTTGCCTACTGAATGGTTTTCATTTTATTTCTACAACTATCGAAAGTTTATCGGATTTATCGCAAATTGGTTTACTCGCTTTTGTTTTAGTTTCCAATGTTTTATTAGTGCTTGAATTGTTTAAATGGTATAAAAATGATGTTCTAGTATCATAATTTGCATAAGTCAGTATATCCAATATAACCCAGTTTTACAGTTTATCATTTTATTTTACCGTTGTGTTAGCAACGAATATATGATTTTTGTTTAGCTGGGTTATGTTTTTTTTGAACAAAACAATATTATGTTGGTAAATTTATTAAAAAAACTATCCTAAATAAGACCACTTGGAATAGTAATAATAAACCAATTGCTATTTTGGAAAATTTAAAGGCAACTTTCACCATTGACAACGTTTTCAGTAGATAATCAATAGCATTCCAAATTAAGCGCAAACTATGTTTTCGTTTTCTATTAACAAAATCTAAAGTTTTTTCTATAAATTGCCACTGGTTTTCTGTTCAATCGATTGGATACATCTTTTTTTGTTTAGTCACTACAAAAAGACAAATTTCAATCGGTTTCTTTAATCTAATAAACTTTATTTATTTTACATTTTTAAACAGGCTCTTATTTGAAACCTTTTTCTTCATACCCATTCCCAAACCTGTAATTAAGTATAATCCCATGCGTATTGATGTTGTTGTATTGTTTTAGGGCGTAGCTATAATTGTATAATAATTTAAAATTAGTCCCTAAATGAAATCCTGCTAACAAATTGATGGTTTCACTGGTACGGTATCCAGCTCCAAACTCTACCTTATTCAAATAATTGATAATTACATTACAATCAATTTGAAGTGGCGCTCCCGAAACATATTTGACCAACACACTTGGATTAACCAATACTTCCTCTAATTGTGTGGTAAAAAAGCGATAGCCAAAATAACTATAATACGGATTTTTAAAATTGATATTTCGCTCGGACGATAAGGAGTTTCCTAATACATTGGGAGCAGAAATTCCCCAATAAATACGATCCCTATTATATAAAACACCAACCCCAACAGTAGGAATAAAAGCATTAGTATTGTTTTGAAATTCAGGGTCATTTTCAATTTTCAAGCTCAGTAAATCCTCGCTATACATGGTGCCACCCGCACTAACTCCAAACGACAAAACATTGGGGTCATAAGCCCACCACCTGCCTTGACCATATTCAGAATCAAAGAAAATTTTATAGGCATAAGCCCCAAAAAAGCTAGTGGCTGTTGTAACTCCTATTTCGTCGGTTGCAATACCGCCTGCCAAGCCCAAATGCTTGGAACGAAGCGGAGCGTTTACAGTTAATCCCATGTTTTTAGGACTTCCTTCAACCGAATTAAAAAAACCAGTGTTTATCAAAGTTACATCTACATCTTCATAATATCCTGCATGGGCAGGATTAATCACTACAGTATTGTAACTGTAATTTGAAAATACGGGCGTTTGTTGTGCAAAAACCAAACTGATTTGCGTGCTAAACAAAATTACAATAGTTCGTCTGAAATTTTTATGAATCATTATTTATCGTTTTAATACCAAGAATCCCTTGGTTTTATTAAGATGATGTGTACCGTTTATTTTAATATCAAAAAAGTAAGTTCCTTCGGGTAAAACATCAGCTCCCATACTTCGTTTTTTATTAGCAATACCACTAAACACATTGGTGGTATTGTTGTAATTTTCGATATAAAAAACCAAATCTCCCCATCGGTTGTAAATAGAAACTTGGTTGTCTGGATGCTCTTCTATGCTATCTATTTTCCAAAAATCGTTTATACCATCGTCGTTTGGAGAAATGCCATATTTGGTATCGTCTTTTGGGGCTGGCTCTACAAAAACTGTAACTTCATCGGTTGCCAAACATCCCTCGGAACTGGTAAAATTGATAGTATAAGTAGTAGTTTCTAATGGACTCACAACAAACAAATTGTTCAATCCTATTGCTCCATTCCATTCAAAACTTCCAGTTGTTGATGCGTTTGCTTCCAATTGAGTGCTCTCACCTTCTTTTATGTAAACATCATTCCCAGCATTTACCGAAACGGTTGTAGCGGTTACCACAAAACTACATTTTGAAAAATTACCACTCTTATCCGTAGCCGTCATTTCTACAATCATTCCACTTACAAAAGCACTTCCTTTTGCTGGATTTTGCGTAATCGTTACCGATGAATCGCAATTGTCCGACACCGAAATTAAAGGAATATAATCCGGAAGTGTAGCCTTGCAAAACAGGATTTGATTGCCTATACAATTGATAATAGGCTTGGTAGTATCGGCAATAGTTACAGTCTGATTTTGTTGCAATGAATTAACCCCATCCGAATACGTCCAAGTTACCGTTGTCGAAGCCGTGATTGGGAAAACTGCATTTGTTGTTGCTGTGATTGTTCCCGCACAAGCATCCGTAGCGGTTGGTGCGGTCAAAGTCGCAACCGAACATTGGGCGTTTATAGTTGGCAAAGTCGCCACATCAGCAACTGGAGCCGTGGTATCGGCAATGGTTACAGTCTGGTTTTGTTGCAAAGAATTTACCCCATCCGAATACGTCCAAGTTACCGTTGTCGAAGCCGTGATTGGGAAAACTGCATTTGTTGTTGCTGTGATTGTTCCCGCACAAGCATCCGTAGCGGTTGGAGCGGTCAAACTCGCAACCGAACATTGGGCGTTTATAGTTGGCAAAGTCGCCACATCAGCAACTGGAGCCGTGGTATCGGCAATAGTTACAGTCTGGTTTTGTTGCAATGAATTAACCCCATCCGAATACGTCCAAGTTATGGTTGTCGAAGCCGTGATTGGGAAAATAGCATTGGTTGTCGCTGTGATTGTTCCCGCACAATTGTCCGTAGCTGTTGGTGCGGTCAAAGTCGCAACCGAACATTGGGCGTTTATAGTTGGCAAAGTCGCCACATCAGCAACTGGAGCCGTGGTATCGGCAATAGTTACAGTCTGGTTTTGTTGCAATGAATTAACCCCATCCGAATACGTCCAAGTTATGGTTGTCGAAGCCGTGATTGGGAAAATAGCATTGGTTGTCGCTGTGATTGTTCCTGCACAATTGTCCGTAGCTGTTGGTGCGGTCAAACTCGCAACCGAACATTGGGCATTGACAGTTGGCAAAGTCGCCACATCAGCAATTGGAGCCGTGGTATCGGCAATAGTTACAGTCTGATTTTGTTGCAATGAATTAACCCCATCCGAATACGTCCAAGTTACCGTTGTCGAAGCCGTGATTGGGAAAATAGCATTGGTTGTCGCTGTGATTGTTCCTGCACAATTGTCCGTAGCGGTTGGAGCGGTTAAACTCGCAACCGAACATTGGGCATTTATGGTTGGCAAAGTCGCCACATCGGCAACTGGAGCGGTAGTATCGGCAATGGTTACGGTTTGATTTTGTTGCGATGAATTAACACCATCCGAATACGTCCAAGTTACCGTTGTGGAAGCTGTGATTGGAAACACCGTGTTGGTTGTCGCTGTGATTGTTCCCGCACAATTGTCCGTAGCGGTTGGTGCTGTCAAACTCGCAACCGAACATTGGGCATTTATGGTTGGCAAAGTCGCCACATCGGCAACTGGAGCGGTAGTATCGGCAATGGTTACGGTTTGGTTTTGTTGCGATGAATTAATCCCATCCGAATACGTCCAAGTTATGGTTGTCGAAGTCGTGATTGGGAACACTGCATTGGTTGTTCCAACAATACTTCCTGCACAATTGTCCGTAGCTGTTGGAGCGGTTAAACTCGCAACCGAACATTGAGCGTTTACAGTTGGCAAGGTCGAAATAGCAGCAACTGGAGCGGCGGTGTCGGCAATCGTAATGGTTTGGTTTTGTTGGGATGAATTAACCCCATCCGAATACGTCCAAGTTATGGTTGTGGAAGCCGTGATTGGGAACACTGCATTGGTTGTTGCCGTGATTGTTCCTGCACAATTGTCCGTAGCTGTTGGAGCGGTTAAACTCGCAACCGAACATTGAGCGTTTACAGTTGGCAAGGTCGAAATAGCAGCAACTGGAGCGGTAGTATCGGCAATAGTTACAGTTTGGTTTTGTTGCGATGAATTAACCCCATCCGAATACGTCCAAGTTACCGTTGTGGAAGCCGTGATTGGGAACACTGCATTGGTTGTTGCTGTGATTGTTCCTGCACAATTGTCCGTAGCGGTTGGAGGAGTTAGGCTTGTAACCGAACATTGGGCATTGATAGTTGGCAAAGTCGAAATAGCAGCAACTGGAGCGGTAGTATCGGCATCATCAATCAATTGTTTTGAAGTTCCATCCGAAGCTGTACAACCCAAATAATTGATTTTGAAATCATCATAAATTTCAGCTGTTAACCCGGTCAAAATAAATCCGTTTGATACAACAGAAACATTGGCTGTAGTTGCTGTGCCTCCTTTGGTGTACTGCAAAGAATAGCTTCCGTCAACTAAATTGGTGGTTGCAAAATTAATTTTTCCATCCGTACCCAAACAAGTTGTTGGGTTGTTGTGTGTGCCTGCGGTTAGCGTCATATTACAATTCAAATACGTAAAAGGTACTATATAAGTACAAGCGCCTCCGTTAGGTGTAATTTTAGTATACAATGTTTGCGAACCAGTAGGTAAAGTTACCAAAGGTGTAAAAGTATTAGGAGCAGTAAATGTCCCTGCCGATGTAGTAGCGGTGGCATTGCTAAAAATACCATCGATGGTACCGTTATACGTACCGCCATAAGTAAAAATAGGAGTTGGTGTATTATTAACAATTACAGAGCTAGTAGCACTATTGACAACCGTACCTGTTTTAGTGCCATAGTTTAAAACACCATTATTAGTAAATGTTCCTGTATTGGTTAAAACATTGGTTATTTGAATAAGCCCTACGTTAGTAGTTGTACCTCCATTTTGGTAGTCTCCAGCACTCATTACAATTTTTCCACAAGCCAAGTTGCTAATTGTAGCTCCAGTTGGATTAGTAATTCCAACACCAGCGGCAACATTAATTGTTCCATCGTTAATTAAACTAGATGTAGCGTTAAAAGTTAAACAATATCCTCCTTCTGTATAATTTATTGTTCCGTGGTTGGTTAGGTTTAGTACAGATGTATTTGTTCCTCTAAAATTACCATTAAATACCCCAGTGCTTTCATTAGTAAAAGTTAACAGCGATGTGTATTGAGAATCAATTCCAAATGAGCTATTTGCATTTATAACACCTCGATTCGTAATTGTTACTGAGGCTGATCCCGTAGTTACAATCCCAAATCCACTGCCTGTACCTACGTTTATTGCCCCCTCGTTGATTATTGAAGCTCCATTGCCCTGTATGATTATATAATTAGGTTGTGCACTGGTGTTTATATTTAATATTCCCCCAGTATTTACGGTTAAAACACTAGCCCCATTGATATACATTTCTTTGGCTACCGCTGTTGTACCATTCAATACAATAGGGTCATTGGCTACATCATTTATAATTACTTGGTTGGTTACTGTAGGTATTCCATTAGGTGTCCAGTTGCAAGGATTACTCCAGTCATTGCTTACAACGCCGTTCCAGGTCATATTTTCGATTGCGGTTGCTATTTGGGAGCAAGTACCTATAATTCCCGTACCCTGTATAGCAAACGTATAACTGCCTTCATCGGCATCATTGTTGGCAATAGAAACGGTTGCTGCGCGTGTGCCTAATGCCGATGGATCGAAAGTAACTACAAAAGTAGTTGTTCCTGTGGTAGCAGCTACTGGCGATGTTGGTTGGGTTGTTATTGTAAAATCGCTCGCATTGGTTCCGCTGATGGTTACTAGTGGTGTTCCGCTTAGGTTTAAAGCACCAGCTCCTGTATTTTCGATAGTAAAAGTTCTTGCGATAGTGCCTGAAGCGACCTCTGTCGAACCAAAATCGGTGTGGTTGGCAAGAGTTGGTGTGGTATTGTTATTGGCAATAGTTGTGGCATTGCCTGTAATGTTGATTTCGGGTGTACAAGCTGTGCCTGCATCTATAATCGTCCAGCCCTTGCCTCCTGTAGCTATTGATTGAACCAAATTGGCTCTATCGGCTGCCGAAGCACAGTATTTTAAGTTTGTTGCTCCTAGTGATTTGCCTGTTATAGTGCCTGCATTAAAACCAGTTAGTGTAGCATCGTAGTTGGCTACGTCCATACCGCAGTTGTTTAGCATACTATTCAAAATAACCGCAGTATTAAATTTTGTTCCCCAAGAGGCTAGACTTTGATTGAAAGCCGTAGCATCTTGAAACATTTCAAACATATTGGTAACCTTTCCTATATTCCAAGAAGTAATGTTTTGATTGAAAGCCGTTGCTCCTTGAAACATAGAACCCATATTGGTAACTTCGGCTACATTCCAAGAAGTAATGTTTTGATTAAAAGCCGTCGCTTCTTTAAACATAGATCTCATATGGGTAACTTTCTCCACATTCCAAGAAGTAATGTTTTGATTGAAAGCTGTTGCTCCTTCAAACATAGAACCCATAAAGTTAACATTTCCTACATCCCAGGAACCAATGTTTTGATTAAAAGCAGTCGCTCCTTTAAACATAGATCTCATATTGGTAACATTAGTAACATTCCAAGAGCCAATGTTTTGATCGAAAGCTTTGGCATTACTAAACATAACACTCATATCAGAAACAGAACCCACATTCCAAGAAGTAATGTTTTGATTAAAAGCCGTAGCTCCAGAAAACATATTGCTCATATTGTTTACAGCACTAACATCCCAACTATTTATATTTGCAGGACCATTAAGTGCAATACAGTCGGCAAACATAAACCTCATATTGGTAACCGCCGATAAATTAGGAATGTCTATAGCTGTACTATTCAAATTGTTGCAACCAAAAAAAGCATCTTGCATAGATGTCCAAGCTACATCGCCCCATTGTTTTATATCGATTAAACGTAGGTTGTCTAAATCATTATTAATGACAATATGCTTAAAATTGGTTTTGTCAATGCTTAAATCGATACTACCATTTGTAGGTAAGCCCGCTATTGTAGCCGATGTGCCTGTAAAAGATCCCGAACCTATTGCACCGCCGCCGCCCACTTCTTGCCAAGTGTAGTGTACAGTACCTGAAGTTTCTATGCCAAAACTAATTTCGTTTGCACCAGTTCCTGCTTTAGACAAATCCCAACGCGTGATGAAAGGATTGCTAGATAAAGTAGCTGTACCCTGTATAGCAAACGTATAACTGCCTTCATCGGCATCATCGTTGGCAATAGAAACGGTTGCTGTGCGTGTGCCTAATGCCGATGGATCGAAAGTAACTACAAAAGTACTATTTCCCGAGGCATTTATTGGGTTTGTAGGCTGGGTAGTTACTGTAAAATCGCTCGCATTGGTTCCGCTGATGGTTACTAGTGGTGTTCCGTTTAGGCTTAAAGCACTAGCTCCTATGTTTTCAATAGTAAAAGTTCTTGCGATAGTGCCTGAAGCGACATTTGTCGAACCAAAATCGGTGTGATCGGCAGGTGTTGGTGTGGCATTGTTATTGGCAATAGTAGTGGCATTGCCTCTAATATTAATTTCGGGAACACAAGTAGCACTCAAGGCATCGCCAGAAATCGTCCAGCCCTTGCCGCCTGTGGCTGTTGGTTTAACCAAATTGGCTCTATCGGTTGCCGAAGCACAGTATTTTAAGGTTGTTGCTCCTAATGATAAACCGGTTACGGTACCAGCATTAAAACCGGTAAGTGTAGCATCGTAGTTGGCTACGTCCATACCGCAGTTGTTTAGCATATTTGTCAAAGCAACCGCGGTGTTAAATTTTGCACCCCAAGTCCCTAGGCTTTGATTGAAAGCCGTGGTTCCAGAAAACATATTGTACATATCGGTAACTGCCCCCACATTCCAAGAACCAATGTTTTGATTGAAAGCTGTAGCTCCAAAAAACATAGCCGACATATTGGTAACATTCCCTACATTCCAAGAACCAATGTTTTGATTGAAAGCCGTGGCTTGATAAAACATAGCCGACATATTGGTAACATTGGCTACATTCCAAGAATTAATATCTTGATTGAAAGCCGTTGCTCCATAAAATACAGCAAACATATTGGTAACATTGGCTACATTCCAAGAACCAATATTTCCATTGAAAGCCGTGGCATTTCGAAACATTTGAGTCATATCCGTAACCCCCGACAAATTAGGCACATCGGTAGCGGTGCTGTTTAAATTGATACATCCCCTAAAAGCAAATTGCATATTCTCCCAAGCAATGTTTCCCCATTGGTTTATGTTGAGTATTTTGTTTCTATCTCCAGCCGCATTAAAAAATATTCTAGGAAAAGCCCCTCGAATGGCTACGGTATAAGTGCCTGCTGTGCCGTAATCGTGGGTTACGTTTCCTGTAATTCCTGTTTGCTCAAAAACGCCATCGTTGTTCCAATCTACATCATAATTATAACCAGTGCCAAAAGTAGGAATGGTTATAGAGGTGGCGTTGGAAGAACCTGCACTTACATTATCGGTTTTCCAGGTGGTAATAAATGATTTAAAGTTATTGTATATAAAAGGCACCACATAACTACAGCTTCCTCCGCTAGGGGTGATTTTGGCATACAATGTTTGCGAAACAGTAGGCAATGTTCCCAAGGGTACAAAGGTATTAGGAGCCGTAAATGTCCCTGCCGATGTCGTAGCGGTAGCATTGCTAAAAATACCATCGATGGTGCCATTAAATATACCGCCATAGGTAAAAATAGGCGTTTGTGCATTATTAACAAGTACAGAACCAGCTGTACTATTGGCAACAGTACCTGTTTTACTACCATAATTTAAAACACCATTGTTGGTAAATGTGCCTGTATTGGTTAAAGCATTGGTTATTTGAATAAGTCCTGCGTTGGTGGTTGTACCTCCATTTTCATAATCTCCAGCAGTCATTATAATTTTTCCGCAAGCTAAGTTGGTAATCGTCCCTCCAGTTGCATTAGAAATTCCTAATCCAACAGTAAGATTGATTGTTCCGCTATTAACAACTGAATAGCCAGTGTAACCCGGCATGAAATTAATCCCTATTCCTGTTGTATTGAAAGTTATTGTTCCCGAATTGGTAAAAGTTTGGTTGTTGTTGTAAAGAATTAGTCCTTGTGGGCTATTAACAACCGATGTTCCATTATTTGTAAATGCTGCATTAGCTCTATTCAAATTTAGACCATAACTGTTAGAAGTAATGGTTAAATTACCATTATTTGTTAGTGTTGCACTAGGATAAATACCAATACCATCTATAGCACTAGAACTTGGAGATGTTTCGGTTATAGTTAAATTTCCTGTGCTACTTATTGTTAAAATAGATGCGGTATTTAGAAAAATATTTTTGGCAACGGCAGTAGTTGATACAATAGGATCGTTGGCTACATTATCTATGATTATTAGGTTGGTTGCCGTTGGCACACCATTGGGAGTCCAGTTGCAAGGATTACTCCAGTCATTGTTTGCAATTCCGTTCCAAGTCATATTATCGGTAGCGGTCGCAACTTGTGTGCAAACGCCTGTTCCTGTGCCTTGAATAGCAAACGTATAAGGATTCTCGTTGGTATCATTATTGGCAATAGAAAGAGTTGCAGTACGCAAGCCTACTGTTGGTGGATCAAAAGTAACCACAAAAGTAGTTGTTCCTGTGGTAGGAGCTATTGGCGAAGTAGGCTGGGTTGTTATTGTAAAATCGGCTGCATTGGCACCAGTAATAGCTACTTTTGGAGTGCCCGATAAGTTCAAAGGAGCAATTGCTGTATTTTCGATAGTAAAAGTTCGTGCAATAGTACCCGAAGTAAAAGCTACCGAACCAAAATCGGTGTGGTCGGTAGTAGATGGACTGGTGTCATTATTTAGGATCGTGTTCCCGTTTCCTTTTAAATTGATTTCCGAAACGCATCCACTGCTAAGATTGTCGCCAGTAATAGACCAACCCTTGCCTCCGCTAGTTGTGGGCAAAATAAGATTGGTTCTTTCTGTCGTTGCAGCACAATACTGTAATCCAGATGCTCCCAAGGATTTGCCAGTAACGCTGCCTGAATGAAAACCAATTAAGGTAGCATCATAGTTGGCAAGGTTAAGACCACTTGCGTCTAATAAATTGGCGATAGTAACATTTGCATTAAACTTGGTTCCCCAAGCGGCCAAACTTTGATTAAAAGCTGTCGCTTCTTTTAGCATTGTATTCATATCTGTAACCGCCGAAATATTCCAACTTCCAATATTTTGATTAAAAGTACTTGCTTTGGTAAACATAGAACTCATATTGGTAACCGCAGACACATTCCAATTGCTTATATTTTGATTGAAAGCTGTAGCTTGATAAAACATATCTTTCATACTGCTTACATTGGCTACATTCCAACTATTGATATTGGTAGGAGCATTCAACGTACTGCAATTGTTAAACATACTTTCCATAGCGCTTACGCCACTCAAATTTGGAATGTCTGTTGCCGAAATAGTCAAATTGCTGCAACCATAAAAAGCAGCTTGCATCGATGTCCAGGCTACACCGCCCCATTGTTTTATATCTGCTAACCGCAGTTTGTTTGTGCCATTAGAAATTGCTATTTGTCTAAAATTGGTTTTATCAATGCTCAAATCGATAATGGCGTTTGTAGGCAAACCAGTAATTACAGCCGACGAACCCGAGAATGAACCCGAACCAGTTGCACCGCCACCACCTACTTCTTGCCAGGTGTAATGCACGTTGCCCACAGTAGATGCACCAAAACTAATTTCGTTTGCACCAGACCCTGCTTTAGACAAATCCCAACGCGTGATGAAAGGATTACTAGATAAAGTAGCTGTACCTTGAATAGCAAACGTATAAGGGTTTTCGTCTGTATCATCATTAGCGATAGAAACGGTTGCTGTTCTTGTTCCTGCCAATAATGGATCAAAAGTAACTACAAAAGTGGTACTTCCATTGCCTGCTATTGGCGAAGTAGGTTGGGTTGTTACTGTAAAATCTCCTGCATTTGTGCCACTGATGGCTACTTTTGGAGTGCCGGTTAGGTTTAAAGGAGCAGTTGCTGTATTTTCGATAGTAAAGGTTCGTGCAATAGTACCCGAAGTAACATCTGCCGAACCAAAATCGGTGTGGTCGGCGCTGGATGGCGTGGTATCGGCATTGGTAATAGTGGTAGCATTGCCTCTAATGTTGATTTCTGGATTACAATTGTTTACAGTTACCGTTGTAGCTGTCGAGTTGGCTGATGCACAGGTTCCGTTTTGTACTACAGCTCTAAATTGAGTGGTTGCTGTTAAAACTCCCGAAGTATAAGAAGCAGTTGTATTAGCAATATCTGTCCAAATGGTAAAAGGACTTACCGATGACTGCCATTTGACTACTGTTCCTGTATGTCCAGTTAGACTCAACAAAGCACTTGTTGCTCCTGAACAAATAGTACCACCACCACCTACAGAACCGCCTACGGATGTTGGATCAGACAAAACTTTTGAAGTTGAAACAGAGCCAGTACAACCTCCACTTGTAATTGAAAAATCACTATACGTACCCGCTTTTAACCCCGATAAAGTAAATGAACTTGGAGAAGCCGTTACATTCTGTGGACTTGTTGTTGCGCCTGCTCCTGTGGCTGTAAAACTCAACGAATAGGTGCCACTTGGTAAATTTATGGTTGAAAAATCAATGCTACCGTTAGCTCCCGAACAAGTTGTTGGGTTGGTAACTGTGCCTGGAACGAGTACAATATTACAAGTTCCTGTACCTTGTATAGCAAAGGTATAAGGATTCTCGTCGGTATCATTATTGGCAATAGAAACGGTTGCGGTTCTTGTTCCTGCTACTGATGGATTGAAAGTAACTACAAAAGTGGTATTCCCATTGCCTGCTATTGGCGATGTAGGCTGGGTGGTAACCGTAAAATCTCCTGAATCGAAGCCAATGATCGCTACTTTTGGAGTTCCTGTTAAATTTAAGCTTCCACTAGCTGTATTTTCTATGGTAAAAGTACGCGCTTGCGTTCCTGATGTTACCTCTACCGAACCAAAATAGGTATGGTCGGCAAGTGTTGTTGTGGTATCTGCATTTGCAATAGAGGTGTTATTTCCTTTGATGTTAATTTCGGGTAAGGCAGCAACTGTTTCATAAGCCCCTATATCGACTATTCCTTCCAAGGGTCTAGTAGCACCATCAAAATCAATGTTGGGCGCTCCTATATTGGTACCTGCGTTAATGGCTGGAGAACTAGAAGCCAAATGTAAATTACCCGTAGTAATAGGCGCACTTGCAAAAGCAGGTTGAGTTACAAATAAGGGATTCAAATTAATATTTCCTGTACCTGCATAACCGCCTTCTATAATGCTATAAGTAGCTGTTGTACTTCCTCCGTTGTTATTAAATATCGAGCTGTTACCCCAAATAATGCTGTTTTTGATAACAGGATTTGCGGTATTGTTTCGTATAACTCCTCCTACAACACCTGCTTTGTTACCGCTAAAACTACAATTGGTAATTACAGGAATCGAAGAACCTCCATTAGTTCCTGTATTAACCATTGCACCTCCATTATTAATAGCATCGTTACCGCTAAAAATACAGTTGGTAATTATTGGGCTACAAATGCCCGAATCGCCGTGGTTGTTCATAGCTCCACTATTGAACGAAGAAGAATTGCCTATAAACGAACAACGTTCTATGGTAGGGCTACTCTTGCCCGATGTGCCGTAATTTGCCAAGCCAGCACCACTATCACCAGCACGATTAGAAATAAAAATACAATTGATAATCGTCGGGCTAGCATCGCCTCCACCACTACCGTTATTATACATCCCGCCACCCAAAAAAGCACTACAATAGGTTATAGTACAATTTGCAATCAAAGGATTAGACGAATTTCCAGCGAATCCAGGGAACGAACCGTCATTATAAATGCCACCGCCATAGCCCGACAGCATATTACCATTTGTGTTATTAGCTCCCAAAATTCTAAAGCCATCCAACACCGTACTGCTATTGGCTGTTTCAAAAGTAACTATTCGATAACTATTGTCGGTTTGATTGCTAAAACCCGAATCATTACCATTCAAATCCCCCGAAAGTGTAGTAAGATTGGTCGTGCTGATTAGAGTCATATTTCTATCGGTCAAGGTACTTTCGGTTCCCGCAAATCCGCCATATACTTTTACTCCTGTTGGAATGTTAAAACTAAAGGTTTTGTCACTTGCGTGTGGTTTGTAAATACCAGCCGCTACCCATATTTCGTTTCCGCTAGATACTATGTTAATGGCACTTGTAATGTCTTTTTTGGCTGTAGCCCAACTATAACCATCGCCTAAGTTATCAGGCCTGCTTTGATTTACGTATACAATATTGCCAGCCGTAGCGCTACCTTGAATAGCAAATGTATACGGATTCTCGTCGGCATCATCATTAGCGATAGAAACGGTTGCTGTTCTTATTCCTGCTGCCGATGGATCGAAAGTAATCGCAAAAGTAGTTGTTCCGGTGGTAGCAGCTACTGGCGAAGTAGGTTGAGTTGTTACCGTAAAATCGGCTGCATTGGTTCCACTGATGGCTACTTTTGGAGTTCCAGTTAGGTTTAAAGCAACAGCTCCTGTATTTTCTATGGTAAAAGTTCGTACCACAGTTCCTGATGCTAGATTTACAGAGCCAAAATTGGTATGGTCGGCAGTACTCGGAGTTGCATCTCCACTCACAATCGAAACGTTATTGCCTTTCAGGTTAATTTCGGGTAGGCAAGCGTTCGAATTAATATAATAATGAGGTGTGCAATTTACTCTTCGATCAATAAAAGTTTGTCCAAAAGGGTAGGCTTTGCCTATTCCGCCATCAATACTCATATAGGCGTCTGATGCCAAAGTGGTATAAGTACCATTGGTGTAGCGCACTCCGGCAGGTATAATAGGATCATTGTTTGTAATATAAAATGCGTAAGTGGTATTGGCAGGAATAGGAATACTCAAAGCCAAAGGAATGGGTGTTGATTGATTTGTTCCTAAACTAGTTGCAGATGCACTTCCAGCAAGAGTCCAGGCCGCACCATTAGATTCTGACCCAACATAAGTGCCCGATTTGTAATATATTTCAAAAATACCCGTGCTAGTACCAATCAAATTCATATCAAAACTGGTAATGGTAATTGGTGTAGCACCCGTTACAATATTGAACATAACTCCTTTATTCGAGTTATTACTATTATAAGGTGTTGCCAACGACAAGCATTGCGCCTGCATTTGTGCCATAGCAACTAAAAATAACAATAGAGTGTACAATTTTTTCATAATAAGGGTATTTATAGTTGGGAATGCTATGGCTTTTTATTTTTTTGCAAAAGTTATGGTTTCAAAAACTATTTTGTTTTAGCAGTGTTTTGAAAGCGGATAAGGCTAGTTATTATAAAATTTCTAGCCACAAAATTGCATCAAAACAACAAGCAGGTGTTATCTCAAAATAGACTTTCTGTTCCTCATTTTGGACAAATTGGGTTGTCCTATCCCAGCAAAGCCGAAGAAAGGGCAGTCAAGACAGGATTTAGTGGCAAAACAATAATGAGATTTTCCTGTTTGCTTCTGGATTATTCTACTACAATTTTTTTAACGGTATGCGTTCCTTCGCTTTCCAAAAAGAGGTAGTACATCCCTTTTGAGAATGCTTCCATATTGAGGGTGCTGGATTGGGTTGCGGATGTAAATTTTGTTGTTTTCAAAAGTTTTCCTGAGGCATCATAAAGCGTTGCTTTTTCTAAAACAATATGGTCGATATGCAATTCGCCTTGGGTTGGATTGGGGTAGAGGCTCATTTTTTCGAAAACAGTTTCTGGTACTCCTAAGTTAGAACAGGCGGTGTTGTAGGTTGCTGTAGCATCTTTTTGAGTAGCCCAATTGGTGTTAAAATAAGCCACATCATCTACTTGAATGCAAGTTAAATTTGGGTTTGAAGTGGCATTAAATGAAGTAATAGAGGAACTAGTCCCATTTTTCAAGTTCAAACTCGTCAATTGATTGCTACGACAGAAAAATTCTTTTAAAGCGGTGTTGGTAGATATATCCAAACTTGTTATTTGATTTTCTTGACAATACAATCTAGTGAGTTTGGTGTTGGTGGTAACACTCAGACTTGTTAATTGGTTGGCATAGCAATAAAGAAAATTCAAATCGGGATTGGCAGTAAGATTCAAATTTGTTAATTTATTCGAATTGCAGTACAAATTATACAATACGGGATTTGTAGTAAAATCGATGTTTGATAATTGATTGGTTTCGCAATTCAAAGTAGCCAAATCGGTGCTTCCTGAAATATTCAGGCTTGTTAAGGCATTGTTGGAGCAATCTAAATAGTTCAATTTTTTGTTTTGAGAAACATCTAAACTAGTCAATAGGTTGTCTTGACAATACAAAGTGGTCAATTTGGTAAAATCCTGAATACCCGATAAATTACGGATACCGCTATTGGACACATTCAACAAAAATCGATTGGCTATATTGGCGGTCAAAACCTGTCCGTCGGCAACCCCTGAATCAATACCCAAGGCAATGAGTTTGTTTTCAAAATTAATATCGGGAATGGCGGTGTATTGTGCAAAACCAAATAGGGAGAATAGAAAAAAGAGTACCGATAATTTCATGATATTTTTGTTTTTTGATCCCGACAAAAGTCGGTCAAAAAACAAGGTATTGTGTTACTCATAATGGACTTTCTGTTCCTTGTTTTCGACATGGTGGGGATGGAGGGCTTATTTTTGCTGGGGTTTCTCAAAAAACAGTTGCTATCTGACCTGTATTACAAGATGTACTTTTGGTGAATTATTTAAAAAACAGAAAAAATCTGCGAAGTCTATGTGCCTAAATTTACACACAGACTTTTACAGATATAAATAATGAATCAGGTAGCATTAGATTTTAATAGTATTTCAAAAACTTTGTAATTTATACTTGTTTTTCAGTATTTTACAACAATAACTATAAACTTACAAAATATAAAAATTATTTTATTTTTGTAGGAGGAGGACCACTTGAACCACAAGAACCATTATAATTTAGAGTAAGTAATATTAATTGAGCTGCCCAAATAATAAATCCTGCAAGCAAAGCGGCAACCTCTAAGCCAGTTACAATTCCAATAATAATTGCGATCACTTTTGCTAAAGCCCACCAACCCAAAGCAGCTAACAGAATTTTGACAATTGTCCAAAGAATTTTTTGGCTATTCAATACGCCAAAAAAACCAATTGAATTATCTACGGTTATAGTACCTTTGGTTAAATCAACTAAGGCTGTTCGTGCAGCATTGTTGCCTACAATTTTCAGATAGACTTTTTCTGCGGTACCTTCAACAGACGGAAAAAGACCTAATGCTTCTAAAAAGCCAACTGTTAGATGAGTTACAAAACCAATCCACCAAAGAGTACAATCAGAAAGAAGCCCTGTGGTGGTTGATAAAATCAAATGATCCTTGTGTCTTCCGTGATAGATCAATTTGGTTATGCCGTTTTGATCTATTCGAGTAATTACTTTTTTGAGGCGTGGATCTTTATCCATTATTTGTTTGGCTTGCTCAAAAGCGATGTCAAATTTCAATTTAAAGCTTTCCGTTGACATTACTGGACCTATCCATTTCTTGACTCCTTTATAAATGGCTTGCTTATGTTCCTCCGAAAAAATTTCAGGTTGCACTTTCATTTCTGTTATAATAGTTTGCTCATTGCCTGTAATTTCTACTTTCTTTTGAGAAAGATATGTTGCATTGATAGGCATAGGTGCATCCCAAATGATATCATCAGGTGAAACTGGCAATTGTTGCTCCGTAAAATGAGCATAAAAATTTAAGGGTACTTGATTAGCAGTATCAACAGCTGGATATACCGAAAGGTCAAAAGCACTTATTAATGCATCATCATCAATAGCTTGATTATACATCCATTGTCTAACTTGGGCTTCGTCATGGCTTATATTCCAAAAATTAATGTTTTGAATATTGCCATAAAAATAATCACCTGTTCTTCCCACAGAATTATTTGCTGCTCCGATTACTAAATCGACACCAATCTGTGTATTTATCTCGCTATTCGCAAATATTAAGCTACATAAATTGCCATTGACAAATAAGCTGAGTGTACTTTTTTCGGGAGTATCTTCAATATAATTATATGACAATGCAAAATGGTAGTAGGTGTTCAATTTTAATTTTTTATTACTACTCAAGCTATCACTCCCTCTACTAGCAATAAGTACATTACCATCATTCATTGACGCTAATTTTACAATGTACTCTTGTTCTCCGTTACCACATGAAATAATAGTTTGTTTGTCTGTATTTTGGGTACTCAAAAACCACCCATCTATCGTAAAAGATGTTTCTCTATAGATATGATATGCCTTTGTATTTGCACTAATGTATTTAGCCTGGTTAGTATTATGGCCATCAAAAGATGTAGATGGTATATAAAAAATATACAATGCTCCATTCATTAAACTAATACTATTGGGTACTCCCGAGATATCAATAGGAGGCAATGTTGCAAAATCTACTGCTAAGACAGGACTTACCCTTGTGCAGACATAATCTGGATTGGTACTAGGGTCTGTACTTGTAAGGTCTGAAATATGAAAAAAATCTGTACCCGTATTCATAGAGTCACTCATGATTTCGGCTCCTGACCGGCAGATATTCCAAACCATTACGGACCGAATCAGTCCTTTATAAAAACTATTAATCGGTTGATTCGAAGAATTTCTTGTTGCTCCAGTCCACAAATCTGCAGGTAATGTTTTTGGAGTAAACGAAATACCAAATTCTTCTAACAGTAATATTCCATCACAATAAAGCGAAAGAATTCCTTTTATTTTGTCAAATGTGGCAGCTACGTATTGCCATTTATATTCTTTAATAGGATTAAAATCACTATAAAAAGTATGATTATCTTTTTTAAATTTCAAAATGCCTTTATCAATGTAAAGACTGTATTCCGTCTGCTGCTGATTATCTACATAATAAGACTTATCAAAAACATAAACTGTATTTTGAATATCTGTATGCGATAAACACACCCATGCTTCGAGTGTAAAAGAACTAAAGCCACCAATGTTAGAATTATCACCAAAACTAATATATTGATTGTTTTGAAGCTGTACCGTACTGGATGCCCAGCGAGGATAAATAGGTAAATTACTCATAATTAAAAATAGTAAAGGTTAAAAAATATAATTGTTTTTCTTTTAATGCTACAATTGCATTACTAAAATTGAAAAATAATTAATACAAGTACTATCTCTAAAAAGACTTTCTCTTCCTCATTTTGATAAAAAAAGTGACTGTTTCAATTTGAAACAGTCGCTTTTTTAAAATAATTGTCATTTTGTTCCTTGTTTTGTACTTTTTGTTCCTCAAAACAAACATTATCCTCTTACCGCCACTCCGAAGCTGTCTTACCAAACTTTTCTTGAAACACTTTCGAGAAATAGGGCAGACTCTCAAATCCTACTTCATAGGCAACTTGCGAGACCGTTTTATCGCCTTTTTTGAGCATTTCTGAAGCTTTTTCTAAGCGGTAATTCCGTACAAACTCTGTACCAGTTTGGTTGGTAATGGCTTTTAATTTTCTACGCAATTGTACTGGGGACAACTGCATTTCGCTGGCAAAAGTAGCAGCATCAAATTCGCTCTGGCTCAGGTAGTTGTTAATAACAGTTTGGGCTTTTTCGATAAACAAATCTTCCAGTGTTGTCTCGGGCATTACAACTATTTCGGGCTCAATGGCAATGGTTTGGCGGGTGTATTTTTCTCGCAACGACTGTCTTTGCTGAATCAAATTGCTTACCCGCAAGTTCAACTCTTCTCGATTAAAAGGTTTGGATAAATAATCGTCGGCTCCCTGTTGTAATCCCACTAATTTATCGTCTATGCTGGCTTTTGCGGTAAGCATAATTACAGGAATATGGCTTGTTCTCTCATCATTTTTCAGTTTTGTACAAAGGCTCAATCCGTCGAGTTTGGGCATCATCAAATCCGAAATGACAATATCTGGAACAAATTCAATTGCTTTTGCCAACCCCTCCTCGCCATCTGCTACTATAAGCAATTGGTATTGGTTTTCGAAAATAGAAGCGATATAAAAACGCAAATCAGGATTATCTTCAACAATAAGCATAATTTGAGCATTTTCGTTGTTTTCGGAATCCTCAAAACGGCTGTTATTTTCCTCAAAAACAACTTCGGGTTTCAATTTAAGAATGGGTAGTTTGGCATTTTCGGATAACAAATTCAAAGGCTCATACGGCAAATTCAAAGTAAATTTTGTTCCTTGGTCTAATTTGCTTTCTACCGTAATAGTTCCTTCTAATATAGCTATTAATTCTTTAACTAATGCCAAACCAATACCACTGCCTTCGTGCAAACGTTGGTTAGAATCGTCTATTTGATAAAAACGATTAAAAATATAAGGCAGGCGTTCTGGTGCAATACCAATACCAAAATCCTGAATGTTTATTTGTAGTAATTGTGTTGTTTTTGAAGGTTTTTTGTTGTTTTGTGTATGCAAATCCTCAAAGTCAATTTTTACCACAACCCGCCCATTTCTAGGAGTAAATTTGAAAGCATTTGAGAGCAGATTGGTCATTATTTTCTCTATTTTATCCAAATCAAAATGCCCAAAAACAGCTTTTTGAGGTATCGAATAATTAAAAACAATGCCTTTGTCTTGTGCCAAAGATTCAAACGAAGCCACAATTTGTATCAAAAACTGAGCTATATCTGCTTCTTCTTTTTGCAGACGCATTTCTCCAGCTTCAAGTTTTGAGATTTCGAGTATTTGATTGATCAAATTTTGCAGTCTGCTTAAGTTACGCTGCATTATTTTCAGAATACTTTCGTTAGGGTATTTCTTTTGCAAATCGTCAACAGGACCTACCAATAAGGTAAGCGGTGTACGAAATTCGTGCGAAATGTTGGTAAAAAAACGTGTTTTTAAATCATCCAGCTCTTTGAGTTGGTTGTTTTGAAGTTGTTTGAGCTGCAATTGCTGCTCCGAAAATCTTTTTTTCTTTTCAGAATTTTTAATGATACGACCTAAGAAGAATATAAAAACAAAAAATTCGCAAGAAAAAAGAAAATACGAAAAAGCATAAAGCGGCAAATAATCCAGCAATCCTGTGAGCGGTAAAAAGAGTAAGGTGGTACCAACTAATCCGAAAACAATAGGAATAGCATAAAACTTGTCGATAAATGTTTTATTAAAAAGATTACTAACAATCAAAATTAAAAAATAAACAGACGATAAAACAATATTGAATATACCCGCTTTGAGCCAATACCACTGGTAGTCCAAAAACGATAAAACACCTAAAAGTACCGAGATAGAGAGCGAAAATTTAATAAGATTTGCATTCCATTTGGGTAATTTTTTAATATCGGCGGCAAACAATAAAAAGAATCCCACTCCAACCGAAAAGGTACTGTAAAGCAAAAAATCTATCTTGGCTGCCATGTCTGGATTATCCGTAAGAAAAGGGGCGGCAACATTAGTATAACCCCAATAAGCAAAAGATCTAAAAAATATGTTCAATGAGTATAATCGAAAAGAGCGCTCTTTGATAACCCAAAAACCAAGCATAAGGATTAAAATAAGTCTAAAAATCATAAACCCATTTAGTAATCCTTGATTGGCAGCACTTTCTAGTCTGGAAGCATAATAAGTGTCTTTTGTAAACAATCGAATCGAGGCAAATTGTCCTCGTTTGCTGCTCACTTTTATATAAACTGCTTTGGTTTGATTGGGGTGTAACACAATCCGAATTTTTGGAAACTCATAGATTAATTTTCGCTCGGTTTTCGAAGTAATAATTTTTTGAATTTTGTGATTAAAACCATTTTTGGCGTCGTTTTGTACGTAAAAATCGAGTTGTTCTGCTAGCATATTTGCCCATACCAAAAGTAAATCATGGGTTTGCGAACTGTTGTTTTTGAGTTTAAATTTTACCCAATGCACATGGTTTGTAAACGGAAGGTTGAGGTAGTTTTTTTTTGATTTTACAAAAGCTTTTTTTTGAACAGCGTTCAAGGTTAAACTAGCGGTTGAGTCTCTGTATATAGACACCAAACCCGACAAATCGAGAGGGAATTTTTGGTCTTTTTTTAAGATAATTTCTTGGGAAAATGAGGTAGTTGTAATTACTAAAAACAGTAATCTCACAAAAAAAACAGTATTTAAAAATTTAGTTGCTATCATTTTTGGGAAAATCATAATTATAGGTGTTTTTTTGTAAAAATATGCAATCAAAGTGAATGAACCTCAAAAAATGATTTGAAGCAGGTATTTATTAACATCAAAGATAGTATGGAATGTAAATTATACTTTGTAAAATAAGATTTTTTTGACTTTATTTTACTCCCCTACCTCAACATAATTCTTATCCGTTTCATAAAGCGTAATCGCTAATTGATTTTCTTGCGGAAGCCAGGGTTTTAAGATAGCGAATATAACCCAAGCAAAATTTTCGGTAGAAGCTATTTTGTTTTCAAATTCTGGACAATCAAGGTTAAGGTTTTTATGATTAAAACGAGTTTCTATTTCGTTTTTTATAATAGTACCTAATACTTTCATATCCATTACATAACCCGTTTCGGGATTAATTTTCCCTGTAATTTTTACAATAAGCCTAAAGTTATGTCCGTGATAATTGGGGTTGTTGCATATTCCGAATACCTCCTCGTTTTTTTGGTCAGACCAATTGGGATTGTGCATTCTATGGCAAGCATTAAAATGGGCTTCACGGCAAAATCTAGTTGCTACTAATCTACCATAGTTTTTTGTGGCAAAACGGAGTCAACTCCAATTTCTTTGGTTGTTCATTTAGCATCTTTTTGTAGTACTCTAGGTAACTCCAAATCAATCCTATCTGCGTTCACTAAAGGATAATTATCTGTTTTTCATTATTGTTATAGATTTAAAAAGATTAATTGTCTTTAAAAATAAATAAAAAAGGAATATTTATCTTATTTTTAAGAAATAAAAAAAATATTCATCTTTTATTTTGAAATTTGCAAGGTAAAAAATCTAAATATCCTCATCAAATGAAAGCGTCCGTACAAGAAGAAACAATAGTAAACGAAAAGAAAGATATTCAAAACACTCCGAATACAATCAAGAATGATTTTGCATTTACATTAAAGAGCACTTGTTTAGATGAAAACTATCGCCCCTCAAGTAAAACACGTCTTACCACCAATTTTGCAAATTTGGCTAGAGGGGAAAATCGCCAACAAAACTTGCGTAATGCCTTAAATATGATTAACAATCGATTCAATGCATTGGCTTATTTGGATAACCCAAAAGGGGATCGTTACCTTGTAGAACTTGAAATCATCACAGTAACAATGCGTATTGATGATAAAAATGGTAGTAACAATCTGCCGTTGATTGAAGTTTTAAAAACGAATATTTTTGACCACAAGACTAACCAGCGTATCGAAGGTATTGCCGGAAATAATTTTTCTTCTTATGTTCGTGATTATGATTTCAGTTTTTTATTGATCGAGCACAATAAAAACAAATCTAGTTTTTGTGTTCCTGAAAATTTTGGTGATTTACACGGTAAACTTTATAAGTGCTTTGTGAGTTCAGACACTTACAAAGAGCACTTTAAAATGTCACCGATTATTTGTTTAAGTGTATCGAGCAACAAAACGTACACTTGCACTGGGTTTCAGCATCCGGTTCTGGGTTATGAATATTTGCAGGATCAGTATTCTCTCACTGATGAATATTTCTCTAAAATGGGCTTAAAAGTTCGTTTTTTCATGCCTCCGAACAGTGTGGCGCCGATGGCTTTTTATCATTCCGGAGATCTACTTGCTGATTATACTGATCTTGGACTAATCAGCTCCATTAGCACGATGGAGACTTTCCAGAAGATTTATCGCCCTGAAATTTACAATGCAAATTCAGTGGCTGGGAAAATCTATCAACCTAATCTTAAACACGGAGATTATTCACTGACTCGCGTGGTTTATGACCGCGAAGAGCGCAGCCAATTGGCAGTTGAACAGGGTAAATATGCTGAAGAGCATTTCATTACCCCTTACAAAAGTCTTCTGGAACAATGGTCTGCCAATTTCGCTCTTTAATTAATACAACAACACCTTAAAATTATTTTTATTATGAACAAATTAGTATTACCCACCTCAATTGTTGGAAGTTTACCAAAGCCTGCTTGGCTTGCACCACCCGAAAAACTTTGGTCACCTTGGAAATTAGAAGGAGATCAGTTATTGGAAGGAAAACAAGATGCTTTGCGCATTTCTTTGCAGGAACAAGAATTAGCAGGAATTGATATAATTAGTGATGGTGAACAAACACGTCAACATTTTGTAACGACTTTTATCGAGCATTTAAGCGGTGTAGATTTTGAAAATCGTAAAATTGTAAAAATTCGTGACCGTTATGATGCGAGTGTTCCTATTGTTGTAGATCAAGTTACACGTCAAAAAGCCGTTTTTGTTGAGGATGCTAAATTTTTACGTACACAAACTAAAAAGCCTATAAAATGGGCATTGCCTGGCCCAATGACCATGGTAGATACCTTATACGATGACCATTACAAAAGCCGAGAAAAATTGGCGTGGGAATTTGCAAAAGCACTCAATGAAGAAGCAAGAGAACTTCAAGATGCCGGGGTCGATATTATTCAGTTTGATGAACCTGCATTTAATGTCTTTTTTAATGAAGTAAACGACTGGGGAATGGCAGTATTAGAAAAAGCCATTGAAGGTTTAAAATGCCAAACAGCTATACATATTTGTTACGGCTATGGAATACAAGCCAATACGGATTGGAAAAAAACATTGGGTTCAGAGTGGCGTCAATACGAAGAAATTTTTCCGAAAATTCAAAAATCCAATATTGATATTGTGTCATTAGAATGTCATAACTCAAATGTACCTTTTGATTTAATGGAACTTGTTCGCGGTAAAAAAGTAATGGTCGGTGCCATTGATGTGGCAACCAACACTATCGAAACACCCGAAGAAGTAGCTGATACGCTACGTAAAGCGCTGGAGTTTGTAAATATCGAAAATCTTTACCCTTCTACAAACTGTGGTATGGCTCCGTTATCTCGAGATGTAGCTAGAGGTAAGTTAAGTGCTTTAAGTGCAGGAGCAGAAATTATACGCAAAGAACATACTATTTAGTCCAATGTATTAATTAGAAAATGGAGTCTTTTTTTTGACTCCTCTGTCCGTAGAGTTTAGCGACTCTTCGGACTAACAAATAAATCTAGAAACTCCTTCCTGAAATCAGGCCATAACAAAAATTAGAGTTCTTTTCGTCGAGCCATACGTTGAGCGATGATGCTTGCAGCAATCAATTGCAAGGCATGGTAAAGCATGAGTGGCAACAATATGATGCCCGTGATTGTACTGTGCTGAAAAAGCACTTTTGACATAACGGTGCCGTGTACCAATGACTTTTTAGATCCGCAAAATAAGACAGTAATACGATCTTCATCTGAAAAACCAAGCAAACGACTGAGTAGTCCGACACAAAGGAATACGGCAAAAAACAAGACCATCATCCCTGTGGCGAGTCCGGCAAGTTCAAGGGCAGTAAAGCCTTCGAAAAGATGTTCGGAGAATGACTTACAAAACGACGTATAAATGATAGTAAGAATGACTGCCTGATCAAAATATTTGAGCTGTTTCTTATATTTTTCAGCAATGGTGCCAAAACGGGAGTTGAGGCTGATGCCAATGATGACAGGCAACAAGACTTGAAGAACCAACTTTATGACGATATTAGTAATATCAAAATCGCCTGTTGCAGAAGCTATGAACAGCCCAACCCAGAGCGGCGTAACGATTACTCCAATCAAACTCGAAATGCTCGCATTGAAAATAGCTGCAAGAATGTTGCCTTTGGCGATAGAAACCATGACTACAGAAGAGGAAACTGTGGATGGTAAAGCTGCCAGAAAAAATACACCCAACCAAAGCAACTCGAAACCAGCGTTGATGAATAAAGGACGAAATGCCAAAACGAGGAGCGGAAAAAACAAAAACGTTGTTAACTGAACAACAAGGTGCATTTTCCAGTTTGATAGCCCGGTTTTTAGTTTCTCAACACTCAATCGCAATCCATAAAACAAGAAAATAAACGACACGCCTACATTGGCGATGTCTTCTAGCGAAACAGGTTCTTTGATCATGCCCAGCTGGGGCAAAAAATAGGCCAGCAGAATCATGGTGCCTATCATTAACAAGAAACCATCCAAACCTACTTTCCTTAAAACTTCTAATAACTTCTTCAATGCACTCTTTTTTTTAGATTTATATACTGCAAAAATAAGTTTTACAGGTTGCTAAATCTTCGAATTAATTAAAATAAGGTTTTTGTATTGTTTTTTGGTATATTTGAAGATTATTATTCTTTTTTGTAAATTAATTCAACCTTTTTTAAGTAAAATATTCCATGGAGCAGATAGACAATATAGATCTTCAATTACTAAATATACTTCACGATAATTCTAAATACACGGTAAAAGAACTTGCCAAGATGGTAAATCTTTCGGCATCGCCAGTTTTTGAGCGAATTAAAAGATTGGAAAACAATGGTTATATTAAGAAATATATAGCACTCCTTGATGCAGAAAAATTAAACAAGGGATTCATCGTTTTTTGTAATATCAAACTTAAACAGCACGATCGTAATATTGGGAATCAGTTTGTTAGTGATATTATGAAAATAGAAGAAATTGTGGAATGCTATAATATCGCAGGAGATTACGATTTTTTAATGAAAGTCTCTGCCAAAGACATGAAGCATTATCAGGATTTTGTCTTTAATAAATTAGGCGCAGTTAAAAGCATAGGGAGTACCCATAGTACATTTGTCATGGCGGAGATAAAAAATCTCTATGGATAGGCTAAAGGAAAGCTTAATGGTCAAATGAAAATTGTATTTTTCTCACTCCCCAACCTCTACAAAATTCTTATCGGTTTCATAAAGCGTAATCGCTAATTGAATTTCCTTTGAAATCAACGGCTTTAAAATTCCATAAATTACCCAAGCAAAATTTTCGGTAGAAGCTATTTTTTCTTTGAATTCGGGGCAATCAAGATTGAGATTTTTATGATCAAAACGGTTTTCGATTTCGTTTTTTATAATAGTTCCCAAGACTTTCATATCCATTACATAACCTGTTTCGGGATTAATTTCTCCTGTAATTTTTACAATAAGCCTAAAGTTATGCCCGTGATAATTGGCGTTGTTGCATATTCCGAATACCTCCTTATTTTTTTGGTCTGACCAATGGGGATTGTGCATTCTATGGCAGGCATTAAAATGGGCTTCTCTGCAAATGGTAGTTTTCATTTTTTTACGGTTTTATTCTAAAATTTCCTCGTATTCTGTTACAACCAATCCTTCTACAGGATGAAAATGGAGTTCTATTTTCTGATTTTTGAAATCAATCCAAAAAGTCGAACTCAAAAAATGACCACGCTCTTTAATGGCTGTTATTTCCTGAAAAGGAAGCTTTACAGTAGATTTTCATATTTCTAATGTGGTAGCTTCCACTTTTTGAAGCCTTATTTGCTGTAGAAATTCGGTTTTTAGGCTTGTTTTATATTTTTCAAATTCAAATTCAGTGGTAATTCCAATCCCAGAATCATCATCATTAAGTTTAAAAAACAAAGCAGAATTATCGTCAAAAACAAATTCAATAACATCTATAAAACTATAATGTTCGTCAGGATTTGAAGAATTTATCCAATAATAATAGAAAATAGAAACAATTTTATTTTTAGAGTTAAAGTGTTTCAGTAGTTGAATTTCTTCGGGATTTAGATAGGCTTTTTTTTGCATTACTAATTTTTATTTTATTATAAATCTTTAAAAGCAGGTGTTTCCAAAATTGAAATATCAAAAGGTTTGTCTTCAATTTCATTGGTATTTACAACCTGAAAATTTCTAACATCGACCATATCATTAAACTCTGGGGATGTATTAATGATGATGCCTCCCAATAAAAAAATTCGCTCGCACTGAAACTCTTTTTTAGATATTTTGACTAGCAATTGTATTTTTCTATGAATTTCTTCATAGAAAACTTCTGTGATTTCTTTTTTTGGATTCGATGCCTCTAGAATTCTTTGTTTATAAGGCATAACGGTTCGTTCCAGTAATATTTGTTGGTAATCTATCTCCGAATTGATGGGTACATACACCTCATTTTGTTGTTGTAATCGTTCTAATCCAAGCATTAATGCACCACAACTATTGGTTAGTTTGCGTTGTCCCGGTCGTCTCATTTCGCCGAGTACTCCAGTATCCGAAATGCCAATATGTGGACCATAAAAAACAAACGCATCACCACCATCTGGAATGTGATGCGCAAATGCCACCATACCCGTGAGTCCAGAATAAGGCAAACCACCCAAACCACCCATTGAAAAGGGACGTGCCAACACTTTTCTAAAATCGGTAGAAACATTCACGTCATCGGAACAAAGCGAAGTAGCAAAGAGCATTTTTGAGAGGTCGGATTGATACTCTTTTTCTAAAAAATCCAAGTATTTATTGGTTACATTTTCGCCTGTTTCAGCATTCGGGTATTCCTTTAATACAAATTGGTTCATAGTGATTAGGGGTTTTTATTTTGACAATTCTCGCAAGTGCCTTCAATTAATAAATTCATCGTTTCCATTTTATTTTTACCCAATACTTGCAGGTATTCTTCGGGTAAATTGGGTAGTGAAACTACGGTTTCGCAATCCTTGCATTTAAAATGAGATTTGCCATCACAATCAGGAATGTGCAGATTTAAAGTATAAACCGCTGTACCCGATGCATTGCAGAATTTTTCTAAAATCCCTTTCTGTGAATAAATTTGCAAGCTTCTAAATATGCTAGATCGGTCGTGTTGATGGTCAAATATTTTTTCTAAATCCAATAACGTAAAAGCCTTTTCAGAACCCAGAAAAACAGACAAAATATCCAATCTGTTTTGGGTAATTTTTAGTCCATTTTCTTTTAGAATTAGGGTGGCTTCTTTCGTCATTGCTATATCATTTTAAAAAAATCATTTCGAATTTGAGTATCGCTAAACTGTCCGCTATATTCTAGTGTTGTTGTTTTGCTGGATTTATCGTTTACGCCACGGGTAGAAACGCACAAATGTTCGGCTTCGACCACCACAATTACATCTTCGGTTTGGAGTGCGGTTTTCAATTCGTTGAAAATTTGCATTGTCATTCGTTCCTGTACTTGGGGTCTTCGCCCAAAATATTGCACAATCCGATTCATTTTTGACAATCCAATCACTTTACCTGACGAAATATAACCAATGTGTGCCTTGCCAATTATGGGTAAAAAATGATGCTCGCAAGAAGAGTTAAAAGTAATGTCGCTTTCAATCAGCATTTTGTTGTATTCGTATTTATTGTCGAAAATCGAAATTTTAGGTTTGTTTTTAGGGTCTAATCCCGAAAAAAGTTCTTTTACATACATTTTTGCCACTCGATAGGGCGTGCCACTCAAGCTATCATCTGTTAAGTCCAAGCCCAATTCTTCCATTATTTTTTGATAATGAAACGATATGGCTTCTATTTTTTGGTCGTCTGTTCTGGCAAAAGCATCGCTACGCAAAGGTGTTTCTGTCGATGTGCCGATGTGGTTGTCGCCAAATGCATCGGCTTGTTCTTGATTTTTCATTTTTCTAAAAAATATAATTGATTGTTTTCTAAATCTAATTTTCGGTAAAAACAGGCTTTTCTGTTCTCGCCTTGGGCATTAAAAGTGTGGCAAACACCTCCTTTTTCGAGTGTTACTTTATAAACAATTGCATCTTGGTCGCAATCAATAAGAATTTCGTCTATACGTAAAGTGTTGCCCGAAGTCAATCCTTTTGTCCAAATTTTGTTTGTAGAAGTACTCCAAAAAGTCGCTTTTCTGGTTTTTAGTGTAATTTCAAATGCTTCTGAATTTACCTAAGCCAGCATTAACAATTGCCCTGTTTGGGTTTCCTGAACAGCAAGGGGAAGTAATCCGCCTCGTTTGTCAAATTGCAACTGCAGTTTTTGAGTTTCCTCTAATTCGGTGTTACCACTTTTCATTTTCAAAATCTTTAAATAAATAACTCGGTTGAATACTATCATTTTTTTGATATTTACCGCTGGTATAGCTTTCAAATTCGCCTTCGATGGCGTGGTAATAAATTTGGCAAACTTCAACATTAGGATAAATAATCAAGGGCTGAATCACAAAGATTTCCAATGTCCAATAGCCTTCAAAACCCACGTCGCCAAAGCCTGCCGTAACGTGTATGAACATTCCCAATCGCCCAATACTGCTTCTGCCTTCCAGCATTGGTACATAATTATGGGTTTTGGTATATTCTACGGTTCTACCCAAATAGAGTTTGTTAGGTTCTAGCAACAAGCCCGATTTTGGAATGGTAATCCCCGATGCTTTGTTCTCTATTTTCATATCCAAAATAGTATTTTCATACACCAATAATTCCTCGTGCAACCTCAAATTATAACTATTGGGATTGAGTTGTTTAGCATCGAATGGTTCAATCGAAATGTTTGTTCCGAGGTTTTTTTCTATTTCTTTTCCGCTTAAAATCATTTATATTATTTTAAGTTCTTTTCTAAAATTCTCCATAAATTCCGAAATCAAAACTGCTCCTTTATCGCCTTCGCCGTGTACCCGAATTGAAACTTGGTTTTCTTGGTATTCTTTTTCGCCCACGATAAGCATATAGGGGATTTTTTGGGTTTCGGCATCCCTGATTTTGCGTCCAATTTTTTCATCTCGTTCATCAACTTCAATTTGCAAATCGAATTCCTCATTGATTTGATTGGCAATTTCCTGACAATATTGAATGTATTTGGACACAATTGGCAACAGAATCACTTTGGTTGGTGCGAGCCAAACAGGGAAATTTCCACCCGTATGTTCAATCAACAATGCAATAAATCGTTCCATAGAACCAAACAACGCCCGATGAATCATTACGGGTCGGTGCAACCCATTATCGGTTCCTGTATAAGTCAAATCAAAATTTTCGGGCATCATATAATCCACCTGAATAGTACCAATTTGCCATTTTCTACCAATGGCATCACGCACCATAAAATCTAATTTTGGACCATAAAAGGCAGATTCCCCTTCTTTGGTTATGGTTTTCATTCCTCGCTCTTGGGTGGCTTCTATAATGGCATTTTCGGCTAAATTCCACATTTCGTCTGTACCCAAATATTTTTCTTTATTTGTAGAGTCTCGCAACGAAATCTGGGTCTGAAAATCAGTAAAACCTAATTTTCCATACACGAGACTCACTAAATCAACCACCTTCAAAAATTCGTCTTTTAGTTGGTCTGGTCGGCAATAAATATGTGCATCGTCTTGCGTAAAACCTCTAACCCGAGTCAATCCGTGCAATTCTCCACTTTGTTCATAACGATATACAGTACCAAATTCGGCATATTTTATGGGCATTTCTTTATAGCTTCGGGGTTTGGTTGCGTATATTTTGCAATGATGCGGGCAATTCATTGGTTTCAAAAAGAATTCCTCATTATCGGCGGGTGTTTTTATGGGCTGAAAAGCATCCTGACCGTATTTGGCATAATGTCCCGAGGTTACATACAATTCTTTTTTACCAATATGCGGACTTGCCACGTGCTGATAACCGGCTCGCATTTGAATTTTTTTGAGAAAACCAATTAAGTTTTGTCGCAACGCTTCGCCTTTGGGCGCCCACAATGGCAAACCCATTCCGACTTGTTCATCAAAATAAAAAAGTTCTAATTCCTTGCCCAGTTTGCGGTGGTCTCGCTGTTTTGCTTTTTCTAATGCTTCGAGATAGTGGTCGAGTTCAGCTTTTTTCGGAAACGAAATACCATAAACGCGAGTCAGCATTTTGTTTTTTTCGTTCGCACGCCAATAAGCTCCTGCAATAGCCGTAAGTTTTACAGCTTTGATAACGGAAGTATTCGGAATATGAGGTCCTGCACACAAATCGGTAAAATTTCCTGTTTCGTAAAACGTAATCGTTCCGTCGTGCAAACGTTCCAGTAATTCTAATTTATAGGCGTTGTAATGTTGGGTAAAAAATGCTGTAGCCACTGTTTTTGAAACTTCTCTTCGGATGTTTTCTGATTTGTTTTGAGCTAATTCCAGCATTTTATTTTCGACTTTGGTAAAATCGGCATCGGTAAATTTATATTCGCCAAAATCAACATCATAATAAAATCCGTTTTCTATGGCAGGACCTGTTCCAAGCTGTATGCCGGGATATAATTCCTGCAACGCCGATCCAAGTAAATGTGCCGAGGTATGCCAAAAAGCATTTTTACCTTCGTCGTCTTTCCAAGTGAATAAATTGACTTTAGAATTATTTTCAATGGGGATATTTACATCTACAATTTGTCCGTTGGCACTTGCTACAAGAACTTCTTTGGCTAAAGAATTGCTTATAGATTCGGCAACATCAAGCAAAGTAACCAATTCTTTGTCGAAAGTTTTTTGAGTATTTGAGGGTAATAAAATCGTTATCATACTTATTTTTTGGGTCTAAAAATTTGGATAGTTTCTGGGTTGCAAGTCATAAATGGGCCTTCGAGCAAATCGATACAATACGGAATTGCGGGGAAAATAGCTTTCAAACAAGGTTCGATGGCACTGGGTTTTCCGGGAAGATTCACAATTAAGGTTTGATTCCTGATTCCTGCCGTTTGTCTGGATAATATGGCGGTAGGAACGTAGGCAAGACTTTCTTTTCGCATTAATTCGCCAAAACCGGGCAACATTTTTTGGCAGGCTTTCTCGGTGGCTTCGGGTGTTACATCTCGCAAGGCAGGACCCGTTCCGCCTGTTGTAAAAATCAAACTGCACAGTTCTATATCCGATAAATGAATTAATTTTTCGAGTATCAATTCTTCTTCATCTGGAATAACACAATAAGCAAAATCGCAACTGTCGTTGGTGTAATTATCAATTACTTTTCTAATTTCCTGTCCCGACAAGTCTTCATAAATTCCTTTGCTGGCTCGGTCAGATACAGTAAGAATTCCAATTTTTAGTTTTTCCATCTTATGATAATTGAAGGTTTTTATTTTTAACAATAGCACTTTTGAGTAATCGTTCGATGGTTTTTAATTGTAATTCTTTTCCAATAAAAACCAATTGGCTTTTTGAAATCTGTTGGTTTGTTGTTGGCGTTATTACTACTGTTTTTCCTGCTGTTTGCACCAAAAAAACTTCTTTTTCAGGATTTAAAACGTAGCCTTTTATTCTATAAATCTGATGATAGTACAAATACAGATTTCTAAAAAGCTCGTATTTCAATTTTTGAATATCAAAAAAACCGTCTGTTTCATACAGCATTGTTTTGATTTTATGAACACTTTCGGATTTGTAAACGGTGTTTGAATTTAGTGTTTTTTGACTATTATCTGTTGCCAAATTCATTCGATCCAGCGAACCATCTTTAGATAAAATTATACTCGAATACGGATTTATCGATTGGATAAAATCTTTTATATCCGTTAAAATTTCATTTGTAACCAATCCAAATTTATTGATAACCACAGTATCTGCTACTACAATTTGCTTTTGTACTTCGACATTGGAATCCTTATAAAAAAGTAGATTTTCGGCATCGACAACAGTTATAATTTTCTTTAAATCGAATGCCTCTGCCACAAAAAGAGCTGTAAAAGTGGATGCTATTTCGCCAGCATCGGCAATGCCTGTAGTTTCTATAAATAAATTGTCGGGTTGGTTTTCTAATGTATGAATTCGGGTTAAAGTTTCCAGTAATTGGTTGTTTATCGAACAGCAAATACAGCCATTTGTGAGTTCATAAACCGATTCGAATGTTCCGTTTACAAGGGTGGCATCAATATTTATTTTACCAAACTCGTTTTCTATGACTACATTTTTTTCATTGGCAAACTGACTTAACAAATGGTTCAATACCGTTGTTTTTCCAGAACCTAGAAATCCTGTTAGGATGTAAACGTTTATTTTTTTTTGGTTTTCCATTTATCGGTTTATTTTGAATGCAGTTTATAGTTCAAAAAATGTCCGATTATCATTCCGATGCCTCCGATTAAAATCATTTGGGTATTGATTTTCCAAATAGTTTCTAAAACAACTCCAATTATTATAATGGCTATTGATGTAGCAAGAATGAGTTTGACTTTTTTGGACGTTTTGCTCATCAGTATTTTAGAAACCACAAACATTCCAATACAGGCAAAAAAAATATCTATCCAGTGCGTGTCTGAAAAACCAAATGGAATAATACTTAAAATAGGGAATAGCAAGCAATGAATTAAGCATAAACTAGCACTTGAAATTCCTAAAATATCTAAAACGACTATTGATTGTTTCTTCATTTGTGTGTATATTTGTTTAATGCAATTTTGTTGCAAATATACTTTTATTTCAATAAACGCAACATTGTTGCGTTATTATTTTTTTATAAAATGAAAACAACTAGAAATACAGCTTCTAAAACGGCTATTTTAGAATTAATAACAAATTCTGATGTGGCTTTATCGCATATAGAAATTCAAAAATTAATAGGTGATTTATGTGATAGAGTTACTATTTATAGAATTTTAGATCGCTTGGTCAATGAAGATGTGATTCATAAAATTGCAACTCCAGACGGAACGGTCAAATATGCAAGCTGTCATCATAATCACGACAATCATCAGCACACGCATAATCACGTGCATTTTAGTTGCGAAAAATGTCTTTCGGTAACCTGTTTGGATTCGGTTGAGCCGTCTTATAAAATTCCTGATAATTATCTGGTAAAAGAGGTCAATTTTACACTTTCTGGGTTGTGCCCAAATTGTAATGGGAAATAATCTGTATTACATCAAAAAGAGTTTAATTGTAATTACAATATTGTTTTACATACTTTGCTGGAACGTAAAGGCGTCCTACAAAAACTAAAGAAATAATTTATATCAATTTTTTGACAGGGTTCTTTTTAATGTCAATACCTTCAACTTTTATCACACTTATTTTGAACTACGCAGTAAAATAAATCGCATAAAATTTCTTGATGATAAAAGAGAAGGTACTAATCATGAAATATAGATGGAAAATAAGCTATATATTCTAAATGTTTTCTGTTTTTTTGTAAGTTTGCAATTGATTTACAAGGAATTTAGTTGAAAATGAATGCAATAAGCACCATTACTAAATCGTTACTGATAGTGTTTTTAAATTTTGTAAACTACTATTAACTAGCTTCTTCCGGATTTTATAATCTTTTTAAAGAAAAAACAAAAAGGATGTCGCTCCTATCAGGGCTAGGAATTTACGGTAACAAGAAACACTTTCTTCTTCTAATTTTTATGTAACTTTAAGAATCTATTTTTTTATGTTACTAAAATAAAAACAAAACACACAGATATCAGGAAATAAAAAATCCGTTTTTATCCGCGTCTTTACGAAGTAAATCTGTTTCATCAGCGTTACAATACCACTAACCTAAATCCAGAAGTGATTAAAATTAAAATAATAAATAAGCCAAATGAAAGATCCGTTTTTAATCACCAAAGAAGATATTCTAAAATTCTATAAACCCATAAATCCTCAGACGCATAAAGGACTTCAGGGGCACGCTGTAATTATTGCCGGAAGTTATGGCAAAATTGGAGCAGCGGTTTTGGCATCAAAATCCTGTTTAAAATCCGGCTGCGGACTCGTAACTACTTTTACACCAAAATGTGGTTATCAAATTCTGCAAATCTCGATTCCGGAAGTTATGGTTGTTAATGATGAAAACTCTAATTTCATTACTCATATTCATCTTCCTATAATTCCTCAGGCAATCGGAATTGGCCCGGGAATAGGGCAGGAGTTAGGCACACAAAAAGCCTTATTCGAATTTTTACGAATCAATAAAATACCTTTAGTCCTCGATGCCGACGCGCTGAATATTTTGGCAGAAAACCAATCCTGGTTAGAATTAGTTCCGGAAAACACTATTTTAACGCCACATCCAAAAGAACTCGAACGCTTAATAGGCAAGTGGAATTCAGAATCTGAAAAGTTTCAAAAAACAATCGCTTTCTCTGAAAAATACAAGCTAATTATTGTCATGAAAGGTGCTCCAACATACATCATCAATAAAAGTAAAATCTACGAAAACACGACCGGAAATGCTGCTTTGGCCACCGCAGGAAGCGGCGATGTTTTAACGGGAATCATCACAAGTTTATTAGCTCAGGGTTATGAACCTATATATGCAGCAAAACTAGGCATCTTCCTTCACGGATTAACCGCAGATATTGCTTTGCCGCAAACGGGTTATCAATCGTTTGTAGCATCTGATATTATCGAGAATCTTGGAAAAGCATTTTTAAGTTTAGACTTCTTAGATATTAGACTGACTTAGATTCTATACGCAGTTTGTCATCCTGAGGAACGAAGGATCACACAAGAAACTCCGCAAACTGAATCGCCAATCTTTGTCGAGTTCCGTGTGTGATCCTTCGTTCCTCAGGATGACAAAAATGATGACAATTGAGAATTACCATCCAGCTTTACGATCTCTGCGCTATCAGTAAAATGCAATTCTTGCGGCCTTTGCGGTTAATGCAACAAGAATCTAAAATCATAAATCTAAATTCTAAAATCAAAAATCGTAAGTTTGTATTTCAGTAAATACTGCTTATGAAAAACAATTTCGATCTAAGAACGGTAAATGTTACGCGTTATATCACGCCTTTACGCGAAGGCGGTTCTTTACCCGCTTTGGCAGAAGCCGATGACGATTTTAAATATGTCTTAAAATTTAAAGGAGCCGGACATGGCGTAAAAGCTTTAATAGCCGAATTGGTTGGCGGACAAATTGCTAAAGCCTTAAAATTGCAACTTCCGGAATTGGTTTTCGCTAATCTCGATGAAGCATTTGGAAGAACCGAAGCCGATGAAGAAATTCAGGATTTACTACAAGGAAGCCAGGGATTAAATCTGGCACTTCATTTTTTGTCGGGAGCTATTACTTTCGATCCTGTTGTAACAACTGTCGATGCTAAATTAGCCTCGCAAATTGTTTGGCTAGATGCTTATATTACGAATGTCGATCGTACTTTTAGAAACACAAATATGCTGATCTGGCATAAAGAATTATGGCTGATCGATCACGGAGCGTGTTTGTATTTTCATCATTCCTGGAACAATTGGGAGCAACATGCCAAAAGCCCGTTTGCTTTGATCAAAGATCACGTTTTATTGCCACAAGCATCACTTTTAAAAGAAGTTGATGCCGAATTTAAAGCACTTTTAAGTAATGAAATTCTTGAAGAAATTGTAAATACAATTCCACAGGAATGGCTAGAATGGGAAGATACCGATGAAACACCAGAAGCCTTGCGAAACGTATATTTACAGTTCTTGCAAACCAGATTAAATAATTCCGAAATCTTTGTAAATCAAGCTCAAAATGCAAGATAGTCACTTATATGAGTATGCCGTAATTCGCGTGGTACCAAGAGTGGAGCGCGAAGAATTCCTAAATATCGGAATCATTTTATTTTGTAAAAAAGCCAAGTTTATAAAAGTATTGGCTCATATCGACGATGCCAAAATTGAAGCACTTTCTAATGATTTTGACATTGAGCAATTGCATTGCAATGTAACAGCGCTTAAGAAAATTGCAAGCGGAGATAAAGATGCCGGTCCAATTGGTGAATTTGAGATTCCGGAGCGTTTTCGATGGTTAACAGCTATTCGTAGTTCTGCAATTCAAACCTCAAGACCACATTCCGGCTTGTGCGAAGATTTAGAGAAAACGATTCAGAGATTGTTTGAGGAATTGGTTCTTTGAGGAAGGTACAAAGGTTCAGAGGCTCAAAGGTGCAAAGGTTTTTTGTAGAGACGCATAGCGATGCGTATAACATATAGTTTTAAAAAAATCTGCTAAATCTGTAGAACCTGCGTGAAACAAAAAAATTTGCGACTTCGTATCTTCATGGCAAAACATAATAAAACCACGAACTACATTACTGTAATTCGTGGTTTAAAACTAAACTAACTAACTCATTTTTTTAATACCATAATTTCAAAGTAGATCGTTTGAAATTATAATACTAAAAATATTTTTTAATTAGAATGAACCGCAAGTGTTTCCTGTAAATGTTGCGCCTGCTCCGGCAGTAACATCAGCTTTTACAGCAGATGCAGCAAGTTTTACGATTGTATACGGCGGAGTAAAAGCTGTATTGCTTCCTAATTGATTTCCGGTTGTATTAGCAAAAACATTGTCAGTAGCAGTAACTGCTGTGTAACCCGTCATTAAATCAATCGGAGTTTTTACACCATCAAATGAGTTTCTTTCTACTAAAAGATTAGCTTCAAAACCTGCAGCAATACATTTATTACTTACCGTACTATTAAAGTAGTTGTTTATTAAATGCACTTTTCCAAAACGTACTCTTGGCATTCTTTCTTTACAGCCAGGAGCCCACCAGCAACGCGCAAATGTAATTCTCAATGTTCCGCGATCTGCAGTTGCACCATCGCTTGAACCAATTAAGTTTGAATATCTGTGATCGTCAGAACCTCCTGAACCTCCAGCTTTTGGTGGTTTTAAATAACCGAATTTAGAATACGTAACCGAAATATAATCTGATTTGTTTTTGATGTCAAAGTTTCCATCAACGCCATCTCTAAATTCGCAGTGGTCAACCCAAACATTTTGACAATCGTCAAGAATTGCATTGTCCCAACCATCAGTATCATAAGCACCCGGACCTTCGAAAATAAGGTTTCTGATGATTAAATTTTTACATCTTTTGATATTAATAATACCAGAAGCATCTTTAGTTTGGTTCGTAGAAACCAATTTTGCACCGCTGGTACCATAAATGGTTTTACCGGTTTGGTCTTGCAAAGACAATCTTGTAGTAACGGTAATAGTACCAGTTACTTTAATAACTTTTACAGTACTGCTTTCAATTGCAGATTTCAATTGAGCATAAGTTGTAACCGTTGTTTCGGCAGAAGACCCTCCACCTGTTGTACCTCCGTTTTGAGAAGCCCATCCCGGAACTTCGGCACAGTTACCAACTTTTGCTGTTAAGCCGTTAGAAGCAGAAGCAACGTTTGTTGCACTTGCATTTTCGTTAGAAGATAGAACTTCTTCAGAGTTACAACTTGCAAAACTGAACGCCAGGGCTACAAATAACACTGACCATTTTGTTTTTAATTTCATAATTTAAGTTTGGGGTTTTAAAAATATTTAACAGTACAAATCTGCTTATAATTAATTCTAAAAAAGTTGAACAAGTTCAATCTTTTGTAAAAATTTCTACAAAATATAGTTTTTTAACAGTTGTTCATTTACAAAAATAGATAAAAAAGGTATTTTTACGTAATCGATTACATTGTTATTCCCCCAAATAAATAAGGTAATTGTAAAAACAAATTCCCACAAAAAAACAAACCAAATTATGTACAACCTACTACGAAAAAACATCGAACGTAAAATTCCCTTAACCGAAGAAGAATGGAATTGCATTGTTTCTAAAGCAGAACTCATAAAGCTCAAGAAAAATGAGTTTTTGCAAATTCAGGATTCTAACAATAGTTATGAAGGTTTTATTTTAAAAGGATCTTTTAAAACCTACATTTTAAACGAAAACGGAACCGAAAGTGTTATTTTTTTCTCTTTCGAAAAAGAATGGATGTGTGATCTCGAAAGTTTCTATCATCAAAAACCAACCACGTATAATATTAAAGCAATCGAAGACAGCGAAATTCTAGTGATTAATAAAGTTAATAAAGCGAAGTTGTTTGTTGAAGTTCCAAAGCTTATTCAGTTTCACGTCATCATGATTGAGCGCGCTAATATTGCCATACAACAAAGACTTTTAGATGTTTTAAATAAAACTTCTAAGGAACGTTATCTCGATTTTAGAGAGCGTTATCCGGAGAAAATGCAAACCATTAACAACAAGAATTTATCATCGTATTTGGGCGTTTCGCACGAATTCTTGTCAAAAATTAAGAGAATGGTTTAATTGAGTTTCAGAGACTCAGAGGTTCAAAGCGACAAAGGTTTTCTGTAGAGGCGCACTGCGGTGCGTCTAACATAAGATTATTAACCACTCCCGATAGCTATCGCGATAAATGGATTAAAATGATTTTTGTTTCACGCAGATTTTGCAGATTCCGGCAGATTTAATTTAATAAAAGATCTATTTTAAATCTGCTTAAATCATTTTAAATCTGCGTGAAAAATCTTTGCGGCTCTGTGACTTTGCGAGATTCAAAAAAACTTAGTGTTTCTGCGACTTTTCGAGATTAAAAATCCAATATTCCGGTGAGACATTCATTAGAAAAATGAAGCATTATATTTTCCTTTTCTGGATTTTCGATGACCAATAAATCATGAGGTTCTAGATCGTACGGCTTCTCATTAATTTTAATAGCTGTTCTGTCTAAAGAAAATAAAATTATTATTTCAGCATTATAATTCTGATTACTATTCGTTATTTTCAGTTTGTGATGGCTTATTTTTTCAGAAACCATCCAATTAAAATCAATACCTTTTGTATAAGAAGTCACTTCATCATCCGAATTAAATTCCATGATTTCATATTTCTCATATACTTTTTTCTCTTTGTTTATATCAATATGCAAGGAGTTATCAAGCATAACCAAGTATCGGAAATAACCTTTAAATTTTGTAAATTCTGAAGGCGTTTCCTCTATTGTAGCACTGCTAATTCTGAATGCAAAATCTCTATCGATATAGCTTGCGGTTTTCGGATATATCATATATTCATATGTCAATCCGCCGCTCCAAATAGAGGCTGTAGTATTTTTTTTAGAGAAAAGACGTATGTTCATTTATTGAATATTTAATGTGACTTAAAATTTCTAGATATATAATCCTTCTTTTAAATGAACTTATATCACTTATATGGTAAAACATACTTAAATCTTTTTCTCTAAAAATATAAACTCCAAAGGTTTATCTGAAATATTAATATGAATATCGCTTGAAGGAAAAGGTTCTCTTTCGCCGGTTTCGACATAACCATGACGTTTGTACCAGGCAATAAGTTCTGAACGAACTGAAACAACCGTCATGCTAAGAGTAGATATTCCTAAAGTTTTGGCATGACTTTCAGCTTCTGCTAACATCTTTTTCCCGATTCCGGCATTTTGTAATTCAGGTGAAACAGTTAGCATTCCAACGTATAATTGATGTTCTTTTTCGACCAATAAAACTGAACCAATAATTTTGTCATTCTCTGTAAATTTCAGGAATGTATTTTTAGGATTTAAAATGATTTCTGTTAACTCTTCTTCGGTTGTTCTTTTTCCTTCTAATAAATGAGCCTCGGTTGTCCAGCCTTTTTTAGAAGTTTCGCCTCTGTAAGCTGAGTTTATTAAGGTTGTTAATGCCGGAATGTCTTGTAATGTTACTTTTGTGATCATGTTATTTAGTAAAAAAAAATAAATTGCCTACAGCTTTAGCTGTAGGGCAAAGTTATATTAGAAAATGGCTTTAGCCTAATCTTTTAAGTTTTTTGGCTAAAGCCGAATTTAGTCTGCAAAATCAAAACCTCCAGCTAAAGCTGGAGGCAATTGAAATTTTTACATATGCTGTCTTTAGTTTAGCTTAAATAATTTATTGTACAGTTTTAGATTTTTTATTAATCAGATAACAATAAATGAAGTGGGTTGATAAAACGAGTCCAATACCAATATTCCAATAAACCTCAAAATAATCAAATGCATTATATAAGCACAAAACAGAATCTTTGTTTTCATTCACTTGATAATAAATTGGAAAAACTATTAAAAATAGAGAAAGAAAGATTGACAGAATGATGAGACGGCCATATTTGATTTTAAAATGATCTATTATTCCGTAAGATAGCATTTGGCTGATTAATATTGCTATGAAAAAATTCTCCATAATTTTAGAACTTAATAAAAATTTTTATTTCAATCTGAGTTAGCTATTCTTTGGGGACACGAGCAGGAGAATAATTATTCTTATTCTAATATTTTAAATGTATTATACAACTTAAAAACATCAGGCTAGCTAAAGAAGCCAGAAATAAGATTGACTCTTTTTTAATGTTGTAAAATATTTTTTCTTTCTTTAATTTATACAAAATAGAAATTACAAATAAGGTTATAACATTGAAAAACAATGTGAAAATAGATAGAAAGATAATACAATAATTAATGAAATAACTTTCAAATCCAGTAGAAAGTAAAGTAAAAATTATGGCAAACAACAATATTAAAATTAAAAACCAAGATGAGATTCTTATTAGACTTTTAATGACTTCAAATTTCTCAAAATTGTATATTTTACTCATGTTTTTAATATTGTTTTTTAGTTTTTAAAGATATATAAATTATTGAAAAGCGTATCTTACAAAAACTAGTTTGTTTTTTACCGAAATTTATTTTCGTTTAAGAATTTTAAATATCTTTGAATTATGAGTACAGCAATAAAACCAAAACATATCGGCAGAAATATAAGCCGTATCAGAGAGCTTAAAGATATGAAACAGGAAGCACTGGCACAAGCTTTGGGAACAAATCAGCAGGCAATTTCGGCTATTGAAAACAGCGAAACTGTAGACGAACAAAAACTAATTGAGATTGCAAAAGCTCTTGGAGTTTCTGTTGAAGCAATTAAAAACTTTTCAGAAGAAGCGGTTTTTAATATTATTGGAAATACTTTTCAAGATCACGGAAGTATTACGACAGGTAATTACAATTGCAATTTTAATCCTTTAGATAAAGTTGTTGAACTTTACGAACGTTTGGTGCAAGCTGAAAAAGATAAAGTTGAGTATTTGGAGAAGTTATTGAATGGGAAATAGTGTTTTGAAGATATATTTAATTTTAGAAAGAGACCTTATTAAAGGTCTCTTTCTTATTCTTATCTAATTCGATTGCTAGCGCGAGCGTATTTTTATTTATATTTTGAATACCATTTTTGAATTTCAGTTTTGAAATTTTCTGTAAACATATTTAAAGCAAAATTCTGTCTCTCGTTATAATTTTCAGATGAATATTTTGAGGCATAAGCTATTATATTTTCTATGCCTTTGAATTTTTCACTATATAACTTTTCTGAAATAACCCATGTTTCACAAGCAAATAAAAATAAATTAGTTAATTTTCTTTGAACTCTTTTTTCAGATTCTTTAAAAAAAATATAAAAATCTCCCTTAACTGCAGTTTCATCTTTTTTGTTATAAGCCATCAATAGGATTGATTTATTTTTATATGGAAATAGATTGATGAAAACTTCAGAAATTCTTTCCATATCTTTTCCATATTTTAATCTATAAAGATTCATTTCTAGAGTTGTTTCGTAATTGTAAAATGCTGAAAGACAGAGTTCGATTTGCGTAATTTCTCTATGTTCAAAAATAAATGATTGTGTGTTTTCATTTAAGTCTTTCCATATGTCATTCTCGTTTACTGCTAAATCTGCCAAACCAAGTTTTTCTTGCTCAAGTGTCAATTCTAAAAACTCTTTATTTATGTTTGATGAAAATTCAGATTTCAATATAGTTTGATAAATATCAATATTAACTTCTTTTTTGAATTTTTCATTATAAATTGTGCGTAAAGTAAATAATAGGCAAGATTTGTAATCATTAAAATTTATACTTTCTGTTTCAATAATTTTAAACAATTCACTATCGTGTTTTTGACAAAAGCAATTGAAAGAAAAAATTTCATTTATTCCGGTTCTTTTAAATTGAAAATGCGGTTCTTTAAATTGATTTAAAACGTGTTCCCATAAATGACTGTCTTTTGAAATTGAAGAAAGAATTCCATTTTTTTGAAGAATATGAGAATTTATAGATTTTTCATTACAATCTGGATGATAACATTTTACAATTCTTTTAATTGCATTTTTTTTAGATTCGTGAAAAAATTTGGAAAATTTAATTTTATCGATATTCATAATTTGTGCAATTTTGGTATAAGTATGTATGCCAACGTCCCCGCGCTACATGCAGGCTGGGATTAAAAATGCGTAATCCTTCGATTAAGAACTATTTTTTCAAATACAAAACCATCTTCAAATTAAGCCAAACAACCAGCTTACTTGTAGCGTATGTTGTGCGGTAGTGCTATAAGTCACCAAGAAATGATGATAATTCGTCTTTTATGTTAGCTGCAGAAGCCGCTGCAATTGCAAATAACCTTTCCATTGTTGGATAATCATCTTCTAGATTATTTACACGAAATCCTGCGTCTGTCTTTTTTTTGATATTATAATATTTGAAATAGTAATATCCAACTTCTGCATCTTGGTCTATATAATGACCAACTTCAACTGTGGCTGAACTTGTTCGTAGTACATAGGCTTCATCTCTAGTAGTTTCCCACTTGGCCTCATCATCATTGGTTTTTTGAATTATCGCTTGAATAAATGTTTTATAAACGTCAGGTATCATATTATTGAGCTTTTGAAAGTTAATTTTAGTGATATTATTGTTTCATTGAAAGAAGTCAAGAAACTAACAAAATCATTTAAGTCGTTATTTGGGATTGTTGAAAAGCTATTCTCAAGCATCGTGAGTGTTGAAATCATAGAATTTAATCTGTCATAGTTTATTCTATGAATCGAAGATGTATTTGCTAGTTCATTTGTCGGCAAATTTTCTTGATAAACATCTCGAACTTTTTCTAATCGTAAAATAGCTTTTCCATATTTCTTACCGATTAAATCATCTTTTGTCTGTGAAAGAAAAATTGAAACACTAGAAATATCTGAATAAGACTGTAAGTTTTCAATACTTTTTCTAATTCGGTCAGTTACTCTGGTAAGCACAAAAATTTCTGTCAATGCAATTGCAAGTCCTAATAATTCTGATGTATTAGCTATTAAGGATGCTGTGTTTTGATTATTGTCTGATAAATTATATTTACTGTTTAGCCACAATGCAGTCAAGACCGCAATGATAGCATAAACAATATAAATATATCTATAGTCTGGTTTTGTCATAATTCAATTACTGTTTGTCTTAAGCGGTTTGTTCAAGCATGCCCGCACAACTTATTTATAATCGAAAAAAACTTTCGTTTATACGGGTAGATAAGTGAAACTTTATTTCGTTTTCTTGTTTTTCAAATATATGTTTTTTTTGTTGCCAATTTTTACGGAAATCCGTACTTGATAATTTTTATATATTAATTCAAAATAATTAATGGTAATGCAATAAAAAAGCGAGTATTTTTTTACTCGCTTTTAATCATATATGCATATGTTTTTACCCCAAGAAAGCTTTCAATTCCTCATAACTCTTAATCTTTACACTCACTTTCTCCTCATTAATAACACTCTCAATTTGAGCAGGAATAGGAAGTGTAATTCCCAAAACAGGTTCAACAACATCTAAAAATTTAATAGGATGAGCTGTTTCTAAGAAAATACCAATTGCATTCTCGTGTTTTTGTAATTCTTTTTTCAAACCTAAATAACCAACAGCGCCGTGCGGTTCTGCGATATAACCATTAGTGTTATAAATTTTCTTTAGAGCTTCAAGTGTTTGTTCGTCAGTATAGCTATAAGAAGAAAAGTCTTTTTCAAAAGCTTTTAAATCATTATTATACAATTCCTGAATTCTAATAAAGTTACTTGGGTTTCCAACGTCCATTGCGTTAGAAATTGTCGCTTTAGAAGGTTTCGGGTCGTATTTTCCGTTTTCTAAGAATCGTGGTACCGTGTCGTTTACGTTTGTAGACGCTACAAAATGTTCAATTGGCAAACCTAATTTCTTTGCCATAATCCCGGCGCAGATATTTCCGAAGTTTCCACTTGGGCAAGAAAAAACCAATGGTTTGTTTTGGCTTTTCAACGCTTTGTAGGCAAAGAAAAAATAGAACATTTGTGGCAACCAGCGCGCAATATTTATAGAATTTGCAGAAGTCAGGTTTTTATGTGCCAGAGTTTCATCTAAAAACGCTTTTTTTACCATATCCTGGCAATCATCAAAAACACCGTCAACTTCAAGGGCTTTAATATTTTGACCTAAAGTTGTTAATTGTTTTTCCTGAATGTCGCTCACTTTTCCTGACGGATATAAAATGACAACATCAACACCGTCAACGCCTAAAAATCCGCTTGCAACGGCTCCGCCTGTATCTCCCGAAGTAGCTACTAAAACGGTATTTTTACTGTCTTTTTTGTCTTTGTTAAAATATGCCAGACAACGCGACATAAAACGTGCTCCAACATCTTTAAAAGCCATTGTAGGTCCGTGAAATAATTCTAACGAATAAATGCCGTTTTCGACTTTCACCACCGGAAAATCAAAACATAAAGTTTCGGCAATAATTTCTTTTAATGTCGAAGCAGGAATTTCATCGCCAACAAATTGTTTGATCGCTTCAAAAGCAATTTCTTCATGGCTTAAACTTTCAATTTTATCAAAAAAAGAAGGATCTAAAGCCGTGATATTCTCTGGGAAATATAATCCTTTATCGCTTGCTAATCCTTGTATTACAGCTTCCTGAAAAGAAACTTTTGGGGCATTATGGTTTAAACTGTAGTATTTCATTGTTTTTTTGCTTTAGGCAGTAAGCTTTAGGCTTTAGGCTTTTTCCTAATGTTGCGTATAGCTTCTTGCTTTTTTATGGCTTTAAGCTTTAGGTATTAGGCTTTTTCCTAGTGCTTGCTTACAGCTTTTATTTTTTCTTGGTTTTATATTTTTCGCAAAGGTTTTAAGCTTATTGCCTAAAGCCTATTGCTTACAGCGTTCCATCCTAAAGAATCCTAACTCCATCCGGATTAATTTTCGAAACGTGAATTTCATACGGTAAATTCATTTTTTCGTAAACTTCGCTCATGGCTTTGGCAATTTTATCGGCGGTTTCTTTTCCTCTGCTTAAAGCAAAAATCGACGGACCTGAACCTGAAATTCCGGAACCTAAAGCACCGTTTTCAAGAGCTGTTTGTTTGATTAAATCAAAACCCGGAATCAAAACGCTTCGTAAAGGTTCAACGATTTCGTCGTGAAGTGATCTTCCAATCAAATCATAATCTTTAGTATATAAACCTGCAATTAATCCGCCCACATTTCCCCATTGCATAATGGCGCTTTTTAGGGAAACGGTTTGTTTTAAAACCGAACGTGCATCAGAAGTTTTCAATTCAATTTGAGGATGAACCACCGTTGCGAATAATTCTTCAGGACTATCAATTCTGATAATATCCAGCGGCGCATAACTTCTTACCAAAGTAAATCCGCCTAAAAGGGCAGGAGCAACGTTGTCTGCATGTGCGTTTCCGCTCGCTAATTTTTCGCCCTGCATAGCAAATTGCACCAAATCTTTACGAGAATAAGGTCTTCCCAATAATTCATTAATTCCGAAAACTGCTCCGGCAGAACTTGCAGCGCTGCTTCCAATTCCGCTTCCCGCTTTTATGTTTTTATAAATTTCGATTTCAAATCCAAAATCGACATCAAGGGTTTCTAACATTGCAAGAGCGGCAACTCCAGAAACGTTTTTCTCTGTTTCTAAAGGTAAATCGGCACCCACAATTTTAGTGATTCGAACTCCTTTTTGATCGACTTTTCGAACAATCATTTCATCGCCTGCATTGTCTAAGCAAAGTCCAAGTACGTCAAATCCGCACGAAAGATTCGCAATAGTTGCCGGGCAAAATAGTTTTATTTCCATTTCTTTTTAAAGGTTCTGAGTTGCTAAGATGCTAAGGTTCTAAGTTTTTCTTTGCAACTGTTTATTTTTTAGTTTTTAAGGTTCTGAGATTCTAAGAGGCTAAGATTAGTTTAAAAAAAACTCAGTACCTTAGCATCTTAGAACCTTAGCACCTTTATATATTACCTATTCGAATTACATCCGCAAAAATTCCTGAAGCGGTAACGGCTGCACCGGCTCCGGCTCCTTTTATCAATAAAGGCTGATCTACGTAACGATCTGTGTAAAAAAGTACGATATTATCTTTTCCTTCTAAATTATAGAAAGGATGATCTTTTGGAATGAATTGCAGACCAACGCTGGCTTTTCCGTTTTCGAATTGTGCTACATATTTTAATCTTGAATCTTTCGCTAATGCTTCTTCATAAATACCTTCAAAATGAGCAGCGTGTTTTGTTAACGATGCAAAAAAGTCATCATTATTAGTTGTCGCTAAACATTCTGCCGGAAGGAATGATTCGTTTGCAATGGCCTCAATATCCATTTCGTAACCGCTTTCGCGAATTAAAATCAGGATTTTACGTGCAACGTCGATTCCGCTTAAGTCAATTTTTGGGTCTGGTTCTGTAAATCCCTGAACTCCGGCTTCTTTAACCACATCGTGGAAAGAATTGTTTTTATCGAAATTATTGAAAATGAAGTTTAAACTTCCGGATAAAACGGCCTGAATTTTATGCACTTTATCGCCAGAAGCAATTAAGTTTTTTACGGTATCAATAATTGGTAATCCCGCACCAACATTTGTTTCAAACAAAAATGGAGCGTTATATTGGCGTGATAAGTTTTTTAATTTTTTGTAATTGTCATACGCAGATGAACAGGCAATTTTGTTGCAAGTTACAACGGCAATACTTTGTTTCAGGAAGTTTTCATACGTTTCAGAAACGCTTGCATTTGCAGTGATGTCAACAAAAATACTGTTACGTAAATTCAGTTCTTTAGCACGTTCGATAAAAGCTGCTGCATTTGCAGGTTCACCTTTATCTAAATCAGCCTGCCATTCTTTTAAAGAAATTCCGTCTTCATCAAAAAGCATTTTTCTTGAGTTTGACAATGCAATTACGCGAACATTTATCTTTAAGTTTTCTTTTAAAAATTTCTTCTGATTGTGAATTTGTTCGATGAATTTTTCACCAACATTTCCAACGCCCATTACAAATAGATTCAACTGTTTGGTGTTTTCTTCAAAGAAGTTTTCGTGCAGAGTATTCAACGCTTTTTTAACGTCTCTTTCGTTAATTACAGTCGAAATATTTCTTTCAGAAGCACCTTGCGCAATCGCGCGAATGTTTACGTTGTTTTTTCCTAAAGTACTAAACATTCTTCCGCTTAAACCCTGGTGATTTTTCATGTTTTCACCAACCAAAGCAATAATACAAAGGTCTTTTTCTACAATACAAGGATCAATTTTGTTTTGTAAAATCTCTACTTCAAAAGCTCTGTTAATTGCAGCTTCGGCATTCTCAGCATCCGAATTTAAAATTCCGATACAAATCGAATGTTCAGAAGAAGCCTGAGTAATAAAAATTACATTGATTTTTTCCTGAGACAATACTTCGAATAAACGTCTTGAAGAACCTGCAACTCCAATCATTCCGGGACCTTCAAGAGTTACAAGCGAAATATTATCGATATGACTAATTCCTTTTACAACGGTGTCTTTTGATGAAACCTGATCTGTGATCAAAGTTCCTTCGGCTTCCGGTTCAAAAGTGTTTTTAATTAAAATTGGAATATTTTTTCTTAAAACAGGCTGAATTGTTGGCGGATACAAAACTTTGGCTCCAAAATGCGATAATTCCATTGCTTCCTGATACGAAATATTGGCAATTGGCTGTGCTTGTTTTACAATTTTTGGGTTTGCAGTAAACATTCCGTTTACATCCGTCCAGATTTCTAATTGCGATGCATCAAGTGCGCCGGCAATTATTGCGGCAGTATAATCAGAACCGCCACGGCCTAAAGTAGTTGTAATTCCGTCAAGAGTTAAAGCAATAAAACCGGGTAAAATATTAATTTTTGATTCATTTTGAGCAAAATACTCCTGAATCAGTTTGTTCGAAATTTCGAAGTTTACAACAGCTTTTCCAAAATCAGCACTTGTTTTAATAATTTCACGACTGTCTTTATAAACAACGTCTTTATCAATTTGCTGATATGCTTGTGCAATAATATACGATGAAAGCAATTCGCCAAAACTTAAAATAGTGTCAGCAGTTCTTGGAGATAATTCACCTAATAAAAAGCAACCGTCTAATAAAGTTTCAAGATGATTGATGATTCTTTTTACGTGGCTTAATAAGCTGCTTTGTTCGCTTACCGGAATAAGTTCTTTTAAAGTGTCAAGGTGTTTTTTCTCGATTTCAGCAACAATATCCCTGAAACTTTCGTCATTTTCGGCTGCTTTTGCTGCTGCTAACTGCAATAAATCAGTCACTTTGCTTAAGGCAGAAACGACAACAACTAATTTATCTTGTTTAGAATTTTGTTTAATAATTTCGAGAACGAGTTTTATATTTTGAGCATTGGCAACCGAAGTTCCGCCAAATTTTAATACTTTCATTTTGATGTTTTTTTTCTTTTTATGCAAATATTTTTATGTATCCAATACCTTTCTTCTTTTTAGAAAAAAGTATAGATAACCAGGATTATATGTAAAAATGTATACCCCTAAGGGGTAGTAGTTGTTGTAGTAGAAATTGTTGTAGCAGCAATTGCAACTCTTGTTTGAGTTGTCATTGTAGATTGATATTTTGCGCTGTTACTTTTCATTTTTGATTTTTCAAAAGTACAGATTTTTATAAAAGTTAAAAAATCATAATTGCCTTTTTACGAATATTTTAATAATTCAAAAAGATAAAATTTAATATTGAGTATTTACCAGAATTAAAAGTCTAAAGTTGACGGATTCGTATATTTGAGTTTGTTTTTTTTTGTATTTATTTTATTTAAAGCCACAGATTAAAGGATTAAAATGATTTGAAAATCTGCTTAAATCTGTAAAATCTGCATTAAACAAATAGATTTTACTTATTCTATAGATTAGATCTACTACTTTATTGAAATATTTAACTTAAAAACTAAATCAACTTTATGATGTAAATTTCATTCTGCTTAGAGGTTTTCTGCTTAATTCTATATTATAGAATAATTAAAAGAGGAGAATGGTTTTGCTTAAATTTTAATTATTATGAATAATTGTTGCTTTTTAATATTGATTTGCTGAATTTTGACGCCTTAAATTACAAACAACATGAGAGAAGTCCATTATATAAGTACTGAAACCTTAAGTTTAGAAGCTTTACAAGAAATAATTGTGAATCAAAAAACACTTGAATTATCAGAAGAAGCGAAGGTTAATGTTCAGAAATGCCGTGATTATTTAGACAAAAAAATGGCCACACACTCTGAACCAATTTACGGTATCAATACTGGTTTTGGATCACTTTATAGCGTAAAAATCTCTAATGAAAATTTATCTAAACTTCAGGAAAATCTTGTAAAGTCGCATGCTTGCGGAACTGGAGAAGAGGTTCCTGTAGAAATTGTAAAATTGATGCTGTTTCTTAAAATTCAATCATTAAGCTACGGACATTCAGGAATTCAGCTGCAAACTGTAAATCGTCTTGTCGATTTTTATAATAATGACATTCTGCCTGTAATTTATACACAAGGTTCACTTGGTGCTTCTGGAGATTTAGCGCCGCTTGCTCATTTATCTTTACCTTTATTAGGAGAAGGCGAGGTTTATTTTGAAGGTAAAAAAGTGGCTTCTGCCGAAGTTTTAAAACACTTTAATTGGGAACCAATCGTTTTACAATCTAAAGAAGGTTTAGCTTTATTAAACGGAACTCAATTTATGAGTGCTTACGGAGCTCATATTTTATTGAAAGCATATAAGTATTCCTATTTGGCAGATTTAATCGGAACAATTTCTTTAGAAGGTTTTGATGGAAGAATTGAGCCTTTTAACGAATTGATTCATTTTATACGACCTCACAAAGGACAAATTATTACGGCTCAACGTATTAATGAGTTTTTAGAAGGAAGTGAAATTATTGAGCAGGAGAAAAAACACGTTCAGGATCCGTATTCTTTCCGTTGTATGCCACAAGTTCATGGTGCTTCAAAAGATGCAATCGATTATGTTCGTAAAGTTTTTAAAACAGAGATTAATTCGGTTACAGATAATCCAAATATATTTATAGAAAGCGATCAAATTATTTCTGGTGGAAATTTCCACGGACAACCTTTGGCTTTGGCTTTAGATTTTATGGCAATTGCTTTGGCAGAATTAGGAAGTATTTCTGAAAGAAGAACGTATCAATTGATTTCCGGATTGCGTAATCTTCCGGCATTTTTAGTTGATAATCCGGGATTGAATTCAGGATTTATGATTCCACAGTATACTGCGGCAAGTATTGCGAGTCAAAACAAGCAATTGGCAACTCCGGCTAGTGTCGATAGTATTGTTTCAAGCAACGGACAGGAAGATCATGTAAGTATGGGAGCAAACGGAGCTACAAAAGCGCTTCGTGTTATGGATAATTTAGAGCGTATACTGGCTATTGAATTAATGAATGCATCTCAGGCAATTGCTTACAGAGAGCCTTTAAAATCAAGCGATTTCATCGAAATGTTTTTGAGCAGTTACAGAGAAGTTGTACCATTGGTAAAAGAAGACAGAATCTTACATTATGACATTGAAAAGACCGTTTCATTCCTGGATAGTTTCCAAATAGAAAACGATTTGTTAACAATGGCTTAACATTGTAAAATATTAATGAAGTAATTTTGCACTATCAAAAATATAAAAATGTCAATAAACAGTATTTTCCAATTTTTAGTGCCGAAAGACAAGAAATTCTTTCCACTTTTTGAAGAGGCTTCAAGCAATTTAATTGAATTAGCGTCTAATTTACACGAAGCTGTAAACCTTCCATTGAAAGAAAGAGAAGTTCTTTTTCAGAAAATTGATGAGTTAGAGCAAAGAGGAGAGGATATTACACGTCAGACCAATCTTGAATTGAGCAGAAACTTTATTACTCCATTTGATAGAGAGGATATTCACACGCTTATTACTTCTATTGATAACGTAGCAGATTATTTGCACGGTGCTGCAAGTAGAATGAGATTATATCAAGTTGATAAGATTACAAAATCTATCAGAAAAATGACAGAAATCAATCTTGAAGCTTGTCAAAACATTGATAGTGCAGTAAAAGAATTGAGCAACTTAAAAAATATGAACATTATTAAAGAAGCTTGTGCTAGAATTAATAAACTAGAAAACAAGTCTGATAATGTATATAATAAAGCAGTTTTTGAAATTTTTGAAAACGAAACAGACGCTAAAAACATCATTAAATATAAAGAAGTTTTATCTGTTTTAGAATCAGCAACAGACAAATGTAAGAGTGTTGCGAACATACTGGAATCTATTTCTGTAAAACATTCTTAATTCAATTTATTTCAATTCTGAAGTTATATTTTTATGACGCTACTTATAATTATTATAGTATTAGCTTTAATTTTTGATTACATCAATGGTTTTCATGATGCGGCAAATGCTATAGCTACCGTTGTTGCTACAAAGGTTTTAACGCCTTTTCAGGCCGTTCTTTGGGCAGCATTTTTTAACTTTCTGGCATATTGGGTTTTCGGATTTGGTGTTGCAGATACTGTTGCAAAAACAGCGCACACTATGGAGATTAACCTTGTTGTTATTCTTGCCGGAGTTATTGCAGCTATTTGTTGGAATTTATTGACTTGGTGGTTAGGAATACCTTCAAGTTCTTCTCATACTTTAATCGGTGGTTTTGCCGGAGCTGCAGTTGCTCACGCTATTGCTGTACATGGTTTTTCTGGTTATGTTGGCGAAGATGGAGTTACGCATTATTGGTATGAAATCGTAAGCTGGTATAAGGCTGGAAAAGATGGCGGAATGCCTTCAGGAGTTATTATCATTATTGCTTTTATTGTTTTAGCGCCATTATTGGGAGCATTTGCCTCTTATTTAATTTCGATCTGGTTGCTAAATGCTTCTCGTAAAGTTATTGGTCCTAAAATATTTACAGTTGTTTTAATGATTGTTACTGTATGGGTTGTTAGCCGTTTGATGGTTCCTTATGAAGAGATTGTTGAGCATGGAAAACCTCGATTTGATTCGCATTTTTGGAGTGTAGCCTTCGATCCGCATAATATAAAATGGTTTCTTGTTGCTTTTATCATCTTAACTGTAAGTGCTTTTTGTTTGATATTTAGCAGTCTAAATCTTCATCAGGCTGATGCTGCTTTGAAAAAAATGCAATTATTATCTTCTGCTGCTTTTAGTTTAGGTCATGGAGGAAATGATTCTCAAAAAGTAATGGGTATTATTGCTGCAGCTGTTGCAGTTTATATCAATACAAATCCTGGAGTTCACATGGATTCATGGCTAGATGTTGTTTTGCCAAATGATGACATGGGGATAAAAGGAGTGATGCCGGGATGGATTCCATTAGCGTGTTATTCTGCTATTGCTGCAGGAACTTTAAGTGGTGGATGGAAAATTGTAAAAACAATGGGTTCTAAAATTACAAAAGTAACTTCTTTTGAAGGAGTTGCGGCTGAAACTGCAGGAGCTTTGACATTATATTTTACAGAACACTTAAAAATTCCGGTAAGTACAACACATACTATTACAGGTTCTATCATCGGGGTTGGATTAACAAAACGTGTATCTGCTGTTCGTTGGGGTGTTACTGTAAGTTTAATTTGGGCTTGGATTTTAACCATTCCGATTTCAGCTATATTAGCAGGTTTGGTTTATTTTATTCTAAGCGTATTTATTTCATAATAAGATGATATTTATGAAATGTGAGGATTAATTCACATTTTAAAATCTATAAAAAAAGGCCGATTTCAATTTGAAATCGGCCTTTTTTTATTGTTAAATCCAGAGATATAAATGTCTTTAAATAGGATTTATTAATCTTTTACGGGCTGTTATTATTATTGTATAAGAAGACCTTTGCGGGAATTATTCAATGTATTTATAGTAACAATTATAACCGATGAAAGTGATTTTTGAAAAGTGGTTAATCTTGAAAGGAATGTTTAAATTCAAAAATAATATAATTTCCAAACTATATTTATTAGTTGTTATTTTCTCGCTATTTTCTTGTAAAGAAGACGATTTGAGAAAAGTTTATTTAAGAGCAGATCAAAAAAAGGTTACCAACAATCCAAACGAAGAATTTGATATAATTTCCTATTTGGTAAAAGGATCTGTTAGTAGGTCAATAAACGGTATTGATACAGATAAATTAAAGTACTATTCGATAGAAAGAAATGATACTTTATTAGTAATTGTTAAGGTAGGCGATATGTTGGGAATTGAAAGATCTTCAAGAAAAAAACTGCTGTATGCAATTCAGGATTACTTAAATTCTTCTGAATATTATTGTAAGAAAAAAATCTACATTGATGTAGAAGGAAACTTCAGTACACTTTTGGTAAGAACGCCTCTAAAAATTGATTTAGATGGCAGGTTTGCTAATGAAGAATTAATTTTATCTTTCTATGGAAAATCTATAATTCCTGTAAATGAAAAATAAATTATTTTTTAAATTTATTTTCTAAAATTCTTATGGTTGTGTTTTCGTTTGTAATGTGTTTGTTTAAGAGCCTTTTTATCCTCTGAAATAACACTAATAGTACCGTCTATTTCTAGCATACAAAGCTTTACATCTGTAAAATGTTCTAAACCATGTTCACGCATTGCTTCTCTCAATTCATCGTGGGAAATGTCTAATTTGCTCAAAGCCTTAAAATCTAATTTTCCATCGTGAATTAAAATCTCCGGTTTGTCTAACAATAAATCATTTAGAGCTTTGTATTTATGAGTTAGTTTTTTGATCACAAAGTTGATTATAAATAAAGCTAAAGCTGCAACCAAACCTCCCCAAAGACTGGTGTCAGGGCCAACCATGGCATTTTGAACCGAATTACTGATTAGTAAAATCAGGATAATATCAGCAGTATTGAGCTGAGAAAGTTCTTTTTTACCAAAAACTCTCAAAGCAATTGTCATAAAAAAATAGACTGCAAGACTTCGGGCAATAATATCTAAATAGGGAAGTAGCATCATTTTGTATTTATTTTGAATTTAAAAAAAGCTTTGTCAAAGTTTTAAACTTTGACAAAGCTGCTAAATTAATTATTCGGTATTAAGTTTAAATGAACTAGTTTATATAAGCTTGAAATTCTTTTCAATTGCTCTGATCATTTCTCCCGCAATATCTTTATTGGTTGCACCTTCAATTCCTTCAAGACCTGGAGAAGAATTTACTTCTAACAATAATGGTCCTTTTGAAGAACGAATAATATCAACTCCGGCTACTTTTAAATCCATTGCTTTTGCAGCTTTTATGGCGATCTTTTTTTCTTCAGGTGTAACTTTGATTACAGAAGCCGTTCCTCCAAGATGAATGTTAGCTCTAAATTCGCCAGGCATTGCTTCACGCTGAATTGCAGCAACAACTTTTCCGTCGATTACGAAACAACGAATATCTTTTCCGTTGGCTTCTTTAATAAATTCCTGAACTAAAATATTGGCATTCAAACTTTTAAAAGCATTAATAACGCTTTCTGCTGCTTTTTTGGTTTCGGCTAAAACAACACCTTTTCCTTGTGTTCCTTCTAATAATTTTACAATTAAAGGAGAACCTCCAACCATTTTAATTAAATTGTCGGTGTCTAAAGGAGAATTGGCAAAACCGGTTGTTGGAATGTCAATTCCGCTATTTAAAAGCAATTGTAGCGAATATAATTTATCTCTTGATTGTGTTATGGCTGTGGCCGAATTTAAGCAGTAAACTTTTAAAGCTTCAAACTGACGCGTTAAAGCGCAACCATAAAAAGTGATACTTGGTCGAATTCTCGGAATAATAGCATCAAACTGATTTAATATTTTTCCACCACGATAATGAATTTCAGGTGTTTTGGCATCCAGTTTCATATAACATTCTTTGATATTCAAAAAATGCATTTCATGACCGCGCATTTCACCCGCTTCCATGATTCTTTTGTTACTATATAATTCAGGATTACTGGCCAAAAGACCAATTCGTAAACCAGAAGTTGCTTTTTCAGAGTTTTGATATAATTCTTTTAATGCTTCTGTCGATGGTTGACCAAGTAAATATTTTTCTTCGGGATCAACCAATACACGACCGCTCATAGCTTCGCGGCCTAAAAGCATACGAAAACCCATTGAGTCACGATTAGTCAACGTCATTTCGATTGGCCATTTTGTATCGCCAATTTTTAAATTGGTTTGAATAACATAACGATGTTCTCTAAAACCGCTTGAACTTTTTACAATTCTTTTATCTACCAACGGAGCTTCACAATGAATAATGGTTTTGGTATTATTCTGAATTGGATTAATATCAAATTTCACCCAATTGGCGTCATTTTTTATAAAAGGAGCTATGTTTATAGCGTGCATTGCTGAAGTTTTTGCGCCAGAATCGACACGAGCCTTGATTGTAGGAATTCCGAGTTCAGGAAATGAGCACCATTCTTCGCTACCTAAAATGACTTTGTTTTGAAGCATACGTAGTATTTAATTATAAAATTTTAATATCAAATGTAACCATTTCCTTTTTAAAAATTAAGCATTTTACCTAAAGAATAAACCCGTTATGTTATAAAAACGTAACGGGTTTGTTATTCTTGTTATAAAATTTAACTATTTTATAGATTTGTAGGCTCTTCTGCTTTATGTATTTCTACTGAAAGTTCTTGAGAATCATCTTTTAAATCCATTAAAATTTCATCACCTGAATGAATTTTTGAAGTAATGATTTCTTCTGCTAACAAATCTTCAACATATTTCTGGATCGCTCTTTTTAGAGGTCTTGCTCCAAATTGTCTGTCAAAACCTTTCTCGGCAATAAATGCTTTTGCTTTGTCAGTAAGGTTTAATTTATAACCTAACTCAGCAATACGAGAATATAGTTTCGCAAGTTCGATATCGATAATCAAATCGATGTCACCTTTTTCTAATGCGTTAAATACAATTACATCATCAATTCTGTTTAAGAATTCAGGAGCAAAAGTTTTTTTCAATGCATTTTCGATAATGCTTTTTGAGTTTTCATCGGCTTGAGCCACTTTTGCAGCAGTTCCAAATCCAACACCTTGTCCAAAATCTTTTAATTGACGTGCTCCAACATTAGAAGTCATGATAATAATAGTATTTTTAAAGTCGATTTTGCGACCTAAGCTATCAGTCAAATATCCATCATCAAGAACTTGTAACATCATATTAAACACATCCGGATGCGCTTTTTCGATTTCATCTAAAAGTACAACACAATATGGTTTTCTACGAACTTTTTCAGTCAATTGACCACCTTCTTCGTAACCTACGTATCCCGGAGGCGCTCCAACTAAACGAGAAATTGCAAATTTTTCCATGTATTCGCTCATGTCGATACGAACTAATGCATCTTCAGAATCGAATAATTCTTTTGCTAAAACTTTCGCTAATTGAGTTTTACCAACTCCAGTCTGACCTAAGAAAATGAATGAACCAATTGGTTTGTTAGGATCTTTAAGTCCGGCTCTGTTACGCTGAATAGAACGGGCAATTTTTAAAACTGCTTCGTTTTGACCAATTACTTTATTCTGAATTAATTCAGGTAATTTAGCCAGTTTATTACTTTCTGTTTGTGCAATTCTGTTAACAGGAATTCCAGTCATCATCGAAACAACATCGGCTACATTATCTTCTGTAACTTCAATACGGTTGTTTTTAGAATCTTCTTCCCATTGTTCCTGCGCAACAGCTAAATCTTTTTCAATGCGTTTTTCATCATCACGAAGTTTGGCTGCTTCTTCATATTTTTGTTTTTTAACAACCATATTTTTGTTTTCACGCACTTCTTCTAACTGACGTTCTAAATCAAGAATTTGTTTAGGAACATCAATGTTAGTAATGTGTACGCGGGAACCAGCTTCGTCAAGGGCATCAATAGCTTTGTCCGGTAAAAAACGCTCAGACATATATCTGTTTGTTAGTTTAACACAAGCTTCAATTGCCTCCTGGGTATAAGTCACATTGTGGTGATCTTCGTATTTATCTTTAATGTTGTTCAAAATAGCAATCGTTTCTTCAACAGAAGTTGGTTCAACAATTACTTTTTGAAAACGTCTTTCTAAAGCTCCATCTTTCTCAATATATTGTCTGTACTCATCAAGAGTTGTAGCACCAATACATTGAATTTCGCCTCTTGCTAAAGCAGGTTTAAACATGTTTGAAGCATCAAGAGAACCTGTTGCTCCACCAGCACCTACAATAGTATGAATTTCATCAATGAAAAGAATAATATCATCATTTTTTTCAAGTTCGTTCATTACGGCTTTCATTCTTTCTTCAAACTGGCCTCGGTATTTTGTTCCGGCAACTAAACTTGCCAAATCAAGTGTTACCACACGTTTGTTGAAAAGGATACGAGATACTTTTTTCTGAATGATACGTAATGCAAGTCCTTCTGCAATAGCAGATTTACCAACTCCAGGCTCTCCAATAAGTAGCGGGTTGTTCTTTTTTCTACGGCTTAAAATTTGAGAAACACGTTCAATTTCTTTCTCGCGTCCTACAACAGGATCTAGTTTTCCTTCTTCTGCCATTTCTGTTAAATCTCTCCCAAAATTATCTAACACCGGAGTTTTAGATTTTTTGTTTGACTTATTGGCTGGATTATTAAAACTGCTTTCTTTAAGACTGTCATCTTGTCCTGAATCGTCATTATACGATTCGTTTCTTGGCAAGTTTTCTAAGAATTCTTCTTCGTTTGGCGTCATGTTTAAATATTGTTCTTTAGCTATGTCATAATCTATTTTTAGCTTATTCAATAGCTTGGTTGTTGGATCGTTTTCGTTTCGTAAGATACATAGAAGCAGGTGAGCTGTGCTAATCGATGAGCTTTGAAATACTTTAGCTTCAAGAAAAGTGGTCTTCAGTGCCCTTTCGGCCTGTCGGGTAAGATGAAGGTTTTTCTTTTCTGCATTTACTTCAACGCTCTGGTTGGCTGGACTCAGTATTTCTACCTTCCTGCGTAAATGATCTAAATCGACCGCTAGGTTATTAAGTATATGAATAGCTTTTCCGTTACCATCTCTTAAAATGCCTAGCATTAGATGTTCAGTACCAATAAAGTCGTGTCCTAAACGTAGGGCTTCTTCCTTACTGTATGTAATAACATCTTTTACTCTTGGTGAAAAATTATCATCCATAATATATAATTGGTATTGTAAATTTAATGAATTACTGTTTGAAAAACAAAAACCGTACCCTTCCAAATGTCCTGTCAGCTAATTGACAAAAAAAATAACAATAAAAGCGTTAAAAAACGCTTAATTTATTAACTAAAAGCAGAAATAAAGTTGTTAATAAATCATTGAAATAAGTGTAAGTAAATAGCTGAAAAAATTTCAAAAAACCGTATCTTGGCACGCTTTGAAACTAATGTAATTATTAAAACATAACAACTTATGTCTGAAGGAGAAAAGTTAATTCCTATTAACATTGAAGATGAAATGAAATCAGCTTACATCGATTATTCGATGTCAGTAATTGTATCGAGAGCGCTTCCTGATGTTAGAGATGGCTTGAAACCAGTGCATCGAAGAGTTCTTTACGGAATGTATGATTTAGGTGTAACTTCAAGATCTGCCCACAAAAAATCTGCAAGAATCGTAGGAGAGGTTCTGGGTAAGTATCACCCACACGGAGATACTTCGGTTTATGATGCAATGGTACGTATGGCTCAAGAATGGAGTATGCGTTATTTATTAGTAGACGGGCAAGGTAACTTTGGTTCTGTTGATGGTGATAGTCCGGCAGCAATGCGTTATACGGAGGCCAGAATGCGCAAAATTTCAGAAGATATTATGGCAGATATCGAAAAAGAAACAGTTGATTTTCAATTGAACTTTGACGATACTTTATATGAGCCAAAAGTAATGCCTACAAGAGTTCCTACTTTATTGGTAAATGGAGCAACTGGTATTGCGGTTGGTATGGCAACAAATATGCCTCCACACAATTTAACAGAGGTTATTAATGGTACTTTGGCGTACCTTGATAATAACGATATTGAAATAGACGAATTAATTACACATATTAAAGCGCCGGATTTTCCAACCGGTGGTGTAATATATGGTTATGAAGGTGTTCGTGAAGCTTTTAAAACTGGAAGAGGACGTATTGTTATGCGTGCGAAAGTTGGTTTTGAAGAAGTTGACGGAAGAGAATGTATCATTGTTACCGAGATTCCATATCAGGTTAACAAAGCCGAAATGATCAAACGTACGGCTGATTTGGTAAACGATAAAAAAATTGACGGTATTGCGAATATTCGTGACGAATCTGATAGAAACGGTATGCGTATCGTTTATATCCTGAAACGTGACGCTACGCCAAACGTAGTTTTGAATACCTTATATAAGTTCACATCATTACAATCATCTTTTAGTGTAAATAATATTGCACTGGTAAAAGGTCGCCCACAAATGTTGAATCTAAAAGATATGATTCACTATTTTATTGAGCACCGTCATGATGTTGTAGTTCGCAGAACGCAATTTGAATTGCGTAAAGCAGAAGAAAGAGCACATATCTTAGAAGGTTTAATTATTGCGTCTGATAATATCGACGAAGTAATTGCTATTATTAGAGGTTCTAAAAATACAGAAGAAGCACGTGAGAAATTAATCGAAAGATTTAAATTATCAGATATTCAGGCTCGTGCCATTGTTGAGATGCGTTTACGTCAGTTAACAGGTCTGGAACAAGATAAATTAAGAGCTGAGTTTGAAGAATTGATGAAGTTAATCGAGCACTTAAAAGCTTTATTGGCAGATGTTAATTTAAGAACGGCATTAATTAAAGAAGAACTTGAAGAAATACGTGAGAAATACGGAGATGCCCGTCGTTCTCAAATTGAATATTCTGGTGGAGATGTAAGTATCGAAGATTTAATTGCAGATGAAAATGTGGTAATTACAATTTCTCACGCTGGTTATATCAAACGTACAAACTTAACAGAGTACAAAACTCAAAATAGAGGAGGAGTTGGACAAAAAAGCGCAGGAACAAGAGATCAGGATTTCCTTGAACACATGTTCGTTGCAACCAACCACCAATATATGATGTTCTTTACGCAAAAAGGAAAATGTTTCTGGATGCGTGTTTATGAAATTCCTGAAGGAAGTAAAACTGCAAAAGGTAGAGCAATTCAGAATCTTGTAAATATTGAAAGCGATGATAAAGTAAAAGCTTTTATTTGCACTCAGGATTTAAAAGATAAAGATTATATCAATAGTCATAATCTTGTAATGGTTACCAAAAAAGGTCAGGTTAAGAAAACTTCTTTAGAGAAATATTCTAAACCAAGAGTAAATGGTGTTGCTGCTATTACAATTAAAGAAGGTGATGAATTACTTGAAGCAAAATTAACTAACGGAGAAAGCCAAATTATTTTAGCTGTTAAGTCCGGTAAATTAGTTCGTTTTGAAGAAACAAAAACACGTCCGATGGGAAGAACGGCTTCCGGAGTTCGTGGAATTACGTTAAAAGACGATACTGATGAAGTAATTGGTATGGTTACTGTCGATAAAGATAATGTTAACGATTCGCAAATTTTAGTTGTAACTGAAAATGGATACGGTAAACGTACTAAATTAGTTGACGACGATGGAGAAGATGTTTACAGAATCACGAATCGTGGTGGAAAAGGTGTAAAAACACTTAACATCACAGAGAAAACAGGAAAATTAATTTCGATTAATGCCGTAACAGATGCTGATGATTTAATGATTATCAATAAATCAGGATTAACAATCAGAATGGCGATTGAAGATTTACGTGTAATGGGTCGTGCAACACAAGGTGTTCGATTGATTAACTTAAAAGGTAAAGATTCTATTGCTGCTGTAACAAAAGTTATGAAAGACGATGTTGCTGAAGTTATTGTTGATGAAGATGGTAATGTTATTGAATCTGCTATTGAAAGGGTTAAACCAGATTTAGAAGTTCTTGAGGATGACGGTACTGTTGAAGATGACGACGATGATTCTGACGAAGAAGTAGAAGACGAAGACGATTCAGAGGAAGAATCTGAAGAATAGAAAATATAAAACCACAAAAATTAAAATTAAATACAAATTAGAATACTATGAAAAGTAAATATGTAATACTTGCATCAGCATTATTGATTTCAGTAGCTACTTTTGCTCAAAAAGATCAAATCAAAAGTGCAGAGAAAGCATTAAAAGGCGGAGATGCTCAAGGAGCAATAACCATATTAAAAGATGCTGAAAACCTGGTTGTAAATGCCAAGGATGTTGAACAAGCACAATATTACTTTGTAAAAGGTAATGCATTATTAGATTTAGCAAACAAAAGTGTAGATACAGGTACAAACTTATCTCTTGCTGCTGAAAGCTATAAAAAATTAATTGACATTGAAAAAGAGTCTGGAAAACAAAAATATTCAACTCAGGCTGCTGCATCTATCGCAGAAATTAAAGGTAAATTAATTAATGCAGCTATTGCAGACACACAAGCTAACAAACATAGTGACGGTGCAAAAAAATTGTACGATGCTTATTTATTAGATAAAAAAGATACTATCAATTTATACTACGCTGCTTCTACAGCTGTAAATGCTCAGGATTTTGATACTGCTTTGCCAATGTATGAAGAGTTGAAAAAACTAAATTATTCTGGTAAAGGAACAAGTTATACAGCAGTAAACAAAGCTTCAGGTAGCGAAGATGGTTTCAATACAGCAAGCGAAAGAGATTTAGCTGTAAAATTAGGAACTCACGAAAAACCAAAAACTGAAGCTATTCCTTCTAAAAGAGGTGAGATCTACAAAAACTTAGCTTTAATTTTAGTTCAAAAAGGACGTATCGAAGATGCGAAAAAAGCGATTGCTGATGCAAGAACAACAAATCCTGATGATTCATCTTTAATTCTTACTCAAGCTAATTTATATCTTGAAACTAAAGATTTTGATACGTATAAAAAACTAGTTGGTGAAGCTTTGCAAAAAGATCCTAAAAATGCTGACTTGATTTTTAATTTAGGTGTAATTAGCGCTAATGCTAAAAACCCTGAAGATGCTGAAAAATACTATAATAAGGCAATTGAAATTGATCCAAATTATACAAATGCATATCTTAACCTTGCAGCGTTAAAATTAGAAGCTGAAAAACCAATTATTGATGAAATGAATAAATTGGGTACATCTGCAAAAGATATGAAACGCTACGATGTGCTTAAAGCACAAAGAGAAGGTGTTTTTAAAGGAGTTATTCCTTATCTTAAAAAAGCACATGAATTAGATCCTAAAAATGAAGATGTTTCAAAAACATTACTAGGGGTTTACAAAGCATTAGAAATGACTGCAGAAGCAAAAGCATTAAAAGCAACAATGAACTAATCATTCATTATTTTCTATAAAAAAACCATTCACCGCGGTGAATGGTTTTTTTATGCTTTAAAATTATTTCATTAGCTAACCAGAGTAGCAGATAAAGTAATAGTAGTATTTAAAAGTTTAGATATCGGACAGATTTCTTTTGCTTTTGCTGCTGTTTTTTCAAATTCTTCTGCTGAAATAGAAGGTACTTTTCCTTTTAAATCTAAATGAATTAAAGTTATTGTTCCGTCCTCAAAAGTTACAGTAGCCTCTGTAGATAGATCATCTGCAGTAAAACCTCCTTCATTCAATAAAAAACTCAATTGCATCGTAAAACAGCCTGAATGTGCTGCTGCAACAAGTTCTTCCGGATTTGTTCCAACTCCGTCTGCAAATCTTGTTTTAAAAGATAATTGTGCTTTATCCAAGGTTGTACTTTGTGTACTAATAGTTCCTTTTCCTTCCATACCGGTTCCTTGCCAGTTCGCATTTGCTTTTCTTGTAAATTTCATTTTTGTCGTTATTAGGATTAATTGAATAGTATTTAGTAAGCCGTCAATAGATAATGTGACTATCAAATATAATCAATATTTTACAGAATTGTTTTATGAAGTTTGATTAGAATGTTAAGTTTAATGTTTCAGGTTTCAAGTTTGAGATGAGATTTAGGTTAAGTAAATTTTACCGCAAAGAACACAAAGCTTTGTAAACTTTGCGTTTTTATAAAAGCCTTACATATAAAAAAACTTAGTGTGCTTTGCTATAAAAATTTAGTCCAAAAAAAAGCTGCAATGAATATCTTCATGCAGCTTTATATTTAAATAGGTTTCGACTTCGCTCAACCTGACATTTTACGAATTAAATTACTCTGGTTGATTCAGGTTTCTTAATTGTTTCAGTTTATCTTTCCAAACTTCAAGGCTTTCTTTGTGGATAGCGATGTTTTTGCGAACTTCAACTACAATTGAATTTTCTTTTTTCGCGTTTTTAGTATTTGTAAAAAACTGAATGTTATTTTCTAACTGAAAAATTTCGTTTTGTACTTCTTCAATTTTACGCATTAAGAAGATCTTTTCGTTATCAAGTTTTCTGGTATCATTGCTCTCTGATAAAGAATCGATTCTATTAGAAAAACGCATCATTTCAGTTTCTTTTTTACTCAAACTTAATTTTTCAAAAAGTGCATCCAGAATTTTATTGAATTTCCCTTCGATGTGACGTCTTGAAAAAGGTACTTTTCCATAACCTTTCCAGGTTTCAATATGAAGTTTTATCGCATCTAAATCTGTTTTATGATCTCCGGTTAATTGGTATGCTCTTAAAATATCCAAGTAAGCTTTCTTGTTATCAAAAGCAGCAACTTCATCTCCGTTTTCTTCAGATTTATGTTCTTTTAGCTTGTCAAAATAATGGTTACAGGCATCTTTAAATTCTTTCCAGATTTTATCTGAATATTTTTTAGGAACATGGCCAATTTGTTTCCACTCTTCCTGAATTTGTTTCATTATCGGAGTAGTTGTTCCAAAATCTGTACTTTCCTGTAATTCTTTGGCTTTAGCAACCAAAGCCATTTTTTTATTTAAATTGTCGTTCTGATCTTTTTTAATGTCTTTATAAAATGAATTTTTAAAAGAATTAAAGTTTCTCACGGCAGTTTTAAACGCAGCCCAAGTTTCTTCGTTTACTTCAGATGGAACTTTTCCGGCAGCAAAAAACTCATTTCTAAGCGCTTCTACCTTTTGTATTTGAACTAACCATTGTGAATGAGAATTTACTTTCTCAGTGCCTAAAACTTCAATTTTAGCAATGATTTCTTTTTTAACTTCAAGGTTTTGTTGCTCGTTAGCTCTTTGTCCTTCAAATAAAAGCTCTCTTTTATCATGAATTTTTTTAGTCAATTCACTAAATCTATTCCAGATCGTATCACGATGTTCTTTAGAAACAGGTCCAATATCTTCTTTCCAGATTCTGTGTAAATCCTGTAGCTCACGGAATGCTTTGCTTACATCAGTTTCATTTACTAATTCCTCAACGCGCGCAACTATTTTTTGTTTTTGATCTAAATTGTATTTAAAATCCAAATCTCTTGCTTCACGATCTAAATGCAGATAATCATAGAAATTTTCTACATGAAAGTGGTAATTGTTCCAAACATGATTGTATTTGTCTTTTGGAATTGCTCCTGCATTTTTCCATCTTTCTCTTAAATCATTAAAATGTTTAAGTGTATCCTTGATGTTTTCCTGCGGATTTATAAGCTCTTTTAGTTCCTCAACGATAGCAAGTCGATTCTCTAAATTTGATTTTAAGTTGGTTTGTAAATGTTTAAAATGAGCATTTCTTTTTTCTCTAAAAACATTATAGTATTCATCAAACTTCGATTTTAACGGAGAATGATATTCAAATTCCTCATTTGGATCTTGTTTTGAAGCATTAAATTCTTCTTTTTTCTCCTCTATAAGGTGATTGTATTGTAATAAAAACGACTTTTTAATTTCTTCAATATGATCCTTTACAGACATTGTTTTATCTGTATTTACAAGCTTTTTCAATTCATCAACAAGAGCATCTAATGAAAAAGTATCATAATCCTGCATAGGAATATCATGACGGTCTTTTAACGTCTCATCTTCACTTTCTTCAGCATTCGAATTTGTGATAGCATCTAATGCTGTTTGATGATTTGCTTCTGCAACTTCTTCAGAACTTTCTACTTCGCTTTCTGCAGGCAAAATTTCATTTTCTTGCGTTGGTTCAGAGTCTGATGTTTTAATTGCATCATTTGGTGTAGAATCGCTGATTTCGATTTCTGATTTTCCGTCTGCATCTTGCAGGTTGTCATTCTTTTCTTCTAACATTTTAAATGTATAAGGATTTTTATTTTAAACATTGCGAAAGATAGTAAAGGTGTTTCTAAATACAAAATAAATTGTTTGTTTATACACTATTTACGATTAAATTCTTATTTATTATAGTATTTTACAAATATGATATTGATTTTTTTACTGTTTTTTTTGAAGTTAATTTAAATTTCACGATAATTGATTTTTTAGAAAAAAGGAAATAAATCAAGAATCCTGTCCACAAAAAGTAAATTTATTTTACTCTTTTTAGGAAACCGTTTTATAATTAAAATAATATCAAAACTCCTGCCTCTAAACCATAATTATATGATTTTTGATCTCCAAATGCAATACTTGGATGTATGTAAGCCAAATTAGTAGGCGTTATTTTTCTGCCATATTCAATGAAAGCATTATTTTGAAAACCCTTCGCTGTACAATTATACCTAAAAGTAACATCTGTGCCAATCCAGTTCTTCCCAAAATAGTGAAGTAAAAGATTTTCGTAAGATGTTACCTGAATTGTTTTTCGATTGCCGGAACCTGCAAAACTCGAAAAATTTTCAACCGAAGAAATCCATAAATAATGTTTTTCTGCTCCCAGATATTGTCCGTAAAATAATGATGGAGCAGCAATCCATTTTCCAGATCCCAAATTAGGATCATTCGAAGAGTCTGTTATAACGCGGACTCTGAGAGCAAATGCCTTTTTTTCATCTATATAAGGGATATTTGCAACGCCAAAAGAAAAATCACCAAAGCCGGTTGTATTAATATCGTTTGATTTTTTAGAAATTAAAGGCATATCTGCGCGAAAATTCCAGGATTTTCCAATAGGAAGTATAAACCTCACATCCGTTGTATTACAAAAACCTGCCTGTGTGTCCAGATATTCATTAATAACTACAATCGTTTTTTTAAAATAGTTAATTCGGCCGTTATTAAATGGATTTTCTTGTACTTCATCTATAATTTGAGCATGAATAAAGAGAGAAAAAATAAGCAAAGTAAAAGTTATAATAATTTTCATAATTCTGGATTTAAATCCAAAATTAAGTAAATAAAAACTTACAATTTAATATTTATAAGAAAAAGATTATAATTTGTATTTAAGACAATCATTTTGCTGATGTTTTTTAGAAAATATTCTAAATTAAAACAAAATTAGCATTCCAACTTCGATGCCATAATTATACGATTTGTGATTTCCAAAACCAATACTTGGATGAATGTAAGCCATATCATTTTGGGTTATTTTTCGTCCAAATTCTATAAAAGCATTATTAGGATAACCTTTGTTTGTAGCATTATATCTAAAAGCGACATCCGCAGCAAACCAGTTTTTTCCCAAAATGAACATTAAATAATTTTCCAACGCAGTCGTATTAACATCGCTTCGGTTATCTGATCCTGCAAAACTAAGTTGATTTTCTAAAGATGCAATCCAAAGCATTTTTTTCTTGTAAAAGTAACTTCCATAAAATATTGCGGGAGCAACGACCCATTTTCCTGTTCCTAAAGCAGGATCTACTGCTGAATTTGAGACAATTTTAACCCTAAAAGCAATTCCTTTACTATGTTCTAAATAAGGAATATAACTAATACCTGCACCAATATCTCCAATTCCTGTTTTATTTATTGATGAAGTGTTGGTCGATACTAAAGGAAGATCGACCCTTAAGTTCCAGGCTTTGTTAGCGATAGGATGTAGAAAACGAAGCTGAGTGGTATTAAACGATCCGGAATCAGTATCTAAGTACTCATTAAAAAGTAAAATCGTTTTTAAATAATAATGATAACGCGCTTCAGTATAAGGATTTTTCGCCTTTGAGATACTGTCTTGAGCATTTATTGAAAATATGGACAGAAAATATACTAAATAAAATCGCTGTAATTTTTTCATAACTACTTATTAATGAGTAGTCTAAATTACAAAATTTACTTTTAAGTCTTATTTTTGAAGTTGTTTTTTACTTATTCCAAATCTTCCATGCTTTTTCAGCTTGAAAAATAAGCATGTCGTAGCCGTTTTTAATTGTTGCCCCTTTTGTCTTAGCATTCTTAAGAAATTGCGTTTCTTCGGGATTATAAATCAAGTCGTAAGCAATGTGTTTATCTGTAAAAAATTCATACGGAAGATCAGGGCAAGCTTCTATATTCGGACTTGTACCTACTGGCGTACAATTGATTATAATTTGAAAATTATCAAATGTTGTAGCATTTATCAAATCATAATCTATGATGTTTTCTTTCGCTTCTCTTGATACAAAAGTGTATAAAATACCAAGTTCATCAAGAGCAAAAGCAACACCTTTTGATGCGCCGCCTGTACCTAAAATCAGGGCTTTTTTATGATGTGGTTCTAATAGAGGTTTTAAGGATTTCTTAAAACCATAATAATCAGTATTGTAGCCTTTTAGTTTTCCTTTTTTGGTAAATTTAATCGTGTTCACCGCTCCAATTAAAGCTGCTTTTTTTGAAAGTTTATCTAAGAAAGGAATAACTTGCTCTTTGTAAGGAATCGTTACATTTAAGCCCGTCAAATCCGGATTGTTTTTTAGTAATCCCGTAAAATGATTGATTTCAGCAATATCAAAATTTTCATAGGTATTACCTATAAAAACTTCATTATTGAATTTTTCAGTAAAATATCCTTTCGAAAAAGAATAACTAATATTACGGCCTAATAAACCAAAACGCCTTCTTAAAACATCAACCATTATTCTTTTCTATGTTTTTCAATATAATTTCTAACTGTTTTTTTAGACCAGACAACCGGGAATAAATCTTCAATTAAGATATAATTTTCAAAATTTAAACGTAATCCGTTGCTTAAATGAAATTTTGCTTTTGTATTGTCCTGAATCATAAAATATAATCCGGCTAAACGATATTCGATTTCATTTTCTTCAGGGAAATATTCTGATGCTTGTAATAAAGTCTGAATTGCGCTTTCAAATTCTCCTAAAAACTGAAGAATGTCAACCCAAAATAACCATGTGTCTAATTGATAATCACCAAATTCTACAGCTTTTCTGTAACCGAATTCAGCTTCTTCAAAAAAGTTCATTTGTTTATTTATCGTTGCATAACGTTTCCAGTACAAACGATTTTGATTGTCGATTGCTAAAGCTTTATTGACAAAAAATAATGCTTTTTGAAAGTTTTTTTGACGAACATGAAAATCCGTAATGGCAATCCATCCTTTATCTAAAAGCGGATCTTCATGAACGGTTTGATTGTAGTATTGTAAAGCTTTTACAGAATTTCCAAGTTTTTCGTAGCATTTTCCAATACGCAATAACGCGTAAGAAGTTGCATCGTCCAACTCAATCGTACGGTTGTAGCTTTCAATAGCTTCGCTGTATTTTTTTAGACGTTCATAAGCTTTTGCTTTTTCCATAAATGCACCTAAAAACTCATCGTCAATTAGGGTTGCATAGTCAAAAGCACGAATAGCATTTTCATATTCTTTTACGCCATAATGCAAGCGCCCAAGCTGGTGCCATGCAATTTCACTATATGGGTTTTTATTGATGTAATCGTTAAGATATGAAATCGCTTCCTGATTTTGATCTAAAAATTCAAAACAATAAACGACATTATAAAGTGCAGACTGATCTTCTAAATCCTCTTCAAGACATTTGATAAAACTGTCTTTTGCCATCTCAAGGTTATCCATAAAAAGATACTCCATTCCAATCAAGTTATACACATCAGCGTAATCGTCAGTATATTGCAAGGCAATTTTAAGCAATTCTACCGCTTTTTCGTGTTGATCTCTTTTAGAACAAATATTAGCTTTCTGGATGTAAATTTCCTCATTGTTAGGTTCAATTGCATATAACTCATTCAAAAGCTTCTCAGCGATTTCGAGTTTGTCATCATAAACCAACATTTCTACTTGTACTAATTTTAAGCCTGTAGATTTTGGATGTTGGTCTAATGCAAGTTTTAAGGCCTTTTTTGCTAAATTAGCCTTGCCTATATCTAAATAATGAAGAATAATTTCTTCAAATTCTTCAGAATCAAAAAAGAGTACTTTGTTAGTTTTTAACATCGACTCAAATTTGGATAGGGATAGGTTATAATCTTCTTCTTCGTTGCTTAATTGCATACTTTCTATATTTGAAATTAGCCTGTTATAAATTTAGGCAACCATATTCTTATGAGCGGAAAGGAAATTAATTGTTTTTAACAATTTAATTAACAATATGGACAGAATTTTTATTCTGTTTTACTCTATAATCTCTTGAAATATAAAAGATTAATTTGATTATTTTAAACTTTTTTTTCTTTTTTCAGAATTTCATCCATAACGTTTAAAATTACAGCACAACCTTCTTTAATTTCTTCTTCAGAAATTGTTAATGGCGGTGTAATTCTTATGGCACATCCTTCAAAGAGTAACCAAAACAAAATCAATCCTTTATCCTGACAATTCAAAATAACTTCATTCGTTATTTCGGCACTTTCTGTCATGGCAGCAAGCATTAATCCTTTTCCTCTAACTTCCTTTATCAAAGGGTGTACCAAAAGCGATCTGAAGAGTTTTTCCTTTTCTAAAGCTTCTTGCATTAAATTTGTCTCAGTTAATTCCTGCAAAGTAGCTAAACAAGCTGACGCAATGACAGGATGACCTCCAAAAGTGGTTATATGTCCTAATTTAGGGTTTTCGGTTAAAAGGTCCATTTTTTCTGCCGAAGCCGTAAAAGCACCAACCGGCATTCCGCCACCCATACCTTTTCCCATCACCACAATATCCGGAACTACATCATAATTTTGAAAACCAAAAAGTTTTCCGGTTCTGCCAAAACCTGGCTGAATTTCATCTACAATCATCAACGCACCAACTTCATCACAACGCTGACGTACTTTTTGTAAAAAGTTATCCTGCGGCTGAATAAATCCTGCACCTCCCTGAATAGTTTCTAATAAAATTGCCGCCGTTCTCTTTGTTATTTTTTGTAAATCTTCTTCGTTATTGAATGTAATAAAATCAACATCCGGCAATAAAGGACGAAAGGCTTGTTTGCGTTCTTCAAATCCCATAACACTCATAGAACCCATTGTGTTACCATGATAGGCATTATGACAAGAAATTAGCTGACTGCGGCCTGTTGTTCTTTTTGCTAATTTTAATGCGCCTTCTATAGCTTCTGTACCTGAATTTACTAAATAGGTTTTATTTAAAGATTCCGGTAAAAGTGAAGCCAGTAATTTGCAGTATTGAACAGCCGGGCTTTGCGAATATTCACCATAAACCATTACGTGCGAATATTTATCTAACTGATCTTTAATAGCCTGATTAACTCTAGGATGTTGATGACCGAGCGTACAAGCCGAAACTCCGGCAACAAAATCTAAATATTTTTTATCGTTAGTGTCGTAAATATAAGAGCCAATAGCGTGCGAAACTTCCATTCCTAAAGGATATGGAGATGTTTGTGCTTGATATTTTATAAAATCTGAATTCATTTTTTTTTCTAAGCTTCAAAGGAGCAAAGTTGCAAAGGGACTAAGGTTATGGGTTAGTCTCAGTTTACAGTTTACAGTCTTAGTGTGTAAACTGAAAACTATTTCTTAGCCTTCGTATTAGTTTTTGTACTTGCTTTTGTTGCTGGTTTCTTTTTGTCGTAATCAAGGGTTTCTTTCCTCACTTTCATTGGAACGTTTTCTTTTGCTTGTTCGTCTTTTCCTTCCTTGATTAATTTATCATTCATCTCATTTTCTTCAGCAGTAAAAATATCATCTTTAGACCTTATTCGTTCATCGCCACGCCAGACTAAACCTCTCAATTTACGTGCATTTTCGGGTAAGTCAGCTTCGGGATAAATATCGCCATCTACTTTATTGAAAAAAGAAATGGTTTCAACCGCATTATTTTCTAAAATAAGATTGATTTTACTGCTTACATTTTTATTAATTCCGATGAGTTCCTGGGCATCATTCCTCATGTAATATAGGACTTCTGTATTTTTGATGACATCTACATCGTGCAATTTGCCATCTTTAAATTTTCCAAATAAATTGAGGCCTTTTACCTGATTAAATCCCGTTCCGAGTGTGTCCCGCGAGACCATAAATGTATTATTGAGAACTTTTAGCGAATCTATTTTTTTGGTGTTATTATCACCAATTAAGTGCATAACGTCTCCTGTAATTTGACTTTCGCCATTCCAAAGAATTGGATTTCCAATTAATTTTGTCAAAGCGGTTTTAGAATTAGAATGAATCGAATCACATTTTCCGCTCATGTCAACTTTAAAAAAGCGAACATTATTATAAGCTCTTAAAATGCGTTCACCTTCTTTTCCGGTAACCATTAATTTTTTTCCGTGAATATAAACTGAATCATTTTCTACAAAATTAATCGCAACTGCTCTTTTGGTTACAAACATCGAATCTTTTAATTTATAAACTTCGGCATAGTGACCTTTTACAACTCCACGATTAATCGAATCCGTAATTTTTACATTTCGGGTTGCCGAGGCAAATTCAGTATTTCGATTGTAATATAAACTATCGCCCTCTATGAGTCGATCGTCATATTTGATATAAGATCTCCTTAAAAAATGTGCGAGGTTTTTCTTGGTGTCATAAAATCCTTTTTCAGTATAAATATAATTAGCTTTACTGGTAATTGTCGAAGGTCCAAATAGATAAGTATGTCCGGAATTACTGTAATAATCCAAATGATTTGATTTAACGACGTATTTAGGATTTGTTAATGTTACTTCTGTCAAAAACTGAAACTTTTTTTCAGTAACATAATATCTTCCTGATTTACTTACAAGCGTATTATCTTTATTAATAATTGTTCCTTTTGAGTTATAAAAAACCTGTTGAACATTTCTGTCAAAATTAATCGTATCTGTTTGTAAAGTTGCATCTGGCGAAGTCATTACGGCATCTCCGGTTGCAAATGCTTTTTTCAAATTTCCGTTATATTCAGCGTATTTACTATTCAAATATAAAGTATCTCCCTGAACCAATTGTACATTACCAAAGGCTTTTAGATAATTTTCCTTTTGAAAAAAATAAGCTTTATTGCAAGTTAGTACAACGCCATCGTGATTTACTTTTACGTTTCCTGTCAGTAAAAGGGCATCTGGCATTAATTCCTGATTGACATCAGAATAATCAGCATTTTCTACAATGATTTTTTTTGGAGCTTGTGCAAAAATGCTTTGAACACTTAACAGAAGCAAACAATAAGATATGAAAAAGAGTGATTTCTTCAATTGATTAAATTTTTGTCAAATTTATGAAAAAGGATAGAACCTTTAAGGATATTAGGATTAATTTATAATTGTTTATTTTTAGGGACAAAGGTTCAGAGTTGTAAAGGAACAAAGGCTTTTTTTAAGTCCTTTTAAAACCTTTACATCTTTGAGACTTTGCAACTTTGAGCCCTTCCCCAAAGTTACCAACAAAACCCGGAACTATCTCGTTATAGTTTTGCTTTTTGGAGCTAAATCAAAGTAAGTTTCTTTTGAGTTTTAAAAATTAGCTTAAATTTAAAAAATGGTTCCTGATTTTTTGATTCAGTTTTTAAGTCAAAAAAAGAATCAGCTTATAAAATGAATTATGAAGAATAAAATATTTTTTGTTACAGGATTGGCTGCAACCATGCTATTTTCGGCATGTAAAACCAAAGATTTAAAAATGAATACAACAAAAGAAGAGATTACAACTGATAAGAAAATTGTAGTTTATCAGGTTTTTACACGTTTATTTGGAAATAAAAATACAACCAACAAACCTTGGGGAACGATTGAAGAAAATGGAGTAGGGAAGTTTAATGATTTTACAGATACAGCACTTCGCGAAATTAAAGATTTAGGGGTTACGTATATTTGGTATACAGGAGTTCCGCATCATGCTTTAGTTCGCGATTATACATCATACGGAATTTCTAATGATGATCCTGAAGTAGTAAAAGGCCGTGCAGGATCACCTTATGCCGTAAAGGATTATTATAATGTAAATCCTGATTTAGCTGTAAATCCTGCAAATCGATTGCAGGAATTTGAAGCTTTGATTGCCCGTACACACAAAGCAGGATTAAAAGTAATTATAGATATTGTGCCTAATCATATCGCACGTAAATACGAAGGAAAGAATAATCCGGAAGGCGTTAGGGATTTTGGTGCAGATGATAACGTAAATGTAGAATACAGCCGAAATAATAATTTCTATTATATTCCAAATGAACATTTTCAAATTCCCGATGGAGATCATCCGTTAAACGGAGAAAAAAATCCTCTTGTTGATGGTTTCTTTGATGAAAGCCCAGCAAAATGGACAGGAAATGGTTCCCGTAAAATTAAACCGGACCAAAATGACTGGTATGAAACGGTGAAAGTTAATTACGGAATTCGTCCTGATGGTTCTAAGGATTTTCCTGAACTTCCGACTGGTTTTGATCAAAAATCATATCAGAAACATTTTGCTTTTTGGAAGGATAAAGACGTTCCTGATTCCTGGAAAAAATTTAAATCGATTGCTTTATACTGGACAGCAAAAGGTGTTGATGGTTTTCGCTATGATATGGCAGAAATGGTTCCGTACGAATTTTGGAGTTACATGAATTCTGCTATTAAAATGAAAAATCCGAATGCTTTTTTATTGGCCGAAGTTTATAATCCGAATGAATATCGAAATTATATTCGTTTGGGAAAAATGGACTATTTGTATGATAAAGTTGAAACCTATGATAAACTGAAAGATGTAATTCGCGGAAAATCTTCTCCAGATGGGTTATCTAATATTCAAAATGGAATGTCGGATATCGAACATCACATGCTTCATTTTTTAGATAATCATGATGAACAACGTTTAGCAAGTGCTGAATTTGCAGGAACTCCGGAAAGAGGAAAACCTTTAATGGTAGTTTCGACAACAATTAGCACCTCGCCAACAATGGTTTATTTTGGACAGGAAGTAGGTGAGGCCGGAAATGAAAATGCAGGTTTTGGAACCCGATCCAGAACTTCTATTTTTGATTACATTGGAGTTCCAAATCATCAAAAATGGATGAACGATGGAAAATTTGATGGAGGTCAGCTTTCGGAATCAGAGAAAAGTTTACGTGATTTTTACAAACGATTATTGAATTTTTCGATTAACAGTTCTGCCTTAATGGGAAGTTTTCAGGAAATTCAATCTGTAAATCGCCAAAATAATGCTGGCTATGACGAATCCATTTATTCCTATGTGCGTTGGTCAGAAAATCAAAAATTGATAATTGTTACGAATTTTTCTTCTGAAAAAACAAGTGAATTTGATTTGAAAATTCCTTCTGATATTATTTCAAAATGGAATTTGAAAGATGGAGAATATCAACTAAAAGATCAATTGTACCAAAAGAATACGGTGGAGTTAATTGTTAAGAATGGAGAAGGAGTGACAAGAGTTAAAATTTTGCCTTCGGAATCTTTTATTTTTGAAGTAAAATAATTTCTTCCTGCAAGGTTTTTTTAATGTTGTAGATTTTAAATATAACAAGATTCGTTTATTATCCTAACAGGTTTTTAAAACCTGTTAGGTATTTACATACTAATTAGCATACCTACAAGGTTAAAAAAAAACCTTGCAGGATACAAAGATCAAATTTATGGATAAACAAAAATTAATGTTTATATACCATAAAATTATTCCGTTTTAGAATTTTATTCCCCATTAATACTTTGGCATTCGCAGGCAGTGTTATTTCTTTTTTTATACCAAAGTTGATTATAACAGTGATTTTTTCGCCCTCAAAAGATCTTGTAAAAGAAATTTGATCTCCATGAAGTTCAAGATTATCATAAATTCCATATTGCAAAACTTTTTCATTATTTCTTAAAGCGATCATTTTTTTATAGCTGTTTAGAATAGATTTTTTTTGATTTTCTAAAACAGCAACATTCGTTTTTTTATAATCAGGATTGATTTTAATCCATGTTTTCTCTTTAGAAAATCCTGCAAATGAATCAGCATTCCATTGCATTGGGCTTCGTGATTTGTCGCGATTGTGTTCGTTTCCTTCAAGAAGTGCTTCGTTTTCATTTTTGCCTTTTTCAAGCGCTAATTTATAATGCGTTCTTCCTTGAATATCGACCATTTCGCTACTATTTTTAGCAATAATATTATGCATCCCCATTTCTTCACCATAATAAATAAACGGAACTCCTTTTGCTGTAAGGATCAAAGCTGCAAGTGCTGTGGCTCTGTCGGGATTACCGTCTGCCAGCCTGTCGATCATTCTGGGCATATCGTGGCTGCCAAAAAATAGAGTTGGATAATTACTCATGTTTTTTTCCATGCTTTGCAGCTCATCAAAAATACGTTGGGTCGAAAATGATTTGATGCTTCCAAAGTTGAAATTAAAAACAACATCTAATAAATCCTGCGATTGATATTGTTTTAAAACTTCTATTTTGTCACTTCCTATTTCTCCCACAATAAAACGGTTGTCATATTCGCTTACGGTAGATTTTATAATTTGCATAGCATTTTTTACACCTCCCTGATCAATGTCATTTATGTGATCTTGTTTTCCGTCTTTTATCGGATTATCTTTTGTAATGCCGTCAGTAGTCAGGAAATTGATTACATCTAATCTAAAACCGTCTACACCGGCATCAAGCCAAAAACGCAATACATTTTGAATCTCAGTGACTACTTTCGGGTTTGACCAGTTAAGATCGGCCATTCTTTTATCAAACTTATGATAATAATATTGATTGGTTAAAGTGTCTTTTTCCCAGGCAGTTCCTCCAAAAAAAGATTCCCAATTATTCGGTTCATCTTTCCAGATATAATAATCACGATACGGATTGTCTTTTGACTTTCTGGATTCCTGAAACCATTTAGAATCTGTAGAAGTATGGTTAAAAACCATATCTATAATAACTTTAATTCCTCTTTTATGAGCTTCATTTAAAAAAACATCAAAATCTGCTTTATTACCATACGTTGGATCTACTTCATAATAGTTGGCAACATCATAACCATTATCTACTTTAGGAGAAGTTAGAAAAGGCGTTAACCAAATGCCTTTTATACCTAATCCTTTTAGATAATCTAATTTTTGGGTCATTCCTTTAAAATCGCCATATCCGTCTCCGTTGCTGTCTGCATAACTCGGCATGTAAATTTGGTAGAATACAGATTCTTTCCACCATTTTTTGTCAGCGTTTGCTTTTTGGGCAATAGCAGGTTTTATGTTTATCATTAGCAGAAAAAAGAAAATATACTTGAATGTATTAGATTTCATAATGCATGCTTATTATCTTTTTAATTTATTGTTGCTTAGGCTCATTTTCTGTCATTCCGAGGGACGAGGGATCGCACTATCCCGAAGCTTCGGGACGCAAAGAAAATCGCCAATCTTTCGAATTACGAGTGTAATCCCTCGTTCCTCGGGATGACAAGATTGTCGCTTTTTTATTTTTTATTTTGCGATTTATAATCTACAACAACACCATCAACAAGCATTTTTTCTCCTTCATAAGTAACTTTCCCATTTGCAGGAACATACACAATTACAGCAGAACTTAACGCATCAATTTTTATTTTAGAAGATGAAGTAACATTTCTGGCAATAAAAGTTCCTGAAACCGTATTGTATAAATCTACTTTTTTGCCTTTTTCCGTTTTTATTGTAACCGTTTTACTTGTAGAAAATGGATTATAATACAGATATGATGGATACGCTTTATCACTAAAAAAATCTGTCGCTAATAAGTTTAACTGTAATATTCCTGTAATATTGGTTTCACGAATAATACTTCCGAAGATACCTACGTGACCGCTTCCGTAAACACTAAATTGAGATTCTTTAGGATTTTCTCCAAGTACCCAAAGTGGACCGTCGCCTTGCGCTACAGGACCTTTTAGGTTTTCATATTCTTTATAACTCGATTGACGAATCATACCTTCGTAACCAATTACTCCTTTTGTCACTTCAGCAAGTTCCGGAATCGTTTCATGGTCGTCTGGCATATATTGCGGGTAGAAAAAACGTGAAGCATTGGCTGCGTTCAACATCCATTTTCCTATTGCAGTTGCATACGATTGATCGTATCTTACCATTGGCACTAATGGCCATGCTGCATCATAAGTATTCATTAAAAAGCCATAACCGCCATGATCTACAGTACTGCCAAAAATGCCGGAAATATCAATGCCATTCCAATTACCCACCAATGAACCCCATCCTTCACGACAAATAGGAGTTCCGTCAAATGTCCAGTCCAGCATTTTGTTAGTATCGTATTTTGTGCTTTCTTCTGCATTTATTCTTGCCGCCAAATAAGCTCCAAAAGGCATTAAAACTTCATAAGTTGGATTTTTTGATTGTGATTCTAATGCAGCTAATGCGCTTCTAGCTCCTTTTAAGTACTTAGCGTCTCCAAACTTTTTATAAGCCATATACAATACCCATGCGTGACCCGCAGCGGCATCAGGCTGTGTGCAGATATGGTTTGTCATTGGAGTCATTTTATTATAATCAAAATAGGAATAATTATAATTTCCATTTAAAATTACATCAGCTTCATAAAATTTATCCGCAATGCTTCTGGCTATTTCTTCGAATCCGGGTTCATTAGGATATTTGTCATAAACGGCAAAGAATAAAAGATTAGGATATACATCATACCACCAATCACGACCGTAACCACCGCCCAATAAAGCAACTTCCGGACACGTATTATTCATCATAATATTCCAGTTGGTTTCTTTGTTGAAATAGTTTTTCAACATGGCAACATAGTTCAGGTTTTGCTGATTGTTTTTGTCTACACCTACTAAAGTTGCTCCTAATGTAGCACCCATTGTAGCCAAAGCTTCATGAAACATTCCTTTGTTATGATCCGGACCTTGTCGTACATCAGCCACAGCAGTATATAAACCAACGACTTTTTGAGGAAAATTCTTTTGGGTTTCATCCATCCAAACCATTGGCCAAAATTTGCCTTTGGCATTAAAATCATAAACTGTTTTATCAAAATCTAAAGCCAGTTTTTTATAATCAATAATTTTTAATGGCTGTGGTAGATTAGGCATTTGATCTACACGAGGTATTTTTTGTTGTTTTATTTGTGCAGATGCTGCTAAACTTAACAGAAACAGGCACGAAGTTGTAACTTTTATAAATGTATTCATTTCTTTATTTTTTATTTAAAGTAGTTTTGCAGCTACTTCTTCTAATACTTTAGTATCAGTTTCCGGCTCAGGAGAAAGTTCCAGACCTCGTTTGATGATTTTTTTGCTGATATAAATTGAACATAATTGCAATAAAGCAATAATACCAATGGCATATCTTAAAGCAAAATCTTCAGAAACTGCATAATATAAAGTCAGGAAAGTTCCGGCACCAAAAAGCCTTCCAATATACAAACCGGCTTCATGATTTAAGATATAGGTAAACTCGCCTCTTTTTTCTATTTTAGATACTATATCAATTACTTTTAACTGAATAGGGAAGTAAGCTAAATCCATTAAAGGTTTTGCAATAAGTAACAATAATAAAAAGATGATTACTCCGGTTTTATCGAATAAAATTCCGTTTAAACAAGCTCCCAAAGCAAATAAAATTAACCCAACAGAAAAAGTTTTGATTCTGTCAGAAGGTTTTGAAAATCGGCCAATGAAATAAATGATAATGGCAGCTAAAATTGCACCAATAGATTGAGCTTGTCCTAATGCACCTTCTTCACCTAATATTTTAAAAATCAACATTGCAGGAGCGGTAACCAAAAATCCTTGTGCCAAACCTTTAAAAGTTGCCAGAGATAATAGTTTATACCATAAAGGATGAAATTTGAAAAATATATATTGTTTTTGAACGGGATTTTCGAATTTACCTCTGTAACAAACTATTGAAGCGATAATGGTAATCAAAAAAACAACTGCAGTAATGATTACGTAAGCTTGATGTTTTTGGTCTTCGCCTGTTTTAGATTGTATAAACCAGCCAATTGTTGCAGGAATTGCAATGGCTATTATAGTATATATAAAAGTCTCTAAACCATAATAATAATTTCGATTATTATCATTTGTGATTGACAAGGCCAGATAATCTCTATTAGACCAATATAAACCAAATGAAAGCCCCATTGTGATACCAGCAATACCAATTCCGGTTAAGTCTAATGTTCTTAATGACATCATGATAATCATTGAAACACCGCTAAGCATCATTCCGATTGAATATAGTTTTCGGATATTGAAGTACTTCAACAAGAAACCATTTAATAAAAAAGTAAGCGGAATTCCGGTATAAATAGCCAATTGATAAATGACAACTTTAGAAGTGTCATTTGAATTTCGCATAATATACGCCGCAACAAAAATATCAATTACAGGTAATACCAATGCATAAACCAAGTTGGTAAAAATTAGTATTCGAAAATTATGGGTTTGACTTTTAAAATGATCAATTTCTGATATAAGTTTTTTAAACATTAGTTATTTTTTAAAAGTAAAAGGATTTCCTTAATCGAAAATTGAGCACCGCATACAAATTCATCTGAAGCTCCGTAATAAATAGTCAGTGTATCTCCATCTGGTTCTACAATGTGACCGTTTGTAAATACTACGTTTCCAAAAAATCCGCTTAATTCGTATTCTGTTGTAGGAACCATTATTGGCTCTTCCGTTCTTGCAATAACTTTGGAAGGATCATTTAAATCCATTAAAAAAGCACCTAAACAATACTGGTGATTTTCATTGGCTCCATGATAAATTTCCAACCATCCCTGATCTGTTTTTATAGGGGCAGCACCGGCGCCAACTCTTTTGCTATCCCAATGATTTTTTCTGGTTCTAATGATACAATGGTGATTTCCCCAGTGAATTCCATCAGGAGATGAGGCAATCCAGATGTAATTCCCTCCAATATCTACACTGCTTGGGCGGTGTAAGGCATAAAATAACCCGTTTATTTTTTCTTCAAAAATGGCACAATCCTTATTGTGTGCCGGTAATATCATACCGTGTTTTTTGAAGTTTTTCCAATCTGTAGTAGTTCGTAAACCAACTCCAACACCATTATCAGATACTGAAGTAAAGGTTAGATAATAAGTTCCTTCGATCAAAGCAACACGACAATCTTCAATACCAAATGTTTCCAGAATACCTTCGCCAACTAAAGACGGATAATTTTCCGGCTCATAAAACTGATGTCCATCATCACTGCATAATAATCTCAGATGTGATAATGTCGTTAAATAATCTGTTCCTTTATAATTGATAACACGGGCATCGTCTGCAATTAATTCGGGATCATCTTTTGCGATTTCGATGATTTGAATTCCGCCTGTTTCTGTTAATATTGGGAAAGAAATAATGTTTTCTTTTTGTTTTGGTCTTTCTGCAACTCTCACGGCAAGCCATGTTTTATCCTGAAATTGAAATACTCCCGGATTCAGTAAGCAAGTAATTTCTAATCCTTCTCTGCTTGCAGGAATATCTGAAGGTGATAATAATGGGTTATCTGCAAAACGTTTAGCTATGTCTTTCATGTTGTTTAGTTCTATGTTATTGTAAATTTAGACCTAACAGTTCTGATGGGGATAAAATCTGTTAGGTCTAATTTTTTAAATATTAATATCCTGGATTTTGTGTTAAAAGTCCCGCTGAAGCATCTACTTCTGATTGCGGAATTGGATAAAGCATGTGTTTGTCTAAGAAATTTTTTCCGTGTGCAGCCATTACTTCTTTTGCAATTCCCCATCTTTTTAAATCGGGCATTCTTTGATTTTCAAAACCAAGTTCTGCTCTTCTTTCAGAAATCAGCCAGCCTTTTACAACAGCTTTGTCGCCGGAATTTGGTCTGTCTAATAATGTTCCTGCAGGTGGAGGAGGACCAACTGAAGTAACCGTCATCGTTTCGGGTGGGTTAGTAATAGAATTAGGATCTATAACTCTAACCGTAACGGTAGTAACTGTATTTCTGGCTCTCGCTCTAATTTGATTTATGATATCAATAGCACCTGAATAATTGCCAGTTTCATTAAGAGCTTCTGCTTTCCAAAGTAAAACATCAGCATAACGAATAAATACTTTATTGTTTGGAGCATCATCATCGCCTTTATTACCGCCATTTGTAGTTCCTAAAAGTTTATTAACCCATTGTTCTGGAGCATTTACCGTATATAATTTTCTAGGGTCATTAGGTTCAAATGACGCTAAAAAGTCAGCGCTTGGTGCAAAAAATCCCCAGCTAAGAGGAGCGCAGATTCCATTTCCTTTTCTTGGATCAGCTTGCTTAATATGATTATAAGAAAAAATAACTTCATTATCTGCATATTCAGTATTCATATTAAAGTTATCAAAATAATTGGCATCTAAACTATAAAAACCAGTTGTTTCCAATTCTGATACTAAGGTTATTACGCTTGTCCAATCTTTATTATATAGTGCCGTTTTGGCCAGTAATGCAATAACTGCTCCTTTAGAAACTCTCCATTTATCTGTAGCTGATGAATATTTTGAATTAGGTAAAAGTGTTTTTGCTTTTTCTAAATCAGTTTTAATTTGGCTCCATACTGCTTCTTTTGGAGCTCTCACGGCTTTATCAAAAGCTTCCTGATATGTTTTTATTGGAGCAAGAATTAAAGGCACATCACCAAAATTAGTTACTAGTGAGAAGTAATAATACGAACGTAAAAAATAAGCTTCACCTGTTAACTGATTTTTTCTTTCGGTACTAATTCCGGTAAGAGATTCAATATCCGGATTTAATAGAAAATTCAGGGCAATATTGGTTCTTTTTATGCCTTCATAATCATATTTCCACAATCCGTTAGGACCTCCATTGGTAGATGTAAAAGTAAAATTATTAATTTCATCCATCCAAGGCTGATCTCCGTCGGGAGACCATTTTTTTTCCATATCATCAGATGCTACATCATCTATTATAATATCATTTTGAAATACCAAACCGGCATTCCAATCCCATTCTGCCAACTGATTCAATTTATTCGATAACATATCGTAAGATGAAGTTACAGAACTTTCTACTGATGTTAATGTTGGTTTAGAATTTGCCTGTTCCAGAGTTTGCGATCCGATGGGATCTGTGGTAAGTTCATCCTGACAGCTTGTTAATGCTAATAGCGAAATCATGATCGCTGTTATATATGTATATTTCATGGTTCGTTTATTAAATTTTGAATTTTAAACCTATTAGTATTGAACTAGATTGCGGGTAAGTTCCCTGATCTATGAAAGAAGTTGATTCAGGATCTAAACCAGTATATTTCGTAAAAGTCAATAGGTTTTGCCCAGATATATACATTCTTAAATACGTATCTCCAATTATTTTAGGATCAAACGTGTATCCAATTTCAAGATTTTTTAATCGTAAATACGAGGCATCTTCAACAAAAACACTTGAAACCTGACTTCCTCCGTTATCATTCATGGTATTTCGAGGAGTTGTGTTGCTTGTTCCTTCACCATTCCATGCGCCTAATACCGCAGTCGTTGAATTGAAAGGACGGCTATCATAATCTAGAATTTGTTTGAGGTCATTATAACGATCTACGCCCGAAACTCCCTGGAAAAGAAATGACATATCAAATCTTTTATATTCAGCATTAAATGAGAAACCGTAAGTTATTTTTGGAATTGAACTTCCGATGAATGTTCTGTCATCAGCGTTAATTTGTCCATCTCCATTTAAGTCTTTAAACTTAATGTCACCCGGTTTTGCACCGTTTGAATTTGAATATAGCGTTGAATTTATTTCAGCCTGATTTTGATAAATACCATCAAACTTTAGTCCGTAATATGAACTTATTGGTTGTCCAACTACTGTTTTTGTATGCGTTTTGTCATCATTAATCTCTGAAACATATTGCTGAAGCTGTTCAACATTATTTTTTAAAGTGGCAATGTTTCCGTTGATTCCGTATTTAAATTCATGATCATTGTTTTGAAAATTAGCTCCAAACTCAAATCCTTTATTAGTTACAACACCGGCATTAACATACGTTTTGTTGATTTGACCAACGGTTGCTGACGGTAAGCCAACAGCCAATAAAATATCATTGGTTGTTTTATCAAAATAATCAACAGAGAAAGTCAGTTTATTGTTTAAAATACTTAAATCAAGACCAAAGTTGGTTTGTGTAGTAGTTTCCCATTTTAGATCCGGATTTCCGTAACGAACCACGCTTATGATTCCGCCCGTTTCTGTAACAAGAGTTTCATAGGCATTATTAGGGATTTCCTGATTTCCTGATTGTCCCCAACTGGCTCTCCATTTCAAATTAGAAATCCATTTTGCATTTTCCATGAATTTTTCTTTAGACATTACCCAACCTCCGGAAACTGAAGGAAAATAACCCCATTTATTATTTGGTCCAAAACGAGAAGATCCGTCGGCTCTTATAGTACCTGAGGCAAAATATTTACTGTCATATCCATAATTAGCAGAAGCAAAAAAGGAAATAAGATTCCAGCTTTGCGCAGATCCTGAACTGTTTTTACTGGTGTCGCTTCCGTAATCAAGATAACGAAAAGGATCAGTTGTATTATTATAATTAATTCTGCTTCCGCCTACAGCAGATTGGTCGTAACTAACTGTTTCTTCACCTAATAATGCATTGATGCTGTGTTTTTCGGCAAGAGTTTTAGTATAGTTTAAAGTATTTGTAAAAGTAAAAGTCGTTGCTTGTCCTCTGTTTTCGTTTAAGCTCGAAGGCCTGTTTTGTCTGCCTTGACCGGGATATAATTCATTTGGATCATTGTCATTATCATCTCCATAATTTTCTCCGAAAGCTTTGTTATGATCAAAAATGATTTCTGCTCCAAAATTACTTCTGAATTTCAATGATTTATCAGCAAGGAAAGCATATTCTCCATAAACATTCCCAAAAGTTTTAAATGCTGATCGCACATCATCTGTAAAATGAACTATAGCAAGAGGGTTAGAGGTTAGTTCATAATTTCGGCTCCATCCACCATTTGGATTGTTGTTTAAATAGAATGGAAGGTCAGTATAAGGATCATTTTCTTTATAAGTAGGATCATTAACATCTTTATAAATTCCTAAAACAGAAGGGCGTAATAATGCGTGTCTGATTACTCCCGGAGCATCTCCGCTAGAAGACATTTTATCTTGTTTGGTACTTGTAATCTGAAAGTTTGTTCCAACTTTAAAACGATCTGTAACTTCAGTATTAATATTGGCTCTGAAATTAATACGTTTATAAGTATCCTTGTCGCCAACGACAATACCATTTTGACCAAAATAGCCACCGGATATTAAGTATTGTGTTTTCTCAGAACCTCCACTAAACGAAAGTTGTAAATTATCTGTTTTGCCTGAAGCAAATAATTCTTTTAACCAATTTGTATCAGATAATGCTATTCCGTTTACTTTTCCGCTCGTTATATCTGCACTGTAAGGGCTTATTGCATTAGCAGGATTATTGTTAGAGTTGTGCCAGGCCTGATCCATTATCGTTAGATATTGGTCTGCATTCAGCATTTTAGGCAGGTTTGTAGCATAACTGGTTCCCGAATAGTATTCGACATCAATATTCGATTTTCCTTTTGCACCGCTTTTGGTCGTAAGTATAACAACACCACCGGAAGATCTCGATCCGTAAATGGCAGTTGCGGCAGCATCTTTTAATACGGTCATCGATTTTACATCAGACATATTCAGGAAAGAAATATCGCGTGTTGCAACACCATCTACAACGTAAAGTACTTCGTTGTTTCCAAGTGTTCCTTCCCCTCTAATACGTATTTTAAGTCCGTCTCCCGGAGCACCTGTATTGGCAGAAACCGAAACACCGGCAACTTGACCTTGCAGCGCCTGACCAACGTCGGATACTTTTGTTTTAGATAACTCAGACATATCTACAGTAACTACTGCACCTGTTATGGCAGATTTCTTTTCACTGGTATATCCTACAATAACAACTTCATTTAAAGTGTTTAAATCTGCTGTCAGTATTACATTCAAATTTGTTTTACCTCCAACAGCTATTTCCTGAGATTGATATCCTATATAACTAAAAATCAATATAGCATTAGGATCTACATTTGTAATGATATAATTACCATCAAGATCGGTCGTGGCATAGTTAGAAGTTCCTTTTACATTGACGTTTGCTTGTGGCATTGGACCATCAGCATCTGAAACTACACCTTTAACGGTTTGGGCATGTATAATACTTCCAAACATAATTGTTCCAAACAGAAACAACTTGCAAATATGTTTTGTTATCATGATACGGAAGTATTAATTGAATTACTGAATTGATTGTTTTTTTTCATGGTTTTTGAAAGTTAGATATGTGTAATCATTTTACGATAACGTTTGAATTAATTATCGTTTATAAAATTAGTTTGGGTATATAAAAAATCGTGTACACTATTTCTTCAAAAGTGTACACTAGATTTTATTTATTGTAAATCAATTAGTTGTGGTTTTTTTAGACCTTTGCTTTGTATTTAAGCTGATAATTTTTGGGAGTCAGGTCGTATAGTTTTTTAAACTCACGGTAAAAATAAGAGCGATTATTAAAGCCTGACTGATAGCATACTTCAGAAACGGTTAACTTGTTTTTTCGTAACAATTCTGCAGCATATTTCAATCGAATGGTACGAATTAAATCACCCGGCGAAAGGCCAAAAAGCTGTTTTGTTTTTCGATATAATTGTGAGTTGCTGATGCCTAATTCTTTTTCGATATATAAACTCTGTAGATTTTCATTATCGATATTGTTACGAATCAGTTCAATTACTTTTTTTATAAAATCTTTTTCTTCGCCATTTATATCAAGATCCGATAGGTTTTCTACAAGTGTATCTTGTTGAAAATGTCTTGAAATCAATTCTTTTTCTTCCAGCAGTTTTTGTATTCTTATGAGTAAATGATCCGGATAAAATGGCTTTGGTATATAAGAGTTTGCGCCACTTTCGATTCCTTCGATTCTGTGCACAACCGAATCTTTTGCGGTAAGCATTATAAAAGGAATATGGCAGGTTTTAAGGTTAGTTTTAATTTTTTTGCAAAGTTCAACACCATCCATAAAAGGCATCATTACATCGCTTATAATGATATCAGGCAACGTATCTTCAAGTATTTCTATGGCTTCTAAACCATTATAAACTTTAATAAGTTTGTATTTCTCGCTTAACAATTCGTCAAGAAGTCTATGAATATCTTTTTCGTCTTCAGCGATTAATATTACTTTTCGATTGTCTGCAACATCTTCTAACGATAAGATTTTATCTGGTGTTTCTTCAGATTTAACCGGATTTTCTTCGAGAATATTTTTTAAGTGATGCGAAATTAAAATAGGACTTACTGCTGTATCCAATTCCTTTTCAGTAAAAGCCTCTTTGTTACAAGGCAGTAATATTGTAAAAGTTGTTGTTTTATTTAAAGTGCTTGAAACCTGAATTTCACCTTTTAATACACCAACTAATTTTTTTACATAGGCCAAACCAATTCCGGTTCTAAACATATTATTATCTGTTTCCTTACTGGAATCTGCCAGGAAAAATTGATTAAACAAAGAATCTAATTCTTCCTTTGGAATTCCTTTTCCTGTATTTGTGATCGTAATATTTAATTTTTGGGAATCCTCATCCTGAATACTAAATTTAAGATCTATTTTTCCATTTACCGGAGTATATTTAAAGGCATTTGACATCAGATTAAAAACTATTTTTTCAATCTTATCTTTATCGAACCAACCGGGAAGGGCAGGAGGTATGTCGAGTTTATATTCTATATTTTTATCTAATGCCCATTCGTCAAACAATTCGGCAATTTGTTCAACCAAATTCACCAAATCAAATTTTTTCACGGTAACTTCCAGATAATCGTATTCGGCTTTTCTAAATTCAAGAAGCTGCTGAGTCAAAAATAATAAACGAGAAGAATTTCGTTGAATCATTTGTATGAATTTCTGATTTCTTTCGTTGAGGTTTGCTGTTTCAGAAAGTTTTTGAATTGGACCTACAATTAGCGTTAGCGGAGTTTGAAATTCATGGGCAATATCTGTAAAAAAAGTAAGCTTGTTTTCATGAAGTTCTTGTTCTCTTTTTCTAAAAAGAATATTTTGATTCAATGACTGGCGTTTTTTATAGTAACTATGAACAAACAGCACAAAAGCCAAAAACAGTAAAGTATAGATTATAAAAGCAAGATTTGACTGCCAGAACACAGGTTTGATGCAAATATCAATAGCATGAACCGGTTTACTCCAAACGCCGTCACTATTCGACCATTTTATCCATAAAGAATAATTTCCTTTAGGAACATTCGTAAACGAAATAATTCGACGGTTATTAATCGTATTCCAGCCTTTATCAAAATTCATCAATTGATAGGCATATTGACATTTTTCGGTATTTATATACGTCAACGCCGTTAATTCAATATCAAAAAAGTTTTGATTATGATTTAAAACAATCGAAGGATAACTAACCGAATTTGGCGCAATTACCAAACTCTGATAATAAGGAATAGATTGATTTTGTCCGCTGATTTTATCAATAAAAACATCTGGAATTACGGCAGATTCTTTTATTTTTTGAGGTAAAAAATAATTAAATCCTTTTATGCCTCCCATAAAAATAAATTCAGATTTTAAGTCTTTGTAAAATGCTCCATCAGCAAATTCATTGTTTTGAAGACCGTCATTTTTGGTATAATTAGTAAACCTTAAATTATTGGGATTAAAATTAGACAAGCCAAAATTGGTACTCAACCACAACTTATTTTTTTTATCAGAAACAATTCCGTGAATCGTGTTATTAGGCAAGCCATCTTTTACTGTAAAATTTCTGAAAATAGCTTTACCATTACTTTTTATATTTTCTAACAAATTCAAACCAAAACTTGTGCCTATCCAAAGTCTGTTTTTATTATCATTTGCCAGACAAAGTATGTCATTATTTGAAAGGCTTTTTGGATCATTCAGCACATTTTTATAAATAGTAAACTGCTGTGTTTTTTTATTAAATAAGTTTAGTCCGCCCAATCGCGTTCCAATCCAAAGTTCATTGTCATTTTTTGGAATTATAGAAAAAATAATATTGCTGCTCAAAGCATTTTTTGTGTTGCTGTAAGCAATAAATTTTTTAAAATCAGTAACCAATAATTTTTCTCCGGATCGTATAATTTTGCAACGAATCATTCCATCGCCATTAGTTCCAAGCCAAACAAAGCCATCTTTATCCTGATAAATAGAATAAACGGATTTAAAATACTCGCAATTTTCATTTCCTTTAATTTCTTCCCAGCTAATTAACTTAGATTTTTTTAAGTCAAAAACGGCAATACCATTTCCGTCAGTACCAATAAAAATTAAATCATTTTTTGCTTTGCATAAAGAAAAAACAGCATTATTAATTACACTGTTACTTTCATTAAAAATTTTATAAGCTAATGACTTTTTAGCGTTATCATCAAAATTAGAAGAAAACCTAAATAGTCCTTTTCCTTTTGTGCCAATCCAAAAAGAATTATTTTCAACATTCAAAAATGTTCTCACAATTGCACCATCTAATTCCGGAACCTGAAATTTAGAAATGAGATTAAATGGATTTTTAAAAGGACTTATTTTAAAAATTCCATCACCATCCGTTCCTGCCCACAAAATATTTTCATTTCCTCTAATTAGAGTTGTTACTTTATGATTATCTAAATGTTTTAACCAATCATAATTTTTAATAGTGCCAAGGTGATCAATAATAAAATACCCTGATTTATCTGAAACAATAAGCCCTGCAGAAGTAGTACCAATAATTTTTTCAATATTTTTTTTAGAAAATGATGTAACTTCATTATTTAGTAAAGAATAGAAGTTGCTATTTCCGTTGAGCGATATTGTAAAAATTTTTGCTTTCGAAATTTCTTCAAACGATCTTATATTGTTGGAAATCAATTTTACTTTTGAAACAGTTTTTTTTCCGTCTTTTAAAGTTTTTAGCAATAAACTGTAAAGTTCATTATTTTCAAATAAAACCAGGAATTCACCGGTTTTAGTGAATTCCATTTTTTTTACTGCTTTGTTTGGGATGTTTTTTGATTTTAGTAATTGAAAATCAGTTCCGTCAAAATAACCAATTCCCCAATCTTTTGCTGCACAAAACACTTTTTTAGAAGAATCAAGCGCCAGATTAAATTCAGATTCGGATAATGGCGGAATATTTTTTCTTGAAAAAAAATAATGCTGAAAATGACCTGTTTTCTTATCATACTGATTTATTCCGTGAATGGTTAAAATCCAGATTTTGCCTTTATCATCTTCATCAATTTTAAGAATGACCTGATTGGTTAAGCTATTTTTATTCCCTAGTTCAGGTCTGAAGATATTGAAACTACTTCCGTCATATCGATTTAAACCATCCCATGTGCCAATCCAAAGTAGATTTTCAGAATCCTGAAAAATAGCATTTATAGAACTATTAGAAAGACCTTCCGTATTGTCTAATTGTTCAGATGAATATTTAATATCTGATGTTTGGGATGAATCTAAAAAAGACTGAAAATTTTCATTTTGAATGACCTTTTGAGCAGGTTCACTTATTATTTCTGTAGTATTATTAATAGAAACTGGTTTATCTCCGCCATCACAAGCAAAGAATACCAAAGACATACACGAAATAAGGATCAATTTAATTTTCAAAATAACTTACTTTACTATTTTTCAAAAGAACATTTTGTTTCATTTATTAAGACATCAAGATGATTGTAATGTAAGTTATTACAAAATATCCTAAATGAATTGATTTTATATTTATATACGGAAAAAAATGAAATGGGAGCGAGTGGTTTAGAGAAAAATGAAGCTATTTTGTAGATGAATTATCAGATAAATACGCCAAATAGTATAATTGATTTTTGTCTCTAAAGAAAAAAAGCTGATACTTTAATTTGTATCAGCTTTTTGTTTTATATTTTTTTAACTTTTTTTAATGCCTCTTTGTAATTTTCGTTTACTTTATCCCAATTAATATGTTGATAAAAAGCATCAATATAACTTCCTTTTCTGTTTTGATAATCAAGGTAATAAGCGTGTTCCCATAAATCAATTCCTAAAATAGGAGTTCCGGGAATCAAAGCATTTTTCATTAAAGGATTATCTTGATTTTCTGTTGTAGTAACTTGTAGTTTTCCAAGTTTATCAACGACAAGCCAAACCCATCCGGAACCGAATTGTTTTGTAGCCTGACCTTTAAACTGATTGGTAAGATTACTAAAAGAACCAAATTCCTTATTAATAGAACCTGCTAAAGTATCTTTAGGAGTTTGCTCTTTTTTTGGCGTTAAAATATTAAAATATAATGTATGATTGTAGTATCCGCCTGCATTTTGACGAAGCTTGGCATTGTTGAGATCCAGTTTTTTCAGGATATCTTCAATAGACATATTTTCATACTCTGTAGATACAATTTCTTTATTCAGGTTATTAGTATACGATACATAATGTTTAGAATAATGTGTTTCTAAGGTAAGCGAACGAATTTCAGGAGCCAGCCCATCATAAGCAAAAGGCAATTTTGTAATGCCAAATGAACCAGGTTCAATTTTTACATCTTCAGGCGAACCAATCGTTATTTTTTCTTCTTTTGTTGGTAAAGGAACCTCGACAACTTCAGTTAGCTTATTACTATCATTACAAGAAAACAAAACTAAAAATGAAGCCAAAATTGTCAATCTAAAGATCTTTTTCTTCATAATATTAATTATTTTGATGTTAAAGAATTAATTATAGCAATGTAATTTTCTTTTGCTTCATCAATCGAAATATGACTAATCTGCATCCATGCATTTGTTTTAAAAGCATCGCGCAAATCAAAATTTTCAGATTGATTGTATACTGCGGTTCCAAAAGTTGCCTGTTTGTAATTCGCATAAAGTCTTAACTGCACATCCTGTGGCAGCGAAGCCTGAGTCATTTTTAAAGCAGTTTCAACAGCCTCTAAAAAGCGAGTATCTAAATCTTTTACAGTCATTTATGCTTTTGTAGCGATAATAGTTTTACCTCCAATTGCTTTTTGGTTTAATTCTACATTAATTGGAGTACCTAAAGGTAAAAATAAATCTACTCTTGAACCAAATTTTATAAAACCGGCGTCAGTTCCCTGAACAACCTGCATTCCTTCCTGAGCGTAATTTACAATTCTTCGTGCTAAAGCTCCGGCAATTTGTCTGTACAATATTTGACCAAAAGTTTCATTTTCAATAACAACCGTAGTTCTTTCATTTTCTTCACTTGCTTTTGGATGCCAAGCAACTAAAAATTTTCCCGGATGGTATTTACTGAATTTTATAATACCGTCCATAGCGTAACGAGTTACGTGAACGTTTATTGGTGACATAAAGATAGAAACCTGTAAACGTTTATCTTTAAAAAATTCACCTTCATATACTTCTTCAATAACCACAACTTTTCCGTCTACAGGAGCAAGAATGTGATCACTGTTTCTAATTGCGATTCTTTTTGGATTTCTGAAAAATTGCAAAATAATAATCAATACCACTAAACCGGCAATTTGCACAAGCATTCTTAGCCAGGTGATATCAATGAATTTGTCAGCAATTAAAAGTACAGCAACTGCAAAAACAGTACCTAATAAAATGGATGGGCCTCCCTCTTTATGAAACATAATATAAAATTTGATAAAATAAATATATAACTGGTGCTACAAATATAACACTATCTAACCGATCTAGAACACCTCCGTGTCCGGGCATTATCGAGCCGCTGTCTTTTACTCCGGCAACTCTTTTAAATTTAGATTCAATCAAGTCTCCAATCGTTCCAAATATACTAACAATCAGTGCGATTATCATCCAGATTAAAACAGATTTTTGACTAAACTCAGAATTTGGACGAATATAAAATTTAGAAATTAAAAATCCTGCAAGAGCAGCAAAAACAACTCCGCCAAGAAAACCTTCAATGGTTTTTTTCGGTGAAATGCGTTCGAATAATTTATGTTTTCCAATAGATTTTCCAACCAGATACGCAAAAGTATCGTTGGTCCAGATAAGAATAAATAATCCAATGATAATTTTTGGATTGTAATCTTTGATTCCAAAAGAAATTTTAGTGATAAACAAAAAAGGCAACATTACATATCCAATAAGATATATGTATTTGGATATTTTGCTTATAATTTGGGTATCATCAAATAAAAAGACAATACATTTTATAGAAACAAGTAATGTAATGATTAGCAATACAGAAAATAAAGTATCCGTATCAACTGTAATCAACGTTTTTTCCTTTAAAAGTTTGCTAATATAGTTTTGCGTCTCATTTCGATAAAAACTAATCAGAGAAACTGTTGTATAAAAAAGAGATACAAAAAGAATTGCAAAAACTTTGTTGATAGAAACTAAGTTGCAGAATTCATAAGTAGCTATAATGAGAAAAATACCAAAAAGAATAATAAAGCTTTCTGTAGAAAACAAAATCGAAGTTAATAGTAAAGCGATATAAACAGCACCAGAAATGGTTCTCTTGAGTGTTTCGTTCATCTTAAAGATCCTCTAAAAGCAACAAATATAAGTTTTTAGCAACACTTCCGTATTGTGTAAAATCTTCTTCTTTTGCTTTTTCGAAATATTTTATTGTAGTAATATTAGAAGGAATATCTCTTTCATATTTGCGTTTAATAGCACTTAAGCCATCGCTTTTCATGGGCTGCATTTGGCTTGTTGTAGCAATTATAACAATATTTGCAGGCAACTCATTTGGTTTATCTTGTCTAATCTGTTTTGATGAAAATAAAATAGATCCTTCATCAGCAATAAGATTTTCGCAAGTAGCCAATAAAAATTTAGGGTTTCTAGGTGAAATATAAAGTAATTTGTTTTCTTCTAATAAATGAAAAAGTCCTGGTTCATAACATAAAACTTCATTTTCGAACCAATCGTTTTCTTCTAAAATATTTTCAAACTGTTCAGCAACCTCTTGTTTGTTTTCACAATACAAAAACTTACCGCCATTTTTCTTAAAATTAAAAATGAACCGTTCATCTATGGATAAATGACTGTCTGTGGTTGGGGTACCTGCATATACACTTTCGTTTTCTTCATCAGAAGCGTCATCGCTGGAACCAAATATTTTTTTGAAAAAATTCATTTTTTATATGAAATGCTTTACATGTTAATTGAAAACGTTCAAAGATAAAAAAATCTTAATTCAAAAGCCTGTTTTGAATTAAGATTTTAAAAAATATTACATATTTATCGAATAATTTACGAAACCACTTCTTCCAAATTTTTGTCAAAAGTACGTTTTCCGAAAATCGCTTCTAAGTCATCTTTAAAAATAACTTCTTTTTCAATTAAGATATTAGCAAGCTGATCAAGCTTATCTTTATTTTCTTCTAAAATTTGAATGGCTCTTTGGTATTGGCCTTCAATTAATTCTGAAATTTCTTTATCAATAATTTTTGCAGTCTCGTCAGAATATGGTTTAGAGAAGTTGTATTCACTTTGTCCGCTTGAATCGTAATAAGTAACATTTCCGATTTTATCATTCAAACCATAAATCGTTACCATAGCACGAGCCTGACGTGTTACTTTTTCTAAATCGCTTAATGCTCCTGTAGAAATTCTGTCAAAAGTTACCTTTTCAGCAGCTCTTCCGCCCATAGTAGCACACATTTCGTCTAACATTTGATCTGTTCTTACGATTTGTCTTTCTTCCGGTAAATACCATGCAGCTCCTAAACTTTGTCCACGAGGTACAATAGTTACCTTAATAAGTGGCGCAGCATGCTCTAACATCCAGCTTACAGTTGCGTGTCCGGCTTCGTGAATCGCGATTGCTCTTTTCTCTTCCGGAGTAATAATTTTATTTTTCTTCTCAAGACCACCAATAATTCTGTCAACGGCGTCAAGGAAATCTTGTCTGTCAACAGCAGTTTTGTTGTTACGGGCAGCAATTAGCGCCGCTTCGTTACAAACATTGGCAATGTCAGCACCAGAGAAACCTGGAGTTTGTTTTGCTAAGAAATCTAAATCAAGACCTTCAACTTTTTTAATAGGAGCTAAGTGTACTTTAAAGATTTCAGCTCTTTCGCGAATGTCTGGTAAGTCAACAAAAATTTGTCTGTCAAAACGACCTGCACGCATTAAAGCTTTATCAAGAACATCAGCTCTGTTTGTCGCAGCTAAAACAATTACGTTTGAGTTTGTACCAAAACCATCCATTTCTGTCAATAATTGGTTCAAAGTATTTTCTCTCTCGTCGTTTCCGCCAGACATATTACTTTTTCCTCTAGCTCTACCAACAGCATCAATTTCATCGATGAAGATAATAGCAGGAGATTTTTCTTTAGCTTGTTTAAACAAATCACGAACACGTGAAGCACCAACACCTACAAACATCTCAACAAAATCAGAACCTGATAATGAGAAGAAAGGAACCTGAGCTTCTCCGGCAACAGCTTTTGCAAGCAATGTTTTACCAGTTCCCGGAGGTCCTACAAGAAGTGCTCCTTTAGGAATTTTACCTCCTAAGTTGGTGTATTTTTCAGGGTTTTTCAAGAACTCTACAATTTCTTGTATTTCTTCTTTTGCACCTTCTAAACCTGCAACATCTTTAAATGTAGTTTTGATATCTGTTTTTTCATCAAACAATTTAGCTTTTGATTTTCCAATATTGAAAATTTGTCCGCCACCGCCACCAGCGCCACCTGACATTTTACGCATAATGAAAATCCAAACACCAATAATGATGATAATTGGAAGCAGACTGATTAAAATATCGCTCCAGTTATTTTTTTGAAGAAAGTTAAAATCTTTCAATTTTCCTTCACCAACTGCTTTTTCAAGTTTGGTTTGAAAAATCTGATCGTTACCAATTTCTAAAGTATAGTGCGGACCTTTATTTGGCCTGTCAAAAATATCTTTCGCTACTTTTTTATTGGCAGCATCTTTAAGAGCTGCTTCATTTAAATAAACTTCAGCTTCAGCTTTATTGTAAACGATAACTTTTTCAATTTGTCCTTTTTCTAATAAAACATTGAATTTAGAAGAAGTTAATTGAGCAGGTTCGCTTATGTTAGATCCTCCGGTTGCAAAACTTATAAATAAAAAAACTAGAAGTATTGCGGTGTATATTAACCAAGGACTTATTTTAAATTTACTCGGATTTGGATTATTATCTTTAGCCATTAGAAAAAATTTTCTTTAGTATTTGTTTTCGATTGTAGTTATTTTGGCGTCACCCCAAAGGCTTTCGATATTATAATATTCGCGAATATGTTTCTGGAAAACGTGTACAACAATGTGCACATAATCCATAAGAACCCATTCCGCGTTATCGGTTCCTTCTACGTGCCACGGTTTATCTTTTAAGTCTTTGGATACTGTTTTTTGAATTGAGTTTACAATGGCGTTAACCTGAGTATTAGAACTTCCGTTGCAAATTACGAAATAGTCACAAACAGCCGTGTCTATATCTCTTAAATCAAGAATATCGATATCATTTCCTTTTACTTCTTCAATTCCTTTTATTATGTTCGCCAGTAGAACATCATTATTAATAGTCTTTTTCGCCATGAATTATTTTATATGATTTTGTAAAGTTACCAATTTTTGTGATTAATTTTGAACCTTAACAAAATATTAAATTAAGTATAATAAATTATTTGAATGAAACTAATCAAACTCGATGCCATAGATTCTACAAACGACTTTCTCAAGGCTTTAGCGAGTAAAGACGAGCTTGATAATTTTACTGTGGTAACAGCTGAAAATCAGACAAAAGGCAAAGGACAAATGGGGTCTAAATGGGAGTCTGAATCAGGTAAAAACTTAATTATGAGTGCCTTGGTAAAGGATTTTCTATACAATAATGAAGATGTTTTTAATTTAAGTATAATAACTTCTTTAGCCGTAATCGAAACATTAAAAGCATTAGATATTCCTGATTTATGTATAAAATGGCCTAACGACATTATGTCATACAATAAAAAAATTGGTGGCATACTTATCGAAAATACCCTAAAAAGTGATGGCAGGATTGTGTCAGTTGTTGGAATTGGCTTAAATGTCAATCAAACTAATTTCGAGCATTTACCAAATGCTTCGTCGTTGTCAGTAATTGCAAACAAGATTTTTGATAAGGATATTTTACCTGCATTAATCGTCGATAAAATCAAACAGAAAATCGAATTATGGGAAACCAATTCAGTAGATTTTTGGAAACAATATTTCAATACTTTATTCAGAAAAGGAGTTCCGATGCCGTTTAAAAATGTTGCCGGACAAAATTTTATGGGAATTATTCAAGGCGTTTCACCAACCGGAAAAATACAAATTTTACTAGAAGATGATTCAGTTTCAGAATTCGATATTAAGGAAGTTCAGATGCTTTATTAGGAGGTACTGAGGTTCTGAGGTACTGAGTTGCTAAGGTTCTAAAGCGCAAAGACACAAAGTTTTTATAATCCTAACTTAAAAATCTTCGTGTCTTTGTGTCTTCACGGCAAGACAAAAAAAAGCCCGATAAAATCGGACTTCTAATTTATAATTTACAATTAATAATTCACCATTATTAATTAAAGCTTGGTCATATTGTTTGCCAAAGTTTCAATGAATTTGCTAATTGGCCCTTTGATCATCATAGCCATCATTGCATTGAATTCTCCTTCAAAAAATAACTGAACATCACTAGATGCATCAGAAACACTATCGATGTTAGAAACCAACGTAAACGGAAGTTTGTCGCTTGCAGCTCCCAAAACGATTTTGCTTGGCGCTACTTTTTCTTTCATTTTAAGTTTGATTTCCGGCATACCTTTCAATCCAAAAATAAAAGCATCTTCGCCAATTACTTCAAATTTAGCGATATTATCCGGCATTAATTTTTCAAAATTCTTTACATCACTCAATAAATCAAATAAATCTTGAGCTGATTTCTGAACAGTAACTTTTGGACTTTCTAAGTTCATATATTATTTTTTTTATTTTTATTTAACCGCAAAGGGCGAAAGGTTTTTTCTAAGTATTGTCTATAGATTGCTCAAAGTTCGCAAAACTGAAACTTTAAATAAATTCCCAAAAAAGAGCAAAGCGATTTTTTAGAAAATCTAAAATCTTGCATCTAAAATCTAAGATTCTTCTTCCTGCAGCCAAGTCGACGGACTTTCGCTCCATTCCTGCAAAGTCGATTGTTGTTCTTCGGTAATATATTGTTTTTCCACCGCAAGATTAAGTAAATTTTCGTAATTACTTAACGTAAACAAATCGATATTCGCATTTTTAAAGTTCTCTTCGGCAACATTAAAACCGTAGGTAAAAATCGCAGCCATACCTTTTATATTAGCACCTTCGTTGCGTAAAGCCTCTACAGCCATCAAACTGCTGTTTCCGGTACTAATTAAGTCTTCTACGACAACCACGTTCTGACCTTTTTGCAAAAATCCTTCAACCTGATTTTGTCTTCCGTGTTTTTTCGCTTCCGGGCGCACATATACAAATGGTAATCCAAGGCTTTCGGCAACAAGAATTCCAATTCCAATGGCTCCGGTGGCAACTCCGGCAATTACATCTGGTTTCCCAAATTGTTTTTCAATATTTTTCGCAAATTCATCACGAACATAATTTCGGATGACCGGAAATGAAAGAATTAACCTATTATCACAATAAATAGGAGATTTCCATCCAGAAGCCCATGTAAAAGGATTTTCGGGATTCAATTTAATTGCATTTATTTGCAAAAGCAATTCGGCTGTTTTTTCGGCAGTATCTTTATTAAAAATCATAGTACAAATGTATAAAGTTTTTGTGAACGACAAACCACTTTTTTTGACAAATGAAATCTCGAAAGAGACAGATTTTCAATTGTTCTTGTTAGAGAGCATTGATATCGAGCATCTTATCGTGAAAATTTTTCAAAATAAAATTCAAAAGGCTTATTTGTATCATCCTGACGAAAAGGAAATTATGAAGACGTTAAAAGCCAAAATTCCTGTAAATAAAGCAGGAGGAGGGCTTGTGTATAATAAAAATGGCGAAGTTTTATTTATTTTCAGAAACGGAAAATGGGACTTACCAAAAGGAGGAATCGAAAAAGGTGAAGAAATTGAAGACACTGCCATGCGCGAAGTCGAAGAAGAAACCGGCGTAAGCAAACTCAGAATCACCAATAAACTCGAAAAAACCTATCACGTTTTTAAACGCAACGGAAAATACAAACTCAAAATCACGCATTGGTTCGAAATGCAATCAGATTTTGAAGGAACTCCACAAGGCCAAATCGAAGAAGGCATCGAAAAAGTAGCCTGGCTAAATCCCGAGCAAATCAAAGAAGCTTTGAAAAACTCTTACGAAAACATTAAATTGTTGTTTGAAGAAGAGAATACGGTTTCTTAGAAGAAGTTAGAATCAATTTTAGAAGAAACAAGAAGCAAGAATCAAGATTTTTATTTAGGAAAGAGTATAGAGGAAAGAGTGAATTAGGTTTTTAAACAATCACTTATAAACTTAATTTGGGCGTGCCACCATTTAAGAAAAGGCCTAATCAACTTTGCGTTCATTAGGCCTTTTCTTAAATGCTGTCGGGCTTTCGCTGCTACTTCGGTAGCTTAGCTCTATCCCTCACGCAGAGCTGCACTTTGTAGATTTTCAGGATTAATATATTTTTTATTTTAACTATTTCATGTCTCAAAAATCGTACTTTTGTTTAATAAGCAATATCTTTGAATTATGAGCATATCAACAAAACCAAACCATATAGGACGCAAAATTAGCCGAATTCGTGAACTTCGTGACATGAAGCAAGAAGCTTTGGCACAAGCCTTAGGAACGAACCAACAAGCTATTTCTGCTCTTGAAAACAGCGAGACGATAGATGATGAAAAGCTTAATGCTGTCGCTAAAGCTTTGGGAGTAAATGTAGAAGCGCTTAAAAATTTTTCAGAAGAAGCCGCAATTAATTTTTTTAATAATTTCTATGATAATAGTGGAAGTCATGGCACTAATTTCGGAACCAACAATACTTGTAATTTTAATCCACTTGATAAGTTAGTTAATGCTTATGAAGAAAATAAAAAACTGTACGAACGTTTAGTTCAGGCAGAAAAAGACAAAGTTGAGTTTTTAGAAAAAATATTGAAGGATAAATAATTCTTTTATGATACTAACTATTGACGCTTGCGTTAGTGAGAGAATTTGTAAATAGAATTATTTTTAAATTTATGATAATCAATTTTGCTTCACTAAATTAGATGTTAAAATTAATGAATTGAAGCACTGACCTTCCTAATTCAGTAAGGATGTAATTTCGAGTATCATGCGAACCAGTAATTAATTTTAAATCAATAAACTCATTAACATCATTAACGGTTACTTTTGATGGATCAACTTCTTCATTACTAGATACCATCCGTTTAAATTTTGATCTTTGATCTGTGGATAAATTTTTAAATGCTTCTCGTATATGCTTGCCCAATAAATCACTGTTAAGTTCGGATGATTTTGTTAGTGCATTATGTAAACGTAATATGTTATATACTGTACTGCCCAAATCAGTGAATTTATAATCATCGACACCTATTCTTTCAACTAGCATCAAATCCTGAAATTTGTGAAATGAATCTTTTCTATTGGCAGTTGTACCAAAAAGTAATCGCCCACCTTTCTCTTCTTTTAAGTCTATAAATTTTTTAGCAAAAAAAGCATCTAATTTCGCAAGAGTATTTGATATTTCTTTTGCAAAATAAGTATTACTTCTAGATTCGGTCAATGCATTCTCAAGTCCCTCTATTACTAATATACTTTCTTCTTCTCTTCTTTTCATATCTGCTAGAAGAGTGTTTGTCGCATTTAGATTTTTATTTAATTGATCAGTTGTATTATTATTTGCTAATGATACTTGGTTAAGAGTTTCATCTCTTTGTGTAATAGTTTCTTTTAGTGATTCAATTTCATTTAAGAAGTCTTGTTTTTGTTTATTACCAGATTCGGCATTTTTTAAATCAAGCTCTTTTGCGGCAAGGATAATTTTTTCAGTTGTAACAAATTGCTTTGATTTATAAATTCGTTTTATTCTTTTCTCTTTTGTAGGCTCAAGTTTTTGATCAATCCAAACCATTGAAATTGGTATTAAAAAAGTATAAACTAGAGAGATTGCAATTGGAGTTATTATGGATATTATTATCCAATACCATGGGCTATAATACAAATCAACCGCTTTGATTCTATTTTCAATTTTTTCATCCGAAAAAGCTAATAATAGTATTGGTCTCCAATTAAAAATAACAAATGCACAAATATAAGATCCAACAATAGGATTCTTTAGACGTTCTTTTGACGAATCAAGTGTACTTTTTATCAAATCTGCGAATGTCATGCTCATTGGGTTATATTTTAAAATGGTAAATCTGTTTTATCAAACATGCTTTCATCAGTATCGTCAAAATAACTTATACGCTGTGATCTTCTATGTTTTTCTGCTTTAAATTCAATACCAATTTCTTTATTTTCTTGATTTAAAAAATAGTCATGATTGAATGAATAAATTTCAATTCTATCATCGAGTATGACATGTAAATGATTTTCGTAGTTCATTGATCTAGGATAAATTCTCCATTTAGTTATTGGTCCAGGTATAGTGAATGTTTTACCGTCACTTTGAATTATTATTAAAGCATTTTCACATTCAACAATATTTCCAAAATAGGCTGTTCCTCCATTAACTACCTTTCCTTTCCATGCATTAAAATTTACTGTTTTTAATCGATTGAATTTTTCTTCACCTTTTTCTTCATTCGCATAATTATTGTATTTTATTATTTCAAACCCTCCTTCGGTTGCTTTGTAAAGTTTATCTTCTATGCCCCAACTTATAAAATGATCTTTATTTCTTACGTTGAAAATTTTATGATCAGTAATGTTTGTATCAAAATCCCGTAAAGGTAAATCTCTATTTCCTTTGTCTTTTGTCAAATTCCATTTAAACGTTGCTAAAAATGAATTATCTACCAAAGAAGTATTATATATATTTAAATAAGAATAGTTTGAAAAGGAAGAATGATTTTTACTAATTTGAAAAATAGGGCTTTTACTCTCTACTCTTTTTAAATTACTAGCCACACTAGTAGCCATGTTTAGTTCAAAAAGCCCCTCATCTCCACCAGATAATGCTAATTGTGGATATTTATTAGCCTTAATAGATAGGAGGTTGCAATCCCAAAGTTTTAAAGGTTTTGAACTAACTGGAAATTTATCTGATTTTTTTCTATGCGCAGAACCCGAAAAGAGACCTTTTTCATGAATTAGATAAAGTTTATTGCTATATATTTCCGTATCTGTTGGTAAAATACCCGTTGGTGTTTCTTGTTCACCAAATAAATATTTTTGAAGATCTTTTTCGCTTAATTCAAAAATAGGTTTTTCTATTGCAGTAAATTTATTTAAGAGAAGATTTTTAAAATCTGTATCTTTAAATAATTCAATCAAAGAAGATTTATATAAATAGTTACCATCTAAAAAACAAAATGTCATGGCAATTTTGTCAGTATCTTTTTTAATAAAAGATTGAACAAGTTCATTCCAATTATACACTTTCAAATCACCATCGAAAGTCCATAAATACAATCTACCACGATAAATTTGGCAGTCATAATAATCTCCTTTTATTGTAATCTTTACAGGTAGCATAATTGTCCTTGTCTAATTTTATTCATTTTTGCTTTTGATATAAATCCTTGATCAACCCAGTCTTTTAGAATTGAAGTAGTTGGTCTATCTTGCGCTTTTGTCATATGATCTGCAGGATAACCATGCCATACATTTGTGTTTGTTCCGTCTACGAATTTAGCTAATTTTAATTGTCCGTTATTATTTACTCCTACAACTTGTAAACTAGCATTTTCAATTTTTAATCCCCATGCTTCAAATCCATCCTTCCAATTGTTATTTATAGTATTAATAAAACATTGAATTTCGTCTTCAAAATCTATTATCCATTGGCTTTTATTGGGATTACCAGTTCTTCTATGTTGAGAGGAAATAATATAATTACTATCAATATGTTCAGATAGGTCTATTTCTATGTCTGCTTGATATGGCATAATTGTCTTTTAAAATTAATAATCAATTCTAGGATATTACGTTAACTTTCCAAATATAAAACCTTAGAATTGAGAAACATTACGGAAAACCATAAAGCAGTAAGAAAAATCTAAAAAAAAATACGATAAACAGGATACTGCAAATGCCCCGCTAGCGCGAGCGTCCCGCTCGTGACCGCAATCAAAATAATTTCAAGATAACTAATTTTAAATAGTCACAAGCGGGACGCTCGCGCTAGCAGGGGGCATTTTTAAAAGCGGAGGCTGATACCAACTTATTCTTCCTCTTCTTTAGCGATAGCGAATTCTAATTTTTTAGTTTTAAAATTATAAAAGTGATTAAAATCTAAAGTATTGTCAGTTTCAGGTTCTGTAATAACTCCAAAGAATTCAATTCCTTTTTCATCGATGTTTTTAAACCAATAATTATGAAAAATTGCTATTTTTAAAAAATCGTTTCCAAGAGATTTGGCAAATTGTTCTTTTTTAAAGATTGTATCTAATACAATCTGTTCATTTTGGGTTATTGTCAGCGCAATTTCTGCATTTCTGTATTTGTCGGTATATTTTTTTTCAGAATCCCAGGAATCGTGCAAAACATAACTGTCCAAATCTCTGCGAACAATAGAAATTTTAATGTTTTTGTTGGTAATCAATGTGTCAAATTTTTCCGTTGCTTTTTCCGTCGGATAAATTTTTGAAGTATCAGTTTGTGTAACTGTTTGAGGTGATTTCTGAGATTTCAATGTTTCAGATTCCTTGTTGCTTTTTGAATTACATGCAATAAAAAGCAATACAATTACAATGACTAGAAGTTGTTTCATTAAGTTCGGTTTAAAATTATCAATATTATTTGTGAGACAGATTTAGGTTTCGGTTTGATTTCTATTATAATTTATTCAAATCGCCTCGCTAGCTTGAAATTCAAGGCTTAAGTTGATTTTTAGTTTTCAACTTGTTCAAGATTAGCGAAGATAGAAATCCAAATATAGCAAGTGTAATGAGAAACAAACTTCTCAAAGGTGTTTCTTGAATTGCTTCTAACGGAAAAATACTAACAAGGATAAAAAGAGAAAAAGCAATTAAAAAAATATTCTTCTTAAAGAATTCCAGGTAAAAATTAAATATGAGAATTGATAGAATAAAAATAAGAGCTGTGTAAAAAGTAGTTATTGCAAATCCAACTGATTTATGTTGTATCGGGTAAAAATGATTCAAACAATCATGAATAATTGCTAATCCCAAAATTTGAATTATTGAAATTAATATTGGTCTTAAAATCTTTCTAATCATTTTTTAATTAATTATTTTTAAAAGTCATAGTCATCAGTTGTTATTTTCTCTTTTCAAATGCTTGATATAATTATCCAATAAACTCTGAATTTGTTGAGCTGCAACCGGATTTGCAGAATGAACATTAAATTTTAGATCTATTAAATCAAGTCCAGATTCATATACTAACCATTTTGCTGCAGCATAACCATCTTCGGCAATAATATCATTTTCATCAAGTCCTAAATCATTATCAAAACTAATTAATTCGGGAAGTCCGTTTTCGAGTATTACTTTTTTAAAATCATTAAAATTTCTAACTACAACGAAATCATCATTAGTTAGTTTTTTGTAAACCATATTTACATCTCTAATATCGTCCAGAAAGAGTTTGTATGACATAATATGAAAATTGTTTTTAGTTCAACTTTGACAAAGTTTTACGCGTAAAGCTTTGCGATCTCAGCGTTTTTCAACTCAATAAAAATCAAAAAACCTTAGCGAACTTTGCGGTTAAAAAATGCTGCGGTTAAAAACTAAAGTATTCGATAAACAGGATATTGCAAATGCGCCTTTTCATAATAAACAGAATGCTTGTAAATCCAATCTAACTGCGCGTCAGGATTTTTAGCAAATTCAGCATCAGTTTGTTTTTTAGATTCTAATTCAGCTTTAAGAGCAGGATTTTCTTTTAAAAGTTTCGCCGCGGTATCTTCAAAAATATATTCAGAATAATGTTCTTTTTGTTGTAGAATAGGGTCGAAGAAATTCCAGTTAAAGAATGAATCAACGCCTTCAGGTTCAAAAGCTTCAACCAAATATTTTACGCCTTTTTGGTTTGTCGCCACTACATAATCACCTTTGGCAAAAGCCAATTTTACCGTTTTAGCATTTATACTTGTATTATAGTGTAAATAATGACCTTCATAAGCATTTGGAACCGTTTTAAAACCCGCAATTTTATAACTTTCAACTTCTATAATCGTGTCGTTTTTAAGCTGAGAATAAGCGATGTTATTGTTTTTCAAAAGTTCAATAATATTCCAATAACCACGCGGAATAATATAAGCCGTTGGAATCACAACTTCTTTCACAGATTTAAATTCTTTAATATACGGAACGTCTTTTTTATACGGTTTTGTTCGGTCATAATACAAACGATTTCCGGTTGTGGCTTCGCTTTTTTTATAACCGGCTTCATATCCTAAAAATGAAAAAGTGGTTGCTTTTGTGCTGTCCAATTCCCATTTTAAAGTGTATGATTTTTTAGGCTGATATTGCTCTAAATTCTTTACTCTTAAATTTTTTATCTTTTGATAATTCGCATCCGTAAAATCCAAAGTCGATTTTGTGTATTCGTACGTCATTTTTACGCGTTCGGCATATTTTTTCAGCATGTGCGTTTCGACCACAAAACCAATCGTATTAAATAGGGAAGTGTAACCCGTTGTATATCGCGGACTATCAACAAACTGCCCAAAACCTTTGTCCGGCGTATCTTTAAAAGAATCAACATAAGGCGTAGTTTCGATTTTCTTTTGCTGTAAATCTTTTACCAAAGCCGGCATCATTTCGGTATTTAAAAAATCGCCCAAAACTGTTCCTAATTTGTTATGCTGAGTCATAATATAAGTTAGTTTATATTGATAATCAGATCCGTTACTAACATGATTATCTATAAAAACATCGGCATTTATCTTTTGGAAAATCTCTACGAAACTTTTGGTATTTCGAGTGTCAGATTTCATCAAATCGCGATTCAAATCGTAGTTTCTGGCATTTCCCCTAAAACCATAAATTTCAGGTCCGTCCTGATTCGCGCGCGTTGTAGAATTTCTATTTAAAGCACCGCCAATATTATAAACCGGAATAGTAACCAAAACGGTATTTTTTGGCGCTTTCAGTTTTCCAATCGCTAAATCTCTATAGAATTGCATTGTGGCGTCGATTCCGTCAGGTTCGCCGGCGTGAATGCCGTTATTGATAAAAAGAACCGCTTTGTTTTTCTGGATTTTTTCAAAATCAAATTCCTTTTCAGAATTATAAACTACGATGTGCAAAGGCTCTCCTGAATCTGTCAAACCCATTTCTTTAATCTGAATCGTCGGAAAATCATTTGCCAAAAGTTTATAATAAGCAATAGTTTCCTGATAAGATGCGGATTGATTTCCGTTTCCTTTCTCAAAAAAAGTATCGTATTTTTTATTGTTTTGAGCGAAAATTGAGATTGTGAATAGTAAAATAGGTAATGTGAAAAATTTCATGGTTTCGGTTTTATTGCGAATCAAATATAAAGTTTTTGCTTCAGTTTTTAAGTTGAAATACTTTGTGTTTTTTCTCTCGCAGATTTTGCAGATTGAGCGGATTTTTTATTTGTTAAAAATAATCTGCCAGATCTGCAAAATCTGCGGGAAACATTCTGTACAATTTATATATAAAACTGAAACTTGAAACAAGGAAAACCTGAAACAACTTTTTTTAACTACTTTTGCAAAATGAATAAAAATCACCATTCCAACAACATACTTTCGAATTTAGGAATTGAAAGCCTAAACGAAATGCAAGAAGTTGCTCAGGACGCAATTTTAAATGATAACAATGTTTTGCTGCTTTCGCCTACAGGATCAGGAAAAACATTGGCTTTTTTGTTACCGGTTTTAGAATTATTACAACCAGAAATACTTTCGGTTCAATGTTTAATTTTAGTGCCTTCGCGCGAATTAGGTTTGCAAATTGAGCAGGTTTGGAAAAAAATGGGAACGCAGTACAAAGTAAATATTTGCTACGGAGGACATTCAATTGATACAGAGATTAAAAATTTAAGCAATCCGCCGGCAGTTTTAATTGGAACTCCTGGAAGAATTGCAGATCATATCGACAGAGATACTTTTAGAACAGATAAAATTCAGACGCTGATTCTGGATGAATTCGACAAATCGTTGCAATTGGGTTTTCATGAGCAAATGTCTTATATCATTGGAAAATTAACAAAACTGAACAAACGCGTTTTGGTTTCGGCAACTTCAGATATTGAGATTCCGAGATATACCAGAGTTATAAACCCAACGGTTTTAGATTTTATTCTGGAGGAAGAAGAAAAAGCGAATCTTTCGATGAAAATGGTGGTTTCGCCGGCTAAAGACAAATTAGGAAGTTTGTTCAATTTGATTTGTTCGTTGAAATCGCAATCTGCTATTATATTTTGTAATCATCGAGATGCTGCAGAACGTATCAGCGACACTTTAAACGAAAAAGGAATCTATTCTACCTATTATCATGGCGGAATGGATCAGGAAGAACGCGAACGCGCTTTGATTCAGTTTAGAAACGGAAGTATGAGTTATTTGATTACTACCGATTTAGCCGCGCGTGGACTGGATATTCCTGAAATGAAACACGTAATTCATTATCATTTACCTTTAAAAGAAGACGAATTTACGCATCGTAACGGTCGTACAGCTCGTATGCAAGCTTCCGGAACGGCTTATATCATTATTCACGAAAGTGAAAAACAATTGGATTATATCGATTACGGAATGGATGTTTTGAATGTAGAAAATACGACTACTTTGCCAAAACCACCAGAATATCAAACGATTTATATTAGTGGTGGAAAGAAAACAAAACTGAATAAAATTGATATTGTGGGTTTCTTTTCTCAAAAAGGAAAATTAGAAAAAGGCGATCTAGGTTTAATCGAAGTAAAAGATTTCATTTCGTTTGCAGCCGTAAAATACAACAAAGTAAAAGACTTGCTTAAGAATGTAAAAGATGAGAAAATGAAGGGCAAAAAATTCAAAATCGAAGTCGCCCGCAAGGTTGTAAAGAAGGAAGAAGAGCGATAGTTTTGTAGTTTTTTAACAATTTTAAATAAAAAAATAAAGACCTTAATAAGCGAAATTTTATGTTTAATTTATTGATTATTAAAAAGTTGCAATCTTTTTGTTTGAGATTGAAATAATTTTAAACAAAAATCACAATTTAATGTTAATAAAAGAGCAATTTTAGAAGTAATTTTTCCTAATTTCGGCGTTTATATATTAGTAAAAAAATTAACCCCAAATCCTCTATGAAAAAGATTATTACCCTTGCCGCGTTATTCTTTAGTTTTGTGTCGTTTGCACAAATTAAAGTTCTTGAAACTGTACCAGTTGAAAAATTAGGAAAAGTAAATAACAACTATATTCAAAAAATTGGAGATGAATATACTGTTTATTATACTAGTATTCAAAACGATGATGATTCTTCTGCTTTAAGAAAATTTTCATTCAAAAATGTAAACAACGATTATAATAGCCTTTATAGTATTATTATGGGAGGTTTTACTGCAAGCCCATTGTATGATATTAAATTAGAATTACCTAATAACTATATCTGGTTGCATTACACAGGAAGTGTTCTTCCTGAAAAAGCTACAGTTCAGTTTATGGTTTCAAGCAAAGAAACTACTTCTGCTACAAGCAGCGTTTCTGAGCCATTCGTAAAAGATCAGATCAATAAATTATTCCAAAAATAATTTAACTTAAACATAAAAAAAAAGCTGTTCGGTTGAACAGCTTTTTTTTATGTTTAAAAGTTATGAGTTATAAGTTATGAGTTTAAAAAAAAGACTTAGTCCCGAAGCCTCGGGATAGCAACTTAGAACCTCAGTATCTTTAAATCTTCTTCACATATTGCGTAATAATCACAATTTGCTGACCATCAACTTTTCCTTCAATATATTCAGCATTTTCGTGGTCTAAACGAATGTTGCGCACGGCAGTTCCTTGTTTGGCAACCATACTAGATCCTTTTACTTTTAAATCTTTAATTAAAACTACAGAATCTCCGTGTTCTAAAATTACGCCGTTGCTATCACGGTGAATAATTTTGTTTTCGTCATCTTCACCTTCTCCTGTTGCCTGAGCCCAAGCCAAAGTATCTTCGTCTAAATACAGCATGTCAAGCAATTCCTGTGGCCATCCTGCGGCACGCAAACGGCTCAACATTCTCCAGGCTACAACTTGTACCGCAACATTTTCATTCCACATGCTGTCATTTAAACATCTCCAGTGATTTAAATCTAGATTATCAGGGTTTTCAATTTGGTCAATACATGTACTACACGCCAGAATGCTTTCATCAAGTCCGCCTTTTTGAGTTGGTAATACCTGATATACTTTTAGGTTTTCTTCAGCGCCACAAAGTTCACATTTAGATCCGCTGCGTTTGTTTAATTCTCTTTCGATGCTCATTATGATTGTTTATTTAAAAATGCGAAATTACTTATAATTGCCTTCGCTTGCAAGTTTATGATTGAGTTTGTCTTTGCGAGGAATAAGGCAATCTCACTTGCAAAATTCCAGCAACAAACAGCGTGTTTTATTTTTTCTCTGCCCTAACCGCATCCGGCACCAACATTTCATATTCACCGCCATTTCGTAATACATCACGAACGATACTAGAACTGATATAAGAAGTTTTTGCAGCAGTTAATAAAAATACCGTTTCGATTTTAGAAAGGCGACGATTTGTGTGCGCAATAGCTTTTTCGAATTCGAAATCGGCAGGGTTTCGCAAACCTCTTAAAATGAAATTCGCTTTTAAGTTTTTTGCCAAATCGATTGTCAATCCTTCATAAGTAATAACCGAAATTTTTGGTTCGTCTTTGAAGGTTTCCTCAATAAAACGTTTTCTTTCTTCGAGTGAAAACATATTTTTTTTTTCGGCATTGACACCAATAGCAATTACAATTTCATCAAAAAGAGAAATTCCTCTTTTGATAATATCTTCGTGACCTAACGTAATAGGATCAAACGATCCAGGAAATATGGCTTTTCGCATTTTTTTTCTTTTTATGGTTCAATCCCGAAGCTTCGGGAGCAAAGGCTTTTATTTTGATAATGGAATTTGATAATAATCTAATTCTTGTGATTCTGTGAGATATTTGCTTCGTCTTATTTTTGTAATTTCATCGTCTTCATAAAGTTGTATCAGCGCTGTTTTAGAATAAGAGACTTTTCGATTAGAATAATTTTCAGGTTTATCCAAATCATCAGTTTCATAAGGCATATAAGCATCGAAATCATTATGAGTTGTATAAATACTGTCTTTAGTTACTTTGTCAATTCTCATGTTTGAATAATAGCCGTTTGATAGTTTTAAATTATAAACATCTCCTCTAACTGGATTTTTTACCAAAAGACTGGTTTCGTTTTTTGTATCAAAATAATTATTGATTGTAAAAATAAGGAATAAAGCTAAAATAGCAGAACCCGAAAACATCCAAATTGAGCTATCTAATTTTTCATTTCTGAGTTTTTGCTGGGAACTTTCAGAAAGATCTTCATAGTCAAAATTTTCCTCACAATTATAGCATTTAATAAATACTGATTTTCCAACTGGAAATAATGGTATTAAAGTGATATGAGTATATTTTTTATAAATGCTAAAATACAATTCATTTTCTGTATTACATTTTGGGCATTTTTCATTTAAAAGAGTTCCATTTTTTACATTTGAATCTCGAGTTCCAACTAGAAATAGCATAAATTCTTCTGTTTAATATTTGGATTTACTAAATTTATGTAATTCTGAGTGTTTTAATGGCAGGAACCCATTCTTCTTTTTTACACACATCGCATTTTGCTGTTCCTGTTTTTTGCTCTTCAATATGTCCGCAAAATGTGCAGGCGTAAATTCCATCGGCTGAAATTATTTTACTTTTTTTATTGAATGCAGCGGGCAAAATTGGTAATCCGTATTTTACATCTTTATCTTCATAGTAAAAGATACTAACTTCTCCCGTTGTTTCTATAAAAGCATTTTTGACCTGACCCAAATGTTCAATTGATTTTATACGCAATTCAGTAAAAAATTCATCTTGCGCCAAACTTTCTTTTTTAAAGCTTTCTACAGAAAATTTACCGTCATTGATCAAACATTCGGTTTTACCTTCGATAAATTCTTCGAACTTTTTACTCTTCCCTGTAAGCCAGGTTACAGAACGATATAAGATAATAATTACTGTAAAAACTATTGCTGCAGGAACAATTCCAACATCTTCATAAAACATTGGATCTCCGGCCGCAGAACCTAACGCAATTATAATTACGGTTTCGAAAATTGATAATTGTTTTACGCCTCGTTTTCCCGCTAATTTTAATGTCAACAATAAAATAGTGAACATAACAGTTGAACGAAATATAACTTCCAAAGCAAAATTTGCCGGAAGGTCGTTGTAAAATATTCTATTCCATTCAAAGATTTCTTTCATTTTTTTGAGTTGCTAAGGTTCTTAGATTCTAAGGTACTAAGATTTGTGTATAGAAAGCAAAGTTTAAAAAAAAACAAAAGGTGCTAAGATCTTAGAACCTTAGCACCTTAGTATCTTAGCATCTTAAAGAAGCGCTAACTCAATCGCATTGGTGAACAAATCTTCCAGAGAAATTCCGGCTGCTTTGGCTTGTTGCGGAATCAAACTTTCGGTTGTTAAACCCGGAATTGTGTTCATTTCAAGCATATATGGTTCGTTGTCTACGATGATGAATTCGCTTCTTGAGAAACCTTTCATTTTTAAAACTTCGTAGGCACGTTTTGCTGTTTCTCCTACTTTTTGTGTTAACTCATCTGAGATTCTTGCAGGTGTTATTTCTTGTGATTTTCCTTCGTATTTCGCTTCGTAATCGAAGAAATCATTATCAGAAACAATTTCTGTAATTGGTAAAACTTTAATTTCTCCTTTATAATTGATAACTCCAACAGAAACCTCAGTTCCGTCAAGGAAACTTTCGATGATAATTTCGTTGTCTTCTTTGTATGCTACTTCAATAGCAATTGGCAATTCTGCAGCAGTTTTTACTTTTGAAATTCCGAAACTAGAACCGGCTTTATTTGGTTTTACGAAACATGGCAAACCTACTTTTTTTACGATTTCATCTGTATTGATTGCATCACCTTTGTTTAGGTAATAAGAAATAGCAGTTTTGATTCCGTATGGTTTTAAAACCGATAATAAATCACGTTTGTTGAAAGTTAATGCTGATTGGTAATAATCGCAAGATGATTGCGGAATTCCTAATAACTCAAAATAAGCCTGCATTAATCCGTCTTCGCCCGGAGTTCCGTGAATGGCATTGAAAACACAGTCAAATTTGATTTTTTCTCCGTTTACAGTAACTGAGAAATCATTTCTATCAATTGGAAATTCAGCATCATTGGCATCTACATAAACCCATTTTTCTTTAAAAATATGAATACGAAATCCGTTGTATTTTGTTTTATCTAAATATTGGTGCACAACGTTTCCTGAGATGAGTGAGATTTTATATTCGCTTGAATATCCGCCCATGATAATGGCTATGTTTTTCATTGATTTGATGTTTATTTGTTTAATCGTTTATTTAATTTGTTTCAGGTTTCAGGTTTTCTTTGTTTCAAGTCTTACAACTGATTTATTCTTCTTTTTGTCAGACTGAGCGAAGTCGAAGTCCCGCATGTTGAATCACTTTGCTGGGCTTCGACTTCGCTCAGCCTGACAAGATTACGTACATAATCCGCTAAGTATAAAAAAAAAAAATGTTGCTATGAAACCTAAAGTCCTAGCCCTGATGGAAACGGCATCCTTTTGTGGCGGGTTTTGCCATAAAAGATACAGTGTACAGCAGGAAATAGCTCCTTGTAATAACGTGTATTAAAAGCTTTCTTGTTTTAAACAAAATTATCATTTTTTTTGAAACGAAATAGCTTTATCTTTGCCTCAACTAAAAATAAATTTATGAGTTTACGTAAGTATTTAACAAGCCGAGTATTTTTTATACAAATATTAATTGCCATTGGAATTGTTGTCGTTTTAGTGTATTTATTTATGCATTGGTTGACTTTTACAACTGATCACGGACATGAAATTACGGTTCCGAATTTGTCTAAATTAACAGAGGAGCAAGTTGAGTCTAAACTAGACGAATTAGACTTGGATTATGTGCTTTTGGATAGTGTTGATTACCGAAGTGGATTTCCTAAATATAGTGTTGTTGAGCAAGATCCGTTGCCGGGAACAAAAGTAAAAGAAGGAAGAAAAATATATATTAAAATTAACGCATCAGGATTTTCATCGGTTAAAATTCCTGATTTAATTGAAAAAACATATCGCGAAGCAGTTCCTACATTAAAAGCTTTAGGGCTTGAAGAAGGAACAATTACGTATATCCCGAATTTAGGAAAAGATATGGTACTTGAAATGCGTTATAAAGGCAGAAACTTAAAAGTAGGTGACCGCGTGCTTAAAGCTTCTAAAATTGATTTGGTTTTAGGAGACGGAAAAGCAACTTATGTAGATGAAAGTCAAGCAAATGACAGTTTAGCTGCGCCAGCTACTGAAACCCCAAAAGATGAACAATAATATTGAAAATTTAGATCTGGAAGACGAATTATTCGAACATTTCAGATTTGAAGTCCCTAAAGGTCAGGCGCTGTTGCGTATTGACAAATATTTAATGAATTTGATTCAGAATGCGACCCGAAATAAAATTCAGAACGCAGCTACTGAAGGAAACATTTTTGTAAATGATATTCCGGTAAAATCAAATTATAAAGTAAAACCGTTTGATGTCGTGACGGTTATGTTAACGCATCCGCCGTTTGAAAACCATATTCTTCCGGAAGATATTCCGTTGAATATTGTTTATGAAGATGATGCTTTGTTGCTTATCAATAAAGAGCCGGGAATGGTTGTACATCCTGGTCACGGAAACTATACCGGAACTTTGGTAAATGCATTGGCGCATCATTTTGATAATTTGCCAATGAACAGCAGCGAACGCCCAGGTTTGGTTCACAGAATTGATAAAGATACTTCCGGACTTTTGGTTGTTGCCAAAACCGAAGCGGCAATGACGCATTTGGCAAAACAATTTGAAGCCAAAACTTCTGAACGTGAATATATTGCCCTTGTTTGGGGAAATGTTGCCGAAGAAGCCGGAACGATTGAAGGAAACCTTGCCAGACATCTAAAAGACCGCATGCAAATGGCTGTTTTTGCAGATCCTGAAATAGGAAAACCTGCGATTACACATTATAAGGTTTTGGAGCGTTTTGGTTATGTAACATTGATTTCCTGTAAATTAGAAACAGGAAGAACGCACCAGATTCGTGCGCACATGAAACACATCGGGCATCCGTTGTTTAATGACGAACGTTATGGTGGACATTTGATTTTGAAAGGAACTACGTTTACAAAATACAAACAGTTTATCGAAAATTGTTTTAAAGCATTGCCACGTCAGGCTTTACATGCTAAAACACTTGGTTTTGTACATCCAACAACTGGAGAAATGATGCGTTTTGATACCGAATTACCGCAGGATTTTCAGGATTGCATCGAGAAATGGCGTAATTACGGAAAAACGCATACACTGGAAGAGGAAGAATAGATTTTAGAAGCAAGAGAATAGAATAAAGAGAATAGATTTACTGTGATATATAAAAAAGCTCCATATTGGAGCTTTTTTGTTTTTCAAATTCGTGAAAATTCGTGTTTTAATTTAATTCTGAATGGTATTTTATTTTACCGATTGATCCTGTTTCGGTTGGTAAAAGTTCAAAAACAGAAGTAGGAGCGAGGCCTTGTTCTATTCGGTGTGAAACATATAGGATAGTTACGTTCGTTTCTTGTTTTATGGTATTGATTAGCTGAATTACCAAATCGACATTTTCGTCGTCTAAACCTTCTACGGGTTCGTCAAGAATTAATAATGGCGGATGTTTTAAAACAGCACGAACAATTAAGGCAACTCTTTGCTGCCCGATAGAAAGATCTATAAAACGTTTTTTTCTTAAATGTGTCATTTCGATTACTTCAAGCCATTGCGAAACAATTTGTTTTTGATGCGTAGTTGGCTCAATATAAAGTCCGATGGAATCGAAAAATCCGGAAAGAATCATTTCTTCTAAAGTGTGGCTTTTTTGAAATAAATCGGTCATCGAAGTCGTGAAAATTCCGATTTGTTTTTTGATATCCCAAACGCTTTCGCCGCTTCCTTTTTTTCTTCCGAACAAAAATAAATCCTGACCAAAACCTTTTGGATTATCGCCGGTGATTAAAGATAAAATAGTGCTTTTTCCGGAACCGTTGGGACCAATTAATTGCCAGAATTCACCTTGTTTAATTGTCCATGAAATGTTGTCGACAATTTTTCGGTCATCGTAACTAACAGAAATATTTTCCATTTTAATTAGTACACTGTCGTGGAAGGAATGTGGCTCAATTGCTTTTGGAATTGCCGCTGTATTTAAGGTTTTAAAATGACTTTCGGTTTGTGAAATCGGATGTAATTCAAATGTATTATCTTTAATTTGTGCTTTATTCGGAACAAAATGAAGCACATCTGTAACGCGGTTTACAATTTGAATAATAGCAGTTACTTCGATTAAATCTTTTAAGGATTCGGCTAAAATTACTCTCGAAGCCTGATCTAAATGATCAAATGGATTATCGAAAATGATGAAATCCGGTTTTTGGTTGATGCAGTATTTTAAAAATTCTTTTTTCCGTTCTCCGGATGAAAAAGTGCGTAATTGTCGGTGCGATTCAGGTGAAGCTTCAACAATGTCATATTGATATTCTCTTTCGATGAATTTTTCGATCGCAATATCAGAAAACAGAATTCCTTTTTGATTATTAAAAATGTCTAATTCTCCTTTTGCTTCTCCGGAAAGCAAACTTTCAATGAACGCTTTTTTATTTACCTGATTTGATAAAAGTATATCCCAATGCTGCATTTTGTATTTTTATTTATGTTGACTGTATTATAATATAATAAGAACATAGATTAATAATTATGTTTTTTTAATCATTTTGTTTTTTTGTTGCCATTTCACGATCGTTTCTTGACCATTCGCTCCAGGAACCTACATAAAGTTTAGGAATTTCTATTCCGGCATAATCCATCGCTAATAAAGTATGACAAGCCGTAACTCCTGAACCGCAATGTACAATTATATCTTCGGCATTTTTATTGCCTAAAATGGCTGTGTATTTTTCTTTTAATGCTTCAGCAGATTTATAAAATCCATCTTCATTTAAGTTTTCACTAAAAGGAACATTTATTGCTCCGGGAATGTGCCCTGCAATTAAATCCAGAGGTTCTGTTAAACCATCAAAGCGGTTTTTATCGCGTACATCAATAACAATATTTTGATTGCTATTTCTGGCGTTTTCTACTTCGTCAATATTTGCTGTGGCTAATTTCCATCCTGAAATTGGATATTTTTCTACAACATCAAATTTTTCAACTTCAGAGCTTACAGGAAAACCAATTTTAATAACTTCTTGTAAACCTCCGTTTAAAACCTGAACTTTTTCATGTCCAGCAGCTTTCAACATCCACCAAAACCGCGCTGCAGCATTTGATCCGTTTTTATCATCATAAATAATGACATGACTTTTAGGTAAAATTCCAACTTTAGAAAGTACTTCTGAGAATTTTTCAAAAGAAGGCAACGGATGTCTTCCTCCATTTGCGGGATCAGTTTCAACAGTTGCTAAATCCCGGTTTAAATCGACATAACGCGCACCTTTCAGATGTTCGTTTTTGTAATTTTCTTCGGCATTAACTCCGGCTCTGGCATCAATTAAAATAATTTCAGATGAATCCTGTAGTTTTAATAATTCTTCAGGATTTATAATGGGTGAAAGTTTATTTGACATGTCTTTGCTCATTTTATTTTTTAGAATTTCCTAACCAAAGCAACGCATTAAGAATCAATTTGCTTTCAGTTTTATTTTCAAAAGTATATGAAAGAGTTTTATTCGTTCCTTTTTCATAATCGATATCATTATGCCCCATATTTACATAAAGCATTTTGTAGTTTTTATTTGTCCAAACAACAGGATAATAACCTTCATGCCAGATTTCGTGCTGTTTTGGTCCGGTTCCTAAAGGAAAACTGGTTTCATCAATAGCTAAAAGTATTTTTATGTCCGGGTTTTTCCTCAAATCATTATTCCATTTATACCATTCGTTTGGTGCAGAAGTAAATGTTTTTGGCAGATTTTTAGTTATCGGATGTTGGTTTTCAACACGTAAAACTGCCGATGTTGGCCGCCATGTATTACTCGAATATTCGCCCGAACCTAAGAACGTGTTATGATACCAATCCCAATTTTGCGGATAATCAGAATCATTTAAAGCAAAAGCCGAAAAATGGAATCCGATGAAACCGCCTCCGTTTTCCATGTATTTTTGAAAAGCTTCGCGCTGACTTGGTGATTCCGGTCGTGTGTCTAAAAATAAAACTACCTGATATTTGGCCAGAAACTTGGCGTTTAGATTATCCCAATTGCTTGTAGAATCATATTCGAAATGATTTTCTTTTGCTGTTTTCGGAAACCACTTATTGGCTTCGTGTACAAAACTAATATGCGCCTGATCGTTTTTTGCCGTATAAAAAGCAATCACTTTAAACTTAGTTTTGCCTTTTTGATGCTGAGAATATCCAGAAAAACAAACTAGAAAAAGTAGCAGTAAAATACTTTTTTTAATTATAGAATCACTTTTTGTATCTAAAATTGACATTGAATTTATTGTTGATTAGTCAGGAATTTTCTCGATCAGTATTTCATTTTCTGCTTTATCAAAATAAGTACAGGTCATTTCTATAATATCAACTCTCCATTTTGCTATACCACATTGTGCGGCATGATTACAAAAAGTTAAATAATCCGTTTGTCCGTCCTGATGCATTACAAGAAATTCAATAAAACGCTCTTTATTAGCAGTATCCGCCACTTTAATTTCAGCATATTTTTCGTCAGCAGTAACATTATAATTATTGACACCGTAATATTCAACATGTCCGTCATTTACAAAAGTGTCATAGCCTTTTACGCCCAAAATAATTAAGTCCTGAATATAATTTGGAAAATCAGCACCGCTTTTTACTTTAGAATGTGCGTCTTTTATTTGATCGATTGTAAACATATTATTTAGTTATTAGATTATTTATTGTAAAAGTTTCCGCCACGAATTCACGAATTTTTATTTATGAATTAATTAAAAATAATTCGTGAATTCGTGGCGGAAAAATTATTATTTATTTCAAAAATACGATTAATGGTTTTATAAATTGATCAAAAGATTCAATATGCGGTAAATGTCCCGTATTTGGTACTTCGACTAATTTAGAATTCGGAATTGCTTTTTGAGTTTTCTTGCCCAATTCTGCATAATTTCCCAATGTTTTTTTAACTTCTTCTGATGCCCATTGTTTTCCAATTGCTGTTTTATCTCTTGTTCCGATGATTAAAAGCGTTGGACTTTTTATGTTCTTAAATTCATACACAACTGGTTGTGTAAAAATCATATCGTACATCAATGCTGAATTCCACGCGACGATATTATAATTGGGAGCCGTTGTCCAGCCGGCGCTTAGCTCAGCCCATTTTTGGAAATCAGCATTCCATTTTCCGTCATAATAATTCGCCATTTGGTATTTTTTTATGGCTTCGTAGTTTTGTTTTAATTCACCTTCATACCACCAATCAACGGTTTTGTACGGAACAACCAATTTCCAGTCTTCTAAACCAATTGGATTCTCTAAAACTAATTTTTCGGCCGTTTCCGGATACATTAACGTAAATCTTGTCGCCAACATTCCGCCCATAGAATGTCCTAAAATAGTTGTTTTTTGAATTCCTAAATGATCCAGTAATTTTTTAGTATTCTCTGCCAGTTTCTGAAAAGTATATTGAAAATTATCCGGTTTTGACGATTTTCCAAAACCTATCTGGTCAGGAACAATAACTCTGAAACCTTCTTTTGTCAGCGCTTTAATTGTAGTTTCCCAATATGCACCATTAAAATTTTTTCCGTGAAGTAAAACGATGTTTTTATTGTTGTAATTGTCGGGTTTAATATCCATATAAGCCATTTTTAAAGCCTGACGCTGATTGTTCAATTCTAAAAAATGAACAGGAAACGGATATTCGTAATTACTTAAATTAATGTCAAGCGCTTTTATATTTTCCTGCTGCGAAAAGCAAAGAAAGGGAAGTATAAGTAGAATAAATTGTATGTTTTTCATTGTTGAATAATATTTTCTTAAAATTAAAACTAACCATTTTAAAAGCAAAAATTAAAGTCTTAAAATTATCAGAAAATATCTGTTATTAAAATTAAGCCATTACTGCAACAATGCTTAAAGCGATTTCTGCCAGTTTTTGATCACCAATAATTTTTACTTTTTCTTTAGCTTCATTTGGAGTTATTCCTTTCGAAAACAACAACCACGCATCATCAGGATTTATTTTTACAATTGCGGTTGGTTCTGTATCAAAAGATTCAATAAATTTCCAGTTGTCTTTTTCTTTAATAATATTCCATTTTCCGCCAATTTCAGTATTTACGATGAGTGTAATAATGGTACCTTCTTTGGCTGAGGCATTTTTATAAGCGTGTGGCAAAGCCTGCATAAAAGTATGAATGAACGGATAAAATAAAGTTTTGGTAAACAGGGCTTGTTTGCCAACAGCATTTCTAATTTGTTGCTGATGAAGGAATTTTTCGGTGTATTCACGCGCAATATGAAACCAGTTTAATGAAGTTTCTTCTCCTGCCCAGGCGACAGAAAAAATAGCTTCGTCATAAGGATTTAAACTCTTTAAATGTTCGGAATATTGTTTTCCGGTAATTTCTAATAAATTCGTTATTACTGCCGGACTTACTCGTTTTGTAGCATTTGTCCAACTCATATTGAGCTGATTAAGAAAACCAACCAGATCTTCATAAGAATTAATATTTTCTGGTTTTTCTCCAAAGAAATGATCTCTGGAAATGGATAAACCTCTCAAATTTCCATCTAATAAATGAGAAGCAATATCTTTTACTTTCCACTTTTTAGCAACCGTTTGGGCGTTCCATTCTTCCTCAGTTAATGATTTTAAAAGTTCAATTAATAAATCATCCAGAACAGGAAATAAATGCAGCGTTTCTATGGGGATAATTTGTGAAGATTTCATAAACTATTTGTCTTTTGAAGTATTTGTTTCGCTATTTTTAAAAGTGACAACCCGCTGTGGATACGGAATATCAATTTGAGCTTCATCAAAACGTTTTTTAATGCTTTGCAGTAAATCACAATACATTACAAAACCATCTGTAGAATTTTTTGCCCACGCCCAGGCTTTCAATGTTACGCTAGAATCTGCAAGTGCAACAACGCGCGCTATAACCAAAGGCATTTTTTGTTTTTTATTTTCAGCAGTTCGTGTGTCAATAAAAAGAGGATGTTTAGCAATTTCGTCTTTCATGATCTCTAACGCGTTTTCGATATTCGATTCATAACCAATACCAATCTCGATAATCTTGCAGCATTTGGTATCGTGCATATTGGTATTGACAATAATTTGATTGCTGATAACAGAATTCGGAATAATGATTCGGTTGTTTTCAGCATCTTTTAGAACAACTTGCCTTAAATTGATATCTTCTACAGTGCCAACAAAATTGTTTATGGTGATTTTATCGTTGATTCTGAACGGTTTAAAAATGACAAGAAATATGCCGCTCACAATATTACTCAAAGCTTGTTGAGAAGCTAAACCGGCGACTAAAGAAATAACTCCGGCACCTGCCAAAAATGAATGTCCGATAATCTTGAATTCAGGAATTTGAATTAAAGCAAAAGCAAATCCTAAAATATAAATTACAGTAATTATTAAATGTTTTAAAAACTTAAACCCAGTTACGTCATATTCTTTATGGCTTAGTTTTCGGTACAAAAAATAGCGTAATACTTTATCTGTAATTGCTCCCAGAATAATTGTTGTGATTCCAATTATGGCGATAATAATTCCAATTCTGAAGTCTTTTACAAAGTCGAACATACGTTTTAGTTTTTAAGTCTAACAAAGTTATTGTTATTAAAGATAATTCTCAATGATTGCATGAAATTTAAAAAGAGGGAAAAGCTAATTTACGAAGTTTTATTTTAGATAAAATTTCTAATGAGATGGTTTGTTTAAAATGACGTAATTAAAATTATTGATCTTTTTTTAATTATAGTCTTTATAGTGTTAAAAAAATAAGACAAATGCAAAGAAATGATTGCTTTTACGTATTTGATTATTCGAATTAAACTAAAGTTTCGGTTTCGCTTCTAAAAATATAAAATACTGATAATTAGTATTGTAAAACAGGATTGGACAGGATGGTCGCTTTTTGGCTTATGGCTAAATTGGTTATAACTATTTAACTGATTATAACCAAATCACTATGAAAAAACACACTTTTACATTTAATTATGTACTCAAATCCTGTATGATTTTTGGATTTATTTCGATGTTCGGAACTTTAAATGCGCAAACATTGGCATTCCCGGAAGCTACAGGTTTTGGCAGATTTACTACCGGTGCACGCGGGTCAGCAAATCCTCAAATTTATTTGGTCACCAATTTAAACGACAGCGGTCCGGGCTCCTTTCGGGACGCCGTAAGCCAGGAAGGCCGATTTGTCATTTTTAGGGTAGGAGGTATTGTTAATTTGCAAACGCAAGTTGTTGTAGCAACTAATACGACTATTGCAGGACAAACGGCAACAGGCGAAGGAATTGTATTTTTAGGACCAAGAGTAACTTTTACCGGAGCAAGTAATACGATAGCGAGATATCTTCGAATTCGTTACGGAGGAACCGCTCAAAATCAGGATGCATCCGGATTGGCAAATGGGGCAAATATGATTTTTGACCACATGACTTTTACCTGGGGAACTGATGAAGTATTTTCTATCAATTGGGATAATAAAGGTGTAAGCCCGGATAATATCACGATTCAAAATTCGATTATTGGTCAGGGATTGCATCGTCATAATCATTCTGCCGGAGGTTTGATTCAGCCTTCCGGAGGAAAAATAAGTTTGATTGGGAATTTATATATCTGCAACAAAACCCGTAACAATAAAATAAAAGGAATTAATGAGTTTGTAAATAACGTTGTTTACAATTGGGGAAATTATGGAAATACTTACGGACATACAGAATCTGGCGACGCTTATATTATGGGCGGAGATTCGGCCGGAAGTTCTGATGTCAATATTATAAATAATTATTTTATTGGAGGTCCAAATACCAGTACGACGATTACAACGCCTTTTAACAGAGGAAACGATAATTTTCTGTTGTACGGTTCCGGCAATTATTTTGATAATAATAAAGACGGAGTTTTAAATGGCGCTTTGGTTCCTGCAGATTTAACGGGATATCCTACGGGAGACGCTGCTACTATTTTGTCTACTCCTTATGATTATCCGATGAAAAATACAACGCTCACGGCTCAGGATGCTTACAACAAGATTATTTTAAATGTTGGAGCTTCTTACCCAAGACGTGATCAGGTTGATAATTTAATGATTTCTGATTTAATGTCTAAAGGTAAAACTGCCACTTACGTGTATCTTCAAACGGATTTAATCACACAATTTGGTTTTACAAACGGAGGTGCAGGACATGTGTATGGCGCGCCGGCTCCTTTGGATACTGATAATGATGGAATGCCGGATGCGTGGGAAGATGCGAATGGGTTAAATAAAAACAGCAATGTTGATGCATTGACAGTAAATACTTCACATTCGCCTTATCTGAATATTGAGGTTTATATTAACGGATTAACGAATGTAACGCCACCGGATTTTATTATTCCGCCATCGAATTTAAATTTTACGAATGTGATTTCTACTGAAATTCCAGCGACAAGTTCTTTCACCATTAATTGGAGCGATAATGCGGCCAACGAGGATAGTTATGTTCTGGAACGTTCTACAAATGGAACTGATTTTACGATTTTGAGTACTTTAGCATCAAATATTTCGAGTTATAATGAAACTGGTTTAACGCCAAATACGCAATATTACTACAGAATTAAAGCGACAAATTTAACAGAATCATCGGCTTACAGCGAAATTGCTTCAATAACGACACCGCCAATTCCTTCAGCACCAGCGAAAGTAACAAATCCAACTCCTGTTACGGCTTCAAATAATGTAGAATTGACAAATGAAAATCTGATTTTAAAATGGAGTGGAAGTTCGAATACAGTAACATATTCTGTTTATTTTGGTACTAGTGCTTCAAACTTAACAAAATTGACGGATTTGGCATATGTTGCAAGCCCTTCATATCAAGTTACTGGATTAAATTCGGATACTAATTATTATTGGAGAATTGATGCTGTAAATGCAAAAGGAACTGCAACGGGCGATGTTTGGAGTTTCAGCGCACTAACGCCAGGTATTGTTGGTCATTGGCCTTTTAAAGAAGCTGCTTCGCAGGGAGAAGAAATTGCTGATATTACGAATTATGCTAATAATGGTGTTTTGGATATAACTTATGATAATGCCAATGTAAGAGTGCCTGGAAAAGCCAATAATGCCATAGATTTTTCAACTTCTCCCAATAATAAAGCGATGGTTAATATTCCCAATCAGGATCATTTATTGTTTGATAAAAATTCGTTTACGGTTTCATTTTGGATGAAGGCTGCTCCGGCTTTATTGCCAACTTCTTCGGCGACGAGTATTTATGTTTTGTGCAAAGGTTCATTTATAAAAAACACGACAACGGGAGCTACAGGCAGAAGGTATAATATAGAAATTAAAGGCGGACTTTTGCGTTTTGCCATTGATGACGATAAAACCAAAAAAGAAGTTACTACAGCCGCAGCCAAATATTTTACAGACAATTGGGTTAATGTGGTTATTATGAGAGATATTCAGGCTCATAAAATGAGAATTTATACGGATGGAGTTTTTTCGGCAGAGTTAGACGAAACTGCTGTAACAGGAATCTCTGAAGAAACAGATTTAATAATTGGAAATATTGGCGAGATCGAATTAGCTTCAGGAACTGCGCCAGCGCCATACAAAGGTCAGTTTGATGAACTTCAGATATTTAATTATCCTTTGAATGCAACTGAAGTTCTGGGCTTGTTTACACAGGAATTTTTGAGCACTGATAAATTCAGTCAAAACAAAAATAATATTATTGTGTATCCTAATCCGGTGAAGGATAAAATTTTCATCAATATCCCAAATCAAACGCTTGTTTCTGCAACAGCTTCTTTAATTGATATTTCGGGAAGAACTATTCTCAAAGAAAAAATTATTTCTGACGGAAATGGAACTTTTGCTTTAAATATTGCAAATAAAAAAATTACCGGACTTTATATTCTGAATGTTTCGGGAGAAAACTTCAATGGTAATTTTAAAGTTGTGGCAGAATAAACGGCTATAAAAAATCCAAAAACATAATGATAAATTATGTTTTTGGATTTTATATTTTTTGATGGTTTTTAGTTTTTAAAGTCCAACAAAATCATCTGTTTTCGGGAAAATACTTAATGCCTGAATAGCGATTTCCGGGGTTGGAGAAGCTAGTTTTCTAAGTTTAGTATCCATCCATGCGCCATCAACAGTAATTACGGCACAAAGCGTGTCATCTTCTCTTTTAAATTCGTGAATGATTGACCAACGCGAAGCATCGGCTTTCATTTTTGATGTTTTAGTATGAATAAATATTTTATCTGAAAGTTTTAATTCTTTTCTGAAAACACATTCTTCCCTAAATAAAACCGGTCCAAAACCCTGTGTTTGCATCACTCTTAAAGTTAAGCCCAGTTCTTCAAGAATTTCGATACGATGTTGTGCACCAAAATCGTAATAAGCACTATGTCGAACGTGAAAATTAGGGTCAAGATCTGACCAGCGAAAAGATATTTCTTTAATAAATGAAGCCATTTTGTATTTGTAATTTTAATGAAAAATCGAAATTACAAATAAAAACCCAAACGAGGTATTAGAAAATTGTTATTAAAGAAAATCTTAATTCAATTCGGTTTCGGTTATGGCAGATATTACAATATCATCTTCATCTAATGATTGTAAAAAATCAGTTGCGTCAAATACTTCTCCAATTGTTGTTACGCCTGTCTTTTTTATTTTGCCTGATACTATTCGATTTATGGTTTCTACCACTAAAGGCGCCGTAACAGCATAAATATCCTGACCAAAAGCAGTAATTGATCTTTGTGTTTTATCTTTTTTCGCAACGACTTCTACACAAAAATGCTGAGAGGATCTGTTTTTTTCGTCCGTTGGTAAAGGCTCGGGCGTATCTGCATTTCTTAAATCGTCTAAAGAGTTTTGGCTCAAGTAAGTATTAATGTTATTTACATTTAAATGACGAGAAATAGTAATAATTTCTGAAAGCGGCAAAGTTACCACTTCCTTAATTCCGATAGGATTTTTAAAATCCCATTTTACAGGAGGATTTGACTCCAGTTCTTGTAAACGTTTGTCTTTAAAGGTTAATCTTTTATAATGATTTCGATCTCCTGTTAATCTGGTTCCTTTTGTAGGATGCCAGGAATCGAGACCGATGTAAATATTTATTTCTTCGGTTTCTTTCCAATCCTGAGTCAGTGAAGTGCTTAATAAATCACCTAATCCGCCGTAAAATGCAGCAGCGGGAATTATTAAAATTTTATCTTTTGCTTGTTCCGTAAATTGTTCAAATACATCTAAAACCGCTTTTTGTTCAGCGCTTAAATCAATATAATGAATTCCCAATCGCAAAGCTGATTGAATAATGGGTTCTGCCGTATCTAAAAAAGGACCGGCACAATTTATAATAATAGAAGTTCCTGAAAATGCATTATCTAACGTTTTAGCATCGCTAATATCTGCCGCTTTTACAGCTGAATCTGGATATTGCTGTTTTAAAAGCTGTAGCTTTTGTTCGTCTCTTCCGGAAAGAATCAAATCATATCCTTGTCTGGAAAGTTCGGCAACAATGAATTTCCCTGTGTGACCATAAGCGCCGTATATTGCAATGCTGTTTTTCATAGTAGAAAGGATTAGATTATTGTTTTAAAAAAAGCAGTTATTTTAACCACAAAATTTAAATGGTTTTTAAGTTATTCCATTCATATTCTATTTTGTTTAATCTTATATAAAAAATAATAAGAAGCAGGAGTTCAAATCTAAATTCAAAACGAATACTTCTAAAAATAAAAGGAAGTATAATCATAGAAAATAAACAAATTGCAATTCCGGCAATAGCATCAACCTTTGCAATTAAAATAGCATTTTGTTTTTCGAACCACAGCGTATAGGCAGTATATCCTTTGAATATAATAATAGCAATGATAAACATTCCAATTCCTGAAAAAGCATTATAAGTTGTAAATCCATAAATTGATAAACGAATACTTGGTGTAAAAAGATTAAAAATTAATGCACCTACAGAACAAGCTCCCATTAACATAAAAATCCAACAAAAAATTTTGATCCACCATGGCAAAAGTTTTCTTCTGATAATTGTTGGTTTTTCAAATTCATCAAAGCGATTTTCTAATTCTTGTTCCATCCTATAAATTTAGTTTTTAAAATTATTTTTATAATACTTGATAAGTAATTCCAAATCTTAAAATTTTTGAATACACTTCGTTTGTTCCGCCAACATATCCTTCTTTGTAATTTTTTAATCCGAAAGAATAGCCTAAATAAACTCCAAATTTTTTATAATCTGTTGAGATTTGAATTCTTGGACGAAAGTCTGTATTTATTGTTTTTCTATCTCTGGAAATAGTATATTTATTACCATTCGTGTCAGTTGCGTCTCCCTTTTCTTTGGCATTTAGAATATTTGCAAAATCAAAACCGGCCACTAAGTCAATTGGAAGTTTGTCTGCATTAAAACGATATCCTGCAAATGGATTTATATTTATTGATTTGATATCCATAAAAGTTTCGCCAGAAACAGGCACAATAACATCTTCCTCATATTTAAATACATCTGTTAACGAAATTTTACTTCGCAGATCTTCGTAACCGACTCCTACGCCATATATAAAATTTACTTTGGTTATTCTTTTTAGATTTAGCGAAACTCCGTATGATAATGCATTTTTTGATCCATAAGGATTATTAGTGTATCCATAGCCTACGGTTTCAGAAAGGAGGATAAATGAAGATGGTTCTGCGCTTTTTCCACTAAAAGAGGAAAGTCCGGAATCTAAAGATACTCGCAACTCTGTTTTTTGAGCGTAAGAACTTGAAAAGAAAATAAAGGCGACCGTAGTAAATAATACTATCTTTTTCATTAAAATTTTGGTTAAAGTTAATGAGGCTAATGTAGGTAAAATAGTATCGTATATTTTAATTGCTATTTTATTTTTATTTTAAATTTTAATCTAATTTGTGTTCTTTTTCCTTTTTACTATTTAATTTTTTTACAATCCACGGAAGTGTAAGACCTTGTCCGATAAGCGTAAAAAGCACAACAGCAACAGAAATAAAAATGATCGTATTTCTTTCCGGAAACGGAGTTCCGTCTTCAAGAAATTTTGGAAGTCCAATAGCAATAGCGAGAGAAACAATACCACGCATGCCTGACCAACCTAAAATAATACTGTTGTTAAAGTCAAGAAGTGCATCTTCGCTGATTTTCCTTTTTCTTTTTCCGGTATCATTTTTTTGAAAAGCCTTTTGAAGGTTAATTTTTTGAAGAAATACCCTAACCATTCGAATTAATAAAGCCACAATTGTAATGATAAAAGCATAGCCGATATAAGGCAGAATCATATCGTTATCTATGTCTTTTAATAAGTATCTGAAATTAAGTCCAATTAGAATAAAGATTAATCCATTTAATAAAAAGATGATAATGTCCCAAAGGCTTCGAGAACTGTTTTTTAAACTTTCGGGGAATATTTTTTTACTGAAACGGGCAATTGCCAATCCTGAAATAACAACTGCAATTACTCCCGAAACATGAAGTTGTTCTGCAACTAAATATGCTATAAAAGGCATTAATAGCATGAAACTAATAGTAACGTTTACATTTTTATGCACTTTGCTTAATATAAAGGCCAGGATTTTTGATATTATAAAACCTACCAGAAAACCGCCGCCTAATAAAATAACAAATTGTAGTGTTGCTTTCCATATTACAAAAGCAGAACCCATTACAGCAGCTACGGCAAAACGATAGGCGACAAGTGCAGAAGCATCATTTATAAGACTTTCACCTTCAAGAATAGTAATCGTTTTATGCGATATTCCCAATCCTTTGGTTATGCTTACGGCTGCAACGGCATCAGTCGCAGAAAGAATTGCTCCAAGAACAAAGGCCAAAGGCCAGGTAATGTTCGGAATCATGTAATGCGCCACTACAGCAATCCAAAAAGTAGTCAGGAAAACCAGTGTTATTGCCAGCGTACTGATGGTATTAATATTGGTTTTGAAATCTTTAGGAGAAATATTAAACGAAGCATCGTATAATAACGGAGGAAGAAAGATCAGAAATATAATTTCGGGATTAATTTCAATTTCTTTCATTGTTGGAATAAATCCAATTGCGATTCCAACAATTACAAGAAGAATAGGGTAAGGAAGTTTTGCTTTGTCAGCAAAAGCAGATAGCCCTATGACGATGGCGAGAATAAATATAATGATACTGTAGTTTTCCATTATTAGAATTTAGAGAAATGCTAATGTAAAAATTTCAGGCATTAATTGAAAATAATGAAAGATATTAAAATTGTAGATTAAGATAATTTTCTAATGAAACCAATTATCCTAGCCCTGATGGGAGGGAAGATCCTTTTGTACCGGCGTTCGGTACAAAAGATCTGGAAGGACAGCAGGAAACAGCTCCTGATAATGACACGTAAAGTGCTGATATGCCATAGTTGTCAGGTTTAGAAAATGTCATGTTGTCAGATGATTATTAGCATGCCAATAACAAAACTGACAATTTACTTTGGTTTTTTATCTTGGCACAAAGATTGACTTATGCCACCTGAGTTATAAAATGTATATCAAAATTAAATATATAAAAAATGGGTAAAATAATCGGAATTGACTTAGGTACGACGAACTCTTGTGTTTCTGTAATGGAAGGTAACGAAGCAGTTGTTATTCCTAACGCAGAAGGAAAAAGAACAACGCCATCTATCATCGCTTTTGTTGAAGGTGGAGAAATTAAAGTAGGTGATCCTGCAAAAAGACAAGCGGTAACGAATCCTACAAAAACGATTGCTTCTATTAAACGTTTTATGGGACACACTTTTGCTGAGACTACAAGCGAAGCAAAAAGAGTTTCTTATTCAGTTGTAAAAGGTGACAACAATACACCACGTGTGGATATTGACGGTCGTTTATACACTGCTCAGGAATTGTCAGCAATGACTCTTCAAAAAATGAAAAAAACTGCTGAAGACTATTTAGGTCAAACTGTAACTGAAGCGGTTATTACTGTTCCTGCTTACTTTAACGATGCACAACGTCAGGCTACTAAAGAAGCTGGAGAAATTGCTGGTCTTAAAGTTATGCGTATCATCAATGAGCCAACTGCTGCGGCACTTGCTTACGGATTAGATAAAAAAGGAACTGATCAAAAAATTGCTGTTTACGATTTAGGTGGAGGTACTTTTGATATCTCTGTTCTTGAATTAGGAGACGGAGTTTTTGAAGTATTGTCTACAAATGGTGATACTCACTTAGGTGGAGATGATTTTGACCACGAAATTATTGACTGGTTAGCAAATGAATTCTTAGCTGAAGAAGGTATTGATTTACGTCTTGACCCAATGTCATTGCAACGTTTGAAAGAAGCTGCAGAGAAAGCAAAAATTGAATTGTCTTCTTCTTCAGAAACTGAAATCAACTTGCCATACGTAACAGCTACTGCTTCAGGACCAAAACACTTAGTAAAAAAATTATCAAGAGCTAAATTTGAGCAATTAACTGATTCATTAGTTAAACGTTCTATGGAGCCAGTTGCTAAAGCATTAAAAGATGCAGGTTTAACTACATCTGATATCGACGAAGTAATCCTTGTTGGAGGTTCTACTCGTATGCCAAGAATCGCTGACGAAGTTGAAAAATTCTTTGGTAAAAAAGCATCTAAAGGAGTTAATCCTGATGAGGTTGTTGCTATTGGAGCTGCTATTCAAGGTGGAGTTTTATCTGGAGATGTAAAAGATGTATTGTTACTTGACGTAACACCTCTTTCTTTAGGTATCGAAACTATGGGTGGTGTTATGACTACATTAATTGAGTCTAATACAACTATTCCAACAAAAAAATCACAAGTATTCTCTACTGCTTCTGATTCTCAACCATCTGTTGAGCTTCACGTATTACAAGGAGCTAGAGCAATGGCTGTTGATAACAAAACTATCGGTCGTTTCCACTTAGATGGTATTCCACCAGCACCAAGAGGAGTTCCTCAAATTGAGGTTACTTTTGATATTGATGCAAATGGTATCATCAAAGTAACTGCAACTGATAAAGGAACTGGAAAATCTCACGATATCCGTATCGAAGCTTCTTCTGGATTAACTTCTGAAGAAATCGAAAAAATGAAACAAGATGCTGAAGCTAACGCAGACGCTGACAAAATAGCTAAAGAAAGAGCTGAGAAATTAAACGAAGCTGATAGTACTATTTTCCAAACTGAAAGTCAATTGAAAGAATTGGGAAGTAAATTAACAGACGATCAAAAAACAGCTATCGAATTTGCTTTAACTGAATTAAGATTTGCTCACCAATCTCAAGATCTTGAAGCAATCCAAAAAGGATTAGACAATGTAAATGCAGCTTGGAAAGTAGCTACAGAAGCAATGTACGCTCAAGGTGGTGAAGGTCAACAAGCAGCTCCACAACAAGAGCAATCGCAAGGTGACAATGTTGAAGACGTTGAATTCGAAGAAGTCAAATAAGTACTGATTAACATCAGTTAATAATAAGTGATAAAGCGCTGTAAACATTATGTTTACAGCGCTTTTTCTTTTTAGTACTTTTTTGTTTCTGGTATTTTTTAATCGTTTTTTATCATATATTTGTACCACATTTGTACCGGCACTTAAAAGGCGATAAAGTGGCACTTATTTTTGCTAATGGTAACTTAATCAGGAGATAAGGGAAATGAAGAGATTAGATAAACAATGTCTTATCTGCGGAGACGGATTTCTGCCCAAAAGCGTGACTTCTGTCTACTGCTCAGCTAAATGCAGTAAAAAGGCATACAAACAGAAGATGCTGCAGCTTAAAAAGGAAGCGGAGCTCAAAGCGCTGGCAGATAAAATACCCAAGGACAGGGTCTTTATTTCTGTTGCCGAAGCTGGCATTCTTTTTGGTGTTGCTAAAAGGACCCTTTACCGGCTTGTGAGCGAGGGAAAAATTCCTTCAGTTAATTTAGGAACCCGCCTTGTAAGGATAGACCGCAGAGTCATGGAAGAGATGTTCGGCCCTGCGCGCAGCGTGTCTCAGGCTGAAAGCGCACCGAAGAAAAAATTATACAGCCTTGAAAAAGAAGACTGCTATTCCATCGGTGAAATAGCTCAGAGATTTCAAATATCTGAAGGTTCTGTCTACAGCCATATCAGGAAATATTCAATCCCGACCAGACAGATCGGAAAGCATGTATATGCCCCCAAAATGGAAATTGATAATTTGTATAACGGAAATGATTTTATATGAAACAATTAGCAAAAACCAAGGTGACTGTGCGTCTTCGAAAAGCAGAAGACCGAAAAGAATGGTATGTTTACATAGAAAGCTATCCTGTTGAGGTTTCTGGAAAGAAAACTCCCCAGAGAATCCGTGAATATTTAAACAGGTCCGTAACAACTGTAGAATGGGACAAGAAAAGAGTTTCCCGCACAGATGCAGAGGGAACTAAATCCTACAAACCCAGACGCAGCGATAATGGAATTATAATGTGCGGAAGCGAAAGTGACCGAGAAACAATGCTGTATGCTGACGGAGTACGCAAAATCCGGCAGAAAGAATACGATAATATAGATCTGTACAGTGATGCTGATAACCTATTGGCTGAACAGAAAGAGAAAGGAAAAGAGGATTTTATTAAATATCTAGCTGCTGTGGCTGCTAAAAGACACGCCCGAGGTTCAAAATCCATTCAGATCAATTGGGAGCGGACCAAAGAATTTTTAAAAAGCTATTCCAAAGGCAGCCTGATGTTTTCCGAGGTTGACAGCAGAATGGCGGAAGATTTTAAACTGTTTCTGCTGGGTGCCCCGCTCGGAGGAGGCAAAAAAGGAATACTTTCCCGCAACACTGCGGCAAGGTATTTCTCCATTTTTAAAGCGGCTTTAAAACAGGCCTTTATCGACGGATATCTAACAGTTGATTTATCTTCAAAAATAAGAGGCATTCCGGATCAGGAGTCAAGACGTGAATATCTGACCATTAAAGAATTGAATGCATTGGCCGAAACGCCCTGCGAAAAAGACATCCTTAAAAGAGCGGCGCTTTTCTCGGCGCTTACAGGTCTGAGGCATTCCGACATTCAGAAGCTCCGCTGGAAAGAGATAAGTATGGAAGGCGGCAGGGCTAAGCTGCATTTCACGCAGAAAAAGACAAAGGGTGTCGAATATATGCCTATTTCCAAGCAGGCTTTACAGCTCTGCGGAGAACCGAGGCTTCCCGGACAGCTTGTTTTTGAGGATCTGCCGGATCCGTCGTGGATTTCACGCCCTCTGAAAAAATGGGTTGAATCTGCTGGCATTAAAAAAAATATTACCTTCCACTGCTTCCGCCATACATTTGCAACACTGCAGCTGTCGAGCGGGACAGACATCTATACGGTCAGCAAAATGCTGGGGCATACCAATGTAAAAACTACTGAAATCTACGCCAAAGTAATAGATGAGAAGAAAAACAGAGCTTCGCAAGCAATACAATTGGAATCTTTAAAAAACAGGCCATAATGAAAACAAAATACTTTGAATATATTGCAGTTTACCTGTCTGTTTTTTTGGTCTGCATTTTTATAGGCGCAATCGCAAGATTTGTACTGCTAGAAATGGGTGCTGATGCTTATACGGCCGGCATATTTTTCTGGATCAGCACTGGATTTGGAATTTTAACGTTTGCAATTCTAAGTTTATTTCTTAACGATCTGACTGAGAGATTGCTGAATCGTTTTTTGAAGGCAAAAAAAAATGAATCGGCTGAAAGCCGGATTCCAAATGAAGACCTTGAAAAAATAGAAGAGGAGCGGCAGGATGTTTTAATTAAACCCGAGTTGCTTGAGAATAAAAATTTAGCCAGAGATATTGAACAGATAAGGGAGGAGCGGCAAAATGCAGTCAAAAATCAAAAACAGGCCAGGATTGATGCTGCCATCCGTTATGCACAGCAGGAGTTCGCGCTTTATGCTTCGGATGATGATCTGAAACAATTGAGTAAGAATTTAATAATATATGCCGAAGACATAAATTTCGAAAAAATTAAACCGGTAAAAGTAAAGGATCTGTCCAATCTCGATCTGTATCATTTCGGCTGGAATATCTGGAATTGTTTTAAAGTCAGCAGACAGGACAGAGCCGCACAATTTTTAAAACTGACTTTTGCTGACGCTTTAAAAGATGTTGAAGTGAAGAGTATTAAAACGCATCTGAAAGATGATGAACAGAAAGGGCTTATAAAGATAATAGAAGATTTTACAGATTTGTAAATACCCAAAGTTATAAAGCACTGTGTTTGTCAAGTGTTTTTGCTGTGAAGAAGGACACAGCAGAAACACTTTTTTCATTTGTACCATAACTATTAAAAACGATAGAAATGGACATAAACGAAATCTCTTTTGAGAACCTGCCTAAAGCAGTAGCACACTTAGTGAAAGAAATTGCCGAGATTAAACTTATGATTCAGAATGTACAGGTATATGAATCTAAAGAAAAAAGTATTCCTATTGGTATTGAAGAAGCAAGCCGGCTGATAGGAAAAGCAAAGCCTACAATTTACGCTCTTGTAAGGCAACGAAAAATTCCGTGCTATAAATATGGTAAAAAGCTGTACTTTTTTGAAGAAGAACTTTTAGAATGGATCTCTAAAGGGAAAAAGAAAACAATACAGGAAATCGAATCAGACGTATTGAATTATAATCAAAATCGAAAAAAATAGAGGGATAACAGCCAGCAGGAATACTTATATCACTCTAGTAGGTCATCAAAAAGCATTTAATACAAAGCGATATGTTATCCTTAAAATAAAGATTTTATTTCATTATTATTCTTCTAAAAAGTCTTACTCTTCTGGTTATAAATTATACGGTTTAATGTTAAATTGATAGTTTTTTATGCTGTCCAGTTTTCCGTTTTCCTTGTAATACCGCCATTCCCCAAAATAAAACCAATGCATTTCACTGTTGTTGATTTCAAGTTTTGTACTGCCTTTTTTCATCAAGTTTCCGTTTGGATAATAGTATTTTGTTTTACAGATATTGTTTTTATACCTTTCTTTGCGAACTAGTTTTCCGTTATAAAAATGTTTCCAGGTCCCTTTTTCAAAATCATTTTGATACCTACCCTGAGTGACGTATATATGATCTAAAGTATCAACAGTCATCCAATAGCCTTCTCGTTTATCGTTTATAACTCTGTTTATAGGGGTTCTGCATCCGAAAAGTCCGAACACAAGAAGAAAAAGAATTGTTTTACTGATCAATCGGATCATAGTTTTAAGTAATTTATAGGCCACAAGGGGATTGGGCATTTACAGTTACAAGGATGTAGTATGGCAAATTTATGGACTATAGCTATTTATTTAATTTGAATTTTGGATGCCCCATTTGCCAAAAAGCAAAAGCAAATTCATCCGCATAATCATTATAAAGCTGTAAGTTGGAATTTTTTATCCCGTGTCCCGTATCATAGCTTACAGCAAAAAGAGTTTCATTTTTGGAGGCAGTGAATGTTTCCAGTTTAGCTACAAATTTAGCGGACATCCAAGGAGCCACCCTTGCATCATTCATACCTACAGAGATAAGACAGGCAGGGTAGTGTATACCCTTTTGTAAATGTTGAAAGGAATCAATCTCGGCAAGCATGGCAAGCTCCTCTTTATTGCCAGGATCCCCTAATTCTTTCATATTGTTAGGTCCGTTTGGGGCTTTATCGATTCGTAGTGGGTTGAGATATCCATCATAACAAACCATGACTTTGAATAAATCAGGGCGCGCCGTCATAGCCCTGCCCACTAAAATCCCCCCGGCACTTCCGCTCAAGATACCTATTCTGTCGCTGGTTGTGATATTATCCCTGATCAAATACTCAGCCGTAGCAATAAGGTCTTTCCACGTGTTTGGCTTATTTTTTTTAAACCCGCTTTCATGCCATCCGTCCCCTTTTTCACCTCCGCCTCTGACATGAGGTATCACATATATACCCCCATTCATCACCCAGCTTAATATTATAGGCTGAAAACGGGGGTTTTTTGAGATGCCATACGACCCATAGCCGTCCATCATAATGTAGTTTTTTCTATCCCGTTTTATGTTCTTGCTGAATATTAAACTAACAGGTACTAGTACACCATCGTGTGAGGAAATCTCTATTTCCTTCACGATGAAATCCTTAAATTCAGGATATGTAGCAACAGGACTTGTGGTATCCTCGATGAACTGATTGTTGTCGGCGTTATAGCTAAATCTTCTGTTAGGATCCAGCCATCCACTTGTTGTGATTAGTAAATCATTACCATATTTATTATTGGAAGAAAGGATTATATTTCCGGCCTGTACCGGTAACTCCAATTTTTTTATCTTATTATTTCTTTTTAAGTATAAATTGGCCTCTACACCATTTTTTTTGGTCGTGTAGTAGACTCCATCAGTATTAACTACAAATTCGTCAATTGTTTCTTTTGGATCTTCCTGAACAATGATCTCGGGGTTTTTAAGGTCAGGAGCTGAAATTTTGGTTCTGATAATTTTATAATTGGAAGCATTATGTGAGGAAATGCAATACAGATCGTCATTGACCACTATAGGATCCAATAACCCGTCGCTTTTTTTGTAAAGTGGTTTCCAGTTTATTTTTTCGTTTAATAAATTTGAAAATGGCGTATAGTAATAGTCTAAATATATAGCCGCACCACTCAAGGAGGCGAGGATATATTTATCTTTTAAATTTATTTTTTTGATGAAAGGAAAATCCGCCCGTGCAATCTTCATCTCAGGATTATTTTTTTTCGAGAAAATAACAATATGCTTTGATGGATGGTCACCGATCCTGTAAATAACCGACTCAGTATCCAGAAGATAATCAGCGCTCTTAGTATCTGTGATTGGAATGTGGACATAAATAATACCGCTGCTGTCAGGAAGCCAGTTAATCCCACCAAGTTCTGAGGGCCAGCAATTACTGATAACGGTTGGCAATAATGTCCTGCTTTCCAGATCCAGGAAAACTATTTCCGCAATTTCTTCGCCATTTTTGGTCAAACTAATTGCAATTTTATTTTCATCCCAGGATGGTTTTAGGTATGAGATAACATAGGTCTGACCTGCTGCTGGTTTATAACTGGAAGAGTCAAAAAGTAAAATTTCTTCCTTACCCTGTTTTTTGCAGTATAATTTATCAGATTTATCTGTTACAGATTTTTTTAAGTAATAAAAAGTGTTATTCTCGGTGACGGTCAATAATGCTACATTAAATGATTTTCTTTTCTCAAACTCAATGAACTGTGCAACCAATTCATTTCTTCCTGAAATATTATTCAGTACAAGTCTGGCACGGTCATTATGCTCTCTGAACCATTTTTGAACGGAATCATTCTGCAAATTTTCTAAATATTGAAAATCATCCATAACGGAAAGATTAGCTGTGTTATTAGTTTTTGGATTAGTCATTAATTCCTGTGCTGTTCCAGAAAGGACAAAACTAAACAGAAAGAGGAGTTTGATTAAAAATTTCTTTTTCATTTAATGTAACATTTTTTAATGGAATTGATAATAACGTCAATAAGGTATTAACCCCTGACAGTTGGGGAGGTGACCGGCGGGTCTCCTTCCTCTGGATAATCCCCTGCCTTAATAATTTTCATGTTTTTGATTTCGGCAACCCTGAACTTTTCTAAAGAAAGCTTTTTTACTTCACTTTTTGGTTTCTTTTTCATTTTTTCTGATTTTATAATTAACAGTTGCAAATGTATAGGATCGCTAATAATCTAAAGCATTGTTAACGCTCTAGATTTATAAATATAGACAAGTTTATTCTTATAATTGTTCTTAATGAAAAAAAGCTACTTTTCATTCTCTTCTATTTTTTTTATAAAATACGATGGCTGAAGACCTGCGATATTATGAAATGCCTTGGCAAAAGATTCGGGATTGCTGAATCCGACTTCTTCAGAGATCGCTTTTATCGTATATCGCCTGAATTTTTTGTCGTTCTTCAATAAATATATGGCGTAATTTATACGCATATCATTAATGTACTGATTGAAATTTTTTCCTTTGTAAAAGTTAATGATTTTGGATAGGTAACTGCTGTTGGTGGAGAATTGGCGGGCGAGGTCGGTTTGTTTTAAATTGGCAGCCAGGTAGCCCTTATCGTTCTCGAACTCGGATAGCCTTGATAGTACTTGCTGTATAATCTCAGCAGGCAGATCAATTACCTTTTCTTTTTCATAATTCTCTTCTTTAATTTCAGCAGTTTGACTTTCATCCGATAAATTTTCCAAAGTAGTAGTCTGCATTAATTCAATGAAACGCTTTTGAAAAATTCGGTTTCTTTTTTTTATTCGCTGTAAGTAAAACAGGGCAAACCCTAATACCAGCAACAGTAAAAAGGAGAAAATACCGTAAAAATACTTTTCATTGTTGATCTGTTTTATTAAGTGTTCTTTTTCAATTAACAAATTGGGGGTATCGTAGCTTTTATTAATATTTTTTGCCAGCAGTATATTGTTTGACTTGAAATAATTATCGATCTCTATGAGTCTGTTTAAATAATAGAGTTGTTTTTTATCATTGTTTTTTATTTTGGCAATTTCAATTAAACGGATGTAATTATCCCGTATATCACAGGAATACTGTTTTGTTTTGACTAATATGGAATCGACTTTTTCGAAATTGACCATGGCTTGATCCATATTTTTCTCATATCTGAAAATATTTTCGCCCTTATAATAGTAACATACAGCCAGGTTCAAAGAATCATCAGTCAGCCTGATCATGTGTATGGCTTTTTCCAGGTACTTTTTACTTTGGTCAGGATCTCCCTTCAAATTCAGACATATGCCTTTATACATAATATAGTAAGGATAATACGGATTGACCGTGCTCAATGTCTTCAGCTCTGTATCCAAATAAAGCAATGCCGTATCAACCTTATTCAGGCGGATGTAAATATCGGAAAGTACCCATTTGATAAAAATAACGTCCAGCGCTTTTCCGGGTTTTTTATCAAAATAATTTAAATTTTCCTTAAATAACGGGAGTGCCTCTTCAGCTCTTCCTAACTCAATCTTGATTAGTCCTATATACCTTTTGATGAGTAAATTTTGCTCAAAGTTTCCCTGTCTTCTGGAGAATTTTTCAGCAGCCAATACATTTTTTAAGGCTTGGGTAAGATTCAGGTTGATTTGAAAATAATTGGCTTTTAGCATGTAACCTCTTGCGGGAAAACGAAAATCGGGATGTACTTTGGTTAATGAAATGATGGAATCTGCATATTTTAGCTGGGTCGGTTTTCCAGTATAAAGCAGGCCCTTCTGATACATCGCCTCAGCAAGGGTGTAAATATTACCAAGTTTTCTTGCCTTGTTGTAATAAATAGTGGTCAGCAATGTTTTATCTTTTGGCGAGGTAGAGGGATTGTCCAGCTTTTCTGTGATCTGATCGAAATTTAATTTATAGAAAGTCTGCTGTCTTTCTTGGTCTGGCTGGGCAAAAAGTATTCCACAGCAAAGCAGTGTGGCTATATAGGCATATTTTTTCATTTCTTATTGATGGCGTGTTGGTAATATCGGTTCATAATATCATAACATAAAAATTCATATTCTCTCTGTTTGGTACGGAACATTCTGTTAATATTCATATGAATAAAAGAAGCTATTAATTCCAAAATAGCAACATTTTGCTCCTGTTCCTGTTTTTGCAGAATTATTTTAATGGTTTTTATTTCCTCGGCCTTACACTTTACAAGTTCATGAAGGCCCGCCAGGTATATTGGATCCTTTCCCTCAGTAAGTAATAGTATGATATCCTTTTTATGCATAAGGTAAATATCCGACATTTTTCGTTTTTGTGTCCTTTCTATATTATATTGCGATTTGTGTTCTAAAAACATATTTTGTACAAATTCGTGAGAAGATGTCAGTGGCACCTCGAACTGGTTTAATACTTCTGCAATCATATGTAAGGAAGCAAAAAGGCGGGCTGTTTCATCATGTTCAAGAGAAACAGTACAAATAAAATCCAGTATTCTCTGGCTGTTATGGTAAAATAACTGTTCGGCTTCTGCAATGGTGTTTTCCCCGTACCGCTCTGTCTCCCTATGATAAACAGCGATCGATACCTCGTAAATAGTGTTACTGAGCAATAACGTATTGAAATGGAAATTTATCGCTTGTATCACTTTTTGCAAAACAGCTGTATCAATTAAGTGAAAACGCAATCGCAAATGAGGATCCGGATCATTATAACGTATAAAGAACCAGTGGTCAATAAGCTTTCGTTCCAATAATTCTGCAACAAGTATTTTAATCTCACCCCTTAGTGCCCTGTCTGCTGAATACGTACCGCAATATACTTTATAATACAGCCATTCTTCACCAAAAATAAAAAACCTCTTTATATTATGCATCACATTGTTCTTCTTTATCCCATTTTATGGCCATTATAAATTGGTTGGCAAAATAATCGTCTTTTGTGTTTACCATTTCTTCCGATGGAAATAAGAATTCTTCGAGTATGAAATTTTTCCTGTTTTTGACCGAAGCCAGTAGCATCTCAACACAAGTTACATTTTGCATATTCACAAGTAATGTGTTATCGGCATCAAGAAGCATCACGTACTGGGGCAGTGGCCTGAATTTTACTGCCGAAGACAAATCGGAAACAAAACTAGAGATATTTTGATCATAAAGCTTAAAGTTCTTACTCATATTCTTAAAAAAATCAGGATTTTTTTCGGAGCTGTAGATCCATTTCGCTTTTGAAACAATGCAATTTCCCAGGGTAATCCGCGGAATAAAGCTAAAAAGTTTTTCCATGTTTGCAGTATTGATGCCTATGGATGACTTTCTGTTTTCAAATTGTATATCACACAGAAATTGGTAAACAGGTAATGAATTATGGGAAAAATTATGCGCGTTAGTCAGTCTGGGAATTATTTCCCTGTTGTGTTTTTTGCTCCATAGACATAAACGTCTGGTTGTCATTTTTAAGATAATGTCTTCAATGGTAATCTGATAATGAAGTCCGACACCTGATTGCCCAAGGTACGGAATTTCGTAAGGTCTGAAGTTGGGTCTTTTAAGCACATTTCCGGTTCTTGATTCCGGTAAGTGAATAATTTCGGCCACAATTTTATCAGCAAGATGATCCGATTCATACTTTGTAATTTCATTTGTAAAATTACCAATACCGGAATGGCCATAGGAGAACCTTGCCAGTAAATTAGCTGCGCTTGATCCCCCTGTATGCTGAATCACTATAGATTCTTTTCCTTTTTCTTTCACAATCTCGAACAGGCATGAAAAGGTTTCTGATGGGCTATCATGCGTAAAATCAATGTGGTTGAAGTCTCCCTCGCATAATTCGATACTGTGCTGATCGTTTAACAGGACATTATTAATCTTATGATGTAGTACCCTCTGCACTTCATCTAATTCCGTAACCTGACCTGTATTTGACTTTTTCTTTAGCCCAATACTATCCAGTAAGGGGGTTACATCAAAATTCTCATTAGGAGATCCGTAACCGATTCCGGTCTCAAAATCCAGCACTCTGGTTAGTGCTACCTCCTGTCCTTCATAACGTTTTAAAAAGGCCTTTTTAAAATTCTGCAGAGGTGTTGGGGTTTTGATGGCAGAAATTTTATTTAGAAATTTAATGGTTCGTACAATTTCTGCCGGGTACTTTTGATTTAATTGAAAGTTGTCAGATTTAAGAAATGAATCGGTTTGAAATAAATACTTTTCAGTAAAGGGCAACTGCTTTTCACGTAAGGTCTTCGCGATATTCTGATAGCGGGAGACCGGTATGTTTCCGGCCTTGTCGATCTCGGGCAGTTGGAGTCTCAGTAATTTTACAGCGTCAAAAACACCCGCATCTGCTGAGCTGCCTTTTATTCTTTCCTGTAAACCTGGTTTGAAAAAAAAATCATCACCTGTAAGGGTCAGTTCCATTTCTGAAACCAGTATTTGGCTCTCAATTATTTCGTCAATAAATTCAAGCGCTTCAGTTTTATTTATCTCATCAGAGCATAAATAATTGGCCAGTTTCATTTTTGAAATTCCGGAAACCGACATTTTCAGTATGAGGTCCAGATATTCAGTTTGTTTTACGGCCTCTAGAGAATATTTCCGGTTGCCTGAATCCATAGAGTATCCTATAAATCGGTAAAAATCACCTAACTTATATAATGTTGTATTGGGATAAAAAAGAAGTTTATTTCCCGGAAGTGCCTTTTTTTGTACTGCGGTACCCAAACCGGCCATAAACTCCATATCAAACCGGGTTTTGCGGTAAAAAGAGTTTTTATTTATGGTGATACTGGTCGTATTTCCAAATGTGCCAGTACCGCAAGCTGAAAAAAGACCAAATGGCGTACATCTGGTCGACATACGGGTTAAATATTTTAATAGCGAAATTTGGATCTTACGGGCCTTTTCGGCTGGATATTCAGAGATGGACAGCCATTTTTGTAATTCACTGAAAAATTCAGGCGAAGCCAGGTATATGGATTCGCTGATATGAGGGTCATTGAGTAGTTCCTTTAGAAGTTCGCTCTGAATTTCCGGTCCCACTGTCAGGTTAAGATAGAAACCCATTGATAGGCAAGGAGTCCTGACTGCAAATGAGGAGAAGAAACTGAGGTTTATTTCCGATTTTGGCATGGAAGTAAAATTAAGAAATTTCTGTGATCTATTTTTTTCAAAAATAAGAAACAAGACAATAACTATTACTTAACGATGAAAAATATATTTAGTACTCAAACCATGCACGATTTAATCTAAACTTATAAAAACAGACTTCGTTTTTATAAATCTAGACTATCATCGTTTGCCGCATGAAAGGCACTGGGCTACTTTTGTGCCGTACAATTGTGACTAAATAAATTGATAATGAAAAAAATAATAATCGCTTTACTACTTCTATACAGTCCGACTCTATTTTCCCAGGTGCTGGTTGACGGCAAAATCAGGGACCAAAATTACAGCAATGTTCAATTTGCGGAGATCGTAATTTTAACCAACGATTCAATTGCAATAAAAAGCGAGCTGACTAATATCAATGGTAATTTTAGTATAGCAGTGGAACATGGCAGCTATTTGTTTCAGGTAAAGCATATGGGGCAGCTGTTATTTAGCCAAAAGATCAGTTTAGAAGAAAATTTCCATTTTGGAACCATTAAGGTGATCAGAAAAGAACAACTTAAGGAAGTAGTCATCAACAAAAATAAAAAATTGCTGGAAAAAAAAATAGATAGGCTGGTATTTAACGTGGAGAATTCCATTGTGGGTACAGGTGGGGATGCATTCGATGTTGTACGGGCTACCCCGACGCTCATCGTAGGGGAAAACTCAATTTCGATTGTGGGGAAGTCATCAGTATCTGTAATGATTGACGAGAGGATCATTCAGCTTTCGGGAGATGATTTGTCTAATTTACTCAGGTCAATTCCTTCTGAAAACATTGCGAAAATTGAAGTGATTACAATGCCGCCAGCGAAATATGAAGCTCAGGGCAATAGCGGACTTGTTAATATAGTACTTAAAAAGGCCAGGAAAAATTTTTTCAACGGAAATATCAGAACTGCATACACGCAGGCGAAGTATGGTACAGGAAATATCGGGGGAGGAATAAATTATCAAAAAAATAAACTGACCGTACTCTCTAATTTTGACTTCAGTTCTGGAAGGACAGCCCCTTTGCAGCGTTATGATATTTTTTATCCAAATTACACATGGAAAGAAAATTACAATGTCAAAAACTCAAGAGATAGCTATACAGGAAGGATTGCTCTTGACTATCAATTAACTTCATCTACTTCAGTAGGTTTAGAGTACAATAGTGTTGCAAATATAAGCGATATAAAATCTAAGAACCAATCCAGGGTTTTTAATAAATTTTCAGAACAGTTAGATTCAACGCTTGTTACATCGTCAATCAAAGAACTCGATAGAAAGACCAATTCACTAAACTTTCATGGTAGTACTAAACTTGATACAATTGGCAAAAAAATATCATTTGATCTGGACTATTTTCAGTATAATAATTCTATAACTAATAATTTCAGTACGGTTACTGTTCTGGAAGATGACACTCCAAGAGTGAATAGTTTGTTTTTTGCAGTGAACGATGGGTCTCAGGATATAAAAATCTATTCTTCAAAATTTGATGTAACATTACCTATGAGATGGATTAATTTTTCTTTTGGAGGGAAATTATCTTTTATTAATAATAATAATGAAACAATATTCTATGATATTACTTCAGATGAATTTGTATTGAATCCGCAAAAAAGCAATCGATTTTCTTATACAGAAAGCAACACGGCGGCTTATGCTTCACTAAATAAGGAATTATCAAAAAAATGGAATGTGCAACTGGGACTGAGATTAGAAAATACTAGAACCAGGAGTTCGTTAGTTGAAATAAAAAGTAATCTTAAAAATACGTATACTGAATTGTTTCCTTCATTCTATCTGACTTATGCAACAGACAATGAGGCTACAATTTCCTTAACCTACAACAGAAGAATAGAAAGGCCTTCCTATAATCTCTTAAACCCTTTCCGGATTTATTCAACGGAAACTAATTATACAGAGGGAAACCCCTATTTAAGTCCTTATTTTAGTAACAATATCGAATTATCCTGTATAAAAGGTAATTTTTATCATTCAATTTTTTTTAATTATATAAATCAGGGCATTGACCAAATTACTTTTACAGATAGTTTAAAAACATATCAATATACTATTCCTTATAATTTTTTTACCAATAAAAGATTTGGTATTTCCGAGAACTATTCTTTTTCAAAAATAAAAGGCTGGCAAAGTAATAATGGAATTAATATGTTTTACACAAAAACCAATTCCAGTTTGGAACAGACCTTTCCGGTCATTAAAGGACTGTCCGTTTATGTATCAAGCTACAATAATTTTACGCTCAACTCCTCAAAAACATTTAAGGCTGAGCTAAACTTCATCTATCAGTCCGCTTCGGTTTCAAATAGTTACAAAACAACTTCCTACTATAAATTTGATGCAGCAATAAAACAAGAACTCTTAAATAAAAAACTTCAATTGGCAATTAATGTGACTGACCTTTTTAAAACGAGTGCAATTGTTTTTAGTAACAATATAAATGATATTCAACAGGGAAAATTTGATTATCAGGATACTCAAAAAATAAGATTCTCAGCAGTTTATAAATTTGGTAAATCAATTAGGGAGGATAGAAGGGAATTTAGCAACAAAGAAGAAGAGAAAAGAACAAGATAGAAAATACGTTATTAAAAAAAAGCTTGCAAGCCAGTCCAAATCTGACTTTATGACTCTAAAAGATAGTCACTAACATTAAATAAATTATATTATGAAATTTAAATTAAACAGAAATGATGTTAAATCATTAGAGAATTCAATTAGTCTTATTGAAAATCCGGTATTAAAAAAAGCGGCACTTGATGTTACTTCTGCCGAACATTCGGGAGGTAACGCACCAGCCTGGGCAAAAGTTGATTTCGCTGAAATTATCTGGACACAAGGCTAATAAACAAATGAACCGTCTAATTTATAGACGGTTTGCTTTTATTTAAATGTACTTAAAAAAAACGAAAATGAGAATAAATAAAATTGTTGTTAAAGTAGCCAGCAGATGCAATATAAATTGCTCTTACTGTTATATGTATAATTTGGGTGATCTTTCGTATAAATCACAACCTAAATTTATTGAAGAAAAAACAATTGAAAGTTTTGCTAAAAAAATGCTGACTCATTTGAAAAAAACGCAATTAGGTACGCTTGGAATTATTATACATGGAGGAGAGCCTCTTCTAATGAAAAAATCTGATTTTATAAATTTCATAAAGCATTTTGACATAATAAAGGAGAATAACATTCAGGTTAGTTTTGCTCTACAAACAAATGGAATACTCTTAGACGATGAATGGTGTACTATATTTAAAGAATATGGTGTAAGCGTTGGTGTTAGTTTAGATGGTCCAAAGCAGGAAAATGATAAGTTCAGGATAGATAAGAAAGGTAATGGTACTTATGATGATGTTATTAAGGGGCTTACTACTTTAAAAAATAATAATTTTACCACTGGCGTTTTATCGGTTATGAATCTCAGTATAGATCCAGAGGTATATTACAAGCATTTTAAAAACTTGGAATTAAGAGCGGTGGATGTTTTATTACTCGATGCAAATCATGATACACATACCTCAATATTTAATGATAAAATAACACCGGCGCAATGGTATATTAAAGTTTTTGACACATGGTATAAAGATGAGCAAAAATTCAGAATACGTTTTTTTGATATGATAATAAAAGAAATTATCGGCGAGACAATCGGCATTGATTCCTTAGGGGTTAGTGAGAATAATGTTTTGGTTCTTGAAACAAATGGAGGTTTGGAAGCTGTTGACGTTTTAAAATTATGCGGTGATTCATTTACTAAAAATGATATAAACGTTAATACCCATGAAATTGAGGAAATCAGTAAATCAGACCTTATTGATGTCTATTACAATTCTGGTAAATACCTGCCAAAAAAATGTCTTGCCTGCCCTGTTCAGGAAATTTGTGGCGGGGGATATCTACCTCACCGATACAGTTCGAAAAATGGTTTCAATAATCCGACTATATATTGCGATGATTTATTGCAGGTAATAACACATATTCAAAATACGGTTATAGATAGTTTGCCTAATGAACTGCTTTTGCAAACTGGTCTATCAAAATTAACATATGGAGAAGCCTTAGAAATCATTGCGGAAAAATTACCAACTATTCCCGAACCGGACTATATTGAAAAATTAGAGTCTTTTAAAAAAAGCAGCGAACACGAACTTAGAGATATTCTTTAGTAACTGCAACCTCCTTAATTAGTTATAGACTCTCTTTATGAAAATAAAAAAATTTCCATTTGTTCAGCAATTGGATGCAGCGGATTGCGGACTAACCTGCCTGAGGATAATTAGTAAATATTATGGCGTAAACATTGATGTTGACAATAAGATTTTTTCAGAAAGCAATCTTACACGTCAAGGTTTATTACTATCAGAATTAGAAAAAGTATCATCCCGGATTGGATATGAAAATTTATTTGTTGAACTTGATTTCGACCAAATTAAGGACAATGTTATTCTACCGGCAATATTCTATTGGAATAACAATCATTTTATTGTTGTATATAAAATAAAAAAAGAAAAAGTTTATGTGAGTGACCCGGCAGTAGGCCGGTTGATTTATAATAAAAAACAATTTCTAGAAGGCTGGAAAGGGAATGGAAAAAAAGGAGTAATTCTTTTATTGAAGCCTACAAAAAATTTGGCTGTTCACCATAAAACAGAAAAAAATAGAAGGCGAAAAAGTCTCTTTTTAGTATTGAAAAATTTGAGGGATTATAAAATGCAGGTTTATCTTCTGGTTTTAATTCTTTTATTATCATCTCTTACTGAGTTTTTTTTTCCATTTTTCACGCAGAAGATTATTGACAAGGGAGTAAGGTTTAAAAATGTATCGTTTTTGTATTTGATTTTAAGTGCGCAAATAGTGCTTTTTATCAGTAAGGTGACCAATGAATTTTACAGGACATGGCTGTTTATAAATATAAGTTCCAGACTCAGTTTGGATTTAGTTTCCGGGTTTTTGATGAAGCTGATGGACCTGCCTGTTATTTTTTTTTATTCGAAAACCATTGGGGATCTGCTCGAACGAATAGATGACCACAAAAGAATTGAAAAATTTTTGACAGATGATTTACTAAAAAGCATATTTGCATTGTTTAGCTTAATTGTTTTTGGCCTGATTCTTCTTTATTTCAGTACACCGGTTTTTTATATCTTTATTATTGGCAATACTTTACAATTAACATGGATTTTTATTTTCTTGGATAGAATAAAAACTCTTGATAAGATCAAATTTAAGTTGTCAGGTAAAGAATATAGCAAGAATATTGAATTACTAACGGGAATGCAGGAAATTAAGCTGAATAATTTAGAAAATTTAAAGAGAAAAGAATGGGAAAAAATACAACTTGAGCTTTTTAATGTGAATACTAAAAATATAAAATTAAATCAGCGTTATGAAAGTTATCGTTTTATTACATTTCTTACCTCGCTTTTAATAACTTTTACCTGCGCACTTTCAGTAATAAATAATACTTTGTCAATTGGAACGATGATGTCAATTGTTTTTATTATAGGTGCAGTTAATGCACCTATTTCACAGATTTTGAATTGTATTTTAAGTTTTCAGTTATTAATGGTAAGCCTGACTAGGGTCGATGAGATTAATAATTTATCAGGGGAATCAGCTGGCTGCTCAAAAAGTAAGGTCTTTAATAATGGTGACTTGGAAATCATAGATGTCTCGTTCTCGTATAATGGCATTACAAATGTTTTGGATAATATAAACTTAAAAATAGAGAAAGGTTCTACAACTGCAATTGTGGGTTTAAGTGGAAGTGGCAAAACAACACTCATTAAATTACTTTTAAAGTTCTATAATCCCAATAAGGGATTAATTAATTTAGATAATATAAGCATACAGCACATAGACGATGCAGCGTGGCGCAGTAGATGCGGAGTTATTTTTCAAGACAGCTTTATTTTTTCAAATTCTATTGCTTTTAATATTTGTCTAAGTGAGAATTATGATCAAAACAAATTAATCCTTGCTGTGAAAAATGCCAACATACAATCATTCATAGAAGAATTGCCAATGAAATACGAAACCATTATTGGTCAGGAAGGCATAGGAATTAGTCAGGGACAGAGACAACGAATATTGATTGCCCGCGCAATTTATAAAGATCCCGATTATTTATTTTTTGATGAAGCTACAAATTCTTTAGATTCTGAAAATGAGAAGGCAATAGTAAATAATTTAGAAAAATATTTTAAAGGGAAAACGATGGTTATAGTGGCACATCGTTTGAGCACAGTTATGAATGCCGATCAGATTATAGTACTAGAAAAAGCCAAGATAGTAGAAAAAGGTACACACACCGAATTAATACACTTAAAAGGGAAATACTTTAATTTAGTAAAAAATCAATTAGAGCTTGGTAATTAATAGAAGTAAATGAAAAAAACAATATTTGGAGAAATTCCTAAAAAGTTGAATATAATAGGATTAATTGTTATACTATTTAATGTTTTGGCTATATATATTGCTGTAAGGCTGTTGTTCTTTTATTAGTCTTGAAGTTGGCTGTGATAGTTACTGTACAGCTTGGGCCAGAATCCAAATTCTTAATCAGTAGATAACTTGGTAGTATAAGTTCTCGCGACAATAGGAAGTTGTCGTTCTAGATCAAGCACTAGATTTAAAGTAAACAGGGCAAAGAGGGATTCGAACAAAACCGTCACATCCCGCTTATATACTGCATTTCTAATATTTTTTTTCAGCTGCGCCACGAATGTGCCACAAATCCCAAATTGAACATTTTTAAGCTGTTAACTTGTTTAAAATAAAACGTATAATTCTTATTGTTTCAATTGTAAAAATACAAATTTAAAAAAAGAATAATATAGAATTAAATATTAATTGTTTTAAATGGTGTTTGGTAATTTGAGAGAAGTTTTATAAGAATCGTTGATTGCATTTGTCAATTTTCAATACAGAAATTAGCAGTCCAGTGTTTGCTGGGGTTAACAGATATCGGGGTACAATAAAAGTACAGATCTGAACAAAATAAAACAAAATAAGAACAAACAAACTTTTATAAAATTCTCAATCAAATGAATGAATTTTGTTAATTTATAGTATTAGATTCTAAGAACACATTAACCCAGTGGTTAGAGCAAAGTTATAAAAAAATGTTGTAGTAATTTTTAATTGGTTCAATTTTATGGAAGTGGTTCGAATCCCTTATGTTCAACAATAATTTAGCAACCTCCAAAAAGCCATTGGTTTAAGAGTTTTTTTTGTTAAAAAAATATTTAGTATTTTCGGCTGGTGTTTAATGATTGCATTTTTTGATTCGAATAAAGTAAAGTCTAATATTTTTTTCTAATTATTATCCGAAATATCTAATCCACCCAAGTATGAATATAGAGGATATCCTTTGTGTTAAACCTCTAAAATTTACAGAGTCTGACCCAGCAATCTTTTTCATTATTAGTTTTGTGTTTTCATAATTATATAATTCAAATCTGTTTTTTGATCAGGAGAAAGCCCGTCATATATACTATAAGATTTCAACTGTTTGTACGACTTATTCCTATTGTCAATTAAGATTTGCAGAGATTCCAGTTGAACTAATGAAATATTATCTATGAGAGTTGGTTCAGGAATTCTGTAGGGGAGGTTAGATATTATCATGTGCCATCCCTCTTTGATATTATATGTTTTTATTCGAGAATCTGTAGGCTTTATATATTCTACTGGAAACAAAGGATTAACAATTATTTTAAATAATGTGCTGTCCTTAGAAGTGTAGGCAAACGCATATTGTAATAGATTTAGAGAGGAGCTGTTTGTCCTCTTCGAAAAATAATAGTTTGTAAAATTAGTTGCTAGTGTGGCATTTCTTTTTAAAAGATCTTTTGATTTAGATGAAAGTAGCGTATCATTCTTTTCAATTTCTAAAATATCATATATGATGGGTAATAGGATGTCGCCCGAAAGCATTGTTTGTTGAGCAATAGCGATATTGTTTAATTGTATAGCTTCGTTTAATTCTAATTTTAAGTCTCTTAAAATGAAATTTTCGTCTGCAACCTTATTTAAGTTTATTAGGTTTCCTTTTCCATCGCTTATGTTTGTTAGGTAGTTCATATTTCTTATCACAAATCCATGTCTTTCAATAGCTTGTGGTAGAAGTAATTTTAAAAAATATTCATTTTTAAATTCAGATTTGTAATTCTTATCATCAGTACTTACTTCAGTGCTAGCGAATTTATTATTAAGTTCATTTATATTTGGTGATGGGTAAAATAAAGCAGTGATTAAAATATTTCTATTTTCTTTTGATTGCTTAAATTCTTTACTTTGGAAAAATAGTTTAAACGACTGCTCAGTAATTAGTTGTAATTCCTCTAAATTGTGAGCATTTTTAAAACTATCTTTTGATGCAATAGCACTAAAGTTTGGATTTATTTTAGATTTGTCAGATGCAAATCTGTAACTAGCAATATAAGCTGCGCAATGTGATAATACAGCACCTTCACCATCTATGTTTGCATATTCTTGAAGCAAGGCATCGTGTTTAGGTAAGATGTCTTGATAAATGTCCATTCTTAATCTCGTTTTAATTATTTCTAAGCAAGATTGACATTTGCTTTCCCAGTTAGAAGTTATTAATTCTCTATTTTCATATATTTCATTCTCTACAGTTTTAAACTCATTCATTATTTCATTATGCTGAACATTTATACTATCAGCAAGTTGAATTAAAAAATTAAATGTTTTTTGTTGATTTTCGATAATTGTTTTCTGGCCTTCGATGAGAATTGCTAATTTTTCATTAATTTGTTCCATATTTTTGTCTATTCGATCAAATCTTTCCATAATTTGTTCGTGCCTTTGTTACGCAATATCTGGCCCTCCGCCACCCAATAATCCAGTAATAGATGAAATAGCTTGGATATAATCACCACTCATAAAAGAAGTAACTGCGCTGAATGTTGCTTGACCATAATTAATAGCAGTTGACAAATCTTGAGCTAAAGGAGAATTTCCTAAACCTAATTCACTTGCGATTTTCAGGGAAATAGACGCACTATTTAGAAATTCCTGGGCTGTATATATAACATTCTCACGTTTTTGTACGATAATGAGTTCATCCTTTAATTTATTTTTATCTTCATTATTCAAATCAGGAAAAAGGCCAGAATCTAAAGCAATAATCTTTTCTCCTGTATTCATTGCGGCCGAACCCTCGATTTTTATTGTGGATGACCTAGCTGCATTGCCAGCAGCTCCCGAATATATTATTGCCTGGAAAGAATCTGGAATTCACAGGGTACTGGGAATACCGCTCCTGGTTGGACAAAAAAAATTAGGTTGCCTGATTTTTCATCTCTCTAATGCTTATAAAAATGATATTTCTACTAATCTTATCAAAGCAGTAAGCTCCCAAATAGCTGTGCGAATCTCCGATATTATAGCAAATGAGGAAATTCAAAGGCGGGAAGAAGAAAAATGTAAACTATTATCCTTTAGCAATGCAATGGCTTCGGTAAGTGATAAAATTGTAATTGCCAAAATTTTAAAAGACCATCTAAGTGATTTTTTTGGCGTTGAAGACTACATTATATATGTATTGAGTAAAGATAAAAAGACTTTTTCCCCTTTTCTGTTTGACCCAAATGCAAATTTTGTAAAACATCAAAGTTTTCAGGAATCCCTCAATAAAAGTTACGACATAAAGGATACCCTATTTTATCAAATGTCCAAATCTGAAAAGGCTATAGTAATAAGTACAGAAAAATTGTTGAGCCTAACCGATACTCCTAATTATGCAGCCACAATAAAAAAAACGGGGATAAAAAAAATAACCAGTGTGCCTATTCGATTGGGACACGAAAACATTGCGTTTTTAAATTTCCGATACAATGAAACCACCGAGTCTTCAATTCAGCAGCCTCTGTTTAAAAGTATCTGCTCACAACTGGCCATAGCAGTTTCGAATATTATTGCTTATGAAGAAATCGCACAACGAGAAGCAGAAAAGGCAATGTTACTTGCTCTTTGTAATGATATTGCAAAAGTTAGAAATAAAAATGAGTTGCGAAAAATCACAGATGAAAAATTAAAAACACTTCTTGATGTAAATAACATTTCGTTCTGTTATATCAGTCCTGATGGTGAGACATTCGGCTCATTTATTTTAGATCCTAAATCGCCAAGCACCAAGCACCCTGAATATGGCGATATAACATCTGCGATGCATCCTGTAAATGATGGCATAATTAATAAAGTGCTGGCATCCGAAGACCCACTGGTATATGATATGGAATCCTATATTAAAACCAGCAGTAAGGTGCCTGATTATTTTAAAATGATTTACGATGTGGGTATGCGCCAAATGATTTTTTCAAGACTTAAAAATGGAGAAGATATAATTGGTTATTTAGCAATAACCAAAAAAGTCAAAACACATGTTGGAAAAAATCAATTAAATCTCATTAAAGCAATTGCGGCACAATTATCAGTTGCATTGGCCAATATAAAAGCTAACGAGCAGATTGAAGATCAGGTTAAAGAAATTAAAAATTTTAAAAATCAACTTGAGAAGGAAAATTTATACCTGCAGGAAGAAATCAATAGTGGCTTTAGCAAAAGTGAGATTATAGGTGAGAGTGGCGAAATGAAAAAAGTATTCCGTTTGGTAGAGCAGGTGGCTCCCTCGGACAGCACTGTCTTATTGCTTGGAGAAACGGGCACAGGTAAGGAATTAATTGCCAGGGCCATCCACAATGCATCGCCACGCAGCAGTAAATTAATGGTAAAAGTCAATTGTGCTACCCTGCCCGCTAACCTAATCGAAAGTGAATTATTCGGACATGAAAGAGGCAGTTTTACAGGTGCTATAGAACGAAGAATCGGTAAATTCGAACTTGCCAACAACGGTACGTTATTTCTGGATGAAATTGGTGAAATGCCTTTTGAGCTGCAAGTTAAGTTATTGAGGGTGCTACAGGAGAAAGAAATTGAAAGGATAGGCGGTAAAGCCACAATTACTGTAGATGTCCGCATTATAGCAGCGACTAATCGTGATCTTGAAAAACTGATGGAAGAGGGAAAGTTCAGAAGCGACCTCTATTATCGTTTAAATATTTTCCCTATGAATCTTCCGCCGCTTCGCAATCGTCGCGAGGATATTCCATCTTTGGCAATGCATTTTATCGAGAGATTTTCTAAAAAAATGCGAAAACAAATAACAGGATTAAGTCACAACGTTTTAAATCAGTTACTGCAATATAATTGGCCCGGAAATATAAGAGAACTCGAACATTTAATTGAAAGAAGTGTTTTGCTTTCACATACTGACACTATAAAAGAAATATTATTGCCCGCACAAAAAAATACCATAACCAATATAAATGATACTGAAGAACTTTCAATAAAAACAATCGACGAAAACGAACGGGAATATATTTTAAAAGTGATAAAACATGTCAATGGAAAAATTGCAGGGGTTGGAGGAGCTGCAGAACTTTTGGGAGTCCCTCCAAGCACACTAACTTCAAAGATGAAGCGATTAGGAATAAAGAAAGAACATGTAAGCTAAATGGCTACTTTGTTCATTCTGTACTCAGTTGGGGTCTGACTGAATTGTATCTTAAATAACCTGGAAAAATGGGCTATATTTTCAAATCCCAAATTATAACAAATTTCCGTAATGGACATTTTGGTACTAAGCAAAAGTTCTTTTGCTTTTTCAAGCCGTTTATATCTAATCTGGAAAAAACGGTCAAATTGACCACGCTTTTTCAGCCTAAATTGACCATCAGATTCGGAGCAAACTGACCACCTAA
>NZ_WMDQ01000011.1 GCF_009707955.1 Flavobacterium sp. LC2016-13 | reverse complement strand
TTAAGCCCGCCTGCGCAGATGGTACTGCAGTTATGTGGGAGAGTATGTCGTCGCCTTTCTTTTGAAAACACCCTATTATACAATAGGGTGTTTTTTATTCTAATTTTGCTTATTAGTAAGTAAAATAAGGTACCTTAGCTCAGATGGTAGAGCAATGGACTGAAAATCCATGTGTCCCTGGTTCGATCCCTGGAGGTACCACAATGCTCGGATGGTGAAATTGGTAGACACGCTGGACTTAAAATCCAGTGAACAGCAATGTTCGTGCGGGTTCAAGTCCCGCTCTGAGTACTAAAAAACTTCAATTAACTAATTGTTAATTGGAGTTTTTTTTTGGAGTAAATCTAAATTTTTTATTTTCAATTTATTGTCTAGTTCTGAATTAGCGACACATAAAAAAGTCAGTATGAAAGATCAGATTAATCATGTAAAGCGAAGTCAGTGCGAAAGATTATGGAACTTTAAGTTTAATCAAGCTTTAAAAACAGAAAACCTTTTATAAAGACAGGCTTTTATGGCTGATGTTTGAAAAAATCTGACAGTAGAAAATTACCCATTTCAAAGAAAAAGAAAGACAGACAATAGTTATTTGTTTGGTGTAAACTTATTATTGAGGCAAAATTTAATTCCCTCATTTTTGTTGTTCAGGATTCTGCTAATAGCTTAAAAAACTGCAATTTTCCCTGTTTGCGTTCCGCCTGAACTTGTAATTATTTTGTAGATATAAATTCCTGAGACATGATTTTTTAGATTAATGTTATTGGTTTTAGAAAGCAAAGGCGAAGAAATAGTATTTTGTCCGTTAATATTGTATAGATAAAAAATAGCGCTTTCTTCTTTTTTGGCTTCAATACTTAATTCTTCATTTTTTCTCAATAGCGTGGGATGGACAAAAAATAAATCATTCGCTAAATAAGTAGTATCAAGAATTAAAGAACTTATTACGTTATTGTTTTCTAAAATTATATTTATTTTATATTTATTACTGCCTTTTATAGGAGTTGTATCTAAAAAAAATAATGTTTTTGAATTGATATTATTTATACTGCTAATGACACTTTCATAGTTATTAATTATTTTTACTAAGTCGATTCTTTTAATATTGTATATGCTGAAAAGACTTGCATCAATCTTTACTTTATTCTCTTCAAAAACTTCTGCTAAAGTCAATTCAAAATAACAATTTGAGTTTTGTGTATACTGTAATGTTGATTCGCTTTTTATTCCTTCGTTATTATCAAATACAGGAATAACAGTATAAATTTTCCCATCAGTATAGGTATAATTTGCGTTTATTGTTTGTTCTTTAAATTCTAAATGATCTCCTGTCAATTGATAAATATTAAATGAAGTAACATCTACAGGTTTGTCCCAATTAATTTCTGTTGTACCGTCACAAACCAGGCTGGTACTTATATTTAAATCATAAGAAATCGTAAAGCTATCAGAAATATAATCGGTATTATTGATAGTCATTTTTAATTTTGCTTTTGAAAATTTTTGTTCTGTTGGTGTATAAGTAAATTGTTCGCTATCCAGATTTATATCCTTTGCAATAATTTCCCAAGTTTCTCCATCATTATAACTAATAGACAATTGCCCAGAGATACCTGAAAATGAAGAATTCCATTTGAAAGGCGAAATAGTTTTGCCATCATAAGGAAAATTATCATTTAGAACAGGGTAATTCCATTCAAATTGATTTTCTAATTCATAATCATAAACGATGTTATATTCCTGAGAAGTATTCGAGATGTATGAACACATAACGTTGATATTATAAGATCCGGATACGGGATTTTCAATAGTCACTTGTTCTGTATTATTAATTTTATCTTTTCCTCTTACAGCTTGTTGTTGAGGAATATCAGGGTTGAGAATCCACGGTAAAAAAGTAGTATTGTCAGCAGAAATAACTTCCACATCTAAATCGTTTACCAAACTTATATTACTGTTGATTGCGGCGGGCAAATCGTTCCAGACTAATGTGATTTTTAAGTTTTTTGCATTTGCAGGAACTGTTATAGCATGTGAATTTGTTTGTCCAGATGTCGAATTACCAGATATAATTTTATTTTCGCTGATTACTTTTAAACATTTATCAGCATTTATATTACCATACCCGTAGGTAAAATCGGGGCCTGGGCTGCCTAAATCTTTTGCACTATTAATTAAAATTGCTTTTGTCAGAGCATTAGTTAAAGCGGTAATATTTATAGTTTTATAATGTTGTTTCATAAGCGTAATAATTCCTGTTGCTAAAGCTGTAGAATTTGAAGTTCCTTGAGTGCTAAAAGCAACTAACTCTGGTTTTATTCGACCATCATAAGCTGGGCCTTTTGAAGAAAACGGCATAATTACTTCATTTTGGTCAATACACCCCAATACGATACTATTTTTGGATTGTTTGAAATTACCAGTTATAGATTTATAACCCTCAAGTCCACTATTACCAGACGAAAAACAATGCGTCAGATCCGAATTTAAAAATAATTGAGCGTCATAAGCATTAGCAAGCGAACCATAAAAATTCTCAATCACTGTACCGTAAGAATGATTTTGAGTTAAAGCACCTTGTAAAGTCCCTACTTCATCAGGATAGATGTTCAAAAAGTCAGATGATTGTATCTTAGCTTTTTGAGCAACTCCTTTTCCTAATGCAGAGCTATTTCCTAAGCCCGAAACTATAGTCGCCATAGCTGTTGCATGACTCGATACAATAGCAGATTGTGTTGTGGAAGGAATGCTCTTATTTAGCAGATCAATATCATTTGCATCGAAAAAATCATCTTTGATAGCTACAATTTGATTTTCGCCTGTTAAAAGAGGAAAATTGGTATTGGCTTTATTTATAGAATTGACGCTAAAATTTTGATCTATTATTTTAGATTCCCCTTTTGGTTGCAGCGATTCTAGGGAAATAGAAGATACACTGCTCAAAGTTATAATTTCATCAATAATTTTTTGGGAATCACTTTTAATGACTACTAGACGAGGATTTAATATTTTGATATCAGAAATATTTTTTGATTTCAAGTCAGTAAGTAACGCTTTGATCGTATCAGTTGCTATTATATACAGCTTATCTTCCTGATGATTTAAAAAATTTGAGGGTAATTTCCACAAGCTATTAACGGGAATATTTTTTTTAAAAGACAGATTAGATCTTAAATTTTCATTTTTTACAATACAAAAAGTACTGTCCAGTTTTTTTACAACTTTGTAGTTATTTTGATGTGCATTTTCTAAAGATGTAAGATAGTATTTCTCAAATTTTCTTTCAGTTTCTTTTTTTATGTATTGCTTCCATTTTTCAGCACTTTGTGAGAGACTGATTGTTGTTATCATAAAAAAGAGAAAAGTAATTTGTGTCTTCATTTACTGTAATTGTTTTGGGGCAATTATAAACATCCATATCAATGATACAAAATTGACTATTGCAGCTGTTTATCATTTCTTATTTTGATAAAGCAATGATGGAATTTATGCTTAATGATTTCTATTTGAAATATTTATCCTTTCTGGGTAAATCAAAGTTATTAAAATATTTGTAAAAAAAATATGATTTTTTGTATCGTTCAGAGTCTTCAAAATCTATAGGAGTAATATTCTCTTTTATAACTCTTTTTTTATTTTAAATGAGTCAAAAATTGATTTCAAAATTTTAAGAACATGTTAAACCAAATAAAATATTGAAATAGAATTTTTGTGTGTAACAAGCTGATTTATATTTAATTATTGATTTTACTGGGCTTGCGATAATAATCAGATAATTATTATTAAAAACTCTAATAAAATAATGTAACAAAAAGTGTTAAATTTGTTAAATTACTATTTTATAAGTATTTTAAGATTAAAATTTATATAAATTTGATAATAAATATTACAATATTTTGTAGAGACCCCTTTTTTATCAACTTATTTAACAAACCAAAAAATTATTATGAAAAAATTTAAATCAATTTTAGCGTTGTCATTTATAGCGCTAACGCTGTTCTCTTGTAACAAAGAAGATGAGGCAGCTCAATCAAACCAAGAATCTCTAAAAGTAACACCTGAGGTGTTGAGCAAAATTAGATCACTTTCGTTAAATACCACAGATGTTCAGGTAATTAAGAATACTAATTTAGATGGTACCACTGAAGACGCATTCCTGATAGAAGGAGATATTGTCATTACTCAAGATCAATTAAACAAAATGGATCTTCACGGAGGTATTACAACAGAACAATACCGTACTACTAATTTAGTGTCTGCTCCAAGAACTATTAAAGTTGTTGGGTTAACAGGTACTGGTACAACGGCTCTGTCTACAAATATGCGTGCAGGATTGCAGGCAGCAATAAACAGATACAATAATTTAGGATTGTCTATTAACTTTACGCTAACTTTTAGTTCTAGTACATCAGGAGCAAACATTGTTGTCCGGAGACAAACCGGATCTGCCGGTGGAGTAGCAGGTTTCCCTTCAGGAGGCGCACCTTTTAATTCAGTTACATTATATTCCGGATTAGATACTTATTCAACAGGTGTAAATGCACACGTATCTGCACACGAAATAGGACACTGCATTGGTTTACGTCATACAGACTGGTTCAGCCGTCAAAGTTGTGGACAGAATTCAAATGAAGGAACTGCTGGAGTTGGAGCAATTCTAATTCCGGGAACACCTTCAGGATATGACGCAACTTCTTATATGAGAGCATGTTTCAGTTCAAGCGAGACTGGAGCTTTCAATGCTAATGATATTACAGCTCTGAATTATTTATACTAGAAGTTGAATTAGAGTTGTCTTTACAAGATATAAAAGGCTGTTTCATAATTTATGAAACAGCCTTTTTTTATTGGATGTCTCGCCCTAAATCGTGATCTTGTTACAAAATGTTTAATGGCGGCAGTTTTGCATTATAAAATCTACTAAAATTAAACTACTTAGTTATTTTGGTCAATCTATTATGCTCCTTTATTAAAACCTATTGTATCTCTGTAGAACTGGGGAGAAATTTCAGTTTTGCCTTTAAATACTCTGCTGAAATAATATTCATCATCATAGCCAAGTTCGTAAGCGATCTCTTTGATCGTTTTGTCTGTGAGATACAATTCTCTTTTTGCTTCAACAATGATTCTTTCAGTTATTAAGTCTGAAAGTGTCATATTAAAATGGCTCTTGGCTGCACGTGCAAGTACTACTGGCGATACATGTAGAATATCGGCATATTCACTTGCAGAATGTTTTGTTCTGAAATTTTCTTCAATAGCATTTCGTAAGTTCTGAATAATAAGAAGCTGTTTTTCATTACCATTTACTTCTTTAATTGATTGTTGTTCGAGTTTTATTCGAGTAGCAAATACCAAGAATATTTTTAAATAAGAAACAAGAACTTCATCTTTTCTCAAGGCTTCAATTTTCAACTCACTCACAATTTCTCTCACGATATTCATTAGTATCTGCTTATTATTTTGATCCAGAACAATAAAAGGTTGCTGATAAACATTATTAAATAAAATTCCATTAGCAGCAATCTCTTTATGATGTCTGTAAATACAGAAAAAATCATGATGAAACTGAATAGAAATACCAGTAAGCGGTCCTTCTGAAGCCAGCATAAAAGGTTGATAAGGATAAAAAGCAAATAACGTATTTTCTTTGAATGAATACTCGCAAAGGTCGACTTTTGCTAAACCTTCTCCCGAAGTAATAATGATCAGAGTAAAATAATTATTACGCTGAATATGATCAAAATAACTGCTGTTATCAAACTCAAATATTTTAAATGATAAGTTTCCATTTTGTTGATTAACAAGTGTATATACAGATTGAGATAACATGTCTAGAGTTTATTTATTAATTCTGAAAATTGAGTCCATTACGTTCTTCAATACAATTGCACCACAGGCGACTTAGCTGTTTTTAGAACACTTTTAGCTAAATTTAAAAATTGATGCATGTAATATTGAAAACTCTCTTGCATAAATTATAACTTAAATTTCTGATTTTATAGAATGCATCCAGCTATGCTAAAGTACTTAAAAAAGTAACCGTCTATTGCATTAAAATAATCTGAATTTAATTCTATAAAAATTTAAAAAACTGCCCTCTAAGGAAAAAAGAGGGCAGTTGGAGTTTTGGATTAGAAAATTAAAATATCGTAACCTTCTTTTCTAAGGTTAACAAAACTTGGTAAACCAGGAGTTCCCGGTACTTCGTTGTCGTTTAATAATTCATAACCAGATACTTCAGTACCAAATACAGCAACGCATCCTTTTGAGAGACCGTGAACATGATCTTTTACTTCTTTATAAAGTCCATGAACTGGATGCTCTGGTTTTTCTAGTTGCTCAGGCCATCTTATACCTGCTCCTTGAAAAATAATTTTTACATCTTCACCTTCGTGTTTGAATTCATAAGCTGATGCTAAGGCATTGAATACACGTCCTAACGCTTCTTCTGAACCTGCTTTTGGATCAGAAAGAATAATAATTGCTGTTTTTTTCATTTGAATAAATTTTATTAACATCGCAAAGATCTGACGGCAATGCGTGCTAAAGAATGGAGGAAATTTACTTTATGATGGAGAATTTTTTCTTAATGCAATTTCTCTAATGAGCCTTTGAAAAGTCAGGTTTAAAACGTCCATTATAAAGTAAAAATCATCCATTTTTCACGAACGATTATCTAGACAACTTTGCATCCAATAATAATTCACATAAGTAGAACTTTAAAAATTAACAATATGTCTGTTTCTGATTTATTTAAACCGCTTACTCTGCTGCACGGTCCGGCAATGAGAAACCGTTTCATGCTTGCACCATTAACCAGCCAGCAAAGCGAATTTGATGGCACAGCATCTGAATATGATCAATTTTGGATGGAACAACTCGCTCAAAGTGGCTATGGACTTATTCAAACCAGCGCATCAACTATAGAAGCAGGAGGTATAGCGTTTGAAAGACAATTAGGTATTCACAGTGATAATCATTTACCCGGGCTTACCAAAATGGCGTCGGCTATTCGAGATGGTGGTGCTTTGTCTGCCGTACAGTTGCATCATGCAGGACATCGCGCTAAACCTTCAATAGGAGGAATACCGGCTCCGGCTTCAGGAAAAACAGTAGAAGGAATAAGAGCAATTACAATGGAAGAAGTAGAACGAATTCGTGACAGTTTTATCGCAGCAGCAAAAAGGGCTCAATTGGCAGGTTTTGATGGAATCTCAGTACACGGTGCTTTCGGGTGGATTCTTTCTGAATTCATGTCGCGAAACTTAAACGATCGTACAGATAAATATGGAGGAAGCTTAGAAAACCGTGCGCGATTTACGATTGAAGTTATCGAAGGAATTCGTAGAGCCTGCGGTCCTGATTTCCAGATTGGCTGGCGATTGTCGATTGAACGATACGGACTGCTATTGGAAGAATTGAGAGAAGTTACGGCTGATATTTTTGATCGTGAACTAATCGATTATTTGGATTTAGCTCTTTGGGATTCAGCTCAATTAGTTCGAGAAGGAACCTTTAAAGGAAAAACCATGCTAAGTGTTTTTACAGAACTCCCGCGAAAAGGAGTTCGTTTAGGAGCGGCAGGAAAAATTATGAGTGCGCAGCGTGCCGGAGAACTTCTTGATGAAGGCTGTGATTTTGTACTGATTGCACGTGCCGCTATTCTTCAGCGTGACTTTCCTCTTCAAGTAAAAGCAAATCCGATGTACGATAGTCCGCAATTGCCTGTAATGGCCGATTATCTGAGACAAGGAGGGTTAAGCGAACGCTTTATTGAGACCATGCGTGGATGGCAGACTTTTGTAAAGGCAGGCTCTTTGTGAAAGTTTTAAATAGTAGAAAGTAAGACGCCAATTGAGCGTCTTACTTTTTTAAATATTATCCATCATAAAGTAAAATTCATCCATTTCCGTTCAATTTCGAACATTGTAAGTTTGTTGGCTGTTTTTTTAAATATGTCAATATGAAAGATCTTGATTGCAATGTTATTATAAAAGAGAGTCAGGATGTTTTATCCTGGAATGAAGATATTTATCTCTTTCATTATAAACAGAAAGAAGAAATAAAAAGAGCTAATATGTGCGTGCATATGAATCTCGTTAGTGTCGTATTAGAAGGAACAAAAGAAATTCTGGATCACGGCAGTAAAATTATTGTTCCTGCGGGTTCTGGTTTTTTTATGAAAAGAGGTTCGTATTTGATTACCGATAAGGTCGACGATCCGAATAAAGGATATGAATCTATTATAATTTTTTTCTCAGATGAATGGCTGCGCTCTCAAGTCGATAATATATTAGAAAATGTAAATAAAAACGTCTCAGAAAGAAAAACCCCATGCAGAAGTGATATGGTACTTCTTCCTGCAGATGAACTCATGTGTGCTTTAATCTCACAGCTTAAAACCTGCTTAACATTAAATACAGATCCTAAACGTTTAGAATCGATCTTGCCTCTAAAAATTCGCGAATTGTTTCAGATTTTAATTTCTGCACCTGATGGATCTTATTTTGAAGAGCAATTGCGTAGTCTAGACACGCATTTAAATCCCGATTTAGTGCGGCTAATGCAAAGCCATTACAAAGAGAATATTTCTTTAGAACAATATGCATTTCTTGCCAACTATAGTCTCTCAACCTTTAAACGTAAATTCAGCCAAACTTTTAAAATGAATCCGGGAAAATGGATTATGGAGCGTAGATTAGAAGAAGCATATAACTTATTGAGATCTGAAATGAATATTACAGAAATAGCGTATGAAGTAGGTTTTGAAACTCCTGCGCATTTTATAGCTTCCTTTAAACAAAAATATAAAAATACACCAAAACAACTTCAGCAGAAGCTTTAATTCTTCACTAACTCTAAACTTTATAGGGTATTTTTTGAACTTTTAAAGAAATAGGATTCTTTTCAACCACACTAATTTTGTCTTGTTAAAAGATGGTTTGTTATTCAATTGACATTCCTAAACAGAATTTTACAAAACTTTAAATTTTAGAATTATGAAAATGTTTTATTTCACAGACGCTATGTGTTCATGGTGTTACGGTTTTAGCCCAGTAATAAAGAAGTTAAAAGAGAATTATCCAAATATTGATTTAGAAATTGTTTCTGGCGGATTTTCACCAGGCAGTAAGCAGGTTGTTGATTATGAATATAGAGATTTTTTAGAATACCACTGGAGAAATGTAAACTTAAGAAGCGGTCAGTATTTTGATCATTCGATGAAGTTTGTCAGCGATACATTCAAATATGACACAGAACCAGCAAGCCGTGCTTTGATTGTAGTTCAGAAATTATCTCCAGAGAAAGATTATGATTTTTTGAATCTTATGCAAAAATCATTTTATTATGAAGGAAAAGATATAACAAATGAAAATATTCTGGCTGAACTGTCTAAAGAAATTGGAGTTGATAAAAATAGCTTTTTAGAAAATTTCAATTCAGAAGAAATAAAGCTTAAAACACAGCAAGGATTTGAATTTAGTAAACAATTAGGTGTAAAAGGATTTCCAACCTTGCTTACTTTAGAAAACGGAACAGTTAAAATCATCTCTAATGGATTTCAAAGTTTTGATAGTTTAAAACCAGCAGTCGACGATTGGTTAAAAAATGTAACGGTTTCAAAATTACAAACTGGACAATCTTGTACAGACACTTCCTGCGGCTGTTAAAATGATGAAGAGGCTGGATCTTAAACTGGAAGATTCAGCCTCTTTATATATTGGCTTTACACTTTAAAATTTCGATGAATTAGAATAATATAAATCGTAACCAAATGAAATCATTTTACTCATTCATAGAATACCTTACCAAAAACCTGCAAAAGCCACTTCCGGGTGAAGCAGCACATCAGGTAATTCAAAATTCTTCCAAAACAAGACTCAGCTTCAAACCTAATGAACACACGCGGAGAAGCGCAGTTTTGATTCTCTTTTATCCTTTTAAGGATGAAGTTTACCTGCCATTAATTTTACGTCCATCTTATGATGGTGTTCATTCTGCTCAAGTTGCATTTCCCGGAGGAAAATATGAACCTGCTGATGAAAACCTAATTCAAACTGCTTTACGCGAAGCAAATGAAGAAATCGGTTTAAAAATCAGTGATGTAAAAATTTTAGGCACACTTACAGAACTTTTTATTGGCCCGAGCAATTTCAAGGTTTTGCCTGTCATTGGGTATCTTTCGTATAAACCAGATTTTATTGGAGACAAAAGAGAAGTGGAAAAAATACTAGAAACAAAACTAAACGATATTTATAATCCAAACATCATTGGGTCGAGCGAAATGCTGATTCGTGGGGAACAAGTTACAGTACCGTATTATGAAATACATAATAATAAAGTCTGGGGTGCTACAGCGAAAATGATCAGTGAACTTTTATTCGTTTTAGACGATGGTTTATCAAGCAAAGAAAATTAATCGTTACTTATTCCTGTAATTATTTTAAAATTTCTACAATGTGATTGAACTTTTCGTGATAGTTTTTGAGCCTCTGATGAAATAAGCAGCTGTAATATCCAGCTAATTTTGGCTTAGAAAAACACAAAATATTTATTAATTACATTATTTCAATTTAAAATGAAAAAAACATTGATTATTATAACACATCCTGATATAAATAACTCAGTGATAAACAAAAGATGGCTTAACGAATTAGAAAAATTTCCTGAAAAGTTTCATATTCACCAATTACATGAAGTTTATCCCAATCAGCAGTTTGATATAGCAGCAGAGCAAAAATTGGTTGAAGAACATGATCACATTATTTTCCAATTCCCTTACTATTGGTATCATTCGCCTGCATTATTAAAGAAATGGCTTGACGAAGTTCTTACGCGCGGCTGGGCATATGGCAGTGCAAGCGGCTTTAAATTTACAGGAAAGAAAGTGGCACTGTCTATTTCATTAGGCTTGAAGGAAGAACATTTGCAGCATGGAACAGTTTTCAAATATACTCTTGAAGAATTAACCCGTCCGTTTGAAGCGTTATTTGATTATATAAAAGCCGATTACAAACCATTTTTTGCTTACTATGGAATGACATTTGAACCTTCAAAAGAATGGATTGAAAGGAGTGTTCCGTTATATCTCAGTTTTCTGGATCGCTTTAATTCTGAGAATGATGACACAAATATCTCTCTTGATTAAGAAAAGTAAACTGAATTTATAAATTAAGCTAAAGTATAACAAGATAAAATTAGTGATTAAGCAGCACTTCAATATCTGCATGATCAATTATGGCGAATGCATGCATTCGCCATTTAAATATAGTAAATATTCAAATCTAAATGCTCACGGAATTAATCTTTCAGAATTCTCAGTCAAGTCATTATTGTAAAAGTCACCTTTTTCGAAAATACCGCCTTAGTTTTTTGTGGCAGAAAAGATATCTACTCCATTCAAATTGCATATGAAAATTCTATTTATTAAAAAGATTGATAATTTATTATAGTAAATGGATTGTTAATATTAATGAAAGGTAATGTTAAAAATGCCATAACTTGAGTTGTAATATTAAATTGTTTTTTTGATATAAAAATTTTTTTATGGAAAATAACAATGATTTAAGCAGAAGAAGGTTTCTTAGAAATTCTTTATTGGTTGCCGGAGGAGTTTTCATCGCTCCACTTATTGAAAGTTGCAGTGACGATGATAAAACGGATAACAGCGGTGCTCCAGATGGAATGAAAAATGAAGGGTTTGAGACAGGAGTAGCCAGTTTTGACCCTACTGAAACCGGAGTGATTCTCTGGACAAGATATTCAGCAGGTTCAGATGCTGAAATTACCTGGGAGCTAAGTAAGGATGCCGCATTTTCTGAAGTAATAAGAAAAGGTCAGGCTGCAGCATCTTCTACAAATGATTTTACAATAGCGGTAGATGTTCAGAATATTTCTTCCAATACAAAATATTACTATAGATTTTATAATGCCAAAACAAAACAAGTAACTGTTACAGGAGAAACACGTACGCTGCCATCTAAATCAGATATTGTAAATGATGTAAAAATGGCTGTTGTTTCCTGTTCTAATTTTCCGGCAGGACTCTTCAATGTGTATGGAGCGATCGCTTCTTCGGATGCCGATGTAGTGGTTCATCTTGGAGATTATATTTACGAATATGCGCCTGGACAGTATGGAACAAATCCATTTACCAACCCGTTGGGCAGAGAACATAAACCAGCTAAAGAGATTACAAGCCTCAGCGATTATAGAGAAAGATACAGGCAATATAGAGGAGATAAAAATCTTCAGCTTCTTCATCAAAAAAAACCTTTTATATGTGTCTGGGATGACCATGAGTTTGCTAACGATGCCTATAAATCCGGTGCAGAAAACCATCAGCCATCTGAAGGAGATTTTCAGATGAGAAAAATGGCTGCTTTTCAAGCCTACAGCGAATATATTCCTCTTAAAACAGGAAAAGATCTTAGAATTTACAGAAGTTTTAATTTTGGTAATATTCTTTCGCTTTACATGATGGATACAAGAGTTATAGCAAGAGATAAGCAGATGAGTTATTCTGATTATATTGATAATGGTGGAAATTTTGATCAGACAAAATTTAGAACAGATTTGTTAAGCACAAGCAGAAAATTAATTGGAAGCGAACAAATGACATGGCTGGGATCACAGATCAATGCAGATACTGCTAAATGGAAAGTATTAGGCCAGCAGATCCTGATGACAAAAATGCTGATTCCTGCTGAGCTGCTTTTGCTTTTAAATCAAATTTTAGCAGAAGTAGATCAATTAGGAAGTGCACAACCTGCGACCATGCAGGCTCTTATTAATACAATCTCTGCACTTGTTGTTATTAAAATGAGATATAAACAAAGTGATCCTTCTTTAACTGCACAGGAAATTGCAAGAGTTACGACGACTTTGCCATATAATCTGGATGCCTGGGATGGTTATTTTGCAGAAAGAGAACAATTGTATGCAATGCTTTCCGGGAAAAATGTTGTGGTTTTAGCCGGAGATACTCATAATGCATGGCTGGGTAAACTTACCGATATGCAGGGAAATTATATAGGAACTGAAATAGCGTGCAGTTCTGTTTCATCACCAGGATTGGAAGCTTATCTTGGTATTACCGCAGACCCTTCAAAAGCGATAGAATTGGCACAAGCATTTACAGTACTGATAGATGATTTAGAATATGCAAATTTGTATAAACGAGGATATACATATCTTAAATTTACATTATCTGGTTCTGAAGCTGAATGGCGATTTGTAGACAATGTAACAACTGAAACTACCAATACTATTACAGAAAAAAAATATACGATAGCATAGAAATTTCATTTAGTATTAATTGATTTTTAAGAAGTTATCTCTTCACTTTTTAAATAAATACTAAAATTTTAAAAGCCATCTTAGTAATGAAAACTGAGATGGCTTTTTTTAGTTTATTCTGACGAAATGTTTCAAAAATTACTCCATTTTAAACCTAACATAGACTCCAGTCTTTATCCAGAAATTCATCCTCTCCAGGTTCCTTTGTCTTATAAGCAATTGCTTCCGGAATAGACGTCTTAGGTATGTTTACATGTACAATGGTATTTTCCTTAATGTTGTCAAGTTGTTTCAAAACCTCTTCGAGTTCGTCGAGACTACTGACTTCAAAACCTTTGCCTCCAAATACGTCAACGAGTTTCGCATATTTCCAACGGTGCATTTCGTTGTAATCATAAACGCTGTTTAAATCGGGAATGCTGTATTCTACCTTTTTTGCACCACGAAACGGGTTTGGATTAACAAGCATTTGTTCAATACCATAAATACCATTATCCAAAACAAAAACAATAGTGTCGTGTTTCAGTTTATTCTGTGTAGATATGGCCTGACAAGTTTCCTGAAAAGCACCGTCTCCAACAAATACTACCGCTCTTTTATCAGGTCTGGCACATTTTATTCCGGTTGCCGCAGGAACAGAATAACCTATCGAAAGCCATGATGCCTGTGCTACGAATCCGTTAGGTTCTGCAATACGAATACCCTGAGCGCCCAATAAAGGAAACCCCGCATCGGCAACGACGATATGTCTCTCATCTATAAAACTATTGATTCGGTTGAAAAATGAATCATAAGTAAGCTCCGGTTTCCCTTTTTTAAGCATTGTGTTATCAGCTAAGAAAAATGATTCAGGCAGCTTCTCTTCATCATACATTTCGTAAGCACTGAAATTAACTTTGGTAAGTTCTTCTTTCAGAAATATAATAAAATCCCTTAGCGATACATTGGCCACATAAGATGCACCAATCCTTACACCACTGTGATTGGCAAGTACAGTATTTTCTTGCCAGACATCAAAACCACCAAGATTTTTGCCGGTGGTCCATACACCAAGACCAATTTTTAGCCCGGCGTCTTTGAATTGGTCATAGACATCTATTGGCGATGCCTTGCCATTAAAAACACCTTTGAACTTAGGATGGTTTTCTGATACGATTGATTTCCCAAGTATAGAAGTCACAAATTCAGTATCGGTAGTTTCGATCAGATCAAGGAATTCCTTTTGAATACCATAACGCTGGATTTCAATACCGCCCCAGAAAATAATTTCTTTTCCTTTTGCCAATGCAGCTACTCTTTTAGCAGCTATGCGTGCACTTGATTGACATTTAGAGGATTCTCTTTCTACTAATGGAGCGTCAGGCGGATTACATTCCATTCGCCACACATCTTCAAAAACTTCAAGATAAACCGGTCTTCCATATAAAATACACGCATTTAAAACTGAATCAATTTTATAAGGAGCATCTGATGAACCTGTAACTTGTTCTGCTGCAACGGTAACATTTCGAAATACATTAATATTACTGTACATATCACCTGTCATGTGTGATGCCAGCATGCCCTGAACTAGGCTTCTTTGCTGATCTTTATTGGTCGGAGCTCCATTAATGACAAGCACGGGACAGTGTTCTACATAAGAACCCGCAACCGAATTGAGCAGCGTAAATGCTCCCACGCCATAAGTTACTGCCACTGCAGCGAAACCGTTTTGACGTGCGTAAGCATCAGTACAATGTCCGGCGTTTATTTCATTCGTGTCGTTAACGATTTTAATTTTTGCATTTTTGTCTTCTTGAATAGTATTCAAAAATGGCGCGGTATAATTGCCAGCAATTCCAAATAAATGGGTAAGTCCTAATTGTTCCAGACGTATTTGCAAGTATTTTGCAACGGAGATTTTTTTCTGTGACATCTTAAATTGGATTATTCAGGTTACCAGTATTTTTGTTGACTTCGAGTGCAGTACGAATTCCGGACTCAATTGCGCCTTCAATCCAGGCATGTTTCAGGGAAGTATGCTCTCCGGCAAAATGTGCTTTTCCTTCCCATTCGGTTGATATGATATGTTGCTGTAATAATTGTAACTGTCCGGGATTAAATATTGCCGCTTCACCATAAGCATACGGGTCGCGCATCCAGCTTTGTGTTGCCGCACCGATTAATCTTCCGCCTTTCTTTTTATAGTCCTTTATGCTCGAGGTAATTACGGCAAGGTCTATAATACGCTGCTGTTCCTTTTCGTCATCAGAGTGCATGATGGCAAGATTTTTAAGTGCATAAAAATACCTGTCGTCATCATCCATAGAATCCCAGCGGCTTGCTTCGTCAGACCAGCAATAAGATGCCAGCACAACACCATGGCCTTTACTTCCTAAATCATTGCTTGGATAATAGGTAAAACGGTTTGAAAAATCAGTAATAGTACCACCACCAACAATATTATAAGGTGCTTCCTGCCACCATTTTTCACGAAATTCCAATAATATTTTAGTAGCAGAATCATAGTGCAATTCTCGGATTGCTTTTCGTTTTTGCTGATCGAATTGAGGTGTTACGTACACATGTCTTAATGCAGAAAATGGTATGGTGACAATTATTTCATCAAATTCCAGATCACTAACAGGTGTTTTTAAAGCTTTGAATCCTGCGTCTTCATAAAACTGAAAGTCACGTTGAACTTCAATATCAACTTCTATTTTTACCTTGTTGTTAACGAGTTTCATTTTTGTCATTCTGCAATCAAAATAGGTGTTTTCTTCGAGATTATAAGCTTTAAAGAATGCATTTGGCAGCAAGTCGCTTCCGCCAACAATTTCCATAAAAGTGGTAGAATCCTTGATGATATTTTGCTCAATAAAACTCTGGATAAAATCATAGGCCATTCTGGATTCCAGATTTTGCATAACTCCAATCATTTCTATGGCATTCTCTGAATACTTTGAATTTTCCTTTAAGAAACGACGCATCGAATATTCTCCATAACGTTCGATCAGCAAAGGCCAGTTTTTCTCAGGATCTTCTGCAATAAAATTTTTAAGCGGATCAATGAGAGCGGCCATTAACTCGTCAGCACGTTTGTTTTCACTGCTTTCGAGATTAAATCCTAGTAGTTCGTTTACATCGACTTTCGTATCATCTTTTCGAATATATTGATTTTGTACAACACGTTTGCGGTTAACATAGAAAAGAGAATTTCTAGTAGTATCCGGCTCCGGCTTAGTTGGGTCTGCCTGATGTGCGATTGCCTGTTCTTTATCGACAGACTTATAATAAAAAGGCTCGGTTTTGAGTCCGAGTTTATCAATGTATTTGAGTACCATCTGGTGTATGGTTGGAATACGCATCGCACCAGCTTCGCCATAAACACTGTCGTCTTCAAAATATTTTTTGTTTTCAGAATTCCTGAAAGTCTTAATCCTTCCGCCAACACGCGTGTTTGACTCGACTATCGTAACATTATGTCCTGCCTCTTTTAGCATAGCTGCGGCCACCATTCCAGCCATTCCGGCACCAATGATTAATACGTCTTTTGGTTTATCCGTACATGGAATTCCCCCGTCAATGTATTTTAAGTATTGCTGGATAATATCGTCGTTCTCTTCGTCAAGTAAGCCGTGTAAGTAGTTTTCCATAATCAGCTGGTTTGGTTATTAGTTTATTTTTTAAATGATGTCGAATTTAAAGTCGAATGGACAGATTTTGTGCTTTAGTTTTAGGTTAACTTACCCTTAAGGCTGGTTTTCAGCATCGCGTTTATAATAAGCATCGTAAAGTGCTTGATGGGAATCTAAATTATAACAGATATAAAATAGACTTAAAAGAAATGACACCAAGCGGAGATTGTTTGGTATAAGAGTAATTTTATACGGAATAAGATTTTTAAAACACAAAATTCCAATTGATTCAGAAGGATTAAAATTTCTATTTAATTAGAATTTTAGTTGTGGTTCAGACTTATAAATTAGAATAAAGCTTTGTACAGCATAATATCGTGCAGTAATATGATAGTGATATTAGAGTATGTAGAATTAATATTCAAAAAGAGTTAGACTCTATATCTTTTGTCTCTCTGGGGAATAGCAAACCTTTTTCCTGTACACAAAAATGGGTTTCATGGACATTGTCCACTTGAATTATGACCGCAATTTTTTCTGCAAAGAAAGCTCTAAGCGGAATTTAAGCTGTATAGGTGCTTATAAAAATCAGATGATTAGAAAGGGGTATCTAAGTTTAAATCATTCTGTAAATTTACGGACTGATTTTTTAAATTAATTAAATTCTTTTATTTGATTGTGACAGATGCGCAAGAACTGCAATAAATTATTGCTTGCCATTTTTGTTATCTTCAGATTCATCAAAAATTTTATTATTGCAATATTCACAGTTTTTAATCTTTAACACTAACCTCAAATTATTTTGAGTGTTGGTCCCAACCTTTTATTTTAAATGATCATCTATTAAGTATAGGAAAGGTTAACAAAACAAAAGTTTAGTTTTTTTTTAAGCGCTATTTTCATCTGTTAATGATTAGATCAGAAGAAATACTGTTACGACTCAATATAGAATTAATCAAAAAATATATTGTAAATGAAACTCAGATTATACCTCATATTTTATCTTTCATCCATCTTTGTATCTTGTTCTTCTCAGAAAGAATCAAAATATAATACTAAAATCAATAAAAATAGTCAGTGGAGTTGTAATGGATGAAAGCGGTCCGTTACCGGGTGCTAATATAACGGTGAAAAATGAGAAAAGAGGAACGGTCACAGATATGGATGGAAAATTTGAATTGAACATGAATGAAGATGCTTTATTGATTGTAAGTTTTATAGGTTTAGAATCCAAAGAAGTTACTATTAGCGACAAAAATTACTATGAAGTAAATTTAGAGGCTTATAAACCTTTTGTCAGTCGTAAGGAAAAAAGAAGAATAAGACGGGAGCTGCGAAAAAATGGATTTTACATTTATCCGGATTAATGCAGACGGCACCCAGTCTGCATTCTTTCATACTTACATTCTTTCTTTCAGACTGTTTTTATTGTTGTGGAAGTAATAGTTTCAATTGTAATACTCGGATATTGTAATAATGGTGCTTTTTCCTTTTTCTGAAATCTGTATCCCTTCAGAGATTAAATTATCTTCTGGATCATCATCTTCAAACTCCAGAAAAATGGCTGAACTGTCGTTGTCATTTTTTTTAAACCGGCCTTCAATAAGCTTTTTACAGTAGTTGTCAAATTTAAATTTACACGCTATATCATTAATTTTTCCTATCAAAGTGCTGTCTGATTTCATATCGGGATAAATAGCTGTTTTAATTTCTACTGAACTGATAAAATGGTTACAGCCGCCTTTATATACAGTCAGAGTATCGCCATGGTATAGCAGTGTCGCTTTGTTATTTTTTGAATCCCAGATATAATTTTTGATGTCAACTTCCTGAAGCCATTCTTCTGTTATTTTTTTATAATTGTCATCAAATACACAATCGGAACTGTTTTCCGATTCCTGATCTTCTGTTTTAAGAACCGTATCGGGTTTGCTATTTTTTATTGTACTATTTTCTTTTTGCGTTTTCTTTTCTGAACAGGAAAGAGTGACAATTAATGAGAATGCATAACAGAATGTTTTTTTCATAAAAGTATTCTTAAATGGGATTTTGTCTAATGATTTCCAGCGTATTTATCCTAAATAAGTAGGGTATGTCTGATGGGCGTTAGGGCTTTTTAATTTTCAAAAATAGAATTTTTATTTCATAAAACTTCTGCCGTGCTGTTTATTACTTTTCGTATTAATATGAAATTAAATTTTGATGTTCTCGGTTTTTTGAAGAATCATTAGGGAGAAGAGAGACCTTCGAGAATTAGTTAGTTGATTAGTCTAATTCTTTTTAAGATAGCTTTTAGTATTGTTTTGACCGGTGATGGGGAAGATGGATGGAAAGGTTAGTTTTTTAAATTGAAGGATTATTGTAATATTATTTGATTCTTTGAGTTGAGTAAATTAAAGTCGGTTTAGGATTTTACTTAGTTATGTTGTATTTTACCTGTACCCTCAAATCCATTTTATTTTGTTCGTAGCTGAAAACTTAATTTAATACAGTTTCGAACCTAAGCTTCGTAGACCTTGATTTTGACTTACTTCTATTTTTCAAAAACGCCATGTGTCACGATTTTGTCACAAAACTCAGAACACTATTATTTACTACCTTCTATGTTAATAATGTTTAGAACACATTCTTTATAACATTACCAGTAGGTAGTCTTAGATCACATGAAATCAAAAAATATCCCGTAACATTTTTGAAACGGGATTTTTATTTTATTTAAAAGCTTTTGGCATAAATTGATTTCGCAAAGCTTCGATATATTCCTGATCTGGTTTACTATTTCTAAGAGCAACCAAAGGTTCTAAATCCGGACCAGCAATGTATCGCAAAGTGTGGCTTTCATCTGTAACAGCTCCATAAATAGTTTTGGCAACATCATCTGCCGTGGCTGTTTTTTGTTCTCCAAAGGAAGAAAATAACGAATTCATATCTTCCTGAAAAGCTGCATAATCTTCTAATGCAGGATCGAACGCATAATCTGCAGCAGCTCTTTCATAAAAAGGCGTCACTACATAACCCGGTTCAATGATTTTTACTTTAATGTTTTGAGATTCCAGTTCATACGAAAGTGATTCGGAAAAACCTTCAACCGCAAATTTAGAAGCCGCATAAACCGAAATTAAAGGAACAGTAACACGTCCGGCACCAGAAGTTATATTTACCAATGTTCCTTGTTTTCTGCTTCTGAAATGTGGCAAAATAGCATGCGTAACATCCATCAAACCAAATACATTTACTTCAAATTGATTGCGAATTTTCTCTGAAGAAACGGCTTCAAATAGACCTTGTTGTCCGTAACCCGCGTTATTAACCAAAGCATCAATATGTCCGAATTTTTCAATTCCTTCGCTAATTGCGGTTTTAATTGATTTATTGTCAGATACATCAAGTTTTGTTACGAGTATGTTTTCGTAGTTTTTAAATTCATTTTCTTTTTCCGGATTTCGCATTGTAGCGATTACATTCCAGCCTTGTTGTTCGAAAAATAAGGACGTAGCTTTGCCCAGACCGGAGGAAGCTCCGGTAATGAAGATTACTTTTTTCATAGTAAGATTATTTATGTTTAGTGGATTATTTCAATAAAATGAAATCAAATTGCAGACGGATTCACGCCAAAAAGTTTCTTGAAAGAATAAGAAAAATGAGAGATGCTTTCAAATCCCAGTTCGTGATATACATCAGATGGGCGTTTGTTTTTTTCTTTAATCAGATAATGTGCTTCTTCCAAACGTCTTTTCTGAAGCCAGCGATTGGGTGACATCTGGAAAATTTTTTCGAAATCACGTTTAAATGTTGCAAGGCTTCTTCCGGTAAGAAATGCCAGTTTTTTCAAATCGACATTGAACTTAAAATTCTGCTGCATAAAAACTTCCAGGTCAATTTTCCCCGGTTGATTAAAATCAAATACTACATTTTTTAAATCCGGATTAACTTGTAAAAGCAACATTAAAGCTTCTTGTTTTTTCAATAAAATCAATTGCTCCGGTAAACTAGAATTGAAATAGGGAAGAAGCGTTTGATAGAAGTTTTCAAGTAAAACATCTGTTTTTAATTTCAAAACAGGATCTTTTAATGCATAAGGTTTATCATAAACAATGTTGTATTGTTGGCTAAACTGCATTAAAACCTCCCTGTCAAAAACCACGGTAATCGATCTGAATGATTCTTTTTCATTAGGTATTTTGGTAAACTTAGACAGGAAATTTTTTCTGTAAAACACTAAATCGCCACTAACAAAGATTCTTGTTTGTCCGGCATCGGTAACTTTTAAACTTCCCGAAATGATATAACACAATCCATGTTCGAGAATAAAATGCTCGCCAATAACCTTTTGCGTTTCAAAGCTAGAATACACAATTCCCGGGATTTTGGTAATTTCCTGTTCCATTTTTACTAATTGTTTGCAGTACAAAGATCGATATAATTTGTTTGTACTGTTTTCGTGAAAAGCTCAAAATTACTTTATTGAAAAGCTCTTTTGCTGCATATATTATGAAGTAAAAATGCAAGTTGTCAATTGTTTACGATTTAAAATAACCAATAGAAGTGATGCAACGAAAATGACGCATGCGATAAAAAACAAAAAACTATCGCCATTTATAGCAATTCCAAGTTCCTTTAAATGATAAAAAATGACAGCCGTCATGGATATCATTCCAAGTAAACCTCCAAACACAGTAGCACGCGGATATAAAATCAATATTACTGTTATGAGTTCTAAAATTCCTATAGTAATTCGACCCCAAGGTTCCATATTCAGTGTTGTAAATAATTCGATGGCACTTGGCTGTCCGGAAAGTTTAACATAAGAATACTTTAGTAAGTAATACGCAATCAAAATACGCAATGCCCATTGAAAAATAAATGATAGTGTTTTCATAATAGAAAAATATTTAAGGATTAAAGGGCAAAAGTGAAATAAACCCACTTTTAAAAAAATGGATAAACTTCCCGAATAGTTGGCTTTTTAGTTTTGCTTTATTAAAATGTATTGAATCATTTTTTTGTCACAGATTCTACAGAAACTAACTATATGTAAACGCATTTTTTAAATCTAAAATCTAAAATCTAAAATCTAAAATCTAAAATCTAAAATCTAAAATCTACAATCTAAACTCAACCATTTTTCAAAAGTGGCAATCGTTCGGGAAGTTTGTCCATTTTTTCAGCTTTGTTATTGCCGCACCTTTGTCCTGTAGATTTAACGGTACGAAAGCAGAGAGCCAATTACCAATATAAGTCTTCAATGAATTTAATCTTAAAACAAGTAAAAATGAAAACTCAAATGATTACCAAAATTGGAAAAACAAAAGCTTTATTTGCTGCTGTATTATTAGCTGTACTTTCAGCAGGAAATGTAAACGCTCAGGCAGATTATGCCACAGATTCACACTTAAGCCCAGATGTTCGCAATTTTCTAAAAGCGATTCATGATGGTCCGGGAATCGAAACTTTATCTGCCGCAGATGCCCGTAAAGTATTAGAAGGCGCTCAGGCAAGTGTAACTTACGATTATTCGAAAGTAACCGAATCTCAAAAAACAATTACAGTTGATGGACTTACTATTTCGTTAGACATTATGCGACCAAAAGGTGTAAAAGGCGATTTGCCTGTATTTATGTTCTTTCATGGCGGCGGATGGATTATAGGCGATTATCCAACACACAAAAGAATGGTTCGTGATTTGGTTTTAGGATCTGGCGCAGTTGGCGTATTCGTAAACTACACACGTACTCCCGAAGCGCAATATCCGGTTGCAAATAATGAAGCTTATGCTGCCACAAAATGGGTTGCAGAGCACGGTCATGAAATTAATGTAAACGGAAAGAAATTAGCTGTAATAGGAAATAGCGCTGGCGGAAACATGGCTGCAGTTGTGTCTTTAATGGCAAAAGAAAAAAAAGGTCCGGAAATTAAAACTACTATATTAATGTGGCCAACAACTGCAATTGATTTTACTACAGAATCATTTAAAGCTTTTGGAAGAGACCGTTTTCTAACTGTTAAATTCATGGATAAGTTATATGATCTTTATGCACCAGATCATTCAAAACGAAATGATATTCATATTTCACCTTTATTGGCAACTGCAGAGCAATTAAAAGGTTTACCTCCAACATTAATTTTGGTTGCAGAAAATGATGTTTTGCGTGATGAAGGAGAAGCTTACGGACGTAATTTATTAAATGCCGGAGTAAAAGCAACAACGGTACGTTACAACGGAGTAATTCACGATTTCGGATTATTGAATCCATTATCAGAATTGCCACAAACTAAAGATTTGTTTATTCAAATGTCAGCTCAGCTTAAAGAATTTCTTAAATAATAAAAATAACTGCCAGGTATTAATTTCTCTGGCAGTTATCATTTTTAAACTTTTTAAATTTTATTTATAATGAAAATTACAAGACTTTCCTGGGCTGGCTTAATGATAGAAAGCCCTACAACAACATTATATATTGATCCGTTGCAAAACGTAATTAATATGGAACTATTTTTAGGAATACCAAAATTTCCAATTTTCCCAATTCCTTTGCCTAAAACAGGAAAAGCAAATGCTTTAATTACTCATATTCATCAGGATCATTTTGATCAGCCTTTTTTAAAAGAACTTTTATCAAATGAAGGAGAACTTTGGGGACCGGAACCTGTTTTTACCGAAGCTTTAAAAAGTAACCTAAAAGCAAACATTGCCAAATTGCATGAAACTTTTACGATTGGTGATTTTACAATTACGGCTGTTCCTGCTGTAGACTGGATTGGAGACGAACAAATATCTTATGTAATCAGAGATGGAAAACATACCATTTTGCATGGAGGCGACACGAACTGGCACGGATACTGGTGGCAAATTGCTAAAAAATACGGTCCGTTTGATGCCACTTTTTTGCCTGTAAACGGAGTTGTTGGAGCAGTTCCGCAAGTTGTTCCGGCAATCGAAATGTTCGGGACTATGACTCCGGCGCAGGCTGTAAGTGCAACTCGCATTTTAGGTTCAATACAATTAATTCCAATGCATTATGCACAGTTTTTTAATCCGCCATTGTATACACAATTTCCAGATATCGAAAATGCTTTGGATAATGCAGGTAAAGATCAGGAAATAGTTATTCGCCGTTTAAAAGATGGAGAAATTTTAGAATTGTGATTTATAATGATTGCTAATAAAAAAATAGCCACTCAATAAAGTGGTTATTTTTTTGACTTTTTATTCTTCCATTACAACACTTTTGCGAAAGCTTGAAGTATTTTGATTGGTAGCGTTTTTAAAGAAACGGCTAAAATGTGCTGCATCATCAAAACCCAATTCAAATGCAATTTCTTTTGCCGATTTATCGCTGTAAAAAAGCAAACGTTTTGCTTCGCTTATAACTCTGTCGTGAATAATAGACATTGGCGAATTGTAGTTGTATAAACTAAAAATATTAGACAACGTTTTAGGCGATTTGTTCATTAAATCGGCATAAAACTGAACTTTATGTTCTTTCCTGAAATTACCTTCAACATGAAAATTAAACTGTCTGATAAAATCAAATTTATCATCGGTTAAAGCTTCATCTTTAAAATGCTGTTGTTTTGCCAATCTTGTTAAAATGATTACAAAACGTTTTAGTAATGCCAGCAGCATATCAGTTTTTATATAATCTTCAGATTCAAATTCTTCTACAAAAAGCTGACTAAGAGTCGAAATTTTAATTCGGTCATCTTCCCGAAGTTCAAGGAACAAATTCTTCGAATATCCCAAAAATATTAATCCGATACAACTAATTTCAACGTGACTGTCGGCCATGCAATAAAATTCGCGATTGTAACGCCAAAAGTTAATTGTCTCTGTATTTTCAAAAGAAAAAACCTGATGTGCAACTAATGGAATAATACTCCACGAAGGAAAATCATAAGAAACCCCGTCGATTATAATTTTTTGGCTTTCGCCGATGTTAAGCGCAATGGTCAAAAACTGACTTTTAGGATTCTCAAATGCGTCTTTGATTTGTAATTCTCCACTCAGGAAATGTATTTCGCCACGGCCATCTTTGTCTTTGTGTTGTAAACGCATATATTTTTGAGTTTCTACATTACTGGTGCAAAAGTGCAACTTAAAATTTTATTCTGTTTTCTTGAAAAGCTCAAAATCACTTTCGTATAAAGCTCATAAAGACAATTGATGAACGTTTAACGTAAGTTCGATACATTTCTTAATGTATTATCTCATGAGTTTGTTTTTTATCTAAATTATCTCTGTTGGTGCATAACCAAAATGCTTTTTGAATGCAAACGAAAAATGCGAAAGGTTTTCGAAACCGGTTTCAAGATAAACGTCTTTTGGTTTTTGTCCTTTTTTAGTTAATTGATAATGCGCAAGTTCTAATCTTTTTTGGATAATCCATTTTTGAGGCGTGGCATTAAATGTCTTTTTAAAATCCCGTTTAAATGTTGTGAGACTTCTTCCTGTTAAATGACCAAACTGTTCGATTGTTATATTATGCATATAATTTTTTTCCATAAAACTGGCGATATCAATTTTATCCGTGTGAGAGAAATTACCAAAAAGGTTGTCTATGTTTTTATCAATCGTTCGAAGAATGGTGATGGCTTCTTCTATTTTAACCGAAATGATTTTTTCCGGTAATTCGCTTTCCAAATCAAAATAGGGAATTAACGACGCAAAAAAACTTTCTAATAAAGGATGTTTATCAAGCGTTTTGATATTATAACTGTTTGGCGCAGTAATTTGCATGGGATTTTTGAGGTAAAATTCCCGAAGTCTTTTTGGCGTCAAAAAAATGACCAAAGCTCTGTAAGGAAGTCCGTCTTTTGGATTTTTACTAAGTCTTGATAATTGATTATTTGGAAATATAAGAGAATCGCCGGGACCAAAAGTATACAATTTATCACCTTGTATCACTCTCATTTCGCCCGATATTACTCTTGCAAACGAATGATATTCTAAAATAGTCTCGTCTTCAAAGTATGATTCTTCTATGCAAGATAAAAGAATCTCGGCATATTTACTTTTTTCTTGTCCAGCCATAATAAGATTAAAAAATAAATATACGCATTAAAAAGAGGCGCTGTTAAAAACACCTCTTTATAATTAAAATTGTTTTAAAGTTAAATTTGAAAATTTACACCAGTTAGTTCTTCGCTTAATGTCCAAAGTTTTTTGGCTGCTGTTTCATCCAATGCAAAAGGCATGACGTCTTTCATCAGGGTTGAACCATCCAGATTTTCTTCTGACTTGCCTTCGGAATTGTCGAGATTTGCTATATCGGCATTTTCGCAATAAACACCGCCAATATCATTTAACTGTGAACTTACTGCACACCAAACCGTTGTGGAAGCTCCTTGCGAAAGTGATTTTAATCCTTTTGAAGGATCATTAATTACTTTGCCGTTTTCATCAAAAATGCCATAATTTACGAGATCTTCATGCGAAACATTTCTTCCAAGTTCGGTTTCTGAAATTATTCCGGGATGTAGCGAATAAGAACGAACTCCTTTATTTTTTCCTCTGACATCTAATTCTAAAGAAAAAAGAATACTGGCAGTTTTGGATTGTCCATAAGCCGAAAAAGATTCAAATTCTCTGTTGATAAAATTCGGATCTTCAAATATAAAAGGCGAAAAATGATGACCCCAAGATGAAACATTTACAACTCTTGCTCCATTTGAATTCGATAATGAGTCCCAAAGTTTTGCTGTTAATTGAAAATGTCCCAAATAATTGGTGGCAAGCTGCGATTCATAACCACGCTCATCACGCTCTAACGGAACCCACATAATTCCTGCATTATTTATAAGTAAATGCAAGGTTTTGTTTGAAGCCAGAAATTTTTCGGTAAATGCATCGATAGAATCTGGGTTCATCAAATCCATGAATTCGACTTCTACATTTGCAATATCTTTTAAGTTGTTTTTTTGCTTTCTCTGTATTTCTTGCAGGCACAATAATTTTGGCTCCTGCCGAGGATAATGCTTTTACGGTTTCTAAACCAATACCTGCGTAACCGCCAGTTACAATGGCTGTTTTTCCTGTAAGATCAATTCCTTTTATGATGTCAGCTGTCGTAGATGCTGCACTAAATCCTGAACCAACAGGATTTTGTAATGCGCCCTGATAATTATCTTTCATTTTTATTTGTTTGAAGTTGAGTTTTATCTGTTAATATTGCAACAGTAAGCTTCTTTAATTTAAAAATAGAATTAGCTTTTGTGAACCAGCTCAATTTCATAACCATCAGGATCTAATATCCATGCGGCATAATATCCGGGATAATATTCAGGAAAAATTCTAGGTTGTTCTTTATTTGTTGCTCCGGCTGCAATTGCTGCATCATAAAAAGCTTTTACTTGTTCATGGTCTTTGGCTACAAAACCAATATGTACGCCATTAGATTTTACTTCGCCTTCTTTTAACCAAAAATAAATAGTATCATCATCTCCAAATCCTTTTAGATCATGGTGATTTCCCGGACCTATAAAGTCCATTGTCATTCGAATATTTAAGGGTTTTAATGCCTTATTGTAAAATTCTACAGAGCGTTCAAAGTTTTCTACTGTAATAATAATATGATCAATCATAATTTTTGTTTGCTTTAATGTTTGAAACAAATTTAGATTGTATAAAAGATATAGACTTTGTTTTAAAGACCGATTTTACTTTGTTTTAAGGACCGCTTTATTAAAGTCTATGGAAAGTTTTTTATGGAGTAATATGGTTCAGAGTCTATTTCTTAAGCCATTTGAAAATGGTGTCTCGCAAAATCGTTAGAAAAGGTGAATCATTTGGTGCACTCAGAAATTAGTTTCTAAAAGTTTCGAACCTAAACTCGCCAGACCTTGATTTTGACTTACTTCTATTTTTCAAAAACGCCATGTGCCACGATTTTACCACAAAACTTAATTTAAAAGGTTTCAATATAGTTAAAGGGGCTTTTTTAGTAGCGGGAAGCATTCAATTATCTAACCAGTTTATTGAGAATTATTACAATGTTTTAACATGTGCATTTTAATTGTCTCTCCGCTTTTTTGCACATCTATTCTTTTCAGATTAAATACCGGGAAGCAGTTATTAAATATATAACGAAATGGTTTTATGCTTTTATTTCGACCTCTCATGGATAAAAATTCCGCACTCGTACCTTTTTTTTAATTTGAACTATAGCGTTATACTAATTTTATTACAGAAATGAGATAAGATGCATGCGCCAATGTGCCTTAGAATCACTTTCCTAAACGAGACGTAACTAACCTGAAAAGGATCAAATACATAACAAAATGGAAAATTCAAACGGTTTACAACAGCAAACATGCCCTTATCAGGCTCAACAAGCAGCAGCGGGGGCAACAGCAGCACCAGCAGTAATTCCAGATATTACAACTCCGCTTGTATCAACAACGAATCAGCCGCCGGTTGTTGGTACTAATAATCTCGGACTTATAAATAATTTTATTGGTACCTGGAACAGTCCTACGGGAGCAAATGCTACAGGTTACAATGTTATGCCTTTGCCTCAAACAGATGCTCCAAATGGTTACATCACTAAAAACTTTCCTTATTTTGAAGAAATCTCATTTTCGGCTATAGCCGGAGGTGCACCAAATAGAGAAGGACAATATACACAAGCAAGCAGCGTGTTGTTTTATGAACAAAGAGTTTACATTGCCAACAATGCCGATCCAAACGGAGCACAGCCCATTCAAAATACTTTAATTCATGCAGAGAACGGAACTTGGCTTTATCACGTAATACAAAACCAAGTTGAAGGTCCTTATGGTCCTGGTTTTGTTCCAGATTCAAATCCAATTCCGGTACAAAATCCGGCAACGCAGTATAACAAACAAATTTCTGTACCTCATGGTGTTTCCGTTTTAATGACGGGAGGGCCAGTTGCTTCGGGAACAGGAAATCCGGTTTTTCCAACCGCAGACAGAACTAAATTACCATTTACAGATCCTACCATAATTGATCCGTCAACCTATTTGACACAGCAATTAAATACATTGAACAGTCAAGGAATTACTGTTGACAGTTACTCAAGTATTACGGTAAGTACTAGTAATGAAGGCGGGGCAGTAAGCAATATAAATTTTGAAACTTCTTTTGGAAAAGTGCTTTCCATGACCACTACTTGGTATGTTGAAAATTTAAGTAACGGAACAACTCAGTTACAATACATTCAAAATATTGTTTTACAATTTTTGATTAATGGTATGCCAACTCAGTTTTTACATATTGATGCCAATACTTTGCAGCTGGTAGAAACTTTTGTTCCGGTTAATGCAAATCAAGCATGGCAAAATACCGGAATTGCCGTGCAGCCAGGTAATACAATAACAATAAGCTATGAATCGGGTTTATGGACAGCAGATCCGCAAACCAATAACGGTAACCTGTATGACGCAAATGGATGTCCGGGAATTATTATAACGCAATCGGGTTATCCTATTCAAAATGTAAATATGGGATCACTTATAGGACAAGTTGGAAATAATGCTCCGTTTTTTATTGGAAATGGGCCTGTTACAACTCCTGCTGGTCAAAGCGGACCATTGAAGTTATGCATCAACGATGATCTAAATGCTGAATACGGAGCTGGATTAGCCGATAATATTGGCAGTCTGCAGGTACGTATCAAAATTTAAAAGACTAACATAAATCTCTTCAGTTTTATTGCTGAAGAGATTTATTTCCGAAAACAAAAAAACTCCTAATTCTAATAACCAAAAAATGAAACCTACCAAAGAATTTACGGTCGCAGATTATCTGCTGACCCGACTCAAACAATTAAATGTCACCGAGATTTTTCAAATTCCGGGGGACTATGTAAAACATTTTACACAAGCTCTGGAATACTTTGATGGAATTGAAACCATTGGAACTTCAAATGAATTAGACGCTTCTTATGCAGCAGATGCTTACGCACGTACAAGAGGTTTAGCTGCAGTATCTCTACAATATGGAGTAAGTACTTTTAGCGCATTAAACGCTATTGCAGGAGCTTATGTAGAACGCAGTCCTGTTGTTGTAATTAGTGCCACACCCGGAGCAGATGCACGACAAATAGGAAGTATGTACAATGTACTTTACCATCACTCTACAGGTAATCTCAACGCAGATCAGGAAGTTTATGAAAGAGTAACTGTTGCTGCCGAAACCCTGAGCACTTCTGTAGATGCTCCTGAAAAAATCGATAAATTACTTATCGCAGCGCTTACACACCAAAGACCTGTGTACATAGCATGTTATAAAGAGGTGTGGGGTGAACCTTGTCCTAAACCTTCTAGTAAAAAACTAGAACCCGAAATAATAAAAAGCGATGCAGCAGCACTTGAAAATGCTGTTTCTCAGGCGTGGTCACAAATTAGTCAGTCCAAAACACCTATAATTTTTGCAGGAGTAGAGCTTTTGCGACACAAACTAACAAAGCAATTAGAAGAACTTATTAAAGCAAGCGGAATGTTGTACACTACAACTTCACTTGGAAAAACGGTTCTGGATGAAAAAGGCGATAAATTTATCGGTACTTATTCTGATCAGGCTTCAATACCGGAAGTTATTAAGATAGTCGAAGCCTCAGACTGTATTTTATCTTTAGGAACTATTATTACCGATGATTATTTATGGCTGGTAGAAAATAAATTTTCGAATATGATTCAGGTAACTACTCAGGAAACAAGAGTTGGTTATTTTACTTATTCGGGAGTAACTTTAAAAGACTTTATCGAAGCCTTAACAGAACGCTTTAAAAAAGCTTCTGGATATCCTTTAAAAGCAATCGCTCCGGCTCAGCCAAAATTCCCGGAACCATGGCGATCTAACTCAGATCCCAAATATGATTTAACTCCGGAAGTAATAACGTTTAACCGCTTTTTTGAGCATGCTACATCTTTTCTGAAAAAAGAAAAAATGCTGGATGATATTGTAATGACTTTTGGTGTAAGCTCGTCAATGTACGTGGCAACCAATATTTACGGATTATCTCAAAACGCCTATATTTCTTCGGCTGCGTGGCAGTGTATTGGTTTTGAAACCGGTGCAGCTTCGGGAGCTCAGCTAGGGAGCGGTAAACAAGCTTGGACTGTAGCCGGCGACGGTGGTTTTATGATGATCGCACAATCACTTTCTACTCTTGTAAAATACAACATCAACTCTGTAATTTTTGTAATGAGCAATGGAGTATATGCTATAGAACAAGTATATGTAGACATGGACTCGTTTAAAGCAGGACCAGATCATAAATTTGATGAATTTGATATTCTTCCAAAATGGGATTATCAGGCACTTGCCAAAGCATTTGGAGCAAACAGCTACCGTGCTGAAACTGTTTCAGAGTTAGACGAAGTACTTCTAAAACTTAAGAAAAAAACAAATCTGCCAACTCTGGTAGAAATTGTGATTCCTCAAAAAGATCTGGCACAGCAAATGGCAAGACTAGGAAATGAATAAAACCATTATTTATAAAAACTACTAAAAATTTAAAAACTATACTATCATGAGCAAAAAAACATACTCTATTTTTGGAGCAGGTGCAGCCGGACTCTATACGGCGTGGAGATTACTTGATGGAAAATCTAAACTCGCCAAAAACGAAAAAATACTCGTTAAGGGCGATGTATTAGAACTTTACGACTGGGGAAAATATGATTTTTCTAAAAAAAATCCGGGAACCAGAGAACCGGGCGCACGTGTTTGTACATGGCATTATAAAGACGACAAAGACAATTCGTACCTTGAATTAGGAGGTATGAGATATTTATATTGGGATGGCACTCCTGAAGGACCAGGGCATCGTTTAGTGACTAAAACCATAGAAGAATTAGATTTAAAGAAAGATTCAGTTCCGTTTAATGAATCAGCAGATCCTTTAATGTCTTTGCGTTCAAAAAACATGTATATCTCAGATATCAATTCTAATCAGCCAGCTCCATATTTCGCAAACAATTACGCTCAGGATGCTCCGCCAGATGATGGTTTTACAACAATACAATCTGTAGCGATCACTCAAACATCAGGGCCAACTACCCGAAGAGAATGGTGCAAATTTTATGAAGAAGGAAGAATCAATGTTGACATGCCTGATAGTTCTATCTACCAAAAAGGAGATTTACTAAAGGAAATTGGATATTGGAACTTAGGTTATGATATGCTTGGACAAGAAGGATTTGGTTATTTATCTGATGGAAATGGCTATAGCTCAAACGTAGTAAACAGTAATAGTGCCCAGTCATTTAATGTGAATGATGAATTTCTTCCGGGAACGGAATACAAAACTTTAATAAAAGGATATTCCAGCTTATTTGACAGCTTATTTGAAGAAGTTGAAAAATTGGCAAAACAAAAAGGAATCACTTTAAATTATTATCCAAATGTTAGGCTGCGTTCTATTGTGCACACTAAATCTGGAGTGAATTTTACAACTGCAACACGCAAAGACCCAGATGCACTTGCAGAAAGAAAAAAATGCGATGCAGCATTTCTTGCTATGCCAAGAGCAGCAATTGACTTAGTGGCACAAGCAAGCAGATACAGTGATGATGAAGGAACCGATGTATTAAACCATGAAAAAGTACAGTTGTATTTAGAGTCTGTATTGATGGAACCTTCATACAAAATAGGTATGTTTTTCGATACACCTTGGTGGAGAACAACTGAGGCCGGAAGCCCAACGTATCCTGCTAAACTAACCAGTTATTTCCTGACACAAGAAGGAATTGAGAAATTAAAAAAAGAGGGGTTTCCTTCTAACTATCTTAAAAAAATAGAATCGGCTAAAAATCCGGCTATCATTGTTAATTCCTTTAACGATAAGGTAAGCTTTATAGCTGCTGTAGAAAATGCAATTGAAGAACGTTTGACTTTTAAACAAGAAAAACAAATTTCGACTGTAGCCGAATTAGATACTATTGGGCCAAGTATTACAGATATGCCTATTCGTCAAGTAGTTTATTTTGGTGATAATGCCAGAGACGGAAAAGGAAAAAAAGTATACGGTATTTTGGCCAGTTATGATGATATTCTATACGCAACTTTCTGGAAAGCTCTAGAACTTGGACCAGATGCAACTCGTGAAATTCCTGAGTCAAGAGATTTACAGCCTCTCGAAGGGCCAAGAGACGCCACTCCGGTAATGGTAAAAATGCTTCGTTCACAATTAGCAGCATTGCATTTTGGACCACAAGCTGATTATTCGTATGTACCAGAACCTTTAGAAACGAAATATATGGACTGGTCACTTCCTCCATTTAACGCAGGATATCATGCCTATAAATCGCACTATAATTTAGGTGATGTACAAAGAAAAATTAGAAAACCTTCTCAGCTTGTTCCAAATACAGATTGTGAAATTTTTATCGTAGGAGAAACATATTCAAACGATCAGGCTTGGGTAGAAGGTGCATTTTGTACTGCCGAATCTGTTCTGAATGATTTCTTTGGTATCGAACCTATTATTGACGAAAAATACTATCCATTTATCAGTCCGGAGTAATCTATTTTAACCAAAAACAAATGAAAAACAAAAAACTATTTACCTATTCTACTTCGGTAACAAAAGAGAATATTAAAGATGTAATGCAGCAGGCAATTGCACTGGAGCTTGCTACTATTCCAACGTATTTATCGACCTATTATTCCATAAACAGAGCGCAGGATCAGGATAAACTGTATGCTAAACTTCATGCACAGCTTTCGCAATCTGGTGTGCGTACTGCTGCAGAAATTGATGAATTAGCGCAAGACCTGAAACTGGATATATTGGTTTATTCGAACAAATCGGCTGCTCTAATTATGAGTGTTGTTATTGAAGAAATGTTACACCTGGCACTTGCATGTAATGTGAAACAAGCAGTTTGTCAATCGGCACCGGATTTAATGGGAATTGGAAAAGTATTAACATTTCCAACAGAATTAGACGGACATATTCCTGAATTTCAAATTGATGCGGCAAAATTGTCATTGAAGCAATTGACTACATTTTTACAAATTGAAAGTCCTGAGCCGTTTAAAGATCCTTATGCAAATGCACAATTGCTTGATACGGTTGAATATCAAACTATTGGACTTTTATATGAAATGATTATTAAATGTATAAACGAGGATTTTCCGGGACCTTATAAGCATCATAGACCGCAATTGCTTCCTCCGGCTCACCCGGATCGCCCTAGACCGTATTATTCTCAAAATTCAATGAATACGGTACATTATGACAGAGATCACAATCCTCAATTTGCGAATACAGATGATAGTGAAGGACTTGTTGGTGTACACGACGCTCACTCGGCAATTGAAGCTATACAGCGCATCATTGAACAGGGAGAAGGAAAAAGTAAATCCAAGCAGCACATCTTAATTTGGGGCGAGAATAAAATGCCCGAACCAATGGATATTGTCGATGGCAAAGTAGTTTTTTGGGAAGGTGATTATGATGATTCTGGAAAAGAACCCGCTCATTTTGCCAAATTTCTCGAAGCCTATACACTTGGAGGACATTATCAGGAAAAGTTCCGTAATATTCAGGGCTTAGATGATTTCTTCAGCTATTTTGTATATGATACTGATGCTAATCCCAAAACGGCCGATTACACAGCTTCGGGGAATCAAGCATTGGCATTATGTTCAGAATTAGGTAATGCAGTTTTTGCCTATATTCTTTTAATGATTGAAGCTTGTTACTATAAAGACGAAAGTACACAATATGATTTATTCATTTTTGGTATTCATAAATCAATGATCTGGCTTTTGAGCGGTGTTGGTAATCAAATCAATCAATATACGTATACCAAAGGCAATCAAGCTTATAAAGGCGCTTTAACATTCGAACCTTTTTCGTTTGAGCAAAGTTTCTTAAGACCAAAAGCACAAATCATGAGTTTGGTGGATCAATTGGCAAAAGCCGACCCTAAAAATTGGGGCTGGGCAATTAAAAGCGAAAACTATTTCCCGTCTTTACCAGACGTAGGATTGGATTACAGCATTGAAGCCGATATACCAAAAGTACCAAGTACACCTTACAAACACCATCATTAATATAAAAATATACAACATGTCAGAATTAGTAACTAGAGAACTTCATGTATGCATGGGGCTTAATTCATGCAAAAATGCGGGATATTCAGGAGATAATGATTGTGCAGGCCAAGGCGATTGTTCAACAGCAGTTGGTCATCCTTGCCACACGTTAAACGCTTGTAAAGGGCAGGGAGGCTGCGGTATCTTTGGAACTACAGAAGAACTTTGTCATCCTGGCGAAAATGATTGTCGTTATCAAGGCAGCTGTGGTGTGCCTATTTTGTCTTCCCGTTTTATGGCACAAGGTCCTAATAAAGGACTTAGTGTTTGGCAATTAGCTAGAATACGTTTTGAAGAGAAAAGAAAAAAAAATAAAGAAACCTTTGGTAAGGCTCCACAGAAATACGGACCAAGCGATGATTATGTAAACTCAATTCGCGGAACCTCAGGAGTAGATTATTCTTCTTGCGGACAAAGTGGTTCAAGATCTTGTTCGTACATCAACGATCCTGCTGAAAGAAAAATTGCAGCAGCGGAAAGGGTTTTGAAAATGGAAGAAGAAAGCGCTAAAAAATTACCGGAGAGTCTTTCAAATTGTGAATCAAAAAATAATGGACGCTAGACTTGGATTACCCAATTTGGGATTGGGATTAGGACTCAGAAGTCAGCATTTTGAACATATTCTGGAAAAGAACCCAGCCGTAGATTGGTTTGAGGTAATTTCTGAGAATTTCATGGATTCACATGGACGTCCAAGATATATTTTACAACAAATAGCAGAAAAATATCCCGTGGTAATGCACGGGGTATCGCTTTCTATAGGCAGTACTGATCCCTTAAATTTTGATTATCTAAAGAGTTTAAAACAACTGGCAGCTGAGGTAAAGCCAGCCTGGATTAGCGATCATTTGTGCTGGACAGGAGTTTTAACAACCAATTCGCACGATTTATTGCCGCTTCCGTTAAACGAAGATTCATTAAAACATGTTTGTAACCGAATCAGACAAGTTCAGGATTATTTAGAACGACCGCTGATTGTAGAAAATCCAAGTACCTACGCAGCCTTCAATAATTCGACACTTCCGGAATGGGAATTTTTACGAATCATGAGCGAAGAAACTGGCTGTGGATTACTCTTGGATGTAAACAACGTTTATGTATCTTCTTTTAATAATGATTTTGATCCTGTAGAATATATCAACGGAATTCCACACGATAAAATAGTTCAAATGCATTTGGCGGGTCATCAAAATTGTGGCAATTATATTATTGACACACACGATAGAGAAGTAAACAGTCAGGTTTGGAAATTATTTCAACAAGCTTATCAATTGGCAGATCAAGCATCAATTTTATTAGAGTGGGACGGTAATATTCCGGATTTTGATGTCTACCATTCTGAATTGCTTAAATCAAAACAATATATGGATGCAGCATTTGTAGGGGTTGAAAAAGAAGTTTTTTCTATTGATAAAGAACAGGTTTCAAACCCATTGAATCTATTTGCCGTGAACAAATTTTAATAGACTCCAAAGATGCAGAAAACGGTAAAAATACCATTAAAAGACTTTCAGCAATGGATGCAGCAGCTTTTGCTCGATCCTTATCAGCAAACCGGAGTAAACCCTAATGATTTGCTTTCGAATGCAGAGAATGCAGCTTCAATTGAAGACGTAATTTGTCATTCAGAAAAACTTATGGCTCAGGAACATTTAGCTATTTACCAGCGAAGTTATATTGCACGATTACGAAATTGTATGTCGCAGCAGTTTAGTGCATTGGAATATGCTTTAGGAGAAGAGATTTTTTGTGCTTTCGCTGATGACTATCTTGCTTCAAACCCATCAAATAATTACAATTTATCTTTTTTGGGAGCCCATTTTGCAGAATATCTGGAAAACAACAGACCCGATGCCAATGAAGATATCAAAGAAGACTGGATTGATTTTATGATTGAACTGGCCCGTTTTGAATATGCGATTGGTGTTCTTTTTGAAGAGAAAGCAGAAGAAAATTACCAGGTGGCAGCAATCGATACATCCGAAGATCAACTAAAGTTGATACCTGTATTTGCTTTATTTAAGTTTCAGTTTCCAGTCCGAAAGTACTATTATGAATTCAAAAATGGGAAAAATCCCGCTCTGCCTTTTGGAAAAGAAAGTTATTGTGTGGTGTTAAGGCACAAATTTAAACTGTCCATTTACGATCTGCACGAAGAGCAGTATGATTTTCTGTGTTTTTTAAAAGAGAATAAGAATATGATTGAGACAAAAGAATGGTTTAATATTCATTATAAAAAGAATACAGTCCAGTTCGAACAGGTATGGAGCAATTGGAAAAAACGCTGGCTGGATTCTCATTTTTTTAGAGTGTAACGAGATTTTATGAGCTAAATCATAAAATGGACAGAAAATAAAAAAGCAGTATTCTGAAGAATGCTGCTTTTCTGTATTAATTAGCGGGAAAGAGACTCAAACCCTCCTGATAAAAAACTAAAAAACAACGTATCTAAAAGTTTCGAACCTAAACTCGCCAGACCTTGATTTTGTTGGATTTCTATTTTTAAAAAACTTCAGTGCCACGATTCTGCCACAAAACTTTAAAGTGGAGAAGTCGCTAAAAACCGCTTTAAAATTGTGTAGGAAAAAGTTATAAAAACCGCTTTTAATAAAAAAAGCGACGCAGAATACCTTCCACGTCGTTCCATTCATTTCTATTTAATTGATTAGATACCTTCCACCATCAAACGAGTGTCTGGTAAATTTTTCAATGGCTGTATTTTAACTTCTGGACTTGCCATTCTCGAAATTGCATTTAATGCAGCTGCAATAGCGCCTTCTTGCCAACCAGGAAGGGAGGAAATTTGATCACCAACAATAAAAAAGTTAGCATTGCTCGCATTTTTTGTTTTCGGATCTATAATTCCAGATCCTTGTGTAATAGCGTTGAATTGTTTCGTTGAGTAGTTCGCATCTCCAACGGCCTGCCAATATGCCCAGCCCCCCTTGATATTTGGCATATTTTGCCAAGCTATGGCAACTCCTTCTTCCAAGCCTTGGGCAAATTTCTTACCGAATTTACCGGCATCATTTCGTGCTTTGGTAAGTCGCTCATCAACGGGTAATTTTCCCCAATCATGTGCTACTTTATCAAAATTATAAGCGCCTGTGAGCACGCCTTTTTCGTCTTGATACGCCGTAGATGGATACCAAATTTGTTGAATTTCATTGTCTGTCCAAGAGATTCCTCCAAAAATAGGTACAACTCCCACTTCGGATTTTTCAACTGCCATTGTCTTGGGACTTATTGGGCTTCCCTGCCATAAAGATCGATTTGCTTGCCAACCCACTTTGGAGGTACAGGCTAAAAAACGCGGAACGTATCCGTCTTCTCGTGGTTTATAACCTGGAGCTTGTGCGGGTTCAAATTGTGCCACAAAAACGGCTTTTAATGCATCTTTAAATTTAGGTTCAAGTCCCGATTTTAGGAGATCAGAATCTAGAATGTTTTTCAAAAAAGGCATCGCAAGGTTGCAAACACAATAATCAGCTTCGTAATAGATCGGTTCTTCTGTTCCAACTTGTCCAACCGAAATGATGTACTTCTCTTTAGTTGAGTCCCATTTTATTTTTTTTACAGGACTATTCAAAAGAATGTTTCCTCCCAAAGCTGCCACTTGTTGAGCAAAAGCATGTTGCACTTGATCCATTCCTCCAACGGGTTGAAATAAAGTAGGCTGCCAAAGAAAATCTGTAGGTTGATAGAATTTCGTGCCTTCCCAAAATTTTGATTCGAGCAATTTATCAAAACTCAAAACATCGGCTACAATTCCAGCCGCAACACCAGGTAATACTTCATATCCAGCACGTGTTTTTCCATCCTCGAGGCCAGGTGATCCAGCCGTTGCGCTATAGATCCCATCTACATCAAGCTCGCCGAAACTGATCATCAAATCTTGTAATTCTTCAACGCGTGTTTTAAGATTACTTTCACTAATTCCCACTTTTGAATTGCGAAGTAATTCTTCCGCATTTTTGTATACCATGTGCGCCAGCCAACCTCTTGTATTATGATCCAAACGACGGTAAACCATAGGCCTACCTCCAAAACTTTCGTTCTTTTGAACCAAATTAGATTCAGAGTTCATTACATATATTTCAACGTCGACCGAAAAACGTTTTAAGTAAGAAAGAAGTCGTTTGTGACTGCTTGGAATACGACCAGGACCTGCATTAAGGTAAGGTTCTGAGTCTCCCACTGGGCGTTTAAATCGAACAACTTGTGGTTTTCCAGGTTTCGAATCGAACAAATCACTGTTTGCATCTTCGATGAGTGTATCCCCTGTGCGTAAGCTCATGCAGCGTCCTCCCGTTTTATGAGATGCTTCCAGAATGGTTACTTTTGCACCAGACTCTTGAGCGAGTAGTTCATACGCAGTGGTAAGTCCCCCAACACCAGACCCGATGATTATAACCTCCTTTCCTTCTAGTTGATTTGGACTAAGTTTAATCGCTTGACTGGTAATCTTGTCTTGCATTTTTGTTGCTTCAGCCAATGCGGCGAATGCAAATGATCTTGGATTGTTTTTTAAAAATTCCTGACGACTTTTGTACTGTCCCATTTTGTATAAATTTTATGTTAAAAAATAAAAAATTTTGATTTCTATGGTATTCGTATTTTCTTTTGGTTAACCTCGAAAACGCTTTCTAGCTCTAGATTTTATTTTCTGAAATGAAATTAATGATTGAAAATAAAAAAAATGAAAAAGATGTCGTTAATGAAGGTTTTTCTGTCGTGAATGGATGTTTTTTTGTTGTGAATAAATTGATTTATTCCAATAAAATAAATTACTTAAAATTATTGTATGAATGCGGCTTTATAAAGAAGATTAAAATATATAAAAGTAAAGCCTACAATTATTTTGTCAGCCTCTTATGGTTCTGTCATATCTAAAGCTAAGTTTTATCTTTGCCTTTTTTAAATTTTTAAACTGATGAATACGAAAGGTCATTGCTATCCGAAGTCTATTATACAGCAGGCAGTATATTTTAAGCTTAGGTTTACATTAAGCTATCAGGATCTTGAAAATATCATGAAAATGCCTGGAGTTCATGTTGATCATGCTACTATTCAACGCTGGGTTTATAAGTTTACACCTATCATTGAGTCAGAGATGAAGAAGAAAAAGGGTAAAGTAGGTACAAGTTGGAGATTGGATGAAACCTATATCAAAGTAAAAGGTATTTGGTGTTATTTATATCGAGCAGTAAATCTGCAAGCCAGTGAATGTTATTGTAGATGTAAAATATCCCAGTACCCACAGCAACGACATAACCGCTTCGCAATACTATAGTGATTCTGGAAAACGTTATTCATCTTGGAATGATTGAGGTAAAGATTCTATTATTTAATATCTATAATTTCAAATAATAAATCATATTTATCGCCTAATTTTTTCTTTAATCGCTGTTTGCTTTTTTTGATAGCATCAATCGTAACACCCAATAAATTTGACATTTCGTAGTTATTAAAATCTAATTTTTGGAGCATTATTATTTTTAGATTAGATTCTTTTAATTCTGGAAAATTATCAATTATAGTGTTATAAAAATCGCCATGCTGTTTTATGAATTCTCTTTTAAAAGCACCCCAATTTTCTTCTGTCATTAAATGAGAACTCAACATTTCCTGAAGTTTTCCTTTTTCATCTTCTAAATATATAGAATTAGAGTTTTTAATTTCTTCAAGTTCATTTTCTAAAATTGATATCTTTTTGTTTTTATTTTTAAGGTATTCCGCATAGGTATTGATATCAGAATTAGCATCCTTAAGCATCTTCTCAAAAAGTAATCGGTCATTTTCAAGTTTTATTTTTTTTGCTTTTAATTTTTTATTCAAAGAATTGTACGTAATAAAACTTAATATAATAGTTAAGAGTAAAATGACAATATAAATGTTTTTCATTCTTTCTCCTTGTACTAATTGTAATCGAATTTTTTTAGTATCATTCTCATATTTCTTTTTCTGAATAAGCCAATAAGATCTTTGTAGTACAGTATTACCGTTTGTCTTCAATAAATATTCCTCAATTCGTTTAAGCTGACGTCTTAATAGTAACTCTTTTTCAGCATTTTTACCGTTTAAAACAAGAAGTTTTAATTCAATTACCTCTTTTAATGAACTTCTGTAATACGATTTTGAACTTGCAATTTTTCCGGCTCTTGCTAAAATTTTTTCAACTTGAGTTGTTGCATTTAGTTTTAAAAGAATTCTGGCCAATAAGATAGAAGCATACATCTCATTTTTATCAATTTTAAACTTTTGAGAATAGGAAATATCTTGTTTTAAAAAATGTGCAGCATCTTTTAGGTTGCCTTTTTTTTCATAAACGAGTGCTTTATCGCCTAAGATTTTTGCATACCTGATGCTGTCACCTATTTTTAATGCAACGGCTTGAGATTGATTAAAATAGCGCATTGCACTTGCTAAATCTTTATTTCTAAGATAACAATTACCAATTGCATTTAAAACACCTGCAGATTCTGAAGAGGGTTTTTCCATGTATTGCATTGATTTTTTATAAAAGCTAATAGCAGAATTATCTTCTACAGTAGACATGATCCAGCCAAAGAATTTAAAAGTTTGTTCAGGTAAAATCATTTCTGAGGGATTAACCTGATTACTTTCTTCCATTGTTTTAAGTACAATCGGAATGAGTTTATCGATCTGACAATAATAATATAAGTATTGTGAATAATTTACTTGTGTCCAAATAATGAGCGCGGGATCATTTAGTTTTTTGGCTTCTTCTATTGATTTTAAAAAATAATGCTCGCTTCTGTTATTTATTCTGTCAAAGAAAACAGAAAAACCATTTGCCAGCAATGCATGATATAAAATATTAGACTTTTTATTGGATGATTTATTTAAATAAGACAGACGTTTTTTTGATATTACAGTATCTTTTTTAAAATTATTTTCCTTGAGAATTATAGATTCAATATTCTTAATTAAATCTGTAGAAGGAGAAGATAGTTCCTGGGCGTGTAATTTTGTAAAAAAAACAAAGATGGATAACACAAAAAATAGTGTGGCTTTTTTTGTACAGGAAATCATTTTGGAAAAAGGGGCTGGTTATTGTGACAAAACTATGAAAATAAATGCTTTACTAAAAAATAAATAAGCAGAAATCTTCATTATTCTGAAACACTATGCTGATTTTTTTCATCTTTAAATTCAGAAGGGAAAGTTTGTTTCTACTCTTTAAAAAAAAGCAAATTTATTACTACGATTATGATATTTTAAGAAAGATATTTCCGATGAATCGAATTTCATTTGAAGAAATAGATTTTATTGAAGAAATAACAAGAATTGCTGCTGATCATTTGAATATAAAGCCTGCAATTTTTGCTTAAATGCAGTTTTTGTAAAAATGAAAGAAGTGCTGTTTTGTGAAGTGTTTGTAAATTAGTTTTTTGTGAATTTGAAGTTGCTGATTTGTCCTCGTTTTGTCTCTCCTGATTATTTAATTAATTATTTTTTTTAAAATAAATTCGGCGTTTATTATAAAATCCAAAAAGGATCTTTAATCACTCGAAATTATTAATTTTTTAAATGATATCTATGAAATCAAAATTACTTTTAATGTTGTGTTTTTTTTGTGCAACAATATCAAATTACGCTCAAAGTTCAGCCACTCAGTCAGGAATTGCAGTGCAGGGTATTGCCAGAGATGCTAACAACACTGCTATCATAAATCAGACGATCAATCTTACCTTTACGCTGTATTATCTGGATGCGTCAAGTATTGAACAACCGATTTATAAAATAACCAAAAACTTAACGACTGATGCATTTGGAGTGTTTTCTGATGTGATTGATCCAACATCGGTTAATAACAATTTATTCGCTAATAATATCGCTTATCTTAGAATTGAGAAAGGTTCAGATGTTATTTCTGATGAAAAACTGAGACATGTACCTTATGCGATTTCTGCTAATAACGGTGTTCCAACAGGTTCTATTATGCCTTTTATTGGTACAGTTGCTCCAGAAGGATGGGCACTTTGTAACGGTGGTGCTTTGCCTGCAACAGCTAAGGCTTTAATCGCTTTGGTGGGAAATAATGCACCTAATTTGCAAGGTATGTTTTTAAGAGGTACGGGAACCAGCCCTGTAAATGGTCAGGCGGGACCGGCTTTAAAAGGAACACAAGATGATAGTTTTGAAAGTCATAACCATAGTGCATCGGTAAATGATCCGGGGCATACACATGGATATGGGGATATATTTTATTCTGAAGGCGGTAAGGGCGGTACTGTTAACGTAACTAGTGGTATAGGGATAAATGGTAATACAGATAATGATAATATGGGGCTTGAAATTAGAAGAACAACTGATGGTTCAGGAACAGGTATCTCTGTAAGCACAGGAAATACAGGAGGTAATGAAACCAGACCTGTTAACTACGGTGTAAACTATATCATTAAATTGTAAAGCTGTAATTATGAAAAAAATAATTGCAGTTCTCGGAATATTTTTTCTGGGAGCGGGACTGTATGCTCAAAATACCACTGGAGCAAAAGTAGTACCCGTTTCGCAGGCTATTCAAAAAAACGGTTTCAGCATACAGGTTGGTCTTCCTTTTTTAGGACAAAATAAAACAGGACCAAGACGTACAAATCCTGCTGATATTCGTTTTCCATGGAATACTTTATATTTATATAACACATTTGCTGAAGAATCTTTTGGTGTTTCAAAAGGTTTTTATGGTGATAAGGTTTTAATTACATGGGACTTAAGAGCCAATGAAAACCTGGTAAAAAGTATAAAGATATATAGAAGGATTTATACAGAGGCAGGAAATCTTCCCTACAGTTTAGTAGTGGGACTTTCTGCTACAGAAACTACTTATGAAGATAAATATGTAGAAGGTGGAGTTTTGTATGAGTATAAAGTAGAAGCTCAAGGTGTTAGTGCAACGCCAGGACTATATAGTACTTATATTACAGGTATCGGATACAGAAATCCTACGGCTGTTGTAACCGGAAATATTAGTTACAAAGGCGGAAATCCTGTTAAAGATGTTGTAGTTACAGCAACTCCAAGCGGTGGTGATACTGCAAAAGGAAGTGCTTTGAGTATTCCTGCTTCGGGTTTTATAGACATACAGAGTTTAAGTACAGCTATTTCTAATTCAGCCACTTTTCAGGCATGGGTAAAACCAAAAGGAGCTTATACAAGTGATTCAGAAGCTGCTATTCGATTGTTTAATATCTCTAGTTCTAAAAGTGCAGATAATATTGATGTTACAGTAAAATTAAATCCGGTTGCAAACTCCATAGATGTTGCTATTGGAAGTAATAAATATACCTTAACAAATTATTTTCCTTCTGGTAATTTAAACTCAAGAGGAAATGATTTGCTTGTGCCTGTTTCAGATTTTAATAAATCTTTTGTGCATTTTACAGTCGTAATCAATGATAATCAAACTCCTTTATTATACGTTAACGGAAGACAGATTACGCAAGCTTACAAAACAGAAGCAGACAGTAAATTAAAAGGCGTTGATGCATCTTATACCGCTCCTTATTTTAATGTAACAATCCCTACCGGTACAATAAAACTTTCTGGTGTGACTTGGGATAATGCTAAAGTTGGAGGAGGAAGATCTAGTTATATCGATGAAATAAGAATTTGGAAAGCGGCATTAGAATCGTCAGTAGTAAGAACTGATTATTCGAGATTTATAAGCGGAAACGATTCCAGAATGGTAACGTATTTGAGAGCGAATGAAAAAGCAGGAAGATATGCTTATGATTTGTCTCGCAGCGGCTTTAATTATAACCAAAACCATGGTAAACTTTGGGATGCCAATACAGTAGAAGCCAATAAAGTTTTATGGGCTGCAGATGCAGATAATTATCCAACAACATCTCAATTGGGTGTTTTGGGGGTAACAGACAGTAAAGGAAATTACCAAATTAGCGCGATACAATATTCTGGTTCAGGAGAATCTTATAATATTACTCCGATGTATGGCCAGCATAAATTTGAACCGAACCAACAGTTGGTTTATTTAGGACAAGGTTCTGAAGTAGTAAACAAAATTGATTTTGTAGATCAGTCTTCGTTTAGTTTTAAAGGTATTGCAATATTTGATACGCGTGGTGTTTTTCCATCTTACGTGGATGTAGATACTAAAAAAACAGAGAATAAAAATGATTCGTGGATTGACGGAGGTGCAAATATTCTGGATGAAGGATATAATTACTATGAAATCAATGGTGAAAAATATTCTAAAGGAAAATATTGGAAAAATGATGCCGGAACTCCTGCAGATAAATCGGATGACTATTTAGATCGTTATGCTGAAATAAACACAGTAGGTGCAAACGTATACATTGATGGAAATATCGTACTTGATGCCAATAATATTCCGGTGGTTACAGATGATAAAGGGTATTTTGATATAAGTATTCCTATTGGAAAACATTACATCACCATAAAAAAAGACGGTCACCAATTTGCTTATAATGGACGTTTTCCAGCATCTACAAGCGAATTTAAAGAGTTTTTTGAAGACTCTAATGATCCTGTTTATTTTGTAGATAATACCAGAGTTACTGTTGTAGGTAAAGTCGTGGGAGGATCTGTAGAAGCTGCCAAAAGCATTGGTTTTGGAGGCGCAGGTCTGGTAACAAAAACTATTGTTGATGCCGGAATTACAAAAAATCTTGAAGTAAGTGCTAAAAATAATGTTGGTAAAGCAGATTTCACATTAGGATATGCACCACTTGGCGCCAATGTTACCAATTACACGAAGTTTCCTTTTACGACTAATATAGCTTCGGGAGAATACAGAGTGGCACTTATACCTTTAAAATATAATCTGGAAGCAAATGATTTGGTTATTAAAAGCAACCCAACCATTTCGTTATTAAAAGCCGGAACCACTGAAACATTTGATTTTTCAGAGATTCCAGTTGTAAAAACGCCGGAATTTAAATACAAAGAAAATAACGTAGATAAATCGTTAACAGGAACACCGTACCATTACGAGAAAAGTTTCACGTACAGGTCAACTCCGGTATTGCAGGTAACAGAACAAACTTCTGATAAGACTATTAATGTTCGAGGACAATCAGTATCAACAGAAAATTTTGCAAAACCAATTTATACGCAGTTTATACCGTATAAAATTGTCATGAGTCGTTTTGAACGTTATTCCAATAAAGATTCAGGAACAGCTGTAGAAGTAAAAGTGCCGGTAACAGATGGTGAATTAGTAACAACAAATAATCTGGCTTTATCGGGTTCAGAGACAGTTACGGCAAATGAAAGTACCTTAACGTATGAATTTAAGGGAGGAATTCCATCAATTACACCGCCATTTGAGATCAAAAGTACCTTGAATTATCGATTAAACGAAGTGGATTATCCGGTTGAGAATTTTAAAGATACCGGAATTATTTTAGGAGGAAAAGCAGATGGAAGCCAGACTTTTGTAACAGCAGCACCAGATATTCCTGCGATTATTTTAAGAGATCCGCCAGGTTCGAATAGTTCTGCCACACTTGAAGCAGGCGAAAGTGTTTCGTTTACATCCGAAGCCTCTTTTGCTCATCAGGAAGGAGTATCGGAAGAACTTACTATTGCAGGTGGAATGTACTTTGAGCTTCAGGGAGGTTTAGTTCCTACGCCAAAAGTATCAATAGAGCAGGAAAATTCAGCAGTTACAGGTGTTGGTATTTCCAAAACTTCTCAGGATGGTAAAAGTGTAACAAGCACTTATACTTTTAGTAAAGCAATTTCAACCAGTGATGCCTCAGATTATGTAGGTTCAGATGGAGATTTATACATAGGAAACTCAAAAAATATATTTTATGGTTCGTATGATAACATCGAAACATCCAATACAATACCTAATAAATATGTAAATGGTGTTGCAACGCCATTAAGTCCTGCAGAATATGTAAACTTAGGTACTGCAAACGCTCCGATATATGTGAGTAAACAAAAAGCACTTAGTTTTGTTGATAAGCCTACCGAAACGTTTTTCATGTATTCGCAAAAACATATTTTAACCAGTTTAATTCCGGAATATGAATTGTTTATTACAAACAATTTAAACGGACCAGATCCTAATTCTGCAGCAAACGTACAGAAGAGAGCAGAATATGAAGAGAAGATAAGACTGTGGCGAAAAGTGATTCTGGATAATGAAAAAATTAAATATACCGCTAAAAATGATCGTGCGGCCTATAAAACAGGTTTGGCAAACGTTATAACAAACTTTACTAAAGGAGTTAAAGAAGCTTATGACGACATTAGCTTTGCCGCATCCAAAGAAAAATTGTCGAATCAGCTTAATCAGTCTAACCTGATTAAAGGTATGCTTGACTCTGAATTCGAGAAAAATATTTCTTTTGATTCAGGCTTGGGATCATATTCCCGTGGTATAGAAACAACCGTAGTATCGGCAGCGTCTACTTCATATAATGTAGTTATTGATCAGTCGGTAGCAGCGATACTTGGTACTTCAGTAAATAAAGTTGGTCTGGAATTTAATACAAAAGCATTTTTTCAACAAGATTTTACTTCATCATTATCTACAGAAAAAACAACGACTACCAAAATAAGCTATACCTTTAAAGATAATGATAAGGCAAACTTTTTAAGTGTAGATGTAGTAAATTCTTTTGATGGTAATGGTCCTGTTTTTATTACGCAGGGCGGAAGAACTTCATGTCCTTATGAAGATGCAGAATTAACTCATTTCTATAATAAAGCAACTTATAGCGATACAGCCACTGCCATTAATGAACTGGCTGATGACAAGCGTGAGAGATTAAGTTTTGCTACTCAAAAAGTAGAAGTTCCTGTACTTACAGTAACAAACAACAATGTTAGTAATGTAGTAGAAACTAAAAAAGCTGAATTTGAATTAAAATTAGAAAACAACAGTGCTTCAGGTTCTGATGCTGACTTTTTATTAGTTGTAGACAATACCACTAATCCAAATAATGCCTTAATTAATATTGAACCAAATGGTACTATTGTTAATGTGCCTTATGGAAAACAAGTTATTTATAAACTGACTTTAGGCAAATCTATTACAGATATTTATGACTATAAGGATATAAAAATCAGACTACAGTCATTATGTGACGGCGCAGATGTAAGCTCAGAAGTACTTATTTCAGCAAGCTTCGTTCCGTCATGTTCAAGCGTAACAGTAAGTGCACCGCTAACAAATTGGGTATACAATAGAGAAAAGGCTTATAATACAGATGGATCAACAAAACCATTAGCAATAAATCTAACGGGTTACAACACTAAGTTTAAGAGCTTCAAAAAAATTGATCTGGAATATAGATTAGCGACAAGCCCAAATTGGGTTCGTCTGCATACTTATTACGGAACTCCTGAGTTTTATGCTGAAGCAGTAAAAAATAACGAAACCGAAATTACATCTATTGGTGCAGCGGTGAGTTTAACGTACAATTTTGATATTGCAGCTTTAAAGCTTTCTAATGGAAATTATCAAATTAGAGCCAGAAGTACTTGTACTAATGATACAGAATTTATATCTGACGTTATTACAGGACTTGTAGATTTAAGTGCGCCTCAGTTATTTGGTACACCATTGCCAACAAACGGTATTTTAAGCGCCGGAGAAGATTTAAAAATAAACTTTAACGAAAATATTTTTTATAATCCGGCAGTAAGTACAATCGAAATAAAAGGACAAACAAATCAATTAAAAATTGATCATAACGTAAGTCTGCATTTTGAAGGAGCCAACAATACGGCAGTAATCAATAGTCCTAAAATTGCTTCAGGAAATTTAAGTCTTGAATTCTGGATGAATAATGCAACTGCGGCAGGAGCTTCAATTATTTCACAACAAGAAGGTTTAAATATCGGATTAAGTAACGGAAATATTTCGTTTACATTAGCAGATGTTACCGTTCAGGGAGGATTGAAAAACGATAACCTGTATCATCATTATGCCTTTACGTATAACAGCACTAACGGTGATTACAGAATTTTTGAAGATGATACCGAAATTGGTTCTAAAACAGGAAAAGCCAATGCACAATTTACCAATAATAATACTTTGGTAGTAGGAGGAAACACATTTGTTGGAAACTTACATGATCTTCGTTTATGGAATAAAGCCCTGAGCAGAGAAGATTCTTACTCAAAAATGTACGCTAAATTAATTGGTAATGAAGCTAATTTAGTTGGCTATTGGCCGATGAATGAAGGAAGAGATGCTTTAGCCAAAGATTTGGTACGATTTAAACATGCAACAGTAAATGCTTCATGGGATATCAAGCCAAAAGGTAATTCATATGAATTTAATAACGGACAATATTTGGTTATGGACAATGTTAATTTTGTTCAGTTAACTAAAGAAATGGACGCGACTATGGAGTTTTGGATTAAAACCGATACTGCGCAGGAAGCTACGTTATTTTCAAATGGAAAAGGTGATGGAACAGATGTAATTCAGAGCAACGGTTTATCTAACAAATGGTCAGTTGATATGAATATTTCAGGTAATCTTCAGCTGAAAAGCGAAGGACGTTCTTATGTTTTAACATCAAAAGGACTTACTGATAATGCATGGCATCATGTAACTTTATTATTCAACAGAGCCGGATCATTGAGAACTTATGTAGATACTAAATTAGTTTCTTCAAATGAAATGGCAGCTATTGGAGGTTTATCAGGAAATAAAATTTGGCTTGGAGCCAGAGGTACACGCGATTTATCAGGTATAGAAACTGTTGATCGTACCTTTAAAGGTAAACTGGATGAATTCCGTTTATGGAATACACTTCGTAACGTAGAACAAATAAACAGAGATAGTTACAATGAGGTTGATGTAGAAAGTATCGGTCTGTTGTTATATACAAGACTAAATGTTCCGGATCCGGTTACAACAAACGGACCAAGATATTATCATGCAGATGCTAATCAAACTGTAGTAGTAAACAACGCTAATTTAAGCAGCGGAACCTTAAATTATTCAAATGATACTCCGGCAATTCAGCCAGAGCGACAACTGACTAAATTTGTAACTACCAATGTTATTAAAGATGGCGAAATGATTATTGCACCGGTTATTACAGATTGGGCATCATTAGAAGGACAAATCTTGGATATAACAGTCCACAGAATGTTTGACAGTGCCAATAACATGCAGGAATCTCCAGTTACCTGGACAGCCTATGTGAATCGTAATGATGTAAGCTGGTTTGCAGAAGGATATAATGAGATTGTAGACCTGACAAAGAATAGCGGAGAAACAAAAACTTTTGAAATTACATTAGTTAATAAAGGAGGAAAACAACAGCCTTTTACCATTAACAATGTACCAAGCTGGTTAAGTTTAAGCAAAACAACAGGTTCTATTGATCCTAATACTAAAACGACCATTAAAGCTGTAGTTGATCAGGATGTTGCCGTTGGTGAATATCTGGAGAATCTGTATTTACAAACAGATTTTGGTTATGATCAAAAATTACAGATCAAATTAAGAGTATTGGCCCCGGAACCGAACTGGAATGTTGATCCGACCCGTTTTGATTACAGCATGAATATCATAGGAAAAATAAAAGTAGATGGCACGCTGTCTGCAGATTCTTACGATAAAATTGCGGCTTTTTATAATGAAGAACCAAGAGGATCTGTAAAGCTGGTATATAATGAAGCTTACAAGGAATATTTTGCCTTTTTGACGGTTTACAGCAATACAAATTCGGGAGAAAACCTGAAATTTAAAATCTGGGATGCTTCTCAGGGAAAAATTTTAGAAGCAAGTATAGAGACTATTCCATCTGTTACTTTTATGGATAACGAAGTACTTGGAACGATGAGTAAACCTTATATTTTTGTAAACTCAGGTTTAGTGGAGCAGGAAATTAAGCTGAATAAAGGCTGGACATGGATTTCTTTAAATACGTATGATCCAAGTTTTTCAGATTTAAATGCATTGACGAAGAATTTAACTTTAGAAACTTCTAACCGTATTTTGAGTCATTCTCCTGCACAGTTAGATACTTATTTTAAAGATAAATCAAATCCGTTAAACAGTGGATGGTCTGGTACAATAAGTGCAAATGGAGGACTTTCTCCTTCTAAAATGTATAAAGTAAACATAACAGAAGAGCAGACACTAAAAATTAAAGGAAAAAGCGTAGATGTTTCTACATGGAGTTTCCCAATTAAGGAAAACTGGAACTGGCTTGCTTATCCTTTAGCGTCTAATCAAAGTACAAACGAAGCTTTGGCTTATTTTGATGCCAATGATGGAGATGTTATTAAATCTCAAAACTTGTTTGCGATATACGATCCTATTATTGGATGGAACGGAACTTTAAAATATTTAGAAGCTGGAAAAGGATACATGATTAAATCAACCAAAGAACAAACTTTTAAATATCCTGATAATTTAGAGAAAAGCAAAACAGGAAAAACGGCTTCAAATACAGAACAGGAAGCAATTGCATCAGAGTTTAAACAATATTCGCAAAACATGAATGCGGTTGTTTTACTTCCAAAAGGATTTGATGAATTGTTTGTTTATGATGCAACAGGTGTTTTAAAAGGCGTTACAAGAAATCAGATAGTTGAAGGAAAAGAACTAAGTTTCATAACCGTTTTTGGAGAAGATGCAGAAGAACTGTCCTTTACTTTGGGAGATGGATTTACGAAAAAAGCAACCTCTAAATCATTCGTCTTTAAAGGAAATGAAGTATTGGGAACAATTGCTAATCCGATTATTTTGGAAGAAGTTTCAAAAAGAGAAAATAGCATTTATCCAAACCCATTTAAAACGACTTTGAACATAGAACTTAATGCAGCTAAAAAGCAAGAAGTAAAAGTTCAGCTTTATTCAATACACGGTCAATTGGTATTTAGCCAAAAGATGGTTATTGAAAGCGGAAACAATGTGATTTCAATTTTGCCAAATATAGCCGAAGGAGTTTACATAGTAGAAGTTGGAGTAGATGGAAAGCTGGTAAAAACGAAAGCTATAAAAAATTAAGAACAAATAATTGAGCTTCTAAAACATCTTTATAAGTTTGTTTTAGGAGTTTATAATCAATTAAAAATGAGAAATTATAAACATATAACATTGCTGCTTTTTATAATAAGCAGTACTGTATTTGGGCAATCACCAGACTGGTCAGTAAATGAAAATAAATTTCAATATACAATGTCATTTGAAGGTTTCCTGAATGCTGATGGAAAAACCCTAACAAGTGCCAATGATAAAGTGGCTGCTTTTGTAAATGGAGAATGTCGCGGAAGTGCCAGTGTTCTTTATGTAGCAACGGAGAAAAAGTATGTTGTTTATTTAACGGTTTTTTCGAATACCGATGGCGAAATAATTAATTTCAAAATCTACGATTCTGCAAATAATACGGTTAAAGAAGTAGCAAAGACAAAAGTATTTGAAAACAATAAACACTTTGGAGATTTATTTCAGTCTTATAGTTTTGCAAGCCCGGCATTGCGAAATGATGCCGAAATTGTAGATTTTAGTTTTAAGGATTTAAAAACTGCTACCAAGATTGTTGACGGTTCACAAATAACACTTTATGTGGCTAAAGGAGCAAATGTTTCTGCATTAAATGCGGTATTCGAATTAAGTGCCGGAGCCGGATTATTTATAGGAACTACGAATAAAATTTCAGGATCAAATACCATAGATTTTAATAATCCTGTTCAATTTCAAGTGCTTTCAGAAGATCAGTCAGTCCTGAAACAATGGACTGTGACGGTTAGATTAGGAAGCGCCATATTTTATAAAAAAGATGCTGTATGTTATGCAGGCGGTGTTGTTAAAGTTTTATACGATGAAAATGATACGCTGGCTACTTTGACAAGAGGCGGCGTTAAAATTACAGCTCAAACCATTCAGAATGGAGAAACTGTTTTTAATAATCTCGAAGCTGGAAAATATAATGTGAGTATAGGCGGAATCAATAAAGAAATAGTAATAAATCAAAAGCAATAACAATGAAAATTAAACAGTACTCGATTTTAATAGCAGTTATGATTGTATTTTTTGGTTGCTCACATTATGAAGACGAGATAGTTATTTCTCCACAAAGCATTTCTTTTGTACATGCTGATGGCTCGAAAATAGCAGAAAACGAATGTATTAGTCCTAATGTGAAATACGGAATAAAGATAGAAACTAATTATGTTGATGTAAATAGACCTTTTAGAGTAGATTATTCTGTAAATGGAGTTGTGTACACAATGACTTTTACGGTCAATACATCTCAAATTAATCCAATTACTTTGACCAATGGTGATAACTCTGCACAAATAATAGGAAGCAACTATAAAGCAGTTATTAAATATGTTGAGCAAGGAGATTTTGAATTGGTTGAATAATTATTTAAAAGTTCTAAATCCTTCAGTAAAAAAACGAATTCTTTACCGTCAGTATCACAAAAAAAAGCCTGAGAAATCTAAATTTCTCAGGCTTTTATTTATTCTAGAGTGGGAACCGGAATCGAACTCTCCTGATAAAAAAACTAAAAAAACAACGTTTAATAGAGTTTCGAGCCTAAACTCGGCGGTACTTAATTTTGCTTGATTTATTGTTATCAAAAACACCATGTGCCACGATTGTGCTACAAAACTTAGATGGGTGAAATATCTTTAAAAACCGCCTTAATTTTTTGTGGTAAAAAAGGTATCCCTTCCATGAATTTTTTGCCACGATTTTGCCATAGAGATTTTGAGCGGTTTTAAAAAATTTGAAAAGCAGTATAAAAGAAAAAAACCTGTGAATCCTAGGATTTGCAGATTTTACTATATTTTTTTACGAATTTTTTAAAGCATAAAAAAAGTCCTAATTTTCATTAGGACTTTTTTGGTGGGGAGAGCAGGATTCGAACTTTATGTGTTGAGATCCCGTCTTTGTTACGTTTTTATAAATGTCTTGAACCTAATGCACCGATTCTGCACCCAAATTCAATTTTGCTATTTCAATATTAAATCATTCACAAAAATTAAAATACTAACGAATTAACAGACAGTAGTATTATTCTTTTTTTTGTATTACAAATATACTATAAATAAGAATGCGTATAAAATATAAAACCATGCAGATATTAAAATCTGCAGTGCTTCCATAAATTTATATCTTTATTGTAAACTTTTTAAAGTCTCTTTTAAGCTCCGAGCGGAGAAAGAGGCTCCGTTTGTGTTATGTCAATCCCAGTGAATACAAGGGCTACAATATATTAATTATAAGAGGGTCACCTATAGGGTCACTTAACTTTCGGCGTATTAAATCACTACAATGTAAAGATAATGAATATCTGTTTAAACGTATAATTTTAGATACTCATTTTATTTTAATATATAATATCTATCTTGACAAGTTTGTTGATTATGTTAACTATAATTTGGATTGAGCGGGATTGCAATAGAATAACTTATTTCTTATTATTGATTTTTATGAAAAACAGGTAGAATTACCTGTTTTTGATGATAATTATTAATTTATATTTGTTTAGTTGTTGATAATTAAATACTTATGTTATGAAATATGCACTGGTCTTAGAATCCGAAATCTCAAGAACTACCTGGAACTGTTACAATATTGCTGATACTGTACAGGGATTAGTATCATTAAATTGTTTCTCATCGGAAGTACTTAAGTTACCAAAATCGCAATATGATGGTGAAGTTGTACAAAGTGGACTTAAGAAGGAGAATTGTTCAACAAGAAATAAATCAATTTTTTGTATTGTCAAGCTTCCCAATTTTCAATTATCTAATAAATTTAATTTACTATAATATGAAAAAAATATTCATTCTCTTTCTTATCACACTGCTGCTTAGTTCTTGTGGTAGTACACCAAAAGTAATGACTTATTATAAAGAATTAGGTAAAGCTGGTGTATCATACAATGATTTAGATTCAGCGAATAAAATAGTTAAGATTAATGCCTTTGTCCTTGATCCAGATACAAAGTCAGATAAAACGATATTTGATTTTTCCGAGGCAGGTCAAAGTGCTATTATAGAAGACTTAGGCAAGAAATCTACTAACGCCAAAGAACTGTTTGGCTCAATGGCACTTTCAGTTAAAGAATCCTCACAAAAAACAAAAGTCTCAGGGAATTTGTCATTTAAAAAGAGAATCGTAATTAATATTAATGTGATAGGAACTCAAAAAGCAGATCGACTTGAAAGAATAAATTTTAAAATTAGTATACCAGATGCCCTGAAAGATAAAATTGAATTTGTGAGTTGGGATAAAATTGCCACCGAGACTGTGACTATCGATCTAGGGAAAATTATAGGAGGTACTTCTACAACAACTTCTTTTTCACCTGAAATAGGGATGAGTGGTACTATTCAAGGCAAACTTGCAGCAGAAGTATCAAATACAAAAACGTTTAGTGAGGAGAAAAGTTTTTCAGAGAAAATGGCGGGATTAAGTGCAGCTTTAATTAATAAAAATGAATTTGAAGTTAATAGATCCTCACTGCCAAATGAGAATATTAGCGGAAATATAATTGTGGAAGTAACTCTAAAAGCAAAAAATGAAAAATCTCTGAGTTATTTTGATTTTGATGGTTTATATAATGGGACAATAGCGATTACCGATCAAAATAAAATTAGGGTAAATGAGATGGAACTCATGAGTCCTGATTTTGGTTATGATAGCAAAAAAGTATCCATAACAAATATACCATTACTATTATCCTATGATTTTCTACTTAGAAAAGTGATTGAAGGACAAAATACAGTACCGGAATATGACGACGTGATTCAACATGTAACTGGTTCTGTAACTGCAACTTCGCCTATAATTTTGTCAGATAGTGATAGCTGGGCTCCTAAACTTTGGTATATTGTTATAGAAGATAAACAATTAGGTATACAAAACATTGATATGGAAAAGCCAGCTACTTTAGCCTTTACGAGTTATGAAAAGGCTCAAGAATTGATAAAATGGATAAAAAAAACAAAGAGTCTAAAAGTTTCAGACTATAAATTTTATTTAGTAACTAACGCATTAAAAACAGACGACATAAAAAAACTTACCATAGGAATATAGTGATAAATATTGTACTTCCTCATTTTCATTTAGCCAAACTTCTTTTGCTATCATGATACCCGATGCATGGACGATTTCATCAATTTGTGATGAAGCATCTTTTATTATTTTAGCTGCAAAAAAAATATTTTCGAAATTAGAAAACGAAATGGTTTTCTCTAATCTCTCTAAATCTTTTAAGGTTTCTTTGACACTTTTATTTTTAAAAGTTTTAACGATATTCATAGCTTCAATAAGATCCATATTATAATCATTTTTGTTCGTAGGTCTAAATCGATTTGCTTTCAGAAATATAGGTAGATTTAATTCTAAAATTGAATGGGTTTAAGTTTAAATTATATTAGAAGATAAATATTGAATGCATTTATTTAATTCTCTACACTGTCATTTTTTTTCTCAAGTTTGTTTTCGTCTTTAAATTCTTTTTCCCTTTTTGTAGAATTCATTTGTTTCAGATATATTTCCCCTATTAATTCGGGTAATTTAATGATTTGAATAACAAAAAATACTCTTTTTACAACAAAACATTAAAATTTATTTTTGAACTTGAAAGGAAACTTAATAGAAATGTAATTGTTACTCTAATTTTGTTTGCAAATACATTAGAGAGTAATAATTATTGTTGCAAAAGATTCTAATCTTTAATAAGTTTTTATAAAAAAATGATCAAAATGAGGAATCCCGTAAAGTTTTAAAATTACAATTAGGTAGATTTGGCACGAATTCACTTATATCTAATACTATGAAAAACCTTTATCTATGTTACGTCTTTTTTATTTTGAAAAAGTTTTCATTTAAACCAGATTTCACGGTATATTTTAACCGATAGTATTTAGACTGTAATGATTACCATTTTGTAATTTAAACTGAGTATTATGATTAGGAATTCAATCTGTTGTAAATGATTGTTAATTACGTTTTCGCTGTTGTGAGGTTTTATGAATAGAAGATAAATTAAATAGTCATTCTATTTTGATAAATTATGGTTATTTCAATTGAGTTTTGCAATGTTGTTTAGTACTAACGTTTCGCTGCTTTTTTCTAAGATCTACATTAAATTAACAATGTCAGAAGTTTGATCTTTTCTTGTTGATTTTTTTTTGGTATTTTGATGAAAAGTACTAAGAAAAGTTATCTTTGAGATTTTTATAAATAAGGATATTACTATAAAATAAGCCCCTTTTTTTGTGTGATAAATAATGCTAATGTATAAGTCATTGTATTTGTTTGATATATAATTAGTTGTTAAATGGTTAAGTTGAGTAGAGAAAAATATCTGCTAAAAAAATATAATTACCATCCTTAACTTTTAGGACATATTTAATGTAAGAAAGTTATAAAAAATCTAGTTTTAAATATTTCAGATAATGCTGAAAAAAAATAAAAAATAAGAAAGAAGTTAGCTTGGAAATTAGTTAATCCATTTAATTTATTTCTGAAATTAATATATTGATAATAGAATAGATTTTTTATGAAAGCAGTTGTTTTTGAAGGACAAGGATCCCAGAGAGTAGGAATGGGTAAGGAGTTGTTTAATATGTATCCTGAAATAGTACAACAAGCCTCCAATATTATTGGTTTTGATCTGGTTGATTTATGTTTGCGCAACCCTGATAAAAAACTTAAAAATACTGAATATACTCAGCCAGCTATTTTTGTTGTTAATCATTTACAGTATCTCAAAGAATCTGAAGAAGGCTTGATAGCCGATTTCGCATTAGGTCATAGTTTAGGGGAATACAATGCTTTGGTTTTGGGAAAGGTTCTCGATTTTGAAACTGCTTTGCATTTAGTTAAACTAAGAGGGAAGTTGATGGGAAAAGCGGAAAATGGAGGAATGGCTGCGGTAATAGGGATTGAATCTCACCAAATTCACTCAGCAATTGTGCGCGCTTCTATGGAGAATGAAGTGTTTATCGCCAACTATAATTCGAAATTTCAAACTGTGATCTCCGGAATAGGTGAGAGTATTAGAAGTTTAGAGGAAGAAATCAAGAAAATTGGTGTAAAACTATTTGTACCTCTTAATGTTAGCGGTGCTTTTCATACGCCATTTATGGAACATGCCAAAATAGAATTTAGTTCTGAATTAGAAAATATTCACGTATCTAATCCTGAAGTACAGGTCATTTCAAATGTAACCGCGAGACCTTATGAATCAGATTCGTTAAAAGAGCTCATTGTAAGTCAAATTGTGAGCCCAGTTAAATGGAGACATAGCATAGAATACTTGTTGGAAAAGGGTGTTTCAGATTTTAGGGAGATTGGCCCATCTGGAGCACTTACCAAAATGATTGTTAATATTAAGCAGGATTACAAACCTTTGACTGAGAATCAGGCGCAAAAAATAGTTAATATTAAAAAACCAGAAGTGAAGAGATTTACTTTAGGAAACCCAGCTTTTCAGAAAGAATATAATACAGTATCAACTTATGTTGCTGGATCCATGTATAAAGGAATTTCTTCAAAGGAACTGGTGATTAAGATGGCCAAAGCAGGACACTTAAGCTTCTTAGGTACTGGAGGTATGACCATTTCTGAAATTGAGAATAACATTAAAACTATACAGGACACTATTGGAATTCATGATCGGCCATATGGAATGAATTTGATGTGCAATTTGATGAAACCTCAATTTGAGATTGAAACCATTCAATTGTATTTAAGAAAGGGAATTACAATAATAGAAGCATCAGCATTCTTTAAAGTCACGAAAAGCCTTGTTTTATTTAGATTAAAAGGGATTCATCTTGATGCAAGACAAAAAATTGTAGTTCCAAATCGGATTATTGCAAAAATTTCTAGACCGGAAGTAGCAGAAGCTTTTTTATCGGCGCCTCCTCAAAAAATAGTAGACGAATTATTTAGTGAAGGACTTTTATCACTCAATGAAAAATTATTGAGTGATAGGTTGATTATGGTTACAGATATATGCGTTGAAGCTGATTCTGGGGGACATACAGATCAAGCGAACCCATTTACAGTAATTACTTCTATAGGCGCCTTAAGACAACGATTGTCCCAAAACCCGCTAATTAGTGAAGTACGGATAGGTTCGGCTGGAGGAATAGGTACACCTCAAGCAATGGCAGCTGCTTATATGTTAGGGGCGGATTTTGTACTAACAGGATCTATTAACCAGGCAACTGTTGAAGCAGGAACAAGTGATATGGTTAAAGAAATGTTGGCCAATATCGACGTATATGACACAGCATATGCTCCAGCTGGTGATATGTTTGAAATTGGTGCAAAGGTTCAAGTACTAAAAAGAGGTGTTTTTTTCCATGTTAGAGCTAACAAATTGTACGAACTTTATAAGAATCATAGCTCGCTTGAAGAAATAGATCCTGATGTGCTTTCGATGATAGAGAAAAAGTATTTTAAGAGATCGATCGAAGAAATTTGGAAAGAAACTACAACTTACTTTGCTAAGTCAAATCCTTCAGAAATTGAAAAAGCTAACCGTGTTCCCAAACATAAAATGGGACTTATTTTTCGATGGTATTTTGTTCACACTGGTCGCTTAGCCTTGAGTGGAGATTCAAGTCAAAAAGTTGATTTTCAAGTACATTGTGGTCCTGCAATGGGAGCATTTAATCAATGGGTAAAAGGTTCTAAATTAGAAGATTGGCGAAATAGAAAAGTCGATGAAGTAGCAAATATTTTAATTAACGAAACTCATTTGTATCTGGAAGAAAGATTTGATACTATGTTGAGTCCTAAACAATTTTTATAAATCCCTTTAGAATGACCAAAAAAAACGACCAAAGAGATATTGCTGTTATTGGAATGTCGTGCAGACTTCCAGGAGCGTCTAGTTATCAAGAATTCTGGCAAAATTTAATTGATAAAAAGCAACACACAGGAGGCATTCCTTCAGATCGTGAATTTGATACCATATATAACAAAGAGGAACTAAAAGGTGTTTCTTTGGATTCTTTGAAATGGGGGGGCTTTGTTGATGATATTCATCGATTTGATACTAACTTATTTGATATATCAGTAAATGAGGCCAGTCAAATGGATCCCATGCAAAAGTCATTACTGGAAGCGACATACTCATGTTTCGAAGATGCAGGCTATGCACCCGATCAAATCAAAGGGAGCTCTACGGGGGTGTTTCTTGGAATAACAAATTTAGATTTTAAGGAAGTTAAAGAAAATAATAAGATAAAAAATAATGTATTTACATCACTAGGAAGTGCTATGTGTTTTTTACCAGGGAGACTGTCATATGAATTTGGTTTTAAGGGACCAAGTTTGGCCTTAGATACAGCTTGTTCTAGTTCTGGTGTTGCCATTCATTATGCCATTCAGGCTTTACTAAATGAGGAATGTAGTAGTGCTATTTGCGGTGGAGCAAATTATATAGGAACACCAACTCGTCATATTGAAAGTGCACGATTAGGACTGCTATCTAAAAAGGGAAAATGTGCGTCATTTGACCAGTCAGCAGATGGATATGTTAGAGCTGAAGGCGTTGGTCTTATTCTACTAAAAAAATTATCAAATGCAATTGAGGATAACGATCATATTTATGGCATTATCAAAGGATCTGGAGTTAATCATAGTGGAAAAGGCAAGAGTATTATAGCTCCAAATATTTTTGCGCAGTCTCAATTAATGAAAGAAACTCTTGAACGGAGTGGTGTAGAACCGGAAACTGTAGGGTATGTGGAAGCACAAGCAATTGGAAATCCTGATACCGATACAATGGAATTTATGGCACTAAAACGTACTTTCGATACTAAAAAGGCAGCTTTAGTAAAAGAAAACTCCTGCTTTGTAGGGACTTATAAACCAAATACGGGTCATGTTGAAGCGTTCTCAGGAACAATTTCAATTATTAAATCAATGCTAAGTTTTAAACATGAAATTTTGCCTCCTGTTGCTGGATTGAAAATACTGAATTCAAAAATAGAAAAGGCCTCAAACTATATGAAAGTTGTTAAAGAGGCTACCGCATTTCGAAAAACAGGAAAACAAGAATTACCTAGAAGAATTGCAATTAATAATTTTGGTTTAAGCAATACTAATTGTTGTTTTGTTTTGGAAGAGTTTGATCAAACGTTGCAATCAAAACTTCAATCTGAAGAATCAAATAAGCCATACCCATTTTTAATTTCAGCTCAATCAATTGATTCTCTTTTTCAGCAATGTAAAGCACTACTTATATCACTTAATAAGGAAAAGGCAGATCTTGATTTAATTAATTGGGCAGGAACCTTAATGTTTGGAAGAGATCATCAGAAGTATCGCTTAGGGATTGTTGCTAGTACTATAGCAGAATTAAAATTAGGAATTGAAAGCTACATTAGCAATACTAGTGCGGATCTGTTTTTTAGTGGCGAAGTTTGTAATAGTTTGGAGAGCAAAGATGAAAATGAGATATTGGAACAGATAAATTCTAAATTCAAGACTGCAGATTATTCTTGGTTATTGGTCAAATGGGTAAATGGAGGTTTAGTTGATTGGACAAAAATATTGCAAAAGGGTCAATGGAAAAAGATTCCTTTGCCTGGTTATATTTTTCAGGGGAATTCAATGTTATATCATGAACCCTCTAAACAAAAAGAATTCAAAGATGTTGAATTATTAAATGTTCAGTCAGATTTTGCAGAAACAATTCAAGTTTATACTTCTGTTTATAAGGAATCTAAAAATAAGACTGAAACTATCCTCTCTGGACCATTATATGTTTTTGTAAATTCGCAAGAACAAGAAGCTGAATATCGCTCTAAACTTGGGACTAATTATTCCCCCGTATTTGTTACTGCAGGGACAGGTTTTCGGATTTTGTGTGCGGATAAAATTGAACTTGAATTTAATAATCAAGAACATTATGCCAAACTTATAAGTAATATTGAAATATATGATAATTTAAATTTTATTCTATGTCCTCAATATCTTAACGATTCTGTTAATCAGGTAGATCCTATAGAAAACTCAGGTGTAGACCAAATAATATTTCCTATATTCTGTCTTTGTAAAGAGTTGAGCAAACTCCGGAAAACAAGATCAGCAATTGTGATACCTTATACTGAGGAAGAGGATAATTTTGTCTATATGGAAGCATTAAGTGGTTTTTCGAGAGCACTGAGCCATGAAACTTCTTCTTTGAGAATTCAGCCCTTAAGGTTAAATACATCTAAGGATAACATATCAATAATTACTTCCGTTTTAGCAAATTTATTTAATGATGATAACTTTATTAGTGGAGGTGCCTTTTTTCAAGAAGCATACAATAATAAGAAACTTCAAGCAGTTCAGCTACCATCTATATCTTCTGCAAATTGGTTAAAAAAGAATGGAACTTATTTGATTGCTGGAGGGTTTGGAGAAATATCCCAAATGTTGATAGAGTATATTCTTAAAAACGAAGAAGTGAATATTGTTCTTGTTGGTCGATCAATATTGGGGGACGAGCAAAAAGCTAAGATAAACCTCTTGAGAACTACTTACCTGCAAAAAATAGAATATTTTTCTGTGGATATTACAGTTCGAGATAATGTAGAACTATTGGCTGTTGCTTTAAAGTCTGAGTATGGTCAGATTAATGGTATTTTTAATACAGCTGGTGTATGTGAAGATAAACTTATTTCACATAAATCTTGGGAAGATTTCAAAAAAGTATTGTCGCCAAAAATTGAAGGCACCAATAATTTATGGGAACTATTATCACCAATCACAACTGATTTTTTTACTTTGTTTTCTTCTATCTCTTCAGTACTTGGAAATATAGGGCAAACTGACTATTCTTTGGCAAATGCATATCAAAATGCTTTTGCGAAATTACAATCAGAAAATCCAGCTAATACATTAAAAGTTAATTCAATTTGTTGGCCATACTGGGAGAAAGGAGGAATGCAAGTAAGTGAAAGCGTGTTGCATTACATGAAGAAAGAGTTCAATTTCATTCCTTTGGGAAAAGAGAAAGCATTTACTTTTTTAAATGCAGCCATGTTATCGGATTTAAACGAAATTGTTTTTTTTGAGGGAGACAAAAATCTTATAGATGAAGTTCTTGTGCAAAAAGGGTATTGTGAACAAAAGGTTAATAATGTAAGTGAAGTTCGGAGTAATGTCGAGATTCCAAATATTATAAAAAAGCTTAAGCAAATTTTTGCAGGCCTAATGGGAGTCAGTATTGATAGTTTGGACGAGCATGAATCTATTGAAAACTATGGAATTAATTCTATGTTAATGATGGGTTTGATGAATGAAATCGAAAGTGAATTCAACACCAGTGTTGATGTATCTATATTTACCAATTCATTATCGATTAGTGGTTTATCTGTTGAACTGATGAAGGATAGGCAATTAATGAAGAGAATTGAGTTAAGTAATCTCAGTTCGGACTCCTTAAAAATTAAAGACCAAAAAATATTAAAAGACTCTAATGATCCTAAGGAAGAGAGTCACTTAATCGCTGTTATTGGTATGGCGGGCCGATTTCCAAAGTCTGATAATGTTGACCAACTTTGGGAGAATTTATCACAAGGAAAGGATCTCACTGAATTATTACCAGAAGACAGAACATTGATTAACGAATACAGTAGTAGTTCAAAGGTTGGTATCCATAATCAGAAATATATAGGTGGATTTGTAAATAATGTCGCTGATTTTGATTCAGGTTTCTTCAATATAAATGATGAGGAGACTATGGTTATGGATTTTAATCAAAGAGTAATTTTGGAAGAAACTCAACATCTACTAGACAATAGTGGATATGATTCTTCTGAGATACGCGGAAAAAATGTAGGTGTTTTTATAGCAGGCGAAAAGACAGGATTTTCCAAAGAAAATATTGATGATTTTGATTCGAAGGAAGTCAAGCATTATGTAGTGGGGCAAATTTCAAATATGATTTCAGCCCGAATTTCTCATCAGTTCGATTTGAAAGGGCCATCTATCCTTATCAATACAGCGTGTTCAGGATCTTTGGTTGCAATTCATCAAGCATGTGATAGTATAAGGTCCGGAGATAGTGAAATGGCTATCGCAGGAGGTGTGTTTGTTTCTTTGCATCCCAATATTCAACGTAGTTTTAAAGAGGCGGGAGTAATATCACCAAAAGGAAAAATGAGAGTCTTTGATCAAGATGCGGATGGAATTGTGTTAGGTGAAGCTGCAAGTTTAGTTTTGCTTAAAAATTATAATCAAGCACTTAAAGACGGGGATAATATTTTAGGAATAATTCGTGGTTCGGCTGTGAATAATGATGGACATACAATGGGAGTGACCACGCCGAATTTACAAGCTCAAAAAGATGTTATTCGGTCAGTAATTAATAAGTCTGGAGTTAACCCTGAAAATATTGGCTATTATGAAGCTCATGGAACCGGAACTTTGCTTGGAGATCCAATAGAAATAAAGGCAGCAACAGATGTTTTTCGTGAGTATACTAGCTCTTCGCAATATTGCGCAGTAGGATCTGTTAAATCTAATTTGGGACATAGCTTGTCCGCTTCGGGATTAACCGGTTTTGTAAAGGTTTTGCAGATGTTGAGCCATAAGAAACTTATACCTACGATTAATTGTGATAACCCTCACGATCGATTCCGTTTTAAAGATTCTCCCTTTTATCCAAATACAGGTTTGAAAGATTGGGAAAGTAATGGAAATGCACGACTGGCAGCTATTTCTTCATTTGGCTTTGGGGGCACTAATGGGCATCTCATTGTTGAAGAGTTTATACCAACAATGGAATGGATTAAAAATAGAGTTCCAAAGCCTTTGACAATATTTTCTAGACGGCGATTTATACCTAAAGTAATGTCAACCGAGCAGAAAGTAAAAATAGTTTTAGAAGACCTTAACGAAAAAGTGATTACAGCTGAAGAAGCAAAGAGAAGAATATATGCTTATATCAAAGATTAATAAAATTATTGACCAAGTTGCGGCAAAAGAATTGGATTCGACAGAAGCTGCTGTACACATTTTTGATGCAATCAAATTTGATAAATTGAATCATAAATTATTCAAACATAATGAACCCTATCTAAAGGATCATACTGTTCGTGGCGATCAGGTTTTGATGGGGGTAACTTTCCTTAGTACATTTATAGATTATCTTATTTTGCATAATGTTAAGGATAAATGTCTTGAGATAAACGATGTGCTTTTTAAGCAACTGGTTAAATTCCATTATAAAGATGAGGTTAAACTGTCAGTTGACCAAAACTCCGATTTTTTACAGATTACTTTTGAGAGAAACAAGGATAATTATGCAACGGATTGTGCAGAAGGTTTCTTTTCAGTTAGAGACTCAAATCAAAAGGTTACCACAAGTGACTTCGATGATGTTAAATTTCAAGCAGCTGATAATCTTTATGAAGCCATAAAAAAAGCTGACATTATTCACGGCAAGTCGTTGCAAACTTTGACTAAAATAGCAATAAAGAAAGGGCGTGTATATGGACGTTTAGAACTAGATCAAGTATTGCAAAGTGGAGTTCAGTATCACATTCATCCTGCTTTTTTCGATGGAGCATTGGTTGCCGCAACGGCTGTAGCAGATACTACGGAACTTGATGATCCTTTTGTTCCTTTTAGCGTAAAAAGAATGATGGTTGATTTGTCAATTGATATTAGTACTGTTGCTTATTGCATCTGTTCTCTGGTGAAAAAGAATTCTGAAATAATAATTTTTAATGTAGAACTGTATAATGATAGTTATGAACAGTTTGCTGTAATGAAAGAAGTTGTTTGTAAAAGAATTCATAAAAGCAAAATAACAGATTTATCTGATTCAATCAATAAAACTAGCATAAAATCAACGAGCAAAATAGAATTTATCAATACTGAATTGGATGATCTGGACCAAATGTTATTTTATATTGAGGGGCTTCTGAAGAGGACAAATGGTTCGGAGAAAATATTTTTAGACAAAAATTTCATTGATCAAGGTCTTGAATCCATGCAATTGATCAATCTGGTAGGAATTATAGAAAAAGACCTTAATATAAAATTATTTCCAACAATATTGTTTGAATATCCGGACCCTCAGTCATTTGCTGAATATTTAATCACAGAGTTTCAATCAGAATTTTATAAATCTGTTCATTATAATGGAAGTCATTCCATCGAGAGTGATTATAAAAAAGAAAATTCTTCAGAAGGTAATCAAACTATTGTAAAGAATAATGAAGAACTAAGTAAATTAGAAATAAGAAATGATGATTCTGGAAGATTCGCCATTATTGGTATGTCAGGTCGGTTTCCTGGTGGAAATACTATTCCTGAATTTTGGGAAAGGATAAAAAATAATGAATCACTTATATCAGAAATTCCTGCAGATCGTTGGGATTGGAGAGAATATTATAATGAAGGGGCCCATATAGCAGAGCATACAGTTTGTAAATGGGGAGGATATATAGATAACGCAACTCATTTTGATAATGATTTTTTTTCCATTGGAGAAAATGAAGCTAAAATGATGGATCCGCAACTTAGGCAGTTGCTTGAAGTAGTACATGAATGTGCCGAAGATTCTGGGAAAATATTGCACTTAAAGGGGTCAAATACCGGAGTATTTACCGGAGTTTGTTTCCATGATTATTACGATGTAATGAATCGACAGCAGATACAAACTAATGAATATACTGGTACTGGAAATGCGGCAACGATTCTTTCGAATCAAATATCCAATTTCTTTGACCTAAAAGGACCTAGTTTAACTATAGATACTGCGTGTTCTTCTTCTTTAATTGGGCTGCATGTTGCTCTCCAGTCGATACAATCTGGTGATTGTGATATGGCTTTTGTAACTGGTGTGAATTTGCTTTTTAGTCCAGAGCATTACGTCTATTTTTCGTCCAAAGGTTTTTTATCGCCCACAGGGATTACGGATAGTTTTGGTAATAATTCTGATGGCTATGTACCAGCTGAAGCTGTTACAAGTATATTAATAAAACCACTTGCAAAGGCGATTACAGATGGAGACAGGATATATGCTGAAATATGTGGTACAGCTATAGCCCACACAGGAAAAACAAATAACGTTACTACACCCAGTACACGTCAACAAGCATGGGTTATGGAGCAAGCTTGGCAAAAAGCAAGAATTTCTCCTTCAAACCTTGCATACATAGAAGGGCATGGGACGGGAACGAATTTAGGTGATGCAATAGAATTAGAGGCAATCAAAATGTGTACACAGACTTTAAATTCCAATTGTTATTTAGGATCAATTAAATCTAATATTGGGCACTCTGAAGGAGCATCAGGACTTGTAGGTATAATTAAAGTTGTCATGGCAATGAAAGACAAAGTTTTACCAAGCATGCCAACCTATAAAAAGTTAAATGAAATAGTAGATGAGGCTACCATAGCTGTGAAGGTAAATGTTGAAAATATCCCACTGTTTGATCGTATTGCAGATCAGAATTATGCAGGAGTGAGTTCCTTTGGTTTTGGTGGTTCGTATGCTCATGTGGTTTTAGCTCCTAATGAACAAAGCGAAAAATTACCATCTAGTCTTATAATAGATAGCAATTACTTAATTCCTGTTTCTGCGAAAACAAAATCAAGTTTAATTTTACAATTAAAAAATCTTAAAATTTATCTGCTACATAATTTAGACAGTGATTTAACTCTTCAAGATATCTCCTATACCCTGTTTTCTTGTAGAGAAACATATGAAGAAAAGGTTATGTTGGTTGCTGAAAGTTTACATGATTTAGTAGATCTTATTGACGGATTACTAAAAGAGGTATCTGCAGACAATAAAAATGTAATAAGATTGTGTGTAGGAGAAAAGCAAATAGATGAGAATTTGCTTAATGATGCTAATAGCTGGCTCACTAGCAATTATTTAAAAAGAACCTCATGGACTGAAAAATTCAAAATAAAAGGAAAGCAAGTTGATTTGCCATTTTATTCATTTGACAGAAAGAACTTCTGGTTTGATGAAAAGACAATAAATCATCCAATGGAATTTTTAAGTAATCACGACAATAAAAAAATAAGTACAAAGGCTGATTTCTTGGAGAAACTTGACGTTGGTTCATTAAAAAAAGAGGTGAACAATATCATATCGGAAATTACAAAAATTGACGAAATATTTCTGGAAGAGGATATCGAATTGGCTGATTTTGCAATTGATTCATCTCAATTGTATGTTATAACAGATGAAATTTCAGAACGTTTAGGGATCTCTATAAATCCTACGCTTTTTTTCCAATTTAGAGTATATGGTGAATTATTAGCTCATCTGGTTACTTTACAGCCAAAGATTATCGACACTAGGGAGGAAAACATCACGGTTGTAAAAGAGCAGAAGGCACCTATTAAGCAAAATCATACTAGTAATGATGATGATATGGCCATTATAGGAATGAACGGTATATTTCCTGGAGCCCATAATTTAAATGAATTTTGGAAGATACTGGTTGAAGGTCGGGATGTAATAAACAAAGCTTCGAGGCAGCGAATAGAGCAACTGCAAACATTATCTCAAGCCTGGAATGGAGGATTTATCGATGGTATAGATGAATTTGATTATGATTTCTTTAAAATTTCAAAGAGAGAAGCCTGTACAATGGATCCTCAACAGAGATTGTTTTTACAGTCTGCATGGAAAACGTTGGAAGACGCAGGGATAAATTTAGTGGGCACAGAAGGGTGTAATATTGGTGTATTTGCAGGTGTATCTACTTCGGATTATTTGTCTTTGTTGATTAAAGCAGAAATTGAAGCCGATCCTTCTATCTCAACAGGTAATGCTCATTGTTCGATTGCCAATCGGGTTTCTTATTTGCTTAATTTGAATGGACCAAGCGAAATAATTGACACTGCATGCTCTAGCTCTTTGGTGGCAATACATAGAGCAGTATTGTCTATTAAAAATAAAGATTGTGAGATGGCTCTTGTAGGAGGTGTTAATTTGAATCTATCTGATAATCTATTTCATATATTTAGTAAAGCAGGAATGTTGTCTCCTACCGGAAAATGCAGGCCTTTTTCAGAAGATGCAGACGGCTATATACGAGGAGAAGGAATTGGTACAATTTTAATAAAGCCATATAATAAGGCTATAGCTGATAAAGATCAAATTTATGGAATAATAAAAGCAGTTGGAGTAAATCATGGCGGTAAGGCAAACACTTACACTTCTCCCAATTCTAGTCGTCAGTCCGAACTTATTTGCAATACAATGAGTAGAGCAGGAATTGATGTTAATACTATTCAATTGATTGAAGCTCATGCTACTGCGACAAAATTAGGTGATCCTGTAGAGGTAAATGGATTGAAAGAAGCCTATAAACAAAAAGAGATAGGAACTATTGAGAATAGTACAAAATGCTACTTGGGCTCTGTTAAAGGGAATATAGGACATTTAGAGTCTGCAGCAGGAATCGCAGGTTTAATGAAGGTTCTTCTTGCAATGAAATTCAAAATAATTCCTCCCAACTCTCATGCACAAAATTTAAATGGCCTTTTACAATTAGAGAAAAGTAATTTTCTTGTAAATACCAATGTTGTTAACTGGAATAAAAAAGAAGATATTCCTCGACGTGCTGCGGTTAGCTCATTTGGTTTCGGTGGAACAAATGCTCATCTTATAGTAGAAGAATATGAAGAATTAGCAGATGAGATTAAGCCATTACCAAAAGAAGGTATTTTGTTTGTACTTTCTGCGAAATCTGAGAAGACACTCCAAGCTTATTGTCAAGATTATCTCAATTTTTTAAGTGAATTAATTAATGAGGGACAGATTATTGATTTGAAACAATTAGCTTATAACTTGCAATGCAGAAGAACTCACTTTAGTTATCGTCTAGTGATTATAGCGCATTGCATAGATGACATTTTATTAGGTTTACAATCAGGGATGGATTCAATTGTTAAAGATTCAATTGCAATTCATAAGGGAGTTGTGAAAAGTATGGCTTCTCTAAAAACTATTCCAACGTTCCATGAGTTAAATTATTCCGAGTTAGCACAGGCTTGGGTTTTAGGCCAAGTTCATATTGATTGGAAGGAATTTAATGCGGGAGAAACCTTGCCAGTGATGCATCTTCCAACCTATCCATTCGCACGCACAACTGCTTGGTACACCGATTTGATTCCAGAAAGACAAAAAAACATTTACTCCACAACAGCTAATATTGAAAAAATAACAATGCCTGTAACTGTAGACGAAAGCGCCTTGAAGGGTTTTTTATTAACCCAGACAGATCGTAAAGGATTATTGGAGGGATTGGATTATGAAATTAGCTCATTTATAAATTGAATACAATGAATACAGTAGATAAAAAGAAGATAATAGATGGGGTAAATGATCTAGATAAATATGCTGAAAATGTTCTATTTTCCTTTTTTCAACCTTATTTTGAATCATTTGATGCCAATCGTTGGTATTCGAAACAAGTTTTGTTTGATACAATTGGTGTTTTGCCAAAATATAATCGCTTAATTGATTCATTTTTATTGATAATTAATGGAATTAACGATTTTCAATTTCAAGATGGAAAATTTAAGATTTTACGACTTCCTTCTCAGGAAGAGCTATCATCTTCGCTTGGCATTCTTAGGGATAACTTACTAACTCATTCAGTTAGTTTTGGATCCAATGTTGAGCTTTTAGATCATTGTATTTTATCATATAATAAAATTTTACGAGGAGAAATAAGATATGATGAAATGCTTTTCTCTGAGAAAGATTTAGAAATAGAAGGAAAAATTTATAGTGAGAATATCGCAGCAGTTTTTTTTAATGAATTTTTAGCAAATACAGTTTCTAAAATTGTTGATAGATTATCGACAAACAAAAATATTTCTCCGATTCGTATATTGGAAATTGGTGCAGGAACAGGTAGAACTAGTATAGAAGTACTAAAAGTTTTTGCAAAATCGGGTACGAAGGTAGAGTACATCTATACTGACGCTTCAGCGCGATTTGTTAATTTTGGACAAGAAAAATTTAGAAAAGCAAATCCGTTTATGGATTTCCGTGTTCTAGATATTCAAAAAGATCCTTCAGAATATAAAGAGCTAGCTAAAAGTTGCGATATAGTTTTCGCAAGTAACGCTATTCATGGAACTTCTGTGATTACAAAATCTTTATCTAATCTTAATTTTTTATTAAAAGATAATGGCATTCTTATTCTTAACGAAAAAACTGAAGTGAGCCCTTTTTTAATGATGACATCTGGGTTGGCAGATAGTTGGTGGTCTTATAAGGATGATCTTAGATTGCCAGGTTCTCCTCTTCTTTCGAAAGAAAGTTGGAGAATAGTTATGGCGCAACAAGGGTTTGGTTATTCGAAAGGATATGCTTTAAATAAGGAGTTCCAAAGTATTATTGTTGGTGAAAAACATCATAGTACTCATGAATTATCGAATGTTTCGAGCAATGAGAAATCTAAATCTGAATATCTTGATATTCAACATGATTTGATTAAATTAATTGCTAATCTTCTGATGGTTGACGAACAAAATATTGATTCATCACAGAGTTTTGCTGACTATGGGATGGATTCTCTAATTGGAGTTTCTTTTATTGATCAAATAAATGAACTATTCGATATCAACCTTAAAGTAACTCTTGTTTATCAATATCCAGATATAGATTCCTTGAGCCAATATATAGCCGACCATGTGATAATAACAAGGAATCCAATTTTTACGGGTACTTCCGAGGAGCATACACCAGTCTCCAATTTTTCAATGTCGCAAACATCATTTGAAATTAAACAAAAAAATGAATTGAGCGAGTTTAATGATAAAAAGGAAATAGAGCCAATTGCAATTATCGGTATGTCTGGTAGATTTCCAGGTGCGAAAAATCTGCAGCAGTATTGGGATAATCTCATTGAAGAAAAAATAGAATTTTCAACTGAGGTTGAACACTGGGATAAAGAAGATATAAAGGAATATGGATGTGATCAAGACGAAATGTTGAAGCGAGGAGCCTTTCTCTCTGATATAGATTTATTTGATGCCTTATTCTTTGAGATTTCTCCACTTGAAGCTCGTTATATGGATCCGCAGCAAAGGTTATTCCTTGAAGAATCATACAAGGCAATTGAAGATGCAGGCTATAGAGCAGGTTCATTGAAGGGGACTAATTGTGGTGTATATGTAGGAGCAGGATTGAGTGATTATGACTATTCCTCTCCAAATTCGATCTCCCATACAAGCTTAACAGGAAACATATCATCCATATTGGCAGCAAGAATTTCCTATTTTCTTGATCTAAAAGGGCCAAGTATATCCATAGATACTGCCTGCTCTTCATCTCTGGCTGCCGTAAATATGGCATGCGATAGTTTGAGAAATGGTTCCATAGATATGGCTCTTGCCGGAGGTATTTCTTTATTTCTAACTCCACGATTTCATAGCTTGGCAGGTAAAACTGGAATGCTATCAAAAACAGGTCTTTGCAAGCCATTTGATAATGATGCAAATGGTATTGTTCCTGGCGAAGCTGTAGGAATAGTAATGTTGAAACGTCTGAGTGATGCTATTAGAGATAAGGACAATATTTATGCAGTAATAAAAGGAAATGGACTGAATCAAGACGGTAAAAGTAACGGTATCACTGCACCGAATCCTGTAGCTCAACAAGAATTACAAGAGTCCATTTATCGCCGTTTTGATATTGATCCTTCCAAAATATCCTATGTTGAAACTCATGGGACAGGCACCGAATTAGGAGACCCTATTGAAATAACTGCATTAACGGACAGTTTCAGGAGTTATACCTCTCAAGATAAATTTTGTGCTATTTCATCTGTGAAAGGAAATATAGGACATACATTACAAGCTGCGGGTATTAGTTCTCTAATAAAATTGGTGTTAGCCTTTAAACATAAAGTAATTCCGGCTATTGCAAATTTCAGTACTGAAAACAGTCACATTAAATTTGAAAACAGTCCTTTTTATCTTGTAAAGAACAAGGAGCCATGGGTTGCTGAAAATGGGATAAGAATGGCTGCTATAAATGCATTTGGAATGAGTGGGACTAATTGTCATATGGTATTGGAAGAGTATAATAATTTTTCTTCTGAGCAATTAGAAGAGGCTTCATTAATTACTTTTTCTGGTAAGGATAAACGAGCTTTACTGCAGAAAATTACTGAATTTAAAACTTGGTTTGGAACCCATAAAGACAAGGTCAATCTTAATGACATTATTTTTACCCAAAATATTGGGAGAGATCACTTTAAACATAGGGCATTAGTTGTGTTTAAAGGGAAAGAGGATTTACTCGAAAAATTGATATCAGAAGAAATTACATACAATTCGGATAGTCTTGTAGTTTCACAAGAGCAGCAACAAGGCAATTGGTTATCAACTGTAGAATCGAAATTAGAAACTAGTAAGGATGATTTAGCTAACGGGATAGCCTTTCATTATTTAAATGGTGAAAATATTCGATGGGAAAATTTTTACTCTAATGATTTTGGTAAAAGAATAAGTCTTCCAACATATCCATTTCAAGGAGATCGTTATTGGGTCAAAGAAAAACAACCATCTATCAATAACGATGGATTTACTCAGAGAAAGTTTTCTATCCATGATAAATTTGTTGCCCAACATATTATTCATGGTGTATTTGTCGTGCCTGGAGTAGCTATTATAGAGTTTGTAAGAGAGGCTTATATTGCTAGGTTTTCAAAGAGTGAATACAATTGGAAGGATATTTTTTATATTGAACCAATAGTTATTGATGGTAAATACGGACATTCAGCAGTGCGATTCACGGAATTAGACAATAATGTAGTTCAATTTGAAGTTGTTTCCTTTGTTAATGATATAGCTCATCCAAACGCGAAGGGGATAATTTCTTCACAAGTTGAAAATTGGGATGAAACAATAATTCTTAAAAGTATCAAATCCAATGCAAATCGTACTATAGAAAATCAAAACATATATAAATTCTGGGAGAGAAACGGAATTAGTTTTGGTCCATCTTTCAGATTAATTAATACAATGTATGTCAGCGACGACTCTGCTTTAGCATCGATTGAAAGTGGAGACCAAGACCAAGACGATAAATATTTTTATTCTCCTTTTAAGTTAGATGCATGCTTTCAAACGATCATGGGAATATTTGATGCAGGAGATTCTCAAGGAGATTTGTTTGTTCCTGTAAGTTTTGATTTATTACAACTGCCCGATAAATTACCGAATAATTTCTTTGCGTATGCAACTAAATCCAACGATAAGTATGATGTTATTTTGTTTGATATTAATGGTTGTTCTATAGGAAGAATAGTAGGAATAAATGCAGGGCGATTAACCACAAAGCAACTTAGTGCTGATTCTCGATTGATAACAATTGAAAATAATTGGGTAATTAATAATTATTCAGATAATCTATCAGTACTAAAAGACGACGAAACTGTTCTTGTTTGCAGTCAAAATACTGCACATCATGACAGTATAGAATTGTGGTTGACTTCACATTTTCCTAAAGTTAAATTGATAAAATTAGCGAAAGGAATGCATTTTGAACAAAACGGGAATACTTTTTCGGTTAATCTAATGGACGAAAGTAGTATTACTATGTTATTTGAAAAATTGGGTCAAAATATTCCCGATTACATGATTTGGATTTCTGAAGATGGTAAGAGCGCCTCAAATGAAATGTGGCAAAATGCTTATGAGATACTTGATCGTGAGATTATAAGTTTTCATCATTTATTGCAGGTTTGGTATAAGTTTAAAAAGGGTTCGAAACGTGTACTTACTGTTTTCGAGTCAGGGGCTCTTTATAGACCTTTTTATGAAATGTATTCAGGATATAACCGAACTATAAGGCAGGAAAATCCAAATACGATTTGTAGTACATTACAAATGGAGGGAAATTTGTCGGACCATATATCTGAATTGTTTCAGGAACTAAAACAAGCAGATTTTGAAAGTAAGCTTAATGTCGATGGAAGATCGATCAATGAATATCTTGTAAAGAATATAATTGATCCAATAGATGAGACTAATACGATTAGAAAAAAAGGCGTTTATCTTGTTTGTGGAGGATTAGGAGGTATAGGTATTAAACTGTGTCAGTATTTGTTGAAGGAATATGATGCAAAATTAATCGTGGCGGGAAGATCATCTCTAGAAAATATTCAAGGGAAATTGACTGATTTAGGTCTTTCTTTTGAAGATTATGTGTGTTGTGATTTTACTAATATGAATGAAGTTGAACATTTGTATTATAATATTAAAAGTCGTTTTACGATTTTAAATGGAGTCTTCTTTTTACCAGGCATCATTCAAGACGAGTACTTATACCTAAAATCTACTGCCAATTTTAGAAATGTAGTTTCCACTAAAGTTAATGGTGTCTTAAATGTAGACCATGTTACACGTTTTGAACCTCTTGATTTCTTTTGTGCATTTTCATCTCTTTCATCCCTATATGGAAATGAAGGACAGGGAGATTATTCATGTGCAAATAGTTTTCTTAATTCGTTTGCTAATCATCGCAATAACTTTAAGAAAACAGGTGGTCGTTATGGAAAAACATTAGCATTGGCATGGCCTTTATGGAATGATGGCATGCAAGTTGGAAACGATATGAAGGATCATTTTTTGTCTAAAACAGGAATGCAGCCATTAGAAACTGACGAAGGATTTTCTGTAATGGAAACACTTCTTTCTCAAAAGGAAGGAATGGTTGGGATATTTAAAGGGAATATAAATCACTTTAATAAGATTCCGAAAACAAAGATCGATAGATCTTCTTCTATAAATATAGAATTAAATTCTGATCGCTTATTTGAAGAACGTGCTTTGAAATTAATTAGTTCGATTTTTTCTGAAGCGGTGGGACTTAATGTTTCTCAAATTGATACGGAAGCAAATTTCGAAATGTTTGGCTTAAACTCTCTTATTGTAGCGACTTTAAATGAAGCTTTTGAATTAAAATTTGGCTCTCTATCAAGAACCTTGTTCTTCGAATATTTTAATTTAACTGAATTAACAAACTATTTTATAGAAAATCATCAAAACAAACTGGAACAATTGTTGTCACAAGCTCAGGATAACAAAACGATTGAGAAGGAAAACCATAGGAATTCTGAATTAGATCCTAATGGTCAAGCTAAAGATTCTCAATTAAATTATTTAAGGGATCCGATAGCCATTGTTGGAATGAGCGGTAAATATGCTGGAGCAAATGATCTTGATGATTTTTGGAGCCAGCTAAGTAATGGAGGAAATATGGTTCATGACTCTGTTCCTGAAACATGGAAGTTATCAGGATTAAAGGACATGAATGTTTCCAATAAAGGTGGTTTTATAAATGAACATTTTCATTTTGATCCATTGTATTTTAATATTTCACCACGTGAAGCAAGTTTAATGGATCCTCAAGAGCGTTTGTTCTTAATGGAATGTCATAAAGCTATTGAAGCTGCTGGGTATTCTGCAGAAAGCATTAAATATTCTAATAAAGGTGAAAATCAAGTTGGAGTTTTTGCAGGAGTAATGTGGGGGAGTTATTCTTTTTTTGGAGTTGAAGAAGCTCTTAAAGGGGATAACACTTTTCCTCTGTCAACTTATTATGCAGTAGCGAATCGAGTATCTTCAAGTTTAAATTTTAATGGGCCATCTATTGCTTTCGATACAGCTTGTTCTTCGTCACTTACAGCATTACATTATGCTTGTCAAAGTATCTTGATAGGAGAATGTGATGTTGCTTTGGCAGGGGGAGTTAATTTGGCGTTACACCCAATAAATCATATAGTATTAAAAGAACGAGGTTTTCTATCACCAAATGGAAGATGTAATAGTTTCGGTGAGGGAGGTGAAGGATATGTTCCGAGTGAAGGAGTTGGTGTTGTTGTTTTAAAAAGATTATCTCAGGCTACATCCGATGGTGACAGTATTTATGGCGTAATCAGGGCGAGTGGTATAAATCACGGTGGTAAAACTACTGGTTATACAGTTCCGAATCCCACAAAACAAGGCACCCTTATTCGCAATGTTATTGAGAAATCTGGAATTGATCCTGCTGCCTTAGGGTATATTGAAGCACACGGAACAGGTACATCCTTAGGAGATCCAATTGAAATAAATGGGCTTCGACGCGCTCTTGAAGGGTATAATTTACCAAATCAAAAATGTGCTATTGGTTCAGTAAAATCAAATCTAGGTCATTTAGAAGCAGCCTCTGGAATGGCGGGCCTAATGAAAGTTATTCTTCAAATTAAGAATCAGATGCTTGTGCCTTCAATTCATGCAGAAAGGATCAATCCGGGAATTAATTTTGAAGAGTCAGAGTTTTATTTAAATCAAAAGTTACAGCCGTGGTTACGAAATGAGGATTCGCAAGGTAACAATTATCCATTAACAGCAGGATTAAGTTCATTTGGTGCAGGAGGAAGTAATGCTCATATAATTATTGAAGAATATATCGAAAAAAACAAAAATGTTTCAGATTCCAGCCATCAAGAAAATGGTTCAGTTGCCTGGATAATTTCTGCAGAAGATGAAAAACAGCTGATCGAAAAAGTTCAGAGTTTATTGAATCATGTCGAGCGAAATTCCTTTTCATTGGAGCAAATTGCTTATACACTTCAAACGGGAAGAAAGAATCTTGCTGCAAGAATTGGATTTATTGGTTCAAATAGAGATGATTTAATTATTCAACTTATCGAATTTATAGAGAAAAGAGGGGAAAGTTCAATTATTGAGCAATCAATTAATAAAGGACAATATTTGGAAGGACTTGAACAAGGTGATCTCAAATGTCTTATTGCTTATTGGACTCAAGGGAATAAAGTAGATTGGAAAAGCTTATATTCTATTCCACCTCAGAGAGTATCTTTACCTGTTCATCCTTTTAAACTTAAGAAATATTGGTTTTCAGATATCGAAACTCCCAATGAATCTAAAAGAGAAAAAGAGTTGAGTAAATTGAATCACTTGTTTAGAAAAAATTGGTGGACAAAAGAATTAGATTTCAATAGTAAAAGAGATGTAAGTGGGACTACTCTTGTTGTATTGACTGAAAATCAATATAATAATGAATTTGATTTAGTTGAAAATCAATTTGAAAATTTTCTCTTTGTAATTCTTGGTTTTGAAAATTTAATCTTAAGTGTGGGTAAAGCAATAGTCATAGATATACAAAATTTTGACCATCAATTTTTTAAAAATGTTGTTAATTCAATTCAAAATACAGAACATCTTATAGATCTTTCTAATCTAGAAACAGAGGAAACTGTTAGTGATTATGATGGGGCAATGTGTAAATTCCAATTGTTCCAGATACTAGTAAGAGAAAATAGATTAAAAGGTATGAAACTCCATTATTTCACTAGAGAATTGCTAATTTGTGAAGTAAGTTTATCTCATGTTCGAGGCGCTATGCTGATTGGAACTGTTAAGGCAATAGGAGCTGAATATAAGAAAATTGAGTCAAAAGTAATTGATATATCCACTTCTTCATGTACTGAAGCAATTAATATTGCTAAGTCAGAATTTCATTCAAATGATGGTTACACAGAAATCTGTTATCGAAATGGAACTAGATTAATTTCTGGTTTTGAAAAAGTTCCCTTAAAGTCAGAAATAAAACGACATGAAATTGAAATTAGTAGCGAATATTTCTATATTATAACTGGAGGAACTAGTGGTATAGGGTTATCTCTGGTTAAATATTTGATAGAAAAAGGAGCGAGAAAAATACTGCTAACAGGAACAGGTGCTTTACCTGAAGTTCAGCAGTGGTCACGAATTATGAATTCCCCGGATAAATATCCAGATGAAATTATAAAAAAGATTTCTTTATTATTAGATTATCAGAGTAAAAATGTAGAATTTGAAGTTTACAATGGTTCTTTAGTGGATACTCACCGATTTGGAAATGTTCTTGATAAGTTAAGTTTGAGGTGGGGAACATTGGGTGGATGTATGCATTGTGCTGGAAAGGCAAATTATGATGAACCCGCATTTATAAATAAAACAATTGGTAAAGTTATTGAGGTTTTTGAACCAAAGGTAAGTGGATTAATTAACCTCGACCGTTTGTTGGCACCTTTGAAACCTAAATTCGTAGTGTTGTTCTCGTCTTCTTCGGTTATTCCTGTACTGGGAGTGGGGGCATCAGAATATGCAGGAGCTAATGAATTTATGGATTACTTTGTTAAATCAAAGCAAAATGCAAATGGAACACGTTATTTATCAGTTAATTGGACTTCATGGAGAGCCTCGGGAAGTGGAGCGATTAAAGGAGAATTCTACTATAAATTTGGATTCCAAGCTTTTGATAATGACACTGGATTTGATTTACTTGAAAAAGCGATGTCCAGTTCAGAAGCTGTTGTATTTGCCGCAGAAATGGAAAACATATTGATACCGGCAGATAAATGGCTTACAGTACAACCATTTTCAAAAATTGAAATAGAATTGGTTAATTCACAGTCAGTTTCAAAAGATGAAAGGATTTATGACAAGATTAAAATGAAATATCTTGTTTCTATTGTTGCTGAGATACTAGAAGTTCAGGAAAGCGATATTGATATTAGTGTGCCTCTGGAGGAATTAGGAATTGATTTAATTAGCAGAGAAGTTATTATCAAATCTTTGATTGAATACAGTTATGATAATTTTGAGCTCGAAAGTTCTCTGACTTTATCATCTTCAATTATCGATAACTGCAAGATGACAATTTCCTCAAAAGTTATTAAAGATAATTATTGGAAGGATGAAATTAGTCAGAAAAGGAAGTTTGAAGATGCAGTAACGAAAATTCTAAAAGACACTTTAAATCTAGATGATGAGCAAATAGATTTCGATAGAAATTTTGCAGATTACGGAGTAGACTCTATTTTATTGGCGGAAATGGTGTCTAAAATAGAAGCGCTGGTAAAACATCCAATCGATCCATCCATTTTGCTCGATAATGATACACTAAGTCAGCTTATTGGCTATTTGTCAGCAGAGTTTTTGCATAAAATAAAAAGTATAACAGATTCAGAATCAAACAATATAAATGATGTGGAACTTTTAGTAAGTGAATCCGAAATTGCATCAATGGATATTAAAGATTTTGGAGAAGCCATTGAATCATATGCCTTTGAATTGTTAAAAAAGGCATTTTATCAACTGGACAATAGATTTGGGGAAAGTGGATCAATGAGTAAGAATGATTTCCAATCAAGATTGGGAATCAAGTCAGTTTTTAATCCATTATTTGATGCTTTTTTAGATATTCTCGAAAAGAAAGACGTAATAAAAATGGATGAGAACATTATTACATTTTTTAAATCAGAAATTTCGACAGATAACTATCTGGAAAGAACAAAACTTAAGTTAAAAAGTGCTAGTGTTTTAATGGAACCCCATATTAATTTTGTGACCCGCTGTATTTCGGCTTATCCTAAGATTTTGAAAGGAGAAATAGACCCAGTTGCTGTTGTGTTTCAGAGTGGCGACCTATTGGAATTGCAGAAAGTATATTCAGAGGATCCGCAACTTAAAGAATTGAATGGTCAAATTGGTAACTCAATAAGCGGATACATTCAACAAAAAAAGGGAGACGATGCAATTAGAATTTTGGAAATTGGAGCAGGTACAGGAAGTACAAGTTATCCTGTATTGGAACAATTAAAATCAGTTGATAAAACTATTGAATATTATTTTACGGATGTTTCATTATCATTTCTTAAGAATGCTGAGAGAAAACTTCAAAAAGAATTTCCGAATGTCATTTATAAAATATTTGATGTTGAAAGTTCAGGATTAAAACAAGGATTGGACTACGAAATGTTTGATATTGTAATTGCGTCAAATGTTTTACATGCTACTACTAGCATAACCAATACTCTTGGAAATGTAAATGAATTATTAATGCCAGGAGGGCGATTTTATGTTTTGGAATTAGTAAAGTATAGCAGCTTGTCAACCTATACGTTTGGTTTGCTGGAGGGCTGGTGGAAATTTGAAGATAATCAAAAAAGAATAGAGCACTCACCATTGATTAATATAGAAAATTGGAAAATATTTATTCAGAAAGCAGGAATGGAATTCTCAAAATTATATCCAGAAGTGATGGATATGGAAGGATATTTTGATTATCGAGTATTTATCTCTTCTAAACCGAAAATGAAGAAAGATTTTTTAAACGAGGAAAATTTAAATTCTGAGGATAATAAAATAGCTGTCGTTGGTCTGTCATGTAAATTTGCTTCAGCTAACAATCAGCAGGAATTTTGGGAAAGTTTAATTAATAATGAAAGTTTAATTTCTGAAGTTTTGCCGGAACGATGGGAAAAAGAAAAGTGGTATTCTGAAGTTAGTCAATCTGATAAAAGTGATAGTTGCTGGGGGGGCTTTATCAATGGCGTTGAATATTTCGATAATCATTATTTTAATATGTCTGAGGAATTAGCCAGAGAAGTAGATCCAGCGGCCCGTTTAATATTAGAACAATGTACAGAAGCTTTAAGTGATAGTGGGTATACAGCAGACGAAATAAGTAAACGCAATATTGGAGTATTTATAGGAGCAAGAAAATCAAGTTACAAACCTGACAAGATATCTGCCAATACGATTATTGGGTTGGGACAGAATATGATAGCTGCGCATGTAGCACATTTTTTTAATTTAAAAGGACCAGCTTTGGTAGTAGATACTGCTTGTTCATCTTCACTAGTTAGTTTACATCTTGCAGTACAGAGTATTTCCACAGGTGAATGTGATTGGGCAATTGCTGGTGGAGTAGATTTATTACTTGATGAAACTCCATACCTGCTTTTAAGCAAGGCGAATGTCATATCTAAATCTGATAAATCATATGCTTTTGATAAACGGGCAAACGGATTTGTTCCAGGAGAAGGAGCTGGTTGTGTAATTCTTAAAAAAATGTCTGATGCAATTAAAGATGGTGATAACATTTATGCAGTAATCGATGGTACTGCCACCAATAATGATGGTAAGACGATGGGAATAACAACACCAAATCACGTAGCCCAAACAGATGTCATTAAAACGGCAATGGCCAAGAATAACCTGAAGGGGATTGATATAAATCATATAGAAGCGCATGGCACTGGTACAAGTATAGGAGATCCAATAGAATTAAAATCTTTAACATATGCTTTTGAAACAGAAAAACGACAATTTTGCGGAGTGAGTACAGTAAAAACTAATATTGGGCATTTGTTATGTGGAGCTGGAATTGCAAGTTTTATAAAAATGTCTTTATGTCTTAAGAATCAGAAATGGGTGCCTACACTCAATGCAGAATTTCCTAATCCTAGATTCGATTTTGAAAATTCTCCCTTCTATATTCAGCAAAAAGTTCAGTCATGGAATTCAAATGATACACCAGTGCAAAGGGCTGGTATAAGTTCATTTGGCTTTGGAGGGACAAACGCTCATGTAATTATTTCAGAATTTAGAGATAAAGATCATTTAAATTATAATAAGGTTAGAACATCTTTATCTCCACCAAAATGGGATAAAAAAAGGCTTTGGTATGATTTTATTGATAAATATTCTGTCATAGAAGAGATTGAACCTGCAAACATTATTACTGAACCTGAAGTTGAAGAAATTAATATGGAAAGTTTTTTTAGTATAAAAGAATTAATTAACGATTTGAAATAGAATTATGGAGCAATTAGTAAATAAAAACTTTCAGATCAGAATTGACAAGAATAACCCTATTTTAAGGGATCATAAAGTAGACAGTATTTCTATCCTTCCAGGTGTTGTTTATCTTGACTTTATATATCGTGTATTAGAAAACGCTAAATATGAAGTATCTAATTTTAGAATACGACATATTACCTTTAAGCAGCCTTTGAGGTTAATTAATGATTTCGACCGCGTATTAACAATGAAATTGAACAGAAGCGAAAATGGCATGTCTGTTACAATCGAAAGTTGTATTCCTAATGATGAAGACAACTCAATAAAGCATTTTGAAGCAGAAATTATAGCTAGATCATTTGAACCATTACCTGATCTTGATCTTGAAGAGTTACAATTAAATAAAATTGGATCTATACCATTAACTGAAATTTATTCAATAGCTGAAAAATTTAAAATTCAGCATGGTAATTATATGCGTGCCCAAGGATTCCTTCATAAAACAAAGGATAAAGTTTTTGCAGAGTTGACAGTATCTGAATTACATGGGGCAAACAACAGATATGTTGCAAATCCGTGCTTAATGGATGCTGCAACACTCGTTGGATTGGTTACCTTCGATGTTTCTAAATTATCAAAACCACTTTTACCAATTGTTATTGAGGAATTTACCATGGGAATTCCTTTACCACGTAAAATTTTTGTTGTAGCTAAGAGGCTTGATGAGGAAATTATTAAAGTAAAAGATATTGTGACCAATAGCATCGAAATATACGATGAATTCGGAGTCAGTATAGCAACGATCAAAAATCTGAAAGGAAAAATTATCAGGAATCAGATAGATTTTAATGGAAAAAAACAAGAAATTAATATTATTCCTCAAAATATAGAGAATGGTCATATTACTCTAGATTTAATAAAAAGAGATTTCATTAAATTACTTCATGTTTCATATAAAATCCCTATTGATAATTTGAAGTCAGACGTTGGGTTTTATGACCTCGGTCTTGATTCAAACGCTTTAATGTCTATAGGAGAGGCATTGGAAAGTAAGGTTCAAACAAAAATTTATCCTACACTTTTGTTTGAGTACCCAACAATAGGTGAACTGGTAGATTATCTTTATGATAATTATAAGGAGCAATATATTCTTGATATTGAATTACCAATTATAAAAGCGCCTAAGCCTATAGATGTAGAAAAGAATATTGAGTTTACTAAGAATAATCAAACGTTAGTGACGGATTCCGATAGCGATAATTTTGCAATAGTGGGGTTGCAAGGTCGTTTTCCTCAATCAGAAAATATGAATCAATTCTGGGAAAACCTCGAAAAAGGAAAAAACTGCATTGAGTCTATTCCTCTGAATCGTTGGGATCATACGGAATTCTATTCTAACCAACGAAAAAATATTTATAAGACCAATAGCCAATCAGGAGGATTTGTTAAAGATATAGACTTATTTGATCCTTTATTTTTCAAATTGTCTGGAAGGGAAGCCGAGAGAATTGATCCTCAGGAACGTTGTTTTTTAGAAATGGCTTATGCTACGATGGATGATGCTGGTTATACTGGAAGCAAGTATAAGTCATTAATGAATGAACATGAAAATAAAATTGGAGTTTTTGTTGGTGTAATGTGGAATACATACGGCTGGAATGCTTTAGAGCAGAGTGTTGGTAAAAATTATGAAATATCTTCACCTTTCACCTTCTCAATTGCCAATAGAGTATCTCATTTTTTCGATTTCAAAGGCCCAAGCTATGTGGTTGATTCTGCATGTTCCTCTTCTTTACTGGCTATTCATAGGGCATGCGAGGAAATTAAAAGCGGTAGCTGTAAATGGGCTTTGGCAGGTGGTGTTAATCTGGCAACTCATCCATCAAAATATGTTTTTCTCAGCCAGTTTGGTATGATATCACCAGGGGATAAAAATTACAGTTTTTCAGAACATGCAGATGGATATGTACCTGGAGAGGGAGTTGGATGTATACTGATTAAATCTTTAACAGATGCGATAAAGCAGGGTGATCATATTTATGGAGTAATTAAAGGTAGTGCCGTAAATCATGGTGGAAAAAGCGCTGGTTACTCGGTTCCAAATCCCAATGCTCAAGAAGCTGTAATTCGTGAAAGTCTTGCCAAAGCAAATGTTTTACCAGAACAAATTAGTTATATTGAGGCTCATGGTACAGGAACATCTCTTGGAGATCCAATAGAAATAAATGCACTGTTAAAGGTTTTCAAAGATCGAGCTAATCCACTTTTGGTAGGGTCAGTAAAATCTAATATTGGACATTTAGAAAGTGCCTCTGGTATTGCAGGGGTAGCCAAGGTACTTCAACAATTCAAACACGGAAAAATAGCGCCCTCAATTCATGCTGATCAACTTAATAAGCAGATCGATTTTGGTAATAATGATATCGAGATTGCTACCAAACTACAAAATTGGCAACCCTCTCTTAATCCAAAAGGAGAACTTTCGCGTATCGCTGGAGTAAGTTCGTTTGGCGCAGGGGGAACGAATGTTCATGTTATTTTAGAACAGGCACCTGAAAAAAAACCTTTCCTGCAAAACCAAACAAAAGAAGAGATATTTGTGCTTAGCGCAAAGAATTATCGTACTCTGGAAAAATACCTTGACACGATAATTAGTCATATTCGTCTTGAAAAAAATACTATTAATTTCAACGATGTAATTTATACTTTACAACAAGGGAGAAAAGCAATGAATTGTCGATTGGCTATTGTTTGTTCAAATTTAACGGAATTAATAAGTGCTTCCGAAGTATTTTTGAATGGACAAATTTCAGCTAATATCTTTACGGGTGAATCACTTTCAACTTCCAATGAAGACATTGGAAATGAAATAAAAACACTTGCTAGATCTTGGGTGAATGGTCAGGATGTTGACTGGAGTGAAAAAGAGTGTACTAATGGATTAACAGTTTCACTACCACCATATCCATTTGATCGCAAACCCTATTGGATTAATGTTGCAGAGCAATCATTTAAGCAATCTGAGAATGCTAGTAACCCATTTGCATGTAAAAATGTCTCTACAGTAGAAAATGTAGTATTTGAATTTAACTTTTCTGGAAAGGAAAACGTAATAGGGCATCACAAATTTCAGGGTAATTCTGTTTTTCCGGGTGCTGGATATATTGCTATGGCAATTCAGGCAGGTAAACAGGCTTTAGGAATAGAGGTTTTTCCAATGGTTAAAAATGTTAAGCTTGTACGATCCCTTACTTTGGTTGGTAGTCCATTCTGTTTACGAGTATTTATAAAAGAATTGGATGGGATTGTCAGTTTTAGTATTTCAGATTCCCTAGATGAAAAAATAGTGTATTGCAAAGGGAAATTATTAAAATCAAATGTAACGAAAACTCAAATTAGTAAAAATGAAGTTTCTTTTGATTTAAGCCTTAATTCAAAAGAAGTTTATCAGAGTTTCTTCGATAATGGAATGCAGTATGGTTCCTCTTTTCAATTGATAGAGCAATTGTCTGGAACGAAATTAGAAGCTAGAGGAAGAGTTCGAATCCCACTTGAATTAATAAAAGAAAATCGAACTAATCCCTTTATACCACAACTTTTAGACGTTGCGTTACAAACTACTTTAGGGGTTGATTTTCTTCAGAACTCAGGCGGGGTTCCGGTCGGATTTGATTCGGTTGAACTTTTTAATGATCCAACTGAAGAGAATACCATAGTAGTCCAAAAAAAGGCTGAATTAAACAAAAAGCAATTTTATGATATTTCAATATTCAATATTCATAATGAAATCGTACTTCATATTGTTGGATATGAATGTTTAATTATAGATAAGAAAAATCTAACAGATAAGCAAAATAAGATTATTTCAGAACATAATGATGTTGTTTATTTTAATCAAAATTGGGAGAAGTATAAATTAACGGAGAACTCAGTAAGCGGTAATTTGGTAATATTTGTTCCTTCCATAGAAAATACAAAAGTTATAAATAGTGATACTCTGCCTCTAGAACAACAAATAATTGTCAAGCATCAAGACAATTATGAAGAAAAATCAAGCAGAGAATTTGGCTTAAATTTTCATGAACCAGCTGACTTTGATCGTTTATTTAAACAGTTGGTTTTATTAGGGATAGAGATTAATGGAATAATAAGTATATCAAAGGTTGATGATGATTCGTCAACTGCAGAGCAAGCTATCGATCAGTGTAGTATTGAAGAATTAGTGTGGAATAGTACTTTTGGTCTTCGTTTGTGTCAGGCTATTAACAGAAATAGAGTAAAGACATGTAAAAATCTGTTATGGGTAGGGAGTACTTCTTCAAATTATGCTGAACCAATGCAGGAAGCCATGATGGGAATGTTTAGAAGTTTTGAAATAGAGTTGCCAGGGATATTTTTCAGAGGATTATGGATCGATAATCTTAGAAGTGACGGAATTTCAATAAGACAGGCAGAAAATGTAATAAAGTCAGAAGCTAAATATATTAAAATAAAGAGTGGAGTCAGTTTTGCACCTCGTATAGTGGAAGATAATTTTTCGTCAAAAACTAGTGAAAGGATTGTTGAAAAGGGCATTTACCTAATTACTGGCGGAACTGGAGGAATAGGAAAATTAATTGCGCTGTTTCTTGCTGAAAAATATCAGGCAAAGTTGATTCTTGTTGGGCGAAAGTTGATAACTAGTGAAATAAACGTTTTTCTAGAATTAATTGAAAGTTTAGGAGGGGAAGCTACTTATTATTCATGTGATATATCGCGGACTCAAGATCTAAAAGAAGTTATAAATGAAGTAGAAAAACGATATCAAAAAATAAACGGAATAATTCACAGTGCAGGACTTGTTAAGGATTCCATGTTGACAAAAAAAGAACCTGAGGATATGTCCAAAGTTTTTGAACCTAAAGTACAAGGATTGTTAAATTTAGATCAGTTAACGAAACATCTAAATATTGATTGGTTAGTTTTATGTTCTTCTGTTTCAGGAGTTTTTGGAAATATAGGGCAAGCAGATTATGCAGTAGCAAATTGTTTTATGGACAACTTTGCATTATCTCGAAATATAGCTCAATCGGAGGGAAAAAGAAATGGGACAACGATATCGATAAACTGGCCTTACTGGAAGGAAGGAGGCATGCGAATATCCTCACAGCAGTCGGACCGTCTGGAAAGGATAATTGGGATGAAACCTCTGGAAACGTTGGAAGGGATAGGTGTATTTCTTGACGCTTTAAAAATGAATATTCCGCATACAATTGTTTTTAAAGGTGATAAATTAATTTACTTAGAAAATGTAATTTCAAGATTCCAGTCTTTCAATCTAGAAAAACAATTTGATAATGAATTGTATAAACATGCAAGTGTTGTTGAACCTGATAGTAATAAAAGGTTACTAAAAGATTTAAAAATAAGGCTGAATTCTATATTAGCGGCAGCACTAAAAGTTGAACTTGATGATATTGATTACGATACAGTATTAGAAGAGTATGGATTAGATTCCATTTTAATGACCCAAATTTTGGATGAAATGGAGCTTGAACTAGGGTTCACAATTGAACCTGGAGCCTTATTGGAAAACCCAACAATTAATTTGTTCGCAGATTATTTATTAGAGAATTATAGAGAAATATGTTTTACCTCTGAAAATGAAAATCAAAAAGAGAGGAAGGAAAAAATTTCAGCTATAGAAGATGATGCTTTAAATTCCGGAGATAAGGAAAGTGAAGATGATGAATATGCAGTTGTGGCAATGGCTAGCAGGTTTCCAAAGTCACCAAATATTGAGAAGTATTGGGAGAACCTCTGCAAAGGAGACAGTCTTGTCGATAAGATCGGTGATGATAGAATGGATATTGATGAATTTTTCGATCCCAAGGTACAAACGCATGGGAAATCCTATTCGAAATGGGCAGGAATGATCGAAGGAGTAGACCTTTTTGATAATGGTTTCTTTAATATATCTGAGGATGATGCTTTGGTGATGGATCCACAACAAAGAATTTTGATGGAATTGACCCAACACTTGTTTGATCATGGTGGTTTCAATATGGATGAATTAAATAATCAAAATGTGGGTGTATTTATTGGAGGAGGAGCCAATAACTACTACGAAAATGCTGAAGCCTTTTTAACTCCCGAGCAATCGAAGAAGTTGGTTATTAATAAAATCCCTAGTATGATTTCTGCAAGATTATCAAGCTATTATAATTTAAAAGGGCCTGCGCTTACTATCGATACTGCTTGTTCTTCTTCTTTAGTTGCTCTTCACCAAGCATGTAAAAGCTTAAAAGAAAATGAATGTAAAATGGCTATTGCTGGTGGTGTTTTTTTACCCATAGATAAACATCTTATGATTTCATTTAGTAATAGTAAGGTACTGGCCAAGGATGGAAAATGTAAGGTTTTTGATAAATCTGCTGATGGAATTGTATTAGGAGAAGGTGCCGGATTAGTAATGATTAAACGATTAAAAGAAGCCATAAATGATGGTGACCAAATTTTTGGAGTTATTAAAGGAAGTGCCGTTAATAATGATGGGAAGACTATGGGAATAACTGCTCCGAATATGAAAGCTCAAGAAGATGTAATTCGGGAAGCAATTAAGGATGCGAAAATTATCCCATCTACAATTGGATATTTGGAAGCGCATGGGACTGGTACATTGTTAGGTGATCCTATTGAAATTAAAGCTGCAGCAAATGTATATGGTGAACATACTGATGAAAAAGGATTTTGTAAAGTTGGTTCTGTCAAATCTAATATGGGGCATTTATTGACTGCCGCCGGGGTTTCGGGAGTTATAAAAGTGCTCTTGTCTCTACATCATAAAATAATCGTGCCAACGCTAAATTGTGATCTGCCACACCCTAGATTTGGTTTTGGAAAAAACCCTTTTGAACTTTCTCGGGAGCTACAGCCTTGGAAGGAAAAAAATCATCCAAGGAGAGCTGCAATTTCATCTTTTGGGTTTAGTGGAACTAACTGCCATGTTATTCTGGAAGAAATGGATTCTTCTTATAAACCAAGCCGTCAAAGTTTAGATCTTACAAAATTTGATAGAAAGCGGTTTTGGTTAGGAAAAACTGTTGTTCACTCATCGGAAATTGAAGTAGAAAACATTCTTAATGGAATCTTCTCAGGAAAGCTGAGCGAAGAGGATGCGTTAGAGAAAATTAATGAATTAATGTAAAATCACCATGTTGGAGGAAAGAATAAAATTAATAAAAAGTCTAGCGAAAAATGAGATTTCTGTAAGCGAGGCCTTGCAAAAATTGAAGTCAGGTGGGGATGAGGTGAGTTCAATTGAGCTTATGCTCAACCACAAATCACCAGTGATTAATGGACATGTTGTGTATGGAAGTAAAATTCTGATTGGTGTTACACATTTGGCTCTATTGTTGGAAGAAGAGTATCGAAAGAATTTCCAATTCCCAGTTGTATTGAAGAAATTTATGCTTCATGAGAGGGTAATTTTGGACGCAGAGGAAATAATAAAACTTCGATTGAAAATTGAGGATAAACAAACTCATGTACAATCAGATATCAATGATCAGGGGGTTTGGCGATCTATTGCTTCAGCCCAAACTAGTGTGGCTATAAATGGTATAAATCCTGAGAAGTTATCTCTTATAGATTGGGAGTCAAACCTCACTTATAAGGGATCTGAGCTATACTCAATTTTTAATAAAAACGGTATTGTTTATCAGGATCCATTGTTAACTGTGGAGAGAGTAACCATTGAGAATGATTTCACATACTGTGAAATGTTTAACGATTTTGAGTTTCCAGTCACGGGAGCTTTACAAGTTAATCCGGTCTTTATTGATGGTGCGATTATTAGTGCTTTTTTTGGAGCATTTTCAACCTCTGAAAATAGAAATGTATATATTCCTCTTTTTGTAAGTGAAATAATTTGTTTTAAAGCGACTTCTAATCATTGTTTTAGTAAATCGGTACTTAAAAAGGCCAATGATGAAATTGCCATCTTTGATATCTCAATATATGATGACAACCATGAAGAAGTGATTTGTTTAAAAGGAGTTAGCTGTAAGAAAATAGCTGATCCATCCTCTAAATCGACAAAAAATGTACAGGAGGATATCATTGAAAAGAGCAGCGTAAAGAGCAGTAACTTGGATAATGCAGGGGATGGTTCAATTAAAAAAGTAAGAGACTATTTGGTAGACAAAATTACGGGACTAATTCCTGATAATTCCTTGTCAGAAAATAAATTACTTAAGACCAATTTTATGGATCTTGGTATTGAGTCGGAAGCTTTAATTCATTTGACCGAGGAGATAGAAGAAGATTTGAAAGTTGAATTGTATCCGACAATATTTTTTGAATATCAAAATGTTAGTGAATTAGCCGCTTTTTTTGTTGAGGAATTTAAGGAAGACATACAGAGCTTCTTGAATAAATTTTCTCCAGAATCAAAGATAGGATTTATTGTAAACGAGCAAGTCAAAGAAATTGAGATATTGGAAGCTAAGCCAACTTTCATTCCTAATGTAGAATCAACAGAAACTTTAAAGTTGGAAGTAAAGCAGGAGCCTCGATCAAATGACATAGCAATTATAGGTATGGCGGGGAGATTTTCGAAGTCAAATAATGTCGACGAATTTTGGAAGAATATTGTCGATCAATCTGACATGATAACTGAAGTTCCTCCTTCACGTTGGAGTGTTGATAAGCATTACAGTTCAGATAAGAAAGCAAAGGATAAGTCATATTGTAAAGATGGTAGCTTCATAAATAATATTGACAAATTCGATCCATTGTTTTTCAATATTTCACCAAGAGAAGCGCGAATGATGGATCCTCAAATGAGGCATTTGTTGGAAAATCTATATCACACATCAGAAAACGCAGGTGTGGTAAGTCAGCTTCGTGGTTCCAATACAGGGATGTATGTGGGAGTTTGTTTTCATGATTATCAAACAGAGAGTTTACTCCATAATAAAGAAATTGATCCATTTGATGGAATTGGGAATGCCTTAACGATGTTAGCAAATAGACCTTCCTTCTACTTTGATCTTAAGGGACCAAGTTTGACAGTAGACACTGCTTGTTCATCCTCACTTGTTGCATTGGATTTAGCGTGCAAAGCAATTCAAAATGGATCTTGTGAAATGGCGTTCGTCTCAGGTGTAAACCTATTACTAAGTGCTTGGCATTATAAATATTTCTCAAGTATAGGTGCATTATCCGAGAGTGGGCGTTGTCACAGTTTCGATAGTAGAGCTGATGGATATACACCTGGAGAAGGAATTGCTTCGGTGCTGTTAAAGCCTCTTGATAAGGCTCTTGCTGATGGCGATCCAATTCATTCAGTAATCAAAGGGAGTGCAGTAAAGCATGGAGGATATACAAACTCAATAACAGCTCCAAGTGCAAAAACTCAAGCTTTAGTATTGAAAGAAGCTTGGAATAATGCCAATATTTTACCTGAGCAAATAGGTTATATAGAGGCTCACGGAACCGGAACTAAATTAGGTGATCCGATTGAAATTGAAGCTTTAAAAATGGCTTTTGGAAGTAATACAGAGCAGAAAGGTTTTTGTAGAATAGGTTCAGTTAAATCTAATATAGGTCATACCGAAGGGGCTGCGGGAATTTCAGGTATATTAATGGCGACCTTATGTATTAAGAATAAGTTTATTCCCGCCATGCCTAACTTTGAGGGATTAAATCCTTATATAAAGATAAAAAACTCTCCTTTTGTAATAAACAATGAGAATACTAACTGGCAATCTGATAAGCCACTTATAGCAGGAGTAAGTTCTTTTGGATTTGGTGGTACATATGCACATGTAGTTTTAGAGGAAGCTCCTGCGATTGATCGCATTCATTCTTCATCAAATAGGGAAGAACTTATTTTTATTTCTGCAAAGGTCAAGGACAGCTTAATTCGAAATGTACAGCAAATTCTTGAATTTATTGAACTCAATGAGAACAAGGATACTTGTACATTGACAAATATTGCATACAGTTTATTAACCGGTAGGGAATCTTTTTCAGAGCGACTTGTGATAAAAGTTAGTAGCATGGAACAATTAAAAAGGGCTCTGTCGAACTATGTAAAGGGAGACGATTCTGAGGTTGCTAGTAGCTCAATTGAAGATTCTGATTATGAAGATGTATTACTAACAGATATAGATCTAAATACCAGCCAAGAAAAATTCGTGGAGCTGTGGCTTGGGGGAGCAGGCATTGATATTGCTCAAATAAGGAGTTCTAATGAAGGTAAGGCTCAGATAATTTCTTTACCAGGTTATGCGTTTTTAAAAGAATCTTATTGGTATGATTTGCCAGCGATCAAACTAGAGAAAAAAATTAAGTATGCACTTTCACCGAAGCAGGCCGATATTCAGGAGATTTTTATCTTTTTATCGAAACACCAAGTTTTGGTTAATGAACATTTAGTAAAAGACACTTTTGTTTTACCTGGTGTAGGTACAATGGAATTGATTTTAGAGGGGGTTCGTACGGCTTTGCCTCAATATAGCGATCAATTAGTAGTAAATAATTTATTGCTATTGGCTCCGCTTGTTGTTTCAGACCACATTAAACTTTCTGTAGTTGTTGAGAAAGGTGAAAATCAAATTAAGGCAGAATTAAAAATTACTGATAGTAATAAGACTTTGGCAACCTGTTTAATTGGGACAAATACATCTAGCATTAAAGAGTTAATTTCTTTGGATTCAATTAAATCGCGGTCTAAATTTACAATGACACATGAGGAGGTCTATGAGCGTTTTAAAGCTGTAGAGATATGTTACGGAGAAAGTTTTAGAGGTATTTCTAAATTATGGTGTAGTGAAAATGAAGTTTTAGGGCTTGTTAATTTACCTGAAACTGCAGCTACTTTAGAAGAGGGCTATTTGTGGAATCCTTTTTTGATGGATGCAATTATTCAGTGTACTAGTGGACTACAGACCCCAAACGAGGCTTTAAATTTTATGCTGCCTCATAAATTCGAAAATGTTTGTTGGTTAAAAGAGCAACCTAAAAGTTGTTGGGTGCATGTTGAATTAATCGAAATAGATAGAGATCGAAAATCATGCTTTATCACACTTAAAGCCTACAATACACAATTTGAGTTAGTATTCAGTATTGAGAAGCTTACACTTAAATTTGCTGATAAATTATTCTTATCTGACAAGATTAATCTTGATACGGACTTTCTTCCTGGATACACTTATGCATGGAAAGCAATCAAAGAATTACCTTGTAAAGTTGGCTTTGAACAAAGCAGAGAGAAAGGGAAAGGACTTTGGGTATATAACAATCCGGATAATTTACCGCTATTAAAAAAACGTTTTCAAACCAGACCAGAGGATATGGTTTTTCTATATGTAGGAGCGGAAAATAGAGTTTATGAAAATTCATATGAGGTTAAATCACAGCAGGATGATTTCCTAGCATTTTTGGAGCTAAACGGTCACTTTGACGAAATTTGTTGGCTGGCAGAAAACAATGAAATACCGCAATCTCTTTCCAAAGTACAGGATCAACAAGAATTGACTACTTTTTCATTATTGCGTTTTATAAAAGCTCTTGCAGAGCGCAATAAAGAAAAAAAATTAGTTAATCTTAATCTGTTCACTTTAAATGCAGATACGATAACAGAAGATAATTTCCTAAATCCTAATCTTTCAGCAATGAAAGGCTTAGCTAAAGTACTGCCTAAAGATATATCGTGGTTGAAAGTAGGTCTTCTGGATCTTGACAAGAATGAATGGATACAGGGAAATCACACCGTTCTGGAGAATATTAAAAAATTAGAAGCAACTAAGTTATGCATAGATTATGCGGTACGAAATAAAATATTATTTCAATATCGGAAAATTGCACTACAAAATATTCCAATTACAGTTGATCCATCCACTAAAATCGCAATAGAAGGTAATTATGTTATTGTTGGCGGTATGGGGGGATTAGGATCTAAGTATTGTGAATGGCTGGTTTCCAAAAGCAATGTGAATCTTTTTATTTTAGGCTCTTCAGAGATGGACATTGAAAAGCAAAAGAAATTGGATAAGTATAAAGCGAAAGGATCAACTGCTAAATATATCCAAGTAGATATTACGTTAGAGAAGGAATGCCGATTGGCTATTGAGAAATTGAACCTTCAAGTAATTAATGAATTAGTCTTTTCCGTTATTCGACTAGATGATAAGCCAATATTGGAAATGGAGGAAGTATGTTTTAATACAGCTTTCTCTCCTAAAGTGATGGGGAGTTGGTCGATGTATTTTGCTACTGAAAATATTGATGTTAAGAACGTTTTGTATTTTTCATCCATAAATGCTGATATCGCAAGTAAGACACAATCAAACTATGTTGCTGCATGTGTATTTGAAAATAGCTTTGCAGAGTACTGGAAATTTATGAAGAAGAGTACCGTAAAAGTTATTAATTGGGGGTTTTGGGAACAGACCGGAATAGTTGCAGGAAAGGATCAAAGGGAGTTACTTGAAGCTGTCGGTATTATGGGAATAGATAATAAGGAAGGTATAAGGTTTCTTGAAACAGCATTAAGTACTTCTTATTCCAAAATATGTATCGCAAAACTTTCTGAAAATTTGAAAGATATTTTACAAATAATATCCAATGAAACATCTATAATATTAGATCAAGTTAACAAGGATGAAACGTTACGATTTATAAATGAGGGTTTTCCTATTTTGGATTACATCCAAAGTAAAGAACTTTTTCGTGACTATGTGGTCCTTTCGATTGAAGGACTATTTAGTAAATACCGAAACGGCAAAGTAATTTCTATCCTTTCATTTATGAATACTCAAGAAGTATTACCTGTCTACGAAGCCCTCATACGCTCTGCGTTTGAATTATTAGTTGACGAGGAATATCTGGTTAAAATTAACGAAGATGAATTTGAAGTAAGTACTATACTTAATTCTCCTATGAAAAATAGGCAGGAATCAATTAAGCAAGATTTGTTGGCAAGAGGAGGAGAGTATTTGCCTTATTTTGAGTTGTTTGATAATTGTATAAAGAACTTTATAGATGTTGTTAATGGTACAACTAGTCATGCTGAGGTCTTGTTTCCAAATGGTTCAATGGAGACGGTCAACAAAATTTATCAAGGTAATCGGATAATGGACTATTACAATACTTTAGTATCTAGAATTACCATAGATTTGCTAAACCTTCATGCTCAACGAAAGAATGATGGTTTCGTGTTCAAAATATTAGAAATTGGAGCTGGTACAGGAGGTACAAGTAAAACAGTATTTGAACTTTTAAAAGAAAGTCGATTAAATGTAGAATATCATTATACTGATATTTCAAAATCATTTATCAATTACGGGAAAAGAACATTTGCGCACTACGATTTTATAAAATACGATATTTTAGATATCGAAAAACCGTCCTCTTTTGGAGAACAATATTCTAATCATTTCGATTTGGTAATTGCAAGTAATGTAATTCATGCAACTTCTTCAATTTTTAGTTCTTTACAGAATATTCGTGGATTACTTTCCAAAAATGGAATACTGGTTTTGAATGAAATGATAGAAAATAACCCCTTTAATACTTTTACATTTGGGCTGACAAAAGAATGGTGGAAGTTTCAAGATAAAGAAAATCGTCTTCCTTTTTCACCTGTTCTTTCAATACCTCTCTGGTCTAAAATGTTGATCTCAGCCGGATATTTCAATACAGCGCATTATGGCTTAGGTGAATTTTTAGGACAAAGTGAGTCAATGCAAATTATGGTGGCTGAAAATAGTTCCATTTTATCTCTCAATTTTGATAAATTACCTACTCCATCTCACCATAAGAAAAATACAGTACCACAAAAAAATCAAGAAATATCAGATAAAAAAAACGTGGTAGTTAATTACATCAAGGGCATTTTCTCTGAAGTTTTGCAGATACCAGCACAACAGATTTCAATTGTGAAAAGCTATGATGAATACGGGGTAGATTCTATTACTGGACAAGAATTAATAGAACGTTTAAAGAAAGATATTCCAAAATTAAATTCGGTAATATTGTTTGAATGTACCAATATAGAACAATTAGCTTCTTTCTTTTTAAAGGAGTTTCCTGACTTTATTATGGAGTTAGGTTCTTTAGAAGAAGAGGTTAATTATTCTTCGGTACTGCTAAATGATGACGAAAAAGAAGTTTTTAAGTCTGTAAATAAGAAAATTATATTTGAGCGATTAGATAGTCCTGAATTACAAAAAGATTCATTTTTTTCTGATAATGAAGAGAATGAGATTGCAATAATTGGTATGGCTGGGAAATATCCACAGGCGGAGAATTTAGACGAGTTTTGGGAGAATCTAAAAAAAGGTAAGAATTGTATTGAGGAGATTCCAAAAGATCGATGGAATATAGCTGATCATTTTGATTCAGATCCCAAAAAAGAAACAACAAGTTATAGTAAGTGGGGTGGTTTTATTAAAGACATTGATAAATTTGATGCTCAGTTTTTTAAAATGTCTCCCTTCGAAGCTGAACTTACAGATCCCCAAATTAGATTATTTCTAGAGAATGCATGGACCTTAATGGAAAATGCTGGTTATACTGCAGATTCAATTGGACAAAATGTCGGTGTTTTTGTTGGTGTGATGTCTAGTCAGTACCAATTGTTGGGAGCTGAGGAAATGATGAAAGGAAATATATCATTACCAAATTGTGGGTATTGGGCGATAGCAAATCGAGTATCTCATTTCTTTGATTTTCATGGTCCTAGTATAGCCATTGATACGGCCTGTTCTTCTTCTTTGACTGCTTTACATCTAGCTTGTAGAAGTATTCTGGATAAAGAGTGTAATTCTGCTATAGTCGGCGGTGTTAATCTGATTATTCATCCATCTCGATACATTCAGTACAGTCAATTCAACATGTTGGCCAGCAATGGCGAATGTAAAACCTTTGATAAAGATGCTGATGGTTTTGTTGATGGAGAAGGAGTGGGTAGTGTGTTACTAAAACAAAAAAAACAAGCAATAGCAGACGGTGACTTTATTTATGGAACTATTAAAGGATCAGTGATAAATTCCGGAGGGAAATCAGCAGGATTTACAGTACCTGATATCGCGAGGCAATCAGAACTGATTGCTAAAAACCTAAAAAGTAGCGGGGTGAAACCCCAGGAAATCTCATACGTTGAAGCACATGGAACTGGAACGAAACTTGGTGATCCGATAGAAGTGAGAGCTTTAACCAAAGCATTTGAACAAAATCAATACAAAAAACAGTATTGTGCAATTGGTTCTGTTAAGTCTAATATTGGTCATTTAGAAGCGGCTGCAGGAGTAGCCTCGCTGTCAAAAGTTTTATTACAGTTTTATTACAAAACATTGGTACCGAGTATTAATTTCAGAGAAGAGAACCCTAAAATTGAATTTAAGGAAACACCCTTTTTCGTGCAACAATCTTGTAGTCCTTGGAACCCAATAAATCTTGATGGTAGACCTCTGCCAAGAATAGCCACAATAAGTTCGTTTGGAGCCGGAGGAAGTAATGCCAATATTATCATAGAAGAGTACAAAAACAAAGAATTATCAGAGTCTTCTACCATAAATCATTTGATTATTCTTTCTTCTGATAAAGATGATTTAGATGATAAAGTGGTTGAGTTAAACAGATTTTTATCCAACCGAAGCAGTTTAACCCACTATTCTTTGAAAAATATTGCAGGAACATTACAACTCGGACGTGTTCACCACAGGAATAGAGTTTGTTTTAATGTAAGTAGTTTAACCCAATTGCAAAAAGCCTTAACGGAATATTCAAAAGGGAATAAAGACAGCACTGATATATTTTTACAAAAAAACAAAACGGAACAGGATGATTTAGCGCTTTTTGAGAAACCAATAAGTAATAATAATATTAAAGAGATTGCAGAATATTGGATAAAAGGTGGAGATGTTAATTGGAATGAACTTTATTCTGAACAGAAATATTTGAAAGTACATTTGCCTGGTCAGTTGTTTAGAAAAGATAGGTATTGGTTAAAGCAGGTTGATCCTCTTATTGAAAATGTTAAGATAACAGACAACAGGGCTGAATTATGGGATTCTAACCATTCGGACCTTGAAAAATTTAGTTTTACAAAACAATTTTCAGGTCATGAAAACATTCTGAAAGATCACAATGTCTCAGGGCAAATGATTTTACCAGGAGTTGTTTATCTTGAGATGTTCCGTCAGACGATGAAGGCAATTTACGCCAATGATCCTGTGGTGAAGATTAATAATTTTATTCTAGCTTCTCCGATTGTTTATCATGAGCAATTAGGTGAAATTCGGGTTGATATCAAGCCGGGTAAAGACCGTTTTGATGTTGAGGTAAGTTCAGAGTCTGATGGCGTTAACCAATTACATGCAATGGGGAAATTGGTATTGAGATCACAAGTTAAAGAAAAACCGAATGTTACATTGGTTGATTTGAATTCCATAATAGCACGTTGTCCTAAAGTAGTTCAAGGGAAGGAAGTATATGAACTCTATGGCTCAGTGTCTCTAGTTTATGGAAAATCTTTTCGGGGAATTCAAAAAATTAATTGTGGAAATCTAGAAGCATTAAGTTTTATATCCATAGATGGCGAATCAAGTGATGCCGTAACTGGTTTTAATCATACTATTCTTGACGGAGCCTTACAGACTATAATGGGAGTCAACTTAAGTGCCGAAGATCACAAAATGTTTTTACCATTTTCATTTAAATCTTTTGAATGTTATGCAAACTTAACACGCGAGTGTTATGTCCATGCAAAAGTACTGACTGAAAAATATAGAAATGATGATCTGATCTTTTGCTTTGATATTGACATTTTTGATGTGTTTGGAAAACATTTGGCAAGATTTAATGAGTTTGTCGTAAGAGCATTTGATCCTAAATCTGTACAATCGATTATTACCGTGCCAGAAGAGGAGAAATTAAACCAGATTTATATACCCAAGTGGCACTGCGATGAAGCTTTCAGGTTAAATGACATGTCCTCTTTGAGCTTATCAAATAGCTTGATTTTCTGTAATTCTGAAGATTATTTACAACCAATTAAAGATCGGGGTGATATTATTACGGTAGTATATGGTAAAGAATTCTTGTGGAAATCAAAACATGAGGTTATTATTAATCCAGCTGAGCCAGCTGATTATTCTAAATTATTTAGTGATTTAGAACAGCAAGATATAAAGATAAACCAGATCATCCATTTGTGGAATTATTTGTATGTTAAAGATACTATCATTGAAAATGATGATCTTCTGAATATTGGGGTGCGTAGTCTGTTTTTGGGATATCAGGCTGTACTAAAACATAATAAAATCAAAAACATACCCTTTTTCTATTGTTATACTACCAGTTCAAAAAACCACTATAATCAATGTGCTAATGCGCTAGCTAAATCTTTTACTAAGGAAAGCCCCAAAGGAAAACTAATGGTGGTTGAATTTGATCATCTTTATCCATTACCTGACTTGTTAAGTACTCTTCATTATGAAAAAAATAATGTCGTTAAATTTAATGTGAAATTAGAAAAGGGCAAGCGCTATTTGCGTCATTTTGAGCGATCTGTTTTATCGGGTAAAAAATACAATGAACTGGAAAAAGGCAATAATATTATAATTGTTGGAGGTCATTCTGGAGTTGGTAAATTATTGGCTGAGCATTTGATTAAACAGTATCAGGTAAATGTTTTTGCAATTGGCAGAAGAACACTTAATGAAACGGAGATATCCCAACTTGAAATTATTGAGAATCATGACAGTTCTGTAAGATATCTTTCCTGTGATGTCAACAATAGGGCGGAATTGAAGGTGTGTTTGAATAATATTCGAGATTACGGAGGTATTCATGGGATTATTCATGCCGCAGGAATTGTCGAAGATCATTTTCTAATTCAAAAAAAATTAGAAAGTTTTAATAGAGTTCTTTTACCAAAAATTAACGGAACTATTAATTTGGATGAATTAACCATAAATGATGAATTGAAGTTTTTTATCACCTTCTCATCTCTGGCAGGAGTAATGGGAAATGTTGGTCAGGGAGATTATGCAGCAGCCAATTGTTTTATGGATTCATATCAGCATTACAGAGACGTTATGCATAAGCAAGATCAACGAAACGGAAAATCCATTTCTATCAACTGGCCTTATTGGAAAGAGGGAGGCATGCAATTGGAAGCAGAGTATTTAGCTATTATGCAAAAGCAAGGTCTTGAAGAATTGACAACTTCACTTGGGATAGCCTATTTTGATAACATTCTTAATTCCAATAATCTTCAATCAGTAGTAGCTATTGGAAATGATGATAAGATATTTGCTATGCTTAATGGTATTGAGTCTGTTGACAAGAATCAATTGTCAGATCAAAAGGCAGAAGTTAACGAAAAATACTCTCTAGAGAGGATGATTGAAATTGTGACATCATGTTTGGCTGAAACTTTAAAGATTTCTTCAGATGAACTTGATTCTCAGGTTAATGTAGTCGATTTTGGTATGGATTCGATTCTGATGATGCGTACCTTAGGTAAAATAGAGAGTAGTTTGGGCATTGTGATTGATCCTAATTTGCTAGTTGATAATTCTACTATCCATGGGATATCCGAATTTCTATTACAGAACCATCAAGATGAATTGCTAATGGAACAGTCAGAATTAAAGGATGGTTTTACTGAAAATAAAAGCCAAAATCAAGTTGAGGTAATAACTGAAATTAAAGATGGTTTTCCACAAAAGGAAAATTTTAAAGAAGAACGTGATGGCAAAAAAGAAGAAACTTCACGCGTGGCTGTTATTGGTATGGCCTGTCGTTTTCCGGGTTCTGATACTACGGATGAGTTTTGGGAAAGACTGGTAAATGGAGTTTCATCTATTGGAACTATACCTAAAAGCAGATGGGAAGTAAATAGTGAAAGTTTATCTGAAAATGAACAGCAATTTGGTGCTTTCATTGATAATTATGATGCATTTGATGCGTCGCATTTTAATATCACTGATCAGGAAGCCTTGGTTATGGATCCACAGCAAAGGATATTGCTGGAACTGAGTCAAGAATTAATAGACAATGCGGGTTATAGAAAAGAAGAACTGGATGGATCAAAAACAGCGGTATTTTTAGGAGGGACCTCAAGCAATTATATTGGGATTCACGAGGGGGAGATTACCAAAGAATTGTTAAAGTATTCTATCGTCAGTAATATTCAAAACATGATGGCTGCCCGCATTTCTAACTTTTATAATTTTAAAGGATATTCAGGAACAATTGATACTGCCTGTTCTTCATCATTGGTCGCGATTCATCAGGCAGTGGAATCTATTCGAGATGGTAAATGCGAATTTGCAATGGCAGGCGGAATATCATTACTTCTTGACGATCATGCCCATAAAGGATTCTCTGGTGCTGAAGTGTTGTCAAAAGACGGACGGGTTAAGGTTTTTGACCAATCAGCCGATGGATTTACCCTGGGAGAAGGGGGTGGGTTGGTTTTCCTTAAAGATTATGAAAAGGCAGTTCGAGATGGTGATCAAATATTAGCAATTATAAGAGGTAGTGCCGTAAATAATGATGGAAGAACTATGGGAGTAACAACGCCAAATAGAGATGCTCAAAAGGAAGTTATTAAAGCTGCAATTAATGAAGCAAATGTCAATGTGGAAAATATTGGTTATTTAGAAGCTCATGGAACAGGGACCTTACTTGGAGATCCTATTGAAATACAAGCTGCTACGCAGGTTTATCGGGAGTTTGTGGATAAAGAAGGGTTTTGCGCGACAGGATCTGTTAAGACAAATGTAGGACATATGTTGACAGCTGCGGGAGTTTGTGGATTTATTAAAGTTGTTTTATCATTAAATAAAGGAAAAATTCCGCCAACATTAAATTGCGATAATCCTCATCCAAGATTTAAATTTGATAAGTCGCCATTTTTTCCAGTAACAAGTGTAACAAATTGGACTCAGTCAGCAGGAGAACGATTGGCTGCAATATCTTCTTTTGGTTTTGGAGGGACTAATTGTCACATGATAGTGCAAGATTATCTTGGTAACTCTGCTAAAAGACTCCCTATAAAGAATAGGAAATTCAATAGGAGTAGATATTGTTTGGGTAAAGAAATTTTACCTGTTGCTGAATATGAATTACTAGATATTTTTGCGGGTCTTAGAAAAGGAGATATATCGATCGAGGAAGCGGAAAAACTGATAAAAAATTTAAACTAATAGAAAGATGAAAGACCTTACGGCCCTTTTAAAGGATATAACATCGCAAAGTATTAACGATAGTGATGCGCTTCAAATCTTGAAGCAAATTAAGAAAGATCAAGCACTCAAAATAAAATATCCGGTTAAGATTAACTATGCTTTTAACGATTCTATTTTAAGAAATCATACACTAGGAGGGGCTCATGTGATGATGGGTGTGACACATCTCTCTCTTATGATTAATTATTTAATTAATAATTCATCGGGAGATGAAATGTCATTGCAGTTTGAGAAGTTTAATCTGATTGAGCCATTTATTTTAAAAGAAGGTGAAACAGGCTCTATTGAGGTTCAAACTGAAAAAGAAACAATAAGTACAATCTGTAGAATCGGTGAGCAAAAGCCACCTTTTATGGCTAGTAGCGGTAAGTTTAATTTTCAGACTGACATTGTCAAAGCTGCTATTGATCCAAATATTTTTTCAATTGTACAGACAAATAAAACAATAAATGGACAAGCACTCTATGAGAAACAACTAAAAGTGGATGTAGTTTATGGAAAAGGTCTACAAAGTGTTACGTCATATATAATTTCAGAGGATAATCATCAGGGAGTCATTAATTTGGATGACGAAATCGTAAGCGAATTGAATGATTACTATTTACACCCTAGTGTGTTAGATAGTGCTTTTTTGATTGCTACTGCAGATCTAGAACCCGGATATGTTCCATTGTTCATTAAGAAAATAGTTGTTTTTAAAGGAGCAAAAAATGCAACAAGATATTATTGTAAGACATCAGTACAAAAGTATAATAATGAAATTCAAATCATGGATTTTGATATTTATAATGATACAGAAATTGTTATAAGTTGTTGGGGTTTTACCTCAAAAAAGGTTTCAGTACGCGAAGATTCGAAGGCAGATTTTACTAAATCCGAGCTGAGTGGGAATGATGTAATGATAAGTAAGGTTTATAAAGATCCAATTATGACTTCAACAATAAATACAGAGATTACAGATCTAACACCATCAAATGTTAATAGACAAAAGAATGATTTTAGTGAAGCAGAATTACTTGATATGATTCAAGAGTTTATTGTAACAAAAATTGGTTTAGCAACTGGTCTTGATCTAGATTTAGATCAAATTTTGGAAAAGAACTTTATGGAGATTGGAGCAGATTCAAAGAATTTAATTGGAATATCTAAGATTCTCGAAGATGAATTAAAGATTGAACTCTATCCGACTTTGTTTTTTGAATATCAAAATGTAAAGGAACTTTCAGAGTATTTTTTAGAAGAATATCGCTCAGGTTTTCAAGAGTACTTTAATTTGATGTCTCGAGTTTCTGATGAAACCCGCGTAGTTCAAAATCAGGAACATTCAATCATAAAAGAGAAGATAATTGAATCATCCATAAAGAATGAAAATATACCCCCTTCCATTTATAAGAGTACGAAAGAAAATGATTTTTTTCAATACAATGGAAGAGATTATAAAACTTCAGACATTGCAATAATTGGAATGTCTGCTAAACTGCCTAAGTCAGATACTCTCGATGAGTTTTGGGATGCTGTAAGCAAAGGAGAATCGCTTACAGGTGAAATACCCGTTTCTCATTTTGATTACAGACCTTGGTATGATGTTAATTGTTCAATGGAAGAGCGTAAAATAAACTGTAAGTGGGGTGGTTTTTTAAATAATATTGACAAGTTTGATGCTGGATTCTTTAATATTTCTCCGCATGAAGCGGAATTAATGGATCCTCAATTGAGAATATTGCTTGAAGAAATGTATGCTACAACTGAAGATGCTGGGATAATAAATAAGTTACGTAAAACAAAAACCGGTGTTTTTGTTGGAATCTGTTCACATGATTATTCAGATAATGCCAAAGCCGTTGGTAAAATCATTCATCCTTATGATGGAACTGGAAACTCTATGACAATGTTTCCAAATCGAGCTTCGTTTTTCTTTAACATATCCGGACCAAGTTACCCAATTGATACCGCTTGTTCATCATCATTAGTTGCTTTGTACTCTGCTTGTCGCGCAATACAGGCAGGAGATTGTGAAATGGCATTTGTAGCAGGAACTAATCTACTGTTATCTCCCGATCATTATGTGTATTTTAGTAAATTAGGAGTTCTTTCTAAAAAGGGATTAACAACTACGTTTGATGATCAAGCAGATGGCTATGTTCCCGGTGAATCGGTATCTGTTATGCTGCTTAAACCTCTAAAAAGAGCCATTGAGGATGGTGACAATATCCATGCAGTGATCAAAGGTGTTGCCACTGGGCATGGGGGATATACAAATACAATAACTGCACCGAGTCCGAATAAGGAAGCGGAGGTTATTAAAAGTGCTTGGGATGATGCAGGAATTGATCCTAAAACAGTGAGTTATATCGAAGCTCATGGTACAGGAACTAAACTTGGTGATCCAATCGAAATGGATGGCTTAAAGATTGCTTTTAAGGAACATACAACAGCAGAGTCTTTTTGTTATGTAGGGTCGGCTAAGGCAAACATAGGTCATACTGAAGGTTCTGCTGGTATCTCGGGAATGTTAAAGGTTGTAATGTCTATGAAAAACAAAACGATTCCTCCTTTAGCAAATTTCACAAAACTCAATTCATTCATTCAACTAGACAAAACGGCACTTAAAATTAATAAGGAAGCCTTACCTTGGAATCCTATTGCAGGAGTTCGAAGAGCAGGAGTGAGTTCTTTTGGTTTTGGTGGTTCATATGCTCATGCTGTTTTAGAAGATTTTGAGTTTCAAAAAATACATGAACCGGTTGCTGATAAGGTAGTAATATTGATTTCGGCACAAAATAAAAACTCTTTGTTAAATAATGTTAATCAGTTGATAGGATACTTTAATGTTAATAATATTGACCAGAGACAATTAACAGCAATAGCCTATACTTTACAGATAGGTAGAGAATCTATGCCACATAGAATAGCTTTTACAGCTGTTTCGGCTGAACAAGTAATAGAGAAGTTGACGACATTTATTGAAAAAGGAAAAGGAGTATATCAAAATGAATTAAGCAAAAATGAAAGCCCAATCATTACCAATACTGATGTCGATGATATAGCATACATTGATCAATTACTTCGAACAGGTAAAAATGATAAACTCCTTAAACTTTGGTTGGCCGGTACTACTGTGGCATGGGAGAAACTATATTCATCTCGACCTAAAATATTGTCGTTGCCAACGTACGGCTTTGATAGGAAAAGACATTGGTATGACCTGCCTCAGGGAATAGAAATGCAAGCTGGTAGTAAATCAGTATTAAATTCGTTGCATCCGTTATTAGACGAGAATGAATCTTCTCTTAAGAAAATTAGTTTTAGTAAGATGTTTTCTAATAGAGAGTTCTACTTACGAGATCATATTATTAATAATGTTTCTATTCTTCCTGGTGTTGCAATTCTAGAAATGTTTAGGGCAGCTGCCGCATTGGCTTCCGAGAGTTCTGTCCATAAATTGACTAATATTATTTGGAAGTCGCCACTCAAAGTTGATACCCCTTTAAAAGTTATTGAGGTAGAAATAAATTCAATTGATGATAGTACTATAAGTTTGAAACTACAATCGAACAATAACAATATAGTTGAAATTCATGCAATAGGAAATGTCGTCCTTGACTATTCTTTTAATCTGAAGGAAAACAAAAGATTTAATGTACAGGAGATATTAGATAGAACAGATTTGGTAAATAAAAAGGAGGAACTTTATTCTAAATTTGCAAATGCAGGTTTGTGCTTAGGTGAAAGTATGCAAGGGGTCTTGGAACTCAGGGGAAATGATAAAGAAGCAATATCCATCATTAAGTTGCCGAAATTAGATGGACTGAAATTTAGTGAATTCAAATTGCATCCTACTTTGTTAGACAGTGCTTTACACTCTGTCATTGGAATAAATCAGCAGAACGATCAGTTTATCGGACTACCATTTTCTATGGAAAGCGTTGAAATCAAAGGAGAGTTGACCAAAAACATGTATTCTTATGTTCAATTGGCGAAAAACAGCCGCCCTTCAGAAGTACATAGATCTTTCAATATATTTTTATTAAATGAGGAGGGTGAATGTGTTGTAGAAATAACAAAGTTTACTGTAGTAAATTTTAGTTTAGATACTCCTAAAGTCACTGAAGAGGTGGTCGAGTCTAATTTGCAGTATTTTGTTCCAACTTGGAAACTCAGTCCTATAACATCGCGTGAATTTACATTGCCAGATAATAAACTTTATTTTTACGGAGATCCTTTATTTTGGCAGGCTAGTAAAGAATTGAATTATGATATCATCGATTCTAATGCCGATAATATTAAAAATTGGAATCAGGATAAAGCTATCTGCCTATTTAATCTATTGCCGACTGAAAGCGAAAAAACAAACGCAATTTCCTATTATTTAAACTGGACATCACGTATTAGAAGGATATTACAAGAAAAGCCAAAGGGGAAAATAAATATCATGTTTACCTCGATTAATGAATCTCAGAGAACTCTTAACAATGAATTATTAGAACTTTTTACAGGCTTTTTCAATTCACTCAAGCTAGAAGAACCTAGAATTCAGTTCAAAGCTGTAACCATTAATGAATCAGATTCAAAAACGTATATAAAGATATTGCTGCAAGAACTCTTTGAAAATGGAGATATGGTATTATACGATAAAAATCAGCGACTAACTCCGTCTTGGAACACTTCGGTTGTTTCTGAACAGATAACTATTGGAATTCAAGCCGGAAAGATCTATCTAGTGACTGGTGGCACGGGTGCAATAGGTAGAACAATTATAAATCATCTGTTAGAGAAGAATGCCAAGGTTATTGTTGTTGGAAGAAAGGATGTGTCTGTGGAAGATTTAGATAGTTTATATTCGAGTGTTAAAGAAGGATTGTTGGATTATCGAAAATGTGACATTTCATCAGATGAAGATGTTCAAAATCTAGGGAAAGGCCTTGAAGGCTTTGAGATTAGTGGAATTATTCATTGTGCAGGCAGTAATTATGATAAGCCATTTAATCAATTATCTGTTGAGGAAGAGTTGATGGTATTGACACCTAAAATTAAGGGATTTGAATTGTTGGACAATGCGTTTAAAAGTCAGCCTCTAGATTTTATAGTTCTATTTTCATCTTTAGCAGCAGTTGTTGGAAATGTAGGACAAACGGTTTATTCTGCAGCAAATGCTTACCTGAATGTAAAGGCAACTAATCGTAATAAATTAGTTGAGCAGGGAAAACGATATGGTCATACCATTTCTATTAATTGGCCTTATTGGAAAGATGGAGGTATGAAGATTTCGCAAACAGGAGAACAATTGTTATTCAATTTGCTTGGTCAGAAAGCTTTGGATAATATAGATGGTATTTCTGCTTTTGACGATCTTTTGAAATCAGTTCATCATCAGGTAGTTGTGGCAACTGGCAATACTGTGAAGTTAGAGGCTATATTAAATCGTACGCATAAATTCGGCGTAGAAGCAAATGAAAAAGTTGAAAAAACTATTGTATATGACAAAAAGCAAGAGGTCGGAGAACTAACTCTTCAGCTAAAAAGAATTATTGCAGACATTCTGAAAATCGAAATAGAAGAAATTGATGACGAGATGGAATTTGCTGATTTAGGTTTGGATTCAGTAGTGGGAATGCAATTGATTGAAATTATGCTCAAAACATTCGGGAATAAATTATCTCCAACAATACTTTTTGATTATCCAACCATTAAGGCAATTGGAGAATATTTAGTTGATAATGATATTCAATTTGAGAATATTTCAATGCCCGCAATAGAAGTTTCAAAGCCAAATAAAGAAAAGGTTAATCCTCAAATAATAAAGGGGTATAATGTTAAAAATGATAAGTTTTTCAAAGAAATGAAAAAAATAATTTTTAATGGCCCAAATGGTGATATTGAAGTATTTATAAAAGGTAAAGGTAATCCTATCCTTTTCTTGTCAGGTTTTGGCATGTCAGCGAAGATTTGGGAAAAGCAATTACAACTTTTTTCAAAGAATAATCAATGTTTGTTTGTTCAGTTACCGCTTTTTGTTTCAACTACTCAAAAGATATCTTTTTTCGGGATAGCGGAACAAATTAAATCGGGTCTTGAGCAGCATGGATATTCTGAAGTAAATGTTATTGGTTGGTCAATGGGGGGAATGATAGCTCAAATTCTTACAGGTAAATATCCAAAGTTGTTTAAGAAGCAGGTATTGGTTAATAGTTCTGCGAATATTAAGGGAGCCAATATCTGGAGCGAAGAAAGTAATTTGTTAAATTTTAGGAAAGACCTTGAAGATTTACACGTGTCAGATGGGAATTTTTTACCTATAAGAGAGTACGCGTTGGAGTTGGTGCAAAATAGTCAAATACTAGACACTAAAGGTAAAATAGCATATGGTAAAGCTTTTCTTGATTTTGATAACTCGAATCAATTAGATGAAATAAAATTACCTACATTAATTACAGGTTCAAAATACGATAGTATGATCCCAATGGAAGAAAACCTAAATCTTTATCAGAATATTGATAATGCTGATTTTTTGAGTTTTACCCATTCAGGTCACTTCCCTTTTATTACCGAAAGTGAACATTTTAACGCAAAAATTTTAGATTTTATTAATAATTAATATTTTAAACAATCAATATCAACATGGAATTATTTTTTAAATATCAATGGCTTCTAATGCCACTGATTGTATTTTTATCATTCTGGATTCGTTATATGTTTATAGCGGGTCTTATGTATAAGTTTTTGTATGTGTGGAAAAAAGGGAAATATCTTAAAAGAAAGAATCAGTTAAATTTTCCAGAAAAGGAGCAAATAAAATATGAATTTAAGTGGTCGATTTCAAGTGCATTAGTAATGGGTTTTGTTGGGACAATTGTGTATTATTTTTACAAAAATGGATATACAAAAATATATGAAAATATTTCCGATTATGGATGGCTCTATTTTGTTTTTAGTATAATCATTATGATGTTTATACATGATATCTATTTTTACTTTGTACATCGATTGTTGCATACTAAATTTATGTGGAACGTTCACAAAATCCATCATTCTTCTCATAATCCTACTCCTTGGTCATCGTTTTGCATGCACCCTGTAGAAATGTTACTTAGCGGAGGTGTGGTTGCTCCAATGATCTTTATCATACCTGCGCATATGAGTGCTTTTGTAGTCTTTACTCTGATAATAATGTTTAATGCTATCTATGGACATTGTGGATTTGAATTCTTTGGTCCAGGGTTCAACAAAAGTATATTTTTAAAATGGATCAACACAGAGACGTTTCATAATATGCACCATTCTGGAAAACATGTTAACTATGGGCTTTATACAAATATATGGGATAGGATTTGTCAAACTGTGCATAAAGATTATGATATAGAATATGAAAAAGTAGTGAGTAGAACATCTGTAGAAGATCCTCATGAAGAGGAGAAAACAACAAAATAAACGAATAGACTAGGAGAAAAAGACTGCAAGAACCAGTGTCTTTAAAAGAGATAATGTATTTTGTGATAATTTCTGATGGATAATTAGGATAGAGATGAGGCTGAAAAAACAATGCATATGTCAATAGAAGTTCATAAAATTAAAGTAGAAATGGGTGACGTAATGATAAATTACTGTTATCTTCTGGTAGATAATGAAACTAGTGAAGCCGCCATAGTAGACCCAGCTTGGCAACTTGAAAAAATCGTTGCCGTAATTGAAAAGGAAAAGGTTAAAATTAAGTATGTTCTCATTACGCATGTTCATTTTGACCACATTGATTTGGCAGTTACTTTTGCAGAAAAATACAAAGTACCTATATATATTCATGAACTGGATTTAAAGAGATTTCCTTTTTCACCCTCAGTAGAATTATTTAGTATTTGCGAATTGACTCCTCTTTGGACAGGGGATGCCAATGTATATCCCATTCAATTAGGCAATGCAGAAGTGATTGCTTTGCATACTCCAGGACACACTGAAGGGAGTATGTGTTTTTATGCAGGATCAGCAATTATAACAGGGGATACCTTATTTATTGAAGGGTGTGGAGTTTGCGATGATATTACAGGTGATCCAGAGGCTATGTTTAGGAGTTTAGAATTTATAACCCGATTTATATCGGGAGATACTATGATATATCCAGGTCACTGTTATGGTATTGAACCAGGTGCCTATTATAAAGACATTGTCAAAAAAAACATATATTTACACATTCAAGATATCGATAAATTTGTTAAAATTAGAATGCGAAAGCATCAAACAAATATTTTTAATTTTAAGTAATGAAAAAGGAAATTATAGTTGTAGGAGGAGGTATTAGTGGAATTAGTTTTGCTCATTATTGCGCAATAAATGGTTACCAAGTGAAACTTTATGAAAAGAGGCAACTAGGAGGTTGCTTCGATAGTATAACTTTGGATAATAATTATTTTTTTGAGTTAGGCGGGCATACATTGACCTATAAATACAAAACATTGTTGGAAATTCTGGAGTATTATGGAAAGTTAGATCAACTTAAAGCTGTGCCTAATTTGAAATTCGAAGGATATAAAAACGGTATGTTTCAGACTCTTTTGAAAAATATTAATTTTGGATCATTGTTATTATCGTTGCCACGTATGTTTTTGGTTTCAAAACGAGACAAGTCGATAAGTAGTTATTACAGTTCTATATTTGGAGGAAAAAATTATAAACAGTTATTTCACTATTTGTTTAGAGCAATATTGTGTCAAAACCCAGATCAGTTTCCGGCAGAATTATTGTTTAAGGAGCGAAAAGCTGATAAAAAATTTCCCAAAAAATTTGTGTTAAAAAATGGTTTACAGCAATTTATGGATATTGTAAAGGAAAATCCAAATATTCAATGTTATGAAGGAACAAAGGTGTCGGCGGTAACTTTTGACCAAGGAATGTATCAAATATGGAATGATAAGGAGTTACTGGGGAGTAGTTTAAATATTTGTTTTTCCTGTCCGTCTGAAATAACATCACAATTGCTGGTTAATACAGTTCCAAAATTAGCTCAAAAACTTCAAAGACTTAAGTTAGCTCAGATAGATACAATGCTGGTAGGCTTCAGTGACCAAACAGCTTTAAGAAAGCGTAAGAAAAGTATTCTTAGTCTTAATGATGTTTTTTATTCTGCGATTTTTCATGAAGTTTCAGGTGAAAAATATTGGGTTTTCCATTTTAAAGGAGAAAAATATACCAAGGAAGAAAAAATACAGGCTATCGCAAATGTTTTTGATGTGGAAGCTCAACAAGTCAAGTTATTGGAAGAGCGAAGATCAGAGCTACCAATCATGACTTTAGAAGATCAGGCAGTATTAACAGGAATAGAAATGGATATTGCTAAAACGGGATTATTTATAGCTTCCAATTATATGGAAGGTCTCGCTATTGAAGATTGTTGTATACGTGCTAAGAAAGAAGCTCATAGGTTACTTACAATTGATAATAACGAGTTGCGATGAAGGTATTTGCAGTTCATATTGGTTTAACGGATGCTACAATTGAGGACTTGGATTGTCTGATACCATTTCTGGAAAAAGAAAGACAAAAAAGAATTTCAAATTTTGTTCGGTTTGAAGATAAATATCGGTCTGCAGTAACTGGTTTACTACAATATTATATGCTGCCTGAACATCTTAAAAACACCTTATACTTTTCTGGATATCAATATAATAAGTATGGGAAGCCTGAAGTTTCAGATGAATTTAACTTTGAGTTTAATCTTTCACATTCGGGAGAGTGGGTTGTTGGTGTATGTTCTGAAAAGAAGGTAGGAATCGATATCGAAAAAATAAATTACAATCGAAAAATTTTACAAAGTGTGTTATCGCTCAAAGAACAACAAACATTGGAATTACTTAGTAAGCAGGAAAGGATAAGTACTTTTTTTAATTTATGGGTACTCAAGGAAGCACATGTAAAGGCAATGGGAAAAGGATTGTATATTCCGCTTAATGAAGTTTCTTTTGAGATAAACTTAAATAACCAGATAATTGGTAAGAATAATGATATTGGTTCTTGGTACTATAAACTTTATGCCATCGATTCTGATTATAAAATGGCAATTTGTGTTGCCGAGGAGGGAGTGTTTCCAGAGAAAGTTTCGGTTTTAACAGTAAAAGATTTAATTATGGAGTTTCACGTAAAGGATAAAGATCAACTACATAACTCTCAATATTGACCAATTTTAAAAATTAAGTTATTGGTAGAGAAGGATGTAAAGTCATGCTGCTTTGTAGTGTTAAACTTTTTTTGATCACAAGATTAGAATTTTAAGTAATGGCTGATAAAAAAAGTTCCTGATTATTCTTTGGGTATCTTTTTATAAACTCACTATTATTGTTTTTTTACAGGTATTAATTTTAAAAACACTATAGTAAATTCTAAAATAAATAGTGTTAAATTTTTTAATACTGAAAATCATTCTCAATTTGTTTAAATGTAGAAAAAGCATTACTATTGTGTAAGCGAACTGTTGATTTTACTCACATTGGTGAAATTAGTACGGTCCAAATTTTGATTATTTTTTTTATAACTGTAGAGATCTATGAAAATCGGTTTATTTTTAGGTTCATTTAATCCTGTTCATATGGGACATTTAATCATCGCTAATACGATGGCATATACAACTGATCTGGAAGAGGTTTGGCTCATCCCGGCACCTCCAAGTCCGTTTAGAAGCAAGAAAACTACGTTACCAAAAAGTGCTCGTATAGAAATGATTAATATATCAATTTCAGATAATCCGAGATTAAAGGTCTTTGATTTTATATCATCTTCACCTACGGTATTTACCATGCTTAAGCCTAGTTATATTGTTGATAATTTAAATAAACTGTCGGATAAATTTCCAGAGCATGAATTCAAATTAATCATCGGTGAAGATGCGTTAGTAAAATTTAAGAAATGGAATGTTTTTAATAAAGTATTGGAAAAATATGAAATATATGTTAGTCCTAAAAATAATACTCCTGATAGCGATTTTAAAAAGCATCCAAAGGTTAAATTTATAGAAGTTCCATTGATACTTGATATTTCAGGTACCTATATCCGAAATGCTATTAAAAATCGTCATCCTATTAATTATCTGGTTCCTTCTGTGGTTCAGGAATATATCTACACAAATGAGTTTTTTATTTAAATAATTAAAAGTTAGTCTTTTGATTTCCCCCCAAAAAGTGGAACTGTATACTTTTGCCTTCAATTAGTAAGCTATACTGTTAGGATAATTTTGTCTTAACTTGAGTTACTAATTATAATACTTAAAAACAAGATTTATGAATAAACAAGAGGTTTGGTTTATAATTAACCCAATTTCAGGAACTAAAAATAATATTAATGCTCTTACAGATTATATAGCAAAATATATTTCATTAGAAAGATATAATTATTCTTTAAAGTTTACAGAATACAAAAACCATGCCTATGATATTGCTAATAAAGCGGTAGAACTTTCTGTGGATATTATTGTAGCAGTAGGCGGTGATGGTACCATTAATGAGATAGCAAAGGCATTAATTGGTCATTCAATTATTTTAGGAATCATTCCTGTAGGTTCGGGTAATGGATTAGCGAAACATCTAGGAATTTCATTGGATGTAAAACTGGCTATTGAAGGTCTGAACAAACAGAGATTAGAAAAATTAGACGTTGGTTATATTAATGATCTTCCCTTTCTAACAGCATCTGGAATTGGTTTCGATGCACATTGCGCCAAGATATTTAATGAGAAAAAACATAACCGGGGAATATGGAATTTTATTAGAATAGTGACTTATGAATATTGCTTTAACTACAAAGATATTGAATGCGATTTTTTGGGTTTAAAAAACAAATTTTTCAGAATTACATTTTGTAATGTATCTAAAGTTGGAAATAATTTATATCTAGCTCCTGACGCACTATCTAATGATGGTTTATTGGATTGTATCGCTGTTAAACCTTATCCGTTTTTGATGTTACGAAGGATTTTGGGAAATATATTTGGTAAAAAAATCAAACAATCATCCCATACTAGCTTATTACGTGCGGCAGAGTTTGATGTACATATTGATTCGGATACTTCTATTCATTGTGACGGAGAAATTTATATTTTAAATAAGCCTATTATTCAGGTACGTATTAAGCCAAGTGCATTGACTGTAATAGCTTAGTAAGTTATTGTATCATTGAGTTTAATCAGGATTTAAAAGGACAGGCAGGAACTGCCTGTCCCCATTAGCTAATTAAGAATCAAGGCATCCGAACCTTTAGTGGCAAAATCCAGACAAAGATTAAAAGCGGACTGTGTGCGAATCTGTCCTGTGCCCCCCATCAAAAGGGAAGTTAATTTAGCCTCTTCATCTTTATGGATGTGCTAACTTAGCATGGAGTTCTAGTTAAGAACTAAATCTTAACTTTAGAGCATGAAAGAGAATCGTAAAACTTATGACCGCAATTTTAAAGAGAAAGCTGTCCAATTAAGTTATGAAAGAGATAATATCTCACAATTAGCGAAGGAACTTGGAATAACAGCACCTTTGCTTTACAAATGGCGTCAGGATTACCAAGAATTTGGAACAGGAAGTTTTCCTGGGAAAGGAAAATTAAAACTTAGCCCTGAACAGGAAAAAATCCATGAGCTTGAAAAAAAATTAAAAGAAACAGAATTAGAACGTGATATTCTAAAAAAGGCTATAAGCATCTTTTCCAAGGGAGGTCGATGATTTATCTTTTCATAAAAGACCATGAAAAAATATATTCGATTGAAAAGATGTGCAAAGTTTTAAAAGTAAGTCCAAGCAGCTACTATAATTGGAAGCGACAGATTCTATCAGAAAGACAGAGGAAGACTGCTCTGATTAAAGAAGAAATTACGTCAATATACTTTAATGCTAAACAGCGATATGGAAGCCCAAGAATTACTCTGGAACTCCAAAGCCAAGGATATCAGATATCCAGAATAACTGTAGCTAAATACATGAAGCAGTTAGGATTGTACAGTAAATTGAGTAAAAAATTCAAAGTAACAACCAATTCAAAACATAATCATTTTGTTGTGCCAAATATCCTGAAAAGAGAATTTACGGCAACAGAACCAGCAAAGGCATGGGTTTCAGATATCACCTATATACAGACAAAGGATGGATTTTTATATCTGACCATCATTTTAGATTTATTTGACAGAAAGATAGTCGGCTGGAGTTTAAGCAATGGATTAAGTACAAAACAAACTACAATGATGGCTTGGAAAATGGCAGTCAAGAATAGAACAATTGCAAATGAATTAATATTCCATTCTGACCGAGGCATCCAATATGCCAATAAAAAATTTGCTGATGTATTGGACTCTTATAAAAGTATCACAAGAAGTATGAGCCGTAAAGGAGACTGCTGGGATAATGCGGTTGCTGAAAGTTTTTTCAAATCTTTAAAAACGGAATTGGTTTATGGAAGTAAATTAATTTCTAGAGAACAGATGGAACTTGAAATTTTTGAATACATCGAAATTTGGTACAATAAAAAAAGAAGACATTCGGCTTTGAACTATAAAACAATTGAAGAATTTAATAAACTAACTAATTATAAAAATGTAGCTTAACTTTTTCTCCAGTTTTTGTTTGCATATCCATTTAAATCTTCAAAGTATTTGGAAAACTCCCTTGATACATAGGAAGGGTTAAGCTCAAGATCATTTGAGATTTGTTTTAGGTCAAATGTAAACTGCGTATCTATCTGGTCCTGAATCATATTTTTTAAATCCTTGACCCACGCAGGTGTTTTTTTGCTTTTGGATTTCTTGTCACTTAAAAATTTGTTGTACACCTCATGTAGCAGACTCTCAAATGGACTGTTCTGCAGGTGGTTCTGCTTATACAAATGAGTTGCCCAGCTGTACAAGGAATCATAAAGAATCATTCCGGTTTCCAGTAGTTTATAGTCATCCGTAATATTATGGGAAAGTCCGGCAGAAATGGCCCAAAGCCCGGCAGATTCTTTTGCAATATCGTGTCTGTCCGTATCTGCGCCACGAACAATTCCTGCTATGATTAAAACAGCAGGATCATCAATTTTATATTTTTTTATGATGTAATCAAAAGTACACTGCTCATTGTAGTGCGTAAATTCAACCTCGGGAATATCAAACGCAGTGGCATCGAGCTCTTTTGCTTTTATCAAAACCTCATTATAAGGCACGTAAATAAATTCAGCTTCTTTGTCGACAAATCTACTGATCAGCCACGGACAGGCGATACGGTCAATTTTAGGTCTTTCTCTTGTTATCCATTTCATTTTGAGTATTCTTTTTTATGTCCAGCGCAATTGTAAACAAACATTATGGAGTACTACCATAATTATCGTCATTGTTTCTTTGATAAACAAAATCTAGTTTTACCTCCTGATCCAAATTTTCTAAAATAGAATCAAATTCGTTGTTCATATTTTTTAATTCATTTTGGATACTATCCAAAAGAGGTGTATATTTTTGATTGATATTATTGGCTGCACTTTCCATTTCTTCTATAAATTATTGCTGTGTAATTTTATATTTCTTTCTTATTTATTTTTTGTTTTTAAGATGGTATTTACCTTTTAGTAATGTAAAAATAGGAAACTATTTTTTATGAATCAATACTTTGTCTATTCGCTGTCCATCCTTATCTATGATTTCCAATTCGTATCCGTCGATGGTTATTTTATCGCCAACATTAGGCAGAGAATTGAATTTGTAAATAATCAGTCCGGCAATAGTTACAAATTTAGTACTGTAATCATCATCAATTTCCATATCAAAATATCTAAGGAATTCGATTACGGGATATTGACCATCAACCAGCCAGCTCGATTCGTCTCTTTGCGTAATTTTATATTCCTGCTGGTCCATTTCAGTTGCATCTCCCACTAAGGCATCCACGACGTCGTCCATCGTTACGATTCCTTCGGTAGATCCATATTCATCAATGATTATGGCGTAATGCATTTTTTCCTTTTTAAACTGTTCCAATAATCTATATGCTGTAGTATTTTCATTTAGAAAAATAGGCTGTTTAAGGTAGTGTGCCAAATCAAAGTCTTCTTCCGGATCGGAGATAAATAAATCCTTTAAAAGAACAAGTCCCTTTATATCATCAAGATTATTATTGACGCAGACCGGATATGCAGAGTGTTTTTCCAGATTGATCTTTCTGCGAATTTCGGACAGATTATCTGTTTCATTAAAAAATACAATATCCTTGCGGTGCGTGATAAGTGAATTTACTTTTCTATCGCCTAGCTCGAATACCCTTTCTACGATATCCTGTTCAATATCCTGAATTTCTCCGCCTTCTGAGCTTTCCTTTATAATAGATCTAATTTCTTCTTCTGTTATTTTACTTTCCATGGAGCTTTTTATACCTAATATTTTTAAAATAATATTGTTGGTGGATGTCAATAACCAAACAAATGGAGAAGTAATAATCGACAAAATTTTCATTGGTTTTGCCAGTGCAATGGCAATAGATTCTGGAAAAGTTAATCCTAATCTTTTAGGCAGCAATTCACCTAGAACAATAGAAACATAAGTAACGGAAATTACAATTATCCCAACAGCAATATTATGTGCAAAAGGTTTTACCGTTTCAAATTGTGAAAAGAATACTTCTACGGAAGTAGTTAAGTTTTCGCCGCTGTAAACTCCCAATAAAATACCAATCAAAGTAATTCCTATTTGAACCGTTGATAAAAATTTAGTTGGATTTTCTGAAAGTTCAATGGCGGTTTTAGCACCTTTGCTTCCTTTTTTACTTGCACTTTCTAATTTGAATTTTCGTGATGAAACCAATGACATTTCAGACATTGAGAAAACGCCATTGAGCAGTATTAATGCGATGATAATTATAATTTCCATTTCTATGTTTTTAAATGTATAACTGTTCTAATTTATATTATTTCCAACCGCCACCTACTGCTTTGTAAATATTAACGATAGATTGAAATTGCTGTTTTTTAACGTCAATTAAATCCAATTCAGCCTCTAGTGCATTTTGTTGCACATTTAAGACTTCTAAATAATTTGCTCTGCCAAATTTAAATAGATCTGTTGCAATATCTATAGATTGATTGAGTGTATTACTTTCATCAGATTTTAATTCAAAACTACCTTTTAAATTATTCATTCTCATCATTTCGTTATTGACTTCAATGTAACCGTTTAAAATTGTTTTTTGATAATTGTACATCGCATCTATTTGCGAAGCGTTGGCTTTATTGAAACTGGCACGTATCGCTGAACGATTAATTAACGGTGCAGTTAATCCGCCAAGAATATTGTAGGCAACTGATTGTGGATTGAATAACAAATCGGGTTTTAACGCTTGATAACCAACACTTCCTGTAATGCTCAAGGTGGGGTAAAACGCTGCTTTTGCAGATTTAACATCGGCTTTTGAAGCCAGCATGTCAAATTCAGCCATTTTTATATCAGGGCGATTTTGTAACAATGCTGACGGAATTCCGAAATTGATTTCTTTAGGCAGATTTGCATCTATAAAAGAGGTTTCTCTATCTATCGGTTTTGGATAACTGCCAATAAGAAAATTGATTTTGTTTTCGGTTTCTGTAATTTGTTGTAGTAACTCAAATTTCATTGCTTTTATATTGAGTAATTGTGCTCTGAATTGTTTTACTGCTAATTCATTGCTAACTGCTGTTTCTTTCATTATCACAACCATTTCAAGTGCGTTTTCCTGGATTGCAATGTTTTTATCAATTATTTTGATGGATTGGTCAAGTGATAATAACTCATAATAATTCGTTGCAATTTCGGCTATAAGGTTTGTGGTAACAACATTTCGCATAGCTTCACTTGACAAAACTCTGGCTAAAGCTGCTTTTTTCTGGTTTTTAAGTTTTCCAAAGACATCCAGTTCCCAGGAAGTTTGTAATCCAATGAAATAGTCGGTCAAGTTTTTCGGAATATCAGTTCCGTTGTAAATTTCGGTACCATTATTTCCTGCGCCGTCCATGGTGTATTGCCCAAATCTTGATACACCTGCAGTAGCAGCAGCTGAAAGATTTGGCAGCATTGCTCCTTTACTAAACAAAACATCAGACTGGGCTGCTTTTATTTTTTGCAAAGACATTAAAACATCGTAATTATTTACTAAAGCAGTATCAATAAGTTTTATTAGATACGGGTCTGTATAAAATGTTTTCCAACTTTTTGTAGCAACAGTATTAGTGTCTATACTTGAAATCGCAAAACTTTCAGGAAGTGGCTTTGATTTAATTTCAGTGGTATTTTGTGGCGTCTTGCAACTGATTGCCAGAAGGCAAGCAGTTACAAATGAGAACACCACTATATTTTTATAATTTTTCATAATTTAAATTTCTTCTGTTAAAGGTGTTTCATCTTCTTTTGCTTCTCCTTTATGGGTAAATTTTTGAGCCAAAGTGGCAAAAATGAAGTACAAGCCAGGCACCACAACAATTCCAAAAACAGTTCCTATCAACATACCTCCACAAGCAGCAGTACCAATAGTTCTGTTTCCAATTGCACCCGCACCTGAAGCAATCATAAGCGGAATCAATCCTGCAATGAAGGCAAAAGAAGTCATTAAAATAGGGCGTAAACGTGCAACAGCTCCTTCAATTGCGGCTTTAAATGGAGAAAGACCATCTTTGTGTTTCATTGCCGCAAATTCTACAATCAGAATGGCATTTTTACCCAAGAGCCCCACTAACATAATCATGGAAACCTGGGCATAAATATTGTTTTCTAATCCAAAAAGAAATAAGAAAAGAAATGCTCCAAAAATCCCCACAGGCAATGAAAATATTACTGTCAGGGGCAATAAGAAACTTTCGTATTGAGCAGCTAATAACAAGTACACGAACAATAAACAGATTAAGAAAATATAAATCGCCTGGTTGCCTGACTGCACTTCGTCTCTTGTCATACCTGCCCAATCAATAGCATAGCCTTTGGGTAGTTTTTGCTTGGCAACTTCCTGCACGGCATTAATGGCTTCACCACTGCTGTAACCTGATTTTGCTTCACCATTTAACTCGGCAGAAGGATACATATTATAGCGTGTAATTTGGTCAACTCCATATATTTTGTTTATTTCCATAAAAGCAGAAAGCGGTACCATTTCATCTTTGTCATTTTTGACATATAATTTTAAAATATCTTCAGGTTTGGCTCGATATTCTGGCGACGCCTGCACCATTACTTTATACATTTGTCCAAATTTGATAAAGTTGGTTGCATATTCACTACCAAGTAAAGTTTGCAGACTGCTCATAGCATCATCAACTGTAACTCCTTTTTGGGAAGCTTTGTCAATATCAATGTTGAGCATATACTGCGGATAGCTGGCATCAAAGATGGAGAATGCGGAACCTATTTCCGGACGTGCCTGTAAATCTGCTTTGAATTGATTCACAACAGTTTCCATTTTCTTGAAATCGCCTGCACCAGTTTTATCTAAAAGTCGTAATTCAAATCCACTTGCATTTCCGTAACCTGGAACAGCTGGTGGTGGAAAAAACTCCAATTTTGCGTCTTTGATGTTTTTAGTTCTTTCCTGAACCAATGCCATAATATCCTCTACAGTTTGAGTCCTTTCATCCCAATTTTTGAAATTTACAAGACAAGTTCCATACGTTGCACCTGTACCATCAGAGAGAATATTTGTTCCCGCTAAAGTTGATATTGATTCTATTGCCGGAATGTCTTTACAGAGCTTTTGAATTTTATTTACGACTTCTTTTGTTCGCTCTAAAGTAGAACCTGATGGTGTAGTAACACTTACATAAAATGTTCCCTGGTCTTCATTTGGGATAAATCCGGTAGGCAATATTTTTCCAAACAATCCAATTCCTGCGCAAAAAACAAGTAAAACAACTAAAGTCAGCGTTTTTCTGTTTATTATGACGGTCAATATCTTTTGATAGCGCTCAGCTATACTATTATACTTACTATTGAATATATCAAAAAATCGATCTAAACTATTTTTTTTCTTTTTGTGTGAGTGAGGTTTCAGCATTAACGCACAAAGGGCAGGTGTTAAGGTTAAGGCGCTGACTCCGGAAAGCACAATCGAAATTGCCATGGTTAAAGAAAACTGTTTAAAAAAGATTCCTACCGGCCCGGTCATAAAAACAGCCGGGACAAACACGGCTGCCATAACCAATGTAATGGCTATAATCGCACCACTAATCTCTTTCAGCGCTTCAACAGTAGCATTTAACGGCGCTAATCCTTTTTCCATTTTAGCATGTACGGCTTCTACAACAACAATAGCATCATCTATGACAATCCCAATGGCTAACACCAATGCAAAAAGCGTTATTAAGTTGAGCGAAAAGCCAAACATCTGCATGAATAAAAAAGTTCCCACAAGTGAAACAGGCACTGTTATTGTTGGGATAATTGTAGAGCGCCAGTCCTGCAGGAAAATAAAAACTACCAACACTACCAGTAGTAATGCTTCAAACAATGTTTTGATAACTTCGTGAACCGAAGCATCCAAAAATCGAGATACATCGTAACTGATTTCATAATCCATTCCTTCAAGAAAGGCAGTATCTTTCAGTTCCGCCATTCTTGCTTTTACTTTTGCAATAACTTCACTGGCGTTGGAACCCGGTAGTTGCTTTAATTGAATTGCAGCTGTTGGCTTTCCATCAATTTTAGCTTCTACGTCAAAATAAGTAGTTCCAAATTCGACATCGGCTACATCTTTTATTCTTAAAATTTCTCCACCTGAACTAGAACGGATAGGAATGTTTTCGTATTGTTCTTTAGTATTAAAACGTCCTGTATATTTAACAACATACTGCAGGGATTCTGAATTTGGCTTATCGGAACTTTCTCCCACCTTTCCTGGTGCTGCTTCTATATTTTGAGCTTGCAACGCATTAATAACATCATTGGCAGAAACTTTGTAGTTTAGCATTTTGTCAGGCTTGAGCCAAACACGCATGGCGTATTCTTTTGCGCCTACAATATCAGCATAGCCTACACCATTTATCCTTTTCAAATCGGCTAAAATATTAATATCGGCAAAATTGTAAAGGAATTTTTCTTCTACCTTTGGGTCGTTGCTGTAAATGTTGAGATACATCAGCATAGCATTTTCTTCCTTGGCAATTTTAACCCCGTTTTTGATCACTTCTTCGGGTAATTCTCCCATTACTGCAGCGACACGGTTTTGCACATTTACTGCGGCAATATCAGGATTGGTTCCTACTTCAAAAATAATCTGAACCACACCAACACCATCATTACCAGCATCACTGGACATATATTTCATTCCGGGAACACCATTGATGGCTCTTTCTAACGGAACAATGGCTGCTTTGGTTACGGTTTCGGCATTGGCACCAGTAAATTCAACTGTTACGTTAACCTCTGGCGGGGCAATACTCGGGAATAAGGTCATAGGCAATTGGGTCAAAGCCAATAAGCCTAAAAGTGTTATAAATACAGATATAACAATCGATAGAACGGGTCTATGAATAAAACGTACTGTCATTTCTAGCTGGATTAATGGTTAGTTAATATTGCAATTACTTCTTGGAAAGACTTTGTCTCAGGAATGATTTTCATTCCTGATTTTACATTTTGAATGCCCTCGTAAATAATTTTATCATTAACTGTTAATCCTGAAGCTACAACATATAAATTAGGCATTCTCGAAGAAATGGTAATTTCTCTTTGCGCTACTTTATTGTTTGCATCAACTACAAAAACATATAATTTTTCTTGTATTTCAAAAGTTGTTTTTTGTGGAATTAGGATGGCGTTTTTTAAGGGGACAGGTAAAACGATTTTAGCACTGGAACCGTGCTTTAATAAATTATCAGGATTCGAAAAACGCGCTCTAAATCCAATAGTCCCTGTTTCGCCATCTAGCTCGCTTAAAATGGTTTCAATTTTTCCGTTTTGTTTCAAAAGTTTATTATTGGCAAGAAGCAAGGAAACCGAAGTGTTTTTATTGGCTTCATTATTTTCTTTAAAATCCAAAAATTCTTTTTCGGATACATTGAAATACGCAAAAACGGCAGAGTTGTTAGAAATGGTAGTCAGCAAGGTTCCTTCTTCAACCAAAGTTCCTAATTTATTTGGAATTCTATTAATCACTCCGCTAAAAGGCGCTTTGATGTTGGTAAAAGATAAGTTGAGTTTTGCAGTAGCAATATTAGCGTTGGCTTCATCTATGTTGGCTTGTAATGCCTCTATTTTTGATTTCGCCATAACTAATTCAGAACTTGATACAATATTTTTTTCAACTAATGTTTTGGTATTTTTAAGTTGTACTTCTGCGGATTTTAAATCTGAAACAATCGATTTTAATTGGGCTTGTGTTTTTAGCAGTTCTAATTTATATTCACTATTATTTAGTGTAAATAAGGTTTGATCAGCCTGAACAATTTGCCCCTCATCAACATAGATTTTGTCGATAAATCCTTTGAATTTAGCCCTTAATTCAACATTTTGGATGGACTGAATTTCAGCTACATATTCTTTATTATAAGTGGTGTCAATTTGAACAGGATTAATCACAGGAAATTTTTCCTGAGTGATTGTTCTCTCGTGATTCTTTTTACAAGAAGAGAAAAGAGCTACCAGGATTACAGGTATAACAAGTGACAAGGCAATATTGACAAAAATATTGCGTCTTGATTTTTTACAGAACATACTTTTTTTTTTAAATTATAAGATAAGTGGATACAGTCCGCATAGGGGCGGACAAAAAAATAATTAGAAAAAGCTATGCTTCGGGTGGAGGATTAAACACTTCCAGGTAAGGAATACCAAGAGAAGGTCTTTTATAATCTACAAAGGTGTTATTAGTTTGTGCAACAGGATAGAAAAGATTCTTGTATGGAGTGTTGAAAATCATTTGACAGAATTCAAATGCTGTTGCTTTTTTTGTAAAACTGAAATCGTCCTGATCATTTTCATCTTTCTCAGAAAAGGCATCTTCAATCTGCAGCACATCTTCTGCAAACCATTCTGCAATACTTTCAATTTCGTTATAGGATAAATCCTCTGCAATAGAATTATCTTGAGCGTCAGGTGCATCAACACTAAAGTTCAGGATATGTAAGGCCATTATGACCCAAATCACTTTATAAATTCTATGCTGGCTGTTTTTTTTCATTGACAGGTCAAAAGTAATGACAATTTGGCTCTGCCGCAAATTAAATAAATGTAAAGTTTTATCAGTATAATGAACTGTTCAATAAAAAATGAAACTCTGAATTGATCTGGTATTCAGAATTTCATTTTAAATAGTTGATTTTTATTCTTCTATATTTTTCATTTTCATCAATAGAGAATAAGCTCCTTTTGTCACTATAGCCGCCCCGGTTAAGTCATTTGACATAATTTCAGTAAACCCATTTTCAGAATTTCCTACTGTGACTTCTTTCATTTCAAACTGTTTGTTGCCTTTGTTTATGAAAACGAAGTCTTTGTTTTCAAAATTTATGATGGCATCAGATGGCAGAACATTAGACTCTTGGCTGTTGAGTTCAATTACAGCATTCATGTACATCCCCGGCAGAAGTGTTTTATCATAATTGGTAAAATGACAATGCATTTCGGTACTTCTGTTTTGCGAAAAATCCTTGCCAATCAAGATAATCTTACATGGATATTTTTTATCGGGATTGGCATTGGTGTAGGCTACTAATGACTGGCCAATAGCTAGTTTATTAATATCTTTCTCAAAGACAGTCAAGGCCAAATGAATGTCCGATGGATTGACTATCTCAAATAAGATGTCACTAGGATTTACATATTTTCCTGTATTTACATTCACCTTGGATACATAACCGCTTATTGGAGAATAAATATTAACGCTTTTGGATATGTTTTTAGCGGATATACTGTTTGGGTTTATACCTGCAAATTTTAATTTTTCCCCATAGGATTGTACCATCACAACAAGTGAATTGTATTCCGTTTGGGCTTGCTGGTATACTTTGTCACTGCTGGCTTTACTTTGATTGAGTTCTTTTTGTCTTTCAAATTCAGCCTTGGCGTAACCAATTTTTGATTTGGCTAAAAGATAATCTTCCTGGAGTTGGATGTACTGTTGGTCTTCAACAACACACAATACCTGACCTTTGGTCACAAACATACCCTCTAATAGTTTGGTACTTTTTAGATAACCTCCCATTGGTACGCTAATCGATACTAAGTTTTGGGGAGGTACATCTATTTTACCATTTAGTTTTAAGGTCGATGAGATTTGTTTTTGTTCCATTTTTCCTGTTTGTATGCCTGCATTTTTAATCTGGACATCTGTAAGGGTAGTGGTATTTTTTATTGGAGCGGCATCACTCTGGGACTCTTCTTTTTTGTTTGTACAGGAGGCTAAAAGCAAGAGTAGGGTCATCATTAGCAGTATGTCTTTAGTTCCCTTTAGCAGCGTGTTATCTCGGAACTGTTTCTGGGATTTTCCAGCGTTTATATTTTGAATTTGTGATTTCATAATTGAATTGTTTATTTAATATGTTCAGAAGCCAGTTGTTTGAAACTGGTTTTAAATCTTAACTCTAAGGAGTTTTATCGAATTAATAAAAACTAATGTATCGGGGAGGAGATGGATCGCAGCAGCCTCAACGGGCCCGATTATCTTTAGCAGTACCAAAGTAATTCCAATAACGTGAACGACACCTACACCCACAAAAATATTTTCACGAATGGTACGATAGGCTCTTTTACTGATGGCACGTGCCTTGGCAATCTTTTCCAATTTGTCCTGCATCAGTACAATATCTGCGGCTTCCATTGCTGCCTCTGTTCCCATAGCTCCCATTGCAATACCGATATTGGCCTGAACCAGAGCGGGAGCATCATTAATTCCATCTCCTACCATGGCTACTTTAGTACCACCTTTCTGTAATTCTTTGATAATGTTAATCTTATCTTCGGGCAATAAATCTGCCCTGTAATCGGTAATGCCTATTTGATTGGAAACATATTGGGCAGTTTGGGGATTGTCACCGGTGAGCATTACAATATTTTTTATACCACTTGATCTCAGTCCGGCAATCATTTCCTTAGCGCCTTCGCGTATGGCATCTGAGATATAGAATATCCCTGCGAGCTTATTTTCAATGGAAAGATAAAGGACAGTATCGGCAATATTTTCTGAGGTTGCAGGCAATGTAATTTTGTTTTCTTCCATGAAAGGTTTATTGCCTAAGAGCACCAGTTGTTTATCTACTTCGGCCGAAACACCACGTCCTTTGATGACCTGAAAATCTTTGGGTTCCCCATAAGTAAGCTTTAACTTGTCTGCATGGCTTAAGATGGCTTTAGCCAGGGGATGACCCGAGCGCCTGTCTACTGTGGCTGCAAATTGAAGGAGCTGGTTTTCATTGTAAGAGGGATCAATGATCTCTATTTTATTGACTACCGGACTTCCCAGGGTTAATGTTCCGGTCTTATCAAAAACAATAGTGGTCACTTTAGCGAGCTCTTCGAGAAACAAGCCGCCTTTAACCAAGATTCCTTCCCGCGCAGCACGTGCTATGGCAGAAATGGTGACCAAAGGTGTTGCCAAACCTAACTCAGCTGGAGAAGTAAAGATTAATAATGCAATTACAAGCTTGACATCCCTGGTGAAAAAATATACGGTTCCAACGAAAATAAATACCACAGGAATCAGCCATGAGGCTACTTTATCGGTAAATTTTTCGATAGGTGCCTGCTGGCTCTGGGCATCTTCAACCAAGGCAATAATTCTTGAAAAAACAGTATCCTGTCCTGCTTTTGTCATTTGAATGTCAAGGGCGCCAAGTTCGAGTATCGTTCCGGCAAAAACATCATCGGCTTCTTTTTTTTCCTGAGGAAAACTCTCCCCTGTTATCGGGGCCTGATTGACAGAGCCTGATCCGCTGACTACTTTTCCATCAACAGGAATTTTCTCACCGGCTTTTACCAAAATGACATCTCCAATTTTCAGGTCTGTTATATCGATTATTAATTCGGAATTATTTTTTTTGATTATAGCTGTTTTAGGAACAGAGCCGATAAGTTCTTTGATAGAGGATCTGGCTTTTTCTGTACTTGCACTTGCAATATATTCAGCAATTAGAATGATCATAAGCACCACTGCACCAGCAAGATATTCTTTTCCTAAAATAGAAATAACAACAGCAATTGTTATAAACAATTCTGTACCTATTTTTTTTTCTTTAATCAAGTCCAGTATTGCTGTTTTGACCAGAGAAAAAAGTCCAAAAGCCATTGCAATAATTAAAACTGGCAACGGGATACTATCGAGATAAAACAGTAAACTGGCCATCCCTACAGTAATGATCCGTACAATTTCCCAAAGGAACTTGCGTGAGAAAAAGGTTTGTCTATAATTCATAATCCAATGTTTTTAATTCGTTAATGAATTGATTTCAATAATGCTGCTGTTGAGGCTTTTAATAGCTTCAATATAGCTGCCTTGAATCTGGGTATTTTGATTGATCAGCATTACCCATTCCAGATAGTTAATATCGCCATTGATAAATTTTTTATTAGCCGCATCGGTAATTAAATCTACGTTTTTTAATGCTTTGGTTTCATAATACAGGGTAGTTTCTTTATTTTTTTTGTATTCCAAAAGCAGTTCCTGATAACGATTTTGCAATTTTAGTTTTTCGAACTCCAGATTGTTTTGAGTAATCTCCGTGCTTGTTTCCAGTGCTTTTTGCCTGTTTGCAATCGACGAGTTAAATAAAGGAAAGGCCACACCAAACTGGCCGTAAACGCCGTTATAGCTGTCCTGGAAAGCTGTATTGGTTTTGAAGGTCTGCCAGTAAACGCCTCCGATAAGTTCGGGCAGTTTTTTTGATTTTTCCAATGAAATTTCGGCTTTATTGATAGTTATTTCCTGCTGTTTCATTTTAATGATAGGCTGGTTATCAAGGGTATTTTGGTCTAAATTATCCTGTAATTCCATTTTAAATGTATTGGATACCGGTACAAAATCAGTGTCCTGATTCAGTAAATACTTAAATTGTATCTGAAGCATTTTAAAATCATTTTGCAGTTCCTGCAGTTGAACCTGTATTTGCCCGGATTGGTTCTCGGCGGTTGATTTTTCTAAAATATTACTTTCCCCTTTATTAAAACGCAGGGTTGATTTTCTCAGGAATTCAGAATAGATACTATCGCTTTTAAGCAGGAGTTTTTCTTTTTCTTTGAGATAAACCATTTCATAGAATACAGTAGTAACATCTTTGGTTATTTCTTTTTTTAATAGGGCTTGGTTCCACTCTCCGGTTTTGGCCTGCTCGATCAAAAGCTGTTTTTGCCTTTTGTAGATTGTAGGGAATTTAATGCTTTGGGAAACACCAATTTTGATATCGTTCATATTGGTATTAAACTGGCCGTATTCTCCCACTATGCCAGTGTTGGAAATATCATACCCTGTCCTGGTCATTTTTTGAAGATAGTCAGAATTGAGCTTTGCGTTTTTTGCTTTTACGTTGTTCTGTAATGCTGTTTCAAGAGCCTTATCAATGGATATTTGTTGCTGGGCATTGCCGGAAATAGTCATGAAAAAACAAAATGAGGCAATTATAGATATGCTTTTCATTTTTACTTTATTTTAGTTAGATCCCGTAATTGTACGAGAATTATCGAATGTTTTACCTTCTTGAGAATAGTGAATTCATAATCATCAAATGTTATTTTGTCCTTGACATCTGGTATTCTTTTGAACTTGCTATTGAGTACCCCTGCTAAGGTTTCATTTTCCCCATCATTTTTTATAGGATGCGGCAGATCATCGTTGATATCATTTAAATGTGTTGAAGCGAGTACTTCATAAACATTGTTTTCTTTTTTAATCACATTAGCTGTTTCATCGTCTGTCTCGTCCTGTATTTCACCTACTAACTCTTCAATTATATCCTCAAGGGTGACAATGCCCTGCGTACCGCCATATTCGTTTACAACAACGGCCAATTGGATGTGTTTTAGCTGAAACTCTTTTAAAAGAGAGCCGATTTTTCTCGAAGACGGAACAAAAAGCACAGGGCGCATCATTTCTGCGATTATAATGGGCTGATTCTTTTTAGCTTTTAGCAGAAGATCTTTTAGGTAGACTACACCGATGATATTGTCAATATTTGTTTCATAGCATGGTATGCGGGAAAACCCCTGATCAATTACCCGGTCCAGTTCAGCATCATCAAAATTATCGATGTCAATAGAAATTACGTTTGTTCTGGACACGATTATTTGTCTAACGGTTCGCCCGGAAAAATCAAAAGCATTGTTGATAATATCATAGTCCATTTCTTCAATTACCCCGTCTTCTTTTCCTTGTTTGACTAAGTACTTTAGTTCATCACTGCTATGGGCTTCCGAGCCATGGGAAGCATCAATACCAAAGATTTTAAGTATTGTGTTTGCAATTCCGTTGAGCAGCCATATAAAAGGCCTAAATATGAGATAAAAGAACTGAAGCGGATAGGCGATAAAGAGTGTCGTCTGTTCTGATTTTTGAATGGCTATAGACTTAGGGGCTAATTCCCCGAAGACGATATGCAAGACTGTAATCAGTGCAAATGCTGTTGGTATGGCAATTTTATGGGCGTATTCAGGACTGAGTTCCAATCCGATCAAATCAACAAATTGCAGAATCAATTTTGAAACAACAGGTTCTCCAACCCATCCCAGTCCAAGACTTGCCAGGGTTATCCCAAGCTGTGTTGCTGCAAGATAACCGTTTAGATTGTGCAGGATGTGTTTGGATAAAACAGCGCTTTTGTTGCCTAATTTTGCTTGTAATTCCACTTGTGATAAACGAACTTTTACAATTGCAAATTCAGCTGCCACAAAAAAGCCATTAAGAAAAACCAACAGTAATGTTATGAAAATATCCATTATGGTCCTATTTAAGTTTATTTGATTTAAAGTTAATTCCTTTTTCGAACATAATGTAAAGGATAGGCAGCACAAATAAGGTCAGGAAAGTTGCAATTAAAAGCCCTCCAATGACTACAGTGGCTAAAGGCTTTTGTACCTCTGCACCCGAACTATTGCTCAGTGCCATAGGCAGGAATCCTAATGAAGCTACCAAGGCAGTCATCAGTACAGGTCTCAATCGTATTCTGGTTCCCTGTAATACGATTTTATTTAAATCTGTTTCACCTGATTTTCGGATGCTGTTGAACTCTGCAATTAAGACTAAACCATTTAAAACCGCTACACCAAATAAGGCAATAAATCCAACTCCGGCGCTAATACTAAAGGGCATTCCTCTAAGGGCTAAAAAGAAAATTCCTCCAATGGCGGATAGGGGGATAGCAGAATAAATCAGCAAGCCCTGTTTTACGGATTTAAAAGCAAAGTAGAGTAAAAGGAAAATTAAGGCCAGGGAAACCGGTACAGCAATCATCAAACGGGTTTTGGCTTCATTTAAATTTTCAAATGCTCCTCCATAAGTAGGGTAGTAACCAGCAGGAAATTTAATTTGTGTATTGACTTTGTTTTGCAATTCTTTAACGATGCTCTGCACATCGCGTCCACGGACGTTGAAACCCACTACGATTCTCCGTTTGGCATCTTCTCTTTGTATTTGGTTTGGCCCTTCTGTTATTGCTACTTTTGCCAATTGTGATAAAGGAATCTGTGTTCCATTTGGTATGGGAATCAGAAGGTTCTGAACATCTGCCAGATCCTGTCGCTTTTCACCTTCCAGACGTACCACAAGATCAAAGCGTTTTTCTCCTTCGTACACCACTCCTGTGCTTTGTCCTGCAAATGCGGTATTTACGATTCGATTGATATCCTCAATGTTTAAATTGTATTGTGCAATTGCGGCGCGATCGTAATCAATAACGACCTGAGGCATCCCGGTAACGGTTTCTACATACAAATCAGAGGTACCTTTTACCGTATTTACAATTTTACCCATTTTATTAGCATATAGCGCCAAAGTATCAAGGTCTTCTCCAAAGATTTTACAGACAACATCCTGTCTGGCCCCCGTCATAAGCTCATTGAAACGCATTTGTACTGGATATTGAAAGCCATAGGAAACACCCGGTACTGCTTCAAGTTCTTTGGCCATTTTTTCGGAGAGTTCCTCAAAAGTGGAGGCTGATGTCCACTCACTTTTATCCTTGAGTATGACCATCATATCACTGGCATCAATCGGCATTGGGTCGGTAGGTACTTCACTGCTTCCGGTTTTACCTACTATTTTTTCTACCTCAGGGAATTTCTCCAAAAGGATTTTCGAGCCCTGAGAGATCGCTGTCATGGAAGTCTGCAGGTTACTGCCGGGTAAAACCCTGGTCTCTACTGCAAAATCTCCTTCTTCCAATGAGGGCATAAATTCTCCACCCATAAAAGAAAGCGTGATTAGTGCCAGGACAAATAAAGATAATGTTATGGTAATGATCGTTCTTGGAATTGCTAAAGCCTTGCTTAGGAGCGGCTGGTAAAAATTCTCTAATTTCTCCATCATTCGATCAGAGAAGTTTTTTTTATGGCTTATATTTTTGCTTAAAAATAAAGCAGTCATCATTGGCACATAGGTAAGGGACAATATAAAAGCGCCAAAAAGGGCAAAAGCTATAGTTTGTGCCATCGGAAGGAACATTTTGCCTTCAATGCCGCGAAGGGTAAAGATTGGAATGTAGACAATCAAAATGATAAGTTCTCCAAAAACCGACACATTACGCATTTTTATGGAGGTCTTTAGCACGGTAGTATCCATATCCTGTTGTGAAACCTTGTTGCTTTTACGACTGTGCAGGCTAAAGAGACAGGCTTCGACAATAATAACAGCACCATCGACAATTAATCCAAAATCTAAGGCACCAAGGCTCATCAAATTTCCGCTGACCCCAAAGAGGTTCATCAAGATAACAGCGATAAGCATAGCCATAGGGATAACCGAGGCAACAATTAATCCGGCCCTGATATTTCCTAAAAAGAAGATCAGTACAAAAAGGACAATAAGAGCCCCCTCGAGCAAGTTCTTTTCTACCGTTGAGATGGAATTGTTTACCATTTTGGTACGATCCAAAAAGGGTTCAACAACGACTCCCTCGGGCAATGTTTTTTGAATCTGTTCTATTCTTTGTTTGATATTTTTAATGACAATATTGCTGTTGGCGCCTTTAAGCATCATTACAACAGCTCCGGCAACTTCGCCTTTTCCGTTGTAGGTCATCGCTCCGTATCGGATGGCACTTCCGATTCTCACATCGGCTACATCACGGATAAACAAGGGACCGCCGGTATTGGTGCTTTTAATGGCAATATCTTTAATATTATCGATAGTGCCGATAAGACCTTCGCTTCGGATGTACAAAACTTTCGGGCCTTTTTCAATATAGGCGCCTCCCGTGTTTTCATTGTTTTTCTCCAGAGCTGTAAACACATCGCTTATGGTAATGTTGTAAGACTGCAGTTTATTGGGATCAATGGCAATTTCAAACTGCTTTAGTTTTCCTCCAAAGCTGCTGACTTCTGCCACGCCCTCTACACTTAAAAGCTGACGGCGCACAATCCAGTCCTGAATGGTCCTGAGTTCTGTGATATCATATTTTTTTTCATAACCTGGCTTGGTCTTGACCATATATTGGTAAATTTCACCAAGACCTGTAGTAACGGGTGCCAGAAAAGGTTCTCCAATTCCTTTTGGGATCTGGTCTTTAACCGCGCTCAGCCTTTCGGTTACCTGCTGTCTTGCCCAGTAAACATCTGTTGCATCATCAAAGACAATGGTAACAACAGATAACCCAAAGCGGGAGAAACTACGTATTTCCTTTAGTCCGGGAATATTGCTGTTGGACTGTTCAATGGGAAAGGTAATGAGACGTTCAATATCAGTAGCACCCAATGATGGGGCTGATGTAATGACCTGTACCTGATTGTCGGTAATGTCGGGCACGGCATCAATGGGCAGTTTTGTAAATTGATAGCTGCCATAGCCGATAAGAACAAAGATAAAGAGGCCTATGATAAGCTTATTTTTTATCGAAAATTCTATGATTTTGTTTAGCATATTTTTTTAAGTTTAGCAGGTGCTCAATAATTATATTGAATATTCTCCTTTTAGCTTTAGCGTAACTTTGATATCCCTGGTATCGTTATTTTTAAAATACCAGCCATGTTTTCCTTCAAAAGGGGCATAAAATGTACCCACCATATTATTGGCATATGCCAAAGTATAACTCTCGAAATAGACATCACTGGGCGCATGCTTTTGGTTTACTTCGCCATGAAAATCCAAATATAGGGTTCCTTTATCAGTTGTCCATTCATATTTCATCATTCCGCCTTTGAGCATATAGGTCTTATATTCAATCCCTTTTCCTGCAGGAACCAGTACTTCCACTATATCTTCTCTTTGGTCATATTGTTTTGCAGCAGGCGGATTATCGGCTTCAATGGGTCTTTTAACCTCTGGACCTGAGCCTGCTTTTTCCATTTTAATAAGTGGGAAGGATTGCTGGGGCGTACTTGCAAGATCCTGATCAGCCTCTTGAGGAACGTAAAGTTTATTGAAACCAAATAATTTTCCTGTTCCTGCCGGATCGATCCCGTATTCAGCAGGAAGAACAGCAGTTACTAAAATAACTGCTGCCAGTATAATGGCAAATGCAACTGCTTTGATAATTTCTTTCTTTTCTACTATTTGATGATTTATTTCTGACATTGTTTGTTTTTTTAAGATGTAAAATAACCGGTTAACTGAAAGCCTAATAAGACAAATCCGGCCGCGATAAGCATTGTATTGGTTAGGGTTGAAAATCGTACGAAGCTGGGATATCTGCGCCATATCGTGATGAGGATCAGTACAAAAGTCAAGGCAATAAACTGACCGATTTCTACCCCTATATTGAATCCAAGCAAATTGGTAAACAATCCTTCTTTATCAAATTTGAAATCCTGCAGTTTACTGGCAAGTCCCAGGCCGTGGAATAATCCAAAAATCAGCACGGCGGCTTTTGCATTGGGCTGTTTGCCAAAGAATCTCTGGAAACCTCCTAAATTATCGAAGCCTTTATAGATAATCGACAAAGCAATAATGGCATCGATTAAATAGGCATTGATAGCGATGTCACACATCACTCCTAATAGGAGTGTTATACTATGTCCAATGGTAAAAAAGCTGACATATAGCAGTACTTCCTTTGGGCGGTAGAGGAAAAAAAGAACACCAATTAGAAAAAGGATATGATCATAGCCTGTAAGCATATGTTTGGCCCCGATGTATAAGAACGGACCGAAGGCTGCTCCGTCATTTCCTGTTAGGAATGTTTGTGTGTTTTCATCAACACCATGGGCGAAGAGTGTATTGACTCCCACTAAAAGCAGGATGAGGAGCAGTATAATTTTTTTTGAGTTCATAGTTGTATTTTTAATGTTTCCCGTACAATAATACATACGGGAAACAAACTTGATCTTTAGTGAGTGTGCCCGTGGGCTGCATCTGTTTTTTCCTGTTCTGTACTGATGGTATCTTTGCTGATACTGTCTTTACTTATTGTAGGAGCTTCGGATTCTGAAGAGTGCTGATGTTCTTCTGTTGTTTTTTTATTACAGGAGATTGTCAGTAAAGTAAAGCATGCAATGGCTAAAATATGTTTCATAATAGTGTTTGTTTAAATAGGGATTAATGTTGGTGACCGTGGTTGATATCCTGCTGGGAAACCTGTGTGTTTTTAAATCTGGCAGTAATGGTTTTTCCTTTTACAACTGCGTTAAGGGTACAATGGGTATAGACATTTGCCTTTGGGACATCTACAAACAAAGAATTGTTAACATCAGGGGATATAGGGTTGTCTGCTTTGGTTTTGTTGAAAAATTCAAAACTTACAGTTCCTGTCACTCCTTTATTGGAAATCGTTTTGCCTTTAGAATCCAGTATGTAAAAGCTGCAGTTATGTTCTCTTTCCACCATTTCGATTTTATATTCTCCAGCATTTTGCACTAAACCATTATGAGGTCCTTGAGTATTGTTTTCCTTTTGTTGAGCATTAGAAGTTGTTGCTCCGGCTATTAGCAGCATAAGGCCAATAGCAATAGATTTTATTTTTTGCATTTGGGATTCCGGGTTAAATAGTTATTGAATTACTTGCAGGATACATCAAAACGCCTCAACGAGAGCTCTTAAAGATTTTAAGCTATAACCTAAAATCCAGTTAGACTTTGATGAAAAAAATAAGTAGATTGTTGATACGCAGTATCATTTTGCTGTGGAAACAACAAAGTATATTTTAAAATAAGAAATCAGGATTGCTTTTTTAATAGCAAGCACTAATCAGAACTTAAAAATAAAATAGATTAACTCAATTTAGGAGGGAGCCATATAGAGGCAAAAACAGTAGAAATGTAAAATTCCTTATGAAAAGGCACAGTTCTTTTTGTAGAGATAATATTGGGCTTGCTAAGAGAAAACATAGTTTCGTTTTCAAAAGCAAGTACGGTATTCACATTAGGATTAATGGTTTTGAAAGGCAGGTTTTGATGGTTTTCTTTACCTTTCTCGGAATGTTTTTCTGTATTGTGGTAGTGAAAATCAATAAAATCAGCAAATGAAGAAGCAATACCATCCTTGCTGTGTTCTTTGAAATGCTCCATTAAGTTAGCTAATTTCAATAATTGCCCTATTTCTGTGTTGGTACACAGGAATACTACAAGTAATGATATGGCAATTGTTTTTCTTAACACGTAACAAATATATAAATAAAGTTTTTAATTTAACTTTTAGGATAAATTTATTTTTGAGAAGTTAATTTTAGTGGTGTTTTTTTAATGTGCTATCAGATTTTACAATACTAAATTTTAAAATAAGAATAGGCAGGCTTTTAATCTGTAAGGTTTAAGGTGAACGGTATTTAGTTTTGTCTGGTGCGTATTGCTTTTTTTTTGAGAATACTTAACCATAAAAAAAGTCCCCCAGTTTCAAATCTTTGAAACTGGGGGACAAATAAAAAAAATAAATAAAACACAATTTTTAGAACGAATACCTAACACCAAGCTGTCCTTGGAATCTTGAGGCTAACTGATCTACAGTATAAGGCGCCACGCTAGGTTTCTTAAAAGTATACGTTGGATCACCGGTAGCAACTCCTCCAATATTTCCTGATTTTGTTAAACCAAGATTTGCTGTTGAGTTGTAAGTGTTTGGAACGAAGTAACTTCTTCCCCAATCTTTATTGATAAGGTTTCCGATATTGGCCATGCTAAATGAAATTTGGAATGTACCCACTTTTGAAACTTTGATTTCATCCATTAATTTCAAATCAGCCTGAATGTTCCAAGGTGTAGTGTCACCATTTCTTTGAGTGAAAGTTCCTCTTCTACTTTTCAAATAATCATTTCCGTTAACAAAAGCTTCGTAATCTGCCACTTGTTGTGCTGCTGTTGCAGATGGAACTCCAGTTGAGCTTACTCCAATGTATTTAGCTGCTTCTGCTGCATCTTTAAAGATATAAGCCAATCCTGCTGCTTGTCCTGTTCCTGCGATTGTCGAGTTAACAAATCCCCATGAGAACGGATTTCCTGATTGTGCATTAAAATACACGTTTGCAGAGAAAGTATTGTTGTCAGCCAATTTTACAGCATATCCTACATTAGAAACAATTCTATGTTTGATATTAAAGTTAGAAGTTGCCAATTGCGGATCATTTGGTGTCAATGATTGGTTCATTTGGAAGTTACTTTCCATAGAGTTACGAATTCCGTTTGTAACGTCACGAGAATCTCCGTAAGTATAAGCAACCATAAAATTAAGACCAAAATCATACGTTTTTGAGATCATCTCAGTAATGCTATATCTATATCCTTTATTAGTATTTGATAATAAGTAAGCATTTGAAAAAGCCGGGTTTATATTAGCGGAATAAATTGGCATTTGGTGCTTGGTATCATAAGAGAAATAAGTAGGGTTATCCAATTTATTTACCTGTTGAAATTCAAGATCACGAATCACTTTTGTATAAATACCTTCGGTTGTAAATTTATATCCGTTGATTGTTTTATCAAAAGCTAATGAGTTTCTTAAAACTGCCGGCATTTTGAATTTGTTATCTACTAAATCTGCCTGTACTTTTGGAGTTGCATCATGATATCCGTTTAATCCATTAGGAGCCAGAGGATCACCAGCTGCTGCAACCTGAGCAGGAGTTAGATTGTTTTTATCATAACTTCCGTAACCTACACCGTCATTATAATAAGCATACCCTAACCATGCAAAAGGAATTCTTCCTGTAAACACTCCTGATCCGCCTCTAATAACTAATGTTTTATCTTCGTCAACATTATAAGTAAATCCTATTCTTGGCGATACTAATGCAGTGCTGAAAAAGTTGTTCTTAATTTGACTCAATGGTGTATAAGTATAGGTCGTACCATAGTTTGGATCTGCAGGAGAATTTTGTACCTGTTGGCTTAATTTTGGTTTATTTGGTAAATCTGTATAATCCACTCTCACACCAGGAGTAATTTTTAATTTATTACCAATTCTAATCTCGTCTTGTACATAAACACTATACAAGTTTACTTTGAATTTAGCATAAGGATTGTTGAAAATCTCATCTCTTGTAGAGCCGTCAAAGGGATATGTTCCACGAACACGGGTAGGAAGTTTATTGTAGAAATCTGCAAGGGATTTGTATGATATTCTTCCGTTAAGGGCATTTACAAATCCATAATTGATATCATAAAATTCGTTGTGTGTACCAAATAAGAACGTATGATTTCCTGTTTTGTAAGTAAGGTTGTCTGTGATCTCAGTAGTATTTTGTTTCATATTAAATACTGTTGCTTCACGGTCATTTCCTAAGAAAATTGTTCCTCCATTGTAACCAATTTCTGTTTGGGGAAACATAATATTGCTTGATTTTGGATCACGGTAATCTTTAATGGCAGAATAACTTGCAAGAAATGAGTTTGACCATTGGCTGTTAAAGTGGCTTTTTAATTCTAAAACGGTACTAATTGCCTGGTTTTTTTGATTGAAATCCATGCTGGCGAATCTGAAATTCGCAGCATCGCGCTCCAGGTTTGAGGCTTGAGAAATTACTGTGTTATTTCTTAATGAAAGCGAGTGTTTGTCATTAATTTTCCAATCTAATTTGTTGAAAAACTTTTTACTATTTGCAAAATTGTTGTAGGCACCAGAAGTTCCGGTATCAAATCCGTAATTTGCTTTTACAAAAGCAGAGATTTGATCTGCCGTTGCAACATCAACTAACGAAGCTACGTTTCCGTTTGCGTCTTTTTGACCGGCATTATAAAAAATAGGGTCTGTTCTTTCAGCATACTCCATGTTGGTAAAGAAGAACAATTTGTCTTTTATAATTGGCAAACCCAATCTAAATCCGATTTGATAATCACCAAAAGCACTTGGCATTTTAGAACCGTCTCCCGCATTATTGGGACCCGTAATGGCAGCGCTTCTTGCGTAACTGTAAATAGATCCGCTCACTGTGTTTGTACCGCTACGCGTAACAGCATTTACACTTCCACCTAAAAAGTTACCTAATTTAATATCATAAGGAGCGATGTAAACTTGTATATCTTGTATTGCATCTAAACTGATTGAGTTGGATCGTGTACTGCTTCCCGGCATACCTGAAGTTCCGCCCTGACCACCCAAAGATGGACTAAAACCAATGGCATCATTGTTTATAGAACCGTCAATAGTTACGTTATTGTATCTGAAATTGGTTCCTGCAAAAGAGTTATTAGAACTCTGCGGAACCAGTTTTGTAACATCCTGAATCCCTCTGTTGATGAGCGGAAGACCATTTACCTGTTTTTCATTGATATTGGTGCCATTGTTTTTAGAAGAGGGTTTAGAGCTTGTAATTATTACTTCTTCCAATATATTGTCTTCTGCTTTACCCACTACAATGGTTGGCAAATCATTATCGCCAAGGGCTAAATGTATTTGTGCGTTTGAATAATCTTTGGTAGCAGCGCTTTTAATTTCTAATTCGTAAGGTCCTCCGGCACTTAAATTTTCGAAACTAAATCGACCTTGTTTATCCGTTGTTGCTTTGTAAACAGAGTTGGTAGGTAAATGTGTTAAGGTAACCTCAGCATCATTAAGCGGATTGGTTCCATCATTAACTTTTGAAGATAAGGACGAGGTTGTAATCTGGGCAAAAATGTTTCCTACAGTAAGGAGCATTAAAGCCGAAAAAAAGAGTTTTAGTTTTGTCATGTTATTTCTATTTTTTATTTGACAAAGAAACTCAGTTGATTTCAATAAGATTTAACGTTTTTGTTAACTTAAAATCATAAAACTATTCAGTGTTAACTTAAAATTAGGAACAAGTTTTTTAAAAAAAATAGTTTAGTTCTTTAAAATCAGTTAATTGCGTAAAAAACTGAAAATTAACAGATTAGAGTTGTATTTAAAGTAGATTAGAAAAAGATTAGAATATTAACTTAATGTTACCAATTGTAAAAATTAGTATTCTCGGATTTACTTATTCAGATGTAAAACATGAAATCTTTTAAGGAAATACCAAAGAAAATGTAGTTCCTTTTTCGAGCTCAGAATCTACCGTTAAATTAATATTGTGCAGTTTAAGAATCTGCATGGTTATAAAAAGGCCTAATCCTTGTCCTTGAATATAACGTGTACGGTCGCTTCTAAAGAAAAGGTCAAAAATAAACGCCTGATCTGTCTTTGAAATTCCGGGTCCCTGATCTGTAATTTTTATCAAAAGTTTACCTTCTCTCGAAAAGGCAGAAATATCAACTGGTTTAGCAGAGGAAAATTTAACTGCATTGTCTAGCATATTATACAACGCAATAAAAAGCATGTGTTTATTGCCATGAACAGAAAGCAAATCTTCATGATCAGCAATGGCATTCAAATTCACTAAAACTTTAGCTTCAGGATATTCAATGGTTTTCTTTTCCAGAACATTCCAGAGTATTTCATCTATACGGATAGTCTCCATTTGCTGTGGTTCAGAGAGTTCAAGTCCAGATAATACCAAAAGTCCTTCTAAGATAGATTTAAGGTGGAAGGTGTCTTTTCTGAGTGATTTTAAAACTTCTTCATATTGCTGATTTGTTCTTGGCTGTTGCAGCGATACATCAATATCTCCAATAATAATGGTAAGGGGTGTTTTTAATTCGTGCGAAGCATTTTTCAGGAAGTTGTTTTGAATCATTATGCCGCTTTCGAGTCTTTCTAAAAAATAATTAAAAGTGGTAATGAGTTCCTTAATTTCATCTTTTCCGTTTGTTTTAGGGAGTTCAAGTCTTGAGTGGAGGTTCCCGGTTGTAATGGTGTTTACTTTTGCAATGACTTCCTTAAAAGGCCGAAAGGTCTGTTTTGCCAGGAATGTTCCTAAAAGATAATTGATAGGAATTCCTGCCAGAAAGAAAAGAATAAGCATACCTGCCAATATTTCTAATTGACGGTTTCCAGCGAGATTGACCCCTGAGACTACTATTATAAAGTCTCCTTGGTTGTCTTTATAAAACAGTCCTACAAATTGTCTGTCTGCTATTGTGAAAGGCATTATCTTTTTCTTAATAATGCTTTTTAGATCTTTATCACTCAAATGCACATCAACATCATCGTGGATAAAAAGTTTTTTTGTTTTAGCGTCATAAACCCTTATAGATTCGTTACTTATCCGTTTGTATTGAAGTTCTATTTCATGGTAACGGGCGCTGTCAATTTCTTTAATTTCATCTTTCTCAAAATAGAAGAGTGCAGTTATCATTGCATGGTCTTCGAGTTTTTCGAAGTAGAGGTCTTTCATATACTTTTTAAAGAGCAGGAAACATCCAGACATTACCAGACCAACAGTAAAGGCAAAAAGCAAGGTAGAATTGGCAGTGAGTTGTCTTTTAAGATTCATGTAATTTTCTTTTGAACATATATCCGGTTCCTTTTACGGTATGAATGAGTGGAGTGGGGAAGTTTTTGTCTATTTTATTCCGCAAATAGTTAATGTAGACATCTACAGTATTTGAGGTTGTATCAAGATCCATATTCCATACAGCCTGTGCTATGGCTATTCTGGATAAGGCTGTTTCACGGTTTTTCATAAAAAAAATCAAAAGCTTTAGTTCTCTCGATGACAGATTGAGTTCTTTTCCGTCTCTTGAAGCACTTTGTTCTTTCATGTTAATCTCGATTCCGGCATAGGACTGAAAGTCTAATATACCATTGCTGAATTCAGCACGACGAAGCTGCGCTTTTATTCTTGCTAAAAGTTCCTCGAAGATAAATGGTTTTGCCAGGTAGTCATCAGCTCCGGCGTGCAGTCCTTTAACCTTTTCATGAGCAGTATCGAGCGCACTTAGAATGAGTATAGGTATTATTATTTTTCGGTTTCTTAAAACTTCACAGACTTCAAATCCATTAATATCAGGAAGCATAATGTCAAGGATGATAATATCAAAATCATTTTCCATAACTTCTTTGATCGCTTCATATCCTTTTGAAATTGTCTTAACCTGGTAGAGATTTTCTTCAAGTCCTCTTGAGATAAAAGAAGAGACTCTTGAATCGTCTTCAACTAATAATACTTTGCTCATAGCTGATTGTTTTATTGTATGCAAATCGGATTAGCGAATATAGCTGATTTTATATGTTTTATCAATTAAAAAAATGTCAAATCTTTTACTTTGAACATTTCATTTTGTGTTGGTTATCCTAATGCTGGTTTATGTATAAATAGCAGTTCGAAAGAATTGATATCGGGAATGTATTTTTTAGGGCTATAATATAATTCTTTTGTATTATAGCTATGGGAGTTAGTTTCTTTAGAGTATTTTTAATGTTATTGCATTAAAAATACCATCTTTGAATAACAGGTAAAATTCATCTAATTATTTTTACTGAAACAAATGTATTATCTATAAATGGATGTGCAAATAAATATTTAAAATATATATTGCAAATCAAAAGCGTTATTCTCAGTGAGTTTAAATCAAGAATTGATTGTAATGCCAAAATTGCAATGGCATTGTAATTTTAAAATAAATCTTGAGACAATTAAAAACTTCGCTATGCAACAAAGCAAAAAACATTTAGGCAAATGCTTTAGTTCTTGAGAGTATTGACACAGCTGCGCCTAGTAAAGTCCCTGACTTTTATAAACTCTTTTTTGTTCATCTTAAAATATTTAGTATAGGGGTCTAATGTTTAAATCATCAAAATAAGATTGCGCATCGGCTTTTGTCCAAAATCCAACTCTGCCAGCTTTTGTAAAAGTATCATCATTGGTTTGAATCATTACTTTATCGTTTAATGAACAAGAAATTTTATTTCCATTCATTTCCACTTTCATAGTAAACCATTCACCTGATTTGATATTGATATTAATACTTTTCATTTTTACCCTATTTCCTTTAACAACGTGATATAATCTGAAATTATTCTCGAGTGGATTGTATCTGGCCATATAATAATTGTTGTTGTCTATATAACGCCAAACCAGTCCTCCGCCTTGGTCTTGATATCCGGCTATGGCTTTTGTTTTTACAGACATTATTAAATTTTTATAACTGGGTTTATTTAAGATAAGCAGATTATAATGATCATCATCGTTTTTAGCCAATTGCGCAACTGATTTGTTTCTCAGATTTGTTTCCACTTTCCAGTTTAGTGCTTGGGTTTCTCCTGTTGCCGTTTGTGTAAAGCCATCAGGAAGTTTGCCTGACTCATTCCCTTCAAAATTAATAATGGTATCTTTGGTTGCAATATTTTCCGAAGATAAAGGCTTTGAAGTTTCTTTGCCGTCAGGAATTGAATTGTTACGGCAAGAAATAAGTGTTAGTATTACTATTGCTAAAATTAAAACATTTTTCATTTTAATATTTGTTTTTGGCTGATTTAAATTATTTCAAATCATAAATTAATAATGAAGCATCGTTGTTGAAATTTGAAGGTGAAGCTATGACTAATTGATTTAATTCAGCAATAAAAAGAGAAGTTCTTGCTCCCCAATGCGTTGTGATTTTTGCATTTTCTTTATAGGTATTGGGATTTGTTTGTTCAAAAACATCAATGTGACCATTACCACAACTTAAGTAACTTTTTTTTGTTCTACTGTCATAAAAGATATCATCAACATCACTATCAATATCAAAAGAAGAAATTGATTTCCCTGTTTGGGTGTCAAACACTAAAAGTTTAGCAGGGTGACGACAGCCAATAAATAAGCGATGATTGGTTTGGTCCAAACTCATCGGGAAGTTTGATTTTGCCTGAGTTAGTTTCCATTTATCGGATACCAGTTTTTTTTCCAAATCAATAACTACAATTTGTTGTTCATCCGGAACATTTATATAGATCTTTTTCGCAGATTTATCAATTTGAAAGGATTCTGGATGTCCGGAAAAATTTATTTCAGAGATAAGTTTGAATGTATTGGCATCAATTATTGCAATACCACCATTGCCATAACCAACATAAATTTTTTTGTCTGCGGCATCGTAGCGTACATTATCGGCATCACCTGATAATTTTATAGAAGCAGTTTTTTTAAATGTATCTTCGTTAAAAACATCACATTGGCCGTCACCTCCATTGGCGATAAATATTGAATTGCTTTCGGGAATATAAACTATTCCCTGTGGCTCGTCTAAGTCTTTTATGGTGTGTATTACTTTTTTGGCAACGAAATCAATCACTTCTACAGTATTGTTTCCTAATGCAGCAACAAAAATTAAGTGGTGCTTGCTGTCATAAGCTAAATGATCCATTCGACCGCTTATTTTTGGCAATGGAATTGAAGCAACAAATTGCAGCGATTGATTTTGAGTTGTGGTCTGTGAATTGCAGCCGTTGAGACAAAAGCAAAAAGCAATAATGGTTTGGCAAAATAGTTTTATTTTTATTCTATTTTTAATTGGGATTCCAGTTGTGTCTTTCATTGGAAACATATTTTGCCCAGCTGTATAGCGCATCATAAATTTTCATTCCGATTTCCAGCATTTCGAAATCATTTTTGTAATTATAAGAAAGCCCTGCGGATATTGCCCAAAGTCCGGCCGATTGTTTTGTTAAATCAAAACGATCAGTATCAGCTCCACGAACAATAATTGCAATTTGATGCAATGCAGGGTCGGTAAGCCTGTGTTTTTTGATTATTGTATCAAAAGTGCAAAACTCTCCTTCGTGTGAATATTCAACTTTAGGAATATCATAGGGAATTGCATTTAACTCTTTTGCCTTAGTGAGTACTTGGTCAGCCGGGACATAAATAAACTCAGCAGCAGCATCCACAAAGTTTTTAATAAGCCATGGACAAGCAATGCGGTCAATCTTTGGCTGTTCTCTAGTTATCCATTTCATAAAATTAATTTTTTATAGTAATGCCTAAATTATATTGATCTTCTAAAATCCATTGGCAGTTTTTGATCAAAGTTTTGTGCATATAACCTACCAAGTGCAAAAGGGGGGCAAAACTAATTGTACCTAATTTAATAAATAAAACATTAATTCTTTTAAAGCATAATTTTGGCATTTATTTACAAGGGTTGGCTCTTATCCTTTCTCTCTGGTTTTCGAAATTTTGCTTTTCAGTTTTGTTCAATTTTTCTAAAATATATTTGTAGTTATAGTTTTGATCATCTAATTCTTTTTGTAAATGATCAAAGCTAACTTTATATTTTTCCTGCACACCGTTTGTAGTTTTAGCAATTCGTTGTTTTAAACTATTTTGTTTTAAAACCAACTCCTGATAATTAGTATTGTTATTTAATTTGGATTGTAAAACGGCTATTTTATTCTCTAAAATTAGAACTTCACGATTGTTATTATCGTTATTTTGTTCTTGTTTCTTTTCAAATTCCGGTGTTGAAATATGCCCATAAACTTGTTCTTGCTCCTCATAAATTTTGCGGCTTTCGCTCAGGTATTTTATTCTAACATTGCTTATTTTATTTTTAAGTACCTCTGTTTGATATTGAACAGGTTTACTAATTTTATCAATATCCTCTTTTATTGAATTTAATTCATCATTTAATTTTGTAATGCTTTGAATGCTGTCGTTTTTAAATTTTATATGAACTTTAGCCCAAGCACATTTTGTGTTTTGATATTTTTGCAGCCAGCTATCTCGATTGTCCGCACAAGAGCAAATAAAAAAAAATGTAAATGATATTAAGACAGATTTATACATTGAGTTTCTGCTTTTGCTGACTTTTAGGTCAGTATTAATTTAAGTTATTATTCTTGTACATTTTTATCAAAAAAGAATATGCATCTTATAACAATAGTTATTTTTTAAAATTCTCATTTAAGAATCCTGGTAAGAATTTAATTAAAACAAAATTATCAATATTAGGCGGATATAAATAGAATACTATTTACCTTTTGTATCTGGTTTACTTTTTTGGTAGATTTTTTAGAAAATAGATGCAATTTACACTTCTGTATCTTTATCGAAAAACCCACCAGGGCATCAACCAAGTATTATAGACTAGTAATGTTTCGAACTTAACGTTTCAAGTGATTGTTGTACAGGATTGTAAGTTTTCTTTTGAATCTAGGTGCACCGATTCTGCACCCAAATTCAAATATATCTATTTCAATTAACTGCCAAAAAATGTCTTTACTTAATGTAAATAGAACTCTGTTGTTGTATTTGTTTAAAAAACAGGTGGTTATACGTGTTTTAAAACTACTGCAGTTTATTATATTTGTGTTAGTGTTTTAAAGAGACACTATTTTTCGGATTGTTAACAAAATGCTATGAAAGCCAGGTTGTTTTTTTTTTATTAGCTTTAAATAATCAAGTAAAATAATTATGGATAATGTATTTAAAGTTGTTAGCACACTTTACGCTAATACGTACCCATCTGTCAATGCAGCTGGGCCGACAGGGAAGAAAAACAACACCATTTTAATGGGCTCTTTTGTCAAACTGCTGGATGATAAGGTCGGGCAATGGCAGAAAATTTATGCTTTCGGAACAGAAGGCTGGATAGACGAAAATCAACTCAGTAACACCAGTGGGTTTAAATGCTTTTTTGTTGATGTGGGACAAGGAGATGGCGCGTTAATTGAAATTGGAAATGAACAACAAGGTATGAAAATACTCATTGACGGTGGACCGTCCGATAATCTTGCCCGATACCTTAATCACTATCAGTATAAATACTATTTCAATAACAGTAAAAAGGTTCGTATCGATTACATCTTTATCAGCCATTTTGATAAAGACCATTACCAGGGACTTATCGATATTATTAATGATCCTCACTATGAGTTTGGTACAATTTATCATAATGGTATCGGTAAGTTTGATATTGATAAAAAACCTTTCCCTGCAGAGTACAATACCACATTAGGCGCTACCACGAATGAACAGGGAATAAGATATTTGAAAACACATTTTAATGACGTTGACGACTTAAATTCCCTGCAAGCTGCTGGAGGCATGCAAAACCTGCTTGAAAAATTTTTGTTGGCGGTCAATTCAGCTTTCACGCAGGGAAGATTGGAGCATTTTAAAAGAATTGATTATACTACAGAAGATTTGTCCTGGGTTATTAACGAAGTTCCATTTACGATAAAAATTCTTGGCCCCGTAACGTCACAAATATCGTCCGGCTTAGCATACAAATATTTTGATGATCCTGCGCATACGGTTAATGGTCACAGTTTAGTTTTAAAGTTGATTTATGGAAACAGGAGCTTTCTTTTTGGAGGAGACCTCAATATACCTTCAGAAGATCATTTATTAAAACACTATCAGGATGAAAATCCATTTGAAGTTGATGTGGCGAAGTCCTGTCATCACGGAGCTTCTGAATTCACGACAGATTATATGGCCAAAGTAAATCCCTTGGCTACAGTTATCTCCTCAGGTGATAATGAATCCTATTCACATCCACGAGCCGATGCTATTGGTTGTGCGGGCAAATATTCGAGGTCCAATAGGCCATTGGTATTTTCACAGAACTAGCAAGATCCTCAAATGTCGAAACAGATGAAGTGCTTTATGGAATGATCAATCTTCGTTGCGACGGGGAAAGAATTATTATGGCTCAAATGAAAGAGTCTCATTCTAAAGGAAATGTATGGGATCTTTATGAAGAAGAATTGAATCCCTAATCAATTTCCAATGGTCGGCCAAAATGTCTCAGTCGATACTAAATAGAAGATCATGGCAACAGTTTTAAAAATTTATATAATCAACCTTTCACGGTTTTTATTTATAAAAATGGAACGAGATTTTCCGAACCATAAAAAAGCCTTAGAAATCTAGATTTTCTAAGGCTTTTAAATTTTACCAGAGCGGAATAGGGATTCGAACTATTGCTCAAATTCCATCTATATACTGCAATTTTTAATATTTTGTTTATGTACTGCGCCACGATTCTGCCACTAACTTTTTATGCGTTTTTTGCATATTGAATGTTTCAGACAGGTTTGATCCCTTTATATTTACGTTATAATTCTTAATTGATTGAAAGACAAAGTTAAGAATTTATATAAAAAAATAGGATAAATTTTATGAATATGAAGATAATTGAAGTAAGTTAAATAGTATTTTTTTTGGCAAAATCGAAGGTAGCTCCAATTTAGAGTTCTATTTTTTTATTACGTAAAATACTCTATTTTTGCGTTTCACTAAATTTTTCCATGAGAATAGTCCATCTTTCAGACATACATCTATCCAAAGACAATTTTGATGAATTAACATACAACTACCTGGATGCTTTAATCAGGGACTTAAGCACTTTCAATTCGCCAATTCCTATTGATCTTATAGTCATCACAGGTGATCTGGTTGACAAGGGAGGGCATTCGCTATTGGGAATGAAAGGCTTTGAAGGACATACCAATCCGTATCATATCTTTAGGAAGGTTTTCATTGAACCCGTTGCCGAACAGCTTGGAATACCATTGCATAGGTTTTTGTTCGTTCCAGGCAATCATGACGTCGATGAAAGGGAAATCAGGCTGTATGATGAGCATATGCTTTGCAAAGATATTAATCTCCAAAGCGTACATGGCTACCTGGAGACAAATAGTGGTTTTGTCAATAATCTTAGAATCAAAAAATTCAAGGATTTTGAGAAAGAATATTACCATGGAAACGATGATTATAAATTTGGAGTAAACCAATCCACATTTTTCTTTGAAAGGTCAGGATTCAAGATCGGCTTTATTTTGGTAAATGATTCGTGGCGCTGCAAAAGCATAAAGCTGAAAAGTGATTCTGAAAAACTTTTCTTTGGAGCGCGGCAGCTCAACGAAGGCCTTCAGGATTTGGAAGGCAAAGGCACAGATCTGAACATTTGCCTGTTTCATCATGCTGTGGACGATTATGCTGAAGAGGCGGCTGTCAAGGGAATCCTGCAACGGAAGAATATCGAACTTTTCCTTTACGGGCACTTTCATAACGCCCAGACCAATGTATATCATACTCCCTATGGCAGTTGTCTGGGTTTTAGGACCAGAGCTGCCTTATTCAAGCCCGAAGAGCTGGTTTCGGAATATCACTGTGGATATCAGATCCTGGATTTTGATCTGGATGCATACAAAGTGGTGCAGGTGCATTACAGGAAGTACAATTATCAGGAATCCGGGAAAAATTTTAACCCAGACGTTGAGACTGCCCCTAATGGTGTAGACAAAAATGCCCCAAATGGATCTAACGGATTTATTCTAAATCGAGAAGGAAGAGAACCCAAAGCACCTGAATTACCTATAGAGGAATTCATATCATGATTATGGAAAATACAAATTATTATGAGCCAAGATACGTAAACAAGTCTCAAGGCCATACAACAAATTGGTTCGGAGAAGCCAAGGATGACAAAACATTATTTGACGCTGTTTTTACGGAGAGCAAAATAGTTCTGCTTGGCAATCCCGGCGTGGGAAAAACGAAAGAGTTGGAAATGCTTTTTCAAAACCTGTGGAAGAGCAAGGAAACCACAGGCTTGATTCCGTTCTCTATCAATCTGAAGAATTTCCGGAAGATAAATAAATTCGAAGACCTTATAACCTATAAGAACTGGAAGGCTCTGCCTAAAACGATATTCATTCTGGATGGACTTGATGAGATTGCCGAAATACATGATTTTGTATCCGCTTTTGAGCTTTTTGTATCGCAGAATAAAAAGCTGAATATCGGATATGTGATCAGCTGCAGGACAAACATATATGAAAAGTACCTAGTAAATATTGCAAATTTTGAGTCGTTCTACCTTCAGGATCTCTCTGAAGATCAGGCTGCCAGTCTTCTGGTCAATAAATTTGGGGTTCGCATTTCCGATTTTGCGCTTTCAGACAGACATTCAAGTTATTTGAAAACTCCGTTTTTTTTGGAACTCTTTGCAGGTTATGTTTTGGAGAAGGGCATTCTTCCCGCATCGGATTCCGTGATGTGGGAACTGTTTATCGACAGGACCTTGGATAGGCATGAGCAAAAACAAGCCAAAAAGAAGCCACTTAACAAATTAAGATTGCTAAAGAACCTTAAGAAGGTGGCCTTTACCAATGAGCTGATGCAGCAGAACTATTCCTCGGCGGATGAATTGGAGTGCATTACGGGAGATTATCTGGAATATATCGAAAATCCTTTCACAATTGAGATGTCTGGAGAACCTAAACGCTGGAATTTTACCCACCGCCAGATACAAGAATACCTTGTTGCGAAGATTCTCGCTGAGAAGCCTTTTGAGGACATGCTTTCCATCATAAAAATCCACGATATAAGCAAGGAGGTGGTGCATCCATCACTTTTTAATACCATAACGTTTCTTATAAATCTTCTCGATAAAGAGTCCGATGAGTTTAAACAGCTTGTTGGGTGGCTGAGTGCAAACCAGATTGAAATTCTTTTCAAAGCGGATTCAGACAGGACATCTGCATTTCAAGAAAGGGTTTTTCAGGATTATTTTTACAGGCAGTGTCTGAATAAGAAACTGTGGATCAGCACAAACAGGGCTTTTACAGTAAAGGAAATAGCAGAATTCGGAGACAGCGATGGGAATTTCATTTATTTGATAGGATGGATAAAGGAACAGAAGAGTCATTTCCGGGTGGTAATTTCTGCCTTGAATCTATTGGGCTTTTTCAGACCTACCCACAAAAGGATGAATGTCCTTCGTCCTTTATTCTTGGAACTGCTGAGATCGAAAGAGGCTTCTGTGGCTGTAAAATCAGAAGTTATCCGCTGTATCACTTCGCTTAAGATGGCGGAGCATGATGAGGACTATCTGGATGAAGTAATGACGGTTTTCAGTACGGAGTGCAATAAAGAGATCAATGCGGCACTGCTCTTTATGATTTACTTTGTTAAAGATATAGACAGGCTGTTTTGGTATATAAAGGCTGAGTTTTTAAGGAATGCAAAGATTGAAAAGAGAAAAGATACGGACGATGTACACAGAGGCAATGACTGGAAACTTATGGATCTTACGCTGAGGCTTGAGGATTATGATCACTTTGTTGAGATAATTTCCTATTATTTCGATGATTCGCTGCATCTGGATATTTACGGAGGCCAGGAAAACAATATCCTGGAGAGATTCTTGTCATTTTCCAATTCGGAACCGGATTTTATAGTGAGATTCTTAAAATCGATAAATAAAAAAACTCACTACCATAATCGTGAACAGCTTTTGCTGAACATAGTAAAAGACAGTGGGAATGAGCTGGAAGCGGCGAAGTTTCTAATTGGTAACAATGAATTTTCAGATGTCAGATCTTTCATTTCACGTTTCGCAAATAAGGAGATACTGAATTATGTTATAGAGAAGCTTTATAAAACCGGTCTGCTGAATTCCGATGAAGTCCTTTTCTTTAGGAACAATTTGTCGCATTACAACCTTACATTTGCAGCTTTATTCGAGAGGATGATGACAGAATCAGGATTTGAATTTGGATCTGATATAATGACTGACGCTGAGCTTGATCAGCGCAGAAAAACGGCAATCGGCAATATGCAACGTAATTTTGATATACTTTTTGATAAGAAGGAATTGCTCCAAAGGATAAAAAAAATGTATGAAGAGCATAATATTGAGGTTTTAGAGAACAATAAACTCTATGAACTAGGAAGCATTTGGCGAAAAGAAAACGACTATCCCGCCTATTTTGACAATTCGCTTGCTATACTGGAATTACTGCTCGATACATACGGATTCCTGACCTATGATCAGGTTTTGGAACATTTGAAAGACAGCGTTTTTATCTTCAAAATTATTTTGGATAGCATAAAAGGGAACAACAGAGAAAATCTTCAGTTTGCCGTTTCTTCCTATCAGAAAGACAAAATTTTAGAATGGACGGTTCAAACTTCGGAAAACATAAATTTTGAAGAAGTTATTACGAGCCTTAACGGTGACGGTTTTAGCTATGGGAGCGATTTTGCGGCGTTTAAGATAGCGCTTTCATTCCAGAGGCTGTTTAAGATTCCTTTATCGAAGGCTTTTCTGTTGGATTGCCTTCAGTTCTACGAGATTGATAGCTTTAATGACAAGGAAGAGCCCTTCATTTACCTTTTTAATGAAATTGGTGACAAGAAAGCATTTGACGATAGGGTGACGGACAATATCCTGAACAAGAAACTTTTCAAGTTTATAATGGACAGGCACGTGGATTATGCATTAAGGCACAATCTAAGGACTGCATTCCCAAAAATTAGAGAATACTTTTTAAAGCAGAATCCTGGCTACAACATGGATGAAAAATTGGAGATCTACCAAAAGCTGACCGGGGACAACGATCTGCTGAAGGAATGTACTTCGGATGTGCAGAATCCTATCTGCTGGTCGGCAGTAAAGCTACTTGTATTGTTAGGCGAGCAGGAGTTCAGTACAACTAAGGCGGTTGAATACCTTGAACTGGATGAGAACGATAAAAAACATTATTATCTGTCCAATGCTATGTGGGTGTTGTTCCATTTCAATGACATCAAAGCTTTACAGTATTATCTGGAAATGAAGAGCTTTGATTTCCACGGTGTTAATTTTTCAGAGTATACAGCTATTAATAATTATGATGTGCTCGAGATTCTGTTCTTCCGAATTTATAAGGAAGTATATGACCGCTCAGATTTTAGCAACGGTGCTTCATTCTTTGATGCCTATATTTCCAATTTATCAAAGGATGATGATTCGTACCCGAAAGTTCAGAAAGCTTTAAAAGGTATTAAGGACAAATTGATTTCGGAAGGATCCGATACGCGTCTCTTCAGCATAAATCTGCTGATTGATATTTCAGACAACAGTTACATCAACGCTAAATCAGTCCCTATGCCTTTTACAGATGCCCTAAGCAGAGTTGAAGAGATATTGGTTTAATGGAATGTATCAAGAACCTGCGATACCTAAGGTTATTAAAATCTAGATGTGGGCATTGCATTGAAGAGGTAGGTAGGTTTGTTTGGGTTTATGATTTTAGATTTTGGTGAAATACTCTATCAATATTTTATATTCCATTAGTTTTCTGAGGTAAAAAGTGCTACTGATGTTAACCGCACAGATTTAAATTACGAGGTTCTACGATTTGAGAATATATAAAGTACAAAAACGGTAAACTTAAAATTTTAATATCTTTACAAGTAGCTTAACCGCACTTCGTAAAGCCATGTAACATTATCAAATATTTTACTGTGTAAGATGATAAGAATAGCCACATTTGAAGATAATAATTTGCTTCCGTTTAAAGAAATTAGCCAAAAGCAGTATGATCATTTTAAAACTGATAGTAATTTAGTTCAAACTGTATACACACAGTATGTAGTATTCAAATATTTGCAATTAAACTTAAAGGAGTATTTCGATTTTATAAAAAGATGGGAAAAAGTTCCTGCTAATGAGATGCATTTCACCCTTGGTACAGATATTAATTTTATTCTGCAGTCTAATAAATTGGTGCTTAATGTTTTGATAGGCTTTAAATTTTTTTTAGATAATGCGGAGTTTTATTTAAAACGGAAATTCGGAAAAAATTCACATGAAGTTCAGGGGCATATTAATTTAACGCACTATTGCTTTGATAATTCGTTTGCATACAGGTTTCTAAGTAAATTAAGAAATTATTGCGCTCATTTAGGATTTCCTTTAGAAGTTGTTAATTTCGATATTGAATTTAATGATGAAAACCCTGAAATAAGCGAGCACTCTTGTAAACTAATAGTTTATGCAGAAATGTTGAAAAAAGAACGGGATTTGTTTGGAAAGATTGTGATGAGCGATCTTGAAAAAATGGACAATGAAATTGATCTAATTCCCTTAATTAAAGAGCTAACTAATTCAATAAATGTAATTCAAAAAAATATATATTTGATTCAACAAGCTGAAATAGAAGAGGCAATAGAAAACATAGATTTTTTTGTAGGGACTAAAAAGACTGCAACTAACGAAATTAAAGTATATCATAATTATAGCAAAATTGATAACAAGATTTCTTTTGAAGTATTTCACGTTCCAATGGAAATAATTGAAGAATTGAAGCACTATAAAGAAAAATCTGACTTACTTCAGTAAGTCACTAGCATACTTTAACTAACATTGACTTAAACTTTGCAGTGTTTTTTGTTAAAAAAGTAGTCTATTTATAATTTTTTATACAGTTAAGAATAGTGGATCTTTACATTAAGAATTGGTAAAATGAATAAAAATACCCTAATATGAATATTGAAGTTTTAGACAGCAGTGAAAATTTTCAAACTTGGATAAGTCGCGATTATATAGCAGAAGAATTAAAAAATGAACTTCAAAAGGCATCTGTCCTAATTGTACCTTTTGAAAAACTTAGAGATTTTGAAAAACCTTTATTTCCTATTGAAACCAGTAATATACTTAGGTATTTTCAACAAAATTTTGATAAAGATTTTACTGTTGATATTTGCATCACAGATGACTTGTACACTGAGTTTGGTTTTTATAACAATTACAAAAGACTAGGGAAATTTGTAGTGGCAACTGTTGCTATTCCGACCTTTGTAACGATATTATCTGCATACGTATACGATAGATATATTAAAGAAGAAGAATCAAAACCTGAAATAAATATAATAGACAATTCTACTAAAATTGTTGTAAATGATACCCATATTAGTACTGTCTCACAAAAAAAATATTTGCAGCCTGTTCAAGTGAAGTTTTCCGTAACGGTAGTTGATTCCTCTGGAAATTCAAAAGAAATAAAATTTGAAGGACCTGCAAAAGAAATTAGCAGTGCACTTGAAGCTTTAAAAAAATATGAAGAACCCAAAAAAGAAGTTGCGGATGATGAAGAATCAACAAGTTTGGAATAAAATTGAAGAATTAGGAGAACCGGATTTTCCATATGAAGATGTAATTGTAAAATTACAAAATTTAAAGGAACTGGCTGTTAAGAAAGATGCCCAAGAACAAGCCAAAGAAGTTTGGATTTGTCAAACTATAATAGGAGTACATAAGCTATATTCGGACGCTTTTAAATTATTGAAAGACAAACAATATTACCAAGCTTGGTGCCAATTGGAAAGAACAGAAAAAACAATGAGTTCTCTCAAAAGGCATTTTCCATTTAAAGAGAATAAATATTTCTTAAATTTTATTGAAAGATCGGTCAGGAATTTGCAGGTAATCTTTCCTTACCGATTCTTCGCCAGTATGGAGATTGTTAAAACAAGTGTCCTGTGCAGCGTTTGTAGCAAAAAAGTATCGATAAGAAATTCATGCGTTCATATTGTTGGCGAGATTTATGATGGCGAAATGTGCTATAGGATAGTTGATAAATCTGAAGTATTGGGAATTTCATTGGTTGATGACCCAGGAAATAAATACTCAGTGATGTTCATAACAGATTCTTCTACAGGAGAACAGGTTGATCATTATAGTTATGACATAATTGATTATCTTTTTGATCACTTAAGCTCGCCTTATGAGTTTTGGGATTTAAGAGTTCTTCAAAAAGAAATCAGGCAAGAAGATTTTAAAGACGTAAATCAAGATGATAGGTGTACCTGCAACTCAGGATTGAAATTTAAAGAGTGTTGTCAAACTAAAATAGGAGAGAAGTATCCTCATTACGAATTCTCAGTGAAAAACCCTGGATTGCAAAAAAGTTTTAGAACAAATACCACAAAACGTGCCATTCGTTAATGCGTTTCTGCGCTACAGACTGTGTTGTGGGCAGTTGAAAATTACCAGCAGTAAACCTGAATATCTTGGCAAGTAATAAGCAAGGTCTACAACTGTATATAAAGATTTATCGATTTCAAAAATGCCATTTTCTCAGATCCTGCAACTAAACTCAAATTAATTTTATTCGAATTATTTGTTAGTAGTACCATATCGAAGCTAGATTTTACACCGTTAGTGTTAGAGAACTTTTCGCTTATATAGTTTTTCAATATTATATAAGAAAAATAAATATATTATATTTCTTAATTGAAAGGCAAGATTGTCTTTTCAACTGAAATTATAAAGTAAATCTAAAACAAGTAGAAATACTTAATGATTGGAATTTGATATTTAATATTTTTGAAATGTCCCGCCAAAATATTCTGTTACGGTTTTCCGTAATGTATTGTTGTATTTAAATTGTAATATTAAATCCAATTCTTTTAAGATAAAAAATTAAAATATGACATTAATAATTGGTTGCATTACTTCGGAGTTTGCTGTTTTGGCAGGAGATACACAGCTTACAGTAGGTGATCTGCAACGTGGAACTGATTTGAAAAGAGAAGTTGAGATAAAAGTTAGTAAATATTCTCATCGCTTTATGATGGGGATTTTAGGAAAATGGAGCTGGTTTTCTTGTGCGGAGAATGGTACTGCAACATATATAAATGATTTAGATATACTAAAGAGAAGAATTCAAAACAATGATGATGAAGTAGGTTACTTGAAGGAGTTTCTTCCAAATAGACAAAATCTGGATGCAACTGCTATTTTTATTGATAAAAAGAATGATCAATTCACATTGGACTATGTATCAAGTAAAACTGATCAAGATTTGTCCAGAATTAAAATGGAGCAAATTGAATTGATGTTTAATGAACCATTTTTTTATTATCAAAAGCAATTTGTACAGAATAAAATTTTGGAATTTTCTAAGTCTAATGATTTGGGGAATACACTTGGTGATGTTATCTTTTTGGTTAATAATATCATACTTGAGATTATAGCTGAAGGGAGAGTTCTTGATGTTGTACAGGATGATGGTGTGCCAATTTTCGGTATAGCTAATACAGTGGGGGGATATGTTACAATCGAGGTTATGACAAAGGATGATCATCACATAAATTGTCTTTATAGACCATACATTTATGATTATAATACGCTTCTTGATAGGAGGACATATCCATTTTGCTTGTTTCTAGACAAGCATAAAGAAATTCGTTATTTAGATAACATGGTTATGCTTATTAAGGGCAGTTTAGCTGTAGATAACGATAAACTCGTTAGAAACGAATTGTTAAAATGTATCGTCAAACAGTTGACATATTTGAGTGACTCAGGTATAATTAAAAATTATATCCTGAATAAGTTTATCGATTTAATAAATGAAAAGTACGATATTGAGTTAGATAAAATTGCAAAAGAAGAAAAAAAAGAGGCACTCAATTTAATGTTGTTTTTAGATGAGAAAGAGGCTGTAGATTTAGATTATATTAAAAATTTTATATAGATAAAATGTATTTACAAAACATCAAATTATGGAATTTTAGGAAATTTGGTTCAGATAGTCATTTTGATTTAGAAAAACCAAATTTAAATTTAGATTTTACGTCAGGACTCAATATTTTAATCGGTGAAAATGATTCAGGGAAAACAGCAATTATTGACGGGATTAAACTTGTTTTGAAAACACATTCGTATGAATGGTTAAAAATTGAGAAAGATGACTTTTATAGAGAATCTAAAAGAGTTCGGATTGAACTACTATTTAAGGGATTAAGTGATGAAGAGGCTAAAAATTTTACAGAATGGCTAAGCTGGGAAGGTACCGGTGATGATTTAGTGCCAACATTAAAATTGTTGTATGACGTAACAAGTAATGATGGTAAAATAGTTCCTTCAGATATAAAAGCAGGACCAGATAAAGAAGGTTATATGCTTACGGCAGGAGCAAAGGAATTTTTGAAAGTAACTTATCTTAAACCCTTAAGAGATGCAAAAAGTGACTTAATACCTAAAAAAAATTCAAGACTTTCTCAAATTTTTCAAGAACATGAAGCCTTTAAAGGCAAAGAGGATTCTCATCATCTGATCGGCATTTTTAATCATTTTAATGAATGTGTAAAAGAATATTTTGAAGGGAATAATGGTGAAGGAAAACCATTGGATAGTGATTTAAAAGGTAAAGAGCTAAAAGATGAGATTGATAAGTATCTTCAGTCTTTTTATGATGAAAATAAACAGACCCATATTAAAGTTTCCGAGGGGAGGCTCAAAAATATCCTCGAAAAATTGGAACTGCTGGTCAAAGATGAAATAAATGTTGGATTGGGAACACTAAACAGATTGTTTATGGCTTCAGAATTATTGCATCTGAATAAAAAAGACTGGGATGGAATCAGGCTGGGACTAATTGAGGAGTTAGAAGCACATCTTCATCCACAGGCTCAAATGCGTGTAATCGAATCACTTCAAAAACAAAATAATATCCAGCTGATATTAACAACGCACAGTCCTAATCTTGCTTCAAAAGTCAATTTAGAAAATCTTATTCTTTGTATAAATGATTATGCTTTCCCTCTAGGAAAGAAGTATACAAAACTTAAAGCAGCTGATTATCCTTTTCTGGAAAGGTTTTTAGACGTTACAAAATCTAATCTTTTTTTTGCAAAGGGATTAATTTTTGTGGAAGGGGTCTCGGAAGAATTAATAATTCCGTCCTTAACGGATAAATTATTTGAACTGAAATACTTAAATAATAATTTAACATCGTCAGGTACATCAATAATTGCTATAGGTAATACAGCGTTTATAAGATATTCAAATATATTTTTAAGAAATCAACTACCTTATTTAGGTATACCTGTAAGTATAGTGACTGATTTAGATTTAAGACCTGTCGAGTTTTCGGATAAGTATAGAATTTCAGCAGATAAAAAGAAAGAGAAAAATATAATCACTGAATTTGATGTTCTAGCATTTAAAGCAGCTAAGACTACAATTTATAACAAGCAGTCAACCAAAATTTTTACAGGTGATTTCTGGACGTTAGAATATTGCGTTGCCCTGCATCCTTTTTTAAGTAAAATTTTGTACAAGTCAATTGTGCAGAGCATAGAGGAAATTAGATCTGATAATTATAAAGGGACTAATAATAGTTATAAAGGAATTAAACCAATATCACAGCTCAATTATGAAAGAAAATGGAAGGCTTTTATCAAGGACAAAACACAGGAAAAGATAGCTTTTGATATAATGTATCACTTTATTATAGATAATAAGAAAATATCGAAATCTATGATAGCAATGTATTTTTCTCAATTTTTAAAGACTGATATTAAAACTTTGGATGAGATTATAATTAAAGACAACCCTATTCAATATTTATTAGATGCAATAGAATATGCAACAAAAAATTAATATTCAAACGGAAGATATTAAATATGCAGAACGTATTTTACTTCCACCGGGTAAAACTTTTGACAGGGAGAGAGTAGCTTTTATTAAAGATTTTCAAACAATTGATCTGCAGGCTGTACCAGGTAGCGGTAAAACTACAGTACTTCTAGCTAAGTTGCTTATTTTGGAAACGAAATTACCATTGTTTAATAATAGGGGTATCTTGGTGCTTTCTCATACAAATACAGCAGTTGACGAAATAAAAGACAAAATCGGCAAACACTGTCCAAAATTGTTTTCTTATCCAAATTTTATCGGAACAATTCAAAGTTTTGTGGATCAATTTTTAGCAATACCTTTTTACACGCAGCAATTTAAAAGAAAAGTTATAAGAATTGACAACGAAATTTACAATGAAAGAATTGCTAAGACTTTAGATAGTTTATGGTTATATAGATATAATTGCTCAAACGAAACTTGTAGGCACATTTCGCATATAAAAAATGCCAATCAAGTATTATTCTTTAAGTATCGATTTGGATTAGATGGAAAATCTAATATCCTTGTAAAGTATTTTAACAGTTCAAAACTCGAAATAACAAAACCTAGAGGTAATACCCGCGCAAACAATTATAATGATTATGATCAGAATGAAAAAGAAGCTATATATAACTGGCTTTTTAGACTCAAAAGTGAAATTTTAAGACAGGGAATTCTACATTTTGATGATGCTTATTTTTTAGCAGAATGCTATATAAATAAAGTGCCTACTATTAAATCTGTTTTACAAAATAGATTCGAATATATATTTATTGATGAGATGCAGGATCTGGATATTCATCAAAACAATCTTTTGGAAAAAATATTTTATGATGAAGGAAAAAGTTTGTCGAATTATCAACGGATTGGAGATAAGAACCAGGCGATTTATAGTGGTGATGTCGGTTTGGATGAAATTTGGGTGTGCAGAGATAATGGAAGAACAAAGAATATCAACGGAAGTCAACGGTTGTCTAAAAATACTGCTGAGTTGGTAAACTGTTTAGCTTTGAGCCGTGACGGGGATTTTAAAGTTATAGGAAAAAACAAAGAATGCAATTTAAAACCTCATTTACTAGTATATACATTGGAGAATATTTCAGGTGTAATTCCAAAGTTTTCGGAATTAATTAGTAATTATTTAGCTTCAGCAAAGATTAATGATAATCCAAAGAATAAATATAAGGCAATAGGTTGGTCAAGGGATAAGGGAGATAGCAGTTCTAAATTAGGAATTAAGGATTTCTATCAAGAATTGATAGTCGACAGTCCTAAGCAAAAAATTGATTACGATAATCTGGATTCCTATTTATTGTTTTTTGATCGAGATAAAAAAACTTTAGAACCAATTAGAAAAAACATTTTAAATGCTTTAATTAAAATATTAAGACTAGAGGGGATTTATTATACAAAAAGAGAATTACTGGTTTATTTGTCGCAGAATAAAAATGAAGACTATTTAGTATTAAGTAAGAATTTATATTTATGGAGTATAGATATTATCAAAGGTAAATTTGGTGACGTATATGTGTCCATAAAAAAATATATACCGGAATTTTTAGCTATTTTTAACAAAAGTATTACGATTTCTACATCGTTTATAAATACTCCAACCAATGCTTTTTTACTTAAAGAAGAACCAATAAAAATATTAAATAAAGAAAATATTCATGGGTTCGATATTGATATTGCAACTGTTCATTCAGTAAAAGGAGAAACGCATACAGCCACTCTTTATTTAGAAACATATTACCAGAATGGGAATGATAATTATGAATCAGAAAGATTATCGGATCAGTTCAAATATAAGAATTTCAAGAAAACTCAAAAATATCATAAACAGTCGGCAAAAATGGCCTATGTGGGCTTTTCTAGGCCAACACATCTTTTATGCGTTGCAGTTTGCAGATCTAGATTTGATTCACATCTAAGTGATATTGATACAAAAAAATGGAAGATAATTGAAATATAAGATGGTATGATCAGATTTAAAAAAAATGATGGTTTAATAATATTGAACTACCAAACTGATAATGATATCAATTGGCTGAAAGAAAAATTTGAAGATGATGAAAGTTATTCATTTAAAAGAACTTATACCTTAAATTCCAGTAACATATATCAGAACAATTTGAATGAAGAAACACAAGAAATGGAAGAGGATATAATTTTTGATTTTATACAAGAAATGGATTTTGTTTTTGCAAGGTTCGAAGAGGAGTATTATAAAGTCGAAAAAGGAATTTTAGTAGACAAATTTGATATTTATTTTTATAAGGATTTTGAGTTTGATAGTAAGTTATTTATTGCAGAACGAGATGTTTCAATTTTTAGAAAAATTGAAAAATTAGTTAAGGAGGATATATACATCGGCGGCCCAAATTCAAATGCAATTTCAGAAATTGATTTTAGAGGCATTATCGAAGATTTTCCGAAGCAATATGAAAAAAAACTATATTCTGAAGCAAGACTGTCTAATGTGATTAAAGAATTTTTTTCAAGCACTATAAATGCAGAAAGGAAGTTTGAAAATTACATTGAAAAAAAAGCGACTACCAAAGGAGAAGATCTAGTTAAACTTTTCAGTGAAATTGAATTGTTTAAATATCAGACTATTTTAGAGAAACTGCAGTTTATGTTGGCAAGTACAAATTCCTATAACGAGAATCAATGGCAAGATGAAATTCTGCAGATAATATTGTTATTGTATCCAAAGTACTTTTTGGTTTTTAAAGAAGCACCCATTAGGGCAAGTTATGATAAGGAAAAAAATATCAGAGATGAAAAATTTATTGATATTTTATTGGTAGATTCGGATGGAAATATTGATATAATCGAAATAAAAAAGCCTTCCGATTCTTCCTTGATGACCAAAGGACTTTATAGAAATAATCACATTCCTTTAAGAGAGTTATCAGGGACTGTTATGCAGATTGAAAAATATATTTATTATTTAAATAGATGGGGGGAGAATGGAGAAGAGTTTTTAACGAAGAAATATAAGGAGCAGATGCCAGATGATTTTGAAATAAATATTACAAATCCTAAAGCCTTTATAATTATGGGAAGGGAAAGTAATTTATCAATTGAGCAAAAGAAAGATTTTGAAGTTGTTAAAAGGAAATATAAAAATGTTATTGATATTATCAGTTACGATGATCTATTAAACAGACTAAAATTTACTATCGAACAAATCAAAAGAAATTAATATTTTTAAAATGTAACGGCCTAGATATTTTTAGAGAGTGGAACGATTCTTTATAGTGAACTTTTTCCATTTATACCTAAAGTTTTTTATGTTTTGGATCATATGTTGATAGTTGAATTCAATATTCGTTGCGATCCTAATGTTGAAGGTAGAGCCTATGTACAATAATACAATGAAACGCCAATAATAGTATATGAATGACCTTGAATCAAAGTTTCTTAATGAAGAAAATTTTTATATAGCTTTTAAAAAGCTTAATAATTATTTAAAGCAATCAAATGAATGGTACAATCCAGTTGAACTCTCTACATTTGAGGCTAATCTTTCTACTAATCTATCAAAAATTAGAACTGCCTTAAAAGACGGTAACTATCAGCCATCTAGAATTGAACCGCTTCCATTTCCAAAAAAGAACGATAGCGATGGTAATAGCAGAATAAGACAATACTTCAGAATTAGTTTATCTGATCAGATTGTTTGGATTGCGATAACAAATATTATTGGAGTTTATCTCGAACCAAAAATGCCTTTTTGGAGTTATGGGAATAGACTTTTTGTACCTACGTGGTTTGAGGAACAAGATGGTAAATTAAATATTAAAAGAGGGGCATTGCGAAATACTTCTGCTAATTATTATCGTAAGTGGAATCAGAGTTGGCCTTTATATCGTAGGCATATTTCAATGACGATTAAAATCATGGCACTCAATAGTGGTTTTAAATCAGAAAATTTAGAAACAGATATTGAACGAGATATTTATAAGAACGAGTCAGATAATAATTTTTTAGAATATCCTTTTCTTAAAGAGGAATTTTGGAAAAAAGGAAAAAAGAAGGAATTGTTTTGGACCGGACTAGATTATGAAAAATTTTTCCCATCGATTAATCCTGAAAAAATTATTTCCATTATAGAAAGTAGTATTGTTAGGCCTGATGGAACATCTAGAGATGATACTCATATTCTATTTGATACTATAAGAAAGATGCTTCGATTTCCAATTGATCTTTCAGGATGGAATGTGGATGATTTAGAGGTGTTTGATAATAATTTTGCTGTCAATCGAGAAGAATTTTATGGAGTTCCAACTGGATTATTGTCAGCTGGTTTTTTAGCTAACGTTGCAATGATAGATGTTGACCAAGCTTTAATGGAATATATTAATGATAATCGTGACGTAGCCATTTTTAAATTTGTTGATGATCAAATAGTACTTGCTAAATCGAAAAAGTCACTCCTTAACTTTTTGAATTATTATAGTGTAATTCTGAGAGAATCTGAAACGGGTGTAGGATTCCAAAAAGAAAAAATATTTCCTGAAAATTCTTTTATTATTTCAGACCGAAATCAATTTTCATATAATAAAAAAGATGATTTTAAAGTTCCGTCATTAAATATTTATTTTCCAGAACCTTTAATGACACACACTTTGCAAAAAATGTCAAATCTAAATGAGGCAGATTATGAGCTAATCGATGATGAAGAAGTATCAAACATAGAATCTGATTTAGAACACTTTTTGCTAGCTGATTTCCCAGATTCTGAAATGCGAAGAGATACCCGAATGGCGTTCGCTTCATATAAACTTTGTCAGCTCGCCAAACAAATCAAACCCAATTTTAGATTACTAGATCCAACAAGCAAAGAAAATTTAGAACAAGCGAGAGCCATTTTTGCAAATTACGCTGAAAGTAAAAAAGCTAAGTTTAAGACTCTAACTAATAAGAATGAAGAGGTTTTAAATATTTCTAGAAATATCGTTGAAGAAAAATTAACATGGGAAATAGTTCGAGTTAATAAAAGATTTGCAAATATTTTTAATTTACTGTTAAAGGCCTCCCAAGAAAATCCGGATAAACTTAAATTGTGGAAAAGGTGTATTGAATTTTGTGCTTTGAGTGGATATGACGGATTAAAAAAACTTTTCAAAACTATTGAGAGTGTCAATTTAAATTATTTAGGCAAAAAATATATTATTGCGTATTGTCTCCTTAATATCAACGAAAAATTATTAAGCTGTTATAATAAAGCGGTTATTGAAGATAATTCATTTTGGCAGGACTATACAGCCAATAAATTTATTGATGATGCAATAAAATTAAAACTAAACTTATTGTATCAAAGTGATATGAAAAGTTTTATATCCGGAACGCTTTTTAATTTTAGTTTTTTGAAAAATTTCATAAATGAAGTCAGCATCGACGATTTAGAATTGCTTAATAGTTATAAAACTCTAGGTCCTCAAGGAAATTATTATTCGTTTGAAGAATACCTATGGTTTTTACTAGATTGTATTAATAAATCCTCTAAACAAGAACTATGGATTGCCAACATTAATTTTGCTGACATATCGGAAAAAGTTACTTGGAGTCTTTTAAGTATGTTTCCAAGTAAAATACCATCCGACATCATTGATAAAATTAAAGATTTACGTACGGAGGTTGCCACAATGAATGATGTAATATTTGAAAATTTTGAATTTAGAAATAAGGAGAACGGGATTATTTATGAAATGTTTAATGGTCGCACAGAAATACAAGATAAGTATTTGAAATATTATCCAAAGATTGAAAATATCATTACGCATAATGCTGATAATTATATCCCCTTGGATGGATGGTTAAACGAAATATATGTACAAACCCAAAATAGTCCATGGATTGATGTGAGATTTTCCGAATGGACTTGCCTCGAAATTATTATTCAAGTTGCTAACCAAATACATGAAAAGCAAATTGCGGCGACTATATTTGATTCAGCTGAGGATATCTACAAAATTCACCCTGTCAATTTTTTAATACCCGTGGGATGGCTCACGAAAGAAAAATTAAGTTGGGATGACTGGAAAAAAATTGTCAGAGAACATCCAATTAGAATAAATGAAAATGATTTATTACTAAGTGATTTTAGATATCTGCCTATTTCTAAGTTGTGGAAATCTGGAGGTTACCATTGGATTTTTGGATTAGGAAATTTTAGTTTGGTAATCGGGTTATCGGTTTTGCTTACGCAACTTATTACCAAAACTTTTGAATGGCCAGCTTACGCTAATAAACTATCTTTTATTGACCAACTGTTTTCACAAGTTGTTAATTCAATAGAATCGCAACCGATATCCTCAGAATTACGAATCGTTTTAATGACAATATTTTCAAAAAACGATGTTGATTTCTTTTCGAATTCCAACATTAGTATTGATGATGATCGGGTAATCTCGAGACTAGAACATTTTATCTCAATTTTAGAAGATTTGCAACTAGGGCTAGCGAAAGATCAGTTGCAACTACTGAATAATGCTCCACGCCAATTGACTACTATCGACATTGACTTACTTAACCAATCAAAAGATATATATTAAATGCGTAATTATTTAAAAATTGGAATGATCCAACCAGTAATTGATCCCGATTTATGTTGGAATGAAGAACCTGCCTTTGTAGCGACAGAAATGCTAGCAGGTAAAGGAACTCCATACAAGTTAAATATTGATAAATTAACTGCAGAACGTGTTTGGCAAGAGATTACAGATGGCTTACGTACAATGATCAAAAGTGATAACTGCCCAGAAATCATTTTAATTCCTGAACTTCATTTACCCCCAAGTAAGGTATCGGACCTTAAAAAAATTTCGAAAAGACATAACGTAATGATTATTGCTGGTATTGATTTTATGAGGAATCCAGTTCATCCTACTAAGATTAGAAATAGAGGTATTATTATAGTTCCCAATAATTGGGGTATGGCAAATTTGTCGACACAATATACTGCTCTTTATTTTGGGAAAACATATTTCACCTATATGGAAAGGGCAATGTTTGGTAATATTGAAGGAACAAAATGCTATGAAGATCCAGAGCAAAATATGTATGTCTTTGAATCAACAGAATTTGGGAATTTTGGTATTATGATTTGCTCAGATATATTTGATATTGAACGAATGATGCTTTATCAAACAAGAATTCATCACCTATTTATTATTTCATTGAATAAAGATTTAAATACTTATTTTGCGATGGGAGAAACGCTAACACGACTACTTTACTGCAATGTGGTTATCTGTAACACTGGGCAATATGGTGGATCACTTGCAATTTCACCATTGGAAGATACGAATGAGCGTACTATTTATAAATATCACGGACAACGAATGTTTAACACTCAAGTGGTTAATTTACCAGTTAGTAGTTTGGAAGCAGCACATCGATTTGATTTTGCAAATCAAAATAAGAAGGCACATAATATAAAATTTAAAGCTTCACCTCCTGGTTTTTTTGACAAAATTTCTAAGTAATGAATATACTTTTGTTTTTACAATTAATTGTAAATGATGAATATTTTATATTTAACATGAATTATTGATTAGAAGTGCTAACACAAATTAAAGATACAGAGAAGGGCATTTTGGGTTCCTAACATTGTTTTTTGTGAATTTTCACATAGGATGTTAAGTAATTGTTAGATGGTTTCTTGGTTGTTTTTTGTAAAAAAAAACTCTCAATTCCAAAATTAAATTCGAATAGTAGAATTTTACTTTATTTAAAATTAATAAATTTTGGTTTGAAAAATACATTAATAAATTCGAAACTTTCAAAGGAGATAAATTAGTTTCCCTATGTCTAGAAAATTAATACGTATTTTCGTCTTTAGGTAAATTATACTTTTCTTTTTTACTATTTTGGTTTTTATTTTGGCTAAAATCAAAACCCCAAATCAAGGATATTTTGGATAGAAACAATTTTGGGTTGAATTCGAAGAGGTTTTTGTTACTAAGAAGTCTGTCAAAAGCTACATAAGTTGCAAAAGTCTGCATTATTGCCACATTTGTATTTTTAACTGTGAAAAGTTCGATATTATTTAGTGATGCTATAGAATATAGTAGTAAATAACAGAAAAATGAAAAGAAAATAGTATATCTTGTCCGCTGCTTGTTTATCAGTAAGTTTCCTAGATCATTGTACAGATGCAATAGTTCACGAGGATTGTCGCTATTCATAGTCTTACGACACCATATCATTAATTTTTCACTGCAAAGTGTTATGAAAATTGAAGTTGTAGTTAACGTTAAATAAACTTTCGCAGCAAAAGCTATATTGATGTTAAAAAGTTGCTCTGGAACATACTTGAACAACATTGCAATAAAGCCCAGAGGTAAGAAATAAGCAAATATAAATTCAAATAATATTTTTAGTAGTGGTCCAATAACACCAATGATTCCGGCAGGTATTAAAACTATAGCTTTAAACCAGTTAAAATATTTATTATCAGGCAGGGTAATTATAATAAATACAATTCCCATATAAGTTATAATATATAAGTAAGCTGAATTTTCTTTATTAAAATAGATGGAAAATGTGATTGTAATAATCCCTAAAACAATCATGAATAAATTTGTTTTTTTCTGATCAGTCATAGTATTAAGCTTTGAATGCTTTAAATTCTTCAATTTTCCTTTTTACGATTTCTTCTTTAGCTGACACTCCCAGCGATCTGTACAAATGAATTAAGATTTCGTACATAAGAAGTAAATATCCACTATTGTGAATTCCCATTCCTTCCATTATTTGAACAGCTTTTTCCTGATTTATTAGCCCCATTTCAAGATTGTTATTCAGCAGATATAATTCTGATAAATAATTATAACAAGCACTTAGAATGAAATCATTTTTCGCTTCAGATTTTAGAGAGCAATGGATAGCAATTCCAGTAGACATTATCTCGATAGATTTGTCTATTTTGCCAACAATTCTGTATGTCTGTGCCAAAGTTCTATACTCAATAACAGTTTGTTGGTCATCCTGCAGATTATATTTTTTTCTAAAATTTTGAGCTTTTTTAAAGTTAGCTACTGCACCTGCAATATCTTTTTTCATCAACAATACGTTAGAAATGTTGTTAAAAGCAGTAATTATCGACTGTTGATGTAAGATTTCATTTTGATAAAATAGGTCAATACCTTTCTGAAATGTTTCTAGAGCTTTATCATTATCTGTTTTGGCATATGCCAAACCTAGATTATTATAAATGATACCTAAATTGGATTTATCCAGCATTGGATAAATCTCGGCTCTAGCGGCTAAATCGATCCAGCGATCCAGTTCATTTTCTAGCTGGATAAAAAAGCGATATGTATAGAGCAATTCATTTTCTAGGAGTATTAGTGGCTGGTATACCGCAGTTCTGAATCGTCCTTTTATATTATCCAATATCGATTGCGCATATCTAAGATATTTATATGAAATTGCAGGGTTATTTTGCCCCTCTTTAATTCTTGCGGTTAAAAATGAAATATAGAATATATTGTGAACAAATGGCGAATTACCTTCTCGCTGTTTATATATAATAACCTCCTGAATAATTTTATGGATTGTTAACCTTTTTTTATCTGAGGAAAGTTCAACCAAACCTTTTTTATCAAGGCTAATTAAAGCATTCATAATAGGAGTTTTGTTTTGGTCATAGTAGTCTTTTCCATTAATCAGTATTAGATCATCTATAACAATATCGCTGGCTGGCAGTAGAGCTAAAAAATCTAAATAATTAGCCTCAAATGACTCTAAATTATTAATGCTAAATTTTTGGAGTAAGTAATTGAAAATCTCGATCGAATTATTTTCTCCAGCCACATCAATCTCAACCTTAAATTCATTGCCATTCAAATTCTGCTCCTTTAAAGAAGATATAAATTGAGAAAGATTCAGATCAAAACTATTTTCAATAGTTTTGGCCGTAAGTTCAATGACTAAAAGATTGTAATCTATGTATTTAATGAATTCTTCCAGCTTATTATCATCAACTGCTTCTTTCTTAAGGTGGGAACGAAAAATACTTTTTGCATTTTCTAAATCAATGTGAGGTAATTTCTTAGATCTAGCTGTCTTGATGTGATTCCTTGTAAGTACTAATATCCTCCAACTTGTAAGAGTGCTTAACAAATTAAATGATGACTTGTCGTAATCAATTTTTTGAATATCAATAATAATAAGCTTACGGCCTTTTACATTGTTTAAGGCATTGAGCATAATGTTAAATCTCTGCTCGATTTCATCTTGTTCTAAAAAAGCAATATTTAGGTTTTTAGACAGAACTTCGTCAAAGACAAAAGAATAGTCAATTGATTTTTCTACTGTTATCCAAACTATATGATCATATTCTGAATGCGTTTTTAGATATTTTTTTGCAAATGAAGTTTTACCCATTCCTCCCGGACCGTATACAGAGACCATACCTGAAATATTTAGTTCCGAATGAACTTCATCCATAAATATATCCCAGTCAAGGAAGTTTGTAAAGTTGTAATCTGGGATTTGATTTAAAAATTTTGGAAATTTAATAGCCTTTGATTCTACAGATGATTTTTCTAATGTATTTATTCGAAAGTCATGATAATCAATTTTTGACTGTATGTTTTCAATATTGGATCTTATTATTTCGATATCAATATTGATAAGCCTGAAGAATTTATCATTCTGATAATTTTGCAATTCATTGTCAGAACGCTCTAGTAAATCAGAAATCATTTCCTTTGTCAGTTTTCTTTTTGCAACATCTTTGTTTTGGGAACACCTGAAAATTTCAGAAATTAAAACACCAAATAGGATAGAGATCGGTTTATTATTAAACTTTTCATTTGTTAGCAAAAGTTCTATCTCAGATTTTATCTTTTTAATTGCTTCATCTGGAGATAAACTTTCAAATTTCCATTGGATTTTTTGAGTAAAATTTGCAACTTCATCCTCAATAATCAAATTTAAGGCCTCAGAGGACGACTTTATTAAAGAACTCTTCTCAACAGAGATTTTCTGACTTAACTTTTTGTTTTTACGAATCTTAATTTCCTTGCTTAGAATTTCTCTAATTTTATTAATGCAAATTTTTTTTAATTTGCTATCATTGAGACTTTCGTCATCAATCCACTGGATTAATAATTTTTCTCGAACAGCCACTTTTGTATTTGTTGCAAAACAAAATTTAGGTTCGGCAAACAAATTCTTATTTTTTAAGTAGAGGAGAAAAAAGTTAAAAATAGTACTTTTAACTTCTTCAGAAGCCAAACTAAATGTTGATGTGTAGCATTTAACCTGAGTGAAAACCAAATTTTCGCCAACCTCTTTAATATCCTGGTCAACTTCGGAATAAGCTTCAATGTCATTATCTTCAATAAAATTGGTAATCCATTTTTTTAAAATTGTTAAATATTGATAGTAAAAACCTTTATTTGTGGCTACAGCATCTGTATTAACATCAAATACATCTATAATTTGTTCAAGCATTTTATTGGAAATAATGTGAGTTTATTTATAAAAATGATGGCTGACTACTAGACTTAAAAAAGTTTAAGTTCTTTAATCTTTTTACGTCTTCAAAATCAGATAAATTACAATTTAACAATCTGTTCGCTGTTGAAGACTTTTTTTTGCAAGCTAACGAAGGTTAAATGTAGGGTTTAAATGATTAAAAAGTTTATTATAATCTGCAGTTTTTAAAAATATTTTTGTTTTAAACTTATATATTAAATTAAAAAAAGTGTGAGGTATATTTTTTTTATTTTGTGAGATCGGATATGAACCTTGGAGAAAAGAAACATGAAATAAAATTAAAATTTTGCGAATTTAAAATTATTTGTATATTTGTTAATGCTTGTTGGCAAGCTCGCCCGTTCGTGCAAAGATTTCATCAGCCAATAGTTTAATAATGCTAACCTTTCAGCTTATTATCCAAACAAAGATTACGGACGTTTTTATATAGGGTAGTTAAGCTGATACAAAAGGATTGTATTATGAAAACTATTAATTACTTGAAACTTCAAGCAAAAAATCTGTACAAAGATTTTAAAACACAAAAAACTTATTTTGATTCTTCATTAGACGGTGATTATTTTGGATATACTCCAAAATATTTCGACGTTGATGCTCTGGTTACCGACTACAACGTCAATGAAAAGAAATTTACGCTTATGAATGCCCAGCATATCATTGCTAAATTAGCAGGTTTTGATAAATGGACTGAACTCTCTGATTCGTCAGAGCCAGCTATTGAATTGGGTAAGCTGCTGTTTGACAACATGCATAAGCTTAGAGCCGAGGATTGGCAATACTACATTAGAGATGTGGAAATTGAAAATGAAATTTTTCTTCACGACGTTGATAAATTAGGCATTTTTAGACAAGTTTTTGCGGATGTTGAGGGGCATCAAACTGATGGTTACGATTATCGTTTGCCAAAAAGTGAAAAATTGCCGGATGAAGAACCTAAAATTAAAAAAGTAAAAAAGAAAAACTCTAAACAGATAACTGTTTTACCTCTAACAGGTGCATTAAGGATAAAGTTTATCAAGACAGCTAATTCCGTTTTTGAGAGTGATTTGGAAAGGCTTGAGGTGGAGAATCCTGAAGTGGTAAGGAAGCTGTGGGATCCGGAAAAATATATTGATGAAATTCTTTTGAAGCCTGATATGCTTCCAATAGATCAAGATTACGCACTTTCTCTTGTTGGTGCATTCTTGGTTCATCACGTTATTGCTTTATTAAATGATGAAGATAACATGATGTAGATCTCCGGTAAGATTTGCATGAGCTTTTAAAGGTGGGCGTTACAATTTAATTGGAATGTCCGCTTTTTTTGTAAATAAGAATTTTAAATGCTACTATAATATATAGTAGAGTGTGGCTGTATTTATCCCGTTTAGACTTTTTATGTCTTAGATTCAATCTTAATTCAAGGATAGTATGATTTATTTATTGTTCAGGATCTTCTTCAGAGCTAATGTTAATTGTATTATCAAGTGAACGTGCGGGCAGGGACGAGCGAACGCAGAAAGCAAAGCAATAAAGCAGGAGCGCAGCCCTGCATTTATGGGGGAATTTTTTGCGGAGAACCGAAAGCCGTGCCCGAACTTTGTGATGAAATTGACTTAACATTCCCCAATGCCTCCTAAGCCAGAAATGCTCCGTGTTCCTTAAAGTGTCTGCGCGCGCAAAAAAATACCGCAGTTAAAAATCTGCGGTATCAATAGTTAAATGGGTTAAGCGGGAGCAGTCTGCTTTTTCTGTTTTTTCAACCGCCCTGCAATCTCAGGCATATTTCTGCGGATAATCGTCAGAATCCTTCCGTGATATTTAGTGGCTTTATTGCGATGTCCCCTGCACTGGATAATTTCCATTCTCGAAAGCGATACTTCAATGGTTTCTACAGGTCTGTTTTCAATCTGCGCCGAAAGGATTAAGGAATCTTTCTTTTTATAATACTCATTGGTAAATACGCAGTGGTGGAGCATGTCGCCCTCATAGAGAAAATCCTGCACACGATCAAGGACTTTTACGGTAAGGTCATTGTCGGTAAAAGAAAGTCCGAAGAACTGTTTTTTATCATTTTCATAAATCGGCTCTGCTTTCTGTATTTCTGCACGCATCTGCGCAAGATGCTTTCTGCGCTGAATATCCCTTTTTTTGGAAACAAGCCTGTCATGCGCCTGGTCTAAATTTTCGGGGCAGACAAGCGCAGGGGAGCTGAGGTCTTTTTTAAACCATCGGAGCAGGGCAATATAATCCTCCCAAATTTTTATGTCCTGAATCTGATAACGCTGTTTAAGGCAGGTTTTTACTGCCTGCCAGTTTTCGCGCAGGTGCTGTTCATGGGAAGTCAGATAGTGTTTTAGCAGGCTGGTCTGAGTGGATTTTATAAGGGTTTCTGCAATGCAGTCCTTTAACAGGGCGGTAAAGAGTATCTGCGGGGCAATGCCGTGCACGGAAGTCTTAAAACCGTTTCTTTTCAAAAGGGGAATCATTTTCATGTGCGGATAAACCTTATAGGGATTGATGCGGTACTTTGGGGAGTTCTGAAAATCCTTTGGGCGGATTTCTAAAGGGGAATAGTACTGCCATGCATCATAGGCATTGGAAAAAACATTGGTGCTTCTTGAGATGGTGCGCACTCCCCCTTTTGGATTTATCCAATGCTGCATGACTTCCGTGTGGGAATAGTCGGGAAGAAAATTCTTTTTCATGTTCTTGTGCGAGCAGATGATGCGCACCACCTGATACCCAGAGCAGGTATCGGTGAGGGCGAAATATTCGATTTCTTTGAAATGCACCTGATTGTGCTGATGCATTTTAAGTTTGCCCTGACAGGCGGTGCAGTTAATATAATTTTTGCAGGACTGGCTTTGGCTGTCAGGCTTCCACGAATGGGTGCATTCCAGACAATGGAACTTTCCCCTTGAGAGCACCGCCCATTTCAGGAAAATATTTTTTTCCGCCCACTGATGCATCTGCGCTGTGATTGGGGCTAGGGAGGTACTTAAGGCGCTGATTTCTTTTTCTATAACTGTTTTGGGTATCATAAGTCAAAGAGTGTTAGGGTTTGTACAGGCTTCACGGGTTGCACTTTTTCTATTTTTGGAACTGTGCTTTGAGATACTGCGGGAGCAGTTGAGAACAAATCAGGTTTGGCAGGGGAACTTACTGCTACTTTGCATTGAACAGGGGCAGGCGTTCCAATCGTGTCGTCTGTGTAGTACTTCACAGCCATGTCAAAGATTTCCTGATTGTCAAAGGCGCATTCCCCTGTTTTTTTGACCTCGCCGAAAATGTAATGGAAACAGCTCTCAAGGTTTTTGCTCTCTTTTTTATAGTCCGCTGAAAAAACGGTATCGTTCTGCGCTTTTTCGCTCAGGTAGCTTTCTATGGCGCTTTTGAATTTATCTGATGCTTTCATAAAGGAAGATTTAAGATTGAAAAGCGTTATTCAAAACTGTTTCTATAGATGTCAAAACAGTATTCTTCAAAGCAGAGCCAGCATACAAAGGTGTAATGGGGCAGTCGGTGGCGGTTTTTGACAGATTCCCCAAGGGAATCTTCAATTTCATATCGGATATTTTCCAAATCATCCAAATGCTGGATATAGAATTTTCTGCATTCCGAGTTGTAGACAAACTCTGAAATCATCCCGCAGATGCATCCGTTTTTCTGCAGGTCTTCCAAGAAAGATTTTAACTGCTCTTTTTTTGTCCCGTCATAAGATTCCATATTGGAGAGGACTATTTTTTTGAACTGGGCGGATACGGGATATTCTATGTAAACTGATTTTTCAAAGGCTTTCATGGCGTATAAATTTTGATGTGAAACGGTATAGATTCCAATTAGAAAGGCAGGTCGTCAGGGGTGTCTTGATCCGTATTTTTCTTTTGGGATGCGGGAACTTCAGCAGTGTTTTCTGTTTTCGGGAAAACCAGTATTTTAATATTACTGGTGTGAAAGGTCAGCGAACCGAGCGCTTTGCCCTCGGCATTATTGTAGACATTCAGACCTATGCGCCCGAAGAGTTCAACCACAGTGCCTTTTTTAAGCCACTTCGCCATTTTGGAACCCATCCAATAGGAGCAGTCGATATAGGTTACAATTTTTTTAAATTCGTCAGCCCCTTTTGGTCTGTAGCTGTCGTTTATGGCAATGGAGAAATTTACCACCTCCCTGTCATTTGAAACTTTTGCCGTTACGGCATCTTTTGTGATTCGTCCTGAGATTTCCATGATGTAAAATTTTAAGTGAATATTTTTTCTGTTTTTTCTCAAGCCCCGCATAAAATTTTTCAAAAGAAAAACGGGAAAAAAGAAAGCACAAAATCAAGCGCCCGATAAAGGATCCGGAGTGCTATAAGTCCCGAAGGGCGGCAAGGCCGTTATGCGCATGCAGGATCCTGCGGGTGCTATTTTCGCGGCTCTTTTAATCCGTTTTCATTGAAAATTTCCTTATCAATCTTTACAGCAGGCTGAACCCCTATTTCAGATGCCTGTTTTGGGATCGGCATTGAAATATTTTGTAATTTCAGGTGACAAAAAAGCAATGCAATGGAAAAGCGATATGATCTGAACCGTTTTTTAGAGGCACAAAGGGAAACGTATAACAACGCACTGCGCGAGATCAGGCAGGGCAACAAACAGACCCACTGGATGTGGTTTATTTTTCCCCAGCTAAGAGGACTGGGATTCACGGATTATAATATCTTTTACGGCATTGAAAATCTGCAGGAAGCCTCACTGTATCTAAATCACCCCATACTGGGAAAACGTCTGGTGGAAATTACCCAGGCAATGCTTGAGATCGAGAATAAAACGGCACTGGAAATTCTGGGCAGGCCAGATGAAAGAAAACTGAAATCCTGCATGACCCTGTTCGGACTTCTGCCTGAAACGCCTGAATGTTTCAGGCAGGTGCTTGTGAAATATTACAATGGAGAGCAGGACGAAAAGACACTGCAGCTAATAAAAGAATCCGGCAGCTAAAAAAACATTTCTTTTTTCTCTGCCTCAAGAAAACACCTAAGGATTAAAAGTTATTTTTCTTTTTTGAGAACCAGTGATGAAAGCGCAGGATTTTTGATTATCCTTTCCATTTCACTGTGGATTATTTCCTGAATTTCAATTTTGATCTGCAGATAATTTTTCTGGATGATAACATTATCAATTGTCCGTATGATCGGAATTTCTTGGTAATTATCTGTTTCTTTTTTAATTTTTTCGTGATCGTTGATGATCTCGCAGTGAAAGGTTTTAAGCTCAATGCGACAGTCCGGGTTATCGGCTGTCATGCCTACAAATTCTCCCGAACTCAGTGAAGAAATCTTCGAAGGCGGCACTGCTGATTCGAGCTGTCGCGAACGGCTGATGGAGGTGTCGCTGCTGTTTATAGAGAGGCTTTCGCGGTCCTGCATTATCTTTCCGAAACGTTCTGAGAGCTGTTTTGCAGTATCCCCGCTGACCTGTCCGCAAACAATATTTCCGACTATATTAATGATCACATCAGCCTGCTCGCGGCCGTAGTCTTTACGAAGCTGGCTGAAGTCCTGTATACCCAGACAGGTGCTCACTCTGTTGCTTCTTGCTGTTGCAATCAGACTGTCAATATTATTGAGATAGATAGTGGGGAACTCGTCAAAAACAAGACTGCTTTTAAGTTTTCCTTTCTGGTTTACCTGCTTGATAAGGCGGCTGACAAAAAGGGAAAGAACTGCCCCGTAAGTCTGTATCTTCTGCGGATTATTTCCCATAGAAACAATTTTTGGATCGGACGGATTATTGATATCGAGTGTAAAATCACTGCCTGACAGCACATAGTAAAGCTGGGGTGAGGAGAGTTTTGCCAGTGAGATTTTAGCAGAAGCGATCTGCCCCTCCAGCTGGTCTACAGCCTCGTTCAGGAATGCGCTGACAAATGGATTGATAAGCACCTCGATCTCTTTTTCGGTTCTCAAAAGCGTGAAAAGGCTTTCATAGTCGGTCTGAATCATTTCAATGACATGGGGCAGGGTGCAGAACTCGCCGTCGTTGTATTTTCGAAGGTACCAGATGACGGCTGTCAGGAAATTTATGGGGGATTCCACAAAGAAATCGCCCTGTTTTTTAATCCACTCCCGGTTGAGTCCCATAAGGATTGTGCGAGCAGATTCAGCAGCATCGGTAATGTCGGTCATTGCCGCAGGATCAAGAGGATTACAACGGTGGGTTCTGGAGAGGTCGTCAAAATTTATGATGTAAAATTTGGGCTCCACGGTATAAAGATGACGGAATTTCAGCCAGGCATTATAAGCGATAACGGTGAGGTCGTCGAACTTGAAATCATAGATGAACATGGAAAAGCCTTTGGCAATATGCTGGCTGATTATATGGCGGATTACAAAGTATGATTTTCCCGAACCCGGCGTGCCTGGAACCAGAATGCCTCGGAAGGGATTTATAATGTTAATCCAGCTGCTGCGCACTTTGTCTTTGAGGTGATAACGGGCGGGAAGGTTAACGGAATATTCGTTTTCAATAAGCCTTTCCTCCTGAGGAAAAGTTTCGTTTTCCTTATTAAAAATATCTGCTGAACTAAGCTTTCTGCGGATAATGCGGGAGAGCAGGGTGCACCCGGAAAGCGTCATCAGATAGCCCAAAGAACACAGTGAGATATATAGTACGGAGCAAACCTTAGTATCTGCAAATATTACAAAAGCCAGATAGGAACCAAAGTAAAGCAGAAGCCCCATTGAGATATAATTAAAAGCAGTTCTAAAATGGAGCTTTTCATCTTTTCTTCCTCTGGCCTGTAAAAACCAGTGATATTGACCACCTATTTTCAATTTAAAGTGACCATCTAATTTTGGTTTAAATTGACCACCTAA
>NZ_WMDQ01000010.1 GCF_009707955.1 Flavobacterium sp. LC2016-13 | reverse complement strand
ACTGGATTATCATTTACCGGTGTAACGGTAATAAGTTCATTGGCTGTAGCTGTTCCGCCGTGACCATCGCTGATAACATAAGGAAAACTAATCGCTCCATTATAATTTAAAACTGCTGTAAACGTAATCACATTCGCAGCTGAGATATTTACAGTTCCGTTTGTAACTGAAATACTCTGAACTCCGCCTGTTAATGCAGTTCCATTGATTGAAGTAATCGTTAAAGCATCGCCATCAACATCTGAATCTAAAGCCAATGGGGTTAACGTTACAGTTGCATCTTCGGCAACGGTATAATTATCGTTTACTGCCACAGGATTATTGTTAACGCTAACTACACTTAATGTTGCAGTATTAGAAGAAAGTTGGGTACAAACATTTGAAGTACTTGTAAGATCTACTCTATACTGATAATTATTATATGAAAATGGGACATTCGTTAAGGTTAACGAATTTGTTGTTGCATTTGAAAAAGCAGGAACTGTTCCGCCATCCGTTACAGTTGTCCAGGTGGTACCATCTGTACTTTGTTTCCAGGTATATACTATATGTGTTCCGGTAACAACAGAGTTAAAGGTAACATTCGTACCGGAATTTATAGTTTGGTTTCCGGGTGATGTAGTGATTGCAACACTATTTCGAACCAAATAATTTGGCTTGCTGGTACCTGTAGTATTCACAGGGGCACTATATGAAGCGGATGTTACTTTACCATCAGTGGCATTGGTTGCCGGAGGATTACCCGTACCATAATATCCGTTTGAATCCGGATCTGCCGTAGTGGTTCCATAAGCTTCTACAGCATCAGGACATCCATCGTTATCTGAATCTAAATCCAGCTGATTTATTATTCCATCTAAATCTTCATCATATCTGTCGTCAATTCCGTCTGAATTTGTATCTGTAAATCCTGGAGCATCACTATCGATATAGTTCACTTTTTTATCACCGTCTAAATCTCCAAAAGCATCGGGTAAACTTCCTATTTCAACTGTATCTAAAATTCCATCATTATCATCATCCAAATCACAATCTACATTAAGACCGTCATTATCCTGATTTCCTTCATAATTAGGATTTTCTATCGGAATATACAAAGAAACACTTCCTCCCGCTGACCCATTTTGTGATCCGTTTCGTTGACCATCTAGGTGTTGTCCGCCAATACCTCCTGTCGATATTAATGTTACGTTTGCAGGCAAGCTTGCTAAAGAGTAGAGTAAGGCACCACCTCCGCCTCCGCCTCCGGGACCGTGATAAGTATTTGTATTTAAATCCTGACCATCTCCTCCTTTAGCAGATACCGTCAGATTACCGTTAAAAATCGGAGTCTTTAGAACTATTGTTCCTCCGGCGCCGCCACCTCCACCACCATCTGGTGCACCTGTAGGATTAACGGCTGAAGGTGCAAAACCATCAGCTATTATCGAATGACCATTTCCTATAATTTCATCAGCAAAAATGATTACAATACCACCACCATCAGCAGCTGTTGAAGGATTACCTGTTGTTACATATCCAGATCCTCCAGCTCCACCAAGGAAAACTTTATCCTGAGCAAAATATGATGTCAGACTAACACCTCCAATACCACCGGCATTTAATCCATTGACATCGCACCAGCGCTTACCGCCTTCTCCTCCGGCTCCAAAGTTTGATCCACCACCACCACCAGAATCACCTGCAACACCAGAACCTCCACCATTCGCTCGTGGTGATCTACCTCTATTATTAGCTGTATTGTCTATAACAATACCATCTCCTTTGGTAAAAGATGCTGTATAAGTACTATTTTGTACATATTGTGTATTTGGATTAATCGTACAATCATTATTCGGCCCATTTGTTAACATCTGAATTCCCTGATATCCCTTTCCTGCAACATTTATATCTGCGTTAAAAGTTACCTTATCAGCCTGAATAGCCAACACTCCTCCAGTTCTATCTGAATTGATCCAGTCTTTTGCAGTTAAGGTTCCGTTAATATTTACTGTTCCCGTATATTTTGGAACCCTCACTACCTGGACAAAACCGCTAATTGTATAACTTTTAATCAAGGGATATACAGGTGTTATTACATTACCTGCAATACTTTTAATTTCAAAAAATTCATAATTCCCCGTATTGTTAATTGCTGTAATACCACCACCGCCACTGGTGTTAGTAGTATTAATCGCAGCTCCTTTCATCTGAATAATCAAAGCTTTGTCCCCAGCCGAAAGTCCTGCAGTGTTACTAACTGTAATAGTATTAGCACAGTTTAAATCACAAGGAGCGCAAACTGGCTGATTAATTGCTGTAACCGAAAAGTAACTGTTTACTATTCCTGAAATATTGGTTTGTGAAAAACCATTTAAACTAAATAGCAAAAAAAGACTGACCAGAAGCCGATTGACGGTTCCCTCCTTATTTAACACTAAAAACTTAAAATAAGTAAAATTCATCATATAATAATTGTTTAAAAATTCAAAAAAAAACGGGACATAAAAAGAGTTATCTCCAGCTGGTATTAAAATCAAATTAATAATTTCGAGTACTTATTTAGAGATAAGCAGGCTTTATAAATAATTCAAAAAAATCATGTGTTTTTAATTTCCAGAAGATTGACTGAAAATCAAAGTGTCGTATTTTTACAAAAAAATGTTTTTGATTTTTAGTGATGCAAAAAAACAAAATCGGTCTAAAAACAAGTTGTTTGTAATTTTAAACATTGTCCAAAAACGAAGATTTTGGAAAACAAAAAAAACATAAAGACACTTACAGCTTCAAAATCAAAATATTAATCTTTTAGAAAAAAGGTCTGAATAAATTAATATAAGATTGATTTTAATATTGTATTTGTTAATTTTGTTTGTCTAAAAAGGTCCTATTTTCGCTATTATTTTTTAATGAGTCCTTATATATCTGCCCTGTTTTTTCATCTTATTCGGTGGTACACTATATTGTATTGTTTAAGAAAAGTCTGTTTTTGACAGCGGTTCTTTATAATAATACAGCTCTAGTTGGTTTAATACTTGAGCCGTTGTTTCATTTCTATATAAGAGGTACGCTGTTTGATAATCGTAAGCTCTCTAAAAAAGACCTTATCCATTTAGTTCCGTCTTTTATCAATATGGTAAGTATAACCCCTTATTTATTAACTCCTTTTTCATATAAACTAGCACTGGCGGAAAAACTTTTTAAAGACACTATGGTTGCTAAAACTTTTACCGTAGAGCTTTATCCAAATACGATAAACATTATTGCAAGACCAACGCTGCTATCTATTTATACTATATCCGTGATAGTCATGCTGTGTAAATTTGGGCGAATATGAAAACAAATGACTATATCCCTAAAAAGCAATCACGAAAAATACTGATATGGCTCTTCAGTTTCGTTTTTATAGTCATTATTACCTCGGTAAGTTTTGTAGTACTCTCTTATCTTTTCTTAAAAGAACCTAATCCGGATCTTGTCAGTTTAAAAACCGATTTACCAATGACTATAGTAGGCTTTTGTCTCTTGATGATACCTGTAAGTTTACTTATTTTTCCTGAAATACTCTATGGAATTCCACAGATGATAAAAGACAAAAAAATGATTTTGTACACCTTAAAGCCGATATAAAAGGAGAGGAAAAAATTGTTTCTGATAAAGAAGAAAAGAATAAAGAGCAGACCGATTTTCAGTAAAAAAATCTTGATCCAAAATTTACAGAATTATTACAATCGATTCTAGAGTATATTAATAGAGAGTGAAATCTATTTGAATCCTAATTTTTCGATGGAAAAACTTTCTCGATTCATGAATGTTCCCAAACACCCTCTTTATTATTCTTTCAATACTATCTTAAACGTTAAATTAACAAAAATACGTGCCGAATTAAGAGTCGAATATGCAAAAAAAGTACTGTTACAAGGTCTTTCAGATTCGTTAACTCTGGATACAATTTGGAACAAAGCCCGATTTTCGTCTCGTTCTTCTTTTTAAAGTGTTTTTAAAGATTAAGTAAGATGTACTCACTGAGAATATCTAAAAACGAGATCCGAGATAGTTCCTTAGTGTGAAAATCGCTAATATTGATTATCTTGTAGCAAAATTAACTGACCATAATTCAGGCTTAAAATAAACAAAAAAATATACAATTATGAATACTGGAGTGATTGATTTTTTTAACAAAAGCTCAACTCATAAGATATCTTAAATCTGCTCATATTAGGGAATTCCTAAATTGACCATCTACCAGTATGAAGTCAAAACCTACTTGTTTTCTTCTATTACAGCTCTGCGTACTTAAAAAAATCCTAAACCTTTATTTTAAAAGGGTTTAGGAGTTTTTTATTTTCAATTTTGCCGAAATTTTGTCGAAAATACTAGCTTAAACAAAAAAACATTAAACTAATTATTAGTCTAATGCTTAAAATAGTTTTCCTATATTTTTTATTATTATGTTCGAAAATTAATTTTAAGTCAATTTCTTGCCTTAAAAAGATATTCTTCAATTCTTCCAAATAATTATCTTAAAAAGCTTTCTTTTATATTTTAATTAATTTCCATAACGTTATTGTAATGATTCAATTCTACCCAAATATCGTTTACTTTTTTTAACAATACTGCTTTTTCATTAGAAAAGCCTATCTCGACAGCAAAAGACCTATAAAATAAAAATGCATGTTTTTTATCTGTAGTTATTAAAGGTTTTGATAAATAAATTCCATTTTCGCCTAATTGACGGCTTCCTCGCTTTTTAATTGTTTTATAAGGCACAATTTTTAATTTTTGGTTTTTAAAATCTGAAGCTGCCCAGTGATAGGTAATAGTATCTTTTAAAGCTTCTTTTTTTAAAACACCTATTTCTATAGAATCTATTTCCCAAGTATATGGAGGATATCCATTTGGCGCAAAACGTATTTCACCTTCATGGAGATTTCGTTCATTGTAAGCATTTTCATAATATTGCAAAGCTTTAATTTTAGGCAAAGATTCTTCAACTAAAATAACAGTAGATTTATCTGTTTTTAATTCTTTATCTAAAAAATCATTAATTACTTTCTTTTCTGTTTTTGATGATGAACAGGAAATAAAAGTTGTAACTAAAATTAAGCATATTATTTTTTTCATAATTTCAATTATTTACAAGGTTTCCCTTTTGGAGTGTATTCAGGGTCATTATTACCATTATTTTTCTCAGTCAAATATTTATTTGTGATCCTTTTGTATTCTTGGCCATCTGTGGGATATTTACCGGCAAAATTATCTGTTTTCATTAGAGTTCCCAATATAATATCTTGATAAAATTGCGATGGAGAATTAGTAGGAACTCCAGTACTATATTCTTGTAATGAAGAAGACATAACATTAATAAAACTTTTCCAAATTTGAGCGTGTTGAGCATCATCAGTTCCTACATAGTTTTTTGTAACATATCTCTGATACAATAAATCAAAATTATCTAATGCTTTTGGCTTATTGCTATTTATTTTATCGTCAAATAAACTGAAGAAATAAGCATGTACAACTTCGTGTATTATTACAGCTGCAATAACCAAATCAGTTGGAGGCTTATTTATACCTGTACCGTCATTACCATCCAAAAAATCTTTATCTAAAATAGTTGTATAAGTATTAAGCGCATTTCTATTTGTTGCTGCAAGATTACCGTTTGTATTTCCAATATCAAAAGTTAAAGTATAAACTTCAGATTTCCCTCCTAACTTTGACATTATATTAGCAATATCACTCTGTGTTAAATTCTTTAATTTATCTAAAATTGCTTTAGTACATGGATCCAGCTTAGTACCATCTATTTTTTTCTCTAATTCAGCAACAATTTGTGCAGATGTTGGCGCTGTAATACCACTGCCACTACCGCCGCCGCCAGTCGCATCCCAAGTGACTCCTGACGCACCACCTACAGGAGCATAACCCATACTTGAACCGCCACTTCCCCAAATCATATCAAAACTAACAGCATTAGTCAGTTTAGGCTTAGGACCAATAACTACTTCTTTTAATTCTCCTCCATCTATTGTTTTTGAAGTCGAAGATTTTGTTGCATTAGTCTTTACATATTGAATGTCAATAATTCCATCTTTTGCTTTGTACCCGTTAATAAAATCACCATCGAGTGAGTAAATAAGCAGTTTTCCAGAAAAACTACCTTCAACAGAATTCTCATCAGGTTGCATACTAAAAATAACGCTTCTAATCTCATCGTCTATCTTCACTATCAAAACACGATCATTTCGAATTTCGTTATTTGTTGCAAAAGGAATTACGGTCAATAACTGATCGCTGCCGTTTAATTTTTCCAGTGTTGCTTTATCAAATTCAAGCTCATCTATTTCACTGCCTGATATTTTAGCCATAGGATTATTAACTGACCTTGCTAAGAATGCTCTAGCATCATTGATGCTTACGGTTTTAATTGTGCTTTGTTCCTGCTTTGTTAGGTTTTCATTGTCCTGACAATTGGTTAGTACCAATGCCAAGGTAAAAAGAAACATTCTTTTTGTTAGTTTTAATTTCTCTGGTTTGTAGTTTCTCATGGTTATATTTCAGTTTTTTCTTTCGAAAACCAAAAGTATACATTTTAGCTATTCAAAAAAACTACTTAGGTATTTCTTACAAAAAAAAACAAAAAAGTAGATTAAGTGATTTATAATGATTATCAGCCTACCCTATCCAACAAAGAATCCGTTATTTTTTGCAATACCATTGCAAAAGCTTAGCAAAAAAAAAAATTAGCTAGTAATTTAATTGATAATCCTTAGTAATTTTGATTGAAAAACAATTTTTAGTACAGTTTTATTGCAAAGGGGATTTGTATTCATAGCTTTTTAAACTCTATTAAAAAAGGCTTTGTTTTACTTTGGGTGCGCTTTTTATCAGCCCCATGTAGACTAGTAGACTAGTTGAAACTTTTTAATAAAATCGGGCAATCAAATGCTTTCATTATTAAAACTGTGTCAACTTGCTTAAAACTTGAAAATCTTCAAGTAAAAAATTCGAATTTTGTACCAAGAAGTTTCCAAGAAAAAGACAAAGCTTGTGAAGTATTTATTTTGCAGGCTTTTTTGGGTTCAACAAATTTTTCTGCATTTTTAATTGATCAACATATCCTTATGTTTATTGAGTTTTCTGGTTCGAACCCTGTAAAGATTTTTAACTTATATGTTAAACTTTTAAAAGCTATTCAGTTTATATAGAGTTAAAAGTTAACACAGGATATATTTTTATTCTCAGATCCCGACCAATGGTGCGAGAAATTGGCTAAGATTATGAAGTTTATTTAAGACACAGTAGTATTAATCTCCAACTTTCATTTTAAATTGAATCTTTAATAGATAATAATAGAATTTACATAATAAAGTTTTAATCCTAAGTGATTATAAATAAGCAAAGTGGTGTTTTTTTGGTGAAGTAAATAAGACCTTTCTTCAAAAGAAAAACAAAAAATGGTATTTTTGCGGTCGTAAACAAAAATAACAACTTTGAAAAAGTATCTAATCATATTGCTTAGCTGCATTATTTTAGTATCATCATTTGGTAGTGTATTTGTTTATGTATCTTTTAAACTAGAGCAGCAAGAAATTGTAAAAACAATCTGCGTACAGCGAAAAATGGTTTTTAATACCTGTAACGGACGCTGTGAACTTCAAAAAAGTCTAAAAAAATACGACGACAACGAAAAGAAAATGCAGAACAACCTTAAAGAAAAAACAGAGTTGTTTTACATTTTACATACTTCAAATAACACTTTCAAATTAATAGAACCTATTGAAATCAAAGCTGACTTTTCGGCTAGATTCGACAATAAGCCTATTTCTGTTTTAACCGAGACTTTCCGTCCCCCTTCTCTTTTTATATAAATTCTAATTTCAATTTCAATTCTTATTGGAATGATTTTTCATTGTTATACAACAATGAAAGAGTGTAAGCACTCTAATAAAATTACAATTATATAAAAATTACAAAATGAAAAAAGTGATATTTTTTTCGGTAGCTGTTGTGGCTTCACTACAAATCTATGCACAAAAAAAAGATAGTATAACCAACAAATATACCTTAATGGACGAGGTGATTATTGAAGGAGTCAGAAAATCCAAAGATGTTTCAAGTGAATTAGCTTCTAAATTACCGCTCAAGAACTTGGAGAATCCTCAGGTGACCGCTTCGGTTTCACCACAACTTATTAAAAACAGAAATTTTTTCACTCAAGGCGAAATGCTGAAAAATGCCACAGGTGTTGCTCCTAGTTGGGCAGGAATTTCACCCTATTATTCCATCAGGGGATTTCGTACCCGTTCCAGCTTCAGAAATGGTGTAAACGGTTATGTGGCTTCTGATATGGATCCAGTTAACATCGCCCAGTTAGAAGTCATCAAAGGACCAAGCGCCGTAATTTTTGGAGGTGGTGGCGCAACCATGATTACTTTCGGCGGACTGATTAATCGTGTTACCGTAAAACCCCAACAAACCACTTTTGCCGACATTACTGTTATGGGCGGATCTTATAATTTACAAAGAGCAACTATTGATATCAACAGGCCTCTTGACAAAGATGGAAAGATTCTTGCTCGATTAACCGGCGCTTATAACTACAATGATACTTTTCAGGATCAAGGTTTTTCAAAAACATTTTTCTTAGCTCCCAGCATTTCTTACAAGTTTAGCGATGATTTAAAAATTCAGCTTGATGCAGAAATTTTAAACAAAATGGCTACGAATAATCCGCTGTACCAAGTAGCTTTGGGAACTGCTAAATCGGCTGATGAACTCAATTTAGATTATTACCGTTCTTTCAATGACAACTCGGTTACGCTCAATAATAAGGCGGTAAATATTTACGGAAAAATCATTTACAGGCTTTCAGAAAATTGGAAATCGGAAACCAATTTAATTTCAATCAATAATAAAACTCCGGGTGATTACATTAGGCTAAGATTAGATGATAACAGTCAAAATGTAACACGTCGAGTGTACAGAATGTATCCGGAAAATATTACCAGCCAGCAAATCCAACAGGACTTCGTGGGGAATTTCAAAATTGGGAGTATGAAAAACCGACTAATTACAGGTGTTGAATATTATCATTATCTCTACGGGATTGCCAGTAAATCTATGAATTTTACTAAAGTTTCGGCTACTGCTTCAGATCCTCAAAATGCTAATTTTAATAATGAATATATTTCTGGTCAATTGGCTACAAAACCGTATGGAGAGAATTATAAGGCGATTCAGGATCATTATTCAGTATATGTTTCAGATGTTATTAACCCATTGGAGAATTTAAGTGTAATGCTTAGTGCCCGAATCAATTACATTAATAACAAAGGAACTGAGGATTTATTAACAGCAACAACTACCGGTGATTATACACAAACGGCTGTTTCTCCCAAATTAGGAATTAATTACCAGATTATTCCTGAAAGAATAGCATTGTTTGCTAATTATATGAATGGTTTTCAGCCGCAGGCACCACAGTCGGTAAACGGACAGATGACCAATTTTCAACCCGTTTATGGAAATCAATGGGAATCGGGAGTTAAAGTTTCCCTGAAAAAGAACCTTTTGGATGCGGTTTTGAGTTATTATAATATTGATGTAACCAATGTGGTAAGACAAAACCCAAATGATACGGCTTCTTATCTCCAGGACGGTGAGCAGCGCAGTAAAGGTTTTGAGGCCGATTTAGAATCAAATCCGATAAAAGGACTCTTTCTGCATGCCGGTTTTGCTTATAATGACAGTAAACTTATTGTTTCAGATGCGCTTACTGAAAGGTTAAGACCTGTTGATGCAGGTCCTAAACTTTCTGGGACTTGGTACGTTAATTATGCTCCACAGTCAATAGCATTAAATGGGTTTTCATTAGGTATAGGTGGTAGTCATTATGGTAAAGATTTGATGATTAATAACACTAATGGTTCTTTTTACACAAATCCTTATACGGTAATCAACTCGGTTCTAAGTTTTGAGAAAACAGGTTATGTATTTTCGCTTTCTGCCAATAACTTGCTCAATGAACATTATTGGTATGGCGGTCGTGGTATGATTACTCCGGGAACCCTTCGCCAAGTGATTTTATCTCTAAAATTAAAATTGTAATGCTGTAATTCAGAACTTCTAGTGAAAAAAATCACAAAAACCTCATTTAAACTGCACAGTTACCTCGGATTGTTTTTCGGGGTACTGTATCTGTTTTTTGGAATTTCGGGCACTTTATTGGTTTTTAAAAAAGAGATTGAGTATTTCAATAATCCACCAATGCATTGCTGTGTAAAGGGCAGTAAAACCATTTCGTTAAATGAGATGTATCATAAAGTCTCTGAGACGTATCCCGAAGCACGACAGATTATGTTGCAGACTTTTCCGAGAAATAGCTGCGACACCTATGAATTTATGATTTTTAATTATCAGGGCAATACAATCGATAATTATCTCTATTGTTGTATGATAGACCCTTATTCGGGGAAAATTGTAAGAGAAGGCAGTTTCGGCTCTTTGCAGTCGCCTTTTTTCCGCTGGCTGTATGTTGCGCATTACTCGCTTTTAATTGATAAACCAGGCAGACTCATAACTGCCATTGCGGCCATTGCTTTACTGTTAAACTTAATTACAGGTGTGATCATTTATCGTAAAAAGATATTTGCTGTACTTACTTTTAAAGAGAAGTTAAATCGTAAATCTTCCAGATCCCTTTCTTCTTCATTGCACAGGATTATTGGTGTCTGGACTTTGATACTTAATTTCATTCTTTTTTTCACCGGTTTCTGGATGAATAAAAGTCTTTTTCTACCTGCTGAATGGGAATTGATTCCTAAGAAAGAACAGAATTATCAGGTAAAGGCAAATATTGACCAAGTAATAAAACATGCCAGAGAAATTCCGAATTTTAATCCAATTGCCATAAAAATAGCCGCTGATAAAAAAACGGATATTATAGTAAGCGGCGAGTTTTCGGATACTGAAAATCCATTGTATTTTGGTAAAGGGAGTGACATTTATTATGACAGTGATAATGGCAATTGGATCAAAACAATACGGATTGAAGAAAAATCATTTTCCGACCGATTTTATTGGATGATGAAACAGCTTCACAGAGGGGATTATGATAATTTTTGGATTAAAATTCTTTATGTAATTGCCGGATTTAGCCCTGCAATACTTTCTATTACGGGATTTATTCTTTGGAAAAGAAAAGGCAAAAAGCAATAACTGCTTAAAAACAGGTTGAAACTTCATTATGAAAATAATAGATTAGGGCTCCAAATACTTTTAATTTGAACTGTATTTCTTGACAAGATTCATAAATAAATCTCCAATGAAGCGGGTCAGAATCATCTTAAACCATTATTTACGGTTCGAAAAAATAGACTAAAAGAAGCTCTGAATATCTTATTACTGCAACATAAAAAGAGGTTCGTGATCTACAGAACACAAATCATGTTTAAAACAGATAATATTTATCTTTTTTGTTTAATTTTTAGCAGTGATTTAATTTCCTTATCAGGCTTTAAAAGGGGTTCAATAAATGAGTACAGAAAACATGAAGGGCAAATATTTTATAAAGATTAAATTTTAATTAACCTTGTCGGATATTATTAGAAACATAAATATTCAGCAGAGATTTATATGAAATAAATTTGCATGAATTTTAAAAAACACTTTTTTCTTTTGTCTAGTCGTTCTCAAGAAAACCTTTTTTTGTTTTGGCAGAAATGATAAATTAATTGTTATTATTTCAAATTAACATGTTTTGTTATTAGAATATTTTTGTACTCTAAAACATTTTAAAATATGTCAACAATAAAAAAAGAAGAGACCAAAGTTGTAATTATTGGTTCTGGAGTATCTGGTTTAACATTAGGAGCTTTACTTTCTCAGGCTAACATTCCTTTTATTTTGTTAGAACAAAGCAGCTTGAGTGCAATTAAAATGCAAAATCGAGCAGGTTCAGTAGAAGCAAGAGCCTCCAAAATGTTTTTTCGCTGGGGTTTAGGCGATGTAGTGGTTGGTCCGCCGGCAATGGATACAGAATTTCGTTATGAAGGTAAAAGCTATATGCTTTCAACAAATGTTGGAGATGGAAGCATTGATTCCGAAGTACGCCTTTGTCCGCAGCAATTATTGGTTATAAACTTAATTAACAATCTTACTGAAAAAAACTGTGCATTGCATTATGAAGCAAAAGATGTTAAGATTATAAACCTTGAAACGAAAAAACCAACTGTAACCTACACAGACAAAGAAGGTGGTAAGCACGAAATATACTGCGATTTTATAGCTGGCTGTGATGGATATAGCGGAGTTAGTAAAAAAGTGATTCCTGATGGTATTTTGAAAAAATACACACAGGATTACGGTATTACCTGGCTGAATTTGTTTGTAGATATAAAACCTAAAATCTGCATGTCTATGGGAGAAAGAGGACTGGCAGCTCAATTCCCTAGACAAGATAAAAGCAGGGTGTATTTAGAATGTCACCCGACAGATAAATTAGAGGATTGGACAGACGAAAGATGCTGGAAAGAAATAAAGTCGAGAATGTATGAACCTGATATGGAAGAAACTTCTATTTTAGAAAAATCACTATTTCCATTGCGCAGTGCAGTTTTTGAGCCGATGAGATATCAAAATATATTTTTGGTAGGTGATGCTGCACATATCATTTCGCCAGTGGGGGGCAAGGGAATGAATCTTGCATTATATGATGCCGATATTTTGGCAACAGCTCTAAAAAGTTATTTTGAAACCGGCGAAGAAACAGCATTAGACGCTTACTCAGACACCTGCCTGAAGCGTACTTGGAATTATCAAGAATTCTCTTCTTCTTATGTAGATATGCTACATGACAGCTCAGAAATGCTGGGTAAAAGTCCTTACAGGGCTAAATTGGCAAAAGCAAATTTAGAAAGATTAATTGAATTGGGCTCAGCATCTAGATTGTACTCAGAAATGATGGCCGGCATTTAATCATATTTAAATTTCTCAACCCACAATGGTCTTAAACATTGTGGGTTACCTTTTTATGGATATATTGCAATCAAAAATGTATAAAAAAATGGCAGCTAATAATGATTTTGAAATATTAAGAAATATAGATGCCAATCCAAAAGAAGTAATGGCTTTTAATTTCAAAACCCCATTAGATGTATTCGAAAAATCGTATCGTCACAGCCACAGAAAAGCGCAACTGCTTTATGTCAAAAACGGTGTATTGAATTGCGAAGTTGATAATGCAATTTGGCTAGTACCGGCACAAAATGCGGTTTGGATTCCCAGCGGTCTATCACATTGTGTTTTTGGTACTGGAGCTGTTGAATGTGTTTCCATTTATTTTGAACCTACAAAAAAAGTGTCTTTGCCTGAAAACTGCTGCACACTATTGGTAAGCAGATTACTCCGAGAATTAATTATGGCTTGCTCCTTATTTGTTATTACTGAAAAGTATTCTAAACAAGAGTTAAATATTATAAATGTTTTGTTAGATGAAATTTGCATTGCAAAAGTTGAAAAGTTGTATCTGCCAATGCCTGCCGATGCAAAATTGCAGGATTTAGTAGGTTTTCTAATAAATGATCCTTCTAATAAACAAAAAATGAGCCAAATAGCAAAGCAGATTGGTATGAGTGAAAGAAATCTTGCAAGAAAATTATCAGAGGAAACAGGTTTGAGTTATGGTCAATGGAAGCGACAATTACATATTGTTACTGCTATAAAAAAGTTGTCTTTAGGCGAAAGTGTTAAATCCATTGCTTATGAATTAGGATATGAAAGCAGTAGCAGCTTTGTTACAATGTTTAAAAAAGTTTTAGGCAAACCTCCACTTCGCTATAATATTGATAGTGATAAATAGAATTAATCAGACTATTATTACTTAAGTATGAATACTGGAAAAAATACTTAAATTGACTATAGATTATAAAAATAAAACATATTTAAAACTAGCTAAATTCAGATTAAATAATTATCATTAAGAACACATGACAACCAAATCATTTTTATAGTATAAATATAATGAAAGTTATGACTAAAAATAAATCAAATTATTAAAACAAGAAATGATCAGAGATTGACTAATTATATATTTGATAAAATAACATCGTTGTCACAATTGAATATAATCTCAACTTAATTACTATTGGCATAAAAGCAAGAGACTCATATAAAGTAGTATTAATGATTTTAAATTCCAGTCAGCCCTAACTAGGGTAGTTTCTTTCAATGTATAAACTAAGTTTCCCTTTTGTTTTGTCAGTATATTCAGAAATAGAAAGCAGTTTTGATGAAATCACAAAAAAACATATCAATAAAATTAATCATTCAGCTCAAAGAATGGAGAATATAATAGAACTATACTTAGTTATTCCAAGGTTGATATAAAAAACAACCAATAGAAAATATACATCTAAATAAAATAATTGAAAACGTAAAAACTCATATGTACTTATAATAAGAGAAAAGGATACTACATTTTTTGATTTCCATTTTCCTGAAATAGAAAACGGATTATACATTATTATAAATAAGCTTTTTTACCTTTTACAAAATATAATGAAATTTTCGAAAGCAGATCATGCTCCAAAGGTAAATAATAGCGTGCTCTTCAAGTAATATTAAACTAATTGATACAGTGTACAGATCATAATAAAAAATAACGGAACAGGAGGGACTGCCAGCAGTCTTTCAGAACTAATTTTAAACTAACTTCATTCAAAAAATTAGTATCAAGAAAATATAATTGAATCGGCACTTTTCAGAAAAATTTTAAAAATACAATAAAATGTATGAATGTTCTAACTTTTACAATGCATCAGCAAGTGCATCAGCAGCACTTACAGGCTTAATTTTTATAGGGATCTCTATTAATCTAGAAAAAATTTTGCAGCATTCATCACTTCCAACACGAGCATCTTTCTCTCTGTTATTATTAATTTCTATTTTGATTTTTTCTCTTATTCTGCTTATACCAAAACAAACCCCCAAGTTAATTGGCTTCCTGTTTACATTTCTAGGTTTTATTTTATGGGCAATTATAACGAAAGCAGATTTAAAAATCCACATAGAAACAAATCCCGAATATAAAAGACTTTTTTTAATGAATCTATTTTTTGACCAGTTAGCTGTACTACCATATATAATTGGGGGTATTTATATTTTATTTTTAGGTCAAACAGGATTGTATTTTATTGCTTTTGCTTTTATTGTATCATTTATAAAATCTGTTTCAGATGCATGGGTTCTGCTAATAGAAATTCTTAGATAGAAAAAAATAAATCGACTAATTACTATATCTTAGGGTTAAATCACAAACTATTGCTAAAAATTAGTTTTAGTTATTTTGATAAAAAAATCTAATCTCTTTCATTTTTTAGCAACTGTAAATGAATAATTAAAATCTAAAAGATAATGTCATTCCTATCTGACTTGGCATTGCAGCAACAGAAGACCTTCTTAAACTGGTATCACTGCTTCCATATAACAAATAGTGTTCATTGGTTAAATTTTTAGTCCATAAAAACAATCCGTAATTTTTATAACTTAATCCAAATCTTGTATTTACAACATGATAAGTGGGCTGGTAGAGACTATTTTGAATATCAGTATAATATCCTCCAATGTTTCTAAATTCAACTCGAAACAGTAAATTTACTTTTTCTGAGGTTTCGATTGAATATTGAGCTGCGGTATAAAATGTTGTCTTTGGAGCATTAGATAGTTTATTACCTCCTATTGGTGTTACAATTACTGATCCTGATGCAAAATCTATTCTTTTTAAATCAAAATCTTTATATTCAGCATCATTTATTGCATAGGCAAAATCCAATTGCAGGCCTTTTACAGGAATAATATTAGCTTCTAATTCAATTCCTTTTGAGTATGCATCACCTACATTTTCCATAGAATAAGTAGCCGGTGCAACCAAATTAGAGAATTGCAAATCCTGCCAATTAATCATAAATGCTGCTACATTCAAGTTTACTCTGTTGTCCCAAAAATTGGTTTTGTAACCTAATTCAAAATTATCCGAATATTCGGGATCATAATCTTGACGGACTCCCGCAGGAACAATTTGAGAACTTATTCCTCCAGCTCTAAAACCACGTGTAAATGTCGCATAAACATTTGATTTTTTGTCAAGATTATAAATTAAAGAGGCTTTAGGAGAAAAAGAACTATAGCTTACCGACTTTGTTACGTCAGGTTTTATTTGTGTAAATACCCCGCCCACAAAAACGGCATCTCCAAAACCATTAAAAACAGATTCACGTTCTTCAATATCGTATCTTGCTCCAGCAACTACTTTTAGCTTATCTAGAAATTTATAACTGATTTCTCCAAAAGCTGCATATCCGCTGTTATTTCTTTTATTTCTATAAATTACATATTTATTTGGAGCCAATTCATAGGCTAAATTACTTGTTGGGTCATAGCTAATTTGCTTAAAACCATATAAACCCGCAATGTATTGAAACTTGTTATTTTTGTTAGAAGAATTAATTCGAACCTCTTGACTCCATACATTTTGTGTTGGTAGTTTTTCTCCAATACTACTTCTATAGAAGGATTCATAATAACCAGGGAAATCCATATTTTTAAACAAAAAATAAATTTGTTGGAAAGCACTAATAGAAGTTAGCTCGAAGTTTTGGGCTTGATATTTTACTGTTAAGGAATAATTAGTCATTTTTCTTTCATGAGTTCCTATTCTAGCCAGATTAATGACCGTAGGTGTTTCCAAAGCAATTTTTTCCGATTTTTGTGATACCAAATAACCTGATGCATTTGAAAAATCTCTTTGATGTTTGACATTAGCGGTAAAACTAAGTTTATGATTAACGAGCCATTTCAAGAAAATATTTCCATATGTGTTTTCTTCATCCCCAATGGTTTTTCCGTTTAAACTGGTATCTGTCGATGGGGTTCCTGTGATGTCGTTTTTCATAAAACCATCTTTTTTCAGGAATAAACCATTTAAACCAAAAAATAATTTGTCTTTAATAAATGGTGTTTTGATACCAGCCGAATAACGCTGTAAAGCAAAATTTCCGCTTTCCAGTTCTATAAATCCTGTAGTTTTATTGGTCGGTTTCTTAGTATAAACATTTACAACACCCCCCATAGCATTTCGCCCAAAAAGGGTACTTTGGGGCCCGCGTAAAATCTCAATACGATCAATATCGGTAAGTTCAAATCCACCAGCCATAATATCAAATGAATTTACATCATCAACATAAGTGGATACAGCCGGGTTATAACTAAACACCTGAATTCCCCTTATAGAATGTATCGATTGAAAACCAACACCAGATCCTTGGTATAAATAATTAGGAACTCTTGCAGTTAAATCAGAGTAGCTTATTAATCTGGAATCTGCGATTGCTTTTGCCGAAATAGAAGTGACAGATACAGGAACCTCTACATTTTTTTGTTCTACTTTGTTGGCCGTTACAATAACCTCTTCAAGCTGACTGTTTTTTGTACTGTCTTTTTCCACTTTGTTTTGTCCATATGTATATTGTATTGACAGCGTTAAAAACAAAATAATTTTTTTCATTTCGATAATTATAATTAATTCAGCAGCTAGTTTTAATTGAATAAAAAAATAGCGTTTTGTGATTTTTTTATACAAAAGCTTACCACAGTTTTCGGGCGCAAAACTATATTATTTTTTTCTTTAATATATAACATTCCAGAAAGAATTATTTATGTAAATAAATTTTCAAAACCAATATTTTAATAATGTCTTCATCCTGATGTAAAAAAACAAAAAAGTAATGCTTTACAATAATTATTCTGTTGTAAAATTTTAATCTTATACAAAAATAAATGGGCTGCCAAAAATGACAACCCATTTGTTTTTTCTTAAATTCATTTATCTAATCAATATTAAAGGTGTTGAAATATCAAAATTTTAAACCCTTTTGCTTGACTTTCTCAGAAAGTCTTTCATTTAAAAATTAAGATTAACTTCATACAATTAAATAACAATAGTGAATAAAATTAGATATTAAAAAATAATCCAAACTGGCTTGTATTACCTACTAATGCTTTGAATTCAGAATTAGAAGAAAATGAATAATTATAAGCAAAATTCATTTTTTTATAATTAATTCCAAAACCCATTACTACTTGTTTAAAATTACTATACCCTATTTGTAACGAAGCTTTTTTGATGTAATTTACACTGAAAGAAGTAAAAGCTTCAACTTTTTTATTTTGAGCCTCTGTCATTAAAACAGAAGGGGTTAAATCGAATTTTTCATTAAGTTTGAACTCGTATTCGGTATAAGCTGTAAAACCTACATTTTTTTGTTTGTGTTGTAATAATGAAGGAAGCCCTAATGCTACTTGCAATTTTTTGAATTTGTAAACAATGCCAACTTCCATATCGAATCCGTTTTCAGAATAGCTGTTTCCTAACAAATAAGGATCTTCCAAATCAACATTATCATTCGGATTAAATCCATTACTGTAATTAATAGATTGTTTATTGAAACTTACTCCAAGTCCTGCAGATAAAGACTGAGTATCTGAAAGGTCAATTTTATAAGCAAAGGCTTGTTTTATTTCAAACTGTGCAAAATTACCTTGTTTAATATTAGTAAAAACAGTAGCCATCGATACTTTTTTGACCAATGGCAAATCCAGAATAGCTTGTTGCCAAACCAAATCTTTAGCATCATCTAAATTTTTGGACGTAACTCCATACACCGCCGCTACACGTATTTTTTCAAATTCACCTGCATAACCTATATTTATAGCTGTTTTATTATCTTTAAATAGCCTGTTGCTCAATTGAAATTGAGCATGGGCTAAGGGGGCAAAAAAGAGTGTAAAGTTTAATAGATAAAATAATCTTTTTGATATATTTTTCATTTAATTTTTCGTTTTATAAATTGACCATTTGTAACTATTTATCATAGGTATTTCATTTTACTAATTATGATTTTTTCACTAAGTGCAAAACCTCTTTATAAATGAATTTATTTTTATCCTGATCTGTTCCGCTGATGTAAATGTAGTACTCACCGTTTAGTAAATCATTTCCACTCCAATCGTTTTGATAATTCGTTGTTTCATACACTTTTTGTCCTCTGATATCGTAGATAGATAAGGTATATTGGTTGAATAATGCTAATTTTTCTATAACCAAAACGTCGTTGTGCCCATCTCCATTTGGAGTAAGAAGATTATTGTATTTTATTTTTTTTGGAATACTGCTGTCGCTAAAAACAAATGGATTTTCGAGTGTTCCAATTATTCCATCAGCTACAAAATTAATTGCCTCTACTGGCGAATTCGAAACTACATTATTAGATTGGTCATATACTTTAAAAGTAATAGGGACATTCTGATCGTTACTGTAAACAATCAAAGTAGCTACATAACGATCCTGGCTTTTTAAATAGGTAATAGGAGAAGCAACTCCCCGAACATCAGCACCAATAAAGGCTGTAATTACATCCTGTGTATTGCGTGATTCTTCAGAATTGACATTCAAAACACAAGTGATTATCATTGAGTGATTATAGTCATTTGGGTTTACAGACCAGTTTGCAGGTACTTGAGCGTAAAGTCTCGCAACACTAAAAAGAAATACAAAAAATGTATGCTTTATTATTTTTTTCATTTTTTATGTTATTAAATTCGAAGTTTGAACTAGTACTTATAACATCAAATCATCTGAGCTGATGCTTAGTAAAAGTTTTAAAATAACACTGCTGTAAAACAAATCACAGCAGTGTTATCAACTAAATCAAGACATTTTTGTACTCTATTTGACTACACGTCTGGACTGTAACACATTCCCTTTTGAGTCATAAGTCAGAACTAAATAAACTCCAGAAGGAAGATTTGACACATTTAATATTACTTTAGAATCTGTTGGTGAAACCGCATTCGTTTTCACTAAAGATCCCTTCATATCTACTATACTAATACTTTTAATTTCATGATGTTCATAAAGATCTATGTTAAGCACATTGGTAAACGGATTAGGATAAATCATTAAGTCAATAGAATCTTCCTGAGGTATTCCTGAACCAATTGTCAATGCTTTTGGAGTTGCCAGACCACCTAAAACAACATTGTTATTAAAAGCGATCACTTCATTAATTGCAGCAGATTTTTCATCGTCTAAAAATTCAAAATTCACTTTATCGTTGTCATTACTACCATAAATAGTCATGAAATACGATGTTTTGTTTGTTATTGGATTGTAAATAGCAGGTGCCTGACCTCTTAATTCTTTTCCAACAAAAGCTTTCAAATAATTATTTTTGGATTGATTATCTCCCACAACTTCTGCAACAACATTCATCGTGTTGGCATATTTGGTAACCGCTTCTATGGTTTGATTTGCGTATAGATTGTCGTTATTTGACATTTTACTAGTAGCAGAATAACTCAGATTTGGATAATAAAAATGTCCGTCAGAAGCTGATTTCATCATGTATCCTTCACCCGGTTTGAGAGCTGTTAAATCTCCAACCCAGCCAATATTTTTATTATAGATAGCCAAGTGATATTGGTTCTTGATAACATCTCCTTCCTGCACATTTGCAAAACCAGCCAGCGCTTGATTGATTGGTGTGTTTTTAAAACCTATATAACCAATCCAATTCCAGCCTTTTACAAGATCAATTTTCACTTCACTTCCTTTTAATAAAAGTCCGTTATATTTTAATTGATTTTCGTTAGTCACAAAGATTTTGTAACCGCGACCATTTTTAACTCCCCCTTTGGCAGTAAGTGTTCCTAACCAGCCTTCTTGAGAGCTATAACTATCGACGGCATCTATAGCACGTATCAAATCACCGCTGACAGCCTTGATTGGTTTTAACAGATCGTTTGTTGTAAGCTGTTTGCTTGGATTGTAATTGTAATTTAAATGAGATGAAATCCACGTCCAGCCTTTTGGCAAATCATATGTATATTCAATAACATCTACTGCTTTAAGCATTTCGGGATTAATTGCGGTTCCTTTTACGGTATTAGAGTCGAAAGAATAAGACGGTGTAACGTCTCTGTGAATTTGTCCGTCGCTGGCATTCCAGATACGGAATTCAACTGCTTCTCCCAAAGGTTTATTACTGTAGATACTCACATAAGCCTGATAATTATCTAAAGCTTGTATGTAGGTTAATTTTGCAATTCCACGACATTCATCCCCAACAAATGCGGCTACTTGATCATTGGGATCTCTTGAAACATCACCATTAATATTCAATTGCGCAATCACGTTCATCGAATATTGATAATTGGCTGGTGTAACTTTCCAGTCTGCCGGCAATGGTTTTGCAACATCTAAACTAAGATTTAGAACCTCAGCAAATCCGAATTCAGTTTCCAGCAAAATATCCTGAACATAATTCCCGATGTTCACATTTTTATCAACGGTAAATGTAACCGGAATTGAACTTACAGGAGTCAAAACACCGCTGCTTGGACTAACAGTAAGCCAAGAAGGCAAGTTACTGATGTTGTAATTAAACACTTTCCCACCTGTATTTTGAATTCTGGTTTCGAATGTAAATCCGTTACCCGATTCAATAGCAAAGTGTTTATCTGATTCTGCCCAAATCACTTGGTTTTTATCCACGTAAGCTGTCCAGCTTACAGGAGCTCTCATAGTATTTCCGTTCAAATCCTGAACTCCGGTCACACTAATATCTAAAATAACATTTTCTAAAATGCTGTCCGGATCGGTAGTAGTCAGGATAATTTTATCCTGATTAGCTGAATAGCCAAAGTTTACTTTTCTAACCGGTCTTGGCAGTTTTACCAAAGGAGTATCTTGCATATAAGCAATTTGCCCTTTAAGTTCAGCTTGAACACCATTTGATCTTACTGCTGTATTTCCAGTAGCTGCAGAAGAATTAGATGCTTCTAACAATTCGATACCCATATTGGTTTTATATTTATCAAAAGGCAAGTATAAATCCAATCCAACTTCGTCTCCGGTTAGCATATAACGCATATCACGTTTAATTTGCAAAGCAGAACGAGTTCCTTGCCAAATTCTAACCTCGTCTAACGAGCCAGTAAAATGTTGCGTTTGTTGAGTAGTTCCAATTGCATCTACCCAGCCCATAGAACCTAAGTAAAGTGCCGCTCCACCAAATCCAGAAAACCCAGCAGTATCTGTTTCAATTGTATTTTGCTGATTTCCATCAACAAAACAAACTGTATTAGTAGCACGATTAACCACTAAAGCAAAATGATGCCACTGATTGTCAAAATAATTATTAGGCGATGCTGTAAACGTTTTATTGTTATTCCAAACTTCTAATAAACCAGAAGTATTAGCACGAATAGACCAACCATTTTTGTTCAAATCCTGATCGTCTCCCTTCCCGTTAGAAAGCAAAGTAGCTCCAGTTGTTTTATCTCCTTTAAACCAAAATTCTACGCTAAAGTTTGCTACATCTAAATAAGCAGGCGAGCTAATAGCAGGAGAATTAGTAGTTGAAGTCGACAACGCATTACCAGATAAAGCTACTTGCCAAGTCCCAGAAATTAATTGTGCGTGACGTTCTCTAACGATATCATTGATAACCACACCTTCTGTTTCTTCCATTGTCCAGTTTCCTAAAAGACCTGGCTCATTGTTTTTCAAACGTTTTGTAGCTACAACATTGATTTGAGATGCTGTTAGCGCTTTGCCCCAAAAACGTAATTCGTGCATGTTTCCTTTGAATGAAGACGCTCTTGATAAAGCATCTTTTCCAACGAAAATTTTGCCTGTTGCCTCATAATTTGGAGAATAGCCCTGTTTTACAACATCCAATATTCCATTAATATATAATTTACCTTCTTGATTCGTAGCATCATAAGCAAAAGCATAATGTACCCAAGTATCATCAACTGAAATAGTTTTAGCCGAATTTAATTTTATACCTGCTAATGCAACCTCAAATTGATTCGCAGCATTAAACCCAACACTAAGTGATTGGGCCTCGGTACTTCCTTGAGAAAGCAATACTTCAGATCCTGATTTTTTACGTTTTGCATAAAAATCAAGAGAGAATGAACGACGATTTAATTGAATACCTTCTGGTATTTCCATATAATCGTTAGCCCCGTTGAAATAAATGCTGGCAGGATGTTTTAATTCTCCTCCTTGGATGACACCTCTAATATCAAAATTGTACGGATTTAACAAACCGGCATTTACAGGTTCATTAAATTGTATCATAATTTCGTCACCCGCTGATAGGATTCCGTCAGCAGGCTGTGGTGCACCAAATGAACTTGGATTGATACGATCGATAATACCAGTAATCGTTGGTGACGTAAAAACAACATCATCTGCCTCTCCCTGACACATACTTTGAATGCGTACATCATACAAATCATCGGTTAGTTTGGACACATCCCAATTATAAATAAAATCAGTACCTCCTTGTTCTGTTAATAAAGGCGCTTTTCTTGCAACTTCTTCAGAACCTGCGTTGGTACGTGACTCTTCATTACGATAATAGGTTTCTAAAAGTTTCCAGTTAGACTCTGATTCACTGGCACGTTTGTACTGAATTTTAATTCCTTTAAAGCCTTGATAATTAACATCGTAATTATTTACTTTGATAGGTAATCGGTTATTACCATCATAGTTTACAGTCCAATTGTTACCTGGGCTTACAATAGTTGCTTCAGAACAAACCGGAATGTATTCAATATCCATAGTGATTTCTTTGTGAATACTTTCGTCGCAAGTCGATTCAAAAACCAAAGTCAAATCTTTGTATTTGTATTCTTTTGGACCTCTTAAAACGGTTAAGGTTTGACGGATCTTTTGCCCAAAAGGAATTGAAACTTCTACAGGTTTTACTAAGGTTTCTCCGTTCAATAATACAACCAGACCATCAGGATTAGATGCCGGATCTATTGACATTTGATACGTAATCTCCTGATCTGTGGAAGAAGGAATTAATTCGGTTTCGTTGCGTAATTCTAAATCAAAAGTAGCGGCTTTGCTCGATGGTACGTTTACCATTGTGGCTTTGTCGTTTCCGTTTACCAATATGCCCGGTTTTTCGATTTGAACGGTACGTTTACTTAATAACGGTTTTTCAGCATCATTATACATCGTTAATAACTGGCTGTAAATTGCTTTTTTCTCTTCGATAACTGCAGTTACAGTTTCAATTTCTTGATTTTGTTTGTCAAGATCGTCTGTTATTTGCCCTCCTAAAGGATTTGCAATAAGATGTCTATCTTTTATGATTTTTATTTGTTCATCTAAAACTGTTGGAAACATTTTTATCCAATAATCCAAATAATAGGTATGTTCTTTGGTTACTTCTAATTCTTTTTCTCTTTCGAAAGGGCAAGACGTTTGTCCTCCTACAATTTGAAAGATAGGTCCATCACTACCTTTTCCGTCATAAATATTCATGCTATAAGCATTGTACTTATCATTATCTTGTATTGTATAAGATGTTGTAACGGTGTTAATGCTTGTGTCGTTTGCGCTATCGCTAAAAGTTTTATCTCCTCCACCGTGAATACTATAGGCTGGGCCTATTAAAACTCCTGCTCCTAATAAAAATTTCCCCTCTGCATCTGCAGAAGCTCCCGCCATTACTTCAGTAGAAGATATGGTGGTTTCGGTAGTTTCGGTAGTCGAAGTGTTAGAATATGCAATTCCTGAACTAATAGAAATATTTTTCTGTTTCGGTTTGTTACCAGAAATAGCGGTGTATTTTTGAATTTCGTTGGTCATCAAAATTTCTTCCCAAGCTCTAATCTGAGTATTATACCAACGTACTTTATCCTGAATAATACCGTTTGTTTTAGGAGCTATTGATCGATTAAAACTATAACTTGCTCCGGTATCATCTTCAGCATCATCTTTCGTATAATCATTTTGATTCGCCAAAGTTCCCAAACGAGGATCGTCATTATTTACTCCATATAATGGGTTTGAAGTATCCAATTTTGTAACATATACATTAGCCTGGTCTATAAAAAGACTATTTCTAATGGCTGCCAATTTCGGAATTATATCCGTTTTGATATGGTCTTCTGAATATAATAATAAGGTTTCGCCTTTTTCTTTTTGGTAATAAGTTTCGCCTTTATTCAAAATGTATTCTTGACCATCATCTCCAGTTACTTTTGGTCCTACGCATCCCACACATTTATTAGCCAAAATAAATTTTAAATTATTAGCCCGACCAATTTCTATGTTTTTAGAATCGGCAATAAAGAAATCGCCTTTTTCAAAAGCATCTTCGGCTGTAATCGTAAGATTTTGTGTTGTACTATTTGCTTTCGCACTTGTTTTTTCATTACCTAAATACCTTGAACCATAAGTGGTAGCCATTACTTGATTTTCACTTTTACCAAGATGAAGACCTGCTAAAGGAGTTTCTAATTCATAATCAAAAGCAACTCCCGCACCAAAACTCCAATCTCCACCTGCTTGTGTACTACTAGTAGTTTCTTTGGTTATCGTACTCCCTTTTTCTAAGGTTACGCTACTGCCGCTTCCTGGGGGAATTCTAATAGTAGTGGTTATAGAAGCAGGTGCTTCAGTAATAAAATCAGTACCTGGCATTTTAGAACCTCCTAAAACATACGCCTTATATCCTTTGGAAGCATCGTTTGAATTTGGCCAATAAACAGTATAATCGCCCGTTTTTAAGGCAATAGACATTGATTTTACAAAAGTATCTTCGATACCAGAGCCTTGAATTAAATCTGGATCTCCACCTACAAAGTTATAGTTGACGCTACCTCCATTTTGCAAATCAAACTGATGTGTGTTTCCTGAAAGAGAAACCCATTCTTCATCGGTTAACTGATAAGCTGCCGATGAACCTCCATCTGCTTTAGCACTTATATTGTTGCTTATCGTAACTTGACCGTCCAAAACTGGTACTTGATCAGTAGCTGGATTTTTGACAGGTTTTGTTCCGTAATACGCATATTTTTCAATCGCTTTAATCGTTACCTGATACCCTTTTCCTTGTAAAAAAGCTGGATATGGCAATGTTTTAGTAGGCAAATTAATGTCTTTAGATAATTCTTTGTCGTATATTTTTACCGTAGTTTCTCCCACTAATGTTTTTTCCGTAATGATATTTCCATTACTATCAAGTTCTTGGGTGTTAGGTAAATAATCTAACGAAGTATTACTTTGTACCACCATACTTGGGGTGCTTCTGTAAATCAATCGTTTGGCTGCATTGTACCTTACTTTTTGAGCAACATACCCTCCAGAAACCAAAACAGGCTCTTCTTCTTCAATTCCTTTATAGGCTGCATCATCGTCTAATTTTATAGAAGATATGTCTTTTGATAAAAACAAAATTTTATCATCAGCTGGATTTGCTTCATCTCCAATAAAAGACACATCTGAGAATTCGTACTCATTTGGAGGTAACTTAATTTCAAACTCTCCCGTCTCAGGATCCGTTTGTACTGAACGTTTAATACGAGTATCTTTTGAAGTCAATGTAAAATAAGTTGCTCCAATATTGTTAACACGCTGTACGTCTGTTTGTAATTTTCCTTTATAAGCAGAAAAACCTAATTTTTTGTTCGCCTGAACCAATCCGCCAACTACGCAACCTGTAAGGGTATGCTTGGTATTGTCTAAAACTTCTATGCCAGACAAAATATCCTGATAATCGTAAGTACCTGTTGTTGGAAATTTATTGCTTACAAACGTGTGTCCGTCTTTTCTAAATTCTAAAAAGTGCTTACCAATAGGCACTACTACTTGAAATTGTCCAAACTCATCTGATAAAATTGCTTGTCCGTTTTTCATCAATTGTTGCGCTCCGTCCAACCAAATAGAAACGCCTTTTGAGCCCGAACTCTGAAAATGAGTTGGGTCGTTTTCGGTATTATCAAAATCATATCGAATGGTTCCCGTTACATTAAAGGAAGACTGATCGATAAAATCGATATTGTTTTCGATGCTTCTGCCTTCACCTAAAAATAAAACACGATTACTTGGCGAAAAGGCATGAATAGCACCACTAAGTGTTATAGTTGGCGTTATACTAAAATTTTCTCCCGAACCAGTATAAGAAATACCTTCGATAACGTAATTTCCGTTTTTATCTGTAAATCCTGCAAAACCTAATTGTTCTCTCGAAGGAACTTCTTTACTCCAAGTAGCACCAATTAAATCGCCATCAATTTTGTTGAAAACACCTGATTCTTTGGACGAGTCAAACACAAAAGGTCCAACCCCTTCGTCAAAACGCCAGTTTCCAACAATATTTGGAGTTTCGGCCTGCACCAATCGGCTGTAATCTCGTTCTACATCTGCGGAGGTAAGAGCAGCTTTGTAAATACGGAATTCATCTAACAATCCGTTATAATAATCATCAGACCCGTTACTTCCTAAATAAATAGCATTGCTAACATTGGCTGTTAATGCACCATTAGCATTGATCGATTTATCTAGTTTTCCGTTGATGTATAATACTAATTTACTATTATCATACGTAGCAAAAATATTAGAATAATTACCGTCAACCAGTTTTACTTTTGAAGTTATAGTAGTTCCAGCAATAGTAACTTCTACTCTTTCATTATGCAAGGCTACTTCAAAAACACCTGACTGACTGGCTAAAACTTGTTTAGAAGTCCACGCTTTTGGTTTTGCCCATATCGAAACTGAGATTCCGGTTGTATTATACACAATATTTTCTTGGTTCGGATTGATTTTTACGGTTTGGTTTACACCATCAAAAGCCAAAGCATTTCCTGTAGCTGTTCCGTCTTTCTCGGCAACCAGCTTTACATTAGGTACGGCAACGCCGCCTACATACGTTACATTCCCGGTTACAACTGCCGATGGCAATCGAAACCCAATACCTGTTGCTAAGCCTTTTAACCCAGTTAATTGTGTGTATGGAGTTCCTGAAACTCCGTTTATATCATAACTGGTAATTTTTTCTAAACCACAATCGGCAGTAGCTACTACAAAATATTCATAAAGTGTTTGTGCAGTGGCTTTATTATCTGCCCAAGAACGAACGGTTTTATCAACTGTAGCTTGTAATTCGGGAGCAACTGTGCTGTTTAACACTCGACGATAAATTTTGTAATTGCCTACAAAGTCGGCATTTTCATCGATTTTCCAGTCCAATTGTACTAAATTCCCAAAATATCCTTTTGAGGTTTCCAGATTATTAGCCAAAAATACACTCGAAAGATCAATATTGGTAATACTCAATTTATCTGAAGCATTGTCCTGAACAAAAACTGCAGCTGCAGACGACTGACAGCTATTTACTGCTACAATTTTGTACGAATACGATTCGCATGTACTTACTTCTTTGTCTGTATAAGTTAGCAAATACCCTTTGTTTCCGGCTACTTGATCCTTAATTTGCCCTTCGTAGAAATCACCTATTGGTAACTCGATAGTTGTTTCAGTACCTTTTTTTAAATCCTTTCTGAAAATTTTGTATTTCTGATCGGTTGCTTTTTCAAAATCTTCCAAACTCCATTGAGACTCATTCCAAGATAGTTTCACCCCAGAGTCAGCACCTGTAACCATAACCATTTGGGCATTTGTGGGTGCTACTGGATTAGCAGGAGAAATTCCCATTGTAGCATCTTCCGATTTATCGCCTTTGGCATCAGGACATTTCCCTCCATTGGCGGCTATTTTAAAATAATATTTTTGTCCACGAGTAAGTCCGGTAATGGTATAAGAACGTTTAGACCCCGAAATAATATCAGAAAAAGCCGTAAAAACACCATTTGGAGTAGTGGAACTATATACCACAAAATTACTCGGACTGGCTTGCATCCATTGCCATTTTAAATCGACTGAACCATCACATTTGGTCGTACTGGCAGTCAAATCGGCGGGTATAGGCAACGGGTCGTAGGCAGAACCTTCGGTGGAAGCTTCGTCTATGTAAGTTCCTTGCCAATACAACCGTACAATTGGACTAATAGCACCAGTAACACCTGTTATCACAAAACTAGTCTTGTCAATTGATACCTCGGTATTAAGACCACTACCGTTATCGACTACATACTTAAAATCGCCAGGATTAAAACTCGAAGGAATAGTCATTTTATCCCAGGATAATTTTACTGAATTACAACCTTGGGTCGCTCTTACGGTTGGCATACCAGGTAAAGTTGGAGTGCTCAAAGAGGCATTTAAATAAGTAGTTTTACCGCTTTTGCCACCATTACCATTGTCAAGCGTTTCTGCTTCACCTCCAATAGTAAGCTGATTTCCATTTAAAAACTTTGCCGGAAGCTGGTAGGTAACATACAGTACACCTTTGTCTCCGTATCTTTTACCTTCGTAGTAAGATATATTATTAGGCCCTGCGGTTCTATAGGAATCGAAATACCAGTAACTATCATCAAGATCGCCATCTCCTGAGGTAAGAAAAATAGTAGTACTCATATTTGGCAAATAAAGAAGCTTAGTCAAATGAAAAATATCACCTTCGTCACCTACGCTAATGTATAATCTTTTCAGATAATCATCCATGTTTTCTGGATCACCATCGGCAATCATAGCCGAAATATACAATTTAGAACCAACAATCTTAGCATTCCAATGTTCGCCAAAGTTGTATGAACTTCTTAAATCCACACTGGCGGTATTTAGTATTGTGTGTCCATTCTGTGCATTTCCCAAAAATGATGTTAAGAGCAATGCAAAAATAAGTAATAACATTTTTAGTTTTTGAAAGACTTTCCAAAAGTCAAAGAGTAGTGTTTTTTCCATAAAAGTATATTAGAAATTAAGAACTTGCAAAACAACAAAAACCTTTAAAAACATACTTATGTAAAGATTTAAAGCTTGTCCAAAAATGAAGATTTTGGCAAACAAAAATATTTTACCAGTAAATACTTAATTTTAAAAAAGCAAGCATTGTTGATTTTAAAAAATCTTGTTTTTAAAACTGTATTTTTTAACTTTGCAGAACTTAAAAGCCGATAGCTTATAAGTTTAAAAAATAACTTTGATGCACCCTTATATTTCGGTATTTACTATTTTTCTGGCAATTTTGATGACTTATCATAATTGGAATATTAACCGTAATTCCATTTTTTTATCCGGATTCATTTATGTACTCTCATCATATTCCTTGATACACTATGTATTGTTTTTTAAAAAGAGTGTGTTTTTACTGGCTATTTTTTATAATAATACCGCTCCGATTGGTTTTTTGATTGGGCCATTATTATATTTTTATGTGAGAGGTACTTTATTTGATAATAGTAAGTTAACCAAAAAAGATTGTTTACACTTGATTCCAGCCTTTGTCAATCTGGTTAGTATAACACCTTACCTACTAACACCTTTTACTTACAAATTATCATTGGCACATAGAATAGTCAAAGACACTATGGTTGCAAAAACGTTTACAGTAGGACTTTATCCTAATATTGTAAACATCATTGCAAGACCTACTTTGCTTTGTATTTATGTGGTATCGGTACTTATTATGTTATTTCGTTTTTGGGCTAAAATGAATACCAATAATCGTATTCCTAAAAAACAAACTCGCAAAATGCTAATATGGCTCTTTAGTTTTGTCTTTATAATTGTCTTTATAATTGTTTCTTTTGCGATACTTTCCTATTCTTTTTTGAAGGAACCAAATCCAGATCTTAGGCAATTTAAAACTAGTTTACCAATGGATATTGTTAGTTTTTGCTTGTTAATAATACCTTTAAGCATGTTATTTTTTCCTGAATTATTGTATGGAATTCCGCAAAGAGGAAGAAATGTAAATGATTATTTTGTAAAACAAAATGAAAAAGTACAACCTGAAGAACAAATTATTTTAAAAGATATTTTTTCAACCGAAGCGTCAGATATTTTAGATAAAGAAGAAAGAAACCCACCTGAAGAAGAGCTACAACAAAAAGATATTGAACCAAGATTTATTGAATTATCTCAATCAATTTTAGATTACATTAAAAAGAGTGAAATTTTTCTAAATGCTAATTTTTCAATGGAAGAACTTTCCCGATCTATGAATGTACCCAAACATCATCTTTATTATTGTTTCAATAGTATATTAAAAGTTAAATTGACAAAAATACGAGCAGAACTGAGGGTAGAATATGCAAAAAAACTAATAGAAGATGGTCTTTTAGATACATTAACGCTTGATGCAATAGGAAATAAAGCTGGATTTTCTTCACGGTCTTCTTTTCAAAGTACCTTTAAAGAAGAAGTTGGTTGTACACCTGGCGAATATTTAAAAACAAAACCCTAAGTATTTTTCTAATAAATATTAACTAAAAATCCGTTTATTAGATTAATAATAGCTGTCATTATTTTTTTAGATTTAGCATTTTTGTTATTATAACTAAATAAATTTGTATTGAGAATTAAAAGTGAGTTCTAATTTTATTGAACCAATTATAATACGACCACCTTTTATAATACGACCACCTTTTTACCATAATGACTAATAAAAAGCCATTTTAATAACATGGCTTTTATTTTTATCAAAATGTCCCGTCCTGAAATAGCGATTATTTCTCCAACGCACGCTTTGACTAACCATTATACCTAAACTGGGTTTCATATTAGTCCTTTTTTACTACGTACTCGTTTTCTTAACTTAAAAAAGTAATAAGTCAAAATATGCTAAATCTGCACATTTTGAACGGTAAATAAACAAGCTACTATTTTTGAAAATTACAAAGCAACATTCTCCACTTACAACCACTCTCAATCGGGTAGTCGATAGCATTTCAGATGAAACGCAAGCTGCGTTAACGTTTTTTATCAAAAATAAAGAGCTATGAGTCTTTTAAATCTTAGAAAAGCTTAAAAAAACAACGGTTTGTGATTATTTAGGTATTAAAGTTAACTACTTAGTTGTTAAAAAAACTAAGTAGTTAACTTTAACATGTCGCAAAAAGTTCTTTTCATTATTAATGTCCCAAATATACGTTTACTGCATTAGCTACTCCATCATCATAATGAAAAGCTTTGGGTGAATTATAAGCATCAATATGTTGAAATCCTGCTTCGAGAATAAAAGTTGTAGCTACTTCTGGGTCACCATAAAATCTATATTCTTGTGGCTTTCCATCAAAAATTCGGGTATATTCACTATTTTTTAAACAATTATTTTCTGAATATTCCAAAGCTTTTTTTACCTTTTCTGAAAGGGTTAAAAATCCGAATGGAGCAGTATTATAGATATCTGGAATTTGTAAAAGCGTTTTAGAGTTCCACGCATGAGGAACTATATCATAATTATTAATAACGGAATGATAATGGTTGCCAAATTTACTTTCTGCATATTCTACAAAAGCTTTGTTACCAGAACTTGCACCTGCACTTGGATAGGTAGAAACTAAAAATGATTTGTGTTCTTTTTCTTTCCATTCAATTATTTTAAGAGCTAATAATGGAGATAAAGTACCTGCTAAACTATGTCCGCAAGTTGTTACTTCTGCATTTTGGTCTAATGGTAATTGACTTAAAAAAGAAATGATGTTTTGATTTTTATCGTTTTTTAAATTCTTCAAAATTTTTACTCCATCATAGCTACCACCTGCTATTTTTGCATTAGGAATAGTTTTCCAACTTCTCATAAATTTAGTTTCGACTTTAAAATCTTCATCAAGCCATCCAAATTTTGAAATAAGATTAGTCCCTGAAATAGAAATTACGTAAAGTGTTTTATTTTCATCATCAGGATCTTGACCTTTTGCAACAAACATAGCGTTATCTGTAATAAATTCATTAGGGATAACTTTTAGGTTTTTATCCCTTTGCTTACTATTTTTAGTACAAGGTCCCCAGACAATATCCCAATTACCAATGTATGCTTTTATGGTTTCGTTGTTTAAAGCTGAAGTTACTTGATCGCATAAATAATCCTGTAATTCTTTTTCGGTACTTTTATGGATATTTTGATTGCAATTTGATAATGCTGATAAAATAGAAATTACCTGATGTTTTTTGGTCAATGGATTTAAATCGTTGTTTTTCATAACTTTTAAGTTTAGTATTTTTTATTTGTTTGATTTTTCTTTAAAAAACCTATCTTCAAAAAATTAAGCTGCTGACGCTTTATTAGATATTAAATCAATAATTGATGTATGTTTTTTAGAAAGTTCTTCAACTAACTTTTCTTCTATATTCAACATCTCGGCAATTTCTCTTGGTGTTTTTCCTTGCAATAGCATATTAACAGCTTTTGCATCTATTATGTATTTAGCTTCAATGCCCGTTTGAGAGCTAATTTCAGAAACCGATTTTGATTCATCTTTCAATAAATACATTGCTTTTAATATATCTTTTTTTTCTTTTTTATTATAATATGTAATAGAATCAAGATTAACGACTGCGAAACGTATTGATGTATTTAAGTCAAATTCCTCATTATCAGCTTTAGCATCTTCTTCGGTGTTTTCTATCATTTTAATGGCTGCAGTCCATTTGTTCATTTCAGTTCTTTGCATTATTATAAACTCTGTAAATTCATGATAAGCATTATCCTTGCTAGTGTCGATTTCTTTAAATTTTTTATATTCTGCTTCAGTAAGAAATCCTGCTGCATAAAATGTTGTCAAAATATTTTTATAGAATGTTTTAATTTTTTCCATAGAAGAATTAATTTCCGATCGAACTGATTTTATTTTTTCATTTGACTTTTTGGTTTCATTCATTATTTTTTCAAAAAAATCTTTTCTTTCTTCCGCAGCAAAAATGGCCGTAATTATTTCAATAATCCCAAAAAGTGCTAATGCAATTGGTAGAATAGGTGCAGCAAATATCGAGATTCCTATTCCTATACCAACAACTGTATCTATTGTGTTAAATTTTGTGAATGAATCCTGAAATGCTGGTACAGTTAAACTTAAAGATACTAGTTGAATATTAACATCTTTTTTCCATGACTCATAGTTGTTTATTATTTGTTGAATATCCCCTTTCAAAAGATCTTTTAATTTATCTAGTTCCTCAATAACAATGTCAATATTTGTTATAATACCATCCTTTCCTTTTATAGCTTCTATTGCATTTTTCTTTCTCTCTGGATTGTCGGGTCTAAACACATTATCACCAATCCAAGCTGATATTGAAAACGTCTCGTTTTCTATCTTATTTAAAAGACTATCATAATCTTTTCGAACTGTTTTTAAATCTGAAATTGCTTTTACAACTTGATCTGTATTTTCCATATTATCGTATTTAAAAGTGTAAATTTTATCTTCTGGTTGCCATAGTGTGCCAAATTTCGCTTTCACAACTCCTTGTTCCATAACAATCCAAGAATCGTTATCATTTGTATTGAACGTAGTACTGAATTGAAAGTTTTTGGTATAAATAAATAATGTTTTGTTTGAAGCTCCCAATTCAGAGAAAATGCCACTTATAGATGTGTATTTCAATATAGTGTCACTAGTTACTTCTTTAAATTCGTGTGAGGGTATCTTTATTGCGTTTGGACGAAGTTGGTCAAATATTTTTACAGCTACTCCTGCTGGAAAATAGGTGGCTTTACCTATGGTTTTGATATAACTAAATGCAGTCCACAAAGTTTTTAACGAATTAATAGCAACAGGTGCATTCAATGTAGCAAGGCTAGCGGCTAGTGATATCGTATCAAAACCAACATCTGCTAATAACCAATCTGTGTTTTTTGTGGCAATTACGTATACGTCCTCTCTTAGATTATTACTTATGTAGATTTTACTCATTGTTTTCGCTTTATTTGTTTTTAAAATTAAACCTACTATGGGATTGATTTTTTACACTCACAAAAAAAAGTAAAATCTTCCTACAAAATAATGTTTTACACTTCAATATTGTCCAAAAACGAAGAATTTGGCACTAAAATTAAATTTTAACAGTCTATATCTTATATTTTGTACATTTTGTTTAAAAAAAAGTAAGTATTGTTCATTTTAAAAAAATCTTATTTTTAAAACTGCAATTTTTAATTTTGAATTAGTTTCAGTTGCTATTTAATGGATTTACTCGATTGTAGTCAAACACAAATAAGATTAGCTTTGTAATAAATATTTGAAGCGTAACTAACCTCTGCATTGTTTTTTATTCTATTGGAGACTAGCAACTTGAATTAATTAGTGTTTTTAACCTATGCTAAAGAGTCCTTTATTCTTTTATATCTTATTTAATTTTGTCACAAAGTTAGGGAACCGCCTGCGGGCGCTAGCAAAAAATTCCCCCATAAATGCAGCAAAAAATTCCTGCTTTATTGCGTTGCTTTTTGCGATTGCTAAGCGATTCCCAGTGAATGTTCCATAATTAATTTAAAATATCGAAATTATGGAAACTTTAAATCAAAACTGGCAGACTGTATCTGAAATTGAACTGATCTACAAAACAAAAGTAAAAAACTCTGAAAGACCACAAATCAAATCTTCAAAAGATGCATATAAACTAGTCCTTTCAGCTTGGGATTATAATAAAATAGAATTCTTCGAGCAGTTCAAAGTATTACTTTTGAATCAAGCTCACAAGGCACTTGGAATTTACGAAATCTCTTCAGGAGGAATTGCTGGAACTGTTGTAGACATTAGACTAATATTCTCATCAGCTCTTAAGGCAAATGCTACATCTTTGATGATGATTCACAATCATCCTTCAGGAAACCTTACAGCCTCCGAAGCAGATAAACACATAACTCGAAAAGTAAAAGAAGCCGGAATACTTCTGGATATCACATTACTGGATTCATTAATTATAACTCCCGAATCATATTACTCTTTTGCTGATGAAGGCGCTTTATAGGCGCCTTTATAACTATTATTGTCTCTAAAAGATTTCCAAAAAAAGTTTAAGATTTTTTAATTTATATTTTAAGATACAAGTGCAATAATCATATAATAATCTTCAATAAAGTGTTTAGATAATTGAATGCTTCCCGGCTAATAAGTAAATATTTTACATAATGGTAAACTTTTTTTAGACAGTTTATCCCTTTTCCAGAATGCCATATTAAACTATTTTGATTTTTATTGTATCGAGAACTTGATTCTAATCATTGTTTAGTTCTTTTATATTTTTTGGAAGAAAGTCATCAAAACTTAAACCTGCTCAAATATACTTTTAAACTGATACAGAATTCTTTCGATAAGCCTCAAATCTTCGGTTACAATTTCAGCGCTTCCTTTCATTTCCTGTTGAAATACAATTTGTTTTTTATAAGAAGTTTGCAGTCCGTTTGGAAGTGCAACGTCAAGTAACAGATTTCCGTCTTTGTCCGGAACCAATGAGATATTTTTTATTTTTCCTCTCAGAACACCAAATTCTCTGTCAGGGAAATTCGCCAATCTGATATTTACTTTTTGACCCACTTTTATTTTTCCTGAATTCAACGCAGCAGCTTTTACTTTTCCAACAAAACCATTTCTGGCATCGGGAATTATAGAAAAAACATTATCACCCACATTTATCGTTTGATTCTCTGTCCAAACCTGCAAAAAAGTAACCACACCGCTTACAGATGTTTTTAGCATGTATGCCATTTCCCAGTCTTTTATCACTTTTTTGAGCTGATAAAATGATTGTGCCATATTGCGCCCAAGATTAACCTCTTCTTTAGTGCTGTTTATCTGCGAGCTCTGACTTGATTTTGTGTTATCGATCAAAGTAGATTTTAATTGCGAAATCGACGATAATAACCCCTTATAACTCTTTTGAGCCTGCAAATAATTCAGTTTCTTGGCTTCCATTTCCTGTGCCGATATGATTCCTTTATTGAAAAGGGTTTCAAATCGTGCAATCTCATTTTTCTGAAGCTGTAATTCGCTTTCGTTTATCACTTTTTGCTGTTGCAAAATTTCCAGTCTTTCCTTAATCTGAACTTTCTCTGAAATCTGCGCTCTGTTCTCGACTTCAAAAGGCTGTAAATCTTCATTTAATTGTTCTGCCTGATAATCTTTTTGAAAAACTGCAAAGGCGCTTTCTATTTCGCCCAATTGTGTGTTCTTGAGTTTAGCAAACGGAAATGTTTGTTTTGAATCGTTGACATTATAATTATCAACGATACTTTTTAATAAAAAAACATCTTTATAATTGGCCGTATTTTCTATTATCGCCAATGTGGTATTTTTAGCAACTATGGCTTTATTTTTCACCAAAATAGCTTCAATTCTACCCGATGATTTCGATACGATTTTCTCCGGCGGAATATTGGTTGTGATTATGATTTCGGTATTTACAACGTCCGGATATTTGATAAACCAGGACACAAAAAACAGCAAAAATATAATAGCAAATATCACAACAGTTCCCCAGCGTATCATCCAATGCGGTACTTTGGTGAGAATGTCCTGTACTTCTTCACTTCTTAATTCAAATGTATCTTCTGCCATGTTTTAATTCCCTAATTGTAATTGATTGCGAACCAATTCAAAATAATTTCCTTTTTGTTGTACTAATGCCGAGTGCGATCCTATTTCGATAATTTTTCCTTTATCCAGAACCACAATCTGATCTGCGTTCATAACCGTGCTGAGTCGATGTGCGATTACCACAACGGTTTTTTCTTTAAAGAAAATATCGAGTTTTCGCATAATCTCCTTTTCATTATTGGCATCTAATGCTGATGTTGCTTCGTCAAAAAACAAGATTTCCGGATTTTTGTAAACGGCTCTTGCAATTAGTAATCGTTGCTTTTGTCCGGTACTCATTCCTGTACCTTCTGAGCCTATTTTTGTGTTATATCCCAGTGGCAAACTCGAGATGTATTCTTTTATATTAGCTACATCTGCAGCGTATATCAAGCGTTCTTTATCAACTTTGTCTACGCCAATGGCAATATTATTGGCGATAGTATCATTAAAAATAAAACCTTCCTGCATTACAGCGCCAATATTGGATCTCCAGGCTTTTTGCGAAATGTTTTTCAACTGTGAATTGCCAATATTGATTTCTCCTTTTTCGGGTTCATAGAATTTAAGAAGCAATTTCATCAGAGTAGTTTTTCCGCTTCCGCTAACGCCAACTATTGCAGTTACTTTGTTTGCGGGAATTTTTAGGGTCAAATCATCCAAAACCGGAATATCAGATCCTAAATAACGATACGAAAGGTTTTTTATCTCAATATCTGAATCATACGGAACTTCATTGGTTTGATTTTCTTCCTGATCAGTTTCATCTTCTTTTTCATGAATTTCGGACAATCTTGCCAAAGAGATTTTTGCATCCTGAAGTTCTCTCACAAATTCTATAAGCTGGGCAATTGGTCCGTTTAAACTTCCCACAATCGAACTGATTGCCAACATCATACCCAGAGTTATCGAGCCGTCAATTACCAGTTTTGCCGACAGAAATATGATAAAAATATTCTTCAATTCATTGATTACAGAAGAACCTATGGTTTGGGTTTGTTCTAAAACTAATCCTTTTATCGAAACCCTAAAAAGTCTTGCTTGTACATATTCCCAACCCCAGCGTTTTTGTTTCTCGGCATTGTGGAGTTTGATTTCCTGCATTCCGTTGATAAGCTCCATTACTTTACTTTGCTCTTGAGAAACTTCGGCAAAGCGTTTATAGTCCAAAATTTCTCGTCGTTTTAAAAACAGGGTAATCCATCCAAAGTAAAAAATACTTCCGATAAAGAAAACGAAGAAAATCTGCAGGTTAAAGTACGCCAAAACACCTCCCATGACAACCATGTTAATCGTGGAAAACAATACATTCAAAGATGATGTGGTCAGAATTCTTTCAATTCTTCGATGATCATTAATACGCTGCATTATATCTCCTGTCATTCTTACATCAAAGAACGAAATAGGCAGATTCATTAGTTTTATAAAGAAATCTGAAATAAGGGAAATATTGATACGGGTAGAAAGATGGAGCAATATCCAGCTTCTAATAAGTTCTAGACCCGTTCTTCCTGCAAAAAGGAACAATTGTGCAAAGAGTATTAAATAAATAAAATGGATATTCTGATTCTGAATCCCAATATCAACAATACTTTGAGTCAAAAATGGAAAGACTAATTGCAGTAAAGTGCTTGCAAATAAACCTATACTTAACTGTACTAGAAATGATTTATAACGGATTATGTATTGTGATAAAAGCCCAAACCCAAACTTTAATTGTTCATTTTCTTCTTTATCAAAATCTGTTTGATAAAATTTAGCGGAAGGCTCTAACAATAGTGCAATTCCTTCATTAGTATTTTCATTCGCATTATTTCCAATCCAAAATTTTAAGAATTCGTCTGGTGAATATTCTAGAAGACCAATCGCCGGATCTGAAATAAATATTTTTTCGATTTTTGATTTCCGAAATCTAAGCTCGTACAAAACCACATAGTGTACCTTATTCCAATGCAATATACATGGGAATGAAACTTCTGATAATTTTTCTAAACTTAATTTTGCTCCAATAGTTCTAAAGCCTATTTTTTCGGCTGCATCGCTTAACATCAATAAATTACTACCATCGCGATTGGTTTCGCTATGATCTCTTAAATCTTGAATCTTGCATATTTTACCGTAATATTTAGCAATGATTTTTAGACAAGTTGGACCACAATCCTTAGATTCAGTTTGTAAATAATTAGGGAATTGCTTCAAATTTTTCTTTTCTTTTATAAAACTTAACTTATAATGACAATTTTTTGTTCGACAGATATAAAATTATTTGGAATATTTTTTAAATATTAAAAATGTAAAAGATATTTATTAAAAATAATACGGATTAAAATATAAAAACTTACCATATTACTCTTCATCATTAAAGATAGTATCATTTCTTAGATATTCTTCTAGCACAAAAAACATTCTAATTTGTAATAATTGAGAATACTTAAGATATTACAAATGTTAATCTTTTCTTCAGTTAGAAAACTTCCTTAATTTTCATAAACAATGGCTAAAACTTACTCTCCAATAATCATATTATTGAAATACTTAAAAAAAAACTTAAAAACCGTTGAATTTAAACACATTAAAACCAATTACGTCAAATTTTATTTTTTGGAAGCCATTTTTTGAATCTCTTATAAATAATTATATTGGGTAATCAACTCTAATTGGGATATAGTTTAAAATCTAAATAATGATATAAAAACTTATCAATGGATTGAACGAGCAAGAATGTAAATAGTACTAAAATATTTTCAACACTTAAAGTACCAACCTCAAAATCGTTATTAAAATTAATCCAATAGTCAGTGATTTTTAAAATTCATCTTCTATTAAATCATTTATAAAAAATAAAAGGTTTTTCTCTTCATACATCTGTGGATATTCATATCCATTTATAAAAATGAGAGGTGTAAAATTATAATCATTGTCTTCACACCATTGTTGTTGATTATTAAACATTGAATCAAATTCGTTTGATTCAATTACGGTGAACAAACGAAACCATTCTATAATCTTTTTATTCTCAAACCAATTTTTTAATGCTTTAGTAAAATTAGCTTCACCATCGAATTTATATATCCCCATCAAACTTCTAAACAGTTTTTTACCCTCTTCATTTTCCTTTTCAATATTAGTTTTTAAGATGACTTGTATTTGTATTTCTTTATGATATCTATCTAAAATATTTTCCATTATCTCGTGGGCATCTTTACAAAAACTACAAAATGGATTTGAAATTATTGTAATTATTGTTTTACTCTCTTTATTTCCCAAAACAATAAGGCTTTCTGGCAATTCAACTTTATCTTTTGCCAATAAGGAGTTTTTGAATATAGTATAATTTCGTTCAAAACGAATAGCTTTTAATTGGTGTTCTTTCAATTCTTTCCGCTGTATAAACATTTTTTTCAATGCAGACCAAATGAACATTACAGAAAGAAAAACAAAACTAAAAACAATTATTTTTTTATTTGAAATTTGATAAACTGAGTACTTAAAAGCCATTAAATAAAGTATTTCCGTAAGAATAAGAGCTATAATAGCTAAACAAATTGGACACCATTTATTTTCAACAAATTTTTGATAGTATAATGATAAAAACAAAATAGGAACAGATACAATAAGAATTATTTTTTGAATTAAAAAATAGGTTATAGTATCACCTAAAAGAAAAAAAAATAACAACCCTAAGAATTGAGAACTAAAAAAAACTAAACTCAAATCACTGAAATTAACTATTTCGAAAATTTTCCATTTATTAGAACTAACAACCGTAGAACAACTAGTAGAATTGGTGATATTACAAAACCTATTAAGAAACTCTATTTTAGTCCCAAATAAATCTTTAAGAGCTGTAATAGAAAAAAACATTCCAACTATAGGAAATAGAAAAAATATTTTGGACTTAAAATAATCTTCCATCTGAAATAAAACAGCTAAAAATGACATCAAGCATAAAAAAGGTAAAACCCAAAAAAATCTATTCTTGCTTTTTATAAGGATTTCCTCTTCTTCAGGTTTTTCCAATAACAGAATAATACCAAACCAACGTAATTCCAATGAATTGTTTGAAATAGAAATAGATCTTTTGTCTTTTACATAAAAATACGCATTATTTCTTCTTTCAATAAAATATTGTTTGGTTTCAATCGTAGGCTTATCATTTTCCTCTTTTAAGATTGCAATAAAATGATTTGGAAGCAATTCAATTTCAGAAAAAGATACATTTATAGCTCCATTTTTTACATTAAAAAAACTCAAAGTATCTGCAATAGACAATAAGGAAGGATAATCCGGGTGGGATTGAACTTGAAATATAAACTCATTCTTATCAATATTTATGTTTTCTTTCTTCAAATACAAGAAAAGGTTTGTAAAATTTTCGCTCATAAATTGTTATTATTTTGAGATTTCTTTTTTTAAAGCTATTTCTAATTCAGAATAACTATTTACAACTTTAGTAACATTTCCCATCTTGCTGATTATCATATGTGTGGGAAATATTTGTAATCCTAGATTCTTTAAAATATAATCTTCTTGATTACCAATGACAGCATATTTAAACATTTTCTTTTTCAAGAACTCTTTTAATTTTTTATTTTCATCAAAAGCTAAACTTATAAAAAGTATATCTTTTCTATTTTCATATTTTTTGACCAACATATTTAGTGATGGCATTTCTTCAACACATTTCTGACAATTTATAAACCAAAATTTTAGAACTATAATTTTCCCTTTTGTATTGTAAGTGTTATAAATATTACCATTCAAATCTGTATAACTAAATTTTTTAAAAGGTTTTCCTTCCCTCAAAAAATTACCGTATTCCATATTTGCCATATTTTTTATTTGATCAGGAATATCATTGCTACTCCAAGAATTAACTTTTAATAGTTTATAATATATTGGTCTTTTGCATTTAAGTCTTAATGGTAAATACTTACCTGAAAGAAGTAATCTTAAGAATTCTTCTTTTTTTAAGACACTTGAATTGGAATTCAGACCTACAAAATCGGACGATAATTGAATATAAGTATTATAATAATTCCAAAAACTTTGAAAATCTTTAGTTATTAGAGATGGGTTTTCTATTGGCTCATTACAATTATTTTTTTGAGCATTAGAATATTGACATAAAAAGAACACTAAAAAAAGAGGTAAAATAATTCTCATATTTTTAATTTATTTAAAATATAATTAAAAAAATCAGAGAGGAAAACTCCTCCCTGAAATTCTTTAACAATCAGTTAAAGTTGCTCCGTCAACACAAGAAGTTCCTCCTTCAATACAGATGGAACAATTAGTAGTTCCATTCCAACAACATTTTTTCTTAGTTTTACCGCCGCTAGAATAACCTCCATTAATCATTTTCATTTCATTTCTGGAAAGCATACTTTCAACATTTTTTAAACTTAACTTTTTCATAATTTAATTGTTTTTAGTTAAAAATAAAATCACTACTCATCTTTACTAAATTTTCTTATGTGCACTTAAGTTAATAGCTAAGCAAGTAAGATTATTATTTCAAATATCACAAAAAAAAAAGAATCAATCGTTCAAAATCATTGTTAATGTTTTGTTAAAAGTGTAATATACACACTTTTTAAATAATTAATTTTGAATGATTTATATGGAAGAATAGTAGCAAATTCAAAATATAATTTCCTACTATAATTCTTCGGCATTAAATTTATTAGTAGATTAAGATGTAAAAATATAAATGAGAAATATTTTAAATTTATTTGCAAGCTAGTTATACATGTAAATGATACTAGTTGAAAATTTGAGTCATCACGCAATATAAATTCAGTTAATTTTTCCTACATTAACACAAAATTATAAAGTAATATATGTTAAAAAAATATGATTTTCTGATTATTGGGTCTGGTCTTTATGGTGCTGTATTTGCTCAACAGATGACCAAATTTGGAAAAAAATGTCTAGTCATTGAAAAGAGAAATCATATAGGAGGCAATATCTATTGTGAATCTAAGGAAGGTATTAATATGCATAAATATGGTCCTCATATTTTTCATACAAATGATAAAGGAATCTGGGACTATGTTAATTCTTTTGTAGAATTCAATAACTTTATTTACTCTCCACTAGCTCATTACAAAGGTGAACTATACAATTTACCATTTAATATGAATACGTTTTATCAACTATGGAAAATTAAGAATCCGCAAGAAGTTATCACTAAAATTCAAGATCAGATTATAAAGTCAGGAATTAATAATCCTCAAAATCTTGAAGAGCAAGCTATTAGTGTGATTGGAACAGATATCTATGAAACTTTTATTAAAGGCTATACAGAAAAACAATGGGGAAGAAAGGCAACAGAGTTGCCAAAGTTTATTATTAAGCGTTTACCTGTTCGATTTACTTTTGACAATAATTATTTTAATGATAGATATCAAGGAATCCCAATAGGAGGATATAATAAGTTAATAGAAGGTTTATTAGAAGGTATAGAAGTAAGAACTGATATCGATTTTTTTAAAAATAGAGATCAATTTCAAAATATTGCGGAACGAACAGTATATACTGGTAAACTGGATGAGTTTTATGATTATAAATTTGGGCATTTACAATATAGGAGTTTAAGATTTGAACATGAATATATTAATTTGCCAAATTACCAAGGGGTAGCGGCAATAAATTTTACTGAGTTTGATATTCCCTATACTCGTATTATTGAACACAAGCATTTTGAGTATGGAAAACAGGAGGGAACAATCATTACAAAAGAATACCCACAAGAATGGACACCCGGAGCTGAAGCTTATTACCCAATAAATGACAGTTATAATACTAAAAAACTTAATAAATATAATGAGTTGGTAAAAATGGAAGATAAAGTGATTTTTGGAGGACGATTAGCAGAATACAAATACTACGATATGCACCAAGTAATAGCTTCTGCACTCTCAAAGGCAAAAAAAATGATGGAATTAAAACTATGATTTAAGTAAATAACTTTTGCTTAAATATAATTATTACTCCTAATCTAATAAAATTAACAACAATATAATATGAAAATTATTCATTCATTTTGGTCTAAACCAACTTTACACAAGCAAAAGCAAGAATTTAGTAATAATAGAAAATTTGGGGGATGGCTGGAATATAAATATTTTTTAATGAGCAACTGCTTGAGTTTACTTACATTAAAAAGAGAAAATTCCAATGTTGATCTTTATACAGATGATCATGGTTATGACATTCTAATTAATCAGCTAGGATTACCATATGGAGATGTTTCTTTAATATTGAATGAGTTAGAAAATGAAGACCATAGATTATGGATTCTTGGAAAAATTAAAGTCATAGAATTACAAGAGAAACCGTTTATTCATGTAGATAATGATGTTTTTACTTGGGCTCCTTTTCCGAAATCAAATTTGAATGACCATTTGATTGTTCAAAGTAAACATCCAGTTCCTGATATTTATAAAACAGCATTGATGGAAGTACAGCAAAAACTGAAAAGCATTCCTTCTCATCTAAAAAAAAATGTTAATGAATATCTGTTTAATGCCAACGTAGGAATTGTGGGAGGGAATGATATTGAATTTTTCCAAAATTGGTGTAAAATGGCTAAGAAATTTCTGAAGGAGAATATGAATCAAATAATCAATTTAGAAAACATAGGATATTTTAATCAAATCATAGAGGAATTTTCGATCAGCTGCATGCTAAGTGAAAGAAAAAATGTCACATATCTAATTGACTGTTCTAAAGATATCAATGATTTAGATTCTGTTCTACGTTTTCATTTTATCCCATTCATAGATAAGTATATTCATCTTGTAGGTATTGCTAAACATAATAAAATAGCATGTAATCAACTAGAACTTCGTTTAAAATATGAATTTCCAGAATATCACAAAAAAGTAATGGATATTATGGATTCGATGGATTATGAAGACTCAAGTTCTACTTATGAAAGGATGAAGTCTGATCGTATCTTTAAGGCATTACCAAAAGTGTATCATTATAAATATGAGGAAATCAAAACTATCAAGATTAAATTGTACGATAACTTTTCTATACATGAAGAAGGAGACGAAGAAAACTTTTTTTTAATAGAGATTGACCCTTTTTCCGGGAAAGAAATCCAGAAGATTCTATTAGAAGGAACTGATCAATTGATGTACTATTTTACAGAATCATTATCTATAAACGAACTTATTGAAATAATTAGGGGAGATTTTCAAAACATCAATGAGATTGAATTTAAACAATTAGAAGAAAATATACTAAGCATGGTTTTTGAGGAAATTCTTATGATTGGTTCACTTGAAATTTTATAATGTATTAATTATTCAGTTGAAATCTTGGCTTAGAGCAAGCCTGGTAAATAGTTTAGCTTATTGGGGATTTTTTTGGTGAATTTTATTCTATAATAAATTGTTTTTATTTTTAAACTGGTATTTCATAGATAGTACAGGAAGATGGTAAATCAAAAAACAATATATAACAATGAAATAAAGAAAACTGTTAAGTGTGTATTCGATAAAATTATATTGTAAAAAAAGAAAAAAATAGTTTATGTTTTTTTCTTTTTTTTGCTGTATGGTACATCTAAAGAAATTTCAAAAGATATTTACAAATGCTAGAGATAAAAATGGTTATTAATATTTTTAATGAACTGAAAATTAAGACACAAAGTAAGTTTGCATATTTTTATGACGTTGCTAGAAATTTTAACAATTGAGTTAGAATGTAAAAATATGATATATGTGTTTCAAAATTTTGGCACGAAAAAACAGGCTGTATAATTTAATGAATTATAAACAGTTATTTTGACACTTTAAAGGTAACAAAGAATGAAAAAATAAAATAATTTTCAAATAAATATTGGAAAGGGAAATGATGGTTTATCTTTTTTTTCTCAAATATCTTATTAAATTTAAGTATGAATATTGATAAAGATAACATTAATCAAAATTCACTTTTAATAATCTTGTGTTAAAAGCATAAAAATTTATTTACTAATTAAGCAAAGCCATCATTAATATTCAACATCCATAATATAATGAAGATCTTGTGGGAGCCAAATATTACATTTTTCCGGATAATCACATTGCCTGTACAAATAGGATTTTCGGATATAATCTTTGCTATATTTATAAGCTTTTAATGCTGGAACTGCGGATATTATACCAAAACTTGAATTGATAAAGTCTACAGGATAGTCTTTTTTTTCTAAAATTATAAAAACAACAAAAATACCTTCGTCAGGAATTGTTATTTTAAATTTTGAAATATCAACCTTTGTCAAACTATTATCATCATTTTTTTTTGATATTATATCCTTTTCAAAAACGGGCTTTAGCGGTTTCCCTAAACTATCAACAGTATATAAATTTACTTTAAATGGTAAATATTTTAAATTTTTAACTCCTCCATAGTCAGAAATGGCAAATAAGAGATTTTTTATGCAATTATTTTGATTACTTTTCGGAATATAAACAGCAGCTTTATTTTCCCAGCTAAAGTTAGTTTCAAAATTATTTAGTTTTTCTATAATGGATAGTTTATATTTAGTTTTAGATTTTGAATTAATAATTACTTCGTTTAATTGATTTGTGTAATTTTCTAGATAAATAGTATCTGTAATTATTTTATTTAAGACTTTTTTAAAACCAAGTGAAGAAATCTCAAAAAAATCTATTTTATTTTGAGGGGTATTAGGTATTTCGAACTTTCCGTTTATATCTGTTGTAAAATATCTTAACTCATTTTTTGATGATGTTTTTATCGTTGCTTTTTCAATAGGTAAGCCATTGTTGCGCGAATAAACATATCCTATAATCAAATTACTATAATCTTGATTTTTTATTACTTGAGAAAATAAATTATGAAAGGTTAACAACAAAATAAAAATCAGATTAAATAAGGTTTTATTTTTCATTTGTTTATAAAAATAAAGACGTATAAAACAGGCTCTCTCATAATTCAAAAAATAAAAATTATTATTAAGTTTATAATAAAAAAAGCTATACTTCTATTTTTCGGACATTAAAAATAGGTCTTTTTCAAATACTTTTCTGTTAACTAAATAAAAATAGAGGAAATCTCATAGTACTGAGACTTCCTCTATTTAATTAACCCCATACTGAACAGCCGCCCCATTTAAGAGTTCCGTTGCATGACCATTCGCAAGCATAACTCACAGGTTCTCCACCAGAATAAATTATTTTTTCATTTCCAGTTAATGTACAGCCAGAGCCAGAGCCTCCTGAGTAACCACCCATAATTGTTTTCATTTCTTTCCTAGAAAGCATGCCTGGAGCATTTTTCAAATTTAATTTTTTCATGATTTAAATGTTTTTTATTAAAAAAATGGAATACTTAATTTTTAATTAATCAAATTCCTCACGTGCACTTGAGTTTTTTTTATAAAAAAAAATCAGGTTATTTTTACAAATATATAAAAAAACTGTAAAGTAGTTATTTTAAATTCATAAAAAAGAAAGTCTTTTCCTAATTTTATTAATGTTTACCAAAAGCTTAAATCATCTTTAAGAAGTTTAAAACCAAAATATTAATATTGTTATTTTTTTAATAGAAGTGGCTTTTTAATAATTGGGTAATTTACCACATACAAAGTATTTGTGAAGTTTTAAATTTAAGAGGCTATTGCAAAAATCGCAAAATAATCTTCAATAAATTGGTTAGATAATTGAATGCTTCCACTACAACGATAAAAGCTTCAAATTTCTCTGAAGCTTTTTGCTTTTTTAGACTTTTTAAAATTGTTGCCATGAATCAGATTGCGGGTGAGAAGTCAGGTGACATTCGTACAGATTTCATAAGAACTCTTCGGTAAGCGGTTTAAATTTTAATTCAATTGCTGGTCAATTAAATCGGTGAGAGTTGAATCTGAAGCATCACCGGTAAGAATTTTTCCGTTTTTATCAATAAGTATTTTAGTCGGAATGGATTCAATTTTGTAGTTGGTAGCTACATCCGTTTTATAATCAAAGATGACGTTGAAACTGTATTTTTTGTCTGAGATATAAGTATTGACTTTTTTGAAAGTATCTTCTTCCTTTCCTTTTTCAAAAGTATTTACAAACAGAAACTCTACATTTTTGCCCTTATATTTAGTTACCAATTCTTGCATTTTCGGAAACGAAGCTTTGCATGGTCCGCACCAGGTTGCCCAAAAATCAAGAACTACTACTTTTCCCTTGTAATCAGAAAGGTTGACTTGTTTTCCTTCGAGATTTTTAAGTGAGAAATTTGAAGCTGTTGCACTTCCAAATCTTGCAATAACAGCTTCTTCCAGTTTGGTTTTAGTCAGAAGATCGGCTTTTTGCTTTAGTTTCTCATATTTATCCAGCGGAATATTTTGCGAAGTATAATTGGTTTTCAATGCAGATAAAAATGCAGCAGGAACAAGCTGGTCGTTGTTGATTTCATTTTCAATATATTTATTCACTTCATCTTTACTTTTTACCTTCTGCATATAGGTCAGATAACGTTCTTTTCCTCCGGAATCAAAACCATTGAATCCTCTGACAATTTCCTGATATTTAAAAGCCCCGTCATAATCACCTAGTTTATACAAAATCAATGCATAAGTGTCTGAAAACATATTATACATGCTTTCATAATCAGGATTAGAAGCAACTTTTTGATTTTCGTCAAGAATGTCCAGCGATCTTTTTGAAATTTTTTGGGCAAATTCAAGATCATTTGCGGGTGTTGTTAAATCTGCACCGGACAATTCCCATGCTGTTTGATTGTAGCTCGATGTAATTGCGACTTTATTTTTTAAGGTACTTTCTAAATTAACTATTTTTTCGAGATCCTTATTTTGGAGGTAGATATTCATTAAAAAATAGTTGAAAGTAAATAATGTACTTTCAGAAGTATCATGATACTTGGTTTTTATGGTATTCATGCTTGCTAAAACGGAAGCTTCGGTTTTGTTGGGATTAGAGAAGAATTCCTGAAGAAATTTCGTCTTTTCGAGTTCCCCACAAGGATATTTCTTTAAAATTTTCTGATCCAGTATTTCTTTTTCTTTAACCATTTCGGTTCTGCCGTAAATATTTGAAGCCAGTATTAAATATTCTTCAGTATTTTTATTAATGCATTTTTGGGCGAAAGCTAAAAATTCCGATTTGGTTTTATCTTTGTTAATTCGTTCTTTTTGAACAAGGTACTGATAAAAAGATTTATCATTTTTTAAATTTGGATATTTTGCAAACAATACCTCATAGTCTCTAACCATGTTTTCGGGCTTAGTATCCGTTTTTAGTTTTAGACTAAAAGAGCCTAAATTTCTCATAGCAATTTCATCAGCCAAAGTTTTACCCAATTCCGTCTTGTTTTGAGTTCTTAAAAGTACCGAATATCCTTTTTCTTGATTGTCATCTATTACTTTTTGATTATTATTGATAGTCAGCAGAATCACTCTGCAGGAATCAGGAACTTTTACTGCGAATTCGTAAAAGCCGGCCTTTTTGATTATTTTTTTGAATTCAACACCAAAGTCATTGCTCGTTGAGTAGGCTACAGAAGCTCTTGATTGGTCGGGAATTTCGATTCCTATAGGTGGCTCGTAAACATAAGTATTTTCCTTTCCGAATTTGAATTTGGAGTCTTTCAAATATACTTTTCCTGTCTGAGAAAAAGCGATATTAATAAAGGTAATAAACAATAAAATGAGTTTTTTTTTCATTTGTCTTTTTGTATTTGTTTATAGATATCTTAATTTTTTAACGATAGCTAAATTATAGAACATTAGTCTTATTGTTTTTTTTATTAAGAAAATATTAGCAAAAAAAAAAAAAAACAATAGAAAAGATCCATATTGAGAGACTTGACCTTAACTGCATATTTGAGATAATATTAGTTTACTTTTTTTTGAAATATTACATTTAAGACGCTAATGCAAAAACTGCATAATAATCCTTAATAAACTGGTTAGATAATTGAATGCTTCCCGCTACAACGATAAAAGCTTCAGAGAAATCTAAAGCTTTTTAATTTAAACAATCCTTAAAAAACATCTTTGTCAACATTTCGTTAGGAAGGAAGTATAAGATTCTGTTAAGCCTTCCTAAACTAAAAGTCATCAGACAATTCAACACAACAAACTACAATACTAATAAATAAGTAATTAAAAATCAAACAGAACTTATTTTTCAAGATTGTTTGAAATTAGTAAACATCATGCAATGATTTATATTTCATTAAAAAAAAATATCTCATAAGACAGTTTTGTGATATGATATGAGCGCAAAAATGAAATCTATACAAAATTAAAATGAAATGTTCATTTTAATTTTCTGTTTTTTTTTTTTTTTTTACTGAGAATAAACAGTTTACATGTTTTTTGATTATACTCATAAGGTAACCCATTAATAAACCCATTGACTTAATAACATATACTAAAAGCCTTTATGGGTGTTTTATGGAACATATTTATGTCATTTGTTTTTCATAATATACATTTCATTTTTTGTACAATTCAAAGAATTACTTGACAAACCTCAAATGCTTACTAGGCTTTTGTGAATATTTCCATTATTTGAAAATGTACATTTCATTTTTTCAAATATACTTTAAAAGATTTCCAAAAAAATTAAAGATTTTTCAATATATATTTAACAAAATTAATATTCCCTATCAAGCGGTTCATAATGAAAAAATGAGTAAAATACTTTTTTTAAATCAAACCGAAGAGGATTATTTAGTATAAGAGCTAAAGTGAAGATAAAAAACTTACTTATTTTGAAATAGAAATCCCTTTTAATGCTAATGTTCTTTGGAATTAAACCTAATATTTCTAGAAGAAGCCCAAAATTTATTTAAGCAATCCAATTTCATTAAAACAAGCAGTAAATAAATATTATCACATATTAGAAACCAAGTCAAAGGTGTAAAGGCTACTTATTTCGGTAACGGATTTTTCATTTCGATTGTTGTTTTTTACATCAATACCTTGATTCGGGTCTTTCATGATTATAGTAATACAAGAAAACATTAGAAATGCAATATACAAACGCGATGCGGAGACATGATTCTAATCCCTCTTTTTCTGTTTAAAACGAGATCCCCAATATTTATTGGGGATCGTAATGTTTTTAGAGGACGCAAAAAACTGCTAAGCCCTCAATTCAAAAAAAGCTTAATTCCTCGAAAACTCAATAAAATCAAGCTTTCACAAATTTCTTTCTTTCGTTTACCTCTGATCAAAATTCCCAAAATGCTCCATACATATAACTCCCGTATTACCCCCGGTAATACCTGTCGGAATTTTATTTATCGGACGACACATAGCTATTTTTCATAAAATGTTTTACCCAATTTCTGCCATGTTCTATCTCTCACATGGCTCATTCACATAGACTCAATCCACTAGAATTCATCACGCTCTTGCTTAAGTTGGCTATAACCGGGTTTCATTATATAATCTCCGAAAGTATCAATCGTATATATACTGAATTCTGAAGGAATAGTTCTATCGTTTTTGGTTAATTTTTTATCTTCAGGTAATTTAAGAGATTGCGCCTGGGGAAACGTAGGAAACAGATCCCGTTGGCGTAGCGTTATTCTTTGTAGGTGAACTGTCATTACCGTTTTGGGCAGAGAAAGTATAGTAGCCTACTAATCCTGCTTCATTTCCTGTAAGCGGTTTATTCATGTTCGCTACAATTTCAGCAGCAGATAACGCGCGGCTCCATACCCTTACTTCGTCCAAACTTCCTGTAAACTGTCGGAATGGCTCCTGTGCCTGAGCAACATTACCAATCATCAACGGAAGGTTATTGCTTACATCAATGGGAGGGGAAATATTAGAACGCGGGTTAGACGGAATTAGCTTACCATCTACGTAAAGTTCTAACACATTAGAACGTCTCACAGCAGTCAGGAAATGCCAATTGCCATCATTTATTCCGCAAGGAACTGAGTTTATTTCATAAAATCCAAAACCATTATCAGTCGCAAATTTAATAGAGGCATCATTTTTTATCACCACAAGAAATCCTCCGTTTCCTGGACCTCCCTGAGTTGATTTTCTTGAAATCACTGTACCTGATCCTTTTGTTTTCACCCATGCCTGAACAGAAAAGTCGGATGTCCTGAAATTATAAACCGAATTAGCCGGTGCACTCAGGTACGATGGATTACCTGTAAGGTTCAATGCATAACTCGCTGTGATATTATATAATATTACAATAGCAGCATTTATGACATCGGGAGTAAAATTTACTGCAGTGAGCACCACAAACATATCTTCTTTGGAAAGGTTGGGAAAGATTGTTGGATCTAGCAATATCTTTCCTAGCTCCAAGGCTTTCAAATCCGGAAACCCAAATTCTGACTTCAGCCCTTCGGCAACAAATTTCGGATCGTTTTCGAAAGCTTTTAGCCCCTGAGCCATCTCCAAAGGTGTTACTCCTTTCCATATTGTACTTATGGCAGTAGCCAGCAATTGCGGATTTATTGTTATTGCAGCTGTTGATGCAGTACCAGCAGCTAAACCGCCGGATTTTAATTTTTTAACAGCCTCCAACGGGCTCTGGCCACTTTCTTTGTAAGCAAGCAATTGCTGCTCTAAAATTTTAAAATTTTCCATAATTAATTGGTTTTAATGATTTATTTATAACTCTGGCGAAAAATATTAGCTACTTCCGCAGGGGAGAGTTTTGGGAAATATTGTTTTAGGGCCGGGCCAAGCTGTTCAGTACTATAGCCTGCCTGTCCAAGAGAAACACCAAAATCCATAGCGCTTATTCCGGGAAATTGCGATACCAGATTTGCTCCTGCTTCTATAGACGTCAGACCCTTCTCTTTGTCTGATTTGGCAAGGTCACCGGGTGTTGTCTTTCCAAAAGCTACTGAAAGTGCTTCTGTTACCTGCGCTGGCGTAAGCTTAGGAAATCCAATTTTTAAAGCACCGGCTGTCTCAGTGAATTTGTAACCCACTTTTGCCAATACTATAGCCGATTCATTAGCAGTAACCGCTGAAAACTGTTTTAGAATTAGAGAAATGCAATCGTTAGCTGATTTTTTGTTTGAAAACTGCAGCTGGGCAAGTTCCATTAAGGTGAATACGGTAATCGTTAATTGCTTCTGACCTACTATAACTCCCTTTATCAAAGCCGTAAGGGTAAATGTTGTAGTCGCTAGAATAGTATAAGGAAAACTTGCGTCTGTAAGTTTTATAGCATTGTCTCCCGAGCTAAGATTGCTGATCCCAACTTCTGAAAAATAAGAAAGTGAGATACTATCAACACCTTTAGCTGTGCCCCACGAAAACTGAATTTTAGAACCTTCTCCCACTACAGCCTGATCGACAAAAAAAGTAAGATACTCTTTAGTTCCAACTATATCCGGTGGTAATTGCCCCACAGTAAGCTGTCCCTGCAGTTCTTGAATTTGAGGTACTTGCCCCGAATTTAGCTTTCCTGTCATCTCTCCCAGATCCGGTAGTTGTATTATGGCTACCTTACCCTTCAGATTTTTAATTTCAGGCAGGATATCAGGAGTCAGCTCCGGTAATCTGTCTGTTTTAAGTTCAACACTTTTCCTGTCGTTACTACTTACCGCCGGCAGTCCTCCGGTAACCTTAACTGTAGCGAGAACAACCTTATCTTTAGTTTTCTTTTCGGTAAATTCCAGAATTGGTGCACCTGAATCGGGTGTGTTTTGAGAAATTAGCAGTAACCATGTTTTATCCTGAAAAGCTGCATCACTCATATCCAGAGAAAAAACTCCCTTCTCCGCTGTTATAGTACTGTTTTTATAGGTTGCAGTAGTATCAAGAACAATTTGGTTTCCCGAAGCATCTACAGCAATTCCACTTGTCAATTGTACGATGTTATCTGTATTACTGGCGGTTAATCCGGTAAGTACTCCCGCTGTGAAAGCGTTTTTTACTATTGCATTGTCGTTATTAGGAAGGACAGGAAGCTGTGACGGGGTTAATTTTCCATTAAGGTTCTGAAGATCAGGAATACGATTTTTGTCAAAAATACCTTTTGTTATTACCGAAGTATCAAGATTTTGAATCGATTGTTCAGGAATTCTTGAAGAGCGTATCTGTACTTCCGATGCAGCTCCTTCTAGTTTAGATACAACCTTATTGGCAATTGTCACATTGGCAAGCAGTATAGCATCATTTATTGGTTTTCCAGCAGCTATAAGGCTTAATGCTGGATCGCTTTTCAGCTGATTCTTCGTGCTGGGTATAAGAACTGTTTGATAATTCATAACAAACTGATAATCTCCATCAGCCGAAGTTACAGCATAGGATTTGTCCGCTGTCAGTAATAGGTAAGCTCCATTTATATCAATTGCCGCACCAGAGGTTACATTAATAGCTGAACCGTTGGTATTTATATCTACTATCAGACCCGAAAGCACTCCTGAAGAGAACAGCTGCTGATTGCCAAAATTGCGGTACTGGATATGAAAATCCCGCTCCCGGTTGAAATCGTCAAGCTGAAGCAGTTGTCCCGCGTAATACATTTGTTCGATGATAGATGGTATAATATCGGCCATGATTTCTATATTTTAATGATGCACTTATCTTTGGTCGCGCAAGATGATAATTTTTATGTAATTCTGGTATTTATCCCTATTACAGCCTTCCCAACTCTAAATTGGGTGTCCGTACCGGTCTGGGTAGCATATACTACCTCTGAAGTCAAACCATTTGTATTGTAGCCTTTCATTTTGATTACAAATTCGTGCAACTCCTCACTAAATGCTAATGCCCCGTCGAGGCTGCCACCAATCTCCTTTAATGTGTCTATAGTACTTTGAAGATTATTTTCTGCCTCTCGGGTCAAAAAAGTATAACCGGTTATAGAGGTTTGGATGGATGCATTCATTCTGAAATCAGGGTCTTCCTGTAACATTTCTGACCATGCTCTATGATATGAAGTACTTTGCATCGACATGAAGCCTGTCGACGGTATCTTAGAGGGTATATCTCCGGAACCTATTTCTCTTCCTAAAAAATTTAACTTATAGACAATATGCGGATTTTCTCCTAAATCTGCTGAAGGAGAAGGAAAATTCCAATTCAGCATATAATCACCCTGATCGTTAATACCTGCTTCTAACGATTTTACCTGTATCGTAGCTGCCATTTTATTAAGACTGGAATTGAGAGATGCTATAAGCTGCTGTACGGGTGCTTTGATGGCGTTTAGTTTATCTTGAGCCTCTTGCTTGCCGTCATCACCTCCAAATATTTTTTTGATTTCATCCCACACTTTTTTAAGAATACCCAGAAGTCCTCCTACAGCTCCGGCAATACCTGCGGCGAATACTGCGGTAATTACTGCACCAAGTTCAACCAATCCTTCAAGTCCTGCTGTTATAAGTCCTTCTGCTAAAGCTTTTGAAAGCGCCTGAGCCAGGTCCTTCGCAACTTCTTCGGCTGCCCTGCACAGCATCCTTGCTGCCAGCTTGGCTGCTCCCTTTTTAGCCATCTCAAGAGCAATAGCCTTGTAAAATGTAGGGCTTCCCAACAACTGCTCAACGATACTTCCCATATTTGAACCAAGCGTTTCGATCATCGCCCCCGGCAAGCCTCCAATTGATGTTGGCATTTTCACATTTAAATCCATCCTGATACTGTCGCTCATGATGGTTGTATCGCCAACAGAAAAGGTGTAGTTTATTTTCAACGGCATAAGCATAGTTCCATTACCATTGTCAGTAGGACTTTTTCCTTCCTGTAATGCAGGACTGAAACTGGATTTTAGTCCTTCAAACATCTTATCTACAATGCTTTCGCAACCTCCACTGCCTGTCATGCTGTTCAGTTTTTGAACCAACGCAGCAATAGATTCTAATTCCTTAATATCGATCCCGTCAATTCTCGTAATTGAAAATCCTCCAGAACCTTGTTTTTTTGTCCATTGCCATTCAAATCCAAATTTTGGATTGTTAAGACTATAGGTTCCTGAAAAAAATCCATTTTGATATTTGGCGATGATTTTGTCGCCAATCGTAGTTCCAAAGAGTTTGAGATTACTTATACTTATTTCAAAATTGTTTCCTCCTACTGTACCTATTGAAAGTACCGGAGATTCCAACGATATAAAAAAGGCTGTTATTACTTTAGCACTTGTAATCTTGCCATTCTCATAAGTACCTCCATAAGAACCTGAAAGAGTAATTCCATCAGTTTGTACAGACAGATCAATTACAAACACATATTTTTCAAACAGCAATAAATCCGCATGTATATGATAGCCGGGTTTAAATACGGTTAATGCATTAGCAATTCCTCCATCAGTAGCACCATCTAAATTTTGGGGTTGGTCGAGCTGTATAGGATTAGTATAGGAAAAAGTATAATTTTTTTTGTCTTTTACGGATTCCGGCACATTCAGATAATACATCGTACCGGAAATGAATCCGATTTGTTTCGTGATCTGATCCACCCATTCCCATGGTTTTTGTATTACCTCTCTAACAAAGTTATTTAGAGTTAATGCCGGTGTAGCATTGAGTGATACCAGTACCAGACAGGCTTCTTTATCTTCAAACACCACGTTCCCCTGCAGCTGAAGTCCTACGCCGCTGAAGTTAAAATCTATATAACCGCCTATAGCCAGATCTAGTTTTTCTTTGACTTCCGGTTGTATACCTTCGGCTTTCTTGGCAAATGTTTTATTGACGCACAGATATAATTTCCCGAAATTGATTCCGGTCATTCCCAAAGGCTTATTAATGTTTTTATTTGGTGAATCCACTGTGATATCAATGGTCGCAACAAGCTTGTCATCATTGACTAATAGGTCACCGCCAAATACAAATGACTTTTCAAAAGCAGTAAAGGTTATACTCCCGCTCAGTTCATATTGGTTTTTATTTGAAGTATATTTAAAAAGTATTCCCTGTCTGCCCTTCAGTCCTTCTAATGTTAAAAAATTGAGGAATGTTATGGCTGGCAGCTGTGCATAAAAATAAGCAGCTGTAACGGGTTGAGGAATACCACTCTTTTTATTTTCAGTTTTAAATCCATATAGAATTAATGAATTTACCTGCTCCTTTTTATATCCGATCGTAATCAGGGAACCAAATAAAGATATCTGATTAAAATTAATCATAACCCAAAAGCAAATACCCGTAACATCTTCACCCGAAAATACTTCGGTAAACTGAGCCGTAAAATCGGTATCTATTTCATTGCCGGCACGTATGCCAACTTTTGTTAGCTGTGTCCCGTTTTCAATAATTGTTTTTTCTGCCAGCGGAAACGTAGAAGGCATGTACTTGGTGACATCTGAATCGCCGACAGGTCCTTCGGATTTGTTTTGAAGACTTGCAATCTGGCGCAATGCGTCGAGGTAAGTAATCTCTGGAACAGTTGTATCCGGAGCTCCATCCTTACCGGGAATCTTTTTTTTAGCAGCTGTTTTGGCTATCCTGAATATTCCTGAACTTTGAACATCAATTGTCAGGTTTAGTGAGGTAACGCCAAATATTGCTTCTATAATTTTGCCTACATTAATTTTTCCGGAAAAAGCAAAGTAGATGACGGATGCATTATTGGATAAGAAATAAGCTGCTTTTAGCGTAGCATTTGTAAGTACCTCAAAAAGTTTTGTGTTCTGTTTTACGGAAAGATTACAACCAAGGAATATGATCTGATCTTTAAAATTGGACTGACTGTTTGCAGCGCTTGGACTAAGATACAGATAATAGAAAAAAGCTTTATCGATACTAATATCACTCAAAATGGGAATGGGAATCGTTATTTTCTCCATTTCCCCTGCAAATTTTATCAGGCGGTATTCTCCGTTTGGATTAGGTTTCTTATTCTGATCTGTTCTGGATATCGCACCGCTAAATTTAGCGACGGAAAGTGTACTGGAACCTTCAGGCAGGATGACGTTAAGGCTGTTAAACCTTTCTTTTACAGTTTCAACAAGGTCAAATTTACAACTCTTTACCTCAATATATAAAGTAGTACTATTAAACGATGCCTGAAAAACTATAGGAATATCATCAGCTATGATTGTAGTGCCAATTCCGATATTTTGCGTATCTGAATTCATAACTAGAGATTAGATCAAATAAAATGGATAAATCAATTATTAATAAAAAGGATTTCCAAAAAGTGACTTGTTATGATTAGAAAAACAAGCAACCTTTCGGTTCACTTTTTGGAAATCCTTATGAAGCAGTAAACCGCTTATACTTTGGTACCCTTTACTGAGCCAGGTATTTCCTTTCCATCTACATAGACACCTGTAGCAAACTGAATTGCAATGTTTTTAATTGCAAATGTAGTCTTCGTAGAGTCTGTGCTGTCCTTAATATTAGGCAGGATAGATGCTGGCGGACTAAGCTCCAGATAAAAATTATCAGGAAATGTCTCTGTGGAATCAACATTGTAAGATGCTGCAACATGCGCTAACATAGCCACGTTATCTGTTGTTGGGGTCAGAGCAACTTCTGCTTGATTATAAATTGTTAAAGTGTAAGCGTTAACTCCCACAACTGGTGTGCTTGTCGGAATTGCAACAGACACGTCGTAAGTGTCATTGAGGATAATGACGTCGGTTTGAATTTTACCATTAATCTTTGCCATTTTTTATAAATTTAGTTTGTTAATAATTGATTTTACCTTATAGCTGACTTACTTGGTTCTGTCGCATTTGCCAGAATCAGATGTAAGAATTTAAGCAATTTAAAATTTAGTCCGATATTAAGAATGATTTAATCACAGATATTCCTGTTATAATTATCTGATCCTTTTTAAGCATATGAACAACCTCAATACCGCTTAAAGTTCTCTTTGCAGATTTAAAATTTTTAAAGCTGAATTCGTTTTCTATACGCAACTTGATAAAACAATGATCCTGTTCTAATATCTTATTAAGTTACATTGTCGGATTTTAATCTTTGAGAACGAACGCTTGTTATAAACTTTGATCACTTCAGTATTAGAACCACTTTTATTACTCTTGACCTGCAGTTGTTACTAATCACTTTAATTAGAAAAGACTCAGTGCTCATTCTCTGTCTTTTTCTGTTCAAAAGAAAGTCAATCGTATTGCCTAATTTATCTACTGCACTATATAAACAAAACCATTGCCTCTTAACATTAATATAATTCTGGTTCATTCTCCAACTACTACCAACTTGTAACTTTGCGTTTCTTTATTTACATCACCATTAAGGTGTAAGCTTATAGAACGAGCGCTAAATATTAACATCCTCAACATAAACCCCTTGCATTTTCATAATCTCTTGAATATCCCGATAGCATAATACAAACCTAAGCTTAAAATATACTGCCTGCAGTATAATAGACTTCGGATAGCAATGACTCTTCGTATTCATTTTTCGATGAGTTTAAAATTCTAAAGATAAAAGTTATCCCCCGATGCGACAGAGCCGCAAAGTTTGGGTATGACATTTTTTATGTTTTTAGCGATTAATAAAAACTAATATTTAGAACTAAATCTGCTTTATTATAATTCACAAGTAAATCTAATTTATCATAGCATTATGTCATTATAAAATGTCATGAGTAAGCTTTTTTTAGACACAAAACAGATAAATTAGGATATAAGTTTTTGCATAAAAAATATTAAAGTGTTAAAATTTAAATTAACTCTTATATACATGATATGTTATATTTCCGACTCATTGGATTCGAAAAAGAAGTATCAAAAAATTAGTTTTGCTTTAATAAGCTGTTTAGGTACGAAACTGTATTAACAAGCTATTTTTTATTAGTTTAAAAAAATTACTATCCAAATAATTCCAAAACCACTGACTTGATGGTTTGTAAATTAATTTTTGGATTTCACGACTTCTTAATCTCTCATATTATCATAATATAGATTAATGGTCTTGAAGTGTGGATTGGCCACTACAAATTATTTTTTCTCTTCGCCAGCATGATTAACGTAACAAGTTGAATCTTATTTTTTACTGCAAACGTACTTCCATACCATAAACAAAATTTTCATGATAATGACTGAGTTTAAAATTGACGTCGCTATACGCTTCTTTGAAATCCATCTTTACCTAAATTTTAATAAACGGACTTCCTGTTCAATCAAAGAAAAACCTTTTCTTTTTTGTTCCTCAGTACTTACTCTGACATATCCCGGATTGTATAACTATTCAAGTTCTGAGAGTTGGGAATTATAAGTAAAATACAATTTTGAAAGCAATTCACAACGAGTACTTGCTATTGTCTCAGGCTTTTTTAGTTGGGAATTATAAGTAAAATTACCACTAATCTAATTGTAGTAAGCATCTAAATAATAATTCTTTATATCTACCACCTAAGATATTAACTTGAATAACCATTTTATTTACCTATATTCGTTTAATATAAAATTACTCCATTTGCCACAAATGGTATCCGCTCTAAATAATTATTAAAATATAGGTGCTTTTCCAGCAAATTACTGCCATTATTTTTCAAATAAAACATCGCTTACTATGAGCATTAAAGAAAAAAATGGTATTAAGGAAGTTGCACTTTCTGATACAGTACTTCCACAAAAGGAAAACATTCCAGAGAATAGCGAACATTTAACGGAAGAAAAGTTAACGCTTCAGAATATCAGTAAAGCAAAAAAAGCAATGTCGCCTGTTAGCGACAGCATCGAAGCTGAATTTCACAATAAGCAAATAGAAGCTGAAATTTTAACCCTTAAAGAACAACTTCAAGCAAATGAACAGTATTTGCTAAATCTAACCAATGCTATAAACACCACAAACGCATCTGTAGAGCTCAATATGGATGGCAATATTTTAAATGCCAATAAAAATTTTCTCAAAATTATGGGCTACACTGCAAAAGATTTGCTGGGAAAGCATCATAGTATTTTAGTTGATACCTCATATTCAAAATCAAATGCGTATCAGTTTTTTTGGAACAGCCTAAAAAAGGGTATTTATCAAAGGGACGAATTTATTCTGACCGCGAAAAATGGCAAATTGATATGGTTTTTAGGTAGTTATAATCCTATTTTTGATGCTCAAGGAAAACCTTATAAGATCTTAAAAATAGCAACAGACATAACACTTACCAAAACACAATTTTTACAGCTGGCAGTTCAGGCTGACGAAAAGGAAAAAAGATCATCTGAGTTAATTATTGCCAATAAGGAACTTGCTTTTCAAAATAAGGAAAAGGAAAATCGTGCTGCAGAATTAATCATTGCAAATAAAGAATTAAAATTTCAGAATGACCAAAAAGAAAAACGGGCAGAAGAATTAATTATTGCTAATAAAGAACTGGCCATTCAAAGCAGAGAAAAAGAAAAACGTGCTGCTGAACTTATAATAGCCAACAAGAAACTTGCTTCTGAAAAGATTCTTAAAGAAAAAAGAAAAGTGCAAAAGCTAAAAAGAGCAGCAGAATTGATAGTTAAAAATCGAGAACTTGCCTATCAGGAAAAACGAAGCAGTGAGCTGACATTGGCTAATGATGAATTAAAAAAAGCGCAGGAAGAACTGGGATCATTCTCTTATTCTGTTTCCCATGATCTGCGCGCTCCAATACGTGCGATCAATGGTTATACACAAATATTGATAGAAGACCATGCTGATTCAATAGATGATGATGGGAAAAAAATCATACAAGCCATAATCAACAACTCCAATAAAATGGGAATATTGATAGATGACTTACTTGCTTTTAGCAAATTAGGCCGTAAAGAGGTCTCTTCTACCAATATAAACATGACCTCACTAGTAAATGGAGTCATAAATGATATAACATTTGAAAAAGGTGAAAATACACCCATTTTTGAAATTGAAGAACTTGCTCACTCCTATGGAGACCCATCACTGATCAAACAAGTCTGGATCAATTTAATCTCTAATGCAATAAAATATTCAAAATACAAACCAGAGATAAAAATTAAGATAACATCAACTTCACAAGAAGACAAAATCATATATAGTCTAAAAGACTGGGGCGCAGGATTTGATATGACCTATTACGATAAACTGTTTGGCGTATTTCAGCGTCTGCACTCACAGGAGGAATTTACAGGAACAGGCATTGGACTTGCAATAGTACAAAAAATAGTCAGCCGGCACTCGGGAACGGTTTGGGCTGAATCAAAATTAGATGAAGGTGCAACTTTTTACTTTAGCCTGCCGAATATTAAACATTAAAAAATAAAAAAATGGATTACGAAAATATTGAAATTTTATTTGCCGAAGACAGCATGGAAGATGCCATGCTGACCATGCGTGCCCTTAGTAAAAGTGGCTTTACCAACAAACTCCTACATGTAAAGGATGGTGCAGAAGCGCTTGATTTTTTATACTGCAGGGGAATTTATTCTAAGAGGAATCCAAAATCACATCCCAAACTTCTTCTCTTAGATTTAAAAATGCCTAAGATGTCCGGAATGCAGGTGCTTGAAAAGGTCAAAACCGATGATGCGCTTAAATCTATTCCAATAGTGATTCTTACCTCTTCCCAGGAAGATCCGGATATTGCAGAATGCTACAAACTTGGAGCCAACAGTTACATTGTAAAACCTGTTGACAGCAATAACTTTTTTAACGCAATAAAAGAACTTGGAATGTACTGGATGATCCTGAGCCAGCCGGCTAATTAAGCGTTTAATTAATTATTTCCTAAAACTATGATTCTATATTAAATGAAAAAAGATATTAGAGCATTGATATTAGAAGACAATACTTCTGATGCAGATTTATTAATCCGTCACTTGACAAAATCAGGATTATCGTTTGTATCAAAAATAGTCGATTCAAGAAAAGGTTTTGAAGAATCACTTGATACATTTTTGCCTGATATTATATTATCGGATTATGCACTGCCTTCATTTGATGCTGTTTCAGCCTTTAAAATAGTAAAAGACAGAAACCTCAATATACCCTTTATCATAATATCAGGTACTATTGGGGAGGAAAATGCTGTAATGCTTATAAAAGAAGGTGTTACGGATTATGTTTCCAAAAACAATTTATCATCGCTGATCCAAAAAATAAATCGTGCCCTGAAAGAAGCAGAAGAATTAGTTCAGAAAGAAGAGCTTATTGAAAAACTAAAAATACAGACTGCTGCACTGCTCAAGGCAAATAAGGAACTCGAACTCCAAAATGCGGAGAAGGAGAAAAGAGCAATTGAGTTATTGAATGCAAATAAAGAACTGCTTGCTTTTAATTTTATCTCAAGCCATGATCTGCAGGAACCGCTTCGAAAAATTCAGACTTTTATTTCCATTATAATGGAAAAAGAGATGACAACAATGACTGAAGCGGGAAAAAACAATTTGAAACGCATACATATCTCGGCAACAAGAATGAGACAGCTTATTGAAGATCTACTGGAATTTTCAAAAGTGAGTGTAATTGAACATCCATATGAATTAAGTGATCTGAGTGCTGCAATCGAAGATGTTAAATCAGAGCTTTTAGATGACATATATCAAAAAAAAGCTGTCTTTAAGATAAACGGATTAGTGCCTGTATTTATAAGACCATTCCAATTTCGTCAGCTTATCTATAACCTGATATCTAATTCATTAAAGTTCACAATTCCAGAAACTGAACTTCTCATCACTATACAATCGACCATTATTAAATATAATAAATTCAAGATGCTTAATCTCACCAATAATCCACAAGTATGTGATTATTGGAATCTCACATTTAAAGATAATGGAATCGGCTTTGACGCGCAATACAACGAGATTGTCTTTGTCATATTTAAAAGACTTCATCATGTTGAGGAATATTCCGGAACAGGAATTGGTCTGGCCATTGTAAAGAAAATTGTAGATAATCATAATGGAATTATAACCGCTGATGGTAATTTAAACAAGGGAGTTACATTTAACATCTTTATCCCAATAACTAAATAAAATCCCTAAGATCTAAATTTGGTATGGCTTATTTTATTTAAAACTGGATTGGATACCTTTTTTCCACAAAAGTCAATATTGATTATCCTTGAATTCTAAGTCACATCACTTAAAAGATCCAAAAATATTTGTCATTGCTTGTCATAAAAAATATTATCTTTGAGTCTAAATTAATTAAGAATTATCACGCCAATTTAAACGGATTTAAGCCAGTCTGAAACTTTCAATATTTATATAAATAACGAAAATCCTGATGGCAGAATCGTGGCGCAGCAGTTAGAAAATTTTAGAAATGCATTATAAAAGCGGGATGTGACGATTTTGTTTGAATCCCTCTTTATCCAAATTAAGACAAATAAATCTACTGGCTTTTTTTATTGGTTTAATTATTTTACTGTTGTCACATTCTAAATCCTCTTTTTTGAGAAGAAAGTTTTTGTTGAGGAAATACTGAAACCTGAGCAATGGCTTCCTTTAATGTCGGAATTGAGCTTATAGAAGGGTTTTTTATTTCCATTTTTTTCAAAAGTTGTCCATATCGGTCTTTACTTGTAATTTCCATTTTTTGTATATCAAAACCGTCATTTTCTTGTCTTACCCAAAAATCGCATACAATACTAGGATTATCATCTCCTGACCATTTCAGATAAGTCGATAGTAAAAAGTTTCCATCTCTATCAGATCTTTCTTTACCATTGTTACAGGCTTCCATATATTCGGTAATGTTTTCTTTCAACTTTCCCGTATAGGCTACTTGTATTTGAAAGTAACCATTAAAGCCTTTGTCTATGAGATTTTTTACGAATACGTCTAAATTAGGCAACTGTTTCATAATTTTAAATTTTAGTTTATTATTTTGATATTCTGTTTTTCAACACAGTGATTTTTTAATATTGAAACCTTTCAAATTATTACATATATAAATACAATGTTATTAAGCCTAAGATTTCAATATTGCTGGAAAAATGATATTCTTGTGTATTTACTGGATATCCTTAAACTTGAAGGACTTTGTATTTCATACAATTGGATGTGCTTTAAATCAGCCCAATTTAGGATACTTCCAACTTTTTAATAAACTCGGGTAATCAAATACTTTTATTAATAAACCTCTGTTAACTCGCTTAAAACTTGAAAATCTTCAAGTAAAAGGTTCGAATTTTGTACCAACGAGTTCACAAAAAAGCGGAAATCTTTATTTATAAGATTTTCGCTTTTTTAATTTTAAACTAAATTCATCATTTAGATCCTATCCTGATTCAAAAATCTTTATATTGACATATTCTATTTCCAATATTTACTGCTAAATCATATCCAGCTACGACAAAATTTGAGTTAATTACTTTTTTTAATCAAAGAACTTCCTTCACAAACAAAACTTTATTAAATTCGTTGCAGAAAAACAATTAACCTAATCCCAAATTAGTTTATGAAACACCTACTACTCTTATCATTTATTATGATAACATGCTCAACATGGGCACAATCTGCAACCGCTTATTTTGATAAAGCGATGAAAAAAGCCGAAGCCGGAAACACAAAAGGCGCCATTGCCGACTATACAAAAGCCATTAAAATGAATTCTCATTTTGTAGAAGCTTACCAAAACAGAGGCGTTGCAAAATACAAACTCAACGATTTACAAGGAGCTCTTGCTGATTTCACCAAAGCAATCGAGTTAGACACCATGAATTCTGATGCATTTACAGGAAGAGCAAACGTAAACTACAAATTGATGAATTACGATGCAACTATCGAAGATTGCTCTTATTGCCTCATGATGAACCCTAAAGATTATGTAGCACTGAATTTAAGAGGTCTTTGCTACAATAAAATGGGAGAAAAAAAGAAATCCTGCAAAGACTTTTCTAAAGCTATAGAATTAGGAAGTCAAAGCGCCATAAAAAACAGAGCTACTTTTTGTAAATAAAAAGCAAACTCAAAAACTAAACTCAAAGCAATCTGTAAAATCTACATTTTATAGATTGCTTTTTTCATTAATAGCGAACTCAATTCTATATTAAAGATATTACTACATTTGCTCTATAAACATATAATAATGGTACTCCTTAAAAATTTAAATAATAAAGCAAAAACAGACGAAAACTCAGGCTTCGGAACAAATGCAAATAGTTACGGAGGAAGGTTTGTAAACAAAAACGGAACTCCTAATATTGAAAAAAGAGGAATGAATTTGTTACGCCGAATTAGTTGGTACCATACCATGATTGAAATGCCAAATTGGAAATTCATGCTGATTTTATTTTCATTTTATATTATAATCAATTTCATCTTTGCCATTCTGTATTACGCAATCGGAATTGAGCATCTAGACGGAATCGAGCAATCTCAAAGTATATTGACTCAATTTGGACAAGCTTATTTTTTTAGTGCGCAAACTTTTACTACTGTAGGTTACGGACATATTAGTCCAACCGGATTTTTAACCAGTGCATTATCTGCTGCCGAGGCTTTAATTGGTTTATTGAGTTTTGCCATTGCAACAGGATTATTTTTTGGAAGATTCAGCAAACCAACCGCTTTTTTAAAATTCTCACATAACGCATTAATTAGTCCTTATAAAGATGGAAAAGGATTAATGGTAAGACTTGTTCCTTTTAAAAACACCAATCTTACCGATGCAAAAGCAAAAGCAACCTTGGGAATGAGCGTTGAAGAAAATGGCGTAAGAACAAACAAATTTTACACTTTAGAGCTTGAATTAGACACCATAAATGCACTTTCGTTAAGCTGGACATTAGTGCACCCAATAACAGAAAATAGCCCTTTGTATAACTTTACAGAAGATGATTTTAAAAATACGCATGGCGAAATTTTAGTTTTTATTACCACATTCGATGATATGTTTAGTAATACCGTTGCAGCGAGAACATCTTATACATTTAGTGAAGTAATTTTTGGTGCAAAATTCGAAACAATGTATAACAGAAGTAAAGGTGGTACTAAAACGATTTTGTATTTAGACAAATTAAATCAGTTTCGTACTACAAACTTCTCATAATCTATCATTTTAATCAAGTTTTAAAAGGGAATCTCAGATTTTGTTTTATTTTTGTTTATCCAAATAACCAAAAATGATTAACAACATTAAAACTGTTTTCAGCATTAAGGATCTCGAAAACCTGTCAGGAATAAAAGCACATACAATTCGAATTTGGGAAAAAAGATATAACATTCTTGAACCAATGCGAACGGATACTAATATTCGTCTTTATAACTTACATAGCTTACAAAAACTTCTAAATATAACTTTACTCCACGAGTATGGTTATAAAATATCTAAAATATCAACCTTTCCGGAAGACAAAATTCCACAATTAGTTCGTGAGATTATCTCGAAGAAAAATGCTCAAAACTACGCCATTACATCTTTTAAAATGGCAATGATGAATTTTGATCAGGAAATTTTCTTCAATACTTTTGACTGGCTTATTTCTGAAAAAACATTTAAAGAAGTTTTTAAGGATCATTTTCTTCCTTTACTGAAAGAATTAGGATTATTGTGGCAATCTGAAACCATTACTCCTGCAAATGAACACTTTATGAGTCATTTGATTAAACAAAAGATTTTAATTTACACCGAAAGCCTTCAGATATTAAAACCAACCAAAACTGACAAAATTTTTGTTCTTTCATTACCATTAAATGAAATTCACCAAATAGGACTACTTTACCTTCAATATGAGATTTTATCTAAAGGATACAAAACCATTTACTTAGGTGAAAGCATGCCAATCGAAAACTTGCAGGATCTTACCAAACATTTCGAAAATATTACGTTTATTTCGTTCATGACGATTCAGCCTGATCGCCACGTTATCAATCAGTACGTCAAAACAATGGGGCAAAAATTGCTTCAAAAAAACAACGAAATCTGGCTAATGGGTAAAATGGCACAACATATAGATGCAAAAAACCTACCGGATCGAATAAGAATATTCGATTCTATGGATGAAACAATTGAAACTATATAAATATTTTGTTTAAAGTTTTTGTACATTTGTTAAACAAATGAAAAAAACTATCGCAATAATAGGATCTGGCTTTTCTGCATTAGCCGCTTCATGTTACTTGGCTCAACAAGGAAACAAGGTAACGATATATGAAAAAAATGATTCTATTGGAGGAAGAGCCAGACAATTTAAAAAAGATGGTTTTACCTTTGATATGGGACCAAGCTGGTATTGGATGCCCGATGTTTTCGAATGTTTCTTTAATGATTTCAATAAAAAAACAGCTGATTATTATGAACTCATAAAGCTAAACCCTGCTTACAGTGTTTATTTTGACATTGATGATTTTATCAATATCTATGACAATCTTGAAGAAATAAAAATCACTTTTGAAAAAATTGAAACAGGAAGTGCTAAAAAACTTCAAGCTTTTATCAATCAAGCCAAAAGCAATTATGATATTGCGATTAAAGATTTGGTTTATCGACCAGGAGTTTCTCCACTCGAATTAATCACACCCGAAACCGCTTTAAAATTAAATCAGTTTTTAGGTACTGTAAGCAATGATATCCGAAAGAAGTTTAAAAACGAAAGACTGATTCAGATTCTGGAATTTCCTGTTTTATTTTTAGGAGCAAAACCCTCAAAAACACCATCTTTTTATAATTTCATGAATTATGCCGATTTTGGTTTAGGAACCTGGCATCCAAAAACAGGAATGTTTGATGTTGTTCGCGGAATCGAAAAATTAGCTCTTGAACTCGGAGTTCAAATTGAAACCAATGCTTCGATCGAGAAAATAATAGTCGAAAATAAAATAGCAACCGGAATAATAATTAACGGAAAACCTATAAAAGCCGATATTGTTTTAAGCGGCGCAGATTACCATCATACCGAAACTTTACTAGATGAAGAACATCGCGCTTATTCTCAAAAATATTGGGAAAGCCGAGTTTTTGCACCTTCTTCTCTATTGTTTTTTGTTGGCTTCAATAAAAAGATAGAGAATGTAACACATCATGCTTTATTTTTTGATGTCGATTTTAATCAGCACGCAGCCGATATTTATGATAATCCGAAATGGCCGGAGGCGCCTTTGTTTTACGCCAATTTTCCATCCAAAACAGATGAAACTGCGGCTCCAAACGGAATGGAAAGCGGGTTTTTCCTGATTCCGTTGGCACCGGGAATTAAAGATACCGAAGAACTTCGGGAAATATATTTTAAAAAGATAATCACTCGTTTTGAAACACTTACACAACAAGAAATAAAAAATAGCATTATATTTAAGAAGTCTTTTTGCAAAAACGACTTTGTAACAGATTATAATGCATACAAAGGAAATGCTTACGGAATGGCCAATACGCTATTGCAAACTGCTTTTTTACGGCCAAAACTAAAAAGCAAAAAAGTCAAAAATCTATATTTTACAGGACAATTAACTGTTCCTGGACCAGGAGTTCCACCTGCCTTAATTTCAGGAAAATTAGTTGCTGAGTTAATTCAAAAATCTAATAGATCGTAAAAAGATGAAAACACTATTTGACACCGTTTCTTATAAATGTAGCAAGTTGGTCACCAAAAACTACAGTACTTCGTTTTCGCTTGCGGTTAACATGTTGTCGCCAAGCATTAGAGACGCTATTTACAGCATATATGGTTTTGTTCGTTTTGCCGATGAAATTGTCGATTCGTTTCATGATTATGATAAAGAAAATCTAATCAACGATTTCGAAAAAGAACATTATAAAGCAATGGAATCCGGTATAAGTTTAAATCCAATTTTAAATTCATTTCAGCATACCGTAAAAGAATATAATATTACAGATGATTTGGTTCAGGCATTTTTAAAAAGCATGAAACTAGACCTTGTAAAATCGACTTACAACACACAAACAGAATACGAAGATTATATTTATGGTTCTGCTGATGTTGTTGGTTTAATGTGTTTAAAGATTTTTGTAAAAGGAAATAACCAAAAATACGAACAGCTTAAAACAGAAGCAATGCGATTGGGATCTGCTTTTCAGAAAGTAAATTTCCTGAGAGATTTAAAAGATGATAATTTAGTTTTAAACCGAAATTATTTTCCGGGCGTCGATTTAAAATCTTTTGATGAAAAAGCAAAAACAACTATTATAAACGAAATCGAAGAAGATTTTAGAATTGCATACCAAGGAATTGTAAAACTTCCTATTGAAGCAAAATTTGGCGTTTATACTGCTTTTATTTATTATAGAAAATTGCTCAAAAAATTAAAAAATACACCGTATCATGAAATTGGAAATTCACGAATCAGAGTTTCAAATTATACTAAAGCCGGGCTTTTAGCGCAATCTTTTGTAACTTACAAGTTGAAGCTAGTTTAGCTTAGTGAAGTGCATTTATCCGCACAGTTGTGTCATTCCGAAGCCTTGGGATCAAAATGATACAAGTGAGAATAAATTTTAAATAATAACAATACAAAAAATACAAAATGATTCCTTTTCTAATCTTTTTAGGCGTTTTTCTGTTTATGGAATGTGTAACCTGGCTTACACACAAGTACATTATGCACGGATTGATGTGGTATTTTCATGCTGATCACCATCAGCCTAAATATGAACATACTTTTGAACGCAATGATATTTTCTTTGTCATTTTTGCCACTCCAAGTATTACGATGTTTTATTTTGGAGTTCAGGGCGGATTCAATTATTGGTTTTTCATCGCTTGCGGCGTTACGTTATACGGAATGTGTTATTTTTTAATTCACGATGTTTTGATTCATCAGCGTTTTAAGTGGTTTAAAAATACTAAAAACAAATACCTCATCGGTTTACGAAAGGCGCACAAAATGCACCATAAACATTTAGGAAAAGAACATGGAGAATGTTTTGGAATGTTGTTCGTTCCTTTTAAATATTATAAAATGTAAATTGATTTATGAAAGTATATAAAATAGAAACCGTACAACATATAAATGCCAATATCGAAGAATGTTGGGACTTTTTTTCGAGTCCAAAAAACCTTCAAACCATTACGCTTGATAATATGAGTTTCGAAATTCAGGATTTTGATGGCAAACGCATGTATTCCGGACAAATTATTATTTATACTTTGAAGCCACTTTTAGGTATTAAAATCAATTGGATGACGATTATTACAGTTTCAAAAGAAAATCAATATTTTGTAGACGAACAACGTTTTGGTCCTTATTCTTTATGGCATCACAAACACTTTTTTGAACCAACTGAAACGGGCACAAAAATGACCGATGTTGTGCATTATGCTTTGCCTTTTGGCTATTTAGGCAGAATCATGAATAAATTGATTGTAGCAAACAAACTCAAAGATATTTTTGATTATCGTCGTAATAAAATCGAAGAATTATTTAATTCAAAATAATTTTTTGCTACAGATTTTACAGATTAACATTGATTTTTTCACGCAGATTCTGCAGATTTAAGCAGACATGCGCAGATTTCTTTTGATTAAAATCAAAAAATAAATCTGCTTAAATCTGCAGAATCTGCGTGAAAAAATCAATGTTAATTTGTAAAATCTGTGGCAAAAAAAAGAATTCCAAACAATGACAAAACAAAAAGTTACCCTTTTCTGGTTTCGACGCGATTTGCGTTTAGACGATAATATTGGATTGTTTAATGCTTTACAATCTGATTTTCCTGTAATTCCTTTATTCATTTTTGATGAAGATATTCTGGAGAATCTTCCTAAGAATGACGCACGTGTAAGTTTTATTTATGATTCACTCGAGAAAATAAACACAGAACTCAAAACTTTTGAATCTTCTATCTTAATTAAAAAAGGAAAAACATTTGAAGTTTGGAAATCACTTCTGGAAGAATTTGACATTCAACAAATCTTCTTCAATAAAGATTATGAACCTTACGCCATCAAACGTGATTTAGCAATTAGTACTTTATTAAAAGAAAATAATGTTGAGGCTTTTTCATTTAAAGATCATGTTATTTTTGAAGAAAAAGAAATTACAAAAGCTGACGGACTTCCGTACACCATTTATACGCCTTATAAAAATAAGTGGTTAGATAAATATCATCTTTCAGGACAAACTCATGAATATGATACCAAACCATTATTAGGCAATTTTGCGAAAAGCAACTATTCGTTTCCTGAATTATCAGAAATTGGTTTTGAAAGAAGTTCGATAAAAGTCTTGCCTCACAATTTAACTCAAATAGCCAATTATAAAGAAACACGCGATTTTCCAGCGCTAGACAGTACATCTTATCTTTCTCCGCATTTACGTTTTGGAACTGTTAGTATTCGAAAATTAGTAAACTGGGCGAATAAAAAAAATCAAACCTTTTTGAGTGAATTAATTTGGAGAGAATTTTTCATTCAGATCCTTTTTAGTTTTCCGAATGTTGTTAATCATAATTTTAAATCGGCTTACGACGGAATTCAATGGCGAAATAATGAAGACGATTTTAAACGTTGGTGTTCCGGAACCACAGGTTATCCAATGGTTGATGCCGGAATGCGCCAATTGAATGAAACAGGCTATATGCACAATCGTGTCCGCATGGTAGTGGCAAGTTTTTTATGCAAACATTTGTTGATAAACTGGCAATGGGGAGAGGCCTATTTTGCAGAGAAATTATTAGATTTTGAATTAGCTTCAAACGTAGGAAACTGGCAATGGGCAGCAGGAACGGGTTGCGATGCAGCACCATATTTCAGGGTTTTTAATCCTGAAATTCAACAAAAGAAATTTGATGATAAAGGAATCTACATTCGTAAATGGATTCCTGAATTTGATTTGGGTTATAACAAACCTATGATTGATCATGCTTTTGCAAGAGATCGAGCGATTGCAACTTATAAGGCGGGGATTTTGAAATAGTTTTTCAGGTTTCAGGTTTCAGCATAAAAAAATCCAATTCGAAAATGCGAATTGGATTTTTTTTTATGGTTAAATTCCAGAATTCACGTTCCAACGAACTTCAAACTTGAAACCTGAAACAAAACAAACATTTTTTAATACTTCTTAAAATTCTCAACTACAATTTTCGCTTTCAAATCAAACATTAAATTATACAAACCAAAGAAAGTTCTGTTCATATAAATAAAGTGTTTAGAACCGCGATTTCCGTTCATTTTTTTAAGATTTGTATCATTAGAAAAACGTTCGCCTAATTTAGCGATACTTTCAAAAAAAGTTTCATCGGCAAAATCAAAAGTTTCACCCTGAAATGGTTTTGTAAAAAGCGATAATAAATCATGAAACATCTCTGTAAAATATTCAATTTCTGCAGGTGAATCATCTGGACGAAGGATTTCTAATTCGAATAATTTCTGATTGAAACGTGCTGTGTCTGTAATTACATTTTTATTGATTAACTCAAAATACGGCACATAAAACTCCTCCGGAATTTGTTTCATACATCCAAAATCCAACGCAATTAATCTATTTTCATCGTCAACTAAAAAGTTCCCCGGATGCGGATCAGCGTGAACTTTGCGAAGTACATGAATTTGATACATATAAAAATCCCAAAGCGCCTGCCCTATTTTATCTCCAACTTCTTTATCGGTGTTTTTTGCGGTAAATTCAGAAAGATGAATTCCCGTCATCCAATCCATTGTAATAATTTTCTCTGACGAAAACTCAGGATAATAATGTGGAAAAAGTATGTTTTCGATTTTACTACAGGCAGCCACAACTTCCTGACTTTGTTTAAGTTCTAACAAATAATTAGTTTCCTCGATCAACTTGTCTTCAACTTCTTTAAAATATTTATCGGAATCTTTTCCTTGCAAATTAAACATTCTAATCGCAATAGGTTTTACCAAAGCCAAATCTGAAGAAATGCTATTGGCAACTCCCGGATATTGAATTTTAACGGCTAATTTTTTATCACCTTTTTTCGCTAAATGCACCTGGCCAATACTTGCGGCATTGACAGAATTCGCATTAAATTCATCAAAAATTTCATAAGGTGTTTTGCCTAAATTGCTTTTAAATGTTTTTAAAACCAATGGCGCTGAAAGTGGCGGAACAGAAAATTGAGACAAAGAGAATTTCTCGACATACGCCTGAGGCAAAAAATTCTTGTCCATGCTTAACATCTGGGCTACTTTTAAAGCACTTCCCTTTAAGCTTTTTAATCCGTCGTAAATATCCTCGGCGTTATTCTCGTTTAATTTGTCGCGTGTCAATTCTGAATTCACCATTTTTTCGGCATAATGCTTAATGTAGTTTACACCTACTTTTGCACCTGTTTGCACCAATTTGCTGGCTCTTTCTATTTTTGAGGTTGGTATATAATCTATTGTTTTCATTATTTGCTGTATATTTTTTCTTTAAAAAGAAATTTTCCTAAATCTATAAGATGGTTCATTGGTGCAACATTCATTAATTCAAATGATGCGTTAACTGATTTTTCAATAAAAATGTCTGTTTTTTCAAAAGCTGCAGATTCATCACTCATCCAGAATTTTATCGTTAGCATTAATTGCAACCATGCTGATTCTTTAAGTGCTTTTTCCTGAAAGTTCTGAAGTTTTTCCTGCTCAAGTCTATAATCATCGGTCAGAATTTCAGAAACGTATTCTTTAAAACTTTCACGAAGCGAAGTCAGCTGCACCAGGTTTCGAAGCGGGTTTCTGTCTAGTTTAAGCGATTGCAAAACATAACTTCTATTGGCTGTTAAAACTTCAAAAAAAGTAAAATAAAAGCTTAACATCTTGTTTTTCATGTCATATTCAAGATATTCCGTATTTTTGTGCAATAAGTCAACCGTGTTACTAAAAAAGATTTTGAATATTTCTTTTTCTAAGCCTTCAAGCGTTCCAAAAAAAGAGTAAAATTCAGCTTCTGTAAAATCATTTTCTTTCGCAAAATGATACACAGATTTTGGTTTTTGTCCCTTTTCCAGAACTTCATTCATATATAGTGAAACTATCTCTTCTCTGCTGATTATCTTATTTTTGGTAGCCATTTTTTATAAATTTAGAATTCGCCTTAAAGGTAAGCAATGTTTAAGTATCTTTACTTATACCTAAACAAGACACACTGTTAAATATATTATAAACTATCATGGCTAAAAATGTTTTACTTACCGGAGGTTCAGGATTTGTTGGTAAACACCTAACTGAAGTTTTAATTGCCGGTGGTTTTTCAGTTTCTGTTTTGAGTCGTTCTGACCGAAAAAACACTCCTTTAATTACGTATTATAAATGGGATATAAAAAGTGACTTTATTGAAGAAGAAGCTGTCTTAAAAGCAGATTATATTATTCATTTGGCCGGCGAAGGAATTGTCGAAAGTCGATGGACTGAAAAGCGTAAAAAGGCAATTCTGGAAAGTCGTACAAAACCTATCGAACTTATATATTCTGTTTTAAAAAATAACAACAAAATTTTAGATGCTTTTGTTTCGTCTTCTGCTGTTGGAATTTACGGTGCAACAACGAGTCAGGAAATTTGTTCTGAAAACACGGCTCCGGCAAACGATTTTTTAGGAATGACTTGCCAAAAATGGGAAAGCACTGTAGATACAATCAATTCGTTGGGAATTAGAACTGTAAAAATCAGAACCGGAATTGTTCTTGGAAAAGATGAAGGATTTCTAAAAAAAATTACGCCTGGTTTTAAAGCTGGTTTTGGTGCCGTTATAGGTTCAGGAAAACAATATATTCCCTGGATTCATATCGAAGATTTATGCCATATTTATGCTAAAGCCTTAACTGATCTCGAAATGAATGGAGCGTACAATGCTGCAGTCACAGATAATACTACAAATGCAAAATTATCCAGAATTCTGGCTCATTTATATGGATATAAAATCTGGGTGCCAAAAATACCTGCCTTTGTAATTAAACTCATCTTGGGAGAAATGAGTATTGCAATTTTAGAAGGAAAAAGGGTTTCTTCTGAAAAAATACAAAAAGCAGGTTATGAGTTTCTGTTTATCGACATCGAAGTTGCACTTTCTAATAGTTTATCTTAAACGCTATTTAAAAGTTAAAAGTATTTCCTCATCGCTGCGTATTACTCCGGTTAAATCTGTATTTGCCGTCATTGCGATCTTAGAACCAATTTTTTGAGGGATTTTAATATTGAAATCAGAAACAGCAATTGGGAAATCAGAAATAATCTGTATTCCGTCTTTTACCTTTTTAATAAAAGCCTTAACTGTTACTTCTTTCGTTTTTCCGTGAATAGCTAATTTTCCTTTAATGCTATATTCTTTTTCAATTTCATCGATATCCTTCATATCAAATTTTGCGATTTTACCTTTAAAGACTGCTTTAGGATAACGATCGCTTTCGAGATAATTATCATTAAAATGTTCCTCCATCAGGTCTAACTTAAAATGAAAATCTCTGATAATAACGGTACAAATGAAAATGCTTGTTTTGGGTTCCAATAAAATGGTAACCGATCTGTTGACCGCTTTTACTTCTTCAAAAAAAGGAACAGAAGCTTCAAAATTTATAACTGCCGAATTGGTTTTAAATTTATCCTGGGCAAGTATTGAAAATGCGGTAAAAAGTAAAAATAATAGTGTAGTTGTTTTCATAATCGTCAGCAATTAAACAATTATGTCAGTCGATTTTTTAAGAAGATAATAATCAGGTTTGAAAAATCGAATGGCAATACTCCTTGAAAATATAGTAACCTAATCTCTTCTCTTAAAGTTACGATATTTTATGGCTATTAGTTGCTGATTTTATGCTAAATATTTGTGAATGTTTTTTAATCCGAAAATGATTTTATCTTTTTTATTAAAGACTGAATGATATTTATAAAAAATAAACTCTGAACCCCAACTATACTTAAAAAAGAAATAAATATTCCCCCGTTCATTTTCTCATTAAAATACATATCATCCATAAAAGATCCGTAATCTCCTTGTTTTATGCCATTACGAATCAATTGAAAAAATAGTAACATTAGACAAAAGCCTCCAATAGTTATTAATGTATGAATTGTGGTCATCCATTTTACTAACTTAAAATTTGATTTTATCAGAGTAAAATATAGCAATCCTATAAAACCATATATTATAGATACAACTATTCCGAAATCCGGATATGTAATAACGAAGTATGTATCATGAATATTGATATCTAAAGTTTCTTTAGGATTTATAAATCCAATAATTAAGAATATTAGAATAAATATAAAGAAGAAAAAATATGGCTCCCTAAAAATGTTATTTTTCATAAACTAACCTTGCACTTCTGTACAAATCTCAATTAAAAAACCATCTAAATCCCTCACATACGCTACGGTTTGTCCCCAAGGTTTTTGAGTTGGTTCTTTTACTAAAATTGCTCCAAACGCTATTGCTTTCTGTACCAATTCGTCAACTTGATCTGTTATAAAACCTATTTCAATAGCAAAAGGTTTATGTTCTAATTTGCTTTCGATAAATCCATCTTTTAAATTCTCAGCCGCCAGTTTTTTAGACGCAAATGAAAGTGTTGTTTCGCCGGTAATTAATTCGCCATAATCATTTCCCGGAGCAATAAATTTTCTTGAGAAACCAAAAGCATTTTCATAAAACACAATTGATTTTTCTACATCTTCTACATATAAAATTGTATAACCAAACTTTACCATTTTGTTTCTGTTTTTAATTGATTTGTTTGTTGTAATAAATTCTAACACATAAAGACATAGTTTTTCTTTGAACACAAAGGCGTTTCACTTGTTTAAAACAAACATAGCTATGTGTGGGAAATCTTGATTTTCTTCAAACCTCCTTATTATTTAAATTTTAATCTATGTTTCTATGTGTTAAATATTTGTTTAGCTAATTTCTAAAAGCACATTATATTTATCTAAACTTGCTAAATCTTCAATCGAATTTACATTCGTAATTCTGGCGTGTTCTTCAACTTCTTTTTTTGATTCAATTTGTTTAATGCATTTTCTAAAACGTCTTACTTCATCTAAATTAGACAAAATAAGTCCCGGAACGGCAACGCTTTTTCCTTCTTTATCTTTTGCAACCATTGTAAAATAAGAGGAATTACAATGTTTTATCGCTCCTGTTTGAATGTTCTCTGCTTCTACACGAATTCCAACAATCATCGAACTTCTGCCCACATAATTTACGGAAGCTTTCATCGTAACAAGTTCTCCAACTTCAATCGGTTTTAAAAAGTTTACGGTATCAACCGAAGCAGTTACACAATAATTACCACAAAATTTTGATGCAGAAGCAAATGCAATCTGATCCAGTAATTGTAAAATATAACCTCCGTGAATTTTACCGCTAAAATTGGTGTGCGACGGCAACATTAATTCTGAAATACTAATTTTTGATGAAGAAACGGGTTTAAAATCTGCAGCCATGTTTTTATTTTCTTGTAATTGATTTATGAATGAAGATGAAATTTAATTTAGTAATTCATTTTCATCTGTATTTGAAGCTCTCGCAATAATATTTTCCGGAAGTGCCTTTTTTGCCTTTGCTCCCATTTTCTTTAATTTTTCGACGCTTGAAACTAAATTTCCTTTTCCGTCGACCAATTTGTTCATTGCATTATCGTATTCGCTTTTTGTGTCTTTAATTTTATTTCCAATTTTTACCAAATCGACTACAAAACCTTCAAATTTGTCATATAATGCTCCGGCTTGTCTGGCAATTTCAAAAGCATTTTCCTGTTGTTTCTGATTGCTCCACATACTATCAATTGTTCGCAGGGTTGCCAATAAAGTGGTTGGCGTTACAATGACAATATTTCGGTCAAAAGCTTTACTGTATAAAGTCGAATCTTCGTTTAAAGCAATGGCAAAAGCGGGTTCTATCGGGATAAAAAGCAAAACAAAATCAGGACTTTCGATTTGGTATAAATCGTGGTAATTTTTATTTCCGAGTTGTTCTACGTGTCTTTTTATCGAAATAATATGTTCTCTCAGAAATTCTGTTTTTAGTATTTCTGATTCTTCATTAATCCATTTTTCATAGGCTACCAAAGAAACTTTAGAGTCGACAATCATTTTCTTTCCGTCTGGCAAATTAATTACAACATCAGGAAAAACCCGGTTTCCTTCATTGTTAGTAAAACTTTGCTGTACTTCATATTCACGTCCTTTTTCTAAACCTGATTTTTCTAAAACACGCTCTAAAACCAGTTCTCCCCAACTTCCCTGCATTTTACTGTCGCCTTTTAATGCTTTGGTTAAGTTTAGGGTTTCTTTGCTCATTTGAGCATTCATTTCGCTTAAACCAACTATTTGCTGACGTAAAGCTGCATGATAATCGATACTTTCTTTGTGTGTTTGTTCTACTTTTTGTTCAAATCCATGAATTTTATCCTGCAAAGGCAACAAGATATTTTTCATGTTTTCGCTATTTTGTTCTGTGAATTTAGCTGATTTCTCTTCGAGAATTTTGTTGGCCAGATTTTCAAACTCTTTGGTGAATTTTTCCTGTAGTTCTGTTATTTCATTTTTTTGCTCTTTATGGCGTTCCCATAAATTTTCAAAATCTACTTCTTTTTTAGAAAGCTGAATAGCAAGACTATCTTTTTCGGTTCGAATGTTTTCTTTTTCAAAATTATTTGCCTGCAATACTTTTTCGAAACTTTTTCTGTCATTATCAAACTGATCTTTTTGCAATTGCAATTGATTGGTATTCGCATTCAATCTTTCTTCAAGACTTACTTTTTCTGATTGAAACTTAGCCGAAAACAGCATTTTTCCTAAGTAAATACCTAAAAACAATGCGATTATAAAACCTGCTATAAACGGAAGAAAATCAATCATACGGAGTTGTATTTTAAGTAAAATTACGCAATAATGTGTAGTGCCGAATTTTAAAATTTAAAATTTCACTAATTAATATCAATTCAAAATTAAACAAACATTTTGAACTTATTTTTAAAAAAATCAGTCTCAAAAAAACTCAGTTTACGCAACCATTTCAATATAAGGACATCTACAGAATATAACCTATTAGAAAAATATCATGAAAAAATTAATGCTTGGCTTATTTATAGCTTTTGGAATTAGCGCTTGTTCAGTTAACGACAATGACCTTAATGTTGACTGCGGAGCTGATGTAGATGTACCTTTTACCGGATTTCCTCTTTTATGCAATTATAGTGTAAAAGTTTTACCTAATAACCCGCAGGCCATTTTAGTGAATACACAGCAAAAAATGGATGACAATTTTACAAAACACCCTAATAGCTGCCCTGTTGCAAGTGATCCTAATATAGATTTTACAAAAAACTATTTGATTGGAATTTTTGCAGGAGTTAAAGCTACTAGCGGATACGAAATAAAAATGACTTCTATGGTTGAGAACAATTGCGAAATCGTAATTAACTTTTATGAAAAAGGACCTCAATCCGGAGAATCAATCTCACAAACCCCTACTTATCCTTCAGATTTTATTTTGATTCCTAAAACGTCAAAACCAATTATTTTTAACAGAACTGTTGAAACTTCAGACAACATTGTAATTGGAAGTTTTACCAATTTATGTACCGGTGGAGATTGTCAAAAATTCTATCAGTTAAATGATTTTAATATCCTTAAATTTTTAAATGTTGGTTACGGAAGCTATACTTTTGAACAATATAAGTATACAAATACAACAAAAAGAGGTGAATATACTTTATTTTTAAAAAGTGTTCCTGCTGAAATTTTAGCTTTGAAAGGACAAACTAAAACGTATGGTACGCCAGATGATGGTAATCAGGGTGGAATTTATTTCCAACTTCGTCAGGCAGGAAGTATTACTAAAATTTATATTGACAAAAACGATACTGCTGATCAAACTGATGCGATAAAAGCTTTCAAAAAAGCAATTCAGGATAAAATCATAAGTTTAAACTAGTCAAATTATGAGAAAACTTTTATTGTTTTTTGTTGCATTTTGTCTTTTCTCCAGTTTCTATTCTAAAGATTCAGTAAATGCTGTTTCAATAGTAAATACATGGACTTGGGAAAAATCGATTGGAGGAGTTAATAATCCTTATACGGCTACACCAAAAACCAGCGGTTTCAATAAAAAAGTAGTTTTTACATCTGATGGAAGAATTATCACTTATAAAAATGATATAGAAATTAGAAATAGTGCTTACGAAATTGCAAAGGGAATTGGTGTTTCTGATAACTTAGAACATGACCTTATTACGTTTGAAGGTAAAACCTATATCATAGAAAAGCTTGATAATCAAAACCTAACCATTTTAAGCAATAATACAGACGCAGCTCGTACTATTTTTAAACGATAGTTTGATGCGTTAAAAAAAGCTAATTTTGCCAAAACAAATTTAACCATTTTTTGAAAGACGATTTAGATAAATATATCAAGCAATGTATGCAAAATGACAGAGAGGGACAACTGAAAATATATCAGTTGTTCTCTCCCGTTTTGTATGGTATCTGTTTGAAATATATGAAAAACGAAGACGATGCAAAAGATGTTTTTCAGGAAGCATTTGTTATTGTTTTTCAAAAGATAAATCAATACAAATTTGAAGGAAGTTTTGAAGGCTGGCTTAAACGGATTTTTATAAATAAGCTTATTGAGGCTTTGAATAAAAAAAAGAAAGAAAGCTTTTTTCTGGATGTTTTTGATCCTGATACCGATTTTGTTGAAGAACCCGAATTAGATATTGCTCCAATAGAACAGGAAAAATTACTAGAGTACATTCGGGATTTACCAGATCAATACAGGACGGTTTTTAACTTATATGTTTTTGAAAAGATGAAACACAAAGAAATCGCCGAATTATTAAAAATTTCAGAAGGAACATCCAAATCAAATTTAAACAGAGCTAAGCGCATTTTGCAAAAAAGGATTTTGAGCATAAAAAATTTTAAGACAGCATGAAGAAGCAAAATATAGAAGATATTTTTTCATCAATGGAAAACTTTTCAAGTGTTCCGCCTCCCGAATTATGGGATAAAATTGAGGAGAAATTAGACAAACCTAAAAAGAAAAAAAGAGCTGTTCTTTGGTGGTCTGCTGCGGCATGCTTATTATTAGGATTAATGCTCCCTTCTGTTTTACATTTTAATTCCGGATCTGGAATTAAACCTGAAAATAATGGCTCTGGAGAAAATAATAGTGTTGTTCTGGATGAGAAAAAAACACAATCTGATGATTCAAAAACAAGAAGCGTTGAAGAAATCGACAATAAGAACGAATCTATTAATAAAATAAATAAGGAAGAAAATGCTGTTGCAGTAGAAAACTCAGCTGATAAAGACACCAAAAACACATTAAATCCTTCGCAAATTAATCAAAATCAAAAAACGACAGTTAATCCTGTAAATACTAAAAACAAAAGCAATCAGGAAGGCGTTTTAAATGAAAAATCAAATTTAGAAATAAACAAACCAAATCAGGCTGTAGCCGATAGATCATTTGCCCCAAATAATGAGAACGGATTGAATACTGCTTCTAAAAATGAAATATCAAATTCTGAAAAAAGAAATTCAAATCAGGCTGTGGCCGGAAAATCTCTTCTTCCGAATGGAGACTCATTTAATTCGCCTTCTAAATTTCAAACTTCAGATTCCGAAAAAGGAAATAAAAATCAGGCTGTCGCTGAAAAATCATTTGTTCCGAATAATCAAAACACATTTAATTCAGTTTCTAAAACTCAAGCATTAAATCCTGAAAAGAAAAATGCAAATCAGGTTGTCGCTGAGAAATCTTTTGTTCCGAATAATCAAAATACATTCAATTCAGCTTCAAAAAATCAAGTAACAAATCCTGAAAAGAAAAATGCAAATCAGATTGTAGCCGAGAAATCTTTTGTTCCGAATAATCAAAATACATTCAATTCAGCTTCAAAAAATCAAATGATAAATCCTGAAAAGAAAAATTCAAATCAGGTTGTCGCTGAAAAATCATTTGTTCCGAATAATCAAAACACATTTAATTCAGCTTCTAAAAATCAAGTAATAAATCCTGAAAAGAAAAACACAAATCAGGCTGTAGCTCAGAAATCATTTCATTCAGAAAAAGAAAATGGATTTAATTCAGTATCTAAAAACCAGGTTCCTTCTTCTATTTTTGAAGATAAACTGAAAGCAAAAAACAATATTGCATTAAACGCTGAAAATTCAGTTTGGAACAATCAAAAATCAACCGAAATTGTAAAAGAACCGAAGAAAGAAATTATAACAAACGAAAAAGCGATTGCTGATAATCAAAAAAGCAATTCAAAATTTAATACTGTTGTTTTGAGCAAGCAGGATTCTGTTCAATTAGCAGAACTTCAGAATTTAGAAAAAGGAATTATTACGCCAACTCCTGAAACTAAAAAAGAGAAAGAAGATAAAGACAAAAGAGTTGCTAAAAATGAAAAATGGGATTTAGCCGTTTTTGCCGGAGTTGCCAATTCTGAAAATTATAAAAATGAAAAAACGCTAGGCAACGTAAACGATTCTAAACAAAGTAATAGTTACGGTGTAAAAACAAAATACAAAATCAATAAAAAATGGGCTGTTAGTTCCGGTATTAAATTTAACGAATTAGGTCAGAGTATTGCTAATGTTTCTTACATGAAAACTTCAAATGCTTTTTTATCTTCCAACGATTATTTTAATCCAAATGCGACATTAGCGGCACAGGAAATTACGAAAGATACCAGATATATATTTGTGCCTACCAGCACAACAATGGCGTTAAAAAGTGATAATATTGAAAAAGGAAATCTGGATCAGAGTTTAAGATATCTTGAAGTTCCATTAGAAGTTTCGTATTCTGTTTTTAATAAAAACAAAACGAATATCAGCCTGAATACAGGTGGTTTTGTGGGTAAATTAATTTCGAACAATATGGCTTTAAACGGCACTTCGATAGGTGAAAATGCAAACGCAAATGATTATGTTTATGGATCAACATTGAGTACGACAGTACAATATAGAATTTATAAAAAGACAAATGTTTTTGTAGAACCTGCGATGAATTATTATATAAATCCGTTGACTGAACAGTCTTTCAATCAATTTCAATGGGGATTTAATTTTGGATTGAATATTTCATTTTAGAAATCTTTTTGTTGTAATTTTCAAAAAAAACAGCAACAAATAATTCTCAATAATGACAATTAAAAGCAATTGGATTCATACAAAACGAATACCTAACGATTTAATCATAACCAAGGAACTTGTTTATGATAATTGCAATTTTGAATGCACTGAACCTCAACCAGAAATGGAAAGCCAGGAATATGATGCATTCGATTTTCAAATTAACAATCTGAATATTAAATTCAGATCAGCTAAAATTACTCCAACAAAAACAGGTCAGTTTGTAACTTTATGGAAACGAAATAAAACAGGAATTATTGAACCTTTTGATTTTTCAGATGCTATTGATTTTGTTATTGTAAATGTTCGAAAAAACGATTCTTTTGGCCAGTTTATTTTTCCGAAATCTGTTTTATTACAAAAAGGAATATTTTCGACAGCAACTAAAGAAGGTAAACGAGCTACAAGAGTTTACCCGCCTTGGGATGAAACCACAAGCAAACAAGCTCAAAAAACACAACAATGGCAATTGGATTATTTTTTAGAAATACCTAACAACAAATCTATTGATCTGGAAAAGGCTAAAAAATTACTTACTTCTACTATTTAAGAATAAAAAAAGGCAGTCAAAATTGACTGCCTTTTTACTATTTATTTCTTATGGTTATTTCTTAATAATTTTATTACTGTAAATAACCTTATTATTTTCGCTTAAAGTATAAACATAAATTCCTGTTTTAAGATTACTCAGCTGAATAACAGAAGTACTGTTTTCCGACGTTCCTTTTATTTCAACCGGGTTTGTTACTAAATGCCCTGAGATATCGTAAAGTCTTAGTTTTAAAACCTTATCATCTTTTGTTTTTACAGCTACATTAACAATATCTGATGCAGGATTAGGATAAGTGCTTACATAATATCCATTCTTGTTTTCAAAATCAATTGTCGCTAAGTTGTCTTCTTTCAATTCAAAACGGGCAATTACTGGTCCGTGATCTGATGTTGTCGTAATATAATTAGGAATATCATTACGAGGATCATAAACGGCAATTGAATTTGGAATGTATTGATCTGATAATTCATTTGAAATAATGATATGATCAAGGAAACTTTCAGGAGTAAAATTAAAATAACTGCTTGCTCCGGCATTGCTTAAACCTAAAGTAAGTACGTCATAGTTTGCTGTATCATCAACAAAGGTTTTATATGATGATGGAGTACTGGCATTTCCAACCCATGCTTTTACATCATCATTAAAATCTCCCAAAATAACAACATTTGAATTTGGATATTCCGCATCTAAAGCTTGTTTTAGATAATCAACATCATATTTACGCTGATTGTATTTTTCTATATTAGTTCCGCTATTGGCACGTGCGTGAAAATCAATCACATTAATTTCTTTTTTGATTCCACCAATATTAGTTTCTATCTGAACCAAATATGGCAAGCGTCCTGACGAGAAAAAACTATCATCATTGTCCAGAGGAGTACCTGTGCCAGGATAATTTGGTAAAACGACAGTATTGGCACGAACCTGATCGTATAAATCTTTAAATAATATTTTTGTGCTTTTTACAGTCGTAGTCTGAGTATTGTAAAGAACGACTAATTTTTGTGGAGGAAAATCTGGTTCCGGGGCATTGAAGGAATATGACCAGGAAGTAGAAATTGTTTTATTGAATGTTTTTCCGTTTATACTTATCTTATCTATCAAATTTTGTAAAGAAACTACATCATCAGATACTTCCTGAACAACATAAACGTCAGCATTTAATTTATTCATTACTTTAGCGACATTTTCGACTTGCAAAATGTTATCTGTCGGACCAAATTCTTTACCGCTACTATCTTTCACATTTGTACCAAAAAACTCTAAATTATAAGTTGCAATATCAAAAGTATCTGCTTTAAGTATAGATGAACCTATAAACGAACCGATTTGCTTGTCTAATAAAGTTCCTGTAACTTTTAATGTACCGGAAATTGTTAATGCTTTTACTGAAGGCGTAAATCTTGCATAAAGTGTTTTTCCTGTTGCTGCATCAGCTGATGTAACAACAATACTTGATTGAAATATAGTATTATCTAAAGACAATTGATAATCTGCAGGAGCTGTAAGAGTAATATCTCCATATCCTTTTGCCTTAAGTACAAAAGATTGGCTCGTAGAAACAGCATTAGCAATTACATCTCCAAAATCTAAGACAGGATTTGAATCAAAATAACTCGTTTCATTTGAAATTAAAAAATCATCCAACGACCATTCGGCTACCAAATTAGTGGCTCTGGGTCCGGCGGAAGTTTCATAAACCCATGCCAAATAGGTATGATCAGTTTTGTAAGCGCTTAAATCTATGAATTGTGATTGAACATAACCTCCTGTTGAAGTTGGAAATTTTCCATTTATTTCTGTCCAGGTTGCATTTTCAGGATTGCTAACTCCGTCATAATTGGTAGAAACCATCAATTTCAAACTTGGACCTTCATAATATTTACGTGAGTAAAAAGACAATAAAGGAACTTGTGTGAAGTTGTTTAAACGTAATTTTGGAGAAATCAACCAGTCTTTACTAGCTCCGGCATCAGAATACCCATTCACTAAAACTGCACCAGGAGAAGAGTTTACATTTCTAGCAACTATTGTATATACCCATTTATTTAAAGGGCCTTCCAAATTAAATTGAGTCCAACCGCTATTTGTTAAAACGTTCGGATTATTAAAATTTTGTTTATAAGGATCGATTCCATCTCCTGTAAGCGCTACTATTTTAGTAACTCCGCCAGTTGTTATATGTGTTATTTGTCCTGAAAAACTATTTACTGCATTTGGTGTAAACTTCACATAAACCGTTGGTGTTGCATTTGAAGCTAAATCAGCAACAGTAAAGGTTAAAGAAGAACCAAATGTCGTATTATCTTTAGATATCGTAAAATTATTTGCCGTTGAAGTCAAAACTACGTCACTAGTAAGATTTAAAGCCTGAATTTGATAACTTAAAGTTTCAGAAGTATAGTTTGATTCTAAAGCACCCAAATATAACGAACTTATCGTTGTAGATATTACCGGAGTAGGAACATTTGAAGTTGTTATATCAACTTTATTTATTGTAGATTGAATATTTCCAGAAGAGTCTTCAGAAATAGAGAAAACTGAATAAAAAGTATTAAGATTTAATCCTCCAAAATTTTTCACAACAGCCTGAGAAGCGGTCGTAATATCTAAAAATCCAGATTGTAACGCGGCTGTTCCTGTCGCATCTTGACCTGCTTTTAATTGAGTAATTGTTGGTTCTGCGCTTCCTCCAGCAACAAGAACATAATATGTTTTACCGATTTCATTTAATTTATTAGAAAAATCAAAACTTTCTCCTAAAATATTATCGGCTTTGGGATATCCAGCACTATTAATTGGAGCAGTAACATCACCTCCCGCAGCACTTGCAATATCAAGATTATCAATAGCAAAAGATTGACGAGAACCTGCAGTACCTGAAATTAATCTTGCTATCCATCTTATTTGAATTATCGGTTTATTATCGCAATCTGAAGGTAAAGTTACAGATATTCTGGTTGTTTTATTGTCTACAGGATCTACACCTGAACCTGTAATTTGAGGAGTTGTAGTATTATTTGAATAAATAGTAGATGGTAAGTTTATAAAAACACCACTCTCACCTACACGATATTGTAAAGCCATTTCCTGAAGACGATAACTAGCAGTTCCATCATAAGGGTTACGAATCACCATCGCATCGTATTCTACTTTTATCCCTGTATTGTCAAGGGTTGAAAAAGCAAAACCTATTGTAAAATCTCCCGAAGTCGTATTCAAAAATCCTATTTTACCACTATAATTATGAATACCTCCACTATTATTACCAACCGAACTATTTTTTATAAAAGGTCTGTCTCCAGTAATTCCTGTATTATAAACTGTTGTATTTTGACTTGTACCATTTGTTGTCCAACCCTGAAATCCAGGTATATCCGTATAAGAAGCAGATCCCGCATCTAATTTCTCGAAATTCTCACTAATAGGAAGTGATGATGATGGTCGAGGTGCTGGCATTGTTGTCTGAGCAAAGAGATTTGCCGAGAAGCAATAAAAAAAACTTAAAAGTGCCATAAAATGGCGCATTGAGTAATTATTTTTCATATAATTTATTAATAGAGGTTTTAGAAATCAAATTTATATTGTTTAAAGTTAACAGAATATTGTGAAATCATAAACTTATTGCATTCCATTTTATAAACATTGCGTAAAGAATATCAATTTGTTGCACAAATAATTAAATATTTCATAGATAAATAGTGACTTTATAAAGTTATATGTTATTGAAAGATTTTACTTAACCAAATTAATTTAACAGGATAAAACTTTATTTTTATTAACTGAATAAAATAAAAAAGGCTACCTCAAATAGAGAATAGCCTTTCTTAATTATATTTATTAAGACGTTTAAATCGCTGTGTAACCACCATCGGCAATAATATAACCTCCGGTAGTAAAAGAAGATTTCTCTGAACTTAAAAACAATACAAGTTCTGCAATTTCTTCAGCAGTTCCTAAACGGTTCATTGGTGCTTTTGCAGCAACTGCATCCATTGCTCCTTTATTTAAATTATCTTTCAATAAAGCTGTTTCGATATAACCGGGACCAACAGCATTACAACGAATATTTTTTTGCGCATATTCTGCAGCTATATTTTTAGTTAGTCCAACAACACCATGTTTTGATGCTGTATATGCAGGACTAAGCGGAGCTGCAACTTGTCCGTGAATAGAGGCAATATTAACAATGCTTCCTCCTCCGTTTTTTTCCATTTGTTCAAGCTGATAGCGACAAGCATAAAAAACACCGCTTAAGTTTAAAGCAATTACACGATCCCAGGATTCCGGCTCATATTCTCCCGTTGGTTTTGCAGGTCCGCCCATTCCAGCATTGTTGCATGAAATATCGAGGCGTCCATATTTAGAAACAGCTACCTCAACCATATGTTTATTGTCGCTTGCGCTTGACGAATCTCCTTTTACAAAAAAGGCTTCTCCACCCTTATCTTTTATAACTTTTACTGTTTCTTCGCCATGTTCTACATTAATATCTGATACTACTACTTTTGCGCCTTCACGCGCATACGCTTCTGCTACTGCGCGTCCAATTCCTGAACCTCCGCCTGATACAAAAGCAACTTTGTTTTCTAAAAGTGCCATTTCTTTAAGTTTTAAATTTGTATCTACAATTTACGAAGATATTAACCGCTAACCATAAGAAAACCTGAGTTTACAATAAGATTAAGACTTTATCACAATCAAATGTTATTTCACATTAAAATCATCCAAATCAAGTAATTTTTCTTTATTAATTATCTTCATCTAATTTCATATTACCTCTATCTTTATGATTATCAGGATGCGAATTAGGATAACGATTTGGCGTTACGTCAGAATTCCTGTCTTTGTTTTCGACTGTTTTCTTTGCTTCTTCTTCAGTACTAACTCCTCGGTTTGCTGTTGCACTGTCTTTTGCAACCTTATTCGGAACTTCTTTTATAACTTCATTTTCATTTCTGGCTCTTTTTACAACTTCCTTATTACCACTTTTATCTGTAACGATTTCTTTTTTCAGTGGTGATTCGTTCTCTTTTTGATCGTGAGAAACATTTTTACCTTTAGATTCATCTATATTTTTCTGGGCTCCATTTATTTTTTTTGAGCCTAAATTATCAGTTCCCATATCTATATTTTTTAAAATTACTTATATAATATTACGAATTTTCAGACTGAAATCTAAGTTCTTTAACATTGCTTTTGGTTTAATAATGATTATTCTTTTACTTAATATGAAACAAAACTATCTTTGCAGTCTAAATCTAAAACATGCATCAACACTTCATTCTTTTTAAACCTTACGGCTATTTAAGCCAGTTTATATATGAATTAAAAAGGAAGAAAAAGCTTTTAGGAGAATTGTATAATTTTCCCGAAGGAACAATGGCTATTGGCAGACTTGACGAAGATTCTGAAGGATTGCTTTTACTTACGACTGACGGAAAAGTAAGTGAACAAATCAGAAGCAAAAAAGTCGATAAGGAATATTATGTTCAGGTTGATGGTGTAATAACTAACGACGCCATTGAACAACTGCAAAAAGGTGTTGAAATTGGTTTTGATGGCGGGAAATATAAAACCAGACCTTGTTCTGCTTTTATCGTAACTGAAATTCCCGATTTTGGACCAAGAGCTAAAAAAATCAGGGATGAACGCCACGGACCAACTTCATGGGCATCAATTACTGTAAATGAAGGAAAGTTTCGCCAGGTTCGAAAAATGACTGCCGCTGTTGGTTTCCCAACACTGAGATTAGTTCGCGTTCGTATAGGAAATGTATATTTGCAAAACCTAAAAGCCGGAGAAGTTTTAGAAGTAAACGATTTTCAAATAAACGATTCAACAAATTAACAAATAAACGATAATGCTAAACGTTGTTCTTGTAGAACCCGAAATACCAAATAATACGGGAAATATCGGAAGATTATGTGTGGGAACTGAAAGCAGACTGCATTTAATTCATCCTTTTGGTTTTGTGATTAATGATAAAAATTTAAAACGCTCTGGTTTGGATTATTGGGTTCATCTTGACGTGACCGAATATCAAAACATCGAAGAATGGATTCAGCAAATTCCGGATCTTTCACGTGTATTCTTAATGAGTTCTCATGCTGAAAAATCTTATTTAGAAACCGATTTTCAAGATGGAGATTGGTTGGTTTTTGGAAAAGAAAGTGTTGGTTTAAGTAAAGAAGTTTTGGCTCGTTTCGAAAACCATTTAACGATCCCGATGTCGAAATTAATTCGCAGTTTTAATATTGCAAATTCTGTGGCTTTTGTAGTTGGTGAAGCGAAGAGACAAATTGGTTTAAAAGTTTAATCGGTTATTTGTTTATTCGTTTAATTGAATATTAGATAACGATTTCCTGCAAGGTTTTTTCAACGTTGTAGATATAATTACTTTTGAATATTACATCTAAATTAATTCGAAGTTTTAATATGAGACCTTTTATTGACATAAATAACTTAAGTTTTTCTAAAGAAACTTTAATTTACTATTCCAGAAGTCTTATTTTTCTCTGGATATTTATTTTAATTGGAATGACAATTGGTTCAATTTACGCTCTGCAAATAGAAAATGGTTTTATATTATCCCTACTTTTATTTGCTTTCATCATATTTCAAGGTAACGAGCAATTCAAATTATTAAAAAGAATTAATGAAGTCCAATTTCGAATTAATTCTAAAGGAATTCAGTATAGAGATGAAATCTTAGTTTCATGGAATAATATTGAAAATGAAAGAGTTGTTATAGAAGGTCGCCCTAAAGCAAGAAGAAATTTTTTCATTTATTATATAATCGATCAAGACAAAGTAATGAAATTTGATATTGAAGAACTAAATGTTGGTGCTGGAGATCTTGAACATACTCTTACCATACACAGAAACAGATATAAAAGAGAAAATAATATAAAATAATATCTCATTTTTTCACCATCAAATAATATGGAAAATACAATTACAGTAAATGAGGCAATAAGCAAAGGAAAAATAAGACTTGTTCATTTACCTATGATAGTTATTATTGGAATTATAATTTTAGGCTTTATTTTATATTATATGAAAATAGTACCTGGATGTAGTATTCCTATAACTTTTGTTCTTGGTTTTTTATGTGGATGGCTAACATGGAGTTATTTTGTTAATAAATGGAAAATTTGGGCATTTGAAAATGTGCGAAATGTTAACGAATTAAGACGAAAGGCAGTTGATCAGAAACTAATTTGGGAAAACGATAGCTGGTTTGAAAAAACAGAATTTAAAAGTCTTTCTCAAAAAATAAAACTAGAAGAATTAGAGAAAAAATTTCTTGAAAATGATGTTTACAAAGATGATATTAGTATACCTAAAGAAACATTAATTTTTTATTCAAAAAATACTCTAATATTTTTATTGATAATAAGCTTAGGATTGATTTCTTTGGGAGTATATTTTCTTTGGGAGAAAGAATACTTTGCTATATTTATTTCCGCTTTTGGTTTTTACATGGCTTACGAGCAAATTAAAAAATTAAGCGACAACGACCCACAAATCATAATTAATGATAAAGGAATTCAATTAAAGAATAAAAAACTTAAATCTTGGAGTAAAATCTATAATGATAGAGTATTTACAAGATCAAGTGGAAAAAACTCTAGAAATTATCTTTCATTTAATAATGAAATGATTGAAATTGACGATTTAAGTATAAAATTTGATGAATTAGAAACTCTACTCCATGTTTACAGAGTACGTTTTGAAAATAATCACTAAGTAATTATAAACTTCCCTTTTTCAGCATCAAAAATAATATGCTCATCTTTAAATAAAGTAGCAAAACTTCCATTCGAAATTAAATTGCAAGGCTGATCCTGAACTACATTTTCCGGTGTCATAATAATCATTTCGTCACTTAACTGAATCGCCAAATCGATATCGTGTGTTGAAAACAAAATGCATTTTTGAGTTTCCTGCGTTAGCTTTTTAAGTAATTTAAACAACGAAACTTTATGTAATAAATCAAGATGTGTTGTAGGTTCATCTAAAATAATCAGCGGAGTATCTTGTGCCAAAGCTCTTGCGATTAAAACTTTTTGCAATTGACCGTCACTAATTTCATAATGTCTTTTTGTACCTAAATGTTCGATTTGCGTTAATTGCATCGCTTCCTGAACTTTCTCGATATCAGTTTGAGTTAAAGATCCAATCCAGTTGGTATACGGCTGACGGCCTAAAGCCACTAACTCAAAAACGGAGAGATTACTTGGTGGTAATTTTTCCGTTAAAACCAAACTTAAATTCTGAGCTAAATCTAAAGGTTTGTAAGTTGCTATATTTTTATCATTCAAAAAAACATTTCCAGACAAAGGTTCTTGAATTCCTGTAATCGTTCTAAGCAAAGTCGATTTCCCGATTCCGTTTGCGCCAATTAGAGAAATGAGTTTTCCTGAGTTTAAATTCAAATTTAAATTTTCAGCAATGGTCACAATTCCTTTCTTGGATTTGTATCCAATGGTTAAATTTGAAGTATTTAAAATAGTTGTCATTCTAAAGTCGCTAAGGTTCGAAGATACTAAGTTACTGAGTTTTTTTTGCCACAGATTAAAGGATTAAAATGATTAATAATCTGTCTGAATCTTTTTAATCTGTGGCAAAATTATTTTACTGAAAATTTCTTTTTCGCATTAATAACCAAACAACAACCGGCGCACCAATAATTGATGTAATTGCATTTATAGGTAATGTTGTTTCTAATCCCGGTAATTGAGTTACGATATCACAAAACAACATAATTATTCCGCCGTAAAAAAAAGTGCTCCAATATAAAACAGCGTGATTACTGGTTTGAAAAGTAAGCTTTGCAATATGTGGAACTGCCAATCCAATAAAAGCAATTGGACCCGCAAAAGCCGTTACACTTCCTGCCAGAATACTTGTTGCAAATATGATGATTAATTGTGCCTTTTTATAATTCAGTCCCATGCTTTTGGCATAATTTTCACCCAAAAGCAAAGCATTCAAAGGTTTGATACTACTTGCACTTAAAAGCAAACCAAAACTTATGCAAACAGCCAAAACAGCAATCGATGTCCAGGAAAGATTTCCAAGACTTCCTAATGACCAAAAGGTGAATTTTTGTAATTGTTCAGCCGAACTAAAATACGTTAAAACGCCAACAATAGCACTTGTAAAACTAGCAAACATAAGCCCGATAATTAAAATTGCCATTGTATTTCTTAACTTTTGTGCGACTAATAAAACGAGCATCAAAACCGAAACACTTCCTAAAGTTGAAGCCAAAACAATTCCGTATGGAGATAATAAAATTTCGTTTAAAAAAGCGGGCAATAAACCTGCTCCCAAAATAACAATTGCTACCGCCAAAATTGCTCCCGAACTTAATCCTAAAACATCCGGGCCAGCCAATGGATTTCTAAATAATGTCTGCATTAGCAAACCACTTATAGACAAACCAATTCCGACCAAAAACGCCGTAATTGCTTTTGGCAAACGATAATTAATTATGATATATTCCCAAGTCGATTTGCTCGCTTGTCCGCCGGTTAAACTTGTATAAACTTCTTTAAACGGAATTGTAATCGAACCCAGACTTATGTCTAAAAAAAACATCAACAAAAGTGCTAAGCCAAGTATCGAAAACAGAATTATATTTCGTTTTTTATTTATCAATGATCTTAATTTAATTTAGAAGCAAAAGTAAATTCGTAGCTCGGTAATAAATCAGGATGAAAAATCTTGATATAATCCTTTAAAACTAAATCCGGGCGGCTTGGAGCCAATTCGTAATAAACTGTTCCTCCGGTTGCTCCAAATTTACCTTCAAAAGTATAAACATTTTTAGAAGTAAAAGCATCAAATTGTGTGTAATGCGGATTACTTTTTCCAAACTCTTCCAACGTTTTAAATGAACCTGAAGCAATCCAGAAATTAGCTGTTTTTGCTTTTACCAATACTTTTTCAAAAGATAAACCTTCGCTTCCGGTACCTTTTAAATCTGCCCATAAATAATTAGCCTGGGCATCTTTCATAAATTGGGCAACCCAGCTATTTCCTTTTGCTACGTACCAAACATCTTCATACATAGAACCGTATAAAACGCTTGAAGTTGCAGGTTTATCTGCCACAAGTTTCTTTGCCTGATTGTAACTCAAAACAATTTTATCAAACAATTCTTTGGCTTGATCTTCTTTTCCAAATAAAGCACCGTAAAGTTTAATCCATTCTGCTTTTCCAAGCGGAGATTGTTCCATCCAATCGGCCTGAATAAAAACATTTAAACCGCTTTTTTTCAAATTATCCAGCATCGGATTATTGTTGTCTACTCCAAAAGTAACAATCAAATCCGGTGATAATTCTATTAATTGTTCGATGTTTAATTTCTCGTTCTGACCAACATTTTTAACAGATCCTTTATCGATTAATGCTCTTGTTTTTTCAGAAGAAACATAATCCGTATGAGGAAAACCTACTAATTTATCTTCTACATCAAGCATTTCAAGAAACGGAATATTGGTTGTTGAAGTTACCACTACAGATTCTAAAGGAACTTTAATCGTAGTATATTTTTGCAAACTATCCGGAACTTTAGCTTCTTTTTCTTTTAAAATATAAGTGAATTTTGCATTCGCATTTGGCCACGGATCTAATACTGTTACAACAGAATATCCTTCATGTTTTACGATGGAAAGTCCTGAAGCATATTCGATACTATTTTGGGGAATTTCAGATTTTACGATCTCTGTCGTTTCATTTTTCTTACATCCAACAAGAATAAAAAAAGATAAAACAAAAATAAATTTAGGAGATAAATTTTTCATGTGTAGGTTATATTGCTTTTATAGATAGTTTATTGTTGTTTTCACCACTATTTAGTGGCTTAATTTTTTTACGAATGAATAAGTGCATTTTTCAATAACGACAAAGGTAACGCAATTTCTATTTTTTTTATTTACCTTTATTCTTACAAAACCAAATAAGTTTATTATTGCGATAATATGAATACCACAAAAATAAAAATTTGCTCAAGTTGCGAATCTACTTTTTCCTGCGGAGATATTTCTGTTGAAAACAAATGTTGGTGTAATGAGTTTCCTCCCATTTTTAATCTTTCAGAAGGAGGAGATTGTCTTTGTCCGACTTGCTTTAAAGAAGCATGCGTAGACAAAATTGATGCTTATGTCGAAACGATAACTCCCGTAAAAGCACTACAAAATAAAGCTGTATCTTTACCAAAAACCGAAAAACTTCTCGAAGATATTGATTATTATATCGAAAATGACAAGTATGTTTTTACAACCTGGTTTCATCTAAAAAGAGGAAATTGCTGTGGAAATAATTGTCGGCATTGCCCTTATTAATTGTTAATTATAAATTGTTAGTTGTTGATTATGAAAAACAACATTGTTAAGAATAGGAGTTTTGATTTTGCTATCAGAATTGTAAAATTATATCAATATTTATGTAACGAAAAGAAAGAATTTATACTTTCTAAACAACTTTTAAGATCCGGAACCAGTATTGGCGCAATGGTACGTGAAGCAGAACACGCCGAAAGCAAAAATGATTTTGTACATAAATTTGCTATTGCCCAAAAAGAAGCTAATGAATCTGTTTATTGGTTAGAATTGTTAAAAGCAACTGATTATTTGAATAATAAAGAGTTTGAAAATATTCATAAAGATGCTATCATAATATTAAAACTAATAACCAGCATTATTAAGACCACCAAGAATAAACAATCCCTCCTAAAAACTAACAATTTATAATTAACAATTAACAATGATTCATCTAATTACTGGCGGCGAAAGATCTGGAAAAAGCAGTTATGCCCAAAATCTGGCTTTACAACTTTCTAATTCACCTATATATGTAGCAACAGCCCGAAAATGGGATGATGATTTCGAGAACAGGATCGATCGCCACCAAAAAGAACGTGATAAACGTTGGACGAATATTGAAAATGAAAAATACTTAAGCGAAATTGATTTCTCCGGGAAAGTAGCTTTAATAGATTGTGTAACACTTTGGCTGACCAACTTTTTTGTTGATAATCAAAATGATGTAGATTTGAGTTTAGAAGAAGCCAAAAAAGAATTTCTTTCGATTGCTAATCAGGAAAATGTTACATTAATTATTGTGACAAATGAAATTGGAATGGGTGTTCATGCCCAAACTCACATAGGAAGAAAATTCACTGAACTACAAGGCTGGATGAATCAGTTTTTGACAGCAAAAGCAGATGAAGTCGTTTTGATGGTTTCAGGAATTCCGGTTAAGATAAAAGGGTGAAATTCGAAAAAATAAATTCCAAATTCCAATTTGAAAACATGAAATTATTGCGTTTGGAATTTAAAAATTGAAAGTTTAAAAATTATGAGCTATTTAGATAATATTTTAAAATCGCGTCGTGATACCCGACATTTTACTACTGATGAAGTTCCGGACGAAGTGATTGAAAAAGCGCTACAAGCTGGACATTGGGCGCCTTCGGTTGGATTAACGGATGCTACAAGATATTATATCATTAAATCGGCCGAGGTAAAAAGTGCGATTAAAGATTTGTTTTTAGATTATAATAAAAAGGCCGAAGAACTTACAGATAATCCGGAACAAAAGGAACACTATAAATCACTAAAATTAGAAGCAATTGAAGAAGCTCCAATCGGACTTATTATTGCATACGATCGCGCTGTTTTAAACAAGTTCACAATAGGAACTGTTGGAAGCAATGAAGCCGTGAAATTCAGTTCGGTTTGTGCTGCTCAAAATATTTGGCTTTCACTTACAGAACAAGGCTTTGGAATGGGTTGGGTTTCGATCTTGAATTATTATCAGTTTAAAAAAATACTTAATTTACCTGATAATATTGAACCTTTAGGCTATTTCTGCATAGGAAAACCGGCAACCAATTATGACAATCAGCCCATGTTGCAGCAATTGCACTGGAAACAAAAATCTGAAGCACCGGATTGTAAAGAAATTAAAAATATCACTGAAAGCCCTGTTTCTGATTTTTACTTAGAATCTCAATCCGAAAATAAAAATGAAAGCGATTTCAACAGACTTCTTCAGGAAAAAATCGATTCTAAAACAAAACCGCTTGACGCTTTGGGAACTTTAGAGATCGTGGCTTTTCAGATGGCAACAGTTTTTGAAACTTTAAATCCCAGAATAACAAACCCAAATATTGTCGTTTTTGCTGCAGATCACGGAATTGCAAATCAAGGCGTTAGTGCTTATCCGCAAGATGTTACGCGACAAATGGTTGGTAATTTTCTGGAAGGCGGCGCTGCCATAAATGTATTTTGTAACCAGAATAATATTCAATTATCAATTGTTGATGCGGGTGTTAATTATGATTTTCCAACAAATTCGAATTTAATCAATGCTAAAATTGCTAAAGGTACTCAGTCGTTTTTGCACGCTCCGGCAATGAGCGAAACTGAATTGCAATTGTGTTTCGAAAAAGGAAAATTAATTGTTGAAGAAATTGCTAAAACAGGTTCAAACTGCATTGGCTTTGGTGAAATGGGAATTGGAAATACGTCAACAGCTTCTGTTTTGATGAGTCTTTTAACTAATTTTTCTATTGAAGAATGCGTTGGAAAAGGAACCGGAGTTGCTGACGAAAAACTACTTCAAAAACAAGAAATCCTAAAAAATGCTATTCAAAATTATTCCGGTCAAGCCGATTTGATGCAGCAACTTGCTTATTTTGGAGGTTTTGAAATCATTCAAATGGCAAGCGGAATGTTGACGGCTTTTAAAAATAAAATGCTCATTTTAGTTGATGGTTTTATTTGCAGCGTAGCTTTTTTAATCGCTTCAAAAATAAATCCGAATATAAAAAAGAATGCTGTTTTTTGTCATTGCTCTGCAGAAAAAGCACATCAAAAATTATTACATTATTTAGAAGTTAAACCTATTTTAAATCTCGATCTACGTTTAGGCGAAGGAACTGGCTGCGCAATTGCTTTTCCTATTTTAAAATCTGCTGAAGCTTTTTTGAATGAAATGGCTAGTTTTGAAAGTGCAGGAGTTAGCAGGAAGTAAGTTCTTAAAATTGTTGTATATGTCGTTAATAAAAGTTTATATCCATTTTGTATGGAGCACAAAAAACAGATTTCCCTATCTCGATTCTATAGAACTACGTCAAAAAGTTTGGAATCATATAAAAGAAAATGCTAAAGAAAAAGGAATTTTTATTGATTTTATAAATGGATATTCAGATCATTGCCATTGTATTATTTCACTAGGAGTTGATCAAAATATTCAAAAAATAATGCAATTGATAAAAGGAGAATCTTCCTTTTGGATTAATAGAAATAAATTAACTAAAGAAAAATTCGAATGGCAAGATGAATATTTTGCTGTTTCAGTTTCTGAATCTATAATTGACAAAGTGAGGGATTATATTAAAAATCAAGAAATTCATCATAAGAAAAAAACTTTTCAGGAAGAATATGAGGAAATTATTAGCAAATTTGGATTTGGTAAATAGAATTTGGCTAAAGCCTTTTCACTTCTCAATCATTACCCCCAGATAAATCTGGGGGCTATTCAAAAACACATTAATAAAAATAAACTTTATAGACAATCAACAATTGAATAGCCAACACCTTTAGGTGTTGGTACAAAAAATGTCCACAAAGTAGGCTTTAGCCAAAACATTTCAACACTCAAAATAAATGAAAAAAGAACTACATATTTTCATTACCTGTTTAATGTTTTACACCAGAATTCCCTGTCCTAAAAACATCGATCATAATCCTGATTATTTAAATAAAGCTACACGATATTTTCCTTTTATCGGATGGATTGTTGGCTCTGTTTCTTTTGCTGCTTTTTATCTTTCCTCACTTTTTCTCTCAATAGAAACGGCTGTTATTTTAGCAATTATAACTTCTGTATTAACTACTGGTGCTTTTCATGAAGATGGTTTTGCAGATGTTTGCGACGGATTTGGCGGTGGCTGGACCAAAGAGAAAATCTTGATTATCATGAAAGACAGCGCGATCGGAGCTTATGGAGCGATTGGTTTGGTGTTGCTTTTTTTATTGAAATTTAAATTGTTATCTGAATCTATTTTACTTTTTACAAATAACAATTCACGTCTTTATATTTTTCTTTTATTTATTTCTGCACATGCATTAAGTCGTTTGGCGGCAATCAGTATTATTTTTACGCATCAATACTCGCGTGATGATGCTTCGAGCAAAAGCAAGCCCATTGCCAATAAACATAGTTGGAAAGAGGTTTTTGGTTCATTTTTCTTCGGATTAATTCCTTTGTTTGCACTCTCCTATTTTCAATATAAATTTTTACTTGCCTTAATTCCGGTTTTTTTAACCCGTTATTTTCTGGCTCGTTATTTTCAAAAATGGATTGATGGTTATAGCGGAGATTGTTTAGGTGCAACACAACAGGTTTGCGAAGTGATTTATTATTTAAGTATTCTTTTGATATGGAAATTTATCTAGTTCGCCATACAGAAACAATTTGCGAAAAAGGCATTTGTTACGGACAATCTGATGTTGGTTTGGCTGAGCCATTTGAATCTGTTTTTGAAAATATCCTTTCACAATTGCCTACAGAAGCCATAATTTTTTCAAGTCCTTTAAAGCGTTGTGCAATTTTGGCAAAACATATTCAAAAGCATATAAAAGCCATTTCTTATCAGGAAGACAATCGATTAATGGAAATGAATTTTGGGGATTGGGAATTGAAAAACTGGAACGAAATTCTGCCAGAACAACTCAATCCGTGGATGGAAGATTTTGTAAATATTCCGGCCACAAACGGAGAATCTTTTATTGAATTACATAACAGAGTTAATGATTTTTTATCCCTTCAGATTTCAAAAGAAATTACAACGCCAATTATTATAGTTGCTCATGCCGGAATCATCAGAAGTATTTTATGCCATCAGACTTCTTTACCATTAAAAGACGCTTTTCAGAATAAAGTTGATTTCGGGCAAGTAATAAAAATAGTACTTTAATAGCTGTTTTGTTTAGAATTTGGCACAAAAAGCGAAACAAATTTGAAAATTCGCTAATTTTAACTTTATCTTTGCACGAAATTAAGGTTGCGTTTATTTTAGACGCATTAAAAGGGAATCAAGTTAAAAAGCTTTAATAAAAATTAGCCATAAATCTTGAGCTGTACCCGCAACTGTAAGCTTAGTTCTTAAAAAGAATGCTTGTTGTTAACTACACACCACTGCTCGCCCCCAAGCGAATGGGAAGGTAAACAACAAGACGCAAAGCCAGGAGACCTGCCTTTTATAACAAATATCGAACTCTCGGGAAAAAGAGTGTAGAAATTATGACTTTAAAAAAACGTTTTGCATTTTGTCTACTATTGTTGTGCCAAATTATTTCGGCGCAGAATGACTCTATTACCAAACTTAAAGAAGTTGTAGTATCTGATGTTAATCTTAAAAAATACTCTGGTTCGCAGTCTGTTCAGGTATTGAATGACTCTGTTATTAATAAAAACCAAGCTTCATTAACCTCTCTTTTAAATTACAATACTGTTATTTATTTTAAAGAAAACGGACTTGGAATGACTTCTGCTCCATCTTTTAGGGGAACAACAGGCGCACAAACTGCAGTTATCTGGAATGGACTAAATATAAATTCTCAGTTTTTAGGTCAGGCCGATTTCAATACTATCGGAACAAGAGATTTTAATTCTATAACAGTAAAAGCCGGAGGAGGAAGTGTTTTATACGGAAGCAGTGCGATTGGCGGAAGTATTCACCTGAATAATGACTTGAGGTTTAAAAAAGAATTCTCAAATCAATTATTCTTTAGTTTAGGAAGTTACAATACTTTGAGTGCAAATTATCGCGCTATTGTTTCATCTGATAAATATAGCCTTCAAGTTAGTATTTCGAGAAATAGTTCTGATAATGATTTTAAATATCCGGGAACTACTGATGAGAGAAACATCAACGGAGAGTACTACAATACGAGTATGAATACTACTTTTGGGTATAAATTAGATTCTAAAAATACACTAAAAGTATACAGCCAGTTTTATGATGCTGAACGTCATTTCTCTTTGACTTCTCCCAATGGAAGTAAAACAAAATATAATGATTTTAATACCCGAAATCTATTAGAATGGGAAAGTATATTCAATCGTTTTACTTCTAAATTAAAAGTGGCTCATATTGGAGAATCGTACAAATATTTCTCTAATATTAATTCGGAATTATTTACGTACGGAAAAGTCGAAACTTCTACTATTAAATACGATTTGGCTTTTGATGTAAATGATAAAATCAAACTAAACTCAATTATTGATTATAATCGGAATAAAGGGTATGGATCCAGCATTGATAATGTAAAAAGAGAGGTTGGTTCGGCTAGTTTATTATTAAGCCATGTATTGAGTGATAAATGGGATTATAATGCCAGTATCCGTCAGGAAATAACCGATAATTATGGCAATCCTTTTCTTTTTTCTTTTGGAAGCCGCTATCAATTCACTGATTTTTATCGTGTAAAACTAAATGCTTCAAAAAATTTCAGAATGCCTACTTACAATGATTTATTTTGGGAAGGAAGCGGGAATCCAAATTTAAAACCGGAGACTTCCTATCAGGCTGAAATTGGCAATGAATTTTTCACCAAAAACTTTTCTTTATCGATAACTACGTATTACAATTCTATTAAAGATTTATTACGCTGGGTACCAACAGAAGGTGGCGGAGATGTGTGGTCTCCTGAAAATACTGATAAAGTAAGAGCTTACGGTGCCGAAGTGCTTTTAGAATGGAAAACAAAAATAGAAAATCACAATTTCACTCTTAACGGTACATACGCTTATACTATTTCGGAAAGTAAGCAATTAATAAAAGGAGAATATGTTTACAAGCAATTGATATATGTTCCTTACCACAAACTAACGGGATCGGTTTCGTATAATTGGAGAAAAATATCTTCTTATTTTCAATACTTATATAATGGAGATGTTTACACAACTCCTTTTAATAATCCCACTACCAAAGTAAAAGATTATAACATTGGTAATGTTGGGGCTGATTATGATTTTGGAAAAAAGAACAGCTACAAAATTGGATTACAAGTACTAAATGTCTGGAACGAAAATTATCAACCTGTGGTTAATCGACAAATGCCGGGAAGAAATTATACTATATACATAAACCTTAATTTTTAAATATCATGAAAAGATTTAACAAACTATTTTTAGCAGTCATTGTAAGCTCGGCATTTTTTGTGTCATGTAGCAGTGATGATGACAATGATACTCAGGAACCTCGTGGAGATTATGAAGGAGGATTATTTATTGCAAACGAAGGTCTATTTGAATCAGCGAATGGAAGTGTTTCATACTTATCTGATGATTTACAGATTGAAAACAATGTTTTTTCTTTGGTAAATGATGGAAAAAAAACGGGTGATATTGTACAATACATTGGTTTCAATGGAGATTTAGCTTATATCGTTGTAAACTATTCTAATAAAATTGAGGTTGTTAACAGATATACATTTAAAAGTGTTGCTACCATTACTGCAAATATAAATAACCCAAGATATATTGCTTTTGCAAACGGGAAAGGATATGTTACAAACTGGGGTGAAGGCGGCAGTGCAACAGATGATTATGTGGGTATACTTGATCTTGCTTCAAATACTATTACTTCTAAAATTTCTGTAGTTGAAGGTCCTGAAAGAATAATTGAGAATGACGGCAAACTTTACGTAGCTCATAAAGGAGGATGGAATCAAGGAAATTCTTTAACTGTAATCAACGCTACAACAAATACAGTTGTAACAAATTTTGTAGTAGGAGATGTTCCTGGTACATTGGTAAAAGACAACGGAACATTATATGTTTTATGTGAAGGAAGACCATATTATGCAGATGAAACAGCTGGTAAATTAGTTAAAGTTAGCCTAAGCAACAATACAATTACTTCAACTATTAATTTTGAAGGTTTAGATCACCCGGGATTTTTAGACATTGAGAGCAGCAAAATATATTATACTGTAAATAAGAATGTTTATACTGTGCCAACAACGTCAACAACATTATCGACTACTCCAATATTTACAGCTGACGTTTCTGCAATTTATGGTTTTGCTGTAAAAAACAATAACATATTTGTTGCAGATAATGGAAACAGAATAGATCCAGGAGAAATTTCAATCTATTCTTTAACAGGAGCATTAAATAAAACATTCGATGTAGGAATAGCTCCAAACGGTTTTTACTTTAATAACTAATAAACGCAAACTAAAAAATACTTGGAATTATTTTTTAGACAATCAATTTACTTTATTTTTTTTATTTTTTTTGGAAAAAAAAAGGCTTTCAGAAATGAAAGCCTTTTTTATTTATTTTAGTGATCTTAAAAGTCCCTCGGGAGCTTTCTCTACATACATTTGATTTCTGATTCCGTTTATTGATTTAGAATCTATAAATGTTCGCAAAGCTTCTCCTCTGTCCTGCTGTACTCTTTTTGTTGCCGTGCCTGTAATAGCTGAAATAGCTGCATTTAATAATGGCTCAGATGGATCTCCTAAAACGCCCAATGTAGAAATATATTCTAATTGCTTATAAGTTGGCTCAAGTCCGTTCGTATATTCTCCAAAACCAGTTGCATTTACAATTTTAAGCACCAAAGGCTGCATCGCATATTTATGATTTGGATTTACTTTTGTTTTTGTAAAAGTTTCTGAATCATATAAGGTTACAGATCCAACATTTTTTCCAACAGTAACATCTCCAACCTGAACTACAGTAATATATGGCGCCAGACCATTAATTACCAATTCACTTGCAGATGCAGTTCCGTTTGTAGTCAGTATATAAACTTTTGTTAAGCGTAAACTGTTTAAAGGTTGTCCGTTGATATTATCTACAAATCTATTATTTAGCGATTCAGGATCTTCACTTTCATAATACGAGTTTACCTTATTATTCCATTTTTCTTTAGCAAAAATCTGATCTTTAAATTGTCCGGTAATCAAACTTGCTAAACGTGTCGCTGTTTGAACAGATCCTCCCCCATTATATCTTAAATCCAATACAAGTTCTGTAATTCCTTGTGCCGATAATTGCCCAAAAGCATCGTTTAATTGAGAATCATAATTAGGATAAAAGCCGTTGTACATTAAATAACCAATTTTATGACTTCCGGAAGTAATTACTTTATTGACTAAAATAGGATTTTCATCCAAAGTAGTTTTTACCAATGAAACCGATTTTCCATTAGATACATAAGTAGTTCCGTTATATTGCGCCAGATTTAATGTATAACTATCAGAATCTAAAAGTAATGATTCGTAATTAGAAACCGTAAGCTGAGTTCCGTTAACTCCTGTAAATAAATCACCGCGTTTTACACCTTTTGCAGCAGCATCAGAATTAGGGATAACATAACGTACAAAACCAAATACATCTGTTGAACTTCCCGGCATATAGGTTAATTTAAAATCTATTCCATTATTTTTAGTTGTTCCCTGAAGTTCTCCTTCCAAAACTGAATAATCTTCAACAATCCAGCTAAAACGGTCTATAGCTTCTCCCTTTGGAAATTTGCTAATTGGTTTGTTTAATAAATCCTGAAACAAGTCTTCCGGTTTAGAATATCCTCGTAAATAAGAATTCAAAGCCTCTTGTGTATTAAAACGATCGTCTGCTAAAGTAGGAACATCTGCCTGCCACAAATAAAACTGATTTAATCCTTTCCAGATGAAATCATTTATTTGCAAATCTGCCGGAGCATCAACATCATCTTGATCTTCACAAGACTGCAAAGAAAAGGCCAGCAAAAATATTAATAGTATACTTTTTAAGATTGGTTTCATAAAGCTTATTTTGGTGTGGTATTATCCTATTAACGTAAAATTACTACCTTTAGTTTTAACAATTACAAATTTTGTTAATTTTTTCTATAAAAAAATTAACATCATCGCTGTAACAAAAATAATACTGCCTCGTCTTGACTATATAAGCGCTCCAATAATCTTGATTTATTATATAAAATGAACAAGAATATCCAGCGAAATATAATGACCAACCAAATCATAATCAACCAGTATGAATCAAATTTTGTTTATAGAATTAATAAATCCTTTTAAAGACAAAGTTTTTCGTCTGGCAAAAAGATTGCTTACCAGTACCGAAGAAGCAGAAGATGCTACTCAGGAGGTGATGGTGAAATTATGGAACAAAAAAGAAAATCTGGAAGCTTATAATAATATTGAAGCTGTAGCCATGACAATGACTAAAAACTATTGTCTGGATCAATTAAAATCGAAAAGAGCAGGAAACTTAAAAATTGTGCATAATAATTTTACAGACCGTGAGCCTCAATTAGATAAACAATTAGAAGATATTGATAGTTTAGAATGGGTCGAAAAAATAATGAGTCAGTTGCCGGAACAACAACAAATATTAATTCAGTTACGCGATGTTGAACAATATGAATTTGATGAAATTGCGAAAATTGTTGACATGAATGAAACGGCTATCCGGGTAGCCCTTTCGAGAGCGAGAAAAAAAATAAGAGAATCAATGCTTAATACACACCGTTATGGAATTAAATAGAATAGAAGATATATTAGAAAAATACTTTCAGGGAGAAACAAGTATTGCCGAAGAAAATCAATTAAAAGAATATTTTTCTTCACCAAATGTTGCGCAGCATTTAGAGCAATACAAACCAATTTTTGGTTATTTCTCTCAGGTAAAACAACAAAAATCAACGCAGGAATTACCACTAAAAACTAAAAAACGAAATGTGGCGTGGATATCAATTGCAGCTTCTGTTGTTGTTTTACTGGGAATTGGAACCTATTTGTATGTGAGCGATCAAAATACGACTCCGGTTGTAGCGCAATCAGAATTAGGAACCTATGATAATCCGGAAGAAGCACTTGCTGCAACGCAAAAAGCTTTGGCCTTATTATCAAACAATGTTAATGTAGGCATTGGAAGTGTGCAATACATTAAAGAATATCAACAATCAAAAAACAAAATTTTTAAACAATAATTAAATTTAATAAAAATGAAAAATTTCATCATAACACTAGTTTTCGCATTTGTTACTACTACTTTTTATGCACAAGGTGCATTCGATAAATATGATGGTCAGGACGATGTGACATCTGTAATTGTAAACAAAAAAATGTTCGATTTAATGAGTAAGGTAAAAGTTGATGCTTCTGATAAAGAAATGCAACAATACATAAGCCTGATTAAAAAATTAGACTATTTGAAAGTGTTTACAACCAAAAACCCAAAAGTTGAAGCAGATATGAAAGCTTCTGCCGATAAATATGTAAAAACAGCCGGCTTAGAAGAATTAATGCGAGTAAACGACAGCGGTAGAAACGTAAAAATACTAGTAAAATCTGGCGCCAGCGATTCGCAGGTAAAAGAATTGCTAATGTTTATTGACGGGGCAAAAAACGAAGAAACGGTCTTATTGTCTTTAACAGGTAATTTTGATATCAATGAAATTTCAGTACTTACAGACAAGATGCAACTTCCTGGAGGAACTGATTTAAAAAAAGCTTCTAAAAGCAGAAAATAATTATGAAACGCAGCGTCTTTACCTCAGCCATTTTGGTATTACTAACTTTAATGAGTTGTAATTCTGAACCTTCATTGCAAAAATATTTTGTAGAAAATACCGATAATAAGGATTTTATTTCAGTCGATGTTTCGCCTAGTATTTTAAACTTAGAAAAAGCAAAGTTATCTGCACAACAAACAGAAGCTTTAAATTCTTTTGATAAGATGAACATTCTGGCATTTAAAGCCAATGCTAAAAATCAGGCACAATTTGAAACTGAAAGAGCAAAAGTTAAAGCGATTCTGAAAAATCCTAAATATCAGGAATTAATGAAATATGGTTCCGGTAAAGACGGTGCTTCAATAAGTTATGTTGGTACTGATGATAATATCGAAGAATTTGTAGTGTTTGCGAACAGAAAAGAAAATGGATTTGCGGTTGTTCGTGTTCTGGGAAAAAACATGAATCCGAATAACATTATGACTTTAATGTCTGTCTTGAAAGAATCAAAAATAGACATGGATCAATTGAAACCTTTGCAGCAATTGATTAAATAATACATCTTTAATTTCAAGATTCAAAGTTGCAAAGGCTCAGAGGTTTAAAAACGAAATTAATCAAAACAAAAAAGCACTATATTTCTATAGTGCTTTTTTGTTTTGTAACTCAATTACTTGAATCTTTGAACCTTTAAGCCTTTGCAACTTTGAACCTAAATTTAACTATATTTGTTACTTAACCAAAAATAATAAATATGGTACAAAAAACATCGAATGCCTTTATTGCAGCATCTTGGGTTGCTCTTGGAGCTGGAATGATTGGATACATTGTTGGGCTTGCCAGAGCCGAAATGCTTTTAAACGAAAAAGGATATTATTTTACAGTTCTGATGTTTGGTCTGTTTGCTGTAGTTTCACTACAAAAAAGTGTAAGGGACAGACTTGAAAAACTTCCGGTAACAGATATGTATTATGGAATTTGCTGGTTCGGGACACTTTTGTCAATTGTATTACTAACTGTAGGGCTTTGGAATGCTACAATTTTACCAAGTGAAAAAGGTTTTTATGCATTTGCATTTTTATTAGCGCTTTTTGGTGCAATTTCTGTACAAAAAAACACTAGAGATAATATGTCGTTTTCTAATGAATAATCTCAAAAAATTATAATAAACAAGAATAACTTCCAAATTGATTAAACAAAAAAAGCTCCATAAATTATGGAGCTTTTTTATTTATCAGGTTTGAGTTTTATTTACTCAAATACATTTTTCTTCTAGAGTACAATTCGTAGAATTGATCGTCTTTTAAGTCATCTATAAACAAGATACTTTCTCCTGTCGATTTCATTTCAGGTCCTAATGCTTTGTTTACATTATGGAATTTGCTGAAAGAGAAAACCGGTTGTTTGATTGCGTATCCTTTTAATTGAGGGTTAAAATCAAAATCAGTTACTTTACTGTGTCCTAACATTACTTTTGTAGCGTAATTTACATAAGGTTCTCCGTAAGCTTTTGCAATAAATGGTACTGTTCTCGATGCTCTAGGATTTGCTTCGATAATATAAACCGTATCATCTTTTATCGCAAACTGAATGTTGATTAAACCAACCGTTTTTAAAGCTCTGGCAATTTTTACAGTATGATCTTTTATCTGTTGCATTACAAATTCTCCCAAGTTAAAAGGAGGCAAAGTAGCATTACTATCTCCCGAGTGAACTCCACAAGGTTCGATGTGCTCCATAATTCCTATGATGTAAACATTTCCATCAGCATCACAAATTGCATCTGCTTCAGCTTCGATTGCTCCGGCCAAATAATGATCTAAAAGCAATTTATTTCCCGGGATTGTTTTCAATAAGTTGATAACGTGCTCTTCTAATTCTTTTTTGTTGATTACGATTTTCATTCCCTGACCTCCTAATACATAAGAAGGACGAATCAATAATGGGAAATCTAAAGTATCAGCAAGTGCAGAAGCTTCATCTGCTGTTTCAGCGATTCCAAATTGCGGGAAAGGAATATGCAATTCTCTCAATAAATCTGAGAATCTTCCTCTGTCTTCTGCCAAGTCAAGTGCATCAAAACTAGTTCCGATGATTTTTACTCCGTATTTAGACAATTTTTCAGCTAATTTCAAAGCCGTTTGTCCACCTAACTGAACAATTACACCTTCTGGTTTTTCATGCTGAATAATGTCATAAATATGTTCCCAGAAAACAGGTTCGAAATATAATTTATCAGCTGTATCAAAATCAGTCGAAACCGTTTCAGGATTACAGTTAATCATAATCGTTTCGTAACCACATTCTTTAGCTGCCAAAACTCCGTGTACACAAGAATAATCAAACTCAATTCCTTGTCCAATTCTGTTTGGTCCTGAACCAAGAACTATAATTTTCTTTTTATCGGTTACAATACTTTCGTTATCTACATAACGCTCGCCATTTGCTTTTTCGATTTCAGCCTCAAAAGTGGAATAATAATAAGGTGTTTTTGCTTTAAACTCAGCTGCACAAGTATCAACCAGTTTAAATACACGGTTAATATTTTTTTCTTCACGTAAAGTATGTACTTCACTTTCCAGACAATTCATCATGTGAGCAATTTGTCTGTCTGCAAAACCTTTTTGTTTCGCTTCAAGCAAAAGTTCTTTCGGAAGATTAGATACTTTATAGTTTGAAATTTCTTTCTCTAAAGTATAAAGTTCTTCATATTGTTTTAAGAACCACATATCGATTTTTGTGATTTCATGAATGCGGCTCAACGGAATTCCCATTGCGATTGCATCATAAATTACAAAAACACGGTCCCAACTTGCAAAAGTTAGTTTCTCGATAATTTGTTCGTAGTTTTTATATCCTTTTCCGTCAGCACCTAAACCATTTCTTTTGATTTCAAGAGATTGAGTGGCTTTATGTAATGCTTCCTGGAACGAACGCCCAATTCCCATTACTTCACCAACAGATTTCATTTGAAGACCCAACGTTCTGTCAGCACCTTCAAATTTATCAAAATTCCAACGTGGTATTTTTACAATTACATAATCAAGAGTTGGTTCAAACAGAGCCGAAGTCGATTTTGTAATTTGATTTTGCAATTCATCAAGATTATATCCTAAAGCTAGTTTAGAAGCAATTTTAGCAATTGGATAACCTGTTGCTTTTGATGCTAAAGCAGATGAACGAGACACACGAGGATTAATCTCGATGGCTACAATATCTTCTTTTCCGTCTGGCGAAACTGCGAATTGTACGTTACATCCTCCCGCAAAATTTCCGATACTTCTCATCATTAAGATGGCATAGTCACGTAATTTTTGGAAAGTTGTATCAGATAATGTCATCGCTGGCGCAACTGTAATCGAATCTCCGGTATGAATTCCCATTGGATCCATATTTTCGATCGAACAAATAATTACAACATTATCATTTTTATCTCTTAAAAGTTCTAACTCATATTCTTTCCATCCCATTAAAGCTTTATCAATTAAAACTTCGTGTATTGGAGAAGCTTCAAGTCCGCGAGTTAAAAGCTCATCAAAATCTTCTTTTTTATAAACAATTGCTGCTCCAGTTCCTCCAAGTGTAAACGAAGGACGAATTACAAGCGGGAAACCAAATTCCTGTGCAATTTCTTTTCCTTCTAAATATGAAGTAGCTGTTTTTGCAGGTGCAGTTGGTACATTAATTCTTTCTAAAAGCTGTTTAAACTGCTCTCTGTCTTCGGTAATATTAATAGCGTTTACATCAACTCCTATTAATTTTACTCCAAAATCCTGCCAGATTCCTTTTTCTTCAGCTTCCAAACATAAATTTAAAGCGGTTTGTCCTCCCATTGTAGGCAAAACAGCATCAATTTGTGGATGTTCCTTTAGAATTTCAATAATCGATTTTGTAGTTAGTGGTTTCAAATATACATGATCGGCCATTGTTGGGTCGGTCATAATAGTCGCTGGATTTGAGTTTATCAAGATAACTTCAATTCCTTCTTCACGAATAGAACGTGCAGATTGAGAACCTGCATAATCAAATTCGCAAGCTTGACCAATAACAATAGGTCCTGAACCTATTATTAAAACGGATTTTATTGATGTGTCTTTAGGCATTTTATTTGTATTGTGTAGTTATAATTCGGTATTCAAAAATCACTTGTAGTACTTTATAAACCAGAATGTTGCAGGTTTTTTTACTGACAAGGTATAAAAAAAGGCGATACTAAAAAAGTAACGCCTTATTTATGTTTATAGAAACATTATTTTTTGTGTCTAGGTTCGCTAGAAACAGTTAATTTATGTCTTCCTTTTGCTCTTCTACGCGCTAGAACTTTTCTTCCATTCGCAGAAGCCATTCTGTCCATAAATCCGTGCTTATTTCTTCTTTTTCTTTTCGATGGTTGAAATGTTCTTTTGCTCATTGCTTTGTATCTTTAAAATGGTATCTAATATCTCTTTTCTGTTTTCGAATATCGTTATTCTAAAACCGAGTGCAAATATACAAAGACTTTTTTTTCTGGCAAGTACTTTAATAAAAATATTTTTAATTCATTTTACTATATTTGCAATCACAAATATACATCTATTATGTTTCATAAAAATATTAAACTTATTTTGCCCGGACTTCTTGTAGTCGCTGGCATCTGGCAATTTACAGAGAGTAATATCGGGAACGGAATTTTCCTTATTTTACTAACTGCGATTCCAATTTTTCTTTACTTTAAAAACGAATTCATCCTTTTAGCTTTCCTTAAATTAAGAAAACAAGACTTTGAAGGCGCTAAAAAATGGCTGGCATACATTAAAAATCCTGAAGCTGCATTAGTAAGAAAACAACAAGGATATTTTAATTACCTTCATGGAATTATGTTATCTCAAACAAATATCAACCAAGCCGAGAAACATTTCAAAAAAGCGATCGAACTTGGACTATCAATGGATATGGATTTGGCCGTTGCTAAATTAAACCTTGCAGGAGTTGCGATGTCACGCAGAAGAAAACTTGAAGCGACTAATTTATTGAACGAAGCTAAGAAATTAGACAAGCAAGGAATGCTGAAAGAGCAAATTACGATGATGAAAGAACAAATGAAGAAAATCTAGTTTTTCTAAAATTTCAATAAAAAATCCCAAATTCTAAAAGAGTTTGGGATTTTTTTATTGATTAACTCAAAGTGTATCATTTCGACGGAGGAGAAATGACACAAAATGGGATTTATTCTAAATCAAATATCTTTTTTTACTCTTCCAATATAATCGAAGGCAAATTTTCATTGAGCCACTTATATTTATTGAGAATCATAACATGAGTTCCCCCTTTTACTATAATGCAGCTCTTGATGTATTTTATTGGAAAAACATCGTCTTTATCACCATGAATATGAACTACATTTTCATCAATTTGAGTTCTGTCCCAACGTATTACAGATTCTACCGCCCATTGCAAATAACGAAGATCGCGAACGGATAAGAATTTTTCATATAACTGAATACGTTTATTGATTTTTTCTCCAAAGGAATATTTCGCCAGGCTTTCGATATTGAGAAGTATTTTCATCGGAATCAATTTGTATGCTTTTGTTGTTTTTCCGATTTTCATTCTTCTCGGAAATTCAACAGAACTTCTAACACTCGAAATTATAATAACTTTACGCGCATCAATATGTTTTGCAATTTCCTGAACCAGAATTCCCCCAAAAGAAACTCCGATCAAAACCGGATTTGGATGTTTGATTTTCTTGGCAATCCGAATTGCATAATCTGTGAGAGATTCTTTTGCTGCCGGAATTTCCCATTCTAAGAAACACATTTCAAAAACAGCCTCATCTAGATTGATTCTTTCAAAAATGGCCGGACTTGCAGCCAAACCAGGCATAAAATATACAGGAATTTTACTCATTCGCGAGAAAGGATTATGGTTATGTTTTTTAAGCTAAAATTACTTTTTTTATTAAGATACATTACAAATCGTATGCCTAATATTATATTAAAAAACAAAAGTAAGAACACCCTCTCATTCGCGCCAAAGAAAAAATAATTTTATATTGAAAATCAAATGATTACCTTTGTAGTCACAATAACCATTATGTAGATCTCTATTATAGAAGTTTTATATGATGTTATTCAACGTTCTTTTTCTATTATTTTTTAATCCACCCCCAAAACATGACAAATATGGAACCTATTGAAACTATGGAAATCAAAGACAACACTTTTGCAAGACAATTTGAAACCATAGTCCCTGAAGGATTACTTTCTGTAGAATATTCTTTTCAGGAAAAGAAAATTTTTCTAACTAAAATTAATACACCGGAAGGATTTGAAAACCAGGCTTTGATTGATGCATTACTTAAAAACATCATGAATGTTATCATCGAGAAGAAATTCAAGTTGATGCCTATTCATCCTAAAATTGTTTTATTTATTAAAAAAAATCCAAAGTATAAAGAATTACTTCCACCCGGAATCAGGATTTAATTTTAGAAATCGCCAATAAGTCTAAGCCACAATCCACCGATCACCATGTAAATAAACAACATTGTGACTCCGGTGATTAAGCCTTTGACCCACCAGCTTTTTAAATCTACGTAGCCGCTCCCAAAGAAAACGGGTGCCGGACCGTGACCATAATGCGTTAAAGTTCCGTAAATCGAACCAATAAAACCAAGCATAAAGGCCAGAAGCAAGCCCGGAATTCCGAGTGAAACTCCTACGCCTAATAGTGCGGCATACATCGCTGCGACATGAGCGGTTGCACTCGCAAAAAGATAATGACTAAAAAAGTATACTAAAATAATGATCGGAAAAGCCATTTGCCAGCTTAATCCGCCAATTTGTGTTTTTACGACATTACTAAACCAGCCTATAAATCCCAATTCGTTGAGCGAACTAGCCATCATTACCAAAACAGCAAACCAAACAATCGTGTCCCAAGCTCCTTTCTCTGCTTTTACATCATCCCAGGTTAAAACTGATGTTAGCAGCAAAACAACCAAACCAATAAATGCAGTAGTTGTAGCGTCTATAGAAAACAGATCGCCTGTCATCCAAAGGAATAATAATATGAAGAAAGTCAATAACATTAACCATTCGTTACGGGTTATTGGCCCCATTTCTTTCAGTTTTTGAGTTGCTATTTGTGGTGCATCTCCGGTTTTTTTAAGTTCTGGCGGATAAATTTTATATAACACAAACGGAATCACAAAAAACGAAACTAATCCGGGAACTATCGCCGCAGTTGCCCAGGAAATCCAGGTAATCTTAATTCCTAAATTCAATGCGAATTTTTGACACATTGGATTACTTGCTGTTCCGGTTAGAAACATTGATGAAGAAATTAAATTTGCGTTATAACTACTCAATGTTAAATATGAACCTAATTTTCGATGTGTTTCCGGCTGATCTGGCACTGAACCAAAACTCATTGCCATTGATTTCATTATCGGATAGATAATTCCTCCTCCTCTTGCCGTATTACTTGGTACTGCCGGAGCCAAAACCAAATCTGCCAAACCTAAACCATAAGCCAAACCAAGTGAACTTTTACCGAATATTTTAATGAATAAAAAAGCGATTCGGTTTCCTAAACCTGTTTTGATAAATCCTCTCGCAATAAAAAATGAAATTCCGATTAACCAAATCACTTTATCACCAAACCCCTTTAAAGCCAGTGTAATTGATTTTCCTGCATCGCCCGGCGCCAGTACTTGAGACAAAGCGGTTAATGCAATTGCAATCATACACATCGTTCCCATTGGCGCGGCTTTAAGGATAATTCCGAGAATTGTTGCAACAAAAATGGCAAACAAATGCCACGCTTCTATAACTACGCCATTTGGCGCGGGAATTAACCAAATTGCAATTCCAACAGCAAGCGTAATAATAGTTTGAGGAATTTTTACTTCTTTCATAAGACATAGATTAAATTAAAGTCTGCATTGAAACTGAATTATAAATAAAGTATCATCATAAGTTGATGTATTAGGAATATTTCTGTCAAAATTATCAATTTCGAGTCCCAATTCGATTCGGCCCGTATATGCTTTACCAAATTCAAGACTTATCATTGGCGTGTAGGTTTGCCGAACATTTGAATCAATTTTATAACTCGGATCAAATGATTCATAGCGGCAGGATAATTCTAACGAAGTCAGTTTTTTATAATTTACCGTATATCTTAAATTGGGCAAGAAATAAATTCCGCGCATTTGATAATCAGAAACATTTGGAGTTCTTGTATCTACAGGTAAAGAAAAATACAAATTATGATTTGTTCCTTGTTTATATTCTATTTGAAGATCAAAAGTAAATCGATCTGTAAGTTTAAAATCACTTGTTATATCTGCTCCTAATGCATAAACTTTCTCTTTTGAAAATTTTCCGATACCGCTGTTTAGTCCTAAATTGATTTTATGTTTTTTTGACAACTCAAAAACCAATCTTGAAGAATATTGCTTTCCGTTATCATTATCTTTTTCCTGATTTTTTCCATTTCCGTTTAAAACTGAAAAAGAATAATTAAATGGTATTTTTCCAATATCAAAAGCTCCGGTTGCAGAAGCTCCAATTTGAAAACTTGTCCAGCCATTTTTACCAAATTCATAATACTGATTAGAGAAATCAAATGATTTTATAATATCAACAGGAACTAATTCCTCAATACCAAAAGCGGGACGAAATTGCCCACCTATAACGGCTATATATTTATTGAATGTGTATTTACCGTATGCATTTTCAAGAACTTTTCCTTTTGTATCTGATTTAAAATCAGCCAGATTAACCAGGATTACAATTTCAGTAGCTTCGCTCAACTTAGTATTTAAGCCAACACGCATTCTTTTTATATCAAATGAACTTTGTGTAACATCTCCTGTAGAATGATGCATTCCTAAAACATCTACATTATCACCAAAACTTTCTAAATATCTTGCCTGTAAAAGTCCTTTAAATTGAAATTGTGGATATTTTACAGCATTGTCAGAGTCATTTACCTGTGGAGTTTCAGGATTTTGTGCTTGTATAAAAAATGATATTACAAAAAATACCAAAGAGAAAAATACCGGAAGTTTACTGATCGATTTCATAACTAAATAATTTAGATTTTATAAACTGGCTCAGAAATCAACTACGGCTAAGAAACAACATAACTAACTACAAATCAATACAATATTAAACTAAATTAATCAAAAAAAACAACATATTGTAAAAAAAATTTGACAAAAATATTGCCAAAAACAAAAGGCTGCCTGAAAACACATTCCAGGCAGCCTTTTGTTTTTTAATTTTACTTTAGTTCACATATCCAATTAAACTTAACCATAACCCTCCAATTGTCAGGTAAATTACTAGCATTGTAAGACCTGTGATGAGTCCTTTTATCCACCAGCTTTTTAAATCAACATATCCACTTCCAAAAAATACCGGCGCGGGTCCGTGTCCATAATGGGTTAATGTTCCGTAAAGTGAGCCAACAAATCCCAGCATAAATGCGAGAAACAATCCCGGAACGCCCAAAGATATACCTACCGCCAGTAATGCTGCGTACATAGCTGCTACGTGAGCTGTAGCACTTGCAAAAATATAATGGCTAAAGAAATAAACAGCTATGATAATTATAAATGCCAACTGCCAGCTCATGCCAATCATACTGCCTTTTACAATTTCGCTAAACCAGTTTATAAATCCTAACTTATCTAACGAACTTGCCATCATTACTAAAACTGCAAACCAGACAATTGTATCCCAAGCGCCTTTTTCGCCTTTTACATCATCCCATGTTAATACTGAGGTAAGCAATAAAACGACTAAACCAATGAATGCTGTTGTGGTAGCATCTATAGAAAACAAATCGCCAGTCATCCATAGAAATAATAAAATAACAAACGTAAGCAGCATTAGCCATTCATTTTTAGAGATCTTTCCCATCTCATGTAGTTTTTGTGCTGCTATTTTTGGAGCATCGCCGGTCTTTTTTAATTCGGGCGGATAAATTTTATACAGCAAAAACGGGATTACAAAAAAAGCTGCCAATCCGGGAACTATCGCTGCAATTGCCCATGATGTCCAGGTAATATGAATACCCAAATTTTCGGCAAATTTTTGACACATTGGATTACTCGCTGTTCCGGTTAAAAACATTGAGGATGCAATTAAATTGGCGTTATAACTACTTAAAGTAAGAAATGAACCTAATTTTCTACGTGTTTCCGGTTTGTCAGGATCAGAACCAAAACTCATCGCCATCGATTTCATAATAGGATAAATAATTCCTCCTCCTCTGGCTGTATTACTGGGCACAACAGGAGCCAGAACTAAATCTGCCAAACCTAAACCATACGCTAAACCCAAAGAACTTTTGCCAAATATTTTTATGAATAAAAATGCAATCCGATTACCAAGTCCTGTTTTGATAAAGCCTCTTGCAATGAAAAATGAGATTCCGATTAACCAAATTACTTTATTTCCAAAACCTCCTAAAGCCAGTGTTATGGAATCTCCCATATTTCCAGGGGCAAGTACTTGTGTAAAAGCTGTAATCGCAACAGCTATCATACACATAGTACCCATAGGTGCTGCTTTTAAAATAATACCTATAATGGTTGAAATAAAAATAGCAAACAAATGCCATGCTTCAGGCGAAAGTCCGTCTGGTGTTGGAACAAACCAAATGATTAAGCCTATTACAAGTGTAATAACTGAATTTTTTATATTAATTTCTTTCATGATATAACAATTAAATGTTTAATAGTTGTTTTAAAAAAATCTGCCTTGAAACTGTATGATAAAAAGGTTGTTATCATAAGATGTCGTATTAGGTATGTTTTTTTGATAATTATCGAGTTGCATTCCTATTTCGATACGTCCTGTATAACCTTTTCCAAATTCTAAACCTGCCATTGGCGTGTAAGTTTGCCTTCCGTTAGAATTAATCTTAAAGTTTTTATCAAAGTATTCGTAACGACATGAAAACTCTATTGCGGTTAATTTTTGGTACTTTATCTCATACCTCAAATTGGGTAAAAAATATGCTCCGCGCATTTCATAGTCATTTATATTTTCGGTTCTCACTTTTGGATCCAGGGAATAATACAAGTTGTGATTTATTCCTTGTTTTCCTTCGAGTTGTGTTTGCAGAATTAATTTATCTGTTAATCTAAAATCAGCTGTAAGGTCTAGTCCAACGGCAAATACTTTGCTGTTATAAACTTCTCCAACACCTCCATTTAAACCAAAATTGACATTGTGTTTTTTACTTAATTCAAAAACAAGGCGGGAAGAATATTGTTTACCGTTATCTTTATCTGAGATCTGGTCTTTTCCATTGCCATTTACTGCAGAAATTGCATAAGTCACAGGAATTTCAGCTACATTGAAAACTCCAAACATCGAAGCTCCAATTTGAAAACTTGTCCAGCCATTGTTACCAAATTCTGTGTATTGATTAGAATAATCAAATGATTTCAGAATATCTGCAGGATTTGTTTCTTCAATCCCAAACGCAGGTCTAAATTGACCAACCATAAAACCAACACTTTTATTAAAAGTATATCTAGCAAAAGCATTTTCCAGAACTTTTCCTTTGGGATCTGATTTAAAATCTGCAAAATTTGCCAAAAGTACGATATCAAAACTCTCTGTTAATTTGGCCGTAACCCCCAAGCGCATTCTTTTAATATCGAATGTATTTCCTACTGCGTCGCCATCTGAATGCTGAAGTCCTGTTACAGCATCAATTCCGTTACTAAAATTGCTCAAATAACGGCCTTGAAAAAGCCCCTGAAATTTAAATTGTGGATATTTTATTTCATTTTGAACATTAGCTTCTGTTGTTTGTCCAAAGGATAAAAAGGGTAATATTAAAAATAGAAGAAGGATTTTTAAGCTTAAAAAGCTATTTAAGTGTTTCATAATTATAAAATTAAATTTTGCATCACATAAACTTTTATTGAGTTTATTCTTACAATAAAATTAATTCGATAACTAAAACTGAAACCTGATTTAAATCAGTATTTGAATTATTACGATCTTCTCAGATATTTTAAATATATAGCAAAAAAAAGCATAAGAATTAACTTATGCTTTAATATAGTAAAGGTGTTTTTAACTTTTTATTTCTCTATCTCTCTCATAGAATCCATTTTCTTATGTGCCAAGAAACCTGCAACGTCTTCAAAATGTTCTTTTACTCGTTTGTTTCCAAATTCAAAAACCTTTGTTGCTAAACCGTCAAGGAAATCACGATCGTGAGAAACCAGAATTAAAGTTCCGTCAAAATCACGTAAAGCATCTTTAATAATATCTTTGGTCTTCATATCAAGGTGATTTGAAGGCTCATCCAGGATTAATAAATTAACCGGCTCTAATAATAATTTTATCATTGCCAAACGCGTTTTTTCTCCTCCCGAAAGTACTTTTACTTTTTTAGTAATATCATCTCCCTGAAACATAAAAGCTCCCAGAATGTTTTTGATCTGAGTTCTGATATCTCCAACGGCAATATTATCAATTGTTTCAAAAATAGTAGCATTTTCATCTAAAAGTGAAGCCTGATTTTGCGCAAAATATCCAATTTGAGAATTATGACCAATATCTACACTTCCTTCATCGATACCAATTTCTTTCATGATCGCCTTGATCATAGTCGATTTTCCTTCTCCATTTTTACCAACAAACGCCACTTTTTGTCCTCTTTCAATAACAATGTTGGCATCTTTAAAAACAACATGATCTCCGTAAGATTTAGAAAGATCTTTTACCACAACAGGATATTGTCCTGAACGGGCTGCGGGCGGAAATTTTAGTTTTAATGCTGAGTTATCTACTTCATCAACCTGAACAATTACAAGTTTTTCAAGCATTTTGACACGCGATTGAACTGCATCTGTTTTAGAGAAAGTTCCTTTAAAACGATCAATAAATGCTCTGTTGTCAGCAATCATTCGTTGTTGTTCATCGTATGCTTTTTGTTGGTGTACACGACGATCTTTTCTAAGCTCTAAATAATGAGAGTATTTTGCTTTGTAATCGTAAATTCTTCCCATTGTAACTTCGATAGTACGATTTGTAATATTATCTACAAATGCTCTATCGTGCGAAATTACTACAACTGCTTTTGCTGAGTTTATCAAAAATTCTTCTAACCACTGAATACTTTCAATATCCATGTGATTGGTTGGCTCATCCAGTAAAATCAAATCCGGTTTTTGTAATAAGATTTTAGCCAATTCTATACGCATTCTCCATCCTCCTGAAAATTCAGAAGTCTGACGTGTAAAATCCTCACGTACAAAACCTAAACCAACTAATATTTTTTCAACTTCGGCTTCGTAATTTACTTCTTCAATAGCATAAAATTTCTCACTTAAGTCTGAAACTCTTTCGATCAATTTCATGTAAGCATCACTTTCATAATCAGTACGAACGGTTAATTGCTCGTTGATTTCATCAATTTCGGCTTTCATTTTAAAAATCTCACCAAAAGCTTTTGACGCTTCTTCCATTACAGTCGAACCATCTTTCGTTAATAAATGCTGAGGCAAATAAGCTACAACAGCATCTTTTGGCGTCGAAATACTTCCGGTAGAAGGTTTGCTTTGACCAGCAATTATTTTTAAAAGTGTCGATTTTCCCGCACCATTTTTACCCATAAGGGCAATTTTATCATTTTCATTGATAGCAAAAGAAACATCGCTAAATAATGTAGTTCCACCAAACTGAACCGAAATATCGTTAACTGTAATCATTACTTTTTGTGAATTTGTTTAATCGGTTAACTGTTTATTTGATAACCCAATTTTTTCGTGGTGCAAAGATAGATTAATTAGATAATTAGGCAATTAGAAAATGAGATAATGTATTTCTTTGGGGACAAGTTTAATTTGAAAAAGAATTAACTAACACAAGCATTATTTAATTGCCTAATTAAGAAATTGGCACATTTTTCAATTACATACAATTATTCTTACTTTATTTGTTTTTTTATCATATCTTGTGTTCTAATTTAAAAACAAAAAAATTATGAGAACGAAATTAAACTTAGTAACCTTCTTTATTACAGGGTTAATATTTGGACTTTCTGCAAATGCTCAAAAAACTGTAATTAAAAAAGAAGCTTTGCCTGCAAATGCGCAAACTTTTTTAAAAACCCACTTTGGATCAAAAAAACCTGGTTACATACTCGAAGACAAAGAAATTCTATCTACAGAATACAAAGTTCAATTTGATGATAATCTTGAAATCGAGTTTGACAAAAAAGGAAATTGGAAAGAAGTTGATGGAAAAAATTCTAAAATACCCACTTCTATTATCCCAAAAAAAATCAGTTCTTATGTAAAAACTAATTTTCGTAAAGAAAAAATAACCAAAATAGAAATAGAAAGTTCCGGTTATGAAACTAAACTAAGTAACGGTTTAGAATTAAAATTTAACTTAAAAGGAGATTTTATAAAGATCGATAAATAGTCTTTTCAATTAAAGCAAAAACCCGACAAGTCCCTAAAAACTCGTCGGGTTTACTAAATTATCTAATTTTCAAATTGACTAATTATCTATTCAAATTAATCTTTTCTCCATTTTTTCGTTTCCTCAAAAATGTGTTCTAAGATAGCAGATTCGGTTTCGTCAAATTCTATATTTCTTCGGCTCATTACCAATCTGGCAGTTTCAAAAGCTTTTTTGGTTACATAAGTTGTAAAACCTGCAGCTCCGCCCCAGGAAAAACTCGGAACAAAATTACGAGGAAAACCTGATCCAAAAATATTGGCACTTACTCCAACGACAGTTCCGGTGTTAAACATGGTATTAATACCACATTTACTGTGATCGCCCATCATTAAACCACAAAACTGAAGTCCCGTTTTAGCAAAACCTTCTGTTTCGTAACTCCATAATTTTACTTCTTCGTAATTGTTTTTCAGGTTCGAATTGTTGCTGTCAGCACCGATATTACACCATTCGCCAAGAACAGAATCACCTAAAAATCCGTCATGTCCTTTATTTGAATTCGCAAAAAGAACGGAGTTTTTAACCTCTCCTCCTATTCTTGATCCCGGACCAACGGTTGTTGCGCCATATACTTTGGCGTTTAATTTTACTTGTGCATTTTCGCATAAAGCAAAAGGACCGCGAATTACAGTTCCTTCCATAATTTCGGCATTCTTACCTATATATATAGGACCGTTTGATGCATTTAGTGTTACAAACTCTAGTTTTGCCCCTTCTTCAATAAATATATTTTCTGGTGCAATTGTATTTACACTTTTTGGAATTGGCTGTGATTTTCTATCTTCTGTTAAGTATTCAAAATCGGCACGAATTGCTGCATCATTTTTAGAAAAGATATCCCAAGTATGTTCCACTGTTAAGCAATCGTCGTTATACTGAATAATTTCATAAGAATCAAAATCAACTTCTTCCTGATTTTCAGTTGTAAAAAAAGCAATTACATCATCTCCTTTAAATATTGCCTGGTTTTCTTTTAAATCAGAAACAAGTTCTGCAAGCGTATCATTTGGCAAATACGCTGCATTTATCATGACGTTTTCTTCCATTTCTACCATAGGGAATTTGGCAGACAGGTAATCTTCGGTAATTGTTGTTATAGTAGAACCTAAACGCATTTCCCATTTTTGACGAATGGTCATGATTCCGATTAAAATATCAGCCACAGGCCTTGTAAAAGTAAAAGGTAATAAAGCATTCCGGACGGGACCGTCAAAAAGAATGTAGTTCATAAAATAAATTTAATATTGTTAAAATTGATTTGGTTACCAGATTCAAAGTTACAAATATTTATGGGTTTCATTAAAGACCTTTTCTATCAAAAGAAACATGAAACGTTTTTTTTCTTCACGAATTCGCAAATTATTTCATAATCTCCGATAATATCATGCTATAAACATAGCCAACGGTTTCAACCGTTGGGGCGTAAAGCATTTCATAATTTATTATTAGTCTCCCACGGTTGAAACCGTGGGCTAGTTAAAACATGATAGCTTTTTTTTGGATAGATCTGTAAAATTAAATGCAAAAAAAAAGCCTTCCGATTGGAAGGCTTTTGTATAAATAAAAACAGTTATTAGTTTTTAACGTGTTTTGCATATTTAGTTTTGAACTTGTCAATACGTCCTGCAGTATCGATAAGTTTAGATTTACCAGTATAAAAAGGGTGAGATGTTCTAGAAATCTCCATTTTTACAACTGGATACTCAACTCCGTCAACTTCAATTGTTTCTTTTGTATCTGCAGTAGATTTAGTGATAAAAACTTCGTCATTAGACATGTCTTTAAATGCAACTAATCTGTAATTTTCTGGGTGAATTCCTTTTTTCATCTTTTCTTTTATTTATTGTTTAAAGTATTTTTATTTTGAAGCTTTTCCATGGTTAGAAAAAGGTGTAAACAAACAATACTCTTTTTTGTTTAAAAACTTTTAATTATTTTGAGTTTGCAAATTTACAATTCTTTTTTAATATACAAATGTTTAGCCCACTTTTTTTTAGTAAAATTCAAAAAGCTTTTTTTACGTTTGATTATATTGGGAATTGCTATATTTGTGGATTAAATAAATTAATTATTTTATGGATAAAAATATATCTCCTGCCAAGTCAGGAACCATGTACGGAGTTCTATTCGGAGTCATAATGGTTTTAGAGTTTGTTATTATGTATGTAATTGGCATGAAATCATTAGTCAATACAAGTGTTGGAGTAATAGTAAATGTAGCAAATTATTTAGTTTTGCCTCTTATATTTATATACTTAGGATGTAATCATTACAAAAAGGAAATCAACAATGGTTTTATTTCTTTTTCTGAATGCCTCAAAACAGGAGTTTCTATTACTGTTATTGCAGGTTTGATATATGCAATTTTTAGTGTTATTTTTAATTTCATCTTTCCAGATTTCATAAATGAGATGCTTGAAATTACAAGAGACCAAATGATTGCCAAAAATCCTAACATAACCGCTAAAGAATTAGAATTAGGTCTTGGCATGGTTAAAAAATTCATGAGCCCATTCATTGTTCTTCCTGTAACACTTGTAATGTTTGCGCTAATTGGTCTTATATATTCCCTAATTATTGGAGGAATAGTAAAAAATGACAAACCCTAAAAAGTCTATAATAAAAAATAAATGAATTTATCTATACTTATACCGCTTCTAAACGAGGAGGAATCACTTCAGGAACTCTATACATGGATTATTAAAGTGATGGATTCTAACAATTACTCTTATGAAATCATTTTTGTAGATGATGGTAGTACAGATAATTCCTGGAATATTATTGAAGGTTTTTCTAATGAAAATTCGAATGTAAAAGGCATTCGTTTTATGAAGAATTTCGGAAAATCTCAAGCGTTGCATGCTGGTTTTGCTAAAGCCAAAGGTGACGTTATTATTACAATGGATGCAGATTTGCAAGACAGTCCGGACGAAATTCCTGGATTATACGAAATGATTACGGCTGAAAAATTCGATTTGGTTTCAGGCTGGAAAAAGAAACGTTATGACTCTGTTGTAGCGAAAAATTTACCTTCGAAATTATTCAATTGGGCGGCAAGAAAGACTTCCGGTGTTGAATTGAATGATTTCAACTGCGGTTTAAAAGCGTATAAAAACACGGTTGTAAAAAACATTGAAGTTTCTGGCGAAATGCACCGTTATATTCCGGTTTTGGCAAAAAACGCCGGTTTCAATAAAATTGGCGAAAAAGTTGTAATTCACCAGGCACGTAAATACGGTGAAACCAAATTTGGAATGGATCGTTTCATTAACGGTTTTCTGGATTTAATTACCATTTGGTTTTTATCAAGATTTGGAAAAAGACCAATGCATTTATTTGGTTTATTGGGTTCTATTATGTTTTTAATTGGTTTTTTACTGGCTTTATATTTAGGAATAGACAAATTATTTATTCACAAAACCAGTAGACTAATTACAGAAAGACCACATTTTTATTTATCAATAACATCAATGATTATAGGAACGCAATTGTTTTTAGCCGGATTCTTAGGTGAAATTATTTTGCGTACCAAAAGCAATGAAGCACGTTATAAAGTAGCTCGAGAAGTTAATTTTTAACGTTTTAGTACAAATGCTGATGTTCCTGATTTTTTCGGGAACATCTTTCTTTATTCTTGCAAAACAATAAAAGATAAAGTTTCCCGATAAATATCAGGAAGCAGGATTATTCCTTAAAAAATCTTATCTTTAATTAAAACATAAAAAAAAACATTTACATGAATATAGCACCTAATATATTGAATGCTGTAAACGAATGGTTGACACCTACATTTGATAATGATACACAAGCGGCTGTTAAGGAGTTAATGACGACTTCGGCAAAAGAACTTGAAGAAAGTTTTTATAAAAACCTGGAATTTGGAACTGGTGGAATGCGTGGCGTTATGGGCGTTGGAAACAACAGAATCAACAAATATACGCTTGGAAAAAACACACAAGGACTTTCTGATTATTTACATGAAGTTTTCCCAAATCAACCTTTAAAAGTTGTTATTGCTTATGATTGTCGTCATAACAGTAATACTTTGGCAAAGGTTGTTGCTGATGTTTTCTCTGCAAACGGAATTCATGTTTATTTATTCTCAGATTTAAGACCAACTCCTGAATTATCTTTTGCGCTTAAATATTTAGGTTGTCAATGCGGAATTGTTCTTACAGCATCGCACAATCCACCTGAATATAACGGATACAAAGTGTACTGGCAGGATGGCGGGCAAATTGTTCCTCCGGAAGATGCTGCTATTATTAACGTAATCGAAAATTTAGGTTACGATAAAATTAAGTTCAATGCAAACGAAAGTCTGATCGAATATATCGATACTGAAATTGACAAGGCTTTTATAAAATCATCTATAGAAAATGCGAGTTTTAACACTCCTTTTGACGCTAAAGATAATTTACACATTGTGTTTACTTCATTGCACGGAACGTCTATAAAATCTGTACCGGATACTTTATCGCAGGCAGGATATAAAAATGTACATATTGTTCCTGAACAAGCGATTCCTGATGGAAATTTCCCAACGGTAAAATCTCCAAATCCTGAAGAACCAGAAGCTTTAACAATGGCATTGGCATTGGCAGACAAAACTAATTCTGATATTGTTGTTGGAACTGATCCTGATTGTGACCGTTTAGGTGTTGCAGTTAGAAATAACGAAGGCAAAATGATTTTGCTTAACGGAAATCAAACCATGATTTTGATGACTTCTTTTCTATTAAAACAATGGAAAAAAGCAGGCAAAATTAACGGAAAACAATTCGTTGGTTCTACAATTGTTTCAACTCCAATGATGATGGAATTGGCAACAAGCTACGGTGTAGAATGCAAAGTTGGTTTAACAGGCTTTAAATGGATTGCCAAAATGATCAAAGATTTTCCTGAACTTCAATTTATTGGAGGTGGAGAAGAAAGTTTTGGTTTTATGGTTGGCGATGCTGTTAGAGATAAAGATGCTGTTGCGGCTACCTTATTAATATGCGAAGTTGCAGCGCAGGCAAAAGCTGCCGGAAGCAGTGTTTATAAAGAACTTTTGCAACTTTATGTTGAAAATGGTTTTTATAAAGAATATTTGGTTTCACTGACTAAAAAAGGAATGGAAGGTTTACAGGAAATTAATCAGATGATGATTGATTTACGTGAAAACCCTTTGAAAGAAATCAGCGGACAAAGAGTAATTATGGTAGAAGATTATCAATCATCAATTGCTTTGAATTTATTGACTGGTGAAGAATCTGCAATGGATATTCCAAAATCGAATGTATTGATTTATTATACGGAAGATGGTTCTAAAATTTGCGCAAGACCAAGCGGAACGGAGCCGAAAATTAAATTCTATATCAGCGTTAATGCTGAATTAGAATCGGTTGAAGATTTTGATGCTGCAGAAAGTTTCTTGGATCAAAAAATACAAAATATCATTGCAGGAATGCAATTGAATTAATAAAATGAGTAATAAACTCTTTTCAAATACATTTCAATTTTGCTCACAATGTGTTCAAAATTGAAATTATAGTATATTTGAACTCTTATTTATATTGGAAGCAATGTAAATAAGAGTTTTTTTTTATAAAAATGAACAAAAAGAAGACAAAAATAAATCAATTGAATTAATTTTGTCCCCTGAAAATCACCGGAAAAATTAATTCTTTAATCGCCCACAAATCAAAGCGCCGGTATATTTAGAAAATTTCTGAAAAAATTATTGCCGGAAAAACAGGCAAAAAACATTGCTTTAGCAAAAAAAATAACATCAAAAAATAAATGAGTAATATCAAAAAAATAATTCCTTTTATATATCCGTATAAAAAATATGCTTTCTTAAACATCTTTTTTAATATTTTATATGCGCTTTTTAGCACGCTTTCGTTTGTTGCATTAATTCCAATGCTTCAGGTATTATTTGATAAAGGCAAGCAAATTACGGTAAAACCAGTATTTCACGGAATCCTAAAGATTCAGCAATATGGCGAAGACTATTTAAGCTACTACATTACAACCACAAAAGGCACGCACGAATCAGGTTATGTCTTATCTGTAATGGTGGCAATTATCATTTCAATCTTTTTATTGAAAAACTTAGCTGATTATGCCGCTATGTTTTTTATCACCTTTTTACGAAATGGTGTCTTAAGAGATATGCGAAATGCGATGTATAAAAAAACACTTGAACTGCCATTGGCTTTTTATTCTGAAAAGAGAAAAGGCGATGTGATTTCAAGGATTTCAGCTGATGTAAATGAGGTACAAAACTCGTTTTTGGCAATTCTTGAACTTATTGTAAAAGAACCGTTAACGATTATTTTCACAATAGTTACCATGTTAATTATCAGTCCTAAATTAACCTTATTTGTATTTATTTTTATTCCGGTTTCAGGTTATGTGATTTCATTAATCGGAAAACAACTTAAAAAACAATCTACAAAAGCGCAACAGGAACAAGGTACTTTTTTGTCTACTATTGAAGAAACGATTGGAGGTTTAAAAGTTGTAAAAGGATATAATGCCGAAAATTATTTCAATACTGTTTTTAAGAACTCAACAGAACGTTTTTTCAACTTATCAAATAGTATTGGAAACCGTCAGAACTTAGCTTCTCCGGCGAGTGAATTTATGGGAATAGCTGTAATTGCAATTTTGCTTTGGTATGGAGGTCAAATGGTTTTGATTGAAAAAACATTAGACGGAGCCGCATTTATTGCTTATATGGGATTGGCTTATAATATCCTGACACCTGCAAAAGCTATTTCTAAAGCTTCTTATGGTGTAAAAAGAGGAAATGCCGCAGCAGAACGTGTTTTAGAAATTTTAGATCAGGATAATCCAATTACAAGCAAAGTTGATGCTATAGAAAAAACAACTTTTGATAATAATATCGATATTCAGAATATTAATTTCAAATATCAGGATGAAACTGTTTTAAAAGATTTTTCTCTTAAAATTAAAAAAGGACAAACGGTTGCTCTTGTGGGACAATCAGGAAGTGGAAAAAGTACGATCGCCAATTTATTAACGCGTTTTTATGATGTAACCGATGGATCTATTTCTATTGACGGAATCAACATAAAAGATTTAAACCTGCAATCGCTTCGTGGTTTAATGGGATTAGTTACTCAGGATAGTATTTTATTTAATGATACGATAAAAGCAAATATTTCATTAGGAAAACTTGATGCTACAGATGATGAAATTATTGAAGCTTTAAAAATTGCCAATGCTTTTGAATTTGTTAAGGAATTACCTTTAGGAATTTACACGAACATTGGTGATAGCGGAAACAAATTATCAGGCGGACAAAAACAACGTTTATCGATTGCACGTGCTGTATTGAAAAATCCTCCAATTATGATTTTGGATGAAGCAACTTCTGCATTAGATACCGAAAGTGAAAAATTCGTTCAGATTGCGTTAGAAAATATGATGCAAAACAGAACTTCTATTGTTATTGCGCACCGTCTTTCAACGATTCAAAAAGCAGATTTGATTGTTGTAATGCAAAAAGGAAGAATTGTGGAACAAGGAACCCACGACGAATTAATTACGCATAACGGAACATATAATAAGCTTGTAACGATGCAGTCTTTCGAATCATAGCAGATTTATATTCTGCCATAAAGTACTTACTTAGTTTTCCTGATCGATTTAATAAATCTCAGAAAATTAAGTAAGTATTTTTTTTATAGTATTTTATAAAATCAATTTGTAATTTTATTAGAAAAACTAAACGCCTGATAGAATGTACCTAAACAATTCAAACATAAAGTTACCTGAGGATCCTGACACTATTGTTTGGAAATACCTGGATTTATCTAAGTTTCTTGATTTATTACTTTCTAAAAAATTATTTATGTCACGTTCTGATAAATTTGAAGATCAGTACGAAGGCACTTTTAGTGAACCAACATTTGAAGAGATTAAAAAACTGGCCGTTAACAATCCTGACTTTTTAAATTACTATAAAACGCATCGCGAAAAAGTAGCAATAAGCAGCTGGCATATTAACGAATATGAATCGTTTGCTATGTGGCAGATATTCACGCAAAATAGCGAAGGTTTAGCAATTCAGTCCACAATTGGAAGATTGCAAAAAGCCCTGAACCCTGAAAATAATTTTGATCAGTATATTGGAGAAGTAAACTACATCGATTATAAAAAAGAATATATTCCGTTTGATGATTTATTCTTTCCGTTTTTATTTAAGCGAAAAAGTTTTCAATACGAGCGCGAAGTCCGCATTATAACCGATACTTCAAAAAGCACTATAAAACTAAATGACGGATTAAAAATCAATGTTGATATCAATCAGTTAATTGAGAAGATATACATTCATCCAAAATCTGAAAACTGGTATAAAAAACTGGTAATCGAATTAGTCGAACGTCTTGATTTTGGTTTTGAAATCGAAAAATCTGATTTGGAAAGTGATATTTTGATTTAGATTGTTTTTAAAGGTGCTAAGGTTCTTAGATGCTAAGATTCTAAGATTTTCAAATCTTTATAAACATAAAAAAAACATTTAAAAATTAGAATTTAATTTTTAAATGGTTTTTTATGTTGTATTTTTTTAAATCCTTTTAATCTGTGCGATCTGTGGCAAAAAAACTTAGAATCTTAGTATCTCAGTCCCGAAGCTTCGGGATAGAACCTCATATAGGTTTATAACTTTTAACTTCCCATTTTTTAGAAGCCAAATCTATATAGTTATAATGTAAAACGTCATTTTTATCAAACTGGCCGTTTTGGTTGGTATCTTCAATAGTTCTAAAATACAAACGGCTTTTAGATTCTATTAAGCTCCAGTCAACCAATTCCTGAAAATCTTCTGAAATTTTAGTAAAATTTTCTCCGCTAATATTACTCAAATACAAAGTTTTGATATCACTTGCATCAATTTTACCGTCCTTATTAGTATCAGAATCAGCTAAAGTATACACCATTATTTGGTTCTTTGTTTTATCAGCAACTGGTTTTAAATACGTCGCTGTTAAAATTAATGCCGGTTTATCTGTTAAAGGGTGAATTGAATCTGAATCTACTTTTTGAAATTTTAGATTTTGTAAATAACCTGTAATTTCATAATCTCCTAAATTTGAAATCGTAAAACTCAAATCACTTACACTCGAAGATCCGTAACGCGATTTTGTTCCTCTTTCATAAACTCTCAAATCTCCAACAGGATGAATTAAATAGTTGGTTCCTTCCATCTGAATTGGCAAATCAGCCACTTCAATCTGCGTTGAATCTGTTTTCGCAACAACATTTGCTTTATTTGAAGCATCATAAATTACTTTTGGCTTCTGAACTTCATCTTTACAACTTACTAATGTTCCGATGATTACTAAGGCTATATATTTTAAGGAATTTTTCATGTCTGCAAATTATATTAGAATATCAAATATAGTATTTTTGATTGTATTATCTGTTTTTATTGAATTTTACTAGCGCAAAGATATTTAGAAGTACCAGTCCGAAATAACCCAAAAAAAGAACCCAGTTTTTTCTATATAAAGACAAAACATATTTTCTCTCAGCTTCTTCTCTTTGTTTTTCCCAAAAATCACCATCATATCCACAAATTCTTATAATCGGGATTCTTATAGATTTATTTTGTTTAGGTTTTGGCTTCATAAAAACCCAAAAATCATCTTTATGAGGAATATAAATTTCAATTCCTTCTTCTGCGAAAATATTTAATACCTGAACATAAACTCCGTAGGTCATCTTTTTCCCTAAATGGATTCTTATACCATTAATTGTATCATTTTCTTTTTTTAATTTTCGCAATGAAAAACGTAATTTTTCTAAACTTCTATTTTCCTCAAATTCATTACTGTTGTAATTAAATATCTTGTATTTTCTTAAATCAGCAATATTTAACTCTTCAAATACATTATTATCAGGAGCAGGAAGTTCAACATTTAATAATGTGTAAACTTTAAAAGCATCAACTTTATAAAAATAAATCAAACATAACAAAGGAATGAAAATCAAGGAAATCATTCCCGGAACGTAAAAAATCTTCTTTCTTTTTTCACGTTTTTCTATCATAGTCTCGCATTCAGTTTTATATTGAAAACTCTCGAAGTCATATAATTCGGAATCGCATATTGATTTTTAGAATACACATCGCGAACCCAGGTATTGGTTATCGCATTTTGATTGTTAAAAAGATTAAAAATTTCAACACCTAAAGATAATTCCTGAAAGTTTTTTATCCAGCCTGTTTTATTATTTCTTGTATTGCTGTCAACAAAAACCTTTGCAAAACCAACATCTGCCCTTCTGTAATCGTTCAATCGGTTTTGATACAAATACGGATCAGAATAAGATGGCGCTCCGCCCGGCAAACCTGTATTGTATACTAAATTCAAATACAATTTTACACTCGGAATATTCGGCATATAATCCTGAAACAACATCGCAAATTTCAAACGCTGATCTGTTGGTCTGGCGATATAACCTTTGTTTTCATAATTTTCTTCGGTTTTCAAATATCCAAAACTAATCCACGATTCAGTTCCCGGAACAAATTCTCCATTTAATCTAAAATCAAGACCTTGTGCGTAAGCTTTTGCGTTGTTATTTGCGACATAGCGAATTCGGACATTATCGATCGAATACGTGTTTACATCTGAAAGTGATTTATAATAAACCTCGGTAACCCATTTAAAAGGGCGATTCCACATTTTGAAAGTATAATCGTTACTCAAAACAACATGAACGGATTCCTGCGCTTTTACATTTGGGTTTACAACACCATTTAAATCGCGAAGCTCTCTGTAAAAAGGCGGTTGATGATATAATCCTCCGGAAAGCCTGAAAACCATATCCATATCCCAATCTGGTTTTAAGGCAAATTGAGCACGCGGACTAAAAACAATTTGATTTTTTCCTTCGATCGCCGCTCCGGAAACACTCCAACTCTGAAAACGCGCTCCGATATTATACCAAACCTGACTTGATCCAATTTCTGTTTTCTGGTTCCATTGCGTATAACCTGAAAATCGGTTTATAGTATTAAAATTAGTAGCACGAATATCCTGATAAGGCAATAATGGTCCGGTATAAGGTTCGTACGGCTGATTATTTTGTGGCAAAGCTATAATTGGCGGATTAATCGAAAATCCTGCCGAATCGATCATTTCCCACTCTACTACTCGATCGCGAATAGATTCTCTGGTATATTTTAAACCAAATTCTAACTGGCTGTCTCTCCATTCTTTAAAACCTTTAATTTCTACATTTGCAATTAAGGCATCCAGGTCGTTTCGGGCATGATTAAGTTGGGAGCCAATTCCTGTTGTAAAATCAACGTTGTCAAGATCCGTTTCTCCATCAGCATTTACATTTCCTAAACGATATTGCGCCAGAATATCAAAATGTTCTTTTTCTTTGGTGTGAAATAAAGAGCTGATTAATTTAAAAGTTAACGACGGAGATGCTTTATATGTTGTTTTTAAAGCTCCAAAATAAGTGTCATATTGATCTTTTTCCTGACCTTCGTAATAAACCGCAAGCGCCATTGGCTGGTCTATTGTTCCGAATTTAGTTTCTCTGGTTAAAGGCTGATATAAATATTTATTTTGCGAAATATTTCCTAAAAAGCTCATTTGCCACTTTTCAGAAATATCATAATTTATATTGGTCTGAACGTCTACAAAAGTTGGCGTATAATTGGTTTGTGTATCCTGACTATTGACAAGCAAACTATTGTTTCGGTAACGGACTCCGGTTACTGCTGACCATTTTTTATTTTTAGAAACGGCATCAACAGCAATACTTCCACCTAAAAAACTAGCTTCTAATGCGGCTCCAAACTGAGTTGGTTTTCTATAGGTAATATCTAAAACAGAGGATAATTTATCTCCAAATTTCGCCTGAAATCCTCCAGCGGAAAAATCTACATTTTGAACTAAATCTGTATTGGTAAAACTTAAACCTTCTTGTTGTCCGGAACGAATTAAAAACGGACGATAGACTTCGATTTCGTTTACGTAAACTAAGTTTTCATCATAATTTCCGCCACGAACGGCATATTGTGTACTTAATTCATTGTTTGAGTTTACGCCAGGTAATGTTTTTAGAATATTTTCTATTCCTGCATTTGCTCCGGGAATTTTCTTTATCGTTTCTGTATCAATAACCGTAATTCCCTGAACGCGTTTTTTATTATTAGAAGAAACAAAAACTTCTCCCATTTGTTCTGCTGAATTACTCATTTTCGGATTGAAAACAAATATTTCATTTGGTTTTAAATTTACCGTCAGGCTCATCATTTTTAATGAAACATGGGTAAAAATCAAGGAGGTTTTTTTGTTTGACGGAACTTCGATTTCAAAAAAACCATTAGAATCGGTTTGCGAAATATTTCCTGAAGCAGAAACATTTACATCAGCAACCGGGCGATTTTCATTATCCAAAATAATTCCTTTAACATGGGCATTTTGGGCAAATGAAATATAACTAATGCACAAAAAAAGGAAACCGAATATTAACTTACTATGACTCAAATGTTTTGGTTTTATTTTAGTTGACTTCTAAAAAAGTGAGTTTCAAAGATAGTAGAATTTCCTACATTGTCAACAACTTCAACTTTTAGATCATTTGCACCTTCTGCTAATAGTTCATTTTGAAATTTATGCGTAATTTTTCTGGTCTTGTTATCATATTCAAATAAAACCCAATTTCCGTTTAAATACCCGTTGTAGGACTTTATTCCGGACAAACTATCACCAATCGTAAACTGAATAGCATTTACTTCACTAATCCATTTGCCTTCGATTGGTTTTGTAATTTTTATAACGGGTGCAATGGTATCTAAAACTAAACCGAATTGTCCAAGTATTTTTGATTTGGCCGTAAACACATCTTTATTTCTGATTGTACCGTTATAACTTTTACTGTTTCCGCTAATTCTTGCAATAAAAAGTTTATCTCTTAATGCTTCAGAATAAGTACTGTCTTTTATTGTAATGGTAAAATTAGAATGCACGGGAATAACATCTTCATGAATATAAATTCGATTATTTTTTACATCAAAATTCATATCAAAATCATCATAAAAAGTTCCGGCAGGGAAAAATACCGACATATTATCTTTTTCGAAATTTGAATCTTTATTGGCGTGAATAAAATATTTTGAAGTATTAGGTTCTGCGTTTACAATTGGTGTTTCAATATCATATTCTATCGGAACGGTAACGGTATTCATATTTCCGAAATAATCAGAAACTTCAATTCTGTAAGTTGATGCTAAATTTGGTTCAACCTTAATAATTCCGCGAAGCGAATCTGTTTTTATAATGCTCAAGGCAAAAGGCGTTTTCATAAATAACTTTTGAACACGCTGACTTGTTTTCTTATATCTTGGATAATCGATAAAGGCATTTATATAACGCATTTCATCGAATGAATAGGTATTAAACTGGTAATTGTAATTTTGATTTCCGTTGAAAAAAGTAGAAACATTAAAAACACCATTTTTATTTCCTGAAACATCGTCAAAATCCACAGCATTGATTCCGAAACCAATTTTACCGTTTGCTTTTACTTTACTTGCCAGATAAGTTCCGTCTTTTTGAAGTGATAAATTCAATAACAAAGGCAATTTTGACTGATTTACAGTTGTGTTATCAAACGGGTAAACAAATACATTTGAAATTGTTGGTTTTTTGGTGTCTTTTATATTTTTATCAAATCCAAAAAACATCGGATTTATAACAAATTCTGTTTTAGAATCACGAATTTCAAAATGCAAATGCGGACCTTCAGAAGATCCTGTATTTCCTGAAAGCGCAATTAATTGTCCTTTTGTAACCGGCAATTCGTCGGGTTTCAGAAATATTTCAATTTCAAAAGCTTTTTCTTTATAATGTGTTTTCTGAACATAATCCTGAATAGCACCAATAGTCGTTTGCAAATGTCCGTATACAGAAGTATATCCATTTGGATGCGTTATGTAAATGCATTTTCCGTTTCCAAAAGTCGAAATTTTAATTCTTGAAACGTATCCATCGGCAACTGCATAAACATTTAAGCCTTCTCTTTGATTGGTTTTTAAATCGAAACCGGCGTGAAAATGATTTGGTCGCAACTCGCCAAAATTGCCCGAAAGCTGCATAGGAATATCCAGCGGCGGACTAAAATAATCTTTAGGATATTGAGTTTGAGCAAATATAAAATGACAAAAAAATAGGGTAAGTACTGAAAATCTCATAAGCAACATTTTTGCTAAGATAAAGAAATCCGGAGCCAAAACCGAGTAAAAAGCTACAAAAATACAATTGATTGAATTTCATTTATTTGGTTATTTTTAATGTAAAAAAATCGATAAAAAATTGCATTAATAAAAAGGAATACTAACTTTGTATGATTAAGTAATGAATAGGATTTATAATGAGTGTAATTGCCGAAATAATTGATACTCTTGAATATAAAGTCGAAAAGCTGTTTGAGAAATCAAAGGGACTGGAGAATAACAATCAGGAATTAAGATTACAACTAGCCAAAGCTGCGCAAATCATCCAGAAACAATCTGAAGAAATTGAAGCTTTGAAGAAGCAATATGATACACTTAAAATAGCCAATTCGTTGCTCGGCAGCGATAATAACAAGAGAGAGACAAAGCTTAAAATAAATTCATTAATTCGCGAAATTGATTACTGTATAGCACAACTATCAGACTAGTAAAACATGGACGGAAAGCTTAGAATTAAAATATCAATTGCAGACAGAGTTTACCCTTTAACGGTTGAACCTGCTCAGGAAGAAGGACTTAGAAGTGCTTCTAAAAAAATTGATGCTATGATAAAGCAATTCGAAGAAAGTTATGCGGTTCGCGATAAGCAAGATGTACTGGCCATGTGCGCCCTGCAATTTGCATCACAAGTAGAACAAAAACAAATTGATAACGCAATTGATGGCGAAGAAACCATCGAACGAATCAAAAGATTAAATTCGCTTTTAGATCAATATCTCGAAAATTAAACGTTCTTTACAGAAACTAAGATACTGCCTACATTAGTTCACAATTGGTAAACTCAACACTAACAATTTAGAATGAGCAAATCGTCGCTACTATAGTATGCCATGCTTCGGCTTGGAAACTTGAACAGTGAGTTAGCTCAAAACTTGTCTTTACGAGTTTATTCAAGCAATTAATGTAGGCTTTTTTATATATAAATTTTAACAAACATGGACATCATAACGATCATTATTTCAGGAATTATAGGTATTGCAGCAGGTTTTGGAATAGCTAAAATTATCGAAAAAAGCAATATTTCAAACTTAATCAAAAACGCTAAAAAAGAAGCCGCTTCCATTTTAAAAGACGCTAATTTAGAAGCTGAAAATATTAAAAAAGATAAAATCCTTCAGGCAAAAGAACGTTTTATCGAACTAAAATCAGAACACGAACAAGTTATATTAGCCCGAGATAAAAAAGTAGCCGAAGTAGAAAAAAGAGTTCGTGATAAAGAATCACAAATCTCAAATGAGTTATCTAAAGCTAAAAAAGTAAACGATGATTTTGAGGCTAAAACACAAGAGTACAATAGTAAAATTGAGGTTTTAGATAAAAAACAATCAGAAGTTGACAAATTACACAAAAGTCAATTACAACAACTTGAAGTAATTTCAGGACTTTCTGCTGATGAAGCAAAAGAACAATTGGTTGAAGGCTTAAAAGCTGAAGCTAAAAGTAAAGCTATGTCTCATATTCAGGACACGATTGAAGAGGCAAAACTTACAGCACAACAAGAAGCTAAGAAAATTATCATTAACACAATTCAAAGAGTTGGAACTGAAGAAGCGGTTGAAAATTGCGTTTCTGTTTTCAACATTGAATCTGATGATGTAAAAGGTAGAATTATTGGTCGTGAAGGTCGTAACATTAGAGCGCTTGAAGCTGCAACAGGAGTAGAAATTATTGTTGATGATACACCGGAAGCTATTATTCTTTCTTGTTTTGATCCTGTTCGTAGAGAAATTGCCCGTTTGTCTTTGCACAAATTAGTAACTGACGGACGTATTCACCCAGCGAGAATTGAAGAAGTTGTTGCTAAAACAGCGAAACAAATTGACGACGAAATTATTGAAGTTGGTAAACGTACGGTTATCGATTTAGGAATTCACGGTTTACACCCTGAATTGATAAAAGTTGTAGGTAGAATGAAATACCGTTCATCTTACGGACAAAACTTATTACAGCACTCTAGAGAAGTATCTAAACTTTGTGGTATCATGGCAGCCGAATTGGGCTTAAATGTAAAACTAGCCAAAAGAGCCGGTTTACTTCACGATATTGGTAAAGTGCCGGATACTGAAAGTGATTTACCTCACGCATTATTAGGTATGCAATGGGCTGAGAAATATGGCGAAAAAGAAGAAGTTTGTAACGCTATTGGAGCTCACCACGACGAGATCGAAATGAAATCATTACTTTCTCCAATCGTTCAGGTTTGTGATGCTATTTCAGGGGCAAGACCAGGCGCAAGACGTCAGGTTTTAGACTCATACATTCAACGTTTGAAAGATCTTGAAGAAGTAGCTTACGGATTTAGCGGTGTGAAAAATGCTTATGCAATTCAGGCTGGTAGAGAACTTCGTGTAATCGTAGAAAGCGAAAAAGTTTCTGATGATAACGCAGCAAATTTATCTTTTGAGATTTCACAAAAAATTCAAACAGAAATGACTTACCCGGGTCAGGTAAAAGTAACAGTAATTAGAGAGACAAGAGCAGTTAACATTGCTAAGTAATTTCTCTTCTATATAAACAAGAAAGGCTATCGTAATGATAGCCTTTTTTATTTATAACATAATTTGATTTTACATATCATTAAATACAATTTTAAAACTTGTACCTACTCCAACCTCACTTTCTACAAAAATACTCCCTTTCATAGCTTCAATTTGATTTCTGGTGATATACAACCCAATTCCCCGGGCTTCTTGGTGTTTGTGAAACGTTTTATACATTCCGAATAACAAATCGCCGTAAATCGCTAAATCGATCCCTAAACCATTATCTGTAATTTTAAGCGATTTATAACCTTCGGGTTCAATTGCAAAATCAAAAATAATTATCGGGTCGCGATCCGGATGACGGTATTTTATGGCATTTGTCGCAAAATTCAACAATACACTTTCAAGATAAGCCGGATTAAAATTGATCTTTAAATATTCCGGAACATTATTTATAATCGAAACATTGGTTTGCTTATCATAACCTTTAATCGTTGAAATCGTTTTTTCAATATATTCGTTCAGTTTTAAAGGAACAACGGCAATATTTATATTACTTTGCGTTTTTACAATTTGGGTTAAATTCGAAATCGTTTCATTCAAATCATTAGAAACCGTTCTGAGATGAAATAACATTTCATTAATCGTAGTGCGATCAACATCGGCATCTATAAAATCCAGAATCGATTTTATGTTTCCCGCCTGTGTATTCAGGTTGTGTGAAACAATATGCGAAAAGTTCAATAATCTACTATTTTGATCGCTGTAGAGTTTCATTGTTTTTAAAAGCTCTAACTCTTTTTCTTTTTGCAATGAAACATCAGTATGAGTTCCGATAACACGCAAAGGCTTTCCGTTTTCATCTCTTTCTATAACCTTTCCCCGATCTAAAATCCATTTATAATTACCGCTTGACGTCATTACCCGATGGTAATTTTCGTAATACGGAATCTTATTATCAAAGTGTTCCTGAATGTCTGAATAATATTTTGGAAGATCATCAGGATGTACAATTTTATCCCAGCGTTCCGGATCATCAAAAATATCTGTCGATTCTAATTCTAAAATTTTAAGTGACAGTGAAGAATAAAAAACGCTATTCGTAACCATATTCCAATCCCAAATACCAGTTGTCGATGCTTCAAGCGCAAACTGAAAACGTTCTTCAGAAATACGAAGTTTTTCTTCTTTATCTTTTAAATCTGTAATATCAGAAACATGTCCAAAAAAACTAACAGAACCATCAACAGCAAGTTCAGTTTTAGAAGAAACCTTAAACCAACGCAAGCCTTTTTTAGGCAAAATAGCTCTAAATTCTATAACCCAGGGTTTTACTTCTCTTCGGGCCTTAACCAAGGATTCAAAGAATAAATCCTTATCGTTAGGATGAATCCTGTTATAAATAACTAATATACTTTCGTTGGAAAAAGCTGTTGAAGGCAACTCGAAAATATCATCGGCAGATTTGCTTACAAGCGGAAAAGTGTAATTATTATTAGAATCAATAATAAACTGAAAAAGCAAATCAGGCATTTCAGCAAACAATTTTTTATAAAAATTATTTACTTCTAAGCAATCTTCGTTTTCATACAAATCAAAAACCATATATTTCTTGTTTATGCAAATTGAATTATTAAAATAATCTTCAAACAGAAAACAGAAAAAGATGTAACTTATTGTTTTTAAACTATTATTAATGCAAAAATACAACACAAAGCATTATCTTTTAAGAAATAAATCGTGAATTTTGCAAGAATTTTATGTAAATTATTTTCTTGGATGAAAGGAATGCATAACTTCTTTTAAAAAGCTTCTGTCTAAATGCACATAAATTTCTGTGGTTGTTATAGATTCATGTCCAAGCATTAACTGAATTGACCTTAAATCTGCACCATTTTCAAGTAAATGCGTGGCAAAAGAATGACGTAAGGTATGTGGACTAATATTTTTATGCAAACCAATTTTTACAGCCAGATTTTTTATAATTGCAAATATCATGGAACGTGTAAGCTGATTTCCTCTTCTGTTTAAAAACAAAGTATCTTCGTGCCCTTTTTTTATGGTTAAAGTATTCCGAATGGAGTTTTGATAAATCTGAATGTATTTCTGGGTTAATTTTCCAATGGGAACAAAACGTTCCTTATTTCCTTTTCCGGTGATTTTAATAAAGCCTTCATCAAAAAACAGATCAGAAATTTTGAGCGAAACCAATTCTGAAACCCTTAAGCCACAACCGTATAAAGTTTCGAGCATGGCACGGTTTCTTTCTCCTTCATTCGAACTTAAATCTATAGCAGCAATAAGCGCATCAATTTCAGGTACAGATAAAGTATCGGGCAATTTTCGTCCCGTTTTAGGAGATTCAATTAATTCTAACGGACTATCTTTTCTATAATCCTCAAAAACCAAATAGCCAAAAAAGCTTTTTAAACCGGAAATAATACGCGCCTGCGATCGCGGATTAACTTCTTTAGAAACGGCATAAATAAATTGCTGTACTGTTTCATCGGTAATATTTATGGGAGAAACTTCTATTCGATTGGTTTCTAAAAAAAGGCACAATCGCTCGATATCAAAGCTATAATTCTCAATGGTGTTTTTAGACAATCCTCTTTCGATTCGCAAATACGATTGATAATCTTTTATATAAGTATTCCATTTCATATTTACAAAGTAAAACATTTTTGAGCACAAAAAAACCTTCCTGATCAGGGAAGGTTTTATAAATATTATAAGCTAATATTAGAATTTGTATGCTGCAGTTAATGCAAGGACATTATTAGTATATCTATTATCGTAATAACCAAAGTCACCATAATATTCATCTTCATATCTGTAAACATTAGTTAAACCAATAGTATAACGAATACCTACAGAGAAATTGTCTGTAAAATTATATCCCGCTCCTAAATTGAAACCAACATCAACTGATTTTTCGTCATAAGTGTTTTTACTAGAAACTAAAACTCCAAGTTGTGGTCCAGCTTCAACAGTGAATTGTTTTGTAATGTAATATTTAGCCAATACAGGAACATTGATGTAATTTAAATTTACGGTATAGTCACGCTCACCATAGTATCCATCAAATTTTCCTCCTTGAGCAGAATATAAAAGCTCTGGTTGAATGTATAATTTTTTCCAAACTTTCACTTCAGCAAAACCACCTAATTGAAAACCAACTAGTGCGTTAGCACGATCATCACCACCAATTGTAGCTATATTAAGACCACCTTTTACTCCAAATCTAGTTTTTTGCGCGTTCGCAAATCCAAATGCCATTATTGCAATAGCACATAAAATAATTTTCTTCATTTTATTTGTATATGGTTAAAATTAAGTGGCAAATATAAAACTATACTTCATGAAAAAGGATTTGTTTTTTAACAAAAATAATAGTAATTGTGAGCCAAAATTATGTTAATAACATATACAAAAAAACCTTCCATTATTGGAAGGCTTTTGTATGAATCTTGAAATAAATTTAAAATTTATATGCCAAAGATAAAGCTAAGTTGCTATTTTTAGCGCTGTCATAATAATCTTCTTCATCTTCGATATCTGCATTGTCAGAAATAGGCGATAGACCGATAGTATAACGAAGATTAATAGAAAGATTTTCGGTAAATTGAAATCCTGCACCTACGTTAAATCCAAGATCTACAGATTTGAAAGAGTCTTTAACATCTTCACCTTCAGACTTTGCAGACAATAAAATTCCTAATTGAGGACCTGCTTCTACACTAAACTTCTCTACTATATAGTATTTAGCTAAAACAGGAATATTCAAATAATCTACTTTAACGTCAAAATCTTCAAAAAAAGGACCGCCATCGAACTTGCTTCCTTGTGCAGAATATAAAAGCTCAGGTTGAATAGCAAATTTTTCAGCAATTTTGATTTCAGCAAAACCTCCAACATGAAAACCAACTAAGGATTTATTATCTTCAACATTTCCACCTGTGATAGTAGAAAGGTTTAATCCTCCTTTTACTCCAAATTTAGTAGACTGAGCATTTGTTAGTCCAAATGCCATAACTGCTAGTGCAGATAAAATAATTTTTCTCATTTTATTTGTTTTGGTTAAATTAATTACTCAAATATAAAACTATACTTACTAAAAATTAATTTGTTTTTTAACAAAGAATGTGGTAAATAAGAGATAAAACACTGTTTAATAAAACATTAGAACTTATATCCTGCCGATAACGAGAACACACTATTTTTTATTTTGTAATAATCAATATCTTTATGCAAGTTTGTTAAACCAAGATTATAGCGAAGTCCTACAGAAAATTTTTCAGTAAGATCATAACCCGCACCAAAATCAACTCCAAAGTCAATTGATCCAAAATCTTTTTTAACATCATCTTCTTCAGATACCCCCGGAGCAGTATATTTACGTTTTGCAGCTACAAGAAAACCAATTTGTGGTCCAGCTTCTAAACTAAATTTTTCAGCAACATAATATTTTGCTAAAATTGGAACATTAATGTAAGCCAATTTATAGTTTAATTCAATTTCATAAACTTGACCTTGAAAATCAGTACCTGAACCTTTCTCTTTAGTTCCTTGAGTTGAATAAAGAACCTCTGGTTGAATAGAAAATTTATCAGAAAGTTTAAATTCTGCAAATCCACCAACATGAAATCCTGCTTTTAAAGATGTATGTTGAGTATCTCCTGTCAATGTAGAAAGATTAGCTCCACCTTTTAATCCAAATTTAGTTTCTTGCGCATTTAAAAATACGAAAGCCATCACTGCCATCGCAGTTAACATAGTTTTTTTCATTTGATTGTTTTTGGTTCGAAATTTATGTGTCAAATATAAAATTATACTTCATAAAAAAGAGACAAAACCATGTAATAAATTATGAAGTTTTTCAACGTGTCATCAATAAAAAATTATCATTTTAACAAATGTGAATTGTATTAACTATTTATTCAATAATATAAGAGCAATAAAACTATAAATAAATAGTTTTACTTATATAAAAACAATTTTAATCTTAAAGAAATAATTTATGAAAAAGATATTTTTAGCAGCTGTATTGTTCATCGCAACATCGGCTACAATTCAGGCACAATTATTACGATTAGGTGTTAAAGCTGGGGTAAACTTTGCCAGTCAAACAGGAGATGCTTATATGGAAGGTGTCGCTTTTGATAAAGATGGTATTACAAGTTATCACGCAGGTTTAGTTGCAGAAATTAAACTATTAGATCGTTTTGCTGTTCAACCGGAACTTTTATACTCTACTCAGGGAGCTACTTATAAAAATGCGGTTGATGAATTTAAAAATGAATTAGGCTATTTATCTATACCGGTTATGGCTAAATTTTATTTGACAGATTCATTTAGTCTTGAAGTTGGGCCACAAGCTTCATTTTTATTAAGCGAAAAAAATGATTTTGATGTAAAAGATGCTGAAACCTTCGAATTTGGTCTAAATGCGGGACTTGGATTTAAAATCACCAAAAACCTTTTCATTCAGGGTCGTTATGGTTTAGGGTTAACAGAAGCTTCAAAAAACGCGGATGTTAAAAACTCAACTATACAATTGTCTGCCGGATTTATGTTCTAAAAAATAATATCACATACTTTTATAAAAACCGTTCTATTAATTAGCACGGTTTTTTTATTTTTACATACTTGTGAATTCACTTTAATAAAATTAAAATCACTTATGAAAATCTGCATTATCAACGGACCCAATTTGAATCTTTTAGGAAAAAGAGAACCTGAAGTTTACGGAAGTCAAACTTTTGAAGATTATTTTGAAACGTTACAAAAGGAATATCCAAACGTCGAACTTTCGTATTATCAAAGTAACATTGAAGGTGAATTGATTGGAAAAATTCAGGAATGTGGTTTTACTTTTGATGGAATTATTTTAAATGCCGGTGCTTATACACATACTTCAATTGGTTTGGGTGATGCCATAAAAGCCGTAACAACTCCGGTTATAGAAGTTCATATTTCTAATACGTATGCCCGTGAAAGTTTTAGGCATCAGTCGTATTTATCGGGAAATGCAAAAGGCGTTATTTTAGGTTTTGGTTTAAAAAGCTATAATCTTGCAATTCAGGCTTTCTTATAAACGTTATTTAACAAATTATTAATAAGCTCAGATTTAACTTATTTTATTTTTGTTAGAGAAAAAGCTTTCATGAAAAACTATATAGTACTCGCCTTTTTATTTTTTTCGATTTCAAACTTTGCTCAAATCAAAGGAACAATAACCGACGAAAAAGGAAATCCATTACCTTTTGTCTCCGTATTTGAAGAAAACACTTATGCCGGAACGACTTCAAACGAGCAAGGGCAATATCAACTGAACGTAAAAGAAGTTGGTAAAAACAAAATCACTTTTCAGTATTTAGGTTTTAAAACTCAAAAAATTGCGGTTTCTGCATCTTCAAAAATAATTATTTTGGATGTAAAAATGCTGGAGGAAAGTTTCGATTTAAACGAAGTTGTAATTGATCCTAAAAATAATCCGGCCAACGCAATTATAAGAAGTGCGATTGCAAACAAAAAGCAAAATTCTGAAAAAACAGCACGATACACCGCTGATTTTTATTCGAAGGGAATGTTTAAAGTCAAAGATTTGCCTAAAAAAATCCTTGGACAAAAATTAGATATTGGCGATGATATGGCTTCAAACCTTGATTCTACCGGAACCGGAATTTTATATTTATCTGAAACCATTTCGAAAATTACTTTTGAAAAACCGAATAAATTAAAGGAAAAAATCATTGCTTCTAAAATTTCAGGAAACAACAAAGGATACAGTTATAACACGGCTACTTTATCGACTTATGATTTTTATGATAATACGTTAGAATTTGGTATAAATCTTATTTCTCCAATTGCTGATAATGCTTTCAATTATTATAAATATAAATTGGAAGGTACTTTTTTTGATGAAAACAATCAGGAAATCAATAAAATAAAAGTCACACCAAAACGCGATAAAGAACCCGTTTTCGAAGGTTATATTTATATTGTTGATGACAGTTTTGCCATTTATGCGATCGATTTAGATATAAAAGGATATCGCATGAAAAATGAATTTACAGAGTCGATGACTTTAAAACAGAGCTTTAGTTATAATACCAAAAATAAAATCTGGTCGAAAAATGCCCAAACATTATCTTTTAATGCCGGAGTTTTTGGAGTGAAATTTTCAGGGAAATTTAATTATGTTTATTCGAATTATGAATTCCCGGACTCTTTTGAAAAGAAGACTTTTAGTAATGAAATTGTAGCTTTTGAAGATAATGCCAACAAAAAAGATGATGCTTTTTGGAATGAAATAAGACCAATACCGCTAACAATTGAAGAAAGTACGGATTATACAAAAAAAGACAGCCTTCAAACCATTAGAAAATCTCAAAAATATATAGATTCTGTTGATGCAAAAAACAACAAATTTAAAGTTTTGGATATCCTAATGGGATATGAATACAAAAACACTTTCAAGAAACATTCTTTTGAATATAAAGGTTTACTAAACATCGCTTCATTAAGTTTTAATACCGTTCAGGGGTTTAATTTTGATTCCGGATTTTCTTTTAAAAAATGGAATGAAGATGAAGGAAAAAGCACTTCGATAAGCACCACTTTTAATTATGGTTTTTCAGATGAGCGTTTTCGTGTTATTGGCGAATTCACTCATAAATTCAACAATATAAACTACGCTACAATTGGCATTTCGGGAGGAACAAAAGTGGCGCAATTTAACAGTGCTGAACCTATAAGTAAGTTTGTCAATTCTATAAGTTCTTTATTTTTTAAAGACAATTATATGAAGTTGTACAATTTAGAATTTGCTCAAATTAATTATGCTCAAGATGTTGCAAATGGTTTGAATTTGAATGGAAAAATTGCTTACGAACAGCGAAAACCTCTTTTTAATACAACTGATTATTCTTTCTTTAAAAGAGATGATTTTTATTCTTCCAACAATCCGCTAGCGCCAAATGATTTTGATACGCCAGCTTTTGATCAGCATGATTTATTTAAGGCCGCTTTAACGGCCCGAATTAATTTTGGAAACAAATATATTTCAAGACCTGACGGAAGATATAATTTTAAAGATGACAAATATCCGACTGTATTTCTGGCATTTGAAAAAGCTTTTGCAGCAAGCGAAAAGAAATATGAATTTGAGCGAATCGGAGCTTCTGTTCAATATGATTTATCATTAGATAATAAAGGAATTTTAGGAATGAATTTCAGAGCAGGAAAGTTCTTTAACGCAGAAAATATTTCGTTTATTGATTACAGACATTTTAACGGAAACCAAACTCATATTGGTACAAGCGATCGTTATCTGAATGTTTTTAACTTAATGCCTTACTACGCCAACAGCACGAACGACAGCTATTTTGAAATGCATTTGGAACATAACGATATGGGATTTATTATGAATAAAATTCCACTACTGAATCTCTTAAAATCAACAATGAATATTGGATTTCATTCTCTGGCAATTCCGGATAGAAAACCATATTCTGAATTTACGATTGGTTTAGACAATTTAGGTTTCGGAAAATTTAAATTATTCAGAGTAGATTATGTTCATTCTTATCAAAGCGGAATTCAACAAAATGGTGTTGTATTTGGTTTGAAGATTTTGAATATTTTGAATTAAAGGTACAAAGGTTCAGAGGAGCAAAGGTTCAAAGGTGTGTAGTCGAAATGCTTTGCGGGTTCTCTCCCGAAGCTTCGGGACGCTCGAACTGACAATTGTAACCGTGTAAAAAAATAAAAACCATAAATTTCTCATAACCCGAGTATGCGTTAGGGATAGAAGCGGTATCCTTTTTATTTTTTCTTTAAAAATAAAAAGATATAGCGGATAGCCCGGCCGAAGGTAACGCCCAAATAAAAAATCCGCTTACTCTTTTTAAAGAATAAACGGATTTTGCTTTTTTCACGTTTCAAAAGAAAACCTTAGAACCTCAGCACCTTTGCGCCTTTGAACCTCTAACAATGATAATCATCCGGTTCAATATGAATTAAAACATTGCCCAATTGAGGTATTTTTTCTTTTAAAGTATCTTGCAATTTATGCGATAAATCATGTCCTTCTTTTACAGAAATTTTAGCTGATACAATAGCGTGAAGATCAACATGATATTTCATTCCGGCTTTACGGATAAAACATTTTTCTGTACCTAAAATCCCGCCTACCGTTAAAGATTTCACGCGGATTTCTTCGACCAAATCATCGTTAAGATTCTCATCCATGATTTCGCCAAGAGCCGGTCTGAATATTTTATAACTATTGTATAAGATAAAAAATGCAGCAAAAAGTGCGGCCCAATCATCTGCAGATTCAAAACCTTTTCCCATGATTAGCGCAATCGAAATTCCGATGAACGCCGCAACAGAAGTTATGGCATCACTACGATGGTGCCATGCATCAGCGGCAAGAGAAGAACTATTTGTTTCTTTGCTTCGTTTCATTACCAAACGAAACGAATATTCTTTCCAAATGATAATAGCTCCCAAAACATATAAAGTCCAGGATCTGGGCAAATCATGTGAAGTTTGAATATTAGAAATACTTTCGTAACCAATAATCGTTGCCGAAGTAATTAAAAACCCAACGACCAAAAAGGTAATTAAAGGTTCTGCACGACCATGCCCGTAAGGATGGTTTTCATCTGCAGGTTTATTCGAATATTTGATCCCGAATAAAACCAAACAAGAAGAGAATATGTCTGCCGTTGATTCTATTGCATCTGCAATCAAGGCATAAGAATTGCCAAAAAAACCTGCCAAACCTTTTATCAAGGCTAAGCAGGTGTTTCCAACTATACTAAAGATAGTAGCTTTTACAGCTTTTTGTTCATCTGTCATTTCGACTATTTTTTTTCACCACGAATTCACGAATTCAAATCTCAAAAGATTATCAAAAAATAATTCGTGAATTCGTGGCTAACTTTTTAAGCTCTTATAATTTTAGCTCCAATTGCTCTTAAGCGTTCATCAATTCTTTCATATCCACGGTCGATTTGCTCGATATTTTGAATTGTGCTTGTTCCTTTAGCAGAAAGTGCTGCAATCAATAATGAAATTCCCGCACGAATATCCGGAGATGACATTGTTGTTGCTTTTAGTTGAGATTCAAAATTATGTCCCATAACCACAGCTCTGTGCGGATCACATAGCATAATTTTTGCTCCCATATCAATTAATTTATCCACGAAAAACAAACGGCTTTCGAACATTTTTTGGTGAATTAAAACATCGCCTTTCGCCTGTGTTGCCACAACCAAAACGATACTCAACAAGTCAGGCGTAAATCCTGGCCACGGTGCATCGGCAATAGTTAAGATAGAACCATCAATATCTGTTTTTACTTCGTATCCGTCTTTGTGAGCAGGAATATAAATATCATCTCCTTTTCTTTCAATTGTAATACCAAGTTTTCTGAATGTATTCGGAATCAAACCTAAATTATCCCAGCTTACATTTTTAATCGTGATTTCACTTTTTGTCATAGCTGCAAGACCAATCCAAGAACCAATTTCGATCATATCAGGAAGAATTGTGTGCTCACAACCTCCAAGGCTTTCAACACCTTCGATAGTTAATAAGTTTGATCCAACTCCGGTGATTTTAGCTCCCATCGAGTTTAGCATTTTACACAATTGTTGTAAGTAAGGCTCACAAGCAGCGTTGTAAACTGTTGTTTGTCCTTTTGCTAAAACTGCAGCCATTACGATATTTGCAGTTCCGGTTACAGAGGCTTCGTCAAGCAACATATCTGTTCCCTGAAGTCCTTCTGCAGGAGATTCTACTCCGTAAAAGTGATCTTCTCTGTTGTATCTGAATTTTGCTCCAAGGTTAATAAAACCTTCAAAATGTGTATCTAATCTACGACGACCAATTTTATCTCCACCCGGTTTTGGAATATATCCTTTTCCGAAACGTGCCAAAAGAGGTCCAACAATCATAATAGAACCACGTAGCGCTCCGCCTTCTTTTTTGAAAGCTTCTGTTTCTAAATATCCAACATTAACTTCATCAGCCTGAAACGTAATCGAACCCGGTTCATTTCGTTGAATTTTTACACCTAAATTACCCAACAATGTGATTAATTTATTGATGTCAATAATATCGGGAATATTATTAATTTTTACTTTATCCCCCGTTAAAAGCACGGCACATAAAATTTGTAATGCCTCATTTTTTGCTCCTTGCGGAGTGATTTCTCCTTTTAAAGGAATTCCTCCTTCGATTTTAAAAATTCCCATAGATCTCTTTTAGGTTCTAAGGTTCTTAGATTCTGAGGTTCTAAGCTAAAAATCTTAGTTCCTTAGTATCTTAGTCCCTTTTTTTATTTTTGATTGTTATTTTTTTGAAAAGGCTTTGGTTTTCCCGGACCTTTATTGTTTTTGTTGCTTTGAATTTTCGGTTGTCCCGGTGGCGTAATTTTATTCGACATACGCTTATTGGTACGTAATAAGTCTGTTGTATTTAAAAGCTCTTCTGTGCTTTGCAATAAATTGATTTTTCCGCCTGACAATTCATATAAATGCTCGAAAATAACATCGTCTTTTACAGTGTCTTTGTTCCAGCTTAAATACGATTTTTTCATGTGATTGGCGATTACCAATACCAATGCATTTTTCATTTCGCCTTCCTCCCATTTATTGGCAACATCAATCATATATTTGATGTTGTTACCGTAAAATCTGTATTTTGGAAAGTTTTGCGGATATTGTAAAACGTCTGGTTTTAACTGTAATACATCGCGTGACGGAATTGGATATGGTGAATCTACATTCAATTTAAAATCAGACATTATAAAAAGCTGATCCCATAATTTGTGTTGAAAATCAGGAACATCACGCAAATGCGGGTTCAAACTTCCCATTACCTGAATGATATATTTCGCAGCTTTATTGCGCGTTTCAGCATCTTCAATAATAGTGGCCTGATCGATCAGTTTTTGCAAATGACGACCATATTCCGGAATAAGTAAACGTTGTCTTTCAGAATTATATTCTAAATTGAAAACAACGTCATTCGCGACTTCTTTTTTATATTTTTCGATCATAAGTTATAATGAAACTATACCTTCTATTGTAGAAACTTCTTTGTATTTACCAATCACATCGTCTGAACTATTCATAGTAACATCTACAGAAACGCTGGTAAATTTACCTGTTTTAGATTTTGTTGTTTTGATAACCGCGCCCATATTGTCAAAAGCCTTTTCAACGCGCTCAACATTATCAGCTACCGAAGGCATAATAAATTTATACAAGTACTCTGCTGGCCAAGTATTTGAATTATCTAACTCAACCTTTAATCTTTCGTAAAATTCGGCGGTGTTTTTTTCTTTATCGTTTTCCATTCGTAATTAAAAATAAACGCAAATATACGGTTTTGATTTCAGACTTTTGAGTTTAGATTTTAGATTTTTTTCAGGCTTAAAACTTTGTTTTAAAGGTTCAAAGTTACAGAGGTGCAAAGGTGCAGAGAAAAAAACTTTGCAACATTATTTCTTTGTGAAATTTCATCTTATATTTGAGAAAATAATGCAACGAAATCTCTCGCAAAGTCGCAGAGTTGCAAAGAAAATGTTCTAAGTTTAAAAACTTTGCAACTCTGCGACTTTGCGAGATTAAAAAATACATATCATGAAAAAAATCATCTTATTACTTTTTATTATTCTGACTTTTAAAAATATTCAGGCACAGGAAATAAAAACGATGACTTATTTTCAGAATGACACCATCAAACTGGATCTGGATTTGTATTTACCTCAGAAGAAAACCAACGAAAAAATTCCGTTAATTATGTTTGCTTTTGGTGGAGGATTTTCGGGCGGAGAACGTACAAGCGAGAAAGACTTTGCAATTTTTATGGCAAAAAACGGTTATGCGGTTGCGAGTATTTCGTATAGTTTATATATGAAAGGAAAAGATTTTGGATGTAAAGGAATTTTAACCGAAAAAATAAAAGCAATTCAAATTGGTGTAAGCGATATGTGGCAGGCAACTTCTTTTTTGATTGAAAATGCAAATAAATACAATCTTGATACTTCAAAAATATTTATTTCCGGAATTAGCGCGGGTGCCGAAATTGGTTTTCACGCTTCGTTTTGGGATTATAAACTCATGAATTTATATAAAAACAATTTGCCTGAAAATTTTAAATACACAGGTTTTATTGGAGGTTCCGGAGCCATTCAGGATATAAATTTAATTACGAAAGAAAAAGCTATTCCTATGTTATTGGCTCATGGAAACAACGATCAAACTGTTCCTTATGCTGCAGGTTCGCATCGCTCCTGCCCAACAAATGCTTCGGGTTGGTTGATTCTTTTTGGATCTTATGCGGTTTACAATCACATGAATGATCTTCATAAAGATGTTGAACTGATTACTTTTTGCGGTGGCGGACATGAATTTTCCGGCTACCTTTTTCATGACGGAAAACAATATGTTTTAGATTTTGTAAATGATGTTTTGAAAGGAAAGAAATTTGAATCGCATATTATTATTCCTTCGGAGAAAAAAGGTATAGGTTCTGAGAAGTATTTGTTTTGTAATTAATACCTTTTAATTAAAATTTTATGAAATTAAAAATCATTTTGTTATTCGTTTTTGTATTATTTATTCAGTGTAAAGGTGAAAAAATAGAAAAAATATCTACTAAAAACACTTCTCTTTTTTTTGAAAGTGAAATGTTAAAATTCCAGTTCTTCTCTGACAACACTTATCTCTTTACTGTAATAAAAAAAGATGAACCTATAAAGTCGAAGAAATATAAAGGTTCTTGTTATTTTAAAAATGACACAATATATTTTAAACCTTTTTACTTTGAATTTAATCGAAGTGAAAAAGCAGTAATTAAAAATAATTTTATTGAATTTATTAACCCTAACTATCCTGTGAGACTTGAAATTGAGAAAAATTTATTTCATACAAAAAGCAAACTAGACCTAAAAAAATATCTTGATTATGCCTTTTTCAGTTTTGATGCAAAATATCTCAAAGACGATTCTAATTACAAATCAAACCATCTAAAACCAGCCGATTTAAACCAAAAGGAATTAGTAGAACTTGATCAAATTTTGAAAAAATGTTTTTCTGATAATGCTTCAAAGCTTAGGAAATTTAACCAATATATAAATCAATGCATTGTAGTTATAAATGAAAAGCAAGAAAAAGAAATTTTAATAAAAAGCTATTGCAAAGATCCATATAATACAAACGAATTTAAATATTCTTTAATTATGATGGATGATGGCGGAAATTGCAACATAGGTTTAAAGGTAAATTTAACCAAGCGTACTTATTCGGATCTACATATTTCAGGTAGTGCATAAAATATTTGGCTAAAGCCGAAAACCGCAAAATATTTAACCCGTTGGTTGAAACCAACGGCTATTCAAAATTAAAATTTGTCAAAATATCCATTATGTAAATTGGACTAAAGTCCAGCCCTATAATATTTTCTGAATCTACGACTCTTCTTTATTTTAGTTCCGAAAGAACGATTTATTTTGTAGAGCTGGATTTTAATCCAGCGCAATAATAATTACCAAATTGCGAAATCATTCGCTTCTTGCAAAATAATCTTTTAAAATACAATAACTTTAGGTAAATTTGCGCTTTATTTTACGAAAGTGCAAAAACAAATCATAGTTCTCATTGGTGGCCCGGGAACGGGAAAATCTACTCTTATCAACGAATTAGTCGCTCGTGGCTACTGCTGTTACCCTGAAATTTCAAGACAAGTTACACTCGAAGCACAACAACGCGGTATCGAGCAATTGTTTCTGGAACAACCTTTATTGTTTAGCGAAATGTTACTGCAAGGTCGCATTAAACAATTTGAAAATGCACTTGAAGAACCTGACAATGTAGTTTTTATAGATCGCGGAATTCCTGATGTTGTTGCTTATATGGATTATATTGGCGATAAATATCCGGAGCATTTTATAAAAGCCTGTGAGGATTTTAAATATTCTAAAACTTTTATTTTACCGCCTTGGGAAGAAATTTACGAAAGCGACGCAGAACGTTACGAGAATTTTGAACAGGCTTTAACGATACAAAAACACCTTGTTGAAACGTATAAGAAATACGGTTACGACTTAATTGAAGTGCCTAAAGATACGGTTGAAAACAGAATTCTTTATATCTTAGATAAAATTTAGGCGCGTGTTTAAAGTTGCAAAACTAGAAACTGCTTTCTAAATTTTTTAACTTTAAAACGAGACCAATGCCTGAAGCGCAAGAAATTCTTTTAAAATACTGGAAACACGACAGTTTCAGACCGCTGCAAAAAGAAATTATTGATTCGGTTTTAGACGGTCAGGATACTTTTGCCCTTCTTCCAACCGGAGGAGGAAAGTCGATTTGTTTTCAGGTTCCGGCCATGATGCAGGAAGGTATTTGTTTGGTTGTTTCGCCTTTGATTGCTTTGATGAAAGATCAGGTAGCGAATTTGCAAAAGCGCGAAATTAAAGCAATTGCACTTACCGGAGGAATTCATACCGAGGAAATCATTGATCTTCTGGACAATTGCCAATACGGAAATTACAAGTTTTTATATCTTTCTCCGGAACGACTTCAATCAGATTGGATTCTGGAACGCATCAAAAATCTTCCTATCAATTTAATTGCGATTGATGAAGCACATTGTGTTTCGCAATGGGGACATGATTTCCGCCCGGCTTATTTAAAGATTTCAGAACTTAAAAAGTTTTTTCCTAAAATTCCGTTCTTGGCTTTAACCGCTACGGCAACTCCCAGGGTTATTGAAGATATTAAAACTGAATTGAGTTTAAAAGATCCTAAATTTTTTCAACAATCATTCGAACGAAAAAACATTGCTTACATGGTTTTTGAAGTTGAAGACAAACTGTATCGTGTTGAACAAATTTTAAAGAAAAATCCGCAGCCCTCTATTATATATGTACGAAACAGAAAATCATGCCTGAATATTTCGACGCAACTGCAATCGTTAGGATTTAAAGCAACGTATTATCATGGCGGACTTTCATCTAAAGAAAAAGACAAAAACATGCAATTGTGGATGTCTGAACAAGCACAGGTTATTGTGGCTACAAATGCGTTTGGAATGGGAATTGACAAGGATAACGTAAAAACGGTTATTCATACACAATTGCCTGAAAATTTAGAAAACTATTATCAGGAATCCGGAAGAGCGGGACGAAATGGCGAAAAAGCTTTTTCGGTTGTTTTAACGAATTCATCAGACACTAATCAATCTGAACAGCAATTTATAAGCGTTTTACCGGACAAAAAGTTTCTGAATACGATGTATGTAAAACTTTGCAATTATTTTCAGATTGCTTATGGAGAAGGTTTAGACGATTCGTTTTCGTTTAAACTAAATCATTTTTGCCATAAATACGACTTCCCTACTTTAAAAACGTACAATGCTTTGCAATTTTTGAATCAAGTGGGAATTATTACGATGTCTCAGGAATTTTCAGAAAAGATTACAATGCAGTTTTTGATTGAATCGAAAGAGGTAATCAGATACATGAGTTTAAACTCTAATGACGAAGAAATTATTTTGGCGATTTTGAGAACTTATCCTGGAATTTATGAAATGAAAACGCCTTTTAATATTTCATTAATTGCAAAAAAATCAAATCATACTGAAGAACAAGTTGCTGCCGTTTTAGCAAAATTGAACGAAAAAGAAATCATAGAATACAAATCTAAAAACAACGACGCTACGATTTTGTTTAATGAAGTTCGGGAAGATGACCGAACCATAAACAGGGTTTCAAAATACCTAGAAAAACAAAATCAACTTAAAAAAGACCAGCTTTTATCTGTTCTACATTATATAAAGGACAATAAAACCTGCAAAAATCGATTGGTTTTAGATTATTTTGGAGAAGAAACAACCGAAAATTGTGGTGTTTGTTCTTATTGCATTACTCAAAAAGGAAAGATTACAGATGTAGATTCTATTGCAGACAAAATTCTGTCTTTATTAAAAACAGCTGCTTTGACTTCAAGAGAAATTCAGACCCAAATAAAACTGGACACCAAAGATATTCTCCTGGCACTTCAGGAATTACTGGAAAACAATCATATTATCATACAAGCGAACAATAAATACACTTTGAAATCATAATGGAAAAATTGAGAATTATATTTATGGGAACTCCTGAATTTGCTGTTGGCATTCTGGACACCATTATTAAAAACAATTACGATGTTGTTGGCGTAATCACTGCTGCAGACAAACCGGCAGGACGCGGGCAAAAAATAAAATATTCGGCAGTAAAAGATTATGCACTGGCGAACAACCTTACTTTATTACAGCCTACGAATTTAAAAGATGAAAGCTTTTTAGCCGAATTAAAAGCTTTGAATGCTAATTTACAGATTGTTGTTGCTTTTAGAATGTTACCAAAAGTAGTTTGGGAAATGCCAGGCTTGGGAACTTTTAATCTTCATGCTTCTTTATTACCTAATTATCGTGGAGCTGCGCCAATAAACTGGGCCATTATAAATGGAGAATCTAAAACAGGTGTCACTACATTTTTTATTGATGATAAGATCGATACAGGTGCAATGATTTTAAATTCGGAAATTGCTATTGAACCGGAAGAAAATGCAGGACAATTGCATGACCGATTAATGGTATTAGGAAGTAAAACCGTTATTGAGACTTTAAAAGTTATTGAAAACGGAAATGTAACTACTACGATTCAGGAAGATGATGCGGAAATTAAAACAGCTTATAAACTAAACAAAGAAAATTGTAAGATCGACTGGACCAAATCAGGAGATGAAATTAATAATTTGATTCGTGGTTTAAGTCCTTATCCTGCGGCATGGACTTTTTTGAAAGACAAAAACGAAGAATTAAGTGTCAAAATATATGAGGCAAAATTAGTTACAGAACCACATTCTTTTGAAATTGGAAGTTTGATTAGCACAAAAAAGGAGATTAAAATCGCTATTAAGAATGGTTATATTTTACTTTTGAATTTGCAATTACCCGGAAAAAAGAGAATGCAAGTTGCTGAATTGCTAAACGGTATCACTTTTTCAGATACTGCAAAAGTCTATTAAGGTCAGTAAAACAAGGGATTTTACCTATTTATCATCGACAAACTACTTGCTTTATGAACAAAAAAAGTAAGTTATTAACAATTTTTGCTAAATTTAAAGAAAACACTTGCAAGGAACGGATTTCCTATTAAATTTGTGTATTAACAATTTTTTTTTTAACCAACAATTAATAACTAATTATTATGAACAAATCAGAATTAATCGATGCTATCGCTGCTGATGCAGGAATCACAAAAGCTGCGGCTAAATTAGCTTTAGAATCATTTTTAGGAAATGTAGGATCTACTTTGAAAAAAGGTGGAAGAATTTCATTAGTAGGTTTTGGATCATGGTCAGTATCAGCTAGAGCTGCTAGAGATGGTAGAAATCCTCAAACAGGAAAAACTATCAAAATCGCTGCTAAAAATGTAGTGAAATTTAAAGCTGGAGCTGAATTAGAAGGTGCAGTGAACTAAGTAAGAAAAGTTCTCTAAACTTATAATATAATTAAAACCCTCCTCATGGAGGGTTTTTTTGTGCGGTTTAACGATTTTATTTGGGATTTTAAAAAATTTATACCTAAATTTAATAAAAATTGTAGCCGTATGATTTCAGAAAAATTAAAAAAAGGACACCTGCTTATTGCCGAACCTTCTATAATTGGAGATTTATCTTTTAATAGATCGGTAATTTTATTAGCAGACCATAACAAGGAAGGATCAATAGGTTTCATTATTAATAAGCCCTTAAAGTACACTATTAATGATTTGATACCTGAAATTGATGCCAGTTTCAAGATATATAATGGTGGTCCTGTTGAACAGGATAACCTTTATTTTATTCACAATATTCCGGAATTGATACCAAATAGTGTAGAAATTTCTAATGGAATTTATTGGGGAGGTGATTTCGAATCGACTAAAGACTTAATAAACGACGGAGCTATTAATAAAAATAATATTCGTTTTTTCTTAGGATATACCGGTTGGGATGAAAATCAGCTTGAAAGCGAAATGCAAGGTAATTCCTGGATTATTGCCGATAATAATTACAAAAATAAAATTATTGGTAAATCCACCACTCATTTTTGGAAAGAGCAAATTATTGAGTTGGGCGGAGATTACGTTATTTGGTCAAATGCACCTGAAAATCCATATCTGAATTAATTTTCAGAAATGGATTCATTTAGTTTTTGCACTAATAAATGAGCCAGATTACTTGTAAACTCTTTTTTTCGATATTTACTTATCGGTTGTATCCCTGTGATTACATTTGTCAGGAATAATTCGTCAGCTTTTTGAAGATCAAATGGCGAAATTATTTCTTCACTTACTTCTATGCCTTCTACTTTCTTGGCTAATCCTAATATTTGTTTACGCATTACACCATTTAAACAACCTTCAGAAACTGGCGGCGTAATTAGTTTTTTACCCATTACCATAAATAAATTCCCTTGCAATACCTCAACAACATTTTTGGTATCATTAAGTAAAATACAGTTTTCTAAACCATTTTCATGGGCAAAAATACTTCCGGTAACATTTATTATTTTATTGGTCGTTTTAATAGACGATAACAATTGTTTTGTTACATAGAAGTCTTTATATAAATCAACTTCATAAGAAGCTGTATTTAAAGCATATAAAGCATTATCAAGTAACGTTGCATGAATTAAAAATGAAACTTCATTTGTTTTTGGCAAATATAAACCTCCATCATTTCTAAAAACAGTAATTCGCGCTCTTGCTGATGCCGAGAGTCCTTTTTCCTGAACAAGTTTTAAAACCTGTTCTTCAAAATATTCCATTGTAAAGTTCATTGGAATTTCCATTCGAACAACACGCATTGAAGACATTAACCTGAAATAATGATCTTCGAGAAACAAAATTTTGTTGTTGATTATTTTTAATGTTTCAAAAACACCATCTCCATAAAGAAACGCGCGGTTTTGAGTTAATATATTATCGTTCTGCGCTACTATGTTTCCGTTAAAATTGATCATAAAAAAACCCTGAATTTTGTTCAGGGCAAATATAAGTCATAAAATAGACTTTTACTAAACAGAACCAATAAGATGTTTCAGATCTGAGATCTGATTCTCCCACAATTGTTTAGCTTCTCCTACTTCTTCTTTTTCAGCGAAATCGACAACCATTAATGACACATCTTTAGTCAGTTCATCGACTAAAATATGCAATTCAAAAAAGTATTCAGTATCCTTACTGCTTTCGTCTACCCATTTAAATTTTACTTTTTCACCTGTTTTTTTAGAAGCGAGACGCGCTTTTTCCTGCGAATCATTCCAGATAAACGTAAAAAATTCTCCTCTTGAATTCACATTATCAGCAAACCATTCTGATAAACCTGACGGAGTTGATATATATTGATATAATAATTGCGGCGAAGAATTTATGGGAAACTCGATTTCGTAACGTATTTTTGAATCCATGTGCTACTTTTAATTTTTTCGAAATATAAGAATATATGTCCAAAAACAATGCGTTTTTAAAAATATTTTTTTTTCTTCATTTTATGCTTGTAAGCTCTAATATTATTTTTATATTTGCACCCGCAATGAGGAACACGGTTCACCTGCAATCTTGGCGAGGTAGCTCAGTTGGTTAGAGCGCAGGATTCATAACCCTGAGGTCACGGGTTCAACTCCCGTCCTCGCTACAAAAATAAACCCTTAATCATCAATTGATTAAGGGTTTTTTATTTAAATGAATTACGCTGAGTTGAGAAAATTGATTGGGAAATTTAAAAAAATCGCAAATATGTCTCTGATAATATGGATTGATAATTAAACAGGATTTAGGTTTTTTGAATCGCTTTATTTTCTATTAAAAAACTTTTTTTCGGTTAGATCAGGTTGATTTTTTTTCATTTACATTGATTTTATCACCAAATATTTTCCAAAATCATCTGATGACACCCATCAACCAGCAAAAAGTTTATATTAAATTCTATTAAACCTGATTTTAGTATTAACATAAAAAGTAATACCTTTCTATTAGTATTAAAAAACACAAAATAACTACAATAACTTCTTTATAAAATAGCATTTTGCAAACTAAGTAACTTATTAATAACATGGATATAGTCAAATTTAAAATCACATCAAAAACTATAAAAGTAGAAGTGCGCAATTCTAATAATTATGTTTTTAATTTTAATACGGCTTTAGAGATTGCAAAAGAAGACAAAGATGTTTTATTAAAATTGTATAATGCATTGGATATTCTTTTTAAGAAAGAAACTCCCAGCGAAGTAAAAAACTACATTTCGCCTAACCAAACCAATATATTAGATCAGATTTCGGCTGTTGACAGTTTAGAAGAAGAAAAATAGTTATCAGGGAAGACTATTTGATTTTATGGTGCTTTTAGAAAAAATATAATTAAAATTCTCTGATATTCAATTTTACAAAAAACATGCTTTGTAATAAAATAGCTATATATTAGCAATACTAAAACATACAAAAATGCATCTTACAGCTACAGAAATGTGTTTTACCAAACCAGAAAAATTTTAAAGAATTTTAAATATCTTTGAACTTATGAGCACAGTAACAAAACAAAATCATATAGGGCGAAAAATTAGCCGTATTCGTGAACTGAAAGACATGAAGCAAGAAGCTTTGGCACAAGCCTTAGGAACCAATCAACAGGCGATTTCAGCTATGGAAAATAGCGAAACTATTGATGATGAAAAGCTTTTAGAAGTCGCAAAAGCTCTTGGTGTAAGTGTAGAAGCAATTAAAAATTTCTCTGAAGAAAGTATGATTAGTTATTTTAATACTTTTAATGACAATAGTACTGCTAATGGACTGGTTAACAACGCAAATAATTGCACTTTCAATCCATTGGATAAATTAATAGAATCTTTTGAAGAAAATAAAAAACTTTACGAGCGTTTGCTGCAAGCTGAAAAAGATAAAATAGAATATTTAGAAAAATTACTACACGGAAAATAATTCCATCAAACCAATATATTGAATCAGATTTCTGTCGTTGATAGTTTAGAAAAGGAAAAATAAAAAGTTATAATCTGGAACAACTTTTCGATCTCACCAGCATTTAAGCGTATTTTATTTATTTTTGTATCATACAAATTCTTCTAAATGAAACGTTCCGGTACGGCAGATCTTCCATTACATTATGGACATGTTCCATTATGGCTTGCTGACCGAATGTCTAAACTTGGTTTTGCAATTGTAGAAACGATTGCCCTTGAATTTTCTACTTCCGAAGTAATCAGTAAACTAAGTAATCCGTTTTGGTTTCAAAGTTTTGGTGCTGTTATGGGAATGGATTGGCATTCTTCCGGAATTACAACTTCTGTACTTGGAGCATTAAAAAAATCAGTAAATCCACATTCAAAAGAACTCGGAATATATATTTGCGGAGGAAAAGGCAAACATTCGATGTTAACGCCACAAGAGCTTCTGTTTGTGGGCGAAAAAACAGGTCTTGACGGCAACAATCTTGCAAATTGCAGCAGACTTACCGCTAAAGTTGATAATACAGCTATTCAGGACGGATTTCAACTATACCAACATAATTTCATTGTTGATAATAAAGGACAATGGGCCGTTATTCAGCAAGGAATGAACCCAAACTCTAAAACCGCAAGAAGATATCATTGGCATTCGCAAGATTTAAAATCTTTTATAAATGAACCTCATACTTTTATTTATGGCGAAAATCAAGGTACTATTTTAAATCTTACGGCTCAGACAGCCGAAAAATCCAGAGACGGTATTTTAGAATTATCGAAAGAATCTCCAACAAAAATCATGAAGGAGATGCAGTATCTTGCTATGCCGGCGCACCACGATGTGAGAATGGAAGATGTTAACATGAAAAGACTTGGCGCAATGCTTTGGGCAACTCATGAAAATAAACCGGAAGATTTTGAGGAATTATTGCTTTTAAAAGGAATGGGACCAAGAGCATTACAATCATTAGCTTTGGTTAGTGAAATCATTTACGGCACTCCTACCCGATTTGAAGATCCTGCACGTTTCTCATTTGCACATGGTGGAAAAGACGGACATCCGTTTCCTGTTCCGATAAAAATCTACGATGAAACGATTGACACTTTGCAAAGAGCAATTAATCGTGCAAAAATTGGTAATAGTGATAAAATAGAAGCAATTCGTAAATTATCTGAAATTTCAAGAAAAGCAGAAGAAAGCTTTACTCCGAATGATAACTTTGATGCACTGATTCAAAAAGAACGGGATGAATCGTATCTATATGGCGGAAGAACTATTTTTGGAAATGCTAAGCCTCCCAAAAACAAACCTGCAAATCCAAATAATCAACTGGAATTATTTTAATGTTTACAAGATAATTTTATCAATCTTGATTATGGAAGAATAATATTTTATTTGACCATTAAAAAAACACGCAAACAACGACGATAAACTGCTGTTAAATTAGCACTTTTGCAAAATAGAATTAGATCAATATGGATATCGTCAAATTTAAAATTACCTCAAAAACCATAAAAGTAGAAGTACGCAATTCTAATAATTATGTTTTTAATTTTAATACTGCTCTAGAAATTGAAAAAGAAGACAAAGAGGTTTTGCTAAGACTATATAATGCATTAGATATTCTTTTTAAGAAAGAAATTCCGAGCGAAGTAAAAAACTACATTTCTCCGAACCAAACCAATATACTTGACCAGATTTCTGCTGTTGATAATTTAGAAGAGAAGAAGTAATCTCATGATCTGTCACTGTTTAATAACATCTGACTTATTTTAACATTACAATAACATGTGTTATTGATATATTGCCAAGACAATTAGCGGTTTAACCATTTAATTTACCTACATTCGTTTAGTATCAAAATTACTTTATCCCTAATTTAAGGTATACGTTCTAATAATTATTAAAATATAGGTGCTTTTCCAGCAAATTACTGCCATTATTTTTTTCAAATACAACTTCGCTTTATATGAGCATCAGAAAAAAAAATGGTGATAAGGAAATAATCCTTTCCCAAAAAGAAATCCTTCAAAAGGAAAAAGCTTCAAAAAATACCGAATTAGTTAGTCCCGAAAAAAAACTGTTGATTCAAAATGACGGCAAGGCAGTCCTATTTCAAAATAAGGAAAAACAGGAAGCTGAAATCCAAAATCTCAAACAACAACTTTATGCCAAAGAGCAAGAGTTAAACAATCACATTAACGCTGTTGATACTACTAATGCATCTATAGAATTCGATCTGGAAGGTACTATTTTAAGTGCCAATAAAAACTTTCTCGAAATCATGGGGTACAGCGAAATAGATTTGATTGGAAAACATCATAGTCTTTTGGTTGATCCTGCGTATTCAAAATCAAATGCTTATCAATTATTCTGGAACAGCTTAAAAAAAGGAATTTATCAAAAAGATGAATTTATAAGGGTCGCTAAAAATGGTACATTGATATGGTTTTTTGGCAGTTATAATCTCATTTTTGATGCAATGGGCAAACCGTACAAGATTTTAAAAATTGCCACAGATATTACGCTTGCAAAAACACAATTTTTGCAGTTGGCGGTTCAGGCACAAGAAAAAGAAAAACGAGCTGCTGAATTGATTATTGCCAATAAGGAATTGAAATTTCAGAATGAACAAAAAGAAAAAAGGGCATCTGAATTGATTATTGCCAATAAAGAACTTGCTTTTCAGAATATCGAAAAAGAAAAACGGGCTGCTGAATTGATTATCGCTAATAAGGAATTGAAATTTCAGAATGAGCAAAAAGAAAAACGGGCAAAAGAACTCATTATAGCCAATAAAGAACTTGCCATTCAGAGTAGGGAAAAAGAAAAACGCGCTGCTGAATTGATTATTGCCAATAAAAAATTAGCCTCTGAAAATATTCTGAAAGAAAAAAGAAAAGTTGAGAAAGAAAAACGGGCGGCAGAATTAAAAGTGAAAAATTTCGAACTCGCTTATCAGGAAAAACGAGCTCATGAACTAACACTGGCAAATAGTGAACTAAAAAAAGCTCAGGAAGAACTTGAATCATTTTCTTACTCTGTTTCTCATGATTTACGCGCTCCAATACGAGCGATCAATGGTTATACACAAATTTTAACTGAAGATCATACTGATTCTATTGATGAAGATGGAAAAAAAGTGCTTCAGGCTATCATCAATAATTCTAAAAAAATGGGAATGTTGATTGACGATTTACTCTCTTTTAGCAAATTAGGACGTAAAGAAGTTTCTTCGACAAATATAGATATGACAACTTTATTAAATGGAGTCATCAGCGAAATAACCATTGAAAAAGGCGAGAATACGCCAATATTTGAAATTGACGAACTTGATCAGGCATACGGAGATCCGTCGCTTATTAAACAAGTTTGGATAAATCTGATTTCTAATGCAATCAAGTATTCAAAACACAAACCGGAAACCAGAATTAAGATCACCTCAACTTCTAAAAAAGATGAAGTCATATATAGCGTAAAAGACTGGGGCGCAGGATTCGACATGGAATATTACGATAAATTATTTGGTGTTTTCCAACGTTTGCATTCACAGGAAGAATTTTCGGGAACTGGCATTGGATTGGCTATAGTTCATAAAATAGTCAATCGCCACTATGGAACGGTGTGGGCAGAATCAAAATTAGAGGCAGGCGCCAACTTTTACTTTAGCCTGCCGAATATTAAACTTAAAAAATAAAAAAATGAACTACGACGATATCGAAATTTTATTTGCAGAAGATAGCATGGAAGATGCAATGCTAACTATTCGTGCACTTAATAAAAGCGGTTTTACAAACAAACTCTTACATGTAAAAGACGGTGCTGAAGCGCTTGATTTTATATACTGCAGGGGAATATATTCAGAGAGAAATCCAAAATCACAACCTAAACTATTTCTTTTAGATTTAAAAATGCCAAAAATGTCGGGAATACAAGTACTTGAAAAGGTAAAAAGTGATGCTGCGCTTAAATCGATTCCGGTGGTTATCCTGACCTCTTCGCAAGAAGATCCTGATATAGAAAAATGCTACAGTCTTGGAGCTAACAGTTATATTGTAAAACCTGTAGACAGTAATAATTTTTTTAATTCCATTAAAGAAATAGGAATGTACTGGATGATATTGAGTCAGCCTGCAAAATAAAACTTAAATAATAGAATTACTTTCATTCAAAACTATGATTCCATATCAAATGAAAAAAGATATTAGAATATTGATATTAGAAGACAACACTGCAGATGCGGACTTAATAGTCAGGCATTTGATCAAATCAGGATTGTCTTTTATGTCTAAAATAGTTGAATCAAGAAAAGTGTTCGAAGAATCTATTGATACTTTTTTTCCGGACATTATTTTATCAGACTATTCATTGCCATCCTTTGATGCTTTTTCTGCATTTAAAATAGTCAAAATTAAAAAACTCAATATACCGTTTATAATAATTTCAGGTACAATTGGGGAGGAAAATGCTGTAATGCTTATAAAAGAAGGTGTAACTGATTATGTGTCTAAAAACAATATTTCATCTTTATTTCAAAAAATAGACCGCGCACTAAAAGAAGCTCAGGAATTAATTGAGAAGGAAGACCTTATTAAAAAACTAAAAACACAAACTGCCGCACTCTTATTAGCCAATAAGGAATTAGAGTTTCAAAATGCTGAAAAGGAAAAAAGAGCAATTGAATTAATGAATGTAAATAAAGAATTGCTTGCATTTAATTTTATCTCTAGTCATGATCTTCAGGAACCTCTTCGAAAAATTCAGACTTTCATTTCTATTATCATGGATAAAGAGCTGAAAACCATGAGTACAGCCGGAAAAAATAATTTGGAACGCATACATGTTGCCGCGACAAGAATGAGGCAGCTTATTGAAGATTTGTTAGATTTTTCGAGGGTTAGTATTGCAGATCATCCTTATGAAATGAGTAATTTGCGGGATATTATTGAAGATGTTAGAGCTGAACTTTTGGATACGATTGATCAAAAAAAGGCATTTTTTAAAATAAACGAATTAGTTCCTGTAAATATAATACCATTTCAGTTTCGTCAACTTATTTATAACTTGATCAGTAACTCATTAAAGTTCTCGATTCCCGGCGTTGCGATTGATATTACCATAGAATCTACTATTCTTAAACATAATGAGTTCAGGTTGCTTAATCTACCCAATAGTCCGCAGGTTTGTAATTATTGGAATTTTAGTTTTAAAGATAACGGAATAGGTTTTGATGCCCAATACAACGAGATTGTTTTTATTATATTTCAAAGACTACATCATCTTGAGCAGTATTCAGGAACAGGAATTGGCCTTGCTATTGTAAAGAAGATTGTTGATAACCATAATGGAATTATTGTTGCTAACGGAAGCTTAAACAGTGGCGTTACATTTAATATCTATATTCCAATAATTGAAAATTCTAAAAATTAAAGCTATAAAAGATTAATATATAAAATCAAAATCGCGTTAAAAACGATAAAAATAACAGTACATAATTTGAATAATTATGTACATTTTTCAAACAAAACAGCTCTAATTATTCATTTATTTAGGGCTTTTTATTTGCTTTTTTTTAAGAATTTACCTTCTAAAATCTTAAAAAAAATCTTTCCTAAAATGAATAAATTTCATTTTTTAAAGATTTTAGGCCTTCATAATTTTAAAATTTTATACATAAAAGGCTTTCAAAAAAAGATTTCATTTACGAAAAAACAGATCTGATTTCTTAAAAATTTCTGACAAAGCAACTTAGTTTTTCAACAGAAAAAATCCTCTAAAATTTAATTTTTAACACATTAAAACTGATTTAAAAACATTAAATCAGAGGGCTGAAATTTGCAAAAAAACAAGAACAAAAAAACATGCAAATCTGCTAAAAAAGCATTCGAATTTATGTTAAAAAAACAATGGTTTTTTCATTAAAAAAAATTAAATTTACAGCGTAAAAAACATAGAATAAATTACCGAATAACTACTTGTAAATTAAGGGTTTTTGTAGATTTTTCTTAAACTTTTCTTATGAAGAATTTGCATACAATTTCAGAAATAAATTCTACCGATTTCGACTCAGTAAAAGAGATAATTTACGAGTCAAAATTAATAGATGAAAAGCTACTGAATCTAGAAAATGCTGTGCTGTTTATAAAACACAAACTGGACCGAAATAAAGCTAAAGTTTTTGTCAAAAAAGAAGATAACATTCCTGTAGCATTTATTTTGCTTTATTATAAAGTAAACCCTTTATCTAAAATAAAATACAATTGGCATATTTCATATTTATACGTCAAGCCAGATTTTAGACGAAAATATATTGGTAAAGAAATTATAATGAAATGTATTGATTTTGCTAAAAAAACAAAAGTCGATCATATTTCTTTAAATACGGATACTGAAAATTATGCCGCGCATCAGCTTTATGAAAGTTTTGGTTTTGTCCGGAAAAATTTTATCTCTAACTATTACTATTACGAAATGAAATTATCGTATGAATAATAAAAAAGGTTCTTTGAAGTGCAGAACCTGAATATAAAATCTATTATTACTTTTTACTCCAAATCTATATTATATGATTACAACATTACTTAAAAATTATTTAAAAAATTTCAATCAGTTTTCTGTAGAGGTTAAGGTTTTAGCGATTACAACTTTTATTAACAGATTGGGCGCCATGGTTGTACCGTTTCTTTCTAAATATATGATGGAACAACTTCATTTTACCTACAGCCAGATCGGATGGGTTATGGTATTTTTTGGTTTAGGTTCTTTTATCGGAACCTGGATTAGCGGAAAATTATCTGATAAATTTGGGTTTTATAAAGTCATGGTTTTTAGCTTATTCACAAGCGGACTTATATTTATTATGCTTCAGTTTCTAACAACTTTTTACAGTTTTTGCCTGGGAGTATTATTATTAACTACTGTTTCAGACATGTACCGACCAGCAATGTTGGTTTCATTAGATAGTTATGCCGGCAGAAACGAAAGAACAAAAGCTTTATCATTAATTCGATCTTCGGTAAATCTTGGTTTTATGTTTGGCCCGTTGATTGGCGGAATCATTATTACCATTTTAGATTACACGTTTTTATTTTATATTGATGGCTTAACTTGTATTTTAAGCATTTTGTTATTCGTCATTTATGTAAAAGAAAAAAAATTGCCTTTTAAACTAAATACCTTCAAATACTTAAAAGAAGGTAATTCGATTTTGCAGGATAAACCTTTTTTACTTCACTTAGTAATTACCTTGATTACGGGTATTTTATTTTTTCAAATGTTTACAACTCTTTCTCTTTATTACAAGGAAGTTTTCAATTTTACAAGTGTAGAAAGCGGTTTGTTTTTGGCTTTGAATGGTGTAATAATATTGCTTTTTGAACTTTCAATTGTGAGTTATGTCGAATCTAAAAACATAAACAGACTTTTAATCGTTTCGTATGGAGTACTATCTATGGCGGTGAGTTACTTGTTTTTGCTAATAGAACACAGCATTTTGGCACTTATAGTAATGATGATTTTTATGACTATCGGAATTATGTTTACTTTTCCCTTTGCTAATTCATTTGTAAAAAACAGATCTCTTAAAAAACAAGAAGGGAAATTTATGGCGGCTTTTACAATGAGTTATAGTGTTGCTCATATTTTAAGCACAAAAACAGGTATGACTATTATAACGGATTATGGATATAAAGCCAATTGGGTATTTTTAACCTGTTTAGGTTTTATAGGTTTTCTTTTGGCTTATCGTTTGGTTTTTATTGTAGCAAAAGAAAAAGAAACTATCAAGAAGAAAATCGTAGAATCTATTTTTACACCTAACACAAAATAATAGGGTTTACAAAAAATAGCTTGAGTAGAAAAACACTAATTACTTTAAACAAAAAAGCTCGTTGAAAAATAATTTCAACGAGCTTTTTTTATATTCATTTTACATCAAGAGTTTCAACTAAAAATTTAAAGTAGATTTAAAAGGTAACTATTTGAGGCAAAGTTTAAAAGAATTAGTAAAAAATGAAATTACATTTTTTCAGTAATATCTTTTTTAAATCTATTCAAAAGTGCTTTTGTCATTCCTAAATTTGCTTTATTAGAATCTACAGCCAAATAAATAAAATATTCATTGTTTTCTGAAATGTCGATAATGTGAATTTGATTCGTAAGTGTAATCATGATATCATCAATATTTTGATCTAATCCTAAAGCACTAATTGCATTTAATTTAGCTTTTACCACTTCTAAGTTAAAGGCTGAAGCCAATTCAGGATCAAAACTAGCAACAGAAGAGTCACTAAAATAAGAAATACCACTTTTAATTTCGGTTACGGCAACTGCGATATAACCAGGAATGTTTTTTTTAACTTCATCCCCAAATTGTTGTAAAAAATCTGACATATTAAATTGTTTTAAATTATTGTTTATTTATATATTTCAATGACGTCTAAATGTTTGCGAACAATTAAACAGAGATTAAATTTGTTTTAAAAAGCTGTTTTTCTTTTTTTCTGAATACTAAAAATTATTTTTAATCTTTTTAGAGCGATCAACAACGTAAGAAACTAACCATGCTATTTGTCCTTCTTTTGCAAAATATATCTTCTTTGATTTCAAATTAGGAATACTTTCAAGACAGGCGATTAAAATATTATTGGCAGAAATTAAATGCTTCTGACTATAAGTATTGATCACTTTATCTACTTCTTTGCTTGTTTTAGCTAAGTTTTCATACTTAATAAAGTTATTCTTCAAAACAGCATCATAATCTATAACATCTTCCATTTTTAATGGAATAAAATGATCTTCGTTAATTTCATTGTAATACAAAGTTGTAAATGCCCAAATTGCCCCACCAGACAGATATATTTTCTTTTTCTCAACTAATTGAGGTTTCGTTCGAAGCATCTCTTTTATTTTATCTCTTAAAAGCGGTGCATACTCAAACGATTTTTCCTTGTAAACTCTCATATCATTTATTTCTCTGGGAATTACAATTGTTTTATTAATTGCTTCGGTAAGTGTGATGGTACCGAAATCTAGTTTTAGAGGAAAAAACTCAAATTTATCATTAACCATATCTACATAACCACCTTTTGTATTACCACCGCCAATGTCAAGAACAATAGCATCCTGATAATCTGTTGAAGGAATAGAACCTTTTAAAAGCATTTTGCCCTCTGCTTCTACACTAATAAAATCAAGTTCCTTATTCGTTAAAGTTTTAATCTTATCGCTTAAAGCTTGCGTATTATGAGCCAATGCCACTCCCGAAGAAGCAACTATATAAATAAATTCGTCCGGTACATTATATTGTTTTTTAATTTTCGAAAGATTTTCAAAAACTACAGCTCCTGCGTTGTTTATATCTTCTTGGGCAAGATTACCATCAATAGAAATACCTTTGGCAATACCTACATTTTCTGTCCAATACCCCAAGATATCGTAATCTCCTTTTTTGATATTATTTACCTCAATCACTGAAATTTTAATTCCCTTACTTCCTATTTCAATTCCGGCATAAACACTCTTTTGCGCAAATGCACCAAAAGAAATGAAAAAGAGGAAAAAGAGAAAAGATAATTTCAATAAGTATTTTTTTTGCATGCGATTCTTAATTATTAATTCTTATACCGTTTGTTTTTCAATCAAATACGTAATATTTTCAATTAAGGTTTATTAATTGGGTTATTTAGTTTAATAGTTTATTATTTAGTCTGGAATTGCATCATTTATATTACAATTGGTTCCTGTAATACTTGGTTATATTTCAATTTTAAAAAATTAATGAGTCTTATTTTTTTGAAATAAATTAACGCGCAAAAGTCATTTTTATCTGCGTATAAATTTGTAGCAAATTTTCAGATTGCATGTAGAATTAATTCTACAACTGTTCGTTGCTTTAGTATCTAAAGTAAGGAAAATAGGAGAAATCTTATTTTGAATTTGATCTTACTTAAAGTAAAATTAGTAATGAGTACTGTAAACATAATGGAAACCCAAAACATTCGGACTAATAACCTAGCAAAAGGAAAACAGGAAGATATTTTATAATTTGAGATTGAAAAACAGTAAAGATTTGCAGATTTAAAAATTTAACTTTTTCATTGCAAGTATTACTTTACAATAGGTTTTTCATTGAATTGAAAATAATGTAAATTGTAAAAATTTAATGTCATTTTTTTTAATGTAGTGATGATCAAAAACAAAAAAATCCAAACTAAGTTGGATATTGAATAAAAGTACTCTATTAAAAAAAGAAAATAATTTAGTTTTTATAAACCCCTAAAATCTCAACTAACCTTACAACGTTACTGATTCCGAGTTTATCAAAGATTCTGTTTTTAAGAGTGCTCACCGTAGACATTTGAATCTTTAATTTATTTGAAATTTCAAGATTTCCGTCTCCGTTTCCCAAAAGTTCTGCCACTTCTATTTCTCTGTCTGATAATTTTTCCAGTGGATTAATAGGCTTATTTAATAAAGCATTTTCCACAATTTTATCTTTAACAACATCGCTTATATATTTTCCGGTTTCAAGAATTGATTTTACGGCATTTATAATTTCTTCGTCTTTGCTGTATTTATTTAAAAAGCCATTTGCTCCTGCATGAATGTAACGTAAAGCATATCTGGATTCATCATAAGCTGAAAACATCATTATTAGCAAATCAGGATGTCTCAACCTTATTTCTTCAATCATTTTGGTACTGTTTCCTCCGGGAAGATTAATATCAAGGAAAATCAAATCATGATTTTGGTTCAATTTGCTGAGTAAATCTTCAAAATTATCAGCATGAGTTATAGTTACTTTGTCAAAAGCTTTTTTTAATAGTACTGAAACTCCATGACGGACTACACCATGATCATCTACTAATAGTATCTTTAAATCTTTGTTCATTGTTTTGGATAACTGATTAAACAAATATACCTATAAACCAATAAAATACACAAAACAACACACTAATTTATTTTTAAGTTTAACTTTTGTTAATTTAAATTTAATCGATTACAAAATGAAATCGATTTCGAAGTCTGTTAACATTAAACAATTGATTCTTATATTTAAATTAATTTTATATTAGCGTTAAAAAAGAATCAGAATTAAGTCAGAATGCAAAAGGTAAACAAAGCGATTGAAATTTTCAGATTGCTACCAATATCAACTGGATCGAGAACAAATTGTACTTTAATAAATAGAAACGATTTATATGAAAAAAGACATTCACAGATTTATTTTTTCCATTTGCGGATTGTTGTTATTTCTGTTTCCTAAAAATGTAATCGGACAAGCAATTGACTCAATTCCTTCAAGCAATCAGCAACAAATTTTACTTCATTCTAAAAGTATAAACGAAGACAGGACAATTTGGATTCATACACCGCCAGAATACGCCACTTCAACTGATACTTATCCGGTTTTATATTTACTTGACGGCGGAAGCCATTTTAAGTATGTTTCAGAAATGGTAGATTTTCTTTCTGATTTTGAGACTAATTTTATTTCAAAAATGATTGTTGTGGGAATTCCAAATACAAACCGCGGAAGAGATTTTACACCAACATTTGACTTAAAAGAAAACGGTGCAGAAAAATTTCTGGGCTTTATAAAAGATGAACTCGTTCCGTACATTGATAAAAACTACAGAACACAACCGTATCGAATTCTTGAAGCACATTCATTGGGAGGACTTTTTGGGATTTATGCAAATGAAACGGCACCAAATCTATTCCAGGCGTCCATTATTATCAGTCCGGCCTTAACAGGCGATAAGAATAGAGAGAAAGTAATGTCAGACTTCAGTTCTTATCTTAAAAATAATAATCAACTCTCAAATACGTTTTTTGTGACTATCGGAAATGAAAACACACAAGGAGTTGATACGCTAACCAAACAATTAAAAACGTCTGCTCCAAAATCTTTTCAATGGAGTTATAAAACATACAAAGAAGAAAATCACTTTTCTGTACCTTACAAAAGTATGTATGACGGACTTCGATTTATTTACAGCAATTGGCATACAGAGGCTTTTCTTAACCCAAATAAAATTTCATATAAGGATATAGAAAATCATTTTAAAAAATTATCTAAGGCGTTTGGTTATGCAATAAATCCAACAGAAGATTTCCTAAATCAATGTGGCTATCAGCAACTTCGGTTTAAACATATTGAAGAAGCAATCGAGTTTTTTAAGCAAAATATTAGATTGCATCCAGATTCATTTAATGTTTATGACAGCATGGGTGAAGCATATATGATAAACGGACAAAAAGCCTTAGCAATTGAAAATTATGAAAAATCAATTGTTATAAACCCAAAAAATGAAGGAGGAAAGGAAATGCTTAAAAAATTAAAGAACGAGTAATTATAATTTTTAATGGAAATAAAAGAAACCGGCGGAATTTCAGTAGCTTTAAATAGAGAATTTGCAAGAATTAATTCTAGTTTAAAAGTTTTGGGTTCAGAAAATGGAGAACATATAAATCTTACTTCAGCAATAGTTGAAAACGAAAACAAATTCTCGCAGATTGGCATTACAGATAAAAAAGACTACGGACTTGACTTTTGGAGAGATGGAGTTTATTTAGCAGTTGGAAGAGCAAAAGATATTCAAGAACTTGCAAAAGTTTTAGATTTTTGGCTTTGTCAGGATGTTACAACTAAATCACTTTGCGAAAATTTCACATTTGTTCGCAGCGAAGAAGGTGCAGCCGAATTTGATGAAGGTCGGGAAATTGAATATATATGGACCTGTTTCTTAGAAAAAGATGATAATTATTCAGGTCTTAGTGAGTTTATAATTTTAGCTGCTAAGGATCCAATTTTAAGTAACTTATTTCCATTTACCAGTATGGATACCTTATGTTTTAGCAAATGTACAGGTTATCCGTTTGACATAGCTGGTATGCCTAATATAATACGGAAAGAATTTGACCAAGGAAATAGATTGGACGTAAACCCTAATAACAAAATACAGTACGTCGTTAGAAATGATACAAGAGATTATCTCGGTGAAGGAAACGCAATTGAAGCTTTAAAAATTATTAAAGACAATATGCCAAAAAATATACAACGCGCAAGAAAAGGAGTGGCTCTGGAATAAACACCTAATTAAAACAAAAATACCTTGTCAATAAAACAAGAACCAGAATTAATCGCAATCCTCAAACAAATAATAAATGTCAATATATCAAACATTAGCAGCAATAGGATCTAAGTATATTGGGAAACCAAAACTTTTTAAATACGGCTTTAATCTGTCTCCTATGTACAGAAGAAGCACCGCAAGAGTCATCAATATATCAGATGATTTATTGCATGTACAGATAAAACTTCCTATTAGTTATAAAAACAAAAATTATGTAAACTCTATTTTTGGAGGAAGTATGTTTGCAGCCGTAGATCCAATTCCGATGATTCAACTGATGAATCTTTTAGACCAAAATTTTGTTGTTTGGGATAAATCAGCCGAAATTTATTTTAAACGTCCGGCGAAAGAAGATTTATATGCCGATTTTACTTTTACGCTGGAAGAGCTGGAGGATATTAAAAACAAGATCCTTCAACAAAATGAATTAGAAATCGTAAAAACGACTTTCCTTACCAATAAAGAAAAATCTATTACGTTTTGTGAAGTCCGTAAAACAATTTATATCGCTGATAAAAGTTATTTCAAGAAGAAGAGAGAAAACAAAAAGAAACTTTAAAATTATCAGGATTTATTTTTTTTCAAAATAAAGATAATTGGTGCTATTGCTTACGTCGCGTAATCGTATTTGTGAATTATTAAATTCAAATAACTTCCAATCGTTATTCAGTTTACTCAGTAAATCTGAACTAAAAGTTAATTTTAATTCTTTAACGCCACTTTGTACTGTATTTTCCCATTGACCTGTTTCTGAAACGCCGCCTTTAGTAGCAACTACTGATTTATCACTTTTAAAAACAAATGAATATCCAGTATACGAAGCTGTTTTTTCTGAACCGGAAAAGAAATATGGTATTTCCCAGGAACCTTTTGTTATCACTTCTGTCAAATCAAGCGTTACAATATTGTTTTCCGGGCAGTAATCAATAGCATATTTTATAGCATTTTCGAACTCTAAATTGTTCGTTACCGATTTTGTCTGACCATGATAATCTACTATCGAAATTGGATATTGTAATGAAATATACTGACTGGCATTCAAATTTTTTATAAAATTAAAAAAAGCCTGATCACTTATTATAGATTGAGAACTTGCAATTTGATTGGCGCTGTTATAGCTATTAATTGTTATAGGATAATTGATATTGAGTCCGTTTATTTTAGATAAAAGATCAGGATATTGATTCCAATAATTGATTAAAGAATCAAAATCAGCTTCATTGGGAATCACTTTCTGGATGTAATTATAGTACACCATCGTTACCGGAAAATCAATTTTTACAATATCATCATCCGTAGTACTTGCGTTGATATTGTCTGCTACTTTTTGATAATCTGCGGTCGTATTAACAGCAATTTGAGTATTATTAACCGTAACCGTATAAGGGAGTTTTATGGTACAATAAGTCGATCCGTCGATTATATTATCCTGCACGGTCTGAACCATTGCAACCCTTTGCAAATAAGTAGTAAGAGGAGATGCATTAGTAACTGTTCCTTGTGCAGTATTATTACCCTGCTCATCTATTTCATTTTGGCAAGACAATAGAAACAAGAAAACTATTATTGATAAATATTTTTTGAAAGGGAACATATTTATATTTTTACAAAGGTAATAAAATTTAAGAAACTGTTTTTTAATAAATTTGGCATCAAGGGTTTCTGTTTCAATTTTTTAAACCCTTCATTATCACAAGAAAATAGCATTTCATGTTTATATAAAACAATCAGCTTTGCTTTTACCCTACTTAAACTAAAAACAAATACTTTTGCATTGTACAAATTGAAAAATCCAAATGCCAAATAAAACCCAATCAAACACTTGTGATGAAATAATCTTTTCGTCTTTTTTTAAAAGTCACATAAAAGCGCTTCGGAATTTTCTTTTTTACAAATTTGGCAATATCGATCAGGCAGACGATTTAGCTCAGGAAGCCTTTGTAAAACTTTGGCAAAACTGTGCTTCGGTACCGTTAGAAAAAGCAAAATCATATATTTATACGATTGCAAATAATAGCAGTCTGAACGAAATTGCGCACCAGAAAGTTGTTTTGAGATATGAAAAAAACTTTACAGGTTTGGATAAAACAAACGAAAATCCGGAATATATTCTGGAAGAAAAACAATTTCAGTCCAAACTTTTGAAAGCCATTGAAAACTTAAACGAAAAACAACGCATTGCTTTTTTGATGCACCGAATTGATGGAAAAAAATACAGCGAAATTGCCTTAGAATTAAACATTAGCGTAAAGGCAGTAGAAAAGCGCATTCATCTCGCTTTGTTAAGCTTACGCAAAGAAATTGATTTATAAAAGTAGGGTAAACTTCGTTCTAATTGTTTTAATAATATAATAGAGTACAATGAAAGAAAATCGCTTATTAGCTAAATGGCTTAACGATGATTTATCTCCGGATGAATTAGCTGAATTTGAAGCAAGTCCCGATTTTGAAAAATACCAAAAGATAAAAAATTATACAAATCATTTAGAAGTAAGTGATTTGGATGAAAACGCTATGTTGTCGAATATTCTGAGCCAGAAAAAAGCAACTCCAAAAGTAATTCCTTTATACAAAAACTGGATGTTTAGAGCAGCCGCTATTTTTATTTTAGCTCTTGGAATTACCTTTTTTATGAAATTTTTTGTGCCTCAGACGCAGACAGCAAATTTTGGAGAAAAAACCACTTTTTTATTACCTGATAATTCTGAAGTAGTTTTAAACTCAGGTTCTGAAATAAATTATAAAAAATGGAACTGGAACAACAACAGGCGTCTCGAATTAAAAGGTGAGGCTTATTTCAGAGTTGCTAAAGGCAGACGATTTGAAGTACAAACCAGTCTGGGAAAAGTATCTGTTTTGGGAACTCAATTTAATGTTAAAGCCAGAAAAAACAGGTTTGATGTCGTGTGTTATGAAGGACGCGTAAAAGTAAATTATGCAAATACCCAAATTTTATTAACGCACGGACAAAGCGTTAGTTTTGAAAACGGCAGACAAGTTAACAGAAATGTAAGTGTATTGAAACCAGAATGGATAGACAATCAAATTTGTTTTAATAAAGAAAATATCAGAACCATATTAGACGAAGTTGAAAGGCAATATAATATTACAATCGAATTAAATACGAAAGATACCGTTTCACTATTTACAGGAAAATTACCCGCTAAAGATTTAAATGTAGCCTTGCAGATTATTAGCACAACGTATCATTTAGAGGCGAAAAAAGTCTCAAAAAATAAAATAATTTTTGACGAAAAATAAATGTTGCTCCCCAAACAATTTCATTTTTTGTTTTTTCTATTTTTCTTTGCCCTGAACCTTTTTGCTCAGGACAAAGGAAAACTTGTGCCTTTTAAAAAAATCATAATTGATATTGAACAGCAACATCAGGTTAGCTTTAATTATACTGAAGACAATATTGCCGGGCTCGAATTAATTCCTCCAAAAAAGTCACTTTCGTTAGAACAAAAACTGCAATATCTGACCAGGGAAACCAATTTATCTTTTGAAAACATTGGAAACAAATTCATTAATATTTATAAAAAAAACAGAGATCATGAATCGCAAATCATTTGCGGATATGTTTTTTCAGGCGTGGATAAAAAACCTATTGAAAACGCCAATATTAGTTTGCTAAATAAAACCCAATTTACTACGGATTCAAACGGTTATTTTGAGTTTGAAAAAGAAGATCAAAATATATTTGTAATTAGTCACGTTGGGTTTGTAACCAAAAGAATTGTGGTGGCTAATTCAGATTCTAAAAATTGTATTCAAATACTATTAGAACCTGAAATTACAGAACTGGCAGAAATTAAAGCCAATGCTATTTTGGCTTCAGGAATTTCAAAAAATAAAGACGGATCATTTGAAATTAAACCCAAAAAATTTGGTATTCTTCCCGGACTTATTGAACCTGATGCTTTGCAGACGATGCAGCAAATTCCGGGTGTAAACAGTATCGATGAAAGCGTTTCGAGCATCAACGTTCGCGGCGGCACACACGATCAGAATTTATTTTTGTGGAATGGAATTCGAATGTACCAAACGGGACATTTTTTTGGTTTAATATCAGTCTTCAATCCAAATTTGGCCCATACTATTTCTATTTATAAAAACGGAAGTTCTGCATTTTACGGAGAAAGTGTTTCGAGTGTAGTCGCTATTTCTTCTACTCCCGAAACAACAGAAAAAAACTCTTTTAGCGCCGGAATAAATATGATTAATGCTGATATTTATGCAAAATATAATCTTTCGAAAAAGAGTTATATCGAAATCTCGGCACGTAAATCAATTACTGATTTTGTAGAAACGCCTACGTATAAAGAATATTTCAATAAAGTATTTCAAAACACTACAATCACTGATTTCTCTAAAAATCAAAATGTCGATTATCAAAGTGATAAAAAGTTTGGTTTTTATGATGCCACGCTCAAATACGCTCAAAAAATAGGAACCAAAGATCAAATAATATTAGACTTAATTACCATTAAAGACAATCTTGAAGTTTTTCAAAGTGCGACTGTATATGACATAAACCGATCTGAAAACAATGTTTTACGCCAGCAAAATTATGGAGGAAATTTGTCCTGGAAAAGAAACTGGAACAACTTTAATACAACAAAAATTAATGTTTATAACTCCGCTTATGAACTTCTGGCGAATCAAAAAACAACTTTTGAAAATCAAATTGTCATTCAGGAAAATACAGTAAACAATAATGGAATTAATTTAGAGAACAACCATATTATTACTTCTAAATTTAGTTTTAACGATGGTTATCAGTTTAATGAAATTGGTATTACTAATTTGGAGCAGGTAACGAATCCTGATTTCTACAGAAAAATTAAAGACGTGCTGCGAACTCATGCCTTAATTTTAGAAGGAAAATACAACGACACGATTTCCAGAATATATTTTAAGGCCGGAACGCGAATCAATTATATCGAAAAATTTAAAAAATACATTGTTGAGCCCCGAATTCAATTGAGTTATGGCATCAATAAAAATTTAAATTTAGAATTGCTGGGCGAGCTAAAAAGTCAAAATTCACAGCAAACCATTGATTTACAAAAAGATTATTTTGGTATTGAAAAAAGACGTTGGATTATCTCAAACAACACCACAATTCCAATTCAAAAAAGCAGACAATTATCTCTAAATTTATTCTACCAAAAGAATGACTGGTTGTTTGATATCGAAAATTTTTATAAAAAAGTAGCCGGAATTACAACGTCCAGCCAGGGTTTTCAGAATCAGTTAGAGTTTGTTAAAACTAATGGCGATTATGAAGTTTGGGGAGCAGAAATGCTTGTTCAAAAAAAAATGAATCATTTTCTGACCTGGTTAAGTTATACGTATAATCATAATAATTATCATTTTTCTAATTATGAATATCCTAGTTTTCCTAACAACTTCGAGGTAATGCATACCGCATCGTGGGCTGGAATTTATGAGAAGAATAACTTTAAAATTGCTTTGGGGACAAAATGGTCTTCGGGCAGGCCAAAAACTTCTCCTGATCTTTCTCAAATTGATCTTTCAGATCCAGTTTTGGTTTACAATAAACCGAACAATACAAATCTGCATATTTTTTCACAGGTTAATATTTCGTCTACTTACAAGTGGGAAACTTCAAAAGGAATTCAATACAAATTAGGCATATCTATTTTAAATGTCCTAAACAGACGAAATGAAATCAGTGAATATTATAGAATAAGTTCCTTAACAAATTCTATAGAAGAAGTCGAAACTTTTTCACTGCAACGAACTCCAAATCTGAGTTTTAGAGTTTCATTATAACACAATTCCTACACGGTTTTTAAAAACTTCCGTACTTCTCTTTTATTTTTTTTTATAAAATATCAATTCTTTGGTAGGGTAATCTGCATTAAAGCTGTTTTACTATTGAATCTATCAAAAGAATAAAAAATGACTGCCTTACAAAACTTGATACTATATCATCAGGGTTATTTTTTTCATGACAGTTCATAACAATAAGCTTAAGATTATTGAATGAAATGTTTATCGAAAAGAAAAACCATTGATAAACAATCACCAAACAAGAACACTTTACGATTTCTGTAAAGTATAAATTTTCCCTTTTTAACATAACCTAAATTAAAAGAACGATGAAATTAAAACAAATCAAATTCGCTTTAGTTGCTCTTGCAGCAACAACATTTTTCGTAAGCTGTAGTAGTGATAATAGTGACACACCTGATCCTACTCCTCCAACTCCTCAATTAAAAACAGAAGTTAACCTTGCGACAAGCGCGACATTAGGTTCTTATCTTACAGATAAAACCGGAAGATCACTATATTTTTTCTCAACAGATGCAAACGGACAATCTTCTTGTACAGGAGGATGTGAAGCTTTATGGCCTCCTTATTTCGTAGATAATTTAACTGCAGATAAATTAGGTGCAGGATTAACATTAACCGATTTTGCTACCATAACTACTGCATCTAACAAAAAACAATTAACCTATAAAGGCTGGCCATTGTATTATTATGCACCGGTTTCAGGAACTGATCCTTATGGTAACGCAGGAACAAATACTATTGAATCTCCGGGTCAAACAACTGGAGACGGATTTGGCGGTATTTGGTTTATTGCAAAACCTGATTATTCTATTATGATTGTAAGAAGCCAGCTTGTAGGCCATGATGGTAAAAACTACAAATCAGATTATACTGTTGGAGATGGTGTAACGACTTATTTTACAGATGCTAAAGGTTTAACATTGTATACTTTCAAAAATGATAATTTTAAAAAGAACAATTTCACAAAAGAAGATTTTTCTAACAATGCTGTTTGGCCAATATATGAAACAGACAAAATTGTTGTTCCTTCTTCTCTTGACAAAACTAAATTTAGTGTAATTACTGTTTTTGGTAAATCTCAATTGGTTTACAACGGTTGGCCTTTATACTATTTCGGACAAGATGCCAGCGTAAGAGGTGCCAACAAAGGAATTAGTTTCCCTGCTCCTGCTGTTTGGCCTGTACCTGTAAAAGATTCGCCACTTGCGATCTAAAAAGCACAGTATATTTCAAATTAGTCCAATAGAAATTGGGCTAATTTGAAATAATAAAAAGAAAAAATCCAGTACACTACGTCAAAATTAAAATCATAAAATCAGATGAGTAAAACAAAAATCAAGATTTTGATAGTGTTGTTAGTGATAAGTTTTGGCCCCTACTATATCTATCAAAATATTTTATACAAAGATGCCCGAGACATCAATAGTGAAAAATCAATACTTACGATTACTGCTGAAAATTTAGAGAAAGAATATACGCTCGATCCTACAAAGGGAGATTCAAAATATTTAAATAAAACAATTGAAATCGAAGGAAAAGTTTCAGAAGTTACAGATTCTTCAATGGTAATTGATGGTAAAGTATTTTGTAAAATGAATGAAAAGGCAAAAATGGCTTTCATGAACAAACAGATCAATGTAAAAGGAAGATGTATTGGTTTTGATGATTTATTCGGAGTAGTCAAATTTGATCAATGCAGTATACAACAACATTAAATATGAAAAAAAAAATATTCATAATAGCCAGTTTTTTAATCTGCCTATATAGTAATGCCCAAGAGGATTTACTCTCCAGCCTGGATTCTACGCAAGTAGTTGATAAAAATGCAACAGCCACTTTTAAAGGTTTGCAAATTATAACGCTGCAATCGACAAAATTAGCTGCCAAAAAAGAATTATATATCGTGATATCGCATCGTTTTGGAACTGTAAAAGGCGGAATTTCGGAGTTTTTTGGTTTTGATGATGCAACGACAAAAATTGGTGGAATTTATGGTGTAACCGATTGGCTTTCTGTAAGTGCATCACATCATACTTTGCTAAAAATAAATGAAGCTTCGTTAAAATACAGGCTTGTTAGACAAAATGATGAGTTTCCTGTTGATATTGTGGGTTATAGTACAATAGATTTTAATAGTGGATTAAAAAAGGACGATTATCCTAAAATTGAATTTTCGGATCGATTAGCGTATGTAAATCAACTTCTGATTTCAAGAAAATTTTCTGATAAATTATCGCTGGAATTGGTGCCTTCATACATTCATAAAAACCTGTATAATCCGGATATAGAAAACGATAATCAATTTACGTTAGGCGCAGGCGGAAGATTAAAACTGACCAAAAGGCTTTCTCTTAATTTAGAATATGGTGCAAATTTTAATAAACCTGACTTTTATAATAATCCATTATCTGTTGGACTTGACATAGAAACCGGAGGACATATTTTTCAATTGCTTTTTACCAATTCTCAATCTATGACCGAGAGCGGTTATCTTACGAGTGCTGCAGGCGATTGGGGAAAAGGCGATTTTTTCTTTGGGTTTAATTTATATAGAGTTTTTTAAAAGTATAAAATATGAAAAAATATATTTATCTATCTGGCATTATCCTATCATTATACGGTTGTGAATCTAACACTTACGAAAGTTTGGAAGAACCAGAAGTTATTGTTGGCACAGTTACCTACAACGCAAATACTAAGGCTGTTTTTGATGCCAATTGCATTGCTTGTCATCCATCTGGAGGAACGCTTACACCTCTGGAAACGTATGCCGAAGTTAAAGATGCTATGCAAAACACTAATTTATTAGATCGAATTCAGCGCCAAAACGGAACTCCCGGACAAATGCCAAAAGCGGGAAGAATGTCTCAGGATAAAATAAATACAATTCTGCAATGGAACACGGATGGATTATTAGAAAACTAATCATAACCCGTTATGTGTAATTATTTTTAACACATAGAATCATAGTCCCGATCCCGAAACTTCGGGACGGGATTGTAAACTTATAAAAGACGTTTCACTCAACTCACATCAACAATCCCGTCCCGAAGTTTCGGGATCGGGACTATGTCTGAAGAAACTAGTTTCTTTTTTATACTCTTTTAAACATAAAAAATCTATGTTTCTATGTGTTAAACTGCTTTTTTTTAATTACGCCAAATGGGTTAATCAATACTAAAAAAATGAAAAAACGAATTGTACTGCTGTTTTTATTGGCTGGAATATTTCATGTTTCTGCTCAAAAATATGCAACAAAAACGGGGAGTTTAAAATTTGAGGCAACTGTTGATTCTTTTGAAGAAGTGGCAGCAGAAAATAAAAATACATCTGCTATTCTGGAATCATCAACGGGAGAAATTGCCGTATTAACGCTCATGAAAGGATTTCGGTTTAAAGTGGCGTTAATGGAAGAACATTTTAATGAAAATTATGTAGAATCAGATAAATTTCCGAAAGCTACATTTAAAGGAAAAGTAGAAGATTTTGATGCATCAAAACTTTCATCAACTCCTAAAATCTTTAAAATTTCAGGAGATTTAACGTTGCACGGAAAAACAAAAAAAATAACCGTAAACGCCAAAATTTTAAAAGCTGATGATAAAATTACGATAACAGGAAATTTTGACGTAAAAGCAGAAGACTTTGCTATTGAAATACCAAAACTGGTTAGTAAAAAAGTATCTGATAAAATCAAAGTGGGTTTGAATTTATCGCTTACAAAATTATAAACTCGTAAATAGACTTTAACTGGTCAGAATTACTAAAAGTGCTAAATATTTTATTTCAGCACTTTTTTTATATTTACAGCGTTTTTATATCGCAAATACCTCATTAATAAAATGTTTCAAATCTTACTCTTTAAAGTTTATAAATTAAGAAATGCAACGCCGAGGAGAATTTTAACAAAAATAAAGTTTTTTTTAGTTAACAAAATTATTAACTTGTTATAGAATTAGAGCTAATACACCGTATTAATCTTGTTTCGTACAGGTCTGCTTCTACGTTTTTCTAAAACAAATTATAGCACAGCATTCCTGAAATAATTTAACTAATACATAAAAATGCACTCCTTTTTATTGTAATTAAAAAAATAAAACTATGCGAGTATCCGTAATCCGAAAAAATATAAAATTTATCCCAGATTCCAAAAGAGTTGTTGCCCGATATTTTATGAATGGCGAAGAACGAACACAACAAATGGTAAGCCGGATAATGGTGCTGGATGAAAAACAAGTATTAGAAACCTTAGAACAAACCCTTCGTGAGTTTGCCAGGCGTCATCGAAATATTTCGGCTATATTTTTTAGACATTGCGAGAAAATCAGACCTTTAATAGAAGCGATGCAAATAGATTATGAAGCTTTATCTCTTGACAGAAAAATGCTGATTGGTTCTTTTTGTACTATGGAATATGCTATTGAATCTGCTGCTATTTTCAATCCTTCTATTGTAGAAGATTTTGACCAGTCAGGTTTAGAATTAGGAGAAAAACGCGTTATCATTTCTTTCCGTGCAACAGGCGAAGGCCATATTTCTTCTATTGTTTTTAGAAGAGGAATTCTGGATAAAGACAATAATCTGCAGGTAATGAAAATTGGCCATAATATTGACAAGGCCGAGATTGAACATAAAACGTTATTCAACAAAGAGCGATTTCTGTCGAAATTGTCTGAAATGCATACGCAGGATAAATATATAGAGCAAATTATGCAGGATTTGCCTAATGAATTCGAATTTGCCATTTTAAAAAACATGGTAAATACTGCTTTAAGCGACCCATCGATTAGTCAGGAAAGAAAAACTGCACTGGAAGAAATACTTTGGTTAGCAAATTCATTTTATGATTTGCAATTTAAGCACGATTCTGATATTACAGAACGCGTTATTTTTCCAATATCTGAATCTGAAAGCCGCGGAATTGAAGACGCTCGTTTTGTTCGTTTTATTGATGATGACGATTCTGTTCGTATCATGGCGACCTACACAGCTTATAACGGTCACGCCATTTTACCTAAACTTATTTCTACCGAAGATTTTTATTCTTTTAGAGTAATGCCTTTGCATGGCATTGGTGCACAAAATAAAAATCTTGCCTTGTTTCCCAGAAAGATAAAAGGCAAATATGCAATGCTTGCCCGAATTGATGGTGTGAACAATTACATTATGTATTCTGATCGTGTTACGCAATGGAACAATCCGATTTTGCTGCAAGAACCGCGTTATACGTGGGAACTTACACAAATAGGAAATTGCGGTTCTCCGCTTTGGACTCCGGATGGCTGGCTCGTTATTACGCACGGTGTTGGTACAATGAGACGTTACTGTATCGGTGCTTCATTATTAGATCTTGATGATCCGTCTAAAGAAATTGGAAGACTGAGCGAACCATTGCTTTCACCACTCGAAGACGAGCGCGAAGGTTATGTGCCAAATGTTGTTTATTCCTGCGGCGCTATTATTCATAACGACAGCCTTATATTACCTTATGCTGTTTCTGATTATTCTTCTACTTATGCTGTAGTTAGTATGAAAGAATTATTAGACGCTTTGAAAAAAAGTAAATAAAACTGAAATTAGTAAAGATTAAACAACAGCAAAGCTTACTAAAACTTTTTCAAGATATTGTTTTGCTTTGTTTTTATTTCTTTGATTTACCAACTCTGATTCACTTTCTAATTTAAAAATAAGGCAGACTAAAAATCCGGATATAGTCATTATAAAAGTCTCTATATCGGTATGGTCTGCCTGTTTATAAATACTTTCTCTTTTTATGATATTTTTTAATGTTTCGCGATTCAATTTAAAATAAGAATTTATAAGCGTAACAATTTTTTCATTTTCATTCGACAATTTCTCTTTCATCATTAATTTATAAAAAGGCTGATGATCTGCGATTAAATCGATGAAAAAATTAATATAAACCAAAAGTTCTTCCGAAGCCGTTTTATTTCTCAGGTCAATTCTCTTTTCAGCGGTTTTAAATTGTTCTATCCTTCTTTCGAATATCATTACAAACAAATTTTCTTTAGACTTAAAATAATAATTCAGCATTGCGGTATTGATATTTGCTTTCTGAGCAATAAGTCGCACCGTAGTATCTTTCGAACCATAATTACAAAACAGTTTTTCTGCTATATCGAGAATCTGATCTTTTTTATTTCTTGTATCCACTTTCAAAGCACTAAATTATGCAGCAAGATTTTGCTGTTTTTGATTTCTTGCAGCAATAATTTTACTGCCAATAATAAAAACAAGCATCACTACAATTGCGAAACACATTAATAAAGCTCCTATCATAAAAATGGTTCTGTTCGTTAATAATTGTGCTTGTATTGTGGCCGCTTTGTTAATCATAGCAGTCGACAACGCATTTGCCTGTTCAGCATTGTAACCTTTAGACAAAAATAAATTCTGATAATTTAAACTGCTTTGTACCAAATTCTGGTCTTCTGTAGTTAAGTGCGTTAAAAAACCTAATTTGTATTCTTTATTATAATTCAATTGCATCGTATAAAATCCGGAAATTGAATTTAAAGTACCAATAAAACGCCCATAAGCACAAACTATAATAGCTGTAAATCCTGTAAACTTAGGAACTGCTGACATCGTTAAAATAAGCACAGGTAAAAAAATAAATCCAGAAGCAATTCCCTGAATGAAAACGGGAACAGCTAAATCAGCAAAAGACAAATTGGGCGTTAAGGACCAATACATCCATAAATTATAAAAAATCATTATTAGAAATCCCGTTATTATTAGTTTTGGAACATTCATTTTATTTTTAAGAATCATTTTGACAGAAAATGCGATTGAAATTATAACGCCAGCACTATTGTACAAACCCAATTGAACAATGTCTGTAGAACTCCAACCCAAAATACCTCCGGCATATCCGTAAATTAAATTGATTGTATCTTTTATTCCGTAAAAAAGAATCAGAAAAAACAAACCCAAAATAAACTTACCATATTTGAAAGCTCTTAAATCTATAAGCGGTCTTTTTAGAATGGCTTGTTTGTATACAAAAAGTAAAAGCATTACAAAACCAAATAACGCTATTTTTAGAATTGAAGGAGATGAAAACCAATATTGTTTTGGCCCGTAAATCATAATATAAGCAAAAGAAAGACTGAAACCTGCAAAGAATAAACCTCCCGTCCAATCAATTTGATAAAGCGGAAAAGAACGGTGTTTCATTTCAGGATGAAAAATCAAATAACAAATTACCAGCGCTAAAACCTGAAGAGCAATCAAACCATAATAAACAAAATTCCAATTCATATTTACAGCAACCCACGAAGAAAGAATTCCCGTAATTACAGATGTGGTCAAAATTGCTGCAAAGAAAATTGCGGATCCTATCAGCGTTCTTTTTTCTCCTGGTTGAGTTGAAAACAGAACAATTAACATCGTTCCTACACAAATTGCAACTACAGTTCCCTGAAAAAACCTCAACACGATAAATACAACTATATCATGCGTTGCAAAACTTCCAAAATTGATTAAAATACCCAACAATAAAGCGGTCATTAAATATTTCCTTGCCGTAAAATAACGCTGCAAACGAAACTGTATTGGCAAAAAAGTTATAATTCCTGAATAAGTTGCCATCAATGACATTGATATATCTTCGGGCTCTACGCCGTAAAATGAAATTAAATGCTGCTGTATAAGATTATAGGAAGAAAATTGTGCCAATGCAATAAAAAGAACCAGAACTAATAATACAAAAGTCAAACCTTTGTATTGCATTGCTTTACTATTTAAAAAAGGATGTGCTTTCATTATTTCTTGTTTAAAACCGCAACCGTTACATTCATTCCGGATTTAACTTCCTGAATTGTTTTAGAATCTGCAAATTCGATTTTTACGGGTATTCTTTGAATAATTTTTACAAAATTTCCGGTAGAATTATCCGCCGGTAAAAGAGAAAATTTAGATCCTGTCGAAGCTGAAATTGCCTTTATTCTTCCCTCAAAAGTTTTTCCGGGAATAGCATCAACTTCTATTTTTACAGATTGTCCAACATAAAAACCATTTACTTGTGTTTCTTTAAAATTAGCCGTAATCCATTTTTCGTTTTCATTTACAATCGATACCAAAGGCTGTCCCAATTGCACTTGTTGCCCTTCAAGAATTTGTTTACGGCCAGTTTTTCCGTTATATGGCGATGTAATTACCGTATATGTCAGGTTAATCTTTGCTAATTCTAATATTGCTTGTTTGCGTTTAATATCTGCAATGACCAAAGCTTTACGGGTTTTAAGTTCCTGAACTCTTGATTGTGTACTCAACAAAGTATTTTCTGTAGCATCATAATCATTCTGGGCAACATCGTATCTGGTTTTTACCTGTTCGTATTCTTGTCCCGTTACCGCTTCATCTGTCAATAATTTTTTATATCTTAAATTATCCTGCTTTTGCTGCCATAATCTTGCTTTCGCAGAAGCGATTTGATTTCTATTCACCAAAACTCCTGTTTGAGCCACATTTATTCCGGCTTCCAGAACTTTTATTTGTGCATACGCATCTTCTAAAACGGCTTCGGCTTCATGAACTTTAGACGTGTATTCTCTATTGTCTAAAACGACAAGCGTATCGCCTTTTTTTACATCCTGATGTTCCTCAAACATAACTTTCGTAATATATCCGCTTGCTCTTGCAGAAACAGGATTGATATAAGATTCTACTTGTGCGTCATTGGTTTCCTCATAATTTGTTCCGTTTACAAGGTAAAGTGTAAAACATATCGCTGCTGCAATTACGATTGAAATCGCGGTTAGTGATAATACTTTGTTTGAATTTTTATTGGCTGCTGTTTTCATTGTGATTATTATTGAAATTGTTGTTTTGGTTTATAAATTTCCTGTGGTATATTGTAATCTGTAATAAATAATTAAGGCACTAATTTGGGCATTGACAAATGTGTATCTTGATTCCTGATATAAATTATCGGCATCGAGAAGATCTGTTAATAAGGATAATTGATTAAGATATTTCGTATTGATAATTTCGAAATTGACTTTGGCTTGTTCTATAGATTTATCTGTAACTTCAATTCTGTTTAGAGCCTCGTCATATTTGATATTCAAAGCCATAATATCATCTTTTACATTATCTTTTATCCAGTCTTTTTGAAGTTCAATCGCATCAAGTCTATGTTTGGCGGCTTTGACTTTGTTTTTGTTTTGATAAATGGATGATATGTTATAATTTAACTTAACGCCCACAAAGCCTGCAGAATAAATTTGATCTATGGGTTTAAAAAATAAGTAGTTTGGATAATTGAATCCGTAAGCAGAAATAAAACTTAATGAAGGATAATAATTAGATTTCAGGTTTTTAATTCTGGTCGACTGAATTTTCGAATTCATATCTATTTTTTGAAGCAAATAAGAATTACTGACATCGTTGTTATTTTCCGGCAGGACAATTTCTTTCAAATCATTAGCCAATAAAGTATCACTTGGATATAGCACTTCTGAATCTGATACATTTATTAAAATCGCTAATTTTCTGCTGCCAATTTTAATGTCATTTTCATTTTGCGTTTTATTCAGTAAAACATTAGATAATGTTAATTCGGCATGCAAAAGGTCACTTTTTGTAACACGTTGGTTTTTATAAAATGAAGTAATATTTTTTAATCTTGTTTGTGCTCTTTTTTCCTGATCCTGAATAAGTTCTTTAAAATGATACAAACGAATTAAATCTAAATACTGCACTGCGGTTTGTAAACCAATATTTCCGGCCTGATCTTTAGAATTTATTGCGGCCAATGCATTTCGATAAGAACTTTCTTCAATTACTGATTTTGTTTTTCCTCCTGAATAAATATTGAATGCTAAATCGACTCCAAGATTTGCTCCGTCAGGACTTGGTAAACGGCTGACTTGCGTAGCATCGTTTAAACCGTGATCGTACAAAGTTGCTTTAGAAAATCTTTGGTACATTCCGCCAATTCCCAATGTTGGCAATATTGTATTTTTTGCATCGTTATAATCGTCCGCAGCTGCTTTTTGCTCCAGACCAAAAACCTGAACGGTTTTGTTATTTTCTTTTGCCATTGCAATAGCTTCCTGCAACGAAATATTATGTTTTTCCTGTGCAAAAAGGGAAGCACTAAAACCTAACAGCATCAGGATATTTATAAATGGATTATTTATTATTGTTTTCATCGTTTTTGTTTTTAAAATTCATTTCAAATAAGACATGAGAATGCCTGCTCCCGTTTGGAAGTAATTTTTTAATTGTGATAATTTTACTTGATTTACTACTCGCCTAAATGGCTTTTTCTAAATTGCGCCGGCGATTTGCTTGTTATTTTACTGAAGATTCTGCTAAAATATTTGGGATCATCAAAACCAATTGTCGCGGCTATTTCTTTTATGCTTAAATCAGAATACCATAACAAACGTTGTGCTTCGCGAATGGCTTCTTCCTGAATAGAATACGAAACTGTATTTCCCGTAACCATTTTTAAGGTGTCATTTAGGTATCCCAATGAAAGATTCATTAAACCGGCATATTCTGCAGGGCTTTTAACTTCTTTAAAATTATCGCGCAATAATTTTCTGAAAGCAGTTACGATCGTATTACTTCTTAAGGAATATTGTTTGGTATCCTGAGTTACGCTTGCCTGATAAATAGAGGTTATTTTGTAAATAAGCGATACAACAATAGATTTAATGGCTGGTTTATGAAATGTAGACATATCGTTGAGAAGCGAAGTATCATACAATAATTCCATCAATTGAAACAACCATTTTTTCTGCTCTTTTGAAAGAGTAAGTACTGGTCCCTGATACAAAGATTCTTCTAATACTGATCTTGAATAATCATCTATTAGATTATGATCAAAAAACAATACCCAGCCCTCAATTTTCTGAGTTTTTATTATGCGCTGTACCTGGCCTGGATACAGGAATAACATGAAGCCGTCGCTAAGATAAACTTCCTTGAAATCAACAAAAAAAGTTCCTTTTCCATTGTTAGGCAAAATACAGGCACAAAAATCATTTCTATGTGATTTTGTAATCTCTCTTCCTATCTTTTCTACAAAACCATCACTCATCTTATCTATCATTATATCCAGAGTAGATTCGTTTAGTTTTTTAAGTGGAATTATTGTTTTCATCTTTACATCTATTTCTACAGTGCAAAGTTCACCTATAAATAAGTAGTTTTGTCTAATTAAAGACGGTATATAGTGGACGATTCACATATTTATCCATAAATCTACAAAAATGATGGATGATTCACTTATAAAGCACTGGATTTGTATGTCTTTTTGGCGCTTTTAGAACAGAAATTGCAAAATGAAAAAAGTAAACCTTTAAACAATAGCAGTTTAAAGATTTACTTTTCTATAAAATCATCTGAAAATCTAACTCATTTCATTTTCAATGATTAACTCTTCCTTTTATATCCGGAATCTTCTCAATCAAATTTTTCCAATAACGTTTTGGCATGTGCTGAATATGAAGTTTCATGTTTTTTCTTGATTCAATATTAACACTGCTAAAATAACGGCGCCAAAGGTTCTGAAAAAACTCTTCTTGTTCGTCGCATATTTCGGCTAAGAATTTAGATGAATTTGATTCATTATTAAATTGCAATTCTATTGTTGATACGTTTTCGAGATCATAATAAATACCATATTTACGTTTTGCATCATATATTAGCCAGCGTTGGTCTGCGTAGCGTTTTTTAAAATGGCTTTCTATAATGGGCAATACATTGCAATCCGGCTCAATAATGGCATAATATAATTTATCTTTTGTGAGTTTAAAACGCACAAAAGCTTCCATTCGGTGCGCTTCTTTTCTGGTCATTCTCATTGCTTTTCTGAGATCCCAAACGGCATTATTGCTAAAATCTTCTTCTACATTTTTTGAACTTGATACTACATATTTGACAAATTGAAACATGATTTGTTCGATCTGATCTACATCAGACAAAAATGCATTATAAATACTCGAAAATCCTTCTGCCGAAAGGCGTTGTTTCAATCCGTTCAAAACCCGATTTGCTTTTTCTATATCGGTCATTACATGATGATGCGTTGCAAAAAGCAAAGCAGCAGAAGCTTCATCTTTGGCAAAAACGACATCTTCAAATTTATATTCATAAATTTCAAATACCGCTGTCAGCCAGCCTTCGTAGGTTCCGTCATAAATTACCTGTATCATCTTAATTAAAATAAAGCAAGTTGATTTGAGAAGTCGTTTTTATATTTACTTTTTTGGATATTTAAAATTTGATCTTTGATTTGAATCGACGTTAAATCGCGCTGCATTTGAAACGGCGTTGCAAAAGCCAGAAAAAATTTGGCGCGCGTATAAGCAATTCCTAATTTCTTCAAATCTTCAGGAAATAGTTTTTTAAATTGTCTCGCTGCTACAATTTTTTTGGCACTCATATAACCAATTCCCGGAATTCGTTTTATCAATTCTAAATCAGCGGTGTTAATGTCAACCGGAAATTGGTTGAGGTTTCGCAAAGCCCAACCCAATTTTGGATCGATATCAAGATCAAGATTTGGCTGGTTGAAACCGACAATTTCATTGACATTAAATCCGTAAAAACGAACCAACCAATCGGCTTGGTACAAACGGTTTTCACGTATCATCGGAACCGGAGTTCCAATAGCCGGAAGCCGATTATCGTAACTAATGGGCACATATCCTGAATAATAAACACGTTTCATATTCATCTTTTGATAAAAATAATCTGCCATACCCAGAATTTCAAGATCGCTTTCTTTTGTTGCACCAATCACCATTTGTGTACTTTGTCCTGCCGGAGCAAAAACGGGCGCTTTATAATTTAGCTTCTTTTCTTCTTTATGTCCGACAATTTCATTTTTAAGATATTCCATCGGTTTAATTACATCAATATGATTTTTATCCGGTGCGAGCAATTTAAGGCTTTGTTCAGTTGGCATTTCGACATTTACACTTAAACGATCAGCGTACATTCCGGCTTGTTTCATTAATTCATCGCTCGCACCCGGAATCGCTTTGAGATGTATGTATCCGTTAAAGTTTTCTTCTAAACGTAATTTCTTGGCGATTCGAACCAAACGTTCCATCGTATAATCGGGATTATCAAAAATACCCGAGCTCAAAAATAATCCCTCGATATAATTTCTTCTGTAAAAACCAATGGTTAAATCAACGACTTCCTGCACCGTAAAAGCGGCTCGTTTAATGTCATTGCTTTTTCTGCTTACGCAATACGCGCAATCAAAAATGCAATGATTCGTCAGCAAGATTTTTAGTAACGAAACGCAACGTCCGTCTTCAGTATAAGCATGGCAAATTCCGTAGCCTTTTGCATCTCCAAGTCCTTTATCTTTATTTTCGCGCTTACTGCCACTAGAGGAACACGAGACATCGTATTTTGCCGCATCCGCTAATATTCCTAGCTTCTCCATCACTCGCTCGTTTACCATTTTTGACTTTTTATTTGATTTGGAAATGAAAATTCTTTGAATCAAAATTAGTTATAGATCGTTACAAATTAATGATTTTGATTGTTCTAAATTGTGTCAAATTTTTCTTTAGTGTTTGGTTAGACCTTGCAGGTTTTATCCCGTGGCTTCGAGTCAGTCAGGTCTCTGTTGATAAAAGCTTTTGTTAAAATATGTTTCATGTAACAGTTTTTCCGCATAAAAAAATATATTTGTCTTGAGCCCCAGTTCTAACCTGATTTAAAGAACCTAAAAGACAATAATATGGATACTGAAAAATTTATTTTCTGCCTCGAAGGTGTTCCTGATGTAGATGAAATTAGAACTACAGATGTGGTTAAAAATCTGGAAGAAATTGCGATTGACCAAGGTATTGCAAGCATTTATAAAACCTGTGACACGATTGAAGGTTTAGAAGAAAGTTTGAATGTATTGCTTTATGAAGATCATAATTTTAAGGATTATGAAATTATTTATCTGGTGATGCCGGGTCAGGAAAACACGATTTGCCTTCATGATTATTATTACAGCCTTGTAGAAATAGCCGAACTTTTTGAAGGAAAGATGAAAGGAAAAGTGATTCATTTTGCCAACAAAAAAATATTAGATTTAACTGAAGAAGAAGCACAATATTTTCTGGACGTAACCGGCGCGCGCGCCATTTCTGGTTATGGATCGACTTATAATAAAATTGCGAGCTGCAGCACGATTGATAAGGCATTTTTTAGTTTATATCAGGACAACGACGATCTTATTGAAGTTGTAGAAGAGTTGTATCAAAAACATCATGCGCTTTGCCAATTGCTTGATTTTAGATTGTACTATTTTAAACAATGAAAATAAAACCCGATGAAAAAGTAAAAACATACGGCGCCAAAGGTTTTCGTGACCGATTTCTTGGTGAAGAAAATCCGATGCATTTACTTTTTAAATCAAATTCTGATCATTTTTTCTGTCTTGAAATTGATGAAATAATGCAGATGCAATATCCTGTTCCGCCTTCCAAACATTCTTGTCATACCTTAATTTTTATTTCCGCTGGTCAGCATGTTATGAAATTGGGATATCAGGAATATATCACTACCGATAACGAAATTATTGTGGTGCCGGCGGGCCAGATTTTCTCTCTTGACAATGTTAACAATATACATAAAGGTTATATCTGCCAATTTCATCCCGATATTTTAATTGGAAAATACGGCAATCGGGAAATGCTTAATGATTTTGATTTCATGAAAATTTCCGGCAATCCAAAAATCACTTTAGCCAAGGAAGATATTCCTAATATTACAGCTATTTTGAGCCGGCTTCAAAAAGAATATTCTGAAACTTCAAGCGCAAATCTGAATATTGTGCAATCGTATTTGATTACGCTGTTTTATGAAATGAATAAAAATTCGGTTAAAACTTCTAAAAGTATTTCAGCTGCTGAAGTTATTACGGGAAAGTTTAAGGAATTAATTCATGAGAATATCAAAACACATCATCAGGTGAATTATTATGCTTCTGAACTTAATGTTACGCCAAATCATTTAAACAAATCGGTGAAAGCTGTAACGGGCAAGTCTGCTGCCAAATGGATTGATGATACCATTTTATTAGAGGCTAAGTATTTATTGTTTCAAACGACACTTTCTGTAAGTGAAATCGCAGTGCAGGTTGGACATGAGGATCATTCTTACTTTAGCCGTTTCTTTAAAAAACAGGAAGGAATTACGCCTATTCAATATCGAAAATTGATTGATAAGTCCTAATTATTGATTACGAAATCCTAGAAAAATAGTGGCACATTGGTTGAAATTTGCAGGGTAAAAAAGAGCAAATTATGATTTATGTTTTTAAAACTACTGTTGATTCAAAATCGAAATTAGAATCAGCAACTGTTGTACTTCACGAATTATTACCTCACGCATTATGGAATTTTGATCTTGAGGATTGTGATAATATTTTAAGAATCGACAGCGAAACGGAAGTTTCTGAGGTAATGCTTCAAAACGATATTTTCGACTGTATCGAATTAGAATAAAACTGCTTTCTCTTCAATTTTCCAAACCTCAACTTATTTATTATGGAAACTGCCCTGCATCAAAACAAAACTTTTGACACTATTGATTATTCGGATCAAAAATTATCTGAAAACGAATTTATAAACTGCGAGTTCATTAATTGCAATTTCTCTAAAAGCGATTTTAGTTATATCGATTTTTTAGATTGTACTTTTAAAAACTGCAATCTTTCGCTGGCTGTTCTTAAAAATACAGGACTTAAGAATATTAAATTTATGGGTTGCAAACTAATGGGTTTGGACTTTAGCTCGAGCAACAGTTTTTTATTTTCGATGCGTTTTCAGGATTGTATGATTGATTATTCGACTTTCATTTACAAAAAACTAAAGAAAACGGAGTTTATAGATTGTTCGCTAAAAGATGTTGATTTTTCCAATACGGATTTGTCTTTGGCTATTTTTAAAAACTGTGATTTATCGAATGCCACTTTCGTGGAATGTATTCTGGAGAAAACTGATTTTCGTTCTTCAAGAAATTATGCTTTTGATCCTTCTGAAAATAAAATTAAACGAACAAAGGTTTCGCATGCTGCACTTGCCGGATTATTAGAAAAATTTGATTTAGATATTGAGTGAGATTGTTTCTCGCAGATTTTGCAGATTAAGGAGATTTTATTTAAAATTTTTATAACAAAAAAAGGGATGCAAAATGAATTGCATCCCTTTTATCAAAATATGAAAAACAAATTATTTATTTAATCCAACGTGGATCTCCAATTGCATTATCTTTTAAAGTTTGATTACCAATTGTAAAATCTCCTGTTGCAGCGTTTGTAAACTGCGGATTGGCTGTAATTCCTGCAGCATCAACTTTATTTAAAGCTATTGTTGTGTCCATAAAACTTGGCGCATTGTAATAATAGTTTTGAGTAAATATTGGTGCTGTTGTACCAGCTTGATTTGTGTAAATTGCTGTAGTCTCAGCAATCAAAGTATTTCTTACTGCTGATGTATTAGCGCTAAAACGAACATATAATATTCTTTTTGGTGCTGCTGTACTAGACACTTTGTATAAAGTACATTTGTCAATTAATACATTTGTATTTAAACCTGTACCAGAAAAACCGTTAGCTGGCGCAACAGCATCTGCTCTAACAAAATCACGTGCTGTTGAACAGTTATTAAATGTGCTGTTTTTAAGAATGATATCAGTAACATATGTATTTCTGAAATCTATAAAATCTGCACCTACATTTGTATTTACATTCGTAACAATACTATTATCTACTACCAAAGATTTCACTTTTGTTGCACTAGCATTTGCAGAAACCAAAGCACGTGCAAAATCATGAACTTTACAACCGCTTATTAAAATATCATTATATATACTTGAAGCTCCCGTAATAGTAAGAAGTGCTGAATTGGTAATCCCTGTACCATCTAAATCTAAATCTATCAAACTTATAGCAGAAGCTCCGGCCGCAGCAGTAAAAGTTACATTTACTAATGGTTTGTTATACCTTTTAACTCCTCTAATAGTAACTGGCTTAGTTAGTATTATATCGCCAACATAAGCATTATAATCTCCTGGCATTAAATATAGTTTTGCACCTGGCGCTGCTTGTGTTATGATCACATTTAAATTATCTTCAGGATTAACTACAGTACCGGTTGATACGTCGACTCCTGTCGTAAATGTTGCAGTACCTCTTGTTTTAGTTCCATTTAACAACGTAGCGGTGTAAAATGTATCGCCGGTAAGTCCTGTCACGGTAGCAACTCCGGCAGTTTTTTCTGCAGCCGTTATGGTGTGTGTAATATTTCCCGGAGCAGTAGTAATTTGTGTTACATTGCTATTTGGTGTCCATCTTAAAGTAGCAGATGCTCCTTCAATATCAGTTTCCAGAACAGGAAAGAAAATTTGCTCTGATAATGTTGTTGCTGTAATAACTGACCAGCTAGAATCTGCTAATCCGGTTGTACCAACAGATTTTACTCTAATAGAATATACTGTTTCACCTTCTAAGGCAACTTGTATAGGCAATTGCTGTTGTGTAACATTCATTGTCTTGTAAATTGTCTTGAATTCAGGATCATCGGCACTAAATTCTACAACAAAATGATCTGCAACTTCTTGCTGTTTTAGAGTCCAATTTAATTCAACTGTAGTTTGATTTTTAATTTTTGCCGTAAGTCCAAGTGGAGAAAACTCTCTTGTATTTCCTACACTGTCTAACAATCCCTCATTATAACTTTCGCAGCTTGAAATTGCAAATGCAAGTACTAATGTGGCTATTAATCCTTTTAATATATATTTTGTTTTCATCATAATACCTTTATTATTTTTTTCTAAGAGCTTAATAACCGTAATCATTTTTTAATTGATTATTGCTTCCATCAATAAATACTTGCCATATTGGCCAGAATTGTCTGTTATCAGGATTAACGCCTGGTTTGTACAATGAATTTACCTTAGCATCTGCTGCTGTTCCTGTCCAAGTCCAAGGAGTAGATGAATATGTTGCTCCCGGATTTGTTGTTTCTCCTCTATTTAATCCGTAGATATCTAAACTTACATTATCCGCTTTATATTTATAGTACAAAGTTGTTGGTACATCAGCATATTCGCCTGAACGTGCTGATAAATCTGCCATTTTTTGTTTTGCCTGATCTAATTTTACTTTTAGCAAATTCCAACGAATAAGTGCTTGTTTACGCTCCATTTCTCCGGTAAACTCAAATTTATTCTCTTCAACAATAGCATTAAACATTGCTTCTTTACTACTTAGAGCGTTTACATAGTTCTCCACTTTTTCAGTCTGAACTGCTACAGGAAATGATCTTCTTCGAATTTCTTTTAGATAAGCCATTGCTGCACCAGGTCCTTCTAATTCGTTTGCTGTTTCAGCAGCAATAAGAAGTACCTCAGCATAACGCATGTACATTTTATTAACTCCATCATCATTATCTGAAGTAACTCTGCGTATCATCCATTCATAACGGTATTTACCAAAGTACCACGTATCTAATGTTCCCAACTCTTGCTTAGCAATAGGATATGGAGTCGCTGCAACAGCTGTACCCCATTTATAAGGCACACAAGTAACATCTCTACGTAAATCTGTCTGATCGTAATCGTAAAAAACAAATGGCAATGGACCAGCTACACCTCCTCGATTGGCTCCATTAGCTTGAAACTGATCACTAATAGAAGTATGCTTTACTGCAAACGTAAATAACATACGACCACGACCATCAGCAAAAGGCAGTTCCCAAAGAGATTCTCCGCCAGCAGTTGTATTCTCCTGATTGTATTTTCTCCATAGTCCCTCAAAAGTAGATTCTAAATGAGCAGTACCACTTTGAATCACTTCACGAGATTCTTTTAATGCCAATGCATACATACTGGCAACTGAAAGTTCCGGATCAGTACTTCTTCTTACTCCGTTAGGATATTGTTGATAACCACTTGCTGCTAAAGCCAAACGTGCTCTAAATGCTTTTACAAAAGCTCTATTTACGTGCTCAACAGTACCTGTATATGAACTTTGACCAGGCCAGGCAACTAATGTTGATGCTTCTCCTAAGTCAGCAATTAATTGTTTATAGATAATATCTCTACTTGATTTAGGTAGATATAAAGTTTCACTGGTAATAGGTTCAAAACGAGCCGGAACATCTCCCCATGCTTTAACCAAATCAGCATAGTAAATAGCTCTTAGTGTTAAAGCTTCCCCTAATAACTGTCCCATTTCTGTTCCCGGTAAAGGATTTCCATATTGACGTATACCTTTAATACAAACATTAGCACGTTCAATACCTGAAAACATCATGGCGTAAGCATTAGTGGTATTATTCATCTCTGTATTACCTGGCTTTGCATCATAAACACATAAATCAGCTTTATCTCCTGCGGTCTGAGAAGTATTATGCCATTCTACATCTGTATTTAATCCATAATATGGCAAGAAACGCCCTCTATAAGAGTTAGTCTCGGCAAATGGTACTTTAATTCCATCTACAGCTCCTTTTGCAAGTCCGGCTGTAGAGAAAATCAAGGATGCATCTAATGTCGATTCTGCTGGTGCATCTAAATAGTCATCTTCAAATTGTTGGCAAGAACTGAATAAACCAGAAATAATCAATCCTGCTATTATGATTTTATGTTTCATTTTGTAATAATTTAAAATTAGAAATTAAGATTCATCCCAAAAACCATTTGTCTGCTTCTTGGATAAGGACTTGAATCAACCCCAGGTGTAAGTGGGTTTTTTCTTTTCGTTGAAACTTCCGGATCAGAACCTGAATAGTTAGTCCAAACAAAAACATTGCTTGCTGTTAGATAGAATCTCAATTTAGAAACTCCAAGTTTAGATGTAAACATCTGAGGGGCCGTATAACCTAATGTTAAAGTATTTAATCTTAAAAATGATGCATCCTCAACTGCCCAATCAGTAAATATAGCAGTTCTCATATATGGCGACCACATTGTAGTATTAGCATTAAGTGCTGTTAATGCTGCAGGATCTGTTACTAATTGACCTGAAACAGGATCTAAATTCGTCCATCTCTTTCCGTCAGCCATAGTTGAATTTAGATTTTTGTACTCGCCTGAAGCAGTAGCTGTAGAAAATTCAATTTTATCAGCATTATATATGTCATTTCCAATACTCCAGTTAAAAGCTGCCATTAAATCGAATCCATAGGCATTCCCGTTGATAACGAAACCACCTGAACTTTTAGGATTAACATTTCCAATAATTGTTTTATCCTTTAGATCTGCTACACCATCTCCATTAACATCTTTTAATTTCATATCTCCGGGTTTAAGAGAACTTCCGTCTCCTACTAAAGTAGTAGCAGTAGGAGTTACACCACTTTTTAAAACATATTTTCCTCCAACATAATCAAAGTCAGAAACTTCATATCTTCCATCATTTTTATACCCGTACATAGAACCTAACGAAGAACCAACTTCTATTAGATAATCATCTCCAATTTGTGAAGAAGCCCAACCTGTAGCCGCTCCAAAATTATTCATAACACCTAATGAGTTTATACGGTTTTTGTTTATTCCCATGTTGAATGAAAAATTCAATCCGTATTTTGCTTTTTCAATTGCAACAACATTTATAGTAGCCTCGAAACCTGTGTTTTGTGTCTCACCCATGTTACGATATTGAAAATCGTATCCTGATCCGGGAACTGGAAAATTAATTAGTAAATCGCTAGTAATGTTTTTATATACATCAAAACTACCATTTAGGCGGTTTTTGAAAAACCCAAAATCCAAACCAACATTCTGAGTAACTGTTGTTTCCCATTTCAAATCAGGATTGGGCATTGTTTTTGAAGGTGCCCAAATACTGGTAACTCCATTAATCCATGTTGTTGATGTAGATTGAAAAATTTGAATTTGTTGTCCAACAGGTATATTATTATTTCCTGCTTCACCATAACTGGCTCTTAGTTTTAGTAGACTTATTGCGCTTTTATCTTTTAGGAAATTCTCTTCAGAAATTTTCCATCCTGCCGCAACAGCCGGGAAATATCCCCAACGATTTTCTTCTAAAAATTTACTTGAACCATCTGCACGAAATGTAGCTGAAAATATGTAACGATTTTTGTAATCATAATTTGCACGTCCAAAAAACGACAATAATTTATCATCAGGACTGTAGTAATTATCCACTGATGCCGGTGTTCCCTGAGTGGTTAATTTCTTTGCTTTATCAAAATCAAAAAACTTAGGATAACCATGAATAGTAGTAGTTACAGTATTTGAATTATAAGTAATACTTTCTTCTCCTAAAAGAGCAGTCAAATGATGATTTTCGCCCATTATTTTTTTGAAATCATAATTCAGTGTATTAGCATTTCTAAAACGTTTGTCTTTAGTATCACCCATAATCATTGCAGGCATACCTTGTAATGGACCTACCGGAGCGTTAGCAATATAATAAGTAGTTAGTCCGTAATAACGATAATCCAAATTGTTATAATTATCCAGACCTAAATCTACTTTCAATTTTAAATTATCTACAATCTCCCATCCAAAACTCCCTAACATATTGAAGTTCTTACGAAATTGTTGGCGATCATTATCAGAAACAGAAACTAAAGGATTTATCAATACATCTGTACCATCCCCAGATGTATCTTGTGAAGTTAAACCTGCTACCGGAATTGGAGCATAACCAACAATAGTACGCATACGTGAATCTGTTGAAGATTTTTCGTTTTGTTCATTTACTCCTCCTCCATCAATCTCAGTATCAGAATAACGCACAGTAAAACCAACATCAACTTTATCACTTATTTTACTATTTAAAGCCAATGAAAGGTTATTTCTTTTATAATTTGAACCTATCATAATTGCTTTTTCGTCATAATGAGCATAATTAAAATTATAGCTAATCTTATCACTTCCACCTCTAATTCCTAAATCGCGACTTTGCACTTCTCCTGTACGCCCGAAAATTTGCTTTTGCCAATCATCTCCTTTTAAACCATTGTACATATCGTGATCTTGCCAATTTCCAAAATACTTAGTATATGAATTTGGATTAGAAGCTACTTTTGTTCCTGTTTGTGAAAGCAAAGCATATTCGTATTGCCATTTAGTATAATCTTCAGGCGACAAAACATCAATTTGATTTGCTATCTTTTTCATACCATAAAACATATTAAAGTTTACAGCTACTTTACCATCTTTTCCTCGTTTTGTTGTAATAAGAATTACACCGTTTGCACCACGTGATCCATATATTGCAGTTGACGCAGCATCTTTTAAGACTGTCATGGAATCAATATCAGATGAAGAAATATCATTCATGCTATTTATTGGAAATCCATCCACAATAATTAAAGGTGAGGCGTCCTGTGTAAGAGAGCCTCCTCCACGAACTCTAATTCTTATATCTGCATCGGGAGAACCCTCAGATGAAGTCACCTGTACACCTGCAATTCGACCTGTTAAGGCTTCAGCAACATTTGCCACTGGCACTTTTTTCAAATCGCTACCAGAAATAGTAGAAACTGCTCCTGTTAAGTCAGATTTTTTTGCAGTTCCATATCCAATAACTACAACTTCATTTAAGCTGTTAGAATCCTCAGCTAATGAAACATCAAGTTTCGTTTTTCCATCAGCAGAAACTTCTTTTGTTTTAAAACCTATAAAAGAAAAGCTTAAAACTGCTTTAGAATTGGTTAGTTTGATTTTATAACGGCCATCAAAATCAGAAGAAGTACCGTTTTTGGTTCCTTTTTCTAAAATATTTACACCAGGCAAGCCTAAACCTGAGGCATCTTTTACAGTACCCTCGAGTGTCACATTTTGTGCTCTTATTTGATTGCTCATGAATAAGCACAATAAGAAAACAAATGCGAAACAATGATTCGTTTTTTTAGTAAATAAATCTTTAAAATTCATAGTTTACTCTTTAAGTTATTAATTGGTTTTTTAGTTTAAGTGGTTTTTTGTAATCCTTATATATGTTCCTGTATTTTGGAGACTCAACTTTGAAAATGATGTGCTACTTTTTAGATTCAAACATCATATTTTACATCGTAATATTTTATTAAAAAATATCATGTAATCGATTACACAAACATAGATATTTTTTTAATATAAAAAATTAAAATTCATAAAAATTTCCTAAAATAAATTACATATCAAAAATAAAAGCCTTTTTTTATACGACATGTGTAATTTTAATTCATAAAAAATATTAAATATATTTTTATTAATTAAACATTTGCTGTCTATTTACTAAAAAAACAATCGATTACAAGAAGAAAAATTATAAAATTATCAGGTGTAAAAATCACACTTAAAATATTTTTTACAGATAAAAATTACTGGTGAAAATTAAAATTTAAAAGATCGAATCTTAAAAATTCTTAAACCATTACTTACAAGAAGAAAAATAAGGAAGAACAATTCTGAAGTCAGAATTGAAAAAAGCGCACAAAAAAACCCTTAAACAATATTAGTTTAAGGGTTTATATATTTTAAGAAAAGTTCTTTATGCGCTTTGTAACTGCAATGAAGCTTTGCGTCGTTGAATTAATATCAATGTAATAACCATTCCGATAACCGACATTCCTACTCCAATAAGGTTTGGAGAAGCATAACTATATCCGGCAACTAAAGGTAATCCGCCAAGGAAAGCTCCAAGTGCGTTACCAATATTAAAACTTCCCTGAAGTGAGGCTGATGCAATCATCTCTGCATCTTTAGCGGTTCTAATCATCAGCATTTGAATAGGCGCAATAACCGAAAAAGAAATTGCTCCTGTTAAAAACGTCAGGAATAAAGAAGCATATTGATTGTAAGAGAAAAAGTAAACCAAAATTAAATCAATAGACATTACAAACAATAATGCTAATGTAGTTGGCGCGGGAGAAAATTTATCTGCCAGTTTACCACCGGCAAAATTCCCAACAACCATTCCGAATCCGGCAAGAATCAATATATAAGAAACATCTTCTGCAGAAAATCTTGAAACATTTATTAATAAAGGTGCGATATAACTAATCCAGGCAAATAATCCTCCAAAACCAATTGCCGTGATTCCGATAATTAACCAGGCATCTATTTGCTGAAAGAACTTCAATTGTGTTTTCATATTTACATTTCCGCTTTTTTCTAAATTCGGCATCCATAAATAAATAAACAAAAGCGTTAATAAACCCACAATTGCAATAAGTATAAAGGTATAACGCCATATAAAATTATGTCCTATATAGGTACCAATTGGCACACCAATAAGATTAGCCAGGGTTAAACCCGAAAACATAATAGCGATCGCCTGAGCTTCTTTACCTTTATCTGCCAATCGGCTGGCAACTACTGCTCCAACTCCAAAAAAGGCGCCGTGCGGTAATCCGGAAAGAAATCTGGATGCGAATAAAAAATTATAATTGGGAGCAATGATTGAAAGGGCATTAAAAACCGTTAACATCAAAGCTAAAATTAGAAGCATTTTTTTGGGAGCGAAATTTCTACCAATGATTACTAATAATGGTGCGCCAATAACAACACCTAAAGCATAAGCCGAAATTAAATATCCTGCAACAGGAATTGTGACTTTCATGTCTGAGGCTATATCAGGCAACAAACCCATCATAACAAATTCGGTTATTCCGATTGTTAAACCTCCTAATGAGAGTGCAATAAGACTTTTTTTCATTTGTTTTTACAAGAAAGGAATAGACTTTCTATGGTGCAAATTTAACACCATTTTACATAAAATTAGTTGTACATTTGCGATATAAACTTGTAAATTTATGTTATGCCGAAATTTAATCAGTTTGAAAAACTAATCATTCATGAATTCGAAGATGAGGTATTTCCTCATGTTCCGCATACGCATACCTATTATGAAATCATTTATATTAAAAAAGGAAGCGGAATTCATCATTTAAACAACAATTTACTTCCGTACAAAACAGGTGATTTATTTGTAATTTCTCCGGAAGACGAGCATTATTTCGATATAAAAAAAAGTACACGATTTGTCTATATCAAGTTTACAGACAATTATTTCGATTCTAATAAAAATCTTTTTTGTGATGATTTGCTTTTAAATACGCCTGAAGATTTCATGCGTAACAAATTATTAAAAGAAACGGTTTTAAAATTAGACGATCCGTGCAAAACGATTTTAAAAAATACAATCGAAAACATATCTGCTTATAATTGTAAAACTGATGTTGCGAGTTCACCAATTGTATTTTATCAAATTCTTTCGATTTTCGGATTAATAAAAGAAACGATTCGATGCATGAATTTGCAAATGAAATCGACACACATAGATAATGAACAAATTGCCACTTATATTCATCAGAATATTTATCAGCCAAAATTGGTTCAAATTAAAGTAATTGCCAATCATTTTAATATCGCAGAAACGTATTTTAGTGCTTATTTTAAAAGGACTTTTGCTATTAGTTATCGTGATTATATTCATAATTTGAGAACTACTTTAATAGAAAACCGAATTCACAATAATCAATTACCAATTAAACAAATTGCCTATGAATTTGGTTTTACGGATGAAAGCCATTTGTCGAATTATTTTAAAAAACGAAAACACATGAAGCCAACTGATTTCAAAAAAACATAACATTTGAAATCTTAAATAAATAGTGGCTCTTAAAAAAAATATCTAAATTTGTATTTCAAAAAATAATTTCATTGCCTAAAAAATTCCACATATTATTTTTCTTTTTAACTCTTGGCTTCTTTTTGATGTCCAATTCAGGTTATGCGTGTGGAAGAGCTTCTGAAAAAACATCTTGCGAAAAGAAAGAAATCTCAAAAAAAGAAACATCTCATTCTTGTCAAAAAGATTGTTGCACGAAAAATCATGATTCTAAAAAAGACCAACATGGCTGCAACGGGAAATGTGATCATTCGAGTTGTACCACAACGGCTTTACAATTTAGTCTGATAACGATAAACGAATTCGAATTTAGTAATAATCTCTTTAATTTCTCGCTTGAGAAATCTATTTCATATTATAAAACCGCTAGTATTTCTGCTGGTTTTACTTCTATTTGGTTGCCTCCAAAAATATAATAATTGTATTTCTAACAGCCATAATTATGTCTTGCCACAAAATTACTTTGTGACTTTGCGAGATCAAACATTCGATAAAAATTAAATTATTTAACTTAGAGAAATATGAATTCTCTATTAAACTACATAAAATGAAAAATACAATATCAACTATAACAGCAGTAATCATATTATTATTTTCTGCAAATACTATTCAGGCAAATTCAAACAAAACAGCAGCTACTACAATAGAAATTGCTGATTCAAGTCAATTGCAAACTGTTTATAATGCTTATTTTGTTGTAAAAGATGCTTTAATAAAAAGCGATTCAAAATTAACTTCGGCGAAAGCCAAAGATTTATTGACTGCGATTACTGCCATAAAAATGGACAAGCTAAAAAGTGACGAACACAATGTTTGGATGAAAGTTGTAAAAAAATTAACTGCTGATGCCAAAAGTATTTCAGCAACTACTGATCTTAAAAAACAACGTGAGACTTTTAAATCACTTTCTAAAAACACTTACGAATTAATTAAAGTTTCAAAATCAACTGAAGTTGTATACAAACAATATTGTCCAATGGCAGATGCTGATTGGTTAAGCAAAGAAAAAGCAGTTAAGAATCCGTATTACGGTTCTTCGATGTTAACTTGTGGAAACGTAGTTGAAACCATCAAATAAATATGACACTCTACATCAAAAACATGGTGTGTGGTCGTTGTAAAATGGTTGTGAAGTCTGAGTTTGAAAAACTTGGACTTCATACTATTTCTGTTGAACTAGGCGAAGTAGAATTAAAAGATGCTATTACCGAAACTCAAAAAAAGATTTTACTTCAAAACCTTCAAACTTTAGGTTTCGATTTTATTGATGATAAAAAAAGTAAAGCAATTGAGAAAATAAAAAATCTTATTGTCGATTTGGTTCATCATAAAAACAATGAACTCAAAGTCAATTTATCTGATTATCTGGTTGAAAACCTCAACCAGGATTACAGCACACTAAGCAATCTTTTCTCAGAAGTAGAAAGCACCACAATAGAAAAATATTTTATCAGCCAGAAAATAGAAAAGGTAAAAGAGTTATTAATTTACAATGAGCTTTCGTTAAGCGAAATTGCTGACATCTTAAACTATAGTAATGTAGCGCATTTGAGTAATCAGTTTAAGAAAATTACGGGTTTTACTCCTACTTATTTCAAGCAATTGAAGAATAAAAAACGAATTCAGATTGAGAATTTGTAAATCGCATTTTATACTATAAAAAAAAACGTGCTAAATTATTAGCACGTTTTTTATCTATCTGAATAATGTCCCATTGCCGAGATTACAACAACTGTTACAATTTCTTCTTTCACTCTATATAAAAGCCTGTCTTTTTTATTTATTTCTCTTGACCACAATCCAGAAAGCTCATGCTTTAGTGCTTCTGGTTTTCCAACTCCTTCAAATGGATTTTCAGCTAATTCTTCTAATATTTTGGCGATTTTTTTAATACTAGATTGATTACCTGATTTCAAATGTTTAGAAATATGTGTTTGAGCTTCCGCAGTTACTTCAATCCTAAACTTCCCCATATATCATTTGGATCAAGTGTTATGCTTTTAGACTTACCACTATTATAGTCTGCTTCTATTTTTTTTATTTTTTTTACAAATTCAGGATTGTATGGACTTTCTTCTTCCTCTATTTTCACACCTTTATTAGTAACAGCTAACAACTTTGCAAGTTCAAGCAATGTTTTCCCTGCTTTTGTACGCTCGTTTATAGTTATAGTTGTCATAATATTATTTTTTTATTATTACAAAGATACAAAAATCATGCTATTCTCATACGATACAATTCTGTCACAAAAATTATAGTTAATTTTATATAACGCTTAAAACCAAACACATTTCAAGTTTCATATCGAGAATTTATAATTGTATTTTTTAACCACAAAGAAGACAAGACTTTGCAACTTTGCGTTTTTATAAAGTATAGTATATATAAACCTTTGCGCTCTTTGCTGTTAAATAATCTTGCAAATCATTCTCAAAATTATACAAACCGAAGCAAACCTTAGTTCGGAAATTTGCATTGTAATATTTAAAAATAAAAACAATGACACATACATATCAACTTACCGGAATGACCTGTACAAGTTGCGAAGACAAAGTAAAAAAAGCACTTCAGCTTGTCGACAACATAACAAATGTCGAGGTTTCAAAAAATGAAAATACAGCAACCGTTACCATGAATAAACATGTTGCTCTGGCAGATTTACAAAATGCTTTAGACAGCAAATACCAAATTTCTACTATTAATCATAATGAAACTGCAGAACAAACAAGGTCGTGGTTTGAAACTTATAAACCTATTGTATTGATTTTCTTTTACATTAGTTTAGTTACGGGATTAATACAATTAACAAATCAGCATTTTAATTATATGCAGGCCATGCAGCATTTTATGGCAGGATTCTTTTTGGTTTTCTCCTTTTTCAAAATGCTTAATCTAAAAGGTTTTGCCGAAAGTTATATGATGTACGACGTTCTGGCTAGAAAAATTCCGGTTTGGGGATATATCTATGCTTTTATTGAACTTGGTTTAGGAATTTCATATTTATTAAATTTTAGTCCGCTTTTTACAAATGCCGTTACTTTCATTGTAATGACGATTAGTGTTATTGGTGTTTTGCAATCGGTTTTAAATAAAAAGAAAATTCAATGCGCCTGTTTAGGAGCCGTTTTTAATTTACCTATGAGCACTGTTACCATTATAGAAGATGGTTTGATGATTATAATGAGTTTAATTATGCTTATAACAATGATATAATGAGCTGTAAAAAACCACTTTTAACGACATTATTACTGTTCTTTTTTACCCAGATTATGCTTTCGCAGAAAGTAGTTCGTTACGATTTATATGTTCGGGATACCATTGTTAATTTTTCCGGAAAAGAAAAACGGGCTCTTACCGTTAACGGACAAATTCCGATGCCGACTTTGACTTTTACCGAAGGCGATATTGCTGAAATTTATGTGCATAATGAACTTAAAAATGAAGATACAGCTTTGCACTGGCACGGTTTGTTTTTACCAAATAAAGAAGATGGAGTTCCTTATTTGACTCAAATGCCAATTAAACCCGGAACAACACATAAATATACTTTTCCCATTATTCAAAACGGAACATATTGGTATCATAGCCATTCGGGATTGCAGGAACAAATAGGTTTGTACGGACTTTTCATTATCAATAAAAAGAAAGATGATGCTACTTTTAGAAAAGGAATTGACGATTTACCAACAATTCCAATAATTTTAAGTGAATGGACTGATTTGAAACCGGAAAATGTACAACGAATGCTTCATAATGCGAACGATTGGTTTGCTATAAAAAAAGGAACAACTCAAAGTTATGCGGAGTCGATTCAAAAAGGGCAATTTTCAACAAAAGTCACAAACGAATGGAAACGTATGAATGCCATGGATGTGAGTGATGTTTATTATGAGAAGTTTTTAATCAATGGAAAAAATGAAGATCAGCTTTCCCAATTTAAAGCCGGAGATAAAGTCAGGTTGCGAATTGCAAACGGTGGCGCTTCCAGTTATTTCTGGCTTACTTATGGCGGTGGAAAAATAACTGTTGTGGCCAGCGACGGAAATGATGTTGAACCTGTAGAAGTCGATCGATTGATTATTGCGGTTTCTGAAACTTACGATGTTGTGGTAACAATTCCTGAAGATAAAAAATCCTTTGCTTTTTTGGCTACAGCCGAAGACAGAACCGGATCAGCTTCTTTATTTTTAGGTGAAGGAGCGAAACAACCCATTTCTCATCTTCCAAAATTAAAATATTTTGAAGGAATGAAAATGATGAATGATATGATGAGAATGAATGGCGAAATGAATGATATGGGCATGAAAATGTCTCTGAATAAAATGGACATGAATGCCGTGATGTATCCTGAAATTTCCGGTGAAGAGGAATCTGCAAAAACTGATCATTCGATGCATAATATGGAAGGCATGGAAATGTCAAATGATTCTACCTCAACTTCTGAAATTGTCACGCTGAATTACGGAATGTTAAAATCTCCCACCAAAACAACTTTACCCAAAGACGCTCCCGTAAAAGAATTACGCTTTGAATTATCAGGAAATATGAATCGCTATGTTTGGAGTTTAGATAATAAAGTGGTTTCTGAAACGGATAAAATCTTAATCAAAAAAGGTGAAAACGTCAGGATTGTATTGTACAACGGTTCGATGATGCGACATCCGATGCATCTTCATGGACACGATTTTAGAATTTTGAACGAACACGGCGATTATTCTCCACTCAAAAATGTCATTGATATTATGCCAATGGAAACAGATACAATCGAGTTTCAGGCGAATGCTGATGGCGATTGGTTTTTTCATTGTCATATATTATATCACATGATGGCCGGAATGGGACGGATTTTTAGTTATGAAAATTCAGCTCCGAATCCGTTAATTCATCATCCAGAAATGGCGTACAAAATGCTAAAAATGGACGATCGTATGTTTCATTTTATGGGCGAAAATGATTTTGCTTCAAACGGAAATGACGGTGAAGCGATGTACAGTAATATGCGTTGGAGCATTGGAACGGAATGGAGATTGGGTTATAACGAAAAACATGGTTATGAAACCGAAACGCATATTGGCAGATATATTGGTAAAATGCAATGGTTTATGCCTTTTATAGGTTTTGACTGGCGGTACAGAAAAATGGGAATGGACGAACAGGAACAAAATCTTTTTGGTCAAAGTAATACAAAAGATAATCGTTCGGTTTTTAGTGCTGGTATAGAATATACTTTACCAATGCTTGTAAAAGCTCAGGTTGAAATGTATACCGATGGAAATCTGAGAGTACAATTTGAACGAAAAGATATTCCGCTTTCCAGACGTTTGCGAATGAATTTAATGTGGAATACAGATAAAGAATATATGGCGGGTTTAAAATACATTGTAGCCAGAAACTTCGGAATCACAACGCATTATGATAGTGATATGGGAATTGGTTTTGGTGTGAACCTGAATTATTAATATTATATTAGCATTGAAATAATCCTAATCTTCATAAATGAAAAAAGTAAATTTTCTATTCTTATTTGTTACTGCTTTTCTTTTAATAAGCTGTGATCCCTCACAAGGTATTCTTTTTACAAATAAAAGCGAAAGCAACGTAAAAGTAAAACTTATTATAAATTCGAAAGTTAAAAACGATCAATTGGATGAGATGAAAAAAGGAGATTCAATTGTTTTTAACTTAATTCCTCATAATCCAGAAGAAAAACTAGGATATATTTATTTTGGAAGAGGAAGATGGGATGATGAAAATATAAATGAAGTCACTAAATCAATCAAAAGAATTGAAATTGAAAATGATAATTATAAGATCGTTTATAAATCGCAACAAGCAATACGTAATTTACTGCAAGAAAACTATAAAGGCATAATTATGAAATCCCTCAATATTAAAATTGATGACAATTTTTTCAAATAAAATATGAGAAAAATCTATTTTGCACTACTTTTCACTTCAGGAATAATCTTAACAAGCTGTAATAAAAAAGAAAAGGATTTAGAATTTGAAAAAGATGTAATCTATCAAGTTTATCCTGATCTAATCGATTCGGTTTGGGTAAATGCTGCTTATCATTATGCGCCGCCTCCACCGCCACAAATCAAGGATACTCCAGAATATAGAATTCAACGGAAAAAGGAATATAAGAAACAATTTAATGAAGACTTAGCTGAGTTTAAAAAAAAGGGTTTCAAGATTGATCTTGTTTTTCTGGATAAAGCAAAGCCAAAGAAAAATGGAAACGAACTTCAAGAACATTTTAAAGATGCTGTATTATCGAAAGACAATATTTTAGATACGCTTGACTATAAGTTTAACAGAAAAAAACTGGATGCTTACAATGCATTTCATCTTAAATATGTTCCCAGAATACCGCGTGGAAATGACAGGATATTTTATAATGAATGTTGTTATTCTGTGCGAGGAGTTTTTAGTTTTAGCAGAATTCAATTTGATTCGGAAAAAAAATATGGCCTACTTACCGCTGAAATTGACTGTGGTGATATGTGCGGATATGGATATCGAATCTATATTAAAAAAGTAAAAGATAAATGGATTGTTGATAAAATTGAAGATGCATGGATTGTATAATTTAGATATATTTAAACATTTTATAAAACCAATAAAACAATTATGACATTAGAAGATTTCAAAAAGAATTTTAACGATCAAATTACACCTGAACTAACTTTATTTTTTGAGATAAACGATGAACTCGGATTCGAAAATTATTCTCAGGGTTTTGGATTATACGAAGATGATAAATCAGGTATTTCGAGCTGGTCTGAAGATCAGGATTTTTTAGATAAACTAATGCCTTTTGCTCAGGCAAATGGTTCTGGTTCGATGTATGTATTATGGAATAATGAACAAAATAAATCATTAAATGAATTACCTGTAGTTGTTTTTGGCGATGAAGGCGGTTATCATGTTATAGCAAAAAACATCTTCGAATTTATGCAATTGCTCACTTTCGACCAGGAAATATCTGTTGATCATGAAGAAGCTTACTTTTACAAAGATGAAGATTATGAAGAAAGCGAAAACTTTCCTGAATACATAACCTGGCTTAAAGAAAACTTTAATCTGGATCCTATTGAAGACACAGAATCAATTATTGCAGATGCACAGGAAACATACAAAGCCGACTTTGATAAATGGGTTTCTCAATTTTATTCTGAAGATTAATAAATAATAAACATCTATAAATAGTATAAATATGAAAAAGTTACTTACCGTTTTAGCAATCGCTTTATTTACAGTTGGCTTACAAGCACAAGACACAAAACCTGTTAAAAAAGAAAAAGCTAAAAAAGAATCATGCTGCAAAAAACAGATAGCAAAGACAAAAAGTGTTGTGCTAAAAAATAATTAAACATGATTTCAATAAAAAAGACCTCAAGAAATTGAGGTCTTTTTTTATATGTTTTTTTTGCCCAGAAATCATTTTAATCTTTGAAATCTGTGGCAAAAAACTATTTCAAACGAATACTCCATTCAAAATCCATTTCAGAAACCTGAACTCCTTCTTCGTTGGTTCCTATAGATTTCATCCAAAAGGTTTGGCCCTCGCCTGTTGCAATAGTTTCCTTAATAGCTTCTTTAATTAAATGTCCGTCATTACAAACAAAGGTTATTCTTCCTGTTGCCTTTTTGGTAAAGTTTCCTTTATTGTTAGCAACCAACATTGATATTTTTTTTCCGCTTTGCTGAATTTGAGCAATTACCAAAGCTCCGGTTGTTAATTCTGCTGCCATTGCCTGAACAGCAAAATACATAGAATTAAACGGATTTTGATTAATCCAACGGTGTTTTACACTTACGATACAGGTTTTATCATCGATAGCTTTAACACGAACGCCACAAATATATGCCGATGGTAATTTGAATAATACAAATTTGTTGAGTTTAGAAACTGAAATTGCCATGTGATTTATTTTTTTATGTAAAAATACAAAAAAACTATGCACGCACAATAAATTGCTATTATTTCACTATTTTCTCAATAAAATAAGGCGTTTACATTGATTTTCAGCACTTTTTATTTCTCAATATGAATTGAAATTTGTTAATTTTTTGTTAATATTTGGTACTATGTAAAACAAGATACTGTCTTTTAGCCATATATTTGTATAAGAAATTACTATATGCTTTTAATCATGGAAACAACAACACCACTAATCATGGAAACAACATCAGACAAGAACACTGCAACGTTCACACATTTAAGTACTTTAAGTCAGTACATCATTCCGTTTGGGAATTATATTTTCCCAATTTTAATCTGGACGAGTTATAAAGACAAATCTGAATTTGTAAATCACCACGGAAAACAGACTTTAAATTTTCAATTAAGCATACTGCTTTACACATTGATTTTAGCTTTAATTGCAATTCCGATTTTTGTAATTCTGTTTTTTCAAAACCTTCCTATGCAAGCTGTTTTTAACGATGAGGATTTCATCATCAGAAATTTCGATTTTCAGGGAAATATAGGATTACTAACTGTTGGACTAACAGCTGTAGTGCTTTTCGGATTACTAAAAGTAGTTGAGTTCTTTTTAGTTATTTATGCTTCAATAAAAACATCGAACGGAGAATATTACAAATATCCAATGGCGATTCCTTTTATAAAGTAAAATCATTAAAATTATGAAAGCACTTCGACTTCGCTCAGTGTGACATAAAAGTTAAAAGTTATAGTCGATAATATCTGACAATCAACAGGATAATTTCGAATCAATCATCAATCAATCATCATCAATCAAAAAACGAATCAGTTCAATCTAAAAAAAACAAAATGAAATTATGAACATTGAAAACACAAAAGCACAGATGCGCAAAGGTGTTCTTGAGTTTTGCATCTTATCAGTATTAAAAGAACAAGATGCATACACATCAGAAATATTAGACACTTTAAAAAACGCTAAATTACTAGTTGTAGAAGGAACGGTTTATCCACTTTTAACTAGATTGAAAAACGACGGCTTGCTTAATTATCGTTGGGAAGAATCGACTTCAGGACCACCACGAAAATACTATGGGTTAACCGAAATAGGACAAACATTTTTAAACGAACTTAGCGGTACCTGGACTGAATTGTCTGATGCCGTAAAACTAATCACCAATCAACAAAATCAATAGTCATGAACAAAACAGTAAATATTAACTTAGGGGGCATGTTTTTTCACATCGATGAAGATGCATACTTAAAATTAACGCGCTATTTTGACGCCATAAAACGATCACTAAACAATTCATCTGGACAAGATGAAATCATTAAAGATATCGAAATGCGTGTTTCTGAATTATTAACAGAAAAACAAAAAAGCGAAAAACATGTTGTGGGATTGAAAGATGTTGATGAAGTGATCGTAGTAATGGGACAACCGGAAGACTACATTATTGAAGACGAAGACAGACCAAAACAATCGTTTAACGATAACGGAACAAGAAAACACAAAAAATTATACCGCGATAAAGAAAAAGGTATGATTGGTGGTGTTGCAACAGGTTTAGGACATTATTTTGGAATAGACGCTGTTTGGATAAAAATCCTATTCTTGATATTTGTTTTCGCAGGTTTTGGAACCGGAATCTTAGCTTATTTTGTTCTTTGGGTTGTAACTCCGGAAGCGGTTACAACATCTGAAAAACTTGAAATGACTGGTGAACCGGTAACAATTTCGAATATTGAAAAAAAGGTTCGCGAAGAATTGGATTCGTTATCTGACAGATTTAAAAATGCAGATTATGATGCAATGGGAAACCAGGTAAAGTCGGGAGCTGAGAGAATAAGTAGTTCATTTGGAGACTTTATAATGACGGTTTTTAAAATTTTCGCTAAATTTTTAGGAGTTGTTCTAATCATGTCAGGTATAAGTGTTTTGATCATGTTATTGATTGGAGTATTTACTTTAGGAACAAACGTTTTTGTTGATTTTCCTTGGCAAAACTTTGTTGAAGCAGGAAACTTTACAGACTATCCTATCTGGTCATTTGGTTTATTAATGTTCTTTGCTGTTGGAATTCCGTTTTTCTTCCTGACACTTTTAGGATTTAAATTGTTATCTCCGGACTTAAAATCTATCGGGAATATTGCGAAATATACTTTATTAGCCATTTGGATTATTGCTGTTGCAATTGCAATTAGTATTGGAATCAAACAGGCTACTGAAATTTCATATGACAATAAAACGATAGAGAAAAAAGAGATTGGTATCAGCAAAAACGATACACTTTACGTAAAATTCAGATACAATGATTATTACGCAAAAGATTTAGATCACCATAGAGAATTTGAGTTTGTTCAGGATTCTGCAAATAACCAATTGATTTATTCAAACGATGTTCATTTACATGTTTTACGTACTGATGAAGCTAATGCATATCTACAAATAGAAAAAAGTGCAAGAGGAAATTCATTTACAAATGCAAAGCAGAGAGCTGAAAAAATTAACTACAAATTTCAGATCAATGGTAACCATTTAGTTCTTGATAATTATTTTTTAACAGATGTAAAAAACAAATTTAGAGGTCAGGAAGTTGATGTATATTTGTACTTACCAGAAGGTCAATTATTTAAACCAGACGCATCGGTACAAGATTATGACGAATCTGAAAATGATTTTTTCAACTTACACTTTAGTGGAAACTACAATTACAAAGTAGACGGATCAAAAATTAAATGTCTTAATTGCCCTGCAGAAGAAGATGATCATGACGATGTAGATTATGATAGTGACGATACTGAAGTTAATACAATTGAGAATGATACTGTAAAAGAAGTTTCGATTAAAATTAATGGAAAAGAAGTCTTGAACGGAAAAAAAACCAAAGGAAAACTAACCACTGATAAAAACGGAGTTATAATTAAAATTAACTAAGCCATGATAAAAATAATCATTCATATTACGAAATTCATTATTGCGACTGTCATTGCATTATTGTTTGCCTCATGCAACTTAAACATGAATACGGTTGAAGGCAGCGGAAATGTTACTACTGAAAAAAGAATTGTTCAGGGAGATTTTAAAAACATACAGGTAAGCAACGCTATTGATTTAGTTGTAGAACAATCTGATAATTACGAAGTTGTTGTTGAAGCTGATGATAATTTGCAAAAAGAAATTGTTACAAAAGTAGAAAACGGAACTTTGGTAGTGAGATGTAAATTTAGTTCTTTCAGAAATGTTACCATGAAAAAAGTAACTGTAAAGATGCCAAATATTGAAAAACTTGACGCTTCAAGCGCATCTTCAATACATAGCAAAAACGTAATTCAGGGAGAAAATATAGAGCTTGAATCATCAAGCGCTGCAAACATGGACGTTAACATAGAATCTGACAACATAGTAGTTAGAGCCAGTAGCGGAAGTGTAATTAGAGTTGAAGGAAAAGCATTAAAAGTTCAGACAAAAGCTTCGAGCGGTTCAAGTATTGATGCCGGAAACTTATTAGCCAACGAAGTTGATGCTGATGTATCAAGTGGAGGAAGTACTGAAGTACATCCAATCTTAAGTCTGAAAGCAGGCGCTTCAAGCGGAGGAAGTATTAATTATATTAATGTTCCTAAAACAATTGAAAAAAATTCAAGTTCAGGAGGAAGCATTAATCAGGGTTAACAATATTTATCTGTTAAATATAAAAGAAATCATTCATCAAAAGTGGATGATTTTTTTATATTTGTCCAAATCAAATCTAGAATTAATGAAAAAAAATACAGCCTTACTGTTATTATTATTAGTTACGACATTCACTTTTGCCCAAAAAAGAGAAAAAGTAAAAGGATCTAAAATCGTAACCACTTCAATAAAAGAAGTTGGTGACTTTGATGGCATTGAAGCCGATGATAATCTTGAAGTTTATCTGGAGCGCGGAGAAAAAAACGAAATTAAAATTGAAGCTGATGATAATTTGCACGAAATCATCGGAATGGATTTAAGAGACAAAATGCTTCGTTTATACACTACAAAAGAGAGCACAATTTTTAAAAAACTAATTGTTCGCGTTACTTACACAAGTTCGCTTAAAAAGGTTATTTCTAAAAATGAATCGGTTGTTTATGCCATTCAGGAACTGCAATTAGATGACTTAACATTTAATAGTTATGATTATTCTAAATTATATTTGAATGTCAATGCTAAAAAATTCTCATTGATTACAGATGATAAATCTAAAACAGAATTGAATTTAAAAGCTGAAGATGGCGTTTTGCAATTAAGTAAAAGTTCTTCGGTTAAAGCATTAGTATCTGCAATAAAATTTAAATGTGATTTATATCAAAAATCTGTTGCAACTATCGAAGGAATTGCTGAAAAAGCAACAATTCGTTTAGACAATAGCTCAACATTTACAGGAACAAAATTCACATTAAAAGATGCAACCGTTACTACTGAAGGAAGTTCAACAGGAATCTTTTTTGCAGAAACGACACTTTCTATAGCGGCAGGAGACAAATCTGAACTTACCCTTTTCGGAAATCCAAAAATCGAACTTACAAGATTCTCTGAAGAAGCAAAACTGATTAAGAAACTTAAGTAGAGTTTTTGTTTCATAGGTTTCAGGTTTTCTTTGTTTCAGGTTGAAATGAGAATTTTACTGCGAAGAACGCTGAGATTTTTAACCTATATTAATGTTGAGAAAACACAAAGTTCGCAAAGCTAGTTCAACACAAAGTTTTGCGAACTTTGTGTTTTCTACAAAACCTCGCATAATAATAACTTTGTGACCTTTGCGGTAAAAATTAATCTGTTTCAGCTTTAACATAAAAAAAGTCCCGTTCTAAATTGAATGGGACTTTTGTATTATCTAAGCGTTCCAAAGATTCATATTCAAGCAACTTGAAACCTGAAACAAACAAAATCTGAAACTATTTCTATTACTCCTTAGCTGCTAAATATCTTTCAGCATCCAAAGCTGCCATACAACCTGTACCTGCAGCAGTAATAGCTTGACGGTAAACATGATCTGCAGCATCTCCGGCAACAAAAACACCTGCTACATTTGTATTAGACGTTCCTGGAGTATTAATAATATAACCTGTTTCATCAAGAGTGATGTAATCTTTAAAGATATCTGTATTTGGTTTATGACCAATCGCTACGAAAAATCCTGTTGCAGGAATTTCAATAACTGCTCCTGTAGTTTTATTTAATGCTTTAATAGCATGTACTACATTTTGATCACCTAAAACTTCAACTGTATCGTGGTTCATCAAAATCTCGATGTTCTCTGTTTTGCGAACACGTTCTTCCATAATTTTAGAAGCTCTGAATTTTTCGCTTCTTACCAACATTGTAACTTTTTTACAAAGTTTAGATAAATAATGAGCTTCTTCGCAAGCAGAATCTCCTGCTCCAACAATTACAACTTCCTGATTACGGTAGAAAAATCCGTCGCAAACAGCACAAGCAGAAACTCCTCCGCCCATGTTTAAATAATGTTGTTCTGAAGGTAAACCTAAATATTTAGCTGTAGCTCCTGTAGAAATAATAACAGTTTCACAATGCAATTCGATCGAATCGTTAATCCAAACTTTATGAATATCTCCTGAAAAATCAACTTTAGTAGCCCAGCCATCACGAATATCAGCACCAAAACGTTTTGCTTGATCTTGTAACTGAACCATCATTTCCGGTCCTGTAACTCCATCAACATAACCCGGAAAATTTTCTACTTCATTTGTTGTAGTCAACTGACCTCCAGGCTGCATTCCCTGATATAAAACTGGATTCATATTTGCTCTGGCAGCATAAATAGCTGCTGTATAACCTGCTGGACCAGAACCAATGATTAGGCATTTAATTTTTTCTATTGTATCTGACATAATATGTGTAGTTTTTTGTGATGCAAAGGTAAACTTAATTATAAAAAATTCCAGTCAAAATAAATCCTAAATAACTATGTCAAAATAAGTTTTATTTATTTCACGATTTTCCTTTCACAAATAAAATTTATTACTATATTTGCATCCGCTTACGGGCATTACAACAATTACATCTTCGGGGTGTAGCGTAGCCCGGTTATCGCGCCTGCTTTGGGAGCAGGAGGCCGCAGGTTCGAATCCTGCCACCCCGACACTAACGCCTTTCAAAGGCAGTCAAAACCCCTTAAATCGTATGATTTAAGGGGTTTTTCTATTTATTTAACTCCAAAATGTTCAAGTTGTATCAAACTAAATGGGACCCATTCGGCTACCCATTTTGTTTTCTTAAGTTTAGGTCCCAATAATTGGGTTAACATCTTGCAATTCAGTCAATGTGCTTTGTTGGGTACTTTTAGATTCATTGGATAATTGTCTTCGCTTTTAGCGATCCATGACAACCAAAATTAAATCGAAGTACCAAAGAAAAGATGTCAAACATTAAATTTTGGAGATATGACAACAATTAACAACACATTCGGGGTATTATTTTATCTTAAGGTACAAAAGATCTCAGCGCAAGGCAAGATGCCAATATGCGCAAGAGTAACAGTAAATGGGAAACGTACCGAGATCTCAGTAAAGCGATCAGTAACTGCATCCGAATGGGATGTCAAGAAAGGAATGCCACGAGGAAGTCGAAAGGAAATCGTAGAACTTAACATGTTCCTTAATCAATTCAAAGCAAAGATTATCAGTATCTACCAGCAGATGCTTCTTTCGGATGACATAATAGATGGTCCTGCAATCCGAGATAAAATGTTGGGTACAGGAAAATTGACTCCTACACTATTGAAACTTCTAGAGCACCATAATAACCAGCAAGGACATAAACTGGCTCCTGGCACAATGAAAAATTACTATACAACTCAAAGGTATATCAAAAAATTCCTTATGGAGAAGTACTATAGGACTGATATTGTTCTTTCAGTGTAAAAACCAGTGATATTGATCATCTGATTCCAATTTAAATTGACCACCAAGTTTTGGTTTAAATTGACCACCTAA
>NZ_WMDQ01000009.1 GCF_009707955.1 Flavobacterium sp. LC2016-13 | reverse complement strand
AATGCTTTTAAAAAAATAAGCAAAAACCATCCTGATGCAACTATAGAAATTGAAGCAAGAGTAGCTTTTATGTATAAAACAGTAGATTTTACCGTAAAATGTGAGGGAGAAGAAATTCCATTAAAAAAAGTCGTAGTTAGAATGTGGAAGAATAAGGTATAATGATAAAATATTTTAATATAACTATTTGTAGTTTTCTTTTTTTTATTTCCTGTAATAAAAAAAAGATATGAGTAATAAAAATGATTTTACATGGTCAGCTACAGTAACGTCTGTTGAAGATTATCCAATAGAAATACACAAAGGCTATATTGCCACACAAGACAAATTTATAACAGCTATTCATAATTCAGGAATAGAAGATGAAGGATGGGGATATGATGGCACTGATATAAGCGCTGGAGGTAATATAATACCTACGATGCTTTCGCTTACTTGGGTAAGTTATGCCGAAAAAAAATTCTGGAATATTGAAACCACAATAGATCAAACTACTCAAAACAAAATATTAGCTTTATTTCGAGAAGGATTCTATAATTGGGATAATGTCAAAAAGGCTCCCAAACACAGTACTTATAATCATATTACAATTGCCGTTGCACCAGGAGGTGTTGTTGTAATTTTTATAACGGGTACAGCACATCGTAAGGAGGTAGCCCGCTACCAAGCCAAAGAAACTTTTGTTGATGTTAATGCTTTTTATGACAACCCAGATGGCGATAATCAACAAGAATTTTATGATTGGTGGTATAAGAAATCAGTTCCTAAATACCTTCAGGAAAAAATTGCTAAATCTGGTATTCCTTATGGCATTTGGGATATTTATCGAGAAAAATACAATTGGCGTTTTCAAACTTTTTTTTATAAAGAAGATACTCTCACAGATTTGTATGTTAGTTATATTAATGGAGAAGCAAATTATATGAATGAAAATGAATTAGCTAAAAAAAACATTAATCATTTAGCACTTCCTCTTAATGTTAGATTCTATTATAAAATATACAATGGCGAAGCAAAATTTGATGAAGAAGAAATTGTGGCAGCCTTTAAAAAATTGAAAAAAAATCATCCTGATGCAACTATTGAAATAGAAGTTAGACCTGCTTTTATGTATAAAAGCACAACTTTTACTGTGAAGTGCGAAGGAGAGGAAATTCCTTTGGAAAAAACGGTCGTAAAAATGTATAAAAATTAATGCAAAAGTATAGCATTGTATGTTTCTGTTTTTTTCTCTTTTTTATTTCTTGTGAGAAAAGTAAAAAATCAAATAACAAAGAAAATTTCAATTGGGGGGTTGCTGTAACGGCACCAAGAATGTATCCGATAGAGATACATCGAGGATATTTAGGGAATGATAAAAAAATGATGTCAGCATTTATAAGTACAGGTACTATTGAAGATGGCTGGAATTATGATGGAGATGCACTTTCTGGTGGTAATGAAATACCAACACAATTATCTTTAACATGGATAAGTTATGCTGAAAAAAAGTTTTGGAAAATTGAAACTTCAATAAATAAAGTCACTCAGGATAAAATACAACAATTGTTTAAAGAAGGATATATGAATAAAGACCTAAATGGGATATGGTCTCATATTACCTATAAAAAAATCACCGTAGGATTGGCACCAGGTGGCATAGTTGTTTTATGGTTGTCCGGGTTAAATAAAAAAACAGAAATAACCCACTATCAAGCTGTCGAGACTTTTGTAAGTGCTAATGAATTTTATAGAAATCCTCATGAACGCACCCAACAAGAGTTTTATAATTTCTTTTATGACAGTGAAGTCCCTAAAGAAACTCAAGAATATATCAAAAAAAATGGCGTTCCAGTTAACTTATGGAAGAATTACAGAACGAAATACAAGTACCGTTTTAATTTACATTTTTACAAAACAGATAAAGAAAGTTTAGATAGGGAATCAGAATATGTAAACGGAGAAAAAGAAATAATAAAAGTAGAAGATTTAAGCTTATATCAAAGTAAGGCCCTTCCTTCTTATTGTCGATTTTGGTTTAGTTTATATAATGCAGAGGCTGAATTTGATGGTGAAGAAATCTTGAATGCTTTTAAAAAAATAAGCAAAAACCATCCTGATGCAACTATAGAAATTGAAGCAAGAGTAGCTTTTATGTATAAAACTGTAGAGTTTACCGTAAAATGTGAGGGAGAAGAAATTCCATTAAAAAAAGTAGTAGTTAGAATGTGGAAGAACAAGGCATAATGATAAAATATTTTAAAATAACTATTTGTAGTTTTCTCTTTTTTATTTCCTGTAACAAAGAAAAAGAGATGAGTAATAAAACTGATTTTGTCTGGTCTGCCACAGTAACGTCTGTCGAGGATTACCCTATTGAAATACATAAAGGATACCTTGCTACACAAGACAAATTTATAACAGCCTTACATAATTCAGGTATCGAAGATGATGGTTGGTCATACGACGGCACTGATATAGGAGCCGGAGGTAACATTATACCATCCATACTTTCGCTTACTTGGGTAAGTTATGCCGAAAAAAAATTCTGGAATATTGAAGCTACAATAGACGAAACTACGCAAAATAAAATGCTAGAATTATTTCGAGAAGGCTTTTATAACTGGAACCACGCAAAAGAAAAACTTATACATGAGACCTACAAACATATTACTGTAGCTGTTGCGCCTGGTGGTATTGTAGTTCTTTTTTTAACAGGTGATGTACATCGTAGAGAGATTGCACGTTATCAAGCGAAAGAAACTTTTGTTGATGTAAATTCATTTGTTCCCGTTCCAGGAGCCTTTAAAGATTTAGAAACTTTTTATGACAAATTTTACAAAGGTTTAGTTCCAAAATATTTGCAAGAAAAGATTGCTAAGGCTGGTATTCCTTATGGAATTTGGGATACCTATCGAGAAAAATACAATTGGCGTTTTACTATGAGTTTTTACAAAGAAGATAAACTTAATCATTATTATGTTGGATATATAAATGGCGAGGAAGACAATATTTATCAAGAAGTAATAAATAAAAAATCATTCAATCATTTAGCATTGCCGTTGAATGCTTCTTTTTATTTTAAGATTTACAATAGCGAAGCAAAATTTGATGAAGAAGAAATTGTAGCAGCCTTTAAAAAAATGAAAAAAAATCATCCTGATAAGGATATCGAAATAGAAGTTAGACCTGCTTTTATGTATAAAACAACAACTTTTACCGTAAAGTGCGAAGGAGAAGAAATTCCTTTGGAAAAAACGGTCGTAAAAATGTATAAAAATTAATGAAAAAAATAAAGAAGAATTAAATTATGTTTCGAAGTCTGAAGAAGCCGAAATTGATAATGAGAAAGAATCGTAACAACTTTAGATTTTTTCAAAACTAAAAACCTTCAAAGTCAATTGATTTTGAAGGTTTTTTTTATAATGCTGTTTTTGACTGGATATATAAAATTTTAATTATATATAAATGTCCACAAAAACCAATTTCTCGATAAAAATCAATATTATATGAACTTTTCAGTAAAGTGAATTTGGACTTTTCAATAAAGTTTATTTACTCTTTTATCGCCAACTTTGCAGTATAAATTTTTATAAAATGGAAAATAAAGATATCGTTTTGGTAACTGGCGGAACCGGATTTGTTGCTATGCAGATTATCATGCAACTTTTACAGAAAGGGTTTCAGGTAAGAACCACAGTACGCAACCTGAAAAATAAAGACAAAATAATTGCAGTGTTGAAAGCGAATGATGTTACTAATCTGGACAATCTTTCATTTGTGGTCACAGAACTTACGGAAGACCATAATTGGGAAGCAGCATTAAAAGGGTGCAAATATGTATTAAGCGTTGCTTCGCCAGTTTTTTTCGAAAAACCAAAAAGCGAAAGCCAAGCCATTCGTCCGGCAGTAGAAGGCATTTTGCGCGTTTTAAAATTTGCCAATCAGGAAGGTGTAAAAAGAGTTGTAATGACTTCTAACTTTGGTGCTGTAGGATTCTCACAGACTGACAAAACCCGCCAAACCACAGAAAGTGACTGGACTAATCCAAATATGAAAGGGCTGTCTGTATATGAAAAATCAAAAACACTGGCAGAAAAAGCAGCATGGGATTATATTAAAAACAGCAAAACCAATTTAGAATTTACAACAATAAACGCAGTCGCTATTATGGGACCTTCATTGAATGAACATATTACGGGTAGTTTTATGTTGCTTGAAAATTTGTTAAACGGAAAAATGAAAGCAGTTCCAAATATTCCATTGAATATTGTAGATGTAAGAGATGTAGCCGATTTACATATCCGTGCTATGATTACACCTGAAGCTAACGGACAACGTTTCATCGCATCTGCAGACGGGCAAATTTCTTTACCTGAAATTGCAATTCTTTTAAAAAATAAAAGACCAAATATCGCAGAAAAAGTTTCCTCTAAAATACTTCCTAACTGGATCATCAAAATAGGAGCTATATTTAATGTACAGGCAAAAGAAGGCATAGTATTTCTAAATATGAACCGAAATATTAGCAATACTAAAGCGAAAAATATTCTGAGCTGGAAACCTATTGCAACACAAGAAACTACTATTCTGTCAGCAGTAGACAGTATGATAAAATACAACTTAATTAACAAAAATATTTAAGATGAAAATTATAAGCGGTATATTAATCCTGATTTCTGTATACATAGGCATAAGCCACGGAAGCCGTGTTTTTAGCAAACCTACAGAAACTTATTTACAAATGATGTCTCAACTAGGTATTACAAATACAACACGTATATTCATTGGCGTTTGGTCTATTGGTGCAGCTATATTAATTTTATTCCCAAAAACTTTCTTTTTAGGAAATGCAATACGAGCGATACAAATTGTATTGATGATGGCTTTAGCAATAAAAGCAGGAAATCTTAAATTTGCATTAATAGAAATTCCATTTTTAATACTGCCTTTGATAATGATTTATCTGGAACATCCGTTTAAAAGTGAAACCGTTTGAATTAAATATTTAGCAGAATGAAAACCATAGCAGACGATAAGCAAACAAATATCCTAAAAGAACAATTTATCCCTGACAATGTATTTGTCTATATTGCAAATGGTGCCATCTGTTTTTTTGACACTCATAAAAACTATATATTTAAAACCGGAGATTGCGGTATTGCCCGTAAAAATTATCTATTAAAATATAAATTACTGGAAAGCAAAGAAAATTTTGATCCTATTATATTTTGTTTTGATGAGCCTTTTCTGGTGAATTTTCAAAAAAAATATCAAATAAAAACAATTGATTTTAAAGGCGAAGAACCTTGCATAAAAATTTCGAAAACAAAAATGATTGAAAAATTCATTCAATCATTAGAGCCTTACCATAAAGGTGTGATGCAATTGGATGATACTTTTGAAGATTTAAAATATGAAGAGCTGTTACTAATATTACTGAAACACCAACCTGAACTTTCAGGTTTATTATTTGATTTCGAAAAACCCGGACGTCTCAATCTTGAAGCTTTTATGAATCGTAACTTTCGTTTTAATGTAAGTGTAGAGCGTTTTGCTTTTTTAACAGGCAGAAGCGTATCTGCTTTTAAGCGTGATTTCGCAGCCATTTTTAACAAAACTCCTAGCCGTTGGCTGGTGCAAAGACGTCTGGAAGAAGCTTACTTTTTGATGAATGAAAAAAAGAAGAAACCATCCGAAATTTATATTGATTTAGGATTTGAAAGTTTGTCACACTTTTCAGTTTCATTTAAAAAGCAATTCGGAATTAAACCAACAGAGGTAAATCGATCATAAAATATAAAAAGCCTTTCAAGATATAACTCTCGAAAGGCTTTTTTCTACAAATTAACAAGCACAATTTTATTTCCAACCGCCGCCTAAGCCTTTGTAAACATTGACTGCAGCATTCAATTGGTCTTTTTTAGTATCAATTAATTCTAATTTAGCTTCTAATGCATCTCTTTGTGTCATTAACACTTCGAAATAATCAACTCTTGCTGATTTAAACAAATCATTAGAAACATCAATAGATGTGTTTAAAGCGTCTACTTGTTGCGATTTTAAATCGTAACTCTTTCCTAAATTATCAATTTTAGAAAGTTGATTAGACACTTCTATATAAGCATTCAAAATCGTTTTGTCATAATTATATAACGCTTGAAGTTGTCTTGCATTTGCACTGCTAAACTCCGCTTTAATTGCATTTCTGTTAATTAAAGGCGCAACAACATCTCCAGCTAACGAATATATAAGCGATTCCGGAAGTGTAAACAAATACGATGGATTAAAAGCATTAAAGCCTATCGCAGCCGAAATATCCAATGACGGATAAAATTCTGCGCGAGCTACTTTTACGTCTAGTTTTGCAGCCGTTAATTCTAACTCTGCTTGTTTAACGTCTGGACGATTTGCTAATAATTGAGACGGAATTCCTGAACTAACTGTTGATGGCAACAAAGTTAAAAAGTTGCTTCTGTCTCTTTTTATTTCCTGTGGATATTGACCTACCAAAAAGTTAATCTTGTTTTCTGCTTCTTTTATTTGCTGACGAATATCAAACTCTAAACTTTTTGAAGTTAAAACTTCAGCCTGAAATTTCTGAACAGCCAATTCTGTTGCTCTCGCAGCTTGTTTCTGAACTTTTACAATTTCTAAAGCGTTCGATTGTAATTCGATATTTTGTTTTACAATTTCTAACTGACTGTCTAAAGCCAATAATTCATAGTAAGAATTCGCAATTTCAGCTACTAAACTTGTCACTACAAAATTTTTACCTTCAACAGTAGCTAAATATCTGGTTAATGCTGCTTTTTTAGAATTGCGCAATTTTTTCCAGATATCCACTTCCCAGTTTGCATAAGCTGCAATAGCAAAATCACCAAGCGGATCCGGTGTTTCTTTTCCAGGCATAATTTCTGTCGAAGCATCACCCGCACCCTGGCTTGTATATCTACCGACCTTCTCTACTCCTGCTCCTGCTCTAATTCCTGCAGTTGGCAATAAAAGACCTTTTCTTACACGAACATCATTCTTCGCAATTTCAATTTCCTGTAAAGTGATCAATAACTCCTGATTGTTTTTCAGTGCTAAATCAATCAAATTAACCAGATTTTGATCTTTAAAGAAATCATGATACGGAATCTTTGCCATGTTAGTCGTATCCTTGCTTACATTATTTACATAAAAAGCATCAGGAACCGGTTTACTTGGCGTTTCTGTGGTCGCCTGTGGAGCTTTGCAACTTGCAACAGCAAGGCAAAGTCCCACAGCAACACTATATTGATATGGTTTAAATTTATACATGATTGTTGTCAATTTCTTCTGTTAATGGATTCTCTTCTTCATGTTTAACTAGTTTGTGTTTCTCAGCAATTCTTCCAAAAATGTAATACAATCCAGGAATTACAAATACCCCACAAATAGTTCCTATAAGCATACCTCCCGCAGCAGCAGTACCAATTGTTCTGTTACCAATTTTACCAGGTCCTGTAGCAAAAGCAAGTGGCAATAATCCGGCGATAAAAGCAAATGATGTCATCAGGATCGGACGGAACCTTGCTTTCGCACCTTCCATTGCTGCTTCAAGAACTGTTCTTCCTGCAGCGTGCCTTTGAATCGCAAACTCTACAATTAACACGGCATTTTTACCCAATAAACCAATAAGCATTACCATCGCAACCTGAGCATAAATGTTGTTTTCTAAACCTGCTACTTTTAATAAAAGGAAAGCTCCAAAAATACCTGCAGGTAAAGAAAGAATCACTGATAATGGCAAAATAAAACTTTCGTATTGTGCCGCTAATACCAGATAAACGAATCCTAAACAAATAAGGAACACCCAAATTGCCTGATTACCTTGTGCAACCTCATCGGCAGAAATACCCGCCCAGTCAATATCATATCCTCTAGGTAATTTTTTAGCTGCAACTTCCTGAATTACTTTAATCGCTGTACCAGAACTATATCCCGGAGCAGCTCCACCACTAATTTCAGTCGAAGTATACATATTATGTCTCGTAATTTCTGAAAGACCGTATACTTTTTCTAATTTCATAAAAGCAGAATAAGGAACCATTTCATCACGATCATTTTTCACATAAAGCTTTAAGATATCATCCGGTTGTGCACGATATTCCGGCGAAGCCTGAACGATTACTTTATAGTTGATTCCGTATTTAATGAAACTGATTTCGTAGTTACTACCCACAAGCGTTGATAAACTGTTCATCGCGTTTTCAATAGAAACTCCTTTTTGTTGTGCCAAATCATTGTCTACCTTCATCATATATTGAGGGAAACTTGCACTAAAGAAACTAAATACGTTGGCTAATTCCGGACGTTTGTTCAATTCTTCAACAAAATCTTTATTAACAGCTTCTAATTTTTTGAAATCACTAGATCCTGTTTTATCTAACAAACGAAGCTCAAATCCTCCTGCTGCTCCATATCCTGGAACTGCCGGTGGTTGGAAAAATTCGATATTAGCACCTGGAATATCTTTCGATTTCTCTTCCAGTTCTGTCATAATTTCCTGTACAGATTGTTTACGATCGTTCCAGTCTTCTAAGTTGATCAAACAAGTACCTGCATTCGATCCTGTACCTTCAGTCAAAATCTCATAACCTGCCAATGAAGAAACTGATTTTACTCCTTCAACACCTTCGGCTATTTTTTGCAATTTCTCTGCAATATTATTTGTTCTTTCTAATGATGAACCCGGAGGTGTTTGAATAATCGCATAAAACATTCCCTGATCCTCATTCGGGATAAATCCTGAAGGAACTGTGCTACTGATTAACCATGTTCCGGCACAAAATCCAAGAAGTGCGATAATAGTAACTGATCTTCTGTTTACAATTTTACCTAATACATTTTGGTATTTTCCTTGTGCAAGGTTAAACTTGTTATTAAATCCGTCTATAAATATGTTTACAGGCGTTCTCTTTTTAGGCGTACCGTGATTGTTTTTTAACATCATCGCACAAAGTGCCGGTGTTAAAGTCAAAGCCACAATACCTGAAAGGATAATCGCTGTTGCCATCGTGATCGAGAATTGTCGGTAGAAAACTCCAACCGGGCCAGACATAAAGGCAACCGGAATAAATACCGCAGCCATCAGGAATGTAATCGCAATAATAGCTCCTGCAATTTCGTGCATCGCTTTTTTAGTCGCTTTAAATGGCGAAAGATGTTCTTCTTCCATTTTGGCGTGAACGGCTTCAATAACTACAATCGCATCATCGACGACGACCCCAATTGCCAAAACCAAAGCAAATAATGTAATTAAGTTCAATGAAATATCGAAAAATTGCATGAACACAAAAGTTCCAACCAACGAAACCGGTACTGCAATTGCCGGAATAACCGTAGAACGCCAGTCTCCTAAGAAAAGGAAAACTACTAAACCAACCAAAATAAAGGCTTCGATCAAGGTGTGAATTACTTTCTCGATAGAGGCATCTAAGAATTTAGATACGTCATAAGATATTTCGTAATTCATTCCTTTTGGGAATTTTCCTTTAATTTTTTCCAGTTTTGCTTTTACATCTTCAATAACCTGATTCGCATTACTTCCAAAAGATTGTTTTAATACGATCGCTGCAGATGGTCTTCCATTTAAGTTCGAATAGATATCATACATCGAGCTACCAAATTCAACTTTGGCAATATCTTTCAAACGTAAAAGTTCTCCGTTACTGTTTGATTTTACTACGATATTCTCATATTGTTCTTTAGTTGTAAAACGTCCTGAATATTTCAATACATATTCAAATGCCTGAGAACGCTTACCAGAACTTTCTCCGGTTTTACCTGGAGAAGCTTCTAAACTCTGACTTGATAATGCTTCCATTACCTCATCGGCAGAAATTTTATAAGCCAACATACGATCAGGTTTTAACCAGATACGCATCGCATATTCACGTGTTCCTAAGATATCTCCGGAACCAACACCATTTACCCTTTTTAATTCTGAAAGTACGTTGATATCGGCATAGTTGTATAAGAACTTCATGTCGGTATTTTTATCCGTACTATAAAGATTCACATACATCAACATACTCGGAACTTCACGTGTAATCTTAACTCCTTCACGAACTACCAATGGAGGTAATTTATTCGTAACCGAAGCTACACGGTTTTGAACGTTAATTGCAGCCTGATTAGGATCTGTACCTAAGTTAAATACAACCTGAATACTTGCTTCACCATCATTTCCCGCATCAGAAGTCATGTATTTCATTCCGGGAACTCCATTTAGAGCTCTTTCTAAAGGAATAACAACTGATTTGATCATCAATTCTCCATTCGATCCAGGGTAATCTGCCGTAACGTTTACCATTGGAGGAGAAATAGAAGGGAATTGTGTAATAGGCAAATTCATTACCGATAACACCCCTAAAAAGACAATTACCAGCGATATTACTATCGACAGTACTGGTCTTTGTATAAATTTATTAAACATTTGTATATTTTTTTAATGATTAAAACCAATTAAACCTATTCTGCTTTTACGCGTAAATGAGTAATTACCGTTTGAGGAGATTGGTATTCAAATTTAATTTTGTCATTCTCTTTTACTTTCTGAACTCCTTCAAGTAAGATTTTATCATTTTCAGTAAGTCCGCTGCTTACAACATACAAATCTGGAATTTCACCTGTAATTGTGATTTCTCTTGAACTTACTTTATTGTTTTTATCTACAACAAAAACATATTTTTTGTCCTGAATTTCGTAAGTCGCTTTTTGTGGAATCACAATAGCATTTTTCAACGGAACAAGCATTTGAACTTTTCCTGTTTCACCATTTCTAAGTAATTTACCTGAGTTAGGGAATCTTGCTCTAAAAGCAATATTTCCTGTTTCGTTGTTAAATTCACTTTCGATAACTTCTACGTTTCCTTGGTATTTAAAAACTTCGCCATTTGCCAAAAGCAAATTCACTTTAGTCTGAGCACGATCTTTTACATCATTTTCATATTGAAGATATTCTGGCTCTGAAACGTTGAAATAAGCGAACATTTGACTGTTATCTGAAAGGCTTGTTAGTAATTCTCCTTCGTCGATAAGACTTCCTAATTTTAATGGAATACGGTCAATTGTTCCATCAAACGGAGCTCTGATTTCGGTAAATCCTAAGTGAATTTTTGCCAACGCTACTTCAGCTCTTGCTGCTTGTAATTTTGACTGGGCAACTGCTTGCTCGTTTTTAGAAACGATATTTTTATCTGCTAAAGTTTTAGCATTTTGCAATTCTATTTCTGCAGATTTTTCTTCAGCCTGAGCTTTAAGTAATTCTGCTTCATAAAGTTTTGGCATAATTCTGAACAAAACCTGACCAGCTTTTACAAACTGACCTTCATCAACATAAATGTTTTGTAAAAACCCTTTTTCCTGGGCACGGAGTTCGATATTTCTAACAGATTTTATCTGAGAAACATACTCTTTTGTAAACGAAGTATCAATTTTTACAGGATTGGTCACTGTAAATTTTTCTTCTTCTTCTTTTTCTTCTTTTTTTGATGTACAACTGGTAAGGCACAACAAGGCAAATAAGCCTGTTAACACGACTATTCTTTTCATGGTATAAAAATGGAAATTAAGCGATTGAATTAGGAATATGAAAATTCCTTTAGATGTAAAGAATCATCAGTCGCCAGAATAAAACGTGAAAATTAAAAATGAAGAAATATCTTAAAAATACAATTCATAGTTATGCATGATCACGCTTTTGGTAACCGATGTATAAGTATAAATCAAATTCTTAAAACTCTCTGAGTAATATAAATAGGATTTGACTGACCGCATGATGGGCCCAAAATTTCAAAAAGACTATATGAGTTTGCAACGTTTTGACGTGAGATTGTCAAATAAAAATCATTTAATAAGCTATAGTTTGTTGCAAGAAACTTAGCAGAAAGTCCATCTTTATCACTACCAAGATATTCTTCATCCAAATCTAAATCGGCATCTTCGATGATTGAACTGCCTTGTTCGTTATTGGTAAATTTTACTCGGTGTCTTTTTTCAAGAAGGTGATGAGAATTTAGGTGCGTTTCAGCATTAAGATATTGCCCTCCGCCTAACAGAAGGAAATTCATAAATGTTAAAAATACTATTAACTTTCTCATTTGAGTGCGAAAGTAGTAAAAGATTGGAATAAAAAAAATAAAATAAGAAAGTCTTAACAAGTTCTAATACACGAAAACGTTTTCTTTTTTTTTTGCTCATAATTTCGTAATAAAACCCTCTATTTTATAGGAAAGCAATATTTCAAATTAACATTAAAGCAACATTGATAAACAATCTCTAAAACAAGGCAACTCAAAAAAAGATAATCGTAAATATTTGATACTCTATAATTTATTTCGCAATTTTTATTATTTTTCTATAGCGAAATTTCCATTATAGTAAATTCCTGTCCTGCTTTTGTGAAAGTTTTATTAGTATCATGCATTCCGAATTTCTCATAAAAGAGCTTTTTGTTCGTTCTTGCGTTGCACCAAATTTTTTTCAGTCCTTTTTCTTTTGCCAGATCAAAAACATATTCTAATAATTTTGATGCAATTCCCTGACCCTGAAACTTTTCTAAAGTAGCTAATTTTCGAAACTGTAATTCTTTATCTGTAATAAAACAGGAAACTATTGAAACCAATTTTTCGTCTATAAAAACACCAAAATGCAATCCCAAATCATCTTCGGCCAATTGAACAAATCCAAAAGGCTGATCCGGCCACATTACTTCATGTCTTATTTGCCAGGTTTCTGATGGCTGAATTGCTGCAATTTTCATTGTAAAATTATTTTCTTCAAATTTAAAGTATTTGTAATTATTTTATCATAAAACCAAAAACGGGAATCTAAATTTAGATTCCCCTTTTTAATTGAATTTATCATCAAACTCAGTTTGAAAATGAGTTTAAAATTTTCATTGCTTTTTCTACATCATTTTTATTTACAAAAATATGATCGTGATAATAGGCCGCAACAACATTGCAGCTAATTTCATTTTCTGAAAGTGCTTTTGAAAAAGCGGCTGTTAAACCAACTGCTTCTAATGACGAATGTACAGAAAGCGTTATCCAGGACATTACAACAGCATAATCTAATTTTAATTGATCAGCCGTTTCTTTTTTGAGAATTAATGTAATGGCCTCTTTTTCTTTAAAGAACATTTCAATATCATTCAGATTTATTTGTTCTGAGTTTTCTGTTTTACAAAAAACATAATCACCTGCATTATGTTCAGGTTTCATGCTTTTAAGTAATATTTGTAAATCCTTTTCTCCCGACATAATGCATTATTATTTTGAAAGTTTTTCTAGTTTCTCTTTAGTTTCAGGGAAATCTTTATCTAATGTGAGTACTTTTTTATAATTAGCAATGGCATTTTTTTTATCTCCATTTGCTTCATAAAAATCTCCCAGTGAATCATACGTATTTGGACTTTCGGGAAAATTCGTAACATTTAATTTAAATAAATAACCTGCAAAATCATTGTCTTTTTTTGAAAGTGCCTGATAACCATAAACGTTTACAACACGTTCAGGCACGCTTACTTTATAACCAAAATGGTTTGAAATATTTTCATAATGTTTTTCTATTTTGGTGAAAACTGCTTTATTAAAATTTACGCGATCAGCGATGGAAAGTTTTAATTCATTAAAATCAAATATAAATCGCAACGCATCATAAGTTGCAATCAAAGGAACCGACCCATGACTATCATTTTTATAATATTGGTGCTGATAGCGCAAATTGCTCTTTTTATTCTGGCTTAAAAAATCATTCAAATCTAAAATTGATCTAATATGTCTTGTAAATTTGGTAGTATCTTTTCTAACTTTTACAATATCCATATCATCATCCATGGTATTTGCAATTCCCATAAATAAGGATACATTGGCGAGATTTTTATTAGCCAACTTTTGAGTTGTTTCTTTTAAAAATTTTTCATGATTCCACCACATACTTGGATCAATAGCTACATAAGAATTAAAAACATTGGTATGATTGGTCAATATATTTATAACCGTTAATCCTCCTAAGGAATGACCTACCAAAGTTCTGTAAGGTGCCGCCGGATATTTTGAATCGATGTATGGAATTAATTCTTTTTCAAGAAACTCGGTAAATTTTTCCCCGCCTCCGGATTGTTCACTACTGTTTTTATTTACAAAAGGTAGATCAATATCTGAATGTGTTGGGGTAAGATCACGATTTCGATTTGTATTAAGAATACCCACTACAATCATTTCCGGGCAAAGTGTATTGCCATTTACTTCGCTTAATTCTTCGATCATTCCCACAACTGAACTAAAATGAGCATCACCATCTAAAACGTAAACAACTGGATATTTTTCTTTAGAAAAACCTTTCTGTTGAGCGCTTCCGGGAAGATGTACCCAAATTTTTCTTTGTTCATTTAAAATTTTCGAAGAGATACTATCAATAGTTCCTATTTCAATTTTCTTTTGAGCAAATCCTATATTTACCAATACCATCAAAAAACAAAAAAAGACTATTCTCTTTCTGAAAATAGTCTGTAAATTATTATGTATCATATTTCTAACTGATTAAATTTTGGTGTTTCAGAGTAGTAAATATAATACAAAAAGTAAATCGAAATTTAGCTTATGTAATTCTTTTATCCTTTGGTATAAAATCGCTCCAGGTTATTGGTTTCTACTTTTTCAACACCTTTTTCGGTTTGTTTTGCAATATTAATAACATGCAAAACTTCTGAGTTTTCATCTAATGTGCAATTCCATATCGTTCCGTCAGATAAAATAATGGCTGAGAATAAAGAATCTGATTCGTCTTTATTGTAAAACACAAGATTCTCTGTTTTTAAAAGCTTCTTAACTAAAGTCTTTTTATCCTGTTCATAAAATAAAATCTGAGTGTTGTTTATTTCAATAAATTCCAGAACTAATGCATTTTTAGAATCATTTTCTGAGTTTACAGACCAAACAGGTTTATCGCCTTTTAGTTTCCATATTCCCAAAGCTTTATCGATAATATCTTTTCTTAAAATGGTTTTTAAGGTATCTACTTTTTTAATAGATTCTTTCCCTAAATCATTTTCAGGTCTGATTTTGGATGCGACAGAATATAAATCGAGTGCATTTTTAAAATCTGCTTTTTTGTAGTAGGACACAGCCATTTCGTATTTATTTTTTTGAAATTTAGCTTTTGCGTCATCTTGAGCTATAATATTAATTGATAGCAATAAAAGAACTAGGTTAAGGTAAGTTTTCATTTAAATTGGGGATTTTAAATTGATTGCAAACATAACTAGATTAATTAAATAATTTCTTACGGTTTCCCGTAATTATTTAATTAATCTAAAATCTAAAAAAACAAAAGCCATTAACTCATTGATTATAAATACATTAAGTTGAAATAAAAAAATCATCTTCCTCAATATTTGAAGAAGATGATTTTTAGAACAATTCTGTTATTATTTATTTTGCTGTCCAGATATTATTTGCCGGCGTAAAATCCATAAAAATACCACCATCAACAGTGATTTGTTTAATTTGTTTTTTACTGTTTAAAGCAATGGCAGCTAATTTTTGATTCGATTGCCAAATTGCAGGAGTTTGATGCAAGGTTTCTTTTGAACCATCAGCATAAACAACATTTACATCAAACGGAATTGCAAAACCTCCCACGTTTTCTACAGAAACAGTATTTTTTGCCACATTTTTAACTGAAAGATCAATGTAGTTATTGGTAAAAAACCAGTTGTTGAAAAACCAATTCAGGTTTTTTCCTGAACTTGTATTAAATGAATTAAAATAATCCCACGGAATTGGATGTTTTCCATTCCACGTATCCATATAAGCATGAAGTGATTTTTTGAATAACTCATCGCCAAGCATATCTTTTAAAGCAATATAAGAAAGTGAAGCTTTTCCATAAGAATTGTTTCCATAACCCGGGCCTGAAACTTGTGTAGACATAGAAATAATAGGCTGATCTTCTTCAGTCGAAGCATCATTAATATAATTTGCTACTCTAAATTCTTTATAAAATTTGTCTGCAGCTTCTTTACCGTGTTCTGCAATTCCAATTAAATATTCAAACGTAGTTGCCCAGCCTTCATCCATAAAAGCATAACGCGTTTCGTTGATTCCCATATAAAAAGGAAAATAAGTATGTGCTACTTCATGATCCTGAACCAATTGCGCAAAAACAGGATCTCCAACTTGCGAATCATTACACATCATAGGATATTCCATATCTGCAAATCCCTGAAAAGCGGTCATTTTAGAAAATGGGTACGGAACTCCCGGCCAATTGTTCGAAAACCAATCTAAAGCATATCGATTGTTTTTGATAGAATTTACAAAATCAGTTCCTTTTGCATCATACGCCGCCTGAACGCTTGCACGACGGTTTGTTTTTTTGTCTACCATAACGCTACTCGCATCCCATAAATAATGGTCGCTTAATCCAAAACAAACATCAGAGATATTCTTGGCTTCAAATTTCCAGATATTCCAGTCGTTTTGTTTGGTTACAACACCGCTTTTCATTTCCTGTTCATTTGCAATGTGCAAAATTTCATCTGTTGTATATGATTTTTTCAAACGGGCTGCAAATTCAGGTTGTAAAACCTCATCCGGATTTAATAAATCTCCGGTTGCGTAAACCACGTAATTTTTAGGCGCTTTTACAGAATAGGTATAATCATTAAAATCGTTATAAAACTCCTGACGATCTGTATGAGAAAGTATATCCCATTTATTGTAATCATCAAAAACAGAAACCCTTGGATAACTATATGCTACGAAAAAAGTACTTTCATCAATTTGACCTTCTCTTCCGCTTTCTTTAGATAAAGGATAGTTCCAGTCGATATCTATTGTGGTTTTAGAATGTGGCAAAATCACTTTATTCAATTTTACACTTCCTACTGTTCCCCATTTTCTCGCATCTTCTTTATAGATTTCACCGGCTACTTTTAGAGAAGTAATCGTAAGTCCGTCGCTCAGGAAATCGTCACTTACAGTTCCGCTTCTTGGAGAAGAAGGTTTATGCAGATTATTAACAAATCTAATTTTAAGATTTCTAAGAGTATCGTTACTATTATTTTCATAAACGATAGTTTCGGTTCCGCTAACTACTTTTGTACCTGCGTTTACCGTTAATGCAATATCATATTTTCCGTGATTTTGCCAGTAATTTTTGCCTGGTTTTCCATCAGCAGAACGAGTTCCTTTTGCGTAGGCATCTTTAATATTTCTGGGCATATAAAGCTCTTGGGCAAAATTATTTTGCGCCAGAAATAAAAATACGATTAGTATAAATTTTTCCATAAGTGGTTCAGGTTTTTTGGTAATTAAAATTGATTATAATATTAGTGTAATTTTTTAATTGAATGTTACAGTTCTCTATGAAATATTATTTTAAGCTTTAAAAAAGAAAAACCGCCTGATTCTAAAAAGAAAAAGACGGTTTCTGTAATTAATATATAACTGATATTTACAAAATATAATCGGTATTAATGAAGTTCGATTCTTTGCTGTTTAGCAATTCCTGCAATATCTCATTATTGTAAGCAATATCTTTTGAAGCTACGAACGTACGAATCGAGAATGAACGCAATGCATCAGGAATACTTAAGGTTCCTACTGCAGAATCTTTACGACCTGTAAACGGGAAAGCGTCCGGACCTCTTTGGCAAGAACTATTCAGGTTTACTCTGCAAACTAAGTTTACCAAAGAATCGATAAGCGGTGCCAGAGTTTTAATATCTTTTCCGAACAGACTTACTTGTTGTCCGTAATTAGATTCGGCCATATCATCAAGAGGTTCATCAATATGTTTAAAAGAAATAATAGGCACTACTGGTCCAAATTGTTCTTCATGATACACTCTCATTTGTTTATTTACAGGAAATAAAACGGCTGGGAATATATAATTATCGGTATGTTTTCCTCCTTTTTCGTTCAGGATTTTTGCTCCTTTGCTAGTGGCATCGTCAATTAAACCCTGAATATATTTTGGTTTATCTGTTTCAGGAAGCGGTGTTAATGAAACTCCTTTTTCCCAAGGATTTCCAAACAATAATCCATCTACTTTTTCAGAGAAACGTCGGTTAAATTCTTCTGCAATAGATTCGTGCACGTATAATATTTTTAAAGCCGTACAACGTTGTCCGTTAAAAGATAAAGATCCTGCAATACATTCCTGAATCGCTAAATCTAAATCAGCATCCGGTAAAATAATGGCCGGGTTTTTAGCTTCTAATCCTAAAATCAAACGCAATCTGTTTTTATTTGGATGTTGATCCTGCAAAGCGATTGCTGATTTACTGTTTCCGATTAATGCCAAAACATCAATTTTTCCTGATTTCATGATTGGAGATGCAATTTCGCGGCCTCTTCCGTAAACAATGTTAATAACACCTTTAGGAAAACTGCTTCTAAAAGCATGCAATAATGGTGAAATACATAAAACGCCATGTTTTGCCGGTTTAAAGATAACCGTGTTACCCATAATTAAAGCCGGAATCAACAATGAAAAAGTCTCGTTTAATGGATAATTGTAAGGTCCAAGACATAAAACAACTCCAAGAGGTCCACGGCGAATCATAGCATTTACACCTTGTACTTTTTCAAAATGTGAGCTACGACCATTTAATTCTTTGTAACTGTCAATCGTATCCTGAATATATTCTACTGTTCTGTCAAATTCTTTTTGCGAATCGCCAAGGTTTTTTCCAATTTCCCACATCAAAAGTTTCACCACTTCTTCGCGGGTTTCTTTCATTTGTCTAACGAAATTTTCCATGCATTTAATACGATCAGCCACTTTCATGGTTGGCCATAAGCCCTGACCTTTATTGTAGGCTCCATTGGCAGCCTCAACTACTTCTGCAGCTTCTTTTTCTCCCATAAACGGAATTGATCCAAGTACGGTTGGCGCATATTTTTCTGTAGAAGAAATTGTCGAAAATACAGGCGTAGTTTGTCCTGTCCATTTTTTCAATTCTCCATTAACAAGATAAGTATCTTGATTTATAAGGTTTGTAATTTGATATTCTTCGGGTATTAAACTCATAATTTGGTAATTTTATAGTCTGGTTATTAATAGCAATTTCAAAAGAAAAAAGAGGCTTTTTAGTGCCTCTTTTTTTGTGTTATGGATTTACTGTTTCGCCTTCCCAGTCCAGGATTCCGCCAAGTAAATTATAGGCATTATTAATCCCTAACTCATTCATAACCTGGCATGCTTTTGCACTTCTGGCTCCAGAACGGCAGTACACATAATAATTTTTATTTTTGTCTAATTCTTCGATTTCATAAATAAAACCCTGGCCTTTATTGATGTCGATGTTTACAGCATTCTCAATATAGCCGTCATTAAATTCGTCTTCAGTTCTTACGTCCAGTATAACTGCATTCTCGTCAGCAGCAAGCTGATTAACCCAATCTTCTTGTGATAAATTCATAATATGTGTTTTTTGTAAAATTACGACGTTTCTATTAATTAAAAACGTACCAAATACGATTTCGATTATTATTCTCAGAAAACGTTTTAGAGAAACTATTATAATCAGTGAATTACAAATTTACTTACTATTTTTAAAAATATAGTCTGCAAAATCGATAGAAAATAGGATTTTTTCATTTGCGCAAAATACTCTTAAATATAGTTTTCTGATAATTAATGATAGTTGAATCTATTATCTTTGTAAAAAATTATAATTTTTAATCTCTTTTTGATAAAAGTATTCGCCACGAATTACACTAATTTTCACGAATTATTTTTTAGAATTTTGTAAAATTCGCGCCAAAAAAATAATTTCCAACATATAGAAAAACATCCAATATTTCAAAAAAAAACATCCGTCATCAATTCAAAAATAAACGCAAACCTAATTTGTGAAAATTCGTGTAATTCGTGGCAAAAAAATATAATAAATGCAAAATTCATTAAAAACCATCTTTCCAAATTTCTCCAACGAGCTTATTTCTACTATTGAAGAAAATGGAAGTCTACAGCATTTTGAAGCCGGAACTATTTTAATGCGTACCGGACAATACATCAAAAACACAGTTTTGATTACGAAAGGAAAAATCAAAATTTATCGTGAAGGCGAAGATGGCGGAGAATTTTTAATGTATTATTTGCAACCCGGACAAGCCTGCGCAATTTCTATGATTTGTACCGCCAAAAGCGAAAAAAGCCAGATTATGGCCAAAGTGGTCGAAGATGTTTCGGTTATGATGATTCCACTGCAAATGATGGATAAATGGATGATGGAACACAGATCGTGGTACGAATTTGTAATCGAAACGTACCGAAGCCGTTTTGAAGAAGTTCTTGAAGTGGTTGATAATATTGCTTTCCGTTCGATGGACGAACGTTTGGAGTTTTATCTGAAAAGACATTCTGATGCCTGTGGATGTCAGGAAGTAAAATTATCACATCAGGAAATTGCTACCGAATTAAATACTTCCCGCGAAGTTGTTTCGAGATTACTTAAAAAAATGGAACAAAGAGGTTTGGTAAAACTTAACCGAAACCAGATTGAATTATTAAAATAGCTTAAAAATAGCCACGAATTCACGAATTTATTTTTAATCTTAAGAGAAATAATTCGTGAATTCGTGGCGGAAAAAATATATAATACTTATGTGATAAATGTTACTGTGAATCTCTTTTTAACGAAGCACCTTTGCATAAAAAACTAGCAATGGAATATATAGGATATTTTGCTTCGATCATTATCGGGATTTCTCTTGGCTTAATTGGCGGAGGCGGTTCGATATTGACCATTCCTATTTTGGTCTATTTATTTAAAGTAAATCCGGAGCAGGCAACATCTTATTCTTTATTTATTGTTGGATTAACTGCTTTATCCGGAAGTTACAGTCATTATAAAATGGGAAATCTGAAACTAAAATCGGCATTGTATTTTGCGATTCCTTCTGTGATTTCTATTTTGATTATCCGCGAAGTTATTTTCCCTCAAATTGCTTCTACCCTATTTTCAATCGCTTCGTATTCTGTTTCTAAAGATTTTCTGATTATGATTGTCTTTTCTGTTTTGATGATTACCGCAGCAATTTCTATGATTCGAAAAAGCAATCCCGAAATAAAAGGTGCAGAAACCAATTACCTTCAATTAAGTTTTATAGGTTTCGTAGTCGGAATCATAACTGGATTTCTTGGCGCCGGCGGCGGATTTTTAATTATTCCTGCTTTGCTCTTTTTTGCCAATTTGCCAATGAAACAAGCCGTTGGAACTTCATTATTAATTATCACCATAAATTCTTCGATAGGTTTTGGAGGCGATTTATATATTGGAACTCCCATAAACTATCCTTTTTTATTAAGTGTTTCTGCAATGGCACTTATCGGAATGATAATTGGAAGTCAGCTTTCTAAAAAAATTGATGGCGCAAAACTAAAACCTATTTTCGGTTGGTTTGTTTTGGTTATGGGATTTTATATTATTACAAAAGAGGTTTTGTTTTAAATGTTTTTTCTCGCAGATTTGGCAGATCTGGCAGATCTGGCAGATCATTTTTTAATATTTTAATTGCAGATCAAGCTTTGGCAAAGTTTAAAAACAAAAAAATTCAATGACAGAAATAATCCCGTCATTGAATTTAGTCGTTCTGTTTTATGAACCAAAGTTTAATTAACGTTGTCCACCAGAAACAGCGATAGCTTCGCCAGTGATCCAGTAAGAATCTTCAGAAGCAAGAAATACGGCCACTTTTGCAATATCATCCGGTTTTCCTACTCGGCCAAGTGGTGTTTCTGAAACGTGCCATTTTTCTCCATCTCCATTCATAACTCCAGAACTGTGAGAACCTTCAGTTTCGATTAGTCCAGGATTAATAGAGTTGATACGTATTTTCTTCGGACCAAGTTCTTTAGCAAGAATACGTGTCATGGCATCAACAGCATATTTAGTTTGAGTATAAACCAAAGTGGTTGGCATATCAAGCGTTGATACGATTGAACCCACATTAATGATAGCGCCGCCTTTATCTCCAAATAATTTCACGGCTTGCTGAATCGTAAGTATACTGCCCAAAATATTAATGTTAAACATGTGGTGAAATGATTCTTCTGTAATATCATCAATACCCGCAAAGCTGTAAACGCCTGCATTGTTTACCAATATATCTAGTTTACCAAATGTCTTTACGATTTCTTCAAAAATGCGTTTTACATCGGTTGCTTTTTCAACATTACCTTGTATTGCAATTGCTTTTCCACCATTTGAAGTTATTTCCTGTACTACTTTATCGGCGTCATTTTTACTGCTAGCGTAATTAACAACCACAGTCGCTCCCTGATTTGCGTATGCTTTAGCAATTCCGGCACCAATACCTTTTGATGCACCTGTTATTAATGCTACTTTACCATTTAATTTTCCTGAATTTTCCATCTTTATTTTATTAATTATATGTTATTAATTGATAAAGCAAAGTTGGATATTAAGTCAGGCTGAAAAGTTGAAGTATCTTAGGAAAAAAGGTTGAACTACTTCAACTTTTCTTCTTCACTTTTTCATTACGTATTTTCGATAAAAATTCTGTAGTCATATTAAGATACGATGCAAGGGCGTATTGTGGCAAGCGTTGCGCCACTTTTGGAAACTTTTCAAGAAACTCACTATAACGCTGTTCTGCATTTTGTGTAAGCATTGCAATAATGCGTCGTGCATAAAACGCAGCCGATTTTTCGGCCATTAAACGAAATAACGTTTCAAGATTATGGGTAGAAGATTTTAATTTCTCTTCGGCTTCATGGTTTATTTGCAGTATCACACTATCTTCTAATGCTACGATAAACATAGTCGCCGGAGTTTGGAATATATAACTATTATAATCGGCTATCCACCAGTCTTCAATAGCAAACTGAATCGTATGTTCCGTTCCTTTTTCATCAACAACATAAGCGCGAAAAGCCCCTTCAAGTACATAAGTTCTCTGTTTATTTACAAATTCCGGTTGTACGATAAACTGTCTTTTCTTTATTTTTCGCACTTTAAACTCAGACAATAAAGCATTCATTTCATCTGGTAATAAGACGACTTTCTTATTAATGTTTTCAATAAATGATGTCAGGTCTTCCATGGGTTTTAGTTGCGATTTAGAATAGATGTAAGCAGTTTTACAAATTTATTCTAAAAATTGGTATCAATACGAAAAATTGAATAAGCTTGTTTTGAGTATTATCCGTTAAATCATTCTCGTTTTCAAAATTCATCGTAATTCATAAAACCATTCCATCTTTTTTTCATCAAACTCAACATATATAAAAGTCATATAGTCAACAATAATTTGAGATTTATTATTTCTTTTTAGTTCCCAAACTTTCACTTTTTTTAGTAATTCTATAGTATGTATTTCAAAATCAGTTAAAGGCCTTTTACTTTTTACATGAAAATCTTTCAATAAACCAAAAAATGGATCAAATTTAAATTCTCCGTACGAATAGTTCCAGTCTAAGAAATTAAAAACAGACTCCAACTCTCCTTTTTTATTAATAAATAGCGCAAAAAGTCCAAATGATTTATCACTCTTCCACGCTTTCTCATATTTAAAAATTGAATCAATATTTGTAATTGGCTTCGGAATATTAAATTCATATTTAACATCAGATTCATTTCCATATATATAATCCTCCAATTTAAATTCATTACCGTGATCAAGCACTTTTTGTAAAACAGGATTTATGCCGTCCTCTCGAATAACCTGAGAATTGGAGCACATAGTATCAAAACCTAAATTTCCTTTATATTCAGAAGCAAAAACAAGCAATTTCTGATTTTTATAGACTTCCGAATAACAAGAACTCCAAACAGAGTTTTCTTTTTTATAATAAAAAGTAAAAGACAATTCTTTCGGAATACTACCTCTTTTATAACTCTTAAGCACTTTTACTTTAATTGTATAAGTTGCCGAATCTTTGGTGAATTTTTTGTTTACGACCAAGCCTTCAAAAACATATTTTGAAGAATAAAATTCTAAAATTGGCTTTGGAGAATAACAATCGCAAGCAAAAATTTTGATACATCCGAAAAAGAAAAAAAATATAATAATTTTTAAGTATTTCATTTTATAAGCAGCGAGAATTAAAACAATATTTTGGGCGTTTCCTTCGGCCGGGCTATCCGCTTGTATCTTTTCCTTGCTAAAGAAGCAAGAAAAAGGATACCGCTACTATCCCTAACGCAAACTAGCTTGAACTTAAGTCTTTTATATTTCTATTTTTTCAAAAGCTTTTCCAGATATTGTACTTTTTCTTTTTCAGCCTGAACTAATTCTTTTTCAGCCTGAATTAAACGCTCATAAAGTTCAACCACTTTATCTAAAGGATTGAAACTAAAAGCTGGGTTAAATGAGCCTTGGCCGTTACTAGCACTATTATCGTAAAAATTATTAAAAAAATTAAAAACAGATTCTTCCGAAAAATTCTCAATAGCTTCTACTGTAACTCCAAGCGCTTTTGCAATTTGTTCAAGTTTTTTAGTATCAACTTCTTCACTTCCTTCAATTCCGGAAATAGCTTGTTGGTTTGAACCAATTGCTTGTGCAAGTGCTTCTTGTTTCATTCCTCTAAGCTCTCTGATTCGGCTTATGTTTCGTCCGATATGTTTTGGTTTTGTTGCTGTGCTCATAGTTCAAAGATATTTAAAATTCTTTAAAAAATTTAATAGTACAGTAAAATACACTTCCTTTTTTGTAAGATACATTTTACATTTATAAATTTTAATTAATATTGCACCTTTAAATTAATTCGAATGAATGAAGATAAGCCTAAAAGAAAAAGAATAGTAAAATCTATAACAGCAACAATTATTGATCCTAACAAATACACAGTAAGTGCAGCATCAATGAATGCACAACACAAAAAGAGTTTTACGGTACATTTAAATTTAGATTATTTCGTTGATGGACATTATGTAAAAAGATTAACAAAAGGTGATGAAAATGGAGCTAGAGAGGGTATTGAACCAAAGTACGTTGAACCATTGGTTGAAAATTCTTTTCTTCATTTATTACATTATTCATTAAGAAATAAAAATGTAAATGTAATTAATTATACACCACTTAAAAGTACAGCAGTCAGAGTATTATTAATGGAAACCTTTAAAGATCAGTTACAATTAAACCTAATTGTAGAATATCACTTTATAGATGTTGCGACATATGAAGCTACTGTAATTACTGCAATGCGAAAAGACGGTTTTCAAGAAGCTGAAGGACAATATTCAATTAATATGAATGAAAAAGATTCTACATTATCAGTTAAAGTAAGTGGTAGAAGAACTGAAGTAGACAATTATCAAGTATAAGGTTTCTATATTGTTTCTTATAGATGAATAAATAAATAGTATTAAACACAGAATGTAAATGTACTAATAGTACATTATCTTTGTATAAGAAATTAAAAGCAGGATTAATATCTGATGAAGCTGTAAAAAGCAGGATATAAATCTGATGAAGCTTTTCAAATAAATAAGCCCTTCTAAATAGAAGGGCTTTTTTATTTATAGAAAATGATAAAAATTATCATACATGTTTAAAATTCTTACAATTAAACCAATTGATTCAAAATGGATGCAAATTAAAATTCAAGCATCATTTTAAAAAGAAAATATCATTATATTAAAAACTTCGTAAAAATTTGTGCAATTCGTGGCGAATAAAACTAATGTTCCCCATATCCAACCTCATCCATTTTACCGCTAAAAACGCGATACTGAATAATAAAATAAATAATCACCAGAAACAAAGCGATAAAAAACCAACTCATTCCGGCGTTTAATCCGTATTCGCCAGCGGCAGTGTTATAAATAGTTAACGACGGATTTACTTTATTTGTCGACGGCAAAACATTCGGAAAAATCGAAACAGCTGTTGAAGCAAATCCTCCAACCAAAAATAAAGTCGAAAACAAAAATCCCATTCCGTCTTTTTGGTACGAACGCACTTTGAATAAACCTAAAATTCCAACAAAAGTCATTAAAGGAAAAAACCAAAGAATCGGGTTCTCGAGAAAGTTATGAAACGGCTGTGGCTCAATAAAATGCCAAATTTGCAACGAAATAATAACCAAAACCAATAAGGCAATATTGAGTTTAAAAACCAGATTTTTAAGTTTTGCATTCAAAGATGAATTAGTTTTAAAGATAATCCAATTTGCGCCATGAATCGTTAAAGCTACAACGCTCACAATTCCAAGAAAAAGCGTAAACCAATCTATAATTCCCAATTCATTTGCTTGCGGACTAAAAGTTGGATTCCATAAAGGCAAAAAGAAAAAATGTGCTTCTTGTGTCGAAACACCGTTCGTTACCATTCCCAGATTTACACCGCGAACAATATTTCCCAAAGCAATTCCGAAGAACAGCGCCAAAAGCAAACTCGCAATTCCGAAAGCTTTATCCCAAATCGTTTCCCACATTGGATGATGCACCTGACCGCGCATTTCTAAACCTATTGCACGGAAAATCAAAAGCCATAAAATCATAATTAAAGGCAAATAAAATCCGCTGAAAGAAGAAGCATATAAAGTTGGAAAAGCAAAAAACAAAACACCTCCTGCAGCAATTATCCAAACTTCGTTTGCATCCCAAAACGGACCAATAGCACTTGTAATTGCTTTTTTATCTTTCTCTTCTTTAGCCAAAAATAAATGAATAATTCCTGCGCCAAAATCATAACCGTCTAATACAATATAAACAGCCAGAATTCCCATTAAAACTACGTACCAAAAAAATTCCATATTTATATTTTTTCTGTTGAAAGATCCACGTGACGAGGTCCTTTATTGATAATTTTTCCAATCAAAAGCAAAAACAACATTCCAAGTAAAAGATACAATCCTATAAAACCCAGTAAAGTAAATAAAGTGTTTCCGGATGAAACTGTTGGCGATGCGCCTTCGGCAGTTCGTAGTAAATTATAAACCAGCCACGGTTGTCTTCCTAATTCGGCCGTGTACCAACCTGTCGTATTTGCAATATATGGAAACGGCATCATGAACATTAGCGACCATAAAACCCATTTGGTTTGGTACAATTTCTTTCTAAAAAGCTGTAAAACCGCAAAAGCCATTAAACCAATAAATAAAGTTCCGAGTCCAACCATAATATGATAAGCATAATATAATCCTGAAATATTTATGGGATGCAAGTCTTCTTCAAACTGATCCAGGCCTTTTATTTCCTGATTCCAATTTCCGTAAGTCAGGAAACTCAGAATATTTGGAACTGCAATTTTATTGTCCAGTTTTTTATCTTTTACATCGGGCTGGCCAATTAAAACAATTTCAGAACCTTTCTTTTCAGTATGAAAAATCCCTTCCATTGCGGCAAAAGTTACCGGTTGATATTTTACGACATTTTTAGCCAGTAAATCTCCCGTTGGAACCGCAACAATGACACAAGAAATCAATCCGAAGATAACGCCTGTTTTTACAAACATTCTTCCGAAAGAAACATTCTTCTGACTTAAAATATAGAAAGCACCAATTCCGGCCACAACAAATGAACTTGTTACCAAAGATGCTGCCTGATTGTGCAAATAAGATGGCCACAACCAAGGATTCAAGAATAAAGCTTTGAAATTCGTCAACACAAATTTTCCGTTTTGAAGGATTTCATAACCAACCGGATTTTGCATCCACGAATGTGTGGCGATAATTAAATATCCACTTGCCCAGGAACCAATGCAAATTAGTAATCCAGTTACAAAATGCCATTTATGTCCCAGTATTTTTTCACCAAATAAAAAGATTCCAAGAAAAGAAGATTCTAAGAAAAAGGAAAACATTCCTTCCATTGCTAAAGTCTGACCGATAATTCCTCCGGTTAACTCAGAGAATTTTGCCCAATTGGTTCCAAATTGAAACTCCATCGGGATTCCGGTTACAACGCCCATCGCAAAATTCAGCGCGAAAATTTTCATCCAGAAATGGGTCGCGTGATTATATTGTTCGTCTTTAGTTTTTAAGTATTTCCATTTGAAGTAAACAATAATGAGCGAAAGACCCATTGTAAGTTGCGGAAAAAGATAGTGAAAGGTAATTGTGAAGGCAAATTGCATTCGGTCATAAAAAAGCATTTCTTCCATAGTGGTATTTTATTTATGAAGTCCTACAAATTTACCCATTAAAACCCGAATTCATGCCCTTTAAAAAAAGTTTATAAGCTCATATTTGTTAAACTTTTCAACAATTTAAATTAAATTTTAAACACATAGAAACATAGGCTTTTTTCTATTCTTTCATTAAAGACTAAAAAAGAAACTAGTTTCCACACATAGCTATGCACATTTAAACATAGCCCGCAGTTTCAACCGTGGAAAACGCATTAGGATTATGCATGAGTCCCTGCGGTTGAAACCGCAGGCTATGTTTCATTATTTTTTCAGAATTCCTTTTTCTACGCTTTCATTAATCAAACCTTCGGCGTAATTCCATATTGTTTTTGAACCTTCTTTTATGACGCTCTTCTTTTCGTAAACCTTGTCATAATTTACTCCAAACTCTTTCCATGTTCCTCCATTATTTGACGTATTTTGCAATAATGGTTCTAATCTATCCATTGATCTGGCAAATTTAGCTTCCTTGGTTTCACCAGCTTCAAACTCTTCCCAGATGGCAATAAGTTCATCGGCTTGTTTTTGTGGAAGCAAACCAAAAATACGATTCGCCGCCAATCGTTCTTCATCAGTATTATCGTGATTTTTTACCGTATCATATATAAAGGTATCTCCCGCGTCGATTTCTACAATATCATGTATCAAAACCATTTTCACCACTTTCAAAACATCAATTGGCTCATTTGAATGTTCGGCCAAAACAATTGCCATTAAAGCCAAATGCCAACTGTGTTCTGCATCGTTTTCATTTCGATCACTATTAAACAGCTTCGTTTTTCGCTGAATATATTTTACTTTATCAATTTCTTTTATAAAAGCAATTTGATTCAATAAATCTTCTGTGTTCATTTGTATAACTTTAAGGTTTTTATTTTAAAATGACATTCATCATTTACAAAATTATAAGTTAATGTTTAATTGCAAAATTTTAAATTAACCTATATAACATATATGATAAAGAACAATCTTTTTTTACACAAAAATCAAATTTCTGTAACATTAGTCACTTATTTTAAAGAAAAAGTAGGTTACCTTTGTATTCCCTTATTTTTACAATACGTATCATGAAAATAGAACAAATTTACACCGGATGCCTTGCGCAAGGTGCTTACTATATAACTTCAAACGGCGAAGCAGCGATTATTGATCCACTTCGTGAAATTCAACCTTATTTAGATCGTTTAGAACGCGATCAGGTTAAACTGAAATACATTTTTGAAACCCATTTTCATGCTGATTTTGTTTCAGGCCATATTGATTTAAGTAAAGAAACTCAGGCACCAATTGTTTACGGACCAAATGCAGCTTGCGAATTCGATTGTATTTCTGCCAAAGACGGACAAGAATTTAAAATTGGAAATATTACTATAAAAGCGTTGCATACTCCGGGTCATACCATGGAAAGCACCACTTATTTATTGATCGACGAAAGCGGAAAAGATCATGCCATTTTCTCCGGAGATACTTTATTTATTGGCGATGTTGGCCGTCCTGATTTGGCTCAAAAAGCAGCCGGAATGACGCAAGATGAATTAGCCGGGATTTTATTTCATTCTTTAAGAGATAAAATCATGACTTTGGCTGATGATGTCATTGTTTATCCAGCGCATGGTGCGGGAAGCGCTTGCGGAAAAAACATGAGCAAAGAAACGGTTTCTACAATTGGAAATCAAAAAGCTACAAATTATGCTTTGCGTGCAAATATGACAGAAGCTGAATTTATTACTGAAGTTACTGACGGGCTTTTACCTCCTCCAGCCTATTTCAGCATGAATGTTGCCATGAACAAAAAAGGTTATGAAAGCTTTGAATCGGTTTTGAATAACGGAATGAAATCTATTGATGTAAAAGATTTTGAGGCTGTGGCCGAAGAAACCGGAGCTTTAATTTTAGACACCAGAAAAAATGGTGATTTCTCTAAAGGATTTATTCCGCAATCTATTAATATTGGAATTAATGGTGATTTTGCACCGTGGGTTGGAACTTTAATTGCGAATGTAAAACAACCTATTATATTGGTTACAGAAGTTGGTCTTGAAGAAGAAACCGTAACACGTTTAAGCCGTGTAGGTTTTGATTCTATTATCGGACATCTTGAAGGTGGTTTTGAAGCCTGGGAAAAAGCCGGTTTTGAAATTGATACAGTTAACCGAATTTCTGCTGAACAATTTGCCAATGAATTCAAAATTGAAGAAGACAAAGTAATCGATATTCGTAAAGAAACTGAATATGAAGCAGAACATATTGAAGATGCTTACAGTAAACCTTTAGCTTATATTAATGACTGGGTAAAAGATATAGATCCGAATGAGCATTTTTATTTGCATTGCGCCGGTGGATATCGTAGTATGATCGCGGCTTCTATTTTGCAAGCTCGTGGTTTTAGAAATTTTACCGAAATTGACGGCGGTTTTGGAGCAATTGCAAAAACAGAAATTCCAAAATCAGATTTTGTTTGTCAAAGCAAAGTATTAAAATAATTTAAGGTACAGAGATGCAAAGGTTCAAAGGAACAAAGTTTTTTCCTTTTTAAGCTTAGCCTTTGAACCTCTGTTTCTTTGAACCTTTGAACCTAAAAAAAAATGAATCTACTAGAAATTATTAAAGAACCCTGGCCTTGGTATGTTGCAGGTCCGTTGATTGGATTAACAGTTCCAATTTTATTAATTATCGGAAATAAATCTTTTGGAATTAGTTCGTCATTGCGACATATTTGTGCGATGTGTATTCCGGCTAATATTTCGTTCTTTAAGTATGATTGGAAAAAAGAAAGCTGGAATTTATTTTTCGTTTTCGGAATTTTCCTTGGTGGAATCATTGCTGCTTATTTTTTAGCAAATCCAAATCCGGTTGAAATTACGCCACAACTTTCAGAACAATTGGCTTCTTACGGAATCACAGATCATTCTGGTTTGTTGCCAAAAGAACTTTTTTCATGGGAAAGTTTATTCACACTTCGTGGTTTTATCATGATTGTTGTTGGAGGATTTTTAGTTGGTTTCGGAACGCGATATGCGGGCGGTTGTACGAGTGGACATGCCATTATGGGAATTTCAAATTTGCAATGGCCTTCTTTAGTCGCTACAATTTGTTTTATGATTGGCGGTTTTATTATGGCGAATTTGATTCTGCCTTTTATTCTTTCACTTTAAAATTTCAAAAATGACTCATTTAGAAAATAAAAATACAGATACAGAAGGAATCAACGGAAGTCAATTGAAAGATTCCGGTTTTTCAAATTTAAAATATCTTTTGGTTGGAATCTTTTTTGGAATTGTATTCGTAAAAGCCGAAATTATTAGCTGGTTTCGTATTCAGGAAATGTTTCAGTTACAATCTTTCTTTATGTATGGTGTAATTGGAAGCGCAGTTGTTGTTGGAGTAATATCCATTCAATTGATTAAAAGATTCAACATTAAAACCATACAAGGTGAAAAAATAGAAATTCAGCCAAAAATTTTCAGCAAAGGGCAAATTTATGGTGGATTAATGTTTGGTTTTGGATGGGCAATAACCGGAGCTTGTCCCGGGCCTCTTTTCGCTCAAATAGGAACCGGAGTTACTGTAATTGTGGTTACTTTATTAAGTGCAATTTTAGGAACCTGGTTTTATGGTTTGATTAAAGATAAATTGCCTCATTAAGGTTTTTATTTATTATATATTCGATATCAAACCCGACAGTTTTTATCCCGAGGCTTCGGGACTGTCGGGTTTCTTGCGTCTTGTGCTCGCGTGAGGGATAGAAGCTGACTGCCGAAGCAGTGCGGATAGCCCGACAGCATTTGAGAAAAGGCCTAATGAACGCAAAGTTTATTAGGCCTTTTCTCAAATGGTGGCACGCACTACTCTATATTTTATATTTCTTTTAAAATCTAAATATAACCTCGTTATCAATTCATTCTAATTTCATTAAGTTTGTTTCAGAATAATAAACGCCAAAAAGAAAATACTACAATACAATATGAAACATTCAGAACAATTATTGAAGTTAAAAAATACTGAAAACTGGGATGTAATTATAATTGGTGGCGGAGCAAGCGGTCTTGGAACTGCTCTTGATGCTGCAAGTAGAGGCTACAAAACAATTTTAGTCGAAGCTGTTGATTTTGCAAAAGGAACTTCGAGCAGGAGTACAAAATTGGTTCATGGCGGCGTACGTTATTTAGAACAAGGAGATATTCACTTAGTTAGAGAAGCTCTGAAAGAAAGGGGAATTATGGCAAAAAATGCGGGGCATTTAGTCAAAAATCAATCCTTTGTAATTCCAAATTACAATTGGTGGGGCGGTTCTTTTTATACCATCGGATTAAAAATTTATGATTTACTGGCCGGCAATTTAAGTTTAGGGAGTTCAAAATATATTTCTAAGAAAAAGGCAATTGAAATGCTTCCTAATGTAGAAGAAAATGGTTTGGTAAGCGGAGTTATTTATCATGATGGACAATTTGATGATTCTCGTCTGGCTATTAATATCGCTCAAACTGCCGTTGAAAAAGGTGCTTGCGTTTTAAATTATATAAAAGCTATAGATTTATTAAAAGACGATAAAAACCAAGTTATTGGGGTTCAGGTACAAGATCACGAAACAGGAAATAAATATGATTTAAAAGGTTCTGCGATTATTAATGCGACTGGAGTTTTTACAAATGCCATAATGAAACTCAACGATAAGGTTTATAAAAAATATATTGTTCCGAGCCAGGGAATTCATCTTGTGTTTGATAAATCTTTTTTACCCGGTGAACATGCTTTAATGATTCCAAAAACAAGCGATGGACGCGTTTTATTTGCTGTGCCCTGGCATAACCGAATTGTTGTTGGTACAACTGATACCTTAATTAAAAAACACAGTTTAGAACCTATTGCTTTAGAAAGTGAAATTGAATTTGTTTTAAAAACAGCACAGCATTTTTTAGCAAAAAAACCAACCCGAGCTGATGTTTTGTCTGTTTTTGCAGGTTTGCGTCCTTTAGCAGCGCCAAAAGAAGAAGGAAAAAGTACCAAAGAAGTTTCCAGAAGTCATAAAATTATTGTTTCAGAAACGGGCTTAATAACAATTACAGGTGGAAAATGGACAACGTATAGAAAAATCGCCGAAGACATTATAGATAAAGCAATTGCCACAGGAAAACTACCTGAAAAACCTTCTGTTACAGAAAATCTTGCGATTCATGGCAATAAAGCTACTACAACTTTGGACAGAGAAAACCATTTGTATATCTATGGCGTAGATATTCCTAAAATAATCGAATTGCAGCAAAACGATTCTCAATTAAAAGAAAAAGTACATCCTGATCACGAGTTTACTATGGCCGAAGTGGTTTGGGCGATTCGATATGAAATGGCAAGAACTGTAGATGATGTTTTAGCAAGACGTGTTCGTTTGTTATTTTTAGACGCCAGAGCTGCTATTCAATCTTCAGAAAAGGTAGCCAGAGTACTTGCAAAGGAGCTTGGGCATAATGAAGCTTGGGTAAATAAAGAAATTTTAAACTTCAAAAAGATATCAAAGGGATTTCTTCTGCCTGAATTTCAATAAAATCAACTTTCGTTTTAAAATATCGTTAAATATCAAATTATCAATATTTTACATTATAAAATAAACTACTTTTATTTGCGTTTTTAAATAGGTTTCTTACAGGTTAAACTCACATTATTTGTATTAACAAAAATTTAACATGACATTTGTATATACAACTATCAAAAGTTATACATTTGTATATACAAATTATACACTTACAACTATGACAATCGAAGAGGTTATAAAAAGTACAGTTAAGATGGATAATGCGAAAAAAGTTATTCTGAATATCATGTACACACAAAATGTGATTCAGGATCATTTCAACGAGTTGATAAGACCGTATGATTTATCCGGAGAACAATATAATGTGCTGCGCATATTAAGGGGACAAAAAGGAAATCCTGCTAATATGTGTATGATACAGGAACGCATGCTGGCTAAAACAAGCAACACAACCCGATTAGTAGACAAACTATTACTGAAAGATTATGTTACAAGAAATGTTTGCCCGGGAAACAGACGAAAAATTGAAGTTGCGATAACCCAAAAAGGTTTGGATGTTTTAAAAGATTTAGATCCGAAGGTAGACGAACATGAACATGTGTTTGCACGGAATATAAGCCAGGAAGAATTAGAATTATTAAATCAATTATTAGAGAAATACAGAACCCAATAAAAGTAACATTTATGAGTACATTATTAAACAATTTAAACTGGAGATATGCAACTAAAAAATATGATGCATCAAAAAAAGTTTCTTCAGCAGATTTAAATACATTAAAAGAAGCTGTTAGATTAAGTGCTTCTTCATACGGATTACAACCATACAGAGTTGTTATTGTAGAAAATCCGGAAATAAGAGAGCAATTAAAAGCAGCAGCTTACGGACAAACCCAACTTACAGACGCTTCTCAAATTTTCGTATTTGCAAACGATGTAAATCTTGGAGCACATTCTGTTGATAATTATATCAAAAATATCAGCGAAACAAGAGGAGTTCCTGCTGATGCTTTGGCTGGATTTAGCGATATGATGAAAGGTACAGTTGCAAACTTATCTGATGACGCAAAAAATACCTGGACTGCAAAACAAACTTATATTGCTTTGGGAACTTTATTGGCTGCTGCTTCTGAATTAAAAATCGATGCTACTCCAATGGAAGGTTTTAATGCGGCAGAATTTAATAAAATCTTAGGTTTTGACAAACTTGGCCTAAGTGCTACAGTAATTGCTGCTGTAGGTTACAGACATGATGAAGATGAATCTCAACATCATAAAAAAGTTAGAAAATCTCACGAAGAATTATTTATCACTATATAATTATTATTAATCTAAAATCAATTTAAACAACATGAAAAATTTAAAAACAATTGCAATAGCATTATTCGTAGCAGTGGCTAGCGTTTCAGTAAACGCACAAACTAAAAAAATCGACGCAAAAGCATCTACTATCAAATGGGTAGGTAAAAAAGTAACTGGAGAACACTCTGGAACTGTAAACTTTAAAGAAGGTGCTGTAGTTTTCAAAGGAAAAAAATTAGTTGGTGGTAGCTTTACTGTTGACATGACTTCATTAACTTCTACAGATTTAACTGGAGAATACCAAGGTAAATTAAATGGTCACTTAAAAGCTGATGATTTCTTTGGAACTGATAAATTCCCAACTGCAAAATTAGTTTTCAAAACTATCGGAGCTAAAGCAACTGATGTTTATACAGTAACTGCTGATTTAACTATCAAAGGAATTACTAAACCAGTAACTTTTGACATTACTGTAGCTGGAAATACTGCTACAACTGCTTTCAAAGTTGACAGAACTAAATATGATATTAAATACGGTTCAGGAAATTTCTTTGAAGGTTTAGGTGACAAAACTATCAATGACGAATTTGATTTAGCTGTATCTTTGAAATTCTAATATTTCACATTTACTAATTCATTATATTGAAGAAACCCCAATAGTTTTATCTATTGGGGTTTCTTTTTTAAAGTATTTACAAAAATTTGATGTTATTAACCTTAAGGTAACACTTTCGTAATATCATATCATGGTTTGATTAACATGTGCCTTCTAATTTTGAGCTTATTAAAAAATATCAAAAACTAGAAATGAAAATCATAGTTATGAAAACAAAAATTAGCATTGCAATTCTAGGCCTTTTAAGTACTTTTCTTCTTCAGGCGCAACAACCAAAGGGAATAATTGGCAGCACGAACTGGTTAGCAAACTGGACCAATTTTAAACCTTCAACTACAGAATATAACGAAGCCTCAAATATAATTGCAGGAACGATTGATAAAGACACTAAATTATTAAAACGTAATACTTATCAATTAGTTGGTGTGGTATATGTAACCAATAATGCTGTTCTTTCAATTGAGCCGGGAACTGTAATTCGTGGTGATGACAAAACTTGTGGAACTCTTGTTATTACAAATGGTTCAAAAATTATTGCTGAAGGTTTAGAAACTGATCCGATTATTTTTACTTCAAATAAAGAAAAAGCAGACAGAAAACCGGGAGACTGGGGTGGAATAATTATTATGGGAAAAGCTCCTATCAATAATCTTGGAGGTGTGCACACTCTTCCTTTTGATTTAGATGCTGCATTAAATCATTATGGAGGTCAGGACGCCGAAGATAATTCAGGTATTTTAAAATATGCGAGAATTGAATATGCCGGTAGAAAATTAAGCTCATTAAAAGAATTAAACGGACTTTCATTAGCAGGTGTTGGAAGAAAAACAGTTTTAAATAATATTCAGATAAGTTTTTCAAACGACGATTCATTCGAATGTTATGGTGGAGATCTAAATATGACTAACTTAATTTCATACAGAACTACAGATGATGATTTCGATTTTACACAAGGAGCGCAAATCAATATAAGCAATAGTATTGCGATTCGTCATCCTTTTTCATCAGACATTTCAGGTTCAAGATGTTTCGAGGTAGATTCTTATGATAAAATTGAAAATACTGATATGTCTAAAAAGCTGACCAAAATAAATGCCAACAACATTACTTTGGTTAACTTAGAAGAAAACAATCAAGGTCTTGTAAAAGAGGCTGTTCACATTAGAGAAAATACTTTTTTTAACCTGACCAATAGTATAATTTCAGGTTTTTCTCCTTTTACGTTATTAGAACAAAACATAGGAAGTGAACAGGAAAATCTATCTAAAATAACCTTAAGAAATTTGATCGTTAATAATTGTAATGGTGGAATTACAAGTGAATCTTCAAGCAATGATTCAACAATTCAAGCCTATTATAATAAACCGGGATCAGACATTAGTTATACTAAAATTAAAAATATCGAATTGTTTGCATCGCCAAATATCAAAGCGAGTCCTGATTTTAGAACGAACTTAAACAATACGATTGCAATTGGAAATTAAGGTTTTAAAAGGTTTTAACTTTTAAAATTTAACAAATTTCAGAAATTATAAAAATTTTTTTTGAGATATTATGTATTCTAATCCAAATTACATTTATATCTTTGTCACATCAAAATAAGATATGAAAACAATAATGAACAATACTTGGTGGTGGAACAATTTACGTCAAACGTCGTGAACTAAGCTTCCTATGGTATTTTCAAAACTATAAATATAAAAGGCTTGTCATCACGACAAGCCTTTTTTTTTGGTCTAAAATTGAAATACAAAAAATATATTAAAAACTAAAAAACGAATACTTTGAAACCTTTTATACTCAACACACACTACAAACAAATTCTGGCAGATACTATCACGCCGGTAAGTATTTATTTTAAAATTAGAGATAAATTTCCAAATAGTTTATTACTTGAAAGTAGTGATTATCACGGAAATGACAACAGTTTCTCCTACATCTGCTGCAATCCGATTGCGACGATTAAAATCGAAAACGAAACTATTTCTAAGACTTTCCCTGACGGAACAACAGAAAAAATTTCAATTGATGCTTCAACCAATATTCCGGAAGTAATTCAGGAATTTTCGAGTCAGTTTAAGTCTGAGAAAAACGATTTCAAATTCATTAATAATGGTTTATTCGGATACATATCTTACGATGCTGTTCGTTATTTCGAGAAAGTTTCAATTGCCAAAAAAGACAATGCAACTTCAATTCCGGATGTATTTTATACGGTTTATCAAAACATAATCGCTATCAATCACTTTAAAAACGAAGCATATATTTTCTGTCATAGTCTTGACGGAAGAAACAACATTTCTGAAATCGAACAATTATTACAATCCAGAAATATTGCTTCGTATAAATTCACTAAAGAAGGTGAAGGTTTTTCTAACTTAACCGATGACGAATTCAAACACAATGTGGCTTTAGCCAAAAAACATTGTTTCCGCGGAGACGTTTTTCAATTGGTTTTATCGCGTCGTTTCACACAAGGTTTCAAAGGTGACGAATTTAATGTTTACAGAGCTTTACGAAGTATTAATCCATCTCCTTACCTATTCTTTTTTGATTATGGAGATTTCAAAATATTTGGGTCTTCGCCCGAAGCACAAATTATCGTAAAAAACAGAAAAGCCGAAATTCACCCAATCGCAGGAACTTTTAAAAGAACGGGAAATGACGAACGTGATGCGCTTTTAGCCAAAGAACTTTCAGAAGATAAAAAAGAAAACAGCGAACACGTAATGCTTGTCGATTTGGCCAGAAATGATTTAAGCCGAAATGGTCACGATGTAAACGTAGAAAAATACAGAGAAGTTCAGTTTTTCTCGCACGTAATTCACTTAGTTTCTAAAGTTACAGGTCATTTACACGAAAAAGCAACAACGATGCAGGTTGTTGCCGATACTTTTCCTGCGGGAACTTTAAGCGGTGCACCAAAACACAGAGCGATGCAATTGATCGAAGATTACGAAAAAACAAATCGTAATTTTTATGGCGGAGCAATTGGTTTTATGGATTTTGATGGAAATTTTAATCATGCGATTATGATTCGAACTTTCCTGAGCAAAAATCACCAACTTCATTGCCAGGCCGGTGCCGGAATCGTTGCAAGTTCAGACGAAGAAAGTGAAATGCAGGAAGTTTATAATAAATTAAGAGCGTTGAATACAGCCCTTGAAATGGCGGAAAAAATTTAAAAATTAAAAGATTGAAAGATTTAAAAATCAGCAAAAATCTTTCAATTATTAAATCATTTAATCTTTCAATAAATATGAAAAACATTATTCCTTTTTTTATTGCTTTCGTTCTTTTAGTATCATGTGAATCTAAGAAAGATGCAAATGGAATTCTGATAACTGGAACCTGGCGTCTGATATCAGCAGAAACAACAGAAAAAGATTCGACTTTCTCGACTTTCAATCCAAAAACAAAAATGATTAAGATTATAAATGATACTCATTTTGCATTTTTCAATCATGATTTAAATAATGGTAAAGATTCAACAAATGCAGTATTTTTTGGCGGAGGCGGAAAATATACGTTGAAAGATAGTATTTATACCGAGAATCTGGAATATTTTAATAACCGTCAATGGGAAAATGGAAAATTTGAGTTTACAGTAAAAATCAAAAATGATACATTGACTCAAAAAGGAATTGAAAAAGTAGAGAAATTAGGAATTAACCGAATTATTACTGAAAGATACGTTCGAGAAAAATAAAAATTTAGTTTCAGGTTTAAAGTTTAAAGTTTCACGTTCCAACAACTTGAAACTTGAAACAAAGAAAACTTGAAACAAAACACACACACAATGAAAAAAATATTAGTTATAGACAATTACGATAGTTTCACTTACAATTTAGTGCACTATTTAGAAGATTTAAACTGTGAAGTAACGGTTTATAGAAACGATGAATTTGATATTGATGAAATCGCCACTTTTGATAAAATATTACTTTCTCCAGGGCCTGGAATTCCTGATGAAGCAGGATTACTAAAAGCAGTTATTCAGAAATATGCTCCAACAAAAAGTATTCTTGGTGTTTGTTTAGGACAACAAGCTATTGGAGAAGTTTTTGGCGGAACGCTTTCTAACCTTGACAAAGTATACCACGGCGTTGCAACAAACGTAAAAACGGTAGTTTCTGATGAGATTTTATTTGAAGGTTTAGGAAACGAATTCGAAGTTGGACGTTACCATTCTTGGGTTGTAGATGCTAATTTACCTGAAGTTCTTGAAGCAACTTCTATTGATGAAAACGGACAAATTATGTCTTTAAGACACAAAACTTTTGATGTAAGAGGCGTTCAGTTTCACCCGGAAAGTGTTTTAACTCCAAACGGGAAAAGGATTTTGGAGAATTGGATAAAGAGTTAATTTTTGTTTCACGTTTCACGTTTCAAGTTGTTGGAACGTGAAACTTGAAACCTGAAATAAAAACTTAGCATCTCAGAACCTTAGCAACTTAGAATCTTAAAAAAAATGAAAACTATATTAAACAAATTAATCAATCACGAAGTGCTTTCTAAAGAAGAAGCAAAAAATGTCTTGATTAACATTTCAAGTGGTCAATACAATCCAAGTCAGATTTCGGCATTTTTGACTGTATTTATGATGCGAAGCATTACAATCGATGAGCTTTCGGGTTTTCGTGAAGCTTTATTAGAATTATGTGTTCGTGTTGATTTATCAGCTTACAACACGATCGATTTATGCGGAACCGGTGGTGACGGAAAAGATACTTTCAACATCTCTACTTTAGCGTCATTTATATCGGCTGGAGCTGGAATAAAAGTTGCCAAACACGGAAATTACGGTGTTTCTTCTATTTCTGGATCGAGCAACGTAATGGAAAAAATGGGAATTAAATTTAGTAATGATTCTTCGTTTTTAGAAAAATGTATTGATAAAGCCGGAATTTGTGTTTTACACGCTCCCCTATTTCACCCGGCAATGAAAAATGTTGGACCAATTAGAAAAGAATTGGCTGTAAAAACTTTCTTTAATATGCTGGGACCAATGGTAAATCCGTCATTTCCACAAAATCAATTGGTTGGAGTTTTTAATCTTGAATTAGCCCGAATGTATGCTTATTTATATCAAAATACCGATATCAATTTCACGATTTTACATTCGCTTGACGGATATGACGAAATCTCTTTAACTGGCCCAACAAAAACGATAACATCGCATATGGAAGGAATGCTAAAACCAGAAGATTTTGGCGTTCGTCTTTTATCGCAAAGCGAAATTGAAGGAGGAAAAACAATCGAAGAATCGGCTGATATGTTTATCAATATTCTTTCAGGAAAAGGAAATGAAGCGCAAAATAATGTTGTTTGTGCAAATGCTGCAATGGCAATTGCAACCGTTACAAAATGTTCTCCACTTGAAGGATTTGAATTAGCGAAAGAAAGTTTACTATCTGGAAAAGGATTAAAAGCATTAAATAAATTAAAAGATTTAATGATTTAAAAATTGAAAAATTATGACAAAATCTTTTGAAGAGTTTGAAGTATATAAAAAGGGGATTCAATTAGCTAAATTAATTTTTGATTTAATGAATAATAAAACTTTTGAAAGAGAATTTGGTTTTAAAGATCAAATAAAAAGAGCTGTTGTTTCAATAACAAATAATATCGCAGAAGGATCAGAATATAATAATAACAAACAATTAGTTAGATATTTAAAAATTTCCAAAGGAAGTTGCGCAGAAGTAAGAAGCATGCTGATATTATGCAGAGAACTTAACTTTTGCAATCAAGTAGAAATTCAAAAAGGCTATGATTTAAGTGTCGAAATATCGCAAAACTTATCAAACTTCATAAAATATTTAAATACTAAAATAGATGTTTAATTTATAGATTTTATTTTTTTCAATCTTTAAATTTTTCAATCTTTAAATTATAAAAACAATGAACATTTTAGATAAAATAATAGTTGATAAAAAACGGGAAGTCATTCTCAAAAAATCAATAATTCCGGTTTCGCAATTGGAAAGTTCTGTGTTTTTTGGAAGAGAAACGATTTCTTTAAGTCAAAAACTACGAACAAGCTCAACAGGAATTATTGCAGAACACAAACGTCGTTCGCCTTCAAAATCAGTTATCAATCATAACTTTACAGTTGAAGAAGTTGTAAAAGGTTATGAAAATGCAGGCGCTTGCGGAATTTCGGTTTTAACCGATGGAAAATATTTTGGAGGATCTCTTGACGATTTACTTTTAGCAAGAGCAAGCGTAAATATTCCGCTTTTGCGAAAAGAATTTATTGTTGATGAATACCAAATTTTAGAAGCCAAAGCTTTTGGAGCTGATTTAATTCTTTTGATTGCTGCGGTTTTAACTCGCGAAGAAATCAAATCATTATCTGAATTTGCGAAAAAACTTGGCTTAGAAGTTCTCTTAGAAGTTCACAATCAGGAAGAACTTGAAAAATCGATTATGCCAAGTTTAGACATGATTGGTGTGAATAACAGAAACTTAAAAACATTCGAAGTAAGTTTAGATTTCAGCAAACAATTGGCATCGCAAATTCCGAATGATTTTGTAAAAGTTTCAGAAAGCGGTATTTCATCAATCGAAGCCATTTCTGAACTTAGACCTTACGGTTATAACGGATTTTTAATTGGTGAAAACTTCATGAAAACCGACAACGCCGGACAAGCAGCTGTTGACTTTATTAGTCAGCTGTAGGCAATAAGCTATAGGCCGTAAGCTTTTAGCAAAAACCGAATAAAAAAATCAGCACAAAGCAAAGAGCTTAAAGCTTATTGCCTACTGCTTAAAGCATCAAAAAAATGAAACTCAAAATATGCGGTATGAAATATCCCGATAATATAATCGAAGTTGGTAAACTCCTACCCGATTATATGGGATTTATTTTCTGGGAAAAATCCGCTCGATATTTTAACGGAACGATTCCGGAACTAATAAAAACGATAAAAAAAGTAGGTGTTTTTGTAAACGAATCGGTTGAAAAAATTATTGAAAAAATAAACAAACACGATTTACAAACCGTACAATTACACGGAAATGAATCTGTTGAATTTTGTCAGGAATTAAAAAACAAAATTGATCATTCAATAGAAATTATAAAAGTCTTTTCGGTTGCAAATGATTTTGATTTTGAAATCTTAAAACCATTTGAAACAGTCTGCGATTTCTTTATGTTTGATACAAAAGGAAAATTACCCGGCGGAAACGGAACTACTTTCGACTGGGAAATATTAAAAAAGTACAAGTCTGACAAACCATTCTTTTTGAGTGGCGGAATCGGAATGCAGGAATTAAAAGCCATAGAAGAGATTTCAAAAAGCAATTTACCTATTTATGCCGTCGATATAAATAGTAAATTTGAAATCGAACCGGGACTTAAAAACAAAAATCTATTAAGCAATTTCAAACGAAAATTTGATGTTGCCAACTTTTAAAATTGGAATAAAATGAATTTTAACGTCAACGAAAAAGGATATTACGGAGAATTTGGAGGAGCTTACATTCCCGAAATGTTATATCCAAATGTAGAAGAATTACGCCAGAATTATTTAAAAATAACAAGCGAACCAGATTTTAAAGCCGAGTTCGATCAATTGCTAAAAGATTACGTTGGACGCCCAAGTCCGCTTTATTTTGCGAAGCGTTTATCTGAAAAATACAATACTAAAGTCTATTTAAAAAGAGAAGACTTAAATCATACAGGCGCACATAAAGTTAACAACACAATTGGGCAAATATTAGTAGCCAAAAAATTAGGCAAAACAAGAATCATTGCCGAAACCGGAGCCGGTCAACACGGTGTAGCAACGGCGACAGTTTGTGCCTTAATGGGAATGGAATGCATCGTTTACATGGGTGAAATCGACATTGCACGCCAGGCTCCAAACGTGGCTCGTATGAAAATGTTAGGCGCAGAAGTTCGTCCGGCACTTTCAGGTTCAAGAACTTTAAAAGATGCTACAAACGAAGCAATTCGTGACTGGATTAATAATCCGGTTGACACACATTATATTATCGGATCAGCGATTGGACCACATCCTTATCCGGATATGGTAACACGTTTTCAAAGTGTAATTTCAGAAGAAATAAAATGGCAGTTAAAAGAAAAAGAAGGACGTGAAAATCCTGATTATGTCGTTGCCTGTATTGGTGGCGGAAGTAATGCTGCGGGAACTTATTATCATTTTTTACACGAACCTGAGGTTGGAATTATCGCTGTTGAAGCTGCCGGAAAAGGTGTTGACAGCGGCCATAGTGCAGCAACAAGCAAATTAGGAAAAGTGGGCGTTATTCACGGCTGTAAAACACTTTTAATGCAAACTCCTGACGGGCAAATTACCGAGCCTTATTCTATTTCTGCCGGATTAGATTATCCTGGAGTTGGTCCAATGCACGCACATTTAGCACAAACAGGACGCGGAGAATTTTTTTCTGTTACTGATGACGACGCGATGAATGCAGGTTTACAGCTTACGAAATTAGAAGGAATTATTCCGGCTATCGAAAGTGCTCACGCTTTTGCAGTTTTAGATCAGAAGAAATTTAAACCTACAGATGTTGTGGTAATCAGTCTTTCTGGGCGTGGTGATAAAGATTTAGACAATTATATTGATTATTTTAAGCTATAATAGAAATAGTAATTATGGAACAGTTATTCTCTTACGGGACATTAAGATCGAAAGAAATTCAGATGCGGGTTTTTAATAAATTATTAACCGGAACTCCGGATCAACTTCTGGGTTACAAATTAAAAAGCCTGCAAATAGAAGAAGAATTTGGAATGGCAGATTATGTTGTGGTAGTTGCAAGCGAAAATGCTTCGGATATTATACATGGCGTTGCTTTTACTATTTCTAATGCAGATTTAACTAAAGCAGATCAATTTGAATCTAATTCGTACAGAAGAGTTCAGGTAAAATTGAAATCAGGAACAACAGCGTGGGTTTATATCGAAAATTAATAATTGTAAATAGAAAACCGGAAAATGATTCTAGCTGCTGCACAAACAAAACCAACACGAGGAAATATTGAGGCTAATTTATCAGATCATTATCGTCTTATAGAATTGGCTATACAAAATAGAGCACAATTAATCGCATTTCCTGAATTATCGATTACAGGTTATGAAAGAGAACATGCTCAAAAATTAGCTTTCAAAAAAGATGATTCACGTTTGGATTATTTAAAAAAATTAGCGGTCGAAAATAACATTATAATTATTGCGGGCGCGCCAATTCAAATTGAATCGGAATTGTTTATTGGCGAATTTGTAATTTCTCCGGATAATTCGGTTGCAGTTTATACGAAGCAATTTTTACATGAAGGCGAAGACGAATTTTTCCAGTCTTCTTTCAATTATAATCCGATGATTACGATTGAAAATCAGAAGATTTCGTTTGCTATTTGTGCTGATATTGATAATCCGCTGCATCCGGAAAATGCTTCTAAAAGAGAAACTGATATTTATATTGCAAGTATTTTCTTTTCTCCAAACGGAATTCCGAATGCGTACAGAGATTTACAAAACTACGCTGAAAAACATAAAATGAATGTTTTGATGGCTAATTTCAGCGGAGAATCCTGGGGATATCCTTCGGGCGGAAAAAGTGCTTTTTGGAATAATAAAGGCGAATTAATTGCTCAAATGAACGATTCTGATTCCGGATTATTATTGATGGAGAATCAAAATGATAATTGGACAAGTCAGATTATTAATAATTAAATAATGCAAAAGATTAAAAAGATTTTAATTACTACAAATTTATTTCACGCAGATTTAAATTGATTTAAGCGGATTCGCACAGATTTATTTTAATTAAATCTGCGTGAAACAAAAAATCTAGGCAATTTTTTTTTAATCTGTCGCAGAAAAACTTAACATACCTACAAGGTTTTATCCCCGAAGTTTCGGGACTTGCAGGAGAAATAAAAGATATTAAAATGAACAGAATAACTCAAAAATTACAAGAAGATAAAAAGATACTTTCTATCTATTTTTCTGCTGGGTATCCGAACTTAAATGATACGGTGCAAATTATTCAGGATTTAGAAAAAAATGGTGTTGATTTAATCGAAATCGGACTTCCTTTTAGTGATCCTTTGGCTGATGGACCAACAATTCAGGCGAGTTCTACAACGGCGCTTCATAACGGAATGACTACTCAAATTCTTTTTGATCAGCTGAAAAACATCCGCGAAAGCGTAAAAATTCCGTTGATTATTATGGGATATTTCAATCCGATGTTACAATACGGTGTTGAAGCTTTTTGTAAAAAATGTGCCGAAATTGGCATCGATGGTTTAATCATTCCAGATCTTCCGGTTGACGTTTATGCGGAAGAATACAAAGCTATTTTCGAAAAATACGGCTTAATAAATGTTTTCCTGATTACGCCACAAACTTCAGACGAACGTATTCGTTTTATCGACAGCGTTTCAAACGGATTTATTTATATGGTAAGTTCTGCAAGTGTTACGGGTTCTCAGTCTGGTTTTGGAAATGTTCAGGAAGATTATTTCGAAAGAATTTCAAACATGAATTTAAAAAATCCACAAATTATCGGTTTCGGAATTTCAAACAAAGAAACTTTTAACCAGGCTACCAAATTTGCAAAAGGCGCTATTATTGGAAGTGCTTTTATTAAACATTTGAGTGAAAGCGGCTCTGGAAAAATTCAAGAATTTGTTGGAGAAATTAGATAATTAAATAAATAAAAATTCTAACTTGTCATTCTGAGGAACGAAGAATCGCACAAGTAATTCCACAAAGAGAATCGACAATCTTTGTAGTTTTAGGAGTGCGATTCTTCGTTCCTGAGAATGACAAAATCGTATAAAAGCTGAAATGAAATCATTTCAGCTTTTTTTATAGTTTTTAAATTAAGTAAATCTAATATTAAGAATTTACATATATTTTAAAAAATGACCTTGTTAATTAAAATAAGTTTCTAATTTTAATCGGTGAACATAAAAAACTGATTATGAAAAAATTATTACTTCTATTTTTATTAACTATTACTTTTAGCTGCTCGAAAACAGAAGATGATACACGTGATACGTGCACTATGAATTGCACTACTCTTTCCGGCAATTTTGTAACAGTTGACAATAAGCCTTTAGCTGGTATCGAAGTTTCATTTAGTTATCATATAGGAAGCCAAGTAGGTTCATATACCAGAAAAATAGCAAAGACTAAAACAAACAGCAAAGGCGATTATAGTGTTGATTTCCATCTAAACGATAGTGAATTAGGCAATGCTGCTTCAGGTTATTTCATAATTTCTGTTGATGATAAAAATTTAGATGCCAATGAGTATTTCCGATTAGGAAACAATGCCGGTTTAGGATATGACATCCATGAAATAAAAAATAGGGATACTATAATAAATGCATCATTTTATATCGCTAAAAAGACCAATATTAAAGTTCATCTAAATAATTTTATCCCATTAAAAGAAGGTGATTTTTTTGAGGTTAATACTTCTTTTTCCCATGGAATCAAAAATGAAAATTTAAATTCTTTAGAATCTTTTTATTCCTATGGATCTGGGGATATATTTCAAGCTTCAGTAAAAACTCAAACCGCCATTATTATGGCTGCAGAAGGAGAAAAAAATAGTATTATAATTTCCAGAAGAAAAAATGGCATTACTTTAGAAAATGAAATTCATGAAGTTTTTATTCCTGCAAATAACACAATTGAACTCACGTATGACTACTAATTTGTTTTAAATTTTTCTATAAACAACTACATGGTTTTCTGTTAATATTATGTTAAACAAAAATTAAACAAGCGTTTAATTTAAACACTTGTTTAATTTTGTACTCAATTAGAAACAATACCATGTCACACATCGAATTAAACGATAAAAAAATTCAGATCCTTGAAGTTGCTGAAAAGCTATTTTCTGAAAAAGGATTTGAAGGCACCTCGATACGGGATATCTCAAAACATGCAAAAATAAATATTGCAATGGTTTCGTATTATTTTGGTTCTAAAGAAAGGTTATTAGAGGCTTTAATTATCTACAAAACTTCTGATTTAAAATTAAAACTCGAAAATTTATTACAGGAAAATCTCGAACCTATTGACAAAGTCAATAAATTAATCGAAATTTACATTAACAGAATCAGCTGTAACAAAGGGATTTTCAGGGTTTTACATTTTGAGATTAATGCAGAAAAGAGAGAAAAAAGTTTTATTGCCTTTACTGAATTAAAAAAAGGAAACTTAAAATCCGTTGAAAGTATAATCGCTCAGGGTCAGGAAAAAGGAGTATTCAGAAAAGATGTCATCATTCCGCTTATTACGCCTACAATCATAGGGACCTTTTTTCATTTTCACATGAATAAACCTTTCTTCGAAGAATTATTGAATTTAAAAACAGAAGCAATGTACAACGATTACATTAAAACCAGTCTTACAAAGCACATTCAACAAACTATAAAAGCGCTACTTGTTTATGAAAATTAGTCAATTAATGCTCTTTGGAGTTTTCTTTATCGGAATAACTTCAGCAGAAGCACAAGAAAAAACAAGTTTAACCTTAGATGAAGCCGTAAAAATGGCTTGGGAAAAAAGTAACGAAGTTACGCTTGCCAATACTAAGGTAAACACAAAAAAATACGAATTATCAACCGTTAAAAACAATCAATATCCGGATCTTAAAATTTCCGGTCAATATCAGCGCCTTACAAAAGCGTCGATTGATATGCCAAATCAGGGAGAAAGTGCATCTTTAGCATCTCCTGACAGAGCAATGATTGGAATGGCAAATTTAAGTTTACCTCTTTTTGCCGGATTTAAAATTCAAAATAGCATTGATGCATCTGATAATTTATATGAAGCAGAAAGTGCATATGCATCTAAAACAAAAGAAGATGTTGCTTTAAGAGTTATTACGTATTATACAGCTCTATACAAAGCTCAAAAAACGCTGGATGTTTTAAATGAAAATCAAAAAAGCGCTAAACAACGTGTTACTGATTTTACAGAATTAGAGAAAAACGGAATCATTCCAAGAAATGATTTATTGAAGTCACAATTGTTGGTTTCAAAAACACAATTATCTATTGATGAAGCGACTAACAATCTTAATAACATCAATTTTTACTTGACGACTTTATTAAAACTTGATCCAACTACAAAACTTCAGGTTAATGAAGATGATTTCTTTAGTTTAAAAACCAATAATGCACCAACATCAGATGCATTAGCGTTGCAAAACAGAAAAGATTTAGAGGCTATTCGTTTTCAACAAAAAGCTTCTGAGGCAAATATTAAAGTTGCAAAAGCAGGTTACTATCCTACATTAGCATTACTTGGTGGTTATACTGCTTTAGATCTTAAAGATATTATAACTGTAAAATATGCAATGAACTTTGGATTGGGTTTAACGTATGATTTATCTGGAATTTACAAAAATAGCGCTCACGTAAGAGAAGCTGAAAGCAGAGCTTTGGAAGTTAAAAATACAGAAGCTGTAATGACGGATCGTATTAAAGTTGAAGTTCAAAAATCTATTGAAGATTATGATCTGGCTATTAACCAAAGTGTGGTTTATGACGAAGCGCTTCAACAGGCATCTGAAAATTACAGACTTGTAAAAGATAAATTCGACAATGGTTTAGCTGATACCAATGATTTGGTTGAAGCCGATGTTGAGCAATTAAGCGCCAAAATCAATACTGCTGTTTCTAAAGCAACAATTATTCAAAAATATTACGAATTATTATCCGTATCAGGACAATTATCACAATCATTCAATCTTTCTAAAATATAATCGATAGCTCTCATGGAAAAGAAAAAAACAAATACTAAATTCATCATTATACTAACCGTTTTGGTTTTAGTGGGCGGAACTTACGGAATAACAAAATACATGCACTCTTTAGCTCACGAAGAAACGGATGATGCTCAGATTGAGAAAAAAATGAACCCAATTATTCCTAGAGTATCCGGTTATATCAGTAAGGTTTATGTAAAGGATAATGATTTTGTAAAAAAAGGAGATACTTTATTTACTATCGATAAAAGAGATTACCAATTAAAAATTGACGAAGCAAATGCTGCTTTATTAGGTGCTGAAGGTCAATACGAAGCTGCAAAAGCTGATATTGGAAGTGCAAATGCAAGTATTTCTGTTTCTGATGCTCAAATGAGATCTGCAACAGGTTCTATCGAAAGTGCTAAAATCAGATTAAGACAAGTTACAAACGATTTCAATCGTTACAATAATTTGTACAAAACACATACTATTACAAAACAACAATTTGAACAGGCTCAGACTGCAAAAGACGAAGCTGAAAATCAAGTACGTGTTTTAGAACAACAACAAAAAGCAAGTTCTTATCAAAAATCGGTAATTCAATCGAAATCTAAAGTTTCTGATAAACAAACAGAAGTTGCTTCAGCAAACATCAAAAAAGCAAAAACAATGTTAGATGTTGCTCACTTAAATCTTAGCTACACAGTTGTTACTGCAGCTATTGACGGGCAGGTTTCTAAAGTTGATATTCAGCCGGGACAATTGGTACAACCAGGACAATCTTTGTTTTATATCATTAATAATACTGAAGCTTGGGTTGTAGCAAATTTCAAAGAAACACAATTAAACAAAATGGTTGTGGGACAAAAAGTAAGTTTAAAAGTTGATGCATATCCAAATTATGAATTCAAAGGTACTTTAACATCATTTTCTCCAGCTACAGGATCTCGTTTTTCATTATTACCTCCTGATAACGCAACAGGAAACTTCGTAAAAACAATTCAGAGATTACCGGTAAAAATTAGTTTAGACGAATCAAACGATCCTGAAAAAGTAAAATTGCTTAGACCAGGAATGAATGTTGACGTAGACGTACATTTAAAATAAAATAATGACAGCAGTACAAGGAGAGGATGATTTAGTAGAATACGGTTACAGACGTGTCATCATTACGATTACAGCAGTACTTTGTGCCTTGCTGGAAATTGTAGATACCACTATTGTAAACGTTGCACTAACAGACATGAGAGGTAGCCTTGGTGCTACTTTGACTGATGTGGCTTGGGTAATTACAGCATACGCTATTGCGAATGTAATTGTAATTCCGATGACGAGTTGGCTTTCGCAACAATTTGGAAGACGTAATTATTTTGTGGCTTCTATCATAATATTTACCGTCTGTTCTTTTTTATGCGGAAATGCCAGTAATATATGGGAACTAGTCGCTTTTAGGTTTGTTCAAGGTATGGGCGGAGGCGCATTATTAGTAACAGCCCAAACGATTATTACCGAAAGTTACCCCGTTGCAAAACGTGGTATGGCGCAGGCTATTTACGGAATGGGTGTAATTGTTGGTCCAACTTTAGGTCCGCCTTTGGGAGGATATTTAGTAGACCACTATTCATGGCCTTATATATTTTATATTAATATTCCGTTAGGAATTATAGCAACTATTTTGGCTATTACTTTCGTAAGAAGTCCGAAATATGGAGAAAAATTAAAAGCAAATCAGGTTGACTGGTGGGGAATTATTTTACTCGCAACATTTATTGGCTCTTTACAATTTGTATTAGAACACGGTCAACAAGATGATTGGTTTAATGATTCGCTTATTGTAACTCTAAGTGTTGTTACTGTTCTTGGATTGGTTTTGTTTATTTGGAGGGAACTTACATACAAACATCCAATCGTAAATTTAAGTGTTTTAAAAGATGGAAATTTAAGAATTGGAACTGTAATGTGTTTTATTCTTGGTTTCGGTTTATACGGATCAACTTTAATTATCCCAATTTACACGCAATCTATTTTAGGATGGACAGCAACTGATGCCGGATTATTATTGATTCCAGGTTCGATTACCACTGCGATCATGATGCCATTTGTTGGTAATATGATTCAGAAAGGTGTTCCGCAAGGTTATATGGTTGGAGTTGGATTTTTAGTTTTCTTCTTCTTTACTTTTATGATGCAAACGCGCATGACACCTGACACTGGTGTAGAACACATGTATTGGCCATTAATTTTAAGAGGAATTGGTTTAGGATTACTTTTTGTACCTATAACAACGCTTTCACTTTCTACATTAAAAGGTAAACATATTGGTGAAGGAGCTGCTTTTACCGGAATGATGCGTCAATTAGGAGGATCATTTGGTATTGCAATTATTACCACTTTTATTACCCGCTTTAGTCAGGAACACAGAGTGAACTTATTAACGAATTTAGATCCTGCAAAATACGATGTTCAACAACGTATTGACGGAATGCAAAGATCTTTTATGTCTAAAGGTTATAGTGCCGATGTCGCCCTTAAAAAAACATATCAGGCTTTAGAATTTTCAGTAATGAAACAAAGTACCGTAATGGCATACATGGATATTTTTATGTATCTGGGAATTATGTTTTTATGTTGTATACCAATTATCCTTTTAATTAAAAAAGGAAAGAACAAGATTAATCCTGCTGATGCAATGCATTAATAATAATTATAATACTGATTTATAATACGAAAAAGCCGAGCTATTTATTTAGTTCGGCTTTTTTTATTTTTTAAAATATACTCTCAAAACTTGAGGAGATTGAAATCTCTATCTATAATATCTTTTAATTGTGAAGGGATTAATCCCGAAGTAAAAACCTTAGTACCTCAGCATCTTAGATTCTTAGCAACTTCAAAACCTCTGAACCTTTGTAACTTTGAACCTTTGTCCCTTAAAAATTACCTTGTAAAAACCAAATGATTTCCTTTAGAAAGATTCGCATCAAAATGATATCCTTCATAATCGAAACCTTTTAAGTCATCAATGGTTTCTGCATTTGTATCGATTATATAACGAACCATCATACCTCTTGCCTTTTTGGCAAAGAAACTTATCATTTTTAATTTTCCGTCTTTGTAATCTTTAAAATCAGGAGTAATTACAGGAACTTTTAAAGCTTTTACATCTACCGCAGAAAAATATTCATTACTCGCTAAATTCACGAATAATTCACCTTTAGTCAATTCTTTGTTTAAAGCTTTAGTAACAGCAGGTTTCCAGAATTCATGCAAGTTTTTGTATTCTCCAACAGGCAATTTTGTTCCCATTTCCAATCGGTAAGCCTGCATTAAGTCTAATGGTTTTAAAACACCATAAAGTCCTGATAAAATTCGGAGTTTATCTTGCAAAGCATCTAATTTTTCTAACGGAATTGAATACGCATCTAAACCTGTATACACATCACCATCAAAAGTATAAACAGCCGGACGTGCATTTTCTGGAGAAAAAGGAGTTTTCCATTTTTGATTTCGTTCCCAATTCAAATCAGCTAATTTGTCTGAAATCGACATTAACTCTGATAATTCAGCTGGCTTTTTAGGTTTTAAAACTTTATGAACCAGACGCGCTTCTTTTAAAAAAGAGGGTTCAGTATATTGAGCAGTTGGTAATTCTTTTTCGAAATTTAATGACTTCGCAGGCGATATAACAATTTTCATTTGTGCATTTTTATAGAATTCAAAAATACAAATTGAATTCTATAAAATATATTATTACAATTGATTTGTTTTATTACTGTATAATTTTTCGCCACGAATTACACGAATTAACACAAATCATTTCGTAGTAAATTTTAAGTAGAATTCGTGATAATTCGTGTAATTCGTGGCAACCATTTTTATTTCAATAAAATTCTGGTCGCCAAACTAAGAATTTATAGAAAAAAGTGCTCTTTACATTATAAAAGGCATTTTCTATGTTGTAAATTTGCACACGTTTCATTTTCTTCAAAAATAGAAATACATTATAAAAATTAGTGAATTCGTGGCTATACATACAAACTATAAAACAGCTTTACAACATAAAATCTTCGGAGTTATTTCGAAAGCATCTCAGGAATTAAACGTCGACAGTTATGTTATTGGCGGTTTTGTTAGGGATTTGCTTTTAAACCGAGGTTCTAAAAAAGACATTGATGTTGTTGCTGTTGGCAGCGGTATTGAATTGGCTCTTAAAGTATCTGCATTACTACCAAAAAATCCAAAAGTACAGGTTTTTAAAACGTATGGAACAGCAATGCTCCATTTTGACGGTACTGACATTGAATTTGTTGGCGCCAGAAAAGAATCTTATAATTTTGACAGCAGAAATCCAATTGTTGAAAACGGAACGCTGGAAGATGATCAAAATCGTCGTGATTTTACCATTAATGCTTTGGCTTTATCATTAAACGAAAAAACTTTTGGAGATCTTTCTGATCCTTTTGACGGATTGGCTGATCTTGAAAATAAAACAATAAAAACGCCTTTAGATCCAAGTATAACATATTCTGACGATCCTTTGCGAATGCTTCGTGCAATTCGTTTTGCAAATCAGTTAGGGTTTGAGATTGAAAAAAATTCTCTTGACGCGATCACAAAAAACGCTGACAGAATCCAAATCATTTCCGGTGAACGTATTGTTGATGAATTAAACAAAATTCTATCAACAGATAAACCTTCTATCGGGTTTTTACTTTTATATCAAACCGGGCTTTTAGATATTATTTTACCTGAATTAACGGCCTTAAATCAAGTAGAAGAAATTGAAGGTCACACTCATAAAAACAACTTTTATCACACTCTTGAAGTTGTCGATAATATTTGCCCTAATACAGATGATGTCTGGTTGCGTTGGTCGGCTTTATTACATGATATTGGAAAAGCACCAACAAAACGTTTCAATAAAAAACAAGGCTGGACTTTTCACGGACATGAGTTTTTAGGTGGGAAAATGGCGAAGAAAATATTCGAACGCTTGCACATGCCGTTGAACCACAAAATGAAGTTTGTACAAAAAATGGTGATTATGAGTTCTCGCCCAATTGTTTTGGCACAAGATATCGTGACTGACAGTGCAGTTCGTCGTTTGGTTTTTGATGCTGGCGAAGATGTTGAGGATTTAATGACACTATGCGAAGCCGATATTACAACCAAAAATCCGTCGAAATTCAAGAAGTATCATAAAAACTTTGAAATTGTCCGCAAGAAAATTGTCGAAGTAGAAGAACGCGATCACGTTCGTAATTTTCAGCCGCCAATTTCAGGTGAAGAAATTATGGAAATGTTTGATTTAAAACCTTCTCGTGAAATTGGAGTTTTGAAAGAAGCCGTTAAAGAAGCTATTTTGGAAGGTGATATTCCAAATGAATATCAGGCTGCTTATGATTTTGTAATTAAAAGAGCTGAAAAATTAAATTTAACGCTTAAAAAATAATGGACGAATTAGGGTTTATTTTTCTAGTAATTCTTATAACTATAATAGTAGGATCTAATATTCTATTTTATATAAAGCTTAAAAAAACACCTGAAAAACGATTCAAGTATATATTGACATTTTTTATATTCTCTCTCCTTTCAATTGCGTTCATTGGGATACTTTATTTCATCTTTGAAAGTTCTATTGTAATTGATTATTTCGAGACTGAAATTAATGATACATACGCTGACAGAATTTTAAAATGCTTCATAATAATTATTTTAAGTAGTATTACAAATTATTATTTTTCGAAATTCTACTTAAAAAGAATTTCCAAAACAAAAAAAGAAAACGAAATAGAATTAATCGGAGAAGAATGAAAAAAGAGAATAAATCAGTAATCATTTGGTTACTATCAGGTTGTGTTTTATTATTTTTAATGGTTGTCGTGGGCGGAATTACGCGATTGACCAACTCAGGTTTATCAATGACCGATTGGCATTTGGTAACTGATACTTTTCCGCCTTTGACGGATGCCAAATGGAATGAGGCTTTTGAACAATACAAGAAATTTCCTGAATATCAAAAAATCAACATTCACAATGATTTTCAATTAGCTGATTATAAGTTTATTTATTTCTGGGAATGGTTTCACCGTTTTATCGGAAGAATTATTGGATTGGTTTTCTTTGTGCCTTTTGTTTATTTCTTAGTTAGAAAAAAACTGGATCGCGAAACTGTCAAAAAATGTATTGTTCTTTTGGCAATGGGAGCTTTTCAAGGTTTCTTAGGTTGGTTTATGGTTCGCAGCGGACTTATTGAAAATCCGGATGTTAGCCATTTCAGACTTTCATTACACTTAACTTTTGCTTTTATAACTTTTGCTTATACGCTTTGGGTAGCACTGGATTTAATTTATCCGGAAAGAACAATTACTAAAGTAATTCCGCTTCGAAATATCGCCAGATTCGCTTTGGTTGCTTTATTAATTCAGATTATTTATGGTGGTTTTGTTGCGGGATTAAATGCGGGATTAATACACAATCACTGGCCATTAATGAGCGACGGACAATTTATACACGATTCGGTTTTTATTGAACAATCTACTTTGGCAAAAAACTTAACGGAAGGTAAAAGCGGTGTTCAGTTTGTACACAGAACTTTTGCTTATGTTGTGGTAGCTTTTATTCTGTTTTTATATTATAAAAGTACCAAATTTTCGCTTAACAGAACGCAAAATAACGGAATCAAGACTTTAGTCGTTTTTGTCTTTATTCAATTTTTATTAGGCGTATTTACATTGTTATATAGTGTGCCGTTGGCTTTAGGATTAATTCACCAAATTATGGCTTTCTTCCTTTTGAGCGCTATGACATTTACATTACACAGATTGAGTAAATAACAAAACGTTTTTAAACATAAAAAAATCCTTCAAATGAAGGATTTTTTTATGTTTATGTATGTTGACTTTGATATGTTTAAACCAGATTAAAATCCAGTTGTACTACCCCAGCCAATTCTTGAAATCTCCCACTTTTTCGCGGCTTACAATTACCTCATCTTCTTTATATGTTGGTAAAATTACTTTTAAACGAGAATTGGTGTAAACCTGAATTTCTTTTATAGCCTGTAGCGGAACAATGAATTTTCTGCTTACGCGGAAGAAATTTTTCATGTCTAATTCCTGCTCCAGAATTTCTAAAGTCGAGTCGATTAAATAGTTTCGGTTATCGAAAGTATGAATGTATGTTCCTTTATTTTCGCTAAAAAAACATTCGATTTCATCTGTAGTAATTACTTTTAGATGCTGGCCAATTTTAACTGTAAATCGTTTTTTATAATTTTTCTCAAATGGATTTGAAAGCATTCTTCTTATTTCTTCAAAATCCAGTTGAAGATTTTGATTCTCTGATGCTGCTTTTGGCAAACGCATTTTAAACTTGGTAACGGCTACATCTAAATCATCTTCATCAATAGGTTTTAAAAGATAATCAATGCTGTTAAGTTTAAAGGCTTTTAAAGCATATTCGTCATAAGCTGTAGTAAAAATAATAGCACTTTTAATATCTATTTTTTCAAAAATTTCAAACGATAAACCATCTGATAATTGGATGTCCAGAAAAATTAAATCCGGATGTTCATTATTAGTAAACCAATGTATCGACTCTTCTACAGAATGCAGCATGGTTTTTACTGCAATATCCAGTTTTTCTAACTTTCGCTGCAACAGTCTTGCAGCCGGTTTTTCGTCTTCTATTATTAATGTTGTCATTTTACAATGAAAAATTTGAAAAAATTGAATTTAAAATTACTCCCATTTATTATTAGCTGCGTCTTTATTCATGTATTCCTGAATTTTTCTTTTCTCCCAGTCATCACTAAAAAATATATCTTTTCCAAAAACAGATAATGCGTGCGCCAGTAAGCCTATTCCCCAAAAAAATGCAGTAGAATAAGTGTGCCATGAAAATAATCCGCTTTCACGAACTTCATGTCCAAAAAAATCTCCATTCAAATTTGAAGCAATAATAATGATATTAACTATTATATAAACTTTTAAGTGAGAATAAAATCCCTTAATTCTTTTTACTTTTCTGTACGCAGCATTAAAGCGTTCATCATTGCTATACTCTTGCGAAAATTCCTCGTACATACGTCTTCTAAATCGTCCCATTTTATTTTTTAATTAAATTATTGCCATTTATTTTTATTCTCTTTTTCCTTCTCCATGAATTCTTTAATTTTTCGTTCTTCCCAGCCTTTACCTAAAACCGGAAATACTTCAAAAACCTTCAATCCGTGAAAAAGAACTCCAACTCCCCACCATAATAGTGGCCAGAAAAACCACAAATATTCTGGTGATGTCCATAGGTTAATGATAATCAGAATAATATTTACACCAATAAAAGATGTAAGATTTGCATAAAATCCTTTTATGTTTTCTACTTTCTTTTTTGCAAGATAGTATTTGTCTTCTTCGCTATAATTAATTTCCATGATCACTCCCATTTTTGTGTTTTTTGTTTTTTCTCTAAAAGACTTTTTAGTTTACGTTCCTCCCATTCTTCTCCAAAAATTTTAAAAGAAACAAATAAATCAATTGCAGAAAATAAAAATACTGAAGTCCAAATTATCATTACAACGTAATTGAGATGTTGCAATGGAAAGAAATTTAATGAAACTCCATAATATTGTTTTAAAACAAAAGCAATTAAAGCTGCTGTGTAAATTAAGGCATGAATGTAAAATGATTTAAGCCTGTTTACTTTTTTGCTCGCTATTCTTTTTAGTTCAAATATTTCGCGGTCATTAAGACAATTCATTTTCATGGCTATTTCCAGTTTAGGTTTTCCTTATCCTTTTCCATAAATTCTTTAATTTTTCGTTCCTCCCATTCTTTATTAAAAAACGGTAAATAACCAAAAACTCTTAATCCATCTAAAATTACAGCTATTCCCCAAGGTACTAATGACCACAAAAACCACAAATAACCTGGCGAAGTCGTAAGATTTACAACTATTAAAATTAGATTTGAAACTACATATACGGCTAAATGCTCGTAAAATTTTCTAATTTCTACTACCTTTTTTTGAATCTGGTAATAGCGTTCCCTTTCAGTATAATTTGTTTCCATAATTATTTCCAGGTTTTTTGTTTGTTTTCTTTTTCAAGAATTTCTCTGATTTTTCGTTCTTCCCAATCAGAGCTATAACCAAATACTTTAAAAGCATGCATTACGACTCCAAATCCCCAGCCTAAAGCCGAAAACCAAAACCACTGAAATCCAGGAGAATACCTCAAATTTATAAAAATTAAGAATGGAATTACACAGCAATATGAAATTAAATTTCCGTAAAATCCTTTTAATTCTTCTACTCTTTTTTTAGCTCTGAAATAAGCTTTATTCTCGTCATTATAATCTGCACCAGTTTCCATAACTGCAATTTGTTTGGTTAAAATTGGAATTTTAACGGTGAAATTTTGTTCATTCTGTTCGATCAGCACTTTTCTGTTCGTTATAATTCCGTATCGGTTTACGATATTTTGCAATCCCACTCCCTGTCTGTCCTGTAAAACTTCTTTCTTTTGAAAATCGTTTTGAACAGCTAAATAATCTCCATCAACAAAAATTCGAATATGCAATGGTTTTTGCTCGCTTACTACATTATGTTTCACCGTATTTTCAAGCAAAAGCTGCAGCGATAATGGCACTACTTTCGCATCTAGATTAATATCTGTTGTTGGCAATTCGTAAAACAAACTATTCTCGAACCGCATTTTTAGCAAATTCATATATGTTTTTGCAAACGATAATTCATCTTCAACAGAAACCAGTTCTTTATCTTTTTGCTCTAAAACGTAGCGATAAATTTTAGATAATGAAGTGGTAAAGCGCTGCGCATTATCGGGGTTTTCTTCAATCAAAGAACTTAATACATTTAAACTATTAAAAAGAAAATGCGGATCGATTTGATTTTTTAAACTTTCAAATTTAGCACTTGCCGTTCCTGCTATAATCTTTTGCTGCGTAACTTCAAATTTCGAGGCCTGTTTCCATTTTACCATGAAACTTCTGGCTTGCATAAAAGTCGAAACTCCTAAAGAAAGAATAATATAAAAGAGATGTACCCAAAGCATTCTTTCTCCAAAAAACTCCTTTATTGTCATGTCTTGCAAGATGATAAAAAGGTAATAATTTATTCCTAAAATTACCGGAACCGTGTATAAAACAGTTACTATGATTCCATAATAAACCCTAAGATTTGTCTGTTCCAGCCAATCCCATTTTCGGTCTAAAAGAGAGTTGATTAATGCGTTACCAAAACCCAATCCGAAAGAATAAAGACAGCTTATAAAAAAAGTAATAAGAACGTTTCGAACATTGAAATCTTCACCTAAACAAGCTATAAATATTACTGTAAAGACCATAGAAATCTTGAAAGAAACAATTGTTCCACTTTTTAAATCTCTATACGATACATTTCTATGATCTTTCATTTATGAATTGGCTTAAATTGATATTTTTTATTTACACGTTTTTTGAGTTTCCAAAGCTCTGTCTAATCCCCATTTTGGAGAAAAAGGTGTTTCCGGTTTAAAAGTAGCAAAAAGTTCAATTGCTTTATTAACCTGGGCACACAAAGGTTTTGTATCAACACCTGTCCATTTTGCTCCTCCTAATTGATAATCAGCTTCACCAAAAACAATTCTCGGGTTATTTGGGTCTATCGCTTTTCCTTTTGCGTAAGCTTCCATTATTTTAGAAGAATATTTCATTGCATTTGTCATAGGATCTGCAACTACATAAGCCGTATAAATTAAAGCTTGCATGGCATATAATTCAGCATTATTTTGATCTTTTATAAATTCGATATCCAGTGCATCTTGTGCTTTTGTCAATAACAAATCAATTTTAGTTTTGTCTTTTTCTGTAAAAGCCGATGTCGTGTTTACCAGCGCCACATAATAATTTGGCAAGTAACTTGTTTTTTCTGCTGCTGCAATTCTTTCAAACATTGCCGAAGCTTCTGTATTTTTTCCTTCTTTCCAAAGCCCGAAAGCTTTTCCCATTCCTTGTTCAAATTGTGTTTGTGCAGAGCTTATTACTACTACGAATAATGCGACTAATGTGATGATTTTTTTCATTTTATAAGTAATTTAAATGGTTGATTTTTATTTGTTTTGTTAGTTACTATTTATAATACAATTTCAATTTTTGAATCTTTATCAATAACAAATTTAGCATCTTTATACGCAGGCGGACCCATAAATCCTTTAGCATTGTTTGAAGCTGCATAATCTTCAGAAGGAATTCCCATCATATTTTTATCCAGTATTCCGTTACTGTTTTCATCGTGATACGTTGAAATTGCATATTCTCCTGCCGGAAGGTTGGTAAATGTTACAACCGCTTCCTTATTTTTGATATCAGAAGTAAGGCTTTTGTACGTCGTTTTTAGAAATGTACCGTCTGAGTTGTACAAACCTACTTTAACAATCCCTGTATTATTTTTTAAACCTGAAACAGAAACGGTTAGTTTTACATTTTGAGCAGAAATTATACTGCAGATAAACAACATCGTAATGGTAATAATTTTGGTCATGAGTTCTTTTTTTTTTAAGGTTCTGAGTTACTAAGGTTCTGAGTGTCTAAGATTTTTTATTGATGATTAAAACTCTTTTTTCAAGGTTAAAAGGTTCAGAGCTACAAAGGTTCAAAGGTTTGATTTTCTTATTATTAATATTTATAAAACTTTGAATTTTTGCTTCTTTGCTTCTTTGTTCCTTTCAATTTATACTTCAAAAGTATGTTGGTTTTTATTCTTTTAAAATTAATTAATACTGAGTTGTTGATTTTTGCTACTGAATTGTTTCTTTCGAGGTTCAAAGGTTCAGAGTAGCAAAGGTTCAAAGTTTTTTTCTGGATTCTTTGAACCTAAAGAGGAAAAAACCTTAGTCCCTCTGAACCTTTGCTACTTTGTACCTTTATTTATAAATTCTTCAATTGATTATCATTTTTATTCTTACTAATCGTCCAGAAGAAACCAACGAAAAAGAATCTGTCTGCGGTTGGCGTTACGGCTTGTCTGTTATAAACTCCGTTTGCGTCTGGTATTTTGGCGTAATCGTATCCAAAAACGTTTTGGTTTCCTAATACATTTGAAACAGAGAAATATAAGATTTTTTGTGTTGTTAATAAATACGCCCAGTTAAAACTCAAACTATTATATGATTTTGTTTTTCCGTTCATAAACTGTGTTTGGTTCGGATCGTTGTAAGGTCTTCCGGTGCTGAAAGTATTTGTAAAACCAATTTGCGATTTCCAGTCTGTAATAAAATATTTCGTTACGATTGACAGATTCTGATTGGCTACAAAACTTGGCGTTGCCATTGTTGGAAAGTTTTTATATTGTCTCTCTGAATCAATGTAAGAGTATGAAATCCAATATTCTAAGTTTTTATACAAATTACTGTCTCTCCAAAAAATATCCAAACCTTTTGCATATCCTGAACCATTATTGTTGAAAACTGAATTGTATTGAATATCTCTTGTATCGTATTGAACCAAATTGCTGTAATCTTTATAATAAGCTTCGGCTCTAAAAGTTTGTCCCGGTCTTGTAAACTGATAGTTTAAGATATAATGTTTTGCTTTTTCACTTTCGAATTGGTGGTATTTTGAATATTTAATATAATCAACAACCGGCGCCTGACTGAAATCTCCATAAGCGAAAGAAAACTGACTTGTTTTAGAGACTTTATATGCAATAGAAGCTCTTGGCGCAATATTGGTTTCGTTTAATAAACTATTATTTGAAAGTCTGAAACCTACTTTTGCAGCTAATTTTTTTGAGAATAAAATATCTCCTTCTGTATAAAAAGCCGCAATGTTTGAATCGTAACCGTTTGCAACATCAATAGAAACATTATCATTAAAGTTTTCATTGAATTTGGTAATGAAATAATCAGCTCCAAAAGACAATTTAAAATAATTTGAAATGTTTTTTCTCAACTTCAATTTCAACTGAGCTGCATTTTCATCACTATCAACATCATTAATATCATATTTAACTTTGTTTTTACTGTAACCATAACTAATTCCTGATGTAAGTTGCCAGCCTGTTCCAAAATCTCCTTTGTAAGATGCATTCAGGTAAAAATTATTATTGTTTAAGTCTGTTCTGACAGGATCAACAAAATTTATATTTTTCTGATTTAAATCGAATTTTTCCGAATCAAAAGCAGCATACAATTTAAAAATCCCTCTTTCAAAATGGTATCTGTACACTGCTTCTCCGCCTAAAGACTGATATGGATTATTCCAATCTACATTTTGAGGAACTGCAGCCTGATAAGGTGCCAGATTAATATAATTAGTATTGATACTGAACGAACTTTTTTCCCATTTTTGAGTATTTCCAATTCCCAAACCAACTGTCATTAAAGCAATATCAGTTTTATTTTGGTCCGGTTCATCTTGCGTATTCAATAATAAAACACTTGACAAAGCTTCTCCATATTCAGCAGAATATCCACCGGTAGAAAAAGCAATTCCGCTAAACAAAAAAGGCGAAAATCGGCTTCTTGTTGGTAAATTGTTTGTCGTTGCACCGTAAGGCTGTGCTACACGAAGTCCGTCAACAAAAGTTTGCGTTTCGCTGGCTTCTCCACCACGAACAAACAAACGTCCGTCTTCACCAACTGTTTGTGTTCCCGGTAATGTTTGCAACGCCGCAACAATATTACCTGCAGATCCTGCCGTAGTAACAATATCTAAAGGTTTTAAAACCGAAACTCTTGCTTTGTCTCCAGATTCTAATGTTCCGGCAGTAATTACAACAGCATCAAGCGCGTTTACATTTTCTCTTAATTTTACGGTTTGATCTTTAAAATTCGTAACATCAATTTCTTTTCTGTAAGTGTCGTAAATTAAAAAACTAACTACTAAAAATTGATTTCCTGTTGCGGTAGTTTCAAATGAAAATTCGCCTGTTTCAGAACTGTTTGTTCCGTCGTAAGTTCCGTCGATATAAATATTTGCTCCAGGAACTGGTTTCCCTTTTTCATCAACTACTTTTCCCGAAATGGTATTTTGAGCAAAAAAAATAGTTGTAAAAAATAAAAAGCTGATTGTAAAAAATAATTTGGTTGTCATGGTTTTTGATTTTGATGAAGCAAATGTATTTTAACATTCGAAGTTAAAAAATATTAAATAACCCAATTGTAGAAATTTGAGGATGAGTTGTAAATTACTTATTTGTATCTTAGCTTTCAAGTTTTATAAAAATATCAATCATGTCAGAAAGTAAAAGAGTTTCAAATCTGTATCAAGCCATTTATAACGGAAATCCCTGGATTGAAGTAACTTTAGCAGATACTTTAAAAGATGTAAGTGCAGCTCAGGCTTACAAAAAAGCAAATCCTAATTTAAATACCATTTGGGAAATTGTTAATCATTTAATACAATGGAGAAAAAATATACTAAGGCGTGTTCAGGGAGAAACAGTTGTAACTCCTGATCATAATTATTTTGTACCAATTTTAGATTCGTCTGACGTAGCCTGGGAGCAATCGCTTCAAAGTTTGTCGAAATCTCAGGAATCATGGAGTGCTTTTTTAAGTGATTTTGATGATGCCGGTTTTGATAAAATAGATCCAAATAACAATCACAATTTTTATGAAGATATTCACGGAATTATTCAGCACGATGTTTACCATTTAGGACAAATTGTTATTTTGAAGAAATTAGTTTAAACACTGAGAAAATTATCCGGCACATAGAAACATCCATTTTTAAAGTTTTGTTTCTATGTGCTAAAAATAAACTGTAAAGTAAATTGATATGAAAAACTCTTTTTTAATTCTGGCTTTTTTAATGTTGAATAGCATCGGGTTTTCTCAGGAAACTGAAGTTAAATACGATGAAAGTCTGGCAAAATCTTTAAATGCAGATGAATACGGAATGAAGAAATATGTTTTCTGTCTTTTAAAATCGGGAACAAATACAACGGCTTCAAAAGAAGAAACTAAAAAATTGTTTGAAGGTCATATGGCAAACATCAACAAATTAGCCAAAGAAGGAAAACTGGTTGTCGCCGGACCTTTTATGAAAAATGATCGAAATTACAGAGGTATTTATATTTTTAACGTAGAAACTGTTGAAGAAGCTAAATCATTAGTAGCAACAGATCCGGCAATAAAAGCCAATTTGCTTGAAGCTGAGTTAACGCCTTGGTACGCAACTGCTGCTTTGCAGGAAACCTTAAAAATTCATGAAAAGATTGCCAGGACAAAAATGTAATATCTTATATGAAAACAGAAAAAGAAAAAATGATTTCGGGCGAATATTATAACGCTTTTGACCCGGAATTAGTAAAAGGTCGCCGAACAGCAAAAAATCTTTTGCATACTTTGAATGTAAAAGAATATAGGGTAACCAAAAAAGCAAAAGAAATTTTAAAAGAACTAATTCCAAATACTGGAGCTGGTTTTTACATAGAACCGCCTTTTCACTGTGATTATGGTTATAATATTTTTTGTGGAGAGAACGTTTATTTTAATGTAAATTGTGTTGTTCTGGATTGTGCGCCCGTAAATATTGGTTCGAATGTATTTATTGCGCCAAATGTTCAAATTTATACGGCATCGCATCCGCTTGACGCTGAATTAAGAAAATCACTAGAAAATGCTTATCCGGTTACAATTGGCGACGATTGCTGGATTGGTGGAAATTCTGTTATTTGTCCGGGTGTAACGATTGGAAAAGGCTGCGTTATTGGCGCCGGATCTGTTGTAACAAAAGATATTCCGGACAATTCATTAGCGGTTGGAAATCCGGCAAAAGTAATTCGAAAATTAAATCAGGAACCTGAATCAGAAAAATAATGCTTACCTTAAATAAAGTTCATCATATTGCCATTTTATGCTCAGATTATCAAAAATCTAAAACTTTTTATACCGAAGTTTTAGGGCTGACAATTATTAGAGAAATCTACCGCGAAGAACGTCAATCATACAAACTCGATTTGGCTTTAAACGGCACTTATATTATTGAATTATTCTCCTTTCCAAATCCGCCAAAACGTCCGTCAAGACCAGAAGCAGTTGGTTTGCGCCATTTAGCTTTTGAAGTCATTAATTTAGAAGAAACAATTGCTTTTTTAAACACAAAAAACATCGAATCAGAACCTATCCGGATTGATGAAACGACCGAAAAACGTTTTACTTTTATTGCAGATCCTGATTTACTGCCGATAGAGTTTTATGAAAGATAAATAAAAAAGATACAAAGGCTCAAAGATGCAAAGAGACAAAGGTTTTCTTATTTTGTGTCATTTCTAGAAACCGTATGTATGGAACATCTTTGAATAAAAACTTTGAGCCTCTGAACCTTTGAACCTTTGCGCCTAATTAAACGATATTCAAAGAAAAACATACTGCAAGAATTTTCCTGTTTTTATAAGTTTTAACACATTATATTGCGTTTTTACTATTTAAAACCGATTGTGATTCCTAATTTTGTAATCCGCATAAAATAAAATGCGAATTCAAATTTACTTCTGATGAACAAAACGGCGCAAATCAAAAAAAATCATCAATTTATTAAGTTCAGAAAATTAGTTGTTGTTTCTATTTTAATTGGCTTTTTATCTGCCTTTTTAGGAATTTCACTTAAAAAAATCACAGAATATTACGAAGAAATCTTCTTTCATCAAGTTTCAGTAAATCCTCTTTTCTATATTATTTTTCCAGTTTTCGGATTATCTGTAATTTATTTTCTGAGACAATATCTCTTTAAGAAAAAAGAAAACAAAGGCATCAAAGAAGTTTTTGAAAGTACAAAATCACCTTCAAAAAATCTTCCTTCTTATAAAATTCCATCACATTTTATAAACGGATTATTAACTGTTATTTTTGGAGGATCAACAGGAATCGAAGTTTCAACTGTTGTTGCCACGGCTACAATTGGTTCTGTAGCGCAACAAAAAGAAAATGTTTTTCGCCAGTATAAAACTGAATTAATTTGTGCCGGAGTTGCGGCCGGAGTTACAGCATTATTCAGCAGTCCGATTGCCGGAATTTTATTTGCTCTTGAAGTTATTTCACGAAAAGTTACGCGTGCTTTTGTTATCTCAAATGTAATTGCGGTTTCAATTGCTTTCGGATTACTTTCTATTTTAAAAGAAGAACCATTATTTACCGTTTCTATCACAACCTGGCATTTAAAAGCAATTCCGTATTTTATTCTTTTAGGAATTTTAGCCGGATTAAATTCTGTTTATCTAACACGTTGTGTATTATTTTTTAAATCTCAATTTGGAAAAATTGGAACGCATTATTATAAAATCTTAATTGGTTCAGTTGTTTTAAGTGTTTCTTTATTTATTTTCCCTCAATTATATGGTGAAGGTTATCACGCCATAAAAGGGATATTTCTTAATTCATCTCAACTTCCGTTAACCTTGACTTTGGCTTTAACGTTTATCGGAATCTTAATTTTAAAACCAATTGTAACTTCTATAACACTGGCTTCTGGCGGTGATGGTGGCGTTTTTGCTCCGAGTCTTTTCATTGGAGCCTTTTTGGGATTGTTATTAGCTTCTGTCTTAAATTCTCTTTTTCATGTAAATGTAATTCCTGTTAATTTCATGATTATCGGAATGGCTGCTGTTTTGAGCGCCAGTATTCATGCGCCTTTTACAGCAATCTTTTTAGTTTGCGGACTTACGAATGATTATACTTTGTTTTTGCCAATTTTAGTTGTTTGCCTGATTTCTAAATACACAGCAAAAGCTCTTTATCCGTATACTGTATATACTTATGTACCAAGCTTAACGAAATAAATTATATAGCTACTCCCGATAGCTATCGGGATTCACAGATTCACAAAGATTTTTAATTCTTTAATCCGTAAAATCTGTGACAAGAAAAAATACCACAAATATTACAAATTATGCCAACTCCCAGGATTAAAAGAAGCTACCGCAAAACACGTTACATTCTTTATAAAGAAACTTTAATTGATTATAAAGAGCATTTTTGGTCGTTTATTGGATCATTTGTCGGAATTGGAGTTTTGGCTTACGTTCAATCAATTCACTTTTCAGGAAATGATGCCGTTTATTTAATTGGTTCTTTTGGAGCTTCGAGTGTTTTGGTTTACGGAATTATTCAAAGTCCGTTTTCGCAACCACGTAATTTAGTTGGCGGACATGTTATTTCTGCTTTTGTAGGCGTAACGGTTCACAAACTGGTACCGGATATTATGTATATAGCGGCTCCATTGGCAGTTTCTATTGCAATTATTTTAATGCAGATTACCAAAACGCTTCATCCACCGGGAGGCGCAACAGCTTTGATTGCTATTATTGGAACAGAAAAAGTAAAAGCTTTGGGATATATGTATGTTCTTTCTCCTGTTTTAACCGGAGTACTGATTTTACTCTTAACGGCTTTGATTTTTAACAATATGACTTCGAGCAGAAGTTATCCTAGTCATAGTACTTACCACAAACATTATCATAGAATTAGACAGCGATTGGCTAGAAAATAATCCTAATTTCGATTCCTGCAAGGTTTTCAAAACCTTGTAGGTGTAACTTTAACGATTATAGAAACCTACAAGGTTTTGAAAACCTTGCAGGAGGCTGACTAAAATCTTTTCAACAAATCTTAATTCACAATTCGTATTTCGTTTTTTATATTTTACCTTTGACCTTTCAATAAAAACAAAGATTATGGTTTATAAATTTAGAGTAATTCTAGACGCCGAAGAAGATATTTTTAGAGACATTGCAATTCTTGAAGATGATACGCTTGAAGATTTACACAATGCAATCTTCAACGCTTTTGGTTTTGACGGAATGGAAGTAGCTTCGTTTTATACTTGCGATGAAACTTGGAATCAGGAAGATGAAATTGCTCTTTTTGATACCGGAGATGTTCCTGGTGAACAAAAAACCATGAGCGACTACCAATTATCAGACATCTTAGATGAACAAAATACTAAAATAATCTACGTATATGATTTCATCAATATGTGGACTTTCTTAGTAGAATTGGCCGCTATTGAAGACCAAGTTGTTGGAGCTCCTTATCCTGAAACTTTATTCTCTCACGGAGAAATGCCGGACGAAGCTATCGAAAAAAACTTTGAAGCTGATATGCACGACGATATCTATGGCGAATTTGAAGATGATCTTGATGAAGAAGATCTTGACATGTTCGAAGGAGACGACAGCTTTGAAGATTATGGATTTGAGGAAAACTGGAATTAATCGAAGTCGCTAAGGTTCTGAGATGCTAAGGTTCTAAGGCTTTTAAATTGAAAGTTTTTTCTTATTTTTATTTTTTTTTAAATTAAAAATATTATCAATGAGTAATTTTAGAAGCTTGCTTATCTGGCAGAAATCTATGGCTTTGACAACCAAAATTTATTTTTCAACAAATAATTTTCCAAAAGAAGAAATTTTCGGATTAACTTCACAAATTAGACGCAGTTCTGTTTCTATCCCTAGTAATATTGCAGAAGGATACGGACGAGAAAGTGACAAAGATTTTTTACGATTTTTAAACATTTCGGTAGGTTCTTTATTTGAAATGCAAACTCAGTTAGAAATTGCAAAAAATACAACTTATCTAAACGAAGAAGAATTTAATAACCTATACGAGGACACCCGCGAAGTAGAAAGAATGTTAGTTTCATTCATTAAAAAAATAAAGAATAGAAACTAAACCTTAGTATCTTAGCAACTTAGAACCTCAGCACCTTAAAAATGATCAACTTATTCAACACCCACATCGAGACGCTTGCGATACACCGCGTAGGAAACAAGAGCAGAAACGAAGCGATTTTTTTATCGGAACAACCATTTAATTTAAATGATGAAATCGTTCCGTTGATAAAAGAATACTTTTTTAAGCCTTTTAGAGAGAAAGAAGAAAACTATTATCAGTTTGCGCACGAAGTTGATTTGGATTACAACGACATGTTTAAATATGCTACTGAGATTTTTACTAATCCTGGGAATTTACAGGAGATTTCAAAAAAAATCACCACGCATTTATTTGAGCAGTCAAATCATCCGCACATTAAAAACGGAGAGGTTTATGTAACGTATTTAACGAATTTAAGTATTGACAATAATGTTGTTGATGCTATCGGAATTTTTAAAAGTGAGTTGCAGGCCGACTTTTTACAATTTGAAGAAAAAGACAGTAATCTTGAAATGATTCTGCAACAAGGAATTAACTTGAGCAAATTAGATAAAGGTTGTTTGATTTTTAACTACAAAAAAGAAGAAGGATATAAAATTTTAACTGTAGACAGCAACCGTTATGATGCGCGTTATTGGTTAGAGCATTTTTTGTCTGTTGATGCTTTTGAAGATGAAAACTTCATCACTAAAAAATATTTGAAATTCTGTCAAAACTTCGCAAAAGATGTTGTTTTACCGGCAGAAGACAAAAAAGAAGAAGTTATGTTTATGAACCGATCTGTGAATTATTTCGCTAAAAATGATCAGTTTGAAGAACAAAATTTCTTAAACGAAGTATTAGATAATCCTGACTTAATTCCTGAATTCAAAAACTATAAAGTTGATAAAGGAGAAAAATACAGCATCGAAGATGTAACCTCATTCCCAATTGCCAACGCAGCAGTTTCTGACGCCAGAAAATCGATTAAAAACGTAATTAACCTGGATACTCATATTCAGATTAAAATGGATTTCATCAATCCTGAAAGTGCAGAAAAATTTGTTGAAAAAGGATGGGATGAAGAAAAACAAATGTATTACTACTTAGTGTATTTCAATAAAGAAGAAAAAAGCTAAGAGTTATTCATTTTCTATTACTTACTTAAAACAAAAAACGGCAACTACATTGTGTAATTGCCGTTTTTTTATTGCAATAAATAATGGAGTTCATTATAGTTTACATTTTAAGCTCTTCAATTATATTTTTCCCTTGCATGACGTTTTGATATTCAATCATTTATAAATACTACATTATTTTTAACAAATAAAAAAGAAAGAATTTACTTACTTTATTAGATTATTTCATTTAATTTGCGACAATTATTATCGTAATTATCTATTAAAGAAATGAAAAAACAGTTATTGATTATTGGAGGGGGTTTTGCAGGTTTTTGGAGCGCTTTGAGTGCTATTAGACAAAGCCGAGAATTACAAAAAGAAGATGAAGTAGAAGTAACTTTGGTGAACACGGATGAATATTTAACGATTCGACCAAGATTATATGAAGTTTCATTAGAAGGGTTAAGAGTGAGTCTGGATAAATATTTCAAACCACTAAATATTAAATTTATTATTGGTAAAGCAGAAATCATCAACCCTGAGCAAAAACTCGTAACGGTTTTAACTGATAGCGGTTCAAGAATTTTAAACTACGATTATTTGATCTTATCATCAGGAAGTGTTTTAAAAGCAATAAATATTCCCGGTATTGAAAATACTTTTAATGTCGACACATTTAACGGTGCTCAAAGATTAGAAGATCATTTAATACAATTGGCAAGTAAAAGTTTTGATGACGGAGCTACCACTTTTGTAGTTGCCGGAAGCGGATTAACTGGGCTTGAAGTTGCTACTGTTATTAAAGAAAAAGCATTAAAAATATGGGGCGAACATGCTAAGAATGCAATTGACTTTAAAGTTGTATTGATAGAAAAGGCAGAGAAAGTAGGAAATTATTATGCTGCTGAAGCACAGGATTACGTTATAGAAACATTAAAGTCTAAAGATGTAACCGTTGTAACTGGTACTTCATTGGCTGCAGTAACTGCAAATGGTGCAACATTAAGTAATGGCACTTTTATTCCTTCAAAAACGGTTATTTCAACTGTAGGTTTAGTGGCTAGTTCTCTTTGCAATTTCTTTAAAGGAGAAAAGGATAAACTGGGACGTCTTCATGTAAATAAATATCTTCAGTTAGAAGAATATGACAATGTAATCGCAGCCGGTGATGTTGCTAATATCCCGACTGATGATAAAGGTAATAACTCACTTATGGCTTGCCAGTTCTCCATGTTCTTAGGAAAATGGGCTGGACATAATGCTGTTAACGCATTATTCTCTCAACCTTTAAAACCTTATAATTATACGGATTATGTAACCTGTGTAGATTTAGGTCAGCAAGACGGAATGTTAACTACAGGATGGGAACGCAATCTTGCCGTGAGCGGTATTGAAGGAAAGAATATAAAAATGGAAGTTACGACAAAACTAATCTATCCGGCAGACGACGTTCTAACTGCACTGGAAGATTCTTATCCTGAAGTTCCAAATGTTAGCCAAAACGCTGTTTAAAAGTACACCTTTTATGAAACTGATTAAATCATTACCATGCCAACTTTAGGAAAAAATGTAGAATATGCGATACACTCTTTGGTATATTTAATAGATAATCCTGAAGCCAGCACGGTTACTGTACGCGATTTGGCCAATTTTCAAAATATATCAGAAACATATCTTGCCAAAGCTTTTACCAAATTAAAAAAAGCTGGAATAGTGAAATCAAATATTGGTGTAAAAGGAGGTTACAAGCTTGCACGCTTGGCTAATGAAATCACATTTTTAGATATTGTTCTTGCAGTCGAAGGAGAAATTTCGTTTTTTGAATGCAATAAAATCAGGGATAATTGTGTATTGTTAGATAAGGGAAACCTTCCCTGGAAAAAAAATAGTTATTGTGCAATACACTTGGTAATGATTGACATAGAGAATAAAATAAAAGATTCTTTAAAAGAAAAGAACCTGCAATGGGTTCATGATACTATATGCAAACAGTACGGACAGGAAATGATTGATAAAAGCCAAAATTGGTTTCAGTTAAATGTTTTTAATACAAAATAAACAATTCATTTGAGCTTTCAGTCTTATAGAATTACCTTGAAAAAATCAGGGATAAAAAACAAAAATCCCATTTCTTTAGAAATGGGATTTTTTTATATGCTTTTGTCAATTAACAGTTTAAAGCAACGAAAATACTGCTTTTACAATATCGTCATAAACTTGTTTATCTCTTTCTCCGGCGCGAGCCAAAACTCGAATTCCGGAATAATTATTAAAAATAAACCGAGCCAAAACTCTCGCATCTTGTTGTTTTGAAATCTGACCTGCATCCTGCCCTTTTTGAACTGCTTTTGTAAAAACTTCTTCCATATTATGGCTGTTATTTTTTACAATTTTAGAAATGTCTTCGTCATGCATTGCAAGTTCTACAGAAGAGTTTACCATAAAACAACCTTTTGTAATCCTATCTTCTAAACTCTCTATCACTGCTTGCTTAAAAATAGCAAGTAATGCGTCTTTAATATTATCAGTTTCATCAAAAAGCTGTTGCACATTGTCTTGCGCTTGCTTTTGGTAACGTTGTAAAGATTTAGAAAACAGCTTTTGCTTATCGCCAAAAGTATCATACAAACTCGAACGACTTAACCCTAAATGCGTTACTAAATCCTGGGCAGAAGTTCCGTTGTAACCTTTGTGCCAAAAAATTTCGATAGCTTTATCTAAAGCCTGATCCTCGTTAAATTCTTTTGTTCTAGCCATGACTTTAAAAAATTAAATTCTTTACAAAGATACTAATTAAACGGAACAATCGTTCCTTAATTAGTCAAAAAATTATAATACTGTGTTTACAGTAAGTCCACCATCAACAACAATTTCTGTACCTGTAATAAATGATGCATCATCAGAAGCAAGGAAACCAATTGTTTTTGCAACTTCAGCAGCTTGTCCAAAACGTTTCAATAAAATCTTTTCTCCCAAAGCAGCTCCTAAACCTTCTACTTCTTCTTTTTCTAAACCAACTTTTCCGTACAATGGTGTTTCAATTGGACCAGGAGAAACTGCATTTACTCTGATTTTTCTTGGCGCTAATTCTGCAGCAAATATTCTGTTTAATGATAAAACTGCAGCTTTACTTGCTCCATATACACTAGAACCCGGCATACCTAATTGCGCATTTACTGAAGTATTGAAAATAATAGAACCACCATCGTTTAAAATTGGCAATACTTTTTGAACTGTAAAATAAACTCCTTTTACATTTACATTCATAATGCTGTCATAATGCTCTTCTGACGCTAAATCTACCGGAGCAAAAGCTGCAATTCCTGCGTTTAAAAATACGATATCAACTTTTCCAAATTGTGCTTTTACTTGTTCTACTAAACTATCAATTGATTTTAAATCAGATTGATCAGCAACAATTCCGGTAACATTCAATTCTGTTTGAGCTTTTGCCAATGCTTCTTTGTTTCTTCCTGTTACAATTACTTTTGCTCCTTTTGCAACTAATTCTGCTGCAGTTGCATACCCAATTCCGCTATTTCCACCTGTTACTATAGCTACTTTGTTTTCTAAATTTTTCATTTTATTTGTTATTTAAGTTATTGATTATTCAATTATTATGGTACAAAGATATGATAACGGAACGATCATTCCGTTATTATTAGTGTTAATATTAAGTTAAAATAATTATTACCTCTCAAAACCGCTATTTAATAAGGGATTGTGATTATGGCACTATAAACGAAAGAAATGGTAAAATGTCGGTGATTCTTAATTTATGCTTAATTTTGTAGCCTAAAAACAAAATACAAATGGAAAGTCTTTTACACCACGAGAGCCCTTTCGAAACAATAATTTCCTTTCATAAATTAGTTGAATCTTTTGAAGAAATTGCTTTATCAGATGTTGACTACCGTTCTAATTATGCTAAAGCTATTTTAAAAGAAGTTGATGCTTATCCGGAATTTAGAACTGGAATTCGCGATTATAATACGATTAAAAATAATGAGGCTTTAATCAAAAACTTAGTTGCTGATTTGTTTCCTACGGCTTTAACTCATAACGAAATAAAAGCAATTACAATTCCTTTTCAGAATTTATCATTCAATTATACAGAACGTTTCAAGAAAATTTTACGCAATGCAGGTGATGAGTTTTATATGGAAATTCGTGATTTTGATGATCACCAATTCTATGTAAACAATTGCTGCCTGATTTTAAGCAGTTATTATCATCAAAATATTGATTTTAATAAACCTTTCTTTTATGATATTCCAGATGAAGATGGCGTAGAAAAACATTATCGCATTTTATACAATGCCGATTTCATGGAAATTACTCCAACCGATCAAGCGCTTGAACTTACTCAGGACGATATTGATAAGTTAATTGATAATTATAATGATCTTGATTTATGGAAATCTAAATTTCCGCCAGGAAGCTGGATCTTAAAAGGTTTCGGAATTGTTTCTTTATTTGATGCGACTACAGAAAGTGCTATCTCAAATTTAAAAAGTAATTTATTAAAACCCGATACTAAAACAGTAGCTTCTACAGATGTTATTGAAAATATTTTTAAATCTATTTTCAAAATTCCGAGTTTAAAAGTTGGCTTTATCATTTACAATCCTGAAGAAGAAAAATTCATCAGACCAATAAAATTTGATAATCAGCTACAAAGCTTTTTACTTTCATCTGCTCAGGAAGTCGATTGTAAAAATGCTTTTTTTGGATGTTCATTTGAAAATTTATTAGGCAACAAAGAGCCTTTTGTGATTTCTAATGTTCAAAAATTCATCGAAGAATCTTCAAATCCAAAACTTGGTGAGCATTTATTAAAACAAGGAATTCAAAGCTGTGTTTTTGCGCCTGTCATAAAAGACGGCCATTTATTAGGCGTTGTCGAATTAGTTTCAGAAAATGTTCGGGATTTAAACAGCGTAAATGCAACAAAACTAGAATTGGTTTTACCGTATTTAACCGACACAATTGATCGCTATAATACGGATATGCAACATCAGGTTGAAGCCATTATTCAACGTGAATATACTACGATTCACCCAAGTGTTTATTGGAAATTTAAAAAAGAATCTCAAAATTACTTTCAAAATATAAACCATACAAAAGATTATATTTTTAAGGAAATTGTGTTTAAAAACGTATTTCCGTTATACGGACAAATTGATATTAAAGGTTCATCTGAACATCGAAATGAAACGGTTAAAATCGATTTAAAAAATCAGCTTACGGCTCTTTTGCAAATTTTCGACAATCAGAAACCAAATTCTAATCTGATTCTTTTGGAACAAAGAAAATTTGAATTGGAATCGCTTCGTACAGAACTAGATTTTCCATTAAAAGCAGATACAGAACAACATATTCAGCGTTATATCGAAGAAGAAATTCATCCGATATTGAAAAACACAAAAGGCAATGCTAAAGATGAAAAATTAGAGGAATTGTACTTTGAAACGCTTGATGAAAAAACAGGAATGTTTTATCAGGAAAGAAAGAAATTCGATAATGCGATGTCAATTATCAATAAAAGACTGGCTTCTGTTCTGGATAAAAAGCAAATTGAAGCGCAACAAATTTATCCGCATTATTACGAACGTTTTAAAACGGATGGTGTTGAACATAATTTATACATTGGGGCATCTATTTCGCCAACAATGCCGTTTGACATTATGTATTTGCATAATTTACGTTTATGGCAATTGCAGACTTTGTGCGATATGGAGTTAGAACATCATCAGCTTAAGGAATCTTTGCCTTATGAACTTGATGTTACTTCGCTGATTTTGGTATTTAGTTCGCCGCTTTCGATTCGTTTTAGAATGGATGAAAAACGTTTTGACGTTGATGGAACTTATAATGCGAGATATGAAGTTGTTAAAAAACGTATCGACAAATCGAACATTAAAGGAACAAACGAGCGCATTACCGAAAAAGAAAAAATTACTATTGTTTATTCGCAAAACAGCGAAGAAGCAGAATATTTAAAATACATTAAATACTTGCAGCACAAGAAAATTCTTGAACCAGCTATTGAACAATTTGAAGTTGAAGATCTTCAGGGTGTTTCCGGCTTAAGAGCCATTCGTGTAAAAGTGATTAACAATACAGCAAATCCTACAGCGAAAAAAATTACTTATCAGGATTTATTAGATGAGCTCAACTAACAGTTGAGCTTTTTTTTATTTTATTGAACGCGGATGAAACGGATTTCTGAATAAATAAAAAAAATCTATGTTCATCCGCGTCTTAGCGATAGCGAATCCGTAAAATCAGTGTTCTAAATTATGTCCTTAATTTTAAATCGATTTAAAAGCAATTACAAAAGCAATAACCGTGATTATTATCCCAACCATAAAAAAGTTGTAGGCAATTCGCAGTAAATTATATTTTCGCTGTAAAACCAATCCCAGATAGTATAAATCTTTAATCATGTTCGAATAAAGATAATCCCTGTCTTTCATCATTTCATTCATTGCCCAATCGTATTCTTCTAAAGGCATTTTGTAGAAATTTCCAAAAAACAATAAATTAATCTTTTTATTCTCAATATCTTCTCTGGTAAAAACTCCTGAAGTAACTTTTGGACGTGTAGAAAGAATTGCAAAAATAATTGTAATTACACTAGACATCAACATAATAAATGTAGGAATTACCAAATGTGCGTTTTTTGGACTGTCTAATTTTGGAATAATGGATGAAAGTGCAATCGAAATAATAATGGCATTTACAGATAATAATATATTCGCTTTACTATCAGCAATTCCGCTTAAGCGTGTATGATTTCCTAAAGTAACACGAAATAACGTATCAACACCACGATCCGGTTTTTCAATTTTATCTTTCTTTTTATCTTCGGCTTCAATTTTTTTAGCCGTTTTCTTTTCCTGTCTGTCGATTTTCTTTTGCACGAGAATTAAGTTTTTCTCTTTAAGAGGCTGCCATTTTTTTAATGCGTAATTGGTATAAAAACGATGTTTATTCAATAAAAAATTTAAGTTTTCCTTCGTCCATTCCGTATTAGAAAAACTAATATTCCATGTGTTTTTCAGTTCAAGACGCAACAATTCACAAGTAGTAAAATATTCAGGACCAACTAAATGAGCAAAATCTGCATCTTTAATAATTTTTTCCAAATGCGTTTGAGGAACATATTCCTTTACGGTTGCCAAAATCAATTTAGAGACATTTCCTATAAATTCTTCAGATTGACCATGTTCTTTTAAAAACTTCGCAGCGATTTTTACGCTTTCTTCTTCGTGTTTTTCATAACCTTCTATATAACCTGTGTCGTGAAACCAAGCGGCCACCAGAAGTATTTCTTTTTCATCGGCATTTACATCTTCTTTTTTAGACAATACTTTTACTGCATTTACAACAGTTAAAGTATGGTTAAAATTATGGTAAGAATATAAATTAGAAAGTTTATCTTTGAGTAAATTACTGACGAAATCTTCAGATTGTTCTATTAGATTCATGGAGAATATTTTTATAAACCACTAAATTATGAAATTGTTTTTGGATAACCATTTTATTACTAAGATTAAAAATTATTCTTTAGTTCTTAGTCTGTCTTTACTCAGCTCGTGCGCAACGCACAAAGCCCAGTATGGCAAAAACGTGAGTGCTAACGAAACGGATAACGCAACAGACTCTATAAAAATTGCCCATACTATTTATTTAGTTGGAGACGCCGGAAATGCTGATGAAGAGCAAGCTCAACAAACACTTGAATTATTACATACAAAACTAAAAAAATCGAATAAAAAAGCAACTTTATTATTTTTAGGCGATAATATATATCCAAAAGGTTTTCCCAGTAATGACGATGCAAATGAAAAGGCTTTAGCCGAAACAAAACTGACGAATCAATTAAAACTAACGAAAGGATTTAAAGGAAAAACAGTATTTATTCCCGGAAATCATGATTGGTACAGCGGCATAAAAGGCCTTGAGCTTCAAGGTGAATTCGTTACTAAATATCTTAACGACAAAAAAGCATTTTTACCAAGAAAAGGATGTCCTATTGAAGATATAAAAATTGACAGCACAGCTACTTTAATAACAATTGACAGTGAATGGTTTTTGGAAGATTGGGATAATCACCCAACCATAAATGACAATTGTGATATAAAAACAAGAGAAGCTTTTTTTGATGAATTAGAAAATCTTCTAAATAAAAATCAGGAAAAAACAGTTGTTATTGCTATTCATCATCCTTTGATGAGCAACGGAACTCATGGCGGACAATTTTCTTTAGAAAAACAATTATTTCCGTTAGAGAAGAAAATCCCACTTCCTGTAATTGGTTCGTTTATCAATTTACTGCGAAAAACATCCGGAGTTAGTCCGCAGGATATTCAAAACAAACAATATACAATTTATGCAAAAAGGATAAAGACACTTTTGCAGGGTCAGAAAAATGTAATTGTAGTTTCAGGACACGATCATAATCTGCAATACGTTAATAAAGAAAATATTAAACAAATTATTAGCGGCGCGGGTTCTAAATCTGAAGCAGCAAGAGCTATAAATCCAACTGAATTTTCATACGGCGGAAATGGTTATGCAACGCTTACTTTATTTAAAAGCGGCGATGCAAAAGTGACTTTTTTTGGAAATGAAAATAATAAGGAAAAATTGCTTTTCGAGCATGAAATTATAAAAGCAAAAGAAATAAATTGGGCTGCGGCTGTAGAAAATAAATTTCCTGCAACAGTTACAACTTCTATTTATTCTAAAAAAATGACGAGTAAAAGTATCGTTCATAAGTTCTTATTCGGAAATCATTACAGAAAATATTACAGCTTACCAATTTCGGCAAAAACAGCAACTTTAGACACTTTAATGGGCGGTTTAAAACCTATTCGCGAAGGCGGAGGACATCAATCTGTTTCTTTAAGAATGTCTGATTCTAAAGGAAGAGAATACGTAATGCGCGCCATGAAAAAAAGTGCCGCAGTATTTTTACAGTCGGTTGCATTTAAAGATCAATACGTTGTAAATGATTTTGAAGATACTTATACCGAAAATTTCTTATTAGATTTTTACACCACTTCTCATCCGTATGCACCATTTGTAATTGGCGATATGGCAGATCATTTAGGTATTTCGCATACCAATCCGGTTTTGTATTATATTCCGAAACAAAATGCATTAAAAGAGTTTAATTCCAATTTTGGAGATGAATTGTATATGGTTGAAGAAAGACCGGCAGACAATCATATCGACGCTAAAAACTTTGGTAAACCAAGCGATATTATCAGTACCGAAGATATGATGGACAATCTTCATAAAGATGAAAAATATTCGGTTGATGAAAAAGAATATATAAAAGCCCGTTTGTTTGATATGCTTATTGGCGATTGGGACAGACACAGCGATCAATGGCGTTGGGGAGAATATAAAATAGGTGATAAAGTAATTTATAAACCTATTCCGCGCGACCGCGATCAGGCTTTTGCTAAATACGACGGAGCTTTGCTTTCACTCTTAATGAATATTCCGGCACTTCGCCACATGCGAACTTTCAAAAATAAAATTGATAATGTAAAATGGCTGAGCAGAGAACCTTATCCAATGGATTTGGCTTTTTTAAGAACTTCAACTGAAAAAGACTGGATTGAACAGGCTAAATTTATTCAGGAAAACTTATCAGATAATGATATTGACAACGCTTTTAAAAACATGCCTAAAGAAGTTCAGGATGAAACGGTTGCAGATATTCAGCGTAAACTTAAAAACAGAAAAAAAGAGCTTCAAAAATATGCTGCTGAGTATTCTGATGTTTTAAGCAAAACTGTTATGATTGCGGGAACGGACAAAAAAGATAAGTTTGTTTTGAATCATAACGCTAAAAAAAGTATTGAAATTCAGGTTTATAGAATAAAGAAAGAAGGCGACGAATTAGTTTATACTAAAACCGTAACGGATGATAAAACGAAAAATCTCTGGATATACGGATTAGATGATGCGGATGTTTTTGAAGTTACAGGAAAAGAAAAATCGAGAATAAAAATTCGTTTAATTGGTGGTCAGAACAATGATACCTATAATATTGAAAACGGAAGAAAAGTGATTGTTTATGATTTTAAATCTAAAAACAATACTTATAATCTTGATTCTAAAACACAAACTCAACTTACAGACGATTACGATGTCAATTTATACAATTATGAAAAACCAAAATACAATGTCGTTTCTGGTCTTCCAAACATTGGTTTCAATCCGGATGATGGCGTAAAAGTTGGTATTAATCTAAATTATACTGTTAATAATTTCAAGCAAAATCCTTATACGCAAAGACATGTTATTAATGCTTTCTATTATTTTGCAACGGGCGGTTTAGAATTTAATTATGTTGCGCATTTCCCCGGATTATTGGGTAAATGGGTTATTGATGTTGAATCGCTTTATACGACTCCAAATTTTGCAATGAATTATTTTGGATACGGAAATGAAACTGTAAATAATGACGATGATTTGGATATGGATTATAATCGTGTTCGAATTCGGAAATTTAATGTTTCGGGCGCTGTAAGACACGTTGGACGTTATGGAAGTGAATTTAGCGTGCAGCCTATTTTTCAGAGAATGACGGTTGAAGAAACAGAAAACAGATTCATTAATTTACCAAATATTGTTAATCCGAATGTTTTTGACAGTCAAAATTACGGAGGTTTAAAAGTGAAATATCTCTTTAAAAATGCTGATTTTGCTGCAAAACCAACTTTGGGAATGGCTTTTATGCTTGCTGCAACCTGGACAACAAATCTGGATGATACCAAGAAAAATTTTCCTACGCTGGAAAGTATTTTAGGTTTTACGCATAAAATTGATCACAACGGAAAACTGGTTTTAGCAACTTACTTTAAAGGAAAAGCTATTTTAAATAATAACTACGAGTTTTATCAGGGTGCAACTTTAGGTGGTGACACTGATTTGCGCGGGTATAGAAACGAACGCTTTTTAGGAAGTTCTTATTTTTCTCAAAGCTCTGATTTAAGATTAAGTCTTGGAAAAATTCGCCGTACAATCGCTCCGTTTACTTACGGAATATTAGGCGGTTTTGATTACGGAAGAATTTGGCTTGATGGTGAAGATTCTAAAAAATGGCATCAGGATTACGGTGGCGGACTTTGGCTGAATGCTGTCAATATTTTAACCGCAAGGATTTCTTATTTTAAATCTCCTGACGAAGTAGGAAGAGTTATTTTTGGAGCGGCATATAGTTTCTAGTAAGGTTCAAAGGCTCAGAGTAACAAAGGTTCAAAGGTCTTTAAAAAACTTTGTTACTCTGAGCCTTTGAACCTTTGAACCTAAAAACTACTTTAATCTAAACTCATACATCTTACCTCCTATTTTATTGGTTTTTTCGTCGGCAATTAATAATGTATTGTTGTCTTTAAAAACGATGGCTTCTTTTTGAGTGAAGTTGTTTAGCATTATTTGCGTTTGAGTTCCTTTATGGAATAAATCTCCTTTGAAACCTTTAAATAAAACTATTTTATCGTGACTTAACAACACTACTTTTTTTCCGTCTGGACTAATTGTGGCACTGGTTAAAACACAATGATTGTAATTATCGCAGGTTTTAAATTCTCCTATTTTGGTTGCTTTTTGAGTTCCCGGTGCATTTAGTATTTTATAGATAAAAGCAGTTCCGTCAAAATTTTTGCTTCGGTTTTTTGTAAAAAGATAGAAATATCCATTGTGTTCAAAAAAACCTTCAACGTCATAAAACATTTCTTTTTTCTTTGGAGGAAATTCGGTTTGTTCCGGATATGAAAATGAAATTTTATACTCGGCGGAAGCCAAATCTTTATTTAATTGATTTTTGGCAACTTTATAAATACAAAGATCTTTGCGTTCGTTGTCATTATTTCCAAAATCTCCAATATAAATATTTCCTTTTTTATCTTTGGTAATATCTTCCCAATCGACATTTGTGGCATTGCCAATTGTAATTGTTTTAGCTAATTTTCCGTCTGAATTAATCGCATAAATGGCATTTTTATTACCACTGTCTTCTATTGTATAAATCAGATTAGTTTCTGGAAAATAAGCAATTCCTGAAACTTCTTTTAATTTTTTAGGAAGCGAATAAAGTTCCTTTAAATCATCATTTGATTGTTGCTGACAAGCTAGTAATACCAGAGAAGCTGCTATTAATAAAGACTTTTTCATAAAATTATATTTTTTGTTTATATGCAATATTGTCATCCTTCGTTTCTGAGGATGACAAAATCACATATTATATTAAGTTTGTATTTTTAAAGTTACGGGTGATAAATTCGAATGCCGCAAACATAATGTGTCCCATCGATCTCGCATTTTTAAATTTCATATCATTTGTATAACGGTACAATTCCATTTTTAGTTGATTCAGATGTTCATCTGTCGAAATCGTATCGTGACACATAATATTCAGTAACTTTTTAATCCTGTTTTCTGCCGAATGAATACGTTTGGCCAAAATGGCTCTTTCTTCATCTTTATATTGAATTATAGAACGTTCTTCCAGTTTATCTTTAATGAGTTTTATCATTGGATAATTTTCTTTGAAAAACTGCGGACGATAGACTTTAAAATTGCCTTCATAACATTGCTGATCAAAATCAATAGGGCGAATTTTATAAACAACCTGATCAAAATCGTGAATTGGTACAATTACATAATTATAAGCCCGCATATCGCCTAAAAGTCGAATCATACAGCGCTCGTTAAACTTCACAAACTCTTTTGCAATTTGCGATTTTTCCATTTCGGTACAATTATCCAATAAAGTATCCATAAAAACATCACCGGGAATACCAATAATATGTTCTTCGATCAGAGTGTCTTTATAAACTAAAAAGTTGATTTTATCCGGCGATAGAATATCTTCTAATTCTAAACCGTAAATTCTTGAAGCATCGGCTTTTTTAATATAAAAATGAACGTAGTTATCATTGAGAATGTTTCGGACTTTTATCCGGAAAGGTTTTGAATTTCCAAACGTACAATAATCTATGGCATCAATATTTAAAAACTGAATGATTTCGCTATTTCCATCAGAATGCAAAAGCGAATAGATTTTCTTCAGATTCAGATCGATTTCATTTCTTTCGAATTCGCTGTAATAAACCCGAATCCACAAAGTATCGGTTTCATGTTTATCGTAAACATTTACAGAACCTGAAAAGCGCAATAAGTCATCGTAGAACACTGATACTTTCGAAATTCGTTCGTATCGCTCTAAATAACTTAAAAGTGATTGCGTTAAAGGATATGATGGTTTTTTTAAAACCATTAAAGGTTCACTCATTTTGAATATCTTTATTACAAATTTACATTAAATAAAATTTAGCGTAACAATATAGAAGTTGAATCGTCATACTTAAAACTAAAACCGAAATAAATTTGGAAACCATTCTTACCATTGAAAATCTTAGCAAAAAATACGGGCGCATTCAGGCCTTAAAAAATGTATCTTTTGAAATACAAAAAGGCCGTGTGTACGGAATCCTGGGTCCGAACGGAAGCGGAAAATCGACCACTTTAGGAATTGTACTTAATGTTGTAAACCTAACGTCTGGCGAATATCGCTGGTTTAACGGACAAATTCAAACGCACGAAGCTTTGAAAAAAGTAGGCGCGATTATAGAAAGACCGAATTTTTACCCGTATATGACGGCGGAAGAAAATTTAAAATTAGTCTGTAAAATAAAAAGCATCAATTATTCTAAAATAAACGAAAAGCTTGACTTAGTAGGTTTAACTGAAAGGAAAGACAGCAAATTCAGTACTTTTTCGTTGGGAATGAAACAGCGTTTGGCAATTGCTTCGGCACTTTTAAACGATCCTGAAATTCTTATTTTAGATGAACCAACAAATGGTTTAGATCCGCAGGGAATTCACCAAATTAGGGATATTATTAAAAAAATTGCTTCGCAGGGAACGACAATTTTATTGGCTTCCCATTTATTAGATGAAGTCGAAAAAGTATGTTCGCATGTTATCGTTTTAAGAAAAGGCGAAATTTTATATTCAGGTTCAGTTGATGAAATGTCAGCCAATGAAGGATTTTTTGAAGTTATGGCGAGTGATAATTTGGTTTTAAAATCAGTTTTAAAAGAGCATCAAAGCGTCGATCGAATTATTGAGGAAGACGGTAAAATTTTGGTTTATTTAAAATCAGATTTATCAGCTTCAGAATTAAACTCATTTTTGTTTTCTAAAAACATTGTTTTGAGCCATTTGGTAAAACGCAAAAATAGTTTAGAAGCACAATTTTTAGAATTAACCAAAAACGCCACTACCAAAACCAACTAATCATGAACAGACTTATATCTATAGAATTACAAAAAATCTGGAAAAACAAGGCAAGTCGTGTCCTTACTTTAACTTATTTTATTTTACTTTCTTTCATTGCTTTAATTGCTTCTATAAAATTTGATATAGGGCCATTTAAATTTCATGCGGCAGAAATGGGAATTTTCAATTTTCCTTATATCTGGCATTTCAATACTTATATTGCTGCGTGGCTTAAATTTTTCCTGGCTATTGTTATTGTATCTATGATGGCAAACGAATATAGTTATGGAACTTTAAAACAAAATTTAATCGACGGATTAAGTAAAAAAGAATTTATTCTATCAAAATTCTTAACCGTTGTGCTTTTCGCATTATGCTCAACTATTTTCGTTTTTGTAATGAGTTTACTTCTCGGATTTAGCTTTTCATCTTATACTGAATTCGATGTCATTTTCATGGATTTAGATTATCTATTGGCCTTTTTTGTAAAGCTAACCGGCTTCTTTTCATTTTGTTTATTTTTAGGGATTTTTGTAAAACGTTCTGCTTTTGCTTTAGGTTTTCTATTAGTTTGGAGTATTCTTGAAGGAATTATAAAAGGCCTTTTAGTTTTTAAGATTTTCCCAAACAGTAATACAGGCGATTATGTTATGCAATTTCTTCCATTAGAAGCAATGTCAAATTTAATTATTGAACCTTTTACAAGATTATCAATAATAAAAAGTATTGGAAATCAAATGGGTGTTGAAAACGTCAAAGATTATGATGTACATTATCTTTCAATTTTTATTGTTTTAGTCTGGACATTTTTATTTGTTTATTTTTCTTACAAATTATTAAAAAAACGAGATTTGTAGTATATTTGTTTTACTATGAATTATTTTAAAAGTTTTATTTTCTTATTGTTTATTTGTTGCCTGCCTGCAAAGGTAAATGCGCAATTTATAAGTATTGATGATCAAAAAACACCGCAGCAACTGGTTGAAGATGTTTTAGTAAATAGCGCTTGTGCTGCAACTTCAAATTCAACAGGAAAAGGAGACAATTTTAGACCGGGAAAACAGAGTTTTGCTTATTTTAATAGCAATGCCAGCAGTTTTCCTTTTAGTGAAGGAGTAGTATTAGTAACATCAACAGCTCAAAGTGCAGTTGGCCCATTTGTTAGTGATGTAAATGAAGGCGCCAGTGATAGCCCGCAATGGGGTCGTGACAGCGATCTTGATCAGATATTAGGTATTACTTCTCTAAATACAACTGTTTTAGAATTTGATTTTGTTGCTTATACAAATTCTTTGAGCTTCAATTATATTTTTGCTTCAAATGAATATCAATATGATTATCCGTGTCAATATTCTGATGGATTTGCTTTTTTAATTAAAGAAGTCGGAACTGCTGATCCTTATAAAAATTTAGCGGTAATAGCGAATACAAATACACCTGTTTCGTCTGTAAATATTCGTCCAAAGATCGAACCCGGAACAAAACCCGGAGGTATTACGTATCCAGGTTGTGCTGCTTCAAACGAAACTTATTTTAATGGACTAAATACAAATACGAGTCCGGTAAATTATGCCGGACAAACGGTTGTTATGACTGCTCAAAGTACGGTAACTGCAGGAAAAAAATATCATGTAAAATTGGTCATCGGCGATGCTGACGTTAGGTACCAAAATTCAGCAATCTTTCTGGAAGCCGGAAGTTTTGCTTCAAAAATTGCTTTGGGAGAAGATCGAACAATTGCAAGTAATAATCCTGCTTGTTTTGGAGAAAAAATTCCGCTGGACAGCAAACTAGCCCCTGCCGGTTATACATTTAAATGGTATAAAAAAAGCGATCCTACTACTATTCTGGGTACAAATTCTACTTTTGAAGTGACACAGGCCGGAAATTACAAAGTTGAAGCCACTGTTATTGGAACAACTTGCATATTATCAGGAGAAATAAAAATTGATTATGCTCCGGAAATTCTTTCTACAAATACTTCACTTTTGCAATGTGATGATAATACAGACGGAATTTCAATTTTTGATTTGAATAAGGTCAACAATATCGTGAAAAATAATGCTGCAAATATTTCTAATCAAGGATATTATGAAACATTAGCCAACGCACAAAACAAAACAAACCGAATTGCAACACCTGGAAATTATATAAACAAAAGTAATCCTCAGATTGTATATGCACGTCTTGAAAACACGTTTGGCTGCTTTAAAACAGCCGAAGTAACTTTACAAATTGCCAATACACCAATCGCTGATCCAAACCCTATAAGTACTTGTGACCGAGACGATATTCAGGATGGATTTTATCATTTTAATCTGGATACCGAAGTGACTCCAAAAATCACTGCAGGACTTCCAAATGGTCTGACAGCTATTTATTATTTAACAGCCAATAATGCTTTAACAGAAACGAATCCACTCCCAAATATTTTCAATAATACAACAGCCTTTAATCAAACTATTTATGCAAGAGTTGTTAATGGTCCCAGTTGTTATGATGTAGTGCCGGTTAAACTTATTGTAAATACTTTTGACCCACCAAATTTTGAGAATGAGTCAGTGTTTTTATGCAAAGATGATCAGCTAACATTAAGTGTAGATTCAGGTTTTAGCAGCTATTCATGGAATACTGATCCCACAAATACATCTAATTCCTTAATTGTTAACACTTCTGGTGATTATTCAGTAACCGTAACAGATGCCAACGGTTGCGAAAAGACCAAAACTTTTAAAGTCATTTTATCTGAACCTGCGACAATAACAAACGCTGTTATAAACGATTTTTCAGGAAATGATAATTCTGTATTATTAGAATATACTGGTGCAGGAAATTATGAATTTTCATTGGATGGTGCTACATTTCAAAACGAACCTTTATTTACAAGAGTAGCTCCGGGAACTTATAACGCAATTGCCAGGGATAAAAATCGTTGTGGATTATCAAACTCATTTATAGTTTATGTTCTGGATTATCCGAGATTTTTTACTCCAAATGGAGATGGATATAATGATGTATGGATTATTAAAGACTCTAACTTACTTCCGGATTATACTATAACTATTTTTGATCGTTATGGTAAACTTTTAAAACAAATGAATCAAAACAGTTCCGGTTGGAATGGAATATTTAACGGGCAAAATTTACCTTCTGATGATTATTGGTTTAATTTAATTTTTGTTGATGGTAAAAATGTTAAAGGTCATTTTAGTCTGAAAAGATAAAGAATAGAGAAACAAAGAATAGAGAAACAAAGAATAGAGAGTAAAGAATAGAGAGTAAAGAATAGAGAGTAAAGAATAGAGAGTAAAGAATAGAGAGTAAAGAATAGAGAATAGAGAGTAAAGAATAGAGAAGAAAATTCCTGTACTAAATTGAAATCTGAAATCTAAAACTTTCATATAAAATAAAAACCCAAACTCCGATTGGAATTTGGGTTTTTTATATTAAAATTTAAAACGTATTAGATTTTAAATCTTTTTCTATCAGTTTCTGTCAAATAGATTTTTCTCAAACGAATAGATTTTGGAGTTACCTCTACATATTCATCTTTTTGAATGTACTCTAAAGCTTCCTCTAATGAGAAAATGATTGGAGGGATAATTCTAGCTTTTTCATCATTTCCAGAAGAACGAACGTTAGATTGTTTTTTCTCTTTAGTTACGTTTACACACATATCATCAGCACGAGAGTTTTCTCCAATTACCTGACCTTCATAGATTTCAGTATTTGGTTCAACAAAAAACTTACCACGATCTTGCAATTTGTCAATAGAATAAGGAATAGCTTTTCCTTTTTCCATAGAAATCAACGAACCTTTGTTACGTCCTGCAATTTCTCCTTTGTAAGGCTCATATCCAATAAAACGGTGTGCCATAATAGCCTCACCAGCTGTTGCAGTAAGCAATTGGTTACGTAATCCAATAATTCCACGTGATGGAATATTAAATTTTACAATCATACGCTCTCCTTTAGTTTCCATGCTTAACATTTCACCTTTACGCATAGTAACAAACTCTACTGCTCTACCTGAAAGATTTTCTGGTAAATCAATTGTTAGTTCCTCAATTGGCTCACATTTTTTACCATCAATTTCTTTGATGATAACTTGTGGCTGACCAATTTGCAACTCATAACCTTCTCTTCTCATTGTTTCAATAAGAACAGACAAGTGAAGTACTCCACGGCCAAAAACCATGAATTTATCTGCAGAATCAGTTTCACCTAACTTCATAGCTAAGTTTTTCTCTAATTCTTTTGTCAATCTTTCTCTAATATGACGAGAAGTTACAAATTTACCTTCTTTACCAAAGAAAGGTGAGTCATTGATTGTAAACAACATACTCATTGTAGGCTCATCAATAGCAATAGAAGCTAAACCTTCAGGGTTTTCGTGATCTGCAATAGTGTCTCCAATTTCAAACCCTTCTACACCAACTATAGCACAAATATCTCCAGCAATAACTTCTTGTACTTTTTTACGTCCAAGTCCTTCAAAAGTATGAAGTTCTTTGATACGAGATTTAGATACAGTACCGTCTCTTTTTACTAATGAGATTGGCATACCTTCTTTAAGAACTCCTCTTTCTAAACGACCAATAGCAATACGACCTGTAAAAGCTGAGAAATCTAAAGATGTAATTAACATTTGTGGTGTTCCTTCAGAAACCTTAGGAGCTGGTACATTTTCAACAACCATATCCAATAATGCTTCAACATTATCAGTTACGTTTTCCCAATGATCAGACATCCAGTTATTTTTAGCAGAACCATAAACTGTTGGAAAATCCAACTGCCATTCTTCAGCACCTAATTCAAACATTAAGTCAAAAACTTTTTCATGAACTTCTTCAGGAGTACAGTTTTCTTTATCAACTTTATTGATAACTACACATGGCTTAAGACCTAAGTCGATAGCTTTTTGTAATACAAAACGAGTTTGTGGCATTGGACCTTCAAAAGCATCCACTAGCAAACATACACCATCGGCCATGTTCAATACACGTTCTACTTCACCTCCAAAATCCGCGTGGCCAGGAGTATCGATAATATTGATTTTTGTTCCTTTATATTGAACTGATACGTTTTTAGAAGTAATAGTAATACCTCTTTCACGCTCTAAATCATTATTATCAAGAATTAAATCACCTGTATTTTCGTTGTCACGAAATAATTGACAGTGATACATAATTTTATCAACCAAAGTGGTTTTACCGTGATCGACGTGGGCAATAATTGCAATATTTCTAATAGATTCCATCTGTGATTTTTAATGGGTGCAAAGGTACACTTTATTTTGATATAAAAAACGTTTCTTTGATAGTTTGCGTATATCCAAGTAATTAGTTACACATTCAATGTAAATTTTAGGGTCAAAATGGAGCCTTATTTTTGCTTAATTCTGGTTAATTTAATTATATTTGAGTAATGAAAAGTAAAACTCTCCAAATTACTCTGGTTTATATTATTATTTCGTTATTTATGGCGATTATCTGTCATAAATTACTAACTGCTTTTATCTCTTCAAAAGAATATTTCTATTTTTTCATTTTAAAAGACATACTTTTCATCTTAATTACTGGTCTTATTTTCAAATACATACTTTCGAAAAATGAAAACAAAAATATTTCTGTTTTCGAGAAATTAAAAAGTACAAATGAAGAAATCAAAGAATCAAATGAAAAATATGATATCGTAGCAAAAGCAACAAGCGATACCATTTGGGACTGGAAAATTCAGGAAGACAGCATTAATTGGAATAAAGGAATTGAAATTGTTTTTGGATACAAACAAGAAGAAGTTGGAAAAACCTCTAAATGGTGGTTTGACAAAATTCATCCCGAAGACAGCATTAGAATGTCTATTAAATTGTATTCTTTTATTGAACAAAAAACCGAAAAATGGCAAGATCAGTATCGTTTTAGATGCGCAGACGGAACCTACAAATATGTGTTAGACCGAGGTTTTTTACTAAAAGACGATAACGGAAGAGCCATCAGAATGATTGGAGCCATTCAGGATATTACCAAACAAAAAGAAGAAGAACAGCGATTAAAACTTTTAGAAACTGTAATTACTCAATCTAAAGATTCTATATTAATTACAGAAGCAAACTCAACCAGTGGAAGAATTCCAAAAATAGTATATGTAAATCCCGCATTCTCGTTAATGTCCGGGTATCTTCCAAATGAAATTATCGGAAAATCAACAAACATTTTCAACAAAGGCCCAAATTCAGATTCAGATGAATTAAAAAAACTTTTAAGAGCCATTAAAAATGAAGAAGAATGCCTAATTGAAACCATAAGTTATACAAAGCAAAAAGAAGAATATTGGGTTCGGTTTTCGATGATTCCGATTTTTAATAATGAAGGAGTTATTTCGCATTGGATCTCCATTCAAAGAGATATTACCGATGAGAAAAAACTTGAAACAGAAAAAGAACATCTTATTCGCGAACTGACACAAAACAATAAAGATTTAAAGCAGTTTTCATACATAACGTCACACAACCTGAGAGCGCCATTATCTAATTTAATTGGACTTTTAAATCTTACCGAAGACATTCCAATTGAAGATCCTGAACTCGAAGAAATTCTGGCTGGGTTTAGTAAATCAACTCATTTATTAAACGAAACCATCAATGATCTGGTAAAGGTTATTATCATTAAAGACAACCCTTCGATGCAAAAAGAAGAAGTATCATTAAAAGAAGTTTTCGAAAATGTCTTTAGTCAATTATCTTTTCAAATAGAATTACACAAACCAATCATTAAGTTAAAATTTGACAGAGTACCAATATTAATTACAAATAAAGCCTATATAGAAAGTATTTTACTTAATTTGCTCACCAATTCCATAAAATACAAATCAGAGAATAGAAAATTAAAAATTTCTATCACTGCAGAACAAATAGATCACAAAGCTATTTTAACTTTTAAAGACAATGGAATCGGAATTGATTTAGAAAGAAATGGTGACAAAGTTTTTGGATTATACCAAAGATTTCATAATTATCCCGACAGTAAAGGACTGGGATTATACCTTGTAAAATCGCAGGTTGAAACCATGGGAGGAACTATAAGTATAGAAAGTGAAGTAAACAAAGGAACCACTTTTACAATAACATTTAAAAATTAAATTTATATGCTCGAGCAAATTTTATGCATTGATGATGATCCGATTTCATTAATGTTGTGCAAAAAAGTAATTTCAAAATCATCATTTTCTAAAGAAATTATCACAGCTCAAAATGGCGAAGAGGCATTACACCATTTTAATACCTTAAAATACAACAAAAACAAAACAAGCAAACCAGAGCTGATTTTTTTAGACTTAAACATGCCAATTATGGGCGGCTGGGAGTTTTTAGACCACTTTACTTCTAAAGATTACACAGAATTTAATACCGCAAAAGTTATCGTATTATCATCTACAATTGATCCGGATGATCTTGCTAAAGCAAAAAAATACCCAATAATTATAGATTTCCTTTCAAAACCAATCACAAAGCCGATGTTGGAATATCTAAAAAAGAAGATCGAGCTTTTATAAAAAATCAAATACAGATCTAGCTATAAAATAATAATAGCGTTTCCCTCCGGGTCGGGCTGTCCGCTAAATCTTTTGCTTCATAAAATATATAAAAATCCAGAACTTCTATGGTTTCGCAAAAGGATATCGCTCCCATCCCTAACGCAATATAGCAGTAAAAAATAAAGTTAGATTCCAAATAAAAATCCAAATTCCAATACACTCGATAATTTAACGGGTTAATTGGAATTTGGATTTTTTTTGGACTTCCCTTTTCTATTTTGTTCAAACAAAAAAAGTCCTCTAAAAGAGGACTTTTTATATTTTAGGAAATTGTAAGTTAATTACAATTTAGCAACATGCTTAGTTAATTTAGACTTCAAGTTAGAAGCTTTATTATCATGAATGATGTTCTTTTTAGCTAATTTATCAATCATAGAGATTACAGTTGATAATTTTGCAGTAGCATCAGATTTGTCAGTAGCTATTCTTAATGCTTTAATAGCATTACGAGTAGTTTTATGTTGGTATCTGTTAAGAACTCTTCTTTTTTCGTTACTTCTGATTCTTTTTAATGCTGACTTATGATTTGCCATTTTTTCTTAATTTTAGATGTAATAATTGTTATAGATACTAGTTAAAAAAGAAAAACCTCCCACAATTGAAAAACAATCACTTTGGTTTTAACTAATAAAACAAAAACCGAGACACCAGCCTTTATTTTATAAAACTTATTTACAACTAATTTTGTAGTCTGTAAGGGAATCGAACCCCTGTTACCAGGACGAAAGCCTGGAGTCCTAACCCCTAGACGAACAGACCAAATTCTTCTAAGTTTTCTTCAATTTAAATAAAATTGAAATTGTAGCCCGTAGCGGAATCGAACCGCTCTTACATGGATGAAAACCATGCGTCCTAACCGATAGACGAACGGGCCATTTTTTAAGTTCAATGACTTTAATCTGCAATAAAAAGTAGTAGCCCGTAGCGGAATCGAACCGCTCTTACATGGATGAAAACCATGCGTCCTAACCGATAGACGAACGGGCCTGCTTCTCTAATGCGGATGCAAAAATACAACTATTTTTAAGATGTACAATACCTGATGCAAAAAAAATTAAAAATTTTTAATATGCCTTCGCAAACAACACTCTCTTAGTAGAAGGATTACCGGTAAACACACAGGTTCCCGCCTCTTCTACAGCATCCAAAGGAATACAACGAATGGTTGCTTTTGTCAAGTCTTTTATTTTTTCTTCAGTAGCTGCCGTACCATCCCAATGTGCTGATACAAAACCTGCTTTTCCGTCTAAAACTTCTTTAAACTCCTCAAAACTATTCACTTCAGTAATATGGGTATTGCGATATTCTAATGCTTTATTAAATAAATCATTTTGAATCTGCTCTAACAAGTCATTTATATAAGTAACGATTCCGTCATTAGAAACAACTTCTTTTGTCAAAGTATCTCTTCTTGCAACTTCAAAAGTTCCGTTTTCTAAATCTTTTGGACCAACAGCAATTCTAACAGGCACACCTTTTAACTCCCACTCAGCAAACTTGAATCCTGGTTTTTGCGTCGTTCTGTCATCATACTTAACTGAAATCTTCAACTTTCTTAGTTTAGCTGTCAATTCATTTACAGCAGCAGTAATTTGCTCTAATTGCTCATCTGTTTTATGAATAGGAACAATTACAACTTGTATTGGCGCTAAATTTGGAGGCAATACCAATCCCTGATCATCAGAATGCGTCATTACCAAAGCTCCCATTAAACGAGTAGAAACTCCCCAAGAGGTTCCCCACACATGTTCTTGTTTCCCTTCGGCATTAGCAAACTTTACATCAAAAGCTTTTGCAAAGTTTTGTCCTAAAAAGTGAGAAGTTCCTGCCTGCAATGCTTTTCCGTCTTGCATTAAAGCTTCAATACAATACGTTTCATCAGCTCCTGCAAAACGTTCTGTTTCTGTTTTGATTCCCTTAACAACCGGAATTGCCATGAAGTTCTCTACAAAATCAGCATAAACGTTCATCATTTTTTCAGATTCCTCTACAGCTTCTGCTTTTGTAGCATGAGCCGTATGCCCTTCCTGCCATAAAAACTCTGCAGTTCTTAAAAACAAACGCGTACGCATTTCCCAACGAACTACATTAGCCCATTGATTAATTAATAAAGGTAAATCTCTATACGATTGTACCCATCCTTTATATGTAGACCAGATAATAGCTTCACTTGTCGGACGAACAATTAATTCCTCTTCTAATTTAGCATTGGGATCAACCATCAATTTTCCGGGTTTATCCGGATCATTTTTTAATCTGTAATGTGTTACAATTGCACATTCTTTTGCAAATCCTTCTGCATTTTTTTCCTCAGCTTCAAACATGCTTTTAGGAACAAATAAAGGGAAATAGGCATTTTGATGTCCTGTCTCTTTAAACATTCTGTCAAGCTCTGCCTGCATTTTTTCCCAAATAGCATATCCGTATGGTTTAATAACCATACACCCTCTAACCCCTGAATTTTCGGCTAGATCTGCTTTAACAACCAGTTCGTTATACCATTTAGAATAATCTTCTGATCTCGTAGTAAGGTTCTTACTCATATTGAATAGTTTGGCACAAATTTTGTTTTAATAATTTTAACTTAAAAGTTTCACAAAACTAACTATTTTTGTAATGTGCAACAATAAAAAACACCACAGATATGAAAACTTATATTTCTCTTCGCCAAAATTCAGCTCATTTCTACTTAATTGGATTACTGAGTTTTCTAGCAGCATCGTGTGGTTCTTACCAAAATGCTTCCTATCATGACAATGATGGAGTTTATGGCAACAGACCAAACACTTATGCGCAAACTAATACCACAAACACCAACAATCAATATAAGGACTACTTTAAATCATTACAGGACGACAATCAGCCTACTGAAATTTTTACAGACGTAGATTCTTATGGCAATTATGCTGAAAATGACAGTACACAAGTTGCTACTACTAACGCTTATCCTGCTTGGGGAAGCGGTAACTCAGATGTAGCTGTTAATGTTTATTCTGATCCAAGCTGGTCAATCGGATTTGGTTTTGGATATCCTTATTATGGATGGGGTTATGGTTACGGTGGATATTGGGGATACCCTGGTTACGCTTGGGGATATCCAGGATATTGGGGCGGTGGTTACGGATGGGGTTACCCTGGATACTGGGGACCTGGTTACGGATACGGCTACAACAACTACTCTTACAGCTACGGAAGAAGAGGTTCTGCCGCTTATTATGGCGGAAGAAATTACGCATCCAACAGAAATTATTACACCAATAGAGGTTATACTAACAGAAACTACAGTAACAGAAGTAACTATACTACAAATAGAAATAGTTTCACAAACAGACAAAATAGCTATTCTGACTACAGAAGAAGTTCTTCTGTAAATGGAAGAAGCTATAATAGTTCAAGTCCAACTTTTACAAACAGAAGAAGCTCAGCACAATCTCAAAACTACAACAATAACAGTTATGATTATTCTAACAGAAGATCATCTGGCAACTCGACTACAACAAGAAGCTATAACAACGGTGGCAATAACAACTCATCAAGAAGTTATTCATCACCAAGTCCATCTCGTTCTTATAATGGCGGTGGTGGCGGAAGTATGAGATCTTCTGGCGGCGGTGGCGGTGGCGGAAGCATGAGATCTGGCGGTGGCGGAGGAGGAAGAAGATAATTTTTCTTTTATTTCAACATCAAAACAATCATCTAAAACTTAAACCCAATGAAAAAAATATTCTTCCTACTTATATCAGGACTAACTTTTAGCGTCTCACATTCTCAAGAAGTTTCAGATGCAATGCGCTATGCGCAAGATAATTTAACCGGAACTGCCAGATTTAGAGCTATGAGTGGAGCTTTTGGAGCTGTTGGTGGAGATTTATCTTCAATGTCGGTAAACCCGGCTGGTTCTGCTATTTTTTCAAACAATCAAGTTGGAATAACTTTAAGCAATCAAAACATTAAAAATAATTCTAATTATTTTGAAACTCCATCTAGTGATAAAGACAATTCATTTATCTTAAATCAGGCGGGTGGTGTTTTTGTTTTTCATGACAGAAACCCAAATAATAACTGGAAAAAAATAGCAATTGGAGCAACTTACGAAAATACTAATAATTTCAATAACAATCTTTTTTCTGTAGGAACAAATCCAACAAACTCTATAGATAAGTACTTCTTATCTTATGCTAATGGAATAGAATTGGGTAATATAAAAAACATACCCTATGAAGACCAACTTTATAATCAACAGCAAGCTCGTTTTGGTTATTATGGATTCGTAATAAATCCTTTAGCAGAGAATGATAAAAACACACAATACACTTCTAATGTTCCAACGGGTGGTAATTACTATCAAGAAAATAGAATTTACGAAAAAGGATATAATAGCAAACTAAGCTTTAATATAGCAACATCTTACAAAGACAGAATATATTTTGGAGCAAATTTAAATGTTCACGTTACCGATTATAGAAGATCAAGTAGTTTCTATGAAAGAAATGATAATCCATTACAAGCAACCGCAACTATATCAGACTTAGAATTTAATAATGAATTATATACTTACGGTAATGGATTTTCTTTTCAGCTTGGAGCAATTGCTAAAGTTACCGAATCCTTTAGACTTGGTTTAGCTTATGAATCAAATACTTGGTATGAACTTTATGATGAACTTTCTCAAAGCTTATACACAACTACACAAGCTGCTAATCAACCAGAAAATTATGCAAATGTAAATCCTAATATTGTTAACGTTTACGAACCATATAGATTACAAACTCCTGGAAAAGTAACTTTTAGTGCAGCATATGTATTTGGAAAATCAGGTTTGATTAGTATTGATTATGCTATTAAAGATTATTCAAATACCAAATACAAACCAACAAACGATGTTGGCTTTAGAAAACTAAATAGTGACATGAGCAATCAATTAACTACCAATGGAGAGTTACGAGTTGGTGCCGAATACAAAATAAGCCGATTGAGTTTGCGTGGAGGATATCGTTTTGAAGGAAGTCCTTATAAAAACGGAACTACAATTGGAGATTTAAACAGTTATTCCGGAGGTTTTGGTTATAATTTTGGAGGAACTAAAGTAGATTTAGCTTACTCCTATTTAGAAAGAAAATCGAGTCAGGGATTTTTTGCTACGGGATTAACTGATCCTGCAAACATTACATCGAAGTTGAATAATGTTTCTTTGACTGTATTATTTGAATTGTAATTAGAGAAAAATAGATGAATGGAAATTTCCGTCAGGTTTTTTACTTGACGGATTTTTTTTGGCCTAATTCAAACAAATTAGTTTTTTTTAGGTTCAACAAAAGAAAAATTAAAACTAACCTCAGAAGTTTCGGGCAATTGGTTTCATAAAAAACACGTAAAAGAAACCGAAACAAGTGGTGTTTGAATAAAAAAGTGTAATTTTGCACTCCAATTTATAAAAGTATGAGAACCAAGTCTTTAAAAAAGAACAAAATTAACGTAATCACTCTTGGCTGTTCGAAAAATGTATACGACAGTGAAGTGCTTATGGGACAGCTTCGTGCCAATGGTAAAGAAGTACAACATGAAGCGCCTGCAGCTGAAGAAGGAAACATTATTGTAATCAACACTTGTGGTTTTATCGATAATGCGAAAGCAGAATCTGTAAACATGATTTTGGAATATGCTGATAAAAAGGATAAAGGTTTAGTTGACAAAGTTTTTGTAACAGGATGTTTATCTGAACGCTACAGACCTGATTTAGAAAAAGAAATTCCTAATGTAGATCAATATTTTGGTACAACTGAATTACCACAATTATTGAAAGCTTTAGGTGCTGACTATAAACATGAATTATTAGGAGAGCGTTTAACAACAACTCCAAAAAACTATGCTTATTTAAAAATTGCCGAAGGCTGCGACAGACCTTGTAGTTTTTGCGCTATTCCTTTAATGAGAGGTTCACATGTTTCTCAGCCAATTGAAAAATTGGTTAAAGAAGCTCAGGGTTTAGCTAAAAACGGCGTTAAAGAACTAATTTTAATTGCACAAGACTTAACTTATTACGGTCTTGATATCTATAAAAAAAGAAATCTTGCTGAACTTTTAGAAGAATTGGCTAAGGTAGAAGGTATTGAATGGATTCGTTTACATTACGCCTACCCTACCGGTTTCCCTATGGATGTTTTGGAATTAATGAAACGTGAACCAAAAATTTGTAATTATATTGATATTCCACTACAACACATTTCAGATTCTATTTTAAAATCGATGCGTCGTGGTACAACTCAGGCAAAAACAACTCAATTATTAAAAGATTTTCGTGCTGCTGTTCCGGGAATGGCAATTAGAACTACTTTAATTGTTGGATATCCTGGAGAAACTCAGGAAGATTTTGAAATTTTGAAAGATTTTGTTCAGGAAATGAAATTTGACAGAATGGGATGTTTTGCTTATTCTCATGAAGAAAATACACATGCTTATTTATTAGAAGATGACGTGCCTGCTGATGTAAAACAAGCCAGAGCAAATGAAATCATGGAATTACAATCGCAAATTTCATGGGATTTGAATCAGGAAAAAGTTGGTCAAGTCTATAAATGTATCATTGACAGAAAAGAAGGAGCTCATTTTGTTGGAAGAACTGAGTTTGATAGTCCGGATGTTGATAACGAAGTCTTAATAGATGCGTCGAAACATTACGTAAAAACAGGAGAATTTGTTAATATAAGAATAATTGAAGCAACAGAATTTGATTTATACGGAGAACCTGCTTAAATTTACGCTAACATTTGTTAACTTTTGATAAAAACCACTTTATGAGACCTATCCAATTTTTATTTATTTTAGTTTTCACCTTACTAAGTTTCAATTTTGTTTCGGCTCAATATGGAAACGGATACAATAATGGTTACGGCGGTGGCGGCTATGGAGGTGGCGGTGGCTACGGAAGAGGTGGCGGAATGGACAGAAGCATGATGGCTGGACCTCAAGGCAACACGAGTAAACCTAAAGAAGTTCCTCCTGAAGAAACAGCTGCAAAAATTGTAGAGCAAATGAAACCGGAAGTAAACCTTGATGAATTACAAGCTATTGCAATCACGAATGTATTTGCTGACAGCATGAGAGAACAAGGAATTCTTTTGAAAAATGAAAGCAGCAGTCAGGACGAAAAAATGGAGCAAATGAAAGCTTTAAGAGAAAGTACAACAAAAAAAGTAACTGCTTTTCTTAATCCTGATCAAATTGAAAAATATACGGCCTTTATGGCGAATTTTAAAGAGATAAAAAAAACGAAGTCTAAAAAGAAAAAAGAAAAAGACTCCAATGACTCTAAAGAAACAAAAGAAAACACAGAAACAGTAAAAGAATAACTATTTCTATTAATCTTACAATGTAATAATCATGGTAAAAAGACATCTGTGTTATCTTGTTTTAGCAATTATAATTACTTCTTGCTCTACAAATCCTTATAAAAGTACCGAGAAAGTTTATGATCAGCAGCTTAAAACTCTAGAGGGTCAAATTACAAGCAAAGAAGCTCAACCAATTCCGGGAATTACTCCTGTGGTTATAGATACTACTTATGCACAGCAATTGGGTATCGTAAAAGATACATTATCAAAAACGGGATCTACGGCTTTACTAAACGGTATAAATACGGAATGGATTGGGACTGTAAATTTTAATTTGAGAAAACCAAGTTTTGTCATTATTCACCATACAGCCCAAGATTCAATTCAGCAAACTATAAACACTTTTACAAAAACCAGAACACAAGTGAGTGCTCATTATGTGATATCTGAAAATGGGAAAGTGGTTCAAATGCTAAATGATTATTTAAGAGCCTGGCATGCCGGAGCATCTACATGGGGTAAAAACACTGATTTAAATTCAAGTTCAATTGGTATCGAACTTGATAATAATGGTTCTAAACCTTTCACAGAAGCTCAAATAAGCAGTTTGGTTGCTCTTTTGACTAAACTAAAAAAAGATTATAATATTCCGACTCAAAACTTTTTAGCTCATGCTGATATTGCTCCTGGGAGAAAACAAGATCCAAGCGCATTATTTCCATGGAAAACATTAGCTGAGAAAGGTTTCGGAATCTGGCCGGACGAAATTCTGGAAGAGGCTCCTTTTGATTTTAAAATTGAACAAGCCCTAAGAATCATTGGTTATAATACTAAGAATCTTTCAGCAGCAATTCAAGCTTTCAAATTGCATTATATTCAAACGGATACAACTTCGGTTCTGGATCGAAAAACTATAGATACTATTTATTCAATCTATAAAAAACAGGTTCAGTAAAACATCAAATAATAAAATATAAAACGCGTTTCTAAATATTTAGAAACGCGTTTTTTTTATATCAAGTTTTAGTTTTTGCCACAGATTAAAAGGATTAAAAAGATTAATTCTTCTTTGATACTGATGTCTGTTTTTGCCACGAATTTCACTAATTAGCACAAATTAAAACCGTACAATTTAGTTAAGTTTAAGCAGCATAGAAATTAGTGGAATTAGTGAAATTCGTGGCTGAAAAAATCCTTTAATCTGTGGCAAAAAAATAACCAAATAAAAAAGCTGCCAAAACATTATTATGTAGTGACAGCTCCAAAAAAAAAAAAAATATCAATCTTTATCTCTAGAAAGAGTATGTTGTAGCAATTAATCCGTAGAAAGATCCTCCTGTTGGAGCAGCATCACTATCTAAAAAGATATCTTCTGATGCAGCATCGTATCTTAACTCAGGAATTATTGTAAGTTTTCCAACTTTATAATTTAATGAAACCGTATTTGCAAATACACTAGAACCGTTTAAAGTTCCAAGATTTAAAGCATCTTTAGCATCGAAATATTCAATTCTGTATGCTAAACTTAAAGATGGCTTGAATGCGTAATTAGCATATCCAACTATCGAAAACCATTCTCCATCTAACGTACTGTCAAAATCATTTTTAGATTTAGCATAAGTCGCATTCAATCCAAGACCAAAACTATCACTTATTGTTTTTGAAGCAGTTAAATCAAACTGCGTTTTGTTTTCGTCTGTTGGTATTACCAAACTTCCCGGAGTAGGATTAGTACTTCCTGATGTAAAGTTTAAATATGCACTACCTGTTTCGCCAACAAAACCTACTTGTCCGATGTATGTTTTTTGACTTGAACCTGCATCCATTGCTGATTTAAAATCGGTTGGATTTGTTATACCAAACATTGCCGTAAATTTTCCTGAGGTATATTGTGCTTTTACCCCAGTATTAAAGAATGGCCCGTATGAAAACGCATAAGACATACTATAATTTTTATTTCCTATTGCGTCTAATACTTCATATCCTATATGTGTACCAAAACTACCTGCGACAACTTTAAATTTATCAGTAATCTGATAGGTGAAAAATAATTGTTTAATTAAAAATTTTGCGTTAATATCTTTATCTGTTGTTTCATTATATGAAAATTCTCCTGCTCTTTTTCCGAATCCTAAATCGACAAAAACAGAAGCTTTGCCGAATGTGTGACTTGCTTGTACGGAAGCCATTCCTAATTCGAATGAATCTTGTGAGTTGGTAAAGCTCGTTAATCCATTCATTTGTTTTGAAAAATCATATTTGTAATAAGCATCTGCTGATCCTCCCCAAGTTGTTGCCGGCGAAACTGTCGTTTCGGTATCATCTTGAGCAAAAGCAAAAGAGCTCGTTAGCATCGCAGCTAAAATGTGACATACTTTTTTCATGTTTTAATTGGTTTTAGTTATTAATTGATTCTGGTTAGTTAAATTTTTATATATGTATTGTATACTATAAGTCACTTCTAAAACCTCTTATTACCCCTTAAAACCTCTTCATTTTCATTAGCGAATTTATTAACTTTTGCATGAGTACAAGAACTCAAACCTATTTTTTTGATGTTTTATAGCAAGAATTATGGATTACAAAAATTATTTTAACAATAATCGTTATTTGACATTTATAGCGTTTTGTTTTTGAAAATTCAATAACGGTTTTTAACTAAAACGCACCAACAATAAAGGGTTTAAAAAGAAATTACATTCAAAATTAGAAGCTATTTTACAAAAATAGTCTTCAAAATAAATTATACCCCATAAAAAATAGGGGTATTTATTTTTAAAGAATATAAAAGTGAAAAATCATATTAAGTTTTACCAAAAATAAAGCCTCACAATAACAGAATTATTATTCTTACAAAAACAAAACATTAAAATAGTATTGATTTATAAATAGCAGATTTCGAATCATGGATTGTAGAAACAAAAAAAGACGCACAACTGTGCGTCTTTTTGATATGTATTTATATCGATTCAAATATCATTATGATAAATATTGAAGCGATAGGTATACTGAAAATTTTTAGTGGTTATATTTATTTAGATATTCACGAACTTTTATTCCCGATTCTTTTAAGTCTTTCTCTTTCCAATTTCCTTCTGATTGGGCTGACTTTTTTAATATAGAACATGTTTCATCTTTATCAGAAACTGACCATGTTATCCAACTCAGTTTTCGGGATTCCATCCAATCTATATATTCTTGCCAGGATTTATAATCTAGCGGTCCATCTCCTGTTGCTTCCATTCCTGCCGATTCAGAAATAAAAATTGGCAAACCGCTTTGTATTGCTTTATCTGTTTTATCCCTTAAATCTTTACCGTGCGTTGCGGCATAAAAATGCATGGTGTACATTAAATTATTATATCCTTTTATAGGATCTGCCGCAGGAAGATCTACGTCCTGATCCCAATGTGGCGAACCAACCAAAATAATATTGTTTGGATCGTTTTCTCTGATTACCTTAATTACTTCTTCGACGTAAGCCTTAACTTCTGCCCAGCTTTCGTAATCGGGTTCATTAAAAACCTCATATATTATATTGGGATACTTGGCATATTTTTTAGACATTTCTGCAAAGAATTCCCTGGCTTCTTTTAGATTAACATTATGACTGTGCCAATCTATAATGACATAAATATCTGCTTTTATTGCTCCTTTAATTACAGCTTCTATTTTATCTTTTGAGAATTGCGGTTCTTTCATATAAGACATCTCTCCTAATTCTATACCCATTGCAACCCGTACGATATTGCAATTAAAATCTTTTTTTAACCAGCGAACTGCTTTTTCATTATAAAATCTTGGCCACATACTATGCCAGCCAAAACTCATTCCACGCAAAACTATTGGATTATTGTTTTTATCCAGTAATTGAGTTCCAACAACCTTTAATTGACCGTGTTGTTTTACAAATTGTGCATTAGAGAAGTAACACATTAAAAATAAAGAAATAATAAAAAATTTGGTTTTTGATTTCATAGTAAACTTTTTTACGGAATTAATCGCAGTGTAATTACATCATGAGAAGCAAGATCAGCCATAAAGTTTTTTTTAGTATTGCCGATTTCTTTGTTTTTCCAAAGATCTTTTAATTTAAAAACTGTTTTACTAAAATCAGCTTCATAACCAAAATCGACATCTTTAATGAGATGTTTTTTCCAATCAAAATTGATTTTTTTTGCAACATCGCTTCTGTTTAAAAAAGTGACAGCCCAATTTCCATCTGATAAAGGTTTTAGCCAAACTTCTAATCCGTCTTCAGCAGCATATTTAAAACCCTGAATTCCTAATTTATCCTGATTAATGGCGATCAATTCTTTATTGGTTAAAATTGCCAGGGTTTCTTTAGACATTTTTCTAAAATCATTTCCGGCAACAAGCGGAGAAGCCATCATACACCACATCGAAAAATGTGATTTATCTTCAATGTCATTCATTTCATTGCCAACTTCCATCATATCAAAATCATTCCAATGATCAGGACCTGAATATTTACGAATATCTTTTCGCATTTCGACAATTTTCATAAATCCCCAGGAAGACCAATTTCCTTCTTCATGTTTAAATTCGCAATCAAAACAAGGATAAATATCTCCTGAAATCCTCCAAAGATTACCAATTGGTTTTCCCCATTCCCACGGTTGATTATCTCCCCATTCGCAAAGACTAAAAACAATTGGTCTTCCGGCAGTTTTAAGAGCGTTGCTCATTGTCGTATAAGCTTCGGGAGCGGTTATTCCTTTTGTATTACACCAATCGTATTTCAGGAAATCGATTCCTAATTTAGCATAAAAACGAGCATCCTGATATTCGTAACCGCGAGTTCCGGGATAACCTGCACAGGTTTGCGTTCCGGCACAATTGTACAACCCAAATTTTAAACCTTTATTATGCACATAATCAATTACCGCTTTCATTCCGTTAGGAAATTTTACCGGATCAGGAACTAAATCACCGTTAACATCTCGTTCTCTGGTCATCCAGCCATCATCGAGTACAATATATTTATATCCTGCAGCAGCCATTCCTGACGAAACCATTATATCTGCTGTTTCTTTTACCAGTTTTTCGTCGATACTTGTTCCGAAAGTATTCCACGAATTCCAACCCATTGGAGGTGTCATCGCCAAACCTTCAAACTTTCCACCTGCTTGTGTATGTGTATTTCCTTGTCCAAAACCTAACATCGAAACACTTAAAGTCACTATTAAAATTATTTTTTTCATCAAAATCGATTTTAAAATATAGTATAAAAAAGTATTCCCTAATTGAGTAGATTAGGGAATACTTGAAACAAAATTCAAAATATAATAAATGCTTTTATTTTAAAACAAAACCAATATCATCAAACAATACAGTGTTACCTCCATCATTATTAGATTCCTGAAATGTAAGCATGGTAACGCTTGTAGGGTTTCCTAAATCGCTTAAAGGAATTTCAATATAAACCCATGTCGTTGTAACAGGAATAACATAATTAGTTCCTCCGTTTACACTAAAATTCACACGTCCGTTTTTTGAACCTTTAACAGCAACTCTTAAGGCTTTATATGGTGTCATATCAACATTGAAACCCCAGTTTCCTCCATCCCATTGTCCAAATTCCCAACGCCATGATTTATTTCCCTGATATGCATCTCCTTCAAAAGCAAAATTTACGCCTTTTCCTGCCCAAGGCCCTCCCCATTGCATTCCGTAAAGTTCATCATCATACAATGCCGTTCCTATAGCTTCTTTCGCAACTGCAGTTCCGGATATATTGGTTACGGCAAGAGTTCTGAAATTAGCATTTGCCGGTATTTTTACCACAATTTGCTCTAGTGTAGAAGATACTATCGTTACTGGAACAGCTGGTAGTGTAGCAGTTTTTGCAAGCGTAACCACCGGATTTAAGAAATATTTTCCTTTAATAGTTACCTCATCACCTTCGGAAGCGTTTATTAAATTAAAACTACTAAATGTTGGCACTGGTGGCGCAACCATAAAATCAAAAGTTGCTGTACCGCCCGCTGTAACTACTTTTAACTGATTTGAAGCGTTTGCATAAGGCGTATTTTCATCGATTAATACAATAATATCGGTGTCTGTTACAAAAGTTGGTCTGAAATAAGTATCAAAATCATTAAAATAAATCTTTGTTGTACTAAGAAATCCTTTCCCGTGAATGACGTAGTAATTTTTTGGATCTCCTATTGTTACCGGAGTTAATGGTTTCATACTACCATCTTCATTATATCCTGAAGGTGATACTGATTCTATAACAGGGCCACCACCAGTAGCTTCTGTATTATTATCATCATTTGAGCATGAACTAAAAAGCATTAAAGAAAACACCCATGCGATACATGCTGTTAACGAAACAATTTTTATATTTTTCATATTTTTATTTTTAAAATTATTTAAAAGTATACGGTGCTACTTCTGTCAATTTTGGATTTTTAATTAAGTCATCAGCTGGATATGGCAATAAAAGACTTGTTGCAGAAATTGTAATGTGTTTTTCTATGTCTTGATCTCCTCTGTTTTGTGCTTCTAATATTTCTTTGGCTTTGCTGAAAGGCAAACGTCCTAAATCGAAATAATAATCTCCTTCGCAAGCTAATTCCGCACGTCTTTCTTTAAATATATCATCAAAAGAAATAGAAGCTTTCTCAGGCAAACCTGCTCTTTTACGAACTGCATTAAAAGATTTAAGCGCTAATGCATCAGAAGTGCTTCCTGATTGTGAACCTAATATTGCTTCGGCATGAATTAATAATAATTCTGCATAACGCATCATATAACTGTTCATGCTGCTTTCTCCATTAAATGGAGCATTAAACGGCCCGGTAATAGGTAAATTTTCTTTTCCGATTACATATTTTTTCAATCCTGCTCCTGAGTTTTGAGCTTCATTTGCGATTTCGAATGTGTAGCCTAATAGTTTTGGAGAATCTACAGCAAGTGTTTGAGCATACGTTAGATTTGGATAATAATCTCCCGGCAGCATAAATGTTTCTGCTCTTCTTTTATCTCCATTTTCAAAAACATTATGAATTAAATCCTGAGATGGCGCAATTTGACCTGAATAGGTAGTTTCTACCAATCTGTTTTCGGGAGCAAATAATGTGTTTGAGAAATTACCTTCAAAATAAGTTCCGGCTCCTGTCCATTGCCATGAAAAGATTGATTCTTCGTTGTTATTGTTTTTTTGAAGCCATAAATCAGCAAAAGATTTTGTAGGCAATTCTTCTCCACCTAACAATTTAAATTCTCCGCTTGTAATTACTTCCTGAGCCATTGCTCTTGCCAGGTCATACTTTTTTTGGTATAAATATACTTTTGCTAAAAAGGCTTTTGCAGATCCGCTAGACACATGCGCATTTGAAGCATAATCAGAACCTCTGTTTTTAGATCTTAAATTGGCAATGGCAAATTTTAAGTCGTTTTCTATAAAAGTATAAACATCATCAACGGGATTACTAGGAATAACAAAGTTTTTAGAATAATCTGCATTGTTTTCGATAATTGGCACATTGCCCCATAATCTCACTAAGAAGAAATAAGAAAAAGCTCTGATAAAATGTGCTTCCCCTAAAGCATTATTTAATGCTGCCGGACTAACATTTGGCCCAACACTTTGAGGTAAATTATTAATGTAAGCATTAGAATTTGCTATTGCACCAAAACATGATCTCCACGCATCAGAAATAAAAGCTTGTGAATTGGTAAAACTCAAATCTGTGAATTTACCAAAGTCATTATATTGGCTCGCATACATATTACCTGAAATTACATCTGTAATACCGTAAAAAGCCGATTTGTTCATATTAAACCAAACGATGCCATATAATCCGTTGCTTGCATTATCAAGTTTTGTATCTGAATCGTAATAATTACCAATTGTAGGAGTTCCTTCGGCAGGTACATCTAAAAAGTCCTGCGAGCAAGACGATGAGATTAACATCAACATTGCTACGGCAATAACACTGCTTCTTTTTATTATATTTTTCATATTAATACGTATTAAAATTCAACATTAAAACCAAAAGAGATTTGTCTCGGAACAGGATAACGACCATTATCAACACCTGATAATAATGCGTCCTGATTGTAATTACCTACCTCAGGATCATAGCCTTTGTATTTTGTAAAAGTGTATAGGTTTTGCCCGGAAACATAAAGCCTCAATCTTGTTAATTTTATTTTTGAAATAATATCAGAAGGCAAAGAATAACCTAAAGTTACGTTCTGAATTCTTAAATAAGATCCATCTTCGACATTACGTGTAGATACCGCATTATTGATATCATCATAAGTTGAAGGTCTTGGCAAAGAAGCATTTATATTTGAAGCAGAGTAAAAATCTGAAGCTTCTGCTAAATAATTTGTCCCCAAATTGCTATTCATTGTTCCTGATAAGCGGGTTAAATTCATTATCTTATTTCCGGCAGTTCCCTGAAGAAAAATAGATAAATCGACATTTTTATATTTGAAATTATTGGTGAATCCGTAAGTAAATTTTGGATTTGGATTTCCAATTGAAACTAAATCTTTTAAGTCAATAACACCATCATTGTTTTGATCTTTATAGATAACATCTCCTTTTTGAAAATTTGGCAATAATGAATTCGTTCCATTTTTTAGAACCACTCTGTTTCCCGGAGAAGTTTCATGTCCGTAAGTTAATAAATCATCATCAGTTCTGTAAATACCAGTCGCTTCATATCCTATAAATGAACCAATTGGCAAACCTTCCTGAGTTCTCGAAACCGTTACCGTATTATACGCAAGCGTACCCATTGTTTTCACAATATTTAATCCTGCCATATTCGTAACCTCATTTACAAATCTGGTAAAGTTCGCACTCGTATTCCACGAGAAATCTTTTGTAAATTGATTGGTATAACCAAGCGTTATCTCAATACCTTTATTTTCCATACTACCAAGGTTAAAATAAGGAGGATTTACACCACCTTCATAATCACCACCACCAGAAAGGTAGTTTGGTAACGGAACCTGATACAAGAAGTTTTTATTCACTTTTTTGTATACATCAACCGTTCCGGTAAGCTTACCTTTAAACATTGTAAAATCTAAACCTAAGTTAGTTTGTTCCTGGGTTTCCCATTTTAAATCTTTATTAGGTGTATTTGATGGCAGGTAAGAAGTTCCCATTGAACTATTAACCAAATGCAAATTAGAATCATATAAGTTATTTCCAATTTGATTATTTCCTGTTTGTCCCCAACCTACTCTAAGTTTAATATCATCAACATATTTTCTGGTACTTTCCATAAAAGCCTCATGAGAAATTTTCCATGAACCGGATGCAGAACTAAAAACACCCCATTTATTTCCTATGAAAAATTTTGAAGATCCATCTGTTCTTACCGCAGCCGAAAGACCGTATTTATCATCAAAATCATAAACAACCCTTCCTAAATAAGAAGCCAAAGTTTGAGTTCCTGAATACACGCCGCTTGTAACTGCTTTCGACAAGTCTGATGCCGCAAGCGATTTATCATTATTATCCTTATAACCATAACCTGTTATAGAATATCCTTGCCAGTGCGACCTGTTAGATTCTTGTACAGCTAAAATTGTAAAACTATGTTTGTCAATTGTTTTTCTGTAGGTAAGCATGTTTTTTAAATTCCATGAATTACCGGTTGATGGGTTGTAATACAAATTAGCATAACTTTTTACGGCATTACCCAATGAATACATAGGATCAAATCGCTGTCCTAAATTATCGTAGATATAACCACCAGCCTCAAAACGATATTCTAAACCTTTGAATAAGTCAATCTGAGTATAAAAATTTCCTGCATAGTTTTTTCTCACCAATGTGTTTGAACCTAATAAAGAAGTAGCAACCGGGTTTACAAATGATGTTGCACCTCCCGCCGGCGGACCCGCAAAAGCTCCCGACAATTCTCTGACAGCAACATCCGGAGTTGCTAATAAAGAAGTTGCAACAACTCCATTAAACTGACCGTTTAAAGTCAATTTTTCATCTGTAATTGCTCCGCTTACGTTTACACCAACTTTTATAAAGTTGTTTACTTTTGCATCGACGTTGGTTCTAAAATTATATCTTTTAAAGCCAGATTCAATCACAATACCTTCCTGATTTAATACACCTCCCGAGATATAATAATTTACACCTTCTTTACCACCAGAAAACGATAATTGGTTATTCTTCATAATTCCTGTTTCGTAAATAGCATCCTGCCAATCTGTACCATTTCCTAAAAGTTCAGGATGAGCAAATTCAGGACGTTTAGCCGTAGGATCATAAACATCTGCCAAAGCATTTTGATGTTTTGCATAATCCTGCAAATTCATAGAATGCAATTTCTTTGGAAGATTACTTATCGAATAAGAATTTTCGAAAGATAATTTACCTGTACCTTTTTTACCAGATTTAGTCGTTACGATAATAACACCATTAGCACCACGAGAACCATAAATCGCAGTAGCCGAAGCATCTTTTAAAATATCAATAGACTCAATGTCACTTGGATTAATAAGCGCTAAAGGACTTTGTGTAATATTCCCGTTATTAGAAAAATTTGTATTTCCCTGTGCATTTCTACCCGAAGTAGATGAGTTACGAGCATCACCTGAAATTGGTACACCATCAATTACATACAAAGGTTCATTTGTACCCGTTAAAGATGAAACCCCTCTAATCCTTACCGAAACATTACTTCCCGGTTCACCTGAATTACTGCTTACAATAACCCCTGCAGCTTTACCCTGCATCATTTGATCAAACGAAACAACTTTTAAATTTTCAATATCTTTAGAGCTAATACTGGAAATAGCACTATTAATGTCTTTTCTCTTTTGCGTACCGTAACCAATTACAACCACATCTTTTAAGTCTTCAGCAGCAGGTTTTAAAACCACATTTATAGTCGTTTTTCCGCTGATCACGATTCTTTGTGTTGTAAAGCCAATAAAAGAATATATCAAAGTTGAATTTGCAGGAACGTCAATCGTATATTTTCCGTCAAAATCTGTAGAAGCAGATGTCTTTGCTCCTGCAACCGAAATATTTGCGCCCGGAATAGATAATCCCTTGTCATCAGATACGACTCCGGATATTTTTACCTGAGCCTTAACAAAATTACATGTCAGCAACAAGAATAAAATCAAAGGAACTAATCTGTGGTTAGCGTTCCAATGAATGAAGTTAGTCATTAGTCTTTTCATAATAAATGTTTGGTTAGTTTAAATTTGTTGTCCATAATTCAGTAATAAAAGAGTGGTATTTATTTTCTAAATTATTTAACAAATCTATAACAGAAGAAAACATTAAATCAATAGTATTATATCATTTAATGATAATATTTTTACTATATCGCTTTAAAAAAACATATATGAAAAATAAAATGAATAAATTTTACATTATTCGCAATGACCATCCCTTGAATTGGTGTGAATTATAAATTAAAATTAACGAATCGGCTAAAATGCAAACGATTTCGTTAAAAATAATATTTGTTTGTGCTAAAAAAGTATCATTATAAAATACGCTTAAGTCCAGAAAAATCTTCCCTATACTGACTTGGCGTACAATTTTTAGTAGCTTTAAAACTACGATTGAAGTTCGCAATATTATTAAAGCCCGATTTAAACGCAACTTCAGAAACACTCATGTCTTTTTCAACAAGCCAACGTGCTGCATATCCAATTCGGATATCATTAATATAATTGACAAAAGTTTTTCCCGTGCGCTTTTTTATAAATCGATTAAAAGAAATTATAGACATGCTCGCAACACCGGCAACATCTTCTAAAGTAATTTTTTCAGCAAAATGTTTTTGCACATATTCATAAACCAGCTTCATTTTATCATAATCATCAAACGTATCATAATCTACAGTATACGTAGAAAGCAAACGTTGGTTTCTCGAATTTGCCAGGTCATATAATAAAGAAGTAATTTCTAAAAAGTAGTCCATACCATCTAATTTAGAGAGCTTAACCAATCTTGGCGTTAATTCTTCCGTTACTTTTTTAGAAAATAAAATGCCATGAATCGAACGATTAAACATATCCCGAATCGGATTCATAATACGTCTCGACAATAAAGATTCATGAAATAAATCATTATGAAACTGAATCGTAATTTCATGAATTTTTTTACTTGTACACTTATTCAATTCCCAACCGTGATATAAATTTGGCCCAATCAAAACCAATTCTACATTATCAATTTCTTCAATATTATCTCCAACAACACGTCTAACTCCTTTTCCGTTTAAAATAAAATTAATCTCAAATTCAGGATGATAATGCACCGGAAAATCAAAATTATCTTTTACCCTGTCAAAAACTAAAAAGCTGTCTCCAGCCGAAAGTGGCGCAATTTCTCTGTAAAAATTTTTAGTAGTACTCATCTTCAAAACAATTTTACTAAGTGATATTCCTTTTTTTATTTGCAATAATATGATATATAATTGATAAAATAATATTAATTATGCTACAATCATCCGTTTATCTTTGAAAAATAGAATTATTGTTTTTACAAAAAGAGCATTCATATTAAATATTAATCATTTTTAATATACTATATTTTTATAGTTTTAATAATTTTAAAGAAAAAATAATATTAAATTCTCGATCACAAATTAAAGCACTTTTAAGCCATTATCATTTTATAGTTTTATACTAATTAATCTGAAGAACAACAATATTTGTAATGAAAAAAAATATCCTAATAGTAATAATGGCTGTATTTACAGGAACTTCATGTTATTCAACAGAAACCTTAACTGATACTAATTTGTCACTTTCAGATAAAAAAGCAACACACAAAACTGTTTTGCTTTATAAAAAACTAAATCAGCTAATTCAAAAAGGATATCTTTTTGGACATCAGGACGATCTTGCTTATGGTGTAAACTGGAAATATGAAAATGGTCGAAGCGATGTAAAAGATGTTGTTGGAGATTATCCTGCCGTTTACGGCTGGGACATTGCAGGTTTAGAAAAAGATGACACTAAAAATATAGATGGAGTTCCGTTTGATAAAATGAAACAATACATCAAAGAAGCCAATCAAAGAGGCGGAATAACCACAATAAGCTGGCATTTTGATAATCCTGCAACAGGAAAAAATGCCTGGGACAATACACCAAATGCTGTAAAAACAATTTTACCGGGCGGAGAAAATCATCAAAAATTTACCACTTGGCTAGACAAAGCCGCAGCTTTCTTTTTATCATTAAAAGATAAAAAAGGAAAAAATATTCCGATACTTTTCAGGCCTTATCATGAACTTACCGGTGGCTGGTTTTGGTGGGGAAAAGGAAATTGTACTCCTGAAGAATTTAAAGCAGTATGGAAATTTACCTTCGAATATTTACAGAAAAAAGGAGTTCACAATTTAATTTACGTCTATAATACAGGCAGTTTCAATTCAAAAGAAGAATTTCTCGCCAACTATCCTGGCGACGATTATGCCGATATTTTAAGTTTTGATAACTATCAGAATAACAATGACAAAGAAGGCGCAATATTTATTGAACAAACTCAAAAGCAATTTAAAATTTTAAATGAAATCGCTGCAAATCAACATAAATTAATGGCTTTCGCCGAAGCTGGATACGAAGCAATTCCAGATCCTAAATGGTGGACAGGAACTTTATCTAAAGCTATTGGTGATTATAAAATATCGTATGTTTTATTATGGAGAAATCACGGCTGGCAGGAAAAAGAACAAAAAATGCATTATTACGCCCCTTATTCCGGCCAAATAAGTGAAAAAGATTTTGTTGATTTCTACAATCTTGATAAAACACTTTTTGAAAAAGACATTAAAAAAAATTAAAAATTGAGAATTAAAAATTAAAAAAACGTTTAAATCCGCGTTTTTACGAAGTAAATCCGTTTTATCCGCGTCAAAAAACAACACATAGAATTATTAAAATAACTACCCAAATCTAAACCACAACCTTAAAAAAAAGCCGAATGCACGACAAAATAAGTTTAAAAGAAAAAATAGGTTACGGTCTTGGAGACGCAGCATCATCAATGTTCTGGAAAATTTTCAGCATGTATCTTTTATTTTTTTATACCGATGTTTTCGGGTTGGCGCCTGCAATAGTCGGAACCATGTTTTTAATTACCCGAATCTGGGATTCTTGTTTCGACCCAATTGTTGGAATCATCGCTGACAGAACCAAAAGCAAGTGGGGAAAATTCAGGCCTTATTTATTATGGGTTGCCGTGCCTTTTGCCGTAATTGGGGTTTTAACCTTCTATACACCTGATTTTGATGAAAAAGGAAAAATAATATATGCCTATGTAACGTATTCTGCCATGATGATGATTTATTCGTTAATCAATGTTCCTTATGCATCACTTTTAGGTGTAATGTCATCAGACCGAAAAGAAAGAACGACTTTATCATCGTACCGAATGGTTTTTGCCTTTGGAGGAAGTCTTCTGGCGCTTTGGTTAATTGAACCTTTAGTAAATTACTTCGGTGGAAGCCTAAATTCTAAAACAGGCTGGTTGGCAACAATTTCCGTTTTCGGAATCATTACAACTGCTTTTTTCTGGGGATGTTTTTTCTTCACTAAAGAAAGAGTAAAACCAATCTCTGACGAAAAAACGAATCTAAAAGAAGATTTAAAAGATTTACTAAAAAACAAACCGTGGTGGATTTTGTTGGGCGCCGGAATTGGCGCTTTAGTATTCAATTCCATTCGTGACGGAGCTGCCGTTTATTATTTCAAATATTATGTAAGCAGCAGTATAAACTTTGATTTTTCACTTTTCGGAACAGCTTTTCACATGACTCCTACTTCAATTTATTTGGTTTTAGGGCAGGCTGCAAATATCATCGGAGTTATTGCTGCAACACCAATTGCCAACAGAATTGGTAAAAAGAAAACCTTTTTTGGAGCGATGGCTTTAGCCGCAATTTTGAGTTTAATTTTCTATTTCTTCGGAAAAAAAGATATTTTCCTAATCATGAGTTTTCAGGTTTTAATCAGCATTTGTGCAGGTTGCATTTTCCCGCTAATCTGGTCAATGTATGCTGATAGCGCCGATTATTCAGAATGGAAACAAGGACGAAGAGCTACCGGATTGGTTTTTTCAGCTTCATCAATGTCTCAAAAATTTGGCTGGACAATTGGTGGCGCCGGAGCCGGATGGCTTTTAGGCTATTACGGTTTTCAGGCAAATGTCGAGCAAACCGCAGTAACGCAAAACGGAATTCAATTAATGCTAAGCATATTACCTGCTTTCGCAGCTTTTATATCAGTCGCTTTCATATTATTTTATCCTTTATCTGAAGAAAAACTTCAAATAATAGAACAAGATTTAAACGAAAAACGAGACCAGACCCATTAAAATATTACAGATACCGAAATCAATTCATATGACAACAATAACATCTTCGACTACTTTTCAGGATAGAAAAGTAGCATTAGAAAAAGAACATAAAACACTAATCGAGCAAAAAAATGCTCCACAAGATAATACCGGAAACGGGATATACGAACGCTATAAAAATCCGGTTGTTACAGCATCTCATGTTCCATTAAACTGGCGTTTTGATCTAAACGAAAAAACCAATCCGTTTTTGCAGGAAAGAATTGGTGTAAATGCCGCTTTTAATGCCGGAGCAATGAAATGGAACGGAAAATATCTTCTTGCTGTTCGTGTTGAAGGAATTGACCGAAAGTCTTTTTTCGCTATAGCAGAAAGTCCAAACGGAGTAGATAACTTTAAGTTTTGGGATAAACCATGCGTGATTCCACAAACCGAAGAACCGGACACAAACGTGTACGATATGCGTTTAATTAATCATGAAGATGGTTGGGTTTACGGCATTTTTTGTACTGAAAGAAAAGATCCGAAAGCACCAAAAGGTGATACAAGTTCGGCTGTAGCCAATGCCGGAATCGTGCGTTCTAAAGATTTAGTGAATTGGGAAAGATTACCGGATTTAATTTCAAATACAGGACAACAACGAAATGTAGTTTTACATCCTGAATTCGTAAACGGAAAATATGCTTTATACACACGTCCGCAAGATGGTTTTATTGATGTTGGTGCAGGCGGCGGAATTGGTTTAGGATATGTTGATGATATGACAAACCCAGTCGTTAAAGAGGAAAAAATAATCTTTGGGAAACAATATCATACGATTTATGAATTGAAAAACGGACTTGGTCCCGCTCCTATTAAAACAGAAAAAGGCTGGCTGCATCTCGCACACGGAGTTCGTAATACTGCTGCAGGTTTACGTTATACGCTTTATATGTTCATGACTGATTTACATGATATTTCGAAAGTAACCTACGTACCTGCCGGACATTTTATGGGTCCTGAAGGAATTGAAAGAGTTGGTGACGTATCAAATGTTTTATTTTCAAACGGATGGATTGAAGATACTGACGGAACTGTATATGTCTATTATGCTTCATCAGACACCAGAATGCATGTTGCGGTTTCATCTGTAGAAAAACTGGTAGATTATGTTACAAATACGCCCGCAGATACGTTTATTTCTGCAGGTTCAGTAAAAACAATTATCAACCAGATTGAGAAAAATAACGCAATATAATTTATCGTGTCAACAAAACTAAAGCAGCTTAAAACCGAATTATCGGCAGAACTTGATTCTATTTTAGATTATTGGTCAAAAAATGCCATCGACACTAAAAATAACGGCTTTATAGGTCAGATTGATAGTAATGAAAATAGCATTGAAAACGCTGAAAAAGGTTCTGTTTTAAACGCCAGAATTTTGTGGTCTTTCTCGGCAAGTTATCAAATCACTAAAAATGAAGAGCATAAAAACATTGCTAAGCGCGCTTTTGAGTTTCTTTCACAATATTTTTATGATTCAGAATTTGGAGGTTTATTTTGGAGTATTAATGCTGATACAACTCCAAAAGACACTAAAAACCAGATTTATGCTTTAGCATTTGCCATTTATGGATTATCTGAATATTATGTGATTTCAAAAGACGAGAAAGCTTTAGCTATCGCGATAAATCTATATTTGAGAATACAAAAACACAGTTATGATCCTGTCAATAAAGGTTATCTGGAAGCTTTTACACGCGATTGGCAAGCGATAGAAGATTTGCGCTTAAGCAATAAAGATGCCAACGAAAAGAAAACGATGAATACGCATTTGCACATTGTAGAAGCGTATGCAAATTTATTTAAGGTTTGGAAAGATAAAACGCTTCAAAAAGATATTATTGAATTATTACAAACCATAGAAAAGCATTTTATCAATACAGAAACCGGGCATTTACGCTTGTTTTTTGATGAAAACTGGATCGAAAAACCAGACGTTATCTCCTACGGACATGATATCGAAGCGGCTTGGCTTTTATTGTATTGTGCCGAAATTTCAGAAGATGAAACTTTAATTTCAAACTATAAAAAACATGCCGTTCAAATGGCAGAAGTAACCAAAGAAGGTTTAGACATTGATGGTGGTTTATGGTACGAATTTGGTCCTGAAAAAAATGAATTAATTGCCGAAAAACATTGGTGGGTTCAGGCCGAAGCCTTAATTGGTTTTTATAACGCTTATCAATTAACGCGTAACAAAAGTTATCTAGATATTGCTCTCAAAAATTGGGATTTTATAAAAAAACACATTCTTGATACTAAAAACGGAGAATGGTTTTGGGGAATTTACCGCGATTATTCCCTAATAGAAAAAGACAAAGCCGGTTTCTGGAAATGTCCGTATCATAATAGCCGCGCCTGTTTAGAACTTATTAACCGAATTAAAACCTAAAAAATGAAAACTACATTTCTCAAAATAGCATTTATAAGTTTATCGATATTAGCGTTTGTAAGTTGTTCTTCAGACAATAATACAAGTGATGAAGTCATCGTTGATCCGCCCACAGAAGTTGATGCCATGACCACAAAAAATGTCACAAATTATATGGTCGACGCCAATGCTACCAAAGAAACTGTAGCTTTATTTTATAATTTAAAAAGATTATCCAAAACCAAAGTTGCGATTGGGCAACAAGATGCTTTTAATAGTTTTTATCAAGATGCTGGAGGAGATTCTGACATCAAGAAAAATACAGGTTACGATCCCGCAGTTTTAGGATCAGATTTTATGTTTATTACCGATAAAAACAATAACAATCAGTCAGATAATTGGTTTTATCAGCAAGAACAAAAAATTACCAGCGATGCAAAAGCCGCTTACGCAAAAGGTATGATTAATACATTTTCATGGCATTTGAGAGAACCAAATAATGAAGATTCGTTTTATGCAGCCGATATGACTGCAGACCAAAAGGCAACCGCATTTAAAAGTATTTTACCTGGCGGAACAAATCACGAATGGTACAAGAAAAAATTAGATAAAGTTGCCAGTGTAGTTTCGAATTTAAAAGGCGCAAACGGCGAATTGATTCCGATAATTTTCAGGCCTTTTCATGAATTCGATGGAAGCTGGTTTTGGTGGGGAGCAAATTTTTGTACTCCGGACGATTATAAAAAAGCATATCAGTTTACAGTTGATTATTTAAAAACTACAAAAGGCGTTCACAATATTTTATATGCTTTTTCTCCTGACAACTCCTATTTAACAAGAGAAACTTATTTAAGCCGATATCCCGGAGACAGTTATGTTGATATTTTAGGAATGGACAATTATGGCGACTTAAACAACCAAGGAAGCACAGGAGTTAATACTGCAAATGCCAAACTTAAAATGGTCTCAAATATAGCTCTCGATAAAGTAAAAATTGCCGCTTTAACCGAAACCGGATATCAGGTTAACGCAACAACGCCACCAGTTACCAATTGGTTTTCGACCAACTTATACAGTGTATTAAATAATAATCCAACTTTTGATCTTCAAATTATATCGATAAGTTATGTCATGTTTTGGAATAATACTAAAGATGGCTATTATGTTCCGAATGGTGCTGTGTCGAACGCAAGTGATTTTAAAACATTTGCCACAAAACCAAAATCAGCATTATTGAATTCTTTACCGAAGATGTATGAATTACCGAAATAATATTATGTTTAATTAGTTGACAAACTAAACGTATTTGTGTCATTTCGACGAAGGAGAAATCACATCCAGAGAGCAACGAACTGTAAATCCGTTATATTCTTCGAAATGATAAGATTATGAAATTCAAAAGCTTCTTAAAAAACGTAAAGTCCTAGCCCTGATAGAAGTGGAAATCCTTTTGTGCCGGTCCCGAGGCTTCGGGAGGCACAAAAGATTGAAACGGATAGCAGGAAATAGCTCCAAAAAAAATAAATAATGAAAAACATCTTTCAAAAAACCTTCAGATTAATGCTAATCCTTTCTGCAATCGCTTGTCAGTCACAAGAAAGAATTACGGTTAAAGGAACACAATTCTATAAAGGCAACAAACCTTATGCTTACATTGGAACCAATTATTGGTACGGAAGTTTATTAGCTTCTAAAAAAGTAGGCGATAGAAAAAGACTGCTTCGTGAACTTGATTTATTACACAAAAACGGAATTGATAATTTAAGAATTCTCGTTGGCGGCGATGGCGGAAAATATGATTTTACGGTTCGTCCGGCGTTACAATATGAGCAAGGAAAATACGATGAAGATTTACTTGACGGACTTGATTTTTTGATAAACGAAATGCGTAAACGTAAAATGTATGCGGTTTTGTATTTGACTAATAATTGGGAATGGTCTGGCGGAATGTCGCAATATTTAGAATGGAATGGAAAAGGCGCGATTCCGGTTCCTGCGATTCCACCAAATACTTGGCCCGAATTCATGTCGTATACAGAACAATTTCACAGTTGTGAGCCTTGTATGAAAGCTTTAGAGAATCATGTAAAATTTATTATTGGAAGAACTAATAAATATTCGAAAAAGAAATACACCGAAGACAATACCATTATGGCGTGGCAAGTTGGGAATGAACCAAGACTTTTTACGGTAGAAAACGAAACAAAATTTACAGTTTGGTTAAATAACATCGTCGATTTAATTGACAGCCTTGACAAAAACCACTTAATTTCGACAGGTTCTGAAGGTAAAAACAGTTCAAATGACAGTATGGAAATTTTTGAACGCACACATCAGAATCCGAATATTGATTATTTGACGATGCATATTTGGCCAAAAAACTGGAATTGGTTTAAAGCTGATAATGCAGAAAATACATTGCCAACAACTTTAGAAAATGCCGGAAAATATATTGACGAACATGTAAAAGTGGCAAACAATTTAAAGCGCCCAATTATTATTGAAGAATTTGGTTTAGGAAGAGAAAATGAAAGTTTATTAGCAACTTCATCTGTAGCGAACAGAGATATTTTTTATAATTACATTTTTAACAGAGTTGCCGAAAGTGTTAAAAATAATGGCCCGTTGCAGGCGGCAAATTTCTGGGGGTTTGGCGGCGAAGGAAAAGCCGTTAATGAAAATGGAAAATGGAATCCCGGCGATCCGTTAACAACAGATCCTCCGCAAGAACCTCAAGGATTAAATTCTGTTTTTTCTACGGATAAATCGACATTGAAAATTGTAAAAGATTATAATTTGAAATTGAAAAAATAAAAATAGAATTCATTCCTATTTTCCGTAGAGACGCACAGCAGTGCGTCTTATGCGCAAAGAATATCCTGAACATAAACTGGACGTAGACGCACTGCTGTGCGCCTCTACGTAATTACAAAATCGAAATTTGATGAAAAAACACACCATAAAAAAAACACTTATTCTTTTTTGTTTACTATTCGTTAATTTTTCTTTCTCACAGAAAAAACAAGACTTTATTTTGAATTCTCCTAACGGAAAAATCGAAGTTAAAATCGCTGTGAACGAAAAAATAACGTGGACGATTTTACATGAAAAAGATTTGATTCTCGCACCTTCTGAAATGTCAATGGCTTTGAATGAAAATGCTATTTTAGGAAAAAATGCCATTGTTTTAAATTCAAAAAAAGAAAATGTAAATACTTCATTTGAAACTCCGTTTTACAAAAAGAAATCCGTTCAGAACAAATACAATCAGCTTACTTTAAATTTTAAAAATGATTTTAGCATTGAATTTCGTGCTTTTGACGATGGCTCCGCCTATCGATTTATTACTAAAAAGAAAAAAGATATTACCGTAAAATCCGAAGAAGTTGTTTTGAATTTCGATCAGGATTATAATACTTTAATGCCGTATGTACGTGATTTACGAAATCCGAAAGATCCTTTTATTTCTTCGTTTGAATCACATTATGAAAACAAAAAAATAAGCGAATTTGCTAAAGATACTCTTGCCTTTTTACCTTTTTTAATTGATTATAAAAACCACAAAAAAGCCGTTTTTCTGGAAGCTAATCTCGAAGATTATCCGGGATTATTTGTCACAAATAATAAAACAAAATCAGGTTTTGAATCTCGTTTTTCTAAATATCCACTTCAGGAGACAAACGGTGGATTTAATTACCTCAACAAATTAATTACCGAAAGAGCCGATTATCTGGTTAAAACAAAAGGAACACGAACTTTTCCGTGGAGAGCGATTGTAATTTCTGAAAATGATTCGGATTTAGCCAATAATGATATGGTGCAGAAATTATCCGAACCTTCAAAAGTCAAAGATATTTCGTGGATAAAACCCGGAAAAGTCGCTTGGGATTGGTGGAACGACTGGAATATTTATAATGTTGATTTTAAAGCCGGAATTAATACACAAACCTATAAATATTACATCGATTTTGCCTCTAAAAACAAAGTTGAATATGTTGTTTTAGATGAAGGCTGGAGCGTAGAAACCGACATCATGAAACATAATCCAAATGTGGATTTAGAAGCTTTAATCGCCTACGCAAAAGAACGAAACGTTGGTATTATTTTATGGAGTTCATGGATGGCTTTGAATAACAATATAGATGGCGTTTTTGAAAACTACGCAAAACTTGGTATCAAAGGTTTTAAAGTTGATTTTATTGACAGAGACGATGCTAAAATGGTGAATTCAGTTTATGATATTGCCCAAAAAGCAGCCAATCATAAATTGCTTTTGGATTTTCACGGAATGTATAAACCAACCGGAATTCAGAGAACTTTTCCAAATATTCTGAATTTTGAAGGCGTAAAAGGTTTAGAAAATAATAAATGGACACCAAATGATGATGTTCCGCTTTATGATTGCACGATTCCGTTTATCAGAATGATGGCCGGCCCAATGGATTATACGCCGGGCGCAATGCGAAATGCAACCAAAAGCGAATTCAAACCAAGTCACTCAAATCCGGTAAGTCAGGGAACAAGATGCCATCAATTAGCGCTTTACACGATTTTTGAAGCGCCTTTGCAAATGATGGCCGATAGCCCGACAGCTTATATGAAAGAACAGGAAAGCACTGATTTTATTGCTAAAATACCAACTACTTTTGATGAAACCGTTTCCTTAAATGGCGAAGTTGGAAAATTTGTGACAATCGCCAGAAAAAAAGAATCTACTTGGTATTTGGGCGCAATTACAAATTGGGACTCCAGAGAAATTACAATTGATTTTTCTTTCCTTGAAAAAGGCAAAAAATTCGAAGCCGAGATTTTCTCTGACGGATTAAACGCTGATAAAGCTGCAGTAGATTATAAAAGAGAAATCATAACCGTTGATTCGACAACAAAATTAAAATATCGACTAGCAAGTGGCGGCGGATTGGCGATGATTATAAAATAAAAAAATGGGACAAATTGTCCCATTTTTATTAGATTTTAAACTATAGTGAAATCACGATAAAATCTTTTCAATCGCGTTCAATTCATCTGATGTAAAATCAAAAATTTGTAAACAATCAATATTATTATTCAACTGTTTTACAGAACTAGCGCCAATTAAAACTGAAGTTATTCGCTTGTCTTTCATCAACCATGCTAAGGCCATTTGCGCCAAAGATTGATTTCTATTCTGAGCAATTTCATTCAATTGAACTAATTTCTGAATACGTTCTTCCGTAACCTCATCTTCTTTCAAATGTCCGTTTGGATTATGCGCTCTGGAGTTTTCCGGAATTCCGTTTAGATATTTATCAGTTAAAAGTCCTTGTGCCAAAGGCGAAAATGCAATACAGCCCACTCCTTTTTCTTCCAGAACATCTAACAAACCATTTTCAACCCAACGTTCTAACATCGAATATTTTGCCTGATGAATCAAACATGGCGTTCCTAATTGTTTTAAAACATCTACCGCAACTCGAGTTTCTTCTGCAGAATAATTACTGATTCCAACATACAAAGCTTTTCCACTTCTTACGGCATAATCCAGCGCAGCCATTGTTTCTTCAATTGGAGTTTCAGGATCAGGACGATGCGAATAAAAAATATCGACATAATCAACCTTCATTCTTTTAAGACTCTGATCTAAACTTGATAGTAAGTATTTACGAGAACCCCAGTCTCCATAAGGTCCGTCCCACATTGTGTAACCTGCTTTTGTAGAAATTACGATTTCATCACGCAAATTTCCCTGAAAGTTATGCCACAAAATTTTACCAAAATTAGTTTCTGCAGAACCCGGAACCGGTCCGTAATTATTGGCTAAATCAAAATGAGTAATTCCCTTATCAAAAGCTTCTACGGCAATACTTTCGGCATTATCAAAATTATCTACCGATCCGAAGTTATGCCATAATCCTAAAGAAATTTCAGGTAATAATAACCCACTTTTTCCACATCTGTTATATTTCATTGTTTTTGTTTAATGGTTGTAGTTTTATAGGTTTTAAAGGTAGAAAAATATGAAAAGATATTAATTTAAAAGTTATGCTTTTTTTAATCTCGCAAAGACGCAGAGTCGCAAAGTTTCTTTTGAATAGCCCCTAGCTTCAGCTAGGGGAATAAGATTTGAATAAGAAAGGGCTTTAGCCAAACTTTGTAGGTTTGGCTAAAGCCCTTTCGATTGTGTTTATATTTTCATCCAGCTAAAGCTGGACGCTATTCAATCTTATTTTTAAAAACTAAACTTTGCGACTCTGCGTCTTTGCGAGATTAAAACTTTTAGTCTTTAATTTCAAAACCACTTTGCAAACCTTTATCAGAACTTCCTCCAACCATAATTTTAAAAGTTCCCGGTTCTACTAAATAATTTCCTTCGTTATCATAAAAACCAAGTTCCTTATTCGTTAGAGTAAAAGTTACGGTTTTCGTTTCTCCTTTTTTCAAATTCACCAATTCAAAACCTTTCAATTCTTTTATTGGGCGAACGATACTGGCAAATTTGTCGTGAATATACAATTGAACTACTTCTTTTCCGTCGTAATTTCCAGAGTTCGTAACCTCAACGCTCACCTGAACTTTTTCTCCTTTTGCAAAAGCGATTTTATTTACTTTTAAATCTTTATAATCAAATGTTGTATAACTCAATCCAAAACCAAAAGGAAATTGAGGTGTTTTTTCCACATCCATATAATGCGACCAAAAAACATTTTTGTCACTGTCAATTGGTCTTCCAGTACTATATTTATTATAATAAATTGGAACCTGACCCACATTTCTAGGAAATGACATTGGCAGTTTCCCACTTGGGTTATAATCTCCGTATAAAACCTGCGCAACTGCATTTCCTGTCTGCGTTCCTAATTGCCAAGCTTCTACAATTGCAGGAACATTTTCTGCAGCCCACGGAATACTCAACGGACGACCGTTATTTAAAACCAAAACAACATTCGGATTCACTTTATAAATTTCTTCTAATAATTCCTGTTGTAATCCTGGCAAATTCAAATCAGTTCTGCTTCTTCCCTCTCCACTTTGAAATCCGTATTCGCCTAAAACCATTACAACAACATCAGCATTTTTCGCCGCTGTTTTTGCAGCTTCAAATCCGCTTTTATCTGTTGTGTTAAAAACGGTTTCGGTTAAAAACGTTGCTTTTTGTGACAACAAATCAACACCTTTTTCAAAAACCAATTGATTGTCTTTATATTGCTGCATTCCTTCTAAAACCGAAACAGCTGTATTATCATCGGCAGCAATTCTCCAGCTTCCAAGCGGACTGTTTTTATCGTTTGCCAAAGCGCCAATCAAAGCAATTTTTTGTCCTGATTTCTTTAGTGGAAGCAGATTCTCTTTCCGCCCCGGCGGACAAGCATTTTTCAATAAAACGATCGATTTCTTCGCCATATCCAAAACACCATCATTATTGGCTTTACTTCCAATAACTTCTTTTTCGCGTTTTTCATCGCAATATCTATACGGATCATCAAATAATCCCAATTCAAATTTCACACGAAGAATTCGGCGAACGGCATCATCAACCAAAGCTTCTTTTACTTTTCCTGATTTTACCAAATCAACCAGTTTTGCTACATACAAATACGATTCCATATCCATATCAGAACCTGCATTCACCGCCTTTGCTGTTGCATCGGCTTCGTCTTTTGCATAACCGTGCGCGATCATTTCACGAATCGACGCATAATCTGAAATTACAAATCCGTCAAATTTCCATTTCCCTTTTAAAATATCTCTTTGCAAAAATGCATTTCCAGTCGCCGGAACGCCATTCAACGTATTAAACGAATTCATAAACGTACGAACTCCGGCTTCAACTGTCGCTTCAAAAGGAGGCAAAACCGAATTATACAATTTAGAATTACTGATATCGACAATATTATATTCCAATCCCGCTTCAACATAACCATACGCCGCAAAGTGTTTCGCACAGGCTGCAATGGTATTTACTTTAGCCAAATCAGCAATGGTTTCACCCTGAAAACCTTTCACTCTCGCATAACCAATTTTGCTTCCCAAATAAGGATCTTCTCCTGCACCTTCCATCACACGCCCCCAACGCGCATCATTTGCAACATCTACATTTGGTCCAAAAGTCCAGTTAATTCCAGATGCCGAAGCTTCATCTGCCGCAATCGCCGCTGATTTTTTAATGGCTTCTAAATCCCAACTCGCCGCTTCTGCCAAAGGAATTGGACTTAACGTTTTATAACCATGTATTACATCAAAACCAATAATCAACGGAATTCCCAAACGGGTTTCTTCAACCGCGATTTTCTGTACGGAGCGAACTTCTTTTACACCACGAACCGTTAACATCGATCCAACCAATCCTTTTCTTAAATGTTCGTATTTTAATTCAGCAGTTCCGCCTTTTGGAGCTGGTCCTGTTACATCCCAAAAACCATTATATTGGTTCATTTGCCCCACTTTTTCTTCTAAAGTCATCAAAGGCAAAAGCAAATTAATACGCTGTTCAATGGTTTTATTTTTATCCAGATAAGGTTTTTTCTGTGCATTCATATTTCCAACAGTAAAAAGGGCGAAAATCCCAATGGTTATTATTTTTTTATTTTTCATGGTTGAGTTAGTTTTTTTTGCCACAAAGACACTAAGGCACAAAGTATATTATAAGCTTAAAAATGCACATTTTGTGTCATTTCGAGGAGCGAGAAATCACATAACGGAATTCCGGTTCGTTGCTCTCTGGATGTGATTTCTCGTTCCTCGAAATGACACAAAAAATATAAAATCTTTCTTCTTTACTCTTTATTCTCCTAATCTCCTATTCCGTAATAAAACAAGAAGCAGGTAAATTCGCTTTATTAAACAAATCCGACTGAATTGTATTTCCCCAAGCAAATCTCACTTTTACAGGATTCGAAACTTTTTTGCTCACTAAAATCACTTCATTATTTTTTATCGACGCTTCTGCCGGATAAAAAATAGCATCGGCTCCAGCCACTTCAAACTGATTCGAAATTTTATTTTTGAAATATAAACCTTCAGCATAATCAAATGAAACCAAAACTTTGTTTTTATCGATTTTAATTTCTTTAAAAAGCGGACCATTTACCAAATTTGAATTGACTCGATAAGTTTCGGTCAAAGCCAAATTTGCCAGACGAATTCCAACCGATTTTTTATTCTTTGGATGAATATCAATCGTATCCGAAATATCAGAAGTCAGCACCATTCCGGTTTTCGGAACTTCTTTTAAAATTTTTCTTTGAGAATTTCTTACTGTGACATTCGAGAAATTATTGCTTCCGGTTTTATAAGGCGCGATTTGAACGAAATAAAAAGGAAATTCATCATTCCAAACCTTTCTCCAGGACGTAATTAAGGCTGACAACGTTTTATCATAAACCAAAGAACCAACATTAGATTCTCCCTGATACCATAAAGTTCCGGCAATTTTAAAACCCACAATTGGGTAAATCATAGCATTGTAAGCACGTCCGGGTTGGCGTGGTCCATATTCTTGTTCGTTTAGCTTTTTGGCATTTTCTAACAAAACAGTATCATTTTGAACCACTTCTTCCGGCATCCAGATTTCAGCAGGAGTTCCGCCCCAATTCGATGAGATTAATCCGATTGGCACATTTTTTAAATCCTCTCTTAAACGTTTTGCAAAAAAATAACCAATGGCGCTAAAATATTTCATGGTTTCGGGAGTCGACTCAACCCAGTTTCCAGATAAATTATTTTGGGGAGTTGTTGCTGTTAATTTTGGAACGGTGAAAAAACGAATATTAGAATTCGTAGCATTTTTTGTTTCTTCTTCTCCATTATCGATTCCCCAGCTTGCAGACATTTCCATATTAGATTGTCCGGCGCAAACCCAAACTTCTCCAATCAAAATATTTTTAAGAATAACTTCGTTATATCCTTTTATAGAAATCGTGAACGGTCCGCCGGCTTCAGGTGTTTTGATATGAAGTTCCCATTGCGCCTGATTATTGGCAACGACTTTATATTCCTGATTGTTCCAGCTCGAAACCAATTTGATTTCTTCTTTTGGATTTGCCCAACCCCAAATTTTCACTTCAGAATTGCGTTGTAAAACCATATTATCGCCAAAAATATTCGGAAGTGTCACGTTTGCCATCATAGTACTGGAAATCAATAGAAAGAAAACAAACTTAAATATATTATTTTTCATTTAGTAATTTTTTTAAAAACGGAGCATATTCAGCTGCCAAAACTTTATGATCGGCAACATCAGGATGCCCTAAACATCCTTTTGGCGTCATTGGTTTAAATTTAAAAATCAAGATTGGTTTATGGATTTTATCTTCCGCGAAAGCGTTTTTTACTTTATTTAAACAATTCTCAAAAACTATTGCTCTTTCACCATTGACCATCGGGCTATTTGTAATTACAATTTGCGCATTCGGATTGTGTTTGTATAACATCTTTATAAAATCGATGTAGTTTGAAACGTATTTTTCTGCATTAAAAGGCAAGCGCTCTTTCTTTCCGTCTCCACCAGAAAAATCATTGGTTCCTAATGCAATACTTATAATATTTGGCTGAAAGGCAAAATCATATTTTGGTTTAGAATTATCTTTGGTCAAATATAAATTCTGGTACACATCGGGCATTATAGCTTCGTCTTTATTTTCATCATTCCAATTCCGGTACATTCCAATTCCGGAAACTGAACTTACTAAATAATCAACTCCAATTTCTCTTGAAAGCACTGGACCATAGGCATAATATCCGTTATGATGGTCGTGATATTCTCCTTTATCACAATCAACAGAATCACTTGCTGCGCCACAAGTAATAGAATCACCAATAAATTCGATTTTCTTTTTCTTTTTTGAAGCAATTGAAGTCAGTTTGGCGCTTGTTCCGGCAAATAAAATATTTCCGCTTTGAGCTTCGGTGTTTTTATAAATTTCAAGTCTATGGATTTTTTTATTAGCCGTAGTTTTTATTGGAAAAGATTGAACTGCACCTTTTTCAATTCTTAATTTACCAATATATTTTCCGTCTAAAACTAAAGAAACATAATTATGATGTTCATACGAATCAACACTTTGAAGTGAAATTGAACATTCAGTTCCTGTAAAATTAAAAGAAACAGAAGAAGCTGTTCCAATTAAAATCACATTGTTATTGGAAAGTTTTTCAATTCGTCCTTCGTAAACAAATGTATTTGTTTTGCTTTGCGAAGTCGAAACTATCGAAATCAACAAAAACAAAATTGAAAGGGCTATTTTTTTTAGAAACATAATTTATTCGTTAAAATCTAAATGTGATTCACAAATATATTTTAAATATGGTTTCCAAAAAGATACTAAAATATCAAAAGACAATAAAAAAACACCAAAATAATCAAGGCTTTTTTTACGTTATAGTCTCGTTCTTAAAAGTCATAACAACTATTGCTTTGATTTTCAAAAGCAACAGTTTATCTTTATAAAAAAGGTTCAAAAATTTTGAACAGCATAAATCGGTTTTAGCCAAAAAAATAATTTCAAGATGAAGTCATATATCTCTATAGTATTCGTTTCAATTTTAGTTTCTTCTTTTACATGTAAAAAAGAAAACAAACCGATGATTCATCAAATTGAGAAAATATCAACTGAAATCAATCGCGATTCTATTGTTGATTATGCTAAAAATTATTTAGGCACTCCTTATTTATATGCCGGAAATGATCCCAAAAAAGGATTTGATTGTTCTGGATTTGTGAGTTACGTTTTTAAAAATTTCAACCTAAATTTACCAAGAAGCTCTAGTGGTTATAAAAATTTAGGAACTGCTTTAAATCCTGAAGATTTTAAAGTTGGCGATATTTTAGTTTTTTACGGATACAAGGACAGAACTGTCGTTGGTCATCTTGGTATTATTTGCGAGGCTAATGGCATGCAGTCAAAGTTTATACATGCTTCTTCAGGAAAAGTAAACAGTGTTACGATCACTTCTCTTGCAACAGAACATTACACCAACCGTTTTTATAAATGTATTGATGTGATTTCGAAATAAAACCGAATCAAAATAATTCTAATAAAACACATAAAAAAACTCCAGACACATTACATATCTGGAGTTTTTCCCTTTATAATCAACCTTTTATTTAAATAACTGTTCCTTTTAAAGTTAGGATTTTTGGAGCAGTTTCAGCGCTTGTTGTTACGGTAACTGTTTTAGTAAAAGCACCTTTGTTAGCTGCATTATAGGTAGCGGTTACTTTTGCTGATTTACCAGGCAAAATTGGTTCTTTAGTATAATCTGTTGCTGTACAACCGCAAGATCCCTGAACTGTTGTAATTACGATAGCCGTTTTTCCTGTATTTTTAAATTCATAAACAATTGCTTTTGGTGTTCCTTGCGGAATTTCTCCAACATCAACTGTTTCTGCTTTCCAAACTATTGTTGAAGCTGCAATTGCTGTATTTCCATTTTTGCAAACTAATGTTTTAACTGGTGCTATTGCTGAAAAAGACATTAATCCTAAAGCTAAAGCTAACATCGAAATTTTAATAATTTTCATAGTCGATTTTTTTAATGGTTTATAGTTAAATTTTCTATACCAAAAGTAATTGAGTTAAAATCAATTAGCTGTTAAGCGGTTTCAAATGTTTGTTAACGACTTGTTAAGCGGTGTTTTTAATTTAAATTTTGACTATATTCACTTTTTAAACGCCCCAATTTTTGAAAATAAATAAACTCAATAGTATCATTCTTTTAGGACTTATTGCGATCATAAGTATCTTGGTTGCGCAATTGCTTTGGACAAAAGAAGCGTTTACTTTAGAGCAAAAAAAACTCAGCCAAAAAGCCCATATTGCTTTACTTGAAGTTGCCAAAAAACTTTATGAAGGCACGAATCACGAATTGCCGGCGCAAAATCCTGTTCGAAAAATAGCCAATGACTATTATATTGTAAATGTCGATAATGACTTTGAACCTGATATTTTAGAATTTTATCTAAAAACAGAATTCAAAAAAATGAATATTACGACTGATTTTGAATATGCAATGTATAATTGCCAAAGCGACGAAATGGTTTATGGAAATTATATTTCATTATCTGAAAAAGGAAGAGGAAAGCAATCTGTTTATTTTCCGAAACATAAAAATCTAGTCTATTATTTTGCGGTTCGTTTTCCCAATGAAACTACTTATTTGTTTAGTTCGATGCGTTTTTGGTTTGTACTTTCCATGGCGCTGATCCTTATTTTATTGATTTATGTGTATTCGATTTTTACACTTTTACAGCAAAAAAAATACTCAGAATTACAGCGTGATTTTATTAATAATATGACGCATGAATTTAAAACGCCTTTGTCTTCCATTTTAATTGCTTCTAAATATTTAATTGAACAAAATCCGATTAAAGAAGACAAAAAGCTTTTTACTTATACCGATATTATTATTAAGCAAAGCCATAAATTAAACCATCATATTGAGAAAATTTTAAATGTCGCTAAATCTGATTATAAGACATTAGAATTAAAAAAAGAATCGATTTTGATTGTTCCTGTTATTGAAGAAACTATTGAAAATATTGTTTTAAAATATCCTGAAGCAAACATTAAAATTGAAACGGATTTAATTGATATTAAAATTGAAACGGATATTTTTCATTTCACCAACTTAGTTTACAATCTGATCGATAATGCTGTAAAATATTGCAATGAAAAGCCTGAAATCACGATTCGAATTACATTAGAAAATGAAATATTAAAATTGGCTTTTATCGATAACGGAATTGGAATTTCGTCTAAAAATCTTTCTTTTATTTTTGATAAATTCTATCGTATTCAAAATGAAAAAAGCAACGAAGTCAATGGTTTTGGTCTTGGCTTATATTATGTAAAAGAAATTTGCAATTTGCAAAACTGGAAAATAAATGCCCTAAATAATGATCTAAAAGGTGTGACTATCGCCTTATCAATTCCTTATAAAAAATGAAAAATTTTAAAATTCTTTATACCGAAGATGATGAAACATTAGCGTTTCTGACGAAAGACAACCTGGAACAAAACAACTACGAAGTAATTCATTGCCGTGATGGAAAATCTGGCCTGGAAGCCTTTGAAGAGGAAGATTTTGATATTTGTATTCTTGATATCATGATGCCTAAAATGGATGGTTTTGAACTGGCAACAGAAATAAGAAAAAGCAATACTGATATTCCGATTATTTTTCTTTCGGCCAAAACTTTAAAGGAAGATCGCCTCAAAGGTTTGCGTTTGGGTGCCGATGATTATTTGGTTAAACCGTTTAGTATTGAAGAATTATTATTGAAAATCGAAATTTTCCTGAAGCGATCCCAGAAAAACAACCTGATCGAAAATCCGATTTATGAAATTGGTCAATATCAATTTGATTTTGAAAATTTCTTTCTTTTTAATGAAAACGAAAAAATAGGTCTGACTCAACGTGAAGCTGAGCTTTTGAAATTATTTTTTGATAATAAAAATATGGTTTTAAAAAGAGAAAAAATCCTTTCGGCTCTTTGGGGAAATGATGATTATTTTATGGGACGAAGTCTGGATGTTTTTATTTCCCGCTTGCGTAAAATCTTAATTAATGAAAAAGAAATTGCTATAGAAAACATTCATGGAGTTGGTTTTCGTTTTAAGATGTAATTTCTTGACAATAATTATTTTAAAATTTCGTATTTTTAATATCTAAATCTTCCAATATGAAATTGTATCATTTACGAAACGCTACTTTAGTAATAGAAACAGATCAACATGTTATTTTGGTTGATCCTATGTTAGGAAAAAGAAAAACGATTCCGCCTTTTACCTTATTTAGATATAAACCCAAACGAAATCCGCTTGTAGCTTTACCCAAAAACAGTCGGGATATTTTGAGTAAAGTTACGCATTGCCTGATTACACATTTACATCCTGATCATATTGATAAAGCAGGTGAAGTTTTTTTGAGAAGAAAAAGCATTCCGGTAATTTGCAGTATTAAAGATGAAAAAGAGCTGACAAAAAGAGGTTTAAACATTACTCAAACTTTGGATTATTGGAAACCTGAACCTTTTTTAGATGGTAAAATTATTGGAATTCCTGCCATTCATGGTTATGGATTTATCGCCAAACTAATGGGAAATGTGATGGGTTTTCATATTGAATTGCCTAATGAAAAATCAATTTATGTTAGTTCAGATACTGTTTTTACAGAACACGTACAAAAAGTTTTGGTAGAATATAAACCTGAAATTGCTGTTGTGGCGTGCGGTACTGCAAGGCTTGATATTGGTCAGCCTTTATTGATGAGAATGAATGATATTTTGAAATTTGTTGCATTGGCTCCAAGTCAGATTTTTGCGAATCACCTGGAAGCTTTAAATCATTGCCCGACAACCCGATCTCATTTAAGACTTGCTTTGACAGAGCATAATCTTTTGTCGAAGGTGTCGATTCCTGAGGATGGGGAAAGTGTTAGTTATTAGTTTTTATTAAAAAACAAATTGTTTTTCAGAATCTGAAACCCGTTTTTTTTCCTAATCTTTATCGAGTTACTTGCGGAGATTCCTCCTCCGTCGGAATGACATTCTGCGCGTCTTTCTGCATCAAAATAAATTATTTACAAAGATTTGTCATTCCGACGGAGGAGGAGTCTCCGCAAGTAGCTCCGTAACATTATTCAAATAAGTAATTCAAAAATTCAAAATCAGGATTTATTGATTTTATTAATTCGAGCTTTTTATCTCTTCTCCAGCCTTTAATTTCTTTTTCACGAGCAATTGCTTCCTGAATCCAGGTAAACTTTTCATAGTAAAGTAAAAATTGAATATTATAGATTGAAGCAAACGTTTTATTTTTCACTAAAATATTGTCCTTATGCTGATTTAATCTTTCTCTTAAATTATTAGTAACACCTGTATAAAATACTGTTTTCGTTTTATTGGTTATGATATAAATATAATAAGTGTGATAACCTTCCTGAAATTGTATAAACATTAATTCATATTTTAAACAAAAATAAGAAAATTCATATATTTTTTATAGGTTTGTATTGTTGCTTTTCAAAGAAATACAAAAATCACAAAACAAGTAACCCAAACTCGCGTAAAGTGTTAATGGGCTTAGAATACCAAAACAATTCAAAATCTTCTAATTGCGTTTCGAAATCATTTTTGACTTCCTGAAAAGTATAATTTTTAGCATTTGCAATCGTAATTTTCGTTAAGATTTCTACCAACCATTCACCTTCATTTTTATTAGTTTGAATATTGAAACTTTCTTTTTTATCGTGAAAGGTAAAAGTCATCATTTCCCAGGTTCTTCCTTTTTTAGATTTTGTAAAATGTTCTACAGAAGGTTTTCCTCCTAACCAAACCACTTTTGCATTTGGTTTTGTGTTGAAATCATTTCCTTCTTCGAGTGCATTAAAAATAAAATCGGGATCGATTTTGGTTTTCGGAATTTTAAAGTCGAACCAATCTTGCAGTTCGTAATCAAAACAGATTCCGTGCATGAAATTAAAAAGAGACTTTTTTAATCCGAAGCTAAATTTGTCATGATTGATTCCTGTAGAATCAGTATAATCGATATCATTATTGGCAAAAGTTCCAATAGCTTCTGTTTTTTTTGTAACGCCAAATTTCTCAGGATATAATCCAACCGGACTGTGAGCCGTCATTGCAAATTGATGCCAAAATCCAGATTGCAGAATTCCGGCTTCAAACAGCTGACGTACCATTTCTAAACTGTCTATGGTTTCCTGAATCGTCTGCGTTGGATATCCATACATTAAATACGCATGAACCATAATTCCGGCTTCGGTAAAATTTCGGGTCACTTTTGCGACTTGTTCAACTGTTACGCCTTTATCAATTAATTTTAATAATCGATCTGAAGCTACTTCTAAACCTCCGGAAACGGCAATACAACCCGAAGCTTTTAGCAATAGGCATAAATCTTTAGAAAAACTTTTTTCAAAACGAATATTGGTCCACCACGTTACGGCTAATTTTCGGCGTAAAATTTCGAGTGCCAAAGCACGCATCAACGCTGGTGGAGCGGCTTCATCGACAAAATGAAAACCATTTTGTCCTGTTTGAAGCATCATATCTTCCATTCGATCACAAAGCAAATTGGCTGCAACCGGTTCGTATACTTTTATGTAATCTAATGAAATATCACAAAAAGTACATTTTCCCCAATAACATCCGTGTGCCATTGTGAGCTTATTCCAACGTCCGTCGCTCCACATTCTATGCATCGGATTTACGATTTCGATAACCGAAATGTATTTATCCAAAGGCAAATCAGAATAATCAGGCGTTCCTACGTAGGCTTGTTTGTAATCGTGTTTCAGGGAATTATTTTTATAAACGACTTCTCCGTTTTCTAAAAGAAAAGTTCTTTTGTACCGCTTCTCGTTTTCGTTCGAAGTGACAGCATTTGGATTTTCGAGATTGAAAATTAATTCTTCTATCGGAACTTCTCCATCATCTAACGTAATAAAATCAAAGAATTCGAAAACACGAGCATCAGAAAGTGAGCGTAATTCAGTATTTGGAAAACCTCCGCCCATCGAAATTTTAATTTCCGGATGATTCTGTTTTACCCATTGTGCAGATCGAAAAGCGCTGTATAAATTTCCCGGAAAGGGAACTGAAATTAAAAATAGCGTTGGATTTACTTTTTCAATTTTATCTTTTAAAATCGAGATCAAAATTGAATCTATGTAGGTTGGTTGCTGTTGCAAAGCTTCGTACAATTCATCAAAAGAATTTGCACTTCGCCCCAAACGTTCCGCATATCGGCTAAAGCCAAAATTATCATCGACACATTCTACAATATAATCTGAAATATCTTCGAGATATAAAGTCGCTAAATGTTTTGCTTTGTCTTGCGTTCCCATTGTTCCGAAAGCCCAGTCGAGTTCTTCTAATTGTGCAAAACGAGAGGCTTCGGGTAGAAAATCTTCCTGACAAATTTGTAATGCTAATGTTGGATTTTTTCCTTGCAAAAACTGAATTACGGCATCAATAGTCTTGATGTATTCATCCTGTAAAGCAAAAATACGTTTTGAATTATCTGAAACTTCAGAACCTGAAACTTGAAACTTTGAACTTGAAACCTCAAACAAATCAATCAAACCTTTCTTAGAAAACAACTCCAAAATCACATCGATACCTAAATCTGCCTGAACAGATTCGATATTTTTTGTGTTTAAAAATCCTTTTATATACGCAGTTGCCGGATATGGTGTATTCAGTTGCGTAAATGGAGGCGTTATGACGAAGAGTTTGGTTTTCAACAGGAATATTTTTTGCAAAAATACGAGATATTTAGAATTATTTGACAAAAGAAATAAATCCTAATTATTCGGCTAACATCACTAAATATTTTATGTTTTTATTATTGACACAAAACTTACAAAAACATTTTTTTTCCCGCCTTTAAAGGTTAGTTTTTTGGCTATATTTGCCTACAAAATTTTCCTAAATGAAGCTTAGAACTTTACTCTTATTTATTGTTTTTATCAAATGTACTTGTGTTTTTGCACAAGAAATTAATCCGAATTCGTCTAATAATTTTTTATTAGAAGATAAGAATGGTCATCTCATTCAAAATTTGGAACAGCAAAAACAATTTTTGAAAATTAGGGAAGAAAAAATGAAAGCAGAAATGCTGGAATTAAAAAAGATGATTTTGAATTCAAAAGATGGAAATTTGACTTCAAAATCAGCTGCTACTCTTCAAGGAGTTGAAATGTGTACTAATGGAGGTTTTGAGCAATATGAAACTATAAACGGGAGCAGTTATTTAAAGAATTTTCTTTGCACAATTGGTGATCCTCCCGGACCAACGCAATGCCGATCGATCACCAATACTGCCGATTCATACATCAATCGCTATAATCCTAATAACATGGACATTATGGCAACTGGTGTTTCTGCCAATTTGGTTGATCCATATATAGGAGACATTAAAGCATTTGATCAATATGCTCTTAAAATTAATTATGAGAACTCCTCTACTTATGGTTCTATTGTTCAGGGCAAAAGGTTTAAAACAAATAATGAAAATTATCTAAAATTTAACTACAAAGCAGTATTACAAAGTGTTTACGATAATAGTCATACTGATAATCAAGCTTTTGTAAAAGCACGGATTTTAGATAAAAATAAGACCGTTGTCAGTGAATTTTGTTTGGTAGGAGATGAAAAAAATTGCATTTTCAGCAAGGTTCCGAGTCAGGCTTCTGATTATGTTACTTTATATACTACCAATTGGCAATCAGGAATATTAGACATTTCATCAATTCCCAATAATGAAGAATTTACTGTTGAATTTATGGCTTCAAGATGTGGATTGGGCGGGCATTTCGGGTATATGTATGTTGATGATGTTTGCATCTTACATTCCGCAGAAAACTTGCAAGGTTCTATAGAACTTGATCCTTTGAATAAAGTTTGTCCAACTTTACCGATTTCAGTGTGTGGTACTTATACTATTCCAAATTCTGGAGGAATTTCTGCATCAGTGAAAAAAATCACTTTAAATGTTTACAACAGCAATAATGTATCCGTATATAGCACATCGACTACCTCAAGCTTAGATACGACAAATAAAAAATTTTGTTTTACATTAAAAACCGGTGATTTTCCAAATATTACAAATGCTAATTATAATGTAGGCGTACAGGTCGATTATGACATTTCCGGTACTTCTTGCGCAGGAACCACATTTAATTCTGCCATAGATCCTGACGCAAATCCTGGTTGGGATATTTCTTTTTTGAATTGCTCTTCAAGTTGTACTATTAACGTAACTACTGCCAAAATATCGCAATGTGATGCAAATCATGATGGAAATGAAAATTTTAATTTGTCTACATTAAACTCTTTAATGGTTCCTTCTACTGCGGGTTTAAATTTTAGTTATTTCAAAAATTACAACGAGGCAGAATCTAACTTAAATGCTATCACCAATTTTACAAGTTATCCAAGTTCAAGTGCTTCTATTTTTGTTCGTGTGAGCAGGGATGCAACTTGCTACAAAATAATTTCTGCCAATTTAGAGGTAAGAAATCCCACAGCAAATATTACAGGTATTCTAAATGTTTGCTCTGGAAGCACTGTTTTAACTTCTTCTCCCGGATCTTCGTATTTATGGAATACAGGAGGAACTACGCAAAGTATTACGGTAACTTCGTTAGGAGATTATTCTGTTACTGTCACAGATTCTTTTGGATGCACCAGCAATGCAAGTGTTACTATCGAACCAAGTCAAACTGCTGTTTCTCCTATCTTGCAGATTACGCAGCCTTCTTGTTTTGTCGCTACAGGAACAATAAAAGTAACTTCACCAGCATCACAATATAGTTTTGATGATGGTTCAACCTGGGTCACAAGCGATACAAAAAGTAATTTATATCCTGGAACCTATTTAGTAAAAATAAAGACCGTAAATGGCTGTACTTCCTATTCTCAAAGTGTAACTATTACAGCTGCTTCTACTTTGTATCCAAATTACAGTTATAACAATCCATTATTTTGCGGAGATAAAGGAAGTATTACCATCACAACTCCAGCTGCATACTATAGCTTTGATGATGGTGCAACTTGGGGAAATAATTCTACTGCTAACAATCTTTTACCTGCAAATTATAAAATTCGTACCAAAGATTTACAAGGTTGTATTTCGTCGGCAAACAATGTACTCATCAGCAGTAATACGCTAGAAACTCCAACCTATACAATCGTATTACCTGCTTGTACAGTAAAAGGAAGTATTACAATTAATACTCTTTCAGATTTTTACACTTTTGATGGAGGAACCACATGGGTTACAAACAACACAATGAGTAATTTAAATGCAGGAAGCTATTCTTTAGGAATTAAAAATGCTTTAGGCTGTACTTCTTATTACACTTATGCTTATTTAAATGATTTTAAAGATTTCTATCCTCAATATACAACTGAACAACCTGTTTGCGGAACAGATGGCAGCATTACTATTACTACAGTAGCAGATTCGTATAGTTTTGATAATGGGGTAACTTGGACTAGCAATAATGTTAAAATTTTACCTTTTGGAAACTATCAAATAAAAATAAAAAACAGCGCGGGATGTATCAGTGCTGCTAATTATGTTTATTTAAATCAGCCTTACTTGAATCCGCCAATTATTACCACGGAACAGCCAACTTGTGGTGTAAACGGAAAAATCACTATAAACTCATTATCCGATTTTTATAGTTTTGACAATGGTGCAACCTGGACAACTGTTAATTCTAAATCATTACCTCCCGGTATTTATACCATAATTATAAAAAATAATCTTGGCTGTACCTCTTATCCAAATGGTATTTACTTAAATAATCCGAATATAGATATACCCGATTATACCGTTGTTCAGCCCACTTGTACGTCCTCGGGCAGCATTAAAATAAATACAGCTGCTAGTTCATATAGTTTTGACGGAGGTTATACCTGGGGAACTTCTCCTTCTTTATCAAATCTTACTTCTTATGGATATTATAACATTGCAATAAAAAACAATTTAGGGTGTGTTTCTAACTCTGTAAGTGTTTCAATTAACGATGCCAGACTTCCTAATCCAGATTATACAGTTACCAATCCAAGTTGTGGAAATATTGGCAATATTACATTCAACACAACTGCAGATTTTTACAGTATCGATTATGGTTCAACCTGGAGTACAAGTAATATTTTTAATAATTTAAGCCAGGGATCTTACTATTTAATGATAAAAAAAGGTAATTGTACATCCAATTACATTTCCATTTATATGGATAATTCGAAGTTAGCACAGCCTAATTTAACCATCGTTCAGCCAGCATGCGGAACAAAAGGAAGTATTAAAATTAATACAACTGCCAGCTTTTATAGTCTTGACGGGACAAATTGGAGTACAAATCCTCTTTTTTCGAATCTTTCAACAGGATATTATTATCCAATGATCAAAAATGCTCAAGGTTGTGTTTCTAACTCAAACTCGGTATGGCTTGAAGAATTTTATCTTCCAGTTCCCACTTTTAAAACAACACAACCTACCTGTGGAGTTGGAGGAAGTATAACCTTTACTTCAACTGCAGCACAATACAGTATAGATGGAGGTAAAACCTGGAGCACTAATCCTGTATTTACGAATCTAAGTACAAACACTTATTATTATTTGTTAGTAAAAAATACTTCCGGGTGTACATCTAACCCTTACGGTACATACGTTACCCTACAACAATATTATTTACCTAATCCGGATTTTATATTTATACAACCAACCTGTGGTATCAACGGAAGTATTACTATTGCAACAGTTGCAAGTTCTTATAGCTTTGATAATGGCAATACCTGGACAACTAACCCAGTTCTTTCAGGACTTACTTCTGGTTATTACAACATTATGATAAAAAATGCAGCAGGTTGTAAATCTTATGGTTTATCAATATCAATCAATCCTTATTATCTTCCCGATCCAAATATAAAAGTAGTACAGCCCAGCTGCGGAAATGGAGGAAGCATAACTGTTACTACTCCTGCAGACAGTTATAGTTTTGATGGAGGCACCACTTGGACTACAAATCCAATTTTATTAAATCCTGTAAGTTCGTCTTATAATATTCTTATTAAAAATGCAAAGGGTTGTAAATCAAATTCACAATATATTTATATAAACAAATATTACCTTTCATCACCAAATGTATCTACTATTCAACCCACATGTAGTACTCCTACTGGTACTATAATAATAAATACTGCCGCAGATCAATATAGTTTTGATGGAGGAACAACCTGGACTACAAATCCTGTAAAGAAAAATTTAGCAGGTGGATCGTACAATGTACTGATAAAAAACACTTTGGGCTGTACATCTTACGGCAGTTATGTTTATATAAATACTCCTCCCACAATTCCTGCTGCACCTGCTGTAAAGATAGTTCAACCTTCTTCCTGCGGCGCGACTGATGGAAGCATCACTATAACAACATCAGCAATAAGTTATAGTTTCAATGATGGAAATAGTTGGACAACAAGTCCGACGAAAATAAATGTAGGGGCTGGTACATATATTATTAAAATCAAAACAAATTCATATAGTTGTGAATCATCAACAACTGTTGTCAATTTGAGTTCTGGCAGTACAATTGCAGCTCCTGCTTTTACTACTGCTCAGCCAAATTGCAGTTCGTCAAAAGGCTCTGTTACCATTACAACAAATGCAGCAACTTATAGCTATGATAACGGATTAACCTACGTTTTTTCTAATACAAAAACAGATCTTTCTCCGGGTACTTATTTCATAAAAATTAAAAGTTTAGCGGGTTGTATTTCAGATGCTGCTCCGGTCACGATTTCACCATTGTCACCGCTTTCAGCTCCTGCCTTTACAGCAGTTCAACCCAATTGCACCGATTTTACAGGATCAATTTCAATTAATACCGTAGCCGATTTTTATAGTTTTGATAACGGAATCACGTATGGGACATCCAATACAAAATCTAATCTTTCTGCAGGAACCTATAATTTGATGATTAAATATAATTCGGGTTGTATCTCTCTTGCGGCACCTGTCACTATACAAGCTGCACCTGTAATTCCTGATGCACCACAAGTTGTAGTAACAAACCCAATTGGCTGTAATTCACCTACAGGTAACATTATGGTTTCTACGGTTGCTAATCTATATAGTTTTGACGATGGTCTTACCTGGAAAGCCAGCAATAGTGCCAGTTTATCTCCCGGAATTTATTTTATCCGAATAAAATACACAAATGGCTGCGAATCTATTGCGTATAAAGCAACCATCAATGCAGCGCCAAATGCTCCCGCAATTCCAGCTTTAAATATTACTCAACCTATTACTTGCAGCAATCCATTTGGCTCAATTTTAATTACAAGTACTGCTGATCAATATAGTTTTGACAATGGTAAAAATTATTCAGCCAATCCTAATTCAGGAAATTTAGTAGCTGGAACCTATATGGTTCGTGTTAAAAATAGTAGTGGCTGCGAGTCTGCTCCATTATCTACAACCATTAATGCTCCAACTGATTATCCGGGTAATCCTAAATTTACAACTATACAGCCTGACTGCAATAATCTTAAAGGCGCTATTACAATTACCGACGCAGCATCAGAATATAGTTTCGATGATGGTGTTAGCTGGACTACAACTGCAATGAAATCAAATCTTGACCCTAAAACCTATTTTATTAAGATCAAGAATAATAACGGTTGTGTTTCAACTGCAACCACCGTTACCATTACTCCTTTTACAAATTTTACTCCAAAACCTGCTTTAGTTAGCCCTCAAACTTTCTGTATTCAACAAAATGCAACTTTAAGTAATATTAGTGCGACAGGTCAAAACATACAGTTTTATGATGCTTTGACCGGAGGAACACTTTTACCAAAAACGACCTTACTTCAAAACGGAATAACTTATTACGCTTCACAAACTATAAACGGTTGTGAAAGTGAAAGAGTTGCTGTAAAAATTAATATTCAGAATACATCTCTTCCAACAGGAAATGCAAACCAGCCTTTTTGTTCTGGACAAAATCCAACAATTGCAAATATTCAGATTAATGGCGATCTTATAAAATGGTACGATGCTGCTGTAAATGGAAATCTTTTACCAGCCACAACCAATCTTCAAAATGGTAAAACATATTATGCTTCGCAAACTCTAAATAGTTGTGAAGGCCAAAGATTTGGAGTTACAGTTTCTGTTACAAATACGCCTTCTGCTCCTACAGGGAATCCAAATCAACCTTTTTGTAAAAGTCAGAAAGCGACTTTAAATACTATTTCCGTCTTTGGTCAAAATATTAAATGGTACGATTCTAATTCTTCTTCAGCTGTATTGGCAAATACTACATTATTGCAAAATAATAATACATATTATGCTTCTCAAACTGTTGGATGTGAAAGTGCAAGAATTCCAATTACGATTAGGATTTATGATACACCTTTGCCAATTGGAAACAACAAACAGATTTTCTGTATTTATGAAAATGCAATCATTAACGATATTAAAATAACCGGAACGTCCATCAAATGGTATGATTCTCCAATAGCCGGAAATATTTTATCAAATACAGCTACTTTACAAAATGGTATTTATTACGCTAGTCAAACGCTTAATAATTGCGAAAGTGAAAGATTGGTAATTACTATAAAAATTCAGGATACAGAACCTCCAATTATGGATTCTTTTCAAACTTTTTGCGTACAACAGAATGCAAAGCTAAAAAGCATAAAAATCGACGGAGAAAATATAAGATGGTATAATGACTTAACCACAGGAATTGAATTATCTGAATCGACACCGCTTGAAAACGGAAATACCTATTATGCTTCACAAACAATTGATGGTTGTGAAAGTGACAGAGCTACAATTAAAATTCAAATCTTAGAAGCAACTACAGGAGATTGTATTAATTATGTTGATGAACTTCCGTTTCCGAAATTCTTCACTCCAAATAATGATGGATATAATGATACCTGGACAATCGATTTTGCATATTTGGCTCCAAATACTGGAATTCGAATATTTGATCGTTACGGAAAATTCATCAAAGAATTGACCACAGATACTTCCTGGGATGGAACTTATATTGGTCAAAATGAACCTTCGTCTGATTATTGGTTTACTGTAACCCGATTAAACGGAACTGAATTTAGAGGACATTTTAGTTTGAAACGATAAAAAAATAACCGCAAAGTAAATTTTGCGGTTATTTTTTATTTAGAAGTTATACCTCTTATTTTGTTTGTACTAAAAGCCAATTGGATATTTCTTCTAAAGCAATGGGGGAAAATGTCTGCTCAATCGTATCATATTCCAGAGGAGAACCTGTTTTACATTCTTGAAACAAATGATTTAAACCAGGAAGTTCTTTAATTGTAACATTTTTATTCCCTGCTTTGGTCAAAGCTTCTTTAATCGCTTCTAAGTTAACAGTTGACGGAACTTGCAAATCTTTGCTGCCATTAAGAGCTAAAACAGGACATTTCACTTTTGCTAAAGATATAGCCGGGTCCATTCTTAAAAAATTATACCACCAGACATTTGTAATTTGTTCTACAAATGATTTTGCAGTTTTATCATCAAATTTTGACTGAACATAGCTACTTAAATTATTTTTTAATTTTTCATCGTTTACAGAAGAAGCCAAAATAATTTCATAGGCACCTTTAAAAAATTCCTGACCTTTTTGAATATCATTTTCAGGAACTCCAAATTGCCTTTCAAGTATTTCTTTTTGTACTAATAACAATTTATCTCCACGCAGACCCGGAGCGGCTAATAAAACAATAAAGTCAATGTCTTTTGAATTTCCTGCAATAATTGGAGCGATTACTCCTCCTTCACTATGACCTATTGATCCAATTTTGCTTTTATTAATTTCTTTTCTGGTTTTTAAATAGTTAACACCAGCCTCAACATCTCTCGCAAGATCGATTGTTGTTGCTTTTGTATAATCACCGCTAGATTCGCCCGCACCACGATCATCAAAACGTAAAACAGCTATTCCTTTTTTAGTCAAATAGTCAGACAAAACTAAAAATGGTTTATGTCTTAGTATTTCTTCATCTCTATTTTGTTTGCCGCTTCCGGTAATTAAAATTACAACTGGAAAATTACCCTCTTTTTTAGGTAGAGACAAAGTTCCTGCTAAAGTTACATGATCTGTTTTATTTTCAAATTTTACTTCTTCAGTATAATACGGAAAAGATTTTTGCGGTTCTTGTGGTCTTGCATACACCTGTTTTTGAATTACTTCTTTTGACAAATTCATCTCAAAAGATTGCCCGTTTTGCGTAAAAGTACCTACAATAATATTGTCTTTATTTAATGTACCAACATAAGAAATTTGAGCACTTGGTATTTCTAATTTTAAAATTGAATTCTCAAAAGTTGCTTTCTCTAAAGGAATTCCAGTCACTTTCTGGTCTGGGCTATCCATTGTTGCATTATAACCATTTTCTGTTTTATTCACATTAAATATCAATCTTAATTGAGTGCCCTGAACTTTTAAAACTCCATTCCATTTTCCTGAAATCTCTTGTCCCATCATTAAAAAAGAGCTTAAAACTGTTATTAAAATAAGTATAATTTTTGTCATTTGTTTTGAATGATTGTGTAATTAAATTAATTTGATTTTCGATCCCTTTTTTGTATTTGTTTGAACTTTATAAAAGAATAAGCTATGGGAATTAAGGCCAAAACGAGAACAATAAAAACAAATACTTTACCAAATGCATTGTTTAAAACCAAGCCTCCCAGCACTAGAATAAAACCTCCAATAACCCAAATCTTTCCTGCAAATGCATGAGTAGCTTTCCATACTTCATTATTTTCCAATGTCCATGGCGTACGTATTCCTATAAAATAATTAGGCTGAATTACTTTAAAATAATTTCCAAAAATTATCAGTAAAACGCCCAACAATGCAAAGACTAAATTAGGATTATTTACAGATCGCTCTTTGGTGGCATAAACAATTAATAATGCAACTACAGACATGAACAATACCAAAAAAAACTTAAGCTGATAGAATTTTCCTCCCATTAAAGAAATTCTGTTTTTAGGATCTATTTTTGGAATAAAAGTCATCAAAACATACATCAAAACCGGCAATAGCAACAACATCAAAATAAGCGAAAACTTGTCGCCCCAATTATCAATTTCTCCCTTATAATTCCAATGTATAGGTACTCGCTGAGGAAGACTGTCCCAAATAATAGCTAAATACACAAAAGGTGTCAAAACAATTCCAATTATTGGAAGCTCTTTTTTTAGTTCTAAATTCATTTTTATTTTTTAAAGGTTAATATCCATTGCAAAACATCTTCCATAATGGTGGTATTGATGGAGTAAATGATGAATTGCCCATTTTTTTCAGAAGTAATTAAATCTGCACGTTTCAAAATATCCAAATGATGCGAAATACTGGGTTTCGAAATATTAAACGCGTCAGCAATTTCTCCGGCAGATAAATCTTTCTCTTTTAAAAGTTCCAGAATTTCCCTTCGGGTTGCGTCGTTTAATGCTTTAAAAATATCATTCATCATTTATATATTTAGACAAATATCTAAATACTTTTTTAATCAGCAAAAAAAAGAGGCAATAATTTTTACATTACTGCCTCTTTTTGAAAAGTTTATCTATAAAATTAAAATTGATGTGTCTTTTTAGAAATCACTAAAAATGAAACCAAAGAAATCAAAGCAGCAATCGTCAGATAAAAACCTACGTAGTTTAAACCGTAAGTGGTTGCCAGCCAAATTGCAATCATTGGTGCAAATGCAGCTCCCAAAATACCAGCCATATTAAAAGTTAAAGAAGCTCCGGAATAACGAACTGTGGTAGGAAACAATTCAGATAAAAAAGTTCCTAATGGTCCGTATGTAAAACCCATCAATGTCATACCCAGACAAACAAAGGCGGTTACCAAAACCGGATTTCCTGAATTAAGAAAGTACGAAAAGAAAAATCCGAATATAGCAATATATGATGTTGTAATAATCAATATTTTTCTACGCCCGATTTTATCTGCAACTAAAGCTGAAACAGGAATAAAAGCAGCAAAAAACAATACCGAAAACAATTGTATCAACAAAGCATCTCTTTTAGTAAAACCTAAATCTGAAGTAGCCCAACTAAGTGTAAAAACAGTCATTAAATAAAACACCAAAAAAGTAGTAATTGCCGAGAAAGTTCCAAAAATCAATTGATTTTTATATGATTTTATCAAAGTCAAAAACGGAATCCTAACTTCTTTTTGTTGAAGTTTAGAATTTTCAAAAGCCGGAGTTTCGCTAATCTTTAAACGAATATAAAACCCAACAATTACTAAAAGTGAACTGGCAATAAATGGAATTCTCCATCCATAATCCATAAAAGCTTCACTCGTCATAGTATCTGTCAGAATTAAAAAAGTTCCTCCGGAAAGCAGCAACCCAATTGGCGCTCCCAATTGTGGAAACATTCCGTACCACGCCCGTTTGTGAGGCGGTGCATTTTCAATCGCTAATAAAACAGCGCCTCCCCATTCTCCTCCTAAACCAACTCCCTGACCAAATCTGCATAACATCAATAAAATTGGTGCCGCAATTCCGATACTTGCATAACCCGGTAAAAAACCAATTGCAATTGTCGACAATCCCATTGTTAACAACGCAACGACCAAAGTCACTTTACGGCCTATTTTATCTCCATAATGTCCAAAAACAGCTGAACCTATAGGTCTGGATAAAAAAGCTATTGAAAAGGTAGCCAAAGATTCGAGAGTAGAATTTGTACTGCTTGCTCCCGGGAAAAAAAGTTGTGGAAAAACCAATACAGCGGCATTGGCATAAATATAAAAGTCAAAAAATTCAATTGTAGTTCCTATTAAAGAGCCAAAAAGAACATGTCGTAAGGAATTCTCCTGATTTGGGTTATTTTTCATGCAATTTAGATATATCTTTTTTTTGATTACAAAAATAGAATTTCGTTACTAATAATTTACATTTAGAATAATTAGTTTCGGAAGATTATTTAATTTTAACAAATATCATATATTTTCCGTTTTTCAAACCATTAAAATACTTAATATTAAAAACTTGATTATAGGAGCTTTAAAACAAAAATCAAAAATCAAATCATAAGCAATCGTTAAAACCGTTTTTAACTGTATATTTTCATTAAATTTACAGCTGTCAAAAATAAATTTAAAATTATGCCTACCGACTGTATCAGCTATCAAACTTCAGGATATTTCTCTAAATTGATACACGATTATTTAGATCAAAAATCAGAATTAAAACCGCTGTACAATCATTTTCCGACTTTAGAAAACTTTGAAAAACAGATTGCTGAAAAAGCAGCTAACTTTGATAATAACAACCGAATTCCTTTGGTTGAAACTTTAAAAAAGCAATATCAAAATATAGAAATCTCTGATTCTACAAAGCAAAACATTGAGCTTTTAGCGCATGAATGTACTTTTACAATTACAACTGGACATCAGTTAAATTTATTCAGCGGTCCGTTGTACTTCTTATATAAAATTATTTCAACAATTAATTTAACGAAAGAATTAAAATCAAAATATCCGACGTATAATTTTGTTCCAATTTATTGGATGGCAACTGAAGACCATGATTTTGAAGAGATCAATTATTTTAATTTTAAAGGAAAAAAATTCAGATGGAATAAAGAAAGTACAGGTCCTGTCGGGAGACTTTCTACAGAAGGTTTAGCTGAATTTTTCGAAATTTATTCTAAAGAATTAGGTTCCAGCACCAACGCGGGTGTTTTGAAAAAACTATTTGAAGAAGCTTATTTAAAACATGAAAATCTAGCCGATGCTACTCGTTTTTTAGCCAATGGTTTATTCGCAAATCACGGATTAGTAATTTTAGATGCTGATGACAAAGATTTAAAACGTTCTTTTATTCCTTATATAAAAGAAGAATTAGAAAAACAAACTTCGTTTAAAGCTGTTCAGGAAACTATCGATCAGCTTAAAGACTATACAGTTCAGGTAAATCCTCGTGAAATCAATTTATTTTATATCGAAGATGATTTGCGTGAACGAATTGTTTTTGAGAATGACAAATACATTGTAAATAATACGAGAACTTCATTTTCTAAAGAAGAAATTCTAAAATTATTAGAAAGCAACCCTGAAAAATTTAGCCCAAATGTAATTATGCGTCCGCTGTATCAGGAGATTATTTTACCTAATTTATGTTACATTGGCGGCGGCGGCGAAATTGCTTATTGGTTAGAATTAAAATCATTTTTTAATGCCGTAAACATTACTTTTCCAATGCTTTTGGTTCGAAATTCGGTGCTTCTTAATACTGAAAAACAAGCTAAAAAAGCAGACAATTTAAATTTAAGCTGGTCAGATTTATTTACTAAACCTGCTGATTTAGTTAATGCAATTACACATAAATTATCTGATTTCCCAATTGATTTAACACCTCAAAAGGAAACATTAGAAAAACAATTTGAATATCTTTACGAATTAGCACAACAAACCGATAAATCATTTACGGGAGCAGTTAAAGCGCAAGAAGTGAAACAGAAAAAAGGTTTAGAAAATCTTGAAAAAAGATTATTAAAAGCCCAAAAACGAAAATTAGATAACGAATTGCAACGCGTTACTGATTTACAATGCGAGTTGTTTCCAAATGAAAGTTTACAGGAACGCCAGACTAATTTCTCTGAATTTTATTTAGAAAAAGGAGAACAATTAATTCCGCTTTTAATCCAAAAATTAAAACCATTAGAACATAATTTTAATATCATAGCAATATAAAGCTTAAACACTGATTCCTCGAATTAGACAAATTAATTTGTCTAATTCGAGAAAAAAAATAAAAATAAAGTAATAATCATCAGAACAAATAACCGCCTCTTCTGAAATTATTGCCTCTCTAAACCAAATAGTAACTTTTAAAACAAAACTAACCTATTACAAAAAACTATGACCAGAGAGCGCTTGATTTCATTAGATGTCTTCAGAGGATTAACAATTTTATTAATGACTATTGTAAACAACCCCGGCGATTGGGGCAATGTTTTCCCACCACTTTTACATGCCGAATGGAATGGCTGTACACCAACAGATTTGGTTTTTCCGTTTTTCATTTTTATTATGGGAGTTGCTGTTCCTTTAGCAATGCCTGATAAAACATACGACAGCACAACTTTTAATAAAATTTTAGTGCGTTCGTTACGCATGTTCTGTTTGGGTATTTTCTTCAACTTTTTTGGAAAAATACAATTATTTGGTCTTGACGGAATCCCACTTCTTATTGGTCGTTTAGCCATAACTATTGCGGTTGGTTATGCTTTAATGGGCAGTTTTAGTTCAAAAATCAAAAATATTTTAGCCTTTTCAATTCTCTTTATTTATCTATTTTTAGCTTACAGTGGTATCGAAGCTTACCACGATGTACGCCTTCCGGGAGTTTTACAACGAATTGCCATTGTTTATTTTGTAGTTTCTCTTTTATATTTAAAAACCTCTCAAAAAACTCAAATTATTACCGGAGTTATTTTATTATTGGGATATTGGGCAATAATGACTTTAATTCCTGTTCCTGGATTTGGAGCAGCGAATTTAGAAAAAGGAACCAATTTAGCTTCATGGGTCGACAGCATTTTACTAAAAGGCCACATGTATCATGAAACTGTAACTTGGGATCCGGAAGGAATTTTAAGTACAATTCCATCAATTGTAAACGGAATTATTGGTTTATTAATAGGCCAATTGCTTCTACGTGAAATCACAAAAACACAAAAAGCTCAAAAAATAGTTATTGCAGGTGTTGTACTTATTGTTGTTGGTTTACTTTGGAATATCGTTTTTCCTCTAAACAAATCACTTTGGACAAGTAGTTATGTTTTATTTACTACAGGTCTTGCCACAACATTTTTAGCTGTTTTATATTATGTTATTGATATTGCAGATTACAAAAAAGGCTTTAAACCATTTTTAATTTGGGGAGTAAATCCTATGATTGTATTTTTTAGCTCTCAGATTATTCCACAAGCTTTAGTAATGATCGAATTTCAAAATCCACATAATACATCTGAAAAAATCAATCTTCTAAACTATTTATATAGATTTGGAATTGCGCCATTTTTTAGCAATCCAATGGCCGCTTCTTTGGCCGGCGCATTGGTTTACGTTTGTATCTGGACAATTATTTTATGGATATTCTATAGAAATAAATTAATATTCAAAGTATAGAAAGCTTCACATATAAGTTATATAAGTTCATTTTAGAAACAGGATAATCTGCACGCAAAGCAATTTAAATGAACTTATATAACTTATATGGTTTAAAAAAAAGTCTTTTCTTAGTCAAAACATTATTCTAACGTGTTTTAATTATGAATTTATTAAAATCAATTCATAAAAAAAGTATACTTTTGCACAAAATTTAAAAACACAAAAATGGCAACAAATAGAACTTTTACAATGATTAAGCCAGATGCTGTTGCAAACGGACACATCGGGAATATCTTAGCAATGATTACTAATGGAGGTTTCAAAATCGTTTCATTAAAATTAACTCAATTAACTGTAGCTGACGCTCAGGCATTTTATGTTGTTCACGCTGCAAGACCTTTCTACGGAGAATTAGTTGAATTTATGTCACGCGGACCAATTGTTGCTGCTATTTTAGAAAAAGACAATGCAGTAGAAGATTTCAGAACTTTAATTGGAGCTACAAATCCAGCTGAAGCTGCTGAAGGAACTATTCGTAAAGCATACGCAACTTCTATTGGAGAAAATGCAGTTCACGGTTCTGATAGCGATGAAAATGCAGCTATTGAAGGTGCATTCCATTTTGCTGGAAGAGAGCAATTTTAATTTATGATTTTAGAGTTCAAATTTTAGATTGTTGAACTTTTAATCATCACAATAAAAAAATCCATTTCACTTGAAATGGATTTTTTTATTGCCTAAAATCTAAAATCTAAAATTTGAACTCTAAAATCTAAAATCAGCGTAGCACTACATCCTTAACCACTTCACGACCTAATTCTTCATTAATCATTTTGACAATTTTAGATTTTCCGTGACTCAATTCTTCTCTTAAAACTGCTGATCCCAGCTCAACATAAAGCGTACTTCCCTTTAAAACAACGTTTTTTGTATACGTGTTTACTCCATTTCCCATCAATTGTCTCCACGCTTCTTTGACATCAATCTGATCCATTCCGGGTTGTAATTTATTTACCTGAATAATCTGATGTAAAACATCGCCAATCGTACTTTGGTTATTTAGTCTTTTTGCCATCGTTTAATATATTTATTGGTCCTGTTTTTTTATAATGATATTCTTTACCCTGATCGTTTTTCACTACAAACGTTTGATCAGAAATAGAAATTAATTCTTCACTCCACTTTGCATAATCTGTTTTATAATCCAGAAAAGTTCCTTTATCTGTAAATCGAACCGAAACATTTTCAAAAGTATTTGTTGTCAAAAAAGTTCCGTCAAGCTGCGTCATAACCTTCGTTCGTGTCCCTTTTGTGTCTTTAATCTTAAAATAATCAAAGTTTTCATTCATTCCGTATGCCTTTTCTTCACCTCCGTCAAAAACCACTTTTTCAATTTCCCAATAGCCATTCAATTTTGCAATATCTGCAGGTTTAATTTCTTGTTTGCAACCCACAAACAAAAGCGATAAAACCAAAATCATAAAAGTGTTTTTCATATTATATTTATTAAAATCAATGCGGTTTCCATAACGGACAGGATTCACGTTTTCAAAAGAAGTTTAATGAATCACAAAGTTAACTTTATAAATTCAAAAGAAATAAAATTTTATAAAAACCCATTAAACTATTTTGCATATTTTTGGTCAAACCCTAAACTAAAACCAAAAAACATGACCAAAACTATTTTTACTATCCTGACAATCTTTGTGTTTGCAGGATGCAGTACTTCAGATCCTGCTGAACCTACAACAACACCAACTGAAAGCATGTATTTTCCACCAACAACAGGAAACACTTGGGAAACAAAAACAATTTCAAACTTAAAATGGAATCAAAATGCCGTGCAGCCACTTTTAGATTATCTCGAACTCAAACATTCTAAATCATTTATTATTTTGGTTAATGGAAGAATTGTTTTAGAAAATTATTTTAACGGACATACGGCAGCAACAAACTGGTATTGGGCAAGCGCAGGAAAAACATTAACCTCAACCATCACAGGAATTGCTCAGCAAGAAGGTTTATTGAACATCAATAACAAAGTTTCTCAATATATTGGAACAGGCTGGACAAGTGAAACTTTAGCACAAGAAAATCTAATTACCTGTAAACATTTACTAACGATGACATCCGGACTTGATGACAGTACAGATGACGTAGATCCTGCCAGTTTAATTTATAAAGCCGACGCAGGAAATCGTTGGGCGTACCATAATGTATATGTAAAATTACAAGACGTTGTTGCAAAAGCAAGCGGGCAAACCTGGGAAAACTATTTTAATACTAAATTAAGGGATAAAATTGGCATGAACGGGAATTGGGTTCAGCTTGGTGTAAACAGCGTATATACCAGTACTTCCAGAAGTATGGCACGTTTCGGATTATTGATGCTGAATAAAGGAAAATGGGAAAACACCCAAATTTTAAACGAAGCTTATTTTACTGAAGCTACAACTACTTCACAAAGTATTAATTTAGGATATGGTTATTTATGGTGGTTAAACGGGAAAGCAAATTATCATTTACCACAGTCACAACTTACTTTTCCTGGAAGTGTAATTCCTACCGGACCAAATGATATGTTTATGGCTTTGGGTAAAAACGACCAAAAAATTTATGTAGTGCCAAGCAAAAATATGGTTATCATCAGAATGGGAGATGCAGCAGATAATGTTAATCTTGCCTTATCTGATTTTGATAAAGTTTTATGGGAGAAAATTAGTGCTTTGTATCAGTAAAGTAAACACTTATATTAATTGCCAACCTTTAGCTTTTAAGAAGCTTTTACAATTATTGCAAAAGTTTTTTTCTTCATCCAGTGGGTTTCCGCCTTCTGCATCTCGCATTAAACAAGTTTTCACTGCGCAATGTGGTAAACCCGCTGTATGACCAAGTTCATGTAAAACCAATTTATAAAACTGTTGATTTTTATTCCTGACAGACAATCTAAAATCAGAAACTACACAAGATTTTCCTGGTCTGTAACCCAATCCCATCACTCCCCAATCCTGAATCTTGTCTTTTGTTGTGCTAATATCAGAATGAGACAACCCAACAATAACAGAATCTTTACCGATATTATTTCGGATTGATTTTATAATACTGTCAGCACGATACCTATTTCTGGGTTTATAATATGAATTTTCAGGAAAAGGAATATTTTCTCGTAAAACTACATTTGAGTTGATAGTCTTGATTTTTGCAAAAATATTTTTAGCCTGTTCTGTTTTAAAATTACCCAAAGGCTGGATAACTATAACCTTTTGAATTACTTTTAAATCTTTATTATTGTTTTCATTTTTCTTGTTTGTACAAGAAAACAAGCCGAAAATCAAAATAAAAACATAGTATTTCATGATAATTACAGCTGTTCGTAATGAAAACATTTACTGAATAAATTTCTAAAAGTAAAAATTAACTTTTAGTACGAAGTCTTTTTAAGATTCCCATAAAAAAGAAAATTAACCCCAGAACCAATAAAATATAATAAAAAGACAGGCTTTTATCTCTTAAAACATTGGCTAAAACAAAACAAATAACGCTTCCGAAATAAAAAGTAAGAGGCGTTATATTTTTTATAGAAGAAAAACTCATTATAAATTATCTGAAAAATTATTTAAAAAAACTGTCTACGAATTCGTATTTATTAAAGACTTGCAGATCTTCAATTCCTTCGCCAACTCCAATATACTTAACAGGAATCTGAAACTGATCTGAAATACCAATTACAACGCCACCTTTTGCAGTTCCGTCTAATTTTGTTACAGCAAGAGAAGTTACTTCGGTTGCAGCAGTAAATTGTTTTGCTTGTTCAAAAGCATTTTGACCTGTAGAACCATCTAAAACCAAAAGTACATCGTGAGGCGCATCGGCAACAACTTTCTGCATTACACGTTTTACTTTGGTTAATTCGTTCATCAAATTGATTTTATTATGCAAACGTCCTGCAGTATCAATAATAACAACATCTGCATTTTGAGCTACGGCTGATTGTAAAGTATCAAAAGCAACAGAAGCTGGATCACTTCCCATATTTTGTCTTACGATTGGCACATCTACCCGATCTGCCCAAACCTGAAGTTGATCGATTGCTGCGGCACGAAAAGTATCCCCGGCACCTAAAACAACTTTATAACCTGCTTTTTTAAATTGATAGGCCAGTTTACCAATGGTTGTTGTTTTACCAACTCCATTTACTCCAACAACCATTAAAACATAAGGTTTTTTATCTTTCGGAATATCAAATTCTGTTGCTTCTCCTCTATTGGTTTCAGACAATAAACCACCGATTTCTTCACGAAGAATTTGATTTAATTCTTCTGTTCCTAAATATTTATCTTCAGCAACGCGTTTTTCGATTCTTGAAATTATCTTTAGTGTTGTATTTACGCCAACATCCGAAGCTACAAGAATTTCTTCCAGATCATCTAAAACATCGTCATCGACTTTAGATTTTCCGGCAACAACTTTGCTTAACTTTGAGAAAAAAGTAGTTTTTGATTTTTCAAGACTTTTGTCTAAAGTCTCTTTTTTATCAGTAGAGAATAATTTTTTAAAAAAACTCATTTTTTGTTGATTATTAGATTGTTAGACTTCTAGACTTATTAGATTATCTGAAATCCTAATCTTTAAAGAATGTCAATTATTTTTATTTCTGTTCTATAGCATCAATATTCTTTGCTTATCACACAAATGAAGAGTAAAGATATAAAGTATAACGTAAATTATCGCTTAAAAAAAAGCCAATTATTCTACTTCTATAAAAGTTGAGACAAATATAAAAAATAAAAAAGCTACTTCCGAATGAAAGTAGCTTTTCTATATAATGTGATTGTAATTATTTCTTTTTCAAGAAAGTATCAACTTCTTCAGGAGCCATAATAGATTCTACGAATGTATATGCACCAGTTTTAGGAGATTTTACCATTTTTATGGCTTTTGATAATCTCTTAGAAGATGTTTGTAACGATGCTACGGTTTTCTTTGCCATGATTCAAATGTTATTTGAAGTTTTCTATAAAACTCTAAATGGCAAAACCATTTGAGATTTACAAAAATCTCTAATTATTACTTAATTTCTTTGTGAACAGTTACGCGTTTCAAGATTGGATTAAATTTTTTAATCTCTAATCTGTCCGGAGTATTTTTTTTGTTCTTAGTTGTTATGTATCTTGAAGTACCTGGAACACCAGAAGTCTTGTGCTCAGTACATTCCAAAATTACCTGGATTCTATTACCTTTCTTTGCCATCTTGCTATATATTTATTTAGGAAAAGATTATTTGATAAATCCTTCTGACTGCGCTTTTTTCAAAACAGCAGTGATTCCATTTTTATTAATTGTTTTTATCGTAGATGCTGCTACTCTAAGAGTAATCCATCTATCTTCTTCTGGAAGATAAAAACGCTTTTTAACTAAGTTTACAGAAAACTTTCTCTTAGTTTTGTTCATAGCGTGAGAAACGTTATTTCCTACCATCGCTCTTTTACCTGTAAGGTCACAAACTCTTGACATTATACTTATCTTTTATCGTTATTCAAAATCAGGGTGCAAAGAAAAGAAAAATAAACCATTGTAGCAAAAAATTAATGCACAATTTTCAAAATTTCTTTCTGTAATATTTCTAAACTCTTAATCGTGGCTCTATCTATCACTTTCTCACGTGGTTGACCAAAATTAAATTCTTCAACAATTATATCATTTGGAGTTGCCAAAGCGATAAAAACAGTGCCAATTTCTGCATCCGAGTCACCTTTTGTCGGTCCGGCGTTCCCGGTTGTTGCAATTGCATAGTCAGTTTTGAGTATCTCTTTCACATTCAAAGCCATAGCCGAAGCTACTTGTGCACTTACCACCGAATATTGATCTATTAAATCCTGCGAAACACCGAGAACACTCACTTTAGCCTCTGTTGCGTACGAAACTACACTGCCTCTAAAGTAGTTAGAAGCTCCCGGAACAGCCGATAAAATTGAAGCAATTTTTCCTCCTGTAATACTTTCAGCTGTTGCAATTGTTTTATTTTGCTTTGTAAGTAACTTTCCTACTACAGATTCTATCGTTTCATTTTCTTCGTATCCTACTATAATATCGTGAATAATAGCATCTAAAGATTTTACATTTTCATCAATTGCTGCTTCTAATTCTTCTTTATTTATTCCTCTGGCAGACAAACGCAAACGAACTCTTCCCGGATTTGGCAAATAGGCTAATTTGATAAATTCAGGTAAACTATTCTCCCAATCTTCGATACGTTCTGCCACTAGGCTCTCGCCTTGCCCATACGTTAAAATCGTTTTATGAATAATATAAGGACGTTTATACTCATTTACTATTTTAGGAATGATCTCTTCTTCTACTAAATATTTCATTTCATACGGAACTCCCGGAAGTGAAATAAAAACAGTATTTTCTTTCTTCATCCACATTCCTGGTGCAGTTCCCATTTTGTTATGCAAAACGGTGCATTTTGACGGAACTAAAGCCTGATCTTTATTTAATTGTGAAATTGGTCGTTTATAAAAACCTTCGATTAATTCTGTTACGTGAGCCAAAACCTGCGGATTTACAACCAACTCATCATCAAAGTATTCACAGAATGTTTTTTTAGTTATATCGTCTTTTGTCGGACCTAATCCGCCTGTAATTAAAACAACATCGACTTTATTTTGTAGTTGTGCAAAAGTGTCTAAAATATGTTTTTTATCATCGCTGATCGAAATCATTTCATGAATTTCAACTCCAATCCGATCAAGTGATTTGGCAATAAATGCAGAATTTGTATCTACAATCTGTCCTATTAAAATTTCATCTCCAATAGTGATAATAGTTGCTTTCATATCGTAAAATATTTTTCTTACGAAGTTTAAATCACTAATCGTAAGGTTATTATTAGAAAGTAGGTTTTATTGAAACGATTTTGCGTGAGGGGTAGAAACGGCATCCTTTTGTGACAAACGAAAGGTACTCATTAAACAAAAAATTTCTGGAACAAAAGATATAGTGAATGACCCGACCTTATTTTTGACCTAATTTAAATTAGGTCAAAAATAAGGTCACGCCCAAATTAAACATCAAAGTCTTTTTTAATTTCTTTGATAGCTTCTTTTACTTGCAGCTTAATACTTTTAAAAGTTTCGACAATTTCTTTTTTCTTGCCTTCTGCTTTTGTCCAGGCTTCTACCTGAAGAATTTCTTCAAAAGCCACATTTAAACCCATTAAATCTAATGTTGGTTTAATTTTGTGCGCATAGGCGTAAGCATATTTATGATCCTTTTTTTTGATTCCTTCTTTGATTTGTTTTAAATCTTCAGGAACTTCTGTTACAAATAATTTAAGAATTTCGTTTACAAATTCAGGATCATTATCTGAAAGCGCATACACTTTCGAAAGGTTATATTTTAAAGCCATTATTTTACTTGTATTCTAAATAATTTTTTATCTTCTAAAAAGCCTTCTAAAACGTCATTTGGTTTTACGGCAGCAACACCTTCCGGAGTTCCTGTAAAAATTATATCCCCTATTTTAAGCGTAAAGAATTGCGATACGTACGAAACAAGTTCATCAATTTTCCAAAGCATAAGACCTGTATTCCCTTTTTGAACTGTTTGTGCGTTATTTGTAAGCTCAAAACTAAGATTTTCCATCGAAACAAAATCGGTTTTAGGCAAAAAATCTCCAATAACCGCAGAACCATCAAAGGCTTTTGCTTTTTCCCAAGGCAAACCTTTTGCTTTCAATTGGGCTTGTAAATCTCTGGCAGTAAAATCGATACCTACACTAATTTCATCATAATACTTATGCGCAAACTTAGGTTCAATATACTTACCTACTTTATTAATTTTAACAATTATTTCTATTTCGTGATGAATTTCTTCAGAAAATTCAGGTATTACGAAAGGATGTTGTTTTAATAAAACAGCTGAATCCGGCTTCATAAAAACGACAGGCTCAGAAGGTTTTTCGTTTTTTAATTCTTCAATATGGTTGGCATAATTTCTACCGATACAAAGTATTTTCATTTTTTTTGAATTGTTAAGCTACTTAAGACACTAAGTTGCCAAGAAACCAAGAAAAAACTCAGAGTCTTAGAATCTTAGTTCCTCAGAACCTTACTTAGTATTTAACTTTCTTAATTTTATAGCTGTTAAGACTTTCTTGGTATATAAAGGAAAGTCAGCATTTTGGATCCAGCTGAAATAGCCCGGTTCTGATTCTAACACTTTTTCTACTTTTGCGCCTTTGTGTTTTCCAAAAGTAAAAATCTCTTCATTGTCTTTATCAAAAGCAATCATTCCTGCAAAATCAGCGATTTTTTTACGGGTTGTAAATTCAGACAATATTTTCATATCGTTTTCCAATTCAGGATAACGATCTAATTGTGCTTTCAGAATTTCGTAAGTTGCCATAGTATCCGCTTCTGCCGAGTGTGCATTTTCTAAACTTTTTCCGCAGTAAAACTTCAAGGCAGCACTTAATGTACGTTCTTCCATTTTATGAAAAATAGTCTGAACATCGACCGAAACTTTATTTTTCATGTCAAAATCAACTCCCGCACGAAGTAATTCTTCAGCTAATAAAGGGATATCAAAACGATCTGAGTTAAATCCACCCAAATCACTATCCTTAATCATATTATGAATTTGCGGTGCCAGTTCATTAAAAGTAGGTTCGTTTGCCACTTTTTCATCGGTAATACCATGAACTGCTGTTGTTTGTGGTGGAATTGGAATTGTAGGGTTCACCAACCAGGTTTTACTTTCTTTGTTTCCGTTAGGAAAAACTTTAAATATTGAAATTTCTACTATTCGGTCTTTTCCTATGTCAATTCCAGTGGTTTCGAGATCAAAAAAGCAAATTGGTTTGTTGAGTTTTAGTTCCATATTTAAATTTTAAAAGTCTACAAATATAAATTTTAAAGACGAATTTTCCCCGTTTTTTTTACAAAGTTCTAGGATTCTTACTTTGAATATAGATTTATCAGAAAAAGAAAACCCTTTCAACATCTAAAATGTTAAAAGGGTTAAATATTTATAAATTTTTTATTTCTTAAAAATCTCTATCGATATCAAAAGCTTCTAAATATTCGGCAACGCGTTTTACAAAACTTCCTCCTAATGCACCATCTACTACTCTATGATCATAAGAATGCGATAAGAACATTTTTTGACGGATTCCGATAAAATCTCCTTCCGGAGTTTCGATAACAGCAGGCACTTTACGAATTGCACCAAGAGCTAAGATTCCAACTTGAGGCTGATTGATAATTGGCGTTCCAAAAACACTTCCAAACGTTCCCACATTCGTTACCGTGTAAGTTCCGCCTTGTGTATCATCCGGTTTTAGTTTTCCTGCTTTTGCACGGTTTCCTAAATCGTTAACTGCTTTTGCCATTCCAACAAGATTTAACTGATCTGCGTTTTTAATAACAGGAACAATTAAATTTCCGTTTGGTAACGCTGCAGCCATACCTAAATTTATATTTTTCTTTTTAATGATATAATCACCATTAACAGAGATATTCATTCCCGGGAAATCTTTTAATGCTTTTGCCACAGCTTCCATCATAATTGGCGTAAAAGTCAATTTCTCACCTTCTCTTTTTTCGAAAGCTGTTTTAACTTTATCTCTCCATTTTACAATGTTGGTTACATCTACTTCAATAAACGACTGAACGTGAGCTGAAGTTTGTACCGATGTAATCATGTAACCTGAAATCAGTTTGCGCATTCTGTCCATTTCGATAATTTCATCACCTCCATTTACAGAAACAGGAACTGCTTGCTGAACTTTTTGAACTATTGGTTCTACAACCTGTGGAGCAACTTGTGAAACAACCTCTATAGGTTTTGGAACTTCTTCAACAACTTTTGGAGTTGGAGCAATCGCACCAGATTTACGATCTTCAATATATTTTAAGATATCTTCTTTAGTAATACGTCCGTCTTTTCCTGAACCGTTAAGATTATCCAGTTCTGCAACAGAAACACCTTCTTCTTTTGCAATGTTTTTTACTAATGGAGAAAAGAACTTATCTGATCCTGAAAAATTTAGTGGGGCAGTAACAGTTTCCTGAGCTACTTCAATCGTCTTTTCAATTTCTGCAACTTCTGCCGGAGCCGCAACTTCTTCTGTTACTTTTGCTGCCGGTGCATCACCTTCTGTTTCTATAATTGCAATGGTTTGACCAACCTGAACTAAATCATCTTTGCCAAATAATTGTTCAACTAAAATTCCTGAAACTTCGCTTGGTACTTCGCTATCTACTTTATCAGTTGCGATTTCCAGTACAGCTTCATCAGCTTCAATTTTGTCTCCAACCTCTTTCAACCAGTTTGTAATGGTTGCTTCAGCTACACTTTCTCCCATTTTAGGAAGTTTTAATTCAAATCTTGCCATATTGTTAACCTCAAGGGTGATTTTAATTTTCAGATTGCGAAATTACTGAATATTTTAAATATAAATTACATTTAATATAATTTTTTACTCAATTTTTATAATTTGACCTCTATCATTTCTTGAATCACTTCCAATAATAAAATTTGCATTTTTGGGGAAAATTTTAAAAGTAATGCTCTTATCTTTAAGAGTTTCTATGATTTTGATACATTTTTTGAATGAAACATATTGATTATCCAAAATTATCTCTACTCTTTTACCCCTAAAAATCTGAGACGAATTTACTGTTTTTTCTTTTTTGAAATCGAAAATAACTACTTTATTTTTGAAAATATGAGTCAATTTTTCGGATAATTTTTCATTTGAAGAATACAAAACATAACTTTTTGGTACAGCTTTTAGTTTCGATTTTCCCTGAAACATTTTAACAAAAGAAAAAAACACAATTCCAATTTGAATAAAAACCTCAAAAAAGAATGATTTTTTAAAATGCTTCTGATAAAAAAACCTCATCGCTTCCTGAAAACGTTTCATGTATTTTTCATCTTTTACTGTACTTTCTCCTTTATAATGAATTACGGTAGTTTCATGAAAATAATAATTTGATTTTCGATTTTGTAAAACACGATAGGACAAATCAATATCATCGGCATACATAAAACAATCTTCGTCGAACCCTTTTAAATCAAGATATAAATCTCGTTGCATAAACATAAAAGCGCCAACCAGAATGTCTATTTTTCCTGTTTCATTTTCAGATAAATGCTGGGCGTAATATTGATTGAAAAGATGTGTTTTGGGGAAAATTTTATACAAACCAAAAAACTTGGTGAAAGCAACCCAAGGTGTTGGAATACAACGTTTACTTTCTGGTAGAAAACTTCCTGTTCCGTCAATTAATTTGCAACCAATAATTCCGAGATCAATTTGCTTTTCGGCAAAAGCCAAAACTTTACTAAAGGTATCTTCTGCAACAACGGTATCAGGATTTAGTATACAAATGTATTTTCCTTGTGCTTGTTCGACAGCAATATTATTTCCTTTGGGAAAACCAAAATTTTCTTTGTTTTGAATTAGTTTAATTTCCGGAAATCGCTGTTTCATCATCAAACAGCTATCATCTGTAGAATTATTATCGATTACTATGATTTCGGCATTAAGTGTAGATATGGCTTCCTGAACACTTAAAACGCATTGTTCGAGAAAATAACGTACATTATAATTGAGAATAATTACCGATAATTGCATGAAAATTGGGACTGTGGATTTTGTTGAAAGTTAAAAATTTTCTGTTAATCCTAACCTTAATGACCAATCGTTTTTACTGACACCAAAATCTAGCGCTAAATTGCTGTTGTTTCGTTTATTCCATTTAATTCGAATTCCGGTTCCAACAGCAGGATTCCATTTATCAAATTGATAGGTTTCTAATTTTGAAACAGATGAAATATTTGCAAAAAATACGGCACCAAAAAAACCATTTCGGGTAATGTCAGTTCTATATTCGGTTTCGAAATAAAGCAATGCATTGCTGCGATATCTGTTTTTTGTAAATCCCCTTCCAGTTTTTCCTTCACGATCCCAACCTATACTGGGAAGATCGAGATAATGAGGTTTACCATCAAATGTTGCCCAATAAAAAGCTCTCGAAGCCCAAACTCTATGTTTGTATTTATTAAATGAATGATATTTTCGGGCATCAATATAAAGTGATTTCCATTTTTTTCCTTCTGCTCCGCTTGTATTTATTCGTAAATCGGCCTCGACATACAAACCTTGTTCAGGATTTACATTATTTTCTCTGGAATCGTATAACGCCTGAAATGCATAACCGAAAGAACTTTCATCTGAAAAATCTCCATTCATATATTTCACATAATCTGTTTCTTCATCTATATATGATTTCTCCGAAATGTTTTGGTAATTATCTAACATTAAACCCATACCCAGTCTAAAATCGCCAATTACTTTTCGGGTAATAAATTGATAAAACCGCCATTGCTGATAGTCTAAAGTTGACATTTCATCTTTCGTATTATGTTCTCCCAAACCATATGTGAGCTGAGGATAAATCAGATAACGATAATCGCCAATAAAATTCCATTTATTATCCTTGGTATAAATATATGACTGAAAAGGAAAAACATACTGATTACTAAAACTGAAATAGGGAGAAAAAGATACTTGCGACATTTTTGTTGTTTTATGATCTTCACCTAAATAAAAAGTTGTTAAAAATGAAACTACTAATCCTGAACTCGAATTGGCATCGATAGGAACCGGTAATAACGAAAAGGCTACTTTTTTATCTTTAATTTTTCTTATAGAATCGTTTTTATTGAAAATCTTATATATAACATCCAGAATATCCTTTTTCTCCATAGTTATGCTGTCATTTTGCGAATAACAAAATGGAGTAATAAGAAAAACAAGTACTATTAACTTTAATTTCGAATTATTCATCAAAAGCAAACTAAGAATATTTTCCTACAAATTTAGAATTTATTAAGATACATCGATAGTTTTGAAAAGAATAAATAGAAAAAATTCTAAAGTGATTAAAGTTTATATTATTTGGAATAGGAAGGTCTTTTATAAATGCAATTGAATTTTGTATTTATTGCATATTTTCATGACCAATAACATTATAGTCGAAAATACTAAACTCCAAATAATTCCTGGAACACCTTCGCGAAAATAGTCCGGAATAATTTTAATATTGAAAGCCAGATTAAAATAATAAATTACGCCTGGCAAAATATAAATTAGTAAAGGATTTGCCGCTGCCGGCATGAAGAAATTACTCCATTTGGTTTGCTTTTTAACTTCCATTAACCAGTAGAGAAAATAAAAGAGAACGGTACAAATTGCAGCAGAGAACATTGTCCAGGATGGGGTTCCTTTTATTTTAGAAATTCCATAATATGGTCTCAGAAAATATCCAGCCAAAAAAAACAAAACAGCAAATGCAATAACAGCCCAATTAATTTTAAGTGGAATTTTTCGATCAAAAAACAATAATGAAATAACAACTCCCGCGGCAACTAATGAAGCATGCGTTAAATGTCCTGCTATAAAATTAAACCAGATCACTTTTTGTAATGTCAAACCTTCTGTTAAATTAATTGAATTAGCAACAACACAAACAACCAAAAAAGTAATCATTGCCCATAATTTTCCTGAAACAAGCCAATAATAAATCACGGTAAAAAGATATGCCCAACCTATTAACCCAAGAATTCCCCACCATTTTGGCGTCATCCCAATATCACCCGTATTTTCCTGAACATATAAAAAGTAAAGCGTTATCAAAACTAAGATTCCACCATATTGAAGTATATTTTTTAACCAAAACGAAAAATATTTCGGATATTTATTCCAAATAGGAATTAGCATTGCATAAGCCCAAAGTCCCCAAAATGCAGGTGCAATTATCATCTTTGAAGCGTCATAACCATATTCAGCGTTCACCATAAAAACGCCAATTATAATTAAAGCCAAAGCTCTTTTTAAAGTATGTGTCCAAATTATTTTTGTACTATCACCTTTAATTAATCTGGCATTAAACGCAAATGGAATCGACATTCCGACAATAAATAAAAAGGCAGGAAAAACTAAATCTACAAAAGTCATCGCGTCAGCATCTTCCGGCATGTGCTTCATCCATTGTGGCACATTTTTGACACTTGATAATTCGTTTACAAAAATCATTACAAAAATTGTAATTCCGCGTAAAGCGTCTATTGAAATAATTCTTTGATTATATAAATTTTCTTTAATTTTCATAAATTATTACATTTTTTTCAATGCAAATTATAACATAATTAATTAAATGCAAAATTATCTTTCAACAGCTGTTAAATATTAATTCTTGTAAATAATACACTAATCAGTAAGAAAATCTCTGCCAATTTAATTACTTTTGTCAAATGCTATCATTTTTTAAATCAAAACCGTACTTAAAAGACCTTCTTTCTGGCGATTATACAGATATTCATTCTCATTTATTACCGGGAATTGATGATGGTGCAAGAACTATAACCGAAACAACAAAACTTGTTAAAGCGCTAAAAGAAATTGGTATTTATCAATTTATAACTACACCGCACATTAGCCATTATATTTGGAATAATTCACCGCAGACTATTATTGCAAACCATTCTGAAACTAAACTTTTATTAAATAACCACAACGTAAAAGTTCCACTTCATGCTGCAGCAGAATATTTCATGGATGACTGGTTTGAAAATCATTTTAAATCTGAAAAACTTCTAACATTAAAAGATAATTACGTTTTGGTCGAAATGTCTTATATGAATGCTCCAGTACAATTGTATAAAATACTTTTCGATTTGCAAGTGGCAGGATATATTCCGGTTTTAGCACATCCTGAAAGATATTTATTTTATCATAAAAACTTTAATGAATATGAGAAACTGAAAAAAGCCGGATGTTTATTTCAACTAAATTTATTGTCTTTAGTAGGTTATTATGGAGAGAGAATTACGAAGGTTGCCGATCAGTTATTAAAAAAGGGAATGTATGATTTTACGGGCTCTGATGTTCATCATAATAATCATATAGCGGCCTTCAGTCAAAAAATAAAAGTAAAAAACATTGCTCCTTTAAAAGAAATCATAAAAAATAATCAATTTTTTAAATTTTAAACAAAACAGTTTTAAACACAAAATAGCATAAAAAAAGGCGATTCAAATATTTGAATCGCCTTTTTTTATGCTATTACCCATTAAGAAAAAAACTTTCTAAACCAATGTTTTTTTGCTTCCTTAGGACCGTATCCATATCCATACGCATAAGCTTTTGAAGAATCAGTATCATTAAGTACAATACACATATTTGGTAATTTATTTTCTCTGTATAAAGAATTTGCAATTGATAACATTCGTTTTTCTAAGACATTTGCACGCATTATATAAACAAAAGTATCTGCATTTTTAGCAACCAATAAAGTATCTGTAACTAAACTAACAGGCGCTGTATCAACTATAATGTAATCATATTCCTTTTTCAATGTCTCAAAAAGCTGATCTACTCTTTTACTCATTAACAATTCGGCCGGATTAGGCGGAATTATACCCGAAGGAAGGATAAAGAAATTCTCATAACCAGGATGTTTGATAATATAATCTCTAACATCTTTATCTGCTGATGATAAATAGTTTGTTAAGCCAAAAGTCGGAACATCCATATATTCACTAAATTTTGGGTTTCTGATATCCATGCCTATTAATAGCACTCTTCTTCCTGACAAAGCAAATGTTGCAGCTAAATTAACCGCTATAAATGTTTTACCTTCTGCCGGAAATGTAGATGTTACAAATAAAGTCTTCGCAATTCCATCAGGAACTTTATTTAACATAAACTCAAGATTTGTCCGCACAATTCTAATTGCTTCGGCAGAACTGGTCCTGCTTTCTGCTTTTATTAATTCTTCGATATCATTAGATGTTGGTATATCGCCAACAAAAGGAATTTGTGTCTTACCTTCTAAATCCTGTTTACTTTTAATTTTTGTATCTAGTAAATCATCTGCATAAATAATTCCAAAAGGAACTAATAATCCCAATAACATTGCGGCCAGATATATAACTTTTTTCTTCGGACTTACAGGGTTTCTTCCCGCTTTAGCAACATCTATAACACGGGCATTGGGTTCTGTAGCTGCTAACGAAATTGCCGTTTCTTCTCTTTTTTGCAACAAATACAGGTATAATTCTTCTTTTACTTTTTGCTGCCTGGCAATTACTCTAAATTGTCGTTCCTGTGCGGGAATCTTACTTATTTTACTATCCAGAACACCTTCCTGATTTTGAATATTCTTATTTTGAATTTGCAAATTAGACTGCAAACGTTTTAGGCTTTCAGCCATATTTAATTTTAAAGAAGTAATCTGTTGATCTAATTTTATCACAGATGGATTCTCAGTTGTCGCTGATTTCAAAATACGATTACGATCTAAAACCAGCTGATTATAAGAACTTATTAATCCTCCTGTATCGCCACTATCGGTAATCAGATTCGTTGGTAGTAGATCAGAATTGGTGCTTGTTTTTATAAAATCTAATAAAGAAGAAACTACATTTAGCTGAATCTCCGTTTCTACTCCCTTTTTATCATATTCATTTGAACCTTCAATAAAAAGTTTTGCTTCAGATTCAATGTCAGTTAATCTGTTTGATTTTTTAAAACTTTCTACATCTTGTTCTACTCCATCTAATTCTTGCGCGATTAAAGCTAATCTGCCCGCTATAAATCTGGAGGTATTTTCAGAAATAAAATTCTTGTCTCGTGCCGCATCTTCATTATAGATCCGAATCATATTATCTAAAAAAGCTTCTGCTCTTTTTTGTACAGGATCAGAAATAGATACATTAACCACACTACTAGTTTTACTTATTGGCTCTACTTTTAATCTGATTTTATAGCTCTCAGCAACGTTTTCAACAGGACTAATAGAAATACTAATAGAATTATAATGTTTAAAATTATTTTCGTCAAAAGCATTTGTTTTATTTATGACTAAAATCCCTAAACTGGTTGGTATTTTTTCACCATATTTAAATACTTTCTTAGTAGATAAAATTATATTCTCATTTTCCTTATAATTTGTAAATTCAAAAGTTTCCTTCGTTAAAAAATTACATTTTAAAACAACTTTAGCATTATTGAACAAAACTGTTTTACTAATGAAATTTACTTTTATTGGTACGTCTTTATAAATATCCCTGTCTACTACACTTCCTTCTGCAATTAAAGCTATATTTAAATTTAATTTTTCTACAGTACTTTCAACAATAGTCCTTGATTTTAATATTTCTATTTCATTGTCTAAATTATTAACAGAAGCCCCTCCTAATCCTAAATCTGAAAAAACGGATAATTCTGAAAGCATTCCTCCTTTTTTTTCATCTTTAACCAATATCGTAGTGGTTGCTTCATAAATTGGAGTAGTGTATCGCAAATACAAAAAAGCAATGGTTAAGCAAATTACGATGCTTAATAAGAACCATCTCCAGTGAATTATATATTTATCTAATTGTTCACGAAGATTAACATCTTCGATTTCATCATTATAAAAATCTTCTCTTTGCATTATACTATTTCGATTTATTTAAATATTAGAACAGAAAGCGATACTAAAATAGAAATCGCAGATATAATAACTGCAGTATTTGGTCCAACTGCGGATGCATTTACTTTTGTTTTATTAGGCTCAACATATATTACATCATTTTGAGCCAAATAATAAAAGGGAGAATTAATAAAGTCTGATTTAGTAATATCTACTCTATTATATGATTTTTCACCATTTACTTCTCTAATTACCAAAATATTATCTCTTTTGCCGTAAATAGTTAGATCTTTCGCCATACTTAAGGCTTCAATTAAAGTGACTCTTTCTGATGAAATGGTATAAGTACCTGGTAAATTTACTTCTCCTTGCAACGAAATTTTAAAATTTGTAATTCTCAGGTTGATAATCGGATTCTTGATATAAACTCCTATTTTGTCTTTTAGCAATTTTAATACTTCTGAACGGGTTAAGCCTCCTACTTGTAGTTTTCCTAAAACAGGAAAATTTATCATTCCAGCTTGATCCACTAAATAGGATTGAATAATTTGTTGTCCTCCTGCCATCTCCAATTTATTTGGATTTGCTATGGTAACTGTTGATAAATTAAAAGGAATAGCAATTTCAGGATCTTCAGCAGAAACTATAATCATTAATAAATCATCGGGCTGAATTTTGACTTCATAAGAATTTATGTGTTGCTGTGTAGCCATACTATCAATGTTTTGATAATAGACTATATCTTTTCTTGAGCCGCAAGAAAAAAGCAAAAACAGGAATACTAAAAGGCAAAATGTTTTAATATAAATAAAGTTTTTTTGTTTCATTTAAGTATAGGATTATTTAATAAGTATTGATTATAAAAAACATTATTGGATATAAATAGGTACTAGTTTTATTTTTAGAATTGGGAGAAAAAAGATTACTATTTAAAGATTTAATATGCGTTTTCTTCTCCTTTAAACATATTGATAACGGTCTTAATAACAATTCGAATATCTAACAGCAGGCTCCAATTTTCAATATACCAGATATCATATTCTACTCTGTTTTCCATATCGATAATCTCTTTTGTTTCACCACGAAAGCCATTTACCTGGGCCCAGCCTGTAATTCCTGGTTTTGCATATTGCCGGACCAAATAATTATTAATTAACTCACTATATTGCTTGGTGTGATTTACCATATGAGGCCTCGGTCCTACTACGGACATATCGCCAAAGAGAACATTAAAAAACTGAGGTAATTCATCGATACTTGTTTTGCGAATAAAAGATCCGAATTTAGTAATACGACTATCTCCTTTTCCTGCTTGTTTACAATCTGATAAAGAATTAACACACATGCTTCTAAATTTCAAACAAGTAAAACTTTGGTTGTCTCGGCCTGAACGTTCTTGTCTAAAAAACACTGGCCCTGGAGATTCAATTTTAATAATCATCATTAGGATAGGAAATAACCACGGAAATATTAATAAAATCACTGCTAATGAAAAACAAAAATCAAAGACTTGTTTTATAATTCTGTTTACTGTTAGTTCTAAAGGTTCTCGACGAAACATTAGAACTGGTGTATTCTCATAAAACGAAATTTCTACTTTATTTGACTTTGTATAAAGTTGAAAATCAGGAATAAATTTAATCCGCACCATATTGTGCTCGCAAATCTGTATCAATTTGTTAATGACTGAAATATTGTCAATATGCAGTGCTATATACATCTCATCAACCTTTCTTCTAAGAATAAATCCTTCAAGATCATCAAAATCACCAACTACAGGACCCGAAATAAAAGCAAATGGATCTACTTTTTCATCAAAAAAGCCTAAAAAACGATATCCGTAAGTAAGGTCTTTTGCTAACATTTTGCGTATTCTTTCATCAGTATCGTTGGCGCCCACAACAATAAAACTTTTAAAATTGTATCCTTTTGCTCTTATATATTTCAAAACCTTTATTGACAAATAGCGAGAAATCATAAGTAGTGTGAAAAAAAAGGAATAAAAATAGAGCAGACAAACTCTTGAAATTTCAGTATAGTTTAGAAAAACAACAAAAATTGTAATTAAGGAAGAATGTATAATGAATTTTTTTATAGTTCTTTTTAATATCGATTCTATAGGCTCGACTCTTATAATTTTAAACGAATTATTATATAAAAGTAAAATGATCCATATTAAATTGGTTAGTAGGGAAATAGTTTGTACTTGTGTTGAAAAAAGTTCATTGAGACTATGATATCTAGCTAGTGACGATAGCACAATAGCTATATTCAATAAAATAATGTCCCAGACTACAAAAAAAAGTTTGAAATAGCGGGAAAAATTGTATTTCGATAATTTATTTAAAGTTTTCATTTGTAAAAAATCTTATAATCTTTCGTGGTTTGTATTATTTTAAATACTGTGTCAAAGCCAAAAATTTTTTCTGAAAAACAGTTTTAAAAGCGGAAATGTTGTGGTATTTATAAATTCTGTAATCTTCGGACAAAACCTCGAATACTCTTTTATAATTAGTACTTAAACCTCCCATTTTCATTTTTACTATATATTCATTTAAATAGATAATATTTATCTTATGCTTATATAAATAGCGTAATAAAAACTCTGTATCTGAGGCTATTTTAAAATCTAAATTATAATAACCCAATTTTTCAATAACAGATTTTTTAATATAAACTGTAGGATGTAATGGCAACCAACCTGATTTCAATTTTTCGAAATTGAACTGACCTCCGATCCTGTTGCGAACTATTTTTTCATTCGCATCATTTGTAACATAAATACCATCTCCATAAACAGCATCAGCAGATAATGTAGTATTAAAAGTGTTTACAATTTTAGATACAACTTTTGAATCATAAAAAACATCATCAGAATGCATTAAACCAACTATATCTCCAGTAGCTAATTTTAAGCCTTTATTGATGGCGTCATACATTCCTTTATCACGTTCAGAAATATATTGAGTAATTTTACCTGAGTAGGATTCTATAATATTTTGAGTGCCATCTGATGAATTACCATCTATAACAATATATTCAATATTAGGATAATCTTGATTTAAAACGCTTTCGATAGATTGCGCTATGGTTGCTTTTCGATTGTAGCAAACCGTAATTATGGAAACTTTCATAAATTTTATTAAAAAATAGCTTAATTCTTTTTTTTATTGAGGAGCTCTTTACTTTTTAAGACAATAAAATATTCATAGATTGATTGTAAAGTCGCATAAGTAAAACCTGCGCTTCCATCTAAAAATGCTCTTCTGATGATTATCATATAAAACCATTTTATTAATGGACGACCCGGGAGTTTATAAAAAATCCCTTTTTGATGGTAACGCATATCTGAAAAATCTTTATTAAAAATTGCTTTTTTTAATGAAAATTTTTCGCCGTTAATTTGTTCATCGCACCATCGCTTAGCTTCCATCGTAGAATAAGTATTATGCTTGTCGAGCCAGTGAACGTATCCTTTTGAAAAGGGATAATGGTCAAAATAGCCGTTTATTTCTTCAACTTCTCCTTCAACTAAGAGTACTTCATTTATTTCTCTGTGATATTTTGCTTTGCCTTTTCTAATAAGACGGACATAAAAGGGTGATATTTGCGAATATTTTAACCATGTATTACCCAAATAATCTCTGCGTCTAATTCTGAATCCGTCTGTATTTTCTTTAGCATTTTTTGTTTTTTCTAACAGGACTGAAATCAATTCATTTGGTATTCGTTCGTCAGCATCTAAAATAAAAATCCAAGGATATTTAAAATTCACACTTTGAAGAGACGCATTTCTTTGAGAAGCATATCCATCAAAAATACGTTGTGTTACTACTGCTCCTGCTTTTTCAGCAATAGCGATAGTTTGATCTTCACTATAGGAATCGAATACATGGATATCATCGCTCCACGATACTGATTCAAGGCAGCCAGGTAAATCTTGTTCTTCGTTTTTAGTAAGTATTAATATTGAAATCATAATTATTTTAATTCTTCAATTAAAAAGAAATACTATTTTGTTATTATTCTTTCTTTAATAGTTTTTGCAGGATTTCCGGCAACAATTGTCCAGGGTTCAACATTTTTTATAACAACAGCTCTAGCTCCCACAATACTCCCTTCTCCGATGATTGTATTTGTCATAATAAATGCCTCTGCAGCTACCCAAACAAAGTCTTTAATAACTATTTCACCTGCTATAAAAGGAAGGTTTATAGAATTTATTTCGTGTGTTGCACTACATAGATAAGTTCTTTGTGAAATAGTCACTTTGTTTCCTATTATCGTTTTACCAATATGTAATTGTACCTGAGGACCCAATGTAGAATGAACTCCCATAATTAAGTTTCTTGGCGATGGAATGTAAGCAGAAGCATAAATATTACAATTTTCACCAATCTCAGCTCCAAAAAGTTTTAGTAAAAAAATACGCCAACCATTAAAAAATGGTAATGAGAATGGCTTAAAAAAAAGCAATGATACAAGTCTCCATCCCAATCTATATATTTTATCAGATTTAGGTATTGTATCAATGTACTTTGGAATTTCCATTAAATACTTTTTAATGTTTGGATAAATTTATTTGCACAAGTTTCTATATCAAAATGATTTTGGTAGGTTTCAAAAGCTTTTCTTCCTTTTGCTGATAAATTTTCATGAGATTCATTAACTATTTCAGCAAGAGCACTTTTTAAACCATTTTTTTCTTCCAGATCAACTATCCATCCTCCCTCTCCTTTCAAAATCTCACTCCAAATATTTACATTTTTAGTTATCAGCACTGGCTTTTTACAGCCCATAGCTTCAACTATAGCAATACCAAAATTTTCCTGATGACTTGGTAAAACATAAGCTTCACAATTATAAAACGCAGCCCATTTTGCATCACCTTTTAACATTCCGGAGAAATGTATTTTCTGGTTTACAGAAGCTAATTTTATCATCTCCTGTGCGTAATCCGAATCTATTGGTCCTGCAATTACTAAATCAGGTAAATCTGAATTTTCGCGACATATTTCATTGTAAGCGTTTATCAATAAATCAACTCCTTTTTTGTGATGAATACGACTCAAAAAAAGTACATACTTTTTATTTTCAACAGCTGGACAAGTCTTATAAAAAGCTGCATTAAAATCAACATTCTTTTCAGGAGGCAATTGAATTCCATATCCTACATTAAATACTTTTTTAGGTCTGTAATTTTTAAAAGTCGTCGCCGCTAATCTCATTTCTTCTTTACAAGTATAAAAAATGGCATTAGCATGATTAATACATTTTTTTTCTATAAAAGACCAAACCATTTCATTTCGCAATGCCTTCCATTTTCTTTCTCGGGCTTTTTGAAAATAAGGATCTAACATACCATGAGGCATGATAATCACTTTTGGTACATTCTGATTTTTGTTATTTAATGTTTTTATGACAGTATGTACTGCCAAATTATGATACTGCCAAAGGCCATGAACACAGATAAAGTCGTATTCTAAAATATGATCTTCTAACCATTTCAATAATTTTGGCTGATATTGATATGATGTTTTTCCAGTGCCTACTTTATAAATAGTGAAATCATCTTTAATATTATAATCACTATTTTCATCATCCATACAAACTACATCATTGCTAATTCCTAATTTTTTAAAATATGGAATTGCATTACGTATACCTTGACAAGGCCCGCCTTTTCTAGGATGCATAGAAGAAATAACACGGAGGATTTTCATTGTATTTAATTGAATATTTTGGAGAAATCAAACATACCGATTGCCAAAAAGCAAAATATTAAGCCTATCAGGAAGAATATTAATGAAATGCAAAAAAAGAACATAAAGGAAGGCATTTGCAAAACCAAAATATTTATTTCTAAAGTAAAATATAATCTTAGGATTAGCTCCTAAAGGAGCATAAAGCCTTTTAAATCTTTTTAGAATAGTAGTATTATTTTGTCTTACTCTACAAATATCATTTTTCTCACCACTTGCAATACCAATTCTGGTTGTATAAACACCAATACCATTATTTTGAGCACGAAGTCCATAATCAACATCTCCTAAATCATGATGATAATGATTATCCAAATTGCCTAAGACAGCGTAAACTTTTTTCGGAACAAGAACGACGTTTCCATTTAAATTTTTAATCGCATTTAACTTTCCATTTGGCTTGATTAGTTTTTTATTAAAATCATAACCTCCGTATAATGTGTCTTTTTTATCTGAAGATTCAATAATTCCTGATATAATTGCTTTGTTTTCGGTTAATGTTGCACAATAAAAAAGTTCTTCAAAACAATTTTCATATATCACAACATCGTCATTCAGCCATAAATAATAATCGTAATCATTCTTGGCGGCATGCTCCCAAGCTAAATTCATTCCTTTATTCCAAAATAAATTCCCTGATCCTTCAATTAAATTTACTTGCCGAAATTCTTTTAATATTGCTTCGCTAGTTCCATCTGTAGAACCGTCATCTACTAGATAGATATCTAAATCATTTTTTAATTTAAAAAGTTGATTTAGACATTTAATTGTTTTTTCTTTTCTATTAAAACAGGTTAATAAAACGGCTATTCGTTTCATTTAATTTTTATAATTGGTATTTTTCATCTCTAACATCTCCTATTTTTTTTGCAGGATTACCTGCTACTATTGCAAAAGCCTCAACATTTTTAGATACTACTGACCCTGCTCCGATTAAAGCTCCTTGACCAATTGTAACTCCTTTTAAAACAATAGCCCTCGTACCAATAAAAACATCATCTTCTATTATAATAGGAAGAGACATTATCTTGCTTTTATCTTTCCTGAATTTTGGATTTACTGAATGTGCATCGTTGTCCGTTATCAAGACACCGCTCCCAATTAGAACATTATTACCAATTGTGATTGCGGCGGTACTGGAAATAGTAGCACCGGAAACCCCTACGTTATTACCGATTTGAATAACTGCAGAATGCATGCATGTTTTAATAATTACTTTTTGAAATACACCAATTGTGTTATTTTTAGGATCACTGCATGCTACAAAATTTGAACCTATTTTTATCTCTGAATTTTTAAACTTCTCAACTATTGGTAAGCCGTGAAATCGCCATGATTTATTCCAATATCCTATATTTACAAGACAAAACAAAATATCTCGCAAGAACCTGTAAGCATAATACGGGATCTTTAAAATTTTAATGAAATTCATTTACAGTTACAATGACGTTTATAAATTATATGATATTTTTTCTTAAGTATTTCTTGTCAAGAACAGTTTCACCTTTATCAATAATTTCTTTTACAGTTTGTTCCTTCTTTAATGATGCTATAAGAAGTCCTAATATCAATGTAAAAAAACCTAAAGCAGTTGGCTGGGAAAGTTGACCCAATAAAATTATCATAGATCCAAAACTAAGTAACATCCATGGTAGGTAATCGTTTTGATTTATCTTTTTTAAAGCTTTAAAAAAAATAGTAATTACAATTTTAACGCGCAATAGAATAAATATTAATCCAAATATTAATCCCATTTCTGTAATAATTTTTAGCCATTCGAAATCGGCTTCTTTATAATCTTTAAGATGAAATGTTTGAATTCCTAAATTTGAATACATCCCAATACCTTTTCCAAAAAAAGTAAGATCATTAGACGAGAATATATCACTTAAAGATGTCCCAAAAGTTCTATTAACAAGAGAGCCACTTACTCCACCTTCTGTTTGATTAGCATCTAAAAATCTATGTGTAAAAGCCTCACTTGCAGTTGACACATATTTATTATCTGCAAAAAAGAATATTATTAAACCCATAAAAAGACATACCGGAATAACCTTCTTAAGAGATTCTGGCCTTCTTATTAAAACAAATAAGAAAAAACACAGGCACAAAATATTTTGAAAAAACACAGTTCTACTAATTGTAAATGGTATGGATAAAATAGTTGCAATTACACATAACACTAAAATCAATCTTTTCAAATATTTAGGATCAAGAAGAAAGTAAAACATGTAAGCCGAAGCTAAACCGTAAAACAAGCTCAATCCATTTATGAAAGAAAACGTGCCTGACGAGCGAAAAAAACCTAAGGCTCCTCCAAAACCACTACCTTCTACATCTCCGCCGACACCTCTATTTACCCAAGCGCTTTGTGGACTGTAAAACTGAATCATCAAAAGCATAGTCATTGGGATTAGTAAATACATAGTCCAAACTCCTAATTTAATTACAGATTCCCGGTCGAAAACCGAGCCAATAACAAAAGCAACAGGGATATGCAAAATAAAAGGTCTAAGACCATATATTGCTATATTTAATGATTGATGTCCAAATATTAGTGTAGCAATAAATGAAAATATCCCTAAAAACATCATTACACTCATTACATTTTTTTCTGAAAATAAATTATTCTTAAATCCTAAAAATAAAATTAAGAGCGCAAGCGGATCTCTTATAAGTAATATTTCATTAGAAAGAGAGGGGAAAATCCATTTTCTTAATGCCCCTTCAAATACTAAAAGAAAGCAATAAATCCAGATAGCTTTTTTTATTGTTCTGTTAGATACTCTTTTTTTAATCAAATTATGTTTCTTAAAATGTCTGATGATTTTTTATGTTTGCTATAAAATTGCCGATTTCAGATTGGTAAATTTCCCAATTTCTGCTTTTTGATTTCTTCAAAGCTTCTTCTCCCATAGATATGGCAAGATTACGATCTGAAAGGAGTATCTCGATAATCTCTTTTATTGCATCAGTAGATTTAGGAGGAATAACCCAGCCATTTTTTTTATGATCAATTATTTCAGATCCGGCACTGCTCGTTGTGGTAATAACAGAAGTTCCTTGAGCCATAGCCTCAGAAATTACCATTCCAAATGCATCAAATAAAGTTGGAAATATCAATAAGTCATGTAATCTCATTTGAGCCAGCACTTCATCATTTGTAAGTGTACCAAGATATATATGCTCTCTTAATTTTTTATTTAATATCTCTGTATTTTCAGTTGGCATCGACCCAACCAGGGTAAGTTCCACAAACTCTTTATAAGGAAAAACTGCATCAAAGAGGTACGAAAGTCCTTTTAATTGAGATAGATTACCAACAAATAATATTTTTAATTTCTTGTTTTTTATGTACTCTCTATTCTGAAAAGGTTTAGGAAAACCATATGGAATTATACTGGTCTTATCTCTAAAATTTGATGGAATTGAATCTGCACAAAATTTACTGGCGACAACAATCTTATCTGCCATCTCAATTTCAAAATCAAGTCTGTCTTTGCTTTTGCTTTCTAAAAAGGTTTTATTAATACTATTGGCCCATTTAGGATTATCTATTATTTCCTGAGCAGTAATACTTTCAAAAGATTTCCAATAACAGGCATGTTGCTCATATATTTTATAAATATTATGTTTTGATGCTTCACAAAATGTATGATAAGCAGTTCCCGCATAAGCAAAAACAATATCTGCATTATTTTTAAATAGATTGTTTGACACAAAAAGATCAAAATCTTCAAAAACATTCTGAACTGAAAATCTTGAATTTGGAAATTTATAAAAATGTTTCAATTTAAATTTTACAGATAATAATCTCCATAATTCAAGATTAGGATGAAACTTTATCTTCCCTTTTAAGTCTGATGAATAAGAACGTTTAGATACTTGCTTTAAAATATCAACATTTATCTTTGTTAGAAAATTATCATCATAAACACCTACAGTTGTATAAAATGAATCTAATAGATTATTTTTCTGCAAAGCTTCAACAGTATTTCTTGAATTTTGATTACCTGTTGGGTGTGAAACAATAACTTTCATAGTTTTTATAATGCTAATAATTAAAATCTAATCAACTTGAATTTCAGATCTTCTTGCTTGCATGTATTTCACAAGGTCACCGCCTAAAAGCGATGACACTACCAAATCAGTATGAACTTGCTTTCTGGTTTTTAAAAACACTGCCGGATTACCACTAACTATATGCATTTTTTCAACATTTTTAGCTACAAGTGAGCCTGCCGCACAAATGGCTCCATAGCCTATATTTCTACAAGATGGCAAAATAAATACCCGCGTCGCGATCCACACATAATCTTCGATTGTAATGCCATACGGTTTAAATTCCCAATCAGGTGAATCAATTTCATGGCTACAGGTAATTATTTCCACTCCAGAACCAATGATTACATTATTACCAATATTAATTTTTGCTCTTAAATCAATCAAATCACTTTGTATTGAAGTATTGTTTCCAATGATAAGATTGCTATTTGCTTTTTTAGCCAATGCTAACGGCATAACTACATTACTACCAATTATAGCCCCATTTTTTCGGGCAATATACCTTGAATAGGAATAATACAAATGTTTTCTTAACCTTGCTACCACTCCAAGGTAATAACGGAATGGTGATCTGTTTTGGATATTTACTTCGTATTTAGTCTTTTTACTCATAAATATATTTATGCTTTTAATTGATTGAGTCTAAAATATGAGTACCCTCCGTGCATTACTACAAGAATAGCAGATATCGTGATATTGAATATTAGAATTCCTTTTAAAGTCTGTATGTTAAATATAAAAGCACCAATTATTATGGATAATAAATTAATTCCAATACTTAAAATTGGATTTATAACCCAGCCGCGTCCTCTACAAAGAGTATAAATTATAGTAGACATTATATTTAGACAAAAGATAACTACAGTTAAAATTAATTCAGAATCTAAATTTTCATACTTAGCTCCTAATAACCAAATAATTTGGCTGGAAAAAAGCCAGGTAAAAAAGACAATCATAAAACTTACTACTAATAGAAGCAATTGAATTTTTATCATCTTTTCCCATAATTCTTCTCTAACTTCTTGTAATCTTGAATATCGAGGTACTATGATGGTATTAAATACAATTGTAAATAGAGACAGAATAGCTCCAATTCTAAATAATGCTCCTACTTGTGCAATAGAACTTGTTGCGCCTAATATCGATAAAATCCAAACTGTTATATTGGTTGAAAAAATATTGTATACATCTCCCGGCAAAATTCGTTTGACCATTTGCATGATACTTCTTTGTACTGTAACACTTTCTTTTTGGTTTGGACTTACAAACTTATCTGAGATTTTCTTTAATTTTATATTAGCTATGATTCTTGGAATACCAGTAGCAATTATTGCAATAGGAGTAAATGGTATAAAAAAAACAGAAGGAATCGTTAATAACAATCTTCCAAAGTTTGCCATTAACTGGTTTTTTTGTAAAGGCTTAATATCCTGATGCAATTTTGGAGCAATTTCGAGTAAAGAATCAGACAAATTGGCGTAAAAAACGGGAATTAATGAGAGTAATATTAAAAGGGAATAATACCAGCTTGCATTATTATGAATTAATAAATAAACCAAAACTGATCCGGCAATTAAAACACTACCAATAGCAAACTTTTTTCTAAGATTCATTCCTGTTGCAATAACAGAACCCAATTTGTTTTTATCTTGCCAAACTTTACCACCTTCAGCAATCACGCCTGAAACAATTCCTCCATCTGCTAAGATATTCATAGCTCCTAACATCGTATTAGCAAGTGTGTAAATAGCATATTCTGCAATTGAAAAACTCCTAATAATAAAAATACCACAACCAAAACTGACAATTTGAATTAAAACCTGAGCTCCACCTGTAATACTTATCAATTTCCCCCATTGCATCACAAAATCATATTGAGGATGCATTTTGAGCTTGGAAATGTGTTTTTTCATTTAAGAACGAAGTGTTTTTTGAAATAACTAATTAAACTTTTTTAGACAAATTAGCTGCCTGAATAAAAAGTATTAAAGTTACTGAAGCGATTATATCTGTATAGAAATTAACAGACAGTATATGAAATTTGATAAAATATTACTCGAAATAATTTAACGTTCTATAACCACCATCTTTTAAATACTGGTCTTTCTGCATCAATTTTAAATCGCTTTGCATCATATCCTTAATAAGTGATTGTAAATCATATTTACATTCCCATCCTAATTTTGTTTTTGCTTTTGTTGGATCACCAATTAACAAATCAACTTCAGTTGGTCTAAAGTATTTCGGATCAACAGCGAGAACTTCTTTACCAATTTCTACTTGAAATTCAGGATTGCTACACGATTTTACATACCCTTTTTCTTCAGATCCTTCGCCTTTAAATTCAAGTTCAATACCTGCTTCGGCAAAACTCATACGAACAAAATCTCTTACTGCTGTAGTTTTTCCAGTTGCAATGACCCAGTCTTCAGGTTCTTCGGCCTGCAAAATCATCCACATCATACGAACGTAATCCTTTGCGTGTCCCCAATCTCTTTTTGCATCTAAATTTCCCAAATACAATTTATCTTGTAAACCTAATGCGATTCTTGCGGCTGCCCTTGTAATTTTTCTGGTTACAAAAGTTTCTCCACGAATTGGAGATTCATGATTAAATAAAATACCATTGCAAGCATACATTCCATAAGCTTCTCTGTAATTTACTGTAATCCAAAAGGCATACATTTTGGCTACTGCGTATGGTGAGCGTGGATAAAAAGGTGTCTTTTCAGATTGAGGTATCTCCTGAACTTTTCCATATAATTCAGATGTCGAGGCCTGATAAATACGAACTTTCTTTTCCATTCCTAATAAACGAACAGCATCTAAAATACGTAGTGTTCCTAATCCGTCAGCATTACCCGTATATTCTGGTGTTTCAAAAGAAACTCCTACGTGACTCATTGCTGCCAAATTGTAGATTTCATCAGGTTGAATTTCTTTAATCAGACGAATTAAATTTGTACTATCAGTCATATCTCCATAATGCAAATAAAAATTACGGTGATCTACATGTGGATCTTGATATAAATGATCAATTCTTTCTGTATTAAATAATGACGAACGTCTTTTTAAACCATGAACTTTATATCCTTTTTTAAGTAAAAATTCACTTAAATAAGCGCCGTCTTGTCCTGTTACTCCAGTTATAAATGCTACTTTCATATTTTTTTTATATCTATAAGATTCTAAAATCTCTTATAATTTTACTTGTTTAAAATTTTGTATGTTTTTTAAAAACCAATCGTATGTTTTTTGAATTCCATCTTGTAATTTAACTTGGTGTTTCCATCCCAAATCATGCATTTTAGAAACATCCATTAATTTTCTTGGTGTTCCATCTGGCTTGGTAGCGTCCCAAATAATTTCTCCCTTGTGACCAATAATTTTCTGAATAGTTTCTGCTAGTTCTTTAATTGTCAAATCTTCACCAGTTCCTACGTTGTATAAATAATCCGGTAATTTATTTTCTAAAGCGAAAACTACTGCTTTCGCCATATCGTCTACAAATAAAAATTCGCGCATTGGCAAACCGCTTCCCCATAAAGTCACCGGAGCGTGATTGTTTTCTTTTGCTTCATGAAATTTTCGTATCATGGCAGGTAAAACATGAGACGTGTTTAAATCAAAGTTGTCGAATGTTCCGTATAGATTGGTCGGCATAAGGCTTACATAATCTTTTCCGAATTGGTTTCTAATTGCCTGACATGTTTTCACGCCGGTAATTTTAGCAATAGCATACCATTCATTTGTTGGTTCAAGAGTATCTGTGAGTAGATATTCTTCTTTTAGGGGTTGTGGAGCTAATTTTGGATAAATACACGAGCTGCCTAAAAAAATAAATTTATCTACTCCATTTTGCAAAGCAGAATCGATTAGATTATTCTGAATTTGCATGTTTTCCATAATAAACTGATACGGAAAATCATTGTTGGCTAAAATTCCGCCAACACGTGCGGCAGCATCTATAATAACTTCGGGATTTTCTTTTGCAACAAAATCGCGAACAGCTTGTTGATTTCTAAGGTCTAATTCTTTACTCGAAACACCTATTAAATTACTAAATCCTTGATCCGACAATGTTCTCCAAATGGCGCTGCCTACCATCCCATTATGACCTGCAATATAAATCTTAGTGTTTTTATTCATCTTTTATTTTAAAAAAATTATTTAGCTAATGACAATTCTCTAAAAGCAACTTCTTTGCGTAAACCACTGCTTGAAAAACGGTGATCGCGCACGTTATAATAAAGTTCTATTCCTTTTTCTTCACAATAAGTACGTCCGGTAAAATCCTTTTCTTTATACTCATCGCCTAAAATACGAACATCAATTTTAAAAGATCTTAATATATCATTTAGATCCTGTTCAGTTGCATAAGGAACTATTTCATCTACAAATTTACACCCTTTAAGCTGAATATATCTTTCGACTACTGTTTGTGTTGGGCTATTTTTTTCTGGACGATCCAATGTTGGATCGGTCTGTAATCCTACAATTAAATAATCACATTGTAATTTTGCCTCTTCTAACATTTTAATATGACCGGCGTGCAATAAATCAAAAGCACTAAAGGTGATTCCTATTTTCATAATCTTACATTATTGATTAAATAATTCATTTTATAACTCTAAGCACAGCTTCGCTGTTCCAACTCACATACTGTTGAGTCAGGAAATATCAGGAAAAACACAAATAAATTTACAAAATCTCAAAAACAATACTGCAATTTACTAAAAATCAAACAAATACGCATGTATTTATAATAATTTACCGTTATATTTTTTGCAAAAGTAATGTATGAAGTTCTTTGTTAAAAACGTAAAAGATGAAAATGTCTTATTTTAATACAATAAAAACCTGATAGTTTCTAAGATGTTAATTATATCTAAATTTTTTAAGATATCTAATATTTCATTCTTACAAAACAAGATATATTCTAAAAGACTACTTTTATCAAGGATATAGAATTTAAAAAAAATGAACAAAATAGTATTCTTTTTCTTGATAGTTGTTATGCCAACCTATGCTCAGCTTAAAGGTTGTACCGATTTTTTATCTAAGAATTATAATTCGACAGCAATAGTAAATGACGGATCTTGTAATTATAAATCCCTTAAAATAAAACCTCAGTATTCGAAAAACCTCAGCGATTCTATTAAAGAAACCTCTGGCTTACTTTATTTTGATGAACTATTTTGGACCCACAATGACGATCATGATAAAACTATTTACGGTTTGGATTCTTTAGGGAAAATCAGAAAAAGAATAATTTTGAATAATGCAATAAATCACGACTGGGAAGAAATTTCACAAGACAGTTCGTATTTATATATTGGGGATTTTGGAAATAATTATTCAGGAAACAGAGTTAATTTACAAATTTTAAAAATCGAAAAAAAATCATTTTTAGAAGGAAACCCAGTCATAGAAACCATTTCATTCAATTATTCTGATCAGACAGATTTCAATTTAAAAAAACCAAACACTACTAATTTTGATTGTGAAGCTTTTATTGTTTCAAAGGACAGTATTTATTTGTTTACTAAACAATGGAAATCTTCTAAAACCAGTATTTATGCATTATCTAAACAAGCAGGAAATCATATTGCAAACTTCAAAGTAACTCTTAATCTAAAAGGACTCGTAACCGGCGCTGCTTATCTGGAAGATAAAAGACTTGTTGCGCTATGTGGTTATTCAAAAATTGGAAAACCTTTTATATATCTTTTATACGCTTTTAATAATCACGATTTTCTCTCCGGAAATAAACGAAAGATTGATCTTCAGCTTTCTTTTCATCAAATAGAAGGAATAGCAACAAGAGACGGCTTGCATTATTATTTGACCAATGAATCTTTGGTTCGAAAACCTGTTTTGAATATTCCTCAACAGATTCATCATTTTGATTTAAGTCCTGTGTTGAATTCTTATCTCCATAAATAATTCGCAAATCGCAATATAATAGTTTACTTTTGCAAAAAGTTCTGTTTTTAAAACATTCATAACTTATAATTTATAACTTATAATTTACAAAGTGAATTACTTATCTGTAGAAAATATATCGAAGTCGTTTGGTGAGAAAACATTATTTGACAACATTTCATTCGGAATTAATAAAGACCAAAAAATCGCTTTTATTGCCAAAAATGGTTCTGGTAAAACAACCATAATGAGCATTATTAATGGTTTAGACGAACCAGATACAGGACAAGTAGTTCTAAGAAAAGGTATCAAAATGGCTTTTCTTTCTCAAAACAACAATTTACAAGAAGAATTGACTATTGAAGAAAGTATTTTCGCTTCAGATAATGAGACTTTAAAGGTTATTGAGAAATACGAAAAAGCATTAGAAAACCCTGATGATGAAGAGGCTTACCAAAAAGCTTTTGACGGAATGGACCAGCATAATGCATGGGATTTTGAAACGCAATACAAACAAATTCTATTCAAATTAAAACTGGAAGATTTTAAACTTAAAGTGAAAAATCTTTCAGGAGGACAAAAAAAACGTCTTTCATTAGCCATTATTTTGATCAATCGCCCTGATTTATTAATTCTTGATGAGCCAACCAACCACTTAGATCTTGAAATGATTGAATGGTTAGAAAGTTATTTTGCCAAAGAAAATATTACATTGTTTATGGTAACGCACGACCGTTTCTTTTTAGAACGTGTTTGCAATGAAATTATCGAGTTAGACAACGGAAAATTATACCAATATAAAGGAAATTACTCTTATTATTTAGAGAAAAAAGAAGAGCGAATTACCTCTGAAAATGCGAGCGTTGACAAAGCTAAAAACTTATTTGTAAAAGAATTAGAATGGATGCGCCGTCAGCCAAAAGCAAGAACGACTAAATCGAAATCACGTCAGGATGATTTTTATGTAATTAAAGAAAAAGCACAAAGCCGTCGTCGTGAAAATAAAGTTGAACTTGAAATTAATATGGAACGTATGGGAAGCAAGATTATCGAGCTTCACAAAATCTCCAAAAAATTTAAAGATCACGTTATTCTGGATAATTTTAGCTTCGATTTTCAACGTGGAGAACGTATCGGTATTATTGGTAAAAACGGAACCGGAAAATCTACTTTTTTAAATCTTCTTACGGGAACACTTTCGCTCGATAGTGGTCGTGTGGTAAAAGGAGAAACCATAAAAATTGGTTATTATACACAAACAGGAATCAACCCGAAACCAAATCAGCGTGTAATTGATATTATTAAAGAATACGGAGAATTTATTCCGCTTGCAAAAGGCAGAATGATTTCGGCTTCACAATTATTAGAACGTTTTCTTTTTGATGCTAAAAAACAATATGATTTTGTCGAAAAATTAAGTGGAGGAGAATTAAAGCGTTTGTATTTATGTACTGTTTTAATCCAGAATCCAAACTTTTTAATTTTGGATGAGCCAACTAACGATTTAGACATTGTAACGCTAAACGTCTTAGAAAGCTTTCTTTTAGATTATCCAGGATGTTTATTGGTCGTTTCTCACGACCGTTATTTTATGGATAAAATTGTCGATCACTTATTTGTTTTTAGAGGAAATGGTGAAATCGAGAATTTCCCAGGAAACTATTCTGATTTCAGAGCTTATGAAGATAGTGCCGATGTTGCTCAAAAAGAAGAAAACAAAGCCGAAAAGAAAGATTGGAAACAAAATAACCCAACAGGAAATTTAACTTTTAACGAGCAAAAAGAATATCAAAAACTAGAAAGAGAAATAAAAGATTTAGAAATTGATAAAACTAAAATCGAACAATTATTCTCTGAAGGAAAAGTAGCTGATGCCGATATCGAGAAAAAAGCAAACGAACTACAGAATATTATCAATAAAATAGATCAAAAAGAAGAGCGTTGGTTTGAACTTTCAGCTAAAATAGAAGGATAGTTATTAGTTTTCAGTCTCAGTAACAGTTTTCAGTTTTTTATTTTTCGCAATAATTATTTTATAAAAAATAAGTTTTTTCCTATTTTTTTTAATATCATTGCAAAAAATAAATAATGGATTTTAAAGAATTATTAGCTTATAAAAAATCATTTGAACTTGCTATGGCCCAAAACGTAACTAATACTGAGACTGAAATCTAAAACTGAAATCTAAAATTGAGACTGTAAATGTTATTTCAAATAAAATCATATCTAAAATTCTTATGGCATTCTAAAAACGAACATGCCGTACATTCGCCTTTTGTCTTTAATTTGTTGACGAAATGTTTTTATGATAAAAAACAAAAGCAGGAATATTTGATTTTAAGGAATTACAGAAAATCTCTTTTAGAAAATAAAAATTTTATCGAAGTAACAGATTTTGGTGCGGGTTCAAGAGTTTTTAAATCTAATAAAAGACAAATTTCAAAGATTGCCCAAACTGCCGGAATTTCTCCAAAACGAGCAGAATTATTGTTTCGGGTAACTCGTTATTTTGAACCTGCAAACATTCTGGAAATAGGAACTTCGTTAGGCTTGGCCACTTCTGCCCTCGCCTTGGGAAATGTAAACGCAAAAGTAATTACATTAGAAGGTTGTCCACAAACGGCTTCAGTAGCAAAAAACCAACTTCACAAATTTAGTTGTGAGAATGTAGAAAATATAATCTCAGAGTTTCAGCAGTATTTAAGTAACCTGAAACCTGAAAGCTTAAATTTCAACCTGATTTATTTCGACGGCAATCATTCTAAAAAAGCAACTCTAGCTTATTTTGATCTTTTATTACCAACTATAGACAACGATTCTGTTTGGATATTTGATGATATTCATTGGTCTGCAGAAATGGAAGAAGCCTGGGGAATTATTAAAAATCATCCGAAAGTTACCGTTACCATAGATACTTTTCAGTGGGGATTTGTTTTCTTTAGAAGGGAACAGGAAAAAGAACATTTTGTAATTCGGGCATAATATCTGACAAAAAAAGATTTTTCTGAGATGTTTTTTTATCTTTGAAATTCAGATTTTTTAGTACAGATAGCTTTATCTTTGAACCTTCAGAAAAATGACACTCATTATGGAACAGAAAATTCATCAGGGAAGAAACGTAAAACGCTTCAGAGAAATGCTTGGTATTAAACAGGAAGCACTGGCTTATGATTTGGGAGAAGACTGGAACCAAAAGAAAATTTCTATACTGGAACAGAAAGATGTAATTGAAGATAATCTACTAAGACAAATATCTAATTCTTTGAAAATTCCTGTTGAAGCTTTTCAAAATTTTGATCAAGATCAGGCATTAAATATTATTGCTAATACTTTTAGTGATAGCACATTAATAATTAATAATTAATAACTACAATCCAATTGAAAAGATTATCCAATTGCATGAAGAAAAAATTGCACTGTATGAACGTATGCTGAAAGAGAAAGATGAAATGACAGCAAGGCTTGAAAAACTAATCATCAAATAAATTTCAGAACGAGACATATTTCATATTAAAACATAAAAAAATGACAACCATTTCTGATTGTCATTTTTAAAATCTAATTTCAAATTTAACCTTATTTTTTAGCAGCAGCAGTTTCTTCAGACTTAGCTCCCATTCTGTTTAAAGTATACATTGGAGCAAATTTGATTTTTAACCCTGCGATTTTTCTGTTATCTTCAGCTGTCAAACCTTCTTTTTCAACCGTATTTTTACGGCTGTCAAGTGCTTCGTACATTAATTTAATTTCATCCCAGTCTTCACGAGAATAACTGTCTTTATTATTTTCTACAGTATGAACGAATTGTTGATAAACACTATGAATATTTTGAGCATTAACCCATGCAAAACTCATATCCTCACCAATTTTTCCTTCTCCAAATAATGCATTACGCAATTGTTGTTTTGGAGTTACCGGCGGAGCTAGTTTAACCGTCATTTCGTTTTTAAATTCTTCGTATTTAGTTTTACTCGTATTTATTCTTTCAGTTTCAGCTGCATTGTCTTTAATATCTGCAAGTGCTAATTGTGCATTTGCTGCTCTTCTGTCGTATTCAGCTTCAACATCTTTCCAATCTGCTTTCAAATCGTCAGCTTTCACATTTTTTACAGAATCGACATACGTTACGTATGCATCGATTGTTTTTTTAGCCTGTTCTTGTTTTTCGTCTTTACATGATGTAAAACTTAATGCAATTAATGCAATTCCTGATAAAATTTGTATGTTTTTCATAATCTTGATTTTTAAAAGTTATAAGACAAATATAGTTAAAAAAATGAATAATTATAAATTATAATTAAAAATTTAATACTTAAAATAAAAATAATTTAATAAAAATTATAAAATATGATAATTATATAAAAACATATTAAAATCATATAACAACTTTTTCTTTGAATTAGAATATAATTTTATAACAAAACCTTATTTATAAAAAAATGAACTTCGTAACACCTGATTCTTGTAACAAAAATCAATTCCCCACTACTTATTAAATTATTGAAAAGTGTTTTGTACTTTTAAATCCAAAATTGAAAAACGAAATGGCAAATCCATTAATTAAAATAACTGACATAAAACGAAATTTTGTACTTGGTAATGAAATCGTTTATGTTTTAAAAGGAATTGATTTAGAAATAAAAAAAGGCGAATATGTAGCTTTAATGGGACCTTCGGGATCCGGAAAATCGACTTTAATGAATTTATTAGGTTGTTTGGATACGCCAACTTCCGGACATTATGTTTTAAACGGAAAAGATGTCAGCCAGATGAAAGATGATGAATTGGCCGGAATTCGAAATAAAGAAATTGGTTTTGTTTTTCAGACTTTTAATCTTTTGCCAAGAACTACTGCTTTAGATAATGTAGCTTTACCAATGATTTATGCCGGATATTCAAAATCTGAACGTAACACAAGAGCTGTAGAAGTTTTGACTCAGGTAAATCTTGCCGACAGAATGGATCATCAACCCAATCAGCTTTCGGGAGGACAACGCCAGCGTGTGGCAATTGCACGTGCTTTGGTTAATAAACCTTCTATTATTCTTGCCGATGAACCAACAGGAAACTTAGACAGCAAAACTTCTGTAGAAATCATGAAACTATTTGGAGATATTCATGCATTGGGAAACACTGTAATTCTTGTAACTCACGAAGAAGATATTGCTGCTTATGCACATCGCGTTATTCGTTTAAGAGACGGATTGATTGAAAGTGACACAACAAAATAATTTTAGATTGCTGAATTTTAGATTTTAGATTGTTTTCTAAATCTGAAAAACTTAGTTCCTCAGAACCTTAGCAACTTAGAACCTCAAAAAAAATGAAAGTATATACAAAAACCGGAGATAAAGGAACAACAGCTCTTTTTGGAGGCACACGCGTTCCTAAAGATCATATTAGAATTGATAGTTACGGAACTGTCGACGAATTAAACTCTTATATAGGACTTATTCGCGATCAGGAAATTGATTCGCATTATAAAACTATCTTAATCGAAATTCAGGATCGTTTATTTACTGTTGGCGCTATTTTGGCAACTCCGGCAGAAAAAGAGGTTTTAAAAAACGGAGAACTCCGATTAAAAAACCTTGGAATAATTGATACTGATATTGAATTATTAGAAAACGAAATAGATAAAATGGAAGAAAGCCTTCCGCAAATGACTCATTTTGTTTTACCCGGAGGACACCCAACTGTGTCACATTGTCATATCGCAAGATGCATTTGCCGTCGTGCAGAGCGTTTGGCAGTACATTTAAGCCATAATGAACACGTTCCTGAAATCGCAATTAAGTACTTAAACCGACTTTCTGACTACCTTTTTGTCTTGGCACGGAAGTTGTCGTCAGACTTAAAAGCGGATGAAGTGAAATGGATTCCGAGAAAGTAAAATTATAGATTTTAGCCCCGATCCCGAAACTTCGGGACTGGACAGATTTTAGATTTTTAAGGATTCATCAATCTAAAATCAACAATCTAAAATCTGCAATTAATAAGGACGTTCTTAAATTTTCTTAAAATAAATCAAAATTTACTTGTCTTTTTCAGTAAAAAATTTATTTTTGCACAAACTAAACAGATAACAGATGTATTGGACATTAGAATTAGCATCTTATTTAAGTGATGCGCCATGGCCTGCTAACAAAGACGAACTTATTGACTACGCTATTAGAGCTGGTGCTCCATTAGAAGTAGTAGAAAACCTTCAGTCAATCGAAGATGAAGGGGAGATATACGAATCAATGGAAGAAATTTGGCCTGATTATCCAACAGACGAAGATTATCTTTGGAATGAGGATGAATATTAAAAAATAAACCAAAGGAAAAAGTCTCATCATAGAGACTTTTTTTTTGGTTCTAAATACAACATTTACATAAAATAGAAATACAATAAATCATGAGTTTCATAAACAGTATTATAAAAGTCTTTGTAGGTGATAAATCACAAAAAGATGTCAAAGCTTTACAGCCTTATTTAAACAAAATTAAAACATTCGAAACCAGCTTAATGAGTTTGTCTCACGACGAATTGAGAGCGAGAACCGTTTATTTTAAAGAAAGAATAAAAGAAGCCAGAGCTGACAAAGATGCTAAAATTGCTTCGCTTAAAGCAGAAGTAGAAAACATCGAAGACATCGATAAAAGAGAAGATCTTTATGATGCTATAGATACTCTTGAAAAAGAGGCTTATGAAATCTCAGAGAAAACTTTATTGGAAATTCTTCCTGAAGCTTTTTCTGTTGTTAAAGAAACGGCTCGTCGTTTTAAAGACAACTCTTTCATTGAAGTTACTGCAACTCCAAAAGACCGCGAATTTTCTGCTGGAAAAAGCTATATCACAATTGATGGTGATAAAGCAGTTTGGGCTAATAAATGGAATGCTGCCGGTAAAGAAATTACATGGGACATGATTCATTATGATGTTCAGTTAATTGGAGGAATGGTTTTGCATGAAGGTAAAGTTGCCGAAATGCAAACGGGAGAAGGTAAAACATTGGTTGCTACACTTCCTCTTTACTTAAACGCTTTGACAGGAAACGGAGTTCACTTAGTAACTGTGAATGATTACCTGGCAAAACGTGATAGTACATGGAAAGCGCCTTTATTCGAATTTCACGGTTTATCTGTAGATTGTATTGATAATCACCAGCCAAGTACAGAACAAAGAAAAAAAGCATACGACGCTGATATCACTTACGGAACTAATAATGAATTTGGTTTTGACTATTTAAGAGATAACATGGCACACTCGCCAAGCGATTTAGTGCAAAGAAAACATAACTACGCCATTGTCGATGAGGTCGATTCTGTATTAATTGATGATGCAAGAACGCCACTTATTATTTCAGGACCGGTTCCGCAAGGAGATCGCCACGAATTTAATGAGTTGAAACCAAAAATCGAAAACTTAGTAAGTCAACAACGTCAGTTAGCAAATGGTTTCTTAGCTGAAGCTAAAAAATTAATCAAAGAAGGAAACACTAAAGAAGGTGGATTCTTATTATTAAGAGCTTACAGAAGTTTACCTAAAAATAAAGCATTAATTAAATTTTTGAGTGAAGAAGGAATTAAACAATTGCTTCAAAAAACCGAAAATCAATACATGCAGGATAACAACCGCGAAATGCATAAAGTTGATGAAGCTTTGTATTTTGTAATTGAAGAAAAAAATAATCAGGTAGAATTGACTGATAACGGTATTCAATACCTTTCAGGAGATACTGATGCTGACTTTTTTGTACTTCCGGATATTGGAACTGAAATCGCTGCTATCGAAAAACAAAAACTGGATAAAGATGCTGAAGCAGAAGCTAAAGAAAGATTATTTCAGGATTTTGGAGTAAAAAGCGAGCGTATACACACTCTTACACAACTTTTAAAAGCTTACGCTTTATTCGAAAAAGATGTAGAATATGTGATCATGGACAACAAAATTATGATTGTCGATGAGCAAACAGGTCGTATCATGGATGGTCGTCGTTATTCTGACGGTTTACACCAGGCGATTGAAGCTAAAGAAAACGTAAAAATCGAAGCTGCTACACAAACTTTTGCAACCGTTACATTACAGAATTATTTCAGAATGTACAGCAAATTAGGTGGTATGACAGGTACAGCGGTTACAGAAGCTGGAGAGTTATGGCAAATTTATAAATTGGACGTTGTTGAAATTCCAACAAACCGTGCAATTTCAAGACAAGACAAAGAAGATTATATCTACAAAACTACACGTGAAAAATTCAACGCTGTAATTGAAGATGTTACTGAATTATCAAACGCAGGAAGACCGGTATTGATTGGAACAACTTCTGTAGAGATTTCAGAATTATTGAGCCGAATGTTGAAAATGAGAGGCGTTACACATAACGTTTTGAATGCGAAAATGCACAAACAAGAAGCTCAAATCGTAGAAGAAGCAGGAAAAGCCGGAGTTGTAACCATTGCAACAAACATGGCTGGTCGTGGTACCGATATTAAATTATCTCCAGAAGTAAAAGCTGCCGGAGGTTTAGCAATCGTGGGTACTGAACGTCATGATTCTCGTCGTGTAGACAGACAGTTACGTGGTCGTGCAGGACGTCAGGGAGATCCGGGAAGTTCTCAATTTTATGTTTCTCTTGAAGATAACTTAATGCGTTTATTTGGTTCTGAAAGAGTAGCAAAAGTTATGGACAGAATGGGACTTCAGGAAGGTGAAGTTATTCAACATTCTATGATGACTAAATCTATCGAGCGTGCTCAGAAAAAAGTAGAAGAAAACAACTTTGGTGTTCGTAAACGTTTATTAGAATATGATGACGTAATGAACTCTCAACGTGAAGTAGTTTACAAACGTCGTCGTCACGCATTGTTTGGTGAGCGTTTAAAACTGGATATTGCAAACATGCTTTATGATACTTGCGAATTAATCGTAAGTCAGACTAAACCAATCAACGATTTCAAAAATTTCGAATTTGATTTGATTCGTTATTTCTCAATCACTTCTCCAATTTCAGAAGCTGATTTCTTGAAATTAACTGATATCGAAATCACCGGAAAAATATACAAAGAAACTCTAGCATTCTATACTGAAAAAACAGAAAGAAGCGCAAGAGAAGCTTTCCCAATCATTAAAGGAGTTTACGAAGAGCCAAATAATCATTTTGAGCGTATCGTAGTTCCGTTTACTGACGGAATCAAAACTTTGAATGTTGTTACTGATTTGAAAAAAGCTTACGAAAGTGAAGGAACACAATTAATTGCTGATTTCGAGAAAAACATCACTTTATCTATTGTTGATGAAGCCTGGAAAAAACACTTGCGTAAAATGGACGAATTGAAACAATCTGTTCAATTAGCCGTTCACGAGCAAAAAGATCCATTGCTTATTTACAAATTAGAAGCTTTTAATTTGTTTAGAGGAATGTTAGACAACGTAAACAAAGAAGTTATTTCATTCTTGTTCAAAGGTGATTTACCAGCTCAAAACGTTACATCTGAAATTCACGAAGCAAGAGAAGTTCGTCAAAAAGAAAACTTCAAATTAAGCAAAGACGAAATTGTAAACAGCGAAGACATCAATCGTGAAGCTGGAGAAACACAACAACGTCAGGTTACAGAAACCATTGTGAGAGATAATCCAAAAATCAATCGTAATGATACTGTAACAGTACAAGAAGTTGCAACTGGTAAAACAGAAACAATGAAATTTAAAAAAGCAGAAACTCTTTTAGCTTCAGGAGCTTGGGTTATTGTTAAAGAATAAGTTATATTTCTAATTCGATATTAAACTTAACAGGTTTTAAAAACCTGTTAGGTTTGTCAATCTAAAATATCTTCAATGGCATTGCTATTGGAGATATTTTTTTTTGAAAAAGCCTCAAAATAAATTCGTTCTAAAACGAATAAAATGTACTTTTGCATCGAAACATCGAATCAGCTTTGAAAAAGTTAATTATCATATTTCTTTCCTGTATGCTTTTACTGCCCTCTTTTGGCAGTTTCTTTGTTTACACTTCTTTCAAATTAAATCAGGAAGAAATTTCAAAAACCATCTGTGTACAACGAAAAATGGTTTTTAATTCGTGTAACGGTCGATGTGAGCTTCAAAAAAGTTTAAAAAAATACGCCGACAATGAAAAAAGGATGCAAAACAACCTGAAAGAAAAAGCAGAAGTTGTTTACATTCAAAATACCACTACAACTAATTTTAAATTAGTAACGCTAATAGAATCAAAAGCAAAGGTTTTCGCTTCTTTTGATAAAAAACCAATTTCGGTTTCGAAAGCTACTTTCCGACCTCCATCCTATTTTATATAAATTTCAGTCACACTTTTCAATTCGTTTGAAAAGACTTTTTCTTGTCTCAAAGTCAGGAAAAAACGCATGTTACTTTTAAAATTTATATAATCTAAAATGAAAAAAATATACTTTATCCTATTAATCATAGGACAATGTGTTTTGGCGCAAAACAAAGTAGAGAAAGACACAACAAAATCGCAAGAACTTGAAAACGTCTTTATAACAGCCAACAGAACTGCAACTTTACGCAAGGAAACTCCTGTAGCCATTAGCAAAATAACAGCCAAAACAATCAACGAAACTAAAGCCACGGCAGTTTATGAAATCATAAACAAAACTCCGGGTGTTTTAATGGTAAACTTAGGAAACGAACAACACATGATGTCGATTCGTCAACCTATGACCACTAATGCTTATTATTTATATCTGGAAGACGGTTTGCCAATTCGCCCAATGGGAATCTTCAATCACAATGCTTTGCTTGAAATTAATCAATATAATTTACAAAGTATTGAAGTTGTAAAAGGACCGGTTTCTTCTCTTTATGGACCGGAAGCTGTTGGCGGGACAATCAATTTAATTTCACTAAAACCACCAGTTGATCCTGAATTTAAATTTGGCGTTCAGGCAGATAATTATGGATATCACAGATTTCAGGCTGCCGGTGGCGCAACAATCGGGAAAGTTGGTTTTCATATTGCAGGAATTTCAAGTTTACAGGAAAATGGCTGGATGACTTATTCTGATTACAATAAAGATAATTTGAATGCAAGAATCGACTATAACATTTCGTCTTCTACCCGATTGATAAGCAATACGATGTATGGAAAATATTATTCAGATATGAGCGGAACTGTTAATGAAGATTCTTTTAATAACAGAACATACAAAAGTACATCTGATTTCACGTATAGAAAATCTGATGCCTTAAGAACACGATTAACTTTAGAGCATGATTGGAATGCTAATTCAAGCAGCTACATTACAGCTTATTTGAGAGATAATAAATTAGGACAAAATCCTTCATACGGAATTAAATGGAGCCCGACTGTAAATCCTACAACAGCAAAAGGCGAAGTAAATTCAAACAATTTTAAAAGTTACGGCGCCATTGGCCAGCATACTCAAAAGTTTGATTTTCTGAATACAAAACTTGTTGCAGGCGCGCTGTATGATTATTCTCCGGTTACGTATTGGGCTTATGTAATTGATTTAAAAGCTAATCTGAATCCGGGAGAAGTTGGTAAACAAACCGTAGATTCTTATGAAATTATTGCAGAACATCCAGAATCAAAATTAGCTGATTATAGCGCCGACATTTTCAACTCTGCGGGATATGCACAAGTAAGTTTTAATCCCATCGAAAAATTAATTATTACAGTTGGAGGTCGTTACGACAACATGAAAGTGAATTACGACAATGCTTTAGACCAATCTACAGGAAGCAAAGTGTATGATAAAATGACTTTTAAAGCGGGAGCAAATTATAATCCGGTAGAATTTGCAGGCTTTTACGGCAATTATTCTCAAGGTTTTGCGCCTCCAGGAATTACATCAATTTTTAGAACAAAACCAGGAACCGGAGGAACAACAGGCGTTCCTGCAGATTTTTATTATAACCTGAAACCTGCTACATTCAACAATTATGAAGTTGGCGGATGGCTATCTTTCCTTGAAAACAAATTAAACTTTGATTACGCCTTGTACTATATGGAAGGCGAAAATGAACTTTTAAGTATTAAACTTCCGGATAACTCAACAGATTATCGTTCAGCCGGAGAAACACGTCATAAAGGAGTTGAATTTGGAGCTTCATACCGACCTTCAAAACAATTCAATATTCGTCTTGGCGGAACTTATGCGCAACACACTTATATTGATTTTAAACTTTCTGACAAACCAAGCGATCCAGTTCAGGATTTAAATGGAAAAGAAATGCCTGCAGCACCAAAATGGTCCGGAAATTCTGAGGTAAGTTATTACCCAAACTGGCTTCCAAATCTAAGAACTTCTGTAGAATGGCAACTTGTGGGAAGTTATTACCAAGATCAGGTTAATACCGTAAAATATGGCGGTTACAATATATTTAATGCCAGAATTGGATATCAATGGAAAGGAATTGAAGTTTACGGAAACGTGCTTAACCTAACCGATAAATTATATGCTTATAATGTTTCGAGAGCCAATACAACAAATGCTCAACCAACGTATACTGCAGCAGCACCAAGAACTTTTGTGTTTGGAATACAATACAATTTTTCATTAAAAAAATAGATTTTTTTATGCCACAGATTAAAAAGGATTATTTTAAAAAATCATTCTAATCATTTTAATCTGTGGCATAAAATAATAATTATTAGAAGCTAATCCCGCTCTCGGCTTTATCTTTTTATGTCCGCCGCGGCGGACATAAAAAGGATATCGCCTCCATCGGGGCTAAAAAACAGCACTAAATCATAAGAATATGAGTAAAGAAAAAAAGTCTAAGAAAAAAGATTCGAAGTTTGTCAAGAAAATCAAACAGCACATGTACAAATGGCACCGTACGATTGGTTTGATCACGATTATTCCTGTAATTTTCTGGACATTATCAGGATTGATGCATCCTTTTATGGCGCATTTTTTTAAGCCTGAAATTGCCCATGATAAATTAGAATCACAAACGATTGACAAAAACCAATTGCATTTTTCGATTCAGGAAGTTTTAGAAAAAAACGAAATCACCCAATTCAAAAATTTCCGAATTGTTTATTTCAACAACACTACTTTTTATCAGGTAAAAACAATCTTTGGTGAACTTATCTATTTTGATGCTTCAACTGCTAAAAAGCTGGAAAATGGAGATCAAAAATATGCTGAATGGCTTTCGCGCTATTTCCTGGATGACCAAAAAAGTGCCATTAAAAATAGCGAGGTTGTAACGGAATTCACCTCACAATACAAATACGTAAATCGTTATTTACCTGTTTACAAATTAACTTTTGACCGCGATGATGCCATGCAGGTTTATGTAGAAACCTCTTCTGGCAAATTAGCCACTTACAATCCAACGTCTAGACAAGCTTTTATCTGGTTTTTCGATACTTTTCATAACTGGTCGTTTATTGATGCGATAACCAATAATAGTATCCGAATTATTACGATGCTTTTCTTATTGTCAATTATCGGGTTTTCTGCCTTGAGCGGAATCTTAATCTATGGTTTGTTGTGGAAACAATTTAAAAAAACAGATCATTTAGCACCAAAAAAAGGACTTAGAAAATACCATCGCCAAATTGGGATTTGGGTTTCGTTTTTTACTTTGACTTTTGCTTTTAGTGGGGCTTATCACGCAACAACAAAATGGACGCCCTACACTTTGTCACAAATGGTTTATGAACCAACATTTAAAACAAAGGAAATTACGACAGCCAATAATGCATTGAATTTAGACTGGACTCGTTTTCAGAATGCGAGTATTATTACTTTAAACGACACGACTTATTTCCGTTGTCAATTGCTTGAAAAAGGAAAATTCAAAACTTCAAAAGTAGATTCTAATTCAAAATGGAATAAAAAAGCAGATCCAAAATCAGAAGTCATTTACATTAATGCTGCAACGAATAAAGTGACACCAAATATTGATCTTCAATATGCTGAATATCTGGCTTATTATTTTACAGGCGGAGCTCCGCAAGCAGCTTGCTGCGAAATGATCGAAAGTGCTGACGAACCTGAAGTATCATTAGAAAATGCAAAACTATTAGAATCAAAAGTTTTAACTGATTTTGAAAGCAGAGAATATGGTTTTGTCAACAAAAGACTGCCAGTAGTAAAATTGGTTTATGACACGCCTGAAAAAACAACTTACTTTATAGAAACGGCAACTTCAAGACTGGCAGCCGTAATTAAAAGTTCAGATGTAGTCGAAGGTTATTCGTTTGCTATTTTACACAAGTTTTTATTTATGGATTGGGCCGGAAAAAATATTCGCGATCTTAGCATGGTTTTAGCTGCTTTAACCATTTTGATTGTTAGCATTCTTGGTTTCATTTTGTTTTTGAAAAAATAAAATAATCTCATTTACAATACATCCCTCAATACAAAAGTATCGGGGGATTTTTTTTACATTTACGCTAAATAATCTTCAAATTAAAATTGAAAAAAAACCTCCGTATTTTTTTGCCCTTTGCATGGATAGTTTGCTTTAGCTATTTTTTCATATTGATGATTAAAATCACATGGCAGTACATTCCATTTAAAAATGAAGTTGCTTTTCTTCAAATCAAACAAACTGAAGTTACTGAAATTCCTTTTTACCTCACATTTTTCTATCTCCATGTGTATTCGGCAATTTTTGTTTTGCTCGCCGGATTTTTTCAATTCAACAATTCTCTTTTAAAAAAATACCCGAAATTACATCGAAACATAGGCAAATTTTATGTTTTAGTCGTTTTGTTTCTAAGTGCGCCTTCCGGATTATTTATTGGTCTTTTTGCGAATGGAGGCTTGTATTCCAAAATCTCATTTGTTAGTTTATCTCTTCTATGGTTTTACTTTACACTGAAAGGTTTTCTCTTTATCAAAAACAAAAATATCGTTGGGCACAAGGCATTTATGCTTCGAAGTTTTGCTTTAACATTTTCTGCAATAACCTTGCGTTTCTGGAAGGTTATTCTAGTATATTTGTTTCACCCCTCGCCTATGGATGTTTACCAAATCATAGCTTGGCTGGGCTGGATTCCTAATTTATTAATCGTTGAATATTATCTTTATAACCAATTAAAAAAATGAAAAAACTTTTTTGTTTACTGTTATCGATATTCCTTTTTTCTTGTAATTCTAAAGAGAAAAAAACTGTAAAAGACAGCGCCGAAAGTCTGGCTAAAGAAATTAAAACTGATTTGTATGGTTCATACGTAGGCGATTTTACTGCTTTAGAACGTGATACAAACGGAATTCAAAAAGAAAACGATGTCAACAAGATCAATATTATCATCAAAAAAATTACATTAACAGAAGTTACCGGACAAAGCGTTGTTGCCGGAAATAGCAGAGCGCTTAAAGGCCAGATGACGGTAGAAGGCAATACAATTCATTTTGTACTTAAAGAACCTGGCGATGATAAAAATGATGGTGTTTTTGATTTTGAAATAAAAAATGATACTCTTTTAGTGGGAACATGGACTGCCAATAATACTAAAAAAGAAGTTACTAAAAGAAAGTTTGAACTTGCTAAAAAAGATTTTAAGTATAACCCAAATGTAATGCTTCCGGAGGGAGGATTGTACATTGATTACGCAAATCCAAAAGAAGAAGAGGTAACAGATGAAGGAGAAGACACAGAAAGCGGCAAACCTGAAACCTATATGTCGACTGTATACAGAGCAGCTTCAGAAAGCATTTTAACCATCAATTCATCAACACAAAAACTGAAAGAATCTGATGTTAAAAATCTAAAGAAAATTGATTTGGAGATTCTTAGAAATACCATTTTCGCCAGACACGGACTTACTTTTAAAACAAAAACGGTTCGTCAGTTCTTTGATAGCGTAGATTGGTATATTCCGGTTTCAGATAATGTAAATAGTGAATTGACAAATGTTGAAAAAGAAAATGTCGTTTTACTGAAGCGTTTTGAAAAATACGCCGAAAACAACTATGATTCTTTTGGAAGATAAATATTTTTTCTGCCACAAATTCTCACGAATTTTCATGAATTTTTATCCTGCAAGGTTTCCAAAACCTTGTAGGTTTAGAATTTAAAGGTCTACATAATAAACACCTACAAGGTTTTGGAAACCTTTCAGGAAAGCGAAATCGAAATCATCGTGGGTTTTCCTCGAAATAACGAGCCTCAATTCGTTTAATATCTTTTATTGAGTTTTTAGCCCAATCTAAACGTTTTTCAAGAATTTCTTCGTCTGTTAATTGCCAGTTTACATCAGATTCACGCAATCTGTTTGTCAGGTTTTGAATAATGATTGCGGCTGAAACAGAAATATTTAAACTTTCTGTAAAACCAACCATAGGGATTTTTAAAAAACCATCAGCTTTTTCCAGAATTTCCTCCGATAATCCGTCTCTTTCAGTTCCAAAAAATAAAGCACTTGGTTTTGTAATATCAAAATCTTCCATCAAACAATCATTTTCATGGGGCGTTGTGGCAATAATTTGATAGCCTTGATTTTTTAATGTTGAAATACAATTGGTAACAGAATCGAATTTATTAATATCAACCCATTTTTGGGCGCCCATTGCAATTTCTTTATCAATTCGTTTTCCGTAACGCTGTTCAATAACGTTAAGTTCCTGAATTCCAAAAACCTCACAACTACGCATAACCGCACTTGTATTGTGCATCTGAAAAATATCTTCAACAACAATAGTAAAATGTTTTGTTCTGTTTCCGAGAACTTTCAGAAATTTTTCTTTGCGATTATCCGTTAATATATTTTCAAGAAAAGCGAGGTAATCTAAATCAATCATTTTAAATCTTATTTAAAGCAAAAATACATTTTAAAAGAAGTATTTGGGTTGCTTTATTTCGATTTTTATTTAAAAAGTCCATCAACTACATCCTCAAAAATAGCTTCGCCAAAGCTTTTCTTTTTATCTTGATTTGGAAAAATTGGTTCCGGTTCTATATTACTCATTTCCCTTTTAAGCAATACATTAGTATGTGCAAAAGAATAATATTTTTGCGATTCTATTTTATAAGGATTAAAACCCGGCTTAGGATTATAAATAGAAAACTGAATAGGGAAATTCAGGTATTTTTGATAATCTATAGCATAATTATCCTTCTGTGAAAATTCAAAATTTACTACAGAAGTATTGCTACTAAATGAAATTATATTATCCGTTTTAGTTTGGGCAACCAAAACAGTATTCGCCGGAAAGACTAGTAATAAAAGTAGCTTTTTCATTGGATAAAAGTAAGAAAAAACATTTATGCTTCAACGATCTGAATATTCAAGAAATTTATTATTCAATTTGTCGTGCAAAATAGTAAGCGTTTCAAAATCTATCTGCAAAGATTCTTCTTTAAAGGCATCTCCGGTAAAATCAGCATTTTCATTTTTAGAATGTTTTTGTAAACGATCGTACATTTTGTCTAATTCATTATTAGAATAATTGGCGTTAATGAATGTTAAAAATTGCTCTACAACCTGTTTCATTCCTTCATTATAATTAAGGATTGTAACATTTTTATCTTCTTCATAAAAATCAAGAAATCCCTGAAAATATTTCTCTAAAACCAGTGCGCCATATTGCTGAAAACTTATTTCCTCCATTTCTTTAGCCGAAATTCCAAAAACATTTGCAGGCAATACGTTAGGCACCATGTGCATTCCCATCTTTTTTTGATGCGATTTTAAAACTTCCGTTGGGTTTCTATACAGCAAGGCAAAAGGTATTTGAGGAAAAACAAATCTTAAATAAGGTGCTTTAAAAATATGCCAGGCATCTAGTTTTATGATTAAATGCTGCTGTTCCGGAAATCTTTTTTGACCTAATAATTTTAATACAGCTTTTATAAGAACCTCTTTTTTCCCTAAACTAAAAAGATCACTTCTTAAAATTTGATCTATAATTGGCGCTTCAGAAATCATTATATTTTCTGAAGAAGTTGCCAGAGACTGGCTCAACATCGTAGAACCGCAACGCGAAACATGAAAAACCAACGATTTTAATTCGACTGAAATTAATTCTTCAGACCATTCTATAAGATTTTCTACAGTGCTTATTATTTTAAATGCTTTTGAATTGTACTCATGACTTAGGCATTTCAAAATAGTTTCATCAAAAAAAGGTTCGACATATTTTAGATCGCCCAGATAAATCCATTCAAAATATACCTGATTATCTTTTTCGACCAAATTATTCGGGATCCAATTAAAAAGAGGATGATGTATGTTTTCCATTTGTGAATTTTATTTTTCTTGTAACGCTGCAATAAGTTTAGCCGATGTTTCTGATGGATTTCGAGAAAGTTCAGCAATAATTTGTTGTTTCATCTCGTCTGAATATTCATTTTTATTTGGAGAATACTGAATATCAAAACCCATTTTAGCAAACAATTCATCAGACCATTCATTTCTGATACAATCGAGTGTAAAATGAATACGCGGTTCGTTACTTTTATTTTCGACACTATGCGGAAGCTGAAAATTAGCGTACCAGCATTCTCCCATTTTCATGGGAACAAGTTTTTTATCCACATAAAAAAACACGTCAGAATTCGTTATAATGGGAATATGAATTCTAAAAAAACCATCTTCATAAGAAGTATCGTTATCAACATGTTCTTTAATTTCACTTTTAGGATCTAAGCGCAGCAATCTCACAGCTTCTTTTTCGCATTGAAACCAATCCATAATTTCCTTAAAATAATGACAGCGATCGAGCAAACTTGTATTTTTATATTCCTGATTTGCAAATGACATAATATCATTAGTTAAACCAGATTGCGATCTTAAAGAAACACTTGTCCAGTTTCCTTCATATCTGTTTGTATTAAAATGCGGTGTCCATAAATCCTTTTCGCATATAATAAGATCATTTTGTAATTTATCAATAGAAAAAGAAATAGGAAGTTTGCTTGAAGAAGGATTCATATATTTATAATTGGTTTACAAATTAGATTTTAACTCTAAGTTATTCAAATTTACATAAGATACGCTTTCAATAATAAACTCGTAAAGTTTATTGGTTGAAAAAGAAACCGCTTCTAAATCTGTTTTTAATACTAAATCTGCTTTTGCGGGAGTTTCGAAAACATCGCTTATTCCTGTAAAATTATTTATTTTATTGCTGTCGTTATCCGGAAGCAACGCTTTTTTATACAGTCCTTTCGGATCTCTTTTAATGAGGTTATCTATGGAACAATCTAAAAATACGGTTCTTACAAATGAATATTTTCTCAATTCATTTCTTAGATTTTCATACGGATTTATTACTGATATTAAAACGATTGTATCTTCTTGAACAAAATTTTTACCAACATTAAAAAGGCGTCTGACATTTTCGCAGCGGTCTTTTTTAGAAAATCCTAAATCTTTGCAAATCGTTTTACGATAAACATCTCCGTCAATTATTTCGACTTTATAACCGTTTTCAAGCAGCAAAGAGGTAACGTTTTGCGCTAATGTCGTTTTTCCCGAACCCGATAATCCTGTAAATTGTACTAAAATCATTTAAAACTTATTTTCTTTTATCCACACTAAAATTAAATAATTTGTAAAACCCGAACAATACGTATAATTACCCTAATTGCTTCTCAAAGTTTTAAATAATCAAGTCTTATTTTTTAATGAATTGGAGGAGTAAATCACTATTTTTATCTTTTAATTTAATAAGATGAAAAAGAAACTTGTTGTTTTAACGGGTGCGGGAATTAGTGCCGAAAGCGGAATTAAAACTTTTCGCGACAGCGACGGATTATGGGAAGGTCATGATGTAATGGAAGTTGCAACTCCTGAAGGCTGGCATAAAAATCAGGAATTGGTTTTAGACTTTTATAACAAAAGACGCCAACAGCTTAAGGAAGTGCAGCCTAATTTAGGGCATCAAATTTTAGCAGAATTAGAACAGGATTTTGATGTTCATATCATCACACAAAATGTCGATGATTTGCACGAACGCGCCGGAAGTACGAAAGTTTTGCATTTGCATGGAGAATTATTAAAGGTAAGAAGTACTAGAAATAGAGATTTAATTTTAGACTGGACAGACGATTTATATACTGGCGATCTTGACGAAAACGGACATCAGTTACGTCCGCATATTGTTTGGTTTGGCGAAGATGTTCCTGCGCTGGAAGAAGCTATTGAAATTACTGAAACTGCAGATTATTTTGCCGTAATTGGTACATCTTTGCAAGTTTATCCGGCGGCGGGATTAATTTCCTATACCTATAGTATTACGCCTGTTTTTTATATTGATCCTAAACCAATTGCGATTCCTAATATTCAAAATAAAGTTGAAGTTATTGCAAAAGTTGCGTCTGAAGGTGTTGCAGAATTAAGAGAAAGATTAAAATTGATTTAGAAATAATAAAAAGGTAAGCACAAATTTCAATTAGCACGAATCTTAATTCTTTCGAATTATTTACGATAAATAAAAAAATTAGTGTCAATTCATGAAATTTGTGTTTTCTGTTTTTTTCCCTTTTAAAATGTCTTCAATTGACTTTGTGATTACTTCTAATCCGCAAATTCTGTTTATATTTGCACCTTTCGAACAAACAACATAACAATGACTACTTTAAACGAATTGAATGCTATATCGCCAATTGACGGAAGATATAGAAGCAAAACCCTTTCATTAGCACCTTATTTCTCTGAAGAAGCTTTAATCAAATACCGTGTATTGGTTGAAATTGAATACTTTATTGCCTTGTGCGAAGTGCCATTACCTCAACTTTCTGGTGTAAACCCAAATTTATTTGACAGTTTACGCGATATCTATAGAAAATTTTCTACAGAAGATGCACTTTGGATTAAAGAGACTGAAAAAGTAACGAACCACGACGTAAAAGCCGTTGAGTATTTTATTAAAGATGCTTTTGAAAAATTAGGTTTATCTCAATATAAAGAGTTCATTCACTTCGGATTAACATCTCAGGATATTAATAATACAGCTATTCCGCTTTCTACAAAAGAAGCTTTTGAGCAGGTTTATATGCCATCTTTAATTGCTTTGATTTCAAAATTAAAGGAATTAAGCGTAGAATGGAAAGACATTTCAATGTTGGCCCGTACGCACGGACAACCGGCTTCTCCTACTCGTTTGGGTAAAGAACTTTTGGTTTTTGTAGAACGTTTAGAAGAGCAAATGCGTTTGTTATTCAATATTCCGTTTGCGGCTAAATTTGGTGGAGCAACAGGAAATTATAATGCACATCACGTGGCATATCCACAAATCGACTGGAAAAAATTTGGTAGTAAATTTGTAGAAACAGATCTTGGTTTGCACCATTCTTTCCCAACAACTCAAATAGAACATTACGATCATTTTGCTGCATTTTTTGATGCATTAAAAAGAATCAACAATATCATTATCGATTTAGACCGTGATATCTGGACGTATGTTTCTATGGATTATTTTAAACAAAAAATCAAAGCCGGAGAAATCGGATCATCGGCAATGCCACATAAAGTAAACCCAATTGATTTTGAAAATTCTGAAGGAAATTTAGGAATGGCTAATGCTATTTTTGAACATTTATCTGCTAAATTACCAATCTCAAGATTACAGCGTGATTTAACTGACAGTACCGTTTTACGTAATATTGGAGTTCCGATGGGACACACTATTATTGCTTTTGAAGCATCATTAAAAGGGTTAAACAAATTACTTTTAAACGAAGGTAAATTTGCCGAGGATTTAGAGAAAAACTGGGCAGTTGTAGCAGAAGCAATTCAGACAATTTTACGTCGTGAAGCATATCCAAATCCGTATGAAGCTTTAAAAGGTTTAACCAGAACAAATGAAGCGATTGACAAAAAAGCAATACACAATTTTATTGCGACTTTAGAGGTTTCTGATGCTATTAAGGAAGAATTAATGCAGATAACACCTAGCAATTTCACAGGAATTTAAAGAAAACCTAAAATATTTTCTCAAAAAAAGCTATCTTTATCGAGATAGCTTTTTTTATTTACCTCGGGAAGCTACGACAGACTGAAATAAAAAGCTTTACAAAAGTTTTCATTTCAATCTGAAGGAAGCTCCGAACTAAAACACCATTTTTATGATTGCCTTAAATGCCGCCGCCGAAACCACACACCATTTAGAACCATTAATTAGCGACTTGGGATTAATCCTGATGACCGCCGGGATTGCTGTGTTGTTATTTAAAAAAATGAAACAGCCTCTGGTTTTAGGATACTTAATTGCCGGTTTTTTGGCTGGAAATCATTTTGATTTTTTCCCGTCGATTACAGAAATGAAAAGTGTCGAAGTCTGGGCAGAAATTGGCGTAATCATTCTCTTGTTTAGTTTAGGTCTCGAATTTAGTTTTAAGAAATTGATGAAAGTGGGCGGAACGGCCTCGATTACCGCCTGTACGCAAATTATAACCATGGTTGTTATTGGTTATCTCGTTGGAAGATGGATGGATTGGTCGCAAATGGATAGTATTTTTCTTGGCGTAATTTTATCGATTTCATCAACAACAATCATTTTAAAAACCTTTGATGAACTCGGTGTAAAAGCACAAAAATTTGCCGGAATCGTTATTGGGTCTTTAATTGTACAGGATATTGTTGCCATTTTAATGATGGTTTTACTTTCGACAATTGCAGTAAGCCAGCAATTTTCAGGAAGTCAATTGCTGATGTCAGTTTTAAAACTGGTATTTTTCCTGACAGCCTGGTTTTTGGGTGGAATCTTTTTTATTCCGACGCTTCTTAAAAAAGCAAAACATTTACTGACAGATGAAATGTTACTTATTATTTCGCTGGCATTATGTCTTACGATGGTAATTTTTGCTTCAAATGTTGGTTTTTCTCCCGCTTTAGGCGCTTTTATAATGGGTTCTATTATTGCCGAAACAACGCAGGCTGAACATATCGAACATTTGGTAAAACCTGTAAAAGATTTATTTGGAGCGATATTTTTCGTTTCTGTCGGAATGTTAATTGATCCGAAGATGTTATATGAACATGCGATTCCTGTTGCCATTTTAACGGTTGTAACCATTCTGGGACAATCTGTAAGTTCTACAATTGGCGCTTTGCTGGCAGGACAACCGCTTAAACAATCCGTACAAACCGGAATGAGTTTATCGCAAATTGGTGAATTCTCGTTTATTATTGCAACTTTAGGAATAACACTTAATGTTACAAGTTCATTTTTATATCCGGTTGTTGTTGCCGTTTCTGCCATAACAACTTTTACCACACCATTTATGGTGAAATATGCCGTTCCTTTTTCTCATTTTCTGGAGCAAAAACTGCCTAAAAAATGGGTTAAAAACATCAACCGTTATAGTGTCAATGCCCAAGCCATAAAATCGGTAAGCATTTGGCAAAAAGTATTAAATGCTTATGTAATTCAAATTATTCTGCATACCATTATCATCGCTGCCATTATTTTATTGTCATCTAAATTTATTGCGCCATTGGTGGCCGATACACGATTTGGAAACACTTTGGCTGCACTTATTACGTTAATTGCAATTGCTCCGTTTTTGTGGGCACTTTCGTTACGACGCGTGGCTGTAGAGGAAGTAGAATTACTTTGGGAAGAACGTAAATACAGAGGCGCACTTTTGATGATGATTTTAATCAGAATGAGTTTGGGATTATTCTTTATCGGATTTTTATTGAATATCTTCTTCTCGCCTTTGGTAGCTTTTGTTGCTTTAATAGTTGCCATTGTGGTATACCAAATATTCCCTAAAAAACTGAATGAACAATATCATAAAATTGAAAATCATTTTCTAAAGAATTTCAACGATCGCGAAAATAAAAAAATCGACAGACGTTATGCCAATTTAATGCCGTGGGACGGACACATGTCTTTTTTTGATATTGGAAAAGAATCGAACCTGGCGGGTAAAACATTACAGGAATTGCGCATTCGTGAAGAAATGGGAATTAATATCGCCTATATAAAACGTGGCGAAGTAACGATTCCGATTCCGACCAAAACCGAGCGATTATTTCCGGGAGATGAAATTTGTGTAATTGGTACCGATGCTCAGGTAACTGAGTTTACAAAATACCTGAATCAGAATGAAACCGAAACAGCCACATCTGTAGAAGAATCTCAAATTGTATTGCGCCAGCTTGAAGTTGCGAATGAAGAATTTATTCAAAAAAGCATCGGGCAATTTAGAACCAAAACCAATGGTATGGTCGTAGGATTGGAACGAAATGGAAATCGAATTTTAAACCCGGAATCGCATTTGGTTTTAGAACAAAACGATATTATCTGGGTTGTAGGAGATAAAAAACGAATGAATGAGTTGATTGCTAAAGGCACTATCCCGAGGCTTCGGGACTAAGTAGCTAAGTTACTAAGCTTCTAAGGTTAAAAAAAAAGATACTAAATAATTAAGGTTCTAAGATACTAAGCTTTTAAACTTAGCATCTTAGAACCTTAGTATCTTAGTAACTTAGAACCTTAGTACCTCAGAACCTATTTGTTAGGTTGCGGAGTCATTCTCAAATAAGGTTTTATAGGATTATGTCCTTTTGGAAATTTTGTCGGAATATCACTATCCGGAACTGCCGGAGTAATTACGACATCTTCACCATCTTTCCAGTTTGCAGGCGTTGCTACACTGTAATTTGCTGTTAATTGCAAACTATCAATAACACGAAGTAATTCTTCAAAATTTCTTCCTGTCGAAGCCGGATAAGTCAATGTTAGTTTTATTTTTTTATCAGGACCAATTACGAAAACCGAACGCACTGTAAATTTCTCACTTGCATTTGGATGAAGCATATCATACAACGTGGCTATTTTTTTATCCTCGTCAGCAATTATCGGAAAATTAACCGTTGTATTTTGAGTTTCGTTAATATCTTTAATCCATTCTTTATGCGATTCTAAACCATCTACACTCAAAGCAATAACTTTAGTATCTCTTTTGGTAAATTCAGGAAGGTAATTCGCTACAGTTCCTAATTCAGTAGTACAAACAGGAGTGAAATCGGCAGGATGCGAAAATAAAACGCCCCACGAATCCCCTAACCATTCGTGAAAATTGATTGTTCCTTCTGTTGTTTCGGCCTGAAAATCCGGAGCTATATCGCCTAATCTTAATGTTGACATAATTTAAAGTTTTTAGTTCCTCTAAAATTACTTAAAAAAAATAATTAAAAAAAACTAAACTCTACTTTTTCTATCAATTTTAAGATTTTAAATTATTTCTTCTGTTGAATGTTAGGTAAAAAATAGGCAAGAATACCAATTAAAGGCAAATATGAACTTATTTTATACACATATTCAATACTGGTTTGATCTGCAATATAACCTAAAATGGCAGAACCCAAACCTCCCATTCCGAAAGCAAAACCAAAAAACAAACCTGAAATCATTCCCACTTTTCCAGGCTTAAGTTCCTGTGCAAAAACTAAAATAGCCGAAAATGCAGATGCAATTATAACACCAATAATTACGGCTAAAACACCTGTCCAAAATAAATTAGCATAAGGCAAAAGCAGCGTAAATGGCGCAGCTCCTAAAATAGAAAACCAGATAATATATTTTCTTCCAAAATGATCTCCTAACGGTCCGCCAATTAAAGTTCCGGCAGCTACAGAAGCCAAAAAGATAAATAAGTAAAATTGAGAATCCTGAACACTCATCGAAAATTTACTAATTAAATAAAAAGTAAAATAACTCGACATGCTCGCCATATAAAAGAACTTAGAAAATATCAATAATAATAAAACGATAATCGAAATCGTAATTTTTCTGTTCGATAATGCAACGGTTTCTTCTTCTAAATTCCCTTTTTTAGCCGCTCTCAAATTCATATGATTTTCATACCAAAGTGCAATTCTAGACAAAATACCAATTCCGATAATACCGGCAATGACAAACCAAATAACATACGTTTGTCCGTAAGGCGCGACAACCAAAGCTACTAATAAAGGCCCGATTGCGCTTCCGGCATTTCCTCCCAATTGAAAAATAGATTGTGCCAAACCACGTTTTCCGCCAGAACCTAAAAAGGCAACGCGTGATGCTTCAGGATGAAAAATCGAAGAACCAATTCCTACTAAAGCCACTGAAATCAATAACATCCAGAATGAACTCGAAATAGACAATAATCCCAAACCTAAAATGGTAAAAATCATGGCTGCCACAAGCGAATACGGTTTTGGCTTTTTGTCTGTATAAAAACCAACAAAAGGCTGTAATAATGAGGCTGTTAATTGAAAAACAAAAGTAATTAGTCCGATTTGGGTAAAACTTAAATTAAAGTTCTCCTTTAAAATCGGGTATGTTGAAGGAATTACAGATTGCATTAAATCATTTAATAAATGAGCAAATGCAATTGAAAATAATACCGAATAAACTGTTTTTTGAGCTAAAGCACCGCCGTCGATTGCGGCCGTTTGTGTAGATGAATTCATATTGTAGTAAACGAGGTTATATTACAAAACTAACGATAAAATACCAGATGGCGAGGGTTAAAAAAGAAATCGGAATCCCGAAACCAATCATCATGCTGCTTAACTTTGGTTTTAAACCATAAGTCGAAGCTAAAATTGCGCCCGTTATCATGGGTGCCATAGCCATTTCCATAACCGTTATTTTTATAGCTTCAGAATGTTGATTGAAAATAAAAACATACAAAACCAAAATTATAAACGGAGTGATTATCAACCTAAAAAAAAGCCCGAGTCGCAGAAAGCGCCAATGCTGACTTTTTCTGTCAAAACTAAGTTGTAATCCTACTGAAAATAAAGCGAGTGGCGTAACCAAACTTCCAATTTTTAATAAAATATCCTGAATCGTTATATCTAAATCGGATTGAAAAACATTCAATAAACAAGCCACAACAAAGGTTATAAAAGGCGGAAACAAAATTATCTTTTTGAAAATACTCAAAGCATCCGGACTTCCTTTAGAATAAAATGCAGCCACAAAAACGCCCAATGTAGAAACTACAACAAAAGTTCCGGGCTGATCGACAAGTACAGCAGTTTCTAAACCTTTTTTACCAAATAAAGCCTCTATTATAGGATATCCAAGAAATGATGAATTGCTTAATCCGGCTGTTAGAACCAAACAACCAATCAGTTTGTTTGACCATCCTAATCGTCTTCCTAAAAAATGAAAAAATAGAAAAGCCAATAAAAAACTGATCCATCCCGCTCCTATCGGGAACAACAATTCATTGCTCCATTTTATTTTCGGAATATGATATAAGGTTATTGCCGGCAAACACAAATAAATAACAATCTTATTGATTGTCTTATAAATATGAGTGGGGAATTGCTTTATGTTTTTTAAAAGCAATCCTAAAAACAAGAAGAAGAATATTATTATAAAGTTGTTCATATCAAGGGTTAGTGACAAAAATAGGTATTTATAAATTGATGTATAAAACAAATTACACACTTAATTAAAATTAAACACATAGAAGCATAGATTTTGAAAACTAAAAAAGGAGGCGTTTCACTTGCATTAACAAATCCCGAGGCTTCGGGACTATGTGTGAGAAACTAGTTTCTTTTGATCTTCTCTTTTAGATAAGGAAAAACTATGTTTCTATGTGTTAAAAAAATTATGTATTAAGCAAACAAACAGAATTATTTTTGGCTAAAATTAGTTTTATATAATAAAACATCTTAAATTTGTAACATATTTTATTACAGTATGATTTCAGGTAAATTTGCCATAACGATTCACATTCTTACTTTGCTGACAAAATTTCCTAATGATTATTTATCATCAGAGTATATTGCAGGAAGTATTAATTTGAATCCTGTTTTGGTTCGTAAGGAAATTGCGAACCTAAAAGCGCATCATATTGTAGAGAGCAAAGAGGGAAAAAACGGCGGTACAAAACTGGCCGTAGATGCATCAAAATTGACTTTGAAAGAGATTTTTGAAATGACTTTTGAAACGATTAATTTGGGTTATGCTAAAAATCAGCCTAATCCGGATTGTCCTGTTGGAAAAAAAATCAATCAAAATCTGGCTAATTTGTACGCAGCTATGAATGAAAAAGTAAGCGCGCAATTTCAAGACATTTCACTGGAAGATTTTTCAAATCAATTTTAAAGTATTTTTTTACTCAAAACTGTAACAATTTTTATTACTAATTAAATTTATATATTATGAAAATCGCAATTATTGGAGCAACAGGATTTGTTGGCTCAGCAATCTTAAACGAATTGGCAAACAGAAATCACGATATTACTGCTATTGCAAGAAACCCAAAAGACACGGCGAATGTTACCTGGAAAAGTGCTGATATTTTTAATGTAAATGAATTGGCAGAAATCTTAAAAGGAAATGACGCTGTTATTAATGCGTATAATTCAGGATGGACAAACCCTAATATTTATGACGATTTTATTGCAGGTTCTAAAGCAATTCAGGAAGCGGTAAAAAAATCTGGCGTAAAACGTTATATTACTATTGGCGGTGCTGGAAGTTTATTTGTTGCTCCGGGTTTACAAGCGGTTGATACTCCTGATTTTCCAAAAGAATACCACGCGGGTGCGACTGCAGCAAGAGATTATTTAAATATCTTAAAAGAAGAAAAAGAATTGGACTGGGCATTTTTTAGTCCGGCTTTCGAAATGCATCAGGGTATTACAACCGGAAGAACAGGAAAATACCGTTTAGGTTTAGAAAACCCTGTTTTTAACAACGAACAAAGAAGTATCTTATCTGTAGAAGATTTGGCAGTTGTTATTGCTGATGAAACTGAAACTCCAAAACACCATCAGGTTCGATTTACTGCTGCGTATTAATTAAACACAGATTGCAAAATTTACACGAATTAGATTATTTCTTAAGGCTCTGCATGCCATCTGTATGTCATCATTAGCGTAGTCGAAGGACATACAAGAAGCTTCATAAAATAGCTCAGCAATACAACTCAGACCCGACAGGTTTTTAAAACTTGTCGGGTCTCTTTGCGTTTAAACTATACGGTTAGTAATATTTGTCGAGCTGCTTACGTCTCCTTCAATTACGCTCAGGATGGCAAAAATTCGTGTAATTCGTGTAATTCGTGGCAACCTAAACAGCTTCAAAAATAAACACTACAAATTTTTCAATCCTTCTATTTCTTTATTGAGCCTCTCGATTTTCTCCTCTTTAAGATCGATAATTTCAAGTCTTGCTTCGGCTAATTCTTTATAATTAATATTGACTTCAATACTGCTATTCCTTAACATAGAACCCTTACCTGTTAAAAGCCAGTTTGCATCAATCTCGGGGTATGTATTTACCAAATTCTGTATTGGAGTTATTCCAGCATTGGTTCGTTTTTTACATATTTCTGTAACTAAAGAAGTGCTGATATTCAGTTTATTAGCAAAATCTTTAGTACCTGTGACAATTTTTTTAAATTTCAAATACTCGTAAGCATCTAAAAACCTGACAGTTAAATCGTTCATCTTGAAAAAATTACAGATTTTTGTATTTGTAAGTATTTTTATACATATTTCTGTGTATATTTGCATATTATTTAGCATTCAAAGATAAACTTTTGTTATGACAATCGAACAAATCAAGGAAAAAACACTGTATGGTGACTACACTTTGCTTGGTCAGGTAATGGGTATTAATGCACCTGCGGCAAAAATGAGATTCTTTCGTGGAGATGAAACCGCAAAAAAAGCCCTGCTTAAAATAATTGCAAATCGTGAAGCGCTAATTAAAGAATTTCAAAAAAAACAGACATTATTAAAATAAACCCAAAATGCAGTAATCCCATTATAATAAATTAAGATCATTAATAAATGAAAATAAGTAAGACAATGGATAAGAGTAAGACAAAAATTTACAAATCCTATGATGCGAATATTTTACAAGCATTATTTATAAAGTATGGCTTATCAAAATATTACATACGTCAGAGTATAAGCGGATCTGTACAAGGAATTACACCAGAGAGTATAAAAAAAGATTATGTTACAATGGAAAAAGCAAGCAAGGACATTATTGCCATTCTTATTCAAAAAACGATGGGTACAGAAAACAAATAAGAAAAAACAATATTCAATTACCCATACTTTACCCATACTCACCTACTCGTCTTAACCCTTAAAATTTTATAAGCCAACCCTATTAAAATCATTGCTTTTATAAAAGCGCAATAATCTTCTATCCTTATAAGCCATATTGAAAAAAAAACTCAATGGCTCCTTTTTTTATCAAATAATACCACAAAAATAAAAGAATATCCAAAAAGGGATATTCATAACGCATGCTTTAATCTGTTGCTTTTTTTAAGCAGGGGAAACATGCATGCTATTTTTAAAATTTAAACAATTAAAAAATGAAGAAAAATCTATTTTGTATATGGCTTATGCTTCTAGCCATATTATTTTCGGTAAACATGGAAGCCCAAATGACCATTGGAGGTAAAAAAGAGCCTGAGGCTTTCTCTGTTCTGGAGCTACTTAACAAAGGAGGACTTCGATTGCCTCAAATGACAACTGCAGAACGTAACGCTTTTGCAGTAAAAGATAATGATAAAGGTAACGGACTTACTATTTATAATAAAACAACCAATTGTGTAGAATATTGGAACAAAGTACGCTGGGTAAGTTTATGTGAAGGAACATCGCAAACAGTAATCAGCCCGCAGGCATGTCTTGATGTTGCTGCTGACGGTACAGGATGTGACAGCACATTTGATATTACAGACCCGGATTGTCCTAACGGACCATTTAATATTACCATTACCGCTGGTTCTGAATATGCAGCTTTAAGCGAAGTAGATATTGTTAACGGAAAATTTAATATTAACTTTTTTCCAAACGAAACGACAAACATTCATACTGTTTTAGTTCGTGTTACCAGTACCTGTACCAGTTTATACAAAGAGTTTTTATTCTCTCAAAAAGGAGTAGATTGCAATTCTATGACCTATGCTGCACCAACAATAACTGCATCGGGAACCACTTTATGTACAGGCGGTTCGGTATATTTATCAGTTCCGGCTAATAGCGCTAACCTGGATAAATTAATCTGGACGCGTAACGGTATTGAAGTTGCCCGCGGTGTTAATTTTTATATTGCAACCCAAAAAGGAAAATACAATGTTTCTATGGGAGCTGTAGGTTGTAATACAAACACAGCAAACGAAAAAGATATTACAGAATCAGGAACTGCGGCACCAACTACTATTTCGGCATTAGCTTCTAATAATGGCGTAATTTGTGGTACAAATGCAGTAACACTTTCAGCATCAGCAACTACAGGAAGTGTAGTTTGGTTTCACAATGGCGTTCAGGAAAAAACCGGCTCTACAGTAAGTATTAGCGGTGATGCCAGTGTAGGACAATGGTTTGCAGCGGTAAAAGACGGAAACTGTTGTTCTAAACAGTCTAACATTATCAATGTAACAAAAAGTGCAGCAGCAGGCGGACAAGTAACCATAACTGCTGCAGATGTACTTGTAAACGGAAAACCATTAAACAGTTTTACCTCATTTTGTTCAGGTGGAAGCTTGGATTTAAGTATTATCAACAAACAAAGCGGTATTACCTATACCTGGTATAACGGTAATGATGTTATTGCGGAGAATCCTTTTGTAGTGCCAAGTTCGCAATCGACAATGTCACTGCGTATGGTAGCTTCAGACAACAGCGGAGCTAAATGCCCTGCAGAAGCAAGCGTATTAGAGGCAAGTGTAACTAGTGGAAACACTCCCGGACAGCCAAACATTACAGGGAACGCCATACTTTGTGATGGTACGACAGATTTAACAATCGTTCCGGCAGTAGCTGGTACTTACACCTATACCTGGTATAAGGATAATGTAAAAATGAGCCAGACTACTGCAGCGATCAGCGTTTCAGAAGGCGGGGTTTATAGTGGTACAGTTACAAATGCAACAGGATGTACCAGTACATGGGTATCAAGAACAATATCATCAACCGTTTCAAGTTTACCGGTACTTTCATGGGTGGTAACCCCAGATCCTACTAAAACTAATTTTGGAACAAAAGTGACCATGCAGGCAGCTGCAACGTTCAACCCTACATCGTATACCTGGACAGCTGATAATGGTGCAACCGTTACCGGTACAGGAGCAACAGTTTCTGTACAGCTTCCTGCAAGTGGGACGGATGATACACCGGTAAAAATTACAGTAATTGCTGAGAATTCTTGTGGTAAATCAGTTGCGTTGGAGTACACCATTTTGGTTAAAAACGAATGTTTAACCCCGGCTCTTACAGCGCAGTCTGCTTTAACTCAAAAAGTAACAGCAGGATCTAATTTTTCTGTTGCCGTATCGACAACAAACGCACAAACCCCAACCTATCAATGGTATGTAAATACATCTGCAAGTACTACAGGAGCAACTGTAATTAGTGGTGCTACTGCCGCTTCATACACAGGACCAGTTAATGCAGCGGGTACTTATTATCTGTTTTGTAAAGTAACTAACGGATGTTCTGGTAATCCAACCGGGTTTTCTCCATTCTTTACCGTTACTGCAACAGTTAATCCGGCTAGTATAACAACAGGATCCGGTACTTTTGGAGGTAGAACTTGTTTTGATATTGCCGAAAGCAATGATGATGATGATTGTGGCAGACTGTCTACCCGATTAGGAATGAAATCAGATTTTAATCTGGCAGCTACTAATACACAATCTTATGTCTTTACCCCAAGTGGTAATGTAAGTAATGTTCGTTTTGTTTATGTAGAATCACTAACCGGTCAAATAGTTGCTTCGATTTCCGGAGATAATCCGGGAGCAGTATCTGGCCCTGTTACCGCGACAGTTGTATATAAAACGTCATTAAGTTCGGGGGCAAACGGTCAGGGTACAGCCTTTGGAAAAACTAGAGCAAATGCACTTTCTGTTACCATATATGCTATTTATACCGATGGAACAGGTGATAAAAAAGTAGAACTTACAGCACAAATAAAAGACTGTATGTGCTGTGGTGCAAAGATAAGCCCTACAGTATGGAAAGAATTTATGTGTTATAACTTAGGTTCTGTTGATACTTCTTCAGATCCTATGAAACCTATAGCTAGTATACAAGGAGGTACGTACGGTTGGGGAGAGTTTGCCTGTCCTGCGGGTTATCGTTTACCAACCACGGCAGAATGGCAAGGGGTGATAAGTAATAATACTGCTACTTGGATAAATTATTTGGGTAACGCTACTTATTATTCAATGACTAGCGGAATGAAACTTGGAGAAAGCTTAATGCTGCCTACTGGTGAGCTTATGGGTTATGGAGCTCCTAATTGGTATCCGCTTACATATTGGGGACAAAATGGCGCGATGTTAAATTATTATACGGGCAATGGATATTTAGCAATAGCTGGTAATTGGGCTAATAATGGTTATAAAACGCACGTGAGATGTATGACGGCTAACTAAAATTATTCCAATCAGTCTTAAAAGAGGTTGATTTTACAAGTAATAAAGCTTGAATTGAGTTATATGTAATTGCTCTCTATAAAGTATTTAAAGAATAAAGTAATCAAAAAGACCGTGGCGCTTTTCATTTCCTGCTCTTGGGCGGGAGTGAAGGGTGTTTCGGTATTTTGATGAATTCTTAGATTAATTAATAATTAACAATAATATAAATATGAAAAAATTAGTTATGGGAGGTTTTACTCTATTGAGCATCTTAACTTCTGCACAGGCACAAACTTTAAATGTTAATTTCTCGCATTATTTAGTTGTTAATGAAAAATAATAACCTTAAGAAAGGCAGTTCGTATAGAACTGCCTTTCCTTGTATTTATAATTTTGCGATCCTAAAATATAAAACTTCGAGAGAAGAATCTTTGTAACCAAAAAACCTTAATATAATACAAGCCAGCCAAACATTACCAACGGCTTCAACCGTTAGAGACGTTGTTTTATCATGACAATATTGCGCTGCAATGGCTGAAATCGTTGGCAATATTGAAACTCTGTGGTTGAAAGACGCAATACAACTCAGACCTGATAGGTTTTCAAAACCTGTCGGGTCTCTTTGCGTTAAACTTTGTGTTTACAAAATCTTTGTCAAAATTTCAAACTTTCACAAGGATCAATACGTTACAAATTATAAGAGTTTTTACGAATTTCCCTCCACAATTTTGTCATCTCTGTAAAAGTTAGCTATTTTGATAATAAAATCTTCGTAACCCAAATTCCCGAAACATAACACAAAACAGCCACGCAAAGTCAATCAACATTACTTATAAATTCATTTTTTGAATCTTATAATTTTCACGAATTATTACCATTAATTCATCCCTTTTCCTTCTTTTCATTTTCTAAAACCTGTTTCTCTAAAAGAGAAACTACTTTTTGTAAGATTTCAATAGTTTGTTTTCGTGATTCCGCAAGGTTTTTATAAGTTAATTCGTCTTTTTCTTCGCTTTTTTCAAGGCTAAAATTATCAACATTTTTATCCTTAATCATTGATCCTTCGCTTTTTATGAGCCATTCGCAGCTATATTGAGGATAATTTTCAACTAATTTTAACACCCATTTCGCCTGAATATCACTGTTTTTTGCTAATGCACGAGACAAAACGCCCTTGCTCGCTCCTATTATCTGTTCAAGCTTTGTTATTGTAACACCTTCATTATCAGCTAGTTTACTGATATTCTCTAAAATAGTATTCATTTAAGTAGGAAATTATCCTTTATTTGTTTTTTTAGTTGAAAATTATCATCTACCTTTGTTTCGAATTTTAAAACAAATTGAGCAATGGACAAAAGTAAGACAAAAATCTATAAATCCTACGACTCTATAATACTTGAAGCATTGTTTTTAAAATACGGCGTATCAAAATATTATATACGTCAGAGTATTAACGGATCAGTTCATGGAGTTAAACCGGATAACATAAAAAGAGATTATGTAAAAATGGAAAAAGCAAACAAGGACATAGTGTTAAACCTGATTCAAAAAACACTTTAAACTTAAAAAGAATCAAATATTTAAAGCAAAACACTACGAATACTATTATCTGCTCATTATAAGCCTATACTTCAAGCCTCAATAATAAACCTACCTTCTTCTCTTCCCCGCATCAAGATTATAAAAGGTACAGTTTCATCATTATAAGTCCTATTGGTTGTCAATAGCCTTATTTTTTTATCACAATACCACAAATACCACACACATAAACGAATTGCCCACAAAAGGGTATTCATTCGCATGTCTTTCAATGTCTTACTTTTTGAGTAGTCATTGAGATTTGTATTATTTAAAAAATTAAAAATTAAAAAAATGAAGAAAAATCTATTCTGTATATGGCTTATGTTTTTAGCCATATTATTTTCGGTAAACATGGAAGCCCAAATGACCATTGGGGGCAAAAAAGAACCTGAGGCTTTCTCGGTTCTGGAACTTCTTAACAAAGGAGGACTTCGACTGCCTCAAATGACAACTGCTGAGCGTAATGCTTTTGCAGTACAAGGTAATACCAAAGGTGAAGGTCTTACCATTTATAATATAGATACCAAGTGTGTGGAGTACTGGAACAAAGTACGCTGGGTAAGTTTATGTGAAGGAACATCACAAACCGTAATAAGCCCGCAGGCATGTCTTGATGTTGCTGCTGACGGTACGGGATGTGACAGCACATTTGACATTACAGACCCGGATTGTCCTAACGGACCATTTAATATTACGATTACCGCCGGTTCAGAATATGCCACTTTAAGCGATGTGGATATTGTTAACGGAAAATTTAATATCAATTTTTTCCCCAATGAAACGGTAAACATACATACCGTTCTGGTACGCGTAACAAGCACATGTACCAGTTTATACAAAGAGTTTTTATTCTCTCAAAAAGGTGTCGATTGTAATTCTATGACATATCCTGCACCAACAATAACAGCATCGGGAACCACTTTATGTACAGGCGGTTCAGTATATTTATCAGTTCCGGCTAATAGTGCTAACCTTGATAAATTAATCTGGACGCGTAACGGTATTGAAGTTGCCCGCGGTGTTAATTATTATATAGCAACCCAAAAAGGAAAATACAATGTTTCTATGGGAGCTGCAGGATGTAATACAAACGCAGCAAATGAAAAAAACATTACAGAATCCGGAACCGTAGCGCCATCTAATATTACCATATTAGCTTCTAATAATGGAGTCCTTTGTGGTACAAATTCGGTTATACTTTCTGCATCCGGAACTACCGGAAGCATAATGTGGTTTCATAATGGCGTTCAGGAAACAAATGGTGCTACAGCTACTTTAAGTGGTGATAGCAGTGTTGGCGATTGGTTTGCAGCAGTAAAAGACGGAAATTGTTTTTCTAAACAGTCTAACACCATTAATATAACAAAAAGCACAGCAACAGGACAGATCAGTATTCCTGACAGCGACATATTAGTAAACGGAAAACCATTAAACACCTTTACATCATTCTGCTCTGGTGGTTCTTTATATTTAAGTGTTGCCAATAAACAAAGTGGTATTAGTTATGCCTGGTATAACGGTAATGATCTTATAACAGTTAATCCGTTTGTAGTACCAAGTTCTCAAAATACAATGTCACTCCGTATGATTGCTACAGATAACAGCGGTGCAAAATGCCCTGCAGAAGCACATGTGTTAGAAAAAAATATCACAACAGGAAATACTCCCGGTCAGCCGAACATTACAGGTAAAACCATACTTTGCGACGGTAGTACAGATTTAACAATCGTTCCGGCAGCAGCTGGCACTTACACTTATACATGGTACAAGGATAATGTAAAAATGAGTGAAACTGCAGCAACAATTACAGTTTCAGAAGGCGGGGTTTACAATGCTACGGTTGCAAATGCAACAGGCTGTACCAGTACAATGGCTGTAAAAACAGTATCATCAACCGTTTCAAGCTTACCGGTGGTTTCATGGATATCTAATCCTGCAACCGCTACATTTGGAGCAAAAGTGACACTCCAGGCATCCGGGACATTCAACCCAACATCGTATGCATGGACCGCTGACAATGGTGCTAGTGTCACTGGTTCAGGAGCAAGTGTATCTATACAACTTCCGGCAAGTGGAACTGATGGGCAAAAAGTTAAAATTACGGTAACGGCTAAAAACGACTGTGGAGACTCTGTTCCATTAACTCATGAAATTACACTAAATAATTTATGTCCTACACCTGTTCTTACTGCACAATCCGGTACAACCCAAAACATTACAGCGGGTACTGCGGTAACTTTATCAGTATCTGCATCAAGTGCTGTTCAGGCAACTTATCAATGGTATAGCAATACATCGACAAGTACTACAGGCGGTACAGCTATAAACGGGGCAACTACGGCTTCTTATTCTTACACACCTTCTGCGGTAGGAACAACTTATTTTTACTGTATTGTAAAAAATGGCTGTTCAGGTAATCCAACGGCAACTTCACCAGCATTCACAATTAACGCAACAGTGAATCCGATTAATATACCAGTTGGTACAGGTACTCTTGGCGGCAGAACTTGTTTTGATATTGCAGAGAGTAATTTTAATACTACTTGTGGTACTCAAGCTGCTCGTACGACAAATAAGGCAGATTTTAATACAACTGCTGTAAATACACAAACGTATACTTTTACACCGGTGGGTACAGTAAGTAAAGTGCGTTTTGTTTATGTAGAATCGATTACTGGTATTGTCAAATCGTTTATTCCTGATGTAGATAACTCACAGACCCTTAATGTATCTGGATTTCTTACAGCTAAAATGATATATAATACTAATCTTAGCAGCAGCAGTGTTGGTGCAAACAATGGTATGACTTTCGGAAAAACAGCACCTGATGCACTTAAGGTAATCATATACGCTATTTATAACACGAAAGCTGACGGAAGTGGTGCGGATGCAACAGTTAAGCTGACAGCTCAGATTAAAGACTGTGCATGCTGTGGAGCTAATATAGATACTGGAGTCTGGAAAGAATTTATGTGTCATAACTTAGGTGTTGATCAGTCTTTAGACCCATTTACTCCGGATCCTGCTTTAAACGGATCTTATTATAATTTTGGTGCAGCTACTCCTACTGATCCGTATGATTATAATCCTAATGCCTGGGCAACTACTAATGGTGTTAAAACAGCTAAAGATCCTTGTCCGGCCGGTTACCGTATACCAACTGGAGCCGAATGGTATGGAGTAATCACTTACAATACTAAAACCCTAAAAGGTGTATCTGGTACTGGAAAAGGTGGAATTTTACTTGGTGAAACTTTGATGATTCCTTATGCTTCATATCAATTTTCTCCTATTCCTCCTTCGGGACGCCTTTCTTATTTTAGTTCGACTTCAAATGGTTCTACGCTTACTGGTTTGTACAATACCGGGTTTAGTACTACTACTCTTCAAGTAACACAACTTGGTAACACCATGAAAACACCTATTCGATGCATATCAATAAATTAAATACTTATTGAAAGAATTAATATTAACAGGATTTGCGGTTTTAGGCTTGTTACCCGCATCGCAGGCACAAACTATAAACCTTAACTTCTTGCATTATTGAGTTATTAATGAAAATAATAACCTTAAGAAAGGCAGTTCTATACGAACTGCCTTTTTTTGTATTTATAATTTTGCGATCCTAAATATAAAACTTCGAGAGAGGAATTTTCGAAACCAAAGTCCTAAGACATACTACAAGTCAGTTTCTAGTGTGATCCTTCTCCCGAGGCTTCGGGACCAGGATGACAAAAAAATCCGTACAATTAGTGGCAAAAAAAACTACAACAGTTTCAAAGAAAATCCTTTTTTGAAACTGTTTTTGTTTTCTGTACTTTTACAAGACCAAAAAAAGTATTTTGTCAAGTTCAAAAAGCCAATCAAGCAGTTTACAAGAAAAAGCTGGAATTTCGCCTCCTGAAATTATCAATGTTTCTGCTATTTCTCAAATTCAGAAAAACAGAAAACAACAACCTTCATCTGATGAATTAATTGATGGAATTTTAAATGGAAACAGAACTGCTTTAAGTCGCGCCATTACTTTAGTGGAAAGCACAAATCCGGAGCATGCTGCAAAAGCAAACGAAATTATAAACGGTTGTTTACCTCACGCAAATAAATCGGTACGAATAGGAATTACAGGAGTTCCCGGCGTTGGAAAAAGTACTTTTATTGAAGCTTTTGGAACATTTTTAACCGATTTAGGAAAAAAAGTGGCCGTCTTGGCGGTAGATCCGAGTAGTTCACTTTCTCACGGCAGTATTTTAGGCGACAAAACCCGAATGGAAGAATTGGTGAAAGATGAAAATGCCTTTATTCGTCCGAGCGCTTCCGGTGATACTTTAGGCGGCGTTGCGCGCAAAACCCGTGAATCGATTATTTTGTGCGAAGCCGCCGGTTTTGACACTATAATTATAGAAACGGTTGGCGTTGGTCAAAGTGAAACTGCGGTTCACAGTATGGTTGATTTTTTTCTATTACTGAAAATTTCCGGTGCCGGAGATGAACTTCAAGGCATTAAACGCGGTATTATGGAAATGGCCGATGCGATTGTTATCAATAAAGCAGACGGTGATAATATTAAAAAAGCCAATCAGGCAAAACTGGAATTTAATCGTGCGCTGCATTTATTCCCTCCCAAAAAATCAAACTGGCAGCCAAAAGTTACAACTTGCAGTGCCATTACGAAAGATGGTATTTTAGATATCTGGAACACTATTTCTGATTATTTCGAAATGACAAAAGAATCGGGTTTCTTTCAGGAAAAAAGAAACGAACAAAACCATTTCTGGATGATGGAAACTATCGATGAACATTTGAAATCAAACTTTTACAATCAGCCTGGGATTATTGAGCAAATGGAACAAATCAAAAAAGCGGTGCAAAATGATGAAATATCACCTTTTGCAGCCGCTCAGTTTTTATTAAGTGAATATAAAAAACAGCTCTAAATTCCTTAAAGCTTTTTTTACAATTTTATTTATTTCACATTCATTGAAATTGTATAAGTATCTTCACTTTCCTGAATAGGATATTTACCAGGAACTAAAATATCTGAATTGAATTTTAAAGGTTTAACTAATTCCGGAGCTATAGTTTGTCCTTCCGGTATTAAATAAACTTCACCATTACGTAATAATCCTTTTTTATGTTCTTCTGTTAAAGCACTTTTTTGAATTGTCATGACAAATTTATCGGCTTCATTTGTAACACGCACTGGTGTTCCATCAGTGTTTGGCTTAGAAAAACCATAGGTCTTCCAATCGTAAAAAACAAAATTACAAAACCCTTCCGGCTGACTGCAGTCAATATTATGTGCTCCCCAAGCATGCACAATAACGCCTTCATAGTGAGGTAAATATCTATGAGTATTGGGCTGATTTTGCTGTTCTGTTTTTGAAGATTCAGCATTTTGATTTTCACTGGATTCGTTGCTACAGCTTATAAAAAAAACTGCAGACACAAAAAATAACATCACTTTTAATACTTCAGATTTTTCAATCTTTTTTTGTTGTAAATTTTTCATAATAAATAATTTAATTGACTCCCTACTCTATTACTGGCTTTTCAGGTTACGCCTTTTGGTTTAGTATATATCAATTAAATTTATTTTTTGTTACCCTTTTCGTTTGAATTTTAATACAAAAAAAAGCTGTTAAGTATGAAATTACATACTTAACAGCTTTTTTTTAAAGGGACTAAGTTACTAAGGAACTAAGGTGCTAAGGTTTTCTAAATACTGATTTTTTTAAGGCACTGAGGTACTAAGGTGCTAAGCTTTTAAAAACTCAGCACCTTAGAATCTTAGCTACTTAGAACCTTTCCCTCTAAGCTTATATTTATTCTCTTTATACAAGTTTCCTGCTGTAATTACATGCGCCAAAGCATCTTTTGCTAATTCTTCATTTAATTTTACAGGAACTAAAGTAGTATCATTTTTAATTTCAAATTGCAAAGGTTTCAAATTTGGCTGCATAATTACAACCTGATTTTCGACTCTGAATGCGTTGATGTCATTAAATTGCATGATGGATCTTCCCTGAACTTTTGGATCTAATTTATGTAAATTTCTTCCAACCATTGGTGTTTCAAAAGGAACGCCCAAATAACCTAATAATGTTGGCGGAATATCAATTTGACTCGCCAGATTGCTATAAACTTTTCCTTTTTGAACTCCTGGTCCCATTATTAAAGCCGGAATATGGAATTTATTAATTGGCACTAAATTTTTTCCGTATGTTCTTGTGTTATGATCGGCAATTACGATGAAAATAGTGTTTTTAAAATACGCTTCTTTTTTTGCCATTTCGAAGAATTTCCCAATAGAGAAATCGGCATATTTCATGGCATTATTTACCGTTGCAGGTTTTTTGTCGAAAGGTTTTATTCTTCCTGCCGGATATTCAAAAGGTTCATGGTTTGATGTCGAAAACATTAAAGAAAAGAACGGTTTGTCGCCTTTTGCCTTAAAATAATTATTGGCTTTTGTTACCAAATCTTCATCAGAATAACCCCAGGTTCCTTTAAAAGCATATTTATTTCCGTCAGATTCAAAATCTTCCTGATCTACAATATCCTGAAAACCGTTTCCGTTAAAAAACGAAGCCATATTATCAAAATTCGCCATTCCGCCGTAAATAAAACTGGTTTCATATCCTTTTTGTTTTAGAGCTTCGGCCAACGTAAAAAATCCTTGTTGTGAGTTTCCTAATTTCACCACACTTTCTGATGGTGAAGGTAAAAATCCTGTTACAACAGCTTCGATTCCGCGAACGCTTCTTGTTCCTGTGCAATATAAATTGGTAAACAATAAACCTTCTTTAGATAATTTATCAAATTCAGGCGTTAAAGGTTTTCCACCTAAAATTCCAACATATTCAGCTCCTAAACTCTCTTGCAGAAAAATAACCAAATTATAAGGTTTTGTAATTGCTGAATCCGGTTGTTGTACGTGAAGAAACGGAATATTGGCATCGGTAAAATCCGAAGGTCCTGCAATCATGTATTTTTTTACACGTGCAATGGCTTCTGCTTCTTCCATTTTTCCGTACATCTTTGTGTTTCCTTCATTTTTAATAGAATAAGCGGCAAAAGCAACCGTATAAAATGAATTTAATCCTAAAGTGTTCGTTAACTGATCTGTAGAAAAAACAGCATTACTGGCATTTATCGGACGTTTTGATGTTAAGCTTGAACGTGCTCCAAAAAACAATAGAAAAGCAACTAATGGAAAAAGTATTAATTTGGTTTTATATGCTGTACTTGTGGTATGGAAAAGTTTTTTCCCCTTTTTGAAAGCAAAATACAAAACAACTCCTAAAATCAGGAAAGTTACAATGATTGAAGTCAGGTAACTTTTTAAAAGCATTCCGACAACTTCTTTTGGATAAATTAAATAATCAAGGAAAATCTTATTCGGACGTGTATCGTATTGTTTTACAAAATCAGGCGAAGCCAATTCTACAAACAGTATTAAAAACAGGAATAAAAAACTGTAAATCACCAAAAAGCTGTTGGTGAATTTCAGTGCTTTATTGGGTAAAAAAGTAATTAGAACTGCCGGAAGAAAGGATAAATAACAAAGTAAAATTAAATCCATTCGAAGACCGATTGGAAAAATATACCAGAAATTTGGTGTTTCTACTACTCTTTCTTTAAATATAAAAAACAAACACAATCGGCTTAACGTAGTGATTAGCAATCCGATTGCTATAAAATTAAAAATAGGTTTTAAATAACTTAGTTTTTTCATTAGATTATTTAGATTAGTTCTTGGTTGAAATATTATAGATACGAACTCGTAATGTTTTTGTTTCACACAGATTTAAAAAGATTTAAGCAGATAGATGCAGAGATCTTTTTGCAAATTCTAAAATTAAATCTGCTCGAATCTGCAGAATGTGTTTGATTTTTTTGTTTCACGCAGATTTAAAAAAGATTTAAGCAGATAAATGCAGAGATCTTTTAGCAAATTTTAAAATTAAATCTGCTCGAATCTGCAGAATGTGTTTGATTTTTTTTGTTTCACGCAGATTTAAAAAAGATTTAAGCAGATAAATGCAGATCTTTTAGCAAATTTTAAAATTAAATCTGCTCGAATCTGCAGAATCTGCGTGAAACAAAAATCTTTGCAATCTGTGACTCTGCTTGAAATTTTCGGTGTTAAAAAAAGAAACCGGATACATAGGAGACGCACTGCTGTGCGCCTCTACTCTTAACTCTTTTATCTTTACTCTTTCACCTATTCTTCGTAACGGTTTATTTCTCTATCGTAAAATTCATTTGCCAAAACAATCAAACCTTCCATTTCAGCATTTAATTCAGCTTCATCAAGATCTTCGGCTTCTTCCATAATCTCAACCTCATCATCTTTTAAATTGATTATAAATCTTGGATAATCAAGGTGAATGATGAAAATATCATCTGGAAAATCAGTATTGTCTCCGAGTAAAAATTTTGGTAATTCCATTTTAATTTATTTTTGTTTTTATATTTTTTTGCCACAGATTTAAAAGATTCTCCAGATTATTTTAAAAAAATCATTTTAATCCTTGAAATCTGTTGCTTATATTTTTTCTCTTTTCAAATTTAGTTATTTGAAAATGAATTATTGATTAATTTTTTTGTCAGATAATGAAAGCGCATATAGAGAAAAATTGCAGCTGTAGTTAATCCTGCCAAAAGTCCTATCCAAACGCCTTGCGCCTTCCATTCTGTATATTCTCCCAAATAATACGAAATAGGAAAACCAATAACCCAATAAGCTACAAATGTGATATACATTGGAATTTTGACATCCTGCAATCCGCGTAAAGCGCCCAGAACCACAACCTGTATTCCATCAGAAATTTGAAAAATGGCTGCAACAAGTAATAATTTCACAGCAATTTGAATTACTTCTGTATTATCCGCAAGTTGTGATGTGTTTTCCATCTTTAGAAAAAGATAAGGCAGATCATGACGAAAAGTGATAAATATAATCGCGAAAAAAACTTCGAGAATAATAGCCAGTAAAAAGATCGAACGTGCAATGACAACCAATTGTTTAAAATCCATTAATGTTCTTTGGTTACTAACACGAATCATTGAAACTACACTTAAACCCATTGCAAACATAAATGTCATCGAAGATAAACTTAATGCAACTTGGTTGGCGGCCTGACTTGTTTTGCCAATGTTACCGCATAGCCATATCGATGATGCAAAAAGTACGACTTCAAAAAGCATTTGCATTGCCGATGGAAAACCCAGTCCAATTATTTTTTTAATGGTTTCTTTTTTAATTTCTTCAAAACTAAAATCCTGAAAATATGTTTTTAGCTGTTCTCTCCTTGATAGAATTATGTGCATGAAGATTACCATAATAATTCTGGAAATCACAGTTCCTAAAGCTGCACCAACAATTCCCATTTTAGGAAAAATCCAAACACCGTAAATCAACATATAATTAATTCCGATATGAATAATATTTGCCATAATGATGGCGTACATCGAATATTTTGTCATCGATAATCCGTCAGCAAATTGTTTGTAACCCTGATATATAATTAATGGAACCAATGAAAATGCAACCCATGCCAAATAGGGTTTTGCCAAAGCAATAACATCTGCAGGCTGATGCATTAACTCCATTAAAGGCATTGCTAATATTATTAATAAGAAAAGCAAAATTCCTAAAATGGTACATAAAAGCAATCCATGATGAAAAGTCGCACGAATTTTATTTGCATTTTTTTCAGCATCAGCTTCAGCTACAATTGGTGTAAGCGCGGTAGAAAATCCTATTCCTAAAGACAAAGCGATAAAAATCATACTATTTCCTAATGAAACTGCTGCAAGTTCTGTAGCTCCTAATTTCCCTACCATGATATTGTCGACAATACCAATTAAGGTATGACCAACCATTCCTAATATTATAGGATAAGCCAGTCTAAAATTATACGAGAACTCCTTGGTGTATTGCTTTAAATTCACTTTTACGCTTTTTAGTCGGCAAAGATAATCAGAAGCTTTGGATTCTATCCTATTATTAAAAAATGTAAGCCAATTTTAAGAATTCAGCACCAAACGAAATATTATATAACAATTCCTGAAAATTATATAACAAAGCCCAAAACACTAGGGTTTACTTTTACATTATTAATAATTCAAAATAATATCACAATGAAATTACAAAATCTAAGAACTTTCAGCCTAGCAATTATTGCTACTTTATACGCCAGTACAACATTCGCTCAAACTACAACAGAAAGCGAAATTAAAAATTACGATCAGGGTTTTAGATTAGGTTTTGGTATTAATGGCGGTTTACCAACAGATAACGCATACGATTGGGCTTTGGGCGGTGATGTGCGTTTACAATATGATTTGTCTAAGAGAACTTCTCTTACGTTAACAACAGGTTTTACCAACTTATTTCAGGGAAAAGATGAAAATGGAGTTGATGGAAAAGATTTAGGTTTTATTCCGGCAAAAGCAGGATTTAAAGCTTTTATCTGGGAAGATCAATTTTATGTTTTAGGTGAAGTTGGTGCTGGTTTCGCAGTAACAAACGGTTACGATGACACGACTTTTATTTGGGCCCCGGGAATTGGTTATGCCAACAAATACATTGATATCAGTGTACGCTACGAAAATTATAACACTTTCAAAACTGATCAGGTAGCGCTTCGTTTGGCCTACGGTTTTGATTTGTAAAAATACTTTTATTTTTATTCTTTTGTTTTTGGTAAAACCCGGCAGTTCCTCATAGTCTGCCGGGTTTTTACATTTATAAATTAACGCCTACTTATTAAATTAAACGATTCATTTTCTATTCTTAATTCGAATATTTCTTATCTGTCAATGTTTTCATGAAGGCGATTAATTGTTGCTTTTCCTTATCAGATAAATTTAATTTGTCTTCGGGCAATGTTTGGTTCGGGACTTCAAATCCTAAACCTATTCCGCCGCCGTCATTATAAAAATCAATAACTTCTTCCAGCGTTTTATAAACACCATTGTGCATATACGGAGCTGTAAGTGCTATGTTTCTTATGGTTGGGGTTTTAAATGAATTTTTATGAATCGCAGCCTGCGTTATGACAAACTTGCCTAAATCTCCGTCGAGTTTTTTATTTTTATCAGGAACACCTAAAATTTCACTTTCAGATTTGCTGAAATTTGGCGGAACGGTTCCGTTGGTAAGCGGAATAAAATGACAAGTCGCACATTTGGCTTTTCCTGCAAATAAATTAAATCCTGCTTTTTCATCTGCCGTAAATGCTGTTTTATTTTGCATATAACCGTCAAATTTAGAATCGTAATGACTTAAGGAACGTATGTAAGACGCCAAAGCATTTTTGATTGTAAATTCGTTTATTTCTCCTTTTGGAAAAGCTTTCTTAAAATCTTTTATATAATCTTCTTTCTTTTGAATTGCCAAAGCAGATTTGTCTAAAGATCCGTGCATTTCGTTTTCGTTTTTAATCACGGCGATTGCCTGATCTTCAAGATAACTTACTCTTGAATCTGCAAAAAATACACGCTGAAAAGCAATATTAGTTAATGTTGGCGTATTACGCTGAATCATCGATTTTCCGTCTAATGAAATGGCTTTTTCCAAACCATCTGTAAATGCTTTTTCTGCATGATGGCATGAGGCGCAGGAACGTGTATTGTTTCCTGATAAAATGGGATCATTGAATAACTTTTTACCTAAAGTAATTTTTTCAGGTGTCGTTTCATAATCCGGGAAACCCGAAAAAGCTTCGGCATCAAAAGCATCTTTATCAAATAACGTTTGTGCCGTTACTTTTAAGCCTCTTTGTTCTTTCATGAACGGAATTCCTAATTCTGATTGTGTTTTATAAATTTCTTTGCTTAACGGATTTGCAATTTCCTTGATAAAATAGGCGCGATCGAAAGCATTAAAATTATTATTGGTTTTTAAATACTTTTTCCCTTTTTCAAGAATTTCAAGTACTTGTTTAGCATTTGAAACTGTTTTATTCTGAAGATAAATACGGTAATATTTTTCGATTGTTTCTAAAGATACAGAAGCTTCCGTAAGTGAATTGAGAACAACCGGCGAATCAAAACCAGTAATTCCTAAAGTAATAATTCGATACACTTCTAATCGCATGGCATCAAAAACATGCGCATCTGTCAATTCTGTAGAATTTGAAACTTTTTCTAACCGAATTAAATTTCCGGATAAAATGCCCAATTCCTTAAGTAATTCTTTTTTGCTTTCTTTATTATATTTCGGAAAAACCAATTCTTCAATGACCTGAAATCCTTCGGGTGAAACGGTTACATTATCATTTTCTTCAAATTCAGGAATCGCCGGTCCGTTGATCGATTTAGAAACTGCGGGAGCATAGTATTCGCTTAGCATTTCGACTTTCTTAAAACTTTCGTGCGCTTCAATAAATTGTCTTTGAATTTGAGCTTCTGTAGAATCTGATTGTATGGAATATTTCAGTTTGGCTACTTTTTCGATTAATAAAGTAATATCAGACTGAAATAATTCATTTACTTCCTGATGTTTGTTTTTTTTCTGACAAGCAAAAAAGCTTAGTAACAACAACAAACAATATATTTTTTTCATGATGTAATAACAATTAAAAGAGGAATATTCAGAAAAACAGAAACCACTACCTCAAAATTGAAATAGTGGAAAACTGTTTTTTAATGACTTAAAAATTTATCTCGCCAAACCTTTGATAACTACAATTTGACTTGCCTGATTTTCTTCTGGACGTTTTGTTCCTCCGTCAGGACTTAAATATTTTGTTCCAGTCCAAGAATGAGGCTGCACACTTAACATAAAAGTATCCGGGATACCAAGCTGGTCAGAAACGTCAATTAATGCCCCATATTCCCAAACTCCTTTTTTGCTTGGATCTGCTACAGTCGACGAAATTACATTATATTTCGCGGCATCGGCTGCCGTACGATGGTGATCTAATTCTACCACAACTTTTAAATCTTTAGTTGCAATATTATATTGATAAATATAAGCATCGTGAGTTTCATCTCCATATAAGTTAGAATCTTCCTCAATGTAAACGTAGTTTGTAGTTACGCAAATATTATCAGGGTTTTGAAATTTACCTGCAATTCCAAAGCGGTTATCTCCGTCAAGAATAACTTCTAAAGTTCCTTTTAACGGATCAACAGCATCAAGATTTAATCTGTAAACTCTACCGTATTTAGTTCTCGAAGCATCAGCATTTACTCCTGTTGTATTTTGTCCCGTTGCGTTAAAATACAATTCACGATCTGCAGTAGCACCACCTTTACGGTAATCTAAATCTTCAACACGACCAAATTTAATCGCTTTCAAAGTATTTACAGATGCATTAATTTGTGCTCCTGTTAAAGTAGTATGATTGTCGATTTTTACGAAAGAAACCGGATACGATGTACCAACCGCCATATCTGTTTCTCTTTGGTTGTCATCATTTCTTTTAAGCATATACAAAGAACCTCCGCTTAAATCACCAACGGTATTAGATACATACATAAAAACCTGACCTCCATAAGTTCCTGAATCGTCGTCACCAATTACAACAACTGTTTTTCCTTTGTAAGCAGAAGAACGTAATGGTAAAGCGTTCTCAGCAGCTAAACGACCAAATCCTGGCAATTCTTTAGATACAGATGCAGATCCCGCACTTGCGTAAGGGTCTACAGCATGTGTACGAGACTCTTCTCCAGATTCTCCACAAGTTAAATAAACAGGTCCAAAACCGTGTTCAGCCAGTGTTGCCATTGTTGCGCTACACAACCTCCAGGTTCCTCCATTTGAATTTAATAAATATTCTCCCTTAACAGGTTTAAATGTTTTGTCTAATGTAATTCTTGAAACAGCAAAGTTATCCTCATTGTTTACTAAAAAAGTAAAAGTTCCATCCGTGTTTTTTAATAAACCTGAACCGTCAGCAGAACCTCCAAAAATATATTTTGGACTTTCCGAAAAAACGTCATCTGAACTAAAAAGTGAATAAATCTTTAAACTTTCAAAACCTGCTTGCGCTTTTAATAAACTTGGTGTTACAGATTGATCCTTCAATACAACACTTGTGGTTGGTGTTGTGTCTTCCTGATCTTTAGAATCGTTGTTACACGAGATCAGCGAGCCTAAGATAATTAGGGGTAAAATGATTCTTTTCATTTAGCTATTGGTTTGATTATATTTTTTTACAAAGTAAATCCTTACCCTTTAACTAAAAATGACCTTGGTATTATCAAAAAATGAAGAGTTTAACTAAAACTCAATCAACATCATACATAAAATTAACATTAAATTAGTAATACAAAATACTCATAAACTTACAGTAACATGCAAACAAAAAAAAGAGCCTTATTTTAAGACTCTTTTTTTAATTGTTGTTTGTAATCCTCGAAGTTGGCTTTTATTTTTTCGTCTAATTCAGGTTCCTTAATATCCGTGTGTTTTTGCATTTCTTCCCAAATAATTTTGGCAACAATATAACGCGCCATTTCTTTATCATCTGCAGGAACTATATACCAAGGTGCGTGTTCTGTCGAAGTTTTATTTATAGCTTCTTCATAATATTCCTGATATTCATCCCAATGTTCACGTTCTGCTAAATCTCCGGGAGAAAATTTCCAATTGTGCTTTCCTTCTTCCAAGCGGCGCAATAAACGTTGGCGTTGTTCTTCTTTACTTAAATGAAGATAAAACTTCATGACAATTGTACCGTTTTGGGCAATATGCTGTTCAAAATTATTAATCTGCTCAATTCTTTTTTTCCAGAATTTAGGTGTAATATCATCAACAGAATTTATTCCCGGTAAATTTTCACTTAAAATATATTCAGGATGCACACGCGTAACCAAAACATTTTCATAATGCGTTCGGTTAAAAATTCCAAACTTTCCTTTTTCAGGCAAAGCGATATAATGTCTCCATAAATAATCGTGTTCCAGTTCTGTAGAATTTGGCGTTTTAAAACTATGCACCACTACTCCACGCGGATTAAACTCTTTAAAAACCTCTCGTATTAAACTGTCTTTCCCCGAAGTATCCATTCCTTGCAGACAAATCAAAACAGAATATTTATTGTGCGCATACATGACATCCTGCAAATCGCTCAATTTTGCCTGAACCTTATCTAGCTTTTCTGCTTTTTCATCGTCATCTGCTTTTACTTTCAATAAAGTTGGAATCTTTGATAATTTTATTTTATCTGTAACTTTAAAATCATTTGGATCTATTGATTTCATATATCTTTTATTTTTATAATTATAAATATACTAATTTTACGAAGCATATTCCTGTTATTCATTGCAATACTTTTTCATTGCTACACGGCTGCACATTGGTTTTCAAAATAAATTCCCTTTAAGCACAAAATGCAACGATTCAATATTTACAAAAAATCAAAAAAGTTTCATTGGTGTAATAGCTTAATAATATTTACATTAATACTTTCTTTATATATTATATCCTTAATAAAACAGAACTTTTTTACTCAGGAAAAAGGATTATTCGATGAGATAATCTCAAAATTAATACTTGGGCTTTTGATTATTGGGATTATTGTAAAGACAATTGGATTAACAAAAATTAAAGCTCTAAATGGAGAATTTAGTGGCTTTCTTGAATTCTATGAAGATCATATTATTATAGATCAGGAGAAATTTAAAATTGATGAAATCAAATCAATTGAAATCTCAAATGATGATTATTATGGAAAATTAGACAGATATACAAGTTTTGATTCTTCACTCTCAAATGGAGTTAATAATCAAATATTATTAAGACTTAATTCAGGGCAAGGAAAATCTTTTAATTTTGAGATGTATAACGAATACGATATGGAAAAAGTTCAGGAAGAACTCTTTTTATATTATTCTAAAGGAAAAATTGATTTCTTTGAACTTACCAAAATATTAAAAATAAAAAGTAAAACAGAAATAGAAGAATTTAGAAATCAAATAAGTCTTCTAAAATAAAAAATTCATGGAAAAATTCACATTAGAAATATTATTTCAAATCATCGGAATCGGTTCTGCATCAGGATTATTTTTCAATAACGATTCACTTTATATTATTGGCGACAACAGCGGATTTTTATATGAATACAATATGCAAAACCAGCAATTAAACCAACATCCTTTAATTGATAATCCGTCGCAAAACATTGCAAAAAACATAAAACCAGATTTTGAATCGATTACGCATCATAATGATACTTTATATGTTTTTGGCTCGGGTTCTACCGAAAACCGAAACAAAATGATTGAGTTTGATTTGAAAACCAAAACCGTTTTACAAAAAAACAATCTTGTCGATTTGTACGCTGTTATGCAAAGTTTCGGATCTATAAAACCGGAAGATTTTAATTTGGAAGGCGCTATTTTTGATGGAGAAAACTGGTACTTATTCAATCGAGGAAACGGAGTTTCTAACAAAAACACCATTTTTACGATTCACGCGAAAAGCCTTGGAGAAGAATTTGCATTGGTTGCCACCAATTATAAGCTGCCAAAAATAAAAGGTGTTCGCTCTAGTTTTACGGATGCTATTTTAGTCGAAGATAAAATCTATTTTCTTTCAACTGCCGAAGACACTAAATCGACTTATGATGACGGTGAAATCCTGGGAAGTTTCATTGGCCGAATCGATCTTAAAACCATGAAAATCGATTTTACTCAAAAAATAACCTCAACCAATAAATTTGAAGGTTTGACTTTCTATAAAAAATCTAACGAAAAAATTGAGTTCCTGCTTTGTGAAGATAATGACACGGAACTTTTAGAGACAAAGGTTTTTAAGTTGACGTTGCCGATTAAGTAAATTGTGAATATTTACGATAAAGTTATAACACAGAGATTCACAAAGAATTTCACAGAGAAACACAAAGTTTAACGCATTTTGTGTCATTTCGACGAAGGAGAAATCACATAAAGGAGCTCGACAAAGATTGTCGACTCACATTGTGGAGTTTCTAGTGTGATTTCTCCTTCGTCGAAATGACACAAAATGAGAATAACAATCGTCATACTGTTAGACCTAACAGTCCCGAAGCCTCGGGATTAAAAACCTGTTAGGTCTCAGTTGTATACTTTTTAAACAAAACCACAAAGTCAATAAAATCAACACATTATAAAATAATTTGAATTATTTTTACTTTTTTTTAATATCCATCCCAACCTTTTTATCTTTTTCTCTCTCTTTAGTATAAAGACAACAATTGTGATAAACGAAACTCTAATTTCTAACTGCAAAAAAATGAATCGCGATGCCCAGCGTCAGGTTTATGAGGACATGGCTCCAAAATTGTATCGCCTTTGCAAACGATACCTTAAAAAGGAAGAAGAAATAGAAGAAGCTATGGCTGACGCTTTCTATACCATTTTTACAAAACTGGATCAACTAAAAGAAGCGCTGGCTTTTGAGGCTTGGGCAAGAAAGATAACCGTGAACCATTGTTTGGCAACGATCAAAAAAAATACAAATTTCAATATGTATCTTGATGATGTCAAATTGCTGTCACAACCTTTTACAGATGAAATTAACGCTCTTGAAGAAGAGGATTTACTCAATTTATTAAACCATATTCCAGACGGCTGTAAAACTGTTTTTAATCTTTTTGTTATTGAAGGTTACGGACACAAAGAAATAGCCAGTATGCTTAACATTTCTGAAGGCACATCAAAATCACAATTGAATGCCTCGAAAACCAAGCTGAAGGAATTAGTAAATAAATTGTATTATCAAAAAGCAAAATAGTCATGGACAATCAAGATAAAATATTCGATAAATTTAAAGAGGCAGCGCACAACTCGGAGCTGAAAGATTTTCCGGGAATGGAGAAAGTCTGGTCACGCGTTGAAGATAAACTCGACAAAAAAGAAGATAAAAAAGCGATTTCATTATGGAAAAAAATTGCAATTGCAGCTTCTTTATTACTGATCATTTCTGTAGGATCCCAGTTTTTAAAATCAGATAAAGTAACGACAATCCCAAACCAAAAAGTTGTTGTTAACGATGATAAAACAATTCAAAATGTTGTAGGGAAAGACAATGCAGTTGTTGAGAAAGATTCAAAAATGGTTTCGAAAGAAGAAGCCGTTCAGATTTTAAACAATCAGGTTAAAAATCAACAAAAAGTTGCTATAAACGAAATACAGCTTCCTATTTCTGAGGCTGTCGGAGCCGGAACATCAAGTGCACAAGAGGCTACTGCCGATTTTATGGTTGCTCCGGTACAAGCTGAAGCTGAATATTCAAAAGACGATAATTCAGATGTTAAAGGAAAAATAGATTCAGAAGCTTATTCTGATGCAAAAGAAAGAGAATCTGCTAAAGTTTCGTTTGCCGCCAAACGATCAGCATCAGCACCAATGCCTAAGAAAAATGCGCCTCTAATTATCCTTAACGGAACTGCAATGGCGCACAGCGATGAAGCAAAAAAAGACAAAATGATGTCTGCCGAACTTCCTAATTTAAATCCTGAAAATGTGGAGTCACTGGTTATTTTAGACGAACCTCTTTATATTATTGACGGCATTTATTATTCTGAAAATGATTTATATGGCCCAAACCCAACGAGTCCGTATGCGCCTTTAGACAAACAGGAAATTAAAACCATAACGATTCTCCAGGATCTTGAAGCGACATCAAAATATGGCGAAAAAGGAAAAAAAGGAGTTGTTATAATTACTACCAAAACAGGAAAACCGGTCAACAAAAAATAATTCTTACTTCAAAAATCTTTGTCAGAGTTTAAGACTTTGACAAAGATAAACCCGAACATTAATTTAAAAAATCACTATCATGAAAAGTTTAAAACTTATTTCATCAGCCATTACTATGCTTATATGTTTCGTAACATTTGCACAGGAAAGAACGATTACAGGAACTGTTACAGATGTTAGCTCTGCTCCGCTTCCGGGAGTTACTGTTTATATTCAAAAAACAAAAACTACAGCCGTCACAAATTATGAGGGACAGTACAGTATTAAAGCTCAAAAAGGAGACTTCCTTGTTTTTACTTATGTTGGAATGGACACTCAAACTGTTGTAGTAAAAGATTCAAATATCATCAATGTTATATTAAAAGAAAATAGCAGCCAATTACAAGAAGTTGTTGTGACAGCTTATGGAGTTTCTAAAAAAAGACAAATGACAGCTGCATCTGTAATGATTCAGGGCAGAGTTATATCTAATAATCAATACGTTCCGAGTCCCAGCGTTACAACAAATTATGAATCTGAATCTATTTCGGCGAGAAATGAACCGATGTATATCGTTGACGGAGTTCGTATTAAAGCCGATCAAATGGCAAAAATTAATCCGAATGATATTGATGACGTTAAAGTTTTAAAAGATGCAACGGCTACTTCTCTTTACGGAACTAAAGCTGCCAATGGCGCAGTGGTTATTGCAACCAAAAACGGACTTTATAAAAATCTTTCTGAAAAGGATTTGGATTTTAAACTAAATCAAATTACTCCAATTCGTCCTGCTGAACCAACTCAGGAAGATTATAATGCTTTTGTAGAAAATGCTTTCGAAAGTCCAAAAACAGCACCGCTTTCTACTTTTTCGATTGATGTTGATAATGCATCATATACTAATATCAGACGTTTTATTAATAACGGGCAAGAAGTTCCAAAAGATGCCGTTCGTGTTGAAGAAATGGTGAATTTCTTTAAATATACTTATCCACAGCCAAAAGACCAGCACCCGTTTTCTATCAATACAGAATTGAGTTATTCGCCGTGGAATTATAAAAATCAAATTTTAAGAATTGGTCTTCAGGGAAAAAATATTCCAACCGATGATTTGCCGGCATCTAATCTTGTTTTTCTAATCGATGTTTCGGGTTCAATGGGCGACGCTAATAAATTACCCTTATTGCAACAATCGATGAAAATATTGGTAAACGAATTAAGAGCTAAAGATAATGTTGCCATTGTTGTGTATGCGGGAGCTGCCGGATTGGTTTTACCGCCAACATCAGGAGATGAAAAAGAAACCATAATTGATGCATTAGACGCTTTGCAAGCTGGCGGAAGCACGGCTGGCGGTGAAGGAATCGAACTTGCTTATAAAATTGCTGCTGAAAACTTTATTAAAGGCGGAAACAACAGAGTAATTCTGGCAACCGACGGCGATTTTAATGTGGGAAGTTCTTCTGATTCTGATATGGAAAAATTAATTGAGCAAAAAAGAAAAACGGGTGTTTTCTTAACTTGTTTAGGTTACGGAATGGGCAATTATAAAGACAGTAAAATGGAGATTCTTGCTGATAAAGGAAACGGAAATTATGCTTATATCGATAATATTCAGGAAGCAAATCGTTTTTTAGGAAAAGAATTTAAAGGTTCTATGTTTGCGATTGCGAAAGACGTAAAAATTCAGATTGAGTTTAACCCAAAACAAGTTCAGGCTTATCGATTAATTGGCTATGAAAACAGAAAATTGCGTCCGGAAGATTTTAAAAATGATGCTATTGATGCCGGCGAATTAGGAAGCAATCACACTGTTACGGCTTTGTATGAAATTATTCCTGCGGGAGTTAGCAGCGATTATTTAAAAGAACAACCTGATGCTTTAAAATACACTAAAACAGAAACGAATTCAAATAATTATTCGAATGAACTGGCTACAATAAAATTCCGTTACAAAAAACCGGATGGTGATAAAAGTATTGAAATGGTAAATGTGATTGAAAACAAATGGGTTTCTTTAGAAAAAGCAAGTGATGATTTTAAATTCAGCACTGCCGTTGCCTGGTTTGGATTAAAATTAAGAGACTCTAAATTGATTGCTGACAAATCTCCAAAAGAAATTGTAAAATTAGCGAAACAAGGAAAATCAAATGACAGCGAAGGTTACAAAGCAGAATTTATTCGTTTGGCAGAGTCTGCAAAGCAATATAATTAATAGATATTTCTTTACATTTGGACTTTATTCAAATCACTAATATTTTATAACCGTATGAATCCAATTTTAAGCCAAAATCTATTTTTAGTAAAAGAACATGTCGGAATGTTTAAAGCTGCCAACAATTATGACATCTATGATCCGGAAACCAATCAAATAATTATGAATTGCCGCGAAAACAATCTTGGCTTTTTTACTAAGGTATTTCGTTTTACAGATTATAAAAGAATGACACCTTTTGATATTGAAATTACTACCGCTTCCGGTGAAAAATTAATTACAGTAAAACGTGGTATTGCATGGCTTCGATCAACGGTTGAAGTTTTTGACGAAAAAGATCATTTAGTTGGAACCTTCAAACAAAAGTTTTTTTCTATTGGAGGAAAATTCGAAATTCTGGATAAAAACGAAAAACCGGTTGCTACTTTACAAGGAAAATGGACGGGTTGGGATTTTAAATTTTCTTATGAAAACAAACAACTTGCGCAGGTAAATAAAAAATGGGCAGGAATTGGTAAAGAGTTTTTTACAAGTGCTGATAATTATGTTCTTCAAATAGAAGAATCTGTAGCACAAGACAGTCCGCTTAGACAATTAATTCTTGCTGCGGTAATGTGTATCGATATGGTTTTGAAAGAATAGTTAAGTTGTTAAACTTAGTTTAAGAAATAACCTAAAAGCATCATTTTAGTTTACAAATGCAATATTTTTGTGTAACTTTAAATGATGCATTTTTGCATTTCTAAAAAATAAAACATGACAGACTTAAAAAATAAAAATGCCCTAATTACGGGAGCCGGAAAAGGAATTGGAAAAGCAATTGCAATCGCATTGGCCAAAGAAGGTGTAAACGTAATTTTAGTTTCAAGAACTCAGGCTGATGTTGATCAATTGGCAATCGAGACTTCAAATTTAGGTGTAAAATCTTTAGCTTTATCTGCAGATGTTTCTAGTATTGATTCTATAAATGCTGCTGTTGAAAAAGCTTTAGCTGAATTTACAACTATTGATATTTTAATTAACAGCGCCGGAATTGCTTCTTTTGGAAAATTCCTTGAGTTAGAGCCTTCTGCCTGGGAAAAAATTATTCAGGTAAATTTAATGGGAACTTATTATGCAACCCGCGCCGTTATTCCAAATATGATCGAAAGACAAACGGGCGATATTATCAATATTTCGTCTACGGCAGGATTAAACGGAAATGCTTTAACGAGTGCTTACAGTGCTTCTAAATTTGCTGTTTTGGGATTAACGGATTCATTAATGCAGGAAATGAGAAAACACAATATTCGTGTTACGGCTTTAACGCCAAGTACTGTTGCAACTGACATGGCAAAAGATTTGAACCTGACAGACGGAAATCCTGAAAAAGTTATGCAGTCTGAAGATATTGCAGAATTAATTATTGCACAACTTAAATTAAGTCGTCGCGTTTTTATCAAAAACAGTAGCATTTGGTCTACAAATCCTTAAACTAAAAATAAAAACCTAACCTAATGGAACAATATTTAAGGCAATTAATTGCAATAGAATTTAGTGATAAAAAGGAAATTTTTACCGGATTTTTAATTGATTATTCTGATGATTGGATTTTATTGAGAAACAATCCTGTCGATTATATTTTGGATGGTTTTGTAATTCTGAAAAATAAAAACGTCGAAAATGTTCACAGAGATCATGATCTTGCTTTTACTGAAAAAGTGATTCGGTTAAAAGGTTTAAAAACCAATGCCGAAGATATTATCCCTATTCGGGATTTAGAATCAATCGTGAATTTTATAACGAATAAATACGGCATTTTTCAAATTTCAAAAAAATCAGCTAAATCGGCTTATTTAGGAAAATTACTTTCTTTAAATGAGGAAGAACTTATCATTGATTTCTTAGATACAAAAGGTCAGTTTGGCGGTGAATTGAGTTTTAATCCTGAAAAAATCAGAGTTATTGAATTTGATACGGATTATATTAATTCGCTGAAATTGGTTATCGAGAAAGAAATAAAATAGTCTTTTATAAAACAAGAAAAGCCCTTTATAATAAAGGGCTTTTCTTGTTTTGTGTCATTCCGAGGAACGAGAAATCATATTACGGATTTACAGTTCGTTGCTCTCAGGATGTGATTTCTCGTTCCTCGAAATGACACATATTGCGTGCTATCTTTATATTTAAGCTTCTGCCAGTTTATTTAAAAATTCTAAACGAACGCTTCCGTCTTCATCAATTTTTGTTAAATTGATTTCTTGCAAAGTATTAACCAATTCAGGATTCCAGGGTGTTTTTACTTTTACGTAGTTTTCAGTAAAACCGTGAATGTATCCTTCTTTATTTTCACTTTCGAATAAAACTGTTCTATTTGTACCTAATTGGCTTTCGTAAAAAGCACGACGTTTTTTAACGGATAATCCACGTAACATTTTGCTACGTTTTGCTCTTACGTTTGCAGGAACAATTCCCGGCATATTTGCAGCTTCTGTATTGTCTCTTTCAGAATAAGTAAAGACGTGTAAATAGGAAATATCCATTTCATTTAAAAAATGGTATGTTTCAAGAAAATGCTCGTCTGTTTCACCCGGAAAACCAACAATTACATCTACACCAATACAAGCGTGCGGCATTACTTCGCGAATCTTGTTGACGCGTTCTGTATAAACTTCACGTAAATAACGACGTTTCATCAATTTTAAAATATCATTGCTTCCTGATTGTAACGGAATATGAAAATGCGGTACAAAAGTGCGGCTTTTAGAAACAAATTCTATCGTTTCATTTTTTAATAAGTTAGGTTCAATCGATGAAATTCGCAAACGCTCAATTCCTTCAACTTCATCTAAAGCCTGAACTAGTTCAAGAAAAGTATGTTCGTGTTTTTTATTTCCGAATTCTCCTTTTCCGTAATCACCAATATTAACTCCGGTCAAAACAATTTCTTTGATGTTTTGAGCTGAAATTTCTTTGGCATTTTGCAAAACGTTCTCTAAAGCATCACTTCTTGAAATTCCTCTTGCTAACGGAATTGTACAATAGGTACATTTATAATCGCAACCGTCCTGAACTTTCAGGAAAGCACGTGTACGATCTCCAATGGAGTAACTTCCAACATAAAAATCGGCTTCGGCAATTTCGCATGAATGAACTTCACCCATGTCGTTTTTACTTAAGTCGTTTATGTAATCTGTAATTTTAAATTTTTCGGTAGCACCCAAAACTAAATCAACGCCATCAACAGCCGCCAATTCTTCCGGTTTTAATTGTGCATAACAACCTACCGCAGCAACAAAAGCCTTATCATTAAGTTTCATTGCTTTTTTTACAACCTGCTTAAATTGCTTGTCGGCATTTTCTGTTACAGAACAAGTATTGATCACATATATGTCTGCAACTTCTTCAAAATCGACACGATCAAAACCTTCTTCATTAAAGTTTCGGGCAATTGTAGACGTTTCTGAAAAATTCAATTTGCATCCAAGCGTATAAAAAGCAACTTTTTTTCTATTTTCCATGGGAATACACTACATTTTAAGTAGTAAGATATTATATTTACATCTCTGTTTAGAGAGTTTGCAAATTTACATACAATATTCTTTAAAATAAAATCAATAATAGACTATATATCAATATTTTGCAGTAAATCTATATTTTCATCCGGTATAAAAAGCATTGCACGTTAATCGCTTGTCTTAAAGAAAAGTTATGTCTGAAAAAAAATAATTTAAATTTGAATAGGAATAAAATGACAAAATCATCGATAAAAAGCAAAATTTATCGATTAAATACGTTTTTTTAATGTTTAGTTTAAAATTTTCTTACATTTAACTTGGTGTAATTTACCTTTTAAACTGTAATTTTACAGTCCGAAAAAAAAAATTGAAAAAATTCAATAAGAAACCGTAGATTTAGCCATAACAATTTTGATTTTTTATCGTTAAAGTTGTTGTTTTGTTATCAATAAAAAATGGGTAAGCCGAAAACCATAAAGAGTAGGCAAAAAATTAAAATAATCCAAACTTATTATGAAAGCATTTTTACCCACGATCTGCTTGATGTTCTTAACCTTTTTCAATTCGCAAGCGCAAACTGCTCCGGCTACGAACCCATTCCCTTCTATAAGCACTCTGACAAACTGGGCGAGTTTAAACTCTCAATCTCAATTTGATATCGCGATTCGTGCTGTTGGTTTTAAGTTTGAAGTAAAAGAACCAGGTGCAGAATCAACTGCCTACACTTATATTCGTAAAGTAACTGTAAATGAAGTAAATTATACTGATAGAATAGTTTACAGAATTACAAATACCAATTCTGCAAGTATCATTTCATTAGTAACTGCTTCTACAGATTTAGTAAGTTTGTATACTCCACAATTGGCAACTTTTAAAAACAACAATTGTAAAACAGAAATGTCTAAAGATAAAAATACAACTTGCAGCTGTTACGAAAGTGCTGCTTTTGCTATCGATCTTTGCGACGAACGTGTAAAATTAACTATGGGTGACGGAAATAAATATTTTGTTTCTGTAGCTAAAAAATAATAAAAATATTTTTTTCAGAGAATAAAACTAAGAGCTGTTTTCCAAATCTTTGCAAACTTGTTAGGTAAGTTTATAAAGATTTGGGACACATTTCTCTGATTCTTTTTTTAGGTATTCGGATTTTTAAGTTCGTACCAAACTTCTAATTCATTTTCGTATTCAAATGAATTTACATAATGAAAACCCAGTTTTTCAAGGACTTTTCTTGAGTTTTCATTTCCTTCATCTGCGTAAGCATAAAGTTTATCGACTTTCATTTCAGTAAAAGCATAATCGACAAAAGCTATTGCTGCCTCGCTTGCATATCCTTTTCCCCAATGTTTTTCAATAAAACGATATCCAATTTCATAAAAATCTTTATGATTATTGATTTCATTTGTAATGAATTTTATTCCGGACCAGCCCAAAAATTCATTTGTTTCTTTTAAAATAACTGCCCAGCGGCCAATTCCAAAAGTTTTATATTGATTTTGAATATTTTTAATTTGCTCCCGGCTTTCTTCAATATCCTTTACAGGCTTATTTCCGATAAAAATATGCACGTTAGGATTAGAATCCAATTCAAACATTCCGTCAGCATCTGAAAGAAGTAATTCTCTCAAAATTAAACGTTCTGTTTCAATTGACTTTTTCATGAATATAATTGTTTAGAATATAACGCTGTACTACTTCTGCAACACCATCATCATTATTTGAAGCTACAATAACATCAGCTCTGTCACGCAATTCGGGCGTAACATTATCTACCCAAACTCCTAAACCGGCATATTCAATCATAGTAAGATCATTTCCTGCGTTTCCAACAGCGATAATTTCACTTTGATCAATATTTAATTTAGCAGCCAAAAGTTTCAAACTAGCCGCTTTATCAATCCCGTTTTGAGCAGCTTCTAAGAAAAAAGGTTTCGACATTGCAACACTCAAGTGAGGCATTGCTTGTTTTAAATCTTTTTCTACTTCTTTTAAATAAGAAGGTTCTGCTAATAAAATACATTTTACAGCAGGTTTTGTAACCGCTGCTTTAAAATCAGCAACTTTATTATGGGGTAATCCGGTGATTTCTTTTTCGATTTCGATATATTCAGAATCGGTTTCGCTCACAATTTCTCCATCAAGATAAGTGATAATATGCGTTTTCATTTTTACGCTATAATCATATAAATCATGAATTTGTTCGGGAGTTAAACATTGTTCGAATAAAATGAGATCGTCTTTTACAGTACTAATTACAGCACCATTAAACGAAATAATATAAGAATCGTTTAAGTCTAATTCTAATTCTTTGGCAAAAGCCGTCATTGCAGATGTTGGTCGGCCAGAAGCTAAAACCACATAAACACCTTTTGCCTGAGCTTCAAGAAGTACTTTTTTATTTAAATCCGAGATTTTATGATCGTCTGTCAACAAGGTGTCATCCATGTCGAGCACTAGCATTTTATATTGCATTATTCTTTCTTCTAATTATTTATTTACCATTATTCCATTATCTTATAATGTTGAATATTGCGTAAATTTAAATGTATTTTTTTCTAATAAATATAGACTACCAAAATAGCAACCTAAAACATAAAATGTTTCAGATTTTTGATTTTTACTAATTTGAACTTCAAAATTATTTTTAATTTCAATGTTTTGTACAAACGAAATAGGATCTCCAATATAAATACCTTTTTCAAATTCCCAAACTCTATCAAATCTTTTAGGCATAAATAGAAACCTGTCTACAATCAAAATAAACAAAAAAAAGTATTAAAATCTTGACAGCTCTATTCATCCTGAAAAGTTATATACTCATTCTAAAATCTTCAATAACCGGATTTGCTTTTGCAAAGTCAGTTTCCTGAATAAATACCTCAACAGCTAAATCAGATTGTCCAAAACCGCCTAAACGAGCCGATTGAATATTATCTTTTTTTGTAGTTTCTACTCCTGCTTCTTCTAATCTTTCTTGTAAAGCAAGTGCTAAAACTTCGCTTCCTGAAAACACTTTCATTAATCCCATGACATTTTATTTATATAGTTAATCTAATATTATTTTTAATTGATTTTGAAAATCATTGTTTTCATTCATACCAATATGATCTTGGTTTTGCAACGGATAAAAATGTCCATTTGCTTTCAAGAGTTTATTTAGCCGAACTGAATTATTATATGGAATTAATTGGTCCTGCATTCCATGAAAAATATAAATTGGCACATTAATTTCGGGCAAATAGCTATAGGTTTCCAAACTGAATTTTTTCATGAAATCAGGGAAAAACGGAACTCTGGAACTTGATAATTCCGTAAAGCTATAATAAGGCGCCTGTAGAATTAGGGCTTTTGGTTTGTTTTGAGATGCTAAAATAGTAGCCAATCCTGAGCCTATTGAATATCCTGTAATGATAATTTTATTTTCAGGATATCGCTTTGTTAATGTTTTATAGGCAACAGCAACATCTTTATTCAGTTGTTCTTCATTTTCAATTTCACCTTCACTTTTACCAAAGCTTCTGTAATCTAAAATAAAAATATCATAGCCTAAACTGGTATAAATTTTAGCAATTTTTCCCCAGGTTTCTAATGTTCCTGCATTTCCGTGAAGATAAAAAACCAATCCTTTTGATTTTTCTGCTTTAAACAATAATCCATTCAGATGAACTCCGTCAAATGAAGGAATATTTAATTCTTCAAATTTCTGCTGATAATCAAATTTATAGTCTTTTGGAAGTCTCGCACTCTGAAAAACCATTCCAACCTGATTGAAATAAACATAGGAAACAACGATTACATAAATAATAGCAAAAAATGCCAAAAGCACGATTGCCAAAAATTTAAGTGTTTTTAATGTCTCCATAAATAAACTGTGACTATTAAATTACTCTTCTTCTTCAATATCATTTTCTTCTTCATCAAGCTCTTCTTCGCCTTCTTCATCCATATCGAATATATAAGGCTCTAACAGCATTTTATCTGCCAAAATCTCAATACGCTCTGTTAATGTTTCAGCAAAAATAATACGTTGTGTTTTTGTGATACTATTCGAAATACGCATGATTTTAGTTTCGTGGCGTAATTTCAAAATTGGATCTGCATCGTCGATAATAAACATTTTTAAACGGTTTACATTATAACCTGCGGTTGTAAACATATCGCTTAATTTATTTGGAGTTCCAATTAAAACATCAATTCCTGTTGAAATATAGTTTTTATCATAATCCATATCGCCTTTGTCGTGCACTCCGTAAACTTCAAGATTGGTATATTTTCCGTATTTCGCAAAAAGTTCTACCATTTCTAATACTTTCGTTTTGTCATCTACAAAAATCAAAGCACGAGGCGATTCTTCGGTATGACCTGCCAATTGCTGAATTACATTCAATACAATGGTAGTCGATTTTCCGCTTCCTGCCGGAGAAAGAATAATACAATCTGCACCGCTTTTTATGGTCGAAAAAGTTTCCTTTTGCAATACATTAGGTTCCGTCAATCCGTTTTCAATTAAAGCGTCTTGTAACTTTTCGTTTATTTTTTTTAGTTTCATTTTTTTATGCTTTAAGCTTCAGGCTATGAGCCATAAGCAAAAATTATTTATAATTTTTAACAGCCTAAAGCCTAAAGCTTAAAGCCTATTGCGCGAAGCAACCTATTTGCTTGCGAACATTTTTACGTCAGTTTCAGAAATTTCGGTACCTCCCAAAATGATTAATCTTTCGACTACATTTCGAAGTTCACGAATATTTCCAGTCCAATCGTATTCCTGCAATAATTTTATGGCTTGCTGTGAAAACACTTTAACCACATTTCCTTGTTCTGAAGCTATTTTCTCTGCAAAGTGTCTTATTAAAGCCGGAATATCATCACGTCTTTCATTCAATGGCGGAACTTTAATCAAAATTACAGCCAAACGATGGTATAAATCTTCACGGAAACGACCTTCGGCAATTTCTGTTTTTAAATCTTTGTTGGTTGCAGCCACAACACGAACATCAACTTTTATATCTTTTTCTGCTCCAACTCTTGTAATCATACTTTCTTGTAAAGCACGCAATACTTTGGCTTGCGCCGAAAGACTCATATCACCAATTTCATCTAAGAAAATAGTTCCTTTGTCTGCTGCTTCAAACTTTCCTGCACGATCTTTAACGGCTGATGTAAAAGCTCCTTTTACGTGACCGAACAATTCGCTTTCGATTAATTCACTTGGAATCGCTGCACAGTTTACTTCTATTAAAGGAAAATTAGCACGCTCGCTTTTTTCGTGTAATTGATGCGCTACCAATTCTTTTCCGGTTCCGTTTGGTCCTGTTATTAAAACTCTGGCTTCGGTTTGAGCAACTTTATCAATCATTACTTTAATATGATTGATGGCTTCGCTTTCGCCAACCATTTCGTAGTTTTTACTAACTTTTTTCTTCAGTATTTTATTCTCAACTACAAGTTGTTTTTTATCTAAAGCATTACGAACCGTATTTAACAAACGATTTAAATCGGGCGGTTTTGAGATATAATCAAAAGCACCTAAACGCATTGTATGAATCGCCGTTTCCATATCGCCATGACCGGAGATCATCACCATAGGAATTTCTGGCTTTATCTTTTTTACTTCTTCTAAAACCTCAACACCGTCCAATTTTGGCATTTTGATATCACACAAAACCAAATCGTAATCGTTGTTTTTTATTTTTTCAAGACCTGCAACGCCATCTTCTGCTTCATCAACCTGATAGGTGTCATTTTCTTCTGATAAAATTTTTACCAAAACTCTTCTGATCGATGCTTCGTCTTCTATAATTAGTATTTTACTCATTTTTTTTCTAAGGTTCAAAGTTGCAAAGGTTCAGAGGTACAAAGTTTTAAAATCTTTGTCGCTATTAATTCCTTTTAACCTGTTATTAGTAATATCTTTTTTTTTAAGTTCTAGTATAATTCTTTAAGTTGTTTATTCTAAGTTACAAAAATCAAATTTTAAAACCTTTGAACCTCTGTACCTCTGAACCTTTGCAACTTTAAAAAGCTAGTACTTCAGCCATTTATACAATTCCTTCCAGGTTGGTTTTTTGCCGTACATTAAAATACCTACACGGTAAATTTTTGCTGCGAACCAAACGACAAGGAAAAAGGTAGCAAACAATAATGATACCGAAATTGCGATTTGCCACCACGGCACCCCAAACGGAATTCGCATTAACATTACGATTGGTGATGTAAGCGGAATCATGGAAAATACAACTGCAACTGTTCCGTGCGGATCATTTACTACAGTAAAAAAACCAACGTAAACACTTAAAATAAGTGGCATAATTATCGGTAAAAGAAATTGCTGAGAATCGGTTTGATTGTCGACAGCTGCTCCAATTGCCGCATAAAATGAACTGTACAAAAAGTATCCTCCAATAAAATAAACCACAAAACCAATTAAAATACTGGCGATTGGCAAATTCCATAATTCTCTAATATACATTTGTGCTGATCCTGAAAATTCTTGTTGTGCCGAATGCATTAATTCTGGTGGAATTTTAGCCGTTGGCCCAACATTTACTCCAAAAAATGCTGATGCTGCAAACATTAATCCTAAACCAATAATGGCCCAAATTATGAATTGAAGCAAACCTGCAAGCGAAGTTCCAACGATTTTACCAATCATTAACTGAAATGGTTTTACTGATGAAATAATGATTTCGATAATTCTGTTGGTTTTCTCTTCGATAACGCTTCGCATTACCATATTTCCGTAAATGATGATGAACATCATAATTAAATAACCGAAAACGCCGCCAATACCAATTTTTATTTCATTTAATCCTTTAAGACTTTCTTCTCCAGAAGCTTTTATCAAATGGATATTGACATCTGATTGCGCTTTTTGAATCGCTAAAGTATCAAGTTTTGCTTTTTCAAGATTGAGTTTTGTTATTTTTGAAGCAATAACGTTCTGCGTTTTTTCGATAAAAACAATGCTTGGACTATTATTCGAAATAAACTGAATTTTGCTTTCTAAATCTTTTGAATTATCTGTTTTCGGAATTACAATTAGTCCTTCGAAATTTTCTTTCGTAATACTGTCTTTTAGGGACTTTACATCTATTTCAGATAAATTCAAATATCGGTATTCTGCTCCGTAATTATTCTGCTTTACAAAATCATCTGCAAACAAACCTGTTTCATCATGAATCGCAATTCGTTTGGTATCTGCTTTCATCGAACTCAAATAACCAATAAATCCCGCAATTGCCACAAACAGCAACGGACTTAAAAAAGTCATGACAACAAAAGATTTATTGCGAACTTTTGCAATGAATTCTCTTTTTATAATTAATGAAATTATACTCATTTCTTGATTTTAGATTTTAGATTGTTGACTTTAGATTTTAGATTCAAGGGGTTTATTCTGAGATCTAAAATCTGAAATCTAAACTTTTTCAGTTACTGTTTGAATAAAAATATCGTTTACACTTGGTATTTTTTCTACGAAATGTGTTACTTGTCCTCTTTGTGTTAAAAGATGTAATAACTCATTTGGCGTTGCATTTCCTATTTGAATATCTAATTTCAAATCATCATTTAGCGATTTAAAATTGGCAGGCGAAACGGTAAATTTTTGTGTAATGTCATACATCAGGCCTTCAACATTATCTGTCAGAATTCCAACTTCAAAACTATTGGTTTTAAACTGGCGTTTTACATCACTTACTTTTCCTTCGATCAGTTTATTCGATTTATGAATTAAGGCAATATGATCGCAAAGTTCTTCAACACTTTCCATTCTGTGTGTCGAAAAAATAATTGTCGCGCCTTGTTCTTTCAATGCTAAAATTTCATCTTTAATGATATTGGCATTTACAGGGTCAAATCCGGAAAATGGTTCATCAAAAATCAGCAATTTTGGTTTATGCAATACACAAACCACAAACTGAATTTTTTGTGCCATTCCTTTAGAAAGTTCCTGGATTTTCTTGTTCCACCAACCCTGAATTCCCAATCGATCAAACCAATATTCTAATTGCACTTTTGCTTCTGCTTTAGAAAGTCCTTTCATTTGTGCCAGATACAAACATTGTTCTCCTACTTTCATAGAAGTATACAATCCTCTTTCTTCAGGAAGATACCCAATTGTCTGCACGTGTTTTGGCTGCAATTTTTCTCCATCAAGAATTACTTCGCCACTATCTGGCAATGTAATTTGATTTATGATTCGGATAAGGGAAGTTTTTCCAGCCCCATTTGGACCTAATAGTCCATAAATACTACCTTTTGGTACATTTAATGAAACTTCGTTAAGCGCTACATAATCACCGTATTGTTTTACGACTTTATGTACTTCGAGTAAGTTGCTCATGCTATTTTTAGAATTTTCTGCGTCAGTTTGACCATTGTGATTAACGGCCTGTAAAAGTAAATAATTCGAAGCGAATCTGCGTAATAATACGCAAAAAACCCATTCTAAATTTGCATTAGAATGGGTTTTTATAATTATTTATGCCTTTTAGAAAAAGTTTAGCTTATGAAAACATATCTTTTACTTTTTCAAAAAATGATTTTTCTGATTTTTCAGGACTCGGAACAAAGTGCTCGTCGTTTAAAGCGTTTTCAAAAAATTGTTTTTGCTCTTTATTCAACGTTTTTGGTGTCCAAACATTTACGTGAACTAGCAAATCACCACTTCCGTAACCGTTTATACTTGGAATTCCTTTTCCTTTTAATCTTAAGATTTTTCCGGATTGAATTCCTTCTTCCAGTTTAATACGAACTTTTCCGTTGATTGCTTCAATATCTTTAGAAACTCCTAAAACTGCTTCAGGAAAACTGATATACAAATCAAAATGTATATTTTCTCCTTCACGTTTCAGGAATTCGTGTTCTAATTCTTCGATCGCAACAATTAAATCTCCCGGAATACTATTTCCCGGAGCATCATTTCCTTTATTTGAAACTTTTAGTTGCATTCCGTCAACAACTCCAGCAGGAATTTTGATAGAAACTGTTTCATCTTCTAAAACCATTCCCTGAGCATCTGCTTCAGAAGGTCTTTTATCTAAAATTTGTCCAGAACCGCCACAAGTAGGACAAGTTGATGCAGATTGCATTCTTCCTAAAATTGTGTTTGTTACACGCATTACCTGTCCTTGACCGTTACAAGTCGAACACGTTTTGTAGGTAACACCTTTAGCCTGAACTTTACGTTTTACTTTTACTTTTTTCTCAACACCATTTGCAATTTCATCTAAAGTTAATTTTACTTTAATTCGAAGATTGCTTCCTTTAGCGCGACGAGGGCCACCTCCGCCTCCACCGAAACCGCCAAATCCTCCACCAAAAATATCACCAAACTGGCTGAAAATGTCATCCATATTCATACCGCCGTGACCACCGCCAAATCCGCCAGAACCATCAAAAGCCTGATGTCCGTATTGGTCGTATTTTGCTTTTTTGTTAGGATCACTTAAAACTTCATAAGCTTCTGCTGCAAGTTTAAAGTTTTCTTCTGCCTCTTTGTCGCCTGGATTTTTATCCGGGTGATATTTTAGCGCACTTTTTCGGTAAGCTTTTTTAATTTCGGCAGCGTCAGCATTTTTTGAAATGCCTAATATTTCGTAAAAATCTTTTTTCATAATTAGGTTTAAATTCCAAACTACAAATTCCAAATCCCAATGCTAAAAAATTGGTTTTTAGAATTTTATTTGCATTTTTTAGTTTCCGATAACCACTTTAGGGAAACGAATAATTTTGTCTCCTAATTTGTATCCTTTTTCAATAACATCAACAATTTTCCCTTTTAATTTGTCAGACGGAGCTGGAATTTGGGTAATTGCTTCAGCAAAATCAGCATTAAAAGCATCACCTGCTCTTACTTCAACTTGCTCTAAACCTTTAGAAACTAAAGTGCTTTTTAGCTTTTCGTGAATCAACTCTACTCCTTTTTTCAAATTTTCATCATCAGATTTGTTGATCTCTACAGTTGCTCTGTCAAAATCATCCAAAACAGGAAGCATTGCTAACAAAACTTCTTGGTTTGCTGTTTTAAACAAATCCATACGCTCTTTTGAAGTTCTTTTTTTGTAATTTTCAAATTCGGCAAATAATCTCAAAAACTTATCTTTTTCTTTTGCCAAGTCTTGAGCCAATTGCTCTTCAACACTTAATTCTTCAACAATTAATTGCTCACCGTTGGCATTGTTTTCTAACGTTACATCATCTAATTCCTGATCGAATTCTGTATTTTCCGTAGTCATATTATTTGTATTTTTAAAAATATTCTTAAACTTCATTTTCAATTCTTTCTTTTGGATTGCAAAAGTACTGCCAAATGTTTTAAAATGTCAAATTGTCACTCTATTAAAATTCAGTACTTTAAAATTCTTTTTTGTAAGAGAAAAAATTAGTATAATTTTAAGACTATTACGTTTTAGTTTGTAGTAAATTTGAGGCACCAATATATAAAATAAATTATTGCCTATCAAAATTGAATTTAAGGGTTAGCCTCGGCTTCATAAATAATTATTAATTCAAGTTTACCTTATATTAAAAAAAGCTTCGCCTATTTCAGACGAAGCTTTTTTTTTATCTCTTTTTTTACCTTTTTACTTTTCGAAAGTTTTAGATTATTGCACGGGCGGAGGGATTCGAACCCCCATCAACGGTTTTGGAGACCGCTATTCTACCCTTGAACTACGCCCGTAACTTAAGGTCGGCAAATTAAAAGTATTTTTTCTTTCCCAGCAACTATTTCACATAGAGATTTAAAAAGAAAATCCTTTAAAACTGTGCAATCTACGGCAAAAACCTTCGTTCCAAACAGTTAACCTAATAAAGCTTTTTTCAATCTTTCGAAATCTATTCGCTTGTTACTAAAAAAAATTATTTCACGCAGATTTTAAAAAAGATTTAGGCAGATTAAAACAGATTATTTTATATCAAAATCAAATTAAATCTGCTTCAATCTGCCGAATCTGCGTGAAACAAAAATCTAAACAATCCTTTTAATCTGTGGCTAAACACTTTATATCAAATTATGCCAATAAAGCATTTTTCAATCCTTCAAAATCTACAGAAACCTGTTCTCCTGTCACTAAATTTTTAAGTGCATAAGAATTCGAAGCAATTTCCTGATCTCCGGCAATTACTGCAAACGGAATCAAACGTTTGTCTGCATATTGAAACTGTTTTCCAACTTTTACATTATCAGGGTACAATTCTACTTTTATATTTTCTTGTCTTAATTTCTGGATTGCTTTTGAAGCGTACAAAGCTTCTTTATCTCCATAATTAATAAATATTGCTTTTGATGTTGCTGCTACAGTTTCCGGAAATAATTGTAATTCTTCTAAAACTAAATAAATACGATCTAATCCAAAAGATATCCCAACACCGCTCATATTTTTTAAACCAAAAATACCCGTTAAATCGTCGTATCTTCCTCCGCCTCCAATAGAACCCATTGAAACCGTTTTTGGTGCTGCTACTTCAAAAATAGCTCCGGTATAATAGTTCAATCCACGAGCAAGCGTTACATCAAGATCTAAAATTGCTGTCGACAAACCTAAAGTTGCCACATTGTCACAAATAAATTTAAGTTCTTCTACTCCTTTCATTCCTTCTTCTGATGAAGCTAATAATGAAGAAAGCTGGCTGATTTTATCTGCAAAAGTTCCGGTGAAATTAAAAAGCGGCTGTACTTTAACCAAAGCTTCTTCAGCAATGCCTTTTTCGATCATTTCTTTTTTAACGCCGTCCTCACCAATTTTATCAAGCTTATCTAAAGCAACTGTAAAATCGATTAATTTATCTGAAGCTCCGATAACTTCTGCAATTCCGGATAATATTTTTCTGTTATTGATTTTAATTGTAACACCTTCTAAACCTAAAGATGTAAAAACGGTATCATAAAGCTGAACCAATTCTACTTCCTGCCATAAAGACTTTGAACCAACAACATCGGCATCACATTGATAAAATTCTCTGTAACGGCCTCTTTGTGGTCTGTCAGCTCTCCAAACCGGTTGAATCTGGTATCTTTTAAAAGGAAATTCAATTTCATTTTGGTGTTGTACCACATATCTCGCAAACGGAACTGTTAAATCGTAACGCAATGCTTTTTCTGAAATTTTTCCGGTAAATTTATTTAATTCAATTCTTTGATTCAAATCAATAGTTTCAGCAGAATTAACTTGTAATGCTTCTATAGATTCCGGCAATTCAATTTTATTTTTATTGAAGAAAAAATTACCCGAATTCAATATTTTAAAAATCAAACGATCACCTTCTTCTCCATATTTCCCCATTAAGGTATCTGAATTTTCAAAAGAAGGAGTTTCGATTGGCTGAAAACCAAATTTTTCAAAATTATTTTTTATCGTCTGAATTATATATTGACGTTTTGACACCTCTGCAGGCGAAAAATCTCTTGTTCCTTGTGGTATACTTGGTTTTGAAGCCATTTTGATTTAATATTTTAGATTGTTGATTCTAGATTTTAGATTTCTTTGAGAACTAAAATCTAAAATCTTTAAAATTAATTTATTTCTTTTTTTTAGATCATTGGTCTTTTTTAGACTTTCGACTTTATAACTTTCCAACTTTCGACTTAATTAAGTCTGCAAATATCTTATTTTTTAAAATAAATAATGCCAGTTCCAAAACAAACTTGTAACAAAAACCGTATTTTCGTGACAAATTGGTCATGATGCTAAAATTATTTAAAGAAAATATCCGAATTGCTTTTGGTTCTATCAAAACACAATTGCTGCGTACTATTCTTACTGTATTAATCATCGCTATTGGAATTACGGCTTTGGTTGGAATTCTAACGGTTGTAACCGCGCTTGAAAATACGGTTTCGACCAATTTTGCATCAATGGGTGCTAATACATTCAACATCAATCAATACGAAAACAACGTTAAAAATCGTGGAGGAAAAGAACGTGAAATCATAAACCCAATTATTTCATATCCCGAAGCTGTTGCTTTCAAAAATAAATTTAAATATCCTTTTACCGAAACCTCTTTGTCTTTTACCGCAACTACAACGGCAGAAGTAAAATATGTAGATAAAAAAACAGATCCTGAAATTACAATTGTTGGTGTCGATGAGCATTTTATTTCCAACTCAGGTTTAGAAACCACTTTAGGCCGTTCTTTCAATCAATTTGATATTGATAATAATACGTATTCCTGTATTGTGGGTTCTGATTTTGAGAAAGGATTATTAAAAGATGTTAATCCAATTGATAAAGTTATTTCAATTCGCGGTGCTCGTTTTAAAGTTATTGGAGTCTTAAAAGAAAAAGGATCAACTTTTGGACATAGTCAGGATTTACGTGTTTTAATTCCTATTCAGGTTGCACGTTCTTTATTTACTGCTCCTAATATTAATTATACCATGAGCGTTATGGTTTCTAAAAAAGAACTTTTAGACGAAGCCGTTGATAATGCAACAAGTACCATGCGTCGCGTTCGTAAATTAAGTCCGGTTCGTGATAATAATTTTGGCATTGGCCGAAGCGATGATTTAATTAACAGAATCCTCGGAATTACTAAATATTTAGGCTGGGCTTCCTGGCTTATCAGTATCATTACTATTTTAGGATCATCAATTGCCTTAATGAATATTATGATTGTATCGGTTACAGAACGTACGAGAGAAATTGGTGTTCGTAAAGCTTTAGGCGCTACAAAAGTCACAATTTCGGTTCAGTTTTTTATCGAAACTTTATTGATTGGTCAAATTGGCGGTTTGGTTGGAATCGTTTTGGGAATTCTGGTTGGTTTTGCTTTTGCAGCTGCAATGAGTTTTGCTTTTGTGATTCCGTGGGTAGCAATTTTTGCCGCTTTTGCAACCAGTTTTGCGGTTGCCATTGTTTCTGGTTTATATCCTGCAATAAAAGCTTCTCAATTAGATCCTATTGAGGCTTTGCGTTATGAATAGTTTTTATTTGAAGCAGAAATAATCGTTTCCAAATGACCACTTGTCCCGCTATACATTCCAATCTTTTATGCCGAACTCCGGCACAAAAGGATTTCCATTTCTATCGGGGCTAGTTTAAAAGTTTCATTTTTTCAAGAAACTAATAAAACCTATAAAGTTTTAGAAACCTTGCAGGAAATCATGCGATCGTTATCGTAAATATCTTTGCGAAGATCGATATTTATAAAATCCATTTTCCCAAGTAAATCGATCATTTCTTTTCCTAAATACTGATTAATTTCAAAATATAATTGTCCATTTTCTAAAAGATTGTTATGAGCCAGGGAAGCAATTTTTCTATAAAAAACCAGCGCATCATTATCGTCTACAAAAAGTGCTAAATGTGGTTCGTAGTCGAGAACATTTTTCTTTATTTCTTCTTTTTCAAGATTTCGAACATAAGGCGGATTCGATACTATAACATCAAATTGGCATTTCAGTTCATCCGTAACTAAAATATCCTGAAATATAAAAGTAACATCAACATCATTGTTAATGGCATTTCTTTTGGCCGTTTCCAGGGCTTTTTTAGAAACATCAATAGCATAAACTTCTGCATTTGGAAGATTTTTTGCCAACGTAATTGCAATACAACCACTTCCGGTTCCTATATCAAGAATTTTTATCTTTTTAGATTTATCTACGTTTTTATTTTCATTGATAATCCATTCTACTAATTCTTCCGTTTCCGGTCTCGGAATCAAAACATTATCATTGACTTCAAAATACAAACCATAGAAGTTTGTTTTTCCTAATAAATATTGAATTGGCACTTCTTTTTTTAATTGTTCGAGGATTGAATCCCAATACACAAAATCAGCTTCCTCAAATGTTAATTCATGATTCAAAGCAAGATCAATTTGTCGCAATTTATGCTTGTCTTCTAAAATTAAATAGAAAAAACTCTCCGCTTCATACGCATCGTAAAAAGGAGACAATTCCTGTATAAATTGAGTGCGATATTGTTTGATTTTCATTTGGAATTTGAGTATTAATTTTTAGCTAAGATCAATTCTATTCAACTATAAATAAGTATTTCAAAACAAAATTTGTTACATTTTGTTTTTATAAATTTTTCAACATCCAGACAGGGCAAGAACTATGCCCGGTACAACCCATTGGAGCATCTAAATATTCGAAACCTGATTTTACATATAATTTTTGAGCTGCGTGCATAAATGGCATAGTTTCGATATAGCATTTTTCAAAACCAAAATTCCTTGCTTCATCAAGACATTTTTTCATCATTTCAGAACCAATTCCTAAACCGCGGGTTTCAGGTAAAAAATACATTTTTTGCAATTCGCAAATCGCCGGATCTCCATTTTCTAAAGGTGCAATTCCGGCAGAACCTACAATTTTACCTTCATTTTCAACCACAAAATAAACTGATTTGGGTTTGTTGTATTCTTCAAACATTAAATCTAAATACGGATCTGCATAAGCCGTGCCTACTTTCGGAATTTCCATTTCATCAAAAACCGATCGTATTAATTTCGCAACCGCCTGATTGTCTTCTTTTTTTATTCTTCTGATAATCCAATTTTCCATATTTCGCTAAATATTCTAAATATAATCACAAAAGTAAAAATACTTTTCCGATTGTGTGATAACTAATTGGATTGTTTCAGAACTATCCCAAAGCTGTCGGGACTAATCTCAAAAAATAACTACTTTTGTAATGTGAATAAACATGATACATATATAAGACGCTGCATTGAATTGGCCCAAAATGGTTTTGGAACTACATATCCGAATCCAATGGTGGGAAGTGTAATCGTTTATGAAGACAAAATTATCGGCGAAGGCTGGCACAAAAAAGCCGGAGAGCCACATGCAGAAGTAAATGCGATTCGATCTGTAAAGGACAAATCGTTATTAAAAAAAGCTACTATTTATGTGAGTTTAGAACCTTGCAGTCATTTTGGGAAAACGCCTCCGTGTTGCGATTTGATTATTGCAAACGAAATTCCGAATGTCGTTGTTGGAACTGTAGATCCTAACGAAAAAGTAGCCGGAAATGGCATCAAAAAATTAATCGCCGCCGGAGCAAATGTTACTGTTGGTGTTTTAGAAAATGAATGTAACGAACTCAATAAACGTTTTTTTACTTTTCATCAAAAAAAGAGACCTTATATTATATTAAAATGGGCCGAAAGTCAGGATGGTTTTTTGGCGCCGGAGAAAGATATAAATCAGGATAGAAAACCTGTTTGGATTACCAATACTTATTCGAGACAATTGGTTCATAAATGGCGAAGTGAAGAACAGGCAATTTTGGTTGGTACGCAAACTGTTATTGATGATAATCCAAAACTTAACGTTCGGGATTGGTCAGGAAATAATCCGGTTAGAGTTGTAATTGATCAAAATAACCGAATCTTAAAAGATAGTTTTGTTTTTGATGACAGTGTAAAAACGCTAGTATTTACAAAATCTGAAATTAGTTTTCCAGCAGAAAACACTACCTTTGAAGTAATTGATTTTAATCGAAACATAATACCACAGATCTTGGCAGTTTTGCATCAAAATCAAATTCAGTCTATTATTATAGAAGGCGGTTTACAGACTTTACAATCTTTTATAGACCAAAATATTTGGGATGAAGCCCGCATTTTTATCGGAAAACCTACTTTCGAAAATGGAACCAAAGCACCAGTTCTGCCAAAGAAAAATGCAACGAAAATCTTTATTCAAAATGACGAATTAATAAATGTTAGAAATCATGATTGATACTATAATTTTTGACTTTGGAGATATTTTTATCAATTTAGATAAACAAGCTACGATTTCAGGATTCCAGAAATTGGGACTGACAGAATGGACTTCAGAACTTGATCGTTTAAATCTTTTGTTTGAAACAGGAGATATTTCGCATGATGATTTTCTGGCAGGTTTTCAAAAAGAAATTCCAAACGCTTCTATAGAAGAAATTCTTGAAGCCTGGAATGCTATTTTGGCTGACTTTCCTTTATATAGATTAGAGTTCCTGCAAATGCTTTCAAAAAAGTACCGATTATTTTTATTGAGTAATACAGATTCTATTCATATTGAAACCTTCGAAAACAAAAGCGGAGTTTCGTTTTACAGCGATTTTTATCAATGTTTTGAGAAAGTTTATTTTTCGTTCGAAATTGGAATGCGAAAACCAAATGCCGAAGTTTTTCAGTATTTAATCAAAAAACATGAGTTGTCTCCAAAACGCACTTTGTTTATTGATGACAAAAAAGAAAACACGGATTCTGCTGCCTCTTTAGGTTTTCATGTTTGGAATTTACAAGTTGGCCAGGAAGATGTTGTCGATTTATTTGAGAAAAAAATACTATAGCTTATTTTTTTTTCTTTCTCGCAGATTATGCAGATATTTTTAAATTCTCTATAAAAACAAATCTGCTTTATCTGCAAAATCTGCGAGAGAAAAAGTTTACCCACAAATTTAATCTAGAATTTTACTTTTGGAATACAACGATACTTATCAAACCATTGCACTTGAATCTGAAGAAATACTTTTTAAGGAAAAAGGAAGTAAATTCTTTGGCTACGCTTTTCCTATAGAAAATGAAGATGCGGTAAAACCTATCATCGAAAATTTAAAAAAGCAACATCCGCATGCTGTACATTATTGCTATGCTTATCAATTAGGCACTGCACCAAAAATATCTTATCGCGCGAATGACGATGGTGAACCAAGCAATACGGCAGGCGCACCAATTTATGGTCAGATACAATCTTTTGGATTAACTAACGTTCTTGTAGTGGTCGTTCGTATTTTTGGCGGAGTTAAATTGGGGGTAGGCGGATTAATCGCTGCTTATAAAACGACTGCACAAATGACATTGGAAGTTTGTGAGATTATCGAAAAAACCATTGACGTTCATTTTTTAATCTCTTTTGATTATAAAAACATGAATAAAGTGATGCGGGTAATTAAAGAGAAAAAACTCGATATTGTTTCTCAGGAAATGGAAATTGATGAAGAATCGGGATTGCCAATTGGAAAAATAGTTACTAAAACACGAAAAAAAAATGCCGAAATGATATTCGACATTTTTGATTTAATGTTTGAAATTGATATTAAAATTATATAATTTAACATCAAAAATTGGTTCGTTTTAACAATTATACAAGCGTTTTAAATAATTCTAAAATATAATCCGGAGGGGCAGTTGGGCGACCCGTTTTTAACGAAATAAATACTAAAATAAACACCGCAGTTGTTAATAACTCATTCGCTTCGTTAAAGATCGCGCAATCAAATTCGATCTTGACTGAGGATTGACTTTTGAAAGTAGTATGAATCGTTAAAAGCTCATCATAACGCGCAGATTTTTTATAATTAATTTGCATGGAAACAATTGGTAGTCCAATTCCGCTTTCTTCCATACTTTTATAGGAAACCCCTTTATTTCTAAGCCATTCCACGCGTCCTATCTCAAAATAAGGGATGTAATTTCCGTGATAAACAACTCCCATTTGGTCAGTTTCCGAGTAACGAACACGCACTTGCGTTTGATGATTTTTCATTATTTATTGATTAAAAAAAATTAACTCTTAAAAGTTTCCTTACAACATTTTTTTATAAAATTAGAAGGCAAAATATTTTTTTTTACAGAAATTTGTTCACATATTTGTTATCCCGAAATACGGAATAAAATTGCTCCCTTTTTATTAGGAGAATCTTTATCAATAATAAAAAAATTTATTTGAATCTATGACTAAAACTGCTCAATCGGTATGGGAAAACTGTTTGTCCTTTATAAAAGACAATATTCAAGATCAAGCCTACAAAACTTGGTTTGAACCAATCAAATCAGTTGAGCTAACCGACAACGCGTTATATATTCAAGTTCCAAGTAAATTTTTCTACGAATGGCTAGAAGAACATTACGTTAAATTATTGAAAGTTGCGCTTACCAAAGAACTGGGAAAAAACGCAAAGTTACTCTATAAAATTAAAATGGAGAACACTTATGGTAATAAACAACCGTTTACCGAACAGTTGCCAAGTGCCAATAGAGTACCAATGAAACCGCAAGAGGTTGACGCTCCGTTTAAAAACTTAAATCCAGAACTTAAAAATCCGTTTGTAATTCCCGGAATTAGAAATTTAAAAATTGAGTCGCAATTAAATGCGAACTACAGTTTTGATAATTTTCTTGAAGGAGATTCTAACCGTTTAGCCCGTTCTGCAGGTATGGCTGTTGCCAATAAACCTGGAGGAACTTCATTTAACCCATTATTAATTTTTGGTGGAGTTGGTTTAGGAAAAACACACTTAGCACATGCAATTGGTGTTGAAGTAAAGGATAAATATCCTGAAAAAACGGTTTTATATATTTCTGCCGAGATTTTCACACAACAATATATCGATTCGGTAAAAAAGAATAATCGTAATGATTTCATTCACTTTTATCAATTAATCGACGTTTTGATTATTGATGATGTTCAGTTTTTATCCGGAAAATCAGGAACTCAGGACGTATTCTTCCATATTTTTAATTATTTGCACCAAAACGGAAAACAAGTAATTTTAACTTCGGACAAAGCGCCTGTTGATATGCAGGATATCGAGCAACGTTTGTTGTCTCGTTTTAAATGGGGATTATCTGCTGAATTACATCAGCCTGATTACGAAACCCGTATCTCTATCTTAAAAAACATTCTTTATCGTGATGGTGTTGAAATGCCGGAAGATATTATTGAATATGTGGCACGTAACATTAAAACAAATGTCCGCGAGCTTGAAGGTGCTATTATTTCATTAATTGCACAATCTTCTTTTAACAAAAAAGAAGTTACAATCGAGTTAGCGAAAAGTGTTGTAGAGAAATTTGTTAAAAACGTTAAGAGAGAAATCTCTATCGATTATATTCAAAAAATTGTGTCTGATTATTTTCAGTTGGATATTGAAACCCTTCAATCTAAAACCAGAAAAAGACACGTGGTTCAGGCGAGACAATTGGCCATGTTTTTTGCAAAGAAATTTACTAAAGCTTCTTTAGCAAATATTGGTTCACAAATTGGAGATCGCGATCATGCTACCGTATTACACGCTTGTAAAACAGTTGACAATTTAGTTTCTACAGACAAACAATTCAAGAAATTTGTCGAAGACATTAACAAAAAACTAACGCTATAAACGCGAGTCATGCCAATAAAAATTTTAATGGTTTGTTTGGGAAATATTTGCAGATCCCCTTTAGCTGAAGGAATTCTGGCATCAAAATTACCAAAAGACCATTTTATAGTTGATTCAGCCGGAACCGGATCCTGGCATGTAGGCCACTCTCCCGACAAACGTTCTATTGCCGTTGCCCAAAAAAATGGTTTATCTATTGACGGTCAAAAAGGAAGACAATTTCAAACTTCAGATTTTGACGAATTTGATTATATCTATGTTATGGATAACTCAAATTACCGCGATGTAATTCATCTTGCCAAAACACCTGAACACAAAAACAAGGTAAATCTTATTTTAAACGAATTATTTCCGAATGAAAATGTAGATGTGCCTGATCCTTATTTTGGTGTCTCTAACGGATTCGACAATGTATATCAGCTGTTGAATGAAGTAACAGACATTATCGCAAAAAAACTTATCGAAAAACATTCATAATCAACTCTTTTTCATTTATTACCAATAAGTGAAATTTTTTTGTTTTTACAATCTATAAAATAAATCAAATGAAACTTTTAGGAAAACTATATTTAATTCCAACTACAATGGGCGAAAGCGATCCGATGGATGTTTTGCCACAAACAGTAAAAAGAAGCATTGATTTTATAGATCATTATATTGTTGAAAATGAAAAAACGGCAAGAAAATCAATTAAAGCGGTTTCTCCGGAGAAAAAACAATCAGAACTAATTCTTTTTACGCTTAATAAAAGAACAGAACCAAGCGAGCATTTAGACTTCATTAAACCATTATTAGAAGGAAAAAATGTTGGTTTAATGAGTGAAGCCGGTTGTCCCGGAGTTGCTGATCCTGGTGCGGTAATTGTAAAACTGGCACACGAAAAAGGAATTCAGGTTGTGCCTCTTGTTGGTCCTTCTTCTATTTTATTGGCTATGATGGCTTCCGGAATGAACGGACAAAGTTTCACTTTCAATGGATATTTGCCAATTGATAAAGACGAGAAAAAATCGGCTTTAAAACATTTTGAAAAATTATCTAAGGATAAAAATCAATCTCAAATTTTTATAGAAACGCCTTATAGAAATAATAAATTAGTCGAAGATATTTTGCAGATTGTAAATCCTTCGACGCATTTATGTATTGCGACTGATATTACGTTGCCAACAGAATTCATAAAAACAATGCGCATTTCAGACTGGAAAAAATTAAAAGTGGATTTACATAATCGACCAACGATTTTTATTATTCATAAAATGTAAACTAACTTTAAGACCATCGTAATGAAAAAGTTTCTAATTCTGATTTTGATTTGTTTTGCTCAAAATATGTTTTCACAACATAAAGAACCAACAATCAAATCAGATCCTGATGCAGTAATTAATAAAACTGAAGAAATTCCTTCCGTAGATATCAACCCTGAATTTCCAGGAGGACCAGAAGCTTTGCACAATGATTTTCTTAAGAAAAATTACAAGATGCCTAACGTCTCCAACTTAAAAGGTAAAATTTACATGACTTTCATGGTTGAAACAAATGGAACATTAAGTGATATAAAAGTCTTGAGAGATATTGGATATGGCACTGGAGAAGAAGCAATAAGAGTTCTAAAACTATCTCCAAAATGGAGTCCTGCAAAGAAAAATGGCAAACCTGTAAGATGGCGATATTCATTTCCTATAACGGTAACGGGAATTGAACCACCAAACGCAGCCAAATTATACAACCTGACTCAAAATAGTTCAGTTACACCTGTTATTGAAGAAAAAAACCAAGTCTACAACACTGCAGGCTTAGAAGTAAAACCCGAATTCCCAGGTGGTAAAGAAGCATTTGATAAATTCATCAAAGAAAATTATAAAAATCCCAAAAACACGGAAATAAAAGGAAGAGTATACCTAACTTTTATAATAGAAAAAGACGGTTCGTTAAGTGATATTAAAGTTTTAAGAGACATTGGTTTTGAAACTGGTTCCGAAGCTATTCGTGTTTTAAAATTGTCTCCAAAATGGATTCCCGGAAAACAGAACAATAATGTAGTTAGAACTCTTTTTTCTGTACCAATTTCTGTAAATGATTTCGTAAAGTAATCGTTCAAAAAAATAAAATTTCCCCTATATTGTACTCACAAGTTTCCCTAATAAAACTTTACAATGAGTAAACTCCCAAACATAACCACAAGCATTTTTACGGTAATGTCTAAAATGGCAGCCGAATATAATGCCATAAATCTTTCGCAAGGATTTCCGAATTTTCCTGTTGATGAAAGATTGACAGATATTCTGGCTAAATTGACCAAAGAAAATGTACATCAATATACACCAATGGCAGGTTATCCGCCACTGATGAATCAGATTACAAAATTGGTTCAGAGTTCGTACAACAGAACTATTAATCCTGATTTAGAACTTTTGGTTACTGCCGGCGCAACACAGGGAATTTTTACTTCTATTTTAGCTTTGGTAAAAACAGATGATGAAGTTGTTATTCTCGATCCGAGTTATGATTCTTATGAATCTCCGGTTTTATTGTGTAATGCAAAACCGGTGAGAGTCGCATTAAATGATGATTATACGCCAAATTGGGAAACGATAGAAAAAGCCTGTTCTTCAAAAACGAAGATGATTATTATTAATAATCCGCACAATCCGACAGGAAAAATAATGACTCAAGCTGATTTTCTTCAACTCGAAAAATTACTTTCTAAATATCCGCATATTGTTGTTTTATCTGATGAAGTTTATGAATATATCACTTTTGAAGAAAAACATATTTCTGCTCACACCAAAGATTTTCTTTTGAATCGTTGTATAATGGTTTCTTCTTTTGGAAAATCATTTCATATTACGGGCTGGAAAATTGGTTATACCGTTGCACCGGAATATCTCATGAAAGAAATCAAAAAAGTACATCAGTTTTTGGTTTTCAGCGTTAATAGTATTTCTCAAGTTGCCATTAGTGAATATTTGGATGTTGTTGATGTTAATTTACTTGGGAAATTTTATCAGGAGAAGCGTGATTATTTTCAAAAACTACTCAAAAACAGCCAATTTGAATTAAAACCTTGTGAGGGAACTTATTTTCAAGTGGCTTCTTATGCGAATATTTCAAATGATGATGATGTGACTTTTTGCAAAAAATTAATCACAGATCATGGCGTTGCCGCAATTCCTATTTCTACTTTTTACTCGGATCATAAAGATCAAAAATTGATACGTTTTTGTTTTGCCAAAGACGATTTTACATTAGAGTCGGCAGCAAAAAAAATATGTGATATATAAAGTTTATCAAAATTTTATAACAATATTATGCGTGCATCCTATTATTTTAATTAATATTGTAAAAAAAGAAAAGTATGAGCTATACAGATAAAATGTTACGTGACGACGCTTTAAAAGGAAAAGTCATTGTAGTTACAGGCGGTGGAAGTGGTTTAGGAAAAGCGATGACTAAATATTTCTTAGAATTAGGCGCACAGGTTGCAATTACTTCTAGAGATTTAGAAAAGCTTAAAAATACGGCCACAGAACTTGAAACTGAAACTGGTGGAAAATGTTTACCACTTCAATGTGACGTTCGTCATTATGAAGAAGTAGAAAATATGCTTCAGGAAGTTTTAAAAACTTTTGGAAAGGTGGATGTTCTTTTGAACAACGCTGCCGGGAATTTTATTTCGCCAACAGAGCGTTTATCTGCAAATGCATTTGATACTGTTATAGATATTGTACTTAAAGGTTCTAAAAACTGTACGCTTGCTTTTGGAAAACACTGGATTGACAGCAAACAAACATCAGCTACGATTTTAAATATTGTTACTACTTATGCATGGACAGGTTCTGCTTATGTTGTGCCAAGCGCAACTGCAAAAGCCGGAGTTTTAGCTATGACAAGAAGTTTAGCTGTAGAATGGGCAAAATACGGTATTCGTTCTAACGCCATTGCTCCAGGGCCTTTCCCTACTAAAGGCGCGTGGGACAGATTATTGCCTGGAGATCTTGCAGAGAAATTTGATATGGCAAAAAAAGTACCATTAAAACGTGTAGGTGATCATCAGGAATTAGCGAATTTAGCGGCTTATTTGGTTTCTGATTTTTCTGCTTATGTAAACGGAGATGTAATCACAATTGATGGTGGCGAATGGTTAAAAGGTGCCGGACAATTCAATTTATTAGAAGCAATTCCTGAAGAACTTTGGGATCAGCTTGAAATGATGATAAAAGCAAAAAAGAATAAATAATTACAGTGCTTACTAAATTCAGAATATTTTATTAAATTATACTGATTGCACAAAATCCCGAAGGTTCTGCTTTCGGGATTTTTTTTATCTTTTTCGTCATATACATAATATAAATTCAGTGAAATAATAAATTGTTTAAATATCTGTTTGCTTAAATTTACTTATATCACTTATATGGTTTAAATACGTTAATATTCTCAGACAATTCACTTAAATTATTATTTTTGCCAAACAAATATCTAACAACAAATTTATGCTCATTATTGGAATTGCAGGAGGAACAGGAAGTGGAAAAACAACGGTAGTACACCAAATCATGAACGAATTACCAGACACTGAAGTGGGCGTAATTTCTCAGGATTCATACTACAAGGAAAACCATAATTTGTCATTTGATGAAAGAGCCTTAATCAATTTTGATCATCCGCGTGCTATTGATTTTGATTTATTGGTAAAACATCTAAAAGCGTTAAAAGAAGGCGAAACTATTGATCAGCCCGTTTATTCATTCATAAAACATAACAGAACTGATGACACCGTTTCAACTCATCCCAGAAAAGTTATGATTGTCGAAGGAATTTTAATTTTAACAAATCCTGAATTACGTGATCTTTTTGACGTTAAAGTATATGTTCATGCAGATTCTGACGAAAGATTAATTCGTCGTTTAAAACGTGACATTTCAGAACGTGGCCGAGATATCGACGAGGTTATAACACGTTATCAAAATACTTTAAAACCTATGCACGAGCAATTTATCGAACCTTCAAAAGCTTTTGCCGATATTATAATACCAAACGACAAATACAATACCGTTGCAATTGATGTAGTTCGTGCTGTAATAAATCAACGAATTTCATAATTTTATTGTAAATTTATTCCATAAAAATTAGGAGCTATTCCCGCTCTCGCCTTTATCTTTTTATGGCTGTCCCGAAGCCTCGGGAGCCATAAAAAGGATATCGGCTCCATCGGGGCTAAAAAATGAAAACTAAAATGAAAAATCCGTATAAAGACAAATCTTGGTTTAAATTTCTGGGCAATAAATATGTCTGGGTATTGCTATTTTTTGTTGTCTGGATGTTATTTTTAGACAATTACTCTTATTTTGACCATCGTTTTTTAGACAATCAAATCAATGAACTTGAGGATAATAAAAAATATTATCAGGAGGAAATAAAAAAAGATCAGGAACAGATTAAACAATTAAAAAATCCTGAACAAATCGAAAAATATGCCCGCGAAAAGTACTTTATGAAAAAAGACAGCGAAGACATATACATCATCCAATTTGAAGGAGACACTATTCAAGATAAAGAATAATCAGAAAAAACACTAAATGGCTACTACCCTATTCGACGATTTTAATCCGATTTCATCCAAACAATGGAAACAAAAAATTCAGTTTGAATTAGATGGAGCTGATTATAACGAAACCGTAATTTGGAATTCTCCGGAAGATATTCAGGTAAAACCTTTTTATCATAAAGATGAATTTTCAAAAGCTGCTTCGGTAAATACTCAGGCAACAAATTTTAAAATTTGTCAAAACATATTTGTTTATGACGTCGAGAAATCTATTCAAAGAGCAATTAATACTCTAGAAAGAGGTGCTGAAAGTTTACGATTTACGATCGAAAACGAAAAAATTGATATTCAGAAATTATTAGAAAATCTTCCTTTAGAAAACAGAATCGTTTACTTTAATTTGAAATTTATCTCAATCGATTTCGTAAAACAATTAGACACTATTTCAATACAGAAAAAAGCTGTTTTTTATTGCAATATTGATCCAATTGGTCAAATGGCACGAGACGGAAATTGGTTCACAACATCGGATAAGAATAATTTTGAAACCATTGATTTGATTTCAAAAGCAACTACAAACCTTTCTTTAGTTAGTATCGATGCCGGATTGTATCAAAATGCCGGAGCAAATATCACACAGCAAATTGCTTACAGTTTAGCGCATGCCAACGAATATTTGAATCGTTTACCAAACATTTCTAAAACCATTGTTTTTCAGGTTTCTGTTGGAACCAATTATTTCTTTGAAATTGCTAAACTTCGTGCTTTACGAATGCTTTTTCAATTAATTGCTGCAGAATATAATCCTGATTTAGAATGTCATTTATTGGTTATGCCAACCAAACGCAACAAAACCATTTATGATTATAATGTTAACATGCTTCGTACAACGACTGAATGCATGTCGGCTATTTTGGGAGGCGCAGATGCTGTTGCCAATTTGCCTTATGATTCTTTATATCATAAAGACAATGAATTTGGCGATAGAATTGCCAGAAATCAATTGTTGATTTTAAAACACGAAAGCTATTTTGATAAAGTTAATAATCCCGCAGACGGTAATTATTATATTGAAAGCCTAACGATGCAATTGGCTGAAAAAAGTTTGACTTTATTTAAAGATATTGAAGCAAACGGTGGTTTTTTGAAACTTTTAAACGACGGAACAATTAAAAAGAAAATTCAGGAAAGCGCTACTAAGGAACAGGAATTATTTGATTCAAAAAAAGAAGTTTTGCTAGGAACCAATAAATATCCTAATAAAGATGACAAAATGAAACATGATTTAGAATTGTTTCCGTTTGTAAAAATTAAACCAAGAAAAACATTAATTACACCAATTATAGAGAAAAGATTAGCGGAAAAATTAGAGCAAGAGCGACTTGAACTTGAATAATCATTTTTTCTAAGTAATCAATACAACCTACTCAAAAGAGTATTTCCATGATAAGAAAAGACCTTACACATATTAATCTTGAAAATCTCAAGTCAAAAGTTAAAAGTCAAAAGTCAGAAACTTTGACTGAAAACTTTTTAACGGCTGAAGGAATTGAGCTAAAAGAAAGTTATTCTGAAAAAGATCTTGAAGATCTTGATTTTCTTGATTTTGGAGCAGGTTTTGCACCAAACTTACGAGGACCTTACGCAACGATGTATGTGAGACGTCCGTGGACAATTCGTCAATATGCCGGATTTTCGACTGCAGAAGAGAGTAATGCTTTTTATAGAAGAAACTTAGCTGCAGGACAAAAAGGGCTTTCTATTGCTTTTGATTTGCCAACACATCGCGGTTACGATTCTGATCATGAGCGTGTTGTTGGTGATGTTGGAAAAGCGGGTGTTGCCATCGATTCTGTTGAAGACATGAAAGTCTTGTTTGATCAGATTCCATTGGATGAAATGTCTGTTTCAATGACTATGAATGGTGCTGTTTTACCTATTATGGCTTTTTATATTGTGGCTGCAGAAGAACAAGGTGTTGCTATTGAAAAGCTTTCGGGAACGATTCAAAATGATATTCTGAAAGAATTTATGGTGCGTAATACTTATATTTATCCACCAACGCCTTCGATGAAAATCATTGCTGATATTTTTGAATTTACGAGCAGGAAAATGCCGAAATTCAATTCTATTTCTATTTCAGGATATCATATGCAGGAAGCTGGTGCAACTGCGCATATTGAATTAGCGTATACGCTTGCTGATGGTTTAGAATATATCAGAACCGGATTATCTACCGGAATGACTATTGATGAATTTGCTCCTCGCCTATCTTTTTTCTGGGCCATTGGAATGAATCATTTTATGGAAATTGCCAAAATGAGAGCCGGCAGAATGATATGGGCGAAATTAGTACGACAATTTAATCCGAAAAGTGATAAATCTTTAGTATTAAGAACGCACTGTCAAACAAGTGGCTGGAGTTTAACAGAACAAGATCCGTTTAATAATGTTGCCCGAACTTGTATTGAAGCTGCTGCTGCGGCTTTTGGAGGCACACAATCTTTGCACACAAATGCTCTTGATGAAGCGATAGCTTTGCCAACTGACTTTTCGGCAAGAATTGCCCGTAATACGCAGATTTTTCTACAGGAAGAAACTAAAATCACAAAAACTGTTGATCCTTGGGCTGGTAGTTATTACGTTGAAAGTTTGACAAATGAAATATTAGAAAGTACCTGGAAACTTATTGAAGAAGTTGAAGAATTGGGCGGAATGACAAAAGCCATTGAAGCCGGAATTCCGAAACTAAGAATTGAGGAAGCTGCTGCGAGAAAACAAGCGAGAATAGATAGCGGTCAGGATATTATTGTTGGTGTAAATCAATTTAGATTAGAAAAAGAAGATCCTTTGCATATTTTAGATGTCGATAATCAAATGGTGCGTAAACAACAAATTGAACGCCTTGAAGAAATAAAAGCAAGCAGAGATACTCAAAAAGTAAATGAATCACTCGAAAAATTAATTCTTTGTGCAAAAACGGGAGAAGGAAACTTATTAGAAATTGCTGTTGAAGCTGCAAGAAACCGTGCAACTTTAGGTGAAATCAGCGATGCTCTTGAAAGTATCTTTGGAAGATTTAAAGCGCAAATTAAATCCTTTAGCGGTGTGTATAGTGCAGCAATAAAAAACGACGAGAATTTTGAAAAGGCAAAACAATTAGCAAATGCTTTTGCAAAACAAGAAGGTAGACGTCCTAGAATTATGATTGCCAAAATGGGACAAGACGGTCATGACCGCGGCGCAAAAGTAGTCGCAACCGGTTATGCAGATGTAGGTTTTGATGTTGATATTGGTCCGCTTTTTCAAACGCCTGCAGAAGCTGCCAAACAAGCTGTAGAAAATGATGTTCATATTTTAGGTGTTTCTTCATTGGCTGCCGGACATAAAACATTAGTTCCGCAAGTAATTGAAGAACTTAAAAAGCACGGAAGAGAAGACATTATGGTTATTGTTGGCGGTGTAATTCCAGCGCAAGACTATCAGTTTTTATTTGATGCGGGAGCGATTGCCGTTTTTGGACCGGGAACTAAGATTAGCGAAGCGGCGATTAAAATATTAGAAATATTGATTGACTAAAAGACATAAAAAAATCCCGAATAGTTCGGGATTTTTTATTTTATTCTGATGTTTAATCGTTTATCGTAGCATTACTATCTGCTTCGATAAACGAAAGATCATAACCTCCAAAGGCTCTCATGTAACTTTTTAATGAAGTTCCATAGGCATCTCTAAAATGTCTGTTTCCTTTGTTTTTGAAAAAGTTTTTTACTGATCCGGCGCCGCCAAGATGTGCAGCAGCTAAAATTCCAGATTCGGTAATTTCGACACCATTAATAACTTTTCCCTCATACCTTTCAATTTCACTGCGTAAAATCCATTTGTTTTTAGACAGTAACGCAATAAATGCTTTTTCTTGTAAAGCAGGATCTTTTAAAAAGGCTTTGTCGTTGTGAATACCTATCGCTCTTAAAGCTTTAGAACCAAATTGGTATTTTCCCATATAACCCAGTGAATTAACCAAACGGTATTTTCCTTGAGATTCTTTAAAAGCAACGGCTTCTTTAAAACCGATAAGATGCTTTCCTGTAAATGGGATGTGTAAATTGGTTAAAATAGGATAATCATCCTCTTCTTGCGATGGAAATAAGTATTCAGATCCATCTGTTTTTTCTGTGAGAAACCACGGTTTGGTTCCTAGATTAAAGGGTTTAAAACCCAAACTTAAAAATGTAATAATAACGATCAAACTCGCATAAAAATACCACTTCTTTATCATAAATTGTTTTTCTTCAAATCACTGTCACCTCTTTGAAATTTCTACGGCGCAAAGATAATAAATATAAAACAATGCTGATTTTCAGCAATTTACACTTTTTTAAAAATATAGTAGATGTCCTTTAAGCCCTTTATTGGCGGAGTATTCGAGAGTTGGGGCAGGAATTTTTATGGTGTTAAAAACAGAAAAAACAGTCTTTAAAAAATGTGATTTTGTTTCAATTTTCGTCAAATTCACGTCAAAACTAAGATAAAACTGACGAAATCTTTCTGGGTTTTGAGCCGAAACAAGATTATCATTTTGTAAATTTCCTGTTAACATTCCGTCAGCTCCATATCCAAAAGCAACATTTAACCACTTCGGAATTTTAGTTTCTTTTGCAAAAGAATAAAGATTAGCTGATAACCAATATGTCTGTCCGTTATAATCTTTTAGAATTTGTTCATTGAGTGAAGTTCCAAGCTTATCAGGTCTCTGATTTGCATATTGAGTAGTGTGAAAAGAAAATTTAGGTGTTATTCGCTGTTCTTTCCAAAGTAATTCCTGAGAAACATACAAAGCAGTTCCGGTTGCATTTGCAATAATATCGCCTGAAGAAGCTCCCCATTCTGATGAATATCCATCTAAAACTTCGACAGCGGTTAAAAAAGCAAAACCTAAACCAGCGCCATATATCAATTGTTTTTTAGAATCGGCACCGCTCCAACTCATCATTTCTGCACCAAATCTTCCTAAATGGTACGCAGAATACATGTGCCCGATTTTATCCATCTGAAGCCATTCAGCATTATCATTTATAAAATGAAATTTGGATTTTGGATAATCGGCATACCAAATCTGATTCAAACCAACTAAAGTAACCGAAGCTAAAGCAACTTCGGTTATTATAACTGTGTTTTGTCTCTTTAAATTTAAAGTATCAGAAGGCGTTAAAAAGGACTCGATTTTACTTTGTGCATCAATACATTGAAAACTCAAAAAACATAAAATCGATAAATAAAGGGAAAATTTAAAACTCAAAACTATCTTGTTACTCCTTGACTAGCAATCCAGTCTGAATATTTTTTTGCATTAATTTGATGTTGTTCGTAAGTTGAAGCGAATTCATGATATCCGAAACGGTCTATACTTGCACAAAAATAAATATAGTCGTTTTTTTCAGGATTTAAAACCGCTTCAAGGGCTGTAATGTCAGGCATTGCAATTGGTCCAGGAGGAAGTCCAACATTCACGTAAGTGTTATATGGAGATTTCATTATCAAATCATTATAAAAAACTCTTTTGATAACCTGGTCAAAATCATTTGCTTTTAATTTTAATGCATAAATTACTGTTGGATCAGCCTGCAAAGGCATTGCTAAACGTAATCTATTTAAATAAACACCTGCAATACGAGGTCTTTCGTCTTTTTTAACGGATTCTTTATGAACTATAGAAGCCAGAATTACAGCCTGAACTGGTGTTAAACCTTGATCTTTAGCTTTTTTAATTCTTTCTTCTGTCCAGAAATTATGGTATTCCTTAATCATTTTATCACGGAATTTCTCTGCAGAAGTATTCCAGTAAATTTCATAAGTGTTAGGAATAAACATGGCAAAAACATTCTCTTCATTAAAACCATTTTCTTTTAAAAAAGCAGAATCTTTAATGGCTTTCATTAATGACAAACTATCAGCTTCGATTTCTGAACCAACTCTTCCTGCAAAGTTCTCTAAGCGTTCCTGATTATTAAAAGCTAATTTTACGGGAACATTAGAACGCATTGCGCGAACCAAATCGATATTGTTCATGTCTTTTTTAAGTAAAAAACGACCCGATTTTACATTCTCAGGGTAGCTTCTTTTATTGGCTACCATTTCAAAATTATCGAAATTTTTAATATAAGGTTCTAATATCTTCTTTACATCTGTATAATTAGCTCCGGTTGGAACGTATACGTAAACTTCTTTTTCGTCGAATTTAGTATTAGCACTAAAAATTCTGCTAATTAAAATAAAACCATAAATCATTAAAACTGAGATTACGGCAACGGCAGTTAATGTGATAATTTTTTTTATACTCAAAGCTAAAAATTTAAATTTGTTTGTTAATCAACTGAAAAATTGCTTCGTCTTGATAGTGGCCATTTAGCAAAATCCAATCTTTTTTAATTCCTATTTTCTCAAAGCCAAATTTAGTAAAAAGAGCTATACTAGCTACATTTCCTACATTAATATTTGCATACAATTGATGCAGGTTTAAATTGTGAAAAGAATATTTTATTAATAGTTCTAATGCCTCTGAACCAATATTTTGGCTTCTATTTTCTTTATCTTGAATTACAATTCCAATTCCAGCCCTGTTATTTTTCGGATCAAATTCAAATAAATCGATTAATCCGATAGCAGGAAAATCTTCATCCTGACAAATTGCCAAGCGCAATTGTTTTGCCTCGTAAATATCCTGTTGTGCATTTTCTAAATACTGACGAACCAGAAAACGGCTATATGGAGTTTGTGTATTACTAACTTCCCAAATGCTTTGATCATTTTCCATCGCATACACAAACTCTAAATCATTCGGTTCGAGTGCACGCAAATAAATAGAATCACCTTTGAGTGTTATCATTTTCAATTTTAGATTTTGTCTTCGACTTCGCTCAGACTGACATTATTAATTAGATTTCTATTGTTCCTTTGAAGACAAATTTTGCTGGTCCGGTTAAGAAAACGTTGGTAAAATGATCTCCGATTTTATCAAAAGAAACTACTAATTTTCCTCCTTCAACATTCAAATTAATTGAAGTTTTATCAGTTTGTCCTGTTGCATTCATTGCAATCGCAACTGCAGTAGCTCCGGTTCCGCAAGCAAGAGTTTCGTCTTCAACGCCTCTTTCGTAAGTGCGAAGTGAAAAAGTACTGTCATCAACTTTTTTTACAAAATTGACGTTACTTCCTTTTTCTCCGTATAATTCACCGTAACGAATTGCTGCGCCGTTTTCTTTTACATTATAATGTTCCAAATCATCAACAATTTGAACATGATGTGGAGAACCTGTATTTAAAAAAGTATAAGAATCTTTTTTTTGTACTTCATCAACATCAATCATTTGCAATGAAATAATAGCGTCATCACCTACTGATGCATGATGTAAACCATCTGTAGCAATAAAAGTGGCACTATTTTCGACAACACCTAATTGATTCGCGAATGCTACAAGACAACGGCCGCCATTTCCGCACATCGAACTTTGGTTTCCGTCAGAATTGTAATAAACCATTTTAAAATCGGTTTCAGTATCATTTTCTAACAAAATTAATCCGTCTGCACCAATGCCAAAACGTCTGTCACATAAGCGTTCTATAAGCTTTATGTTGTTTTTAGGAAAAAAATCAGAACGATTATCAATCATTACAAAATCGTTCCCTGTACCTTGATATTTATAAAATTCTATTTGCATTTTTATTCTATTAATAAGTACAAAAGTACGAACTATTAATTAATGAAATGTTAATCATTGTTAAAGAGCGTTAAAGCATTTTTCCAGATAATTTTTTCCAGTAATTTTACGTTAAATAACTTAAACATAAATCCTAATTATGAAAAGATTTTCAACCTTATTTTTAGTGTCATTATTAAGTGGTGCCACTACCCTTGGTGCTTACAAGTTATTATTTGACAGCAACAATTCTTTTTTTGGAAGAGGAAATTCAGTTGTGACTCTTGCCCCCAATTCATTTGGAAAAACGGTTGGTTTACCTGCCGAAGCTGTAGATTTTACTGAAGCTGCAGATAAAACAATTCACACTGTTGTACACGTGAAAAATGTTTCGCGACGAACTGTTAGTAATCCGATGATGGAATTTTTCTACGGTTATGGTGGTCAACAGCAACAGGAACAAGTTGGAACTGGTTCTGGTGTTATTATTTCTGAAGACGGATATATCGTAACGAACAATCACGTAATAAAAGATGCTTCGGAAATTGAAATTACACTGAACAATAAAAAATCTTACACGGCAAAACTTATTGGTACGGATTCTAAAATGGATATCGCGTTATTGAAAATTAATGCTGACGAGAAACTTCCTTACACTGCTTTTGCGAATTCAGATTCTGTAAAAATTGGAGAATGGGTTTTAGCTGTTGGAAATCCTTATAACTTAACATCAACTGTAACAGCTGGTATTGTTTCGGCGAAAGCCAGAAATTTAGACACAAACGGAATTCAATCCTTTATTCAGACTGATGCGGCCGTAAACCCTGGAAATAGTGGCGGTGCATTGGTTAACACACGCGGAGAATTAATTGGTATTAATACGATGATTTCATCAATGACAGGTTCTTATGTTGGATATTCATTTGCTGTTCCGTCTAACATAGCCCGAAAAATTATTGAAGACATTATGGAATTTGGTAATGTTCAGAGAGGAATTCTTGGCGTTGAAGGTGGCGAATTGAATAGTAACGCTTCAAAAGAATTAGGAATTTCACAAACCCAAGGTTTTTATATTAGTAAAGTTTCTAAAAATTCAGGAGCCGAAAAAGCAGGACTTGCAAAAGGAGATATTATCATAAAACTTGATGACCAAAATATTGCAACTTATGCTGATCTTTCCGGATACATTAATACTAAACGACCAAATGATGTTGTGAAAGTGACTTATATGCAAGATGGAAAAACAAAAGTTGTTCCGGTTACTTTAAGTAAAAATGAATTTTATAGTACTGAATTTAAAGGAATAGAACTGGAAAATATTGATGCCACTGACAAAAAGAAATTCCGTATTGATTATGGCGTTAAAATTAAAAACATAACCAACGAAAATTTGATGCAATATCAAAATGAACTTCAAGGCAGTATTATTTTAAGCATCGATAATGTTAAAGCAACGAATGTAGAAACAGTTTCGAAATTATTAAATAAAAAAGACGAAGGGCAAAGTGTTCGTATCGAAATGATAAATAAGAATGGTGAAATTTTTAGAATTATTATTTAGTCACCATTTACAGTCACAGTTTTCAGTCACAGTTTTCAGTCACAAAAACTGAAGACTGAGACTGCCACTGAAAATATAAAAAAAGCCATCTTAAAAAATAAGATGGCTTTTTTATTTCTAAAAATAAATGCTAAAATAGTTTACGAAATCGATTGAAATAGATACTTTTGCGCAAAATTTTAAAATATTGTGCTTTTTATTTTTTTCAATTTAATCAATTATGAGTAAAAAATCTTTGTACCAAAAAGAGGTATCATTACAAGTCGACCGAAGAAGAGCTGGTGTCGAATTAATAAAAGTCATAAGCGATTTATGGTATGATAAATCCATAGAAATGGTTTTATTCAAGAATCAATTATTAGACAAAAATGTTAGTGACATTATCAATTTACACCAATATGCTGGTGAATTTGTTGGTAAACCAATCACTATTTTTGATTCTGTTGAAATTGCAAAAGTTATCCTCACTCTAGATCTTCCGCCTGCAAAACTAGATCTTGGAAAACTGACTTATGAATATTGTCTGGAAGAAGAAAAATATCCTGACGCAAGATATTTTGTACTTGACAAATTGAAAAAAGCTAAATCATCAGAAGAAATTCAACCAAAAGATGTTGTTTTATACGGTTTCGGAAGAATTGGCAGATTATTAGCCCGAGAATTGATGTCTAAAACAGGAAAAGGAAATCAATTGCGTTTGAGAGCGATTGTGACCCGTGACAAAAATGATGCATCGATTTTAGAGAAAAGAGCTTCTTTATTAAGATATGATTCTATCCACGGAGATTTTCAGGGTTCCGTAATTGCTGATCCAAAAAATAATGCTTTAATAATCAACGGAACTACAGTTCACATCATCAGCGCAAATACCCCTGAAGAGATTGATTATACAGAACATGGAATTAATGATGCATTAGTTATAGATAATACCGGAGCTTTTACAACTGAAGAAGCTTTAAAAAGACATTTAACGTCAAAGGGAGTCAGCAAAGTTTTATTGACTGCACCAGGAAAAGGTGTTCCAAACATTGTTCATGGAGTGAATCATAATGAATATAATCCTGACGAAATAAATATTTTTTCTGCAGCATCTTGCACCACAAATGCGATAACGCCAATTTTAAAAGTTATTGAGGATACATTGGGAGTTACAAAAGGACATTTAGAAACGATTCATGCTTATACCAATGATCAGAATCTAGTAGATAATATGCATAAAAAATATCGTCGTGGAAGAGCTGCTGCATTAAACATGGTTATTACTGAAACTGGCGCAGGAAGTGCTGTTGCAAAAGCAATACCTTCTCTTGAAGGAAAATTAACTTCGAATGCGATCAGAGTTCCTGTTCCAAACGGTTCTTTAGTTGTTTTGAATTTAGAGGTTAAAAAAGCTACTTCGATTTTGGCAATTAATAAAATAATGAAAAAGTATGCTCTTGAAGGTGAATTGGTAGAGCAAATTAAATATTCATTGAATAATGAATTGGTTTCATCTGACATTGTTGGAACATCTGCACCTTCAATTTATGACAGTAATGCAACAATAGTCTCAAAAGATGGAAAAAGCATTGTTCTTTATATCTGGTATGATAACGAATTTGGTTATAGTCATCAGGTTATTCGTTTAGCGAAATACATTGCCAAAGTAAGACGATTTACGTATTATTAATATATACCAAAACCATAATTCTTAAAACCATCAAGTAGTTTTCTTGGTGGTTTTCTGTTTTACTTTAGATAGGTAAAACGGTTGTACTTTTTACTTCTGAAATTACAAAAACAGTATTTATTAGAGAAACTTCGGGTAAAACTGATAATTTTTTTTGATGAAAATGATGATAGCTTTCCATATCGGGAATGATAATTTTAAGCATGTAATCAAAATTTCCTGATACATAATTGCATTCTACAACTTCGGGTAAATTCAAAATCGATTGATTAAATCCTTCAGAAGTGTCATACGTTTGTTTCGTGAGCGTAACCTGACAATAAACGGTTAGATTATTACCCAACTTTTTCTTATTTAAAATTGAAACATATTTCTCGATAACCCCCTCTTTTTCAAGACGTTTAACTCTGTCATGAACAGGTGTTAATGATAAATTTATTTTATTTGCAATGTCTTTTAAAGTATAATGAGCATCCACCTGTAAAAGACGTAGGATTTTTTTGTCAATTTCATCTAAAGCCATAACGAAAACGATATAATTAATACTTGCAATTCAGTCATTTTTTCTTTTTGAGGAAATAAAAACACTTACAAAAAGAAAAAATTTCTGTAAAAATACTAAATAAAATAATATTTTCTTATTTATATATCATTAATCCATAATATATTCTCTATCTCTAAATTTGTAAAAACAATTAAGTAAAAAACAAAAAAATATATCAAATGATAATAGGTGTTCCAAAAGAAATAAAAAATAACGAAAATCGTGTAGCTTTAACTCCAGCTGGTGTTTCAGAAATGAAAAATAACGGACATACAGTATATGTTCAAGCAACTGCTGGTTTAGGAAGCGGATTTAGTGACGAAGAATATACAAATGCCGGTGCAATAGTTTTAGCAACTATTGAAGAAGTATATGCTATCGCTGAAATGATTATTAAAGTAAAAGAGCCAATTGCTTCTGAATATCCATTGATCAAAAAAGATCAATTGTTATTTACATACTTTCACTTTGCTTCATCTGAGCCTTTAACACATGCAATGCTTGAAAAAGGTGCAGTATGTTTAGCTTATGAAACTGTTGAAAAAACAGATCGTAGTTTACCTTTATTAGTTCCAATGTCTGAAGTTGCTGGTCGTATGGCTATTCAACAAGGGGCTAAATATCTTGAGAAACCATTAAAAGGAAGAGGAATTCTTTTAGGCGGTGTTCCAGGTGTGCCACCAGCAAAAGTATTAGTTTTAGGTGGAGGTATCGTAGGAACTCAAGCTGCAAAAATGGCTGCTGGTTTAGGAGCTCAGGTTACTATTATGGATTTAAGTTTGCCACGTTTACGTCATTTAGATGATATTATGCCTGCAAATGTTAACACAGAAATGTCTAATCATTATAATATCACAAGAGCAATTAAAGATGCAGACTTAATTGTTGGAGCAGTTTTAATTCCAGGAGCAAAAGCGCCTCACTTAATTACTCGTGATATGCTTAAATTAATGCGTCCGGGAACTGTTGTAGTTGACGTTGCAGTTGATCAAGGTGGTTGTATTGAAACTTGTACTCCAACAACTCACGAAAACCCAACTTTTATTATCGATGATATCGTTCACTACTGTGTAGCTAATATGCCAGGAGCTGTTCCTTATACATCTACTTTAGCTTTAACAAATGCTACATTACCTTATGCAGTACAATTGGCAAACAAAGGATGGGAAAAAGCTTGTAATGAAAATGAAGAATTGAGAAAAGGATTAAACATTGCTAACGGAAAAATCCTTTACAAAGGAGTTGCTGAAGCTTGGAATCTTCCTTTTAACGAAGAATTAGTGTTAGCAAACGCATAGTGCTAACATTAAAATAAGTGCTTACTAAATCACTAATTTTAAAGGCTTTTCTTAATTGAAAGGCCTTTTTTATGGGTATAAAAAAACCTGTCATAATACTATGACAGGTTTTTTACTTTATAAGAAATAGATAAAACTATTTTTTTTCATCTAAAACTTCTTGCAGTACTTTTGCTTCAGTTCCATTTGGGAATGTAACTTTTATTTTTTGAGCTATTGTTGGAGCAATTTCTGTTATAGCTTTTTTATCATAAGATTCTCCTTTTTTAATATGCCATCCGTAAAAGATAGCTGGCACATGAGTATCATAGCTATATGGTGTTCCGTGAGATGTACCGGTAGTTGCATATTCTATATCTCCCGGCTTGTCTACTATAACCATATCACCATCCTGAGTCACATCATATCCTTTTGCTACAAAGTTTAGATAATAATCATTTCCTGAATTAGCTAAAATTTCTTCTTCTGTGTACACTCTTTTCACCTGTGGTTGCGCAATCAAGAATTCCTTAAATGCTTCTTTTACTTTTACAAGTTCTAAACCTTTGTCTTTTATAATTTGTTTATTAAAGAAAATATTGAAATTTGAATAATTTAAGATCAAATCGACTCCAAATGTTTTAGTTGAGAAATCTTGCAAACTTTGTTTAACATCTTTTGAAGGATAATTATCAACATTGTACTTATGATCTTTCAGGTAAATTACATTTTCAGCACCAGCATGATCTGCAGTTAAAAAAAGTAAGTAATTATCTTTACCAACTGTTTTATCAAGATAAGCCAAAAAGTCAGCAATTGTTTGATCTAATCTTAAATATGTATCCTGAAGTTCCATAGAACGTGGTCCAAGTAAATGTCCGACATAATCTGTAGACGAGAAACTTACCGTTAAAAAGTCCGTTATATTATCTTTACCTAATTCTTCTTTTTCAATAGCTTTTTTTGCAAATTCAGCTAATAAATCATTTCCATAAGGTGTAGCTCTTATAATTCCCGCATCATTCTTCTCATACATTGTTTTTAGATCATACGGAAAAACAGGAGCTGTGCTTCCATATAATTTTCCTTCATATGGATTATTGTCTGGTAAACTTTCATTGTATGTCCCGGCCGGTTTATATAAATCCCAACCTTTGTTTATATATGTCATGTAATGTTTCTCTGAGTTGAACTGAGAAACCCATTCCGGTAATTTATCACCATAAAATGTACTAGAAATAAAAGAACCGGTTTTGCTATACCAAAAGGCCCAGTTAGCAAAATGGCCCGCAGGTAAAATCGCACCACGATCTTTAAGGCTCATACCAATAACTTTTCCTTGAAAATTAGTAGCCATTCTCACTTCATCCGTAATAGTAGTACTTTGAAGATTTTTTGGTGACATTGCTCCTTCTTCAACAGTTCCATCACCGACAGTTTTTACTGAAGCATCATCTGTGCAATATACATCTTTACCAAGTGTTCTACTAAACCACTCATTTCCCACAATTCCATGAGTAGCAGGCGTAGTACCTGTATAAATTGATGCGTGACCTGGAGCTGTATATGTAGGCATATAGTTATAATGCATATTTTGAAAAGTATATCCATTATCCATTAATCTCTTGAATCCATTTGGAGAAAAATCATCTGAAAACCGATATAAATATTCCATTTTCATCTGATCAACCACAATACCTACAACCAACTTAGGGCGCTGTTGAGCACTTAAATTTGAGATAACAAATAATGTCAACAATACAATACTTTTTTTCATACTTAAATTATATTTAATACAAAAATACAGATTCACATCCAAAAAGGCTAACACCCTATAGTTTAAAACTTAAAATTGACTTTAATTTAACAGAAGTAAAAAGCAATTATTGTTTAGTAGTGATCCCAACTCAAGCGATTGCAAAAAGAAGGATTAAAAGATCTGATTGAGGGTTTAAAAGAATGCAAAAACCACCAAGCGGTTTAATTTGAGGGAAAATAAAAAACTTTTATAAAACAAAAAACACCCTATTCATAAGAATAGGGTGTTTTCAAAAGAAAGGCGACGACATACTCTCCCACATAACTGCAGTACCATCTGCGCAGGCGGGCTTAA
>NZ_WMDQ01000008.1 GCF_009707955.1 Flavobacterium sp. LC2016-13 | reverse complement strand
ACTCTAAATCGTAGTACACAACGGTTTGTGTAAATTCGTCAATAGTAATATGAACTTGTTCTGAGAATGTTGACATGGTGATTTTTTATTTAATTATTTTTTGGCTGGTAAACTTGTTTAGTAAAGCAACCTTTAAATATTTTGTTTATTAACCACAAAAAGTCATTTCACTAACAGAATAAGACATAAAAAAAATACGATATTCTACAAAGTTTTCCAACTTTATAGTTGCATTTAAAACAAAAAAAAGCGCAAATTTTCAAAATTTGCGCTTTCAATTATATAAAAGAAAAAGAAAATCCTTATTTCCCTTTCATCAATTTTTCTAAATATTCAACTTTATCTTTTTCAGCCTGAACCAAACGTTCATAAAGCTCAACAACTTTATCAAGAGGATTGAAAGTACAATTATTATTAGGGCCATTTATCTGACCGTTGCTGGCACTATTATCGTAAAAGTTATTGAAATAATTAAAAACAGATTCTTCTGAAAAGTTTTCAATAGCTTCAACCGTAACACCAAGTGCTTTTGCAATTTCTACAAGTTTTTTAGAATCAACTTCTTCGCTGCCTTCAATTCCTGAAATTGCTTGTTGGTTTGTACCAATTGCCTGCGCAAGTGCTTCTTGTTTCATACCGCGAAGTTCTCTAATTCGGCTGATATTTCGGCCAATATGTTTGGGTTTAGTTGCTGTGCTCATAATTCAAAGGTATTTAAAATTTTTGACAAAAATAACTGTCCGTAAAATACAAGATTGATTTGATAAAATACAATTTTGTTGTTTTTTTTACAGTATAAAAATAATCTTTTTCTTACTTAAATTAAAAAGTTATTTTAATTTTAAATTAATCTTCTAATGAATATAAAAACAACAAAAATGTACCTTTTTGCAAAGGAACAATCTTAAAAATTCCGTTTATAGCTTCCATTCGAAGAGACATGTTCGTTAAACCATTTCCTTTCTGAATCGTATCTGCTAGCCCAATTCCATCATCAATTACGACAATTTTAAAATAAGATTCGGTTTGCTCAAATCGAATATCAATGTTATTTGCCTGACTGTGTTTATATACATTATGAACGGCTTCTTTTACCACTAAAAAAAGATTGCGTCTTGCTTTTACAGATAAATTGGTTTCTTTTTCAAGAATGCCTGAATCGAATTTTGAATCAATGTTGGTTTTATCTAAAAAACGTTTAACATACAAACTAGTATATTCTATGAAATTGCTAATAGTATCATTTTGTGAATTCAGACTCCAAAGAATTTCTCGCATGGCTAAATTCATATCTTCAGAAGTAGAGATAATCGCTTCAAGATCTTCAGAATAACTTTCTTTAGGCATTTTATATTTTAAAAACTCAGCCTGAAGTTTTATAGCCGAAATTCCCGCGCCCAAATCATCATGCATATCTTGTGAAATACGTTCTCTTTCTAACTGAATTGCTTTTTGACGCTCTAATTCTTTCTGCAGCAATTGATTTTTGAATTCGCTTTCTCGTATTTGATCTTCTTGCTGCTGAATTAATTGTTTTTTATTGTAAATAAATACAACCATAATAATGAAACACACAAAAATCAACATTACAATGATGGCAATGATATAAGTGAGTTTTATTTCTTGTGGAAGCTGGCTCATTTATTTAGATTTTTTGCAATTGTTTCGTATTTCAAAAGCGCGTAAAAAAATAAAATATACATTATGCTATTTACGATATATACCAATTCTCTCAATAAAATTAAAAAGTCTTTATCTGTAGTATCAAAAAAATACCTCGGAATTACCCTAAAAATAAAAAAGCAGCTCCAAAGAAGTAAAGCTGTTGAAATCCAGAAATTAGGATCATCTGTAATTTTATCTTTTGATGGAAAAGCTATTTTTTGATAAAACCACAACATCGTATATAAAATATAAAAGATAGGTAAGGCAATAACTAATTTTGAATCTAAGTTTTCGCCCAAAAAGTTGGGAAATGCTAAAACATAGATGATAAGAACAACAGATAATAAATTGACTTTCTTTTTTAGTTTTTTATGGAATTGCCTCGAGTAATAAAACCAGAAAAATAGTATGCAAAACATACAATAAATAATGTATTGAAAACTGAATTTAGAATCTTTATCTATTAAAAGAATTATCCATGAAAATAATTCTACAAGAAAAGTAACAAGAAGATAAACAAATAAATAGTTTTGGCTAGAAAGACTAAACTTCCTAACCAAAACTATTGATTTTAATAGTGCTATAAGTAATATTATTTCATAAACATATATCATTATGGTCTTAGGTTGCCTAGGTCATAACCAATACTTTCATCATATAAGTTATTATTTTTATTATAAAGCGTATGAACACTAAATGCAATTCTATTATTTCGGTCTATAAAATCAGCTAATACGTCATTCTGTGGATTAGTAGAACTATATTGAATCATAATAAATTTTAACTCGAAAATAGTAGGGTATAATTTCTCCATTTCTTGTATGTATATATTAATTTCATCTAAAGTATAAAAAATCAATGTGTCTTTTGATTTAGTGGAATTATATAATTTTGCTCCTAAACCTTTGTCAAAATCACTTACAAAATTTCTAATATCTTCTTCTTTGAAATCTTTACCATTTAAAGTATATAAGACATCATTATTAACATTATTAACATCAGTCTCATCAAATATAATTTCACATTTATCATTATCTGAAAGAGATAAACCTAAACTTAAAGTATCATTTTTTTCTATGTAATAAAACTTACAGTTTTTTTTGTTTTTGTTTGAAATTATGTCTTTAAAGGATTTTAAATTAATAGAGAAGCTTTTTGTTAAGCCTTTAATGTCAAGGTCTTTATATCTTTTTGTAAAATGGCGTTCTACTTCTTCCTCAATCCTTTTTTTAAAAAGAATTCCATCAATTTTTTCTTGTTGTAAATTTTCTAATTCCATGATTTCTTAGTTTTTGTTGTTAAATTTATTAATTGCTTCAATTTTATTACTTACCTGTAATTTTCTATAAATATTACCAATGTGTTTTTTGATGGTATCAATTGTGACATTTTTCTTGTCAGCAATTTCTTTGTAGAGTAGTCCTTGTGCCAGCAATTCAAGAACTTCTTTTTCGGTTACGGTAAGTAATGCTAAACTTTGTACCTGTACTTTTGTTTCCTGAAAATGTTGTAAAACACGCTTTGCAATCGCAAAACTCATGGGAGCGCCTCCTTTATGGGCTTCCAAAATTGCCTGGATAATTTTATCCAAAGGATCTCCTTTTACAAGATAACCACTCGCACCTGCACGCAAGGCTGAAAAGATTTTTTCGTCATTTTCAAAACTCGTGCACATTACGAAAGTAGTGCCGGGCATCAATTCTGTTAGTTTAAAAACAATATCAATTCCCGATAAATCCTGCAGTTGAATGTCCATTAAAACCACGTCTGGTTCTATAGCTTCCAATTTTTGCAAAGCATTTTTTCCATTAAAAAATTGAGCCACACATTCCATATCTTTCTGAAAGTCGATGATGTTTTTCAACGCCTGATTGTAATTTTTATCATCCTCTACTATAGCAACTCTTATTTTCATGGTGTTACATTTTCTTTTACAAAGTTGAGCAATAAGCCCATTGATCGCAATTACCCGTTTGGGTGATATTTGAAATTTAACCCGGAAAGACAAATGTTAAATATAGAATAAACTTACAAAAAAAAACAGGAGAAATGCAAAAAATAAAATATCACCCGAACGGGTAATTGATTGATATGATGTTCTGTAAATACATTTGGAACATAACTAAAAACATAGAAATCATGAAAACAAGATTAATTATTCTTTATTTATTTTTTGGATTTATTGGCTATGGTCAAAATACCAGATTGCACACTAAAATTATTGAAGTCGATTTAAGTGCGCCTCATAAAAATAGTATTAAGATTTGCGAAGATGCAACATGCACGCCTTTATACGATAGTAAATGGCTTTCTGCAAAATGTAGCGAAATGATTGCCATTAAATTAATAAATGGTAACCCTTTTAAGTATACTTATAAAATAGATACCAAGAACATTTCCTTTTTTAATGAGAAAGCTGAGGTGCAAAAATCATCTGATAGCGCTGCTACCGTTGCTGCTATTAGTACAAAGAGTTTTGATTCTGAGCCAATTACAATTAATAAGATTTTATTAGAGAATCAAAACTTAGACCATAGTTTAGATCGTTTAAATGGAGATGTTGACAACTTTTATACAATCTTGAAGCAAAAAAACACCTTTGTAGAAGCTGATTATATTAAAAGGCATGAATTGCGTAATACGGCAGAAAAACACCTGGCTAAAGCTTTTGAATTATTAATAAATTTAGAAGATCGACAAACAGATGACGCTTACTTTAACACAAAAGAACATTTACTTGCAACAAAAGAAAAAGCTACCCAAAGCATTCAAGCAATTGTCCATTTATTATATACAATCGATTTAGAAGTTTATAATTTACCAATTGATGTACAAGGTAAAAACATTGATGTTATAGAATTTAAACTACGCAGATTTGATAAAGAGACGAAAGACGAAGATCTTGATTTCGCATCAACACCTTATAATATCTGGATCAAAGGCGGCTTAAAAATAGACGTTAGTGCCGGAATATTTTTTACTTCCCTTTATGATGAAGAGTATGATAAAAGAGACGATCCGGCAACTGCAGGGAATAAAATCATCATGCTAAAAAATAGTGGAGATTATGATATGGCATTTGGTTCGACAATTAATACTTATATCCGAATGAATTCCTGGATTGTTCCAATACTAAATTTTGGTGCAGTAATAACTCAAAATGAGAAACTGCAAGTGCTTTTAGGTGGCGGAGTTATATTAGGAAAGCAGGAACGTATTATTTTTTCGGCAGGTATTTCTATGGGAAAAGTAGATAGAATTGCAGATGGATATCAAGTTGGCGGTTCTTATAATTTGGGGGATTCCGGAAATATACCGACACAGAGTCAATTCAAATTTGGTAATTTTTTCGGAATTACTTACAATTTATCTAAAGTAAAGAAAATAAGTCTGGATAAAGGAATCGAAGAAAATTAAGTACGAGGAAATAATCTTTACCAATTTCTAATCATTAAAACCACTTTTTATGAAAACAACATTTATTCTTTATCCAATACTTGTAGTTGCAATTGTATTTACAAGTTGCAAAAGTTATGACGAGATAACAAAAAAACCTGAGCGTTTATCTGAAAATGTAGAATTACCTCCTTATGAGAGTAGTTTTGCTCTTGCTTTAAAGGTTGATTTATCCAGTTTGGAAAGCAAATTAAATGATGCATTAAAAAACGGATACAGCAATTCTGATGAAGGTACATTTGAATATAGATCCTGGATAAAAACCAAAGATCCGTTCTATGATCCAAATAAGTTGATAAAAACTAGAGATCCTTTATATCATCCAAATGAATGGATTAAAACAAAAGATCCATTATATAATCCAAAAAAATGGCTTAAAGGACCTTTTGGATGGAAAACAAAAAATCCTTTATACCACCCAAATGAATGGTTTAAAACCAAAGATCCACTGTATAATCCAAATGAATGGATAGAGACAAATAACCCTTTGTATCATCCAAACGAGTGGATAGAAACAAAAGGTCCGGCAGTGGCTGTAGGTTATAAATATGATATTGATTTGAAGCTGAAAGAAAAAATCACGTTATCTTATGTTGATGATAATACCTTACGAATATCTGTTCCTATTTCATTCAATGGAAGTGTAGGTTTAAAAGGAGTTTTGGCAGGACCTACAACTTTAAATAAAAAGAATTTTGATGGAGAAATTCAATTTTTCGTTAATACAAGTTTTTCCATTACACCAGATTGGTGTCCCAACATAGGAGTAAATGTAACACATTCCTGGATATCAAATCCACAGATTGAGATTATGGATAATGTATATATCTCCCTCACTGGAATGACAGATAAACATTTAAAAGAAATTGAAAAAGATGTAAGCAATCTTATAAATCAGCAAGTTAAATGTGATATGATCAGAGATGTTGTTAAAGATAAATGGAAATATTATGGAGTTAGTTTACCGGCACTGGCAAATGGCAAGCAATATCAATTGAATATTAATCCTTCAAAAGTAGCATTGTCAGGTCTAAAAGTTTATAAAGATACTTTGGCTTTATATGTTGGAATAAAAGGAAATGTTAGTTTTAATGATAACATTGTTAACACAACTAGTTCACTTCCTTTATTAGAAGAACAGACTCAAACAGCAAGTGAAGTTAAAGCCTTTCTTCCATTGCTTATTAAATATGATGATATCGAGTATACTGCAAATCAATATTTAAAAGAAAAGGACGTGGTTTTAAAACCTGATATTGTTCTTAAAAAGAAAGCCAAAGTGAAGTTAATTGAAATGACTTTTTATCCAAATGCAGACGAAGTTGTTGTAGGAGTGAAATTAAAAGCTAAACTGCCAGGCAATTTGTTACCGGTTTCAGGATGGGTTTATTTAACGGGAAAACCAGTTATGACAAATAATAAGAAATTCGAACTTCAGGATCTGGATTTTAGCATGACAGTTGATAATAAATTTTATCCCACAATAGCGACACTCTTTAAGCCTTTAATTATTAATGAAATTAAAAAACAAACTACACGTGATTTCACTGATAGCATTGCAAATATTAAGAAAAAATTAATCGAAAAAAGTAATTCATTCCAACATGATGATATCGGATTTTCTATCAAAGATGTTGATTTTGGAATTTACGATATCATATTAGACAAAGAAGAAATAGCTATAGTAACAGAATTTAATTCTAAGTTTGATATATTTTTAAAAAGTAAAAAAGAAGAGAATTATTTGACCCGAAATGACAAATAATTTATTCGTTTCAATCTAAAATAATGATGAAATATCGATTCTTCTGGAAATCAGATGAAGAAAAAAGTAATTCAAATTTTAATCAAAATCAGAGAGAGTTATACCAATAAAAACCAAAAAATACGCAAAGTGATTTGCGTATTTTTTTATTAAGAAATTCTATTATTACGAATACTACTTCTCTTTCAACAATTTATTCAATCTTTTCTTTTTCGTCAAAAAAATGTATTAAAGTAATTAAGGCTAAATAATAGTATCTTTTTTACTATAAACTTCATTATTTTTTTGATTCGCAGAAGTTTCATTCACAACCGGAACAACTTTCTTCTTCAAAAACTTCCAATAAATAAAATATTCAATAAAAGGAATAATCAGAAAAAGGACGAAAAAAAGCAATTCGTGTTTCATTATTCCTTTATAGATATAATCTAAAATGGCTTGCAATTTATGTCCCATTTCTAACTGAATCGATTCTTCAATTCTTTTAGGTTCGATTTTGTCAAGTTTCGTTAAAAGTGATTTTAGTTCAGTATATTTTATTTTCTTGAAAGAAGCGATATCGGCTTTATCATCAATCACTTTCATAAAACCATACATCGTAGCGGCATAAACCTCAGATTCATATTTTTTGAGCAAATAAGTACTCGATGAATTTTTAAAATTATCGACAGAGCTCAGTCCGGTATTATTCTTTTCGATATATAAACCCAATGTTTTCGTCAAAGATTTACTAACATCTTCAGATGAATTTGATAATTGTTGAAGCGTTTGTAAAAAAGCTTTTTTATCTTTTTCTGATGAAAATGTAGATCCAACTGTTTTAGTGTAAATATTGGCTGTAATGCTTTTGTTTTCTTTCGATAAAATAGAATGTCCGCCATAAAATAAACCCAACATTCCGAAGAAATAAATACAAACTATTATAATATACGGAATCCAGAGTTTAGCAATCCAGTTATAGTATGTTCTATCTCTTGTAAAGAAGTTTTTTCTATACAAATACACATTTAGAACAATACTAATTATTAGTCCTAAAAGAATAAATAAAATAGTCCAGAATATAAACCAACCAAGATTTGGCAATATAATATGTTTTGAAAATTCCCAAACTTCCTGCCAGTTTATGGTATCGATATATTCTTTCATAGTTTGTTTTTAAGTTCTAAAAATATTAAAAAAATAATTGCAATGGTATTTTATGAGACAATGAAATACTGGAATTTACATTTTTAAATATAAATTGATAAGATATTTATACAAAACAATTACATTTGCCCTCGAAATGAAAATAAAAAACATAAATATCAATCTGTCAGTAAGACAATATAGCGATCGTTTAGCGGGATTTCTTCCGGCTAAAAGTTCAGGATGTGGTATGTATTTTATAGAATTGAAGTGTAAACTGTAGTTTAAAACTCAACATAAATATATAAAAGCGTCCTAATTGGGGCGCTTTTTTTGTTTTAGACGTACTTCGACTTTGTTAAATATGACAAGAAAATTTTTCGACCTCGTTCAACATGACAAGAAAAATGATAAAAAATAAACCATAACTAAAAATAATTAAAAAAATAATTGACCAAATGTTTAATGAATAAACTAAATAGCGAAATATAATCTTGAAAAGTAATCTAATGAGAGACAGTCATTTGATACAATTAAGGATCTGCATAAGTATGCGGACAGGTATTTTATGGATTTTATTTAAATATAACTACTTGGTTGTCAGTAAAATAAAATTAAAAATGATTTGGATAATTGATTTTTTAGACTTTATCTTTGCCGAAGAAAATTTGAACATAGAATTTCAAACAACAACGATTTCAAAATATAATACAACATATAAAAATGGCTTTACATAACAACATATATAACACACAACTGCTAGACCCGAGATTCTATCTTGGATGTTTAACAATACAGGTGCATGAATACAGGCAATAGGATAGGTATATCTTATTAGATCTCATGAAGCACCTTTAACCGGGTGCTTTTTTTATGTCCAAAAATAAATGATTTCGTAGCTCAATTGGCAGAGCGCTTGACTGTTAATCAATAGGTTGAAGGTTCGATTCCTTCCGAAATCGCTGTTCTCTAGAAGGAACTGGCTCATTGGGGTTACTGGCTAACCTTCCCGACTGTCTCTCGGGAGAAACGGGTTCGACTCCCGTATGGGCCGCTTTTTTTTTAAGATGCTGAGGTTCTGAGGAACTAAGGTACTGAGGGAGGTGCAGAGGTACAAAGACGCAAAGGTACAAAGGTTTCTGCACAATCAAATTTAAACTTTGCGTCTTTGCGACTTTGCGAGAGATTGACAAAGTATGGTTAAAGATTAAGTGGCGAGCAATTTTCTCGCAAAGTCGCAAAGACGCAGAGAAAACAAACATAGTGTTTGAGTTTTTCTGGCAGAACATAAAATGGTGTTTTTAGTTTATTTGGTAAAACCTCGGGCTGTGAATCCGAAGAACAGGGTTCGATTCCCGAAAACACCCAAAACTGGGAAGATAACGATTGGCTGTTTACCTGCTTTGGATGCAGGAGGTTGCAGGTTCGAGTCCTGTTTCCCAGACAAATGGAAATACGCTAAAGTTGGAGAGTTAGGTCGGTCTGTAAAACCGTTGTCTTTTGACTGAGTAGGTTCGAATCCTACTATTTCCACAAATTTCAGGTTGGAACCCTGAGGGTAATTAAAAGCAGGAATGGCGCAATTGGTAGACGCGGCTGACTTAGAATCAGTTTTTTGAGAGTTCGAGTCTCTCTTCCTGTACTATAGCCACAAAGGCACAAAGACGCAAAGTTTTTTGTTTCACGCAGATTGAGCAGATTTACTTAAAGTAAAAACTTTGCGACTCTGCGACTTTGCGAGAGATTGATAAAGTATTGTAAAAAGAGCTGGCGAGCAATTCTCTCGCAAAGACGCCAAGACGCCAAGAGAAAAAAAACTTAGCAACTTAGTACCTATAAAAAAATAAATATGAAAAAGATAAGCACATTGTTTGCTAAAGACCCAAATAACTTGGCAAGAGTAGTAAATAAAATTAATGCAGAAAATGCATGGGTAGTAAAAGGAGAAGCAATCGCAACCAGAAAATTTGATGGTACATCGGCAGCGATTATCAATGGAGAATTATACAAACGATTCGACGCGAAAAAAGGACGTACAATTCCAGCGAATGCGATTCCGTGTCAGGAAGCAGATTTAATTACGGGACATCACCCACATTGGTTAAAATGCGATGGTTCAAAATCTGAAGACAAACATTTCTTCGAAGCTTTAGACTGCTTAGAAGATAAAACCGACGGAACATATGAGTTATGCGGACCAAAAGTACAAGGTAATCCTGAAAAGTTTGAGAAACATACTTTAGTAAAACACGGAAATGAAATTCTTGATTTTGTAAGTCTTGATTTCGATGATTTAGAAAAAATCTTATCAGAAAATGATATTGAAGGAATTGTTTTTCACCACATTTCAGACGGAAGAATGTGCAAATTAAGAAAAACAGATTTCGGAATCAAACGCTTACAAATTGAACAAGTTTAATCTGTTTTATAATTGAATAATTTTCTACGCAGAATAATTGCGCAGTGTAATTTGAATATTTGTTCAGGAAATAAAAACAAGTTCTTTTATAAAATGAAATACATCAAAGTTTTGGCTTCGATTAAAAATATCAAACAAGCCCAGTTGCGTGTTTCTGTATAGCACCATTGTAGGGAACTTTCCGCGAAAGCGAATTATGTTTTTCTATGCAGCTTGGTTTGGAGGTTTTGGATGGTTTTCCAAAAAACTATCCGCCACTCTATGTGTCATGGGTTCGACTCCCATTCGCAGTAATGCGATAGCTCAGTCTGGTTAGAGCAATAGAAGTTTACGCAGGTTCGATTCCTGCACCACTCCTAAAAGGGTGGTTGGACGAGCGGTAAGTCAACTTATGGGTCTCAAAAACCTGTATTTCCAGAGACCATCACTCTTAAAAAGATGACCATGAAAAAAAACTGATTTGTCTTTGTCAGTGAAATTAGGATTTTAGAATCCAAAGTTTCACACTTACGATAAAACCAGTGCGAACAGAAATGTATTTTGAAATACTCTTTTTCTTTTCGATTTGATTGTTTTAGTGACTTTTTTTAGAATTTAGAATCATTATCACAAAATAGAATCGCAAAATAATTGGAGTAAAGAAAACACAAACTATTCGTCCGTTTTCTCTAAGGAGAGAGGCAAGGAGGTTTTTTTATTTAGAAAGAGAGTAGAAGCAAGAGGATAGAATTGGAGAGAATAGAATAAAGAATATAGAACAAAGATTTTCGACTGTTTTGAAACTTGAAACCTGAAACAAAGAAAACCTTGACCCGAGGCTGAAAGCCGAATCGGCGAAGCAAACAAAAATAAACATTATGATCAAAAGAATTAAAGTCGAAGCTTACCAAGTAGGATTGGTCTTCGGGAACAGAAAATTAATTAACGTATTAGAAGAAGGTTTACATTGGATTTTTGGAAACAAAAAGGTGATGATTTATAATATGGATGGCTCTTTTCAGGCTCCGTTTGAGTTGAATATTTTATTGCAAAATGAAATGTTAGCCGCTATATTAGAAGTTGTTGAGGTTGCTGATAATGAAATTGTACTGCAATTTGTAAACGGGAACTTTAAAGAAGTTTTAACTGCAGGAAGATATGCTTTTTGGAGAGGAATCGTGAAAAATGAATTCATAAGAGCAGACATTTCTAAAATTGACATTACCGAAAAAATTCCGGTAAATCTATTAGAAAATGCAAAGTTGAGGTTGTTTATTAGAAAATTCATTGTTTCTAGCAACGATAAAGCATTGTTGTTTGTTAACGGAACTTTCATGAAAGAACTAAAAGCGGGAACCCAATATTTTTGGAATAATGCCATTACAATCGAAGTTAAAACCGTTGATGCAAGACAGCAACAAGTAGAAATTTCAGGTCAGGAATTATTGACTAAAGATAAAGCAGGATTAAGAATCAACTTTTTTGTGAGATACCAGGTTATAGATATTATGAAAGCTTTGGTAGATAATAAAGATTTTGAAAAGCAATTGTATGTCGCCATGCAATTGGCTTTAAGAGCTTTTGTGGGCGGATTGACTTTAGACGAATTATTAGCTAAGAAAGATACAATTGCCGAAGCTATTTTAGCCGAAGTAACTTCTAAAATCAATGAATTAGGTTTGGTAATTTCTGATGCCGGAATTCGTGACGTGATCTTGCCTGGAGATATGAAAGAAATCATGAATCAGGTTTTGGTTGCCGAGAAAAAAGCGCAGGCCAACAGTATTATGAGAAGAGAAGAAACTGCTGCAACAAGAAGTTTATTGAACACAGCAAAGCTGATGGAAGAAAACGAAATGTTGTGGAAATTGAAAGAAATGGAATACGTGGAAAAAATCGCTGATAAAATTGGAGAAATCACAATTTCAGGAGGAGGAAACGTCATCGGTCAATTGAAGGAAATTTTCGTGAAATAAAAAGCTCTTTTTATAAAAGAGTATCTCCTTATATAAAAAACGGCTGTCTTAAGGACAGCCGTTTTCGTTGGTTTGTATTATCTTGATTTATTTAATTTTGACCATATATTTTAGCGTAAAGATCTTTGTAGATTTCTTTAATAACTTTACGTTTTAGTTTTAATGTTGGTGTAAGTTGTCCTCCGTCGATAGACCAAACATCCGGAGTTAACTCAAAACGTTTGATTTGTTCCCAGTGTCCAAATTTTTTGTTGATCTCCTCAATTTCATTATCAATACGTTTAATAACATCAGGGTTTTCACTAATTTCTTTGTTAGTGCTTCCTAAAGTTATTTTATGAAGTTTTGCCCATTCTTTTACGAATTCAAAATTTGGCTGAATAAAAGCTGCTGGCATTTTTTCGCCTTCACCAATCACCATAATCTGCTCAATAAAACGAGATTGTTTCATTGCGTTTTCAATAAGCTGAGGTGCGATATATTTTCCACCGGAAGTCTTGAACATTTCTTTCTTACGATCGGTAATTTTTAAGAAACCTTCGCTGTCAATTTCTCCAATATCTCCAGTGTGGAAATATCCGTCTTTTAAAGCTTCATCTGTTTTTTCCTGATCTTTAAAATAACCCAACATTACGTTTGGTCCTTTGCAAAGAATTTCGCCGTCTTCAGCAATTTTAACTTCAACGTTGCGAATTACTTTTCCAACAGTTCCAATTTTAAAACCTTTGTTTCTTTGATCGTTAACGGCAATTACAGGCGATGTTTCAGATAAACCGTAACCTTCCATAACCGGGATTTCTGCAGCAGCAAAAACTCTTGTTAAACGTGGTTGCAAAGCAGCACTTCCGGAAACCATTAAATCTAAATTTCCACCCAAACCTTCTTTCCATTTGCTGAAAATAAGTTTTCTGGCAATTTTTAACTGAAATTCATACCAAAAACCATTTGCTCCGTAAGGCTCGTATTTTAAACCTAAATCGATAGCCCAGAAAAACAGTTTTTTCTTGATACCCGTTAATTCACCACCTTTAGCATAAATTTTATCGTAAACCTTTTCAAGAAGTCTTGGTACAGCCGTAATTACAGTTGGTTTTACTTCTTTTAAGTTATCACTAATTTTATCAATTGATTCTCCAAAATAAACCGAAACACCATAATATTGATAGATGTATAAAATCATTCTTTCAAAAATATGGCAAATAGGCAAGAAGCTCAATGCTGTGCTGTTTCCTGCATCAAACGGAATTCTTGGTGCACTGTCTAAAACATTCGAAACGATGTTTTTATGCGAAAGCATAACACCTTTAGGTCTTCCTGTAGTTCCGGAAGTATAAATAATAGTCGCTAAATCGTCTTCTTTAATGCTGTCTTTTTTAGCTTCAACTTCGTTCTGATTACTTTCGTCTGCACCTAAAGTCAATAATTCTGACCAGTGTTTGCAACCCGGGATTTCATCAAAAGAATAGACTTCTTTTAGCGTTGGTACATTTGCTTTTATGGCGTTTACTTTTTGGAATACTTCGGTATCCGAAACAAAGCAATAAATACTGCCACTATGATTTAAAATATATTCGTAATCTTCCTCGGCAATTGTCGGGTAGATAGGAACGTTCTGAGCTCCGGTTTGTAAAATACCAATATCCATGATATTCCATTCCGTGCGATTGTTCGAAGTAATTAATGCAATTTTATCATCTTTCTGAACGCCCATGCGCAACAATGCTCTCGAAACAGCATTAGCTTTAGCAATATATTCCTGGCTGGATGTTTTTTCCCAAACTCCGTTTTTTTTAGTTGCCAAAGCAACCTGGAGATTATAAGTTTCTTGTTGATAATAAGGAAAATCAAAAAGGCGTGTGATTGAAACCATGTTTAATATATTGAATTTTACCGCAAATTAAATAAAAATAAGGTATAATTTTTAATTTTATGAAATTTTATGGGAAAAATTATAGGTACTATTGAAAATCAACGAAAACGTTTTCTTTTTTATAGTGAAATTTAGAAAAAAACAAGAAATATCTAATTTGAGGGCTAAGTTTGATCGGTCTATTGTACGTTATAATCTATATATTCTTTAACTCTTTCTCCCATTAAGAACATTTTCTTCTTCATGAAATGAATAGAGAACTGAGAATAGTTCCATGCTTCGCTATCCGTTAATCTATACCAAAATGTATACGTAGCACTATTGAAACCTTCTTTAAAAACCGGAGTGCCTTCTTCTGTACATTCAATTCCCCAATTGATTTTCTTTTTTGATAAATCATCTGATTGAATAAATCCGGTTCCATCTGGATTTAAAACACTAATAGGTTCCTTTACTCCAGTTGGTGCATAAGTGCCCGGAACAGGATAACCAATAGTAGTGGTAATATAACGGTCTTTGCCATTATACGTAATTTGATCTACGTGAACTTGTGAATAAGAGTGTGTAGCAACAAAAAATAATGTAATTAGTAATACATGTAACGATTTCATTCTATGTAGGTTTTAAATGTTTTTGGGTTTTAAAAAAATCTCGTGGTAAGATATTTTTGGCGAATATAGTTCAAATTTAAATACAAAAAGAAATCCGAATTATAAGAGTTGTTTTTTTTAGGACATTTTATTTTTGTCGCATTTTTAGAATATCAATTCGTGTTATTTTTTAAAATTCTTCTCATAAATAGAGAATTTTTCAGAAAGGCTTATTCTCTTACAGGAAAATAAAAAACCTGTATTTTCCCCTCTAAGAAACAGGTAATTGCCTTGTTATTTTTATGGTGTATCATTATAATTTTGGTTTAATTAAATGCGAGAGCCGAAAAGCAAAAGAGTAGGCATTATATTAAAATTAAAATTATGGGAACTATATTTTATTTAGCAATGGGATGGTGTGGTACACTATATCCAGGCTGGTGGAGACGTATTTTTAAAATACCGCCACCGCCGCCAGATCCGGAACCATGGTGGTATATTGGTATTATTGGTTTAGGATTGGCTACAGGATTAGCCGCAGGTACCTTATTTCACGGAAGAATTATTAATGACCAGCTATTTTCCGGACAAGCAGCAATTGCTTCAGGACTTTTTGCTTTTGCTTTTGCCAGTATCGTAACTGGTATAGCATCTTCCTTTAAACGATAAAAAAACACCTCGGTTATAGGGATAGCACCGAGGTGTTTTTTATATAGTTTTGACACGAATTTGCTTCGCCTTTTTGCTATTGATCGAGTCACGAATTTCCAGAAACTAATTCGTGCTAATTCGTGAAATTCGTGGCAAGAAAATAAAAAAAGCGCTCGAATTATCGAGCGCTTTTGGTATATAAAAATATATTTCTTAGTTTTTCTCAATCCATTTTCTGGCGTTAACAAAAGCTTCGTGCCAAGGCGAAACCTCGTCATTTCTGTCTTTTGGATAATGCGCCCAGTTCCATTGAAAAGTCGAACGCTCAATGTGAGGCATCATAACCAAATGTCTTCCTGTTTTATCACACATCATTGCTGTGTTGTAATCAGAACCGTTAGGGTTTGCAGGATAACCTTCATAAGCATATTTAGAAACAATGTTGTAGTTTTCTTCAGCAAGAGGTAAATTGAATTTTCCTTCTCCGTGAGAAACCCAAACTCCTAAAGTACTTCCGGCCAAAGTCGATAACATAACAGAGTTATTCTCCTGAACTTTTACTGATGTAAAGATACTTTCGTGTTTGTTACTTTCGTTATGAAGCATTTTTCCGTGAACTTCATGCTCAGGATTAATCACTTCCAATTCCATAAACAACTGGCAACCGTTACAAATTCCAACAGATAAAGTATCTTCTCTTTTGAAGAAATTATCCAAAGCTGTTTTTGCTTTTTCGTTGTATAAAAATGCTCCGGCCCAACCTTTAGCAGAACCTAAAACATCTGAGTTAGAGAATCCACCAACAGCACCAATAAACTGAATATCTTCAAGAGTTTCACGACCTGAAATTAAATCCGTCATGTGAACGTCTTTTACATCAAAACCTGCTAAGTACATTGCATTTGCCATTTCACGCTCAGAATTGCTTCCTTTTTCACGAATAATAGCCGCTTTTGGTCTTGGTTTAGAATTGTCGATTTCTGGTTTTTTCCCTGTAAAATGTGCTGGGAAAGTATATTGTAAAACCTGATTTTTATAGTTTTCAAAACGTGCCTGAGCTCTTCCGTTTTTAGATTGTTTTTGATCTAATAAATAAGAAGTTTCGAACCAGATATCTCTGTATTTTTTAATGTCTAAAGTCCAAAGTCCAAGGTCTAAAGTCTCAGTAGTTGTCGCTTTTCCTAATTTGAAAAATTCGATGTTGTTTGCATTCAATTTAGCTTCAACAGCTGCATCAGATTTAGCCTGGAAAACGATTCCGATATTTTCAGCGAAAAGGATTTTCAATAAGTCTTTTTCAGCAAATGCAGAGAAATCAATTTTAGCTCCCAAATTCACATCAGCAAAACACAATTCTAATAAAGTAGTGATTAAACCACCGCTTCCGATATCGTGTCCGGTTAAAATTTGGCTTTCGCCGATTAATTCCTGAATCGTATTAAATGCATTTTTGAAGAAAGAAGCGTCTTTTATAGTAGACGTTTCTTTTCCGATTGTGTTTCTAATTTGTGCAAAAGATGAACCTCCTAATTTGAAATCATCCTGAGACAAATTGATATAATAAATAGAATCTCCGTTTTTCTGTAAAACCGGTTCAACTACTTTTCTAATATCAGTACAGTTTCCTCCAGCTGAAATAATAACCGTTCCCGGCGCAATTACTTCGTCGTTTGGATATTTTTGTTTCATCGAAAGTGAATCTTTTCCTGTTGGAATATTGATTCCTAATTCAATTGCAAATTCTGAACATCCTTCAACAGCAGCATACAAACGAGCATCTTCACCTTCGTTTTTACAAGCCCACATCCAGTTTGCAGATAATGAGATTCCTTTTAAACCATCTTTAATTGGCGCCCAAACAATGTTTGATAACGATTCTGCAATAGCATTTCTACTTCCTGCAACCGGATCAATCAAAGCAGCGATAGGAGCGTGTCCAATAGAAGTTGCAATTCCTTCTTTACCTAAATAATCCAAAGCCATAACCCCAACATTATTCAAAGGCAATTGTAACGGACCTGCATTTTGCTGTTTAGCAACTTTTCCACCAACGCAACGATCCACTTTGTTTGTCAACCAGTCTTTAGATGCAACAGCTTCTAAACGTAAAACATCTTTTAAATAACTTTCGAAATCATTTGCTGAATAAGAAACTTCAGCATATTTTCTGTCGATAGTTTTATCAGTCATAACCGTTTTAGGCGAACTTCCGAAGAAATCTTCTAAAGCATAATCCATCGGTTTTGAACCATTTGATTTTGATTCGAAAGTAAAACGGTGATCTCCCGTTACATCTCCAACCTGATACATTGGTGAACGCTCTCTGTCAGCAATTCTTTGCAACGTATCAATATCTTTTTGACCAATAACCAATCCCATTCTTTCCTGAGATTCATTACCGATAATTTCTTTTGCAGAAAGCGTTGGATCTCCAACCGGTAATTTATCCAAATCGATTAATCCACCAGTTTCTTCAACTAACTCAGAAAGACAGTTTAAGTGTCCTCCAGCTCCGTGATCGTGAATCGAAACAATTGGGTTATTGTCGCTTTCTACCAAACCACGAATAGCGTTGGCAGCACGTTTTTGCATTTCTGGATTTGAACGCTGAATCGCATTTAATTCAATTCCTGAACCAAAAGCTCCTGTATCTGCAGATGAAACTGCAGCACCACCCATTCCGATTCTATAATTTTCTCCACCAAGAATTACGATTTTATCGCCTTCTTGTGGTTTCTTTTTAATGGATTGATCTAATTTTCCGTAACCAATTCCGCCCGCTTGCATGATTACTTTATCGTATCCAATTTTACGGTCGTTTTCTGAATGTTCGAAAGTTAAAACAGAACCTGTAATAAGCGGCTGACCGAATTTATTTCCAAAATCAGAAGCTCCGTTTGAAGCTTTAATCAAAATATCCATTGGAGTTTGGTACAACCATTTTCTTTCTTCAAGAGCATTTTCCCATTTTCTTTCATCGTTTAAACGAGAGTATGAAGTCATATAAACTGCAGTTCCTGCTAATGGCAAAGAACCTTGTCCTCCAGCTAAACGGTCACGAATTTCTCCTCCAGAACCTGTTGCAGCTCCGTTGAAAGGCTCAACTGTTGTTGGAAAATTGTGTGTTTCTGCTTTTAATGAAATAACAGAATCAAAATCTTTTACTTCATAAAAATCTGGTTTGTCAGCAGATTTAGGTGCAAATTGCTGCACTTTTGGTCCTTTTACAAAAGCAACGTTGTCTTTGTAAGCAGAAACTATATCGTTAGGATTTTCCTGTGATGTTTTTTTGATTAATTTGAAAAGAGAAGTCTCTTTTTCTTCGCCGTCAATAACAAAAGTTCCGTTGAAGATTTTGTGACGGCAGTGTTCTGAATTGGCTTGAGAAAAAGCAAATATTTCAGAATCAGTTAATTTTCTTCCAAGTTTTACAGCAAGATTATCTAAGTAATCAACTTCTTCCTGGCTTAAAGCCAAACCTTCTACTTTATTATAAGTAGCAATATCATCAATTTCCAGAATTGGTTCCGGCTGAACATTAATAGTGAAAATTTCCTGATCTAATTGATTGAATTTTTGTGAAAGCATTGGATCAAAATCTGTGAAATCTTCCGTTGCCGGATGAAATTCTTCAATTCTGATAATGCCCGGAATACCCATATTCTGAGTAATTTCTACAGCATTTGTACTCCAAGGTGTAATCATTGTGGCACGTGGACCAACAAAAAAATCCGTCAAGGCGGATTTTTCGATCTTATTAGAGTTGGCAAAAAGCCAGTTTAGTTTTGAAATGTCTTGAGCCGAAATTTCGTTTTGCGTTTGTACAGCGAAAACAGTTTTGCTTTGGTTTTCAAAGAAATGGATCATTGTGATGTGTAGTTTGTTGTATTGAAGGTGCAAATTTAGTGTAAATAAATAGTAAGCGCAAATTTGAAAACGATCTCTTTTAAAAAAAATTGAAGTTGCTTTTTTCTTGCATTTCTTTTACTAAAAAGACGCAAAATCAACAAGTTTTGGTCTCTTGTGAAATTTGAAGATTTATTAAAATTTCTTCTTAGATATGTTCTGCTATATTAAAGTTTTACAAGGGAAAAAATCGAAATTTGAACGTCATAATTTTAGCATCTTGACAGAAATGAATTTGCAAAATTTACGAAACATTGGAGTAGATAAAAATTGTTTTCTAAAGAAAATTCTTTCGACTGTTATAAAAAAAGCGGCAATTTGCCGCTTTTTGGTTCATGATAATCTACTTTTTAATCGTGCAAAGGCGCAACGTTTTTAGTTTCACGCAGATTTTGCAGATAAAGCAGATACACAAACTAGTTTAAAATTTATGCAGATTTAATTATTCTAAAATATATCTGCTCAATCTGCAAAATCTGCGTGAAAAAAAATATTTAGTTAATAATTATCTTTTTGATAACTGTTTTAAAATCTGTAGAAATTATAACCACATAAATCCCTTTTGCAAGATGACTTACTGATATTGCTGAATCTGTGGCATCTTGTTTTTCAAAAACTTTTTGTCCTGCAAATGAAACAATTTCAATAGAATATGGTGTTTCTGAATTACCTAAACCAATATTAAAATTCCCATCAGAAGGATTTGGATAAATGATAATTTCATCTGATTCTGAAACAACTTCTTCTTCAATTGGTCTTGCCATTTTGCTGGCCAGATTATTACAAGTATCTGTTGTATAAGAATCCCATTGAGAACTTAAATTGAAAGTTGTTGTTGGAGAAGTTACGGTCGATTTTCTTCTTAAAGTTACATCGACAGCAAAATTCGCAGTTCCGCCGTTAAAAGTTCCAATGATGTCAATCAAAACACCATTTTTGAACAAACCTACAGCATCATTTCCGTTAAACATCAGCTCAGTTCCACTTGTTGAAATATTAGCTGCACTTGTAGAAAAACAAGTCGAAGAAATTGAACTGTTTACAATTACGAATTTACTCCCTGTTGTTAATGTTCCGCTTAAAGCCAAACCTGTGCTCCATGCGCCCGCGCCATTCGTTTGTTTTTTAATGGTGTAAGCAGATAAACTAACAGAACTTCCGGTATTATTCGCAATTTCTAAAGCCTTGTTATTTCCTGAACCTTCAATATATTCAGAGAAAAGCAAATCTGTTGCCGTTCCTCCGGTTCCGCTGCTATTGGTTGTAACGGCAATTGTGCTGCTTGACGCAGAAGCATTTCCTGCAGCATCTTTTGCTTTTACATAAATAGAATAACTTGTAGAAGCCGTTAAACCAGTTATTGTTGCTGTTAATCCTGAAACAGTGGTTTTTAAAACGCTGTTTGCATAAACATCATAACCTGTAACGCCAACATTATCTGTAGAAGCATTCCATGCAAGTGTAATAGAAGTCGAAGTTTTTGAAGTCGAAGCTAAACTCGTTGGAGTAGTTGGCGCCTGAGTATCTGTAGAAGATGTTCCGCCCCAAATTTGATTCACATATTCCGGATGATCGATATAAGGATTTCGGTTGTTTTGACGAGCATAAATGGCATTGTTTCTGGCAATTTCTCTTGCGCTAACAGGATCTTGCGCGTTCCAGGCCAATAGAACGTTTAAGAAAGCAGTTGTAAAAACTTTATTGCTAGAACCGTCAAACATCGCATAAGAATATCCTGCAACTGTATTTTCATAACGCGTTGCAAAGTAAAAATACATTCTGGCAATATCACCTTTAAAAGCATTTACAGGTTCAAAAACAGTTCCTGAATATCCAGATACAGAACTTGATCCTAATTTACTTCCGTTTTGAGAAGTATACGTTGCTGAACTTACAGTTCCGTGTGGATAATTAGAACGCATTCCGTTTACTTTTCCGTCAGTTGGCGTTATAAAATGTGCATCGGCAACCATCGGTGATGCTTCATTAAAAACCGATTGCGGAATAATATGTTCTCTGTTATAACAATCACCTTCAACAGAATAATTACCACATCTTTGTGTCGTTCCTGTGCTATAATTATAAGGATCTGTTCCTGATGGATTTTCTGAATACATGTCTAAAACAGTTCCGTCATTTTCGTAAAAATTATCAACGTCAGAAGTTTGATACGTTGTGTACAATCCTGCATAACCATTATCAGTATGTCCTTTAATAATGTTATACAATTGTGTTTTTAAAGTGTAACCAGTTCCGGTTGCAGTGTTGTAATAACCAGAAGGTATCTGGGCGATACCGACCGAAACGAACATCAACAATAAATAAGAGTAGATTTTTTTCATAAATAATAGTTTAAATTTTGGTTGTTTAATTGTTCTAAATTAAATTCCAATAAATTGATTATTAGAATTTTAATTTAATAATTGTACCAAATCTACTACTTTTATGAATACGATAAGTTAAGCGATGTTTAAATTAAGAAATATTTTCTTACGGATGTTTTTTTTTTGCCACGAAGGCGGAAAGGCACATTTTTTTGTTTCACGCAGATTTTGCAGATTTTCTATTTAAAGCGACAGATAAAGAATTAAAAAAATCTGCTTAATCTGCAAAATCTGCGAGCTAGAAAATAAAAGCTTCGTGTCTTTGTGGAAAACCTTTTACTTTGGAAAAACAGCACTCTGATAAGCGCCCAAATCTGGAGGAGAAGTTCTTGTAATTCCTAATATATCTAGCGGAATTAGATAGGCCGAATTTCCTTTCGCGAAAGCGGCAGAAGTATTATCGATATTAAATTTATTCTGATTGACATTATAAAACTTCGGATTTTCGTTTAGAATAATCTGATTATAATGTTGTGTATCATTTTTAAATTGATAATCCGGATTTGTAGATGTACTGCTAAATTTCAACAAACAATTATTGAGTTGATACACAAAAGCGGCATTGGCATTTTTACTCAAATTGAATTCATTGGTATTTGAACCATAAATAATACAATTATTGAAAGTTGCCTGAGTCAGCGGATTCGTTTCTGGAGTTGCACCAGCCAGACTGTTGCTTAAATTAACAGCAACATGCGAACTGCTTTGCCAATTGTTATAAAAAGTAGCATGTGTAAAACTATAATTCCCACCATAAACACAAGATAAACTGGCTAAACCAGAATAATTAATGACAAGATTTTCAGCATTTATTCGGGCATTTTGCGCCAGAATTCCATATTCTGCACAATTATAAATCTGAGTGTTTTTTATCTGAACTGTTGTTGCATCCTGATTTCTGATATCCAAACCAGTAAAACCATTTTTTAAAGTAAGATGATTGATGGAGTGATTTGTACTTCCGTTTGCTAAAATAACCGATTTCCATTGTCCGGGAATATCAGAGTATTCGGGTTCTAAACGATCGCCTTCAAAAATAATTTCGTTTTCTAATTTAGCTGTTGTTGAAATAGCTCCATTTATTTGAAGTGAAGCTTTATTATCAACAAAAAGCCCTGAATTAGCATGAAAATGAACTCTCGCGCCGGCTTCAAAAGTTACGGTTTTATTTTCCGGAACGCCTGCATATCCATAAATTACGTAAGGTTTCTGTTTATTAAAAAGTAATTCATTTCCGTTTACAACATCATTTTCATCCAAATAAAAACCATCAACAGCTTTTCCGTCAATTTGTATTTTTTCCTTAGTTCCGTCAGGATTTTGTTTTGGATATAAAAAAACAGCATCCTGAATTAAGGTTACCAAAGCAACTTCCTGTAGATTGGCACCGCTGTCAAACTGAATTTCATCGGTATATAAAAAATCAGTTGGGTTTGCATCTGTAATATCTGCCGTAGTTTCTATAAAAATGTATAAACTGTCTTTGGCTAAAAGGGTAACATTGCTAAAAAATTTACCGTTGTTTCCGTTCATTCCGTCAACCGTCATTCGGTATTTAGAATTCAATCCTTTTTTAAGCTGAATCGTCGGTATAGAAATATCGTCTTTACTTTTATTATAGACTTTAAGTTGGTAGGTACTTGAACCGATATTTTTAAAAACAGTATCCAAATAAACCGTGTCTTTTGAAAACTTTAAATCTCCTGAACTGGCAACAGTATCAAAATCAGTTCTGCAAGAACTAAAAACTAAAATAAGACCGAGAATAAAGAGTGTAAAGTGATGACGCATTGAATTCTTTTTTGTAAAAATAGCAAAAAACTTACATGTTCGTAAATGAATTTTAATAATAGAATTGTATTTTCTAATTTGTGTCTTATCTTTTCTTTAATTTTACGATTTTAAAGCCTATTTTAATGAATTATACTAAAGAACAAATTATAGCGTACTGCAACGATTTTTCAAAAAACACTTTGATGGAGACGCTAAAAATTGAATATATAGATGCCGGCGAAGACTTTTTAGTTGCCAAAATGCCTGTAAATCCAAGCGTTCATCAACCAATGGGATTGTTGCATGGCGGAGCTTCGGTTGCTTTGGCAGAAAGTGTAGGAAGTGCTGCATCGCATTTTTTCATTAACCCGAAAGAGCAGGAAGTACGCGGAATCGAAATTTCAGCAAATCACTTAAAAAGTATTCGCGAAGGTGTTGTTTTTGGTACGGCACGCATTATTCATAAAGGAAGAAGCCTTCATCTTTGGGAAATTAAAATTACTGACGAAGCGGGAAATCTTATTTCACTTTGTAAACTGACTAATATGGTTTTAGAGAAAAAGAAAACTGAATAGAACCTATGAACGACTTTTTTTCTACAATAAGAAAACATCAAGAGCAAAAATTACCTTTTGTAATTTATTCTAAACCTAATTCTTCTAGCATTTATGCGTTTTTGCAGCAAGACGATACTTTGTATACTGTTTCTGATTACAGTGAAAAAGGTTTTGTATTTGCTTCTTTTGATGAAAAACAATTGATTTTAATTCCGGAAAAAGAATCGAAAATTATAAGTGCAGAACAAAGGGAAATTAATTTTAATTTTAATGATGTTGATGATGCAACTTTTGATGTCGAAGCTAAAAACCAGTATGAAGGTTTAGTTGAAAAAGGAATTCAGGCGATCAAAAATGATGAATTCAAAAAAGTAGTTTTATCAAGATCTGAAAAAATTGATTTGGCTGATTTTGATTTTGTAATCACTTTTCAGCGTTTGATAAAATTATATCCTTCGACTTTTACGTATTGTTTTTTTCATCCGGAGATTGGACTTTGGATAGGTGCAACGCCGGAACAGCTTTTAAAAGCTAATGGAAATGCCTTTGAAACAACTGCTTTGGCGGGAACTCAGAAAGCCGAATCAGAAGATGAGATTTTATGGCAGCAAAAAGAAAAAGACGAACAACAATATGTAACTGATTTTATTGTAAAAAGATTGCGAGAAGTAGCTTCGTCTGTTATCGTTACAGAACCGTATAGCATGAAAGCCGGATCGATCTGGCATATTAAAACAGATATTTCAGGAATTCTAAATGAAAACTCAACGTTAGAAGAAGTGATAGATACTTTGCACCCAACACCAGCTGTTTGTGGTTTGCCAAAGAAAAAAGCAAAAGCATTTATTATCGAAAACGAAAATTACGACCGAACTTTTTATACCGGTTTTCTGGGAGAATTAAACAGCTCTTATGCCAATAAAACGATTAGCTCTGATTTGTTTGTAAATTTACGCAGCATGCAAATCAGGGAAATGTCGGCCATTTTATACATGGGATGCGGAATTACCAAAGAAAGTGTTCCTGAAAAAGAGTGGGAGGAAAGCGTCAATAAATCAATGACAATGAAAAGAGTATTGAATATAAAAAAGAATAGTAGTTGTTAAAAAAGTTTCAGGTTTCAGGTTGAACGTGAAACTTGAAACCTGAAACCTGAAACAAAAAAAAAAGAAAAAACAAAAATGAAGTTAGATATATTAGCATTTGGTGCACATCCGGATGATGTAGAATTAGGTTGTGCAGGAACTATTTTAAAAGAAGTTTCTCTTGGGAAAAAAGTTGGAATTGTAGATTTAACCCGAGGTGAATTAGGCACACGCGGAACGGCAGAAACCAGAGATGAAGAAGCAAAAGCTGCTGCGAAAATATTAGGAGTTGAGGTTCGTGAAAATTTAGGTTTACGCGATGGTTTTTTTATGAATGATGAAAAACACCAGCTTGAGGTTATAAAAATGATCAGGAAATATAAACCGGAAATTGTATTGTGTAACGCAATTGATGATCGCCATATTGATCACGGCAGAGGAAGCAAATTAGTTTCTGACGCTTGTTTTTTATCCGGATTAATCAAAATTGAAACTTCTGTCGATGGAGTAAAGCAAGAAGCCTGGAGACCCAAAATAATATACCATTATATACAATGGAAAAATTTGAAACCAGATTTCGTAGTTGACATTACAGGTTTCGAAAAACAAAAAGTTGCAGCGGTTTCAGCTTATAAAACCCAATTTTATGATCCGAATTCAAAAGAACCTGCAACACCAATTACAAGTAAAAACTTCTTTGAGAGCTTAAATTACCGCGCACAGGACTTAGGAAGGTTAGTTGGCGTTGATTTTGCTGAAGGTTTTACTGTAGAAAGATGTTTGGCTGTCAATAGCTTAGGAGATTTGATTTAAAAAGATGGATTTTTTTTCATTTTTTTCTTTGTAGAAGTAAACCTTTGTTATATATTTGCAACCGCTAAGCAAAATGGTGGTTGTAGCTCAGCTGGTTAGAGTAGCGGTTTGTGGTGCCGCGGGTCGCCGGTTCGAACCCGGTCAGCCACCCAGAAATTTAAAGCCTTGAAGAAATTCAAGGCTTTTTTTGTGCGTAAAACTTTTTGAACCATATAAGTGATATAAGTTCATTTAGGATTGTTTTGTAATTACTTATAAAATCTATATTTATACAAAATAGTATAATTCTAAAAATGTAACTCAACATTTTTTTCTCTTTAAAAATTTATCATATTTCAAATATAGTCTGCGTTTTCAACCGCGGGGACTCTTGTGATTGGGATATGCTGCGATATCGTTGCAGTCCAGCGGTTGAAACTGCTGGCTATATTTCTCTAATATGATCTATAATTGATTTTTTAAATACAGCTAATATAAAATGAACTTATATAACTTATATGGTAAAAATAAACACAAAAAAAAGCATGACGATTAAGTCATGCCCGGTTGGTTGGTTAATTATATTTGGTTTGTGTATTATCTAATTACCTCAAAAGTAGTTCCTTGTTTGATATCTCCAGATTTAAAACCTTTTTTAAACCAGTACATTCTTTGTTCTGATGTACCGTGTGTAAACGAATCCGGAACAACCTGACCGCTCATCTTACTTTGAATCGCATCGTCGCCTACAGCATTTGCAGCACTCAAAGCTTCTTCAATATCGCCTGTATCTAAGTTTTCCTGATTATAATGCGCCCATACTCCCGCATAAAAATCGGCCTGAAGCTCAAGAGCTACAGAAAGTTTGTTGGCTTCGGCTTCGCTTTTTCCTTCTTGTTCCTGATGCATTTTAGCAGAAGTTCCTAATAATGTCTGTACATGATGGCCTATTTCGTGCGCTATAACGTATGCAATGGCAAAGTCGCCACCTTTGGCCCCAAATTTAGTTTTAAGCTCTTCAAAGAAGCCTAAATCCATATATACCTTTTGATCTCCCGGACAATAAAAAGGTCCGGATGCAGATGATGCGCCGCCACAGTCTGTATTTACAGAACCTCTAAAAAGTACCAATTTTGGATTTTTATAGGTCATGCCGTTTTCTTCAAATATTTTACTCCAAATATCTTCGTTATCAGCCAGGATTACGCGAACAAAGTCGCCCATTTCTTTATCTTCTTTACTTAATGGCGCAGCAGCTTCAGTTTGGGTTTGTCCGCCTTGCAATTGCTCTAATCCAGATCCTACAATTTTGCCGGTTTCACCGCCAAAAACATTTAATAACAAAATAATAATACCAATAAGACCACCGCCAACGGCTACTTTTCCGCCAGAAACACCTCTTCTGTCTTCAACATTATCACTTTGTCTTCTGCCTAACCATTTCATATTATATTGTATTAGTCGTTATTATAAATTTTGTTGTACGAATTTATATATTTTTTTGGATAATATGTTTCATTAGAACAATTAACTTTTTTATTTTATCCATTTGGATAAAGCTTCTTCAACAGTTCCTCTAATGATGGGTTTTGAGATATAATCGTTCATTCCGGCAGAAATGCATTTGTTTCTTTCATCTTTTTCAGCACCCGCGGTAACAGCAATTATCGGAATATTTTTGCCTCTCATGGTGTTTCTAATTGCTTTTGTAGCTTCATAACCATTCATAATTGGCATCTGAATATCCATAAAAACCAAATCCGGATTGATATTTTCGATTTGATTTACGGCTTCATAACCATTTTCACATTCAAAAATAATGGTATTTAAATTCAGGTTTTTTACAATCGTTTTCAAAAGAAGCATGTTTACTTTGTTGTCTTCTACAATCAAAATATTTAATTTTTTTTGATTCGAATAATAACTCAAAGCATATTCCGGGCTTACATTTTTTAAAATTCCTTTATATTTCTCTGTAATACTTTTGTGGCTGACATTCAAATTCAAATCAAAATAAAAAGTACTTCCCTGATTTATTTTGCTGTTAAGCTGCAAACGGCTTTCCATTAAAGCCAATAACTGATTCGAAATCGTAAGTCCTAAACCGGTTCCGCCAAATTTTCGAGTTGTCGAACTATCTTCTTGCGAGAAAGCTTTAAATATTTTCTTCTGATTTTGTTCTAATATTCCAATTCCCGTATCAATTACAGAAAAGCGAATGATATAATTTTCTTCTGATTTTTCTTCAATTACAGAAACATTCAACTTTATAGAACCTTCGTTCGTAAACTTTATGGCATTCGATAAAAGGTTAATCAGGATTTGTTTTAATCGAACAATATCTGTCCAGATATATTTAGGAACGTTTGGATCAACGTTTAATTCTAAATCAAGATTTTTTTGATTCGATTCAAAAATAATCAAATCAAATATTTGTCCCAGTATTTTCTGAATGTCATATAAATCGATGAAAAGCTCGAGTTTTCCGGCTTCAATTTTAGAAAAATCAAGAATATCGTTGATAATTTCTAATAATGAATGTGCCGATTGATTAATGGTTGTCATGTACTTTTCCTGAATTTCTTCAAGATTAGTTTTCATCAATAAATGAGTAAATCCAATAATTCCGTTTAAAGGCGTTCGAATTTCGTGCGACATATTAGCCAGGAAATCCGATTTCGATTTATTGGCTGCTTCTGCCAATTCTTTAGCTTTTATCGCGTCTTCACTTTCTTTGATTTTTGCCATATTTCGGTTTCGGTCTAACGCCGATGAAATATTATTGGCTAATGTCTGAAAGATATAAATTTCATCGTCAGACCATTTTCTTTCTTTGGTACAATCATCAAAACCAATAAATCCCGAAAAATTATTGTTGACATACAAAGGCAAAATCAAAATTGACTTGATTTCGTTGGTCACTAATAAATTTTTAAAATAGGTATCTTCCAGATTTCGGGTTAATGTGCTTAACACTTTTTTATTTTTAGAATGCTCAACGATTTCCTGCAGATTTTCTTCTGTAAAATGTTGCAATTCCGTTATTTGATGACTGATTCCTTCTCTCGACCATTTGTATTTCTGACTTATGGTATAGGTTTCAAAATCTTTTTCGTAATAAAATATATGATCTACTTTTGATGCTTTTCCTATAATTTCATAGGTTTCCTCAAACATTTTTTGAGGGCTTTTACTCAATAAAAATTTCTCTGTACAAAGTGCCAATGCAGATAATAATTCACTTTTAAGTTCCAGCTTTTTTTCTGCCTTAAGTCGCATTTGCGATGAAATAGCGAGCGAAATAACATCAGAAATTGTTCTGGCATAATTAATATCTTCATTATCCCAATCTCTCTTTATTTCGGTACTTTCAAAACAGGCAACACCCGCTAATTGTCCGTTTAAAAAGATAGGAACATCCAGCATCGATTTTATTTTATTTTTGATGAAGTATACTTGCTGAAATTCAGAGGTTTCTAATTTATTAAATACATCAGAAGCATTAATAATGGCTTTGTTCTTTAAGGTTTCAAAATAAATTGGATAGGATTCTTTATCCAGAATATTTTTGTCACTTAAACTTTGATTATCTCTGCTGAATAAATTTCTGCAGGTAATCGTATCATCAGAATATTTCCAGAAACTCACTCGGTTTGTTTTAGAAACCGTTGCGGCTTCCTGAATGATATAATCAATTACAATTTGTAAATCGTTATAGCCACGAAAATCGGTTGTTGATAGTTTTTTGGTTGAGGTATTATACGCTTCGATTTTTTCGAGACGTCTTTTTTTCTCGTTTTCTATATTTTTTATTTCTGTAATATCCCTTGCAATACCTGCATATCCGGTTATTTCGCCCAAATCATTTTTGCGGATGATTACTTTTTGCGAAATCCAGATTTCTTCGCCGCTTTTCTTTATTACCGGAATCTCAATCGTTGGATAATTAAGTTCATTTTGGGCTAGATTCTCATAAAAATCAACGGCATTTTTGATATAATCTTCGTGAATGAAATTCGAATAATGCTGAAAAATAACTTCTTCTTCGGAATAGCCAAGAATCGAAAATCCAAACTCATTTATAAAAGTAAAATAACCATCAACATTAATTTCAAAAATAATATCAGTTGCAGTCTGAATCAGGTTTTTATATTGATCCTGAACAATAATTTGCTCTGTAACATCCTGACCAATACTGATAATTAAATCATTCGAAAATTTTTTGTCTTTCCATTGAATGTATTTGAATTCGCCGTTTTTACTTTTTAATTTCCGGATATATAATTTATTATCAATATACGTTTTATGATAATTTTCTCGTATAAATTCAGGGTCTTCCGTAAGTTTCCAAAATTCCATTGCCATTACTTCATCAGGAGAATATCCTAAAATAGAAGTGATAGTTTCGCTGCTAAATAATACTTCACCTTTTTTATTGGTGGCAATAGTTAACGAATTTCCTTTATGAACGATTTCATTTGTAAATCTAAAATTATCCCGATTGTTTAATAAAACGGCATAATTAACATGATTGATGATAAAAACAATGATGCAAAAATTGATTAATAAAATGGATGATTTTATAGGAATAAGATGGAAAATTACAGTTGTAATAAGATAGATAAATACAAACGTAACGAAAAGCCAATAGATTTTTATAGGCTTTAAAATACTGTATGAAAAGAAAAAAGAAAGTAAAAAGGTAATAATAGGAATAATATCATTTTCGAGATAAATGATGTTGCGCCCCACATAAGCGAAATAAATAAAAAAGAAAAATATAAAAATTTGCTGCGTTCTGTCGCGTAGAAATTTTATTTTATCGGTTATAAAATACATCAGCAAGACCGAGATACCAATAACGACATTAAAAACAAATAAACTTCTTGGACGAATTTTAAAAATTTCGTTGATAATTTCAATTACAATAATTGCAATACCAAAGAAAAGCGCATACAATTGATATTCTTTATGAGCTGTTTCGGTTTCGAGTTTCTTCTCGATAAAATACCCAATTTTTGCTTTAATTCTAAAAAACTGATAGATAAGTAAACTTAAGAAACCAAAGAGCGACAATCCTAAAATAATGAGTTTAGGATTGTTGTAGAAAATAATATCTGAGGTAAAAACAAACCAATTTGATATAATCGATTTCAAGGCATCTCCAAAATTGGCGATTCCTGAAATAAATACATTAAAAAGACTATAGTTTTGTACCATAGAATTTGGGTCTGTTTTTGGTTCGTTAATAGCATTTTAGAGTTTTCTGAAAAGAGTAGGTTAGTCTCTTTTTTTATCCAGAACCTTCTATTTATTCAAAATCTGATCCTATAGAATCGATTGAGTTTTCATCTTCTATATTAAATATAGCATTGTAAATAGCGTATTTTACTGAATATGTTATTGGAATAGTGAATGCAACACCAATACAACAGCCAATAAAACCTACAGCCGAAGCAATACCGCCCACAAGAAGCAAAAGGATTATTGCCAATGGTTGTTTGCTTACCAAAATAATACTTGATTTTATAGCGTCTATTGCTTTTAGATCTCCAAAAATAATTAATGGTATTGTTAATGTTGTAAGTACAGTAATGGCCAGTGCAATTATAGTGTCTACAAAGGAAATTCCCACTAAATTAAAAACAACTGAAATGAAGCCACTTGTAAGTGAAATTAATAACATGGCAAGAAAAAGCTGTGGAAAATAACGCGAATTATAATAGCTGAAAATAGTTGAAAAATTAAACTCTTCATCTTTTTCTGCATGATGTGCCATTTTTAAAAATCCAGCTGTAAACGGACTGAAAAGCGCCGCTACAAAAGCTATAACTAAGGTATAGATAATTAAAACTGAATTTGTTGGTTCTTCGGTTTGTAAGTTTTTAAAGAATTCTTCATTAAAATGCTGAACTCCGTAAAGAGCAACAAAAAGACCGCTACCAAGAAAAAATGCTAAAATCGAAAATACTAATAATATTAAGCCGGCGTAAAGTGCTATTTTTTTATAGTTTTCGAAAGCATGGTTAAAGACATCAGAAAAGTCTAAAGGATAGCCATTTTTTTTAATGTCCTCGATTTGATCAAGTGTAGATTTCATTTTAGTAGAATTGTTTAATACGCTTTGGTATTTGATTTATTGTTGACGTAAATATAATATATTTAATCAATTCCCTATAAAAATCTATAAAACATTACGAAAAGGTTTTCGTGTTTATATCCAGTTTAATAGCCGTTTAATGCTCGCTAATTTATCTTTGTAAGGCGCATATCGCATGGGCAAATCGATCCAGTTTCCTTTTTTGACGACACCTTTATGATGTGAAAAAATATCAAAACTCAATTGGCCATGATAAGCACCAATTCCGCTATGGCCAACTCCTCCAAAAGGCAATCTGCTATTGGAAAAATGCACTACAGTATCGTTAATGCAACCACCTCCAAAAGAGTAAGTTGCGATTAATTTCTTGGCAAAAGATTTATTCTCGCTAAAAATATAAAATGCAAGAGGTTTCTCATATCTGCTAACGACATTTTTAATATCATTTTCAGTTTCATACGTAAGAATAGGTAAAATAGGACCAAAAATCTCTTCTTTCATCACCGGACTGTCTAAATTTGGTTCTTCTATTAACGTTGGGGAAATGTATAATTTATTGGCATCTGTTTCTCCGCCAAAACTTACTTTTTCAGCTTCGATCATATTGACTAAACGCAGCCAGTTTTTGGTATTTATAATGCGGGCAAAATCAGGAGATTTTTCTAATTTTTTTCCGTACGCTTTTGTAATTTCTTCCATCAAAAAAGAAATGAAATTGATTTTCATGTTTTTCTGAATCAAAATATAATCCGGAGCAATACAAGTTTGACCGGCATTAATAAATTTTCCCCAGACGATTCGTTTTGCAGCTAATTTTAAATCTGCTGTTTCATCAATAATACAAGGATTTTTTCCGCCTAATTCGAGCGTAACGGGAGTTAAGTTTTCTGCAGCCGCTTTGGCAACAATTTTACCAACGGCAACACTTCCGGTAAAAAAGATATAATCCCAGCGCTGCGCCAGTAATTTATTTGAAACTTCAAGCCCACCTTCCATTACTTCAACGTGACTTACATGAAATGTTTTTTCAATGATCCGGGCAATTATAGCAGATGTATTTGGGGTAAGTTCCGAAGGTTTTAAAACAACTCGATTTCCTGCTGCAACAGCAGAAATTAAAGGACATAAAGCAAGTTGAAAAGGATAATTCCACGGAGCAATAACCAGTACATTTCCGTATGGCTCTTTATAAATATAATCAGTAGAAGGAAAATTAAGAATGGATGGAAAAACTCGTTTTGGTTTTGCCCATTTTTTTATGTTTTTGATAGTGTCTTTCAATTCCGAAATGACATAATTTGTCTCGGTTAGAACGGCTTCAAATTCAGGCTTTTTAAAATCGTCGTATAAAGCTTTTACAATTAAGTCCTCGCTTTTTTGAATGTTATGCAACAATTTTTTAAGCGTTTCTCTTCGGTATGCTATGTCGTTTTTATAGTCCATTTTACGATCAACTTGATTTTTTAGTATATGCAAGTTAATTGATAAAATTTAAAAAATTAACAATTTAGTCATAAAATCACAACGCATTCCAAATGGTTTCATCAGGCGTTGGCGCGATAATCGTAATATTTTCTTTAGAAACAGGATGAACAAAAACTAATTTTCTGGCATGAAGATGAATTCCTCCGTCAGGATTACTTCGGTCAAAACCATATTTTAAATCGCCTTTTATCGGAGAACCAATAGCAGCCAATTGTGCACGAATTTGATGATGACGACCTGTATGTAAATTGATTTCCAGCGCTACATAATTCTGAAGTTCTTTAAAAACAGTATAATCCAAACTTGCAACTTTACTATCCGGAACTTCTTTTAAATGTGCTTTCGAAGTATTATTCTTTTCATTTCTTTTTAAGTAATGAACCAATTTAGCCTTTGCTTCCGGAGGTTTGTTTTTTACAACTGCCCAATACGTTTTTTGCGTTTCGCGATTGCTGAACATTTCGTTCATGCGCGTTAATGCTTTACTTGTTCTGGCAAAAACCACAATTCCGGTTGTAGGACGATCTAAACGATGAATTACACCCAAAAACACATCACCGGGTTTATTGTATTTATCTTTAATATATTCTTTTACAACATCAGATAAAGGTTTATCGCCCGTTTTATCACCCTGCACAATATCGCCCACACGTTTGTTAACCACAATAATATGATTGTCTTCGTGTAATATTTGGAGATTGTTTTTATCGGAAACGATTTTCATTTTAGATTTTAGATTGATTGCTAATAGCTATTAAGTTTGGCTAAAGCCTAATAAATGGGCTTAAAAAATACACCTCCAGCTAAAGCTGGAGGCAATTAATTTTTGAATTTTAAAAAGACTTTGAATCTTTGTTACTTTGAGCCTTTGTTCCTAAAAAAGAAACCTTAGAATCTCAGCAACTCAGAACCTTACTACCTTAAAAAAATTAATATTGTTCACTAGAATTAGGAAAATCACTTGCCTTAACATCAGCAGCATATTGGCCAATTGCTTTGGTCATTTGCTCGTATAAATTTAAGTAACGACGCAAGAAACGTGGACTAAATTCATTATTCATTCCTAACATATCGTGAATAACCAATACTTGTCCGTCAACGCCGCCTCCGGCACCAATTCCTATTACCGGAATAGAAATGCTTTCTGCAACTTTTTTTGCTAAATCAGCTGGGATTTTTTCTAAAACAACACCAAAACAACCTACTTTTTCAAGCATTTTGGCATCTTCGATTAATTTTTCGGCTTCTTCTTCTTCTTTAGCGCGAACGCTGTAAGTTCCGAATTTATAAATCGATTGTGGAGTTAAACCCAAATGTCCCATAACAGGGATTCCTGCGTTTAATATTTTTTTGATAGATTCTTTAATTTCTTTTCCGCCTTCAAGCTTTACAGCATGTCCGCCACTTTCTTTCATGATTCTGATAGCTGAACGTAAAGCTTCTTTTGGATCAGACTGGTAACTTCCAAAAGGTAAATCTACCACAACTAACGCTCTTTCAACGGCGCGAACAACAGATGATGCATGATAAATCATCTGATCTAAAGTAATTGGCAAAGTTGTTTCGTGACCCGCCATAACATTTGATGCTGAATCTCCAACTAAAATCACATCGACTCCTGCGGTATCAACAATTTTCGCCATTGTAAAATCGTAAGCCGTTAGCATAGAGATTTTTTCTCCGTTGCTTTTCATTTCGATTAACGATTTTGTGGTGATTCTTTTATAATCTTTTTTTGCTACTGACATTTTATTTTTTTTTGAAGATGTAAAAGTATTGAATAATTATAGATTGAAATCAGCAATCGATGAATATTTCAACAGAAAATAGCTTCCCGTCTTTAAATTCTAATATGAACTGACTATCATCTATAATATATATAGAATAATAATGTGGTGATTTTAAAGAAGCTTGTACGTAAGTTCCATATTTTTCTATGAAAGCTTTTTCGGATAGTGTGTTATCAAAAATAACGTTCGGGCTAAATGCTAATTTGTTATTTTCGTTGATAAAAACCTTAACGATTTCTGCCTGATTTTTTGCTTCATCAACAGAAACTTCTAAATCCGGATAATAGTAAAATAAGTCACTTAAATAAATCCCGCATCCATCGTCAACGTTAGCCTTTTTAGTTGGTTTACCAAATGTTTTTACCAGATTAGTTTGAGATAAATACAGTGATTTGGTTTTTATGCCTTTTAAAAGAAATTCAGCTTTTTTAGAAAAAGCAAAAATTTCTTCGGCTTTTTTAGATTTGTTTAAAGCCTTGGCAAGGGCTATATTTAATTCAGTTTCAGCAAGAAGTTTTGGGTCGTTTAATTGTTTTACAACTTCATAATATCTTTGATACGCCGGAAGCAAAGTTGTGTTATTAGTATTCCAGGCCAACTCAACAATGCGCTCGCTGATGGTTTTACGTTCGGTAATATTATTTACGTCTAATTTGTCAAAGTTTTTAATTAGAACATTGAGATCAGGTCTTTTTCCAAGAAATTTTCTGAGTGTAAATTTGGCATATTCTTCGCCGAAACTCCCGTCAATGTTTACCCATTCATCTTCATTTTTTGGAAGATAGTTAACAGTAACAGGATCGCCCGTAAATAAAACTTCCCTGATTTTTGAATTTTTATCAGGTTGCGCCCGTGCTTTCAATCCGGCTACTAAAACAAAAAGATGATTACTTCCGTGATAATTGCCGCCAAAAATAATTGGATTCTCCTTATCTGTGGTTTTAATATCGTCGGCATTTAATGATTCAGAGATGAATTTACTCGGAACATATCCTTCATTATTATTATCAGCTTGTATTTTATACCAGCCTTTTTGATTACCGGATAATAAATGAACTTCTGCACCATATTTAAAATACCCCAAAAATTCTGCAGAAGTACTGGCTGAAGTATACAATCGTGTATCTGAATTGATAAAATAACGATCTTGCGAATACATTAAACCAGAGCAAAATAAGATTGCAATTACGGAGTGGTATTTTTTCATGTAGTAGTTTTGGTTTTTTGCTACGAATTTCACGAATTTTCACCAATTTCTTTTACTCAATTAGAGATTAAAAATTAATTCGTGAAAATTCGTGGAAATTCGTGGCAAACTTTTCGAAATCTTTAGCAATCGGCCATGTTTACTGCAATTGCCAATCCGCCTTCAGAAGTTTCTTTATATTTTGAGTTCATGTCTTTTGCCGTTTGCCACATCGTATTGATTACTTTGTCTAAAGGCACTTTTGCATTTTTAGAATCCGTTTCAAGAGCCAACTCAGCAGCATTTATCGCTTTTATGGCGCCCATTGTATTTCTTTCGATACACGGAATCTGAACCAAACCACCAATTGGATCACAAGTTAAACCAAGATGATGTTCCATTGCAATTTCTGCAGCCATTAAAACCTGAGCAGGAGAACCGCCCATAAGTTCGCAAAGAGCCGCTGCTGCCATAGATGACGAAACACCAATTTCGGCCTGACAACCGCCCATTGCTGCAGAAATCGTAGATCCTTTTTTAAAGATACTTCCAATTTCTCCCGCAACCATCAAAAATTGTTTGATTTCTTTTTCTCCGGCATCGTGATTTTCGATCACTAAATAATACATTAAAACGGCTGGAATTACGCCGGCACTTCCGTTTGTTGGAGCAGTAACCACACGTCCTAAAGATGCATTTACCTCATTCACAGCAAGTGCAAAACAACTTACCCATTTAAGAATTTGGCGAAATTTAACTTCTGTTTTTCTAATTTCTTCCAGCCAGCTTTGCGGATCGTGATAATTAGATAAACCAATCAAATTCTGATGCATATCAAAAGCTCTTCGGCGAACGTGTAATCCCCCGGGAAGAATTCCTCCTGTATGACATCCTATATACATGCATTCCAGCATCGTGTTCCAAATGCGCATTAATTCCGAATGAATTTCGGCTTCCGGACGCATCGATTTTTCGTTTTCATAAACAATTTCAGAAATCGTTTTGTTTTCTGAAACGGTATAATTTAAAAGCTCAACGGCATTTTGAATCGGAAATGGAAATGCACATTTTATTTCTTCTTTTATTTTGGCATTGGTGCGTTCTTCTTTTACCACAAAACCTCCTCCGATAGAATAAAAAGTAGATTCATATTCAGAATCATCAGCTTTATAAGCTGTAAATTTTAATCCATTGGCATGAAAGGGAAGAAAGTCTTTATTGAAAACAATATCCTGAAGAAAGTAAAACGGAATCGAAATTTGGTTTCCTAAAATGATTTCATTTTTGGTTTCGATTGTTTTAATAATTCCGGCAATATCGTCAATCGGAATATATTCAGGATCCTGACCGCTTAAACCCAGCATAACTGCCAAATCTGTAGCGTGACCTTTTCCGGTCAATGAAAGTGAGCCATATAAATCAACCTTAACTCTGGTAACCTGCTCTAAAACAGATTCGCTTTTAAGCTCTTCTAAAAAGCGTTCCGCAGCGCGCCAGGGACCAAGTGTGTGTGAGCTCGAAGGGCCAACACCAATTTTAAGCATATCAAAAACAGAGATACATTCTTCCATTGTTCAATTTTTATTAAGACAAAGATAATTGAATAATGCAAAGATGTTTTGTTTTCATTTGTTAATGTTGCGGTTTTGTTAAAAAATATATTAAATTTTAATAATTTGACAATGAAATAAATTTAATTGGTTAATATGCGGTTTTCGTTAAGACTTCGCGCATTTTTTAGGTATTTTTGTAAAGAAGCAATCACTAAAAAATCCGATTTTTTTAGCTTTTAAATGAATTGGACAAAACACAACTTCTTATATTTCATTTTAATTTTTACCTCTTTTTACGAAAGTTAAAATATCATAAAGAAGATAAAATTACATTATGATAGAATTTTTCAAGCATTTTTTACAAGAATTCGAGTTACCGCTTAACAATCCAGTATTGATTTTTTCTTTGATACTTTTCATTATTTTGTTGTCTCCTATTTTACTCAAGAAAATAAATATTCCCGGCATTATTGGTTTAATCATTTCGGGTGTAATTATTGGTCCTCACGGACTTAATATTTTAGCCAAGAATTCAGCAGTCGATTTATTTTCAACCATCGGATTGCTTTATATTATGTTTATTGCAGGTTTAGAACTCGACATGAATGAGTTTAAAGCCAACCGAAATAAGAGTTTATTATTTGGTTTTTTTACGTTTATTTTTCCGCTTTCAATAGGATTTCCGGTTTGTTTTTATTTGTTGCAATATGATTTTAATGCCAGTTTTTTAACGGCAAGTATGTTTGCAACGCACACTTTGGTAGCATATCCAATTGTGAGTAAAATGGGAATCTCAAAAAATCAGGCAGTTGCCATAACTGTTGGAGGAACAATTTTGACTGATACAGCGGTTTTGATTATTCTGGCCGTAATTATGGGAAGCAGTCAGGGAAGTCTGAATCAGGCTTTTTGGATAAAATTGGGCGTTTCATTGGCCATTTTCTCAGCGATTATGTTTTTGGTAATTCCGAGAATTGCAAAATGGTTCTTTAAAAAATTAGAAAGCGAAAAACATGCCCATTATATTTTTGTACTTTCTGTTGTTTTCTTTGCAGCGTTTTTGGCTCAAGTAGCAGGAGTAGAACCTATTATTGGCGCTTTCGTGGCCGGTTTGGCATTGAATCCGTTAATTCCGCAATCATCAGCTTTAATGAATAGAATTGAGTTTATTGGAAATTCATTGTTTATTCCGTTTTTCCTGATTTCTGTGGGAATGCTGGTTGATATCAGCGTTATTTTAAGCGGACCAACAGCGCTAATTGTAGCGGGAACATTGAGTGTTGTGGCTATTTTTGGAAAATGGATTGCTGCGTTTTTTACTCAAATCGTTTTTAAATATACGAAAACAGAAAGACAACTTATTTTCGGATTAAGCAGTGCGCATGCTGCAGCAACTCTGGCCGTTATTTTGGTGGGTTTTAAAGCTAAAATTCTGGATGAGAATATCTTAAACGGAACTATTATCCTGATCTTAATTACATGTATTGTAGCTTCTTTTGCTACTGAAAAAGCAGCGAAAAAAATTGCTATTTGCGAAGAAGAAGTTTCGCATGAAGATGCCAATCGTGATCAAATATTAGAAGAGCATATTTTGATTCCGTTAGCAAAAACTTCTGCAACGGCAAGTCTTTTAGATTTTGCACTTTTAATAAAAGATAAAAAATCTACCAATCCGGTAACGTTGTTAACGATTGTGCCAAATAATGATCAGGCAGAAATTAATATTTTGAAGTACAAAAAAGCCGTTGATAAATTCGTAATTCAAGGTTCGGCTTCAGAAGTTAAGATTAATACAATCGCCAGAATTGATCATAATCCGGCAAGTGGAATTGCAAGAACTTCAAAAGAAATCATGTCAGATATTGTGATTGTTGGCTGGCCGAAAAAAACAGGTTTCCTGGATAAAATTTTTGGTGAAAATGTCGATTCAATCATCAATAATGTAGACAAAAGTTTATTTATCTGTCGTTTTAAAAAGACTTTTATTGAAGAAAAAAGACTGGTATTTATTTGCCCGCCTTTTTCTGAAAGAGGCATTGGGTTTCAGCTTTTGTTGCAAAAAATCTGTAGATTATCTCAGGAATTAAGTATTTCGATTGTAATTTATGCAGAATATAAAACACATCAGACGATTCAGCAAATTGCTAATAATTTGAAACTTAACGCAAAATTAGGTTTTAAGAGTATTATGGATTGGGATGATTTCGAATCGATTTCTGATGAAATAAAACCGACGGATTTAATTGTTTTTAACTTATCCAGAAAAGGTTCTGTTTCGTATCAATCAATTTTTGACAAATTGCCTCAAAAATTTGAAAGATCATTTGAAGACAGCAACCTGATTTTGGTTTATCCGCAAGACGATAACAAAGTAACGGCTATGGATGCGTATGAAGATTTTACCGCAACACCATTAACAAAAGGCCTTGAAGCGATAGAACAAATTGGTCGAGGTTTGGGAAGTATTTTGAAGAAAGGATAAAAATTTAATATAAGATTTTTATTGTTTTTGTTTCTTTTTTATAATTATAGATTGAATAAATGATGCTCAAGTTTCCATTAATTATATTGACATTTATAACTTTTGCAGCGACTGCACAAAATAAAATGAAAAAGGCTGAAGAACTTATTGATAAAGCTGATCCTGGTTGGAAGCTTGTTGAAAATTGGATTAAAACAGCAAAAAATAAAGTTGAGATTTTACCGGTTGATCCGGCAATAGCAAAAGAAACTTTATACAAAACACAGGTTACAACTCATTCGCCAATGGGTGCAATTGTTTTTATGACGGGCGGCCTTTTAGTTGATGATGGATGGATTCGAATTTTGGGTTCCGGAAATTCAAAGTTTAATCGAACACTTCCGGATTGGAACAAAGGAAAATCGTTTAAAGAATTTGGCGAAGCACCTTCTTTTTTATTAATTGCCGATGATGCAATTGGTGGTTTTTACCTTTTAAATGGTGGTGGATTGGGAACTGATATAGGCAAGATTTATTATTTTTCTCCCGATAATCTAGAATACGAACAACTCGATGTTACGTATTCTGAATTTTTAGAATTTTGTTTCAATAACGATTTGGATAAGTTTTACGATGGTAGCAGATGGAACGGCTGGAGACAAGAAGTTTCGAAATTAAAAGGCGATGAAGTTTTTAATTTTTACCCTTTTCTTTGGACAGCCGAAGGAAATGACATTAATAAAAATTCACGCAAAGTAATTCCGGTTCAGGAACAATATAGTCTGAATTTAGATTTAAGAAAGCAGCTTGGTTTTGATAAGTAAAAATCGAGTTCTTAAATTTGAAAAATAATTTCAAAAGAAAGTAAGATGAATCACAAAATAAAATCAATCCGACCTTTTATTGGAGCTAAAGATTTCGAAATCTCCAGAAGCTTTTATCGTGATTTAGGTTTTGAAGAAATAGTTCTGGAATCTAATTTTTCTGTTTTCAAATCTGAGGAAACTGCTTTTTATCTTCAGGATTATTATGCCAAAGAATGGATTGAAAACACAATGATTTTTTTGGAAGTTGATGATGTCGATCGTTATTATAACGAACTTTTAGCATTAAATCTACCTGAAAAATACCCAACTGCAAAACTAACTCCAATTCGTAATTTAGATTGGGGAAGAGAATGTTTTCTGCATGATCCGTCAGGAATTTTGTGGCATTTCGGATCGTTTAAAAAGTAAAAAAGTTTGCCACGAATTGCACGAATTTGCACGAATTATTTTTAAAATGTAAAAACGAATTCAGGATTTTTCTTTTCTAATTTAAATTGTTGAAGTAATATTTTAAAAAATTTATTTCTGAGTATTTTAATTAGTGAAAATTAGTGCAATTCGTGGCAAAATGTTCACTAAATATTACGCAAATAGAAATCATTTAAGATCTGATATATTTTGTTCTTAACTGCATAAAAGGCTTTTCTATAATTTTATGAAGTATATAGGCAATTAATATACAGGTTAAACTACAAATTACTAATGTTAGATTGCTATTGATATCTACATTAAAATGGAGTAAAAGTTGTTGCGTAAGATGAATAACTCCTTTATGCGTTAAATAAATCCCATACGAAAGTGCTGCAATAAGTGTGGTAATTTTAGAATTCCATTTGTATAAAAAACTGGTAGGAGAGACTGAACCTAAAACGATGAAGCCGTAACCAAAAGCGACTAATGGAAACCCAAAAACTGATGCATAAAATGAGGTTTCCTCTTGGCATAAGAAATAAGCACTTGTCAATACTAATAAACCAAATGCTAAAAAGTGATTTCCAAATTGGGAAATTTTATACCAAAAATTAGGCAAAAATTGATAAATCCCTGCAATAGAAACGCCTATTAAAAGTCCGTCTAAGCGATTATACGTTGGATAATAGATAAATTTAGACCAAAAAAGCCATGAATTATCTTTATTAATATTTGGAAAGTATAAATTTTTCCAACTATAAAACCTAATGGCTAAACCAAAAAGAAATAATAGAACTAAAATCCAATACGATTTACTGAAAAGTTTAGTTGATTGTATAGAAATCAATACAATAGGTAAAAGAAAATAAAAATGTTCTTCGACACAAAGAGACCAAACGTGAGAAAATGTTCCGAAATCCTGAATATTCAATCCAAAATTTTGAGTAAAAGTTAAAAGTTTCCATAATGGCGGAAGCGCTTCTCTTTCTCTGAATATTGGTACAAGAAAATAAATTGCGGTAACAAACCAAAAGAGTGGAAGTATTCTGAAAAAACGTTTTAAAAAGAAATCTTTAAAAGAAATTTCTATTCCGTTTTTAATTTGAAAAAAGAGTTGTGAAGAAATTAAAAATCCGCTTAGAACAAAGAATAAATCAACACCAGTCCATCCAAATTTCGCGAAATTTTCTAACCATTCCGGATGTCCAAAAAATGGAATTTGATAGTGATATAAGAAAACAAAACTGATTGCAAAAGCTCTTAAATGATCTAATCCATATAATTTTTTCTGCACTTTCTGTATTTGTTTTTTAAGTTTTAAAACTCAAAGATAATTGAATTCATAGCACTTAAAATTTTGCTAATCTAACTTTTATTAACAAAGTTAAAAGATGCGGATTTTGAGATTATCTCAAATAAAAATCACATAAATCAATCGTGTTTTTATCTCTCTGATACCAATCATTATACACCAATTCGAGTTTTTCAACTGTAAATTCTCCAAAATTATAATCACGAAATTTTTCTGTAACGGCAATTAATTTCTCCGGATTTTCAAGTTTTTCCTGAAACCTCATAATGGTAGAATGTGCTGTCGAAATTTCATAACGGCTATCTATACTTTGCTCTAAAGTTGATGTTTTAAAATTCTCACGCAGTTTATTTCTTAAATTATCTAGAGATTCATCAACCGGAAAACCCTGAATCATTATGGCAGAAGGCGAAACCGTAACACCTTTAAATTCAATTTTAATATGATCTATTCCAACCAAAGATTTCTGAATGATTTCGATATAATCTTTAATCGAAATTTTATCTAAAGTAAAACCTCCATAACAGGAAATAATCGACATTACAGTAATATGAATGTCAGAATCAGGATAATAATATTGCGTGTCATCAACAGCCTTTAATTCATCTAAAACCGACTTAATATTGGCTTTTATTGTTTCGTTTGGGCGAATGAGCACCGTTATACCAAATCGGGAATCTGATGCGTCATTAATATGAGCATCTAAATTATAATTTCCGGCTAAAATAGCTTCAGAAGATTTTTTGTAAAGCTGATTATAATGTTCAGTTAAGTTCATTTAAGTTATTTCTTTTTTGGTTTTTGCAGATTTTCCTTCACTCTAAATTTAACAATTTTGGTAATTAAATCATACGGCATTGGTTTATTTAAAGGAAACTGAACAGAACCTTTTCCTGATTTGTATTGTGAAAGTTCTTCCTGAAAAGCTTCGTGACCGCTCGGCAAAGCATACAACCCAATATGATTTTTGAACGCAGCAAAATAAACAACAATTCCGTTTTGCTCAAAAGCCGGCATCGAGTAACTGATTTTTTCCTTTGCATCCGGCGCCACTTTCTGAATAGTGTCCCTGACTTTTTCTAAAATTTCCTGAACATCATTTGGGAAACCTCCAATGTATTCATCGATATTTTCGGGTTTTTTAATTTCCATGGTTTTTAGTTTCAGGTTTCAGGTTTCAGGTTTCGGATTTCAAGTTTCAAGTTTCAAGTTTCAAGTTTCAGGTTTCAAGTTTCAGGTTTCAGGTTTCAGGTTCTGTGCGGACTTGAAACCTGAAACTAAAAAAACTTGAAACTTTTTTCTATGCAATACCTTTCGGGAATCTGTCGAGAACCAGATTTAGCTGAATATTATGTTCTAAATAAGCTTTTGCTCCGGCTAAAACCAAAGTAAAACCTTCTGTTGAGTTTCGAACCTGATCTATAATTTTATCTGTATCGCCTTTTAAACCGGAATTGGTAATGCTTACAAAAGTTTCATTTTCATTTAATGGTGTAAAAACCCATTCGACCAAAGTCGTTTCATCAGGATCTCCCCATTCAATCACGATCTTTTTATTTTTCTGTAAAACATGCGTTAAAACAGAAAGCGAAAAACCATACATTTCCCACGTCCATTCTGTTTTTTGATCTTGTTCGAGTTTTCCGGAACCTTTTGTGAACCAAAATTTGCTGGTAATTTCCGGATCAATAAAAGCCTGAAAAACTTCTGAAACAGGTTTTCTAATCAGCATTTCGGCTTTTGCGAATTTGTTGTTTTCTGTTTTCATACTTCTTTTGAATTATAAATTATGAGTTATAAATTATAAGTTAGTGAAATGTAAATATAAGGCTAAATGTCTAATTTTGAAAGCTTAACGGATTGTCAAAAACGCATAACTCACAATTCACAATTCAGGACTTATTTTTGTCAACCCATTTTCCAACAGTTGGCGCAACATAATTTTTCATTTGTTCTAATAAATCTTCAACGTTATCGCTTACCAAAAGCATTTTCTGATTGACTTCTTTTAGTAAACCTTTTTCGACCATAACTTTTGTTAATTCAATTAATGAATCATAAAAGCCATCGATATTTAAAATAGCGATTGGTTTTTTGTGCAAACCTAATTGTCCCCAGGTCAGCATTTCAAAAAGCTCTTCGAGAGTTCCAAAACCACCCGGAAGCGCAATAACGCCATCGCATAAATCATTCATTTTGGTTTTTCTTTCATGCATACTTTCCACCAAAATTAATTCGGTTAAACCTAAATGCGCAATTTCTTTTGATCGTAAAAAGTTCGGAAGTACACCAATTACTTTTCCGCCTTCATTTAAAACGCCATCGGCTACAGCGCCCATCAAACCTACGTTTGCGCCGCCATAAACCAATTCTATATTTTGTTTTGCTAAAGTTTGTCCCAGCAAAGTTGCTTGTTCTTTATAAATTTCTTCAGTACCAAAACTTGATCCGCAGAAAACTGTAATTCTTTTCATTTTATTAAGAGTTGTGAATTATTAGTTATGAATTATGAATTATAAGTTGAATGCAAACGTTAGCTACGTCCTTAACTCATAACTTATAATTCATAACTCTAAACTATAATTTTTTAAGTTCATATTCAAAGTGAAGTACATCAAGACCGTTGATGTTAAAAATAACTTCATTTACTTTTTCTGCGCCAAGTTTTAATACTGCTTTTTGTGAGCGATAATTATCATGGGCTACATGAAAAAGTACTGAATTTACATGTTCAAAAGCGTAATTAATCATTAAGTCTTTAACCGATTTATTATACGGTCCGCCCCAGAATTTTCTGGAAATAAAAGTATATCCAATTCCTACGCTTGATTTTTCAGCATCATAACCATAGAATCGCGATGTGCCCATAACTTCATTGGTCTGTTTGTCTAAAATTAGAAAAGCACCTTTTGATTCTATCGCGGCTTCAAAAAAAGGCTTGAAAAGTTCTAATTTATATCGGTCTTTTATAGGATATTGTTCCCAAATTAGAGGATCTGAACCCGCTTTATAAAGTTCATCAAAATGATTTTCCTGTAGCGGAATTAATTTTGTAATATCGTTTTCTAATATTTCGGGTTGTAAATTGAATTCTGGGTTATTCATTTTTTTTAGTTTTTTAGTTTTTTTTGCTTCATTACAGTCAACGCAAAAATCTGCGTGAAACAAAATCATATCCTCTTAACCTGCACACAAGAAACATTCTCCATTTTAATTTCTTTACCTACTTTTTTAAGCAATCCAGTTTTAAGATTTCTCTTAAAAACCACTACATTTCCTGAAATAACATTGGTTGCGATTAAGAACTTTCCACTTTCGTCGATGGCAAAAATTCTAGGATGTTTTCCTAAAGTCGATTGATAACCAATGTTTTTCAAAAGACCATTTTCGTCAATTGTAAAAATGGCAATGTTATTTTCTTTTCCACGGTTTGTGGCGTAGAGAAATTTTCCGTCTGGCGAAATATGAATATCAGAACTTTCAAAACCTTCTGTAATTGAATCAGGATGTGTATTGATGCGTTGAATTTTGGTTAAAACTCCGTTTCCATATTGATACACACTTATTGCTCCGGCCATTTCTTCAATACAATATCCAAATTTTTGATTGGGATGAAAAGTAAAATGTCTTGGTCCGGCTTGTAAATCTGTTTTGGTAAAAGGATTTTTTGTCTCGATTAAAGGTTGTTTCTGATTTTCATCAAATTGATAACTACGTATTTTATCAGCGCCTAAATCGGGCAGGAATAAAAAATCATTTTGAGGCGAAAATACTGCAGAATGAACGTGCGAACGGGTTTGTCTTTCTTTATGAACACTTCCGTCTGTATATTGAAAATTCTGTGCAATAGAATCGATTCTTCCGTTTTCTAAAAGTGGATGAACTGAAACGCTTCCTTCTGTATAATTGGCGTTTACAAGCCATTTTCCACTTTTGTGAACCGAAACATAAACCGGATTTTCTCCGCCGCTTCCTTGTTTGTTTAAAAAAGTCAGGGATTTATTTTCCGGATTAAATTCAAAACTGCTTACACTTCCTGCATTTGGTGTTTTGGTATCGGTACAAGCGTAAAGAAATTTTCCGTTTGACGATAAAGTCAAATACGACGGATTTATTATATTTTTTACTGAAGTTACTTTGCTTAGTTTTCCGTTTAAGGTATCTAACTGATAAACCAAAATAGATTCTGCCTCTTTATCACGATTATAACTTCCCAAAAAGACATAGGTATTTTGAGAAAATATGGAAGAAGTTATCAGAAATGCAATTGCAAAAAGATTTGTTTTTAGTTTCAAAGTTTAATTTTTAGTTTCAGGTTTCAGGTTTTTTTAGTTTCAGATTTTTGTTACGACGTAAATTGGAATCTAAATCCAAATACGGGCAATTCGCCTTGCATGAAATCTAAATCTTCAGATCTTTTAAAACCTAAATTTTCATACATTTTCCAGGCTGTTTGCATTGCTAATGTCGAATGAATTATAAGTTGTTTTCGTTTATTGAATGTTGCTTTTTTAATGCATTCTTCAGTCAAAATTTTACCAATTCCTTTTCCGCGTTCCTTAAGATCAACGCCTAATAATCGAAATCCTGCAGAATTTTGCTGTTGCGTTGCAATTCCGCCAGAGCCATAATACTGCATATCATTAAAATATACCACGGCGCCAAGAATATTGTCGTTATTGTCTGTAGCAACCAAAAGCTCTGTTTCAGGAAAATTGGTAAAATCGCCAATATTCGCCAGCATTTTATAATAATTAGGCTGCTCATTTTCTTTCGGAAATCCTTCTAATTGCGAATAAACGCTGATTAATAGCTTTCCGATTTCCTCAAATTCTGAAGGATTGGCGTTTCTAATTATATAGTTTGAAGTATTCATTTTTTTCAGTTTTCAGTCACAGTTTTCAATCTAAAATCTAAAATCTAAAATCAACAATCTATTGAACTCCTTTCCACCATTGTTGAAATTCCTGATTTTCATTTTTTAATTCTACTAATTCACCAATTTTTGGTGTAATTAACGGAATCGGATTTTGTGAATTGGCATTCAATTCGGTTACTTTTATTAAAGGTTCATCCCAGGCATGAAGCGCTAATGCAAATTTTGAAGAATGCACCGGAAATACTCTTTTTGTATTCAAATCTTTCATTGCTTTTATCACATCTTCTGGCAAATTATGAATGTATTTCCAGGCCGGATTATATTGTCCGTTATCGATAAGTGCAATATCAAACGGACCAAATTTATCTCCAATTTCCTTAAAGTGAGAATCGTAACCGCTGTCGCCGCCCAAATACATTTTAAAATCTTTGGTTTCTAAAACAAACGAAGTCCAAAGCGTATTGCAACGATTTATACTTCTGCCCGAAAAATGTCTTGACGGAGTTGTATAAAGCATTAAATTTTGATCTAATTCTATTTTTTCATGCCAGTCTTTTTCGATAATATTTTCAACAGGAAACTTCCAAAATTCAAAATGCGAACCCACACCAAGTGCTGTGATTACTTTTTTAATTTTTGGTTTTAATTGCATGATCGTTTTATAATCTAAATGGTCATAATGATCGTGTGTAATCAATAAATAATCAATTTCAGGAATATCGTCAACAGTATAAATATCAGTTCCTTGAAACGCTTTTGTTGTGCCGTAAATAGGAGAGGCGTTTCCGCTGAAAACGGGATCAATTAAGAATCGTTTTCCCTCAAGCTGAATATAATAAGACGAATGTCCAAACCAAACCAGAATATCCTGATCTAACGGAATTTCATGCAAATTGGTTTTTACTGACGGAATAATATCTGTTGGAATTTTTCGGTCTACTTTCTTAAAAAAGAATTCCTTTAAAATATCAAAATAGCCATAACCTTCTGCAAGTTCAGGCGTAAAACTGTTATTTTCGAATTTTCCATTTTTATAGTGAGGCGAATTTTTTATCAAAGCTAGTCTTTCGCCAGAAGGCCTTTTACCGAATCTTGGATGCAATAAAAAATACATGGCAACGGCAAGTAAAATAATCAGGATTGTAATGATCATAATGGATTAATTTGAGGGATATAATTTTTGTAATTCTTTTACCGAAGCTGAAATCATTGTTTTAAGGATTTCAACATCAATATCTGTTATTTTTTTAACGTAAATACAGGCTTTTGCAGCTTTATGTTTTCCAAAATTTGAGAGTAATTCTTCCTTGTTTTCAAAAGAAGTATAAAGGTAAAGCGAAATAGCATCTTTTCTTGGAGAAAATGCGGCAAGTGGCGCGTCGCCTTCATGTCCGCTGGCATATTTGTAATGATAACTTCCAAAACCAATAATGTTTGGTCCCCACATTTTAGGTTCAAAACCGGTTTGTTTCTGCATTATTTTTACAAGTTCAAACGCATCGTTTCGTTTTGTCTCGTCTTCAACGGTGTTTATAAAATCAGTAACACTGCTTTCTGTTTCTTTAGTTTTATTTTCAGCCATGACTTTTTATTTTTGATGTAATAAATCACTTTTCAATAAAATATTTTTGATTTTAAATTCAGAAGCGTAAAACAAATCTGAACTTTCACTCATCTGGTTTTCCAAAACGATAAGGCTCACATCACTTTTAGGGAAATACAAATTTATAGAAGAAAATCCATCGCCAAGCCCGGTATGGCCAATATATTTTACAGGTTCTTTTTCGATAATTCGAATGCTGTAACCGTAACCTTCTTTTTCTTTTCCAAAGAAATTATGTTGTGATGACGCGGTAGGTTTTATGATTAATTGATATGATTCAGGTTTTAGAATTTTTCCTTTATGAAGATTATTATTCCAAATTGCCAAATCGTTTGCCGTCGAAATAATTCCATCAGCACCCAGGTTTTCAGGAGTTATTAATGTTTTTTTAACAGGTTCATATATGTTTTTGTCATTGATGTATCCAGTGGTCAGATTTTGAATTTTGTCTTGATTATAAGCAAAAGTATTCTTCATTTGAAGTTTTTTGAAAAGTGCATTCGCCACTTCACTGTAAGTTTTATTCGAAGTATGTTCAACAATTTGTCCCAGAAGACTATAACTTATATTTCCGTAATGAAAATTAGTTCCGGGTTTAAATTCCAGAGGTTTATTGATGTCCACAATTCCGTGTGTATGATTTAAAAGTTGATGAACCGTAACAGAATCTGCCCAGGTTTGGGTAAGTTCAGGAAGGTATTTTTTGATTGGATCCTGTAAATTAATTTTTCCTTTTTCGACTTCTAATAAAATAAAAACGGCAGCAATTAGCTTGCTGTTCGACATGATCTCAAATTGACTATTTAATTGTAAAGGTTTTTTGGTTTCAAAATTGGTAAAACCATGTGCTTTGGTATATAACGTTTTTCCGTTTTGCGAAATCAGGATTACGCCATTAAATTTGGGTTCAGCAATTTTTATTAAGCTGTCAATTTTAGCCGAATAATCGTCTTTTTTTTGAGCAAACGAATTGCAGTTAGAAAATAAAAAAATAAGAGATAAAAAAGAAGAAAATCTAAAAATTGAGTTCATTAAATTAATTTGGTTTTATAAGGTTTCAGGTTTAAAGTTTCAGGTTTAGAATTGATATAAAAAATATGCATAATCTGTATGCAAAAATTAAAACATTCCGTTTTCATTTTTAGATTCAGGACACAAAGGTTGTCCTAAATCCCAAAGCTCGATTATTTTATCTGATTCAAATTTAAGAATATGAACTACGGCAAAACCTAAATCAGCGGGAGTTTGTTTGAGGTGTGAATGCACGGCAACTAAATCGCCATCTTCTAAGATATGATGAATGTTGAACGTTTTATTGGGGTTTGTTCTTGAAGATTCTTCCATGGCTAACATCAAAGTCTCTGCATCGCCTTTAAAATAGGCATTATGATGTTTGAAATTTTGACCAACATAAAGCCGAAACGCTTCGTGCGAATGCCCGTTGGCAGCGAGTTTTAAAAATTCCTGGGCGATATATTTCTTAGTCATGACTTCAAATTTAAAAGCTAACTAAGTTATGAAATTTACCAGTATACTTTGACGTTAAATTGGGGAAGAAATAAAAAAATATCTACAATTTTTCTGATTTTATCTCACTGATATCTACACCTAATTTTTCAAATTCTTTTTGTCCTAAATCTGTAATATAAAAGTCCTTGTCAGCTGGTTTGTTTTTGGCAATCCAACCTTTCTCTGCAAACGATTTTGCAAGCAATTGTCCCAGTTTTCCGCCAATATGTTCGTAGCACATTTTTGCGGGTTTTGTTTTGATTGATTTTTCCATTGTTTTCTCAATTAAAAGACTGTCTAAATTCTAATGGGGAAACATTTGTCTTGGTTTTAAATAATTTGCTAAAAGATTGGTGATGTTCAAAACCCAATTCAAATGCAATTTCGCTAATTGATAAATTGGTTGTAGAAAGTTTTTCTTTCGCTTTATCAATCAATTTATCGTGTATATGTTGCTGCGTACTTTGACCTGTAAGCGATTTTAGTATTCCGCTTAAATAATTTGGAGAAACATTTAGGTTTTCGGCAATATACTGCACTGTTGGCAAACCTTTTTTAGACAAAGATTCACTGCTGAAATACGTTTCAAGTAAGATTTCTAAACGTTCCAGAATTTTATGATTGCTTATTTTTCGGGTAATAAACTGTCGGTTGTAAAAACGTTCTGCATAAGTTAGCAGTAATTCGATTTGGGCAATAATCACATCCTGACTGAATTTATCAATATTTGATTGGTATTCCTGCCGAATGTTTTGCATTATCCCAATGAGTAATTTTTCTTCTTTTGCAGAAAGATGCAGCGCCTCATAAACCGAATATCCAAAATATTCATATTGCTTTATTTTTTTTGCAAGCGGTGTATTCCATAAAAAATCAGGATGAATCAATAATGACCATCCTGTATGTTGCAGTTCTGCATTTCCTTCAATAGAAAAAACCTGACCTGGCGAAATAAACATCAAAACACCTTCGTTAAAGTCGTATTCCTGCTGACCGTATCGCATTTTGGCATTTGGACTTCGTTTCAACGCAATCGAATAAAAATCAAGCATAAGGCTTTTCGGTTCATCTTCGTTTAGCCGTTTAAGATCTTCAAAATTATAAACGGCCACTAACGGATGTTCCGGTTTAGGCAAATCCCGAAACTCGTGAAATTCGCTTATACTTTTTATTCGATATGGTTGATGATTTGCCATAGTCTAAGGTACTTAATTCTGGTTATAAATTGAGGCAAATTCTTTAGCATATTCTGCCAGTTTTGTTTTTCCCATTTCAGATGGTCTGTTTTGGTAGTAATGTTCTCCCAATAAACTGTTGTAAAGTCCGGCGTACATTTCGACCAAACCATTGGCAATTTTTGGCTGAATACCAACTTTTACCAAACCAGCTAAAACTTCTTCATCGCTTATTAAAACCCATTTTAAATCCGGTTTTCCAATCGCGTTGCCTAAAATACGCGCCGTTTCATGACCTGTAAGTTCTTCGCTTGCTACATAACGAACTTTTCTGCCGTCAAGCGGAGTTAGTAGCTCATCTGCAATAGCCTGTGCAATATCATTTGGTGAAACCCACGGAATTATTTCATCGGCTCCATAATTACCGGCAATTATTCCTTGATTTTTTATGGTTGGTATATAAGCCAGTAAATTATAATAAAATGAAGTTGGACGCATAAACGTAATCGAAACATTTTGAAGTTTGTTTAAAACGGCTTCAATTTCGTTATAACGCTGAATAATACCGGAGTTTTGTTCTAAATGTGCTCCAATACTGCTTAGAAAAACCACGCGTTTTACGCCTGAATTTTGGATAGCTTTGGCATAACTATTTCCAATGTTACGGGTAAAAGCATCCAAGTCAAGATTTGGATCAAAATAATTCGCGCGCGGAATCATGCAATAAACAGCATCTGCACCTGTAAATGTATTGGTTAAAAATGCAACATCTTCTACAGATCCAATTGCTGCTTTTGCGCCTAACGCTTCAATTTCGGTTTGTTTTTCGACATTGCTGCTAATAACAGTAATTTCGTGTCCTTTTTGCACTAACTCGGTTGCCAGTGGTTTGCTAATGTTCCCTAAAGAACCTGTAATTATAATTTTCATCGTTTCTAATTTTTGATGTTACAAAGTTGCGCAACAACAAACAAACAGATGTAGCCAAATCTATTATTGTCTTAGTCTAATATTGGATTTTAGATTTTAGATTGTGAAATAAACACTTCAATGTGTCATTTCGACGAAAGGAGAAATCACATCAAGTGTTTCGTAAAGTGCGTCTATGCGCATGTGATTTCTCCTTTCGTCAAAATTAGACAAAATGATTATAAAGTAAACCTGTCAAGTTTATTTAGCAAAAATTTTGTCTAAACCTTCCATTGCAATTGTAAAACCTTCTTTAAAGCCCATTTCTAAAATTTTCTCCACATCAGAAATATTTTCATGTTTAATTGCAATGTCGACAAACGTTGAACCATTTTGCTCGCTAAAACTAACATCCCAATCAGAACGCGGAAAATCAGTGTTTAAATTGCCTTCTTTATCGCAAAAAGCATCCAGATATTTAAAGTTTGTTTTTGGTGTTATAGATTTAAAATCGGCTAAAGCCCAATGTTCTTCACCTTCAGGACCAATCATGGCGTACAATCTTCGTCCGCCTTCGGTAAAATCCATTTTTTTGGTTCTAGATTTCCACGGAGCGGGAGCCCACCATTGATCTAATATTTCAGGTTCTGTCCATGCTGACCAAACATTAGAAATTGATTCATTAAATTCTCGTTTTACATTTACTGTACTGGTTTCCTTGTTTACAGAAAAATCCATTAAAAGATTTGATTTCATTTTCTTTAGATTTTAGGTTACTATTTTTTACAGAGATTTATTCAATATGAAAAATAATCACATTATTAAATTTTTCGATTTGCTCAATTACGAATAAGCTGTCGTTGAAATAATCCATATCAAAATCATCATCTCCCCATATTTCAAAACGTTTTTTAGAGGCTTTTAGTTTTTCTTTATTTGTGGTATTTTCATTCCAATCTAATTTATATTCTGCAGCGAATTCCCGGGCTTCATCATTAATATGTTCTTCTTCAGAAAAAAACACATATAAACTGTAATCATTATTAAAAAGAATATCTATTTGATTGTTTTCGAATGTAATCGTTGGTTTTTCATTTTCAGATTTTGCATAAAAATCTTCTAAATTATTTTTTAGAGCGTGAATATCTGCATTCGAAGAATCTTCTATAAATGCTAAATAAGAATAAAATGTTTTTGCCATTTTTAGTAGGTGTTTGGGTTTAAATTTAAATTGAATTCTCAAAATTTCACTTTAAATATTCACTATTTAAAGTTTTTGTTTTCTTTGATTTTGTTAAATATAAATAAGTAAATAGGGGCAATGCAATAATTGGTAAAATAAAGAACACTAGAGAGATTATACCATCTAATTTTTTTTCATTATTAAGAAGAAGCTGTGTTCCTAAAGGTCCTCTTGAAAAAACGACGATATTAATTAAGTTCCAGCCCAAATGAAGTCCGATTGGTAAATACAAAGATTTTGTTTTGGCATAAGCATATGCGAAAGCTACTCCCCAAAGTCCTGTCATAATGAACACAAATAGCATTTGTACGGGATTTCCAAGTGCTCCGTATGAGAACCAATGATAAATTCCAAAAGCTGTTCCGGAAATAATACAGGCTTTATTAATTCCTAATTTTTTAATTAAGATATAAAGTAAAGCTCCTCTAAAAATAAATTCTTCAAATAAAACGGAAACTAAAACCCACCACGCACCTTTGAAAAAATGGATTGTTGTAAAATTTTTATTGATTTCAAAACTATGATTGGTTAAAATGGCTATGGTTTTAAAATATAAAAGACAAAAAATGGCAATTGTAAAAAAGCCAAAAAGAAAATCATAGATTCGATTTTTAGTGGGATAAAAACCTAAAACGGATAAATCTGTTTTATATAAAAACCATAATAATAACCAGGAAATAGCAAGTTCTACAAGTAATCCAATCATTATTTTTAATTTGTTGATTTAAAATTTTAATTTGATTGTCAATGTTTTATAAGGCTAATATACTGTTTTTTTATAATGAATTTCTTAATTATATTTCGGTTGTTATGAAAACTGAGTGTGCGTTAGGGATGGAAGCGGCATCCTTTTATGGCAGTCCCGAGGCTTCGGGAGCCATAAAAGATATAGCGGACAGCCCGGCCGGAGGAAACGCCAAAAAAAAATCCGACCTGTTTTCACAAATCGGATTTTATATGATTTTAGGTTTATTATTTTCTCGTTAAATCAGTAATTAATAGAGGATTGTTTTCTCTTAATTTAGCGACTAATTCTTCAACCGTTTCAGGTTTTTCTTTTAGTGCTTCATATTCTGCATCTGTAATTCCAACGATTTGTAAAAATGAAACTTCACCGTGAGGTGTTTGTATTTTTTCTATTTCAGGATCGGCAACAAATAATAAGGCTGTGATTTCTGTTTCTGTATCTAATCGAATCGGGCCATTTGCGGGCATATAGTGATATTCTTCGAACCAATTACCGCTGTCGAATACATATCTGGCTATGTTTTGCAGTAATGCAATTACCCACGAAGGATTTCCGTTATCAGCATCAAAAGGTTTTAATCTAAAAGTAAGTTCGAATCCCCATTTGCTAAATTCGCTGTCTAGCTTTTCTTCGTTATAATATAGTTCTGAAAATCCGTAGGTTACAAAGTGAAAATGGTCTGTTTGTTCTTTACTTTCATAAATACTTACGCCATCAAGCGGACTGTCTCCACCCAGCATATAACTTATCGCTGGAGCAAAATGTTTGGGTTCCTGATTGGGATAAAGACGCTCAAATTCTTTATCGATTGATAACCATCCTACAGCATCATCTTCTGAAAATTCTTTTTTGTATTCGTCTAATGTCATGTTTATGTATTTTTAGGATTAAAACAGAATACAATATATTGATTTTTTGGTACTAATCACAAAAAAATAAAGCGATACAAAATGACACAACCTGGTGATTATGCAAAAAAAAGAAATAAAACTTATTGCAGTTTTTTTATTAATTGAGCACAGGCATCTTCCAGACCTTTGTAATAATCTCCTTTTTTGAATTCAGGAACTGCGTAAGTGGCTATAATTTCTTTTGTCTGATCATCGTTCAGTTTATAGCTAATTAGCTGGACGCCCAAAACCTGAACTTGTCTCAATTCTTTGCTTAATACAATTAAAATGGTAGGATCCAGTTTTAAGTCATTGGCTAGATAGTTATCTAAATTTTGTGTGTATTCCTGAAAGTCTTTATAAGGTTTTGTCGAAGAGATGGTTACAATAATGATATTATAAAATGCTTTTTTATAAAACGCTTTTAGGGTTGTCTCTAAAGTTGTATTTTGATTTGGAGTTAAGATTTTTTCGAAGTCATTTACATTGTCAAATGACTTTGGAAAAGCATTTTGTATTTCTGGACTTGAAGTTGCAACTTTTTTTGTTTGGGCAAAAAATAAGTTTGCTGAAAATAGGGTGACTGTAATAATGAAGAATATCTTTTTCATTGTAGTGGTATTGTAGATTTGGAACCGCAAAATTACCATTTTAATATCGTAATTCATCCCGTAATTTTACACTAAAATGTTAAGAATATGTATCTCTTTGTAAATCAGATATTGTTTTGTGCAGCGTTAAAAGTACTGCTGATATTTTCTACAAAATCTTTTGTGTACTGTCCTGTAGCATCCAAATCTGGATCTAAAATAGTAATTTCAAGTCCGCTTAATTTTTTGCTTTGAAATAAAAGAGAAGTCAGTTCATTAAATTCATCATAAGTAAGTCCATCCGGCGTTCGGCTGTCTACACAAGGCATTACAGAATCGTTTAAAACATCTACATCGATATGAAGCCAAAAACCATCCAGATTTTTGTTCTCTACTTCTGATAAAAAAGATTGAATGCAATTTGAAATTCCTTGTTTTCGTAACGCATCAAGACTAAGATAAGTTGCAGTAGAATTTCTGATTTCATTTTCGTATTCGTCATCATATTCTCGGTTGCCCACGCACCAAAGATTTTCTTCTTTTATATATGGAGCAAGATTCAGAATATTGGTTAGTTTTTGATGTCCGTTTCCCGTCACTATTGATGCTGCCATTCCGCCAACGCCTCCGGTTTGAGATAAAGAAACATCCATAAAATCAGTATGGCCGTCGAGATAAAATAATCCGTAATTGCCTTTTTGTTTTAAAGCAATTGCAGGCCCTAAAAGAATGCTGCAATCGCCGCCAAGTATAAAAGGGAATTTATTCTGAGAAAGTAAATTGTTTATTAAATAAGCTTGTTCTCTCGCATACGTTACTAACGAATTTGCATTGAGAATATTGGTTTGAGTATCTCTAACATTGCTATATTTTGGAGCATCGAGCCTTATAACATTTTCAGTATTAAGTTTTTTGTGCAAATTATGTTTCCATAACCAATCAGGTAAGCGTTTTACGCCAGGTTCTTTTCCGGGTTGGGGTTCTTTTAAACCCAGATTTGATGGAAATTCGACAATGCACAGTTCTTTCATGAAATTTTATTTGACTATAAAGTTATTAAAATATGCTTTTGAATAAACTGAAATAACAAAAGAAGGTAATCTCTAAATAAAAAATCCGACTTGCTTCCGCAAATCGGATTTAAGAATAATTATTAAAATAAAGGAATCAAATGCTCCCAATTAAGTTGTTTTGCATAAGCTAATGGTGTTTTGCCATGAATGTTTTTCGCATTGATATCGGCTCCGGCTTCTATTAAAACCTGAACAGAAGTACTATTTCCGGCAATGGCTTCCCGGTGCAAAAGGGTATAACCCAAATCATCTTTATGTGTAATTTCATTTGGATTATTTTTTATAAAATCAACCAAACTAACCTTCATGTTTTTACTCATTGGATGTTCGATAAGATTTTCCGGCTTTTCCTTTTGCTCAAAAGCAACCAGAATATCATCATAATCGCCAAAATTCATTCCCCAGGCTTCGTCATGTTCTTCTCTTTCGGTTTCGCTCATTTCTGATCGCATAGCTTGTATGGTAAAACCGCCATATGTTTTTCCTCGACTTGCAAAAAGCCAGTCACTAATTTGATTAATCGGAATTTCTACTTCATCACCATTGCTTACATTAGTTAATTCATCTGGATCATTTACCAAAACTCCATATATATTTTCTCCATCAAAATTAATGTCGTTGATCCACATATGTTCGACAATGGTTTCATTATCTATTTCTTGTGTAAAGGCCAATTTTACGCAGGCAACATCAAGTCCCGGAACAATACGGCGATATTCCCAAGATAATTCTCTCCAGAAATATTTAAATGTTTCCTGTGCTTTTTCAAAGGCTTCAATCATTTTTGGATTTTCTCCATCGGCAAAGAATATTGGTGTTTCTTCCATGTATTTATTTTTGATTATAATTTAACTGTCCTTATATTTTAATTACAAGATAAAATAATTAGCATAAATGTTTTTGAATTTTAACAATAAAAAATCCGACTTGTTTTCACAAATCGGATTTCTTAAATTGAAAATTATATATAACCGTAAGACGGTTTTGTATTACAAGTGAATTACTTCGCCGTAAGCATCAGCTACAGCTTCCATAACAGCCTCACTCATTGTTGGGTGAGGGTGAATAGATTTAAGGATTTCATGACCTGTAGTTTCTAGTTTACGAGCAACAACTGCTTCAGCAATCATATCTGTAACACCAGCACCAATCATGTGACATCCTAACCATTCTCCGTATTTAGCATCAAAGATTACTTTTACGAATCCGTCAGCAGCACCGGCAGCTTTTGCTTTTCCTGAAGCTGAGAATGGGAATTTACCAATTTTTAATTCGTATCCTTTTTCTTTAGCCTGTTTTTCAGTTAAACCTACAGAAGCAATTTCTGGAGTTGCATAAGTACAACCAGGAACGTTTCCGTAATCGATTGGGTCTACGTGTAAACCAGCAATTTTCTCTACACAGTTAATTCCTTCAGCAGATGCTACGTGAGCCAAAGCTTGTCCTGGAGTAACGTCTCCAATTGCATAATATCCGGGAATGTTAGTTGCGTTGTAAGCGTTTACTAAGATTTTATCTCTGTCAACAGCGATTCCAACTTCTTCTAAACCAATGTTTTCGATGTTTGTTTTAATTCCAACTGCAGAAAGAACGATGTCAGCTTCAAGAATTTCTTCTCCTTTTGCTGTTTTTACAGTTGCTTTAACTCCAGTTCCTGTAGTATCAACTTTCTCAACAGAAGCGCTAGTCATGATTTTTACACCTGCTTTTTTCATAGAACGCTCCATTTGTTTCGAAATGTCTTCGTCTTCAACAGGTACAATGTTTGGCATAAATTCTACAATAGTAACATCAGTTCCCATTGAGTTGTAGAAATGTGCAAATTCAACTCCAATTGCTCCAGAACCTACAATAATCATAGATTTTGGTTGTGTTGGTAATGTCATTGCTTGTCTGTAACCAATTACTTTTACACCATCTTGTGGCAAGTTTGGTAACTCACGAGAGCGAGCTCCAGTTGCAATAATAATATGATCAGCGCTATATTCAGTAACTTTGTTGTCTTTATCAGTAACGTCAAGTTTTTTACCTGGTTTTAGTTTTCCAAAACCTTCAATAACGTCAATTTTGTTTTTTTTCATTAAGAACTGAACTCCTTTGCTCATTCCGTCAGCAACATTACGGCTACGTTGAACTACTGCAGGGAAATCTTTGTCGAATTCAGAAACTTTTAATCCGTAATCAGAAGCGTGTTTTAAGTAATCAAAAACCTGAGCTGATTTTAATAATGCTTTTGTTGGGATACATCCCCAGTTTAAACATACACCACCTAAGTTTTCTTTTTCAACTACAGCTACTTTAAAGCCTAATTGTGAAGCTCTAATAGCTGTTACATATCCGCCAGGACCACTTCCTAAAACAATAACGTCGTATTTCATTTTTTTGGTTTTTAGTATTAAATACCGAAAATGAAGTTTATAATTCCGAAACTCATTTTCCGATTTTTCTTTTGTTATTTGTGATTGCGAATTTAAGGATTTATTTTAAAAAATGGTAAGTTGTAAAAAAGTAAAAAGGTAAAAAGGCAAAATGTGAATTGTTAATTATAAATTATGAATTATAAATTATCTTTTTTCCTCTAAATTAATACTTTCATAAACAAAGCGAAGTCGAAGACCTTTCGTGTTGAAAAGCTCTTCGACTTCGCTCAGAGTAACAAAATAATTGTTGATTGTTAATGGTGAATTATTAATTCGCATTATTAGCAATTAGTTATTAACCATTAATAATTAACAATTCATAGTTACACCTTAACATGTCCCCAGTTTTCTCCGCTGGCAATTCTTCTAATTTGCATTTCGCTTACGCCAAATTGTTTGGCGATCATTTTTAGACGTGTTTTTTGTTCCGGTCTGGCTAATATTTTCTTTATTAACATGACTTTTGTAGTAGTCAATTTTCGACCATCAGCTTTTAAGTTGTGTTCGATCAGGTTCTTTTTCGCCTGAATTACGCGCGGACTTTTACGACTGTGCGCCATCATTTCGGCTTTTGTAGCCCATTGTAAATTACTTACATCATCATTGCTTCGGTTATAATCCAGGTGCAAAACATAAGTCTGTTCTTCTGATTGTTTAGGGATAAAATATTCTGCAACTAACTTGTATAAGAAAAGATATTTATTGACAATTTTATCGTCTTTTTTAACTTTAAACCTGAAGGTTGGATACCCATCGCTCAGTCCTCCTTTTAAGATTCGTCCGTTTTCTATTTCTTCAGAAAAACTAATTAATCGACCTCTGTTTGAAATGGCATATCTAAGTTGTAATGATGCGTTTATTTCTATTTCTTTGAATTCCTCATTAGGATAAAATCTATTTTGTGGCATGCTCTTTTACATTTGATTTATATATTCTCAAATATAAAAAATTCAAAAAATAGATTTGTTACATAATTCCTTGATAATATAAGTTTTATGATTCCTATAACGCTAATTTAACTTTTTTAAGAACTTTTTTAGCATTTGAAAATTTAGTTGGCCACAGAAAACTGCGAATCGTAGAGGTTTTTATAGTAACCATCGGTTTTGTTTAGCAATTCCTGATGTGTACCTTGTTCAACAATCAAACCTTTATCCATAACTACAATTTTGTCTGCATTTACAATTGTTGCTAAACGGTGTGCAATAATAATAGAAGTTCTTCCTTTTGTAATTGTTTCTGTCGCACGCTGAATTAATTCTTCAGAATAAGTATCTATAGACGAAGTTGCTTCATCTAAAATTAAAATACTCGGATTACTTACATAAGAACGTAAAAACGCAATTAACTGGCGTTGTCCTGACGAAAGCATAACGCCACGTTCTTTTACATCAAAATCATAATTATCAGGCAGGCTCATAATAAAATCATGCACGCCAATTTTTTTGGCAGCGTTTAAAACCTGTTCGCGTGTAATTTCGGGATTGTGTAAAGTAATATTGTTGTAAATCGTATCTGCAAACAAAAAAACATCCTGCAATACAACTGCAATTTGTTTTCTTAAAGAAGCCAAAGTATAATCTTCGATATTTTGACCGTCTATAAAAATGGTTCCGCTGTTAATTTCGTAAAAGCGATTCAGTAAATTAATAATGGTCGATTTTCCGGCTCCGGTCGAACCAACAATCGCAATTGTTTGTCCCGAAGCTACAGATAAATCAATTCCTTTTATCACTTCTTCTTCCGGAATATAACTAAAACGCACGGCTGCAAATTCAATACGTCCGTCAAAAATAGGAGCTTCCAGAGTTCCCGTATCCTGAATATGATCCTGAGTGTCGATAATATCAAAAACACGATTGGCAGCAATCATTCCTAATTGCATCTCATTAAATTTATCCGCAATCTGACGAAGAGGATTAAATAACATTCCTATAAACATTGTATAAGAGAACAAATCTCCGAAAGTCGTGAAATGATCTCCGTTCAAAATTTTGAATCCACCATAAACTACAACCAATCCTAAAGTAATCGAAGAAATAATATCTGCAATTGGAAAAAATATCGAGTTGTATAAAATCGTTTTAATCCATGCAACGCGGTGTTTGTCATTGATTTCTTTAAAGTTTTCAGCCTCAATTTTCTCACGGTTAAAAAGCTGAACGATTTTCATTCCCGTAACACGTTCCTGAACAAAAGAGTTCATATTAGCAATCTGCGTTCGAACTTCTTCAAAAGCAACCTGCATTTTGCGTTGGAAAATTCGGGTAATAAAAACCAAAATAGGCATTGCCACAACCACAATCCAGGTCAGTTTCCAGTTCATGTAAAACATAAAAATCAGAACGACAAACATTTTCATAAGATCGCTGATAATCATAAACAAACCCTGACTGAAAATACGGGCAATCGATTCAATATCAGAAACAGATCTGGTAACCAATTGTCCAACCGGAACCAAATCGAAGTACTTCATTCTAAAACTCAAAATATGCTTGAAAAGTTTGGTACGAATGTCTTTTACAATATCCTGTCCCAGCCAGTTTGCCCAATAAACAAAGTAAAACTGAGAAAAGACTTCGCATAAAAGCACAGCTCCCATCAACATGATATACATCAATAAACCACTCTTATCGTGAGTCTTGATATAGCCGTCGACCGTTTCTTTTAATAAATAGGGACGAAGTGCTGCAAAAATCGATAACGAAACAGCAAAAAGAATAACGCCGTAATAGCGCCATTTATAAGGTTTGGTATACGTTAAAATTCGTTTAAATAATCCGGTGTCGAATGCTTTTGCTTTCATTTATTTTTTATATGCTTTAAGCTTTAGGCTTTAGGCAACAGGATTAACACTTAATGCTTAAAGCCTATTGCTTATAGCTTACAGCTATAAATACTCGTAATTAATTTTGGTTAAATATAAACCATGTGCCGGAACCGAAAACCCGGCTTTTTCTCTGCTTTTACTGGCGATAATATTTTCAAAATCGACAAGTGAAATTCTATGCAAACCAATATTTATTAAAGTCCCCACAATCGAACGAACCATGTTTCTCAAAAAACGATTTGCCGAAATAGTAAAAACTAATTTGTTATTTTCATTTTTCCAATACGCCTCAAAAATCGTGCAATCAAATGTATTTACATCTGTATTTACTTTCGAAAAACATTGAAAATCGGTATGGTTCAATAAGATTTTTGCGGCTTCATTCATCAAAGCTACATCTAATTTTTGATTAAAATACCAACTCAATTCCTCCAAAAACGGATTTTTAACAGTATTGATATGGTATTCATAAGTCCTTTTGGTGGCATCAAATCTGCAATGAGCGTCATCGTGAACCAATATGATATCAAAAATTGCAATGTCTTTTGGTAAATACGAATTCAGCTTATGTAGTAAATTCGGAACATCTATCGGAGCTTCAAAATCAAAATGTCCATACATTTCCTGCGCATGAACTCCGGTATCAGTTCTTCCTGCGCCCATTATATTTATAGGTGCATTTAATAAAACCGAAAATGCTTTGTTTAAAGTTTCCTGAACTGAAGATGCGTTGGGCTGAAACTGCCAACCATGATAATGTGTTCCGTTATAAGCAAATTGAATAAAATATCTCAAGGTGAAGGTTCAAAGGTTCTGAGTGGCAAAGGTACAAAGGATTTTTTGAAGTTGCTAAGGTTCTGAGAGGCTAAGTTTCTGAGATTTTTTACGTGCTGATATTGTAGAAGCACACAGTAATGCGTCTTACGCGAGATATAAAAAATATATAAAATAAACATTGCAACATGTATCTACGAAAATCTTTCCAACTGTGTTCCTCTTATCTTAAATCTAAATAAAGAAACTTAGAAACTTAGCTTCTCAGAACCTCAGAACCTTCTCAAAAAACTGTTAAAACCAAAAATACCAATCATAGTTTGTTTAGTAAAAAATCGTGTCAGAAATTGACAATTCCAACGATTTAATCAAAGGTTTTTTTTAACATTTTTTAGATAAAATTGGCAAAAGTTAATTTTTAAAATATTTGATTTTAATAGGAAATATTTCTCCTATGTTTGCAACCTAAATATCAAAAACCATGAATGAAATTACTTCTTACTGGTGGATTTTACTAATCGTATTTTCTATCTTATTTTACAAATTTATTTTACGTGTTTTCTTCGGAATGGTTATGGTTCCTGAGGATAAAATTGGTTTAGTAACCAAAAAATTCGTTTTGTTTGGAGCAGACAGGTCGCTGCCTGATGGCCGTATTATTGCGACAAAAGGTGAGGCGGGTTATCAGGCACAAACGCTTGCTCCGGGTTTGTACTGGGCGATGTGGATTTGGCAATATTCTATTGATATGACAAGTTTTACTATTGTACCCGAAGGCAAAATTGGACTTGTTTTAAGTAAGGACGGAAAAGAAATTCCGACGGGACGAATTCTAGCCCGAAAAGTAACCAGCGATAACTTTCAGGATGCTCAGTCTTTCCTGGATAATGGCGGACAAAAAGGACGTCAAACGGCTTTTATTACGACAGGTTCGTATCGTATCAATACGTTTCTTTTTGAAATCGTAATTGTAGAACAAATCAAGATTTTCGAAAACATGATTGGTATCGTGACGGCTCTTGACGGTGAACCTATACCGATTGGTCAGATTGCAGGTAAATATGTAGATGGACACAACAATTTTCAGGATTGTGACGAATTCCTGAATCTTGGCGGAAACAGAGGTTTACAACCACAGGTAATTTTGGCTGGTTCTTATTATATCAATACTTGGGCAATTCAAATTGAGCAAAATCCAATGACAGATGTGCCAATTGGTTACGTAGGAGTTGTGATTTCATATATCGGTGAAGACGGATTGGATATGACTGGTGAACATTTTAAACACGGAAATATTGTGTCAAAAGGACAACGTGGTGTTTGGATGGAACCGCTGGGTCCAGGAAAATATGCCCTGAATAAATACACCACGAAACTCGAAGCCGTACCAACAACAAATTTGGTGCTGAACTGGGCAGATGCAAGAAGTGAAGCACACAACCTTGACCATAATTTATCAACGATTACGGTTCGTTCTCAAGATGGTTTCCCGTTTAATCTTGATGTGTCACAAATTATTCACGTTCCGGCAAATGAAGCGCCAAAAGTTATTGCCCGTTTTGGAAGTATGACCAATCTGGTTTCTCAGGTTTTAGAGCCTACTATTGGTAACTATTTTAGAAACTCGGCTCAGGAAAGTGATGTGATTTCGTTTTTAAGTACAAGAAAAGAACGTCAGGAATCTGCTAAAAATCACATTAAAGTAGTTCTGGATGAATATAATGTGAATGCTGTTGATACGTTAATTGGAGATATAGTTCCGCCAGATTCATTGATGAAAACATTAACGGACAGAAAACTAGCAGAAGAAGAGCAAAAGACCTATCAAACCCAAAAAATGGCGCAGGAACAACGTCAGGGAATGGAAAAAGAAACGGCTATTGCTGATATGCAAAAAGAGATCGTTCGTGCATCGCAAAGTGTTGAAATCGCACAACGTACCGCAGACGCAACCGTAAAAAAAGCAGAAGGGGATGCAACAAGTTTAAAACTGAATGTAAACGCTGAAGCTGAAGCTACGAAAATGCGCGCCAATGCCGAAGCTGAAGCAACAAAAGCAAGAGCAGGAGCACAGGCAGAAGCAACAAAATTAAACGCAAGCGCTGAAGCAGAAAGAATCTCTAAAACAGGTTTAGCAGAAGCTGAGAAAATTATGGCAATTGGTAAATCGACTGCAGAATCGTATCAACTTCAGGTAAGTGCGATGGGCGGAGATAACTTTACGAGATATAAAGTAACCGAGGAAATTGGTAAAGGAAATATCAAAGTAATCCCAGATGTTTTAATTTCAGGAAACGGTGGTTCTGACGGTTCTATCAGTGGTTTGTTAGGATTAAAACTAATGGAAATGATGGATACGAAAGATTCTAAAGACGTTAAAAATCCAAAGAAATAATAACTGTTCAGGTATTTAAATATCCTAACAGGTCTTGAAGACCTGTTAGGTATAATTTAAATGGTTTAGAATAAATAATAAAATACCTAACAGGTTTTAAAAACCTGTTAGGATACAAACCCGATTTGCGTAAGCGAATTGGGTTTTGTATTAAAAAACCTTAGCCACTTAGTATCTCAGAACCTTAATATCTTTTAAGAAAACCTTTGTACCTTTGAGTCTTTGCACCTTTTAATAAAAACCTTTGCACCTTTAAAAATTGAAAAAAATCCTTCTCCTTTCCGATACTCACAGTCATATTGATGATACCATTTTGAAATATGTTAATCAGGCCGATGAAGTTTGGCATGCGGGTGATATTGGAGATTTGAATGTTACTGATACCATAAAAAAACTAAAACCATTGCGTTGTGTTTATGGAAATATTGATGATGCGCAAGCAAGATTAGAATTTCCGTTGCACAATAGATTTTTATGCGAAAATGTATCTGTTTGGATTACGCATATTGGTGGTTATCCGGGAAAATATAATCCGGCAATAAGAGAAGAAATGGCAGCAAATCCGCCTAAATTATTCATTTGCGGACATTCACATATTTTAAAAGTTATATTTGATAAAAAAAACAATTTACTGCACATGAATCCGGGTGCTGCAGGAAAAAGTGGATTTCATCAAATGCGAACCATGTTGCGATTTGTGATTGATGATGATAAAATAAAAGATCTGGAAATAATCGAAATCGGAAAAAAATAAGATTTCTAATGTGTTACAGGAATTTTTATTTTAATTGAAGTTCCTTCGTTGAATTTAGAAGTGATAGAAATATTTCCTTTGTATTTTTTAATTCTGGCTCTAATTCGGTTAAGGCCAAAACCTTCAACATCTTTTAGCTTTTCGGCTTTAAAACCTTTTCCATTATCATGAATAATGATAATCAGCAGATTTTGATTTTCGCTTAATGAAATTTGAGCTTTATTAGCTCCACTATGCTTTATAATGTTGTTAAATAATTCAGCGACAATAAAATAAATCTTCATTTCGATTTTTTCACTATATCTTACTTCAGGAGCAATTGAATTTGAAAACTCAAAATAGAGGTTAGAATTCGAATTTTTTTCACATAAATCTTCTAAGGCATGTATTAAACCAAAGCGAACTAAAAGAGCTGGAATTAGTTCATGCGACATATCACGCAAACGATCGTGGGCATCTTCTAAAATTGATTTTGCTTTAAGAAGTTCTTCAGATTGGATATTATTCTGAACTGAAAACGCATTTAAGTGCAAACCAACAGAAGACAGCAAAGAATTAATGTTATCATGCAAAAATGCTGCAATTTTTTTTCTTTCATTTTCCTGAGCATCAATACTTGCATTAATAATTCCAAGCTGAATTTTTTGCCGAATTTCTTTTCTCTTATTTTTCTGTTTGAGTTTGTTGTTCTCATAAACGAAGTAAAATAAAACCAAAACCATTATTACGAGAATAATAAATAAGCTTACTATTTTTTTGGTGGTCGATTTTTCGAGTTCAAGTAACTGCTTATTTTTATCGGTCAATTTTCTCTGATCGATTTTTGTTTTAGGCTCTGATGTATTAATTTCTTTTGTAAATGATTTTTCCTGACTAAAAATAGAATATTCGCCAGATATCAAAAAGAAAATAAGTACTGTAAAGATTCTGAAATAAGCCATAATAACAGAGATTAAGGATTAATCAGATTGTTTTTTAATGCGTATTTTACAAGACCAATTACATTTTTGGTTTTCAATTTTTTCATGATATTTTTTCGATGCGTTTCAACAGTATTCAAACTGATAAAAAGTTGTTCGCTAATTTCTTTTCCACTGTATTCTAACGATATCAAGGTAATAATTTCAAGTTCACTTAAAACCTGATTTTCACTAAAAGAATTTTTATTTAGTTTTGGATTGTTTTGGGTAAAGCTGGTGAAGATTTTTTCTCTGACATGTTTGTCAAAATATTCTTCATCTCTTTTTACAGCTTCAATCGCTTCAATAATATTTTCTCCGGCGCTTTTTTTGGTCAGATAACCTTTTGCACCTAATTTCATTACTTCTTTAATAATTTTCAATTCATCATAACTGGAGAGAATTATAACCTTGCAGGGAAATCCTTTTTGATTAAATTCTTTTAATACTTCAATTCCATCTTTCTTAGGCATGCTAATATCCAATAATAAAATATCAGCATTATTTTCAATGACATTATCATAAATTGTTGTTCCATCCAATGAATTACCAACAACTTCAAAGTCAGAAACTGTGCGTAATAAATTCGTAAGTCCATCGATTAGTACCTGATGATCATCGGCAAGATGTATCCTTATTTTATGTGTCATGATTTTTTTGAATCTGGAATCAAATTTATGAAAAAATTATCTTACAAAATCACTTTTAAACCTTTGTTTTAAGGAGCAGATAAGAAATTAAAAAAAATATAAGGCACAAAAAAACCCGAATTTTAAATTCGGGTTCTCTTCGCACAAAAAACTTAAGTTTATAGGTTTATCTCAAACGGTCTACAGATTTTACGAGATCTTCATCCTTTTTGATGGCCTTATTAGCTAACACTAATAATACGATAGCAACAATTGGTAGAAACATCCCAATACCTTTCTCTGATACAATTGTAGTTGTATCTCCAGATAAATTTAGAGATCGATATACAAATAATCCTAATAAAATTAAATTTAATATTATGTTCAGTCTGCCCATTACAAACTGATTTTGTCTTTTTTTGTATGAAATAATACTGATAATGCTAAGCATAGTGCTTAAACCTAAAAGTATAGTGTAAACCTGGTCCTGCATAAAATAGAATGCTTTTCCGTTGTTCAATGTCCAAAGCGGAATAAAAAACATTAATACCCCTGTTATTATAAAGGTAAGAAGTAAATATACGGTTTGAATTCTTTGTATCATGATGAAAAATTGTTTTACAAAAATATATTTTCTTTTTTATAAATACTATTGTATGATTAAATTTTATTCGTATTATTGCATCATAATACCGTAAGCACTTCATACTGCGGTCAATTGAAAACAATTATCTACCTATTCTTTTTACAGTATTTCCTTTAAAATAATTAAATTCATAGAATATTCATGTTTGATATTTCTGCATTAAAAGAAATGAAGCTTTCTGAGCTTCAAGAAATAGCTAAGTTAGCTAAAACTATAAAGTTTAATGGCGTTAAAAAAGAGACTTTAATAAGTCAGATTTTAGCACATCAAGAAGCGACTGTAGCGCCGCCTGTTAATGCTGTTGCCGAAACGAATGATGATGATAAACCCAAAAGAGCGAGAATAGTTCCTGCAAAAAAAGCAGTCATTTCAAAAAATGCTCCCGTTTTAGAATTTGATACAGTAGAGGAAACACCAGAAAAAACAGAAACTCCCGTAGTTTCTAAACCAAATACAAAAGGGCAGCAAAACGCAAAAATTCAGCCAACACCAAAAGCTGAAGAAAATGTTGAAGCAGCTGAAACAGCTGAAAATACTGAAGTAGAGAAAAAAGGACCAAAAATTGTAAAATTTAATAAATCAGCTTACGAGAAAAAGGTCGCTTTACAAAAAGAAAAAGAAGCTGTAAAAGAAACAGTTTCTGAAGAACAAGTAGAAACAGAAACTTCAAATTCAGCTCCAATAGCTGAAAAAACAGAACAAATTGCTCCGGTAAAAAAGATAAATCCGAATCAAAATAAAAACCAAAATCCAAATTCAAACCAAAATCCGAATCAGAATCCAAATCAAAACGGGAATGGTAATGTAAATGGAAATACAAATAACGGCAACCAAAATCCAAATCATAAAAATAAAAAGAGCAATTTCAGAGATTCAGATTTTGAATTTGACGGAATTATTGAAAGTGAAGGTGTTCTTGAAATGATGCCTGACGGATACGGATTTTTACGTTCATCAGATTATAATTATTTAGCCTCTCCGGATGATATTTATTTATCAACTTCACAAATCAGATTATTCGGCCTTAAAACCGGAGATACTGTAAAAGGAGTGGTTCGCCCACCAAAAGAAGGCGAGAAATTTTTCCCTTTAGTTCGTGTACTTAAAATTAATGGTCACGATCCGCAAGTAGTTCGCGACAGAGTTTCTTTCGAACACTTAACCCCGGTTTTTCCTTCTGAAAAATTCAAATTAGCCGAAAAAGGCAGTTCAGTTTCAACACGTATTATCGATTTATTTTCTCCTATAGGAAAAGGACAGCGTGGTATGATAGTCGCACAACCAAAAACTGGTAAAACAATGTTGTTAAAAGACATTGCAAATGCGATTGCAGCCAATCATCCTGAAGTTTATTTGATCGTTCTTTTGATTGATGAACGTCCTGAAGAGGTTACAGATATGCAAAGAAGTGTTCGTGGAGAAGTTATTGCTTCTACTTTTGACAGAGAACCACAAGAACACGTAAAAATCGCCAATATCGTTCTTGAAAAAGCAAAACGTTTGGTAGAATGCGGACATGATGTCGTTATTCTATTAGATTCTATTACACGTTTGGCAAGAGCTTACAATACTGTTCAGCCAGCATCTGGAAAAGTTTTAAGTGGAGGTGTTGATGCGAATGCATTGCAAAAACCAAAACGTTTCTTTGGAGCTGCAAGAAATGTAGAAAACGGTGGTTCATTAAGTATCATCGCAACTGCATTGACTGAAACAGGTTCTAAAATGGATGAGGTTATCTTTGAAGAATTTAAAGGAACCGGTAACATGGAACTTCAATTAGATCGTAAAATTGCAAACAAACGTATTTTCCCTGCAATCGATCTTACTTCATCAAGCACGCGTCGTGACGATTTATTATTAGACGAAAAAACATTACAAAGAATGTGGATCATGCGTAAATATCTTTCAGATATGAATCCGGTAGAATCTATGGATTTTGTAAACGATCGTTTCAAGAAAACAAGAAACAACGAAGAGTTTTTGATTTCTATGAATGACTAGGAGGAAGGCTCAAAGTTACAAAGGTGCTGAGGTTCTTAGGTTTTTTTAGGAATCTTATAATATAAAAAAAGGGATGAGTTTTTAAACTCATCCCTTTTTGCTTTTTATCTTAGAAACTTAGTTACTCAGAACCTTAGCGGTTTAGAAAAACCTTTGAACCTTTGCAACTCTGAACCTTTGTGTCTAAATAGAAGCTATTTCTTATCCACAACTGGTCTATTTTCTCTATTTGCTAAATCCCAGGCGATAACAAAAGCTAATTGTGCTCTTTTAGTTAAAGCATCGTATTCGATTTTTTGAGGTTCGTCGCCTTTACCGTGGTAATCTTCGTGAACTCCGTTGAAAAGAAAAACTGCCGGAATACCGTGTTTTGCAAAGTTATAATGATCAGAACGCTCATAAAAATGATTTGGATCTTTAGGATCATTAAATTTAAAATCTAAATCTAATTTGGTGTATTTTTCGTTTTGAGCTACAACAGCATTGTGTAAATCTGATGATAATCTGTCAGCACCAATTACATAAACATAATTATTTGTTTTTGCGTGTTCAACATCGCGACGGCCAATCATATCAATATTGATATCGGTAATCGTGTTTGCAATAGGAAATAACGGATTTTCAGAATAATAACGAGAACCATGTAAACCGTGTTCTTCACCTGTAACATGCAGGAATAAAATAGAACGTTTTGGTCCGTGTCCATCTTTTTTAGCTTTTGCAAAAGCCTTTGCAATTTCCATAACAGCAACAGTACCAGAACCATCATCATCAGCTCCGTTGTAAACCTCTCCGTTTTTAATTCCAACGTGATCATAATGTGCTGAAATTACAAGAACTTCATCCGGTTTTTCAGAACCTTCGATATATGCCCAAATATTTTCAGAATCAGGTAAATTTTCATTTCTTTTAGCATTCAAAAAAGCTGCAGGAACTGTTTGGTAATAATCTTTTGCACCTTTAGGAAACGAAATACCATTTTTTTTGTATTGCTCGATCATGTAAAGGCCTGCTTTTTTCTGTCCTTTTGAGCCAGTTTCGCGACCTTCCATTTCATCAGAAGCAACAATATATAACATTGTTTTTAAATCTTTTTCGGTAATGACATTCACGTATTTAGTTGGATCTGAATTGTCTTTAGATACAACCGACTGCGTATTCTTACATGAAAATGCAGAGGCAATTAGTAATAAAATTAAGGTTTTTTTCATTTTTTGTTTAATGTAAATTAAGGAATATGTATAAAACATAAAGTATTAGTAAAAATAGAATAAAAATGGAGTTAATAACGAACAATATTACACTTTTAACAAATGAAACAAATCTGGTTTCTCCATAAAAACGGTGGTGAGCAGGATAAAAATAATATGACATCCAAATCATTCCAACAAAAGTAGCTATATCTGCTATAAAGGCAATTGGGCTATTTTCTCCGAATAATCCAATTACTTTATTAATAATGAATAAGATGAGAAATATTAAAAGTAAAAAAGAAAAATAATGCAGGGTAAAAATACCGTGATCAAAATAATACCACTTTTTTTTGTCATGAAAGAGCCATAAAAAGAAGGCAAAGAAAGGCATTATGACAAATAATATTTTAGGGATATTATGAATAAATGATTCAATGAATTTTTCTATAATTTCTCTTTGCGTATTATGCTCGGTTACGTGTACCGCTTTTTCATAAATCCAATATTGAAAATCTGATAATTTTTCCTCCTCTTTACCATATTTCTGAATCGAGTCGATTTCTTTCATCGGAGTTAATTCAAAGTGCTTGTTTGAGTTGAAAGTCTTAATATTATGTTTATTTTTTTTATCTTTTTTTTCGAATTTTGAAGAAAATTGTTTGTCAGTTTTATCCAGGTTTTCCGATACTTTACTAGGGAAGAAAGCAATTAAAAGAAAAGTCACAAAACTTATAAAAATATACAAACGAACAGGAGCAAGATATGATAATCTTTTTCCGGAAAGATATTCCTTTGTTAGCGTCGATGGTTTAAAAAGTAAATTTTTAATCGTCTTCCAAAAAGCGTTTTCATAATGCGTTAAATCTTCAAAAAAGTGAATAAACAAATGATGAAATGTTTTTCGGCTATCTGTGTTTTCCTGTCCGCAATTTGGGCAAAATTTTTGTTCTACAACATGTCTGCAATTCAGGCATGTTTTATCTTTTCTAATTGGACTATGTGACATTGGTTATTATAGTTGGTTTTGATTAGTTTGGGTTTAATTTTTATTTCTTCAGTACTTCATCTAAGAAAAGTTGTAAATGCTGAAAAGATCTTTTTGCAGCAACCGCATTATAAGCTGCTCCTTTAGAATTGTCATTTCCGGCTTCGGGATTTGTAAAAGAGTGTACGGAATTAGCATAATAAATCATTTGCCAATCGGCTTTTGAATCGCGCATTTCTTGTTGAAAAGCTGTAATTTCTTCCTTAGATTCATACGGATCATCTGCACCGTGACAAACCAAAACTTTAGCTGTAATAGGTTCAACGGCTCTTGCGGCATCTTTACCTAAACCACCATGAAATGAAACAACTCCTTTTACATTCAAATGTGCGCGTGCAGCTTCAAGAACTCCGGTTCCTCCAAAACAATATCCAATTGCTACAATATTATCTGCATTTGCTCCGGATTTGATTAATTCCTGCAAAGCCAAATTGATTCTTTTATGATAATCAGCAACATTAGTTTTGTAATAACCTGCCATTTTTCCTGCTTCACCAGTGTTTTTTGGATAATTTCCTTCACCGTATATATCAGCAATAAAAACAGTATAACCCAGTTTCGATAATTTTTCGGCTATTTCTTTAGAAGCATTATCAATTCCTAACCAAGCCGGCAAAAGTAATATTCCCGGATTTTGACTGCTTTTTTTAGCAGCTTTTATAGATAAACCATTTAATACCTGAGCACCGTCAGCGTATTTTACAGGTTTTAATTGTGCGTTTATAGTGTTAGAAAACAGTATAATAGCAGAAATAAGAAGGACAGAATTTTTCATTGTTTTACAATTTTTAACAAATATCAGAAATATTATTGTACAAAAAAACCTCAGAAGAATTTTCTTTTGAGGTTTATTATCAGGAAATTAACTAATATAGATTTTAAATTATAAAGAGATGTTTCTCTTAAACGCACATCCCAATTCTACCATCGAATCTGTTTTGGCAATTCCGGGAATGTTATCGATTTTTTCATATAAAATTTTACGCATGTGTTCGTGGTTTTTAGCCGTAATTTTCAGGTAAAGCGTAAAAGATCCCGTAACAAAATAACATTCTGTAATTTCAGGAATTTCTTTTAAGGCTTCGATAATTCGTTCAGAATCAGAATCTTTATTTAGTGTAATTCCTGTAAAAGAAGCCCAATCGTAACCAATTTGTTTTTCGTTTAAAATAGGTTTGATGCCCGTAATGATACCTTGTTCAAATAAACGATTAATACGTTGGTGCACCATTGTATTTGATATTTTCAAATTAGTAGCGATTGTCGAATAAGCAACTCTTCCGTCTTTTTCTAATTCTTTGATAATTTTTATGTCAAACTCATCTAAAATATCCATGCGATTCTTTTTAATTTCTGTAAAGATAAAAATAAGTCTGATTTGATGTTTATATTAAAATGTAAAAATGACTTTTATTTATCATAAAATAAGTAATTTGATTTTATTATTTAAATTAAGAGTTAAAAATATTGATTTTAATGAGTTAAATAAATAATTTTTATATTTTTGTATTCATAAAAAGAAATTATCATGGCACATACACAAGAAATACTTTCGTCAAAATCAGAAGTTTTGATCGAAAAAGAGAATAAATACGGCGCTCATAACTACCATCCGCTTCCGGTTGTACTGGAAAGAGGAGAAGGTGTATATGTTTGGGACGTTGACGGAAAAAAGTATTATGACTTTTTATCTGCTTATTCTGCAGTAAATCAAGGACATTGCCACCCTAAAATTGTACAAGCAATGATCGATCAAGCTCAAAAACTGACTTTGACTTCAAGAGCTTTTTACAATGATAAATTAGGAAACTACGAAGAATATGTAACCAATTATTTTGGTTTTGATAAAGTATTACCAATGAATACAGGTGCGGAAGCTGTTGAAACAGCGCTTAAACTTTGTAGAAAATGGGCGTATGAAGTAAAAGGTATTCATGAAAACATGGCACAAATTATTGTTTGCGAAAATAATTTTCATGGAAGAACAACTACAATTATTTCTTTTTCAAATGATGAAGGTGCACGTAAAAACTTTGGTCCGTATACAGAAGGATTTATTAAAATTGAATATGATAATCTAGAAGCGCTTGAAAAAGTTTTAGAATCATCAAAAAATATTGCCGGATTTTTGGTAGAACCAATTCAGGGTGAAGCCGGAGTTTACGTTCCGTCAGAAGGATATTTGGCAAAAGCAAAAGCACTTTGCGAAAAACACAATGTTTTGTTTATTGCAGATGAGGTTCAAACCGGAATTGCGCGTACAGGGAAATTATTGGCTGTTCATCACGAAAATGTACAACCGGATATTCTTATTTTAGGAAAAGCAATTTCTGGTGGCGTTTATCCCGTTTCGGCAGTTTTAGCGAATAACGAAATCATGAATGTGATTAAACCGGGACAACACGGATCTACTTTTGGAGGAAATCCTGTTGCTGCAGCCGTTGCAATCGCTGCTCTTGAAGTGGTTAAAGAGGAGAAGTTAGCCGAAAATGCAGAACGTTTAGGAATCATTTTAAGAAAAGGACTTAACGAAATTGCTGAACGTAATAACTTAATTACTTTAGTTCGTGGTAAAGGTTTGCTAAATGCAATTGTTATTAATTGTGGTGAAGATTCTGATTTAGCATGGGAAATTTGCTTGCGATTTAGAGATAATGGTTTATTAGCAAAACCAACACACGGAAATAAAATTAGATTGGCGCCGCCTTTAGTAATGACAGAAACTCAAATTCAGGAATGTCTTGAAATTATCGAAAAATCTTTGAACGATTTTAGAGATTAATACAAAACGTTTTTTAACGCATAAGATTAAATACTCCTAAACTTATTAAACGATTTGAAGAATAAAGTTGTAAATAAAAAATTCACTTAAAAAAGTGGATTTTTTATTTACATTTAATTATAAGTTGTTTTCTTTGTAAGAAAATACAAATATTTAAATCCTTTTAGACAAAAGAATTGATATTTTGATTTTTGTTTGTATTTTTGGAACAAATAAATGTACTCTTTTTTTAATTAATACAAATCAGATCGTTAGGTTCTAAAACCTACGAGATACATTTTATAATAAAACAGACAAATCATGGCAAAGCCAATTAAAAATACTCCTGTTTTGAAAGGTAAAGAAGCAGTTAACTTTTATAAAACTATTGATTTAAATAAAGATAAAAAAGTTAGTGTAGATGCTTTAAACTCAATTCGATCTGATGCGGATAAGTTAAAAGAACTTCTAAAAGTTAATTAATGCCTTTTACAGGATTTTCATTTTTCGAATTAAATTCGACAACAAATATTAAACCTTTCGAATGTGGTGATAATGATTTGAATGGTTTTCTAAATGATAAAGCAATTCCATATAAAAAAGATTTATTAGCTACTACTTATATACTAGAAAGCGAAAATAAAACTATTGCATATTTAAGCATTTATAATGATGCGTTAAATGTTCAGGAAAATCATTTTGCATCTAAAACTTCGTTTAAGAGATGGATAAAAGAAATTATTAGTCATCCTAAACGACATTTGAGACAATTTCCAGCTATAAAAATTGGTAGATTAGCGGTTTGTGAAACTACAAAAAGAGAAAGAAAAGGTATTGGCAGAGCTCTTGTAAATTTCGTTATTGATTTAGCATTAGAACAAAATAGTAAATGTGCATGTCAATTATTAACAGTAGATGCTTATGAAGAATCTCTTGGCTTTTATGAAAGATTAGGTTTCAAATTTCTATCTGAAAATGATAATGGGAAGGATACAAGACAAATGTATTATGATCTTAGACCTTTAATGAATACACTAAATGGAGTTTCAAATTAACAATTTTTATTAAATATTTTAGACCTTTTATGGCTATAAGAAATTAATAAAATTACTTTTTTAAGTTTGCAGAATCCATGATTCTATGTGTTTAAAAATATAAAAAGGCGACTGTAATTAAACAATCGCCTTTTGGTTATAATTACTTAAAATATCAAAAAAAGTAACTATTTCTTTGAGTCAATGTTTTTAAAGCATTGACTCATTTTATTTTAAAACTTAACTTTTTTAAGTTCCCACAACGTTTTAATAAAAGTATCAACGTCTTGAGTCGTGTTGTAAAATGCTAATGAAGGACGAACCGTTGTTTCAACGCCCATTCTTCGTAAAATTGGCTGCGCACAATGATGTCCGGTTCTTACCGCAACACCTTCTTTGTTTAATGCTTGCCCAACCTGATCGTTTGAATATCCTTGCAGATTAAAAGAAAGTACACTGGCTTTATTAGCAGCTGTTCCTATCAATCTTACACCCGGAATTTCTTTAAGCAATTTTGTGGCATATTCCAATAAATAATGTTCGTATTGTCCAATCTCATCAATTCCTAGTTTTGTAACATAATCTATTGCAGCGCCAAGACCAATTGCATCAGCGATATTTCCGGTTCCGGCTTCGAAACGATTTGGTGCTTTGTGGTATTTTATTTCCTCAAAAGTGACATCCTGAATCATGTTTCCACCAGATTGGTAAGGTTCCATTTCGTTTAAGAGTTCTTCTTTTCCGTATAAAGCCCCAATTCCGGTTGGTCCAAAAAGTTTATGTCCTGAAAAAACAAGCCAATCCGGATTTAAATCCTGAACATCAACTTTCATGTGCGAAACAGATTGAGCTCCGTCAATTAAAACTTTTGCACCAATAGCATGCGCCATTTCTACAATTTTTTTTGCAGGAGTTACCGTTCCAAGTGCATTAGAAACCTGAGTAAAAGCAACCAAACGTGTTTTAGAATTTAGCAGTTTTGCATATTCATCAAGCAAAATTTGCCCGTCATCATCAACTGGAATGACTCTTAACTTTAATCCTTTTTTATCTGCCAAACGTTTCCACGGAACAATATTAGCGTGATGTTCCAGATTGCTCACAATAATTTCATCTCCGGCAACTAAATTGTGATCGCCCCAACTTTGTGCAACAAGATTAATTCCTTCTGTAGCTCCGCGCACAAATACAATTTCGTTTACAGAACCTGCATTCAAAAATGTTTTTACTTTTTCGCGAGCAGCTTCATAAGCATCAGAGGCGCGAGCTGCTAATTCATGTGCTGCACGATGAATATTAGAGTTTTCATGCTCATAGAAATAAGCAATACGATCAATAACCGATTGTGGTTTTTGAGTTGTTGCAGCATTATCAAACCAAACGAGCGGTTTTCCGTTTACGGTTTCTCTTAAAATCGGAAAATCCTTTTTAATTAGTTCGGCATTAAAACCAGTATTCGGAAATTGATTAAATTCTTCAAGTTTAAAAGAAGATCCAACCAACGTATTTGTATTTTTCTTATCGAAAGCAAAAGGATTCTGTTCTAAAAAATAATACGAACTTGGAGTTTCAATTGGATTTGAAGGGATACTTAATCTTTTTGTAAATTGTGTATCAACAGTTTCTAATGCTGATTTTAATTCAGCTTCAAAAGAAAAATTTCCAATTTCAAATGGTAAATACTGATGGTTAAGATTCAAATCTGAAAAAATATTTTTTTCATAAGATGGAGCTGTACCGCCATTATTAAAATTAGTATCATGAAAACCCGTTTGCGGATCATTAAGATTCACATTATTTTGATGTGGAATTCCTAATGGAGCAACATCGTTGTTAGGATCAAATCCGGTTGTTACATTTGGATATAAGGATGAAACCCCGTTATTTCGAAAACCCGTTGGAGATACACCAAAACCACTAAATGCAGGTGGAGATTGTGTATTTTCCAAATTCTGCAACGGAAGAGAAGAGAGGTCATAACCTCCGGAATTTCCTGCCTGCAACAACGTTTCGACAACTTTTACAGCACGAGGATGTTGATTTTTATCCGGACTCAATGAAATTTCTTTGGGAAATTCATTAGGCAGGGTTTTGAACAACTCGTTTGCTAAATTTTGCAACTCGTCGATGTTGGGTAAACCGTTATTATAAATATTTGTACTCATGATACTTTCCTATTTCTACGTCTTCTAAAACGGCAATTGCATCATCAACCAAAACAGCCAGTGAACAATAAAGTGATACTAAATATGAAGCAATTGCTTTTTCGTTAATACCCATAAAACGAACTGATAATCCAGGAGATTGTTCTCCTTGCAAACCAGGTTGAATAAGTCCGATAACGCCCTGACGACTTTCGCCTGTACGCAATAAAATGATTTTAGATTTTCCGTCTTTAATAGGCAATTTGTCTGATGGAATAAGTGGAATTCCTCTCCATGTTAAAAATTGAGATCCGAATAATGAAATTGTTGGAGGCGGAACACCACGACGTGTACATTCACGACCAAAAGCTGCAATCGCTAACGGATGTAATAAGAAAAATCCAGGTTCTTTCCAGACTTTTGTCAATAACTCGTCTAAATCATCAGGAGTTGGCGCACCAGTTCTGGTTTTTATAATTTGCGAAGGCGCAACATTGCTCAATAAACCATAGTCTTTATTATTGATCAATTCGCTTTCCTGACGTTCTTTAATCGTTTCAATTGCCAAACGAAGTTGTTCTGAAATTTGATTATAAGGTTTGCTGTATAAATCAGAAACTCGCGTATGCACTTCAACAATAGTTTGTACTGCGGCAAGATTATATTCTCTTGGATTTTCGATATAATCGACAAAAGTATTGGGCAAAACTCTTTCATCTCTGGCAGAACAATCTACTTCAATGTGGCTTCCGTCCTTAACTTTATTCAAACGAAATACACCCGATTCTACTGGTGTCCAATGCAAAAGATGCGTTAGCCAGCGAGGGCTTGTTGTGCCTATTTGTGGAACAGTACGTGTTGCAATTGCTAACTGTCTTGCTGCAACATCGCCTAATGCGGTCTGTTGTTGTTTTGATTCTGCCATAGTTTTAAGGTTTTTTGGTTACTATATTCTGTTCGTTTATTCTAGAGATTTCACTTGAAAATTAGATTTTCTCTCTATAAATAAAATTATGTTAAAAATAAAGATGTTCAACGATAATTGATGTTTAATTTACTTTATAAAATTTTTAAATTGTTGAATATCAAATCATGAAAAGAATCCAAATAATTCTTCAACAGAAAGATATCTTTCTCCTGTATCGTAATTAAACGTCAGAATTACGGCATCTTCAGGAATATTTTTCAGGCTTTTTGCAACACCGGCTAGAGCAGCTCCTGTTGAAACTCCACCAAAAATTCCTTCTTCCTGCGTTAACTTTTTGGCAAAATTAAAAGCATCATTTTTTTCAACGGTGATAATTTCATCCACATATTCTCGATTAAAAACTTCGGGAATAAATCCTGCGCCAATTCCCTGCAAAGGATGCGGAGCCGCAATACCTCCGCTTAAAACAGGCGATAATGCCGGTTCAACAGCAATGGTTTTTAGATTCGGAAAATGTTGTTTTAATATTTTAGAAACACCCGTAATATGTCCTCCGGTTCCAACTCCTGTAATTAGATAATCTATTCCATCCGGAAAATCGGCCAGAATTTCCTGTGCCGTAGTTCTTTCGTGAACTTCAACATTGGCGGGATTTGTAAATTGTGAAGGCAGAAAAGAATTTTTAATCGTTGATGCTAATTCTTTCGCTTTTTCAACCGCACCTGAAGTTCCTTTTTCTCTCGGAGTCAAAACATATTCAGCGCCATAAGCTTCGATTATTTTTCTGCGTTCTACACTCATCGATTCCGGCATCACAATAATAACTTTATAACCTTTTACAGCAGCTACTAACGAAAGCCCAATTCCGGTATTTCCTGATGTTGGTTCGATAATAATCGAATCAGGATTTAAAAGTCCTTTTTTCTCTGCGTCTTCAATCATTGCCAACGCAATTCGGTCTTTGATACTCGATCCGGGATTTGACTTTTCAAGTTTAATCCAAACCTCATGCGATTTAAAAAGCTTGTTTAGTTTAATGTGAGGCGTATTTCCAATTGTTTCTAAAATGTTTTGGTATTTCATGGTTGATATTTTTGATATTTTGGTTTTGGTATGTTTTCTATAATAAGAAATGTGTCTATTTCTTTAGAGCAGCGCCGCCCGGCATTGTCTCTGGTTTTAATTTAAATTTACTGTATTCTACAACTCCGGTTTGGTCAGCCCATTCAAAATAAGAAGCAGAAAGTTTGTTTACAACTGCAATATTTTGTTGTGCGACATTCGTCGTTTCACCTCGGTCCGTTTCGATATTATAAAGTTCCCATTCATACGACGGATAAATTGAGACTAACTTCCATTTTCCATCGCGAACTGCTCTGTTTCCTGCTCTTTCCCAAAATAACGGAGCGCCTCTGTCAACAGTCGAAACATTATCAAATAAAACGGGTAATAAACTTTTTCCCGGTAGCGGATTAGTGTTTATACCGTTATAATTTTTAGGATATTCAATTCCTGCCAATTCATAAAAAGTAGGAGCGAGGTCAATGATATGTCCGGTTCCTTTATCAATTCTTCCGGCTTTTATTTTTGATGGAAACCACGCAATAAAAGGAGAACTGAATCCGCCTTCGTGCATATTATTTTTATATTGCTGTAATGGAGTATTCGATAAATATGCCCAGTTTTGTTCCTGATAATCAAATGATCCGGATGTTCCTACAGGTCCATCATTTCGAACCAAACCTCTTCCTAACGGATTATAAGTATTAAATCCGCCTTGAGCGCCATTGTCTGAAATGAAAATAATCAAGGTGTTTTTATCTTTCTTTAGCGCTTTTATTTTCTCCAGAACTTTACCCACATTCTGATCCATATTATCGACCATTGCGGCATAAACTTCCATTTTTGCTTTCCAGAATTGTTTTTCGTCATAGGTTAATTTACTCCATTCCGGAACTTCAGGATCTCTTGGAGAAATTGTTTGATCGGCAGTTAAAATGCCATTTGCTTTTAGTTTAGCAATTCTTTTTTCTCTTAAAACATCCCAGCCTTCATCAAATTTTCCTCTGTATTTTGCAATGTCAACCGGTTTTGCCTGTAATGGCCAGTGCGGCGCGGTAAACGCTAAATATAAAAAGAAAGGTTTGTTTTCTTTGTTTTGTTCGTCTAAGAAAGTCACCGCATTATTCCCAATTTCATCTGTAAAATAATATGAATCATCTTTTGGATGCAGTTCTTCGTTATTACGAATTAATTTTACCGGATATGGCGTTTTTCCGAAAGGCAAAGGTTTGGTATCAAAATAATTCGAAGCGCCTTTTAAGATGCCGTAAAACTTATCAAAACCTCTTTGGTTTGGCCATTGCGCCTGATCTTCAGAACCTACGTGCCATTTTCCTGATAAAAGTGTACTGTAACCGCCAGAACGAAAAACTTCACCTAAAGTCAAAGATTCTTTATTTAAATATCCCTGATAAGCAGGCAAACCTAAATTAACATCAAAAAAACCAACTCCGGCTTTATGTTGATATTGTCCGGTTAGGAGGGAAGCTCTTGTTGGTGCACAAATCGAGTTATTGTAAAATTCACGAAGGCGCAAACCTTCAGAAGCTAATTTGTCCAGATTCGGCGTTTTAATTTCAGAACCATAATTTCCTAAATCAGAATAGCCCATATCATCAACCATAATTAAAATAATGTTTGGTTTTGCTGATGATGTTTGTGCATTAGATACAGCACTAAATGTTCCGGTTAAGAGAAGGGAAAAGAAGAGTTTTGTTGTGGTATTGTACATTGTAATGATGCTTTTGTTAATTGTTTTTTTGTTGTTTAAGTGATAAATGTTCTTTAAATCAGGTCATTTTCGTTGCCGCAGAAATGACCTTTTATAATCAAAAAGAAGTTTAATGTGTCGTCTTCATTTTTCATTTTTGATTTATAGTTATAACGTAATATCTTTTGAGGCCAGAAGCATCAAAATTGATATTTAAAGTTGAATAAAGTTAGGGATAAGTATTGTTCGATTTCTATTTTTCGATTCTAAGTTTAAGTCGAATCTAAGCGAACATATTTTTTGAGAATTAACAACAGCTGCACATATAACAAAAGTTGCTATAAGTGTATTTTTCAGAAAGAATGTAATGCGGTTTGTTCTCTGTTGCTTTCAAAATGTAGTTATTTATATTTTTAAACTCTACTAATTCTATAGATAAAGTTATATTTAATATTGTAATATCCAAATTTATCTTTAATTATTTTTGAAATAATTGATATTATTGATTTTAAATTATTGTATATGAGTTGTTTATGAAGGATGAAAATCAACGATAAAGTTGTGTCATTTCGAGGAACGAGAAATCACATTCAGAGAGCAACGAACTTTAAATCACATCCTATAACTCAATTCAGGACGTGCTTAACTTTATGTGATTTCTCGTTCCTCGAAATGACACACTTTGAGGAAATCCTTAGCGAACTTTGCGCTCTTTGCGGTAAAATAATGTTACTCTTATTAAATTACTTAAATAATATAAAAGCAATAATCAAAGTAACAATTACATTAAATAATTGCGCAATTAAAAAGGCATACAAAGGTTTTCTGCTATTATTTTGAAGTAAATCTTTAAAATTAGTTTCTAAACCAATACTTGTAAAAGCAAGAGCAAACCAAATTCCCTGAAGGTTTTTTAAACTGTCTTTTACACTATCTCGAACGTCAGCAGTAAGCAGGAAAGAAAAAACTAAAGAAGCAAGAATAAAACCAATTACAAACTTTGGGAAACGCTCCCAAATTACGCTTAACGTAGGTTTTGATGCCGCAACTTCAGCCGATTTATTGTGGGTATATGTCCAATAAACAGAAATTGCGAAAGCAGCTAAACCTAGCAATACATTCTGTGAAAACTTTACAATTGTACTAATTTTCAATGCGGTTTCTCCAACCAAAGTTCCGGATGCAACAACGGCTCCGGAGGTATCAATACTTCCACCAAGCCATGCTCCGGTTACTTCTTCGGGAAAGTTGAAGTATTTGGCAATCATCGGCATAAAAATCATCATCGGAATTGCGGTTACCAAAACGATCGAAATAACATAAGAAAGTTTTTTTGAATCGCCTTTTATCGCTCCGGAAGTTGCAATTGCTGCAGAAACGCCGCAAATAGAAACAGCACTCGAAATCATCATGGTTAATTCATCGTCGACTTTTAATTTTCGGCAAAGCCAAAAAGCAAAATACCAAACCGATAAAACGACAATTAAAGCCTGAATTAATCCTAATGAACCTGCTTTTAAAATATCGGAGAAAATGACACTTGTTCCTAGTAAAACTAATCCAATTTTTACAAATACTTCTGTTGAAAGTGCTGATTTAAACCATTCGGGAAGTTTGAAAAAATTACCAATTGCCAAACCGATAATCAAACTAAAAATTACGGCTTCTAAGTTGATTGCTTTTACAGTTGTATTTCCTGCAATTATTAATGCAATTACGGTTAAGATATAAACTATGGGAAAAACGATTAGAAAGTTTTTAACCGATTTTCCAATTAAAAAAGTACCGAAAGTTCCTATGGAAATAAGATATAAAAATTGAATAAGGAGGATTTGTACATTCCCAAATTCAAATATATCGTTTAGTAAATCACTTCCGTTTGACCATTTAAAAATGGGAACTTCAGGAAGATATAGAAATAGAGAAATACCGATTATTATAAATCCGAGAATTACGACTGTCCAGTCTTCGTGAATGGTAAATTGTTTTGAGGTAGTTGACATTGTATGTTTATTTCCTGCAAGGTTTTCAAAACCTTGTAGGTATTAGTTATTAAGATAGAGGTTAAATAGAAAGACCTACAAGGTTTTGAAAACCTTGCAGGACTTTTGTAACTATTACAAATCGACGAAGTATTTTTGTTTACCAAAATCAAATTCATAATGCGTTAAATTTGGCCATAAAGGTTTAACCAAACCTTTTTCCCAATTTTGCAAAGCGACATGTAATTCGCTTACTTTATCCGGATTTTTTTTAGCAAGATCTGTAGTTTCAGATTTATCTAAGGCCAAATTATAAAGCCATTCTTCATGGGTTTTTCCGCTGATGATTAATTTCCAGTCACCGCTTCGAATTGCTTTTGCATCGCCGGAACGCCAGTATAAATTTTTATGAGCTTCAGTATTATTATTTACGGTACTAATCAAATCTATACCGTCGTAAACACGGTCTTTTGGTAAACCGGAATGGGTAACGGCAGCAATCGTACTAAAAATATCCAATGTACTTACCGGATATTTATAAACGGTATGCGGCTTGATTTTTCCTTTCCATGACAATGCAAACGGAACATTTATGCCGCCTTCAAAATGTGAAAATTTTCCACCTTTTAATGGAGCATTTGTGGTGGCAAAAGTATAATCAGCACCACCATTATCACTGGCGAAAATAATTATAGTATTTTCTTCTAAACCTTCTTTTTTAACTTTAGCTCTAATTCTTCCAATGGCGTCATCTAAAGCGCTGATCATGGCAAAATAAACACGTTTGTTTTCGTCTTTTACATTCGGGAAACGATCGTAATATTTCTTGCGAACCTGAAATGGCGTGTGTGGCGCATTAAACGGAACATAAAGTAAAAAGGGTTTTGTTTTATTTTTATCGATAAAAGCTTCTGCTTCATCAGCAAAAGTTTCGGTTAGATATTTCTTGTCTTTTATGATCGTTGTGTCACGTCGGATTTGCCCAATTCCAACACGGCCATTTCCCCAAATCATTTTATCCGTAAAATCTTTGTGATGGTGATTGATAATATCCGGATTATCGTCTTCGGGCGTGTAAAGCGAAAATGCCTGATAAAACCCATAATGATAATCAAAACCTCTGTCTAAAGGAAAAAATCCTTTGTTGTGCCCCAAATGCCATTTACCAATAATTGCCGTGTTGTAACCTTGTTTTTTGGCTAAATCTGCAAAAGTAATTTCAGATTGTGGCAAACCTTGTGTGGCTATTGATGCTTCATTTGGATATTCGATTTTATCGTTCAGTCTCCAATTATTCGTATTGATTAAATACTTGAAAGCATAATATTCTAAATTGTTTTTTGGATATCGGTCTCCAGGCTGAAATTCATGTCCGAAACGTTCCTGATAACGTCCCGTAAGCAAACCCGCACGCGAAGGCGAGCAAATTGAAGCTGAAACATAACCATCTGCAAAAGTAACTCCCGAAGCCGCCAAAGAATCTATTTGTGGCGTTGGGGTCGATTTTCCTCCATAAAGCGAGATGTCATATTTCCCTAAATCATCGGCAAGCAAAATAATGATGTTCGGTTTTTTTTCTGCTTTTGAAGTATCTTTTTGGGCGAGAAATGCTGCCTTTCCTTCGGCTAATTTTTGATCTGGTTTAATTAAAGTTCCATCGGTATTAATGGGCCAGAATAAGAATACTGCGAGAATTAATAATACGATTAGAATCGATAAAATGATTTTTTTTGTTTTTGATAATGCCATAGTTTTAAATTGTTTGTTCTTTTTAGTGCATTTTTGTCATTCCGAGGAACGAGGAATCTCCGCAAGAAGCTCCTCAAAGAAAATCGACAATCATTGCCGAGTTACTTGCGGAGATTCCTCGTTCCTCGGAATGACAAGATTGGGATTACTTAGAATCCAAAGCCACATCAACATCGTTTTTCAAATCGCCTAAACCATCTTTTTTGAAAACAATTTTTCCGTTTTGATACAATATCAAAGTAGGGAAGACCTTTACCGTTTTTAAATCGGCAATAACCTGCGGGCTTTCTTCTAACTCAATTTGAACGATTTTTAATTTTTCACCGTATTGCGTTCTTAGGTTTTCTAAAATAGGTTTTACGGTTTTGCAGGTTGCACAATATTTTGATCCAATGTCTACCAAAACATAATTATTATCTGCGATGATTTTTTTGTATTCAGGAAGCGTTAATTTGCTTTTTAAATTGGTATAAAAAGGTTTTCCGCCACCAATCCAGCTTGCGATTCCGCCTTCTAAAATATAAACTTCAGTAAATCCTCTTTTTGCTAAATCTGTAGATAAAAGTCCGCTTCTGTAGGCTGCAATAGAATAAATAAACACAGGTTGAGACGGATTTAAAGCAGCTACATGTTTTTCATAATCATCTGATTTAAGATTGAAATTTACAGCGCCTTCAATATGGTTTAAAGCAAATTCATCTGCACCTCTGGCATCAATTATCTGTGGATTTTTTTGACTTTTAATTTTCGAATAAAAAGCATCCAGCAATATATTGGCACTGTTTCCTTGCGCAAAACCTGCAACTGTAAAAAGTAGAAATACAGTGGTAAAAGCCTTTTTGAGTATTTTATTTTTCATACTATTTTATTTAAAAAGCCAGCCTACATTCAATTAATTTAAATGTAAGGCTGGCATAATTTTTATTTCGTTTCTAAAATTAAACCTGCTCTAAAACAGGAGTTTGTTCAACAGTTTCAACGGTTTCAACAGGTTTGGCTTTTAATGGAAACGCCAATACACCTTCGGCAAGAGAACTTCCTTCTTTTTTAGATTTGAATATTGGCCACAAAAATTGTGCATACCATTCTTCTTGTTTGTATGATTTTGTTCCGTAAGATTCCGGGAATTTACGTGTAATTAAACCCGTTCCGAAAATTACATCCCAAATGAAAAACATATTTCCGAAGTTTCCTTTAAAGTGTCCAACACCATCTCCGCTTGTATCTGCGTGATGTGCGTGATGCGTTGCCGGAGTCGAAATCAAGCGTTCTAAAACCCATGCAACCGGATGTAAAACTTTGTATTTATAAAACGGTTTGTCCCAGGCAATACTTGAGTGCGCTCCTAAAGTGATGAAACTTTTAATTACCAAAACAAATAAAGCAGGTAATCCTAAACCTAAATACGTTAAAGTTGCCGTTAAATAAATTTGAGAAAAGAAAACCGTATAAATAAAGTTTTGTCTGGATGCCATCGCCATTCCCATATATGGAGCTGAGTGGTGTGTTCTGTGAAAACGCCATAAAAACGGAACTTGGTGGTGAAGTCTGTGATACCAATATTGCGTTAAATCATCGGCAATTGCGATCAGGAAAAATCCTCCCCAAAATGGTACCCACGAAAGTGAGTTTGCTAAATTTGGAATTAAATAAGGCAAGGCTGTTAAGCTGAAAAAAGCAATTACAGGCGGTAAAAGCATTTTTGGAGCTAAGAAACAAACGATATCTATTTTACGTTCTTCTCCTGTCCATTCGTCATCGTATAAACCTGCAGCAAATTCGATCACTCCCAAAACAAGCATGAAAACGGTTAATCCCCAGGTTCTGATGTGCTGAAACGCGGGTTGTGCAAATTCTAAAAACGCCGGTAATGTAATATGTGATTCGCTCACAAGTACATTCGTGAATTTAAAATAAAGGAAAATTGCCACTACTGGCAAACTGTATATTAAAAGACTGATACTTAAATCTCTTGTTAGTTTTTCTTTTTGAACTATAGCCATGATGTTTTATTTTAAAAATTGATTTACTAATGCTAAACCTCCGGCCAAAATTGCCAATGGTACTAAAAATACAATTGCCCCAACGACAATTTTTTTTCCGATAATTTCGTAGTCTACCCGTTTCATAATCTTTGTTTTTCTATTATTACTTAAGTGTTTTTATTTTATAGTGGTATTGATAATCAATAAATTGTATAGAATTGTAAATGTAAAAATTTATATAATTAATTCTATAGATTTAGTAGAATAATATTCATAAAAATTTGACTAATTTGTTACAATTTTAGCAATTACTTTACTTTTTGAATAGTTGGAAGCGTTTCAACCGTTAAATTGTCTCTTAATTTATCTGAAGGCAAATACAAACGAATGATTAAAGACGTTTTTTTAACATTGGTAATTGGCAGCCAGTTTTCTTTTTTTTCTGAAGCTGATAGGTTGATTTTATAAGAGGTACTATCTGCCTCGTACTTTACAGTTTCAAGATTATAGCTGTATTTATCGATTGGATTTTTAATTAAAAAACCGTTTTCATCATAAGCCGTAATACTCCAATATTTAGCATCTAATTTTTTTCCGTTAATCACATAATCTGATTTAGGATCTAATGCATTTCCTTCACTATCAGTATTAGTACTCAAATAGATTACTTCTTTTTTGGTCAAGGCATAAGGTCCGTAAACAGATACTTGTGCTATGGTTAGCAAATCTGCAGTATTAAGATCTTTATCTTTATCAACGGTTTGCCAGTTGCCTATAACTCGCTGCGAATCGCTTTTTCCGGATTTAATGCTGTAAATACCAAATCCGCTTCCTAATACAATAGCCAAAAGAATCAATACAAATCCGATTGCTACTTTTTTTATGTTTTGTTTTAAAGCCATTTTTATTTCTTTTAATTAAACGTTTGTGTGGTGAACTTTGTCAAAGTTAGTATCCGCATTTTTATCATCCTGACGGAGGATGGATCTCCGCAAGAAGCTCCGTTTAGAAATTTGCCAATCTTTGTCGAGTTACTTGTGGAGATTGCTTCGCCAGTTCGCTATCGCTCGTGTCCTCGTTCCTCGGAATGACAAACTTTGAGACGACTTACTTCGCTAATTTCTCTACCGTAACGCCATGTTGCAATTCTGCAAGTTGTTTTACCGGATATGCTTTTGAAACTAAATAACGAAACAGAATCAATCCTTTAGTAGTCGGGCTATAAATAATTTTCTCTTTCGGAATATTTTTTAAGGCTTCTGAAGTGCTTCCTTCTGGAGGAACTAAATAATATTCGAATTTTGATTTTACCTGCTCTTCATTCTGAACAAAATAATTTGTTGTGTTTTCCTGATAAGCAGAGATTGACCAATAGGTTGAATCCGGAACAATTCCTGAAATCTTTAAAATGCTGTCTTTTAAATCATAATTAACGGTCGAATACAAAAAGTCAGGATTTGGTAACGGAATCACTCTGCTGTTTTCTGCATTTGGCTGATCTCCAAATCGGGGTGTATTGACAAAGCCCAGACTTTTTTCGGCAAATTTATGCTGCACATAATAAGGAGTAATCCAAATGGTCAGGTAGTAAAAACTTACCGCAATTACTACAAGAAGTAAGGCAAAAATGCCTTTTTTGATTAGTGGTTTTGTTGCTGCCATGATTTATTTTTTTTAAGACGTTCCTGCAAGGTTTTCAAAACCTTGTAGGTATTACTTGAAAACTTATAAGGTCGTATAATTAAACCTACAAGGTTTTGAAAACCTTGCAGGTTGTGTAAATGATGATATTAATTAGTTCCGGCTGGTTTATTAGCCTGACGAATTAATTCCTGAAGATTTTTACTTTTATCAGTTCCATTATTATGGATTCTTCTGCTAAAAACATCTTGCCAATCGATTAACGGATAAACGTTATTTTCTTTCGCTTGCTCATCAAACAATTTTTGAAGTTCAGCTAGTTTCTCCGGATATTTTTTAGCCAGATTAACACGCTCGTTAAAATCTTCATTTAAGTTGTATAGTTCCCAAACATCAGTATCGAAATTGCTTTTTACAGGAGCTTCAGTCGTACCAATTGCTTTTTTTAAGGTAAAAGAATCCGGAAGATGCGCTGCAGCAGCTTTCCATCCATCTTTATAAATAGCTCTGTTTCCGAAAATATAATAATATTGTATTTTGTGTAACGATTCTGCTTTTGCATCATTTAAAGAAGCATAAAAAGAAGAACCTTGTATTTTATCCTGTTTAATTTCACGGATTGTTTCAGGAGCTTTAAGTCCTGCAATATCCAATGTCGTTGGAAGTAAATCTGTTACGTGGCTGTATTGATTTCTAATTCCACCTTTTTCTTTAATTCCTTTTGGATAATAAACAATCAACGGATTACGGGTTCCTCCTTCAGAATGTGCATCTTGTTTCCAGTTTTTGAAAGGAGAATTAGTTGCTTGTGCCCAGCCTAAAGGATAATTAGTATTTAAACCTTTTGCAGTTCCAATTTCTCCAATATTGTTTAAATTATCCTGAAGATTTTTTTCATCAGAAATTCCCTGAGCAAAAAGATTTTGGCTGATTGTACCTTGTGTAGTTCCTTCTTTGCTGGCTCCGTTATCTCCAATTGCAACAAAAATAAGCGTATTTTCTAATTGACCAGAGGCTTTTAAATGCTCTACAATTCTTCCAATTTCATGATCTGTATACGTAAGATATCCAGCATAAACTTCCATAAAACGAGCGTAAACTTTCTTTTGGTCCGGAGTTAGTTTTTTCCAGTCTGTAATAATCGGGTTGCGTTCCGGTAAAATAGCATTTGCAGGAATCACACCTAATTTTTTCTGATTAGCTAATACTTTCTCACGGTAAACATCCCATCCTTCATCAAATTTTCCTTTATACGGATCGCTCCATGATTCAGCAACCTGATGCGGTGCGTGAACAGCTCCCGGCGCATAGTACAAAAAGAATGGTTTGTCCGGAGCAGCTTTGTGTTGCTTTGTTAAATAACCAATCGCTTTATCTGTAATTTGATCTGTTAAGTGTCTTCCGTCAGGAACAACATGTGTATTATCTTCAACTAAATCTGGTTTGTATTGATCTGTTTGAGATCCTAAGAAACCAAAAAAGTGTTCAAAACCTTTTCCTGTTGGCCATCTGTCGAAAGGTCCTGCATCAGAAGCTTCTTCGTCAGGAGTCAATCCGTATTTACCAACAGCAAAAGTGTTATATCCTTTATCTCTTAAAATTTCAGCGATTGTTCCTTTATCAGATGGAATCCTTCCGTCCCAACCTGGAAAACCTGCTGATAAAACAGTGTGAGAAAACCCGCTTACGTGTACTTTTCCTGAATTTCTTCCGGTTAATAAAGCGGCACGGGTTGGCGCACAAATAGCCGTTGTATGAAAATTGGTATAACGTAAACCATTGTTTGCCAAATCATCAAAAGTTGGTGTTTGTATCAAACCTCCAAAAGCGCTTGAAGCTCCAAATCCTACATCATCTAATAAAATCCAGACAATATTTGGTGCTCCAGTTGGTGCTTTTACCGGTTCTGGCCAATATTCTTTAGAATCAGCCAATGTTTTACCAACAACGCCTTTAAAGCTGGCGTCTTGTTCGTTTTGTGCAAAACCAAGTTGTGCCACTAGTAATGCGGTAATCAAAAGCCCTTTCTTAGGACTTTTGATTGTACTCTGATTATTAATTTTTTTCATTTTTAAATAGTTTTTAGTTGATTAGGTAATAAATTTTTACTTGTTTGCTTTGGTTAATAGTTCCTAAGCAGATTTACCTGCGGTAGCTGGCGTTTTATGTATTTGTAATGAATATTAGATTAGACTTATATTTATTTACTTAAAGCGTAGCCAATTTTTTAACTGTATTATTTTATTTTATTCCAATCTTCGACACCTACTTTTACGGACCATTGTTGATGTAATTCAATCAGGGTCTGGAGCAATTTTGGTTCTGATTTGGCTAAGTTTTTTGTTTCTGTCCTGTCTGTAGCAAGATTGTACAATTCCCAAGGCTGATTATTTTCGGCTACTGCTTTCCACTGGCCTTTTCTTACTGCTTTGCTGCCTTCATGTTCCCAAAATAAAGCTTCATGTAGGTTGGATTGTTGTCCTTCAAATTCCTTTTTTAAACTAATACCTTCTAAGGGCGTGAGATTTTTTCCTTGAAAAGAATCGGGATATTGAAAACCAGCATACTCCAGACAAGTAGGAAAAATATCAATCACATGACTTACTCTGTTGCTTAGTGTTCCGGCCTTAATATGCTTTGGATAATAAGCAATAAAAGGTGAAGCAATACCGCCTTCGTGGGTGTTCTTTTTGAATAATTGAAAAGGCGTGTTGCTCACATTTCCCCACGGACTTTCGTAACTATCAATTGATGCAACTGAACCTGGTGTTCCATTTTTTTGCGTGACATAATTCCAGTTTTTTACATCATCGGCACTTCCGCCATTATCCGAAAGAAATAGAACAATTGTATTATCTTCTTCTCCCAAAGACTTGACTTTCTGCAGGATTTCTCCAATTCCGACATCCATTCGGTCGATCATCGCAGCGTAAATTGCCATTCGTGTATCCCATTTATCTTTTTCTTCGGCGCTTAGTTTTTCCCAATCCGGAACTTTTTCAAAGCGATTTGATAAGTCCCAATTTTTATCAATGATTCCTTGTTCTTTTAATTTTTTAAAACGGCTTGCTCTCAATTTATCCCAGCCTTCCATATACTTGCCCTTGTATTTTGCAATATCTTCCGGCAATGCCTGAATGGGCCAATGCGGGGCATTATAAGCAACATAAAGGAAAAAGGGTTGTTGCTGATTTCGCTGTTTTTCTAAAGAATTAATCGCGAAATTGGTAATTTCCTGGGTCAGATAGGTTGAAGTATCTGTGCGGATAATTTCTTTATCTCCTTTTAAAAAAGTGACTTTTCTTCCGTCGTTATACAAAGGTTGCGAGTTAAAATAACTGCTTCCATTGTTTTGTAAAGTAAAAGAATCATCAAAACCTCTATTAACCGCCCATGCTGATGGTACTAAACCAACATGCCATTTTCCAGAAACAATAGTGTTATATCCTGCCTGTTTGAGTGCTTGCCCAATTGTGATACAATGCTCGTTTAGATATCCCTGATAAGCCGGAAATCCTTTGTCCTGAACCATGTCACCAACACCGGCCTGATGCGGATATAAACCCGTGAGTAATGAAGCCCGGGAAGGACAGCAACGCCCTGCATTATAAAATTGGTTTAGAATAAGCCCGTTTTTAGCGAGCTTATTCAGGTTTGGGGTTTTAATTTCTGAGCCAAAAGCACCAATATCTGAGAAACCTAAATCATCAGCCAAAAAGATGATGATGTTAGGTTGTTTTTTTTGTGCAAACAGCTGAAATTGTGCAACAACCAAGAAGGCAAAAATGAACACTTTTTTAATCATTTTATTTATTTGTATGTGAGCCTTTTAATTATATCCAGGATTTTGTGGCAATCCAACCGGATCAAAGTTTCTTTCGCTTTGAGGAATTGGATAAAGGTTATTTTTTTCTGAAACCGAATTTTTAGCGGTTACTTTTTTCACTTCTGTAACCAAAGTTCCCCAACGTACCAAGTCGAACCATCTTTGTCCTTCCTGAACAAATTCTTTTTTGCGTTCTTCCTGAATCGCCGCTCTAAATGAGATTTGGTCTAATCCAACTAAATCTACAGTGGCATCGGGAGTTGTAATTGGTTTTCCAAAAGCTCTTCTTCTAACCTGATTGATTAGTTCATAAGCTTCTGCAGTTGGCGCTCCTTGCTCATTTATAGCTTCTGCCAAAGACAATAAAATGTCGGCATAACGAATAAGAGGGAAATTGATTGCGACATTTCCTGGTGTTGCCAAATTCGTTAAATCCAGATATTTTTTGAAAATTGGTTTAGGAAATGTATAAAGCGTTCCCGTTGTTGGGTTTAGCAATTGTTTGGCATAACTCACATCTCTTCTTGTGTCTCCGGCAGCATAAATGTCATAAAACAAAGCCACGTCTGAGATAATATCGGCAGGTTCTGTAGCTGTAAATCCGGTAAAAGATGTAGATTGAAAAGTGCTTCCGCTAGATCCGTTTCCTGCCTGATTTGGCTCAAACTGAACAGAGAAGATATGTTCTTTTCCGTTTTTCTTCGTTTTGGTGAAAATATCCTGAAAGTTTTCGAACAAAGCATATCCATAACCACCGTTTATTACTTCTCTGGCTTTTAAAATAGCATTAGGCCAATCTTTTCTTGTCAAATAAACTTTAGCTAAAATTGCTTTTGCAGCTCCGGATGTTGCACGTCCGGCATCGGCAGCTGTGTAAGTAGCAGGTAAAGCTTCAGCATCATTTAAATCAGAAATAATCTGCGTATACACTTCATCAACAGTTGCTCTTCTTGATTTTAAACTTTCTAACTGAATAGAAGTTGGTTCGTGCAAAACAATTGGAACGCCGCCCCAAAGACGAACTGCCTGAAAATAAAGCAATCCTCTAATGAATTTAGCTTCATTAATTAATCGGGTTTTAACAACTTCGTTTCCTGAAACTTTCGGAATATTATCGATAGAAACATTGGCTCTGTTAATTCCCGCATAAATTTGTCTCCACGCCACCTGAACACGGTCATTGGTCGCGTCATGCGTTAAAGCGCTCATTGCTCTTACCTGCGGATTTGTTGCAGAAACTCCTGCTGCAGCATAATCAGAACCCATATCGGTTAAGAAATAAAGGTTTCTTCCAAATAAACTCTGTTCTCCCGGATCAAGGCTTAATGAAGCATAAACTGCAGTTACACTTGCAACGGCGTCATCCTGAGTCTGGAAGTAATTATCTTCGGTTACAAAAGAGGTTGGTGTTACCTCTAAATCTGCGCACGATACGAATAGTCCGGCGCTAAAAAGGAATACTATTATAATCTTTTTCATTTTATATTTTTTTTACTTAGAAAGTTACGTTCAGTCCCGAGATGAATGTTTTTGAGTTTGGATAAGAACCAAAATCAATTCCCGGATATAAGTTGTTTTGTTCGTATGAACTTACCTCCGGATCATATCCGGTATATTTTGTCCATGTAACCAGATTTTCGGCAGAGACATAAAATTTCACGCTAACTGCTCCCAATTTTTTAGAAATGCTTTTTGGTAATGTGTAACCAAGTGTGATTAATTTTAATCTCACGAAAGAAGCATCTTCTACATAACGCTCAGAAACAATTCCTAAAGGAGAACTTGACGCTCTCGGAACTTCGTTGCTTGGGTTTGCCGGTGTCCAACGATCTTCTAACGTAACATTAGCATTGGTTCCAAGAGTAGAAATTTCTAATTGTTGGTTTAAAGCATTGAATATTTTTGCTCCATAAGATCCCTGAAAAGAGAAATTCAAATCAAAATCACGATATGAAACCGTGTTGCTGAAACTTGCAACAAACTTTGGTTGTGATGTTCCTAAATTTCCTTTGTCAAGAGCTGTAATTGCACCGTCGCCGTTAGTATCAACATATTTTCTGTCTCCAATTTTTGTGTTGGCTAAACTGTTTATTTTTGGTTGTGTATTAATTTCTTCCTGAGTCTGGAAAATACCGTTTGTTTTGTATCCCCAGAAAGTTCCCAAAGGCAGACCAACTTTTACGGTCACAGGCTGTTGTTGCAATAATGAACCGTTTGGTACAACAGGAAAAAACTGATCAACTCCGTTCCCTATAGAAACCACTTTGTTTCTGTTAGCAGAAAACACAATGTTTGAGTTCCATGAAAAATGTTCTGATTTTAGGTTTTCAGTAGTTAAACCAATTTCAATACCTTTATTTTCAACACCTCCAATATTTTGAAGTACACTAGCATATCCAGAAGTTAACGGAACAGGAACGCTGATTAATAAATCGTTTGTTTTTTTGTAATAAACATCAAAAACAAAATTTACTTTTCTGTCTAATAATGACAAATCCAAACCAACATTATATTGCGTTGTTTTTTCCCATTTTAAATCAGGATTTGCCAATCGGGTAGGAGCCAATCCGGTATATAATGTACCTCCAAAAGAATAATTTACAGAACCCATTGAAGCCAATGAAAGATAATTTCCAATTTCCTGGTTTCCTGTAGTTCCCGCTGTAAGTCTAAGTTTAGCTTCGGTTACGCCTTTAATATTGTTTGCAAATTCTTCATCAGTAATATTCCAGGAGAAACCTGCAGAAGGGAAATAACCCCAAAGTGACTCAGAACCAAATCTTGAAGAACCATCTGCACGAGCGGAAAGTGTAAAGTTATATTTTCCTTTATAAGAATAATTTACTCTGGCAAGCCATGATTTTAAAACACTTTCGAAAGCATCACTATATGGTTTTACCGCAACACCATCCTGAATTGAGTTATAAGTATTTGCATCGTTTACAAAAGTGTTTGCACCTGCAGTAACCGTTTCTCCTTGCGTATATTGAAGAGTATAACCTCCTAAAGCTGAAAATTTATGGTTTTCACCGAAAGTTGTGTTATAATTCAAAGTGTTTTCATTTAAAACAGAACTTACCAATCGGTCTCCAATAGAAGCCAAACCTTTTGTTCCTGCACCGTTTGTTGTATTTGCAGGCGCATAATAGTTTTGTTTTGTATTAATAACGTCGCCACTTACGGCAATTTTCGCCGTCAGTTTTTTAGTGATTTTATATTCACCAAATAAACTCGTTAGAATTCTATTGATTTTAGTTTCGTTAATCGTATTTTCCAAATCATTAATAGGATTCGGAACAAAGCCATTTACAGAAGTTGCGTAAGGATTTGTAGTTACGTTATAGCTTCCATCAGCATTTTTAATAGGAACAACCGGTGCTGTTAAAACTGCACTAACCAAAGGGTTTGGAGTTCTTCCGCCACTTCCGTTAGTTCCAACGCCATTTGAGATTGAGTTACTATAATTGGCATTTACACCAAATTTAAAATTTTGAGAGTAATTTTTCTCGTAGTTAATTCGAAGAGAGATTCTTTTAAAATCAGATCCGATAACAGTTCCTTCCTGATCAAAATATCCGGCAGAAATAGCATAGCGAGATCTTTCGTCACCTCCGGAAAAAGACAACTGATGATTTTGTACCGGAGCTGCAGATCTAAATGCTGCAGATTGCCAATCGTATCCGCCAGAAGTTTTAAAGGCTTCGATTTGCGCATCAGTAAAAGAAGGCGCCTGACCAATACTTGCCTGAACATCATTTCGTAAACTTGCCCATTGGCTGGCATTCATTAAATGAAGTTTTTTAGAGACATCCTGAAATCCAAAATAACCCTGGTATGAAATATTATCCTGACCTTTTGTACCTTTTTTGGTGGTGATAATTACAACACCATTTGATCCTCTTGAACCATAAATGGCAGTTGCAGATGCATCTTTCAAAACTTCGATAGATTCAATATCAGCAGGATTTATAGTAGACAATACGTTGATGCTTGCTCCTGCAAAAGAAACTCCCGCAGAGCCATTATTATTGTCATTATAAATTAAGATTCCATCAACAACATACAAAGGTTCATTTCCCGCTGTAATAGAGTTTCCTCCACGAATACGTACACTTGAAGATGCGCCAGGACGACCTGAACTTTGTGTAACTACAACCCCGGCAACAGCGCCTCTAAGTAAGTTATCTGCCGATGAGGTTACCTGAGATAAATTTGCTTTTGGTACAGAAGCTACAGAACCCGTAATATCTTTTCTTTTTTGAGTTCCGTATCCAACAACAACTAATTCGTCAAGTTCTTGTCTTTCTTCTTTTAAGCTAATCGTAACCGGATTTTTGTCTACGATTATTTCTAGTTTCTTATATCCAATATAAGTTACGATTAAAGTGTAAGGTAATTTTTGCCCGGTTTGAAAATAAAATTTTCCTTCTGCATCGGTTACAACGCCGTGTGTTGTTCCTTTAATATTTATAGAAGCACCTATAATTGGTTGATTAGTAATGTCATCAACAACAGTTCCGTCAAGTTTCGACTGTATAAGTGGTGTCGTATTTTGTGCATTAATCCCCGCCGTCAGGAGCAGGAGAAATAGTAATGAATATGTTTTTAAATTTTTTTTCATTTCTTTGTACTGGTTTAAGTAATTAACAAGGCACCCTGAGTGTTGAATTTTCAACGCTCTGATTGTTTCCTTGATTTAGTGATAAATGTTCTTTAAGCCTCGCCATTTCTGTTGCCGCAGAAATGGCTTTTTTTATTTACAGCAACAGGTTTGCATATTTTTCATTTTAGTTTTTTTAGTTATTAGTTATTTTCTTTTGGATTTATAGGTGTGGTTTCAAGAATCATTTTAATACAAACTAATGTATCAAATAGATTTTTGGAATATTTTAAAGCTATGCTTTGGTGAATTTTAAAAAGATTCGTTTTTAGATTTGACTTAAAGGAAATCAACATAAACGATATATGGTCGAGAGATTTAACAACAACAGAAACACATATAACAAAAATTGCTATTTGTGTAATTTTTAGGAAAGATGTAATACGATATGCTTTCTGTTGTTTTCAAAATTTAGTTCTTTATGGTTTGAAATATTATTTTAAACTCTACTAATCCTATAGACAAAGTTAATTTTAATATAATAAAAACCAAAAAAAAATATGTTTTTTTTTAAACAGGACAATTTATGGCCTGGAATATAAAGTGTTTTTTGTTGTTAAATAATTGATTATTAATAATTTAGTATGTTATTTTTGAGTTTTTATAAATGTTAAAAAAACTATTTCAATATCATAAAAATGTAGTATTTTATACTTAATTTATTCATTTTTAATTACTTCCTATATTCTGCTTCATGTCTAAAAACGTCATTTAAAAGTCAATTTATCCAAAGACGATAATTTTTTATGCGTAAATGCCAGATTAACAACTTCTACAGAAACATTATCAAAAAGAGAATTTTGCATTCATAATAAATTGTAATTATAAGTAAATGAGTTCTTTAACTTTATAAAATGAAATTAAATCTTATTTGTATAGAATTTTATTACTAAATTTATGCAAAAATACTGGCACTGAATATTTTATATTTTACTACACTGGATTTATCTGCCTACTACACATTATTTTAATAAATGTTTTTCTCTTCTAAATATTAAACAAACAGGCAAGCTCTTGCTATATGACAAATGTCATTTTATGTAAGAATTTATCTATTTAATTTTGCGCTTAAAATTAGAAAAATCAAATTTTATTAAATCGCGATTTGTTTCAAATACATATAAATAGTCTTTTATGAGTAGTCTATCTCAATCTCACAGAATTTTGTTTCTAAATACATTAGCGTTTACGATATGTTTTGCATGTTGGACACTAAATGGTGTTCTGGTTACTTATCTCGTAGACAAAGGAATATTTAACTGGACAGTGGTTGAAACAGGCTGGTTATTAGGAATCCCTATTTTATCAGGTTCAGTATTTCGACTTCCCATTGGTATTTTGACAGACAAATATGGCGGTAAAATTGTATTTTCAATTTTATTATTACTTTGTTCCGTTCCATTGTTTCTGCTTCCTTTTGCCGGATCATTCTGGAGTTTTGCTGTATTAAGTTTTTTCTTCGGATTAGTAGGAACAAGTTTTGCAGTAGGGATTGGTTATACCTCGATTTGGTACCCAAAAGAATGGCAGGGAAGGGCGTTAGGTATTTTCGGAATGGGAAATGCCGGTGCAGCCATTACAACTTTTATTGTTCCAACTTTATTAAATCATTTATCAGAAAAAGATCCTGTAAACGGATGGAAAATGTTGCCTGTTATTTATGCAGTGACATTGGTCATTATTGGAATACTGTTTATTGTTTTTGCTAAAAATAAAACGAATCAGGGAGTTTCAAAAACAATGAAGCAATTGATGTCTCCGCTTAAAAATATTCGGGTTTGGCGTTTTGGAGCTTATTATTTTTTAGTTTTTGGATTTTTTGTGGCGTACTCACAATGGCTTCTTCCCAATTTTATGAATGTATACCATACAACACTCGTAATGGGAGGAATGTTTGCTACAATGTTTAGTTTGCCTTCCGGAATCATCAGAGCTTTTGGAGGTTATTTGTCAGATAAGTTTGGTGCTCGAAAAGTAATGTATTGGGTTTTAGGCTCATCAATTGTAATTAGTTTTCTGTTGATGTTTCCAAAAATGGAAATATTTACAGCCGGTCCCGGAGTTTTGGCTTCTACAAATGGTATAGTTACAGAGATTTCTGCTAATGAAATTATCATAAACGGGAAAATACATAAAATCAATGAAAAGCAAATTTCAAATAATGATGATACAGCCATTTTTCCGATAAAAAATTCATGGCAGGAAATTGTTGTAAAACAGAATCAGGAAGTTAAAAAGAAAGAATTATTAGCTCAGGGCGTAACACAAATTAAGTTTAGCGCCAATCTTTGGGTTTATCTCATTTTAGTGATTCTGATAGGAATTTCATGGGGAATAGGAAAAGCTGCCGTTTACAAACATATTCCGGAATACTTTCCTAACGAAGTTGGTGTTGTTGGAGGAATGGTAGGATTAATAGGTGGTCTAGGCGGTTTTATTGGACCAATTATCTTTGGTTATCTTCTTAATTACACCGGACTCTGGACGAGTTCATGGATTTTTATTTTCATCGTATCGGTTCTTTGTTTATTGTGGATGCATCGAACAATCATCAATGTAATGAGAACAAAATCACCAAATTTCACCAGAGAAATAGAACACAATCATTAAAAATTAAACAAGAATATATGAAAACATGGTTAGACAAATGGGAGCCTGAAGATGATACGTTTTGGAACTCTAACGGAAGCAAAACAGCCTGGAGAACTTTAACAATAACAACACTTACCCTTATATTATCATTTGCCTCTTGGTTTATGATGAGTGTTATTGCTGTTAAATTACCCGGATTGGGATTTAATTTTTCAAAAGATCAATTGTTTTGGTTAACAGCAATTCCCGGGTTGGCTGCGGGTTTTTTAAGAATCATTCATACCTTTATTTTACCAATATTTGGAACAAGACATGTAGTATCATTTGCAACAGCAATTAAATTAATTCCCGTAATAGGAATTGGTTTTGCAGTAATGAATATAAACACACCATTTTGGGTATTTGCTGTTTTGGCATTTACAACTGGTTTTGGAGGTGGAGATTTCTCTTCTTATATGCCAAGTACAAGCTTGTTTTTTCCTAAAAGACTTAAAGGTACAGCACTTGGAATTCAGGCGGGAATTGGAAATTTTGGTGTTTCGGTAGCACAGTTTGTTACGCCACTTATTATTAGTGTTGGAATTTATGGTGCTGCAACTGTATTTACAAGTATTGATCCTAAAGAAGCAATAAATGTTTTTCAGAACTCAACTATAGAAAAACAAAAAGAAGTTTTTGCCGCACTTGATGCTGAGGTTCAAACCAAAATATTAGCAAACGTAAAAAAAAGTATAATTGATTCAGTTAGCACATCAATTAAGTCTGATGATAAAGTTGCTCTTTTTACATCTTTACCAGTAAAGGCAAAAGCAAAATCCATAGCCAATGCAAATCCAAAACTGGCGGAGAAAATAATAAATGATATTAATCCAGATAATACAGCAGTAAAAAACAAAGAGATATATTTACAATCAGCTGCCTTTTGGTATGTTCCTTTCTTATTGTTGTTATCATTTATAAGTTGGTTTTACTTAAGAAGTATACCGATGAAAGCCTCTGTAAAAGAGCAGCTGGATATTTTTTCGAACAAACATACATGGTATTGTACTATTACTTACGTAATGACTTTTGGAACTTTTGCAGGCCTTTCTGCAGCTTTTCCGTTAATGATTAAATTCTTATATGGAGATTTTCCAAATGCTCCGGATCCTTTAGTTTATGCATTTTATGGCCCGTTAATAGGATCAGCGAGCCGTATAGCTTTTGGTTTTATTGCAGATAAAGTAGGAGGTGCAATACTAACAACCATTACAGGTTTAGGAATTTTAGCAGGATCTGTTATTTTAGTCACCGAAGGATTAGTTGCCCCAACAAGTATGAATCAATTTCCTCTTTTTGTCGCAGTAATTTTAGGAATGTTCTTTTTTACCGGAATAGGAAACGCAGGAACTTTTAGACAATATCCAATCATTTTTGCAGAAAATCAACGTCAGGCAGCTGGAGTTATCGGTTGGACGGCGGCGATTGCAGCATTTGGGCCATTTATCTTTTCTAAATTAATTGGAAATAATATTTCAGCTAATGGTACTGTAAATCAATTCTTTATAGGTGTTTCTTTTTTCACTATATTAGCTACAGGTATAAATTGGTGGTTCTATAATCGTAAAGGTTGTGAGAAACCGAGTTAAAAAAGTAATCATTAAATCTAATTAACGATGAAAAATAAAACCTTTAATACCAAAGCCTTACTTGTTGCAACTTTCATCTCAGCAATTACTATACTATTTGTATTTTATGGGTCGAGAGAATTACAAAATTTCGATGCAGCATTAATTACGTATCTGTTCGGAACAATATTCGCCTTTTTTGGAATTGTATATCGTTATACAGTTTGGTTGCAACGCCCACCAACATGGATGTATTTTAAACGAAGCTTACAGTTTTTATTTACTGGAAAAATAGCTGAACATTTATGGTTTTTAGGTAAAGAATCCGTTGAGAATATTGTTGTTCAAAAGTTCATTTATCCAAGAAGCAAATACCGTTGGTTTGCCCATTTTTGTATTGCTTTAGGATGTATTTCAGCTTTTGCCATTACAATTCCGCTTACCTTCGGCTGGATTCATTTTACACTTGCGCCCAATTCCATTTCTATTTACGAAGCTCATTTTTTTGGATTCAAAATGATGGATTTCCAAATAGGATCCGTTTTGGCATTTTTAATTTTTCATGCTTTAAACTGGTCTTCATGGTTAGTGATAATTGGATCCGTTTATTATCTGAGAAGAAGATTAACAAATCCCGGATTAATTGCAACACAGTCTTTTGAAGGAGATTTGTTACCGCTTATTTTATTAATTGCAATTTCAGTTACTGGTTTATGCTTAACCTATTCGTATCAATTCATGAAAGGATTTGCATATGATTTTCTAGCCGTAATACACGCCGTAACAGTAATTATGTTTTTAATATGGATTCCGTTTGGAAAATTCTTTCACATTATTCAGCGTCCTGCACAAATCGGAGCCCATATTTATAAGAAAGAAGGAATCAAAAAAGGAATGGCAGTTTGTCCACATACCGGAGAAGCATTTGCAACAAAACTACATATTGAAGATTTAAAAATTGTAACCAAACAATTAGGTTTTGATTTTACACATGAAGACGGAACCTCACACTTAGATTTAAGTCCCGAAGGAAAAAGATCCCGCCTTGCTCAGGCACATTTAAAAGCAAGATTAGAAGGCGGAAATTTATTTGGATAAAAAATAAAGTTTCAGGTTTCTTTTGTTTCAAGTTTCAGGTTTACACGTTGTGTAAATTTTAGTTTATAGACAAGCTATATTAACCTGAAACTAGAAACCTGAAACAAAATAAAACAAAAAGACATGGCAAAATTACCCGTATCAACCGAAAAAATTATTGAAGCTTTTGGCCCACATTTAAATTATGCGCCAAAAGATGGTTACGAAGGTAGAGATGAACCGGATAAATTGGTAAAAACACATTGTTGTTTTTGCGGAATGCAATGTGGTATTCAATTATCAGTAAAAGATAATAAAGTAGTAGGTTTTGAGCCCTGGATGGAATTTCCTTTTAATGAAGGGCGTTTATGTCCAAAAGGTGTTCAGAGATATCTTCAAAATAATCATCCAGATCGTCTATTGCATCCCATAAAAAGAGTAGAAGGAAAAGGTTTTGAAAAAACGACATGGGATGAAGCGATGGATAAAACAGTTTCTGAAATAAAAAGAATTCAGGAAAAATACGGCAAACATGCTTTTTCGATGTTATCAGGAGTTTCACTAACCAATGAAAAAAGTTATTTGGTTGGAAAATTTGCGCGTGTTGCATTAAAAACCAGAAATCTCGATTACAACGGAAGACTTTGTATGGTAAGTGCCGGTGCCGGAAATAAAAAAGCGTTTGGTTTAGACCGTGCCTCAAACAATTATTCAGATTTGGAATATGCTGAAGTAATTATAGTTGCGGGAGCCAATATTAGTGAAACTTTCCCAACATTAACCCATTGGATTTGGAAAGCCAGAGATCGTGGAGCTAAATTAATTGTAATAGATCCAAGAATGATTCCGTTGGCCCGAACAGCAGATATTCACTTAGATGTAAAACCCGGAACAGATTCTGCCCTATATGGTGCAATGTTAAAATATTTGGTAGATCACGATATGTTAGATCATGATTTTATTGATAATTATACATCAGGATTTCAGGAAACAATTGATGCCGTAAAAGATTACAGCCTGGAATGGGCAGAAGAAATTACAGGTATTGATAAAGATAAAATCAAGGCTGCAGCCGAATTGTGGGGAAAAGCCAAAACAAGCTTTTTACTTCACGCTCGCGGAATAGAACATCACTCAAAAGGTGTTGATAATGTGTTAGGCTGTATCAATTTAGTTTTGGCAACAGGAAAAATTGGAAAACCTTATTGCGGTTACGGAACAATTACTGGACAAGGAAATGGTCAGGGTGGAAGAGAACACGGTCATAAGTGTGATCAATTGCCTGGAAATCGGGATATAGAGAATCCGGAACATCGTAAATACATTTCAGAAGTTTGGGGAATTGATGAAAAAGATATGCCCGGAAAAGGATTAACAGCGTATGAAATTATAGAAGCCATTCATAGCGGAGAGATCAGAGGATTGATTTCCATTTGTTTCAATCCGCTGGTTTCACTTCCAAATAATAATTATGTAAGATCGGCACTCGAAAAATTAGAATTTTATGTTTGTATCGATTTCTTTTTGAACGAAACAGCCCGTCATGCAGATATTGTTCTGGCCGGATCGTTACAGGAAGAAGAAGAAGGAACAACAACTTCTGCAGAAGGAAGAGTTATAAGAATCAGACAAGCAGTCACGCCTCCGGGAGAAGCCAGAACAGATACTTCAATTCTATTAGAAATCGCCAAAAGGCTGGATGAAGAAGATAAATTTACGTATGAAAATAGTGAAGCCATTTTTAATGAACTTCGAGTTGCTTCAAAAGGAGGAACAGCAGATTATTTTGGAATTTCCTATAAAAAAGTAGAAGATAATATGGGCGTTTTTTGGCCATGTCCAACAGACGATCATCCGGGAACTCCGAGATTATGGGAAGATAAAAAATTTAAAACTCCGGATGGAAAAGCGCATTTTAATCCGGCTCCATATAAATTGCCCGGTGAAGTTACAGATGAAGAATATCCAATAACATTGACAACCGGTCGTGTCGTTTCTCAATATTTAAGCGGAACACAAACCCGAAGAATCGGAAAACTAGTAGATCAGTTTCCGGAGCCAATGGTTGAAATTCATCCTGAAATGGCTGCAAAATACGGAATTAAACAGCGCGAATTAATTCGTGTTGCAACCCGAAGAGGCGAAGGAATATTTCCGGCAAATATTGTAGAAACAATCAGAAAAGATACTGTTTTTATACCCTATCATTGGCCGGGAGCAAAATCTGCAAATCAATTAACTCCGGGAACTTTAGATCCAATTTCTAAAATACCCGAATTTAAAGTTTGTGCTTGTTTATTAGATCCCTTAGGCATAATAGCGCCATCGGCAAATGAATCAGAAGCTTATGCAAGTGTTTAATCTAACAAAACTGATATTATGAATTTGACTAATTTTAATAGAAATGAAGAGTTTTTTGTAGATCTGCAACGCTGTATTGGCTGTAAAGCTTGTGAAATGGCATGTGCTGAATGCGAAACAAACGGACAGGAATCTTTGATTAGTGTGAATTATGTCGAGCGTTCTTCGACAATTCAGACAACCGTTCAAGTTTGTATGCATTGCGAAGATCCTGTATGTGCCAATGTTTGCCCGGCAGATGCCATTTCGCAAGACGAATTTGGCGTTGTACACACCGCAAATACTGAAAGATGCATTGGTTGTTCCAATTGTGTTATGGCTTGTCCGTTTGGAGTTCCTAAAAAAATGGAAGAATACGATCTGATGATGAAATGTACCATGTGTTATGACAGAACAAGCGTTGGAAAAAAACCAATGTGTGCGACAGTTTGCCCAAGTGGAGCATTATTTTATGGAACAAGAGCAGAAATTGAAGAAATGAGACCTAATAGTTCTCCGGTAAATACTTTCATTTTCGGAAAAGAAACAGTCAATACAAAAGTGAATATTATGATGCCAAAAGGCAGTAATGAATTAAGAATATATTAAATCCGGATCCATGTCAAAAGAAGATAATTTAAATCAAAACTGGAAAAAAGATTTCCCAATTCAAAAACAAGAATCAACTCAGGTAAGCCGACGCGATTTTGCTAAATTCCTAACTTTTGTTTCAGGAGGATTAATGATAGGAAGCGGACTCGTGGCTGCCAAAGCTTATCTATTGCCAAAAGAAGGCCTTCAGGGTGAACATTTTATTTGCAATAAAGAAGAAATTCCCGTTGGAGGAACAAGAGGTTTTGTAATTGAAGGCAGTACAATTCCTTATATTTTAATACATCTGGAAAGTGGGGATTTTAGGGCTTACGAACAAAAGTGCACACACTTATCATGTTCTGTTTTCTATAAACCCGGAACCGGAATTATTCATTGTCCTTGTCACGAAGGTTCGTTTGATGCGATGACCGGAGACGTGATCGCTGGTCCGCCACCAAGAGCTTTACCTCAATTAGAAGTGTTTTTTAAAGAAAACGCTATTTATGTAAAAGCATATATAGAGCATAAAGAAAGTTAGATATCCCTAAAATAAATTGCTATGAGTACCTTTAGAAGAAGTCAGAATCGAGTTAATCCCAATAAGCTGAACAACATACTTTCGACACTAATTTTTATTTTAATTCTAAATGTTAGTATTCAAATTTGGCTGTTATACGCTTCCTTAAATAATGCTTTAGATAATAATAAAGAAATATTGTTACCAGCATTTATAGCTTCTGCTATTTTATTTTTTATTGGTTTTGCCTGGTTGTACTATCTCCCAACAGGAAATTTCAAAAAGAAATAAAGTCAATTTTATTCTAAATCAACAATAAAGCTATTTGATCAGTTTTTCTGAAAGAATTAAAAGAATTAAGCCTAAATTTATATTCTTTTTAAATTTTAGATTATTAATGATTTAAACTAAGTATAAATACTTATATTTGTAATAAGTATTTTGCTTTTATATAAAATAGCAACCATGATCCAAGTCGAACAAGCCTTATCTATTATTGCAGAGAATTGCACAAGAATGCCAATTCAGAAAATTGCTGTGCAAAAGGCATTAGGTTATATTTTGGCAGAAACCGTTTATTCGCCAATCAACATGCCGCCTTTCCGCCAGTCAGCTATGGATGGTTATGCTTTTACTCACAGTATAAGACATCAATATGATATTATTGGAACTTCACAGGCTGGAGATCATTCAAATATTAAATTGAAACCAAATGAGGCAATTCGAGTATTTACAGGCGCTTTTGTTCCCGATGATGCTGATACAGTAGTTATGCAGGAGCATGTAATGTCGAACAAAAATTCGATTTTAATAGCCACAATGCCTGAGAAATCTTTAAATGTTCGTGCCAAAGGAGAACAAATAACTAAAGACGAAGTTGTTTTTGAGGCTAATACCCTGATTACACCAGCAGCAATTGGATTTTTAGCCTGTTTAGGAATCACTGAAATTGAGGTTTATAAAAAGCCTAAAGTGGCGATTTTAGTTACCGGAAATGAATTGGTAAAACCTGGAGAAAAGCTAAAAAAAGGAAAAATTTACGAAAGTAATTCGATAATGCTTCAAGCCGCACTTCAAACAATTGGAGTAAGTAAAACTAAAGTTTATAAAGTAAAAGATAATCTTAAAGCAACTAAAAAGGCATTAAAAGGTATCTTGCCAAAATATGATATTGTTTTAATTTCCGGTGGAATTTCAGTTGGAGATTATGATTTTGTAAAAGAAGCTTTGTTGAAAAATGGAGTTTCAGAACATTTTTATAAAGTCAATCAAAGACCTGGAAAACCAATGTTTTTTGGATCTAAAAATGAAACATTAATATTTGCTTTGCCTGGAAATCCGGCATCATCATTAACTAATTTTTATATTTATGTATATCCGGCGATTAAAAACAGAATGGGTTTTTCTGAAACGCATCTTCCAAAATTAATTAGAAAATTAAATAAAGAGGTTACCAATAACACTGGAAAAACATTGTTTTTAAAAGCGTTGTATGATGAAACGCATGTTACCGTTTTAGACGGCCAAAGTTCTGCAATGCTTAATACATTTGCCATTGCAAACTGTTTATTAATTGTTCCGCAAGATGTACAAGAATATCAAAAAGATCAGCTTGTAAGTTTATTGCCGATTGATTAGAATTTTAGATTTTTAGAAAAAAGATTAAAGAGTAAAGAAAATAGATTTTGATATAGATTGGCGAATGCAGTGTATAAATTAAAACATACAGCATAAAACCTTAAACCTGAAACAAAAAAACTAGAAACAAAAACTATGAATTTATTGAGTTCCGAAAATATTCTCCTATTCAGCTTCGCCTTAATTGTGATCGCTTTTTTGTACTCAAGTGTTGGTCATGGCGGTGCGTCAGGATATTTGGCTTTGATGACCATTTTTGCTTTTCCGGTGGCGATTATGAAACCTTCGGCGTTATTGTTGAATCTATTTGTTTCGAGTATTTCGTTTTTCTTTTATTACAGAATGAATTATTTCAAACCGAAGTTATTTTATCCGTTTGCAATCGCATCAGTTCCTGCCGCATTTATTGGTGGTTTTGTGACTTTAGACAATACGATTTATAAAATCATTTTAGGAATTGTATTAGTTTTTGCAGCACTTAGATTGTTTGGAATATTTAATTTTAAAGAAAAAGAAGCAGTAGAAATAAAACTGCCTTTTGCATTAGCAATTGGTTTTGCAATTGGATTATTATCAGGAATGTTGGGCATTGGCGGTGGAATTATATTGAGTCCGATTTTATTGTTTTTGGGATGGGCATCAGTAAAAGAATCGGCGGCAGTTTCGAGTTTATTCATATTTGTGAATTCGTTTGCCGGAATGTTAGGCTTTTTTTTGGGAGGAAAAACGATTCCAACAGAAAGTTTTTATTTAGTACCCATTGCAGTTGTTGGAGGCATTTTAGGTGGCTTTTACGGAAGTGGTAAATTCTCGAACAGAACATTAAAAATGGTTTTAGGAGTTGTAATTTTAATGGCAAGTATAAAATTGATTTTTCCTTGAAATTGAAAAACAAAATAGCTTAATAAGGTGTCCGTCCCTGAGGTTGAAACCTCAGACAATGTTTGAAAAGCAAATGTAAAAGAATGTCATATAAACATAGCCGACGGTTTCAACCGTCGGGAGAGTGTTGTTAAGAATAGAAATGCTCATCGCTGTGTCCCTGAGGTTAAAACCTCAGGCAATGTTTGAAAAGCAGATTTAAAAGGAATGTTATATAAATATAGCCGACGGTTTCAACCGTCGGAGAGTGTTATAAAGAATAGAAATGCTCATCGCTGTGTCCCTGAGGTTGAAACCTCAGGCAATGTTTGAAAAGCAAATGTAAAAGAATGTTATATAAACATAGCCGGCGGTTTCAACAGTCGGAGAGTGTTGTAAAGAACAGAAATGCTCATCGCTGTGTCCCTGAGGTTGAAACCTCAGGCAATGTTTGAAAAGCGAATTTATAAGAGATGTTATATAAATATTAGCCGACGATTTCAACCGTCGGGACAAAAATTGGGAAAACCTGAAACAAAAAACTAAATCATGGAAACACCAGCAGTATTTATTCTTTGCGGAGGAAAAAGTTCCAGAATGCAGTCAGAGAAAGGATTAGTTCTTTTTCAGAACAAGCCATTTATTGAACATATTATTCAGGCCATTTTGCCAATTACGGAAAATATTAAATTAATTACAAATACAAAAGATTACGATTATTTAGAGTATAAAAAAATACCGGATATTGTTATTGATAAAGGTCCGTTGGGTGGAATTTACACCGCATTATCACATTCTGAAATCGAATTTAATTTGATTTTGAGTTGTGATATTCCGTTAATTTCAACTGAATTATTATCAGAATTAATTTCAAAACATAACGATGAAGCATTGATTACCGTTTTTGCTTCAGAAAGCAGATTACATCCGTTGATTGGGATTTATTCTAAAAAAGTATTGCCCGTTATCAAAAGCGCAATTGATAACGACGATTTAAAAATGATGGATTTAATTGCGAATGTTCCGCATCAAATCATCACAATTGAAGAAAGTGAAAACTTTTATTTAACCAACATTAATTCGGCAGACGAATTAAACGACCTTAACATCAATTTAAGTTAAAAGCTATGCGAAATTCAAAAACACCAAAATTAACGATTGTAGGCGCGGGTCCCGGTGATGCCGAATTGATTACACTAAAAGCAATAAAAGCTTTAGAAAGTGCCGACGTGGTTTTGTATGATGCTTTGGTTAACGAAGAATTATTGCAATACGCAACGAATGCCGAAATTCATTTTGTAGGCAAACGTTTGGGCTGTCATGCTTATACACAAGACCAGATTAACGAATTAATTGTTTCGATGGCAAATCGTCATGGTCATGTTGTACGTTTAAAAGGCGGTGATCCTTTTATTTTTGGAAGAGGAAGTGAAGAAATTGAATATGTAGAAAAATTTGGTTTGGAAACGGCTATTGTTCCCGGAATTTCGTCTGCTTTAGGCGTTCCTGCTTCGGTTGGAATAAGTTTGACGCAACGCCAGATTGCCGAAAGTTTTTGGGTAATAACAGGAACAACGTCTAATCACGCATTATCAAAAGATATTCATTTAGCTTCAAAATCGGCTGCGACCGTAGTTATTTTGATGGGAATGCATAAATTAGAAGAAATAATTTCGATTTATAAAGAGAACCGAACAGATGATTTGCCGATTGCAATTATTCAAAACGGAACAAAAAATACGGAACAAAAAGTAGTTGGAACTATAAGTTCAATTGCTAAATTAGTATCAGAAAATAAAATCTCTTCGCCAGCAATTATTGTGATTGGTGAAGTCGTAAAAAATACTTCAAAATTGACTTCTTATTTTCAAGAGCATTTTGATGATGAATTTATTTTTCAGAATTTAAATTTATAATAATGATTGAAGTTAAATATTTTGGAGCTGTCGCTGAAAAAACGAAATGTGATTTTGAAAAAGTATCTTTTTCTCAAGTTTCATTGCAGGAATTATTGCAAAATCTTGATAAAAAATACCAATTCAATTCGCTGTCTTTTAGCGTAGCAGTCAATCAAAAAATAGTATCAAAAGCAACAGATTATACTTTGCAAACAAGTGATATTGTGGCTTTATTGCCTCCTTTTGCTGGAGGATAAAATTAATTTTATGAATACAACGGCACGTTATAACAGACAAATAATTCTTCCTGAAATTGGAGATTCTGGTCAGGAAAAACTAACTAAAGCTAAAGTTCTTATCATTGGAGCCGGAGGTTTGGGTGCTGCAGTATTACCTTATTTGGCTGCCGCTGGCGTGGGCGAAATCGGGATTGTAGATGATGATGTTATTGAAGTTTCTAACTTACAGCGACAAGTAATTTATAAAAGTTCGGCAGTTGGAAAATATAAAGTTGAAGAAGCCAAATTGATGGTTTCAGAATTAAATCCGTTGGTAAAAGTAAATGCTATTGCAGAAAAATTATCAGCGAAAAATGCCATCGATTTATTTGAAGATTATGATATTATTGTTGATGCAACAGATAATATTGCGATAAAATATCTCATAAACGATGCTTGTTTAGTAGTTAATAAACCAATGGTTTACGGATCTATTTTCAGGTTTCAAGGTCAGGTTTCGGTTTTTAATTATAAAAACGGACCAACATATAGATGTTTATATCCCGATGAAAACATAAACGCATTAAATTGTGAAGATGCCGGCGTAATCGGAATTTCGGTTGGAATTATTGGAATGCTTCAGGCAAACGAAGTTATAAAAATGATTCTAGAAATAGGAGAAGTGTTAAGTAGTAAAATACTGGTGTACAATATTTTGAATAACGAACAGCAAAAGTATGACTTTGAAAAAAACACGAATATTGTAATCGATAAAAGTACTTTTCTGGAAAAATACAATGCTGATAAAAATGAAGTTGAAGAAGTTTCCTTCGAAGAAATCTTAACTGAAATTAATAATGATGAGGTTCTTTTTTTAGACGTTAGAAATAATGATGAAATTCCGAAAATTAATTTCAAAAATGGAATTCAGATTCCATTAATAAATTTAGAAAACGAAATTGAAAAACTGAATTCAAATCAAACAATTTATGTTTTCTGTCAATCCGGTATAAGAAGTAAAAAAGCAACAGAATTACTTCAAAAAAAAGAATTTAAAAAAGTAAAAAGTATTTCTGGCGGTGCTTTGGTAATGAGACAATTATTAAAAGAAAAAAAGAATAGCCACGAATTCACGAATTAATTCAAATACTTTGCGTATAGATTTTAAAAAATAAAATTCGTGAATTCGTGGCTATAAAAAAATAAAAAACAATGAGTAAAAATGTATTTGTAGAAGGACCAATTGCTCCCGAATTTATAGCGGAGTCGATCGCTAAACATCAATCAAAACATACGATTGGTGCACACAATATTTTTTTGGGACAAGTTCGTGCTGATGTCATTCACGATAATACCGTTGTCGCGATAGATTATTCTGCTTATACGGATATGGCAAACGAAGCACTGCATGCCATTCGTGAAAAAGCTTTTGCTAAATTCGATTTGACTTGTATGCATATTTATCACAGTTTAGGCATTGTAAAAGCAGGAGAAATTTGTCTTTTTGTATTTGTTTCGGCAACACGACGCAAACAAGTTTATGAAGCGACAGAAGCCATTGTAAACTGGATAAAAACAGACGTGCCCATTTTTGGAAAAGAAATGTTTGAAAACGATACTTTCACCTGGAAACAAAATACTAATGGTTGATATTACGCATAAAATAAGCACATTAAGAGTAGCAACAGCTACAGCAATTGTTAAGGTTAGTAAACAGGAAACGATTGATGCCGTTGTAAATAATCTGGTTCCGAAAGGAAATGTGCTGGAAATGGCTAAAACTGCCGGATTATTTGCGGTAAAAAATACGCATTTGTCGATTCCGGATTGTCATCCAATTCCAATTGAATTTACTTCGGTAGAATATAAAATTGAACGTTTGGAAATTCAGATTATTTTCAATGTAAAAACGGTTTACAAAACCGGAGTTGAGGTTGAAGCCATGCACGGAGCTTCAATTGTGGCACTTACAATGTATGATATGCTGAAACCAATTGATAAGGAAATTGAAATTTCAACAATCAAATTAATTAATAAAGAAGGCGGAAAATCTTCTTTCAAAAATAAATTTCCAAACGCTATAAAAGCAGCTGTTTTTGTTTGTTCTGATTCAATTTTTGCCGGTGATAAAGAAGATCGCTCCGGAAAAATTATTATAGAGAAATTAAATTCTTATGGAGTTGAAACAGCTCATTATGAAATTATTCCTGATGAATTAGATATTATTCAGGAACGAACAAAAGCTTTTGCGGCTGAACATCAATTAGTGATTTTTACCGGTGGAACAGGATTATCGCCAAGAGATGTTACACCAGAAGCGTTAGCGCCAATATTAGAAAGCAGAATTCCGGGAATCGAAGAAGCAATTCGCGATTACGGACAACAAAGAATGCCGTATGCAATGTTATCAAGAACAGTTGCAGGAACATTAGGAAAAAGTTTGGTTTTGGCTTTGCCGGGATCAACAAACGGAGCGAGAGAATCTATGGACGCTGTTTTTCCTCATGTAATGCACGTTTTTCATATTTTAAAAGGAAAAAATCATGACACCCTCTAAAACCATTTTAACGGATGATTTTGGGCGAAAACACAATTATTTGCGTATTTCGCTGTTAGAGAAATGCAATTTGCGTTGTACGTATTGCATGCCTGCTGACGGAATTGAATTATCTCCAAAAGCGAGTTTAATGACTGCTGATGAGATTTTTTCGATTGCCCAGACTTTCGTAGTAAATGGTGTAGATAAAATAAGATTAACAGGCGGAGAACCTTTATTAAGAAAAGATTTTCCAGAGATTATTTCCAAGTTAGCTTCGCTTGAAGTTTCGGTTTCGATAACAACAAACGGAATTTTAATTGATCGCCATATTGATGTTTTAAAGCAATTTAAAATCAAAAAAATCAATTTGAGTTTAGATACTCTGATTGCTTCTAAATTTCATTCAGTAACACTTAGAAATCAGTTTGATAAAGTAATTGATAATTTGCATTTGCTTTTGAATGATGATTTTCAGGTAAAAGTAAATGTAGTTTTAATGAAAGGTTTCAATGAAAATGAAATCATCGACTTTATCAAATTAACGCAGTTTTTACCCATTTCAATTCGTTTTATTGAGTTCATGCCTTTTGCCGGAAACGAGTGGGACAGAAGTAAAATGGTTTCTCAAAACGAAATTTTATCGCAAGTTGAAGCAGCTTTTTCATCAGAAGAAATTCTGAAATTAGAAGATGAAAAAAACTTTACAGCGAGAACTTATAAAATAAAAGGTTTTCAGGGCAATTTCGGAATCATAAGTTCGATTACAAATCCGTTTTGTGATGGCTGTAACCGAATTCGCTTAACGGCAAACGGAAAAATTAAAAACTGCCTTTTCTCAAATTCTGAAACTGATTTGCTTACACCTTTTCGAAACGGCGAATCAATTACAAATTTGATTTCAGATTCAATTAAAAATAAAAAGAAAGTGAGGGCAGGAATGGTTACTATTGAAGAAATGGATGACCCGAATTTGCATTTTGATAATCGTAGTATGATTGCGATTGGGGGATAGTTTTTGACTTTGAAATTGATAACCACAATCTTGTCATCCTGAGGAACGAAGGATCACACTCATAAATCGACACAGATTGACGATTATCTTTGCGGAGTTTCTAGTGTGATCCTTCGTTCCTCAGGATGACAAAACAAAAAAGAGGTTCAACTTTTTCAAGTCAAACCTCTTTTATAAATTATTTTTTCTTTTTAGCTTTTGCCTTTTTCTTAGACTTCACTTTCTTTTTTGCAATTTTTTTAGCTTTAGCTTTATCCTTTGCTTTTTTAGCTTTTTCTTTTTTCTTAGCTGCAGCTTTTAGCTTCGCTTTTTTAGCTTTTTCTTTCTTTTTGTCTTCTTTAGCTTTGTCTTTTTTCTTCGCTAATTTCTTTTTCTCTTTGTCCTTGTCTTTGTCTTTCACTTTTTTGGCTTTTTTATTAGATTTATCTTTAGCAGCTTTTTCGCTTTTAACTACTTCACTTGTATTTTCTTCTTTAGAATCAGCAACTGCAATTTTTTCCTCTTCTGTTTTAACAGCAGGAGTTAATACTTTTTTTGCAGGTGTTCTGCGAACAGTTGGCTTTGGTGTAGTTGTTGCCGCTGTTTTTACAGTAGGTTTTGCCGGAGCTTTTGGTGTTGTTGTTTTTGCGGCTGTTGTAGCGGCTGGTTTTGCAGCTGTCGTTGTTTTTACAGGCGTAGTTTTAACCACTGGCGTTTTTGCCGGAGTTATATTTTCAGCTTTTACTGTATCTGCAGCGGGTTTAAGGCTTTCAGTCGTTGGGGAATCGATTTTCTCGGGATTAGTTTCTGAGGTTTTGTTTTCCATATTAAATGAGCTTTTAGATGATGATATCCTTAACAATGTAATCAAATTGTTAACTTACGGTTAAGTAAAGATAATTATAAAACAAGTCTCCCAATGTTAAGCTTTTTGTTAATTTTAATAATTAAGCTTTTGATTATTAGTAAATTGAGTTTTATGTGGAATTTAAAAACTAAAATTTCTTAACAATTCTACATGAAAAATGAAGGACATTACTTGTAAAATTAACGTAGAAACCTAATTTTCGACAACCTCTAAAATCTTAAAATTAGTTTTTGGACCTTCACATAAAGAACAACAGTAGCTTTCAGCTAAATCTGTAAATAATATACCTTTTGAAATTCCTTGAGATTCATCTCCGTATTCAGGATTATAAAGCGTTAAACATTCCTGACATTGGTAGACATCTAATTGTGGTTTTTCTTTTTTCTGCAGATTTTCTGTTGGTTCTGTTGTTGAATTTCCGAGTTCATCGAAATATCTTCTGCTTAATTCAATTAAGATTGTGGGCAACTCCAGTTTATCAATATCTTGCGAATGCACAATATATTCACGCGTATTAGGGTCGAAATTCTTTGCAAATAAAACATTATAAGTATCGCGAATTTTAATCGATTCAAGCGCTACAGGCAACTCATTTTTTTCAACAACGATAGAAGTAAAATAATGTCCATCGCGATTGTATTCAGACAAACCGAATGTTAAACCATAAGTACTAATATCAAATTGATCGAGTGTGCGAACCAGGAAAGTTTTAAGGTTCAAAGCCCATTCCATTGCAACAGGCAAATGCCAGTTTAATTCTAAAAGAGAATGGCGAACATTGATTCCTTTTTTGCCAAGAAATTTTTCCCATTCGAGCTTTCGGTCTTTAGGAATTCCTTTTACAATAAATGATTTCCAGGGCGTGATGCATATTTTTCCAATCTTACAATCAAAACACAAATCGCACATTTCTTTCAAAAAATCTAAATCGTATAAGTTATTTCTCCAATACAAACCCAGCCAATATTGGTCAATTCCCATGCGGTTCATGCCTTCATAATAAGGAAAGGGATAAAACGGAATGTTTAAAGGTTTGTCGATTGTTCTGTTATTGGTGTCTAAAACTTCGCTTATCAGACTAAAAAGCATCTCGATTCCGTATGATTCCTCAGCGATGATTTTTTCGATTTCATAATAAAAAGTGGCAATATCCCAACTGTAAATTAAAACCGGATATACTTCCATACGTTCCCATTTTGGTAAACGAATATACAGATACCAATAATCTTCGTGTTCTGAAGCTATAAAATTTAAATGTCCTGTAAACAACGGAACCAATTGTTGTTTAGGATCTGTAATGTTAACTTTGAGTTTTGGCTGTTCTTTAAACTGCTCTAAAATGTAGAGGAATTTGTTGCCGGTAAGCCAATTAGTATTTCTAAAAATATCCGTAGAAACATAAGAAGAAACGATATTATTACCGCTTTTTTCATTTGGCAGTACAAAATGATGTTTGCCTAATTTTTCTTTATCTAAAGATTTTAAGCCTTTCGGAAAAATAATATCCTGCCTTGAACCAAATGAAATAGAATCTAAACCATGATCCATAGCCATATTAACAACTTCCCGAAGTTCTCCCGGCGAAATAACGCCTCCTTTTACTATTAGTCTTGTTAGTTCCATTTTTTTAATTTGTTTCAAGTTTCAAGTTTCAGGTTTCAGGTTTCAAGTTTCAGGTTACGCGTTTCAACAACTTGAAACATGAAACTTGAAACAAAACAAACTATTTACACTTAGCGAGTATCTCTTTAACCTCAGTTTTACAGCTTCCGCAACCTAATCCGGCGCCTGTGTTTTTGCATAAATCGGTAAAATCGTTTACACCGCTTTTAATCGTTTCTTCAATATTTCCGGCACCAACCTGACTGCAGGAACATACCAATTTTCCTAATACAGGTTTTGCTGTTGAACTTCCTCTTAATAATGAATTTCGTTTGTCTGATAATTCGATTTTGCTTTCGATCATGGTTTTGAATTCAGCAAATTCATTTTTATCTCCCATTAAAATTGCTCCAACTAATAGATCGTTTTTTACGATACATTTTTTGTAATAACGCTGTTTCAAATCGGCAAAAACAATTTCTTCATACGAATCGTCGTTTTCAGGAATTTCAATTTCTCCAATGCTGCACAAATTAATATCTTCGAGTTTCAGGATATTCATTAAAACCGAACCTTTGTAAAAACTGCTAATGTCGCCTGCCAAAAAGTTAGCCAGAACATCGGCTTGTTCTTCAGCGGCAGAAGTGATTCCGAATAATCGATTGTTGAATTCAGCGATTTCTCCAATCGCATAAATATCAGGATTTGAAGATTGTAAATACTGATTTACTTTTACGCCACGACCGCAGGCAAGTCCGGTTTCACGCGCAATTTCAATGTTCGGAATTGTGCCGATAGTATAAACAATTGCATTTGCCGTAATGATTCTGCCACTTTTTAACGCAATTTCGAGTTCATTATCATTATCAGTTTCAAAAACGGTACTTACTTCATTATCAAAATAAATCTGAATGTCGCGAAGCTGAACTTCTTCTGCTAATAATTTACTCGAAACCCGATCTAACTGGCGTTCCATCAAACGTGAGGCTCTTTGAATTATAGTAATTTTTACTTTTTTATGTTTTAATGCCGCAGCCAGTTCTAATCCTAATAAACCACCGCCAATAATCACAACATGCTGTTCTTCGGGCGGTAAATTAGTGCTGTCAAGATGTTTTTTTAAACTGTCTGCATCTTCTTTTCGTCTTACCGTAAAACGTCCGGGAAGATGAAGCTGTGCATTTTCAGGAACAAAAGGGCGGCTTCCGGTTGCCATAATCAAAGAATCAAAAGTATAAGTTTGCCCTAAACTGTCTTGTATTGTTTTATCAGAAGTATTTATTTTTTCGATTGCGATTCCGGCTTTCATGGTAATATTTAGCTTGTTTAAGGCTTCACCATCTTTTACTTTTAAAAGTTGTTCCCAAGTAAATTCGCCCGTCATATATTCCGGAAGTAAAACACGATTGTAAAACGGATTTATTTCATTCGAAAAAACAATAATTTCATCGGTAGAATTAAATTCGCGATAGTTTTGAATAAATCTAAAAGATGCTGCTCCGGCGCCAATAATGGCAATTTTTTGAAATGGTTTTACATATTTTGTAATCGAAACAGTTGTGTATTTAAAATCAGGTTCTTTAGAAATAGGATCTACAACTGTATTGGTTAAATTATTGGTTCTGTTTAAATCATTTTCAAGTTGTTTTCCCCAATGCATCGGCAGAAAAACGACTTTTTCTTTGATAGAATCCGTTACTTTTGCTTTTACCCGAACTTCTCCGTTTTTGCTGGAAACAATAACAATGTCACCATTTTTAATATCATTTTTATAAGCGTCAATCGGATTTATTTCTAAAACCGGACTTGGCGTATGCGTCATTAATCTTGATACTTTTCCGGTTTTCGTCATCGTATGCCATTGATCGCGAACACGTCCCGTTGTTAAAATAAAAGGAAATTGCGGAGTTGGTTGTTCCGATGTATTTTCAATATGTGTTGGTAAATTAAAAATCGCTTTTTTCGATGGCGTATAGAATTTTTTATCGGTAAATAGGCGAGGAGTTCCCGGATGTCCGTAATCAGGAACCGGCCATTGAAAAGTGCCTTCAGTTTTTAAACGATGATAATTTAAAAATGAAATATCAATGTTTGTATTTTTGGTTAACGCGCAATGTTCTTTGTAAATTTCCTCAGCGCTATTAAAATTGAAACCGTTGAAATTCATTTTTTTCGCAAAGCGAATTAAAATCTCAATATCCGAAAGTGCTTCTCCGGGCGCATTAATTCCTTTTGGTAAATAAGAAATACGACGTTCAGAATTGGTCATTGTACCTTCTTTTTCTAACCAACCTGCAGCTGGCAACAGTAAATCGGCATATTTTGAAGTATCCGCATTATGCGAAATATCCTGAACAACTACGAATTTGGCGTTTTGCAATGCTTTTTCGATGCGACGGGAATCTGGTAAACTTACCAACGGATTGGTACAAATGATCCAAACGGCTTTCATTTTACCGGATTCCAAAGCTTCAAACATTTCCGTAGCCGTTAAACCCGGTTTATCTGAAATGGAATCAACGCCCCAAAAATCGGCCACTTCTTTTCGATGTTCCGGATTGGCTATGTCTTTATGTGCGGCTAATAAAGTTGCCATTCCGCCAACTTCGCGTCCGCCCATTGCGTTGGGTTGTCCGGTTAAAGAAAATGGCCCGGAACCTGGTTTACCAATTTGACCCGTTAATAAAGATAAATTTAGAAGCGCTGTGTTTTTATCAACGCCAACAGCACTTTGATTTAATCCCATTGCCCAAAGCGAAATAAATCCTTTTGCTTTGCCAATAATATCTGCGGCAAGTTTAATGTCGTTTACAGAAATACCACAAAGTTTTGACGCTTTTTCTAAAGAAGTACTTAGAACTAAGTCTTTATATTGTTTGAAGTTTTCGGCATTATTTTTTACAAAATCATGATCTACGTAGCCTTTTTCGATAATGCGTTTGGCAATGGCATGATATAAAATAATGTCAGATCCGGGAATAATCTGCAAATGCAAATCCGCGAAAGCTGCTGTATCAGTTCGTCTCGGATCAATAACAATGATTTTTATTTTTGGATTTTTCTCTTTGTGTTTTTCAATTCTTCTGAATAAAATGGGATGGCACCAAGCTGGGTTTGCACCAGTAATCAGGAATGTATCTGCCAGTTCAATATCATCATAAGCAATTGGAACAGAATCTTCGCCAAAAGTTTTTTTGTAGCCTACAACAGCAGAACTCATGCAAAGCCTGGAATTTGTATCGATATTATTGGTTTTTAAAAAACCTTTTACGAGTTTGTTTACCAAATAATATTCTTCGGTTAAACATTGTCCAGAAATATAAAAACCAACGCTGTCCGGTCCGTGCTTTTTTATGATTGAAGTAAAAACAGCTGCAGCACGATCAAGAGCTGTGTCCCAACTTACGCGTTCAAGCGGATAGGATTTACTGCCGCGCATTTCAGGATACAAAATTCTGTCTGAAGTATCATTAACTACGTAATGCAAATTCATTCCTTTCGAACATAACATTCCTTTGTTTACAGGATGATCTTTGTCGCCCGTAACCATCACGCCATTTTTAGCATCATTTGTAACGATAATACCGCAGCCAACGCCACAATACGAACAGGTAGTTTTGATTTTGGTATTTTGCATTAGAACTCGTTTTTGAATACTATTTTATGAATTTACTTAGTCGCTAAATAATTCACGTATTTTGATGTAAACAAAAATAAGTATTTTTACGTATAAATACGTAATTTTTTGAAATTTTATTTTTAATATTCTAGAGACGCACTGCTGTGCGTCTCTTTTGTATATCTTTTTTGAGATTTTATAAATTGTTGTACCAATTCAAAATATAATCGGCAACTTCTTCCCAACCTTTTTCACCACAGATAAAATGGCTTTTACTATCAAAAATCTTTACATCTACTTTGCTGTTTGGATCTTTGTATTGAGAAGCAATTTTTTTGGTTAGTTCCGGTGGAAATATAGTATCATTTCCACCACCGATAAATAAAATGGGTTGATGTGGTTTTTTGAAATCGGCATTAGAAAAAGATTTTAATAATGTCTCTCTTCCTATTTTTCTGCTTTCAGGAACAGCAACCAAATCATAAGCCTTGTCTTGTTCTGATTTTGAAAGTGTATTAAAAAAAGCACGGTTGTACCAATCTCTCGATCCTAAATAATAACCGTGGCTGGCAAAAAAGTTTACTGCCGGCCAAACAATTTTTACGGTTGAAAATGGAGGAAATACGTTTTTAGGAGGTGCTCCGTCAATACTTACTGCTGCATCGGCTTTGCCTAAATCTATTAATTTTTGTACCGCCAATCCTGCCATCGAATGCCCAATAACAAGAGGTTTTTCGGGTAAAGTATCGATCAGTTTTGCGATATTCATCACTACATCTATGAATCCGGTTTCGACAAGTTTAGGATGGATGTTTTCCCTAAGTTTCGCAGGATCGCCATCATGTCCGGGATTTGGCGGAGCATAAACGGTATATCCTTTTTGTTCAAAATAATTTTTCCATTCGATCCAGCTACGATCGTTCACGAACATTCCATGTACAAGTACAATTGTTTTTGATTTTGCCATTATAAAATTTATTTAGAATTTACTATTATTTTATTCCGGAATAGGGCAATACAAAATGAGAAACAACCTTTTAGAAATTTTTCAGGCTGAAACTTGTAGCTATTTTTTTTGTACTAAAATACAAATTAAAATTGTGATTTTAACAAAAGTGAAGTTTTTAAATAACTGTTATATAGTTAGTTATTTGTTTTTGAGGAGTGATTGTGTAGAGGCGCACAGGTGGCGCGCCTCTACGTAACGTTTTGTGTAGTTTATTTTTTTCTTCCAACAAATCGAATTACAGAACCTTTTCCGTTATGAAATAAACCTTCATTTAGTTCAATTTCTTTTTCAACCAATTCAATGATTTCATAATTAGAAAAATCAGATTGGATTTCTTCAATTGAAAATAAAGATTCGATGTCTTTTGGTCCGCCAACTTTATCGTTTAAAGCCAGATATTCTAAATGTTTTTTACTGAAAGCTTCAAAAATAATGATTCCATTTTTGCTTAAATATTTATCCAGCGTTTTATGAATTGATGATTTAATTTCTGCAGGAAAATGAGCGTAAATTAACGCAATGGCATCAAATTGTTCCGTTTGATAATTTAGCGATTCTAATTCTCCAACCTGATAATTGATTGTAACATTGTTGGCTTCTGCCAGTTTTAAGGCTTTGTTTTTTCCTTCGGCACTAATATCAAAAGCAGCAACTTTCCAGCCTAATTTAGCGGCATAAATGGCATTTCGTCCTTCGCCTTCGGCAGGAAAAAGAATCGATCCGGCATTTAATTTTTCAATTTGATCTTTTAAGTAATTGTTGGGTTCTTCGCCATAGGCAAATTCTTCATTGCTGTAGCGGTCGTCCCATCTTTGAGTCCAGTTGTTCATAGTTATATATTGAATTTAATTATTAAAGGTTTGTGGTCGCTGTGCAGCGTCCAATCTTGATAAGTTCCAATTTCGACGCTTTCTAAAGTTTCTATAAAATCATTTGATGCAAAACAATAATCAAGATGATAAGGTTTGTTTTCGTGGCGATACATGTATAAAGTAGGATGTTCTTCTTTGCCCTGAACCTGATTGTAGAATTTATGATATGTGCTATATATTTTTTTAGATGCTAATGTATTGACAACTGTGGTGTGATTTCCTTCTCTTCGCGGTTTGTCCCAAATGGTATTGCTGTTAAAATCGCCAATTAAAATCGTTTTGTTTTCTTTGATTAAATCTTCATAATAATGAATCGCTTTCCAAACCTGAGTAACGTAAGCGCCATCTTTATCTGCCGGATTATTTGCCCAAACTGCAAATAGAGTAAAATCTACTTTTCCGCCCGTTACGGCAATTGGTAAAATGTTTTTAAAATCAGGATTATGACAATCAAGCAATTGAAATCGATAATCACTATACGAGAAAACACCAAGTCCTTTATGCGGATTTGTTCCGTACCAAAGAATATCGTTTGGTACTTTTATTCCGTCAGCAAATTTTAATTTTTCAGGATTTTCGCATTCTGAAATTACAGCAATATCAGGATTGTAAGCCAGAATAAATTCTGCCTTTTTTCTGAATGCCATGTTGCAATTCCAAGCTATGAGTTTCATTGTTTATGATTTATTTTTCTTAATAATTTTAATTATAAATTAAATTAAAATTCTTTTTCGCAAGGACAGTCCTCTATATATTTAGGCTGATAAAAATTCATAAATTTTGCAACAGCAATGAAGGTTTCATCATATTTAAAATTTAGAATTTGCTTAAATAATTCAATTTGTAACGCTCCACTATCTTCTGATTTTGTATGTATGATATTGTCTCTTAATTCTTTAAGTTTAAAAATATGTTCATTGGTTGGAGTTGATTTTTGAAAGAAATTTTTATTATAAAATTGAGGTAGGACTTTTTTTAGTTTATCCCAAAATTGGATATATTGTTGAATTTGAGTTTTATTATAAATTTCTGTTCGATTGTTATTTACTTCTATGTAATTTTTATTTTCAGGTAATAAATGATTAATAAAACATTCAATAGAAGTAAATAGATTGATGATACACGAGCTCGAATATCCATAAAATCTATAAAGAACTTCGCCATTTAATTCTGTAAAATGATTTACATTTTTCAAATTTTTTAGCATTATTTTTTTACTTTCTTTTCTATCAATATTTAGTTTATATGAAAAATCATAATACACTAAAGTAAAGTCAGGTAATGGAATTGTAACATGATTTCCATTGTCGTTGTAAATAAAAGCAAATATTAATTCATTATCTGATGTCTCAATAACAATATCATGAGTTTTGCTTAAGTTTTTCAAATCTTTACTATCAAAGTTTTTTTTTAAACCAAGAGTTTCTTTATTTATAGTTTTAAGTTTTTCCTCTAAAAAATACTTTTTTTTAATGTGTTTCATATCATGATTTTTTCATTGAGGTTTGAAATATCTTATGCCAAATCAAATATACTTATAAAAAAAATATAATAAGATTACTTTTAAATCCCAAAAAAAAAAGCCCTTTTCCAAAACTGAAAAAGGGCAAATTATAAAGCGTATATTTTAAAATCTCTATCTCGTAAAAGTAAAAGTGCTTGAATTTACAGAAATCATTAACCAACAAGTTTTGTTAACCCACTATTGATGTCAATTTCTGCAAAATTATGTTTTCCCATAACAATAAGTAATTTGTCTGCATTATATCCTACATATCTTATTTGAGGTTCTCCAAGTTTTGGTTTTCCACAAATAGAAATCACATTTGTTTGCCATTTCAATTTGTTGCTTTTATAGGCAGATATTGTTTGTAAGTCATTTTCAACATAGTAAATAATGTTGTTTTTTTTGATTCCTCTTTTTTGTGTTTTTGCAAAATTTATTTCTGAATCTTTTGAAATTAAAGCATCATTATATTTTTGAGCAATACCAGTTTGAGTTACAATAAAAGTAAGCATTGATAATTTTAAAAATTGTTTCATTAGGATAGAATTTGGGGTTCATAATCGATTCAAATATAACTAATTAAAGTATATAATAACTTTTTGGTAAGACAAAAAAAATACCCTTTTCACGAAATATGAAAAGGGTAAAATATATAAGTTAATTTTGAAGAAAAATTATTTTTTCCAGCTAAAAATTCGAGGATTTACAGAAATCATTAACCACGCCCAATTGTTAGTGTGACCAGCGTCTCCGGCTTTTAAGAATTCTAAAGTTTTAGACCCAAACATTTGTGAATAACCTCCTGTTAAAGTAATTTCTTTTTTGAAATTAAAGGCAGCAGTAAAGTCAACTTCGGTTCCTAAATAAGAATCAAGTTTCTCAACAGGTGTAACTACATCTGCAGCAGATAAAAATACATGAGGAATCAAGGCGAATTGCCATTTGTTTACATTGTAGTTTAATTTTACAAAGGCATCCTGTAAACCAACATTCTTTAAATGATTTCCAACATAAAAATAATCCATGTAACCGTTAAAACCGTGGTTGGTTCCAAAAATCGGATTGAATGATTTAATTACAATACTTCCGTCGTTTGTATTTTTTCCTGAAAGAAATTCATATCCTAAACCAGCTTTAAATGATTCTGTTATTTGGTATCCAAAGTTAGCCGCAGCATTCCACGCACTTACTTGTAGATCTGTACTTTTTCCGGTTTGGCCGTATACCCAAAAATTACTGTCTATTTTACCTTTTTTATAAGTTAGATAAGGCCCAAAAGTTTGTGTGTAATCTACTAATAGTTTGTTGTCAGGATTAGGATTAGGAGCATACTCGTAGCCTGTATTCATTAATAAAAAACTCAAACCAAAAGCTTCATTAAATTGGTTATGATACCATGCATATTGCAAAGCTTTGTAGTTGGGAACTGTATAAGGTGTCTGAAGTACATTTTCGGCATTTGAATTATAAGCAATTCCAAAATCTAATTTCTGTTTTTCAGTATGAAATGAAACCGTCAATGCATCATGACTTTGCGCTTGTTGTGCCCAATCCTGTTCACCTAAAATACGTTGGTTATCGTATGAAAGTACCTGACGTCCCATTCTCGCACTCCATTTTTCTGTTAAATCATATTGTGCCCACGCTTCAAAAACAGCAACACCATTTTTATCAGCGGTTGCAGTAGTTGCAACATCTCCCCAGGTTCTGGTATTTTGCAAAGTCAATTTTACCGTAAATTGATCTTGTTTATAATTGAAGTTTAATCTTGAACGTTGTGAAATTTGTGAAGTTCCTTCCTGACCTTCCGGCAAAAGTGTTTTATAACCATTTCGATATTCGAAACGAGGTCTGATTTGTAAGTTCACATCTAACTCCTGCGCCTGAATATTAGCACTAATTGCACCTAATATTAGTAGGATGGTTATTCTTAGTTTTTTCATAACTGACTTTTTAATTACGAGGCAAATGTAAAAGATTATTATGTTTTATTTTGTGATAAAAATCATACAAATAATGATTTTTTTGAAATTTCCATTAAGTTATTGTCTGTCAATTACTTTTGATAAAACAGGTTGTTTTTCGTTCATGATTTTGGTGATGGTATAATGCATCCAAATGAGGCAAATGGCTGAAAATACCAGAATAAAAATCCATGAACTTGACCAAATTCCGGTTGAAGTCAACAAATAACTAAAAATTATCGGACCAAAAAAACCGCCTAAACCGCCAATCATTCCAACCATTCCGCCAACAACGCCAACGTCTTTGGGAAAGTATTCCGGAATATGTTTGTAAACGGCGGCTTTACCAATTCCCCAAGAAATTCCAATTAAAATGACCAAGATCAAAAATACCCACATATTCGCATCAAATTTTATGACGGTAATTCCTCTGGCAAGAAGTTCTTTTTTCTTAACCGTTTGATTTTGATTAACAACTACTTGCTGCCATGAAGTTCTTGTTGGGAAAATGCTATTTTCAGTTTCAGTATTTTTTTTCTGAGCGATTGGAAAATCTGTATTTCCGATTTTTATATTTTCATTTGAAACCGAAGTAATAACTCCTTTTTTAGTTGCTAAAACTCCCGGTCCTGTTGTTGTTATTTCCATTTTTGGAATCATTAAAAGTGCGCTTAAAATGACAGACGAACTCAAAACCCAATACATTACTTTTCGTGCGCCGAATTTATCCGATAAATAACCTCCAAAAGCTCTGATAACGCCAGAAGGTAAACTGAAAAGTGTTGCAAATAAACCACCCATAACCAAACTGGTTTGATAAACGTTCATGAAATTGGGTAAAAGCCATTGCGAATAAGCCACAAAACATCCAAAAACTAAAAAATAATAAGCTCCAAAACGCCAAACGCGTGAACTTTTTAGAGATTGAAGCATTTCAGAAACGGTTCTGGTATCGTTTTCCAGTTTTTTATTTTTAGCGAAAACTAAAAATGCGATTCCAATTATAACTAAAGCTGTGGCATAAATTACGGGAAGTATTTTCCAGCCGTTTTGAGGATCTTCTACAGAAAAATGATTGAGTAATGAAGGTGCTAAAAAAGTTGTGATGGCTGCTCCGGCATTTCCTATTCCGAAAATTCCCAAAGCTCTTCCTTGCCATTCTTTTGGATACCAAATTGAGGTATATCCAATTCCTACTGCAAAACTAGTTCCCACCATTCCAAATAGAAAACTTAACAAAGCAAACATGAAAAAGCTATCTGCAAGAGGTAATAAAAATAAAGGAATGGAGCAGAGGAGAAGTAAAAGTGAAAATACGTATTTGCCACCAAATTTATCTGTAAGTATTCCGATAGGTAAGCGCATGATTGAACCGGTTAAAATAGGGATTCCAAGAAGCCAGCCAACTTGTACAACGCTCCAATGAAAAATGCCGTTATCTACCAGAAAAGTAACCAATACACCGTTTAATGTCCAACAAGCAAAACAGACGGTGAATGCTAAAGTATTCAAAAATAAAATCTTGTGTGATTGCGATAAAGAGTTTGTATTTTTCATAGTACTTAGATTTGTTTTGTCAAATTTAAGTATATGTAAGTATAAATACGTATTTTTAATTAAATATTTTAGATTGACAAAGCAGATTTGCCAACATGATAAAATTGATTCATTATTTTATCGAAATACTATTTTTGCAATGCTATTTTTAAGCTTTAAACAGAATTATAAAAGCGAATATTCGGCCGCTTTATTAGAAAGTTCCATTAAATTCTTCACTTTCAGTTTTTTCATCAAATTAAAACGATGTACTTCGGCAGTTCGTTTACTGATTTCAAGAGCTTCAGCAATTTCTTTGTTTCCTTTTCCGGATAATAACAATGTCAGAATTTCTTTTTCTCTTTTGGTAATCATCATTTCTTCTCCTAAACTTTGTTTCGGTTCTGATGATGTTGAAGGATTTGTTAATTGACTGATTAAGATAGAAGAAATGTCTCCACTAAAATATTTTCCGCCTGCAGCAACGGTATGCAAAGCTTTTAAGAATTCTTCTTTACTGGAACCTTTTAGTAAATAGCCATCGGCTCCGGCTTTTATGGATTTCAATACATATTCTTCCGATTCGTGCATCGAAAGCATGATGATTTTTACGTTGTTATTTTCACTTCTAAGTTTTTCTACTAGTTCGATACCCGTTAGATTTGGCATACGAATATCGGCTATAAGTAAATCTGGTTTGCTTTCGGCTACAACATCAAGTGCATCGGCGCCATCAATTGCTTCGCCTACAACCTCAATGTTTGCTTCGTTTTCGAGTAAAGATTTGATTCCGTCTCTAACAAAAACATGGTCATCTGCCAATACTACACGAATGATATTACTCATAATTTACTTAATTAGATTTCTGTATTTTTACGTATATTCATCTATAAATATGATGCTAAGATACGTAATTTTTTAGATTTTAATTTTCAATTTTTTTCAAATTGAAAACTCCAATATTTAAATACCAAATTAAATAATTGTCAGGCTGAGCGATCCCGAAGCCTCGGGATCGCTCAGCCTGACAATATTGTGCTCAACTTTGACAAAGTTTGATTTTTAATTGCCTCCTGCTTTAGCTGGAGGGTTTTGTAGATAACACAAAGGGCTTTAGCCAAATGTGTAAGTTTGGCTAAAGCCCTTTTGATACTTGTTTGTATACCTCCAGCTAAAGCAGGAGGCAATTGATTTGTTTTATTTTAACTCTCATATACACTCAAAATCTCTTTTGAAAACGTTTGCTCGCGAGAGGGATAGGAGGAAGCTACCGAAGTAGCCCGGATAGCCCGACAGCATTAGGGAAAGTGGGCGAATATAGATAAAGTATGTTTGCCCACTTTTTCTAATGTTGTCTCGCCCTGATGATTGACAAATTTATTTAAGAATCGGAATATTAAACGTAATTCTGGTTCCTTCTCCCGGAATCGAATTGAAGAAAACGCGGCCGTTGATGTACTGAATTCTTTCCTTCATAAATAACAATCCCATTCCGGATTCGCTGTTGCGTTTTTTGTCGACTGCATTGATGTCGAAACCTTTTCCGTTATCATCGATAATGATGCTTAAAAGTGTTTCGCTGTGAGAAAGTTGTACAATAATATGCGATGATTCAGCGTATTTTATAGCGTTGTTTATGGCTTCTTGTGTAAGTCGATAAATATTGATTTCGATTAGGGAATCTAAACGCTGGTCGAAATTGGTTTTGTTGTAGAAAAGGATTTCTTTTCCGGTAAGTTTTGAAAGTTCCTGCGTTAGTTTTGCCAAGGAAGAAACGATTCCGTGATCGCTTAATTCGGGAGGCATTAAGTTGAAAGTCGCGGTGCGGACTCCTTTTATAATATCTAGGGAAAGTTTTTTTAGGTATTCTATTTTTTGTTCTGATTTTTCTCGATCATCCAGATTAATACTTTCCAGACTGAACTTTAAACCGGTAAGCATTTGGCCAATTCCGTCGTGAATTTCTTTGGCGATTCGGTTTTGTTCATTTTCTTGATTTTCAACAATTTTACTCGAAATAATCTTTTGCTGATTGATTTTTTCGGTAATGTTTTCGAGATTCAAACGTTCAACTTCGCGTTGCGCTTTTTTGCGTTCAGTAATATTAAAACAAACAATTAAAAGTTCAAGTTCGTCTTTTTTAATCGTTACGGGAACCATTGATAAATCGAGCCAAATGGTTTGATCGTCTCTGTTTAGAATTTTGATTTCGCCTTGCCAGCCACTGCGTTGTTTTTCGAAAATAAGTCGGTCAATATTGATTTGTTCTTTTTCGTCAATCGTTAAAACTTCAGAGAATTTTTTGTTGGATGAAAACTTGGTATAATTTAAAAGTTTAGCGAATTTTTCTCCAATATGAATAATCGAACCATCGGGCGCAACACGGCAATAAAGCAATGTGTTTTCCATTGCGTAGTTGAGCGATTTTAATTCTTTAACCGAATTTTCTTTGATTTCGCTGATGATTTCGGTATCGTATGCCAGTTTTAAAGCTTTTTTTTCTGAAGATAAAAGTCTTGTAATTAATCGTTCTATCTTTTTATTTGTGGGTTTAAAAATGAAGAAGAATTCTAAAAGCAGCACCAATAATGTAAAACCGAAAATCCAGTATTCTATTTTGCGCTGTTCGGTTACTTTTTCGTGTGCTTCAAGATCGTATTGTGTTACAATCTGATTCATTTTTGAAAGGAAAGAACCTTCGTTTTCTAAAATAATCTGTACGAGTTTTTGATTTTCTGCGGATTGTTTTTTCTGCTTTAAATTCAATAAAAATGTATCGGTTGTTTGCGCAATTTTATTGAAAATCGGATTGATTTCCAGATATAATTTAGAAAGTGTTTCTGATTTTTCTTTTGGAAAAGCCAAACTATCGCTACCGTTTTCGAGTGCATTTTGGTTTTTTTTCCACAGTGATAAAACATCTTGTAAATGTGAAATTTGCTTTGCCGAAGCGGTATCAGAAACGTAATGTAGAATCAGAACTTCTTTGACGATTTTCTGGCTCAGCATTCTTTGTTTTCCCGAAAAGTTGATGATTTTAGAATCGCTTAACTGCTGATTCAGATTATATTGTACTAAAACCTGACTGATAATTATGGTTAAGGCAATAGTAAGAAGTGCAAAAAAATACAAACGGCGTAAATTTTTGAATGTGATTTTATCTTCTTCCTGATTGCTTTTTTTCATACTCGTTTTACAATCCTAAAGAAGCTTTTATAAGGTTTAAATTTTCTTCAGAATAGTTGATTTTTAAGGCTTCCTGATGTCCTTTATCCGACATTTTATCCCAGGTTTTTTTGATGATGTTTTTTAGCTTTTCTTCGTCGTGTTTATGAACGAAAGGTTCTAAATAATATTCTAAAAACACGAGACAAATTACATCTTCTAATAATTGTGTTTCATGGTCTTTTTTAAGTAATTTTTTCTCTATTAAAAAGGAAACGCGATCGATAAAAGCCTGATCGTAACCTGCTTTTTCAAGAATTTCGGCTGTAGTTTTTGCGTGGAATTTCTTCAATTCTTCTCTCCATTTCAAATAACCAACGCGATCCATTGGGTACGATTCGCGGGCAACTTTCCATCGACAGATGTGTTGAGCTTTTGACGCGATCTGGATTTCTTCTGAAGCATTTGGTTCGAACTGCATCAGTTTTTCGTACATCCTGTTTGAATACAATAATTCTTTTGGATATTCTTTGTTTTGGTCAATTTCGATATTTGAATCTTGTGCGTTTTCAGCATCAATCCATTCGCTTGCTTTTTGAAAAGGTGTAGTCATTTTTTGGTTTGATAATAGAATTTCAAAGATACGTAAATTAGTAGAAAAGTTTAAAGTGAGATGAAAGAAGCAAGATTTGAAAAACTTTTATCATCATGCATCTTGCTTCTTTCATCTTAAAAGGCTAATCTACAAACCCAACATATACTTCGTTTTCAACTACTTTAATTGGGTACGTTGCAATTTTAAAATCGTCACCATTTAAGTTAGCACCGTCAATTAATGAAAAAGTCTTTTTATGCATTGGGCAGGCGATTTTCGGGATATCATCTGTAGATCCTGTCATTCCTCTTGAAAGTACCATTTCCATTTTATGCGGACATGCGTTTTGGCAGGCGTACCATTCGTTACGGCGTGTGAAATTGAAAATAGCAATTTGCTTGTTTTTGTATTTAATGCAGCCGCCGCGATTAGTTGGAAAATCTTCAACTTTACCCGCTTTAAACCAAATTGTTGCATCGCTCGCATGAACTGTTTCGTATTGATTTAAGATTTCTTCCATTGTAATTTTGTTTTGATTTCCTGTTTCTTAGCCCTCTTTTTACAATCAAGAGAGTTTTGATGGCGCAGTAAAAAAGAGGGTAAGAAGGACAGCAAACGTTTTGATATTTTTTTGTTTTTTGGAGCTGTTTTTTTAAACACATAGAAGCATAGGTTTTTTTGCTTTTTGTTTTTGAAAAGAGAATTAAAAGAAACTAGTTTCTAACACATAGCTGTCTATGTTTGTTAATGCAAGTGAAACGCCTTTATTAGGTTTTCAAAATCTATGTCTCTATGTGTTAAAAAAATATTTTTAAGTCCAAGCTTTTGGCGCTTTTTGATCTCTTAACGGAACAAAAACTGCATTTTCGTCTTTCTCGTCTGAGTTTACAAAATGATTAAAGCGTTTTAATAATCTTGGTTTTTCTAATACCTGTTTCCATTCGCATTCAAAAGTGTTCACTAAAGTTTGCATTTCGGCTTCCAATGTTTCGCAGATTCCTAAACTATCTTCGATTATTACTTCTTTTAAATATTCTAAACCGCCGTCTAGTTTTTCTAACCAAGTTGAAGTTCTAATCAGCGGACCAGCCGTACGGATGTAATACATTAAGAATCTGTCCATGTATTTGATAACTGTTTCTTTATCGATTTTTTCGGCTAATAAAACAGCGTGTTTTGGGTTTGCTCCGCCATTTCCAGCGATGTATAAATTCCAGCCGCCTTCAACCGCAATTAATCCGAAATCTTTTCCTCGGGCTTCAGCACATTCACGAATGCAGGCTGAGACACCACCTTTTAGTTTATGCGGAGAACGGATTCCTTTGTATCTGTTTTCGAGTTCGATGGCAAATCCTGCGCTGTCGTCCATTCCGTAACGACACCACGCATTTCCAACACAGCTTTTTACGGCACGAAGCGATTTTCCGTAAGCGTGACCGCTTTCAAAACCATTATCAATTAAGATTTTCCAGATTTTAGGCAGATCACTTAAATGCGCACCGAATAAATCAACTCTTTGTGCTCCTGTTATTTTGGTATATAAATCGAATTGTTTGGCCACTTCGCCAATCACAATTAATTTTTCAGCTGTAATTTCACCTCCGGCAACTCTGGGAACTACAGAATAGGTTCCGTTTCGTTGAATGTTTGCTAAAAATCTATCGTTTGTATCTTGGGTTGTAACGTGTTTATTTGCCGTATCGTTGTAAATACTAGAGAAAATAGAAGCGACAACTGGTTTGCAAATCTCGCATCCATCTCCTCTTCCGTGATGATCGAGAACATCATAATAGTTCTCGTATTTATTGATTTTCACCAAGTCGAATAATTCCTGACGATTATAATTGAAATGCTCACAAATCACTTCTTTAACTTCTTTTCCAAGTGATTTTTGAGTTGCTTTTACCAAATCTGAAACCATTGGTTTACAGCCGCCACAGCCAGAAGTAGCTTTGGTTGTTTTGACAACGTCTGAAAGAGTAGCGCAGCTTTCGTCTAAAATTTTACAGCAGATAGCGCCTTTGGTAACATTTTCGCAGGAACAAATTACAGCTGTATCTGGTAAATCCATTACACTTCCTAAATTTGAACCTTCAGAACCATCGCGAGAACCTAAAATCAAATCTTCGGGATTTTTTGGCAAAGCCATTGCGTTGCTGTAAATCTGGAAAAGTGAATTATAATCGCTTGCATCTCCAACCAAAATTCCGCCTAAAAGTGTTTTAGAATCTTTGGTAACGTTGATTCTTTTGTAAACACCGCTTAATTTATTCTCATAAATAATGGCAGTTACATTTTCATTTTCAACAAAAGGATCACCAAAACTCGCCACTTCAACACCAATTAATTTTAATTGTGTCGACATATCAATGGTTTCTCTCATGGTTTTAGAACCATTTAAGATTTGTTCTGCAGCAACATCAGCCATTTCGTAACCTGGAGCAACAAGTCCGTAAATATTCTGGTTGTAAAGTGCCGCTTCACCAATTGCATAAATAGAAGGATCTGATGTCTGCATTTGATTGTTTACCACGATTCCGCCTCGTAAACCAACTTCAAGTCCTGAAACTCTTGCCAGTTCGTCGCGAGGTTTAATTCCGGCAGAAATAACCAACATGTCTACTTTTAACAATTCGTCGTCAGCAAACATCATTCCCGTTATACTTTCTTTTCCGTCAATATATTGTGTTGCTTTGTTAAGATGAATTCCAATGTTTAATTCTTCAATTTTTGATTGAAGCATATCACTTGCGCCTTTGTCTAATTGTCTCGGCATCAAACGCGGAGCAAATTCGACAACATGCGGATTCAATCCTAAATCTCTAACGGCTTTTGCTGCTTCAAGACCTAATAATCCTCCGCCAAGAACAGCGGCTTCGGTTGCGCCTTTCTGTTTTATCTTTTTGGCATAAACCATAATAGCATCCAGATCTTCGATGGTTCTGTATACAAAAACACCTTCTTTTTCGACGCCTTCTATTGGCGGAACAAAAGCAGAAGAACCTGTTGCCAAAACTAAGTAGTCGTAAGTATGTATTTTTTCTAAATGTGTATGAATTGTTTTTTCGTTACGATTAATATCTGTAATTAATTCAGATGTGTTTAGAATAATGTTATTTTCGGCATACCATTCGGTTGTTGATAGTGATAAATCATCCGCCGTTTTTCCTCCAAAGTATTCACTTAAGTGAACACGATCGTAAGCACGCCTCGGTTCTTCACCAAAAACGGTAATTTGATACTTTTCCTGTCCTGATTTTGCAATGAATTTTTCGCAAAATTTATAACCAACCATGCCGTTTCCAACTACTATTACTCTAATCATGATTTCTTTAATTAAGTATTACCACGCAAATATAAGTATTTATACTTATTGTTATACGTATTTATTTTATTTTTTTTTAAGTAGAAGTAGTTCTGTAGAATACGTATTTTGATTTAATCTTTTACGTAGTGCGGGTTTTTAATCAAATATAGAATCGATAATTATTTTAAATTTGAAAAGATTCTAAATAATAAATTCAAAATAATGTCGTAAATTCATAAGAATTTTACTTGTATTTTGTTAAAAGATCTTATTTCAAATAAAGCGTTATGAAAAATATACTTTCACTTTTGCTCTTACTTTCTGTAATGGCTGGCTGTAAACCTACAGCAGACAAAACTTCAAATACACAAACTACTTCTGAATATGGTTCTCAGGAAGATGAGATGAAATATTATTTTACAGCAACCGGAAACGAGCCTTTTTGGGGCTTAAAAATGGGGAATGATGAAATTATATTCACTTCTTTGATTCCGGGAAAAGAAAAACTTGTTTTTGCACCTGTTGATGCAATTAAAGCGATGGATGCTAATGTTAAGATGTATAAAGTTGCTAATGAAACTTCGACGGCTACTATTACAATTCAGCAAGTAGATTGCCAGAATTCAATGTCCGGTGCAATTTCTCCTTATAAAGTTTCGATAGAAATTAAAAACAATTCAGAATTGGAAAGCAAAAAAATAGAGGGCTGTGGAAAATATAATACTGATTATCGACTTCATGATATTTGGGTTTTGGAAGAATTAAACGGATTTAAGGTTTTTGTTACTGATTTTCAAAGAGAATTACCAAGAATTGAAATCAACTCGGCCGAAAATAGATTTATGGGTTATGGAGGCTGTAATGCAATTAGTGGCTCTATTTTTTATGAGAAAGATTTATTGCGATTTTCAAAAGTTATTTCGACTTTAATGGCGTGCGCGCCTGGAAATAAAGAAGGAGAGTTTACTAAAGCACTTCAAAGTACAACCACGTATTCTATTGAAAATAACAGATTAACATTGTCGAATCCTTCTGCTAAGCTTTTAGTTTTTAGAAAGGTAGATTAATCTTTAGACTTTAAAAATGTCTTAGAATGGCTTAAAAATAACTTTTAGTATCTAAGGTTGGTTTAGAGACAATATATTTTTGTAAAATAAAACTTATATTATTTTACATGAAAAAGATTTTAATGTTATTTATTGCAGTATCATTGATTTACAGCTGCAAATCGAGTAAAGCTACAAATTCAGTAGCTACAACTAATGAAAACTCAGTTGAAAAGAAATTACAACAAACCTGGATTTTAGAAAACTTAAACGGAAAAGTAATTACTGATAAAGATTTTTCAAACGCTCCAAAAATCCAAATGAATTCATCAAGTTTTTCTGGATCAACAGGATGCAACGGTATTAAAGGAAGTTTGGTATCAAATGCTGCAGGAAAACTTCAGTTTCCAAATCTTTCAGCTGAAACTAAAAAATGTGATGCAAAAAAAGAAACTGAATTTCTACAGTTATTAAGAACAACTTCTGGTTATTCTATTGAGAATAATAAGCTTTATCTTTCTAATCAGTTTGGACTTACAATGTCTTTCAAAAAAGGATAATTAAAATAAAAGGCTTCGAAATTAATCGAAGCCTTTTTTATTTCCAATTATAGATTATTCTAATTCTTTAGGATCTTCGTCATCATCGCCTTCAACAAAATCCAATTCTAAAGCTCGTACAGTCTGAACTGCATTTCCTGCAATTCCACGAATCGATCCGTACATTCCTAAGGTGTTGTGAACTACTTTTTCGATTTGTTTTTCACGTTGTTTCCAGATTCTCTGCATAGCTCTTTTTTCTGCATCAAGATCGCCTTGCATTTGGGTGAAACCTTCTACAATTCCTTCAATTTGTAAACGGAATTCGTTGCTGGTTAAAAAGTCATACAACATCGACATTTTATCGCCTTTGTTTTCCTGCGCCTGAACAGCCTGACTTACCTGAATTAAGGATTGACGTAAAACAGCACTTAAACCTTTAAATTCTTCATACGTACAAATCCAGATGCCGTCGCGCATGCCCATTCTTTCCATTCCTGCCGGCATAACTTCAGTTACTAAAACACCAATATTAGCTCTTTTAGTTCGAATATCATTTTTAAATTTCTCAATCCACGCGGGTTGAAAAGCTTTTGTTCTTTTACTTTCATAATAAATAGAACCGCAGTTTTGATGTTCGCGCGTGTTTACAATTTGAAGACAATCGGCTCCATTTGCACCTTTTTTAACTTCATCAATACTATCAAGCGGAAAATTATTTGCCAGCCATTCTTCAATCGCTAATTCCATTACTTCGCCTTGTAATTGCATAGAACCTTGTTCCTGCTTGCGTTTCATTTCCTCAATCAGCTTTTTTTGATCGTCAGATTGTTTTTGGTATTCTTTGATTTTTAGCTCGTTTTTTTCTTCTTCCTGTTTGCGAATTTTATCGCGTTCCAGAACCAAAGTAGCGTTGAGTTGCTTTTGAGCTTCGGCTTCTATTGCTTCTTTCATCTCCAGTTTTTCACGTTGAAGTTTGGCAATTTCTCCCGTCATTTTATTCATTTCGCGAAGTTTCTCTGATTTTTCAGAAAGTTCCTTTTCCATCAAAAGCAAACGATCTTTGTTTTCTTCGTCGAGTTTGGTTTTCAGTTTTTCAGTAATTTCTTTTTCGGCAGTCTTTTTTTCACGTTCTAAACGTTCTGCAAAAAGCTCGTTTTCTTGTTTCTTTTTGGCTTCAAATTCGGTTTTGGCTTTTTCGAATTGTTCGTTTTTAAGCTCCAATTCTCTGGTTTGAGCATTGGCTTTTTGTTGAAATTCTTTACGGATGCTGTCTTCCAATTGATGTTTTAAAACATCATTGACATCGATAGGAGTTCCGCAGTTTGGGCACTGAATTGAAGATTGTTCAGCCATTTTTATATTGATTTTATTTATTTGCTAAGGTATTTAAAAGTTCTCTTTTTATGATGCGGATTTCTGTACTAAATTGTAACGATTTTTTTTATAGCCACGAATTCACGAATTTCTTTTTCTTAGTTTACGCATAGATTTTAAAAGTAAAATTCGTGAATTCGTGGCTATCCTTTTTTTAACAAAAAATCAACAGCAGTTTTAGTGATTTCAGAATCGTCTTCTTTTGATGTAATAATCGAAACATCGGTACGTAAATTGACTTTTTTCAATTCGATAAAACCAATTTCAGGATCTTGATTATTTTTTGCAATATTTGAAGGAACAATCGAAATACCTAATCCGTTTTTGACTAATTGCACGATTGAATTGATATTGTTCGCTTCGTGAATTATCTTTGGTGTAAAGCCATAAAATGCACAAAGTTCTAATAAAACTTCATGATAATGCGGTGCGTAATCTTTATTGAAAAATACGAATGTTTCCTCTTTTAGGTTTAGAATTTCTTTTTCAGATTTTATTTGAACGGTATTTTTATTGTAGACCAATGAAAATCCATCCTGAAACCATAAATGCGTTTTTATTTTAGGAGACTTTATTGGTGAACGTATAATTCCCATTTCTATTTTTCCTTGTTCTAAAGCGGTGATTTGCTTTGTTGTCGAAATTTCAAAAAGCTTGAAATTCACGTACGGAAATTGTATTTTTAAATGTTTGATTAAATCTGAAATTACTGCCGAATAAATAGAACTGATGTAAGCAATCCTGAATTCGCCTGATATGTTTTCAGCTATCTTCTTTGTTTTCAATGAGACACGTTCTAAATTCTGAAAAAGTGCTTTTGCTTCTTTTTCAAAATATTTTCCAGCTTCAGTAAGTGTTACTTTTTTATTATTCCGAATGAAAAGCTTTGCCTGAAGTTCTTCTTCGAGTTCAATAATCTGGCGACTTAATGGCGGCTGGGAAATAAAAAGTTTTTCTGAAGCTTTTGTAAAGTTCAGTTCTTCGGCTACAGCCAGAAAATATTTTAGATGACGTAATTCCATGATACTTTAAAAGTATTATTAATTGATAAAAATAGTATTTTTAAAGTATATATTAAAAGAATAATTTTGAAAAAAAAGTTTCACGCAGATTTGGCAGATTTAAGCTGATAAGCGCAGATTTTCATTTAATTATTTAAAAAAAATAAAATCATTTTAAATCTGCTTTAATCATTTTAAATCTGCGTGAAAAACTAAAACAAAACATATGAAAAAATCAACTATTACAGAGATCAAGGAAAGATTTGACAACGATGTCGAACGATTTTCGAATTTAGAAACGGGACAATTGTCTACAATTGATGCTAAAGTTTCGTTAGAATTAATTACGGAAGCTTCAAAAAGAATTGTTCCGAATGCTACTCATGTTTTGGATATTGGCTGCGGTGCAGGAAATTATACTTTAATGATGTTGTCTAAATTACCGAATTTGAATTGTACTTTGGTCGATTTGAGTTTGCCAATGTTGAATAAAGCTTCTGAAAGAGTTTCGGCTGAAACAAACGGAAATGTCGAAATTAAACAAGGTGATATTCGAGAAGTAGATTTAGAAGAAAATAGTTTTGATATTATTTTGGCTGGAGCTGTTTTACATCATTTAAGAGATGACGAAGATTGGGAAACTACTTTTATAAAGTTGTCTAAATTATTAAAACCGGGCGGTTGTTTTATGATTTCAGATTTAATCACGCAGGATACTGATTTGTTGAATGAATATACCTGGCAGCGATATGGTGAATATTTAGAAGGAATAGGAGGGGCTGAATATCGCCAAAATGTATTTGATTATATTGCCAAAGAAGATACACCAAGATCAATGAATTACCAATTGGATTTGATGAAAAAAGTGGATTTTAAAAGCGTCGAAATTTTACACAAGAATATGTGTTTTGGTGCTTTTGGCGGAATTAAATAAAAATGTTTGCCACGAATTTTTACGAATTAAATTTTTATTTGCAAATAAAAATTAGTGCTAATTCGTGCAATTCGTGGCAAAAAAAACTTAAATTATATCTACAACAATTTTTCCAATTGCAGAACCATCACTTACTGCTTTATGCGCTTCCATTGCATTGTCTAAGGTAAATTTTCTTGGATCAATTAAAGGTTTAAGCTTTCCTTCTTCAATTAATTTTGTAGTTTCTTTTAAAATATCTCCATGATGTTTTCTTCCTTCGTTCCCAATCATTGGGTGTAAAACAAAAACACCGTGAATACTTGCAGAACGAAGCGAACTTGTTGCTAATGTATGAGTTCCGAATGCATAACAACTGCTGATTTGCCCGTAATGGCGAATTGCTTTAAATGAATCGTCAAGCGACTGACCTCCAAGAGTATCATAAATAATGTCAAAACCTTTTCCGTCTGTGTATTGATTTACGTAATCTTCAACGAGAGTGTTTTTATCAATCGCGGTTGCTCCATACGATTTTACAATTTCTGCTTTTTGAGGAGAAACGGTTGCGTAAACATCGGCACCAAAAATTTTAGCCAGTTGTACAACCATGTGTCCAACGCCTCCAGCTCCGGCGTGAACCAAAACTTTGTCTCCTTTTTGAACTTTTGCTCTGTCAATCAAACCTTCCCAGGCTGTAAGTAAAACTAACGGAATTCCCGCAGCTTCTTTCATGGTTAAGTTTTTTGGTTTTATAGCTAATAAATCAGCATCAACTGCAGTATATTCAGCTAAAGTTCCCTGAACTCCTAAAACGCCTCCGGCAAGTCCATAAACTTCGTCGCCAACTTTAAAATCCGTTACGCCTTCACCAATTTCTTCAATAACTCCGGCAAGATCAGTTCCTAAAATCGCTGGTAAAACCGGAGAGGCGTAAGGCGAAAGTCCAAGTCTTATTTTGTTATCGATTGGGTTTACGCCACTTGCGTGTATTTTTATTAAAACTTCTCCTTTTTTAGGAGCTGGTTTTTCAATTTCTGTGTTTACGAACTCAGATTCGTAAGTATTGGTAAAAAGTGCTTTCATAACTTTATTTATTAAAGTATTTGGATTGTTTTGTAAACCTGAATTGGTGCAGAAGTTAAGGCTTCGCTTTTTGCAATAAAGTCTAATAAATAAGGCTGATTGTTGTGAATATCAAGTCCGGCCTGATCTTTCCATTCTTCCCAAATAATGAAAACATTTTCGCTTGTGTGAAGATCGTAACGAACGCAGGCTTCTTCTTTTCTTGTTTGTGTAACCAGATTTTGAATCAGGGTTTTAACTTCTTCAATGTTTTCTTGTTTGCTTTTTATAATTGCGGTGATAGAGATCATGATTATAAGTTTTTAAAGGTTTCTTCTAAATGTTTGGTGTAATTTTCTTTGAAGATGACAATGTTTTCTGCAGTTGCACCTTTTTCAACGTCGTGGAAATGGAAACTGTTTAATTTTTCCATACCTACAAATTTATTCATTTTATGGAAACCAAACATAGCTCCTTGATCTACAGATGTTTCTTCGAAGAATTCTCCAGGAAGTGTAAAGGCTGTTGCAGGTGCGTTCCAACTTGTAGTCAACATATATTTGCGTCCGTGTAGCATTCCGCCAGTTCCGTAATTGATGTCAGGATTTACTCGACTTCTTCCGTCGCTTTTGTAAATTCCTTTTTGGTGTCCGGCTGTGAAAACGTCGTCGATGTATTTTTTGAAAAGATTTGGTAATTGAAACCACCAAACCGGAGTATGATATACTACAACATCTGCCCAAACAAATTTTTCTACTTCTACGTCTAAGTCAAAATCTTGTTTGATGTCGGTTGTTTTAATTTCAAATTTGTTACTGTTCTTTAAATATTCGATTGTCCAATCGGTAACGGTTTCATTGAATTTTCCGCCTGAATGCGCAAAATTTTGGCTTCCGTTGATGATAAAAATTTTCTTCATTTTACTTTTTGTTCTGATGAATCTGGTTTGCGTGAGGGATAGAGGCGGTATCTCCCGATTTAGAAAAACAAGGCTTTTTAGCCGTAGTTTTTGTTAATCGGGAATTTAGCCGAAAGCCCGACCCGGAGGGGCACGCCCAAATTCTAATTATTTAATTTTTTGAGATTTTTTTGAAACACATAGAAACATAGATTTTTCTTTTCTAAAAAAGGTAGTTGAAAGAAACTAGTTTCTCACACATAGTTTTCAAAGTTTGTCATTTCGAGTAATGACAAGATTGTGTAGCCTATGTTTGTTAATGCAAGTGAAACGCCTTTGCCGACAAAGAAAAATCTATGCTTCTATGTGTTTAAATATTATTTCAGTTTCGAAATCGCCTGATTAATGAAGTCAAGTTCTGAAGCTGATAAATCGAAATCCATTGTTTTTGCGTTTGATATTGCTTGTTCGGCATTTCTTGCTCCGGCTAAAACAATTGTAATTCCTTTTTGTAAAGTTGTCCAGCGCAATACCAATTGCGAAATTGAAATGTGTTTTGCATTTGCCAATGAACTTAATTCTTCGACTAATGTTTTTACTTTTTGAAGATCGAATTGGCCGAAATAACCATTTCTATGATCGTTATCTTTTAATTTACTGTCAGTAAAATATTTTCCGGTTAACAAACCTCTTTCCATCGGACTGTAAGCAATAATTCCGATATTTTCCTGAATCGTAAGTGGAACTAAATCGGTTTGAATTGCCTGATTCAGCATGCTAAACGGAACTTGATTTGAAGCTAACTGAATTGTTTTTTGTGCTTCTTTAATTTGTTCTGCATTGTAATTACTTACTCCGGCAGCTCTGATTTTTCCTTGTTGAATAAGGATTTCTAAAGCTTCCATAGTTTCCTGAATTGGAGTAGTGGAGTCTGGCCAGTGAATTTGCAATAAGTCGATATAATCAGTTTGTAGACGTTTTAAGCTTTCTTCAACTTCTTTTATGATGTTGTTTTTTGAGGCGTATTTGTAAATTGCTAATTTTTTTCCGTTATCGTCGGCATCAAAAAAGAAATCTCCTTTTCCATTGTTACTTCCGTCCCAAACCAAACCAAATTTGGTTAACAATTGTACTTTTGTACGATCTTGAGATTTTAAAGCTTCGCCAATCATTTCTTCACTTAAACCAAATCCGTAAAAAGGAGCGGTGTCGATTGTGGTTACGCCATTCGCAATAGAAGCGTGAATGGAGTCGATTGAATCTTTCTTTTCGTTTCCGCCCCACATGTTTCCGCCAATGGCAAATGCACCGTAAGTTATAGTTGATAATTCAAGTTCTGAGTTGCCTAATTTTCTATATTCCATGATGTTAAAATTGATGTCTTAAAATTATTTGACAAAATTATACCATTTTTTTAACTGTTAAATTGTATATATTTGTCTTTTTTAGGTATATTTGCATCCTGAATTAATTGCTGCAGATTATGAAAAAAGAAAATTTATATGAACCGTTTACAGTATCTTTTGAAACATTGGATGAATATCCGGATGTTGGAGATCGTCATAATTTCTTTGAATTGGTTTATATTTTGGGCGGAACTGGAACGCAGTGTATCAACAAAAATATTTTTGAATATGATGCGGGACACATGTTTTTATTAACGCCTGAGGATTGTCATAATTTTACAATTGAAACCGAAACGAAGTTTTTCTTTTTGAGGTTTAATGATATTTATTTGAAGAATTCCAGTCTTCAAAACGAGAATATTCAGCGTTTAGAATATATTTTGCAAAACGCGAATCATCAGCCTGGTTGTATTTTAAAAAATCATGCTGATAAATGTTTGGTAAAAGTTATGGTTGAAGCTATTATTCGTGAACATCAGGATAAAGATGTTTATAATAAAGAGTTGATTCAGCAATTGGTTAATACGTTGATTATTATTGTAGCAAGAAATATTGCGAAGTATTTGCCGGAGCAGGTAAGTATTAATTCTGAAGCCAGAGCAATGGATATTTTACAATATATTCAAACTAATATTTATTATCCTGAGAAGATTAAAGCGGAATCTATTAGTGATTATTTCGGAATTTCGAATACGTATTTAGGGCGTTATTTTAAGAAACATGCCAGCGAAACCATGCAGCAATATATCAGTAATTATAAAACGAAATTGATTGAACATCGTTTACAATTTAGCGATAAGCGTATTAATGAAATTGCGTATGAATTTGGTTTTACGGATGAAAGCCACTTTAATAAATTCTTTAAAAAACAAAGAGGGAATAGTCCTTCAGAGTTTAGAAAGACGATTCGTATTAGTGCGTGATGAATTGGCACACGGATGACGAGGATTCGCAAGCGAAAACACGGATTATTGCGGATTTTTTTATTTGTAGATTTTTCACTCTAAATGTATTGAACTGATTATCTAATTACTGTAGTCTCTGTAAATTTTATGTCTTCTAATTGCGCATTTTTATTATCAAGAAATAGCTGGTTCATTGCGTGAAATTCTGCACTTCTTCCTGCGATTTTTATAATAGTTTCTTTGGATGGATTTTGAAAATATTTTTCAGAAATTTTTAGAATGATTTGATAAGATTTTGTGGTTGCAAATTCTTTTTTGGTTTGTTTTTTATTTGAGTACACTTCATTGTATGTTTCAAGCCAGTTTATTTTAGGATACGCTAATCTAACAAATGCTATAGGAAGAAAAACATATATTTCCTGTGCTTCAAAGTCATTTTTACATATTTCACATAGTTTTTCAAACAAAGTATCTTCATTAAGATCTGTATCTGAAGATTCAATAAAAGAGATTGCTTTTTCAATTGAAATTTCAAAATCAGGACTTATAAAATCTCTTGATTTTTTATCCTTTGTTTTTAATAAAAAATCAAAAAATTTCATGCTTAGTGAGTTGATAAAATTAAATTATTTTCTTAATCACACGAAGATTATGTGTGTGTTTATTAAGTTCAGCATTATAAATTCCTAGATGGTCTAAGCGGTCGATGCGGACTTTTCCACTTCCGTGAATGATGTAATTATTTTCCATTATAATTCCCACGTGAATGATGTTGCCTTCTTCATTGTCAAAAAAAGCCAAATCTCCGGCTTCACTTTCTTCAATAAAACTTAAAGGTTCGCCTTCAAGCGCTTGTTGTGAGGCATCGCGGTGAATTTTGTATCCGTTTAGTTTGTAAACCATTTGCGTAAAACCAGAACAATCGATTCCGAATGGTGTTTTTCCGCCCCATAAATAAGGTGCGTTCAAATACATAAAAGCAGTATTTATAAGTGCGTTTTTTGGTTTTGTACCGCTGGTTTTGGTTCCTTCAAAATCAAAATTTGAAGTGTTGATTTCGCTGTTGTTCAAGAAAGTTAAAGAAGCACCAAGCGGAATTGGCAGTAATAAATTATCGGGTGCAGTGATATAATCGATTAAATCTGCATTTAAAATAATGGCTTCTTTGCTTAATAGATTATAATTTGCCTCAGAAATTACCTGATATTGTTTAGAATCTACCCAGCCTATATAATCATCAAACTGAATTTTTATTCGAGACCATTGATTTTGGCGTTCTAAAATTTCGATGTGTTCGCCAAACAAAAGTTGTGTAACGATTTCACTTCTGTCACTTGGCTCAGATCGAACGGGTACTATGGCTAGATTGCAAATTCCGAACATTTAAGGTAATTTATAAGTTGAAATCAGGAGTTATCTGTTTTCTAAATAACTCCTGATTTATTGTATTATTAAGCTCTTTCGATAACAATTGCAGATGCTCCGCCGCCGCCATTGCAAATTGCAGCAGCTCCGGTTTTTGCATTGTTTTGTTCTAAAACATTTAGTAAAGTTACGATAATACGCGCTCCTGAACAACCAAGAGGATGTCCTAATGAAACTGCACCACCATTTACGTTTACTTTATTGTTATCAAGATTTAAGATTTTTGAATTGGCAAGACCAACAACTGAGAATGCTTCGTTGAATTCGAAATAATCAACATCTCCAATTGCAATTCCTGCTTTGTCTAAGGCTTTTGGTAAAGCTTTTGCCGGACTTGTTGTAAACCATTTTGGTTCCTGTGCAGCATCTGCATATCCTTTTATGAAAGCTAAAGGTTTTAATCCTAATGAAATTGCTTTTTCTTCAGACATTAAAACTAAAGCTGCAGCACCATCGTTGATTGTTGAAGCATTGGCAGCCGTAACGGTTCCGTCTTTTGTGAAAACAGCACTTAATGAAGGAATTTTATCCAATTTTACATTGGTATATTCTTCATCTTTTGAGAATATAATTGGTTCTCCACGTCTTTGTGGCACTTCAACTGGAACAACTTCATTGTCAAATTTTCCGGCATCCCAGGCTTTTGCGCTTCTTTCATAAGATTGAATGGCGAAATTATCCTGTTCTTCACGGCTGATGTTGTATTCAGTTGCACATAAATCAGCGCAAACTCCCATTGCGTTGTTATCGTAAGCATCTGTCAAACCATCTTTTTGCATTCCGTCGAGCATAGTAGCCGGGCCAAATTTGTTTCCGGCACGCATTTGTACGTAGTGCGGAATTAAGCTCATGCTTTCCATTCCACCGGCAACGACGATTTCAGCATCTCCACAAGCAATTGCCTGTGCGGCAAACATTACAGCTTTCATTCCAGAGGCGCAAACTTTGTTTACGGTTGTAGCGACAACTTCTTCAGATAATCCGGCAAAAAGTGCAGCCTGACGAGCCGGAGCTTGTCCAACGCCTGCCTGGATTACGTTCCCCATGAAAACTTCATCAACTAATTTTGGATCTAGGTTAATTTTTGAAAGGGCTCCTTTTATTGCGGCAGCGCCTAATTTTGGTGCGGGTACGGTAGATAACCCTCCCATGAAACTTCCGATAGGTGTTCTAACGGCAGAAACGATAACAACTCTTTTGTTCATTTTCTGTTAATATTAGTTAATCAAGCAAATTTACTCTTTATTTGAATAAATTCAAATTTTGAACCAATTCGATTGAATTTTAAATTTAATATCAATTTTTTGTTAATTCTATTTGTTTGATTGTTAAGCGGTTTAAAAAAAAGATTGAAAAAAGATAAAAAAAAGCACAGAAATAGTTGTGAGAAATATAATGTTGACTTACATTTGCAACCGCAAAACAGGACACGTTCCTTGAGCTTGGAGAGGTGCCAGAGCGGTAATGGAGCAGATTGCTAATCTGTCGACGGGTAACCGTCGCCAGGGTTCGAGTCCCTGTCTCTCCGCTTAGTTTTTGCCTCGGGGTGTAGCGTAGCCCGGTTATCGCGCCTGCTTTGGGAGCAGGAGGCCGCAGGTTCGAATCCTGCCACCCCGACTTTTTTTTAAAGGGTTTTTATTAAAAAACTTATTTTGGTTCCATAGCTCAGCTGGATAGAGCAACGCACTTCTAATGCGTAGGTCGAAGGTTCGAATCCTTCTGGGATCACATCAAAAGCCACTCAATTGAGTGGCTTTTTTGTTTTAGAAGATCGAAGTTTTCCTATACTATCTTAAAAGAAAAACTTAACGATTTAAAGTACTCATGAATTTTTCAGGATATCTGGTTCCTGAAACACTTCCGAGGGGCATGATAGCCTCAATACTCTGTAAGTCTTCGGTAGTAAGATTTACTTTTTCTGCCGCTATATTTAATTCCAGGTTTTTAATTTGTTTAGTCCCGGGAATAGTAATAATATCTTCGCCTTGGGCAAGTACCCAGGCAATGGCTAATTGAGACGGTGTACAACCTTTTTCATTGGCCAATGATTTAATTTTCTCTACCATTTCCAGATTTTTATAAAAATTTTCACCTTGAAATCTCGGTATAAAGGCACGACTGTCTTTAATGTCTTCGGGTTTTTGGTATTCTCCGGTGAGGAAACCTCTGCTTAAAGGAGCATAAGCTACAAGACCAATGCCAAGTTCTCTTATTGTTGGCAGCACTTTCTCTTCAATATCCCGGCTCCAAAGTGAATATTCAATTTGCAGTGCAGTAATAGGATGAACGGTTGCGGCCTTGCGTATGCTTTCTGCAGATGCTTCAGATAAACCTATATTTAAGATTACTCCTTTTTGCACTAAATCTGCCATTGCGCCTATTGTCTCTTCAATAGGAACATCAGGATCAATGCGGGCTAGGGTATAAAGATCTATGTAATCAGTTTTAAGACGCTGAAGACTATACATAACAGCATTGCGAATGTATTCCGGACGACCCGTTACAGGTCCGGGAGCCGTTCCGCCGTTAGGTCCGGGACCGACCAACTGACCTGTTTTAACAGATAGAAATGCCTTCTCTCGTTTTCCTTTAATAGCCTGGCCAATCAATGTTTCGTTATGTCCCGTAAGGTAATAATCAGCAGTATCTAAAAAGCTGTGTTCTAGTTCCAGAGCCCGTTCGATGGTCGCTATCGATTGTTTATCATCAAATTGACCGTAAGCTCCAGACATTCCCATACATCCTAAACCTATTGGTGCCACTAATGGCCCTTTTTTTCCAAGTTGTCTTTTCATAATTTTAAAAATTAATTTTCAAGACAAAATTCGAGGAAAGCAACAGTTTGGTCACTGGACAAAATCCGTTAACTTCAGGACAAATCCTTAAAGAAAGCAGCGACGGTTTTTCCTGTCACTTTTTTAAACAAGCGGGAGAAATAGTCGGGATCGTTAAAGCCAAGTTCAAAGGCGAGTTCTTTTACAGTTGAACTTTCGCCGTAGGATATTCTTCTTCTAGCCTCAATTATAAGACGGTTTGTTACAAACTCTTTGGGAGAAAGGCCTGAGTATTGTTTAACAATTTGGTATAAACTATCTGTACTCAGTGCAAGCTTCTCAGCAATTTCTGTAATACTCGGATGATCAATCAGATTGTCTTCTACAAATATTTGAAAACCAATATATTTTGAAAGTTTTTCATCACTCGGATTTTTCTCTGTTGCAAAATAGGCTAAATTAATTTCTGTTAGCAGACTATTAAGGTGTGCTAAAATAAGTTCAGCATCGGTATCAGGAGTACTTAAAAGGCCTGACAAGATTTCAAATATAGCTTTAAGTCTGGTTGCTGTTCCCGCTGTAACAGTTATTTTTTGTTGGTTTAATGGGTTTACTAAAAAAGTATATTGCTTTGGCAAACGGGAAAGACAGTTTTCATCAAAACCTAATTTAAAATAATCTTTACCATGTCCTGAAGCAGGTAAATGATGAATTTGGTTAGGAAGAACAAATAATACTTGATTACTTTCAATATCAAATTCTTCCATATCGATACTATGCTTTGTAGTGCCGTTGAGCATAAACAGAATAAAATAATAAGGCATTCGCTGTGTAAGCTCAATTTTATCCGTGTCCTCTTTAGTTAAGTGTCCGAAATTAGGAGAAACTATCCTGATAGGCAGTTTATCATTTTGGCTATGATCATCAAGCAGTGATTTTTTATCTTGCATAGACAATGATAATGAAATTAAGAGATATAAAGTTACATCAAAAAGAGTGTCAAAAAATGTGTGTTTTAAGAATCTGACTTTAAAGTTTACGGTATTAAAGTGTTAATCTTCTGTAATTCAATTAAATAAGTAAATATACTTGCGAGTACCTGATTTAATTATAGTAAATTTATTCTTAATAAAATCAGTGCTTTTATAAGAGAGCAATGCTTTTTTAATACAGCTTGGCAAAAAGGAAGAATCATTACCTGTTTTGAGTTGTGGTACAGTGTTCATTTAATACCGTTCCATCGATAAGAGTTCGAAGACCGGGGTGAATATAACATTGTAAACAACTAATATGTGTAACATTATGAAAAAAGAAACTTATGTACAACAAACAAACCTGGCAGAGATTCCATACGATTATCCTTCGACGTGGCCTGCTGACGGACCGATTGATTTAAATATTCATGATCTTCCGCACGATGGGTCGCTAATTGAATGGTGGTATCAAAATTGTCATCTCACTTCTAAAGATGGAAAACGGTTGTCTTTATTTGCTTCTTTTTTTAGAGTGGCAGTAAAAGAAGAGACTACAGGAAATCTTAACTATACTCATTCTGTAATTTGGTCTTTATCAGATATAGCCGAAAAAAAGTATTATAGTGATTCACTTGTAGATCCAAGCACACCAGTCGAAGTTTTGAAAGCTATTAAAAAGAACGAAGAAAAAAATGAAGGAAGCAGATGGATTCGGCGCGCATTAAAAGAAGTATATGAAAAAGGAAATATGCCGCTGCCTGACAGACTTCTTAGACAACCTGCAAAAGTAGGTTTAATGAATCTTTCACTTGAATATGATGAAAACTCTTTTAAAAAAGATCAACAAGGCAACTATCATTTAAAGCTTGAAAATTCACTGAATGGAATTGTGTGCAAGCTTAATTTTATTCCATTAATAGAACCAATACGACATGGAGATGATGGATTTGTAAGCGGTATAAGGAAAGAGGAAATGTTTTATTATTTTATTCCAAAGTGTGATGTGAGCGGAGAAATTCAGATAGGCAATACAGTTTATGAAGTAGAAGGAAGCGGCTGGTATGACCATGAATTTAGCAAACCGGCAGATGAAACTTCAACATTTGAATTTAAGCATGAAATGGACTGGAACTGGATTGCACTTCAGTTAGGCAATGGTTATCAATTATCGGGTTACGATCTTTTTGATAATACGAGGAATGGCGAACATGCCGGCGGCACTATAATTATAATTGATCCTGATGGTAAAAGAACAAATGTAAAACAGTTTTCATTTTTACCTGAACAGTATTGGACAAGTTCGCGAACTTTTATATCCTATCCCATTTCGTGGAGATTAGAAATACCTCACCTTAATATTTTTCTTTCTATTACAGCTGATTTTCCTGAACAGGAGTTTATTACAATTCTTTCTGCACCTGCATTTTGGGAAGGCTGTGTAGGTGCTGCAGGAATGTTTATGGAAACAGAAGTTTCTGGTCAGGGATATATTGAAAGAAATGGATTTAGTACCAAAACAAGTATTGAAAGTTTCTTAAAATTAGTAGGCGATACTACTCAGAAATCCGTTGAATCTTTGCTTCCTTTAAATCCTAGCGATGAGCAGTTTCACAGGTTGGTTGATAGTGCGTTGGGCGTTACTTTTTTTAGTCAAGCAGATAAAGAACAATATGTTTCTTCTGTTATAAAACCCATCAGAGAAATGGTAGACCGAAGTAAAAAAGCCTGGAGATCTTATGTATTTCTTGCTTGTATAGATGGTGTTGGAGGAAACTCTCAGCCATTTATCGATTGGCTCGCAATGCCGGAATTAATTCATACAGGATCATTAATTGTTGATGATGTTCAGGACAGATCAGAAACCCGCAGAGGAAATACGGCCCTGCATCTTTTGTATGGAGAACCGCTTGCTATAAATGCGGGTAATCTTTGCTATTTTATTGGGGAATTGTTTACGCGATCTCCTCAACTTGCGGAACACATCAGATTGAAGGTATATGAACTGTATTTTGAAATGATGCGTGCGGCACATGCAGGACAGGCGATGGATATTAGTGGACTTCATTTTATGATGCCTGATGCGGTAAAAAGTAGAGATAGTTCAGCGCTTGAAAAAAGAATTTATACCATACATCGATTAAAAACAGCAACGCCCGCCTGTACATTGGCCAAAATGGGAGGATTAATAGGTGGCGGAAGTTCAGAGGAAATAGATGCACTAAGTAACTTTCTGGAAGCGATTGGTGTTGCTTATCAAATCGTAGATGATGTTTTGAATTTGCAGGGATATGAAAATAATCTTAAAGATAAAGGGGAAGATATCACAGCCGGAAAAATTACCATGCCTGTTGCAAAAGCAATGAGTTTATTGATTTTAGAACAACGGGAATATGTGTGGAAAACGATTCAGACTTTGCCAACAGATACAGCGGTAATAGGATCTGTAATTCATTTATTGCAAAATTGTGGCGCCATTGATGCCTGTAAGCAAGAAGCAGAAGAACTTGTAGAAACAGCATGGGAAAAGCTGGATAAGGTGCTGCCGGATTCCTTTTATAAAATAAGATTACGGGCTTTTGGCTGGTATGCATTAAAAAAAGAATAATTGGTATGTTGTATTTTAAAACAAAAAGCCTTCAAAACTATTGATTTTGAAGGTTTTTTGTTTAGGATATATCGTCCTGAAAAAGTTGATTATAATTCTATTTTCTGATAACTTCAATCAAGAAATTTTAGTTTTTTATTTTGAGACAGATTCGGATTTAATTGATTTTATTCTTCTTCTTAAAAAAGGCTTCTTCAATTGCAGGCATTTCTTTTTTGTATTTTTCAACATCCCATTTCATATCCAGTTCTGTTAAGTAATCCTGTAAGCTTGGCAGGCCAGCTTCAGCTCTTCGTTTGTCTACATTATCAGGATCTTCGAGAGGAGCAACAAATTTCTCGTTCGTCTGCATGTTCCAGCTAACCTGACTTCCGTAAATTTGCTTTTTTCCTTGTTTTAAAGCTACTCTGTCCTCAAGCAAGGCAAGCGAACCGGCTTTAGCATTTCCTTCTTTTACAGCTGCTCTCATTATTGGCAGGTATTTTATCTGTGTTGGAAGCTCTGCATGTTGTATAACCATAAACAACGTTGTATTGGCCTGACTGCCAATTTTATCGGCGCCAATCCATCCATATCTGTCGATTATCGTTTCTACTTGTATTAGGTTCAGCGAATCTGCTGTTTTCATATTTTTAAACAGTGCTTTTGATTCCTTCGAATTATTTCCAAAGCGGCTAATTGTTTCGTCTATCTGAATTCGATAGCGTTGATCAAGCTCATCTATTGTTAGTAATTGTTGCGTAACATCGCGAAAAGCCAAGTTGTAATCTTGTCCTGAAACAACTAGGCAGAACATAGAAAAAATGGTGAGAAGCTGTAATTTCATTTTCATTTTTATTTTTTTGACCGTTATATATTTTGATGTATCAGCATGGAAAAATTTGAAATATAAAATATAAAGATGGAAGAGATAAGCAAGCTAACGATAATTGGAATAAAGAAAACAATTAATGTATTATTAAACCTTTTGTTTTTTTATTTATCTAAACCTTAACTAAACTACAAAAAATCAATAATAAATGAAAAAGTTATTTTCGATTATAACCGTTTTAATATTTAGTTCTCACATAATGGCTCAACAAGAAATTAAAGATGTAGATGCTATTATTCTTCGGGAAATGCACGAACGAAATATACCTGGGCTGGAAATTGCCGTTGTTCATCATGGAAAAATTGCCTTAAGTAAAAGTTACGGTATTGCTAATATACAGGATAGTATTAAAGTCACCAACCAATCTGTATTTGCCGTTAATTCAATTACAAAAGTTTTTACCGGCGTGTCAATAATGCAGTTGGTAGAAAAAGGGAAATTAGATCTTTCATTGCCCATATCTCACTATTTGGATATATTTCCAAAAAACTGGGATGCGTCAATTACAATTAAACATTTACTTACGCATACTTCAGGACTTCCGGATTTACTCAAAATTCTTGATCCAAATACAGGCGGAATGGGTATGCTGAAAACAGAAGATGCTGTCTGGGAAAAACTCAAAACGATGCCGATGGATTTTATTCCGGGAGAGAAATTTGCCTATAATCAAACCAATGCTTATTTGTTAGGAAAGTTAATAGATAAATTATCAGAAAGACCATTTACCGAAAATTTTACGGATTTGCAGTTTAAACCGGCAAAAATGAAACATACAATTTTTGGAGATTCCCGTGATGTAATTCCGCATTTTGCACCCACTTATTTTTGGAGAAAAAACATAGACGGACGATCATTAGAAAATGCTCAGTTGATTAATAACTATTACGAATTTCCCTATTTTAGAAGAACAGCAGCAGGTTTAAACAGCACTGCAGAAGATATGGCAAATTGGGTGATTGCATTACAAGGAGGTAAACTTTTGCAGCCTGCATCACTTCAAACAATGTGGTCGCCTTCAGTCTTTAACAATGGTAAGGCTACGCCGTGGTGTTTGGGTTGGGGAATGAATAAATTCAGAAAAAAACATCGTGCCGTTGGAATGTCAGGTGGCGGAAGATCTGCATTTTTAATATATCCTGATGATGATCTGGCTGTTATAATCCTGACTAATTTAGGAGGAAGTTATCCTGAAGATTTTTTAGAAGAAATTGCAGGAGTATATAATTCGAGTATACCTAAAGCTGATTTGGTAACAAATCTTCGTACGACGTTAAGGAAAATTGGTTTTGACAACGCCATTTCATTTTCAGAGAAAGAAATTAAAAATAATCCATTGTTTGTTCCTAATGAGTTTGAGCTTAATGAGTGGGCATATCGTATGATGTCGAAAGAACAAAATAAAGAAGCTTTGGAAATTTTTAAATTAAATGCATATTTATTTCCAGATAGCTGGAATACTTTTGATAGTTATGGTGAGATTCTGTTGAAAATCGGCGATAAAAAGAAAGCCATAGAAATGTACAAAAAGTCAATTGAGTTGAATCCAAACAATGAAAACGGAAAAAGAATAGTTAATAGTTTACAATCGAAATAAGCTTGATTCTTCTACATCTCATTATTTTTTAAAAGCCTTCAAATTCATTGATTTTGAAGGCTTTTTGGCTCGGAAAAAACCGTATTTTTAAATTGATTTTTATTGATAATCTTATATTTTTTAAAATTCGAGATTAAATAAAATATTATTAAACACCTTCTGCAATTTCTTTAAGCGAAGAAATAGAAGGCAGAAGAAAATAAGCTGTTCCGCGGGTAATCACAAATTGTGGTAAAGGCCCTTTAATAACAATATCCGGCATATCTGCCATTGGTATAGTGAAATTAAGATCCATATTACTTATAAGAGAACGATTGGCAATTAAGGGATCTTGTGGCGTATTATTTGCCGGATCAAATACATCGCTGAAATTATTCTTGTTAATCCAGCTGTAAAGGGTTTCAAACTGACTGCTCAGATCGCCACAAAGAAATAAACCTATCAAACCTCTGTCTGCATCAGGATCAACTGACATTGGCGGTCCATAAGGCATTCCTCGTCTTATAATACGCGGTACAACACTTGCCGCAGCGTCTACACCTTCATCTCTTGGATTAGCAACTCTTGTATGTGCTGAAAACGGACATTTAAGTCCTTTCATATCATCATTTGCTTTGTATCCAAAATTAGTGCTTTTAGAGGTTTCATGTTCAGGATTTTCAGGTGAGAGTACTAACGGAGAACCATTTCTCCAACGACCGCACATTTTAGCCGCCAGCCATTCTACCGTATATTCTTTTGATTTATTAATTTTTGGAGCTATTAATTCAGCCTGATCTTCTAAAAAGTCGTTAAATGTTTTAACATCCTGATATAAAATTCGAAACGCATTGTAACAGCCATTTTTAGCAAACTTAGCTTCGGGACCAGTAAGAGGGCCGGGTGTGGCATCTTTAAGCGTACTGTACCCTATTAAAAAATTATTAAGATCTTGTTGGTCTTTACCCGCAGGATTATCATTAAGGTCTGGTTCATCAATAGAATCTCTAAATCTGAAATGAACATAATCTGATGGTACTAACAAGTATTGTTCTAATCTGCCTGTTGGTGAATCTAACGGTTTAAGTTCCGTAACCATTCCATTGCTTTTTTCAGCAGCATCGGTTATAATTCCAACTATTCTTTCCTGCGCCGTAGGATTCATTGCATAAGCGTGTACAACACAATGTACATCTTCATTTGCAAACTTTTTATTCCACCAATTTGAAGGATCTCCCGGACTCGGAATGGGACCTGGAATAGTATCGCCTAATGATTGTTGGGCACTACCTCGATTCCAGGGACCTTTTTTAAAAGTTGAAGGAAAGTTTGATTTTTTGACTTTAAGCTCAGGTTTAACAATTCCGATTCCTGTAGCTGTAAGACCAATATTCAACATAATTTCAGGTTTTAAAGGTCCCCAATCTTCAGCACTTTGCAAGTATGGAAGCAAATCTTTAAAAAAAGCTCTTATGTATTTAAGATTAGCATTTTCTGTATTGAATTTAAAAAGCATATGTACTGAACACGGATGTGTATAACCATTAATTATAAGACCTTGTATGTCATGTAATTCTGGTTTTTCAGTTTGAGAAGTTTGTGTGTAAGTCATGAGATTAAATTTTAATTGTAGAAAAAACAGCCGAGTCAGATAAACTCGGCTGTAGTTGTTGTACTATTCTTATTTCTTACGGTTGAGCAAACTTTGCTACAATTTGCTTTACTGATTGTGGATAAGCACAATAAAGATCATCAGAATTATTAAGATTAAGGTCGTTGATAAAATTTTCAAAGACAGTAAAAGTAATATCATCAGGATTAGTTGGAAAATCGGCAGGTTTATTTGCCCACAATGCCATAATACCTATAAATGTAGCCTTAATACTAGGTAAAGTGTTAAAAAACACCTTCAGATATGTATTCATATTATCGTCAAATTCTGTTATTACTAATACTCCGGCTGTTCCAACTCCGTTAGTATTAGGTACAAGAGCAATTCTCGCATAATGAACGATTCCGATGTCATTTAGAGATTTCACAGTTGCTTCATTAATAAAATTTTTATATCCGAATTCAGCAAGAGCTTGTGCCTCTGGAGTTTGGAGAATAGGAACATACATGGTTAATGGATTGACGTTTGCCATAATAATTTGTTTTTTGGGTTTTTGCTTACTCTTTATTCCCGTTTTCAGCATATCGGGTATTAATTTCGATTGTATTCAGGTTTATTTTAGATCGAAATTACTGGAGACAGAAAAGTAATGATGAAAAAATGACACAGGATGAAGATTATTAGACATAAGAGGCATTATATGCTGAATAAGATTTTTTATTGAGTTAACTCTTCTTTTTATTGAGTCAATTAGGTTTATTGAAATAATGGACATTTATAGAAGTAAAAATTATATCAATCCATCCATATAAATGCATTTCAGATACCTATTGGCCTTTTTCATTTTGTTTTCAATCGAAGCAAATTCACAAATTGTCGAAGAAAAGAAAAATTTTCGTGCGGCAGATTCACTTTTAAAAGAACCGAGTTTTTCTGTTCATAAAGACAATTATTTTTTAACCGGAGTACCCTTAAATACTGATATTACCCGAAATACCGCTGATGTAAAATATCAGGTAAGTTTTAAACTGCGATTAAAATCAAAACCTTTGTGGGGAGGTTTTTTTCCGTATTTAATGTACACTCAAAAATCTTTTTGGGATATTTATGCCAACTCAAAGCCATTTTCAGAAATTAATTTTAACCCCGGCGTTGCTATTGTTCGTCCGTTTTATTTAAAAGGCAGTAGATTGACGTATGGAACCATTTCGTTAGAACATGAATCAAATGGGAGGGATTCTATTTATTCGAGAACCTGGAATATGCTTGCATTTTCATTAAAGTCGCAAATTTCTCCTCGATGGATTGTTGGGTTGCGAGGATGGATTCCGCTTGTTGATAAGGAAGATAATCCCGGGCTTACCAAATATGTAGGTTATGGCGAAGCAAGCGCAACGTATCAAATACAGCCGGGACGATGGAGTGCAGATGTTCTTTTTAGAAAAGGAAGCGGTCTTATTGGTTATGGATCTTTGCAGACACAGGTAAACTGGAGACCGTACAAAAGTGAGAATTATTATCTTACACTTCAATGGTTTGTGGGTTATACTGAAAGTTTAATTGATTATCAGGAACATAAAAGTATGATACGTTTAGGATTTACAATTAAACCTGAAAATATGGGGATTTTTTAAATTTAAAAATTCAGATTAAATAAACGAACCGATCTCAAATAAAACACAACTGTATATTTCTACTTTAAAAGAACTCGCATCATAAGATTGATGCGAGTTTTTTTGTTATTAGCCTAATTATTTTTTAGATCTCATTGCTTTAAAAATGTATTTCATCGGATAAATTAAACATTTAATCGATTTTTTATTTGTGTATTTAAAATATTAATACATATATTCGCAGAAAAATAATGATAAAAGTAATTTACACACTTATCATTATTTAGTTATTTGAATGTTCCGGTTGAGAAATGAGATGATCAAAGAAGTGGGAAGTAAATGAGAAAGAGAATTTGAATTATTCGAACAAAGCCGAATAAAGCTATATATGAAATTGAAGTTGTAAGGGCGTAGTTAATTGAAGTTAAAATTAGATTATGATTGAAATTATGATGAAACCCCCAAATCATTTACATACATATGAAAACACTTTTATTACAAGTCGCCCTTTTTCTTTGCAGCTATTTTGCAATGGGACAAAAAACGCTCTTTACACCTACAGAATGGAGCAACCCCAACAATGAGTTTTATAATAACTTATCCAACGCCAGAAAATATGAATCTACAAATTTTGTCCTTTATTGGGGCGATAAAGTGGGTACAGATCCTTCAACGTATTCTGATGCTTCATTGCGATTTACTCCCAAATCCGTTGCAGATACATTAGAAACAAGCTTTAAACGTTATGTAACAGATCTAAAATTTGTTAGTAACGCTCCCACAACAAATATGGGCAAGTACAAAATCATTATTATGATGATGAACACCTGGAACTCTACAGATGGACGTTTGCAGGCGTTTGCACAAGCCAGCTCTTTTAGTAATACTATTGGCGCCATGTTCGTGCATCCTGAAGCAACCAGAGATGGCGGTGCATTATCTCATGAGTTTGCGCACACACTGCAAATGATGATGCACATTCAGGAAAATCCAGGTAACGGAACTGCTTTTTCAGGTTACGACTGGGCAGGTCCGTTTTTTGAAGGTCATGCTAATTTTATGCGCGCTCAGGCTTATTCGCAGTGGGCAGAAATTGACGGAACTTTAACCCGATGGATACAAACGAGAAACTTTATGTGGTCATCTAATCGTCATCATTACACCAATTTTCATTTGATGTATTATGTTCAGGAAAAAGAAGGTTTTGATTTTACGAGAAGAATGTGGGCCGAATCGAAAAATCAGGAACATCCGCTTGAAACTATAAAAAGACTGAAAGGTTTTACCCAGGATCAACTCGACGATTATCTTTGGGGTTATGCACAAAGACAACCGGCATTTGATTATCCAATTCAATGGACTTCTCAAATCAACAATACCAGCAATTTTGGTAAAAAAATTAGAGAAACCTATACGCTTATTAAAAGCAGAATGCCTCGTTATACAAGCAGGCAGTATACATTTTTAACAAAAGTTGCAGGTACAACAGATCAATATTATACTAATAATGACTGGGCGCCACAGGATTACGGAATGAATATAATTCCGTTATATCCAACTTGTACAGGAACTCAAAAACAGATTTCGATTAAATTTAAAGGACATACGGAAGTTAACCCAACGCAGGCCGGATGGCGATATGGTTTTGTTACTACAAAAGCAGATGGTACAATTTCTCGTTACAGCTCAATGTATAAAACAGATGGAGAAGCATCATTTACACTTGATACAGCAACAGAAGCAAATATTTTTCTGGTTGTATTTTCTGCGCCTAAAGTTCATGTAAATTATAATATGGATGAAGGTTATCCGAAACAAAGAAGATATCCTTATGAATTAAAAATTGCCAATGCGAATCCTGAAGGATTTCAACCGGCAGCAGATTTTAGAAAATTTCTTAAAACAAACGGTCGTATCCATACAAATGGCGGCGGATGGATTTCGAATAGTGCCAACGTTGCAGCATCAGTTTATGTTGGACCTTATGCGATTGTAAGAAGCGGAACTATTTCCGGAAATGCCCGTATAGATGGATACGCAATGGTTGAAGGCGGAAATATTAGCGGAAATGCTATTGTAAGAGATAATGCGTGTGTATACAATGCTACTTTATCTAGTAATGCAATAGTTGAAGGAAATGCCTGGATGGAAGGCGGTTCTGTTGCAAATACAGCCAACATAAAAGGAAATGCGATGTTGTTTGCCGGAAACTTTGGCGGTTCGGTTGTTGTTGGTGGCGATGCAGAAATTGGAAGTTGTTCTACAGCGGGTGTTTATTTACAATTTCCGTATTGGAGAAATGGAAGAACAGAATGTGATGGTAAAGGTGCAACCGATGTTTCTAATGTTGATATAAATACTGCTTTTACTAATTTCTCAGCAGCGAGCATGGCATTTAGTGTTACGCCAACGTGTACTGTAGCGACTTTAGGTACGAACAAATCAATTCTGGAATCTGAAGCTGAGGTTGGTTTGAGCATCTTTCCAAATCCAACGGCAGGAAACCTAACGATTTCATTTTTACAAACCGAACAGGAAAAAGTGAATATTACTTTGTTTGATGTTAACGGACGCAAAGTTGATGTTATTACCAATCAAAGTTATGATGCAGGCAGAATCGAAATTCCTTATAACTCAGGAAAATTAATTAAAGGTGTTTATTTGTTGCGTATACAAACAGGAAAAACCGTTGTAAACAAATCATTCATCAAACAATAAGTTTATTTTTTTTATTTTTTTTTACTTTGAACCCTGTCAATCCTTTAGATCCCACAGGGTTTTGTTTTAAAAATACTTTAGCTTATTTCAAAACGGGAATCTTTATAAAGCTGTCCATATACCATTTTATTTGCAAAGGTTCTTTGGCATCTTTAATTGTTTCTTCACTTACTTCTTTACCAGTTCCGTAGTTTAATTGAGAAAATGCATTTTTATTTACGTTTAACACAATAACAATACGACTTCCTTTGCTCAATTGTTTGCTTACCAGATGCGTATTCGAAAAAGAAATGGTTTCAATTGCATTCGGTTCTAGTAGATTTCTCTTTTCAATATCTTTCACATAACTCGCACGGCCAAGAAAATATGACAAATGAAAATACTCGCCATTAGGCATTACTTCATAAACCGTTACGCCCAAATCGACATCTTTTTTATTGATGCTTATTTTTATTTCTCCCATAAAAGATCCGTTTACGATTAGTGGTTCTTTTAATGGTTCACTTATAAAAGTATAGCCACTTGTAGTATCAATTTCTTTTCGAATTATCGGATCCGGATAATAATCGTTAGTACTATTTTCTCTGTCAGCAAAATCAATTTTTTGCAAGAGATATTCCTTTTTATTCGGCTTCTTAGAACTTGCTGAATAGAAATTTCCGGATTTGTTTTTGGTTAAATAAAAAGTTAGAAAATCATTACTCATTTTATCTATTGATGGCGCACTTTTCCATTCATTAGTGCCCATAACCTGATAGTTTATTTTGTCTTTTAAAACTTCAGGTTTAGCTCCGTTTTTCAAAATATAATCAAACCATTGATAGGTTATTTTTTTAATATCAATCAAGGCATTAGCATCAACTTTATAATCATTTATGATAGCTTCGCCACCAATCTGAGTTCCAAAATGGCTGTAAGGGCCAATAATTAAATAAGCATTCGTTTTTGGACTGTATTTTTGAAGTTCCCTCAAATAATATAAACTGGAGTTTTGCGAATCATTATAATAACCGTCAAAAGCTAAAATGGGAATTTTTATTTGGGAAAAATCAGTTTTATAAGGTGCCATTTTTTGCCAGTAAGTATCAAAAGCGGGATGACTTATCCATTTCTGAAACCATCTGTTTGACGCGCCGTCAATACTGTCTAATTTATTGTAAGCAACTCCGGTTTCCCACCATTTAAACTGCATGTTTCGAAAGCGTTTTCTATCATTTCCGGCAACAGTATCAAGGTATTTGTTGTTTCCAACATAAAAAGCCCATTCATAATTAGGGTTCACAAAAATGTTGTTTTCCATAGGTAAACCCATTCCTGGCCTGTTCGCAACATACGGAACAATTGTTTTCAGTGCAGGATGAGGTTTTTTTAAAGAAGCCCATTGCGTAAATCCGTTGTAGCTTCCGCCAAACATACCAATACTTCCGTTGCACCATTTTTGTTTGCTGATCCAATCGATAGCGTCATAAACATCATTACTGTCATTTTCATACGGATTTATTTCATCGGGACTAAAACGTTTTCCTCTCGAATATACAATTACGCCAACATAACCATGATCTGCGGCTTCTTTTAGGCTTTTTAGATCTCGGCCTTTATCTCTTACATAAATCGTAAATTGAAGAATTACCGGTTTAGGATTTTCATCTTCTTTTTTACAAATAATAATTGCAGATAATATCGCGCCATCGTGTGTTTTAATTAATACGCTGTCCTGAATATTATAAGTACTTTTTTCACTTGCTAATTTTGCCGCTTTTGTTTGTTGGGCAGTAATCGAAAATGTAACCAAAAATAAACCTAGAAATAATAACAATAGTTTCTTATTCATAATAAGTAAGTTTTTAAGTTGAAGTAGTTTAATATTATCTCTATATTTACTTTTATAATAGACTTCAATTATAACTTTATGTTACATCTTAAAAAATCACTATTCTCATTTGTATTTCTTTTTTCGATATTGGCTGCAAACGCTCAAAACGAAATGTATTCAAGTCCTGTAAAACAAGAAATTGCCGATACGACTTTTGTTAATTTAAAAGACTACAGCAAAGATTTTATTTACGATATGAAATATGCGACTGATGATAATTTTTTGAAGGCAAAAGTATATGATTGTGCAGAATGCTTTTTGCGTTTAAAAACAATCAGGGCTTTGGTTGCTGCAAATAATGATTTTATAAAAAAAGGCTATAAAATAAAATTGTACGATTGCTACAGGCCTTTGTCTATTCAGAAAAAAATGTTTGAGATTGTACCAAATCCCGTGTATGTAGCAGATCCAAAAAAAGGCTCCATCCATAATAGAGGAGGAGCCGTTGATATTTCTATAGTTGATGCAGCCGGAAAAGAAGTTGATATGGGAACTCCGTTTGATTTCTTTGGAATTCAGGCCGGTCATAATTATACCAAACTTTCAAATGAAGTTCTATCGAATAGAAAATTTCTTAAAAAAGTAATGATTAAAAATGGTTTCAATTCATTTGATTCAGAGTGGTGGCATTATAATTTAAAAACAGGTTTAAAAGATAAAGTTGCCAATCAAAAATGGAATTGCGAATAATTACTCAACACATCTTATGTTTTCCATAAAATAAGTGTTTGGGTGATACACTTTCTTATTCATTTCAGATGTTAATTCAGCTTTTACAATATAATCTTCAGTATCTGTCAAATATTTAATTCTCATAATCGAAACCGGAGATTTTTTCAATTCTTCAAAATTATCTTTCATAAACATAAAAATCCCTGTATTTACTCTGTTATCAAAACCTTTATCGCGAATAAGCGTTCCGCAGTTTTCCTGATTGATATGCATTAAGGTTACAATTTTTCCGTTTTCTAATTGTAAAAACACCTTAGAGTTTTTGTCAAAACAATTCGCTTTTATAAAAGAGTTGCTTTTTTGAATCAATTGCAAGTTTAGCGTTGGCAAACCATCTGTTTGTGCCAAAGCAAAGAAAACATAACTAAATGTTGCACCAAAGTTTTTCTCGCTAATCAGGTATTCGTTTGTTATTTTATAAGTACCAATAGAATCGGTTACATTAGCGCTATATTCGCATGGTTTTTGGGCAAAAGCAGTAAAAGTTAATAAGAAAAAAGTTAAAGTAATTAGTTGTTTCATTTTTAAGTAATTTTTCTGCAAATTAAAACTATTTTGTTATCATTTTTATCTGTTGTAAAAAAACAATAAACATTTCCTCCATTTTTTATTTTCCACTTTTTCCGAATGTTTTCTACTGTGTCCGGAAAATTTCGAGTTGTAACATTTGCCTGTTGATTTAAAAGCGCTGTTTTCATATCATTTTTGCCGTATGAAAGCAGTTTTTCTATTTCAAAAGTTCTTCCCGGAAAATCAATTAATTCGTCAGAAGTATATAAATGAGAGTGTTTATGCAGTTTATTAATATTGAAAGAAGTACTAACTTCATCAAAACCGCCCGATTTCATAATGGCCGAATTAGGTTCGTATAAATATTTTTGAGGTAAATGATATGATGGATAATCTGATTCGCCCAAAACAAATTCGAATGTTTCTGTTTTATCTTTTAATATATTGGCTGTTTTGATCGTTATTTCGCCGCGATATTGATTGTGAATTTCAAAAAGCAATTCCTTCACTTCATTCTCCAAAGCAATAATATGAATGTTTTTTACGAATTTCAATTCAGATAAACCAGCCGAAATATCTAATAAAGGCGCCGTTTTTATCAAAATAGAATCTGATTTTTCAAAGTAAAAATCTAATGATTCCGGAACATTCGGCAAACAGTCTTTCAGCATAAAAACTTTGCCTTTTGCATCATTTCTGCGCGAAGGATCGATATAAATCCAATCCCATTTTTGGTTAGATTCACTTAATACATTTCCAGAATCATCTGCATAAAAAGTACAATTTTCTACTTGAAGCTGCTCAAAATTATGTTTTACGATTGACGACAAATCTTCGTTGATTTCGCAATGCGCAATTGTTTTAAAATTTTTGGAAAAATAATAATCATCAACACCAAAACCGCCCGTTAAGTCTATTAAACTTTTTCCGGAAATTAAAGAAGCTTTGTAAGCAGCTGTTTTTTCTGATGAGGTTTGTTCTACAGAAATTTTGCTGGGATAAATGATGTTTTCGGTTAAAAACCAAGTTGGTAATTTATCTTTTGCTTTTGCTTTAGCTTCAATCTGATTTAAAATCGAAATCCATTCTACTTCAGGAAAAGGGTTTTTCTGAAGTGCTAATTTTGTAATTGAAACACTGCTATTTTTAGTTATAAAATCCTGAATGCTTTTGTTTAAAATAGAAGTGTTCAATGCTAAATTCTTTCGGTTAATACGGAGACAATTTTATTGTCAGGAAAAAATTCCTTTAAAATTACTTTCACCATCGTAAAAACCGGAATTGCGATAATCATTCCAACAATTCCAAAAGTAATTCCGCTAATTAAAGTAATCAGAAATATTTCTAACGGATGCGAATTTACACTTTTTGATGAAATTATTGGCTGGCTGATATTATTATCAATTGCCTGAACAATTAAGAAACCAATAATTACATAAATAGTTCGGGGTAAAATTTCTGATTGAAAGTCGCTTCCAATCATGCTGATCATCGTTAAAAGTCCGGCTAAAATAGTTCCAATAATTGGTCCTATATAAGGTATAACATTTAGTATAGCGCATAAAAAAGCAATAACGAAAGCATTTTTATTTCCAAAAATCATTAAAACAATCAGGTATAAAATAAATACAACCGTTAATTGAAGCAGCAAACCAACAAAATAGCGCGTTAAAAAGTGATTTATTTTAGTGATTGAGTTTAAAATTTTATCCTCATTGCTATCCGGTAAAATCTTTCTTGCCGTAGCTTTAAAAGAATCCTGATCTTTAATGAAGAAAAAAGTAATAAAAAAAACAGAAACCAATCCCATTCCCATATCAGCCATAAAACCTAATATCGAGTTTATAAAACCGGTAAAATAAGTAAAATCAAGCATTGACGTTATTTTTGAATCTTTCAGCATTTTGTTTAGATCAACATGCTGAATATTAAAATAAGCTTCTATACTTTTTTCTGTTTCCATAAACTGAATTTGCAGTTTATTGGTATCTAATAATGATAAATTGTTTGCTTGTGAAATAATCAACGGCACAAACAAAAAGATAAAACCAACCATCATTAAAATGAAAACAATTATGGTAGTTGTCGCCGCCAATGAATTGCCAAACTTTAATTTATTCTTTAAAAACTGTACCAACGGATTTGCGATTAAACACAATATCAAAGAGATACATAAGTATACAATTACGGTTTGTATTTCGTATAAAAAGTATAAAACAATAGCAATTACCAGGATTGTTACTAAAGCCCTTAATATTCCGTTTGATATAATTTTTGATGTAAGCATGATTTAATTTTAGATTATAAATATAGGAAAAAGCTTTTAAAATTTAGAACTAAACAAAAAAAAGCGAGATATAGACTATCTCGCTTTTAAGTTTATGCAATTATATGTTTTTAGATTCCAAAAGCAGCTCTTGGTCCTCCAGAAAGAAAAATTGCAGCCATTCTGCTTTTTTGCCCATTAGAGAACATGTACATTCCTGCATCATCAGTATAATCCATGTAGTTCATTGTCATTTCTACAGGAGTTCCTGAACAAGTACTGTAATGTGGGTAAGCTGGTACACCGTAATTTGCAGTGTTGTGTGTTGGAGTATCAGATACTAAATCGCTTCCGCAAGTTGCATCTCCCCAAATGTGACGTAAATTCATCCAGTGTCCTACTTCGTGCGTACCTGTTCTTCCTAAGTTGTAAGGTGCAGCTGCAGAACCAGATAAACCAAAATATTTTGAATCAATTACAACTCCGTCAGTAGCAGATGCTCCTCCAGGAAATTGTGCATAACCTAAGATTCCTCCACCAATTGTGCAAGACCATAAGTTAAGTTTTGTTGTTGGAGTAGTTGGTGCAAGACCTCCCTGAGCTACTTTTTTAACAGCATCATTTGTTCCCCAAGATGTTTTTGTAGTCGATTTTCTGATAACCTGATCTAATACAAATGAAATTCCTACATTCGCTTTTACACCAGCGAATAAAGCAGGAACGCTGTTGTAATCAGAGTTCAAAGCATTAAAATCTTTGTTCAAAACATCAATTTGTGTTTGAATTTGGGCATTCGAAATATTCTCTGCAGTTGTTCTGTATAGAACGTTTACTACAACCGGAATTTGAACCTTACCATTTACAAGCTTGTGAGTTAATAAGGCATTACTTGTAAAAGCTTCAATTTGGTTCATTCTGATCGCCAACATTGGATCAGCTTTTAATTGAGCTTCTAAAACATCCTGAGAGGCGCATCCTCTGCGGGCAATTGCATTTACACTTGCATCTGTTGATGCTGAATCTGCTTGGTCATTTTGACATGCAAACAGCACTAACGCTGCAAATGCGGATAAAAGAACTTTTTTCATAATAATAGGGGTTTTTTGTTATAATATTGTTGATTAGTTAAACAATGTAACAATTTTATAACAAAAAGTTTACTTAGCAAAATATTCTAAATAAAAATTTGTCAGAATTTTTGCAATCCCTTACAGCGCCTGATTCCTACAAAAAAATAGTTAAATTAATTACGAAGTAAATTCGTACAAAGCTATACTTGTGGCTTGTACAACATTCATAGAACTGTTCTTTCCAAACATGTTTATGTGTACAATTTGGTTTGAAATTTTTAGAAGTTCATCTGAGATTCCATCAATTTCACTTCCTATGATAAGTGCAATTTTTTGATTGTCAGGAATTACAACTTCTTTTAGAGGTTTACTGTTGTTTGCAATTTCGAGAGAAATAATTTCAAAGTTCTCCTCAATTAAGTAGTCAACGAGATCTTTTGCTTCTTCGATAATTTTGTGAGGTACATGAAGATGTGTACTTCTTGAAGTTTTGTTTATTTTTCGTGGCGTTAACGGAATATCTTTTCCTAAAAAAATGATATTTTGAACACCAAAAGCTTCAGCAATTCTAAAAAGAGAACCAATATTTTGCTGAAAATAAATATGGTCGCATACCAAAGTTATCGGGAACGTTTTTCGCTCAAATTGATTTTCTTCGTGAGTAAGCTGCACTTTTTTAATATTAATTGGTAAAAATATAATTGATAATGTTAGCGCCCATTTTTAAGGCTTTATCTCTTGCGGCTGCTGTATCATTATGTACTTCAGGATCTTCCCAGCCATCGCCCAAATCACATTCGTAAGTGTATAATAAAACCAGTTTATTTTCGATAAAAATTCCAAAAGCCTGAGCACGCGTACCATCGTGTTCGTGAATTTTAGGCAATCCGTTTGGAAAAGGAAACGGTTTTTGAAAAATAGGATGATTCGCCGGAATCTCGACTAAATTATTATTTGGAAATATTTTTTTAATCTCTTTTCGGATATACTGGTCCATTCCATAATTATCGTCGATGTGTAAGAAACCGCCAGCCGTTAAATAATTTCTAAGATTACTAACATCAGCATCGCTAAAAACCACATTTCCGTGGCCTGTCATATGCACAAAAGGATACGAAAGCAAATCAGGATTACTTGGTTCAACCGTTGATGGTTTTGCTTTAATTCGGGTATTAATGTTAGCATTACAAAAACGAATCAGATTTGGCAATGATGTTGGGTTTGCATACCAATCGCCACCGCCACTATATTTTAACAAAGCAATTTCTTGTGAAAATGAAGAAACTGAAAAAAGTAATAATAAGTAAAATATTCGTTTCATATAAGTATAAATTATCTTGTAATTTTTTATTCTAAACGCTTTGTTGTGTCATTTCGACCGAAGGGAGAAATGACACAATTGATTCTTTGAAATGAAAAACTAATTCGTTATTTCATTAAAAAAAACAACACTATGGCAAGCAACAACGGCAGCTGTTTCTGTTCGTAAACGCGTGTTTCCTAATGCAACAGGCTGAAAATTATTTTCTAAAGCCAATGCAATTTCCTTGTCTGAAAAATCACCTTCAGGACCAATTAATAAAGTAACACTTTCATTTGGTTTTAAAACTTCTTTTAATGATTTTTTGTCTGTTTCTTCACAATGTGCGATCAATTGTAAACCATCATTTTTTTGTTTGATGAATTCTTTAAATGAAATGGCATCGTTTAGTTTTGGCAGAAAAGTTTCATTTGATTGTTTCATAGCCGAAAGAATGATTTTTTCAAAACGCTCTTTATTAATGACTTTTCGTTCAGATCGATCACAAATGATTGGAGTAATTTCCTGAATACCAATTTCTGTAGCTTTTTCTAAAAACCATTCAAAACGATCGTTCATTTTGGTTGGTGCCACGGCCAAATGCAAACGGAATTTAGGTTCGTCGGCTTTTTTTATCGAAAGCACTTCAACAATACATTTGTTGTCTGATGCCAGCGTAATTTCAGTTTCAAACAATAATCCTAAACCATTTGTAACGTGTAGAATATCTGAATCTTTTTTTCTTAGGACTTTTATAATGTGACGGCTTTCTTCTTTATCAAAAGAAAAAGTTTCTGTAGTTTCGTTTATATCGGGATTGTAAAATAATTGCATAATTAAAATTGAATTCGCGCTTTCGAAACCACAGCTGAAGTTTCAAAACGACTTGATAAATATTTTTGATATCCTACAATTCCTATCATTGCGGCGTTATCTGTTGTGTATTCAAATTTTGGGACAAAAGTTTTCCAGCCATATTTGCCTTCACTTTCTTTCAATCGGGTTCTGATTCCTGAATTTGCAGAAACTCCGCCGCCAATTGCAATTTGTGTAATTCCGGTTTCTTTTACCGCTAATTTTAATTTGTCCATCAAAATTTCGATAATCGTATATTGAATCGAAGCACAAATATCATTTAGGTTTTCCTCGATGAAATTTGGATTTTCTAATTTTTTCTTCTGAATAAAATATAAAATCGCTGTTTTTAATCCCGAAAAACTAAAATCTAATCCGGGAACTTTTGGCTTCGTAAATGCAAAAGCTTTAGGATTTCCTAATTGTGCATATTTATCGATTAAAGGTCCGCCGGGATAAGGAAGTCCGAGTATTTTGGCACTTTTATCAAAAGCTTCACCAACAGCGTCATCGGTAGTTTCTCCGATAATTTCCATATCAAAAAAGCCATTCACTTTTACGATTTGAGTATGTCCGCCGCTAATCGTTAAAGCTAAAAACGGAAACTCAGGTTTGTCAAATCCTTCTTCATCAATAAAATGCGCTAAAATATGTGCATGCATGTGATTTACAGCAATCAACGGAATTTTTAATGCTAATGATAACGATTTACTAAAAGAACTTCCTACCAATAATGAACCCATTAAACCGGGACCTTGCGTAAATGCAATGGCAGTTAACTGTTCTTTTTGTACATTTGCTTTACGAAGCGCAGCATCAATTACAGGTACAATGTTTTGTTGGTGCGCTCTGGAAGCTAATTCCGGTACAACGCCCCCGTATTGGTTATGAATTAGCTGATTGGCCACAACATTTGAGAGTACTTTATCGTTATGTAAAACTGCAGCAGCAGTATCATCGCAGGAACTTTCGATGGCTAGAATAAAAACCTCTGAATTTTGCATATAAAGGCACGAATTTTGAATTATATTTGACAAATCAAATTTTTAAATTTCTTTGATTGTTAAGCAGACGCCAAAATTAAAGAATTTTTACCAAAAACAGTCGTTCTTTGTCTGTTCAAATAAATTAAAAAGAAAAACTAAAATTAAAGCAGCTATCAAAAAAGTAAAGAAAATAATATCAAGAACCCTAATTGGGTTAATCTTACTTTTGCTGGCATTAGCTATAACATTGTCTTTGCCTATTGTGCAAACCAAAATTGCACAATATATTACCAATTCATTAAACGACGATTTTAAAACTGATATTACGATCGATAAAGTCGCGATTAATATTTTTGGTGGCGTAAAACTTAAAAATGTACTCATTCGCGATCATCATAAAAAAACTTTAATCTATTCTGATATTATTAATACTGATATTTTAAGTATTACAAGATTACTCGATGGCGATTTAATTTTTGGAGATATTCGATTAACAGGTTTAATCTTTAATCTGAAAACCTATAAAGGCGAAGACGAAAATAACATCAATAAATTTATTCGATTATTTGATTCTGATAAACCTTCTAAAACCAACAAACACTTTTTATTAACAGCCAAAAACGCCTATATCTCAAAAGGTACTTTTTCTGTTATTGATGAAAATAAAAAAACACCAAAACTGGTTGATTTTAAAAAGCTTAACGCTTATATCAGCGATTTTAAAATTTACGGCCCGGATGTCAATACAACAATTCACAGATTTTCATTTGAGGATCATAGAGGATTGTATGTTTCTAATCTGGCGGCAAAGTTTAGTTATACCAAAAAGCAGATTAAACTTGAAAATCTGACTATAAAAACCAAAAGATCATCGATTTACGGTAAAGCAATCCTGAATTATAAACCAGGCGATTTTCTGGCTTTTACAGATAAAGTTAAGTTTGATGTTGCGCTTGATTCTGCTTCGATTGCTACCAATGATATTCGTTATTTTTATGACGGATTGGGTAAAAACCAGCATTTTAAACTTAAAACAAAGATAAAAGGAACGCTTAATAATTTAAATTTAAAAAGAATTAGGCTTACAGATACCAACGGTTCCAGAATTGTTGGTAATATTAATTTTCATAATCTCTTAGGAAGCAAAGATCAAAAGTTTGCTATGGAAGGAAAGTTTGACAGGCTTGTTTCCAGTTATGATAATTTAGTGGCTTTATTGCCAAATGTTTTGGGCACAAAACTTCCAAAAGAACTTAAGAGAATTGGTAAATTTAATATTGTTGGAAAAACAAAACTTTCGACAACAGAGTTAGAGGCAAAATTTAAGTTAATTACTGAATTAGGAAATGGTGAGGTCGATTTGCATCTGAATAATATGGATTTTATTGATAAAGCCTCTTATTCGGGAAATATTGTCTTGGATAATTTTAATATCGGAGCATTGCTGCAACGCAAAGATCTTGGAAGAACAACTTTAAATTTAGATGTTGACGGTGTTGGTTTTACAGAGAAATATTTAAATACGATTATAAAAGGTGATATCGAAAAACTAGACTATAATAAGTATACCTATAATAATATTGTAGTAAACGGTAATTTTAAGCTACCTTATTATAAAGGACAAATATCTATAAACGACCCTAATTTAACTTTAACCTTTGACGGATTAGTTGATTTAAGTAAGCGAGAAAGCAAATACGATTTCCACATTAATGTTGAAAATGCAGATTTACGAAAACTGAAATTCGTAAACGATTCAATTTCTCATTTTCAAGGAGATGCTGTTGTAGAACTTACCGGAAATTCTATTGAAAACCTTCAGGGAAATGTTTACATTAAAGATGCTGTTTACCAAAATCCAAAATCGACTTATGCATTTGATGAACTTACAGTCAATTCTAGTTTTGATGCTGATAAACTGCGCACGATAACGGTTAATTCTACAGATATTGTAAATGGTAAAATTGTGGGTAAATTTCAGTTTGCTCAATTAGACAAACTGGTTATGAATTCGATTGGAAGTCTTTATACCAATTATAAACCTTATAAAATTAAAAAAGGACAATTTTTGCGTTTCAATTTTCATGTATATGATAAAGTTGTCGAAATGTTGTATCCGGAAATTAATATCGACTCATCAACTGTAGTTCGTGGAAAAATTGATGCTGATTTAGGCGAGTTTAAATTCCGATTTAAATCTCAAAAAATAACTGCAGCAAAAAATACATTCGATAATATCAGAATTAATGTTGATAATAAAAACCCGCTTTATAATGCTTTTATAGAATTAGATAGTATTAAAACGCCATATTATAAAATTCGCGATTTCAATTTAATTAATGTTACCTCAAAAGATACCTTATATGTTCGTTCAGAATTTAAAGGTGGAGATAAAGGCGAGGATTATTATAATCTGAATTTATTTCATACGATAGACAAAAACAAAAATAACGTCGTTGGTATTAAAAAATCTGAAATGAAATTTAAAGACTATTTATGGTACTTAAACGAAAAAGAAAATTCAGATAATCAAATTGTTTTCGATAAAAGCTTTAAGAATTTTAATATCAATAATATTGTGCTTTCGCACGAAGATCAAAAAATTGATTTAAACGGAGTTTTAAAAGGAAGCGATTATAAAGATATAGTGCTGAATTTTGAAGATGTTGATATTAATAAAATTACGCCATTCAATTCAAAATTTGTATTTAATGGTAATTTGAACGGTAACGTGAATTTCAAACAGAATAAAGATGTTTATCAACCCACGGCATCCATTGTTATCGATCATCTTAATTTGAATAAAATAGATTTAGGGACTTTAAACTTTGATATTTCGGGGGATCAGAGTCTGAAAAAGTTTACTATAAATTCTTCCATTCAAAATGGTTTTACGGAATCCTTTAGTGCTAACGGGAATTTTGCAATCGAAAATAAAGAAACGATTCTGGATTTACGATTAAAATTAGATGGCTTTAATATGGCAACTTTAGGAACTGTTGGTGGAGATGTTTTGTCTAATATTAGAGGAAGTGTTTCCGGAAATGCAGCCGTTGTGGGGAATATTAAAAAACCTGAAATTAACGGACGACTTTATGTTGAAAAAGCCGGAATGACAATTCCGTACCTGAATGTCGATTATGCATTAAGCGATCGAACGGTTATTGATCTTACCGATGAGAAGTTTTTGTTTAGAAATAATCAGTTAACAGATACTAAATACGGTACAAAAGGATTGTTGAACGGTAGTATCGAACATCATAATTTTGGGGATTGGAAACTCGATTTAAACATTACTTCGAAACGATTATTGGCACTTGATACAAAAGATAGTGATGATGCAGCGTATTTTGGTACCGCATTTATTAATGGTACGGCAAGTATTAAAGGGCCAACACAAAGTTTATTTATAAAAGTAGATGCTAAATCTGAGAAAGGTACTGAAGTTAAGATACCTATAAATAATGTTCAAAGTGTAGGAGAGAGCAGCTGGATACATTTTGTAACGCCAAAAGAGAAATATAACCAGGCAAATGGTATTGTAGAAAAAACCAGAAATTATAACGGTCTTGAATTAGAATTTGATTTTGATATTACACCAGACGCCGAAGTCGAAGTAATTCTGGATCGAAATTCAGGTCACGGTATGAAAGGAAAAGGTTACGGATCATTATTATTTAAAATTAATACACTCGGTAAATTTAATATGTGGGGAGATTTCCAGGCATACGAAGGAACCTATAATTTTAAATATGGAGGTTTAATTGATAAAAAATTCGCAGTTAAAAAAGGTGGATCGATAATTTGGGAAGGAAACCCGATGAAAGCCCAGCTGAATCTGGAAGCAGTTTACAGAACATCGGCGAATCCGGCTGTATTATTAAATAACTCATCGTTCAATAAAAAAGTACCGGTTGAAGTTGTGATTGGTTTAAGAGGAGATTTAACAAGTCCTGAGCCTAATTTTGATATTCAGTTTCCATCCGTAAGTAATGTTTTAAAATCAGAGATACAATATAAGTTAGACGATAAAGATGTTCGCCAGACGCAAGCGTTGTATTTACTGTCAACAGGATCGTTTATGAGTCCGGACGGTTTTAACCAAAGTGATTTATCAGGAACGTTTGCCGAGACTGCAGCAAGTTTATTAGGCGGAATTATTAAATCTGATAATGATAAGTTTAATATCGATTTGAATTTTATCTCTGCCGATAAAAGAATTGGTCAGGAAGCCGATGGACAATTTGTAGCTAATATTTCGTCGCAGATTAATGAAAAAATATCCATAAACGGAAAATTAGGAGTTCCGGTAGGAGGCGTTAATGAATCTGCCATTGTTGGAGATATTGAAATTCTTTACAGAGTTAACGAAGATGGTTCTATGAATCTGCGTTTGTTTAATAAAGAAAATGATATTAATTATGTTGGACAGGGAATTGGCTACACACAAGGAGTTGGTATTTCGTATGAAGTCGATTTTGATACTTTTACGGAATTAGTCAATAAGATTTTTAAAAATCATAAATTAGAAAGAACCCTGAAAAGTTCTCCAGATGATTTACCGGATTCATATTTACCGGACGATATTACTTTCTCTAATAAAAAACAGGCTGAAAAAGATAAGAAGGCAGCTGAGAAAAAACAAGAAGAAAAAGAAAAGGAAAAGCCTCAGCCAACAAATAATCAGGGTTACATTCCTGATGACAATGATTTCTAAAGTCAATTTGTTGATAAAACGTTAAGTTTATTAAAACCATTTTTATAATGGTTTTTTTATGCTAAATTTATAGATTGATAAGTTTTTGAAAATGAGAGCTTATCAAGATTTTTATAACACTTCATTAATGTATTGTTAATTTTAAGGATTTAATTAAAATATGTGCCTTTTATTATTTTAAATGAATTTTTTTATATCAAAAAACTTATTAACGAAAACGTTTGCATTTAACAGATTTGATTAAATTATTATAATCATAACCCGAAAAGTGCTGAATGTTTGCTAATTTTACACTTTAATACTTAAATAATGCCAAAAACAATAAAAAAAGTTGGTGTTCTAACTTCAGGAGGAGACTCACCAGGAATGAACGCCGCAATACGATCAGTTGTTCGAACATGTGCTTATCATAATATAGAATGCATAGGAATTTATAGAGGGTATCAAGGAATGATCGAAGGAGATTTCAAAGAAATGGGCCCTCGAAGCGTAAATAACATTGTAAACAAAGGAGGAACGATCTTAAAATCGGCTCGTTCTGTTGAGTTTAGAACGCCGGAAGGTAGAAAAAAAGCGCACGAAAACCTTTTAAAAGCCGGAGTTGATGCTTTGGTTGTTATTGGTGGAGACGGAAGTTTTACCGGAGGTTTGATTTTTAATTCAGAATATGATTTTCCTGTAATGGGAATTCCGGGTACAATTGATAATGATATTTTTGGTACAAGTCATACTTTAGGATATGATACAGCCTTAAATACTGTTGTAGATTGTATTGATAAAATTAGAGATACTGCAAGTTCACACAACCGTCTGTTTTTTGTGGAGGTTATGGGTAGAGATGCAGGACATATTGCTCTTAACGCCGGTATTGGTGCAGGAGCAGAAGAAATCCTTATTCCTGAAGAAGATTTAGGTTTAGACAGATTGCTAGACTCACTACAAAAAAGTAAAGCTTCAGGAAAATCATCAAGTATAGTTGTTATTGCTGAGGGAGATAAAATTGGTAAAAACGTTTTCGAATTAAAAGATTATGTTGAAGCTAATTTACCTGAGTACGACGTAAGAGTTTCTGTTTTAGGACATATGCAGCGCGGTGGTTCTCCATCTTGTTTTGATCGTGTGTTAGCAAGCCGTTTAGGTGTAAAAGCAGTAGAATCTTTAATAGAAGGTAAATCAAACTATATGGTTGGTTTGCGTGAAGATAAAGTAGCTTTAACTCCATTAGAACAAGCAATTAAAGGGAAATCTGAAATTGATAGAGAATTATTGAGAGTGTCTGATATAATGTCAACATAAAAATAAAAGTTTAAAATAGAAGAAGTTTATTGTGAGGAAATTAGACTTTAAATTAGTGTAATAAAAACAAAAGCAAAAATTAAGTAAAATGTCAAAAGTAAAATTAGGAATAAACGGATTTGGACGTATTGGAAGAATCGTTTTCAGAGAATCATTCAATAGAGATAATGTAGAAGTAGTAGCAATCAACGATTTATTAGATGTAGATCATTTAGCTTACTTATTAAAATATGATTCAGTTCACGGTCGTTTCAACGGAACTGTTGAAGTAAAAGAAGGAAAACTTTATGTAAACGGAAGAAATATCCGTATCACTGCAGAAAGAAATCCTGCTGATTTAAAATGGAACGAAGTAGATGTTGATGTAGTTGCTGAATGTACTGGTATTTTCACAACTATCGAAACTGCAAATGAGCACATTAAAGGTGGTGCTAAAAAAGTAATTATTTCTGCTCCATCTGCAGATGCTCCAATGTTTGTAATGGGTGTAAACCACGAAACTGCAAAAGCTTCAGATTTAGTTGTTTCTAATGCTTCTTGTACTACAAACTGTTTAGCTCCTTTAGCTAAAGTTATTCACGATAACTTTGGAATTGAAGAAGCTTTAATGACAACTGTTCACGCAACAACTTCAACTCAAATGACAGCTGACGGTCCTTCTAGAAAAGACTGGAGAGGTGGACGTGCTGCTTCAATCAACATCATTCCTTCATCGACTGGTGCTGCAAAAGCGGTTGGAAAAGTAATTCCTTCTTTAAATGGAAAATTAACTGGAATGTCTTTCCGTGTTCCTACTGCTGACGTTTCTGTAGTAGATTTAACTGTAAAAGTTGCTAAAGAAACTACTTACGAAGAAATTTTAGCTGTATTGAAAACTGCATCTGAAACTACAATGAAAGGTATCTTAGGTTATACTGAAGATGCTGTTGTTTCTCAAGATTTTATTTCTGATAAAAGAACTTCAATCGTTGATGCAACTGCAGGAATTGGTTTAAATTCAACTTTCTTCAAATTCGTATCTTGGTACGATAATGAGTATGGATACTCTAGTAAATTAATTGATTTATCTGTGCACATCGCAGGTTTAAAATAATAATATATAAATTTGGCAAATCCCGTTATCTAAAAGTAACGGGATTTTCTTATTTTGTTTCGACTTTAATTAATGTAAAAAACACACTTTTAAATTAATATGAGAAAAAACTAATCCAAAAACTAAAGAAAATGAAATTAATAGTTGATAGTGGGTCTACTAAAGCAGATTGGATTGCGATCGATGATAACGGAAAAGTATTATTCACCACACAAACCCTGGGATTAAACCCTGAAATTCTTGACGGTCCTGAAATTGTTTCAAGATTAAACGATCGTTTTGATATTCTACAAAATAAAAAAAATGCTACTCATTTGTTCTTTTACGGAGCAGGTTGTGGGACAGAGAGAATGCAAACTGCACTTTCTCAAATATTTCAGGAATATTTTAACAATGCTATTGTTGAAGTTCATGAAGATACCTATGCTGCGGTTTATGCAACAACTCCAAAAGGAGAAGAAGCAATCGTAAGTATTTTAGGAACAGGTTCTAACTGTAGTTATTTTGATGGAAAACTATTGCATCAAAAAGTACAGTCATTAGGCTATATTGCTATGGATGATTGCAGTGGAAATGTTTTTGGAAAAGAATTAATCAGAAAGTATTATTTCAATAAAATGCCTAAAGAACTGGCAGTTGAATTTGAAAAAGAATATAATTTAGATGCTGATTTTATCAAAAACAAATTATATAAAGAACCAAATCCAAATGCTTATTTAGCGACATTTGCTAAATTCTTAATCAAACATAAAGATTCAGAATTTTGTAGAAAAATCATTTTCAAAGGAATGAAATCGTTCGTTAAAAACTATATCAAACAATTCGATAATTGTAAAGAAGTTCCGGTACACTTTGTTGGTTCTATTGCTTTTTATTTAAAAGATGAATTAAAAGAAACTTTTGATAAATACGAGCTTCAATTAGGTAATGTGTTAAGAAGACCAATCGACGGATTAATTGCGTACCATGTTGCTAATCAATAGTTCTGGTTTTATGGAGATTGCTATTATTGCGCATGATGGTAAAAAAGCAGATTTAATTGATTTTTTGATTAAAAATACTGAAGTTTTACATCATGAAAAAATAAGCCTTATTGGTACAGGAACAACTGGAGGAAAAGCTGAAGCAGCGGGTTTTAAAACCCTAAGAATGCTTTCCGGACCTTTAGGCGGAGATGCGCAAATTGCTGGCAGAGTGGCAGAAGGAATTACAAAAATGGTCATCTTTTTTAAAGATCCATTATCAAGTCATCCTCACGAAGCTGATATCAATATGTTGATTCGGGTTTGCGATGTGCATAATGTGCCGCTGGCAACAAACGAAGCAACGGCACAATTATTATTAGATGCTATTGCACAGCAATTATAGATATTTCAACATTTACATTTTTTGGCAAACATGCCACTTGAACCGTTTCACGAGCTGGAGCGGTTTTTTCGTTAAAATAAGATCCGTAAACCGTATTTATTGCACCAAAATTATTCATATCCATAATGAATATAGTTGCTTTAACGACATTTTCAAAAGTCATATCGGCTGCTTCTAAAATAGCAGCAATATTTTGCATTACCTGATGCGTTTCGTCATTGATATTTTCTGTAACAAGTTCTCCGGATGCCGGATTTATTGCAATCTGTCCAGAAGCATAAAGTGTATTTCCTGATAATACCGCCTGATTATAAGGCCCGATTGGAGCTGGTGCTTTTTCTGTAAAAATTATTTTTTTCATAGTAATAGATTGTTAAATGCAAAAATAGACTTATTCAATCATTAAGAATTTAATGATCAAAAAGATTTGTATAGCTAAAAATACGATTTTATTATCGATTAGAAGTGCTTCGTTTGTTCCATTTAATGTCACTAAGAACACCTGATTTAATTCCGATAAAGAAATTCCAGTTAGAATTAACACCAAGTGGACTCCAGTTAAATGCCATTCTCCAGCTTAATAAATCTCTTTCGAAACGGAACTGGGTAAAAGTAACCCCTTTTTGTACAAAATCATAACCTGTAGAAACTCCGCCTTTCCATTTTGGAGTTATATCCATATTGGCAGAAATCATGATTGAGTTTCCGCTAATTTTACTTTCCCGATTTACATTAGTATACGTCAACGAATACGCCAATGTCATATCCCAAGGTATTTTTGAATTAAAGAATTCAGTAATAACATCATCCTTATCATCTTTGTCATTCGCGAACTGACTGTTTCGTGGATCATTTAAATCGGTATTGGTACCAAATAAATCATCTTTACGTCCACCATTCCGTTCACTTTGTTTATTCTCCTCTTTTCCGCCTTTGTCTTTATTAGAAAAAGAGTAGTTTAAAGTTAAATTGGCACTTGTCATTCTAAACAAACTTCCGCCATTATCAATATTATAAGTATTCAGTCTTTTTCCTGAATTGTCAATTGCATAAGGATCTAAAGTAGCTCCAAAATTGACATTCATTTTATTGTCAAAAAATTGAGTTCCACCGCTTACAAGTACAGGTTGCCAGGCTAAAGTTTCTTTTCCGTTAGCATTAAAATTATAACTCGTACTGAAGTTTAAATTGTTCAGCAGCATTATTTTTTTAGGTTCTGTTTTTGTACTGTCGCTGTCTCTTACTTTAGCTTCAAAAGTGTTGCTTAAAGCAAATGCAACAATATTAGAATTGTCTTTACTCGGAGCACCGTAAACACCACCTTCAAATCGCGTGTATTCAGTTGTTATTGTTCCCGAAGCATCAACAGCATAAGTATTGTAGTATTTTTCAAAACTTGGCGTGTATGCGTACGTAACTGTAGGTCGCATAACGTGACGAATCGATTGAATTTTTTTATCATCTCCAAAATTAAAAGTACCATAAATAGTAGTTCCTAAATTTGTGCTGAAATTATATGTTCTAAAAGCATCAAAACCATTTATAGTTGAAGTTTCTACTTTGCTTAAATCGGTATTATATTCTTTTTGAATTGTTTTGGTTACCCATGTTTCCTGGTAATTAGTAGAAGCTCCTGCACTAAAATATTTAAATATTTTAAAGTTGGTACTAATTGGAATAGAGTGTTGCATTCCTATTTGTGCATCTCTAAACATTTGAGGTTTAAAGAATAATGAGTCGGTAGTTACAATGTTGTTTTTACCGCTTAAATTATATTGTAAGTTGATGTTTTTGATGAAACCTTTTTTTACGCCATCCTTGCCAACAAACGGATAAACACGATCTATACTTGCCTGCAATGTAGGCAAAGTCATGTTGATTTGTTCTGTTTGGGTATTTTGCGAATGCGTTGCTGTCAACGATATTCTCGCTTGCGGAATCGTATTGAATGTTTTATTATATGAAATAGAAGAACTTAAAGTATTGTTCAAATTAGATCCAACATTGGCCTGATTGATAGACTGCTTAAAATATTTACTACTACCCATATTCACAGAAGCAGAAAATGTTGAATTTGGATTCGATTTAGTGTCTTTAGAGTGCGACCACTGAATGTTGTAGATATTCTGTTTAGAGTAATCAGGATAACCTCTTTCGCTGTTTATTAAATTCTCAAAACGAACATTAATATTACCTCTGTATTTATATCTTGTAGCATAAGCAGATTCAAATCGCATGGCATAACTACCATTTGTATAATAATCAGCTAAAACCGTCAGGTCGTAATTATCCGTTAAGGCAAAATAATACCCTAAGTTTTGCAATGAAAATCCACGGGTATTAGAGTCATTATAACTTGGTATAATAATTCCCGAAACACTTTTTTCCTTAGTCATGGGGAAAAAAGCAAAAGGTAATGCCAGAGGAGTAGGTACATCAGCGATTACCATTTGGGTAACACCAACAACTACTTTTTTGTTCGGTACAAATTTTACCTTGTTCGTTCGGAAATAGTATTCAGGATTATCAATATCTTTTGCAGTGGTAAAACGAGCACCTTTTAAAAAGTAAACAGAATCGTTTTCTTTTTTGGTTACCGCTGCTTTGATCTTAAATTCGCCTTGTTCAGTTCTTGAATTAAAAATTAAAGCCTTTTTTGTCTTAAAGTTAAAACGGATAGAGTCGGGCTGAACTTCGCTTGATCCTTGTTTAAAGTTAGGATATTGCGTCAAAACTCCCGCAGAATCTTTTATTCTACCGGCATAGACTTCATCTTTATCGTAATCAAGTACAATAATACCTGACTTTAACTCAACATCTTTATAGTATAATTCAGCTTCATTATAAAGCGTGATGGTTTTCTTTTTCTGATCTATTTTGGCATAATCCTTCGCGATATATTTTACTTTTCCGTCAAGAAAAGTCTTTTTTGGCCTGACAGTATCCAATTTTATAGTATCATTTGTACTTTTTGTTGGTTTATCTGTTTGTTTTACAGCTGGTAAGGGCTTGTTTTTGTTTTTTATCTCTTGCGAATATAATTTACCACATCCTAGTGTTAGGAAAAATGATATTAAAACGATATTAAATAAGTTTGTATGCAAAGGTTTAAATGCTATTTTTGTAAAAGTATGGCTTGTTTTTTGACATGTCAAACTTACATATAATTTTTTGGCAAAAATAATCAATTATAAAAATTATAGCAGTTGCATTTTATTAAAATTAACTTTTAGATTTATGAATATAATTAACAAAACTAGACTAATCTTTAGTTTTTTTCTAACAATAACTACTTTTTGTGCTTACAGTCAATCAAATGTCTTTAAAGTAACTCTCGACGCCGGACATGGCGATCATGACTTTGGTGCGGTTTATAGTGGAAGAATAGAAAAAAATATTGCCTTGGCAATTGTGTTAAAAGTTGGAAAAATATTAGAAGCTAGTCCTAATATAGATGTTATTTATACTCGTAAAACAGATGTTTTCATAGATCTTGTCGAAAGAGCTAACATTGCGAACAGGGCAAATTCGAATATTTTTGTCTCCATACACTGTAATGCAAATAAAAATACGGCTGCAGACGGAACTGAAACCTATGTTATGGGTTTAAGTAAAGTAGCATCGAATCTTGAAGCCGCTAAAAAAGAGAACTCGGTTATTACTTTAGAAAAAGATTATAAACGTAAATATGAAGGTTACGACCCAAATTCTCCAGAATCATTGGTAGGAATGACTTTGATGCAGGAAGAATATATGGACAACAGTATATCACTTGCGGATAAAATCGAAGCTAATTTTGACAAGCTTGGAAAAAAACTTCGTCAGGGTGGCGTTAAACAAGCACCATTTATGGTACTTCATAAAGCATTTATGCCAAGAGTTTTAGTAGAAACAGGTTTCGTTTCAAACCCAACAGAAGGAAATATTTTAAATTCTGAAAAAGGGCAGGACGATATTGCCAAAGCCATTGCCGAAGCAATCATAAGTTATAAAAGAGAGTATTTTGGTAATGGAAATATAGAGGTAGATACAAGACCGGTAAAAGATACTTCGACTGCAAAACCTAAAGTTACAGAAACACCTACAATAATAAAAAATGCTCCAAAAGGTACCTTCTTTAAAGTGCAGCTTATTGCAAGTATTAAAAAAACAACATTAGAACCTAAAAACTTCAAAGGCCTTAAAAATGTAACAATGTTATTTGAAAATAATATATATAAATATTTTTATCAGGAAACTTCGGATTATGATGATGCAAAAAAATATTTGCAAGAAGCTAAAAATAAAGGATATGGAGCTGCTTTCCTGATAGCTTATAAAGACGGAGAAAAAATCAATATTCAGGACGCAATTAAATAAAAGTAACAAGTTCGAATATTTATATTAATTTTGTAGAAACACTTAGAATTTTGAAACTAACAAGAGAAATCAAAACGGCTATATTAGTCATCGCGTCAATTTTATTATTTATTTGGGGATATAGTTTTCTAAAAGGCAGAGACCTTTTTACAAATTACCAGACATTATATGTTGAATATGATAATGTGGAAGATTTGCCACAATCAGCGCCAGTAACTTTAAACGGACTTGCGATTGGTAAAGTGACTAAAATCACGATCAATGAAAATACAGGAAGATTATTAGTAGAACTACAACTAAAAACCGATTTTCCAATTTCTAAAACCAGTGAAGCATATTTATATTCACCAAGTTTAATTGGTGGAAAACAAATTAAAATTGTTCCTAACCTTAAGGATAAAGAGCCAGTTGTAGACGGTCAAGCGCTACAAGGGAATATTGAATTAGGTTTAACAGAATCCTTAGGAGGTAAAATCGAGCCAATTCAGCAAAAATTAGATTTAATGCTTGCTAATATTAATACTCTTGTAACAGGATTAAACAATGTTCTGGACAGAAAAGGACAAGAAGATATCAAGAAGTCATTGGCAGAATTAAGTCAGACTATGGAGCAATTTCATAGAGCATCTGGAACTCTGAATTCTATTTTAGATACAAATAAAGGTCAGATAAATGGAGTAGTGACTAATTTTAATAAAATGTCAAATAACTTCAATAAAATATCTGATTCTTTAAACAAAGCTGATTTAGGTAAAACAGTTAGAAACCTGAACCAGACATTAGCAAAAGTAGACGGTATAATGAGTAATTTAAACTCAGGAAAAGGAACTGCTGGTAAATTATTAAATGATGACGCCTTGTATAATAACTTAGCTAAAACTTCAAAAGAATTAGAATTGTTATTACAAGATGTACGTTTATACCCAACACGTTATGTAAATGTTTCTCTTTTTGGAAAGAAAAACAAACCTTATGTAGCACCAACAGAAAACGCAAATACAACTACTAAAAAATAATTAGAATGAGTTATTTAGATAATATTTTATTCGCTATACTTCTAATAGTAGGTTTCGGTTTTTTTGCAACGAGCGTAAAAAAGATCATCCGAAACATCAATTTAGGAGTAGATGTAAACCGAAAAGATAATTCTAAAGCACGTTGGAAAAACATGGCATTGATTGCTCTTGGGCAATCAAAAATGGTGAGACGCCCTGTAGCCGGAATACTTCATATTTTTGTATACGTAGGTTTTATAATTATTAATATCGAGTTACTCGAAATTATTATTGACGGATTATTTGGAACGCATAGAATTTTTGCTCCTTATTTAGGTGTAGTTTATGACGTTTTGATTGCTTCGTTTGAAATATTGGCAATACTTGTCATTTTTGCAGTTACCGTTTTCTGGATTAGAAGAAACGTTATCAAATTGAAACGTTTTATAAATCCGGATTTAAATGGTTTTCCTAAAAGTGATGCGAATTACATCTTGTACTTCGAAACAGTTTTGATGCTTTTGTTTTTGTTAATGGATGCTTCTGACTTCCATTTGCAAAATGTTCCGGGAGGATTTTCTCATTTTCACAGAGCCGGAAGTTTTCCAATAAGTCAGTTTATTGCGCCAATCTTCAACGGAATGTCAAATGAATTAGTTTCGTTATTATTCGAAGTTTTTTGGTGGTTACATATTGTGGGTATTTTAGTTTTTATGAACTATTTGTACTTCTCAAAACACTTGCATATTCTTTTAGCTTTCCCGAATACTTATTTTGCAAACCTAAAACCGGAAGGTCAGTTTGATAATCTGGAATCGGTTACAAAAGAAGTTAAATTAATGATGGATCCAAATGCAGATCCGTTTGCTGCTGCACCAGTTGATGAAAATGCTGCTCCAAGTAAATTTGGCGCAAGTGATGTTCAGGATTTAAACTGGGTTCAGTTGTTAAACGCTTATACTTGTACCGAATGTGGTCGTTGTACATCATCATGTCCGGCAAATCAAACCGGTAAAAAATTGTCTCCACGTAAAATTATGATGGATACGAGAGATCGTTTACAAGAAGTAGGAAAAAATATTGATGCCAATAAAGGTGTTTTTGTTCCGGATAATAAAACTTTATTAAACGATTATATTACACCAGAAGAATTGTGGGCTTGTACCTCATGTAATGCTTGTGTAGAAGAATGTCCGGTAAATATCAGTCCATTGTCTATTATTATGGATATGCGCCGTTATTTAGTTATGGAACAAAGTGCTGCTCCAATGTCATTGAACGCGATGATGACTAATATTGAAAATAATGGAGCACCTTGGCAATACAGCCAACAGGACAGACTGAATTGGAAAAACGAGAATTAAAATGGTTTAAGGGGTTATTAACCGTTTAAGCGATAATAAAATATTAAGGTTTTTAGTAAGGTTATGTCAGAGAGAGCGATTAACCAAATAAACGATTAACCGATTTAACAAAATAAGAAGATGTCAGAAAGTTTAGTAGTACCAACAATGGCAGAAATGCTGGCCGAAGGAAAACAACCAGAAGTTTTGTTTTGGGTAGGTTGCGCAGGAAGTTTTGATGATAGAGCAAAGAAAATTACAAAAGCATTTGTACGTATTTTAAATCGTACAGATGTTTCTTTCGCAGTACTTGGTACTGAAGAAAGTTGTACCGGAGATCCGGCAAAAAGAGCTGGAAATGAATTTTTGTTTCAAATGCAGGCCATGATGAATATCGAGGTTTTGAATGCTTATGAAGCAAAAAAAATAGTCACTGCTTGTCCGCATTGTTTTAATACTTTAAAAAATGAATATCCTGAATTAGGAGGTCAATATGATGTAATTCATCATACTGAATTTTTAAAATCATTAATGGATGACGGAAGATTAACAGTAGAAGGTGGTCAGTTTAAAGGTAAAAAAATTACTTTTCACGATCCTTGTTATTTAGGAAGAGCAAATAAAGTTTATGAAGCACCAAGAGATTTAATTGAAAGACTTGATGTTGAATTAGTCGAAATGAAGCGCTCAAAAGCAAACGGTTTATGTTGCGGAGCAGGTGGAGCACAAATGTTTAAAGATGCAGAACCAGGAAACAAGGAAGTAAACGTATTGCGTACAGAAGATGCTTTAGAAGTACAACCGGATATTATTGCAGCGGGTTGTCCGTTTTGTAATACGATGTTAACGGATGGTATTAAAAACAAAGAAAAAGAAGGGCAAGTTAAAGTAATGGATATTGCTGAGTTAATTGCTAATGCGCAAGATCTTTGATCTGAGGTGCAAAGGAACAAAGCAACAAAGGTTCAAAGGTTTTGATTGAAACCTGAAACCTGAAACAAAATAAACAAAAATTAAAATGTATATACCTTTTGAAGATTTACCTGGTGAATCCAGAATCTGGATTTATCAATCAAACAGAAAATTTTCTGAGGAAGAATTTTCTGAAATAGAAACTGACCTGAAAGCTTTTGTAGAAGAATGGGCAGCGCATGGAACAAGTTTAGAAGCTTCGTACCAACTAAAATACAACCGATTCATTATTTTGGCTGTAAATCAGGATGTACAAGCTGCTACAGGATGTTCTATTGATAGTTCGGTAGAATTTATTCAAAGTTTAGAGAAAAAATACAACGTTGATTTGTTAGATAAAATGAACGTAACTTTTAAACTTGGTGAACATATCGCACACAAACCATTAATTGATTTCAAGAAAATGGTGAAAGATAAATCGGTTTCTGAAAACACAATTGTTTTTAATAACCTTGTAAACAATATCGAAGAATACAACGAATCTTGGGAAGTTCCTGCAGCCGATAGCTGGCATAGCAGATTTTTCTAAGAAGAATTTAAAAAATATTAATCAAGGCATGAAATAATCATTTTGTGCCTTTTTTTGTGAATTTCAATAAACTAGATTGTTTGGTTTTTGAAAAAAAAACATAAGCTTCTCAATATAAAATATAAATGAAAATAAAATTTTTAACCTTATTTATAATTTGTTTTTTCTTCAAGCTAAGCGCTCAGAACATTTTCCCTGTTAAATTAGAAAATTGTAAAACAGATAGATTTTGTCTCGATTGCGGAGATATAAAAGCGGCTTATAACGAAGAGAAATTCAGCAAATTAGAATCACGTTTGAATGAATCTTTGAATTTGAATAAAATTAGCGGAGCTGTTAAATTTCAAGTTCTAGTTGATTCTAAAGGCAATGGGTGTGTCTTAAGTCATAATGATACTTCGAATAGTTTTATTACGTCGAAAATTGTAAAAGAATTAAATGATTTTGATGATTGGATTCCTGCAATTTCAAATGATAAAAAAGAAGAGAAGGTTTCGATTACTTTAGTTTTTGTTATTAAAGATGGAAAAATAACTGGCAGAATTGAAAGAGTTGATCTCAAATCTTTTAAAAAATCATTCGACGCTCCTCAAAAACCGGAAATTTATAATACGAGTTATGTTTATAAAAACGATAATCTTAAAAATTATAATATTAAATTTTGGAATAAATCAAATTCTAATTTATCTACGGGATCAAGTGATCATTTAGCTATTAATAAAAATGACAATGTATGGTATGAAGTTAACGAGGAACTTTTTTTTTATGATGGAGTTAAATTTAAAAACTCAGAACAAGATATAATTCCTGTTGGTAAGTATTTTGCTTATTTTGATATGGCAGTTGATAACGAAAATACCTATTGGGTTTCAACAACTAAAGGAATATTAAGTTTTAAAGATGGTAAATGGAAATATCATTTACCTGCTGAAATTGGAATTGATGGATGTTATCATATTATCAATAATCCAAAATCGGGAGAAGTATTCTTTTGTGCGGATGAAGGTTTAATGATTTTAAAAGATGGAAATTGGAAGATTCTCAATCAAAAAAATCTGCCTGAACTTCCTGTGAATGAAGTTTATTATGCTAAAAAAGATTCTAAGAATAGATTATGGATTGGAACTTTTAAAGGAAGTTTACTGATCGATGAAAATGGTAAGGTTACAGAGTTTGAGAAAACGAAATCTATATTAAAAGGAAGATGCATTACAAGTATGACCGAAGATGCTAAAGGCAATTTATATTTTGGACTTTATAAAAATGATAAAGGAACAGAAATGAATTCAGATGAAGGAATTGGGGTTTTGTCTATTAATGGAGTATGGACAAAATATACTACCGAAAATTCGGGTATTCCGGCTAATCATACAAGTAATATGTTGTATGATAATAAGGAGAATATATTATGGATTACTAGTTCAAGTTGTGGTTTGATTAGGTTTGATCCAATTAATAATGTTTGGGAAAACTACAATAACTCAAATTCTAATATTCCAACTTCTTATATTGAGGATATTGATCAGGATTCAAAAGGGAATATCTTTCTTGCAACAAGATATGGAATGGTGAAAATTGAAAAAAAGTAATCCTTTACAGATGTCTGAATATCTTTGTCAAAGTTTAAAACTTTGACAAAGATCGAATTACGTCAAAACCTGTCGGGTTAAAAAAAGTTCTTATAAAAACAAAAACCTCTAATCTAGCCCCGATGGGAGCGATATCCTTTTATGGCTCCCGAAGCTTCGGGATGGCCATAAAAGATATAGCGGACAGCGGGACAAGTGGTTCTTCTGAAAATTATTACTTCTGCTCCTGATAAAAATCATCAATTATAAGTTATGAATTAGGAGTAGTAATTGCTTTAACTCGATTAATATTACAGATATAATCAGATTTTAAAACTCTTAAGATCTAACATTCTAATAATCTGACAAATCTAAGATTCACAAAAATCTAACAATTGAAATACTTAATTAAACGTGAATTTTGAGTACTTTCGTAGTATTAAATTTAATACATGAAAATAGCAATAGTTTGTTATCCGACTTTTGGTGGTAGTGGGGTAGTAGCCACAGAGCTAGGTCTTGAATTAGCCAGACGCGGACACGAAATCCATTTTATTACTTATAGTCAGCCGGTTAGGTTGGCACTTTTAAATCCTAATGTTCATTATCACGAAGTAAACGTTCCTGAATATCCTCTTTTTCATTATCAGCCGTATGAGTTGGCTTTGTCAAGCAAATTGGTCGATATGGTAAAATTATATAAGATTGAAGTTTTACACGTACATTATGCTATTCCACACGCTTATGCGGGTTATATGGCGAAGCAAATGTTGAAGAATGAAGGAATTAATCTTCCGATGATTACGACGCTTCACGGAACTGATATTACTCTGGTAGGAAATCATCCGTTCTATAAACCTGCGGTGACTTTTAGTATCAATAAATCTGATTATGTAACATCTGTTTCGCAGAGTTTGAAAGATGATACTTTGAAATTATTCAAAATCAAGAATAAAATTAAAGTGATTCCGAATTTTATCGAATTGGATAAAGTAAAGAAAGATCCGATGCAGCCTTGCCATCGTTATGTTATGGCAAAGGAAAATGAGCGCATTATTACCCATATCAGTAACTTTAGAAAGGTAAAACGCATTCCGGATATTATTAAAATTTTCTATAATATCCAGAAAGTAATGCCAGCTAAACTGATGATGGTTGGTGATGGCCCTGAAAAAGAAAAAGCAGAGATTTTATGCCAGGAATTAGGAATTCATGACAAGGTAATTTTCTTTGGAAACAGTAATGAAATTGATAAAATTTTACTTTTAACAGATTTGTTTTTACTTCCTTCAGAAACAGAAAGTTTTGGTTTGGCCGCTTTAGAAGCAATGGCTTGCGGAGTTCCTGTAATTTCAAGTAATTCTGGTGGTTTACCGGAAGTTAATTTTGATGGTTATTCAGGATATTTGAGTAATGTTGGGAATGTGGAAGAAATGGCAGCAAATGCAATAAAAATTCTGGAAAATGATGATGTTTTAAATCAGTTTAAAGCAAACGCATTAGAAGTTGCGAAGAAATTTGACATTTTAAACATATTACCTAAATATGAAGCTTTGTATCAGAGAGCGATAGATGATTATAAATATGAGAAACATTAATTTTAAATAAACGCAGATGAAAAAAGTAATTTCGGTATTAATAATTTTTGTTCTGGTTTCTTGTGGAGCGAAAAAAACATCAGACCCAAAAGCATTGTATGAAATTCTAACAGAGCAGTCTGACGGTGGCGGAAATATTAAATTTTTTGAGATTTTGACAGAACCTAATGAAATCAAAATGCTTGAAACAGATCCGCTTTTGGCAGACAAAATGAAGCAGGCTGATATAAGCAATTCGAATTATGTTATCCTGAATATGGGAGAAAAAAACACTGGCGGATATTCTATTGGTGTTGAAAAAGTAGAAGAAACGGATAAAAATATCATTATTACGGTAAAAGAAAATAGCCCTGCAAAAGATGCAATGGTAATGCAGGTAATCACTTATCCTTATACGGTTGTAAAAGTACATTCGAAAAAAGAAATTATTATCAAGTAAAGAGTGTTAGGATTAAATGTCAGGCTGAGCGAAGTCGAAGCTTTACGTTTAGTTTAGTGCTTCGACTTCGCTCAGCCTGACATAAAGAATAAAAAAAACCTGTCGTTATAGCGACAGGTTTCTTTTTTTTACAATTTTTTTTACTTGATATTTAGAATTTGAATTTTACTCCCAAACCTACGTCAAATCCAAAGTTGTCATCGTTATAATATCCTGAACCAATTTCTGGTCTTGCATCTAATGATAATAGAATTGGCACATTATCAAAACCATATTCGATACCAATATCACCGGCTGCAAAAACATAAACACCATTATGGTCATAATTGTTGTTGTTATTGTAATAATGATTATCATCCCACGCAGCTAAACCAGCACCTACACCAGCGTACCAGTTAAGCCCTCCATCAATGTTCCAAACCCATTGATAAAGTCCAACTGCTTTAATAGCATCGACATCATTACTGTTTCTCCATCCTAAATCGAATTCAAGTCTGTTATTTTTTGATAAACCTCTTTGGTACGAAACTTCACCTCCAAATCCGTTGTTATCTCCTAATCTTAATCCTAATGCATTTTTTGCAATTTCTTGTGATTGAGCCGTAAACGCTAAACCAATTAGCATAAGCGCAGATAAAATAATCTTTTTCATAAACATGGTATTAATTTTTTTCAAACTTACAATTACTGTAAAAGTGAAAACGTATAAAATTATTTTAAATTGTTATATAATTCACATTTAAAACCATTCTACAGCGTGTTTAAAAATAGATTTGACTATAAAACACGCATATTTAATACTTTATGAAATTTACTTTTGTTTGATTATTGAAGTGATTAAATGATTAGTGAGGATATCTTCCATTTCAAAAAGATTCTCTTCATCAGTAAAGTTTGTTTGAGAATAGGAGAACAATTTCCAACGTTTTTTATGGTATTCTAAAGCCGTTAAATTTTCAATCCAGTCTCCAGAGTTTAGATATAAAGTAGATCCGTATTTGTTTTCTTTAGTGATAATTTTGGGCTCATGAATATGTCCGCAAATTACATAATCGTAATTTTTTTCTATTGCCAAGTCTGTAGCAGTAGTTTCAAAATCTGAGATAAATTTGACTGCTTTTTTTACGCTCGCTTTTATTTTTTTAGAGAAAGAGTAAGGTTCTCTGCCAAGTTTAGATAAAATCCAATTAATAAAACGGTTCATAAGAATTAGATAATCATATCCTAAACCGCCCAATTTTGCAATCCATTTTGAATGTTGTACAGAAGCATCAAAAACGTCTCCGTGAAAAATCCAGGCTTTTTTACCGTCTAATTCTAAAAGTAATTTATCGACCAAAGCAAAATTCCCCATATTCATATCGCTGAATTTTCTCAGGATTTCGTCATGATTTCCGGTAATATAATAGACTTTTGTTCCCTTAGAAGCCATTCCGATAATTTTTTGAATAACTCTTAAGTGCGCTTTTGGAAAGTATGATTTTCTAAATTGCCAGGCATCAATAATATCACCATTTAAGACTAATGTTTTTGGTTTTATACTTGATAGATAATTGTTTAGCTCTTTAGCGTGGCTGCCGTAAGTACCTAAATGGACATCTGAAATAATGACCAATTCGACGTTTCTTTTTTTCAATTTTTCTTATTTTGAAGTTTAACAAATAAAAGAAATTTGGCTTGGTTTTATTTTATCAAAAGGTTACCAATTCGATTGCAATTTTAATAAATTATGATTTTAAACAGTTGAATGTTTGCTTAATAATACCAATTTTAAATTTTTTAATTTAATTCATAAAACTTACATTTGCTCAAAACAAATTATAATGGCAGGAAATAGCTACGGCACACTATATAAAGTTACTACATTTGGAGAATCGCATGGAGAAGCTTTAGGCGGAATCATAGACGGTTGTCCATCAGGAATTCAACTTGATTTAGACGCAATTGAATTTGAAATGTCAAGGAGAAAACCAGGACAATCAGCAATTGTAACCCAACGTAAAGAACCAGATGCAGTTCAGTTTTTATCAGGAATATTTGAAGGAAAAACCACAGGAACTCCAATAGGTTTTATTATTCCGAATACCAATCAAAAATCAGATGATTATTCTCATATAAAAGACAATTACAGACCAAGCCACGCTGATTATGTGTACGATCAAAAATATGGTTTTCGTGATTATCGCGGAGGCGGAAGAAGTTCTGCACGTGAAACAGCAAGCAGAGTAGTTGCCGGTGCAATTGCAAAGCAAATGTTGCCAGAAATTAAAATTAACGCATACGTTTCATCTGTTGGTCCAATACATTTAGATACACCATATCAGGATTTGGATTTTTCTAAAATAGAAAGTAATCCTGTTCGTTGCCCTGATGAAAAATCAGCAGCAATTATGGAAGAATATATTCGTGACATCCGCAAACAGGGAGATACTGTTGGTGGAGTTGTTTCATGTGTTATTCAAAATGTTCCGGTTGGTTTAGGAGAACCTGTATTTGATAAATTACATGCTGAATTAGGAAAAGCAATGCTTTCTATTAACGCTGTAAAAGGGTTTGAATACGGTAGCGGTTTTTCAGGATCTGAAATGAAAGGAAGCGAACACAACGATTTATACAATCCTGACGGAACTACAAAAACAAATCTTTCAGGTGGAATTCAGGGTGGAATCAGCAACGGAATGGATATCTATTTCAGAGTAGCTTTTAAACCTGTTGCAACCATTATGCAAACTCAGGATTCATTGGATAATAAAGGAAATATTACACCAATGACTGGAAAAGGACGCCATGACCCATGTGTAGTACCTCGCGCAGTGCCAATTGTAGAAGCAATGGCCGCGATTGTTTTGGCAGATTTTTACTTAATCAACAAAACATATTAATAAAAGTTAAGACAGTGAGGGTCTTAATATTTTAATCTAAAACAAATAAATTAATGCAAGAAGTTACAGAAACCAAAAAAAAATCATTTCTTTCAGGATTAACAGGGCAAATTATAATTGCAATGGTGCTTGGAGCAGTTCTGGGAATTATTATTCATAATTCAATTTCACAGGAAGCCGCAGTATCATTTAGTAATAAAATAAAAATGCTTGCGACTATTTTTATTCGATTAGTGCAAATGATTATTGCTCCTCTTGTTTTTACCACTTTAGTAGTAGGAATTGCAAAATTAGGAGATATAAAAACAGTTGGAAGAATTGGAGGAAAAGCACTTGGATGGTTTTTTACTGCTTCTTTTATATCCTTATTAATAGGGATGTTTTATGTAAATATCTTAGAGCCGGGAGTAGGTTTGAAATTAGAGCATGTTGATATGAACACGGCTTCTGAGGTTACGGCTAAAACTAAAATATTATCTGTTGAGAATTTTGTTGAGCATATTGTTCCTAAAAGTATTTTTGAAGCAATGGCAACCAATGAAATTTTACAGATTGTAATATTTTCTATCTTTTTTGGATTAGCAGCAGCTTCATTAGGAAGTACGGTAAAACCGGTTATAAATGCGTTTGATAAAGCTTCGCATATTATTCTGAAAATGGTAAATTACGTAATGAACTTTGCTCCAATTGGAGTTTTTGGGGCGATTGCAGGAGTATTTGCGATAAGAGATGCAGAAGAATTAATAATTACCTATTTTAAATTTTTCGGATCATTTTTAGTCGGAATCAGTACTTTATGGGTTGTTTTGATTGCAGTAGGTTATATTTTCTTAAAAGGAAGAATGACCGAATTATTGAAACGTATTATTGGGCCATTAGCTATTGCTTTCGGGACAACAAGCAGTGAAGCAGTTTTTCCTAAACTAACAGAAGAATTAGAAGATTTTGGTGTTAAAGACAAAATTGTAGCCTTTATGCTGCCGCTTGGGTATTCGTTTAACCTTGACGGAAGTATGATGTATATGACTTTTGCCAGTATCTTTATCGCTCAGTTTTACGGCGTGCATTTAGATTTGGGAACACAAATGGCAATGCTTTTGGTTTTAATGTTAACCAGTAAAGGTATTGCGGGTGTACCAAGAGCAAGTCTGGTTATCGTTGCAGCTACTTGCGGTATGTTTAAAATTCCAATCGAAGGAATTGCATTGATTTTACCAATTGATCATTTTTGCGATATGTTTAGAAGCGCAACCAATGTATTAGGAAACGCTTTGGCAACTTCTGTAGTTGGACAGTGGGAAAATGATAAAGAAGCATCAGATATTGTTGCTGAAAAATAATATTTAAAGAAAAAAACTTTATAAAAAAAGCCGTAATGATATTCATTACGGCTTTTTAGTTATGTATTGTTCAGGTTTTTTTAGAGTTTAAATTGAACTTAAAAACAACCTTATAAATTAAACTATGCAACTTTTCCTTTTCTGTCATCTTCTGGAGGTGGAGCATTTGTATCACCACCACTAATAGTTTTTTGCTGTGCCTTAGTCAATTTTTCTGCTTCTTCAAATTTTAAAAAGTTTTCTAACATGGTTTTTGGTTTTTTAATGCTCCAATCTTTTAAAAACACTTGGGGCTTGTGTCTCTTTAATTTTGTTAAAGTTAAATTTTATTTTCTTTCATTTTCATGAAATTTTAATTATTTTGTTAAAAAAGTGTTTGTATCTTACAAATATGTTGTTTTTTGAAAATGTTTAAAGTTTACCTTTGCTTGTTTTTTTGAAATTAGAAGTGAGTGCACTGTAGAGGTTATTATCTTAAAATTAGTTCAGAATTTCTTGTAGAACAGACAGTTGTTTAAAATTAAAAATGATTAAAATATAGATTATTCAATGCTTACATTATACTCTTGCATATTGTTTTGTATTATAAAGATGTATATTTGAATAAACATACTCCAAATTATGCCCTGTAATAGATTTTGTTTTTTAATTTTTATTTTTCTAAATATATTTTGTCCTGAGCTGACAGCCCAGACCAATAATGTAACAGTTGTAAAAATTGAAGCCTTAACCAAACAAGCCTGTGATTATTTAGATGAAACTAATTACGAAAAATCCTTAGAGAAATCCGGAATTGCCCTTCAATATGCATTTGATATAAAAAATGACACCTTGATTTCCCGAAACTACAATATAATCGGGATCAACTTTCATGATTTAGGCGAAATTGATAAGGCCGTTTTTTTTTACAGGAAAGCATTATTCTACGCAGAACGATCGAATGTTGTTAGTTTAAGAATGATGATAACAAGTAATTTAGGCAACTTATATTTTTTTGAAAAAAAAATGTACAGTAAAGGAATTGCTTATTATAAAGAATCCTTAAAATTTGGCAAACAGGAAAAATACCTCAAAGAAGTTGCCATAACAAACCTGAATATAGTTTGGTCGTATTTTAAGATTGGAAACTATAGTGAAGGATTGCCTTATCTGGAATATATCAATAAACATCAAAATGATTTAAAAGGAAAATCAAATGATATTGCTTTGAATTTTTTAAACGGAATGTATTGGTCCAGTAAAAATGAAAATGGTAAGGCAAATGAATATTTTCTAAAAGCGGTTTCTTATGACGAGTCAAAAGATGAAAAACCGGATTTGTCTTATGCACATTTAGAATATTCAAAATTCCTGACAAAAATTGGAGATCATAAAGAAGCCTACATTCATCTCGAAGCTTATAATAAAATAACAGAACAAATCTACAATGACGAAAAGCTTAAAAAAGCAAGTAATGCTGGTTTTAATCTTGAATTAGATGAATACAAAAGGCAAATTGAAAAAATTGAAAACGAAAAAATTTCTCAATACCAAAGTTTAAAAAAATCCAGGATTATTGTTATTCTCTTTATCATAATTTCCTTTATTCTGCTTTTGTTAATTATTACTTTGATAAAGAATATCAGATTTAAGAAAAAACTCAATTTAGAGCTTCTACAAGCGAAAGAAATCGCAGAGGAAGCCTCATTATTAAAAACTCAGTTTATCTCGACTATAAGCCACGAATTGCGTACGCCTTTGTACGGCGTTGTAGGTATAACTAACATGCTACTGGAAGAACACAAAGAATTATCAAATAGCCAACATTTGAGTTCCTTAAAGTTTTCTGCCAGATATTTATTGTCTTTGGTAAACGATATTTTACAAATCAATAAAATAGAAGAAAATAAAGTCGTCCTTGAAAATTTAACATTCAATATTTCTGATGAAATTTCAATGATAAAAAATTCACTTTCCTTTTTATCACAAAAGAACAATAATGTAATCACCATTTTTATCGATCCGAATATTCCCGAATATTTAATTGGAGATAAACTAAGACTCGCTCAGATTCTTATGAATTTAGTTAGTAATGCGTTGAAATTTACCAAAAATGGTCAAGTCGAAATTATTGTGAATCTTGATAATATTAAAGGGAAATTTCATTACTTAGAATTTCAGGTAAAAGATAATGGTGTTGGAATTGCAACTGTTGACCAAAGTAAAATTTTTGAAAAATTTGTTCAGGTCGGACGAAAAGATGAAGATTATCAGGGTACAGGATTAGGTTTAAGTATTGTAAAAAGATTATTAGGACTGTTTGGAACAAATATACTTTTGCAAAGTAATATTGGCGAAGGAACATGTTTTTCATTTACCATTCCTTTTGAATGTGATCTGGCAAAAACAAAAATAATTATTGATGAAATTCAGGTTGATCTGACTTCTACTGAAGTATATAAAATTTTAATTGTAGAAGATAATGTCATTAATCAATTAGTTACCAGAAAAATAATCGAAAAAAACAACTATATCTGTAAAGTGGTCGATGATGGTTTTGGAGCGATACAAATACTCGAGAAAGAAGATTTTGACCTTATTTTAATGGATATTAATATGCCTTTAATGAATGGATTTGAAACGACGAAAAGAATCCGTCAATTGGGTATAAAAACGCCTATTGTGGCTTTAACTGCTTTTGATAAAGATGAAATTACAGATGAAGCCATTTCATCAGGAATGAATGATATTATTATAAAACCTTTCGAGCCTGTAAAATTATTTAAGATTATAAATTACTTAATATACGAAACAAAAAACGTTGGTTAATACCAACGTTTTTTATTTTGCTTAGAAGCATTTGATTTTCTCGATTTATGAGCGCCACCGCTTCGGTTAGAATTTTTTGGTTTTTCTGCCGTTGCTTCCGGACTGCCCGCATGCCATTGATACGGATGATCTGTAATTGTTTTTACATCAACCTTTATCAATTTCTGAATATCTTTCCAATACGGATGTTCGTCTTTACTACAAAATGAAATTGCAATTCCGCCATTTCCTGCACGACCCGTTCTACCAATTCGGTGAACATAAGTTTCAGGAATATTTGGTAAATCAAAATTAATAACAAAAGGTAATTGATCAATATCAATTCCTCTTGCAGCAATATCTGTTGCTACAAGAACACCAACTTCTTTATTTTTAAAAGCATCTAAAACGCGTTGTCTTGCGTTTTGAGATTTATCTCCGTGAATAGCTTCTGCAGGAATATCTTTTTTGCGTAACGCTTTAACAACATTATCAGCTCCGTGTTTAGTTCTTGAAAAAACCAAAACATTTGATAAATCTTCGTTTTTTATCAAGTGATAAAGCAAGTTTCTTTTTTCTGTTTTCTCTACAAAATATACACGTTGCTCAACATTTTCAGCAGTTGATGAAACCGGAGAAACTTCTACTTTTTCAGGATCCTGCAAAAACATTTCAGCCAATTCACGAATTGCAATTGGCATTGTTGCTGAGAATAATAAAGTCTGACGGTTTTTAGGCGTTAATTTTACGATCTTTTTTACATCGTTAATAAAACCCATATCCAACATCTGATCTGCTTCATCCAGAACCAAAGTATGTAAATGATCCAGATCAAGAAAACCTTGTTTTTGCAAATCAAGTAATCTTCCCGGAGTCGCTACCAAAATATCAACACCTTTTTTTAAGGTATCAACTTGCGGGTTTTGAGAAACTCCACCAAAAATAGTCAATTGTGTTAAATTGGTATATTTAGCATAAGTATCAAAACTTTGTCCAATCTGAACCGCTAATTCACGTGTTGGGGTAACGATAAGGGCACGAATTTGTTTGGCTTTTTTAGATGAACCTACAATTCTGTGTAATTGATGTATAATTGGAATGGCAAATGCTGCCGTTTTTCCTGTTCCTGTTTGTGCGCAACCAATAAGGTCTCTTCCGGCCAAAACGATCGGAATAGATTTTTCCTGAATAGGTGTAGGGTTTAGGTAGCCTTCTTCAAATACGGCTTTTTGTATACTTTTTGAAAGTGATAAATCTTCGAATAACATATCTTATGTATTAAGAAATTTAGTTTTAAGCACTAAAATTCTGTGCAAAGATAGGTTTATTCAGCCAATCGTTTATTTTAATCGGGTTTTATTTGGTAAATGATATGTTATTAGGGAGTTACGATTTAAGCAAATTATATTTTTTCATTGTTTGCCTTGATGAAATCCGTTATTAAATAGCCAATTAATTTTCCAATTAAATGATTGTTTGGCGATTGGTCTAAATCTGGCGCGCCTTCGCAAATATGCAAATAAGCGGCATTTCTATGTTCACCAAAAAAGGATACAAACTGGCGCAATTGCTCAATCGAAAATCCGCTGATGGTCATGGCGCTACTCGCGATGTTAGGAATAGCATCCAGATCGATTTCAATACCAAAAGAATCCGTTTTTATAAATTCTAAAGCCAAAGCCATTTCATTATCAAAATCTTTTTCTTTACGAATATTGACACTATCATAAGTATTAAAGCGAACGCGATCTTCTAATTTTTTAATAATATCCAGTACGCTTTTTGAAGTATAATTTTCATGTAACCCAAAAATGAAATATTTTTTAAGGAAACCTTCTTCATAAGCATAAGAAAATCCGTTTCCGCTATGACGGCCTTCAAGAATCCTAAAATCAGAATGCGCATCAAAATTAATGGCATTTACCGGTTTTCCTTTGGCTAAAGCCGAACCTTTAATATTTCCATAAGCATTATTATGGCCTCCGCCGATAATAATTGGCGTTTTTCCGGCTTTGATAATAGTAAAAATAATATGAGAAACTTCCTTGTCAATTTTTTCAACCAACTGACTTAGTTTAGATCGGTCATCAATGTCGTTAAAATCAAGATTTTCTACGTCTCGCATTTCTTCAGAAACATTAATATGTCCTAAAACAATAATCTGGCTTCCTTTAGAAAAACGATTATGCTGTATGTTGGCAATGCTTTTTATGGCACTTTCCCAAGCCGATGCTGTTCCGGGCCTGCCGTAATTAGCGCGCACGCCAATATCTTCCGGAATTCCCAGCAATACATACTTAGCTTCGCTCTCTTTCAAAAATTCGACTTTATCAACTCCCTTGGGAATAATAATCATTTTTTCGCCAAATTTTATTTCACCACTTCGATGATTTGTGACTTTTGCTAAATCATTTATAGTAAAAGGAATTAATTTCTCCATAAAAAAAAAATATTGTCCAAAAATAATATAATTACACTAAGTAACGTTATAACGATATATTAATTCTTAAATTTGTTTTTAAAGAAAATTATTAAATATGGAAAACCCAAAGAACAACAACTCAAGTCTAAAGGCGGTAATCGCAGTTTTAGCAGTCCTACTAATTGGTAGTTTAGTGTATATTTTTAAATTATCATCTGATACAGATGTAGTTAAAACCGAGCTGACTACGACTCTAACAGAAAAGGAATCTGTTATGAAAGATTTGCAAGAATTAAAAGCAACTTATGATGCTGCAATTGCAGAAAATACTTCAATGTCTGATGAATTAATTCAGGAGAGAGACAAAGTAGTAGCTTTGATGGATGATTTAAATAAATCTAAAGGAGATGTATCTAAATACAGAAATCAAGTGCAAGGAATGCAAGCTAAAATGAAAACTCTAGTTGCTGAAAACGATGAATTGAAAAAACAAAATGGTGTTTTAACAGTTCAGAGAGATAGTACTATTGTGGTTTTAGGAGAATCTAAAAAATTCAACGAAGTATTAGTTGGTCAAAATGAAGAGTTAGCTAAAACTGTTGAAAAAGGTTCTAAATTATCAGTTTTAAATACAAAAACTGCTGCTTACAAATTGAAAAGCTCAGGAAAACAAGTTGAAACTGATAAAGCAAGCCGTGCAGACATATTGAAAATTAGCTTTACAATTGCTGAAAATTCAATTGCTAAATCTGGTGATAAAACGTATTACGTACAAGTTATCGATGCTAAAAATAATGTTTTAGGAGACAAAAAAACAGAGAATTTTGGTGAAAACGCTTTAACTTACAGCTTCAAAACAACTGTTCAGTATGAAAACAAAACAGTAAATGTTTCTGAAGATTTACCAGGTAAAGATTTCGTAAAAGGAACTTACTTCATTAATGTTTTTGACAATGATGAGTTAGTTTCTAAAACTAGTTTTTCTTTAAGATAATAAGAAGAGACATCAAAAATACCACAAAAAAAGAGGAGCTTAAAACTCCTCTTTTTTATGCTAAAATTTTACCTTCAACAAAAACACTTTCAATCAAATTACTTCCAAAAGCGTAAGGAATCTGATAATAAGATGAAATAGGTTTTGTCAGGATTAAATTTGCCTTTTTTCCTTTTGTAATACTTCCGTGGGTTTCTGAAATTCCCATCGCATAAGCGCCATTTATTGTTGCTGCATTAATAGCTTCTTCCGGCGTCATTTTCATTTTAATACAAGCCGTTGCAACAACAAAATTCATATTTCCGGATGGAGTAGAGCCAGGGTTAAAATCTGTTGCTAATGCCAGTGGCAAACCTGCTTTTATCATTTCTCGGGCCGGCGTATACGGAATACTTAAAAAATAAGAACAAGATGGTAAAGCTACAGGCATCGTTTCAGTATCTTTTAAAGCTTCAATATCTTCAGGGTTCATAATTTCAAGATGATCGACAGAAAGGGCTTTAAATTTGATTCCTGCCTGAATTCCTCCAATAGAATTAAATTGATTCACATGAATTTTTGGCTTTAACCCAAATTGAATTCCGGCTTCCATAATTTTTTCTGTTTCTTCCACAGAAAAATAACCGGTTTCGCAAAACACATCAATATAATCAGCCAGTTTATTTTGGGCAATTTCAGGAAGCATTTTCGTTATAATTTCTTCGATATAACCCGCTTTATTTTCTTTGTAATGTAAAGGAAAAGCATGAGCGCCCAAAAAAGTAGCTTTTATTGAAATTGGATAATTGTCTGCTAGTTTTTTAATAACACGAAGCATCTTTAATTCACCTTCAATTGTAAGTCCGTAACCTGATTTTATTTCTACAGCTCCGGTTCCTAAATGCATTACTTCTTCCAATCGAAGTTTCGATTGCTCGTAGATTTCTTCTTCGGAAGTTTCGTTGAGTTTTTTAGCCGAATTTAAAATTCCGCCACCACGATTAGCAATTTCCTCATACGAAAATCCGTTGATTCTGTCTACAAATTCCTGTTCGCGATTACCCGCATAAACAATATGTGTGTGACTGTCGCACCAGGAAGGTAAAACGATTCGATCAGTGGCATCAATAATTGTATCAGCGTTAATTTCAGGTAGATTTTCCATCGAACCAAAATCTGCAATTAAGTTGTTTTCAAGAATTAAAAAAGCATTTTTAATAGTAGGCAAAACAGCCATTTCAGCTCCTGAAACTTTAGCAATTGAAGTTTCACGAACCTGAAGCAGTTCTTTTATATTTTTAATTAAAGTAATCATTATGTAGATTTTATTATAAAACACAAATTTCACAAATTATCACTAATCAATTCGTGAAAATTTGTGAAATTCGTGTTTAAATTTACTCAGTATATCTTATTCTGAAACGGTTATTTCGAACATTTTTTCCCAATATTTACCCGTAACAAAAATAGTTTTGGTTTTTGGGTTGTAAGCAATTCCGTTTAAAACTTCAGCTTCAGGATGTTTTATAAATTTACGTAAACCAGACATGTTTAAAATTCCTTCTACAGCTCCAGAAGTTGGATTTATAACTGCAATAGCATCTTTTTGCCAAACATTCGCATAAATTTTCCCGTTAATGTATTCCAATTCATTAAGAACTTTAATTTTAGAAGTTCCGGAATAAACATTAATATAATCGATCAATTTTTGTGTGTCCGGTTCCATTTTCCAGATTTTTTCAGTTCCGTCAGAACGATAAATATATTTACCATCATTTGTCATTCCCCAACCTTCAATTTCCTTATCGTATTTAAACGTTTTTTCTAGTTTAAAAGTAGTGGCATCATAGATAAAACCTGTTTTTTCCTGCCATGACAATTGATATAATTTTCCGTTGATAAAAGTAATTCCTTCACCAAAATATTCTTTACCAAGGTCAACTTGTTTAATTACTTTTCCGGTTTTATAATCTACAGATCTAAAATAAGAATCTCCTTTTTGTCCTGTACTTTCGAATAAAACATCATCATGAAATTCTAAACCTTCTGTAAAAGCTTTTGTATCGTGCGGATATGTATTTACAATTTTGTAGCTCAATAATTTTGGCTCAACGTTCGAAACTAATTCAATTCTTTTAGTTGCGTCAGATGAATCACTTCCAAAATAAACAGTCGCTTTTAGATATTGATAGCCTAATTTTTGATCTTTCAATTCAAATTTAAATTTTTCAGCTCCTTTTTTGCTTCCCACTTTTTTATCGTTTACGAAGTAGGCAATACTATCAACTTCTTTCGAATTTGGGTTTAAAATACCAATAGAAACTGCTTCCTGAGACAAAAAATGTGCAGGAAAAGCCGAATCATCGATAGTAAACAAAGAATTTTCACCTTTTTTTGTACCCTTACATCCAATTAATGTGATTCCTAATAAAATGAAAGTTAGGAAGTTATATTTTTTCATAGTTAAAAATTTGAATAAGCCAATATACGACGATATTTTTATAGCAACAAAGCTCTTGCAAAAATATAAAAAGATTGTATATTTGCACCGGCAAGTCCTACACGACCAGCTCCTGCAGACTCCCCCAGGATGGGAACATAGCAAGGGTACGTGGTTGAGCGGTGCGATGTAGGTCGCTTGCCATTTTTTTTATTTTATATGTCCTGAAATGTTTCAGGATTTTTTTTTAGAATTAATTTAAAAGTAGTCTTCCTTCTGGAGGATTTTTTTATTTTTGGAACTTCGTAAAGTTAAAGGTTATTAATTAGAGGTTTAAAGTTTACCTCAATGAAGCAATCTCATAACTTATAACTCAAAACCCATAACTTCAAAATGAACAAAGTCGTTTTAATTACCGGAGGATCTTCAGGAATCGGAAAATCTATTGGAGAATTTTTGCATCAAAAAGGTTTCGTAGTGTACGGAACAAGCCGAAATCCTGAAAAAGTATTAAATTCTATTTTTCCACTTGTGGCTTTAGATGTTCGAAATGCTGAATCTATTCGATTGGCTGTGGCAAAAATTATTGAAACCTCAGGACGATTAGATGTTGTAATTAATAATGCCGGAGTTGGAATTACTGGACCTTTGGAGGAAATTCCTATGGAAGAAATTAAAAACAATTTTGAAACTAATTTTTTTGGACCAATTGAAGTTATGAAAGCAGTTTTGCCACAAATGCGTGAGCAAAAATTAGGCTTGATTATCAATATTACTTCGATTGCCGGTTATATGGGATTGCCTTACAGAAGTGTTTATTCTGCTTCAAAAGGAGCTTTAGAATTAATTACTGAAGCTTTAAGAATGGAAGTGAAATCATTTGGAATTGAAATTACAAATGTTGCTCCGGGCGATTTTGCTACTAATATTGCTGCAGGACGTTATCATGCACCGGTTCTTCAGGGATCTGCTTATGAAAAAGTTTATGGAGGTGTACTGTCAACAATGAATGAGCATGTTGATGCAGGCAGTAATCCAAACGAAATGGCTGAAGCGGTTTATAAAATTATGCAGCAAAAAAGTCCAAAAGTGCATTATAAAGTTGGCGTTTTTATGCAGAAATTTTCAATTGTTTTAAAACGCGCGCTTCCGGATAAGATGTATGAAAAAATGTTAATGAACCATTATAAATTATAGATATGCAGCAAATTATTGATTTATGGCCAACTATTTTTTGTGTTTTAATTTTAGTCGTTATTTGGTATGTTGTTCGAAAAATATTGAATTCAGTAAGCAATAAGATAAACAACGCTGAACTTTATAAAGAAGATATTTTGAATGTTCTTGAGGAAATTAGAAATGAATTGAAAGAATTGAACAGAAACAATTCAATTAAATAGTTTTTGCATAAAAATTGAGAGAGCAATTTTTGAAAATTTTCCTGTTGGAATAAATCAAATTTTCCTCCTTTATTTTTCAAAACAAAATATATTTATAGGTTTTTTTTTGGTTTTTTATTTTCGATTGTTTGTTCTACCAGATTTAAATGAAAAGAAATTAACTCCGAAAACAAATTAAACATTTCACGAACCTTGAATGTTTTTAAACTATTTGGTTTTGGATCTATAGCGCATAAAGTACCAAAAAAAGTTCCGTCCTGATGCATAATCGGTACAGAAATATAACTTTGAAATTGATATATTGCTGGCGTGTGATGATTTCTGAACTCATCATCTTCATTGACATTATCGATTATTACCGATCTTGAATTTTTGCGGATATCATCACAAATTGTTGTTTTTATCTGTAATTCATCTGTTGGTTTTAAACCAAATTCTACGTTATCCAAAACACTGCAAGTTATCCATCTGTCTTCAGTAACTCTTGCTACTGCAACAAAACCCATTCCGGTAGTTTGTGATATTACATCAAGTAATTTTGGAAGAATTGATATATTTTGAATATTGATTACGTCTTGTTGAAAATTTTGTTCTAACACTTTGGGGAAATTTTATTTTTTAAAAATACAATTTTTTTAATGAAAGCTTTAATGAATTTGGAATTGAAAGTTATAATTATTTTTCACATTTTAATTTTAAAAAAATTATAAGTTGTAATTTTGCACCAAAATTTAGGTGAACGACTGTTCTTCTCAGATTTTGTTTTTAAAATGAACACAATTAAATAGATATAAATATGAAATTTTTTATTGACACAGCTAATTTAGCTCAGATTAAAGAAGCACAGGCTTTAGGTGTTTTAGATGGTGTAACGACTAATCCGTCTTTGATGGCAAAAGAAGGTATTACCGGAAAAAACAATATCTTAAAGCATTATGTGGACATTTGCGACCTTGTTGAAGGTGATGTAAGTGCTGAAGTAAATGCGCTGGATTATGATGGGATGATCAAGGAAGGTGAGGAATTGGCTGAATTGCATGATCAAATCGTAGTAAAATTGCCAATGACAAAAGAAGGTGTTATGGCGGCAAAATATTTCTCTGATAAAGGAATTAAAACAAACGTTACACTTGTGTTTTCTGTAGGTCAGGCACTTTTGGCTGCAAAAGCAGGAGCTACTTATGTTTCTCCGTTTATTGGCCGTTTAGATGATGTTTCTACTGATGGTTTAAACTTAATTCAGGAAATTAGAGAAGTTTATGATAACTACGGTTACGAAACTCAAATTTTAGCAGCTTCAGTACGTCATACAATGCATATTGTAAACTGTGCTAAAATTGGTGCTGATGTTATGACAGGACCTCTTTCTGCAATTTACGGATTGTTGAAACACCCTTTAACTGATATCGGATTGGCTCAGTTTGTTGCTGATTTCGAAAAAGGAAATAAGTAAAATACTTAAACACAATATATTAAATCGCTATTTTCATCAGAAAATGGCGATTTTTTTTTACTTTTATAAGTCTCAAAAAGAACGACTTATGAAAAATATAATAGTAATACTGGTTTTTTTAATGGCTGGCTTAAATGCAAATGCTCAGGCCAAAGTTTTGAAAAGTGTTAATGAAACTGGTGATGTAGCCACTTTTGAGTTAGACTGTACCGTAAAATTTCAGACGCTGGCAAAAGGTTTACGCTATAACTTTACACGTCATGAATTTAAAGGTCCTGAAATGAGAAATTCCTACCGATTATTATTGGTTATGGATGGCTTTTATTCTAAAACATTAAATGAAAGCATGACGATTTCGGCAGTTTTAGATGATGGAACTGTTATCGAGGCAAAAAAAATTATAGAAGATGATGGTTATTTTGATGGTGCATGTACATTGAGAATAAAAAACCCGAAAGTACTTTTAGATGCCAATATTAATAAGATAATCGTGCATGCTGATAAAGATGTTGTTTATACAATATCTGCTCAAAATAAAGCTATTTTTAAGAAGAACATAAATGCAGTTTTGACTGCGAAGTAAAAATTAGGAAGCAATAAAAAATCCCAAATTTCAATCTGTAATTGAAACTTGGGATTTTTTTTATTTTTTATTCAGTTTTAGTGACCTCCTGAAAGTTTTTTGTCGAAATTAATTCCTTGTTTTTTAAGGATTCCGCTAACACTCCAAGCATAAAATGCAAGGTAAGAAAAACATAAAATTCCAACAATATAACTAGCTTGAATACCAATGAATTCAGATACAAAACCTTGTAACCAGCTGATAACTCCACCACCCATAATCATCATGATTAAGAAGCTACTACCCTGGCTAGTGTTTTTTCCTAATCCGCTTACAGCTAATGTAAAGATACATGGCCAAAGTGTACTACAGAATAAACCAACACTTGTAAAAGCGTAAACACTTACCATACCACTAGTTGTGATTCCGATAGTTAAAGCAATAATTCCTAATACAGAAAATATAAGTAACATTCTTGCCGGATTTCCTTTACTTGCGATATCAGCAGCAATAAGTACCAAAATGATTAATCCGTAGATATAGAAAGGAGTTAAATCGTGTTTCGCAATTGCGTTTACTGCTAAGAAAACTCCAAAAGCTAAATAAGGTGCAACGAAACGTAATATTTGTTGTAAACTGGCTTTGTCTGTAAAAGCTTCGATAGCTCCTGTCCAACGACCAATCATTAAACTTGCCCAATATAATGAGATATAAGGTGCAACTTCCTGAGTTAAAAAGCCTAATTTGCTTTCCATGTAAGCAGGTAAATTACTTGCTGTAGAAACTTCAACACCAACGTAAAGGAAGATAGCGATCATTCCCATTACTAATTGTGGATATTGTAATGCAGATTTTTTTGCAGTTGATCCGTCGTGAATAATTTCTTCTTCAATTAATGCAGGTCTGTCTGGCAATGAAGAGAATTTTAATAAAATAGCAACTAATAAAAATGCTAATCCTAATATTAAATAAGGAATTTTTACACTTTCGATGCTTAAAGTAGAAGAACCTGTGCTTGATCCAAAAATTGCAAAACTCACAATAAGCGGTCCAATTGTAGTTCCTAAATTGTTGATTCCACCTGCTAAAGTTAAACGTTGAGATCCTGTTGTAATAGGTCCAAGCGCAATAGCCAAAGGATTAGCAACTGTTTGTTGCAATGAAAAACCTAGTGCTACGATGAATAATCCTGATAACATTAAAGGAAATGAACCTGTATTTGCAGCAGGATAAAATAATAATGTTCCAAGTGCAGAAATAAGTAAACCTAATGAAAGACCATTTTTGTATCCTATTTTATTAACTAAATCTTCTTTAATTAAAACGGAAATACCCATGTATATTAGCGATCCTACTGTATAAGCAATATAAAAGGCTAATGATACTAATTGGCTTTCTCCTTGAGATAAATTAAATGCTGTTTTAAAAACAGGAATTAAAATATCATTACTGGCAGCAACAAATCCCCAAAAGAAGAATACTACGACAAGGGGAATGAACTGCCCCCATTTGGTTTGTACATTTTCTGAACTCATAATTTTAATAAGGTTAATTTTTTAATTTTATTGTTTTTTGAAGACCGTAAATATATTTGTTAACTATATTAAAAAAAAATAAAAAGGCACAAATAATGTTAAAATTAAACCAACGGCATCATTTTTTCAACAATGTGTTAATTTTTACCTAGTTAGAAAACGAAAAATGGAAATGTATTTTATTCAAGAATTTTGTTTTTTACATCTTTACTGTAATTTCGACCAATAGGAATGGTGTAAGATTGTATTTGAATTCGGTTTCCTTCTATAGATTTTACTTTATTGAGCGCAATAACGTAAGATTTATGAATTCTCAGGAAACGATCTGCAGGTAATTCTTCAGATAAAGAAGTTAAAGATTTGTGGGTAATATAGGTTTTATCGGGCGTTACGACTTTAATATATTCCTTCATTCCTTCAACAAATAAAATTTCTTCAATATTAATTTTCATCATTTTTTTATCGACTTTGATGAAAATATGAGAATCGCCTTTTGTCGTTTCTACTTTAATATTGTTTTTTAAATTGTATTCGGTTGTGATTTTATTAATGCATTTTATAAATCGTGGCAACGGAATAGGTTTTACTAAATAATCTAATACATCAAGATCATAACTTTCTGCAGCAAACTCTCTAAAAGCAGTAGTAATAATAACTTTGGTTTTATTTTCGATTAAGCTAATCAATTCAAATCCCGTCATCATAGGCATGTTGATGTCTAAAAAGACAGCGTCAACAGGCGTACTGTTTATAAAATCAAGTGCTTCAAGAGAATTATTGAACGTAGCAATAACTTCAAAATCTGTAAAATTGTTAAAATAATTTTGCAAGACTTTGATAGCTAATGGCTCATCATCAATCAATACGCATTTAATTTTCATTATGAATAGGTATTTGCAAACGGATTATATAGTAATTTAATTTGGTTTTGTGTTTTAGGCTGAAATTATTTTTATAGATTAATTTCAATCTCTTTTTAGTATTGACTAAACCAATACCGCTTTTTGGATTAAGATTTTGTGAAATTACAAAATTATTTAGGATTTCAAAATCTAACAATTTATTATCAATAACCTTACAATTGATTTTGATTTTTAGATTAGGGTTGTTCAAACATCCATGTTTAAAGGCATTTTCAACCAATGAAATAAAAATTAATGGAGGAACAACAACATCTTCAATATCAGATTCAAGGTTAACAGTAACTTCGACATTTTCAAAGCGCAATTTCTCGATTTCAATGTAATTCTGAATATAATCGATCTCTTTTATCAGAGGCACAAATTTGGTTCCTTTTACATCATATAAAACGTATTCCATCAAATTCGACAATTTGATAATTACATCAGGAACTTTATTTGAAGATTCTAATGATAAAGCATACAAATTGTTTAAAGTATTGAAGAAAAAATGTGGCTGAATCTGATTTTCAAGATATTTCAGCTTGATCTTAAATTGATTTTCTCGTAACGATCTGTTTCTTTCGCGTTCTCTCAGCCAGGTCAAAGTAAGATAAACCGATGAAGCCATTGCTAAAACGTAAAGTTCTCCAATACAAACCGCTACAATATGATTAATCTCAAAAGGATGATATTCACGATTGGCTTCCGGCCAAATATTTTCAGAAATGATATAATAAGTAAGTGCGGTTTTTAATAAATAGATTCCAAATAAACTCAATAGCAAAGCAAATGTGTATTGAATGTATTTCTGTTTTAAAACAAATTTCGGAACAAGAACAAAAAGGTTAAAATAGACTAATGGAATGTGTAATGAAAATTCAATCAAATTCGATTTAAAAGAATAAGGATAATCATTAAAATATGCGCCCCAACGTAAAAAATTAAGAGTAAAATATCCTCCCCAAAACCAAATGTGATTTTGAAGTTTTATGTCAAATTTTAATTTTTGAATTTCGTTCAATTTTAGATAATGGGGTTTATTATTATTTAGGCGTAAACATAAATATTCTGCAACTTTAAACAATTACTTGGTAAAACGCAATTTCTTTTGAATAAAATTTTGAAAAAAAAAGCGATATGTTGGTTTATTTTTAGAAGAGAACGTTTTCGTAAAACGTAATGTTGATTGTTTTAAGTCGTTTGTTTAAGTATTTAAGTAGTTTGTTTAAAATATTTTATTTATGTTAATTTTAACAATAAATTTATCGCTTAACAACCAAAACCATGACTAAAATGAAAAAAATTATGTTAATTTTTATTGTTTTTATGACGCATCTCACGTTTGCGCAAGTAAAAGCAATAAAAGGTTTAGTAAGCGATCAAAACGGATTGCCACTACCAGGCGTAACTGTTCTTATCCAGGGAACAGCTACAGCTACACAAACAGATTATGACGGAAAATACACAATTCAGGCATCCAAAGGAAATGTTTTGATATTTTCCTACATTGGTATTAAAACCAAAACAGTACTAGTTTCAGACGAAACTCAAATAAGTGTTACTTTAACCGAAGATGCACAAAATTTAAGTGAAGTTGTTGTTACTGCATTAGGTATTAAGAGACAAAAGAAAGAATTGGGTTATGCTGTTCAGGACATTAAAGGTGACCAATTGAACAAGGTAATAACAACCAATGTGGCTTCAGCACTTTCAGGCAAAATTGCCGGTGTTGATATTTCTATGCCTGCTACAGGTGCAGGAGGAAGTGCGAGAGTTATTATTAGAGGTATTTCAAGTATAGGCGAGAATAATCAACCGCTTTATGTTGTAGATGGAGTTCCTATTGATAATACAGGTTTATCTAATGATAGTGCCGCATCAAGTAAATGGTTCGACGGAAGAGATAACGGTGACGGATTATCTAGTATTAATCCAAACGATATTGAAAGTCTGAGTGTATTAAAAGGAGCGGCAGCATCTGCTTTGTATGGTTCGAGAGCATTAAATGGGGTAATTTTAATTACAACTAAAAAAGGAAGTAAAGGAAAACTACAGGTAGAATTAAACAGTGGTGTTAGTTTTGACAGGGTAAATGCTAAATACGACCATTTTCAAAGTGAATATGGTACGGGAGGTCACGGAATTTTGCCGGATCCATCAAAAGCACCTTCAGAAATTTATGGATATACGACTAGTTCATGGGGACCAAAATTCTCTGAAACAGTTGGGCAGGAAGTCAAAATATTCGATGGTTCTATGAGACCTTATGCTAAAGTTGATAATAATATTCAGGGCTTTTTCAAGACTGGAGTTACAACAACAAACGGAGTTTCGGTTTCTGGCGGAAACGAAAGTGCTTATGTTCGTTTTGGATTTAATAATCTAAAAAATGATGATGTTGTTCCGGGTTCAGGTTTAGAAAGAAATAATGCTACTTTAAACGCCACATTAAAATCAGAAAAATTTACTTTGGATGCCAACGTGAATTACATGGTTGAAAATGCAGAAAACAGACCTGGTTTAGGAGATTCACCAAATAATGTTGGTTATTCTTTAAGCGGTCTGGCACCAAATATTGATCAGGCGTGGTTGAAAAATTATGGAAATGCTGAGACAGGAGAAATCTATAAATGGAATAATAATATTTATCAATTGAATCCTTATTTTACGGTTGATGCAAACCACAACTCCTCTAAGAAAAATCGTTTTACAGGAAATGTTGCCGGAACATATCAGCTTCAAAAATGGGTAGGATTAACTTTTAGAACCGGTTTAGACACTTATGTTTTTGGCTCTAAAGATTTTATGGCGGCCGGAAGTACTTGGCCGGGAAGAGATACGGGTTATCTTGGATTGAATGATATCACGGTTTCTGAAATGAATACGGATGCGATTGCTACTTTTAACGATATTAAGCTAGCTACTGATTTCACTTTCTCAGGGATTTTAGGAACAAGCAGAAGAGATTTTAGAAGACAGGAAAATTCTAGTCAGGGAACAAATATTATTCAGGCAGGAACAGAATATATTAGTAATTTTTCTACTCAGACCATAAATGCGCCAACAGAAACAAAAACAAGAACAAATTCTGTTTACGGTTCTGCGAAATTTGATTATAAAGGCTATTTATATGCTGAATTTACAGGAAGAAATGACTGGTTTAGTGTTATTACCAAAGATGCTTTCTATCCGGCGGCTTCATTAGGTTTTGTATTCTCAGATGCCTTTGGTATTCAGAGCGATACTTTTTCTTATGGAAAACTTAGAGGATCCTGGGCAAAAGTTTCTAATGCACCGGGAGCGTATAAAAATTCATTAAACTATACTACTTATTCTTCTTATGATGGACAAAGTGTTGTAAATATTAAAAATACATCGGCACCAAATGCTAACCTGACTTTTCAATCAAAAACAGGAATTGAGTTTGGATTGGAAACTTCTTTCTTTAAAAACAGATTAAAAGCAGATATAACCGTTTATCGTGAAGATACGGCAGATCAAACCCTTGATTTAGCATCTTCTGCAACATCAGGATATGAATATCTTTCTGTAAATGCGGGGAAATTGCGTAACGAAGGTATTGAGATATTTTTATCAGGTACGCCAATTAAAACTAAGGATTTTGAATGGGGAATTGATTTGAACTTTTCTAAGAATAAAAACTCAATCCTTTCTTTGCATCCGGATATCAATACATACACAGTTTCTGAGGCTCGTTGGGCCGGAGCTGCAATTGTAGCGCAAGTTGGGGGTCAATACGGAACTATTATTGGAAAAGATTTTCAAAGAACGCCTTCAGGAGAAATGATAGTAGGTGCTAACGGACTTCCTTTATATACAGATACTAAAGTTGCTTTAGGAAAAGGGCTTCCGGATTGGGCAGCTGGTTTGACAAATAAGTTTTCTTATAAAGGAATCACGCTTCAATTTTTATTAGACATGAAGTTTGGTATGGATGTATATTCTATGACAAACTCTGTTGCAGCAGGAAAAGGTTTATTGGATGTTACTACAGACGGAAGAGATGCTTATAATGCAGCAAGAGCAGTGGCATCTGCAAATAATCCTGCTTTCGATCCAACAACTTGGGTTCCTACAGGTGGTTATGTAGCAAATGCAGTTGTAAATGCAGGAACTCCAGAAAATCCAAATTATGTAAAAAATACAACTCCGGTAGATCCTCAGACTTATTGGACGAGCGTTTCTGAAAATACACCGGCACCATTTATTTATGATGCATCTTACGTTAAATTAAGAGAAGTAAGTTTAGGCTATACAATACCAAAAAGTGTTTTTGGCGGAGCAAAAATAAGCTCAATTTATATTTCTGCATTTGCACGTAACTTATTGACTTTTAATAAAGATTTACCAAACATAGATCCTGAGTCAATGTATACTTCAGGAAACGGACAAGGTTTTGAATACGGTTCATTACCATCAAGAAAATCGTATGGTTTTAATATTAAAGTTACATTCTAAAAAAGTAAATTATGAAAATTAAATATATAATAGCCATACTTACAGTGTTTACAGTAGTTGGCTGTACAGAAAATTTTGATGAACTGATAAAAGATCCGGTAGCATTATCTCCAAACCCGGCGGGTCAGCTTACATTTACCCAATTGTGTATGTCCGGAGATGGATTTTATCAACATAGAACAAACCTGATCTATTCTGGTGGTTTTGTGCAGCATTATTCAGGTTCGTGGGCAGTAACCGAATACGGTGGTAAATTCAAGAAAAATGATGAATACGCAACAGCCTTATGGAGAAATGCGTATGCCAACGAAATAAAGAGTATTGTAGATATTCTTGATAAAACCAGTGCAGATCCTGCAACTGCAAATATGAATGCTGTTGCCAAAATTATGAGAGTGATGATCGCACAGCGTTTAACTGATATTTATGGAGATGTACCTTATTCACAGGCAGGTCTAGGCTATTCTCAAGGAATTGTAACGCCAAAATATGACAAGCAACAAGATATTTATGCTTCTTTTTTCACAGATCTACAAGATGCTTATGCTCAGTTAAATGCCGGAGGAGGAGGTACAGTAAAGGGAGATTTGTTTTATAATGGAGATATTTCAAAGTGGAAAAAATTAGCAAATACCATGCGTTTGCGTCTGGCTATGAGAATTTCTGAAGTAAGTCCTGCCGAAGCTGAAAAGCAAGCAAAAGCGGCGATGCAAAATGGAGTTTTTGAAAGCAATGACGACAATTGTATTATGCACCATTTAGATTTTCCTTTTAATGATAATCCGGCTACACTAGATTTTAGAGGAAACGGATTGTCTTACGGTTTTATTTCAGATGAGCACGGAGATCATTTTAGTTCTTTATTAATAGATTATTTGAGAGATAATGGAGATCCAAGATTAACGATGATTGCAACTCCTAAAACTAGCAGCAGTGTCGTTTATTGGTCACCAATACAGCCGGGAGAAACATTATATGAAGGTGTAAAACCAGGAGTTTTTAGATGGGAACTTCCTGGAGGATCAAATTCAGCCTCAGGAATTCAGCCTTATTTAAAACTAAGAACAACACCTTTTTTGCATGTTAGTTATTCAGAATCACAATTGTTATTAGCAGAAGCTGCGTTTAGAGGCTGGATTTCAGGTGCGGCAGCAGATTATTATAAAAAAGGAGTTGAAGCTGGCATAAAACAATTAGAAATTTATGGAGCAACTCCTGCAACTCAGGCAAATATTGATGCTTATGTAAATGCTCATCCTTTAGCGGCAGGAACAGAAAAAGAACAAATTGGGACACAAATTTGGGTTACATATTTATTTAATAGTATCGAAGCATATTCAAACTGGAGAAGAACAGGTTATCCGCATTTAGTGCCAATAACAAGCCCGGAATCTCAAACAGGAGGTGTAGTACCTACACGTTTATATTATCCAAATGATGAAATGCAGAAAAATGAGAAAAATTATTTAGAAGCGTTATCAAGAATGGGAGGAAAGAATGATTGGACGGGTAAAGTTTGGTGGGATGTAAACTAAACAACTCAAACATAAATCTATGCCTAATAGGGTATTATTTTAATTCTAATTTAAAAATTCAAAATTATGATACAAAATAAAGCCTTATTAGGCATTGTTTTTTTTATTTGTTCGCTATTTTCTGCCTACAGCTTTTCTGTACAAAAAGAAAATGAATCTAAAGATTTGAAAACTAAAAAAGCAAGAGTAGTCGGTTATTTATCTTCGGATAATTTCGATAAAATGAATTCGATTCAGTTTTGCAAATTGACACACCTTAATTTAGCATTTGCAAATCCGGATAAAAATGGCAATCTGAATTTTAATGGAGATATTGATGCTTTGGTTCAATATGTAAAATCAGTAAATCCAAATATTAAAATCAGCATTTCGTTGGCAGGCGGAGTTTTATCTCCGGAAGTTGCGGCTAATTGGTCATTTCTTATTGATAAACCCGAGAACAGGCCTAATTTAATTCAAAACATAATAAACTTTACAGAACTCCACAAATTAGACGGAGTAGATGTAGACCTCGAATGGGATGCTGTAACTACAGGATATAGCGGTTTTGTGATTGAATTAAAAAAAGAAATAGTAAAAAAGGATAAGATACTAACGGCAGCTTTGCCTAATAATTCCCGATTCGAAAATATAAATCAGGAAGCCTTAAATGCCTTTGATTTTTTAAACATCATGTCATATGATAGCACAGGACCGTGGACACCTAACAATCCCGGACAGCACAGTTCTTTTGAAAATGCCAAAATGGGAATTGAATTTTGGAACAAACTTCAGCATATCTCATCTGATAAATTAACACTCGGTGTACCTTTTTACGGTTATAATTTTATTTATCAGGAAGTAACAAGTTCTACTTACAGCCAAATTGTGGCTGCAGGAACTCAATTTGCTGATCAGGACGAATTAGGTAAAATATACTATAACGGAAGACCAACTATTGAACAGAAAGTAATTTATGCTTCTCAAAATGCAGGCGGAATCATGATTTGGGAAATTGCACAAGATTCTTTTGATGCTTATTCTTTATTAAATGTAATTCATAAAAAATACACCAGCTTAAAAGTGAAAACTACAGGTTTGTGTGGAAATTAAAATACTTCTAAAGTTCAAAAATTAACAGACTTAAAATAGATTATTTTTTGTTTTACTTAACAGTATAACAGCTAATTAATGCGAATTTTATAGTAAATGCCATATTATTGGGTTTTTGCTGTAAATGATAATTTTTTAATGATTTAGCTGATTCCTTGAACAAAACACTGGTAAAATTGTAAAATGCACTAATATTTTAATTAGAAAACGTTTTCGCAAAACGCATTATTGAATGTTTTATGTCGTTGGTTTAAAAAACAAAGCCGTTTGTATAATTTATTTTTTTTAACAATCCCTTAAGAATAAATTTACGTCATAACTAACAAAATAAATAAACATGAAAAAAATTTTCTTAATCTTTATGATTGTTTTTACGGCGCAAGTTTCGCTTGCTCAGGTAAAGAATATCAAAGGTGTGATTACAGATTCTGATGGGATGCCGTTACCAGGGGCATCTGTTGCTGTACAAGGAGGTCAAAAAGGTGCTACAACCGATTTTGATGGTCTGTACACAATTGACGCACAAAAGGGACAGACTTTAGTTTTTACTTACGTAGGTCTTGAAACACAAAACATCGTTGTTGGAGATGCCGCAACAATTAATGTTAAAATGGTACAAGCAGCATCAAATGCACTTAATGAAGTCGTAGTAACTTCATTAGGTATTAAGAAAACAAGAAAATCTTTAACTTATGCAGCTCAGGAATTAAAAGGCGAAGAGCTAACACGTGTAAAAGATGCTAACGTTATTAATACGATTGCAGGTAAAATTGCCGGTGTTGCTGTAACTAAAAGTGCTGGTGGTACAGGTGGATCTACTAAAGTGGTTATTCGTGGAAATTCTTCTGTAACAAATAATCAACCTTTATATGTTATTGATGGTATTCCAATGCTAAATCAAGGTTCAGGTCAGCCTAATGATACATTTGGTAGTTTAGCAGGAGGTAACCGTGATGGAGGAGATGTAATTTCTCTTGTAAATCCAGATGATTATGAAGGAATGACAGTTCTTAAAGGAGCTGCGGCTTCTGTATTATACGGTTCTCAAGGAGCAAATGGTGTAATTTTACTTTCTTCTAAAAAAGCTAAAGAAGGGAAATCAACCCTTATGGCTTCTTCAGTAACAACTTTTGAAACAGCTGCTTATTTGCCAAAATTCCAAAATGATTACATTGCTAATGCAGGTGAGGACGAAACTTGGGGAGATAAACAAAAGACACCAGATCATGTTAAGGATTTCTTTAATACAGGAACTACTCAAATTACCTCTTTAGGATATTCTACTGCGTCAGCAAATTCTTCTACTGCGTTGTCTTATGCAAATACTTCAGGAACAGGAATTATTCCGGGAAATAGTATTAAGAAAAATAACTTTGGTATTCGTCAGTCTGCTAAATTCTTTGATAATAAATTAACGGTTGGTGTAAATGCAAATTATACGTCACAATCAATTGCTAATAAACCTGTTAACGGTCTTTATTTTAACCCTTTGACAGGAGTTTATTTAATGCCAAGAGGATATGATTTCAATGAATATAAAAATAATTACGAAGTTTTCGATCCAAACAGAAATTTAATGGCTCAAAACTGGATGACTAACAGAGATATTATGCAAAACCCATATTGGGCAATTAACAGAAATAAATCTGAGGATACAAATAATTTCTTTACTGGTTCAATAACGGCTTCATACAGAGCTAATAATTGGTTAACAATTGCTTCAAGATATAGCTACAATAGAGTTGATAGTGATTTTAGTAAAGAAATATTTGCTACAACTCAAGGAACACTTTCTCATAAAAATGGTAGATTTTATGCTGAGAATGCCTTAAGTACTCAGCGTTATGGAGATTTAATTGCTACAATTAATACTAAATTTAGTGAAGATTTTACATTTAACGCTAATATTGGTACTAGTATCACCAATACACTTTCAAACCAAAAAACAATTTTAGATTCTGGAATGAGCGGTGGTTTGATACTTACTAACTGGTTTACACTTCATAATTTCAAAAATAATGAAGGGAATTATCAGACAACTGATGGTAAAAGAGAAGTACAATCGGTTTTTGCAACTACTACTTTTGGATATAAAGACATGTTGTTTTTAGATATTGCTGCCAGAAATGATTGGTCTTCTACATTAGTTAATACTGATACTGGATCTTATTTTTATCCATCCGTAGGTTTAACAGGTATTCTTAGCGAAATGTTTACAATGCCTGAGTTTATTAACTTTGGTAAAGTTCGCGCAACTTATGCTGAAGTTGGTAATGACGTTTCTCCTTTTGTTACTACACCTGTAAATTCATATGTTCCAGGAATTTCAGGGACTCAACCTCAGGTTGGTGTACAAAGAGGTACTACTTTAAAGCCAGAATTAAAGTCAGAGTTTGAATTTGGAACAGAATGGAGAATGTTCAATAACAGATTTGGTATTGAGGTTTCTTATTACAGTTCAGAAACAAAAAATCAATATTTACAAGCTATTGCTCCAACAGGAAATCCAGAAGGAGTTAAGTTTTATGGATTTAATGCAGGAAGTATTGAAAACAAAGGTTTTGAAATTGTATTGAATGCTGGTATTGTTAAAAATGATAAATTCTCATGGGATTCATCTGTGAACTTTTCACAAAATAAAAATAAGGTAAAAGAACTTCCAGCTTCACCAGACGGAGGAACACCTATAGTTAACTTGACTAATCCTGGAAATAATAATTATCAATATTCATTAATTGAAGGAAGACCATTTGGGGTAATTATGGGTAGAACTATCTTAAAAGATGATCAAGGAAGAATTTTATTAGATGACAAGGGGAACATTCAAAAAACGCCTGGTTTTGTTGAGGTAGGAAATTCAAATCCTGATTTCATGTTAGGATTCTCTAACTCTTTCAAGTTAGGTGCTTTCTTCGCAAATGTTTTAATTGATGGCCGTTTTGGAGGTAATGTAATGAGTATGACTGAAGCTCAAAATGATTATTTTGGGGTATCTAAAGCTACAGGTGATGCAAGAAATGCAGGTGGAGTTGCTATAAATGCGATTAAACCGGATAACACAGTAGTAACTACTATGGATGCAGAACAATATTATAAAGCAGTTGGAGCTAGAGACGGAATTACAGGAGAATATGTTTACAAAGCTACAAACGTAAGTGTAAGAGAAGTTTCTATCGGTTATACTTTTAACCCTAAAAAGCTTCCTGTTTTTCAAACAGCTAGCATTTCATTAATTGCCAGAAACTTATTCTTTATTTATAAAGACGCTCCATTTGATCCAAATATTGGATTAAGTACAGGAGAAGGATTGCAAGGTGTTGATATCTACGGTTTACCATCTACTAGAAGTATCGGTCTTAACTTAAATGTAACTTTCTAAATTTAAAAAAATGAAACTAAATAACATAAAAAAAACAGCTATCTGTATATCATTGCTTGCTGTGGTAGGCTGTACAGATAATTTTGATGATATTAATACAAATCCAAATGGTTTTAGTCAGGATCAATTGCAACAAGATTTTAATCATATTAAGGAAGGATTTAAGACGATGTTTTATAACATTCAGGTTATTGGTAGCGGACGTGAACCAGATTACCAACTTCAACAGAACCTAAATGCTGATATCTGGTCTGGCTACATGGCTACACCAACAGGATTTAGAGGAGGAGTTAACAATACTACTTATGATCTTGTTGATGGGTGGAATGATGCTATATGGACTAATGCTTATCCTAATGTCATGTTTAATGCATGGGATATTGCAAATAAAGCAAAAGGAAAATACGATCAGTTTTATGCACTTTCTCTTATTCTGAAAGTAGAAGGGATGCACAGAGTTACGGATATTTTTGGGCCAATTATATATTCTCAATTTGGTAAAGAAGCACCAATAGGATATGATTCTCAGGAAGAAGTTTATACTCAAATGTTTGCTGATCTTGATTTTGCTGTTGATGAATTGACGGAAAGAGTTGACGCATCAGAACCTACAGCGTTTGATGAAACAGATTTATCAGGCTATAAAGGAGATTATAAGCAATGGGTAAAATTTGCAAATACTTTGCGTCTTAGATTAGCAATGCGTATCGTAAAAATTAAACCTGCATTGGCAAAAACTCAGGCGGAAAAAGCAGTAGCGCAAAAATTTGGAGTTATGACTACAAATGATGATGCGTTTAGAATTGTATCTCCAACTTTTGTTAATCCTATTGCTACAATTAGCGGATCTTGGTTAGACATTCGTATGTCTGCAGATATGGAATCTATTTTAAAAGGTTATAGTGATCCTAGATTAGGTATTTATTTTGATACATCTGCTCAATTTCCTGGTCAATACAAAGGAGTTCGTACAGGTATTAATATTGGAGGAAAAGGAGATCACCAGGATTTTTCGGGTATTGGAAAAGCTGTTGTACAAACAAATGTAATTTATTTAATGACAACTGCTGAAGCTTATTTCTTAAGAGCAGAAGGAGCTTTAAGAGGCTGGAATATGGATGGTGATGCCGAAACATTATACAAAGCAGGTATTCAGGCTTCATTTGACCAAAGAGGAGCGGCGGGTGCAGCAGCTTATATGGTTGATAATGTAAAATTACCAGTAGCTTACACAGATCCTAATTTTCCTGAAAATAATGCTGCTCCGGTAAATAATGTAACTATTGCATGGGATGCAGCTGCAACTAATGAATTGAAATTGCAAAAAATTATCACTCAAAAATGGATCGCTGGATTTCCTGAAGGACAAGAAGCTTGGTCTGATTACAGAAGAACAGGTTACCCAAAATTGTTTCCTGTAGTTGTAAATAACAGTGGAGGGAAAATTTCTACAGCTCTTGGTGTAAGAAGAATCAACTTTGTACAGTCTGAGATAGCTAATAATAAAGGCGGTGTTGATACCGGTTTAGCTAAATTAGGTGGCCTTGACAACGGAGGAACAAGACTTTGGTGGGATACTACAGCTCCAAATTTCTAAAAAATAATATCAAAGATTATAAGACTTTAAGTTTGGTTAGTAAATGGTATAAGCAATGCAAATTGCTTATACCATTTCAAAAACCAAAATTGTAAATAGCAAAAAAGAAAAAAATGAAAAGTGCTTTAGAAATAAAACCTGATATCAGCTACAAAAGTGCAGGGAAATTTGAAGAAACTAGATTTGAGAAAATCCACAATGAAATCTTCAAAAGTTCTGCAGAAGCTTCAATAATTGTTGCGCAGGAAATTGCACAATTAATTAGAACCAAACAAGAGAAAGGTAAATCTTGCGTGTTAGGTTTAGCAACAGGTTCTTCTCCTATAAAAGTTTATGAGGAACTTGTTAGGATGCACAGAGAAGAAGGCCTAAGTTTTAGCAATGTAATCACTTTTAATCTGGATGAATATTATCCAATGACAAGAGAGAATAATCAGAGCTACCATTATTTCATGCATCAGCATCTTTTTAATCATATTGATATTAAACCTGAAAACGTTAATATTCCGGATGGTAATGTATCTATTGATGAATTAAATCAATATTGTATAGATTACGAAATGAATATTAAAAGTGTTGGAGGTCTTGATTTTCAATTATTAGGTATCGGTCGTACAGGTCATGTAGGTTTCAACGAACCTGGATCTCACATAAACTCCGGAACCAGAATTATCACATTGGATCATATTACAAGAGTAGACGCTTCATCTGACTTTAATGGTATAGACAACGTTCCGAAAAGAGCGATTACCATGGGAGTTTCTACCATTATGAGATCAAAAAGAATCGTATTAATGGCTTGGGGACAAAACAAAGCCGATATCATCAAAAGAACCATTCAGGGTGATATTAGTCCGGAAGTTCCTGCTACATTTTTACAAAATCATGCCAATGCAACTTTCGTATTGGATCAGTCTGCAGCTTCAGAATTAACCCGTTTTAAAACGCCTTGGTTAGTAGGAGAATGCATTTGGACACAAGAATTAAAAAGCAAAGCGATTGTTTGGTTATGCCAAAAAACAAAACAATCTATATTAAAATTAACAGACAGAGATTATAACAATAACGGAATGTCTGATTTATTGGCACAAGAAGGTTCTGCTTATGATTTGAACATCAATATGTTCAACGTATTGCAGCATACCATCACAGGATGGCCGGGTGGAAAACCAAATACAGACGATTCACATCGTCCGGAAAGAGCCAATCCTGCAAAAAAACGAGTGATTCTTTTTAGTCCACATCCAGATGATGATGTGATATCTATGGGAGGAACTTTTTCAAAATTGATAAAACAAGGTCATGATGTACATGTAGTATATCAAACCTCCGGAAATATAGCTGTTACAGACGATGAAGCATTAAAATTTGCTGAAGTTGCTAAAGATTTTGTTGGTGATGCTGCCATCGGAATCAACTTTAAATCTGTAATTGATTTTTTAAATAACAAATCAGAAAATCAAATCGATTCTCTGGAAGTCCGTAAATTAAAAGGACTTATCAGAAGAAGAGAATCGTATGCAGCAACAAGATACATTGGTTTAAAAGATGAGAACACACACTTTTTAGATCTTCCATTTTATGAAACAGGACAAGTTAAGAAAAATCCGTTAGGACCTGAAGATATTGCAATTGTAAAAGATATTATTGCTAAAATAAAACCACACCAGGTATTTGCAGCTGGAGATTTAGCAGATCCGCACGGAACACATGAAGTTTGTCTGAACGCTATTTTTGCAGCTATGAAACAATTAAAACCAGAAAAATACATGGATGATTGTTGGTTATGGCTTTACAGAGGCGCATGGCAAGAATGGGACATTAATGAAATTGATATGGCCGTTCCGCTTTCTCCATCAGAAGTATTATTGAAACGTCACGCAATTTTGTACCATCAATCTCAAAAAGACAGAGTAATGTTTCAAGGAAACGACTCAAGAGAATTTTGGGTTAGAGCAGAAGACCGTAATAAAAATACAGCCATCTTATATGATGAACTAGGTTTGGCTGAATATGAAGCAATTGAAGCGTTTAAACGTTTTGATTACTAGGAGTTGTTTTTAAAACCGATTCGGGTGAGAGCGAATCAAAACTACAAAATTCAGAATGATCTTATTGCGATTAGTGAGGTTCAATAGAAATCATTCTGAGTTTGTTTTATCCATTATTAATGTTGTCTGAGGGCAACATCTTTCAAAAAAAATCAAATGAAATATTTATTAGTCCTACTATTAGCGGGTTTAACTTCTAGTGCTCAAATTCAAAAAGAGCAACTAAATCTTATGCCCTGGCCTCAGAGTGTTGTATTAAACGACGGAAATTTTGCTTTAACTAAAAATTTTAAAGTAAACATAACCGGAAATCCAGACCAAAGAATTTTTGGTGGAGTAACTCGTTTTTTACGTCGCTTAGATGGTAGAACCGGTATTTTTTTCGAACAAAGTTATATTCAGAAATTAAACGAAGTACCAACAGCAGAACTTCAAATAAATTGTACTAAAAGTGGTAAAATCGGATTGTATGAAGATGAAAGTTATCATTTAGATATCAAACAAAATCAAATCACAATAAATGCAACAAGCGATTTAGGAGCTTTACACGGCCTTGAAACGTTATTGCAAATGTTGCAGAATAACAGCACTTCATTTTATTTTCCGAACTCACAAATTTCAGATTTTCCAAGATTTACATGGAGAGGTTTAATGATTGATGCTGCAAGACATTTTCAGCCTGTCGATGTTATTAAAAGAAACATTGATGCATTGGCTGCGATGAAAATGAATGTTTTTCACTGGCATTTAGTAGACGATCAGGGTTGGAGAATCGAAATGAAAAAACATACAAAACTAATAGAATTAGCTTCAGATGGAGAATATTACACACAAGAGGAAATTAAAAATATCGTAAAATATGCTGATGCACGCGGTATTTTAATTGTTCCGGAAATTGATGTTCCCGGTCACGGATCTGCAATACTTACCGCTTACCCGGAAATAGGAAGTAAAGTGATGACAATAAACGGAGGAACTCAGGAAAAAAACATTCAGGGAACCGCAATTGCGACCTATGGAATTGAAAGAAATGCAGGTATTTTTTCGCCAACATTAGATCCTTCAAATCCTAAAACATATCAATTACTTAGTGAAATATTCGATGAAGTGTGCCCATTATTTCCCGGGTCTTATTTTCATATCGGGGGAGATGAAAACGAAGGGAAAGATTGGGACGCAAATCCTAAAATTCAGGAATTTAAAAAGAAAAATAAGTTAGCCACAAACCATGAATTGCAAACTTATTTTACCATGCAATTGGTTCCGATGCTTAAAAAACACGGAAAACAATTGATGGGATGGGAAGAAATTTTGACAAAAAATATGTCAAAAGAAGCTATTATTCATTCGTGGAGAGGTCCAAATGAAGGAGTTGTTGCCGGACAATCATTAGTAGATGCAGTTAAAAAAGGTTATAAAACAGTTTTATCAAATGGATTTTATATTGATTTAATGTATCCAATTGAAAGTCATTATTTAAACGATCCAATGCCAAAAGGAGCTGATTTATCTGCAGAAGAAAAAGCAAGAATTTTAGGCGGTGAAGCTACAATGTGGACAGAACTTGCAACGCCAACAACAATAGATTCAAGGCTTTGGCCAAGAACGGCAGCAATTGCAGAAAGACTTTGGTCTGCAGAAGATGTTAAAGATGTAGCCAGCATGCGCAAACGCCTTGAAAACGTTTCTTTTAGATTAGAAGAATTGGGATTAACACACATTCGCAACAGAGCTGTTATTTTAAGAAATATTGCCAATAACCAAAATATAAAATCACTAAACGAATTTTCTAACGTTTGTGAGCCATTAAAAGGATATACACGTAATAAAGGAGGAACTGAATATCAAATGTATTCTCCATTTACACTTTTTGCAGATGCATGTACGCCCGATGCTAAAGATGCACTAGCTTTTGATGACGCTGTAACACAATATTTAACCAATAAAACAGCGGAAAATAAAACAAAAGTTACAGGGTTTTTCAATAAATGGATTGCAGTAAATAAAGGCTTAAATGAGTTAAGCGCAAACGCACCATTAGTACAGGCACTTTTACCATTATCAAAAAAATTAACTGATGCATCGCAGGAATTATTACTTGTTTTAGATAATAAATCGACTTTGAAATCAGAAGATTTGAAGAAATTAATCGAGCAATGTAATACAAAAGATCATGGAGATGTTGAGCTGGCAGTTTACAACAGCTTAAAGAAATTAATATAAAAGTTTGGTTTGAATTAGTATAGAAGTTTAAGTTACCATGATTGTTTTAGTGTTTTAATTATCTCTATCAGGAACTCTGGTAGAGGTAATTATAAAACTTCGTAAAATCTTTTTCAGCCTTTAAAATAATAACCAAAAACCATAAAAAATAACCATCAAGGAGTATTAACATTTAAAACCAAATAACAGAATAAAAAACATGACAATTAAAGTATTTAGATTGATGAGTTCTCCAAATTTATCATTTTATGTTCCACAACTAATTTTTGAAAGTATATAAATAGCAAGCTTACTATTTACTAATGATTATGGTAGAATCAGTAATAGTAATATTTATTTATAGAAATAATATGAATTAATTCCCAATGAGTTGCGATGTTTTCTATTCGCAAATTATTGAACCCCGATTGTTCTATTTTATATGTCTTGTTGGCATGTAATGTATTGTAATTGGACTATTTATTTTCTATTAACCAATATTAATTAATTATGAAACATTATTACAGATTGCTTTTATTGTTACTGTTTCCCTTACTCGCGTTGGCCCAACCGGCTCACGGCAAAAAGGTAGTAGGGTATTATGCGCAATGGTCTATTTATGCCAGGGATTTTAACGTTCCTAAGATAGATGGAAGTAAATTGACGCATTTGAATTATTCTTTTTATGGGACAACTTATGATCCTGCCCATCCGGAGAATACCAAATTAAAATGTTTGGATACCTATGCTGATTTTGAGCATATGGAAGGCGGAATCCCTTGGGATGCACCGGTAAAAGGAAACTTTTATGACTTGAAAAAGTTAAAAGAAAAGTATCCTCATTTAAAAGTCTTAATTTCTGTTGGAGGATGGACAAAAGGTCAGGATCTTTCTCCAATTGCTGCAAGTCCTGTAGCAAGAGCTGCTTTGGCTGCAGACATGGCAAACTTTATTGTAACGTATCCTTTTATTGATGGATTTGACATCGATTGGGAATATCCTCTTTCCGGAGGAACAGACGGTACAGAAGTGATTAACGGAGCCCCAATTCCTCCACAAAAATACAGCCCTGATGACAACAAAAATTTAGTTTATTTATTGAAAGCAATGCGTCAGGCAATGCCAAATAAATTAATTACAATTGCAGCAGGAAACAATGTTAGAAAAGTGGCACAACAATATTTAGGGCCATCTAACAGATCACAATATGGAATGACAGAAGACATTTCGACTTATTGCGATTACATCACTTATTTTGGATATGATTTTGGTGGAAACTGGTATGATAAAACATGCTACAATGCTCCTTTATACGCAAGTGGAAACACAAACGATCCGCTTTATGGTGCAACACAATCAGAATCATTAGACGAGTTAACAAATCAATATTTGAATGTAGTTGGTTTTCCTGCGAATAAATTAATCATGGGATTACCTTTCTACGGAAAAAAATTCGATCATGTTGCCAATAACGGAACCAATCCTAATTTACCAGGATTATTCGTTTCAGCTCCTAGAGATGTCGTTTCAGGTTGTACAAATCCACAAAATCCAACAGGAACTTGGGATGGTCCCGCAGCTTGCGAAAAATCAGGAAGTATCGAAATTTGCGATTTAGTCGGAAATCCGGTTACCAATTCACACGCTTATTTAGATCCAAATACCATGCAGGTTACACCAAGTGCAGCTTCTGCAGGATGGGTTAGGTATTTTGATAATACAACAAAAGTCCCTTACTTATATAATGCTACTTTAAAACAGTTTATCTCTTATGAAGATAAACAATCAATGGATTTAAAAGTACAATATATCAAATCAAGAAACCTTGCAGGAGGTATGGTTTGGGAATTATCTCAGGATACAAGAGGTTCAATTCCTAATTCATTATTAACTCAGGTTGATACTTCATTCGGAAGTGTTGTTCCGGGAACAGTAAGCATTTCGGGTTCTGTAAAAAACGGATCAGCTTTAGTTCCAGATGTTACTGTTGAATTGAGAAATGCAAGCAATGTAGTATTACAAACTGTAGTTTCTACAGGAGGTAATTTTACATTCAGCAACTTAACTTCTGGACAAAATTATATACTTACGGCTTTAAAAGCGACGTATACATTTACTCCGGTTACTTTAACAAACGTTACGGTAAATCAAACCGCAGTTGTAATTAACGGAACACAGCCAACTTATACAGTTAGCGGAACAGTTCTTAACGGATCAACTCCAGTTTCTGGTGTAACAGTTTCTGCAGTTTCAGGAAGTACAACACTAACAGCGGTTTCTAATGCTAGCGGAGTTTACAGCGTTGCAGGTTTAACAGCTGGATTAAATTATACCGTTACAGCTGCAAAATCAGGATTCTCATACACGCCGGCTTCAACAGTTTATAATGCAATTGATGCAAACAAAACGTTGAATTTTGCTCAGGGAGCAGCAGTTGTAAATTACACCGTGAGCGGAACAGTTCTTAACGGAACAACTCCGGTTTCTGGCGTAACAGTTACTGCTTCTTTCACAGGAGGAAGTTATGCAGCCGTTACAAATGCAAGTGGTACATATTCACTTAGTTTGCCTTCTGGCGGAAATTATACAATAACAGCAGCCTTAACAGGACAAACGTATACTCCGGCTTCAACAGTTTATACTAATTTAACAGCGAACAAAACATTAAACTTATCACAAGATGTTATTGTAGTTCCTACAAGTAAAATTAGCGGAACCGTTAAAAACGGAACAAATCCGGTTGCTGGTGCAAAAGTAGAAATCGTTTTACCTTGGACAGATAACACACACAACTGGAAAAGCGTTATTGCTATAACAGATGCGCAAGGAAAATACAGTTTTGATAATTCAGTTGTAGCAGGATATACAACAGTTACAAGTTTAAAATTAAACTCTTGGGAGAATGGAGAAGTAGCTTATTTTCCAAATAACCTGGCCAACTTTGCAGTTCCTGCAAACCCAACAGTTTACAATTTTAATACAAGCTCTACAGCAAAATCAGCTTTGGCAGCTGCTGTAAATTTAATTAGCGGAAGCGTTAAAAACGGAACAGTTGCAGTAGCAGGAGCAAAAGTAGAAATCGTTTTACCTTGGACAGATAATACACATAACTGGAAAAGTGTTTTGGCAACAACAGATGCATCAGGAAATTATACTTTCGATAATTCAGTTGTAGCAGGTTATACACAAATTTTAAGTTTGAAATTAAACACATGGGAAAATGGTGAAGTAACTTATTATCCAAATAACTTAGCCAACTTTGCAGTTCCAACAACGCCAACGGTTTATAATTTTAATAGACAAGCGGTGGTTGCGACTAAGCCAGTGGTTGCCATTACAGCGCCAACAGCTTCAACAATTGCTATAAATTTAGGATCATCAATTAATTTTGTTGCAAGTGTTGGATTAAGTGCTGCTGATGCCACTACAATCTCATCTGTTGTATTTAGTTTAGACGGACAAAGCCTAAGCGCTACCAATTCTTCGGGAACTTATACATCGGTTTGGACACCAGTAGCAAATCAGTTTTCGCTTAGTCATACTTTAACAGTTACGGCTACTGCATCAAATGGAACAACAGATTCAAAAACATATAGTTTTACATTAACTTGTTCAGGTGCAAACTGCCCAAATTCATTACCTGTAATTACTTGGAATTCGCCATCGAATACTACTGTAAACCAAAGTTCTTTCCAGGTTGTGCCAATTTCAGTTACAGCTGTTGATAGTAACGGATCAGTTTCAGGTGTTACTATTACAATAAATGGAGGTACATTTAACATGACAGCAGGTACAAATAATACTTATACGTATAATTTTACACCATCTGCTTATCAGGATTATCCAGTTGTAATTAAAGCAACCGATAATCAATCTGGTGTAACTACATTAAACAATACAATTAAAATTGCTCCAGTGAGCACAAATAGATTCATTCCGCTTCCATCTAAAATTATTTTAGGATACGCACATTCTTGGGAAAATGCTGGTGCTCCATTTTTATATTTTTCTCAAATGGTGGGAAGTAAGTTTAACGTAGTTGATTATTCTTTCGTAGAAACAGTTAATCGTGATGGTTATACACCAGTATTAACTACAAATGACAATAGATATCTGACCAATGGTGTTTTCAATAAGCAATTGTTGAAAAATGATATAAAATCTTTAAGAGATAGCGGTGTTCCAGTTATTGTCTCTATCGGAGGTCAAAACGGTCATGTTGTTTTAGACAATGTAAGTCAAAAAAATATTTTTGTTAATGGTCTGAAAGCAATTATTGACGAGTATCAATTTGATGGAGTTGATTTGGATTTTGAAGGCGGATCAATGAATTTTAATGCAGGAGGTTTAAGAGATATTTCTTATGCGGGTATTTCTGCTTATCCAAGATTAAAAAACATAGTAGATGCCTGTAAAGAATTAAAAGCTTACTATGGCACAGGATTCTTATTAACAGCAGCTCCGGAAACACAATACGTACAAGGAGGATATTCTACCTATACAGATACTTTTGGTTCATTCCTGCCAATCATTCAAAACTTACGTAATGAATTAGATTTGTTAGCCGTACAATTGTATAATACAGGAGGAGAAAACGGATTAGATGGTCAATATTATGGTTCAGCTAAAAAAGCAAACATGGTAACAGCCTTAACCGATATGGTAATAAAAGGATATAATATTGCTACAACAGGAATGCATTTTGATGGTTTACCAGCCTCAAAAGTTCTTATTGCATTACCAGCTTGTCCAAGTGCAGCAGGTAGCGGATATTTAACGCCGGCAGAAGGAATTAGTGCTATGAATTATTTAAGAACAGGAACCACTTTTTCTGGAAGAACATATACTATGCAACCAGGCGGACCATATCCTTCTTTAAGAGGTTTAATGACTTGGTCTGTAAACTGGGATGCATCTTCTTGTGGTAATTCATCTGAATTATCTAAAGCGTATGCCGCTTATTTCGCTTCGCAATCGGCAGCAAAAACATTAGCTCTTGATGATATTTCAGCTAAAAGCAATGCAACAATAGCATATTTTAGAAACAATGCACTATCTGTTTCAAATGAAAGTGAAGATATCGCTCAGGTTGATGTATTCAACTTATTGGGACAAAATTTAGTAAGTCACAGTAATGTTCAGAACAATAAAGAAGTACTGCTTCAAAACCAAAGTTTCTCAACAAAACAAATGTTTATAGTTGTAGTAACAGATAAAGCAGGAAACAAAAAATCATTCAAAGTAATCAACTTTTTAAATTAGAATTACAATGAATGAAAAATCTAGAGATAAAAAATGGGACGGGTTAAAATTGAGTTTGGTTATTTATTTTTTAATCTAATTTTTATTTCGAATAAATGCATTGAATTCCGGTGATTTGTTATTTGGTTTTCACCTGAAGGAGAGCATTATGAACCTGGCAATTTTATTGCCAGGTTTTTTTGTTAATGCATACCGTTCAATGAAAAATTGGCAGAACAAGTTCCAAAACCAATAACAAAAGCTATTACGGAATACAAAATAATTTTCAAAGATTTTTTTTTATCGTCAGATATAAAAATCAAACGTAAAATGCCAAATAAAAAAGTAAAAACGCTTATCAAAGTGGTTATACCGCCAAATAAAACTAAAAATCCTCCCATATCTTATTTTTATTTCATTTTTAAATCAAAAATTATAGATTGCTTATAATTACTACGCAAGTTCCAAATCCTATAACAGCAATAATTATAGGAATCAACAAAAGTCTTAAATATAATTTTTTGTTGTCTTGTGCAAAAATTAAACCACCAAGACCAATTAAAAACATCATTACCAAAATGAATCCAAAAAAGATTAAAAGCTCCATATATCTTAATAAGTTAGTAAATTAAACATTTAGTTTTTCTCTTATTTGATCAATTTTATTATCTCTGTAAAACAAATTCATGGTTTCAAAAGGAATAATTTTCATTTTATCACTTACAATATGCACACATGATTTTTTAACAGCTCTTACATCAAAATCGTGAGCATCCATAAAATTCATAATCAGGATTCGAAATAAGTTATTGTAGTTTAAGGTGTCTGATTGAACTCTTGGCAAACAACACATTAGTTCATTAAATTCACCTTCTGCACAATCAACAGAAATACCTGTACTAAATAAATTCAGCATATGGTTTTTTAGTTTTTCGTCATGCTCAAAAACTATAGTGTTTTTAGAGTTATTTAATAAATCTTCCGGATTTATCAAATGCGTCATCGGAAAAACTTCTCCATCAATTTTCAATGCATAAGCCATGCATAAAGCATCGGGATTACAAGGAACCGGAATCAAATCTTCCGGAGTAAAAACAGGATATTGTTCGTAAATTTTTCTGCGTACTTCTGTCAATGTTATTCTTCCGGAAATATCATCGTAATTGTCATTTCTTCCGGCAACCTGAGTAGGCTGAAAAGTAACGCCACGCACGCATTTTTGCTGTAGCGCGTATTCAATTATCTGACCAATTTCATCATCATTTTGTCCTTTTTGAAGCGTGATTACCAATGTGGTCGAAATATTAAATTGATTCAAATTTTCGATAGCTTTTTTACGTACTTCAGTTAAATCTTCACCTCGTAATTTTTCCAGTACTTCAGGCTTAAAACTGTCAAATTGCAGGTAAATTTCAAAATCAGGCATATAACTAGCCAGCGTTTCTACAAATTTAATGTCTTTTGCAATTCGGATACCATTGGTATTGACCATTAAATGTTTGATAGGTTTGCTTTTGGCAATATCTAAAATTTTAAAAAATTCCGGATGCACGGTTGGTTCTCCACCGGAAATCTGAACGACATCTGGCTCGCCTTCGTTTGCTACAACGGTATCAAACATTTTTTCAATTTCTTCTAAAGTCCGGTGTCTTCCGTAATTTGGAGCTGAACTGGCATAACAAGTAGGGCAGGCGAGATTGCAACGGTCTGTAACTTCTACAATTGTTAAACACGAATGCTGTTCATGGTCTGTACATAATCCGCAGTCATAAGGACAGCCATAATGCACTTTTGTGTTGAATTTTAATGGCATTTCAGACTGTTTATTGTAATTACGCAATTGCTTGTAATAATTAACGTCATCAGCAATCATCGACTTTAATTCGCCATGCGTTTTACAATATTTATGCATCCATACCTTATCATCCTGAAATACGATTTTGGTATCTACAAGTGCTAAACAATGGTGACATAAACTTTTAGTATAATCGTAAAAAATATAATCGCGCGTTTTCATTAGAAATTTTTTAAGGTGTAAAGTAAACTTTTATTTATTTTTATAAGCGGTTATTCTGCAAAGAAACTTCCAGTAGTATATGAAGATGAAGAGCGAACTCCATTGTATACTGCTTAAATTCAGGAATAATGGTTTGTAAGGTTTTAGGAATTCGACTAAAAATCGGAACAGGAAATATAAAACCATAAAAAGCTTAAATCGATCACCATTAATCATAGATTTATTTTTTATGCTTTGAAAAAAGATAAAAAACACAATCATAAATACCATTTCATATAATGCTACAGGATGTCTTTGTAACCCGTCGCCTAAATTCATTCCTGTAATAAAAGTAGTTTCGTTGCCAAATGTAGGTTCAGCAATTCCCATAGAAAAACAGCCAATTCTGCCAACAAAGAGCGCTACTATAATTGGAATTACATATAAGTCTCCTGAAGCTATTTTTATACCAATAACTTTTTTAATAATTTCAACACCAAATAATCCGCCCAGAAAACCTCCCGCAACAGTTTTATTTTGATAAAAGGTTAGAAAAGTTTGACTGCTAATTGCAGCAGGATCTTCTAATAAAGCGATTATTCTCGACCCTAATAATGCGCCAATCATGGCACCAATCATAATAATTAAACGATTAGTATCGGAGATTGAATCTGTAGTTCTTTTTCTAAGAAAATAATAAGCTCGAATCCCAATAAAAAATGCTAATGTTTCAAATAAAGCATGCCAGTAGAAGGTTTTTTGAAAGATTTCAAATTGAAAAGGAAACGTCATTTTTTAATCAGAATTTTTTGCTAATATAGAAAAATCGTTGAAACTATTTTAATCTATTTTCACAGATTAAAAAATCCGTAAAAGATCTAATTTATCTCATAAATCGAAAAATACAATTAATTTAATTTTTAAGTACTTTTGAATCCAGTAACAGTATTCTAAATGCATGAAAAAATTAATTATCATAATAACCACATTTCTAATTTTTACTTCTTGCAATGGTCAAACCAAATACGGAAATCCGGAAGTAAATCCCATTCAAATACAAAATAAATACAGCGATTGGTGGAATTATCAAAGCAAAAATATTATGCTTTCGAGAGATTTTGTGGCGCTCGATCTTCTTTCAAAAGAAATCTCAAAAGAGCAGTTTTTAAATGAACTTGTAAACGGAAATTATATTCCAATCCGATTAAAATCAGAAGATTCAATATATTATTACAAGTTGTTCAAAATTCAGCCAAAATCAGATACCAGCATAAAAGCAACAATCAATCAGGAAGCTTTTGATGCAGTAAAGAATTTCGAAATGGAAGGAAAACCTTTTCCTAAATTTTCTTTTAAAGATTTAGACGGAAATTTAGTTTCTAACGAATCCATGAAAGGAAAAATCATCGTTATAAAATGTTGGTATATTCATTGTGCCGCCTGCATCAAAGAATTTCCAGAAGTAAATCAATTAGTAGAAAAATACAAAAACCGAAAAGATATTGTTTTTTTAAGCTTAGCCGAAGACACTCCAGAACAATTAAAAACATTCTTAGCAAGAAAACCACTTTCATATTCCGTAATTCCAAATATGAAAATTTATATGAATGAAACCTTACAATTAAATGCTTTTCCAACACATTTTATTCTTAATAAAGAAGGTATGATTGCTAAAGTTTTACCTAATTTTAGAAGTTTGGAAGTTGCTTTAGAGAAAGAAAGCAAACTGTAAATTTTTGAAACCATATAAGTTCATATTAGAGATTATAAGTTTGATTTAAATGAACTTATATCACTTATGTGGTGGAAATCAATTGCAGAGAATTGTAACTTTAACTTTGATAAACTTATATCACTTATATGGTGAGAAAAATTAAACCTTTTTCCGTACTTTTGCACCAAATTAATTAAAAAGACATTCATGTTAACAGTCAATAATTTATCAGTTCAATTTGGCAAACGAATTTTGTTTGACGAAGTAAATACCACATTCACTCACGGAAATATTTACGGCGTTATTGGAGCCAATGGTGCTGGAAAATCTACATTTCTTAAAATTATTTCAGGCGATATCGACCCAACTTCGGGACACATTCATTTAGAACCGGGAAAACGTATGTCGGTTTTGAACCAAAATCACAACATGTTCGACGAACATACGGTTTTGGAAACTGTTTTGATGGGAAATAAAGTTTTGTACGCTGTTAAAAAAGAAATGGATGAACTTTATTTAGACTACAACGATAAAAACGCAGACAGAATTGGAGAACTTCAGGTTCAGTTTGAAGAAATGAACGGTTGGAATGCAGATTCTGATGCCGCTGCAATGTTGTCTAACTTAGGAATCAACGAAGAACATCATTATACATTAATGGGCGATTTGGAGGGAAAAATTAAAGTTCGTGTCCTTTTGGCACAAGCACTTTTTGGAAACCCTGATTTGCTTATTATGGATGAACCTACCAACGATTTGGATTTTGAAACAATCGCCTGGTTAGAAAATTTCTTAGCAAATTATGAAAATACAGTAATCGTAGTATCTCACGACCGTCACTTTTTAGATGCCGTTTGTACACATATTTCTGATATCGATTTTGGAAAAATCAATCACTATTCAGGAAACTATACTTTCTGGTACGAGTCTAGCCAATTAGCGGCAAAACAACGTGCACAACAAAACAAAAAAGCAGAAGAAAAGAAACAGGAATTAGAAGAATTTATTCGTCGTTTTAGTGCGAACGTTGCAAAATCGAAACAAGCAACATCGCGTAAAAAAATGATTTCTAAATTGAATATTTCTGAAATCAAACCTTCAAGCCGTCGTTATCCTGCGATTATTTTCGATCAGGACCGTGAAGCAGGAGATCAGATTTTGAATGTAGAAGGTTTAGCAGCTTCTGTAGAAGGAGATCTTTTGTTTAAAGATGTAGATTTGAATATGGCAAAAGGCGATAAAATCGTGCTTTTCTCTAAAGATTCACGTGCTACAACAGCTTTCTACGAAATTTTAAACAACCAACAAAAAGCAGACGCTGGAACTTTTGATTGGGGAATTACAACAAACCAGGCTTATTTACCGGCAGAAAATCATTCTTTCTTCGAAAATGATTTGACTTTGGTAGACTGGTTACGTCAATATGCAAAAACAGAAGAAGAGCGTGATGAGGTTTTTATTAGAGGATTTTTAGGGAAAATGATTTTCTCCGGAGAGGAAGCTTTAAAAACAAGCCGAGTATTATCAGGAGGAGAAAAAGTACGTTGTATGCTTTCTAGAATGATGATGGAACGTGCGAATATCCTAATGTTAGACGAACCAACGAATCACTTAGATTTGGAGTCTATTACAGCTTTTAATAACTCATTGAAAAACTTTAAAGGATCTGTAATTTTTACAACACATGACCACGAATTTGCACAAACCGTTGGTAATAGAGTAGTAGAGTTAACACCAAACGGAGCTATAGATCGCTACATGACATTTGATGAATATCTTGATGATGAAAAAATTCAGGAATTGAGAAAGAAAATGTACAATCTATAAGATATATAAAATTAAAAAATCCCGATCGCTACAGTGATCGGGATTTTTTTTTATGTTTATTTCTTGCCAAAGATCTTAGCGAATATAAAGATGATTATTGCAATAATAAAGATTACAATAAAAATCCCGAATCCCATTCCGGCTTTAAAAATGTCTCCAATAACTTCGCAACTTGTAAATGAAAATAGTATTACGAATACCATTAACAAACGTGTAATGTTCTTTTGCATGATTTTGCTTTTTTAATTGTTTTAAAAAGAATTTAGTATTCTAATTATCGTTAATTAAAATTACTTCATACATCAAAAAAAGGCCTTATATAATTTTGCGAAAAAGTTCTAAGATTTAGTGATTACTTTCGGTTAGAAAGAATTTTGTAATTTTGAATAACATCTTTATTAAATTAAAAAGTATCAATATCTACTTTATTTCATAAACTTCAAATATGCATCAGGAATTTGAACCACCTCAGGAATTGCGTGATATCATAAAATGCTTTTGGTATGACCGAATTGAGTTTGGAGAAGAAGAATCTGGTTTTGAAGTAATTCCTGATGGTTATGCTGAAATTATTTTTCATTTCGGAAATACCTGCAGCATTTTTCATAACGGAACTTTACAAGCATTGCCATCGCCATTTATGATAGGATTGCTAAATCAGCCCGTTAATTTTTTCTCTAAAAACAATTTAGAAATTATTGGAATTCGTTGTTTTCCGTGGACAGTTTTCGATTTACTCGGACTAGAATCCGGTAAAAGCGGAGTTCAGGTATTTGAACATTCTGTTACAAAACTTCAACCAACGTTGCGAAATTTGATTCAATCCCGAAATATTGAGCAGGCAATTGATGAGGTAAAACAGTATTTTCTAAAAGCACATTCGCAGATTCCTGATAAAAGTATCTTATTCAAAGCTGGAAGTGCGATGCGAGAGAAAAACGGCTCAATGCCAGTAAGTGAAGTTGCAGATGCCGCTCACGCAACAATTCGTACACTCGAAAGAAAATTTAAACAATCCTCCGGATATACAGTTAAAGATGTTTCTGCCTTAATACGCTTTGAGCAAGTACGAAACCAACTATTGATAAATCCGGATACAAATCTCGCGGCCTTAGCGCATGATTTAGGATATACAGATCAATCGCATCTTAGTAAAGAATTTAAACGCTACAGCGGAACAACTCCAGCGGCATTTGCAAGAAATGCAAAGAAATAATAAAATAAAGAATGAGTAAAAAAAGAGAATCAATTCCTGTAAATGCAATGACCGACAATTTCGACGGAGATATTTCTATAGAAAGAATTTGTATTGATGATTTACTCGCTTTAGACAAATCAAACTTACCTTCTGTTAATGAAGCAACAGGTACGCATCGTCATGACAGTCATTCTTTTTTTCTCCTTGAAAACGGAACAGTTCAGCTCGATATTGATTTTCAAAAATATATAATCAAAGCTCCGTCGATTATTTATATTCATCCGGATCAGGTACATCGCACAATAGCATCTGAAAATGTAATAGTGAGCAGTTGGTCGATTAGTAATGAAAGTATAAATGCTGAATATCTCAAATTGTTACTGGAAATTACACCGGCAAAACCATTGGGATTAACAAACGAAATGTTTTTGATGTTTTCAGAAGCTGTTTCACTTTTTATAAAATTTTCTGAACGAAAAGACGATAAACTAAATCATTCCATATTGAAGGAAAGTTGCAATGCGTTGGTTGCTTTGGTTATCTCACAATATCTCGAACAATCGAAACCTACAGATAAACCTTCAAGATTTGAAACAATTACAAAAGCTTTCAGGCAATTATTAGAAAGTAATTATGCCACAATAAAGCGTCCAGCAGAATATGCCCAAAAATTGCATTTGTCTACGCCGTACTTAAACGAATGCATTAAAAACACAACAGGTTTTTCGGTTTCCTATCACATACAACAGCGCGTTATTTTAGAAGCAAAACGTTTGCTTTATCATTCTGATAAATCGGTAAAAGAAATTGCATCAGATTTAGGGTACGACGATTATCCTTATTTTTCGAGACTGTTTACAAAAGTAACAGGAATGACTGCTTTAACCTTTCGAAGTAAAAACCTCGATTAGTCCAATACTTACTTTGTATTGTTATTTTTTGCCCACGCTATACGTTGTTCATTTGCAGAAACAAATAACTCGTATACAATGGAATCATTTAAAAATAAAAAAGTACTTATTTCCGGTGCAAGTATAGCCGGACTTTCAACCGCATATTGGATGAACAGATTAGGTTATCAGGTAACGGTTGTTGAAATGGCAAGCGAACCCCGAACTGCCGGCGCTGCTGTTGATTTGCGTGGGATTACCGTAGATATTGCTAAACGTATGGGGATTTTTGAGCAATTAAAAGCAGACCGATTACAGGTAGAAATGGTAGAATTTAAAAATGCCGAAGATATTAGCGAAGGTTCAATATCGCTTGCAAATGATGAATCTGAACTTCCCGAAGATGAAATAGAAATAGAACGTGATAAATTTATTCCATTTTTATTTAACGATCTAAAAAATGAGGTTGAATTTATTTTCAATAATAGTATTACTGCGTTAAATGAAACAGAAGATAATATAGAAGTTACTTTTAAAGATAGATCGCAAAAAGCTTTTCATTTAGTATTTGGTTGCGACGGAATGCATTCAGGTGTGAGGAAAATTTGGTTTGGAGATGAAACCGAATATGCACATTTTCTTAACGCCTATTTTTCACTCACTATTGTAAACAAATTGCTGGTAAAACAAAAAACAATGCAAATGTATAATGTGCCGGACAAAGCCATTACGCTTAATGCCTATAACAACAAAACCGATATTATTTTTTGTTTTTATTCCGAAAAAGAAATTCCATACGATTATCGAGATATTGAACAACAAAGAAAAATTATTACAGAACAGTTTTCAGGACAAAGCTGGAGAACTTCAGAATTGTTGGAAGAAGTAGAACAATCGAAAAACTTTTACTTCGATAAATTTTGTCAGATAAAAATGCCGTCATGGACAAAAGGCAGAGTTGCGTTAGTAGGTGATGCAGGTTATTGTGCTTCACCGGCTGCCGGAATGGGTGCGTCATTATCAATGAATGGAGCTGCTGCATTAGCAGATGCCTTAGAGAAACACAACGGAAATTTTAATCTGGCATTTGAAGATTACAACAAAAACCTGCGTCCGTTTATTGAAGAAGTTCAGGCTACAGCCGAATCAAATGTAAAAGAAAATTTTATTCCAAGAACCGAAGAAGAGATTCGAAAAAGAAACGCTCAGACAGCACCTTTTTAAATTTATTCAATCGAAAAGAATGCGACAAAAGTATTTAAAAATAGATTTTGTCGCATTTATACAATCCTAAAACAAGAGCAAAGCTGAATTTTGTGCCTGATAATTAAACACAGATTCATGTTATTACAAAATAAAAAAATAGCCATTATTGGTGCAGGACCAGTTGGTCTGACAATGGCAAGATTACTACAGCAAAAAGGAATTGAAGTTACCGTTTACGAAAGAGATAAAACGCCACAAACAAGAATTTCCGGAGGTACGCTCGACTTGCATAAAGGTTCAGGACAAGATGCTTTAAAAGAAGCCAGATTGTTAGAAGACTATTTCGCAATGGCAATACCAATGGGAAGAACCATAGCCGATAAAAATGGTAAAATATTATTTTCTAAACAGCCAACGCCCGAAAACCAATACGAGAATCCTGAAATAAACCGAAATGATTTAAGGAAATTACTTTTGGAGAGTTTAAAAACCGATACAGTAGTTTGGGATAGAAAATTTACCGAACTTAAAGAAGATAACGGAAAATGGCTTTTGCAATTTGAAAACGGAATTACCGCAACCGCAGATTTAGTGATTGGCGCAAATGGCGGAATGTCTAAAGCAAGACAATACGTTACAGATGCAGCAATCGAATACTCAGGAACAATTATGATTCAAGGTGAAGTTCACGAAGCGGAAACGAAATGTGAAGCTTTTTACCAACTTTGCAATGATACTATTTTAATGATTGCAGGAGAAGGAAATTTACTGGTTGCAAATCCTAAAAATGGCAATGTATTAAGCTACAACGTAATCTTTAAAAATCCCGATGAAACCGAATTGAATCTTGAAGATAATAAAAGTATTATTGAATTCCTTTCCACCAGATTTTCGCATTGGTATAAATCGTATCAGGAATTATTTCACTCAACAACTGCTTTTGTTGTATTAAAAACCAGAAAAATACCGTTAGATAAAACATGGAAAAACAATCGTCCTTTGCCTATAACACTCATTGGAGATGCCGCGCACATAATGCCGCCTTTCGCAGGTCAAGGCGTAAATACGGGATTGAAAGATGCTTTAATTTTATCTGAGAATTTAACTAATGGTAAGTTCGAAACGATAGAAGTGGCAATCAAAGATTATGAACAACAAATGTTTGTTTATGCAACCGAAGCTCAAAATGAAACGAGTAAGAATGAATTGGAAATGTGGAAGGTTGATTTTTCTTTTGGGAGGTTTTATGAATAGGTTATAGAATGTTTTCTAAATTAGAATTAGAATTTTACTTTTGATTTTTTTTAAAGTTATTCTGAATTTCTGTAAAAATATTTGCGTTTCTTCCATGTGCATAAAGTATGTTAGTTTGGATAGAATTCATATCATTTCTTTCGAATTTATAAAATAGTTTTTTAAATAGATTAATATCACTGTAAAACCGCTCATTATCTTTTAGGTCAAAAACTACAAAAGGTGCTTTACCATTATGTAAAGAAATCCTATTTATATCAGTCCAATAAATACAAAATCCGTTTAGATTATCAATATATTTTTCATTGGTAAATTCAATCATTGGTTTACCAATTAAAATATGAATAAAAGCTTTACAGATTCGAAAATAGAAGTAACCATTAAGAATTAGTAAGATTAGTGAAAACATTATAAGTATAGGTTGTTTTGATGCTGCCAAGAGTAACAAAATTATTGGCGGAATAAAAAAAACACCTCCAACTACGAAGTGTGAAAACACATTAAATTTATGGTAGATTATTTTATTCATTGCATTATGAAAGTTTTTTTATGACGATTACTTGATGGATGTGCTGTGCGAAGTCTCCCGATTTCGTATCTATTGAATTCTTCGGTGCAAATTTCCTTTTTAAATAGGCTCTTAGAATATATTCCCTTTAAATTATCGCTTTTTGGAGCGGGTACGAAGTCGGGAGACTTCGCACAGCTATCTATCATAATAATTTAGAATACTTCGTAGAGCTGAACTGCTTTTACAAATTAAAAGAATTAAAATCAAAAGGTTTTTTTGATTTAATGAATTTTAGACAATGTTGTTATTATTTTATAAACTTCCCGTTTACGTATTTGCATTCTGTTTTTTCTCCTTTGTCATTTATTGAAAATAATATTCCGTTTTTTTTATTGTTAAGATATTCGCACCTGTATACTACCACACCATTTTTAAAATCTTCTTCTAACGTTTTTTCTTTTTTATCATTATAATAGGTTATCCATTTAAAATCAATTCCATAATCGTATCTAATTCTTTTTTCTTTTAAACCATTATTGTCATAAAAGACTTCTTCACAAATTTTCCTTTTTTTGCCATTAAAATAGATGGTATATTTTTTTAATTGACCATCTACGAAAGTTTCTTCAGATACTAAATGGTTTTTGTGTTTGTAGCTTTGCCTTTTTCCAGTAAACAATGTCTCGGTTTCAACTTTGTAGTATAATCCTTTTTCAAAATAAACCTGATTAACTCTTAAACTATCTTGAGAATAAGTTTTAAAAGATATTAATAAAATTAAAAGTAATAGTTTTTTCATTTGTAAATGTTTAAAGGTTATATACTTTGCAGGCACGAAACGAATTTCTGAAGTAACGTTATACGAGCAATCGGTTTTTGAATTGATTATGCTGTTTTCTTGGCAATTATTATAGTATGAATTTCTACATTTTCACCTTTTGGATAATTTATGTTGAATAGTTTAATAACTTCAAAATTATTTATAAAAAGTTGATTATTTATATCTTCTAAAGTGTGATAGTAAAAATAGGTACGGTCTCCAGTGCTTCCTGAAATAAAACCTGACTCAGAAAGACTTCCTTGAACAAAACTTAAGTATAAGATTCCATTGTTGAAAAGTATTTTTGCTGAATCGACTATAAGTTTAAAACAATCAATATCTGATAAATAAGGCAAACAAAAGCCACACATAATTGCATCAAATTTTTTGTTTAATGTACCAAGCTCTCTTGTGTCCATTACTTCAAAGTTGGCAGAAGGATTGTTTGCTTTTGCCAATTCAATCATTTTTGGAGCAACATCAATACCTTTAATTATTAGGTTTGGCTTTTTTGACAATAAATATTTTGTAATATTTCCTGGTCCGCAGCCAATCTCAAATATGTTTATTTGTTCTGCTTTTAGCGCTTCACAAAAAAAATCATACGTTTCGTCATACAAACTTAAATTCATAAACTTATCTTGATAGAGACTGGCAATTTTATTCCAGGTTTCGAAAGTTTCTTTGTATTTATCCATAAATTTTATTCAATATCAATTATTATTCGTTCAGATTCAGAGATAACACTAACACAATCATTTATACCCAAAATTAAATATTCATTATGACTAGTTTCATTATTCTGAGCTAGGAAACCAGAGCGGGAAGGTTGATTTTTCTTTTGGGAGGTTTTATGAGTAGTTAAAACAACTTTTGTAAAGGATTATTTTACATTTATTGGAAAAGACTAAATTACTACATTTTTAAAATTTATTTAATTGTCCATATCTTATTGTCGGAAGTAGTAATTGATGTAATCAAATATCCTTTTAATATCACTTTTTTGACAATGCTATTACTAGAGTCACAATCTGATTCTCTTTCAAAAGTGTAATATTTATTTTGTAATAATTCTTTTTGGATGATTTTTTTCTCACTTGGAAATTTAGTACAATTGCCAAATGCAAAAACATCAAGTTCCAACGAATCTGGAACATTCTTCCGAACAGAGACTAATATTTTTTCGCCTTTAAAATCTAATTCATAAGATTTGTAGTGTTCACATCTACGAATCTTTGTTGGACTTTTAAATGAAGTTTTTTCGTAATAATCATACTTATCCGTAATTTTTGCATTAACTGTATCATTCTTGGAATGAAATAAATAATATTGTTTTAGATCTTCTAATTGAAAAATATTAGTTGGAATAGGGGACAATTTACATTCCCTTTCACATGATAATAAGAGAACAAGTGATATTAGCAATGATGTCTTTTTTATCATATAAAATAATTTTCGCATATGAGATTTCAAATTATTGTTATGCTATTTTGTTCAGGATTAAGTAGTCTAGATAAAATATCTTTAAGGATATAAATTTTGCATTCAGCTAAAGTATAATTTTAAACTAAATCTATTTTAAAAAGTAATTTTATTTCTTTAAAATAACAATTTAGTAAACTCCCAAATTTCCCACCAAATCAAAAAAAAATATTTACAACCCAAACACCCCAACAAATAAATTCTGATTTCGTATATTTGCCGAACCAAACATTACAACTAATTATGAGCCAAAAAGTATTACTTAATTCAAAAGAAGTTACTATCATACTCCATCGTTTGGCTTGTCAATTGATTGAAAAACACCTTGATTTTTCGGATACTATTTTAGTCGGAATTCAGCCAAGAGGCGTTTTTTTAGCGGAACGATTAAAACAAATATTAGAAAGCGAATATCAAACACCTGAAATTCAGTTAGGATATTTGGATATTACTTTTTTCAGAGATGACTTTCGCCGCACTGATAAACCGCTTGAAGCCAATAAAACACAAATAAATTTTATAGTCGAAAACAAAAAAGTCATTTTTATAGATGACGTTTTGTTTACCGGACGAAGTATTCGTTCTGCCTTAACCGCAATTCAATCTTTTGGAAGACCTTCAGAAATCGAATTGTTAGTGTTAATCGACAGACGTTTTAGCCGCAATTTGCCTATTCAGCCCGATTATCGAGGTCGTCAGGTAGATGCCATAAATAATGAAAAAGTAAAAGTGAGCTGGAAAGAAAATGAAGGTGAAGATGTCGTTTATTTAGTAACAAATTAGTTTAATCGGTTAACCGGTTATTTGTTTAATCGGACAAAACGATTAAACAATATTAACAAATCAACGATTAAACAATTAAAACGAATAAACATTAAACCATGTCAGAGAACGAAGCTTTTATTTATGAATCAATTTTTAATCAGGTTAGAATGGGATTTCTTTCTCTTGATGAGATTCAGGAAAATATTATAGAAGAGATTCAAGATAACGAATTTGAAGATGAAATCTCAGAAGAATGGGCTTTTGATAAAATAAGAGAAGAATACCAAAAGTTACTTGCAGAAAGTAAACAATGGGAAAGCCCGACTGATACTGAAAGACTAATAAAAGCGTTTGATGAGTTATGTGAAGAGAACATAATTGCACTTCATAATGCGGGTTACACGACAACTGACGGTGAATATGAAATTGTTGAGGTTGAAAGAGAACTTCAGGAAAATGAAGTAGAATCTGATGGTTATTGTTTTTATCACGAACAAGATCTAGCAAGAGCAATCGATATTGAAAATCCAGGTCTGTATATCGCTTTTCAAAAAGTAGATAATTCGAATGATACAATTACAATAGAAGTAGGAAAACGAGTTGCCGAAGTTTTAATAAATAACGATTTTAAAATAAAATGGGACGGCTCTGCAAGAACTAAAATTGAAATTCCGGGTTTCAGATGGCAAAAGATTTTTGATGAAGACGCAAGAGATCTGCAGGATTACAGTGAAGTTGTAGACAGGATGGTTCAATAGAGTAGCTGCTCTTAAAAGAAGCATTGAAGAACTGAATATTTTCAGAAATTCAGAATTTGACAAATAATATTAAAGAAATAAAAATGAAAGAATTAAGCGTAAATCATTTATTAGGAATTAAATACATCAACGAGAATGATATTAACCTGATTTTTGAAACTGCCGATCATTTTAAAGAAGTCATTAACAGACCCATTAAAAAAGTTCCTTCATTACGAGATATTACCATTGCCAATATATTTTTCGAAAACAGTACCAGAACAAAACTTTCATTCGAATTAGCGCAGAAACGTTTATCTGCAGATGTTATCAGTTTTTCGGCAGCACAGTCATCTGTTAAAAAAGGAGAAACACTAATCGATACTGTAAACAATATCCTTTCCATGAAAGTCGATATGGTTGTAATGCGCCACTCTAATCCCGGAGCGGCTTATTTTTTATCTAAAAATGTCAAAGCAAGTATCGTAAATGCCGGAGACGGAGCGCACGAACATCCAACTCAGGCTTTATTAGACAGTTATTCGATCAGAGAAAAACTGGGCGATGTAGCCGGAAAAAAAGTAGTTATTGTGGGCGATATTCTGCATTCGAGAGTTGCTTTATCAAATATATATGCTTTGCAGATGCAAGGCGCTGAAGTTAAAGTTTGCGGACCAAAAACATTGATTCCGAGATATATTGAATCTCTTGGAGTTACGGTTGAACCGAATTTAAGAAAAGCATTAGAATGGTGTGATGTTGCCAATATGCTTCGTGTTCAGAACGAACGTATGGATGTTAACTTTTTTCCTTCAACAAGAGAATATGCACAACAATACGGGGTTGATAAACCGCTTTTGGATTCGCTGGGAAAAGAAATCGTAATCATGCACCCGGGACCAATCAATAGAGGAGTAGAGATTACATCTGAAGTTGCTGACTCAGATCATTCCGTGATTTTGAATCAGGTAGAAAACGGAGTTGCAATTAGAATGGCCGTGATTTATTTATTGGCCTCTAAGATTCAGTAGATTTTAGTTTTTTTAGTTTCAAGTTTCAGGTTTCAAGTTTGCTAATCTGAACGTTCCAAAACTTGAAACAAATAAAACTGGAAACCTTAAACCACAAAAAACTTCGTACCTTAGCTCTTGAAATTATTATTTTTATATTACCCCCATACATTATAAAATGAAAGTAGATCAAAAAGGACATACCGTTATCATTAAAAATACTCAAGGAGATGTAAATTCTTTTTTGGAGAAGGTAACGCAGCAGTTCAAAACCTTTGAAAAACAAAATATTATAATCGATTTATCTTCAGATTCTAATTTGTCTGAAAGTGATCTGAAACTTTTTTTACCACTTTCGAAGCAACAAAAAAAGGCAAAAAAATCATTTGTAATTGTGGTTTCAGAGCTTGATTTTAATGCTATTTCTGATAAATTAACTGTGGTTCCTTCTCTTTTGGAAGCAAATGATATTATCGAAATGGAAGAAATTGAGCGCGATTTAGGATTTTAGATTTTAGAGTTCAGATTTTAGATTTCTGATTTTTTAATATTGAATAAATCTGAAATTTAAGTTCCTTAATCTAAAATCAACAATCTAAAATCTAAAATGAAATTAACTATACTTGGCTGTTACGCCGCAACTCCCAGAACGATTACCAACCCGACCTCGCAGGTTCTAGAGATTAAAAACAGATTGTTTTTAATAGATTGCGGCGAAGGAACTCAGGTTCAATTGCGTAAAAACAAGATTAAATTCTCAAAAATTAATCACATTTTTATTTCGCATTTGCATGGAGATCACTTTTTTGGCTTAATTGGTACTATTTCGACTTTTGCACTTTTAGGACGCACAGCAGATCTTCATATTTATGGACCAAAAGGCGTAAAAGAAATCATTACATTACAGCTGAGACTATCGAATTCCTGGACAACTTATGATTTGTTTTTCCACGAATTAGAATCAACTGAAAGTGAAGTTATTTTTGAAGATAACAAAGTAATTGTAAAAACGATTCCGCTAAAACATCGCGTTTATACCAACGGATTTTTATTTCAGGAAAAACCGGGAGAACGAAAACTGAATGTTGAGGCTGTTCAAAAATATAACATTCACACTGCTTATTATCAAAAAATAAAAAACGGGGGAAATGTTACGCTTGATGACGGAACTGTAATCGAAAACGAAAAATTATCGTTTGATCCAATACCGGCAATGAGTTATGCGTTTTGCTCTGATACCGTTTACCACGAAGCCATAATTCCGATAATAGAAAACGTAGATGTTTTATATCACGAATCTACCTTTTTACAATCTGAACAAGCTTTGGCATTAAAAACATTGCATTCAACTGCCAAAGAAGCTGCAACAATTGCACTTAAAGCAAATGTAAAACAACTTGTTTTAGGCCATTATTCAACAAGATATGATGGCATAGAAACTTTTAAAACAGAAGCAGAAACCGTTTTTCCAAATGTACTTTTGGGTGATGATGGAGTTTCTTTTGAGTTTTAAATAAAGGTACTATCCCGAGGCTTCGGGACTGAGATGCTAAGGTTCTAAGTTTTTTTCTTTCAAAAAATCTAAGAAGTCTAAAAATCCAATAATCTAAAATCAACAATCTAAAATTTAAAATCATGAACGATTTAAGTAATTATAGAAAATCTTACGAGAAAAGCGAATTATTAGAAACCAATATACCTGAAGATCCAATTAATTTGTTTAACAGATGGTTTCATGAAGTAGAAGATTTCGGCGCAAGCGGAGAAGTTAATGCTATGACTGTTTCTACGATTGGTTTAGATGGTTTTCCGAAATCGAGAGTGGTGTTGTTAAAGAAATTCTCTGAAGAAGGATTTATTTTTTATACCAATTATAATTCAGAAAAAGGGAAAGCTATTGCAGCAAACCCACATGTTTGTTTGTCTTTTTTTTGGCAGGAAATGGAGCGTCAGGTTATCATAAAAGGAATTGCACAGAAAACTTCAGAAAATATATCTGATAACTATTTCGATTCCCGTCCGGATGGAAGTAAGTTAGGCGCGATTGTTTCTAATCAAAGTGAAGTAATACCGTCAAGAACTTTTTTAGAAGAAAACTTAAAAAAACTCGAAGCTGCCTTTGAAGGAAAACCAATTCCAAGACCAGATAATTGGGGAGGCTTTTTAGTAACTCCATTAGAAGTCGAATTTTGGCAGGGAAGACCAAATAGATTACACGACAGAATTCGCTACTCAAGCCAATCTGATTTTTCATGGAAGATCGACCGATTATCTTCTTAATTGTAAGAAAATTATATTGCATTATAAAATTATGATGTAGTTCATCGATAAAATTTGTAGTTTAACGGCATATTGAATATGTTTGACCCAAGAAATAAACAATTATTCAAAATATAAAAATTTAAAGAATTTGCCCCAACATTTACTTTAAACATTAAAATGCTAATGACTATGAAAAAGATAATGCGCGTCATGATGTTCGTTGTAATGCTTATTACAATGAACTCATGTTCTGCAGATACTGCTGAGGGCACTAAAGATACAAGTGCAATAGAAACTCCAAATACAAACTACAGTTATAATGATTCGGAGTTAGAAACCATGAAACTGATCAATGAGTATCGAGTAAGTATTGGTTTAAATGCTTTACAACAAATAAATTATATTTCTTATAAATGCGAAGAACATAATAAAGAAATGATTGCTGATAAAGCAATTAGTCATAATGGTTTTGTTTCTCGTTCTGAAGATATTATGAAATCGCTTAATGCAAAGAAAATTGGCGAAAACGTTGCCTATAATTATAAAACAGCGCAAGCAGCTTTAACCGCGTGGTTAAACAGTGCGGGACATAAAGAAAATATCGAAGGAGATTATACTCATTTTGGTTTGTCCATAACTACAGATGCTTCCGGAAAAAAATATTACACAAATATATTTGTAAAACTTTAAAGAATTATTGGACTGGTTTTTTAGTTAGTCGTTGTAACTCTTTGGAGTTACAACGATTGTTTTGAATGTAGAAAAGCTGTCTTTCATTAGACAGCTTTACTATTTTTAAACGGGATTATTACAGTGCCGTAATAATAAATTCACTTCGTCTGTTGGCCTGATGTTGCTGCTCTGTACATGGTACATCATCAGCACATTCATTAACAAGTTGCGTTTCTCCATAACCTTTGCCGGTTAATCTATTTGGGTTTACACCATTTTTAATTAACCATTTTATGGTCGATTGAGCTCTTCGGTCAGACAAAGCTTCGTTGTATTTAAAGGTTTGTCTACTGTCAGTATGCGAACGAATATCAAGTTTCATGGTTGGATTATCGTTTAAAACATCCAGTATTTTTTCGAGATCAAGCGCTGCTTCTGTTCGAATGTTTGATTTATCCAAATCGAAATAAATCATTTTTATACCGAAACATTTTCCTAAATCATCACCAACAGTGACTTTGCAAATTGCTTTGTCTAAAGCAATCGGTAAATCTGTTTTTCCGCTTGTTGTTGCAATTATAACGCTAACTTCTTTGGTTGTATAAGCTGTTTTTTCTGCCCTGACATTGTATTTTTTTCCACAATTAACAGTGAAACTATAGATACCCATTGCATCAGCAATAGCAATACTTTTTACGTTTTGTCCTTCATAAATAGTGACTTTTGTTTCAGGCAGGATTTGACCTGTTTCGGCATCTGTAATGACACCGCTTAATTCCTGAATGCATTGTAGTTTTTTGGTTTCGAGAAATTTGTAAATATCATCAGAACCTTTTCCTCCGGCTTTGTTAGAACTAAAATAACCTCTTCGGGAAACCGGATCAATCATATAAGCAAAATCATCCCGGGGAGAGTTGATGTCCTGACCAAGATTCTGAATATTGCTAACAGTTCCGTTTTCTTCAAGCTTTCCCACAAAAACATCTAAACCGCCAAGTCCGGGATAACCATCAGATGCAAAGTATATTTCATTTTCACTGGTGACATACGGAAATGTTTCTTTGCCTTCGGTATTTATTGTATTTCCTAAATTTTGAGGAACACCATAAGTTCCGTCACTATTGATGCTGACTTTAAAAATATCAGAATCTCCAAACGTTCCGGGCATATCAGAAGAAAAATATAAGGTTTTTTCATCGGGGCTCAGTGCGGGATGCGCCGTAATATAATTATCACTATCAAACGGGAGTGTTTTTATATTCGTCCATTTGTCATTTTCTAGTGTTGCTTTGTATATTTTTATCAAAGTAAATTTGTTCTCATTTTTTCCTCTTTTTCCATTAAGATAATTATTTCTTGTAAAATAAACGGTCTTTCCATCTTTTGTAAAAACTGGTGCGGTTTCATGAAATTTAGAATTTAAGACGCTTTTTAATCTTCTTACTTTAGCAGAATCAATATCTGCAACATATAAATTTGTAAAATATTTACCTGTCCAGGTATGTTTGCGCTTCGAAAAATTTCCGGTATCTCTTGCTGATGCGAAGTATAGTTTCTTATTATAAACAGAAGATCCATAGTCTGAATATTGAGAGTTTATACCGGCATCTTCAATAGTATAACGTCCTGAATTTGCTTTAATCTGATCGAGATAATTTACATTTTGTTTGTAGAGTATTCCTCTGGTATCATCTTTAAACTTAACATTAAACTCGTCCATCAATTTGTTTGCTTTTGCAGTTTCTCCAATTGATTTTAGGCATTGTGCATATCTGTAATAATATTCAGATTCGACAGATGTATTCATATCAAATAATTCGCCGTACCATTTTGCGGCACTTTCAAATTCTGAATTGAAGTAATAAGAATTGCCAAGCTTCTTAAATAAATCTTCAGACTTGTATCCTTTAAGGGCTACTTTTTCGTATGTTTTTATAGCATTTATATAAGCGTAGCCATCGTACTTTTTATCGGCATTATTCATTTTTGATTGCTGGGAATAGCTGTTAAATGTGATAATACTAACAATTGTTATGCAAAAGAGTATATGATTTTTCATAATAATTATTTTTAGAAGAAACGTGGATTTGACAATTTTTTATTGTTTTGAAAAAATTCATAACGTAGAAATATCTCATGCGATCCTGAATTATAGTTGTTTAGGTTTGTGGTTTCACGATCATAGCCATATCCTAAATAAAGACCGTCTGTGATTTGAAATCCTACCATTGCACTTAATGAAGCGCTCCATCTGTAAGCAACACCCACTACAAATTTATCGATGAACATAAAATTCGCAGAAACATCGACTTGTAATGGCGCACCTTCTACCATTTTGACTAAAGCGGCAGGTTTAAATTTTATATATTGATATTTATCCAGATCGAATACATAACCGGCCATGAAATAATAATTGATTTTATCTTTAAAAATGGCAATATCATTATCATCATAACGATTGCTTTCGATAAAATTGGGTATCGATAAACCGATGTATGCTTTATCTGAATGCCAATAAACTCCGGCTCCGACATTGGGAGAAAATTTATTGTCAAGATCCTGAAATTGTGGATCTCCCTGAAATTCCGGATTCAGTTTATCAATATCAAGATTGAATAAATTTGCTGTTCCTTTAATACCAAAAGATAATTTAAAGGTGGCCGATGTCTGAACGGTATAAGACAGGTCTACAGAAAAAGTATTCTCGTTTGTTGGGCCAATTTTATCATTGATTAATGAAACTCCAATTCCGACATTGCTGTTATTTATGGGCGTATTGACAGAGAAACTGCTGGTTTCCGGTGCTCCGTCGAGCCCAACCCATTGTGTACGGTATAAGCCAAAAACACTTAAGGCTCCACGAGAACCTGCATAAGCAGGATTTATGTTTATAGTGTTGTACATGTATTGCGTAAATTGTGCATCTTGTTGTGCAAAACCTGCAATGGTTACCAACATTATGGCGAAGGAAAATAATTTTGTTCTCATAGTATTATTATTTCAAATTATTACTAATGATTTTTTCAGAAATGAAAATCCTAAACAATAAGCGGCGTAATTACTTATTCCAAATCAGGGATTTTCGGTAATTTTTATATAATTCATTTTATTGTTTCGATTTACAATAAATTATATTTCGTAAAGCTTATTTTGATAAATACAAGTAGCCCTCTTTTTTATTCATTTGAACGGCATTGTTACCATCTAAAGACTGGTAATTGATAATATAAAAGTAAGTTCCTGTTGGTAACCCGTCAGATTGTTTTATAGTCGTTCTGCCTCTTGAAGTTCCGTCGAAAGCATTCGTTGTATTGTTGTAATTAACAGCATCAAATACCAATATTCCCCAGCGATTATAAATTTCAACCGTATTTCCCGGATAACAGGTTAGCTCGTCGATATTATCAATTTTGAAAACATCATTTATTCCATCTCCATTTGGAGAGAAAGCATTGTGTATAACAACATTTCCACAGGCCAATACTTTGCAATCATCATTAATTTCCATAGTAAGGATGATGCTTCTTGGACAATTTTCATCATCAATTTTATATTCAAATGAATAACTGCCTAAAGCAAGACCAAACGGATTCAGCGTATTTCCTTGCAATGCATTTGATTGATTTGTATCAATCCAATTTCCGTTTGTTGGTGTATTGACTGGTAATAAAGTAAGAAGATTAATAAGACTTGAATCTTCGGCGCAAGCCTCACTGGCAATATTGGTTACACCATTTGGAAGAACAGTAATTGTAATTGTTCCCGTATCACAATTTGTTGGATTTAATTTTTCGCAAATTTGATAGGTGTAAGTATAAATTCCGGCAGGAGTTAAACTGGAAACTGTTACATTTCCCGAAGCATCAATTGATATATTTTCATCTGTTTTCTCCGTATTATTATTTTCGCTAAATAATGTGAAGTTTACCAATTGCAATGTTGCAGGTGTTTGGTTTAAAGTATCATTGCTTAAAACATTTCCAACCAATCCAAAGGTGTTGCAGCCAATGTTATTATAAGTATCATCATTAGCAACAATTGTAGAAGAAGATACAGTAACGTTTACAGTTGCCTGATCACAGTTTCCGAAATCAGCATTTTCACAAATCTGATACGTTAATGTGTAAGTTCCCGCAGGTGTATTTGGCGCAACATTTATAGAACCGTCAGGATTTAATGTTAAAGTTCCTGTTGGATCTGTTGTAACTGTCGTTAATGTTACATCATCCGGATTTATGGCTGTATTATTTAAAGTATCATTATTATAAACATTCAATACATTGGTTCCTCCCGAAACTCCATTTATTGGACCCGCTGTATCATCGTTTGCAACGATAGCAAAAGTTGGTCTGGCAGTACAATAAGGATCTGAAGGCGGATAATTTACTGTAATAGTTTCACTTGGATTAACAGATAATGTAATATTCGCTGTCGGACGTAAAGTTTCAAATCCGTCTGCACCCTGAACCCATTTATTATTTTGAAACAACCATCCCGGCCAGTCAATACCTTTACCATTTTCGTCAACAACAGCTCCCGGCCACAACACTCTTCCGCTAAGTGGTAAATTTGTCATTGTGGTTACAGTATTGTTATTACTGTCTGCCCATGCAATTGTTACACCATTTATAGGCGTAAAATTTGTAGGCGTAACGACATAATCAAGGTATGAAACATCGTTTACACAAATAGGAGTTGCTGTAACAGTCATAACCGGAGCTTCAATCGTAACGGTAACTGTTGCAGTATCGCAATTTGAAGTTTGATCAGCCTCACAAATTTGATATACTAAAGTTAAAGTTCCCACCGGCGCGTTTGATAATACATCTACAGATCCGTCAGGATTTAGTTGTAAAAATTCGTTTGGAGTTACTGTAGTTATAATAACATCTGAAGCAGTTACAACAACGCCTTCAATTGTGTCGTTTGGCAAAACGTTTAATACATTTGTTGTAGTATGATTCACTCCCGCAATTGGTCCTGCATTATCATCATTAGCGACAATATCGGCAAATACCTTGCAGTTTACACCAAAGTCAGCATCCAGATGAACTAAATCCTCAGATGTAACTGTTACAATATATTGAGTACCAGTTGTGGTTTGGCAAACCGTATGTACTTGTGCTTTATTTGTTTTAGCCGTAATTTTTTTGTCAGCAATTGAAGGAAGAACTTTTACTAAATTGGTCGCTCCTAATGCTGCTGCGATACCATCGAAATTAGCATCTCTTACCAATTTTATAGTATAATCTCCATACGGATTTGCAGTTTCCGGTCTGTCTCTCCAGTATCCTTCAATACCCACAATTACATCCGCATGATATCCGTTTGGACCATCAATAATAACATTGGCACTAGAAGCATTTCCGAAACCACCGGCATTTAATTCACCAACGTTTAATGGACCGGAATAACTTCCATCTCCATTTAAATCAATCCATTCCCATTGACTAAAATCAACAGCTCCTTCGCTGTCCGGAATATTTTTGGTAACAACTCCATCATTATTGGCATCATACCATTCATCCTGAACTCCGTTACCATTTGTATCATACCAAACATAATCGCCCAAAACGGGTAGAGTAGATGTTCCGTATTCAAAATTGTGAACCTGTAAAACACATTCTTCAAGAGTAGTAAATAACAAACTTGAATTGACAGGATATAATTGATAAACACTATTTAAATTGGCATCCTGAACCTGAACTAAATAATTTCCGGTAGGAACACCTTCGAAATTATACATTCCGTCAGAACCTGTTATACGTAATAGAATCGGACCAGTTGTAGTTCCTTGTGGTATCAATGTTACTGGTACATTTGCTATTGGCGTATGAGTATCAACATTGATGATTTGTCCTGATATTTTTACTTTATAAGTTGGCTGTGTTATAATAACTGTTGCCGTTGCTGTGCAGGTAGCGTCATTATTTATTGAAGATGTTGCAGTAAGCGTATAAGTTCCGGCTGGTAAATTTGTATTTCCAACAACAGTATTATTTTCATTAGTAATAACAACTGTTGAACCAGGACTGTTTGTTACTAAAATCGAACCGTCATTTCCCTCAAAACAAGTTACATTTGAAGCAATACCAGATACAGAAACTTTATTTTCGATAGTAAAAGTTTGCACTAAATCTGTTTTATTGCCGGCACAATCCGCCAAAGTATACGTGCGGGTCAATATATATGCATTTCCTTCGCAACCGCTGGCGCCATTATTAGAGTCACTAACAGTAATATTTACATTCGAACTGCAATTATCTGCTGCATCTGTAATGTCTTGTGGGTTTGCAACCGGAATATTAACTATGCTTTCTAAACCTGAAACATCTGCAGGAGCTGTTCCTGTTGGTGGAGTAGTATCTTTTACGGTTACAATTTGAGTATAAGATGCTGTATTGCTGCTACAATCACTAGTAGTCCATGTTCGTGTTAAAGTATAATTTGTAGCACATTCGTTTTGAATATTGCTTTTAACTTCAGAGAATACGATTGGTAAATTTCCGCTACAATTATCAGAAACTTCTAAAACCGCTGGTTCAGGAACAGCATCACAAGAAACTGTAATATCTGTTGGTAAATCTCCAATGAATATTGGTTTTGTTGTGTCTTCAATTGTAATCACTTGCGTGAAAGAATCAGATATATTTCCGCAATCGTCAGAAACAGTCCAAACATTTGTATAAGTTCCTGCATTTGAACAAGACGAAGAAGCAACAAACTGACCACTCGTTTTTACAATATTAGTAACATCAGCATCACACAAATCAGAAGCAGTTGGAAATAATGCCTGAGCAGCAATTAATCCTTGTGTATCGCTGCATTGAAGTGTTAGATTCAAATCTGCTGCAGCTGTTGTCCAGGTTGGTTTTGTATTATCTTCAATTGTAATCACTTGCGTGAAAGAATCAGATATATTTCCGCAATCGTCAGAAACAGTCCAAACATTCGTATAAGTTCCTGCATTCGAACAAGACGAAGAAGCAACAAACTGACCGCTTGTTTTTACAATATTAGTTACATCAGCATCACACAAATCAGAAGCAGCAGGAAATAATGCCTGAGCAGCAATTAATCCTTGTGCATCACTGCATTCTAATGTTACATTCAAATCAGTTGCAGTTGTTGACCAGGTTGGTTTTGTATTGTCTTCAATCGTAATTACTTGTGTAAAAGTTGAAGAAGTATTTAAACACACATCTTTCGCAATCCACGTATTGGTATAAGTTCCAGAATTGGCGCAAGAACCAGCAACAAAAATTCCGCTTGTTTTGGTATAGATTACCGTTCCTCCACAATTATCGGTTGCAATTGGTGCTTGATTTTGAGCTGCTGAAAGTCCTGAAGTATCACTGCATTGTAAAGTTACATTCAAATCTGTTGCAGCTGTTGTCCAGCTTGGCGCAGAAGTATCTTCAATCGTAATCACTTGTGTAAAAGTTGAAGAAGTATTCAAACACACATCTTTCGCAATCCACGTATTGGTGTATGTTCCTGAATTAGCACAAGAACCAGCAACAAAAATTCCGCTTGTTTTGGTATACGTTACCGTTCCTCCGCAATTATCAGTTGCAATTGGTGCTAGGTTTTGAGCTGCTGAAAGTCCTGAAGTATCACTACATTGAAGTGTTACATTTAAATCAGTTGCAGCTGTTGTCCAGCTTGGCGCAGAAGTATCTTCAATCGTGATCACTTGTGTGAAAGTTGCAGAAATATTTAAACATACATCTTTCGCAATCCACGTATTAGTATAAGTTCCTGAATTAGCACAAGAACCTGCAATAAAAGTTCCGCTTGTTTTAGTATAGGTTACCGTTCCTCCGCAATTATCAGTAGCAATTGGAGCTTGATTTTGAGCAGTTGAAAGTCCTGCAGTATCACTACATTGTAAAGTTACGTTTAAAGAATTTGCAGTCGTTGTCCATGTTGGCGCACTTGTATCCTGAATAGTTATCACTTGTGTGAAAGAAGTAGAAGTATTCAAACAGACATCTTTCGCAATCCACGTATTGGTATACGTTCCGGAATTGGCACAAGAACCTGCAACAAATATTCCACTGGTTTTAGTATAAGTTACTGTTCCTCCGCAATTATCAGTAGCAACTGGCGCTTGATTTTGAGCAGTTGAAAGTCCTGAAGTATCACTACATTGTAGAGTTGTGTTTAGAGAATTTGCAGTCGTTGTCCATGTTGGCGCACTTGTATCCTGAATAGTTATTACTTGTGTGAAAGAAGTAGAAGTATTCAAACACACATCTTTCGCAATCCATGTATTGGTATAAGTTCCAGAATTGGCACAAGAACCTGTAACAAATATTCCACTGGTTTTAGTATAAGTTACTGTTCCTCCACAATTATCGGTGGCAACCGGCACTTGATTTTGAGCAGTTGAAAGTCCTGCAGTATCACTACATTGTAAAGTTGTGTTTAGAGAATTTGCAGTCGTTGTCCATGTTGGCGCACTTGTATCCTGAATAGTTATTACTTGTGTGAAAGAAGTAGAAGTATTCAAACACACATCTTTCGCAATCCACGTATTGGTATACGTTCCTGAATTGGCACAAGAACCTGCAACAAATATTCCGCTGGTTTTAGTATAAGTTACCGTTCCTCCACAATTATCAGTTGCAACTGGCGCTTGGTTTTGAGCTGTTGAAAGTCCTGCCGAATCACTACATTGTAAAGTTACGTTTAGGACAGTCGCAGCTGTTGTCCACGTTGGTGCAGAAGTATCTTGAATAGTTATAGTCTGACTTTTGGTAATTGTGCCACAGCCAGTTGTAACTTTAAATGTTCTGTTTACAACAATCGGACATGTTCCGGAAGCAGTATCAGAATATGATATTGTATAAGTTCCGATACTGGCACTATTCGCAAGAGAACCTCCGGCAGCATTTAATTGCGCTAAAGTAATCGTAGTATCTGTTGTTTTGTAAATCAATCCGGTAATTGAAGCCGTACTACATCCCGAAATTGTAGCATTATCTGGCGCAACAAGAGCCGCTGCCGGGCTAATGGTTACGGTAGATGCAGCAGATGTTAATTCGCAATTTGTACTTCCATTTTTCACTTTTACTTTATAAGCTCCGCTTGCAGTTACTAAAAGCGTTGCAGCAGTTTGTCCGGTTATTACAATATCATCTTTATACCAAACATAAGTTGGCGATGCCGCATTTGTAGACGCCGTTAATGTTGTCGATCCGCATGCATTTAATACTCCCGTCACTAAAGGCAAACAAGGAACAAAATAACTCGGGCTTGTAATTGTTTTCGAATCGTTGGTGCAAGATGCATTTTGATAATTAAAAGTGGATGTGCTAACCGTTTGATTTCCACAAGCACTTCCTGTTGGTGTTAATTGATAATTTAATGTAATCGTTTCTGAATTTAAGAAATCGGTATTCCACGTAATTACTTGTCCGGATAAAGAAGTTGTTCCTTTACTTACCGAAATTGAACCTATTGTAAAACCTGGAATAACAGTTTCTTTTTCAATTAAACTTTGAGCAACCCACGAAATTTGAGTTGCAATCTGATTATAAATAGCAGTCAGGTTAGCACCACTTTGGGTAATATACGCAGGACTTCCCTGAATACCGTCTAAAGTATATTTAGCTACGTATTGATCACTTCCCACAGTACTAATATTACCTGAAATTCCGCCAAATAAACCAACAGAAAAAATTTGATTATTATAAGTAACGCTTGATTTTACAGTAGTTTTTGCATTCGTTGCAGCAGTAATAGCAGAAGTAACACATGAAGATGAAGTACTAACGGTACTGCAACTCGAAGTACTTCCAACACTTCCGGTTCGGTTTGCAACTCCATCGGTTAGTAAAATAATACTTCTTCCTGTAGCACAATCAAAACGCCCGTTCGTTTCCAATTCCGTTTCCGCTTTTACGATTCCATCCTGAATGTTGGTATTGTTAGTCGCAGTCAATGCATCAATTTTTGCGTTCAAAGCAGTAACACCCACAGCATTCAAGAAGGTTAATCCAATTTCAAGTTTTGCATTTGTGGTATAAGATACAATTGCAATTCGATTATTAGTATTGGAAGATGCCTGTGTTATAAATGATTTTGCGGCAAGTTTGGCATAATCCATAGATGTTTTTGTATCACCTGAGATTGTATTTCCCATACTTCCCGATACATCAATAACCAAAATTATATCTGAGTTTCGTGTGATTGGGTTAGCGCCGGTAATATCAACTTTTACATTTACAATGCCGCAATTGCTGGTATTTGCAGTAACTGTTTTGTTAGTTGTTACCGTTTGCGCATAGCCTAACGAAGTCAGTAGAAGAAGTAATACACCAAAAGATATTCTTTTTATATCACATAAATAATTGCTGAAAGAGAGTACAGTTATTTCCATTTTAAATTATTTTAAGATAATACTCGATATAAATTTTAATCATTAACCGGGTTAATGACGTAAGTGTGCAAAACAGTATCAGCAGAATAATTGGTACAGTTTTTTGAGGTAGCAGTAATTTGATTGCAAGACCATTTTTCTACAGCCGTACCAACAGGCACGGTAATGTGTACATAAAAATTTATGGTTTGTCCTGCACTCAAAGTGATTTGATCAATAGCCGTTTTTTCAGAATCGATGAAATCAGCAGTAATAATTACATTCGACGTTGCAGTACTATCATCTGTGTTGGTGCACGAAGAATTAATGTTCTTTGAAGTAAGTAGATAAGTATCAGTCGACAAACCATTATTAGTCAGAACCATAGCGTAGTAAGTTCCATCGAGAGGTGTGCTTCTAATATTTCCATTATTCTCAACAATCAAAGTGGCATTACAACCGGATTGCGCAAATGAAATATTTAAGGCTAAACAAAACAGTATAGGGAAAATGTTTTTTTGAAAGATCGCTTTTTTGAAAGAAAAAATAGACTTACAATTTTTTAAAAATTTTAGCGCTTTTCTAAGAGTAGATTTTGTTCTCATAACTTAAGATTTTATTTTGCATTATTTTTAAAATTTTAACATAATCAAAGTTATATAGTCAGTTTAAATTTGATTTTTTTTATCTGTAACTAACCTGAAAAATCGTTGAAATGTCTTTTTTTGTTAAAAATGAGTCTAAAAATTAATTTTTTATGTCATTTATAACAATTAAAAAATCGTCACTTTTTTAATTTTTTTAATGAAAAACAGATTTTATCAAATATTATAAATATTTGATAATCAGTTATTTATATGTTTTTTAATTGATTTATCTAAATCGACAAAGTGATTGTTTTAATGGATGAAGTACATAAAATGTTAAAAAAATGAATTTTTATGAGTTTAAATTTTCTAATAATAGACTTTTCATATTCTTGTTAAAATTCTTTTAATGTTAACAGAATTAAAAAATGGAGAACTATTAGAATTTCTTTTGTAAATTAGAACTTCAATAAATAGAAACTTCTTCTTTTTTGAAGTTTCTAAATCCTTCTGTTTATGAAAAATCTAATTTTAATACGTCATGCAAAATCAAGTTGGGAAGCGCCTTTAAAAGACTTTGACAGGCCTTTAATGAAGAGAGGAATTTTAGATGCACATGAAGTATCAACCAATATTTCAAAATTTCTTCCTAAAACCTATATAATATGGAGCAGTACTGCAGCACGTGCCTCTGAAACGGCAGTTATTTTTGCTCAAAATATTTCCTATCCTATAGAAAGTATCGTTTACAAAGACGATCTTTATACTTTTGATGAAAAACAACTCGAAAAAGTTATCAAATCATGTGATAATAGTTTCGAAAGCGTTATTCTTTTTGGACATAACGAGGCTATTACAAATTTTGTTAATAAATTTGGGGATGTTTTTATCGACAATGTGCCTACTTCCGGATTCGTTTCGCTTAAATTTGACAGCGATGCCTGGAATACAATCGATAATGGCAAAACCCAAAAAACAATTTTCCCCAAAGATTTAAAATAAATAAAGTGTACGAGCAGAAATATATCGATAGAGAGAAAAGTTGGTTAGCGTTTAATGCAAGAGTGCTTCAGGAAGCTGGAGACAATACGGTACCACTTTTAGACAGATTGCGTTTTGTTGGAATTTTTTCGAACAATTTAGATGAATTTTTTAGAGTTCGTTATGCCGCAATCCGGAGACTAAGCCTTTCTGGAATTTCTGGTGAAAAATATTTAGGAGGTGTCTCTGCACATCAATTAATTAAAGATATTACCGAAATCGTAATTCAGCAGCAATCTGAAAGTTTACGAATTTTAGGCAATATAGAGTCTGAGTTAGAAGCTGAGAATATCTTTATTATCAACGAAAATCAAATTACAAAAGAGCAGGAAATATTTCTGAAAGACTTTTTTGTTCAAAGGTTAAGTCCGGAATTAGTGACTATCATTTTGAATGATTTGGCAGAATTTCCGGTTCTAAAAGATACTTTAGGATATCTCGCGATTCGTTTAGAAATGAATACAAACGATGAGGTTCGATATGCAGTTATCGAAATACCTAAAACCATAAACAGATTTGTCGTGCTGCCATCGCACGATGAAAAACAATATGTTATATTAATAGATGATGTTATTCGTCATAACTTAAAAAACATCTTTAATATTTTTGATTATAAAAGCGTTTCAGCGCACATGATCAAAATTACGAGAGATGCCCAGCTGGATATTGACAGCGATTTGAGTAAAAGTATGCTCGAAAAAATTGCAACATCAGTAAAAGACAGAAGAATAGGCGAGCCCGTTCGTTTTATATATGATAGTTTAATCGAAGAAGATACATTACGTTTCTTTTTAGATAAAATGAAAATCGTTGCCACAGACAGTATAATTCCGGGAGGAAGATACCATAATCGTCGTGATTATATGAGTTTTCCAAATTTAGGAAGATACGATTTACTGTATAAAACAAACGATCCGTTACCAATTCCGGGGTTAAGTTTAGGGGGAAGTATTTTGGAGAAAATCAGTAAAAAAGATTATTTATTACATGCTCCATATCAGTCATTTTCATACTTAACCAAGTTTTTGCGTGAAGCAGCTTTAGATCCAAAAGTAACAAGCATAAAAATTACTTTATATCGTTTGGCAAAGAATTCACAAATCATTAGTTCTTTGATTAATGCTGCGAAAAATGGAAAAAAAGTAACCGTACAAATCGAACTTCAGGCGCGTTTTGATGAAGCATCCAATATTTCGTATGCCGAGCAAATGCAAACCGAAGGAATTGAACTTATTTTTGGAATTAAAGGCCTGAAAGTTCACAGTAAAATTTGCGTTATCGAAAGGGCAGAAGAAGGTAAAACCCGTCGTTACGGATTTATTTCTACCGGAAACTTCAACGAAGCAACGGCTAAAATTTATACCGATGTTACGCTGTTTACCTGCAATCAGGGAATTTTGAAAGACATTTCGAAAATATTCGAATTTTTCGATATCAATTACAGAGTACACAGATACAAACATTTAATAGTATCGCCACATTATACAAGAACTAAATTTATTAAGCTGATAGATCGTGAAATTCTGCATGCTTTAGCCGGTAGAAAAACGCATATCAAACTTAAAATGAATAGTTTATCAGATTTTAAAATGATCGATAAATTATATGAAGCCAGTAATGCCGGAGTAAAAATTCAGCTTCAGGTAAGAGGAATTTGCTCTTTGATTCCAGGAATTCCGGGAATGAGCGAAAATATCGAAGCCATAAGTATAGTCGATAATTATCTGGAACATACAAGAGTTTATATTTTTGGAAACGCCGGTTTAACCGAAGTGTATATTTCATCTGCCGATTTTATGACCAGAAACCTGGATGGCAGAGTTGAGGTAACATGCCCGATTTATGATCTTGAAATCAAAAAAGAGTTAATAGATAATTTTAATATTGCATGGAAAGGGAATGTTAAAGTGAGATATCATTCCTATAAATTAGACAATAAATATAAGCCTAGAAATCATCATGCCCCATTTAGAGCTCAATTGGAAACCTACAAATATTATCAAAACAAGATTTCGATGTTAGAAGAGGTTCCGCAGAAAATAGAGTAATAAAAACCAAAAAATCAATTTCAAATCATAAGTGAGCATGATTAATATAAAGAAATTTGCAGCAATAGATATCGGTTCAAATGCCATGAGGCTTCTGATATCCAATGTTGTAGAACAAGACGGCAAAGAGCCGCAATTTAATAAAAGTTCACTTGTTCGTGTACCGATTCGTTTGGGACAAGATGCCTTTACGGTTGGTGAAATTTCAGAAGAAAATATAGAACGAATGGTTGATGCCATGAAAGCATTCAACCTTTTGATGAAAGTACATAAAGTAGAACGCTACATGGCGTTTGCAACTTCGGCAATGCGTGAAGCCTATAATGCAAAAGAAGTTGTGGCTTTGATTAAGAAAAAGGCCGACATAAAAATCGAAATTATTGATGGTAAAAAAGAAGCAGCTATTATTGCTTCGACAGATTTACATCATTTATTAAAATCAGACGAAACCTATCTTTTTGTAGATGTGGGCGGTGGAAGTACCGAATTCACATTGTTTTCTGATGGGAAAATGATCAATTCAAGATCGTTTAAAGCAGGAACCGTTCGTTTATTAAATAACATGGTTCATGACGTAGTTTGGGATGAAATCGAAAAATGGATTAAAACCAACACGGCAGATTATGATGAAGTTACATTAATTGGTTCTGGTGGAAACATTAATAAATTGTTTAAAATGTCAGGAAAGCAACAGGAAAAACCACTTTCATACATTTATATCAATTCACAATATGCATTTTTAAATTCTTTAACTTACGAACAAAGAATTGCCGAGTTAGGTTTGAACTCTGACCGTGCCGACGTTATTATTCCTGCAACCAGAATTTACCTGAATGCAATGAAATGGAGTGGTGCGCGTCAAATTTACGTTCCAAAAATCGGACTTTCTGATGGAATCGTAAAAGCAATGTATTACGGTAAAATTTAATTTTTTTGCCAGGAATTTCACGAATTAATACTAATTTTTTATGTGCAAAAACAGAAAAAATAATTCGTGTAAATTAGTGAAATTTGTGGCAAACTCTATAACTACGCAATAAATGAATAAAACAAGACTTGAAGCTTTTAGTGATGGTGTATTAGCAATTATAATAACCATTATGATTTTAGAAATTAAAGTACCTCATGGAGTTGAGTTTGCTGATTTAAAACCATTAATTCCTAAGTTTTTAAGTTATATCTTAAGTTTTATTTACGTTGGAATTTACTGGAACAACCACCACTATTTAATTCATGGTTTAAGCAAAGTCAATGGAAAAATCCTTTGGGCAAATTTGCATTTGCTTTTTTGGTTGTCTTTAGTTCCCGTTTCAACAGGCTGGATGGGAGAACATAATTTCTCAAAAGCAGCTATGGCTTGCTACGGAATCATTTTGTTGCTTTGTGCAATTGCCTACGTGATTCTTCAAAAAACCGTTCTTGATGTAGAAGGAAAAAATTCAGTTCTAGCAAAAGCTTTAGGAAGGGATTTAAAAGGAAAAGTATCTGCCGTTTTATATATTGTTGGAATCGTTACTTCGTTTTTTAATGAATGGGTTTCCGGAGCTTCTTATTTTACGGTAGCCTTATTATGGCTTATTCCGGATAAAAGAATTGAAAGAGCTTTTACATCAAAAAAGTAATATTTGCAATAAAGTTTGCCGTGATTTTTTTGAAGAAAAAAAAATTATCCTTGTAAATCCAATCCAAAAGTAGAACGTAAAAGTTCAATATTTGGGTTGATTTCTAATAAACGATTGTATCGGTCTTGGTCGTTAAAACTTCTTTTAGCCTCAATTGTTTCATTTACTATAACTTCAATTGTGATATCATGATTATGTAAATGTCCTTTTAAATGACCTAAAAGCCCATTAATCTGACTTTCAAAATCTAGTTTAGAACCTTCGTTTGGTAACTCAAGCGTAATTACAGTTCCGTTCAAAGTTGGATCGTTAATTAATAATAACGATTCCATGATTTTCAAACCTTTATCTCCTAAACGCTGTGCATATTTATTCCATTGCACTAACATTTCGGTTTCCGTAAATTCTTCCGTAGGCAAAACAGTAGAAGGTTTTACAAAAGATTTGCTGCTTTCTTCCATCGCTTTTTTCGCGCGAATACTCGCCAAAGAAAATGCAGAGACTTTAGTTTCACCGCCTATTTCAGCACGTGGAGTAGCAGGAGTTTCAACTTTTGGGGTTTCAATTGCGGCAGTTTCAGTTTTTACTTCAACATTGTCATTTTGAGTGACATTGTTATTCTGTTCCGCATTTGAAATTTGGGATTTAGTATTTGAAGTTTCAAGACTTTCAACTTTCGCCTTTGGACTTTCAACTATAGAGTAACCACCTTTTTTAAAATAAGTAGGCGGAATTATGAATTGTTCAACTTTTTTTTTTCTCCATCAAAGTTGATAGAGGCCAATTGCATCAAACATAATTCGACCAAAAGACGCTGATTCTGGCTCAATTTATATTTTAAATCACAATCGTTTGCAATGTCAATTCCTTTTAATAAAAAGTCTTGCGAACATTTTTGAGCTTGCACGCCATACATTTGCTGCGCTTGCTCGCCCACTTCAAGCAAACTTAAAGTAGCAGGAGTTTTGCTGACCAATAAATCTCTAAAATGTGAAGCTAAGCCGGCAATAAAATGATGTCCATCGAATCCTTTTGACAGAATATCGTTGTAAGCCAATAAAAGCTCCGGAATTTTATTTTCTAAAAGTAAATCTGTAACGCTGATATAAGTTTCGTAATCTAAAACGTTTAGGTTTTCGGTTACAGCCTGACGTGTTAAGTTAGTTCCACAATACGAAACCACACGATCAAAAATAGATAAAGCATCACGCATTGCACCATCAGCCTTTTGAGCGATAATGTGCAAAGCATCGTCTTCAAAATTAATTCCCTGACTTGTTGCAACTTCAGCTAAATGTTCTTTAGCATCTTTTACCGTAATTCTTTTGAAATCAAATATCTGACAACGTGATAAAATCGTTGGAATAATCTTGTGTTTCTCTGTTGTTGCTAAAATAAAAATAGCATGTTTTGGCGGTTCTTCTAATGTTTTCAAAAAAGCATTAAAAGCTGCCGAAGACAACATATGAACCTCGTCAATAATATAAACTTTGTATTGCCCGGTTTGTGGCGGGATTCGAACCTGATCAATAAGATTACGAATATCATCAACCGAGTTGTTTGAAGCGGCATCTAACTCAAAAACGTTAAAAGCAAAATCTTCATTTGGATCGTCATATCCGGGCTGATTTATCTTTCGAGCCAAAATACGTGCGCAAGTTGTTTTTCCAACGCCACGCGGTCCGGTAAATAAAAGGGCAGAAGCAAGGTGATTGCTATCAATAGCATTCAGCAAAGTGTTGGTAATGGCTTTCTGGCCTACAACATCCTTAAAGGTCTGTGGGCGATACTTACGAGCCGATACAACAAATTGTTCCATATTCTTTTTATTCGATAGCAAATATAGTCTGAAAATTACCAAATCACAAATCTGAAAACAACAATTATGATCGTGATTTTTGAGTGATTTGAATATGAGAAAGTAAGCTGTTTAAATTAACAATTCTTAATTATTGATAGATAGAATTGAACACTCATAAAACGGATTCGCTATCGCGAAAACGCAGATTTTAACGGATTTTTTTCTTCGTAGAATTGTCTTCCTGAGCGTCACGAAACTTCGGGTAAAGGAAAGCAATCTAAATATTGACCTGATAAAGAGGTATTATTTTAATTCATATTTTTGTTTATCTTAAAATGCTTGTTTTCAATGCTTAAAATAATTTCACTTGAAATATTAACCAAATAAATTAACCGCTATGAAACTATTTTTATTGACTTCATTACTAGTTGCTACATCTATTGTAAAATCTCAAAATGTAACGCAGACAACTCCGGTTTATCAATTGCGTATTTATGAAATTTTTGAAAACAATAAAAACCATTTTCATGAACGTTTTCGCGATAATGCGATGCGTATTATGAAAAAATATAATTTCAAAATTACTTCTATCTGGGAATCAAAATCAGATAAGAAAACCGAATTTGTTTATTTTTTAGAATGGCCGGATGAAAAAACCATGAAACAAGCGTGGGAAGGTTTTAAATCCGATAAAGAATGGATTGAAATTAAAAAACAATTTACTGCAAAATACGGCGATGTTGTGGGGAATGTTGAAGATCGGGTTTTGACTAAGGTTGATTATTCTCCGAATTGAAAAACGTATAAAGTTTAATTAAGTTGTAGAATTACCAAAAAATGGTAACTTTACAAATGGAAATATAAAAAAACATTATGGGAAAGAATACATCGATATCTTTAGGAACTCATTTTGAAAATTTCATTGATTTTAGTCTTTCAGAAGGAAGATTTAAAAATGCAAGTGAAGTTGTGAGGGCTGGATTACGTTTACTTGAAGAAGAGGAAAACCGATTAATACTTCTAAGAAAATCTATTGAAGACGGACTTAATAGCGGAAGAGCTGAAAACTTCAATCCAGAGAAACATCTTGAAAACCTAAAGAAAAGAAAAAAAGGAAATGGCTAAATATCATCTGACTAATAAAGCTGTAGAGGATTTAGCTGAAATTTGGGATTACACTTTTGAAGAATGGTCAGAAAATCAAGCTGACAAATATTATCGCTTGCTTTTAGATTCCTGTCAGGAAATTGCTGATAATAATAATTTAGGAAAGAAATATGATATAGTAAAAGAAAAATTATTAGGATATAAATCAAATCAGCATATCCTTTTTTATAGAATTCTTTCAGATAGCGAAGTTGAAATTGTTAGAATTCTTCATGGCAGAATGGATTTGAAAAGTAAGTTCTAAAAATCACTATTAGTATTGAAGAAAAATCGATGATAGCATACTTAGCAAAAAGAAATTTTCATGAACCGATTATTTGGGAGGGAGATTTAAATGATGATTGCACTGCAAATTGGGCAGGATTGATGCTTCGTGCAGAATGGATAGATGAAGATCATTGGTGGTGGTGTGTTTACGATATGCTCGATGAAGATGAAATACAAATTGACAGTTCAAATGAATATGAAGAAAGTTTTATTGGAGGAAAAATTGCCAGAGAAAAAGCAGAAGAAATTTCAAAAAAATACCTTAAAAATAAAATCATTGAGGGAGCATTAAATTTTGATAATTATAAAACTTCTAATTTGATCTATGACTTAAAAGTGTTGCAAGTTTCACCAATACAAACTATGCTTTTTTTAAATAAAAACTTAAATATAGAACTTTCACAAGCAAAAGATTTAGTTTTTGATTCTGAACATTGGGAAGGTTTAAGGGAATCATCCGAAAGACTTACACAGGAATTTTTAAATGCTGGAGCTGAATTGGCAGATGAAGTAGAATATGTAGATGGGGAAGTGGTATCATTGACTTTTGATTTAACCAAAGATAAAAGTAAACCGATAAATAGCAATGATGATTCTTTTTGGAGTAAAATGAAAGCGAAATTTAAAATATAAACTCTTACGATTTTGCGAGTGTCCCGCTGGTAAACTCAATCAATATTAAATTTCTAATTATAAAAATCTTATTTAATATAAATGAAAGATAATTTTCTTAAATTTTGTTCTGAAATTCCATGGTTTTTTAATGAAACCGATGATATAAGTATTTATGATATCGAAATTACTTTTTCAGATAATTTCATAACACTATTTCCAGATTTATACAAACTGTTAAGCAGTGCAAACACCGATTTGATAGAATTAGATAGAGATAAAGAAATTTCAAAATTTTACTTATTTACCTGGAAGAATACTAATGGTGAGGCATCAGGATGGCTTTGCAAAATTGAAGAAGATATGCAATTGGATATTCCGAAAGATTTAGAGATTTTAATCAAAAACATGGGTGGTATTCAGGAATCGTATTCCGAAATTTTGGATGATGAACAACGATTTACAGATAATCAAAACTTTCTTTTTGTAGCCTCAGAGTTTAGAAAAAATCTCGGATTATGGGAAGAATTTTATTTAGAATTGTGTAAAGACGAAAATAAAATTCCAATTGACACTCGTGATTTAGTAAGAATAGCAGAAGAAGCGAATGGAAACGAAACTTTTTTAAATTTTAAAAATAATCAAATTTTGCTTTTTGCTCCCGATCATGATTTTAAATATGTTACTATTCTTGAAAATCAGCCAGAATACACTTTTTATAAAATAAAAGATAGTAATAGTATTGTTGAATATGCTGAAAAATTAGCAAGACAATGGATTCCAATAACCAAATAACATAATATTGCTAAAGTATAATGTTACGCTGCTAATCCTCAATGTTGGCGCGAGCAACCCGCTCGTGAACGCATTCAAAATCAAAACAACAACCAACGAGAATTAAAACAATCTCAAAAAATGAAACCAGCAATCATAACCGTCGACGAAACCGAAGGTCAAAAACTTAAAATTGCCGGAGGTAATTACCGCATTATAATCTCAGGTAAACAAACCAATGGAGAATATGCCGTAATCGAAATGTCAGTTCCACCGGGTGCGGGACCAAACCCGCATTCGCATGCAGATTTTTTGGAGACATTTTATGTGTTGGAAGGCGAAGTTAGTTTTAAGTCTGAAGATGGAACTTACATTGCCAAGCAAAACTCTTTTGTCAATATTCCCAAAGGCGGAATCGTTCATGGTTTTAAAAACCTGAGCGACAAACCGGCTAAATTATTATGTACCGTAACTCCAGCCGGTTTAGATGATTTATTTGAAGAAATCGCCGGATATTTAGAAACAAATTCAGATAATGAAATTGAAACAAAAGAGAAAATAAATTCCATTTTTGAAAAGTATGGTCAAAAAATGTTTTCTCCAGATTATTTAGACAGAATCTAGTAAGTTTTTAACTACAATGAATACAATATCTTAGCACTCAACCCAAATCTTTTAATGGGAAAAATATAAAAATTGTAGGATTATTTTGTAATATTTGATTAATTAATTCGTTTTAACTTTAGTATAAATTAATTAAAAAAATATCATTATGAAAGTTAAATCTATTTTATTAGGAACGGTTCTGGCCTTTTCAGTATTGGCCTGTGGCCCGAAAGATGCAGATATTCAAAAAGAGATTGCTGCTAAAATTGCAGATACTCCAGAAGTACAAGTAACTGTTGTTAATGGTGTTGCTACTATTTTAGGTACTTGCAAAGACGATGCTGTTAAACAAAATGTTGAACGCGCTGTACAATCAGTTAAAGGAGTTAAATCAGTTGTAAATAACTGTGAAATTCCGGCTCCTGAACCTGTAGTTACAACAGCTCCGGTTGAAATTAATGCTGATAGTGTTTTAACTACTTCGGTTAATGAAGTTGTAAAAACGTATAATGGTGTAACTGCTACAGTTGCAAGTGGAGTTGTAACACTTTCAGGAACCATAAAAAGAGATCAATTACCGAATTTAATAAAAAGCGTTCAGGAATTGAAACCTAAAAAAGTCGAAAATAAGTTAACCATTAAATAAGAAGCCATGAGTTTACAAGATAAATACAAAGAGTTAACAGATTTGGCTACTAACTTAGGAATAGCAAATTTACAAGTAAGAGAACAAGATAATGTTTTGTATGTTGACGGGACAGCAAAAACTGCAGACGATAAAGAAAAACTTTGGGATGCTTACGGAAAAATAGATCCTGAATTTAGATCAGCAGATGTTGTAATGAATATTGAGGTTTCTCAGGGAACAACAACAGATTATACCGTTAAAAGCGGAGATTCTTTATCAAAAATTGGAAAAGAACACGGCGTTTCATGGCAGGCAATTTATGAAGCCAATAAAGACGTTATTAAAAACCCGGACCTCATTCAGCCAGGTTGGAAATTGAAAATACCAACAGCATAATTTTAGTTGTGTTGTTTTTAAAGCCTGTCCTTGTGATGGGCTTTTTTGTGTGTTTTTGTGTCATTTCGACGAAGGAGAAATCACATAAAGTTTATCACGCACTGTTGTCGAATACTGAATGTGATTTCTCGTCCCTCGAAATGACACACATTTGGAATAACTCCTAAAAATTTACCTTCCCTTAATACTCAAAGCAAATAAAAACTTTGCAGTTTCCTGATCTGAATCGGCGGAGAAACCTGCTACATAAACGCCTTTTTTACCTGATGTTGATTTAATTCCGTATACAACTGCCTCATCGCCTGGGTCTGAATCCCCTTCGTATCGATACACATGTACAATTTCAAATTTCTCAGGATTTTTTTTAATGATATCCGAGTTAATGTTAAAATCGCATGTAAACCCTTTTTCATGCAATTCATCTAAAGCTTTTGAAACAGTTGCGTAATGATACATTTTAGTCATAATAAAAGAATTTAAAATTATGGATTTTAAAGGTAACTAATTTAAAATTAAATTGTTATGAAAAATTTATAAAAAACAGAATTTTAAATACTCGTTTCTTCGTTCATAAATCGCTACTTTTGCCGCGCAGACCGCCTTATCGTCGCTCAATTCGTTGAGGGGAGGAAAGTCCGGACACCACAGAGAAGCATAGCGGGTAACACCCGTCGGTCTCGTCTTTACCGACGAGATTAGGACAAGTGCAACAGAAAGTATGTACAGGTAATGCTGTAGTGAAACCAGGTAAACTCTATGCGGTGAAATACCAAGTATATCAGCATTTAAGGGCTTCTCGTCCGTTGTTGAAGGGTAGGTAGCTTGAGTCATGCAGTAATGCATGATCTAGATAAATGATAAGGCCCTGATTTATCAGGGACAGAATCCGGCTTATAGGTCTGCATTTTTTATATATTTGTGAAACTAACTTACTTTCATGAATATAACTTCTACTCCAAATCCCGTTATCAAACCTAAGAAAAGCACTTTTCAGGCAATAATCACAAATCTTACTTTTTGGGTTTTAATTGCCATTATTGCTGGCGTTTTACTCGGGCATTTTTCCCCTGAAAACGGCGTTAAAATGGAAATTATCGGGAAAACTTTTGTCGATATTATCAAACTATTTATCGGGCCAATTATTTTCCTGACGATTGTTTTGGGAATTTCCGGAATGGGAAATCTTAAAAAAGTAGGCCGAATTGGTATAAAAGCGTTGGGTTATTTTGAGATAGTTTCAACAGTTGCTTTGGCAATTGGAGTTGGCGTAGCTTATTTTTTTCAACCTGGAAAAATAGACAGATCTGGTTTGGCTTTACAAGATCCAAGCAAATACACCAATAGTACAGCAGAACATTTTTCGTGGTGGCATTTTTTCCTTTCCAATTTTACATTGCAGGTTTTATTGGCGGCAATTGTTTGTGGTATTGCATTGAATTTTTATCACAAAAGAGAACAGACAATTTTGGTTTTAGAACGATTTTCGAAAGTAGTTTTCCTTGGTTTAAAATATGTAATGTATCTCGCTCCGCTTGGTGCTTTTGGCGGAATGGCTTACACAATTGGTAAATTCGGATTAGAAACTCTGATTCCGCTTGGAAAATTGATGTTATGCGTTTACCTCACAATGGCTTTATTTGTATTTTTAGTATTAGGAAGTATTCTGCGCTATTTTAAAATCAATATTCTTTCGATTTTAAAATACATTAAAGAAGAACTTTTATTAGTTCTCGGAACTTCATCTTCTGAAGCTGCTTTGCCAAGTATTATGGTAAAACTCGAAAGAATGGGTTGTAGCAAATCAGTTGTAGGTTTGGTGATTCCAACAGGATATTCTTTTAACCTTGACGGAACTTCTATTTACTTGTCGATGTCAGTAATATTTCTGGCGCAATTGTATGATGTTCATTTGAGTTTTTTCGAAATCCTGAGTGTAATCGGAATTTTAATGATTACATCAAAAGGTGCTGCAGGCGTAACCGGAAGCGGATTTATTGTTTTAGCATCAACTTTAACAGCGTTGCATAAAATTCCGGTAGAAGGTTTGGCTTTTTTATTGGGAGTTGATAAATTTATGAGCGAAGCAAGAGCGATTACCAACTTAATTGGAAATACGGTAGCAACAATTATAATTTCGAAAACAGAACATGATTTTACGGAGTTGAATCTGGATGCTGTTGTGGAGGAATAAATTTATAGAATGCGGATGAAACGGATTCGCTAAAGCGAAGACGCGGATTTAGATGGATTTTTATTCTCATTTTGTGTCATTTCTAGTCTTCTTCGTCGAAATGACACAACTTTATGGTTACTTAATTTGAATTTGTGCAAATTCGTGCAATTCGTGGCAAAAAAAATAAAAATGAAAACAAGAATAGGAATTTTAGGACTCGGTGGAGTAGGTGGATATTTTGGCGGACTTTTAGCAAAAGCATATTACAAATCAACAGAAGTTGAAGTCATTTTTATTGCCCGTGGTGAAACCCAAAAAGCAATCAAAGAAAACGGTTTAAAAATTATAACAGATGATTCTGAAACCGTTGTTTTTCCTAAAATAGTTTCAAATAATCCCGAAGAAATTGGCGTTCTGGATTATTTAATTTGCGCCACAAAAACCTATGATATTGCCGAAAGTTTACTTTCACTAAAGCAATGTATTACACCAGAAACCGTAATTCTGCCTTTATATAATGGCGTTGACGCGCCGGAACGCATACAGAAAATTTATCCTAAAAGTACTGTTTTGCAAGGATGTGTTTATATTGTTTCGATGATTTTTTCACCGGGAACAATTCGTAAAATTGGTTTTTTCGAAAAGTTATTTTTTGGTTCAACAACAGCTTCAGCTTCTAAATTAGAAGAATTGAATGCCATTTTTCATAAAGCCAAAATCGAAAGCCATTTAGTAGAAAATATTGAAGAAACCGTTTGGGAAAAATTCATTTTTATTTCTGCGCTGGCTTCTGCAACTTCTTATCTAAACCAAAATATTGGAGAAATATTAAACAATCCAAAATCAAAACAAATTTATATCGAATTGCTAAAAGAAATTGAAGCCGTTGCAATAGCAAAAGGTTTACAATTACCGGACGATATTGTAAACCAAACTATTTTAAAACTAGAAAAATCGCCTAAAGAAGCGACTTCATCTATGCACAGAGATTTATTGGCAGGCAAAAATATCGAAGCTATTTCGCTGACGCAATTTGTTGTAAACGAAGGAATAAAGTATAAGGTAAAAACACCGCTTTACGAAAAAATCGCAAATACTTTATTATAGCTATCTACGATTCGTCTTTTGTTGTACGCACTAAACTAATGCCAGACATAAAGAAAACGATTCCTAAAATTCCGTAAATAATTAGTGATTTAATATCTCTGGTTGCTCCTGTTGTGCCGGCAAAAATTACAGCAGTGTAAATAAGCCCCACGATTCCGAGAATTGTCAACAATCCTCCGAAAAATCTTTTTAGGTTCATGATAAATGTTTTTATGGTTTAGATCAAATTTACCTCTCAAATAGTTTTAAACTGTTATACAATTGTTTATGAAACTTACATGATTTGCAGTATTTTATTTATCCAACTATTAAGAGTAACATTCTTATAAAAAATAAATTATTGAATTTAATTTTAAGTATGTTTGGTAATAATAAAATTTAGTATTTATGCCGCAATTATACAGGGAATTTAAAAAAATCTTTTTTATTTTTTTTATTTTGGTTACCGCTTCAAATAGTAATGCACAAGAACTCCGTCCTTTTGTTGGAGCTGGATTTCTTTTTCAACTGTATTCGTTTGAAAAAGATTTAGAAACTTCACCTGCTATTAGTTTTTCTGCCGGTTCAGAATATAGGGCAACTGATTTTTTAATTCCGGAAATAGAAGTGAATTACATGTTTGGAAATTTAAAAGACAATCCCGGCTCAAATACCTCAATTACTTCTGAAAAATCTTTTTCTAATTTTAATTTTAGTTTTTGTTCCAAAATAGTTTTGGGCGATTATCATGACTCTGGTTACATACAAATACTTCCTAAATATATTTATTCATTAATTGATGTTACAGAAACTAAAGGTAATAATGCATTAGGCTCAGTTCAGACAAAAAGAAGTTTGTCAGCCTCGCAGCATAATTTTGGATTGGGATTGGGATATGTTTTTAACTTTGATTCGTGGTATTCCAACTCAATGGCGATCAATCTATACTACAACACAATCAGGGTTTCTGATGTTTTTAATCAATTGAACCCAGGTACAGAAAAAGCTGATAATGTAGGTGTTTTTGGATTAGGGTTTAATTATTATTTTGGTGTTAAACGAATTAAATAGCGTTTAAGTTGATGCATTTTCTATTTTAAATTCAAGCCCAATATTGCGCAGACTTTCAATGCTGATACTTGAATCAAGTTTAAGATATTTTCTAATCTTACTAATATAAACATCCATACTTCTGCCAGAGAAAAAATCATCATTTCCCCAAATCGCTTTCAGGATTTGTTCTCTTTTAAGTAATTGGTTTTGATGTAAATAGAAGTAATGAATCAACGCCGCTTCTTTCTCGGTAAGTTGTTGCGTTTGATCGTTTATTTTTAATGAAAGACGTTTGGTATCAAAAGTATATAGACCGATTTCAATAATGACGTTTTCCGTCAAAACAGCATTTCTCTGGCTTCTTTTTAAGATGTTTTGTAAACGTAAAATCAATTCTTCAGCTTCAAAAGGTTTCACGATATAATCATCCGCACCTAATTTTAATCCAATGATTTTATCTTCCTTTAATTTTTTGGCAGTCAAAAAGATAAAAGGAATATCGGGATTTATTTTGATGATTTTTTCAGCCAGCGAAAACCCGTCAAGTTTGGGCATCATAACATCAAAAACACAAATATCAAAAGTTTGATTTTTAAAATATTCCAAAGCCATTTCGCCATCTTCAGCCCAAATAACTTCATATCTATAAAGCTCTAAATATTGCTTTAAAACATGCGCAAAATCAGTATCGTCTTCGGCTAAAAGAATCTTTTTCAATGGTAAAATCAATTAAACTTTAAACATAAAAGTAAATTCAGCACCTTTTCCTAATTCGCTAATAACAGCAACCGAACCCTGATGTGCTTTTATAATCTGGTCGACATAATAAAGACCCAATCCAAGCCCTTTTGTATTGTGAAGATTACCTTGTTCAACACGATAAAATTTTTCAAAAAGAAGCGATTGTTTATTTTTTGAAATTCCAATTCCATCATCTACGATGCTTACAGAAAATTGATTTTCAATAGTTTTAGTTTTTACAAAAATGTTATTTGAACCGTATTTTACAGCATTTTCCAATACATTTAAAATTGCCGTTGTTAAGTGAAATTTATCCAAAACCAAAATCGTTTTTTGAGTCTGAAAATCGGTTTCAATTGCAATTTTCGGATTTGCCAATCTAAAATCTTCAATAATAGAAAGTAAAAAAGCTTCTGTATTTATTTTTTCTTTCTGCAATTCGATTTCATTTTCAGCCAATGAATTTGCCATTACCTGATCGATTAAATGCTGAAGTCGATTGTTCTGACGGGAAATTGTATTAATAATAGCATTGAAATTTTCATCGTTTTCACGAATATCTTTCTGTTCTAAAATTTTGGTTGAAATGCTTAAAGTTGCCAAAGGCGTTTTGAGTTCGTGCGTAATATTATTGATAAAATCAGTCTTGATATCGCTTACTTTCTTCTGTTTTATTAAAGCTTTTAGTGCGATCACAAAAAGCGTTATAAGCGTTACAATAGACAACAAAGACAAAACGAGAATAAAAGCCATTCGTTTTAAAATAATCATTTCCCAATCGATCACACAAACGTACATCGAATCTTCTGTCAATAATTTATAATCCTGATTTTGATACGTTACATTCGTCGTTCCAACATAATTTCGAACCAGAAAAGCATGGTTTAATGAAGCTAAATTCCCGTATAATTTGTTTTGGATAAAAGGCTTTTCAGAAAAAATAGTATCTGTTTTTTTCGTGTTTTGATACAGGATAAATTTATTCAGTACAATCGCAAAATCAATTTTAAGATTAGGAAGTTCCCTTTCAAACTTCTGCTGAATTTTTAGTGTCAGCGCATCTCGATATGCATTTTCAAGAACACCTTTTTTAATATCAGATTTCGAGTTTTTTCCCTGAATATAATTCTCTGTCAATTGTTTGTAAAGCGCTTCTTTTTTAGAAACAATAACCGAATCAATATCGCTGTAATTATTCGAGATTTGACCAATTTCATTTTTTATTTCAGTATGAAATTGTGCCACTTTATAATCGTAAGTCGTTTTTACCAAATAACATTGAACAGTCGATAAAACGATCAGGGCAATAACTGAAAAAGCGATTAATAAATTGATTCTTTGTTTCATACATCAAGAAATTCCATTCAAAAATAAAGCTTTTATGATACAATTAATGCATTAACTCCGCATTAACCTCCAATTAACTTTCGCAACACTTTTTTAGAAGCATTTTTGCAGCATCTCAAACCAAAAACACTTTTAAAATGAATGTTTATTTGCCTCTTAAACTTTTTCTGATTGTATTACTTTTTTGCTTTTCATTAGTCGCAAACGCACAAAATGAAACACCAAAAGACAGCATTTCAAATCAATTGAATGAAGTTGTCATCAACCAGAATAAAAAAGTATTTTCAAACCAAAACGGAACTATAAAATTAGACGTTGCGAATTCGATTTACAATTCAATTCCCAATACTTTAGATTTATTATCGAAATTGCCGACAGTTCAAATTAGTTCTGATAAAGAAAAAGTTACCGTTATCGGAAAAGGAAATCCACTCATTTATATTGACAATCAAAAAGTGGGAATCAACGATTTGAATGCTTTGGCTGTCGCCGATATTAAATCCATAGAAATTATTCAGAATCCGTCTTCTAAATATGAAGCCGAAGGTCGTTCCGTGATTCTAATTACAAGAAAATTTAGCAAAAAAGATAGTTTTAGAACTGAAATTTCAGAAGTTGCTTCTTTCAAAAAAAACTACAATAATTACCTCGGATTCAATTCAAATTTTAAGAAAAACAAGCTCGAATTGAAAGCAAATTTCAATTATAATAAATTGCAGCCTTGGGAAAGCCACAGTATTAAATATCAAATTCCGCAGGCCAATATTGCTTCAGATTATGATGTTAGTGCTTCTACCAAAAGAAATCAGTTTGTTTTTGGCGGAGGTTTATTTTATAAAATAAATGAAGATGATTATTTTTCAATTAGTGTAAATAGCAAACTCCAAAATGATTCTTTTGACATTAACACACTCACTTATAATAAAAATAATGATGAGATAAATAACGTTCTGACTTTGACTGGAAATGAAAGTAAAAAGAATTTTGTAAACTCATTTTTAAATTATCAGAAAAAAATAAAGTCAATTGATACACAGATTTTTACAGGTTTGCAATATTCTAATTTAGATCAGCGATTGTTTACGGTAGTAAATGATAATTATAATGATACAGAATTTGCATTATCACAAATCAGGGATCAAAAATTTCAGGTTAATTATTTTTCGGGAAGAATTGATGTGGAGAAAAAGTTTAAAAATGAAATGAAATTTGAAGCTGGAGGATTGTATTCATCTGCAAATTCAAAATCTGATGTTAGCATTTTTTACAATGAAACCAATCAAAATGAATTAAGCTTTTATGATTTTAAAGAAGAAAATGTATCAGGATATACGCAATTGTCCGGAAAACTTAAAAAAGTCGATTTCTCGCTTGGTTTTAGAGTTGAAAATTCAAATATATTAGGAAAATTTAAAGCAGATGAATTGCCATTACTCGATAAAAACTATACTAATTTCTTTCCGAAAATACAGCTTACATTTCCAATCGACAGCACCAAAAGCATTTCTGTAAACTATGCTAAAAGTATTTCCAGGCCTAATTATTCTTCTCTAAGTCAAGGCGCGACGTATATAAATCCGTATTTTTTATATGCAAGAAATATTAATTTAGGACCAACAATTACTGATGAAATTTCGACCACTTTTCAATATCATGATAAATCGGTTAAGTTTTCTTATTATCAGGCGAAAAACCCAATCTACAACAGTTTTTCTTTTGATGATCAAATAAATGTAATGACATTTAAAGACATAAATTTTGATAAAAGTTCTGGATTTACAGCTGATTTTACGCTGCCTTTTACCTATAAATTCTGGACAACAACCAATTCGCTGGTTTTTATTTTAGAGAAAATTGAAGATGAATCTGCTGTAGTTTTGGCTTCAAAACCATATTTATATTATACTTCAAATAATGAATTCAAACTTCCGAAAGAATATTCGTTTATATTGAATTTTTGGGGATTAACCGAACAAAATACAGGTATTTTTAAAACAAATCCCAGATTTAAAGTTGATATGGCGGTCTCTAAAACGTTCTTAAAAAAATGGAATTGTACTTTGAGCTGTAATAATGTTTTTAAAAATAGTATTGAAACGGAAAAATTTACCATTAATAATATTAATTCTAAAGCACGATATGTTGTTGATAATCATGAAATTTCATTCTCAATTCGTTATTCTTTCGGAAAAATAAAAGAAACCGAATTCAAAGAAAAAAATGCCGATGAAAATTCCAACAGAATTAGATAAAACAAAAAATCCCTTGAATTTCAAGAGATTTTTTTATGTGTGAGAAAGAAAATTATCCTTCGTCTTCTTCTGTAGCTTTTATTGATAAACCATCAAGTTCTTCGTCATCATCAGTAGAATTCAGTTCGAAGAAACTAAAAAATGAACCGCCGTAACTTTTCTGAAAAGAGAAATTACTCAAATGTTCCATTTTGGTATATTTTGAATGTTCGATAATCATCATTCCGTCTTCATTCAATAATTCTCTTTCAAAAATCAATAAAACAATTTTTTCAAAAGTGGCCTGATCTAATCCGTATGGAGGATCGGCAAAAATAATATCGTACGTTGTTTTGCAGTTTTCAAGAAATTTAAAAACATCACTTTTGGTTGCTGCGATATCAAAATCATATTCTGATGAAACTTGTTTGATGAATTTTACGCAACCAAAATCGCCATCTACAGACGTGATTGGAGCGCTTCCGCGTGAAGCGAATTCAAAACTAATATTGCCGGTTCCCGAAAATAAGTCTAAAACCTTTAAGCCGTCAAAACTAAAATGATTATTCAAAACATTAAATAATGCTTCTTTACTCATGTCAGTCGTAGGTCTTACAGGAAGGTTTTTAGGCGGAAAAATGCGGCGTCCTTTGTATTTTCCTGAAATGATTCTCATGATTGAAATAAGATATAATGTTTTTGATTCTGAGCAGTTGAAAAGCTGTTTTTTTGTTGTAAAGCGCTTACATCCAAAAAAGAAACATTACGAATGTATTTGTATGCAATGGCATAAAAAGCATCGTTTTTTGTTATTGTGCCTAATAATTCGAGTGGAAAACTTTCTGGGTTTAAACTCAATTGTTCAGCTGTAAAAAGTAAATAATAGATAAAATCTTCCGGTGTTTGATATTCGAAAGAATTAAATAACAGTAACTTTTGATTTTGAACAACGATAATTTCAAAATGACCAATATTGAAATTGACAATCATTTTTTTATCGTCATTATTTTTTGAACTTTCTAAAATTTTCTCAATCAAAATACTGTTAGAATGTTTATAATCAAACGAACCAACCTGATCGATCAGGAAATTATTGATATTTACATACGGAATGTAAACGGAATTCATCTGGTAATTTGAAATTTGATCGTAAGTAAAAAAATCAGTTTCAAAAACTTTAGTGTTGTATTGTAAATAACTCCCAAGATAATCCTCATCAAAAAGCGCTGTCGGTACAAAAGTCGAAAGATTGTTATTATGAATTACCATAATATCGTCGTAAGTATCCTTTAATTCAGCATGTTTTTTGAAATTATCATGATACAAATCTTCAATTTTTATGTTTTTTTGCAAGGGATCAAACAGCACTTCATTAAAAGAAGTAATTGTATTGTTAAGCGTATCAAAACAACAAAAAGAGAATCCGCTCAGCGAAACCTGAATCGAAAGTTTTTTGTATTTTTTTGATGTAATATTGGTATTGTGTAATGACATAATTTGATTTACAATTCGTTACCTGCTTTAGCGTAAATAAGGAATTTAATTCGAACACAAACTTACAAATTAAAAAGGAACAATAATAATTGCGGGAAAAATATCAATAACAAAAGTCAAAATTCAAAAATCAATTGCAATTTCGAAAATCAATTTTAATTGCATTTTAATGAATAGTTAAGAAAAAGTTTTTTTTAAGTTTCACAATATGAGAGATGTAAGTTTATTTATAATACGCAGCCGATACTTAAATTTACTTAAAAAGCTTATATGGTTTAATTATTAAATTGCCATTGCCATTAAAAAAGCCGAACTTTGTATTTCAATTTTTCCCTATGAATTCATCCCTGTTTTACGGCGTTTTACAAAAAAGATTTCCATTTGCACCAACTTACAAACAAGATATTTTTTTTCAAAAAATTGCTATTTTTTTAACTGATACTCATAACGATACAATTTTTGTATTGAAAGGATATGCAGGAACAGGAAAAACGACTGTCATTTCTACGATTGTAAATAATCTGGGCGATATTAATAAAAAATATGTTTTGCTGGCACCAACTGGTCGCGCCGCAAAAGTAATTGCCAATTATTCGCATACGGCGGCTTTTACAATTCATAAAAAAATATATTTTCCTAAAAAATCGGCTGGCGGTGGCGTGGCGTTTACCAAACAAATCAACAAGCATAAAAACACCATTTTTATTGTCGATGAAGCGTCTATGATTTCAGACAGTAATTCTGACTCGAAATTGTATGATAACGGATCGCTTTTAGACGATTTGATTTCGTACGTTTATTCGGGAACCAACTGTAAAATGATTTTGTTGGGAGATACAGCGCAGCTTCCTCCTGTAAATTTAGATATTAGCCCGGCGCTTGATACGCATACTTTGGGTATTCATTACGGTAAAGAAATTGAGCATATTGAACTTGATGAAGTAATGCGTCAGGAAGAAAGCTCAGGAATTTTGTTTAACGCGACTGAATTACGCGAATTGCTTAAAGAAAGTTTTATTACAGAGTTTAAATTCAACGTAAAAAAATTCAAAGATATCGTTCGTTTAACCGATGGTTATGATATTCAGGATGCGATAAATACGGCTTACAGCAATTATAGTATTGAAGATACGGCGTTTATTGTTCGTTCGAATAAAAGAGCGAATCAGTACAACGAACAAATCAGAACCAGGATTTTGTTTAAGGAAAGTGAACTTTCGGTTGGTGATTTTTTGATGGTGGTAAAGAATAATTATTTCTGGCTGAAAGAAACTGATGAAGCCGGATTTATTGCCAACGGTGATATTATTGAAGTTTTAGAGCTTTTTGGAATCAAAGAATTATACGGTTTTAATTTCGCCAGAGTAAAAATAAGAATGGTCGATTATCCGGAGCAAAAACCTTTTGAAACGGTTTTGTTATTAGATACGATTAAAAGTGAATCTCCATCATTAACGTACGAAGAATCAAATCGTTTGTATGAAGAAGTAATGAAAGATTACGAAAATGAAAGCACAAAATACAAGAAATTCCAGAAAGTAAAAGAGAATGAGTATTTTAATGGTTTACAGGTAAAATTCTCTTATGCCATTACGTGTCACAAATCGCAGGGAGGGCAGTGGGATACTGTTTTTATAGAACAACCATATTTACCAAACGGAATTGATCGCGATTATATCAGGTGGCTTTATACGGCTATGACGCGTGCCAAAAATAAATTATATTTGATAGGATTTAAAGACGAGAGTTTTGAGGAATAAAATTTTTCCGCCACGAATTCACAAATGATTTAAGTAAAATTCGTGAATTCGGGGCTAAAAAAATCAGCAAATGACAACACTAAATGACTTACATTCGATTTCGTCTACGTTTTCGAATACAGATAAAATGCCGGTTTTGTTTTTAGGGCACGGCAGCCCGATGAATGCTATAGAAGAAAATCAGTTTGTGGCTGGTTTTCGCGATTTAGCTAAAACATTGCCACAGCCAAATGCTATTTTGTGTATTTCGGCACATTGGTTTACAAACGGAACCAAAGTGACTTCGATGCAAATGCCGAGAACAATTCATGATTTTGGAGGTTTTCCGCAAGCACTTTTTGATGTTCAGTATCCTGCAAAAGGAAGTCCTGAATTAGCTTATGAAACCAAAAAAATATTAGAACCTGTTCATGTTGATTTAGATGAACATTGGGGTTTAGATCACGGCGCGTGGAGTGTTATTAAACATTTATATCCCGAAGCTAATGTTCCGGTAATTCAGTTAAGTATTGATTATACAAAATCAGGTCAATATCATTTTGAGTTGGCTCAGAAGTTGCAATCGCTGCGCCATAAAGGTGTTTTGATTATTGGAAGCGGAAATATTGTTCACAATTTACGTTTGGTTGATTTTAGAAATTTCGATAAAGATAATTATGGTTTCGATTGGGCGATTGAAGCTCGTGAAACCGTTAATAATTATTTGTTAGATGGAAATTTTCAGCCTTTAATTGATTTCGAAAGAATGAATAAAGCGGTTCAATTGGCGATTCCGACACCAGATCATTATTTGCCTTTATTATATACTTTAGGTTTAAAGCAAGAATCTGAAGAACTGAGTTTATTTAATGATAAATTATTGGCCGGTTCGTTGAGTATGACTTCAGTAAAAATAATGTAGAAAACTCCGCGAATCTTTGTCTAATCTTCGTGGATCTCTGTGAAAGAATTATGACACAAAACCACGCAAAGATTTTCACAAAGTTTCACAAAGTAAAAAATAAAAATAGATTTAAAATGAAAATAATAGCGGTAATTCCGGCACGATATGCTTCAACACGTTTTCCTGCAAAACTAATGCAGGATTTAGGAGGCAAAACAGTAATTCTAAGAACGTATGAAGCTGCTGTTTCAACAAAATTATTTGATGATGTTTTTGTAGTAACCGATTCTAATTTAATATTTGATGAAATTGTTTCAAAAGGTGGAAAAGCCATTATGAGCATCAAAGAACACGAATCAGGAAGCGACCGAATTGCTGAGGCTGTAGCGAATCTTGATGTTGATATTGTGGTGAATGTTCAGGGTGATGAACCTTTTACCGAAGCAGGGCCTTTAGAGCAGGTTTTGTCTGTTTTTAGAAATGATGAAGATAAAAAGATTGATTTGGCTTCGTTGATGAGAGAAATCACAGATGAAGACGAAATCAATAATCCTAATAATGTAAAAGTTGTGGTTGACCAATCGCAATTTGCTTTGTATTTTTCAAGATCTGTAATTCCGTATCCAAGAGATGCGGCTGCTGGTGTACATTATTTTCAACACATCGGGATTTATGCTTTTAGAAAACAAGCTTTATTAGATTTTTATAGTTTACCAATGAAATCATTAGAAGCTTCTGAAAAACTGGAGCAACTAAGATATTTAGAATTTGGAAAACGTATTAAAATGGTCGAAACAACACATGTTGGAATTGGAATTGATACGGCAGAAGATTTAGAGAAGGCGAGGGCTATTTTGGGATCTAGATAGTACGATTGCGATAAATTGAACACGGATAATACGGATTCGCTAACGAGAAAACGCGGATTAATGTAGATTTTTGTTCTCGCATTTTGTGTCATTTCGACGGAGGAGAAATCACATCCAGAGAGCAACGAACCGGAATTCCGTTATGTGATTTCTCCTCCGTCGAAATGACACATAAAAAAACTCCAAATTTTATTTGGAGCTTTTTTTTTATATCTAAAACATTCTAAATCCTTAATACAATCCAGGAAATTTAGAAGGATTAACTTCATTCATCATACCGTAAACCTTTTCAAAAATATCTTCTGCAGAAGGTTTAGAGAAATAGTCTCCATCAGTTCCGTATGCAGGTCTGTGTGCTTTTGCAGCAAGTGTTTGCGGTTTACTGTCTAAATATTTGTAAGCATCTTGCTCTTCAAGAACTTGTTGCAGAATAAAAGCTGAAGCTCCACCAGGAACATCTTCGTCGATTACTAAAAGACGATTTGTTTTGGCGATACTTTTTACAATATCTTTATTCACATCAAAAGGAAGTAAAGATTGAATATCAATAACTTCACAGTCAATTCCTAATTCTTGCAATTCAACAGCAGCTTGTTCTACCAATCTTAATGTAGATCCGTAAGAAACTAACGTAATATCTGAACCTTCTTTTAGCGTTTCAACAACACCAATTGGCGTTTTAAATTCACCAAAATTCAAAGGTGTTTTTTCTTTTAAACGGTAACCATTCAAACATTCAATTACTAAAGCCGGTTCGTCAGTTTCTAAAAGAGTATTGTAAAAACCTGCAGCCTGAGTCATATTTCTCGGAACCAAAACGTGAATTCCGCGAATAGCATTGATAATCATTCCCATTGGAGAACCAGAATGCCAGATACCTTCTAAACGGTGTCCGCGGGTTCTGATGATTAATGGAGCTTTTTGTTTTCCAACAGTTCTATATTGTAACGTAGCCAAATCATCACTCATGATTTGAATAGCGTATAATAAATAATCTAAATACTGAATTTCAGCAATTGGACGTAAACCTCTCAAGGCCATTCCAATTCCCTGACCAATAATAGTAGCTTCACGAATACCAACATCGGCAACACGAAGTTCACCGTATTTTTCCTGCATGCCTTCTAAACCTTGGTTTACGTCGCCAATGTTTCCAACATCTTCACCAAAAATTAAAGTTTCAGGATATTTAGTAAACAAAGCGTCAAAGTTGTCACGAAGAATCATACGTCCGTCTAAATCAGCTTTTGCATCATCAGCATATTCAGGAAGTACTTTTTCTACTGATAACACATTTTGTTCTGATTCAGAATGTAAATTACTGCTGAATTTTCCTTGTGTTTCATCAATATAGTTGGTAATCCAGTTTGATAAAAGAACCTTACTGTTTGGAACTTCAATAAAACGAAGAATCTTTCTTGCAATTACAAGCATTTCTTTTTTAAGAGGCGATTTAATAGCACTTAATTCAGAAATATATTTTCCAATTCTTTCTTTATGATTGATGCTTGCTTCAGCAATTTGTTCTAATAAAACCAAAAGATTTTTTTGATCTTCAATTATTGGATTAATGAAAGAATTCCATGCATCTTTTTTAGCTTCAAGGACTTCTTTTTTCAATTCAAAATCAATTTCAGCCAATTCTTCAGGCGATGCAATATTGATGGCAATCATCCATAAACGCATCTGACGAATACAATCATAATCTCTTTCCCAAGCCAGTCTTTCTCCATTTTTGTAACGTTCGTGAGAACCAGAAGTTGAGTGTCCTTGCGGCTGTGTTAATTCGTTTACGTGAATTAAAACAGGAATATGTTGTTCGCGGGCAATTGCAGCAGCTCTTTCATAAGTAGAAACCAATTCTGCATAATCCCAGCCTTTAACTCTAAAAATTTCATACCCGTTTGAGTCTTCGTCGCGTTGGTATCCTTTTAGAATTTCAGAAATATTTTCTTTAGTAGTTTGATGTTTGGCGTGTACCGAAATTCCGTATTCATCATCCCAAACACTCATTACCATAGGAACTTGTAAAACTCCGGCAGCATTTATAGTTTCAAAAAACAAACCTTCAGATGTACTTGCATTTCCAATAGTTCCCCAGGCAACTTCATTTCCGTTTACAGAGAATTTGTCTTTGATTTTAATGCCATCAACATTTCTGTAAATTTTAGAAGCCTGAGCCAATCCCAATAATCTTGGCATTTGTCCTGCGGTTGGCGATATATCTGCGCTTGAATTTTTTTGTTTTGTTAAGTCTTTCCAAGATCCGTCTTCGTTCAAACTGTGCGTTACAAAGTGTCCGCCCATTTGTCTTCCCGCAGACATCGGATCATATTCTAAATCCGTGTGACCGTATAAACCTGCGAAAAATTGCTTTGGTGTCAATTCACCAATCGCCATCATAAAAGTCTGATCGCGATAATATCCTGAACGAAAATCTCCGTTCTTAAAAGCTTTTGCCATAGCAAGCTGCGGTACTTCTTTTCCGTCACCAAAAATTCCAAATTTGGCTTTTCCCGTCAATACCTCTTTACGACCTAAAAGGCTACATTCTCGGCTAGTTACAGCAATTCTGTAATCGCTTAATACTTCTATTTTGAAATCTTCGAATGTTAATGTAGTATTGTTTTTTTCTGTAATCATAATCTGGAATGGGTCATGTTATGCGGCAAAATTACTTAAAAAGTATCAATAATCATAATTCATTAAAATAAATATAATTTAATTATTTACAAGTAAATTGCTAAAACTACGTATATTTTTTATTGAATATTTAAGTATTTTCTGTTTTAATTGAAAATAATTTACGTTTTTATTTAAAATTTATTCAATTAGAACCATTTTCGGGTAAAAAGTGTGACTAATGATTTAGGAGCAAAAGTTATCACAAATCGTATTTTTTCGTTATATTTATTTTGAGAAATTTCCCAACCGTTATTAGAATATATAGGAAAATAGAGTTCAAAGTAGTCAGGAACAAAATTTAAGCGGATACCGCTATCATAAGCAAAATATTCTTTTTCGTGTTTATTCTTCATTAAACCAATGTCCCCATAAGCCTCAATCCAGTCCCAAATAGCATAACTTGCGTTTAGAGTTGTCATCCATTTATTTGCATACGAAGGTTCTAATTTTGATTTAAAACCACCTTCAGCCATTACAAATTGCTGACTAAAAATTCCTGTACTTTCTGATCTTCCCAGAAAATTATAATCAAAAAGATAATCCGTTGGTCGGTCTAAACCAAAACTAAAATAGTCTGAATTTGTTGTGTTGAATAAAAAACTTCCTGCGTAAAGTCTTAAATTCAATTTATGATTGTTCTCAAATAAATGCCTGTATTCTATTTCTGCGGCCAGTTTTCCAAAATTCCCGCCAAACTGAATATCACCCATAAAATTAATATGATTAATCAATTCAGTCTTTGTATTCATATATCGCGCATTAAAAACAGAATAATTAGGTTTCGAATTATCTGTTATAAAGGCACTTGCCTCACGATTTACAATAATCTGACGAAATAATATCAGCTGTTTTCTATTATCCCTGAAATTTTCTTCACGAATTCGAAATTGAACCATCGGATTCAATCTTAAATAAGTAGCATCAGGAGCATAATGGTAATAATTCTCGCTTATAGAATATCGTACATTATATAAGGTACTATTTCTATAAAACTGACTGTATGAAAAAGCAGAAGAACCTGAAATTGAACCCGTTTTTAAAGAATACGCAGGATTTATATCAAAAGTAAAAGGTTTATCTAATATCGTTTTGTTGTGAAAACGAAATCCTGGCGTAAATCCATCATAATAATTATACGTAAGTGTCGGGATATATAATATCTGGTTATAATATGGATCTTCTAAATCTTTGGCAAAATTAAATTTTATCGGACGTTCCGTAATTACCAGATTTTTTAATGATTTCCAGTTATTTCTCTGATTGTATTCCGGAACTTCGTTATTGTAATTCAGAACAATTTTGTCTGCGTTTTTTCGATCAAAATGATATACAGAATCTGCTGTTTTGGGTTCAAGCCATTCCTTAAAAACAATCTGATTTTTTTTAAGTCCATAAACCGGAATCGGAGCATAAATTCCCGTTTTGTTTTTAATAGAAAACTGTATGCTGTCTTTTGTTCTCGAAACATTCGAAAATTTATAATCGATTATTTCGCGTGAATCAATAATGGTTTCAAAAAACCAATCGATATTTTTGGTTGTGTTTTTATTCAGTATTTTTTCAAAATCATAACGACTTACCTGTTCCGTTTTATTTAAAGTATAAAATTCCTGAATACTTTGAGGCACAATATTCTGGTCTAAATAATCATCCAGATAACTCAAACTTAAACCCGCTCTATATTTGCTTGCAATTTGCTCGTTGAATTTTATCAGCGTATTTTTTGGGTCACCAAGCGGCTGATCGAGGTTTTTTCGAGCCATCAGCATATAATAATAACTGTATTGCTCGTTAAAAGTTAGATTAGTAATATTATAACTCTTAAAGAGTTTCCACTGCGAAAGCCTGCCAAGCATTTTTTTATCAAGATGATTTTCTTCCATGTATTTCATCATGGTAAAAATCTGAATTCCATCATAAACCCAATTGTCTTTTCTTGGATCTAAACGAAGACTTGACTTTAAATAATTATTTAAATATGTTTTTAAAAATGTAATTTCAAAGATAAAATCATCTGGAAACGGACTAAAAAATGAAGGCAATTGATTTAATCCATAAAACGGATTTCGATCATAATCTGCCTGAGAAATTATGATTTTTTGATGCGGATATTTTCCAATAAAATCATTCGCAAAAGATATAACCCGATTTATAATTATTGCTCTTTGAATTTCAGTCAGTTTTTTAGCTTTCAAATCTGACAGAACTTCTAAAGATCCGTTATTATAACTTCTGAAATTATTCTGTTTTTCGATAATCAAATTAAAATCATTTCTGTTGCTTCCTGAAAAAGAAAAAGTGCTAAAACTAGCATTTATATCTTTTGAAACTGAATCTAAATCTGTTGTTACAGAATAATTCGCAGGAACTTTTATCTCAACTTCATAATCTGTATTTGCGTTTGCAATATCATCCAGATTAAAATTATTGTATTTTGTAAATTTATGATTGTCGTAACGCGCCGGAGTCAAAAACCAGTTTTTCAAATTCATTCCTCCATTTTGCGTATAACCATAATGAGTAAATTTATCACTCGGAATTTTAGCAATGTAAGTAAGGTGAATATCGAATTTTTCGCCCGGAGCTAATTTTTGCTTTAATCGTATTACAATAAAATCAGGATTTCTATCTGTTCTTTCCCATTCTAAAGCTGAATTATCTGAATCCGACAAATTTAAAATTGTCGTATTTCCTCTTTCTTCGTCTTTAGCCAAATGAAAACCACGATAAAATTCATCTGAAAAACGTTCTGCCAAAGGCGTGTTTTTAGCAGAAAAAGCATTGTTCCAATCATTCAGAACAATCGAATCCAAAGAGTCTGTAGAAGTGTTATAAAATGTAAGATCTTGTTTTACATTCAAAGTTTTAAGTTCAAGATTTACCGCAACTTCCATCTTAGACTGATGTTGCGCGTACTGTTTTATTGAACTCAATAAAACTAAAATGAAGAATATAATTTTATAAAATGATTTCAAGGATGGCTTAAAAATTAATGGCATAACTTAAGTTACGAGCATAAAGTTGTTTTGGTTTTTTGTAAAAATACTACAAAAAAAGCTGTTTTAAAAAACAGCTTCAATTTTTTGTAAGATTTAATGTAATTAACCATGTAAGTGATATAAATTCATATTATTTTAAGTGTTACAAAACATTAACTTAAATTACCTTATATCATTTATATGGTTAAAAAAAACATTAGAAATTCGGACTTAAATCGTATTTCTTGTAGAATTTATCCAAAACGTCAACAACTTCATCTTCAGTATCTACGATCTTGAATAAGTTTAAATCATCAGGACTAACCGTTTGCATTTTTTCAACCAAAACCGTTTTAACCCAATCAATCAATCCAGACCAGAATTCAACTCCAACCAAGATAATCGGGAATTTTCCAATTTTCTTTGTTTGAATTAAAGTAATCGCTTCAAACATTTCATCCAGCGTTCCAAAACCTCCCGGCATAACCACAAAACCTTGAGAATATTTTACGAACATAACTTTTCTCACAAAGAAATAATCGAAATTCAGGTTTTTATCGTGATCGATATAAGGGTTAAAATGCTGTTCAAAAGGCAATTCGATATTTAAACCAACCGAAGTTCCGCCTCCTAAATGTGCACCTTTATTTCCGGCTTCCATAATTCCTGGCCCTCCGCCTGTAATTACGCCATAACCGGCTTTACTAATTTTATAAGCAATTTTCTCAGCCAATAAATAATATTTATCCTCTGGTTTTGTTCTCGCTGATCCAAAAATAGACACACACGGACCAATACGTCCCATACTTTCATAACCGTTTACAAACTCGGCCATGATTTTAAAAATCGCCCAGCTGTCATTGGTTCTAATTTCATTCCACGTTTTTTGTTTTAAACGGTCCTGAATTACTTTATCCTCATCATTATCAAAATCTTCTAATCTCATTTTAGGTATTTTAATTATTTATATTTTTATTTCTAGCTGTGTCGTTTTTATTATTGTCATCCTGATCGTAGTCGAAGGAAGGAGCTATTTCCTGCTGTTCACTATATCTTTTATGGTGAACCCCACCATAAAAGGATGCCGTTCCCATCAGGGCTAGGGCATTTGGTTTTCAATTGAACTTTAGGTTTATAAAAAGAAGAATCCTTTATTAATACGTTTGCTCTTCGATTGATTTAGTAATGTTGCTTTTTACTTTTCCGGTATGTTCCGTAGTTTTAGATTCGATCAACATTATAGAACATTCTTCAACCGATGAAACTCTGTGATTTACGCCTTTTTTCACAACGAATAAATCGCCTTTTTTCATGGTAAATGATGGCTTGTTTTCAATTTCCATCAAAAGCTCACCGTCGACAATGTAAAATAATTCGTCTTCATTCTCGTGGTTATGCCACGGAACTTCCTGACCTTTTATTTTAGCCACTTTAATATATTGATCGTTTACTTCATCAATTATTTTAGGCGAAAAATATTGGTCTACATTACTGAATTTTTCTTTTAGATTCATAGATTTTATCTTAACCTTTATCAAAATCAAAAAGCTTTGACAAAAAGGGCGTACTAAATTAGTGCTTTTTTTAAGAATTGTTACAAAAATGCAGATATATTAATTGAAATGTAACATTTCTTTGTTGGTTATTTTACTTGAAGATTCATAATCAAGAGATTAAAATGATGTAGAAATATGAATCGTTTTCTTGGAATTAAATTGAGAAACTTCTAAAATGTCAACGAATTAAAATCCGTTGACATTTTAGAAGTTTTTTAAATTTATTTTAATAGGTAATTTTACTGATCGCTTTTTGCTATCACAAGGATAGTTCCTTAACCATTCACGAATAATAATATCTGAATCTTTTTTTGCCCATTCAGTAAATGATTTTAGTTTACCCTGTGAAACTGTAAAATCATGAATCTGACATTTTTCATCTATATTAAAAATGATAATAATACAATCAGTATCTATGTTTTGTTTTTCAGCTTCTTCATAAACGACTTCTGCAATGTTGAAATTAAAAACTGGAGGTTTAATCCATTTTGTTTCGCCTCCTTGTCCATGTACTTTTAAACAAGAAAATAAAACTAAAATTAGAATTATGATGTTTTTCATCTATTTACATTAAGCAATTTTATAATCTAATTTCAGTTAAAGCTGTTTTTTTATTAAGACAACTCTTTTTTCAGAAACTTCGCCGTATAGCTTTTTTTATTTTTTGCTACTTCTTCAGGAGTTCCTTTGGCGATCAATTGTCCACCGCCTTTTCCTCCTTCAGGGCCAATATCAATAATATAATCAGCTAGTTTGATAACATCCATATTATGCTCGATAATTAAGATTGTATTTCCTTTATCGACCAATTTATTGATAACATCCATCAAAACACGAATATCTTCAAAATGTAAACCTGTAGTAGGTTCGTCAAGAATATAAAAGGTATTTCCGGTATCTTTTTTAGACAATTCTCCGGCTAATTTTATACGTTGTGCTTCACCGCCAGAAAGAGTTGTACTTTGCTGACCAAGTGTAATATAGCCTAAACCGACATCCTGAATCGTTTTTACTTTTCTGTAAATCTTTGGAATCATTTCAAAAAATGGAACTGCTTCATCAACCGTCATATTCAACACATCAGAAATTGATTTTCCTTTGTATCGAATCTCCAAGGTTTCTCTGTTAAAACGTTTTCCCTGACAGGTTTCGCATTCTACATAAACATCCGGTAAAAAATTCATTTCGATAGTTCTAACTCCGGAACCTTCACAGGTTTCGCAACGTCCACCTTTTACGTTAAAACTAAAACGTCCGGCTTTGTAACCACGAATCATACTTTCAGAAGTCATCGTAAACAAGTTCCTGATTTCGGTAAAAACTTCTGTATAAGTCGCTGGATTTGAACGTGGCGTTCTTCCAATCGGACTTTGGTCAATATCAATTACTTTGTCGATATGTTCAAGACCTTCAATTTTTTTATAAGGTTGTGGTTTTTTAACGCCATTAAAATAATAAGCATTTAAAATAGGATAGAGCGTTTCATTAATCAAAGTAGATTTTCCACTTCCTGAAACTCCCGTAACACAAATCATTTGTCCTAAAGGCAATTCAATAGAAACATTTTTTAAGTTATTTCCAGTTGCTCCGCTTAATTTTAAAAATTTTCCGTTTCCTTTTCTTCGCTCTTTCGGAATCTCTAATTTCATTTTACCATTCAAATATTGAGCGGTAATCGTGTTCGATTTTAGAGTTTCTGCAGGAGTTCCAATACTAATGATTTCGCCTCCATATTTTCCTGCTTTTGGTCCAATATCAATTACATAATCTGCCGTTTCGATCATGTCTTTATCATGTTCAACCACAATAACCGAGTTTCCGATATCACGTAATTGTTCCAGAGATTTAATTAGTTTTTCATTATCTCTTTGGTGTAAACCAATACTTGGCTCATCCAAAATATATAAAACACCAACCAATTGCGAACCAATTTGCGTAGCCAGACGAATACGTTGCGCTTCACCACCAGAAAGTGATTTTGAACTTCGGCTTAAAGCCAGATAATTCAAACCAACATTCATCAAAAAATTCAAACGATCTTTGATTTCTTTTACAACTTCTGATGCAATCAAAAGCTGTTTTTCTGATAAATGACTATTTAAATCCTGAAACCAGGCCGTTAAATCAGAAATATCCATATCACACAATTCGGTGATATTTTTTCCATCAACTCTAAAAAACTGAGCTTCTTTTTTTAAACGTGAACCATCGCAAACAGGACAATTCACTTCATCCATAAAATCTTTTGCCCAACGTTTTATAGTTGTCGAAGCGCTTTCGTCATATTGATTTTTGATGAAATGTGAAATTCCTTCAAAATCTATTTTATAATCGCGTGTTACGCCTAAATCTTTTGAGTTTACAGTGAATTTATCTTTTCCGCCATGTAAAATCATATTCATGGCTTCTTCTGAAATTTTCTCGATTGGATCTGTGATTTTAAAACCAAATTTCTCTCCAATAACTTCTAATTGTTTGAAAATCCAGGATGATTTATATTCGCCAAGTGGAGCAAAACCACCACTTTTAATCGATAATTTAGGATTTGGAATAATCTTTTTAATATTGATTTCGTGAACGGTTCCTAAACCATTACAATGCGGACAAGCTCCTTTTGGTGAGTTGAACGAAAATAAATTAGGTTCCGGATTTTGGTACGAAATTCCGGTTGTAGGACACATCAAATTTCTACTAAAATAGCGTACTTCATTCGTATCCTGATCTAAAATCATTAATACATTTTCGCCGTGATGCATTGCTGTATTAATACTTTCAGATAATCTTTTTTGATTGTCTTCTGTATTTTCGATCAGCATTCTGTCGACTACAATTTCTATATCGTGCGTTTTATAACGATCTAATTTCATTCCTGAAACTAAATCCTGAACTTCACCATTTACACGGACTTTTAAAAAACCTTGTTTGGTAATTTGCTGGAATAATTCAGCATAATGACCTTTTCTGGCTCTAATAATCGGAGCCAAAATATTAATACGTTTTCCATTAAAATCCTCCATGATCAAATCTTTAATTTGTTCATCAGAGTATGAAACCATTTTCTCGCCAGTGTTATAACTGTATGCATCAGCGCCACGAGCGTAAAGAAGTCGAAGGAAATCGTATATTTCAGTAATAGTTCCAACAGTAGAACGCGGACTTTTACTGGTTGTTTTTTGTTCAATAGCAATAACCGGCGAAAGTCCGTCGATTTTATCAACATCAGGACGTTCTAAGCCACCAAGAAATTGTCTCGCATAAGCCGAAAAAGTTTCAACATAACGACGCTGACCTTCAGCATAAATGGTGTCAAACGCCAAAGAGGATTTTCCCGAACCGGAAAGACCTGTAATTACTACAAGTTTTTCTCTCGGAATAGAAATATCGATATTTTTTAGATTATGAACTCTTGCGCCAAGAACTTCAATAGTATTGTCTTTATCTAGCATAAATTTGAGCAAAACGCAAAGTTACCACTTTGATTTGTTCTTTTAGTACTAGAGTATAGAAGTTTATGTTAAAAATTGTAACAAAATTTTAATTTGAATTAAGGTTATTTGCTTTTAAAATCTCAGTAAATTTATCTTCTTTGCCTTCTTTTTTCATATTGGCATAAATCAGCTGTATTATTTTTTCAGCATCTGTTCTATAGGGCGATTTTTGCTCAACATATAATCTATAAGCCTGACACATATTGTTTAATGCCTTTTCGTTATCGTTTAAATAAAGCGCATACATTTGTCCAATACCGTAAAAAACTTCAGGATCGTTAGCATCAATTCCTGCCAGCTTTTCGTATGCTTTTACTGCTTTCTTATAATTTTTCTTATAAGCATATGCGACGGCAATGTTTTGTAATGGCATTTTGCCGTTTGGATCTATTTTAAGCGATTTTTCATAAGAATCGATTGCCAGGTCATATTCTTCTAAACGTCTATAACATATTCCCATATTGTCATACGCAAATGCAAAATTGGGATCAAATACGACCGCTTTTTTGTAATACTCAATAGCTTTTTTAAAGTTCTCTTTTTTACCTTCCTCAATCCCTAAATTATAGAAATCCATTGCGTCTTTGTTCGAAGAGATAGAATGGTCGTTTAGTTGGTCTTTAGAAGCTATTTTATCTTTTAGGACCACACAATTGTCCATAAGATAATGTTCAAATTTATAATAGATATCTTTATATTCTTTTGAATTTTTGTCCAGATTTAACGAAACATTAATCTCTTTTTTTCCACCCGAAGGATTGGATAAATCGATATTGGCAAGTTTTTCGGTTATTTGATAAGAACTAATTTTTTCATCAATACAAGAACTGATATTTGCATTAATTGAATCTTTACTGCGATTAAAAGTTTCTACAGAATCTATACATGCACAAGCTTGATCGGCTAATTCTTTCAATAATTTTGTTGTATCAATTTTTGCTGTTGTTTGCGCTTTAGAAATAAAGCTAAAGAATAAAAAAAAGTAGGTTAGTGATTTTTTCATTTTATAGTGGTTTTGGTTGGTTGATTAGCGTTTTCGTTTTCTGGTTGCCATATATTCTTCGATTGCTTCTTTGGTTGTATACCAATTTCGGCCTTCTTTGTAAGCATCTATTTTTCCTGTTCTGGCTAATAGACTAATATATTCCTGACCGTATGGAGTTTCTGGTTCGCTTACAATATCTATTATAGATTGAAAATCATAGCTACTTCCCGGCATTGAACTTAAATAAATATTAAGTGTTCGTTCAAGTGCCTGGCACATCAAAAGTGTTAGTTTTTGATAATTGCCATTATTGGCCTGATTAAGCGCTTCATAATATTTTTTTCTATCATTTTTTAGAATAATAGCCGGCGGAAAACCACAACGCATTAATAACAAATTCATACTTAAACGAACTGTACGGCCATTTCCATCAAAGAAAGGATGAATCCAGACTAATTTATGATGGTAAATTGTGGCAAGTTCGATATCGTTTAAACCTAAAGGATTTGTATTGATGAAATCAATAAGTTCATCTAGATAATCTGAAACTTTATTGGCGTTTGGGGGCATAAAATTAGCTCCCGAAATTCGAACTCCTCCATTTCGTAATCGTCCTGCAAAATCATCTTCGATAGAGCGCAAAACCAATCCGTGAAGCGAAAGAATATCAATACTTCGCAAATTGTAATTTTCATCAACAATCGAGTATAAATAATCGATAGCTTTATCGTGATTATGAGTTTCAAAATGTTCCCGAAGTGATTTCCCTTTAATTGTAATTCCTTCCTGAATAACCATTTGGGTTTCACGCAAACTCATCGTATTTCCTTCTATACTATTAGAATTATAAGTCCATTCTAGCGATAAGCTTTCGCGAATTTTATGCAAAGCAATATTGGGCAATGGTCTGCTGTTTTGCAAATCGAGCCTTTTTTGGTACAATCGATCAAATGTTGATTGAAATTCTGTTCTGTATGTTAGGTCTGTATTCCACATAATACCACAAAGATACTTCTTAATATCGGATAATTCAAATTTTTAACCTATCCGATATTAAGCCTTATTCGATGGTCATAGAACGCAGTTTCATTCGATAAGCTTCGAGCGCTATAGATTTAGAAATGAAGCCGTAATACTTTTCGTTTCGTATAACGGGAAGAAATGCTGATTTTGATTTTTCGAATTTGCTCATCACAATTTCCATACTGTCAAAAGATGAAATTGTTGCCGGAGGCGTTTTCATGACATCTTTTATCAAAGTATACTTTACGCGATAAGAGTTAAAAATAATTTCTCGGATATCATTAAAATGAACAATACCAACAAGTTCTTTTTCATTATTTACAACGGCAAAAACAACTTGGTTAGAATGCGAAATAAGATCGACTAATTTATTTAAATGTTCGTCAGGGTGAACCGTTAAATAATCACATTGAATGATCGTATCAATATCTAAAGTCGAAAGTATGTTAGAGTCTTTATTGCTGGTAAAAGCGTGGCCTTTTTTAGCCAGATTTTTTACATCAAGGGAATATTTTTCAAAACGTTTTGAAATGGCAAAACTGATGGAAGAAACAATCATAAGCGGAATCATTAAACCATAACCACCCGTAATTTCTGCAATAAGGAAAATAGCGGTAAGCGGCGCATGAAACAATCCACTTAAAATACCGGCCATTCCAACCATTGTAAAATTGCTAATTGGTAGTTTTGCCAAACCAATCAAAGTGATAAATTTCGAGAAAAAATAGCCTAAATAAGATCCCATAAATAGGGATGGCGCAAAGTTTCCTCCATTTCCTCCGCTTCCAAGTGTTAATCCTGATGCAAAAACTTTTACCATCATCGTGCATCCAACAAAAAGAAGTAAAATCCACTGATTGTTTCTAAAACCGGCAAACAAAGTATTGTCTAATAATTGTCCCGGATCATTTTCAGATAAGGTTTTAATACTCTCATAACCTTCTCCAAAAAGTGTTGGGAAAATAAAAATAAGCAATGCTAATAAAGAAGAGCCGATTAGTGCTTTTTTATAAGGACCCATTTTTAATTTGGAAAAATAATGCTCAACTCTTTGAAAATTTCGGGCGTAATAAACCGCTATAAAACCAGTTAAAATTCCTAAAAGAATATAAAAAGGAATATTATGATAGTTGAATGTTTGTTGTTGTTTGAAGGATAACAAAATGCTTTCATCTAATAAAATAGCAGAAACCAAAGCACCTGTTGCAGCCGAAATCATAATAGGAGTAAAGGCAGAAATGCTAACATCAACCAATAAAACTTCAATGGCAAATAAAACTCCGGCAATAGGAGCATTAAAAGCTGCTGAAATCCCAGCTGCAACTCCGCAACCAATAAGTAAAGTACGGTCTTTATAAGCTAATTTATAGTTTTGGGCATAGTTTGAACCAAAAGCTGCACCCGTAATTACAATTGGGCTTTCAAGTCCGGCAGAACCTCCCAAACCAACGGTTAAGGAACTGGTAACGATTTGAGCATACATTTGTTTTTTCGGAATTATACTTGCTTTTTTGGCAACTGCATATAAAATTTGAGAAGTTCCTTTTTGAATACTTCCGTTTAAAACTTTTTGAACCACAAATACAGTCAGTAGAATACCAATTATCGGCAAGATACCATTAATGAAATTTAATTTTAAAAGACCATTAATATAACTCGCAAAAGAAAAAACACTATGCGCAAATGTCTTTAGAATAATTACGGCAAAAGCGCAAGAAATACCAACTAAGACACTCGATAAAAAAATAAACTGCTTTGGCGTCAATATAGATTGTGCCAAAGCAATAATGCTTTCTAGTTTCCGAAAAAATTTTCTTAACATTATCTTTTTAAAAAGTTAGGGAATTTGCAAATTTAGCTTTAAAAATTCAAAATTGTACCATTTTTCGGGTGTTAATGTTTTATTTTAAAATCCGACAGCTTTGTCATCGCCACGAAAATCAGCACCTCCTTCAAGTTTATTATCCGGTAAAACTAAAATACAGTCTAATTTACCAATTACAGGAGTAGTTTTTTCATTAATCAAATACCCTTTTGCTTTTAATTTGTCAATTGTAGCATTGTCAAACGCATTAGGTTCAAATGTAATTAAATCCGGTAACCATTGATGGTGAAAACGTGGTGCGTTTACAGCTTCCTGCATGCTTAAATTATATTCATAAACGTTTAAAATTGCCTGCAAAACAGTTGTTATAATCGTTGAGCCGCCGGGAGAACCAACGACCATAAACAGTTTTCCGTTTTTTTCGACAATTGTAGGCGTCATTGAACTTAACATTCGTTTTCCGGGCGCAATGCTGTTGGCTTCATTTCCAACAAGCCCAAACATATTTGGAGATCCCGGTTTCGCACTAAAATCATCCATTTCATTATTTAAAAAGAAACCTAGTTCATCACAATAATATTTAGAGCCAAAACCATCATTTATGGTTGTTGTAGCGGCAATGGCATTTCCCTGCGCATCAACAATCGAATAATGGGTTGTTTCAAGGCTTTCATTATACGTTACTTTTCCTTCTTTTATTTCAGATGATAAACTGGCTTTGTTTAGATCGAAATTAGACATTCTGCCTTTTAAATACGCATCGGCTAATAAAGCTTTAATCGGAATTTTAACAAAATCCGGATCGCCTAAAAACTGACTTCTATCGGCGTAAGCTCTTCTTTCTGCTTCAACAATAACCTGAATAGATTCTTCAGAATTATGTCCCATTTTTGATAATTCATAAGGCGCAATCATTTTCATAATTTGAGCCAGACAAATTCCGCCGCTGCTTGGAGGCGACATTGAAGTAATTTTTAATTCCTTATAATCAAATTGAAGAGGTTTTCTCCATTTTGCTTCATAATTCGCTAAATCTTTCAGCGTAATAATCCCGCCTTTTTCTTTTAGATAATTGACTAAAATTTTAGCTGTTTCGCCTTTGTAAAATTCATCTTTTCCGTTTTTCGAAATTCGTTTTAAAGTTTTGGCAAGGGCAGGATATTTAATAGTATCGTTTTCTTTAAATTTTCCTCCCATAAGAGTGTTCGGTCCATTTACTTTTACAATTGCATCATGATAGGCTTCAAGTTGTTTTTGTTGTTTTATAGTTACGATTACACCTCTTTCTGCAAGCGCAATGACAGGTTTTAATATTTCTGACATTGGCAGAGAACCTAATTTTTTATGTACAGCAAAAACTCCGGCTATAGTTCCCGGAACGCCAATTGCCAAAGCCGTTTCAGTACTTTTTCCTTTTATAACATTTCCATCTTTATCAAGATACATATCTTTTGTGGCTGCCAAAGGCGCTTTTTCACGATAATCTAAAGATCCTACTTCGCCATTTGCTTTTCTGTAAACCATAAAACCGCCGCCGCCAAGATTTCCTGCAAAAGGAAAAGCCACTGCCAAAGCCAATTCTGTACCAACCATTGCATCAAACGCATTTCCGCCTTTTTGCATGATTTCTGCGCCAATTTTAGAAGCTTCTTCCCGTGCCGAAACAACCATTGCTTTCGTTGTAACTAATCCAGTTGGTTTTGATACTGATTGCTGTGCTGTGCAGCTTAAATATATAAGGGAAAATAGAAGTGAAAGTTTTCTCATAGCGTAAGTAATGTTTGTTTTGAATGCTGTTTTAGATCTTCAAAAAAGGTGGTGAATTCATGCTCAAATTCAGTATAAAACTCTACTAATTCTTCGTTTGCAAATTGCATTTTTGATGCATTCTTAGACCTTCGGTCCATTTGTGTCAAAATTTGGTGAATTCCTTCAACCGTTCGATAACTTAAAAGCCAGTTTCTTTCAATCATATATGGCATGATACTTTGCGTTTTTTCACTCAGAATGCCATAGTTTTCATGCAATGATTTATAAAATCGGTTAATGAAATCTTCAAGTTTTTCATCAGAATAGGAAGTCCAGTTTTTGGCTAAAAAATGATCGTAAATAATATCTACAATCACGCCCGAATAATGATGATATCTTTCATGTAAACGCCTGGTACTTTGTCTGAAAATATCGTGAGAATCTGTGTAAGTATCTATAGCGCGATGCAAAATAATTCCTTTTTGCACATCGGGAGGAAAGTGTTCAAACTGTTTTCCGCGAATTCCATCGGCCATAAAATTGCCAATTTTTATTAAATCATTATCGCCGGAAAGATATATATGGGCTAGGAAGTTCATTTTTTTTAAGGTGCTAAGGTTCTAAGGCACTAAGTTTTTTTAGTTGCTGAGATTTAGAGCAACTTCGTTATTTTAGTAAAAGTATGAAAAGATTTTCATATCGTTTTAGTGAAGTATCGATAGCTTTTAAAATTAATTATTAAATCTTAGTCCCGAAACTTCGGGATAGTACCTTAGCATCTTAGCACCTTTTTTTAAAATCTTAGTAACTTAGTACCTTAGAACCTTAGTAACTTTTCTATATTTGTAATAAAATAACCATAACTCATTAAAATGACTTTAATTAAATCAATTTCAGGAATACGTGGAACTATTGGAGGTAAAGTAGGAGATAACCTGACTCCTGTTGATGCTGTAAAATTTGCATCGGCATACGGAACCTTTCTGAAAAATAATACTTCAAAAGAAAAATTAACGGTTGTAATTGGTCGTGACGCCAGAATTTCAGGCCCAATGATTCATAATCTTGTTGTAAATACTTTAATAGGTTTAGGAATTAATGTAATTGATCTTGGACTTTCGACAACGCCAACGGTTGAAATTGCCGTACCGTTAGAAAAAGCAGATGGTGGAATTATTTTAACCGCTTCTCATAATCCAAAACAATGGAATGCCTTAAAATTATTAAATCAAAAAGGTGAGTTTTTGAGCGGTGCTGAAGGAGCAAAAATTCTTGAAATTGCTGAAGCAGAAGCTTTCGATTTCTCGGATGTTGATAATTTGGGAGAGATTACAATAAATGACGCTTATATGGATATTCATATCGACGAGGTTTTAAATTTGCCTTTAGTTGATGTTGAAGCTGTAAAAGCAGCAAAGTTTAAAGTAGTTGTTGATGGCGTAAATTCTTCTGGAGGAATTATTATTCCGAGATTATTAGAATTAATGGGCGTTGAAGTAGTAAAATTATATTGCGAACCAAACGGACATTTTCCTCATAATCCGGAACCTTTAAAGGAGCATTTAACGGATATTTCTGAATTGGTTGTAAAAGAAAAAGCTCATTTAGGAGTTGTTGTAGATCCGGATGTAGATCGTTTGGCGTTTATTAGCGAAGATGGAGAAATGTTTGGTGAAGAATATACTTTGGTGGCTTGCGCAGATTACGTTTTGAGTAAAACGCCAGGAAATACGGTTTCGAATATGTCATCATCTCGTGCTTTGCGCGATGTAACTGTTGGACATAAAGGAAATTATGAAGCCAGCGCTGTAGGCGAGGTGAATGTGGTAGAATTAATGAAAAAAAATAATGCTATTATTGGTGGTGAAGGTAACGGTGGAATTATTTATCCTGAATCGCATTACGGACGTGATAGTTTGGTTGGAGTAGCTTTGTTTTTAACGCATTTAGCAAACAAAAAAATATCAGTTTCGGCATTGAGAGCTTCATATCCTGAATATTATATGAGCAAAAATAAGATTGAATTAACGCCTCAAATTGACGTTGATGCAATTCTTGTTGCAATGACTGAAAAATATAAAAACGAAGATATTTCTACTATCGATGGTGTAAAAATTGATTTTGCTACAGAATGGGTTCATTTGAGAAAATCAAATACAGAACCAATTATTCGTATTTATACAGAAGCTCCATCTCAGGAAAAAGCTGATGTATTGGCACTTCGAATTATCGACGAAATAAAAGCAATTGCAGGAATTTAATTTTCAGCATTTTCAATATAAAAAAGCCGCTTTCAAATTAATGAAAGCGGCTTTTGTTATTTGTAGAATTTATTAAAAGTTTAATTTTTAATGATTTTGATTGATTTTATAATCGAACCATAAACCGCTGTTACAATATAAACTCCGCTGGATAATCTTTCTCCAATTTTAATATCTTCATTAGTGTAGAAACGATCAGAAGAATAACAGATGCTTCCTTTCATATCAACTATTTTCAACGTAACAGCTTCTGTATTTGAAGATTTAATATGAAGAACAGATTGATTTTTAATCGGATTTGGATAAACGGTAAAAGAATCTTGTTCAAAAGTTGGATCGTTTACACCTAAATTCGAAACAGCAACATCAATAAAATTAAAACTCATATCGTTCGATTTGAATTTAATTTTCAATAAAACTTCTCCTTTTGGTAAAGTAACTCCGTTTACGATTTTATCTGTAAAAGTTTGCAATCCGCCAGTCGCATTAAAAGTTTCATCTGTTTTTACGGTTACGCCATTTACATTAATATCAAATTTCCCCGCAGTAGTTACTGAGGCCACTCTAAAAGTAAGTTTGTATGTTCCTGCATCAGCAACATTAATCAGAAATTCATTCCAGTCTCCGTCATTTATCAAACTTACGTTTTGAGTTGTTCCGGAATCTGTTGTGTTTTGGAGGCTTGTACCTTTTCTGCGATAATGTTTGTTGGCTGTAATTCTGCCGGGAACATTCATTTTTTTAGAAGTATAAGGCGTATTTATATATTCAGTTCCAATAGGTCTCAAAACACCACTTTGAGGAGCTAACAATGGTCCTTCTGCCATATCTAGCCATGTTGGATCAACCCTTCCTGTAAACCACGAATAGCGATAAATATCCGGATCATTTTCAAAATTAGTTATGATTTCTTTCATAAACGTAATTTTTTGGTCAGCAGTCTGAACTACTCTGTTGGCGAATTCAGTTACCCAAACAGGTCGGTTGTATTTTTTCAGAAGACTTGTAACGCCTATAACAGAACCAGAGGAACTATCATACGTATGAAAAGCAATATAATCGACTTTGCAAGTGGGACATAAGAGAAAAAAATCATCATGCCACGCAGTCGGACTCGAATAACCACCATAATTATCAGGACCATTAAAAGCCGGTGATGCGCTGACAATTTCTAAATTTTTTGCAGCAGCAATTTTCTCGACATTCTTCCATGCATTTACAGCGTCTTGAGGAGTCAGTCGGGAACCATCATTAAAATTTGGTTCGTTGAAAGCCAGTAAGTATTTTGCACCGGGCTTTATTCTGTTTATAAAGGCCTGCACATCGGTATCATTAACTTCCCGCCAAGCCATCGGAACATATTCTACTCCAATAGATTCGTAATTGGCATTTGTGTCATTTTCCGGAATTGATCCCCAGTTGTACCACCAGGAAATTCCGGGTTTTAAGGCTAATAAATCGGCAGTAGAATTGTTAACATAAGCTATTCCGCGTTTTGGGCTTTGCGCAGAAGAAGTTATTGAAAAACAAACTACTAAAATTGAAAAACATAGGTTTTTAATCATAAGTAGGTAAAATTAGATTTGGGTTAATTTTAATTTCAAATATATGTTTTTATACAATCTATAATATAAATCCTATCAAAAAAAAATATTACAAAAACCCATCAAAATCTATTTTTAGGCTTTACCTAAAATTAAAAATCCAAAAAACAACTAGTTGTTTTTTGGATTTTTAATTTCTTTTAAGAATTATTTTCAATTCTGTGTTTCCATCTTTTATGAGTCCATAAATAATATTGAGGAGCTTCAAGAATTTGTTTTTCAACTTCTCTCAGATATTTTTCTGTAATTTCAAAATTTCCGTAATCTTTAGGATTATCTGCAATAGGAATAATGGTTGCTTCGTAATAACCTCTCGCAACTTTTTTTACCTTAATAAAAACAACGCTCAAATCATATTTTTTGGCAAGCATTTCGGCTCCTGTATGTACAGGAACTTCAATTCCCATAAATTTCATCGAATGAAAAATACGATCTAATTTAGGAGATTGATCACTCGCTAATCCGTAAAGACTTAAAATCCCGTCGCGTTGGTTTTGAGCCATCATCGGAATCGTTTTTTTGGTTTCGACCAATTCAGCATCATACTTAGATCTGATTTGTCGAATTAATTTATCAAAATAAGGATTTGCTATTTTTTTATAAACACCAATTCCTCTAAACGGTATACGTTTATTGATTGTTAAAAGCCATTCCCAGCTTGCATAATGCGAAGCTACAAGAACAACACTTTTACCTTTCTCGGCATATTCCTGAAGAATTTCAATATTCGTTACATGAAATCGTTTTTCCATTTCTTCCGGAGAAATACTCATGGTTTTGATCATCTCCAAAAACATGTCGCACATGTGCTGATAAAACTTTTTTTCAATGTCTTTTCTTTCAGCAGCACTTAAGTGAGGCAAAGTCAATGCTAAGTTTTCGCGAACCGTTTTTTTACGATATCCTACAATGCGGTAAATAATAAAATATACGAAATCTGAAAACCAATAAAATACTCGGAAAGGAAGAATTGAAATAAGCCAAAGAATAGGGTAGGCCAGTATATAAACAAGAAATTGCATCTAAATTTTTTTACAAATATAAAAGAAAAATGAATAACCATCGATATTTTGGATGGACGCTAACATATCTTTAAGAATGACTATATTTACATTTCACATTAAACATTTTTTATGAATACCATTTTAATTGGGATTATTGTCGCCAATGTATTGATTAGCTGGAAAGGTTTTGAAGATCTGTCTTTTTTTAGAAAATACGAATTTCATGTAGGAAGTATTCGTTCCGGAGAACAAATCAGAATGTTATCATCTGGTTTCCTGCATGTTGATATGATGCATTTAATTTTTAATATGCTGACACTTTGGTTTTTTGCGCCCGTTGTTTTAAATTGGTTAGGCAATTTCTCTTTTGTTTTAGTTTATTTTGGAAGTTTGATTTTTGGAAGTTTACTGACAATGTTGTTTCACAAAAACGATTATAGTTATAGAGCAGTTGGCGCTTCAGGAGCTGTAACCGGAGTTTTGTATTCTGCAATTTTATTACAACCCGATATGATGTTAGGAATTTTTGGAGTTATTCCAATCCCGGCTTACCTTTTTGGAATTTTGTATTTATTATATTCAATTTATGGAATGAGAGCCAAAAATGATAACATTGGTCATACAGCACATTTTGGAGGCGCTATAGGCGGTTATTTAATTACTTTGATAAAAGATCCTTCATTAATTGTTGATCATAGTTTAATGGTAATTCTATTGGCAATTCCAATTGTGATACTTTTTGTAATGTCAAAATTGGGGAAATTATAATGCTGGCATAACTTTTGAAAAGCCTTTATCAAACAATTTAAATATAACAAAAATGAAAAAACTAGTATTATTTTTAACAATCATGTTTATGACTATGTCTTACGGCCAAGAAACCAAACAAATTCCTCAAATCAATGTAAATGGAGAAGGAAAAGTAAAAGTAGCGCCTGATCAGGTTTGTATTTCAGCTACTGTTGAAACAAAAGGAAATAATGCTAAAGACGTCAAAAAACAAAACGACGAAAAAATTGACGCTGTTTTAAAATTCATCAAAAAAATGAATGTTCCAACAGCAGATTTCAAAACAAAACAAGTTGCTCTTAATCCACAATACGATTATGAGAAAAAGAAAACAAGTTACAATGCTACTCAAACCGTAGAAATTGTATTGAAAGATTTATCAAAATATGATGAATTGATGGAAGGATTGGTTCAACAAGGAATTAACCGCATCGACAGAGTTTCTTTTGAAACCTCTAAATTAGCTCAACTTGAAACAGAAGCTCGAAAATTAGCGATTAAAGACGCTAAATTAAAAGCAGAAGATTATGTTTCGGTTTTAGGACAAAAAGTAGGTAAAGCGTATACAATTTCAGATAACACTCAGGTTTATCATCCACAACCAATGTATGCTATGAAATCTATGGCGATGGATAGCAACGCAGGTGCTTCAAATGAAACTTTAGCAATTGGAGAAATTGAAGTTACGGCAAACGTAAGTGTTAGTTTTGTTTTAGACTAACGAGATATAAAAATCAAATAAAAATCCCAAATTCCAACGTAATAATTGGAATTTGGGATTTTTTTATTTGTAATTTAACTTACCCAGTTTGATCAAAAAAGTTTTTCCCACGGATTATCACTTCTGAAAGGAACGGCTGGAAGTCCTTCTTTATTAATAAAATTAGATTGAGCGGCTTCGTTCCAGCTAAAACGGGCCGAAACGGGATTTGGGACTTCGGGTGCGGAAAGGATTATTTTATTGTCCTTTATTTCTGCTTTTGCCGTTGTAAATTTTCCATCAGATCCAGCTATGGTAAACCAGTTAAGCGGCTTTCCGTCACGACTTGCCAAATCGCTTCCAGTATTAAAAAAGGAGATTTCAATGGTGCTGCCTACTGTTTTTATTTTTTTATAGACAGGTCCTGAACAAACGACATTTTTTTGTCCGTAAGCTTTATTTGCAGCAACAAGACTCAATCGGCGTCCTACTTCCCATTTGTATCCCGGATGCAGATCGGCGATACTGTCGACCAAATCCGTAATGGCAATTGTGCTGGTATTTTTTAAACGCAGGGCAAGTTGTTGTGCTTCCCAGAATTCAGGAAGATTTTCGGCATTATGAGGACGATCATCTTTGGCAGTAGAATAAGCATAAGGAGCAATTTGTACAAAATAAAAAGGCATTTTTTTGTCGTTCCAGTCGTTTCGCCAACTTTCTATTAGTGTTTTAAATTTATATGCATAACGAATATTTTCATTTAGAAAACAATTCGATTCTCCTTGATACCATAGAATTCCTTTTAATGTAAAGGGAATTAGGGGTTGTATCATAGTATTATAAAATTTCCCCGGATCGCCACCATCCGCACTAAGTTTATCCAGTGTTTTTCCATTTTTCATTTTAGGAGATATTTCCATTTTCGAAGCCTCAATCCAGGGCTCAATCCTACTGCCTGGCACAGCAGCAGAAATCATCCCGATAGGCACGTGCAGTTTAGAATATAAATCTTTCGCAAAATAATAACCCACAGCCGAAAAATCAACTAAAGGTTTTCCCATTGCAGCGTCCCAACCCAAATGTTCAGGATTTGGATCCATGTATTTTCGGCGGTCGAGAAAGATTCGGATATTTGGATTATTGGCCTTATTCAAATCATCTTCCGGAGGTTTGTATCCTTTTACTGCCGATTCGAATTTACTGTATTTTCGCATGGCATATTCCATGTTTGACTGACCGGAACAAAGCCAGACTTCTCCAATCAATATGTTTTTCAGAACAATTGTATTTGTTCCTTTAATAGTCATTTCGCGTGGCGTAAATGATGCTTTCATTGGTTTGAGTTTCACTGACCATTTGCCAGAATTGTCAGCAAAAGTTGTTTTGTTTTGTCCAGCAAAATCAACCGATATTTTTTCGCCAGGGCTCGCGGTTCCCCACACCGGTACATCTTTTAGTTGCTGTAAAACCATGTTATGTCCCAATATTTTTGGGAGTGTAACTTGGCTAAAAAGATTTAAAGTACATAGAAAAATACTTAATGATAAGAAAGTCAATTTGTTTGAATACATCTTTTTCTGTTTTTATAAAGTAGCGGTGTAGAAAAATATCCGATACCATTTTTCTTATGCTAAAGTAAGAGAGCGTACAGTTTGTTTACAATTAACTATTTTTTCAATAGATAATTTCAAAAATAATAAAATACCATGCTGTATCTATCCTGTTGTATCCTGAAGTACTTTATTAAAACTACAACACCTAAAAATTTGTATCGGAATCTAATATTTGTACAACATATACAACTCTAGAAATTTAATAAATAGACAATCGGAAAACAAACATTTTTTTTTGAATATTTTAGTGAAATAATAATCAGTTTTAAATTACATATTGATTGATTTCTTAAATTTGTATAAACACCACAAACTTTTCAAATCATGCCAGTAATTGAACAATCAGAATATAGTTTTCCTTCGATTATTCATCGAAACAAGCATGTTTCTACTATTTATGCTGCTTTGTTTAAAAAGTTTGAAGTTCCGGGATACACTAGGGAAAAACATGAATTGAATGATGGAGATTTTATCAATATCGATTTTATTATAAATGATCCTAAAAAAGCAGTGATTTTATGTCATGGTTTAGAAGGAGATTCGCGCAGAACTTATAATAATAGCTGTGCAGATTATTTTCAACAAAAAGGTTTTTCAGTTTTCGCATGGAATAACCGCACTTGTGGCGGAGAAATGAATCGCCTGCCAAGACTTTATCATCACGGTGCAGTTGATGATCTGGATGAAGTAGTTCAGTTTGTTTTACGTAAAGGATTCGAAGATGTTTATTTGATAGGATATTCAATGGGAGGTGTACAGCTTTTGAATTATTTAGGCTGGACAAAAATTGATAAACGTATAAAAGCGGCAGTCTCGATTTCTGTTCCAACACATATCGCAACAAGTGCGGCTGAACTCAAACAAGGCTTTAATAGAGTTTATTTAAAGAATTTTACAATAGACATTAAAAAAAAGCTCAAATACAAAGCGGCACAATTTCCTGATTTTATAAACCGTGATCAGATCGATAAAATTTCTTCTTTTGATGAAGTCGATCATTATTTTACAGCACCTTTACATGGCTTTGCAAGCCGGGATGACTATTATCAACGTGTTTCTCCTGAATTTTCCCTTAAAAATATTACCACTCCGGTTTTAATCATTAATTCTCTTGATGATCCTTTTTTAGGAGAAAGATGTTATCCCAGAGCCATAGCTCAAGACAGCGCATTTGTTTATCTAGAGACCCCAAAATATGGAGGACATTGTGCTTTTCCCTTACGTAATTCAATGCATTCCTATGTAGAGAAAAGAGCTTATGAGTTTTTTGAATCTTGCAAAAAAACGGTATAGTATTTCTTAAAAAGAAAGTAATAACAATGCTGTGGTAAAGATTGCTATATATTGCTTTTTATTCAAATTTTAGTCTTTAGTTATTTGATTTTTAATAACTTATGTTGTTTTGTTGATTTTTGCATTTATCTTTGAAATACTAATTTATTTTTTTGTTTTTAAATTGAATATACTAATTGTTTAAAGCAAAAATGAATATGGAAAACTTAATTGCATTACTGAAAGCTGTTGACAATCTATTTGTAATGAAGATATAAAAACGAAAAGTCCTTGCTCATTCAGTCCTGAAATAAACATACAGTTTTTCCATTATAAGTAATTTTTATATTTCACGATCTGTCGCAAAAATTAACGAAATACAGTTAATTAAATAAAAGCTGTAAATACTCATTGCCTTGGTAATTAAGGGTTTTCTGCTTTAGCATAATTGTTGCTCATCGAACTGAGTTCGTACAAATTTAAGTAGCAGATTATAATATGTATTGATAAATGCTATGGATATCAGATAGGACAAATTCAATTATAAAATCATTATTAACAACTAAAAAAAAGCAAAATGGCAAAGATTACAGTAAAAGACGGAACAGAGATTTATTATAAAGACTGGGGAACAGGGACACCTATTTTTTTTCATCATGGATGGCCATTATCGGCAGACGACTGGGATGCACAAATGCTTTTCTTCCTCGATCAGGGATTTAGAGTAATTGCGCATGACAGAAGAGGACATGGTAGATCTTCGCAAACCTATACAGGTAATGAAATGGATACTTATGCGGCAGATGTTGCTGAACTTATAGCATTTCTGGATTTAAAAGATGCTATTCATATTGGGCATTCAACCGGAGGCGGTGAAGCGATTCGTTATGCAGCAAAATACGGCAAAAATCGTGTGTCAAAAGTAATATTAATTAGTGCAGTGACGCCATATATGATTAAAGACGAAAATAATCCGGACGGAGTTCCTTTAGCTGTTTTTGACGATATTCGTAATAACACGGCTAATAACAGACAACAATTTTATCAGGACCTTACTTTTCCTTTTTACGGATACAACAGAGAAGGCGCAAATGTAAAAAAAGGAATTCAGGACAATTGGTGGCGTCAGGGAATGGCGGGTGGTATTAAGGCACATTTTGACTGTATAAAAGCCTTTTCTGAAACAGATTTTACCGAAGATCTAAAAAGTGTTGATTTTCCTGTACTTATTTTACATGGCGAAGATGACCAGATAGTACCTTATAATGTAACTGCACTAAGAGCGATCAAACTGTTGAAAAACGGAAAATTGATAACCTATCCTGGATTCTGCCATGGTATGCCAACAACAAATGCGGCTGAGATCAATTCAGATGTACTTAATTTTATTAAATCCTGAGATATTTCAATTTTAAAGAACTGGAGTACTTAACGAGATTTCTATTGTGAGATTCTATTTTTGTTTTTAGAAGACTAAATTATAGGTATTATGAAAAAGACTGTGATTTTATCTGTATTTATTTTATCATTATTTGAAGCCTGTGCTGTTTTTAAAGAACAATCCAGCGATGAAACTGCAACTAAGCCAGAGAAAAAAATCACTCATTCTGTTTATCTGACAGGAGGTTATGGACAAAAAGGAAAAGGGGAGAATTATCTGAAGCAATTTCAAAAAATAATAGAAAACGCCGATCAGAACGCCACAGTTTTATTTTTGGGAGATGCAGTTTCATCACAAACAAGAGATAGTCTTTCTGATCCGAAAATGCTGCAGGAACAATTAGGAAGCGTAGGGGATTTCAAAGGCAGCACTTATTTTATTCCGGGCGACTATGAATGGAAATATAAAGACACCCGAAAAAGTAAAACAGTTCAGAGTTTAATAAAAAACACAGCAGATAAATCAGTTCGTTATTTACCTGAAAACGGAGGCCCTTTAGCCAAAGTATCAATTAATGAAGATCTTGAAATTATTTTTATAGATTCACAATGGTATATTTCTAATTGGGATGATGTAAAATACATCAATGAAAATTCACCGGATATAAAAACAAGAAGACGTTTTTTGGAAGAATTGGAAAGTATGATACGTGATGCAGCATTTAAAAATGTAATAATTGCCATGCATCATCCTATTTTTACAAACGGAAAGCATGGAGGAAAATTCAGTTTTAATGATTACCTCCATCCCTTTCCTGTAATTGGTTTTGGAGATAAAGCCGTAAGGAAATTAGGAGGCAGTAACCCACAGGATATTGCTTACAGCAGATACAGAGAACTGACAAGTTTTGTGGCCACCCTGGCCAAATTATCAGGCAATGTCACTATTGTATCAGGACACGAAGCCAACCTGCAATATTTAGAAGGCGGAGGAATTCATCAAATTATCAGCGGTTCACTTTCAGCAAGCGAAGCCACTAAATTATCAAAAGGAATTATTACTGCTCCGGGAGGAAAATTAAGTTACAGAGGCATTTACAATTCAAGTGAAAATGGATACGCAAGACTTAATTATTATCAGGATGGTTCCTCTGATGTTGAGTTTCATTCTTTTGAAAATAATCAATTATTATACCGCCATGCCCTTACTGCACCGTTGCCGGTTATTGAAAAAAAGAAGTCCGCTGACCTAATAGCAACTTCTTTTGCTGCTACCTCAAAAGCACAGATACTCACTGATGAAGAGACATCTAAATCAGGATTATACAAAGTATTATGGGGCGATCACTATAGAAAATATTATGCTACGCCGGTAAATGTAAATACTGCTTTATTAGATACCTTGCATGGAGGACTTACTATTATGAAAGAAGGAGGCGGGCATCAGTCACAGTCTTTAAGATTAGAAAATCAACAAGGCCAGCAATATGTTATGCGTTCCCTCAGAAAAGATGCTCTTAAATTTCTTCGGTTTAAATTAAAAGGAATTGCTTTTGACCAAAATGCTTATGACGATACTTATGCAGAAAATATGGTATCTGATTTTTTTACCACTGCTCATCCTTATGCCCAGTTGGCAGTAAGTGATATTGCAGAAGCGGCGCGCATCAATCATTCAGATACAAAATTATATTATTTTCCCAAGCAGGCACAATTTGGAGATTTAAACGACAAATATGGTGATGGTCTTTATTTTATTGAAGAAAGACCTTCGAAAGGGCAAAAAGACTTTAAAGGATTTCAATATTCATCTACAGATAATAAAGGACCCATAATTGATTTTGCAGGAACAACAGAAGTTCTTGAAAAACTGCGTAATAGTGAAAAATACAGTATTGATAAACGACAGTATATTCGTTCGCGAATTTTTGATATGCTTTTAGGAGATTGGGACCGCCATGAAGATCAATGGAGATGGGCATTAAGAGAAACAGGAAATAAAACCGGAATATATGCTCCGATACCTCGTGATCGTGATGCCGCTTTTTCCAAATTTGATGGAGTGGGTCTGGCTGTTGTAAAACAAATTGTTCCCGAAACCCGATTCTGGCAAACGTATGATGAGGATCTTCAGAATGTCAAATGGTTTAATTCAGAAGCCTATAACCTTGATAAAATTTTTGTATCCCAGTTTGATGAATCTATTTGGATAGAGGAGGCAAAGTCCATCCAAAAAGGCATTACCGATGCAGTTATTGATAAAGCCTTTTTAAAACTACCTTTAGAAATGCAGGATCAGTCTTTAGAAAATATCAAAAATAAATTAAAAGGCAGACTTAAAAACATCGATAAAATAGCAGAAGAATACGCTGGTTTTATTAATAAAAAAGTAATTGTTTACGGTACAGATAAAAAAGATATATTTCATATTACAAGACAATCCCAAGGAAATACTACAATAGAAATTTTTACAGAGAAGAATAGTACTGTTCCTTATTACAGTGCTAAAATTAATTCAGATCAGTCATGTGAAATATGGATTTACGGACTCAATGGAGATGATGATTTTATTGTAGAAGGCGAGGGAGATCATGAAGCGCTTGTGCGTATGATTGGCGGTTATGGAACAGATCATTATACAATTCATAATAATACAAAGGCCAGAATTTATGATTACGATTATGAGAAAAGTATAATTGATGCAGAGAAACCTTCTAAAAAACAGTTTTCTTCATTATATGAAACCAATAATTTGCACTTCAGGTATTTTCTTCCCAATAATAACGTGCTTCTTCCAGCTTTGGGATTTGCCACTGATGACGGCTTTTTTCTGGGAATAAAAGATAAATACATCTATAACGATTTTAATGGAAACCCTCATAAGCAGATCCATCAGATTTTTGCCAATTACTATTTTACGTATCAGTCTGCCGAGGCAGGCTACAGCGGTACTTTTTTTAATATTTTCCCTCATGTCAATTTGCTTGCCGAGGCTTATTTTTCAGGAGCCAAATTCTCGAACAATTTCTTTGGTTATGGAAATGAAACAGTAAAATTTATCACTGTGTTTGTGCCAACACTGAGAAATATATTTTGTCTGCTAGGAAAACGAATAAGGTGATTTTAATGTATTACATGTTTTAAAAGAAACCCATTTTATATAAAATTGATGTTAAACGATAAATAATGTTGTAGACTTAATAAAAAGCTAGGTTATTCAAACACTGAAATTGAGATAAAACTAAACTAAGTAAGAAAATTCTCTTAAAATGTAAAAAATAATTAAGATCTAAATTTAATGTTATCAGAAAGTTAAGAAAAAATTTAAAAAAAGATTGTAAAAAATCGATAAAAAGTCTTGTAAATGTAGATTAAAGGTCTACTTTTGCACCCGCTTTGAAACACAAGCGAAACAAATTGAAACACGTTCGTAGACATATTGAATTGACAGCCGTTTTAA
>NZ_WMDQ01000007.1 GCF_009707955.1 Flavobacterium sp. LC2016-13 | reverse complement strand
TTAAAACGGCTGTCAATTCAATATGTCTACGAACGTGTTTCAATTTGTTTCGCTTGTGTTTCAAAGCGGGTGCAAAACTACAACTTCTTTTTTAATTAGCAAGGATTTTTTAAAGTTTTTTTGAAACTTTTTTTTCGTCTCGTTTTCTTCTTTTTCCTTACCAATCTATCAATGAACTTCCGTGTTTTGCGGGGTGCAAATGTAACATCTGTTTTCAAATCTCACAAGCTTTTTTTAATCTTTTTTTGAAAATTTATTTTCATTTTGATTTATTTGCCTGTCAGTATTTAAAAGAACGTCTGTCGCTGTTGCGGGTGCAAAAGTAGCTAGTTTATTCAGTTAAACAATACCTTTTTTAAAGTATTTTTAATCTTTTTTATAAGTTTTTCTTAACTCACTGATAACACAAGTTTTACATCAACCCCTTTTTTGTCATTTATCAGAAAAATCCTTGGCGCATTATCGTTTTCACAATACACCCCTTTCCAAAACCTCCTTTTTTATGGGTTTCGCAATACAATTGCTTTTCTGATCAAGACCCGACAACCTCTATTTTCATAACCTCATTATCCGTTTTTAATGGTTTACCAGCCTTTGAAGTATGCTTTCATGGGCTTGCCGTTTTTAAAAAGGCTTTTTTTACTCATATATAAGGAATGCTTATTCTGAGAACTACTCCCCCTAGCCCTGATAGCAGTGGAAATCCTTTTGCTTTTTTTCAAAAGCAAAAGATTGGAACGGATAGCAGGAATAAGCTCCGCATTAACTCAAATTATAAAAAGGCTTCTACCAACGAATACTATATAATTTTGCTCTTATATATTAGGTAACAAAAACAAACCCGACAGGTTTTAAAAACTGTCGGGTTTGAAAATGAAAATTTTATTCTTGAAATATAGCTTAATCGAAACGGATAGCCTTTACAGGAGAAATCTTCGTTATTATATAGGAAGGAATTAAAAGCACTAAAAAACAAACTGTGACTGTTAGCAAATTCAGTAAAACCACATAACCCCAATTTATATATACCGGAGCTTCGTTAACGTAGTAATTTTCAGGATTGAGTTTAACGATTCCAAATTGTTGCTGAATTAACAATAGCGTAATCCCAATTACATTACCCCAAAAGAGTCCTCTGAAAATAAGATAAAAAGCATTGTATAAAAATATTTTGCGGACTGTCCAGTTATTTGCTCCCATTGCTTTCAGAATTCCTATCATTTGTGTACGTTCTAAAATAAGAACTAATAAAGCTACTATCATATTTATAGTTGCTACTGAAATCATGACAGCGAGAATAACGATTATGTTGAAATCGAAAAGCTGTAGCCAGTCAAAAATATAACTGTATTTCTCAATTATGGTTTTGGTATCTAAACTTGATGATGTTTGCTCGTAGATTTGATTACCTGTCGATTTAATATTATTAAAGTCTTTTACAAAAACTTCGAAGGCTCCGACTTGATCCGGTGACCATTTATTGATTTTCTGAATATGACGAATGTCTCCTATTATATATGTAGCATCGAAATCCTGAAAACCTGAATTAAAAATGCCTGTAATTTTGAATCGGCGACTATTTGGCATTTTTCCTTGCTCTTCTTTGATAAAAAAAGTATTGAAATTATCTCCTACTTTTAAATTAAGCCGGTTAGCAAGAAATTTTGAAATTATAACTTCTTCGTTTAAGGATTTTGAAAAATCGGGCAATTTGCCTTCTACTAAATATTCTCTAATATTATTCCAATCGTAATCTGCTCCTACTCCTTTGAAAATTATCCCCTCAAAAGCATTTTCAGTTCTTATGATTCCGGCTTTACTTGCGATAGCCTGAATATGGCTTACTTCTGGAACTGATTTGAAATTGGGATAAAAATCTTGTTTTTTAGAAATAGAAACTAATGTTACATCTGAATTATTGTTGTCATAATTCGAAATAATGATCTGACCGTTGAAAGCTGAAACTTTATCGCGTATTTTTTTCTGTAATCCAATTCCGGTTGCTACCGAAACTAACATCATAATAATACCAATCGCAATAGCCGAAATGGCAATTTTGATAATTGGTGCTGAAATACTGCTTTTGTAATTTTTAGCAGTGATAAGTCTTTTAGCTATAAAATATTCTAAATTCAAATTATGATTGGTCTTATGTTGATTTATTAGTTGAGTTTACATTGGTATATTCAAAATTACATTTAAAAAACCAAAAAAGAATTGTTCCTAAAAATAATTGCATAATATTTAAGTATCTATAAAGGAAGTTTCTTCTTCATTTCTTCAACTATATTATAAGCTGCAGGACAGATTGCGACATTTTTTAAAGTAAGGTCTGTAATTTGATGAAACTTTTTTCGATCTGTATGCGGAAATTCTCTGCAGGCTTTTGGACGAACATCATAAATCATGCAGTAATTTTCATTATCTAAAAAAGTGCAAGGAACACTTTGTAAAACATAGTCTTTGTCTTCATCGATTCGAAGATACTGCTCGATAAACTGTTGTGGTTTTTGTCTGAAGGATTTTGAAATTCTTTCAATATCCGCCAAAGTAAATAACGGCCCGGTCGTTTTACAACAATTGGCACATTGCAAACAATCTGTTTTTTTAAATTCGGCATCATGCAAATCCTGCATAACGTAATCTAAATTCTTAGGTTGTTTCTTTTTCAGCTTATCAAAATACTTTTTGTTTTCGATATGCTTATCTTTGGCTAACTTATTTAAGTTATTTAAAATCTGTTTCAAGTTTAAAGTTTAAGTGATCTGCAAAATTAAACAACTTTGAACTTGAAACCTTAAACTTTGAACTAAATTACGATGAAAGATCTTTTTGGGAAAGCTATGTATGATTTCCAGACCAATAATTCACCTCAAGATATTATTACTGAAACTTCAATTTCTGAAGAAGACGAAATGAGTGTTGCTTATTTATTTCGTGCTTATAACGAAATGCCTAAAATCGAACAAAAAGCATTGCAATTAGCTAATGGAAAAATTTTAGATGTTGGATGTGGTGCGGGAAGTCATAGTTTATCGTTGCAAAATGATCGTAATTTGGATGTTACATCTATCGATATTTCTGAAAAAGCTATCGAAACTTGTAAACTTCGAGGTGTGAAAAACGCCAAAGTACAGAATTTACTAGATTTAGAAGGGGAGAAATTTGACACCATTTTATTATTGATGAATGGGGTTGGTATTTTTGGGAAGCTGGAAAATTGCAATAGCTTTTTATCTAAATTAAAATCATTACTAAGCACAGGTGGTCAAATTTTATTAGACAGTTCTGATATTATTTATATGTTTGATGAAGATGAAGACGGCGGAAAATGGATTCCATCGAATAATGATTATTATGGAGAGCTTACTTTTAATATTTCCTATAAAGGCGAAAAGGAGGAAACTTTTGACTGGCTTTATTTAGATTATAATACGCTACAAAATGCTGCAATTGCAAATGGATTAAAATGCGAACTTATTTTAGAGGGAGAACATTATGATTATTTAGCTAAACTTTCGATTTAAATTAAAAAATTAAGAATCATGGAAGAATTAGATTTAGAAAAATTAAAATATCCGATAGGAAAATTCGAAATTCCGACAGTATATACAACTAATTATATTGCTGATAAAATCGAAACCATCGAATCTTTTCCTAAAAGATTAAAAAAAGAAACATTTTACTTGACAAATGAACAACTTGGCACTCCTTACAGACCAGGCGGATGGACTATTCGTCAAGTAATTCATCATTGTGCAGAAAGCCATATGAATTGTTTTATAAGATTAAAATGGGCTTTGACGGAAAACAATCCAGTAATTAAGGCTTATGACGAGACTTTATGGGCTGAATTACCTGATAATTTAAATATGCCGATTGAGCCAACTCTATTATTATTGGAAGGATTGCATTTTAGACTGGCATATCTTATGAAGAATCTTTCTCCAGCTGAACTTGAAAAATCATTTATTCATCCAGAAAATAATTCAGAATATAAAATCAAACAAATTATAGGGAGTTATGCCTGGCATGGGGAACATCACCTGGCTCATATTACCAATTTGAAAAAATATAAAAACTGGCAATAAGTATAGTATTTCCTTTTATAAGTATAATGTATACGAAATCAAAAAAGCCTATTCTTAACGAATAGGCTTTTTTGATTTTATCTTTTATGGGATATTTAAATACTTATGAGTTTGTAATGAAACTCGCCATTTTGGATTATTCATAACATAATCAACAATTAACGGAGTCATTTCTTCTTTTTTACTCCATTCTGGCTGAAGAAACAAAATAGCATTTTCATTTACGAGTTCAGCTTGTTCTTCTGCAAAAATAAAATCGTGTTTGTTGTAAATAATCACTTTTAACTCATGCGCATTATCATATACGGTTTGAGTTGGTAATTTATTTTTTTTAGGCGAAAGACAAATCCAATCCCAAGTTCCTGTAAGCGGATAAGCACCGGAAGTTTCAATATGAACTTTTAAATTTTTATCTTTTAATTGTTGTGTTAAAAAAGTCATATCCCATGTTAATGGCTCACCTCCCGTTATTACAACAGTATCAGCATAAGTTGAAGCATTTTTTACAATTAAATCAACACTTGTTGGCGGATGCAATTCTGCATTCCAACTTTCCTTTACATCACACCAGTGACAACCTACGTCACAACCTCCAATTCGTATAAAGTAAGCGGCAGTTCCTGTATGAAAGCCTTCTCCCTGAATGGTGTAAAATTCTTCCATCAAAGGCAACATGGCTCCCTTATTTACTTCTAATTGTATTTCTTTTGATAACATTACTTCATTTTAAAGTGCAAAGATAGTCATTTAAATACGGAACAAAAAAAAACGGATAGTTCAAAGAACTATCCGTTTTATATTTAGTAGAAAACTAATCTTATTTTAAAGCTTTCACAGATTGTGTAGCATAAGCATTTGCAGGATCTAAAACTAAAGATTTATTGAAATATTCAATTGCCTTAGCTTTGTCTGTGTTAGCATAACTTGCACCAATACTATTGTAAGCTTCAACTATTTTTTTAACTGTTGCAGGCTTAGCTAATTCTTCTGCTCCTTTAGCAGTTGTTTTAGCTACATACTCTTCGTAGTTTTTAATAATTAAATCGTCTTTCTCTAACAAGTTGTTGATTCTTCCTTTATATAAGTAAGCTTCATCATAAGTAGGAGAAGCAACCAAAACTCTATCAAAAGCAGCATCAGCTTTCGCTAAAGCAGCAGCATCAGAAGTTCCTTTTGGTTTATTAGCATTTGCATAATAAAGTGAAATACCGTAGTATACATTATCGTTCAAATAATTTTTTGATTCTGCAGTGTTCGCTGCAAATTCATAAAGTGTAGCAGCCTGAACATATTGTTTTTTAGTAAACAATTCTTTTCCAAAGTCACCAAGATCTTCAACTACTAAAGGTTCCATAGCAATTGCTGTTTTGATTTCAGCTAAACCAGCGTCAAAAGCAGCAGGATCTACAACACCTTCAGCATTACTTCCTTTTTTAATTTTAGCAAGTCCTAAATATAAATAATCTTTTGCAATTGCTTTATTTGTAGGCACTTTAACAAAATCTTCTAATGATTTGATAGCAACATCATAGTTACCGTTTTCATAAGCAGAATATCCTAAATATCTGTAAATTCTAGGATTCACTTTATCTAATTCAATCATTTTATTCGCTTCTGCTTCTAAAGCTTTATAATCTTCAACTAAGATTAAGAAATCCGCATGACGCATTCTTGAATGAATAGAATAATCTGTAAGACTTAAGTATTTCTCGTAATTAGTAATTGCTTTTTGATAATTTACTTGTCTTGTAGAAGGTTTATTTCTAGCCCATTTGTAATATGTTTCAGCTAATTCTCTGTAAACAGGTCCGTAATTAGCATCTAAAGCGATAACTTCATTAAAAGATTTAATTGCTTCATCATATGATTTAGCTCCTTTTAATAAAACCCCTAATTGCATTTTTGCTCTTAAAAGAGTTGGATCTGCAGTAAATGCATCACGATATGCTTTGTAAGCATCATTTTGATTGTTTGCTCCGTAATAAGCGTCTCCAATTGTTAAAAGTGCCTGAGCATTTTGTGGTTCTATAGCTAAAGCTTTTTGTACACTTGCGATTGCACTTTTATAATCTGGATTTACAGAATTTATATAAGCTTTACCAATGTAAATAAATTCATTTACATCTTTACGTTTGATATCTTTTGTTGCTAAAGCAAAATTTGCCTGAGCTCCAGCAGTATTTTTACTATCAAGATCTAATTGACCAAGTCCAATATAATTTAAGTTTTTCTTGTCAGCAGCTTCAATTCCGTTTAAGTAATAAATTTTAGCAGAATCAATTATAGTTTGATTTAGATATATATTACCTAAAACAAAATTAGCTTCACCGTCAGATGGTTTTGCTTTGATAATTGATTTTAGCAAAGATTTAGCTTTTTCAAATTGTTCTGCATCAATTGCCTTTTTGGCTTGGTTTATATCTTGCGCTTTTGCAACAGAAACTGAAGCAACTAAGGCAAGACTGAAAATTTTAAATTTATTCATCTCTATTGTAATTAATTTATTCTTTATCGTTTATAATTTGACTTCTAATTTTTAGCTTTCTTCCCGGAACCCTTACAGGAAGTAATCCGGATTTTAAAACAATTCGTTGTCCTATGTCTCCGGCAATGAATGAAGCAAAGCCCATTCCTAAGCCAGAATAACCCTGACAATTTATGATAAACAAATCACGTGCCAAAGGATATTTTGCTTCGGCCAGGTCATTTTGAGTTGGGCTGTAATATTTGTCGTCCTTTAGGCCTTTTACACCCAAAACATTAATCTTTTTAATAATATCACCCATATTTGGCGAAGGTTGTGATAACCAATTTACGCCAACTACGCCAATCATTCCATCATTTTCAGAAACAAATTTAATAACTTCATCGTTATTTTTAAAAGAAAAAACACCTTTTGCAGGAATATCTTTTACTTTAGCAAGTTCCTTCATATAACGGACAGTACTTGAATTTGGGTTATCGAAAACAAGACCTTTAATTCTGGTATTAGCTTTACCCTGCATAAAATCAATTACAGTTTTCAACGCAATTAATGTATCATTATTGCTTTTGTTTGAAATAAAAGCAATTGCATCTGTGGCAAACGGCGTTACTCGTGGATTAATTTTACTTTTTTCAAATCTGCTTATTTCTTCTTTCGTCAAATCCCTGGTAGTTATAACTACTTTGGTTTTTTGATTTAACAGATCATTTATAAGCTCTGCTTCAGATTTAGGTTTTACAGAAATTTTCGCTCCATAGTAAGTTCCTTCAAACACAGCAACCTGATCATCAACAATAGGCTTTACAGTTTCATCTACTGTAATATCAATAGATCCTTTTAAAATTGTCTCATTTCCTGGATCGTTTTTGCTTTTTTGGTTACACATGGCAAACAAAAAGACAAAAACAACCAATCCGAAGACTTTACCATATTTCAACATAATTATTCTGTATTTGAATTAATTAATCGCAAAAAACGTATTGCTGAATACACGATTAGCAAACCTCCGAAAGCATATCTGTATTTAGGTTCCATATCTAATGGTAGTTTTTTCCAAAACATTATCATTAAACCTAGTACAAGATATATTAAAAAAAACAGTATTCCTAAAACAAGAAGAAATCGCTCTTTGAGCGATTTCTTCTGAATATTATTAAGCATATCTTTTAACATTATTCTGCAGATTGAATCGTAATAGGCAGAGAGTAAAGAACCCTAACTTTTTTACCATTTTGCTCGCCGGGAGTCCATTTTGGACATTTTTTAAGAACACGAATTGCTTCTGCTCCTGTACCGTAACCGATATCCCTTAAAACTTTAATGTCGGTTAATGAACCGTCTTTTTCAACTACAAAAGTAACATACACTTTACCTTTTAAACCTTCTTCTTCCGGAGTCTTGTAATTGTTTCCTACGAATTTGTAGAATTTCTCAATTCCTCCAGGGAAATCTGGTTTTACTTCGATACCAGCTGTGTTATATACTTGGTTATCTTCTTCTACTACTGCAGCAGTTCCAGTACCTACTGGCTCATCAACAGTTAAAACTGCATCCGGATCTCCTTTAATAGTTTCAGAACCAACTTTTTTGTCTTTAAGTTCCTCAATTTTCGGAGGATCTTCAGTAACTTCATTAGCCTTAGCAACAACCGGTTTCACGAATTTCACCTGATCCACTTTTGGCGGCGGCGGCGGAGGTGGCGGTTGGTTAGGCTTTACTTCCTCTTTTTTAGGAGGTAATTTTACTGTCGCAATCTTAATATCATTATTCACATCATCTTCACCAGAATCTGGCAAAAAACTTGCAATAAGAGGAGCTGCTACAGCTACAGCAAAAATAACTGAACCAATGATAAGTGCTTTTACCGTTGTTTTAGTGTTTGCTTTTCTTAACTCGTATGCACCATATATCTTATTACGTCCTTCGAATACGATATCAAGCCACTGATTTTTTATAATATCTAACTTCATTTTTCTTGATTATTAGGATGTTAAAAACAAGATATCTCTTATTTAGCAGGATCTGCTGTGTTAGTAGAACCTGTTCCAGTTGGATCTATCAATTTAGTTTCTTCTGGCGAAAACTCAGGAACAATTGCATAAGTATCTACTCCAGCAATCGCCATTTCATCCAACATATCAACTAAATTACGATACGTTGATTTTTTAGTTGGTTTGATAATAACGATGATTCCGTTTTTAGGTTTCCCTTGTGTAGCAGAATATTCTAAAACTGATTTTTTTCTTTTCAGAACTTCTCTACGTATACCATCTTTACCATATGCAATATCCTTAGGTCCCGCAATAGGAGACGCTAATAATCCCATATAATAAATCATTTTATTATTTTCCCCTAATATTACTGTCATCGTACGATTCTCATCTACCTTAATATCTTTATTTTTAGTAGGATCATCGTCTTTATCTGGCAATGACAAATCCATCGATTGAGGTTTTGACAACGATGTGGTTAACATAAAGAATGTGATCAATAAGAAAGCTAAATCTACCATCGCTGTTAAATCGACTTTTGAGTTTTGCTTTTTACTTCTTACTTTACCACCTTTTCCGCCACCACCGTCGCCGGTATTTAATTCAGCCATTTTAGTGTATCTTTTTTAATTAAAAGTCTTTTCCTCTCATACCAGTAACTAAGTTAAAGGAATTGATTTTTTGATCTTGTAAAATATCCATAATCTTTTTGATTTGTGGATATTGTTCTTTAGCATCACCCTTAATGGCAATTTGTAATTCTTTATCATCAAGGTCAATTGCAGCTCTTCTTGAAACTAACAACCATTCTTTTAATTGATTATCTAAAGAATCGATTGGAATTCCACCTTGGTCCGCTTTAACTCTATCAGCAGCTTTCATCGCAATGATACTTTTCAATTCTGCTACCGGAACACCGAAGTCATCCATTAAAGCAAATTTAGTTTTATCATCTTCTGAAAAAGTCACACCGAATTTTGCACCCATTCCTTCAAGAGTTCTTTTACGAATCTCTCTTCCTTTAATGTCAAAAAACACTTTGCTTTTTCCGTCTTCTCCTTTACCTATCGTAATAATCGCCAAATCTGAATCTGGTAATTTACTTTGAACAGTAGAAGAAGGCATATCTACAGGAAGTGCTTCTGGCACCTTAGCAGTAGCGGTCAAAATAAAGAACGTAAGCAAAAGGAACGCAACATCACACATGGCAGTCATATCTGTCGATGTTGACTTTTTTTTCATTTTTATTTTAGCCATTCTCTTTTATTTTTATTTTGATATAATTAATTAAAATTATTAATATCAAAAATTAATTATTGTTTCAAACTTCCTCTGAATCTTCTGTAAGTATTCACGATTGTAGTACCAGCCTCATCGATAGAGTAAGTTAAATCATCAATTTTAGCAGTAAAGAAGTTATAAGAAACAATTGCTAAGATAGATGTAGAGATACCTGTTGCAGTGTTGATAAGTGCTTCAGAGATACCTGTTGCAAGAGCAGCCTGGTCTGGAGTTCCAGCAGAAGCTAACGCACCAAACGCTTTAATCATACCAGATACAGTTCCTAATAATCCTCCTAATGTACCTAAAGATACTAAAGTAGAGATAATAGTCATATTTTTTTCTAACATTGGCATTTCTAATGAAGTTGCCTCTTCGATTTCTTTGTGGATTACTTCTGAAGCTTCTTCACTGTTGAAACCTTCTTTTTTAACGTCTTGGTATTTAATCAAAGCAGATTTAATTGCGTTTGCAACTGAACCTTGTTGTTTGTCACAAGCAGCGATTGCAGCTTCGATGTTTCCTTCTTTAATACTTGCTTGAACGCTTTTCATGAATTTATCTAAGTTAGATTTTCCAGCTGCTTTACCGATAACGATAAATCTTTCAATAGAAAAAACAACAACCATTAAAAACATACCTAATAATACTGGTACAATAAATCCTCCTTTATATACTTGCCCTAATGTATTGATCGGGTGACCTGTTTCAGGATTACCACCTTCGAAGTTAGAAGCATCTCCCATGATTACTTTCCAAATAAACACCCCAACCAAAATACACGCTACAATAATGATTCCAGTGATCATTCCTCCTCCATTTGAAGTGCTTTCTTTTTTAACTTTAACGTTTGCCATTTTTTTTAAATTTAATAGTTTTAAATAATTTTTATTTTTTAGTTATATTTAACTTGTAGAGGAGCAAATTTATACGTTTAGTTTAAATAAAAAAACTTTTTTTAATTTTATTGAAGGAAATTTAACGTCAATTTAAAAAATATCTCATTAATTTGCCGACGTTCTTTTTTCGATAAAACAAAAATACGAGCTAAATCTGGGAAAATTACAACGTTTTAGTCAATATTCAAAGATTCCGTTGATATCTTCTTAAAAAGATGCGAAATTATTTTTTATTATATTTTTAATCCAAAAAAGCTTTTTCCTACTAAAAAAAAAGTAATCAAATTGTTAAAAAACAAAGTAATACTCTTATAATCATCTAAATTACAAACAAAAACATGAATAAAAAAGACAATTTCATTCAAGATATAAACAATGGCTATTTATCTAAGGGTGACAGTATCATACTGGGAGGTGCAATACTTGACGGTGAACCAATTGCTGAGGCTCATGTAAAAATCCCTTTAAAAACGCTAAACCGTCACGGACTTATTGCAGGCGCAACGGGTACTGGAAAGACAAAAACGATTCAGGTTTTTTCTGAACAGTTATCAAATGCCGGAATCCCGGTTCTGATGATGGATATAAAAGGTGATTTTAGTGGTATTGCGAAAGAAGGAAAAGAAGAAGGTTTTATTACGGAACGTCACGCTAAAATAAACATACCTTATAATGTATCTTCATTTCCAGTTGAATTAATGTCATTGTCTAAACAAAACGGAGTTCGCCTGCGCGCTACCGTTTCTGAGTTTGGGCCTGTATTATTTTCCAGAATTTTAGATTTGAATGATACCCAAGCCGGAGTTGTTTCTGTTATTTTTAAATATTGTGATGATAACCAAATGCCTCTATTGGATTTAAAGGACATTAAAAAAGTCATTAATTATATTACTGAGGAAGGAAAAGATGAAATTACAGAAAGTTATGGTAAAATATCTACTGCAACAACGGGAACAATTCTTCGAAAAATAATCGAATTAGAGCAACAAGGCGGTGATTTGTTTTTTGGTGAGTTATCTTTTGAAACTGATGATTTGATGCGAATTGATGAAAACGGAAAAGGTTACGTAAATATCATCCGCTTGACGGATATTCAGGATAAACCTAAATTGTTTTCGACTTTTATGTTGAGTTTATTGGCCGAAATCTATCAAAAAATGCCGGAAAAAGGAGATGCGGAACAACCGGAACTCGTGATTTTTATTGATGAAGCACATTTAATCTTCAACGAAGCCAGCAAAGCATTGTTAGAACAAATTGAAACGATTGTAAAATTAATTCGTTCAAAAGGTGTTGGCGTTTATTTTGTAACGCAAAACCCAATGGACGTGCCTAGTGGCGTTTTAGCGCAATTAGGACTAAAAATTCAGCATGCTCTTAGGGCTTTTACGGCAAATGATAGACAAGCCATTAAAAAAACAGCTGATAATTACCCAACTTCTGCTTATTACAAAACAGATGAATTGCTTACGAATTTAGGAATTGGAGAAGCTTTGGTTACGGCTTTAAACGAAAAAGGAGTTCCAACGCCGCTTGTAGCAACAATGATGCGTGCTCCACAAAGCCGAATGGATATTTTAACTTCTACTGAAATTGACGAAATCAACAATAAGTCAAAATTGGTAAAAAAATACAGTGAGGAAATTGATAGTGAAAGTGCTTATGAAATTCTAAACAAAAAAATATCAGCTGCAAATCAGGCTGCTGCTGAACAAGAAGAACAAACACCAACAAAATCTTCAAAAGCAGAACCAAGCACTACAGAAGTTGTTACAAAATCTGTACTAAAAGTTGTTACAAGTGCTACCTTTATAAGAGGTGTTTTTGGCGTTTTATCAAAATTTTTGAAAAAATAAAAAACTATTAAACCATATAAGTTATATAAGTCAATATAATGCTTTGCGCATAGATATTAAATGAACTTATATAACTTATATGGTTTTTAAAAAAAAAATTATGCTTTTTTCAACAACTCCAAAATCTTATTATCGATTTCAGGAGTGTTCCAGATATTTTCAATATTATCTAGTTTTAGAATCTCTTCCATAATTCCGTTTTGAAAATCGCCAATCGCCAAAGCTTCGGCATAAGGACGGTCGCTAAATGTAACACGACTGTAAAGCGGAATCCATTTATCCGGATATTTATCAGAGAATGCTTTTTCTATCTTCTTTTGCAGCAAGAATTTTTCATCGGCAGTTTTCGTACTCATTTCCATAAAATTACGATACGAAAGTTCTGCAATGGCATCTGCATTTGGTTTGCGTGAAATTTGATATTCAGAGAAAATCGTTTTCCAATCATCCCCGTATTTTTCAATCATTTCCTGCAAAACGCTAATATCTTCAAAACCGGCATTCATTCCTTGTCCGTAAAACGGAACAATCGCATGACAAGCATCACCAATTAAGGCAATTTTATCTTCGTATGTCCACGGAAAACATTTCATTGTTACCAAAGTACTGGTTGGATTTTTAAAGAAATCTTCTGCCAGTTTCGGAATAACTTCTATCGAATCCGGGAAGTTTTTCTCAAAGAAATCTTCAACCATTTTTCGATCAGTTAACGAAGCAAACGAATTTTCTCCTTCAAAAGGCATAAATAATGTACACGTAAAACTTCCGTCAAGATTAGGAAGCGCGATTAACATGTATTCTCCGCGTGGCCAAATATGAAAAGAATTTTTATCTAATTTATGTGTAGCATCTGCATTTGCCGGAATATTCAATTCTTTATAACCCATATTCAAAAATTCCTGCGAATAATTGAACATGCTCTGGCGTTGCATTCTATGACGGATTCTCGAAAAAGCACCATCGGCTCCAAAAACCATATCGTATTTTCGCTCTTCCCACTCTCCTCTTTCGGTTTCGCCAATATGCAAAGTAGCATCGCTCAGCGTTACATCCCAGATTTTTTCCTCAAAATGAAACTCTGCTCCTGCTTGTTCAGCAAGATCAATCATTTTTCGGTTAAGTGTTCCTCTCGAAATCGAATAAATCGACTCGCCTTCCTGTCCGTAATTTTGAAAATTAAGTTTATCGACCAAATGAATCGCGCGTTTGTCCATCGGAATTGCGATTTCTCGCACCGAATCGCCAACACCAACTCCATCAAGTGCTTTCCAGCCTCTATTTGACATTGCTAAATTGATAGAACGACCAGAAAAATTTATTTTGCGAATATCAGGGCTTCGATCATAAACATGAACGATGTGACCTGCTTTTTTGAGATAAATTGCCAAAAGTGATCCTACAAGTCCAGAACCTACAATGGCAATTTTTAGTGAAGTTTGCATCAAGAAAAATCTAAATATAAGATCGTAAAAATAAGTAATAATTCTACAAGAGCTTAAAAATAAAGGAAATATTTATGATTTAAAGACTTATTTACCATGGCATGACCCGCAGAAAAAGCGGGTCGGGCTTTCGGCTATATCTTTTATTCCGCTTCTCTTCATAAAAGGATACCGCCTCTATCCCTCATGCAACACTCATTTTCATAACAAATTTGCATTTTTATAGATTTATTAGAAGTGTGTAAAAGTCTATTTTCGCTTATAGACAAATGTTAACTGGCGAAAAAATATCGCAAAGTTCTATTAGCCACAGATTAAAAGAATTAAAATGATTTAAAAAAAATCTGCTGAAATCTGCGTGAAACAAATACTTTGCGCTTTCGCGACTTTGCGAGAGCCATCGTCTATTATTAAAGAACTTAATTACACAAATAAACCAATAATAATGAAAAGCGAGCTATTACAATCCAACATCATTTTAGAAAACGAAAAAGCTTTATTACTTCCTTTTGAGAACGAAAGAAATATCGAACTCAAAGAAATTATTTTTGATGATGAAATCTGGAAATATATGGGAATGTATGTACGCAATGAAATTGATTTTGAAAATTATATTCAAAACACTTTAAAACAAAAAGCAGCCGGAATTTGTTACCCATTTTTAATTATTGATAAAGTTACCAATAAAGTTGCCGGAAGCACACGTTACGGATATTTAAATCATGCGAGCCAAAAATGCGAAATTGGATGGACTTGGTACGGAAAACAATTTCAGGGAACAGGTTTAAACAAAGCCTGCAAATACGAATTGCTAAACTTTGGTTTCGAAAACATTCAATTTAGAAGAATACAATTTAGCGCCGATCTTGAAAACAAAAAATCACAAAGAGCTATTGAAAAACTGGGTGCTGTAAAAGAAGGAGTCTTTAGAAACAATTATGTTGATTCTGAAGGAAAAAGTAAAGATGATGTTTATTATAGTATTATTTTGGAGGAATGGGAATCTATTAAGAGCGAATATTTTTCTGAATTTATTTAATTAGAATTAATATCTTTAAAACTGAAACAAAACACAAATTCTGTCGTCTAATAATATTAGAATGACTAATCATCATATTTTCAAAAATCATCAATCAAATCATGAAAAAAACAATCATCTTATTTTCTTTTATTTTCTTACTTATTGGAAAAGCTTCTGCACAAACAGAAGTAAAAATTCCTTACGGAGATAATAAAGAAGCCGGAAACTACAAACAAATCAACGGCATAAAAATGTATTATGAGGTTTACGGAAGCGGACAACCTTTAGTTTTACTTCACGGAAATGGCGGTTCAATAAAAGGTCATAGCCGAAGAATTGAGTATTTTAAAAAACAATTTCAGGTTATCGCTATTGACAGCAGAGGCCACGGAAAATCTGTAGACGCCTCAAACAAACAATTGACTTATACTCAAATGGCAGACGACGTTAACGTTTTACTTGACTCCTTAAAAATCAAGAACGCTTATATTTGGGGACAAAGTGACGGAGGTATTTTGGGTCTTTTACTGGCTATAAATTATCCTGATAAAACGGCTAAAGTGGCCACTTTTGGCGCGAATTTATTTCCTGGTAAAAAAGCAATCTACAACGAAATCGATCAAATGGTTCTTGATACTTTAAAAGTGACAAAAGATCCTCACACAAAAAACCTGTATACCTTACTGGCAAAACAGCCTAATATTACAGATAAAGAGCTTCAAAAAATAAAATGTCCTGTTTTGATAATGTCGGGCGATCGTGATGCAATCAGATTAGAACATTCTATCGAAATATTTGACAATATTCCCAATTCAAACTTTTTTGTAATGCCGGGTGCAACTCATTTTGGTGCTTATGAAAAACCTGATTTATTTAATTTAGTTTTAATGAGTTTCTTTAATGATCCGTTTAATAAAACATCAAGTGTACAATTATTTACAGGTAAAAAATAAATCCTAAACAATTAAACCATAACATAATAACTTATGAAATTATATTCAGAATATTATGTAAGTGAAAATTGCGAACGATTCGTGAATAAAATTTGGTGTCTGGATAACAGTATTGGCGAGACCGTAATCGAAAACAAACTTGTCTTGCCAAACGGGTGCTTTAATCTGGCAATTGTAAGCGGAAATGCTATTGAAGTTCATACAAGCAAAAAGAAATACGAAATGAACGAAGGTTTTTACTTTTGTTCCCAAATGACCAATAAAGTTCTGGTCAATATTCAGCCTAAAACCAAAGTTACGATAATTCAATTGCATGCCTGGACGCTTTCGATGTTTCCGAGTTATGATTTGAGCAACTTTACGGATTCTATTATCAAAATTGATTCGACAGAATTGCCTTTTAAAAGCCAAATTGAAACTCATTTAAACAGCGATATTTCAGCATTATTAAATATAATCAATCATTATTTTGAAGATTTAAACACTTCAAATCCAAACAAAAATTTAGTCGAAAAAATATGCCAACTCATTAAACTTCACAATGAAGAAATTAATGTTTCTGAAATCGGAAAAAGTTTAGCTTCATCACAAAGATTACTTCAAATTAAATTTAAAGCAGCAACCGGACTTACAATCAAAAGTTATATTCAAATCCTTAAATTCAGAAAATCGGTCGATCAAATGGTGAATTCTGATTTAGAAAAACTGAGTTTAACAGATGTTGCACTTTACAACAAGTATTTTGATCAGTCTCATTTTATAAAAAAGTTTAAAGATGTGACAAAAACAACCCCAAAAATGTTCAATTCAAGCTCTTATTTTCTTTCAGAAAAAAGATAACATTTCGCATTTGTACAATTTTCTGAATTTTGATTGAACTAATATTGCAAAATCATCAATCAAATCAATCATAAAATGAAAAACAACAAATCATTTTTCCGGTTAAAAGCAATTTTAATTGGAATACTACTTTTCCAATTCCATATTGGATTTTCTCAGGAAGAAAAAAACTCAGAACTGTATAAAACCATTATATCAAAAGATAGTCTTCTTTTTAATATTGGGTTTAATACTTGTGACATCTCACAGTTTGAAAATCTGATTAGCGACGATTTTGAGTTTTACCACGACATTGACGGTATTTCCGACAAGACTCTTTTTTTAAGTAACTTAAAAAAAGGCATTTGCCTTTCGGGTAAAAGTTACCATGTTAGAAGAGACTTAATAGCGGGAAGTACAGAAATTTATCCATTAACTAAAAATGGCACTCTGTATGGCGCTTTACAAACCGGAATTCATCAATTCTTTGAAGTTTCTACCGGTCAAAAAGACAAAGCTGGCAGTACGGCGAAATTTACTCATGTTTGGTTATTGCAAAATGGAGTCTGGAAACTGACCAGATCTTTTAGTTACGATCATCAAATGAAAAAGAAAAATCCTAAAACAAAATAAGATGAATACTAACAAGAAAGAAATTATGGTACCCATGATAAATATACTAGTTCTTTTTATTTTGTTTCTAAGCAGACAAGCAGTAGCACAAACAAACAGCGAGGTTGAAAAAATGGATGTTCTGAAAACTGAAATCATCAAAATGGACAGTTTACTTTTTGAAGTTGCATTTAACCAATGTGATGCATCTCTTTTTAAAAAAATAATTGCTGATGATGTTGAGTTTTACGACGATCGTTTTGGATTAAACGTTTCAAAAGAAAATGAAATGAAATCTTTAATTGCAAAATGTGGCAGAACTGAAAAACTTACGCGAAAATTAAACTTATGCACGATTGATAAACTGGGCGATTTTGGTGCCGTACAAGTGGGCGAACACACTTTTTATGTAAATGGAATTCCTGAAGGAACCGGAAAATTCATTCATATCTGGGAACGAAAAGATAATGAATGGAAACTAAAAAGAATTGTGAGTTACGAACACAGAGGCATTAAAAAATAACCTTTTAGTTTATATGGAAATCTTCATTTCTTTAAAAAAATGAAAAAAAACTGATTGATCTTGAAACCAAATCATAAATCAATCGTCTAATAATTTATACCTATTATTCATTCAAAAAAAAATCGTAATTTCGATTTAACTTGTTGAATATATAATTATTAGCGAGTTTCATTTATCAATCAAAAACGAATCATTTTATTAATCGAAATCAATCAAATCATGAAAAAATCTATCAAACTAATTGCGTTCTGCCTAGTTCTGCAACTTTTTACATTCACCATTTTTGCGCAGGATAAAGCCAAAAAAATCGACGCTCTTTTAAGTAAATATACTGAATACGGACAATTTAACGGTTCGGCATTGGTTGCTGAAAACGGAAAAATTATCTTTAAAAAAGGTTTTGGTCAGGCTAATATGGAATGGAACATTCCAAATCAACCCGACACTAAATTTAGATTGGGTTCTATAAGCAAACAATTCACAGCATTTTTAATTGTAAAACTGGCTGAAGAGGGAAAATTAAAACTTGATGTTCCAATCACAACTTATTTAGCGGATTATCCGAAAGAAAACGGAGATAAAATAACGATTCATCATTTGCTTACGCATACATCCGGAATTCCTAATTATACTGCTGTTCCAAACTTTCTTAAAGAAAAAAGCCGTAACCCGTCTACTCCGGAAGAGTTTGTAAAAACGTTTAATAAACTGCCTTTGGATTTTACGCCGGGCGAAAAATTTAATTACAGTAATTCCGGTTACTTTTTATTGGGTTATATTATTGAAAAAATTACTGGTAAAACATACGAGCAGTATTTACAGGAAACAATCCTTACACCTTTAAAAATGGCAAATACTGGTTTTGATCATAGCGAAGTTATACTTAAAAACAGAGCTGCCGGTTATGAAAAACAAGGCAAAAAAATTGTTAACGCGTCTTTTATCGACATGAGTATTCCGTATGCTGCAGGATCTTTATATTCAACTGTTGAAGATTTATATCTTTGGGATCAGGCGCTTTATACTACTAAATTGCTTTCAGAAAAATCAATGGAATCGCTATTTAAATCTTATATCTCGGTTGGTGATGAATCTTATGGATACGGATGGTTTTTATCTGAAGAAAAAATTGGTGGCAAGCAATATAAAATTATAGAACACGGCGGAGGAATTAACGGGTTTAATACAATCATTTCCCGCATTCCTGCTGATAAAAATTTAGTTGTTTTACTGAACAATACGGGCGGAACTATTTTAGGGGAAATGAATGGTGCTATTCGCGCTATTTTATACAATCAGCCCTATGATCAGCCTAAAAAATCAATGGCTCTTGAACTTTTAGATGTTTTTAAAGAAAAAGGCACAGCTGCGGGTTTAGATGCTTATAAGAAATTAAAAACTGATCCGACTTATGGAATTAAGGAAGGTGACATGAATAATGCCGGTTACCAATTATTGCAAACGGGTAAAAAGAAAGAAGCTATTGAAATTTTCAAAATTAATGTTGAAGCTTTTCCTAAATCAGGAAATGTATATGACAGTTTGGGTGAAGCTTATTTAGCGGATGGAGATAAAAAACTGGCTATTGTAAATTACTCAAAATCTGTAGAACTTGATCCGACGAATGAAAATGGAAAAAAAGTTCTGAAAGAAATTTCTAAATAACAATATCAAAAAACGAACACTAAAGTTGTTCTTTAATTAACTCCGATAAATATATTATCGGAGTTTTTTTGTTCAAAATCATTATTTTAGCATAGGAATAAGAGCTAATTAAAAGAAATTTAATGATCTAACAAAATGAAAGTTCATACGACAAATTATCAAAATACTTTTATTGAAGCTGCAGAAGATAGTCCTGCAACGCGTGGAGAAATTCCGCCAATGAAAGGCGAAAATAAAACAGTTGCTAATATTGAGTTTGAAATGATCAGCAAAAATCCTTATAAATATTCATCTGATGAAGTTTTATTTCAGGTATTTGCAGACAAAAATGATTTGACTAAATCAGAATATAAAGAAGCCAAAGAACAATTTTTCTCGAAAGGACAAGCTTGTTTACGAGCTTCGCCTTTAACGAAACGCTACGGCTGGGGTATTCATAACGATGAAAACGGAAAAATTGCGCTTTACGGATTGAACACGCCTGAATATGAAAAGTTTTCTAAAGATGAAAATCTAAAAGTCGTAAAAGCAATGCGAAGCTCAAGAAAATAAACTTGAAACTACAACATTATAACGATGCGTAATTGTTATCCTATAAACTTCCGGTTGTACATTTATTAAAATCTGTACAATCGGATTTTTTTATTTAAATGTCATTTTTCAATTGAATATTTAGAACAAAAAAACTATTTTAGCCGTGCCCAAAAAAATGACCTTAAAGTCCTAAATCAATCCATTTGCAACACTAATTGTTGTAAGCAATTTGAAATAACCTATGAAAAATTTAAAAAAGCATACCTTTTTGGTTTTAGCCTTATTTGTGTTTATTCCGTCTGTTTGTATTTCTCAAACTTCTGCATCGGTGCCAATGCCAACGCAGCAAAATACAATTATCGTAAATAAAATTATTGAAGCAACTAATTACAAAACATATTTCGTTGATTATTGCTTAACTAAAATAAACGAAAAAAGTTTTAAGGAAAAATGGAACGAACAAAAAACAAAGGAAATTACAGAAAGCATCAATTTTAAAAACTTTAGAGATGCTGTTTATAATATGTTTGCTTTTTATAATGAAGTTGACTTAGAGACATTATTAAAAGCATACGAAAAAGATCCTGCTTACCAAACTACAAACGTAATGACAACTAATAAAGTCCTGCTTAACAATCTCGATATTTATGCGAGAGATATTGTTACTGGGAAATATTTAGCTAAATAAGGTTCAGAGGCTCAGAGATACAGAGGTTCAAAGGTTTTTAGACTTTGAACTAAAAAAAACCTCAACTATTCTGCTGAAATTTTATAAATAAAAAAACCTTTATCAAACTTCAATTTGATAAAGGTTTTTTTATAGCCTAACTAAATTAAAGTATTGTAAAACTTTAATTTAGCAAAAGAACTTTAGCTTTATCCTAAATATGAGGTTTCAAAACCAATTTTGTTGAAGTTTTTATAATCTCTTCTTTGTTCAGTTTCATTTTTCTGAATTTTCCGGCCACAAACATTTCGGCCTGATCGTCGTAATGTTCGCTAAACGGATTTCCGGATTGTCCGGTTGGTAAAATGCTCCAGCTGTTTTCAATATCCGAAAAATCAACTATTCTTCTGGTTGAAGGTCCGCCTTTTACATAATATTTCCCTTCTTCGTTATAACCAAAAAACTGATTATTAATTACCTCATTTGATCCTGGATCAGCAAATGGACCAACGTTGAATAGTCTTCGCAATGCGGCAACTTTTCCCATTGGATGTTCGTGTTCAACCGTATGCACTTTCCCCCAAGTCCAATCTGAAACTGAATTGCCTAATTGTTTTTGAAGTTCAGCAATTGCTGTATGAAATGATTTTGAAACGATTTCGTTTCTGGTTTCTTTTTTGTTCTTTGTTTTGATATTATCCCACCAAACTGAATTTTCATTGGCAATTTGTCTCGCAATAATTTGTTTTCCTAAAGATAATCCCAGAAACAAATTAAAATTATCTGAACCCATTTCATCTTCAAAAGTATTCTTCAAATACAAATAAACCCATTTGTTGTAAATCGTTGGCGCAACATCTTCTAAATTATGCGTTCCTTTCCATGATTTTAAAGTAGATATCGCTTGTTTTTCTTCTGCTGAAAGTGAACTATTTTTTAGGTTTGAAATTAAATTTACAACTACTTCCGGCGCCACAGTAGAAGTATTATCAAAAATCATTTTACTAATCGCTTCTTTATCCCAATCTGATTTTGCATCCATTAAACCTGAAATTCTTTTGGCACGATCTTCCGGCAAATAATATCCCGGATACAAATAACCGTCTATAGCTTCGGGCTGATTATTGGCTGAATATACATAACCCCATTTTGGATTTTCTGCCGATGGATTTTTCGAGAAATCTAAATATTCTGCAATATCATCTTTGCTGCTTGCACCATCTAAAATAAAATGAGAATTCACGCCTTTATTATGTTTATAAAGTGTTCCCGTTGCCCACCATGCAACATTTCCTTTTGCATCGCCATACATTACATTCAATCCCGGTGCTGCAACCAATTGTACTGCTTTTTTAAAATCGTCTTTGCTTTTGGCATGCGAAAGCCCATAAACCGCATCAAGAATCTGAATAGGTTGTTGGGTATAAATCCACGACATTGCAATTGGGTTTTTACGATCTAAACGTTCCAGTAAATCATTCATAATTGGTCCGTGTCGGCTTGACTTAATCGTCAGGACAACATCCGAAGTATCTTTTACTTTAATCGTTTTCTTTATTGTTTGGTAAGTTGCAAAACCGGCTGGCGTTTGGTATTGATTTGAATCTCCTGTTTTATTTTTTTCCTGATAAAAATCGATATCATCATTTTCAAACATTGTTAAACCATAAGCATAATCACGATTGTGTGCCAATAACGGAAATGGCGTTCCGGCCAGATAACAACCGTATAATTCATGGTTTGGAGTTACAATATGCGCTTCGTACCAAGTCGCCGGCTGCGAAAACCCAATATGCGGATCATTTGCAAAAATAACTTTTCCGCTTTTTGTTTTGTTTGGTCCGGCAACCCAACTATTACTTCCCACAAATGGCGGAATTGGCGATTTATCCAACAATGCTGCAACAGATTTTGCAATTGAAGTATATTCTTCGATATTATCTTTTGAAATTTTAATTCTTGTGGTATTAAATTCTCCTTCAATTCCTAAATCTTTCAAATATTCTGTGCCATATTTATTGCGAATATCTGTCAGTAAAGGATCTGTTTTTTGAGCCATTGCAAAACTGAAAGACATATAACCAAAAATATTATAGACATCTTTTATGGTGAATTTTTCTTTTTTTACTCCAATCAAAGTAAATTCAATTGGCGTAACACCTTCTTCTAAATACTGATTAATTCCGTCTAAATATGCCAATGTTAATTGATAACTTGGGCTGTTTTTATCTAATTTGGAAATGGCTTTCGCCGAAGCTTCTTCGATACCAATTCCGGAGAAAAACTTATCATTTTTAAGCGCTACCGAACCGAAAATCTCTGATAATCTTCCCGGTGCAATTCTGCGAAGCAATTCCATTTGCCATAATCTTTCCTGCGCATGAACATATCCCAAAGCCGTCATCGCATCTTTTTCAGAATCGGCATAAATATGAGGCACTCCAAAATCATCAAAATAAACAGTGGTTTCTTTTTCAAGGTTTTTTAATTGTACTTCTCCTTCATATCGGGGTTTGAGATGAAAAATATAGGCACATAAACCTATACCAACAATGACAATCAAAACGACTAAAACCAACAGGATTTTTTTAATTTTTCTCATATTCAAAAGATAAAAACAACAAACAATTTAGTAATGATGTAACTTAAAGATAGAATCATATAAGAAACTAGTGCTTTTAAAAGTCTAAATTTATGTATTTAAAATCAATACGATAAATGTCAATCTATAAAAAAATAGCAATCGGTGTAATTTCAGTCTTCATTTTTGTGATTTTAATCAATTTCGGTCTCAATTATTGGATAAAAAAACAATTACCTATTATTATTCACGAGAAAAACAAAACAGCTTACGACATCAATTACGAAAAAATTGAAGTAGCTCTTTTGTCCCGAAATATTTATGCAACAACTTTATTGATACATCCAAAAAATCAACCTGAAAGCAGCAAGAATGGTCTTTATTCTAAAATAGAATCGATTACGATTACACATTTTAATATTTGGGATTTGGTTTTTCACGACATTATTCAAGCCGAAAGCATTATTATAAACAAACCCAGAGTTATTCTTTACAAAAAAGGGGAAAAGCTTTTGAATAATAGTAAAAGTATTGAATCTGAAATCATAGCACCTTTCCGAAAAATAATTGCTGTTTCGAATATTTATCTAAATGGAGGACAAGTAGATGTCGTTTCTTTAGATACCAACAAACCCATTTTTAATGTCAAAAATATCATTCTGAAACTTGAAGGTATTTTGATTACAGATGCAACCTTAAAGGAAAAAATTCCGATGCATTATGAAAAATATGTTTTGATTTGCGATAGTTTATTTTACAAGCCAAGTCAGTTTTATAATATGACTATTGGAAAAATCAGTACTGAAAACAACTTTTTAAAAGTCAAAAAATTTTCACTTTTGCCCGCATATACCCGAAAAGTTTTTGTTCAGAAACTTGAAAAGGAAAAAGATATTTACACGCTAAAACTAGATTCTGCAACTATTAATACCATGAAATGGGGTTTTAAAAATGATAAATTTTTCTTTTATGCTCCTTCATTAGTTATCAATCATTTTGACGCGAATATTTACCGTGGAAAAATGCCAAAAGACGATTTAAGCAAAAAGTATCTATATAACCATTTGTTGAGAAATATTAAGTTTCCGCTTCAAATTGACACTTTACAGGTTTTGAAATCAAAATTGGTTTATGAGGAAGAAATTGATTTTGCGAAAGGTCCGGGAATTTTAAATTTTGATCATTTTAATTTGCAGGCTACTAATCTGCGAAGTGGTTTTGGTTTGAAAAAAACCAATGATGTTAAAATTAAAGTGAATTGTATTTTTATGAAAACCTCGCCATTAGATGTTGACTGGAGTTTTAATGTTTTGGACAAAAAAGACAGTTTTCATATTCAGGGTGTAATTTCAAATTTTGATGTTAGTGCTATGGGACAATTCAGCAAACCTTATATGAATGCTACATTTACAGGTACATTTCATAAATATCGTTTTAATTTCTATGGAAATGATACTACTTCAAAAGGAAATGCGTCTTTGGATTATGACGATTTAAAAGTAAAATTGTACAAGAAAAAAAATCCTGAAAAAGAAGCAAAACTTAAATCTGCCATCGCTAATTTATTAGTCAAAAATGACTCCAAAGACAAAGTCAAAACCACTGATGTTGAAATCGAAAGAATTCAGGAAAAATCATTCTATAATTTTTTATGGAGAAGCATTGCAGAGTCTTTGAAGAAGATTTTGATATAAAATATTTTGTCGACATAGCCTGCGGTTTCAACCGCAGGAACACAACGCATATTCAAAATACGTTTCCCACGGTTGAAACCGTGGGCTATGTTTTTTTATGAATCGTAATAGATTGGAATCTTTGAAGAAGATTTGGTATAAAGTTTTTTTGTCAACATAGCCTGCGGTTCAACCGCAGGAACACAACGCATATTCACAATACGTTTTCCAAAATACGTTTCCCACGGTTGAAAGTGTGGGCTATGTTTTTTTATGAATCGTAATAGATTGGAATTTTTGAAGAAGATTTTGATAATTTTTTTGCCACGAATTACACAAATTTGCACAAATTTTTTCACTACAGGATATCAATGAATTCGTGTAGATTCGTGCAATTCGTGGCAAATTTTTTAGTGTAGATTTCAAACATGACCAAACCTGACAATTATCAGGTTTTAGAAAAATCCTTTTTCCAATATTTGTTTTTATTTTAATCTAAAAACAAATGGCAAAAATACCTTTGCACACATTTCATATTCCGGTAATGGGACTCGCTTACACTATTGATAGCCCAATTCGAGTGGCGCAGTATGGCATTTCATCTGTAATTTCAATAGCCGATGATGAATTAATCGAAAAGATGCGTAATTTTTACAGCACTAAATTTAATTTTCCGTACGAAGAAATCACTCAAAAATTTCAGGATTACCGCGCAGAAAGAATTACATCTTATCTCAATTTAGTCGATAAAATTGTAAAGCAAAAATTCGAAAGTTTTAAAACTGAATTGGCAGAAAGCAAAACAGCTTTAGAAAATTTTATTGCGATATTACCCAATACGTCTGATATCAAAAAAGGCTTTCAAAACTTACTGGAAGACGGTATTTCTTTTAAAGAAAACATTCAAAGTTATATCGAGTCGCATCTTTCAGCCGGAGAAATCGACGTGAATATTATGACGAAACTGGATAAAGATAATTTCGTTAAAAACGAACAGCTTCCAATTGAATTTAATGATGCTCACGCGGCTTTAAGAGGTTTTGCTAATAGTAATCTTGAATCTTCGGTTGTACTTTCTGCAGGAATGAATCCGAGACTTTACAGCTATTTTGAAAACTTTCCGGATTTCTTTCCAAATCAAAAAAATCAACTTAAAAAGAAAATCATTTTAAAAGTTAGTGATTTTAGATCTGCCATGATTCAGGGAAATTTCCTGGCTAAAAAAGGGCTTTGGGTTTCTGAATACCGAATTGAATCTGGCTTAAATTGCGGCGGACACGCCTTTGCTACTGACGGACTTTTGCTTGGAACTATTTTAGAAGAATTTAAACAGAAAAAAGACCAATTACTTCAATCTTCACACGATTTGATGGTCAAAGTTTTGCAGCAAAAAAATCTTGCTTTTCCTAATCAGCCTTTAGAAGTAAAAATAACGGTTCAGGGCGGTGTAGGAACTTCTGAAGAACACGAATTTTTATTAGACGAATACAAAGTTGATTCTGTTGGTTGGGGTTCTCCGTTTTTACTGGTTCCCGAAGCAACTTCTGTCAACCGCACAACTAGAAATTTATTGATCAACGCAAAAGAAGAAGATTTATATTTAAGTCATATTTCTCCTTTAGGAGTTCCGTTTAATACTTTGAGAGGAACTTCAAATGAAATTTTGAAGCAAAAACGAATTCAGGAAAACAAAGCAGGAAGTTCTTGTCCGAAAAAATTTCTGGCTTTAAGTAAGGAATATGATACTCACGGAATTTGTACGGCTTCTAAAAAATATCAGGATATTAAACTGGAAGAGCTCAATGCCATTAAAGGAAATCTTTCGCTTACCGCTTTTGAGAATGCTAAAACTAAAATTACAGAGAAATCGTGTTTGTGTGTAGGTTTGGCAAACGCATCGTATCTAGAAAATGATATTAAAATAAAAGGACAAGCGCAAGGCGTTGTTATTTGCCCTGGGCCAAATATGGCGTATTTTGATCAAGAAGTTTCACTTTCTGATATGGTTGGTCATATTTACGGAAATACGTCTGTTTTAAGAGCTAATAATCGTCCTAATTTATTTGTCAAAGAATTGAAAATGTATGTTGATTATTTTAGAAATGAAATTGAAACTATTTCTGGTGAAATAACAGCAAACCAACTTAAAAAATGGAATAGTTTTAAAGCGAATCTTTTAGACGGAATCGAATATTATCAAAATTTATTATCGTCAACTTTATATTTTAAAACTGATGAAGAAAAAATCAGGAAAGATTTCGATTTTTATAAATCAGAATTAGAAACCATAAAAATTCAAGTTCAGGAATTAGTATAAAAACAAAACCCCGATTTGTATAAATCGGGGTTCTTTATATTCTTAGATTTTACAATCTATTCATTTCTCTTATTTTTGCTGTCAATAACAGCACCTGTTCCAGTTCCTAAAGCAGCACCTGCTAAACCACCAATAATAGCACCTTCACCTTTTTTCTTACTTACAATTGCTCCGGTCGCAGCTCCAACTCCGGCACCAATTACAGCACCTTTAGCAGTTGCACTCCACCCTTTCTTTTTGGTTGTTGTGGTTGTAGTTGCAGCTCCATTAGCTTGCTGATGCACAACAACTACTTTTTGAGATTCAACTTTTTGCTGTTCTTCTTTCATATTGGCCATTTCAGTTTTCATTGAATCAATAACTCTTTGTTTATTAATTTCAACTTTCATTGAATCGATACTGGCTTGTTTGGCTTTATTTAGATCTTCCTTATTTTGATTCTGGCAAGAAACTATTAATAAAGCGGCGAATAACATATATAAGGCTTTCATGATTGTAGTTTTTAAAATTATTACACTACAAAGTAAAGGAGATTGATTTTGTTTAAGTTACAAGATTCACTGGAAAGGTTATAGAATTTGAAGATTGTAATGTGTTTGGGACGCGAAACGGATTGTTTGTTTTTCACGCAGATTTTTTTGTCTACATAAAAATCTCGCAGAGACGCAAAGTTCTATTTAGCCACAGATTAAAGGATTAAAATGATTTAAAAAAAATCTGCTCAAATCATTTTAAATCTGCGTGAAACAAAACTTTGCGACTTTACGAGATTAATAAGCTTTTACTTCCCCAAAATTCCTTTTTTAAGGATTTGTCCAAAGTCAAACATATCTTCATAAGAACAATATAACGGGACTGGTGCTAAACGAATTACATTTGGTTCACGCCAATCTGTAATAACACCGTTTTTCATTAAATAATCAAAAAGACTTCTGCCTTCTCCATGCAAAAAAACAGATAATTGAGAAGCTCTTTCAGCTGGATTTGATGGCGTAATTACTTCAAAAGTTCCATCGACTTCTTTATCGATTTCATGCAAAATGAATTCTAAGTATGAAGTAATGTGATCTCTCTTTTTTATTAAAGCATCCATCCCAACCTCAGCAAACATTTCTACCGAAGCTAAATAAGGCGCTAATGAAAGTACAGGTAGATTGCTAATTTGCCAGCCATCTGCACCGTGAACGGGATCGAAGTTGGGTTCCATTTTAAAACGGCGCTCTTTATTATGTCCCCACCAACCAGCAAATCTTGGCAAATCAGGATTATTGTGATGTCTTTCATGAACAAAACAACCGGAAGCATTTCCTGGTCCTGAATTCATATATTTATAACTACACCAAGCGGCGAAATCTACATTCCAATCGTGAAGTTCTAATTTAATGTTTCCGGCAGCGTGTGCCAAATCCCATCCCACTTTTGCTCCTGCTTTTTGTCCTGCGGCAGTTATTGTTTTAATATCGAAAACTTGTCCGGTATAATAATTTACTCCACCAATTAAAACTAAAGCCAATTCATCGCCAACTTCTTCGATTTTTGCCAAAACATCTTCAAGGCGAATATTATGTTCGCCTTCTCTTCGTTTAATTTCTACAATGGCATCTTCTGGTTTATATCCATGAAAATGAACCTGACTTTGAAACATATATTGATCTGAAGGAAATGCTTTTTCTTCGCAGATAATTTTATAACGTTTGTCTTTTGGCTGATAAAATGAAACCATCAATAAATGAAGATTCACGGTTAAAGTATTCATCACCGTAACTTCTGAAGGTAATGCACCAACAATTTTACTCAGCGGTTCTGCAAATCGTTCCTGATAATCCCACCAAGGTTTTTCGGCATAAAAATGACCTTCAACGGCAAGGTTTGCCCAGTCGTTCATTACTTCATCAATATACGCTTTGGTACGTTTTGGCTGTAATCCTAAGGAGTTTCCTGTAAAGTAAATTACGCGTTTGTCATTAACTTTAGGAAATATAAATTGATCTTGATAGTGATTTAAAGCATCTTGTGAGTCAAGTTGTTTCGCGAATTCGCGTGTATTTTGAAAAGTCATTTTTTTTGTTTTGAAGCGTAAAAATAAGGAAAATGTTTTTTTGTTTCAGGTTCTTTTGTTTCAAGTTTCAGATTTCAAGTTTCAAGTTGATACGCATTGTGCATTTTAACCGCAAAGTTCGCAAGGATTTTTATCCCGGTTAACGTTTACAAACACTAAGTTCGCAAGGCTTTGCGTGCTTTTGCATTTGAAAAAAAACAAACTGAGCAAAAAACTTTAGTGAACTTTGCGTTTAAATTTCGCAACTAATGTCAAACTTGAAACCTGAAACTTGAAACCAATTTTAAATAAAAAAACCCATCATTACTGACAGGTTTTATATTTATTTTAAATATCTAATTAGATAATTAACATTGCATCTCCGTAAGAATAGAATTTGTATTCTTCTTTGATTGCTTCTTCGTAAGCTCTTTTCATTAAATCATGTCCACAGAAAGCAGAAATCATCATTAATAATGTTGATTTTGGTGTGTGGAAATTTGTAATCATACAGTTTGCAATACTAAAATCGTGAGGAGGAAAAATAAATTTATTTGTCCAGCCTTCGTAAGGATTTAAAGTATTTTGAGATGAAACTGAACTTTCGATAGCACGCATTGAAGTTGTTCCAACCGCGCAAATACGTTTTTTATTTGCTTTAGCATTATTTACGATATCGCAAGCCTCTTGTTTGATAATCAATTCCTCAGAATCCATTTTGTGTTTCGATAAATCTTCAACCTCAACTGGATTAAAAGTTCCTAAACCAACGTGAAGTGTAACTTCTGCAAAGTTTATTCCTTTGATTTCTAATTTTTTCAAAAGGTGTTTCGAGAAGTGTAAACCTGCAGTTGGTGCAGCAACAGCTCCTTCTTCTTTTGCGTAAATAGTCTGGTATCTTTCAGCATCTTCAGCAGTTACTTCTCTGTTGATGTATTTAGGAATTGGAGTTTCTCCAAGTTCTGTTAATTTATTTCTGAATTCTTCGTAAGAACCGTCATATAAAAAACGTAAAGTTCTACCACGAGAAGTCGTATTGTCGATTACCTCAGCAACTAACGAATCGTCATCGCCGAAATAAAGTTTGTTACCAATACGGATTTTTCTAGCCGGATCAACTAAAACGTCCCAAAGACGTTGCTCTGAGTTTAATTCTCTTAATAAGAAAACTTCAATTCTTGCTCCTGTTTTTTCTTTGTTCCCGTACAAACGTGCAGGAAAAACTTTTGTATTGTTAAGAATTAAAACGTCTCCGTCATCAAAATAATTGATAACATCTTTAAACATTTTATGTTCGATAGTTTGTTTTGCACGGTCAATTACCATTAAACGAGACTCATCTCTGTTTTCTGCCGGAAATTCTGCTAAAAGTTCTTTTGGTAAATTAAATTGAAAATGTGATAATTTCATATTTGAATTGTTGATTTTAAAGTGTAGATCTTAGATTTTATATCTAAAATTATAAATCGTGTGCAAATATACGATTGTGAGATAGGCGTTGTCAAGTGTTTTGATGTTTATTTTCAAAAGTCGTTGATTTACTACTGTTTAGAGTTGTTCAAAAATGACATTTTAGTTAAAGAAAACCAAATATTAATGTTTGTGTCATTTCAACGAAGAAGAAATGAGTCACGTTTTGGCTATAACCTAAAATCTTCCACAAAAAAAACCTCCAGTTAAAACTGGAGGCTATTCAAATTATGCTCATTTTATTTAAATGAACTTATATTACTTATATGTTCAAAAATTATAATTCTGAAATTTGAAAATTCAATTCTTTTAGATCATTCCAAAAATCTGGATATGACTTAGAAACCACTTCTGCATCTTCAATAATTATCGGAACTTTAATTGCCAGCGGTGCAAATGCCATTGCCATACGGTGATCGTTGTAAGTACCAATTTTAATATTATGGTTGATGTTTTGTGAAGCTACCAAAGTTAAAGAATCATTAGTTACTGATATATTCGCACCCAATTTTGTTAGTTCAATTCTAAGCGCCTCAAGTCGATCTGTTTCTTTAATTTTTAAGGTGTGAAGTCCTGTCAAATAACAACCAATTCCTAAACCTAAACAAGTTACTACAATTGTTTGTGCAATATCCGGTGTATTGTTTAATTCGAAATTTACGGTTTCATAATTAAAATTGGCTTGTTTAACCAAAGTCATTTTATTATTTTGGAACGTTGTTTTAACTCCCAATTTCTCATAAAGTGAAACTAATTCAGAATCGCCTTGTAAACTGTTTTCTTTATAACTGCTCAATGTGATTGTTGCTGCATCGGCCAAAGCCACTAAACTAAAAAAGTATGATGCAGAACTCCAGTCAGATTCTACGACCATTTCTTTTGAAACAACAGCTTCTTTAGGAAACACTTTAATCACATTTCCTTCAAAACTGGTTATGATGTCTAAATCATTCAGCAAAGCCAAAGTCATTTTGATATACGGAATTGAAGTGATTTCGCCTTCTAACGTTAATTCTAAACCATTTTCTAATTTTGAAGCAACAAGTAAAAGTGCCGATATATATTGGCTGCTTACGTTTGCTGCCAAAGTTACTTTTGAAGCAGTAACTTTTTTTCCTTTGATTCGAATTGGCGGATAACCTTCTTCTTTTTCATAAGAGATTTCAACTCCCAATTGTCCTAATGCTTCGACTAGAATTTTTATTGGGCGTTCCTGCATTCTTTTTGAACCTGTCATTACAACGTTGCGACCTTCATTTACAGCAAAGTAAGCTGTTAAAAAACGCATTGCTGTTCCGGCATGGTGAATGTCTACAATTTCCTCGTTGCCAATTAAGGCTTTTTGCATTACTTCACTATCATCAGAGTTTGAAGTGTTAGCAAGTGTAATATTTGGAAATAAGGCTTTTAATAATAACAAACGATTCGTTTCGCTTTTTGAGCCTGTAATATTTAATTGTGAATTGTCAATGGTGAATTGTGAATTCGTACTTAATTTTAAATTCATGATCTTAATTATGAGTTGCGAATTATGTGTAATTTAATTCGAGCCCGCAATTTACCACTCCTCATTCATAATTCAAAATTCACCATTGATATTTCACAATTATTTCAATTTATCGTTGTTTTTGTGACGATCTTTATCTCTAACCGATTTTAAGTCCATTTTTTTATCAAAAGCGGCTTGCAAATCGATTCCTGTTTGATTCGCCAGACATAAAACTACAAAAACAACATCGGCCAGTTCTTCACCTAAATCTTTGTTTTTATCGCTTTCTTTTTCTGATTGCTCGCCATATCTTCTTGCAATAATTCTTGCCACCTCACCTACTTCCTCTGTAAGTTGCGCCATATTGGTTAATTCATTAAAATAACGAACTCCGTGTTCTTTGATCCAGGTATCTACGTCTAGTTGTGCATTTTTCAAATCCATCGTTATAATTTTTTAAGGACAATTTTTTCATTTTGACTAACGATTATCTTCTGAAAAAACTCTTTCAGCATATCGTAGTCGCTCGCTACAAAAATAGCTTTGTTTATTCCTTTTGTCACTTGAATTTGTATTTTATTTTCTTCAGCAATCATATTCATTATATAAAAGGCATCTTTGTTTTCTGTACTGATTCGCATTGGTTTTGGCATCGATTCGATAGCATAGCCATCCGGAATCTCAAAGAAAACATTATAAGTATTCTGATCAGGATATCCAAAATAAATTGGCATTTGTCTTTCTTCCTGAACTAGCGGATTTGTAATATCGGTGAAGAAAAGTAACGGTTTTAAAAATATTTTCCCATTAATAACATCATACGAATTATCAGATGTAAAACTAAATTTTTCGACAACTGGTTTTGATAAATCCTCACTTTTATTTTCTAACGAATAGTCTTTGATTTGTATTTTATTCAAATCATTTTCTAATTTTTCAAGATAAGTATCTTCATTATTATCGCTTGATTTTAATTCTCTAAATTGAAGTGCTGAGTAATCTGCTCTTCTTATTCTCACCTGTCCTTCAATTTGTCTTAAATCAGGTTTTATAGTAGCTGTTATCGTATAACTATCTTTTGACGGAGTTTCCGGAATAAGGTCAATTTCCTGAGATGAACCATCCTCTTTAATTAGTCTTCCTTTCCAGTTTAAGAGATTTAAAGGTAAAACATTTGGTGCGGTAAACTTGTTTGTTGCATCTAATAAAATCTTCTTTCCATCGATTTCTACAGCCGCAATAACATAATTAAAAACGGTGCGGTTCGGAAATACCGGAACTCCATTTTCAAGTGTACTAACCAAAACCGGACTTACATCGATCCCGGCAGTTTTCAGCATCGAAATCAGAATAAAATTTATTTCGGCAACATTACCTGTTTTTGCTTCATATGCTTTTTTAACTCCTTTATCTACAAAATATCCTTTTTCATTAGTCCAGTTCATTCTATTTTGAACAAACTTAAAAATTGCATTTAATCTTTCTAAAGGCAGATTTGCATTTGGCAACAAGGTTTTTAAATCTTCTGAATAATAATTTTTAAGTTTAAGTTCTTTTCCAAAACTATCATTTTCATAAATACTTTTGGCAACTCCATCCCATGTTTTTGTTAAATCCACAAGGGGTTGTTGTGGAAATCTCTTTCTTTCCAGTTCATTCTGTATAGAGCCTGAATGATTGCTTATGTTGTCTACAAATTTCTCTTTCTTTAATGCCGGAATATTTTCAGAAGTATACAAACTATTAATCTGTTTGTAACCAGTAGCAAATATTTGTTTGCTTTCGACTATTTCGCTGCTTGTAGTAATGTTTAATTGGCCAATAAGTATCGTTTTATAAATAAGAAATTCAGGAATCTCTGTTTTATACTCAAAATAATTAACCGGAATATCATATTGGAAATCAAAATCAGGAAGTCGAACTACATTTTGTGATTTCACCACATACCTGAATTCTATAACTGAACCTATTTTTACATTTGGCAAAGTAATGGTTGTCTGGTTCCAGTATTTATTTACTTTGTTATTAAAAATACCTTCTCTGGTTATTTTTGTTTTTACAATAGCACCGTTTTCAAGATTATAAGTTACAGCACTTGAAAAACTCACATTATCATCATTCAAATTTCCGTATCCTACATAGTAAGAAACCCTATGGTTTGCCCAACTAAGCCCCTCTTTTTTATAAATTTTAATTTTAAATTCATAAACATGGTTAGCGGTAAAACCTTTTCCTTCACTGTAGGTGAAAAAAGTTTTTCCTTTTTTAAATAAAATTGTAGCTGGAGCTGTTGTATCTTTTGCATTTACTTTTTCTTGTAATTCTTCTATTGTTACTTTATCTAATTCATGATTTTGAGCATTAATTTTTGAATTACTTAAAAGTAAAAAAGCTACTATTACTAAACTCCATAGCCTCATATTAGATTCTTTTTAAAACTATTTTTTCTGTTTCTTTTGCAATCATTGCTTTGTAATACTCCTTAAGCATTTCATATTTCTCTGTTCCAACAATGGCTTCATTAATTTGATGCGAAACAGTTAACTGAAGTACATTTGCATTTGCTGCAATATTAAACTTAAAAGTACCCAAATTATCCTCCATTGCTACTGCTGCCGGAGTTGGTAATGTTTCTATCGCAAAACCTTCTGGAATTTGAATCGTAATATTGTATTTATCAGAAAAAGGAAAACTAAAATCTACCGGATATTCACGAACTTCCTGCTTAAACGGATTCTTTTCATTTGTAAAAAACAACATTGGGTTAATATATAATTTACCTCCAATTACTTCGCACAAATTACTTCCGGTAAATGAATAAGTTTCTATAATTGGCAATAAAATATCTTTTTCATTTGTTCTCGAATAATCGCTGATTTCTATTTTGTTATTTCTATTCTCTAATTTTTCCAGATATTCTTCTTCTTTTAAGCTAGAAATATTTTCTCTGGTTACCAAGGCATTATAATCTGTATATTGTCTTCTCGCCTTTCCTGTAACTTTTCCGTCAGCATCTACGCTATAAGTTATAAATACATTATCGCCAGATAGTTTGCTTGGCATTAAATCAACCTCTTCTGATGTTCCGTCTTTTCTAATTAATCTTCCTTTCCAGTTCAATGCTCTTAAGGGTAAAATATTAGGTATCGAAAATTTATCTGTGGCATCCAGCAAAACTGTTCCATTTGGAGTTTCAACTGCAGCAATAACATAATTAAAAGCCGTTCTGTTCGGGAATAAAGATATTCCGTTTGATCTTGTACTAACTAAAACAGGATTTGCATTTAGTCCTGAATAACGTAACATTGCCGTAAGCATCAAATTGATATCGCCAACATTTCCTGATTTTTCTTTATAGGCCTTTTTTACTCCATTATCGCAATCATAACCATGATATCCGTTCCATTTTACACTCAATTTAACATGATTTAAAATAGCCATAATTTTTTCTTCCGGGGTATCTTTACCTGCTAAAACTACTTTTAAATCATTCTCAAAATAGCCTGTTTTATTTAATTCGGGACCAAAAGTATCATAATCATAAATTGTTTTTGCAACTGAATTCCAGTCTGTAGAGTATAACTTTAGAGGTTCGTTAGGAAATTGTACTGTCGATAATTCATGTTGAATACTTGAAGTATAATTATCAATATTATTTACAAAAGACTCTTCTTTCATTGCGGGAAAGTTCTCCCCAACATAAGTAGTCTGGGTTTCCATATAATCTACTTTATCATGAGAGAATTCTGTTCTGGCATTTGATCCTTCATATCTTTCTTTCGAAATGAACACGATTGATCTATTATTTTTTACAGTCGTAACCTTAGGAAAAATATATCCTTTTTGCCTAGGATTATACGTATAGTATTCCGGCACATACGTTACAAACTCAGAATAATTTACAGGAATACTGGTTTGAAAATCCCATTCTCTGATCATTCTTGAAGGACTTCTAACGGTGTATCTAAATTCGATAACCGAACCTTCTTTTACATTAGGCATTGTAATCTTTTTTTGGCTTTTGTATTTATTTACCACCTCATCAAAAATTCCTTCACTTTTTAATTTTGTCTTTTCGATTTTACCAGCAACAAGATTGTAGGTAACGGCATCATTAAAAGACAGTTTTTCAGACAGGTTACTGTTATTAGAATACCATACATTATGATTTGCCCAATCATAACCTTCTTTTTTGTAAATCTTTATTCTCGTTTCAACATCAGTTACAGTAACAAAACCATCATTTTGATTATATTCGATTCTCGAACTCCCTTTTTTGTACAATATTGCGGCAGCAGCAGCTGTATCTTTTGGATGCACTTTTTCCTGCAGCTCTGCAATTGATACTTTTCCTAATTTAAATTCCTGCGCTGTTATATTTGATATAAATAATAAAAAAACGAATAGACAGAATGGTTTGAAAATTTTCATTTGTTTTAGGTTTGGTTTTGATGGATCTTTTTAGTTCTTGGTTAGTATAATTTTGGCGTTATCATTTCTTGATACTTGTTCCATAAAAAGGCGATATTCATCATATTCTTTATTCGAATATTTTCCTTTGTTTAAAAACATGGAACGTTTGTAAGTCAGTTTATTATTTTCTTTTTTGATGATTTCGGTTTTGTATTCTCCAAATTTTCCTTTCAATTCATAGTTTGAAGGCAAAAATTCGATTGTAAATCCTGCTGGCAAATTAATTTCGATTTCATCAATATCTAAATAACCTCGTTGAATCTGAAAAGGATTTTTTCGGTTTCTGATTCGTTTAACATTTCCTGTATTTTGATTAAAAGCATCAATTGGAAAAATCATTTTATTGGCCGAAATTACTCCGTAATTAATTGCACTTAATTGAACATCTTCTGTAAAACGAATATTTTCTTTATCGTTTGTAAAAGTTATTTTTCCGAGTTTCAAATTATTGATGTTATCCCAATATTCCTTATAATGTGCTTCTTTTTCGGTTGGTTGCATCACTTCAATTCTGGCTTTCGAACTATATTGAGAACCCTCGGAAGCAATTGAAATTGATCCTGAAAAATTACCACTTTCGTCTATTGTATATATTCCTTTGTCTTTTTGGGTATTACCAATGTCTTCATAAACTTTAGTTCTAACAATTTCTCCTCCTTCTGGTTTAATAATCAATACATCCCTATCATCTGTAAATTTTCCCTGGTAACCAAAAGGATCGTCCTGGCTTGTACATTCTAACCAAGTATAATGATTTCCATTTGGAATAGATAAAATCATGTGGTTTCCTTGCATTGAAACAAAATCAGATTCAATATTTGTTTTATAACTATCTCCATATAAAACTGTATTGTAAGATGGAACATCAACAGCTTGTAAAAGTGCTTTTGTATAGTTTGTTAAAGCTTTACAATCACCATAGCCTAAGCGATCTACATCTGCGGCCAACATGGGTTTCCAACCCCCGATACCAACCTGAATACTAACATATCTTGATTTTTTCTGAACAAAGTCGTAAACCAGCTTAGCTTTTTTTATTGGGTCTTTTTCATTTCCAACAACGGTTTTAATTTTTGCCTTTGTCTCTTCTGGCAAATCAGTAGTTCCTGATAATATTTTTTCAGAATACCATTTCCCAAAATCCGTCCAATTTGTAGCTGTTCCGTCAACACCTTCAAGATGAAAGCGTTCTAAACCCATCATTACCTTAGGAAATAAATCTTTATATGATGGACTGTAATCTTCTTGTTTCTGTGCTAAAACATTAGAAATTGTATAAGACAGCTGCGTATTTGTGTCTGCTATCTTTTTGATATTAAACCCTGAAAATTGAAATTCTTTCTTTTTAAATCCCAAATCATTTGGATAAATAACATTTAAAGAAGATTTCTCAATACTCACAAAAAAGCTTCTCAAAGGCATCCATCTTGGAATAAATGCTGTTGATGAAGTTTGTACCTCACTATTAAATTCTATTGTAAAAGGATAAGAAATTGGAGTATAATCGAGAAAAATATATCTGCTGTCTGAAAAAAGTGTACCACCGCCAACAACACTCTGATCTTTAAAATCTTTTCTTTTTATTTTTTTTATTTCTTTACCGGAAGCATCGTAGATTATCGCCTCAATATCTTTAACAGATGTTGATTTATCATAAAATTCATAAGCTTCTGAAGCATCAAATCCTTTTTCGTTAAAAACTGTTACAACACGATGACTTTTCGAATTCATACTGCGTTGAGATAAAATCGTTATTTCTCTCTCATCAAGTCTAACAACAGCATTCGCATTTTCTTTAAGACTATCAGCAATTGTAGAAGCGGGATATTGACTCTTTTGAGCAAAAGTTATAAGTGAAAAGAAGAAAAAAAATAACGCAAAAAGAGGGCTTTTCATTAGTAGGGAATTTCACCAAATATATATTATTTTTAGAAACCCTTAACATTTGTTTATGAATTTTTACTCTCTGTTTTTACTGTCCATAATTATGGTTACGGGTCCGTCATTTAACAGACTGACTTTCATATCTGCACCAAAAATTCCGGTTTGTATTTTTTTATTGAAGTCTTTTTCTAAAGATTGTATGAATTTCTCATACATCGGGATTGCGAATTCTGGTTTTGAAGCTTTTATATATGAAGGACGGTTTCCTTTTTTTGTTGAAGCGTGAAGCGTAAATTGACTTACCACAATTATATCACCATCTATATCCTGAACTGAGCAGTTCATAACATCATTTTCGTCACCAAAAATTCTCATTTTAATGATTTTTCCAGCAAGCCAATCGATATCTTCCTGAGTATCGGCATCTTCAATTCCGACTAAAACTAGTAAACCTTTTTGAATATCGGCAACAATTTTAGAATCAACTGTTACAGATGCTTCTGAAACTCTTTGAAGAACTATTTTCATATTTTAGTTTAAAGTTTTAAAGTCAAAAAAGCAGAAAGTCTTGCAGGTTACATTATGACTTTTAAACTTTTGACTTTAGACTATTTTATTTCTGGTTTCTGGTTTCGTCACTAATTTTACGATCTTCATCATACGAATCTGTACGATAATTTTCTTCATCGCCTTCCAGAATCTTCAAATAACTATTGTAACGAGTCCAGGAAATTTCATCTTTCTCTAAAGCTGCTTTTATGGCGCAATGAGGTTCTTCTTTATGTAGACAATTGTTAAATTTACATTGGTCTTTCAATTTGAAAAATTCAGGAAAATACCCGCTGATTTCTTCTTTTTCCATATCTACGATTCCGAAACCTTTAATTCCCGGCGTATCGATAATTTTAGCATTAAAAGACAAATCATACATTTCTGCAAAAGTTGTGGTATGCTGACCTTGTTTACTGGCTTCAGAAATTGTTTTGGTTTTAAGATGCAGCGAAGGTTCCATAGCATTTACCAAAGTTGATTTCCCGACACCAGAATGTCCTGAAAACATACTTACTTTCCCAATCATCATTTCTTTCAGCTCTTCGACACCTTTCATTTCTGTCGAAGAAACGCGAAGACATTTGTAACCAATTTGCTCATAAACATATTGCATGTACAACTGATCATCGAGTGTTGCATCATCAAAAGTATCTATTTTATTAAAAACCAAAATCGTTTCAATATTGTAAGCTTCGGCAGTTACTAAAAAACGATCTATAAAATTGAATGTTGTTGGAGGATTATTAATCGTAATTAATAAAAAAACGCGATCAATATTTGATGCGATAATATGCATTTGATGCGATAGATTTACCGATTTACGAACGATATAATTTTTTCTTTCGTGAATATTATGAATCGTTCCGGTTAAGGCATCAGAGGTTTCTTCGAGTTCATAATCGACAATATCACCTACAGCAATAGGATTGGTACTTTTTATACCTTTCATCCTAAACTTCCCTTTCATACGGCATTCTATAAAATCACCTTTTTCAGATTTTACGGTGTACCAACTTCCTGTAGATTTATATACGAGTCCTGTCATTCAAATTGTTGATTTCAGATTTCAGATTTTTGATTGAAGATTAACTGAAATCCTTATTAATTTTAAAAGGCAAAATTACGTTTTTAGAATTTAACAACGCAACTTCGCCTTTTAAAATTAAAAAACAGACTCTAAATTTGATTTGTTTACCAAATAATTTCGCCTAAAATATCATTTTCTTTGATTTTTCCTAACTGAATTGTTTTTAAAGTTTTAGACGTTTTTCCTTCCTTAGTTATATAAATTTCAACCATAATTGTAGCTGGGCCATTTTCTGTAAGTTGAGTTTCACCAAAATAATTGGTCTTAATTTTATATTTCCCTTTGATTGCATTTCGAATTAAATATTGTTCAGGACCATAACCTCGTGTGAAATCTTTTGAAAATCTTGCACCTGCTTGTGTATCTTTATGTCCGTAATAACATTCTTCTCCATTTGGTTCAATGATATGAAGATCTAAATCTACATCCATCTGGTTCCAGTTCATGATTATTCTAATATCGACCGGCATTTTGTCAAGATATTTTTTGTCTAATTTTTCGGTTTTCAATCCTGAATGTTCTATAATCATTCGATTCAAATCCATTAGAATAATATCTTCAACTCCCTCATAATGGTCGCGCATTTCGCCATAATAATTAACTTCCAGCGCTTTAATCAGTTCATCAAAAGATTCCTGATATTTTCCAGCATCTTCGAGAGTCAATGCATAATCGCGTAAACTCTGTGGCTCATGCGATCTCCATTTTACGACTTGTTTTGCTGTAAATACAGCATCATCAAAATCCTGCCATTGACGTAAAGTATAAGTCAATGTTTTGTAAAGCTGATGATTTTCTAATCCTAAATCGGCAATATTACTGATAATCTGCAATGCTTTTTTCACATCGCCCTGATTGTAGAAAAAGTGCGCAACATCAAAATAAAAACTCGGGTTTCTTTCCTGTGCTTTTCTTAATTCTAAATACAAATCGTATTGTTTTTCTTTTGGTGCCAATGCTAGTGCCTTTAAGTACAATCTGTCTGGATTCCATACTTTGAACTTATTCGGATTTTTTGTCGTGATACTAATTACTCCATTTGCAGCTCCACTGCCATAAATAGAGGTAACAGAAGAATCTGTAATTTTGTCAACCGAAAGCATATTTGCATTTACTACATCTTCGAGTGTTCCATCAAAAATTTGTCCATCAACAATTATTAAAAGTTCCTTGTTTTTACTATCAGACAAATACCCTCTCACAATAGCTGTACTATAATCGTCTTCTTGTTCCGTTTTGATTTCTTCTCGTTTAACAACAGGTTGCTTTATAGTATTGGTTAATCCTGGAGCAATATTTTTTGCAGGTCGATACGATTTCTCTTTTTTGCCTTGATTTTCTACAGTCTCCAATTTCATTGCAGATATGGCTGCTGTATTATATACGGCATTATCTTCTTCTATTACTTCACTTGCTGGTCCTGCTCCAATAGGCTCATCAACTGTCAAAACAGCATCAGGATCACCATTTATTGTTCCCGAACCTCTCTTTTTCTTTGACTTTGGCAAAACTTTTGGCGCTACATATTTTGTATCAAGTTTCCACCAATAATTTAATGCTGTAAAATAACCCTCTACATTTTCCCAGTTACTATTTTGTTTTGCCAGACGACTGTCTTGTTCCTGTTTTTTAATTCTGTCAAATTCTGCGCGTAATTCTGCAGGAGGAATAATATCATACATGATATAATCCTGAAGATTCTCCAGAACAATTAAGGAAGTATTTTTGGTAATAATTCCGTATTTCTTTCCTACAGTTTCAATTTCTTCCGCGTTTTTGTCATATTGCAATTCAAGATTTGCGATTTTTTTCTGCGCCCAAAGTTTTTCAATATTAACTTCACTTGCATTTTGATTTGCAGCATCAAAAGTTATTTTTCTTTCCAAAACAGCATCATCTCCGTTACCAAACAACAACGTAATTTCATTTTTCGGATTTAATGATATTCCTGAAAAACTAAAATTTCCTGAAACCGAAGTTCCTTCCATCGGAAACAAATCAGTAATTAAAAGATTTTCTTTTATTCCTAAAAATTTCAGGTTTGTATTAATCAATTTATCCAAAGCATTTTCGGTGCTCAATTGATTTAGATTGATGAAATTCCCTCCCGTTTGTGAAGATGAATAATTTAAAAAAGCAAAGTCAGCCGACACAGAAGACGAAATGGTAAACACAGCTTTTTTAGTTTTTGGAAATGAATTTTCACTCAATGATGATAATCCGTCTGTAGAAAACAAATACTGATCGTGATTTGCAAAATTTAACTGCGAATAACGTGTTCCTCCATCGTATTTTGTGTTTTCTAAAACCGCTTTTAAGTCACTCCAATTTCCATTAGAAATAACAAACTCTTTTTGCTTTTCAAAAGTGTAATTTAAAAAGTACAAAGTCACTTTTGTATTTTTTATCTTTTGAAAATAAGCTTCTAACAAATCTAATTCTTTTTTAAGGTCACGCGTTTGACAGCTCAAAGAATTATCCCAGATTAAACCAATTGAAGAAGGGATTTTTCTCGATTTAGTATTGCCTTCAATAAAAACATTTCCATAAAAATAATACTGACCACCTGCATCCTGAGTCAAAACACTTGGTACATTATTTTGTATCGGAACTTCAAAAACTAATTTTTCATCCGGCTGATAATTTTCTTTTTCGAAAGAAGCTTCAAAAGACTGGTTCCATTTTGAGAAAGAAATTCTAGATGATTTTTCGGTAATTTTTGGAGAAGTTGAAACTCCAACAACAGAAATCTTCACTGAAAACTTATCGAGTTTTTTCGGAAAACGACTCACCAATTGATACGCAAGATTGTTTTTATCAGAAGCCATAAGTTCTTCTTCGTAACCAATAATTACAATTCGTTCTCCGTTTGGCATTAAAGGATAAATCCTGGTTCTGAAATTATTTCCATCTACTTTCTCCAATAATCCCGGATCGACACGACGATGTTCTACAGCTTCAAAAACCTGTTTCCCTTTATTTTTATTTACAGGAACAGCTTCTCGCATTTTTCCGTTTATATCAATTGCATATCTCGAAACCGAAACATTTTCCGGTAACGGAAAAATAAGTTCTGCTTCCATCTGGCGAGTACCTGAATTAAAGAAATGCATTTCGGCAGTGGTGTAAGCAATATTGCCCACTACTTTTACACTAACAATAAGCTGACTCATTCTGACTTTTTCAGCATCGTCTCCTTTAATATTTAATTCCGGACTTTGTGCAAAGGTTTTTGCTCCTAAAAACAATAAAACGTAAAATAAAAATTTCAAGTTGACCTGAAAGATTTTTGGCATAGAAACATCGGTTTTTGATTTCATAACACGAAAGTTAAGGTTGTATATTGATATAGAGCACAAAAAACATAAAAAGGTTGGGAACAAGTTGAATTAATTTCAAAAAAAATCTCCAAAGCCTTGTAGCAGTGGAGATTTAAAAAATTTCACCATATAAGTGATATAAGAAAACTTAAGTTATGCATTTGTAAAAATCAAATAAAACTTATACCACTTATATAACTTATATGGTTTAAAATTCAATTATGCGTTGAAAATTTTCTCTTGGTGACCAATACTTTCCTGGTGAATTGCTTTAAACATTCTTAAAACAAACTCTTCAGTAAGACCTTTTTTCTCACCTTCAAGAATCATTTTCCCTAAGATTTCATTCCAACGATTGTTTTGTAGAATCGCAACGTTTGCATCTTTTTTCACCTGACCAATTTCGTCAGCCACTTTCATACGTTTTCCTAACAATTCTAATAAGTTAGCATCAAGAACATCGATGTTAGCTCTTAGTTTTGTCATTTTTGAACTGTACTCATCTGTAGTATCATCTGTTTTTCTAATCGTCAAATCTTTAATGATTTGTTTCAAAGCGTCTGGAGTAACTTGTTGAGCAGCATCAGACCAAGCGTTGTCCGGATCGTAGTGCGTTTCGATAATCATACCATCGTAGTTCAAATCTAAAGCCTCTTGCGTTACTTCAAAAATCATTTTACGATCTCCGGTAATGTGAGATGGATCGATGATTAATGGTAAATCAGGGAATTTATTTTGTAATTCGATAGCAATTTGCCATTCTGGAATGTTTCTGTATTTAGTTTTCTCGTAAGTAGAAAAACCTCTGTGAATAACTCCTAATTTCTCGATTCCAGCCATGTGTAAACGCTCAACACCACCTAACCATAAAGCTAAATCCGGGTTTACAGGGTTTTTAACCAAAACGATTTTATCAGTTCCTTTTAAAGTATCAGCAATTTCCTGAACAGCAAAAGGGTTTGCAGTTGTACGTGCACCAACCCATAAAACGTCGATATCATGTTCTAAAGCTAGTTTACAGTGAGCCGCAGTTGCAACTTCAGTTCCCATTAATAAACCAGTTTCTTTTTTAGCTTTTTGCAACCATTTTAATCCAATTTCTCCAACACCTTCAAATCCTCCCGGACGCGTTCTTGGTTTCCAGATTCCAGCTCTGAATACACTAACTTTTGAATCTTTCAATTCGTGAGCAATTTTCAATACTTGATCTTCTGTTTCTGCACTACATGGTCCAGCTATCACAAGTGGGTGATTTAAATTGAAATCTTCTAACCACTTTCTCATTTCTTTCTTATTTTCCATCTTAATTCTAATTTACTTTTTAGTTGTTGTTAATCCGTTTAGTATTTCTTTTATTTTATTTGTGCTTTCCATTTCTTCAAAAATGGCATTGTAATCTTCTTCTTTTAACAAATCTCTAAACCGACTCAGGTTTGAAATATATTCTTCTAATGTTTCAATAACATGTTCTTTGTTCTGCTTAAAAATTGGTGTCCACATTGCCGGCGAACTTTTTGCCAAACGAACTGTACTTTCAAATCCACTTCCCGCCATATCAAAAATATCCTGTTCGTCTTTTTCTTTATTCATTACCGTTTTACCTAGCATAAATGAACTTATGTGCGACAAATGCGAAACGTAAGCAATGTGTTTGTCGTGCGAAATCGGGTCCATATATCGAATCCTCATTCCTATTTCTGCGAAAAGCTTTAACGCCTTTTCCTGCAATTTAAAAGTGGTTTTTTCCACCTCACAAATAATATTCGTTTTTCCCTGAAACAATCCTTTTATCGCTGCTGAAGGTCCTGAAAACTCCGTTCCTGCAATTGGATGCGTTGCGATAAAGTTTCTTCTTTTTGGATGACTTGCCACCGCTTCGCAAATTGGTTTTTTCGTCGACCCTACTTCAAAAACAATTGTTTTGTCTCCAACCAAATCAAGAACTTTAGGCAAAACTGTTAGTGCAACATCCACCGGAACCGAAACAATTACAAAATCGGCTTCAGCTAAATCTTCAAAACTTCCTGCATGATCGACAACACCTAAATCAATTGCTTCCTGCAAATGCTTTTCGTTATTGTCAATTCCAAAAACAGTTGCGTTCGGATGTTTTTCTTTGATGTCTAACACCATCGAACCACCTATTAATCCTATTCCTATTACGTATACTTTCATATTCTTTTTTATTTGAAGCAAAGGTTTCAAACTTCAATTTTTAAAATTCCAAATTCTAACTGCGATGGGCTTCGACTTCGCTCAGCCTGAGAATCTTCAAAATCTACATTCTAAAATCTAATGTCTTGCTTCTAAAATCTTAATACTTAAAATCTATCTATCGCTTCTTGTACTTTTTCCTCTTTTACACACAATGAGAATCTGATATAACCTTCACCATTACTTCCGAAGATTGTTCCCGGCGTTATGAAAATATGTTTCTCGTATAATATTTCGTCAATGAACTTCTCTGCAGATTCGATTCCTTCCGGAAGTTTTGCCCAGACAAAAAGCCCAACTCCTTCTTTATAAACTTTGCAGCCTAATTTTTCTGCCAGTTTTTCTGTTAATTCTCTACGGCGTCTGTAAATTTTGTTTTGATCTTCGAACCATGATTTATCACAATTTAAAGCAGCGATTGCACCTTTCTGAATTCCGTAGAACATTCCGCTGTCCATATTGCTTTTTACTTTTAGGACTGCGTCGATAATTTCAGGATTTCCTAAAACCATTCCTACTCTCCAGCCGGCCATATTGAACGTTTTACTTAATGAATTCAATTCTAAAGCCACATCTTTTGCGCCTTCAACCTGCAATAAACTCATCGGATTATCATTCAAAACAAAACTATACGGATTGTCGTTGATCAATAATATATTGTGTTTTTTAGCAAAAGCAACCAATTTTTCAAATAACGCTAAACTTCCTCTCGCTCCTGTTGGCATGTGAGGATATCCCAGCCACATAATTTTTACTTTCTCCAGCTCTAATTTTTCAAGAGCTTCAAAATCCGGTTCCCAGGCATTTGCTTCTTTTAAATCATAATAAACCGGAACTGCTCCAACCAAATTGGTTACCGAAGTATACGTTGGATAACCCGGATTCGGAATCAAGACGTGATCACCTTCATTCAAAAAGGCTAACGAAATGTGCATAATTCCTTCTTTTGAACCCATTAAAGGTAAAATCTCATTATTCGGATTCAACTCAACACCAAACTGATTCTGATAAAAATCTGCCATCCCTTTTCTCAATTCCGGTAATCCCTGATAGCTTTGATAACCATGCCCGTTTTCGTCTTGAATTGCTGCGGCAACCGCTTCAATTACTGCTTTTGACGGACTCAAATCAGGGCTTCCGATTCCCATATTGATGATCGATTTTCCTTCAGACTGCAGCTGACGAACTTCTCTCAATTTTGATGAGAAGTAGTACTCTTCAACTGTATCTAATCTTTTTGCTGTTGTAATCATTTTTTTTATTGTTTTAGGCCGTAAGCTTTAGGCTTTAGACTCTTTTAAACTTTTTAATTTGCTTTCTGCTTTTTTGGACTTTAAGACTTTCGACTTTCCAACTTTATGACTCACTAAGTGGTTTTGTGTTTTTATATTCTCCTAATACTTTGAAATACTCTGCCATTATATTTAATAACGATTTAGCTTTTGCAAAATCTTCATATTTTTCGAATGTTACATCTACGAAAAATGAATACTTCCAGGGTGTTTCAATTTTTGGAAGCGATTGAATCTTTGTTAAATTCAATTTACAATCACTCATCACATTCAAAACCGCTGCTAAGCTTCCTCTTTTGTGATCTAATTCAAATTTGATTGATGCTCTGTTGATTTCACTTTCAGGCAAAAATGAATTTTGCTTTTTGATAATCACAAAACGAGTCATATTATTTTTGATCGTTTGAATTTCCGGTGCAATAATATCAAGATCATACATTTCAGAAGCCGTTTTGCTTGCAATTGCCGCAATTCCGGTTAATTGTTTTTCCTGAATTCTTCTTGCAGTTTCAGCGGTATCTTTGTCTTCAACCAACTTAATGTTCGGATATTGTTTTAAGAAATCCATACATTGTAAAATTGCCATTGGGTGTGAGTGAACTTCTTTTATATCTTCAATTTTCTGACCTTTCAACGTCATTAAATTTTGACTAATATTCAAATAATGCTCTCCAATTATGTGTAAATTATTTTTGTCAATCAAAGCATAATTCGGAATAATTGGTCCTGCAATCGAATTTTCAATTGCCATAACTGCCTGATCTGTTTTTCCTGAAAGCAGGCTGTCAATTAATTCTTCAAAAGACAAACATTCATCAATTTCCACATTTTCAGAGAAATACTCTTTCACTACCTGATGATGAAAAGAACCTTTTATACCTTGTATTGCAATTTTAGTTGTCATATATTCAAAAAAAAATCCTGATTTTCATCAGGATTGTATATTAGTTTTATTTGTCTTTTTAATTTTCTCAAATAACCATAGCACAATCCTCACTTCTACTAAAGAAGAAATAAAAAGAGTTGCTAAAATAAAAACGGTTATTAGACATTTTGTTTTGTGTTTTTCAATAAATTCTCTGCGAATGTATAAATTATTTTCACCTCACCAAAAAAAATATTGCATTTTATGAAACAAAAAGGGATTTCTTAACAAATTCCCTCAGTTTTGTATGATATTATAAAAAATGTAGCTTAAAATTTGTTTTTCAGAAAAGGTTCTAAGTTACTTAGTTGCTATCCTGACGTTTTTGGAATTGAGATTTTTTATTTTTCTGCCACGAATTTCACGAATTAGCACAAATTATTATGAATTCAAAAATTCGATTCTCAAGTTCGTTATTAACATCTACAAATTGGTGAAATTCGTGGCAAACTATTTAAAACAACCCAGAAACCGGCTTATTCTTAATTCCTATTTTAGAATAATCGAAATTCATTTTTTGCTGTAATAATGATGCATACACGCTTCTAAAATCTATTTCATATTTTAAATCGCCATTATCTAAATCTGATAAATTTGGATTATTGCCCAAAATTGTTCCTTTGTTATTTCCTCCAATAACAAACATGGGCGCAGCTGTTCCGTGATCCGTTCCGTTTCCGTTGTCTTTTACTCGTCTTCCAAATTCAGAAAACACAACAATAGTAACATTTTGAAGTAATTGCGCTTGCTTTAAATCCTGATAAAAGCTAAATAGTGCATCATTTAAATCAGTCAATTTTCTTTCATGAATCGCAAGTTGATTATCGTGTGTATCAAATCCTCCGAGTGAAGTATAGTATACTTTCGAATTCAGATTTCCTTTTATCAATCGGCCAATCCATTCCAGATTTTTGGATAGTTCGGTTTTTGGATAACTAATTTCTGATTTTGATTTCGTCAAAGCTTTCTGAATTTCATCTGATCCTTCTGTAACAGAATTAGCGATTTTTCGAACAAAATCTAATTGTGGATTATCAGAGAGCTTTACATTTTCTTCTCTCTCCGATTTTATTTTAAATCGGTTTGGATCTTTTACGGTTATTGAATTTGGTTCTAATCCTTTTAACGCCAAATTATCAATCGAATCCAAATTTATTCCTGCCGTTGCCTGATGTCCATTGCATTGCAAATCTAAATAACGCCCTAACCAGCCTTCGTTTATATATTTATTTGAGTCTGTTGCGGTTTGCCAAATTTCCTGACTTCGAAAATGCGACCGAATTGGTTCCGGATATCCAACATTTTGAATTACAGTTAAATCTCCATTTTGCTGCATTTGAGCAAAATCTTTTAAAGAAGGATGAAAAGCCATTCCTTTATTTTTTCCGACAACTACATCTTTATTCAGAGCAATTTTTGTTCTCAAGTCATAATATAACGGATCTTCATACGGAATAAAAGTATTCAATCCGTCATTACCGCCATTTAGCTGAACAAATACAATACATTGTTCGCCTGTTACCAAATTATTTTGTGAGCCAAAGGCATGTAAAAAATCAGGAAGCACAAGCAATCCGCCTGTAAAAGTTCCTGTTAAGGTTAGAAAATTTCTTCTGTTCATAGTTGTAGCTTTCTAAATTAATTGATATTCGGGCAGTTTTGTAATATAATTAAAGAGTCTTATTACGGCAAAATTGGCGTGAGAATCTTTCGGGTCAAAATCATATTTAAGCAAGTTTTCCATGTCTTTCTGGATCGAATCATTTACTTTGAATAATAAAGTATTGGACAAATCGCTAATTATGGTTTTATTATTCCCGTCTGAATCAAAATCTATTTTTACTTCGATTTTCTCAAATTCTGATTTTGGCTTTTCAGTATCACCAGTCATATTATTGATTACTTTCTTTGTAATACTTCTTCCGCTGCAAAGCAAATCTGAAGTATTATTGCGCTGTAAGTAAATCTGAGAAGTCAGCCAGGAATTTCCACCATCCCAACCTTTCACATTTATTTGATTGTATAAATCCATTCCTTGCTGTTTCAGAAAATATAGAATCATGGCATTATCAACAGTCACAATTTGCAATTCATCAATAAGCTGTAAAATATATACTAACGGATCTTTGATTTTAGTTCCTGATGTGTCTTTAGCATATTCTTCAGTAAAAATTTTGGTTAACAATGGTTCCATTTCAAACTTTACTTTTCTGAAATAATCTCCATAATAAACCACCAAATCTTCGGGTGGATTATCATAAACAAACCATTTCAGGATTTTTCTGGTAATTAAATATGGAATGTTCTTCTGTTCGAAAATAATATCAACCAAATCATCTGCTTTCCAGTTTCCGGTTTTTCCAAAGTAGGTTTTATCGCTGTTATCTTCGCCAAATCGTCTGTAAATCGCACCATCGTCTCCAACATTTAATCCGGCTAAAGCTTTTGCGCCTTCTTTGATATCGCTTTCGGTATAATTTCCAATTCCGATGGTGAATAATTCTAATAATTCACGGCTTAAATTCTCGTTGATTTTTCCTTTTTTATTATCACCATTATCCAGATATTTCACCATTGCATTCGATTTCAAAACCTGTTTGGTCAGCTCTTTGAAGTTTCCGAAAGCATGTTCACGCAAAATCATATTATGCTGGTAAATCCAATAATTGACTTTTACTTTTTGGGAAGTCGAAACGAAATGATTGTGCCAGAAACACACCATGTTTTCGCGTAACGGAAATTCGTCATTCCGCATTTTGGCAATCCACCATTTTTTGAATTCAACTGCAGAATAAATTTCTCTTTTAAGAAGTTTCTTTTTCGCTTCTGAATCTGCTGTTTTTATAGATTCCTTTAGTTCTTTGAGTTCAATAATAGTTTTTGGATCGTCTTCTAAAAAAGCAGGAAGTTGCTTCTCAAATTTTGATTGATAGGAATGCTTTAGAAATTTTTCTAATCCTAATTTTTCAATTTTATCAGATTCTTTTCCGGAAAAACCCAATCGTAACGACCAAAGATTGCTTTTTTTCATAACGCAGGAATTTGTTTAGAAATAAGACTTTGTTTTTTTGGAAAGGTTTAATTGGAGGAAAGGTTCTGAGGTCCTTAGTTGCTAAGGCTCTAAGTTTTGAAAAGTCTTTGTAATAATTTAAACGGGGATTTTTTAGGGATATTGTCGTTTTAGAAAAGATGAATAAAGTATTTTAATCAATTATAAGAAACTCATCAATAAATTCTTTTTGCTCATCTATATATAAAAAATAAGCTCCAACTTCTTTTTGATCTTGAAGAAATACCAATTTAACTTCCACGCAGGGAGTAGGAATGAAATTATGATCGATTAACATCGAAATAGATTTTGGAACAATCGTATTGAATTCATCATATTCATAATCTTTGATACTTATATTATTAAAATATCTAATTGCGAGATTATAATATTCGCTTATATCTCCGCTTATAAATTTATTCAGATCCATTTTTTATTCTATAATTCTACAATTTACGCCATATCTATCTGCTTCTTCCAAAAACTCTCGAGCCACATTTTCATCTTCAATTTCTAAAATTATTATCTGATCTTCTAAAAGCATATCTGTATTAGTTTTAGATTCAAGCAAAGACAAACCAAGTTTTTCATATTGCAATTTAGTCAAGGATACTTTTTGCAATCCATATCTCCAACTTTCCATGATTATTTTTGCCATAAAACATTTATTATATTAAAAAAAGCAGCTATCATTACAATAACTGCTTTCTATTAATTAAGAATAATCTTTTCTCTTTATTCTATTTTCTTTCTTCTAAAAAAAATTAAGAACCACACATTTCACAATCCTCAGGATCTGCGGCTTGTGCTTTTAAAAGCATTGCTTTATAATCTTCAACGCTAATAGATTCTGTTTCTGCAACCAAAGTTGGAACTTCTTCTTTTTTGTCGTTGTTTAAGGTGAATTTAATCGCATCTACTGCTGATTTTGTTCTTAAGTAATACATTCCTGTTTTTAAACCTGATTGCCAAGCATAGAAGTGCATTGACGTTAGTTTAGAATAGTTTGCATCTTGCATGAACAAATTCAATGATTGTGATTGGTCAATGAAATAACCTCTTTGACGAGACATATCGATAATATCTTTCATCGACATTTCCCAAACTGTTTTATATAGTTCTTTAAGGTCTTGCGGGATAATATCAATATTTTGAACTGATCCGTTATGACGCATAATTTCTTGTTTCAAATCTTCGTTCCATAAACCTAATTTTACTAGGTCTTCTAGTAAATGTTTGTTTACTACGATAAATTCTCCAGACAATACACGACGTGTGTAAATGTTTGATGTATATGGTTCGAAAGCTTCGTTATTTCCTAAAATTTGAGAAGTAGAAGCTGTTGGCATTGGCGCAACTAATAATGAGTTACGAACTCCATGTTCCATTACTTCTTTTCTTAATGAAGCCCAGTCCCAACGACCAGATAATTCTTCATCTTTCATTCCCCACATATTGTATTGGAATTCTCCTTTTGACATCGGAGAACCTTCAAATGTAGAATATGGTCCTTCTTCTTGTGCCATTTCCATAGAAGCGGTTACGGCTGCAAAGTATAAAGTTTCGAAAATTTCCTGATTTAATGTTTTAGCCTCATCACTTGTAAAAGGCATACGCAACATGATAAAAGCATCAGCCAAACCTTGTACACCTAACCCAACCGGACGGTGACGTAAGTTAGAATTTTCAGCTTCTTTTACAGGATAGTAGTTTCTGTCGATTACTTTATTCAGGTTACGCGTTACACGTTTTGTAACATTGTAAAGTGCCTGGTGATCAAATTGTCCGTTTTCAATAAACATTGGCAATGAAATAGAAGCTAAGTTACAAACTGCAATTTCATCTTTAGATGTGTACTCCATAATCTCTGTACACAAGTTAGATGAACGAATTGTTCCTAAATTCTTGTGGTTCGATTTACGGTTTGCTGCATCTTTATACAACATATAAGGCGTTCCTGTTTCGATTTGTGATTCAAGGATTTTCTCCCATAATTCACGTGCACGAATCGTTTTTCTACCTTTTCCTCTAAATTCATAATCCAAATACATTGTTTCGAATTCTTCTCCGTAAACATCGTATAATCCAGGACATTCGTTTGGACACATTAAAGTCCAAGATGCATCTTCCTGTACACGTTTCATGAATAAATCAGATGTCCACATAGCGAAAAATAAATCACGCGCACGCATTTCTTCTTTTCCTGTATTTTTCTTTAAATCCAAAAATTCGAAGATATCAGCATGCCATGTTTCGATATAAATCGCAAAACTTCCTTTACGTTTTCCGCCTCCTTGATCTACATAACGAGCGGTATCGTTGAATACTCTCAACATCGGAACAATTCCGTTTGAAGTTCCGTTTGTACCACGAATATAAGATCCTGTCGCACGAACGTTATGAATAGAAAGACCAATTCCTCCCGCTGATTGCGAAATTTTAGCCGTTTGTTTTAATGTATCGTAAATACCATCAATACTATCATCCTGCATTGCCAAAAGGAAACAAGAAGACATTTGTGGTTTTGGAGTTCCGGCATTGAACAACGTTGGTGTTGCATGCGTAAAGAACTTTTTAGACATTAAGTCGTAAGTTTCAATAACTGATTTTAAATCATCTAAGTGAATACCAACTGAAACACGCATCAACATATGTTGTGGTCTTTCTACGATTTTTCCGTTTATTTTCAACAAATATGAACGCTCTAAAGTTTTGAAACCAAAGTAATCATAATTGAAATCTCTTGTATAAATGATATGAGAATCAAGGAAAGCTGAGTTTTCCTGAATTACTTTAAATACTTCATCCGAAAGCAATGGTGCATCTTGCCCGTTTCTTGGATTTACGTAATTGTACATATCTTTCATCGTTTCTGAAAACGACTTTTTAGTATTTGAATGTAGGTTTGAAATCGCCACACGAGCTGCCAATTGCGCATAATCTGGATGTGCAATAGTCATAGATGCCGCCGTTTCTGCTGCAAGATTATCAAGTTCAGAAGTTGAAACCCCATCATACAATCCTTCGATAACTCTCATCGCTACCTTAACAGGATCTACAAGCTCATTAAGCCCGTAACACAATTTTTTGATTCTTTCTGTAATCTTATCAAACATTACCGGCTCTTTGTGGCCATCTCTTTTTACTACATACATAAGCTTACTTTTTTAAGTTATTGAAAAAATGAAAGTCTCTAGAAAACGAATTCCAGTACTTAAACATTGTGTGTTTTTAAATTATTTTTTGAGAATTACAGCATTCTCAATAGCTACCCTGTTCAAATCTGAAATCAGATCGAAAATGTGTCAAAAATTATTGAATCTACGATTTGGGAAAAGAGATTCGTAAAATGTTTTATTGTAAAATCTTAATCTTTTTTTAGTGTTTATTTGGGGTAAAACACTAAGTATGTTGTTGTCTAAAAATCTGCATCAAATGAAATTTTCTGAGCATCACTGTCTGTGTTCATTACACCAGATTTTTGATACTCGGCAACACGTTTTTCAAAGAAATTAGTTTTTCCCTGAAGAGAAATCATATCCATGAAATCAAACGGATTCGCTGATCCATAAACACGATCGCAACCTAATTCTACTAATAATCTATCGGCAACAAATTCTAAGTATTGCGTCATTAAAGTAGCATTCATTCCAATTAAACTTACCGGAAGAGATTCTGTTACAAACTCTCTTTCAATATTTAAAGCATCAACAATGATTTCTTTAATTCTGTCTTTTGGTACTTTGTTTACTAAATGATGATTATGCAAGTGTACTGCAAAATCACAATGTACACCTTCGTCACGCGAAATCAATTCGTTAGAGAAAGTTAAACCTGGCATTAATCCACGTTTTTTCAACCAATAAATAGAACAAAAAGCACCAGAAAAGAAAATTCCTTCAACAGCAGCAAAAGCAATAAGTCTTTCAGCAAACGAATCAGAGTCGATCCATTTTAAAGCCCATTCTGCTTTTTTACCAATTGCAGGGAAAACTTCCAAAGCATTAAATAATTCTGCTTTTTCTGCTTCATCTTTCACATAGGTATCAATTAATAGAGAATAAGTTTCACTATGAATATTTTCCATCATGATTTGAAAACCATAGAAAAATTTTGCCTCAGCATATTGAACTTCATTAACAAAGTTCTCAGCAAGGTTTTCATTTACGATTCCATCAGACGCAGCAAAAAATGCTAAGATATGTTTAATGAAATATCTTTCGTCGTCACTTAACTTATTATTCCAATCAGTCAGGTCTTGGTGCAAATCGATTTCTTCAGCAGTCCAAAAACTAGCTTCCATCTTCTTATACCATTCCCAAATATCATGATGTTTGATAGGAAAAATAACGAAACGATTCTTGTTTTCTTGTAAAATTGGTTCGACTTGCGACATGGCTTTTATGTTTAATTTTTGTATTGAATTTTTACTCATTCAATGGAGTACAAAGATTGTCAATTATCGCTAAAAATGAAAGCCAAACTTATTCACAATTTGACGTAGTTTTTAACAACGCAGCAAAATAGGGATATTTTCTGTAAAATAATTAAATTATTGTAAATGAGCAATTTAATATTGTCATTAATACCATAACACTACTATAAAATAGGCACTTTTTAAAACAAAAGCAAGAAAAAATGAATTGTTTTTAAAAGTTTTTTTGAGTGTGTTTTTGATTTTTTTTAAGTGGATTTTTTACACTTTCCAGCCACAGTAATGGCTACCGAATTTTTATGATTTTTTTAGCTCTTCGGCAACTTTTTCAAGTTCCAAATACCAGTCTTCGCCAAAGCGACGAATTAAGGCTTCTTTGACAAATTTATAAACCGGAACTTCTAATTCCTTACCTAAAGAACAGGCGTCATCACAAATATCCCATTTGTCATAATTAACCGCAGCGAACTCTGTAAAATCTTTTACACGAATTGGATATAAATGACAAGAAACCGGTTTTTTCCAATCTATTATTCCTTGATTGTATGCTTGTTCGATTCCACAAAGAGCTGTTTTTCCGTCAAAAATAACATAAGCACAATCTTTCTCGTCGATTAATGGCGTTTCAAGATCGCCATCAGTTCCTTTTACCCAGGTTCCTTGCGCTTCAATTGCAGCAATTCCTTCTTTACGTAAAAATGGTTTTACTTTTGGGTAAATTTCTTCCATGATTTTAGTCTCTGCTTCGCTCAAAGGCGCACCGGCATCTCCATCAACACAGCAAGCTCCTTTACAAGCTGACAAGTTGCACACAAATTCTTTTTCAAGAATATCCTCTGAAATAATGGTTTTACCTAATTGAAACATGATAATAAAATACTGAAATTTATAAAATGCAAAGATAGTCAAAGAAAACAGATGAAATGAGATTAAATTTTACTACACAGATTAGCGAGATTTTACCGCAGAGTTACACAAAGTTTTTTCGCAAAGATCCGTAGAGTTCAACTTCATTGTATGTTTTTTTTTAAGTTCAGAAAGCTTTGAGATCTAACATTCCTAAAACTGATTAAAAACTTTGTGCAACTCTGTAAAAGAACTTTGCGAATCTCTGTGGTAAAAACAATTGTTTGTTATAAAAATCATTATTTTAAACCAAAAAACGTGTTTTTATAACAAAAATACTCTGAGACCTATATATTATAAAAAAGCCCTAACTTTATTATCTACTTTTGCACATCTTTTAATCCATAAATTAAAAAAACATGTTAGAGATTGATTTTAAAGAAATTATCACGGTTGGAATGGTACTTTTTGCTGTAATTGATATTGTAGGATCAATTCCGATCATTGTCAATTTACGAGCTAAAGTGGGACATATCGAATCTGAGAAAGCTTCGATTGTAGCCGGAATGATTATGATTGTTTTTCTGTTTGTTGGAGAAGGTTTGCTTAACCTTATAGGTATCGATGTACATTCGTTTGCTGTTGCGGGTTCTTTTGTATTATTTTTTCTGGCTTTGGAGATGATTTTAGGAATTAGAATTTATCGCGATGAAGAACCGGGATCTGCATCTATTGTTCCGTTGGCTTTTCCGCTAATTGCCGGAGCAGGAACAATGACAACTTTACTTTCTCTTCGATCTCAATTTCATACTATTAATATCATAATTGCTATTCTTCTTAATATTATTCTAGTTTATATTGTTTTGAAATCGTCTAAAAAAATCGAAAATTTATTAGGAGAAAACGGACTTGGCGTGGTTCGCAAGACATTTGGAGTAATACTTTTAGCAATTGCTGTTAAATTATTTGCTGCTAATGTTAAAGGTTTGTTCGTCTAAAATTTATTTTTATAAATTTACCCCCAATAAAATTTGAATTGTAACGTTTCACTGTGTTTTTCACAGAAAAACTTTAAAGTACTATTTTAGACAAACAAACAGCCATATGAAAATTTTCACTTCAATCTTAGTGCTTCTAGCATTAGCTTTAATTATTTTTAATATTACGTTGCTAGACTTCAAAAATCCTTTTCAAGGAGACAGTGTAGTTGCTTTTATTGGAATCGCAGCTTCATTTTGTGCCGTTTTAATTCTTTTGATCTTTAGAATTTCAAAAAGAATCGAAGAAAAAACAAACGGTCGTTAATATATGTATGACGTTTTAATTATTGGCGGAGGCGTTTCAGGCATGTCTTGTGCACTCGTATTAGGATCTGCTAAAAACAAAGCTTTTGTCGCCGATAAAAAAATCGGGGTTTTTACACATCAAAAAAATTCTTCTTTACAAGAGGCAATTTTCTACAATGCTTATGGTGTAACGCCAGGTAAATTAGGATCTGATTTACTAATAGAAAGTACGCAGGATTTAGCCATTACTTATCCGCACATAACTCAGATTCCAAATGAGAAGGTAATTAAAGTTGAGGGAGAATATCCTGAATTTACAGTTACAACTAATAAAAACTCATACAAGACTAAAAGTATTGTTGTCGGAATTGGTTCTGCCAATACTTTTGATATCGAAGGTTTGATACAATATATTGAACCTCACAAAAAAGCATTACCGGAAAAACAACGTATTCAGCTTAAAAACGACGATCATAAAGTAGCTGACGGCATTTATGTTGTTGGAACTTTAGCCGGCTGGAGAAGTCAATTGGCTATCGCTGCCGGAAGTGGTGCCGCTGTCGCCACAGATATTCTAACATTATGGAATAACGGAACACAGACTCACTCTCACGACAGTATTCGATAAAATTATTAAACCATATAAGTTATATAAGTTCATCTAATCTATACGTTAAGTATTAAATGAACTTATATAACTTATATGGTTTATTTTTATTTTGTTTGGTTTTTATTTAACCGAAACAATCTGAGTTACTTTGATATGTTTTTCATCATCCGTTTTCCAGATTTCTCCTTTTAACGAAACTACATCTCCAATTTTTAATTGTTTGTAATTTTCAGGTCCGCCAACATTTACAATACTGACTGTTGCAAAATAAACTTCTTTAGCATCCGTAGTAACTTTAGCCGTATAACCATCTTTTCCTGATTCGATCGAATCAACTTTACCTGTAACTGCATTATTATTATCTTTCATACTTGCGCAGGAAATTACAAAAGCCATCAAAATTGCAAGAAGACTTATTCTTTTTAAATTTTTCATATATAGTATTATTTGAATGTAAATCTCGCTCTATTTTTCGCAAGATTAGTTACATTATATTTTAAAAAATTATTATTATTTCTTTGAATTTGTAACTGCTTTAACCATAGCGTCATCCTTAAGAATAACATCATAATAATACAATTCGCCATATAACTGACGGGCAAATTCTGCAGTAATATATCTATTAACCAAAGCTTTTGTGTGATCTAATTTTAAATCTAAACCGGTTAATAAAATATAATTTTTGAATTTTTTAAAGTAAGCGTCTGAATTTTTCATCTTGGCTAAAAATTCATTAAAATGAAGTCCCGCAAAAGCATTTCTGTTTTTATCTAATTCTTCAAAAACAAAATGCCCAACAATTCCGGTTTGCAGCAAATACCCAACATTTTCATTTCCGTGTTCAGCTTCCATTGGTACAAAAATATCCGGAACAATTCCGCCGCCACCGTAAACGATTCTTCCTTTTGGTGTTTTAAATTTCAAAGAATCGGCTACTTTTATACTGTCTTTCGCATAAAGTTCACCTGATTTAATGCGATCTTCAGATTCTTTAAAATATTCTTCGTTGCCTTTTGTATATGGTTTTTGAATTGATCTTCCGGTTGGTGTGTAATACCTTGCAACTGTAAGTCTCACAGCAGAACCATCATTAAAATCCATTTCGCGTTGTACCAAACCTTTTCCAAAAGAACGGCGCCCAACAATAATTCCGCGATCATTATCCTGAATAGCTCCGGCTAAAATCTCACTTGCTGAGGCACTATTTTCATTAATTAAAACGTATAATTTTCCCGTTTCAAAACTGCCGCTTTTAGTTGCGTAGGTTTTATCAGTTGTTCCGTTTTTATTTTTCGTAAAAACAATCAGTTGTTTATCCTTTAGAAATTCATCGGCAATTGCTATAGCTTCTTCCATATAACCACCGCCATTATCGCGAAGGTCGACAACTAATGATTGAATTCCGTTTTGTTTTAATCTTGTTAAACCTGTTTTAAATTCTTTAAAAGTTGTTTCGGCAAAACGGTTTATTTTGATGTAACCGGTTTTATTATCAATTAATAAAGAGGCATCAACACTTTTTAGCGGAATAACATCTCTTTTAATTTTAAACTTAAGCTTCTTTTGTTCTGATTTTCTAAAAACCGTCAACTCGATTTCAGAACCTTTTATCCCTTTTAATTTCGAAAATAAACTATCAGAAGGCAATTTTCGGCCAAACAATTTCGTTTTTCCGGCAAATAAAATTCGGTCTCCAGATTTTAATCCTGCTTTCGCCGAAGGGCCATTTTCAACAGGTCTGATAATTGCCACAGAATCTCGGTACATATAAAAATTGATTCCAATTCCCACGAAATCTCCTTTCATGCTTTCGGCAACTTCTGCTTGTTCGCTTGGCGGAATATAAACAGAATGCGGATCTAATTTTGAAAGGATATTATCTACGGTAAGATTTACAATAGAATCTGTATTGACATTATCAACATATTCATTATTGATAAAATCGATGAGTTTATTTAGTTTGGTTTTCGAACTGTTTTTAGCCAAAAGCTGATCATCTGCAGGAGCATTCATAATGCTTCCGAGAACGGTGCCAAGAGCAAAAGTTGCTCCTATAACGATGGGTAAATATTTTGAATTAAATTTCATTATTCTTCTAAAACAGGAATATGCTCGACTTCAATACCTGCTTTTATTAAAAATTGAATTCCTGAGTCGTCACGATAACCATCCTGATAAACTACTCTTTTTATCCCGGACTGATGTATTAATTTACTGCATTCCTTGCATGGCGAAAGCGTAATGTACAATGTTGCTCCTTCGCAGGATTGTGTTGATCTTGCTACTTTTAGTATTGCATTGGCTTCTGCATGCAAAACATCCCAACGTGTTAATCCTTCTTCGTCTTCGCAGCAATTTTCAAATCCGGATGGTGTGCCGTTGTATCCGTCAGAAATAATCATTCTGTCTTTTACGATAATGGCGCCCACTTGTTTACGTTTGCAATACGATAGCAAACTCCATTCTTTTGCAATTCGAAGATACGCTTTATCGTATTTATTTAATTTTTTTACTTCCATTTAATTTTATCTGTTCCAAATAGGGCTATCAATAATCATCGGAACCACAACTCCAATAATAAAAGCCGACATTACAAGTGCCCAATCGCGTTTTGAAAAACGAAATACGGTTTGTACTATATATGACAATATCAAAACTACAAAAACAACAACAAGTTGCGCAGCTTCTATCCCTAATGCAAATTCCCCTAAAGGTACTAATTTTGACGTTGGTGTACCTCCTAAAATTGTTTTAAAATAATTAGAGAATCCAAGTCCGTGAATTATCCCAAAAAACAAGGTCACAAAAAATATCAAATTCAATCCATCATTTTTAGCTGCTTTTCCTGCTGTAAAAAGATGATAAAAGGCGGTTATTAATATTGTAATGGGAATTAAAAACTCAACAAGACTTACTTTTACAGCAACGATTCCAAAAACCGAAAGCAACAAGGCCAATGTGTGCCCAACTGTAAAAACAGAAACCAAAAGTAAAATGCGTTTCCAGTCTTTAAAGGTATACGGAACGGTTAATGCGATTAAAAAAAGAACGTGATCATAAGCGTGAATATCTAAAACGTGCTTTAATCCTATCTGAAAATAAATCCAAAATTCTGACATAGGTAAAATGGTATTAATTGATTAAGGGGCTGTAAACTTACGATTAATTTTGAAAAGTAAATAAAGCCCGACATTAATTCAACGCAGAAAAATAAGTTAAATTTTATGAGAAAATTAAAATTAATAATTTAAAATAAGATTTATATTTGCGTGATAAAAAACTCTATAATTATGTCATTTTCAGATTTATTCGATAGCGAATTCAAACAAAGAAACAAAGGTCACTTTTCAGCAATTGTTCGTGTAGCATTAGCAGACGGAATAGTACTTCCTGAAGAAAAGAGTTTCTTGGATAAATTAGCTTCACGTTTAGAAATTTCAGAGACTGAATACGAAGAAATTCTTAACGATCCTTTAAAATATCCAATCAACCCGCCTTATTTACACGTTCAGCGTTTAGAGCGTTTATACGATTTAACTAGAATGGTGCATGTAGATCATCATTTGGAAGACCAACAAGAAGTAATGTTGAGAAAATTAGGAATTGCTTTGGGTTTTACACCAAGCAACGTAAATTATATCATAGCAAAAGCATTATCACTAGTAGATAAAAAAGTAGATGCAGACACTTTTGTTTACGAAATGCAACATATGCATAAATAGTATTTAGTGTTCAGTTTTTAAACTGAAGATAAAAACTTATAATAATATAAAAATACAAACCCGACAAGTTTAAAAATCTGTCGGGTTTTCTATTTATTTTAAATTGAGCCTGAACACTAAAAACTGAATACTGTAACCTAAAGCGCCTCCGCCATAAATTCCTCCGCTTTTTCTACCATATTATAACTTCCGCAGAAAAAAGGAACTCTTTCGTGCAGTTCTGTTGGCTGGATTTCCATAATTCTACCAAAACCATCTGTTGCTTTTCCTCCTGCTTGTTCTGCAAGAAATGCCATTGGATTACATTCATATAATAAACGTAGTTTTCCTTTTGGTGCTTTTGAACTTGTTGGATATAAATAAATTCCGCCTTTGATCATGTTTCTATGAAAATCAGCCACTAAACTTCCAATGTATCTTGAAGTATAAGGTCTGTCTTCTTCTTCACGCTGACAATATTTGATATAATTTTTTACTCCTTGCGGAAAATGAACATAATTTCCTTCGTTTACTGAATAGATATTTCCGTCTTTAGGAAATTTCATGTTTGGATGTGAAAGATAAAACGTTCCGATTGCGGGGTTTAATGTAAAACCATTTACGCCATAACCCGTTGTATAAACCAGCATTGTCGAAGTTCCGTAAATTACATAGCCTGCTGCCACCTGATTGATTCCCGGTTGTAAAAAATCCTCGCTTGTTACCGGAGTTCCTATTGGAGTTATTCTTCTAAAAACAGAAAAAATAGTCCCTACAGAAACATTTACATCAATGTTTGAAGATCCGTCAAGCGGATCCATTAAGATCACGTACTTATTATTATGACAGTTGTCGCTCCCCTGAACTGTAATAAAATCGTCGTTTTCTTCTGAAGCAATACCACAGACAATCTCACGGTTTATTAACGTCTGGATAAATACTTCGTTTGCATAGACATCTAATTTTTGCTGATCTTCTCCCTGAATATTTTGCTCGCCTGCAGCGCCAATAATATCCACTAATCCGGCTTGGTTTACTTTATGATTGACAACCTTGGCTGCCAAACGAATAGAGTTGATAATTCGGGAAAGCTCTCCCGACGAATACTGAAATGCTTTTTGGTTCTCAATAATAAACTCTCCCAGTGTTTTATTGCGTTCTTCCATTACTATATCGTTGTAGTTTTAATTTTAAGTCACAAATATCGTTTTTTTTGTGAGAATGGTTTAAAAATTATTTCGTTAGTTTGCCACTATTGTATATTTGCTAATTAAAGCTGAAAATACCGTATAAAAAAATACATATTTAGCTAATAAGTGATTAATAATAAGAATATAGGAAATTGTCTTTTTTTAAATCTTCTGTGTTAAACAGACACATTGCAAACAAAAGAGCCAAGATATAATTTTAAAAAAACTATCATATATATGAATATTAGAAAAGGAAATCCTGAAGACATGAAAGCCGTTTTGGGATTAATACAAGAGTTGGCAATATTCGAAAAAGAACCTGAAGCTGTTGTTATTACAGTTGACGATTTAGTACGTGATGGTTTTGGCGAAAAACCTTTGTTTCACGTATTTGTTGCTGAACTTGAAAAGGAAATTGTTGGAATTGCATTGTACTATTACCGCTATTCTACCTGGAAAGGAAAAACAATTCATCTTGAAGATTTAATCGTGAAAGAAAAAATGCGCGGTACAGGTTTAGGATCTGCGCTTTATGCTGAAATAATGAAACAGGGAAAACGAGATAATGTTCGAAGAGTCGAATGGAATGTTCTGGACTGGAATACACCAGCAGTTAAATTTTACGAGAACTCCGGAGCAAAAATCCTAGATGGATGGCAAGTGGTTCAGATGGATGAAGCGGGAATTAATGCGTTTTTAGAAAAATTATAAAAATATTCGTCCGACACAGATTATAAAATCATTTTAATTCTATAATCTGTGGCAAAAAAACATAAAGAAATACTTGATTTCATTCAATTTGAAATCTAAAATTAAAAATCTAAAATTAAAAATGAGAGTATTTAAATTTGGTGGTGCATCGGTAAAAGATGCTGAAGGAATTAGAAACGTATACGACGTTTTGCAAAAAGTGGGTTATGAAGATGTGATTTTAGTCGTTTCGGCAATGGGAAAAACCACAAATGCTCTTGAGGTTGTGATCAAGAATTATTTTGATAAATCGGGAGAGTTAAATTCATCTGTACAGGAAATTAAAAAATACCACAATCAAATATTATTAGATTTATTTGATGATGAAAAACATGCTGTTTTTACTGCGGTAAATGAGCAGTTTTCAGAATTAGAATATTTTCTGGCACATAATAAATCTCCAAATTATAATTTTGTTTACGATCAGATTGTAAGTTTTGGAGAATTGATTTCGACTACTATTTTGAGTCATTTCATGAATTTCAGCGGTATTAAAACGCAATGGCTTGATGTTCGTAATTTCATCAAAACGAATGCAAATTACAGAGATGCTGAAGTTGATTGGGAAACAACGCAACAACTTATTAGTAAAAATGTACCGAGAAAAACATTAAATATTACGCAGGGATTTTTAGGCGCTGATGAAAATAATTTTACTACAACTTTAGGTCGTGAAGGTTCTGATTATACGGCGGGAATTTTTGCTTATTGCTTAAATGCTGAAAGTGTAACGATCTGGAAAGATGTTCCGGGAGTTATGAATGCAGATCCGCGTTATTTTGAAAATGCGAGTTTGCTAAACCAAATTTCGTATCGTGAAGCTATCGAATTGGCTTTTTACGGCGCAACGGTTATTCACCCAAAAACATTACAGCCATTACAGAAAAAAGAAATTCCGTTATACGTAAAATCGTTTATCAACCCGTTATTAAAAGGAACTTGTGTTTCTAAAGGTGTTGATCTTGAACCACAATATCCTTGTTTTATTGTAAAAAGAAATCAGTTGTTGATTTCGCTTTCATCAATAGATTTCTCTTTTATTATGGAGGAAAATATTAGTGAGATTTTTGGATTGTTTCATGAATTTAAACTAAAAGTGAATCTGATTCAGAACTCTGCAATTAGTTTTTCTGTTTGTGTAGAAGATAAATTTGAAAACTTTAATGAATTGAATGCCATTCTTTCGAAAAAATTCAAAGTTGATTATAGCGAAAATGTAACTTTATATACGATTCGTCACTTTACAGAAAATGCTGCTCAAACGGTTGAAGAAAATAAAGAGGTTTTACTAAAACAAGTAAGCCGCGAAACAATGCAAATTGTGACTAAAGAACTTAATTAATTTTACTATAAAAGTTAATTATTTAATTCAAAATATATTAAAAAGGTTTCACAATATGTGAAACCTTTTTTGTTTCTACCTCGCCCTATTATTCTCACTTTGCTCAATTTCAGTTTTCTTATAATTTGATTTTTTAGAATTACCGAAATTATACGTCGCAATCAATTTAAAGTAATTTGTGGTATAAGTTCTATGATAATATATTTCGGTTTGTCCGACTTCATAATCTCCTGAAACCATAAAATCGTGAAAGATATCATTCGCGGTAAAATTCAGCTTTAAGGCATCTTTAAAAAAGTTTCTTTCAATTCCTAAAGTTACAATTGAGCGGCTATTATCATGTCGTAAACCATAACTTTTTTCTCCCAAATACCACGCAAGCAATTGAATTTTGAAAAGATCGGGAATCGTAAATGTATTATTAGAATACAAATATATTTGAGGTTTTACCGCGCCTAATGCATAAGAATAAGCATTATCAATCGATTTGGTTAAATTCATACTTACCGTATTGGTAGAATTCCACCATTTAACATTAAACGATTTTGAAAGCGACGTAAAAAAAGTATGTTCTTTTTCCAGATTTAAAGATCTCAAAATATAACTATTTGGTGTATTACCTCTTAAAGCAGCTGCAGAAATAGGGTCTGTTTTATGGGTATAACCCACTTTAAAATCAAACTTTTTATACATTGCTCCTATTTCAAAAGCATATACTTTTTCGGGCAGTAAATTCGGATTTCCTTCTATAGTCGTAAACGGATCCTGATATACTACAAACGGATTTAGTGCCTGATATCTTGGGCGTGTTATTCTGGAAACAAATGAAAAATGCGTTTTTAGATCTTCTGAAAAATCCATATTCAAGAGCATATTTGGGAAAAAAGTGCCGTAACTTTTGTCGAATTTCTGAATTCCGTTTGCGCTTGTATATAAATCATACTTTGTAAATTCGCCTCGGGCGCCAACTGAAAAATTGAACTTTTCGCCAATCGAACTTCCGTAATTAAAATAAGCGGCACTAATTTTTTCTTCGTATTTAAAATCACTCGAAAGTTCATCATCAAACTCAAAATTCATATCGCTTGCATCGGCAATTAAAAAATCTGTTCCCGATTTTATAGTCGCATTACTAAATTTAGCTCCGGTTTCAAGTTTTGTGTTTTCGCCAATTTTTCTTGAATAATCAGCTTGCAAGCTTATGATATTTATAGTGTTACCAACTTTATTTTTGAGATATCTTTCTCCATCAGTTTCATCAACAACACTATTTTCATTAATAAAATCATTTACAGTACCGTTGTAATTTGAATATTGGGTTCCTATAAACAACGAAGAACCTTTGCTATCGGTTATGGCATTATAATTTAGATTAATGAACTGATTGAGCAAAACGTCATTTTTAGCAATATCAGTTGCATAAAAACTTTTCCCGGTATTGTTTGTGATCGAATTTCTACTTTCTACTACTCCGCCCAAATCTTCTATATTACCGCTATAGGCTAATGAAATATAATTTTTTGGAGAAAAAGTATATTGCAAACCAATTCCGAAATTCGAATAATTATTAAACTGTCTTTTCCAATCCGTTGTCAATTCTGATCGCACAAATTCATCAGGATTTGGTCGCGTTCTTGTTGTGTATAACAATTCTCTTCCTTTTCCTAATTGCAGTCCGTAATTGGTTATAAAAGAAAATTTTCCTTTTGTATAATTAAAATCAAGAAGTGTATTGGTACTTGTTCCTGCAAATTTCGAAACCGTAACTTGCTGACTTGCCGTTCCCATTATTCCGTTTTCTATATTTGGTTTAGTGATAATATTGATAACCGCTTTTCCTTCGGCATCATATTTTGAAGAAGGATTTGAAATAACTTCAATCTTTAAAATTTGAGAAACCGGAATCGCTGCAAAACGTTCATAATTAATCAATATTCCGTTGAGATAAATTATCGCTTCACCTTTTCCAAGAACGCTAATTTGTCCTTCGGCAACGACAACATTCGGAACTCTGCTTAATAATTCATTTACAGAACTGCTTGTCGAAAGTACTGTATTGGCAACATTTACATCTATTGTTCCGTTTGCCGAATATTTTACTAATGAAGCTTGTCTTTTGATGACAACTTCATTTAACTCATTATTTTGATCTGTAACTTTCTCCGGAGTTGTTTTTGTAGTTTGTGCTTTTATCGCGACAGACGATAAAAACAAGTAAATAAAAATGAAAACTGAAATTAAGAATCTCATAAATTTTAACGATTAAGATTAGACTTTTGGTTGTGACAAAAGTCAGTTGTAAATCGCAAAATGAGGTAACGGAATGAGAAATCAGGAGTACGAATTTATAAATCAATACTCTGTTTAAGCCTGTAAAATCTGCAATTGATAGTTTAAAGGTGTCGTTCCTGTATGTTTTTTAAAGGCAGCAAAAAATGTCGATTTAGAATTAAAACCAACATCATAACCTATAGATTCGAGCGTAAGTTTACCATTTGAAGTAATAATTTTACAAGCTTCGTTGATTCTAAATTCGTTTACAAAACTTGTAAAGTTCTTACCCAGATTATTATTTAAAAACTGAGATAATTGATGGTTCGAAATGTTCAGTTCCTGAGCCAAATCCTGTAAAGACAGGTTTGGATTTTTAAACAATTCTTTCCCGCTCATTATATTTTTAAGCTTTTCAGATAAAATTGCTGCTTCACTTTCATCTATTTTTTTGCCTTTTTGAATATGCAACAAAAATAAATCGTCTGTTTTTTTTCGGTATAAAAGAACAGAAACAATTAAATATAAAATGAAGGTAAAAGATACGGCGCCGGTAATGCAGGAAATGAAAGGAATTCGGGCTAATCCCAGAAAATAAAATATAAAAACAATAGCGTTGCCAAGAAAAACAGCTCCAAACCATACTTCTGCAGCGCTGGCTTTTTCATTTTTGTTTACTATTTTTTGAAGCAAAGTTCTACTTTCAAAACCTGATAAAAAGATATACATAAACCATTGAAGAAAGATGACTTCAACAAAATAGTTATTCCATAAAACAGGATAATTTTCATAAGGAAGCAAAAAACCGATACTCAAAATAGTAATCAACCAGAAAATCAGATTCCATTTCCAGGCTTTAGAAATAGTATTGATTCCCTGAATTCCGGATTTTATAAAAAAATACAAAAACGGACCAATTAACAAACAAGCGGAAAGCCCAATTTGAAGATATGTTTTTGGCAATGCGTTATTAAAATAAACAAAAACCGTAACGGTAATTCGTACACTCAAAGCCAGTAACATTGCACCCAAAAAAAGATTCGTGAGGTATTTTTTCTTCGTAAAAAAGAAAAAGTAAATACTCAGAATAATTCCGTTGAATGCGCCCAAAGCACCAAAAAAGAATAAAATTTCTTTCCCGAGATTCATAATCTAAGTTTGTAAAGCCTGTAGTTGATAATTTAATGGCGTTGTTCCCGTATGTTTTTTAAAGGCTACAAAAAATGTCGATTTAGAATTAAAACCAACATCATAACCTATAGATTCTAACGTAAGTTTATCGTTTGATGTTATGATTCTGCACGCTTCATTTATCCTGAATTCGTTGACAAAACTGGTGAAATTCTTTCCAAGATTATTGTTCAAAAACTGCGATAATTGATGGCTTGATATATTAATTTCCTGAGCCAAATCCTGTAAACTCAAGTTTGGATTTTTATATAAACCCTTTTCGTTCATTATACTTTTCAGTTTTCCGAATAAAATAACAGCTTCATTTTCCTCTATTTTTTTACCTGAATTTTTCTGTGCATTTAATAAAAACAAATCGTCTGTTTTTTTTCTGTATAAAAGAATCGAAATAATCAGATATAAAATAAAAGAAAAAACTACTGCTCCGCTTATGTATGTTGCTCCGGAAGCACCCATTATGGCAAGAAAATAAAAAAGAAATAATAGAAAATTTCCCAGAAAAAGCATTCCGAACCACATTTCGGCCGGCGTTGTTTTGTCTTTTCTACTTATGATTTTTTTCAGCACTCGTCTGCTTGCAAAACCTGAAAAAACAATATAAACAGCCCATTGAAAATAAATTGCTTTTATAAAATAATGCGTCCACAATTCCGGATAATTTTCATACGGAAATACTAATCCCACACTTACAATAACAATTCCCCAGAATAAAAGTATGAGTTTCCATGATTTTGGCATTACCTGAATTTCTTCAACCGCAGATCTAAGAAAATAATATAAACACGGACCTATAAAAAAACAAGCGGTAAGCCCAAACTGCAAATACATTTTAGGCAAAGCAGGATCAAAATATACAAATACCGATTTTCCGATTCGGATACTTAATGCAAACAAAAGTGCGCCCAGGAAATAATTGGTCAGGTATTTTTTCTTGGTAAAGAAAAAGAAATACACGCCCAGAATTATTCCGTTGAAAGCGCCCAAAGCACTAAAAAAGAATAAAAGTTCTTTACCGGTATCCATAATTGAAGTTCGTTAGATGCAGACAAAGCTAAAAAAAAGATTGATTTATGATGCTACTACTATTTCAAAATCATATAATAATAACCTAATTGACAATAAAATCAACGAATAAAAGCCTCAAATTTTACCAATTATAAATACTACTTTTGGCTTTTTAGAGTTACAATTCTTATGTTGAAAAAATTACTGTTTTTAACGGTGCTTATTTGGTTTTCTGGTCTTCAGGCGCAGGAAACGGAATCATCGTATCAAACCAAAAAAGTAATTGCGACGCGGGATACGATTCATCTTGAAAAATTCAGCATTAATTCCAGCTTTTTTGAACTTTTAAATTCAAAAAAAGAACCTATTGATTCTACTTTTTATCGAATCGATTTTCAAAAAGGAACTTTGCTTTTAAACGAAAAATTCAACTTTGCTTCAGATACTTTAATCGTTAACTATTTAAGATATCCTGATTTTCTAACGAAGGAATACGGAATTTATAATGACAGCCAGGTTGTTAGTAACGATGTTGGAACAGAGAAATTATACAAACTCGAAAATGCCAATGCCAAAAAAGTGACTCCGTTTGATGGTTTAAATACTTCCGGAAGCATTACGCGTGGCGTCACTATTGGAAATAATCAGAATACGGTTTTAAACTCCAATTTAGATCTTCAGATTACAGGAAAAATATCCGACAAAGTGAGTTTAAGGGCTTCATTGCAGGACAGTAATATTCCGTTGCAGGATGGTGGTTATTCGCAAAAACTGGATCAGTTCGATAATATTTTTATGGAACTTTTTAGCGATGACTGGAACATCCGCGCAGGCGATGTTTTTTTAGAAAACCGGAAAACGCAATTTCTAAATTTTAATAAAAAAGTACAAGGTCTCTCGGCAAGTGTTGATTTTGATACTGAAGAGAGTAAAACTAATGTTTTTGCATCGGTTGCTTTTGTAAAAGGACAATATGCCAAAAGTACTTTTACGGGTCAGGAAGGAAATCAGGGTCCGTATAAATTGAAAGGACAAAATGGCGAATTGTATGTTTTGGTTATTTCAGGTTCTGAGCGCGTTTATGTAAACGGTGTTTTGCTGAAACGTGGCGAAAACAACGATTATGTAATTGATTATAATGCGGGTGAAATTGTTTTTACATCGCTTTTTACGATTACTTCTGAAATGCGTATTAATATTGAATATCAATATTCTGAACGAAATTATAACCGAATGGTAACGTATGCGGGCGCAACGCATGAGAATAAAAACTGGAGTTTTGGCGGTTATATATATTCTGAAAATGATTTAAAAAACCAGCCTTTACAACAAAATCTTTCTAAAGATCAGGTTCAGATTTTAAGTCAGGCGGGCGATGATCAAAATTTAATGGTTGCGCCTTCTGCTTATGAAGATGCTTATGCCGAAACCAAGATTTTGTATAAAAAAACGATTATTAATTCAGTTGAAGTTTATGAATATTCAAATGTATCTACTGATGTTTTATATAATGTAAAGTTTAGTCTTGTTGGTAATAATCTTGGAAATTATATTATTCAAAACAATAATTCTGTCGAGCGTATTTACGAATATGTTGCTCCTGTAAATGGTTTTTTACAGGGAAATTATGAACCGATTGTAAAATTGGTTGCGCCAATGAAAATTCAGGTTGCTACATTTTTAGGAAAATACAATCCTAATGAAAAAACACTGGTCGATTTTGAAATCGCAATGAGCAACAATGACTTGAATTTATTTTCGAATATTGATGATTCTAATAATGAAGGAATTGCTTTTAAAACGAATATTAAAAAACGTCTTTTTACAAGAGACTGGACTTTAGACGGTTTTGCCAATTATCAATTTGTTCAGAAAGATTTTAGATCTGTAGAACGTTTGTATAATATTGAATTTAATCGGGATTGGAATTTAAATACGACACTTTTAGGCAATCAGAGTTTGTTGGTTACGGGATTGAATTTTGATTTATTTTCTAAAAAGGAAACTTCGAATATTGGTTTGTTTACGTATCAATTTGAAAAATTAGATTTTACCGAAAGTTATTCGGGATCGAGACATACGGCAAATGCTTTTTTTAAATTGAATAAATGGACGATTCAAAATCAGGGCAGTTTTTTGAATACGGATGCAACAAACTCGACTTCAAAATTCATTCGGAATTTAACTAAAACCAAATATCATTTTGGTAAAAACTGGGTTGGCGGAAGTATTCAGATCGAAGATAATCAGGAAAAAGATAAAGTTACGAATCAGTTTTCGGCCTTGAGCCAGAGATTTTCAGAATATGGCGTTTTTGTTGGCCGCGGCGACAGCACAAAAGTTTTTGTAGAATTGGGCTACTTGCAACGTCGCAATGATAGTTTGCAAAATGGTTTGCTGCAACATGTAAATGATTCTAAAATGTATGTTTTGAAATCGAAATTAATTCAGAATAAAAAAACAGATTTAGCGGTTTATGCGAGTTATCGAACTTTAAATTTTACAGAGCCTTCCCGAAAAAATGAACCTTCATTAAATTCGAGAATCCTGTACAATGATCGATTTTTTAATCAGTTTATGCAAATAGGAACGGTTTATGAAACGAGTTCAGGAACTATAGCACAACAGGAATTTACCTATATTGAAGTTCCAACTGGACAAGGTGTTTATACGTGGAATGATTATAACGGCAACGGAATTCAGGAATTGGAAGAGTTTGAGATTGCTCCTTTTCCGGATCAGGCAAAGTTTATCCGAATATTTTTACCGAATCAGATTTACATCAAAACCAATCAAAATAAATTTTCACAATCGGTTACTTTGAATCCGCTGCAATGGCAAAACGAAACTGGTTTTAAAAAACTGGCTTCTTATTTTTATAACCAGACGTCTTTTATTATGGATCGAAAGGTGAAAACTGTTGGAGATCGTTTAGAGCTAAATCCATTTAGTTCATCTGAGGAAAATGTTTTGGGACTGAATTCGAGTTTCAGAAACAGTTTGTATTACAATCGCGGAAAACAGAAACATTCTGTAACGTATTCTTACCTTATTAATAAAGGAAAAAACCTGCTTTCGATTGGCTCTCAAAATGTCACTAATAATTCGCATCAATTACAGTATACGCATTTGTATCAAAAAAGCTGGTTGTTTAACTTATTTACCAAAACGATAAAAACAAATTTGGTTTCTGAAGATTTTACAGAGAAGAATTATGATTTGGAAGGCTATCAAATTGCACCAAAAATTAGTTATTTGTTTTCAAAGAATACGAGTTTGGATTTCTTTTATGAATTGCAAAACAAGAAAAACCAGATTGGAAATTTTGAAACTTTATCTCAAAACCGACTCGGAACTTCATTCTCGTATGCGGGAGAAAAAAAGGTAACGGTGAACGGTGAATTTTCTTTTTATGAAAATAAGTTTGTCGGAAATGAGTTTTCATCTGTAGGTTTTCAGATGTTAGAAGGGCTTCAGGCGGGACAAAACTTAGTTTGGAAGTTGCTTTTGCAGAAAAACATCACGCAGTTTTTAGATGTGAATTTAAATTATCAGGGAAGAAAAAGTGAGACCGGAAGTACGGTTCACACAGGAAATGTTCAGCTTCGTGCTTATTTTTAACACTTTGCGAAAAACATTACAATAAATTGATTATTTTTAGTTGAAATTTTAACCTCGAAAACTATGAAAAAATTATTATTGCTTTGCTTTATGGTTGTTTTATCAAGTAATTTTTACGCGCAGGAAACAACAAAAACAACGAAATCAAAAACTGAAACTGCGGCTAAAAAGAAAAAAACTGCTGCTGATAAGGAGGTCACCGACGCAAAAAAAGAAGCAACAAAAGCTAAAAAAGCAGCAAAAGATGCTACTGACGCATCAGGAAAAGCTACAACTGAAGCTGCAAAAAAGAAGAGCGATGCTGCTAAAGCCAAAAAAGAAGCTAAAGCTGAAAGTACAAAAGCTGACGTAAAAAAAACAGAGGCTAAAACTGCTGATACAAAAGCAAAAGCAGTGAAAGATGGTACTTCAACTAAAAAATCAACGGCAAAATCTTTGAAGGAAACAACAGAAAAAGCTCCAAAAGTAGCTGATAAAGTTACTGGAGAATACAACGGAAAAAAAGTGTATACGGGACCAAAAGGCGGAAAGTATTACATCAATAAAAACGGAAATAAAACTTATATTCAGGATTAAAATAGAACAAATCATTATAGAAAAGGAGCTAGTAATAGTTCCTTTTTTTGTGTAAAGGCCTCTCAAATGCGGTTTAGTAGTTAACATACAAATAACTTTGCTTGATAAATTCTAATGTTATTTAGAAGTTTTAACTGAATAATGAGCCTTAACATTGAATATAGAGTTAATAATTTAGTAATATGTCCGAAATAACACCAAAAACATATTTCTCTATCTTCGTTTCAAAAAGCGTTACACTATGAGCATTGAATATTCTGCGAATAAAACTATATTAATTGCTCCGTTAAACTGGGGACTTGGCCACGCCACAAGATGTATCCCGATAATAAAAGCGCTTCAGGAAAATAATTATATTCCGATTATCGCTTCTGATGGTATTGCATTGGCTTTGCTGCGAAAAGAATTTCCGTATATACAAACTTTAGAATTGCCTTCTTATCATATTGAATATGCTAAAAATGGTAAAAATTTTAAATGGAAACTGATCAAAAACTTGCCTAAAATGATTACGGCTATTTTAGATGAGAAAAAAATGGTGAATTCATGGATTAAAAAACATGGAATCGATGGTATTATTTCAGATAACAGACTGGGGGTTTTCAGCAGAAAAATTCCATCTGTATTTATGACGCATCAATTGAATGTCATGACTGGAAATACGACATGGTTTACCAGTAAATGTCATCAACATGTTATTAAAAAATATTCAGAATGCTGGGTTCCAGACACTAATGACGAAGTAAATTTAACCGGTGAATTAGGCCATTTAAAAACGAATGAGTTAAACTTAAAATATATTGGTCCTTTGAGCAGAATGCGCAAAAAGGAAACTCCAAAACTTTATGATTTAATGATTATTCTTTCGGGGCCTGAACCTCAACGTACTTATCTGGAAGAAAAGTTAAAGGAAGAAATTGTTCGTTATGAAGGTAAAGTTGTTTTTGTAAAAGGTGTTGTGGAGAAAGAACAGACGAAGCTGGAATCAGGAAATGTTACGCATTATAATTTCATGAATTCGAAACAACTGGAACAAACTTTTAACGAAAGTGAACTGGTTTTATGCCGTTCTGGATATACAACGGTTATGGATTTGGCGAAATTGGGCAAAAAAGCTTTTTTTATTCCAACTCCGGGACAATACGAACAGGAATATCTGGCGATAAAACTTCAGGATGAAAATCTTGTACCTTATGCAATGCAAGACGATTTTACGATTGAAGATCTTTCAAAGGTAAAATCGTTTAAGGGTTTATCCCAATTTAATGAAGAAATAGACTGGGATTCGTTATTTAAAGTTTTTGAAGAATAATTTTAGAAGTTAAACTGCGCTTGCAATCGCAATAAATTTCCTTGTTGCCTGTTGATTGGAAGCGCGCTGTCTTCAAAAGTTCTGTCGGCAATTACGTATTCTGCTGTAAGTTCAAAAGCCTTAATTGGCTGCCATTCTATACCAAGTTCATAATCTCTTACGACATAACTTCTGGCATCTTTTTCGTATTTTTTTCCTCCGTCATAATATTGAAATTTGGCGAAAGGATAGATATGTTGCTTTTTAAAATCTAATTTATAATTCAGTAAAACGTAACCTCCGTTTAGATCTGTTTCATCAACAGTATTCGTTAACGTATTATAACGCGGTCCTGTACCAATATTATATTCAGTCTGAATTCCGAAAGGTTTTGGGTATAAAACAAAGGTTGCTCCTACTCGCTGATCTTTTATATATTGAGGATCATCGACTATAACACCAGATGAAATTTCTCCGGTAAATGCCCATTTTCCTGTATAAGCCTGAATTCCGGGTTCGATGATCTGGTTTCCGATAACAAACGGATATGTTACTCTTGCAACTACATTTAAATCTCTGTTTCCGTCTATTTTATTGGCGATCTGTCCGTTGTAAACTCCAAATGCAAATACACCAAAATCACCTGAACCTTTGTATCCGTCTTTAACCAACATGGCAAAACGCTCTCTGATTTCAGCTGGCGCCCAATAAAAGAATATTCCTAAATCACGTTCGTTTGCTATCGAACTGTTTATGGCGTCGGCGCGGTCTAAAGTCAAACGTTGTGAACTTGACTGCATGTTTTCAAATCCATACGGGATTTTACTTTGACCTACACGCACACGATATTCTTTTTTCTTATCAAAAGAAAGATCAAAATATAAATCGCGAATTTGTACAAAGTTTTGAATTCCTGTACTTGGTGAACTGGCAAAATCGGGTTGAAAATAGAAAAACACATTTGGATGAACTTGCCCTGAAAATACTAAACGTGCACGTCTGATAAAAAGTCCGTTGTTTGCTTGTGCATCTGGAGCTGTAGAAGTTGTTCCCCAGGATTTATCACATTGTTCGCACGAAACTTTATCGTTTGTAGAGAACAAACCATTGTATCGAATTTGTGCATATCCTCTTAAAGAGATTCTGTCGTACCAATGTTCATCAGCAACTCCCGATTTAGTGTCAGGAAGTTTTGCTTTGTTGATTGAATCAAGAAGTCGAATTACTTCTTTTTTGACATCTTCTTTACTTAGTTCTTGTGCATTTACCCCACAAGTAATCAGCAATAAAATTGCAACTATTTTTCTTTTTATCATTTTTCTCTAATGCACTAAAATTCAAAGTGCAAAGATGTATCCACCTATGTTAAGAAATCATTAACAAGATGTTACCAAAATAAGAATAATTGTTTCGAAATAGTTATGCAAATATTATTCGAATTGAAACACTACGTTTTAAAGTACTGCACAAAACTGGAGATTACAATTTTTTAACTTCAGGTTTTTGTACTTTATAAGTTTTTTCTAGTGTAAATGAGAACTCAGAACCAATTCCGAATTCACTTTCTACATATACTTTTTCTTTATGTGCTTCGATAATATGTTTTACGATCGCCAATCCTAAACCAGAACCGCCTTCAGAACGGGTTCCGCTTTTATCAACTCGGTAAAAACGCTCAAAAAGCCTTGGAATGTTTTGTTTTTCAACTCCTTCTCCATTATCGCTAATACGGATTAAGACTTTTTTCTTGGTTAAGTTTACTACGCCAACTTCGGTTAAACCGTCATCTTTTCCATATTTAATTGAATTGACAATAAGATTTTCCAAAACTTGCTGAATTCTGTCCTGATCACCACGAACGATAACTGATTTTACATTTCTGCTTTCAAAAGCCAATTTAATTCTCTTTTTCTCAGCTTTCATTTCTAATAAATCGAAAACATTCTGAATCAGTTCGACAATATCAAAATCTGTCATATTCAAATCTAAATCACCAGATTCCAGTTTGGTAATCATATCTAGATCTTCAACAATATAAATCAAACGTTCTACTCCTTTTTCGGCACGTTTTAAATATTTCTTTCTGATATTTTTATCGTCCATTGCACCGTCAAGCAAAGTCGAAACATAGCCCTGAACCGTAAACAAAGGTGTTTTAAGTTCGTGCGAAACGTTTCCTAAAAACTCTCTGCGGTATTGCTCTCTAATTTCAAGCATTTCGATTTCGAGTTTTTTATCAGTGGCAAACTTTTTCACTTCGCGAGAAAGTGTTTCCATATCAGTTGTTATGGGCTGATTGATGAGCGTTGTAGATTCTAACAAGGAAACCTCATCATATATTTTTTTGACTCTTCTATAAATAAAACGTTCTACACGATATTGTAAAACCAAAAAAGAGAAAATATAAATTGATATTATAAAAATTAATGCAAACGCAATTTGATGTTTTAATTGGTTTTTATAAAATAAAGACATTAATATCATCACAAATCCTGTTGCGAAAAGGCTTATGTATAATGCCGACTTTACAGCAAATTTGTATGTTTTTTTAAAATTAATTTTCATTGAAATTGTTTAACCATTAAGTGATTTTTTTTACCATCTAAGTAATATAAGTTCTTTTAAAAGCAAAGCTTAATTGTATGGATTACATACGAATATAAAAAAGTAAATCTTTGCCAAAGTTTTGAACTTTGACAAAGATAAACATTGATTTTAAAATTATTATGCTATAATTTAAATGAACTTATATTACTTATATTGGTTCATCCTTTTTTTATAGGATTCTTAAACTTCAAATTTATAACCTACTCCTTTTATTGTTTTAAAAAGATCTTCTCCTATCTTTTCACGTAGTTTTCTGATGTGAACATCGATTGTTCTTCCTCCAACTACAACTTCATTTCCCCAAACTTTATCAAGGATTTCGTCTCTTTTAAAAACTTTTCCGGGTTTTGAAGCTAAAAGGTAAAACAATTCGAATTCTTTTCTTGGTAACGCGATTTCGACATTGCCTTTTATGATCTTGTATTCTTCACGGTTAATCTCGATTCCTCCAACATTTAAAGTATCGCTAACTACCTCTTGTTCTTTTAACCTTCTTAACAAAGCCTTTACTTTGCTTACCAATAATTTTGGTTTTATTGGTTTGGTAATATAATCGTCAGCACCGGCATCAAAACCAGCTACTTGAGAATAATCCTCACTTCTTGCTGTTAAAAATGTTATAATAACGTTATTTAATTCTGGTATTTTTCTGATGTGTTCACAAGCTTCCATACCGTCCATTTCTGCCATCATCACATCCATAATAATAAGGTCCGGTAATTCTTTTTGAGCTTTTGCAATTGCATCTTTTCCGTTAGAAGCTGTTACAATCTGGTAGCCTTCCTGAGCTAGGTTATAACCCACAATTTCCAGAATATCCGGCTCATCATCAACTAATAAAATCTTTGTTTGTGTTTTTTTCATAAAGTAGCAAAAATTGAGTTTTCTCATCAAATTTTATGGTGCTAAATCTGATGGTTTTTAATTGCGATGGTAAATATAATAATAAATCGACGGTTAAAAACCGCCGTTAACGGTAATTTAATCTCGTAACAATTTGATAATCTACAGAACACAAAAACATAACAAGTGCGTAACATGAACTTTACAGGGCGGTTCTTTCTTTGCAAAAAAATAAATTAAACACAACCTAAGATGAAATTCAATCTAAAATTTCTATTATTCACACTATTTATCTGCACGATTTCGATCGCACAAACCAAAGGTACAATTTCTGGCGTATTAACTGACAAAGAAATGAATAATGCTGCACTTCCTTTTGCAAATGTATTAATAAAAGGAACAAACATTAGTGCCAACACTGACATTGACGGAAAATATTCAATTTCTGTAAACCCTGGAAAATATACTATAATCCTTAGCTTTTTAGGCTATGAAACTGTAGAAGTTCCTGTAACTGTTGTTGCAAATGAAACTGTAACTATAAACAAAGCCCTTTCTTCAGGAGCTGGTTATACTTTAAAAGATGTTGTTGTAAAATCATCTTCTGTAAACAAAGAAAAAGAAACTGCTTTGTTGTTAGATCAAAAAAACGCTGTTGTTATTAAACAAAGTATTGGCGCACAAGAAATGTCAAGAAAAGGTGTTAATGATGTTGAAGAAGGTTTGACAAAAATTACCGGAATCACAAAAGTAGATTCTCGTGGAATATTTGTACGTGGACTGGAAGACCGATATAATAATTTATTGATTAATGATTTGGCTGCACCAACAAACAGCCCATTCACTAAAATTGTTGCTTTGGATTTGTTTCCAACGAATATTGTTGGAGTAATTGATGTGTACAAAACATTTAATCCAAATATATATGGCGATTTTGCCGGAGGTACTTTTAATATTCAAACTTCAAAGCCAACAAAAAGCATTACGAAAATAAGTGTTGGAGCAGGTTATACAACCGGAAACAGCTTTAAAGATTTCTTACTTTCACAAGATGCTGAAACTGCAAAAGGATTTTGGGGTTTCAACGGAAGTGAAAGAGCTATTCCTGGCTTTTTAGGATCAACCGCAACAAGACAAACATTCACAACTGACCAGGCTCTAAACTCAGTAAGCAACAACAAAGGTTTTAGTGTAAATGAATCTAAAAGTCCTTTAAACACAAGTATCAACCTTTTACATGCCGAGAAATTCAATTTGAATAATAATCAAGTTTTCTCGTACATGCTTTCTATTAATTACGACAATAATTATTCAATAAGACAAGGAGTTGACAGAACTATCGATTTACAGTCTTCCGGATCTAAGTATGTAAACAACTTTATCACCACTGATTATCGTTTCAAAACCACAAACTCAGCATTAGTTGGTTTAAATTACAGCAATGACAGGCTTAAGTTATCGTTCAACACATTATACATCAGAACTAACTTAAACTCTATAAAAGATCAGCAGGGACCATCAGGTGGAACAGCTGCTGAAAATGGATTTATCCGTACCAATCAATTAGACAAAAGTGATTATTTGAATGCCCAATTATTGGGTGAATATGCATTAACCAAAGACAAAAACCAGACTATCAAAGCTGGAGGCTCATTTGCTACTACAAAATATGAGCAGCCAGACAGAAAGTATTTCTCTGGTCTTAAAACAGGCGATGATATGATAAGCACTTCTTATGGAGCAAATAATTTTCTGCGTCAATATTTAACTGTCGATGGTAATTCTTTTTATTCAGCATTAGTAGAGTATAATTTGAAGTTCGGAAAAAATGACAAACAAAACAAATTAACCGTTGGATATAATGGCAACGGATCTAAGATGGAATCTTCATACCGTTTTGTTTCAAGTACAGGTACTGATGGTTTTTCTACAAGCATAAATAATATAGATACTCAGATAACCAGCGACATTTTAGCTAATAAAATGTCTTTTAGCGAAAACTCTAATGCTACTTACAAAGTTAAACTTGATGAAATGGCTAATGCAGGGTACGCTAATTTGTTTTTAAAATTTGGAGAGAAACTTGAAGTAAACGCAGGAATTCGATTTGAAAGTACTCTTAAAGAAACACATTTCAGACCATTGGGTTCTTTTGATGCTCCCTTCAAAATATTGAAATATGATAACGCTTATTTTTTACCTTCATTAAATCTGAAGTATTTGTTGACTGACACTGCTAACATTCGTTTTGCAGCAAGTAAAACATACACCAAACCAGTTATCATGGAGGCTTTCCCAATATCTTTCATCAATGCTGACGGAACTTCAACTCAAGGAAATCCAATTTTGAAAAACAGCGACAATTACAATGCTGATTTAAAATATGAGTTGTTCCCAACGGCTAAAGAAATGATTGCTGTTGGAGTATTTGGAAAACACATTATCAATCCAATTGAAAAAACTTTCATCTCAAACGCAACAACAGGAACAGTTACCACTTTTCTAAATTCTGAAAGTGCCAACATATTTGGAGTAGAAGCTGAATTACTTGTTGGTTTAGAAAGAATCAGCGAAAACTTAGATAATTTTTCATGGGGATTAAATGCTACTTTGATGTCATCAAAAGTTACTGTAAGCCCAACTTTTGAATCTATCGATGAGGACGGAATAATTACCGTAAAACCTTCTATTGAAACGCATCAATCAAGATCACTGCAGGGAGCATCAAACTGGTTAGTAAATTCAGATTTAAAATATGAATTTAATTTCAGCAATGAGTGGTCGAACACTGTTTCATTAGTTTATGGTGTTTTTGGAAAAAGAATATATGCTGTAGGAACCAATGGACAAGACCATATCTATGAGTTGCCTGTACAGCAATTGGATTTTGTATGGGGAAGCAAACTTTCTGAGCACTTTGATGTAAAATTCACTGCCGATAACATTTTAAATTCATGGAGAAAACGTGAATTTGGAAACGAGGGAACTATAAAAGTAGCAGAAGAATCATTATTGGCTAATAGTTATAAAAAAGGAGTCGGGTTTTCATTAAAACTTGGATATACTTTTTAGAACTCAACAAAAAAACAATTATTAAAAGCTCCATTTTTTGGAGCTTTTTTTATACACAATCGAATTGAGTTTAAAATTAAAACAACAAAAAACACATAACATTATCTTCACATTAAACTTATATTTTGGTAACTGTAAAGTAATATTGAGATAACACCTTAAAAAGATTATCGTTCTAATTTTGACAAAAATAAAAACACATAATAACACAACTATGAAAACTAAACTTTTTGCTTTAGCACTTGCTACAGGATTATTTTTAAATTCTTGCTCAAGTAGTGATGATCCAACTCCTGCACCGACACCTGCAACAGGCGAAATCACAGGTACAATCACTGCAAACAAAACTTACGCTTATGGTAACTACACTTTAAAAGGTATCGTAAAAATCAATGCTGGTGTAACTGTAACTTTTGAAGCAGGATCTACAATCACGATTGACAAAGCTACAGGCGACAATGCTCTAGTTGTTTTGAAAGACGGAAAATTAATTACAAAAGGTACTGCTGACCAACCAGTAGTATTTACAGAAAAATCTAAGGTTCCAGGATCTTGGGGAGGAATCATTATGTATGGTGATGCTCCTGCAAAAGTAGCTGGCGGAGGAACAACTTCAACATCTGAAGACGGTAATAACATCTCTTACGGAGGTACAAATGCTACTCACAATGGTGGTTCATTAGTTTTCACAAGAGTGGAATACGCTGGTTCAAAATTAGCTGACGGTGCAAAAGAAAACAATGGTTTTACTTTTTACTCAGTAGGTTCAGGAACAACTTTAGATCACTTAGTATCTTACAAAGGTGCTGATGACGGATTCGAATTTTTTGGAGGAACTGTAAGTATGACTAATGCTATCTCTTATGGTAACTATGATGATTCATTTGACTGGCAAGATGGATGGCAAGGTCAAGCAAATTCAAACTGGTATGCTTACCAAGTTGATAAAGGAAACTATGGTATGGAAATCGAAGCTTCTTCAAATGACAATGCATTTTTTCCAAAAGTAACTAATATCACTCTAAAAAGAGCTGCAGGTACGGTTACAGAAGAACAAAAAGAAATTCAATTGGATGCTATTCAATTTAAAAAAGAAGGAAATGGAGACTACAGTAATATCGTAATCGATGGTTATGTTAGTCAAACTACACCTACAGCATTTAATGGTGGTGTGTTACAAATACTAGATAAAGTAACTTATGATCATCAAGTTGCTGGTGGAAAAATCAAATTAAACAATGTAAAAATTACTAACTCTCCTATTATCTTCATTTCAGGACAGGCTACTTTTACATTATCTGCTGATAGCTTTCTTCCTGCTGCAAACTGGTCAACTAGTACTACTGCTACTGGAGCTACATTAACTGCTGGAGCATGGGCAACTGTTGACGGAGTTAACTTGATCAAATAATTTACTTCGAAATAAAATATAAAATGTTAAAAACATCCTAAATATTTAGGATGTTTTTTTTTGGCGTAATTTTTGTAATTTTTTTTGTATATTTACATTAATCAAAACAATGCGATGGCAAAAAACTACTTTTATATTACATTCTTATTGGCATTTTTCTTTACTCTGAGCGCTTCTGCTCAAGATAGTAAGCAATTACCAAAACCTCAGGACGCAAGTACGACTATTGAGGGACTAAGCTTGTATCCTAACCCGGTTACAAACGGAAAAGTATATATTTCATCTAAAAATGACTTAGAAAAAGAAGTTGTTGTTTTTGATGTTTTAGGAAAAAAAGTAATCCAGACACATTTATCTTCAAGAGAATTGAATGTTGCTGATTTAGCGCCTGGCGTTTATATCATAAAAATTAGCGAAGAAAATGCTTCTGCAACCCGAAAGCTCATCATCCGATAAGAAAACATAAAATAAACTCAAAGCTCCAAATAACATTGGGGCTTTTTTATTGTCTTAAATTCCTGCAATTATAATTATCTTTGCAAAAAAAGTTTTGATCACAGCCAACGATATATTTACGATTTCTAGTCAGAAACAATTTGAAAAAATAGCATTAAAAGTGTTTCGTTTTCAGCACGAGAATAATCAGGTATATAGTGATTTCTGCGATTTTTTAAAAGTAAATCCACAACAGATAAAATCACTGGAGCAAATTCCGTTTTTACCTATTCAGTTTTTTAAAAGCCACGAAGTTGTTTCAAATACTACTCCTGCTCAGGTTACTTTTACCAGCAGCGGAACTACAGGAATGATTACGAGCAGACATTTAGTGACCGATGTTTCCCTATATGAGGAAAGTTACCGCAATGGATTTTCTCAATTTTATGGCAATATCGAAGATTACGTTGTTTTAGCGCTTTTGCCGTCTTATCTCGAACGCGATGGATCTTCGCTAATTTATATGGTCGAAGATTTAATAAAACTATCCAATCAGCCTGAAAGCGGGTTTTATTTACACAACCACGACGACTTAATAAAAAAACTAACTGCTTTAGATGAATCAGGGCAAAATGTGATTTTAATTGGTGTTACTTACGCTTTACTGGATTTGATCGAAAAACATCAATTCCAACTTCAGAATACCATTATTATGGAAACTGGGGGAATGAAAGGCAAACGCAAAGAAATGATTCGTGAAGAATTGCATGAACAACTCTGCAAAGGTTTTGGCGTAAATGCAATTCATTCTGAATACGGAATGACCGAACTTCTGGCACAAGCCTATTCTTTAGGCGAAGGCGTGTTCGAATGTCCGTCATGGATGCACATTTTGGTTCGTGATCCCGAAGATGCTCTCACTTATGTAAAAGACGGAAAAACAGGCGGAATAAATGTTATTGATTTAGCTAATATCAATTCTTGTTCGTTTATTGCTACGCAGGATTTAGGCAAAAAAAATCCCAACAACTCTTTCGAGGTATTGGGACGTTTTGATAATTCTGATATTCGTGGTTGTAACTTGATGGTATTGTAAACGGTTAATCGTTGATTTGTTGAATCGGTTAATCGGTTTTACATTCGATTAAACAATTAACCAATTAAACAGTTAAACCACACGAATCACAAAGTAGTTTTTCTTTCCGCTTTGTAATAAAACAAATTGATTATTAATTAAATCATTTGCAGTCAAAACAAAATCTTCTTTAATTTTTTCTCTGTTTACCGAAATTGAATTTGCTGTTAAAGCACGTCTTGCTTCTCCGTTAGATTTAAAGAAACCCGTTTTTTCATTTAAAACAGTAACAATATCCAATCCGCTTTCTAGATCAGCTTTTGCGATTTCAGCTTGTGGAACACCATCAAAAACTTCTAAAAAAGTTGTTTCATCTAATTCCTTCAAATCTTCTGCAGTTGAATTTAAAAATAAAATATTCGAAGCCTGAATTGCTTTCTCCAATTCTTCTTTACTATGAACAAAGATTGTAATTTCTTCTGCTAGTTTCTTTTGCAAAACTCTTAAATGCGGAGCTTCTTTATGTTCTTCAATTAAAGCATCAATTGTTTCTTTATCTAAGAAAGTAAAGATTTTAATATATTTCTCAGCATCAACATCAGTTGCATTTACCCAAAATTGGTAAAATTTATATACCGAAGTTTTATCAGCATCTAACCAAACATTTCCTCCTTCAGATTTTCCGAATTTAGATCCATCAGCTTTTGTAATCAAAGGCGTTGTTAATGCGAAAGCTTTTGCACTCTCTCCACCCATTCTGCGGACTAATTCTGTACCTGTGGTAATATTTCCCCATTGGTCAGAACCTCCCATTTGCAAAAGGCAGTTGTTGTTTTTATATAAATGATAAAAATCGTATCCCTGAATTAATTGGTACGTAAATTCTGTAAAAGACATTCCTTCGCCTTCTCCACTCAATCTCTTTTTAACAGAATCCTTCGCCATCATATAATTTACCGTGATACGTTTTCCAACTTCACGGGCAAAATCAATAAACGAGAATTCTTTCATCCAATCATAGTTATTAACCATAATTGGTGCATTTGCATCTTTTGAATTAAAATCTAAGAAACGAGACAAAACACTTTTGATTCCGGCAACGTTTTTAGCCAGGGTTTCTTCGTTTAACAAATTTCTTTCGTCAGATTTTCCAGATGGATCACCAATCATTCCGGTTGCGCCTCCTACCAAAGCAATAGGCTGATGTCCGAAATTCTTTAAATGAACCAATAAAATAATCTGAACCATACTACCAATATGTAGTGAATCTGCCGTTGGGTCAAAACCAATATATGCCGCCGTTACCTCTTTTAGCAATTGTTCTTCCGTTCCTGGCATGCTATCATGGTATAAACCGCGCCACTTTAATTCTTCAACTAGATTCTTCATTTTTTTAAATATTTTGCGCAAATATAATTAATTCCGTTAGTGTGTCCATATAAATCATCGCACTAAATGATAATTCAATTTTTAAACCATAAGATTTTTAAATCGATTTTTTAAAATTAAAATTCAACACATTACACAAAATAACTCCAGAAAAAAATTAAAAATGTGGAAAGCCGTAAAAAACTCCATTTTTTTTTCTCTACTTTCGACGCAATTAAAAAAACCAAAATGAAAAAAACCTTACTATTTGCCTTTTTATTTTATTTCTCGATTATGAATGCTCAAATTTCATTTGAGAAAGGATATTTTATCTCCAATGACGGAAAAAGAACAGAATGCTTTATAAAAAATTTAGACTGGGGAAATAATCCAATAGATTTTAAATTTAAGATCCAGATTAATGACAACGATTATAAAACAGAAACTATTGCTAATGTTCAGGAATTTGGCATCGATAATACTACAACCTTCAAAAGAGCTAACATAAAAATAGATCGCTCTAGTGAAGATTTAACCAAAGTATCTCAAACCGGAAAGCCGGTATGGGAAGAAAATACTCTTTTCTTAAGATTATTGGTTCAGGGAGAGGCAACACTATATTCGTATAAAGATGAAAATCTTATCAGATATTTTTATGAAACAAAAACAGTCCCTTTGGAGCAACTTGTTCACTTAAAATATATTTTGTTAGAAGATGGTAAATCTACTGGAGAATTAAAAGAAAACAATTACTACAAACAACAATTAAATAATAATGTGAGATTGTCTAATACGAATGATAGAGAAATTAAAAACCTACAGTATAAAAAAGCTGATCTTACAAAATACTTTTTAAAATACAATAATAACGACAATAAAACCCCGAGCCGTGAATTGTCAAAAACAAGTGAAGATCATTTTTTACTAAAAATAACTCCGGGAATTAGTTTTGTCTCGCTAACAATGAATGATGGTGATATGCCATCAACAGATGTAAAATTAGATAACAAAACTAGTTTCAAAATAGGTTTAGAAGCAGAATATGTACTTCCTTTTAATAAAAATAAATGGAGTCTCTTTTTGAATCCAATGTATCAGAAATATGAAAACACTAAAGATTACAGAAGACCAGGCCCTTTCTTAACTTCTCCTTTAACAACTCGTAATGCAGAAATTAAATATACAAGTATTCAGATTCCGATAGGATTACGTTATTATTTCCTTCTAAACAAAAGTTCGAAAATTTTCATAAATACCGCTTATTCATTTGATGTAAGAGGAAAAGCAAGCATATCATTTGATCAAAATGTTAAAAATGAAAGTAATTCAGGATCTAATTTTGTTTTTGGATTAGGATATAATTTCAGAAATAAATTTAGTGCTGAAATCAGAACAAACACAAAAAAAGAATTATTGCGTGATTACCAAAGCTTTTCTGCTGAATATAAAGCAATTGATTTCGTTTTCGCATATTCTATTTTCTAATATGTAAAAAGAAATTTTAAAATAAACTTTCTTAAAACCCTAAAACAATGGATAAATATTTATCCATTGTTTTAGGGTTTTTTCAATTAATAGTAAATTAGATATTAAGAATGAATCACATTATTAATTGATTTATCAAAAATGCTATCTTTACGCTATGATATTAGTAACAGGAGGAACAGGTTTAGTCGGCTCGCATTTATTGCTTCATTTAATTGAAAATGGGGAAAATGTCAGGGCTATTTACCGAAATCAAGATAAAATTCAAAAAACAAAATTGGTTTTTGAATTTTATAAAAAAGCTGATTTATTTGAAAAGATTAACTGGCTTGAAGCCGATATTTTAGACGTTCCTTCATTAGAAATTGCTTTTATCGACATTGATTACGTTTATCATTGCGCTGCTTTAATTTCATTTGATCCAAAAGATGAAGATGCACTTCGAAAAACAAATATCGAAGGAACTGCGAATATGGTTAATTTTTCGATTGCTAAAGGAATCAGAAAATTTTGTTTTGTCAGCTCGATTGCAGCTTTAGGAGATTTGGCTTCACACGAAACTTACATAACTGAAGAAACAGACTGGAATCCGGAAAAACCTCATAGCGATTATGCAATTTCTAAATATGGTGCCGAAATGGAAGTTTGGCGTGGTGTTCAGGAAGGTTTAGATATTGTTATTGTAAATCCCGGCGTAATCTTAGGCCCGATTCCGAAAACAAAAAACTGCGAGCAAGGAAGTGCTGAACTTTATGTGAAAGTAGCGAATGGGCTTCCGTTTTATACGCTTGGAAACACTGGTTTCATCGCCATAACTGATGTTGTAAAAATTTCATATCAATTAATGAAAAGCGACATCAAAAACGAACGTTTTACTTTAATTACTGACAATATTGTTTTCCGTGATATTTTGAACACTATTGCAGATGTTTTAAAAGTAAAAAGACCTAGCATTCATGCCAATCCGTTATTTATGAATTTTCTTTGGATTGCAGATAGAATATTTTCAGCTTTATTTTTCCAGAAAAGAAGACTGACAAAAGCAACAGCAAAAGCTTCATATTCTAAAAATCTGTATTCTAATGAAAAAATAAAAACCGCTCTGGGAACGGTTTTTTTAGATGTACATCAATACATAAAAGAAGTATCGAAATTGTAAATTATTTTTTAGAATTCGTTTTATTCAATTTTATGGTCTTTCTTATCGAATCGAGGTTGCTTTTTTTCAAAGGTTTTACCTCTTCTGGTTTTAGAACTGATTTTGCCTCTTTCTTTTTCTTTTCCTTTGCTGCCTTCTCAGCTTTTTTCTCTTCTATTTTTACTAAAGAATCAACCTTTTTCTGGTTTTTTTCTAATCGCTTAGCAACTTCGTCAAACATATCTTTGTAACTTTCGTAATCTGTCGCGTAATACATATTACTTTGAGCAAATTGCAAACTATCTACTTTATATTTTTGAAAGATGAATTTCTTAGGACTTGAATCTGTAGAATCTAATGATAAGGGATTTTGATATTTTATCGCATCTAAAATAGATAAATCATACATAATATCAACCATCTTTCCTTTCTCAATAAGTCTTTTTGGTTCTTTTGTCAACTCTTTTTTACAACTTACAGAAAGAAACAAAACCAATATTATTAATACAAAATTCTTCATATTTGCTTTTTATCTATCAAACAATAATCTTTTTCCTGCGCGAACATCCTTTACTTTAAAGTTGTTGTAGACCAACTCACCATTCACAAAAGTGTGTGTAATTCTCGATTTAAAAGTATAATTTTCAAATGGAGACCAACCACATTTTGCTAAAATATTTTCAGGTTTTACGCTCCATGGCAAACTCGGATTTACAATAACTAAGTCAGCAAAATAGCCTTCTTTTATAAATCCTCTTTTTTCGATTTTGAAAATTTTTGCCGGATTATGGCACATTTTCTCCACGATTTTTTCAATGGTAATTTTTCCTTGATGGTGTGCTTCAAACATGGCAACAACAGCATGTTGAACCAATGGTCCTCCAGAAGGAGCTTTTAAATACGATTGGCTTTTTTCTTCTTTTGTATGTGGCGCATGATCTGTTGCAATAACATCAATACGACCGTCATTTAAAGCTTTCCAAAGTTCTTTTCTGTCTTCTGCAGTTTTTACGGCAGGATTCCATTTAATGAAATTTCCTTTTGTTTTATAATCTTCATCGGTAAACCAAAGATGGTGTACACAAACCTCTGCGGTTATTTTTTTATCTTCTAACGGAATTTTATTTGTAAACAATTCCATTTCTTTCGCTGTTGAAAGATGAAAGATATGCAAACGTGCTCCGGTTTTCTTTGCCAGCGCCACTGCTTTTGAAGACGAAATATAACAAGCTTCGGCACTACGAATTAAATGATGTGCCGTTACCGGAATATCTTCTCCATATTGTTCTTTAAAAATGGCAAGATTATTTTGAATGGTAGTTTCATCTTCACAGTGAACTGCAATCAACATTGGCGTACTTGAAAATATTCTTTCTAAAGTCGCTTCATTATCTACCAACATATTTCCCGTTGAAGAACCTAAGAAAATCTTGATTCCTGCAACGTTTCTAGGGTTTGTTTTTAAAACTTCATCTAAATTGTCATTGGTTGCTCCCATCATAAACGAATAATTCGCAAATGATTTTACGGCTGCAATTTGATATTTATCTTCAAGTATTTCCTGAGTAACGGCATTTGGAACTGTATTTGGTTGTTCTATAAAAGAAGTAATTCCGCCTGCAACTGCTGCTCTGGATTCAGATTCAATATCACCTTTATGAGTTAATCCCGGTTCTCTAAAATGAACCTGATCATCAATAGCGCCCGGCATTAAATAATTTCCTTCGGCATCTATTACTATACAATCGGAAGTTTTTAAACTTATGCTGTCTGCTACTTCGACAATTAAGTCGTTTTCAATCAAAACATCACCTTCAAAAATAGATCCTTCGTTTACAATTTTAGCATTTTTTATTAAAATCCTATTCATCGTTAATGGGTTTATAATGTATTGACTAATTTTTTTAATCTAAGAGAAATTACACCAAGAATAGCTTCTTTAATAATGGCGTTGCTCATTTTTGAAACTCCTTTTGTTCTGTCTGTAAAAATAATCGGGACTTCGGTAATTTCAAATTTTGCGCAGTAGGTTCTGTATTTCATTTCAATTTGAAACGCGTAACCAACAAATTTTATTTTGTTAAGATTTATCTTTTCTAAAACCTCTCTTTTATAACAAACAAAACCGGCTGTAGCATCATGAATTTTCATTCCGGTAATAAATTTCACATATACCGAAGCAAAATATGACATTAGTACGCGGCTTAATGGCCAGTTTACCACATTTACTCCTGTTACATAACGAGAACCAATCGCTAAATCTGCTCCACCAAAATGACAGGCGTCAAATAATTTTTCAAGATCGTTAGGGTTATGAGAAAAATCGGCGTCCATTTCAAAAATGAAATCATATTTACGTTCCAATGCCCATTTAAAACCATGAACATAAGCCGTTCCAAGACCTGATTTTTTGGCTCTTTTTTCTAAAAATAATCTTCCCGGATATTCTTCCTGTAATGCAATTACTTTATTTGCAGTAAAATCCGGAGAATTATCATCAATAATTAAAAGATGAAAAGGTTTATGTTGCGAAAGTACAGCTCGAACTATACTTTCTATGTTTTCAATTTCGTTATAAGTTGGGATTATGACAATGCAATCGTTCATTTTTCTGCGTAATTTCATCGCAAAAGTAAACTTTTTATGCCATTTCATTCATAATAAATGTATAATAAAAGTATTGAGACAAAAAATTACTAATTTTGTAGCGCTATGACTGAACACCTTCATCCCAGAATTATCGAAAACAAAGATTGGGCTACATTTTTATTTGTAGTAGCCTTTGCTCTTGTGGCCATTACTAAATCAACTTATGAAAATAGGTTTAGTGAGTTTAGTAAACTTATTTTTTCAGATAAATACGCAAAAATTTATCGAGATACGAGCAACCTAAAAGGCAGTTTTATTGTTGGATTGTTTTTCGTACAAGTTCTTTCATTTTCCTTTTTCATTCAGCTTACTTTAGACATTTTTGGATATGCCTCAAAAACGGATTGGGTTTTGTACGTTCAGATAGCTACATTTCTATTATATTTTATTTTAGGAAAGTTTTTAATCGAAAAAATTGTAGCAACTTCTTTTAATATTGATGAACTTGTAAGTCTTTTCAACTTACAAAAAGCAACTTACAGGACTTACATTGGTGTTTTAATCCTTCCAATTAACGCTATTTTGTTCTATTCTGATCATATTCCGAAAAGCGTACCCCTAGTAATAATAGGCATTTCGCTATGTATAAGTCTATTCTCATATTTTATTTCAATTAAAACGTATCAAAACGTAATAATCAGTAAATTATTTTATTTTATTTTATATCTTTGCGCTCTTGAAATAGCCCCTTATTATTTCATGTATTATTGGATAACAAAAGAGGTGGCTTGGTAAATGTTTATAATATGAAAGTGAAAACAATTTTGGTGTCACAGCCTGAACCTAAAGTGGAAAATTCTCCTTACTTTGAGCTCCAACAAAAACACAAAATAAAAATTGATTTCAGACCATTTATTCATGTGGAAGGGGTTAATGCAAAAGAGATTCGATTACAAAAAATCGACCTTAATCATTACACTGCGATTATTTTGACAAGCAGAAATGCAGTAGATCATTTTTTCAGAGTAGCAGATGAAATGCGCTACAAAGTTCCTGAAGGATTGAAATATTTTTGTCAATCTGAAGCCGTTGCATTTTACTTGCAGAAATATGTAGTGTACAGAAAGCGAAAAATTTATGTAGGTGCAAAAGATTTTGCTGATTTATCTCCACTAATTAAAAAATACAAAGACGAAAAGTTCTTGCTGCCGGCATCTGATCAATTAAATGCTGACGCACCTATCACTTTAAATAATTTGAAAGTAGATTGGGCACAAGCCATTTTTTACAGAACTGTAATGAGCGACTTATCTGATTTAGCTGACGTTTATTATGATGTTTTAGCATTTTTTAGTCCAACCGGAATTAAATCATTGTTTAAAAACTTCCCTGATTTTAAACAAAACGATACCAGAATTGCTGTTTTTGGAAGCACAACTCAAAAAGAAGCTCTGGATCATGGTTTAAGAATTGATATTCTTGCTCCAACTCCAGAAACTCCTTCGATGACAATGGCTTTAGAAAAATACATCAACGAAGCAAACAAAGGAAAATAAAACCTTAAGAAATAACAATATTTAAATTCCAAATTCCAAATTAATCACTTGGGATTTGGAATTTTTCTTTTTAATCAATTCTTTTATCTCTTTCCGATCCTGTGATTTAAACCATAGGCTATATTTTTTGAATTTGAGATTTATAAAGAAGTTCTATATTGGCATTTTCTTTTTTACAGCATTATAACTACATTTGATTTCTATTCCAAACCTAAATCACTAGAAACAGTTTCAAATTTTAAGTTATGAAAATCAACTCTCTTTTAATCGAAATTGACGGTATCGACAAAGAAATACTTCGTTATTTAATGGATGATGCCCGAAAACCCATTTTACAAATTGCCAATAAAATAGGTATTTCAGGAGCTGCGATTCATCAGCGCTTAAAAAAACTGGAACAATCAGGCGTAATTTCAGGATCTAAATTCACTGTAAATCCCAAAGTTTTAGGCTATAATACGATGGCTTTCGTTGGTGTTTATCTCGATAAAGCTTCTCGAAACTCTGAAGCAGTAAAAGATTTAAAAAAAATTCCTGAAGTTTTAGAATGCCATTACACAACAGGAAACTGGTCTGTTTTAATAAAAATCATTTGTCGCGATAACGAACACTTGATGCAACTTTTAAACACCAAAATTCAGGCTATAGAAGGCGTTTCAAGAACAGAAACCTTTATATCATTAGATCAGCAAATTGACAGGCAAATACAATTGTAGAAATTCCAAATTACAATTAGAAAGTAAGTTTTTAAAATCAAAAACCCGACAGATTTTTAGAACCTGTCGGGTTTGTAATTCAAAATCTAGAATTTCTTTAAATTAAAAATAAAAGTATCAATCTCTTCTATTACTTCCTGAATAAATTGAAATATAGTACAACAATGTTGCTATTGATCCTATTGCTGCAACTACATAAGTTCTTGCGGCCCATTTTAAGGCATCTTTTGCCCCTGCCTGCTCTTCTTGTGTCAGCATGTGTTTATTTTCTAACCACGCCAGCGCTCTGTTGCTCGCATCGTATTCTACTGGTAAAGTAATAATAGAAAACAAAGTTGTTGCCGCAAAAATGACAATTCCAATTAATAATAGTGGAGGAAAAACCTGAATCATCAAAATTCCGGCTAATAAAATCCATTGTACATAATTAGACGCAACGCTTACAATTGGTACTAATTTAGAACGCATTGTTAACCATTCGTAACCAATAGAATGTTGCACAGCATGCCCACATTCGTGTGCCGCAACAGCAGCTGCAGCCGCATTACGATGATTGTAAACTGCTTCGCTTAAATTTACTGTTTTATCTGATGGATTATAATGATCTGTTAACTGGCCAGGAGTCGAAATAACACGAACATCTGTAATCCCGTTATCAGCCAACATTTTCTCAGCAATTTCAGCACCGCTCATTCCGTTTCTTAATTGCAGTTTTGAATATAATTCGAATTTACTTTTTAGTTTTGAACTGACTAACCAGCTGAATAACATAATTGCTCCAGCAATAATTAAATATCCCATTCCCATAACTTAGTTTTTTTTGATTGAAATTTAAAGTTACAAAACAAACATCAATTTATGAACCAATTTCAAAAAATGTCATTTTGGCATTTAGGAGATAATTAATACGGAAAAAGTTTTTTCAAAGTAGTTTAATAAAGAAGCCAGATGAATAAATTCACTATTTAATGTGTAGAATTATTCTTTTGTCGAAATCACAAATAAGAAGCATCTACAATCCTAAATCAATAACATAAGAAATTTTGACCGCGATATTATCCTCAAATTTAAGTAGCTGATTTGGTCCATAACGATAAAATCCGCCCAAACCTAAACCTTTGTAAATTTTGTTTAATTCGATACCGGATTCAAAAAAACCTCTTTCTAAAGTTTTATATGTTGGACCTACGTGCTGTTCGGGCTTTTTTAAATCTCCCCATGCCATTCTGGTAACCAATACTAATGACGGACGTACTTTTCTTAATAATTTAATTCGGTCAAAACCATGTTTAATTTGAAACATAATATATTGGCTCGAGAAGAACTCATTAAAATACATGGTTTCAAAACTGTTTCTGCCTGAAAAAGTAATACGCTGCACAACAGTTTCCTTAGTTAGGTTATTAGGTGCCGTATTGTATAAATGTGTTATAGGAACGTCGCCCATTGCATAACCTCCCTGCAATAACAAACTTGTTTTTTGTCCGTTCAGATATTTTTTTTCATACTCTGTTTTAAAATCTATTTTACCAAAAGTAAAATCGTTTCCTAATACATTTGGCAACGATTGCGTATACTGAAATGTGAATCTCGGAAACCTTTTATCAGATTCGGTTCTGCCTGTTGGTGTTTGCATGAAATCACTAAATGGTGCCCAAACGATTGACAGCATTGCCGTTGTCATAATATAACTGGAATATAATCTTCCATCCAGATTAAAAAGATAATCAAATTTTGGTGTAATGTCACTAGTTGACAACTCCAAGACAGCTTCGGTTTTAGGAATGATTTTAGTTTGAATATTCGCTCTCCAGCTTATATATTCATAAAAAGTACTAATATTAATTGGTCGCGGATCGTAAATTTTAAAAACACGTTTGTCGACAGCAAAAACTGTACTTGCAATTTCGCGAATATCATCGGTATAATATCCATTTAGCCAGGTATTACTGTATTTATCAAGCAAAACTCCTGAACCAATACTGTATTTTGTAACGCCGTCTTTTGTACCGTAAGCTCCATAGCCTTCAATTCTGAAATTTTTAGAAAAACGGTCATTTGTAACTCCGCCAAGCCCTAATCTAAAACCTTCATAATTATTGTAGCTGACTATCTTTTTTAAATCAAGATCAACAGGTCCAATTGGGAAAAATCCATTAATGATTTTTCGACCGGATCCTAATCGTTTTTCTATTCTTCTATTCAAAGAAAGACTATCCAATAAAAGATATGTTTTTTGACTCTTTAAATCAAGACTGTCTTTTCTGAATTTATTCCAAAAAGTCTCGGGCTTATTACTGGCATCATCTTTAATTTCAATATAAAGAGACGGATTTTTTATTGGCGTATTTGTATTGTAATGAATATCAAAATTATTGCTTTCAGAAAGTAAATAGGTAAAATCCGAAGCTACTTTTTTTCTCGGTTCAAAATTTTCTTCTGCATCTGCATCAAACTGAATTGTTCCGCCTAAAATTTTAATATCTTCCTTATTTTTTCCTTTTACGATTTTGAAAGTAGTGTTGCTTTGAAACCATAATTTTTCACTCGGAACATATTCAAATTCATGAATACCGCTAATATCTAAAACGGCTTTTGTACGCATTACGGCTTTTGCAACAGCAAAACTTTCCTGATCTATATACAGAACACCTTCAAGACTATTTGATTTTCTTCTTTTTTTGTTTTTGAAGTAAATCATATACGTATTCCTGCCTTTGATCGCTACAGTATCAAGCAGTTTATAGTTATAATCAGAAAGTGCGTTGTTTGCAATTGGGCTTTGATGTCTCGTTTCGAACAATTCATAATTAGAATCGTAAATTGAAATAGATTGCAAATTGAATGCTATAATTTCATAAACCGGTTGCTTAAAACCTGCCATTTTGGTACCCAGAATAGTTTCTTTAAGCTTGTTATTCCCAAACTGATATTGTGATAATTTTTCTGTTTGAAATAAATGCTGTCTGCTGATTATCTCTTTAAATTTAAAATCAGATGAATCTATATTGATTCGTTTTTTATTGAAGTCTTTATAAGCTGCTGATGAATCAATTCTGCCATCGATAGAATCCGGATTGGCCGTAACAATAAGTTTATTGTATGTTTTATAATCAAAACTGCTCAGCTTTTTTTGAGGATTGTTGTTGTTTTTATTCGCAATTACCTTTCTGATAATTACTAAAGCCGGATTTTCATTTGAAATAATAACTTCTTTTAAATCATCTGTTTTTTGAGAAAGTGAAACAGGATAAAATTTCTTATTGTCTAATACGGTAATAACTTTGGTATTGAAACCTATATAAGAAACTTTAAAAGAGGTGATTTTTACAGAAGATGAAAGAATAAATTTTCCATCAACATCTGTAATTGTATTGTTGTTGTCTGAGGTTGTAATCGTAGCAAAAGGAAGCGGTTTGTTTTTGGAATCGTTCACAATTCCGTTTATTTGAAATTGCGCATGAATATTCAGCGTGAAAAACAAAGTCAGTAAACAAAATAGCTTCATAGAGAGGATTATAGTTCAGAAACAAAAATATTAAATTTTGCACGCAAAAATAAGAATAAAAAAATCCGCTTAGTATAACTTTAACTAAACGGATTTTTTATTTGTGTTGAATAATCTTATACTTTCATGATTTCGGCTTCTTTTGCGGCCAATAATTCATCAATTTTTTTAATATAAGTATTTGTTAAGTTCTGAACTTCTTCTTCTGCAGATTTGCAAACGTCTTCAGAAGTTCCTTCTTTTTCTAATTTTTTAATATCTGTGTTAGCATCTTTACGAACGTTACGAACACCAATTTTTGCATCTTCAGCTTCAGATTTTGCTTGTTTTGCCAAATCTTTACGACGCTCTTCTGTCAAAGGCGGAACGCTGATAATGATAACATCACCATTATTCATTGGATTAAAACCAATGTTAGCAATCATAATTGCTTTTTCGATGGTTTGCAACATATTTTTTTCAAAAGGCTGCAATGTAATTGTTCTTGCATCAGGTACACTAATTTTCGAAACTTGCGAAAGCGGTGTTGCTGAGCCGTAATAATCTACAAAAACGCTTCCAAGCATTGCCGGAGAAGCTTTTCCTGCACGAATATTTAGAAATTCTTTTTCTAAGTGGGCAATCGAACCATTCATTGATTCTTCAGTACTTTCTAATATAAAGTCTATTTCTTCATTCATTTTTTCTCTCGATTTTTAGATTTTTAGACGATTCGATTTTTAAAAATGTTTACGTCTAATTTACTAACTAATATAATTTTTATTTTTTTACGATTGATTTAAAAGATTATTAAGATTTTCAAAAGTCTAATAACCTAATATCTAAAGACCTAAGCAGTTTAAATATTAACTACCGTTCCTACGTTTTCTCCTTCACAGATTTTCAATAAGTTCCCGATTTTGTTCATATCAAAAACAACAATTGGCAATTTATTTTCCTGGCTTAATGTGAAAGCAGTTGTGTCCATTACGTTTAATCCTTTTTTAAGAACATCTTCAAACGAAATGAAATCAAATTTTACTGCTGAAGCATTTTTTTCAGGATCAGAATCGTAAACACCATCAACACGCGTTCCTTTTAAGATAACATCAGCATTAATTTCAATTCCTCTTAAAACAGCTGCAGTATCTGTTGTAAAATATGGATTTCCTGTTCCGGCACCAAAAATTACAATTCTTCCTTTTTCAAGATGACGGTCTGCTCTTCTTTTAATATATGGTTCTGCAATAGATTCCATTTTTAAAGCAGTTTGCAAACGTGTTTTCATTCCCATGTCTTCAAGAGCACCTTGCAACGCCATTCCGTTAATTACAGTGGCAAGCATTCCCATATAATCACCTTGTACTCTATCCATACCAGCACTTGCTCCCGCAACGCCTCTAAAAATATTTCCTCCTCCAATAACAATAGCAATTTCAACTCCTTTATTGTGAATTTGCTTAATTTCTTCAGCATATTCAGCCAGTCTTTTAGGGTCAATTCCGTATTGTAAATCACCCATCAAGGCTTCTCCACTCAGTTTTAGAAGAATTCTTTTATATTTCATTTTGTGTGTTGCGTTAATTTGTGCAAATATAGACATATTCTGTTTTTTAAAAATAATGTTTTCAAAAATTAATTACTCTTTTCTGATTAAATTTTGATCGTTTTTAGATTTATTTTTTTTGAATGTGACAAAAGTCATTCGGCTGTCTTTCTAAAATTTGTAAATTTATCATATCCAAAACGAAACATATATGAAAAGTATTGTAGCCAAAGCATTATTCAATAGTCATTCTTATTCTGAATATCGAAAATTAGTTACTGATTTATTATCCGAAGGAAAATCAACCGGCGATCAGCAGTCTGAAAGTCTCACACATTATACAAGTTTAAATGAGGCCCGAATGAACCGATTGGAGAAAACCATTAAAATCTCTGAAGATGCTATTTCGAAACTGCAACAATTAAACAATCATTATATCTGGCTAGTTATTTCTGAAGGCTGGTGCGGAGATGCGGCTCAAATACTTCCTATTATTAATAAAATGGCTTTAGAGTCAAATAAAAAAATAGATCTGCGAATTGTTTTAAGAGATGAGAATGACGAATTAATGAGCCAATATTTGACAAATGGAGGAAGAGCAATCCCAAAAGTTATTATAATTTGTAAAGAAGCCGGAATTGTGCGTGCAGATTGGGGACCAAGACCAAAAGGCGCGACAGAATTATTAGCTAATTATAAAAAAGAGTTTGGTGTAATCGATGAAAAAATCAAAACTGATTTGCAATTGTGGTATTTGGCAGATAAAGGAATATCTGTTCAGGAAGAATTGATTCAGATTATGGAAGGCATTAAATATAATCGATTATAATTTTTTACAATAAATCCTCAAAAACAGCTTAGAATACGGTAATACATTGAGGGTAAATAATTTAGTTACAAAAAATATTTCAAAATGCTTGTTTGTAAGTAAATTATTCGTATATTGCTATAGTAATAATCCCACTTCTATTATCTACTTTTTGATTTACTCTTTTACTGGTGTCTATCTATTATTTAACCATTAATACATGCACTATTATGAAAAAGTTATTCGAAAGGTTTTACGATTTATTTTCAACATTTTTATTTGGAGGAAAAAACATCCCTCATTATTAACTTTAAAAAGATAATGATGAAATAAAAATATTTTTGATTTAGGAGCTGGCACATTACTATACTTTTATTGTAATGTGCTATTGTTATTATTACAACTAAGATTTTCTTTAAACGAATAATTAATTTTCTTTTTAATAATCAAAACTTATTAAAGAAACTCCTAAACTAATATTACCAATGGTTTTTTCTTTATGAAGTGCAATTTCATATTGTGCAATTTCTGCAAAAAGAGTAAAATCATCAGAACCTATTCCGAGTCTGATTTTCTTATATTCTCCACTTAAATTTCCGCGTCCAAGCGCAAATCCTTTTCCGTATCCGGCTTGCAAAACAATTCGTGTCTCTTCTCCAACTTTAGGGCTTAATCCGAGATTGAGATATACAGGAACCGCAACAAATTTTTGATCCCATTTGTAGTCAATACCGGTATGAATCCCTAATGTGACCCATTTTTTGTAATGAATTCCATATCCTAGTTTCGAACCCAGCCCATCCGGAACAAAAAAAGCATTATTTTTTTGACCTGGATAATCTTCTGTTTCATTTCTTTCCGGATTCCCGGTAATGGATACCGCAACATCAAACTGGATATAAGTAAATTTTCTTTCCTGAGCACAAAGTTTCGGGTTTATGCAAAAAAACAAGAGGAAGGCAAATAAAAAATATTTCATAAAATTGATTTAGGCGTTTATTTGCTACCAAACATCATTAGTTAGGTGCATTAACAATTCGCAAAATGATTTTGTGAAAGATATTTAAAATTTACTATAATTCGTACAGTAGTAATAAAATGTTTTTTATCGATAAAAACAGTAGCTGAGAAGGTTTTATTTCAGACTTTCTTCAAACAAAGTAACATCAATAGCATTTTTTACATCGTAATCACCAATTTTAGTTCGACGTAAAACGATTAAATGAGATCCTGAATTCATTGCTTTTCCAAAATCGTAAGCAAGAGAGCGAATATAAGTTCCTTTGCTGCAAACAACTCTAAAATCTATTTCAGGCAATGCAATTCTCGTAATTTCAAATTCGTGAATAGTAGTTTTTCTGCTTTCAATTTCAATGGTTTCTCCGGCGCGTGCATGTTCGTATAATCGAACGCCATCTTTTTTAATAGCCGAAAAAATAGGTGGTTTTTGATCGATTTCTCCTAAAAACTGTTTTACTGTTTCGTGAATTAAAACCTCATCAATGTGCGATGTTGGAAAAGTCTCGTCGATTTCTGTTTCTAAATCATACGACGGAGTTGTGGCTCCAATGTAAAAAGTTCCGGTATATTCTTTTGCCTGACCTTGAAGTTCAGAAATTCTTTTAGTGAATTTTCCTGTACATATTAATAAAAGCCCCGACGCTAAAGGATCTAAAGTTCCTGCGTGACCAATTTTGAACTTTTTAGGAAGTCCGACTTTATTAATTAAAAGGTATTTTAATTTATTGACAGCTTGAAACGAACTCCATTTTAAAGGTTTATCTATCAATAAAACTTGTCCGTCTAAATATTCTTCAGGTGTCATTATATAATGGTAAGCGGGTGAATGAAAAAGTGAATCAGCAATAAAACGATTCCGGCAATAATTCGGTAATAACCAAAAACTTTAAACCCGTTTTTAGTTAAAAATCCGATGAATGTTTTTATCGCTAGAAGAGCTACAATAAATGCAATAATATTTCCTATAATCAATAAATTTACCTGATCGTGAGACAACTCAAATCCTGCTTTATAATAATCATAGCATTTTTTTACTGTTGCACCCAACATTGTTGGTACTGCTAAAAAGAATGAGAATTCTGCTGCCGTTGTTCTTGATAGTTTTTGAGACATTCCGCCCACAATACTTGCTCCACTTCGTGAAACTCCCGGAATCATTGCCAAACATTGAAATAACCCGATTTTAAAAGCTTGTAAATAGCTTATTTGTTGTGAAGTTTCGGCAGTATTTGGATTGTTGAACCATTCATCAACTTTTAATAAAATCAATCCTCCTATTAAAAGCGAAATAGCAACAGTAACCGGATTTTCAAGTAAACCGTCAATAAAATCACTTAACAACAAACCTAAAACTACAGCCGGAATAAACGCAACCAAAAGTTTAAAATAAAAATCTAATGTTTGAAAGAAACGTTTGAAATATAAAATTACAACCGAAAGTATCGCGCCAAGCTGAATAACAATGGTAAAAAGTTTAGTGAAATCTTCATGTGCGATTCCAAAAAAAGAAGAGGCAATAATCATGTGACCAGTTGAAGAAACAGGTAAAAATTCTGTAATTCCTTCAATAATGGCAAGAACGATAGCTTGTAATGTATTCATTTAAATTAGATTTTTAGATTTTTAGATTTTTTAGATGCCAGACTTTGATTAATCTAATAATCTAAGATGTCTAAGAAGTCTATAAAACTATTTAGTTTTTTTGAAGATAGAATAAATCGTGATTCCAAAACCAATTAAAACAGTTGTTGGCGCTAAACGAATACGTCTAAAGCTAAAAACATCTTCATTAAAAACATTCGGATTATCACTTCCACCGCCAGACATTAAGATAAATCCAAGTGCGATAACACCAATACCGATCAATAAGATTTTGTAGTTGATAGTATCAAAAAGGAATTCCTGTTTATGTGATTGTTGTTCTTCGTTATTATTATTTTTCATTTTGTCATTGCGAGGAACGAAGCAATCTCATCCTCTATTTTTATATGAGTTTATTTTTTTAATCTAAAATTAATAAAGATCGTCTGTTCTTAAATTCAGGAAACGTTGTGTTGCAAAGTGCGTGCTTACCCAAGTGATTAAAACACCTAATCCGAAAACGGCCAATAAAACCAATCCGATTAATGCTTTATCTTCTAAAATTCCTAATCCCGGAAAATTAGTATCTACATAAAACAAGACTCCTATTAAAGCTACAATTGCCAATCCGGCACCCAACATTCCTAATTTTACACTGCGGGTTACAAACGGTTTACGAATAAACGCTTTTGTTGCTCCAACCATCTGCATGGTTTTAATGATAAAACGATTAGAATGTATAGAAAGTCGTAATGAACTATTAATTAATAAAACAGCAATAACCGTCAGGAAACCGCTGATAATTAAAATCCACATACTTACTTTTTTGATATTGTCATTTACCAGATTTACCAATTGTTTGTCATAAACAATATCTTCAATCATGGTATTTTTACGAAGATTACTTTCGATTTGCAAGATACTGTCTCTTTCAACATAATCTGCTTTTAAGTGAATATCGTATGAATTCAATAATGGATTTTCTCCTAAAAATGTTAGAAAGTCTTCTCCAATAATATCGGTGTGTTCTTTTGCAGCTTTTTCTTTGGTAACATAAACATAAGATCTCGCGAACGGAGCTCTTTTCAATTCGGTATTGAATGCTTTTATAACACTATCATTAGCTTCATTTTTAAAGAAAACCGTCATTGCGATTTTTTCTTTAAAGTCATCAGCCAGTTTTTTAGAATTGATAATGAATAATCCCAGTACTCCTAAAAGGAATAATACTAGAAAAACACTTAACACAACCGAAAAATAAGAGGAAATTAACCTGCGCTTTTGAAATTTATCAAAGTTAGAACTCATAGTATGCTTAAATTATGTGGTAAAAATAATAAAGAATTTCTTTATTTAAAGTTAATAACGAACTTTTATACTATAAATGTACAATTTGATATTGAATAGTTAAGGTAATTTAACCGCAAAGTACGCAAAGTTATTTTTAAAGGTATTATTTTATAAAAACGCAAAGTTCGCAAAGCTTTGTGAACTTTGCGTTAAAAAATGAGCAGCAAAAAACCTTTGAACCTTTGAACCTTTACGTCTTTGAACCTCAAAAAAAATTATTGAACTTTATAAACTTCAATGCTCTTAAGCCAATAAACGTGTCGTGGTCCGGTTTTAATATCGTTTTTGCAGATTAAAACCATTTCTCCGTTTTTAACCGGTTTTCCATTTTCTTCAAAAAGTACATATACGTTTTCTCCTGTCGGATTATTAAAAATTTCTGCCCACGAAAAAGTCGCTTTATAATCGTCAGAAGCTCTTGCAACAATATAAAAGTTTCGGTCTTTATGATCTTGTTGTTTAATTTTTGATTTTTCTAAAATATCTTTTAAAAGAACACCTTTGCAGGTTTTAATTTCTTTTTTTACTTCGCCATTTTTATCCATTATTTTAAAATTATCAATGGTTGCCACTTTCATCTTTTTTAAAGAATCTACACTCAATTCCAACGGAAATTCAACATCACCTTTTACTTCAATTTGATGATTTACCAATTTTAAACTATCAGCAGCAGTTAATGTTTTGTGTTCGCTTTCTTTTTCAGTTGAAGCTGTTTTTTCAATTGTAATTTTCTCTTCTTTTTTAGAAGAATTACACATACTGCAGGAGAATGCTATAAAAAATATCAGGATGTAATGTTGAGTTTTCATGTAAATAGGTTTTAGATTTGTTTAATTTCCCAAGTTAAAGATAGATAATATAAACCGCCAATAGAAGGACCGCCAAGAATAGAAGTATAAGGTTTATTAAGAATATTGGTCCCGCCAAGTTTAGCAATGATTCCCGGTTTTTGAAAATTATAATTTACCTGAGCATCCATAGACCAATAAGACGGAACTACTCCACTGACTAAAAAAGAAACATAATCAAACTTATTTTGATAACGTGCTGTTGCACTTGCTCCGAAATTTTTCCAGATATTTTCTGCAATTAAGGTTCCGTTTACGTTAAATTCAGGTGTATTAAAACCATCTTCCAAGCCATCTTTATCATCAGTTCGATCGAGTTTGGTATACGTAAGATTTGTTAAAGCGGTAAAAGTTTGGTCAAAACGATATTTTAAACCTAAACTTCCTCCATAATTATAAATTTTACTTTTAGAATTTGTCCACAAACGATATCTGCTTTGTGTTGTTCTCGAATATAAAGCTGTTGGTATACTATTTGGATCTGTTGTGTTTGGAATACTGGCTTCGACCTGGGCAATAAAGTTTTTATAAGAGTTATAATAAAAGTCAACATCAATAAAAAGATTTCTGTTTAAAGCAGCACCTTTAAATCCAAATTCGAAAGATTTTACAAATTCCGGCTGCAAATACGTATACGGATTTTTTTGAATTGTGCCTTTATTCTTTTCAATTGCCTGCGCCTGGGTTAAACCGTTTGTATTGACATCGCTGTTTACCTGTGCCTGAAATTTATCTATAGAAGCTTTGGTATACGAATTCTCAAAAATACCATCAGACATGATTCGTAATCCGCCAACACGTTTTACACCGCCGGAATTTACATTCGAAAAACCTTCAAAAATACTCGGAAAACGATATCCGTTTTGGTACGAAGCCCTGAAATTGATCGTTTCTTTTGGAGAATAAACTGCTGTAAACTGAGGCGTGAATTTAGCCTCAAAATAATCGGCTTTGTCTACTCGTATCGTTGCGCCCAATCGCAATTTCGAATCAAACAAATCTTTGGTTATTTGTGTAAAACCACCTGTTTTTTGATACGTTAAATTTTCAGAATCACTTTTAGGATTAATAAAATAGTTTCCATCAGGAACAATAATGTACGTTCTGTAATCGAAACCGCTTAAAAGTTTTGCATCTATTTTTTCAAAGAAAGAAACAAAAGCTTTATCCCAATTCAACAAACCTTCGGCATGAATCAAAGTCGATTTTACGCGTAAAGCCGCGCCAATATCCCAATTATTAATGTCGATTAGTTCGTTTTTCTTTTGTTCATAAGCTTCGGTTCCCGGTTCAAATCGTCCTTGATCAGAAGTTGTTCTGGCAATTTTGTGCGCATCGGCAATTGCGGCTCCATTTGTTATTGCATTTTTATAAGCCGTTGTATAATCTGCAAACCATTTATCATCAGATTTATAAGCGCGATCCATATTTTCGGCCAAAGAACGAAGATTGTATGAGTTTCCGGTATTTTCGGTCGTTGCATATCCTTTTACCTGAAAAATGGGCGTATGATAATCGACTGTAACTTGATTTAAAGTATAATCGTCTAATCGAAAACGGTTCGAACGTTGGTAAATCGTATTGATTAAAGCTGTTTTATAGGTTACAGCCAATTCATGATCTTTTTTGGGACGGAAATAAAAACCAACATCCGCTTTATAATTTTTGATATCATAATCTGTAATATCCGTTTCGCGATAACCCGTTCTGGCAACAACATAATTTTTTCCATTTAAGTTTAATGTTTTTCGGTTTGCCGATTCGTTTCCGTAACCGTTTACTTCGTCATAAGCCGGATTATCATTGCCATATAAATTGGTTGAAGCATTGAGGTTTGGAGCCAAATCTGTTCTATCATCAGCAACCCAATCCGTTCCTCCGGTTGTAGATGCATTTACTTTGAACGCAAATTTTTCATTGAAAGCTTTAGCAAATCTCATATTAAACTGCGAATAAATTTTCGGTGAAAACCGATCTATATTTCCAACATGATTGACGCCTGTTAATTGCTGAATACTTACACCTTGATACTCAAATGGATTTTTGGTTTGAATATTTGCCAAACCATTTATAGCATTCATTCCGTATAAAGCCGCAGCCGTTCCGGGAATAATTTCAATTTTATCAATATCAAGATCATTCGCGCCGAGTGCGTTGGCAATTGGAGCGCCCAAATGCGGAGCCTGATTATCGATTCCGTCTACTAATTGCGCGAATCTCACATTGGTTGAGTTGGCAAAACCTCTTGTATTAATGACTTTAAAACCTAAACTTGGCGTTATAATTTGTACACCTTTTACGTTTTCTAGTGCTTCATAAATACTTGGCGATCCCATTTTTTTGGCTTCCGCCGATTTTAGCTGCTCGATACTAATAGGAGAACGCATGATTTTTTCAGATCTGCGAGAAGCTGTAATGACAACTTCATTAAGATCTTCTTTTTTAATACTGTCCTGATTTCTTTTAGAATCTTCTACTTGAGAAAAGCTTTTGAGGCTTATAAAAAGTAGTACTATGTAAAATCGTAATTTCATAATTAAACTAAAATTTTCAGTATGTTTTAAAATGAATACTGATGGTTAAAAAAATTTGGTTTTGGTTTGAACGTTCATTTTTTTTAAACACATAGTCCCGATAGCTATCGGGATTGATTTTAAAAAAGATGATAAAAAGAAACTAGTTTCTAAAACATAGATCTGCTATGTTTGTTAATGCAAGTGGAGCGCCTTTTTCCGTACTGTTAGACCTATGTTTCTATGTGTTTAAATATTTAAAATTTTAGATTTTGAGTTTCTTTGAGCGCGAAATCTTTAATGCGTTTTTCGACTTCATAAAAAACGGTAATGGCTTTTTCTCCGGCCTCGGTTAATCTTGCGCCTCCACCGCCTTTTCCTCCAAGAAGTTTTTCTACTAAAGGAATTTCCGCACGTTGATTCATTTCTTCAACTAATTGCCAGGCTTGTCGATATGCCATTTTCATTTCTTTTGCAGCATTGGTGATAGATCCTGTTTTACGAATATTCTCGAGCAGCCATACTTTTCCAATTCCCAAAAATGGACCTTCAGATTCCTGAATCCAAATGCGAACATCAATGTTGTATTTTTTATCGCTACTCATTTTATTCATTTTTAAGATTCACAAAAATAAGCATTAATATTGTACAGGTATTCTTTCATAATTTAATTTGACATAAACAATTAAGAATATTATCCCTAAGTATCAAAATGTAAAAATAAGTATTTTTACGTAATAAAAAATAAGTATTACGTTATTTTATTTGTTTGTCAACGAAATAGCTTTGGTACAAACGACAATAAATGTAAATTTGCGATCTTAAAACTTAGAACCTTAGTTACTCAGTAGCTTAGCAACTCAAAAAAAAATGAAATACAATCCGAACGAAATCGAAGAAAAATGGCAAAAATATTGGGCTGAAAACCAAACTTTTGCTGCAAAAAACCCCCGAAGCCTCGGGGCTGAAAAACCTAAGCATTATGTTTTAGACATGTTCCCTTATCCGTCAGGAGCAGGATTACACGTTGGGCATCCGCTGGGTTACATTGCTTCAGATGTTTATTCTCGTTTCAAAAGACATCAGGGTTTCAATGTTTTGCACCCAATGGGTTACGACAGTTTCGGATTGCCGGCAGAACAATATGCGATTCAAACCGGGCAACGTCCGGAAGATACAACGCGTGTAAATATTGATGGTGGTGTTGATAAAGAAGGAAAACAAATTGCAGGATACAGAAAGCAATTAGATAAAATTGGTTTTTCATTTGATTGGAGCCGTGAAGTACGAACTTCAAATCCTGACTATTACAAACATACACAATGGATTTTTATTCAATTGTTCAATTCATGGTATTGCAGAAAGCAAAATCAGGCATTTGACATTTCAGATCTTGTAAAAGTTTTTGAAGGAGAAGGAAATGTTTTGGTTGAAGCAGTTTGCGATGATAATGTTGCCATTTTTACTGCTGCAGAATGGAATTCGTATTCTGAAGATCAGAAAGAAAAAATACTATTGCAATATCGTTTGACATATTTGGCAGAAACAGAAGTAAACTGGTGTCCCGGTTTAGGAACTGTTTTGGCAAATGACGAAATTGTAAACGGTGTTTCTGAGCGTGGAGGTTTTCCTGTTATAAGAAAAAAAATGACACAATGGAGTATGCGAATTTCTGCTTATGCCGAACGTTTGCTTCAAGGTTTAAATGATATCGACTGGAGTGAGTCCATTAAAGAATCTCAAAGAAACTGGATCGGGAAATCGGTTGGTGCTTTAGTTAAGTTTCAAGTTTTAAGTTTCAAGTCTCAGGTTGATGCGCAAAGTGATGAAACTTTAAACGTGAAACCTGAAACAGATTTTATTGAGGTTTTTACAACAAGGCCTGATACTATTTTTGGAGTTACTTTTATGACTTTGGCACCAGAACATGATTTGGTTGCTAAAATTACAACTCCGGAGCAAAAAGCAGCGGTTGAAGCTTATATCGAAAAAACAGCAAAACGTTCTGAACGTGAGCGTATGGCTGATGTAAAAACGATTTCGGGAGTATTTACCGGCGCTTATGCTGAACATCCTTTTACAAAAGAACCAATTCCAGTTTGGATTGGGGATTATGTTTTGGCAGGTTACGGAACTGGTGCTGTAATGGCGGTTCCTTGTGGAGACGAAAGAGATTATGCATTTGCTAATTTCTTCAAGGGCCAAAACGGAATGCAGAAAATCAAGAATATCTTCGCCAATGTTGATATTTCTGAAGCAGCTTACGGCTCGAAAGACAATGTTGAAATCGCAAATTCTGATTTCTTAAACGGTTTAAATTATAAAACGGCAACTCAAAAAGTTATCGAAGAATTACAAAAAATAGGTCAGGGAATCGGAAAAACAAATTACCGTTTGCGTGATGCTGTTTTCTCTCGCCAGCGTTATTGGGGAGAACCTTTCCCGGTTTATTATGTAAACGGATTGCCAAAAATGATCGATGCACAACACTTGCCAATCATTTTGCCTGAAGTTGAGAAATATTTACCAACCGAAGATGGTTTGCCTCCGTTAGGAAATGCAACAATTTGGGCTTGGGATACAAAAAACAATGAAGTTGTTAATACTGATTTGGTTGACAATAACGAAATTTTCCCTCTTGAATTGAATACAATGCCAGGTTGGGCAGGAAGTTCTTGGTATTGGATGCGTTATATGGATGCACACAACGAAACGGAATTTGCAAGCAAAGAAGCCTTGGCTTATTGGGAGAATGTAGATTTATATATTGGAGGAAGCGAACACGCAACCGGACATTTACTATATTCTCGTTTCTGGAATAAATTCTTAAAAGACAAAGGTTTTGCTCCAACCGAAGAACCATTCAAAAAACTGATCAATCAGGGAATGATTTTGGGTACGACGGCTTATGTTTACAGATTGGAAGGAACAAATACTTTTGTATCTAAAAATAAAATTGAAGGTCAAAATGTACAGCCAATTCGCGTTGATGTTCATTTTGTAAATTCTTCAGATGAATTGAATATCGAAAAGTTTAAAGCTTGGAGAGAAGATTTCAATACTGCTGAATTTATTTTTGATGAAAACGGAAAATATATTGTAGGTCGTGAAGTCGAAAAAATGTCGAAATCATACTATAATGTTGTAACACCTGATGATATTTGTGCTGAATATGGTGCTGATACATTACGTTTATACGAAATGTTCTTAGGTCCGTTAGAGCAGGCAAAACCTTGGAATACCGCTGGAATTTCTGGAGTATTTGGTTTCTTGAAAAAATTATGGAGATTGTATTTTGATGAAAATAATGGCTTAATCGTAAACAACGACGAACCAACAAAAGACAACTTAAAATCGTTGCATAAAACCATTAAAAAAGTGGCAGAAGATATCGAGAGTTTCTCTTTCAATACGTCTGTTTCTCAGTTTATGATTTGTGTAAATGAATTGTCTGCTCAAAATTGTCATTCAAGAGCAATCTTAGAACCGTTAGCGATTTTGGTTTCGCCTTATGCACCGCATATTGCGGAGGAATTATGGTCACAATTAGGACATACAACTTCAATTTCTGAAGTTCCTTTTCCGGTTTTTGATGCGAAACATTTAGTGGAGACTAATAAAGAATATCCTGTTTCTTTTAACGGAAAAATGCGTTTCACAATCGAATTGCCTTTAGATTTAACGGCAGCACAAATCGAAGAAATCATTATGAAAGATGAAAGAACACAAAAACAATTAGACGGAAGAACTCCAAATAAAGTGATTATTGTTCCTGGAAAGATTATTAATCTTGTTGGGTAAAAATCAATTTTTTAAATATTCAAATTCCAAATTCCAATTCTTGTTGGGGTTTGGAATTTTTTGTTTTCAAAGCGTAGTAAGTAAACCTGACAGGTTTTATCCAGAGGCTTCGGGACTGTCGGGTTTGTAGTAGACAAAGTTGTGTCATTTCGACGGAGGAGAAATCACATACAGAGAGCAACGAACCATAAATCCATAACGTGACTAAACAGACGGATTCAGCGCATGTGATTTCTCGTTCCTCGAAATGACACAACTTTGTGCAGAAATAGTAAAACAATTAAAAAACAAAAATCCCAAACTCCAAATCTATAAAGATTGGAATCTGGGATTTTTTATTATTTAGAATTTAAAACTTCTTATGGTTTCAAAATCAATACCGAAGGTGTATTATTTAACCATGTACTTTGAGATTCTATTAATTTTTTCCAGCTGTCTAAACTTATAATCATTAAGTTTTGACTTTCTAAAAATTCTTTTTTAATAGTTCTGTCGTGCATAATCATAATATGATTTGGGGCAATTTGTTCGATTGAGCGTATACTTTCCTGAATATCGCGTGTGTTTTTTACTTCACCGCTGGCATCCAGAACCGTAATTTGAGAACCATTATTATTGATTAATTTCTTAGCGTAATCAATTAAGAAAGAATCTTCCTGAGTAAAAATTGGCATAAAAATCTGGCTGACATCTTCTAAATCTTTATCGATAAAAATTCCGACAGGCATTTTTGTTTTCGCAATAATATGTCTTGTTCTTTCATCAAAAGGAGAATTTTCGAACAAACCTTCTTTACCTGTAAACTTATCGATTAAACGATCCGGATTTACGATTCTGGTTGTAAATCCAAGGATTTTTCCAAGTAACGTTCCATCAAAAATAGATTGTCCTAAACCAACTAACAATAAATCGTATTCGCCTTGGTTCGCCGTATCAATAATATCAGTATCGATATCATTTGTTACTTTAAAAACACTCACCATATTTTGGTTCAAACGCTCTGATTCCTGAATAACCGGCACCAGCATTTTACGTTCGTGGTCTTTAATATCAAACGAATGTATTTCTGTACTTAAAGACAAATGCATTGCTGTTACAATCGAATTGTCCGGTTGTTTTTTAACCAAACTATTGGCAATTTTCAATAACTTTTTTCCTCTTTCAGGAGTTGCAAACGAAAGCAGGATTTTGAATTTGCTTTTATTTCCGATTTCCTCGGGAATTGCTGTTATTTTATCTTTAAAAATATATCCAATAAAATCTAAAGCCGGTCCTGTCATAAAAGTAGTTACCAAAGCCATAATAACCATCATAGTAAAGATTTCAGTAGAAAGAACTCCTAAATCATATCCAATATTTAAAACAACCAATTCCATTAATCCACGAGTATTCATCAAAGCTCCGATGGCTAAACTATCTTTCCAGTTCTGACCCACAAATTTTGCAGCCAAAGCACTTCCCAGAAATTTTCCGGTTACTGCAACAGCAATAATTACTGCAGTAACTTTCCATAAATAAGGATCGTTCAATAAACCTATTTGTGTACGTAAACCTGTAAATACAAAGAATAATGGTAATAAAACAATAATTGAAACGTCTTCTACTTTTTCGATAAAAATATTTCTGAATTTATTGTTTTCCGGCATAATTGCTCCGGCTAAAAACGCTCCAAATAAAGCATGAATTCCGATTAACTCAGAAGCATACGAAGAGAATAAAAGCGTTAAAAAGAAAATTGCTACAACAGGTTTGTTCAAACTTTCGCGAGTTGAGTTTAAATCCCCTACTCTTTTTAAGAACGGACGAACTATTTTCAACATAATAATTACGTATAAAATAGCTAAACCTATTACATATAAAGCACTTGTGAATGAACCTGCTTTTACAATTGCAATTACAACTGCTAAAATACACCAAGCCGTGATATCATCTGCAGCGGCACAAGTAATAGCAATGGTTCCGAGTTTTGTTTTTTGCAAACCACGTTCCTGTACAATTCTGGCCAAAACCGGAAATGCCGTTATACTCATTGCAATACCCATAAATAAACCAAAAGAAGAAAATGCTACTCCTTGTGGGGCAAAAGTACCGTATATAAAGTAAGCGAAAGTTAATCCTAAAGCAAACGGAATTACAATACTGGCGTGGCTAATAACGACTGATTCGTGAGCTTTATTTTTTAAAACTTTAAGATCCAGTTCCATCCCGATAACGAACATGAATAGTATTAAACCAATCTGACTTAAAAATTGTAAGTTTCCTAAAGATTCTTTTGGAAATAAAGCGGCTGAAAATTCAGGAAAATACATCCCGACCAAAGAGGGTCCCAGAACAATTCCGGCAATCATTTCTCCAATTACAGATGGTTGTCCGATTTTTCTAAAAACCCATCCAAACAAACGGGCTACTAAAATGATTGTGACAATTTGTGCTAATAAAATAGCTAAAGGATGTTGCAGGTTTTCAACCATCGAATGAAGAAAGTCATTCCAATGATTGCTTTCTATCTTTTTCTGAATAATTCCGCGACCTACTTCTAAAGAGGCACCTTTTGAGATTACCCAATATATCAGAGCACCAAAACCTCCAATAATTGTTACGTAAAACAAAGAGTTTTTTATGTTATTCATAACTTCTTTTTTAATTAATTGCCGCAAATATCAGAACTGATCTTCAGGTGAAAAAGTAAATTTACACCTAATTTTCAATCTATGTAATAAGTCGGAAAAATTTTGTAATAAGTTATAATTTGACCTTTGCTAAAAAGTCAGAACGATAGGTTTCACTCAAAATTAAAGCGCTGTTTTTGTCATTTTTTTCTAAATGATTTAAAACAATTTCGTTATGATTGAAGAATTTAATTGCCTTTACCGCTACGATTTCTTTTTTGTTTATACGGCAAAAATCTGCTTCCGGTAATTCTTTCAGAAGTGTATCAAATTTAATATTTTTCAAATTCAGGAAAGTACCGTCAGCCAGAAGAACTGTTTTATCGCGGCTATCGCTAACAGCGGTTTTGATATACTGAATTTGATTAAAATACAATAAGGTTTTTCCCTTATCTGTATTTAACTGCATAAATTTTTTAGCCGAAGTTGGTTTATGAAATCGTTCAAAAGCCTTTGAGATCGCTTTTTGTAAACGATCCAGTTTTACAGGTTTTGTAATATAATCTACGGCATCAATATTAAAAGCATCAGCCGCATATTCTTTATAAGCCGTACAAAAAATAACCAATTTGTCTTGCAGCATTCCGGCCAGATGCAAGCCATCCATTCCCGGCATTTCAATATCAGAAATTAATAAATCAAAATCGAGATTGGGAATTTCGGCCAATAGTTTTTCAGGATTATTAAACGTTTTTACGATTTCTACTTCAGGAATTTGTTCGCAAAGCATTTTAAGGTACGTTAATCCCGGCAACTCATCGTCCAGTAGCAAGCATTTCAGTTTTGTATTCAAGTAAATCTATTTTTAGATGAGCTATATAAATATCATTTTCTACAAACTTATCAAGCTTGAAGTTATTTTTATAAATGATTCTCAAACGGTGTTCTAATGTGGCGTGGCCAAAACCGCTTCGTTCTTTTTTTAATACTTTTTTATCTGATATTTTATTCGAAACCGTCATAAAAAAAGCGTTGTCCTTAAACTCAAAAACAACCGAAATAAAAGCATCGGCACTTTGTAAATCAGCATGTTTAAAAGCATTTTCAATTAAATCTATCGAAATTAAAGGCGCAAGCAATGGCTGTTCGTATAGTTTATCGTCTTTATTGATGTTGGTTTTGATCTTTAATTCGAAAAGCGGGCTAATTTTGATTTTATTGATTTCGATTAAATTCAGTGCAAAATCAATTTCTTCTTTAGCTGTGACAAATTTCTTTTTGCTTTCGTATAAAATATAATCTAAAACGTTCGCCAGTTTATCCAAAGCAAAATAAGTCTGATAAGCGTGCGACTGAATCGAATTTAAAATATTCTTAAAAAGATGTGGATTCAGTTTTGATTCTAAATTCTCTAACTGCAAATCATTCACCTTTGCTTCGAGCGCATAAAAGCTCTTTTCGGCATCGTCTTGTGATTTTTTAGATTGCATTAACTGGTACACCACATAACAAATGATGACAATAAGCAGAAAAATAATCGCTAGGAATATAAAAGTAATGGTATTGTTTTCTTGCATACTTTAATAAATTATCATTGAAAATTTATCTGTAAAAGTAGCTATTTTTTTTACCACAGATTTTAAAGATTTCCTGATTTCTCAAATTATCAGAAAATCTGTGAAATCTGTGAAATCTGTGGCATTTTTTAGTGACTAGAAACAAACTTCAATCCAATAATTGAAGCAATTAAAGTCGAAAGAAAAAATATTCTCCAAAAAGTAGCCGGTTCTTTAAAAATAAATATTCCAACTAATACAGTTCCAACAGCTCCAATTCCTGTCCAAACGGCATAAGCAGTTCCTATTGGTAATATTTGTGTGGCTTTATACAACAAAAGCATACTGATCGAAAGGCATACAAAAAAGCCAATCATCCAATATGTAGAAATAATTCCGGATGATTCTTTGGCTTTTCCCAAACACGATGCAAATCCAACTTCAAACAACCCGGCAATAATTAGTAAAATCCAATTCATTTTCTTTTCCTTTTTTAAATTAAATGCAAATATCAGAAAATATCGCAGAACTAATATAAAATATACGATTTTTCCTAAAAAATACTTCGTTAATTAATGTTAACATAAAGTAAAAACCCAAGTGATTGTTTATGATTTATAGCGCTTTTCACTACATTTGCAACCATTTTAAAGATTTTTATGAAAAACGCTATTCAAGTTGGGTTTTGGGAGAAAACGGCCCGAATCATTCTTAAAAACAGAATTACAATATTGGTAATGGTCGCGGCCCTGACGATTTTCCTTGGTTATCAATGGAAAAATCTTTCCATGTCTTATACCGAAGCCAACTTACTTCCTAAAGATCATATTGCAAATAAAGAATACCAAAAATTTCTGTCCAAATTTGGAGAAGAAGGAAATCTTGTAGTTATCGGATTTAAAGATCCGAACTTTTTTACACCTAAAAACTATGCGGCCTGGAATGAATTGATGACGGATTTGAAAAAATCTAAGGAAATTGATTTAGTTGTTTCTTTAAATGATTTAAAAAAACTTGAAAAAGATACGGTTAACGAAAAATTTGTACTGAAACCGTTTATCGACCAAAGCAAAACTATTGATCCGGCTTATTTAAAAACCATACAACATGATTTGTTCAACAACTTACCTTTTTACGAAGGATTGTTGTTTAATAAAAAAAGTGGAAGTGTGCGTTCTGCCATTTACATTAACAAAGCAATTGTAAATACGGCTGAAAGAAAGACTTTTATACTTGAAAAATTAGTTCCGAAAATAGCTAAATTCGAAAAAACAACCGGAATCGATTTGCGTGTTTCGGGAATGCCATACATCAGAACAATCAATGCAGATAATATGAAAGGTGAAATTGCCCTTTTTATTGGTGCTGCTTTATTGATTGTTTCATTGATATTCTTTTTCTTTTTCCGTTCGTTTAGAGCGACGTTTATTTCCATTTGTATTTTGATTGTTGGAGTAATCTGGTCGTTCGGGACATTGGGATTATTTCATTATAAAATTACAATTCTAACGGCTATTGTTCCACCATTAATTATTGTAATTGGAATTACAAATTGTATTTTCCTGATCAATAAATACCAACAGGAAATTAAACTGCACAACAATCAGGCAAAAGCTTTGCAACGTATTATTTCGAAAATTGGAGTTGCTACTTTAATGACGAATCTAACAACTGCAATGGGTTTTGCAACCTTTATGATTACAGGAAACGATTTGCTTTTTGAATTTGGTTTGGTAACTTCTATAAATGTAATATCGGTTTATTTACTAACGCTTTTAATTGTACCAATTGTGTACAGTTTTATGTCTGTTCCAGGTGAAAAACATTTATATCACTTGACTAAAACTTACATTTCGACTTTATTGGATTTTGTTGAAAATGTGGTGAAAAATAAACGTAAAGTAATTTATACGATTTACGGCTTACTTTTATTACTAAGTGTTATTGGTATTTCGCAAATGAAAGTTTCAGGAAGTTTGATTGGAGAAATGCCAAAAAGTGCTTCCTTCTTTAAAGATATTATTTTCTACGAAAAAGAATTTAACGGTGTAATGCCGCTTGAAATCATGATTAACACCAAACATAAAAAAGGTGTTATGAAAGCGTCGACGATTCGCAAAATGGACGAATTGCAAAATACAATCGAAGAAATGCCAGAATTGGCAAAACCGGTTTCGATTGTAAATTTGGTTAAATATTCGAAACAGGCTTTTTATAACGGAAATCCAGAATATTATCAATTGCCTACTTCGCAAGAGCAAACTTTTATATTGAGTTATGCGAAAAATGCAACCAAAAACAGCAAAGAAAATTTAATGAAAAGTTATGTTGATTCGACTGGACAATACGCCCGAATCACGACTTTCATGAAAGATATTGGTACGGATGAAATGGCAAAAGTGGAGAAAAAATTACATTCTAAAATAGATGAAATTTTCCCGAAAGACCGTTTTGAAGTTACCGTTACCGGAAAAGCATTGGTTTTCCAGAAAGGAACATCGTATTTGGTTGATAATTTGATTGAATCATTGATTTTTGCAATTTTAGTGATTGCTGCATTGATGTTGTATTTATTCAGATCATTCAAAATGGTTTTTGCATCGTTAATTACGAATATCTTACCGCTTTGTATTACATCAGGATTAATGGGTTATTTCGGAATTCCTCTAAAACCTTCAACGATTTTAGTATTTAGTATTGCTTTTGGAATTTCGGTAGATAACGCAATTCAGTTCATGGCGAAGTACAAACACGATTTAATGCAAAACAACGGAAAAGTCAAAAAATCTGTTTTCAGTGCTTTAAGAGAAACCGGAATCAGTACTTTTTATACTTCGGTAGTTTTAATTTTAGGATTTGCAACTTTTACACTTTCAAGCTTTAGCGGAACTATCGCGCTTGGTGGATTAATTTCATGTACATTGGCATTTGCAATGTTTGCGAATTTATTGGTTTTACCTGCTTTGGTTTTGACTTTTGAGAAGAAGAAGGCTAAAAGAGAGGATTTGGAGAATTTGGAAGGGTAAAAATTTTGATAGCTGTTATACACAAATAATTTAAAAGAAAATCTCATATGAGAAAAATAGCATTGATTCTTTTTATTCTAAACACAAGTTTCATTTTTTCTCAAAACTATTTTGAAGGTAAAAATTTATATTGTAAATCTGAGAATCCAGAAGCAATTAGGTTATTTAATATTGGTATAGAAACGCTTTATTTAAATAGGTCATTAGATAAGAAATATCTAGAAAAGACATCTAAAATTTTTTTTAAAGCATATAAACAAGACACCATATTTTGCGATGCACTATTCTTTACAGGTTACACTTTAAGATTGTTAGACGACGAAAATGCTTTGGCTTATTATATGTTAGCGGACAGTTCATATAACAAGTCTATTGAATTCAAAACTAATTTAGCTGCAGAATGTTTACGATACGGAAATGAAGATGCCGTAAAACTTGCACGAAAAAAATATACTGAAATAATTGAACTATTCCCTGAAAATCCTGAAGGATATTATGGTTTTGCAGTTACCTCTCCATTTTTAGGAGATTATGAAAAAGGATTAGAAAATATAAATATTGCCATACAGAAATATATAGTTACAAAACCAAAATTGAAAAATGATGTATTATTCTTAAAAGGAATTTTATTATCATTAAATAAAAGGTACGAACAAGCCCTCCCTTTTCTAGAAAATGTTTCATCAACATATAAAAAAGATTTCAATTTTAGAGTTCATTATTCACTTTGCTTACTGAAAGTTTCGGAGATAAAAAAAGATGAAGAAATGAAAAAGAAGGCTCAAAAAATTTATGAAAAAATAGAGGAAAAGGATCAAATTCCGAATGAACAAAAAGAGTTATTAGTATTTTAAAACTAGAAGAACAAAATACTTAATTCTAACACTTAATGCAGAAAAATGACAAAGTGGGAAGCAAAAACTTTCTTATATAAACAAATGCCCTAGCCCCGATCGAAGCGGCATCCTTTTTCTTGCTTCTTTAGCAAGAAAAAGATACAGCGGAGAGCGGGAAATAGCTTCAAAAATTAATTATTATCGTTTATATTTGCAATTCGATATAAAAAACACTGATTTTATTTAAACCAAAATCAGTCCCGAAGCTTCGGGACTAAAATCTAAAATAAAAATGAAACACACAAAGGTTAAAGACTTATTAAACAGTACGACGACGCTACAGGAAGTGAATGCAAAAGGATGGGTGAGAACTTTTAGAAATAATCAGTTCATCGCGCTTAATGACGGTTCTACCATTAATAATATACAATGTGTTGTTGATTTTGAAAATACACCGGAAGAGACTTTAAAAAGAGTTACTACCGGAGCTGCAGTTTCTGTAATTGGAACTTTGGTAGAAAGTAAAGGTGCCGGTCAGAAATATGAAATTCAGGTTTCTAAACTTGAAATTCTTGGAGATTCTGATGCAGAGAAATTCCCAATGCAACCTAAAAAACACTCTTTAGAGTTTTTACGTGAAAATGCACATTTACGTGTACGTACAAATGCTTTTGGAGCGATTATGCGTGTGCGTTCGGTTTTATCTTATGCGGTTCACAGTTATTTCCAGCAAAAAGGTTTTGTTTATGTAAACACGCCAATTATTACGGGAGCTGATGCTGAAGGTGCAGGAGAAATGTTTCAGGTAACTTCATTGCCTTTGGATAATTTGCCGAAAAATGAAGAAGGAAACATCGATTTCAAAAAAGATTTCTTCGGAAAACATACAAACTTAACCGTTTCTGGTCAATTAGAAGGTGAAACTTTTGCAATGGCTTTGGGCCAGATTTATACTTTTGGACCAACTTTTAGAGCTGAGAATTCAAATACTTCTCGTCACCTTGCAGAATTCTGGATGATCGAGCCAGAAGTTGCTTTCAATGATCTTGATGACAACATGGATTTAGCTGAAGATTTTATTCAGTACGTTATAAAATATGCTTTAGACAATTGTAAAGATGATTTGAACTTTTTGGAAGGAAGACTTATCGAAGAAGAAAAATCAAAACCACAAGCAGAAAGAAGCGAAATGCCTTTGTTAGAGAAATTGAATTTCGTTTTGGAGAATAACTTCAAACGTGTTTCTTATACCGAAGCAATTGATATTTTAAGAGAATCTACTCCAAATAAAAAGAAAAAATTTCAATATATCATTAACGAATGGGGAGCTGATTTACAATCAGAACACGAGCGTTACTTAGTTGAAAAACACTTTAAATGTCCGGTAATTTTATTTGATTACCCAGCAAATATTAAAGCGTTTTACATGCGTCTAAACGACAACACAGAACCAGGAAGAGAAACAGTTCGCGCAATGGACATCCTTTTCCCTGGAATTGGAGAAATTGTTGGAGGTTCTGAAAGAGAAGAGCGTTATGACGTGTTAGTGGAAAAAATGAAAGCTTTAGAAATCGACGAAGAAGAATTATACTGGTATTTAGACACCAGAAGATTTGGTTCTGCAACTCACGCAGGTTTCGGTTTAGGATTTGAGCGTTTGGTATTGTTTGTAACCGGAATGACAAACATTAGAGACGTAATTCCTTTCCCAAGAACTCCTGGAAGTGCAGAATTTTAATCTGAGGTTCTAAGGTACTGAGATACTAAGACTCTAAGGTTCTAAGTTTTTTAAATAGAAATAAAAATAATTAAAACGCGAATTTAATTCGTCAACATAAGATACTCAGTACCTTAGTACCTCAGTATCTTAGCAACTTTTTTTATGCTAAAGCAATTTTTAAATTTAAAATTATCCCAAAAATTATCTCCACAGCAAATTCAGCTGATGAAGTTAATTCAATTGCCTACGCAAGCTTTTGAGCAACGTTTATTAGAAGAAATGAACGAAAATCCGGCTCTTGAAGCTGGAAAAGAAGACGAATACGAAGCTGATGAATTCGCCAATGAAGAGTACGACGATTATGATGATGCAGAATCTGACAGAATCGAAGCAGACGACATTAACATAGACGAATACTTAAGCGACGACGATACTCCGGATTATAAAACTCAGGTAAATAATTATGGTGAAGATGAGGAACGCGAAACACCTTTTGCTTCTCCGATAAGTTTCCATCAGGATTTAATCAATCAGTTGAATACTTTTATTCTGAATGATGAAGAACGCGAAATCGCTGAATTCCTTGTTGGAAGTATTGATGATATGGGTTATATCCGCAGAAGCGTTGCTGATATGGTCGACGATATGGCTTTTACACAAGGTATTTATACCGATGAAGTAATGGTTGAAAAAATGCTGCATGTTATTCACGAACTTGAACCTTCGGGAGTTGGTGCGCGTGATTTGCAGGAATGTTTATTACTTCAGTTAAAACATAAAACGCCAACCGAATATGTTGATTTAGCGATTGATATTATCGAAAATCAGTTTGATGCTTTTACCAAAAAACATTACGATAAATTATTACAGAAATACGGTGTTTCGAATGAACAGCTTAAAAAAGCGATTCACGAAATTGAGAGACTAAACCCGAAACCGGGCGGTTCTTTTACCGGAAATAATAAAGTAACTGAAAATGTGGTTCCAGATTTTGCGATCAGAATTGTTGATGGCGAATTAGAATTGACTTTAAACGGACGAAATGCTCCTTCCCTGCACGTTTCTAAAGATTATCAGGAAATGATGCAGACATACAAAGATTCTCGTGATAAATCGACTGCACAAAAAGATGCGGTTCAGTTTATTAAACAAAAACTGGACTCGGCTAAATGGTTTATCGATGCAATCAGACAACGTCAGGAAACCCTTTTTGTAACGATGAATGCAATTATGCATTATCAGGAAGAATTTTTCTTAGACGGTGATGAAACCAAACTAAAACCAATGATCTTAAAAGACATTGCCGACATGGTTGGTTTGGATATTTCGACGATTTCGCGTGTTGCCAACAGCAAATATGTTGAAACGCCATACGGAACAAAACTGATTAAGGAATTTTTCTCTGAAGCCATGAAAAATGATCAGGGAGAAGATGTTTCGACTTTAGAAATCAAAAAGATTCTTAAAAATACGATTGAAGAAGAAGATAAAAAGAAACCTTTACCAGACGATCAATTGGCCGAAATCTTAAAAGAAAAAGGATATCCAATTGCTCGTAGAACTATCGCAAAATATCGCGAACAACTTGATATTCCCGTTGCGAGAATGAGAAAGAAAATTTAGGTTATTTTCTTTAACCATATAAGAAATAGAAGTTCATTTAAAAAAACAAACCCCGATAGATTTTGAAATCTGTCGGGGTTTGTTTTTTTCGAATTATTTATATTGATCAGGAACTATAGTAACTTCAAATAAATAAACTTTTTTTACATCACTGTAATGATAAATCAAAGTAAAATTATTGTCGCGAAATGTTTTAATACCGGGATTCGCTTTAGCTGTACTAATTAAACTTTGTTCAATATTTTCTTTAATCGTTCCAATTTCTGCAGTTTCTTTTTCAACATTTACTAAAGTCAAATTATACTGAACAACTTGTTTTTTAGGCAAACTAACGCTATCCAAACGAATTCCTGGTTGAATTAATAAAGGACAATTTTCATTATACTTTGCTACCAATTCTGTTATTTCGATATTTAAATTAGGATCTTTAGGAGAATAATAAAGAATTAAACTTGCTGATAATGCTATAATTCCACTTATTACTAAAACAATTAATCTTTTTTTCTTTGATGGTTGCTGCATTTTAAAATTTGTTTGTTTCGAAAAAAGAGCTTATTTCTCCTGGTTTTTTCTCATTGCATTATAATAAGCGGCACGGCTTAAAGGCTCATATTCTTCGGTTTCGCCAAGCATTACCAATTTATCGTTATCTGTTTTACGGAAACTATAATTCGCAAGATTTCCTGTTCTGGTACAAACAGCATGAACTTTAGTCACATATTCTGCCGTTGCCATAAGTGCCGGCATTGGCCCGAAAGGATTTCCTTTAAAATCCATATCAAGTCCTGCGACTATCACGCGAATTCCCTGATTGGCAAGATCATTACAAACTGTAACAATTTCATCATCAAAAAACTGTGCTTCATCAATACCAATAACGTCGCAGCCTTGTGCTAAAATAGCAATATTGGCAGCGGCCGGAACCGGCGTTGAGCGAATTTCGTTGGCATCGTGCGATACCACCAATTCGTCATGATAGCGGGTATCAATAGCAGGTTTAAAAATTTCGATTTTTTGTTTGGCAAATTGGGCGCGTTTTAATCTGCGAATTAACTCCTCGGTTTTACCCGAAAACATTGATCCACAAATAACTTCAATCCAACCAAATTGTTCTTTGTGATTTACTGTATTTTCGAGAAACATTTTGTATTTTTCTACCTTTAATGATGAATAGTTTTTATTACTTTGTAATGGTAATAAATTGACGCTAAATTTTACTGTTTTAACGTTTTTTCAAAAGTAGAAAATTTTTATCAAATCGAAGATTCGCAAACGCTTATTAACAGAAATAAAAACACATCTCGTCAATTTTCTCCAGGAATAAAGACATTCAATACAAAATACACTAAAATACCCTATTCACTATAATTTCAACAGTTATGAAAAAAAAATTGGAAGCCGATTTAATCAGCATTGCACATCGAATTTTAAAGCTTAAAAATAAATCCGATATCAATCAATTATATCTTGAAACGCAGAAATTATACGAGAAATTAGCGATTTTAAAATTTGTAGATGAAAATTTTGACACTGCAAAACCAACAATCAGTCACAGTGAAATTACTTCTCAAATTGAAACTATTTTCGAAAAAGAAGAAATAATTCCATCAGAAGTTAAAGCTGAAGTTCCGGCTCCAGCTGCAGAAATTGCAGTTGAAGCAACTCCTGAACCTGAAGTTATTGAAGAAACAAAAGAAGAAACTAAGGAAGAAGTTGTTGCTGAAATTCCGGAAGAAGTAATTCCGGAAGCTGTTGTAGAAACAATTCCAGAACCTGTTGCAGTAATTGAAGAACCTATTATTGAAAAAACAGAAGAACCGGTTGCAGAAACCAAAAAAGAAACCGCTACAGAGCACTATTTTAGAACTATAAGCGAATCGAAACCAATTCCTGATTTTAAACCTGCTTTTGAATTAGATATAGAAGAAAAAGTAGAAGAGCAAAAAACTGAAGCAAAAACTGAAGAACCAAAAGTTGAAACAGATACAAAATCAACTCCAATTCATCATATTTCATTTGAAGATATTTTGGGCGTTAATTATGCCGATACACAATTTGTAAAAGTAGACAGTATTGAAAATACCTCTTCTCCGACTCCAACAATAAATGAATTCAACGAGAAAAAAATAGTTGAGACAACTACTTTGGAATCTGCAAAACCAAAAACAGTTCCGTTAAATGAAAAACTGGCAAAAGGTTTTCACATTGATTTGAATGACCGAATTGCATTTACTAAAAACCTTTTCGGAAACAGTACTGAAGATTACAGCCGCGTTTTAAATCAATTATTGACATTTGATACGTATGGTGAAGCTCAGGAATTTATCGAAAACATGGTAAAACCGGATTATAATAATTGGGAAGGAAAAGACGATTACGCAGAGCGTTTTCTTGGAATTGTAGAGAAAAAATTCTCATAAAAAAATAAAACACAGATTTCACGAATTAACACGAATTTTTTCTTTCTGAAATTTTTTAAAACACTTGTAATCAGTGTCAATTCGTGTTATAATATAAAAATATATGTCTAAATTATATATCGTTCCAACGCCAATTGGCAATCTAGAAGACATGACTTTTCGTGCCATTCGGATTCTGAAAGAGGTCGATTTGATCTTGGCTGAAGACACCAGAACGAGTGGAAAATTGTTGAAGCATTTTGAAATTGGCACGCACATGCACAGCCATCATATGCACAACGAACATAAAACAACCGAAAACCTGATTGCACGTTTGAAAGCCGGCGAAACTATCGCCTTAATTTCAGATGCAGGAACTCCGGCGATTTCAGATCCGGGTTTTTTATTGACACGCGCTTGTGTCGAAAATAAAATTGAAGTAGAATGTTTACCCGGAGCAACAGCTTTTGTTCCTGCACTTGTAAACAGCGGACTGCCAAACGACAAGTTTATTTTTGAAGGTTTTCTGCCTGATAAAAAAGGGCGTCAGACTCGATTTTTGGCTTTAGCCGAAGAAACCCGAACAATGATTCTGTATGTTTCTCCACATAAATTAGTAAAAACTTTAGCTGAATTTATTCAGTATTTTGGAGAAGACAGGCAAGTTTGTGTTTCAAGGGAATTATCAAAATTACACGAAGAAAATGTTCGCGGAACCGCAAGAGAAGTTCTAACTCATTTTGAAAAAACAGCACCACGCGGCGAAATTGTTGTTGTCGTTGCAGGGAAAACAATCATAAAAGAACCTAAGAAAAGTAAGTTTTCTAAGGATGATGAACAAGAAGATTAAATTATTTATGCCACAGATTAAAAGGATTAACACAGATTAATAAAATAAATTTGCCACGAATTACACTAATTTCCACTAATTCAATTCGTGAAAAATTAGTGTAATTCGTGGCAAAAAAACTAATACCCAACAATATGAGCATCCAAACCTTTTTACAAAAAGTAAAACAAACACCAACTCAAATAACATTTCCAGAAACTATTGCGGTAATCGAAGAAAATTACACTTTTACACCAACTGCTTTTCAAAACGGAACACAGCATAATGCTGCCGGACAAAACTCAGGTTCTTGCAAATTGTTTTCTTTCGCAAAATTGCAAAACTTAAGCAAAGAAGAAACTTTAGCCTGTTTCGGTGCTTTTTATTTTGAAGAAGTTTTGGGAGATCCAAACGGAACAAATCACCAAAACATTAGAAACTTCATCAACTTGGGCTGGGACGGAATTAAGTTTGAAGGAAATGCATTGGAAGCAAAATAATTTTAGATTTTAGAGTGTAGATTTTAGATTTCTGAAAGCTACTAAGCTCTGAAATATAAATTCTTAAAACTTTGTCAAAGTTAAAATCGAATATTTCGATCACCGATTAAAAAATAATTACGTTACTGATTAAACGATTTTAGAAATCTACAATCTAAAATCTACACTCTAAAATCTAAAATCAACCATGCGTTGGACATTAAAACCAAAACCTTCTGAAGATAAAATCAAACATTTGGCGCAAGCCTTAAATGTAGAAGATTTTGTAGCAACACTTTTGATTCAGCGTGGCATTGAAACTTTTGAAGATGCCAAAAACTTCTTTCGTCCTTCGTTAGAACATCTTCACGATCCGTATTTGATGAAAGACATGGATAAAGCGGTTTCCCGAATAGAATTGGCGATTGAAAATCAGGAAAATATTTTGGTTTTTGGTGATTACGATGTCGACGGAACAACTGCAGTTTCTTTGGTTTCAGCGTATTTAAAATCATATTATCCAAATATTGCGACTTATATTCCGGATCGTTATGATGAAGGCTACGGAATTTCTTTTAAAGGAATTGACTTTGCAGACGATAACGGATTTTCGTTAATTATTGCACTCGATTGTGGAATCAAATCTATTGACCATATCGCCTACGCAAAAGAAAAAAATATCGATTTTATTATTTGCGATCACCACAGACCCGGAAATATGCTGCCGGATGCAGTTGCTATTTTAGATCCGAAAAGAGAAGATTGTTCGTATCCGTATGATGAATTATGCGGTTGCGGCGTTGGGTTTAAATTGATTCAGGCTTTAGGAAAAAACCGAAACCAAACTATTGAAGATTTGGTTCAATATCTGGATTTAGTTGCTACGGCAATTGCCGCAGATATTGTTCCTATTACTGGCGAAAATCGAGTTTTGGCTTATTTCGGATTACAAGTTATTAATAGTGATCCAAGACCCGGAATTAAAGCTTTGGTACATCAGGTAAAAAAGAAAGTTTTAGACATAACTGATGTTGTTTTTATAATTTCTCCGAGAATAAATGCTGCCGGAAGAATTAAACACGGAAACCATGCGGTTGAATTGTTGACGGAATTTAATTTTGAACAAGCACAACAATTTGCTTCAGAAATAGAACAATACAATTCTGACCGAAAAGATTTAGACAAAAGAATTACCAAAGAAGCTTTTCAGCAAATCATAGAAAATCAGGAAGAGAATAAATTTTCGACAGTTGTTTTTCAGGAAGACTGGCATAAAGGTGTTATCGGGATTGTGGCTTCACGATTAATCGAAACCTATTATCGTCCAACTTTGGTTTTTACCAAAAGCGGTGATAAATATGCTGCTTCTGCGCGATCTGTAAAAGGATTTGATGTTTACAATGCATTAGATGCCTGCGCTGAACATTTGGAACAATTTGGAGGTCACATGTACGCAGCGGGAATGACTTTGAAAGCTGAGAATTATAAAACTTTTAAAGCTGCTTTCGAGAAACAAGTCGAAGAAACGATTTTACCCGAAATGCGAACACCGGAAATAGAAGTTGATGCCGAAATTAATTTCTCTGACATTACTCCAAAACTTGTTCGGATTTTGAAACAATTCGAACCTTTTGGCCCGCAAAATATGACGCCGGTTTTTATGACAAAAGATGTAAAAGATACCGGTTACGCCAAAACTTTAGGTGCAGATGAAGAGCATTTGAGATTATTTGTTAAGCAAAATAATTCAGATGGAATTGCAGCAATTGGCTTTGGACTCGGAAAAAAAATAGACATTACAAAAAATCAAAATCCTTTTCAGTTGGCTTATTCCCTATCTGAAAACGAGTGGAATGGCACTGTTTCTACTCAACTTATGCTAAAAGATATTAGAACAAATGAAGAATAAAACAAAAAAAGCCGATCCTTATCAGGCATTGCGTTACAGAGAATTTAATGTGTTTTTATTATTGCGTTTTGCTATGGTTTTTGCCTGGGCTATGCAGTTTATCGTTATAGAATGGGAAGTTTATAGTTTAACCAAAAATCCACTTTCGTTAGGAATTATTGGTCTAATGGAAGTTATTCCTGCCGTTGGTATGGCTTTATTTGCCGGACATATTGTTGACCAAAAGGAAAAGAAAGGATTATTGGTAAAATGTATTCTGGGATTTTCTGTAATTAGTTTTGGATTGTTTTTATTGACCTGGCCCAAAATTGTTGGTGATTTATCTCCAACTGTTATTTTATATTCAATTTACACTTTAGTCTTTTTGGGCGGATTAGTCAGAGCTTTTCTTGGGCCAACTATTTTTTCTCTTCTATCGCTAATTATCCCTAAAAAAGCATATCCAAATGCTGCTACCTGGAGCAGTTCAGTTTGGCAAATCGGAGCCGTTATGGGACCGGCGCTGGCTGGATTCTCAATTAACTGGATTGGTGTTCACTGGTCAATGTGCATGGTTTTTGGATTCTCAATTCTTTCCTTAATTGCCTTATCACAAATTAGTAAAAAACCAATCACAAATCCAAAGATTGGAGAATCAATAAAAGACAGTCTTACGGAAGGTTTAACTTTCGTGTTTAAAAACCAAATTGTTTTAGGCGCCTTATCACTTGACATGATTGCAGTACTTTTTGGAGGCGCTGTAGCCTTATTGCCTATTTTTGCCCAGGATATTTTAAAAGTTGGTGCTGAAGGTTTTGGTATATTAAGAGCTGCTCCTGCAGTAGGAGCTTTCATCACGATGCTCGTTTCTGCGTATGTGCCTTTATATAAAAATGCAGGAAAGAAACTTTTAGTTGCCATATTTGTTTTCGGATTATCTATCATCTTATTTGGTATTTCTACATCATTCTGGCTTTCTGTTTTTGCTCTATTTTTGAGTGGACTTGCTGATGGAATTTCTGTAGTAATTCGTCAAACGATTTTACAGCTTAAAACTCCCGATCATATGCGTGGAAGAGTTGGTGCCGTAAATTCAATTTTTGTTGGATCTTCTAATGAATTAGGTGCTTTTGAAAGTGGTGCAACAGCTAAATTAATGGGAACTGTAACATCTGTTGTTTTTGGAGGAAGCATCACACTTTTGACTGTTATCGTAACGGCATTAAAATCGCCGACATTTAGAAATTTAGATCTTAATAAAGATATGGAAGATCATCAAAATATGGAGTAATGAAACATTTACTATTAATTTTCATTTTAACAATATCCCTTTTTGCAAACGGACAAAATCTTTATATCAAAACATACGGAAATACGAAAGATAAAGCCGTAGTTTTTGTTCACGGAGGCCCAAGTGGTAATTCGACTTTATTTGAAGGAACTACGGCTCAAAAATTGGCTGATACAGGTTTTTATGTAATTGTTTACGATCGAAGAGGCGAAGGAAGATCTACAGACCTCAACGCAAAGTTTACTTATGAAGAAGCTTTTCAGGATTTAAATTCAATTTTAAAAGAAAATCATTTGCAGCAAGTAATACTTCTTGCTCATAGTTTTGGCGGTTTGGTTGCGACTCTTTACGCCGAGAAATATCCGCAAAATGTTAGTTCTCTAATTTTGGCTGGCGCTTTATTTTCGCAACAGGAAACGTATGATCATATTTTAAACTCGGTTACAAAAACAGCAACTGATAAAAGTAATTCAAATCAATTAAATAAAATAAGTGCAGTTGAAAACCTAAATAAAAACTCGGCCGAATATCGAAAAGGATGTTTTGACTTAGCCGGAGAGAATAATTATTTCAAAATGCCTAATCCAACAGAAGCTTCAAAAAAATTATATAGTGATTATGAAGCGGGTGAATTTTTTAAAACCAACATTAGAAACAAAAATGCTCCTTTACTTTTTTATCAAAACGAAAAGCAAAACAATATCGACAGCAGACCTTTCTTAAAAAAGATAAAAGCAGCAGGAATTCCTATTTATGCTATTTACGGAAAAGAGGATGGAATTTTTTCTAACGCACAAATTAGTTCGATTAAAAGTATAGCTGGAGAAAATCATTTTGCTTTATTTGAAAATTGTTCGCATTATTTATTCGTTGATCAACAAAATCAATTTTTATCTCAAATTAAGAAATGGTATAAGTAAAATTTAGTCATTAAATATGATGCTATAAACAAACTTAAGATCACGCTCTTTAAATGAACTTATATCACTTAAATGGTGAATAATTTTTAATCATTTATGAGTTTTTTATTTAGAATTAATATAAATAATATTTATATTTGTTGAAATAAAAGGATTTATAATGAGAGAAATAGAACAGTTATACCACAACAATTTTGGAATTGCCTTTTACTGGAAAAAGGAAAACGAAACCATAACTGACAAAGTGCAATTGGTTTTTAAAGAAACCGGATTCTATTTTAGCATTCAGGAATTGAATCATTTTTGCGATTTAATAGAAGACAGCATGATCGAAAATGCATGTTGCGAAGCTTGCGAATTAAAATATTCATGTCATAAATTTTTATTGAAAACACCTTGCGCTGCTATCGATTTGGCAGTTTCTATGACAGAATTAAAATCGATTAAAGATTTGGTTGAAGGTTCTTTATTCCGAATTGATCTTGATGAGTATGTTTATGGAGCCGGCATGAATTAAACCTTAATTCAGAATTATTCTAAATATTTTAACAGCTTTTTTTCATAATTGAAATATATTTGATTTTCTTCAAAAAAAAGTATATTTACAACAATGAAAAAAACACGTATTCTTTTTGTCGTTGCTGTCTTGACCACTTTTTTTACAAGCTGCAAGAATGAATCTGACAATTACATTGATCCTCGCGGAACCGATTATGCCGGTTCTGAAAGCTGTATTCAATGTCATCAAACACAATCAGAATCGGCTTTTCATACTTCTCATTTCAAAGCTACTTCTCCGGCAACTAAAGAAAGTATTCTGGGACATTTTAAAGATGGCCGAAATATCTTTGTCTACGATAAAGACACTAAATTAGTGATGGAAGAACGCAACGATACGATGTATCAGGTTTTATATAAAAATAACAAAGAGGTTAAAGCGTATCCTTTCGAAGTTTTATTTGGAACCAAACATGCACAAACCAGCGCATACTGGAAAAATCATTATACTTACGAACTTCCAATTTCTTACTATAAATCGATAAATGCATGGGCTACAAGTCCCGGTTATTCTGCAACTACTACTAATTTCGAAAGAAAAGTAGAAAAAGAATGCTACGGCTGTCACAGCTCAAATATTGCGAGTAAATATATTACCACGAGTTCTGACAGTATTAGTTTTTTGACTATGGAAGTAGAAGATTTCGTGAACAAAAAAACACTAATCTACGGTATTGACTGTGAGCGTTGCCACGGACCGGCAAAAAAACATGTTCAAACGCATTTAAAATTTCCTGATTTAAAGATGGCTCAAAATATTGTTTCTTTTAAAAACTTAAAAAGACAACAAAAAATAGATGCGTGCGCACTTTGTCATTCCGGAAATGATCAATATAAAGTAAAATCCCGTTTTCAGTTTAAACCGGGAGATAATCTTTCCGATTATTTCAGGGGAGTTCCGGGATCTAATGACAGTATTCATTATGATGTTCACGGAAATCAACTGGGATTACTTTCTCAAAGCAAATGTTTTAAGAAAAGCGAAACTATGGATTGTATGACTTGCCATAATCCACACGAAAATGCATCTCAAAATCTAAAAACATATTCTAAAATATGCATGAGTTGTCATCAGGGTGTAACGCATAACGCTACAACTTTAAAAACAACCTCAAAAGCTATTTTAGCGAATAATTGTGTCGAATGTCATATGCCGAAACAAGATTCAAAAGCAATTCGTTTTCAAAAATCAAATACGGCTCCAATGTCAAGTTATTCATTAAGAACACATAAAATTGCTATTTATCCGAATAATAAAAATTAATTATTGTTCGAATTTTTGAAGTTCAAAAGTTTCGCCGTCAAATACTCCATAAGTAAAATAACCAATCCAATCGCCAAGATTTACATAATTTGAATCTTCGCCAACCGGAATAATCATTGGTAAATGACGATGACCGAAAATAAAGTAATTGTAATGTTTGGTTTCGAGTTTACGTTTGGCATATAAAACCAGCCATTCGTTTTCTTCTCCTAAAAATTTCACGTCTTCGTCTCCCGAAATCAGTTTATTTTTAACGGATAGATATTGCGCCAAACTAACGCCAACATCTGGATGCAACCAGCGAAAAAGCCATTTTGAAAACGGGTTAGTAAATACCTTTTTCATTCGTTTATAGCCTTTATCACCAGGCCCTTTTCCGTCGCCGTGGCCAATTAAAAAGGTTTTTCCGTTAAAGGTAAATTCCTTATTATCATGATAAACCGGAATATTCAATTCGGTTTGAAAATAATCGTTCATCCATAAATCATGATTTCCAACGAAAAAGTAAATCGGGATTCCGCTATCACGAATTTCGGCCAGTTTACCTAAAACACGCACAAAACCTTTTGGGACAACGGTTTTATATTCGAACCAAAAATCAAACAAATCTCCTAGTAAAAAAATAGCTTCGGCATCATGTTTTACCACATCTAACCAGGCTACAAATTTTTGTTCGCGAGGCAAACTCAACTCAGAAGTTGGAGCTCCAAAATGCTGATCAGAAGCAAAATATACTTTTTTCATTTAGATTATTAGATTTTTAGACTGCTTGAATTCTTGGACTTCTTAGATGTTAGACGTCTTAGATTATTAGATTTTGGACTTTCGACTTTCGACTTTCCGACTTTGGACTTTAGCCTAACTAATTATCAGATGCATACCATTCAGCGAATGACGATTCTGTTTCCTGAAGTTTAAGTGAGAAAAGAGAAATTTCTTTTGGCAAACGCGCAATGATTCTTTCTGAAAAATCAACAACCATGTTTTCACTTGTTGGCTGATAATCTACCAAAATTACGTGATGACCGCGATTTTTCAATTCATTGGCCAATTCGATATGTGGTGTTGTTTCGTTAAAAACAGTGGCATGATCAAACTGATCGACGATTTCTTCTTTTACAATTTTCTTTAGGTCCGAAAAATCGATTACCATTCCGAATTTCACATTCGATCGATCCGTTATTGGCGAACCAATAACCGTTACCGACAATTTATAACTGTGTCCGTGAACGTTCTTGCATTTTCCGTCGTAACCGTATAAAGCATGTCCGGTTTCGAAACTAAATTGTTTTGTAATTCTGATATTACTCATCGATTTGAATTTTAGGTTGCAAATTTACAAATTAATAACCGTTTTCATCTCTTTTTTTGGCTCTGTTATACATCCAATAAGCAATTCCGATTAAAATCACGAAAGGAACAAACGATCCTATCAAAACTCCAATCTGATAACTGCTATCCGGAGCAGTTTTAATTTTCTCTGCAACATCTACTTTTTGCAATAATGAAATAATGTACATTGTTTCGTAAAATTTAATTTAAGCGTGATTATTTTTTAAATTGTGTCAAAGCATTTCTACTAAAATCAGACAAAACCAATTTACCCGTAATTGCAGCTCTTTCAATAAGTAACGATTCCCATTGCTCTGTTCCTTCCCAGATAATTTTCTTCATTTCGTATAATGCTTCCGGATTATAAGAACTCAGTTTTTGAGCAAAAATTGCAACGGCATTATCAAGATCTTCCGCTTTATGAAGCTCCGAAAAAAGTTTATTTTCCAAAGCCCATTGTGCCGATTTCCATTCGTGTGCCGCCAAAGTCATTTCTGCCATCGCTGCTTTTCCAATTTTACGCGAAACGGCCGGTTCAATCACAAACGGACCAATACCAATCGCTAATTCAGATAATTTTATAGCACTTTCCGTTGTAGCCAAAACATAATCACAAGCTGCAAGAATACCAACTCCTCCTCCAACAGATTTTCCCTGCGCACGACCAATAATTAGTTTAGAACAGTTTCGCATGGCATTTAGCAAATGTGCAAAACCAGAGAAAAACTCTTTTCCCTGCTCCTCATTTTCTACTGTCAGAAGTTCATCAAACGAAGCGCCTGAACAAAAGGCTTTCGATCCTTCGCTTTGCAAAATAATAACTGAAACAGTTTCATTTCGACTTAAAGAATTAATTTCGGCAGTTAAACGATCCAACAATTCACGTGGAAATGAATTACTCGCCGGATGACCAAATTGAATGGTTGCAATATTATTTTGAAAAGTAGTTTCTAAAGAACCCTTTTGAATTTCTAAACTCATAAAAATAGTTTTTATGGTAAAGTTACGGTTTTGGTAAATATTTTCGACCGAAGCCGATTTGAAATTTGTTTTTTGAAAATTAATTGACTTTATTTGCTAGACAATTGGGGGATTAGCTCATTTGGCTAGAGTATCCCGATCTAATCGGGAGGGTAACGGTTCGAATGCAAATTCATAAGTCATAAAAAAGGGGGATTAGCTCATTTGGCTAGAGTACTTGCCTGGCAGGCAAGGGGTGACCGGTTCGAATCCGGTATTCTCCACAAATTATTTTACAAACAAATACCCAAACATAAAAATATGTTTGGGTATTTTCATTTATAACAATTATGTTTTATACTTACATTCTATATTCAATTACGCTCAATAAGTATTATACTGGATCTTGTGAAAACATTGAACAACGTTTACAAGATCATTTGAATAGCAGAAGTAAGTTTACCAAAGTTGCTAAAGATTGGGAATTAAAATATTTTGAAACTTTCCCAACCCGAAGTGAAGCCTGTCAAAGAGAATTGCAAATCAAAAAAATGAAAAGTAGAAAATATATCGAAAATCTTATCGAAAAAGGGATAGAGTATCCCGATGTATTGGGAGGGTGATCGGTTCTCCCGAAGTTTCGGGACGATATTCTCCACAAAAAACCGTATTACTTTATTGTGATACGGTTTTTTTATTTTCAGGGAGTTTGTTTTCAGAAGATGTTTTATAATTACGTAATTTTATAATTCAACTAAAGTTTAAAAAATGACAGTATTACTCCGTTGGCTATTAATACCAATATTATTTCTCATTGGGTTATTGTTCTGGAAAGGCAGTCCGCTGCTTATAAAATCTACATTATTAATTGTTCCGCTGGCTCTTATTGTTGGCTGGTTTGCTCACGAAGGCGCATTTAGCGGAAGCGGCGGATTAGAAAAAGTATACGGTTTGCTAACAGTAATTGGTTTTCTGTTTTTCTACGAAATCGGACTATTAATTGATCGTTATTATCTCGCCAAAAAAAGCATCAGTACAACCGAAGATAATGTACTCCTTATTATCGGATTGGTTCTTTTGATTGTGGCGATTGTAAATTTTTTAATAGCGATTTCAAGATAATGAAGTGGCTTTTAGTTTAGAATTGGCATTTATAATATCCGTACTAATTTCAAACATCTATTTCCATTTCGAACATAAAATCAAATTGTTACCTGAAATTTAAAAACCACAAATGAAATTTTTCAAAAAGACACAGATCAAAAACGAGAATAATTTTGACAACTTTCCGCCAATTGGAGCGCTCTTGGTTTCTAAAATGGTTGTTGACCAAAATATGAAACCCGGATTTTTATACCGCGAAAAAAGAACTCGTCCCGAAGATAGCGGCTGGAGGGTTTTTACAGGATTTGAGTCTGAAGAATACAATGATAATCCAGACAATATTGGAATATATAATCCTTCGACTATTCTAAAAATTGATCCTTCACTTAAGGATATTTTATTAAAAGGAGTTGGTTCTGTTTATGAGAGAGAAAAAGACGATTCTGATTGGTATAAAGTTACTGATTTCGAATTTGAAGATGATTTTATAACCACGCATAAACTAACGGGAAATTGGACATTTGAAATTAATAATCTCTTTGAGCGAAGTATTGAAAAAGATGGAACTTTGTATTATACGACAGGAGACAAATCTATTAGATTAATCATATGGAATTCTGAAGAAAATAAAGAACAACTATATGAAGAATATAAACAGGAAACAGATAATCGAGATGAGACAAAATCTAAAACACTAGACAAATTTGAATTTTCTGATAACGAAATTTCAAAAATAGGATATTTGATCGAGGAACATGATGAACATAGAACATATCAAGTACTTTTTGGTTTTTCTATAATTGACAAAGAAGTGCTTCAGGCTACATTTTATTTTGATGAAAAAGAATATCTTGACTGGGCTATTAACACATGGAAAAATATAAAATTGAAAGAATAGAAACTATACAGGATTAATCTCTTTCGGTTTTCATAAGAATATCTAAAACAGTTTTCCTAAATTTTTGTCTGAAAAATTGTATTTTTACTTATTAAATAAAACCATCAAAAGTAAACTGTTTCAAAAATGGTTTCTTACCGAAACAACCTGTTTTTTACTAAAAGCTATTCTGTAAAAAGAATTTTAAATATCTTTGAATTATGAGCACAGCAACAAAACCAAATCATATAGGGCGAAAAATCAGCCGTATTCGTGAACTTCGAGATATGAAACAAGAAGCTTTGGCACAAGCTTTAGGTACAAACCAACAAGCTATTTCTGCAATAGAAAACAGCGAAACGATTGATGAAGAAAAACTTGTCGAAATAGCAAAAGCACTTGGTGTATCTGCAGAAGCAATAAAAAGTTTTTCTGATGAAAATGTGATTAATTATTTCAATACATTTAATGATAGTCAAGGAAACTTTCAAAGCAATTATTGTACTTTCAATCCACTTGATAAAGTAGTTGAACTTTACGAACGTTTGGTTCTTGCTGAAAAAGAAAAAGTTGAATATTTAGAGAAATTATTGAAGGATAAATAGTTTTTCTTACTATTTGAAATAATATTTAAAAAGCCATTCTTATAAACCTGAATGGCTTTTCTGATTTTATAGGGAACTTTCTTGCTTCGTGGAGTATTAAATAACGCTTAGTAGGGCAGAAAATTAAAATTGATCTTCTATTACAGCATTTGAAGTATTATTTTTAACAGAAGAAATGCCATTATCTCTAGCAGAATTACTTTCGTACATTTCACTTGATCCAATAACTTGACCATTTGATGCCTTCAAATTAAAATATGGCTTTCCATTTGATGACTCTCTTTTGTCAAATCTAGATTCATCTTGTGAATTCATTTTTACAGATTCAATTCCATTTAAACAAGCTGCTTTAGTAGAATAACCTTCACTTACAAGAATAGTTTGACCATTAGCTGCTTTTAAACTAAATTGAAATTCTCCATTAGATCTTTTTGTAATTACAAATTTTCCCATTTATTTAAACAATTATATTTTATTAAGGTATTTCAAGACAAAGATAATTATTCTCACTGAGCTTTATACTTCCAAAATTCCTCATAATGCTTTAAATCCTCAATAACTTTATTTTCCTCTTTTATTAAGGCTTCTGATGTTTTAATTCCTGCTATATCCAGAGCAACCGATATTCTATCTGTCAAATCTATAATATCATAACCAGTTTGTTTATGATAATCCTTTTGTAGAAATGCAAGATTATTTGTATAAGTATTATCACGTCCAACTAAAATTATATCCTCCTGAATATTTGCTAAAATTATTTCCCAGTTAATTTCATCGCCCAATGAAAACTTACTTGAAGTTGGAGGATTACCAATATTTTTTCTTTTAACTGCCTTACCGATAATTTCATCGGTAGTAAAATATACCTTATCTCCTTTTAGAGATTCATTTACGAATTCTTTAAAATAATTTGCAATAGGGTCTTTTGCTGAGTCTTTTAAAATCTCTGAAATACTCAAACTTACAATCTTTTGTTGTGAACTGTACTGTTTTTGAATCTCAATTAATTTTTTAAATTCTGGCAAGTTCTGAAGATATGAACTTGAAAAATTATCTAACTTAGATTCTATTTGAAATCTTTCCTGTACACTTTTTATAACCCCTTCTCTACTTCTTTCAAATTCTTGTATTATTTGATCTGTCAAAATAAATTTATCTATATTCTCAATTAGAGTACTAAAAATATGTATCGATGCGCCATTGGAGCGATAGAAATCTAGAAATATATTTGTATCTATAAGTATTTTCACAGGCAAAAATTTTGTATATAAGCTACAAATATACAGATATATTCTTACAAAAAAAGACAAATAAGATTTGAAATTATTCCAGCAAGAGAATCGGACGATTTAATTCCACATGTATTTTACGAGCTAAAAATCCCTACCTCAACAAATACCCCAATCGAATACTTCCATAAAAAGATCCTGTCATATCATGGCTTTCCAATTCTTTTCCGTGATAAATAAAAGAGTAAGATAAATTGAAATTATTGTGTCGGTATTTTAAGCCAAACTCGGCATTAAAGCGCCACGGAATCAAGTCGAAAGTTACCGGACTTGTGTTGCTAAACATGCTTCCTTCGATTGTTGCATCATAAAATTGATAATTGATGCTTGGAATTGCATAAAAATAAAATTCCCTAATATTAAATTGTGGTTGAGCATTTACAGCAGCATCGTGCAAATTCGAATCGTAAATTGGGAGTAATTTTTTAAAACCAATTCGGGTCAAAAATCCTGCTGAAACTCCGGTAAAAATAGTACCCAGATTTGCTTCAGACTGAAAATTAAGATCTATAAATTCTTTGGGATTGCTTTTAAACAATTTTTTCGAATACAAAACATGCGCCTGAATACCTAACGCATTATGAAGTTGGTTTTCCCAACCGTAGACAGTTTTATAACCAATAAGATGATGAAAACTTTCTTGTGTTTCGCGCCCAAAAGCATTTGGACCCATATATCCAATTTGAAAATCGGTTTTTAAAGCTGATTCTGATTGATAAAAAAAGCTTCTTCCCACTTCGGCAAAAAGATATCCCGTAAATGGGCGATTGTTATCATCTGCTGCTTCTTTATTGATATATCTCGGATTATAAATATATTGTCCGACACGAAACTCTGTTATTTTTTTATTGATTTTCTCGTTGTTATTCTTGGATAAAAATCGGTAAAAAAGTTCTAAACCATTCGTATAATACATATCATTTTTAGACGATGTGTACAAATCATTATCGGTTATAAAACCTATTTCTGTAGTTTTTCCTTGTCCAAAAGCCAACGTTGTTGTCAATATCAGAAAAGCAAAAAATGCTTTTTTACTTTCCATTATAATTTATTTTTCCAACGTAACGCATCTCACGAACGATTCGTTCTTTTCTTCTGTTGATATAACTTGACGAACCTGTAGCTTTAAATTTTCTTGGATTTGGCAAAATAGCGGCAATTCCCGCTGCTTGCATTGGTGTTAAACTCGAAGCGTCACGGCGATACCAATGTTCCGTTGCGGCATAAGCGCCATAAACACCGTCGCCCATTTCGATACTGTTTAAGTACACTTCCATGATGCGCTCTTTGCCCCAAATAATCTCTATTAAAACTGTAAAATAAGCTTCAAGACCTTTACGCAAATAACTTTTTCCCTGCCATAAAAATACATTTTTGGCTGTTTGTTGCGAGATCGTACTTCCGCCACGAATTCGGCGTCCGCGTTCGTTGCTTTTATATGCTTTTTGAAGTGCTTTAAAATCGAAACCGTTGTGTATCAAAAAAGTTCCGTCTTCGCTGGCGATTACGGCTTTTTGCAAATTCATCGAAATTTTATCAATCGGTTCCCAATCGTGATCAAAATACACCTCTTTGCCTCCTACTTTATTTTCGATAGCACGAATTATCATTAAAGGCGTAAAAGGCACGGGAACAAATTTAAAAAATATTACAGACCCAATCGAAAGGCCGAAAAACCATAACATTAATTTGATAAAAAACCATTTTACTTTTTGACCCAAAGAACGGTTTTTCTTTTTAGCTGTTGGTTTAGATTTGCTTGCGGTTGTCTTTTTTGGTGCTGGTTTTTTGGTTGCTGCCATTATATTAAATCTGCTAATTCTGTTCCTATTAAACTTCCTATTGCGACACCCATTCCTCCTAAACGCACTCCACAAAACACGTTTTCAGATAGTTGAGACACAACAGGTTTTTTACTGTTTCCAATTCCCATAATGCCGCTCCAACGATGGGCAATCTGGAATTCCTGGTTTGGTAAAATTACATTTTTAAGTAAATCTTCCAACTTATTTTGTACAATTTTGGTTTGTCCAAATTCTGTTGTGGTTTCGGTTTCAAAATCGAGATTTCGTCCTCCGCCAAGTAAAATTCTGTCGCCGATATTTCTGAAATAATAATAACCGCGATCCAGATGAAAAGTTCCTTTTATATCTAAATTTTTGATGGGTTCTGTAATTAAAACCTGCGCTCGTGCCGGTTGTACAGCTCCGTTGGTTAACTCATTCGCAAAACCATTCGTCGCAAAAAGTATTTTATTTGTTTTAAAACTAAAATCGCCAAGAACAACTTCGACCTGATTTCCTAAATCTGAATAAGATGTTACGGTTTGTTGATTCAAAATTAAAATATCTGCAGCAACAGCTTGTTTCAGCAATTCCTGCATCATATTTCCGGTATCAATCTGAGCTTCAAACGGATTAAAGATTAAATATTCATGCGTGTTTTCAAAACCAAATCGGTCAACTTCTTTGGCAAAAACATCGGCTTTAAAAATAGGTTTCAGAATTTCATTGATAAAAGGCAATCTGGCAACACATTCATTAAATCCTCTTTCATCATCTTTTAGAAATAATTCGTATCCGCCGTAAGGTTTAAAATCAATTGCATTATCTCCTAACCTTTTTCGAAGCAATTGCAAACCTTGCCAGCGTTTTTCGATAAGCTGCACAACATCTTCTTCTGTATGTGTTTTTAAATCTTCCAGAATTTCAGAAAGACTTCCGAAACAGGCAAAACCGGCATTTTTGGTACTCGCACCTTGTGGCAGCATTCCTTTTTCTAACACCAGAATTTTAGCTGCCGGAAATCTTTCGCGCAAGCGCAATGCTGCATGCAAACCTACAATGCCGCTGCCCACTATTGTGTAATCAACATTCGTGAACCAATTTTTGAGTTCCCAGTAACTTAAATCCATTTGGCAAATTTTTATAAAAATAATGATTTTTTCGAACCATATAAGTATTCTAAGTTCATTTAAATTTATTTTTTTTCGGCACAGATTTTACAGATGAACACAGATTCTATATGAAACATTTGAGTGTTTCATTTTTTACCATTAAGAGATTAAGATATAATGTTCCTTAATTTTAAATGAGCTTATATTACTTACATGGTTCCATTCTTTTAACATTTACTTGCTAAAATATAGTTGTACTTTTAGCTCCACAAAAATTACAAGTTTATTATGAAAAAAGTTTTATTTACAACCTTAATAATGATGAGTTTAAACGCTATCGGACAAAATGTAATGTCACCGGAATTGTTATGGAAATTAGGAAGAGTATCTGCGCTTGGACTTTCGAAAGATGAAAAAAATGTTGTTTTTAAGGTTTCGACTCCTTCTGTAGAAGAAAACAAGTCATCTTCTAAATATTATATTTTGCCGGTAAATGGCGGAAACGCAACTGAAATTAAAGATACGAAAGATGTTTTGAAAGACAAAAACATTTCGCCTGACGGAAAATTTTTAGTGTATAATGAAGAGGTGAAAATCGATAAGGTTTTAGGTAAAGATTATTATCCAAACCTTCAAAAATCAGATGTTCAAATTTATAATGGTTTAGATTATCGCCATTGGGATACCTGGAATGAAGGTAAATTTAATCACGTTTTTTATAAAGAAAACAAAGAAGGTTCAACCGGAATTGATATTTTGAAAGGTGAAACTTTTGATTCTCCACAAAAACCTTTTGGCGGCGACGAAGATTATATCTGGTCTCCTGACGGGAAAAGCATTTTTTATGTGTGCAAGAAAAAAGCAGGAACTGAATATGCTATTTCTACCAATACGAACATTTATGAGTATAATTTAGAGACTCAAAAAACAACAAACAGAACCGAAGATAATTTAGGTTACGACACGGCACCACAATTTTCTCCAACAGGAAATTTGACTTGGCTGCAAATGAAACGTGATGGTTACGAAGCTGACAAAAATGATATTATTGTTGAGTTTAAAGGAATCAAAACGAACTTAACGGCAAATTGGGACGGAACTGTAGATAATTTTATCTGGAGCAAAGATGGTAAAAACGTGTTTTTTGTAGCTCCTGTTGATGGTACAAAACAATTGTTTTCTGTAAACTTTCCTGGTTTAACACGTATTGCAATTCAGGTTCAGCAATTAACAAATGGCGATTTTGATGTAAATGATTTGGTTGGTTTTGCTGGCGATGATATTATTGTAACAAGATCTGATATGAATCATGCTTCTGAAATTTTTTCTTATAATTTGAAGAAAAAAAGCTGGAAACAATTATCAAACGTTAATACCGAAACGTACAAAACATTGTCATTAGGCAAAATCGAAAAACGTTATGTTACTACAACCGATGGCAAAAAAATGTTGGTTTGGGTCGTTCTTCCTCCAAATTTTGATGCTACTAAAAAATATCCAACTTTATTATTTTGTCAAGGTGGACCACAATCTGCTTTAACTCAGGCGTATTCTTTCCGTTGGAATTTTTCATTAATGGCTGCTAAAGGATATATTGTTGTAGCGCCAAATCGTCGTGGAATGCCAGGACACGGTGTTGAATGGAACGAACAAATTAGTAAGGATTGGGGCGGACAGGTTATGGATGATTACCTTTCTGCAATTGATGATGTTTCTAAAGAAAACTATGTAGACAAATCTCGTTTAGGTTGTGTTGGCGCGAGTTACGGAGGATATTCTGTGTTTTATTTAGCAGGAATTCATAAAAACCGTTTCAAAACTTTTATTGCTCACGATGGCGTTTTCAACACGGTTAGTATGTTAGGAACTACCGAAGAGGTTTTCTTTAACAACTGGGATTTTGGTGGTGCTTATTGGGAAAAAGATAATGCTGTAGCACAAAAAGCATACACGACTTTTAATCCTGCAACTATGGTTCAAAACTGGAATAAACCAATTTTAATTATTCAGGGAGGAAAAGATTTCCGTGTGCCAATTGGCCAGGGACAAGAAGCTTTTCAGGCGGCACAATTACGCGGAATTAAAAGCCGTTTGTTGTATTTCCCAGAAGAAAATCACTGGGTTTTGAAACCTCAAAATGCTCAGGTTTGGCAAGGAGAATTTTTCAAATGGTTAAGCGAAACGCTATAATTCATTTAAATAAATAAAAAATTTAGCCATCTATTTTTTCAGATTCAATTTTATAATCTAAAAAAATAGATGGCTTTTTTGTAAACGCTCATTACAATTATATAACATTTTCAATGCCTTTTATTTTCTTAAATCAGAAAATTTTAAATAAATTGCAAATTAATAATGAAGCTAAACCCCAGCAATTATAATCTATGGAGAGTAAAAAAAGTTACACAGCAATAAAAGTGCTCTTCAGTTATATTGCCTTATTAGGATTAGTTGTTACTGTAGGATGGTTTTTGTATTCTGAAAATGTCGTTTACAACAAACTTGAAGATAAAATTGCTTTTGAGAAAACCAAAATCTTAAGAGTTAGCAAGCTTTTTTCGAATGTTTACAAAACAGAAAGTTTAGCCCGAAAAACGATTCAAACCAACTCTGAATCTGATTTCAACAGTTATCTTATTGAAACCGATTCTTTAAGATGTAGAATTGATACTTTAAAACAAATCGTTACAACAGATTATCAAAAGGTTTTATTGGATAGTGTGACTTATCTGCTTTCTGAAAAAACAGATAATATCAGGCAATTAAAAACGATAAAGAATAAAGCCGAAGACGAGGTTTCTGTAAATACTGCTATCGACGAAATTACCAAAATGGAATTTAAACTTCGAAAACTGGAATTGCAGGATTTTACCAAAAACCCTAATGATCTGGGAAATTATCAACGAAATGTACTTCAAAAATATGTTGATTATCTTAATCAGAATATCCCGGATGACAGCACAAATACGTTAAGTAAACAAGCTTCGGATTCTATTTTAGCTAATTCGAAAAAGCTATTAAGCAACGTAAAACTGAAAGCGGAAAAGAAAAAAGAATCATTGAATTTTGAAGAGAATAAACTCTTGAAAAATGAAATTGCTATTTCTGAACAACTTCGAAAAGTGCTTCGAATTATTGAACGAGAAATTATCATCAACTCGATAAAAAACAATTCACTAAAAGAAAAATCATTAAAAAAGGTTAACGAAATTGTTACGGCTTCGGCAATCATAGGTTTAATATTGACCTTGTTTTTCTCTGTTTTAATTGTAAGTGATTATTCAAAATCTCAAGTGTATAAAAAACAGCTTGAAATTGCGAATTTCAAAACCAAGAACCTGCTTAAAAGTCGGGAACAATTAATTTCTACCGTAAGTCATGATTTAAAAACACCTTTGAGCACGATTGTAGGTTATACAGAGCTTTTGGGTAATTCTGATGTGAATACGAAACAATCTTATTTCGTCAAGAATATTAAAAATTCATCTGAATATATTTCGCAGTTGGTTCAGGATTTATTGGATTTTTCTCAAATCGAAGCCGGAAAAATTACGATTGAAAAAGTACCGTTTTATTTACCTGAAATTATTGATGATGTTGCCAAAAATATCCAAACGGTTTACAAACAAAAAAGTATCGATCTTATTATTAATGTTGATGAAAAACTGAATGCCAAAGTAGTGGGAGATCCTTTTCGTCTGAAACAAATTTTGAGTAATATTATTGGAAATGCTTATAAATTTACCGAAAAAGGTTTTATAAAAATTAGTGCATTTGCCGCTATCGACGAGCCATTTTTTATTATTACCATTGAAGATACGGGAATTGGAATTGAAAAATCAAATCAGGAATTGGTTTTTGAAGAGTTTGCGCAGGCGAACGAAGGTATCGAAAAAAAATATGGCGGAACTGGTTTAGGATTGTCCATTTGCCAAAAAATAATTTCGATTTTGGGCGGTACTTTAAACCTGGAAAGTACTTTTGGGAAAGGAAGTGTTTTTGAAATCAAACTTCCGTTATTAATTGACAGCAGCGGCGAAAATTTCGTTCCTGAAATTAAAAAACCAGTTGTTCTCAATAATAAGAAATACACTTTTATAGTTATTGACGACGATATTAATTTATTGAATTTAACGAGCGGTGTTTTAAAACAGGAAAATCATCAGGTTTTTTCTTTTGACAGGGCAAACAAAGCACTGGAAGCGATTTCGCATACCAAATTTGATTTTATTATTACTGATATTCAAATGCCGGAAATGGATGGTTTTATGTTTGTTGAAAAATTACGAAATGCTGAAAATTCAACATATAAAAACCAACCTGTCGTTGCCCTTACAGGAAGAACTGATTTGGATTTTTCGGTTTATACCAAAGCCGGATTTACAACGGTTATCAGAAAACCTTATTCGCCAAAAGTTTTATTAGAAACGATTCAGCAAATTTTAGAAAATGATACACTTCCAAATATTGAGATCAATGAAAGAGAAGAAGTTACTACTTCGCATTTATATTCGTTAGAGACTTTAAAGGAATTTTTAGGCAATGATAATGAAGCTTTACGAGATGTTATTGTTTCGTTTGTAGAAAGTACAGAAGAAAATTTAGTCTTTTTAGATAAAGCGATTACCAATGAAAACATTTCAGAAATTCATGCTATTGCGCATAGAATTGCACCAATGTTCAGGCAAATTCAGGCAAATGATATTGCCAGGATTTTAAAAGATTTAGAAAAAAACAACTTTAAACAAGAGGATTTAGAAAGTATTTTTGATAGTTTAAAAGATAAAACAAATACGCTTTTTGCCTCTTTACAACAAGAAATAGTTTAGTCTATATTATATTGTTTCAATTTATTATAAAGTGTTTTTCTGGTAATTTTAAGTAGTTTGGCTGCTTCAGACTTATTATTTTGTGCTTTTGAAAGGGCATGAATAATCGCTTCTTTTTCATTTTGTGATAATGAAAAATTACCATTAGCCGCACTTTGTTTTTGAATCTGAAAAAACTCGGCAGGCAAAACATCGCTTTCTATAAAATCTCCGCGTGTTAACAATGTTGCACGTTTTACGCAATTTTGAAGTTCACGTAAATTTCCCGGCCAATTGTATTTTTGAAAAATAGTAACTACTTCTGGCGAAAAACCAATAATATCTTTGTTTAATTGCTGATTGGCTTTCTCAAGAAAGTAATCTGCAAAAACCATTAAATCTTCTTCCCTGTCTGTCAATGAAGGCGACAAGATCGAAAATTCGTTAATTCTATGGTATAAGTCTTCTCTAAAATCACCATTTTTAACGGCTTCACGCAAATCTTCATTTGTAGCCGTTATGATTCTGATATCGACGTTAATTTCTTTGTTACTTCCAACAGGTTTAATTTTTCGCTCCTGAAGCGCTCTCAGCAACTGTATTTGATTTTCGTATGAAAGATTCCCTATTTCATCTAAAAAAAGAGTTCCTCCGTTAGCGGCCTCAAAATAGCCCATTTTATCGCTAATAGCTCCTGTGAAAGATCCTTTCAAATGTCCGAAGAATTCACTTGCGGCTAATTCCTTCGGAATTGCGCCACAATCGACTGCTATAAAATTATTGTTTTTTCTATTACTTTGCTGGTGAATGCTTTTTGCAATGATTTCTTTTCCGGTTCCGCTTTCTCCAATAATTAAAACCGACATATCCGTTGGACTTACTAATTGAATATGATCCAGTAATTTTTTTGAAGCTACAGAAATTCCTCTTACGAATTCATTTTCAGATGAAGCAGCGGGTTTCTTTACTGCTTTTTTTTCTTTTGGAATTTCAGCTTGCTCGGTTTGCAATGCATTTGTAATAACTAATAAAACCTCATCAGGATTAAAAGGTTTTGAAATATAATCAGCAGCGCCGTTTTTAATTGCTTTTACTGCTGTATTTACATCTGAATATCCTGTCATAAGCACAACTGGAACTTCAGGGTTTGAATTCTTGAATTCAGTCATAAGTCCGATACCGTCAGAATCAGGCAAACGAAGATCTGTCAAAATCAAATCAAACGATTCTTTTTTGATTGCTAATCTTGCTTCTTCAGCTGAGAATGCAATAGTTACATCATATGCTTTTTTTACCAGAAATCGCTCTAGTAGTTTGCAAAATGATATGTCATCTTCTATTATTAATATCTTTGGCATTTGCTTTTTGGGACTTTTTGCTAAAATAATACTATTAAACTTGTATTTTCATAAAATTATGCAAAAAAAAAGAGATTGTTGTAGAACAATCTCTTTTTCACCAAAAACATAAATCTAATTCACCTAATTATATTTTCAACCAATTACCATTGACATCTGAGTACACAGTAGCTTTTTGGTCCTTGACAGCTATTTCTAATTTGTATTCTTTCTTGTCGTTTACGAAAGCTTTAACCAATTTTGCTCCTGGATAAGCTGTTTCTAAAGCCGTTTTTACAGCAGCCGGAACAGTCTCAACACTTATTTCAGTGTATTCGCTTTGAGCAGCAACTTCTGTTTTTACTTCTTCTGAAGGTAAAATTGTAGTTGCATAAATTGACAAACTTCCAAAAATGACCGCTGCTGATAAGATTATCTTTTTCATCTTAATTATTTTTTAATGATGTTTCCTTCAGCATCTGTGAATACAGTATACTTTTTATCTCCTTTAGAGATTTCAAGTTTATATTGCTTCTTTTCGTTCACATACGCTTTTTCAAGTTTAGTTCCCGGAAAAGATTTTTCAACCGTAGATTTTACTGCGGCTGGCACAGCATCAGCACTAACTTCAGTATATTCATCCTGAATAGTTACTGATTGATTTATTGAATTTGTTGTTAACGGAGTCGTCGCCGCATTTACAGTTAAACTTCCTAAAACGATTGCAGTAGATAATAGTAACTTTTTCATAGTGATTGTTTTTTGTGGTTATTTATATAATTACTTTTTAAGGATATTTCCTTGAGCATCAGTATAAACAGTAGATTTCACATCTCTAACACTGATATCAATTTTATATTCTTTTTTAGCATTTACATAAGCTTTTTCCAATTTTACTCCTGGATAAGCATTATCTAAAGCTGTTTTAATTGCTGCCGGAACAGCGTCGATTTCTTTATATTCGTCCTGAGTTTTTACAGATTGAGTCGTTGCGTTTGAAACAATTGTATTTCCTGCTTGCATTGACAATGTTCCCAGAACAATTGCCACTGATAAGATTAACTTTTTCATAGCTATAGTTTTTTAAGATTAGTGTCTAATTATTTTTTTATCCACGATCCGTCAGCATTAGCATAAAGAGAACCTACTTTATCTCCAACGGTAACATCTAACTTATATTGTGAATTTGCATTTTTATATGCTTTTGAAAGTACTGCATCAGGATACGCTTTTTTAAGCGCAGCTGTAATTGGAGCCGGAACTTCCTCTAATTTAATTTCAGTATATTCATCTTGAATTGAAATTGTTTTTACGATTGTATTTGTGATTGGAGAAGTTGAAGCAAATGATGTTAAACCTCCCAAAACGATTGCGGCTGATAAAAATAAATTTTTCATAGTGTGTATATTTTAATAGTATTAATTAATTGGAATGAGTGCAAGAGAATCTAATTTGGATTATTTTTTAATCCAGGATCCGTCTGCGTTAGCATAAAGAGAACCTACTTTGTCTCCTACGGTAACTTCTAATTTATATTCGTTTTTTGCATTTTTATATGCTTTTGTAAGTACGGCATCCGGATATGCTTTTTTAAGCGCGTCTGTAACTGCAACCGGAACTTCTACTACTTTGATCTCAGTATATTCATCTTGAACTGAGATTGTTTTTACGATTGTATTTGTAGTTGGAAAAGTTGAAGCAAATGATGTTAAACCTCCCAAAACGATTGCGGCTGATAAAAATAAATTTTTCATGATAGTTGTATTTTAGTATAGTTAATTTAATTTTTGTATTCTTTATTTGAATTTTCACAGGAACCTACAGGATTATTTTTTAATCCAAGATCCGTCTGCATTAGCATAAAGAGAACCTACTTTGTCACCAACAGTAATCTCTATTTTATACTCTGATTTTTCGTTTTTGTAAGCTTTGTTAATTACAGCTTCAGGATATGCTTTTTTCAAAGCTTCATTAATTGGAGCCGGAACTTCTTCTACTTTAATTTCAGTATAATCTTCATTAATAGAAATTGATTTTACGATTGTATTTGAAATTGGAGCAGTTGAAGCAAATGATGTTAAACCTCCCAAAACGATTGCGGCTGATAAGAATAAATTTTTCATAGTGTATATATTTAAAATTGTTAATAGTTGTTTACGCTTTAGATAATGAAATTATTATGCCGCAATCAAAACGCAACCTTCCATTTTACTTAAACACCTAATTTTAAAGGCTTTTAGACGAATGTGCCAAAATTCAGCATTTGCAAAAAGTGTGTAATTTGTTTAAATGTTGTGTAAAAAGTATACACAAATAGTGTTTACTTCATTATTTTAAATAAGAAAACCCGACGGGTTTAGAAACCTGTCGGGTTGAAAAGAGTATTAAAAACAAAAAAGGCTGTCGAAATTGACAGCCTTTAAATTATTCTATTGGATTCATTTTAAAAGTATCCATAAATGCAGTTGTATAATCTCCTGCAATATATCTCGGATCATCCATTAATTGTCTGTGGAAAGGTATTGTAGTTTTCACACCTTCGATAACAAATTCATCCAAAGCTCTGCGCATTTTGCTGATTGCTTCTTCACGAGATTGTGCAGTTGTAATTAACTTAGCAATCATTGAATCGTAATTTGGTGGAATTGTATAACCAGAATAAACGTGAGTATCTAAACGTACTCCGTGACCTCCCGGCATATGAAGCGTAGTAATTTTTCCTGGTGAAGGACGAAAATCATTATAAGGATCTTCAGCATTAATACGACATTCGATAGCGTGTAATTGCGGTAAATAGTTTTTTCCTGAAATTGGAATTCCAGCCGCTACCATAATTTGCTCACGAATCAAATCATAATCGATAACTTGTTCTGTAATTGGGTGCTCTACCTGAATACGAGTATTCATTTCCATGAAGTAGAAGTTTCTGTGTTTATCTACTAAAAACTCTACAGTTCCAGCTCCTTCGTATTTAATGAATTCAGCAGCTTTTACAGCAGCTTCTCCCATTGCAGCACGCAATTCGTCTGTCATGAATGGTGAAGGTGTTTCTTCAGTAAGTTTTTGGTGACGACGTTGTACTGAACAGTCTCTTTCAGAAAGGTGACATGCTTTTCCGTATGAATCTCCAACAACCTGAATTTCGATATGACGTGGCTCTTCGATAAGTTTCTCCATGTACATTCCATCATTTCCAAATGCAGCAGCAGCTTCCTGACGTGCACTTTCCCAAGCTTTCAATAATTCGTCTTCTTTCCAAACGGCACGCATTCCTTTTCCACCACCACCGGCAGTTGCTTTAAGCATAACCGGGTAACCAAATTCTTTTGCTAATTGTTGTGTTTGTTCAAAAGATTCTAATAATCCGTCTGAACCTGGTACACATGGAACTCCTGCTGCTTTCATTGTAGCTTTTGCAGAAGCTTTATCTCCCATTTTGTCAATCATTTCAGGAGCAGCACCAATAAATTTGATTCCGTGTTCCTGACAAATTTTAGAGAACTTAGCGTTCTCAGAAAGAAATCCATAACCTGGATGTATTGCGTCTGCGTTAGTAATTTCTGCAGCAGCTATTATATTTGACATTTTCAAATACGATAAGTTACTTGGAGGAGGACCAATACAAACCGCTTCGTCAGCAAACTTAACATGTAAACTCTCTGCATCAGCTGTAGAGTAAACTGCTACAGTTTTAATTCCCATTTCCTTACATGTACGAATTACACGAAGTGCAATTTCTCCTCTATTCGCAATTAATATTTTTTTAAACATCTTACTTTAATTAGATAATTAGACAATTTGATAATTAGATAATTTTAGATGGGTAACAAAATTTTATTGCGAACCATTCTAAAATCTAAAATCTAAAATCTAAATTTATTTATGATGGATCAACTAAAAATAAAGGTTGGTCAAATTCTACAGGAGACATATCGTCAACAAGAATTTTTACAATTTTACCTGACACTTCTGATTCGATTTCGTTGAATAATTTCATTGCTTCAATTACACAAAGAACATCACCTTTAGCAATCGTGTTTCCAACTTCAGTGAAAACTGGCTTATCCGGAGATGGTTTTCTGTAGAAAGTACCAATAATTGGTGACTTAATAGTAATGTATTTCGAATCTTCAGCAGCAGCTGGCGCTTCAGTATTTACGTTTACAACTACTGGAGCTGTTTGTTGAGGAGCAATTGCTTGTGGTAATTGTGCCTGAGCTGGTAATTGTTGTACATAAGTAGTTTCAGTAACGTTTCCTTCTAAAGTTGTTCTGATAGTGATTTTTACATCATCCATTTCCAACTTTACTTCTGCAACTCCCGAATTTGCTACAAATTTGATTAGGTTTTGAATTTCTTTTAAATCCATAATGATTCGTTTTTAGTTTTAATTTATTTTTTATCGTAAGCCCATTTTAGGTAAATAGATCCCCAAGTGAATCCACCACCAAAAGCGGCAAAAATAATATTATCTCCTTTTTTGAATAAGTGTTCAAAATCGCTTAATACTAATGGCAATGTAGCTGAAGTTGTATTACCATATCTTTCAATATTCATTAATACTTTAGAATCTTCAAGATTCATTCTGCTTGCAGTTGCATCAATAATACGTTTGTTTGCCTGGTGAGGAACTAACCAATCTACATCTTCATTAGTCAAATTGTTTCTTTTTACGATCAATTCGCTTGCATCAGCCATATTGGTTACAGCATATTTAAAAACGGTTTTTCCGTCTTGAATAATATTGTGTTGTCTGTTTTTAACGGTTTCTTCTGAAGTACGTATTAGAGAACCGCCGGCAGGAATTTTAAGATAATCGCGTCCTTGACCATCGCTTCGTAAGTATTCATCCTGTAAACCTAAACCTTCATAATTTGGTTCGAATAAAACGGCACCCGCTCCATCTCCAAAAATAATACAAGTTGCTCTATCTGTATAATCTACAATTGATGACATTTTATCGGCACCAATTAATAATACTTTTTTATATCTTCCTGATTGAATGTAAGCTGCAGCAGTTGACATTCCGTATAAGAAACTTGAACAGGCTGCTTGCAAATCGTATGCAAATGCATTTGTAGCTCCAATTTCTGTTGCAACATAAACTCCTGTTGCGGCTACTGGCATATCTGCTGTAGCTGTTGCCATTATCACCATATCAATCTCTAAAGGATCGATATTTGCTTTGGCAATTAAATCCTGTGCTGCTTTTATAGCAAGAAACGATGTTCCTTTATCAGCATCTTTAAGAATTCTTCTTTCTTTTATTCCGGTACGGGTAGTAATCCATTCATCATTAGTGTCGACCATTGTTTCCAGTACTTTATTTGAAAGTACAAAATCAGGAACGTAGGCTCCAACAGCGGTAATTGCGGCTGTGATTGTATTCATTATATTTTATTATTTCTTTTCAAATGTGGCACATTTGAAAAATTTTTAAAAGACTTGAAAATTACAAAAAAAAACGAAATGAATTTGTAGATAATTTCTTAAAAAAAGAAAATTATAACCAACAAAAAAAACTCTCACTATGTGAGAGTTCCAGTATCATTTACAAAAACGTATTAAGCAACCGCTACAGATTTATCGATAACAACTTGCCCTCTGTAATACATTTTACCTTCATGCCAGTAAGCTCTGTGGTATAAATGTGCTTCTCCAGTAATAGGACATGTAGCGATTTGAGCTACAGTAGCTTTATAATGTGTTCTTCTCTTATCTCTTCTTGTTTTCGAGATTTTTCTCTTAGGATGTGCCATTTTACTATATTATTTATCCGTTAATAGTTTCTTTAATTTGTCCCAACGCGGGTCAATATCTTCTTCTTGTTTACTCTCTTCTTTTTGTTCTTTTACTGTTAATTCATTCAGTTTTGTTAAGGCTTCAGTTTGTAAACTTCCGTCTTTTACGCCTGGATGAACTCGTTTTAGCGGTACCGAAAGTGCAATCATTTCATAAATGTATTGTGCAACATCTATTTCATGCTCTCCGTGTGGTAAGATCAACAGCTCTTCGTTGTCATTATTGAATTCATCTCCAAAGCGAACAATCAATTTCATTTTTCCTTTTATAGGAAGATCAAAATCTTCGCCTGTTAGATCACAAGGTACGTTTACAGTTCCTTTGTGTTTGAATTCCAACTCTAACATGTTGCTTTTCTTATCTAAAACTAAACTCACTTTGATATCCGAACTTTGAAATTCGTCGTAATCAAAGTTCTCAAAGAACGCGTTACTTATTTGATACTCAAAATGGTGTTTTCCTAGCTTTAATCCAATAAATGGAATTAAAAATTCTTTTGTTTTGCTCATTTCAACATCAATTTGCCCCTCTCACATCTCAAACAAGATATCCGAATTGGGGTGCAAAGATATAAAATTATTATAAAACTAATAATCTTATTCACCTTTTTTTGTTTATAACTGTTTTTCTTTTATTTTAAGAGGTTTTTGGCTAATCTCCTCATACTGATTACGGGAGCGAAAAACATCTATTGCAAGATAAACGGCTTCTTTAAACGAATTAAAATCTGCCATATCTTTTCCTGCAATATCGTAAGCTGTACCGTGATCCGGAGAAGTTCGAACCTTATTTAATCCCGCTGTATAATTTACTCCTTTTCCAAAAGACAAGGTTTTAAACGGAATCAATCCCTGATCGTGATAGGTTGCTACAATAGCATCATATTTTTCATATTGACCGCTTCCAAAAAAACCATCGGCAGAAAAAGGGCCAAAAACCATTGTTCCGCTTTCAAATATTTTCTTTAAGGCCGGTTTCAAAATCAAATCTTCTTCTTTACCAATAACGCCACCATCGCCACTATGTGGATTTAATCCTAAAACGGCAATCTTTGGTTTTACTATACTAAAGTCCTGAATTAAAGATTTTCTTATTGTTTCTATCTTTCTTGTAATCAATTCTTCTGTCAGATGAGATGAAACTTCATTTAAAGGAACATGATCCGTCAACAAACCAACTCTAAGATTATCCTGAACCATCATCATTAAAGCATTTCCTTCTAATTCCTGATCTAAATAATCTGTATGTCCCGGAAATTTAAAATCTTCAGACTGAATATTGTATTTATTTATTGGAGCCGTAACCAGAACATCAATCAAATCTTCTTTTAAAGCTTTGGTTGCTGCCACAAATGATTTTATAGCATACTCTCCTATTTTTTCATCGTTTGTTCCTAAATTAATATCTACTCCTTCTTTCCAAAGGTTAAATACATTTAATTTTCCCGGCACTATCTGATCTAATTTATCAACTCCGTGAAACTGAACTGCCGATGTGAAACTTTTTTTAACGAAAGAAAGTATTTTAGCATTGGCAAAAATAACTGGCGTACACAGTTCTAACATACGAGAATCTTCGAATGTTTTTAGTATAACTTCGCTTCCAATACCGTTTAAATCTCCAATTGAAATTCCAACAATTATATTTTCTGCTTTTTTATTCATGAGCTCAGATTATTTATTACTAATTTTGATGTGCAAATTTAGTAAAATAAAACAACAATGTTCACAGGAATTATAGAAACCCTAGGTAGGATTCACGAAATAAAAAAAGACCAAAATAATCTTCACTTAACTGTTGATTCATCAATTACAAACGAATTAAAAATTGACCAAAGCGTTTCGCATAACGGAATTTGCTTAACGGTTGTTGCTATAAAGGATACTTTTTATACGGTAACTGCAATTGAGGAAACAATTTTAAAAACCAATATTGGAGACTGGCAGGTAAACGACATTGTAAATCTTGAAAGAGGAATGAAACTTGGAGATCGTCTTGACGGACATATTGTTCAAGGTCATGTAGATCAAACCGGAACTTGTATTAAAATTGAAGAGGCTAACGGAAGTTGGAATTATACTTTTGAATACGACAAAAATCTCAACAATATTACTATCGAAAAAGGTTCTATTACTGTAAACGGAGTAAGTCTTACGGTTGTAAATTCTAAAACAAATGAATTTAGTGTTTCAATAATACCTTATACTTTTGAAAATACTAATTTCAAAAACTTTAAAGTAGGCACTAAAATAAATTTAGAATTTGATGTAGTAGGAAAATATATCTCAAGACTTTACTCGATTAACAAATAAAGTCTCAGAATAGGTCATAAAAAAAGCTTCAATTATATTGAAGCTTTTTTTATTAAGTTATATTTATATATAGTATACATTCCGAAGAATACTGCAACTACTAATAAAATTATCAAATTTTGATCAATTGGACTATCCGGTGGCGGAGGCGGCCCTGCAGCTGCTCTTGCGGTTGGTGCTGGAGGATTTGGCCCTGCTAAAACACTTGAAACATTAATCAATGTTATAAATAATACTAAAAAAAAAGTTTTTGCTATCTTCATAAATCTCAACTTACTGAAAGCCAGGGAGCTATACTATTAATCTATCTGCTTATATGATAATTCGCGCAAAAACAACATCTTACGCTCTATTATTTGACAAATGTATAAGATTTTATCATAAATCCAATCTTTTGAGCAAAAAAAAAGCTTCATAAATTTTATGAAGCTTTTTGTGGTCCCACCTGGGCTCGAACCAGGGACCACCTGATTATGAGTCAGGTGCTCTAACCAGCTGAGCTATAGGACCGGTTTGAGGATGCAATATTACTACTATTTTTCATTCACTCCAAATATTTTGGGAGATGATTTGTATTTAATTTCAAATTGCATCAACTGATTTTAAAAACTTAATTGATTTTCAATGCCTTATTTAAAAAGTCAAATCAGTATTTTTTTATTTAATTTCCTGACAAAGTTCTACTAAAACGCCATTTGTATTTTTTGGATGTAAAAAAGCGACCAGTTTATTATCGGCTCCTTTCTTAGGAACTTCATTAATCAATACAAAACCTTCCTTTTTTAGGCGTTCTATTTCTGCAACGATATCTTCAACATCAAAAGCAATATGATGAATTCCTTCTCCTTTTTTCTCCAAAAATTTCGCAATTGGACTTTCCGGATTGGTTGCCATTAAAAGCTCTATTTTATTTACGCCTGTCTGAAAAAATGATGTTACAACTCCTTCGCTTTCTACTGTTTCAGATTTATAAGACGAAACTCCCAATAATTTCTCAAACAAAACATTTGCATCATCAATATTTTTTACAGCAATTCCGATATGTTCAATTTTATTTACCATTTCTATTTTTTATTAAAACAATTACTGACTCACATAAGTATTAAAATAACCACATTCTGCAATAACATCCTGATAATATTTAGTGTCTGAATAGTCCTTTTTTAAAGTTTTAAATCCGTTCCAGGCAATAAAATTAACTTTATCATCCTGAATTTCCCACCAACTATTTACGCTATTGTATTTCGTATTATAATATGCATTACGTTCACATTTTGCCAGCAAATAAATGCATTTTGCTTTTTGTTCTTTTGTTGTAGCGGCTTCAAAAGCTTTTTGATAATACATTTTAGAAACATCACAATTGGTAATCATTTTTTTTATTGAATCTCTAAATGAATACGGGCTTGATCCGTAACCCACAATATTGACTTCATAAAAAGTTCTTGCGTTACCAAAATGTGTAATATTATAAAATGCATTTCCAAGCAATAAACTATTGGTATAAACATCTTCTTTTTGAGCCAGTTTATCCTGCATTTCTTTTATTGTCGTTAGAAAATCGATTTGAGAATATTTCTTTTTTTGATAGGCTGCGTGATCACAATCATGGCAATCTTTTATATTTCCGTTAAACGGATTTCCTAAAAACTGATAATATTGTACCGAATCTGTTTCTTTCATATAGACAATTGCTTCGGGAATTTTATTTTTGAAAGTAGATTGAATTGCCTGAAAATCACTAATGTCTTTTAGCTTTAAACCATAAATTCCAAATGCGATTTTTTCGATTTCGGTTTTATCAGATTTTGCTAAAAATGCTTTCATATCCAACAAATTCTTCTCATTATCATAAAACGAATTTCCTGAACCCCAATAATTGTTTGGCGTATCACCAAATAACTCTGCCATTACCGGATTTGATTTTGCTCTGTAAAGCGTTGCCAAATAATTTTTACTCCATTGAGCCGCGTTTTGATAACGAAACTCCTGCCCTTTATATGTTTTTGGAAGTTCCTGATACAACCAGTTCAAATCGGTTAAAATTGTTTTCTCGTTTTTATCTGTAAGCTTATCAATCTTACTCATGTTGTTTACAAATCGAAGCAATCTTAATTGATATTTTGCCAACTCTGTTTTAGGCATCGTTTTTTCGGCTTTATCGTAATTACTTTCTGCAGCTGCAAAATCGCCTTTTAACGTTTGAAGATATCCAATTGAAATATCCCACAAATAAGGTTTATTGGTATTTCCTGCCAAAGCAATTTTAGAAACTAAGTCGAATGCTTTTTGATCGATTTTACTTTTATTGAATTCCTTGTTTTCAGCAACAGTTTGCTTTTTTGCCGGTTGGTTATCTTTTCCGCTTTCTTCAAATGAATTATTTATGCTTTGTTCCTGACTATTTACCAATCGGGTTAACAAGTAATTTAAATGTTCACTTTTTGGATCTAAACCGTAGATCTTTTCAATGGCTTGTTTTTCATCTTTATAAAATCCGTGAATGGCCCAAAGTGCTGCTTTTTCGGTATTATTTTTAGCTAAAAATAGCGATTTGTTCCAATCGGCGTCATTTTGCGGATGAAAACTATATGCGGTTACAATTCTCATTTCCGGACATTTATCAAATACTTGTGCATACAAGCAATTTGATTCTGCATATTTTTTCTGTTTGTATTTTACTCCCGCTACATAAGCAAGTCCTCTGTAATACAATACATTTTTAGGAACTGATTGTTCTGTTTTATTAAAAAAATCAATTGCTTTTTGTTTACTGCTGCTATAAAAATAGGCTTTGAGAGTAAGAAACCAATATCTGTTTTTCAAAAATGCATCCGGCATTGTATTATAAACATTTTCAATAGATTGAATCATTTTGAAATCTTTTAAAGTTTTCGCCACAACAGGATCATAACTCCAATAATCTTCTCCAATAGAAACTGTTTCTACTTTTTGCGCCAAATACAGAAATTCGATAAAACTCTTTACTTTATCATCTTTCAAATTCAATTTTTTACTCCATTTTAAAGAAGTCTGATTTTCTTTTTTAGTTTTAAAATAAACATGAAGCTGTGTAATCTCTGTTTTACTTTTTGAGATTTTACTTTCGCTGGAATATCGTGGAGTTAGATCTCCAATTAAAAAATAACTAACCGTCGCGGTATCTACTTTTGTTTTCAAATACGTATTCCAATCTGATTTGATTTTATCATTAAACCTGGAATTATGCTGCGTATCAAATCCAATTCCGTAAAAAATATCTCCGGACAAAAAAAGCGGCGAATATGATTCATCTGTAAATGTTTCTGGCGTAAAATTAGAATTATAACTAAAAAAATCCCAGTCGTCTCCGCCAGCACAAGCATAAATTATTCCGTAAACAAAAAGAAGGGAAGCGCTAGAAATAAGAAACAACTTGTTTAAAAATATTCTTTTCATAGTTTTTTATATTGAATTCGTCTAAATCGTAAAAAATAATTTCGTTTGGTTTCTGAGCTAAATTTTCATCTAAATCTTCTGCCATTTCATTTAAATCTTCTGAAGAAATTGCTTCTATTTTGAGTAAATCATTTTCTTCATAAAAAACTCCATTTTTGTAATTAGATTGTCTCGCTTTAAAAAAGACTGGACTAATTCTTTCAAAGTTTTTATCTATTTTAAGTTCATTCACATTTAGTTTTGAACGCAAACCTATCACTTTCTTATTTCTGATATGAACTCCCCAGGAATATATAGGCAAAGCAAAATCAAGATGCAGCGGATATTTCTTTAAACTTTCGAGATAATTGTGGGCAATTTTTTGACTGTAAATAGAATTTAAGGAATCCGGAGCAATAGATCCCATATTATAATACATTAAAACGCCGGAATCTACATTTGGAATTTTGGTCTTTTTAAAATACTTAACCTGATGTAATCTAATCGTTGCCGATAGTTTTTTATGTGATAGTTTTTTAAATCTTTCGATAAACTTTAAATAATTGCCCTTGCTCGCCAATGTCCAATCGCAATCAATTTGAATTTCAGTGGAAACAATTTTATTTTTGGTATTGATTTCTTCTACTAAAAAAATCGTTTTTTGAGCCAAGTCATCAATATCAAGATTATTCTGCAACATGACTTTATTTTTGATGAAGATTACCGGAACAATTTCAAAACCATTCATGTTTTCCTGAAAATGTATGGGACTTACAGGAATTGGTTCTTGCGCTTTGGGATGCAAACCAATATCAAAATAACGAATGTAAAGCTTAGTGACATTATTATCTTTCAAAACTTCTTTTTCGGCAGGAGATAATTTAAAGATGGTTTTCCAGTAATAAAAAGATATAATTGGCTCTTTTGTCTTGCTACAGGAAACAAGCAATAAAAACACAAAAGCCATTAAGATATTCTTTTTCAAAACCTATTAAATTAAATAAGAATTCAAATGTAAGAAATAATACAGCGTTTATGAATCTATCTTCGAAAAAACAGCAAAAAGCAAAAGGTGTAATTCCTAATAAATAGATAAAAAATTTCGATTAAAGCAAATATAATCGTTATTTTGTGCAATCAAATTCAAAAACTGTTATGTTGAAAAACAACTTAAAATATATTTCATTCCTTTTAGTATTTTTAATGATGAGTTGCGCCAAAAGAGGCAGCATTACCGGCGGATTAAAAGATACACTTGCTCCTGTTTTAGAATCGAGTTCGCCTAAAAATTACAGCACTAACTTTAAAGGAGATCAAATTATTTTAACTTTTGATGAATATGTTAAGCTTAAAAACCTGAACAAACAGCTTATTATTTCACCTCCAATGAAACATGAGCCAATCATCACACCAACGAATGTGAGTAAAGTTTTAACTATAAAGATTAAAGATACTTTACAACCTAATACTACTTACAGTTTTAATTTTGGACAAAGTATTACCGATAATAATGAAGGTAATGCGATGAATCAATTTAAATATATTTTTTCTACAGGACCTTATATCGATTCGCTTTCTATTGGCGGAATCATTAAGGATTCTTATGAAAAAACGGTTGACAATTTTGTTTCGGTAATGTTGTATGAAGTAAATGATAAATACAAAGATTCTGTTGTTTATAAAGATTTTCCAAGATATGTAACGAATACTCTGGATAGTTTGAGAACTTTTAAATTAGAAAATTTAAAAGCCGGAAAATATCTTTTAGTGGCAATGAAAGATAAAGGCGGCAACAATAAATTTAACCCAAAAGACGACAAAATTGGTTTTCTTAAGCATTTTATCACGGTGCCAAATGATACTCTTTTTGAATTAGAATTATTTAAGGAAGTATTGCCTTTAAAGGCTTTTAAACCTATTCAGGCTTCAGGAAACAGATTATTGCTTCCTTATGAAGGAAAACAGAATTTTAAACTTTCTAAACCAAAAATTTTTCTTAGAAACAATACTGAAATACTGGAAACTATTGTTACTCAATTTCCTAAAAAAGATTCTTTACAAGTTTGGTACAAACCTCTAAAAGCAGATTCTTTATCTCTTGATATTAGCAAAGAAGGTTACGATAAAAAGTTTACTTTTAGAATTAAAGACCTGAAAAAAGATACTTTAAACATAACAGCGGTACAAAACGGTATTATTCATTTTAGAGACAGGTTTACTTTAGAAACTGCAACGCCTTTGGTGAAATTTGACAAATCAAAAATCAAATTGGTAAACAAAGATTCTACTGCAGTAGATTTTACTACAGAATACGATGAATTTGAGCAGAAATTATATGTCGATTTTAAGAAAGAACCTTTGCAGAAATACAATTTTACCTTTCTTCCAGGCGCTTTGACTGATTTCTACGAAAAGTCTAACGATACGTTATCTTTTAAATTAACCACCAGGGAATTTGAAGATTACGGGAATTTAATATTGAATTTGAAGAATGTAAAGCGTTTTCCGATAATAGCGGAAATTACCAATAAAAAAGGAGATGTGGTACTTGCCAGCGACTATTCTGAAGGCAAGACTAAACTTCAATTCGATTTATTGCAACCCGAATCATTTACGTTAAGAATCACGTATGATGATAATAAAAACAAAGTATTTGACTCCGGAAATTTCTTAAGTAAAACGTATGCTGAAGAAGTGTTTTATTATCAAAAAGAAATCGATGTTCGAACGAATTGGGATGTAGATGAAACTATTGATTTAAGTATTCCTTATAATCCAGAACTGGAAGTAAAGGAAACGAAAAAGAAGAAAAAAGAAGAAGAGAAGAAGAGAAAGGCTTTCTAGATTTTAATTTCGAAAGCATCTTTATCACTCAAAAAGTCAAGCTTTTTACGTGTTTCCAACATTATATTTTTGTCTAATTCAACCACAAAAATATTTTGAGTTTCTTGTGGTTCCAAAATATAATGTCCTAAATAATCGACTGCCTGCGAATGTCCTATATGCTCATAATCGTTAGCATCAAGCCCTAACCTGTTTACGCCAACAACATAACTCAGGTTTTCTACGGCGCGTGCTTTTAGCAAAATATCCCACGCATTCGTACGAACTTTTGGCCAATTGGCAACATATATAAGCAAATCGTAATTTTCGATGTTTCTGGCAAAAACAGGAAATCTTAAATCATAGCAAATTTGCAGACAAATCTTCCAACCTAAATAATCAACGATTACTTTTTCAGTTCCGCTTGTATAGGTTTGATCTTCTCCGGCAAGTGTAAACAAATGGCGTTTGTCATAATATTGAATTTCTCCTGACGGAAAAATGAACAACATTCGATTATAATATTGATTATTTTCTTTGATAATGAGACTTCCGGTAATGGCAGCATTTTTCTGTTTTGCCAGCGTTTTTATCCAAAGAATTGTTTCGCCTTCCATCGTTTCAGCAACTTCTACAGCATTCATTGTAAATCCGGTCGAAAACATTTCAGGAAGCACAATCAAATTAACTTCTGAATCGATTTGATTTATTTTCGATTCAAAATTATTTCTGTTTTTGGCAATATCTTCCCAATAAAGATCTGATTGTATAAGTGCTATTTTCATTTTATACGAATTTTGAGCTTGATATTAAATAATAATCAAATCTGGAAAAGCCATTTTATAAGCTTTTAATTTTTCATTCTTCGGATCAACTTCGGTAACAACATAATCAACCTCAGATAAGCTCGCAATTTTCATTTTTAGCACCGTATTAAGCTTTTCTGTAATTGTTATGATGGCTGTTTTTTTTGAAGCCTGAATCATCGCTTTTTTAACTTGTACGGTTTCCCAATCAGAATCTGAATAACCGCCATCGATATCTAAAGCATTTGTTCCTAAAATCAATAAATCTGCTTTTATATTCGCTAATTGATGATACACTTCTCCACTCACACACATTTGACTGTAAGATGATATACTGCCGCCAATCATAATAACTTTGACATTAGGCTTATCTAAAAGCTGAACAGCCGTAACCACTGTAATTGTAAAAATGGTAAGATTTAAATCATTTGGAATTAATCGAATAAACTCTCTAATAGTAGTTCCTCCATCAAGTATTAAAACCATACCATCATGCAAAAGACTAATAGTTTTCTCGGCAATGACTTGTTTTGATTCTACTTCATATGTTTGGTTTGAAGATGAATAATGATACGCCTTGGTCATCGCACCACCTTTCACTTTAATCAATAAAGATTCTGATTCAAGTTCATTAATATCACGTCGTATCGTATCTTCTGAAACACCCAGTTTAGCCGAAAGCGTTTCAAAACTTACACGAGTATGCAGGTTAATCTCTTTTAAGATGTGATTTTTCCTTTCCTCTTTTGTATAATTTATTAATTCCTGATCATTCATTCGAATACTTTTTACTTAAACAAATTTAAGCATTTAATGTAATATTATTGTGAAACATAAAAACGCATCTTTTAAAAACAAAAAACGCATTCAAATAAATGAATGCGTTTTTTAATATAATTAATCTTTTTAGATTATCCTTTTAAGCTTGCTGATAAATACTCACGGTTTAAACGTGCGATATTTTCAAGAGAAATTCCTTTAGGGCATTCTACTTCACAAGCTCCAGTATTGGTACAGTTACCAAAACCTTCTAAATCCATTTGGTGTACCATGTTTAAAACACGATCAACAGCTTCTACTTTACCTTGTGGCAATAATGCATATTGAGATACTTTTGCTCCAACGAATAACATTGCCGATGAGTTTTTACAAGTTGCAACACAAGCTCCACAACCAATACAAGCTGCAGCATCAAATGATTTATCTGCATCGTGTTTGTTAATCGGAATTGTATTTGCATCGATTGTATTTCCTGAAGTATTTACCGAGATAAATCCTCCTGCATGCTGAATTCTGTCGAAAGAACTTCTGTCTACAACTAAATCTTTAATTACCGGGAAAGCTTTTGCTCTAAATGGCTCGATAAAAATCGTATCACCATCTTTAAACATACGCATGTGTAATTGACAAGTTGTAACTCCTCTGTCCGGTCCGTGTGCTTCTCCATTGATGAATAATGAACACATTCCGCAGATTCCTTCACGACAATCGTGGTCAAATGCAACTGGCTCTTCTCCTTTATTGATTAATTGTTCGTTAAGAACATCAAGCATTTCAAGGAAAGACATATCTGGTTCAATTCCATCGATTGGGTAATCAACGATTCCCCCTTTATCTTGGGCGTTTTTTTGACGCCATATTTTTAATGTAAGTTTCATACTGTTTTAGTTTGAAGGTCATAAAGTCGAAAGTCGAAAGTCACGTAACATTTTGCCATTGACTTTAAGTCTTTTGTCTTTTGACTAATTGCTATTTGTAACTACGCTGTACTAATTTAATGTTTTCATAAACCAGAGGTTCTTTGTGCAATACGGCGTCACTTGGTTTTCCTTTGTATTCCCAAGCTGCAACGTATGCAAAATTCTCATCGTCACGAAGTGCTTCTCCTTCTTCTGTTTGGTATTCCTCACGGAAGTGACCACCACAAGATTCGTTACGGTGTAAAGCATCTTTTGCGAACAATTCTCCTAATTCTAAGAAATCGGCAACACGTGTCGCTTTCTCTAATTCCTGATTAAATTCGTTAGCGCTTCCTGGCACTTTTACATCTTTATAAAACTCTTCACGTAAAGCAGCAATTTCTTCGATAGCTTCAGTTAAACCTTGAGCGTTACGAGCCATACCAACTTTATCCCACATGATTTTTCCTAATTTCTTATGGAAATAATCTACAGAATGAGTTCCTTTATTATTGATAAATCTGTCGATTTGATCTTTTACTTCTTTTTCTGCCGCTACGAATTCTGGTAAGTCTGTAGAAATTTCTCCCATTTTAATATCCGGAGCTAAATAATCTCCGATAGTATAAGGCAATACGAAATATCCATCAGCTAAACCTTGCATCAAAGCAGAAGCTCCAAGTCTGTTTGCTCCGTGATCAGAGAAGTTAGATTCTCCAATTGAGAAACATCCCGGAATTGTAGTCATTAAGTTATAATCAACCCAAGTTCCACCCATTGTGTAGTGAACCGCAGGGTAAATCATCATTGGTGTTGTATAAGGATCCTCATCAACGATCTTGTAATACATCTGGAATAAGTTTCCGTATTTACTTTTCACGATCGCAGCTCCTAATTTAGTTACTAAAGCAGCATCGTTAGCATCTAAACCTTTTACGAAAGCGTCTTCAGTTCCATAACGTTTAATTGCTGCAGCAAAGTCTAAATAAACTGCTTCACCCGTTTTGTTAACTCCAAAACCAGCATCACATCTTTCTTTTGCAGCACGAGATGCAACATCACGAGGCACTAAGTTACCAAAAGCAGGATATCTTCTTTCTAAGAAATAATCTCTTTCTGCTTCAGATAAATCTGTTGCTTTTTTCTTTCCTTCGCGAATTGCCTGAGCATCTTCTAATTTTGCAGGAACCCAAATACGACCGTCATTACGTAACGATTCAGACATCAAAGTCAGTTTTGACTGGTGATCTCCTGAAACCGGAATACATGTTGGGTGAATTTGTGTGTAACAAGGATTTGCAAAAAATGCTCCTTTTTTATGAATTTTCCAAGCTGCTGTTGCGTTACTTCCCATAGCGTTTGTCGACAAGAAAAATACGTTTCCGTATCCTCCAGAACCAACTACTACTGCGTGAGCAGAATGTCTTTCTATTTCTCCTGTAATTAAGTTACGAGCGATAATACCTCTCGCTTTTCCGTCAACGATTACAATGTCTAACATTTCGTGACGGTTGTACATTTTTACTTTACCACGACCAATCTGACGGTTCATTGCAGAATATGCTCCTAACAATAATTGTTGTCCTGTTTGTCCTTGTGCATAAAAAGTACGAGAAACCAAAGTTCCTCCAAAAGAACGGTTATCTAAAAGTCCGCCATATTCACGAGCCAATGGAACCCCTTGAGCCACACACTGGTCAATAATATTTGCCGAAACTTCAGCTAAACGGTGAACGTTTGCTTCACGCGCACGGTAGTCACCACCTTTTACAGTATCGTAGAACAATCTGTAAACTGAGTCACCATCACCTTTATAGTTTTTTGCTGCATTGATACCACCTTGTGCTGCAATAGAGTGCGCACGTCTTGGTGAATCCTGAAAGCAAAATGCTTTTACGTTATATCCTAACTCGGCTAAAGTAGCTGCTGCAGAACCTCCAGCTAAACCTGTACCAACAATGATAATATCTAAATTACGTTTGTTAGCAGGGTTTACTAAATTAATATGATCTTTATAATTTGTCCATTTGTCCGATATTGGACCATTTGGAATTTTTGAATCTAATGCCATTATAATTGATATTAATTATTGAAATGATGAAATAGTGCGATGATAACAAATAATGCAGGTACAACAACCGCAAAACCGTAACCAACTTTACTTAAGAAACGAGAATATTTATTGTGCATTCCCATTGATTGAAGAGAAGACCCGAATCCGTGCCAAAGGTGAAATCCTAATAATACAAACGCTACACAATATAATCCTGTACGAATTGGATCATGAAACTTATGAACTAACTCTCCATAATATCTTGCAGCATCAGGCGTGTTCCCTTCTACATATTTATAAGCAATTTCAGGAACCCAAAAATCATAAAAGTGCAATACAAAGAAAGCCAAAACAACAGCTCCGGAAATAATCATATTTCTTGAAGTCCATGAAGCGTTTGATGCTCCGTTGTATTTTGCATACGAAATTGGTCGTGCATTTCTGTTTTGTATTGTCAGAACAAATCCAAATACAAAATGGAAAATTACACCAAATGCTAAAACAGGTTGCATTACGTATTGAATTAGCGGATTGTAACCCATAAAATGAGAAACTTCGTTAAAAACGTTTTCACTAAAAATAGAAACTAAATTTAAGGAAACATGCAGCGCTAAAAACGAGATTAAGAACAGTCCTGAAAGCGCCATTGCAACTTTCTTTAAGATGGACGCATTCAATAGTGCAGATTGTGCCATAAGAGTTTAAGTAGTTTGTTTTAAAAAATTACACAAAAATAACTCAAATAGAAAAGAACTACAACCATTTCGTTGTTATTTATAATGATTTTAAAGAGCTTTGGCAGACATTTCAGCAAATTATTTAAAAACAATAAAATAGGTTTTATTCTGAAGCCATTTTAACGAAAACCTGACTTTTATATAATTACCAAATTGTTATTTTTTTTGCGTTTTTGATTTATTTTCCTCAAAAGTAGGCAGAAACCAAATTTTAATCGGGCAAAACGGCGCAATTTCAGAAGCATAATTTTACCTTTATCGGCTTCAAAAAAAAGCAGAATGAAAACAGGAATAGACGCTATATCTTTTGACGTAGCCAACATACATTTACCTATAAAAACTTTGGCTGTTGCCAGAAATATTGAACCCGAAAAATTAGAAAAAGGTCTCGGATTAATTAAAATGACTTTGCCGGACGTGCATCAGGATGCGGTTGTTTTTGGAGCAAACGCCTTAACAAAACTAATTCTTGAAAACGAAATTAACTTAAACGAAATTAACCGGATTTATGTTGGAACCGAAAGTGGAATTGACAGCTCAAAACCTATCAGTTCTTTCTTAATCAGTTTAATGGAGCAAAAATTCGGAGAAGATTCTTTGGCAGAATGCGATGTTGTCGATTTTACTTTTGCCTGTATTGGCGGTGTCGACGCTTTGCAAAATTGCATTGATTTTGTAAAATTGAATCCAACTAAAAAAGCGATTGTTGTTACGACAGATTTTGCTAAATACGATTTAAATTCAACAGGAGAATACACGCAAGGTGCCGGAGCTCTTGCAATGCTTGTAACTTCAAACCCAAGAATTATTGCTTTTGATGAGAATTGGGCGACAAGTACAAAAGGAGTTTTCGATTTCTTTAAACCTTACAGAAGCATTTCTAAAGAAGCGATTACACAAAACGAAAACAACGATCCCTGGTTTGACAATTTAGAAGCCGAAATCGAAATTCATAAAGATCAGCCCGTTTTTGATGGTCAATATTCAAATCAATGTTATATGGATCGTACGCGAAATGCTTACTTTTCATTTAAGAAATTAAAAAATACAACCGAGACTTTATACAAAACATGGAATAGTATTATCATGCATCTTCCCTATTCTTTTCAAGGCCGAAGAATGCTGTCTGAGATTTATGCTTTAGACCACGCTGATAAAATCATTTCTGAAAATATTGAACCGGCAGATTATCAAAACAAAATTAAAGAAGTTGGAAAATCTGATGAATACCGAAAGTTTGTAACCGAGAAATTACAACCTGCAGAATTGGCTTCGTCTTTAATTGGAAACCTTTATACAGGTTCTATTTTCATGGGATTATTATCGACTTTGGCTCATTATTATGATACAAAACAAGAAGTTTCCGGAACTAAATTTGGTTTCCTGGCTTATGGAAGCGGATCGAAATCGAAAGTCTTTGAAGGAACAATTCAACCGGAATGGAAATCGGCTTTAGCCAAAACCAAACTTTTTGAAAACTTAGAAGAAAGCACCGAAATTGGTTTTGAAACTTATGAAAGCCTTCATAAAAAAGAACAAAAACAAAGCATAAGAACTCCTAAAAACGAATGGATTTTGGATCGAATTGAAAAAGAGATCCCTAATTTGATTGGGGCGAGATATTATAAATGGATCGACTAATTAAATTTCCATTTTTAAAATTCAAATTCCAATATTCGATTGTATAAAAAAACCGAAGCTTATCGCTTCGGTTTTTTTGTTTAATTTTTATTTATTTTCACCGTAGTGTTTTTTAATTTCCATCAAAATATCATACACTACACGATCATTCCCTTCATGATATCTTCTGGCCAAAAAACTATAAATCAATATCGTTGCAGCGTGGTCATCATTTCCTCCTATTGCATAGGCTTTTTCCTTTATTAAGTCCGAGTTACTTTCGGAAACATAAGGAACAATCTGACTATAGTAGTGGTATGCAATATCTTTCTTTGTCCCGGAAATCATGATATTATAAATTTTATCTAATGTTTTGGAGGCATCACCAGTATCAGAAATATCATCTCTGCTTGCAATCAGCACATCTACAAGCTGATTTAAATTCGTCTCAAAGTAAATTTTCTTAGACAACAAAGAGTAAATAATAGGGCTGTAACTCTTAAATGATTTTGTGAGAGCGTCAGGATTACCTCTTAATGCCCTACCCACATCATTTATTTGCAAATATTCACCAGGATGAAATCCGGGTTCGCTTTTGTTTTTCGTATCGATATAATATTCACCTTTTTTTAAATTTAAGAAATCTGCCAGAAAATAACGGATTAATTTTTGCACTCTTGTATCGGTGTAACTTTCATCAAAATATTCTTTAAAATATCCTGTTGATTTTACAACAGCTCGGTTCATTTTTTTAAAACCGTAATAATCATCCTCTTCATCTGGAAATTGTTCATCTGTAATCTCTTCCTGCCCAAATGTAGTTGTGCTATCAACAACAGTACTGTCTATAACTGCATAAGCAGTATCCTGAGACACTTCGGTTTCATCTACTTCCGGAACAAAAGGAATAGCTTCAATTATTTCACGTGAGGAATACTGCGGAGAAATTAGTTGATTCAATCCAAAAAATAAAGAACCTCCAAAAACAAGAGCTGAAAGAAGCATCATTAAACCTCCCAAAAGTCGACTTACTTCATTAACAGAATCTTTTATTCTAAAAAAAAGAGCTGCAACCAAGCTTGCAATAAACAGAATTCCCAAAAAAACAGAAAATCGTATTCCGAAACCAGAATACCCTTTTGTCCCAATTCCAAAATCCATCGCTACACAAATAACAGAACACAGAAATACTATCGCACCAAAAGCCAGGTTCACAAAAAAAGAAATACGCCAGAATTTATCTTCGGTACTGTTTTCTAAATTTTCAGTCTCTGAATCAGACTGAACAACAGAAACTATAAAACGCTGAATAAGAATCGAAATTCCTAAAACCAGCAAAAAAGAAGAACCTATTACCAACAAAATCAATTTTGGAATAAGCGCAAAGTCAACACCATACTCTACAGTGTAAAACACAAAACCTAATACAGCTAATACAAAAAACTGAACTATTAAAATTATTTTATAAGATTTTATCATTGTGAATTTTAAATATAATGTTCTTGTATTTCTCTTAAAACCTTATAAACCTTATCTATATTTCCTTCCTTATTTCTTCTTGCCCAAAAACTATAAACCCACACGATATCTGAATTGTGCTTAAAAAAAACTTTATTTTTACTAAGCTTTTTTAGTGCGTCAGAAGAACAATAATTTTTAATTCCCGGAAGAAATTTTCCAATATTCTTTTCATCTTCATCTATCTCATTTTGCATAATCTCGAAAATGCTATCTAGTTTTTCACCATCTTTACCGACATCATCATAAGCTAATAACAATGCATCTACTACTTGATCGAAATGATTACTACGATATACTTCTGTTGAAATCGTGCTATAGAGAATCAACTTATAGCTTTCAAGTCCATCTTGAATCTGCGCGGGATGATCTCTTAAATCCGAAATAAAACTAAGTACACGATAATCATTATCAAATAACTGTCCGTCAAAAATACCATATACATAAATCCTAAGTCCTACAAAGTCATCTGACGTGCCATTTTTCTTTACAAAAAAATCCTCCCTCATTGACTTCCATGAATCAATAATTATTGACTCATCCATTATCTGAAGTTCTTCGTTTTGTTCATCGCCACTTCCTTCTTCACTCTCATTATAATTATTAGATTCATCATAATCACCAAGTTGTTCTTCCGCCTTTGCTGGTATTTTTTTTTCGCTTTTAGCCATTTTATAACTTTCAGATGCATCATGAAATTTTCCCAAAAAAAGAACGTCGCCAAAAATTGAAACACCTATAATAAAAAAGCTAAAAATTAAAATAACTGCAGTAAGAGTTTTGTTTGTTTTCCAATTGATTCCGGCTGCGAAAAAGAACGAAGCTGCTATCAAACTTATCAAAACAACAAGTAAAGCTCTTAAAACTATTGAACCATAAAAGAGTATTGGCTGATCTATAACAATGGGATTTTCTCGAAAAATTATTGCAGAAAAAATGGCAATAACAATTACAAAAAAAACATTGCAATAAAATGCAAATTTCCAAAAATTCTGCTTGCGCTTTATTTTCAAAATCTCTGCTTCATCTTGCGGAGTATCTTCCTGTTTTGAAAACAAACTAAAAAGCGCAAGTACTAAACCAATACCAAAAATAAATAACGGAATAGCATAACCATAATTAAATTCATAAGGATGAAGTTGTCTAATTCTAAGTGTTTTTTGTTCTCTGAAATTTGATGAGATTAAAATCCCTAATAAAAGAACGAGAATAAACTGAAGTACTAATGTGTTTTTAAAAAACTTGGTTTTGTTGTCCATATTTTGGGCTGATAGTTTCGCAGTATTTGCCCAAAACTATTAAAAATAAATTAACATTTACGATTAAATTCAAAAATTTAATTCAAAAATTTAACGTATTTAACTTTAAAAAAACCGAAACATTTCTGCTCCGGTTTTCTTTATTCGTCCAATATATGACAAGATTGTGCCAAAAACCTTTGTCAAAGTTTAAAGCTTTAACAAAGGTCTGGGCATAAAAAGTAATCAATCCTTTTTATGTTGTTCTGTATAATTCTGATTTCCTTTAATTCGGGTGTCTTCGGTGTGCATTCCGTTTGCCATTCCTAACATAAAGGCAGTAATTATAACAAGCATTTTTCTTTTTATCCAATGAAATGGTCGCTTAGATTGCTCTAAACGTTTTTTATTATTCTGTTTATACATTTTGAAAATGATAAATGATTAGACATTATTTTATCATCGTATGCGTTGAAGCGCATAAAAGCTTAGAAAAATTAAGCTATGTATAAACTTGTTTTGAAATTACCGGAATGAGTCATTTCATTTACAAAAACAGATTGTTTTATAAATGAATTTAATTTCTGAAAAAGAAGTATTTGCAAATTTTGAATTACCCGAATTTGAAAACTAAAAGTATCCTTATGAGAAAGATAATTTAGAACAATCGAAAAGAGTGTTTTTGTTCGGGAAATTGATTGAGCAAACTTGTATAATCGAGAACTCGAAAAATCTAATTCCCGTCTTAAAATCACAAACGAAGATTGGTAATAATCTGCCGATTTTGATTGAGAAACTAAAGTACCATCACTCGCAATCACGACAAAAGCCAGAAAGAGCGAAATTAGATATTTTAGATATTTATTCAATCGACGTTAAACAGGTTATTAAAATTTTCAACCAAGCGAAAATACGAATTAAAACAAAACCTACAATTTCAGAATTCATTTTGTTTATCTGTTACTTTTCTTCTTTCGTTTTTACAAAGAAGCAATCCTAATCCTAAAGCAAAAACCACACAGCTTAGCAACATGCAAATTCCGTTTTTTAACACAAAAAAGGAAAAACCAATAGCCAATGAACCAACAACAACCATTAATGAACTTAGAGTATTTTTTTTGAAGAAGTTCAGCGCGTGAATTGCCAAACCTATAAAAAGCAAAGAAGGTCCGATAATAATAAATGGATACAAAATCGCTGGCGTATTGCTAATGTGTTTACTCAATTCTTCTTTGGCAAACTCATTATTACCAAAACTCGACATTATTAAATCGATTGTACAAAGCCCAATATGCGCAATGACTCCTAAAGTTGTAACAACTGAAGCTATAGAATTTAATCTGTTTTTGAAAAATACATCATTAAACGATAACAAAAAACAGGCTCCAATTAAGTTGAACCAATGCCCAAAATCAATCGGATTTTGATAGTTTGGTAAAACGTGAGAAAAGAATAAATAACTGATGACAAAAAATAATAATCCGATAAAGCAAAGGTGTTTTGTTTTCATAATTAATTTTATAATTGATGAAACAAAACTAAAATCAAAAACTTACGTAAAGCCCAAGTTTATTGACTTAGGTACAAAACATATAGTTTTAGGTACGAAAATCACAACGTTAATAAAGTTTCTTTGTAGTTTTTAGAAACCGGAAGTTCTATTTGAGTCAAGACAACGGTATTTTGATTTCTCCAGGATTTAAAATGCATTGGATTTATTAAATGCGATCGATGAATTTGCATTAAAAAACCAAAATCTTCCTGAACTTTTCTGAGCGAAATCCGAAGCAGTTTTGAAGTAAGTTTACCGTTTTCGATATAAAAAATCTCAACGTAATTCTGAGCATTCGAAATACAAACCAAATCGGCTTTGTTGATTTTTAAAATATCTAATTTGTTTTCTCCTCTAAGTGTTAGAATATCATCATTCGAAGGAATTAATTTGATCAAATATCTTCTTGCGAGAATAATTACCGGAGCCAAAATCAAAGCAACGCGGCTAAATATAATCAAAAAGAATTCTGTAAAATTATATCCACCTTTTAGAATCGGACTTTTATAATAGAAGTAAATCCCAATTAAATAAATCAAATAAAAAGATAGCAAACTAACTATTTCCAACTCCACATTCCAATTTGAAGTTTTTATGTAAACCCATTTTTGAACAAAAGCTAAAACTGAATAACAGGAAAATGCCAAAACACTAAAACCTAAACTTATTAAAAGCCAGGATTTAAAATTTAAAGTTCCGTCATCAAAAGGCCTTATGATAAAAGCAAAAACAAAAATCCATAATGCGATAAGCAAACCTACTATCAGATTGTGTTTTATGGATATGTTTAGTTGTTTCATTTTTTCTTAAAGCAATTATTAATATACAATATTAGACTTTAATTCAACTTGTTTCAAGTAAGATCTACTAGTTTTCCACTTATCTTCAATATCAACAAAAACATAAAAAAGAGGAAAAAACACCGTATTTATATTAAATAAATAAGAATATTACAGGCTATTTAAAAAATAAATCAGAAAATCGGATTTTTTTGTAAGTATTTATTTAAAATAATTTGTATTTTTATCAAAGTCGTATCCGAAAAACTTATAGAGTAGGAAAATCCAAAAAACAAATTACCTATGAAAAATTTACAAAATTTATCAAACTTACAAAAATTATCAAAAGAAGAATTGAAATCAATTAATGCCGGAGCTATAAACTGCGTACCATATCCAATATGTGGCGGTGACGAAGTTTCGTATTACGGAAGAAACATCTGTGGTTGGTATTTATACAAAACAGCAACAGGTAGTATCTGTATGGAATATCTGCCATGATAATAACATAACCATTAATTTATTAAAACTGCTATCTTATCAATAGCAGTTTTTTTTATGTTCGATTTTACATCGCTGGAAAACTTACTTATAAATCGTAAACTTATTATGCGTTAAACCAAAACCAAGATTTTCGTAAATCAATACGTTTTCTACTCGTTTTTTATTTGTGGTAACTTCGATACTTTTCAAGTTATTTTGATCAGCATAATTCATTATTTTTTGGATCAATTGTTTACCAACGCCTTGACCTCGATACTTTTGATGAATAAAAAACTCCTGAATTTCGCCAACTAATCCGCAATGATGCAAAAGATTTTGGGTGTGAAAACTAATAAAGCCTAAAGCTTCATTTTCGTTTTCGGCAATTAGATAAAGGTTTTTGGGGTTTGAAATATTTTCATTGAATATTGTTTCGAAAATTTCAAAATCTAAAACTTCATTTTCGAGTTCGCAGATTGCTTTGTAGACAAAATCTAAATCTTGTATTTGGATTTTTCTGATTTTGATTTTTGATTCCATCTAGAATTTTCTCCTATTTATAATTAGCTAATATCACTCAACCCAAGACGTTCGAATTTAACCTTGTATTTCTCAATATAATTATTCCATTTTTCTCTCTGGCTCTCATTATCATAAACAGAAGCCGAATAATCAGCGACTTCTTTACTAAAATGATTTCCAAAAACTGAATCTAAACTTTCTATTCCAGAATCAATTACTCGTTTTAAAATGGTCAGTTTATCAATTCCATTTTCTTTACAAACTTTATCCAGCCATAATCCTTTACTTATTTTCACATATTCTTCGAGCAAATTCTCGGTAATAAATTCTGAAGGAACATCAGTTATATTCGGTTCGTGTTTTCCATTTTTAAATGCAGTTAAAATCAATTTTTCAGAATAAAGTGTCTTTGGAATAAGCGAAATTAATGTTCCGCTTTTGGCCGCTTTTAGGCAAAGTTCTTCTGTTATAAACTCATCTGGAATTTTCTGAATCGAAAATCCATCTTTATCGACTAATCTTTCGCAAAGTTCCTGGGTAATAAATTCCTGATTGACAAATGGTAATGCATGAAATGTATTATTTAAAGCCAAATCGCATAATTCTTTGGTTTTAAATTGATGCGGAACTAATTTCAAATCTCTATAATTTGATGCAACTCTATTTTGCCAATATTCAAAAGTTTTAGGAGCGGGATTGCTTAGTTTTAAAACCAATTCTCCTTTTTCTAACTCACGTTTTAATTCTTCGAAAGTTTCAATTAATGGATTATTCAGATGTTTTCGTAATTCATTTGAGATAATTTCTTCTTCACTTTCATCATCATATTCGGAATCATTTTTTGAGTCAAAATCATTTGCTTTGTCATTATAATAAAACAAATCGTTTTTTCGCTCTGCAAAAGTTGTATAATGATCTTCGACTATAAAAACCGGAGAATCGATAACGCCTGAACATTTAAAATTTCCGTGATTGTACGAAGTCATCACCACTTCTTTTGCATTGACATTGCCATTTATTTCGACATAAGAACCTCCTAATAATAAACTTTTACAAGTTACATTTCCACTAATAAAAACATATGGCCCGTAATCTCCTTCGGCATTTATTATAGAACCATTTGTAAAGATATTTCCATTTATCAGAATTCCTTCGATCCTTAATTCCTCAATAGTTTTAAAGGGTAAATTAAAGATATTAATAAACCACTTTTTTATTTTATCCTCATAAATATCTAAATGAAAATTACCATCAAAATACACATCTTGGTTTGCGACAAAAAAGAAATCATCGTCATTCCATTCTTCAAAATAATCAAATCCTTCATGATCCAATAGAAATGGATATTGTGATTTGACTTCTTTTATTGTTATTAATTTAAAAACTGAATTGTGCATTTTATTTTTTTATTCTTCTATTATTACTTTTTGACTTTCTCTGCAAAGTATTGCAATTGCGATAAAAACAAAACTTAGATAAATCGCAATTGGAAACCCAAGTCCTAAGTCATAACTAGCGCTGTCATCATAAAAAGGCAATATTTTCAATGTTACAGCCGTCAGGATTGGCAATGAAAATAATACCCAAAATGCCACAAAATTATCTGGAAAAGAAAATAATCTTCTAAGAATAAAAAACAATAAAAAACCAGTTGTTATTAGTGGAACTATAAAACCTGCCCAATCCCATTTCGTAATTGCTGAAATAATGAGTCCGATTGTAATTGTTAGTATGAAAACTATTAAAATCCCAAAACAGAGAAAAAAGAATGTTGCCAAAAACTGTCCTGATTTCACTTTTGCAAAGAATTGAACCAATATAAAAGTCAAAATTATTATTGCACCAAAACTAGTCATCAGTCCGCGATCATTTCCTCTGTCAATTTTGAATGTAATAAACATCCAACTCCAAAAAAGTGAAAGTGAAATCAACAAAAAAATGGTACTTTGTTTAATGGTTAAGTATTTAATTTCTGTACTTAATTTCATTTTTGATTAACTACTTATTAGTTTTCTAAAGTTCTCGAAAAGTCAAATCTTTACTATTATACCAAGATTACACAATTTCGCATTCAAAATCAACAATTATAAGAAAAATTGCAGTTTATAAATAGGGAACAAAATACAAATTGTATCGCACAAGAACAAACTTGTTTTCTACACAAACCAAAAAAGATAAAAGAATTTTAAATATCTTTGAACTATGAGCACAGCAAAACCAAAACATATCGGTCGAAACATTAGCCGAATTAGAGAACTGAAAGACATGAAGCAGGAAGCGCTTGCTATTGCGATTGGTACAACTCAACAATCTATTTCTATTATTGAAGGAAGCGAAAGTGTTGATGACGAAAAATTAAAAGCAATTGCCGAAGCTTTAGGCGTTCCCGCTGAAGTAATTAGAAACTTTTCTGAAGAAGCTGTTTTTAATATTATTGGAAATACTTATAATGACGACTCTTCTTCTATAAAAAATTATAATTGCACTTTTAATCCGTTAGATAAACTTATTGAAGCTATTGAAAAGAATGAACAACTTTATGAAAGATTGATTCAAGTTGAAAAAGATAAAGCTGTTTATTTAGAAAAGTTGTTGAAAGAGAAATAATCAAAATAGATATTTAAAGAAAAACCGAAGCTTGATTGGCTTCGGTTTTTTTTTGGATTTGATCATTACTGTGTGTGTATTGCAAATCTGTGTTTTCTAACTAAAAAGTTGTTTAATTTTCTCTATGAAACCCTTCTTTTTCTCAGTTTGTTTTATTTCTAAATGAGATTTCTCTAATCTTTGTCTTTTGTTTTTTTCCTCTTTTTCTAATTCATTTAAAAATTGAGGAGTTTCAGAAAGAAGCATTTCTCTTGAATATTTCATTTCATCATCTAAATAATAAACATGAGCGTTACACTCATCAATAAGCACCACAGAAATAAGTCCGACAGATGCTCCTGCAGCAAAGTCATTTCCCCATACAAATGAAAAAACAATATCTTCATCTGTTATATCAGATTTAATCCATTCTAAATCATCAATTATTTCTGATGGTTTTTCAAAATATAACTCAAAAAAAGTTTCGGATCCATTTATCACACAATTAATTCCTTCTTGACCATACAATATTTCAAAATCATTTAGGATTTTAAATTCATATCCTAATTCATTAATTTTTTCTTCAATTTTTGATTTTGTTGGTATGTCTGCTTTTTTCAAAAAAACAAGTTGAGTCATTGACATAGTTTATATTTTTAAATAAAATTAAAGTTTTATTATTTGTGTTTTCAGAATACTAAAGTACAAATTCTTTATAAAACCCGAGATCTGCGTGAGGGATAGAGGCGGTATCCTTTTATGAAGCGGAGCGGAATAAAAGATATAGCCGAAAGCCCGACCCGGAGGGACACGCCCAAAAACTTTGTAAACGACAATTTTCAAATACAAAAAAACCCGAAGCATAATTTAAGCTTCGGGTTTTTATATTATTCTTTACCTTCTAATTCGATATTAAAGTGCCATTCGTGTTCAAACCAGACATGTGAGTTTTCCAGATCTTCCAGAGTAGTATTAATACTAATCCTGGATTGTCCCGAATAACCAGAGTTAAAACAAAATCCAGATCCATCGAATCTGTTAGCAGAACTACCTGCCTCAATACCCAATTTTTCACCATCAACCAAATACCAATAGAAACTATATACTTTGCCAGCTTCTAGATAAAGATTTAATTTTTGCAGATCAAACGGAATAAAACCTCCATAAAACTGTCCTGAAACCTCGGTTGTTGTTTGCGCCAAAGTATTACGTTTTTCATCTTTTATAATTAGTTTTAGTGTTACTGGCAGATTATAATGCTGCTTAGTTGTATAATACGAAAAACCATCACTAAGATGAATACTAAAAGAAGAAGGAACTAAATTTTTATCGACTATAACTATTTGTCCGGTTCCTACATTTCTATCATATGGCAAAATATCCGGAGCATTAGGTCTGTCATCTCCACCAAACCATTTCCACGAATTTGCTTCAGAACATGATCTCGATATGTAAGCATCCATATGTTGTAATTTCACTTCATAAACCTTTTCTGCACCAGATTCAGACTTAACTGTAAAACTTACTGGCGAAGAATAATCTTTTATAGTTTTAGGATCTGGTGTTATTGTAGCGTATTTTGAAAGTTTTAATTCTACATTTAAGTTTTTAAGATCGTTACTTTCTGGTAATCTTTTAGTTATAATTCCTGTTTGGCTATCAATATCTCCTTTTAGCAATAGATTTGGAGTATTAATGTTTAATTCTAAAATAAAATTATCTATACTTGGTTCTCTTTTTATATCTACCGTATAACTTTTTGTTTCTCCGTTTTGTGCCGTAACGACAAATACTAAAGGGCCATTAATAGATTTAATAGTTGCTGGATCTGGACTTATTGTTGCTCCTTCAGGAATTAAAACTTTTAAGTTTATATCGTTTAACTCAAATGTACTTTCTACAATACCAGTTATTGAGTTGTCTTTAATTGAAAATTCCTTTATAACACTTGCTTTTGTTATACTAAAGAATTGGATTGCATTCTCGGAACTTAAATTTTCTTCTGATGCACATGATATCATCAGAACAGAAATGAAGAAAAAAATTGCAAATCGATTGATTTTTGCTTTCATAGTTTTGAGTTAATTTATCAGCCGCAAATATTGTTATTTCTAAAACAAGTTCCTTACGGTAAACCTCATTTTTTTTAAATTTCAAATTAAAAAATTTCAAAAAAACTTTGCGCCTTAGCGCCTTCGTGGCAAAACTCAAAACAAATATGAAAACTTTAATAAATCAATCGTACGCCATTGCTGCAAAAAATAGTAATTTTGAAATTCGAAGTTCAAAAACAAAGTTATTATGAAATATCATCAAATAAGCAGCGCTCTTTTTGTAAAAAATCGCAGAAAATTTACGGCAGAAATGAAACCAAATAGTGTTGCCGTTTTCAACTCAAATGACATTTACCCAATTAGTGCCGACAGTACTTTGCCGTTTGCGCAACACAGAGATATTTTTTATCTAAGCGGTGTAGATCAGGAAGAAAGTATTTTGCTTTTGTTTCCGGATGCGCCTTACGAAAATCAAAAAGAAATTCTTTTCCTGAAAGAAACCAACGATCATATTGCGGTTTGGGAAGGCGAAAAATTAAGTAAAGAACGTGCTTTTCAGGTTTCTGGAATTAGAACGGTTTATTGGCTACAGGATTTTCATAAAGTTTTGAACGAAATGATGACGTATGCAGATACGATGTACATTAATACTAATGAGCATTACCGCGCAACTGTTGAAACTGAAACTCGCGAAGCGCGTTTTGTAAAATGGTGGAAAGAACGTTATCCTGCACACAATGTGGCGAAAAGCAACCCGATTTTGCAACGTATTCGTTCTGTAAAAGAAAGCGAAGAAATCGATTTGATCCAGAAAGCTTGTGATATTACAGAAAAAGGTTTCCGCAGATTACTTTCGTTCGTGAAACCAAATGTTACTGAATATGAAATCGAGGCTGAATTGGCACACGAATTTATTCGTAACCGTTCTAGAGGTTTTGCTTATACACCGATTATTGCTTCTGGAAATAATGCGAATGTTTTGCATTATATCGAGAATAATCAACAATGTAGAGCCGGAGATTTAATTTTGTTGGATGTTGCGGCAGAATATGCCAACTATTCCAGCGACATGACGAGAACGATACCAGTTTCGGGACGTTTTTCTGATCGTCAAAAAGCGGTTTACAATGCTGTTTTGAGAGTTAAAAACGAAGCAACAAACATGTTGATTCCGGGAACACTTTGGAAACAATATCATATTGAAGTTGGTAGAGTTATGACTTCTGAATTGCTTGGTTTAGGTTTAATTGACAAAGCCGATGTTCAGAACGAAAACCCGGACTGGCCAGCTTATAAAAAATATTTCATGCACGGAACTTCTCACCACATGGGACTTGACACGCATGATTACGGACTACTTCACGAACCTATGAAAGCGAATATGGTTTTTACGGTTGAACCTGGAATTTATATTCCGGCAGAAGGTTTCGGAATTCGTTTGGAAGATAATGTTGTGATTCAGGAAAAAGGAGATCCTTTTAACTTAATGCGCAATATTCCGGTTGAAGTTGACGAGATCGAAAGTTTAATGAACTTATAGTTTTGAGATGAAAAATATTTTTCTGTTTATCTCTTTGTTATTTATCGCAAACACTTTTGCTCAAACCGAAGGTTATGCAACAAACAACGATTCTAGCAAAACATATTATAAAACATTCGGAAAAGGCGAACCGCTTTTAATTATAAACGGCGGTCCCGGAATGAATAGTAATGGTTTTGAAGATATGGCTAAAATTTTGGCCGAAAGTCAGGAAACTATTATTTACGACCAGAGAGGAACTGGAAAATCAAAATTAGCAGCTTTGAATTCTAAGACGATTTCTATGAAATTGATGGCTGATGATATCGAATCGTTAAGAAAGCATCTTAAAATTAAGAAATGGAACGTTCTTGGCCATTCTTTTGGTGGAATGCTGGCTTCGTATTATGCAACGGTGTATCCAAACAGTATTAATAAAATAGTATTATCGTCTTCTGGCGGAATTGATTTGACTTTGCTTAAAACAGAAAATCTTATTGAAAGAAATTTAAGCAAGGTAGAAAAAGATTCGATGAATTATTGGAATGATAAAATTGAAAAAGGCGACACTTCGCACGCAGCTCGTTTAGGACGCGGAAGAGCGATGGCGCCGGCTTATGTATACGATAGAAAATATGTTCCGATAATTGCTGAAAGATTAACACAAGGAAATTCGGTTATAAACGGTTTGCTTTGGGATGATATGCAAAAAATTAATTTTGATTGTGCAGTCAAATTAAAAACATTCAAAAATCCTGTTCTCATTATTCAGGGAAAAGAGGATGTTATCAGCAATCAAATTGGAGAATTAGCGAATAAAACAATTCCAAATTCAAAACTTATTTTGCTTGAAAACTGCAGGCATTACGGATGGCTTGATGCTAAGGAAAAATATTTTCATGAAGTAAATTCATTTTTAAAATCATAAAAAACAAAACGGCTTTCACTTCTGAAAGCCGTTTTTGTTTAAACTATTTAATCTCTTACTTTTTTAATACTTTAAATGTTTGTGTGCTTTCGCCTGTTTTAACTTTTACAAAATACAATCCCTGACTGCCATTAATTGTTAAATCTAACTTTGTCAAATTAGAGGCTTTTTCTTCTTTTAGTTTTTTGCCATTACTATCATATAACTGCACTGTTACATCGCCACTGTAATTTTGCAAATCTACAGCAATCTTACCTGATGTTGGATTAGGGTAAATAGCTGCATTTGATGTTTTGGCAAAATCATCTGTTGATAAAGTACTTTCATATTTTACAATTCCGCAGTTTTCATCAAAGTGAGAAACGATTCCATCAACATCATTTGTACTTATATTGCTGCCAAAACTGGTGTAATTATTTACTCTCATATTGGCGCACAAATAAAATGAATCATCTTCTGCTTTAAAAAAATCATATATGTTTATTAAAGGTACTGTAGCATGATTGCGATTATCTCCGTTAGCAGTTATCTTTTTTAAGTTACCTGATACATCATAAGTAGCCAAAAAGAAATCATATTCACTAATTGTTAAGTCATAATTTTTTAAGTCACTAGTAATAAAAGTGCTGGTTCCGGAACCTCCACCAATAATATGCAATTTATCGTTATCCATAATAATTTTACGTCCTCCGGTATGACCGTATTTATTTCCTGTTATCCATTCGCATGTACCAGCAGAATTAACTTTCGCCAAGAAAAAGGTACCAATATTTTTTTGAGTAATTGTTCCATTGGCATTTTCAAAAGAATGGACAGCATTGGCATTATCACACTTATTATTTCCGGTGATATAGTTATTACCGTTCACATCGGTAACCATTGCACCAAATGATACATTGTTATCTTTCCCGTTTACTGTACTACTTCTTGTTTTCCATTGCAAAATACCGTCTTTATTGTATTTAACTAAAAACATTTTAGAACCATATCCTTCAAAACCTTTTAGTACCTCTGGTTTAGTCGTATTGCCCGCAGAATAGAAATTCATATCGAATTCATAATTTCCTCCAAGATAAATATTATTAGTACTATCAAAGCCAAGATTCACAATTCCTGCGTTATTTACATGATAAAGAGTAATTCCTGCATACCAAATAACGGCTCCTAAAGGTGATATTTTTAGCAATGTTAAATTATCTGCCTGCGAAGTTGCCATTGTTTGAGTAATCACAGTTGTTTTAATACCATTTAAATACAACTGGTGTTTGTCTGAATACTGATAATTTAAACTTATCGTTGTTACTAAATTATTGTCTTTATCAATATAAAGTTTTTTTGCTAAAGGGTCATATTCGTCACTATTTAATCTCCAAATCATTTTTCCCTGCTTATCCATCTTCATGATGTAGCCGTTATTTCTACTTCCGTAAAGTAATGGGCTTACCCTGATTCTATCGCCCTTATTGTCTATAAAAGTCCCTTCGTGTGTCCCGCATATATATATATTTCCATCATGATCAACTACAGAAGAAAAAATTATATCCCTTTCTTGAACTGTAGGGTCATGTTCTGTGCTTACAATCCATTTTAAAGCTCCTTTTCTATCGTATTTTGTTAGAAAACTTCCTTTTTTATTTTTAAAATTAGATTTCAATCCAATTTTCGAATCAAATATCTGATCGTTAAAACCTCCAGAAACCAAAAATCCATCGTCTGTTTGGGTTAATCCATAATTACCTTCATATTCAAAACCATTCCATTGAGAATCTACTCCATCATTAACTAATGTCCAGCAATTGCTTGTGTTTTCAGAATCTTTATAAATATAAGGCCCTTCTTTTTCTGTCGCGTCATAACAATCATTAATCGACCATACATCCATATTAACCTTTGTTTCTCCTAAATTTGCAAAACTTAGCGTTTGTTGTGCCCCTTCCGCAGTAGTTAATGATGCATTTGGAGAAAAAGCCCATTTGTATTTTACTGCTTCATTTGCTTTTTGGTAAAAAGTAACGGTTTCGTTTTGTTTCGCATTTATTAAATCTTTATGAAAATCAGCCTTTGTTTCTTCAACAACAATTTTATATTTCTGAGTAAACTCAGCAGAACATGGTCCTAACATATTTTTAGCCTCGATGTAATAATCGCCCGTTAGATCAATAAAATCTGTCGTAAATTTCAACGTACCGCCGTTACCTAATGCGCTGCCATAAGAAACTCCATCACCGTTTTTTCTAAAAATATAAGTAATATCTTGTTGAGAATCTGCAATCTCTACTTCTATTTTTTCATTTTTACACAAAAGATAATCACTTATGGTTACTTTTTTGCCTCCTTCCGGGTAAGCCACTATTTTAATTGTTTTAGTGTCGCTTGTTTCAACTCCTGCTGAATTTATACCTACAAGCTTTATTTTGTAGTCACCTGTTTTTGTAAAAGTGCGTCTTAAATTACCTCTAATTTCAGTTGTAAGCAGCACATCATCAACAAACCATTTACATTGAGTTATTGACCCTAATGTTCCATACATGTATATTTCGGTACTAAGACATCCTCCTTGTGCATTTAATTTTATAAATGGATTCGTTGTCCCTCCAAAATTTGTAGTTTTTAGTATAACACCACCTTTTCCAAAAGCATATATCACATTACCATTTTTAAAAAAATTTGTGATATTATATTTTAGCGAACTTGGCTGCCATTCTAATACATTTATTTCGATTGATCCTTTAAATATTCCATGATCAGTTGCTATAAATAAATTTGAATCTGATTCTGTAATCGCATTACCATTTAATGATCCAAAGTCATAATTGGTATTGGTTATCATCGCATCCTTTGCATTTTTAGTATAAGTATAGCCATTTCCCACAGCATGCGTAAACCCATTTGTTGAAAAATAAACGCTCTTATTATTTGACCCCGGAGTTAAAACATTTACAAAATTGAATTCACTATTGAAATTCTCGCTATATAATATTTTGTCAGCGGCAGAAATTTTGCATCTGTCACTATAAATAGAAATAGACGAAAAATTATCTGTTGAAATATTTTTTACATCTATAATATTTGATGAGTTAAATTTAACGATTAGCCCATTATCGCCAACAGCATAATAAACACCTTGATAATACGTAATATTATTTAGTGAACTATTAGTTTCTCCTACGTACATAATTTCATATGCCATTGACGGAAAAGCTATCTTAATAATTATTGCTTTATGAGTAATTTTATCATACCCGCAAGCAAAAGCGAAATTAGGATCAAATGTGCTATATCTTAATGAGTAACAATGATTAAAACTTGTATTTTGATAAATCTCAGCATTCTTAGCATTATCGGTTATTTCAAATTTTCGCCAATTATTTCCGGCGTCGCCATCAGTAGTATAATAAAGACCGTTTGAGCTAGATGCCAGCCCGTTATTTCCTAAAAAAACAACACCAGTCAAATCATCTGTCAAACCAGTATCTAATTTCACCCATTGACAAAAAGCGAACTGAAAATTTAGTAAAAAGAAAACATAGAGTAAAGTTGACCTCATAAATATTAACAGGTTAATTATTAAAAAAATATCGTAAAGCTAATAAAATTTAGACTTTATACAACACAAACCATCTTCATTTGTTAAAATCAAATTAAGGCTTTAAAAAATCTTACTGTTACTATCTAATACAAAAAGACAAAAAGCTTATTACTGTTGATTATTATCAAAAGCTTATTTTTGTAAAAATTATTTTCAGATGAAAAACATTCTATATAAAAACACTAAAATATCCTATACTGATTCCGGCGAAGGAAACGCAATTGTATTACTTCACGGTTTTCTGGAAAACAAAAAAATGTGGAACGAATATACTACATTGTTTTCAGATAAATATCGCGTAATTTCAATTGATTTATTAGGACATGGAGAATCAGAATGTTTGGGATATGTTCATTCTATGGAAGAAAATGCCAATGCGGTTCATGAAGTTTTAGAACATCTACAAATTGAAAAAGCGATTGTTGTCGGACATTCTATGGGAGGTTATGTTGGTTTGGCTTTCGCCGAATTGTATCCTAAAACTATTCGCAAATTGGTTTTATTAAATTCTACTTCTAAAGAAGATACTCCAGAAAAAAAAATAAACCGAACGCGCGCGATTAAAGCGGTTAAACAAAATTATGTTGGTTTTGTAAGCCTGGCAATTGCAAATTTATTTAGTGAAAACAACAGAACACGATTAGTAGACGAAATTGAAAAAATTAAAGTTCAGGCTTTAAAAACACCTTTGCAAGGAATTGTTGCTTCGCTGGAAGGAATGAAAATCAGGAAAGATCGAGAAGATCTTCTTCATAAAAATCTGTTCCCGGTTTTATTAATTTTAGGAAAAAAAGATCCAGTTTTAAATTACGAAGAAAGTATTTCTCAAATCGAAGACACAACCGCCGAACTTGTTTTATTTGATGACGGCCATATGAGCCACATTGAAAACAAAGAAGAATTGAAAATTATACTGGCTGAATTTTTTCAATAAGTCGAAACAAATTAAAATCAAAAAAGGCTGTTCAAATATATTGAAACAGCCTTTTTTTTCATTGTTGGGGGCAAAAATTATAATGAAATAATATCCTTTTTGAACTTTGACAATGTTGCTCTTGTTAATCCAAGATTTGCTTTTGTAGCGTCTACTGCTAAGTAAATAAAATATTTACCATCTTCAGAAACATCTAAAATATGTATTTGATCTGTTATTTAATTATTGAAAACGGTATCCATTTTGCGAAGCAAAAGTCCCATTTTACTTATATCTTTAGAAAGTAGTGCAACACAATTATCATCCTCATCTTTATTTGCCACTACAATACCATCATTATTTTTAATCATGATTTGCTTTAGTTCTCCATTATTAAGATCTTCAGACATTTCCAGGCTCATTTTCAATATCATACCAATCATTGCTGCAACATTTCCATCATATTCTAAATTAACAGATTCAAGCAAGATTCCGTCAATATTAAAAATCAATCCAGACTCTGCTCCTGTCTCTTCTACTAGTGCATTTATATTAACCATGTTGTAATTTATTGTTTATCAATTATCAAAGATATTTTCAATAAACAGATTTGCCCGATAAACAGTTGTTAAAAAATGAACTCTAATAACTTATTGAGTTACTTTTGTTTATCTTTTAATTTTTAGCAATCTTTAAAATAAGATTCTCAAAGAAAATTAACAGAAAAAAGAGATTTATTGATAATTCTATAGTTTTGTTCCTTAAAATTCATTTATAAAATTAAGATTTACAACAAAGTATGTTTAATAGAAGTTTTTCATAACTTTGCAAAAATTTTATCAAATGAAAAATGTAGAAGAATTAAGATTTGACTTAAACGTAAAACTAATGAAATTCAGAAGGTTTCGTTTTGAAAATGGTCGTCTAAATAATCCTAACACTCAAGAAACTGAAAAGAAAGGATTTTTTAAAAAAATATTTAGTTAAAAGCTACTTACAAAAAAGCAGAAATTTTCAATGAAAATTTCTGCTTTTTTCTTTTGTAAAACAATCACTAACAATTTTTATTAAAGGTAATTTCGTTAAAACAACGGATTACATTTTAAAATTGTACTTCGAGATAAATAGTATTTCTGAATTCATGTTTTATTTTCATAAGAATGAATTAGGTCAGTCATAACAAGCAATTACCGAAATCAGAATTTCTTTAATAAAAATAATTTTAAATTTATTTAACAACTCCAAATTTCATTTCAGATAACGAATTTTAGCCGTTAAATTTTACTTTATTTATTTTTTTACATCCTCTTAAATTTCAAAAAAATAACCAAAACTGTTTATACTTTCATTTTCCCTAAAAAAAGAAAACGTCTGAGAACCGCAGAAATTCTAATTTATTTTTTCTTCGAATGGAATAGTAGCGTCAAAAATTTCATTTAATAATAAAGCAATCTCTTCTAAATAATTTTTTAGAATTTCTGAAGTCACTGTAATGTTCATCTCCTTATCTTCCTTAAAACCAAAAGGCAAAAATCCTGATTTTAGATTTTTAAACGAAATAATTCCAACTTCAATAGGAACGCCTTTAGCTTCATTCTCAAACATGAATGCATAAGCTAAAACCTGAATGATTTTATCGTTTTTAAGCTCTTGTGTTAATCCGTTCCATGATTTCAACACAACGTTTGTCTTTTCAACTTTTCCTGTCTTATAATCAATGATTCTTATTTTCCCGTTACGAAGTTCAATTCTGTCAACATTTCCTTTAATTAAAACCGGAAATGGTAAGCTTGGATGGGCAAACTGGCGCTCAAAAGTTTGTTCTAAAGCAATAATCTGAATAGCATCTCCATCTCGAATTGATTCTGATTCCATTTTCAGGAAATTAGAAACATTTCGTTTAGCCACTTCAAAAGCCAAAAGATTTCGCCCTTTTTTAATTTCGCCTTCTTTATAAACTAATTTAAATTGTTTTAAAACTTCATCATCCAATATTTTAAAACAGTTAGAAATGTCAGTTTCCGAAATAAATTTACCTATAAAAGGTTCGTATAATGTTTTTAAAGTTTCATGAATTATAGTTCCAAGCGTATTTAGCGCAATGTTTTCTTCAACTTCTTCGACTTCACGAATACGAAGGATTTTTTGAAAATAAAATTCAATCGGATTTCGAATATAACTCGTCAATGCAGATGGAGAAAAACCGGCCACTGCAATTTCTTTTAACCTTTCCATTACAGCTTCTGATTTTGGAACAATCATATGCTGATATGCCGTAGTTGGCAATGAAGGATTATAAATGTCAAAAGTAAGATTGTGTTTTGACTGCTTTTCTACTTCTAATTGTGTAATAAAACGACTGCGTTCGCCGGCATCTAAACCATCATTTTCAGTATTGTAAATTAGATAAATATTTTTAGCTCTTTGCAGTAAATGATAAAAGTGATAGGTATAAATAGCATCTTTTTCTTTAAATGTAGGCAAACCCAATTCTCGTTTCACATCATAAGGAATGAATGAGTTTTGAGATTTTCCGGCAGGAAATTTACCTTCATTCATAGAAGTTACAATAACGGTATCAAAATCTAAAACACGACTTTCAAGAACACCCATTATTTGCAATCCACGCAAAGGCTCTCCTTCAAAAGAAACTTCAGCTACATCAATAACTTGTTTGTAAATGGCATAAAGTGTGTCAATATTGTCAATATGTTGATGCTGCGAATAATAATTGATCAATTTATTAATGACTTTAAAAATGGCATACACAAATGCTTTTGCTATTTTTTCTTCTTCATTATCATTATTGAAATTTTCTTTTATTAAAAGTAAAAGCGCAGAAATATTTTCTAAAACGTTGATTGCACCATTTTCCCATTTTTGAAATAACAGCTGAAATAGTTTAGATGGATTAGAACCCAATTCAATAAGTCTGTTATGCGTAATAAAAGTGTAATTATTCTCTTTGATAATCTTTACTAAATTATTTGCTTTTGCATAAGGCTCTACTAACGGATGCGTCAAAATATCAAGAACGTCCTTATAATAAAAAACATAGCTTTCGCCTTTTCTTGAAAGTGCATTTGTATGCATTTTAAACAATTTTGCAATCAATATTTGCGATGGATTATTTTTGCTCGAATATCCCATAGTAATATTCAAAGCACCAACTGAGGAAGGCAATGAATATAAAACCGGCATTAATAGATTTTCTTCACCCAGAACAATTGCAACTTTATCCAGTGATGTTTCCGGATTTTCATTTATTATATTCTCTATAATATTTCCGGCTAATTTGGCCTGACCAATAGTTTTTGGAGTTCCTATTATCTGAATGTTTTTAGATTGAGAAAAGTCATCTACAATCCACTCAAAATGATTTGATTTATAGTGTTTCCAACTTTCTTTAAAACGACGAACAAAAAGTCCCGCATCATGATAAGGATCATTCAAAAAAGTCTGGTCAACATCCCAATAAATTTTAGCCTGATCAAGAGCTAAAAGATGTTGCACTATTTTTTCTTCGGCTGCATTTAAAGCATTAAAACCAGCAAAAACATAAGTGCGATTTGAAATTGTATTCGAAAAATGATTCAGATTATTAACTGCTTCGCGGTAAATTAAACCTTGATAACCTATTTCTTTATTTAGCAAATGATTATATAAAGAGTCATAATATAATGGAAGAAGTTTCCAAAACTCAATATAATTCTCTAAAAGCCTGGTTTTATTTTCTACTTCTATCCCCCATTTCTTAATATCTTCAATATCTTTCAAATAAGATAAAACATGAGACGGATCTAATAAGTAGCGATCTATTTCATTAAAATCCTGCAAAAGGGTTTTTGCCCAATTTGCAAACAACTCAAACGATTGTTGATTTTGTTTTTCGGTAACAGAAAGATAAACTTCATAAAATTCAAAAAGAAGCTCTATAGAGTCGATCGATCTAATTGAAGCAACGTCTTGTACAAAATCTTCAATACTAATAATTTCAGGAGAAAGAATAGTTTGTTTTGTCTCTTTTTTCAAAGCTTCTATCAAAAAAACCTTAGCTCTTTTGTTAGGTAGTATAATAGTTGTTTCAGTCAGTTTATCTAAATAATCCTGAATTATAACAGCTGCAATTTTTTCGAGAAAAGAAGTATTTACCATTTGATAAAAATAAAAAAAGCCATTCAATTAAGAATGGCTTTTCAGTATTATTTACAAAGTAAATTATAGTTTACCTTGGTATTTAGAACCAATATGTTTGATTTCAGTTCTTCTGTTTTGTGCTTTACCTGCAGCAGTTTTGTTACTTGCAACTGGTTGAGAAGATCCAAATCCTTTAGACTCTAGATTTTCTGCGTTAACACCTTTTTCGATTAATGCATTTTTCACAGCGTCAGCTCTATCTTGAGAAAGTTTGTCGTTGATTTTTGCAGAACCTGTATTATCTGTGTGTCCTTCAATAGAGAATTTCGCGTTTGGATAATTTTTAAGGATTTCTTTAATTGCTTCTAATCTAGCTGGAGTTTCTTTGTCTCCTGTTTTGAAAGTAGCTTTACCTGAGTTAAAGTAGATTGCTCTAGCTTGAACTTTAAGGTCTTCTAAAGCCTCAGAAGTAACTTCAGGACAACCTCTGTTACTAGCAGGACCAGCAACTGTAGGACAATCATCATCTTTATCTAAAACACCATCTTTATCAGCGTCTAAGAAAGGACAACCACCGTTTTCTCTTGGACCAGCAACTGTAGGACATTTGTCATCTTTATCAGCGATTCCGTCTCCGTCAGCATCTGGACAACCTTTTAAAGCAGCTAAACCAGCAACATCTGGACAAGCATCATCTTTATCAGCAATTCCGTCTCCGTCTGTATCAGGACATCCGTTTAATGCAGCTAAACCAAATACATCTGGACAAGCATCAGAAGCATCAACAATTCCGTCTCCGTCAGTATCAGGACAACCATTGAATTGTTTTAAACCAGCAACATCTGGACAAGCATCATCTTTATCGTAGATTCCGTCTCCGTCTGTATCTTTACCTCCAAATTTGAAGATAAGACCTGCAGTGTGTTGGAAAACTGATCTGTCAAGAGCCTTATCATCATTAGCAGCAACAGCCCATTTGTACTTTGTAGCTAATTCAAGACCAATAGCATCAGTAAACCAGAAAGTTACACCAGCTCCTGGGTTAACAGTTCCAAAACTGTTATCTCCGAAGAAAGTATAACCACCACCAACAGATAACGAAGGATCGATTACTTTAGATTTGATAATTTCTTTGAAGCTATATTTAATAGTAGCATCAATTCCATAATACATCAAATCACCAGGATTAGTAACAACATTACCTCTTGAATCATGAGCAGGATTGCTTGGATCAAAAGTTACCAATTTATCAATTTTGTTTACAGATCCTTGTAAACCAATAGAGAAACCACTTCCTACATATCTAGACACACCAATGTAAGATAAAGAAGGAAGAATATTCCAGTTGTCTTTTACAGCGAATGGCTGAGAAAAATGTTGATCAAAGAATCCACTTCCTGACCCAGAACTTGTTCTAGTATCAACGGCATTAACCCCAAAAGAGATCGCCCATGGATTGTTGCTGTCTTGCGCGTGAGAACTTAAACCCATCACCATCATCACAGCAACTAAAAGTTTGTTAAGATGTTTCATACTTAATTTTTTTAATTACAATTTAGTTAATTACAGACAAAAGTAACACCAAAATTTTTAAATACAAAATGAAATGTTAAAAAAAACCTACAAAAATTCCATTAAATGGGAATTATATAACTTTTAACATTTTACCAACTGATACGAAAGCACTTATAGCTTTATCTAAATGCTCTTGTGTATGGGCTGCTGATAATTGAACTCTAATTCTTGCTTTCTCTTTTGGAACAACAGGAAAGAAAAATCCGATTACATAAATTCCTTGCTTTAATAACTCGTTTGCCATTTGTTGAGAAAGTTTTGCATCATATAACATAACGGGCACAATTGCTGAATCTCCATCGATTATATCAAAACCGGCTTTTTTCATTCCTTCTTTAAAATAATTAGTATTCCATTCTAATTTATCACGTAAAGAAGTATCTTTTTTCAGTAATTCAAAAACTTTAATAGATGCACCCACAATAGCCGGCGCAAGTGAATTCGAAAACAAATAAGGACGTGAACGCTGACGCAACAATTCAATAATTTCTTTTTTGGCCGTTGTATAACCTCCCATTGCACCACCTAAAGCTTTTCCAAGGGTTCCGGTTATAATATCAACTCTTCCCATAACTCCTTTTGCTTCAAGCGTACCTTTTCCGGTTGCTCCAATAAATCCTGCAGCGTGACATTCATCAACCATTACCATGGCATCATATTTATCAGCCAAATCGCAAATTTTATCTAAAGGCGCTACAACTCCATCCATTGAGAAAACACCGTCAGTAACAATTAGTTTAAAACGTGCACCAGCTTCATTTGCCTTAATTAATTGTTGCTCCAGATCTTCCATATTGCTATTTTCATAGCGATAACGTGCTGCTTTGCACAAACGAACTCCATCTATAATAGAAGCGTGATTTAAGCTGTCAGAAATAATTGCATCATTTTCTCCTAACAAAGGTTCAAAAACTCCACCATTAGCATCAAAAGCTGCAGCGTATAAAATAGTATCTTCTGTACCGTAAAAATCAGCAATCTTTTTTTCTAATGTTTTATGAATATCTTGTGTTCCACAAATAAAACGTACAGATGACATACCGAAACCATGCGTATCCATTGCATCTTTTGCAGCCTGAACAACTTCAGGATGAGACGAAAGCCCTAGATAGTTATTGGCACAAAAATTTAAAACCTTTTCTCCTGTTGAAATAGTTATTTCAGCATCCTGAGCCGAAGTTATAATACGTTCCTTTTTGAAAATCCCGTTTTCTTCAATCGTTTGCAGCTCACTTTGCAAATACTCTTTAATTTTACCGTACATTTTTTATCTATTTAATATGTTAAAAATTAACAAGTTAGCCACTTATAACCCTTTAACATCTGATTAATTTTATCACAAATTTACCACATCGATTTCGGTTCCAATATACACCAAAGCCCTTTTTAACACTTTGTATCCTAAATCTTCAATCGCATCTTGATATTCTTGAATTTGTTGTGTGTATTTCGAATTTATAGCACCAGTTTTATAATCGAGCAAGTAAGCTTTCTTGTTCTTTGTCAAAACAATTCGGTCCGGTTTCAGAATCTTACCTTCTTTTTGAACTATCGTTTGTTCATTCAGAATATTATTTGTGCCATCAAAACAGATACTTAATTCTGTATGATTTACAATTTCATGAAGTGTTTTCTTGACTTTTTCAACCTGATCAAAAGTAATTAAACCATTTTCTATAGCTTTGGTAATGGCCAAATCAACATCTGATTTATCTTTTACAAATGCCAAAATTTCATGAATTATATTTCCGTACGAAATCGCTTCTTGTTGATGTGTTCCCCACATCAAAGATTCTTTTTGAGCAATTTTAATATTTTTCGGATTTAAAACTTCGGAAACTATCGGAATTGTTTTTACCAAATCTAAAGTTTCACCAGACGGCGAAAGTTTTACTTTATTCCCAAACTCATATTCTAATTTTTCCGGATCATAAACTCCTTTATTCATTAAAAATTTAATAAAAAAAGAAGCCATATTACTTGGGAATTCACCGTCTTTTCTCTCTTTTATAGCTTGAGAAATAATATACAATTGTTCTTCGGCGCGGGTTAATGCAACATATAAAACATTTATATTATCGAGTAATTCTTCTTGTTTTTTTAAATTAAAAACCACCGACGCACTTTCTCCAAAACCTTCAACTGCGCTGCTATTATCAATCAGTGCTTTTGGAACTCCCAAATCTGCATCTTCCGTATCGAGCCACAATTTATCTTTTGGTTTTCTACTATAATCTTCTTCTGCAAAAGGCATAATTACAACTGGAAATTCCAAACCTTTCGATTTGTGAATGGTCATAATTCGAACTGCATTATTTCCTTCGGGAGACGGAATACTGAATTTGTGCGCATTTTTATCCCAATAACCTAAAAAGTCAGCTATTCCTGCCTGATTTTTAATGTCGCGTTCTAAAACAATATCCAGAAAATACTGCACATAAGCATTTCCTTCTGATGGAAGTACAAATTTTGAAATGATAATTTCTACCGCTTCATACAATGATTTTTTTCGAATATTTTCAAATGAAAGTGACACATCAAAAGTTAGCAGCCATTTCTCGAAATCATTTTCAATTCGTTGAGCCATTCCCTGCGCAATAAAATCATGAATTGGCATTTCAATTTCTATTGTGTTTGCTAAAAAATGCAGAAAATTAGCTTTTGCTTCAAGATCAATACTATTGTTGAGATATTTAAGCAAATGAATAATCAAGCGAACTTCTGTTGCGTTTTGAATCATCAAAGTTTCTGAAGACAAAAGCGGAATGTTTTGCTCTGTTAAATAATTTGCAATAGCAATTCCCTGATCTCTTTTACGAGTCAAAATCACGATGTCTTTATATTCAAAACCTTCACGAACTACTTTTTGAATTGTATTTAAAGTTGCTAAAACATATAAATCTGATTTTTCTACAACTTCTTCTTCATCGGCAAAATCATTTTTTTCGATTATAGGCAAAAAAGAAATATTGACATATCCGCCTTTTTTAGAGTTCGTGTTCTGAAAACTATGATTTTCATATAAATCTTTATAATCTTCATTAGAAAACTCCGTTGAAATCAGTTTAAAAAAAGCATTATTAAAATCAATTACTTCGCTATAACTTCTGTAATTGGTATTTAAATGTTCAATTGATTTATCAGGATTATTAAACGGATTTATATCTTTACTTAGTTCAATAAATTGTTCTGCTTTTCCTCCGCGCCAGCGATAAATAGATTGTTTTGGATCTCCAACAATCATCAACGTTCCTTTATTTCCTAAATCGTCCTGCCCGGAAAGCGCATTATCTATTAATGGAATTAAATTTTGCCATTGCATCTCTGAAGTATCCTGAAATTCATCAATAAAAAAATGACGATATCTTTCTCCTAAACGTTCGTAAATAAAAGGCGCAGGTTGATTCTGAATTTCACGATGAATAATCGCATTGAATTCTGAAATCGACAAAATATTTTGTTCTGATTGAATCTTTGCCAATTCATTACTTACCGTATTTAATAATGAAAGTGGCGTTATATTTTTCAAGAAAGCTTTGTAAAAATCTCTTTTTTCGAAATTCTTATAGATTTTTTCTAATGTCTGAAGAAATTCAGGAATAAGATTTTCGATTAAAGCCCTGTCTTTTGCTGTTTTGTTGATGGCTATGTCATCAAACTCATGAAATGTTTTATTTCTTGGATTATATTTTCCGTCACGAATACTTTCTAAATGATTTGGAAATGTTCCTCTTGAAAATGATTTTAAATCAATTCCGTTATTATCAATCAAAGAAAGTAGTTCAGTTGCAAACGCTGCATTTTCTTTTTCTAAATCAGAACAGAGAACAGCCATTTTCTTTTTGATTGCCACGAATTCTTCGATCGAAGTATCTTGAAAATGCGAAATCTCATTTCGGTTATTTTCATTTAAAACCAATCTTCCTGTTTCGAGAATTTCACGCGAAACATCCCAACTTTTATCATCGTCGGTTTTTTCCATCGTAAAATCGATCAGTAATTTGGTCAGAGTTTCATCTTGTCCTGCTTGTGCAATAATGGCATCAACTGCTTCGATCAATAAATTTTCGGTATCTAAAGTAACTTCAAAAGTCATCGGAAGATTTAAATCATGTGCAAAGGCACGAATAACTTTATGTGTAAATTTATCGATTGTCGAAATATCAAAAGCAGCATAATTATGAATAAGATGCTTAATAATACTCTGAGACTTTGTTTTGATTTTAATTACCGAAAGTCCTGTTGACCGGGACAAATCCTCCATTAAATCTCTGGCTTTCGCCGAAGGTTCTTCTTTGGCAAATTCAGACAAACTCCCAACAATACGGCTTTTCATTTCATGAACGGCTTTATTGGTAAAAGTTATCGCCAAAATATTACGATAAGCGTCGTTTTTAGGAGATGAAAGAATAATTTTTAAATATTCTTTGACCAAAGTATAGGTCTTTCCTGAACCTGCAGATGCATCATAAATAGAGAACGACGGACTTTGCATAAGTTTGGTTTTTTGTATGGTAAAAATAGCACATTAAATCCCAATAATGCAAAATTCCAATAGCTGATGCGATATCACATACAGCTATTGGAATTTTGTATTAAAATTTTAGATTTTAAAAACAAGCTTAATGTTTTGGAAATGCTCTTTTATTAAAAACAAGCAAGATTCCAACTCCTGTAGAAATCGCCATATCGGCAACATTAAAAATAGCATTAAAAAACATAAAATGTTTACCTCCAAAGAAAGGTATCCAAGTTGGTAAATTACCTTCCCAAATAGGAAAATAAAACATATCTACAACCAAACCATGAAACCAGGTTCCGTATGGATGCGGAGAAAAAAGTGTTGCAAGATTATGTGTGCTGTCATCAAAAATAACTCCGTAGAAAACAGAATCTAAAATATTTCCTGCAGCTCCGGCAAAAATTAAAGCTATCGCAACAATCAAATAAGTAGAATGACGTTTTTTTATTGCATCAGCCAACCAATATCCAATTCCGAATACAGCAAAAATCCTAAAAACGGTTAAAATTAATTTACCGTATTCACCAGGAATTTTTGTGCCCCACGCCATTCCTTCATTTTCAATAAAATGTATTTTGAACCAGTTAAAAATATGAACTTCTTCACCTAAGATAAAATTGGTTTTTACATAGATTTTTGAAATCTGATCAACAAGTAAAACTAAAAATATAAGGAAATACGCTTTTCGTAATGACATTTTAATAATTTTTGATGCGCAAAAGTAACAATTTAATCAAAAAAAACGCTCCTTATGGAACGTTAATTCTTTTGTAACAAAACTTATTACCAAAGTCACATCGTTAAACAGAATATATACTCTATTTTTTAGTAGTTGTTTGAGTAGCAGTTTTTGGAGTGTCTGCAAAAAAGCCGGAAATTGATTTAAGCAATCCTTTGCCTTCTTTTCCTGTACTGGCTTTTTTAGAAGCATCTTTATCAATTTGAGCTTTTAATTTGAGTCTCATTTTCTCGAATTCCTTCATTCTACTTTCAATATCCGAGTTTACATCTTTGAATTTCAGTACTTTAGCCATAATGTAGGTTTTTTATAGTAAAAAATAAAATTATTTAACTGTTTCGTATTACAATGATACATAATTTAATTTATATTTGTTAATAAAATTAACACTTGTTTAATTCAAATAGACGTATTTCCTTTAAATATAATGTTGATATGAGTAATTTTTAACAACTCCTCAAACTTTACCCTAATGAATGAAATCACATCCACCTTAAACGATTATTTGGTTACTACTAAATCTACGTCAGCTCTTATTTTAAACGGAAAAGGAAAGCTAATCACTTCCCTTCATATTGAGTACGGAGATAGTATTGCTGCAATGAGTGCTGCAATTTTGTCTATGAGCGAAAAATTTGTATCCGATTTAGAAAAAGGCTCTCTCAAACAATTATTTTTAAAAACAACCGAAGGCGTTGTTATTGGAAATAAAATTAACAGCTCAAATTTTGTAATTGCATTTACCAAGGACGGAACCAACCTTGGATTGTTAATGCGAACAACTGATGAACTTTCGGCAGAATTAAGCAAAAATTCCCTATTGAAATAACATAAATCTATTAACAACAAACCCACCTAAAACTATGAGTAATGACTTTTTAAACGTGTTTTTAAATGAAATGAAAACAAATGTAAATGGCTTTATTGCTGTTGCCGTAACCGAAATTGAATCAGGATTAAGCTTTGGAAATTTAACTGTAGATCCTTCCTTTGACCCTGAACTCGCAGCCGCTTACAATCTTGAGGTTGTAAAAGCCAAATTAAGCGCCGTAAAAGCTTTAAATTTAAATCAGGACATCGAAGATATTTTGATTACGTTATCGAATCAAATTCACATCATCGATATTTCTCCTAACAAAAAGTTTATGATTTATCTTGCCGCAGATGCCAGTAAAGCAAACTTAGGGATGACAAGAGCTATTTTAAGAAAGCATAAATTAGACTTAGAGAAAAATCTAGCTTAATTAATTTGTAATAATCTAGAACTGGCCTTAATCAAGACAGTTCTAAGTTATTATATTTTACTTGAAATTTGACCACATAAAGATTTTTTTGACAAAAGGAATCTTTTATCAAATACAAAAAAACGCCCCTGAATAAGGAGCGTTTTTTATTTTATATTATCGTTGCAGATTTTTAGCTTCGATACTCATTGTAGCATGAGGAACAATTTTCAGTCTTTCTTTACTGATCAATTTACCTGTTACTTTACAAATACCGTACGTTTTATTTTCTACACGGAATAATGCATTTTTAAGATCGCGTATAAACTTTTCCTGTCTGATAGCCAACTGTGAGTTTGCTTCTTTAGACATTGTTTCGCTACCTTCTTCAAAAGCTTTAAACGTTGGAGATGTATCATCTGTCCCGTTATTCAAATCGTTCATGTAAGCACTTTTTATTAAATCCAGATCGGCTTGTGCTTTTTGTATTTTATTTTGAATTATTTCTTTGAACTCTGCTAAATCAGCATCAGAGTACCTTGTAATTTCATCTATCATGGTATTTATACTTATTTTGAAATTAATATCATTGTTTTAATATCATCAAACTCAATTTCTATGCCGCTTTCTAAAGCGTCTGTAAAAACCAAACTATCTGTTAACGTCTCAGACTTAATATAGTCTTCATTTTTAAGAATGGCTTCTTCTAAAAGACCATTTCTTTTTATTTGTACTTTAATTTTGTCAGTCACTTCAAATCCAGAATCTTTACGGATATTTTGAATTCTGTTTACCAACTCTCTTGCAATACCTTCATTTTTTAATTCTTCTGTGATCGTAATATCAAGCGCAACTGTTATTCCGTTTGAATTTGCAACCAGCCATCCTTCTATATCCTGAGATGTTATTTCGACATCTTCTAATGATAAAGTTACGTTATTTCCAGCAATAACAATATCTAACGTTCCCTGCTTATCTAATTGATTAATCTGATCTGCAGAAAAACTCTGTATTTCTTTGGAAATCAGACCCATATCCTTACCAAAACGCGGTCCTAATGTTTTAAAATTAGGCTTAATTTGTTTTACTAATATACCTGAAGCATCATCTAAAAGTGTAATTTCTTTAACGTTTACCTCTGCTTTTACAAGCTCGGAAATAGCTTCGATTTCAGCTCTTTGATTTTCGTCAAGTACCGGAATCATTACCTTTTGCAGTGGTTGACGCACTTTGATCATTTCCTTTTTACGAAGTGATAAAACCAAAGATGAGATCGTTTGAGCCTTCTGCATTTTGCTTTCTAACGTTTTATTAACAAAGTTTTCGACAAATTTTGGAAACTCAGCCAAGTGAACACTGCTATATTGCTCAGATTCTGTCGAAATTGTCAAATCGCGATACAATTTATCCATGAAAAAAGGAGCGATTGGAGCGCTTAATTTACTGATTGTTAACAAACAAGTATAAAGCGTTTGGTAAGCTGCAATTTTATCATGTGCGTATTCTCCTTTCCAGAAGCGACGACGGCATAAACGAACGTACCAGTTGCTCAGGTTTTCCTGAACGAAGTCAGAAATTGCTCTTGCTGCTTTCGTAGGCTCATAATCTTCATAACATTCATCAACAAATTTTATTAATGTATGCAATTCAGACATAATCCATTGGTCAATTTCCGGTCTTTCACTTAACGGAATTTCCGCTTCAGCGTATTTAAAACCATCTATATTCGCATATAACGAAAAGAATGAATAAGTGTTGTATAAAGTTCCAAAGAATTTACGGCGCACCTCAGCAATTCCTTCAAGATCAAATTTTAAATTGTCCCATGGATTTGCATTCATAATCATGTACCAACGTGTGGCATCAGGACCATATTCTTCAATGGTTTTAAAAGGGTCTATAGTATTTCCTTTACTCTTAGACATTTTTATTCCATTTTTATCCAGAACCAAACCGTTCGAAACTACGTTTTTATAAGCTACTTTATCAAAAACCAAAGTTCCGATAGCGTGCAGCGTATAAAACCATCCACGAGTCTGATCGACACCTTCTGCAATAAAATCTGCAGGAAAATCTTTGTTCTCGTCGATTTTATCTTTGTTTTCGAAAGGATAATGCCATTGTGCATAAGGCATTGCTCCAGAATCGAACCAAACATCAATTAAATCGCTTTCGCGTTTCATTGGTTGGCCAGAAGCCGAAACTAAGGTTATTTGATCGACAACATTTTTGTGCAAATCAATTATATCATAATTTGATTCATCCATATTTCCGATTTCGAAACCTTTAAATGGGTTTTCTTTTTGAAAACCGGCTTCGATAGATTTCTCAATCGCATTGTATAATTCTTCAACAGAACCAATAAGAACTTCTTCTTTTTTGTCTTCAGTTCTCCAAATTGGCAACGGAATTCCCCAATATCTAGAACGAGATAAGTTCCAGTCGTTGGCATTTTTCAACCAATTTCCAAAACGTCCTTCACCAGTAGACTTAGGCTTCCAATTGATAGTTTCGTTCAGGTCGAACATTCTATCTTTTACATCGGTTACTTTAATGAACCAAGAATCTAGTGGATAATATAATAACGGCTCATCAGTTCTCCAACTGTGTGGATAACTATGTACGTATTTTTCAACCTTAAAGGCTTTATTTTCTTCTTTTAATCGAATAGCGATTTCAACATCTACAGATTTCTCCGGAGCTTGTCCTGCATCGTAATATTCGTTTTTTACATATTTCCCTGCAAGTTCTCCTAAATGTGAAGTGAATTTTCCTTGCAAATCTACCAAAGGAACTGCTGTTCCGCTTTCGTCTAAAACCAACATTGGCGGTACTTCCGGCTTTGCTTCTTTTGCTACTTTAGCATCATCTGCACCAAAAGTTGGTGCTGTATGTACAATTCCTGTTCCGTCTTCTGTTGTTACGAAATCGCCTGCAATTACTCTAAATGCGTTTTCTGCATTTTGATAAGGTAATACGTACGGTAATAATTGTTCGTATCTGATTTCAACTAAATCAACACCTTTTGCTTCTGCTAAAATTTTGTATGGAAGTTGTTTGTCGCCATTTTTAACTTTGTCAAAATCAGCGTCATCTTCACTTGCAAAAAATCCTTTTCCGAATTGTTTTCCAACTAAATTTTTAGCCAAAACAACATTAACAGGCTCAAAAGTATATTGATTGAACGTTTTTACTAAAACGTAATCGATTTTTGGTCCAACAGTCAAAGCTGTATTCGATGGCAATGTCCAGGGAGTTGTCGTCCAAGCCAAAATATGAATATCTCCAAAACCTTGTAAAAAGCCCGGAAGCGTTTCTGGCAAAGTTTTAAATTGCGCTACAATCGTAGTATCTGTAACATCACGATAAGCTCCAGGCTGATTTACTTCGTGAGAAGACAATCCTGTTCCTGCTTTTGGAGAATATGGCTGAATCGTGTATCCTTTGTACAACAAACCTTTATCGTAGATTTGTTTCAAAAGCCACCAAACAGATTCCATGTATTTTGGTTTATAAGTTACATACGGATCTTCCATATCTACCCAATAACCCATTTTTTCGGTCAAATCATTCCATACATCGGTATAACGCATTACGGTTTTTTTACACGCTTCGTTATATTCTTCGATAGAAATGGTTTTGCCAATATCTTCTTTTGTAATTCCAAGTTCTTTCTCGGTACCTAATTCTACAGGTAATCCGTGTGTATCCCAGCCGGCTTTTCTTTTTACCTGAAAACCTTTTTGAGTTTTATATCTGCAAAAAATATCTTTAATCGCACGCGCCATCACGTGGTGAATTCCCGGTAATCCGTTTGCTGAAGGCGGGCCTTCAAAAAATACGTAAGGCTCTGCACCTTCGCGAGTAGTTACACTCTTTTCAAATATATTTTCTTTCTTCCAAAAATCAAGAACTTCTGACGCTACAGTTGGCAAGTCAAGTCCTTTGTATTCAGTAAATTTTGTGCTCATTTTATCCTTTTCTTAATCGAGGTGCGAAAGTAAGGAATTTTGAGTAAAATAGATAAAAGATGATAGAAAAAAGACCGATATGGCGAAATTTATAATGTAATATTCAAGAAATAGTAACCTTTTGTTTGATTTAAGAGAAAACTTCTTTTAAAACTTCTAAAGATTTTGGTTTTTTGAATCCGTCTAAATGATAACTATAGTAATCGATCAATATTTTAAGTAGTATTTGTCTTTCAATTACATGAAAAACTTTTTGATCGTTATCAAATTTTAAATCAATGAGTTTTTTAAACAAATTAGTTTCATGTTCGGTCAAAGCCGTTAATCCGTGAAAAAGTGTAAAAACTCCATCATTCATTTCAAAATAAGGCAAATCAATTTCAGAAACATCCGGATAAAATCCTAAATACTTTGTTGCTTCCAAAAGTAAAATCAAATGAAAATTAGAAATCTCATCATGATGATCAAACCAAGTCAGCGCCGTTTCTAAAAACATGAACAATGATTCGTTTTTTTCTTCTTCCTGAATTGAATAATGCAGCATTTCAGACAAAAACATTACAATCGTACTTTTGACAATATCAGTATGAATAGTCTGAAAAGGAACTGCTGTTTTTATTTCTTTGAAGTTTTCTAAAGTGCCTTTGTTTTTATGAACTGCTTCGATTTCTAAAATAGAAAATGGCTGAAAATAAGCAATTTTCTGGCTGTTTTTTTTACTCGAAAAAGCATCGCGTACGAAATAAGATTTCAGTCCGTTTGAAAGCGTAAAACATTTTACGATCAGGCTTTTTTCCTGAAATTTCAATGTAGAAATAACAATTGCTTTAGTTTTGACTAACAAAATTGGATTTTTAAATTCTTAGATATTAGACTTTGGGATTACTGGACTTTCGACTTTCAAACTATCTAATAATCATCACTTTTTTGACTTTAGTTTCTCCTCCGTCTTGTGCCGAAATAAATATCATATAAACACCTGAAGAAACTTTATATCTGCCAAAAGCTGTTGTATCCCACTCTATTGTCCCTCCTGCCGAAGTTGTTTCATAAACAAGATTACCTTCTATATCGGTAATTTTTATATTGGCTTTATCTAATAATCCGGCAATTTTTACTGTTCCTAAAAATTCAGGACGTACGGGATTTGGATAAACATAAACACTATTTAAGTCTTCATTGGCGCCAGTTGCAAGTCCCTTGAAAGAAATTAATCCTTTATTTGTAGCAAAAAAAACTTCTCCTGTCGCACTATTAATCTTAATGTCGTTTATAACATTACTTGGCAAAGGCGAGTTATTTATTGTAAAATGATATATTGTTTCCTGACCGTTCGGCGACACCATAAAAACGCCCGAATCTACGGTACCAATCCATTTATTATTCGCTCCATCTACTACAATCGAAGTAATAAACTGCTCATACAATAATTCCTGCGCTAAATTATCATCTATAATTATAATTGAATTTGCTTTTAGCTGACTTTCTGTTTGAAAACTATTTACATTCGACAAAACTCTCAATCCTTTTGTTGTTCCAATCCAAAGCTGATTTTTAGTATCGATTGCCAAAGCTCTTGCGTCATAAGTAGGGAGATTTCCAACATCGGCGCCAAAGTTCATTTTTTTAAATGTATTCGTCGTTTCATTATAAGCAATAACACCATCTCTGTTGGTTGCCATCCATTTGGTATTGTTCTTATCAACAACAAGACTTCCGTAACTAGTACTTTCTGCATTCGTAAGAATTGAAGCCATTGAATAACTTCCCCATTGTTCGTTTGTTTTTAAAACTTTCAAACCGTTTTTTACACGACTATTCGTAATCCAGAGATTTCCTGTTTTATCAAAAGCAGTTGCATTGATACGGATATCGATAAGATTGTAATTATCTGCTTTTAAAGTTTCTAAACTGCTGTTTTTATCGTTATATAAAATAACAGGAACATCATTTTCTACTTTTAATAATCCTGAAAAAAATGAACTTGCGTAAACCTGATTTTCATTACTTGGATTAACCAAGATTCTTGTTATCGATTTTGCATCGAAAACATCTTGATAAGGAATATCCAGCCAACCCGAAGCGTTATATTTACCAATACTATAATCATCTAAAGGATATGGATTATAACTTGTATCATAATCTCCATAAACCGCCCAAAGTGAATTGGCACTAGCATCTATTGAAAAAACATTATTTCTCGCCGGCCCTTTTGGTGTACTGCTTTCAAAAAAAGATCCGCTTGAAAGAGATCCTGAAAATAATCCCTTTTCTTTTGTTCCGATATAAATTAAATTGCCAACAACCGTAGCGCAAGTTAAAGTTACGTTATTATCAAAAACCTCTGAATTTGTAATTTGCCTGTTTAAAACCATTTGATTACTATAGACAAAAACTGAATTTGGTGTAGTAACATAAAGTCTGTGATTTTTTGCTCTCATATCTGTTGAAGCTTGCGGAAGCTGTAAAAAACCAACAAATGTGTTTGAGTTAAACCGATGAATATATCCAACAGAATTTATAGCAATAAGTTCAGTGTCTAAAGTTTCAATACTTGACCAATTGCCGGAATTTACGATTGCCCACTGGCTAAAGTCAATTAAATTTGGACTTGTACTATTGGCTCTTCTAATGCCGCTTGAAGTTGCTGCATAAATAAACCCGTTAAAATAAGCAGTTTGTTTTACACTGATTTCGGCTCCGTTATCACCAATAAAATAAGTATCACCAAATTGAGAAGTAGTTAAATTGAATTGTACAATTCCAAAATCGCAGGAAACATAAACCAGTCCGTTATGTTCCATAAAATGATTGACTTTTTTGATATTTGCGGGCAACTGTTTATTAATAATGTCTACTTTTTTAACAATGCTTCCATCTGTTTCATTAACAACAATAATCATCCCGTTTTCGTAACCAACTATTGTTTTTTTGAAACTTTCGCTATGATATAAAGCAGATATTGTCTGGCCCGAAAGTCCATCAACCGTTGTGGTTGTTTTAAGACTATTTGTTGCCGTGTTTTTTGAGAACAACGCATTTTCTGAAGCTGCAAAAACAGTTGTTGAAGCTTCTGCAACATCTTTTATTTCGTTAAACGAAAAATATCCTTGCCAGGACAATTTACTTTGCGTAAAACCTAATTGCACGAAAAGCAAAAGCAAAATATACAGAAACCTTTTCTTCATCTTATAATGTAATTCAGATAGACAAATATACTACAAACGAAAGTATTTGAATTTTGTTCTTTTATAAATAAAAAAAATGCCTTCGATTTATCTTGCGATAAATGAAGGCATTTTTAAGTCGTGGTAAAAAATTATACTACACCTTGTGCAAGCATAGCATCGGCAACTTTAACAAATCCGGCAATGTTAGCTCCTTTTACGTAGTTTACATACCCATCTTCTCCTGCACCATATTTTTTACATTGGTTGTGAATTCCAACCATGATATCTTTCAATCTCAAATCTACTTCTTCACTTGTCCAGTTTAGACGAATTGAGTTTTGTGTCATTTCAAGTCCGGATGCAGCAACACCACCAGCATTTGCAGCTTTTCCTGGCGCGAATAAAACTTTATTATCTAAAAATAATTTAATTGCATCTAATGTCGAAGGCATATTAGCAGCTTCTGTTACACATAAAACGCCATTATCAATCAATTTTTTAGCATCTTCACCTGTCAATTCGTTTTGAGTAGCGCACGGAATAGCAATATCAACTTTTACTTCCCATGGGCTTTTTCCTTTATGGAAAATCGCGTTTGGATATTTTTTAGTATAAACTTCAGCTCTGTTATCTCCAGTCGCTCTCATTTCTACCATGTGTTCAATTTTTTCTCCAGAGATTCCTTCTTCATCATAAATATAACCATCAGGACCAGAAATAGTAACTACTTTTCCTCCTAGTTCATTTATTTTTAAAGCAACACCCCAGGCAACATTTCCAAATCCTGAAATTGCAACTCTTTTACCTTTAATGTCATGTCCGATAGTCTGCAACATTTGATCCGTAAAATAAACAACTCCGTATCCTGTTGCTTCTGGTCTGATAAGTGAACCTCCGTATGCAAGTCCTTTACCGGTTAAAACACCTGTAAATTCATTTCTGATTCTTTTATATTGACCAAATAAATAACCGATTTCTCTTGCACCAACACCAATATCTCCGGCAGGAACATCTAAATCAGGACCAATATGGCGGCATAATTCCGTCATAAACGATTGACAGAAACGCATGATTTCTCCATCAGATTTTCCTTCAGGATCAAAATCAGAACCTCCTTTTCCACCTCCCATAGGAAGTGTTGTCAAACTATTCTTAAAAACTTGTTCGAATGCAAGAAATTTTAAAACAGATAAATTTACAGTGTGATGGAATCTTATTCCGCCTTTGTATGGACCAATTGCTGAATTCATTTGAATTCTAAATCCTCTGTTTACGATTATTTCTCCTTTATCATCTACCCATGGAACTCTAAATATTATTGAACGTTCCGGCTCAGCAATCCTAAGAAGTAGGTTTTTTCCGTCATATTTTTTTCTTTCTGCAATAAATGGAATTACCGTTTCTGCAAATTCTCTAACGGCTTGAAGAAATTCTGGCTCGTTTGGATTTTTCGACTCTACAAGAGCCATAAACTCATTTATTTTTTGTTCCATTTTTAAATAAATTATTCTAGTAAATTATCTTAATTTTTGCTCTTTCAAATAAGAAAATACGTTTAAGAAAACGTTTTCGCTTTGAAATATGATCGTATATTTTAACACACAAAGATATAACAAAATGCTAATCGAATGTTATTTTTTTTCATTCTATATTGATGAATTATATTTTTTTCAAACAATACGAAATATACCATTTTACACGTTCTACTTTAGATCAAAACATCATAATTAAAGTTAACAAATTAAGTATTTTGCTACTTATTTTCTAATACGTTAATTTAATATTTTGAATCGTACATGTTTTTTATATATTTGCCATGATTTTCTAAGCCCCAAACTATGCTTAAACCTATAATACTCACATTATTCGCCTCTTTAGGAATTTCCGCAACCTCTGTAGCACAAAGCGATTTGGCGCACGAAGTAGGAATAATTTTCGGTCCGACTGCTTTTCAATCTGATTATGGTGAAAGACATAATATGGACACTAATCTTGGAAACACAGGTTTTGGTGTAGGAATTGTTCACTTTTTAAATTTTTCTGCAAATAATAACAGAGAAAGTTTTTTTACAGAACATTTTAAAGTTAGAACAGAATTATCATTCAGTAAAGTCAATCTTCAACATTTTGGAGAATGGGTTGATAAAACACCTCCAACATTGAATGTTTTACAACTTAGAGGCATGAAAGGTAGCTCTACTGTTATAAACCTTGGATCTCAATTAGAATTTTCGTTCATGAAAATACATGATTTCGAAAATACTATTGGAGCTTTAAGCCCTTATGTAAGTTTAGGTCTTGCAGGAAGTTATTATTCAACCAAAGCTACTTCTTCATTAGGTACTTTAGGACTTCCTTCTACAACATATCCAAAATATTTAACTCCTTCTGACGGACGTCAGTTTGGGTTTTCTACTGAAAATGGTGTAGTTTTATCTGTACTTGCAGGATTAGGAGCACATTACAAATTAACAACAATGAGTGATTTGATGGTTGAAGGACGTTTTCAGGCCTTTACATCTGATTGGGTTGATGGTTTAAATCCTAATAAAGATCTTTACAAAGAAAATAAATCAAACGATTGGCAATTCTGGTTTAATGTTGGATACATTTATTACTTAGAATTCTAAAAGAATTTAAATATAAAAAATCCCAAATTCCATAATAAAAATTGGAATTTGGGATTTTTTTTTGCTTGGTAATTTAATTTTTAAGCTAATGCCTGTTCTATATCAGCAATTAAATCTTCTGCATCTTCAATACCAACGCTTAATCGAACTAAATCATCAGTAATACCAACTTCTGCTCTTTTGTCTGCAGGAATAGAAGCGTGCGTCATTAAAGCCGGGTGATTTGCTAATGATTCTACTCCGCCTAATGATTCTGCCAAAGTAAAAACTTTTAGTTTTTCTAAAAATGCAATCGAATCTTCTTTTTTACCGGATACAAAAGTAAAAGAAACCATTCCGCCAAAAGCTTTCATTTGCTTTTTAGCAATTTCATGAAACGGATGACTTGCTAAGCCAGGATAATAAACTGTTTTTATTTTTGGATGTTTCGTTAAGTATTCAACCACTTTTTCTCCATTTTCGCAATGTCTTTGTACTCTTAACGAAAGTGTTTTGATTCCTCTTAAAACTAAAAAACTATCCATTGGTCCAAGAGTTGCTCCAGTTGCAAATTGTTGAAAATGCAATTGTTCTCCCAAAGCCTCATCTTTTACAATTAAAGCTCCTGCAATAACATCAGAATGTCCTCCTAAATATTTTGTAGCAGAGTGCATAACAATATCAGCTCCTAAATCTAAAGGTTTTTGTAAATAAGGCGTTGCAAAAGTATTATCTACTGCAAGCCAGATTTTATGTGCTTTGGTAATTTTTGAAATTTCTTCAATATCAGCTAATTTCATTAACGGATTTGTTGGTGTTTCAACCCAAATCAGTTTTGTATTTTCGTTGATTAATGCTTTCAATTTTGCGATATCAGTCATATCAACAAAATGAAATTTAATTCCTGAATCTTTATAAACTCTGGAGAACATTCTGTAAGTACCGCCGTATAAATCATCCATAGCAATAACTTCATCACCGGCTTTAAACGATCTTAAAATACAATCTGTTGCTGCCAATCCTGATGAAAAAGCCAATCCACGAGTACCGTTTTCAATACTAGCCAAAGCATTTTCTAATGCCGTACGTGTAGGGTTTGAAGCTCTGCTATATTCATAATCTCCCAAAGGCTGCCCCGGACTTGTCTGAACATAAGTTGAAGTTTGATAAACCGGAGGCATTACCGCTCCCGTACTTGGGTCATGGTGTTGACCACCGTGTATCACTTTAGTATTGAATTTCATATAGTTACGTTTTTAAAACTCTAATTAAGAGTACAAATTTACCGTTTAATTTATTTTAATCCTGATACAACTTCTTACCTTTGTATATAATTAACACTTTTAGATATGAAACAGTATGCTTTTTTAGTCTTTTTGTTTGTAATATTCACTAGTTGTAACAAAGAGCTTTCATTTGGAAATGAAACGTTTAACAAAAAATCAAACATTCCCTGCAAAACAGATTGCCCACAAATTACGATTGATATTCCTGTAGCAAAAAATATTCCTGTAGTTGCAGATAGTATCAACAAAAAAATATTTTCAGTAATAAAAGAGATCGTTTATTTTGGTGAAAATCCATTAAAAGTAAAAGATTATGAAACATTAACCAATTCTTTTATTGCTTCGTATGAAGAAATGCATAAAAAATTTCCAACAGAAACTTACGGTTGGGAGGGCAAAATTAAGGGAAACCTGGAATTTGAGTCTGATCAGATTATAAATATAAAAATCGATCATTATACTTTTACCGGTGGTGCTCACGGTTATCAGGGCTTTCGATCTTTATTATTCAATCCAAAAACCGGAAAAACCATTTTTAACGATCAATTATTTAAAAGCGAGAAAGAATTTAAGGCTTTCGCCGAAAAAGAATTCCGCGCCAAATACAAAATCCCGGAAAAATCAAATATTAACGCAACAGGTTTAATGTTCGAAAATGACAAATTTCAGTTGCCACAAAACATTTTTTATACCGAAGAAGGATTGCTTTTATATTACAACTCATACGAAGCTGCTTCTTATGCTGACGGCCCAAAAGAATTACTTTTTCCGTATGATAAAGTGCTTAAATATTTATTGTATCAGTAAAGAATTTATTTATTCAAAAAAATCAGTTCTTTTGAGCTAAACGAACCGTTTTACGCCTCTACAGAAAATCTTTGAACCTTTGCGACTATAAGCCTTTGAACCTTTACTGAAAATCATATTTCATTTTACGCAGAATTCGTAAAGCTTCTTTAAAAGACAAATACACTTGCGGAAAAGGTTTTAAGAGCAATTTCGAGTCAATTAATTTTTGTTTGGCATCATCAAAACCATTAAGGTGGCAAATCATAAAAGTTGACGGAAGATTTTCTAAATCAATCATTTCACGTCCAGCCAAAGCAATTCCTTTTTGCAATTTTTGAAGTAGTGCAATATTCGAATTATAAATGTGATACAACATTCGTTTATTGAATTCCGGAGGCTGAAAAAGCATTTTACGATCGATTTTGTAATAACCGTTATCAAAAAAATGAATAGTTTGCTCTTCTAAAGGATAATAACTTGTTTTGTCGTTTAAGCCTAACGGAACATACTCTGTAATTGTAAAACTATCTTCATCAAAAACAATCGTAACAACATCCTGCGCAGAGTAAAAAAGCTTAATTTGTTCGTTGATTAACTCAATATCTACACGAGATAAAAAAGTAGTCTCGCGTGATTTTTTTGGAACTCCGGCCCAACAAATCACAAATAATTCTTTAAAAACATAATATTTAGGCGACATGTCTTTGTGCCTGAAATTCATAAAATCGATTACGCCGTCGAGTGTATACTGAATACTGTTTCGGGAGCTATTTTCGATTCCGATTACAGTTTCTACATTTTGATAATTTTTTTCAATTTCACCTTCAACAGGAACAGAATTACTGCCTCGTCTCACAAAAACACTGTTTGCAAGAATAGTATGAATTCCTTTTTTAAAATAAGATGTTTTATTTTTGGGTTTAATCGTAACCAATCCTATTACTCTATCTTTTGGAAGATTTGGAAATGGTACATTTTCGTACTGAATTTTAGGTGGATTCTCTAAAAAGGCATTTACGAGATTCTGAATTCGGCTATCATCAAAGAAATCATCGCCAACTATTTCATTATCCTGATCTTCTACTCCAACAACGATATAAGAATTATTGGTTGGATTTGAATTCGATAACGCACAAATGTGTTTCAGAAACTTTCCTTTTCCTTCCCGCGTATGTAAATTCAATTGTCTTTTTTTATCATAAAAACTGCTCTCGTCATTATGAGCGAGGAGGTTTTTTATTAAAAGACGTTTGTTGATCATTCTTTTTAGATTATTAGACTGGCTTAGATTTTTAGACTTTATGAATATCCTGCAAGTTTTTTTTCAACCTTGCAGGATTTTAATTTTAAATAATAATAATACCTACAAGGTTAAAAAAAACCTTGCAGGAAAGCACAATAAACTAATCTCTTTTAACAATTGTCGATGATGCTTGCGCTGTACTCATTACAACCAAATCAGCAATGTTTACGTGATACGGTCTTGAAACCACAAAATGAATAATATCTGCAATATCTTCTGCCTGCAACGGATCAAATCCTTTATATACATTTGATGCTCTTTCGGCATCGCCTTTAAAACGCACTTCGCTGAATTCTGTTTCGACCATTCCAGGATGAATTGCTCCAACTCGAATTCCGAACGGATTTAAATCTATTCGCATTCCTGCTGTAATGGCATCAACGGCATGTTTTGTTCCGCAATACACATTTCCGTTTGGATATACTTCTTTGGCAGCCGTTGACCCGATATTAATAATATGACCTGATTTTCTTTCTGTCATTTTCGGAATTACTGCTTTTGAAACATACAAAAGACCTTTTACATTGATGTCAATCATAGCATCCCAATCGTCTAAATCTCCCGTTTGAATTGGATCTAAACCATGCGCATTTCCGGCATTATTAATTAAAACGTCAATTTCTGAAAATTCTGTTGGCAATGCATTAATAGTTGACAAAACAGCATTTTTATCGCGAACATCAAAAGACAAAGAATATACTTCGGTAAAAACCGAAAGCTCTTTTTCAAGTTCCGCTAAACGGTCTTTACGTCTTCCGCAAAGGATAATTTTAAAGTTATTTTTGGCCAATATTTGTGCAGTTGCTTTTCCAATTCCGCTTGTAGCTCCAGTAATTAAAACTGTTTTTTTCATTCTATATTTTTTATTTTTTTTACCACAGATTAAAAGATAAAATGTTTTTTTCTGCTTTATCTGCAAAATCTGCGAGAGTAATTTTTTCACGCAGATTTTGCAGATAAAGCAGATTTTTAATTAGTGAAAATCATTTTAATCTGTGGCAAATATTTTTTCATACTATTATTGAATACTTAAACTGAGACTGCAAACTTTTAAGGCACATCGTCGCCCATACTTTCTGTCCAGATTGCGAACCAGTCTTCTTTATCCATTTCTAATTCAACCGCTTTCGCTAAAGACTGAATTCTGGCAACGTTCACCGTTCCTGCAATTGGAATAACTGCTGCCGGATGTTTTAAAATCCATGCCAATAAAAGTGTATCTGCACCCAAATGATATTTTTCAAGTAAAGTCGAGAACAATTTTTTCAAACGACGTGTTTTCTTAGTATCTTCTCTAAAAACAGTTCCAAGCGGATTCCATGATAACGGACGAATTCCGTGCGTTTGCATATAATCTAAACTTCCATCAACCATCGCTTCAAAATGAGTTGCCGAAAATTGTACCTGATTGTAACTTACTTCTGTTTTCTGGCGAATCAATTCTGTTTGAGAACTTGTAAAATTCGAAAGTCCGAAATCGATAATTTTTCCTTCGGCTTTTAATTTTTCAACCGCTTCAGCAATTTCATCAGCCTGCATTAACGGACTTGGTCTGTGTAATAAAAAAACATCAACAAAATCTGTTTTCAATTTTTTCAGCGATTCTTCAACAGACCAAATAATATAATCTTTTGAATATTCGTAGTGTTTAATTTTGTTGTTACGGCTTTCAGCAATCATCTGAATTCCGCATTTAGTAATTAATTGTAATTTTTCGCGGGAAATTTTACTATTATGAAATGCTTTTCCAAAATCAGCTTCTGTGGTATAACCTCCGTAAATATCAGCGTGGTCAAAAGTGGTAATTTTATTCTCGATACAAATTTGTATCATGTTTTCCATTTCCTTAGTTGTAAGGTTTTTATCCCAAACTCCCCAATTCATAGTGCCCGAAATTATAGGCGATAATGTTGTTTTACTCATAGTTTTATTGCGTTATTTCTGGTAATAAATATGCTTTTCTAAAACATAATCACCAAAGTTCTTAAAAATATAAAAATAGATTCACAATTCGTCCTTAAAATTAGGTCTTTGGTCGAAGTTTTAACCATTCTTTAACATCTTACTTCTCAAAAAATATTCAATTTGCACTCTCAAAAGTTAGGCATAGAAATCAACGGTTCAAAAAGGTTTTAAAAATATTTATATGGAAGAAAATACAACGACTTTAGACATTAGAGCGATAAATGAAAAAATTGAAAGAGAAAGTGCTTTTATAGACCTTCTTACAATGGAAATGAACAAAGTTATTGTGGGCCAGAAACACATGGTCGAGCGTTTATTAATCGGGCTTTTAGGACAAGGGCATATTTTGTTAGAAGGTGTTCCCGGATTGGCTAAGACTTTGGCGATAAATACGCTTTCACAAGCTGTACAAGGTTCTTTCAGCCGTATTCAGTTTACTCCTGACTTATTACCTGCCGATGTTGTTGGAACAATGATTTACAACATCAAAGCAAATGAATTCTCAATTAAAAAAGGACCAATTTTTGCCAACTTCGTACTTGCAGATGAGATTAACCGTGCTCCGGCAAAGGTTCAGTCAGCACTATTAGAGGCTATGCAGGAAAAACAAGTTACTATTGGCGACACTACTTTCAAACTAGATCGTCCGTTTTTAGTACTTGCAACTCAAAACCCTGTTGAGCAAGAAGGAACATACCAACTTCCTGAAGCGCAAGTTGACCGTTTTATGTTGAAAACTGTAATTGATTATCCAAAAATTGATGAAGAGCGTTTTGTAATTCGTCAAAACTTAAAAGGAACTTACGAAAAAGTAAATCCGGTAGTTTCTGTAGAACAAATTTTGCGTGCGCAAGAAGCGGTTCGTGAAGTTTATATGGATGAAAAAATCGAAAAATACATCTTAGATATCATCTTTGCTACTCGTTATCCAGAGAAGTACAAATTAGCCGACTTAAAACCTCTTATTAGTTTTGGAGCGTCTCCACGTGGAAGTATCAATTTAGCCAATGCTGCAAAATGTTACGCTTTTATCAAACGTCGTGGTTATGTAATTCCAGAAGATGTTCGTGCTGTTGTACATGATGTTTTACGTCACAGAGTTGGAATAACGTATGAGGCTGAAGCCGAAAACATTACTTCTGTAGACATTATCAACAAAATCGTAAACGAGATTGAAGTACCTTAAAAATTTGTTTAATGTTTCAAGTTTCAGGTTGTTGTAAAGCAAACTTGAAACTTGAAACTTTTAAACTTTAAACAAATAAAATGGATACAAAAGAGCTTTTAAAAAAAGTACGGAAAATAGAAATCAAAACCAAAAGACTGAGTAATCATATCTTTTCCGGTGAATACCATTCTTCATTTAAAGGGCGTGGGATGACTTTTAGCGAGGTGCGTCAATACCAATATGGCGATGATATTCGTAACATCGATTGGAATGTAACCGCACGTTATAATGAAGCCCACGTAAAAGTTTTTGAAGAAGAACGCGAATTAACCATGATGTTAATGGTGGATATTTCGGGTTCTGAAGGTTTTGGTTCGAAGAGTCAATTCAAAAAAGACATCGTAACCGAAATTGCGGCAACGATGGCTTTTTCGGCTACACAAAATAATGACAAAATTGGTTTAATATTATTTTCTGATAATGTCGAATTGTATATTCCACCTAAAAAAGGCCGTTCACATGTTTTGAGAATCATTCGTGAATTAATCGAATTTGAACCAAAAAGCCACAAAACAGATGTTGGAGCTGCTTTAAAATTTCTTTCAGGAACACAGAAAAAGAAAGCTATTGTTTTTGTGATTTCTGATTTCATGTCTGAAAATTATGAGCAAACATTAAAAATTGCTTCTAAAAAACATGATATAACAGGCGTTCGTGTGTATGATATTCGCGAAGAAAAAATCCCGAATTTAGGAATGGTAAGTATGCTTGACGCCGAAACCGGTAAAACGCAATTGGTAGATACCGGCTCAAAAACCGTGAGAATGAATTACGAAAAACATTATCAGGAAAGAGTTAACTATTTCAAGGATATTTTCAGTAAATCCGGTGCAGGCGTTGTTAATACAAGAGTCGACGAAAATTATGTAACCAAGTTGTTAGGTTATTTCAAATCAAGGTAAATATAATTTTAGAGTGCAGATTTTAGATTTTAGATTTTTTGAAATTGATAAATAATTTTTCTGCATTTAAGAATTACAAATAAAAATCTGCTTAAATCCGCGTCATCCGCGTGCCATTTTTAAGCTTCGTTTTAGACTAAAATCTGAAATCAAAAAATCAAATGAAATTAAAGTTTTACATATTTTTATTTTTACTTTCCTCAGCTATTTTTGCTCAGCAAAAACAGGTGGAGACAAGCATTGATACTACAAAAAATAAAATTGGAGCCGAGTTTAAGTTAACGCTTAAAACGGTTGTGAGTTCAAAATCGAAAGTTGTTTTTCCTAAACTAAAAAACATTGGTCCTTTAGAAGTAATTCAATCGTATCCAATTGATACGGTTAAGAAAAATGATACTTACGAATTGATCAAAAAATATGGTTTAACTCAATTTGATACAGGAAAATTCACGATTCCGAGTATTAAGATTTTGATTGATAAAAAACCTTTTTTAAGCGATTCTATCCGAGTAGAAGTTGCAAACATAAAAGTCGATACATTACAGCAAAAAATGTATGACATTAAAGACATTACAGCTGTAGACAACGGTATTGGCGATTGGTGGATTTATGTTTTGATTGTAATTGTCATCATCGGAATTGGTGTTTTTGTGTATTGGTTTGTTAAAAAACGCCAGCAGAAAAAAATCGAAGAAGAAGTTTATAAAACGCCTATTGAGAAAGCTACAAGCTTACTAAACAACTTAGAGCAAAAAGAACTTGTTCAGAAAGGTGAAATTAAAGAATACTACAGTGAACTAACTGATATTGCCCGTAATTACATCGAAGAAGCGATTCATATTCCAGCAATGGAAAGTACAACTTCTGAATTAATTCAGGCAATCAGAACTGCTTCTACTAAGAAAAAAATGACGCTTACGCCTGAAACGGTTGAGAATTTAGAGCGTGTTTTACGTCAGGCAGATTTAGTGAAATTCGCTAAATCTAAACCGTTGGATTTTGAAATTACAGAAGACAGAAATAAAATTCAGAGAGTAATTTTAACGCTTGATAACGCAATTCCGACAGAAGTTCCTGAGGAAGAAGAAGATCAGTTATTGAATGAAGCGCAAAGACAAAAGCAAATCAAGGTTCAATTACAGAAAAAACGCAACAAACGTATTGCGATTGCAGTAGGAACTGTTGTTTTTTTACTTGCTGCAACAACTACTTTTTTCATTGTGACAAAAGGTTTCAAATACGTAAAAGACAATGTAATTGGACATCCGACTAAAGAATTATTAGAGGGAGAATGGGTAAAAAGTGAATACGGAAATCCAGGAGTTCTAATAGAAACTCCAAAAGTTTTAAAACGAATGGATACTCAAAAAGTACTTCCGAAAGAGGCTATGGCTTTGATTAAGGAAATGCAGCTTTTTGCATACGGAAGTATGATTGACAATTTTTATATTACGGTTTCGACCAGTAAATTTAAAAATCCTGTTGATCTTGATCTGGCAAAAACTTTAGAAGGAAATTTAAAAATAATTGAATCTCAAGGCGGTCAGAATATTATTGTAAAACAAGAGGATTTTCAAACGAATCAAGGTGTTCAGGGATTAAAAGGTTACGGAACAATGACTATTTTAAATCCTGAGACTAAAACAAGTGCAAAAGCTTATTATGAAATTTTGCTTTTTAAACAAGATCAGGGATTACAACAAATTATGATTTTACACGAAGAAGGTGATACGTATGCCAATGAAATTTCTGAACGAATTTTAAATTCTGTTGAACTTAGAAAAGCTGCTAACTAATGGGAAAGATAACTTTTTTAAATCCGGAATTCTTTTGGCTGTTTCTGTTAATTCCAGTAGCAATTGCCTGGTTTTTCTGGAAACGTAACCAACAATCGGCTACTTTAAAAATGAGTTCAACTCAGGGTTTTAAAAATAGCGAATCGTTATTGACAAGACTAAAACCTTGCTTGTATGTTTTCAGGATTATTGCTTTGAGTGCATTAATTGTTGCTTTGGCAAGACCAAGAACAGTTGATATCAGCAATCAGACTAAAACTACTAAAGGAATTGATATTGTAATCGCAATTGACGTTTCAGGAAGTATGCTGGCAAAAGATTTAAAGCCAAACCGTATGGAAGCTTTAAAAAGAGTTGCAGCAGATTTTGTTGACGAAAGACCAAACGACAGAGTTGGTTTGGTACTTTATGCATCAGAAGCTTATACAAAAACTCCGGTTACAAGTGATAAAGCGATTATTCTGGAAGCTATTAAAGAAATCAAATACGATACTGCTTTGCAAGACGGAACAGGAATTGGAATGGGATTGGCAACTGCCGTTAACCGTCTTAAAGATAGTAAAGCAAAAAGCCGAGTAATTATTTTGATGACGGATGGTGTGAATAATGCCGGTTTTATTGAACCTGAAACAGCGGCTGATATTGCAAAACAATATGGGATAAAAGTATACACGATTGGCCTTGGAACTAACGGAATGGCAGAATCTCCATACGCTTATGCACCAAATGGCGGGTTTTTATTTAAAATGCAAAAAGTTGAAATTGATGAGCAATTAATGAAAAGTATTGCACGTAAAACTAATGGAACGTATTTTAGAGCTACAAGCAATGACAAATTAGCCGAAATATATAACTCGATTAATAAATTAGAAACTACTGAAATCCAGGAATTAAAATTCTACGATTACGACGAAAAATATAGAGGACTTGTTTTACTGGCAGCCTTTTTATTATTGTTAGAAGTTGGTTTACGAAATACAGTTTATAGAAGCTTTATATAAATTTCAGTCTCAGTCTCAGTAATCAGTAAGCAACTGAAAACTGTCTCTGAAATCTGAAAACTAAAATTAAAAATGGAATTAGACGAAAAAAAATATTTATACCTTTTATTCTTACTCCCAATTGTGGTGTGTATTTTTCTTTTTAATATGTATTGGAAAAGAAAAAAACAGCGCGAATTTGGTGATTTGGAAATGGTGAAAAAACTGAGCCCTGAACGTTCTGTTTTTAAGCCTGTATTAAAATTAATCATCATTCTTTTAGCGCTTACTTTTCTGATTATCGGATTAGTAAACCCGAAGATTGGAACTAAAATGGAAACGGTAAAACGCGAAGGTATTGATATTGTTTTTGCTGTCGACGTTTCTAAAAGTATGCTTGCCGAAGATGTGGCACCAAGTCGTTTAGAAAAAAGTAAACAATTGGTTTCGCAAATCATTAATAATTTAGGAAGTGACAGAATTGGAATTGTAGCGTACGCCGGAAGTGCTTTCCCGGTTTTGCCAATTACTACAGATTATAGCGTTGCCAAAATGTTCCTGCAAAGTATGAGTCCGGATATGGTTTCATCGCAAGGAACTTCTCTGGATGAAGCGATTAGATTATCATCGACTTATTTTGATGAAAAAAGTAAAACAAGCAAATTATTGATTTTGATTTCTGATGGAGAAGATCATTCTGAAGGAGCTTCTGTTGCGGCAGAAGAAGCCAATAAAATTGGAATGAAAATCATCACGATTGGTATCGGAACTGAAAAAGGCGGTACTATTCCATTAAAAGAAAATGGAGTTGTAAAAAGCTATCAAAAAGATCAAAACGGACAAACTGTTATTACGAAACTAAATCAGGAAGGGTTAAAAACGATTGCAAAAGCGACTAAAGGCGGTTATGTATATGGTGGAAACACGAAAGAGGTTTTAGAATACATAAAAAACGCATTAAACAACATTCAGAAAACAGAATTTGAAGCTACGCAAATGGCCGATTTTCAATCACAGTTTCAATGGTTTATTGGCTTTGCTTTCTTATTGTTGTTTATTGACATTTTCTTATTAGAAAGAAAAACAAACTGGATTAAGGAGTTGAATTTATTTAACGAAAAGAAATAATTGTTTCCTATAAAGATTCGGAACAAAAAAATAAAAAAATTAGAATGAAAAATTTACTTCTTTATATTTTACTAACGGTTTCTCTGGCGGTTTCGGCTCAGGAGAAAGACAAAACATTGCCTGAAGGTAATGAAGAATATAAGCAGAATAAATTTGTTGATGCCGAGGCTAATTATAGAATTTCGGAATCTAAATTTGCAAAACGCGGAGTTGCTTCTTATAACTTAGGAAATACGATTTACAGACAAAATCAAGTTTCTGAAGCGAAGCTGGCTTATGCAAAAGCGATAAAAAACGCAAAATCGAAACCGGACAAACATAAAGCATATCATAATTTAGGAAATGTTTTTATGAAAGAGAAAGATTATACGCAAGCGGTTGAAGCTTACAAACAAGCTTTACGTAATGATCCTACAGATGATGAAACGCGTTACAATTATGCTTATGCGAAACAAAAACTAAAAGAGAATCCTCCGAAAAACGATAAAAACAAAGACAAGAATAAGGATAAGGACAAAGACAAGGATAAAAACAAAGATAAAGACAAGGATAAGGACAAAAATAAAGATAAGGACAAGGATAAAGATAAAAAAGACGACAAAGGCGATAAAGACAAGGATAAGAAAGACGGTAAAAATGATCCTAAAAAAGATGACAAATCTGATAATAAAGGAGAACCAAAACCACAGCCCGGCGGAATTTCAAAAGATCGTGTTCAGAATTTATTAGATGCCGTAAACAACGAAGAAAAGAAAATCCAAGATAAAGTTAACGCTCAAAAAGTAAAAGGAAATCCTAGAAAAACAGAAAAAGACTGGTAGGATTTTGAGTTAATCGTTTATTCGATCAATTGTTAATTTGATGACAATAAAATGAATAAGCAATAAAACTGTAAAAAAAACGATTAAACAAATTAACAAATCAACAGTTAAACAAAAACTGATAAACAATTAAATGAAAAGATATTTAATTTTATTACTATTCACTTTTCAAGGACTTATGGCTCAGGTTCAATTTGAAGCCAAAGTAAGCAAAAACACGCTCGGACTAAACGAAAGACTTCGTATTGACTTTATCATGAATGTTGATGGAGATAATTTTGATCAGCCCAATTTTGAAGGCTTTAGAGTTGTTGCCGGACCAAGTCAACAAGTAAGTCAGTCGTGGATAAACGGAAGAAGCTCTTTTCAAAAAATATATTCTTATATTTTACAACCTGCACAAAAAGGAACCGTAACAATTAAACAAGCTACCATAGAATTTAATGGTCAGGTTTATAAAACAGCTCCAATAAAAATTACAGTTACAAATGCAGTGGCCGAAGAAAGAGATCCGAATGAGAGACCACAACAAGGTTCCGGAAGCGAAATGATCAATCTTGTTGCAGAGATTTCTAAAACAAATCCATATCTAAACGAACCGATTACGGTTGTTTACAAATTATATTTCTACAATATTGGTGTTACCGGTTTTAAGGAATTGGCGAAACCAAAATATAATGATTTCTGGAACCAGAACATCGACATCAAACAATTGGCTATCGAACAAGGAACTTACCAAGGACAAAGATGTTATTATGTTGTGCTGAAAAAGACGATCTTATATCCTCAAAAATCAGGACGATTAACTATTGAACCTCTTTCGTTAGATATTGGCGTACAATTGCCAACAAATCGCCGTGATATGTTTGGCCAGATGATTGTTGCAGATGACAACAAAATTGTTTCGGCCGGGGCTAAAACTATTAATGTAAGACCACTTCCTGAAAGTAACAAACCAGAAGGTTTTAGCGGTGCCGTAGGTAAATTTAATTTTACGGTTACACCATCAAAAACTACTTTAAAAAATGGCGAAAGTCTCGATTTAATAGTAAGTGCAACAGGTTCAGGAAACATGAAATTGTTTACTTTGCCTAAACCGGTTGTGCCAAATGCTTTAGAGATGTACGATCCTGTTCATGATGAAAAAGTAACAACTTCACTATCTGGAGGAATGTCCGGAAAAATTACAGATAAGTACACTATTATCCCGCAATACAAAGGAAAATATGCTATTAAACCAATGCAGTTTTCTTATTTTGATTTAACTTCAGGCAGTTATAAAACGATAACTTCTCCTGAAATTATGGTTGATGTTCTAGACGGACCAATGCAGGCGGAAGCTAATACCACAGCAAATGCATCTAAAAATGTAATTGCAAAAACAGAACAATTTAAATATATAAAATCAAAAACGACTTTGGCTTCAATCGCTAAAAACGATTTTTATGGTTCGAATTTGTATTACGGTTTGCTGTTTTTACCTTTCATAATTCTGCCAATTATTATTTTGGCTAAGAAGAAAAAAGAAGCAATTGACAGCGATGTCACGGGTAACCGAATTAAAATGAACAACAAACTGGCGAAGAAATATTTATCTGAAGCCAAGAAACAGCTTAACAACAAAGAGCCATTTTATATTGCGCTAGAAAAAGCAATGCATAATTTCCTGAAAGCCAAATTACATATTGAAACTTCAGAAATGAGCAAAGATAATATTAGAGAATTATTGCTTTCGAGAAATGCAAATCCTGAATCTGTGCAAAGTTTTATTAGTTTGACAGAAAACTGCGAATTTGCGCGTTATGCTCCGGCATCGAGTGCTTCGATTCAGCAAGATTATGATAAAGCTGTTTTGATTATTTCAGAATTAGAAAAGCAAATCGTTTAAAGAAAATAAAATGAAAAATATATTATATCTTTTTTTATTAATCTCTCAGGTTTTCTTTGCCCAAAGCGGCTTTGAAAAAGGGAATGCTTTGTATCAAAAGGCGCAATACCAGCAAGCCATTGAAGAATACGAAAGTGTTATTAAAGAAGACAAACAACAATCGGCTGAGTTGTATTTTAATTTAGCTAATTGTTATTATAAGCTTAATAAAGTCGCACCTTCTATCTATAATTATGAGAAAGCTTTGGTTTTAAAACCACATGATACAGAGACTTTAAACAACTTAAAATTTGCCAAAAAACTAACGATTGATGAAATTAAAGAAGTTCCTAAAGTTGGTTTTGCAAAACTAATTCAGAGTTTTACCGGTATTTTTAATTATAATACCTGGGCAAAAATTTCTGTTGCAATCGCTTTTGTCTTTTTACTGAGTTTTATTGGTTATTATTTTTCTCAGCTTACACTTTCAAAAAGAATTTATTTCATCGGAATGTTTGTTCTTTTGGTTGCATTGTCTTTAAGTATTGCAGCCGGAATATCAGAGAAAGATCATTACGATAATGATCGTCCGGCAATTGTTTTTTCAGAAATAAGCGAAGTTCGAAGCGAACCTCAAAAAGCAGGTTCAGCAATTTTCTTACTGCATGAAGGCGCAAAAGTTTATGTTACTGAAACTTTAGCAAACTGGAAAAAAATCGAATTAACTGACGGAACTGAAGGTTGGATTGATGGAGCAACAATTAAAGAAGTAAAATAAAGTTTTAAAAATATCAAATAAAAAAATCCCAAATTCCAAGATATAATTGGAGTTTGGGATTTTCAATTTTGTGTTTTCTCTAATTCACAGCATCAACCAATCTAATAAATTCAGCTCTGTAACCTTCATCATCATTTGATAATCCTGATTTTGCAAGCCTTTTTATATCAGAACCGGAACTATTCGATATAAACTTCGAATCTCTTAATTTTAATCCAAACCAGGCAACAGCACTTGTAAATTTAAAATCAGAAGAACTTTGCTCTAAAGCTATTTTGTTATTAGCAATTACATTAACCATTTCAATGCTTCTATCTCCATCCGGTTTTTTGTATCTAAATTTAATAGTTGCCAATTCATCGCTATAATTTGTTTCATCTGTTTTTACTTTCGTGTATTTTAAATCTGAAGAAACATAATCACTTTCAACACCAGTCGGAATAATTTCGTACAAAGCCGTAACAGTATGTCCGCTTCCTAGTTCTCCGGCATCAACCGCATCATTTTTAAAATCTTCATCTTTAAGCCTGCGGTTCTCATACCCAATTAATCGGTAAGCCTGAACATGTTTGGGATTAAACTCAATTTGAATTTTTACATCTTTAGCAATCGCAAACATAGAACCTTTAAATTCCTTTCCTAAAAAGCGATTGGCTTCCTGAATATTATCGATATAAGCGTAATTACCATTTCCCATTCCATAACCAAGAACAGTTAAAAACACACCCGATTTTCTTTTTTCTTCAATCAGTTTTTCCATATCGGCATCTGTTGAAGCACCAACATTAAAATCACCATCGGTTGCGATAATAACTCTATTATTTCCTTCTTTTATAAAATTTTGTTCTGCTAATTTATAAGCCAATTCAATTCCTTCGCCACCAGCTGTGCTTCCACCCGCGCTTAAATTATCAAATGCGTCTAAAATCTCGTCTTTTTGATCTCCCGAAGTTGGCTCTAATACAACTCCGGCCGAACCTGCGTAAACCACAATCGAAACTTTATCTTGAGGACGAAGTTCTTTTACCAAAATTTTCATGGATTCTTTAAGTAATGGCAATTTGTTGGCTTCATCCATCGATCCTGAAACATCAATTAAGAAAACAAGATTTGAATTTGGCAAATTAGTCATTGGAATATTTTTTCCCTGTAAACCAATTTTTAGTAATTGAGAATTTTTATTCCACGGACTATCGCTTAATTCTGTATTGATAGAAAATGGATGTTGTCCTTCTGGTTGCGGATAATTATATTTAAAGAAGTTCATCATTTCCTCTACACGAACGGCATCTTTAGGTACTTTTTGACCTTCGTTTATAAAACGTCTGATATTGGTATAAGATGCATTATCAACATCTATAGAAAAAGTAGAAAGTGGTGATTTTTTTGGAGACTCAAAAGGATTTTCTTCAAGTCCGGCGTAGCTTTCAGTATTAGGTTCTGAAATGTTTTCTTCGGGAATTTCATCGGTGGTGGCAACAACCGTCATATCTTCTGATTCGGCAGCGTAATCCATTTTTTTACAACCAACTAAAATAAGAACCAGGAATGCCATCAAATAAAAATGTTTATTTTTCATTTAAAATAAATTTAAGGATTAGTGAAATGTTTTTCAAATAACGGCTAGCATTCCGGATGTACTAGTTGATATTATCTGCGATTTTCGTCAATCCAAATTTGATGCCAAGAAATTTTTATTTTTTTGCCGCATAGATTTCACCATATAAGTGATATAAGATATTATAAGCTTGTATTGGTTAAGAACTTAATTTTTCTTATATCACTTATATGGTAAAAAATCAAAACGTGTAGATTTTATTGGGTGTAACACAATAATCTAATTTTATATCCAATTCGAAGATATCATCGATTTTATTTTCTGATTCAAAAAAAGAAAGTCCAATTTTGATAGTTTCAGGTTTACATTCTGATAAAAATTTATCATAAAAACCTTTTCCGTATCCTACTCGATTTCCAAAATCATCAAATGCTAAAAGTGGAATAAAAACGACATCTATAGTTTCTGACGGAACTGGCAAACCGTTTACTGGTTCCGGAATATTGTATTCGTTTTTTTTGATTTTTGTATTATCTGTCAATAAAAAGTGTGACATTTTTCGGGTTTCAAAATCACTTTTTGAGATTACAATTTCTTTATCTTTTCCCGAAAGCAAATGCAAAACATATTCTGTATTCACTTCTTTTTGTTCTTCTATCGGAAGAAAAACATGATAATACGTTTTATCCCAAACAGGCAATTCGATTACATTATTGGCTATGGCCAAACTCTTTTCTTCGACAGCATCTAATGAAAGTTCTTTGCGAAGATTTTTATAATGCAATCGTAATTCTTTCTTATTCATCTTCGGGATTATTTTTAGACATATGATAAATGGCATCGCCTTCGTAAACAATTGGAGAATGATTGGCGTTGATGACAAATCCGTCGTGAGGCGCTTTTACTTTTTGCTCGAACTTACCAAACGGGTCTGTAATAATAGCCAAAATAGTTCCTTTGGTTACAAAACGGCTAATCATATTATAATCGTGTAATAAACCGGAACATTTAGCGCGCAGCCAAACGGAGTTTTTGATATAAATTGATGGATCTTCTGCTTCTTCAACGATTTGTTTTGGGTCAAGCATATTTAAATAATGCAGCAAACGCTTCACTCCCATTACAGCTTCGTTGGCAATTTCATTATTTATATCTAATGATTTTCCACCTTCAAAAAGTAACATTTTTACATTTGCTTTTTCAGATGTATTCCTGAAAGAACCGTTAATGTTTTTAGAATATAATGTAAATGGCGCATTAAAAACATCTGCTAAAAGTTTCAATTCGGGATTATTTTGAGTAATCCGAATTTGTGGCGCATTAAAACGGCTTGCTCCACCAGCGTGAAAATCGACTGCGTAATCTAAAATCGGTAAAATTTCGGCAACAATATGAAAAGCAAAACGACTTGCCAAAGAACCTTTTTTACTTCCCGGAAAAACCCGATTTAAATCGCGGCCATCAGGAAACTCCCGGGATTTATTTACAAAGCCATAAATATTGATAATCGGGATACAAATAATGGTTCCGCGAACCGGACGATTTATTTTTTTGCTAATGATCTGACGTACAATCTCAATTCCGTTTATTTCATCTCCGTGAATTCCTGCCGAAAATAAAACAACAGGTCCATCAAGCTTAGAACGACGCACAATAACCGGAATATTAAGTTTTGTTGTAGTGTGTAATCGGGCAATTTCAACGTTTATTGTTCTATTTTCTCCTGGCAAAATCGATTCGCCAAAAATAATCATGGGTTTGTTATTTTTCATATAGAATTATAAAATCTAAATATAGAAATTATTCTTTTGATTTCGTAAATTTGAAGCTAAATCAGTGTAAAGCTTCAATTCAAAATCGGAATAGTTTTTGGAGATACTTTTTATCTAGATTTTCAGAAACAAAACAGAATGCAAAAACCGTCTTTAGAACTCCAAATTCAAACCTTGCCGGACAATCCCGGCGTGTATCAATATTACGATAAAGACGACAAAATATTGTACGTTGGAAAGGCGAAAAATTTAAAAAAAAGAGTCTCTTCCTACTTCAATAAAATTCACGATACACGAAAAACAAATGTGCTGGTTAGAAAAATCGTAACCATAAAACATATTGTTGTTCCAACTGAAACAGATGCCCTTTTACTGGAAAACAACTTAATCAAAACCTTGCAACCGCGTTATAATGTGTTGCTTCGTGATGACAAAAGTTATCCGTGGATTTGCATTAAAAAAGAACCTTTTTCGAGAATATTCCTAACCAGAAGAATGATCAAAGACGGATCTGAATATTTTGGTCCGTATACCAATTTCAAAATGGTTTATACCATTCTCGATTTAATCAAAGAATTATATCCTTTAAGAACCTGCAATTACGATTTAAGCGAATCAAACATTAGATCAGGAAAATTTAAAGTTTGTCTGGAATATCATATTGGCAATTGCAAAGGTCCTTGCGAAGGTTTTGAATCTCTTGAAGATTATCAGAGACAAGTTGATGCTATCCGCGAAATTCTGAAAGGAAATTTTAAAGAAAGCATGAAAGATTTTAAGCGTTTGATGAATCAATATGCGCAGAATTTGCAATTTGAAGAAGCTCAAAAAATCAAAGAAAAAATAGAAATACTCGAAAATTATCAATCGAGATCAACTATTGTAAATCCGAAAATCACGAACATCGATGTCTTTTCGATTGTTTCTGATGAAAGTGCAGCTTATGTCAACTTTTTGCAAATATCACACGGATCGATTATTCGTTCGCATACTTTAGAAATCAAGAAAAAACTTGACGAAACTGACGAGGAATTATTAGAATTAGCGATTATTGAACTTCGCGAACGTTTCCATTTATTATCAAAAGAAATTATTGTTCCGTTTGAAGTTGATTTAGGCGAAAACATTAAAGTTACAGTTCCGCAATTGGGCGACAAAAAGCAAATCCTGGATTTATCGATTCGAAATGCGAAGTTTTACAGAATTGAACAGCTTAAACAATTACAAATTGTTGATCCGGACAGACATGTAAACCGAATCATGGCTCAAATGCAAAAAGATTTACGTTTGCCGGTTGAGCCACGTCATATAGAATGTTTTGATAACTCGAATATTCAGGGAACAAATCCTGTTGCGGCCTGCGTAGTTTTTAAAGATGGAAAACCAAGCAAAAGAGATTATCGTCATTTTAATATAAAAACGGTTGAAGGTCCCGACGATTTTGCTTCGATGACCGAAATTGTCTACCGTCGTTACAAAAGATTACTGGATGAAAATGAGCCATTGCCGCAATTAATTATTATTGATGGTGGAAAAGGGCAATTATCTGCGGCCTTAAAAAGTATTGACGCTTTAGAATTACGTGGTAAAATTGCCATTATCGGGATTGCAAAACGTCTTGAAGAGTTATTTTATCCCGGAGATTCTATTCCGTTATATCTGGATAAAAAATCTGAAACGCTAAAAGTAATTCAGCAATTACGAAATGAAGCGCATCGATTTGGTATTACTTTCCATAGGGATAAACGCAGCAAAGCAGCACTTAATTCATCCGTAGAAAGCATACCTGGCATTGGCGAAAAAACAATGCTTGCATTAATACAACATTTTAAAAGTGTTAAAAGATTAAAATTGGCTACAGAAAAAGAAATATCTGATGTTGTGGGAGTATCAAAAGCCAAAAAAATTGTCGACTTTTACAAAACCAACTAGCAAATTTTTATGCGCCTAATTCAGCCGTCCGTTTCGAATAATCGATATAATCGTTTATTTCTGAATTTCAAAAAAAGAGTTTCTACAACATCTCTTTTTTTGCAGGAAAAGCCTTTTTATTTTTTATCTCAGTTTTCTAATTCTATATCGGGCGTGCAGATATTGCTTTTTGCGCTTTTGATTTTTAGTTCGCAACATACTTTTTCTCAAGAACAAGAACAAAAACAAGATAGTGTAAAAAGACCAAAAATTGGTTTGGTTTTAAGTGGTGGCGGTGCAAAAGGATTTGCACATATTGGCGTTCTTAAAGTTTTGGAAGAAGCCGGAATTAAAATCGATTATATTGGCGGAACCAGTATGGGTTCTATCATTGGCGGACTTTATGCTTCTGGTTATAATGCCTCACAAATTGATTCTATTTTTAAACAAACCAATTTTGATGATCTTATAAATGATTATATACCACGTTCGTCTAAAAACTTTTACGGTAAAAAAAATGATGAATTATATGCTATCGTTTTGCCATTTAGTAATTTCAGAGTTGGTATTCCCGAAGCACTTTCTAAAGGAATGTATAATTATAATTTATTAAGCAGTCTTACCCGAAATGTGCGACATGTTCGTGACTTTAATAAATTACCAACTCCGTTTTTATGTATTGGTACCAATATCGAAACTGGCGAAGAAGTCTTATTAAACAAAGGAAACCTTGTTCAGGCAATGATGGCCAGTGCAGCTTTTCCATCCTTATTTACTCCTGTAGAAATTGATGGAAAATTATTGGTAGATGGTGGCGTTGTCAATAATTATCCTATAAAAGAAGTTCGTGATCTTGGCGCCGATATTATTATTGGAGTCGATGTTCAGGATGATTTGATGAAACGAAAAAACCTGAAAAACGCAACGAGAATATTAGTTCAGATTACCAATCTTCAGTCGATTGATAAAATGAAAAACAAAATTAAAAACACTGATGTTTATATAAAACCGGACATTCGTGACTATGGCGTTATTTCATTTGATAAAGGTGAAGAAATAATCCGAAAAGGTGAAGAAGCTGGTTTTGCTGTTTATGAAAAAATAAAATCGCTGACAAACGAGACTACGTTTTACAAAAAACCAAAATTAAAAATCAACAGTGATACACTTCATATTAACAAAATAAACAGCGATCCGTTAGACAATTACACCAGGGAATATATTCGTGGAAAACTTCGTTTTAAACCCGGAAGTACAATAACGTACAAAGATCTTAAAGCGGGAATGAATAATCTTGATGCCACTCAAAATTTTAGCGCTATTTCATATTGTTTACAGCCAGATGGAGATCAGGATAATTTAGATTTGGTTTTAACAGAAAATCCTACACAAACTTATTTAAAACTAGGCTTGCATTATGATGGGCTTTATAAAAGTGCTATTTTATTAAACCTTACGCATAAAAAAACATTCTTAAAGAATGATGTTACTTCTTTGGATATTATTCTTGGTGATAATTTTAGATATGATCTGAATTATTATGTGGAAAATGGTTTTAATATTAGTTTTGGATTTCGCTCGAGACTGAATCAGTTTAATCGAAATGTAACGAACAGCTTTAGCAGTTTGCTTACAGAGAATCCTACCGGAAATTTGATTAATGTTGACTTTTTAGACTTGACAAATCAGGCTTATTTTCAAACCATTTTTGTTCAAAAATTTTTAATGGGCGGTGGATTTGAATATAAATACTTAAAAATAAATTCACCAACGCTTTCAAACACTGACAACATCATTGAAAAAAGCAATTATTTTAGTGTATTTGGTTATTTAAAATATGACTCTTTTGATAAGAAAACGTTCCCGCATTCCGGTTTATATTTTTCTTCAGATGTACAAACCTATTTAGCTTCATCTGATTATACACATCAATTTAAACCTTTTTCGACAGCAAAAGCTGAAATTGCATTTGCCAATACTTTATTCAAAAAGGCAACTATGAAAATTGAGGCCGATGCAGGATTTAATATTGGCAGCGATAGCGTTCCGTTTTTCGATTATATATTTGGTGGTTACGGTTATAGCAAAATCAACAATTTCAATTATTTTTATGGATATGATTTTCTAAGTATTTCAGGAAACAGCTACATCAAAACGGCTTTAACACTTGACTATGAAATATTTAAAAAAAATCACGTCAATATTTCAGCCAATTACGCCAATTTAGGTGATGATATTTTTACAACTGTAGACTGGATTTCAATGCCTAAATATTCTGGTTATGCCGTAGGTTATGGTTTAGAAACTATTATTGGCCCAATCGAAGTTAAACATTCATGGTCTCCTGAAATGTCAAAAAGTTTTACCTGGTTTAGCATCGGATTCTTGTTTTAACAAAATTTATATTCAGAATTTATCTCATAAATTTGAATGTTTATTACAGTATATTGGCATTATAAAAACCTTCTGCCTATTTTTTACGTTTATAAATGATATAATTTGTAATTTAAATAAATAAAAATTACGATATTTGTTGTAATGAAAACAAAATGGACAGGTTTATTAGAGTATCTTCAATTCCTCATCAAGAGAAATCCTGAATAAAACCGACGAATTGAAACTCATTATTCAGCTATAAAACTGAGCTGATTGTTTGTGTGTTCAATTCAAATTTTTCGAATTATCTAATTTACAAATTATCTAATTGAAAAGACATGCCATTATATCATAAACTTGGAGATTTTCCTCAAAAAAGACACACCCAATTCGAAAAACCTGATGGAGGTTTTTACTATGAACAATTGTTTGGAACTGAAGGTTTTCACGGACATTCTTCATTGTCTTATCATGTTCACAGACCAACGCAGGTTAAAGAAATTTTAAAATCATATTCCGTTGAACCAAAAATTGCAATCGGAAAAAACATAAAATCATTACTTTTTAAAGGTTTCGAATTAAAACCGGAAAACGACTTTCTGGACAGCCGCAAAGCAATGTTGGTCAATAAAGATTGTATAATAGGATTAGCAGCTCCAAAAGAATCGCTTCGAAATTATTTTTACAAAAATGCCGATGCTGATGAAATGCTTTTCATCCATAAAGGAAAAGGAAAATTAAGAACCATGTTAGGAAATATTCCTTTTGAATATGGTGATTATTTAATTATTCCGCGTGGCATAATTTATCAAATAGAATTTGAGACAGAAGAAAACCGACTTTTTTATGTAGAATCTTTTGCTCCATTTTATACCCCAAAACGCTACAAAAATCAATCTGGTCAACATTTAGAACATTCTCCTTTTTGTGAGCGTGATTTTATTTTGCCAAATGAATTGGAAACGCACGACGAAAAAGGTGATTTTTTAATTAAGATTAAAAAAGAAGGCATGCTTCACGAAGTGGTTTATGCAACGCACCCTTTTGATGTTGTGGGTTGGGACGGATATAATTTCCCTTACGGATTTTCTATTCATAATTTTGAACCTATTACAGGCCGCGTTCACCAACCGCCACCAGTTCACCAAACTTTTGAAACGGCAACTTTTGTAGTTTGTTCGTTTTGTCCAAGACTTTACGATTATCATCCAAAAGCAATTCCAGCACCTTACAACCATAGCAATATAGATTCTGACGAAGTTTTATATTATGTTGATGGCGATTTTATGAGCCGAAACAATATAGAACAAGGTCATATTACATTACACCCAAAAGGAATTCCACATGGCCCTGCGCCGGGTGCAATGGAGCGCAGTATAGGCCACAAAGAAACCCACGAATTGGCCGTTATGGTCGATACTTTCAGACCACTAATGGTTACAGAAGAAGCAATGGGACTCGATGATGGCCAGTATTATAAGTCCTGGTGTGAATAATTAGTTAATGCAGAATGAATCAATTTTATATACGCCATTTTAATAATTTATACGCCAATTTTTTTGTAGTTTTTAGATTTTTTTATCTTTAAACGCAAAAGGACTATCTTGAAACATTCTATAATTATCTAATTAGCCGACAATGAATTTACAAGCCAAACACACAGATAGTGATCTGTTAAGTAAAACTTTCGATTTCGCAGTAAACATTATTAATTATACCGGTGAACTGCAAGAACAAAACAAATTTGTAATTGGAAATCAATTATTAAAATGTGGAACTGCAATTGGAGCAAATACCAAAGAATCTGAGAATGCCGAAACTGAAGCTGTTTTTATTAGCAAATTAGAAACTGCAATTAAAGAAGCAACAGAGACACAACATTGGTTGTCCTTTTGTAATACCCGCAAGGATTATCCAAAATGCAACGACTTACTAAACGAATTGGCTGAAATAATAAATATTTTAAACAAAACTATAGCAACAACAAAATGAGAAAATGAGATAATTATTTAATGTGCAACCGGATGAATTTCATTTTAAACACATTTTCTAATTTTCTAGTTTACACACATTTCAATTAAAATATCATGAGCAAAGAAATCAAATCAGTAGAATACGGATTAGAAAAAATCTTCGAAGGAGCACAAGATTTCCTTCCATTATTAGGAACAGATTATGTAGAATTCTACGTAGGAAACGCAAAACAATCAGCACATTATTATAAAACTGCTTTTGGATATCAGTCATTAGCCTACGCAGGATTAGAAACCGGAGTAAAAGACAAAGCATCTTATGTTTTAAAACAAGACAAAATCAGAATTGTTTTAACTACGCCATTAAATGGAGATTCTCCAATAAACGATCACTTAAAAAAACACGGTGATGGAGTAAAAGTTGCAGCACTTTGGGTTGAAGACGCAAGAAGCGCGTATGAAGAAACAATGAAACGCGGCGCCCGTTCTTTTATGGAACCAACTGTAGAATCAGATGAATTTGGAGAAGTAGTTCGTTCAGGAATTTATACGTATGGAGAAACCGTTCATATTTTTGTAGAAAGAAAAAACTATAATGGTGTTTTCTTACCGGGTTATAAAGAATGGAAATCAGATTACAACCCTGCTCCAACGGGATTAAAATATATTGATCACATGGTTGGAAATGTAGGCTGGAACGAAATGAATACGTGGGTTAAGTTCTACGAAGATGTTATGGGATTTGTAAATTTCTTATCTTTTGATGACAAACAAATCAATACAGAATATTCAGCTTTGATGAGTAAAGTAATGTCTAACGGAAACGGAAGAATTAAATTTCCTATAAACGAACCGGCTGAAGGAAAGAAAAAATCTCAAATCGAAGAATACTTAGACTTTTATGGCGGACCCGGAATTCAGCATATTGCAATTGCTACAGATGATATTATCAAAACCGTATCAGAATTAAAAGCACGTGGTGTTGAATTTTTATCTGCTCCTCCTCATACCTATTATCAGGCAATTCCGGAAAGATTAGGAGTTCACATGGATATGATGAAAGAAGATATTAATGAAATTGAAAAATTAGCCATTATGGTCGATGCCGATGAAGATGGTTATTTATTACAAATATTTACTAAACCAGTTCAGGACAGACCTACCTTATTTTTTGAAATTATACAAAGAATGGGTGCAAAAGGATTTGGTGCAGGTAACTTTAAAGCCCTTTTTGAGTCAATTGAAAGAGAGCAAGAATTGAGAGGAACATTGTAAAAACGCATTATTTTTGCATTAAATCGAAGAATTCTCGATAAAACGATGGTTTTTATGCAAATGTTATGTTAAACTTGCCTTTTGCTATTTGTTTTTTGAACTTTCTATCTATCTTTGCACTCGCAAATCGGAAGGGGTGGTTTCCTTCTAATTGATATAAATTTCATAATTTATAGTTTTTTGGTTAGTTAATAGCATAAAAACTCCGTCATTTCTTGACGGAGTTTTTTTGTTTTGGTACATTTGGAATAGAATTTGCATTTAATTATCTTTATAATGAAATGTAAAAAATGTACTATGAAAAAATTAGTCCTCATCATATTAATTCTGACCACACTTGCCTTCGATACTCAAAAAGAAGACGCTTACGGAGTGGGAGAATATTTTAAATTCAGAATTCATTACGGTATAGTCAACGCGGGTTACGCCACACTCGAAGTTAAAGATGCCACAATAAATAATAAAAAAGTATTTCATGCTATTGGCAAAGGTTATACAACAGGTATGTCTAAATTTTTCTTCAAAGTAGAAGACATTTACGAAAGCTACTTTGACAAACAAAACGGAAATCCTTATCGTTATATTCGAAAAATTGACGAAGGCGGCTATACGAAAGATCAGGAAGGAATTTTTAACCCGGATGAAAATAGAGTTTTAGTTAAAGATTATAAACGAAAAACAGAAAAAACAATTGTTCTTACAGATAATGTACAGGATATTGTTTCTTCATTTTATTATTTAAGAAATCATCCAAATATTGACAAATTAAAATCTGGAGAATCGATTACAATTGACATGTTTTTTGACGAAGAAATCACAAAATTTAAGTTAAAATATATAGGTCTTCAGGATATTACAACTAAATTTGGAACCGTTTCTACAATGGTATTTAAACCACTGGTACAAACAGGAAGGGTTTTTAAAGAAAAAGAAAGTTTAACAATCTGGATAACAGACGACGACAATAAAGTTCCGGTTCGAATAAAAGCAGATCTTGCAGTAGGATCTCTAAAAGCGGACCTTGACGAATATAAAGGATTAAAAAGTCCATTTAAAGTAAAAAAATAATGAATACCACAGATCATTCTGAATCACTTTTAAAAGAAATCGACCTTAAATTTCAAGCTATAAATCAGAAAACAGATGTACAACTTGAAGGTTTACTTTGGTCAAAACCAATTACGTATTGGGATTATATCCAAACCGATGCGCTTTTAAATCTGCAAATTCAGCGCACTACACTTCCTGACGAAATGGTTTTTATCATGTATCATCAGGTAAATGAATTGATTTTTAAAATGATTTTGTGGGAAATTGATCAGATTGCCGAAACTCAGAATATTCAGGTTGATTTTTTCAGCGAAAGATTATCGAGAATAACCCGTTATTTTGATATGCTTACGAATTCGTTCAGCATTATGGAAAACGGAATGGAGATCGATCAATACATGAAATTCAGAAATACGCTGACTCCCGCAAGTGGTTTTCAGAGTGCCCAATACCGATTAATTGAATTTGCTTCTACGGATGTTATCAATTTAACAGATCGCAGATACAAAGACACTTTTGATGAAAACACAGATTTAGAAACTAGTTTTGAACATTTGTATTGGCAAGCGGCAGGAAAAGATTATCAAACCGGACAGAAATCCTACTTACTTCAGGAATTCGAAAACAAATATAAAGATCAGTTTTTACGCCAGATGTCAACTTTTAAAACAAAGAACATTTGGAAAAAATTTACTCAATTACCAATTGAAGATCAGCAAAATACTGAACTAATTAATGCAATGCGCCATTATGATAAAACGGTAAATATCACTTGGGTAATGCAGCATTTAAATACGGCAAGAAAATACATTTTAGAAAGCGGAAAAGGTAATGGTGAAGCCACAGGCGGAAGCGACTGGCAAAAATATATGCATCCAAAATACCAAAGACGCATCTTTTTTCCTAAATTGTGGACCGAAGAAGAATTGTCCAATTGGGGAAATGAAGCTACTGTTTAATTTCTCAAAAAATTTTAAAAGTTTGAAAAAAGCATTCGTACTTATAATAGTATTATTTTCTATATTTTCATGTAATAAAACCGCTGAAAAAGTAGAAACTAAAATTAACAAACCAAAAATCAAAAAAGTAGAATTCGGTTTTAATTACGGGGACTATAATGTTGTTCAGGATACTATTAAAAAAGGTGATTCTTTTGGATCTATTATTCAAGACCAAAATATTGGCGACAAAAAAGTATATGATATTGTTGAACAGGTAAAAGATTCTTTTGATGTTAGAACCATTCGCTACAATAAACCTTATACAATTCTTCGCTCTAAAAATAAAACCAACAATTTAGAAGTTTTTATTTATCAGCCTGATGCTTTGACGTATTATATTGTCGATTTTAGAGACAGTATCGCAAAAGCTTATAAAAAAATTAAACCTGTAACTTTTAAACGAAAAATAATCGGTGGCGTTTTAAAAACTTCATTATCTGAAACTTTAGGAGATGAAGATGTTGAAACAGCACTTGCCAGCAGAATTACCAAAGTATTTTCCTGGTCTATTGACTTTTTTAAATTAAAAAAAGGAGATCGCTATGGGTTAATTTTTACGGAGCGTTTTATAAACGGAAAAGTTTATGACGGCGTTGAAGATCTTCAGGCGGCATTTTTTGAATATAAAGGAAAAATCATATATGCTTTCCCTTTTGAAAAAGATACACTTTCAGGAAAAGTAGAATATTATGACGACGAAGGAAAAACGCTTAAAAACTTCTTCTTAAAAACGCCAATTAAATTTAGCAGAATCACTTCACGCTTTACAATGAACAGATTTCATCCTGTACAACATACCTGGAAAGCACATAAAGGAACTGATTATGCTGCTCCAACAGGAACTCCAATTTCTACAACGGCTTCTGGAGTTGTTGAAGCTACGGGATATACGGCAGGAAACGGAAATTTTGTAAAAGTAAAACACAACGGAACCTACTCTACTCAATATTTACACATGTCGAGAATTTTGGTAAAACGCGGACAACGTGTAACTCAAGGGCAAAAAATTGGTTTAGTCGGAAGTACCGGACTTGCTTCGGGACCACACGTTTGTTATCGTTTCTGGAAAAATGGCGTTCAGGTTGATGCGCTTCGATTAAATCTTCCAACGGGAGAATCTTTAACCGGAAATGATAAAACCCGTTTCTTAAAACAAATGGAACCTTTGAAAAGAGAATTGGATAGTATTGGTAATTTGTAATTCATTTTCAAAAAGTTTTTATAGATAATCTAATTTTTATCAAACGAAACAAATATGGAAAATTCAAGAATTGAAACTATTTTTAATGACACTTTTTCTGATTTAAAATTATTTTACAGAGATACGACGTTGCCTCAAAACCTGATTTTAAATTATAAAGTTGGTCAAATAATTAAAGAAAGAGGTTTTACGGATATGTCTTATATCGGTGGTGGACTTTCGGGCAATTTGAGATATTTAATTGCAAGTTCAGACGGGAGAGATTTATCGCTTTTCAATCCTGATTCGGTAAAGACCGGACATTATCTTTTATCTTCAGATATTTTTTTCAAAGTTTTAGACATTCAAAACAACGAAAACAAAACACAGGTTTTTCTGCTTCATATTCCAGAGAATTCAATTCCGCTTTTTAAAAATTCAACTTCTAATATTGAAGAAGAAATAATAAAAAAAGCACAAAAACGCTTTCACGAAAAAATCGACTTGGCTTTAATTCCCGAACTGCAAACGGAAGATTGGAAAGAAAGAACAAAAGCGCCAATTGGAATGAGTGAAAATGGCGAAATGTTTTTTGACGATTCTAAAATAAAACTGGAATCTCTGAAAAGAATAGAAGTTAATCAATTAGGAAAAACAACCGAAGCGAAAAAACCCTGGTGGAAAATTTGGGAATAAACAATTCTAAAAAATTAGTTACTGCGCTTTTTCCTAAACTCAGAAGGATTCATTCCTCTATGCTTTCTAAAAACTTTATTGAGATGACTTTCATCTGAAAAATGAAGTTCATCTGCAATTTCATTAATACGCATATCACTATTTAAAAGTCTGGCTTCGATTAATCTTAATTTATAATTCGAGATATATTCTTGTAACGTTTCGCCGGTTTGTTTTTTAAAATACTTCCCCAAATAATGAAGTGAAATATTGAAATGTTCACTTATTATTTCAGCCTTTAATTGTTTCGGATCATAAATGTTTTCCTGGATATAATGCAATATTTCCAGCACCATTTCTCCTGTAGTTTCCTTAATATTCTTGGGTAATTTTAAAGCTATATTTCGGGCAACAACCGTAATTATTGTATTTACGATTTGTTCCGTAACCTTCTGATGATAAATTTGCTGATTCGTTTGTTCGTTTATTATACTTTCAATAAGCGACGCTATTAAAGGTTTATCGATATGGTTTTTCAATATACATCCCGGACGATGACTTGCATTTTGCAGAATATATTCCATTCGAAGAACCGTTTCCATTTGTCCGTTTTGAGAATTTGTTTTGATATAATATTCATTAAAACGAAGAAAGAAGAATTTCGTTGGCGTTAAAATTTCAAACGAATAAACGTCTTGCGGCGTAATAAGAAACAAATTTCCTTTTTGATATTGAAATGTATTGTCGTTAATAATCTGAATTCCGGTTCCGTCAACAACATATATTAATTCAAAAAAATTGTTCTTTCGAATTGTTTTCGGAAACTGTTCCAACTCTTTAAAATCAACTTCAAAAGGAAGATATAAGTTTTTGCCTGTCATCCTGCTAAAATACAATTTTAGTACCAATTAGTACAATTTTCAACGAGGGTTAAGACTCTAATTTTGTATCAATAACAAATTAAAAAAATACAAAATGAAAATACTATTAATTGGAGGAAACGGCGAAATTGGTAAAATACTAAAACCTGAATTCGCTAAAAATCATGAAATTATTTCGGCTGGAAGAAACAGTGGCGATTTCCGAATCGATTTATCGGACATCAATTCTATCGAAAAATTATTTAAAGAAATTAAAAACATCGATGCGTGTATATGTGTTGCGGGCGATTGTTACACGGGAGATTTACTTTCGCTTGACGAAGAAAAATTAAATATTGGTATTAAAAACAAATTATTAGGACAAGTTAATCTGGTTTTAATTGGTCACAAATATTTAAATGATAATGGTTCATTTACTTTAACATCAGGAAAAATGGCTGATAAACCGGTGAAAAACAATATTAGCAAAGCAATTGTAAATGGCGGAATTCACAGTTTTGTTCTGGCAGCTTCACTTGAATTAGAAAGAGGAATTCGGATAAACGCAATTAGTCCGGGAAAAGTTGCAGACATTCCGGTAAATGATTTGGTTAACGCTTATTTAAAAAGTGTCGAAACTTCTATCAATGGAGAAACTATTAAAGTAAACTATTAAACTTCTTAAAATGAAAAATCTAAAAACACTTTTGATAGCATTGCTTATTACAACTTTTGCTGTTGCACAAAAATCAGATAAACTAATATCAACTAAAATAAAAGGATTATGGACCTTGGTTTCTGTTGAAAACACAGACTCTGACGGAACAAAAACATTTCCTTACGGAACAAACCCAAAAGGTAGTTTGTTTTTTGATGAAAAAGGAAATTATGCGATTCAGATTTATAAAAATGAAAGAGCTAAAATAGTTTCGGGTGATAAAAATAAATGTACTCCTGAAGAAAATGCTGCAATTGTACAAGGTTCTAATTCGCATTTTGGAAAATTTAAAATTGATGAAACCAGCAAGACAATTACTTTTAAAATAGAAACCGCTTCTTTTCCAAATTGGGAAAACACAGAACAAAATAGATTTTATACTTATATGAATAATGAACTAAAATATGTTGTAACCAATACTACACAAGGAGGAAAATCGGTTACGGCAGAAGTTGTCTGGAAAAAATTGTGATGAAAATTCATAAAACGTTTTCGCAACTAATTGTTATATAATTATGAACCTTTGAGCTATTAAAAGTTATTTCAGTATTTTTGTGTTTCAATAAACAAACTTTCAATAAAACTAAAAATGGCTTTAAACACAACAAACCCAACTGGGACTGAGGCGTGGAAAAATCTGCAAAATCACTATAACGCAATTCAAAACACTACGATACAAGAATTGTTTCAACAAGATAATGCCCGTGTTGAAAAATTCAATTTACAATGGAATGATTTTCTGGTAGATTATTCTAAAAACAATATCAGTCAGGAAACTATTTCGCTTTTGCTGGAATTGGCAAATTCTATTGGATTAAAAAATGCAATCGCTGATTATTTTGGTGGAGAAATTATTAATCAAACAGAAAATCGTGCTGTTTTGCATACTGCTTTGCGCGCACCGCAATCTGCAGTAATAAACGTTGACGGAGAAAATGTAATTCCGGAAGTTTATGAAGTAAAAAATAAAATTAAAAACTTTACAAACGAAGTTGTTTCGGGAGCAAGAAAAGGTTTTACCGGAAAAGCGTTTACTGATATTGTAAATATTGGAATTGGAGGATCTGATCTTGGACCAGTTATGGCTGTTGAAGCTTTACAGTTTTACAAAAATCACTTAAATGTTCATTTTGTTTCGAATGTTGACGGCGATCACGTAAACGAGGTTATTAAAAAATTGAATCCTGAAACAACGTTGTTCTTAATCGTTTCTAAAACGTTTACAACTCAGGAAACTTTAACGAATTCTGAAACTATAAAAGAATGGTTTTTAAAATCCGCAACTCAGCAAGATATTGCAAAACATTTTGTTGCTGTTTCTACTAATATTCAAAAAGTAACTGAATTCGGAATTAATCCAGACAATGTTTTCCCGATGTGGGATTGGGTTGGAGGAAGATTTTCTTTATGGAGTGCTGTTGGTTTAAGCATTAGTTTAGCAATTGGCTTTGATAATTACAATGAATTATTGAGCGGAGCAAACGAAATGGATGAGCATTTTAAAACGGCCGATTTTGATAAAAACATTCCTGTAACTTTAGCCTTATTAAGCATTTGGTATAATAATTTCTTTGGAGCTGAGAGCGAAGCTTTGATTCCGTACACACAATATTTACAAAAATTGGCTCCTTATTTGCAACAAGCAACTATGGAAAGTAACGGAAAAAGTGTTGGCCGTGACGGAAAACCTGTAAACTACCAAACAGGAACTATTATTTGGGGAGAACCGGGAACAAATTCTCAACATGCCTTTTTTCAATTGATTCACCAGGGAACAAAATTAATCCCAACCGATTTTATCGGATTCGTAAAACCATTATATGGTAACGAAGATCATCACGACAAATTAATGTCGAACTTTTTTGCACAAACCGAAGCTTTAATGAACGGAAAAACGGCATCACAAGTTCAGGCTGAATTTGACAAACAAGGCCTTGCAGCAGAAAAAGCTTCTTATTTATTACCTTTTAAGGTTTTCACCGGAAACAAACCGACGAACACCATTCTGATTCAGAAATTAACACCTAAATCTTTAGGTTCACTAATTGCTTTATACGAACATAAAATCTTTGTTCAGGGAATTATCTGGAATATTTTCAGTTATGATCAATGGGGAGTTGAATTAGGAAAACAATTAGCCAATTCTATTTTAGAAGAAATAAATACTAAAACTGTTAAGAATCACGATAGTTCAACTTCGTTTTTATTGAATCATTTTTTAAGGAATAAGTAACTTAATAAATACATAATAAACTGAGACGCCTTAATTTAACCAAAATTAAGGCGTTTTTTCATATAAATAGGCCATTTTAACCCAAAAAAAAATCATTTTTGAAAGTTTAAAGCTACATAATGATTGTAATTATTATGATTTTAACAAAAAACAGAGCCTTAAATTCAAAAAAAAGTTATTTCTCATAATAGAAAAAGAATAAATCATTTTAATGCGCAACGGATTAAGCAAAACTGTTTTTTCTTAACATTTTGATAACATTATCCGATTTAATTGTTATAATTTTGCCAAAAACAAGTAAACTAAATAAACAACAAAAATGAAAAAAATTATTTTTATTTTAATTATTTTTCTATCAGCCTTAGGTCATGCTCAGGTCACGAGTTCGGCCATGTCAGGAACTGTTAGATCAAACAAAGGGGAAGTGCTTCCTGGTGCAACAGTAGAAATTGTTCACAAACCAACAGGAACAAAATACTTCTCTACATCTGATTTTGATGGTGGGTATGCCGCACAAGGTCTTAGACCAGGAGGTCCATATACAGTTAAAGTAACTTACATTGGTTATAAAACAACAGAAATTACAGATATTAACGTTGGTTTAGGTAATAACCTAACTGTAAATATTACAATTGATGAAGAACCAAATGCTCTTCAGGAAGTTGTAGTTTCAACAAAATCAAAAGGAAATTTTAATAAAGGAAGAACTGGTGCTTCACAACAGTTTTCAAATAGAGAAATAGCTGCTGTTCCGGTATTAGGAGCTCGTTCAATTAACTCTGTTACTAAATATAATGCAAATGCTGGTGCAAACGGAACATTTGGTGGTCAGGATTCAAGATTAAACAACTTTACAATTGACGGTTCTGTATTCAACAATGGATTTGGTCTTGGATCAGATTCACAAGCAGGAGGTAGAACTGGTTCTACTGCAATTTCATTAGATGCAATTGAGCAGTTACAAGTAAATATTGCTCCTTATGATATCCGTCAATCTGGATTCTTAGGATCAGGAATTAATGCGGTAACAAGAAGTGGAACAAACGAAATCGAAGGATCTGTTTATACTTCTACAAGAAGTAATAAAAAAGACTTTATTGGTACTCATGCTGGAGATGTAACAATTACACCAGGTAAATTCGAAGAAAAAATATGGGGAGCTCGTATTGGAGCGCCAATTATCAAAGATAAATTATTCTTTTTCGGGAATTTTGAAACTATTGATAATACAAGCCCTGCTACAAACTTTACATCTACAGGTTCTCCACAACCAAGTGGTCAGGTTTCTCTTCCAACGTATACTGAAATGCAGACTCTTTCTAACTTCATGAAAGACAAATTTGGTTACACTACAGGTCCATGGGAAAATTATGACTCTTCAAAAGAATCAAAAAAATTCTTAACAAGAATTGACTGGAATATCAATGACAATCATAAACTTACTGCTCGTTATGTATTCCATAATTCATCTTCAGATCAGTTAACTTCTAATTCAAACTCATTAGGTTTTGGTAACAGAACAAATAGTGGATTAGCAATGTCTTTCCAAAATAGTGGATATACAATTTTAGATAATACAAGATCTATTGTATTAGAATTGAATAGTAAATTAAGTAATTCTTGGTACAATAACTTCATTGGAGGTTATGACAAACAAATTGAAGACAGAGGTTTAATTGGTGGTGGTTTATTCCCAACAATTGATATTAAGCAAGGTGCTGCTACCTATATTTCAGTTGGTTTAGATCCTTTTACTCAAGGAAACAAGCTTTCTTACTCAACACTACACTTTACAGATAATTTGACTAAAACTATTGGAAAACACTCTTTAGTATTTGGTGCGAATTTTGAATATTTCAAATCTAGTAACTTATTCTTTTCAGGATCAAACGGAGTTTACGTTTTTAACTCTTTAGCTGATTTTTATGCTGCTGCAAATGAGTCTGTAGCAAATGGTGGTGCTCCATCAACTACAATTAGTACTATGCCTAATAAAGTTCAATTTAAATATTCTGCTTTACCTGGAGGTGCTGAACCGATGCAAATACTAAAATCTAACAAATTAGATTTATATGCTCAGGATGAAATGAAATTGAGCGACAAATTTAAATTAACTGTTGGTTTAAGAGCTTCAAGAATATGGTATGCCGATACAGCATTAGAAAACCCAACAGTTACTGCTATGACTTTTGCTAATGGCGAAAAATTTAACACTGGTACAATGCCGGATGCAGCAATCTTATTCGAACCTAGAGTTGGTTTCAACCTTGACTTAAATGGTGATGCTTCAACAATTGTTCGAGGAGGTTCAGGAGTATTTACTGGTAGATCTCCAGGTGTATATTTATCAAACCAAATTGGAAACAACGGTGTTCTTACTGGTGTCGTAGATGTTAGTGGTACTGATGTATATACAAAAGGATATGGTTTTACAGCAAATCCAGCACAATATTTTACTCCAACTACACCTACAGCTCCATCAACTTATGACTTGTCATTTAATAAGAAAAATTTCAAATCTCCTCAGGTTTGGAAAACTACAATGGCTGTTGACCAAAAACTTCTTTTTGGATTTACAGGTACAGTTGAAGGAATACTTCAAAAGAATATCAATGCAATCAACTATTACAATGCTAACTTTGATGCTCCGGTTGGAACATTTAGTGGTGCTGACAACAGACCAAGATATTCTCGTAATGATGCCGGAACACGTGTAAATGATAATGTTGCAAATGGTATCGTTTTAGCGAACTCTGATGAAGGATATTTTTACTCTACAACATTTAAATTAGAATATCCTTACCAAAAAGGACTTTGGGGATCATTCGCATACACTCATTCTAATGCTACAGACTTAATGTCTCCTGGATCAGTTGCTTCAGGTTCATGGACAGGTGCAAGATCTGTAAATGGAAATAATGATTTAGATGTTTCTAACTCAAACAACAATACACCAAATCGTTTAGTTGGAGTTATTGGTTACAGAATTGAATACGGTAAAGGTCTTGGAGGTGCAACTTCTATTAACTTAGGTTATATTGGAGAGCAAGCTAGTCCATTTACTTACACTTATAGTGGTGATATGAATGGAGACAGAATTAGTGGTAATGATTTACTTTATGTACCAAACAGTGCAAATGAACTTACTTTCGCTCCTCTTACTGTAGTTAGTACTGTTGCTGGAGTTGCAACTACAAAAATTTACTCGCAAGATGAGCAAAGAGCTGCATTTGATGCTTATATCAATCAAGATAGTTACCTACGTACAAGAAGAGGCCAATATGCTCAAAGAAATGAGTCTACTTTACCAATGCTACACAGATTAGATTTATCTATTACTCAAGATATATATATCAAAATAGGTGGTAAAAAGAACAGTTTCCAATTTAGAGCTGATATCTTAAACTTTACAAACATGATCAATAAAGATTGGGGAATTTCACAAAGAGCAACAAATCCTAGTGTTTTAGCTTACTCATCTACAACAGCTGGTAACGTTCCTGTTTATACCCTTGCTACACAAACTGATCCTAATGGAAACAGATATTTGATTAAAGATACTTTCCAAAAAAACTCTTCAACATCAGATGTTTGGCAAGCGCAGTTTACACTTAGATACATATTTGGAAACTAATTTATTATTTAATAATAAATAAGAACCAAAATAAATAATATAAACGGCATTGACTTTTAAGTTCGATGCCGTTTTTTTATACCCTTTTTTGCTATATTTGTTTTACACAAAAAAACAGTTTATGTATTATTTTCTACAAAAATTTCATTCTGGCTGGGCTTATTTAGCTTTAGTACTTTTACTAATTGCAGTCGTAAATTCGATTGTTGGTTTAACATCAAAAAAAGATTTTACAGCTAAGGATCGCAAAATTGCCCTTTTTGCTTTGATCGGAACACATACTCAATTACTGATTGGCTTAATCCTTTATTTTGTATCTCCGTTAGGAAAAGCAGCTTTCGGACAAATGTCTAATGCAGAACTTAGATTAACTTCATTAGAACACCCATTAATTAATATTATAGCAATCATCCTAATCACAATTGGATGGTCTAAACATAAAAAACTAATTAACAGCGAAGCAAAATTTAGAACATTTGCTATTTTTTACGGTTTAGGATTATTACTTATTTTAAGTAGGATCCCATGGAATCTCTGGTTTTAAGAACCAGCAACTAAAGCCCTGCAACAGGGCTTTTTTTATCTCGGCATATTATTTGAACACACTCCCCAAGTCTGAAAACAATAACCCATGAGAATTAAAAAAAACATTACCCTCTCTCTATTTGCAATTACATTTTTAGGTTGTTTTACTCCAATCATGAGTCAGAACAAACAAGCAGTAGAAACTCCAAAAATTATTCAGGACACTGTAAAAATTGGTAAATTATCAGTACCACCTATGAATTCTGATTCTATATTTACTGATAATGGATTAAAACTAAAAGCTTACAAAAAAAATGCACACGCATCCTATTATGCTGATAAATTTACAGGAAGAAAAACAGCAAACGGAAGCAGGTTCGACAACAACAAATATACCGCCGCACATAAAAAGCTTCCGTTTGGTACCCGAATAAAGGTAACTAATGAAGCAAACGGAAAATTTGTAATTGTAAAAATTACAGATCGTGGTCCATTTGTAAAAACACGCGAATTAGACCTTTCAAAAAGAGCTTTTATGGAAATAACCAAAAGCAAAGGTGCAGGCGCTATGAAAGTGACAATAGAAAGAATAATAGAATAAAAAAAGTCCCGTTAATAGCGGGACTTTTTTATTAAATGAACTTTTGCAGACTCATTATGATTCCGGTATGAATTCCTTCGTGATAACTAACGAAGTCTAATGCATCCTGAACATTTTCGAGATCAAATCCCATACTTGTTTTATAGAAGGTGTAATGATTGAAAACATTCTCCGCATAATCTTTTTCAGTTTGCTCTAAGGTTGCAAAAAGCAATCTTTTAATCTCATCTAATTCTGCTTGTGAAACATCTGCTTCAGGTTTAGTGCCTTTTTTGTATTTATCAATAAATTCATCAGAAACTAATGTTGGCAAACCCGATAATTTATATACTAAAACTTGTTGTGAGGATATGCAATGTGCCACATTCCAGATCACATTATTTTTGAATCCTTCAGGAATTTTATTCAATTGCTCTAATGAATGATTATCCAAAATCTTCAGGAAAATTTCTCTAATGGTTTTTTGTACTTTAAAAACTGAACTCATATTGCTATTTTTTTTATAAAATTAGACATTTTTGCTTTCAAATGAATTTTCTTTGTAGTCAATTAAAACAAAAATCATGAACAAAATATATTACTTAGCTTCTTGCGATACTTGTCGAAAAATAATCAAAGGTTTACCAAAAGACAATAATTTGGTTTTTCATGATATTAAGCAAAACCCAATTACTGAGGCCGAATTGGAAGAAATGTATAAACTTTCAGGAAGTTACGAAGCGTTGTTCAGTAAAAAAGCACAATTATACAAATCGATGGATTTGAAAAACAAGTCTTTAACTGAAGCTGATTTTAAAAAATATATCTTAGAACATTATACTTTTATAAGTCGTCCTGTCTTTATTATTGACAATCAAATTTATATCGGCAACAGCCAACAAAATATTTTGCAGGTAATGAAAGCTTTATCTTAAAAGTAAAGAAAAAAGTTTGCCACGAATTGCACGAATCTGCACGAATTTTTATTTAAATAATCTTAAAATTTACGCCCTTGAAATTTGTGTAAATTTGTGCAATTCGTGGCAAAAAACCTTTAAGTCATGTTGCTTTTAACAGATTACTGATTTACAACCCAACACTGCAAACTTTTAATTATCTTTGCGCCTTTATACTCAATTATATGATACAATCTATGACAGGGTTTGGCAAAGCTTCTTTGCAATTGCCTACAAAAAAAATTACCGTCGAAGTAAAATCCTTAAATAGTAAAGGTTTAGATTTAAACGTAAGAATGCCGTCGCTTTACCGCGAAATGGAATTAGGTTTAAGAACTCAAATTTCTACAAAACTTGAAAGAGGAAAAATTGATTTTGCAATTTACATTGAAAGTACTGCTGAACAAACTTCGACTAAAGTAAATGTTCCTGTTGTAAAAAATTATATTGCTCAATTGAGAGAAGTATATCCTGCTGCAGATGAAACTGAATTAATGAAAATGGCGATTCGTATGCCGGATACATTAAAAACAGAACGTGAAGAAATTGATGAAAACGACTGGGAGCAAATTCAGGTTATCATTGAAGAAGCGCTTCAAAATATCTTAAATTTTAGAAGAGACGAAGGAGAATCTCTTGAAAAAGAGTTCAATCTTAGAATTGGAAATATCCGTCAATATATGAACGATGCTCTGGCTCTTGATCCGGAACGCGTTCAGGCGATCAAAGATCGTTTGCAGACTGCTATTGCAGAATTGCAGGTAAATGTTGATGAAAATCGTTTCGAACAGGAATTGATCTATTACTTAGAAAAACTGGATATTACCGAGGAAAAAGTTCGTTTAACAAATCACTTAGATTATTTCTTAGAAACTATAAAAGGGACCGAAGCTAATGGTAGAAAACTTGGTTTTATTACTCAGGAAATGGGTCGTGAGATCAATACAATGGGATCAAAATCGAATCATGCACAAATGCAAAAGCTGGTTGTGATGATGAAAGATGAATTAGAGAAGATTAAAGAACAGGTTTTGAATGTGCTTTAAAAAGCAGTAAGCTTTAAGCTATAGGCTATAAGCAAAAAAACAAAACGAAACAGAAGCTTAAAGCATAAATAAAAAGTTTAAAGCATATTGCTTAAAGCCTAAAGCATACATTAATGAACAAAGGAAAATTAATTGTTTTCTCGGCACCTTCGGGATCAGGAAAAACAACTATAGTAAGACATTTACTTGGGAAAGAAGATTTAAATTTAGAATTTTCGATCTCAGCGGCTTCTCGCGACCCACGTGGAGAAGAAGAACACGGAAAAGATTATTATTTTATTTCGTTAGAAGAATTCAAAAAACACATTAAAGCCGAAGATTTCCTGGAATGGGAAGAAGTCTATCGTGATAATTTTTACGGTACTTTAAAAGCCGAAATTGAACGTATTTGGGCTTTAGGAAAAAATGTGATTTTTGATATTGATGTTGCGGGCGGATTACGTATTAAACATAAATTTCCCGATCAAACTTTAGCCGTTTTCGTAAAACCTCCAAGTGTTGATGAATTAAAACGTCGCTTAAAAGAACGTTCTACCGAAACTGACGATAAAATCAATATGCGAATTGCAAAAGCTTCGGTTGAATTAGCAACTGCTCCTCAATTTGATACAATTATTAAAAATTACGATTTAGATACAGCTAAAGAAGAAGCTTATCAATTGGTGAAGGATTTTGTAAACAAGTAGAAATTGAAAAATTGAAGGATTTAAATATTGAAAAATTATTATTTCCATCTTTAAATCCTTTAATTTTTTAATCTTTTAATCAAAATAAATGAAAATAGGTCTTTATTTCGGAACGTATAATCCCATTCATGTCGGGCATTTAATCATTGCCAATCACATGGCAGAGTTTGCTGACTTAGATCAAGTTTGGATGGTGGTTACGCCTCACAATCCGTTAAAAAAGAAAGCTACTTTACTGGACGACCATCAACGTTTGGAAATGGTTTTTTTGGCTACTGAGGATTATCCAAAAATTAAACCTTCGGATATTGAGTTCAAATTACCTCAGCCTAATTATACCGTAAATACTTTGGTTCATTTGCACGAGAAATATCCAACGCATGATTTCTCTTTAATTATGGGAGAAGACAATTTGAAAACGCTTCATAAATGGAAAAACTACGAAGTAATTTTAGATCATTATGATGTTTATGTGTATCCTCGCATTTCTGAAGAAGAGGAAAACATCGAATTAAAATCACATCCAAGAGTTCATATTATTGATGCGCCAATTGTAGAGATTTCTTCTACTTTTATTCGAAATAGCATTAAAGAAGGCAAAAATATCCAGCCTTTATTGCCTTCAAAAGTTTGGGAATATATTGATCACAATAATTTTTACAAGAAATAAAACGCAATTTTGTCATTCGAGGAACGAGAAATCACATCCAGAGAGCGACGCACTGTGTGTCTTCACTTTATGTGATTTCTCGTTCCTCGAAATGACAAGCTAGTATAAAAAAAGCCTGAATTTAAAATTCAGGCTTTTAAGTTTTATAGCGTAATGCTTATTTGACTTTTAACTCGGGATCTGATATCATTTAATGATTGATCTACGACAAGTTTTCCGTCTCTGAAAACTTCTTTCAATTCACCTTGTTTTTCTTCTTCCCATGAAACATTATCGGTTAAATGATATACACCATCAACTAAATCAATTTTCATTAATCCTTTCGCAGATTTTTTAGTTCCGTCATCTGTAATTGGATCTTTAAAAATAGCTCTTCCTTCACCATCAACTTCACCGTAAGTTGCTTTCATGGCAAAACCAAAAGTATCTCTGGTATTGTATTGATATGTAAACGAACCAATTCCTAAAACAACATTTGTAGAAGCAAATCCTTTTTCTTTTAGTCTTTCGCAAATTTGAGTTGCTCTTGCTACCGTAATACTATCGCCGTAAATGGCTCCAATTTGAGGCACAAGCTCTTTATATCCTTTTGCATTAACTGATCCTCCAAAAACATCCCAAAGCAGCTCAATAACACCTTTCTTTTCCTGTTCTGTTTTTCCGTTTGGATTTCCGCAGATAATGTCAACCGGATCACCACTATCAGGACGAATTACTACTTTGCCTTCTCTGCCTACAATTTCTTCTTTTAAACGAGGCAAATAGTCCGTTAGAACTTTCCACAAATCCCAAGTATCAGAAACGATAGAAACAATTCCTTTTGGATATACTTCTGTAATTAATCTTTTGAAAGTTTCATATTCGCCTTCAGTCGTTCCCATACACATTACAGAATGCTCCGTTGCAGCAACTGAACCTGCGATTAATTCCTTGTCAGAATTTGCGTTGTAATAATCTTCGAAGAAATCAATTACCGGAATCGTATCAGAACCTGTAAAACTTAATAAATGTCCTGCAGCAGAAGTTATCGCCGCTTCGATTCCGCCCATTCCTCTCATAGAGAAATCATGCGCCTGCCAATCTACAAATTCTGGTACAGATGAAGTTTCATCAGCATATTTGTCTAATACTTTTCTATATTCTTTTGCAATTGTAGCAGAGTTACAAGGCAACCAAACTACAGCAGAAAGTAATGTTTCAAAATAATTTGTCAACCAGAAAAATTCTGGAATCGTATTATACATGGTAAACATTGGAACTCTCAAAGGAACACTTGCTCCTTCCGGCAAAGCTTTAAAAACCATCGGAATATATCCTAAATCGTGTAAATCTTCGATATGTTTTGTTCCAACTTGATTTTCTCCTAAATAATTATTGATTCGGCGAGCATATTTTTTTACTACTTCTTCTTTTGGCTGTTTGAAAAAATCAGCATCAAAATCATGAATTATATATTTTTTAATGAAATATTGCAATCCGAAAAACACAACCTCATCAAGACCTTCAATTCTTGATTTTCTTGGTGTCCAGTTAGAATATACTAAAGTAGTTTTGTCCGGGTATTGTCGTCTGTGGTCAACTTTGTAACCGTCGGTTAATAGTAATGGGTTCATAGGCTTTTATTCATTAATTTATAAATTATTTATTTCTTCCTTTTTCAGTTGGATAAAATGTCTGTACAACATCACTTTGCCAAAATGTTTTTGTTTCAACATTAATACAAGTTAATTTTCCGTAAAAACCTGCACCAGTATCTATATTCCAGACATTACAACCTTGCATTGGAATATCGATATTATAATGAAGTGTTGGTGTATGACCAATGTAAATTTCATTATATAGCAATAATCTCTTCGGATACGAAAGTGAATTTTTTTTAATTCTTTTATCCATTGTTAAAGCCATTTCCCAAAGGGTTCTGTCCCAAGAAAAATTGCTAGCATAATGTTCTTTTTCCGGACCATGCATCGATGAAAAACCAGCGTGAATAAACAAATTATTATGCTCATCTACAAAATAATCTTTCATATTCGCAAAAAAATCAAGGTGCTTCTCTTTTTCTACCGGATCAATGTTAGAATAACTTTCTATCGTAGATTTTCCTCCATGCAAAAACCAAATATCATTTATAACATCGTTCTTCAACCATTCTTGGCACCAAACGTCATGATTTCCTCTTATAAAAATGCATTCTTGTTTTTGAGATAATTCAATAAGAAAATCAATAACTTGTCGGGATTCGCTCCAGCCATCAACATAATCTCCCAAGAAAACAAGTCTGTCATTTTCAGAAATTTCTGTTCGTTTCAACAATTGAATCAATGCTTTTAAACCGCCATGAATATCTCCAATAACTAAAGTTCTTTTCATCATTTAAATTCGATATATTTCGCCGGAACCTCATCTGTCAGCCAAACATTATTCTCTGACAAATAAAACTTAAATCCATCTTTAAACATTTCTCTGCTTTTGATGGTTAGAATTTGAGGGACTCCCCTTCTTCCACCTACTTTTATTGCAGTTTCTTTATCTTTAGAAAGATGCACATGCTGACGACTCATTTTTTGGAGTCCTTCTTTTTTAATGCTTTCTAAAAACTTTTCAACTGTTCCGTGATATAAAAACTCCGAAGGTTCAGCTTCCTTCAAATCTAATTCAACCGAAATCGAATGTCCCTGACTTGCTCTGATTTTAGTTCTATCCTCGTTAAAAGTAAAACGTTTTTTATCATTATTTTCTACCACGTAATCCAGAAGTTCTGCAGTCATTTGATTTTGACTTCCTCTGTTATTACATTTTAAAATTAATTCATCAACATCTGCCCAACCATTTTCGTCTAATTTTAATTCGATAGTTTCTGGCGAATGTCTGAGAACCAAGCTCAGGAACTTGCTTACGCTTTTTGCTGCTTTTTCATTCATGATTTCCAGAGATTTTAAGTTTCTTATTCAGTTCTTTATCCTTAAAAAGGAATGGTTTTTCGGCAGGAACTATCAGATTTTCTAATTCTTTATTCTGAACAAAAAAATATTGCTCTTTTACAAAATCTGAAATATCTTCAATTAGCACTATATCTTCTTTCGCAAAAGAGTTTATAAAATCATCTCTTAAACCAATCTGAATCGCTCTTCTTTCTAATTTATTTCCGTAAGGATCATGATCTGGATCCCATTGCAATCTCACTGATGATGTTTTTACTTGGGTTTGCCATTCTTCCTGGCTCATTCCGAGTGACACATCATAAGATGAATAAACTGCATTTTGCAAATATTCGTTGAATGCTGAGATTTTAAGATGAATAGCCAGCACAACTTCTTGTCCTTCTTTCGTTCCCCATCCGTTTCTATACATCATCCAAAGGAAATTTGGTTTTATCCAAGTCATTCTGGTAAGGCTAAATTCTCCTCCAAAAAACTGATTTTTTGCAGCAAATTCACCAATATCTTTTCGATATGATTGGTAAACAATTATTTCTTCATCGTCATATTGAGCCATAATATGATAGCCTGATTTTGGCCATTCTTTTATTTGCTCATCATATTTTTTTAATTCTATTTTCATTTTATTTTGTACACAATAGCTTCATTGTGTTGTTTTATTTTAATTAGATCAGATTTAATCTTTATAATCTGATTTTGTTTTTAATTTATTTACGTTCCAATAAATCATTATAAACCTCATAACTCTCATCATCAAAACAAACAAATATTACTTTATCTATTTCTGAAATTTCATCAAAATGCTTCACAATATTTACTGCAATTTCTGCCGCTTTATCTTTTGGAAATCTATAAATTCCTGTGCTAATACCAGGAAAAGCAATCGTTTTGATCTTATTCTGAACAGCTAATTTTAAACTATTTTGATAACAAGCTGACAGCAATTTAGATTTTTCATTTTTATCGCCATTCCAAACCGGACCAACGGTATGAATCACATATTTCGCAGGCAAATTACCAGCCGTTGTAATTACAGCTTCTCCAACGTTACATCCTCCTTGTCTGTTTCGAATTTGGATACATTCGTCTAAAATAGCTTTTCCTCCTTTTCTATGAATAGCACCATCAACTCCACCGCCTCCTAACAAAGAAGTATTGGCAGCATTGACAATTGCATCAACTTGAATTTCTGTTATGTCGGCTTTGAGAAGTTCTACAATCACTTTTTAAAACTATTTAATTTGTCTCTCAGTTCGCTATTTTCAGTTACAAAAGAACGATCTGTAAAATGTACATTTACTACTTCTATTCCTTCAACTATATTAGCATTAAAAGCAGCTAAATCTTCAGATGGAATCCAAAGTTCATTGTGGTTTTTGTCTCCAACATTTTGAACTTCGTATTTTTCAAGAAAAGCAGTTTTAACTTCAAAAGCAGTAACGATTCCAATAAATCCTGAAAATTCATCAACAGTATTCCATTCAAAAGCAATCTGCTCAGCGTATGCTTGGTTCGTTACCGGATAAAAAATAGGTTGCCACTCTAATCTCGGAGGAAATAATTTATAATCCGTCTCCGCAATTAACTCCATTTCTTTCAATCCTACCGGACGATATAATCTTGTTGTTTCCATAACTCAAATTTATTTCAATTCATCCCTAACTTCCATCAAAGCAAAACCCAAAAGATTCAACCCCCTCCATTTCTCCGGATTCAAAACATCTTTATGATCACTCGCCATACCAATTCCCCAAATTGGGTCAACTGGACTTGCTTCAACTATAACTCTATCTTTGGTATTTAATAAAAACGTTTTTAAGTCTTTATTCTGATTGAATTTATGATAATTCCCTTGTTTCACGATTTCGTATCGATTCGATAACCAAAGTTTATCATCGTAATTTTTGACCTCACGACCTAACTTTTTCACTTCGGCTGGAGAATTGGCTTTAATGATTTTTGCTAAAACTTCATTGTCATTAAACAATTCGGCTTTTTTGGCCATCATCCAGTGTTCTGCCGTTTTATAAATGACTTTATCGACTTGAAAAGAGCTTAACCACCATTGGCTAAAACAAGTTTTGGTTATCGTTCCGTCTTTGCTTGGCTGATGTCCCCAGAAAAATAAAAACTTACTTTCCGGAGCTATATTTTCTATATTGTATCTCATTTTTTTCCTTTATTGAAACAAAGAAGTTATTTGTTTAAAATCTTTAGAATCGGGTGAAAATGATCCGTAGATTTCTGTAAACTCAGTTGTTAGTTTTTCAAATTCGTAATCAATTTCAATCTGATCCATACAAGTTACAACCAGATTTCTTTTCGCATTCAGACTATAAGCGGCATCTAATTTTAAGCTGTAATTTAAAAGATTATAATCTAAATCGCCTGTTCGAAATTCTCTTTGAAAATCATTGTAAACACAGGTTTCTTCTTCGTTATTTTTTAATTTTAATTCTCTTTCATTACTCATCCAGCCGCTTCCGTGTCGGGTTGAATAACTTCTGGTCACATAATACATTTCGATAGCTGTAATTTCTAATTTTTTACAGATTTCAAATGCATTCTTTGAGGTTGTATTCGCATACGTTACATTCGGAAAAACGCCGTGATCCATATCGAGTAAAACACCCTGGCTTCCTTCAAAAATAAGATTAGGATACTTTTCTAAAAAACTATAATCATTGATATTCCACTGCATTTTATCAATAACTTCGAGGTAATGGTTTACTTCTTCATCGATTTCACTTTCATTTAGAAAACCATAATAATAGGCTATCTTTTCTAACTTTTCTAAAAGCATTTGTCTCGGTGCAATCAAATCTATTGCGAATAATTTGTAGGGACCTTCATTACGCTTCATGGTGGCTCCAACTCCTTTTCCACAAGTTCCGTGATCTAAATTTCTAACGTTATTTCTGTTTTGCCAAACATCAAAAGGTGTTGTAACTTTTGCTAAAGGATGAATATGAAGTTCAATATTTCCACCTTTTTCCTTTAATTCTTCTTGTTCATTGAATAGAAAAACAGGATGAATCGTGCAATGTTCACTATAATAAGAAGGCAAACCGCGAAGCGCTCCGCTCGCAAAACTCGAATGAACGTGTTTTTTATCATCAATCATTACGGTATGCGCCGCTTGTTGTCCTCCTGAAAACCGAATAACTATAGATTCAGGATTTTGTTTCGCCAGAAAATCTGTTGTAATTCCTTTTCCTTCATCTCCAAATCCTAAACCTATAACTATTTGTGCTGTTTTCATTATTTTAAATATTATTTAAACACATAGATTCATAGATTTTTGGAAACTTAAAAAGGCGTTTCACTAGTTTAAACAAACATAGTTTCTATGTGTGAGAAACTAGTTTCTTTTTTATTTTCTTTTAATAACTAACAAAAATCTATGAATCTATGTGTTAAACATTTATAGCATTTCAATATTATCCAATCCGTCAAGCGGAATTGTTCCTAATCCTGATCCTGAACTTTTATGTTTATCGCAAATGATCTTTTTAATTAGATTTGGAATTTCTTTATGATCCTGAATAGACAAACAATTGTGTCCCAGCAATTCTTTCCACTCTACATCGGCTCTTACGGCCTGGTCTGAATGCAACAAACTAATGTGATAAACATCGTAACGTTTTTGGGCTTCCTTCAATAATTCAGTATGCGTGTAAGTCTGTTGTCCAGCCCCCATAATTTCTTTAATTGCAGATGCCGGAAGTGTTTTTAAACCTGGTTCATCGCCAACGGTAAACAACAATCCTTTTTGACCTCTTTTTTCGAACGCATCGGTTTTGGTATGAAAGGCTGCAAAATACCAGGCTAAAAGATAACTTTCTCCGGCATTTCCTCCACCTCCGCCTTCAATATAAGTTCTTGTTAACCACATATCGAGTTCTTCATCGCCAGATTCAAATTGTCCAACCTGAAGTGGAAATCTGTCGCATTCATGATCTCCAATTCCTAAAAACAAAAGTGCCGGATCCGGAACGCCGCCCTGAATAATTCCGCCCATTAATTTTGGAAGTCCTTCTTTGATCAATTCATGCGGAACGTGTCCCATACTTCCTGTAACATCCAATCCTAAAATAATTGGAACTGTATTTGGATGAACTTCAGAATCTCTGGCTTCTCTAAAAGTAATGCCATTTGGATTCATCGATTCATGTGCTAATCCTATTTGATTTTGAACAAAAATTTCGCTTGCAGATTTAAATCCGTAACCTGCTGCCGCTGCTCTGCTTGAACGAGCGCCTAAATCATATCTTGTACCTCCCATAACTAAAATGTTTTACCAAATAAATATTCGAATCTCTTTTTTGTCACTTCAAACTGAATATTTAAATTTCTGATTGTTAATGATAATTCCATATCTTTTTGTACAAATGCTTCCGGTTGAAAGTCAGCAAAAGTCAAACTGTTTTTATCCAGCGGACTAATATCTATAAGTCCTTCTTGTTCTCTTTCTAATCTTTTAATTTTTAGTTCAATATCTTCAACTCTTCGTCTGTAAATTAGTTCAGAATCTTCACCAATTGTTTTGGCTCTGTCTTCTCTAATCTGATCATTGTTTCTTTTTAAAGATTCAATAAATCTTGGTTTTAAATCGCTCATTTTTTTGTGGTTTAGTTTCAAGTTTTCTTTGTTTCAGGTTTCAAGTTATTCACAGAACTTAACCTTGCAACGTAAACTCGAAATGGTTAATAGCATTTTTTTTGTTTCAGGTTTTCTTTGTTTCAGGTTTCACGTTCTCTACAGCAACTTGAAACTTTTTAAACTAACTTATCAAGTCCGATTACTTCTACGCTTTCGCCTTCGAAGTCTTTTACTGAATTGGTTGTAAATATTTTGTCAAAACAATCTAAAACTTCAAAACCTTTATTGAAGATTCCGTGGCTTACGGCTAAGTATAATTTTCCTGCGTTTTTCTTTTTTAATTCTTCGGCTAAGCCAACAAAAGTTCCGCCGCCGTCGCAAATATCATCTACAATTAAACAATCAATTCCGTTTAGATCATCTTCATAAACCTTGAAACCAGATAATTTTCCGGTTTTTACATCACGGCTTTTACTGCATTCTACAACAGGAACTCCGCCTAAAAATTCAGAAACTTTGTAGATTTTTTTCAAAGCGCCGCCGTCAGGAGAAATTAATTTTACGTTTTCGCCAATTACTTTTAAAACTGCTGCGATAAAAGTATGATTCGGAATCACTTCGCAATTGTTTACCAATGCCGGAGTTACTTCAGAATGTGCATCAAAAACAAAAACTTTATTCAATTGAAGTCCGTTTATAATATCTGCATACACTTTTACAGATAAAGATTCTCCTTTTATCATGACACGATCTTGTCTTGCAGCCGGAAAATATGGAATAAACAAATCGATTATTTTAACGTCCATTCTGCGCAAAGCATCTACTGTAATACACAATAAACCTAAATCGTTGAATGAATTTAATCGGTGTGTGATGGTTACTTTCTGATTATGATCAAAATCAGGATTGATTTTAATGTGAGGTTCGCCACCAGAAAATGTAAAACTTTGAAATTTGATTTCTTCCTGATTCGTTACAGGAGTGAATTTTGGGTCTAGGTTAAGTATCATAGTTTTTTAGTTTGCGTTAATTATACGCAAATATAGATTAATATTTTTATTAAACAATTTATTTTGTGTAAAATTTACGCAAACTTGTATTTTTATTTTTTAAACACGCTGAATTAAATTATTAAACACATAGAAACATAGAATTTTGTTGTCCAAAAAAGAGCAAAAAAGAAACTCGTTTCTACACATAGTTATGTTTGTTAATGCAAATGAAACGCCTTTTAAACGCAAACTAAGCTATTTATCTATGTGTTAAAACAATTACCCACTATTCTTTAAAATAGTCTTTAGCGACCTTTTGGGCAATTAGTTTTCGCTTTTCTTTTGTTGCCTGATCCTCACTATCAAAGGCTTTCACCATTCTTTGACCTTTGGTTCCTACTCTGCCGTATTGAACGGTAATATTTTTTCCTTCTGAACTAATTTCCCAGAATTTATTACTTCCGTTTGATGTGTTTAGGTATCTTTCGAAAACAATATTGCTGTTAGATTCTCCTTCAATAGTATTATTTTGAGTTTCATTTTCAATTTCAATGTGACTTTCTTCCATTTCTACTTCATCAAAAAACGATTCGTTCTTTAATGCTGCGGCAATCATTTTTAAGACTCTTGGTTTGTTTTCAATCCAGTCTTTCGAATAGATTTGACAAACTGTCCATCCGTTGGCTTTTAGAATTTCCGGTCTTAAAAGATATTGTTCCAGAATATCGTTATTGGCATAATGTAAATCGTCATCGATCATAATTCCCAAAACAAACTCTTCGTCTTCTGCCGACTTTTTGATTCCTAAATGGCATTTAAACTTACTTTGTCCGATATTTTTGGTGACAAAATAACCCATTTTCTCAACTTCTGCCTGAACCTGATCTGCGATTATGTTTGAAGTTTCAATTTTGTTTTTACTGTTTATCGAATTCAGAACATTATTAGCCGCTTCTAATTGTCCCAAACTAATCAACTCCGCATATTGAAGGTATTTTCTAAAGTAATTCGCGCCTTCGTTATATTCGTTTTTAATGTCTGTATATTTTATCGAACTTACGACGCACATACTTCTTTTAGCTCTGGAGAAAATTACGTTCAGTCGTTTTTCGCCGCCGCGTTTGTTAATCGGGCCAAAATTCATCAACATTTTTCCCTGCGGATTATATCCATAACACGTACTCATAATGATAATGTCGCGTTCGTCTCCTTGCACGTTTTCCAAATTCTTTACAAAAAGCCCAACAAACTGATTGTTTTCAATACGTTTGTATTCTTCTTCAATCAGGTTTTCAAAAACTTTATCATCAATACAAAGTGCTTCTATTGCCGTTTCGATTTCGTTTTGCTGTTCCATCGAAAAAGCAACGATTCCGATACTTTGTTCTTTATTTTGCACTAAAAGTTCGCGAACCATATTGGCTATATATTCTGCTTCTTTTGTATTGGATCGCGCATTATAAACGCCTTTCTGAATATAATGATACGAGATTGGTTTCGAGAATAAATGATCTAAATTCTTCTTCGCTTCTTTTACATTTTCAACAATTATGGCTTCACCCACTTTGCTGTGATCTTTTAAATCCGGAATCGTCAATAATTTACTGTCATAAAATGAAGCGTTTGAGAAACCAATCAAAGCTTCGTGTTTGCTTCGATAGTGCCAGCCCAACATTATTGACGGAAATTTGCGCGCGCCCTGCGTTAGGAAACTATCGGCATCTAAAGAGAAATAATCATCATCTTCTTCTGTTGCATCTGTCCATAAATCGTCTTGGTTTCCGGACGAACTTCCAAAGAAATTACTTGGCGGCATTTGCATTTCGTCGCCCACAATAATGGTTTGTTTCGCTCTGTAAATCGGCACCAATCCTTCTTCGAGTGTAATCTGACTCGCTTCGTCAAAAATTACAACGTCAAAATAGTTTTCATCAACCGGTAAAGTATCTGAAACACTCAACGGACTCATTAACCAAACGGGTTTTATTTCACGGATAATTTGTCCTGAATCTGAAGAAGCTAATTCACGAATCGATTTAAATCGAATGCTTTTGCTGAATTCGTTTTCCAGAATTTTTCTTCCTTCTGTAATCGATCTTTTACTTTCTTTTTGTTCCGATGTCATTCCGGAAACGGACATTTCTGAAGTTAAAATCAATTCTTTCAGATTACTGACTTGTTTTGCAATAATGTATTTCCCGTTTAGTTCTAATAAATCGGCAACCATTCTTTTTACTTTTTCTATGGATGTATGCAGCAAATCCATATTGAATTTTTTATGCGTATAATTGATCGCATAATATTTCTCTAAAGATCTTTCTGCCAAAGTAATTTTAAGATGTTCGAGCGGGATTTTCTTCGATTTTAATAATTGAATTACAGATGGATTCAGATCCTGAATTTCATCAAAGAACGAAGCGTACAAATCAAAGTACATTTTCTTTGTATTAATCGCCGTAATTCGATTTTCGATCTCCGTAAGACTTATGTTTTCATAATTCTCGATGCTGTCAACTAAAGAAGAATTTACTTTTAAGAATAAATTTTTGACCTCTGCAACTTCTTTGCGTTCTGATGCATTTAGGTTTTCTGCAAATTCTAAAATCGTCGGATCAAGTTCTTTTTTAAGCGTTTCTGTATGGTATTTTAATTCGAATATATCTCCTAGATTATACTTGCTTTCGAAATCACTTTTTAAAGTATTGAATTTTTCTTCTTGTTCAAATTGAGCCACATAATTCTCTAAAACAACAATTAAACTTGGTTTTACAGTATGTTTATTGATATCGTAAACGGCAAGAATTTCTGCTTTTGTCTTTTTATAATCAGAGTTTATGAAATTAAAAAAGCTGCTTTCATTTTTTCTGATAATTTCCAAAGCGGTTCTGGCATCAGTTTCAGACATTGTACTAGACCAATACGGATATTGTTTGGCTGATTTTTCGATATCGCTTCTCAATTTCAACAATGTTTGAACATCTTTTTCAAGCGCTCTGAAAAGACTGCTGTTTGGCTCTAATAATTCTGATTGATTGGTATCAAAATAAATAAAAGTTGACATTGCTTTTCGCAGGAATTTCTGAATCTCAAAAAAGGTATCGATTTCTGTTGGAATGGAAACAAAATCTAATCGTTCTGAAATGTTTTCCAGTATTTCCTGACTGTTTTCCAAATCCTTTTTTAAATCTGAAATATGCTGGTATTTTCGAAAGGCATCCATTTTTAAAAAACGGAACGGATGCACGGAGAAAAACTCAGATTGATTGGTTTCCTGATTTATTTCAAATAATTTTTCGAATAATTCGTGATGTGTATTCCAATCCTGCAAACCTGCTTTATCGTCTAGAATATTTAAACTGTCTAATAAAGCTTTATGTGAGTTAGAAACCAAAACATCAAAAAGAGATTTGATGGTAAGATCGGTTTCTGAGTCGATTTTGGCATTCATAAAATCATGAAAAACCGCTACTTTATTAATTTCTGCATCAATTTTCTCTACGAGATTATTTCTGCTTTTTGCGATTGACTGAAAATTATTTTTGGATGCTGTAAAGTCTTTAAAAGTTTGTTTCAGGTCAAAAATAAATTCTTTTTTATCGGCTTGCGAATCATGAATCAAACAGCATAAATCGTCTAAACCTTGATTTTTAAGTCGGTAAAAAACAACATCCAGCGCCGCACGTTTCTCGCAAACGAACAAAACTTTTTTATCGTTTGCTACATAGTTTGCGATCAAATTGGCAATAGTTTGCGATTTTCCGGTTCCCGGCGGACCTTGTATAATATAACTTTCGCCCGATTCTGAATATTTTACGGCATTGTTTTGAGTAGGATCGCTCGCCACAACATTAAACGTTTTGGTAAAACTATTACCGGATTCTAATTCATTTTTAAAGTCTTTTTGTGCCAATGAATTGAAGAGGCTTTTAAAAACATTACTTTCAACATCGTTTTCTATAACCTGATTGTAATCGCGAACCAAAGACATTTTTTTATAATTAAAATTGCCTAAGATTAAGTTACAAGTATCAAATTCCCAACGGAAAGGATTTACGTCGCCTTCATCAAGCTGATAAAATTCTCTTTCGATGGTTTTATTTTCATTAAAAAACTGTGTATTTTGCTTGATATCGCTGTTGATCAAATATTCTAAAGACGAAGCTTGCGTAAAAACATAATTCCTGAACAATTCTAAACCGTAAGGCTGAAAATTTTCTTGTTGATACGAATAATTCAGGCTTCGTTTATCCTGAATTGCTTCTCTTTTTTTAGAACGTTTATTAAATTGTGTCAGGATTTGTTTGGCCTGCGAATGAATCAGTTTTATTTTGGGTTTATCGATATAATCCAAAACAATTCCTGAACTGTTTTTTTCGACTTGTACGCGCAATAATTCATAAATAGATTCGATTTTGGTTTCAGAAAGCTGAATGGTTTCCGGCAATCGAATGTCATATAAATCTTTTAGCATGTTTGCCAAAACAGGATTTATTTCGACTTCTGAATCCAGAAATTCCAAAGTATAATCATCTTTTACGCCTTTTTTCTTCGTTAAGGTAACGGATGCCAAAAGCAAAGGCGAAACTATTTTCTCTGAACTATTTTCTTTCGTATTGAACCAATTAAGATTGCATAAAACTAATTTTAACTGACTAAAACCATATTCATTAATGTCTTTATTGGCTTCTAAACGAATTTTATCAAGCGTTGGAACGATATAAGTATTGTCTCCAAATTCTAAATATTTATTTAAAGAAATGGTGCTTGTATTGCTTATTTTTTTGGAGATCTCAGCATTCCAGTAAAAAAGAGAATTTGGATCGATATTCTCGTAATTCAAAACCTGTGGAACGGAAGAAACCGTAAGATTCAGGAATTTTAAGTTGGGTTGAAAATATAAAAGCCTGTTGCGTTTACTATTATCAAATAATCTGTTTCGAAGTTTTTCGTGTATAAATTGATTTTTATTCTGAACTTTTGCATCAATTAAACTCGATAAATCATATTCTGTTTCCGGATTATAATCTCTGTAATTTTGCAGTTTTTCTACAATTTCATTTAAATCTTTCCAACGATTTTCACGATTCAATTCTGTCATTCCCAAAATAATATTGGCAATTGCAGGATTTATTTTGCTGTTTAAAAAGTACATTTTCTTGCGATATTCTACAAAACGTTTCACGTCTTCAATATCCGTAAAATCAAATTGCAAAGCGATACTCGCCAAAATCATTCCCAAAACAAAAATATCTGTCAACGGATCATGATGATCAAACTCAAATTCATAAGAGCTGTAATCTTTTACATAAACTGGTTTTTTCGAATTTTCAGCATCTGTTTCAGAAACACTTTTGTCACCATATTCCCGGTTTACGCCTTCTCCAATTTCGGTTGTATTAAAATGTTCGCCCGAAATTTCAAACGCTTTACTTCTGCTTTTAAAAAATGCCGAAATTACTTTTGTATTGTCTTTTACTTCGAATGCATCATCGGTAATATGAAAATGCTGGTTTTCGATATAAATAGTCGAAATATCCTGAAGCGATGCTACTTTTCCCTGATTATGAATAGCCGAAACTGTTTTTAACAAAGGCATTATTATCGCAACAATGTCATCGTTGGCAAAAGGTCCTTTCTGAAAATTTTCGGTAATAAATTGATAAAAAGCGGATTCCTTGATAGGTTTAATCATCTTAATAAGTGTTTTCTAAGTCTGATTCTAAAATAGTATTTAAGGTAGAAGTGCAATTTTGAGCAAATGCTTTATATGTTTTCTCTGTTAGATTCAATTCTTTTTTCAGAATTGTTTTCATTTCATCTTCCAAACCTAATTGTTCCGAAATATCTAAAATATGTCCAATAAATGCTTCTTTCAAATCCGGATCGCACAAGGCAAAATCGAGCATTACATACGTGTAATATTCTTTTAGGTTTTTCTTGCTGTTTTCGATTTTCAGTTTGAAAGTATCATCAATAAAAGCATCGATTTTTTTATCTGAATTAGAGAAATATTGTTTATAAAGTGTCGTACAATATTCAGATTGTGTCCATTTTGGTTTCAGAATAATCGAGATTAATTCTTTCGTAATATCAAAAACCAATTTTTTAGTAAATAAGTTTAATTGATGCAAATCGCTTTTTCCGGAAATTATTTTTTCTGTTTTTGAATAATAATTAGCATTATCTTTTTCAAAAATCTCCAATGCTTTTGCACGAATAAAATTCTCCGGATGCGTTTCTCCGTCAGAACCTTTTTCTATTCTTGCCAGAATTTCGTTGGCTTGTTTAAGATAACTTTCTGCTGAAACTTTTTCTAAACCTGTATTTAATTTGACCAAAGTCTGAATCGTAGTTTCCAGGCTTCCGCTAACTTTTAAAGCGCCTAAATCACAATATAATTCCGTATAAAGCTGATATAATCTTGCAGTTTCATAATAAAACAATTCGCTGCTGCCGTCGCTCGCAATCGTATTGATGATTCTGTTTGTGATTTCGAAATCGCCATTTTCAAGATTAAACAGCAAAATATGCGATAATTCATGTCCGAATAAAACCAGTAATTCGTCTTCGTTTAATAATTTTAAAATCGTTCCCGATAAAATAATATGGGCTTCGTTTTCAAAAAAAACAACTCCGGCATTGTTGCCATCCATACTTTGCGATTGATAAATCGTGATTGGGACAATGATTCCCAGTTTATCTTTTGCAACATTTAAAATTTCATAAACTTTCGGCTCCGTTTCCGGATCTATTCGATAAGAATTCTTTAATAAATCGGTTTTAAAGGCTTCTTGCTGTTCTGCTTTTACTTTTTCTTCAGAAAACCAAGACCAGGTTTTGTCTTGCTTTTTAAAATAATCTCTTAAATCAGAATGGAATGGAAATGGTTTAATCATGATAAGTAGGTTAAGCAAATTTTATTTCAAAGTGAAAGCCCTTTTCAATCAAGTCATTATATTTTAAACTATTAAACTTAAATAATTTTGCGGGACGACCACTTTTTATTGGCGAAAAATGTTCGGTTTGTTCTAAAAATCCGTAGCTGAGTATTTTTTTTCTGAAATTTCGTCGGTCAATTTCTTTTTCTAAAATGGTGCAATAAAGATTTTCAAGATCCGAAAACAAGAATTCTTCGGGAAGTAAATCAAAACCAATTGGTTCGTAAGTGAGTTTTGCTTTTAATCTTGAAATCGCTTTTTCGATAATTAAGTTATGATCGAATGCTAAAGGTGGTATTTCATCTATTTTGTACCATTGTACTTTATCTGCATCTGTATCTGCTTTTATCTTCAGATCTGAAGCATCAACCAAAGCAAAATAAGCTACTGAAATAACGCGGTTTCTGGAATCTCTAAAAATATCATCGCCAAAGGTGTACAATTGTTCCATAAAATTCAACTGGACATTGGTTTCTTCATGCAACTCGCGAATTACTGCATCTTTTAATGATTCGTCCTCTTTTACCAAACCGCCGGGAAGAGCCCAATATTTATCAGCAGAACCAAATTTTTGCTCTATTAAAAGCACATATAAACTATTGTTTTTATATCCAAAAACAATGGCATCAACAGCGATTCTAATATTTTGAAAATTTTCCATAATTAAAATTCATATCGAACAAATATAACGAATGAAAGCCAATTTTATGATTTATTGCCCAGGCATAAATTATAAAATTGGCTTTCATTATTATTTCTTTTCTTTTCGCTTTTCTAATTCACCGTTACAGTTCTTTTCAGGGTTGTTGTACATTCTGAACCATCTATTTTTACAGTAGCTTCTGCCTTGGCTTCATAAGTACCAGCAACTGCATAAGTATGCGTAACCACCATACCAGTTCCTGTAGTTCCGTCTCCAAATGTCCATTTTACAGCACTTAAAGTTCCGCTTCCTTCATATTCAACTGAATAATTCATCAATTTAGGATTATTAGTATCTGTAGAATTATGTGTTTTTAGAAAAATGGATTGTGTTGTACAATCAAATACAACTTCATCGTCGTGTTTACTGCAGGAATTTGTAGAAAAAAACACCGTTGCAAGCATTAAAATTGTAATTATCTTTTTCATAATTAAAAATATTTAGTGGTTTGTTTACCAAAAATATTCTTTTAAAAGATTAACTCAAACAAAAAAAAGAAGAATTTTCATATAATTTTAAAACACTAATTTCTTATTAAACATTGATAATCAATATATTAATTTATTTGTACCGTTTTACTTTCAGTTACAGGACATTTCTCCTGATCTTTTGTAACTGTTATGTCAGCTTTAACTTCATAGCTTCCAACGTTCTCATAAGTATGTGTTACTTTTAAGCCATTTACGGTCTCTGTTTTTCCATCACCGAATGTCCATTTTATAGAGCTTAAACTTCCACTTCCATCATATTTTAATACATAGTTAACTCTTTTAGAATTGAGTGGATCTAAAGAATATTGTATCTCAAGCTTAGATGATTGCCCCCAACAATCTGTTACAGAATCTATTATTTGTTCTTCAGTGCAGGAATTGATAATAAAAAACACGGTTAATAGTAATAAAATTTTTGCGATTGTTTTCATTTTTAGGTTTAAGGGATTTGGTTGACTAAATATATTTATTGGAAAGTAAATTTAGAATTAATGGTTACAGTCTATTTCCAAAAAACAACTTTAATTCTTTAGAAATAATATCAAAAAAAGAATTCAGATTATTGTTTTTGGGAACTAATAAATACACAAATTCTTCCGGAACATGAAAACTGTTCCATACTAACTGCAATTTGTTTTCTTTAATATAATGTCTGGCATTACAATTCCAGGTTACTGCCATTCCTTCATTTTTAGCTAAAAGTCTTAGCATTTCTGCTTCTGAAGGAATTATATAATTAGGCACCATAGATGGTCTTTTTTTATTAAAAGCATGCAGCCAGAATAATTTTATGTGCGGAATTCGCGCATCATGACTATACCACTTTTGAAGATTAAGCCATTGTTCTATTTCTGTATAATTGTCTGCTTTTAATCTCTGGCGAAATTCTGTTATGTCTAAACTTGTTGGTGCAACCATTATGAGCTTAATTTTTCCAACTACTTCATAACTAGTATCAAAAGTATCAAACCTTTTTGTGGTAATTGCAAAATCAAGTTTTTTAGAATTGACCAATTCAAAAAGAGCATCATTTTCGGCAAAAGTAAAATCGATTAAATCAAATTTCGAGATTAAAAGATGGCCAACGCAGTCAAAAAGATGTTGCGAAATTCCAACAGAAATTAACCGGTTTGCATCTTCTGCTTTAGCCCTAAAAGTATTCTCAACATTTTCGAGACGATCAAGCGCATCAATAATTAAATTATTCAGTAACTTAGCGTATTCAGTTGGCTCTACTCCTTTTGATTTCCGATTAAATAATTTATTTCCAACATGAGCTTCTAACATAGAAATCTGCTGACTTACAGCAGGCTGACTCATAAATAATTCTTTTGCGGCCACAGAAAAATTTCCGTTTTTATAAACCGCTTTAAATGTTCTGTACCACTCGAGATTTACCATGACATAAATATATTTATAACAAACATAGTTTATTTTATTTTTACAAATATCACTTAAACATTAATTTTGTTAAAAATTTTAAACCCTATGAAAAAAATAGCATTACTATCGATTATAGCATTCGCAGCTTTTAGCATTTCTGCTACAGCTCAAAAATCAAAAAAAGGTATGAAAAAAGTATTATTTGTTGTGACCAGTAATGATAAACTGGGCAATACCGGAGAAAAAACAGGATTCTGGTCAGAAGAATTGGCTGCGCCTTATTATGAATTATTAGATCAGGGAGTTGAAATTACGATTGCATCTCCGCTTGGAGGTCAGCCGCCAATTGATCCTAAAAGTTCTGATCCTGCATCTGCAACCGAAGACACTAAACGTTTTGACGCTGATAAAACATTACAGGAAAAATTAAAACACACTCATAAACTTTCGACTGTTAACCAAAAAGATTACGATGCTGTTTTTTATCCTGGAGGCCACGGACCACTTTGGGATTTAGTTGAAGATAAAAATTCGATTGCTTTAATTGAATCTTTTTACACGCATAAAAAACCGGTAGCTTTCGTTTGTCACGCTCCGGCTGTTTTGAAAAACGTAAAAGTGAATGGAGAATTTTTAGTGAAAGATAAAAAAGTAACTGGTTTTACCAATACAGAAGAAGAAGCCGTAGGTTTAACTAAAGTGGTTCCTTTTTTACTAGAAGATGCTTTAACTCAAAATGGTGCTAAATTCTCAAAAGGGGAAAACTGGCAACCTTATGCTGTTGAAGACGGACTTTTAATTACTGGACAAAATCCTGCTTCATCTAAATTGGTGGCTGGTAAATTACTAGAAAAATTAAAATAAAGGTACTGAGTTGCTAAGGTTCTAAGGTTTTTACTTAGCAGCTTAAAAACTCAATCTCTTATTTTCTTTAATTAATAAAAATTTAAATAAATAATGATGCTAAGTTTACTGGATAAGTTCAAAGAAAAAAAACTTAGTCCCTTAGTCCCGAAGCTTCGGGATAGCATCTTAGAAACTCAAAAAAAATGCTAAACTTTGAATTATACAATCCGACGAATTTAATTTTCGGAAAAGGACAAATTGAAAAACTTTCTACTTTAGTGCCTAAAGGCGCCAAAATATTATTGGCTTATGGTGGTGGAAGTATTTTTAAAAATGGAGTTCATGAACAAGTTATCAATAACTTAAAAGGTTTTGATATTGTTGAATTTGGTGGAATTGAGCCAAATCCGCATTTTGAAACTTTAATGAAAGCTGTTGAAGTTATTAAAGCAGAGAAAATAGATTTTATTCTGGCTGTTGGTGGCGGATCTGTTATTGATGGTGTGAAATTTATTTCGGCTGCAGTAAATTTTGACGGAAATCCGATTGATATTTTACAAAAACGAATTCTGATTAAAGAAAACGCGGTGCCTTTTGGAACTGTTTTGACTTTGCCTGCGACAGGAAGTGAAATGAATTCAGGTTCTGTAGTTACAATTAAATCGACTCAGGAAAAACTGGCTTTTGGCGGAAGCGCTTTGTTTCCGAAATTCTCTATTTGTGATCCGACCGTAATTACATCTTTGCCAAAAAGACAATTGCAAAATGGTGTTGTTGATGCTTTTACACACGTAATGGAACAATATTTAACGTATCCGCATGAAGGTTATTTACAAGACAGAATTGCTGAAGGTATTTTACAAACGTTAATTGAAGTTGGTCCAAAAGTGGTAGAAAATCCGGCAGATTATGCTTTGGCTTCGAACTTTATGTGGAGCTGTACAATGGCATTAAACGGACTGATTCAAAAAGGAGTTCCTTCTGATTGGGCAACCCACATGATTGGTCACGAATTAACAGCTTTGTATGAAATTGACCATGCGAGAACTTTAGCGATTATTGGCCCAAGTTTATATACTGTTATGTTTGAAACTAAAAAAGGAAAACTGGCACAATACGGAAGAAGGATTTTTAACCTAACTGGTTCAGAAGATGAAGTTGCTAAAGAAGCAATCAATAAAACTGTTGAATTTTTCCATACAATGGGAATGGATACTAAACTTTCGCAATACACAGAAAACTATAGCAATACTGCAGATTTTATCGTAAATCGTTTTGATGAAAGAGGCTGGAAAGGTTTAGGAGAAAATCAATTGGTAACTTTAGATAAGGTAAAATCTATCGTTGAAATGAGTTACTAAATAGTATTGAAATAAATTATCCTGATTCGTTTCCCACGGTTGAAACCGCGGTTATATTTAAATGGGATAGAATTTTAGAAGTGTAGTATTCAATCACAGTTCAAGTTGTAAAACTGCGACTGTAAACTGCAAACAAAAAAAGGCGTTCTTAACAAGTTTAGGAACGCCTTTTTAAAATACTAAAACAAAACTAACTAACTCAATTTTTGATAAACTCATTAAAATTCTAATTTATAAGTAGTTACAACGTAGCAATCGTATTATTATTGTATAAAGCAGAAAATAATTTGATTATTTTTTAGAACTACCTGAAAACCATTGTTTATAGAGGTGATTTTTAAATTTCTTAAATCAGATTTTGTATTATTACTACATTATTAAGTACTTTTGCTTTAAATTATTAAAATAATGAGCGAAAAATTAAAGTTTGCAGTAATTGGAGGAGGAAGCTGGGCGACGGCAATTGCAAAGATGTTATGCGTGAATCTTTCAGAAATAGCTTGGTACATGCGTAATGATGCTGCGATAGAGCACATTCAAAAATACAAACACAATCCAAATTATTTAAGTTCAGTCGAATTTGACACCAATAAACTTAGATTAACCAACAATATAAACGAAGCCGTTGAATTTGCAGATTATGTGATTTTTGCTATTCCATCTGCTTTTTTAGATGCTGAATTAAAAAATCTGACGGTTTCCCTAGCAGATAAAATTATCTTTTCGGCTATTAAAGGAATTGTTCCTGAAACAAGTTTAATTGTTGGAGAACATTTCCATATTCAATACGATATTCCATATTACAATATTGGTGTTATTACAGGTCCTTGTCACGCTGAAGAAGTGGCTTTAGAAAGACTTTCGTATTTAACAATCGCTTGTGGTGATCCGGATAAAGCGAAAAACGTAGCAAAATCGCTTTCAGGAAATTATATCAAAGCAAAAATTTCAGATGATATTATTGGTACTGAATATGCAGCGATGCTTAAAAACATTTATGCTATTGCTGCCGGAATCGCGCATGGTTTAGGTTATGGTGATAACTTCCAGTCGGTTATGATGAGTAACGGAATTCGTGAGATGAAAAAATTCATCAGAAAAGTGCATAAAATGAAACGTAACATTAATGATTCCGCTTATTTGGGCGATTTATTAGTTACAGGATATTCCGTATTCTCAAGAAACAGAATGTTCGGAAACATGATTGGAAAAGGTTACACGGTAAAAAGCGCCATGATGGAAATGAGCATGGTTGCCGAAGGTTATTACGCAACAAAAAGTGCCTACAAACTAAATCAGGGTTACGGAGCCAAAACGCCTATTATCGATGCCGTTTATAGTATTTTATATGAAGGAAAAGATGCTAAGTCTGTATTTAAGAAATTAACGGAGTCTTTGGATTAAGTTTTTTAGAGGCAAGAGAATAGAAGCAAGAAAATAGATTTCTATACTTTGAGAATAAAAAAGAGTCAAGACTAATTAAATTTCGTCTTGACTCTTTTTTATGTTCATGCATGAGAAAGAAAGTCTATTTTCTTGCTTCTATTCTCTTGCTTCTTAACTCTTACTTCACCATCACTCCTTCAACAAATAAAATCGGCACTTCTTCCGTATTTTTTTCGTTGATTAAGTTTGATTTGAAGATGAATTTCTTGTCGTACAAAGTATTTCCGATGAAAAACGTTACCATGAATTCGTTGTTTAAAACCAAAAGGCTTTTTTCGATCATTTCGATTTTTACTACCGAAACGGCCGGAACTTCAACAAAAGCGTGGCGTAAAACAGATGTTTTTTTCATTTCGCCATCTATAGTTCCAAATGCTTTTGAAACGACCATAACGCTGTCTAAATTAAAGTCGCTATCGTTTACAAGATAAGCGTACCATACTTTTTCCATAAAATCGTCGCTCCATTCCTGAACAGCGGCAAGAAATACGTTTTCTACTTCGGGGATTTTTATATCTGCTTTCATATGTGTCAAAAGTTTAAAAATCGAAAGTCATAAAGTCGAAAGTCATAAAGTCATTACTATGAGACTTTCGACTTTCGACTTTATGACTTTTAGACTTAAATTATATATTTGCTTTGAATTGCTCTAAGAAGCGAACGTCGTTTTCGTAAAACATACGGATATCACCAATTTGGTATAATAACATCGCAATACGTTCTACTCCCATTCCGAAAGCAAAACCATTGTATTCATCAGGATTGATATCGCAATTTTTAAGAACATTCGGATCAACCATTCCGCAACCTCCAATTTCTAACCAACCTGTTCCTTTTGTAATACGGTAATCAGTTTCTGTTTTTAGTCCCCAATAAATATCAATTTCGGCACTTGGTTCTGTAAACGGAAAGTATGACGGACGTAAACGAATCTTCGATTTTCCGAACATTTCTTTTGTAAAATAAAGTAATGTTTGTTTCAAATCTGCAAACGAAACGTTTTTGTCGATATACAATCCTTCAACCTGATGGAAAATACAGTGCGAACGAGACGAAATAGCTTCGTTACGAAATACACGTCCCGGAGAAATAGTACGAATTGGCGGTTTGTGATTTTCCATATAACGCACCTGAACAGATGATGTATGCGTACGCAACAACACGTCAGGATTTGTCTGAATGAAAAATGTATCCTGCATATCTCTAGCCGGATGATATTCTGGTAAATTCAATGCGGTAAAGTTATGCCAGTCGTCTTCGATTTCGGGTCCTTCAGAAACATTGAATCCGATGTTGGCAAAAATATCTATAATCTGATTTTTTACGATAGAAATAGGATGACGAGAACCAATAATTACAGGTTCTGAAGATCTTGATAAATCACCAAAAACTCCTTTTACTTCTTCTTTACTTTCAAGTTCTTCCTGAATCGCTCTTACTTTTTCTTCAGCAACAGCTTTTAAAGTATTCATTACTTGTCCAAAGTCTTTTTTCTGGTCGTTCGGAATATTTTTGAACTCTGTAAAAAGTTCTTTTACCAAACCTTTACTACCTAGATATTTTACACGGAATTGCTCTAAAGATGCTTTATTTTTATCATTAAAGGCTTTCGCTTCCTCTATATGTTGTTTTATCTTGTCTATCATTTTCCTTCAATAATTGAGAATACAAATTTAGTGTTTTTAGTTTAAAGTGTACAGTCGCAGTCGCAGTTTTCAGAATATACTTAACTAAAAACTGAGACTGAGACTAAAACTACTCTATAAGTTTTCTTTCTAAAAAATAATTTACAATGGCTTCTTTCATCAAAACCGATTGTTCACCTGCTTTTAGTGACGGCAATTCTTCTTTTACTTTGTAATGCGGCCAGCCATCTTCATCAAAATATTCGAATTCATAGAATCCGTAAGGTTCCAATAATCGGCAAATGGCAATGTGCATTAAGTTTAATTTTTCGTCTTTTTTGAATTCGCGATGCAGTTTCCCGAGTTCCTGAACTCCAATTAGGTAAATTATGGCATCCAGATCTAAGTCTTCGCCTTGCGAAAATTGATTTGAAAGTATATCGACGAGCTTTTCCCAACGCTCTTTTAATTGTGTATCTCTGGACATTAATGTTATTTTAGATTGTTGATTTTAGATTGTTGATTGCTGATTTTTGGATACTTTAAATCTAAAATCTGCAATCTGAATTCTAAAATTTGATTTTGCAAAGATACGGACTTCAAATCCAAAGACCTTAAAAAATTAAACACATAGAAACATAGATTTAACTTTATAAAAAGGATTATTTAAAAAAAAGCCTCTGAACCTTTGCATCTATGAATCTCTGCACCTTAAAAAGCAGATATTTCTTTTATATTTGCGACTCAATAAAACAAGGCAGAATATGAGTTTTTTAGATATGATTTTGGGGGCGCTTTTACTTTACAGCTTATACAAAGGGATAAAAAACGGCCTTTTTGTAGAAATTGCTTCTTTTATTTCTTTGCTGTTGGGAATTTATCTAGCGATTAAATTCTCTTCTTTTATGAAAGAAGTCATCATGAAACATGTTTCCTGGAATCCAAATACGATTCAGGTTACTGCTTTTTTCCTGACTTTTATATTGGTCGTTATCGGCGTTTATTTATTGGCTAAACTTTTAACGGGAATTGCTGATTTTGCTCAGTTGGGATGGCTTAATAAACTGGGCGGAGGATTTTTTAGAATTCTGAAAACGATCTTAATTTTAAGTATTATTATTGCCCTTTTTGAGAAAATAAACTTTGATAATACTTTTGCCAAAAAAGAAACTCTGGACGAATCTATTTTCTATAATCCGATTAAAAAAGTAGCTGCTTTTGTTTATCCTTCGATTGAAGGATGGTATGAAACTTTTAAGGAAAACCACAAGAAAGATTCTGAAGAAACCAGTGAAAATAAAAAAGAAGAAGAGCTTTAAAATTACTATTCCTCGTCTTTATGTACCGGAAATAAATTTTTCAGAATAATAAGCATCATGCCTATTACATTTACAGATGAAGTCGTCAATAATGTAATTAATACGTTTTCTGAAAGATTTAAGTGCAATACACTGCCGTTAAAATATAAAATAGATACTACAGCTGCTAACCAAAGAAAAATAATAGCTGCAAAAATATAGGTCAAATGCCTTCTTAATTTGGTATCTTCTAAAAACCTGCCCACTTTAGCACTTCCCAGCCTGTCTTCAAGTATTTGATTTTGCAAGCGCGCGCTGCTAATGTCTTCAGGGGTTAATGAAGAATTATTTTCAATAGAAATTCGGTTAAGGTTTAGGTTTAGGGCCGACATATTAAGCTGAAATTGGTTTTAGTTTCGTTTTATAATGTTCGTAAATATCATCATCAGAAATAACAGCATTAGAATCTTTGCGATATACTTTCCTCCACGGCGTTCCTTCATTGTGTGTTAAAGCGCTTAAATATATCCCGTCAAATCTTCCGTAAACTTCCCATATTTTATCTAAAAATTTTCCGTCATCGCTGGTGACTTTTTCATCTTTTACAGCATTCGGAATTTTCTCCGTTATCTTTTCTTTTTTATATTGCTTTATGCTATAATATAAAGATGGAAAAACCGGCCCGAAATCCCATGCAATAGGATTTTCATCAAGTAATCTGTCTTTTTTATTGGTTAAGGCTAAATACCAGCCGTAAGCAATATAAGTAAGCTTTATTATTTTCATTGGAGTAAGGTTTCCGGTTTTAGAATACTTATCAATGAAATAATTAGCAACTGTTGTTGGATTGTAAGCCATAATTATGAATATTATTCTTCAAAGTTATTAAAATAGATTGAATTACAATTACAGAAGGTACTGTTTTATTAATAACCCATTTTATTGAATTTTAATACTTTATGATTAAAAAAAAGGAAGACTGTTTCTGTAACTGTCTTCCCTTTTTTTACCAGATTATTTCTGATTTTTCTCCCTTTTTTAAAGTGATGTTTTGCTTTTTGTCTCCGCTTATTAAAATTGTATTTCCTCCAATTTTAGAAGATATTGTAACTTTTTTTAAGGTTTTATTATCCCATTCCATTGCAATTTCGAATCCGCCTCTGGCGCAGATTCCTTTTACAGAACCCGTTTCCCAAGCGTCCGGTAAAGCTGGCAATAATCTAATTTCATTTTCATTTGATTGCACCAGCATTTCGACAACGGCTGCGGCTCCTCCAAAATTTCCATCAATTTGAAATGGCGGATGCGCATCGAATAAGTTTGGATAAGTTCCTCCTCCTCTTCTTGGCGTTGCGGTTTTCTTTCCATCCGGGTCTACATAACGAAGCAATTCCCTGTACATTTTATAAGCACGATTTCCGTCCCAAAGTCTTGCCCAAAGATTAATTCTCCATCCTTTTGACCAACCAGTTGTTTCATCGCCTTTTATTTCTAATGTTTTTTTAGAGGCTTCGGCTAAATCCGGCGTTTTTTCAGGAGTAATATGATCGCCGGGAAAAAGTCCGAATAATTGTGATTGATGGCGGTGTTTCGGGTCTTCATCATTCCAGTCGAAATACCATTCCTGCAAGTTTCCTTTTTTACCAATTTGATAGGGATGAAATTTAGAAAGTGCTGCTTCTAATTTTGCTCTGAAATCAGCATCGGTATTTAGCGCTTTTGAAGCCTTGATTGTTTTATCGAAACATTCTCTAATCATGGCTAAATCTGCTGTTCCTCCGTACATTGTTGCACCAATAAAACCGTCTGGCGCAATGTATTTATTTTCAGGAGAAGTAGATGGCGATGTAATTAAATTTCCGTTTTTATCCAAAATCATCCAGCCTAAAAAGAATTGCGCTGCGCCTTTCATAATTGGATATCCTTCTGTTTTCAGGTAATTTTTATCTTGGGTAAAAATGTAATGTTCCCAAATATGCGTACTTAACCAGGCACCTGAAATTGGCCAGCAAGCCCAACTCGGATCTTCTTTTCCAAATTGCCCAACAGGATTGGTCATTGCCCAAATGTCTGAATTGTGCGCTGCAGCCCAACCTTCTTTTACGCCATAAAAAGTCTTCGCTGTAGTTTTTCCTGTAACGGAAAGGTTTTTTATAAAGCTCAGAAGCGGCAAATGCATTTCTGAAAGATTGGTGTTTTCTGCCAGCCAGTAATTTTCTTCCAGATTGATATTCATGGTATAATTACTGCTCCACGGCGGATTTAAATGCGGATTCCAAATACCTTGTAAATTGGCCGGAACACCCATTGTTCTTGAACTGCTTATTAACAAATATCGTCCGTAATTGAAATAGAGAATTTCAAGGTTTTTATCTTCTTTTCCATCTGAATATCTTAATAAACGTTCGTCTGTTGCTAAATCCGGTGCAGTTGTTTTGCCTAAATTTAAATCAACACGATTGTAGAATTTCTGATAATCGGCAATGTGAGCTTCTTTTAATTTATCGAATGGTTTTGCAAATGCTTTGTTCAGGTTTTGCAATGCAATTGATATGTCATCTAATCCTTCTGTTGCCGGATTTTTGTCAAAACCATTAAAACTTGTGGCAACAGATATATAGACATAAGCTTCGGTTGCGTTTTTTAATGTTAAAGTAGATCTGGAACTTGTAACTTGTCCGTCTGTTTTGTTGATTTGGATTAAAGTTGTAAATCTTGTTCCTCTTTCTTTTACTTGTAGGTATTTTGGCAAAACTGTATATCCTGCATTTTCATGAATTGGAGCAAAACCATTCATTACCAGAATATTATTTCTTACTTCAACATTTGAATTTAATAAACCCTTTAGATTAACATCAAAATTTAAACCTCCTTTTTTACTGCTTGTCAATTTTATTACCATGATTTGGTCCGGTGCCGAAACAAAATATTCCCGCGTAAATTTCACGCCATCCATATCATAACTCACTTTTGATACTGCATTCGAAATATTCAGTTCTCTGTAATAATTGACTGCTTTTCCTTTTTCGGAATTATTGATTTCTAATGTTCCCAAAGGCGCAAATGATTCGGAGTTTTTGCCTTCAATTTTTTTGTTTAATTCATCGGCTAGTTTGTAGTTTTCGTTTTGGAGTGCTTCACGAATTGCCGGAATGTTTTTGTAAGCTTCCGGATTCATATTAGCGTTTACGGGTTCACCTGACCAAAGTGTGGCATCGTTGAGATAAATTTTATCTGAATTTACGCCGCCAAAAACGGTTGCGCCCAGTTTTCCGTTTCCTAAAACTAAACTTTCTTCAAAAAAATCTGCGGGTTGATTGTACCACAAAACATTGCTGGATTGCGCCGACATGTTGATGCAGAAAGAGGTGAATAGTAAAATGGCAGCTGTTTTCGTGACGTTTGATTTCATGAATTATTCTTTTTTTATAATATCCTAACAGGTTTTTTTCAACCTGTTAGGTATTCTATATTTTAGTCTGTTTTGACAATTATATCTAACAGGTTGAAAAAACCTGTTAGGATATCGAAACCCAATTTGCGCGCGTGAGGGATAGGAATAAACTACCGAAGTAGTATGGATAGCCCGACCGTATTTACAAAAGGCGCACATAAGCGGTTTGTTACATAGCGCCTTTTGTAAATACGGTCACGCCCTAATGATAAACGCAAATATTATTTTGGTTCTAAATTTAATTCTTTAGAACTTAATTCGTCGCTTTATAAACAAAATTTTTAAATGCAACCTGACCTTCGCCAACTGCCGAAAGCCCCAATCGAAGGCTCATAAAACCGCTTAATACATTGTGATTAAATGAAGAAACTTCTGCAGAGTTTTCAATCTTGATCCATTCGTTTCCGTTAATGCTGTAAAACATGTTTACGAGTTGTTCTTTCTTTTCGAGTCGCAGGAATAAATGTGTTTTATTTACTCCTTTTTGCGTTGGAAATTGCCACGATCTTAATATCGCCAAAACGTTTTCTTTGTCTGCGGCGATTCCTGTATAAATTTTGCTGTCATAGAAAAGAATAAGTCCTGCGGTGGCATTGCCTTCTATTTCTACTTCAACTTCGGCTGTGTACGAATGATCGGGAGGCGTGCATAATAACGGAGAACTTTCGCCAATGCCTTTTCCTTTTGCTTTTATCTGAATTCCGTTTTGGGTAAGCTTAAATCTTTCAGCGTCAAAATGATCAAAAAACTGCCATTGCGGTTGAAGTTCTGTTCCTGAAAAGGTATCTGAAAGTGTGAAATTGCTTTTTGAAGTTTTTCCTGCCGGTTTTTTTATTGATTTTTCGGTTTTACTGTTTTCCGGAATTTTATACCAGCCATCATTTGTCCATTCTACAGGTTGCAAAAGTGTTTGGCGTCCCATATTGTAATATCCGTTTTCGTAACCGTGAAAAACCATCCACCATTTTCCGTTAACATCATCGATTATTGTGGCGTGACCTTTTGACCACCATTTTTCTGAACTGTCATTCGTTCTTAAAATTGGATTATACGGCGAGTTTTCCCAAGGTCCTAAAGGCGATTTTGATCTTGCCGATATTACCATATGACTTGTGGCCGGACCGGCTGTTCCACCTTCTGCAACGGTAAGGTAATAATAATTTCCACGCTTTGAAACTTTTGGTCCTTCCATACAAAAGCATTCTATAGACCATTCTGCAGGTATTTTCCAACCGTCGTAAACATGTTTGCCTTCTCCGGAAACTGAAAGTCCGTCTTTAGACAACGGCACATAATTACCATTGCTAAAATAGAGATAGCGATTCCCTTTTTCGTCTGTAAAATGTCCGGGATCGATATTGCCAATTTTTAAATCTACAGGATCGCTCCACGGGCCATTTATATTATCTGCCGAAACTACATAATTGGTTTCGTTGGCAGGGAAATAGATGTAAAATTTGTTGTTGTATTTTACCAAATCCGGCGCCCAAACTGAACCTACGCTTTTTTTAAGTGCGTGTGTAACGGGTTTCCAGTTTACTAAATCTTTAGAAGTCCAGATTAATAATCCAGGATAATAATTGAAGGATGAATGTACGATATAATAATCTTCACCATCTCTCAGTATGGACGGATCTGGATAATCTCCGGCAAATATGGGGTTTTGATAGGATTCAGTATTCGTTTTCTGTTGCTGTGCATTACCGAAAAACGCAATGAAAAATATCAATAAGTGAATGCTTTTTTTCATAATTTTAATTTATAAAATATGGATCGCTCGGTTTATTTATGTATCCTAACAGGTTTTTTCAACCTGTTAGGTATTTATTAACCTGACTGAAATTATATATACCTAACAGGTTCAAAAAACCTGTTAGGAGAAGAATCTAATCGCAACCAATGTATTATTTACTCACCTTGTAAACTTCGTTTGCCGTAATCATTTCCCAATTATCGGTTCTAAATGGTGATGCCGGGAATTTTTCTTTATTAAAAAGATTGATTTCTGTATCATCGTCTGCCCAACCGTAATGAATTGCAACCGGATTTTTTACGTTTTCGCTTGAAACTATTATTTTGTTGTTTTTGATGATCGCTTTAGCGGAATGAAAAACTTTGTCAGCTCCGGCGATTTCAAAACCTTTTACGTTTTCTGAATTATCTGAAGTTGATAAACCTGAACCTATATTATCGAATGTTAGGATAATCTCGTTTCCTTTTATTTCCTGAGATTTAAAAGTTGGTCCGCTGTAAACTTGTTTTTTTCCGTAAACATTGTTCAATGCAATTGCCGCTAAACGTAATCCAACGTCTTGTTTGTTTGTTGGGTGAATATCTTTTGCATTACCAATATCTGTGGTTACAACCATTCCGGTATTTTTCAACTTCAACGTTTCTGATTGTGCTTCGCGAAGTTCCGCCCAACGGCTGCCAACTTTACTGTTTCCGCCAAACTCGTTGAAAGTCGATAATTGAACAAAGTAAAAAGGAAAATCGCCTTGTTTAAATTTTGTTCTCCAATCTGTAATCATTAATGGAAATGCTTTTTTGTATTGTTTTGCTCTCCAAACATTGGCTTCGCCCTGATACCACAAAACGCCTTGAAACGCGTACGGAACTAACGGATTTACCATGGCATTGTATAACAATGACGGATAACTGTTTGGCGAAACCGCAATTTTTACCTGAACTACATTAAATTTCCAAAGTCCTTCGAGTGCTAAATTTGAATCTTTGAATTGAATTTTTAAATCTGCAGTATCACCGTAAATTCCGCCGCCGCCTGAATAATCAGCAATTCTAAGGGAAATTACGTTTTTACCTTCTTTTAAAACTCCCGCAGGAATTTTATAAACTCTTAATGCTTCCCAAATTTTATTGGTTCCAACCTCAACTCCATTTACATAGGTTATATCTTCGTCATCTACTTTTGATAAATGCAAAACGGCTTCGCTTTTGGCTTGTTCTGCCGTTAAAATAATTGTTTTTCGCATCCAGACTACGCCATCAATATTGCCAATTTGCTGGTTTTCCCATAAAGATGGCACTTTTATTTCGGGCCAGTTTTTATCCTCAAAATTGAATGCTGCAAATTGGTTTTCATTTTCCATAGAAACATCAAAACCCTGATTTTTCTTTATGTTGTCTAAAACTGATTTTTTATATACTTCAAAAACGGCATCGATATCAACTTGAGGAACATCTGCAATCATGGTTTTAAAGTCATCGCTTTTTTCGAAAGCTTCACGGCTTGTCCAGGTTTCAACATTTGTTCCGCCCCAGGAAGTATTGATGATTCCGATTGGAATTTTTAATTCTGCGTATAATTTTTTAGCGAAGAAAAATCCTGCCGCTGTAAAATCACGAATATTTTCTTTGTTGGCAACTGCCCATTTTCCTTGTTTTAAATCTTCTTTTGGAGTTCCGCTTAAATCTTGCGCTACTCCAAAATGACGAATCATTGGATAATTTGAATCGGCCATTTCTTTTTCAGCATTCATGGTTTTATACATCTGAAATTCCATGTTTGATTGTCCGCTGCAAATCCAAACTTCACCAACCAAAACATCTTTAATGACGATTTTATTTTTTCCTGTAATGGATAACTCAAAAGGTCCGCCTGCTTTTTCAGCAGAAAGTTTCACCATCCATTTTCCGGTTTTATCGGCTTGAACGATTTTAATTTGTTTGTTAAAATGAACTTCTACTTTTTCATTTGCATCTGCCCAACCCCAAACCGGAATTTCTTTGTTGCGCTGCAACACCATTCCGTCAGAAAACAGTAAAGGCATTTTGACATTAGCATTTGACATTATGCTAAATATCAACAAAATAAAGATTGTACACTTTTTCATTTTTCTCTAATTTTACTAGTTTTAATCATATAAGTGATATAAGTAAATATAAATGCAAATTAATATTGAACTTAAATTATCTTATATCACTTATATGGTTTTAAAAACATTTTTATTGTATTCCTTCGATTAATGCATTTAACGCCTGAGTGTCTGAAACTGTATTATTGGTTCTGTTTATGATTCCAAAACCATTGTTTCCTAAATTTCCTTCATCCCAATAAAAAGGTAATAATCCGTTTGCTTTGGCTTGTTTTACTACCGTTTTTAAATAATATGCTCTTGAAGCCAAATGTAAAGTTAACGCATCGCCTGTTAAAGTTGTTCTGCGAATGGCGCCAAATTCTCCTAACAAAACCGGAATTCCTTTATCTACAAATTGGGTTTTCATTAATTTGAAGTTTTTCTCTAAATCGGCTTCTTCTCCCCAACTTGCATTTCTTTCTGTATCTGTTGTCGAATGATAATTTGCTCCCCAATAATAGAACATTTTTCCCCAGGTTTCATCTTTGGTTAAACCTGCAAAATTCCATGGAGCATAATAATGCACTTCTACCATCATTCGGTTTGCTGCTTTATCTGTTGGCAAAGTCAACATTAGCTTGTTTGTTTTTTCAATATCGGTTGTTGGTCCCTGAACGACCAAAGTGCGGTAAGCATTTTTGCCTCCTGTAGAACGAACTGCATCGATAAAGGTTTGATGATAAGATGTTAAAACTGCCATTTGTGTAGCATCTTCAACAGCTGGTTCGTTGGCACTTGCAAAAAGCAAATGTTCGTCGAAACCACGTAATTGTGTTGCAATTTGTTCCCAAAAAGCTTTTTGCTTGGCATTGTTTTCTATTTTTTTAGCTTCGGTAATATTATTTTCCAGCCAACCACCGTCCCAATGAATATTTACGACGACATACATGTCATTATCAACGCAATACTGAACAACTTCTTTTACTCGATTTAGCCAGTCTGCTTTTATTTTTGCTGTAGCTGAATTTTCTAAATACTGATTCCAAGAACACGGAATTCGAATGGCATTAAAACCATTTGCCTTAACGGCATCAATAAGTGCTTTGGTTACTTTTGGATTTCCCCAGGCAGTTTCTCCGCCAGTGGCTTCCAATGTATTTCCGATATTCCAGCCTAATTTTATTTTTGCGGCTAATTGTACAGCTGTACTTGACATTCCGGTTGCATCGGCTGCAATTGGGTTTGTGTTATAACTTGGATATAAACCGGCAATTTCTACTTTTTGTTCTTGTTTTTCTTCTTCTTTATCAGAACTGCAAGCCCAAAGACTTAAAAAAGAAAAACATAAAGCGGTGCTTAACAGATAACCTTTTACAGTATTTTTCATTTGGTTTGGTTTTAATAGTTAGTTCTAAGTTTTATTCAGGTAGCTTCATTTCTATTTATTAAAATAACCCGTGGGTGTAATGCATAAAAATATTTAAACACATAGAAACATAGATTTTATGATTTTGAAAAAAGTAAATTAAAAAGAAACTCGTTTCTCACACATAGCTATGTTTGTCAATGCAAGTGAAACGCCTTTTTGAGTTCAATAAATTCTATATTTCTATGTATTAAAAATAATTACAACCAAAGGATTAAAAATAATGCTCTTTAATAAAATCAAAGAGCATTACTGTTTCAATGTATTATTTGATTGTTACGACAATTTCTTTTTTGATATCTCTTGAAGAATTTCCAACTTTCAAAGTATATTTTCCTGGCTCAACTGTCCATTTTTTAGCCGTTACATCATAATATGCTAATTCTTTTACCGGAATCTGAATGGTAACTGTTTCTGAACTTCCTGATTTTACCAATACTTTTTTGAATCCTTTTAGTTCTTTTGCTGCACGTGTTACTTTTGAATCTCCTTTTGCAGCATATAACTGAACTACTTCTTTTCCATCGACTTTTCCGGTGTTTTTAACTTCAACAGAAACTTCGATTGTTTCATTTACGGCATAAGAAGTTTTATCTGCTTTTGCATTTTCGAAAGCAAAAGTTGTATATGATAATCCGTATCCGAAAGGAAATAACGGTTCAATATTTTTAGTGTCAAACCAACGGTATCCAACTAAAATTCCTTCAGCATAATTCACCACTTTTCCACCTGGGAAACTGTTTGTAGCGTGCGCCGGAGAATCCATGATTTGTTTAGGCATTGTCCATGGTAATTTTCCTGACGGATTTACTTTTCCTAATAGTACATCGGCTAAAGCATTTCCTCCTTCAGAACCATTAAACCAAGACCAAACCACAGCTGAAGATTTTTTGCTGATATTTTCAATATCAAATGGTGCTCCTGCAACAAAAACTACAATTGTTCTTGGGTTTGCGGCTAATACTTTCTGAATTAATTCTTCTTGTCCAAATGGTAAATGTAAATCTCTACGGTCTGAAGCTTCTGTTTCATAATCACGGTTTGAACCTGCAAAAATGATAGCAACATCAGATTTTTTAGCAGCTTCTACTGCTTCTAATACTTTTGCCGGATCTAACTGATCGATTGTTACCGGACCATTTGAAGTTATGTTTCCTAAATTTCCTTTGTTTTTTTCATCATAACGCTCTAAATATCCTTCGGCGTAATTAATTTTAATGGATGATGGCAATCTGTTTTTTAAACCTTCAAGTGGTGTAATTTCTCTTTTGGTTTTAACTCCTGCACCAAAACCGCCAAGCGCGTTTTTCTTGGTTGCATTGTTTCCAATTACTGCGATAGATTTTACTCCGTCTAATTTTAATGGCAATGCATTATTTTCGTTTTTCAATAAAACGATATCTTCTGCAGCAATTTTATAAGCGTCCTGATAATGTGCTTCGGTTGCGATGCTTCCTTTTGCACGGTCTTTTCCGCCCATTGCTTTTACCTGAAATAAAGTACGCAAGATTCTTTTTACGTGAACATCAATTTCTGCTTCTGTAATTTCTTTGTTTTTTGCTGCAGCGATTAATTTATCGGCAAGAAAAAATTCATTGAATGGTTTTGGTGTTCCCATTTCAATATCTAAACCGCTGTTTAACGATTTTACTGTTGAATGAACTGCTGCCCAATCTGAAACCACAACGCCTTTAAATCCCCATTCTTCACGAAGGATTTTATTTAGCATATAATCATTCTCACATAAATATTCTCCTCTAAATTTATTGTAAGCTCCCATTACACTATACGCGTGACCTTCTTTTATAGAAGCTTCAAATGCCGGAAGATAAATTTCGCGAAGTGTACGCTCGTCAATTTGTACATCGACAAAATCACGATTTGTTTCCTGATTATTTGCTGCAAAGTGCTTTACACAAGCCATAACATCATTATCCTGTAAACCAACAATTAACGGCACTGCAATTTTTTTATTCAAAAACGGGTCTTCAGACATATATTCATATGTTCTTCCTCCAAGTGGCGTTCTAACAATATTTATGGCTGGCGAAAGCAACATATCTTTATCTCTGGCACGTAATTCCTGCCCTACACTATTTCCAAAAGTATACGCCATTTCAGTATTCCAGGTTGCGGCCAAACCTCCGCCTGCAGGATAATAGGTTGCAAAATCATTGGTTAATCCTGCCGGAGCCCAATTGTCACGAGAAATTTCTTCACGAACTCCTAATGGTCCATCGGCCATTTTTAGTTCGGGAATTCCTAAACGTTTTACACCACCACTGGTAAACATACTGTTACCGTGCAGCATTCCGATTTTTTCCTCTAATGTCATTTGAGAAACCAATTTGTCGATTTGTGCATCAAATTCAGTTCCGATTTCTTTTCCCAGATGTTCCGTTTGTGCTGTATCTGAACCTGCTGTTTTTGCATCATTTTTACAAGATGCAAATGCTAAAAATGCAAATGCAGCCGATAGGCATATAATTTTATTTTTCATGCTTAATAATTTAGTTTTAGTTTTTTGAATAGTTCTTTTTAAGGTTTTATTGCTTTACAAAATTGAACAATACAACATCGTTTTCATTGATTTTAAAATCTTTGCTAAAAGTTCCGTTGGCATTGATCGTTACTTTTTCTGTTGCAATCAAGGCTCCGCTATTTTTTTCTTTGATTTTATTTACTTGTTCACGCGTTAGCTGACTTGGTTTTCCTAAAGCCAAATAATCGGCGTAAGCATCATTGACTTTATAACCTGTTTTATAGATTTCTAAAGTATATTTTCCTTTTTGTAAACCATCTATTTCAATCTTTAAGTTTCCTTTTGATTTAGATGGTAAATCCTTTATATAATACGTTTGATTATTAATCGAATCTCCCGGATGTGTATTGGTGAAATCCCAAAATAATAACTGAACATCTCCTTTTGCATTTTTGGTTGCCCATGAAGAGGTATCTTTATTTTGAAGTTCAGTTTCTCCTAATTTATTCAGAAAAGCATAAGAGAAATAAGCCGGTTTTTTAATTCCCTGCGTATTCAATAATCCGAAACCTCCATGAAAAGGCGTAAATCTCGGGCCTGCTTCTTCAAAAATATCGGTAAAAACCCAATATGACATGGAGTTCGCCGCATTGCCAACTTGTTTTAGTTTTTGAAGTATGTAAGCTGCTGAATGATAACTGTCGTGAACTGGATCTGCGGGCGTATACGATGTGCTCCATTCGGTATAATGCAATTCTAAATTTGGCTTTGCCGAATTCGAAATCTGTTTGCGTGAGTTTATGACATCGCCACTTATACTTGATTCGTCTTTATTTAAAACGGTTCCCGAAGTTCCGAATTCATCCAGAAATCCTTGTTTTACTCCGTATGTATGTGTCGAAATAAAATCTAACGGAACATTATTTTTAGCACAAAAATCTATTGTTTCCGGAACCCACGCCGCTCCTGCTGTTGCGGGGCCACCAACTTTATATGCCGGATTTACGCTTTTTATTCCGCGTGCTGCATATTCATATAATTTGAAATATTCTTGTTGCGTTCCTGCCCAGAAACCCGGTGATAAATTGGGTTCGTTCCAAACTTCAAAATACCATGTTTTTACTTCTTCGTCCCCGTAACGTTCTTTAAAATGCTGGGTTAGGTTTCTAATTAAATCTTCCCATTTTTTATAATCTTTTGGTGGCGTTACATTTCCTTTCCACCAAAAAATAGTCTGATTTCCGCTTGCTAATGCATTAGGCATAAAACCTAATTCTACGAAAGGTTTGATTTTAATGCTTATTAGAAAATCATACAAAACATCGATATATTGATAATTGTATTCCGGATTTCCTTTTGAATCTTCCCGGTAAACTGCCATATCATCAGACAATAAACCGTGCATTCTGATGTATTTAAAATCGCATTCTTTTTTGGTCATTGCCAATTGCTGCTGCCAATCGGCACGTAAACCTTCGTTTGCTCTTCCTGCACCGATGCATTCTTTGAACATAGCGTTCAGTTTTCCTGCAGTTTTATTGTAATCTACTTTTATGATTCTGTTTTCAGCAACAGCATTTTGTCCAAACAAATTAATATTGATTAGAATTAATGAAAGAAATAGTATTGCTGATTTTATTTTCATTTGATTTTTTTATATCCTAACAGGTTTCCAATCCTGAGGCTTCGGGACTGTTAGGTATTGTTTTATATCCGAAACTAAATATGACTTGAATAATACCTAACAGGTTTGGAAACCTGTTAGGATAAACATCTAAATAATTACAATTTCTTAAATCTAATTGCTGTTCCTCCAGCGCCTCCTAAATGTAATTTTAGTGAATCTGAAGCTTTTACTGTTTTCTTAGAAATTGCAATTTCTGATGGATTATGTGTTTCATCTGTTCCTTCGGCATCAGCATAAATTTGTGCTTCGTAAGTTGCATTTGGATCTAAAAATGATAATGAAACATTTACGTCTCTTGCATTTTCGTTTGTAATTGTTCCTAAAAACCAATCGGCACTATTTCTGTCTTTACGTGCTGTTGTAATATATTCTCCAATTTTTCCTTCTAATACTTTAGTATCTTCCCAATCTGTTGGAACATCTTTTAAGAATTGTAATGCTGGTTTTCCTTCATAATTCTCAGGAAGATCGGCCATCATTTGTATTGGCGCATAAATGGTTACGTACAATGCTAATTGCTGTGCTGCTGTTCCGTGAACTCTTTTTCCAGGATAACCTTGTTTTACCTCAACATCAAAAATTCCAGGTGTAAAATCCATTGGTCCTGAAAGTAATCTGGTGAAAGGAATAATCGTTAAGTGATTTGGCGGATTTCCTTCGCTCCATGCATTGTATTCTTGTCCACGCGCTGCTTCTCTCGAAACCATGTTTGGAAAAGTTCTGCGTTCTCCGGTATCTTTTATTGATTCGTGATATAAAACGGCTAAATCATATTGTGCTGCTTTTTCTAAAATATATCTGAAATAATTTACTCCAAATTGCCCAAAGTGCATTTGTTTCATGTTTAATTTAGAACCTACGTGACCAATTTTAACGGAGTGAATTCCCATTTTTTTGTACAACGCAAAACCTTCGTCAACTTCTTTTAAGTAATTGATTAAGTTTGAACCTGTTTCATGATAACCAATAAGTTCTACGTCTTTTTTCTTTCCGTATTCAACTACTTTTTCTAAGTCGAAATTGTCTGCGCTTTTTGTGAAACTGAACATGTGCATGTGGTTTTCATACCATTGTGGTGTCCAGCCTTTGTTCCAGCCTTCGATCAATAAATGATGAAATCCTTCTTTTGCTGTAAAGTCAATATATTCTTCGGCATGTTTGGTTGTTGCACCTTGTTTGTCACTTTCCCAAAAAGTGTATTTTCCAATGTGCATTCCCCACCAAATTCCGAAGTATTTGTATGGTTTAAAATAACTTGTGTTTTTTAATTTATTTGGTTCGTTTAGATTTAAAATTAAATAAGATGTAATTAAATCTGCTGGTTTTTCTCCAATTTGAATGGTTCTCCAAGAAGACGTAAATGTATCTTTTACACGCACTTTTATACCATCAGCCCACGGCACTAAATCAGATTTAAGTTGCGTTCCGGTTGTATTTACCAAAGTCATACTTGCAAAATCTATTAAGTTTGCTTCGTGAAAACTCAATGCTAATCCGCTTTTACTTTCGATTGTAAGTGGCGTCAAAACGGTATCAAGCGTACTTACGGCAGCTTCTTTAAAAAGATATTCGTCACGGTTTTCTCTGTTTGCCGGAATCCACCATGCTTTTCCATCTTCTTTTAGGTTAAAAGTCGTTTTTTCATCTATAATGAAAATACTGTCTTTTACATTTTGTTTTGGATAAACATATCTAAAAGCTACTCCGTCATCAAACGCACGAAACTGAATTTCTAACTTACGTTTGTTTCCGCTTTTTTGCTGTAATTCAACTGATAACTGATTGTAGTGGTTTCTGATGTTTTTCTTTTCTCCCCAAACTTGTTCCCAGGTTTCATCAAAAGAAGTATTTTTTACATTTTTGATTTCGAAATCTGTGCTTAAGTTTTCATTGTTTTTTAAAACAAAACCCAAATCTGATGCTGTAATCACTTCGGTTTTTCCGTGTGAAACTGCATATTTTGGAGCGTTTTTTACCAACTCAAACTTGATTTTATTTTGTCCGTTTGGTGAAGCTAATTCGTAAGCGTTTTTGTTTTTCTGACTGTAACCAATTGTAATTGACAGTAAAACAGCGGAGAGTATTATATTATTTTTCATGGTACTTTTGTTGAATCTTCTTAAATAAATCGGATGACGTTGCTCAACTTCACCCGATTTAAAACTAAACTAAAACCTTATTTTTATCCCTTTGAGGGTTATTTTTTTGTCACTCCCGATAGCTATCGAGATAAAAGAATTTAAATGATTTTTTTATTTCTCTCGCAGATTTGACAGATTGAGCAGATTTTATTTTTTTTTAAATTCTTTTATTGATTTTAAGATTAAAAAAAAATCTGCATGATCTGCTAAATCTGCGAGAGTAATTATCCTTTTAATCTGAGTAATCAGTGGCGACTATTTTTTATTTAATCCACTCTGTTTTGAAAGTGGTTTTTCCGTTTAATGCATTTGGTGCTACTTCAAAATTGTTTCCGTTTTTTGTCACTTTTATTTCTTGTACCGCATCGCCGTTTGGTAAAAATACTTTGGCTGTTGCCGAAGTTGTTTTGTCGCTGGCGTATACTTTTAAAGTCAATTTGCTCCAATCCATATCTTTTGTAGATTGTGCTAAAGCGATGTGAGGCAATGCGGTTCCGTCTTTTACCAAAACTACAATTGGTACTTCGCCTGCTTTAATTTTATGCCATCCTGATTGGTATACTTTTTTAGTTTGGTAATCGATCCATGTTCCTTCCGGAAGATAAACGTCTCTTTCTGTTACTTCTTCAAAAAGCGGCGCAACTAAAATGCTTGATCCAAACAAATATTCATTATCTACTAACCAGGCACCCGGGTCATTTGGATATTCTACAAATAGGGCACGCATCATTGGTAATCCTTTTTGAGAACTTTCTTTGGCCTGAGCGTAGATATATGGCATCAATTCATAACGCATATTATCTGCTTTTCTAAATCCTTCCAAGAAATCTTTGCTGTATAACCAAGGTTCGCGCGGAGGTTCTCCGTGGCTTCTTACGTGTGATGTAAACATTCCGAAAGGTGCCCATCTTCTGTATAAATTCTCTGGTGATTTTGTTGCAAATCCTCCAACATCATGGCTCCAGAAACTGAATCCGCTTAATCCTAATGAAAGTCCGCCACGTAATTCTGCCGACATTGCTCCGTTTGTAGTTTCAGCATCTCCTCCCCAATGTAATGGGTAACGTTGTGATCCTGCCCAAGTACTTCTTGCCCAGATTAAAGTATATCCTTTTTCTTTTTGCGTAATTTCGGCTACAGCCTTATTATATCTTAGCGGATATAAATTATGTTCGTAAAATCCTGTTCTACCTGAATGGTAAATTCCGTCTGGTGGTGCTGCTTCTCCAAAATCAACTTTGAAAACAGAAACGCCCTGATCGAATAAATGTTTCAATTTTGCCTGATACCAAGATACGGTTTCGGGATTTGAAAAATCTAAAACAGCATCTTCATACGGAAGATTTCCTTTGCGATCTCTTACGGCTAAATTCTTGTCCATGATTTCGTTAAACAAGGTGTTTTTTGGTGAGAAGTATGGTAATTGCCATAAACACACATGAAAACCGTCGTCTTTTAAATCTGACATCATTTTTTGAGCATCCGGGAAACGTTCTTTAGAAAACTCGTAATTGTTTCTCCAATCTACATCAAACCAACCTGTATCAAAGTGAATTACATCTGTTGGAATTTTATATTTACGCAAATCTTTTGCTACTTCGCGTCCTTCTTTTTCTGTGAAATAAGTGATTCGGCTCATCCAGAAACCAAATGACCAAAGTGGTGGCATTGCGGCTTTTCCTGTCAAATCTGTATATTGATCTAAAACGTCTTTTGGTTCTCCGATAAAGAAAAACAAATCGGCTTCGTCATCTCCAATATACATTTCGTTTGCACTTGAATAATATCTTCCAAAGTCTACTGTTATTGGTGTTGAATGGTGCATGAAAACTCCGTAACCTCGGCTGCTCATATAAAACGGAACGGGTTTGTACATCGTTTCGTTTTGAATTCCGTTGGCGTCATCGGTCCACAAAACCACTTTTTGTCCGCGTTTGTTAAATTGTGTGAATGATTCTCCGCAACCAAATATTTTTTCGTCCGGTTCCAGGCTGAAAGCTGCTCCCATACTTCTTGAATAATCGCTGTTTCTGCGCACGTACGAGAACGGAAGTGTTGGCGTATAAGTGTTTTTAAAATCAGAATCGTGAAGTGTACTGGTTAGTAATTTTCCTTTTTCATCGTAAATTTTTACATGCCACGGTTTTGATAAAATTTCTACAACTCCGTGTTTACTGGTGTATTTATGACCGCCTTCGATTTTAGAATATTTCCATAATTCAGGATGATTTGGCGCAACGCCGTTAATCAACATTAAGGATTCTTTTTCCGGATGAAATTGTGGTCCTGAAGTAGTTTTAATTCGAATTGTTCTGTCTGAAACAAATTGAATCTGGAAAGGCAATTCCGGTGAAACCTGATATTCTGTTGTTGGAAATTCGTTTGCTTCAACAGTATCCGGCTTCATCATCATGTTGTTGAATGCCTGACGTGTTTTATAATTGTATCTCAGATATTTTATGGTTCCCTTTCCTGTTGCAGGATCAAAATTTGTTAATTCATCAGCAAAATAAAACGTGTTCAGGTAATTCTGAAAATCTTTGCTGATATCTATTGGCGCGTTTAATACATCTGCATTTTGGATTTGTGCTGATGCTTTTGGCATAACAAGAAATCCAAACATAAAGATTGAAAGCAATGTGGTTAATTGTGAGTTTTTCATTGTTTGTTTTATTCAAATGTTAGTTCTCCTAACAGGTTTCCAAAACCTGTTAGGAACGTTGACTTTGTGGTTTATTATTCTATTGTAATTACAATTGTGGCTTGTTTTAATCCGTTTGCTTTGGCGGTTAATTCAAGTCTTCCGGTTTTATTGCCGGATTGAACAATGACTAAACATTTTCCGTTAAGGGCAGTATGTTTTAAGCCTTTATATGATTCGTGACTTACCGGATCTCCGCTGCAAACGCCAACTATTTTTCCGTTTCCTTTTAATGAGAAATTGATTTCGTTATTGGCATTTGGTGCTAAAGTTCCTTTGTCGTCTAAAATAGTTACGGTTACAAATGACAAATCATTTTCATCTGCTTTTATGGTGCTTCTGTCTGCCGTAAGTTTTAGGTTTGATGGATTTCCGGCTGTTTTGATTTCGGTTTCTAAAACTGTTTTTCCGTTTTTACGAGAAATAGCTTTTAGTGTTCCGGGTTGAAAAGGAACTTTCCACATTACGTGTAAATCTTCTCCTTTTTTACTGCGAACGCCAACTGATTTTCCGTTAAGAAAAAGTTCAACCTCATCGGCATTATTATAATATCCCCAAACGTCAACAGTTTGTCCGACTTTCCAGTTCCAATGCGGAAAAATGTGCAGAACGGTTTTGTTCGTCCATTCGCTTTGGTACATATAATAAACGTCTTTCGGGAAACCGGCTAAATCAACAATTCCGAAATACGAACTTACCGACGGCCATTCGTATGGAGTTGGTTCTCCAATATAATCGAAACCTGTCCAGATATACATTCCGGAAAGAAAATCATGTTTTTTAATTACTTTCCAGGTTGCTTCGTGTGTTGAACCCCAAGGCGCCTGAACCTGATCGTAAGCCGAAACGGTGTTGCCCGGATTTCCTTCTGTAAATTTAAGATCCCATCTTACCGGCCATTTTTTAATTGAATCGGAATTGTTGTCATAATAACCGCGAGTTTCTAAAGCCGAAGTTGTTTCTGTCGCAATAAAGGGTACGTTAGGGAAATTCTTTTTATGATATTCATAGGTTTGATGTGCATAATTGTAGCCAATAATATCTAATACACCAGAGGCTGCAATTTTATTGTATTGAACATTTGCTTTATCAAACTGTAAATCAATACTATCAAGATTCATATTTACCGGCGGATTCATTGCTGCTGTAATCGGACGCGTTTTATCGTATTCACGTGTAATTGCAGCTAATTCTTTTGCGATTTCAACACCAGTTTCATTCCATTGTTCCGGAATTTCATTTCCAATACTCCACATAAAAATACTTGGATGATTACGGTCACGGCGTAATTGATCAACTAAATCTTTTTTGTGCCATTTGTCCCAATCATTTGCATAGTCATATTTGGTTTTGTTTTGTTTCCACATGTCAAATGCTTCATCCATTACAATGAAACCCATTTTATCGCAAAGATCCAAAAGTTCGGGAGCTGGTGGATTGTGTGTGGTTCTGATTCCGTTTACGCCCATTTCTTTCAAAATTTCCAACTGACGTTCGATCGCACGTGTATTAATCGCAGAACCTAACGTGCCTAAATCATGATGTAAACAAACTCCTTTTATTTTTACTTGTTTTCCATTAAGAATGAAACCTTTGTCAAGATCAAATTTAAAAACTCTGATTCCAAAATTCGTTTTGTATTGATCTACAATTTTATCATCTATTGAAATTTCAGTAACTGAAGTATACAGTTCCGGCTTTTCTACAGACCATAAAATTGGAGTTTCAACCTGAGTTTCTTGTTTTAATACTTGATTTGAATTTGCACCAATCGTTATGTCTTGAGTAACGGATGTTACTTTGGTATCTTCTTTAAAAATAGTAGTTGTTACTGTTGCTTTTTTTGATGCTGAATTTTGATTTTGAATTATCGTTTCAAAATTAACTGAAGCTTTTTCTGCAGTAACTTTTGGGGTTGTAATATAAGTTCCCCATTGTGCAACGTGCAATTTATCGGTTGTTTCGATCCAGACGTTTCTAAAAATTCCTGATCCTGAATACCAACGTGAGTTTGGTTGTTTTGAATTGTCAACCTTAACAATAATTTCGTTGCTTTTTTCTCCGTAACTTAAGTAGGAAGAAATCTCATATTGAAAGCCAATATATCCGTTTGGACGTTTTCCTAAATAATGTCCATTTATCCAAACTTCGCTGTTTTTGTAAACGCCGTCGAAGGTTATTGATATTATTTTATTTATATCTTTAGATTCTATTCTGAATGTTTTTTTATACCAACCTAATCCTCCGTTAAGTGATCCACCGCCATATCCGGCCGGACTTTTTTCATCAAACTTACCTTCAATACTCCAATCATGCGGTACATTTAAGGTTCTCCATTTGGTTGAAGTTCCAATCGTGTCATGATCTTGAATGTTATCATTTAAATGAAAACTCCAATCTGAATTAAAAGAAACTTTACGGTTCACAAAAGCATCTTCTTTTTTGCTGCAAGAGCTAAAAAACAGGATTCCAATTATCATTAATAATGATAATTTGTTACTTAAATTATTTCTTTTCTTTTTCATACAGGAATTATTTTATTGAAAAAAATATAAATATACCGATAAGTGATTTTTAGGATCACCTATCGGTAGTTTTAATGTATAAGCCAAATTATGGTTTTGGTTTGTAGTGGAAAATAATCTGTGCTTTTCCTTCACCCGTTCTACTTTGATCACGTAATACGGATAAACGTAATGAAGTCGCAGTAAGTTCAACCACTTTTAAACTTGTCCAGCTGCTTGCATCAGGATAATAATCACCTCCATACAGCAATTCAGGGCCATTGTTCAATGCCATTTTATTATTTACAATATCAAAAGAGAAAAGTCCTGTTTTAGCAGTTTGACTTGTTGTAGTCTGAGCTGTTTGTTTTACAGAAACATTATATCCTCCGTCTAAGTTAAAAGTCATTTCTCCCCAATCTTTATTTGGCATAACCCAGCTATTACTAGCGTAATCAGGATACCAGTTCCAATTGTCACCTGTTTTACCAGGAAAATCTAATCCTCCCCATCCAATTGGACTAGTCATATCCAGAACCCATGTTTTACCAGCAGCACCGTTAGTCAACATTGCCCATTTAGGATCTGTTGTAATAGAAGACAAATCTGTTGTAGTAACTGTTACACTTTTTGATGTTGCAGCTTGTACAGAACCTCCTCTTGCAAAGGCAGTAAAATAAAAAGTATAGGTTCCTGGAAAAGGAAAAATAATTTTATCTGATGATTTATTAGAATGCCCTAATTCCGTTCCGGTTGCATCAACATATCTCCAATAAGGAAGTACATCTGGATCTCCATTTTGTATCAAAATTTCATTTCCGTTTGCAGGATTTGGGGTAACTGAAAATTTAACATCTGCTGGCGTTAATGTAACAGCATCTAAACTTTCTCGATCTTCAACAGGTTCACATGAAAATAATAATGAGCCTATGGTTACTATAGCTATTAATATATATAATATACGTTTCATAATCATTTGTTTTTTAATTAATTCCAACCTGGGTTTTGTTTAATTGTACCGTTTGAAAGTACTACCTGTGATTGTGGCAATGGGAACCAACCTAGAGTTTCTGGTCTAAAAGTTATATTAAATTCTGCGCCAGTATTATTGTCAATTGCCTTTTTTGCAATGGTCATATCTTGTCTGATTAAATCAAAATAACGTTGTCCTTCAAGAGCTAGTTCAAAACGACGCTCTTCCATGATGGCATCCTTATCAAGAGTTGTAGCTCTATGCGTTGTGTCTTTAAAGGCTCTGTCACGAACTCTGTTAAAATCATCAATAGCTAAAGTTGAATTGGAAGTTAGATTTAATTCAGCTGCCATAAGCAATACATCTGCAAAACGAATTATAGCATAATCCTGATAGTTATCAATTTGGAAATTTCCTCCGTTTGCTTCTACAATTGCAGTTCCTGCATCGTTAGTAATTGGGCAATATTTTTTCCATGAATATCCTGTATATTGACGTTGATCTCTTGCTTCCGGATCAAAATTTAGAGGTGCACCTTTATACTGTTCTGTATTGTAACTGATAATTGTAGCATCTCTACGGGTATCACCTGTCGCGTATTCTTGGTATAGTTTAGGATTTACAGTTGCTCCTCCCCAGCCAGTAGCATAAGGTCCGATATTACCTCCACGGGGAGCAATATTTACCTGAAAACGGTTTCCTTCATTTAAACCCCAATCTCCTTTTCCTGAACCGTTAAAACGAACCGCCCAAACCATTTCTGTATTGTCTTCTCCTGCAAAATTTGCGAAAGAAGCTGCAAGCCAAAGATTAGCAAAATCAGCCACTAATCCGTGTCCACTATTGCTTACTACATCATTGATATAAGTTGTAGCTTGTGCTTTTGTAATTACACCGGCTAAATCTGGTTTTTCGTAATAATCAGTGTAGAATAAAAATGTTCTTGCTAAATAAGCTTCGGCAGCCCATTTTGTGATACGACCGTAATTTGCGTTTCCTGTTTGTGAATAGTTTTCAGGACCTAAATTATCAATAGCAAATTTTAAATCATTTGCAATTAAAGCATAAGTAACTTCTGGCGCTTGTCTTGGCAATTGAAACTCACTTGTAGTCACTGTATGATCAAGAGGAATAATATCTCCGAACATTTTCGCAGCTGTAAAGTGAAAGTGTGCTCTTAAAAAACGAGCTTCTGCTTCGTATCTTGTTTTTAATGCTGTGTTAGCGCCCCAGTTTACTTTGTCCAGATTTTCTAATAGAATATTGGCTCTGTAAATTCCTAAGTAAGCATATTTCCAAACATCAGAGTTCATGTCTTTATTACTTACATATAAAAAGCGGTCCCATTCGATATCAGCCTGAGCGTCCGCAGTTCCGTAGCCTCCAAAACAATCATCAGATGCTTGTTCGCTAATTAATAATGGTCCTCCGTAAGCTTCACGTTGCAATACATCATAAACGGCAACTAAACCTTCGTAAGCATCATTTGGTGTTTTATAAAAGTTCGATTCATCTTTGTTTGTAGAAGATTCTGTATCCAGAAAATCATCTGAACAAGCTCCTAAAACAAGTAAGCTTGAAAGAGCTAATAGTTTTATATATTTTTTCATCGTTTTCATAATTTAAAAGTTAACATTAAGACCCATCATATACGTTCTTGGCTGTGGATAATATCCAACATCAATTCCTCTTGCCCATGGTTGAGTCAAGTTACCGCTGCTATCTCTGTTACTGTTTCCAAATCCAATTTCAGGATCCATTCCTTGGTATTTAGTAAATGTAAACAGGTTATTAGCTGCTACATACACTCTGAATTTACTAAAGAAGTTTAACTTGTTTGTTAATTTTGTAAAATCACATCCTATAGTAGCACTTTTAATTCTGTAGAAATCTGCATTTTGAACATATAAATCAGAGAATTTTGTATAGTTCCCGTTTGTATCTGCTCCGTAAGTAACTCTTGGAACTGTGTTAGAACTTCCTTCTGTTGTCCATCTGTTTAAAACTTCTGTAGTGTTATTACTGTATGGACGCGTTGGATCATGAACTGCGAAAACGTTTTGGTTTCCTGCTACTCCATACGTGTAAACCGAAAGATCGAATGCTTTGTATGAAAGATCAAAATTTAAACCGTACGTAAAATCAGGATTTGGATTTCCGATTTTAGTTTTATCGTTTGCATCTATTTTTCCGTCATTGTTTAAGTCTACGAAACGAACATCTCCAGGTTGTGCATTTGGTTGTACGCCTGCAGCAACTTCCGAAGCATTTTGAAAAATTCCTGCTGTTTTTAATCCGTAGAAATAACCAATTGGCTGTCCAACCTCAACACGGTTCATCTCATCTGTTCCCTGAAACAATAAGTTTGTTTCTCCGTGAATAATTCCTTCACTGTTGGCAACTCTAAGTACTTTATTTTCATTGTGTGAAATGTTTCCGTTTACAGAAAAATTCCAGTCTTTTCCAAATTTCGTGCGGTAAGCCAAAGCAACTTCAAAACCTTTATTTTGAATATCTCCTCCGTTAATATATGGAGCTGTTGCTCCTGCATAAACAGGAATAGATGACAGTACTAACCAGTCTTTTGTTTTTTTATCGTAATAATCGAACGTTAAAGTAAAATTAGTGAACAATGTAGCATCAAAACCTAAATCGGTTTGTTCTGAAGTTTCCCATTTTAAACGAGGATTAGAAAGTTGGTCAGGGCTTGCTCCTGTTTGCAATGTTTCTGTTCCAGTCCCGAAATGGTAGCTTTTATTATAAGTGCTAATCGTTGATAAATAAGAAAAAGCAGGAATCTGATCGTTACCATTTTGTCCCCAACTTGCTCTAATTTTAAGATTGTTTACTACTTTATTTTCCGGAAAGAAGCTTTCTTTATCAACATTCCAACCTGCAGAAAGTGACGGGAAATTTCCGTATCTGCTTGAACGTGCAAAGTTTGATGAACCGTCTCTTCTTATTGTTGCTGTAAATAAATATCTGTTATCATAGTCATACAATAAACGTCCGAAATAAGATTGAATCGCATAATCTGCACGATTTCCTTTTACAGTATTTGATGTCTGATCTGTAGCATTGCTTAAATAAGCGTGTGCAAAATCATCAAAAGTTAGGTTTTTCCCTGTACCTTCCATAAAATCTGATGTATTCTTTTTAGCAGAAGTACCTACCAAAACATCAAAATTATGTACTCCGGCAAGAGTCGCTTTGTATTGTAACGTGTTTTCAAAAATCCATCCTAATGATTTAGTAGCATTTTGAGTTACGCTTGAAACCGTATTATTATCTGTTGTTGAAAGAGAATAAACCGGTCTGAATGAACGGTAGTTACTGTCTGTCATATCAACACCAAAACTAGTTCTGTAAGTAAAGTTTTTTAAGAATTTTAATTCTGCAAAAATGTTTCCTACGTAACGGTTTGATTTAGTTTCATTAAAATTGTTGTAATATAATGATCCAACCGGATTACTAACGTCTGGTGCAACTACTGAATGTGCAAAATTTCCGTCTGCATCATAAACTGCATCAATTGGTGCCGCGTTTAAGAAGCTTCTGATAGCGTTGCTGTAAATTCCCTGATCTGCAACCCCTGAACTTTTGATATTGGCGAATGAAAAGTTTTCTCCAATTTTCAAATGATTTTCAATTACTTCAGATGTTGAGTTTACATTAAATGTAATACGATCGTATTGCGATTGACTTGTTGCACCACCAATCATACCTTCTTGTCCGTAATAAGACAATCCTGTAGCAATTGTAGATTTTTTATCTCCACCACTAATCGTAAGCGAGTGATTTTGTTTTATTGCACCATCTTTAAATAAATCATCCTGCCAGTCATGGTTTGGCATTGCTGCTACTTGCGCCGGTGTATATAAAGGTGTTAAACCAGAATTTACACGAGCTTCGTTCATAATTGTAGTATATTCCTGTGTGTTTAATAAATCCAGTTTTTTAGCAACTTGCTGAAAACCTGTATAAGAGTTAAGCGACACATTCATTTTACCATCTTTTCCTTTTTTGGTAGTTACCAAAATAACTCCGTTTGCTGCTCTTGCACCATAAATAGATCCTGCAGAAGCATCTTTAAGAACGTCAATTCTTTCTATAGCAGAAGGATCAAGATATCCAATTCCGTTATCGACAACCACACCATCAACTACGTAAAGCGGTGTGCTGTTTCCTGCCGTTCCTACTCCACGAATGTTTACTGCCATTCCAGCTCCGGGTTGTCCTGAAGTTGAAGTAACATTTACTCCTGAAGCCTGGCCTTGCAAAGCGTTTACTACATCAAGACTGGCAACATTTTGAATGTCTTTTCCAGATACTAATGAAGTTGCTGCCGTGTTTACCTTTTTCTTTTGTGTACCGTAACCGATAACCACAATTTCTTTAAGTTCAGCCGTTTCAGCCTGCATGGTTACATTTATTTTTCTATTGGCTCCAACAGTAATTTTTTGCGTTTTATATCCCATAAAACTAAAAACCAGTACGTCTCCGGTTTTAGCTTCAATTTTATATAATCCGTCAAAATCAGTTGCAGTGCTAATATTTGTTCCCTGCACTAAAACAGTCGCGCCCGGAACTCCCATATTATCATCTGCTGATGTTATATTTCCGCTCACGAATTTGGATTGATCCTGAGCAAAACCTGATTGCATTGCAAAAACGCTTAGCAGTAGCGCCATACAAAACGGAAGCAGTGTTGTTTTTATACAATAATTGCTTTTCATAATAATTAAGATTGGTTAAATTTATAGTTAGTTACCTTATAATTTAATTTAGTATGCATTCGAAATAATTTGTTCGAATAATTCTTGTCTACCACTTAATGGTTGAGGCTCTCCGCTTGCACGGGCAATTTTACTAAGATCTTCAAGAGATAATTCTCCTTTTTCAAACTTAGCTCCGTTACCACCGTCAAACGAACTGTAACGCTCTGTGCGTAATTTTCTGTAATTTGTATTTTGTAGTATTTGATCTGCGCAGATTAATCCTCTTGCAAAAACATCCATTCCTGAAATGTGCGCGATAAATTTGTCTTCTAAATCGATTGAATTTCTTCTCACTTTAGCATCAAAGTTTACTCCACCACCCTGAATTCCGCCACCTTCTAGAATAACCAACATTGCTTGCGTTACTTCCTGAAGATTAATTGGAAATTGATCTGTATCCCAACCATTTTGGTAATCACCACGGTTTGCATCAATGCTTCCTAACATTCCTGCATCAACTGCAACTTGCAATTCGTGCTCAAAAGAATGTCCGGCAAGTGTTGCGTGGTTTACTTCAAGGTTTAATTTGAAATCATTTTGAAGTCCGTATTTATTGATGAAACCTAATGAAGTCGCAGCATCATAATCATATTGATGTTTTGTTGGTTCCATTGGTTTTGGTTCGATTAAGAAGTTTCCTTTAAAACCTTCTTTACGAGCGTAGTCTTTACAAGTATTCAAAAATCTGCCTAAATGGTCTAATTCTCTTTTCATGTCTGTGTTTAACAAACTCATGTATCCTTCACGACCTCCCCAGAAAACATAATTTTCTCCACCAAGTGCAATAGTTGCATCGATAGCAATTTTTGCCTGAGCTCCGGCGTAAGCCAAAACATCAAAGTTTGGATTGGTTGCAGCACCGTTCATGTAACGAGGATTGCTGAATAAGTTTGAAGTTCCCCACAATAATTTAATTCCGGATTCCTGTTGTTTTTGTTTTGCATATTCAACCATTGTTTGAATACGAGTTTCAAATTCTGCCAACGTTGGTGCATCATCTACAACATCAACATCATGAAAACAATAATATGGCAAACCTAATTTTGTCATGAATTCAAAAGCCGCATCCATTTTGTCTTTAGCTCTTAAAATTGCATTTTCATTTTTATCCCAGGCAAAAGTTTCAGTCGAAGCTCCAAACGGATCTCCACCAGTATTACATAGCGTATGCCAGTAAGCCATTGAAAAACGCAAATGCTCTTTCAATGTTTTTCCTGCAACAACACGATTTTCATCGTACCATTTAAACGCTAATGGATTATCACTTTCTCTTCCTTCGAACTTAATTTTGTCGACGTTTTTAAAATATTGATTCGTTGTGCTCATTGTTATTGTTCTATTTTAATTTGACTTTTCCATTCTTGATATAAATCCTGATATTGAGTTGTCAGGATTTTATTCGGTTCAATTCTGTCTAAACATTGCAATCCCTGGAAAGCTTCGTCTAGTGAATTGTAATATCCAAAACCATAAGCAGCGCCTCTTGCAGCACCTTCGGCTCCTGAAGTATTGTATAATTCTAAAGTAGTTTGTGTTGTATTGGTGAAGATTTCTCTAAAAACCGGACTCAAAAACAGGTTTGAATTTCCTGCACGAACCACAGTTCCTGAAACTCCAACTTCTTTCATAACATCAAAACCGTAGTTCATCGCAAACACGATTCCTTCGCAAGCCGCACGAACTAAATGTGACGGTTGATGAATATTGAAGTTTAAATTCTGAATTCCAGAAGTTGCATTTTTATTATTGAAGATACGCTCAACGCCATTTCCGAAAGGATAAAAACGAAGTCCGTTGCTTCCCGCTTCTACTTTTGCAGCTTCGGCATTTAGTTTTTCATACGCAATTAATTCAGTTCTGTCAACTGACATGATTTTACGTAACCATTGATATAAAATCCCTGAACCGTTTATGCACAACATAACTCCGTTACGTTTTTCGGTTTCAGTATTATTAACATGTAAAAAAGTATTGATTCTGTTTTGTTTGTCGTAAGCATCCTGATCGCTTACGGCGTAAACAACTGCAGATGTTCCGGCAGTTGTAGCAATTTCACCCGGTTTTAAAACATTCAATGACAATGCATTGTTCGGTTGATCTCCGGCTCTGTACGTTATTTTTGCATCAGGATTTAATCCTAATTCCTGAGCAATTTCAGCATGAATTGTAGCCTGAATTCCGAAGTTTGAAACAATTTCAGGAACAATTTCAGATGGTAATCCCATTTGAGAAAGGATTTCTGTTGCTAATTCTCCTTTAGAAAAATTCCATAAAGCTGCTTCTGATAATCCTGAAGTACTAATTTGAGCTACTTTCGATAATTTGGCCGCAATAAAATCGCCCGGAAGCATCATGTATTTTGCTTTTGCAAAAACTTCCGGCTGATTATCTTTTACCCATTTTAGTTTTGAAGCGGTAAAATTTCCCGGACTTCCTAAAATTTGCTGCTGACAATTTTCAGCTCCAATCTCAGCATAAACTGCATCTCCAATAATCGCGGCACGACTATCGCACCAAATAATGGAAGAACGAACCGGATTTAGATTTTCATCGGTTAAAACCAAACCGTGCATTTGATACGCAATTCCGATTCCGGCAATTTTCTTTAAATCAATATTAGATTTTGAACCTAATTGTTTGATTCCGTCCTTTACAAATTGCCACCAGGATTCAGGATCTTGTTCTGCCCAGCCAAATTCCTGAGCAATAATTGGCATTTCAAAATCAGGAACACTAACCGCACCAATTGTCGTTCCGTTTTCCGGATCGAAAACTGATAATTTTATCGAAGAGCTTCCTAAATCAATTCCTAAAAATAGCATTTGTGGTATTTTATTTAATTATAGAATTATCTTTGTTCTTTTAAACTTATAGTCAGATTGAACTTATCTTATGGTTATTTTGACTACAAGTGTAAAACATTTTTTCTATATTAACAAAATATTAGGTGTTTTTTTTGGCTATTCAGATTAATCGATATGCATTTTTACAGATACAATAAAATAAGTGCCTAAAGTGAAATAAAAATTATTGAAAAAATAGCGAATTAGCAATTTGACAATCAGACATTTAAGAATAAAAAGCACAAAACCCAAAAATCAGCAATTAAATAAAACACTGATTATCAGAAAATTGTTACGTTAAAAAAAATATAAAGCTTTTACGAAAGCAATTATTCATTTTATTTATTTAATTTGTCAAAATTTTAAGAAGGATATGGTTGAAAATGTAGATGAAGATTCAGTTTTAAAGAGCGAGCAAACTGCAATGAATGCGATCACGATTGACTGTGTTATATTTGGTTTTGATAAAGGAAGTCTTGAAGTGCTGTTGGTACAACACGGAGAAGGAATTAGTAAAGGAAAATGGGGTCTTCCCGGAGGATGGATCTATAAAAAAGAAAGTACTGATAACGCTGCACATCGTTTATTGAACGAACTTACAGGCCTTGACAATATTTACCTTGAACAGTTGAAAGCATTTGGAGACCCGGACCGTTTCCCGCTTCGACGCGTTATTACGATTGGTTATTATGCCTTGGTAAAACGTGAAGATTATAACATTAAGGCCGGTTTTACAGCTTCTGATGCCAAATGGTATAAAATAAATAGTATTCCGAATTTAATTTACGACCATAACGAAATCCTTGCTTATAGTTTAAAACATCTTCGCAACAGGGTTCGTCAGGCTCCGCTCGGATTTAATTTATTGCCTGAAAAATTTACATTGCTGCAGTTAATGCATTTATATGAAGAAATTCTTGGAATCGAAATGGACAAATCTAATTTCAGACGAAAAATTCTTCACATGAAATTATTGGTTGCTTTAGATGAGAAACAGCAAGATGTTTCGCACAGAGCCGCAAAACTATATAAGTTTGATCCCGATATTTACAAAAAACTGACGGAGAAAGGTTTTAATTTTGAATTTTAATGACTTTTTCTCCTTCTAAACATATTCAGGAAACGAATACCAACATAACTACAGATAAAAAATTAGTTATAGACGGTATATCGATCGACTGCGTTATATTTTCTTTTGATAAAAAAAATCTTGAAGTTCTCTTGGTGCAACATGCCGAAGGGGCAAGTATTGGAAAATGGGGACTTCTTGGTGGAGATTTATATCTGGAAGAAAGTGTTGACAATGCTGCGCTGCGAATATTATATGAACTTACAAGTCTGGACAATATTTATCTGGAACAGCTAAAAGCATTTACGGATCCTGATCGTGTAAAAAGCACCAGAGTTATAACGGTTGGCTATTATACTTTAGTAAATCGGGAAGATTATAACATTAAGGCGAGCAATTCTGTAATTGAAGCAAAATGGTATAAAATAAAAGATATTCCGGATTTAATTTTTGACCATAACGAAATTCTTGAATTCAGCTTGATGCAATTGCGTAATCGCGTTCGTCAGGCACCGATTGGTTTTAATCTTTTGCCTGAAAAATTTACCTTATTGCAACTAATGCATCTTTATGAGGAAATATTAGGGGTTGAATTGGATAAATCGAATTTCCGCAGAAAAATTTTGCACATGAAGTTACTGGTTGCACTCGATGAAAAACAACAAGATGTTTCGCACCGTGCCGCTAAATTGTACAAATTTGATCCCGAAATCTACAAAAAACTGACTGAAAAAGGATTTAATTTTGAGTTTTAAAGGTTGTTTTAAATTTCAGAATCTAACTATCGCCCTTCAACATTCCAGAATCCAAAACTTTGCGCTATCTTTGCCCATTAATAACATGCTCTAAGGCAATTGCTCAAGAGCAAATTTATACCCAAAAATTACTAAAACTCGGATAGAGAATTGATATCATAAAATGAAGAAGATACGTAACTTTTGCATTATTGCACACATTGACCACGGTAAAAGTACATTGGCAGATCGACTATTGGGAGCTACTCAAACCGTTACAGCCCGTGAAGAAAAAGCACAATTGCTTGACAACATGGATCTGGAGCGTGAGCGTGGAATTACCATTAAAAGTCACGCCATTCAAATGGAATATACTTATAAAGGAGAAGAATATATTTTAAATTTAATTGACACTCCTGGTCACGTTGACTTTTCATACGAAGTTTCTCGTTCTATTGCTGCTTGCGAAGGTGCACTTTTAATTGTAGATGCTGCTCAAAGTATTCAGGCACAAACGATTTCTAATTTATATTTGGCTCTTGAAAATGATCTGGAAATTATTCCGGTTTTGAATAAAGTAGATTTACCAAGTGCTAACCCTGAAGAAGTTAGTGATGATATTATCGATTTATTAGGATGTAAATTAGAAGATATTATTCATGCTTCGGGAAAAACCGGTTTTGGTGTTGAAAATATTTTGGCTGCCATTATCGAAAAAATTCCTGCTCCAAAAGGAAATAAAGACGAACCTTTACAGGCTTTGATTTTTGACTCGGTTTATAATCCGTTTCGTGGAATTGAGGTTATTTTTAGAGTTGTAAACGGTGAAATCAAAAAAGGGCAAAAAATTAAATTCATGGCTACTGGCAATGAATATTTTGCTGACGAAATTGGAACTTTAAAATTAAATCAGGTTCCTAAAAATGTCATTTCAGCAGGAGATGTTGGTTATTTAATTTCAGGAATTAAAGAAGCGAAAGAGGTAAAAGTTGGTGATACATTAACTGATGCTAAAACGCCTACAACCAATATGATTACAGGTTTTGAGGATGTAAAACCAATGGTTTTCGCCGGAATTTATCCTGTTGATACGGAAGATTATGAAGATTTGCGTTCTTCTATGGAGAAATTGCAATTGAATGATGCTTCGCTAGTTTTTACACCTGAAAGCTCTGCAGCGTTAGGTTTTGGTTTCCGTTGCGGATTCTTAGGAATGCTTCACATGGAAATTATCCAGGAACGTTTAGAGCGTGAATTCGATATGACTGTAATTACTACAGTTCCTAACGTTTCGTATTTGGCTTATACCAAAAAAGATCCTGAAACTGCTTTTGTTGTAAATAATCCTTCTGACTTACCTGAACCTTCTCGTTTAGACAGAGTTGAAGAACCTTATATTAAAGCAACAATCATTACAAAAGCTGATTTTGTTGGAAACGTAATGAGTTTATGTATCGAAAAACGTGGTCAAATTACCAATCAAACCTATTTGACTACAGAACGTGTTGAATTGAATTTTGATATGCCTTTGGCGGAAATTGTATTCGATTTTTACGATCGTTTAAAAACGGTTTCTAAAGGTTATGCTTCTTTCGATTACTCTCCGATTGGAATGAGAACTTCAAAATTAGTAAAACTGGATGTTCTTTTGAATGCACAAACTGTTGATGCGCTTTCTGCATTGATTCACGAAGACAACGCTTATAATATCGGTAAAAAAATGACCGAGAAATTACGCGAATTGATTCCGAGACAACAATTTGATATTCCGATTCAAGCTGCAATTGGAGCTAAGATTATTGCTCGTGAAACGATTAAAGCACTTCGTAAAGACGTTACCGCAAAATGTTACGGTGGAGATATTTCCCGTAAACGTAAACTTCTTGAAAAACAGAAAAAAGGTAAAAAACGTATGAGACAAGTAGGAAATGTTGAGATTCCGCAAGAAGCTTTTATGGCTGTTTTGAAATTGAACGACTAGTCTTTTTTTAGAAGAAAGAATAAAGAGGAAAGAATATAGATTTAAACCCGATGACTACGTTATCGGGTTTTTTATTTTTATTTATTTGATGTGGTTACAATATGGATGTGACTTGTGTAGACGCACTGCTGTGCGCCTCTACAGATTCGGATTGCGAATAATTTCTTAACCAATTAATCTGTCCTAATTTGGGACAAATTTCTTATTTATTTAAACTCTGAACCTTTGTATCTTTGAACCTCTGAACCTTCAAAAAAAATGGACGAAACCCCAAAACGATTTGACCGAATTGTCGCAATCCTGATTCAATTACAATCTAAAAAAATTGTAAAAGCTCAGGAATTGGCGGATCGTTTTGAAGTTAGTTTACGAACTATTTATCGGGATATTCGAACTCTTGAAGCTTCGGGAGTTCCTATTTACAGTGAAGCCGGAGTTGGTTATGCTTTGATGGAAGGTTACAGATTACCTCCCGTTATGTTTACCCGCGAAGAAGTAAGCAGTTTTATTGCAGCTGAAAAACTAATGCAGAAATTTACAGATCCTGCTTTAGGAACGCATTATGCATCGGCGATGTTTAAATTGAAATCAGTTTTGAGAGGTACAGATAAAGATTATCTTTCAAATATTGAATCCAGCGTTGTGATGCAAACTGCTGAACCTCTTTTTAATGATCAATCTCCCAATACCTTAGCAGTTCTTTTTGAAAGTATTGCCGAGAAAAAGCAAATTCTGTTATCTTATAAAACTTTTGACAAAGAAGAAACTACGAGAAGAAACATAGAACCTGTCGGCGTTTTTCATGATCATAACAATTGGTATTTTCTTGGTTATTGTCATTTACGAAAAGATTACCGACAATTTAGAACTGACAGGATTCAGGGAATTCAAAAAACAGAATTGGATTTTACTATAGAACACGATTCTCTCGAAACTTATTTAAATAAAAACGAAACAATACCAACAACAAAAGTTCGGATTTTAGTAGACAAAAAAATTGCCCGTTATCTTGAGTTTGAAAAAAAATATCATGGCTGCGTTTCTGAAACAGAAATAGACGGACAAATAGAAATGACATTTATGTGCCGTGATATCGATAGCGGTTTTCCGCGCTGGTTTTTAATGTTTGGTGATTACGCCACAATTCTCGAACCTGAAAGTCTTAAAGTTCGAACGCTGGAATTGCTTGAAATTAATAGAAAAAGACTTTTATAAAAAAACGCCTAAAATGAAACTGAATTTCATTTTAGGCGTTTTTTTATTTGGACAAACTACAAAAATTTATCTTTCCCAGAAAAAAGGAGGTTCAATTCCTAAAGCTCTTAGGTACACATATCCTTGTCCACGGTGATGTACTTCATTATCAATAAAATATAAGATATTCTGAATAACCGGAAATTCATATTGACCAAAAAGATTAAAGGTTTCATTAAAGTCTTCAATCGATAATTTTTCCCAATATTGATTAATTTCGGCAGTTGCTTCATCCCATTTTGCAAGATATTGCGCTTTAAAGATTAACTTTTCACCTTCTTCAGCAAATGGTTTGGTTTCTTTAGTCACAATTCCTCTAAGGCCCGGAACTGCAATCGCTAAAAGTTCATCAGTTAATTTAGAGAAAGGTCTCATTCCTGCAATCGAAAATTCAAAAAAGTCTTTTTCAGGAAACGCTTCGATTACACGGCGTGTTAGTGCGCGGTGTCCTTGCCAATGTTTCAACAAATCTTCTGGAGTAATTACTTGGGCTGCTAATGTTTTCATGATTTTAAAGTTTTAATTTGTTTAATACTTCAAAATTATTGAGGGTCGGTGACAACAGTTTGTCAGCAGGAAAAAAAAATAAATATTTTTTTTTCCTGCTGACAAACGTAGAGACGCGCAGCAGTGCATCTCGCACAACGTAACCCCATTTTTTATTTTAGAGATATGCTGGAACGTTAGACGCACTGCTGTGCGTCTCTACGATATACATTGTGGATATATCTCTGTCTTAATTTAGATATTCGTTTAGCATTTTATTTATTCTTCAACCATTCAAACAAACGATTAGCATCTTCGTATTTAAATAATTGAGTTCCTTCATTCATTGTTGCAGCAGATCCGCAGGCAACTCCCCAACGAATAACTTCTTTGAGGCTTTTATTTTGCGACAATGCCCAAACCATTCCGCCTACCATACTGTCTCCGGCTCCTACGGTACTTTTTTTGGCAACATTAGGCGCAGGAACATATTCGTAATCATCTTTGGTCACCAAAACTGCACCTTGCGGTCCAAGTGAAACTACTACAATTTCGGCACCGCCATTTGCTATAATTTTTTTAGCAGCTTCATTTACTTCTTCCATTTCCAATCGTTCAACTCCTACTAGTTTTGCCAATTCACCCACATTTGGTTTTATAAGATAAGCACCTGTTTCTAAAACTTTCTTTAAAGCTTCTCCGGAAGTATCAACAATTAATTTTGAGTTTGAGGTTTTGGCAATTTCTGCTACTTTTTGATAAAAATTATCATCTAAGCCTTCGTTTAAACTTCCGCTGGCGACTAAAAATTTTGGTTTTAATTTCGAAATCGTTTCTAATACTTGTTTACTTTCATCTTCAGATAATGATCCGCCTGAAAATCCAAAACGATATTGTGAATTGGTGTGATCATCAACAGCAATAAAATTTTCTCTGGTTGGTGTTTTGGTTTCAATTACTTCAGATTCTATTTTTTCTTGTTTTATCAAATCTTTCAACATTTCACCAATGGGTACACCCGAAGCAAAAACGGCTAATGAACTTCCGCGTAAGCGAGCAATAGCTTTAGAAACGTTTATTCCGCCACCGCCTGCATCAAATTGCGGGTCTTTGCATCTTATTTTTTGTTCTGCAATTAAACCTGAAAAGTGGGTGCTTTTATCTACAGAAGGATTTACGGTTAAGGTAACTATATCAAATGGTTTCATTTTTTTGCTTTTTATTTCTATTAAAGATCCGAAAAAAAATATCAATTTTAAAATTATGATCATTTTCCAGCGCAAGTTAAACCTGTCGGGTTTAACACAAATGCTAAAGAAAGAAACCTGTACTATTCTTTCTTTACATATAAATAAGGTGTTCAGAGATAACATCCCATTGAATTCGATAAAACCTTTGTACCTTTGCGCCTTAGAAACTTTGGAACTTAAAAAGAAATGATCGAAGATAAAAATCCGCAACGTACCAGTATAGCGCAATTAGGTGAATTTGGCTTAATTGAACATTTAACCCAAAATTTTGATGTTACTCAGGAATCTACTTTAAAAAGTATAGGCGATGATGCCGCAGTTCTTGATTTTAAGGATAAAAAAGTAGTCGTTTCAACCGATTTACTAATTGAAGGCGTGCATTTTGATTTGGCTTATATGCCATTAAAACATTTAGGTTATAAAGCTGTTGTCGTAAATGTATCTGACATTTGCGCAATGAATGCCAAACCAACGCAAATAACGGTTTCTGTGGCTGTTTCTAATCGTTTTCCTCTGGAAGCATTAGATGAGTTATTTGAAGGCATTACATTGGCTTCAAAAGAATACAAAGTAGATGTTATTGGCGGGGATACAACCTCATCTCAAAAAGGATTAATTATTAGCATTACTGCTATTGGTGAAGCTGATGAAAATGAAATCGTATACAGAAACGGAGCGAAACAAACTGATTTATTAGTTGTTACCGGAGATCTTGGTGCTGCTTATATGGGATTACAGGTTTTAGAACGTGAAAAACAGGTTTTTCAGGTTAATCCAAATAGTCAGCCGGATTTAGATCTTTATACGTATTTAATTGAAAGACAATTAAAACCTGAAGCACGAAAAGATGTTCGTACTTTATTGCATGCTTTGGAAATAAAACCAACGTCGATGATTGATATTTCAGACGGACTTTCTTCTGAGATTATTCATTTATGCAAGCAATCAAAAGTGGGTTGTAATTTATATGAAGATAAACTTCCGTTAGATCCGCAATTTATTTCGACTTGTGAAGAGTTTAATATTGATAGCACAACGGTTGCTATTAATGGCGGAGAAGATTATGAATTGTTGTTTACGATTGATATTAACGATTTCGACAAAATAAAAGGAAACCCAAACTTTTCTATTATTGGCCACATGGCCGAAGAAAACGAAGGAATTCATTTGGTAACTCGTGCCAATACAAAAATTCCTTTAAAAGCTCGCGGCTGGGATGCTTTGAGTGAATAAATTATTTTTTTGCCACGAATTTCACGAATTTACACAAATTATTTTTATTAATAAATTTGCGCTAATTCGTGAAATTCGTGGCTTTTTCTTTAAAACAAGCCTTTGCTTTTGGCTTCTTTCACCAATTCTTCATCAGAACCTGATTTTATTTTGAGCAACTCTTTTAGGTTGCTTCTTCTTTTTTCTATGGCGTTTAAGGATATCGGAATATATTGAGGCATTTCGTTTATGGGTGTTCCTTTTGATAAATGAAATAAAATTTGTTTGTCGAATTCATCAATTTCTATCGAATTATGAGGCGACTGATTCAGCATCTTTTGAACCGATTGACTGTAATATTTATCGTTTTTCATTACTTTATCAAAAGCAACCAGTAATTCATCAAAAGTTAAATCATTTTTAATAATTAAACCATTCGGATTTATTGTTCTGATGATTGTTTTGATTTTTAATAGTTCTGTATACATCGTTAACAAAATAACGCTGCAATTGGGCGTTTTTTTCAAAATTAACTTCGCCAGATCTTCTCCTGAAAAAATCTCTTTTTCTTCGTAAGGCGGCATACTTATATCTAAAAAAGCAACATCAAAATCTGGTGTTGCTTCATCTTCGAGTAAATCATAAGCTGATCTGCAATCGTGCGCCTGTGCAATTACAAAATCATATTTTTTAGGGTTGTAGCGTGTTATGGCATTTTTGTATCCTTCGATAATGAAAGGATGATCGTCAACTATCAAAATGTTGCTTTTGATTAATTGAGAAACTGGGGCGTTTTGTTCAATTGTCATTATGTTGCAGGTTAATTTTTTGATCTATAGGTACTTTTACGATTAATAAAGTTCCTTCTCCTCTACCGGATTTTATGGTTACAGAACCTTTACATTCTGCGGCTCTGTATTCGATATTATGAAGCCCAATTCCGTTTTTATTTTTGGTATTAAAACCAATTCCGTCATCAAAAATGGATAAAACTAAATAGTTTATCTCGCTTTTAAATTCTACTGTAATAGTATCTGCATCTGCATATTTATTACAATTCTGAAGTGCCTCCTGAACAATTCTGTATAAATTAATTTTAACGGCATTGCTTACTAAATCCCATTTTATATGAGAATCGAATGTGGTTATTAATTTAGAATCGTAAATGTTTTGTTGATTTTCAAACAATTTGTTTAAAATCGCAATAAAATTATTAATTAATTCTGACTTTTCCCGATTTAGATCATGCGAAATTTCACGAATATCTTCTTCGATGTGTTTTAGTTCTGTTAGATATTTTTTTCTCTTCGCTGCAGCTTCAACTTCGTCTATTTTATCCAGACTATCCAGGCTTATCCGTACTCCAAACATTCTGCCTAAAACTCCGTCGTGCAATTCCTGGGCAACTTTTTTCTTTTCTTTAATTCGTGTTGCTTCAATTTCATTTTGCTGAGAAATCATCAAATTATAAATATCTTCATTGGCGATTTGTTGTTGTTGTTTAAAAAGCAATTCCCGGTTTCTGGCTTGCTGTGTTTTGTAAACATAAAAAAACAAACCTACCAAAGTACAAATACTAAAAACATAAACTAAGGTTTTATTTTTTTCCTGTAAGTTCGAATTCTGATCTTTTATTTCGTTGGTTTCATATTCTATACGGGAGAATTTTTCGCCCATATTTCGTTCTGCTTTAAGCATTTTATCATTAAGACGGATATATTCTCTTGTGTAGCCAGAAGCATTTTTAGGATCAACAATCGCAATTTGTTTTAGAGCTTCTAATATATTTCTTATTTTATCTGAATTTTTGGACAAGGACAGTGCTTGCTTTGAATATTGAATTGCTTTGAAGGTATCTTTCTTAAAAGCATAATATTCAGACAAATGTATTTTATTTAAAACAACTCCTGATTTCAGGCCTAGACTATCTCTTATTTTTAAAGCCTCAAAAAATTGTTTTGGCAGACCGTCAGCTTCTTTTAATTTAAATTTAGAATATGCTAAATTATCTAACACAATGGCGTATAGTGTAGTATTTTGTTCATATAAATTTTTTTGATCTAAACTTTTTTGAAAAAACGATTTAGCTTTTCTGTAGTTCTGCATTCTTAAATAAACAAATCCTATATTGTTTAGTGATGTGGCTTTTAATTGATAATCTTCCGGGATAGATTTATCTTCAAGAGTATTTAGTGCTGTTTGGTGTAACTCGAGAGCCTTATCAAATTCTTCTTGTTCATTGTATAATATCCCTAATAAATTATAACAATCGTAGAGTACATCATTGACATTATTTTCTTTTTTTAAAATACGAAGTGCTTTAAAAACACTGATTTCACTTTCAAAATAATCTCCTCCATTGTACTGAAGATTAGCTTTATCTAAAAAGGTTTTAGCTAAATTATTCCTATCATTTATTTTTAGATAAAATTTTTCAGCTTTAAAATAATTCAAAAAAGCACTGTCAGATATTGATTGAGATCTGTAATAGTCTCCTAAATAACTATATGCTTTAGCCATGTGGATAGAATCTCTCGAGTTCTTTGATCTTTCTAAAATTAATCTTGTAGTTTTTAGATAAGAAGCCCAGTCATTCATATTATAATAGCGATTGGCAACTTTGAAAAGATTAACCTTATTAAGCGAATCGTCTTTCTGTTCTATAATTGTAGCTAATGCTTTTTCATTATATTGTTGTCTATATTTAAAAGGCAAATTTATATCACTTGCTAATGACAAATAAGTAGTTAGACTGTCATTTGACAAACTTACATTTTTATCTTTCTGTACTTTTTTGGTACAACCAGAAAAAACAACACATAAAAAGAATAATATTAAGTAGTTATTTTTCAACAGCTTTCTTTGAGTTTCATCAAAAATACTAAAACTATAGACGCAAAAAAAGGCTGCCAAAAAATTGACAGCCTTTTCTTAAATATTTATCTTTTTATTAGTCTAATTTCACCGTCATTCGTAATGATTGACGATCAGCATTTAGGTTACTAGATTGATTATAATTTATATCTGCTTGCGTTTCTGTTCCTACATAATCATGCTTTTGTCTACCATCTCTGGCACCAACTCCATCAATTGGTGAAATAATACTTAATTCCTCATTACCAATATTATTTAAAGTTTCAGGAGTAGTGAATGAAGTTGTTACCATTACTAGAGAAAATAATCCGATTGTTAAAGTTGCTTTTTTCATGTTTGAGATGTTTTAAGTTTTTGATTTTTATTTGGGGCGTTATGACTTAGCTTTGATGCAAAATCATATGACAAAGCTAGCCTTGTAATCCAAAAAAAGAACACGAAAAAATTAGTTTGTGGTAGAACATGCCCAATTGGTAGTCAATGGCCATCAAATTAGCGTAAATACTTAGTTTTTAGAGTTCTAAGTAATTTCCTGCAGAAAAATCAGAAATAATGGAGTCTACATTTGATTTGTAGGTTTTAGAAAAAGGTATTTTCTTTGAAGAGTTTTTGATGTAACAAACTGAATGTCCGTTATGAATTCTCGAAATAAAATTTTTATTGATGATATAACTATTATGAATTCTTACAAACGGATGCATTAAAACAAATTCAAAGTGTTTTAATGTTTTGAAAGCGGTTATCATTTCACCGGAACTCAAATAAATATCTGTCGAATTATTATCTGCCTGAAAATAACAAATATCAGCCGCATTTATATAACGATAGTCTCCATAAGATTTAATGCATAAAATAAGTGGTTTATCGACAATTTGTGCAGTTTCTAAGGGCGGAATTACCAATGAACTAATCTCATTTTTTAATTCTGTCATTGTGTATTTATCCAGCCTCAACATTACCTTTAAAAGATCAATTTGAAGAATGGGTTTTAAAACGAAATCAAAAACACCGTACTGAATTGCATCAAAAGCTAAATCTTTTTTAGATGTGGTAATTATGATTTTAGGTATAACCAATAAATACCGATATAATTCGCTGATAAAAGAAAGTGATAAATTACTGGATAAATTTTCCGGAGCAATTTCCAGAAAAATAATCGCTGGTTTATGTTCAAAAACTAAATTCAATCCTTCTTCGTAATTCATGGCCGATGCAATAAAAGTCAATTCTGAAAAACCATCTGCAATTGTTTTGGTTCTCAAAATGCTTTCGCTGTCGTCGTCAATAATAATATACGAATACTTTTTCAATATTAAATCTGTTAGTTTTTCATGAATCTCATCGAACTATTTCTTTGGTGTTGTTGATACTTTCAAAATAATGTGTTTTTGATATTGTGAATGCAACTAAAATTACGCATTTCAATTCATTTAAAAAATTCATTGTTAAGACGTTATGAACAAATATTTGCACATTATCAGAAGCGGTGATTTTACCGGTAAATCGTATACGATTATAACGAAAAAATCCCAAACTCCGGATTGGAATTTGGGATTTTTTATATTGATATTTCAGAAAATTACATTTTCATCAACCAGTTTTTCATTGAAACTTCGTTTTCGATAATTGCTCTTAATTCAGAGATTTTTACACGATCTTGTTTCATTGTATCTCTATGACGAATGGTTACGGTTTCGTCATCAATTGTTTGATGATCTACTGTAACGCAAAACGGAGTTCCAAGTGCATCTTGTCTTCTGTAACGACGACCTACTGCATCTTTTTCATCATAAGCCACATTGAAATCCCATTTTAAATCTTCGATGATTTTTTTAGAAATATCTGGCAATCCATCTTTCTTAACTAATGGCAAAATAGCCACTTTTGTTGGTGCTAAAACCGCTGGTAATTTTAAAACTGTTCTTGTTGAACCGTCTTCTAAAACTTCTTCTTTTAATGAAGTTGCAAAAACTGCCAGGAACATACGATCTAAACCAACTGAAGTTTCTACTACGTATGGCACGTAGTTTTCGTTCAGTTCAGGATCAAAATATTGTAGTTTTCTACCAGAATATTGTTCGTGTGCTTTTAAATCAAAATCAGTACGAGAGTGAATTCCTTCTAACTCTTTGAAACCAAAAGGGAAATTAAATTCGATATCAGCCGCAGCATTTGCATAATGCGCTAATTTTTCGTGATCGTGAAAACGGTAATTCTCTTTTCCTAATCCTAAAGATAAATGCCAGTTTAAACGTGCTTCTTTCCAGTGGTGGTACCATTGCATTTCTTCTCCCGGACGTACAAAAAATTGCATTTCCATTTGTTCAAATTCACGCATACGGAAAATAAATTGTCTTGCAACAATTTCATTTCTAAATGCTTTTCCGGTTTGAGCAATTCCAAAAGGAACTTTCATACGACCCGATTTCTGAACATTTAAAAAGTTCACAAAAATACCTTGCGCCGTTTCCGGACGCAAATATAAATCCATTGCAGAATCTGCAGAAGCTCCAAGTTTAGTTCCGAACATTAAGTTGAATTGCTTTACGTCTGTCCAGTTTCTAGAACCAGTTTCAGGATCAGCAATTTCAAGCTCTTCAATTAATGCTTTTACATCCTGAAGATCATCAGTCATACCTTTTGCAAGTCTTGCTAAAATTTCTTTATACTTTGAAAGATATTCTACAACACGTGCATTCGTGGTAACAAATTCTTCTTCATTAAAAGCATCACCAAAACGGGCTTTTGCTTTTTCGATTTCTTTTTGAGCTTTTTGATTGATCTTTTCAGCATATTCCTCTACTAAAACGTCTGCTCTATATCTTTTTTTCGAATCTTTATTGTCTATTAACGGATCATTGAAAGCATCAACGTGGCCTGAAGCTTTCCAAGTCGTTGGATGCATCAATATTGCAGCATCAAGGCCGACAATATTTTCATTCATCTGAACCATTGATTTCCACCAATATTCACGGATATTCTTTTTTAATTCGACACCATTTTGTGCATAATCATATACTGCACTTAATCCGTCGTAAACTTCGCTTGACGGAAAAATAAATCCGTACTCTTTTGCGTGCGAAACCACATTCTTAAATAAATCTTCTTGTTTTGCCATAGTGATGCAAAAATATAAAAAGTACGTTTAAAAAAAAGAAAAATTATAAAGATTGCAGGATTGATTTCGTTATTTTTGTAACTAAATTCTCTCTATTTGTGTTTAATTATATTATTGACCTGTTTTTCCCTAAAGTTTGTGCCGGTTGCCGAACTATTTTAATGAGTAATGAAACTATTTTGTGTACCAATTGTCGTCACGAAATGCCTCTTACCCAATATCATTTAGACACTAAAAATGAAGCTGTCAAAAAGTTTTATGGTAAAATTGAGATCGAATATGTGTCGGCATTTTTATATTTTAATAAAAAAGGAATCGTACAGGAACTCATTCACAATCTAAAATACAAAGGTCTGGAAGAAGTTGGAACCGTTTTAGGAAACTGGTATGTAGAAGATCTAAAAGAGTTAAAATTAGAAACTCCTTTTGATATTATAATCCCTGTTCCGCTTCATAAAAGAAAATTTAAAGAACGAGGTTATAATCAGGTTACTACTTTTGGAAAAGCTTTGGCAGAAGGGCTCAATATTACTTATGATGCTTCTATTTTATATCGAAAGAAATATTCTAAAACGCAATCAAAAAAGAATCTTTTGGGAAGATCCGAGAACATCGAAAATATATTTGATGTAATTTCAACAGAAGAAAATCAAAACAAACATTTTTTAATTGTTGATGATGTACTTACCACAGGCGCAACGCTCGAGGCTTGTTCACGTGCATTGTTAAAAATTCCCGGAACTAAGATTAGCATTGTTTGTATGGCAATGGCGAACTCGTAAATTGAAATTCCAAATTCCAACTGATTAAGTTTGGAATTTGGAATTTTTAATTATTGATATTTAATACAATATTATCTTCTTAACGGTTCTTTTGCTTCCGTCGATAACGGTTACAAAATAAATTCCCTTAGACAGATCTTCTAATTTAATTGTCTGACTAAAATTGGTAGCACTTGCAAAGGTGTTTGTATAAACTCTTTTACCTAAACTATCATGTATAAAAACTTCAACTCCTGTTTTTGACTCACTTGTAAATTCTATTGTAATATTCCCTTTCGTTGGATTTGGGTGCAATACAAACTCAAGATTTTCTACATCGGGAACTCCTAACGTAAATGATTGATTACAAATATTTATTGAGGCTGAATTTACGGTTCCAAAACTTCCGCTAACTGCATCACGAACTTTTAAAGTCCAATTTCCTTCCGGATTTTCACCATTAAAAGCACTTAAGAAATCTGTTGGAATTACGATTTGAGATGTTGTTTTAGAACAATCTAAATCGACACCAGAATCATCAAATTGAAGATTTAATGTACCATTTGTACTTCCGCATCCTTTATTAAACAAACGTACAACGGTTCCCTGAGGGCTTACGATTTGAATTTCAAGATCAGAAAATCTTGCATGTGTTACATTAATACTAACATTTACATCAGATACTGTTCCTGTTGATGCTGGTACGCTTACTGTTTTTGAGGTATAAGTTGTTGTTGAGAAAGGAATACTAAAAGAATTTCCAAAACTATAATCATTACAAACGGTTGATGGTGTATATCCAATTGCAAATGGCTTACTATTTAAAGCGTAATAAATATTTGCTACAGGTTCAATCAGGATTCTGCAATTTGTAGCCGAAACTACGCTTGTTGGAATCGTAACGGTTTCAGAACCATCATTTGGAGTATTCGCTGCTAAAATTATTGGAAAGGTTAAACCTCCATCTGTCGATAATTTGATATTTACAGCTGTAGAACCTTGCAATGTATTGGTATTATTTACGCTCCAGGTTACAGCATAATTTGATCCTTGCAACAAACCTAAATCAGTTGTGTTTTGAGAAGTAACGGCAAACGGTCCGGCTAACGAAGCAACGGTTATAACGGCTTCGTCACTATTTGTTTGTCCTTTTCCTAAAGCGGCATTATCTCTTCCGGTTAAAACAAAATGCAACGTTCTTGCAACAGATGAAACAGATTCCAAGGTTGTGGTTAATCTATTTTGAAGAACTGAATTATAACTTGGCATATATCTAACGGGAGAACTTGTAGGGGCAAGAGATCGAAACAAAGGCCCGTCTGGTTTTGTTGGATAAGCCAAACTGTTTGCTCCTGAAGTTGATGTTGCACTATCGTTTTGTTCCCACGTATAGGTAATTGTATCGCTTTCAGGATCAGAACCTGTTCCGGTTAAAATAAAAGCAGTACTATTTGGTATTGTATAATCTGGTCCGGCAAGAATTGCCGGAGGATTATTATCGGTTAAAGCCGTACTAACCGGACAACTTTTTGTGGCAAGATTGTTTTGAATTTGTAAAATACTGGCATAAGCAAAATAATCATCAGAGTTGTTTTGAACATCATAATCTGTTATTCCTGCATATCCCATTATAGTCGATCCGCTTCCAGGTTCAACATTTACTCCTGTTCTTTCTCCTCCATCAAAAGAAAAAGTATGATTAGCTCCTAATTGGTGTCCTAATTCGTGAACTACAAAATCAATATCGAATGTGTCCCCTTCCGGTCTTCCGTTTGACGGAGAAGTGTAAGCACTTCCTTTTCCTATAACATCAGATGGCGTTGGGCTGTTACAAACACAACCTATGCAAGCTGCATTTCCTCCTCCGCCCGAGGCGCCAAATAAATGGCCAATATCATAATTCGCTTCTCCAATTACACTTGTTAACGTACTTTGAACTTCTTTACTCCAAAAATCATTTCCATCTGTATCTGTAGTAGTTCCTTTACTCGCATTAGAATAAGGATCTGTTGTTGAATTGGTATATATTACGGCATCAGTATTTGCAATTAAAATTAATTGTACTGCTACATCTTTATTCAAAACTCCGTTTACTCTTGTCATTGTTGCATTCATTCCTGCTAATGCACCAGCTTTTGTGCCGCCAAAATAAGTTGCATATTCACCGGTACATGACAAAGCCAATCGTAAGGTTTTGAAAATTTTATTATTAGCTGAAGTCTTTCCTGTTTTATTGGTTAAACTTTTATTTGCGGCTTCATCTTTTAAATTACAAACTAATTTAGAAGTTGAGTTAAGACTACTTTTAGAGGTAAACAAAACATATTCCGTTTTATCATCCGGGTTTTGCTCTATAAATTCTGAAGGTTTATCAGCACGAAGTACCATTGTCTGAGTTCCAATTGGCGAAACGCTAAAATGTATTTTTGCCGATTTATCATCTAAACCTTTTCCTTCATAAGATCTGATTTCCGGATATTTTGCCTGCAATTCAGGTTCAAAGTTTGAAGATTCCCAAACTGAAAATCTTTCTAAAACGCCATTTGAATTTGGAATTGTAATTTCGGTACTGCTACTTTGTGAGGTTTTACTCGTAGTCGATGCAAGTTTCGCTTTCAAAAAATCAGCGTTTAACTTATAGTATAATTTATCCGAATTGGATGAATTTACACTTTTATTTAAAAATGAGCCGGAACTTTTTTGCCATAAATCGTCATTTTGAGCATGAACTTCGACACAACAAAAAATAAATAATAAAAATAGTAGCTGTTTACTCATACTCAAAGGCTTTAGAAAAATCAAAATTAAGAGAATTAAATCAAAATCTTACATATATACGACAATTAATGGTTTTTTATCGACGAGTGAGGCATTTATGTCAAAAAGTAACCTTATCTCTTTAAAAAATCAATTCACGTTAGCATAAAATTTAAAATAGATAGTATAAATTTGCACCATCCTAAACAATTTGCTTTGAAGCTCTTTCATTCTATAAACGATTTTCGATCAACCAAGAAAACTATTTTAACACTTGGCACCTTTGATGGTGTGCATATTGGTCATAAAAAAATTCTGGAACGAATTACTCAAAATACTGAGAACGGAAAATATGAGAGTTTAGTACTTACTTTTTTTCCTCATCCAAGAATGGTTTTGCAGGAAAAATCAGAAATTAAACTTTTGAATACTATTTCTGAAAAATCAAAACTTTTAGAAGAAACCGGAATAGAAAATCTTGTTATTCATCCTTTTAATGAAAGTTTTTCGAGACTAACTGCCGAAGAATTTGTACATTCTATTTTGGTTGATCAATTTCATATTCAAAAAATAATTATTGGTCACGATCATCGTTTTGGAAGAAACAGAACGGCGAACATTGATGATTTAATCGCGTTTGGAGCTGAATACGGTTTCGAAGTTGAGCAAATTTCGGCACAGGAAATTCAGGATGTTTCAGTAAGTTCAACTAAAATCAGAAAAGCTCTCGATGAAGGAAATATCGCTTTGGCTAATGATTATCTGGGTTATGCTTATTTTTTAAGTGGTGAAGTTGTGAAGGGAAAACAATTAGGAAGAACGATTGGTTTTCCAACGGCCAACATTAATATTGAGGAAGATTATAAAAAAATTCCAAAAAATGGCGTTTACATTGTTAAAACCATTATCAATGAAAAAGAAGTTTTCGGAATGATGAATATTGGTTTTAATCCAACCGTAAACGGAGAAAAACAAACTATCGAAGTGCATCTTTTTGATTTTGATGCAGATATTTATGGTCAAAAAATTGAAATTTCTTTGTTAGAATACATTCGTGAAGAACAAAAATTTGGTTCTGTAGATTTGTTGAAAGAACAATTAAATCGCGATAGAAATACTGCTCTTGAGTTTGTAAGTCAACTTTAAAACTTTCAAAAATTACTTTTCGTTATTTTTAAATCATCGTACTTATTTTTTTAGTAAATTTGATATACAACACTGTTTGTCAATTACATACTATTAACTTCTTTAAAAATAAGCATTATGAAATTACCTAAAGAAATTACCAACGGTTTTTTGATATTCCTCGGAATTGGCATTTATTTTTTATTGATGAATCTTTTAGGACTCGCTGATTTGTTTTATTTGCGTACGCTGAATGTCTTTTTTATATTTTATGGCGTAAACAGAACGATGCAAATGAACCTGCATGAAGGCGAAACCAATTTTGTATCTAATGCAGTTTCTGCAATGACAACTTCTGTTGTTGGGGTATCAATGAGTGTTTTCGGATTATTAGTTTATAGTTATGCCCGAGGCGGAGATGCCTATGTAAAAACATTATCTGAAGCATTTATGTTTGGCGGAAATCCATCTGTACCAACTTATTGTATTTGTTTATTATTTGAAGGACTTGCATCTTCGGTAATTGTTACTTTAATGATGATGTTGTACTGGAATAATAAATATGCTGCCGATTAATATTTCAAAATAAATCAACAATTTAAACACTCTAAAATCATATAATTATAAAATTTAATGATTTTAGAGTGTTTCTTTTTTGAAAATAACTGTCAATTGTTCATTTACAGATTTCAGCATTGGTTGATTAGAACAATTTCGTTACTTTTGAAGCTTCAAAAACAATGTACCTAATGAGCATTACAAAACACAACTGGACAAAAGACGAAATAATCGCCATATATAACAAACCTATGATGGACCTTCTTTATGAAGCGGCCTCAATTCATAGACAAAAACACGATCCGAACGTAGTTCAGGTATCGACTTTATTATCTATCAAAACCGGAGGCTGTCCTGAAGATTGTGGTTACTGTCCGCAAGCTGCCCGATATAATACGGGTGTTGAAGGAAACGACTTAATGAGCGTTAGTCAGGTAAAAGCACAAGCTTTGCGTGCTAAATCCAGCGGATCATCTCGTGTTTGCATGGGAGCTGCCTGGAGAAACGTAAAAGATGGTGAAGAGTTTGATCAGGTTTTAGAAATGGTGCGCACCATTAATAAACTTGACATGGAGGTTTGCTGTACTTTGGGTATGATTACTGAAAATCAGGCACAACGTTTAGCTGAAGCGGGTTTATACGCTTACAATCACAATTTAGATACTTCTGAGGAATATTATAAAGATGTAATTTCAACTCGTGGTTTCGAAGACCGTTTACAAACAATCGAAAATGTTCGTAAAACGAATGTTACGGTTTGTAGTGGAGGAATTATTGGAATGGGAGAAAGTATCGAAGACAGAGCGGGAATGCTTGTTGCTCTTTCTACTTTAAACCCTCAACCGGAATCAGTGCCAATTAATGCTTTAGTTGCTGTTGAAGGAACTCCGATGGAAGAAGAAAAACCAGTTGAAATCTGGGAAATGATTCGTATGGTAGCAACTACAAGAATTGTTATGCCGGACACGCAAGTACGTTTATCTGCAGGAAGAACTAATATGAGCCGCGAAGGACAGGCAATGTGCTTTTTCGCAGGTGCAAACTCTATTTTTGCAGGAGACAAATTGCTTACTACACCAAATCCTGATGTTCATGAAGATATGAAAATGTTTGATCTTTTAGGATTAATTCCTCAAAAGCCATTCGTTAAAGTTTCTCAACCACAAACGGTAGAAGCAGCTGATTCTCAATTTGCACCATTAGGCGAAAAACCAAAATGGTCAAGACCAGGACATACGATTGAAAGAAATCTTGAAGCTTCGATCAAGTCAAAAAATTAATTAAAAGAGTTAAAACATCTCCATAAATATTTTTAAATTGCTTATAACTAGAGTTATAAGCAATTTTTTTATTTATAGAAATGAAATTAAACGAAATAAAAAGGGTAAAAAAAATCAGCAAATCAGATTTTATTTTCCAATACGTAAAAAACCAAATTCCCGTTGTTATCGAGGAGCTAACCGAAGACTGGCCGGCTTATCATAAATGGAAATTATCCTATATGAAAGACATTGCCGGCAATGTTATTGTTCCTTTGTATGACGACAGACATGTGAATCATGAAGATGGCTTTAATGAAGCGCATACGAAGATGAAAATGAGCGATTATATCAATCTTTTAGAATCTGAACCTACAAACTATCGCATTTTCCTTTATAATTTAATGAAACAGGTGCCTGTATTAAGAAATGACTTTTTATGGCCTGATATTGGTTTGAAATTAGTAAAACAACTTCCAATGTTATTTTTTGGAGGAGAGAATTCGAAAGTTTTTATGCATTTTGATATTGACTATTCGAATATTTTACATTTTCATTTTCATGGAGAAAAACAATGTATGATTTTTGCGCCTGATCAATCCAAGTATATGTACAAAATTCCTCATGCCTTAATTTCAAGAGAAGATATCGATTTTGATAATCCCGATTACGAAAAATGGCCGGCACTTAAAAATGCTGAAGGTTATATCACTAAATTAAAACATGGTGAAGCTTTATATATGCCCGAAGGTTATTGGCATTATATGAAGTATTTAACTCCCGGATTTTCTATGAGCCTGCGTGCTTTTCCAAGAAATATAAGCAATATATCAAAAGCTGCCTACAATGTATTTATCATGAGACATTTTGATGTTTTAATGCGAAAATTTAAAGGTCAAAAGTGGATTGATTATAAAAATGAAAAAGCGATTCAGAACACAAATGAACATTTAGCAAAGTCTGCCTGATACTATAAAAAAAGCCGTTGTAAACCTTTAAGTTTTACAACGGCTTTTTTATTGAACCACTATTATAAAACCATCTTTGTAGTCGTTATATTTCCGTTATCCAAAATTGTTTTAACTAACAAAACCTGATTTGAGGATTGTAAATTGGATATCTGCAATTCTGTACTATCTATTTTCTTTTTATTATAAAGCAATTTTCCTGTAATATCAAAAATAGAAACTTCGGTAATATTTTCTTTGCTTGATTTTACTTTGATAATCTTCTCTTTTGCAGAAACCAAAATGGTCTGTTCTACATTTTCAATAGCAGCTGTTCCTAAAATTTTATTGGTATAACGCAATACAAAACGAGTATCAAATGTACCGATGGAAGTTTTAAAGGTATAATTGCCAGCTGTTAAATTATGAATGACATTGGTTGTTTTATCTTCTAAATAAATAGTTTGATTGGTTAAATTACCGTCTACTTCATCAATAGAAATTGTAAAATCGCCCGCAATTGTGGTACGGTATCCTAAAGTAACTTCATCTGTATCTGTAAAAGGCAAAGCACGTGCCTGAATGACATAGTTATTACCGTTTGCAATACTATAAAAATCTACATAAGGATTAGAATCAAAACTTAGTCCATCATATCTGGGTTCATATCCATTGGTAGCACCTTCAATATAACCCACTAACATTTGTTTGAAAGCTCCTTCGGCATTGGTCATATTCAACCAAACACGATTTCTTTCGATTGTGGCCTGTTTCGAATTGGCTGTAGATTTATAAAACTGAGTGTTATTAACTCCGCCCAATCGCATCAAATTATTAAAACTTACAGTTCCATTAGTTGTGGCCTTAGCAAAAAAGGATTGTCCTGCGCCTATTTTACCTGTTGGTTTTATATTGTTGTTTCCGGTTGTGCTTCCACTAACAGCGCCAACACCTCCAGTTATATTATAACTCGCATAATCATTTGCATTATAACGATATGCACCAGAAAGAACTACTGGTGTATTGTGAGTCCAGAAGTACAATGTTCCGTCTAAAAATGGATTGTTGTTTAAAAATGTATCTGCATCTAACGCAGATGGATAAGGATTTCCAATTAGATAATATTTTCCGGCAGTTAATGTTTCACCAGATAAAGTACCATTGTTAGGCACACCAATAAATGTAGCGGTATAATCAACCTTTGTAGTGTTTGAGTAGCCGTTGGGACCACGAATAATATAACCTTTTCCAACAACCATATTGTTCTTCGGAAAAGTCGATACCCAAGTATCTCCATTATAACCAAAGAATCTGTCATAAGAAGTTAATGGAGAAACATCTAAAAGGCGTTGTGGTGTTACCGGTGTTGACCAATATATATAATCTGCCTGACGAATTTGTGGGCTTGTTCGTTTGTAAATAATGTTTCCTGTATTAAATACATTATTACGCTGTATTAAGCTTGCATTATTTTCGAATATTAATTTCGCTCCTGTTCCGGATTCTACTCGAAGTTCATTGTCAATAAATAAGGTATGAGTAGCGTTTATTGTTACTTCTTTTCCTGCTTTAATTTTACAAGAGCAGCCGTTTAAATCTCCTGTTGATTGATAATTTTCTGCAAATTCAATAATATCTGAGGCTATTGGTGCAGTTCCTTTTGACCACGTTGTGCCATTCCATATATTTACATCCGGCGCTTTTATCACAATACTTACTGTTGGTAATGAAGGGCAGTTTACACCATCTTGAAATGTAAAAGTATATGTTCCCGGAGCTAAATTAAGAATTGTATAATTAGAGCCTGAAGCTGAATAGGTTTGACTTGATGAACCACTTTGATTAATTTGTCCATTTGTTACAGACATTAAACCGTTAAGCACTACACTTCCTGTTGGAGTAACACAAGTTGGTTGCGTAATAGTACCAACATTGGGTGAAGCTAATAGCGTTTTAACCGTAACGGCAGTCGCCGTAGATGCAAGACTTTGACATCCTGATGCATTGGTTACCTGAACTGAATAATTGCCTGATGTTGTTACTACTATGCTTTTTGTAGTTGCTCCGTTTGACCATAAATAACTTGTTCCGGTAACAGACGTTAGTGTAACATTTCCTCCCTCACAAAATGTTGTAGTTCCGCTTGCAGATATTGTTGGAACCGCAGGTTTGGCATTAACCGTTGCAAAAATAGTTTTAGAACTTGTATAAACAGATCCTCCGTAGGTTGTGGTATAGATAAGATTGGCTTCATAAGATCCTGATACAGCATTTACAAAAGATACTACTGATTGTTTATCAGGATAGTTTACGAATGATGCAGCTCCGGGAACTTTTATAGACCAATGCCAATTCAATGATGTTCCGTCTGCACCGTCTTTTGCTGCCGTAAAATTAAGAGTATTGGTTTCACAAAGCGGTGCATTACTTGCAGGCTTTGATTGTAAAGTTCCTCCCAAATTATTAAGCTGAGTAAACGTATATTCCGCATTACCGCTACCTACACACACGGCAAACTTTACTGTACCAATATATAAAGCAACCTGATTTGAGCATCCTCCTCCTGTGTCATCAATTTTTCCTGGTGGATTTATATCTACGACTGTCCCGGCTGGAAAACGAATAGAACTCTGATTTGTATTAAAATCCAATAACCCATTAATAGTCACAACTAGAATGTTTCCTGCAGAAGTTGATACTACTGAATCTCCTGAAACCAATAATGTTCCGTTTATCGTTAAAGATTTTACCGAAATATTTGTGGTAAGTGTAATGGTAGATCCGGCAGCAATAATAACATCATCATTTATTGTAGGCACTATCCCGCCAATCCATGATGTTGTAGAAGTCCAATTTCCCGTTCCTGTACTTGTTATGGTAGCTCCATTTGAAAATCCAAAACAAAATAACATAGCAAAAATAAAAAGTAATTTTCGGCTCATTTTATGTGGTATTTAAATTTAACAATAGATTTTTTAGCAAATTATTTTCAAAAAAAAGCTTATAAAATTTTGCTTTTTTTAGTCCATCCCAGAGGAATTTTTTATGCTGTTTTTATAACCCATTTTTTCCTCAAAAACGCCATAAACAATTTACAACTTTCCATTAACTAAATGTAAATCAATGCCTTATATTTCAACCAAATAAGCGTGGTTTTTCTATTTTAAGTTATTTCTTATGAATCCTTTTTTTTTAAGTAATTCATCATATAAAAAATGTAAATCACCTGATTAAACAAATATGCATTTTTCATTTTTTATTAAAATTTATAATAATTTGAAAAAAAATTATGTTAAAAATAAATTTAACATGAAAAAAAGCGTCTGAAAAAGAATATTGAGCCGAAATTTTATTTCAAAAATTAGTCGTTTTCCAAACCGGAAATAGCATCAAAAAGAAGGCGAAAAAAATTATTAAATTGAAATTTTGCGTGTTGCATGATGTCCGTTTTCCAATGATATTTTTACTAATAAAATTTGATTTTTAAATGAAGGATTTTCAATACGAAATTTGGAGTTTTCTATGTTAGTTTTTCTATAAATCTGTTTGCCTGAAATGTCAAAAATTGTAATATTCTTAATTTCATTTTTAGCTGCATCTATAAATATTTTATTATTGTTTACAAAAACCAATATTTGATTTGCTTCTATCTTTTCATCATCTGTTTTTAAATTTTTACTAATAAAATTCAGTTCAAACCGATCATTAAAAGTTCCCTTTTTTGTAGAAAACAAATAAGGAGATTCTTTTAGATTGTGTTTAATTTTCAAGTTCTTATCTTCAACAAAAACATCCAAAGTGCTAAACAATCCATCATCATGATCAATACTAAGATTAAATTCGCCATCAATACTACTTGAATACCCTAACAAAATAGAATCTGTATTTTCAAAAGGCAAACCTCTCCCCTGAATTACTAATTTTTTATTTTCAACTATACTATAAAAATCTACAAATTGATTTGCATTTAAGGATTCTGCATCATAGCTATCATCATACAAATTGGTTGCACCGTTTATATATCCTAATAAAATCTGCTTAAATATTCCTTCGTTATTTTTAAGATTTAACCAGATTCTATGTTTTTCAGGAAAATTTTCTTTTGTTTTAAGTGGTTTAAAAAAAGTAGTATTTTTTCCTGAAATACGCATCGTATCATCAAAATCAATAATTTGTGATCTTTTGCTATTCACAAAAAAAGCCTGTCCGGATGCAATCGTTCCATCAGGAATATTTTCGTTTATTCCCGAAGATAATGCTCCGTGAGTTCCAACTCCTCCTAATAAATTATAAACTGCATAATCATCTGATCCGTATTTATTATTAGTAAATGGTGTATTGTGTGTCCAGAAATAAAGGGTTCCTTGGATATTTGATGTGTTTTTGGTTAAAAAAATATCTGCATTCAAAGCTGACGGATAGGGATTTCCAACCAAATTAAATCCGTCTGCTTTCTGAAAACTTAAACTAACTTTTCCATTAAATGGAATTCCTTTAAATATAACTTCAAATTTTTCGGGTTCTGATGGTGAAAAATATTGAGGTCCCCGAATAATATAACCTCTGCCGGAAACCATTTTGTCTGATGGGTTTTCTTGTTTCCAACTATCTGAATCGATACTGTAGGAGAAAAATTTATCTAATGATGTATAGGGTGAAATGCCAATCAATTTTTGATTTTCTACAGGCGATGACCAATATGTATAATCGAATTTTAATATTGGAGATGACTTTCTTTTTACATGAATGATTCCGGTATTTACTGTTTCATCATCACTTTGATATAAGCTTGCAGTATCTTCTAAAATCAAAGTTCCTAGACCTGAGTAATCAAATTCAATTCCTAAAGTATTTCCATTTAAGACAGTAACCGTTTTACCTTCATCAATAGAACAATTACAAACATTTGCGGATGTTAAAGCTGAATAATTGTCTTTAAAAAAAACTTGCTTTCCACCTGACGGAAAACCATTAGACCAGGTAATGCCATTCCAGGTTGTTGAATCTAAACAAAGTTTTAAACGCGCAATTCTATGTTTTGAAATTCCTGAAATTGAATTAAAATCGCCTGCAATAATCAATCTGTAATCTGATGTAAAGCCCATTGAAAAAAGCTTATTATTTAAACGTGCTTCAAAACCAAGATCATAATCACCGGTTTTCAATAACCGAATTAGTCGCAAAGATGCATGGTTTTTATAGGTTCCGGAAAAAGTTCCGCCAACCAAAATACGATCATCCGGTTGTATTATAATACTACGAACATCTCCTTTGCTAAAACCTGTTCCGGAATCAAAAGATGTATCTAGACTTCCGTTACTATTTAATCTGAGAATTCGTTTTTGAGATGATCCGTTGTAGTTTAAAAATGCTCCTCCAACAATGATTTTTCCATCTGATTGCAATGCGATTGCATACACGTTTTTATCAAAACCAGATCCGACATTAAAACCTGAATCGATGCTTCCATCAGAATTTAACCGAATTAATTTTGCAAATGAATGTCCATCAAAATTATTAAATTGTCCTCCTAAAAGAATTTTTCCATCAGGTTGAATCAAAACGGTTTCAATAATGCCATCAGCACTTCGACCAATATTAAAACTGGTATCCCGCGTTCCGTCGGGCAATAATCTTACGATACGCATTAGAGATGAATCTTTATTATAACTGGTAAAACTACCTGCTACAATTATTTTCTGATCTGGCTGGATCGCCATTGTGTATACATAAGAAGTAAATCCAAAACCAATATTAAATGTAGTATCAACTGATCCGTCCGGTAAAATCCTAATGAGACGATTAGAATTTATTCCGTTGTAATTTGTAAAGTTTCCGCCAAAAATGATTTTCCCATCAGCTTGCAATACCGCTGTTTTTATGTAATTATTAGCTCCAGTTTGTTCCGAATTAAAACTTGTATCTAATGATCCATCTTCTGAAAGTCTGGCAATTTTTGAAGCAAATTCACCATTAAACTTTTTAAAGTTCCCAAAGACCATTGTCTTTTTATTTTCTAATGGAAGAACTTTATAAACCGAATTATCAAAACCAATTCCAGCCGATAAATATGCTGTATCATATTCTCCTTCTGCATCAATTTTTGCCAGTCTCCCTTGATTTAATCCATCAAAAATAGAAAATGAGCCTCCAATATACCAAGATCCTTCTGAATCATTTTCTAAAGCCAAAACGGGAGCCGATCCCGGTCCGGAACCAAAATCAACATTTGTTTTTATAATTCCATCGCGATTTAAAAGAAATACTCTATTAATATCGGTTCCATTATAATTACCGGTAAAGGAACCTCCAACCATAATATCACCTGAAGAACTTAGTTTAATCGTTTGAACGGCGCCTGAATTAATTCCTGAGCCGGATAAAAAACTATTGTCTTTACTTTCGTCCTCATTAATTCGAATAATTCTATTGGCAACCATTCCATTATACGTTGTAAATTTTCCGCCAAGAATAATTTTGCCATCTGGTTGCATAACCATTGCGCTTACATCATCGTCGAACCCTGTTCCGATATTAAAACTGGTATCAACTTTTCCGTCAGGGTATAATCGAACTAGTCTATTACTTGCAGTTCCATTAAATGAAGTAAAATTACCGGACAATAAAATTTTTCCGTCTGCCAGGATAACAATATTTGTAATATTTAAAGTTGAACCTGTGCCTGTATTAAAAGAAGGATCTAAAGCACCGTTTGGTAAAATACGGGCAATTCTATTTACTGTAATACCATTGTATTTTGTAAAACTGCCAACTATTATAATTTTGCCATCAACTTGTTCTTCTATAGCGTAAATAATTCCGGTTGTAGCTGCGGTAGAAGTATTAAATGAAGGATCATTCGAACCATCTGTATTTAATCTAATAAGTCTTCCTGCATTAATTCCATTATAAGAGGTAAAACTTCCTCCAACAATAATTTTCCCATCTGATTGTATGTGCGAAGAATAAACTTTGCCATTAAATCCAGTTCCGGTATCGAAAGTTGAATCAATATTTCCATCCGGATTTAAACGGGTTAGATATGGAGAAGAAATTCCGTTAAGATTTAAATAATCACCGCCAACAATAAGATTTTGATCTGCTTGTAAAGATAAAGTTCGAACTGTATTATCGAAACCGTCTCCGTTTAGTCCGTCGTCAAGTGTGTTAAAAGTAACATCAACTTTGCCTTGTTGTGCAGAAAGTTTTAAAGTTGTAATGCTTAGAAATAGAACCAGTGAAAAGAGTATTTTTTTTATCAAAATAAATCAGCTTTATATCAATTTTTAATTTGTAAGAATTTGGTTAAAATTATGATTCGCTTTGAATTCATGCAATACCCACTTTCCGTGATATTTCAATAAAATGTAAACCAATTAAAAAAAGATAAAAGCAAAAAAAAGACGCACTATTGTGCGTCTTTTTAAAAACTAACTTATTTAAGTTTAGTTAAATATAATTTTTTTAGTTGTTGTAAAGTTGTTCTCAAGGGTAACTTTTACCAGCAATACCTGATTGGATGATTGTAGGTTCTGGATTTGCAATTCCGTGTTGGCTACTTTCTTTTTGTTGTAAAGCAGTTTGCCTGACACGTCATAAACAGTTACTTCCTTAATATTTTCTTTTGAAGACAATACTTTGATGGTTTTCTCCTTAACCGTAACCAATAATCCGTTTTCGATATTCTCGAAATCACCTGTTCCAAGTGTTTTGTTAGTGTAACGCAATACCAGACGATCGGCGAAAGTTCCCACAGCGGTCGTGAATTTATAATCACTTTGGGTTAAATCATG
>NZ_WMDQ01000006.1 GCF_009707955.1 Flavobacterium sp. LC2016-13 | reverse complement strand
ATCACTACTAAACAATAATTGCTTTTTACTTCTGTTAAATTAAAGTCAATTTTAAGTTTTAAACTATAGGGTGTTAGTCTTTTTGTCGGAGGTTGTAAAAATTAAGCTAAAAAAAGCTTCTTAAATTAATAAGAAGCTTTTTTGCAAAATAGGTTAATACTATTTCTTCGCTTTTAAATTACTAATAGCTTATTTAAATTATAGAAAGAAGTACTATATGTTCTTTTCTGAATATTCGAAAAAGAGAAATTATCAAAGGTGATAATTTTTGATGTTTCACTTAAATCCTTTTTCAAAAACTGAATCTGCATTTTTATCTTTTTTAGAAAGTAAAATGGAATTGCATTTATCTTTTTCAATTACTGGATCCCAGTCTCCTTCAAGATTATTTGCGGTTGTGGTATTAGCTCCAAATATTTTTTCTTTGGTATATTCCGAAGCCTCATTTTTATTTAGCTGATGGGACCATGATATACGATTATTTGGTTGGTAACCGGGGCCATAACAATCATACTCAGCATAAAAACTCATTTTCCAATTATTATATGCTTTATGTTCAGGATCTTTTGACCAAACAGACCAACCATCGGGTATAATATGTGAACCTTCATAACAATTAATAAAAACTACATTTGCACCCGCTCCCCACGGTCTACCTAAAGATACGTTTGGAGCAACTCCTTTAGAATATTCCATCACAACGCAATTTTTAAATACAAAGCCATATTTATTTTTACCTACATCCTGATTACTTGCAGTAATATATGAACCTCCTTTACTTTGAATATAACAATTTTCAAATAGAGCAATACCAGAGCCAAAAATAAAATCTGTAGTGCCGTCAATGATGCAATCTTTGATATAGGCTCTCTTATTTGCTTTAAGATAAAATGTGTCCTGAAAACCGCTTATTTTGCAGTTATGAAATATAGACCTGTCACCATTAATCATCAGAGCTACAGCTTGGCCTCCTTTTTTATATTGTGGTAAATAGCTGTCGATTTTATTTTCAAACGTGATATTCTCTGCAAAAAAGCCATCTGCTTCAATGAGAGTACTAAATGATTTGCTTGTGCCACCAGCGATCTCTGCATAATCATCATAAGTAAGTATTGTATTTTGATATGATTCACCTATTAGCGTTACATTTTTCTTGCTTGAAATGAGTTTTAATTTTTCTTTGTATCTACCAGCTTTTACAAAAATAATTGTGCGTTTCAAACTATTGTCAGGAACGGCATCAAAAGCTTCTTGAAGTTTAGTAAAATTTCCACTTCCATCTATAGCAACGACAATGTCATAAGTCTTTTTGTCTTTCTGAGCAGATAATATATTAGTAAATACCAGTAGTGATAGACAAATTATTTTAAAATCTTTTTTCATTTGTAAAGTGTATTTAATTTTAAACAAAAACAAGGTGTATTTAATTATAAATATCACCTTGTAATTATATGAAAAAATAAAAATAATTAAGAAGAAGGGCTAGTCTTTACTTTGTGTCCAAACACACCAAAAGAAAGAATTATAATGAAACATACTAATGGAATAATATATCCCGATTGAATATCATCATGATTGATATCAATTAAAGTTCCCATTCCGTAAGGTAAGATTGCTCCACCTACAATTGACATTACTAGCCATGAAGAACCCGTTTCGGTATTCGATTTTAATCCAACCAAACCTAATGAGAAAATAGTTGGAAACATAATCGACATAAAAAATCCGATTCCGCCAAGTGCATAAATCACATAAATTCCTGTTCCGTATATTGCTACTAAACACAATAAAATACTACAGATGCAATAGATAGAAAGCAAAACATAATCTTTAACGAATTTTAAAAAGAAAGTTCCAATAAAACGTCCAGCCATAAATAAGAAACCATATATACCAAGATAATATCCTGCTGTTTTTTCATCTAGTCCGGCTCCTTGTTCTGCAATTCTGATAAAAAAACTAGTAATACAAACTTGTGCTCCTACGTAAAAGAACTGCGCAACTACTGCCCAACTTAAATGTGAAAATTTTAAAACAGAGAAAAAACCTGGTTTAACTTCAACTTCTGTATGCTGTGGTTTCATAGAAGGCAAGTGCATAAAATAAAATAGGATGGCTACTAAAACCAATACACTTCCTAAAATGATATAGGGTAATTTTACAGACGAAGCTTCTTCCAGTAAATAAGCAGCTCTTGTCGCATCTGGCATTGCGGCCATTTGTTCTGGTGTATTGGTTTTTCCAGAAAGAATAAATAACGATCCAACAATTGGAGCGATCATTGCTGCTAAACCATTAAAAGATGCTGCCAGATTTAATCTTTTTGAAGAAGATTCAGCAGGTCCTAAAATGGCTGCATAAGGATTCGCACTAGTTTCGAGAATCGTTAAACCACATCCAATTACAAATAATGCAAACAAAAACAATTCATAGGTTCTGGTATTTGCGGCTGGAACAAATAGGAAAGCACCAGTTGCAAAAACTAATAAACCTGTAATTATACTGTTTTTATAACCAAATCGTTTAATTAACATTCCGGCTGGAATTGCCATGATGAAATAAGCAAAAAATACTGAAGTGTCAATCAATGTTGATTGACGATTATTTAATTCACAAGCTTTTTTTAAGTGTGGAATTAAAATAGAATCCAGATTATGTGCCATTCCCCAAAGGAAAAATAAACTGGTAATTAAAATGAAAGGTAAAAGATACTTCGTTCCTGATCCTTTTTCTGTGGCGACTTCATGTTGATCGCCAATTTGGTTGGTTATTTGCATAGTTAGTTTTTTTAAAGGTTCAGAGGAACATAGGTTCAGAGGTACAAAGATTAACATTCAGATTAAAACCTCTGTGCCTTTGCAACTTTGTTCCTTTGGACCTCCTATTAAAGATTCTTTTTTACTAATAATAGATGATCGCAAACAAGTACGACTTCTCCTTTCTGATTGATAATTTCTACGTGTTCGGTTATTGTTCCCATATCCGGTTTCTTGGCTTCTCCTTTTTCTGAAATTGTGATTTCTGAATGAATAGTATCACCAATATGTACAGGTTTTACGAATCGCATACGGTCATATCCTTTAGAAAAAGCTTCAGGATTAATTTCAGAAGCTGTTAAACCAATACCAATACTGAAAACCATAGTTCCATGGGCAATACGTTGTCCGAAAGGTTGTGTTTTACACCATTCTTCATCCATATGATGTGGAAAAAAGTCTCCTGTATGTCCTGCGTGAACGACAAAATCTGTTTCTGTAATAGTTCTTCCAAAGGTTACTCGTTTGTCGTTAAGTTGATAATCTTCAAAAAATGTTGATTTGAAATACATATATTTTTTAGTTTGAAAGTTTGAAAATGAAAAGTCGTAAAGTCAAATACTTTGGACTTTATGACTTCGGCTTTCGACTTAATTATAATTCGTTTAATGAAATACCTCCGTTTTTATTGCTGATATAACAAGCTTCAACAACCTTCATTGTATCAAGAACATCTTGAACACTGGCTAATAATTTTTGATCTGAACCTTCTTTAAAACGCATTAGGTTAGACATTGTTCCAATAAAAGCTTCGGGAAACCATGATCCTTCAAGTTTTATTTCTTTCCATTCGTATTTGCCTTCTTCAGTCTCAACGGCATATTCAAAAATATCAGGCAAGCCGTCAGGATAATTCATCAATAATCCCATTTTGGCTTTTATAGCCCCTTTTGTTCCTTCCCATTTAATGTAACTTTCTTCATGTTTAGGTCCAAAATGATGATCGTGATTCGTATTTATAACGACGTGTTTGGTTTCTCCATAATCTAAAATGATAGTAGATCGGCTGGAGGATAATTTTTTTAGCGGATGTTTTGCTGTTTTTGCCATCACACTTTTCGGATTTCCCAGAAACGATCGTATGCAATCGATATAGTGAACACTGTGAAAAAGAATTTCTAATCTTGGATGTTCCTTAATAAGTGGAAATAATTCCCATGGAGTATTAACAGTTACTTTAAATTCCAAATCATACAATTCGCCGATGATTCCTTCATTAATTAAATATCTTGCCGCACTTACAAAAGAGGCAAAACGCAATTGAAAATTAATACCAGCAACTAATTTTTTTTTCTCACAAACAGCAACAATTTTACGAGCTTGTGCCAAATCATTTCCCATAGGTTTTTGAATTAGCACTGCAGCGCCATCAGGGAGTTGTTCTAAAATCTCAATATATTGATCAGGAAGAACAGTAATGTCATAAACAGTATTTGCAGGAGCATTTTTAACCGCATCGGCAACAGATTCAAAAACATGAGAGATTTTAAATTGTTTAGCCAAATCATGTGCCTTAGAAATAGTTCTGTTTGTAATACCAAAAACAGTAAAACCAGCCATTTCATAAGCAGGCAAATGTGCATCTTTTACAATACCGCTTGCACCAATAATAATTATAGGCTGATCGGTTTCCGGTAATGAGGGTTTATATGGAATATTCATCTTAAATAATTTTTTGAATCGTATTTTGGGTTTCTTCTAAAAGTTTTTCAGAAGGAATATCACTTTCTATGGCTTTCAAAACCATTTCATCTATCAATGTTGCCACTTTTGGCCAAACAGGAGTTTGTGGTAATGTTAAAGCATTTTCGTGAAGCATTTCAAGTTTATGATAAAACGGAATAGTTTTATTTATTTCGGCATCATTCCAGGTTGATTTTCTGCAACCAATTCCTCCTTCATTCGTTAATAATTTATCGCTTTTTGCAGTAGTAGCAAATCTTAAAAAGTCGTAAGCGAGTATTTTATGTTTGCTTCCAATGCCAATTGTGTATAACCAATAAACATTTAACGAAGCCGTTTTATGGTTTTTATCACACGGAAGTTCCGTGATATCTACTTTGCCCTTTACTTTCGATTCTTCGATTACTTCACACATTGATGCAAATCCAAACCAATTAATAGCCATTGCAGCTTCTCCTTCGGCGAAAGCCATTCCTGCTTCAACCGAACCAAAAATTTTCGATTTGGGATGAACAGCTTTATCATTATTTACCATTGTTCTGTAAAAATCTAAAGCTTCAATTGCTGCATCTTGATTGATATTAATTTGATTTTGATTATCTAACAATGATCCGCCACGTGTCCATAATTGCAGGCAAAAATCAAAAACCATATTATGACCATCCGGATAATTGGCAAAAACAGAACCATAAAGATTTTGTTCAGGTCGATTAAAAAATTCAGCGATTTGAGCAAATTCTTCCCATGTTTTTGGAGGATTTAATTCATAACCAAACTGATTTTTAAAATTCTCTTTTTCAGCTAAATCTTCAAATAAATCCTTTCTAAAAATTAAACATTCAGGACCATCGTGAAAAGGCAATCCGTAAGTGCTATTTTTTATTTGTTGTAAATGCAATAAAGATTGATGCCAGCCTTCAGGATAATCCTGCGGAGGATTTTGATTGATAAATGAGGTTAAGTCGAGAACCGCTTTTTCGTTCGCAGCATCAAATATCCAATCCGTATTAATGTGAGCAATATCCCAAGTACCATTTTTTAAACCTTTATTGGTAATTGTTTCTTCATAAAGATCATGCAATTCTAAAGGAACCATTTCTGCCTCAATAGAAATATCATTTTTAAGGCAAAACAAATCCCAAAGCTTTTGAAGCGTACTTTCAAAAGGATCAAATTTTCTAACAGCTATTCGTAACTTTCCCATTATAGAGCTATAAATTCTTTAATGATTTTCTCGTTATCCTGTCCTAACTTTGGAGAACCTTTATCAGAAGTTAGATATTCTCCATCTATTTTAATTGGGCATCTTGTTGTTTGATATGAATATCCATCTAACATTTGAACTTTCTGCGTAAAATCTAAAACCTTAAATCCTTCTTCGGCAAAAAGCTCTTGATAGTTTAATACACCGGCACACCAAATGTCAGCAGGTTCTAAAATATTCAACCAAAAATCTGTATTTTGAGTTTGTAAATGAGTGGCTAAAATATTTTTGATTTCATCTCTTAAATGAAATTTATTCTCAGGAAATTGTAATAATCCATCGCATTTTAAAAGTGAAGCCAAAACAGAAATAGAGCCCATCGCCAAAGCCAAATAACCATTTTGTGTTTTATAAATTCCATAAGGCGCACCCAAATAAGCGTGAGCATTATTAGTTTTAGTTCGAACAGGTAATTCGCCGCCATCATTAAAAAAAGTGGTAATAGTTTCAAACTGAAAATCAAAAGCAGATTCTAACATACTTACCTGAATTGATGCTCCAATATTATGTATAGCTTTTCGATATAAAGCCGCTAAAATTCCCTGAGCCAAATGTGCTCCGGCTAACATATCAACAATTGATAAACCCATTGGTACCGGACCATCTTCCTGATTGCCGCTCAACCATGTTAAAGCAGTAAGAGATTGTAACAACAAATCTTGTCCCGGTAAATCTTTTAAATCAGGATGATTACCAAAACCTGATATTGAAGCATAGACAACAGTTGGATTAATTTGTTTTACATCATCATAACTTAAACCTATTCGCTCCATAACTCCGGGTCTGAAATTATGCATGACAACATCAGCTTTAGCCAATATTTTTTTTAATTTTTGAAGTTCTTCCGGCTGCTTAAAATCTATGGCAAAAGATTCTTTGTTTCTGTTAATTGTATGAAAAACAGAAGATTCTCCGTTCATAATCAAATCAGAAGTATATAAAGTTCTGCAAATGTCTCCAGTTCCCGGTTTTTCAATTTTTATAACGCGCGCACCCAAATCAGCCAAACGTAAACTTGCTGACGGACCTGAAAGAAACTGACTAAAATCTACAATTAAATAATTTTCTAATGGTTTCATCTATTCGCTTAAAAATTGTTCATGTATTTTTACATTGTCTTCTCCAACTTTTGGAGCAGCTTTTGTACTTATTAAAATTTTACCGTCAAGCTGAATTGGACTTCTGGTTGTTACCAATTTTTCTCCAACAGAATTCTGAACGGTTTGTTTCAATTGCAATTCATTCACAAAAGATTGATTGTCTAATTCTTCATAATTGAAAACTTTTCCAGACCAAATCCCTTCTTTTTGAAGTAAATTCAACCAATAATCAGATTTTTGAGTCGACAGTTTTTCACTTAATACGATTCTGATCTCATCTCTTTTTTCAAACCAATGATGTTTATCCGAATATTTTTTTAAATCAATGCCAATTGTATTTCCAATAAAAAGTAAATCTCCCATTGCCAGAGAGATAAAACCATCTTCAGTTTGATAAATTCCGTATGGCGCGCTAAGAAAAGCGTGCGCACTTCCTTTAATATCACCTCTTTCAGGCAGTTGTCCGCCATCATTTAAGAAAGAAGTAATCGCTTCAAATTGTACATCTAAAACAGATTCTAATAAACTTACTTCAACCAAAACACCTTTTCCGGTTTTGGCTCTTTTAAGTAATGCCGCTAAAATTCCCTGTACAAAATGATTTCCGCACATTAAATCGGCAACAGCCAAACCAAACGGAACCGGTCCCTGACTTTTTCTGCCGCTTAACCAACTTAATCCTGAAAGTGATTGTAATAATAAATCCTGTCCCGGTTTTTTTGCCCACGGACCAATATTTCCGTAACCCGTAATGGTTCCGTATATTATTTTTGGATTAATAGAAAGCGTCTTATCAAAATCTAATCCTATTTTTTCCATTACGCCGGGTCTGAAATTATGCGTCATAATATCAGCTTTGGCGATTAATTTTTTTATCAAAACTAAATCATCCGGGTTTTTAAGATCAGCCGCAAATGATTCTTTATTTCTGTTAATCGTATGAAATAATAAACTACTGTCATCAACAAAAAGATCCTTAATACTAAGTTGTCTGCAAGCTTCACCTTTTATCGGGCGTTCAATTTTAATAACTCTTGCGCCCAAATCGGCTAATTTTAGTCCCGCCGAAGGTCCCGCCAAAAACTGGCAGAATTCTAAAACAACTAATCCTTCTAATGGTCTCATGTTGTTTGCAAGTTTAAAGATTTTGTATAAAGTGAGTTCATCGTTTCTAAAACCAATTCTTCGTTTCCGCCATTCATCAAATAATCACGAACAACATCGCCGGCATGATCCTGAAAATACATATGTCCGGAATATCTTGGACGTAAAAAAGCACGTTCTAAAGCAGGTAAAGTATTTTTGAAATAATCATGAGTTAATGCATTAATTCGATCACTTTTCCATGCCTGCAAATGACCGGGCTGTCCGCCATTATCAGCGAAAATATTTTGTTGTGTATGAGAAGATCCTGTAAATTCAGCATATTTAATAGCCTCAGGAATATTTTTACTGAAAGAAGAAACAGCCAATCCCGTTCCGCCCAAAGAGCTAATCATCGGATTATTATTTAAACGAACCAAATCATAAAAATGAAGCAGCTTTCTGCTATATCCCGTTCTTGAATAATTCGAATATCCGTAAGCAAAAGGACAATAAGCAATTTCATCTGAATTTACCATTGCCTCGTAAACCTGAATTGGATTTCTTTTAAAATTCGCAGGATCTATCAATTGAGCCAATTCTCTAAACATTTGCAAAGCCTTTTTTCCCGTTTCCGGAGAAACAACTTTTTCTTCAGATTGAAATGGAGCTTCGCCAAGACTGCAGCAAAACATATAAAAACTCATTAAAACATCAACAGGAATTCCGGCAAAAGCCACCAATCCTTTTTTGGCCAAAGCCAATAAATCATCATAAATTTCAGGAACTTTTAATCCTTGTTTTTCTAAAATATCTAAGCGCGCTGCCGCAACAGGAGTAGCTGCATCAATTGGTAATGCCCATAATTTATGATGAAAAACATAACTTCCGTAAGAGCGTCCAACCGTATTTATTTCCTGATCTTTTATATATTCTGACGATAAATAATCGGATAAAGGAAGGATTGCATTTGTTTGTGCTCCAAAGCCTGTCCACGGATGATCAATTACCAAAAGATCAAAACGTTTTGCCAAATCTTCGATAGAAGCATCCGCAAATTCTTGTAAGCTTCTTTTCTCCCAGGTAATTTCAATGTTTGGATTAAGTTCTGTAAACCGTTGTGCTGTAGCTACCATTGGCAATAAACCTCTTGTATGATTCCAGGTTATCCCTTTTAATATCGTCATTTTTAAATAATTTATGAGTAATGATTTTATTTGAAAATTAATAAATGTAAAAAATACAATTACAAAAATAGAAATAAGATTGAATTGAACAATAAATGAAGCATTTATTAACAGTCATTTTTTAAAGTAAATGAATCAGAAGAGGATTTTTTTTACAAACGTTATAAAAAATGTTATAATTTATTAAAGTTTACTCATTTTGGAGTATTCATTTAAAAATATTTCTCAAATATTAATATTTAAAATTACTTTTGTAATTGTGGTTTTTACATTTATTAAATGTAGCCACTGGAATAATACATAAATGACTAAATAAGAATAAAAATGTTTTCATTAAAAAATAAAAAAACTGTTGTTACCGGTGGAGGCAGCGGAATAGGTAGAGCAATTGCTACTTTGTTTGCAAAACAAGGAGCCGAAGTACATATTATAGATCTAACAATTGAAAGTGCGCAGGAGACTTTAGACGAAATCAAAAAAGCTGGAGGAAATGCTTTTTCGTACGCCTGTAATGTTGCGGACCAAAAAGAAGTTGTTGCAACATTTGAAAAAATAGGAAACATAAATATTCTGATCAATAATGCAGGAATTGCAAATGTTGGAAAAGTAGACACCACATCTGAAACTGATTTTGATCGCGTTATGGATGTAAATGTAAAAGGGGTATACAATTGTTTGTTTGCAGCAATACCACAATTCAGACTTTCGAATGGCGGAGTTATTATCAACATGGCATCGATTGCGGCTTGGGTTGGTATTCCGGACAGGTTTGCTTATTCAACAGCAAAAGGAGCAGTTATGGCGATGACATTATCTGTGGCAAAAGATTATATAGGAGAAAATATTCGCTGTAATTCTATTTCTCCGGCAAGAGTTCATACACCTTTTGTTGATGGTTTTATTTCGAAAAACTACGCAGGAAAAGAAGCTGAAATGTTCGAAAAATTATCACAATCACAACCAATCGGCAGAATGGGAAAACCGGATGAAATTGCTGCATTAGCTTTATATTTATGCAGTGACGAAGCAGGATTTATCACAGGTTGCGATTACCCAATTGATGGAGGATTTATCAAATTAAATAATTAGAAAAAGGCGCTATCCCGAAGCCTCGGGACTGAGATACTAAGATGCTAAGGTTTTTGTGCTTAAGTTCTTAGTTAGAATGAAACTTATAACTAAAAAATATAAATAATTAAAAAAAGAAGCTAAGGTTCTAAGAGGCTAAGATTAAAAAAAACTTAGAACCTCAGAACCTTAGCAACTTAGTAACTTAAAAAAGAAAATATGAAATTAATACGTTTTGGAGAAATCGGAAAAGAAAAACCAGGAGTTTTAATTGGTGAAAAAAGATTTGATGTTTCGGCAATTGTTTCAGACTTTAATGAAAGTTTTTTTGAAGAAAACGGTTTAGAGAAATTGCAAAAAGCATTAGAAAGTAATCCGACTTTACCAGAAGTTGACGCAAAAGTACGTTTAGGATCTCCAGTTGCGAGACCTTCAAAAATAATATGTATTGGATTAAATTATGTAGATCATTGTTTAGAAACCAATGCACCAATTCCAACAGAACCAATCATCTTTTTTAAATCGAGTACTTCTTTATGTGGACCTGATGATGATTTGGTTATTCCTAAAAACAGTGTAAAAACAGATTGGGAAGTTGAGCTTGCATTTGTTGTAGGTAAAAAAGCCAGTTATGTAGAAGAATCAGAAGCTTTAGATTACGTTGCAGGTTACGCTTTATTGAATGATTATAGTGAAAGAGAATTTCAAATTGAGCGTGGCGGACAATGGGCAAAAGGAAAAGGCTGCGATACATTTGCACCTCTTGGACCATTTTTGGCAACAAAAGATGAAGTAAAAGATGTTGATAATTTATCAATGTGGCTTACTGTAAATGGTAAAAAATATCAGAACAGTAATACTTTAAATTTAGTATTCAAAATCCCATTTTTAGTTCACTATTTAAGTCAGTTTATGACATTGCTTCCTGGCGATATTATCAGTACAGGAACGCCTCCGGGAGTTGGTTTGGGAATTAAACCAGATCCTATTTACCTAAAAGCAGGCGATGTTGTAGAACTTGGAATCGAAGGTTTGGGTACAAGTAAACAAACTGCAGTAGCATACAAAAAGTAATTAAAAAGAAAATTCTAAGATGAAATTTATTGTATGCGAAAAACCGCAGGAATTTAAATTAAAAGAAAAAGAAATACCAGAACCAAAAGACGGCGAGGTATTATTGAAGATAAAAAGAATTGGAATTTGCGGAACTGATATTCATGCTTTTGGCGGAACTCAGCCGTATTTTGAATATCCAAGAATTTTAGGTCACGAACTTGCTGCAGAATACATAAAAGGAAATGCAAAAGGTTTTGAACCAGGCGATAAAGTAACTTTTATTCCGTATTTCAATTGTGGTAAATGTGTGGCTTGTAGAAACGGACTTACAAATTGCTGTGTAAATATTAAAGTTTTTGGAGTTCATATTGATGGCGGAATGGCTGAATATGTAACCATTCCGGAGCAATATTTATTGCACGGCCAAGGTCTTGATTACGATCAATTAGCATTAGTTGAACCTCTTGCCATTGCAGCGCACGGAGTACGAAGAGCAGCCGTTAATGCAAATGATACTGTTTTAGTTATGGGCGCCGGACCAATTGGTATCGGACTTATTCAATTTGCAAAAATTGCCGGAGCCAAAGTAATTGTAATGGATATCAACGATTACAGATTAAATTTTTGTAAAAATGAATTGAATGCTGATGAAACCATCAATCCGTTAAACGAAGATGTAGCGCAAAGATTAGCAGAAATTACAAACGGCGATATGGCAAATGTCGTTATCGATGCAACCGGAAATCAAAAAGTAATGAATAGCGCTTTTAATTATATTTCGCATGGCGGAAGATTTGTTTTGGTTGGACTTCAAAAAGGAGAATTGAGTTTCAGTCATCCTGATTTTCACAAAAGAGAATCAACTTTAATGAGCAGCAGAAATGCCACAATTCAGGATTTTGAATATGTTATGGAATGCCTGAAAAACGGAAAAATAGATCCTAAAAAATATATTACACACAGAACCAGTTTTTCTGAAATGATTACCGATTTTGGACAATTAATTGATCCGAAGAATAATGTAATAAAAGCATTAATTGAAATAGAGTAATATTGAGTTTAAATAAAAGTTTTACGTAAAGTTTGTCATTCCGAGGAACGAGGAATCTCCGCTAGAAACTCTACAAAGATTGGTGAATTTGCTGAAGGAGCTTCTTGCGGAGATCCTTCCTTTGTCAGGATGACAAAACTGTGAAAAAGAACTAACTATTTGCTAAACCTTAATAACCACAAAAAATGGATTTAAATTTAAGAAATAAGATAATTGTTGTTTCAGGTTCAGCCGGAAAACAAGGCAGTATTGGAGAAACCATTATCAACAGATTGGCAGATGAAGGTGCGATTCCGGTCTTGGTTGATAGAAACAACAGAGGAGCTGATTATGCAGCTTCACTTCAAAAAAAAGGAATTGATGCATTATTTGTGCAAACAGATGTTACAGATCCTCTTGAAATAGAAAATGCCATAAAAAAAATAGTTGAGAAATACGGAAGAATTGACGCCGTTATCAATAATGTTGGCGTAAATGATGGCGCTGGTTTAGATTCGAGTTATGAAGATTTTATGAATTCTTTGAAACTAAACGTAGTCAGTTATTTTTTAATGGCTAAATACGCGCTTCCATATTTAAAAGAATCAAAAGGAAATATTTTAAATATTGGTTCAAAAGTAGCTTTAACCGGACAAGGCGGAACTTCAGGTTACGCTGCCGCAAAAGGCGGAGTTTTAGGATTGACCAGAGAATGGGCGGTAGATTTAATTCAATTCGGAATTCGTTCGAATGCCATAATTATTGCAGAAAGTTACACTCCGGCATACGAAGACTGGATTAAAACATTACCGGATGGAGAAGTAGTTTTGAAAAAAATCAACAAAAGTATTCCGTTTGAAGGAAGAATGACCAAAACAGAAGAAATTGCAGATACAGCACTTTTCATTATTTCAGATCGTTCGTCGCACACAACAGGACAATTTGTTTTTGTTGATGGAGGATATGTACATTTAGATCGCGCTTTAATCAACGATGTAAATTAAAAAGCATGAATAACCGAATTGATGCACATCAACATTTTTGGAAATTTGATCCCGTAAGAGATAGTTGGATTGATGATTCAATGCAGAAAATTCAAAGAGATTTTTTGCCCGAAGATCTTTTGCCATTACTTCATGAAAATCAGTTTTCAGGTTGTGTGGCAGTTCAGGCAAGTCAGTCAGAAGAAGAAACCAATTTTTTAGTAAATCTTGCAGCAAAAAATGATTTTATAAAAGGAGTTGTTGGTTGGGTAGATTTGCGCGATGTAATTATTGAAGAAAGATTAAAACATTTTTCTTCTAATAAAATACTGAAAGGATTTCGTCACGTCGTTCAGGGAGAAGCCGATGATTTTATGTTGCGAAAAGATTTTCAAAACGGAATATCACTCTTAAAACAATTTAATTATACCTACGATATTCTTATTTTTCATCATCAATTACCAGCAGCAATAAACTTAGTAAACCAATTTACTGATCAGCCTTTTGTTATCGATCATATTGCAAAACCCGATATAAAATCAGGAGATATTTTATCCTGGAAAAAAGGCATCGAAGAGATTTCAAAAGCTGAAAATGTAATGTGTAAAATCTCCGGAATGGTAACAGAAGCCAATTGGCATTCATGGAAAACCGATGATTTAAAACCTTACTTAGATGTTATTTTTGAAAATTTTTCTGTCGATAAATTAATGTTCGGATCAGATTGGCCCGTTCTAAATGTAGCTTCAGATTACACAGACGTTGTAAAAACTTTAGAAAATTATATTGCACAATTCTCTATTCAGGATCAGAATAAGATTTGGTCTGAAAACGCCAAATTATTTTATAAACTTTAAGTTTTCAAATGTATTTCTTCTAATGTTGCAATAAAAAAAATAGCCACAGATTAAAAGATTAGCCCTGATTTAAATCTTTTAATCCTTTAATCTGTGGCAAAAAAACTTTGCAAATCTTATGCAACGCGTTTTTAAAATATTTTTAAGTAATTTATTTCTAAAGAAAAATAGCTTTTCAATTACATTTTCAGAATTTCTATAGATAAAGTATACTTTATGTATGTCTCAATTCACTTTTTATTAGTTGCATTTTATTTCCTTTTTCTCTCTTCAATTTTATAGTTTCTGTCTAATTTTCATGTAATTACAAGAATTTTAATTCCCTTTCAGAATTATTATTTTGTTTTTAGCAGTCCCATTTACTTGTTAATATTTAGTTATCAATAGAATACAGCCTTTTCCGTAAAGGATAGTACAGGATAGTTATGTTTTTTACATTCTCTTATTTTACACAACAAGATTATGCAAAACAATATAACAATGTCGAATACAAATACAATCAATATGAATTTTAAGCACGTAAGCTATCTTTGGGATGAGAGTAAGGCAGCCGCATTGGCAGGAGATGAAGTAGGGCTTTTCATTTATCGTTCCAATTTGCTTGGGGCCGATTTGCGTTTAACCAATTACGGAGGAGGAAACACTTCTGTAAAAATAACTGACAAGGATCCTTTAACCGGAGCGAGCTCAGAGGTAATGTGGATCAAAGGTTCGGGAGGAGATATTGGAACACTGACCAAATCAGGCTGTGCGGCATTGTATTTGGACCGATTACGCAATTTGGAAAACGTTTATAAAGGAATTGAATTCGAAGATGAAATGGTGGAATTGTTCAACCATTGTATTTTTGATCTGGCTTCAAAAGCACCATCGATCGATACACCTTTGCACGGATTTTTACCCTTCAAACATATTGACCATTTGCATCCCGATGCGGCAATTGCAATTGCAGCAGCCAAAGACGGTGCAAAAATCACCGAGGAATTATTCGACGGCGAAATAGGCTGGGTTGGCTGGCAGCGTCCGGGTTTCGACTTGGGACTTCAATTAAGATCTTGTCTGGAAGAAGCCGAAAAGAAAGGCAAAAAACTAAGAGGCATTATGTTAGGCTCTCACGGATTATTTACCTGGGGCGATACATCATACGAAAGTTACATCAATACCCTTGAAGTAATCGAGAAATGCGCCACTTACTTGGAGAATAACTACGGAAAAAAACGTCCAGTTTTTGGAGGACAAAAAATAGAAAGCCTGCCGGAAGAAGCCAGAAAACTAAAAGCAGCAAAAGTAGCACCGATCCTAAGAGGTTTCTGCTCGTCAGAACGCCAGATGATCGGACATTATACCGATGATAAAAGGGTTTTGGAATTCATCAATTCCAACGATCTGGAAAAACTGGCACCGCTTGGAACTTCCTGTCCGGACCACTTTTTAAGAACCAAAATCAGTCCATTGGTTTTAGAGCTTGATCCAAACGAAGATCTATCCGATGTAAACGCCATCAAAGCCAAACTGACACCGGCTTTTGAGGCTTACAGAGCGATGTATAAGGATTATTACAACAAATGTAAAAAAGATAACTCTCCGGCGATGCGTGACCCGAACCCTGTGGTGATTTTATATCCGGGAGTTGGAATGTTCACTTTTGCCAAAGATAAAACTATGGCAAGACTGGCATCAGAATATTATGTGAATGCCGTGAATGTGATGAAAGGCGCAGAAGCCGTATCGGAATATACCTCACTTCCGCATCAGGAAGCTTTTGATATCGAATACTGGTTACTGGAAGAAGCCAAATTGCAAAGAATGCCAAAACCAAAAGCCTTGTCAGGAAGAGTAGCCGTTATTACGGGCTCGGCAGGCGGAATAGGAAAAGCAATTGCCAAGAAATTTGCTCAGGAAGGCGCTTGCGTGGTGATCAACGATATCAACGAAGAACGCCTGCAGGAAGCAACAGCAGATTTTATCAAAACCTTTGGGAAAGATGCTATTGCAAGCACTTTACTAAACGTTACCGATGAAAAAAGTACTGAAAAAGCATTAGACCAAGCGTGTCTTGCTTTTGGAGGAGCCGATATTATTGTGAACAATGCAGGGATCAGTATCTCAAAATCGATAGCCGAACACACGCTGGAAGAATGGGACAGACTGTACGATATTCTGGTAAAAGGACAATTTATTGTATCGAAAGCAGGAATAGAGGTCATGCGCAAACAGGGATTTGGAGGCGATATTGTAAATATCGTATCAAAGAATGCTGTTGTTGCAGGACCAAACAACCCGGGTTACGGATCAGCGAAAGCAGCACAGGCACACTTAACACGCCTTATGGCAGCAGAGCTTGGACCGGATAAAATCCGTGTGAACACGGTAAATCCGGATGCCGTAATTTCAGATTCGAATATTTGGTCTGGAGGCTGGGCAGAAGGAAGAGCCAAAGCGTATGGTATTACGGTAGCAGAACTGCCGGCTTATTATGCCAAACGCACACTTTTAAATGAAATCATATTGCCGGATGATATTGCCAATGCGTGTTTTGCGTTTGTTGGCGGATTCCTGAACAAATCAACAGGAAACGCCCTGAATGTAGACGGCGGAGTTGCAATGGGCTTTTATAGATAAAGACAGTTTTTTTTAAGTTTGTTTAAGCAAAAGTGGTTTTTTGTGATCTAGCGTCCGATGTTATCGGACGTTATTTTTTTATATACTTATTTGGTTTTAAAAACTCAACCAAATTGTTTGTTTAAGTTGAAAAAGTAAATAATGTGTAAAAAACACACTTATTTAACATCTTTCAGGAAGGTACAGGATACTTATGTTTTTAGGTTCAATTAAATTGGTGCCAAATAATTATATAAAATGCTAAATTAGATGAGAATAAGTTTTAAATCATGAAATTTATATTCAAATTTTTTAAGCATTATAAAAATTAATAAAACAAAATGCGTTTACAAACTCTTCATAAAATATTTATAGCACTTTTGATAACCTGTTCTGTATTTTCAGCAACTGCTGCTGAAATTTGGGTTTCACCAAGTGGAAGTGATAAAAATCCGGGAACAAAACAAAGTCCTTTGGCAACCGTACAAATGGCAATGCGAAAAGCCAGAGAATTGCGCCGTACAAAAGATGCTTCTATAAAAGATGGTATTCGTATTATCGTCATGAACGGAACGTATTATTTAAACGAACCTTTATTTGTAAGACCCGAAGATTCAGGAACTCCCGAAAGTCCAACAACTATTGAAGCAGACGTAAATGCAAAGCCAGTTTTAAACGGTGGACTAGAAATAAAAAACTGGAAAACAACAACAATAAACGGCCTAAAAAAAGGAAGTGTCTGGGTGGCCGATGCGCCTCAAAAAGCAGGCGAAATTATCAATTACCGACAATTATGGGTCAACGGAAAAAAAGCCGTAAGAGCTAAAAGTACTGCCGGAAATCAAATGGATCGTATTTTATCCTGGGATGCTGCAACAGAAACGTGCTGGGTTCCATTTAAAGATAAATCAATAAAATTCGAACCCGGAATGGAAATGTTTATCGTACAATGGTGGTCAATTGCCAATCTTCGAATTAAAAATATTGAAGTTCAAAAAGACAGCGCAAGACTTTCGTTTGAACAACCGGAAAGCCGCATTCAAAGCGAACATCCCTGGCCAGCGCCATGGATTTCTAAAAACAATGGAAATTCTGCATTCTATCTAAACAACGGAATTTCAATGTTGAACGAACCCGGAGAATGGTTTTTGGATAAAAAAAATGCCAAAATCTATTATATTCCAAGAGAAGGTGAAGATTTTAATTCAGCAAAAGTTACAGTTCCCGTTCTCGAAAATTTAGTAGAAGTAAAAGGAACAATAGATTCTCCCGTACATCATTTTAATTTTAAAGGAATCTCATTTCAATACAGCAATTGGCTTCGCCCTTCACAACAAGGTCATGTTCCGTTGCAATCAGGATTATATTTATTAGATGCTTATAAATTAGCAGTTCCGGGAACTCCAAATCAGGCCAATTTAGAAAATCAGGCTTGGGTTGGCAGACCGCGCTCGGCTGTCGAAATTAATTATTCGAATAATATTCAGTTTGAATCTTGTCGTTTCGAACATTTATCTTCAACAGGATTAGATTTAAATAAAGGAACAAATCACAATACCATCAAAGGAAATTTATTCAAAGACATTGGCGGAAGTGCCATAAATGTTGGAATTTTTTCTGAAGAAGCTTTTGAAGCACATTTGCCTTTGGTCATAAAAGATGAAAGAGAAATTTGCTCTGATGAAATAATTGCAGATAATTTAATTACAAACGTAACCAATGAAGATTGGGGAACATTAGGAATCAGTGCCGGTTTTGTAAAAAATATTACGATCGAACACAACGAAATTTCAGATGTATCATATTCAGGAATTGCAATGGGTTGGGGTTGGACGCACACTAAAAATGTGATGGAAAACAACAAAATTCTTGCAAATAAAATTCATCATTATGCCAAGCATTTGCACGATGTTTCCGGAATTTACACGCTTTCATCACAACCAAATAGCAGAATTGAAGAAAATTATATAGATAAAGTGTACAACAGTCCGTATGCACACGATCCGTTTTTGTGGTTGTATTTGTATACCGATGAAGGAACACAAGGATTTACAATTAAAAACAACTGGATTGCAGAAAAGAAAATCTTAAAAAACCACAATGGTCCTGAGGGAAATATCTGGGAAAATAATGATCCGTATGTAAATGCCAAAATTAAAAATGCTGCAGGAATCAGAGCGCCTTACACTGATTTAGCAAAAGAGGTTGTAATTGATGAAAAGTGGGGATTGCAGGAAATGCCAAAACCAGTTACAATCGAAATGATAGGTTCTGATTTTGATATAGAAAAAATCAGATCAACCATAAAAGGTTTCAGAATTGTTGGTGAGGAATTATACCAATGGAAAAATCATTTGGTGATTTACGGAAAAATGAATCAGCCGGAAAGAACAAAAAAGAAATTGGCATTGGCATATCCATCGGCACAAATAAAAATTTACGAAAACCCAATTTACGATTTCCAAAATTTTGAAAGATGCAAAGATTCAAAACCGGCATCAGAATGGGAAAATATTGTTTTAACAGCCAATTTAGTTGATGATCCAAAATTGCAAAAAGAATATGTAGATTATCACACGACACAATTTGAAAAATGGCCGGAAATCGCAAAAGGATTCTGTAATGCCGATTTTCAACAATTACAGGTTTTCAAAAATGAAAAACAATTGATGTTGATTATCAGTATTCCAAAAGGAGAAAATCTGGATAAACTAAATCCAAAAACAACAGAAAATAATCCGCGTGTAGACGACTGGAATGCTTTAATGAAAAAATACCAAACCGGAATCGAAGGCGCAAAACCAGACGAAACCTGGATTTTCCTTAATAAAGTGAATGTAGAAGAGAAAAAATAGAAGAAAGAGTCAAGAAGAAAGAATCTACAGAAGAATCAAGAAGAAAGAAAATCTGCCCGATCTGCTTAATCTGCGTGAAAAAACAAAACTAATCTCAAAGAAGGTTTTAGAAATAATCTAAAGTCTAAAATCTAAAATCAACAATCTAAAATAACCACAACCCATGTTAAAAATTGCCATTTTAGGACTCGGAGAAGGACGAAGCACAATGTCGGCAGCTTTAAAAAGTTCAAGATTAGAACTCGTAAAAGTCTGCGACAGAAATGAGGAATTGTGTAAACAAAGAGCAAAAGAATTTGATTTCCATTCGTATACAACAAATTACACCGATTTATTAAATGATCAGACAATCGATATAATCGCAATTTACACACCGGATCATCTGCATGCCGAACATGTTAAACAAGCTTTGCTGCACGGAAAACATGTCGTTTGTACAAAACCATTTATTGATAATCTTTCAGATGCGGCAGCATTAATAGAATTAAGCAAAAAAACCGGAAAGAAAGTTTTCATCGGACAAAGTTCAAGATTTTTTGAACCAGCAAAAAGACAAAGAGCCGATTTTGAAGCAGGTTTAATAGGCGATTTAATCACCATCGAAGCGCATTATCATGCTGATCATAGATGGTTTTTAGAAAAAGAATGGTCTTTATTGCAATCTTTTAAATGGCTTTACGGAGGTTTAAGTCATCCTGTTGATTTTATCAGATGGTATTTGCCGAATATTCAGGAAGTAATGGGTTACGGAATGATCAGCAGTAACGGAAGCGCTGCCGGATTAAAAAATGAAGACACAATGCACTTTATCTTCAAAGCAACCGACGGAAGAATTGCAAGAGTAAGCGGCGTGTATACTTCGCCAACGCAGCCTGCACAAAGAGACAGTGGAATGAGCACGATTTTAAGAGCGACCGAAGGCGCAAGCCAGGCAGATTATCATGAATTACGTTATGCTGTTACAGACAAAACCGGAGAAGAAAAAGTAATAACCTGGGGCGATTCAACCTTAAAACATTATTTCCGTTTTGAAGGACAAAGCCATCATGCAGGCGAATATCAAAATTATCTAGAATATTTCGCAGACAGTATCGAACAGGATTTTACAGCTTATCCAAACATGGAAGAAGGAATTGGAACTGTAGCTTTATTACAAGCAATGGATAAATCTTTACAAACCGGAATGCCAGTAAAAATAGCTGATATTCTTAACGAATACGGACTATGAACAGCATCTACGATAAATTAACAACGCTCGATTTTATAATTGTTGGCGTTTATTTGGCAGCTTTATTAATTATCGGTTATGTCGTAAGTGTCAAACAAAGCAAGAAAAACGAAACACTTTTTCTCGCCGGTAATTCACTAAAATGGTACAGCATCGGTTTTAATATGTGGGGAACCAATGTTGGTCCGTCATCATTATTGGCTTTTGCAAGTATTGGTTACGCAACCGGAATTGTAGCTGGAAATTTCGAATGGTACGCATTTGTATTTCTATTGCTTTTGGCAATGGTTTTTGCACCAAGATATATTGCGAGCAAAGTAAGCACAATGCCCGAATATATGGGAAAACGTTATGGCGATAGCACACAAAATATTTTAGCCTGGTACGCTTTAGTCAAAATATTAGTAAGCTGGTTGTCATTAGGTTTATTTAGCGGAGGAATTTTAGTACGCCAGATTCTTGGAATTCCGATGTGGCAAAGTGTGACCGTTTTAGTCATTTTTTCCGGAATTTTTACTTTCGCAGGAGGATTGAAAGCCATTGCCAAAGTGAATGTTTTTCAGATGATTTTATTGATTGTTGTTTCGCTAACATTATCGTATTTAGGATTGCAAAAAGTGGGAGGAATCAGCGCTTTAATTGCAAAAACGCCTCCTAATTTCTGGAATTTGGTGCAGCCGGCAAACGAAGCACATTATCCCTGGCCGGCAATATTATTAGGATATCCAGTTGCGGCAGTTGCTTTTTTCTGTACAGATCAATCGATGGTGCAGAGTGTTTTGGGCGCAAAAAATCTGGAGCAAGGACAACTTGGCGTTAATTTTATCGGTTGGCTAAAAGTTATGGCTTTGCCTTTGTTTATTCTACCGGGAATTTTGTGTTATGTTTTATATCCTGAATTAGGAAAAAATTCTGATTTGGCTTACATGACAATGGTAACAAATTTATTTCCAAGCGGAATGAACGGTTTGGTTATTTGCGTTATGATTGCTGTTTTAGTCGGAACAATTGGTTCGTCATTAAATGCATTAAGTACCGTTTTTACCAATGATATTTATGTCAAAAAAATAAATCCAAATGCTTCAATAAAAGAGCAAATTAAAATTGGTCGTGTCACAATTGCCGTTGGATGTTTATTTGCAATTCTTATTGCCGTTGCGATTGACAATATAAAAGGACAAAATTTATTCAATATTTTTCAGGCCGTTTTAGGTTTTCTGGCGCCATCTTTATCAGTGGTTTTTCTGCTGAGTATCTTCTGGAAACGCACCACCAAAAAAGCTGTAAATGCAACTTTATCCTGGGGTTCAGCCTTTAGTTTATTTGTTGGGGTTTTATATCTATGGATTTTCCCTGCAGATAAATATCCCGTTTGGCCTCACTTTTTATTGATTTCGTTTTACATTTTTGCAACTTTATTAGTATCTGCGATTGTTATTTCATTAGCAGATAAAAATCCTGAAGTTAATTTTTCAGATGAAACTGATATTCCTAAAACTAGTAAAAAAGTGAAGTTATTGTTTACTGTTTTGGGAGTTGTGATTCTTAGCTTGTATTTTATTTTTAATGGGAATTAAATAGATTTATCATTTTATATCGAACGTTTTTTGTAAAGCATTTTTGTGTAAATTTTCCTGAATTTAAAAATAATAATTAGGTTTGTAAAAGTCTAACTACATAATGAGAATTAATAAATTTTAATCAAATATGTAGTTTGTAATGCAAATCAAATAAAAATTTAGGATGACATATTACTCAATTCAAAATCCCCTAGGAAGTATTTTACACTTTGTTAATAGCTATAATCTTTCAGACAGTTCAGAAAGACGTGAAAATATTTTAAAATGGCAATCGGATCAATCACCAGCATTGGACATCGAAAAGCACAATGCTATTTACGATGAATTTTCAGAGTTACTAAATTTAGACATAGAATTGCTTGATGAACTATTCAAATCATTGAGTTGGATGACTATTTATATTAAACCTCTTTTAGAGGAAAAGATTTCAATTGCATTCAAATCTGGTTTAATTGAAAACAAAGATGGAAAAGTAATCCTAACAGAAATAGGCAAGTACTTATTTGAGGCAAATGAATATAATAATTATGTAAATTCAATTCATTACAAAGCGAATTTTTGGAAACGTAATAATTTAAAAATTACTGACGATATTAATATTGGTTCTGGTTTTTTTATTGATCTAAACACAATTGTAACCTGCAAACATGTTTATGAAGAACTTATTAAAGAAAAAATCTATATTGAAGATGAAGGTGGTAGAAAATATACCGTAACTGAAGTTACTCCACATCCAAGTGATAAAATTGACATTATAAAATTAACTACAGAAGAGAGTTTTGACTTTTTTCCTCATACGACTGAAGACAACATAATACTAACAGAAAGAGTTATTGTTTTTGGTTATCCGCCAATCCCATTATCCTCTAAACCATTCTTAATGGCAAATCTAGGGGAGGTAAGTAGTATTGTTGATAATTATTTGGATGGAACTGATTGTATTATTTTATCGTGTATTTTAAGACCAGGAAATAGTGGAGGACCAATTATAAATGAGTATGGAAAATTAATTGGAATTTCGACACAAAACCGCAGTCAGAAGGTTACTTTAACATGGAATGATACAGAAGATCTTGATTTAAATAAAAGTTTAGGATATGCAACTGGTCTAAATGCAAAATACATAAATGAATTTTAAAGAATGTATATAAACATTAAACAACTTTAATGACTATTAACTTCGTTATTGTGTATTTAATTTATCACCATACAAATGTAAAAGGCTTTCTCTAAACAGGAATGCGGTTTTTATTTCGTAGAAACCAACAACTCCCGAATATCAACCTTCAAAAATTTAGAAACCTCATAAAGCGTTTCAATAGAAGGTTGAGCTTCATTTGTACACCAACGCGAAACAGTAGATACAGTTTTACCTAAATGATTAGCTAATTCCTTGCTGGTTCGATTGTTTTCAACTAAAACAACTTTTATTCTATTTAATTTAAGTTTCGACACAATGTTGATTTATTGATATTTCATGCAAATATCTTATAATTTAAATATAAGAAAAAGAATATTTCAAATACTCAAAATTGCCCTAAAACAATAATTTAGTGTCTAAAAAATATTATTTGTAGTATAATTTTTACTATTTTTGTTTCGATGAAATAAAAATGAAATGAAGCAATCAGCGAAAAGACGATTAAAAATCCAGCCAAAGCATATCGCAAGATCATATAATCGATACGTTATATTTCCAGAAATACGTCTTTGCGGAAAATGGCTTCAGAAAATCGGTTTTAATTACGGGAGTTTCGTAACGATTGAACATCAGCAAAATAAAATCATTATTACAGCCAATAATGAAATTGAAGGATCACAAACCAGACAATAAAAATTATTCTTTAAATAAATTTTAAATGCCTCAACATTCTTGAGGTATTTTTTATTCGACACATTTTCAATGAATGATAAATCTGACAACACATTATCATTTCAAACAAAAATCAATTAAAATTTAATGAATTACATAAAAAAAGAGATATAAAATTATAGTGAATTTATTATTTAGGTTAAATTAAGATGTTAAACAGGACACAACAGGTTGTGAAATGTAAAAATAACACTTATCTTTAGTCCCAAAATAAACTAACTATGCTAAACCGCTTTTTAATTTTTAAAATTTTCCTTGTCTTTGGTGTTTTATTTTCTTCTAATTTCCTATTGGCACAAGAAAAACCAAAAGAAGCGACATGGATCTGGTATCCAGGTGATTTTGAAGTTTGGTTAAGCAATAAAATGCAAGTAAGACGCACAGAACGCGAAGCAGTATTTCCGCCGCTTTGGCAATATTACAGTCCGTACGCTTTGGTAACTTTTCAAACAGAAGTAGATATTCCAGAACCAGACGAGGCAAAAATATATTCAGAAGGACCTTTTCAATTACTTTTAGATGGTGTTCAGGTTTATGGACAACCAAAATCAATAAAAATTCCTGCTGGGAAACACAAAATTTCCTTTAAAGTATATAATCAAGAAGTATTGCCGGCTATTTATATTGCGGGTAAATATCTTAAATCTGATGCCTCCTGGAAAGTGACCAATGAAGATAAACTTTGGATTGATGAAACCGGAAAAGCACAACAATCCGGTACGCCATGGGTGCCTGTTGGTTCTTGGAATTTTAATTTGCCAGAAAATAAACCTTCTGAGTTTAAGCTAACAACTAAACCTTTGAGTGCAAAAAAAACAGAAAAAATAGGAACTGGTGAATTAGTAGATTTTGGTAAAGAAACTTTTGGTTATATTAAAATTCACGGTTTAAAAGGAAAAGGTAAAGTAGCACTTTATTATGGTGAATCTCGTGAAGAAGCGTTGGATTCTGCCAGATGTGAAACATTAGATCATTTATCTTTTGATGGAAAACAGCCGGAAACTTACACTCATAATGGATCGAAAGCATTCCGCTATGTTCAGGTACAAGCAGATGCAACGGTAAAATACGATTCTATTTCGATGCTTTATGAATATTTACCATTAGACTATCGTGGAGCATTCAAATCTTCGGATGAACAATTGAATAAAATTTGGAATGTGTCGGCTTACACGATGCATTTAACGTCTCGTGAATTTTTTATAGACGGAATTAAACGCGACCGTTGGGTTTGGTCTGGCGACGCTTATCAAAGTTATTTAATGAATTATTATTTATTCTTTGATTCGGCTTCTGTAGAACGAACCCTGTTGGCTCTTCGTGGCAAAGAACCAGTAACGGCCCATATTAATATCATAATGGATTATTCGCTCTATTGGTTTGTGGGCGTTTACGATTACTATTTACACACGGGCGATACGAAATTTATAAAAACTTTTTATCCGCGAATGAAATCACTTATGGAATTCTGCCTAAAAAGAAGAAACACAAACGGATTCCTGGAACCATTAGAAGGCGATTGGGTTTTTATTGACTGGGCAGACGGACTACCAAAAAAGGGCGAGGTTAGTTTTGAGCAAATGCTTTTAGCAAGAAGTTTAGAAGCCATGGCAGTTAGTGCTAAAATTGCAGGTGAAAATGAAGACCAAAAACAGTATCAAAAATTAGCGGATGATTTAAAAACAAAACTATTTGATGTGTTTTGGGATAAAAAACAAAACGTTATGAAACACCAGCGTATAGACGGTAAAATGCAGGATATTGTAACCAGATACGCTAATATGTTCGGTATTTTTTTTAATTATTTTAATGAAGAACAAAAACAAAGTATAAAAAAGAAGGTGTTACTCAATGATGATATTCTTAAAATCACTACACCATACATGCGTTTTTACGAGCTGGAAGCGTTGTGCGCTATGGGCGAACAAGATTATGTGCTGAAAGAAATGAAAAATTATTGGGGCGGAATGTTGAATGAAGGAGCAACTTCTTTCTGGGAAGAATACAATCCAGCCAAAAAAGGAACGGAACATTTAGCGATGTACGGACGACCTTATGGAAAAAGTCTTTGTCATGCCTGGGGTTCTAGTCCAATTTATCTATTAGGAAAATATTATTTGGGTATAAAACCAACCGCTCCGGGTTATTCAGAATATGAAATCAAACCAAATCTTGGAGGTTTACAATGGATGCAAGGAAAAGTGCCAACGCCAAACGGTGAAGTTGAAATTTATTGCAGCACCAAAGAAATCAAAGTAAAAGCCGCTGAAGGAGAAGGAAAATTGATTTTTGAAAGTTCAGGAAAACCAAAAACAAACTCTGGAACAATTACAGAATTAGCGAAAAATAAATATCAGTTGATTGTGAAACCGAATGTGGAATATAAAGTGAGTTATAAGGCTTTGTGAGTTATAAGTTATAAGTTATGAGTGATTAGCTGATAGTTTATAACACCCAGTTTGTCATTCCGACTGAAAGGAGGAATCACACTCGTAACCACAAAGATTGTCACACCAGTTTTGTCATTTCGAGGGGCGAGAAATCCTCGCAAGAAGCTCCACAAAGATTGTTGATTATAGTTGCGGAATTCCTAGTGTGATTCCTCCTCCGTCGAAATGACAAAAAACAGAAAAAATAAAATCAATGTTTTCAAAAAACAAAAAACACAACTTCAAATTAAGAACCGCATTCCTAATGCTGTTAACTGTCTGCATCCAAGCCTCAGCACAAACAACTCCATGGAAACCAGCATCATTTGAAATTGTAAAATCCAATCATAAAACATTCAAAACTACACAATATGCACACGCTTTTTCAGGAAGTAAACATAATATTGTTCGTTTAGCTTCAGAATTACAAGGTTTAACTGGGATTGAAGTTCCTTTAGATCAATATAAAAAAGAAACCAACTCTCCATTACAGTTAAAATTCAAAGAACCCGTTCAGCTTTTGATTGGTGTTTTTGAGGAGATAGATACAGCTGAATTTACTCCTTTAAACTCTGTTAAAATGGTACTTCAAAATGGTTTAACAGTAACAGGTTTATCTCCTATAAATGTGTATGCTGTTTCTTATCCCAAAGGAACGCACAAAATTAATCCAGTAAACAGATCATTCGCTATTTTAGGAGTTATAAAAGCTTCTGAAAAAATAGAGTTCAGAAATGCCAATTTCCCAGACGGAAAACTTTGGAACCCAACTTTTATCGTTGAAGGATTTTCAGATGAAAAACCACTTTTCGAAATTATCGGAGGAGAAAACAAACCCGTTATTGATGAAGAAATGTCTGGTACAGAAGGAATTCAAGGCGGTTTTGAGGGCGGACGTGTCGTAAAAGTTGGTGATACCTATCATATGTTTCCAACCGAAAGAGCTGGAGAAAAAGGAGTAGATTATTATTACGATCGTGTAAAAACCAGAATCGGACACTGGACAAGTAAAGATGCCATCCACTGGAAAAGAGAATCCACCATTTACCAAGCAAGCGGAACATACGCCGTAACCGAAGACGATAACCCAATGAATGATCGTCGTGCTGCAATTTGGTCGTATATGCCTGTTTTTAATGAAAAAGCAAACAAATGGTACGGCTATTATTTGGCGTATACCGTTAGTAAAGAAATAGAACCCAATCATTCTTTCGGAAGAATCTGGCGTTGCGAATCAACCGTTGATGGAATGGAAGGAATTGGAGGTCCATACAAAGATATGGGAATTATCATGGAGCCGGGATTAGACTCAGAACCTTGGGAAGGAAGACAAGGAGTTGCTTCATTTTTCCCATATAAAGTCGGCGATAAATATTTTGGATTTTACAGCGGAGCTTACCCTTTTAATTCATGGGCAGATTATCCCAAGAAAACAGGAAAAGGCTGGTTTGTAGCTTTAGCCGAATCGAAAAGTTTAGAAGGGCCGTGGTCAAGAATCAAAGACGGCAGTAATCCGATTAAAACCATACATCCTTTTTTTGTAGAAAATCCAATTGTGAGTCAGTTACCAAACGGTTTATACATCGCCATTTTTGATGGAGGCCCTGACGGTTGGGGACATCATTTACCCAATATGATGGGATATTCATTATCAAAAGATGGTAAAAATTGGAGCGAAGCAAGATATCTTCCAATAGAAACAAAAGTCAATAAATGGTGGGATATTATGAGAACGCCTTTGTGTTTAATCCCAGAAGGAAATGACGTTTACACCATAGTTTATAATGCAATCGATTTAAAAAGAAGATTTCATCCAACAGGAATGGTAAAAGTAAAACTGAATAAAGACGTAATGGAATCACGTTTGAAGGAATTAAAAAAATAATTTAACGCAGATCTCGCAGATTTTAGCTGATTGACGCAGATAAAAATCAATTAATAATCTGCTTAAATCTGCAAAATCTGCGTGAAACAAAAAAAACTTAGAGCCTTAGCGCCTTCGTGGCAAAAAAAATGTAAAAATGAAAATTAAATACCTAATACTAACCATCTCAGCGCTTTTCATAACGAGCTGTGCAACTCAAAAATACAAGAAAAGAGAAATCAACGAAACCGTAATGCAGGAGATTTATAACGAAGTAAAAACACCTTATAAATACGGTTTGGTAATGGTACCAACAGACAACTCATACAAAATGGATTGCCCAAGCGTATTTAGAAAAGACGGAAAATGGTATATGACGTATTTAATTTATGATGGAAGAGGTTATGAAACCTGGCTAGCAGAAAGCGACAATCTTTTAGACTGGAAATATTTAGGAAAAGTAATGTCTTTCTCAGAAAATGAAAAACATTGGGACGTGAACCAAAAAGCTGGATATATTTCGTTGCAAGACCCAACGTGGGGCGGAAGCTACGAATGGGAAAAATACGATGACAAATACTGGATGAGTTATTTTGGTGGAGACAGCAAAGGTTACGAAGCAGGAATTCTATCTATCGGAATGGCCTATACCAAAGAAGCGCCGACAAAGCCTCACGAATTTCAGAGATTAGAAAATCCGGTTTTAACTCCAAAAGACAAAGACGCCAGATGGTGGGATAATAGCACGATGTACAAAAACAGTGTGATTCGTGATAAAGATAAGATGACGGGACACAATTTTGTCATGTATTATAATGCCCGTGGCGATAGTATAAATCCGGCTAAAGGCGCAGAGCGTATTGCTATGGCAGTATCGGATGACATGAAACAATGGAAGCGTTATGGCAATAAACCTTTAATCAATCATCATAAAGGAATTTCAGGAGATGCATATATTCAGCGTATTAATGATACTTGGGTGATGTTCTATTTCGGAGCTTTTTGGACGGGTTGGAATCAAGGTGCATTTAACCGTTTTGCAGTTTCGAATGATTTAGTAAACTGGACCGACTGGAAAGGCGAGGATTTAGTTAAATCATCTGAACCTTATGATAACATGTTTGCTCATAAATCATTTGTTGTAAAATATAATGGAGTAGTGTATCACTTTTATTGTGCCGTAAACAAAGCAGAACAAAGAGGAATTGCAGTCGCAACCTCTAAAGATTTAGGAAAAAGTGAAATGAATTTTGTGGCACCGCCAGAGAAAAAAGAAAAGAAATAATGAATAATTTTAAAGTACTATTTTTTATTCTGTTTGGGGTAATTGCCCAAGCACAATCCGTTACAGGTGAACCCGCAGGAATTCCTGAACTACATAAAAAATATGAATTTGCACCGTGGGAAGATCCAACGGTTACAAGTATAAACAGACAACCATCGAGAGCAACAGCATATTCTTATACCAATATAGAAGATGCATTAAAAGGTGACAGAACTAAAAGCCGACTTAAAATGCTGACCGGAGATTGGGATTTTAAATATGCTTCAAATCTTAAAGAAGCATCCAAAGATTTCTATAAAGGAAAAGTTGCCGGTTGGAATAAAATCGAAGTACCATCAAATTGGGAATTAAAAGGTTATGATATTCCCATTTATAAAAGTGCCGTTTATCCGTTCAGACCAATAAATCCGCCTTATATTCCTAAAGATTATAACGGAGTTGGTTCGTATCAGCGCAGTTTTACCGTTCCCGAAAATTGGAAAGATATGACCGTAACGTTACATTTTGGAGCTGTAAGTTCTGGTTTTCAGGTTTGGCTAAACGGAGAATTTTTAGGTTACGGAGAAGATAGCTGCCTTCCTTCAGAATTCGATATAACACCTTATTTAAAAGAAGGAGAAAATGTAGTTTCGGTTCAGGTAATTCGCTGGACAGACGGTTCATATCTTGAAGATCAGGATCACTGGCGCGTAAGCGGAATCCAGCGTGAGGTTTTTATTATGGCCGAACCAAAATTACGTATTCAGGATTTCTTTTATCAAACAAAATTAGATAAAGAATACAAAGACGCATCTTTTCAATTGCGACCAAAAGTAGAAAATCTAACAGGCGAAAAAATCAAAGATTATACATTTCAGGCACAATTATACGATGCCAATAATGTGGCTTTATTTAAAGAACCGCTTCAAAAACCAGTTATCGATATGATCAACGAAAGTTATCCGCGTTTAGATAATGTTCGTTTTGGAATGTTTAAGGAAAACATCAGCAATCCAAAAAAATGGAGTTCTGAAGAACCTAATTTATACACTTTAGTAATGTCGATAAAAGATCCAAACGGAAATATTACAGAAGTTAAAAGCTGTAAAGTTGGTTTTCGATCTATCGAATTCTCCAAGGAAAATGGAAAAATGCTCATCAACGGAAAAGAAACTTACGTTTATGGCGTAAACCGTCACGACCAACATCCAACAAGAGGAAAAGCCGTTACAAGAGAAGACATTAAAGAAGATATTACCACCATTAAAAAATTCAATTTCAATTTTATCCGAACAAGTCATTATCCCAACGATCCATATTTTTACGATTTATGCGATCAATACGGAATCATGGTGATGGATGAAGCCAATCAGGAAACACACGGAATTGGCGGAAAATTAAGCAACGACCCAAAATGGACCAATGCTTATTTAGAGCGCATGACCAGAATGGTCGAAAGAGATAAAAATCATCCATCAGTAGTTTTTTGGAGTTTGGGTAACGAAGGCGGAAAAGGACCAAATCACGCTGCAATGTCAGGTTGGGTTCATGATTTCGATATTACACGCCCCGTGCATTACGAACCAGCGCAAGGAAATCCAAGATTAGACGGATATATAGATCCGCTAGATCCGAGATATCCTAAAACAATCGATCACGCGTATCGATTTGAAAACCCGCAAGACGAACCGTATGTAGATATGGTGAGCCGTTTTTACCCGGGCGTTTTTACACCTAAATTTTTAGTCGATCAAAAGAAAGATACACGACCAATTATTTTTGTAGAATATTCTCATGCCATGGGAAATTCAGTTGGAAATCTTAAAGAATTATGGGATGAATTCCGTTCACTTCCAAGAGTTATTGGCGGTTGCATTTGGGAATTTAAAGATCAGGGATTATTAAAAAAAGATCCGGCAACAGGTCAGGAATTTTTTGCTCACGGCGGAGATTTTGGAGAAAAATACCATGACGGAAATTTCAATACAAAAGGAATTGTTGATTCAAACGGAAAACCAAAAGGTTCAATTTATGAAAATAAATGGATTTATCAACCCGCAACAAGTACCTTAAAAAACGATTTTCAATTAGAAATTAAAAATCGTCAGGCCGTAAAATCGTTGGCAGACTATATTCCGGTTTTAAAAATATTAGAAAACGGAAATGTTATTAAAAGCCAAATATTAAAACCGTTCAATCTTGAAGCAGGACAATCTACCATTTTAGATCTAAAACAATATTTGCCAAAATTGAAAAAGGATGCGGAATATTTTCTGAATATCGAATTCCAACTTTCAAAAGATGAACTTTGGGCAACAAAAGGTTACGCTGTCGCGGAAGATCAATTCTTGTTGAAAAAAGCAGATACTTCTTTTGATTTTGAGAAGAAAAACAATGTTGAGGTAAAAACGACAGAAACAGATTCAGATTTTAAAATCAAAGGAAAAACGTTTGATATCAAAATAAACAAAGCAAACGGCGCATTGAATTCTTATGTTTTCAATGGCGAAGAACAAGTTTTTGCACCATTGCTTCCTAATTTTGTCAGACCACTTACAGATAATGACAAAAGAGGATGGAAATCTAATAAAGTATTAAAACCGTGGTATCAGGCAAAATCAAAATTGGTAAATACTAAAATGACTTCATCAATTGACGCAGTGGAAATTACGAGCAATTACGAAGTTATAAAAGACAGTGCAAATGTAAGTGTAGTCTATAACATCAATAAAAATGGAGTTATTAAAGTTGATTACAATTTAAAAGCAACAAACAAATTACCAAACATTCCAAAAATCGGAATGCAAATGGGTGTTCAAAGAAAATTCGATCAAATTTCGTGGTACGGAAAAGGAGAATTAGAAAATTATATCGACAGAAGTTTTGGATCATTTGTGGGGAAATATTCATTGCCAATAAATGATTTTCTGGAACATTATGTAAAGCCTCAGGAAAATGCAAACAGAACCGAAGTACGATGGATGGCTTTTACAACACCTCAGAAAAATAAAGGATTGTTGGTTTTTAAAGGCGAAAAGAATTTAAGCATGAGCGCATGGCCGTACACGCAGGAAAATTTAAGCGCTGCCAAACATACTTTTGATTTAAAAGATCCCGGATTTTTAACCGTAAATATCGATTTGATCCAAATGGGAGTTGGAGGAAACGACAGTTGGACATCAGTTGCACAGCCTTTAGAACAATATCAAATTAAGTCAGGAGATTATCAATATAGTTTTTATCTAATTCCTTTCGAAGCATCAAAAAATGGTTTGGAAGAGAATTTGAAAAAGTTTAAATTTTAAATTACGATCTTATCCTAACAGTCCCGAAGCCTCGGGATAAAATCTGTTAGGTATTTTCGTTTAAAGATTAAAGATATAGTTTGTCATCCTGAGGAACGAAGGATCACACCAGAAGCTCGACAAAGATTGACGATTCTCTGTGTGGAGTTTCGCGTGTGATCCTTCCTGCGTCAGGATGACAAAAGAAAAAACAAGCAAAGCAATGTTTCAAAAAAAACAATTTTTTCTTTTTAGATTTGACTTTCGACTTTCGGCTTTCCGACTTTCGACTGTATTGTTACTCCTTGCGGGCTTTGTCTCCGCACAGGAAATCCATAAAAAAGAAAACACAACTTTTCAACCCACAATCGAATCCTCAAAACCTTGGGTATATTGGTATTGGATGCAAAGTGCCTATTCTAAAGAAGGCATCACAGCTGATTTAGAAGCAATGAAACAAGCCGGAATTGGAGGCGCATATTTAATGACCATAAAAGGCCCGTCAAATCCGCCATTGATGAATCCGCCGGTTCTGCAATTGAGCAAAGAATTCTGGACTTTAGTAAAATGGGCTTTGACAGAAGCAGATCGTTTAGGCGTTAAAATCGCATTTCATCCCGCAGATGGTTTTGCCGTAGCCGGAGGACCTTGGATAACGCCCGAAACATCAATGCAAAAAGTAGTTTGGGCTGATATTTTTGTAAACGGAAATAACACTAAAAATTTACAATTACCAATCCCAAATCATTACAAAGACTATTATAAAGATATAGCAACTTTTGCTATTCCTGTAAAAGAAACATATAGCACATCAAATCAAAATCAACCAAAAATTACTTCTACAATTGCTGATTTTGATGCTTCGTTTTTAAGTGATGTAAAGAAAGACGATCAATTTCGATTGAAAGAAAAAGGCTGGGTACAATACGAATTTGATCAGCCGTTTTTATGCAAATCCATTCAAATCGAAACCAAAGGAAATAATTTTCAGGCGCATCGTTTGATTGTTGAGGTTAGTGACGACGGTAAAAACTTTAAAAGCCTTGGCCGATTAACAACACCACGTCACGGCTGGCAAGATTCGGATGCATTTTATACACACAGCATTATCCCGACAAAAGCCAAATATTTCAGATTTGTATATGATCCTGAAGGAACAGAACCGGGAGCAGAAGATTTAGATCCGGCAAAATGGAATCAGGGATTAAAAGTCTCAAAAATACTTTTGTCAAACGAACCTTTAATAGATAATTATCAGGGAAAATCAGGTGCAATTTGGCGTTTAAGTCCAGAAACCTCTTCAGAACAAATAAACAAAACCGATTGTATTGATCCGTCAAAAATGATTAATATTTCGAAGTTTGTTGATGAAAAAGGAATTCTGAATTGGAAAACTGCTTCAAACGAAAATTGGCGAATTATTCGTTTCGGATATACTTCTACAGGCCACGAAAATGCAACCGCAGGCGCAGGAAGAGGATTAGAAGTTGATAAATTTAATGCAGAAGCTGTTCGTTTTCAACTCGATCATTGGTTTGGCGAAATGTTGAGAACTGCAGGACCGGAATTGGCTTCAAAAGTGGTCAAAATTCTTCATATCGATAGTTGGGAATGTGGCAGTCAAAACTGGTCACCAGTTTTTAGAAATGAGTTTAAAACAAGACGAGGTTATGACATTGTAGATTATTTGCCCGTTATGGCAGGGATTCCAATTAACGATATTCAAACTTCTGAGAAAGTACTTTATGATATAAGAAAAACAATCGCAGAATTGGTTTCTGATAACTTTTTCGCTACACTGGCAGATGTGGCTAAAAAATCAAATGTAAAATTTAGTTCAGAAAACGTGGCGCCAACCATGATGAGCGACGGACTTTTGCATTTTAAACATGTCGATTATCCAAGTGGTGAATTTTGGTTGAAAAGCCCAACGCATGATAAACCAAATGATATGCTGGATGCTATTTCAGGCGGACATATTTACGGAAAAGATATAATTCAGGCCGAAGCTTTTACCGAATTAAAAATGGATTGGGATGAACATCCGGGAAATCTTAAAACGTTGGCAGATCGAAATTATGCTTTGGGAATTAACCGATTTTTCTATCACGTTTTTGTACATAATCCGTGGACGGACAGAAAACCCGGAATGACTTTAGATGGTGTTGGATCTTATTTTCAAAGAGATCAAACGTGGTGGAAACCAGGAAAAGCCTGGGTTGATTATTGTCAGAGAGTTCAGTTTCAATTACAGAAAGGAAAACCGGTTATTGATTTGGCCGTTTTTATTGGCGAAGATTTACCATCGCGTTCCGTTCTTCCGGATCGATTGGTTCCTTTTATTCCGAATATTTTCGGGGTGGCACGTTTAGAAAGTGAAGCCATTCGATTGAAAAATGAAGGTCAACCAAGTATTAAGATTCCAAAAGAAGTAAGTTCTACTAAAAATTCTACCGATTTATCACAATGGATAAATCCCATGAACGGTTATCAATACGATTCTTTTAATGCAGATGTTTTATTAAATAATACAAAAGTTGAAAATGGAAAAGTAGTTTTCAGCAATAGTATTGAATATGGCGCTTTATTATTTCCGGGAACTCATAAAATGGCACCTAATAAAATGATTTCTTTGGCTGTGGCCGAAAAGATATTGCAACTAATAAAAGATGGCGCAACTGTTTTTGTTGATGAAAAACCAGATTTACAACCCGGAATTCAATCAGAAGCAGATCATAAAAAATGGCAGAATGTTTTGAATGAAATTTGGAATACTAATTCAAATGCAGCTTCATGGAAAATCGGAAAAGGAACAGTAATTAAATTGCCCTATTTAGGAAATGATTTTGCGTCAATCGGAATTGAACAAGATATTTATTTTCCAAAATTAAACAGAACCGATTCTGAAACTTTAGCATGGACACATCGTAAATCTGAAACAGAAGATGTTTACTTTCTTTCCAATCAAAATGCAGTAAAAAGACAATTTGAAGCTTCGTTTCGAATTACCGGAAAAAAACCGGAATGGTATAATCCCGTAACAGATAAAACTTCAGCATTAGCAAATTGGAAAATCGAAAACGGAAGAACTATTGTATCCATAAATTTAGACTCAAATGAATCTGGTTTTGTAATTTTTAAAGAAGAAACAAAAGAGATTTTAGCCCAAGGATTTCAAAAAGGTTCTGAATTTGAAACGGTTCAAACATTAGATGAAAAATGGAATTTGCAATTTGATCCGGCATTTCACGGACCAAAAGATGTGGTAAAAACAGCTAAACTTTTTGATTGGAGCACATCTGAAAATGATCTAATTAAATATTATTCAGGAACTGTTATTTATAAAAAAGAGTTTAACTGGAAAGGAAAAACTATGGATAAAATCTGGCTCGATTTAGGAGCAATTGCCAATATCGCAGAAGTTACAATCAACGGAAAAGATTGCGGAACGCTTTGGACTTTTCCCTATAAAGTTGATATTTCTGAAGCACTTAAAAAAGGAAAAAATACATTAGAAATAAAAATCACCAATACTTGGGCAAACCGATTAATTGGCGATCAAAAATTACCAAAAGAAGAAAGATTAACCTGGACAACCGCACCTTTTAGATTGGAAGAGACGCCATTGTTGAAAGCGGGATTATTTGGACCGGTTATGATTGTGAAAGAAAGAAATAAAAAATAGCCACGAATTCACGAATTATTTTAAAATTATAATGAAGAATAATTCGTGAATTCGTGGCAAAAAAGCATCATATAATGAAACATTTTAAAAATTTAATAATCGCGCTTCTTGTTGTTTTAGGAAGCTTTCAAACCAGTGCAAAAATCAAATTACCGGCTTTGTTTTCGGATAATATGATGTTGCAGCAAAAGTCGAATGCGCCAATGTGGGGCTGGGCAGAGAAGAACGGAAATATTACCATAAAAACTTCGTGGAACGCTAAAATCTATAAAGCAAAAGCAGACAATCAAGGCAAATGGAATGTTGCTTTGCAAACTCCTGTTGCAGGCGGGCCATTTACGATTGAAGTAACAGAAGGAACCGAAAAGATAATCATTAAAAACATATTAATTGGTGAAGTTTGGTTGTGTTCAGGACAATCAAATATGGAAATGCCTTTGAAAGGTTTTCAGGGTCAGCCAGTAAAAAACGGAAATGAAATTATCGTAAGATCGACCAATAAAAACATTCGTTTAATTACGGTTCCGAGAGCGACAGTTTTAGAACCTTTACAAGATTTTGAAGGAAAATGGGAAATTGCTTCGCCAAAATCTACCGCTAATTTTAGTGCAACGGCTTGGTATTTCGGTTCACTTTTGCAGGAAGTTTTAGATGTTCCGGTTGGATTAATTCATGTTTCATACGGAGGTTCAAGTATGGAAGCCTGGATGAATCAGGAAATGCTGAAAGATTTTGCAAGCGCTAAAATTCCAACAACAAAAGAAGAATTAGCAAAAGACCCAAATCGTGTACCGACAACTTTGTTTAACGGAATGCTTTCGCCGGTAATTGGTTACGGAATAAAAGGCTGCATTTGGTATCAGGGAGAATCAAATTACGAAAGAGCTTCTGAATATACCGCTTTAATGAAAAAAATGGTAAGTAGTTGGAGAACGTTATGGAAACAAGGAGATTTTCCTTTTTATTTCGCTCAGATTGCACCGTTTAATTATGCGTCATTTCATCCAAAAGATTATTTAGAAAAATACAATTCAGCTTATATAAGAGAAGCACAATTGAATGCTTCAAAGGAAATTCCGAATTCAGGAATGGCAGTTTTGATGGATATTGGAGAAGAAAATAACATTCACCCAATGGACAAGGAAAAAGGAGGAAACCGATTGGCTTTTCAGGCTTTGGCGAGAACATACGGAATTGAAGGTTTTGAATTTGAAAGTCCGAAATATAAATCGATGGAAATAAAAGATGGTTCAGTAACCGTTTCTTTTGATGATGTTGCCAACGGAATTACATCTTATGAGAAAGAAGTAACAGGTTTTGAAATTGCAGGAGAAGATAAAGTGTTTTATCCAGCGAAAACAGTGGTTCGAAGAAAATCGGTGGTATTAACTTCTGATAAAGTAACTAAGCCAGTTGCCGTTCGTTATTTATGGAAAGACTTTGTAAAAGCAGAACTTTTTAGTACGGGAGGATTGCCGGTTTCATCTTTTCGAACAAATGAATGGTAGTCGATTAAACCTTTTATAATTTATCTAGTCTAATCAATTCATTAATTGTTAAAAATTGATTAGTTAAAATTTGGATAAAACCTGGCAGCTACCTAATAGCTGTCAGGTCTTTCCTTAACAGAAAAAATACAAGATTATAAAATATTAAAATATAAAGTGGTTCTCCATTTTTAAGTAATTTTACGTCTAAATAAATAAGTGTGAAAAATACAATAATTTTATTTTTTCTCTTTTCAATGCTTTTAGCTAAAGCACAAATTCCTGTGCTTAAAAATTACAATCAGGTTTGGAATACGCAAAGTAACAATGCATCAGAATCGATGCCTTTGGGCGGTGGCGACATTGGTTTGAATGTTTGGGTAGAAAAAGGAGATTTATATTTTTATTTTTCAAGAAGCGGCACTTTTGATGAACACAATACTTTGCTGAAATTAGGCCGTGTAAAAGTAACTTTAATGCCAAATCCGTTTAAGGATAACGAAGGTTTTCATCAGGAATTGGTTTTGCAGGACGGTTATATTTTAATTGATCAGAATAATACAAAAATCAAACTTTGGGTAGACGTTTTTAAACCGATAATTCATTTCGATTTAGAAAGTAGAAATGCATTAAAAATGACGGCTTCTTATGAAAGCTGGCGTTATAAAAACAGAGAATCCAAAGGAAAAGCAAATAATGCCAATTCTTATAAATGGGCGCCGCAAGGAGAAATAATCACATACAAAGATTCGATTTCATTTGAAAACAGCGGTATAAAATTTTATCACAGAAATAGAGAAAATACTGTTTTTGATGTTACTGTAAAGCAACAAAAAATGGAATCGGTAAAAGATCAAATGATGAATCCGTTGGCGAATTTGACTTTTGGCGGATTTATTACGGGAAGTAACTTAAAACCAGACGGAACTTATTCAGGAACTTATCAAAATACAGATTTTAAAGGTTTTAATCTTTCGAGTATAAAACCTTCAAAAAAACATTCATTAGAACTTTATTTAAATACAAGCCAATCTGATTTTGAGGCTTGGAATAATGGTTTGAAAAATCAAATTTCTGCAAATAAAAACACTTCAAAACAAGCAGAAAAAAACACTATAAAATGGTGGAATGATTTCTGGAACCGCAGTTTTATTTTTACTCAAAAAAATCAATCGATTGAGAAAGATTCAGTTTATCAAATGGGTCAAAATTATCAATTATTCCGATATATGTTAGGTTGTAATGCTTACGGAAAATATCCAACAAAATTTAACGGCGGACTTTTTACTGTCGATCCTGTTTTTACAAACCCGGACTTAAATTTCACACCAGATTTCAGAAATTGGGGCGGCGGAACAATGACAGCTCAAAACCAGCGATTGGTTTATTTTCCGATGGTGAAAAGTGGTGATTTTGATATGATGAAATCGCAATTAAATTATTATCTGAGTTTACAGAAAAATGCCGAGTTAAGAAGTATGGTTTATTGGAATCATAACGGAGCATCGTTTACAGAACAATTGGAAAATTTCGGTTTACCAAATCCTGCAGAATACGAATGGAAACGCCCAGCAGATTACGATCCGGGAATGGAATATAACGCTTGGTTAGAATATGAATGGGATACTGTTTTTGAGTTTTGCCAAATGATGTTACAACAAAAAGAATATGCCGGAGAAGATATTCAAAAATACAATTCGTTTATCATAAGCTGTCTTCGTTTTTTTGATGAGCATTATCAATATCTCGCCAAACAACGAGGAAGAAAAGGGTTGGATGGAAATGGAAAATTAATTCTTTATCCGGGTTCTGGTGCCGAAACGTATAAGATGACTTATAATTCTAACAGCACAATTTCGGCTTTAAAAGTTGTTACAGAAAATCTTTTAAATCTTTCTTCTGAACAATTATCTAAAGAAGATTTAGAATATCTAAAAGGTTTTCAAACCAGGATTCCGCCTTTAAATTTTGGGGAAATTGACAATCACAAAGTATTAGTTCCGGCAAAAACGTGGGAACGCGTAAATAATTCTGAAGTGCCACAATTATATCCGGTTTTTCCTTGGGGAATTTACGGAATTGGAAAGCCAGATCTTGAAACTGCTTTAAATACATGGAAATATGATTCAGATGCAATTAAATTCAGAAGTCATATTGGTTGGAAACAAGACAATATTTTCTCAGCAAGATTAGGATTAACAGAAGAAGCTGCAAAATATAATACTTTAAAAATGGCTAATTCAGATCGAAGATTTCCCGCATTTTGGGGCCCGGGTTTTGATTGGGTTCCCGATCATAATTGGGGCGGCGCAGGAATGATAGGAATGCAGGAAATGCTTTTGCAGGAAGCAAATGGTAAAATCTATCTTTTTCCGGCCTGGCCAAAAGACTGGAACGTTCATTTTAAATTACATGCTTCTCAAAACACAACCGTAGAAGCAGAACTTAAAAACGGGATAATAAATAGTATAAAAGTCGTTCCGAAGGAAAGACAAAAAGACATTATAAATCTCTTAGGGATTTCAATAGAAGAAAAGAAAAAATTAAACTAACTAACATTACCACTCAAAAATGATAAAGAAATTATTAAGTGCTGCAGTTTTGTCGATGCTTTTGGCAACGAACGGGCAAGCACAATCAGTTGATAAAACAACTGAAAGACAAATTGTTAAAGTCGATTTCGATTTTTCGGGACGAAGAACAGAGGAAGTAAGCGATCCTAATTACAGTTCGTGGCCTATTAGCGAACAAACCGAAGCTGAAAAAACATTTAATAATGTTACCTTCAAATTAAAAGGAAATTTTTCTTCAAAATGGTATAAAGTCGGAATGAGCGCGCCATTCTATAGCCGTTTGGCAAGTGATGGTCTGGTAACCGATAAAAGTTTAGAATTTACAATAAGCGGATTAAAAGAAGGACAACATTCGTTACTGACTTTTCATAACACTTTTGATAAAGTCGAAGGAAAAACATTTGCTCCGGTAAAAATTTTTGTAAATGATAAATTAGCCGAAACCGTAACACCAAGTAACAGAGCAAATGCTACAATCGATGCAGCGACATCATATATTGTATTTAATGCACAAGCGGGAAAAGATGTAGTGATTCGTTTTGAATTAGATTCTAAATCTGCAGATTTAATTCAGCAACTGGTAATCAATGGTTTTGAAATTGATACACCAAATCTGAAAAAACAATCACATTCTCCAAAACCGGAAAATGCAAATGAGCACGTTGTAGTTGATAAAAGTTTAATACTAAATTGGGAATCATCAAAAGATGCGGTTGCTCATAATTTATACTTCGGAACAAATAAAAATGCGATTACAAATGCAACAGTAAAATCTGCCGAATTTAAAGGAAAACAAACCAAAACTAAATTTACTGTAGCAGATTTATACAGCATGACAACTTATTATTGGAGAGTTGATGAAATCGATAATAAAGGAAATATAACATTAGGAGAAGTTTGGTCATTCAAACCTGCACAATTGGCTTTTCCGGGAGCAGAAGGTTACGGTCGTTTTGCTGTTGGAGGAAGAGGCGGAAGAATTGTTGAGGTTGATAACTTAAATGATAGTGGTCCGGGAAGTTTTCGAGCTGCAGTAAATGATGGCTCAGGGCCTAAAACAATTGTATTTAATGTTTCCGGAAATATAAAATTAGAAGATCGTTTGGTAGTAAATAATCCGTATATCACAATTGCCGGACAAACTGCTCCGGGCGAAGGAATTACAATAAGTAAAGCTCCGGTTGGACTAACTGGAAATGATGGTGTTATCCGATTTTTGAAAGTTAGAATTGGAAGCGGAAAAACCTATGACGGAATGGGACTTACAGGTGCCAATCATAGTATTATAGACCATTGTTCTATTAGCTGGACAATTGATGAATCTTTTAGTTCACGCGGTGCTCACAATATTACATTGCAACGTACTTTAATTTCTGAAGCTTTAAATGTAGCTGGACATGACAAATATGAAGTTGGAAAAATGCATGGATTTGCTGCTACAATTGGCGGTGATATAGGTAGTTTTCACCATAATTTATTGGCTCACAATTACGGCCGTAACTGGAGTATTGGTGGTGGTTTAAATGGAGATGGATATTACACAGGAAGATTGGATATCAGAAATAATGTGGTTTACAATTGGGGACAAAGAACTACAGATGGTGGAGCAAACGAAGTAAATTTTGTAAATAATTATTACAAACCGGGCGCCTCGACTAAATACTTCTACGCCTTAAACGCACAACATGAAGGCGTTGGAAAAGGAAAACAACAATATTATTTTAGAGGTAATATTATGGAAGGCTATTTTGATGAAAAAAATCAGGAGAAAGGCAGAACAGCTACAATTTCACATAATGAAATTGTGAAGTATGAAACCTTTGTTGATAAACCATTTTTCGAATCTTTCGTAAAAACCGAAAGTGCAAAAGCAGCTTATAAAAATGTCCTTTCGGATGTTGGGGCAAGCGAACCCTTTTTTGATAAACACGATAATAGAATTATTGGAGAAACCCTTAAAGGAACTTTTACTTTTAAAGGAAGTAAAAGTGGTTTAGGCGGAATGATCGATTCTGATAAAGATTTAGGAGATTCATCTGAATATGCTTCTGAAAAACGTTCTTCAGATTGGGATACAGACCATGACGGATTGCCAAACTGGTGGGAAGTAGCACATAATTTAAATGAAAACTCAAAAGCTGGAGATTTTTCAGATACCAATTCAGATATTGATAAAGACGGTTACACACAATTGGATGAATATTTAGACTGGATGTCAAAACCTCATTATTTTATAAACGCTGGTGAGAAGAAAGAACTTTCGGCAATTGATTATTTCAAAGGATATGAAAACAAACCGGTTTATTCTTTTTCAGAAGTTAAAAACGGAAAAGTTACTGTAAAAGGAAATACAATTGAATTCAATACAACCGGAAAAGGATTGGCTTCTTTCGTAATTACAGTTAAAGATGCGGATGGAGATTCAATGAGCAGGAAAATTAATTTTTTCGTTAAATAAAAAATAGTTTCACGCAGATTTTGCAGATTTGGGCAGATTTTTTTATTTACTTTCTTATTAAATTAAAATCTGCGCTGATCTGCTCAAATCTGCAAAATCTGCGTGAAAAATTGCAACACATAGCTTAAGCAAATAAAAAAATCCCGTATAAATCTGCGTTTTGCTTTAGCAATCCGTTTCATCCGCGTCACAATATTCACAATATCAAGAACAAATCAAAATGAAAAAGCAAGTCATATTACTATCAACTATACTTTTTTCAACAGCTTTTATGGCGCAGAATAAAGGTTTGGTAGCGAATGCCCAAAGTCCATATTCAAAATTACAAAGTGTTGGTCTGGAAGATGTAAAATGGACAGATGGTTTCTGGAAAGAACAGTTTGATGTAGAAACCAAAAGCACATTGCCTTATATGTGGAACTTGTATCATAACGATTCAATTTCTCATGCTTATCAAAATTTTGAAATTGCTGCGGGTTTAACAAAAGGAGTTTTTAAAGGACCTTCATTTCACGATGGTGATTTTTATAAAATTTTTGAAGGAATGGCAGCGACTTATGCGGTAACAAAAGACAAGAAATTAGATGCCGAAATGGACGAAGCTATTGCGCTTTTTGCAAAAGTACAACGCAAAGACGGTTATATTCATACTCCGGTTTTAATAGACGAACGCTGGGGAACTTTGGGTCCCGAAGAAGTTAAAAAACAATTGGGTTTTGAAAAATACAACATGGGGCATTTGATGACAGCTGCATGTGTACATTATCGTGCCACGGGAAAAACAAATTTCTTGAATATTGCAAAAGGAGTTGCTGATTATTTGTATGATTTTTATAAAAAAGCTTCACCGGAATTAGCCAGAAATGCCATTTGTCCTTCGCATTATATGGGAATCGTCGAAATGTACCGAACCGTAAAAGATCCAAAATACTTAGAATTAGCCAATAATCTAATCGATATTAGAGGAACCACAAATGATGGAACCGATGATAATCAGGACAGAATTCCGTTTAGACAACAAACTACTGCAATGGGTCATGCCGTAAGAGCAAATTATCTTTATGCCGGTGTTGCCGATTTGTATGCAGAAACCGGAGAAAAGAAATTATTAGAGAATTTAGAATCTATTTGGGATGATGTAACGTACCGAAAAATGTACATTACCGGAGCGTGCGGTGCATTGTACGACGGTGTTTCTCCAGACGGAACTTCATATAATCCTACCGATGTTCAGAAAATTCATCAGGCTTACGGAAGACCATTTCAATTGCCAAATGCAACAGCTCATACAGAAACCTGCGCCAATATTGGTAATGTGTTGTGGAATTGGAGAATGCTGCAAATTACAGCCGATGCAAAATATGCAGATATTGTAGAATTGGCTTTATACAATAGTGTTTTGTCAGGAATTAGTTTAGAAGGAACAAGATTCTGTTATAATAATCCGTTGAATGTTTCTAAGGATTTACCTTTTAAACAACGATGGAGCAAAGAACGCGAAAGCTATATTGCATTATCAAATTGTTGCGCACCAAACGTTACACGAACTGTTGCCGAAGTTGGTAATTATGCTTACAGCTTTTCTAAAGAAGGTTTGTATGTCAATTTATACGGAAGCAATACACTGAAAACAACAATGCCAGATGGTCAGAAAATAGAAATAGAACAACAAACGAATTATCCGTGGGATGGAAAAATTGTGTTGAAAATTATAAAAGCGCCAAAAGAGGCTCAGGCTTTTTTCTTAAGAATTCCGGGATGGAGTCAGGGAGCGATTATTTCATTAAATAATAATAAAATTAATGATGAGGTTGTTTCCGGAACTTACTTCAAAATCAATCAAAAATGGAAAAAAGGAGATATTATTGAATTGAATATCCCAATGCCGGTCGAATTAATGCAGGCAAATCCGTTAGTAGAAGAAATTAAGAATCAAATCGCGGTAAAAAGAGGACCGGTTGTTTATTGTTTAGAGTCAGATCAGCTTCCTGCTAATATAAGTATTAATGATGTTGTTTTAAATGCAAATTCTCAATTTACTACAAGTTTTATTGAGCTGGATAGCAGAAAGTTGTTGACTATAAATGCAACTTCAAAAATTGCTCAGGATTATTCTTGGGATAAAAAACTTTATCAGCCAATCTCTAGTAAAACAGCTAAAGAATATAGTTTTAATTTAATTCCATACTTCGCTTGGGGCAATAAAGGCAAAGGAGAAATGACAGTTTGGATGTCTCATTAATCTCTTCAAAAACCATTCGTAAGATTTTACTTTTAAAAGTTATTTTTTCTTTCAATTTTTAGATAAAATTAACATATTTTGTTAAACTTGAGTTTTTGAATTTCTGTAAGTTTTTTATTCAGATAAGTATTGTTTTTTTATTTAAAAATGAGTAAAATTTTCAAAAATAAATCTTTAAGCGCTTCAATTTCAGTAATAAGTAAAATTTTGTTTTGCGAATAAATTAACATATTTTTTATTTTACTGCATATTTTACTGTTTTTCAAATAAAAAGGGTTTGGATATTTAATAATGTTCAAACCTTTTCCTTGTTTTTTACTTAACGTTCATTTTTTCTTTCTTATTTTTATTAATATTGTTTTTTTAAGTCGTAATTTTTCAGATAATACCATTAATACAGGATAGAGCAGGATAGTTGTAATACGCAATCGTTATATTTTTGGATCACAGATAATAAATGTATTTTTAACATTTAATATTGTTAAAACGATTTTAAGAAAATTATATTTTTTTATTTCAAATCTAACTAAACTAATAACCTAACCAAAAACAAAACATTTATGAAACAAGCACTTATTAAAAGATGTAGTTTTCTTTTGTTTGCACTAATGAGTATTGTGAGTTATGCTCAAACCACAACACATACTATTGTAACTGTTACAGGAACTGTCACAGATAACTTAGGAGGTTTAATACCTGGTGTAAACGTAACTGAAAAATCGACTAAGAATACTGTGACCACAGATTATAGTGGAAAGTATTCAATTAAAGTTAAAACCGGAGGAACTTTGGTTTTTTCTTTCATTGGAATGAGAAAAGTAGAACTGCCTTTAGATGGCCGTACAATTGTTAATGCAAAAATGTCTGAAGATTCAAATCAACTAGACAATATCGTTGTTGTGGGTTATGGTACTCAAAGGAAAAAAGAACTTACTGGTGCTATTGCGACTATTAAACCAGATGATTTAATGGATTTGCCTGTAACTAACTTATCTGACGCTTTAAAAGGATTAGTTCCTGGTCTTGCTGTGACTGGAGGTTCTGGGCGCCCAGGAGATGCTGCCGCTATCCAAATCCGTCAATCTGTTGGTTTTTCAAAAGATGGTGATTCATCTATTCCTTTGGTAATTATTGATGACATGATTCAGGTTGATCCTACGAATGGTAAACCTACATTAGAGCAATTCAACAGATTAGATCCTTCTGAAATCGAAAGTATTACTATTTTAAAAGATGGATCTGCTGCAATTTATGGTTCTCGTGCTTCACAAGGCGCAATAGTTGTAAAAACCAAAAGAGGAAAAGTAGGTAAGGCAAAATTTACTTATAACAGTCAGTTTGCGGTTAATGATGCTGTAAGCCATACTAAAACTATGAATGCTAACGAGTTTGGTGTTTTTAGCAATAGATATTTTACTTCGCAAACAGCTCCTGGCGTTGTTACTGATCCGGTAAAATTGTATTCTCCAGCGGAATTAGAGGAGATGAAAGGTCTGAATTATGATTGGTTAAAAGAGGCGTGGAAACCTGCTATTCAGCAAAAACACACTTTCAATGTAAGCGGAGGTAGTGATGATATTACTTATTTTGCAGGAGCAACTTATTTTACACAAGATGCTAACCTAGGATATCAAAAATACGATAAATGGAATTATCGTTTAGGAATTAACGCAAAAATAGCAAAAGGTTTAGATTTTTCTGCTTCTGTATCCGGAACTGCAGGAACAATTGATAAGTCTTTTACTAAAGCATCTGCAAATATCAATGACGGTAGTTACGGTTCTGCCGGAGGAGGAGAACAGGCTGATTATGCGTATTTGGTGCATATGCCAAAGTTTGTTCCTTGGGAGACAGTTGTTGATGGTAAACAATATTACATGTCACCATTTCCTAATTCGAATAAAAATTTAGGAAGTGCAAATGCAAATGCAAATATTGCAGGATGGAACTATTTTGCTAACTTAAATAATGGTTCGCATCAGATAAGTGATGATAATTCGTCTACTATTAATGCTTCTTTAAATTATAAAATAGCAGCTGTGAAAGGATTGTCATTTAAAGGAACTTTTTCCAGAACTCAAAGTTCTAGTTATACGGAACAAATTCAATTGCCATATGATTTGGCAAGAATTAGAAATTACGAAACATTGGGTAATCACCTTGCAAGTGCAGCTGATCCTACTGTATACAATAATGTTACTAATCCAAATGGAGATTATATTATAGAAACAAATGTTAGAAATTCAAGAGTTTATTATAATAATAGCGATAGTAAGAATACTCAGGGTGACTTTTTAATTAACTACGACAGAACTTTTGGAGATCATCAGATTGGTGCGATGGTTGGAGGAGAAGCATCTGAGATTTACAATACATTTACACGTTTAGCGTATGAAAATACCGGAAAAGATTATTTAGGAAATTTTGCAACAGCCGGGACATTAATCCAATCTAATAGCCAGGCAACTAAAGTCGAAGGCGGAACTCTTTCATATTTTGGGCGTATCAACTATAATTATAAGCAAAAGTATTTGGCACAATTTCTTTTCCGTAGTGATGCTTCGACAAAATTTGCTCCGGAACACTATTGGGGATATTTTCCATCACTTCAATTGGGTTGGGTAGTGTCTAAAGAAGATTGGTTTGAAAAAAATGTGCCATGGGTTGATTTCTTAAAGGTTCGTTATTCAATTGGTAAAACAGGAAAAGATAATCTTCAGGCCTGGAAATGGGTTCAATATTATGATGTTATTGTTGACAAAGGTTTTCAATTTGGACCTAACGGAGGGAATAATGCAGCAGGTTTGACTCCTAGAGTAAATCCGAACAGAGATGCAACATGGGATACTACAGTAAAAAACAATGTTGGTATAGATTTGAATGTTTTGAAAAACAGATTGAATATTACTTATGATTTCTATTATGACAAAACGACAAACATGTTAACAGATATGGCAAGTGCTACCGGTGTGCCATTTTCAGTAGGAGGAGGATATGCAGAGCAAAATTATGGTGCTGCTAATACATGGGGATCTGAGATTAGTATTAACTGGAGTGATAAAATAAAAGGAGCTGTTAGTTATGATATTGGTATCAATTTTAGCTATGCTAATAATGAAGTAGTAAAATATCCAAACCAAGGAAACTTGCCCGAAGCTAATAATGTGAGAAGAGAAGGCAGATCAGAAGGATTTAATCCTGTTTGGGGATTTGCAGTATGGAAGGGAACATCTACAGGAGATGGTATTTTACGTACCGATGCAGATATCGCTAACTATTGGGCTTATTTAACTGAACATGCAAATGCAGTTGGCGGAACTCCAAAATATTTTGATCTTACTACTGCTAGTGCTTTAAGAAAAGGTTCATTAGCTTACCAGGATATTGGAGGACAACTTAATCCTGATGGAACTGCAACTGGACCAGACGGTCAAATTATATCAGACAGTAAAGAATTAGATTATGTTAAATTAGCGAATAGTAGCAGAAAATACGGATTTAATACTAACCTGGGCTTCAAAGTTAGTGGGTTTTATTTAAGAACTCAAATAGCAACGTCATGGGGAGGAGCTAATTTTGTAGATTTAGTAAATCAAGGTTCATCATCCGCTTCTAATATGTGGGCACGTGAAACTTTCTGGAATGATATGTATGCTGAGGATAATCCAAACGGAAAATACCCTAACGTAGCACAATGGACTTATATGTCAAGTCCTTCAGATTTTTGGCAACTGAATACTTTTCGTTGTTTTGTTAGAAACTTAAGTGTTGGTTATGATATTCCTAAAAAAGTATTTGCAGATACTAAAATTTCAAGCATAACATTAGGTGTAACAGGTAATAATCTTTGGGATCTTTATAATCCTTATCCTGATAAGTACCGAAACATGTATGACAATTCTTCTGTAGGTTATCCTACACTTAGAACATGGTCGCTTAATTTTAACGTATCATTCTAATTTAAATTCATGACAATTATGAAAACAAAATTTAATTTATATATATCTTTAACACTGCTAGTTGTTTTGGGTACATCTTGTAGTCAGGACTTTTTAGAAGAAAAGAAAAATTATGGTTCTTACGATGATACTTTCTTTCAAACTCAGGAAAGAGTACAAGCGTATGTAGATAATCAATACTATGATTTTTACAACGCATATAAATCACCAGTATCTACCGTAGTAGGATTATTTACTGATACAAACTCAAGATTAACAGAAGAACTTGGAGGGACTCAGGATTTTATTAATCCAAATAAAACACTTTTAAGCGCAGGTGAAGCTGGTAATTACTATGGACTTAAACTTGGTTCAGGTGTTAATAATACTGCCTATAACAGAATAAGAGAATGTAATATTTTGTTAGAAGATATTGATGTAAAAGGTGCAAATTTGGATAAAACATTCCGTGATCAGGCAAAAGGGCAAATGTACTATATGCGTGCCATGCAGTATTTTGATTTAATGCGTACTTATGGAGGAGTTCCTATCGTAACGACTGTTCAGACAGCTGCTTCAGATGATCCGACAATACAACTGCCAAGAGCAAAAGTTTCTGAAGTAGTAGCTCAAATAGTTGCAGATTTAGATACAGCAGCAAGTTTATTGCCTGGAAAATGGATAGATGCAAGTTACGGACGTTTTACAAAAGGAGCAGCTTTAGCACAAAAAGCTCGTGTACTTTTAACATATGCAAGCCCTTTATTCAACAAAAATTGGGATGGTTCTAACGAGCGTTGGCAAGCAGCTTTGGATGCCGGATTAGCTGCTGAAACTCAATTGACAAAAGATGGTTACGGGTTATTTGGAAATTCTATTAAGGATTGGGAAGCAATGTTCCTAAAAGATAATGTTTTTTGTCCCGAGGCGATAACTGTTCAACTTTGTGGGACTGGTACAACAGGTACAGCAATAAACAATTCTTGGGAAAAAGCGATTCGTTTGGTTAGTTTAGGTGGATCTGGAGGTGGTACTCCCGCCCCTAAAGAAATGATTGATTTATTTCCGTTGGCCGATGGTTCAAGACCTACTGCAGCGAATGGATATAACGATTTTACATTCTTTCTTAACAGAGACCCTAGATTTTACAGAACATTTTCTTTTTCTGGTGCTAAATGGGGAAATAAAGAAACACCAAACGCCGTTCTTTGGGCTTATCGCTGGGTAGATGCTACTAATAAAGCAGGTTTCTCTGATGCGAATACTGCTATATCGAGCCCTGCTTTTGTTCGAAAAATGAGTAATACTGCTGCAAGTAAAGAAACCAATTTTCAATATTCAGGAACAGATATTTTTGAATACCGTTATGCTGAATTGTTACTAAATATTGCAGAATGCTATGCAGCATTAGGACAAACTAATAATACATTAGCTTATTTAGGAAGAATTAGAAACCGTGTAGGAATTCCTTCTGCAAATAACTATGGAATTGGAACATTAACTAGTAAATATGCTGCTATAGAAGCAGTTTTATATGAGCGTAGAGTTGAATTAGCTTACGAAGGAAAACGTTTTTGGGATGTTCAAAGATGGATGCTTTATGATAATGCATCACTTCCTGGTATTGTTGGAGGAACTGTTAGCAAATTAGGATTATCTCCAATCAACGGAACAAAAAGAACCGGAAATTACTTACAATATAAAAACACGGCAGCATCATCAACAACTGATCCTTTAACAGCTGCTCGTGCAAGCATAATAGTTGATTATGATTCTGCTAATTTCCAGACTCAATTAACAACTTTAGCAGCTTTTTATAACGCTAATTTTACTCGTACCGATCTAATTACAGCTATGGATAATTTTGCAGGTGCTCCAGTAAATATTAAGTTTAATCCAAACTATTACATAAGTGGGCTTAATACTGCTGTTTTGACACAAAACCCATGGTTATTGCAAACAGTAGGCTGGAATGATAATTTTGGAGGACCTGGAACCTTCAATTATCAAGAATAAATTCAATATCAAATGAATTAGTATATTAACTTTTCACCTGTATTCTAAAAAAATACAGGTGATTTGTTTAAAAAGAATTACCATAATTAAAAATTAGTATGAAAAATTTCACTTTATCGGCTGTTTTCCTATTGTTTTTAGGAAGTTTCCAATGTTTTGCCCAATATCCCAAAATCAGTCCGGAAGTTCAGGCACAATCCAAAATTATTATGGATGAAGCTTCAAAACTTTCTGATGAGGCGTGGGAAAAAGCTCTTGTAATTATCGAGGAAGAAGCCAAACATGGCAAACCTTATGTGCCGTGGGCATCTAGACCAAACGATTTACCTCAGGCAGAAATTCCTTCTTTCCCAGGTGCTGAAGGTGGAGGAATGTACACTTTTGGTGGTCGTGGCGGAAATGTTTACACAGTTACAAGTCTTGAAGACAGCGGACCTGGAACTTTACGTGAAGCGTGCGAAAAAGGTGGAGCAAGAATAATAGTATTTAATGTTTCAGGAATTATCAGAATCAAAAGTCCTCTAATTATTCGTGCACCCTATATTACTATCGCAGGACAAACTGCTCCCGGAGATGGTATTTGTGTAGCAGGAGAATCTGTTTGGATTAATACGCACGATGTTATTATTAGACACATGCGTTTCCGTAGAGGAGAAACTTTCGTTGGTCGTCGTGACGATGCAATTGGAGGAAACCCTGTTGGAAATATTATGATCGATCACGTTTCTGCAACTTGGGGATTAGACGAAAACATGTCAATGTACAGACATATCTATAGTCCAGGTCCAGGTTATCCGGATATCAAAGTAGGTACCGTAAATATTACAATTCAAAACAGTTTGTTTGGAGAAGCATTAGATACTTACAACCACGCTTTCGGAAGTACTTTAGGTGGAGAAAATTGCGCCTTTATCAGAAATATGTGGGCAAATAATGCAGGAAGAAACCCTTCAATTGGATGGAACGGTATTTTCAATTTTGCAAATAATGTAATTTTCAACTGGTATAACAGATCAACAGATGGTGGCGATTATACAGCCATATACAACATCATGAACAACTATTATAAACCAGGACCGGTAACTGATTTGGCTGAACCAATTAGTTACAGAATCTTAAAACCGGAATCAGGTAGAAGTAAATTACCATACATGGTTTTTGGTAGAGCATTCGTAAGCGGAAACATCGTTGAAAAGAACGAAAAAGTATCAAAAGATAACTGGGATGGTGGTGTTCAAATCGAAAATAAAAAAGGTGAGTTAATGACTTATGACGAATCTAAAGTTTATTTTGATAAAATGAAAAGCGACAAACCTTTCCCAATGCCATGGTTTCACCCATTTATGAAAGCTGATGAAGCGTATGAATATGTGTTGAAAAATGCCGGAGCAACTTTACCAATCAGAGATAAAGTAGACGAAAGAATTGTTAGAACAGTAAAAACAGGAGTTCCCGAATATGCAAAAGGATTAGAGAAAAAAGAATTTTATCAATTCGAACACAGACGTCTTCCGATGGATTCGTATAAAAAAGGAATCATTACAGATATTTCTCAAGTAGGAGGATATCCTGAATACAAAGGAAAACCATACCTAGATACAGACAAAGATGGTATTCCTGATAAATGGGAGAAAAAACATGGTCTAAATCCAAACGATGCTTCTGATTCAAAAATAGATTCAGATAATGATGGGTACACCAATATCGAAGAATATTTAAACGGTACAGATCCAAATCAAAAAACAGACTGGAAAGATTTAAGCAACAATCATGAGACTTTAACGAAGTCTTTGCTAGAGTAATTTTTAATAAACATTCTTATTTCATCACGAAATAGTGAAATAAGAATGTTTTTTTTAAACAAAAATTTCAAAATTCATCATCATGTCAAACAGAAAAATTATAAGTGTTTTAATATTATTTTTGATATGCTTCAATAGCATTGCACAACAACATTTAGATCCTGTATATATTAATATTACCAATGAAAGAGCTGCAAAAATTGTAGCTAAACTAGAATTGGCAAATCCTGCAAAAGAAAAAGCAGTTACAGATATCATTGCGCAGCAGTTTCGAGATTTAAGCCAAATTCAGGATGGAAGAGATGCAGAAATCAAAAAAGTAAAAGCCGACAGCAGTGTTGTAAAGGAAAAAAGAAATGAGAAAATCGATAAATTAAAATCGACTGCAGATGAAGCAATCAGCAAACTGCACGCAGCATATCTAAAAAAATTAGGAACTCAATTATCGCAAGATAAAATAGTAGCAGTTAAAGACGGTATGACTTACGGAGTAGTAGAAATAACCTATGCCGGATATCAGGATATGCTACCCGCCTTAACCAAAGCACAAAAAGAATACATCTACACCAATTTAGTAGAAGCCAGAGAATTTGCAATGGATGGAGGATCATCTAAAGAAAAACATGCCTGGTTTGGTAAATATAAAGGAAGAATAAATAATTATTTATCTAAAGAAGGTTACGATTTAAACAAAGAAAGTGCCGACTGGCATAAACGTGTTGAAGAAAGAGAAAAGAATAAAACAAAAGGATAAGAACCTTTTTAATTTATTCAGATCTCAATATAAATTTCAGAACATTAAATTCTCATGCAAAATATTTTTCCAAATACCACTCTGAAACGAACTATGATGATTATTTCATTTTGTTCTTTCTTCTCTTCTGCGTACGCACAATATCCCGAAATTCCAAAACCACTTCAAGACAAAGCCGATCAGATTTTGGCTGATGAAGAAAAAAGGCTAAGCGAAATCTGGACAGCGAATTATAATGTTATTCAGGCCGAAACAAAATTAGGACGTCCATATTTACCTTGGGCTTCATATCCAAAAGATTTTGTTCAGGCAGATATTCCTGCATTTCCCGGTGCCGAAGGTGGCGGAGCTTTTACACAAGGAGGAAGAGGCGGAAAAATATTTGTTGTAACCAGTTTAGAAGACAGCGGAAAAGGAACTTTTCGTGAAGCTTGTGAGGCCGTTGGAGCAAGAACAATTGTGTTTAATGTTTCCGGAATTATCAGATTAAAGAAAAGAATCAGCATGCGTGCACCGTATGTTACAATTGCAGGACAAACCGCGCCGGGCGACGGAATTTGCATTGCAGGCGAAACTTTAGAAATCGATACACACGATGTTATCATCAGACACATGCGTTTCCGCAGAGGTGAAACCGATGTTACCCGCAGAGACGATGCACTTGGCGGAAACCCAATCGGGAATATTATTGTAGATCACTGCTCCGTAAGTTGGGGATTAGACGAAAATATTTCACTATACAGACATCAGTTTGCGGCAAATGATAAATCAAAATTAGAGAAATTACCCGCTTGTAATATTACCATTCAAAACACCATTTCATCAGAAGGATTAGATACTTATAATCACGCTTTTGGAAGTACCATTGGCGGATTAAACAGTACGTTCATGAGAAATTTATGGGCCGATAATATTTCAAGAAATGCTTCTATCGGAATGTACGGCGATTTTAATTTTGTGAATAACGTAATTTTCAATTGGTGGAATCGCTCGCTTGACGGAGGAGATTATCGTTCGATGTTTAATATCGTAAATAATTACTTCAAACCGGGACCAATAACACCAACAGATAAACCAATTCGTTACAGAATTCTAAAACCTGAATCAGGTTATATGAAACCAAAAACATACGGAAGAGCTTATGTTTCCGGGAATTATATCGACGGAGCTCCAGAGGTTACTGCCGATAACTGGAACGGCGGAGTACAATTAGAAGATCTTTCAGATGAAGAAACCAAAGGATTTTTAGAATTAATCAAACAAAATAAACCATTCTCGATGCCGCACATTACCATAATGAAGGCAGAAGAAGCGTATGAATTTGTGTTGAATAATGTTGGAGCAACTTTACCAAAAAGAGATGCTGTCGACGAAAGAATTATCAAACAAGTCCGCACCGGAAAAATCGAATCAAAAGACGGATTAGAAAATGCAATTGGTAAAGATTTTATTAAAAGAAGATTACCGGCAGATTCATATAAAAAAGGAATAATTACAAGTCCTGACCAAGTAGGCGGTTATCCTGAATATAAAGGAAAAGCATATAAAGATTCTGATAATGACGGAATTCCGGATAATTGGGAAAAGAAAAACGGACTGAATCCTAATGACGCATCAGATGCCAATAAAGATTCAAACGGAGACGGTTATACCAATATCGAAAAGTATTTTAACGGAATTGATCCGAAATCTAAAACAGATTGGACAAAAACAGAAAATAATACTGATACATTGGCAAAATTATCAAAAGGATTATTGCAATAAAGTCTTAAATTTAGTCCGTTAGCTAAATTATCTCGACGTATCCTAACAGGTTTTGAAAACCTGTTAGGTATTTAAGAAATATAGGTTTAGAATAATTTGAGAATATAAGACCTTAAAGCAAATACCTAACAGGTTTTCAAAACCTGTTAGGATAAATCACAACAAAAAATATTTTAAAGTGAATTTTACTCAACTAAAAAATATAGTTTCCCTTCAAAAAGATAAAATCATTTTGTCTGGTTTTATAATGCTTTTCAGTATCAATATTGGAACAGCACAAAATACCTTCCCGGATATTGTAAAAACAAAAGAAGGAAAACTTTCTTTTACTACGGATAATTTAGGAAATCAAATTCCTGATTTTTCTTATGCGGGATATATGGCATCAGAAAAGGCAATTCCTAATCTTGACAACAAAATTTTTGTTTCGAAACAAGAAGAAGACGCCACCCCAAAAATACAAGCAGCGATTGATTATGTAAGTAATCTTAAACCGGATAAATCAGGTTTTCGCGGAGCGGTACTTTTAGACAAAGGAATTTTTAAAGTTAGCGGAACATTATATATTAAAAAATCTGGCGTAGTTTTAAGAGGAAGTGGAAACACAGAAAACGGAACAATTCTTTTAGGAACAGGATTAAAAAGAGAAGCCTTAATTAGAATTTTAGGGATTGATGATAAAAAACCAGGCGAGACTTTTGAATTCAATACAGCTTATACACCACTTGGAACAAAAAAGATCCAATTAAAAAATACCTCAAAATTAAAACCATCTGACGAAATTATCATCACTAAACCTTTAACGGATAACTGGATTAAAGAGTTAAAAATGGATGATTTTGGAGCAGAAACCGGTTGGGTTGGCTGGAAAAAAAATGATTGGGATATTACTTGGAACAGAATCGTAACCAATATCAATGGAAACGAAGTAACGCTAAACGCACCGTTAACAATGACTTTGGATGATATTTACGGGCAAGCCAAAGTAACAGTTTATTCATGGCCCGGACGAATTGAGCAAATCGGAATCGAAAATATTCTGATGAAATCAAGTTATAATGAGTCAAAACCAAAAGACGAAGAACACAGATGGTTAGGGATTAGCATCGAAAACACAAAAAATGCATGGGTCAAACAAGTAAATTTCAAGCATTTTTCTGGAGGCGCAGTTGCTTTATTAAAATCAGCTCAGCAAATTACAGTTGAAGACTGTATTGCAACTGAACCTGTTTCTGAAATTGCAGGTTTTAGACGTCACACTTTTTATACCGAAGGTCAGCAAACATTGTTTCAACGTTGTTATTCTGAATACGGTTATCATGATTTTGCAGTAGGCGGATTTGGAACAACAGGTCCAAATGCGTTTATTCAATGTCAATCATATTTACCATTCAATAATAGCGGAGCCATTGGCAGTTGGGCAACAGGAGTATTATTTGATGTTTCTTATGTAGACGGACATGCTTTAAGTTATAACAATAGAGAACAAAATGGCAGAGGCGCAGGCTGGACTGCTGCAAATAGCGTAATCTGGGAAACTTCAGCATCTAAAATAGAATGTTACAGCCCGCCAACAGCACAAAACTGGGCTTTTGGAACTTGGGGCGGAATCATGGGTGGCGATGGTCACTGGAAAGATGTAAATGGACATATTAGTCCGAGAAGTTTATTTTATGCACAATTAGAAAGTCGTTTAGGACAACTTCCTGTAAAACCGTTTATTTATGATTTAGGTTCAGAACCATCATCAAGTCCTGCTGTTGAAGTCGCACAGGAATTAACCAAAAATTCAGTTGAACCAAAAGAAAGTTTACTGGAATGGATTGCAGAAGTTTCAAAATCAAATCCAATTGATACAAACAATTCAGGTCTTAAAAATGCCAATGATTTAAAAATAAACCCGGCACAAAACATAAATTCCAACAACAAAGTAATAACAAAAAATGGCTGGCTTATTTATGATAATAAAGTAATAGCAGGAAACCGATTAAATGTGCCTTGGTGGAGAGGAAGCCTTAGAGATAGTGATATTTCGAAGTCATTGCCAGATATTACCAGATTTGTTCCCGGCAGAACCGGTACAGGATTTACCGATAATATTAATGAAGTGGCAGATTATTTGACCACTAATAATATGGTCGCTTTAGAACATAATTACGGATTATGGTATGAGCGAAGAATGGACGATCACGAACGCGTTCGCCGTTTTGATGCCGATGTCTGGCCGCCATTTTACGAACAGCCATTTGCAAGAAGCGGACAGGATTTAGCCTGGGATCAATTGAGCAAATACGACTTGACAAAATTCAATGATTGGTATTGGGATCGTTTATCACTTTTTGCTGATTTGGCAGAAACCAAAGGACAATTGTTAGTCAATCAACAGTATTTTCAACATAACATTATAGAAGCCGGAGCTCATTGGGCGAGTTCACCTTGGCGTTCAGCAAACAATATAAACAGTACAGGTTTTCCGGAACCGCCGCCGTATGCAGGAGACAAACGCATCTTCATGGCAGAACAATTTTATGATGTTACCAATCCTGCCAGAAGAAAATTGCACCAAGGATTTATTCGTAAATCATTAGAAAATTTTCAGGAAAACAGCAACGTAATTCAGTTAACAAGTGCCGAATATACAGGTCCGCTTCATTTTATGGAATTCTGGCTGGATGAAGTTCAAAAATGGAAAGACGAAACTGGTAAAAAAGAAATCATTGGTTTAAGCGCTACAAAAGATGTTCAGGATGCTATTCTAAATGATGCTAAAAGAGTAAAAACAGTCGATTTAATTGATATTCGTTATTGGTATTACAAAGAAGACGGAACCGCTTACGCACCACAAGGCGGATTAAATTTGGCACCAAGACAACACGCCAGAAAACTAAAAACAGGAAAAGAAACAGACGATCAGGTATATCGTGCCGTTAGAGAATATCGCGAAAAATACTCTGAAAAAGTAATTTTATATTCAACAGATGGATCACCGAGATTTGGTTGGCCGGCATTAATGGCGGGAGCTTCATTGCCAAATATTCCAAAAATTGAACTTCCTGCATTTTATTCTGCTTTAAGCGAAATGAAACTAGTTGAAGGAAACACATTTTCAGATAATCTTTGGAAATTGGAAAACAAAGGAAAAAGCTATCTTTTTTACGCGAAAAATGCACAGGAAATTTCGATCAATTTATCAGATTACAAAGGCACTTTCGAAGTATATGAAATTAACCCATCAACAGGAACTTTAACTAAAAAAGCAAACATAAGCGGAGGAAAACAAGTAACAATCCCACAATCCGAAATAAAAGAAAAAGTGCTTTTTGTAGTGAAAAAGTAAAATAAGAGTTAGCCACGAATTACACGAATTAGCACGAATTATTTTTTGAAATAATTTGCAAAATCTCTAAAATCTGCGGGAAACAAAAAAACACAAGAAAAATAAAAATTCGAGAAAATTAGTGTAATTCGTGGCAAACAACTAAAAAACATAAATTCAAAATAAACCAAAATGAATCTGAAAATTAAATATTTATACGCCCTAAGTATTAGCTTTTTGTTGACAGCACAAAGTGGATTTTCGCAATCAACAAAAGGCGCTCTGCCTCAAATTAAAGTTTCAAAAAACCAACACTATTTTGTAACCGAAAATGAAAAACCATTTTTCTGGTTAGGCGATACAGGTTGGTTAACATTCAGTAAATTAGACAGAGCAGGTGTTGACAAATATTTTAAAGACAGAAAAGAAAAAGGATTCAATGTCGTTCAGATCATGGTTTTGCATAATCTGAATGCAATAAATGTTTACGGTGATGCCGCGTTGATAAATGAAGATGCCGCACAACCATTAACCACACCAGGCAACAATTTTGATAATCCGGCTGAATACGATTATTGGGATCACGTAGATTACACTTTGGATGTTGCTCAGAAAAATGGAATCTACGTAGCCATTGTGCCAGTTTGGGGAACCAATGTTTCAAAAGGAAATAAAGTAAGCAAAGAACAAGCAGAAAAATATGCGAAATTTTTAGCCGACAGATATAAAAACAGAACCAATGTTATTTGGTTAAACGGAGGAGATACACACGGAAATGAATTCACAGATATCTGGAATGCGATTGGAAGCACCTTAAAAACAAACAATCCAAATCAATTAGTGACATTTCATCCTTTTGGAAGAACAGATTCTTCAGAGAATTATCATAATGCGACTTGGTTAGATTTCAATATGTTTCAATCAGGACACAGAAGATACGATCAGGATTCAGTGAAAACGAATTTCAAAGAAGACAATTACAAATTTGTTCAAAGAGATTTAACTTTAAAACCAACGAAACCAACGCTTGATGGAGAACCTTCATACGAAGGAATTCCACATGGTTTACACGATACATTACAACCAAAATGGACAGCGAACGACGTAAGACGTTACGGATATTGGTCTGTTTTTGCCGGAGCAGCAGGATATACTTACGGACACAACGCTGTAATGCAAATGTTCAGAAAAGGTGATAAACCAGCTTACGGAAATAAAGAATTATGGACATCAGCCATTAATGCACCCGGAGCCGGACAAATGATTTATATTAAAAAATTAATATTAGATTTTCCCTATTTAGAAAGAATTCCGGATCAGACATTAATTGCCAATCAAGGCGAAAAATACGATTATCTGATTGCAACAAGAGGAAATAATTACGCTTTAATTTACACCTACACAGGAAGAAAAATTGAAGTTAATATGGGAAAAATTGCTGGTAATAAAGTAACCGCAAGTTGGTACAACCCTAGAAACGGACAAAAAACAAAAATTGGAATTATAGACAATAAAGGAACCAAAGAATTTCAACCGTCAGGAAAAAAAGAAGATGGGAATGACTGGGTTTTGATTTTGCGTTCGAACTAGTAATTAATGAATTGCTTTTTCTCATAAAAAATGAGAATAAAATACTCTCGCGGATTTTGCAGATTAAAGAGATAAAAAAATCTGCTCAATCTGCAAAATCTGCGAGAAAAAAAACAACCATAACAATGAAAAACATACTAATCATACTCTGCTTCATAACAGGACTAAACACCGCCTTCGCAAACGACGGCTGGCTGAATATCTTAAATGAAGGAGGAAATAATAAAGGCATTAAATGCACCGAAGCCATTCAGAATGCAATCGAAAAAGCATCTAAAAACGGCGGTGGAACAATTTTTTTTCCTGCAGGAGAATATTTAACAGGCGCTTTAAAACTAAAAAGTAATATTACAATTCATTTAGATTCGGGAGCACTTTTAAAATTTTCAGAGAATTTTGATGATTATCTGCCTTATGTAGAAATGCGTTATGAAGGATTAGTAATGAAATCTTTCTCACCATTATTTTATGCGAAAGATGCAGAAAACATTACCATAAAAGGAAGAGGTGTAATCGACGGACAAGGAAAAGCATGGTGGAATGAAGTATATAGAATTGAAAGTGCAAAAGAACCAATTCCGTTAACGAAATATCAAAAAATGTGGGACGAACAAAATCAGGGAATCGTCTATTCTGATTATTATAAAAGAACAATCGATAAAAAGTTTTTCAGACCATCTTTCTTTCAGGCTTATGGTTGCAAAAATATTTTAATCGAAGGTGTAACGTTTCAAAATTCACCTTTTTGGACAATAAATCCTGAATTCTGTGACAATGTAACCGTTACCGGAATCACCATTTTTAATCCACATTCGCCAAATACCGACGGAATTAATCCTTCGTCTTGCAAAAATGTTCATATTTCAGATTGTCATATCAGTGTTGGAGACGATTGTATTACCATTAAATCCGGAAGAGACGAAGACGGTCGCAAATATGGCGTAGCAACAGAAAATGTTACCATTACAAATTGCACCATGTTAAGCGGTCACGGCGGCGTTGTGATTGGAAGCGAAATGTCTGGCGGAATCAAAAAAGTAACCATTTCAAACTGTGTTTTTGACGGAACAGATCGCGGAATCCGAATTAAAGCAGCACGCGGAAGAGGTGGAGTTGTAGAAGATATTCGCGTTGATAATATTGTAATGAAAAACATCAAAGAAGAAGCAATTGTATTGAGCCTTTTTTATGATAAAGATACCAAAGTGGAACCCGTTACTGAAAAAACCCCGATTTTCAGAAACATTCACATGAGTAATATTACGGCTTCAAATGTAAATAAAGCCGGCACTATTTTAGGAATCAGCGAAATGCCAATTCAAAACATATCGTTCTCGAATATTAATATGGACGGAAAAGAAGGTTTTACGGTAAATACAGCAACAGATGTTGAATTTCATGACGTAAAAGTAAACGCAAAAATTGGTTCATCTTTCAAAATATCAGATTCAAAAAATATCATTTTAGATAATGTTGGATCTTCAACACCAATAAAAGGAGTTTCAGTTATCAAATTAGATAATGTTTCAAACATGATGATCAACAATAATTTTCCATTTAATGCAACCGATGTTTTTATCGAAGCCGATGGAAAAGAAACAAAGAATATTTTCCTGAAAAATAATGTATTTAACAACGTAACAACGGCAATTAAAAAAGGAAAAGATCTGGATAAAAAAGCAATTATAGAATAACACCACGTAGTCCTGCAAGGTTTTCAAAACCTTGTAGGTCTAGTTTATACGCATAAGAATACCTACAAGGTTTTGGAAACCTTGCAGGAGAAAAAACGAAGTATGAAAAAAATAATAACCATAATAACTCTTTTTCTTTTTGCGATAAGTTACTCGCAAAAAAAGAAAGAAATTTATCTTTTTACGTCGTTTCGGGAACCCGCGACAGAAGGTTTGTATTTAGCCTACAGCAAAGATGGTTACAACTGGAAAGGGTTGGAAGGTTCATTCTTAAAACCAGAAATTGGAGCAAGCAAAATCATGCGCGATCCGTCAATTACAAAAGGCGGAGACGGAACATATCACTTAGTTTGGACAACCGATTGGAAAGGCGGAAACGGTTTTGGATATGCTAATTCTAAAGATTTAATTCATTGGTCGAAACAAGAATATATTCCCGTAATGAAAAACGAACCAGAAGTCGTAAACGTTTGGGCGCCGGAAATTTTTTATGATGATGTTAAAAAAGAATACATCATTATTTGGGCATCGACAATTCCGTTTCGATTTGAAAAAGGACAGGAAGAAGAAAAGAACAATCACAGAATGTATTATGTAACCACAAAAGATTTCAAAACATTCTCAGAAGCCAAATTATATTACGAACCAGGTTTCAGCGTAATCGATTGTGTGATTGTAAAAAAAGGAAAAAAAGATTATGTTTTGGTTTTGAAAGACAATACAAGACCAATGCGAAATATAAAAGTAGCTTTTGGGAAATCGCCTTTAGGACCATTCGGAAAGAGTTCAGAACCATTTACGGCCCATTTATCAGAAGGACCAACAGTTGTAAAAGTCGGAAAAGAATGGTTGATTTATTATGATAATTACGGCGAGAAAAATTATAAAGCTTCAAGCACTTTAGATTTTGTTCATTTTGAAGATGTATCATCAAAAATAAGCCTTCCCGAAGGACATAAACACGGAACGATTACAACAATATCCGAAGAAGTTTTAAAACGATTAATTGAAAAGAAATAAAAGAGAATGTCACAGATTTAAAGGATTTTTTAATCAATCATAATCAACAAAATACGTGGCGATAGTAAAATAAGAATCAGCAAAATCAGCAAAATCTGCGAGAGTAAAAATTTCTCCCGCAGATTTAGCAGATCAAGCAGATAAAAAGAAATAGTTAGAAAAATTTCACGCAGATTTAAGCGATTTTTATTTTAGATAATAGCAGAAAAAAAAATCTGCGTTGATCAGCTTAAATCAGCAAAATCTGCGTGAAACAAAAAAATATTAAAATGATTGCTTTCCAAAAAATAAAAACCAACATCATAACAACAGCCACAATGGTATTGATTTGTACTGCTGTAAATGCACAGAACGATACCGTGCGTTATGTTGGTAAAACACTTTCAAATGTCGATTATCACCACGGACAATTAAGTCCGGCGGTTGGCGTTCATGCTACACAAGTTATGCGTGCAAGCCGTGAACATCCCGAAAAAGCAGATGGTTTTGGATGGACATACAATCACCAGCCCATGTTGGCATATTGGAACAATACATTCTATTTACATTACTTGAGTGATCCAACCGGAGAACATATTCCGCCGGGACAAACGTTGTTAATGACATCAAAAGATGGTTCAAACTGGACAAAACCCGAAGTAATTTTTCCGATTTACAGAATTCCGGACGGATTTAAAAAAGAAGGAGTTGAAGGCGTAGCCAAAAATCTTGATGCCGTAATGCATCAACGAATGGGTTTTTATGTTACATCAGATAAACGATTATTGGCAATTGGATATTACGGAATTGCAATGGATGAAAAAGACGACCCGAATGACGGAAAAGGAATTGGTCGTGTCGTGAGAGAAATTTATAAAGACGGAACTTTTGGCCCAATTTATTTCGTTCGTTTTAATAAAAGCTTTAATCAAACCAATACAAAATTTCCATTTTATACAAAAAGCAAAGACAAGAAATTCATAAAAGCCTGCGACGAACTAATGTCGAAACCATTATTAATGCAGCAATGGGTTGAAGAAGCAGATCGCGACGATGAATTAATTCCGTTGAAAAAGCAATTTAAAGCATTCAACTATTACCATTTACCAAACGGAAATGTAGTAGGTTTATGGAAATTTGCTTTAACATCACTCAGTAAAGATGAAGGGAAAACTTGGGAATATAACCCAACTAGAGCGCCTGGTTTTGTAAACAGCAATGCAAAAATCTGGGGGCAAAAAACATCAGATAACCGTTACGCAACAGTTTATAATCCATCAGAATACCGTTGGCCATTGGCGATTTCAACAAGTGACGATGGTTTAAATTACAAAGATTTATTGTTGGTTCACGGCGAAATTTCTCCAATGCGATATGGCGGAAACTACAAATCTGCCGGACCACAATACGTTCGCGGAATTCCAGAAACTGACGGAACTCCGCCCGACGGAAAACTTTGGGTAAGTTACAGCGTAAACAAAGAAGATATTTGGGTAGCATCGATTCCGGTTCCGGTTGTAAATACAGTTAACGAAGATGTAAAAGATGTTTTTAACGAACTTCCTGACGGACAAGAATTAAAATTATGGAATACCTATGATTTGTCTTGGGCTTCGACTAAAATAGAAAAGAAAACCGACGGAAAAAAATGGCTGACTTTAAGAGATCAGGACTTTTTTGATTATGCAAGAGCAGAGCGTGTGATTCCGTTTGCAGAAAAAATGGAAACAACATTTACCGTAAAACCAGAACAAAATAATCACGGTTTATTACAAGTTGAATTTCAAAATAAACAAGGACTTCCCGCAGTTCGAATTATTTTTGATTCTGATGGAAATTTGAAAATAAAAACAGGAGCACGTTACAACAATATTGCAAAATACGAAGCCAATAAAGAATATAAAATCACTGTAAAATTGAACATTAAAACCCGTTCGTACACCATAAAAGTAAACGACGAGAAAGAATCAACAAAGATTTTTTATGCTCCGGTTGATGGTTTCGAACGAATTATGTTCAGAACCGGCGATCAAAGATTCACACCAAATACAGATACACCGGCAGATATAGATGATTTTGTCGATTTACCCGAAACAGGAAAATTAATTCCCGAAGCGGTTTTTAATATTGAATCGTTGATAACGAAAAAGTTATAAAAAAAATAGCCACGAATTCACGAATTTTAATTTAACAATTAGTATGAAAAAAATTCGTGAATTCGTGGCAAAAAAACTTTCAGGTTTCTAAACGACTAAAAAATTTAAAGTGAAGAATTTAAAAAACATATTATTCCTCTTAAGTCTTCTGACAACTTTCATTTCAAATGCACAAATTTCTGTTACGCATTTAACTTGCGAAATGACAGAAAATCCATTAGCTGTAATTCAAAGTCAACCAAGATTAAGCTGGCAATTGGTTTCTGCAAAATCAAATGTTTCTCAAACCGCATATCAGATTTTAGTTGCTTCTTCTGAAGAAAAATTAAAAAAAGACGAAGCAGATGTTTGGGACAGCAGAAGAGTAAATTCAGGTAAAAATCTTCAAATTAGTTACAATGGAAATCCTTTAAAAAACGAAACCAAATATTTCTGGAAAGTAAAAGTTTGGGATCAGAATTATAAAATTTCGCAATGGAGCAAAACCGCTTTTTTTAGAATTGCCCCAAACGAATCAGATTTAAATCCAACTTGGATTGGAGCTATTACAAAAGCCGATAGCCATTTGCCGGAAGGTAGAAATTATCATTCGGCAACATATAAAAGAGAGAAAAAAGATGCCATAATAAATGCTTCAGATTCTTTATCTCGCAGAAGTATAATGCTTCGTAAACCATTTTCGGTAAAAAAAGAAATCAAAGAAGCCGTTGTTTACATTTCCGGTTTAGGACATTACGAGTTAACCATTAATGGCAAGAAAATAGGTAAAAGTGAGTTTGCTCCTTTATGGACAGATTACGATAAAACGGTTAATTATAATACGTATGAATTAAGTACGAATCAACTAAAAAATGGAGAGAATGTTATTGGAGTTCTTTTAGGAAATGGAATGTATAATACACTTGCAGAAAGATATACCAAGTTTTTTGTGAGTTTTGGTCCGCCAACTTTGTTCTTCAAAATGAAAGTTGTTTACAAAGACGGTACTGAAGAAATTATAAAATCTGATGAAAGTTGGAAATACAGTAAAAGTCCAATCACGTATAACAGCATTTTTGGAGGCGAAGACTACAATGCCAATTTAGAACAAAAAGGCTGGAATGAAGTTGGATTTAATGATTCAAACTGGAAAAAAGTTGTCGTTCAGGAAGCTCCAAAAGGAATTTTAAGAGCACAAACTGCACCGCCAATTACAATTCAAAAACAATATAACATTGCTTCTGTAAAAGAATTGAAACCAAACTTTTATGTATTTAATATGGGACAAAATCTTTCAGGATTTCCAACCATAAAAGTAAAAGGGAAAAAAGGACAAACCGTTCGTGTTTGGGTTGGCGAAGGATTAAATGATGACGGAACTGTTGGTCAGGGAAGATCAGGAAAACCATATTACTACGATTACACTTTAAAAGGCGAAGGCGCAGAAGAATGGCAGCCAAAATTTAGTTATTACGGTTTTCAATACGTTCAAATTGAGAATATCAATTATAAAGAAACTAAAGATCAAAATTTGCCAACATTAGTAGATTTAAAATCCAATTTCATTTATAATTCTGCAGGAGAAGCAGGAACTTTTGAATCTTCAAATGTAATTTTCAATAAAACGCACGAACTGATTAATAACTCGATAAAAAGTAATTTTCAGAGTGTTTTTACAGATTGCCCGCAACGAGAAAAATTAGGTTGGCTGGAAGAAATTCATTTAAACGGACCCGGATTAATGTTCAATTACAATCTTGAAAGTTATATTCCGGCAACGATGCAAAACATCTCAGATGGTCAAAGAGAAAACGGATTAATTCCGACAATAGTTCCTGAATATGTAGTTTTTGGAGGCGATTTTACCGATTCACCGGAATGGGGCGTAACGGGAGTAATTCTCCCTTGGATGTATTATGAATATTACGGAGATGCATCTTTAATAGAAAAGTATTATCCCGTAATGAAGAAATACGTAGATTATTTAGGCACAAAAGCAACAAACCATATTGTTTCATACGGATTAGGAGATTGGTACGATTACGGAACACATGCCGCAGGATATTCTAAAAATAGTCCGATTGCACTTTCGGCAACTTCTCATTATTTTTATGGAGCAAGTTTAGTAGCAAAAGCAGCCAAACTTTTAAATAAAACAGAAGATATTGCTCAATATGAAACATTAACTTCTGATATAAAAACCGCTTTCAACAAGGAATTTTTCAATGTTGAAACGAAACAATACGGAACAAATAGTCAGTTTAGTAATGCCGTTCCTGTTTTTATGGATATTGTAGAACCGCAATATAAAGCTGCAGTAATGCAAAATTTATTGGCAGATATAAAAGCAAAAGGCGACAGATTAACAACAGGCGATGTCGGAAATCGCTATTTGTTTCAGGCATTAGCACAAAATGGCGAAAATGAAACGATGTATAAAATGAACAACCATTATGATGCGCCGGGTTATGGTTTTCAGATCAAATTTGGATTAACCACTTTAACCGAACAATGGGATCCGCGAAAAGGAAATTCGTGGAATCATTTTATGATGGGACAAATTGAAGAATGGTTTTACCAAAGTCTTGCCGGAATTGTTCCCGATGATAAAAATCCGGGTTTCAAACATTTTTTTATTCAACCGGAAATTGTGGGCGATATGACATTTGTAAAAGCAACATACAAATCAATTTATGGAAATATAGCTTCGGCTTGGGAAAAGAAAGACGGAAAATTAATCCTGAAAGTTGAAATTCCGGTAAATACATCAGCAACAATAAAATTGCCAATCGCAAAGAATTCAGAAATAAAAGTAAATGGAAAAGGGACTAAACATTTAAATTTAGGATCAGGGAAATATACGATTGAATGCGAAATATAGGACGCGGATGATGCGGATTCGCTAAAGCGAAGACGCGGATAAAAACGGATTTTTATTCCAACTAAAATGAATAGACTCCAGCTTTAGCTGGAGATTAAAAATATAAAATTACAAGGCTTTAGCCAAATATTAAGTTTGGCTAAAGCCTAATTACAAAATCAAATTATTTTCCTCCAGCTAAAGCAGGAGGCAATTAAAAAAATAAATTAAAATCTGTTTTTATCCGCGTCTTTACGAAGTAAATCCGTGTCATCCGCGTTCAATTCTAAGCCAGTTTAATACACAATAAAATGATGAAAATAAAACATATATATATAGCAGTTTCATTCTTTGCATTGACAATTTCAAATGCACAGATAACTTCTGATGAAAATTTCAGAAAACCAGTTTCAGAAACGCTAAAAAAGATAGAAACAGCTTTTCACGTTACGATAAACGATGACAGAGGTTTATTAAAAGGAAAAGAATTGGATTATGCCGATTGGAGAATCGAACCCGGAAATCTGGCTATTTCATTAACCAACATTTTAGCTCCGTTTGAATTAATGTATTTCAAACAACCGGACGGAACATACATCATCAGAAAATATGAAAATCATAAAGTTTCGGTAGATAAAGGAAAAGAACGCTTAAATTATTTGGTGACTTTATATTCGAATGTTTCAGAATGGGAAGCGCGCAAAAAAGAAATAAAAGCCTGTATGATAACGTCTTTTGGTTTAGATAAAGCGCCGCCAATGCCAAAATCAAAACCAATTTTAACACCAAAAAGAATTTATAAAGATTATAGTATCGAGAATATCGGATTAGAAATTTTACCGGGCGTTTATGTTACAGGTTCAATTTATAAACCATATCCATTAAACAAAAAAGCTGCTATTATTTTGACGCCTGATGGACATTTTGGTGACGGAAGATATAGAAAAGACGAGCAATATCGTTGTGCTATGATGGCAAAAATGGGTGCCATTGTAGTGAGTTATGATTTATTTGCGTGGGGAGAATCATTGCTTCAATTTCCAGAAGAAACCCACAGAAATAGTATTGCCTCAACCGTTCAGGTTTTAAGCGGAATTCGATTATTAGATTATTTGGCAACAACCAAAAATGCTGATGTTTCAAGAGTTGGCGTTACCGGAGGTTCCGGCGGAGGATCACATACGATGTTTTTGGCAGCTTTAGACGATCGAATCACAGTTTCGGCTCCGGTTGTGATGGTTTCTTCGCATTTTTCCGGAGGTTGTCCGTGCGAAAGCGGACGTGGAATTCACCTTTGCGGAAACGGAACTAATAATGCAGAAATATCTGCAATGATGGCACCAAAACCACAATTAATCGTTTCTGATGGAAAAGACTGGACGCTTGCAGTTCCGGAATTAGAATTTCCTTTTATTCAAAGAACGTATGAATTGTACGGAAAAAAAGATTTAGTCGAAAACGCTCATTTTGCAAAAGAAGGCCACGATTTTGGAATTTCAAAACGTATGGCTTTGTATCCGTTTATGGCGAAATATTTAGGTCTGGATTTGAATAAAGTAAAAAACAAAAAAGGAGAAATCGATGAATCGACTTGTGTGATAGAACCTTACGATAAATTATATGTCTTTGGAAATAAAGCCGAAAATTTGCCTAAAAACGCATTGAAAGATATCAATAAGTTATATGAAATGTTTGGCGAGAAAAATAATAAAGTTTACGAGGTTAAGAAGTAAGAGTAAAAAGATAGCCACGAATTCACGAATTTTATTTTTAAAATTAGTTTAAAATAATTCGTGAATTCGTGGCGAAAAAAAATATTTATGAAGTTAAGAAATAAAATAACGGCAATTTGTTTTGGAATTTTTTCGTTTGTTTCGGCACAAAACAATGACTTAAAACTCTGGTACGATAAACCTGCATCAATCTGGAACGAAGCTTTGCCTTTGGGTAACGGACGTTTGGGTGCGATGGTTTTTGGTGATCCCGCTGTTGAACGTTTACAATTGAACGAAGAAACAATCTGGGCAGGTTCGCCAAACAGCAACGCACATTCAAAATCATTAAAAGCTTTACCAATTGTTCGACAATTAATTTTTGACGGAAAATTTGATGAAGCGCAGGAATTGGCAACACAGGATATTATGTCGCAAACGAATGACGGAATGCCGTATCAAACTTTTGGAAGCGTTTATGTATCATTTCCCGGACATCAAAAATATTTGAATTATTACAGAGATTTAGATATCGAAAACGCCACGGCAAAAGTAAAATATACCGTAAATGGAGTTGAATTTACAAGAGAAATTTTAACCTCATTTTCAGATCAGGTTATTGTAGTGAAACTTTCGGCAAGCCAGCCGGGACAAATTACGTGCAATGTTTTTATGAATAGTCCGCTTGATAAAACAGTTTCAGGAACAGAAGGCGATCAAATTTTGCTTTCGGGAATTACAAGCAATTTTGAAAATCAAAAAGCAAAAGTCAAATTTCAGGGAAGATTAACGGCTAAAAATAAAGGCGGAGAAGTTTCGGCAAGTAACGGAATTATCAGTATTAATAAAGCCGATGAAGTAACACTTTATATTTCGATAGCCACAAATTTCAAAAATTATCAGGACGTAACCGATGATGAAGTGGCGAAAAGTAAAGCCTATTTGGCTAAAGCCGAAACCAGAGATTTTGAGAGCATTAAAAAAGATCATATTGCCTATTATCAAAAATTCTTCAACAGAGTTTCTTTTGATTTAGGAACAAATGAATTCGCGAAGAAACCAACAAACGAAAGAATCAGGGATTTCTCGAAACAATTTGATCCGCAATTGGCGAGTTTATATTTTCAATTTGGTCGTTATCTTCTAATTTCAAGTTCGCAACCTGGCGGACAGCCAGCCAATTTACAAGGAATTTGGAATGATATGGTAACGCCGCCGTGGGACAGTAAATACACAACAAACATAAATGCAGAGATGAATTACTGGCCTGCAGAAGTAACCAATCTTTCAGAAATGCACGAGCCTTTTATTCAAATGGCAAAAGAATTAAGTGTGACCGGACACGAAACGGCAAAAATCATGTACAACGCAAACGGTTGGGTTTTACATCATAACACCGATATTTGGCGCGTAACCGCTCCTGTAGATTATGCAGCATCAGGAATGTGGCCTACGGGCGGTGCATGGGTAAGTCAGGATTTATGGGAAAGATATTTATATACTGGAGATAAAAATTATTTAAAGGAAATTTATCCTGTAATGAAAGGAGCCGCAGATTTCTTTTTAGATTTTATGATAATCGATCCAAATACAGGTTATCTGGTTGTTGTTCCTTCTAGTTCTCCAGAAAACACACACGCTGGCGGAACCGGAAAAGCAACAATTGCATCCGGAACAACAATGGATAATCAATTGGTTTTTGATCTTTTTACGAATGTAATTAAAGCTTCAAAAATTGTTTCGCCAGATGAAGTTTATACTAAAAAAATAAGTGAAGCTTTGGCTAAAATGCCACCAATGAAAATTGGGAAACATAGTCAGTTGCAGGAATGGCAGAACGATTGGGATAATCCTGAAGACAAACACAGGCATGTTTCACATTTGTACGGCTTGTTTCCGAGTAATCAGATTTCGCCAATCAAAACCCCTGAGTTATTTGAAGCTGCTAAAAACTCCTTAATTTACAGAGGCGACGAATCTACAGGTTGGTCAATGGGTTGGAAAGTCAATTTATGGGCAAGATTATTAGACGGAGATCACGCTTATAAATTATTGCAGGATCAGATGCATTTGGTTACCGCAGAACAAAGAAAAGGCGGCGGAACATATCCAAATATGTTGGATGCGCATCAACCATTTCAAATAGATGGTAATTTTGGATGCACTGCCGGAATTGCCGAAATGCTGATGCAAAGCCAGGAAGATGCCATTCAGTTATTGCCAGCTTTACCAAGTGTCTGGAAAGAAGGAAGTATAAAAGGTTTAGTTGCCAGAGGCGGTTTTGTAATTGATATGAGTTGGAAAAACAATAAAATTTCGACTTTAAAAATTTACTCAAAACTAGGAGGAAACTGCCGATTGAAAGTTGAGAATACGCTGAAAGGATCTTCAATTAAAAAAGCAAAAGGGAAAAATCAGAATCCTTTGTTTTATGATGTTGAAGTGAAAAAACCGATTATTTCAGATAAAGCCAATTTGAATAAAGTAGTCTTGCCGAAGTATAACGAATATGATGTGGAAACGAAAGCTGGACAAACGTATAGTTTTTACGGAAATTAGTAAAGTTTCTTGCAAGGTTTCCAAAACCTTGTAGGTATAAGTGATAAAGTTTGCGAATAAAAATAAAACACCTACAAGGTTTTGGAAACCTTGCAGGAGTGGGAAAACGAGATCATCTCTCGCGTGAGTGATGGAAGTGAAGCTCTTTTTTAGTGAGGCTTTTTCTGCCGAACTAAAAAAAGCGGGAACGGACAGCACGACCCGGAGGGACACGCCCAAAGAATTAGTTTTAAAATAACAATTAGAATATGTTACATCATTTTAAATACAAAATAATAGCTTTTATAATCTTGATTTCAACTTTAAATATAAGTTGTAAATCAGGTGCAAGTGCATCAAATAAAGGAACTTCAGTTGTTTTAAAAGAAAAAGATTTCAAACATTATGTTGATTATTTCAACACAATGGAAGATGAGAATTTAAAATTCGCGATTCCAAACGATTCTGCGTGGACTTGGATGGAAAAGAATATTCCGTTGTTTGAATGTCCACAGCAAAATTTTGAGGAGATTTATTATTTCAGATGGTGGAGCGCACGAAAACATATCAAAAAAACACCTCAGGGTTATGCGATTACTGAGTTTTTAGTAGATCGTTCTTATGCCGATAAACACAATATGATTAGTTGTGCTTTGGGACATCATATCAATGAATTTCGATGGATTCATAATCCGCAATATTTAGAAGAGGACGTTCATTTATGGTTTAGAGGCAATGATGGCAAACCAATGAAAAAACTCAGAACTTTTAGCAGTTGGACGGCAGATGCATTATACAATCGCTATTTGGTCAATAAAGATGATAAATTTTTAGTGGATATGTATCCGGATTTAGTTGCCGAATATGCAGCTTGGGAAGGCGATAGAAAACGCAAAGACGGCTTGTTCTGGCAGTTTGATGTAAAAGACGGAATGGAAGAATCGTTGAGCGGCGCAAGAAAATTTAGAAACGCACGACCAACGATTAATAGTTATATGTTTGGAAATGCAAAAGCTTTAGCAAATATTGCGAAGCTAAAAGGCGATGCAAAACAGGAAAGTTATTTTGAAGCAAAAGCCGATACATTACAAAAATTAGTAGAAACAAAATTGTGGAATCCTAAAAGTGAATTCTTCGAAACGTTTACAGAAAAAGATACTTTGGCGCAGGTTCGGGAAGCGATTGGATTTATTCCGTGGTATTTTAATTTGCTACAAAAGGATAAAGGTTTTGAAAAAGCGTGGGAACAAATTAAAGATGAAAAAGGATTTTCAGCTCCGTTTGGCTTAACAACAGCAGAACGCAGAAGTCCACGTTTTAGAACACACGGAACCGGAACTTGCGAATGGGACGGTGCAATCTGGCCTTTTGCTAGTTCACAAACCTTAACGGCTTTGGCAAATGTGCTGAATAATTACAATCAGAATTTTGTTGCCAAAACAGATTATTTCAAGCAAATGAGCTTGTATGTAGAATCGCAATATTTTCACGGAAAACCTTATTTAGGAGAATATTTAGATGAAACTACAGGATATTGGTTAATGGGTGACAGAGAACGCAGCCGTTACTATAATCATTCGACTTTTAATGATTTAATGATTACAGGTTTGGTAGGTTTACGCCCGAGAGCCGATGAAAAAATAGAAGTAAATCCGTTGATTCCGCAAGAAAAATGGGATTGGTTTTGTTTGGATAATGTTTTGTATCACGGCAATATTATCACAATTCTTTGGGATAAAACCGGTGAAAAATATCATAAAGGAAAAGGTTTCAGGATCTTTAAAAACGGTAAACAAATTGCGGTTTCTGAGAAGTTGGAGAGATTAATTTCTGAGTAAGTACGTTGAGTTTTTTCTCTCGCAGATTTGGCGGATTGAGCAGATTTATTTCTCATTTGTTGTCATTTCGACGGAGGAGAAATCACACGCGAAAATCGAGAAATATTGGCGACTTTATGTGTGGAGTTTATAATGTGATTTCTCCTCCGTCGAAATGACAAAATAGAGCGAAATCAAAATAAAAATCCCCTAAATCTGCAAAATCTGCGAGAACAAAAATCACCGCAAAGACAATAAAATAAAATTATGAAAAAGTTTTTTTTACATCTCACAATAATCATCTCACTCTTTACATTTTCGGCGCAAGCCCAAAATAAAATCAGCGTAACTGAATTGCAATGCGAAATGCTAAACAATCCGGAAGGAATTGATATTGTTCAGCCAAGATTAAGCTGGCAAATAAAAGCAGAAGTTAATGATGTAAAACAAACCGCGTATCAAATTTTAGTGGCTTCGACTTTAGAGAATCTAAACTCAAATAAAGCGGATTTATGGAATAGCGGAAAAGTAGAAAGTACAGAATCTGTTAATATTATTTATAACGGAAAACGTTTAGAAAACCGTCAAAATGCATTTTGGAAAGTAATTGTCTGGACTAATAAAGGAGAAATTCAACCGACAAATTCGGCTCATTTTAGCATGGGAATCATGACTTATGCAGATTGGAAATCGACACGCTGGATTGGTTATGAAAAAGCTTCAGCGGGAGATAGTATTTCTCAATATTCTAAATTGTCTGCAAGATATCTTCGCAAAGAAATCAACTTAAAAAAGCAAGTCAAAAATGCCAGGGTTTATATCATGGGATTAGGACTTTATGAATTATACATTAACGGAAATAAAATTGGTGATCAGGTTTTGGCACCGGTTCCAACGGATTATACCAAGAATGTAAAGTACAATGTTTTTGATGTGACTTCGCAACTAAAAGAAGGCAAAAATATGTTGGGAACGATTTTAGGAAACGGACGTTTTTTTACCATGCGTCAGGATTATAAACCTTATAAAATTAAAACATTTGGTTACCCAAAAATGGCTTTGCAATTGTTTGTCGAATATACTGACGGAAGCAAAGATGTTATAAGAACTGATGATACTTGGAAAGTGATCACAAACGGACCCATTTTATCCAACAACGAATATGACGGCGAAGAATACGATGCCCGAAAAGAAATGAAAAATTGGAACACGACCAATTTCGATGATAAAAACTGGTTATTGGCAGAATACGTGCAGGAACCGGGAGGTTTTTATGAAGCACAAATGTCGTCTAATATGAAAATAATGGGCGAGGTAAAACCAATTACGATCAAACAAACTCCAAAAGGAACTTATATTCTTGATATGGGTCAGAATATGGTGGGTTGGCTACAATTGAAAGTAAAAGGAAAAAGTGGAGATAAAGTCAATCTTAAATTTGCCGAATCATTGCAGGCGGATGGATCTTTATATATCGAAAATTTACGTGATGCCAGAACAACAGATGTTTATACTTTAAAAGGCGAAGGCGAGGAAATTTGGGAACCAAGATTTATATTTCACGGATTTCGTTTTGTAGAAGTTTCAGGATTTCCGACAAAACCAACTGTAGATAATTTTACTGGAAAAGTAGTTTACGACGACATCAAAACAATCGGAACTTTTGAATCATCTGATGTAACAATGAATCAGATTTTTAAAAATGCGTATTGGGGAATTCGAGGAAATTATAAAGGAATGCCAATCGATTGTCCGCAACGAAATGAACGTCAGCCTTGGCTTGGAGACCGAACAACCGGAGCTTATGGCGAAAGCTTTTTATTCAACAATCAGACTTTGTATGCAAAATGGCTTGACGATATTAAAAATGCACAAACGGCCGATGGCGGAATTCCGGATGTTGCGCCGGCATTTTGGCGTTATTACGGAGATAATGTAACCTGGCCGGGAACTTATATTACGGTTGCTGATATGTTGTACCAGCAATTTGGCGATAAAAAAGTAATCGAAAAACATTATCCATCCATGAAAAAATGGGTGGTATATATGGAACAAAATTATTTGGTTAAAGATTTAATGACCAAAGACAAATACGGAGATTGGTGTGTTCCGCCGGAATCATTAGAATTAATTCACTCTAAAGATTCAGCCAGAACAACAAACGGAGAATTAATTGCGAGCGCTTTTTATTATCATTTATTGCAAAAAATGAAAAAGTTTGCGACAATTAACGGAACAAATTCTGATGATATTAAATATTATGATTCACTTTCTGAAAGAGTAAAAACAGCTTTTAATGCGAAGTTCTTCAATGCTGAAAAAAATAATTATGCGAATAATACCGTAACGGCAAATCTGCTTCCGTTAGCATTCGGAATGGTTCCTGAAAACCTTCAGTCAAAAGTATTTGAAAATATCGTGCATGAAGTTGAGGTAACCTATAAAGGTCATATTAGTACGGGCGTTATCGGAACTCAGTTTTTAATGCGAACCTTATCTCAGTTTGGAAGACCTGATTTAAGTTATAAATTAGCGTCAAACGATACATATCCAAGTTGGGGATATATGGCGAAAAACGGTGCAACAACTATTTGGGAATTATGGAATGGAAACACCGCAGATCCTAAAATGAATTCGCAAAACCACGTCATGTTATTGGGCGATTTACTGATTTGGTATTATGAAAATATAGCCGGAATCAAAAGCAATCCAGAAACTCCGGGTTTCAAACAAATTATCATGAAACCTGATTTTGAAACAGGATTAACCTTCGTAAATGCTTCTTATGAATCTGTTTACGGAACGATAAAAAGCAATTGGAAGAAAAATAAAAACAATCTACAATGGAATATTACCATTCCGGCGAATTCATCTGCATTGGTTTATTTGCCAACAACGAATGCTTCAAATGTAATTTTGAATGATAAAAAAATAGACAATGCTTCTGCATCTTATAAAACAGAAAACAATAAGCTTATCCTGACATTGTCGTCGGGTTCTTACAATATAAGTCTTAAACGTTAATTTTAAATAATTCGGGATAGTACAGGATAGATATTTATTTTTTTAGTGTCATTTTTACACTTAACAAATAATTTTGTGCGAAAAATTATTAGGAATGCATTTAAAATCAAAAATTTTAATTCAAAATAAAATTAAGAATGAAGATTGTAAAAATAACTTTCATCTTTTTAGGACTTCTTTTTTTAGGAAGTTGTAAACCCACATTATCAAAAAAAACCTGGAAAGAAGGAATTTTAGTCGATGAATTTATATATGACAAAGCACCTTATCCGTCTTGTCACGCCGCTACAATTGTAGAAGCCACAAACGGAGATTTAGTGGCTTCCTGGTTTGGAGGAACACACGAAAGACATCCTGATGTTTGCATTTATGTAAGCATCAAACCAAAAGGAAGCGACAAATGGACAACAGGCGTTCAGGTTGCCGATGGAGTTATGAAAGAAGGTCCAAGATTACCAACATGGAATCCTGTTTTATATCAAATTCCGGGTGGTGATTTAATGCTTTTTTATAAAATCGGACCAAAACCATCAGAATGGTGGGGCGTAATCCGTACTTCATCTGATAACGGAAAAACATGGTCTGAAGCTAAAAATATGCCGAGTAAAGATTTTCTGGGACCAATTAAAAACAAACCTGTTTTATTAAGCAACGGAACTTTAATGTGCCCGTCAAGTATTGAAGGCGACGGTTGGAGATTAAGAATGGAAACATCTCCGGATTTTGGAAAAACATGGATTTTAGGCGATACTTTATCAAGAGGAAAACAAAAAATAAATGCCATTCAGCCTAGTATTTTATTTCATAAAGATGGAAGAATTCAGGCAATCGCGAGAACTAGAAACAGAGCTTTAGCAACTACATTTTCAAGTGATAACGGAAAAACATGGTCAGATTTAGAATTGATTGGCTTACCAAATAACAATTCAGGAACAGATGCCGTAACACTTAAAAACGGAAAACATTTATTGGTCTACAATCACGTATTGCCTCCGGGAACAGAAGCGAAAGGACCAAGAACACCTTTGAATGTTTCTGTTTCTAAAGATGGAATTCACTGGGATGCAGCTTTAATTTTAGAAGATTCAAAAATCAGTCAATATTCTTATCCGTCGATGATTCAGAGTTCTGACGGAATGGTGCATATCGTTTATACCTGGAGAAGAGAAAAAATCAAATATGTAAAAATAGATCCAAGTAAATTAAAAGCAATTCCAATTAAAAACGGAATCTGGCCTGGAGACGAAAACAAAACCGTAACGGCTGTAAAAGCTGAAGAAGAATAAATAAAAGTTTGCCACGAATTTCACGAATTTCACGAATTTTTTTAATAGTAATTCGTGAAAATTTGTGCAATTCGTGGCTAAAACACACACACACAACAATGAGCAATAAAATTTTTATAAAATTAACGGCTATATTTTTTATGGTTGTTTTTGCGGGAGGATTCAATAGTTGCGCAACGGCTCAAACATCAAAAAATAAACAACAATACAAAGTTGCCGTTTGCGATTGGATGATTTTAAAAAGACAAAAATTAGGCGCTTTTGGTTTGGCAAACGAAATCAAAGCCGACGGAATAGAACTGGACATGGGTGGTTTAGGAAACAGGCCAACTTTTGATAGCAAATTAGGTGACCCGATTGAAAGGCAAAAATTTCTTGATAAGTCTAAAGAATTGCATGTGGGAATCAGTTCTATTGCCATGTCTGGATTCTATGCGCAATCTTTCGCGAAAAGAGAAACTATTGTACCAATGATTGAAGATTGTGTTAAAGCAATGAAAGACATGAAAGTAAAAGTGGCTTATCTTCCGTTAGGTACAGAAAGTGATTTGGTAAAAAATCCTGAATTACGCCCAATAATTGTCGAAAGACTAAAATGGGCAGGAAAACAAGTTGGTAAAATTGGTGGCGTTATTGCAATAGAAACATCATTAAACGCTACAGAAGAAAAGAAATTATTAGAAGAAATTGATTCTAAATACATTAAAAGTTCGTTCAATTTTGCAAATGCCGTAGATAACGGAAGAGACATTGTTTCGGAACTAAAAATATTAGGCAAAAAACATTTAGGACAAATTCATGCTTCAAACACAGATAAAGTCTGGTTAGAAAATGACACCACGATCGACATGCCAAAAATTAAACAAACACTTGACGAAATGAAATGGAGTGGCTGGTTAATTGTCGAACGTTCCAGAGATGTTACACAAGTTCACAATGTAAAAGCGAATTACGGCGCAAATGTAGCTTACTTAAAGCGCATTTTTCAGAATTAGTATCTGCGCTAAAGGCCTAACAGTCACGAGACTTCGGGACAGTTAGGTCTCGATTCGCATTTGCAAAGAATAAAAATTACAATACAATGAAATATTTCAGTCTACTTTTTTTAGGTTTCTACATCTCTTTCGCGACAGCGCAAAATGTCACAATTGTTAGTGATATAAAATCGCCTCGTGCTCAGTTTGGAGTAGAGAAATTGTCTGAAACATTATCAGGAAAAGGATTCAAAATCACTTCTTCTGATAAAATAACTAAAAGTTCAAAAGATAAAGTAATTGTCATTGGAGAAAAAGGAACCGATTTTTGGAAACAAAATTCAAAAAGCGCTAAAATAGACGATAGCCAATTAAACAAAAAAGAAGGCTTTCAAATTCGTACTCAAAAAAACTTCATTTATATAGAAGGAACCGATGCTTCGGGAGCTTTATATGGTGCGATGGAATTGGTTGATCGTATTAAAAGTTCAGGCGAAATTCCGTTAGAAATAAATATCGAAGACAGTCCTGAAATGGTTTTGCGAGGTACTTGTATCGGAATGCAAAAAACAACCTATCTTCCCGGAAGAGACGTTTACGAATATCCGTATACGCCGGAAACTTTTCCGTGGTTTTACGATAAAAAATTATGGACCAAGTATTTGGATATGATGGTCGATAACAGAATGAATTCCTTGTATTTATGGAACGGACATCCGTTTGCATCTTTAGTAAAACTGAAAGATTATCCGTTTGCGATGGAAGTAAGCGAAGAAGATTTTAAAAAGAATGAAGAAATCTATAAATTTCTAACCGAAGAAGCCAACAAAAGAGGAATCTGGGTTATTCAGATGTTTTATAATATCATCGTTTCCAAACCTTTTGCAGAGCATTACAACATAAAAACACAAGATCGTTCACGCCCAATTACGCCATTAATTGCTGATTATACCAGAAAATCTATTGCAGCATTTATCGAAAAATACCCAAATGTTGGATTATTAGTTTGCCTTGGCGAAGCCATAAATACAGTTGATGATGACGTAGAATGGTTTACCAAAACCATTATTCCCGGAGTTCAGGATGGTTTAAAAGCATTGGGAAGAACAGATGAACCGCCAATTATTTTGCGTTCGCATGATACTGATGGTCCTTTGGTTATGGAAAAATCGCTTCCACTATATAAAAACCTATACACAGAAAGTAAATACACAGGAGAATCATTAACAACGTATACGCCTGGCGGACCTTGGGGAGAAACACACAGACAGTTAAGTGCTTTAAAATCAATTCATATTGAAAACGTTCATATTCTGGCAAATCTCGAACCTTTCAGATACGGTTCGCCAGATTTTATCCAGAAAACGGTCAAAGCAATGCACAGCGCTCACGGAGCAAATGCATTACACTTGTATCCACAGGCGTCTTATTGGGATTGGCCTTACGCTGCAGATAAAACAAAAACGGGCGAAAGAGTACTCGAAATGGATCGCGACTGGATTTGGTACAAAGCCTGGGCAAGATATGCGTGGGATAGTAAAAGAGACAGAAATGAAGAGATTAAATTTTGGGATACAGATTTAGCCACGAAATACGGAACAGATCAGGAAGCCGCAAATAATATCCTAAAAGCATACGAAGAAACCGGAGAAATTGCTCCAAAAACATTAAGACGTTTTGGAATTACCGAAGGAAATCGCCAGACATTATTATTAGGAATGTTCGAAAGCCAATTGGTAAATCCGGCGAAATGGCGCGTTTATCCGGGATTTCATGAATCGTGCGGACCAGCAGGCGAATTGCTTTTAGAATATGCTAAAAAAGAGTGGAATCACGAACCGCATTCCGGAGAACTTCCAACTCAAATTATTTCAGAAATTACGGAACACGGAAGATTAGCTGTTGAAGCGATCGATAAAGCAGAGCCAAAAGTAACGCAGAATAAAGAAGAATTTTTACGCCTTAAAAATGATATGCATTGTTATAAAGCTTTCGCTGATTTCTTTTCAGAGAAAGTAAAAACCGCATTGTTGGTTTTAAGATACAGTTATTCAAATGATATTTCAGATCTTGATAAAGCGCTTCCGCATTTAGAAAAAAGCATTGAATATTATGAACTATTAGTAAATCTAACTAAAGATAATTATTTGTATGCCAATAGTATGCAAACCGCGCAACGCCGAATTCCGATTGGTGGCGACGACGGAAATAACAAAACATGGATAGAATTATTGCCACATTATGAACGTGAATTGGTTAACTTTAAACGAAATTTAGAGCTACTAAAATCATCAAAAAATGGTAAAATAGAAACTAAAATTGGAAAATCGTGGCAAACCGCAGAAGTAACTTTGTTGAGTGAAAATAAAGGAATTTACGAAGTTAAAAACGGAATAAAAGTTTACGGAACGCCAATTTCTGAACTTATAAAAATTGCGCCCGAATTGCAAAACCTAAAAGGAATTGCATTCGACGAAACATCGCAAAATGAAAACGGAACTCATTTGAAATTTAAAAATACCAAAGCCGTAAAATTGGTTGTAGGATATTTTAATTCAGATCAAAAGCGATTTTTATTTCCGCCAAGTTTAGAAACAGATGCAGCAGGAAATGCCAACGGTCAGGCCGAAGTTATTTTGGCAAGCGCCATGAATTTGAAAGAATTACCAAGAGTAAACATTCATACGTATACATTTCAACCAGGCGAAAATAAATTAGATTTAGGCAAAGGAAGAGTTTTAATTTTAGGATTTATAGATGCAAACCAAACCATAACGCCACGCGATGTTGGTTATATCGATGCAGGAGAAAAAGGGGCGATCGACTGGTTGTTTTATTAATAAGTATAATTTGGGCGTGTCCCTCCGGGTCGGGCTTTCGGCTATATCTTTTATTCCGCTAAAGCTTCATAAAAGGATACCGCCTCAATCCCTCACGCAAACTCGTAATTAACTTACACCTAACAGGTATTCTTAGAGATTTCCTGCAAGGTTTTCAAAACCTTGTAGGTATTCAAAGTAAATATTAAGAAGGCGTAAAAATTAAACCTACAAGGTTTTCAAAACCTTGCAGGAAACACAACGATTAGACTTAAAATGACCTTATATAACTTATATGGTTTAAAAAATATGAAGAAGATAGTTTTTTTTATTTGTTTTTTATTTGTTTTCAGTTCAGTAGAGAGTCAGAAAAGCAATAAGACAGCGAAATTCCGTAAAGAGATTTCGCTGAATTCATTTTGGGAAACTACCATCTTAAGTGCGCCTTTGCAACAAGACGAAAATTTTGTAAAAGATCCAAAAACAAATTCCTGGCAAAAAACAAATGTGCCTCACAATTGGGATCAATATTACGGATACCGAAGAATGAAACACGGCAATTTGCATGGAACTGCCTGGTATCATAAAACATTTAAAATTGAAAAAACGAACAAAGGCAAACGCCTTTTTTTGTATTTTGAAGGAGTTGGTTCGTATGCAACAGTTTGGGTAAACGGAAAAAAAGTAGGCGAACACAAAGGCGGCAGAACCACTTTTACAATCGATATTACAAATGCCGTTTCCTTTGATGCTGAAAATGCAATCATGGTCAAAGCAGAACATCCATCATTTATTGCAGATCTTCCGTGGGTTTGCGGTGGCTGTTCCGGAGAATGGGGATTTTCTGAAGGCTCTCAGCCAATGGGAATTTTCAGACCGGTTTCTTTAGTCATTACAGATGAGGTTCGTATAGAACCTTTTGGCGTTCATATCTGGAATGACAAATCTATTTCTAAAGAAAAAGCGATTCTTCATACCACAACAGAAATCAAAAATTATGGTACTTCAGAACGAAATCTAACAATTGAAAATATACTTTTTGATGCAGCAGGAAATAAAGTTGCTATCAAAAAAAACGATATCAAAAGCATTTCAGGAGAAAGAAAAGAAATAACACAGACACTTCCGGAAATTTTAAAACCAAAATTATGGTCACCTTCCAATCCGTATTTATATGATTTGGTAACTTCCATTTATGAAAACGGAAAAATTATTGACCAATTAACAACGCCGTACGGAATTCGTTGGGTAAGCTGGCCAATTAACAGGCAAGGAAAAGACAATCGTTTTTATATCAATGATGAACCTTTGTTTGTAAACGGAATTTGCGAATACGAACATTTAATCGGCAAAAGCCATTCTTTTTCAGACGAACAAATTCATGCAAGAATCGAACAAATAAAAGCCGCTGGATTTAATGCTTTTCGAGAAGCACATCAACCTCATAATTTATTATATCAAAAAGAATTAGACGAAAACGGAATCTTGTTCTGGAGTCAGTTTTCGGCACATATTTGGTACGATACACCAGAATTCAAAGAGAATTTTAAAACCTTATTACGCGAATGGATTAAAGAACGCAGAAATAGCCCGTCGGTTGTCATGTGGGGATTGCAAAACGAAAGCACAATTCCGAAAGAATTTGCAGAAGAATGCACCAAAATTATTCGTGAAATGGATCCGTTATCTGAGTCGCAGCGTTTGGTAACAACTTGCAATGGCGGAGAAGGAACAGATTGGAATGTGGTGCAAAACTGGTCCGGAACGTATGGCGGAGATCCGTTAAAATACCATCTCGAAATGAGCACGCAACTCCTGAACGGAGAATATGGCGCATGGCGAACGGCAGATTTACATACCGAAGGCGAATTTGATCAACAGGGAATTCACAGCGAAAACAGATTTTCGCAATTAATGGAAATTAAAGTTCGTGAAGCCGAATCTGTAAAAGATAAAATTGCGGGACAATTCAATTGGCTTTTTGCTTCACACGAAAACCCGGGACGTTCTCAAAATGGTGAAGGATTTCGTGATATTGACAAAGTTGGCCCAATAAATTATAAAGGACTTTTTACCGTTTGGGGCGAACCTCTGGACGCGTATTATATGTATCGCGCCAATTATGTTTCGAACAAAATAAACCCAATGGTTTATATCGTTTCGCATTCGTGGCCAAATCGTTGGGATTCGGCAGGAATAAAAAACGGCATTGATATTTACTCCAATTGCGATGAAATAGAATTATTTAATGATGTTGATAAAAGTTCTTTAGGAAAAATTAAAAACCCGGGATTAGGACAGCATTTTCAGTTTAATAATGTCAATATTCAGTACAATGTTTTATATGCAGTTGGTTATGTAAATGGTAAAGCCGTTGCCAAAGATTATGTTGTGTTGAACACGCTTCCGAAAGCTCCAAATTTAAATGCATTATATACCAATCAGGCTGATATTACAAAAGCAAAAAAAGGATACAATTATATTTACAGAGTTAATTGCGGAGGTTCAGAACTAACAGATTCTGCAGGAAACACTTGGTTTACAGACACGCACAAAAACGGACAAAATACTTGGGGTTCTTTATCGTGGACAGATAAATTTGAAAAACTTCCCGATTTTTATGCGAGTCAAAGAAGCACTTTTGATCCAATAAGTGGAACAAAAGATCCCGAATTATTTCAAAATTTCAGATATGGAGTAGATAAATTAAGTTATGAATTTCCAGTTCCGGATGGCGAATATTTAGTCGAATTGTATTTTACAGAACCTTGGTACGGAGTTGGCGGCGGATTAGATTGCAAAGGCTGGCGTTTGTTTGATGTTGCCATTAACGAAAATGTGGTTCTGAAAGATTTTGATATTTGGTCAGAAGCCGGGCACGATAAAGCATTAAAGAAAACATTTAAGGTAAAAAGCAAAAACGGAAAACTGGTAATTTCATTTCCAAATGTAAAAGCGGGACAAGCAATTATCTCAGCAATTGCAATTGCCACTAAAAATTATCATGCCAGGCCAGCAGACGAATCTCCAAAAAACATTCAGAATCTTGTTTTAGATTCTTACGATAAAAGTATAAATAGAATAGCTTCATGGCTGGACATTAATTCAAAACAATATTCAGATTCAGATATTGTTTTTACGCAATTGCCTTCAGAAGTTTTTGGAGCAGATTATTTGCAGTTTTCAAATCTTTCTAAAGTAAAAGGTTCTTTTACAGCCAAAGAAGATTCAGATGTTTATGTTTTAATCGACAATAAAATAAAAACACAATTTGTCTGGTTATCGGATTATAAAAAAACAGAAACAATTGCAAAAAACAGTAATAATATCACGTTTACTATTTTTTCTAAAAAGGTTAAAAAAGAAGAAAAAGTACTTTTTGATAACTCAGAAATTATAAATACTATTATTGTTGTACCAGTTTATGATATGGGCGAAAAAGATGATTCTCGTCCGGTTGTTGTTTTTGAAGCAGAAAATGCAAAAACAACAGGAACAGATATCGTAAAAGGAAATTTTAAAAAAGCAGATTATATTGAATTCACAAAAAAGACAGAAAACAGCATTCAGTTTGAAGTAAAACCCGGAGTTGCCGGAATTTATTTAATGCGTTTCAGATTCATGAACAGAAACGAAACACCATTAAAAGTAAAATTCAAAATGGAAGATGCCTACGGAATTTTAATGCGAAATGATACAATCGATTTTATTCCTTCGTCAGAAAAATGGAAAATTTTAAATACAACTTCAGGCGGTTATATTAATGCAGGAACGTATAAAATTACGCTGGAAGGCGAAGATTTGAAAGGATTGGTTTTGGATAATTTTGAATTTCAATAGGTTTTTTTGAGGTTCAAAGTAGCAGAGGTTCAAAGATACAAAGGTTTTATTGTAGAGGCGCACAGCAGTGCGTCTACGTTCCAATTGTCCATATCATGTGTTAGACGCACTGCTGTGCGTCTCTACGGAAACGTTATGATGAATAATTAAATTAGAATAAAAACATATTTATGATTAAACATAAAAACATTTTACAAAAAACAATAATTGCAATAATATTGTTGTTCTCAATAATTGGTTTTTCACAAGGGAAACAAGCAAGAATCATTGAAGATTTCAATAAAAACTGGAACTTCAAAATTGGAGATTATCCAACAGCAATTCAATCTTATTTTAATGCATCTGATTGGAGAACGCTTCAATTGCCGCATGATTGGAGTATTGAAGGAACTTTTGATAAAGACAGTAAAACAAAACAGGCACAAGGTTTTTTGCCGGCAGGAAAAGGTTGGTATCGTAAAGTGTTTACAGTTCCTAAAGATTGGAAAAACAAAACCGTTTCGATAGAATTTGATGGTGTTTTTAAAAACAGTGAAGTCTTTATCAACGGACATTCTTTAGGAATTCGTCCGAATGGTTATATTTCATTTTCTTATGAGTTGTCTCAATATTTGAAATTTGGAAATCAGGAAAATATTATTGCCGTAAAAGTTGATAATGATGCACAGCCCAATTCAAGATGGTATACCGGTTCCGGAATTTACAGAAATGTGCGTTTGGTTGCGAGTAATAAACTTCATGTCGCAAAATGGGGAACTTATGTAACAACTCCGGATGCTGCGGCAACAAACTCAAAAATACATTTAGAAATTACAATTGATAATGATAATGATGTTTCAAAAGAGTTTAAATTGGTGAGTTCTATTTTGAATGCGGCTAATGTTGAAGTTGGGAGTTTTACTTCAACAGAAAAAATTTCGGGAAAAACATCAGGAAAAAAGATTCAGAATTTAACTTTAAATCGACCGGAATTATGGAGTCCGGAAAATCCGTATTTATATAAAATCGTTACCAAAATATATGACAAATCAAAATTAGCAGACAATTACGAAACGCCGCTTGGAGTTCGATATTTTAATTTTGATGCTGAAAAAGGCTTTTCATTAAACGGAAAACCAACCAAAATTGTAGGCGTTTGCCTGCATCATGATAATGGTGCTTTGGGTGCGGTAGAAAATATTCATGCCGTAAAAAGAAAATTAGTTTTATTGAAAGAAATGGGCGTAAATGCTATTAGAATGTCTCATAATCCACATTCGTTAGAAATGATGCAATTGTGCGACGAAATGGGATTTATTGTTCAGGATGAAGCTTTTGATGTCTGGAAAAAGAAAAAAGTAACCAACGATTACCACAAAGACTGGGATGCGTGGCACAAACAGGATTTAGAAGACTTTATTAAAAGAGACCGCAATCATCCATCGGTAATAATGTGGAGTATTGGTAACGAAATCAGGGAACAATTTGATAGTACAGGAACTTCAATTACAAAAGAACTGGCTCAAATTGTAAAATCGTTAGATACAACACGTCCCGTAACTTCTGCTTTGACAGAAAATATTCCGGAGAAAAATTTCATTTATCAATCAGGCGCTTTAGATCTTTTGGGATTCAATTATAAACACGAAGATTATAAAGATTTTCCAACTCGTTTTAAAGGACAAAAAATAATTGCTTCAGAAAGTGTTTCGGCATTGGAAACGCGCGGACATTATGATTTTCCAAATGGAATTAAAGCGTGGCCAACAAAACATGGCGCTCCGTTTGATGGAAATGCAGATTGGACGGTTTCTGCTTACGATCAGGTAAAATCGTATTGGGGCGCAACGCACGAAGAGAATTGGAAAACGATAAAGAAACAGGATTTTATGGCAGGAACTTTTATCTGGACTGGTTTTGATTATATCGGCGAGCCAGATCCGTATCCGTATCCGGCAAGAAGTTCTTATTTCGGAATCATCGATTTAGCGGGATTTCCAAAAGATGTTTATTATATGTATCAAAGCGAATGGTCGACAAAACCTGTTTTGCATATTTTTCCGCATTGGAATTGGGCAAAAGATCAGGAAGTTGATGTGTGGGCGTATTATAATAATGCCGATGAAGTTGAATTGTTTTTAAATGGAAAATCTTTAGGAAAAAAATCCAAACAAAATGATGATTTGCATATTTCATGGCGTGTAAAATTTGAACCGGGAACCATAAAAGCGATTTCAAGAAAAGATGGGAAAGTGGTTTTAGAGGCAGCAATTCATACTGCCGGAGAAGCTTCAAAAATAGATTTGAAAGCAGACAAAACCACAATCAAAAATGACACTTATGATTTGGTTTATGTAGCCGTTTCTCTTGTAGACAAAGAAGGGAATTTACTTCCAAACGCAAATGATTTAATCAATTTTGAAGTTTCGGGCGGCGGAAAATTAGTTGGCGTTGATAATGGTTATCAAGCCAATTTAGATTCTTTTAAAGCGAATTCCTGTAAATTATTTAATGGAAAATGTATTGCGATTATCCAATCGAACGGGAAGAAGGAGAATATTCAATTGAAGGCTTCGACTGGAAACGGAATTCCAATTTCATCTCTTGAAATTAAAGTAGAGTAAATATATTGCTCGCAAAGTCGCGAAGACGCAAAGTTTTTTTGAACCATATAAGTTATATAAGTTGATTTAAGTTTTTTCTTAATTGTACTTATATAACTTATATCGTTTGTTTTTTTGTTCTTACATCCATAATGGAGTTTTTTTATATCCGTCATTTTGGCTAATACAACTTCCAAAATGGCTACAAGCAACTTTATGCTTCGGCTGATCTTTGCATTATAATTTTAAAACAATTAAAAATGCAAAAGACAATTTTTATTACAGGCGCTTCAACAGGATTAGGAAAATCTACGGCAAAATTATTTCAAAGCAAAGGCTGGCAAGTTATTGCAACGATGCGTAATCCTGAAAAAGAAACAGAATTAAATCAGTTAGAGAATGTAATTGTACTTCCGTTGGATGTTACGAACGAGGAACAAATTGATTCAACTATTAAAAATATTACGGCTAAATATTCGGTTGATGTTGTTTTAAACAATGCCGGATATGGTTTAATTGGTGCTTTAGAATCTTTGGATAATCAGCAAATTGAGCGTCAAATCGTAACTAATTTATTTGGTGTTATTAGAGTTTCAAAAGCGTTTGTAGCTCACTTTCGTGAAAAGAAAAGCGGAACTTTTATCAATATTACTTCTACTTTTGGATTAATGGGTTTTCCGACTTGTTCGATTTATAGTGCGACAAAATTTGCCGTAGATGGTTTTTCTGAAAGTCTGGCATCTGAATTAACGCAATTTGGAATTCAGGTAAAAGTTGTCGCTCCGGGCGGAATGCAAACTGATTTTGCTGTTCGTTCTATGGAAGTTGGACAACACGAAGCATACGAAAAATTAACGCTTGAAGTAAGTAAAGGTTATAGCGCAGAAAAAATGGAAAACTACACAAAAGCCGAAGATGTTGCCCAAATTATCTACGAAGCAGCAACTGACAACAAAAGCCAATTGCGATATATTGCTGGAAATGATGCAAATGCATTATATAACGAACGATTAAGTTTGGGTGCCGAAACTCAGGTGCAAAATATGAAAGCCATGTTTACTTTTTAATTTTAGAATAGTTCACTGGAATATTGCGCCAGTAGAACATTTCGTAAATTTGTAAAAACTCCAGAATTTTAAGTTGCAACTTAATCCATGAAAATGAAAAATCAACCCAAAATATTCAATTCCATTTCAGAGTTACATAAAGCGATGGGACAACCAAAACCAATGCATCCGCTTATTAGTATACTAAATTATGGCGAAGCTATATTTGATCCGAAGGATTTTGAAAACGGTATTGTTTTGGATTTTTATAAGATATCTTTCAAAACAAATTTCACAGGAAAATTACGTTACGGACACGGTTTCTATGATTTTGAAGAAGGCGGAATGTCATTTGTATCTCCGGGACAAGTTTTGAAAATGCAGGAAGAAGAAGCGGATTACAGCGGAATGTCGCTAAATATTCATCCTGATTTTTTTCGGCCTTATAGTTTAAATGAGAATATCAAAAAGTACGGATTTTTCTCTTATTCGGCTGCTGAAGCTTTATATCTTTCAGAAAAAGAAAAAGAAACGATTTTGGGCGTTTTCAAAAATATTCAGAATGAACTCGACGAACGAATTGATCATTTTAGCCAGGATGTTATTATTTCGCAAATAGAACTTTTGCTGAATTATAGCAATCGTTTTTACAATCGCCAGTTTATTACCCGAAAAGCAGTTAATAACGATATACTTTCTAAACTGGAAAACTTGTTGGAGAATTATTTTAATACCGAAAAACCACTGGAAAATGGTTTGCCAACCGTGCAGTTTGTAGCAGACGAAATGCAATTATCGCCAAGATATCTGAGCGATTTATTACGCAGCACTTCAGGGCAAAATACGCAGCAGTTTATTCACGATAAATTGATAGAAAAGGCAAAAGAATATATTGCAAAAGGAATATTTTCGGTTTCAGAAATCGCTTATAAATTAGGTTTTGAGCATCCGCAGTCTTTCAATAAATTGTTTAAGAAAAAAACAAATATCAGTCCGATTGCATTTAAAGAATTATTCAATAAAAATTAAATTATGGCATCACTAAACTTTGAACAGCTAAAAGAGCGTTCTTTAAAAATAAGAGCACGTTATCACGAACTAGAATTATCGCATCACGGCAGCGAATGGACAATTGAAGAAGATGCATTGGCTTTTTTGACTGATGCAGGTTTGGTTGGTCGCAACGTAATGTCGCAACAAGGAAGATGGCCAAAAGGAAATACAGAAGAAGAATTGAAACACAAAATAGGAGAGTCTATTTGGTGGCTTACGGTTTTGGCTGAAAGAATGAATATTAATATTGAAGAAGTTACAGAAGATTTTTTAACTAAAACAGAAGAATTAGTAGGGAATTAATTTTTGTGCCAAATTGCAAATTCTGAAAAAGCAACATTTTTTAATTCACGAAATTAAATAACTAAAAAAGACTCCATGATTATAATGGAGTCTTTTTTTTAATCTGAATTAATAAATTTCTGTTTTATTTTGTGGTTTTTATTATCTCTTCTAATTCTTTTATTTTTTTACTGACATTTGCTTGGTAGCTTTCATCAGCATTTAGTTCTTTTGCTTTTGTATAATTTAGCAAAGCCTTTTCGAAATTCTTATTTATCTGACAAACCTCTCCTAAACTGTCAAAAGCATTAAAAGACTTCGGATTTTCTGTGGTGTTTAAAGTAAATACAAATACGGCTTCTTGAGTTTTTTTCTCGTTCAAAAGGATATATCCAATAGCGTTTAAATGCTCTTCGAAATTTACATTTAAATATTTGGGATTGTTTTTTAAAGTTGTAAAAGCATTTTTAAAATTATCTATATTATTTTGTGCAGAATTAATTAAAGACTCGAAGGCTAAAACATTATAGTCAATAATATCGTTATCGACCAAATATGCAATCTGATTAACAATATTTTCAACATCAAAATTATTCCCTCCCAAGCCATTTGCTAAAAAAATGATACTTAAATTATCTTTAGGGAAATTTCTATAAGCAGTAATTCTTCCACCGGAAAAACCATAAGATAGATGACCATTAATTACGCGTTCATCCCAACCAAAAGTAAATTTTTCGTTTGATTTGGAGTAAGGAAAAGTTTCCCACATACTATTTTTTGATTTCTCATTAATAAGTTTATTGCTGTTTAATTTTTTGTCCCATATCAAAAAACTGTCCATTGTGATATTGATCCCATTACAGCTATTAAGATAACTGCCGTTGTTTGGAAGGCTAATTTGCATTTTGCCAGTATCATAATTAAAATATGGCGTAACTCTATTTGGAATAATGTCTCTTGAGTCTGTTGAGAAAAACATACTTTTCTTAGATATATCAGTAAACTGGTTTTGTGTAATAAAGGTTTCAATATCTTGTCTGCTCACCGTTTCTATAACTTTTTGAAGAAGCCAAAAATTGGTTTGATTATATTCAAATTTCTCTCCTTTTTTAAACGCTATCGTATCTGCAAATACTTTTTCTTGCGCAACATTCTCTTCTAGTTTTTCATAGTTCACAATATCGGGAAGCCCGGAAGATTGTGTTAGCAAATTTTTAATTTGAATAGAATTCCATGTTTTTGGAAGACCACTAATGTATTTTGAAACAGAGTCTTCTAAAGATAATCGGCCTTGCTCTATAAGTTGAAAAGTTCCTGTCGTAACAATTAACTTTGTTAAAGAATAAATTCTAAATATAGATTTATCAGAGACAGGTATGTCATTCTCAATATTTGCTTTCCCATAATTTTTTTTGTGAATTACCTTTCCGTTTTTAATAACAGCAAGTGAAATTCCGGGAATTACATACCTGTTTTGAATTTGAAATATGTATTTATCAATTTCTGTATTTAAGAAAGCCTTCGGGTTATTTTGGGCTTTACCAGCAGAAAATGAAAACAGTATTAAGAGTGAAACAAATAGTTTAATTAGGTTTATCATAGAGGTTATTTATTATTCATATTTCAAATATTTTAAAATATCCGTTTTTGTTGCGATATAAGCTCTTGAAAGCACAATTATCAAAGTCAAAATAAGTAAAATAATAAATCCTAAAAAGAAAGGAAACACAGTAATATCAATTCTAAAAGCAAAATTTTCGAGCCATTGATTTAATAAATAATAAACCGGAAACAAGGCAATCAGAAATCCAATTATACAATACAAAATATATTGTTTTGATAAAGCTGTTAGCAATGTATTGGTTTCTGCACCAAGTGTTTTTCTAATGGCGATTTCTTTCATTCGTCTTTGTATCGAATAAGAAGCCAAAGCAAATAAGCCGAATAATGCTATTGCAATTACGATAATATTTAAAAGCGAAAAAAGATTCTTTTGTTTGGTGTACGTTTCATAAGTTCTTGCGTATTGCTTGTCGACAAAATCATATTGAAACGGATATTCGGTATCGACTTTCGACCATAATTTTTCGATATTGGTAATCGTGTTTTCCAAATTGTCGGCGTTTAGTTTTATGTAAACTTTATCTATGTTATGCGCCATATCAAAGGTTTTAATATGATGAAAAGCAATTGGCGGCACTTTTAATTCTGGGCTCAATAAGTTAAAATCCCTGACAATACCAATAATTTTTAATTTTTGATCCCGTATGAGAAGTTCTTTTCCAAGTGGAGTTTTAAGATTCATTAATTTTGCGGCCGTTTCATTTATTATGACTGAATTAACGGTGTCAGACGCTATTTTTTTATCAAAATCTCTGCCTTTTATTATTTTAATATTCAGCATTTCAAACATTCCAAAATCTAAATTGATTATTCTTTCCTTAAAAAGTTCATTATTATACAGCACCGGAGAAATAGAATTATCTGAACCGTCAAAAGAAATAAGACCGGTAGAAACTTGTTGAACGCCTTTAATTTTATACAGCTGTTGTTTTATGATGCTGTATTTATTGTAAATAATTTGTTCTGCGTTTTCTGATTGATGTTCAATTGATGGGAAATTTAGGCAAACCGAAATTACCTGATCGCCTTTAAAACCAAGATCTTTATTTTGTAAATATTTAATTTGCTGATATACAATATTAGAACCAATAATAAAAAAAGCAGCAATTGCAAATTGAAGAATAAGCATTCCGTTACGCAGCCAAAGACCATTTTTGCTTCTTTCGAAATTTCCTTTCAGGACTTTAAAAGTTTTAAAATTGGCGATGTAAATTGCCGGTAATAATCCAGCAGTCAAAACCGTAATGATGAAAATCAGAATCAATTGTAGATAAAACTGACTGGCGAGAAGTGCAATGTTTTTGTTTAAAAAATTGTTGTAATAAGGCAAAGCAAGTTCTACAATTACTAACGCTAATAAAATGGAGAAACTCGTTGTTAAAATAGTTTCAAAAAGAAACTGAATAATTATATCGCCTTTAGAAGCTCCCGAAATTTTACGCACTCCAACTTCTTTTGCTCGCTTTACCGCATTTGCAGTGGCGAGATTGATATAGTTAACAATCGACAAAATGAGAATCAAAAGAGACAAACCCATCATGATCATCAAAAACTGATAATTTCCTCGCGTTTCAGGATAACCATCTGCTATCGAATGTAATCTGGCCTTAGACAAAGGTTCAAGAATAACCGTAAAATAACCTACTTTTTTAGCCATAACTTCGGCTGTAAAACCTGCTTCTTTGGCAAGTCGGGTAATAAAATCGTGGTTATAAAGTCTCTCGAGTTTCTGTCTTGTAAGATCAACTTTTGACGGGTCTTTTACTTTTAGTAATAACTTTAAAATAAACGGATTCATCATTCCGGAAGTTGTCAGTTCCTTCATTTTATTGATGATGACATTTGGCGCAATCGAAGAATTTCCTGGAATATGATACACGGCGCGTACAGAAAACAGCTGGTCAAAACATTTTATTTGTTTCCCAATGGGATTTTCATTTCCAAAAATCCTTTTAGCCGTAATATCTGAAATAGCAATGCTGGAATCATCTTTTATAGCTGAAATTGCATCGCCCTGAATCATTTTGAAAGGAAAAAAAGAAAAGAAATTTTGTTCGACATTGATAATTTTATCTACAAATTCTTTCTTTCCCTTATAAATAATTTTATCTTTTTGATACCAATAGTCAGCATATAGTATAGATTCGATATTTGGATCTTTGTCTAAAGCGGGTTTCAAAAATAAGGCACAATTAGACCAGGCAGGCATATCGGTTACCTGAACCAAAACCTGATAGACTTTTTCTTTTTCAGGATTCCATTCGTTATAACTTTGTTCGTCGTTCCAATACAGTAAAGCGAAAATTAATCCCGCAATTCCTATTGACAATCCTAAAATATTAAGAAAAGAGAACAGCTTGTTGTGCTTGAGCTGGTAAATAAATATGTTGATATAATTTAGTATCATAGTTTTGGTTGAGGTTAGTTCTAAAAGGTTAAACACTTTTAGTTATTCATATTTCAGGTATTTCAAAATATCAATTTTGGTTACCTGATATGCTTTTGCCAAAACAATTGTCAAGGTCAAAAACAGTAAAGAAACAAGTGCAACAAAAAACGGCAGCAACGGAATATCAATTCTAAAAGCAAAATCTTCAAGCCATTTTTGCAACAAAAGATAAGCGGGAATTATTCCGATCATGAAACCAATCAAACAGAAAACTACATATTGTTTGGATAAATTTTTGAGTAAAACATTTGTTTCTGCGCCCAACGTTTTTCGAATAGCAATTTCCCTTAATCTTCTTTCCATTGAAAATGAAGCCAAAGCAAATAATCCGAAAACGGCAATTAGAATTACAATCGCATTTAAAAGAGAAAATAACTGACTTTGGTTTTGATACTTTTTATAAGATCGGGCAAAGTTTTTATCGACAAAAGTATATTCAAACGGATATTCTGAGTCAACTTTTGTTTTCCAGAATTTTCCAATAGCATCAATAGTTTGAGGCATTTCTTTTGGTGAAATTTTAACGGCTATAGTATGTATATCTTTTTGTGCCCATTTTTCTGTTTTGAGATGAAAGAAAATCATTGGACCAATTTTATTTTCAAGTCCGAAATAATTGAAGTCCTTTACAATTCCTACGACTTTATAATTTCCCTCCGATAAATTGACAATTTTATCCAAAGGATCTTTTTCCTGTAATGTTTTTGCGGCAGTTTCATTTAGTAAAACATTCGAAATAGTATCTGAGGCAAATTTATCGGTCAAATCTCTTCCTTTTAATATTTGTATTCCCAAAAGATCCAGCATTCCAAAATCAATACCCATTTGCTGCGTTATAACTTCCGGATTGGTTTTATAATGTAAACCACTCCACGAGTTTTCCATGCTTCCAATAGAAAATGATGCTGTAGAAACAGTTTCAACACCATTAATTTTTTGAAGTTCCTGTTGTATGGTTTTATATCTTTCAAATTGTCCTCTTCCTTTTTTAGCCTTAAAAGAAATATCGATGACTTGCGATCCATTAAAACCCAGATCTTTTGCGGCCATAAAATTTACTTGTTGATAGACAATAAAAGAACCAATGATAAAAAAGGTTGCGATAGCAAATTGCAAAACAAGCATTGCGTTACGAAACCATACACCGCTTTTGCTTCTTGAAAAGTTACCTTTTAAAACTTTCAAAGGCTCAAAATTTGATATATAAATTGCCGGAAAAACCCCGGAAACAAAAACAACAAGAACAAAAATCAACACTAATTGAAGATAGAATTGCGTTCCGATAATGATGAGGTTTTTGTTTAAAAGCGAATTATAAAAAGGCAGTGAAAGCTCTACAATTACCAATGCTAATAAAACGGAGAAAAGCGTAATTAATATGGTTTCAAATACAAATTGAATTATGATTTGCAATTTTGTGGCGCCAACAACTTTTCTTACGCCTACTTCTTTAGCACGTTTTATAGCATTTGCGGTTGCCAGATTAATATAATTTGCAATAGATAACAGTAAAATAAGTATAGACAAACCCATTAATATTTGCAAAAATATCAGGTTGCTGTTTCCTTCCGGAAAAGGAGTATTTCCCTGATGAAGCCTTGCAGCAGTGAGTGGCAGTAACCTCATTTTAAGCGGTTCTCCATATCTTTTTATAAAAGCTTCAAGAGATAAACCTTCACTCTTTGCCTGCTTTTTGTAGTTTTCCTGAACAAAAATTTCATTTAATTTTTTAACAACAGCAGTTGAATCGCTTTGTTTTTTTAGCTTAAGCATTAATCCATAACTCAAGCCCCAGCTTTCTCTGTCTTTTTCGAGATCGTCTTCAATTACAGTTGTAACTGCAGATGGCATTGCCGAAGATTTTTCGGACAATCGATATACGCCGCGAACAACGAAAATTTGTTCTGCATATCTGACTTGTTTTCCCATCGGATTTTCATCCTTAAATAAACGAGAGGCAGTTTCTTCAGAAATAGCAATACTGTTGCGATCGTGAATAGCACTTTTTGCATCGCCTCGAACAAATTCAAAAGGAAAAAAAGAAAAGAAACTGCTTTGTGCCGTAAAAATCTTGTCAAACAATTCTATTTTACCTTTGTATTGTATCGTTTCCTTACTGTAATTGGTTCTAATAAAGCAATAATCATCTACATAAGAAGTAGTTGCTTTTAAAATAGGAGCAGGAATTGTCGAGGTTACAGCCCAGACATTTCCGCCACCAAGATCACTCATTATAGTATAAATTTTATCTTTTTGAGGATTCCATTGATCATACGAATGTTCCTCATTCCAATACAAAATTGCAAAAATTAATCCTGCAATTCCAATACTCAAACCCAAAACATTCAAAGCCGTAAAGAATTTGTTGTTTTTGATGTGGTATATAAATATGTTAGTCCAGTTTTTTAGCATGTTATTCGTATTTTAAATATTTTAATACATCGACTTTTGTCGCCTGATACGTTCTCGAAAGCACTACAATTAGCGTTAAAGAGAGTAATGCCACAAAGCCAATAAGAAACGGAAGTATTGGAATATCAATTCTAAAAACGAAATCTTCGAGCCATTTATTCAATAAATAATAGGCCGGGAATACCGCAATCAGAAATCCGATAACACAAAAAATAATATATTGTTTAGACAGTTCTTTTAGCAAAACATTGGTTTCGGCGCCAAGTGTTTTTCGAATGGCAATTTCCTTCATACGACTTTGTATTGAATACGAAGCCAATGCAAAGAGTCCGAAAAGAGCAATGAGAATTACGATTATATTCAATAAAGAAAAAAGATTTCTCTGATTCACAAATTCCTTATAATTTCTGGCGTAAGCCTTATCTGTAAAATCATATTTAAAAGGATAATCAGTAGTAATATTTTGTTTCCAGAATTTCTCGAGATCGGCAATTGTATTTTGCATTTCCGCAGGATTCACTTTTACGAATATATGATTGACATTCAGATTCATCCAGCTGATTGTTTTTAGATGAAAAAATACCATGGGCGGAATTTGCGCTTTTGGTCCCCAGATATTGAAATTTTTTACTATTCCAATAATTTTGAGTTTATGTTCGTTCCATTTTACAATTTTACCAATGGGATTTTTTTCTTTCATTAATTTCAAAGCCGTTTCGTTTATCAATATATTCGTAATCGTGTCTGATGAAATTCGACTGTCAAAATAACGTCCCTGACTTAATTTGATTTTTAGCATTTCGAGCATTCCAAAATCAACAGCCATATTTTGTCCCTGAATATTAATACCATGATAGCTAAAAGTTGATGATGAAGTGCCGCCGCCGCCAAAAGAAAACGCTCCTGTACTTACTTGCGAAACACCTTTGATTTTTGAGATTTCCTGTTTAACAGTTTCATATCGCGTATATAAGTTTTTGACTGCGTTTTGATCATTTGGATCGAAATAAGGTTTTCTATAATTTATTTCTAATACCTGATCGCCTTTAAAACCTAAATCTCTTTGGGTTAAAAACTGTACTTGCTCATACACAATATAAGATCCGATAATAAAAAAAGCGGCAATTGCAAATTGCAAAATAAGCATTCCGTTTCTCAGCCAGACACCGCTTTTGCTTCTTCCAAAATTTCCCTTTAATACTTTCAAAGTTTCAAAATTCGAAATGTAAAGCGCTGGAAATATTCCGGCAAGAATTACAGTAACAATAAAAATGAAACCCAATTCAACAAAAAATTGTGAGCCATGAATGGCTAATTCCTTTTCTAAAAAATTATTGTAAAAAGGCAATGATAACTCCACAATCACTAAGGATAAAAGAATAGAAAAAGAAGTAATGATGAAAGTTTCAAAAATAAACTGTAGGACAATATTACTTTTTGATGCTCCTAAAATTTTTCTAACCCCAACTTCTTTAGCTCTTTTTATGGCATTTGCCGTTGCCAGATTGATATAATTAAAAAGTGATAAGATCAAAATCAAAACAGATAATCCCATCATAATCATCAGGAATTGATAATTGCCTTTTCCTTCTGCATATCCATCAACAATCGAATGTAATCTGGCATCTTTTAAAGGTTCCAGAAATATTTTCATATTCTCAACCCCATTTTTTTTCTGCCATTCTGCAATAGTCAAACCTTCTTTTTTCGCCCATTTTGCAGTACGATTTTTGAATAGCAGACTTTCCATTTTGGCAATCACTTTATTTTTATCGGCCGGATTTTTTAATTTTATTAATAAACCATTATTAAAATTTCCCCAGCTGTCTTTTTCTGTAGGCAACTTTTCATCGATAAGATTTACAACAGCTTCCGGCGCCAAAGATGATTTTCCGGGAATTGTATAAACGCCCGTAACAACTAATTTTTTATCGGTATAGATCACTGTTTTGCCCAAAACATCGATGTTTCCAAATAAATTTAGAGCCATTTGTTTTGAAATAGCAATACAACTTTTGTCTTTTAAAGCTGTCTTTGCACTTCCTTTTATAAAATTAAAAGGAAACATTTCGAAAAAAGTTTTTTGAGCATCGATGATTTTAAAAATGCCTTTTTTATCGTTGTATTGAATTAGCTTTTCAGCATACCAATTATCGAGATAACAATAACTTTCAATTTCCTTGAAATCGGTTTTAAAATAATCTTCAAACGATGACACATTCGTAGACCAAAAATTATCCGGACTTATCTGGCATATAGATTGAAAAACAACTTCTTTGTTTGGGTTCCATTCGTTATAACTCTGTTCCTCATTCCAATATAAAATGGCAAAAATTAAACCTGCGATTCCAATACTCAAACCCAAAACATTCAAAGCCGTAAAGAATTTGTTGTTTTTGATGTGGTATATAAAAATGTTAATCCAGTTTTTCAGCATAATCCTAGTTATTTAAGTTCGCTGCAAAAACATCCACATTTCTATTATTTGTTTTTTCTGAAAGTATAATTCCGTCCTTCATCACAATTGTTTTTTGCGAAAATGAAGCATCATAATCAGAGTGCGTTACCATCAAAATTGTAGCTCCGTTAGCATGCAGATCCGTTAATAATTCCATAACCTCATTCCCGTTTTTACTGTCCAGGTTTCCTGTAGGTTCATCGGCAAGAATAATTTTCGGATCATTAATTAAAGCTCTTGCAACGGCAACACGTTGTTGCTGACCTCCCGAAAGTTGTTGCGGATAATGTTTTAATCGGTGCGAAATGCCTAATTTATTAGCAATCTCATTTACTTTTTTCTTTCTTTCAGAAGCTGGAACATCATTATAAATCAGAGGTAATTCGATATTATCAAAAACAGAAAGTTCATCAATTAAATTAAAATTCTGAAAAATGAATCCGATGTTTTCTTTTCTCGCTTTCGATTTTGTTTTTTCTTTCGTGCCAACCATTTCCTGATTTAACAATTGGTAACTTCCGGCAGAAGCACTGTCTAATAATCCAATGATATTTAATAAAGTAGATTTTCCGCTTCCCGAAGGTCCCATAATCGAAACAAAATCGCCTTGATTAATCGTTAATGAAATTTCGCTTAATGCATTTGTTTCTATTTCTTCGGTTCTAAATACTTTCGAAAGTTTTGTAATGTTGATCATAATGGTTGTTTTTTAGATTGATGTTCGTTTTTAATTTTTTTATTGCCGAGGTAAAAGAAACGCGTCGAAATTAAGATAATTAACAATATAGTTGTTCGCTATCTATTTTTGTTATTTTTACCAGCAATAATGATTCTCATGTTTGATGATTTGCTAGTCATAATGTGATTTTCATGCCAAAAACTTAAAATCTGTAACTGCCTTATTTTTACATTTTTATTTTTTGAATAAAATTTAAAGTGTCCAATATTGGACAGCTTTCGTCCAAAACCGAACAAAAATGAAAAAGACAAATGCCTCAATATTAATCATCGACGATCAGGAAGACATCCTTTTTGCGTCGAAAGTGTTCCTGAAAAAGTATTTTGAAGACATTTATACACTCAATAATCCAAAAAATATTGTCGAATTATTGTCGAAAAAAACCATCGATGTCGTTTTGCTCGACATGAATTACAGAATTGGTTTTGAAGACGGAAGGGAAGGTTTGTATTTATTGAAAGAAATAAAAACGCTTTCGCCAAAAACGGTTGTGATTTTAATGACTGCTTTTGGAAAAGTCGAAACGGCTGTTGAAGGTTTAAAATCCGGTGCTTTCGATTATATCTTAAAACCGTGGGAAAATAAAAAACTACTCGAATCTGTAAAACAAGCCGTAGAGAAATCTCGCAAAGAACAAAAGAAAGACAAGAATATTGAAATTGAAAATGACTTTTTTGTTGGTACTTCTGAAATTATAAAAAAGGCCTATTCGCTAGCTGATAAAGTGGCTAAAACCGATGCAAATGTTTTGATTCTTGGAGAAAACGGAACGGGAAAATTTGTTTTGGCGCATCATATTTTTAGTCAGTCCGAAAGAAAAAACAATCCTTTTATTGCAGTTGATTTAGGCTCTTTAAATTCGAATATTTTCGAAAGTGAATTATTCGGTTATGCAAAAGGTGCTTTTACGGATGCAAAATTAGATACGCCCGGACGTTTTGAAATGGCTCAAAACGGAACTATTTTTCTGGATGAAATAGGAAATGTGCCGTTGCATTTGCAATCTAAACTCTTGCAGGTTATCCAGACAAAAACGGTAACAAGATTGGGCGAAACAAAACCGAGACCTTTGAATGTGAGAATTATTACGGCAACCAATTTAAACTTGAAACTGGAAGTTGCAGATAAAAGTTTCAGGGAAGATTTGTATTACCGCATTAATACGATGGAAATTGTTTTGCCTCCGTTGCGAGAACGTAATGAAGATAAAATTCCGTTGGCAGAATATCTTTTAGATAAAATGATCGAAAAATACGGAAGAGACGCGATTACTTTCGACAAAAAAGTTCTCGAACAAATTGAAAAACACGCCTGGAACGGAAACATTCGTGAAATGGAAAATAAAATTGAGCGTGCCGTTATTCTTTGTGAAAATAATAAAATCACGGTTTCAGATCTTGATTTAGAAACGATAACCGCTTATGATGAAAATCCGGATGATATTCAGCTTTCGTCTGTAGAAAAAGCTGCGGTCGAAAAAGCGTTGCTCAAAAACAATAATAATATTAGTAAAACAGCCGAAGAATTGGGTTTATCCAGAGGTTCTTTGTATCGTCGTTTAGAGAAATATAATATCAACATTAACTAATTGCTGTAATTGATTTTAACACATAGAAAGATAGTTTTGCATAGTGTCGAAAGACATTTTATTTGCATTAATACACATAGCTATGTTTGAGAAACTAGTTTCTTTTTGCATTTCTTTTTTTATTCATTTCTAAAAAGAGACCTATGTTTCTATGTGTTAAAATTAATTACCAACAGATTAAAATTAATTAATATGTTTAAAACATTTCAAACTTATAAGTTGCTGTTTCTAAGATTGATTTTTATTGTAGCGGGAATTGAATTTTCGATTTTCTTCTTTAAAATAAATTTAATTTTTACAGGTATTTTTGGTCTTTTTATGGTGTTTTTGCTTATTCGCGAAATGTATTTTTATGTTCGGAATTTTGTTTTGTTGTATGATAAAACGATCGCTTCGATTTTGCAGAATGATTTTACTTCAGATTTTTCAAAACATAAATTCAATAAAAGTTATAACGATTTGTTTCAGTTATATGATACGCTGAAAACGAAACAAAACGAACAGGTTTCAAAAGATATTATTTACCGTTCTATTTTGAATAATATCGAAACGGGAATTATCATTTTGCAAAAACAGGAAAACGATTGGGATATTTTTTTGATGAACGATTATTTTTCAAGTCATTTTAATGTTCCCAAAGTTTCTAAATGGAAATATCTTAAAAACCAATTGCCTTCTTTGTGCCAGATTATCGAAGAAGATAATTTTCAGGAAATAAAAACATCTGTAGAAATCAGCATCAACGAACAAAACATGCAAACATTCGTTTTGCAGGCGTCAAGAACAGAGATTTTCGAAAAGGATTATTTTATTGTTTTGCTGGATTCAATTCAAAATGTTGTTGAGAAAAAAGAGAAAGATGCGTGGGTAAATTTGATGAAAGTGATTTCGCATGAACTTTTAAATTCGATAACACCAATTCGGTCAATTTGCCAGAATTTGCAGGATTTAGTAGAACAGGATTCTTTATCGCAGGAAGATTTAGAAGATGTAAAAAATAGTGTCGAAACGATGTTGCGCCGAAGTGATCATTTGCAAAAATTTGTAGAAGGTTACCGAAAACTGGCGATGCTGCCTTCTCCGAAAAAAGAAAAAACAGAATTGCAGCATTTGATGGAAAGTTGTGTTCAGATTATGAATCCGTTATTTAAGGAAAATGATATTGAAGTTATAAATACGATTTCTTCTAAACGCTGGATCAATATTGATTCACAGCAAATGGAGCAGGTTTTGATTAATCTTTTAACGAATTCTATCAACGCGCTAAAAGATACGCAGCTGAAACAGATTCTAATTTCGGCGGAAGCCAAAGAAAACCGAACGTTTATCAAGATTACGGATAACGGAAACGGGATTGAAAAAGAAATTGAAAATAAAATATTCCTGCCGTTTTTTACAACGCGAAATGAAGGCGCGGGAATTGGATTGACTTTGTCTAAAAATATTATCGAAGCGCATGGCGGTTATATCTCTTATAAATCAGAAAGCAAAAAAACTGCTTTTGAAATTTGTCTTTTGGAATAGGAAATGTAATTTTAAGGAAATATTACATTTTTAAAGGTATTTTGCTTTGAGTAACAAATACTTGATGAAATTTACGCTTTTGTCAGCAATGTAATGTTATGAAAATATAAGAAAATCATTATCTTTATTATTTAGACAGATAAAATGTTATATATGCGAAAACTTTACAACGCGCCCTTTTTACTTATTTTACTATTGTTTGCCGTTCAATCTTCGAACGCGCAAAATACCCGTCCTAAAATTGGACTTACGTTAAGTGGCGGCGGAGCCAAAGGAATTGCTCATATTGGCGTTCTTAAAGCGATTGATTCTGTCGGGCTAAAAGTAGATTATGTAACTGGAACTAGTATGGGTGCTGTTGTTGGAGGTTTATACGCTGCAGGTTATAATGCTGATGAAATTTTAGATATAGCCAAAACTCTTGACTGGACTTCCTTATTATCAAATGATCCTCCTGTAAACAGCTTAAATCTTAAAGAAAAAGAAGATTTTGGACACTATTTTATATTGCCTTTAATAAGAGGAAAACTCGCTCTTAAAAAAGGTTTTATCGAATCGAATGAGCTTTGGCTGAAATTGGCTGAGTTGTATTATCCATATTACGAAATAAACGATTTTAGTAAGTTCGAAAAAGGTTTTCAATGTATCGCAGCTGATGTTGGAACAGGAAAAATGGTAGTTTTAAAAAACGGAAATATTGTAAACGCCGTTCGCGCGAGTATGGCAATACCGTCTGTTTTTACTCCGGTAGAAATTAACGGAAAACTTCTCGTAGATGGTGGAATTGTCAGGAACTTTCCTGTCGAAAATGTTCGGGAAATGGGTGCTGATTTTGTGATAGGAAGTGATGTTTCCGGCGATCAGGATCCTGTTGATAAAATACAGTCTCCTCTTGATATTATCAGTAGACTTCCTTTTTTTAATGCCGTAAAAGATCTGGAAGAACAAAAAAAACTTGTTGATATATATATCGATTATCCGTTAGGAAATTATGGTACAAGCAGCTTTTCTGCAGAGGAAGAAATTATCAAAATTGGTTTGGCAAAAGGAAAAGAGCTTTATCCGAAAATAAAGAGATTAAAAGATTCTCTTGACCTTATTTATGGAAAAGAAATTATAGAAAAGAGAGTGCAAAAAAAGGACTCTGTTTTTATTTCTCAATATGATATCAAAGGAATCGCGGCTTATGAAAAACCTGCTTTTGTAGATCTTATTGATTTTGTACCGAATTCGTATTACACAGCAAATCAATTGGGAACTTCAATACGATCGGCTTTTTCAACACGTGCATTCACAAAAATTAATTATTCGCTTGTTCCTGTAGAACCGGGAAAAGCAAAAATTATTTTTGATGTCGAGAAAGCGCCAACAACTTTTACAAGGTTTGGTCTTCACTATAACACAAGTACGGGAATTGCGCTTAAAACGGGATTTGTTAAAAAAGGATTTTTAGTGCCTTTTTCGACCACTTCGTTTGATGTTTCGATTGGAGAAAATCCGAGAGCCAAACTGGGCTATGGTTTCTATCTGACAAAAGATCGAAAGTTTACAATGGAGTTAGAAGCTACTATAGAAACGATTGATATCAATACTTATAATCCTGAATTTTCGAGCACCGGACTTTATAATCAGGTAAGTCAAAATACTGATTTTCAAATAGTGTGGCAACCAGAAAATAATTGGGCATTGGGTTTTGGAACAAGTTTGGGTTATGTGGCTTTTGAGCCTAAAATTATTTCCCAAATTGAAGCAAACGGAAATCTTCGTTATATGGATACGTATTTATTTTTGCATCACAATACATTCAATACGCCGCTTTATCCCAACCGCGGAAGTGATATTTACATTAAAGCTGGTGTAGTATATAATCAGAATGTCGATTTTACGATTTCTCAAAATGGTACTGAGTTGGCTAATAATGATTCAGGAACTTTAAGCAGTAGTTCTTATACACAGCTAAGAATTAATTTTGAAAAATATTTCCCCATAAACAAAAATGCATTCTTTGTTCAACTGCAATCAGGAATGAATTTTAATTACAAACAAGCCATTATGAATGATTTTGTAATTGGTGGATTAAACAATGTAATCAGGAATCAAATTACTTTTTCAGGTTTACCCGAAGCATCTATTTTTACAGCAAGTGCTATAAGTTTCAAAGTTGGTTATCAATATGCGATTACGAACAATTTGTTTGTAATAACAAAAGTAAACGGTTTGTATTATGATTTTATTACAAGCAATTTCAGGCTAAATACAATTCCTCATCAGGGAATTGGTTATTCGCTAACAGGCGGTTACCGAACATTTTTGGGCCCAATTGAAGCCAGTTTAATGTACAGCGATTTTAATAAAAGAATAATGCCTTATTTTAATTTAGGATATATTTTGAGTTTGGATTAAATATTAAATTTGAATAATAAAAAACTCCATTATTTCTAATGGAGTTTTTTGTAAATAAGCAATTCTTCTTTTTAAGTTGGTATTCCATTAAGCATGTTTACCATTACCTGCAATCCTTCCGGAGCATACATCCAATCCATCATTTCGCCCGTTTCCTTTCCTTCCTCAACAAATCGTGCAAACATCTGTTTTTCATAAAAAGCGATCGCAGCTTCTACAGTAGTAAAATTTCCGTTAGTCAAAATCCCGCTTAAATTCAAAGCATCAAGCATTGCAGAATTTACGCCTTCTCCGTTTGGAGGCAATAAATGCGCCGCGTCACCAAGCAAAGTTATGTTAGGTTGAGATTCCCAATATTGGTCTAAAGGCATAGAGAATAAAGGTCTTGGTATAAAATCGGTTTTTTCGTCGTCGAATATTTCAAGCCAGATGCTATCCCAATTGGCGTATTCTTTTTTAAACCATTTCAAAACTTCGGTACTGTTTTTAAAATCGATACCACTTTCTTTAGCCCAGTTTAGATCTGTTTTAAAGCCAATATAAATATCCATCGTACCATCGCCTTTAGCACTAGCAAATATTGTTTTTGATTCATCAAGCGCAGCAATTTTTCCGCCTTTTAATAAATCATAAACTTTAGGAGCATTCTTTTCAGCGTCATCAATATTACATACTAAATAAGTAACTCCTGAATAAACGGGTTTGATTGGCGTAAGAAACGGACGAATTTTAGAATTGGCGCCATCAGCTCCAATTACAACATCTGCCTTTGCCGTTTGGCCATTCTCAAAAATGATTTCCCAATTTTCCCCAATATTTTCAACTGAAACAATATGGCTGTCCCAAACAACAGTATCCGGTTTCAAAGAATCTATTAGCATATCTCTTAACGGGCCGCGATCAATTTCAGGTCGAAACCATTCATCTCCAAAATCACCCGTTGAATCTTTTTCGTGATCGTCATGAAAAATAACTGCGTTTTTGTCGACAATACGATATCGATCATTGCCGGGTCTGTAAGTTGCTTTAAATGCATCCATTAAATCAGCCGCTTCAAGAGCTTTTAATCCAGAATCAGTATGCAAATCCAGCGTTGCTCCTTGCACTCTTACATGTCTGTTTTCGTCTCTTTCGTAAACTTTTACGTCAACCCCTTTAAGTTGAAGTAATCTTGCCAACGTTAATCCTCCGGGTCCGGCGCCAATAATTGCCACCTTTTTATTTTTAAGTAATGTACTCATCTTCTTTTATTTAATTATTATGAAGCAAAATTATTGTTACTTTTACGAACAAAATAACCGTAAATGATAATAAAATAGTCATAAATGAAAATATCAGTTGTAGATCAAAAAGGTTCGGGAATTACACGTCAATTTGCAAAAGCGATTGGTGCAACCGTTCGCGGACGTTTTATTGATATTCCTGAAAGCAAAGGCGGAGGTTATTTGACGGGATTTTCCTGGAAACAAAATAATCTTCGAATGATGATACGCAATTATTATCTGCATGAAGAAATTTTACTGGAGCGAACCAATATTTTAGATGAAGGACAAGAAGATGTTGTTTTTATGCTGAGTGATGTTTTTCCGTCTCCGTTAGAAACAGAAAAACAATTATTGCCAGAACAGTCGAATGTGTTTATTTGCATGCATGCCGTTTCTGCCGTACTTACAATGCCATCAAATACTGTTTTTAGAAGTATTACAATTGCGGTTTCACGACAATATTTACGAGAAACTTTTGGAAATATAGAACATCCTGTAGTGGCAACGATTTTAAATGGAAAAGAAAACTTTGCATTTGAAACCAGCATTTCACCAGAGATGATTAAAACTGCCAGCGAAATTCTGGAACAACCCGTATCTGAAAGTTTAGAAAGTCATTACAGCAAACTGAAATGCGAAGAATTACTTTGCTGCATTTTTTCTCAATTGATACAACGCGAAGCTACGCCAACAAGTAACATGCATATCGAAGATATTAAAGCGATTTATGCGATCAAACTGAGTTTGCAATCAAATCTCGACGAACCGCCCAATATTGCTTTGCTTGCAAAAGAAGCCGGAATGAGCGAACCTAAATTGCGAAAACTTTTTAAACAAACTTTTGGCAAAGGCGTTTTCGAATATTTTCAATCCATGCGAATGCAGGAAGCAGCAAGATTGCTAAAAGAAAAACACTTGACAGTTTCAGAAGTTGGCTATCAATTAGGATTTACAAATCTCAGCCATTTTTCAAGAGTTTTTGAACAGCATATTGGCATGAAACCGAAGAAGTATTCTGTGAGTTAGTGTTTAAGAAAAAATAGTTTACTTTTATGATATAATCAATCAATTCAAAAAATGACACAATCAACAACTCAATTCGAAGAAACAATCAAAAAAGCATATACTGCTTTTAACGAAAGAAACATTGACAATGCACTTTCAACAATGCAACCGGATGTGCAATGGTCTAAAGCATGGGAAGGCGGCTACATAAGCGGACACGACGAAATCAAAAAATATTGGACAAGACAATGGACGGAAATTAATCCGAAAGTTGAACCAGTTGGTTTCGATGAAAGAGAAAACGGAAGCTTAGAAGTAAAAGTACATCAAAATGTAAAAGACTTAAAAGGCGATTTAATGTTTGACGGAATGGTGAAACATGTTTATACTTTTCAGAATGGATTGATAAAAACTATGGATATTGAATTGGTTGAGAATTAAATAATTTTTTCTACAACAAATAAAAATCTATGAAGAAAGTATTTATTTTATTGTTTTTGTGTTTTCAGTTTTATTCTTGCCAAAATAAAAAAGCAGAATTAAAGAAATTTGACGCTAATGGAAAACTTATCGTGTACAGCGAAGAAGTTTACGCCAATATGTGGATGAAAAATAGAAATTTAGATGTTACGGTAATTGATACGTTTTGTATTAATCAAAAAGCGAGAGCGCTTAGTGATATTAAAAATGGAAAATTAATATATTTTGGTTATGCTATCGACGGGATATTTAAAAAACTTTCGAAAAAGCTTAGTAAATATGGAATAGAAACAAAGGAACATTTAAGTGGATGTACCAGAATGGGTAGTTTTGAGCCTTATTGTTATCAAATTGAAATGTGGAAAGAGATAGACAGAAAATATGGAGAAAATTTTATTGATTCTCTTTCTGAGGAAGCAAAAAAAGAATTCATAATAGAAAATCCGAATGTTAAATACATGGAAGATGGAAAAGATTTAAGAGAAAAATATTTGCCTAAATAAAAGGATAAATATTGTTTCTTAAAAAACAAGACCGTTACCTTGGTTTGTAAAGTTCCAATATAAATTCTACAATTTTTCAGTTCCTTGTTTTTAAACTATTTTTGCATCGCAATTATTACGAAGTCAAAATCAAGTTAAATAAAGAGCAATTGGAAAAAGTGGAGAATGAAGAAGCAAGCTGGACGATTTGTCCCGAATGTAAGGGACGAGGCAAAAAAAGCCGAAGACTCAGCAAGAAAGTGCGACTCCATTACCAAAGAGAACTTGATCAATTTGAAAAATCAAACGGAGAAGGTACAACTCCAATCAAACCTAAAGCCCATTTAGATTCATGTCTAAACTGTAGTGCATCAGGATTGATTCCTTCTGTTAATCCTCCGGCAGCAGATAAAGAAAATTACCCGCACGTCGCCATTATTGGCGGCGGAATTGGCGGAGTGGCGCTGGCCGTGGCTTGTTTACACCGAGGAATTCCTTTTACGCTTTATGAGCGTGATATCAATTTCGATGCTCGATCTCAGGGCTACGGACTCACATTGCAACAAGCCAGTAAAGCAATCGAAGGATTGGGAATTTTCTCTTTACAAGAAGGAGTAATTTCAACAAGACATTTGGTTCATACTACAGAAGGAAAAGTGATCGGTGAGTGGGGAATCAGAAAATGGATTCCGTCAGAAACCAAAACATCTCCCAAACGTACCAATGTGCATATCGCGAGGCAATCTTTACGCCTGGCATTATTGGAACAACTTGGCGAAAAAGATGCCGTACAATGGGGACATCAATTAATAGATTTTAAGGAACAGGAGAACGAAAGTATTGATTTAACTTTTCAGGTAAACGGAGAGATAAAAACAGCCAAAGCAGATCTTGTAGTTGGCGCCGATGGAATTCGAAGCTCAGTCCGGAAGTTGCTGATTGGTGATGAAATTGCTCCTTTACGTTATCTGGATTGTATCGTAATCTTGGGTATTTGCCCTTTGAGCGCTCTCGAAGGAGTTGATAGTTCTCTACTGGATTCTGCAACTGTATTTCAAACTGCCAATGGCAACGAACGAATTTACATAATGCCTTATACGGCAGATTCGGTAATGTGGCAGCTTAGTTTTCCAATGTCAGAAGAAGAAGCTAAAACGTTAAGCGTTCAAGGTCCGAAAGCACTCAAAGAAGAAGCTTGTCGAAGAACACAATGGCACGATCCAATTCCTCAGATTTTAGCAGCAACATTAGAAGCGCAAATTTCCGGATATCCCGTTTATGACCGCGAATTACTTCAATCAGAATTATTAGAAAAAAACGGAGCAATAACTTTAATTGGAGATGCAGCTCATCCAATGAGTCCATTTAAAGGACAAGGTGCAAATCAAGCACTTTTGGATGCACTTTCGCTGGCTCGCGAAATCGTAAAAGAATGCAGGCCTTTATCGCAATGGAGAAAAGCAGGAGTGAGGCAAAGTGTATTAACCGAGTTTGAATCAGAAATGCTGGAACGAAGCGCCACCAAAGTAAAAGATTCTGCAGATGCCGCACAGTTTCTACATTCAGAAATCGTACTTTATGAAGGCGATGAACCGCGAGGACGAGTCTTAAAGAAAAAAGACGTTTAAATCAATAATTAGATTTTATTCGAAATATTTTTTTAATTGATTTAAAAAAAAACATAAGCAAAAACGCTCAATATAATAATTTCCTATATTCGTAGAGAACAAATTCAAATTCGATTGAGCAATTTATATGAAAAAAGCCCTAAGTAATCAGGAAGATTGGGAACAAAAACGAGGTGGTTATTTATTAGTTGCAGTAATTTCTATTCTTGTGGGCGTTTATTTTCTGATTAATTTAAAAATTGGCAGCTACGAAATAAAACCATCAGAACTTGAAATGGTTGAAGGTTTAATTATCAAAAAAAAACCGGAATTCAAAGTAAGTGGAGGTAAAAATAAAAGACACTGGATTGAATTTAAATGTTATAATAACCAAACTACATTCGAAATTGCCGATTATGATTACAAATGCATAAATAAGGAAGAAGTAGTAAACGAAATAAATATTAGCGATACTATTTCGGTTATGGTTTTGAAAAAGGACTTAGGAAATATTGATACTGAAACTTCTTGCGAAATTCATTCGTTGGTAGATAAAGACAAAGAATATCTCGATATTAATTGCAGAAACAATAAAGACCAAAAAGATGGAGAGGTGGGATATTTAATTTGTTCTGCAATTACGGTTATAACTGGTTCTGTATTTTTATTTAAAAAAAAGCCTAAGTTTTTTGATGATGTTGATCCACGTGTTATGATTTGGATAATTATAATTTTACTTTTTGTTGTACTTCGATCGATATTGACAAAATAAAAGAAACAGATGAAATTGAATTTAAAAAGAATGTGAAAAAATACAGAAAAATTGCAAAATCAGTTCAGAATTAAAAGGATAAAATTATTAATGTTTTTTTTACTATTACCATTTTTTGCACAAAGTCAAATTGACAGCGTAAATATAGGTGGTGTAAAATACTCTTATAGATATTTAGCAGAAATCATAAAAAAGGAAAAGAATGCATTATATTGGAGAATGCCTGAAGATTTTACAGGTTATTCGACCGACTTTAAAAAAGACAGTTCATATATTTTTATTAAAAAAAGAAAGTACTTGCAGGTAATTTATTTTTCAGATAAATTTAAATTAAAGACACTTAGGCCTATAAATAAAATGCAAAGGAAAATTTATATACAAAATGTTATAAATAATAAAAAAGGTGTAATTGAATTTACTGAAAATTGTGATTTAACTTTTAAAGGAGTAAGACAGAACAAAAAGTTAACGACCTTTTACTTTCAGGCAAAATCCGATGGTTATGAACAACGTTTCAGCTTAAAGTTTGATAAAGCTTTGATGCTTTTAAATTTTGATTTTCCATTTTTAAAAAAATGCAATTAACTAAATTCTAATATTGAGAAATCTTAATCGTTTTGCTGAATTTATGAATGCAAAACTCATTTTGAAACGATAAATTTAGCAACTACTTAATTTATATTATTATGAACGTACAAGATCAAATAACAGAATATATTGCAAATCAGCCTGAACCAAAACGCAGCGAAATGCAAGAGTTGCACCAACGTATACTTCGTATAGCTCTGGAGTGTAAATTATGGTATGAAGATGGTAAAAACAGCGAAAATAAAACGGTTAGTAACCCAAACATTGGGTATGGATTTCAGGTTTTAAAATATGCTGACGGAAAAACCAAAGAGTTTTTCCGAATTGGTGTGAGCGCAAACACAACGGGAATCTCTGTCTACATTCTCGGTATTAAGGATAAAACATTTTTAGCTCAAACATTTGGAAAAGATCTTGGTAAGGCAAGTGTAACGGGTTATTGCATTAAATTTAAAACGCTAAAAGATATCAACATTGATGTACTTGAAGCGGCGATTCGATATGGAATTGAAACAACGTGAAATGGTATAATATTTTTTATTGATTTGAATTAGTTAATTATTTAGAATAAAATAATAAAAATAACAGTTGTAGTAACAATATTGTTAATTTCACGTCCTATAAAAAAACATCAATCAATGAAAATAATTACAAGCGTTTTAATTTTATTATTAAGTAGTCAATTTATTTCGGGACAATCAGCAGTAAAAAAAATAGATTCTATTTGTCAGTCTATTTCCAATAAAAATCCGGAAATAGGTATTAGTATAGGATTTGTTGAGAATGGTAAGGAGTATTTTTTTAATTACGGAAAAATTAGCAGGGAAAGTAATTTGAAGGCAGATCAAAATACAATTTATGAAATAGGATCTATTACCAAGTTTTTTACAGCCAATTTAATAGTACAAGCCAACAATGAAGGCAAACTAAAAATTGATGATTTTATAGATGATTATCTGCCAAAAGAATATGTATTATCAAAAGAAATTAAAGGTAAACTTAAAATTTCTGATTTAGCTTCGCATCAATCCGGTTTGCCTGATCTGGATATAAAAAAACAAATGGAATTAAATCCTAAGCAGCCTTTAGATATAGGAAAGGAAGCAATTCATTCTCTTATCAACGAAAATACAAAGTTGATTGATTACGGAAATTATCGTTACTCAAACATTAACTTCATTTTAATGGGGATAATTTTAGAGAAAGCGTATGGAAAGGATTTTGAAACTTTATTGAAAGAAAAAATTCTTGTTCCTGTCAAAATGGAAAATACTTTGACAACATCTTTTGATGTAAAAAACAAAGTGACAGGATACGATTATAAAGGAGTTCAGCAAGATTTTTTTAATTGGAATTCGTTTGTGGCGCCGGCAGGTTTGCTAAAATCTAATACTTCAGATCTGACAAAATTTTTAAAAACCCTCTTATCAAATAAAGGTGAAATCTCAAAAGCAACTATACTTGCAGAAAATACTTTTTATAAAAATACGCAAAGAGAAATAGGTTTAGGATTGCAAATGGAACGAACCGATAAAGATGTTTATTTCTATAAAACAGGAAATACAATGGCGTGTGCTTCAATTCTTGCTTATGATAAAAAATCTAATTGGGGAATTGTAATCTTGTTAAACCATAACAATTCTGGTTTGATTGCAGATTTTATTAATATAAATTATGATGAGGTTTTGAAGAAAAAATCATTTTCAAAGTAATAAAACGCAATACATAAACGAGCTAGTTTTTATGAAACATACTATAACAAATAAATTATTAATTCTCTTATATACACTAATCGTAGGTTTAACGTTTTTTATGCTAATAGAAAGGCAGAAAGAATTATGGGAAAAATTAGCCTTACTAGCACTTGCCGTAATAATGGTATTATTATATATTAAGAATACAAACAGAATTAAATACTTCATGTTCGTTGATGATGTTTTAATTATTAGCCAAACATTCTCAAAGCAAAAACAATACAGTTTAAAAGATGTTTCTGGTTGGACTGAAAATCATTATCATTTATTGGACTTTAAAACTGGACGAGAAATAGTCTTAAAGATGAAGGAAGGAACTAAAATCAATCTATTCGAAAAGAATTCTAAAGATTTTGAAAAGCTTTCGGACTATCTGAGTGAAAATTTTCCTGAAGCTTTCGAAACTAAAAACAACAACGGTTTTACAAAATGGTTAAAAATATTTGAGCTATAACAAAAAACTCCTTAAGAAATTAAGGAGTTTTTTGTGGTTATTATGAAACCCGTTTACGAACCATTTTTTGCAGGATTTAAAGAATTTAGTAATCAAATAGAATACATCTTTTAGTTATATAAATTCCATAATTTCGGATAAGTTGCTGGTAGTTCTTCCTCTTTCCAATCAACACCTTTTGTTGGTGGTGCACCAAAATCATAATCTAACCCTTTTCCGATTGCAACATCTCTTGGGAAACTTTCATCTTCCTCCTCTTTACCTATTCTTATTTTATATGCATTCGTTGCGACATACATTAGTTCTTCAAAATCTGATTCCTCATCTTGATTTATATTTTCCGATAAAAAATCAGGATTTTTAAGAGTTTCTGTATAATTTTTTTCTCCTTTTCCAATTAGCCAACAACGAAAATATAGATAACTATCATCAGAAACATAACCTTCAATAATTTTTTGAGCTGCCATTATTTTAAAATCATCTGCTTGAATAACTAATTGTCTAAAGATTATTTCAAATTCAATAATTTGTTCAGGATTATACGTTGATAATTTTTCAATAATAACTTTTTCCTGTTCTAATTTATCATCATTAGATTTTGCAATCGAATATTCTATTATTTTCCAAAATTCAGTTTTATCCATTTTGTTATTTTTTATAAATTGTTTTACTTCAGATTTTGATTTTTTTTCTGAATCATTCTTACCTATTTGTCCGCATGATACAATTAGTAATATTATGAACAGTATAAATTTATGATTTTTCATTCTCTTTACGAATTTTGTCAAATGTTAACTAATAGCAGCTTTTATTCATTTGATGCTTTCCAGTATTTTTACAGTTGATTCTGTACCGGTTATTTTACAGTTTTCTTCATAGCTTACTTTTGGATTTAAACCGAACTCTTCCATAATTTCATTTTTCAATGTTTCATTTTTTGGATTTCTTAAATCAAATTCAGTTTTATAATAAGGATCACGATTGAAATCGAAAACATTATTATTCTTTATCGTTTCGATAATATCGACTTTGTAATAATGTGTACTAAATCCACAAGAATAATACCCATAAGGATTTTGTGTTAATATTGAATTGCTATTTTCTCGACTTATATATTTGTTGAATTTTGACAAGGGAAGTTCTTTATGTATAAATCCCCATTGAAGAAAAACATTTGCACTCCCATAACTAATGCTCCTCCCATAAGATATAGGAAACTCGAATTCTTTTTCTTCTAACTTTTTATTACCAATAATTTCATATTCTCCATAATGAAAATGATTGTCCATCATATAATCTGATGGTAAAGCTGTTAGATTTTCTAATATTTTTGTGTCTATATTTTTTTCCAGTGATATATATGGATATAATTTTACTAAAACAGGAGGTCCCATTAATAAATGTAAACCATGATTTTTTTCTAAAAAATTACTTTTTCTTATTTTATTAACGTCAAGTAAAATTCTCCCGAAACCATAATTTTTCCTGTCTATTTTGTATGCAAAAAAATCACCCGATTTATATTTTACATTTTGTTTTTTAGCATTTTTGAATTTACTAATTTCTTGTAAATGATTTTCGTCAGCATTTTTTATAAAATCTTCAACCCAAAAACTCAATTTATTTTCTGTTCTTTTTTTTCTGTCTTCCCAATTGCTGGAAAAAAAGGTAGTTTTAGTTGTGTGATTCCCGATCCATAAATCCCCAAAAAGATTTAAAGAAACATGTACACCAATTGGAGTTTTTGTCGACAGAACAGACGCTGTTAGTTTCTGTTCTTTTCCTTTTGCCGTTTTTGGAACTAAAATTTCTCTATTTTTTGTTAACTCATTATACTGAGTTTCTACATATTGATTTGAGTTTGAAATAATATGTCTTTTTATTGTATTATCTTCAAAATATAGAATGCTTGGTTCACGATAAGTATCTCCTTTTAATATTACTTTTTCCCAATTAGGTTTTATTTCTTCTAGACCTAGATATTCTCTTTCTTTATTTGATAATTCAAAATTCATTGCGTTTCAGTTTTTTTTTGGTAGATGATGTATAGTTATTTATAAAAAGAACTAAAATAATGTTTTTAATCATCTTTACGAGAGTTATTATTAAATGCTGTGCGAATGTCTTTGACTTCGCATCCGCAAATCTAAATTCGAAAATTATGGACATAAAAAACTCCTTAAGAAATTAAGGAGTTTTTTTATAAAGGATAGCCAATTTCCCAAATGTGTCCAAAAGGATCTTTCAGTTTTCCTATTCTCCAATCTTCTTCGGTTGTCATTGGACAAATTTCTGTTGCGCCAAATTTTAGTGCATTTTCAAATATTTCGTCCGCATTTTTAGTTTCTAAAATTATTCTAACCGGACTATTCAGATTTGGACTTAAATTCTCATTGCAAGGTTCTTCATCACTTAGATAAAAACCCGCATTTTCAATTTCAATTACTGAAGATATTTTTTTGTTTTGCAGTTCAAATCTTTTTACCTCAATAGCTCCAAAGGCCGATACATAAAACTCAACTGCTTTTATACCGTCGTTGACTGTCAGAAAAGGTTTTATAGTAGTTTTAAAGTTAGTCATACAAATTTATTTTTATTGTTTTGTTGATTAAATGAATTTGTGTCGTTTTACAATCGCAGTTATTTTCCTGGCCAGAAGTAGCACATATTAATATTTGTTTCTTTATAAACTAACCAATAATAAAATTACAAGAAATAAATTGTTGAACAAAAAAACTACTTAAGAAATTAAAGAGTTTTGGTGTAAATAGATTGTTTTACTTTTCTTTAAGTATAGCTTGTATTGAATTACTAATTTCTTCTAAGTTATTTTGTTTATTATTGGTCATTAAAATAATTGTCGAATTAAGATTGCTTATTAATAAAGCTTGATAATTAAAAGCTGCACCATCATGTATATGACTTATTACTTGTCCATTTTTAATATTTCCTGCACCAAGACCAGTTTGACTGTCTTTAGAAAAAGGTTCAAAAAGTTCACGTGTTGATTCTGGATTAATTATTTTAAATGAATTGATGGCTTCAGACCATTTATTGAAATCCTCTAAATTTAATGCTGTCCAGCCTGAAATGTTGTATTTAAGAACATCTGGTTTTCCTTTATTATTAAATGATTTTGCAAAAAGCGTTTCATTTTCATCAGGATCTACAACAGCATTTTTTATTCCGACAGGCTTTAATATTTTCTTAACTACAAATGAATTGAAATTCATATTTGTGATTTTTTCAATAATACGCCTTTGTAAAAACACATTATTGTTATTATAATCATATTTTGTTCCCGGTTCGAAGTCAAGTGCCAAAGTATTTTGCAAATGCGCCATGTTATCAGAATCCTGATTGACTTCACTCCATTTTATTTGAGGTAGTCCGCTTGTATATTGAAGCAAATGAATAATTTTAATTTTATTGGCCCATGACGGAAGTTCAGGTAAAAATTTAGAAATAGGGTCATCAAGTTTTAATTTGCCCTGTTCTTTAAGCATCATAATTCCAATGGCATTAAATTCTTTAGCAATTGAACCTATATGAAACCGATAATCCTTACTTAATTGTATGGTGTTGCTTGCATCAGCTTGTCCAAAAGCTTTTTCATATAATATTTTACCTTTTTCTACAATTAAAACATTTCCGTTAAAAGCTTTTGAGTTAAGTGCATTTTGGAATAAAGTATCAAGTTTTGCTTTTGTTTGATTTCTCTGGCTGTAACAATTAGCGCCCATTATTAGTGTAATAGTAAAAACTATAATTTTGATTTCTTTAATGATTGTACTCATTTTCTAAATTTTAATAAATATAAAAAAAAACTCCATTAGTAATAATGGAGTTTTCGGATGTTTTGCAAAAGGCTATTTTCCTTTTATTATTTTTTCAAGATATTCGATTTTGTCTTTTTCTGCTTGGACTAAACGTTCATATAGTTTGATTTGCTCTTCATGAGCTTGTATTAATTTATCTAAAGGATTAAAAGTGCAACCATAATTAACTGCAGAAGAATTGTCTACATGATAAGTATTACCAATAATATTTAAGACAGCTTCTTCTGAAAAATTTTTAATAGCTTCTACAGTTACACCTAATGCTTTTGCAATTTCTGCAAGTTTTCCATCTTCTATTGTTTCACTGTTTTCAATAGCAGATATAGCTTGTTGATTTGTTCCTAAAGCTTGTGCCAAAGCTTCTTGTTTCATGTCGCGAAGTTCACGAATACGGCTAATTTTTCGCCCTATGTGATTTGGTTTTGATAGTGTGCTCATAATTCAAAGATATTTAAAATTTCTCAGAAATTTCCCATTTGGTAAAAAACAGATTTAAATTGTGCGATACAATTATGTGGAAAACTCAAAATCTCATGATTTGATTTTCTTTTTTCAAAAGCTGAAGACTGTAGTTACAAAATCGGACATTACATAGTTCATCTTAAGATGATAAGCTGTTTACAAATATTTTACCAACTTGTATATAGTAATCTATTTTTGCTATTGGAATTCTTTTAGTAGAAACCAAAAATGCACCTGTATTAATTTGTAAGTAAGCTCCATAAGTAGAAATTATTACAATTTTATAATTGCCATATGTGCTAGAGGATCTATGTGCGACGTGATTTCTCACTTTTCTCATCTCTTCGTAAAAAGGTCCAAAATTTACTAATTCGACCCTTACTTTTTCAGTTGCTGGAATTATTTTTTTAATTGTATCAATTGAATATCTAGAATTTGTCCATTTAGGGCTTTTAGGAGTGACACGATTAAAATTTTCAAATTGTTTTAAGGCATTATTTACAGTTGTACATGTATGTAGAAGAGTTGGTAAATTACCGCTTCTATATGGAGATGCACAAGCAATTTTAGATGAAACATCTTTTATGTAGTTTTCTATTAAAGAAAATAAACGCAACAGAATAACCTCTGCAATCAAATGCTGATATTTAGGTTCTAAAGTTAACGAAGAATTTCTGTAGTTCTCTAGTCTATTTATGTCAATAATTACTTTGTTGTATGAAACAACTAAGCTAGGAGGTGGCATTATTAAGAAACAAATTTTTTAATATAAGAATCTCTTACTTTACGGCTTATAACACTTTGAGTTGTTGCTGCTAATGCTGCTGTAAAGTCAATATCATCTTTAGATTTGTCATCAACATTATCCATTAGAAATATAGAATCGATTTCAAAAAGACCTTTTGCTATTTTCTTTGTGTCTATCTTGTCCAAACTGTCAATTACTATCATCAAAGATAAAAGTAATGGAGGCCTGTTGAAAATTGTATTTTTTATGCTTTCAGGATCTAACTTAATAAGGGTTTCAAATATTTTATTTAGTCTAATAGAAATTTCTTCTGACTGATTAAATTCTAAATCATATAATTTATAAATTTTATTTATACTCGCGGAAGTATATCCAATTACTCCTTTAATAAGATTGATTATCAGATCTGAAATGAATTGTACTTCCGTCATCCTTGAAATATCTGTAGGTGTAAATATTCCATAATTCCTCCAAAATTCTAATCTAATTACCGATTGGCGAACAGCAAATTGCTTAAATTCTCCACTGAAATTTGCGTTTCTCTTCTCTTGTGCATTTAATGTTTTTGAAACGGAATTTATACGAGCGAAAATATCAATAACATCACTATCATTTGCACCTTGCAAATAACCGACAGGAACAGGAGTTAGTAAAAAATTTTGTTTCTGAGCTTTAGATAAATTTTCATATTTTACTCTTTTTTGCGTTTCTGGATGAATCGCAGAAAATTCATTATTGCAATACGAAAGAATTGCTCTTGACCTTTGTTGCCCATCAACAACTTCTTTAATGCTTTTTCCTAACTCTAAATCTAAAGAATGCCTTATGTAAATTGCAGGTATTGGCTTTCTTTCAAATAAAGTATTGATTAAGTAAGATTTTTGGCTATCATTCCAAACAGATCTACGTTGATACCAAGGATTTAGATTTAGCTCATCTAAATTTTTTAAATTAATAATATCTTGAATAATTAGTGATTGATAATCTACTCTTTCCATTTTGAAATTTTTATCAAATTTAATATAAAATAACGAATGTTGCTTTTTCTACAATTTACTTAAAAATGTATCCTAATAAACTTATACAATACTACGCAAAAAAACACTTACAGTTATTGTGGTTTTCCATAATTGTAGTTTTTTTTGGATAAGACAAAAATAATTACCTGCGTTAATGAAAATAGTAATTATAGATAATTAAATTTATTTATAAATTCAATAGAGCTTATTTGCAATATGTGCCAATAGTAGTTATATACTAAATATGGACATAAAAAAAACTCCTTAATTTCTTAAGGAGTTTCTTGGTGGGCGATGAGGGGTTCGAACCCCCGACCCCCTCGGTGTAAACGAGGTGCTCTGAACCAGCTGAGCTAATCGCCCTATTTTACTAGGTTGCTATCATTTTGTGATTGCGAGTGCAAATATACGCTAGTTTTTGAGTTCTGCAAAGAAAATAGAATAAAAAAGAAAACTTTTTTTTAAATTAATTATATCTTGCTGTTTATGAATTTGTTATTAAAATGTTTTTTTCAAACTTTTTTCTGCAAATTCAGATTTGCTTAGTTCAAAGGCAATTCTGCAACAACAAAAGTACTTCCGCCAACATAAATAAAATCGTTTTTCCCGGCATTATTCTTTGCAGCAGCAAAAGCTTCTTCAACAGAAACGTATCTTTCACCTATTAAATTATATTTTTTTGCCGCATCTTTTAATATTACGGTAGCTAAACCTCGCGATGAATTTGGCCTGCAGAAATAATATTGCGCCTTTTTAGGAAAAAGAGGCAAAATCGAATCAAGATCCTTATCATTAACAACGCCTAAAACAATATGTAAATTCTCGTAAGTCTCTTTCTGAACCTGATTCATGACAACAGCCAAACCGTGTTTGTTATGTGCCGTATCGCAAATTATTTTCGGATTTTCGCCCAATTGCTGCCATCTTCCCTGTAAACCCGTATTTTTTGAAACATTCAATAAACCCGTTTTTAAATTCTCAATAGAAACTTTAAAATCCGTTTTTGAGTTTAAAAGAGCCACAACCTGCTGCACCGTTTTTTTATTATGAAACTGATAATCCCCAATTAAATCAGAAGGAAAAACTCCCGAAATTAAATCAGCCGCAAAATAAATAGGCGCATCGTTTTCTTTGGCTTTGGCTAAAAATACAATTTCAGTTTCCTCTGTATATTCACCAATTACAACAGGAACATTTGGTTTAATAATCCCTGCTTTTTCACCTGCAATTGCCGTGGTTGTATTTCCTAAAAACTGAGTGTGGTCTAAATCGATGTTCGTAATTACCGAAACCAAAGGCGTAATGATATTCGTAGCGTCTAATCTTCCACCCAAACCAACTTCAATAATCGCAATATCTACTTTTTCTGAAACAAAATAATCAAAAGCCAAACCAACAGACATTTCGAAAAAACTCATGTCATTAGCCTCAAAAAAATCTTTGTGTTTGGCAACAAATTCACAAACAAAATCTTCAGAAATATCGTTTCCGTTAATTTTAATTCGCTCTCTAAAATCTTTTAAATGCGGAGAAGTATACAATCCAACTTTATAACCCGCTTCCTGCAAAACCGAAGCCAGCATGTGCGAAGTCGATCCCTTTCCGTTAGTTCCCGCAACGTGAATGCATTTTAATTCCTTTTCAGGATGACCCAGATGCGCCGCAAGTAATTTAATATTTGTTAAGTCTTCTTTGTATGCCGAAGCGCCTTGAAGTTGATACATTGGCAATTGGTTAAACATCCAATTTGTTGTTTCCTGGTAGTTCATTTATTTTGGATAAAATAGTGTTGAATTGAAATAATTTCCCGTTTTTTTAGTTTAATATTACAATGAAAATTATCTTTAGTGCAAATTTCAAATATTTTTTAGAATTAATTATTAAAAACCAGAATTAATATATGTTTAGTTTCATTCAATTACAAACAGATACCATTGCAAACGCCGCATCTAACGTAGTTATCGAGAAAATTGCTCCAAATACTGAAATCTCTGTTTTAGGATTTATCTTAAAAGGAGGTTTTTTCTTAATACCAATTGCCATTTTATTGTTTTATACTATTTACGTAATTTTTGAACGTTACTTATATATCAGCAAAGCGTCGAAAATTGATGCACGATTAATGCAGGATGTTGGAGATAAATTGAATGCAGGAAATATAGAATTAGCAAGAACAATTGTAGAAAGAAGCGATACAGCTGCCGCAAATATTCTGAAAGAAGGAGTTTTGGTTATTGGAAGACCAATTGCCGAAATAGAATCAAACATGGACCGCGCTGCTGATATTGAAATTGGTGAAATGGAAAGACGTTTAGGTCATCTTGGACTTATTGCCGGTATTGCGCCAACATTAGGTTTTATTGGAACTATTTCCGGAGTAATTAAAATTTTCTATAGTATTTCGGTAACTGAAAATATCAGTATCGGAAACATCTCCGGAGGTTTATACGAAAAAATGATCAGTTCAGGTTCAGGATTAATCGTAGGTATTATTGCGTATAGTGCTTACCATTTATTGAACGGAAAAATTGATGATTTTGCCTTAAAAATTCAGAAACAAATTTTAGAATTTGTAAATATAATTCAAAGAGCATAAGGTATGTCTATTAAAAGAAAAAGAAGATTTCATGCCGAAGTAGCAACTTCGTCATTGAGTGATATTATGTTTTTCTTGCTGTTGTTTTTCTTAATTATATCAACGCTAGCAAATCCTAATGTTATTAAAATGACATTGCCAAAAGCGAAATCAAATGAAAAAACCAATAAACAACTAATAAGTTTATCAGTTACCGAAGATAAAAAGTTCTACATAGATAAAGAACCCGTAGATTTCGAAAATCTGGAAACAAGTTTAATGTCAAAAATAGGAGCAGACAAACAACAAACCGTTGTCGTTCGAATTCCGTTTAATTTGCAAGTGCAGGATTTAGTAGATGTATTGCAAATAGGAGTAAAGAACAATTTGAAGTTTGTAATTGCTACAAGTCCGAAGTAATTTTTATCATTAGGGCGTGACCACAATAAAAAAATGGGCCAATCAGCATAACGTTGATTCGCCCATTTTTTTATTGCGGTCGGGCTATCCGCGCTACTTCGGTAGCCAGCTCCTATCCCTCACGCGGAAAAAAGAGAGAATAGAGTATAGAGAATAGAGTATAGAGAATAGAGTATAGAGGAAAGAGAAAAGAAGAAAGAGAAAAGAAGAAAGAGAAAAGAAGAAAGAGAAAAGAACATAGAACAAAAAGTAGCCATAAAGTATGTGTCATTTCGACGGAGGAGAAATCTCCGCAAGTAACTCCGCAGCGGGAATCAAATGTTTATCGAGCTTCTTGCGGAGATTTCTCGTTCCTTGAAATGACACAAAAAAGAGAAGAATAAAAGACAATAAAAAAGGCTTTCTGAAATTTTCAGAAAGCCTTTTTTATATAAATCTAATTCGTAAAAATTAGTGTAATTCGTGTTTTAATTCAAACTAAAATTATACACAATTTTTCCCACTTGTTTTGCTGCTGCATTATCATCAGGCGACCATTTGGTATTCATTGCGGCAATTTTGGCTTGTTCTAATAAACAGCTTGCCGTGTTTGTTGTTCCTTTTATTCCTGCAGTTGCGCTAATAGTTTTTCCGTTTTGGTCAACCGTAACTTCAACAACTACTTTTCCTTCTTCGTTACACGTATATTTTGGTGCAGGTTTCGATAACGCTTTTCGGTTTCCTAACGAATATCCTGATCCACCGCCAGAACCTCCGCCGCTTCCGGCTCCGTAACCGCTTCCGGTACCAATACCATTTCCAGTTCCGTTTCCACCGCCAGTTCCGCCACCAGAACCTCCGGTGCCATAATAACCGTTAGATCCTAAACTTCCGTTCGCTTTTCCTTTATTTCCTGCTGCTTTATCATCACCGTCTCCGCCTTTGTTAGAGCCTTTCAAAATGCTTGATAAAGCATCATTTGTAGAGTTCGAAACTTTTGGTTTTTCAGGTACAGGTTTTGTTTCCGGTTTTACAACAGGAGTATTTTTTTTAGGCTTTTCTTTTACGGGAATAATTACATCTTCTGCATCAGTAGTTGCGTTTTCTTGTGTAATAATAGCTTCGTCAGGAGTTGCTTTTGCAGGCGTTTGTTTGGCCTCGTTTTTAACATCTAAAACTTCGCTTTTATAATTAGCTCCGGAACCTAAATCACTGTCTCCAAAATTTACGGTCACGCCGCCACCGCCGCCACCTTCAGCAAGTGCAACATTATTTTCCGGATTGTATGGAGGCCAAAAACGAATAAAAAACAATAATAGAATAATTACTGCATATATCGCTGTGGTGAATAATAGTGATTTCTTTTTATCTGAAGAATCTGTCGAAGCCATTGTGATTCTGAATTTTGTATTGTATTAAATAAAAACGTTTAAAAGTACTAAAAATTGTTTAGAATCAAAGAGGGAACTCATTTTGGAAGTGATTGTTTTTTTGCTCGCAGATTTGGCAGATTTGGCAGATTTTTTGGCTCTTTTTTTGTTTTGCCACAGTTTGAATGAATTAAAATGATTTTTCTAAACTTTATGATAAGAGTTTCACGCAGATTTTATACAGATTTAAGCAGATCCGCGCAGATTTTTTCTTTGATTTTTTTAATCAATAATTATAAAATTTATATCTGTGCGGATCTGCTTAAATCTGCCAAATCTGCGTGAAACTTAACTTTGCATTTTAATTTATAGCAAAAAAAACGAGCCAAATTATTATTTGACTCGTTTAGAATATAATGTATAAAATATTATACTAATTGTTTCAGTGCAATCTCAAAAGCAGTTGCGCTGATATTTGTTTTTGATGGATTTAAAGCGTGAGCTTTTACAATCGCATTTTTTATAATTTCAGAAGTATCATTAAAAATAGCTTCATCGGTCATTTGAACTTTTTTCTCCATGAAATAAGCAAAAACCCTTGCCATTCCGCAGTTTGAAATAAAGTCAGGAATCAAACTTACTTTACGATCCACTTCTTCCATGATAGAACCAAAGAAAATCTCTTTATCTGCAAAAGGAACATTCGCTCCACATGAAATAACCTCTAATCCGTTTGCGATTAAGCTGTCAATTTGCGATTGAGCAACCAATCTTGAAGCAGCACAAGGCGTGAAAATTTCAGCACCAATTGTCCATATTTTAGCGTTGATTTCTTCAAACGGAATCATATTGTCGGCCACTAATTTGTTTCCGTCTTTATTTAAAAACAACGTTCTGATTTCTTCAAAAGAAAAACCTTCTTCTTTAATTAATCCGCCATCACGATCAATAATCCCGATAACTTTTGCGCCCATTTCAGCTAAATAAAATGCGGCTGCAGAACCAACATTTCCAAAACCCTGAACGATTGCTTTTTTACCTTTTATATCTCCACCGTAAGTTGCATAAAAATGACGAACAGCTTCTGCAACGCCATAACCCGTAATCATATCGGCAACTGTATATTTATGAGTTACATCCGGTGAAAATTTAGGGTTTTCGATAACCTTAATTACACCTTGACGTAATTGTCCAATTCTATTGATTTTATCAGCTTCGGTTGGTTTAAAATGTCCGTTGAAAACACCTTCCTGCGGATGCCAGACACCGCATTCTTCTGTCATCGGAATAACTTCATGAATTTCATCAACATTCAAATCTCCACCAGTTCCGTAATAACTTTTTAATAAAGGAGAAACTGCTTTGTACCAACGTTGCAAAACACCTTTTTTACGAGGATCGTTTGGGTCAAAGTTAATTCCGGATTTAGCGCCTCCAATTGCAGGACCAGAAACAGAGAATTTTACTTCCATTGTTTTGGCTAATGATAAAACTTCGTTCATATCCAAGCCTTTTCTCATTCTTGTTCCACCACCTGCGGCTCCTCCACGAAGTGAATTAATTACTGTCCAGCCTTCAGCTTCTGTTTCAGAATCTTTCCAGTTAAAAACAATTTCAGGTTCTTTATTTTCAAATTGCTGTAATAAATCTTTCATTTTGTTAAGATATGTATATTTTGCGTAAATGTATAAAATAGAATAATGCGAATAATGTATTTTCGAGCAATTTTATTTCAATAAAAAAATAAAGCCGAAAACGTAATAGTTATCGGCTCTAAAATTTATATAAAACGGGATATTAGATTATTGTCCCAATAAATGTTTTTTTAAGGTATCATCAACGGGTTTGTCTGAAAGCCAGATTCCGAATAATGCTTTTTTGAAATCGAATCCGGGAATTTGTCCTTTTACAACATCATTTTTAATAACATTTGTAGTTTGATCAAGCGGATTGTATGCCAAAATAAATACATCTTTTTCAGTAATTGCATCGCTTAACAATGTTTTAAACTGCTCAATTCTTGGTCGCAATTCTTCAAGATTGCTTCCTGCAGATTTTTCAAAACCGGCATTCATCGCTTTAGTCAATTTGTTTGAAGAAACCATAGATGAGGTAATTTCAATTCTGATCGCCATTTCGGTATCGCTGTCAATAATAAATTTTGGATCCTGGCTTAATTGAGATAAATACAAGGCCTGAACATAAACTTCTAACCACATTTTTGATCTTCCACCGGCGCCATTTAATTGTAAAGTTTTGTTTTGAAATTCAATTTTTCTAGGAACAGTAACGCCGTTTACCTCAAGGTGAGTTTGTGCAGAAACTGTCGAAAATTGTAAACTTAAAAGGAATGTAATTAATGGTAAAATCTTTTTCATACTCTATCGATATTTATTTTTTTTGTGGACAAAATTAGGGTTAATTTCTTAAATTTTAACACTTTAGATTTATTTTTTTTTATTCTACTCTATTCATAATCAAATTAGTAAGAGTTGCTTTACGTAGATATACGTGGTTTTGTAACTTTTGGTTTTAATTACATTCATATTATCTAAACGTTTATAAATTATGTCTTTTAATCAATAACTTAATTCTTAAATTTTAAAGAAAATGTTGCAAAATCAAGCTTAGTCAGTAGAAAATTCAAGATAATTACGAAAACGTTATCGTGATTCTTGATAATATCTTAAAATTATATGCACGCATTGTTAATTCGCATTTAAAAATTATCTTTGAAAACCTTAAATAAATGAATAAAAAGAGCATTCAAAAAACATAAAAAATAACAATTACCTGAACTAAATGTTTTGAGATTTGGTTTAGAAAAACAAAAAATAAAAAAACTATGGATTTCAACCTTACCGAAGAGCATTTAATGATTCAACAAGCAGCAAGGGATTTTGCTCAAAACGAATTATTGCCGGGTGTTATTGAACGTGATGAAAAACAAATTTTTCCGACTGAGCAGGTTAAAAAAATGGGACAACTGGGTTTCATGGGAATGATGGTTGATCCTAAATACGGAGGAAGTGGCCTTGATGCGATTTCATACGTAATTGCGATGGAAGAAATTTCTAAAGTAGATGCTTCGGCTTCTGTAGTAATGTCTGTAAATAACTCTTTAGTATGTTGGGGTTTACAGGAATTTGGAACTGAAGAACAAAAACAAAAATATCTTCCGGGTCTGGCTTCAGGAGAAATTCACGGTGCTTTTTGCTTAAGCGAGCCGGAAGCAGGAAGTGATGCGACTTCTCAAAAAACGACTGCCGTAGATATGGGAGATCATTATATTGTAAACGGAACAAAAAACTGGATTACGAATGGTAACACGGCTTCGGTTTATTTGGTAATTGCACAAACGCATCCTGAGAAAAAACACAAAGGAATCAATGCTTTGATTATGACCAAAGATATGCCAGGTTTTTCTATTGGCCCGAAAGAGCAAAAAATGGGAATTCGTGGTTCTGATACACATTCATTAATGTTTAGTGATGTAAAAGTTCCAAAAGAAAACAGAATTGGTGAAGATGGTTTTGGATTTAAATTCGCGATGAAAACCCTTGCGGGCGGACGTATCGGAATTGCTTCTCAGGCTTTGGGAATTGCTTCGGGAGCTTATGAATTGGCTTTGAAATATTCTAAAGAGCGTAAAGCTTTCGGAACAGAAATTTGCAATCATCAGGCAATTGCTTTTAAATTGGCAGATATGGCAGTGAATATCGAAGCGGCGCGTCATTTATGTATGAAAGCAGCGTGGGATAAAGACCAGCATAAAAATTATGATGTAAGTGGAGCAATGGCAAAATTATTTGCTTCGCAAGTTGCAATGGATACTGCTGTTGAAGCGGTTCAGATTCACGGAGGAAACGGTTATGTGAAAGAATATCACGTAGAACGTTTTATGCGTGATGCAAAAATTACCCAGATTTATGAAGGAACTTCTGAAATTCAGAAAATCGTAATTTCAAGATCTGTTATTGCAGGATAATCTTCTATAAAATAATTCATAAAAACCCTTTTGAAGTTTAGGCTTTAAAAGGGTTTTGTTTTTTCTGGGCTTTAGATTGGCACACGGATGACACAGATTCGCTTCGCGAAAACACTGATAAAAACGGATTTTTTTATGTTAGGAAAATAAAAATCTGTGTCAATCCGCGTTTTCGCGAAGCGAATCTGTGTCATCCGCGTTCCTAAAACTTATAATTAGATTTATTGTTAATTTAATTACATTTACACCAACAGATTTAATTTTTATGTACGAAGATTTAAAATATTGGTACTTGCGGGATCATAAATTGTTTAGAACACTTAGTTTTTCGCAAATCAAGCAATTGTGCATTATTACAGGTTTTAAAAAAGCATCAAAAGGAGAAATTATTTATTTTTCTTCTTCAGATGTGCCTCGTATCTTTTTACTTAAAAAAGGAAATATAAAAATTGTTGCTATTGATGAAGACGGCAATGAAACCATAAAAGACATTATTCAAAAAGGAGATTTATTTGGTGAATTGACTTTAGAAACAGATAATAAAGTCGAAGAATACGCAAAAGTACTTTCTGACGATGTTGCTATTTGCAGTTTTTTAATGTCTGATTTTGAAGATTTATTATTGCGAAATCCAACATTGGCCATTTCGTATACCAAATTTGTGGGTTTGAAAATGAAACGGATTAAAAATAGTTATGCTAATTTAATTTCTAAAGACGCTAAAACGAGATTGTATCAGTTTCTAAAAGACTGGGCTGAACAAGAAGGCATTAGAGAAGGAAATTCAATAGCAATCGAAAACTATTTAACCCAAAATGATATTGCCCAAATTATCTGTACTTCAAGACAGACCGCTACACAATTGCTGAATGAAATGGAAACAAATCAGCTTTTAAGCTACAACAGAAAAGAAATTATCATTCCCGATATTACCAAATTATAATTATTTTGGGCTAAGTGTAAATTAGCCGACATTTTGCTTTTTCATAGTACAATAATTTTACATCATCAAAAAAGATGTAAAACAATACACTATGAAAAAAATACTTTTTATGTTTTTAGTAACCCTCACTTCGGTTGCTAATGCGCAGAACATGATTGCTAAATCTGCGACAGATATCGCTCCTTTATTAATAGGAGAAAAGATCCCAAACTTTACTTTAAAAACATCTGAAAACGCAGATGTAGATATTTCAGATCTTCTTAAAAAGAAAAAAACAATCCTGATTTTTTATCGCGGCGGTTGGTGTCCGTATTGCAATATGCATTTGCAGGCAATGGCCGAAGCCGAAAAACAAATTCTGGATTTGGGCTACCAAATTATTGCCGTAAGTCCGGATTCTCCTGAAAACTTGAAAATTACAGAAGAAAAGGATAAAGTAAAATACACCTTACTTTCTGACTCAAAAGGATCATTAATTAAAGCGGTTGGAATTGCTTATGAAGCTCCGGAAAACTACAAATCGGTAATTAACGTACATTCTAATGAAGTCAATAAGAGTTTTTTACCAGTTCCGTCAGTTTTTGTAGTGAATACGGAGAGCGATATACTTTTTGAATATGTTTCTCCAGATTTTAAACAGCGCATTACGACAGAATTACTTGTTTCAGTATTAAAAAACTTAAAATAAAATAAGATGAAAAAGCTAGTATTACTTTTATTGATTTTGGTTTCAGGAATTTCATTTGCTCAAAATGATGCCAAACGAGTTAGCCAATATAATTTAGAAAATAAAATTGCCATTCAGGGTTATGATCCCGTGGGATATTTTAATCAGGGAAAAGCAATTAAAGGGAAAAAAGAAATTTCGGTTTCCTATCAGGGAGTGATTTATAATTTTTCATCAAATGAAAATAAAAATGCCTTTTTGAAAAACCCGTCAAAATACGAACCTCAATATGGCGGCTGGTGCGCTTATGCGATGGGAAGTGCCAATGAAAAAGTTGAAATAAATCCGGAGACTTTTAAAATTGTTGATGGTAAACTGTTTCTGTTTTACAATGCCTATTTTAATAATACGCTGAAAAGCTGGAACAAAGACGAGAGTAATTTGAAAACTCAGGCCGATAACAATTGGAAAAAAATCTATAAATAATAAGAGCCATGAAAAAGGAAATTATAGTTTGGATTCTTAGAATTGTGGCTTCGGTAATTTTATTGCAAACCTTGTATTTTAAGTTCAGCGGGGCCGAAGAAAGTATTTATATTTTCTCGACTTTGGGAATTGAACCTTACGGAAGAATTGGTTCAGGAATTGCCGAATTGATTGCAGCGATTTTGATCCTGATACCAAGAACAACCTGGATTGGCGCTCTTGGCGGATCCGGAATTATGATTGGCGCTATTTTATCGCACTTATTTGTGTTAGGAATAGTTGTTAAAAATGATGGTGGAACGCTGTTTACTTTGGCAGTTGTTACATTATTATGTTGCCTGGGATTGCTTTATTTCAATAAAAACAAATTGTCTAATCTTCTAAATTAAAAACCATGTTACTAAAATCAATACGTCACAGTTTAGATGAATTAATTGGTCTGTTGGATCAATTATCTGATAAAGATTATTCAAAATCATGCGAAGCTTTAAGCAACGCAACTATTGGTGAACACACAAGGCACATTCTTGAAATGTTTCAATGTCTTCAAAATGGATATGATTCGGGAATTTTAAATTATGATAATCGTGAAAGAAATACCAGAATTCAAACTGAAACCGAATTTGCAAAACAATGTATTATCGAAATTAAAGCGGGATTGCAAAGCGAAAATAAAATAATGTTTCTGGAGCAGTTTATTGACGGGCTTACGATGAGAATTCAGAGTAATTATTATAGAGAATTGCTTTATAATCTGGAACATTGCGTGCATCATCAGGCTTTAATAAAAGTGGCTGTGCTGCAATTTGAGAATATCTTAATAAATGAAAATTTTGGCGTAGCGCGCTCGACTATCGAATATAGAAAACAATGTGTACAGTAAGTTTTGTAAATAATAAAGGAGTTGCCATTATTACTTCAAACCGGGACGAAAAAGTAATTCGTCCCGGTGCTGTTGTGCCAAGAAATTATGCTCACAACGGCAAAAACATCATGTATCCAAAAGATTCAAAAGCCGGAGGAACCTGGTTTGCAATGGATGAAAATGGAACTGTTTTGGTTTTATTAAATGGCGGAATCAGAAAACACAATCCAATATTGCCTTATAGAAAAAGCCGCGGATTAATTGTTTTGGATATTATCGCGCAGGATTCATCAAAGGATTTTTGGCAACAAATTGATCTGGATAATATTGAGCCTTTTACTTTGGTTTTGTATCAGGAAAGAGAATTGTATGAATTGATTTGGGATGGTTTTGAAAAACGAACAACAAGATTAGATGAATCTCAAAACCATATTTGGTCGTCAGTTACTTTATATCCTAAAGAAATTAGAAAAGAAAGATCAGATTGGTTTTTTGATTTTTTGAAAGATAAAAATGAAATATCAGCTTTAGATATGCTGGATTTTCATAGAAATACACATAGCGATGATGCTCAAAACGGCTTAATCATAAATCGAGAGAATATGATGAAAACGCTGAGTGTAACGCAGGTTGTAACAGAACAAAATAAGGGCGTAATGAAATATTATGATTTAGTAAAAACAGAAGATTTTTCAACCTCTTTTATTCGAATTTAAAACATGTACAAATGAAACTATTTTTTCACAAAGTAACCAATTGGGAGTATTGGCCATTTCAGGTTTTGTATCTTCCTATCTATTTTCTTTGGGCATATTATGCCATCAAGGCAAGATCAGTTTTTTTCTTTAATGCCTCAAATCCAAAAATTAAAAATGGCGGATTTATCATGGAAAGCAAAAAACAGATTTATGATTTGCTTCCTAAAAAGCATTATCCAAAAACGATTTTAATTCGGGAGAATTCTGATTTAAAAGACATCGTAAATCTATTGGTCGAAAAGCAAATTTATTTTCCATTAATCGCAAAACCGGATATTGGTTTGCGTGGTTCCGGAGTGAAAAAAATTAAAACCGTTTCTGATCTCACAGATTATGCTAAAAAAGCAAATTTTGACTTTTTGCTGCAGGATCTTATTCCGTTTAAAAAAGAAGTAGGCATTTTTTATGTACGCCGTCCGCTTCAAAAAAACGGAAAAATTACCGGAATTGTTTCGAAAGAATTTTTGATTGTTATAGGAGACGGAAAATCAACTATTGAAAATTTAATCAAACAAACGCCAAGATTTGAGCTGCAGTTTGATGTTTTGAAAGAAGAATACGGAGATCAATTGCACCGAATTCTGGGAAAAGGAGAAACGTTGAATTTGGTTCCGTTTGGAAATCACGCCCGAGGCGCAAAATTTTTAGACGGCAGTCATTTGATTACACCAAAACTAACTAAAATGATTAATGAAATTGCGACTCAAATTCCTGAATTCTATTTTGGACGTTTCGATATCATGTACAATACTTTTGAAGAATTAGAACAAGGAGAAAATTTTCAAATTGTTGAGCTTAACGGTGCCGCGAGCGAACCTACACATATTTACGATCCTAAACATTCCGTTTGGTTCGCGTGGAAAGAATTGGCGCGACATATTACTTATATGTATGAAATAAGTGTTGAAAATCATAAAATGGGAGTTCCCTATTTAGATTACAAAGTGGGCATGCGCGAATACAGATTGCATGTGGCGCAAAACAATAAAATCATAAATTTTTAGAAATGAAAAGTTTAAAAAATATCTCGGTCGGGTTTCTGGTAAGTTTTCTGGGGTCAATTCCGCTGGGATATTTAAACTTAGTGGGATTAGAAATTTATGCAAAATCAGGACTTCATAATTTGGTTTTCTTTTTGTTTGGAGTTGTTTTTGTAGAAACTTTCGTGATTTATTTTACGTTGCTTTTTGCCAAACAACTTACAAAAAATAAAAAATTAATGAAGATAATCGATTTGTTTTCAGTCGTATTCATGTTTGTGCTCGCGATTGTTTTTTATGTCAGTTTTAATCAAACAATAAAATCAGATAATCATTTGCATAAATATTTAATGTATTCGCCTTTTGTAATTGGCGTAATTTTAAACTGTTTAAATTTTTTGCAAGTTCCTTTTTGGACGAGTTGGAATTTATATTTACTTAAAGCAAAGTGTATTACAATAGAAAAAGAGTTAAAATATTATTATATTGCAGGAACTTTGATAGGTGTTTTTTTAGGAATGTTTAGTTTGATTGTAATTTTAGAGAATGTTTTTGAGAAAACAAACCAATTTTCAAAGTATATAATGCCTGTTTTTGTTCCGTTATTTTTCATTGTTTTAGGAAGCGTTCAGGTGTTTAAAGTCTATAAAAAATATTTTAACCATCAACTTTAGAAATTTGAATTCTGAAGTTCATAAAAGCTTCATTCATGAAAAAAATCTACTTTCTTGTACTTCCATTTGTTTTATTAGGATGTAAATCAAATCCGTCTGCAACAACTGATAAAGCGTCAAAATCAGATTCAAAACCTGTTGAAATTGTCTATAAAGTTGAAGAATCAGAAGTTTCAGATTTCTTAAAATACCTTTCTTCGGATGAATTAGAAGGACGCGAAACCGGAACAAGAGGTATCGAAAAAGCAGCGGTATTTTTAGAAGATTTTCTAAAAAAGAATAATGTAAAACCTTATTTTAAAACCTATCGCGATACACTAACCAATTTTAAAGCCCCCGCATTTAATATTGTTGGCGTTATTGAAGGTACAGATCCTGAACTTAAAAAAGAGTTTGTGGTTTTAAGCGCACATTACGATCATATTGGTTTATTGAAAGATAAACAAGGTGATCTTATCAATAATGGGGCGAACGACGATGCTTCTGGAGTAACGGCTGTGGCTCAAATGGCAAAATATTTTACTCAAACAAAATCGAATAAACGCAGTATTCTTGTGGTGTTTTTTGCCGGAGAAGAAAAAGGTTTGCTAGGTTCTAAAAGTTTGGTTCAGAAACTTAAAAAACAAGATTTTAATTTATACGCACAATTAAATATCGAAATGATTGGCGTACCAATGAAACGCGATTATTTAGCCTACATTACAGGTTTTGATAAATCGAATATGGCCGAAAAAATAAATCAATATACAGGTAAAAACACGATTGGTTTTTTGCCGAAAGAAGCCGAATATAAATTATTCTACAGATCAGATAATTATTCTTTTTATGAAGCCTTCAAAAAACCCTGCCAGTCGATAAGTACTTTTGATTTTGAAAATTTTGAATTCTACCACCATGTTTCAGATGAATTTAAAGTGATGGATATTCCGCACATGACTTCTTTTATACAGGAATTTTTACCAGCAATAACTCAAATCTCAACTTCGCCAACAGAAGAAATTACAATGAAATAATAACAGTTCGTTTTATTGGATTTGCTTATTTTTGCTTCATGAAAAATATTATTATTACAGGTACAAGCAGAGGAATTGGTTACGAATTGGCTTTGCAATTTGCTAATGCAGGTCATCAGGTTTTGGCCATTTCAAGAAAAACTCCACAAACCCTTATAGAACATCAAAATGTAACTTGCCTTTCTGTTGATTTGGCAGATGAAAGTGCTTTGCAGGTTGTAGATGATTTTTTATCATCGACCTGGAAAAAAGTAGATGCCGTAGTGCATAATGCCGGCGCTTTATTATTAAAGCCTTTTGCAGAAACAACACAAACTGATTTTGAAAGTATTTATAAAGTGAATGTTTTTGCTGTGGCAAACCTTACCAGAATTTGTTTGCCGTATCTTCAAAAAGGAAGCCATGTTGTAACCATTAGTTCGATTGGCGGTGTTCGCGGAAGTCTTAAATTCGCGGGTTTAGCAGCGTATAGTTCCAGTAAAGGTGCTGTGATAACATTAAGTGAATTATTGGCAGAAGAATATAAAGAAAAAGGAATCTCGTTTAATGTTTTAGCATTAGGATCAGTTCAAACAGAAATGTTAAATGAAGCTTTCCCCGGATATCAGGCGCCAATTTCTGCTGAAGGAATGGCAACTTATATTTACGATTTTACTCTTAACGGAAATAAATATTTTAATGGAAAAGTTCTCGAAGTTTCATCTACTAATCCTTAAATTATTCTTATAACTAATCCCCAAATTAATCAACCAAAATTTATGAAAAAAAGAATTTTAATTCTTGTAGTTGCACTTTTTACTGTCTTTTTAAATCAAAAGCTTTCTGCTCAATCTTATAAATCAGAAACTTTAAGCTTTTATAATTTTGTTTTTCCAGAAAGTTATATTCCTGCAGGTTATAAAACTTATGGCGTTAAAATGAATCTTTCGGACAGTCCAATAGCAATATTAGTTGATGGAGAAAAAAAAGGGACACGTGATCGACTTTCTTATAATGAATTTTTTAAAGAAGAATATTTAATCAGGCCTCTTGCCGGAACAGTAACAGAGGTGAATTATAAAGGAACTCAAATTTCATCGATTGTTGATTTAAATTACAGAAGCCAACAGTTAAAAGCAGAAGACAATCTTATAATTGATATTTATATTAATAACGTTGCTTATGAAGGGTTAATAACTGTGAGCAATAGTGATACACCATATTCTTATGAAACATATTATAAGTATGATGTTGTTTATAAATTAAGAAATAGTGTGAACGACAATGTAATCATGGAAAAAACTTTTAAAGTTAAAGAACAAAAACTTGGTTCTGGAAGTTCTGAAGGTTATCAGGCTAATTTTAAAACAAAGCCAGAAGCGGTAAATTATCTAGCTGCAAATCTTGATAAAAATTTAATTTATAACGACCTTATAAATCATATTCAGAAAAATATGAGGATTCGACTGATGTCTTGGATTGGTGTTCCATTTTATATGGATAGTTATTATTTTTCCAGAATTTCTAAAGAAGATAAAAATCCGTTCTTTGTCAAATTAAATCAAGATGTAGATGTTATTGAAAGTTGGTGTAAGGGCAAATCTACGCCTAAAATAGATGAGGAACTTTTAAATAGCAATGCTGAATTTGTCAAGAATAATAATTTGGTAATTACAGATAATTCAAAAGCTTTTCACGATGAGGGAGATTTAATTAATTACAATAATTTTCAAGACAAGAAAAAAAATTTATGTGATTTTATTTTAAAAATGGATACATACGCCAAACAATTAGATGCAAATGATAAAGGCCAGAAAGCAGCTATGTGGGCTTGCTATGTAAATATTGCTTCGAGTTTTGAACTTTTACATAATTATAAAAGCAGTTTAGAATATATTCAAAAAGCACGTGCTTTAGATTATCAGGAAAATAAATTAAAGTATATGGAAACAGATGTTACAAAAAGACAAGCGAATAGAAATGTTTTTTTTGATGCAAATGGAGAAATTAAAAAAGATGTAAATAGTAATTACCTTAAATATTTAAATTTATAAATGGTTTTTATTTTTTGAATTAATTAAATAGCACTCCTTTGAACGAAACTTTAGCTAAATATTTACCGGAACATGCTGTAAAGCCTGCTTTTGATTTGATTGTTGCAAATCAGGTGCATCTTAAAATTGTTAATGAGCGTCAGACGCGTCATGGCGATTATAGAAGAGGGCATACCGGAAAACATGAAATTACAGTAAATTCGAGTTTAAATAAATATCGTTTTTTAATTACGCTTATTCATGAAATCGCACATTTGGTTGCGTTCGAAAAATTTGGCAGAAATATAAAACCGCACGGAGATGAATGGAAATTTTCATTTCAGCGTTTAATGGTTCCTTTTATTCGTCCGGAAATATTTCCGGGACAGTTATTGCCGTTATTAGCGAGGCATTTTAAGAATCCCACGGCAAGTAGTGATACTGATACGACTTTGTCTTTGGCTTTGAAGCAATACGACAAAGAAAACGATAAAAATTACATTTTTGAGATTCCGTACGGAAGTGTTTTCAGGATCAAAAATGGAAAAATATTCAAAAAATTAGCCGTAAGAACTAAACGTTTTGAATGTATAGAAATTAGCTCAGGCAGAACTTATCTTTTTAATCCAAATGCTGAAGTCGAGCTTTTACCCGGGAATCATTAATTAAATTCCAATAAAAAAATCCAAATTCCAACATTCATTCGGTTGAAATTTGGATTTTTTTATTGGAATTTTTCTCTTCTATATATTAGTTTTTTGTAAAGACTTAGTTTTATCAATTTATGATGTAGAATTTATCTTATATTTAAAAAATATTAAACCTTTATAAACTGCTATTAAATTGATTATGATAAAAAAACTACTTAAGATTATTTTTGTTTTAACGCTTTCCACTTCAATCTACGGGCAACAAACAAATGATGTTGAATCAAAAGAAAAAACCAATCCCATTATTTATGCAGAGCTTTTTGGAGGTTTTTCAGCTATGGACCATGTTGGTTTTTCCGGTGGCGTCGAACTAAATTATCAATATAAAAAGAGTCTTTTTAGTTTAAGATATGCTAATGCAACTGGATATATCTCAAATGAAATTAATCCTTTTTTTCCGTTTCCAACCTATTATAAATCCGAAGATAATTCTGAATACGCTTTATTATATGGTAGAAGATGGATGTCTGAAAGACGTTCTTTTAGTGTTTCTGCCGGAATAAGTTGTAATAATCTGGATTCAAAGAGAAGGTTTATTGATGAGGAAGCAGAAACTTATGGCTTTAATCAAAAATATGAAACCTTTTACGGCGTTCCTTTTGAGGCTAGTTATAAATGGTTTTACAAGAAAAAACGATCTAAATTAATTTACAATGCTTTAATACCGAGTATTGGCGCAAAGATTTTTGGTAACATTTCTAAAAACAGTTATATAGGATTTGGATTGTCAATTGGACTTGGATTTTCTAAGGAATATAAATAAATGTAAATAATAAAATACCAATAAAAAACTCCAAATTTCAATCTTATAAAATTGGAATTTGGAGTTTTTTATTTTGAAATTTAAAGAAGTTTAACCTTCTCTCAAATAAGCTTCTCTTACTTTTTTAAACAAGTTTGAAGAGTACACAAATTTGACAATATCTTTGTTGTCTGTTCTAAAGATTTCTTCTTTAGTTCCCTGCCACGCTTTTAATCCTTTTTTTAAGAATACGATATTCTCGCCAATTTCCATTACCGAGTTCATATCGTGCGTATTAATCACAGTTGTAATATTATATTCTTTAGTAATTTCCTGAATCAGATTGTCAATCAAAGTCGAAGTGTTCGGGTCTAAACCTGAATTGGGCTCATCGCAAAACAAATACTTTGGATTATTTACAATCGCGCGGGCAATCGCCACACGTTTTTGCATACCTCCCGAAATCTCTGAAGGTAATTTTTTGTGAGCATCAACTAAATTAACTCTTTCTAAAACGAAATCAACACGCTCTTTAATTTTAGCTTTGTTGTCATTCGTAAACATTCTTAAAGGAAAAGCTACGTTTTCGGCTACAGTCATTGAATCAAATAAAGCACTTCCTTGAAAAACCATTCCAATTTCAGTTCTTAATTCTCTTTTTTCATCTGGGTCTAAATCAGCATAAACACGTCCGTCAAACTCAATCGTTCCTGCATCAGGCGTATGAATCCCTAGTAAACTTTTTAATAAAACTGTTTTTCCGGATCCACTTTGTCCAATGATCAGGTTGGTTTTTCCAGTTTCAAAAACTGTCGAAACCCCTTTCAGAACTCTACTATCTCCAAATGATTTTTCTAAATTTTTTACTTCTATCATGATCCTAGTAACAATTGTGTTAGTATATAATTAAAAAGAATGATACAAACCGATGTCCAAACAAATGAAACAGTACTGGCTTTACCAACTTCAAGAGCTCCACCTTTCATATAATAACCATGAAAAGATGGGATTGTTGCCAATAACATTGCAAAAATTAAAGTTTTGATGAAGGCATAAACAATATGAAACGGAATAAATTCCATTTGAGCTCCGTCAATAAAAGCGGCACTTGTTGTAAATCCTCCATAAACACCTGCAAGCCATCCTCCAAAAATTCCTAGAAACATACTGATACCAATAACAAAAGGATATAATAGTAAAGCGATTATTTTAGGAAACACTAAGTAGTTTAATGAGTTTACACCCATAACTTCTAAAGCGTCGATTTGCTCTGTAACACGCATTGTACCAATACTTGAAGTGATAAATGATCCCATTTTTCCGGCCATAATCACCGAAATAAATGTTGGGGCAAATTCTAAAATCACGGATTGACGTGTAGCGAAACCAATTAAATATTTTGGAATTAATGGATTTGTTAAGTTTAAAGCGGTCTGAATGGCAACAACTCCTCCTACGAAGAAAGAGATAAAACAAACGATACCAAGTGAATCGATTATTAGGTCATCAATTTCTTTAAAAATTAAATTTCTCATAACAGACCATTTTGTCTGTTTATTAAAAATTTCTTTTAGCATTAAAAAATATCTTCCTATCTGAGATAAGTAACGAATTAGCATCATAAGTTTTACAAATATTGGCTAAGGTAAAAAGAAGTTACGAGTTTTGGGCAATGAGTTCAGGTAATTCGGTTGTTTTACTAATCAAATTAACTTTTGTTTCATTTTTTGTAAACGGTAATTTCTAATAAATTTAGCTTGTTCGGGGGTAACTAATAAAGGAGTTTTAGCTTTTTTAGCTTTCAAAAACCCTCTGATATAATCAAAAAAGAGAAAAGGTTTTTTCTTCATCATCGACAATTTAGCCGATGCAATTGCTGTAATCCAGAAACCGTATCCTAAAGTAAAAAAGGCTTCACCTTGTTTATAACGTGCCGTTTTGTTGTAATTGGCACCTGTTGGTTTTAGATGTTTTACATGTAAAGATTCATCGGTAACGATTTTCCAATCGTAATATTTACAAAGTAATTCATCTACGGTGTCCCAACCCATTGCAGGTTTTAGGCCTCCAATTTGCTGAAAAGTTGCTTTTCGATACGCTTTTAAAGCGCCGCGTATGTGATCTTTATCGGTTAGGTTTTCTAAAACCCAATCGCCATTTTTTTCGATGTAGCAAAATCCTCCGGCCATTCCAATTCTTGAATCAGATTCGAAATGTTTGATTATAGTTTCGAAATAATTTGGAGGAAAAATTAAATCTCCATCTATTTTTACAATAATATCATAATCAGAATCGAGCGTTTCAAAGCCTTTTTGAAAAGCCTGAATTACTTTGCTTCCCGGCATATGAATCGCATCTGAAGTTTTGTTTATAACAGAAATAAACGGATTTTCCTTTGCAAAACCCAGTACAATTTCTTCTGTTTTATCTGTAGAATTATCATTTACAACAACAACTTTTGAAGGTAAAACAGTTTGAGAAACTAAAGATTCTAAAGTTAAACCAATTAAATCTTGTTCATTGTGAGCAGGAATGACGATGTAATACTTCATTTAAAAAATTTTAGATTTCAGATTTCAGATTTTAGATTGTGTGAAAGTCATCTAAAAATCAAAAATCAAAAATCGTTAATCGAAAATCTTAGATCTTGATTTTTTCAGCCACAACAATATAATATCGCGGTGTGAAATATCTTAAAAGTGGTCTAAAACCAAACTTTTTTACCGGATGTGTAAATTTTTGACGGTCGATTATTTTCCAGCCTGTTTTTTCTAAAAGCCAGTCTAATTGCCAGTCTTCAAATTCATGATAATGTCTGTCCCACATATCTGTTTTAGAACGATATGCTGGTGAAAACCATAAACGTAACGGAATTGAAATTAACAATTTATCACATTTTACGTTTTCTAAAATGGTGTACGGATTTAATAAGTGTTCGAAAATTTCAAATGCTGTGAAAACGGTATATTGTTCTGTTTGTAGCGCCGTTTGATCGTTGTCTAAATCTTCACCTTTTGTGTTTTTTACGGTATACCCATTTTCTTCCATTATTTTTGAGAATGGATTTGGCACACCAAAATCAAAGATAGTTTCTGATTTGCTAACGTGCTTTTGTAAAAACTCTAAAGTAAGTTTGAATCTTTTATTTGGAAACGTTTTTTCGTACATAGTCATTGCGAGGAACGAAACAAGCTATCGTTCTTGATTTTAATTAGGTCGCAAATATACTAAAAAGTCCGCATTCTAAAATGCGGACTTTTTTAAGTTTTAAGTATTTAGTCTCAGTTTACAGTCACAGTGTTCATCAGCTGAAAACTGTGACTGCGACTGAAAACTAATATCGGTATACAAATGCATTAACATTCATTCCTGCCCCAACTGAAGCAAAAATGATAACATCGCCTTTGTTAATTTCGTGGTTTTCGATTTTTCCTTGTAGAATTAAATCGTATAAAGTTGGAACTGTTGCAACACTGCTGTTTCCTAAATCATGAATACTCATTGGCATAATGTCTTTAGGGGCACTTTTATCGTATAATTTATAAAAACGCTCAACAATTGCTTCGTCCATTTTTTCATTGGCCTGGTGAATCAGGATTTTTTTAACTTCATCAATTCCAATTCCGCTTTTGTCCAAACAATTTTTCATTGCTAAAGGAACCTGACTTAATGCAAACTCGTAAATTTTACGACCGTACATTTTAATGTATTTAATATCCGGATCTAAATCTGGATTATATGATTTTCCGAAGTAAAGATAATTAGCTTCGTCTGTTGCATAAGTAGCACTTTCATAGGATAATAAACCTGCTTCATCTTCTGAAGCTTCTAAGATTGATGCTCCCGCGCCATCAGAATAAATCATAGAATCGCGATCGTGATCGTCTACAACTCTTGATAAAGTTTCAGCTCCAATAACTAAAACTCTTTTTGCCATTCCGGATTTGATAAATGCGTTGGCTTGCAAAACGCCTTCAATCCATCCCGGGCATCCAAAAAGAATGTCATAAGCGACACATTTAGGATTTTTGATATTCAATTTATTTTTAACACGTGTTGCCAGACTTGGTAAAATATCAGTTTGATTTGTTCCTGATTTTACATCTCCAAAGTTGTGGGCAAAAATAATATAGTCTAAAGTTTCGCTGTCAATTCCGGCATTTGCGATTGCTTTTTCAGCAGCAAAAAAGGCTAAATCAGAAGCTGTGTGTTGAGTTTCAGCATAACGACGATTTTCAATTCCGGTGATACCCTTGAATTTCTTAATAACAACTTCATTCGGATAGCCAAAAGGAGTTCCGTCTTCATTCAAAAAAACATGTTTGTCGAAGTCAGTGTTCTTAACTTCTTTATTAGGAATGTAACTTCCTATACCTATTATTTTTATTTTCATTATTCCTCGATTATCCAATAAATTTAGGGCTAAATTATAAATAAAAATATGATAACTATCATAAAAAATACTATGCATGCATATAATTATGAAATAATAATTTTTTGAAGGATATATTGTTTATTTTTTAATGAATTTTGAATTTTACCGAGATTTCAAACGTTTGAGGTTAAGTTAAGATTATCTTTTTTTTATGGAGAGATTAATAAAATTTTAAAAAGTTTCAAGTTTCAAGTTTCAGTTTTAACTTAACCCGAAACTTGAAACCTGAAACAAAAAACAATTAAAATAGAAAACCCGACAGGTTTTAAAAACTTGTCGGGTTTGGATATTAATATGTTTAAACTAAAATTTCTTAGTTTTCCATGTAAGCTTCAATAGGAGCACAGCTGCAAACTAAATTTCTGTCACCATAAGCATCATCTACACGACGAACTGATGGCCAGAATTTATTGTCAGCAATGTATTCTAATGGATAAGCCGCTTTTTCTCTAGTATAAGGGAAATCCCAAGAATCTGTAGTTAACATTGCTAATGTATGAGGTGCATTTTTCAATACATTGTTTTTATCATCGGCAGTTGCAGTTTCGATCTCTTTTCTGATTGAGATAAGAGCATCACAGAAACGATCTAATTCTGCTAAATCTTCAGATTCAGTTGGTTCAATCATTAAAGTTCCTGCTACAGGGAAAGAAACCGTTGGAGCGTGGAAACCGTAATCCATCAAACGTTTTGCGATATCACCAACTTCAATTCCGTTTTCTTTAAATGAACGACAATCTAAAATCATTTCGTGAGCTGCTCTTCCACATTCTCCTGTATAAAGAATTGGATAGTGACCTTCGAAACGAGATTTCATATAGTTAGCATTCAAAATAGCATGTTCTGTAGCACTTTTTAATCCTTCAGCACCCATCATTGTGATGTAACCATAAGAAATTAAACATACCAAAGCAGATCCGTAAGGTGCGGATGAAATTGCTGTAATAGCTTGTTCACCACCTACTTTAAGGATTGGGTTTGTTGGTAAAAACGGAACTAATTTTTCGTTCACACAGATTGGTCCAACTCCAGGTCCGCCACCACCGTGAGGAATAGCGAATGTTTTGTGTAAGTTTAAGTGACAAACGTCAGCACCAATTGTAGCAGGATTTGTTAATCCAACTTGCGCGTTCATGTTTGCACCGTCCATATATACTAATCCACCATTATCGTGGATTAATTTTGTGATTTCAATAATTGAAGATTCGAAAACTCCGTGAGTAGAAGGATACGTTACCATCAAACAAGACAAATCATCTTTGTGTTCAATTGCTTTTTCTCTTAAATCTTCTACGTCAATATTTCCTTCCGGAGTAGTTTTAGTAACAATGATTTTCATTCCGGCCATCGCTGCAGAAGCAGGATTTGTTCCGTGAGCTGATGAAGGAATCAAACATACATTACGGTGACTTTCGTTTCTTGACAAATGGTAAGCACGAATCGCCATTAAACCAGCATATTCTCCCTGAGCTCCAGAGTTTGGTTGTAATGTTGTTCCGGCAAATCCGGTAATTACATTTAATTGTTGCTCTAATTTTTTAAGCATCGTGATGTAACCTTCAGCTTGTTCTACTGGTGCAAATGGGTGAATGCTGTTCCAGTTTGGCATTGATAAAGGCAACATTTCAGAAGCAGCGTTTAATTTCATCGTACAAGAACCTAATGAAATCATCGAATGATTCAACGATAAATCTTTACGTTCTAATTTTTTGATGTAACGCATGATCTGACTTTCTGAATGATGATTGTTGAAAACATCATGTGTTAAGAAAGATGAAGTTCTTTCTAATGAAGCAGGTAATTGACTAGCATCAGTTAATTCAGAAACCGTAACAGTTTCTTTTCCTAAAGCTTCAGCAAAAATGGCAATAATTTGGTTGATGTCGTTAATTGAAGTGGTTTCGTTTAATGAAATCGAAACAGAGTCAGCATCAGGATAAAAGAAGTTTACTTCGTTTTTCTCCGCTACAGCTTTTACTTTTTGTGCATCTGCTTTTACCAAAATAGTATCAAAGAAAGCTGTGTTAGTTTGAAAAACTCCTAGTTTATTTAAAGCTTCAGCAGTAGTAACCGCCGATGCGTGAACTTTGTTTGCAATATATTGTAACCCTTTTGGTCCGTGGTAAACCGCATACATTCCGGCCATAACCGCTAATAAAACCTGAGCGGTACAAATATTTGAAGTTGCTTTTTCACGTTTAATGTGTTGCTCACGAGTTCCTAAAGCCATACGTAAAGCACGGTTTCCATTTACATCAATAGAAACTCCGATAATACGACCTGGCATAGATCTTTTGTATTCGTCTTTAGTTGCAAAAAATGCAGCGTGAGGTCCACCGTAACCCATTGGTACACCAAAACGTTGTGAAGTCCCAACCACTACTGCAGCTCCCATTTCTCCCGGAGAAGTTAAAGCAGCAAGTGATAAAATATCAGCAGCAAAGGCAACTTTGATTTCGTTTTCTTTTGCTTTAGCGACAAAAGCGCTGTAATCATTTACCTGACCGTATTTTCCTGGGTATTGTAAAATAGCTCCAAAAAACTCATTTGAAAAATCAAATGTTTCGTGATTTCCAACAACTAATTCAATTCCAATAGGAGTCGAACGTGTTTGAAGTACAGATAAAGTTTGTGGTAAGATTTCTTCAGAAACGAAGAATTTGTGTGTATTGTTTTTCTTTTGATCTCTTGTACGAACATCAAATAATAAAGCCATTGCTTCGGCAGCAGCAGTTCCTTCATCAAGTAAAGAAGCATTTGCAATTTCCATTCCCGTTAATTCGATAACTGTAGTCTGAAAATTTAAAATAGCTTCAAGACGACCTTGTGCAATTTCTGCCTGGTAAGGCGTGTAAGCTGTATACCATCCCGGGTTTTCGAAGATATTTCTTTGAATTGGAGCCGGAACGATAGTTGGATGATAACCCAAACCAATATACGATTTGAATACTTTATTTTTCTTTCCTAATTCCTGAATATGATTTGCGAATTCGTACTCTGTCATTGCAGGATCTAAATTCAAAGGCGCTTTTAAACGAATATCGTCTGGAAGGGTTTCATAAACAAGTTGTTCAATAGATTCAACACCAATTGTTTGTAACATGTGTTGAAGATCTGTTTCTCTTGGGCCAATGTGTCTTAAAGCAAAAGCATCTGTTCTCATTTGTAGCTATCTATTTTTTAAAGTAATGTAATTAGCAAAGTGTAATCTTCAATTAATCAAGTCTACACAGGGTTTATTACATTTTATAGTAAATGTGTTGTTTTTTTGTGGCGCAAAATTAAGTATTATTAATAATTTAATGGGTATTTTTAACTTCAATTTTTATGAAATTTATAACTAAAGAGTTGATTTGTTACCAATTGATTAGATTTGAGGCATGAAACTTCTAAAACAAATATTAGATTTTTATTTAAACAGCAGTATTCACGTGGCTTTATCGTGTTATGCTTTGGTTCGGATTACTTTTCATTTCTTTCATATTCAGTATGATGAGTCAATGGCTTTGTTTGTTTTTTTCGGAACAATTGTAGGATATAATTTTGTAAAATATGATGCTTTGGTTCGGGTGAAAAGAAAACCAGTTGGCATTCAATTAAAAATTATTGCTGTTTTGAGTTTCATTTCGGTAATTTTAGTTGGTTATTATTTTTTCCATCTCAAAAGAATTACGCAGATTGTATCAGTTGTAATTTTTGCGATAACGGCGCTTTATACTTTACCGTTTTTCCCAAACAGAAAAAATGCCCGAAACTGGGCAGGAGTAAAAATCTACATTGTAGCACTTTGTTGGGTAGGAGCAACGTTAGTTTTACCTTATATAAATGCCGAAATCCCGTTTACAGGTAACTTTTTCATAAAATGTATTCAGCGTTTTGTTTTGGTATTTGTGTTGATTTTGGTTTTTGAAATTTTGGACTTGGCCAATGACGATCCGCATTTGCAAACTGTTCCACAAACGATAGGTGTAAAGCGTACTAAGATTTTAGGATTTTCACTTTTAGTTCCGTTTTGGGTTTTAGGAATTTTATCTTTTACACTTCATGATCTTATTATCAACCTGATAATGGTTGTGACTTTAATGTTGTTTATTTTGTTTGCCAACACAAACCGATCTAAATATTATACTTCTTTTTGTGTAGAAAGCGTTCCGATATTTTGGTGGCTAATGATTGTTTTTTTGTAATACTTTTACTTTTAAATGTTATATTTGAAAAATAAATAAAAATAACATGGATAAAGAAATTACTTTTCTTGGGTTTAAATTTACAGCGCTACAGTTTACATTATTTTTTTTCGGATGGATGATTTTTCTGGGTTTTATTTGGCCTCTAATTATAGGATCTTACCTTTTTATGTCCATTTTTGTTTGTGGTTTTTCTGTTATTTTTGTAGATCTTTTTAATAGATTGCTTGTTGGAATATTTTCTGTAGAAGAATCACGTGTACGCGTTTATCAGAATTTCATGTTGGTTGTAACGGCCGTTTTTGCCACTTTAATTTACACGATCTGGATTCCAATGAATTTCTTTATTTATACAGCACATCTTGCAATTAATGTTTTTTCTGTCTTTTTAATGTTTCCGATGTTTTATAAAAAAGAAAGCAAAATACTCAGGCTAAAATTATTAATATTAAGGAAGAGTAAATCTTTTAAAGTCTGCTTCTGAGACTTCTTTCAAAACCTTATTTCTTTCCAAAAGAAACTGAGTCATATGTTTTTCTAAAAATAAAATATCAAAAAGTTCTCCGAATATTCCAAACGGAGTTTCATATTGCAATACATCTTTCATGATAGTTACGCCATTTTGTTCCTCAAAAATATGTTCATGTCTGAAAGATTTGAATTTTCCTTCTTCCATTTCATCTACAAAATAATCGTAGAGATTCATTACGGGAATTCGGGTTTTGTGTGTGAGATAAAAACCAAAATGTTTTCCGCGCCAGGTTACCGTTTCGTTTAGATTGATCAAACCTGATGTTACGCCGGCTATTGCTTTTTCTTTTGTAGGACTTGCAGATTGTTGGTGAATATCGATATTTCGTGATGCATCAAAAACGATTTGTTTCGGTGCTTTTATTTTAGTTGTTAAGTTTATTGTTGTCATGATTCTGTTTCATCTTTAAAATATTGTGTAAAAAATAATCCTGTTATAATTGATGAGATTGAATAAGATATGGCAAGGTCAAGCCATACAGTTCCATTTATAAGTGCTGTTGTTATAAAAACTCCAATCATTACAATTATAATTAGAGCTATTTTTTCATTAAGCATTTTTATCTTTTTGTGCTTAAAATGGGTAAGAAGAAGAATGTAAAAAACATAAGTTGGCAGGGAAAAGAGAAATCCGATGAAGATCATAAACGGATAGAGTTGAAAAAAATCAAAATAATTATTTGAACTCCAATTGGTGTCAAAGCCATTTATTACTGCAAAAATAATTGGTCCGCATAATAGTGTGAAAGTCCAATGTCTACCCGTAAAAGTCCAATTCATTTGTTTAATAAATTTTTAAAAGTGGCATCAATATCCCCAAACTTAAATTGAAACCCGTTTTCTAAAAGTCGTTTCGGAATCACATTTCTACTTTTTAAAACCAATTCAGGTTCTGTTCGAATAAAGAAAGATCCAATTTTTAGAAGAAAAGTATTCATCGGAATTCCGAAAGGGAAACCAACTGCCTTTCGAAGTTTTTGCATAAAATCAGCATTGCGAATTGGTTCAGGAGAAACCACATTTATAATTCCGGTAATTTCTTTTTGAATTATAAAATCAACTGCATTTGCAAAATCTTCTTCATGAATCCAGCTTATAAATTGATTTCCTTTTCCTTGTTTTCCTCCAAAACCAATTTTTGCCAAAGTTTTTAACGGAATAAAAGCACCCCCATTTTTGCCCAAAACAATTGAAGTTCGCAAAGCTGTTTTTAAGGTATTTGGGGTTTCGGTTTTAAAGAATGCTTTTTCCCAAGATAAAGCGACATTTATAGAAAAATCATTTCCAATTTCGCCGTCGATTTCATTCATTTGTTTGTTTAATGAAAATCTATAAATTGTTGAAGTTGATGAATTCAGCCAATGTTTTGGTGGATTTTGGCAATTCAAAACGGCTTCATTTAAAATCTTAGTGCTTTTGATTCGGGACCATAAAATTTCTTTTTTGTTTTCTTTTGTATAACGACAATCAACAGATTTTCCTGCGAGATTAATTAAAACGGTTGCATTTTCTAATTCATTTTCCCATCCGGAAAAAGTTCTGGCATTCCAGTTTACATATTTAATTCCGTCAATTGTTTTTGAATTTCCTCGGGTCAGAATTACAATTTCTTCAAATTTATCTTTGAAATGGTTGACTAAAACTTCTCCTAGAAAACCAGTTCCGGCGGCGATTATGAGTTTTTTCATTGGGTGTAGATTTTTTGCCACGAATTATTGGCAACCTATTATTTTACAATTAAAAAGTTTGTTTTTTTTCAATATTGGGAAACACATTATCAATTCTTTTTGCCAATTCCGGTAATTTAATTGTTGGAACAGCTGGAAATAAATGATGCTCTAAATGATAAAACATGCTGAATGTAATTTTATTTTTCCAGCCTTCTCGCTGTGTTCTGGCAAATTCCGGAGAATCTTCGGTATCATGATGCACAGTCCAAACAGCAAAGAAAGCCATTAAAAATTCAGCGAAGACCATTATAATAAAATGATAGATTAGAAAATGAATTTGAAAATAGAAAATTATAAAGGTTACAACTGTAATAGAAAAAAGTTCTAATATTACGTTTTTGATATAATTTCTATTTCCTTTCTGCAAAGTTACTTTGTGAATCAAGAACATGTGAATTGGCCCATAAAGAATAGCTCCGTACCAGGTCATTTTTGCTGATTTTCCTTCGTAATCTTCATCAGACAAACAATATTTATGATGTCTTATGTGATTGAATTTAACTGCATGAATTGAAACCATCAATAAAATACTATTTGAATAAAGAGTAAACCAGGTTAAAAATTTGTTTGTTCCCAATGAATTATGAAAACCATTATGTACTTGTCTTAATCCGGCCAGAAAGAAAAAAGCTGAAAAAGGAATCGCTGCTAAATAATAGCCAAAATAAGCAAGCGTCATAGAAATTAAAAACCACGGAATTGTCAAGTTGTTTTCAATTAGCATTTCTTTAAAGCTAAGCGTTTTCAAATCTTTCCATTGCACTTTTTTGAGTATTTCCTGATGTGTCATTTTTTATGATTTAAGGTTTTCTTTAAACCTAACAGGTTTTTAAAACCTGTTAGGTTTCGTTTATCAGTTATGCTTTAAAAACCAATCTTTCTTCTCTTTGAGCTTCTTTAGCTTTTCTTTTTCCTCTAAAGAAGAAATACAAGTTGAAGAACAACATTATACCAAGATAAATAGAAAATCCTCCAATTTTATAGCTTAGCCTTTCAATTAATTCCTGATAACTGTTATCGCTTAATTGCATTTGTAAAATCATTAAGGCGAAACCAATGTTTAACAAATAAAATCCGGTTTCAAAAAGTTTGTTGGTTGCCTCTGCAATATCTTCACGGCCTTTAAAAATGTCCAGCATAAATATTTTTCCGTTTTTGAAAAGTGTTTTAGAAACATAATAAGTAAGGAATAAAGCGATTGGTAAATAGATGCCGTAACCGATTAGGATTTTTGTAGTTTCCATGATATTTAAATTTAAAATGTTATTGAATTAATTTATGAATGTATTTGGTTAGAATAATAATGTTGAGATAATGCAATATTGATATAATGAATATGATGATGGCAGTTTTTATACCAATTGTTTCAATTAGCTGAGTAGACGAATTAATTTTTTTCCAGGAAATTAAAGTCATCGCACAATAACCAATGTTTAACAGATAATAACCTAAAAGTAAAACCTGATTAATTTTTTGACATATATCAGCATGATTCGGAATTAGTTCTGCGACGTAAATGTTTCCGTTTTTGTAACAGATTTTTCCAACCTTTAGAATAATGAAAATCGTAATTGCGAGGTAGATAAAATATCCTATTATGTTGAGATTCATAGCTATGGAATTTTGTGAATTATTAAAGTAAGATAGATTGCGAGTATTGGTGGCATTGCAAACCATGCATAAGATAATAGATCGTTATAATTTATCTCAAAACTAGTAAGCCATAAAATGAAAAATAATACAACTCCCGCCATATATTTTTGAAGATCTTTATTTTTTGGACTATCAACCAACATTTTTACTCCTATAGAAAATTGCAGAAAACCTGTAATTATAGTTGATAACAAACTAAAGATAAGTGCTCCTTCCTGAATGAACGGATATGTCAATAAAATTGCCAAAGGCAATGCTAGAGCGAATGTATTGGTGTTCTTTATAGTTTTCATACTTATTGATTATTTTAAACTTTCAGAAAAAAATGAAAGTTTTAATTAAATTTTTTTAATTTGAAGATTTACTTCATAATTTTTAAAACCAAACGGCCTAACCAGTTATCATTAAATTCAGTCATTTTATCTAACATATTATCTGCTTTTAAAACAAAATCATACAATTTAGAAGTTTGATCTACAAAGTGTTTTTCTTCTTCTGAAGATTCTTTTGCCTCAATAGTTGAAACTTCTTTTAAGATTTTAAGAGCAGGTTTAATTTCTCTTTTGCTTCTTTCTCTTGAAATTTTTACGGCTAATTCATCTAAATCTTTTTCGGCAGTAAAAAACTCTCTTCTTTCTCCTGCTTTGTATTCTTTATAAACAATTCCCCAATCCATTAAAGCTCTTAGATTCATGCTGGCGTTTCCGCGCGAAATCTGCAATTCATCCATAATGTCTTCCATCGAAACAGCATCGTTCGAGACCATTAATAAAGCATGGATTTGTGCCATGGTTTTATTAATTCCCCATTGAGAACCTAACGCTCCCCAGGTTTGTACAAACTTATTTTTTGCTTCTTTGAATTCCATGGATCAAATGTAAACAAAAGTTTTTAAACTTTCAAAAATAAATGAAAGTTTATTAAAATAAATAAATAAACGTAATCTAATTCTTATCTTTACATTTGTCTTAGTGATCATTTGCCTTGCAACTAAATTTTAGTTGCAAAGCAAATGAAATATTTATAAATTTGTATGAGTAAAATTGATAAGCTTGTTGAAAGATTGAAATCTAAACCCAAAGATTTTACATGGGATGAATTATTAAAAGTTCTCTATTATTTTGGATATATTCAAATTGAACAGGGAAAAACGGGAGGATCAAGAAGAAAATTTGTAAATGAAGATATGCATATTATAAGTTTGCATGAGCCTCATCCACAAAAAGTATTAAAATCGTATCAGTTAGATATTATAATTGAATGTTTAAAATTGGAAAAATGAAAAATTATTTAGAATATAAAGGATATATCGGTACAGTTGAGTTTTCGGCAGAAGATAAAATTTTCTTCGGAAAAATTCAGGGAATTAATGATGTAGTAACCTTTGAAGGAACTTCTGTAACAGAATTAGAGAAAGCATTTCAAGAAAGCATTCTGGATTATTTAGAAACATGCAAAGTTTTGAATAAAGCTCCTGATAAAGTTTTTAAAGGTTCGTTCAATGTAAGAGTTTCACAAGATCTCCATCAAAAAACGGCCCTTCTGGCTTCTAAAAAAGGATTGAACCTAAATGATGTTGTAAAAGAAGCTTTATCTTACATTATTAAACATGAAGAAGTTTTAAATATTCATTAATAATAGCCTTTACAGATTGTTTTTATATGAAATAAAGTGATTTAAATAATAATCAAAATACGTAAAACCACTAATAACTTACTATAAAGTTGTTAGTGGTTTTTTTATGCAAATTATTTTTTCTTATAAAATAATCTTATGTCTTTTTTTACCTCATTCACAACCAAGAATCTCCCCCTTATACCATTTTTTTATTTAAGTCTATGAATCTGATATAGTTTTGAAATAGAAAATGAAAGAAAATCAATATTATTTTTCAAATCTGTCATAAAATTTCAGGTTTGAAGAATGAACAAACAAGTGGAGCAGAACCCACTTAAAAAAACGAGGCGGATCCGAAAAGCCTTATGAGTAGGAAAACCCAAAAACAAAAGTTATGTCAGATTTATTAGTAGGTGCTTATTTAGCAAATGGCACTATCGGAAATGTTGGAACACCAGGTGCTCCAATCGCTAAATTTAGTTTAGTAGTTGTCCCATCACAACATACAGTGACAGGTACAGTAGTTATTACACAGGCTATAAACGGTCCTGATAGTCATATTGTTGTTCAAGTAAAAGGAAAAATATATTCAGCAGGATTAGGAAAATATACTCAGTTAGTTAGTTTACACGGACAATATGTTCAATCTTTTCCACCTCCTGCAATTGGTGCTTTTTTAGCTGATTTTGATGCTCATTTTGCTATCGATAATGCGTGGAACGGAATTGGAGGTTTTTCATACTACCAACATCATATCGAAAATGTACCAGTTGCATCAGTAAAAAATTTACAAGAGGAATTGGCATAAGAAGTAAAATTCTCCATAAACAATTCAAAGAGGAATAAAAATCTGCAATATTCCCTACTCAATAAAATTTTATATAAAAGATCGCCTGGTTTGGGCGATCTTTTTGTTACCGGTTAACTTGAAATAGTATAATTCATTTGAGTTAAAAAAGAATTTACCAAAAAAACAAAAACACTATGAATGATCTTATTCCACAAACTAAAAGTTGTTGCTGCGCTGCTAAAGAGCAGAAAACTAAAGAACAGAAACCAATTTCTAAAACCAGAAAAACCCTAAAAGCAATTCCATCAATGTTTTTGAGCGTTCTTATTGCTTTTTTTCCAAAATGCCCAGTTTGTTGGGCAGTTTATATGAGCATGTTTGGAAGTCTGGGTTTGGCACGTTTGCCTTATATGGGATGGTTATTACCTGTTTTGATGTTTTTTTTGGCGGTTCATTTATTCATGATCTATAAAAAGTCGGCCTCAAATAATTATTCAGCTTTCTTCTTGAGTTTAACAGGAGCAGTAATTATTCTTGTTGGCAGATTTTCGTTTCCTAACGAAAAATGGTTGCTTGTAACCGGTATGATTTTTATTATTTCAGGATCATTACTTATTCAGTTTCCATCTTTTCGAATTCATTTATTTACACCTAAACATACCAATATCTAAAACCTATAACTATGGCTACCCAAAACCTGAAAATTAGAAAATCTATATTAGAAATACAGAGAGAGTACGAGAACGGCAATAAAACCGAATTAGAAAATTTAATGCGTGCCTGGAAAGGAATTAAAGAACTTCCTGCAGAAGATTCTCATTCGTTTTTTAAATTAGGCGGTTTCCACGGAGAACCTTTTAGAGGTGCCGGATGGGGAAGTAATGCTTATTGGGGAGGTTATTGCAATCACGGAAATGTGTTGTTTCCAACCTGGCACCGTATTTACATTTTAAAAGTAGAAGAAGCATTGCAAAGCATTAAAGGTTGTGAGTCTGTTATGTTGCCTTATTGGGATGAAACAAATGAAGATTCGTTAGAAAAAGGAATTCCATCTTGCTTAACAGATGAATTTTTTGAATTGGATGGAGAAAAAATCGCAAACCCATTGCGTTCTTTTGTTTTTCCTAAAAACATTGTAGATAATGTACAAGGCGATAATAATCTTTACAATAAACCAAAAGGATATGAAACAGTTCGTTATCCATTATCAGGTTTAGTTGGTTCAGATGAAGATCGTGCTAAAACAGCAGAACACAATGCAAAATATCCGGACTATAATAAAAATGTAGAAATATTAAATGATAATGTTTTAAACTGGCTAAACTCTTTCATTATTGTTAAAGGTAAAAGAATCGAGACAAACGTTAATCAAAAGTTTAAAGACTGTTTGAATGCTCCCAATTTTACTGTTTTTTCGAACACAACTTCAGCAGCCGAATGGAATATAAATTTAGAAGAAGGCAGCCTGCCGGTTGTATCGCTCGAATCTCCACACAATAGTATTCACCTTGCAGTAGGCGGTTGCGATTTGCCAACGTATGATCGTTCGCCTATTCCCGATGCTAATGGAGACATGGGAGAAAATGACACAGCAGGATTAGATCCTATTTTTTATTTTCATCATTGTAACATAGATCGCGTATTTTGGCTTTGGCAGAAAAAACACGGATTTACAGATCATCTTGAAATTTTTCCTGAATATCCCGGAACTAATACAGTCGACAATCAAGGGCCAACTCCCGGAATGGCACCTAATTCATGGCTAGATTTAGAGACTCCGCTTAATCCTTTTAAGATAACCGAAAACGGAATTGAAAGAACTTATAATTCTTTAGACTGCATTAACATCGAAAAACAATTAGGAATTACTTATAGTATTGGTTCTCTTGATGAATTTTCTAAAAACCGACTTTTAAAAGTAGAGGAAGATGATGCAAAAGTGATTAAAGTTTCGAGAATTAATAAAGCGCCAATAAGAGGTTCTTTCCTGATTTCTGCATTTGCAACGATCGACGGAAAAAAACAGCATTTGGGTACAGAAGCTGTATTAAGCCGTTGGAGTTCTCAATATTGTTCAAATTGCCAAACACATCTCGAAGTAAAAGCATTTTTTAAACTACCTGTTTTAAAAGAAACATCAAAAAGTACCTTAAAAGCGTCTGTTAATAGTGTAGAAATAGAAATACACGGTAGAGACGGTTTGCTTTCGGGCAATAACAATACCAGAAAACTATTTTCATTATTTAAAAAGACTGAAAAACCAGCAGTCAATTTTCATGTTGAAGTAGTTTAATATTTTAAATCAAAAGAATAAAAAACAAAAGAAAAACAAACCCATTAACAACACAAAATCATGAAAAAAATAAACATAAGAACGATAGCTATGTTTGCTGCAGTTTTGATAATCCTTTTTTTAGGATGTAAAAAAAATGATATTCTGGCTAAAGCAGATTCAGAATATGAATATCTGCCGCAAGATGTAAAACAATCTTGTACAGTAACAGAAACTGATTTTAATTCCTGGTTTAAATCAGGAAAAGCAACTGAAAACGGACTAGTTGAACCCGCAAATAGTGTAACATTTCCTCATAATAACAACTGTGATTTTTATAAATGGTCTGAGCAAATGTTTTTATGGATTACTTCACCAGCTTCTGGCGGAGCATATAAAAGTGGAGGAACTGTAATGGAATCTCCTGTGTTTTATAATGTTTCGGCTGCAGATAAAAACGGAAATCGCGTATTGACACCTCATGCTCCTAATACTATAATGAGTGCGGTAGGTAATATTGTTCAAACAGGACCAAATAGACTTCCGATTATAGTTGACAAGGATGGAAGAACATTTGAAGTAGAATCTCAAAAAGAGCACGAAGCTGTTAAAAATGCTGAGAATAAATCAGTTGAGGTAGGAAGTATTGTCTCTAATGCCAATGGATTACATTCTTTTATCGATACAAAAGGTAAATTGATCTCAAGTCCTAAAGCAATCATTGACAGCAAAGTTCATCCTGAAAATATTCTGCAAGAATTTAAACAAGGAAATAAAGCTGTTTTTCTGGATTCAAAAGGACATATAGTTGATACTGAACAAGGTCAGGCAGGTTCTAGTGGAGCATTAGTTGCAGTAAATAAATCATTAGTTTATTATATAACAATGGTAAATGATGTTTATGCTTACTTTTTGACTGGTGTAAAAGATAAAAAATTAAACGGAAATCAATTTCCAACAACTGCAGCTGCGAGAGATAGTATTCTTGCTTATGCAAAAGCGAACGGTTTGGCAACACCACCAGATCCGGATGCTTTAGCAATGGAATTAAAAACATCATGGGTTGAAGCTAAAGATTTACCAAATGCAGACAGCTATATCACCATTAAAGCTAAAGTTCCCGTGTATGATAAATCAAATCCTAAGTTGTGGGTATTAACAAATAAATCAACGACAACAACATTGGCATTGGTTGGAGCGCATGTGGTAGGAAGTGTTGCCGGACACCCTGAAATGATTTGGGCAACTTTTGAACATCAAAAAAATTCACCAAATACGGCATATTCGTATAGAGATGTTAATGATAAAATAAAACAAGTAAAAGCAGATAGCGGTACAGATTGGCTTTTTAATGTTAATGCCGATGATACAACTAAAAATACGCAGAGAATGACCGTTAAAAATAATACGATCATTATAGATTCTTTACATCCGGAATTAATATATAAGCCAGATGTAAAAAGAATTATGGCCTGGGGAGTTGCCTCAGATACTATACCAAATGGAGAAGATAAAACACCTGCAGATTCTAATAGTGAAATAATTTCTATTAATAATGCAATACGTAAAATGTTAGTTGGCAACGACATCAGGAAAAATTATTTGCTAATAGGTGCAACCTGGACTTTTGGTGGCGCACAGCCAGATGGTTCATCTTACCCTTATGGAGGAACTCCGGGAGCAGCTATTGGAACCGGACGATTAGCAAATAGTACTATGGAAACCTTTTTTCAGTCGCAGAGCTCAAATGCAGTTCCAAGCAAAACAGATCATAAAGCAGTTACTTCTTGTTTTTATTGTCATGGTTATTCATTAACTCCGGGAGGATTGAGTCATGTATTCGATTCTATAGTAGCATTACCGACTAATAAGAGAAACTTATTGAAAATAAAATAAATTACTAATTCAAGAAAAAAAGCCAGTACTAATTGTTTTTAGTTACTGGCTTTTTAATTTGTCATTATCTTTTATCATCTTTAGAATAATTAGAAGCTCCGTTGATATCAATTGGATGTCCTAAAAAATGAGGTTCACGATTTCTTAAAACATCAAAAAAAGATTTAAAAATAGAAAGATATTCCCTAAAAGTCACATATTGGTATCCTCGATATTCTCCTGAATTTGCAGAATATCCAACCGATCTTATTCCCAGTTTTTGACCAATATAAATTGCACGGTTTAAATGATATTGCTGAGAAATTAAGGTCGCTTTTTTAATGTTGAAAATGTGTTTAGCGCGATACATTGTAGAATAAGTATCAAAGCCGGCATAATCAATAAATATTTTTGTCGTGTCAACCCCATGGTTGAAACAATATTTTTTCATTACCGTTAATTCATCATATTCATCACGACCATTATCTCCTGAAAGAAGAATTTTATTGATTCGGTTTGCTTTATATAATAAAATACCGGCATCAAGACGATCCTTTAAATATTTACTTGGCTGATCACCATTAATTCCAGCTCCAAAAATAATCCCGACATCATTTTTAGGAAATTTTTTCAACGAATTATAAATATGTGTTTTAGTTTTAGACTTTACATACCAATTTACAGAAACAACTGCAACCAATCCGATAATGACAAGGTAAACGAAGATTTTGAAATATTTTTTCACTTTATTTATTTTGTAAGATTAATATTTAAAAAACGGCGAAGATAGATGAAAATATATTTATCAACTTAATCAAATGTAAATAAAAACCGAAGTATTTCTACCCCGGTTTTTAAAATATATTATAATCTAACGATCTAAGAAGTCTAAACCAATCCCGCTCTTTTCAATAAAGCTTCAGGTTTAGGTTCCTGACCTCTAAAACGTTTATACAAAATCATAGGATGTTCTGTTCCTCCTTTTGAAAGTACATTCTCTTTAAATTTTGTTGCTACTTCAGTATTAAAAATTCCTTTTTCCTGAAAATATTCAAAAGCATCAGCATCAAGAACTTCTGCCCATTTATAACTATAATATCCAGAAGAATATCCACCTTGAAAAATATGAGAAAAAGCCGTACTCATTGCATTTTCCTTTACATCAGGATACAATTGCGTGTTCGCAAATTGTTCTGTTTCAAAAGCTTTTAAATCAGTAATATTAGTTGGATCTTGTCCGTGCCAGGCCATATCTAATAATCCAAAACTTAATTGGCGCAACGTTGCCAAACCTTCCTGAAAACTGGCACTTTCTTTAATCTTCTGAACATATTCAATCGGAATAATTTCTCCCGTTTCATAATGATTCGCGAACAAAGCCAAAGCTTCCGGTTCGTAACACCAGTTTTCCATAATCTGACTTGGTAATTCTACGAAATCCCAAAAAACAGAAGTTCCGGATAAACTCGGATACGTTGTATTCGCCAACATTCCGTGTAAACCGTGACCGAATTCGTGAAATAAAGTCGTAACTTCATTAAAAGTCAATAATGACGGTTTAGTTTCAGTAGGTTTTGTAAAATTACAAACGTTCGAAATGTGTGGTCTTTCGTTTACGCCGTCTTTTATAGATTGTGATTTAAATGAAGTCATCCAGGCACCGTTTCTTTTCCCTTTTCTTGGAAAGAAATCAGCATAGAAAATCGAAACCAAATTGTTTTCAGCATCGGTTACTTCATACGTTGTAACTTCTTCGTGGTATTTATCGATATCAAAAACTTCCGTAAAAGTTAATCCGTATAATTTTTTAGCAACGGTAAATGCTCCGTCTAAAACTTTTTCTAACTGAAAATAAGGTTTTAGTTTTTCATCATCTAAATTAAAAAGCTGTTGTTTTAATTTTTCAGAATAATAAGCGCCGTCCCATTTTTCCAGTTTTTCGATTCCATCTAATTCTTTTGCGAAAGCAGTTAATTCTGCAAATTCTTTTTGCGCTGCAGGTTTTGCTTTTGCCAATAAATCATTCAAAAAAGAAAAAACTTTCTCCGGGCTTTCAGCCATTCTTTCTTCCAGAACAAAATTTGCATGCGTTTTATAACCTAATAAATTAGCTCTTTCAAAACGTAATTTGGCAATTTTTAGAACATTTTCCTGATTGTCGAATTCGTTATTCTGAAATGCTTTTGCACCAAAAGCGATTGCCATTTTTTTACGCAATTCGCGATTATCCGCATAAGTCAAAAACGGAATATAACTAGGATGGTCTAAAGTAAAAATCCAGCCTTCTTTTTCCTGACTTTTTGCCAATAATCTTGCAGCCTCAATTGTACCTTCAGGCAATCCGGCTAAATCACTTTCATTCGTTAAATGCAATTCGAAAGCATTTGTTTCAGCCAAAACATTTTCACCAAACTGTAAACTCAATTTAGATAATTTTTTATCGATTTCTCTTAACTGATCTTTTTTGTCTTCAGGCAAATTAGCTCCGTTTCTCGAGAAGCTTTTATATTTTTTGTCTAAAAGTGTAGTTTGTTCTGCACTTAAATTCAGTTTTTCCTTTTGCTCATAAACGGTTTTTATTTTAGCAAATAAAGCAGCGTTTAAAGTAATGTCATTTCCAAATTCAGATAATAAAGGCGAAACTTCCTGAGCGATTTTTTGCATTTCGTCACTCGTTTCTGCCGAATTCAAATTGAAGAAGACACTTGAAAGACGATCTAAAATATCGCCCGAAAAATCCATTGCAACAACAGTATTTTCAAATGTTGGAGCTTCAGGATTATTTACAATAGCATCAATTTCGGCTTTAGCCAAAGCAATTCCTTCCTGAAAAGCAGGAACATAATCTTCGATTTTAATTTGCGAAAAAGGTGCTGTATTATGTTTAGTTATAAATTTTGAAAGTAAAACGTTCATTATGATGTAATATTTTTTATTAATTGAAGTCAATATTTTTGAATTCCAAAGATAGTAATTTATAAAAATGTAATCATCTAAACAAAATCGATTCTCGGCATAAAATCCTCTTAAATTGTGTTATAGATATGTTATTTATTTCTGTAGACATTTTTAAAAGCGTAAATTGAAAAAATAAGATTAGAACTATAAATTGCTAATCAAAAATTGTAAAAACAGAAAAAGAATGAACTACCAAATTGTAATAAAGAGAATTGATACGGTTAATGAAGTAGAAGGATATTGGTCTGATGAAGATTTTGTTCAGTTATTAGAAAAATTCAATTATCCGGATGGTGCAACTGCGGATAAAAGTAGTTTGCCGGAGTTATTAGAAATGGCAATTTCCGATTACGAACCTAATGAAGCGGCCGAAATAGTATTGAAATATAAATTTCCTGATAGATTAAGCGACGGGCAAATAGAACAAGTAGCGCACAATATGTTAATTGATAAAGTGTGTGAGGAATATCCCGAAATAGATATGCAAGGCACTTTGTTCCATATTAATCAATTGCTTTTTAAAGCTTATAATGGCAAATTCCCAAATGCGAAAGCTTCTGTTGTTTATTTTTCATTAACACCAACGGACGGTGAACCACAAAAGCTAACTGCTGAAAACGTACTGAAATTATTGGATAATGGTTTGTCTGACAGAAATCTTATCAAAAGATTGTTTGAAAATCAAATATCTCATAACATTCCGTTTCCCGAAGCCGAAGGTATTATTTGGCAATTGACAACAGAAGATGATATAAATTATAATCTTGTCACTTCAGAAAATTGGATAAATAAAGAAGATATAACTGAATATGAATTTGAGTCTGTTCTGGAGGAAATTGAAGATGAAGTGTAATTTCATAACAGATCTTTTGAACAACAAAGGCTTCGCGTAATGTGAAGCCTTTCTGTTTGTATTTTTATCCTGCAAGGTTTTCAAAACCTTGTAGGTATTTGGATTTATAAAGTTCAATTAATACTTTAAAACACCTACAAGGTTTTGAAAACCTTGCAGGAATTGAGAAATGCTTTATTTCTTTAAACCTTCAGCAGCTTTATTAACCGCCGCTTTCAATTCTTCTTTATAAGAGATAATAGTTTCAAGCACTTTTTTATCATGGCTCCCGATGATTTGTGCTGCTAAAATTCCGGCATTTTTGGCTCCGTTTAAAGCTACAGTTGCCACAGGAACTCCGCCCGGCATTTGCAGAATCGATAATACAGAATCCCAGCCATCGATAGAATTACTTGATTTTACAGGAACGCCAATTACAGGAAGCGGCGACATCGAAGCCACCATTCCAGGTAAATGTGCTGCACCGCCCGCACCGGCAATAATTACCGAAATCCCGCGAGTATGTGCATTTTTACTGAAATCGAATAATTTTTCCGGCGTTCTATGTGCCGAAACGATATCTACTTCAACTTCAATATTAAATTGTTTTAATATGTCGATGGCATCCTGCATAACTGGCATGTCTGAAATGCTTCCCATTATAATGGCTACTTTGCTCATGTTTTGTATTTAAAGATTATATGATTGAAAGATTTAAAAATTATTACATTAATCTTTAAATTTTTCAATCTTTAAGTTTTTTAATTATTGTGAAATCACTTTAATAGTATTCTTAACTTCCTCGGCAATGCGTCTAGCTTCCTGCATATTTTCATTTACGATGGTAACGTGACCCATTTTTCTGAACGGACGTGTTTGTTTTTTACCATAAATATGTGGCGTAACACCATTCCATCCTAAAATAGTTTCTATGTTTTCGTAAACTACATCTCCGGAAAAACCTTCGGCACCAACTAAATTTACCATAACTCCGGCAACTTTACTATCTGTATTTCCTAACGGAAGATCTAATATTGCGCGTAAATGATTTTCGAATTGCGATGTATAACTTGCTTCAATAGAATAATGACCTGAATTGTGTGGGCGAGGAGCAACTTCGTTAACCAAAATTTCATCTTCGTTAGTTTGAAACATTTCAACCGCTAAAAGACCAACATGGTTAAATTTCTCCGAAACATTCAAAGCAATCGCTCTGGCTTTTTCGGCTACTTTTTCATCGATTCTTGCAGGACAAATTACATATTCAACCTGATTTGCTTCAGGATGAAATTCCATTTCTACAACCGGATACGTTTTAATTTCTCCAGATGGATTTCTTACCACAATTACCGCCAATTCGTTTTTAAACGGAACCATCGTTTCTGCAATACATTCTACATTTGGTAAATCATCCATATCAGAAATCTGGCGAATTACTTTTACACCATTTCCGTCATAACCAAATTCAGTACATTTCCATACAAACGGAATCGTAATTTCATTATTTCCAACTGATTTTTGCAAATGCAACGGACTTTCAAAACGTAAATAAGCTGCCGTTGGAATATTACTTTCAGTATAAAAATCTTTTTGAGTTCCTTTATTCTGAATTCCTTTTAAGGTTTTTGGAGAAGGATATACTTTTACGCCTTCGTTTTCTAATTGTGTTAAAGCTTCAAGATTAACCAATTCGATTTCAAAAGTTAGAACATCAACTTGTTTTCCAAAATTGTAAACCGTTTCATAATCCATCAAATCGCCTTTAAAGAATTTATTACAGGCAATTTTACTCGGAGCTTCGTCACTCGGATCTAAAACATAAGTTTGTATATCAAATTTTCGGGTGTCAAACAACAGCATTTTACCTAATTGCCCGCCGCCTAATATTCCTAATTTAAAATCAGAAGAAAAATAATTCATTGTAGTTGTGTTTCTGCAAAGATAATTGATAAAATAGAAATGCCAATTTATTGTATGTCGAATTGCTGTTTTTTCAAATTTCATAAACAAAAAAAATAATTATTTAAAACTGTAATTATTTTTAAACATCCGACTTATAATTTTTGGTTTGTTTGCCCGAATTTACTACGTTTGATGCTGATCTTCAACCACGACAGCTATAATAAACGCCATGAACACAAACAATTGGACACAACATATTCAGAAGTTTCTTTTTCTTTTAAAAGATGGCTTTTTCGAATTGCCTTATTTGTCTAATTCTCCTCAGGTAATGTTGGATGGACTTATTAAGCTGCCAATTGTAAAACATAATCCGGTACAACAAGTAATTGTTTCTGATAACGCGCTTTGGAAAGGCACAATGCGCTACCGAACGATTGAAGATGGTTTTTGGATTTTGGAAACAAATTTGTCATTGAACGAAAATATAGTAGCAAAGGCAAATTATACACAAGATCATGTTAAGGATTATTATATTTTATCTTTTTCTGTTTTTGAATATCGATTTCCGGTTAAAGGTTCTGAAGATATTGTTTTACTGAGTACTTGTTGGACATTTTATAAACCGGATACTGAAACTGCAACCTATTTTTATAAAGGAACCGAAGGCAAGTTTTTTAATATTGCCATGAACAAGCAATGGGTTGATAAAAATCTCAAATCAGATAAATTTTGTAAAAAAGGTGTTCTTGAACGTTTTTTTAATTCACAAAAAGGATTTTATACCTGGCTTGATATTGCTCCCAAAGCGCATGTTTTATCAAAAAAAATATCGAAAATTATGGAGGCAGAGAATCAAATTCATTTGAATAATGCCGAATTAAGAAAAAATACAATGAAACTGATTACGGAATTTTTTAATAATGCTTTTGAGGACAGCCGTATTGAAGATAATATTTCGTTAAGTAATTTAGACTATTATAATGTGGCAAAGGCCGAGAAAATAATTTTGCATAATTTGCAATCGGCTTTTTTAGGAATAGAGCTAATCGCATCTGAGGTTAATACTTCTCCAACAAAATTAAAGAACAATTTCAAAACCGTATTCGGGTTTTCGATGTTACAATATCATAAAGAAAAAAACATGCTTTTAGCGAAACAGCTCCTTCAAAATTCTGAAATTGAAGTTAAGATTATTGCGATGATAACTGGTTTTGAAAGTGCCAGTAAATTTACTGCAGCGTTTAAAAAACGTTTTGGGGAATTACCTTCTATCTTTAGAGAAAATTAAATTTTGAACTTGATGATATGAATGTAGGAAAGTGGATTAAATTTATAAAAGAGAATGTAAATTTTTATAGAGACGGTTTTTTCGAATTGCCGTATTTGTCCAATTCTCCTCAGGTAATTGTAAAAAGTATCGTAAATTCTCCATCAGTAAAACATGTTGAAGAAGAACAGGCTGTTTACAGAAACAATCCTTTTTCTAAAGGTGTAATGCGATACCGTGAAATCGAAGAAGGTTTTTGGGTTATCGTGACCAATATTACTTTTAAGAAAAACGTAATGCTTAAAGCCATTTACGACGAAGATTTTCCCATAGATTATTATACGCTTACTTTTTCTGTTTTTGAGAGTGAAGTAAAACTACAAAATACATTTGCCGATAAAACGCCTTTTTCGAGCAAATATTGGGGTTTTAAAAGACCTGGAACAGAAGTTGGCGCTTATTTTTATAAAGGATCTGAATGCGAATTTTATCTTTTTGCTTTTAGTAAAGAATGGGCAGAACGCAATTTTTCTTTTGAAACGCTTCCGGAAGATAATCAGATTAAAAAATTCCTCAATTCTGATAAAGGATTTATTACCTATCAGGATATTGTGCCAAATGCTGTAGTATTGTCTAAGGAAATCTCGGTTATTTTAGAAAATAATAAACAAGATCTTTTAAGCAAATCACTTTTAAAAACACAGGCATTTCAACTAATTTCTACTTTTTTTAAAAATGCTTTTTTAGATCAGCGTATTGGAAATTATACACTTACAGAAACTCCTGATTACAGAAAAATTGCAAAAGCTGAAAAATTGATTTTGGATACTATAGCAAGTCCATTTTTGGGTGTAGAATATATTGCTGAAAAAGTTGGAATGTCGCCCACAAAACTCAAACTAACTTTCAAATTAGTTCATGGTGTTTCGATGATGCAATTTCATAAAGAGAAGAAATTACTTCTCGCCATGCAGATGATTCAAAACACCGATATGCAGATAAAAAATATCGCTTTGGCAACGGGTTATAAAAGTTCTAGCAAGTTTACGGCAAATTTTAAAAAGCGTTTTGGAAAAATGCCTTCTGAAACCAGGCTTTAAGCGCTGTAAAATTCTTTCTTTTTTGCAGTTTTTGCTTTCTCAGGTATATTTTTTTATTTATTAAATCGTTTTAGTAAAAATAATTACTTGTTTGATTTTCAGTGATTTATTTTTTTTAAAGAAATCCATTACTTACACTTATTTTTTCTGAAATTTAGTTGGTCGTTTCGGGCTATCGATGTGTCCGAATGGGCTATTCGTGATTTTGATTTCAATATATTTTTGTTATGTAATCCTAAAGAAACACGTATGGTATAAAACTACGCTACACCGCGAATTGGTTTCGCATTTTTAAAAAACATCGCATCAAATTTGCGCATTAAAAAAATGGCAAATAGAGTATCACCCTTTCTGTCCCAAGAATTTGAATACTTAACGAGCAAAAAATTAAAAAAGTTATTCTGCTGTTGCACAGTACTATTCGTGCAAGAATAACTGATTTAAGAATTAGTAAGCACTTATTTTTAGCAATGTTTGCCAACAAAGTATTGGTAAAACTTATGGTAAGCACAAAAAATTGAACGAATTTTTTTTTCGTTTTAAATTTTAATATCCCCCAATAATTAGGATTTTAAAACGAAGATTAGTTTTATTTTTTATTGAGTAGTAAAAAAAAGAGGGCATAGCCTACAGCTGCCCTCTTTTTTGATTTTATAAATATCCTGAAAAATATAAATAGTTATTTTATTTTCTTCAAAACTTCTTTTGCAACAGCTTTATATGCTGCCGAATGATCTGCATAATCTTTGTTTAAAATAATCTGCAGTTCAGGATGAATCCAATCGTAATGATTTCCTAAAATATATAAGGTTCTGATAGAATAAGCTTTTGTTGCAACTTTAACATCATTTATCAGCCAGTCAAAAGATGCTTCAATGCAGTTTTGAAGATTATCTTCAGAAAGCAAAATGCCATTTTCGTCCTTCTTATAATGTGATTTTATTAAAAGTTGTGTCACTTTTGCAATTGGTCGAATGGCACTTTCATCTTTTAAGTTTTTAAGATTAGTACAAAAAAAGTCAAGATGAGGTTGTAGCCAGATTAACTCTTCATAAGATACAAATTCTAAAATCCAGCAAGCTTTATGATGGTTTTTATCAGATGCAGAAAAGCAAATCGAAACCAGTTCATCAAATAAAGATGAATTCTCCAGGATTTCCTGTGCAATTTTTGTCCTGTTTTCTCTGTAAGCAGTTACATAGTTTAGTTTTTTCTGTAGCTCAGCGTACATTTTTTTTGAATTTGGTTTTAAAATCAGCATCTAAAATAAATAATTTAGTGAAACGCTTCCGTAATAATTTATCGGAAGTCCGGGATAATAATAGCGTGGAGCAGCATTTCCAACGCCAACCGCATTAGGTAAAATCAACGAAGCATATTTTTCATTCGTTGCATTATTTATCCCAAATGCAAATTGAGTATTTAAGCGAGGTAAAATTTCAAAACCATAACCTGTTTTAAAATTGATAATGTTATAAGAATCGGAATAAGCCGAATTTGCATCATTCATGGGTATTTTATCTACAAATTGATAATCAGCAGAAAAATAAACTCCTAAACTTGTATTTAAAATAAGTCCGGCATTTACTTTATTTGCAGGAACTCCGGTTAATTTATTTCCCGAAAAATCATTTCCATTATCAACAAACTCTTTAAATTCATATTTTCCTAAAGATGATGCAATGTAAGAATTTATAGCAATAAACCGATTAATTTGCCAGTTGTGTTTTAAAGTAATTTCAATCCCTTCATGCAATGTTTTACCAGCATTTACTCCTTCATATTGATCATCACCAATTCTTTTTGCAACCAATAAATCTTTTATCTCCATTCTGTAAACCGCAAATTCTGTGTAAAGTTTTTTATTAAAAAAATAGAATTTTCCGCCAACTTCAAGATTATATCCATTTTCAGGTTTGATATCAGGATTTATAGTTCCGTCACTTTTCAGAGTTTCCTCCGTTGCCGGCATCGAAAATCCACGGCTTGCAGAAAAATAGAGCGTCTGTTCAGTATTTGGTTTAAACAACAAAGAAAGTTGAGGTGAAAAAACACCATCATAATTATATTTTTCAACAGAAGTTTTATTCGGAATATCATTTTCAATTTCAAAATGAGTCTGATTGTAATTTAATCCTGCCTGAAACTCTAATTTCTCTGAAAATAAAGTTCTGATTTGAGAGAAGATATTATAAAAATGTCTTTTTTGATTGGTCGCCGTAAGCTGATCGCCCTGTAAACTTCCCAAACCATTATTTTGAAGATATAAATTTTCAAAAGTATTTCCGTTATAATTATCACTGAAATATTCAGCGCCAACAATGAATTTCGTTTCTGTTTTTCTAATTTTAAAATTCCCGGAATACTGCGTTCTTGCTCCGGCAGCAAAAGTATATTGGCGCAAAATGTCAAAAGGTCTTGGCTCATTACTATCCTTATAATTGATGAAAACCGAAGTCGAATTGCTTAAATTATCATCAATTTTATAATCATAAGCAAGTCCGCCCAAAGACGATTTGTATTCCTTAAATCCTTTTGAAGCAACCCAGGTTGGAGCGCCCGATTTCGGATTGTTTTCATAAGCCGTTTTGTTGATAGAACTCGGAATAAAAGCTTTTAAATAAGTGTAATTTGAGAAATAAGTAAGTTTACTGTTTTGCTTTTTAAACAATTCTCCCGCAAGCGTTATTCCTTCTCTGTTGTAAGCACTATTTTCTCGCCAGCCATCTGTTTTTAGATTATGATAACTTAAATTCAGGCTTCCGCTTTTTTCATTCAGGCTATAATTTAAACTGTTTTTTAGCAAACCAAAAGAACCAAAAACAGCACTTATTCCGGCAGCTTGTCCGTCATGTTTTGAAAGTTGAGGCGAAATTAAAATAGCACCGCCCAATCCCGCACCATAAACACTCGAAAGCGGACCTTTTATAATTTCAATCTGGCCCATATTCTCCAAATCAATATCATCAATAACCGTTTCGCTATTTCCTGAAGTCAACGGAATACTGCCATAAAAAGCTCTTATTTTATTAGTTCCATACGGAGTTCTCGCGCCAATACCACGAATCGAAATTCGGGTTGTTGTAAAATTAGAAGACTGCATAAACACACCCGAAAGCGTATTAAGAACCGTGCTTATATCTGTCTTATTATTTTGTTGAAGATCATTTTTTGATAAAACACCAATTGCCGCCGGAGTTGTCTGCAACCGATTATCAATATGAAATGAGCTAATTACAACTTCTTCAAGTTTTTCTGTTTTGAGAGAATCAATAGGTTTGTCTTCTTTTTCTTGAGCTGCCATATTTTGGAAAAGGCAAAACACAAGAAAGAGAAAACAATATTTTTTTAAAATCATAAAAGAGTTTTTTGAGCAGTTTTAGGCGTGATTAAACACAATCTTGTGTCATTTCGACGGAGGAGAAATCACACTCGGGATTCGACAAAGATTAGCGATTTAGATTGCGGAGTTTCTAGTGCGATTTCTCCTTCGTCGAAATGACAAAAATGACTAAAGCTTTCTGTTCTCTGCGTTAAAATTTGAATTTGTAATTTACTTATTCGCAGTAACCTTCCAAATCGTATTTCCGCTATCATCATTTACCAAAAGTGATCCGTCATTCATAACCGTTACCGCGACAGGTCGGCCATAAACTTCAGCTTTTGCTTCATCAGCAACAAAACCCGTTAAAAAATCTTCAGGTTTTCCAGAAGGTTTTCCGTTTGCAAACGGCACAAAAATAACTTTATAGCCCGATATTTTTGCACGGTTCCAGGAACCATGTTGCCCAACAAAAGCACCGTTTTTATATTTAGCAGGAAAAGCATCTTTAGTATAAAAAGCCAAACCTAAAGAAGCCGTATGAGCACCAACAGAAACATCAGGAACAATAGCTTTTGCCACTAAATCTTTTCGTGCACCTTTTAATCTTGGGTCAGGAATATTTCCATAATATGAATATGGCCATCCGTAAAAACCATCTTTTTTTACACTCGTAATATAATCCGGAACCAAATCATCTCCCAATTCATCACGTTCGTTAACCGCAGTCCAAAGTTCCTTATTTGCCGGATTCCAATCCATCCCAACCGGATTTCTAATACCCGAAGCATAAACCTTTTCGCCAGTTCCGTCAGGATTAATTTCCAGGATAGCAGCGCGACGAACTTCTTTATCCATACCATTTTCACCAACATTACTTCCGGAACCAACAGAAACATAAATTTTAGTTCCGTCAGCATTTGCAATTAAATTTCTCGTCCAGTGATTGTTGTAACCTCCGGCAGGAAGTTCAAGGATTTTTTCTCCTTTGGTTTCTAATTTCAAAGGATTGTTTTTATATGGATATTTGTATAAACCATCCGTATTGGCAATATAGAAAAAGTCTTTAAGAACAAGCATTCCAAAAGGTTTATTCAGGTCTTTTATAAAAACTTCGCGAGTTTCAAATTTCCCGTCTTTATCTTTATCACGAAGAACCGTAATCTGGTTTTTACTGGTTCTTGTTCCGCTTTCCACCACAAAAATATCGTTGTTTGGTGCGATATAAGTCCAACGCGGATTTTCGAAACCGTCAGCAAATTTAGTTACCGTAAAACCTTCCGGGGCTTTTGGCGTTTTGCCTTCCGGCCAGCCAATAACTTTGCTATTATTAGTTTTAGATTCAGTTGCATACGGTGGAGGTAAAGTAATATCGCCAACAGCCGTTTTTACAATATTAGCAGGTTGTTTTGCCAAAGCCTCTTTTTCTTCTTTTTTTACCTGCCCTGTGCAGGCAGTCACTAATATTAAGAATGATGCCGAAAGTAATTGTATGGTTGTCTTCATTTTTGATTTGGGTTAAATGTTTTAAAAACAACAATTTAATAAAATTAGAAATAGTGACAAGAAACGATTTGTAATTATTAACTGATATTTAACATTGTTAAAATAAAATATACTGCGACTATAAAAAAATGTATGCAGACGCTATTTTTGATACTGACAGTTTGGTTGTAATTCTGTATCTTTGCGCATTATTTTAAATATAAAAATAATGATACAACTTCACGATAAACAATTTGTTCCGTTTATTTCGGCTAAAGAAATTGATTTTGCTTTAACAAAAATAGTTGCACAAGTAGAAGATGATTTTGCAGACGAAACCCCAATTTTTATTGGTGTTTTAAATGGAGCATTTATGGTCGTTGCTGATTTTCTGAAAAAATATAAAAGCCCTTGCGAGGTTTCATTTATCAAAATGGCATCTTACGAAGGAACTGAAAGTACAAATTCGGTTAAAGAATTAATTGGAATAAATCAGGATTTATCTGGCAGAAGCGTTGTTATTATTGAAGATATTGTAGACACAGGAAATACTATTGAAGAATTAAAGCATCTTTTTAAAGAGCAAAACGTAAAGCACTTTAAAATTGCGACTTTGTTTTTTAAACCTGAAGCCTATAAAAAAGATATTAAAATAGATTATATCGGGATCAGGATTCCAAATAAGTTCATTGTTGGTTACGGTTTAGACTACGATGGTTTAGGAAGAAATTTGACCGAAGTATATAAATTAGCAGAATAATATTAAACAAAACACAACTATATATTCATTTTAAACTTCTTTCATAAAAAGTTAGAAGTCACAACACTCACTCATATTATGATTAACATTGTTTTATTTGGAAAGCCAGGAGCAGGAAAAGGAACTCAGGCAGAATTTTTAAAAGAAAAGTACAAATTAACACATCTTTCGACAGGAGATATTTTTCGTTTTAATTTAAAAAATGATACAGATTTAGGTAAAAGAGCAAGAGTTTTTATGGACAATGGAGAATTGGTTCCTTGCGAAGTTACTACTGCAATGTTAATAGATGAAGTAAATAAACATCCGGATACAGAAGGTTTTTTGTTCGACGGATACCCAAGAACTTTAGATCAGGCAGAAGCTTTAGATAAGTTTTTACCAACAATAGGTTCAAGCGTTACCGCTACAATCGCGTTAGAAGCTGATGACGAAATCTTGGTTGCACGATTATTAGAAAGAGGAAAAACAAGTGGTAGAGTTGATGATCAGGACGAAGAAAAAATTCGTGTAAGATATCAGGAATACAACGAAAAAACAGCGCCATTAATAGGATATTATAAAGCGCAAAATAAATTTTATGCCGTAAATGGTATAGGAACAATTGAAGAAATTACAGAAAGATTAACGTCAGTTATAGATAATTTGTAGAAGCTAATCCAGCTGTCGTTTCATCCCGAAGTTTCGGGACGCTAAAAAAACTATTTTTCTAACCATAAAGCGAGCTTATCCGGATGCTTTCGGAGCCGACTCTTTTCTGGCAAGAAAAATTAGTTTTTTTAGCTCCGGGCTTCTGACATCTGGGCTGCAAATACAAATTCAGATTACCCAAATATATTAACGAACCAAACTAATAACGAATCTACTAAACATTGGAAATACTAATAATATTTTTTCTAATACTATTAAACGGAGTTTTTTCTATGTCTGAAATTGCATTGATTTCGGCCAGAAAAAACAGACTGGAAACAGCAGCAAAAAAAGGAAACAAAAGTGCCAAAACTGCGCTCGATTTAGCCAATTCTCCAAACAAGTTTTTATCAACCGTACAAATCGGGATTACTTTAATCGGAATTTTGACGGGTATTTATAGCGGTGATAAAATCACGGTAGATGTTGAGACTTTTGTAAGCGGATTTGCAATTTTAAAACCTTATGCACATTCAGTTGCCGTAGGAATTGTGGTTGTGGTTTTAACGTTTTTCTCTTTAGTTCTAGGAGAATTATTGCCAAAACGTATCGGATTAAATTATCCGGAAGCAATTGCAAAAGCTGTGGCGCTGCCAATGAAAATTATTTCTATAATAACGGCGCCTTTTATTTGGATGCTGACAACTTCAACTGATTTTTTATTGAATGTTTTGCAAATAAAACCTTCAGCTGACGGTAAAGTTACCGAAGAAGAAATTAAAGCGATCATTAAAGAAGGAACAGAAGGCGGAGAAGTACAGGAAATAGAACAAGATATCGTAGAGCGTGTTTTTCATATTGGAGACAGAAAAGTAAACTCGTTAATGACACACCGAAAATCGGTAGATATGTTGCCTTTAAATGCAGATAAAGCCAAAATAAAAGAATTGGTTTTAATGGATTTACATACCGTTTATCCGGTTTACAGCGACAACTATGATGATATCGTGGGTATCGTAACATTAAAAAATATATTTGCCAACATCGAAAGTGATCATTTCGATTTATCAGCAATAATGACAGATCCTCCATATTTAATGGAGCAGACAACGGCTTATAAGGCGTTGGAAAATTTTAAAAGAACAGGTGTTCATTACGCATTGGTTTCAGATGAATATGGTGTTTTTCAAGGTATAATTACCTTAAATGATATTCTTGAAGCTTTGGTTGGTGATGCATCTGATTTTTATAAAGATGAATTTCAGCTTATCGAAAGAGAAGATGGTTCATGGATGGTAGACGGACATTATTCATTGCACGATTTCCTAACTTATTTTGAGTTAGATGAATTGACAAACGACTACGAAGTAAATACCGTAAGCGGAATGATTATGACCGAGCTTTCTCATATTCCAAAAGAAGGAGAAAAGCTTATCTGGCAAAAATTTGTATTAGAAGTCCTGGATATGGACGGCGTAAAGATTGATAAAGTGTTGGTAAAAACGCTTAAAGAGTAAGAGAATTTGTTTCAGGTTTTATTATGTTTCAGGTTTCAGGTTAAGTGCGTTGCACCAACTTGAAACCTGAAACTTTAAACTTTAAACTATACATAAACAAAAAGAAAATGACAGAAGGAAATTTTGTAGATTATGTTAAGATTTATGTTTCTTCCGGTAAGGGAGGAAAAGGATCTACACATTTACATAGGGAGAAATTTATTGAAAAAGGAGGCCCGGACGGAGGTGATGGTGGTCGCGGTGGACACGTATATTTGGTAGGAAATAAAGGTTTATGGACATTATTTCATTTAAAATTTGCTCGTCACATTAAAGCCGGTTACGGCGGAGATGGAGGAGGAGACCGTAGTACAGGTGCTGACGGGGAAGATAAATTTATCGAAGTACCTTTAGGAACCGTAGTAAAAGATAAAGAAACCGGAGAAACGTTATTTGAAATTACGGAAGATGGTGAAAAAAGAATTCTTTCAAAAGGTGGAAAAGGTGGTTTAGGAAACTGGCACTTTAGAAGCTCAACCAATCAAACACCAAGATATGCGCAACCAGGTTTACCGGGTGTAGAAATGGATGTTATTCTGGAATTGAAAGTTCTGGCAGATGTTGGTTTAGTAGGTTTTCCTAATGCAGGAAAATCAACGTTGTTGTCTGTATTGACTTCGGCAAAACCAAAAATTGCAGATTATCCTTTTACAACCTTAAAACCAAACTTAGGAATTGTGGCTTACAGAGATTATCAATCTTTTGTAATTGCCGATATTCCGGGTATTATTGAAGGGGCTGCAGAAGGAAAAGGTTTAGGACATTATTTTCTTCGCCATATCGAACGTAACTCAACTTTACTGTTTTTAGTTCCCGTTGATACGCCTGATATTAAAGGAGAATATGATATTTTGGTTAATGAGTTAACAAAGTATAATCCTGAAATGCTTGACAAAGAGCGTTTATTAGTAATCTCAAAATGCGATATGCTTGATGATGAACTTAAAGCTGAATTGAAAGTAGAATTAGACGTTGCCTTCAAGGATATTCCATATATGTTTATTTCATCTGTTGCACAACAAGGTTTGACAGATCTAAAAGATAAACTTTGGAAAATGTTGAATGATTAAAAATCTTCTTATTTTAAAATAATAAACCCGACAATTATTAATTGTCGGGTTTTTACTTTTTGCGCGAATAAACAAAAAGAGTTAAAATTTAGATTGGCTAATATCTAAATATTATAGGTCAAAGTTTTTAGAAATTCCAAAATTGAAAGTTTTTCCAAAATTAAAACCAAAACGTTCTTGTCTTGGATCATTTTTGCCGTCAAGGTTATCATAGTTAACTCCTCCAATAGAGAAATTTAAACCAAATCCTCTTTTCACATTAATAAATAATGCAGGAGTAAGACTTGCATACATTCCTTTTGCATTGTTTAAAGAAGTGTTTTGATAACCAGCTCCTAAATCTGTGTAGAATGCAAATGTTTCAGAAAGAGGGATTGAATAACGTACAAAACCTCCAATTTTATAAGTTTCACTTTTGCCAAAACCTGTAATTTTTGAGTTAACAATAGAACCTTCTACACCGGCAGTCCAATTGTCTGTAAATTGATATCCAACTTTTGGAGAAAATTCAAAATCTTCTGCTTTAGTATTACCAATTTTCTCTGAAGAAAATCCAACGTTTCCACCTAATAAAACGGATCCTTTTTGAGCACTTGCAATAGTTGTAACGAAAAGTACAACTGCTAATAATAATTTTTTCATTTTTATTCTTTTTAAATAGAATGGCAAATTAAAGCAATTATTATTTGTAAGAAATACTTTCTTTTGTAATTTTATTATTGAAAGTTAATTTTTACAAATAGTATAGTTTTTTAATTTTTTCGAAACATTAAATATTTAATTTTAATTATTTTAATGATCATTTGTTATTAAAAACCTGTTTGTTTTTCTTCTTCATAAAATTATGGATTTCGCAATATTGGCTTCTTATAACTTTGATATTTTTATTTTAAGAATGAGTTAGTTGATATAATTACGAAAATGAGCTATATTCGCAATACTTAAACAAAATAACATGAAAAAAATAATTTTATTCTTAACCATGTGTCTAATGGCTTTTCCTGTAAGAGCAGATGAAGGAATGTGGTTTTTGATGTTTATCGAAAGGTTGAACCATAGAGATATGGCAAAAATGGGCTTGCAATTAACAGCCGAAGAAATTTACAGTATTAATCACCATAGTTTAAAAGATGCGATTGTACAATTTAACGGAGGTTGTACGGCTGAAATCGTTTCTAAAGACGGATTGGTTTTAACGAATCACCACTGTGGCTATAATGCCATCGCAGAACTTTCGACAGCAGAACAAAACTATTTGAAAGATGGTTTTTGGGCAAAAGAAAGAACCGCTGAAATGAAACCAAAATCATTATACGTTCGTTTCTTTGTTCGTATGGATGATGTTTCGAAAAGAATCTTGTCAAAAGTAAATGATACAATGACAGAAACGGAAAGAAACAAAATTATTCAGCAAGAAATTGCTTTGATCGAAAAGGAAAATAATGAAGGTGGAAAATACACTGTTTCTGTTCGTCCTTTCTTTCAGGGAAATGAATATTACTATTTTGTTTACCAGGATTATACAGACGTTCGTTTAGTGGGAACTCCACCAGAAAGTGTTGGTAAATTCGGGGGAGATACTGACAACTGGGAGTGGCCTCGTCAAACAGGAGATTTCTCTATGTTTAGAGTATATGCTGATAAAGACGGAAATCCTGCAACATATTCTAAAGATAATGTGCCTTTGCAGCCAAAACATTACTTACCAGTAAGTATTAAAGGTGTAAAAGAAAATGATTTTGCTATGATTCTTGGATATCCGGGAAGAACAAACCGTTGGATGCCAGCCGGAGGAATTGAGCAAAATATAAAATATGCTTATCCTGCGTGGGTTGAAGGTGCTAAAACCGGAATGGACGTAATGAAAAAGTATATGGACAAAGATGCAACAGTTCGTTTGCAATATGCTTCTAAATATGCTTCGACAGCGAATTACTGGAAAAACCGTCAGGGAATGATCGATGCTTTAACAAAAGCGGGAACGGTAGATGCTAAAACAGCGCAAGAAGATAAGTTTTATGACTGGGCAAGTAAACCGGTTAACAAGGAAAAGTATGAAAATGTAATACCAACTATTAACAGCTATTACAGAGAAACAAATTTAAAAGCACGTCATGATAATTATTTAATGCAGCTTTTACGTACATCAGCTTATGCAGCGGGACCAGCCAATTTAGGAAATGCATTGATTGCTTACTATAATGAAAATGATGCTAAAAAAGCAGAATTATTGCCTAAGATTAATACCTTAATCGATAACATTTATGGCGAATTTTATGCACCTCTTGAAAAAGATGTGTTAACTGCACAATTGAATTTGTACGCGTCTAAAGGTGAAGAATATGGTTTAGCAACACAAATTGCTAAAATGAAAACGGCAAATAATGGTGATTTTACTGCAGATGTTGCAAAAGCAACTGAAATAAGTTATTTTACAACTAAAGAAAAAGTATTGGCATTTATGGCTGATCCAAAACCATTAGCGATTGTACACGATCCTTTGTACATTATCTCTAATGATTTGATGTCAAAATATCGCACTAAAACTGAAGATCAAACAAAAGCTGATGATGGTTTTGCAATTGCTTACCGTGAATTGGTTGAAGGTTTAAGAGAATCAAAATTAAATGCAATTCAATATCCTGATGCAAACTCAACTTTGAGACTGACTTACGGAAAAGTTCGTGCTTTACCTGCAGATCCTCGTAACGATGCAACGATCAACAATTATACAACCATGGAAAGTATGGTGAAAAAGTATAAAGCAGGAGATCAGGAATTTGATTTGCCAAAACGTTTATTAGAATTAAACAAAGCAAAAGATTTTGGACAATATGCTGATAAAGCAGGGTATATGCCGGTAAACTTCTTGACTGATAACGATATTACAGGAGGAAATTCTGGTTCTCCGGTATTAAACGGAAAAGGAGAATTAATTGGAATTGCTTTTGATGGAAATATTGAAGCTATGGCCGGAGATGTTATTTTCGATCCTAAATTGCAAAGAACAATTAACGTAGATATTCGTTATGTACTTTGGATTATCGACAAATACGCCGGAGCTAAAAACATTATTGATGAAATGACGATTATAAAATAATCTGAGTTTTATTATAAAAGTAAACCCGACAGTTTTTTAAACTGTCGGGTTTTTGATTTTTTTTTCCGCCTCGAATTCACGAATTATTTTTTGACAATCTTTGAAAATAAAATTCGTGAATTCGTGGCGGAAATTTTTTTGCTGTATTCTTTGGAATTTTATTAATTTACTTTTACTCGAATTCCTTTAGTATGACTTGCAAATTCCGGAGCATACATACTTTCAATTGTGGTAATTCCGTTTGAGAATTCTCCGCTGTTGTTTACTCGAATTTCATATTCTAAAATATAAGCCCCTTTATTGATTCGATCAAAAAAGAAATGTGTTGCAGCATCTTTTGTACTCATATAATATCCTAGTCGATCTTTATATTGATATTCCGAAAGAACATTTACAGGTTCAAAACACGAAGCTCGCATATCTTTTAGATGCACAAATTCCATATCTTCTTTGGATGTAATTATTAATCTTACTGTAACTAAATCTCCTGTTTTTAAAGGGTTTTTATTTGTAATTCTTTCTAATTGATCACCTTTTGCCGAGTTTTTCTTTAGATATAATTCTTTCTTAACAGATAAAACAGCTCCGGAATTATTTTTTATTTTATCTAAATCTTCAAAATATTGCCAGTAAACACCACCAAAAGCAGGAACTTTAGATTTGTTTTCAATTTTTATCGAAGCCATTTCTTTTTTGATTTCGGCTGTTTTCCAGTTTAGTTTTATATAACCAGTTTCGGCTTCTTTTTCATTTTCTGCCAATTTTTTGGTTAGTATTTTTTCATCTCCAATTTTAATGACAGTGTTATCTTTTACAGAAAGCCAATCAGTTCCTTGCATCAATAAAGCATAAACAGCTTCGGTAGTTGCTTTTGTTGTTGGCCAGTTTTTGGTTTGCTTGTTTTTTAGCAGCCAAACTTTCATTGCATCGACAGATTTTGTATCATGATTCACTTCGGCGAAAGCCTCAATCAATAAAGCCTGAGTTTCTATTGGCGCCTGATACCAATACCAACCTGCTTTATTCGCGATCCAGTACATTCCCCAATCTTCATTGTTGGATGCAGTTTCTTTTAAACTTTCTATGATTTTTTTAGCAGATTCACTTTCTCCAAAACGATTTAAAGTCAATGCAGCCAATCCTTTTTCATAAAGCGAATATTTTAACCAATCTTTTTTAGCTGTTTCCAAATACAGTTTGGTTGCTTTTTTCAAAGTATCAGAAAGAGGATATTTTTCTAAATAAAAACTTCTGGTATAGAGATAATGCAAATCAGAATAAGGATTAATCCAGATCAGTTTATTTGTTGCTTTTAAGTTTTTAGTCTGGGTTTTATAATAGTCTAAAAATTTATTGTCGAGAAACGGAATTCCGGTTTTGGCAATAGCATCAATTTTAGCATCATTATCTTTGGTTTTATTCAATTTAGATAAATGACCTAAACCTGCCAAAATATGTCTCGTAATAAATTCGCTTTCGTTATCTCCATCAAACCAGGGGAATCCTCCCGATGGTTTTTGTTTCTGTTTTAATTTATCAAACGTGGTTTCCTGCGAAGTTTTCATTTTCTCTAAATCAAATAAAAGTGCCAGATTTTTTTTCTTTTCATCTTCACTTTGTGCATCATTTAGCCAAGGCGTTTCTGCCAGAATGATCGATTTTAATTCTTCGTTTTCTTCAAGTTTCGAATTCAGTTTTCCGTTTTTTCTCCAATCTTCAAAAACAGTTGCAATTTTCGGATTGCTTGAAATAACTTCTGAAGCCAAAGCATTTGCATAAAAACGGGCAAAAGTTTGTTCAGCGCATTCGTGTTCGTATTCCATTAAATAAGGCAAAGACTGAATGGCAAGCCAAGACGGATTTGAAGTATATTCTAATGTAAGTTGATGATTTTTTAAAGTGGTTGAATTGTTATTTTTCAAATTCTCAAACGTATATTCTTTCGTTGAATTCTCACGAACCCAAATCGGAATACTTTCTGTAACCAACATATTGTTTGTGAGAACCGGAAGTATGTTTTCTTCTCCATCTGAAAAATTACCTGATTTAGCCAGAATTTTATATTGAACGCCTTGTAAACCCTCAGGAATTGAAATCGTCCAGCTTGCCGTTGTATTTCCGAAAGCACCAACATTAAAATTTCTAACATTTTTTACATTTAGCATTTTCGCATCAATTGGCTGCATTGTTACAGCATCAAAAAACTGTAAAATGGCGATTCCGGTTTTTGCTTTATCTGTAATATTCGAGATTTTAGCAGAAATTACAATAGTATCTTTCTCTCTAAAGAAACGCGGGAAATTCGGTAAAAGCATTAATTCTTTTTGAGTTACAACGCTTTTCTCTAAATAACCGGAAACAGCATCTTTATTGTGTGCCAATAAACGAAGTTTCCAGGCTGTTAAAGCTTCCGGAGAAGTAAAGTTGAAACTCACTTTTCCGTTTGCATCTGTTTTTAAATTAGGTAAAAAGAAAGCGGTTTCAGAAAGATTTTTTCTGGCTTTTACTTTGGTTAAAGCTTCTAAAGCTTTTTTTGTTGTTATGATTATGGCGCCGTTTTTGGCTTTGCTTCCGTAAATGTTTTTTGCTTTTTCAGGAGTTAGAAAATCTATATCGAGAATACTTTCCGGACTTATATTTTTAAAATTGTTTTCAGATGAAATTTCCCCATCAATTATATACAATGTGAATGGATCTATAACCATAGAGGTCAGGCCATTGGTTATTTTTTCCCCAGGTATGAATTTGATTTTATTAGTTCGAAAATAATATTCTGGATTGTTTTTAGAGCGATTACCCATATATACGGGTTTTATAAAGAATACTTTGTCAACATTAACCGATTGTTCTGCAAGTACAGGAGCTGCATTTCCAACAGATTCTTCAACGGTTAAAATAGCATCAGGATCTCCTTTAATTGTTTCGCTGCCTACTTTTTTATCTTTTATGTCATAAATAGAAGTTCCAAAAGAACCATACATATAACCGCTGTCATTAAAATCAAATCCAAACCAATTTAATTTTGTTTCTTCATTGCGGAAAGCAGGATAAGTGATTTCTATTTCTTCATTTAAATTTTGTAATGTCACATAAGCAATTTCAGAACCTAAAAATCCTTTAAAATTAGTTCCATTATAATTGTATTGGTTAAATTTTAAAGTTTCCCATTCTTTTTTAGAAAACTGATCTAAAGAACTGTCATACATAGAAGCTAAAACTTCGGCTTCAGCTTTTGTATTAAAAGCTTTTAATTTGAATGACCAGGTTTCATCGCTTCCGGGCTGTATTTTGTTTCTAAAACTTTCAACTGTCCATTCTAATTTTGTTTCTTCGGTTTTTAGAACTATGCTAATTTCTTCCGTAAAATCGTCATTCTCAAAAACAGTTTGAAAACCTAATTTTATGCTTTTTTCAAACTCATTTTTCAACGGAATTTTTATAGTAGTCTCGTTATTTTGTAAATGAATATTGTCTTCAAAATACATGCTGCTATTGTAATTTCCATTCACCAGAATATAAAGTTCAGGAATAACCGAAGATAGTTTTACTTCTACATAACCATCTTTTTTTGGATCTTCATTGATTTGTTTTACAGTAAATAATTTACTCGGATCGAATTTATCCTTACTTTGAATAAGTTTAAAGTTTGAAATAGATTCAATAGAGTTATTAAAACTGTCTTTAGCCGAAAAAACAATTTTATAACTTCCCGATTTATAATTTGAAATAAAATCTAATACTATTTTTTTGTCTTTTTGAGTATCTATTTTTTGAGTGAATAATAAGATTTCAGATAGCTTTTCATTTGTTTGTTTTTCAGATTTCTCATAAGGAAATAATCTTTCAAAATCTTCTGCTGAAATAGTATCAATTTCCGGTTTTTGCCAAATACGATTTTTAAATTTATTCGATAGAGGTTCAACAAAATAAAGCTTGATTTCGCCTTTAGCAGCTAAAAACTCTCCGTTTAAATTGGTACTGGATAAGTTGATTTCGTTCTTGTCTTTGGTTTCAATCTGATTAGGTACACTGACATTAACAATCAAATTGTGGTAACCTACTTTTATAACCGTTTCTGCAGAATGTGTTTCGCCGTTAATGTCTGTAATTGTTGCGTATACTTTGTAATTGAAGACCGGTAAAAGTTCTTTTTTATTGTTTTTGGAAGGCAAAGCAACAAAATCAATACTAAATTTTCCAGAAGCATCGGTTTTCGTTTCACCAAAAGTTAAAACTTCGTTTTCTTCATCCTCAAAATAATTTCTTAAATAGCTTGTATATCTTGTATATCGTGTAACCGTGTATGTAACTTTTGCATCAGAAATGTTACTTCCTGCAAATGCTTTAGCGTTTCCTTTTACTTTGATCGCTTGATTTACTTGAAAACTTTCTTTTTTGGGATCAAAGGTTACTTCAAATTTTGGGCGCTTGTATTCTTCAACTTTAAAAGAAATTATTGATATTTCAAATTCTGCATTTTCCCAAAATGGAGAGTTGCTTTGTGGTTTAAGCGCATTGAGGCTAAATTCTCCTGTCAGGCCATTTTTTGGTAAAACAAATTCTCCCGAAAATGAACCAAACTCATTTGTGGTAACTTCAAACTCTTTAATTATTTGGTGATTTGTATCGTTTGCAGTTATTTTAAAAGTTGTGTTGGCAAGTATACTTGTTTTGTTTTTAATTTTCTGGATTGCAATTCCTTTATAAAAAACAGTTTGTCCCGGTCTGTAAATAGCACGATCCAGATAAAATTCAATTTTTACATTTGTTTTTTCGTTTTTAGATTCGTTATAATCTTTACTATATTGAATGTATCCTTCATTAACTAAAATGCTATCGTTTTGTGCTGAGATTTCGAGAATTTCATAATTATGATTATCGCTGACTTTTTTATAAGACGCTAATCCATTTAAATCTGTTTTAAGCGTAAAGTTTTCTGAACTTATAGTTGCATTTTCTATTGGTTTTCCCGTTTTTCGATCTAAAACCTGATAGTTTTCTATGCCATTTTTTTGGTCAGCAAGAACGGTAATATTAGAAACGGTAATAATTTCATAAGCATAATCTTCCTTATGTTTTGAGTCGGAATCACTTTCAAAATAAACCAGATAATTTCCGGTTTCTAAATGTGGCAAAAGAACTTCTGTAGTATACTCAAAATAATCTTGCTTATTTGGGAGTTCGTATTTCTGTGATGCAATTTTACTTTGTTTTTTAATAATTAGAGGCGCTAAACTATCTAGTAAATCATCATCGTACCTAAGTTCCAGGGTTTTCTTCTGAGTAATTTTAAAAAAGGAAATTGTTAAATGATTTACATTACTGTAATGAATCAGAGCTCGTGTATTTTCGTTATTGTAAGTATATTTTTGAAGCTGAACGGACAATGTCTTCGAAAGGATTTGTTCTTTTTTAACTAAAGCGGAGTGTGCAACTTTTGACTCATTATTTATTTTTATTATAGCATCATATATGGCAAGAGCTTCAATATTGTTTTTGGGATATGTTTCTTTTGAAGCTTGATTGAAGAGAATGTTCGCAATCTCTAATTTTATTTTCTGCGTTAAAATATCATCTTTAGATTTGTTTTGAATTTGATTTAAATACTTCATAAAATCCTCATCAGATTCTAATAAGTAAGTTTTGCAAAATTGCGCACGCTCAAATTGATTTTCTAATGCTGGATTATTTAGTTCCTGTTTTTGATATAAGGACAAAACTTTTTTTACATTTTCGTCTTTTATAAAATCTAAATTGAGTTTTATAAAAGTATCAGAATCAGCAAATAGTTGATCTTTATATGTTATAAAAATGCTTTTGTCAATTTCCCATTCGTCAATTTTTTCAGTATAATAAGCAATGTTTTCTTTTAGTAAATAATCGTAGAGATTTTCATTTTTAAGTTTCTCTAAAGTAAAAAAGTAAAAAATAGCCTGATAATTTATTAACGGTGTTGCTTTTAAAATGGTTTCATTTTCTAATGTTTTTTCGAAAACAGCAATAACTTCTTTTTCAGATGTTAATTCAGCAGATGGACTAACATAATCTTGCGCTGAAGGAACATCAACACTATCACTAACAGCAGATGTTTCTTTATCTACAACTGCTGCAGCGCTATCAACTACGGCAGCTGCATATTCTTCGTCAGAATAATCTTTTAGGCATTTTCCATAAACCAAATTCAATATTGCCTTTGAAGGAATTGAAACGCGATCAATATCTGTTTTAAGATTATTTAAAATTTTCTTTTTAGAATTTTCATCGACGGCCTGTAAATATCTCGATTGATAAAAAAAACATTTTATCATTTGTACTTCATCTTTGTCTGCAACTGCTTTTTTGTAAATTTTAACGACAATCTTGTTTGCAGACTTTATTTTTCCTTTCTCTTCAAAAGCGCTGACTTTTTCCCATCTTTTATCTGTTTGTTGCGCGAATAGTGCTGAAGAAAGTAATAAGAATACAAATAATATGTTTTTCATAAGTTGGTTTTAGTATATAGAGAGCGGTTTTTAGATAAACGTTGGCAAGCTTAGAAAATAAATTTCGTACAAATTAGTAATTTATCTCTAAAAGCAAATCACGGATGCTATATTTCCTTATTTTTGAAATATGAAAAAACTACTCCTTCTTTTTTTAGTTGCTCCAATTTTAGTTTGGTCACAAACTAATTTTGAGAAGGGAGAGAAATTATTTCAGGCAAAAAAATATAATGAAGCTCAAGTTATTCTTGAAGGAGTTTTAAAAACCAAACCATCAGACATTAAAACTCTTACCTATTTAGGAGAAATTGCAGCGTATCAAAAATCGTGGGTAAAAGGAGCACAATATTACAAGAAACTGAAAGAGCTAAAACCTACAGAAGCAGATTATTTTTATAAATATGGCGGTTGTTTGGCAATGCGAGCTGTTGAAGTGAATAAAATAAAAGCTTTTGGAATGGTCGATGACATGAAAGAAGCTTTTGAGAAAGCGATAGAATTAAATCCAAAACATATTCCGGCAAGATGGGCGTTAATAGAGCTGTATTTACATTTGCCGGGGCTTTTAGGCGGCAGCGAATCGAAAGCAATTTCATATTCAAATGAATTGGCTGTTTTATCTCCAGTTGATGGTTATATGTCAAAAGGACGAATAGATGAATACTTTGAAAGATATCCAGCTGCAGAAAAAAATTATATAAAAGCAAATGAAATTGGTAAATCAAAAGTCACATTTCAAAAATTATATAATTTATATTTGAACAAATTAAAAGACCCGAAGAAAGCGCAGGAATTGAAAAGAAAATTTGAAGCGTAAAGGTCAAATATCATAGACGAATTTCAAGTAATATTTGGAATTTAGAACATAAAAATTGGAATTTTAAATGAAAACACATTTCATCGCCATTGGCGGAAGTGCCATGCACAACTTAGCATTAGCATTGCATAACAAAGGATATCAGGTTACAGGAAGTGATGATGCTATTTTTGAACCTTCAAAATCAAGATTAGAAAAGAAAGGAATTCTGCCTGCTGAAATGGGTTGGTTTCCTGAAAAAATCACTTCAGATATTGAAGCTGTAATTTTAGGAATGCATGCCAAAGCTGATAATCCTGAATTGCTTAAAGCACAGGAATTAGGTTTGAAAATCTACTCTTATCCTGAATTTTTATACGAGCAATCTAAAAATAAAACCAGAGTTGTTATTGGAGGTTCTCACGGAAAAACCACAATTACTTCGATGATTTTGCATGTTATGCATTACCATAATATCAATGTTGATTATATGGTAGGAGCACAGCTTGAAGGTTTTGATACGATGGTGCATCTTACAGAGGAAAATGATTTTGTGGTTCTGGAAGGAGATGAATATTTATCTTCTCCGATAGACAGACGCCCGAAATTTCATTTATATCAACCTAATATTGCTTTGATTTCAGGAATTGCGTGGGATCACATCAACGTGTTTCCAACTTATGAAAACTATGTAGAGCAATTCGAAATTTTTATTGGTAAAATTACAAATGGCGGAATTTTAGTGTACAACGAAAATGATCCTGAAGTAAAACGTGTTGCAGAAGCAGCTACAAACCCAATTCGTAAATTAGCTTATCATACTCCGGAATATGTAGTTAGCAATGGTGTAACATTATTGAAAACGCCTGAAGGAGATATGCCAATTGAAGTTTTTGGAGCACATAATTTAAATAATCTTGCCGGAGCAAAATGGATTTGCCAAAACATGGGTGTTGATGAAGCTGATTTTTACGAAGCGATTGCAAGTTTTAAAGGAGCTTCAAAAAGACTGGAAAAAATTGCTGAAGGAAAAGGAAAAGTAGCTTATAAAGATTTTGCGCATTCACCAAGTAAAGTGGCAGCGACAACAAAAGCGGTAAAAGAACAATATCCGAACAGAACTTTGGTAGCGTGTTTAGAATTGCATACTTACAGTAGTCTTAACGCAGAATTCTTAAAAGAATACGAAGGCGCACTTGAATATGCTGATGTTGCAGTAGTATTCTATTCTCCAGATGCTGTAAAAATTAAACAATTGGAAGAAGTTACTTATGATCAGATTGCGAATTCTTTCAATAGAAAAGATTTAATTATTTACACAAATCCAACAGAATTTAAAGAGTATTTATTCAATTTAAATCTTGAAAATTCAGCTTTATTGTTGATGAGTTCAGGAAATTACGGAGGATTAAACTTTGATGAAGTTAAAGGTTTGATTGAGTAAATGATCACAATATAAAATTGAAAGGAGAAATCTAAGCAATACAAAGCCACGATTTCTCCTTTTTTGTTTTATTGTTTTTTATTGAATGATTTTTCTTATTTTTTATATATTAGCCATTTAAGATTTTATAAAATGAAACCATCTATAGAAGTTGTAAAAACAACAAGTGAAAACTCTGATTTTGTATTTTTAATTGAAACTTTCGATACCTTTTTATGGGAGAGATACCCGGAATTGAAAACAGATTATTGGGGAAATAATTTAATTGAGTTTAACGCGAACGTAATTATTATTTATTTGAATAGAAAACCTGTTGGTTGCGGTTGTTTCAAAAAATATAATGATACTACTGCAGAACTAAAAAGAATGTTTGTTTCGCCCGAAGCAAGAGGTTTAGGCTTGGCTCAGTTAATCATTAAAGAACTGGAAAATCAAGCCAAAAACCAAGGTTTTGAAACTTTCATATTAGAAACCTTATACAAACAAATTGAAGCAATAAACTTATACCAAAAAGTAGGCTTTGAAATCGTTGAAAACTATGAACCTTATGTAGGTTTGACAAATAGTGTTTGTATGAGTAAATCTATATAATTCCTGCTTGATATGAAAGAAGGGTATTTTCCAATTTCAGATTGGTCAAAAGACGATCGTCCGCGAGAAAAATTAATGCTAAAAGGTATTGATGCTTTAAGCGATGCCGAATTAATTGCCATTTTGATAGGATCGGGAAGTCGTAACGAATCGGCAGTTGATTTAAGTAAAAGAATTTTAGCCAGCTTAGATAACCTAAATTCTTTAGGTAAAATGTCAATCTCTCAATTAATGAATTTTAAAGGAATAGGAGAGGCTAAAGCAATTACAATTGTTGCTGCTTTAGAATTAGGAAAACGTCGAAAATCTAAAGATACAACTGAGTTTATAAAGAAAATTACATCCAGTAAATTAGTGTTTGATATTATGCAGCCAATCATCGGTGAGTTGGCTCACGAAGAATTTTGGGTGCTTTTTCTTAATAATTCTAATAAAGTAATTTCTAAATCACAATTAAGTAAAGGAGGAATGACCGGAACTATTGTTGATCCGCGTTTGGTTTTTAAATTAGCATTTGAAACTAATGCTACAAGCTTGATTTTGTGTCATAATCATCCTTCTGGCTCATTGATTCCAAGTGAAGCCGATAAGCAAATCACGAAGAAACTGAAATTGGCAGGTGAAAGTCTAGATGTTAAAATTTTAGATCATTTGATTATTACTGAAACAAATTATTATAGTTTTGTAGATGAAGGAATTTTTTAATTTATGAAAACTAATATTACCGACATTTTTTTCGACTTGGATCATACGCTTTGGGATTTTGATAAAAATTCTGAAATGGCTTTTGATCGCATTTTTAAAAGTAAGTTTCCCGAAATTAAAACAGAGGATTTTATTATAAAATACGCGCCAATAAATCAGGCTTGTTGGAAATTATATCAAAACGATGAAATTACACATTTGGAATTGCGTTATAACAGATTAAAATTTTCTTTTGATGCATTGAATTTCGAAATTTCAGATGAAAACATTAATGAAATCGCAAATGATTATATTGAATTTTTAACTGATAATAATTACCTTTTTGATGGGGCAATCGAGGTTTTAGAATATTTAAAACCAAAATATAAATTGCATATTATCACGAATGGTTTTGCCAATGTTCAGGATAAAAAGATAAATAATGCTGGTTTGGGAAGTTATTTCAGCACTATTACAAATTCAGAATTAGCAGGCGTAAAAAAGCCAAATAGTATTATCTTTGATTATGCTGTTAATTTGTCTAAAGCTTCAAAAGAAAACTGCATTATGATTGGAGACTGTCTTGATGCTGATGTTAATGGCGCATTAAATGCAGGTTTGGATGCTATATTTTTTAACGATAAAAAAATAGAAGCTCCCCAAAATATTAAACAAATAAACCATTTATTAGAACTTAAAAAATATTTATAATTATGAAAATTAAATTTTTGTTAGTTACACTTTTAATTTCAGTGATCGGATTTTCGCAATCTGTTAATGATTTTAAAGCTGTTATAATTCCATTAAAGTATGAATTTCTTAAAACAGAAAATCAATATAGATTAGCGACAATGACAAAATCTAATTTGATTAAAGCTGGTTTTACTGCTTTTTACACAAATGAAGAAATTCCTGCTGAATACAGTGATCGTTGTCAGCTTTTATATGTTGATGTAAAAAAAGAAAGTGGTTTTTTAGTTACGAAACTTTTTGTTGAGTTTAAAGATTGCTTTGGAAAAGTGGTTTATACTTCAGAAATTGGAAAAAGCAAAGAAAAAGATTATGAAGTAGCATACAAAGAAAGTCTTGATTTGGCTTTTGTATCTATAAATAAATTGCATTATAAATATAATGGTAAAGTTGTGGCTACAACGTCTAAAATTTCACCATCAGCTGCATCTGTTGCTGTACAAACAGTTGCGGTGGCTACAACTCCTCCTGTTGCAGATATTTCAGATCCAAATTTGCTTTACGCACAACCAACAGAAAACGGATATCAATTAATTGATAAAACGCCAAAAGTTGTAATGAAGTTGCTTAAAACATCTCGACCAGATTCTTTCATCGCAATAAAAGATGGAGTTCAGGGTTCATTAAACGCAAAAGACAATCAATGGTTTTTTGAGTATTATCAAAACGACAAACTAGTTTCTGAAAAGGTATCAGTTAAATTCTAAATATAAAATACGGTTCTAGTAACCGTATTTGTCTTTCCAACGGTTCTTTAAAAATTCGCGGTTGCTATTCTCTCTGGAATTGCTTCCTGGATTATAAAGAACCGTTTCTTTTATAGCATCCGGCAAAAATTCCTGTTCGGCAAAATTATTGGCATAATCGTGCGAATATTTATAATCTTCACCATAACCTAATTCTTTCATAAGTTTTGTGGGTGCATTTCGCAAGTGAATCGGAACAGGTAAATCTCCGGTTTGTTTTACCAATTGCTGCGCATTTCCAATCGCCATATATGAAGCATTACTTTTAGGAGAAGTTGCCAAATAAATAGCACATTGGCTTAATATGATTCGGCTTTCCGGATAACCAATCGTAGAAACAGCCTGAAAAGTATTGTTTGCCATAATAAATGCCGTTGGGTTTGCATTTCCAATATCTTCACTAGATAGAATAAGCATTCTGCGGGCAATAAATTTTACATCTTCACCACCTTCAATCATTCTTGCCAGCCAATAAACAGCTCCATTAGGATCACTGCCACGAATCGATTTTATAAAAGCAGAAACAATGTCATAATGCTGTTCTCCTGTTTTGTCATATAAAACAGTATTTTGCTGCACCAATTCAAAAACACGATCGTTGGTTATTACAACGTCATCGCTTGCGGAAGCATTAACAACAAGTTCGAATATATTTAATAATTTTCGGCCATCTCCGCCAGAAAGACGTAAAAGAGCTTCTGTTTCTTTTAGGACAATATTTTTTGCTGCTAATTCAGAATCTGTTTTCATTGCTCTGTGCAATAAAGCTTCTAAATCATCTTTAGTAAAAGCATTTAGTATGTAGACTTGACAACGCGATAATAATGCGGGAATAACTTCAAAACTTGGGTTTTCTGTTGTTGCACCAATAAGTGTTATCCACCCTTTTTCGACTGCCGCCAAAAGAGAATCTTGCTGAGATTTACTAAATCTGTGAATCTCATCAATAAATAAAATAGGATTTTTAGTAGTGAATAATCCACCGCTTTGTTTCGCTTTTTCAATAACATCACGAATATCTTTTACACCTGAATTTATAGCACTCAAAATATAAAACGGACGTTTAGATTCCTGGGCAATAATTTGAGCCAAAGTCGTTTTTCCAGTTCCGGGCGGTCCCCAAAATATAAGTGACGGAATAATTCCTTTTGAAATTTGTTGCGTCAATGAACCATTTGGTCCAACCAAATGGTTTTGACTAATATAATCTTCTAATTTCTGTGGGCGAATACGCTCTGCTAAAGGTGCTTCCATTTTGTAAAATTACTATTTTCAATTTTAATTATAAATTTTTAAAAGTTAATTACGCTCAAAGATCTATTTATCCGGCTGACAAATTATCAGTAAATTGTAATTGGTTAGTTTTTTGATGTTGATCTTTGAACTGATTATCAAAAACATGAACGACAACCACTTTAAATTTTCAACTTCCGTAATTGGGCTTCCAGTATTTTTTGTTCTTTTTTTGTGGATAGTGTATTGGGTTCAAATTAGGTTTGACTTCGATTTTTATCAAAACGGAATTTATCCTCGTGATTTTTCAGGTTTGCAAGGTGTTGTGTTCGGCCCTTTTATTCACGAAAACTTAGATCATTTATATAATAATTCTATTCCGCTTTTAGTATTGTTGGCTGCATTGCAGTTTTTTTATCCTAAACAAAGTTTTGGTGTTATTGCTTACGGAATTTTATTTTCGGGTTTAATTACTTGGGTTATCGGACGCGAAAATTATCATATTGGAGCAAGTGGATTAATCTACGTTTTGGTAAGTTTTATATTTTTTAAAGGAATTCAAACAGGTTATTATAGGTTGGTTGCATTATCATTATCTGTAATATTGCTTTATGGAGGAATGATTTGGTATGTTTTTCCGGATGTTGATGCAACAATTTCCTGGGAAGGTCATTTGGGTGGTTTTATTGCCGGATTTATGCTGACCTTATTTTATAAAACCCCTGAATATACTAAACCGATAGTGTATGATTGGCAAAAACCGGATTTCAACCCTGAAGACGATATTTTTATGAGGCATTTTGATGAAAATGGCAATTTTGTAAATACCGAAAAACCTGAAGAAGAATCTGACTCTGTTGATACTTATTTTAATTCTAATGTTTGGGTAAATTATACCGTAACTAAATCAGAATCAAATGACAAGTTGTAGATCTGGATGTTTGGTTTAAATTAAATGACTATTTTTGTATAGGTTGTTCTTAATTTAATTTACCAGATTATGAGAAATATAAATTTAGCAATTGTGTTTCTATTCATTATAATGAGTGCAAAATCGATTGCACAATGCGAGGCGAAAAATAGAATATTACCAGATGGAACTCTCGTATTTTATTTTGATCCTGCGGATTTCTATATTTCAAAATCAAAATCTTTAAAAATTAATATTCAAACAGATAAAGAACATTTTTTTATTGCATTGCAACCTTTACCATTTCCGTCGAAAGCTGAAGGAAAGAAAATCAAAGACGATTTAATTATTCTTTTGGCAGATCAAAAAGAATACGAATTATCCCATTATGATACACAATACAGACATAACGATTCGGTTATGCAGGTTTTGTATCTAATGAATGATAAAGATGTTGAAGCTTTCTCTAAGTTTGAAGCTGTAACAGCTAAAATTAATATGAAAGGAACTGAGTTTGTTCGCGATTATAATTTCAAATTGCATAAAAACGCCATAATACAACAATTGAATTGTTTTTTGAAAGAGGAGAAGAAAGATTAATCTTCATTTGTAGTAGTCTTGTTTTTATCTAATGATTTCTTATTAAGGTTTTTAAAAAGATTATTAAATGTAAGCGTAAGGGCGGCGGCATTTGTAATTTGATTTCCACCGTTTCTTGGAAGATATTCATTAGCATAAGTTAACTCTATCTGAATATCATCTGTAAATAAATAACCTCCTCCGATGTTAAATTTATTGCGATCAAAAAAACTTTGACCTGTTACTTTTGTTCCGGATTTAATATACACTTCGTCTGAAGCAACAGCGTAAATAACGCCTTCCCTAAGAACTTTGCTATTTATTGGTTGTAAGTACTTAATTTGCTGGCGATATCTAAAAACATTTTCAAAATCATCATCTCCATTTTTCATGTGCCTGAGTTCTATTCTCATTCGAGTACTTAAAGTATATCCCGTTTTGTGAAAATAATAGATGCCTTGTAAAGCAAATCTCCATTCAGGAGATTTATATTGACCTATTTCAGGAACATCTTTATTGTTGTAATATGCCAAAAAAGTGGAGAGTTTCCAGCGAGGAGACAAATAATAATGTCCCCATCCTCTGAATGATTTTTGTATGTTATTTTGAAAAATATTTGAAGTTGATTCTGTACTGCTATAAGAAGTCCCTAAATCCAGTTCAGTCGACCATTTATTATTTATTGTTGTATTGAGTTGAATTTCATTCCAAAATTGGCCATACGTTTTAGTCTGAGCATAATTGATTCCTGCAATAAAAAATAGCGCAAGGACACAATAGCTTAATTTAAATGACCTATTTCGAGTTAATGAAGAAGACATCAATTAAATATTTATTTTGTTGTCTGAAATTCTTAATAGTATTTAACTTCTTTGACGAACAGTTTCATAAAGAAAAGCTCCACAAGCAACAGAAACGTTTAACGATCCGATAGTTCCAAACATTGGTAATTTAGCCTTTTCATCAACAATTTTTAAAACAGATGGATTAATACCTCTGTCTTCAGATCCCATAATAATTGCTAATGGTTCGTTTAGAGATAAATCATAAATATTTGATTCTGTTTTTTCTGTAGCGGCTACAGTTTTAATACCTGATCCTTGCAAATAGAAAATAGCATCTTTAATATGTTCAACTTTACAAATTGGTACGTTAAAAACCGCTCCGGCAGATGTTTTTACAGTATCTCCATTAACAGGAGCAGAGCCAGCTTTTTGAACAATGATTCCGTTTACGCCGGTACATTCAGCAGTTCTGATAATAGCACCAAAATTTCTTGCATCAGAAATCTGGTCTAATATTAAAAATAATGGCTTCGCGCCAGATTCAATAGTTGATTCAACAAGATGTTCTAAATCAATGAACCCAATAGGAGATATTGTTGCAACTGCACCCTGGTGATTATTTGGTGTTAAGCGATTTAGTTTTTCTACAGGAACATAAGAGAAATTAATGTTAGCGCGTTTCATCACTTTCATTAAATCTTTCATTAATTCTCCAGAAATTTCTTTTTGGATGAATACTTTGTCTACCTCTTTTCCTGCCTGAATTGCTTCTATAATGGCTCTAATTCCAAATATTTGATGTTCTTTTTCCATGTGGCAAATATAGGTATAATGTTTATATAAAAAAAAACCACTCTGAATGAACAGAGTGGTTTAATATGTTTATTTGAGAATAAATTAGAATTTATCCCAGAATAATTTTGTTGTCAATAAATCTCCACCGATAGCATCCGAAGCTGCTTTCCAGTTTGTAGAATTAGCTTGTTGCTCAAGAACAGGATATGCCATTCTTACTGGAACTTTACCACCAGCATTAGTAATAGCTGTTGAAGGAGCTAATAAAACAGGGAAGTCTAATCTTCTCCAAAAGTTCCAACCAGTTAAAGCTTGATTGAACATGGCTACCCACGCTTGCTCCCCAATTGATTTTTTCCAATTAGCTGCATCATAAGGGTTTGCTGCTAGGTAAGTAGTAGCTTCTACAGTTGTACCACCCCATTCTGTGATAGAGGCAGTAACAGCTGTGTTATATGCTGCTGCTGCTGCTGCTGTATTCCAACGAGCATTTGCCTCAGCAATATAAAAAGCAACTTCAGTGTAGTTTAAGATTATACCAGGAGTAGTAGTTGTATAAGCAAATGAACCGATATTAGAAAAATCTCCAGGTTCACCACCTTGACCAATAACTTGACCAGTATAACCACCACCTTCTACTTCATCAAAATAGTGACCGATTCGTGGATCATTTGTTGCATTCATGTAATCAACTAGTGTTTTACCTGCAAAAAAGTCATCTCTACCACTAGCTGCTAGATTTTCATACAAAGGACTGTAGTTTGGAGATGCTGATAAATATTGAAATTGGGCATTATCAGCTGGAGATGTCATTACTCCGGCAGTGATAGCTGCTGTTGCTGTTGTTTGTGCTAAGCCTGGATTTGAATCAGCTATTCCAATTGCAAGTTTTAATTTTAAAGAGTTAGCAAATATACGCCATTTTGAAGCGTCACCATGATAATATTTATCACCATCACTAAAAGTGTCAAAATCATGATCTTCATCGACATCTACTAAATTTGGAACGGCAGCATCGATTCTTGCAATTAAATCTTGATAAATAGTAGCGCCATCATCATATTTAGGCAAAGGAAAAGCAGTAACGTCACCAGCTTGAGTGTAAGGAATGTTACCAAAAGTGTCTACTAAACGCTGGTAAGTAAAAACTTCTAAAATTTCAATTATAGCTAATTGATTTTTTTTATTAGTTGGCCAGTTTGCTAATTCAGTAGCAGTTGGTGCATACGCATTAATTATCTCTTTAGCTTTACCTAGGTTCTTTAATACATTTACATAATTATCTGAGTAAATTTGGTTAGAAACATTTCGGTTTGTAAAGTCATAATTACTTTCATTTACATACGTTGTTTCTTGCCAATATTGCATTGTTAGCCTAAAGTTATTTTCATTTACACTTGGAGTATTTAAGTAATCACTTAATTCTTTTTCAGCATAATTAATTAGCGACCCTGGCACAGTGGTATATGCACTGTTAGGATCTGTATTTACATCCTCATTAACACAAGCTGTCATCGACAGACCAATTGTTAATATTGCTATTATTTTTTTCATTTTCATTTTTTTTAAAAATTAACTTTGACATTAAAAGAAATATTTCTTGTTGTCGGCATAGGTCCTGATTGGTATCCTTGTGTGTTACCTGATGACAATCCAGCTTCTGGGTCTGAATATGGTAAGCTTTTATCAATGATCCAAAGATTATTACCTATTAAGCTAAATGAAGCTCCTTTTATAGATTTTCCTAAGATGCTTTCAGGAAGATTATATGTAAATACAACTTCTCTTAATTTTACAAATCCTGCATCGTAAACAAATGCAGCAGCAGGAGGATCTGTACCTAGAACCTGGCTAGATTGAGATCTGTCTAATCTTGTAGTGTTTGTTACATATTGTGGTTGACCGTTTCCTGGAGTATATGCAGGATTTGCCATAACACCTTGTAAAATTTCACCACCACCATTAGCTAAAGTATTTCTAATTGGATTTCCTAAATCATTGTTTCCAACTGAATTAGCGTAAATACCTGTTCCGTATCCATAATATTGATCAAGTGAGAAAACACTTCCACCTTTTTTAACATCAATTAAGAAGCTGAAAGAAAGATTTTTGTAAGTGAATTTATTATTGATACCACCTGCCCAATCAGCTTGATATGTACCTAGTTTATTATCTGTAGTAGTAGAAACTACATAAGCACCATTGTCTCCGATAATTCTGTTTCCAGCATTATCTAATACATAAGTTGTTCCCCAGATTTGACCATAGTCCTGATTAAGAGGAGCGTTAATACTAATACCACCTTGAAGAGAGTTAATATTGATGTTTTCGATACCCGGAGCCAATTTAGTAACTTTTGTATTAGGATTAGACCAGTTTACATTTACATCCCATGCAAAGTTTGCCGTTTTAAACGGTGTAAGGTTTAATGTAACCTCAAATCCTTTTGTTGTTAATGTACCCGCATTGATAGTGTTAAATGCTGATCCAGTAGAAGTTGATACCGGTAATGGTAAAATTTGATCGTAAGCTTTGTTTTGGAACCAAGCTACATCAAATCCAATTCGGTTGTTAGCAAATTGCATGTTTAAACCTAATTCGACGTTGTCTAATTGTTGAGGCTTTAAGTTTGCATTTTTTGCAGTAGTATTGTAAGAATAAACTGGAGTTCCGAATGGAGTTCTAGCAGTATAAGTATTTTCTAGTTGATTAGGATCTGTGTCAGAACCCACCTGAGCGTAAGCTGCTCTAAATTTACCAAAATTGATAAATTCAACATCTTTTAACCAGTTTGAGAAAACAACACTTCCAGAAACTGCAGAATACCAGTAAGCATTATTGTCTTGAGGCAAAGCAGATGATTGATCTCTTCTAACAGAACCTTCAAGATAGTAAGTTCCTTTATATCCTAAAGTAGCTTGTCCGAATAAACCAAGAACCTCTTTTCTTGTATCAATGATTCTAGGCAAAGCTGGAGCTGAAACAGAGTTAGAGATAGTATACAATCCTGGGATGTATAAACCTCCAGATGTCATTTGTTGATTAATAAATCTGCTTTGCGCATTATAGTTAGTTCCAAGTACAACGGTAAGATTTAATTCCTCTGCTAAATCTTTCTTGTAAGTTGCCAAGAAATCATAATTTTGTTCACTAAAATCATAAAGATCTAGAGCGTAACCAGATGGTTGAGCAGGTAGATTTGCAAGGTTTGAATTCGATCCAAGAGTTGCAGGAACAGACCCTTGAGCTATTCTATCCTCAGTTCTCATAGTAAATCCATCAGTCCCCATTCTACCTGTAAAACTAAGTTCTTTAGATACATCGTAAGTTATACTTGCATTAGCAGCAAATCTTCTTCTGCTATCAGTGTTATAATTCTCGTTTCTTCCGAAATAAGGATTATCCCAATACTGAGGTGCTATGTCTGCAGCGCTTGTCATATTCCAAGAATAGTTTTGGTGGCTCATGTTATAGAAAGCTTCTTGATCTTTAAGATCAACGTTAGTTGCCCACCATTGTCTGAAGCCTGCAATTTGATTTCCTCCGTAACCAGTAGTATTTCTGTTACGTGTGTTTTGAGCAACATAAGTCGCATTAAATGTAGAGCTTAATTTGTCGTTAAACTTGTAAGTAGCCGAAGCATTGAAGTTGTTCTTGCTTAATAAAGAATTTGGAAGAATATCGGTACTATTTGTGTTAGCATAAGTCAATCTGTAAGTAGCTTTATCTGTACCACCACTTAAAGCTATATTATTTACTGTCGATACTCCAGTATCGAAAAACTCAATTGGTCCATTTTTTGCAGCGACCCATGGAGTAGCTTTACCGTAATTAGCAGAACCAGGTATGAATGCATCATATTGATAAACTAAAGAACCATCAAATTTTGGACCATAAGAAGCATCATGTCCGGTTATTGATCTCGGTTGTCCATTATAAGTTGAAAATCTTTGCCCAAGATATCCTTGACCATATTCAGTTTGGTATTCAGGGAAAGTTTTTTTGTCTACAGTAGACATAGTGTAAGAAGATGAAAATTCTACAGCCATGTCATTTCTTGCTTTACCTTTTTTAGTTGTAATGATGATCGCCCCATTTTGTGCTCTTGATCCGTAAAGAGCTGTTGCTGCAGCACCTTTTAATACGTTGATCTCTGCGATATTATTTGGGTTGATATCAGATGCAGCATTTCCGTAATCGTATCCGCCTCTACCGCTTTTTTGATCAGCACTGTTTACGTTGTTGTTTAGAATTGGCACTCCATCTACAACAAATAAAGCTTGGTTGTCTCCTAAAAGTGATTTGAAACCTCTAAGAACTACGTTTGTAGATCCACCAAAGTTTGTACCATTAGTAACACTAAGACCAGCAACCTTTCCTGATAAGTTATTTACAAAGTTTCCTGTAGGAACTGTTGCTACTTGTTCTGCTGATACTGATTGAGCAGAGTAACCAAGAGATTTTTTCTCTCTTTTAATACCTAAAGCAGTTGTTACTACAACACCTTCAAGTTCTTGTGCATCTCCAACCAATTTTACATTGATAGAAGATGAACTTGCAGCTACTTCTTGAGTTTTCATCCCAATGTAGCTAAATACCAAAATTTGGCTTGTTGATGCTTTGATAGAGAATTTACCATCAAAATCAGATTGTGTTCCAGATTTTGTTCCTTTTACTAATACACTTACACCTGGTAAAGGCATACCTGCATTATCAGTAACAATTCCTGAAACAGCTCTTTCTTGCGCAAAAGTTAGTTGCGCCACTAGTACTAATAAAAGCACTAAGAATCCATTGAACTTTAGTTTCATTTTTAAATATTTTGAATTAGTATCGCAAAACTCTTAATAATTTGTTAACTATCCTAATAAATAAAAATCTTTTTTTGGTAAATACTAAAATTTAACATTATAACATATGTTTATGATAGTGTTATATAATTGTAACTCATTAATTTTTTCGCCTCCATTAGTAAGTGTAATTTTTAATAAACCATTTGTAGTCTGAATTCCTGTTCCAAAGCCAATTCCTGTTAATTTTTTAATTTCATTTTGGTTTGAATTACTTGTCAAGTCTTGATATAGGCCATAATCAACAATGGAATTTATGTATAAGTTTTTTGAGACTATATATCTGTATTCTGTAAGAATTAAAGCGCTGAAATTTGCTTGCAAACTATTTTCTAAAAATCCCCGAATTGAATTCATTCCGCCAAACCTGAATAATTCGTTGGAAATGTAGTTTTTACTGTTAAGATAAAAATTTTGTGAATTTATGTTAATGAAATTCTTGTTATTTAGCTCAAAGTTATAAGATAAATTTAGGGTTGTATAAAATTGTTTGCTCGATTCTGCTGTTTCCGGGTTATTGTTAGTGTTTCTTTTTCCGTAACCGACTATAATATTTAATGATGCTTTTTTGGGAAATAAGATTTCAGTATTATCGGTTTTTTTATATTCAAAAGAAGTTGTCAAATATGAGTTTTTATAATCACTAATAGTTAAACTGTTTGTGTTTTGAATGTCGCTTGATTCTGTAGACTGATATCCGAGATAAATTCGGGAATTGTAATTTAGGAAATAACCAAGATCTATTGCAGTTTTGGTGTTTTGAAAAGTACTGTCTTGTTTGAATATATTTAGTTGTGCTTTTATCCCAAGTGGGCAGTTGAAAATATATGGAATTTCTAATTTTGTATTAAAAGTTTTTTGTTGGTTTCCATCACTTTTCCAGTACAATGAAAATTGCTCTCCCGCATGAAGTGTATTTTGTAATGTTATATCTAAATACCCGTTAAGAATTAATTTTTTATTTTCATCGTTCGAAAATCCAATATAACCGTCAAATGTGTTTGCTTTTCTTTTTTGGATATAGGTGTAAATTTTAGTTGAATCTTTAGTAAATAATATTTCAGGATATTTTGTCTGACTTATAAATTCAAAGTTATTGATTTCGTTATATAATTCTTTTACGGTTTCTTGGTTAAAAATTTTATTGATATATTTTTTATTGAGTTGTTTTAAATGTCTTTTTGGAAAAATATTTTTAGTATTGCTATCTGTATAATTTAGAATAATGGAATTAAGGTTGCGTTTTTTTTCGGATTTAAAATTTAAGTCTGCATAAATTATCAAATTCTTTCTTCGAATATTTTCTAGTTTTATTTTAGTAAGTGCGTAACCTGCATTTTCAGCGTTACGTGTTTTTTCATTAAGATAGTTTTCTACTTGGTTGTATGGTAATATTATGCTGTCTTTTTTTGTTTTTTCTGATTCAAAAAAAACATTATTTATACCTATATATATATGTATCTTTTTTATTGGTTTTTTTAGCTCTATGATTGAGGTAAAGGTGCTGTCATTTATTTTATTGGTTTCTAGTATTTTGTTGTCTAAATATCCTTTTTTTGAAAGCTTTTCAGATGTAATTTTGAGTTCGTCAAAAAGAGATTTAATATTTGAATGTTTTGTTGAATAGTTTAAGGAATCTATGATTTGGTTTTCAATTTTGGATGTCCCGTTTATCTTTAAATGAAAACTTTGAGCATAACTGAAAATGCTTATTAGGAAAAAAATGAGTATATGTAGTAATTGTTTCAAGGGCAATTGTTTCTTTATATTATAGTATTGCAAATATCCATTGTTTGTTTCTAAAATCATAAGGATAAATAATGTTATTGAAAATTAATGAATTAACGTTTGTATAGTGAAAAATATTTTATACATTTGCAACCCCGTAAAAAGCGGGAATTTAATATACATAATAAATTTTTAGTATTAATTATGCCAACAATTCAACAATTAGTAAGAACAGGAAGAACTCAGATCACTAAGAAGAGTAAATCGGTTGCTTTAGATTCTTGTCCTCAAAGAAGAGGGGTTTGTACGCGTGTTTACACTACTACACCAAAAAAACCAAACTCTGCAATGCGTAAAGTTGCGCGTGTACGTTTGACAAATGGTAATGAAGTGAATGCTTACATCCCTGGAGAAGGACACAATCTACAAGAGCACTCGATAGTATTAGTGCGAGGTGGAAGGGTAAAAGATTTACCAGGTGTTAGATATCATATCGTTCGTGGAGCGCTTGACACGTCAGGAGTTGCAGGAAGAACGCAAAGAAGATCTAAGTACGGTGCTAAACGCCCAAAAGAAGCAAAAAAGTAATTTAAAACGTTTAAGAGTTGGAGGTTAGGAGTTGAGAGTTAGAGAATAAGCGAAAGCAATAAATCTTTGACACATAACATTTAACGGATAACCTATAACTTTTTATTAAAAAAAAGACATGAGAAAAAGAGCGGCAAAGAAAAGACCACTTTTACCAGATCCTAGGTTTAACGATCAATTGGTAACACGTTTTGTGAACAACTTAATGTGGGATGGTAAGAAATCTACAGCTTTCAAAGTATTTTATGATGCGATTGACATCATTGAGTCTAAAAAGCAAGATTCAGAAAAATCTTCATTAGAAATTTGGAAAGATGCTTTAACAAACGTTATGCCTCACGTAGAAGTACGTAGTCGTAGAGTAGGTGGAGCTACATTTCAAATTCCAATGCAAATTAGACCAGACAGAAAAATTTCTATGGCAATGAAGTGGTTAATACTTTATTCTAGAAGAAGAAATGAAAAATCTATGGCACAACGTTTGGCATCAGAATGTTTAGCTGCTGCTAAAGAAGAAGGTGCTGCGGTTAAGAAAAGAATGGATACTCACAAGATGGCAGAAGCTAATAAAGCTTTCTCTCACTTTAGATTTTAATTCGTAAGAAATGGCTAGAGATTTAAAATATACAAGAAATATCGGAATTGCTGCTCACATTGATGCTGGTAAAACAACAACAACTGAGCGTATCCTTTTTTATACTGGAAAGTCACACAAAATTGGTGAAGTACACGATGGTGCTGCAACAATGGACTGGATGGCTCAAGAGCAAGAAAGAGGTATTACAATTACTTCAGCTGCAACAACTTGTGAATGGAATTTTCCAACTGAGCAAGGAAAAATTTTGCCTGAATCATTGCCTTACCACTTTAATATCATTGATACTCCTGGGCACGTTGACTTTACTGTAGAGGTAAACCGTTCTTTGCGTGTACTTGATGGTTTAGTTTTCTTGTTTAGTGCTGTTGATGGTGTTGAGCCTCAATCAGAAACAAACTGGAGACTTGCTGATCAATACAGAGTTCCACGTATGGGATTCGTAAATAAAATGGATCGTCAAGGATCTAACTTTTTGGCAGTTTGTCAACAAGTTCGTGATATGTTAAAATCAAATGCTGTTGCAATCACTTTGCCAATTGGTGAAGAAAATGATTTCAAAGGTGTTGTAGATTTAGTAAAAAACCAAGCTATCATTTGGCATGATGCAACTCAAGGGGCAACTTTTGATATTGTTGAAATTCCTGCTGACATGGTTGCTGAAGTTAAAGAATACAGATCTATTCTTATCGAAGCAGTTGCTGACTACGATGAAAATCTTTTAGAGAAATTCATGGAAGATGAAAACTCTATTACAGAGGAAGAAATCAACAACGCTTTAAGAGCTGCTACTATGGATATGGCTATCATTCCGATGATTGCTGGTTCTTCTTTCAAAAACAAAGGAGTTCAATTCATGTTAGATGCAGTTTGTAAATATTTACCTTCTCCAATGGATAAGGAAGGTATCGAAGGAATTCATCCTGATGATGCTGAATTATTAGAAGAAGATCAAACTAAAATCTTGCGTAAACCAGACGTAAAAGAGCCGTTCGCTGCTTTGGCATTTAAAATTGCTACTGACCCATTCGTAGGTCGTTTAGCTTTCTTCCGTGCTTATTCTGGACGTTTAGATGCTGGTTCTTATGTTTTGAACACTCGTTCAGGAAGTAAAGAAAGAATTTCTCGTATTTACCAAATGCACGCTAACAAACAAAATCCAATCGAATATATTGAGGCTGGAGATATTGGAGCTGCTGTTGGATTTAAAGATATCAAAACTGGAGATACATTGTGTGATGAAAAACACCCAATTATTCTTGAGTCTATGAAATTTCCTGCTCCGGTAATTGGTATTGCAATTGAGCCTAAAACTAAAGCTGACGTTGATAAAATGGGTATGGCTTTGGCTAAATTAGCTGAAGAAGATCCAACATTTACTGTTAGAACAGATGAGGCTTCAGGGCAAACTATTATCTCGGGTATGGGTGAGCTTCACTTAGATATCTTGGTTGATCGTATGAAACGTGAATTCAAAGTTGAAGTAAACCAAGGTGAGCCTCAAGTTGAATACAAAGAAGCGTTTACAAGAACTGCAACGCATAGAGAAACTTACAAGAAACAATCAGGGGGTCGTGGTAAATTCGGTGATATCGTATTTACACTTGAACCAGCTGATGAAGTTGATGGTAAAGTTCCAGTTGGATTGCAGTTTATTAATGCAGTAAAAGGTGGTAACGTTCCTAAAGAGTATATTCCATCTGTAGAAAAAGGTTTCCGTGAAGCTATGAAAACTGGTCCTTTAGCTGGTTATCAAGTGGATAGTTTGAAAGTAACTTTAACAGACGGATCTTTCCACCCTGTCGATTCTGATGCTCTTTCTTTTGAATTAGCTGCTAGAATGGGTTATAGAGAAGTAGCTAAAGCTGCTGGTGCGATTATTTTGGAGCCAATCATGAAAATGGAAGTTATTACTCCTGAGGAAAACATGGGAGATATCGTTGGTGATATCAACCGTCGTAGAGGTCAGGTTAATGACATGGGTGACAGAAACGGTGCTAAAACTATTAAAGCTGATGTGCCTTTATCAGAAATGTTTGGATATGTAACAACATTAAGAACATTATCTTCTGGTAGAGCAACTTCAACAATGGAGTTTTCTCACTATGCAGAAACACCTTCTAATATTTCAGAAGCTGTAATTAAAAAAGCAAAAGGTAACGCCTAATTTTTAAGAAAATGAGTCAAAAAATCAGAATAAAACTAAAATCTTACGATCACATGTTGGTGGATAAATCTGCTGAAAAGATCGTAAAAACAGTAAAAACTACTGGAGCAGTTGTAACAGGTCCAATTCCGTTACCAACTCACAAAAAACTTTTCACTGTGTTGCGTTCTCCGCACGTTAACAAAAAAGCGAGAGAGCAATTTGAAGTAATGTCATACAAGAGATTGATTGATATTTATTCATCTTCATCTAAAACTATTGATGCATTAATGAAACTTGAATTGCCAAGTGGAGTTGAAGTAGAGATAAAAGTATAATTTTTTTTTATTATATTTTACATATAAAAAGCGAGATAGAAATGTCTCGCTTTTTTTGTGGATAAAAGTTTTGAGGTGTATTTTTTTTAAGATATTTTTTTTGAAAAATTATTTCGGTTTTGCTTGAAATGTCTTTTATTTAGGGTGTTGCGAGAATTTTTTAGTTGATGAGTTAGGTAATTGTTAAGTTAAATAAGGTTGTGAGTTAAGATAGTGAAATTTCATTTTTTCGATAAATTAAATATTGAAAGGAGAGGGAATGATGCTTTGATTTTGATTATGAGACATTTAATTTTTCTAACTGTTTGGTATATTCAATTTTAATGTATACTTTTGCACTCCCTGTTTGGAAATTTCTGTTATTTTCAAATTGAAGGGAATTTTAGTAATTAATAATTAATATTTATGTCTGGGTTAATTGGTAAAAAAATCGGCATGACTAGTATTTTCGACGAAAACGGGAAAAACATTCCTTGTACAGTAATCGAAGCTGGGCCGTGTGTTGTTACCCAAGTCAGAACCAAAGGTGTTGACGGGTACGAAGCGTTGCAACTTGGTTTCGATGACAAAAACGAGAAACATTCCACTAAAGCGGCTTTAGGTCACTTTAAAAAAGCTGGAACTGTTGCTAAGAAAAAAGTCGTTGAATTTCAAGATTTTGCAACTGAACAAAAATTAGGGGATCTTATTGATGTTTCTATTTTTGCTGAAGGAGAATTTGTAGATGTACAAGGTGTGTCTAAAGGTAAAGGTTTTCAAGGGGTTGTTAAACGTCACGGATTTGGTGGAGTTGGACAAGCAACTCACGGTCAACACAACCGTTTAAGAGCGCCAGGTTCTGTGGGAGCTTCTTCATATCCATCTAGAGTATTCAAAGGAATGCGTATGGCTGGAAGAATGGGAGGAGACAATGTAAAAGTTCAAAACCTTAGAGTTTTAAAAGTAGTTGCTGAAAAGAATCTACTTGTTATTAAAGGATGTGTTCCTGGACATAAAAACTCTTATGTAATCATTCAGAAGTAATGGAAGTAAAAGTATTAGATTTCAACGGAAAAGATACTGGAAGAAAAGTTCAACTTTCTGATTCAGTATTCGCAATTGAACCAAATAATCACGCTGTATACCTTGATGTTAAGCAATATCTTGCTAATCAAAGACAAGGTACTCACAAAGCTAAAGAAAGAGCTGAAGTGACTGGAAGTACGCGTAAGATTAAAAAACAAAAAGGAACTGGTACAGCTCGTGCGGGAAGTATCAAAAATCCATTGTTTAAAGGTGGAGGAACAATTTTCGGACCAAGACCAAGAAGTTATTCATTTAAATTGAATAAAAGCTTGAAAAGATTGGCAAGAAAATCAGCTTTCTCAATCAAAGCAAAAGAGTCAAATATTATCGTTCTTGAGGACTTTAGTTTTGAAACTCCAAACACTAAAAATTTCATTAACGTTTTGAAAGCTTTAGGGTTAGATAATAAAAAATCTCTATTTGTGTTGGGAGAGTCAAATAAAAATGTATATTTGTCGTCACGCAATTTAAAGGCTTCTAATGTCGTAACTAGCTCAGAATTAAGCACTTACGCTATTTTAAACACTAATAATTTAGTGCTTTTAGAAGGTTCTTTGGAGTTAATCGAAGAAAATTTAAGCAAATAATAGGAATATGAGCATCATAATTAGACCTATAGTAACAGAAAAAGTAACCAAAGAAAGTGAAGTTTTAAACCGCTTCGGATTCGTTGTTGACAAAAAAGCAAACAAAGTTCAAATTAAGAAAGCTGTTGAAGCTGCTTATGGAGTAACTATCGTTTCAGTTAACACGATGAACGTAAGACCGGATAGAACTACAAAATACACTAAAAGTGGTTTAATCAGTGGAAAGACAAATGCAATTAAGAAAGCAATTGTTCAAGTACAAGAAGGAGAAACAATTGATTTTTACAACAATATCTAAGATAGAAAAATGTCAGTAAGAAAATTAAAACCTATTACCCCAGGTCAGCGATTTAGAGTTGTGAATGGTTATGACGCCATTACAACTGATAAGCCGGAACGCTCTTTGATAGCGCCGATAAAAAACTCTGGAGGTAGAAATAGTCAAGGAAAGATGACCATGCGTTATACGGGTGGTGGTCACAAGCAGAGATATCGTATTATTGATTTCAAAAGAACTAAAGACGGAATTCCGGCTACTGTGAAATCAATCGAATACGATCCAAATCGTACTGCATTTATCGCTTTGTTAGCTTATGCTGATGGAGAGAAAACTTATGTAATTGCTCAAAATGGATTGAAAGTTGGTCAGAAATTAGTTTCTGGTCCAGAATCTCAACCTGAAATTGGTAATACATTGCCTTTAAGCAGAATTCCTTTAGGAACTGTTATCTCTTGTATTGAGTTACGTCCAGGTCAAGGAGCAGTAATTGCTCGTTCAGCTGGTACATTTGCTCAATTAATGGCAAGAGATGGAAAATATGCTACAATTAAAATGCCATCAGGTGAAACAAGATTAATCTTGTTAACTTGTTCAGCTACAATTGGAGCTGTTTCTAATTCAGACCACCAATTAGTTGTATCAGGAAAAGCTGGTAGAACAAGATGGTTAGGAAGAAGACCTAGAACAAGACCTGTTGCAATGAACCCTGTTGATCACCCAATGGGTGGTGGAGAAGGACGTTCTTCTGGTGGACATCCACGTTCAAGAAATGGAATACCAGCAAAAGGTTATAGAACTCGTTCTAAGAAAAACCCGAGTAACAAGTATATCGTAGAACGTAGAAAGAAATAATAAGATATGGCACGTTCATTAAAAAAAGGACCTTTCGTTCATTATAAGTTAGACAAGAAAGTTCAGGAAAACATTGAAAATGGAAATAAAGGAGTAGTAAAGACTTGGTCTAGAGCTTCTATGATTACTCCAGACTTTGTTGGACAAACAATCGCAGTTCATAACGGTCGTCAATTTGTACCAGTTTACGTAACAGAAAACATGGTAGGTCACAAATTAGGAGAGTTTTCACCAACTAGATCTTTTAGAGGTCATGCTGGAGCAAAAAATAAAGGTAAAAAATAAGAAGCAATGGGAGTTCGTAAAAGAGAAACAGCAGATGCGAGAAAAGAGGCTAATAAGTCTATTGCTTTCGCAAAATTGAATAACTGCCCTACTTCACCTAGAAAAATGCGCTTAGTAGCGGACTTGGTAAGAGGTCAGAAGGTAGAAAGAGCACTTAACATCTTAAGATTCAGTTCTAAAGAAGCTTCAAGAAAATTAGAAAAACTATTATTATCTGCAATCAATAACTGGGAGCAAAAAAATAGTGAAGGTAATTTAGAAGAAGCTGGATTATTTGTTAAAGAGATCAGAGTAGATGGTGGAATGATGTTGAAAAGACTTCGTCCAGCTCCACAAGGTCGTGCACACAGAATAAGAAAACGTTCTAATCACGTAACAATCGTGCTTGGAGCTATCAATAACACACAAAGCAATTCTTAAGCAGCATGGGACAAAAGACAAATCCAATTGGAAATAGACTTGGTATCATCAGAGGGTGGGACTCAAACTGGTATGGTGGAAATGATTACGGTGATAAACTTGCCGAAGATCACAAAATCAGAAAGTATATCCACGCTCGTTTATCAAAAGCTAGTGTATCAAAAGTAATCATCGAGAGAACTTTAAAGCTTGTAACCGTTACTATCACTACTGCTAGACCTGGTATCATTATCGGAAAAGGTGGACAAGAGGTAGACAAGTTAAAAGAAGAACTTAAGAAAGTTACTGACAAAGAGGTTCAAATCAACATCTTTGAAATTAAAAGACCTGAATTAGATGCTTATCTTGTGGCGACAAGCATCGCTCGTCAAATCGAAAGCCGTATTTCTTACAGACGTGCAATCAAAATGGCTATTGCTGCTTCTATGCGTATGAACGCTGAAGGTATCAAGGTTTTGATTTCTGGTCGTTTGAATGGTGCAGAGATGGCGCGTTCAGAAGGTTTCAAAGAAGGTAGAATTCCTCTATCAACTTTCAGAGCTGATATTGATTATGCTTTGGCTGAAGCTCACACTACTTATGGTAGAATGGGTATCAAAGTATGGATCATGAAAGGTGAAGTTTATGGAAAGAGAGATCTTTCTCCACTTGCAGGAATGGATAAAAAACAATCTGGAACTGGTGGTGGTAAAGGTGGAGATTCTCCAAGAGGAGATAGAAAACCCTTTAATAAAGGTGGTAAACCAGACGCTCGTAAAAGAAAGTAAATTTTTAAACTAAAGAAAAATGTTACAGCCTAAAAGAACAAAATACCGTAAGGTACAAAAGGGTAAAATGAAAGGTAACTCTCAAAGAGGGCATGAACTTTCTAATGGAATGTTTGGTATTAAATCTGTACATGAAGATGGAATGTTCTTAACTTCTCGTCAAATCGAAGCTGCACGTATTGCTGCAACTCGTTTCATGAAGAGAGAAGGACAATTATGGATCAAAATATTTCCAGACAAACCAATTACTAAGAAGCCTCTTGAGGTACGTATGGGTAAAGGTAAAGGTGCCGTTGAATATTGGGCTGCCGTTGTTAAACCCGGAAGAATTATGTTTGAAGTTGGAGGAGTTCCTTTATCAGTTGCAAAAGAGGCGTTACGTCTTGCAGCTCAAAAGCTTCCAGTAAAAACTAAATTCGTCGTTGCTAGAGATTTCGAAGCATAATTAAATTTATATTATGAAACAATCAGAAATAAAAGATCTTTCTGCAGCGGAGTTGCAAGAAAAACTTAGTCAAACTAAGAAAATATATGCTGACCTAAAAATGGCTCACGCTATTTCTCCAATTGAGAACCCGCTTCAAATTAGAAGTGTAAGAAGAACAGTTGCAAGATTGGCTACAGAGTTAACTAAAAGAGAGTTACAATAATTGTATTCTGCTGAAAGATGGAAGAAAAAAGAAATTTAAGAAAAGAAAGAATAGGTGTTGTTACTTCAAATAAAATGGATAAATCTATTGTTATTGCTGAAGTAAGAAAAGTAAAACACCCATTATACGGTAAGTTCGTGTTGAAAACAAAGAAATACGTTGCACACGACGAAACAAACGACTGTAACATTGGAGATACTGTAAGAATTAGCGAAACGCGTCCTTTAAGTAAAACAAAATGTTGGAGATTAGTTGAAATCTTAGAAAGAGCTAAATAATTATGGTACAACAGGAATCAAGACTAAAAGTAGCAGATAACACGGGAGCAAAAGAAGTTTTAACTATCCGTGTTTTAGGAGGTACCAAAAGAAGGTATGCCTCTGTTGGTGACAAGATTGTAGTATCTATTAAAGATGCAACTCCTAACGGTAACGTTAAAAAAGGAGCTGTTTCAACTGCAGTTGTTGTACGTACCAAAAAAGAAGTGAGAAGAGCTGATGGTTCTTATATCCGTTTCGATGATAATGCATGTGTTCTTTTGAACGCTGCAGGGGAAATGAGAGGGACTCGTGTTTTTGGTCCGGTAGCAAGAGAACTTCGTGAAAAACAATTCATGAAAATTGTATCATTAGCACCAGAAGTGCTTTAATTCGTTTTAAGATGATAAAGCTAAAAATAAAATCAGGAGATATCGTAAGAGTTATTGCTGGAGACCATAAAGGTGCTGAAGGTAAAGTTTTACGTGTTTACCGTGAGAAAAATAAAGCGATAGTTGAAGGTGTAAACATGGTTTCGAAACATACAAAACCAAGTGCTAAAAACCCTCAAGGTGGTATCGTTAAGAAAGAAGCTTCTATACAAATATCTAACATTTCACTAATTGATCCTAAAACTAAGGAAACAACTAGAGTTGGTATTAGAGTAGAAGGAGATAAGAAAGTAAGATTTTCAAAAAAATCTAATCAAGTACTATAGTAATGGCATATACACCTAGACTAAAAGAAGAATATAAGAGTAGAGTAATCTCTGCTCTTAAAGAGGAATTCGGATATACAAACGTAATGCAAGTTCCAAAATTGGAAAAAATCGTTTTGAGCCGTGGAGTTGGTGCAGCTGTATCTGATAAAAAACTTATTGACTATGCAGTTGATGAGTTAACAAAGATCACTGGACAAAAAGCAGTATCTACAATTTCAAAGAAAGACGTTGCGTCATTCAAATTGAGAAAAGGGATGCCTATTGGAGCAAAAGTTACTTTACGTGGTGAGAGAATGTATGAGTTTTTAGATAGACTTATTACTTCTGCTTTACCGCGCGTTAGAGATTTTAGTGGTATCAAAGCTACTGGTTTCGACGGAAGAGGTAATTACAATCTTGGAGTTTTAGAGCAAATCATTTTCCCTGAAATTGATATTGACAAAGTAAACAAAATTTCAGGAATGGATATTACATTTGTTACTACTGCAAAAACAGACAAGGAAGCAAAGTCATTATTGGCTGAATTAGGATTACCTTTTAAAAAGAATTAAGATATGGCTAAAGAATCAATGAAAGCCCGTGAGGTGAAAAGAGAGAAAACGGTAGCTAAGTACGCTGAAAAAAGAAAAGCTTTATTAGAAGCTGGAGATTATGAAGGCCTACAAAAATTACCTAAAAATGCTTCACCAGTTCGTTTACACAATCGTTGTAAATTAACAGGTAGACCAAGAGGTTATATCCGTCAATTCGGTATTTCACGTGTAACTTTCCGTGAAATGGCTAACAATGGATTAATTCCAGGTGTTAAAAAAGCCAGCTGGTAATATAAAAAGTTTATAAATTGATTAAAGGTTCAGGAAGCAAAGTGCTTCCTGAAAACCATAATCGCAATCAAATACATATGTATACAGATCCTATTGCAGATTATTTGACTAGAGTTCGTAACGCTGTGGCTGCAAACCACAAAGTTGTTGAAATTCCAGCATCTAATCTTAAAAAAGAAATAACTAAGATCTTATTTGATCAAGGTTATATCTTGAGTTACAAATTTGAGGACAACACTGTTCAGGGTTCAATCAAAATTGCTTTGAAGTATGATAAAGATACTAAAGAGCCTGTAATTAAAGATATCCAAAGAATTAGTAAACCTGGTTTACGTAAATACGCAGGTGCTGCCAAATTACCAAGAATCCTTAACGGATTAGGAATTGCTATTGTTTCTACATCAAAAGGTTTGATGACAGGAAAACAAGCTAAGCAATTAAATGTAGGTGGTGAAGTAATTTGTTACGTATACTAATTTTAAAGACTAAATAAGATGTCAAGAATAGGTAAAAGCCCAATTGTAGTCCCTGCTGGCGTAACTGTAGAAGTTAAAGACGGTATTATTACAGTAAAAGGAAAAAAAGGTCAACTTACTCAGGAGTTTTCGGACGTTACTGTAAAAGTTGAAGGCGATCAAGTACAAGTAGAAAGATCGTCTGATCATAAAGACCAAAGAGCAAAACACGGATTATACAGATCATTAATCAATAACATGATTGTTGGTGTAAATGAAGGTTTTACAAAAGAACTTGAATTAGTTGGAGTTGGTTATAGAGCTTCAAACCAAGGTCAAAAATTAGATTTAGCTCTTGGATATTCTCACAATATTGTTTTAGAAATTGCTCCAGAAGTAGTTCTAGAAACAATATCTGAAAAAGGTAAAAACCCTATCGTAAAATTAACATCATTTGACAAACAACTTTTAGGTCAGGTTGCTGCGAAAATCAGAGGTTTCCGTAAGCCTGAGCCATACAAAGGAAAAGGTGTTAAATTTGTGGGTGAAGTATTAAGAAGAAAAGCAGGTAAATCAGCTTAAAAAATAAGATTATGTCATTAACAAAATCTGATAGAAGACAGAGAATTAGATTCAGAATTAGAAAATCGATTAGTGGTACTGCTGCTAACCCAAGACTATCTGTATTTAGAAGTAACAAAGAAATTTACGCTCAACTTATTGATGATGTAAATGGAGTTACTATTTTAGCTGCATCTTCAAGAGAAAAAGAAATAGGAAAAGGTACTAACGTTGAAATCGCTGCTGCTGTTGGAAAATTAGTTGCAGAGAAAGCGTTAAAAGCTGGGATCGATACCATCACTTTTGATAGAGGTGGATATTTATATCACGGTCGTATTAAATCATTAGCAGAAGGCGCAAGAGCGGCTGGACTTAAATTCTAATATATTATGTCTAAATACAAAAATGTAGAATTGGTAAAACCAAGTGGTCTTGAACTTAAAGATCGTCTGGTAAGTGTTAATCGTGTTACTAAAGTTACAAAAGGTGGTAGAGCTTTCGGTTTTTCTGCTATTGTAGTTGTAGGTGATGAAAACGGAGTAGTTGGTCATGGATTAGGAAAATCTAAAGACGTTTCTGAAGCAATTGCGAAAGCAGTAGAAGATGCTAAGAAAAATTTAGTAAAAATTCCTTTGAATGGACAATCTGTTCCTCACGAACAAAAAGGTAAATTTGGTGGTGCACGTGTATTCTTAATTCCTGCTTCTCATGGTACAGGGGTTATTGCTGGTGGAGCTGTTCGTTCAGTTCTTGAATCAGTAGGTATTCACGATGTATTATCTAAATCTCAAGGATCATCAAATCCTCATAACGTAGTGAAAGCAACTTTTGATGCTTTATTACAAATGAGAAGCGCTCATACTGTTGCAAAACAAAGAGGTGTTTCTTTAGAAAAAGTTTTTAAAGGTTAATTCAAGGAAATTATGGCTAAATTATTAGTAAAACAAGTAAGAAGCAAAATCAACTGTCCTCTTTCTCAAAAGAGAGGTTTGGAAGCTTTGGGTCTACGTAAAATGGGACAAGTTGTAGAGCATGATTCAAAACCTGCTATCCTTGGGATGATAAACAAAGTTAAACACTTAGTTTCTGTCGAAGAAGCTAAATAACAAATACTGTTATGAATTTAAGTAACTTACAACCAGCTGAAGGGTCAACGCACAATCAAAATAAAAGATTAGGTAGAGGAGAAGGTTCTGGAAAAGGTGGTACTTCTGCAAGAGGTCACAAAGGAGCAAAATCTCGTTCTGGTTATTCTAAAAAGATTGGTTTTGAGGGAGGGCAAATGCCACTTCAAAGACGTGTGCCTAAGTTTGGTTTCACAAACATCAATCGTAAAGAATACGAAGGTGTTAATTTAGATACGCTTCAATTATTAGTAGACAATGGTGTGATTACTGATTCTGTTTCTATGACAGATTTCGTAGCAAATCGTCTAGCTACCAAAAATGAAATCGTTAAGATTTTAGGTAGAGGAGAATTGAAAGCAAAATTAAAAGTAACTGCCCACAAATTTACTGCTACTGCAAAAGCTGCTATTGAAGCTGCTGGTGGAGAGGCTGTAACTATATAACTTATCTATTAAGATGAAGAAATTTATTGAATCAATAAGTAATGTTTGGAAAATCGAAGAACTGAAAAACAGAATCCTAATTACATTAGGATTGCTTTTAGTATATCGTTTTGGTGCACATGTAACGCTACCTGGAATTGACGCAACTCAATTAACAGGTTTAGCGGGACAAACTAAAAATGGTTTAGGATCTATCCTAGACATGTTTACAGGAGGTGCTTTCTCTAAAGCTTCAGTTTTTGCTTTAGGTATTATGCCTTATATTTCTGCATCTATTGTTGTTCAGTTAATGGGAATTGCGATTCCTTATTTGCAAAAACTTCAAAACGATGGAGAGAGTGGTAGAAAAAAGATTAATCAAATCACTCGTTGGTTGACTATAGCTATTACACTGGTTCAAGGTCCAACTTATATCTATAATTTATACAGAACGTTACCTGGAAGTGCATTCTTACTAGGCTTTAATTCACCTGAATTTTTGTTCTCTTCTGTTATCATCTTAGTTACTGGTACAATTTTTGCTATGTGGCTTGGAGAAAAAATTACGGATAAAGGTATTGGAAATGGAATTTCATTATTGATTATGGTTGGTATCTTAGCTCGTTTACCGCAAGCTTTTATACAAGAATTTACAACCAGAGTTACCAATAACAATGGAGGTCCAATGTTGTTAGTTATTGAAATTATTGTGTGGTTATTAGTTATTATTTCTTGTGTATTGCTTACAATGGCAGTACGTAGAATTCCGGTTCAATACGCTCGTCGTACAACTACTGGAGATTACGAGCAAGATTTGGCAGGTGGTAATAGACAATGGATTCCTCTTAAGCTTAATGCTTCTGGAGTTATGCCAATTATTTTTGCTCAGGCAATTATGTTTATTCCTGCAGCTGTAGCCGGATTGTCTAAATCGGACACATCACAATCTATTGTTGGAGCATTTAGTAATATCTTCGGATTTTGGTATAATTTTGTTTTTGCAACTTTAATTATTGTATTTACATTTTTCTATACTGCAATTACAGTACCTACTAACAAAATGGCCGATGATTTGAAAAGAAGTGGTGGTTTTATTCCTGGCGTTCGTCCAGGAGCTGAAACTTCAGACTTCCTTGATAAAGTGATGTCTTTAATAACTTTCCCAGGATCTTTATTCCTTGCTTTGATTGCTGTGTTCCCAGCTATTGTTGTAAGTATTATGGATGTACAACAATCTTGGGCAATGTTTTTTGGAGGTACCTCATTAATAATTATGGTTGGGGTTGCGATAGATACTATTCAACAAATCAATTCATACTTGTTAAACAAACATTATGATGGTTTAATGAAGACTGGTAAAAATAGAAAAGCAGTAGCTTAATATATTTATGGCAAAACAATCAGCAATAGAACAAGACGGATCAATCATTGAAGCATTATCAAATGCGATGTTCCGTGTGGAGTTAGAAAATGGACATATTGTAATTGCTCATATTTCTGGTAAAATGCGTATGCATTACATCAAGTTATTACCTGGTGATAAAGTGAAACTAGAAATGAGTCCTTATGATTTGTCAAAAGCAAGAATTACTTATCGATATTAAAGGATATTCACTATGAAAGTTAGAGCATCAGTAAAAAAGAGAAGTCCCGAGTGCATTATTGTGCGTAGAAAAGGGAGATTGTACGTAATAAACAAAAAGAATCCTAGATTTAAACAAAGACAAGGATAATTATGGCAAGAATAGCAGGGGTAGATATCCCAAAAAATAAGAGAGGTGTTATAGCACTTACCTATATCTTCGGATTAGGAAGAAGTAGAGCTATTGAGATTTTAGAGAAAGCTCAAGTTAGCCAAGATAAAAAAGTTCAAGATTGGAATGATGACGAGATCGGAGCAATTCGTGAAGCTGTTGGAGCATTCAAAATTGAAGGAGAGTTACGTTCTGAAGTTTCTTTGAACATCAAACGTTTAATGGATATTGGATGTTACAGAGGTATCCGTCACAGATCTGGTCTTCCGTTAAGAGGACAAAGAACTAAAAATAACTCTAGAACAAGAAAAGGTAAAAGAAAAACTGTTGCTAACAAGAAAAAAGCAACTAAATAATAAGTAATATGGCTAAAGCAACTGCAAAAAAACGTAAAGTTATCGTTGAATCAACGGGAGAAGCTCATATTTCTGCTACCTTCAATAACATCATCATTTCTTTGACAAACAAAAAAGGTGAAGTTATTTCTTGGTCTTCAGCTGGTAAAATGGGTTTTAGAGGTTCTAAAAAGAATACTCCATATGCAGCCCAAATGGCAGCAGAAGATTGTAGTAAAGTAGCTCTTGAAGCTGGACTTAAAAAAGTAAAAGTTTATGTAAAAGGACCAGGAAACGGACGTGAGTCTGCTATCCGTTCTATTCATAACGGTGGAATTGAAGTTACTGAGATTATCGATGTTACTCCAATGCCTCACAACGGATGTCGTCCTCCAAAAAGACGTAGAGTTTAATTTTATTTATTCATAGTATAAACAAGGTAGAATATAGATTATCGAAGGATTTGACCTGAATTCATAATCTCTACCTTAAATTTAATTTTTTAGAAATGGCAAGATATACTGGTCCAAAAACTAGAATTGCTCGTAAATTTGGCGAAGCAATCTTCGGAGATGATAAATCTTTCGAAAAAAGAAATTACCCACCTGGACAACACGGGATGGCTAAAAAAAGAGGTAAAAAATCTGAGTACGCTGTTCAATTAATGGAAAAGCAAAAAGCTAAATATTCTTATGGAATTTTAGAAAAACAATTCAGAAATTTATTCAAAAAAGCATCAGCTACTAAAGGAGTTACTGGTGAAGTTCTTTTACAATTATGTGAAGCAAGATTAGATAATGTGGTTTTTAGAATGGGTATCGCTCCTTCTAGAAGAGGTGCTAGACAATTAGTTTCTCACAGACACATTACTGTAAATGGTGAAGTTGTAAATATCGCTTCTTACCACCTTAAAGCTGGTGATAAAGTTGCAGTTCGTGAAAAATCTAAATCTTTAGAAGCTATCGAACGTTCTTTATCAAATTCAAGTCATGTTTATGAATGGATTACTTGGAACAATGATCTTAAAGAAGGAACTTTCGTTTCTGTACCTGCGAGACTTCAAATTCCAGAAAACATTAAAGAACAATTAATCGTAGAGTTGTACAACAAATAATAATTGACTTAGTCGAAATTTATGGCAATATTTAATTTTCAAAAGCCCGATAAAGTTATCATGATCGATTCAACCGATTTTGAAGGTAAATTTGAATTTAGACCTTTAGAACCTGGTTACGGATTGACAGTTGGTAATGCACTTAGAAGAGTTTTGCTTTCAGCATTAGAAGGTTATGCAATTACATCTGTTCGTATCGAAGGTGTAGATCATGAGTTTTCTACTATTTCAGGTGTTGTTGAAGATGTTACCGAAATTATCCTTAATCTAAAACAAGTACGTTTCAAACGTCAAATTGAAGATATCGATAATGAAGCAGTTACTATTTCTGTTTCTGGTAAAGATCAATTAACAGCAGGTGATTTTCAAAAATTTATTTCAGGTTTTCAAGTTCTGAACCCAGACCTTGTTATCTGTAATTTAGATTCTAAAATCAAATTGAACTTCGATTTAACAATCGAAAAAGGTAGAGGATACGTTCCTGCTGAGGAGAACAAAAAACAGAATGCTGCAATTGGAACCATTTTTACAGACTCTATTTTTACTCCGGTAAAAAATGTAAAATATGCAATTGAAAACTTCCGTGTTGAGCAAAAAACAGATTACGAAAAATTAGTTTTTGAAATCAAAACTGATGGATCTATAAATCCTAAAGATGCTCTTACTGAGGCTGCTAAAGTTTTAATTCACCACTTCATGTTGTTTTCTGACGAAAGAATTACACTCGAGGCTGACGAAATTGCACAAACAGAATCGTATGATGAAGAGTCATTGCATATGAGACAATTGCTTAAAACTAAGCTTGTTGATATGGATTTATCTGTGAGAGCATTAAATTGCTTGAAAGCGGCTGAAGTTGATACACTTGGTGATTTAGTATCGTTCAATAAAAATGACCTAATGAAATTCCGTAATTTTGGTAAAAAATCTTTAACTGAGCTTGATGAACTTGTTGCAGTTAAAAATTTAACTTTCGGAATGGACTTAGCTAAATACAAATTAGATAAAGAATAATTCAATCCGCCACGGCGGATTAAATTTAAAATAGCAATGAGACACGGAAAAAAATTCAATCACTTAAGCAGACAGACTGGACATAGAAAAGCTATGTTGGCTAATATGGCTTGTTCTCTTATTGAGCACAAACGTATTAACACTACTGTTGCTAAGGCTAAAGCGCTTAAACAATTCGTTGAGCCTTTAATCACAAAATCAAAAGAAGATACTACTCATAATCGTCGTATCGTTTTTGCTTACTTACGTAGTAAATATGCGGTAACTGATTTATTCAGAGACGTAGCTGCTAAAGTTGGTGACCGTCCAGGTGGATACACTCGTATCATTAAAGTTGGAAATCGTTTGGGAGATAATGCTGATATGGCAATGATCGAACTTGTAGATTTCAATGAACTTTACAATGGTGGTAAAAAAGAAGTTAAAAAAGCAAAAAGCCGTCGTGGTGGTAAAGCAAAAAAAGCTGATGAGACTACTCCAGAAGCTCCAGCTGCTGAATCAGAATCGACTACTGAAGCTTCTGAATAATTATGAAAGTAATGATTCTATAGAAATCAAGGATAAACTAATTTTTAGTTTATCCTTTTTTTTTGATTTTTTTGAAAGGACTTTAAATTTAACTTATTTCAGTAGTATGGTTTTATTTTTATGAACGAAATTTTTAAAAAATCTTGGAAGCACTCTTTTAAAGAAGTAAATTTGCAAAATATCTAATTACAAATGAAATGAGCTTTGCGAGTTTCATGAAACAATTAAAAAACAATACAAATTAAAGAATGAAATACACAACACGACAAAGCGCCATTTTATTACTAAGTGATGGGACAATTTTTCATGGAAAATCTATCGGTATTAGCGGTAAGACTTTTGGTGAAGTTTGTTTTAATACTGGAATGACGGGTTATCAGGAGATTTTTACAGATCCCTCTTATTTTGGTCAAATAATGGTGGCTACCAATGCACACATTGGAAACTACGGTGTTAATGATTTAGAAATTGAATCTGATAGCATCAAAATTGCTGGTTTAGTTTGTAAAAACTTCAGCTTTAATTATTCAAGAGAAGATGCTTCGGGAAGTTTAGAAGATTATTTCACTAAGCAAAACTTAATCTGTATCTCTGATGTTGACACGAGAGCTCTTGTAAGCTATATTCGTGATAATGGGGCTATGAATGCTGTTATTTGTACAGATGGAACTTCGATTGAAGATTTGAAAAAGGAATTGGCGAATGTGCCAAATATGGAAGGTTTAGAGTTGGCATCAAAAGTTTCAACTACTGAACCTTATTTTTTTGGAGATGAGAATGCAACGTATAAAATCTCTGCTTTAGATCTTGGAATTAAAAAGAATATCTTAAGAAATCTGGCTAAAAGAGATTGTTATATTAAAGTGTTTCCATACAACTCTACATATAAGGACCTAGCTGAATTTAATCCAGATGGATATTTCTTATCTAATGGACCTGGAGATCCAGATCCTCTTTTTGGTGCTATTGAAGTAGCAAAAGAAATTTTAGCAAATGATAATCCTTTATTCGGAATTTGTTTAGGACATCAGGTAATTGCTTTGGCTAATGGAGTTCAAACTTATAAAATGTTTAACGGGCACAGAGGAATTAATCATCCTGTAAAGAATATTGTTACAGGCAAAGGAGAGATTACTTCTCAAAATCATGGTTTTGCTGTAAATAAAGAACAACTAGATAATCATCCTGATTTAGAGATTACGCATTTACATTTAAATGATGGAACTGTTGCTGGTATGCGTATGAAAAATAAGAACTGTTTTTCAGTTCAATATCATCCGGAAGCGAGCCCTGGACCACACGATTCATCTTATTTGTTCGATCAGTTTGTTGAGAACATAAAACTAGTTACTGCTAAAACGATATAGTTAATAAATAAAGAGGTTTAATAGTCGGAATGCGTTTTTACTATTGAATATTTTTATAATTTCGAAAAAAAATATATAATTTATTAATAAAAAACAAAAAATAATGAGTATTATAATTAAAGTTCACGCAAGACAAATTTTTGATTCCAGAGGTAATCCTACTATTGAAGTTGACGTAGTTACAGAAAATGGTGTTTTAGGAAGAGCAGCTGTTCCATCTGGAGCTTCAACTGGAGAACATGAAGCTGTTGAGTTACGTGATGGTGGAAAAGCATTCTTAGGAAAAGGAGTTTTGAACGCAGTGAATAATGTAAATACTGTTATTGCTGAAGAATTAGTTGGAACTTCTGTTTTCGAACAAAACACAATTGATCAATTAATGATTGATTTAGACGGAACTCCAAATAAATCTAAATTAGGAGCTAATGCTATTTTAGGAGTTTCTTTGGCTGCTGCAAAAGCTGCTGCAAACGAACTTGGATTGCCATTGTACAGATATGTAGGAGGAGTTTCTGCTAATACATTACCTGTTCCAATGATGAATATCATCAATGGTGGTTCTCACTCTGATGCACCTATTGCATTCCAAGAGTTCATGATTTTCCCTGTAAAGGCAACTTCATTTACACATGCAATGCAAATGGGAACTGAAATCTTCCATAGCTTGAAAAAAGTATTACACGACAGAGGTTTAAGTACTGCTGTTGGTGATGAAGGAGGTTTTGCTCCAAATTTAGCGGGTGGTACTGAAGATGCTCTAGATACTATCAAACTAGCGGTTGAAAAAGCTGGATATACTTTCGGTGACGAAATTATGATTGCTCTTGACTGTGCTGCTTCTGAATTTTATGTAAACGGAAAATACGATTATACTAAATTTGAAGGTGAAACCGGAAAAATCAGAACTTCTGAAGAGCAGGCAGATTATTTAGCTGAACTTGCTGCTAAATATCCAATTATTTCTATTGAAGACGGGATGTATGAAGATGACTGGAATGGATGGAAATATTTAACTGAAAAAATTGGACACAAAGTTCAATTAGTTGGAGATGATTTATTTGTTACTAACGTTGAGCGTTTATCAACTGGAATTGAAAAAGGAATTGCAAATTCAATTTTAGTAAAAGTAAACCAAATTGGAACTTTAACAGAAACTATCGCAGCTGTAAACATGGCTAAAAATGCAGGCTATACTTCAGTAATGTCTCACCGTTCAGGAGAAACAGAAGATAATACAATTGCTGACTTAGCTGTAGCTTTAAACTGTGGTCAAATTAAAACAGGTTCTGCATCTCGTTCTGATCGTATGGCAAAATACAATCAATTATTAAGAATCGAAGAAGAGCTAGGAAGCACTGCTTATTTCCCTGGATTAAACGCTTTCAAGATCAAATAATTGTAAGAGTTATATCTTAAATTTAAACCATTCGTTTTAGCGAATGGTTTTTTTTTGGAGTTTTAACAAATTCATAGCAGTATTCTTTTTTTAATTAGTCTTAAATTCCTTAGATTTGATAAATTATTATTTTAAAGATTTATTTCCGATATATTATGTCAAAAATAGCTACATTAGAAGTAGATGGTCAAAAAATTGAACTTCCGGTAATCACAGGAAGCGAAAATGAATCAGCTATCGATATTAACAAATTACGTGATTTAACTGGTATTATTACTATTGATCCGGGATATAAAAATTCTGGTTCTTGTAAAAGTGAAATCACTTTCTTAGACGGAGAATTAGGAATTTTGCGTTATAGAGGATACTCAATCGAAGATTTAGCTGAAAAAGCTAGTTTTCTTGAAGTATCATATCTTTTAATTTTTGGTGAATTACCAACAGCTCAGGAATTAGAGCAGTTCGAAAATGGTATTAAAAAACATACTTTGGTAAACGAAGAGATGAAAAATATCATTGACGGTTTTCCAAAAACAGCTCATCCAATGGGTGTTTTATCTGCTTTAACAAGTGCTTTAACAGCATTTAATCCAAAAGCAGTAAATGTTGAGAATGAAAAAGAAATGTACGAAGCCATTTGTAAAACAATGGGTAAATTTCTTGTAATTGCAACATGGACTTACAGAAAATCTATGGGTTACCCATTAAATTATTATGATAACACAACTGGTTATGTAGATAATTTTATGCAATTAATGTTTAAATTGCCTACAGGACCTTATGCAGCAAATCCTATTATTGTGGATGCGTTGGATAAATTATTTATTCTTCATGCAGATCACGAACAAAACTGTTCGACATCTACAGTAAGAATGGTAGGTTCATCTCATGCTGGTTTATTTGCTTCAATCTCTGCGGGAGTTTCTGCTCTTTGGGGACCACTTCACGGAGGTGCTAATCAAGCCGTTCTTGAAATGTTAGAAGAAATTAACAAAGACGGTGGAGATACAGATAAATTTTTAGCAAAAGCAAAAGATAAAAATGACCCTTTCCGTTTAATGGGATTTGGTCATAGAGTTTACAAAAACTTTGATCCAAGAGCTAAAATCATCAAAAAAGCAGCTAAAGAAGTATTAGAAACTTTAGGTGTTGATGATCCGATTTTGGAAATTGCAAAAAAATTAGAAGCAGCAGCTCTTGAAGATGATTACTTCAAATCAAGAAATTTATATCCAAATGTTGACTTCTATTCTGGAATTATTTACAGAGCATTAGGTATTCCTACAGATATGTTTACAGTAATGTTTGCTATTGGTAGATTACCAGGTTGGATCGCGCAATGGAAAGAAATGCGTGAAAATAAAGAACCAATCGGAAGACCTAGACAAATTTATACAGGACATCCTTTAAGAGACTTTAAGTCTAACAAATAAAATAACTTTAAAAGCTTCACTTAACTGTGAAGCTTTTTTTATATTTGCCCAAAATATAATAAAGTTATGTTGCAATTAAATGTAAAGAACGAAACATCAAGATTACGCGCAGTAGTTTTGGGTTCTGCTGTTCATAATGGGCCAACACCATCTTTGGATGAAGCCTATGATCCCAAATCATTGGAACATATTAAAGCAGGAACTTATCCTCTCGAAAAAGATATGGTTCCTGAAATGGATGCTTTTAACGCCGTTTTTCAAAAATATGACGTTACCGTTTATCGTCCTGAAATGATAGAGAATTATAATCAGATTTTTGCAAGAGATATTGGTTTTGTAATTGATGATACTTTTGTGAAATCAAATATTCTCCCTGATAGAGAACGAGAATTAGATGCTATTCAATATATAATTGATCAAATGGATGTTCAAAAAGTGGTTCGTCCGCCGGAAGAAGTTCATATCGAAGGTGGAGACGTTATGCTTTGGAATGATCATATTTTTATTGGTACTTATAAAGGTAGCGACTATAAAGATTATATTACTGCCAGAACCAATATGCATGGTGTCAACTTTATTAAAAACCTGTTTCCAAATAAAATTGTCAAAGAATTTGATTTAGTAAAATCTAAATTAGAAGCTCGCGACAATGCATTGCATTTAGATTGTTGTTTTCAACCAGTAGGAAAAAACAAAGGAATTATTTATAAAAGAGGCTTTCGCGAAGAAGCTGATTATTTGTATTTAGTAAATCTTTTCGGGAAAGAAAATTTATTTCACATCGAAAGAAACGAAATGTATAATATGTTTTCGAACGTATTTTCTATTGATGAAAATGTAGTTGTTTCAGAAAAGAATTTTACCAGATTAAATAACTGGCTGCGTGCAAATGGCTTTACTGTTGAAGAAATTCCGTATGCTGAAATTGCAAAACAAGAAGGTTTATTGAGATGTTCAACTTTACCTTTAATTAGAGACTAAATATTTGTTTGAAATTTCAAGTTTCACATTGTTATAAACGGAGACTTGAAATTCAAAACAAAATAAAAACATATAAAATGAAACAGACTACAAATGCAATCGTAATGATTAGGCCAGTTGCTTTTAGAATGAATGAGCAAACAGCAGTAAATAATTATTACCAAAAAGTATTAGACGGACTTTTGCCAAGTACAGTAAACGCTAAAGCACAGCAAGAATTTGATGTTTTTGTTGAAAAATTAAGAGCGGTAGGGGTTGATGTAACTGTGGTTGATGATACTTTAGAAACAGATACGCCAGATAGTATTTTTCCAAACAACTGGGTTTCTTTTCATGAAAATGGAGATGTAGCTTTGTATCCAATGTTTGCTGAAAATCGTCGTCAGGAACGTCGTGAAGATATTTTAGATACACTTGAAGATAAAGGTTTTGAGATCGCTAACATAATGGATTATACTTCTGCAGAAGAAGATGGTATTTTTTTAGAAGGAACAGGAAGTTTGCTTTTAGATCGTGCCAACGGAAAAGCATATTGCGCATTATCGCCTCGTGCAGACGAAGAATTATTTATTGAATTCTGTGAAGATTTTGATTATGCTCCTGTCATTTTTGAAGCTTTTCAAACTGTAAATGGCGAACGTAAATTAATCTATCACACAAATGTAATGATGTGTTTAGGTGAAACATTTGCTGTTATTTGTGCCGATTGTATTGATGATAAAAAAGAAAGAAAAATGGTTCTTGAAAATCTAAAGACAGACGGAAAAGAAATTATTTTAATTACAGAAGCGCAAGTGAATAATTTTGCAGGTAATATGTTAGAGGTTAGAGGAACAAATGACAAGAAATATATTGTTATGAGTGCATCTGCACATCAAAGTTTAACTCCAAAACAAATTGCTCAATTAGAAAATCATGCAGAAATTTTAAGCTCAAGTTTAGATACAATTGAAGCTTGTGGCGGCGGAAGCGCCAGATGTATGATGGCAGAAGTGTTTTTGCCAAGAAACTAGAATATTTTATAAAAGAGAAAAAAGGGATAAAACGCTATGTTTTATCCCTTTTCTATTTTGTATAAATGTGGAAATATTACATTAAAAATTTCCTTTTATAATATTGACGATCGAACTTACGATATATTGAATTCCGATAGAAATTACAATAAAACCAACAATTCTGGAAATTGCTACAATTCCTGATGCACCTAATATTCGGGCTAAATAATGAGCGCTTTTTAGAATTACAAAAATAGCAACCGCAATAGCCAGAATGGCTAAACTAGAAATAATGATTTCCTCCATTGCGTGATGTTCCTGGTAAAAAGCAATCAGTAAAGAAATAGACCCAGGTCCAGCAAGCATTGGTATTGCCAAAGGTGTTAGAGCGATATCATTTCGTTGTTGTGCATCGGTTTCGATTTTTTTATTGATACCTCGCTTTTTATTGAATTTTCCTGAAAGCAATGAAAAACCTGAATTTACAATTACAATTCCACCGGCAATTCGCAGAGCATCAATACTAATTCCAAAAAAAGTCAGAACATATTGCCCGATAAAAAAAGAAACAATCAAAATAATAAAAACGTTTATGGCTGTCCATAAAGAAATTCTGGAACGTTCCTTTTGAGAATCGTGTTGTGTAAGTCCAACAAAAATAGGTACAGTACCAATTGGATTTAATACTGAAAAAAGAGCGGCAAATAAATAAATGAATAAATCCATATTGTTTGGGTTAGTAAAGTAAAAATAGTCATTTTTTAGTAGCTTAGAATAAAATCATGATGGGATATCGTTTTTTTATTCTTGTTAATTCTGTATCAACAACCTAAACTAAGCTCATTCTTTTTGATTACTTTTGTGAAATATTTAAAAATGATGAAAAATAAAAAAACCTTAGTTCTTGGTGCTACTACAAAACCAGATCGATATGCTTTTAGAGCCATAAATATGTTAGTTGAAAAAGGACACACTGTATTGGCAATTGGTCAAAATACTGGCGAAGTAGCCGGCGTAAAAATTCAGACCAAAGCTATTCCCGTTAAAAATATTGATACCGTAACTTTATATTTAAATCCTGCACGTCAGCGTGATTATTATAATTACATTATTGAAGCACAACCAAAAAGAGTGGTTTTTAATCCTGGAACTGAAAATCCTGAATTGTATCAATTGTTAGAATTAAACAACATCAAGTCTGAAGTTGCTTGTACTTTAGTTCTTTTAGCAACAAATCAATATTGATTTTATAAAAAAAAACAGTTGTTTCTAATGTCTTTTTTATTCTCTGTTAAAAATAAAAAAGTACGCCAATCTCAACCGGATTAAAAAATAACGATTTATACTATATTTGTATTTTAAAAGTACTGATTTTAGTCGCCCCAAAGACTACTAAACCATTTAAAATATTACTTTTGTCGTCATGGAATTTTCATCAAAATTAATAGAAAAAGCAGTGAACGAAATGTCGCAATTACCAGGAATTGGTAAACGTACGGCATTACGCTTGGTTTTGCATTTATTAAAACAACCCAAGGAACAAACCGGCTTTTTATCTCAGGCATTGCTAAATATGCGTGAGGACATTAAGTTTTGCGAAAATTGCCATAATATTTCAGATACAAAAGTTTGCGAAATCTGCGCTAACGAAGCAAGAAACCATCAATTAATTTGTGTGGTTGAAGATATTCGCGACGTAATGGCTATCGAAAATACAGGACAATATAAAGGCATTTATCATGTTTTGGGCGGAAAAATTTCTCCAATCGAAGGTGTTGGCCCTAGTCAGTTAAATATTTCAAGTTTAGTTGTAAAGGTAAAATCCGGTAAAGTGCAGGAAATCATTTTTGCATTAAGCTCAACTATGGAAGGCGATACAACAAATTTTTACATCTATAAACAAATTGGAGAGTCTGACGTTGTAATTTCTACAATTGCCAGAGGAATATCTGTGGGAGATGAGCTAGAATATGCAGATGAAGTTACTCTCGGAAGAAGTATTATACATCGGGTTCCATTCGAAAAAACTTTCAAAAACAACTAAATAAACCCAAATAACAGTTAGATTTTCTGAAGATTAAAGGAAAACCTATATTTGCCGATAAATTTTAAATAATGACAAAAAAAAGCTTTTATATACTGCTATTAATTAGTACACTTTTTACATCTTGTATTCCTATAAAAGATTTAGTGTATTTACAAGATAAAGATTCTTCAGGAGAACAAAACACTGTTGCTGCAGTTGAATCTAAACCATATCGATTACAAGTAAATGATGTTTTAAGTGTCGATATAAAAGCAATTGATTCAAAACTTGTGTCTATTTTTAACACAACAGATACTGCTTCCGGAGCTTCCGGAAAAACAGAATCAGGTTTATATTTTACCGGCTTCACTGTAGATGATCATGGAAATATTCGAATGCCAATCTTGGGTGAAATAAATGTTATTGGATATACTCTTGAAGAAGTAAGAGTTATAATTGAAAAAAAATTACTCGAGGAATATTTTAAAACTGAGGCTAATATTTTTGTAACCGTAAAATTAGCTGGTTTTAGATATACAATAAATGGTGAAGTTGCAAGTACAGGAACAAAAACATTGTTTAAAGAACATGTTACCATTTTAGAAGCTATTGCAAATGCAGGAGATATTACAACAGTTGGAAATAGAAAAGCTGTAACAGTAATTCGTCAGATTCCTACAGGAGTTGAAATGCACGATATTGATCTTACAGATGTAAATGTTCTTAAATCTCCATATTATTATCTGCAACCTAATGATTATGTTTATGTAAAACCATTAAGGCAAAAAACATGGGGGACTGGTCAAACAGGAATACAATCAATTGGTACAATAATAACTTTGTTGTCTTTAGCAACAACAGTTTATTTGATTCTTAAAAATTAAACTAAATTCAAAAGATGTTAGATATAAAAGATTTTTCGATTTTTGAGAATCATTCAAATTTTGATTTTAAAGGATTTCTATTAAAAATTATCAGTTATTGGAAATGGTTTCTTGCTAGTTTATTAATCGCACTTACAATTGCGTATCAGGTAAATATTCGAAAAGAGAAAATTTATGCGATGCAAACCATGATTTCTATTAAAGAAGAAAGCAATCCGTTTTTTACTTCTAATACTAGTTTGGTTTTTAATTGGGGGGGAATTTCAGATCAGGTAAATGGTATTTCAACAATATTGAAGTCGAGATCACACAATGAATTGGTTGTTGATAAATTGCAATTTTATATTGACTACCTGCAACAAACAAAATATAATTTAGTTGATTCATACGGATCAGTTCCTTTTTATATCAATATTGATAAAACAAAAGGACAGCTTGCAAATGCCTTAATTAGTATTAAGTTTTTGAGTGATAAAGAATATGAAATTCGAATTCCTTTTGAAAACAGTTCGATGTCATTAGTAAATTATTCTACCAATTCTTATGTAAGTACAAACGTTCAGCCTATAGAATTTGTAAAAAAATGTAAAGTTGGGGAACAAGTTGTATTGCCTTTTTTAAATTGGAAATTAGAACTAAATGATAATCCTGGGTTTTATAAAGGGAATGAATATTTTGTGAGATTTAATGACTTTAATGGTACAGTGTCTCGTTACAGAGGTGTAAATATTGATTCTGATGACAAAGGTGGATCAATATTAACTTTAAGTATGACTGGCACAAATAAAGCCAGAATGGTAGAGTACTTAAATGCTACAGTTAAAATGTTGATAAAAATTCAGCTTGACGGAAAAAATCAATTTGCAAACAATACAATAAGATTTATAGATAGCACTCTGGTTGCTATGGAAGGGCAATTGAAGCAAAATGGAAATGAACTAAAATCTTTCAGAAAAGACAAAAACATATACGATATTGAAGCTGGAGGAGCTAAAATTTCGGATAAAATAACTGATTTTGACTTAGAAAAAGATCAGATTTCGAGAAAAATAGCATATTACAATTCACTTAAAACATATCTAAATAATAGTGTTGATTATTCAAGACTGCCTGCTCCGTCTGTTGCAGGAATAGATGATCCGAATATCGTTGTTAATGTTTCAAAAATAATATCACTTTCTACTCAAAGATCTGAAATGTCTTATGCGGTAAAGAGTGATAAGATTTTTAAAGATTTTGATAACCAAATGGCAGCTGTAAAAAATGTTTTGCTAGAAAATATTACCAGCGCTAAATCATCATTATTATATGATTTGTCAATCGTTAACGCAAAGATTGGCCAAGCTGAAAATACAGTTAAGAAACTGCCTGAAGAGCAACAAGAGTTATTGAAAATCAAAAGAAAATATGATTTAAATGACAATATTTATACTGAATTTCTTCAGAAAAGAAACGAAGCAGAAATTGTAAAAGCATCTAATTTATCAGATATTCATTTTATAGATTCTGCAAAAGATATTGGTGGTGGTTTAATAGGTCCAAAAACTTCAGTTAATTATGTACTGGCACTATTTTTAGGAATATTGATACCTTTATTATTTATTTTAGGAATTTTCTTTATCAATAATTCGATTCAAAGTACTGAAGATATTAGTAAATTAACTCAAATACCACTTATTGGAGTTATTGGTGTAAATAAAGACAATGTAAATTTAGCCGTATTTGATAAACCTAAATCTGCACTTTCAGAATCTTTCAGGGCAATTCGTTCATCATTGCAATTTCTATATAAAAAACAGCAAGTAAGTGGCGCTAAAACGTTAATGATTACATCATCTATAAGTGGCGAAGGAAAAACATTTTGCTCTATAAATATTGCTACAATTTTCGCTTTAAGCGAAAAGAAAACAGTTATAATTGGTTTAGATTTAAGAAAACCAAGATTAGCCGATGAGTTTAATTTAACTACTCAGGTTGGAGTTGTTAATTATTTAATTAAACAAAAGACCTTGAGTGAGATAACAAATGCTACAGAGATTCCTAATCTTGATGTTATTCTTTCAGGACCAATTCCGCCTAATCCATCTGAGCTTATTATAAGTGAAGCAATGAAAGAACTAATCGATGAATTAAAACAAAAATACGATTATATTATTTTAGATACTCCTCCTGTTGGTTTGGTTTCTGATGCTTTAGAATTGGCTCAATATGCTGATGTAACATTGTATATTGTTAGACAGAATTATACCAAAAAAGATATGATTACGTTATTGAACACAAGAATAAAAAGGGGTGAGCTCAATAATACCAGCATTGTTTTGAACGGATATGAAAATAAAGCCAAATATGGCACCTACGGATATGGTTATGGAGCCTATTCTAACGGATACTATGAAGTGCAGGAAAAACCAACTTTGCTGAAGTCTATTTTTAATAAATTTGGTAAAAAATAAATCAAGAATATGAAAACATCCACTCAATATAAAATTCTAATTACTGGTGGAGCTGGCTTTATTGGTTCAAATTTATGTGAGTATTTTTTAGAATTGGGTCATGAAGTTGTTTGTTTAGATAATTTTTCAACAGGACATCATCATAATTTGAAAGATTTGAAAGATAATCCCAATTTCAAATTAATTGAAGGAGATATTCGGAATATTGATGATTGTGTTTTAGCCGTTGAAGGAGTTGATTATGTATTACACCAGGCTGCTCTTGGTTCTGTTCCAAGATCTATAAATGATCCCATAACTACAAACGATGTCAATGTTTCAGGTTTTTTAAACATGCTGGTAGCTTCTCGAGATGCCAAAGTGAAACGATTTATATATGCTGCGAGTTCTTCAACTTATGGAGATTCTCAAGGATTGCCAAAAGTTGAAGATGTAATAGGGAAACCTTTATCTCCCTATGCAATTACAAAATATGTAAACGAATTGTACGCCGAAATTTTTAGTAAAACTTACGGATTAGAAACGATAGGATTGCGTTATTTTAATGTTTTTGGAAGAAAGCAAGATCCCAATGGCGCTTATGCAGCTGTGATTCCGAAATTTGTTATGCAATTTATGAATTACGAAAGTCCTGTGATTAATGGGGATGGCAATTATTCGAGAGATTTTACTTACATTTGTAACGTTGTTCAGATGAATGAACTGGCAATGACAAGCGAGAATCCGGAAGCAGTAAATACGGTTTACAATACCGCATTTGGTGACCGAAATACATTGAACGATTTAGTTGGGTATTTAAAAGAATATTTAGCTGAATTTGATCCTAAAATTGCTGATGTTGAAGTTGTTTATGGAGTAAACAGAGCAGGAGACATACCACATTCATTAGCAAGTATTGATAAAGCAAAAAAAATATTGGGTTATGATCCAAAATATTCTTTACAGGAAGGATTAAAAGAAGCTGTAAGTTGGTATTGGAATAATTTGAAATAAATAAAAATTTAAGAAATATATATTAAATGAAAATTACTAAAATTTGTTGCATTGGAGCTGGTTATGTAGGAGGACCCACTATGGCAGTAATTGCTCAAAAATGTCCTGATATTCAAGTAACAGTTGTAGATCTTAATGAACAAAGAATTAAAGATTGGAATGATCCTAATACAGAAAATATTCCTATCTACGAGCCAGGCCTTTCAGAAATTGTAGCAGAAGCAAGAGGTAGAAATCTTTTCTTTTCAACAGAAGTTGAAAAAGCGATTGATGAAGCACAAGTTATTTTTATCTCAGTAAATACGCCAACCAAAACCTATGGAAAAGGAAAGGGCATGGCTGCGGATTTAAAATATATTGAGTTATGTGCAAGACAAATTGCAAAAGTTGCTAAACAAAATAAAATTGTCGTAGAAAAATCTACTTTACCAGTTAGAACAGCAGAAGCAATAAAAAGTATTTTAGATAATACAGGAAACGGAGTTCAGTTTCAGATCTTATCAAATCCTGAATTTTTGGCTGAAGGAACTGCTGTTACAGATTTGCTAAATCCAGATCGTATTTTAATTGGTGGAGATACAACCCCAGAAGGTAAAGATGCCATTAATGCTTTAGTTGATGTTTATGCAAATTGGGTAAGCAGAGATAAAATTTTGACGACAAACGTTTGGTCATCAGAATTGTCCAAGCTTACAGCAAATGCATTTTTAGCGCAGCGTATTTCATCTATAAATGCAATGTCAGAACTATGTGAAAAAACTGGTGCAGATGTTAGTGAAGTGGCAAGAGCAATTGGAATGGATAGTAGAATTGGATCTAAATTCTTAAAAGCATCAGTAGGTTTTGGAGGTTCGTGTTTTCAAAAAGATATTTTGAATCTTGTTTACATAGCGAAATCATATGGTTTAAATGAAGTTGCAGATTATTGGGAACAAGTTATTATAATGAATGATCATCAAAAAAGAAGATTTTCAAATAAAATTGTTCAGACATTATATAATACTGTAGCTGATAAAAAGATTACATTTTTAGGTTGGGCCTTTAAAAAAGATACGAATGATACTCGTGAATCTGCAGCTATATATGTTGCGGACGATTTAATAAACGAAAAAGCAAATATTTCAGTATACGATCCGAAAGTTTCAAGAAATAAAATATTGAGCGATTTAGATTATTTGGAAACAAGATCTGCAGAAGAAAATAATAATTCAATTTTGACGTTTGATAATGCGTATGAATCTTGTAAAGGATCACATGCAATTGCAATTCTTACGGAATGGGATGAATTTACAACTTACGATTGGCAGAAAATTTACGACGCAATGCATAAACCAGCATTTCTTTTTGATGGAAGAAATATTTTGAATGCTAAAGAATTAGAGTCAATTGGATTTATTTATAAAGGTATAGGTTCTTAGTAAGAGATAAATGTAAAAGATAATTGAAGTAAAATTTAAGATGAGATGAGAAGTAATGTGGAAGATATAAATGTTTTATTTCAATATAAAAAAGCATGAGTTGGTATGTAATATATACTAAGCCTAAATGGGAGAAGAAGGTAGCTGAAAAACTGAATCAAATTGGTATAGAATGCTATTGCCCGGTAACTATACAGATAAAGCAGTGGTCAGACAGAAAGAAAAAAGTTGAAGTACCACTATTTAATTCGTATGTTTTTGTACAATTATTAGAAAAAGATCGAAATTCTGTTTTTCAAATTGCAGGTGTGGTGCGATATTTGTACTGGTTAGGAAAACCCGCTATTGTTAGAGACGAAGAAATAGAAAGTATTAAAAATAATTTAGCATCTCCTAATATAAGTGAAGTTTCAGTTAGTTCTATTCAGGTTGGTGATAGAATAAAATTAGAATCAGGCGCTTTTAGTAATCAGGAAGCTATTGTAAAAGAAGTTTCAAAGACACATTATATTTTGGTTTTAGAAGCCTTAGGTTGTGTTTTAAAGATAAAATATAAATAATTTAATGGCGTTACAAAAGTCAATTAATGGCTATAGAGGATAAAATCACTTTATAATATGATTTTTTATCCTCTATTTTTTTTGTAAAAAAATTCTTCTATTATCTGATTTATAGAGGTTTGAAAATAGATGCTTTTTTTATTCTTTTTCTTTTAGGGTTCTAAAGGAAACTGTCTTGAATAAATTGACTGAATGTGTTATATTTGCCTAAATAAATTTCGAGTGCCTGTGTCCAATTTTGTGACTCAGAGTGGCGAAGCTATGAGTTATGATGACCAAAATTGATTAAAATATAAGAAAAAATGGATAAATCCATAAAAATTGCCATAATAGGTTTAGGTTATGTTGGTCTTCCTTTAGCTCGATTATTTGCGACAAAATATCCTGTTGTAGGTTTTGATATAAACGAATCTAGAGTTAGTACTTTAAAGTCTGGAACAGATACAACATTAGAAGTTGATGATGCTACTTTGCAAAAAGTATTAGTTACTGATTCAAATAATGAAAATGGTTTATATTGTACTACCTCTTTAAATGATATTGCAGATTGTAATTATTTTATAATTACAGTTCCAACTCCAGTTGATAAAAATAATCGCCCTGATTTAACGCCTTTATATAAGTCTAGCGAATCTGTTGGAAAAGTTTTAAAAAAAGGTGATATTGTAATATATGAATCAACAGTATATCCTGGTGTAACAGAAGAACAATGTGTGCCTGTTTTAGAAAGAGTTTCTAGCTTAGAATTCAATGTAGATTTTTTCGCAGGATATTCTCCAGAAAGAATAAATCCGGGAGATAAAGAACATACTGTCGAAAAAATTTTAAAAGTAACATCCGGATCAACTACTGAAATAGGTTTAAAAGTAGATGCTCTTTATAAATCAGTCATTACAGCCGGTACACATCTTGCTCCATCCATAAAAGTTGCAGAAGCAGCAAAAGTTATTGAAAATTCACAAAGAGATATTAATATCGCTTTTGTAAATGAATTGGCTAAAATTTTTAATTTGATGGGTATCGATACTCAGGAAGTATTAACGGCTGCATCAACAAAATGGAATTTTTTGCCATTTAAACCAGGCTTGGTAGGAGGTCATTGTATTGGCGTTGATCCTTATTATTTAGCACAAAGAGCACAAGAATTTGGATATCATCCTGAAATAATTTTAGCAGGAAGACGTTTAAATGACAGCATGGGAGAATATGTTGCGTCTCAGGTAGTCAAATTAATGATTAAAAAAGGAATTTCAGTTAATGGAGCTAATCTCTTAATGCTTGGAATTACTTTTAAAGAGAACTGTCCGGATGTAAGAAATACCAAAATTGTCGATGTTGTGAAAGCATTAACTGAATATGGAATTTCAGTTGTAATATTCGATCCACTTGCTAATGCAAATGATGTAAAAAAAGAATATAATTTAGTAACAATTAACAGTATTCCGGATGATAAATTTGATGCAATTGTTCTGGGAGTTTCACATGCAGAATTCTTAAAATTAAATTTTGCCGAATTACAAAAAACAAATAGTTTATTATACGATGTGAAAGGAGTTTTAGGTTCTATAGCTGACAACAGATTATAGCACTTAAAAACCTTTTTTTACTTGAAAAAAAATGGAGAAAAGCAATTCAATTATACATGTAATTTTAACTGGAGGAGTAGGAAGTAGATTATGGCCTCTTTCCAGAAAAAGTCAACCCAAACAATATTTAGAGATATTTGAAAATAAATCTTTGTTTGAAATGACAGTGGATAGAAACAGTCATTTAGCTAATAAAGTAATGGTTGTTGGCAATGTAGACAATCATCATTTGAGTGGTAAAGTTATGGATAAAACCAAAACTTCTTATGTAAATATAGTTGAAGCTACACCACGAAATACAGCTGCAGCTATTGCTTTTGCAGCATTTGCATCTAACCCAGAAGATATTTTAATTGTAACTCCTTCTGACCATATTATTGATAAGATGGATAACTATAATGATGCAATAAATGAAGCTATTTCAAAAGCGCAAGATGGTTTTATTGTAACATTCGGAATTATCCCAACCAAACCAGAAACGGGATATGGTTATATAGAATCAAAAGGAGATAGAGTACTTTCATTTAGAGAAAAACCAAATGAAACTACAGCAAAAGAATTCATAGCAAAAGGTAATTTTCTATGGAATAGTGGAATGTTTTGCTTTAAGGCAGGAGTATTGTTGGATGAATTGAAACAATTTCAGCCTGATGTTTATGAGAAATCTAAAGCTGTTTGGGAATCAAGCAAACAAGGGTTTTTAGATTTAAATTTATCATTAGAAATCCCATCAATTAGCATTGATTATGCTGTAATGGAGCGCAGTAAAAAAATAAAGGTTGTTCCGGCATCATTTGCATGGTCGGATTTAGGTTCTTTCGAATCAGTATACGATTATTTACTAGCAAAAGGACATTCTGTAGATAAAAATGGTAACATGGTTATTGGATCTGAAAAACATACTACATTTTTAGGATTAAAGAATACAATCTTCGTTCATACTGAGACGGCTAATTTAATTTTGCAAAGAGAAAATTCACAAGATGTAAAGGATATTTACAATGAATTGGAAAAGCAAAATTCAGATTTGTTAAACTAATTAAATAGAAAAAATGAAAAGAATTCTTATAACTGGTGGTGCTGGTTTTATTGGATCACATGTGGTTAGGCGTTTTGTAACAAAATATCCGGATTATCAAATTTTTAATTTAGATGCACTTACTTATGCAGGAAATCTGGAAAATATAAAAGACATTGAAAATCAACCTAATTATCATTTTGTAAAAGGAGATATAGTTGATGAAGCTTTTATAAATGAACTTTTTTTAACTTATAATTTTGATGGAGTATTGCACTTGGCAGCAGAATCTCATGTTGACCGTTCTATCGAAGATCCGTTAGCATTTGTAAAAACAAATGTTATTGGTACAATGAATTTGCTGAATGCAGCAAAAAATCAATGGAAAAATAATTTTGAAAGTAAAAGATTCTATCATATTAGTACAGATGAAGTTTACGGTTCTCTTGGAGCTGAAGGGTTTTTTACAGAAACTACATCTTACGATCCTAATTCACCTTATTCTGCTTCAAAAGCAAGTTCAGATCATTTTGTGAGAGCATATGGGGAAACGTATGGTTTGCCTTATGTTTTAACAAACTGCTCTAACAATTATGGATCTTATCATTTCCCGGAAAAGTTAATACCTCTTTTTATTAATAATATCATAAACAATAAGCCATTGCCGGTTTATGGCGATGGAAATTACACTAGAGATTGGTTGTTTGTTGAAGATCATGCAATTGCAATTGATTTAGTTTTCCATGAAGGAAGAAATCATGAAACATATAACATTGGAGGATTTAATGAATGGAAAAATATTGATTTAGTAAAATTGTTATGCAATATTATGGATCAAAAATTAGGTAGAAAATCAGGTGCCTCACAAGAATTAATCACTTACGTAAAAGACAGACCAGGTCATGATTTACGTTATGCTATTGATGCATCAAAAATTAATAAAGAATTAGGTTGGAAACCATCTGTAACTTTTGAAGAAGGTTTGGAAAAAACGATTAATTGGTATCTTAATAATGAAGAATGGTTGCAAAATGTAACTTCAGGCTCTTATAAAGATTATTATCAAAAACAATACTCATAAACAATAAGCAATTTTATTTCAACCAAATTCAGGTTAAATTATAATTCAATATGAAAAAAATAATACACGTTCTTGCTCTGTTTTTTATTTTACTTATGTCCTTGAATGTACATGCACAAGACATACTTAAATCTAAAGATTTAAGCACTGTTCAAGTAGATTATTTATCTGATGATGATATAGCGAAGATTAGTGCACAACTAAAAAGTAATAATGCAACTATTGATCAAGTTGAGCCAATGGCCTTGTCTAAAGGAATGAGTCAGGCCGAATTCAATAAGCTAAGAGTAAAACTTGCTCAGTTTGAGAAAAAAAAGCCTAAAAACATTGATTCTGATAATAGTAAAGCCAAAGCAACAGATAAAGATTCTGAGTTTGGAAGAAAACAAGAGAAAATCAAAAATGAAAAAGTTAAAGATTCTGCCAATGCTCTAATTTTTGGATCAGAATTATTCGATAATCCAACTTTAAATTTTGAACCAGATTTAAAATTAGCAACTCCAATGAACTATAGCTTAGGGCCTGGAGATGAATTGCAAGTTAGTGTATATGGAGTTCAGGAATATAATGCTAGTATTCCAGTAAGTGTAGAAGGTAAAATCACTATTGATTACGTAGGGCAAATTGCTGTTTCAGGAATGTCAATAGAAGCTGCTACTCAAAAAATAAAAGCTGCAATTGCAAGAGTTTATAGTACCGTTCGATCTGGACAGTCTCAAGTTAGCGTAAGTTTGGGTCGCATCCGAACAATCAAAATAACTGTAGTAGGAGGAAAACAACCCGGTAATTATTCAATTTCATCTTTAGCAACAGTTTATAACGCATTGCATTTAGCAGGCGGACCAGGCAAAAATGGTAGTTATAGAAACATTGAATTAATTAGAAACAATAAAATATACAAAAACATTGACATCTATAAGTTTTTAGTAAAAGGAGATCAATCAGATAATGTTAGTTTAAAAGATAATGATGTAATTAGAATTCCTGCCTATACCCAAAGGGTGACAGTTGAAGGAGAAGTAAAACGCCCAGGAATTTTTGAAATAAAAAAAGGAGAAACATTTTCAGATTTATTGAATTTTGCATCAGGATTTAACGAATTTGCTTATACAGCATCTGTGAATGTAACGCAGAAAACCGGAAAAGAATTTAAAGTTCATGATATAAACGAAAGTCAGTACACTTCCTACCTACCACAATCAGGAGATGTTTTTAGAATAACTAAAATTTTAAATCGATTTGAGAATCGTATTAAAATCGAAGGTGCTGTTTTTAGACCCGATTATTATTCATATAGTGAAGGAATGCGAATTTCCGATCTTATTACGAGAGCCGAAGGACTTACGGAAGATGCTTATACTAAAAGAGCAAGAATCATTCGTTTAAAAACAAACTTAACTACAGAAATAGTAAATATTGATTTAAGTGCAGCTTTGTCAGGTGATTTAAATGCTGATGTAGAGCTAAAAAGAGAAGATATTGTAACTGTTTACTCTATTTTGGATTTCAGAGAAGAATATAAAGTTACTATCGATGGAGAAGTAAAAAATCCTGGAGAATATGAATACTTTGAAAATTTGACTTTAAACGATTTAGTTGTACAAGTTGGAGGTTTAACAGGTTCAGCTTCTAAAAGAGTTGAAATTGCAAGAATGGTAAAATCTGATGAAATAGATGATGCTGATCCGAAACGAATAGAATTAGTTGAACTTGAAATTACTGCTGACAATAACGAGCAAATTAAAAATTTCGTTTTAAAACCTTTTGATGTTATTAATATACGTCGAATGGCAGTTTATGAAAAGCCACAAATGGTTATTGTAAGCGGTGCTGTTGGTTATCCTGGCAAATATGTATTAGCCAATAAAAAAGAAACGGTTTACAATGTAGTTATGAGAGCAGGCGGACTAACTTCTATCGCTAATTTAGATGGTATGAAAATAAAAAGACCAATTAAACAAGAGCAAATTGAAAAATTAGAAAGCGTTGATTTAAACCTGTCAAAGAATGACACATTGAATGATAAACTAACTAAACGATTAAAGGAAGAATTAAAATATGCTACAATTCCAGTTAACTGGGAAAAAATTGTTCAAGATAAAAACCATTATTCAAATGTTACTTTATTTCCTGGTGATGAAATTGAAGTATCAGTGTATAATGAGGGTGTGAAAGTTACAGGAAATGTTTTATTGACTTCAGAAATTCCATATAGAAATGGAAAAGGATTTAAATATTATATAAATGCAGTTGGTGGAGTAGATAATAAAGGCTGGAAGAAAAAAGCTTACATTATCTATCCAAATGGTAAAGCTTCAGTTACCAGCTCTTTCCTGTTTTTTAGATCTTATCCTAAAGTGACCCCAGATTCTCAAATTGTGGTTCCTGAAAAACCAGAAACGAAAAAGATGAGCGCTGGTGAATGGGCAGGTCTTGGAACTGCTTTTGCAAGTCTAGCATTATTAATTGTTACAGCTTTTAAATAAGAATTTAATGGATAATACACCTATTCAAAACGACGAAATATCTTTAAAAGAATTAATAATTAAAATAAAAGAATGGTATTCTTATTTGCTATCTAAATGGAAAATTATTGTTTTAGCAGGAATAATTGGAGCTGCTTTAGGATTAGCGTATTCTTTCATGAAAAAACCAATTTATACAGCAACTTTATCTTTTGCATTGGAGGATGAAAAAACTGGCGGAGGTGGTTTAGGAAGTGCATTAGGATTAGCCAGTTCCTTTGGCTTAGACTTAGGAGGAAGTGGAGGAGGCATCTTTACGGGGTCTAATTTAACAGAGCTTTTTAAATCCAGATCTATGGTCGAAAAGACATTGTTATCTCCGGTTAATTTAAATGGTCGAAAAATATCGTTGGCAGAAATGTATATTGAAAATAACGAATGGAGGGACAATTGGAAAAAGAATCCTAAATTATCAAATATACAGTTTTTACCTAATGCAAATCGCAAATATTTCACTAGAATTCAAGATAGCATTATGGGGACAATATATGGTAATTTATCTAAGACAGGATTATATGTTGGTCAAAAAGATAAAAAAGTATCAATTATTGATATCGATGTGTCATCAACCAATGAGCTATTCTCAAAATATTTTTGTGAAGCATTAGCAAAGGAAGTTGGTCAATTTTATGTTGAAACAAAAAGCAAAAAAGCCAGAATGAACATGACCATTTTAGAACGTCAGGTTGATTCTATAAGAAGAGAATTAAATGGAGCAATAACAGGTGTTGCTGTTGCAAATGATAACACCTTTAATTTAAACCCTGCTCTCAATGTTAGAAGAGCACCTTCAGCTCGAAGACAAGTTGATGTTCAGGCTAATACTGCTATTTTAACAGAGTTGGTTAAACAATCAGAATTGGCTAAGGTCACATTACGAAAAGAGACTCCATTGATTCAAGTAATAGACCGACCTATTTTACCTTTACCCAAAGAAAAATTTGGGAAAGCAAAAGGAATACTGATAGGCGGGATTTTGACTGGATTTTTAGCGATATTGTTTTTATTGGTAAAAAGAATATTTAATAATTTGTAGCAGTGCCTTGCGAATCTGCTACCTCACTAATTTTTCTATAACAGAACTCAGAAAATTAAGTTTATATCTTCTGAATTTATTTGGACTAATTTAGGTTTCTTAATTGATATACGATTATTTGGCAGATTGCATTCTATTGATAAAAATGCTAAGCAGGGATTATTGGTACTCCAGTTTATTCTGTCTTTAATAAACTTCAAATAGAAAATTCCCAAGAAGTTAAAACTATTTATACAGCTTTATATAAAATAGATTCACCTTTACTTAACTAAGAAATGAAGAAAAATACAAAAATATACATTGCAGGCCACAAAGGGATGGTTGGAAGTGCCATTTGGAGAGCATTAGAATCAAAGGGATATCACAATTTAATTGGTAAGTCAAGTGCCGAATTAGATTTAAAAAATCAACAGGCTGTCACTGATTTTATTGCTGCTGAAAAACCTGAAGTTATTATTGATTCCGCGGCTAAAGTAGGAGGGATCTTAGCTAATAATGACTATCCTTATCAATTTATTATGGAGAATATGCAAATTCAAAATAATCTGATTGATGCCGCTCATAAAAACGGAACTGAAAAGTTTATCTTTTTGGGGAGTTCTTGTATATATCCAAAGTTAGCTCCACAGCCGTTAAAAGAAGAGTATTTATTAACCGATACTTTAGAGTCAACCAATGAATGGTACGCCATAGCAAAAATTGCAGGTGTAAAAGCCTGTCAGGCAATTCGCAAGCAATTTAATAAAGATTATGTCAGCTTAATGCCGACCAATTTGTATGGGATAAATGATAATTTTGATTTGAATACATCACATGTGCTTCCGGCTATGATACGTAAATTTCATGAAGCGAAAGAAAATAATAATGCCTCAGTTACCCTTTGGGGGAGTGGGACTCCTATGAGGGAGTTTCTATTTGTAGATGATATGTCTGAAGCGGTTGTTTTTGCCTTAGAAAATAAACTTCCAGATTATTTATATAATGTAGGTACTGGTGTTGATTTGACGATTAAAGAATTGGCGGAAACGATTCAAAAAATAACAGGACATCAGGGTGAAATTATTTGGGATTCTACTAAGCCAGATGGAACGCCAAGAAAATTAATGGATGTTTCTAAAATGCATGAATTAGGATGGAAACATAAAGTGAATTTAGAATTAGGAATTCAAAAAACTTACGATTGGTTTTTAGAAAACGATGGTAAATATAAAGAAGTAAAATTATAGAGAAGTGGTTAGTGAATAGTTTTTAGCAATTAGTAAAAGGAATATTCTATCATAACACACAACTTAGAAATTAAATCATATGAGCACACAAAAAAGAGCATTAATAACAGGAATCACAGGTCAAGATGGATCATATTTGGCTGAATTATTATTAGAAAAAGGGTATCAGGTGCATGGTATTAAACGTCGTGCGTCTTCTTTTAATACTCAACGAATTGATCATATCTATCAGGATCAGCATGAAACAAATGTGAATTTTAAATTACATTATGGTGATCTAACTGATTCGACTAATATTATAAGAATTATTCAGGAAGTACAACCAGATGAAATCTATAATTTAGGAGCTATGTCACATGTTAAAGTATCTTTTGATTCGCCAGAATATGTTGCAAATGTTGATGGAATAGGAACTTTACGAATTTTGGAAGCTGTTAGAATACTGCGTTTAGAAAAAAAGACAAGAATTTATCAAGCTTCAACTTCAGAATTGTATGGTGGTTTGGCTGAAAATAAAAATGAAAAAGGTTTTTATGATGAAAACTCCCCATTTTATCCTCGTTCTCCGTATGGTGTTGCCAAGATTTATGGTTTTTGGATAACTAAAAATTATCGTGAAGCCTACAATGTATATGCTTGTAATGGTATTCTTTTTAACCACGAGTCTCCAAGACGTGGGGAAACTTTTGTAACGCGTAAAATTACTATGGCAACTGCGGCTATTGCAAAAGGAAAGCAAGAATGTCTTTATCTTGGAAATCTAAATTCACAAAGGGACTGGGGACATGCAAAGGATTATGTAGAAGCGATGTGGAGAATTTTACAACAAGATGTAGCGGAAGACTATGTAATTGCAACTGGTGTTACTACCTACATTAGAGACTTTGTTATAATGGCTTTTGCTGAAGTAGGTATTGAATTAACTTTTGAGGGTGAAAATGAATACGAAACAGCTAGAGTTGCAGCTTGTAATAATCCTTTGTATCAGGTGGAAATTGGTAAAGTTATTGTTCGTGTAGACCCAGAGTATTATCGTCCTACAGAAGTAGATCTTTTAATTGGTGATCCTACTAAATCTAAAACCCAATTGGGTTGGCAGCCTAAATATGACTTAGCTGCATTGGTTAAAGAGATGGTGGCAAGTGATTTGAGGCTGTATTAAGAGATCAAAATAAAAAATGGGAATTTTTGCATAAATAATTTTCTAACAGTTTAAATAAATAATACCGAAATGGACGTTTTAAAATTGATTGGTAGAGAATCTGAAATATTTGAAAAAGATGTATCAATACATGAGCTTGAATTACAGACAGTCATAAAGCAGTCATCCTTTTTAGTTATTGGTGGAGCTGGTTCAATTGGGCAGGCTGTTACTAAGGAATTATTCAAAAGAAACCCAAAAAAACTGCATGTTATTGATATTAGTGAAAACAACATGGTAGAATTAGTAAGAGATTTAAGAAGCTCTTATGGTTATATTGATGGTGATTTTCAAACTTTCGCATTAGATATTGGTTCTATTGAATACGATGCATTTATCAATGCTGATGGTCAATTTGATTATGTTTTAAATTTATCTGCATTAAAGCATGTTAGAAGTGAGAAAGACCCCTTCACTTTGATGCGTATGATTGATGTGAATGTTTTTAATACAGAAAAGACATTGCAACAATCTATAGAAAAGGGAACAAAGAAATATTTTTGTGTTTCAACTGATAAAGCAGCCAATCCTGTAAACATGATGGGAGCGTCTAAGAGAATAATGGAAATGTATTTGATGCGCAGAAGCCAGCAAATTAAAATTTCGACGGCTCGTTTTGCCAATGTTGCTTTTTCAGATGGCTCACTATTGCATGGATTTAATCAGCGAATTATTAAAAAGCAGCCAATTGTAGCCCCAAATGATATTAAGCGTTATTTTGTAACACCAAAAGAATCAGGTGAACTTTGTTTAATGTCATGTATTTTTGGAGAAAATAGAGATGTGTTCTTTCCTAAATTAAGCGAAAGTCTGCATTTAATTTCCTTCGCCGATATTGCTGTAAAATTTTTAGCAGAAATAGGTTACGAACCCTATTTATGCAAAACTGAAACTGAAGCAAGAGATAATGTTGAAGATTTAATCAAGCAAAAAAAGTGGCCGTGTTTATTTACTGAAAGTGATACTACAGGAGAAAAAGATTTCGAGGAGTTTTTTACCGATAGCGAAATTTTGGATATGGAACGTTTTGAAAACTTAGGAGTTATTAAAAATGAGGCTAACTTTGATGAAACTAAATTAGAAAACTTTACTACCCAAATCAATAAAATGAAAGCTGACAAGAAATGGGAAAAAGAAGAAATTGTAAGTGTGTTTCATACTATGATTTCTAACTTTGGACATAAAGAAACAGGCAAATATTTAGATTCAAAAATGTAATTATGAGCGCTATTAATTCGGCCATATCTTTTATAAAAGAACAATATAAAACTGAAAATTTCATACCACTGCATGTTCCACATTTTGGAGGTAATGAGAAAAAATATTTATTAGATACTATTGATTCCACTTTTGTCTCTTCAGTTGGTGCATTTGTCGACCAATTTGAAGTAACAATGCAAGATATCACCAAGACACAAAAAGCTGTCGCCGTAGTAAATGGTACAGCTGCTATTCAGGTTGCTCTGCGCTTAATTGGTGTTAAGACTGGTGATGAGGTATTAACCCAAGCCCTGACTTTTGTAGCAACTGCAAATGCTATAGCATATCAAAATGCAACACCTGTATTTTTAGATGTTGATCTCGATACAATGGGATTATCTCCTAAAGCTGTTTCCGTTTTTTTAGAAGAATTTGGAGACTTGCGTGAAGACGGATGTTACAATAAAAAAACACAAAAAAAAATAAGTGCTTGTTTGCCAATGCATACTTTTGGTTTTCCTGTACATCTTGACGAATTAATTGCTGTTTGTAACAGATGGAAAATTCCGGTGTTAGAAGATGCGGCTGAATCCTTAGGAAGCCAGTACAAAGGAAAACCAACAGGCAGTTTAGGTAAGCTGGGAGCTTTCTCATTTAATGGAAATAAAATTGTTACATGCGGAGGAGGAGGCGCAATCGTTACCAATGACTTGAAGCTGGGTGAAAAAGGAAAGTACCTCACTACAACTGCCAAAATTCCACATCCTTATGAATATGTTCATGATGAGATGGGATATAATTTCAGAATGCCTAATTTGAATGCTGCTCTCGCTTGTGCACAATTAGAACAATTAGATGGTTTTTTAGAAGAAAAAAGAAGCTTGGCTCTTGAATATCAAACTTTTTTTTCAACTACTGGCATCAATTTTAGAACTGAAACACCCAATACAAAAGCTAATTATTGGTTAATGTGTGTAGAATTGTCCAATAAAATCGAACGTGATTTGTTTTTAAAAGAAACAAATAGTAATAATGTTATGACAAGACCTATCTGGCAATTAATGTTTCGCTTACCAATGTATTCTCATTGTTATAAAGATGAACAGAAAAATGCTGTATTTTTAGAAGAAAGAATAGTTAATATACCAAGTAGTGTCAGATAAAAAAGTCATACTTATAGGATATTCAGGTCATGGTTATGTTGTAGCTGAAACGGCTTTAGAACATAATTTGACAATAGTTGGATACTTCGAAAAAAATGAACAAAAAAATAATCCTTTCAATATTAAGTATTTAGGATTTGAAGAATTTGAAGGTTTTTTAGGCTGGAATGAGGCTGATTGTTTTATTTTGGGTATTGGAGATAATACTATAAGACAAAAGGTTGCAAGCTTAATTACGAGTAAGAAAAAAAATATATTACCCTTAGTTCATAGCTCTGCTTTGATTGCTAAAAGTGCTAAGATAGGACAAGGAACATTTATAAATAAAAATGTTTCAATAAATGCGTTAGCAATTATAGGAGAAAATTCTATTTTAAACACTGGGTGTATAATCGAGCATGAATGTGTTTTGCATGATGCGGTACATATAGCACCTGGAGCAGTTTTAGCAGGAAATGTTCAAGTAGGAGAAAGAACTTTTATAGGAGCTAATGCCGTTGTAAAACAAGGCATAACAATTGGAAAAGATGTTATTATAGGAGCTGGATCTGTTGTGCTGAAAGATGTTTTAGATAATGAAATTTGGTTTGGCAATCCTGCTAGAAAAAAATAAATTGTTTTATGGAAAAAGTTATAATAATAGCCGAAGCAGGTGTAAATCATAACGGTGATTTTGAGTTAGCAAAAAAATTAGTTGATGTCGCGGCTGACGCTAAAGCTGATTACGTAAAATTTCAAACCTTTAAAGCTAATAAAATTGTTAGTAAAGAAGCTAAAAAGGCAGATTATCAGATTAAAAATATAAATGATAATGACGATTCTCAATATGCAATGCTAAAAAAATTAGAAATGCCTGATGAATGGCATTATCTTTTATTAGACTATGCAAATTCTAAAAACATAAAATTTCTATCAACCGGATTCGATGTGGATAGCATTGATTTTTTAGATAAACTGGGAATTGAAGTCTTTAAAATTCCATCGGGTGAATTAACCAATCGACCGTATTTGGAACATATAGCTCGAAAAAATAAAGAAATAATTATTTCGACAGGAATGGCTACTATGTTAGAAATAAAAGAAGCGATAAATGTTTTAATTGAAGCTGGAGCAACAGAAAACTTAATTTCTGTTTTACATTGTAACACGGAATATCCAACTCCAATGAAAGATGTTAATCTAAAAGCCATGAATGAAATAGCTAAGGAGTTTAATGTTAAAATTGGTTATTCTGATCATACGCTAGGTATCGAAGTACCAATTGCAGCAGTGGCAATGGGAGCTAAAATAATAGAAAAACATTTTACAATTGATAGAACGCTCATTGGTCCAGACCATCTGGCTTCTTTAGAACCTGAAGAATTAAAACAAATGGTTTCTTCTATTAGAAATATTGAGTTAGCGATTTCAGGAAATGGTATAAAAGAACCAAGTGAATCTGAAAAGAAGAATATTCAAATTGTTAGGAAAAGTTTACATTTTAAACATGATTTAGATAGTGGACACATTTTACAAAATGAAGATATTTTAATTATTAGACCAGGAAATGGAATTAGTCCAATGCAAATTAATGATTACATTGGAAAAAAACTTATTGTTTCAGTAAAAAGCAGCGAACCACTATCTAAAAAACATTTTGCATGAGAAAAATCTGTGTAATAACCGGAACTCGTGCAGAATATGGCTTGTTGTATTGGACAATGAAGGCTTTACAAAATGATAGTGATGTTCTATTGTCTATTTGCGTAACTGGCATGCATTTATCTCCTGAATTTGGTTTGACTTACAGGCAAATAATAGAAGATGGATTTCATATTGATGAAAAAGTTGAAACATTACTTTCTTCAGATACCTCAGTAGGAATCTCAAAAAGTATTGGTTTGGGAGTTATTAGTTTTTCGGAAGTTTTTAATAGATTACTACCTGATTTAATAGTTGTGCTGGGTGATCGTTTCGAAATTTTTGCCGCATGTACTGCTGCTATGATTTCGAAAACACCAATTGCGCATTGTCATGGCGGAGAAGCCACTGAGGGATTAATTGATGAAGCAATAAGACACTCAATTACCAAAATGTCTCAAATTCACTTTACTAGTACAGAAGAATATAGATCACGGGTTATTCAACTCGGAGAACAACCACACAATGTATTTAATGTAGGAGCATTAGGTATTGAAAACATAAATAAATTAGATTTGCTTAATAAAGATGGGTTTGAAAAATCAATTGACTTTACTTTGAAAGAAGTTAATTTTTTAGTCACATTTCATCCTGTAACATTAGATCATTCCTCTGCAGAAATGCAATTCAATGAGCTTTTATTAGCATTAGATAAATTTGAAAATGCCAGTATAATTTTTACAAAGCCAAATGCAGATACCGAGGGTCGGGTAATTATTCATATGATTGATGATTATGTAAGTAAAAACCATGATAAGGCAATTTCATTTACTTCAATGGGGCAATTAAGATATTTGTCAGCCATACAATTTATGGATGTTATAATAGGAAATTCATCAAGTGGATTAATTGAAGTTCCAACATTTAAGAAGCCAACTTTAAATATTGGCGACCGACAACAAGGACGCGTTAAAGCAATTTCAGTTATAGATTGTAATGCAGATAAAATTGAAATTGAAAAGGGAATACATCTTGCAATGTCTTCAGAATTTAAAGAAAAGATTAAACATTCTAAAAATCCCTATGGTGACCGAAATTCATCAGATGAAATTGTAAAAGTATTGAAAACTATAAGTTTGAATAATATAATAAAGAAACAATTTTATAATTTATAATATGAAGATAATTTATATAGGTTCTGTTATTTTTTCAGCAAAGGCATTAGATAAACTCATCTCTATTGGAGCCGAAATTATCGGAATAGTTTCTAAAAAGGAATCAAGTTTTAATAGTGATTTTTGTGATTTAAAACCAATTGCAGATAATAATAAAATTCCATTCCATTATACTTTAAATATTAATTCAGATGAAACTGTAGATTGGATAAAAAAATTAAATCCAGATGTAATTTTTTGTTTTGGATGGTCAAATCTTATTAAAAAAAATGTTTTGGATATAGCTCATTTAGGAGTGGTAGGATATCATCCAACTTTACTTCCAAACAATAAGGGGCGGCATCCCTTAATTTGGGCTAAAGTACTCGGATTACAAAAATCTGGCTCAACGTTTTTTTTCATGGATGAAGGAGCTGATACAGGAGATATTTTATCTCAGAGTGAGTTTAAAATAAATTTTGAAGATGATGCAACCAGTTTGTATACTAAATTAATTGATACAGCTTTATTACAAATTGAAGATTTTCATTTCAAATTGAAGAATAATGCTTTTATAAGAATTCCGCAGAATAAAGATCAAGGTAATAATTGGCGCAAAAGAAGTATGAAAGATGGACTGATTGATTTTAGATTAAACACAACAACAATCTGCAATTTGGTTAGAGGATTAACAAAGCCTTATGTCGGTGCCCATATAGAATATAAAAATGCCAATATCGTAATTTGGGAAGTAGAAATTGGTAAAGTTAAAAATGATTTGGAGAATTTAGAGCCTGGTAAAGTATTGAATATTGAAGGAAATAAAATTGAAATAAAGACTGGAGATTCCTCTATTTGGTTAGTAAAACATGAATTCAATGACCTGCCACAAATAGGATCATATATACTTTAATTTAAAAAAATGAAAAATATTATAGTTGTTTCAGCACATCCAGATGATGAAACTTTAGGTGCTGGAGGTACATTATTAAAACACGTTAACAACGGAGATAAAGTATATTGGTTAATTGTAACGAATGTATTTGAAAGTCAAGGATTTTCTAAAGAAAGAGTCGAGAGCAGACAAGAAGAAATTAAAAAAGTTGAAAAGTTATTGGGAATTACCAATACTTTTTTTCTTAATTATCCTACCATGACCTTATCTTCAAGTAGTTTGATAAAAATGGTTCCTGAAATTTCTGAAATTTTCACAAAAGTTCAACCTGAGGTAATTTATACTTTAAATCGCTCAGACGCGCATTCAGACCATAGGATAATTTTTGATGCAGTAATGGCTTGCACAAAATCTTTTCGATATCCTTTTATAAAGAAAATTTTAATGTATGAGTGTATATCTGAAACTGAATTTGCTCCAGCTCTTGCAGAAAAGGCTTTTTTGCCAAATTATTTTGTTGACATTACTGATTTCTTAGATTCAAAACTTGACATTATGAAAATTTTTGAAAGCGAATTAGGGGAACATCCATTTCCAAGATCATTAGACAATATTAAAGCGTTAGCCCATTTTAGAGGAGCAAGTGTAGGTGTGAAATATGCTGAGTCATTTCAATTATTGAAGTATATCGATAAGTAATTAAAAAATAAATCCTTTAGATTAAGATGAGAGTATATAAAGATCATTTGATTTTGTCTGGTAGTAAAATAAAACAAGCTTTATTACAGTTAAATGTTTTAGCGCAAGATGCTATTCTTTTTGTTGTAGATAAAGAAGACAAATTAATTGGCGCACTTACTGATGGAGATGTGCGCAGGGGATTGCTTAAAGATTTAACGATCGAAAATTTGGTAGATGAAATTATTCAAAAAGACCCAAAATATATTACTAAAGGTGAAAATAATTTAGATAAAATTATAGCATACCGGGAAGGTAATTTTCGAATTGTACCTGTGCTAGATGAAAATCATAGAGTTGTAAATGTTATTAACTTCAGAATTATAAAATCATATTTGCCAATCGATGCTGTTATCATGGCAGGTGGCAGAGGACAGCGGTTACAGCCTCTCACAGATATAACTCCTAAACCACTGCTAAAAGTTGGAGATAAACCTATAATGGAGCATAATTTAGACCGATTGACTTTATTTGGGATTGACGATTTTTGGGTATCGGTTAAATATTTAGGAGAACAAATTGAAAATTATTTTGGTAAAGGAGAAAGTAAAAACATTAGGATAGAATACGTATGGGAAAATGAACCCTTAGGTACTATTGGTGCTGTATCACAAATAAAAAATTTTGAGCACGATTATATTCTTGTAACAAATTCAGACTTATTAACGAACATTGATTATGAACAATTTTTTCTTGAATTTATAAAACAAAAGGCTGATTTAGCGGTTTTAACAATTCCCTATCAGGTAAATATTCCTTATGCGGTTTTAGAAACAGATAATGGTGCTGTAAAAAGTTTAAAAGAAAAACCTATTTATACATATTATTCAAATGGGGGCATTTATTTAATAAAGAAAGAAATGTTGAATTATATCCCGAAAGATACTTTTTTTAATGCAACTGATTTAATGGAGGAATTGATTAAAAACAAGTTAAAAGTCATTTCTTTTCCATTTTCAGGATATTGGCTGGATGTTGGTAAATACGAAGATTTTGAGAAAGCTCATATTGATATTCATAATATAAAATTTTAAATATGAAGATATTGACAACTATTTGTGCTAGAGGTGGCTCAAAAGGAATTCCTGGTAAGAATATAAAAAAAATTAATAATAAACCATTAATAGGTTATTCAATAGAATTTACAGAAAAGTTAAAAGAAAAATTTGATATAAAAGTTGCATTGTCTACAGATGATGAAGCTATAAAAAGAACAGCAGAATCATTTGGTGTTTTTACAGATTATGTCAGACCAGATTATTTAGCAACTGATTCTGCTGGGAAAATGGAAACGATAAAAGATTTATTATTATATGAAGAATCTCTTGTTAAAGATAAATATGATTTTATTTTAGATTTAGACGTTACTTCTCCTTTGCGAAATCTAGAAGACATTGAAAAAGCTTTAGATTTAATGATTGCTAATCCTGAGGCTAAAAATTTATTTTCTGTAAATCATGCTGTCAGAAATCCATATTTTAATATGGTTGAAGAAAATAGTAATGGGTTTTATTCTTTAGTAAAAACCAATCCCGACGGAAGTTTTATGACTAGACAATCAGCACCAAAAGTGTATGATTTGAATGCCTCATTTTATTGGTACAGAAGATCTTTTTTTGATTCAGATCCAAAAAGTGCAATTACAGATAAATCGTTAATTTTTGCAATGGATCATATTTGCTTCGATTTAGATCATTCTGTAGATTTTTTATTTATGGAATATTTATTGATAAATAATAAACTGGATTTCCAATTATGAATGTTTTGATAATTGGCTTAGGTTCTATTGCTAAAAAACATATTATTGCTTTAAAGGCTATCAATTCAAGTGTAAAACTATATGCATTACGATCGAGATTAGATGCTGAAAATATTGATGAAATTACAAATATTTATAATTTAGATAAATTGAATGTTGTATTTGATTTTGCAATTATTTCCAATCCAACAAGCCTTCATTCGGAATATATTAAACTTTTAAGCGACAAAGAAATAAATCTTTTTATTGAAAAACCTCCTGTGAGCTCACTCGATGAAGTCGATTATTTAATTGGTAAGATTCAGGAAAAAAATATTAAAAGTTATGTTGCTTGTAACTTAAGATTTCATCCTTGTATTAATTTTATAAAAGAATTTTTAACAAAAAATAAGACAAAAATAGTCAATGAGGTTAGTGTTTATTGTGGTTCTTATCTTCCTGATTGGAGACCAGGGAAGGATTTTAGAACAATTTACAGCGCTAACCCGGAAATGGGCGGAGGTGTACATTTAGATCTTTTTCATGAATTAGATTATATTCATTGGCTTTTTGGAACACCAATAAAAACTCAAACTATTAAAAGAAATGTTTCATCACTCAATATAAAAGCTATTGATTATGCTAATTATATTTTAGAGTTTGAATCCTTTACTGCAAATATTGTTCTTAATTATTACAGAAGAGATCCTAAAAGAACAATAGAGATCCTGTTTGAAGATGAAACTATAACAATAGATTTGATAAGAAACAGAATCTTAAATAGTAAAGAAGAAATTTTATTTGAAAGCAAGAATTTTAATATGATTGATACCTATACTAACCAAATGGAATTTTTTATAGAAAGTCTCAATAATAAACAGGAGCAAATGAATACTTTTAGTGAATCGATAGAAGTTCTTAAAATATGTTTGAATAATGAATAGGCTTAAAAATAAAATTATAATTGTTACAGGCGGCAGTGGACTTCTTGGAAGTAATATAATTGATAAAATTAAGAGCGAAGGTGCTTTTTGTATAAATGTTGACATAAATCACGAAACAACAGAAAATCTGTCATTGATTAAATGCGATATAACAGATACAAAATCAATTGATAAATGTGTTAAATCAATTATTGATAAATATAAAAAGATAGATGGGCTGGTAAACAATGCCTATCCAAGGACTTCAGATTGGGGAAATAAATTTGAAGATATTGACTATCAATCTTGGCAAAAGAATGTAGATTCACAGCTAAACAGTTATTTTTACTTTACTCAACAAGTATCTAATTTTATGGTCAAAGAAAAATTTGGATCAATTATTAATATGGCTTCTGTTTATGGTATCGTTGGGCCAGATTTCACAGTTTATGATGGAACTTCCATGACAATGCCTGCAGCATATTCAGCAATAAAAGGCGGCTTAATTAATTTATCCCGGTATCTGGCATCATATTTAGGTCAGTACAATATTCGGGTAAATACAATTTCACCAGGAGGTATTTTTGACAATCAAAACCCAATATTTGTCGATAATTATAACAGAAAAGTACCAATGAAAAGAATGGGGCAACCAGATGATATTTCACCTTCAGTCGTCTTCTTATTATCGGATGAGGCAAGTTATATTACAGGACAAAATCTAGCTGTAGATGGCGGATGGACTGCAATATAATTGGTTTGGTAACGAAAGAGAAATATAACAGCTCGGTACGTTTCTTCGTTCATGGGAGGCTGTATTAAAATCAAAAAATAAGTGTCAATATTAAATGTTTTGACTTAAGTTAAAAGTATAAAAAAAAAATTACCGTTACTAGATAAGAAGAAAAATTATTTTTTGACAATTTATTATTTCTCAATGCATAAGTATTTATATTTTAAGATTAATTTGGATAATTTGTTTTATTTATTTATTTAAATTAATTAGTATGTTTAAAAAAGTTATTTCTCATAGTTTAATTTATGGGTTAGGTCCATTTATTCCAAAAATAATAGCCTTGTTGATGTTGCCCATTTTTACTAAAGTTTTAACAACAGAGGATTATGGAATACAATCAATAATGAATTCTAGTTTAGGCTTGATAAGTGTTTTGTCAATGCTAGGATTGCAGTTACCAATGGCTAATGTTTTTTTTCATCATTCAAACCATTTTAAAAAACGTTGGTCTCAATTCTATGGTTTTTTAAACATTTGGATGCTTTTTTACTCTTTGATATTAGCCGTTATCATCTATTTGATTATACCGAAAGAAGCAAGTGAAAATTTATATTGGATAATAATATTGAATATTGTCCCAATTGTTTGCTTTGGCCCTGCTGATACTATTGGGCAGCTATACTATCAGCTTAATCAAAAACCTAAGCAGGTAGTCGCCAGAACAATTATAATTTCTTTCATAACAATAATTTTAAATTATTATACAATTGTAGTTTTAGATTTGCATTATATGGGTTGGTTTATTGCCAACTGTATTTCAATGCTACTACTTCATTTTTCTTATTGGTATCCTTTACGTTTCATTCTGAAAATTAAACCGATTTATAGGTTTAAAAAAGTAGTAATAAAAAGAGGATTGTCTGTTTCGTTGCCTATGCTCCCACATTATTATGGAAGCTTTTTGCTTAGTTCTTCTGATACTTTATTGTTAAAGTTTTTTTTGATAAGCACGGCTCAAATAGGTTATTATGGTTTTGCTGCATCTTTTGGAGGCTTAATGGCAATGGCTGTAGGCGCAATTAATACAGCAGCTGCTCCTGTTATTTCAGAACAGATAAAATTGAAAAACTATGATTCTGTTAGAAGCCTAACCTGGGCATTACAATTTTTATTATTGATTTTGTCTTCGATAGGCTGTTTTTGGCTTAAAGAAGTTTTTGCAATTATGGTCAATAATATAGAACTTAGAACAACTTATTTTTTAGCGGCTATTTTTATTATGTCACATAATTACAGACCCATGTATTTTGGTGTTAATACCGTATTGTTTTATAGAGAAAGAACCCGTAATTTATGGAAAGTAACTTTTGGAGCAGGGTTAATATGCGTTTTGTTGAATGTTTTGTTTATTCCAATTTACGGAATTAAAAGTCCAGCCTATGTTTTGTTTTTTAGTTATTTAATTATGGGTTATGGAACTTTTTTTCTTAAGGATTATAAAGAAGTTGCAGTTACAGAATTTATGCCTTTACGATGGTTTTTACTTACAATTTTTTCATTTATAGTTGTATTATTAGTAATTGATTTGTCTGTAATTTGTAAATTTTTTATTTCTCTATCATATGTTGTCATTGCCTTCATATTTTTTAAAAAGAATAAAAATACTTATGTCGTGGGTTTTTAAGCAGTAATCCTGTCGCCTATATTTGTCTTTACTAATATGAATTATTGATGCTTTAGATTAAATTTAAAGTCAATTATGTAGTTAAATTAGATAAAATTAGTCTCTGTTTAAAGTGAAAAGTTAGATAGGAAATTTTAAAGTTGTAAATTAATAAAATTATAATTGTAAGGTAAGGATGATTTATTTTTTGGTAAACAATAATTATCATGTCCATTTGGATATGCAGCTGGCAAAACAATTGCCAGAATTTGAATTAGGATTAATTCAAATTCCGTATTCTCTTACTGCAATAGAAGAAAGTGATTTATTTCACAAAATTTACTATCATCCTGATAGATTAGTTGCTTCTCTAAAGAATTTATTGTTAAATCCTAAGAAAATTAGAAGCATTATTAAAAAAGTTGATACTGAATTAATTCCTAAGAATACCGATGTGCTGTTAGTTCATACAGAAATGGATTTATTAAATCAGCACATAATAAAAAAATTTTATAAAGCGGGTTCGAAAATATTTTTACTTGAAGACGGTATAGCCACAATTTGTCATTACAATATGGTAAGCGGTAAAATTAGTTTTAAAGAGAATTTCAGAAAATTTTTATTGAAATATTTTTATAGTTTTGATTATTTGAAATTTAAAAAATATGGAGTGCAAACACTTCCGGAAATGAATAATTTTATTTTTAAAGGTGTTATTTTAAATCATGGAAACAATATAAAAAGAGATATTCCTTTATATAAACTCAAACCTTTTGAAGAACCAATTAAATTTCTTGATCAAAATGGCGTTATTTTTTTTAGCCAGCCATTGTATATATGGTTTTTAACAGAAGAAGAGTATGTTGGGTATATTGATGATTTATTTTCTGTAGCAAGTCATTTTTCTACATTTTATTTTAAATTTCATCCTTCTGATAGTGAAGATGTCAAAAATAAAATATTAAAAATAGTAGAGAAAAAGCATCCTAATGTTATTGTTCTTCATGAAAATGGTATAGCAGAAAGTATTATCGAAAAATATCCTGTTAAATACGCAATAACTTTTAATTCTACAGCTGCATTAAATTTAATAAATAGAGGCGTAGTACCTATTTTTATTAATAATATGTTTAGCAAGCTTTATCCATTGGATTCCTCTGAGGCTTTTGGTCAATTTTTAAAATCAATTAATTGTCATTCACCTTCAGATTTTAATGATATTAAACCTGGATTTGTTGCTTTTTCAAGTGACGAAAAAGAGCAAAAAAAGTATTCACTAATTGATATAATAAATAAATAATGATAAGTATTATTACTGTTGTTAGAAATGGTGCTTCTACAATTGAACAAACAATATTAAGTGTTCTTAGTCAGGATTATCCAGATTTTGAATATGTTATTGTAGATGGAGTTTCAACTGATGGTACTTTAGATATTTTAGAAAAATATTCGGACAAGATAAGGTATGTTTCAGAGTCAGATGCAGGAATCTATGATGCAATGAATAAAGGTATTTCATTAGCAAAAGGTGACTGGCTATATTTTTTAGGCTGTGATGATGTATTTTATAATAATTCTGTATTGTCAAATATCTTTTCAAATTCCAAATACTCAGAGTTTAACGTAGTTTACGGTAACGTACAATTTCTACATTCTAATGTAGTATTTGACGGAGTATTTGACGATGTTAAAATGTATGACAGAACCATTTGTCATCAAGCTATTTTTTATAGAAAAGAAGTATTTGTTGAATATGGTAATTTTAGTATTGAATATAAAACAGCTTCAGATCATATTTTTAATGTTTACGTTTATTGCTTTAATCCGAAAGCTTGGCATTATATAAATCAAATAGTTGCAATTTATAATGAGAAAGGGGCAAGTGAGTTTGCAGATGCTAAATTTTTAGATGATTGTTTTGAAATTTGCTATAAAAACTTTAAAAAACTAAAGTCTAAGTTCATACTGGGGAAAATATTTTGGTCTTCTTTTTTTAGATATTTTAAGACGCATGATAAAAAAAATGCAAAAAAGTATTTCTGGATGGTAATCAAAGACGTGGGGGTTTGGAGTTTATTTTCCACTCTGTTGATTTTAATTAAAAAAAAATATTTAAATGCTTCGTAATTTTTTTTTTAAAGTAAAAAATAATAAATCGTTAATCTTAGTATGGATTACTCTTACTAGTACGGCTCCATTTATTTTTTATTCTTGGCCAGGACACCCCTATAAATTACTTACTTTAGCAGGAATTGGCATTATGACTTTACAAATTCTTCTAAAAAAAGAAAAAAAGATATTTGACTTTAAAATATTTTCAATCATTATATTGCAAATAGCTTATTATATATTTATTTCTTTTTATCACGATGATTATTCTAATATAAATCTGTGTATCCAATTAATTTCTTTTTTTATTATTATCACATACATTAATGCATTTATTGGCTTTAAAACTTTTGTAAGATCTTATATTGATGTGACTCTGGTAACGGCAATTGGAGGGACATTAATTTTCTTCCTTCATGCATTTATCGGAGTAAAGCCGTTGTTTATTGTTGATTACTCTGCAACAGGAACATCTTATTTTTTATGGCTCACAACTACAAATGTTTATTATGATGTATCAGGCATTAGGTTTATCAGATATTCTGGTTTTTTTGATGAACCCGGAGCATTTGGTTTATATTCATTTTTTGCTATAGTACTTAATAAAATTTACTTTAGAAATTCGAAAAAAGAGTTGTGGCTAATTTTACTTACAATGTTTACTACGTCATTAGCTTTTTACATGTCGATGGTCCTTTATTTTTTATTTTTTTATGTTAACAAGTCAAATTTAAAATATGTTGTATTCTTGTTTGTGGGAATTTTAACTATACATCTTTATTTAAGTTCAAATCTAGAAGATGAAACAACAAAAATGATATATGATTCTACTTTTAAACGATTTGAAATAAATGATTCTGGTTTGGCTGAGAATAACAGATCTGAGTTGAGTGATAATGATAAAAAAATCTTTTTGAAATATCCGTTATTAGGTTCAGGAACTACGAAAGAAAAAATTTCCGGATCAAATTTATATTCAATATTATCAAGTTATGGTATTTTTGGTTGTTTATTTTATTATGCCTTTTTATTATATTTTATTTTCCAAATTATCTTAATGTCCTATAAGTATTTTTTGTTTTATTTAAAAATATTGATATTAATATTACTCAATTTTTATTCCAGACCAGAAATATCTTCTGTTTTTACACTATTAGTTTTTGTTTCAATTATATACTATATAAGATATAATTCTGAAATTCAACACAAACAAACACGCAATATATTTACATAAAACAAATATAAATTTTAAATTATGCTACCTAAAATAACAGTAATTACAGCATCGTATAATTCGGAAAAAACAATTTCTGACACTATTGAATCTGTATTGAATCAAAAATATCCTAATATCGAATATTTAATTATTGATGGTAACTCCTCAGATAATACAATATCAATTATAAAACAATATGAAAATTTATTCGAAGGCAGATTAAAATACATTTCAGAGAAAGACTCGGGTATTTATGATGCTTGGAACAAAGGAGTAAAAATGGCTCAAGGTAGTTGGATATCATTTGTTGGGAGTGATGATATAATGTTTGAAGATACATTTTCAGATTTTATAGAATTTGCAAAAGCAAATGAAAATGTAAATTTTATTTCATCAAAATATTTATTAGTCACTGAGAATCTTAAGCCAATTAGAGTAGTTGGTGTACCATGGAGTAATTCAATGAACTCTTATTGTTGTATAGCTCATGTTGGTAGTTTACATCATAAAACTCTTTTTGATAAGAAAGGGATATTTGATTCAAACTTTAAAATAGCTGGCGATTATGATTTTTTGCTTAGATGCAGAGATATTATTAGACCTGGTTTTGTTGATATGGTATCAGCTAATGTCAGGGATGGTGGAATTAGTGGGAGACAGATATCGAGAGTTGCACGAGAAACAGTTATGGCAAAGAAAAATAATAAATCACAAGGGATATTTAAAATATACACAGACTACTGTATAATGATATTTAAGTTTGTTGTTAGAACTAACATTATAAATAAATTAAAATAAATGAAAAAATAGACGTTCTACTATTGATTGAGTTTGGTTGATGAATGAAGAAGTCTATAAAAATATTAATTCTATAAAGAACAATTCTATAATGAAAGTTTTATTAATCGCACCTCTTCCGCAACCAGTTAATGGTCAATCTAAAGCTTCTAAAATGGTTTTGGATAGTTTAGCAAAAGATGATGTAGTTGCTACCGTTAATCTTAGTAAGGAAAGTTTAAAAAATGGGTTTAATTCTTTAGGAAGATTTCGGGAAATTTTTAAAGCTTTTAGTAATGTATGGAAAAATAGAAAAGGCAATGATGTTATTTACTTTTCGATAGCAGAATCATTTGCTGGAAACTTAAGAGATTTGCTAATTTATTTAATTTTTTTTTCAAGCCGTAACAAAATAATAATACATATGTTGGGCGGTGTAGGTATGACAAAAATACTGAATGGAAAGGGACCGCTTAATTATTTAAATCGCTATATAATTTCTAAAATTGGAGGAGTGATAGTGGAGGGTGAAGTTAATTTTATTACATTTAGTAAAGTAATATCTAAGGAGAAAATACATATAATTCCAAATTTTGCAGATGATTTTTTATTTGTTAATGATGAGGAAATTTCTCAAAAATTCAGCAATATAAATTCAATTCAAATTTTATATTTAAGCAACTTAATTCCGGGGAAAGGATATGACGAATTGGCAAGCGCGTATATTGAATTAAGTGATAAATATAAAGAAAATATAGTGATCAATTTTGTAGGTGGTTTTGAATCTTTACAAAGTGAAAAGGATTTTCTTTCTAAAATAGAAACGCATAAAGGATTAAATTACTTAGGAAAATTTATTGATGGCTCTAAAAAAAGAGAATTGTATTGTAAGTCTCATGTTTTTTGCTTGCCAACATATTATCCATTTGAAGGACAGCCTATTAGTATTCTGGAAGCTTACGCAACAGGATGTGCTGTAATTACAAGTAATCATAGCGGAATCCCTTATGTTTTTTCTGATCAAATCAATGGGTTTGGTGTTGAAAAAAGATCAGTTTCTTCGTTAAGAAAAGCAATTGAAAATGTTATTAATCATAAAGACGAATTAATTGATATTGCATTTAATAACAGGAATGAAGCACTAAAAAAATACAGAACTTCAATTTATCAAGATAAAATTAGAGAAGTTTTTGAAACATATAGATAAATGTTTTAAGGTTGAGGAAATCAATTGCTCCTATACGAGATGGTGGTTTCATAGGAAGAAATCTGTACTTAGTACAATAACAAGGTGTTAATCGAAATTTTTTAAAATATTAAACTGAATGAAAAAAGAATCGATGAATAAGTTTTTACAATCGGCCATGACGGAAGAAAATCCGTTTATAAGCACTTCAGAAGTGAAAAACTGGTTGGTTAAGAAAAACAATGAAGTAAACGTTGATGTGCAGCAAATTGAATTTTCGAAATTAGATAATTGGGAGTTTACCCCAGATCAATCGAAGTTGGTTCATCATACTGGAAGATTTTTTTCAATCGAAGGAATCAATGTTAAAACCAATTGGCGTGAAGTGAAAGAATGGGATCAACCTATCATCAACCAACCCGAAATAGGTTATCTGGGTATTATTACCAAAGAGATTAATGGTATTTTATACTTTTTATTGCAAGCTAAAATTGAGCCGGGTAATATTAATAATGTTCAGTTATCACCTACGTTGCAAGCTACTAAAAGTAATTATACTCAGGCTCATGGAGGCAAAGTCCCAATGTATCTGGAATATTTTAAAGATAATAAAAATCCAACAGTTTTATTAGACCAACTTCAATCAGAGCAAGGGGCGCGGTTTTTGAGAAAGCGAAATCGCAATATAATTATTCAGGTAGACGAAGATATCCCTATAGCTGATGAATTTGTTTGGTTAACATTGGGTCAAATTAAGAAGTTGATATTACAGGATAATTTGGTAAACATGGATACTCGCACAGTGATATCAGGAATCCCATTTAAGATAATTAGTGATATAGGTTTATATACCCATATGGAAGAATCTATCAAAACAAGTATGTTGATATCGTCAATAAATAAAGGCATTTCAATGTATTCATTTGAGGATTTAGTAGCTTGGTTAACCGATTTAAAATGTCGCTACGATTTGAATGTGACTTCAATTCCGTTAAATAAAGTTCGCAATTGGACCATAACAAATTCTGAAATTATCAATAATGACCAACGTTTTTTTAAGGTAATAGCAGCCAAAGTCACTATCAGTAACCGGGAAGTAAGCAGCTGGTGTCAACCACTGGTAAAACCTGCACAGGACGGTATTATTGCATTTGTTGTGAAAAAAATTCACGGTATCTTGCATTGCTTGGTGCAGGCTAAATTAGAGTGTGGGAATTTTGATATTTTAGAACTTGCTCCAACTGTGCAATGCTTAACAGGTGATTACAGGCATCCAGATTATGATATTCCGTTTTTAGACTTTGTGCTGAACGCAACTCCGGATATGATCCGGTATGACGCTATGCAGTCCGAAGAGGGAGGCCGTTTCTATCATGAACAAAATAGGAATATGATTATTGAAGTGGGTGATGAGTTTCCAGTACAATTACCGGAAAATTATACTTGGATGACCTTAAACCAGATGAATACATTTATTACATTCAATAATTATTTGAATATTCAATCAAGGAGTTTGTTGTCTGCGATTAGTTTTATATAAAGTGTATTTATGACAAAAAGGGTCTTGTTCATATCAATTGTATTCTAAACTATTGTCGTTTCAAAATTTTAATTTAACATTATTGAATATGAATAATAAAATACGCATCGGTATTTTAGGATGTGCAGACATTGCCAATCGTTTGGTAATTCCAAATATAATTCAAACAGGTAAATTTGATGTAGTAGCAGTTGCTAGTAGATCTATGGAAAAAGCAATTGAGTTTTCAAACAAATTTAATTGTGAACCTGTAGAAGGTTATGAAAATTTGGTATCAAGAAAAGATATTGATGCTATATATATACCTCTTCCTACTGGTATGCACTATGAGTGGATTATCAATTCTCTAAATGCTGGTAAACATGTATTATGTGAAAAAGCATTAGCAATAGATATAAATGAGACATTATCAATTATTGATTTAGCTAGAGAAAAGAAGCTTTGTGTTTTCGAGAATTTCATGTTTGTTTTTCATTCTCAGTTTGATTTTGTAAAAAAGCAAATTAAACAAGACATCATAGGCGACATTCGTCTTTTACGTTCTTCTTTTGGTTTTCCTCCATTTAATGTTGACAGTAATATACGATATAAAAAAGAACTTGGAGGAGGAGCTTTGCTAGATGCTGGCGCCTACACGACGATGGCTGTTCATTTGTTATTGGGTCAAAAACAACAGGTTTTGTCATCTTCACTGGAAGAAGGAAATTGGGAGGTTGATTTTCAAGGAAGCGCTATGTTCAAGAATGAAACAGGTATTATTTCACAAGTGGCTTTTGGATTTGATAATTTTTATCAGAACAACATAGAATTGTGGGGGAGCAAAGGCAAAATGACAATTGAGAGGGCATTTACAGCTGGTCCTGGTTTTATGCCTAAAGTGATTATCGAAACTCAAAATAATAAAACTGAGATTACATTACCGGCGGATAATCATTTCCAGAAGTTGTTAGAAAAGTTTGCAGAATGTATCGTTACTAATCAATACGATTTTTTATTTGAACAGATAATTTGCCAATCAAGTTTGTTAACTCAAATTAGGACATTAGCAAGCTAAAAATTTTATACATAAGAAATGTCAACATCAATAGTTATAGGTTCCAACGGTTATATAGGTCATAATTTAACGGACTATCTAAGAAGCTTAAACGAAGAAGTTTATTGTTTCGATATCCAGGATAAATCAATAAATGATTCTGATAATTATAATCAATTGGATATTACAGATTACAACAGTGTTTGTGAGTTAAATTTAAATGTAGATTATATTTACCTATTTGCCGGTCTGACCGGAACTTCACAAGGGTTTGACAGTTATGGCAAATATATTGACATTAATGAAAAAGGATTGCTCAATATTTTGACAAGAATGAATGAAAGTGGTTCTCAAGCAAGGATTGTTTTTCCGTCAACAAGGTTAGTTTATAAAGGAAAACAAAATACGTTATTGAAAGAAGATGCCGAAAAAGAAACCAATACAATTTATGCACTTAATAAGTTGACATGTGAGTATATACTAGCAATGTACCAAAAAGCTTTTGGAATACAGTATACAATCTTCAGAATTTGTGTGCCTTATGGTTCTTTGGTTAAAAGTGAAATATCATACGGCACTCTTGGCTTTTTTTTACAGAAAGCAAAAAATCAACAAAATATTGAGCTTTATGGCGATGGATCATTGCGAAGAACATTTACCCATGTAGTTGATATTTGTAATATAATCCACAGTGCTATACAATATGAAGAATCGAATGGTAAAACATATAATATAGGCGGTGAAAATCTTTCCTTACTAGATGTAGCTTCAGAAATAGCTAAAAAACATAGTGTTAAAGTTGTTTTCACTGAATGGCCAAAGTTAACTTTGCAAATTGAGTCAGGTGATACTATTTTTGATAGTGAAGATCTTGATAAATTGGTAAATAAAGGAACCTATTATAATTTCCGTGAATGGCTATTAAAAGAATAGAACATTAAGTAGAAATAAAAGTAAGTGTTTTTTGAAATTTTTAAAAAGTAAAAATATATTTTTTGTAAACATAAAATAAAATGAATAAAAGAAATTATCAAATCTGTACCAAAACTATTATGGATACCTCAGATCCGAATATCGTTTTTGATGAAAATGGAATATCAGATTATTATCATAATTTTCAAAATATCATACTTCCTAATTGGCACACAGGCGAAAAAGGTTATGAAGAATTAATGCAAGTTGCAGAAAAGATTAAAAAAGAAGGAAAAGGAAAAGATTTTGATTGTATTATTGGCCTAAGTGGAGGATTAGACAGTTCTTATGTAGCTTATGTAGCTAAAGAAATTATGGGTTTAAGACCACTTTTATTTCATGTTGATGCAGGTTGGAATACTGACAAAGCAGTTGGAAATATAGAAAAGCTATGTAATGGTTTAGGTTTAGACTTGTACACTGATGTAATTAATTGGGAAGAAATGAAAGATTTACAGGTTGCATTTTTGAAATCTCAAATAGCAGACCAAGACTTACCACAGGATTATGCTTTCTTTTCCGGATTATATAAATTCGCTAAAAAAAATAAGATTAAATATGTATTAACCGGAGGAAATTTCTCTACAGAATGTTGTAGAGAACCTGAAGAATGGGGTGGGTTTCCTGGTATTGATACAATGCTGGTAAAAGACATTCATTCTAAATTTGGTAAACGTGCTCTTAAAACTTTTCCTTTGGTAGATATCTTAAGCTATAAACTTTATTATAGGTATGTATTGGGCATGAAAGTCTTTAAACCATTAAACCTGGTTCCGTATATTAAAGCCGATGCTGAAAAATTATTGATGAAGAAATTTGGATGGGAATCATTTCAACACAAACACCATGAATCTCGATTTACGAGATTTTATGAAGATTATTGGCTGCCTAAAAAATTTGGTTATCAAAAACGACGAGCTCATTTCTCAAGTTTGATTCTTACGGGACAAATGACAAGAGAGGTTGCTTTAGAAAGAGTTTCTAAACCTGAATTAAGTGAAGAGTTTTTACAAAAAGAATTTGAATACGTAGCTGATAAATTAGATTTGTCTATAAATGAGTTGAAAGAAATATTTGAAGGCCCAAACAAGACTTTTCACGATTATAAAAATAAAATAAAAATAATTAGATTAGGAGCAAAAGCAATGTCTATTTTAGGTTTAGAAAAGAGATTATTCAGATGATAACAATTATTGATTACGGTGTAGGTAATATTAATGCTTTTATAAATGTTTATAAAAGAGTGAATGTTGCAACTAAGATTGCCAAAACGGCTGCTGATTTAGAAGATGCTCAAAAAATAATTTTACCAGGGGTTGGTCATTTTGATCACGCAATGTCAGAGCTTATAAAATCAGGTATGCGTGAAAAACTTGATGAATTGGTAATCGTAAAGAAAATACCTGTAATTGGTATTTGCGTTGGAATGCAGATGATGGGTAACTCAAGTGATGAAGGTAAATCGCCAGGGTTAGGATGGATTGATGCTTCAATCAAAAAATTTGATGAAACCAAAATTAAGCAAGTTACAAGATTGCCACATATGGGTTGGAATGACGTACAACCTGTAATTTCGAATCCTTTATTTGACGGATTAGAAAAAGATGCTCTGTTTTATTTTTTACATTCTTATTATTTTGAATGTAATAATACTAGGAATATATTGGCAACCTCAGATTATGGAGGGGAATTTGCTTGTGCAGCACACCATGAAAACATCTATGGAATTCAATTTCACCCGGAGAAAAGTCATCATTATGGTGAAACTTTATTACATAATTTCGCAAAACTCTAAACATGCTTAGACCTAGAATAATTCCAAGCCTTTTGGTTCATGATAATGGATTAGTGAAAACTGTAAATTTCAAAAATCCTAAATACGTTGGAGACCCTATTAATGCAGTTAAAATTTTTAATGAAAAAGCAGTTGATGAATTAGCTATTTTTGATATAGACGCGACAGTATTAGGAAAAGAACCTAATTATAGCCTAATTGAAAGACTTGCAAGTCAATCTATGATGCCTTTATGTTATGGTGGTGGAGTAAAAACAGTAGAGCAAGCTCAACGGATTTTTAGTCTGGGCATTGAAAAAATAGCACTAAGTTCAGCAGTATTGCAAAATCCAAATTTAATTACTGAAATTTCTGATCGGGTGGGAGCACAAAGTGTCATTGTTGTTTTAGATGTTAAAAAGAAATTATTAGGAGGGTATGAAGTGTATACCCATAATGGAAAAAAAGGTACAGGAATTAATCCTTTTAAATTTGTAGAAGAAGTTCAGAAATTGGGAGCGGGCGAGATCGTAATCAATTCTATTGATAAAGACGGGCAAATGAAAGGATATGATTTGGATTTAATAGATAAAGTAAGAGAAAAAATAACACTGCCTATGACTGTTTTAGGTGGAGCAGGTTCTTTGAATGATATTGAAAAGATTATTGACAGACATGGTGTTATTGGAGTTGCTGCCGGAAGTTTATTTGTTTTTAAAGGACCTTATAAAGCCGTTTTAATAAATTATCCCACTCAATTAGAAAAAAATAAGATTTTCAAATTAAATCAATAATGAAAATACAAAACAAAACTCTTCTTATAACAGGAGGAACAGGCTCTTTTGGGCATGCAGTGTTGAATCGTTTTTTGCATACTGATCATTTTAAGGAAATTCGTATTTTTTCTCGTGATGAGAAAAAGCAAGATGACATGCGTAATCAATTAAAAAACGATAAACTTAAGTTTTACATTGGTGACGTTAGGGATTATAATAGTGTCGAAAGAGCAATGCGTGGCGTAGATTATGTATTTCACGCAGCTGCATTAAAACAAGTTCCTTCATGTGAATTTTTTCCATTAGAAGCTACTAAAACAAATGTTTTTGGTACACAAAATGTTATCGATGCGGCTGGAGCTAATAAAGTGAAAAAGGTAATTTGTTTAAGTACAGATAAAGCAGCTTATCCTATTAATGCAATGGGAATTTCAAAGGCTTTAATGGAAAAAGTAGCAGTCGCAGCTTCTAGAAACTTGATCGATACTACAGTTTGTTTGACCAGATATGGAAATGTAATGGCATCCAGAGGTTCAGTGATTCCTTTGTTTTTAAAACAAATAAAAGAGAATAATCCAATAACTATCACTGACCCTAATATGACACGTTTTTTGATGTCATTAGATGAGGCTGTAGAATTAGTATTATTTGCTTTTGAAAATGGTAATCCTGGAGATTTATTTGTAAATAAAGCGCCTGCAGGAACAATTGGAGATCTTGCACAAGCCTTGAAAGAGCTTTGTAAAGCAGATACTGAAATTAAGATTATTGGTACGCGTCATGGCGAAAAATTATATGAAACTTTATGTACTCGTGAAGAAATGGTAAAAGCTGAGGATATGGGAGATTTTTATCGTATTCCGGCAGATAATCGCGATCTAAATTATGCACAATATTTTTCTGAAGGAGAAGAAGATGTTTCTTTAATTGAAGATTATCATTCGCATAATACTGAACAGCAGGATATTGAAGGAATGAAAAAACTTTTGTCGACTTTGCCGCTTATTAGAAAAGAAGTTTTCGGTGAAGATGTTACTCAAATGCCAGGCTAGATAACAATGGAACCAAATTTAATTAGTGGAAATTGTCATTCTGATCACCGAGGAACCTTATTGTACAATAATGATTTTGATGCTTCATTAATCAAAAGAATTTATATTATAGAAAATGAGAGTCCACAATTTATTAGAGGCTGGCAAGGACATCAGATCGAGCAAAGATGGTTTTGCGTTGTTAGCGGAAAATTTAAAATCCAGCTAATCAAAGTAGATAATTGGGAAAAACCATCTGTAAATTTAGAAATCCTTACCTATTTAATTGATTCTGAAAAATTAAATGTACTGCATGTTCCTAAAGGATATGTGAGCAGTATTCAATCTTTAGAGTTAAATTCTAAATTACTGGTAATGGCTGATTATTTGCTGGGCGAAATTAAAGATGAATATCGATATGATATTGATTATTTTAAAATATAAAATCAAAGAATGTTAAAAGTAGGTATTACAGGTCAAGCAGGTTTTATTGGGGCACATTTATATAATACAATTGGACTCTTCCCGGAAGAATTTGCACGAATTGAGTTTCAAAAGGAATATTTTGAAGATCAGAATAAATTAAACGACTTTGTAGCAGAATGTGATGTTATAGTACATTTGGCAGCAATGAATCGTCATAATGATCCTCAAGTGATTTATGATACTAATCTAGGGTTGGTTCAAAAACTGGTGCAATCTCTTAAAGCAACAAATAGTAAATCTCATGTACTTTTTTCTTCATCAACGCAAGAGGGAAGAGATAATCTTTATGGAAAATCTAAAAAAGAAGGCAGGGAATTAATGATCAATTGGTCAAATAATTCAGGAGGGCAATTTACAGGAATGATAATTCCAAATGTTTTTGGGCCCTTCGGACACCCAAATTATAATTCTGTTGTAGCGACTTTTTGTCATAAACTTTCACATAACGAAAAATCGATAATTGAGGTAGACGGTGATTTAAAACTGATATATGTTGGAGAATTAGTAGGTACAATTATTTCTGAAATTAGAAGCAAAAAAGGCAAGCCTGAAATTGTAGTGCAACATACATCAGAATCTAAGGTGTCACAAATTTTAACTCTATTAGAAAAATATAAATCAGAGTATCAGGATAAAGGTATTATTCCAAGTATAGAAACTGTATTTGAGTTGAATTTATTCAATACATTTCGTTGCTATATGGATATTAAAAATCATTTTCCTGTAAAATTTATTGAACATACCGATCCCAGAGGTTCATTTGTAGAAATTATTCGTTTAGGAGTTGGCGGACAAGTTTCTTTTTCAACAACCGTTCCGGGAATTACAAGAGGGAATCATTATCATACCAGAAAGATTGAACGTTTTGCAGTTATTAAAGGCAAAGCTTTAATTCAGTTACGTAGAATAGGTACGGATGAAGTTTTGGATTTTTATCTTGACGGAAACGAACCGGCGTACGTAGATATGCCAATTTGGTATACTCATAATATTAAAAATATTGGAGAAGAGGTATTGTATACTAATTTTTGGATTAATGAATTCTATGATCCAAATGACCCAGATACTTATTTTGAAAATGTATAATTAAAAATAATAATATCCTAGATAAGATATAATGAAATCAAAATTAAAAGTGATGACAGTGGTCGGTACGAGACCAGAAATTATTCGTCTTTCAAGAGTAATGGCAGCTCTGGATAATTCAGAAGCTATTGAGCATGTAATTGTTCATACTGGACAAAATTATGATTATGAACTTAATCAAATATTTTTCGATGATTTAGGAATACGTAAACCAGATTTTTTTCTTAACGCTGCAGGAGCAACTGCTACTGAAACGGTGGGACAAATACTTATAAAAATTGATCCTTTATTAGAGACAGAAAATCCTGATGCTTTTTTAGTTTTGGGAGATACAAATAGTTGTCTTTGTGCAATTCCAGCAAAAAAAAGACATATTCCTATTTTTCATATGGAAGCCGGAAATCGTTGCTTTGATCAACGTGTTCCAGAAGAAACGAACAGAAAAATTGTTGACCATATCTCAGATGTTAATTTGACTTATAGTGATATCGCAAGAGAATACTTATTGAGAGAAGGCTTACCTGCAGATCGAATCATCAAAACAGGTTCACCGATGTTTGAAGTTTTAAATCATTATTTACCATCTATCCAATCTTCGGATGTTTTGCAGAGACTAGGACTGGAAGAAGGTAAATTTTTTATAGTTTCTTCACATAGAGAGGAAAATATAAATAGTGAGAAAAATTTTCAGGGTTTAATGGATAGCTTGAATCTTATTGCTGAGAAATACAATTATCCAATCATTGTAAGTACACACCCGAGGACTAGAAATATGATTGAGAAAAAAAATATTCAAATGCATAAAAACGTTCAGTTTTTAAAACCGCTTGGGTTTAATGACTACAACGCTTTGCAAATGAAATCTTTTGTAGTTTTATCAGATTCAGGAACAATTTCGGAAGAGTCATCAGTATTAAATTTTAGGGCTCTTAACATTAGAGATGCACATGAAAGACCAGAAGCGATGGAAGAGACTTCTGTAATGATGGTTGGTTTGAGTCCAGAAAGAATTATGCAAGGATTAGTGCAATTACAATATCAGAAAATTGGAACGGAAAGAAATTTTAGACTAGTAGCGGATTATTCAATGCCAAATGTTTCCGAAAAAATGGTTCGAATTATTTTGAGCTATACTGATTATGTAAAACGTGTAGTCTGGAGTGAAATAAAATAAGCATGAAAATTTTATTTGTTTCTCAGTATTTTTATCCTGAAACTTTCAAAGGAAATGATATTGTTTTTGACTTGGTAAAAAAAGGTCATGAAGTGACAGTTTTGACAGCAAAACCAAATTATCCGGGTGGAACATTTTTTCCAAACTATTCCTTTTTTAATAAAAGCACAGAAATCATAAAAGGTGCTAAAGTAATTAGGACCCCAATTTATCCAAGAAAAAATGGAAAAGGAACTCACTTAATTTTAAATTATTTATCCTTTATCTTTTTCTCTTATTTTGCTTGCATTTTTAGAGTTAAAGGTAAATTTGATGTTATTTTTGTTCAGCAATTGTCACCAGTTACAATGGCTTTGCCTGGATTGTGGCTAAAAAAGAAAAAGAAATCCCCTGTTTACCTATGGGTTTTAGATTTATGGCCTGAAAGTATTTTAGCTGCTAGTAATTTTAAAAATATTAAAATTATACAGATTATTGAAAAACTAGTTAGATATATTTATAATAATTCAGATGTAATTTTGATTAGTTCAAAATATTTTGAAAATTCTATTGTGGAGAAATTAAAAGATAAAAGTAAAAAAGTTATCTATTTTCCTAATTGGGCTGAGGATATTTTTACTGGAGATCCTCAAAAAGAGATTTCTGTACCAAATCTTCCTAATGGCTTTAACATTATGTTTGCTGGAAATGTTGGAGAATCTCAAGATTTTGAAACAATTTTAAAAGCAGCCCATAGTACTAAGGATCAAAATATTAATTGGATTATAGTTGGAGATGGTAGAAAGTTGGATTGGGTGAAAAATGAAATAAATGAAAAAAAAATAGCAAATATTCATTTGTTTGGCAGATATGAAATCGAAGCAATGCCTTTGTTTTTTAAAAAAGCGGACGTAATGCTAGTATCTTTAAAAGATGAACCTGTATTTGCTTTAACTGTTCCTGCTAAAGTTCAAGCATATATGTCTTCGGGTAAAATTATATTAGGAGTGCTTAATGGAGAAGGAAATAAGCTCATAAATGATAGTAAATGTGGTTTTGCGGTAGCTGCGGGAGATGAAATTGAATTGGCTAAAAAAGCTATAGAATTAAAAAATATGACAGTAGAGGAAAAACTTAAAATGGAATATAATGCTAAATCATATTATGAAAATAATTTTTCAAAAAAGATGTTGCTGGATAAGTTAGAATCTTTGTTCTTGAAAAATATAAAATAGGATAAACATTTTTAGATTTTAATTTTTTAGAAGAACAATCAGTAAATTATAACAAATAATGCAATACACAATACTCGCTATTCTTTTAATGATTTTAATGCTTCTTTATTTTAAAGTTGCGGATAGATTTAATATTATTGACAAACCTAACCAAAGAAGTTCGCATACAGAAATAACATTAAGAGGAGGAGGAATCATTTTTTGGTTCTCTGGATTACTTTATTTTGCACAGCATATTCAAAACAACTATTTTTTCTTCATTGGAATAACTTTAGTCAGTTTGGTTAGCTTTTGGGATGATATTAAAAATTTATCAAATAAAATTAGAATCACCATTCATTTTCTTTCGATTACTTTAATTTTTTATGACTTAGACTTGTTTACTTTAGTTCCAGTTTGGGGTATTGCAATAGCTTATTTCTTTGCTGTTGGATTAATAAATGCCTATAATTTTATGGATGGGATTAATGGTATTACCGGTCTATATACTTTAGTAGTAATGGGAAGTTTATTGTATGTTAACACAAAGATCCAGCTTTTTACGGATAATAGTTTTATAAAATATGCAATGGTAGCGAGTCTTGTTTTTTTGTTTTTTAATTATAGAAAAAAGGCAAAATGTTTTGCTGGTGATGTAGGTAGCATTGCTATTGCTTTTTGGATTATTTATTTAGTTTTAAAACTTATTTTGATAACGAATTCAGTTATCTGGCTTTTATTCTTAGCAATTTATGGAGTTGATGCTATTTGTACTATTGCACATCGTTTGTATTTAAAACAAAACATTTTTCAAGCACATCGCTTACATCTGTATCAAATTTTAAGTAATGAATGTAAAATAGAACATAGATTAGTTTCATTATTTTATGCAATTTCTCAACTTATCGCTTCGATCATAATTATCTTTTTATATCAAAAAGTTCAGGATGTAATATTATTTGCGATTGTTATTTTGCCTTTACTTTTAGTATATACACTTAAGTTTTATTTATTAAATAAAAGTAGTTTAAGTAATAATGGATAATAAACGAATTTACTTATCCCTTTCTCAACAAAGTGGTTTTGAGAACGAATATATTCAAAAAGCACTAGAAAGAAATTGGATTACTTCTGGAGGACCAAATGTTAATGATTTTGAGAATCAATTACAAAATTATTTTGATGACGGATCATTCTTGACAGCTTTAAATTCAGGGACTTCTGCTATACATTTAGCATTAATTTTATTAGGAGTAAAAACTGGAGATGAGGTCATTTGCCAAACTATGACATTTTCAGCATCAGCAAATCCCATTTTATATCAGGGGGCAATACCTGTTTTTGTAGATAGCGAACCTGAAACTTGGAATATTAGCCCGGAATTTCTTGAAACTGCAATAAAAGACAGAATAGAAAAAGGAAAAAAACCTAAGGCAATAATTACTGTTCACTTATATGGCAATCCTTATAAAGTCGACGAAATACATGCTATAGCTGTAAAATACGATATCCCGATAATAGAAGACAGTGCTGAGGCACTAGGAAGTTCTTATAAAAAGAAAAAATGTGGAACCTTTGGGAATTTTGGGATTCTTTCATTTAATGGAAATAAAATCATAACAACTTCAAGTGGTGGAGCATTGATTTCTAATTTAGAGGAATCAAAACAAAAAGCGATTTTTTATGCTACTCAGTCAAAAGATACTGCAGTTCATTATCAACATAGTGAAATTGGTTACAACTATCGAATGAGTAACATTTGCGCAGGTATAGGGCTTGGACAAATAAAAATGTTAGAGAAGAATATTGCAGCAAGAAGAGAAACACATTATTTTTATAAAGAAGTTTTTGAGAACATTAAAGATGTAACTCTTTTTGAAGTATTGAATGAAGATTACTTTTCAAACTATTGGTTAAATGCCATTTTGATTGAACCAAATCTTGCAAAAAATAGAAATACAGAAAATTTAAGAATGGCTTTTGAAAAAGCAGATATTGAAAGCAGACCGCTCTGGAAACCAATGCACTTACAGCCAATTTTTATGAGTTACCCTTATTATGGTGATAAAATTGCCGAAGAATTATTTGAAAAAGGATTATGTTTACCATCAGGATCAAATCTCACAGCAGAAGATAAAAATAGAATTAAGGAAGTGATTACTACTTTCTTTTCAGTATAGAATTAAAATTTTAACATGAAAATTGAAAAAACGTTTATAAAAGATTTAGTTATTGTTGAACCAACAGTTTTTGGTGATGAAAGAGGTTATTTTTTTGAGTCATACAATAAAATTAAATTTAAAGATTTAGGAATTAATATTGATTTCGTTCAAGATAATCAGTCATTCTCAAAGAAAGGAACTCTTCGAGGCTTACATTACCAAAATCCTCCTTTTGCACAAACTAAATTAATACGAGTTTTAGATGGTGAAATAGTAGATATTGTAGTTGATCTAAGAAAAAAATCGCCTACTTATGGAAAAGCATTTAGCGTTTTATTATCTGCTGAAAATAAAAAACAATTATTAGTACCACAAGGATTCGCGCATGGTTTTTCTGTTATCAGTGAAACCGCTTCCGTAATGTACAAATGTGATCAGTTTTATAATAAAGATTCAGAAGGTGGTATTAAATTTGATGATCCTTCATTAAATATTGATTGGGGAATGAATTTAGAAGAAGCAATTGTTTCTGAAAAAGATCAAATACTTCCTTTTATCGAAAATTGTAATAGCTTATTTTAATGAAAAAAATACTAGTTACTGGAGCAAGTGGGCAGTTAGGCTCTGAACTTTCAGTTTTATCTTCAAAATACCCACAATATGAATGGATTTTTGCTGACAGAAATAAAATCACACTCGATAATCTAGAGTTGCTTAAAGTTCAATTAAATGAAATTAATCCTAATATAATTTTAAATTGTGGTGCATACACTGCAGTTGATAAAGCTGAAACAGAAAAAGAATTAGCTTTTACAATAAATCATTTGGCTGTTGAATTAATTGCAAAATATGCTTTTGAAAATAATGCAAAATTAATTCACATTTCTACAGATTATGTTTTTGATGGATCTTCTTCTATTGCTTTAAATGAAGATGCAGAGACAAATCCTATAAATATATACGGTGAAAGTAAAAGATCAGGAGAAATCTCTTGCTTAAAAGCAAATCCAAACTCAATCATCATAAGAACTTCTTGGGTTTACAGCAAATTTGGAAACAATTTTGTAAAAACGATGCAACGTTTAATGCAGGAAAAAGAATCAATTAATGTTGTAAATGATCAAATTGGGTCTCCAACTTATGCCGCTGATTTAGCTCAGGCAATAATTGATATTTTAGAATCTTCTGAATGGGTTCCGGGAATCTATAATTATTCAAACGAAGGCGAAATAAGTTGGTATGAATTTGCGTTGAGTATAAAAGAATTAGGAGAATACAATTGTAATGTTGGCGGAATTCCATCTGCGTCTTATCCAACTCCGGCAAAACGACCAGAATTTTCATTATTAGATAAGAAAAAAATTAAAGAGGTTTATAGCTTAAATATTCCAAGTTATAAAGAGAGTTTGAAAAAAATATTTATAAAATAGAGGTGATTTTAAGATTTAATTTAAGATTTCCAAAGGAGAAATTTAAAGTCTAAATCTAAGATCTAAAATCAAATATATGAAAGGAATTATACTAGCAGGAGGCTCAGGAACTCGTTTACATCCATTAACATTGGCAATGAGTAAACAAATGATGCCTGTTTATGATAAACCAATGATTTATTATCCATTGTCGACTTTGATGATGTCAGGAATCAATGAAATATTGATTATTTCTACTCCGCATGATTTACCAAATTTCAAAAAATTATTAGGAGATGGATCAACTTTAGGATGTAAGTTTAGTTATGCTGAGCAAGCTATTCCAAATGGTTTGGCACAAGCTTTTGTAATTGGAGAAGAATTTATAGGTAATGATGATGTAGCTTTAATATTAGGAGATAATATATTTTTTGGATCGAACATGCAAGAACTTTTAAAATCTAATACTAAACCGAATGGTGGTGTAGTTTTTGCTTATCATGTATCAGATCCGGAGCGATATGGCGTTGTAGAATTTGATGAAAATTTAAAAGCTATTTCAATTGAAGAAAAACCAGAAAACCCAAAATCTAATTTTGCAGTTCCAGGGTTATATTTTTATGATAATTCAGTAGTAGAAATTGCTAAAAATATTAAGCCAAGTGCCAGAGGAGAATATGAAATTACTGATGTAAATAAAGTATATCTGGAAAGAGAAGCTTTAAAGGTTGGTATTTTAAGTAGAGGGACAGCCTGGTTGGATACGGGAACATTTAATAGTTTAATGCAAGCCGGTCAATTTGTTCAGGTACTTGAAGAAAGACAAGGATTAAAAGTAGGTTGTATTGAAGAAATTGCCTGGAGACAGGGATATATAAATGATGCTCAACTTGAAGAACTGGCTTTGCCTTTAGTAAAATCAGGATACGGAGGTTATTTAATAGAATTTTTGAAACAAAAGAGAAAAGGTGTTAAAGTTTAAATTCAGCTTAATAACCTAACCTTTTAAAAACTTTAATTTGTATTTTTGTTATCATACAAAGTTTACAAAAACTAAACTAAACCAAAATTGAATCCAGAAGAATCAAATAAAATAAGATCTTTATTTCATAACTTTTTTTCACCAAGGAACTTAAGGGCTAATATAAACAACCTTAGTTATTTACCTAGGTGGATTATTGTTGCCATAGATGTAATGGTTCTTATTTTTTCTTTCACATTTACTTATATGTTGTTTGAAGGAACAGCATTAGGATATATTATCACATCACATAATTTTTCTTTTGTTTGTACTTTAATTTTTGTAAACGTATTTTTCTTTTGGCTATTTAGAACATATTCAGGAATTATTCGACATTCTTCTTATATAGATGCTATAAAACTGTTATTCTCACAAATGTCAGTTTTGGTGTTTTTCTTGTTTTTTAATTTAGTATTTGAATTATATGCAGGACATAAAGCTTTTTTAAATACAGCACTATTTATAAATTTAGTTTTATCCTTTTGTGGACTGTTCTTATATCGTGTAATCGTAAAACAAACTTTTGAACTGTATTTCTCTGAGAAAACAAGTACAAAGCTAATTAGAACAGTAATTTACGGAACTGACGCAAATGCTATATCAGTAGCGAATGCATTAAAGTTTGAAACTCCTTCCCGATTTAAAATAGTCGGATTTGTAGATAAGAATAATCAAAATGCATCCAAAAGAATGTTGGATTTGCCGATTTTGATTTTAAGAAAAAAATTACCTGCCTTAATGCGTTCTGTTGCTGCAGAAGGTATAATTATAGCCGATAAAAGTTTATCTAAAGATGAGCAATTAATTATTGTTGATCAATGTTTAGAATTCAATTATAGAGTTTATACAGTTCCATTGATTTCGGATTGGGAAAATCAAAAGGAAATTTCTCAAAAAGTAAAGAACATTCAAATTGAAGATTTACTGGAAAGAAAACCGATAGTTTTGGATAGTAAATCGATCTCAAAACAATTAAAAGACAAAACGATTCTGATAACTGGAGCTGCAGGATCAATAGGAAGTGAGATAGCAAGACAAGTACTAGGATTTAATCCTAAAAAGGTTATTATCTTAGATCATGCAGAAACTCCTTTACATAATTTGTGCTTAGAAACATTAAGCATGAATTCTCAAACAAATATTGTAGCTGTAATAGCTGACGTAAAGAGTAAAAAAGCATTAGATAAAGTTTTTAAAAATCATAATCCGCATGTAGTATTTCATGCTGCGGCATACAAACATGTTCCGTTGATGGAGGAGAATCCATCACAAGCAATTTTAACAAATATAAAAGGAACAAAGAATCTGGCTGATTTATCATGTAAATATTTTGTCAGGAAATTTGTTATGGTCTCAACAGATAAAGCTGTTAATCCTAGTAATGTTATGGGAGCCAGTAAACGAATTGCAGAGAAATATGTTCAGTCTTTATTCTTGAAAAACCAAAGAGAGAATGTTGAAAATGCTACAAAATTTATTACAACTCGATTTGGAAATGTTTTAGGTTCAAATGGATCCGTTGTTCCTTTGTTTACCAAACAAATTGCAGAAGGCGGTCCGGTAACAATAACGCATCAGGATATTATTCGTTATTTTATGACAATACCCGAAGCCTGTCAATTAGTTCTGGAAGCAGGTGCAATGGGAAATGGAGGCGAAATTTATATTTTTGACATGGGTAAACCCGTTAAAATAATTGATTTAGCTAAAAAGATGATCAAACTTGCTGGTTTTATTCCTGATAAAGAAATTAAAATAAAAATCGTTGGACTAAGACCTGGAGAAAAATTGTATGAAGAGTTATTAAATGATACTTCTAAAACATTACCAACTTATCATAATAAAATTATGATTGCTCAGGAAATACAAGACGAATACGAGAATTTGCATACAGAAATCGACGAACTTATCGGAATTGCAGATTTCTATGATAACGATGATATTGTTGCCAAAATGAAAAAAATAGTCCCTGAATTTAAAAGTATGAACTCGGCTTTTGAAGTTTTAGATAAATAGCTATTCATAGATTTAAATTTACAATCAAATAATTAGAAAGGTGTTTTTTTATAAAAACGCCTTTTTTGCTTTTTAAAACAATTCACAATCGGGTAAAAATCCTACTAATTTACCACATAAAAGATTTTGCAATAATAATGTATAAACAGTTAGGAAAATTGACCTTTATTTCTAATTTTGGGGCACAAATTATTACACCCCAAATTGTAATGAAAAACATAAAATGAACACTACAAATAATTCGAATGATTGGTTGTTTGAAATAACACCCAAAAATAAATTCTTCTCCCTCAACCTTAAAGAAGTTTGGCAATATCGTGATTTACTGTTTCTATTTGTAAAACGCGATGTTATTACCGTATATAAACAAACAGTATTAGGTCCGCTTTGGTATTTAATACAACCATTGTTTACTGCGATAACATTTACTATAATTTTTAATAACGTTGCAGGAATAAATACAGGAACAGTTCCTCCATTTTTATTCAACCTTGCCGGAATTACAGTTTGGAATTATTTTACTTCATGTCTTAACGGAACTTCAGATACTTTTAAGTCTAATGCAGCAATATTTGGTAAAGTATATTTCCCAAGAATTATTACACCACTATCTGTAGTAATTTCTAATTTAATCAAGTTCGGAATACAATTTTTTATTTTTATTGCTTTCTATTGCTATTACTACATAATCGGAAAAGACTTAAGCTTAAATGGTCTGGTTGTATTTTTTCCTCTGTTGATTATTGTTATGGGATTTCTTGGTTTAGGACTTGGAATGCTAATTTCTTCGGTGGTAACTAAATATCGTGATTTTAGTAATCTGTTAGGTTTCGGGATACAATTATTAATGTATTTATCTGCTGTAATGTATCCAATGGAATTAATAAAAGAGAAATTACCAAAGTTTGGCTGGTTAGTAGAATACAATCCATTAGCTTATACAATCGAAACTTCTCGTTATATGCTTCTTAATGTTGGAGGAATATCAGTTTTAGGGTTATGTTATACTTTTGTATTGACCGTTGCAGTATTTTTTATAGGACTTTTGGTTTTCAATAAAACGGAGAAAAGCTTTATTGATACCGTTTAATTTAGAATTCTGAAAGATTTTAAATAATTCATAACTAAAAAAATACAACTGAAAATTGAAAAAAGATATAATATTAAAAGCCGAAAATGTTTCTAAACAATATCGTTTAGGACAAGTAGGAACAGGTACTTTGGCTCACGATCTAAACAGATGGTGGCATCAGATACGTGGCAAAGAAAATCCGTATTTAAAAATAGGTGACGTTAATGATCGTTCTACAAAAGGAACTTCTGATTACGTTTGGGCATTGCAGAATATTAATTTTGAAGTAGAACGTGGAGAAGTTCTTGGAATCATTGGGAAAAATGGCGCAGGAAAATCAACTCTTTTAAAAATATTATCAAAAGTAACAGCGCCAACTACAGGAAGTATAAAATCGCGTGGGCGTATTGCTTCGCTTCTTGAAGTAGGAACCGGTTTTCACGGTGAAATGACCGGGCGTGAAAATATTTTCTTAAACGGCGCTATTCTCGGAATGACCAAAAAAGAAATCGCTTCTAAAATCGATGAGATTATAGAATTTTCGGGTTGTGAGCGCTACATCGATACTCCGGTAAAAAGATACAGTAGCGGTATGACAGTTCGTTTGGCATTTGCAGTAGCTGCTTTTCTGGAACCTGAAATTTTGGTTATAGATGAGGTTTTGGCCGTTGGTGATGCTGAATTTCAAAAGAAAGCTATTGGTAAAATGCAGGATATTTCTAAAGGTCAGGGGCGTACCGTTTTGTTTGTGAGCCACAATATGGCTGCAGTCGAAACATTATGTACAAGAGTTATCAGTATGCATAACGGAAGCATTTTTGGAGATGGTAGCCCTACAAAGATAATATCAGACTATTTGCAAAGCAGTTCTTTCTCTGAGCGTAAAATTAGTTTTGATTCTATAGAAAATGCAAAAGGAAACAAAGACATCAAAATCATGTATGCAGCTATAGAAAATGCTTCTACAACAGATAAAGATGAAATTATAGATGTTGCTTCCTTAATTGATTTTAGAATGAAAGTTGTAAATCAAACAGAGAACGAACGAATTTCAATCGGATTTGATTTACTAACGATAAAAGGCGATGTTGTCTTTGGTTCTGGTGGTAAATTTGATTGTCCTACAGGCGAGACTACAGATATAAGCTGTCAAATTCCGGCTAATTTCCTTAACGACGATGTTTACCAAATACATTGTTATTTCTTTACAGAAGATATGCGACCTTTATTTCATGATGAAGAATTACTAACTTTTGAGGTGAAGGATATAAAGCGCGAATCTGGATATTTAGGAAAAGTAAACGGAATGATTAGACCACAACTAGACTGGACTGTAAAATAATATGTTTAAAATATTTAATTTAAAAGTTAACGCAACAGGACTTTCGATATTCAGGATATTTTATTCTTTCGTTTTATTCTGTGAGCTCTTGCAATTATATAAATTCAGAAATATTATTTATGATAAAGTTCCATTTGTAAATACAGGGGAATTAGATGTTTCATTTATTTTTTATTTCTGGTTTCCGGTTGTTTTATTGATTCTTTTAGGATTGTGCACTCGTTTTGCTACAATCGTTAACTATATATTTTCAGTTATTATATTCAGTTCAGCGACACAGTTTGAATACCATGTTTTTTATGTTTACGTGGGCATAAACTTTTTGCTGATGTTTATGCCAATTTCGAGAGTTTTGTCATTAGATAACTTGCTGCAAAAACTTAAATTCTCTACCATTTATAAAAAATATGAGGTCGATAATAAAGTTTTGCAAATTAATTATTTAATTGTTGTCTTTATTGCAATTGGCTTGGTTTATATTGATTCTATTTTTTATAAGGTTTCCAGTAAAATGTGGATGGACGGTCTAGGCGTTTGGTTACCATCAAGTTTACCAATGGTGACTTGGAATGATACTTCTTTTTTACTAAATCAAGAATGGCTCGTTAAATTTTTAGGTTATTTAGTACTGGTTTTTGAAGCAAGTTTTATATTTATATTTTGGCTAAAAAAATGGAGATTTCCATTATTTATTTTAGGCGCCTTTTTTCACTTTGGTATTTTAATAGCTTATCCAATACCATTATTTGCCCTTACTTATATTTCAATATATTTGCTTTTAGTTCCAGTTTCTTTTTGGGGGAAAATAGCTCAAAAATTAAAATTCAAGAAACCAATTTATAATTTTTATTACGATTCAGAATGTCCTTTATGTCATAAAGTTGTAATAATTATAAATCATTTTGATATTTTTAATGCAATTAGTTGTCAAACTGTTCAGGATAATTATCTAACTAATGAGGTACTTAAAAAATTTGATCAGGAAGTTTTATTATTAAACATTCATGGTTTAAGCACAAATGGAAAAATATCAGTTGGATATTGGGCATATATCGAATTATTTAAATCATTATTATACACCTATCCTTTAGGGTTAATAGGAAGTTTGCCGGGTATTTCGTTTCTAGGTAAAAAATTGTATACGTATATTGCAGGGAATCGTCTTACTGAAAGATGTACGGTTGATAATTGTTCGATTCCGGTTTACAGCAAACCGATTACTGAAGATCAGGATTTTTTGATAAAAGGTTTGAACAGGTTAAGTATAACTCAATTTTTTTGGAAAGCAATAATTATTATTGTTGTATTTGGACAACTACTTATGATTTGGTTTACGCCAACTATTCAAGATCATTTTCCAAAAGTAAATTACATAAATAAAATAGCCAAAGTTTTTTATGAGCCAATGCAAGGCAGTTATAAAAGTTTTCTGGGATTAACACATCATCCTGTGTTTATGTATAACATTCATTTTAATAAATACAATCATATTTTTAAAATTGAAGGCATAACAGATAAGAATGAGAAAACATTAGTTCCTTTATTAGATAATGATGGCCTTGTAAAGAATAGTTACGCTAACGGAGCTTTATGGGTAAATTATACATTTAGAGTAAATCAACCTCAATTTGATTTAGAAAATTTTAAAACCGGAATAGTTCCCTATTTAAAATATTATCAAAAAACGAATAATAAACCTATTGTTGAGTACACTTTTTATGTAAAGGAAATAGTTACTCAGGAAAATTGGGAAAAAGATTTTCTTAAAAAACAAATCGCTAAACCTTGGGTAAAAGTAGGTACTTGTAAAATAGTAAAAGACTCGGCTGCTTTTTATTGGAATGATAAAATGCAAGCGATTTTGAAGAGTGAAGCTAATGCAAAATAAACTATTTTTTAGTGGTTTAAATGAGCTAAGAGCCTTTGCAGCCCTGGCTGTTGTTTTTCATCATATTGAATTATACAAACACCGTTTAGGAATAAGTTCGTTACTCGATGTTAGTGTAATAAAAAGTTTTATAGAAAATTTAGGTAAAAATGGAGTTTATCTGTTTTTTGTATTATCCGGATTTTTAATTACTTATCTATTATTAGAAGAAAAAATAGTTACAGGAAAAATTTCAGTTTCTAAGTTTTATGGTCGTAGGATTTTAAGAATATGGCCTTTGTATTTTATTATTTTAGGAGTTGGTTTCTTTCTATTACCCTTCATCTATAAATTGTTTCCACATTTTTTTGAAGCTCAAACATTTTATAATGAAAAGATTGAAAACTTAATATATGGCAAAAATTTGTTATTGTTTGTTTTCTTTTTCTCAAATGTAGCTTTACAAATTTTTGGCCCGGTTGCTGGTGCATCTCAATCCTGGAGCGTAAGTGTCGAAGAACAATTTTATTTTATATGGCCGTGGATAGTGAAGTTTTTTTCAAATATTTTATGGATTGTTTTGTTGCTGATAATCATTGTAATGACTGCAATTAATTATAAAATTAATTCTTTTGCCTCATTCCCTTATCTTCAGGCATTTCTATCTTCATTCAATATTGATTTTATGGCAATTGGAGGAGTTATAGCAATAATTTACAGAAATTATAAAGACGTTGTTCAAAAATTAATAACCAATAAATTTCTAATTGCATTAATCCTATTTTCAATATTGATTCATTTGTTTTTTGAAATCTCACACATAACTTTAGGATTAAGTTTCGGATTATTGATTTTATTGTTTATCGAAAATAAGGTAGAAATAAAATTGTTTTCAGTTCTGGGAAAATGGTCATACGGCATTTACATGTACCATCCATTAGTAATGTATTTTTCTTTTTCTCTGGTAGATCAAATGCATATTACATCTTTTATAGGAGCAAATTTGGCTTACTATATTCTAATTATCGGTATGACAGTTTTACTGAGTTACTTCTCATATAAATATATAGAATTGTATTTTCTAAAATTAAAACACAAAGTTTCACCAATCGTTAGTGGGAATTTATGAAAATACTAATTACAGGAATATACGGATTTTTGGGAACTCATTTAGCTAATAAGTTAGCTGAAAACCATACCGTTTTCGGATTATATAATACTGAAAAAGACGTTGTGTTTAAGAAAAATATAACCTGTTTTAATCAATTAGATTTGGTCGATATTGTGCCGGATGTCATAATTATGTGCCACGCAGCAGTATCTTCAGGAACAACAAATATTAACAAATCTGCATTAATTGAAACAAATGTGAATTTTACAAAAAAAATTGTTAAAAAATTCGCGACAATTAAAAGTATTTATGTTTCTTCGGTCTCGATTTTTGGCAACCAAAAAGAGGTTGTAAACGAACAGTCAATTCATAATCCGGAAACAGATTATGCGTTGTCAAAACTGTTTGGAGAGAACGAAGTAAGTCAAAATCCGGATTCAGTTATTATACGTTTTTCGTCATTATACGGAAACGGAATGAAAGAGAATACCTTAATACCCAACTATTGCAATCAGGCATTAGAGCATAAAACGATTCAGGTTTGGGGAAATGGAAGCAGATTTCAGAATTACATTCATATCAGCGATGCAGTACGTTTAATTGAAAAAACAATAGATTATAAATCGAAGATTAGTTTTCCTGTTTTGGGAGTTTCATCAAAAGAATATTCTAATGATGAAGTAGCAAAAATAATTTCAAAACAAACTAATTCAGCAATAGATTATATCAATCAGGATAATTCGCCGTCATTTCATTACAATAATAAAATGACTCAAAAAACGTTAGATTGGCAACCTGAAATCGAACTCGAAAAAGGTTTGAAACAATATTTAGAATGGAAAAAAAAGTAATTTTAGTTACCGGAACCGGCGGAAATGTCGGACAAGGCGTTTTACGAAATATAAAATCACTCGATCTTAATATTGTTGTAATAGGAACAGACATTGCTTCTTTTACAGCAGGAAATCATCTTTGCGATTTTACCTATCAGGTTCCTTATTCTTATGCTGAAAATTACATTGCTACAATTCAAAACATTGTCGAAAAAGAGAAAGTCGATTTAATTATTCCCACAACAGATTACGAAATTTATTATCTCGCACTACATCAGGCTGATCTAAAAGCAAAAGTTGTGGCAAGCAACCACGAAACGGCAAAAATATATCTCGATAAATATTTAACCTTTCAGCATCATAAATCATTAAATATTCCGTTTTCACAATCATGGTTGCCAAGCGAGTTTAAAAATGAAATAAATGATATAATCGTAAAACCACGTGAAGGAAGAGGATCAAGAGGAATTCACCTAAATCCCGAAAACCCAAAAAGCTTTTCAGATGATTTTATGATTCAGCCATTGCATAAAGGCATTGAAATTACAACCGCTTTCTACGTTAAAAAAGACGGCAGTCTGCACGGCTTGTTTACAATGCAAAGAGAATTAAGCAATGGAGCAACTTCAAAATCGCAAACCACAAGATTATACGACGATCAATTAAGAAATATCATCGAAAAAATGATTCAGGTAAAAGGATTAGTCGGAAGCATAAATTTACAATCGATAGTAACTTCTAAAGGAGAAATTATTCCCTTTGAAGTAAACTGCAGAATTTCAGGAACAAATTCGATAAGACACAATTTAGGATTTCAGGATGTAAAATATACCATTCAGGAATATTTACTAAATCAAGAGCCGGACGAAGTAAAAACGATTGACGGAATTGCTGTAAGATTGTTGTACGACGTTATATATCCTAATGCAGAAAATGAAGCAGATTTAAATAATAATAAATCTCAACATATAATTTATTAAATGAAGTATTTATTATTAGACGTTGCAGGAACTATTTTGTACAAACCCGAATTAGTTACAAAAATAAACGAAACCCTAAACAGTTTCGGGCATGTTATTGCTGTGGATAAACTTAAATACAATCATAAAGTATTATCAGAAGTAATTAAATTTCCGGATAGAACAAATGCTGATTTTTACACTAGTTTTAATGCAGAATTGCTTTATTCCTTAGGAATTGTTCCGAATGAAGAATTACTAAACGCCATTTTTAAATCGTGTTCATATTTACCATGGGAAAAATTTGAAGACACAAAAGTGCTGAATGAAATTGAAATCCCAATTGGAATCATTTCTAATTTTAATTCTTCACTAAAAGATAAATTGAACGAATATTTTGGACCCATTTTTTCAGATATTTTTGTTTCTGAAGAAATTGGAATTTCAAAACCATCAACAGAATTCTACAAAAAAGCACTCGATAAAATAAATATAAATCCAAAAGACATTTTATACATCGGAGATTCTTTTAAGTTAGATTTAAAACCCGCGCGTGAATTGGGAATTACTTCTTATGTAATTGACAGAGATAACATTTATCCTGACAATGCCAATATAATAAGATCGCTTTCAGAATTAAAAAAACTGATTAACTAATATGAAAACATTAGCTATCATTGGTTCAGGAGATTTAGGACAGCAATTGGCGCATTATGCCTTGTCTGATATTCATTATAGTAATGTGGTGTTTTTTGATGATTTTTCTACAGAAAAAACAGTAAACGATATTCCCGTAATAGGCAAAACAACAGATGTTGAAAAAGCTTTTGAATTGAAACAATTTGATGAATTGTTAATTGGAATTGGATACAAACATCTGGAAGAAAAGAAAAAAATATTCGAAAAATTTCAAACAAAAATTCCTTTTGGCAGAATTATACATTCAACCGCTTTAGTAGATTCAACCGCAATAATAGAAAGAGGCGCAGTAATTTATCCCGGTTGCATCATTGATGCTCAGGCAGTCATTAAAGAAAATGCAGTTTTGAATATCGGCTGCACAATCGCGCACGATACCATTATCGGAAGCCATTCTTTTTTATCGCCAAGAGTTGCCGTTGCAGGATTTACAACAATCGAAGAACAATGTTTTTTAGGAATAAATTCGACAATAATAGATAATATAAATATTACAGCTAAAACCCAAATAGGAGCTGGATCGCTAGTCATAAAATCAATAGATAAAAAAGGTTTATATGCAGGCAGTCCGGTACGATTTATACGATAATGATAAATTTTAATAAACCATATTTAACAGGTAAAGAAACCCAATATATTGAGGATGCAGTAGCTTCCGGAAAAATATCAGGAAATGGAAAGTACACGCAATTGTGCCAGCAGTTTTTTGAACAAAAGTATGGTTTCGGAAAATGTTTATTGACAACATCTTGTACTGATGCATTAGAAATGGCCGCTATTTTAATAAATATCGAGCCTGGAGACGAAGTTATAATGCCGTCATACACTTTTGTTTCAACTTCAAACGCTTTTGTGTTAAGAGGCGCAAAAATCATTTTTGCAGATTCTAATCAAGAAAATCCAAATATAGACGCCAGTAAACTAGAAGCTTTAATTACGCCTAAAACAAAAGCCATAGTTCCCGTACATTACGCAGGTACAGCTTGTGATATGGATACTATAATGGAATTGGCCAATCGATATAATTTATTTGTTGTAGAAGATGCTGCCCAGGCCGTAGACAGTTTTTATACCGGAAAAGACGGAGTTAAAAAAGCTTTGGGATCTATTGGTCATTTAGCGGCTTTTTCGTTTCATGAAACCAAAAATATTATTTCCGGAGAAGGCGGAATGTTAGCCATTAATGACATGCAATTTGCCAATCGTGCCGAAATTATCTGGGAAAAAGGAACAAATCGTTCTGCCTTTTTTAGAGGAGAAATAGATAAATACGGTTGGGTTGATATAGGTTCATCATTTTTACCTTCTGAAGTTATTGCTGCTTTTCTTTGGGCTCAAATCGAGCATTTAGATGAGATTCAGGATAAAAGAAAACATATCTGGAATCAATATTATAACGGATTAAAAGAAACTGCAGCACAGCAAAACTTTAGATTACCGCAAATACCGGAATATGCTACAAATAATGCACACATGTTTTATTTGGTTTTTGAAACCTTAGAAAAAAGAAACGAATGTATTGCCCGCTTAAAAAATAATGGAATTCATGCCGTATTTCATTATTTAAGTTTGCATAAAAGTCCATTTTATACCGATAAACATTCAGGCGGAGATTTGCCTTTAACAGATCATTATTCAGATACATTATTGCGACTTCCGTTTTATTATGAATTGTCGAATGGTGATGTTGAACTTATTTTAAAAGTTTTAAAAAATGAATAAGCTCAACGTATTATTTGTTGTTGGTGCATTGCATAAAGCAGGTGCAGAACGCTTTGCTTATGAAATAGATTTAGCTTTAAATAAAGAAAAATTTAAAACATCAATCTTGTGTTTACAGCAAGAACAGCATACATCTGCCACATGGAGCAGCAGATATTATGAAGATAAACATAAAGCTATCGGTACAAATATTCTTTATATCGATGCGTTTTTAGAAAGTCATAAAACGACCAGATTAGAACGCATCTTTCATAAATTGACAAAAAGGAAATTTAAGAAAGCAAAAGAAAAATACAAAAGCAACCTGATTTCTTATTTAAATGAATTTGACGTAATTCATTGGATGGGAGAATATACCTTCATTCATCAGGTTCCAACAGCAATTAAAAAGAAAAGTTTAATTCATTCTATGTGCGCTAAATTTCAGGTGCCGGCATTATATGATGAATATGATTTTGAATATCCTTACCAGTTTATTTCCGGATTTCATAACGAAGAAATAAAATTTGAATACAGTCAGTTTAAAAATATTTCACATACTTATTTTCCTTTGGCGCTTAAAATGCATCAAAATGAAAACAAATGGAAATACGTTTCAAGCGAAACTAAAAAAATAGGAATATTTACAAGATTAGATAAAAACAAACCGCTCGATCCTTTTTTCTACGCCTTTCATTTGCTTTTAGATACAATTCCAAACTGCGAATTGCATGTTTTTGGAAACGGCGATCCTAAAGCAGAAGGAATGATTGCTTACCTGGACAGACTTGGCATTGTAGATAAAGTGATTTTTAGAGGACATCAGGAAGATATTGTAGTAACAGCAACGACTGAACATCTCGATTTATCATGGTTTCAAGGCTATAATAATCGTACACCGGCAGGTTTTGCAGGTCTCGATATTTGTTTAACCGGAACACCTTTAGTTTGTTGGGATTTTTACTCAAAACCATTAGATTTTTTTAATGGCGTTTATCCACACTTTAAAAATTTAAATCAATTTGTAAATTTTAGTTCAGCCATTTTAAACAATAAAAATGATGCTGAAGAATTATCGAATGCACAATTTCAGGATGTATTGCAAAATCGTGATATGGATAAATTGATTCCCGAAGTAGAAGAATTATACGTAAAAATATCCCAAATAAAATAAAAATGTCAGATCAGGATATTTTAATAAGTATAATAATGCCGGCGTATAATGCTGAAAATTATATCAGTGATTCGATCAATTCGGTTATTGCACAAACGTATCATAACTGGGAATTAATTATTGTAGATGATGGTTCTGTTGATAATACTTCTCAAATCGTAAAAGAGTGGGAGCTAAAAGACAATCGAATTCAATATTATTACCAACAAAACGGCAAACAAGGAAAAGCAAGAAATCTGGGAATTTCAAAATCAAAAGGAATTTACCTTGCATTTCTTGATGCAGACGATTTATGGCTGCCGGAAAAGCTCGATATTCAAATAAAAGCCATTCAGGAAAAAAATGTAGATTTAGTTTTTGCTGATTCTTATATTTTTAATGATAATGAAACAGAAGATATTTCTAAAAAAATGAATATTTCAACTTCAGTTTTTTATGATAAAAATGCTTTAAACTTGTTTTTAGATTGGAACAGAATTCCAATTTTGACCGTTTTGGTAAAAAAAGATAAAGTAATAAATGTTGGCGCTTTTTCAGAAGAATTAGAAATTCAAAACGTCGAAGATTATCATCTTTGGCTAAAACTGCTCATGGCGGGCAATATATTTTATGCCTTAGATTATACATTAGCCAAATACAGAGTTCATGGCAATTCGGCAACATCAAGCGATAAATTAGTATTAGATAAAATTCCAAACATCTTTTTTAGTTTGTCACAACTTTATCCGGAATGCAAAAAGCAAATCCAACAGGAGTTGAAATTAAGATTCAATTTTATTTATAAAAATAATCTTTTTACAAAACCCGAATTATCGGTTTGGATAAACAAGAACACAAAATACTTATCAAAATCGCAAATGCGTTATTTCTATTTATTTTTGAATTTTCTGTTACCAACAAAAGTCACAAAAAGATCCTTAATCTATATATTAAATGCCTAAGATTTCTATAATAGTTCCTTGTTATAATCAAGCTCAGTATTTAGACGAAGCTTTGCAATCTGTAGCGAATCAAACCTATGAAAACTGGGAATGCATAATCGTAAACGATGGCAGCACAGATAATACCGGTGAAACGGCAAAAGGATGGATTGAAAAAGACAAGCGATTTAGTTATTTGCTTCTTGAAAACGGCGGATTAAGCAATGCCCGTAATTCAGGAATTTCTAAAGCAATTGGAGAATTTATATTGCCACTTGATGCAGATGATAAAATAGCATCAGATTATGTAGCATCAGCGCTTGACGCTTTTGAAAAAGACAATACATTGAAAGTCGTTTATTGCAAAGCCGAAAGATTTGGCGAAGAAACAGGAATTTGGAATCTGCCTTCTTTTTCTCTTTATAATCTGGCGCAAAAAAACATGATTTTCTGTTCTGCTTTCTTTAGAAAAAAAGATTGGGAACTTGTTGGAGGATACGATCCCGGAATGATTTACGGTTGGGAAGACTGGGAATTCTGGATCGCTATTTTAAAAAATGGAGGCAATGTAAAATGCTTAGATCAGGTTGGTTTTTATTATAGAATAAAATCAAAATCAATGCTAAATCAGGTAAATCAAGATCATTCAGCTTATTTACAAGAATATGTAAGTATTAAACATGCCGATTTTTTTGTGAAGACTTTTGGTTCTTTTGCATTCCTGAACACCCAACGCGATGATCTTAAAAAGGAATATGAAGCCAAACTAAAAAGCGAAAAATTTGTTATAAACCTGTTTTGTAAAACTTTTTTCGGTTTTAAAATATTTAAAAAATAGATCCCAAATCTTATCAAATACTATTTAGAAATTGCAAAATGAGTCTACATAAAAATAATCCAATTCAGTTTTTAGCCTATTATTTGCCCCAATATCATCCGATACCGGAAAATGATCTTTGGTGGGGAAAAGGTTTTACAGAATGGACAAATGTTGCAAAATCAAAACCTTTATTTAAAGGACATCACCAGCCGGTTTTGCCCGGAGAACTGGGTTTTTATGATTTAAGAGTTCCACAAGTTCAGGAACAGCAAGCACAATTGGCCAAAGAATATGGTATTGACGGTTTTGTATATTATCAATATTGGTTTGGAAAAGATAAAATGCTGCTCGAAAAACCGGCAGAAACAATGCTGCAGAATAAAAATATTAATTTACCGTTTTGCTTTTGCTGGGCAAATGAAACCTGGAAAGGAATCTGGCACGGACTTGAAAATGCAGAAGTTTTAATAGAACAAACCTACGAAGGAGAAGAAGCATATAAATCTTATTTTGATTATTTATTGCCGTTTTTTAAAGATGAGCGTTACATCAAAATAGATAACAAACCAATGTTTCATATCTATAAACCGGATGAAATTCCGGATGTAGATCTTTTCCTGAAATTGTTTAACGATTTGGCCGTAGCAAATGGTTTTAGCGGAATTCATTTTATTGCCACAATATGTTCAGAAGAATTTGTTCTGAGCAAAGATGAAATATATGGAAAAGTGGGCGTTGACGTTTTTATGCAAATGCGTTACGGATCGCAAAACGAGAATTTCTCGGCAAAAGTCAATCGAAAAATAAAAAAGATCATCAGCAAAAAACTGAAGATTAATTATCAAATCGATAAAAGAGTAAAGCCTTTAATATTTGATTATAAAAAAGGAGTAGAAAGATTAAACAGCAAACTGCACAATAAAAAGTCAATACCCTGCGTGTTTCCAAATTGGGATAATGCTGCGCGAAGTGGCAAAAAAGCCATGATTTTTAAAAATTCAACGCCACAAATCTGGCAGGAACATTTACAAAAAGCAGTTGATAGTTTAACGGAAAGCAAAGAGAATCCTCAATTTGTAATCATAAAATCATGGAACGAATGGGCAGAAGGAAACCATTTAGAACCCGATGCTAAATTTGGACATCAATGGCTTCAGGCCGTAAAAAATGTAAAACAAAAACTAGGATAATTGTAATGCAAAAAAGCCAGTTGATTTCTATTATAATCCCATGTTATAGTCAGGCAGCGTTTCTCGATGAAACATTGTCTTCAGTGCTTGCGCAGACTTATCAAAATTGGGAATGTCTTATTCTTAATGACGGAAGTCCGGATAATACAGAAGAAATTGCCCAAAAATGGGTCGAAAAAGACAGCAGGTTTAAGTATTTTTTCAAACAAAATAGCGGCGTTAGCAGCACCAGAAATTTTGGATTAGAAAAAGCAACCGGTGAATATATACAGTTTCTAGATGCAGATGATGTACTTTTTGATACAAAACTGGAATTATCATTACAAGCGATTCAAAATGCTGTAAATGAAGATATTCAAATTGTATTTACGAATTTTAAAATGTTTACCAATAATGCGAAAATAACAACCGAACCTTATTGCGCTTTTCAACAAGAACTGTTTACATACGAAAACCTATTATACAAATGGAATGATGGATTTTCAATTCCAATACAAACCGCATTTATAAAATCATCATTATTGCAAAATATTCGTTTTCCGGAGCACATGACAGCGCAGGAAGACTGGATTTTTTGGGTTAATTTATTTAAAAGCAATCCAAAAGTGCTATTTATAGACCAAACTCTTGCCTTATATCGCGTGAATATGGCCAGCAGAACAATGAGTCGGGATATGCTTGAAGATCAATTAAAAGCGTACGAGTATTTTAGAAATTTTCTTAATGAAGAAGACTTTCATAAAATGTCAGTGGTTTTGATTTCCAGATATTATAAAAAAAGTTCTTATTTCATCACAAAATATAACGACACAAAAAATTCAAACACGTATAAAATTGGGAATTTGATTAAAAAAAGCTTGCGAAAACTACATGTTTTAAACTTGTCAAAATCAATATTAAGAAAATTAAAATTCTAGTTACATGCTTGCAATCGTAATTCCGTATTATAAACTTACTTTTTTCGAAGAAACACTTGAATCTTTAGCACTTCAAACCAATCAAGCTTTTAAAGTCTATATTGGAGACGACGCAAGCCCGCAAGATCCGCAAGATTTACTCGAAAAATACGCTTCAAAAATTAATTTTAAATACCATAAATTCGAAACAAATTTAGGCGGAATATCGTTAGTGAAACAATGGGAACGCTGTATGAAATTAGCTTCTGACGAAGAATGGATGATGATTTTAGGAGATGACGATGTTCTCGAAAATAATTGTATTGCCGCTTTCTATGAAAATTTAGAAGAAATCGAAAAGGGTGAAATTAAAACCGTAAGATTTGCATCAAAAGTAATCAACGGCAAAGGAGAATTTCTCTCAGAAAAATTTTCTCATCCGAAAACAGAAAAAGCAACAGAATTTTTAAGCCGAAAATTGAAAGGCGGAACAAGAAGTTCTTTAAGCGAATATATTTTTAAAAGTAAAAATATAGAAACCATAAAGTTTAAAGATTTTCCATTGGCCTGGAATACCGATTTATTAGCGGTTTTGGAATTTTCCGAATGGAAAAACATTTTTACGATTAATGAAGCCGAAGTTTTTTTTAGATGGAGCGAACTGAATATCACCGGCAAAAAAGATGATTTTATCACTAAAAATAACGCCACTTTTCAGTTTTACTATTATTTGCTTGCCAAACAATCAAATAGATTTCAGAAAGAATTTATCAATATTCTTTTCGAAAAGCTTGAAAAAACCATCTTAGACAACAAGAAAAATAGTATTTACTGGATAAAATTATTTTATCTGTACCTGAAATTTTTAAAGATAAATCGATTTTTAAGTTTAGGTTCAAAAATAAAAAAAAGCATAAAATGAAGATTTTAGTCATTGCACAAGATTTAAGAGTTTCCGGTACGAGCGAAGGTGTTGTATCAAGATCTTTTATTGTAAGATTAAGAAAATTGTATCCGGAAGCAACCATTGATGTTTGCTATTTTATGGGATACAAACATGAATATGATAAAGAATTATTGAACGTAAATTCGATTTCAGAACATACAATAAACAGAAAACCGCCATTTCATATTAAATGGTCAAACGCTATTTACAGACGTTTGTTTACCAAATCGATTTATAAAACGTATTATTTCGGGCAATTTAAAAAAGTTATTGCCCAAATTCCATATCAGGATTACGATCAGGTTTTTATAAGAAGTTCAGGCTTAGAATATGAAACTATTTTGGCTTGTAAAGATTTGCCAATTCTTAGAAATGCCATTATTAATTTTCATGATCCGTATCCGTTTTTCTTTGATACAAGTTCAAGCAAAGATTTGACAAAACGCGAACTCCTTGATTTTCAGGAAATGTATGAAGTCGTGCAATTGGCTAAAGCCTGCACAACGCCATCATCGTTGCTTTCTAAAGATTTGCAGGTGATTTATGGCAATCGCAAAAAGTTTTACACTTTGCCACATCAATATGATGCAAACTCTTTTGATTTATCTGATAATGCTTTAGTTCGAAAAAAAGAAAAAACTATTTCATTTTCTTACCACGGCGGATTGCAGTTTGGGAGAAATCTTGATATTTTATTAGATGCTTTTGCTGAATTGTGCGATGAAAATCAAAATGTTTATGAAAACACAGAAATGGTTTTTAGGTTGAAAAGCTCTGAAAATAAACGCCTGACAGAAAAATACAGTAAGTACAAAAACATTCATATTCTCGACGGATTGAATTTTTCTAACTCGGCAAACGAACAAATAGAAGAATCAGATATAACGCTAATACTCGAAAGCTATTTAGAATACAGCAATATTTTGTTAGGAAAAGCACCTTTTGTAGCGTCATTAAACAAACCGGTTTTTGCATTATTGCCTCAGGAATGTGAGTTGAGAAAAATAATTAAAAACGAAAATTATATTGCAACCTCTAATAACTCAAAAGAGATAAAAGAAAAGCTGCACAATCTTATTACGAACTTTTCGAATGCATCGTCAGAGAATCCTTTTCAGGATTATTTTTCATTAGAACAATTCAAAAATAAGTTAGAAATAATTAATTAGAACATACCGTTTTTAGATGCTTGCAATAGTTATTCCGTATTATAAATTAACATTCTTTGAGGAAACTCTAAAGTCTTTAAAAGCGCAAACCAATCAAAGGTTTAAAGTTTATATTGGCGATGATGCAAGTCCTGAAAATCCAAATCAGTTATTAGAAAAATACCACGAAAGCTTTGATTTTCTATACCATCGTTTTGAGGAGAATTTAGGCGGAACAAGTTTAACCAAACAATGGGAACGCTGCATAAAATTAACCAAAGACGAAAAATGGTTAATGATATTAGGAGATGACGACGTTTTAGACACGAATGTCGTAGAAGAATTTTATAATAACCTGAATGAAGTCGAAAGCGGAAATATCTCCGTAATTCGATTTTCAACCGTAAAAATGGATGAAAACAGTCAAATAACGACAGACGTTTATCAGCATCCAAAAGTGGAAGAAACAATCGATTTTTTGTTCCGAAAAACAAGAACATCATTAAGCGAATATATTTTTTTAAAAGCAAAAGTTGTAGAAATCGGATTCAAAAACTTTCCGTTAGCTTGGTTTTCAGATGTTTTGGCGATAGTCGAATTTTCAGATTTCAAAAGAATTTTTACCATTAATACAGCCATTCTAAAAATTAGAATTTCAAATATAAGTATATCAGGAAATCAGGATAATGTAAAACTAAAATCGAAAGCAACATTCGAATATTACCATTATTTAATAGTCAATAAAAGCAGATATTTCAATAACGAACAAAGGAAAATTCTTTTGCTTAAATTGGGTAAAAGCTATATTAACGATAAAAAAAATGTAGGTTACTTTTTTAAAATCTCAAAAATATATTGGTCTGATTTTTTAATTAGCGATTATTTCGAATTTATAAAATCAGTAATTAAGGCCTTTAAAACTCGTAAAAAAAATATTTAACACATAGAAACATAGTTTTTTTGTTGTTTGAAAAAAGAGCAAAAAAGAAACTAGTTTCTAAACATAGCTATGTGAATTAATGCAAGTGAAACGTCTTTTTATGCGTAAAGAATCTATGTTACTATGTGTTAAAATTAACTAATGCAACGAGCTACAATTAATAATTATTAAAAAAAATGAGAGTAGGATATAATCCACATAAAGACGAAGTATTATCGAAATCAGAATATCTGCATCAAATTATTATTCCTGTTTTTATACCACATCAGGAAGAATATTTTAAAGATAGTTTTGCGATTTTAAAATTATGCCTCGAATCTTTATTTGCAACCATTCACGATAAAACGTTTATAACAATTGTTAATAACGGAAGCGATAGCATTATTGTAAATTATCTTGATTCGCTCTTAAAAGAAAATAAAATTCAGGAACTTATTCATACCCAAAACATAGGAAAACTAAATGCGATTCTTAAAGGTTTGGCCGGAAACAATATAGAATTAGTAACCATTTCAGATTCAGATGTGTTGTTTTTAACCGATTGGCAAAAGGAAACGGTAAATGTTTTTCAAGCCGTCCCAAAAGCCGGAGTTGTGGGCATTGTGCCGCAGTTTAAAATGTATGAAAGCAATTGTGGCAATCTATTATTTGACACATTATTAAGTTCAAAACTTCAATTTATTCCCGTAAAAAACCAAGAGGGCTTAGTCAGGTTTTACGATAGTTTAGGTTGGGCGAGAGATTATAATCAGGATTATTTAAAATATAATTTAGGATTAAAATTAAACGAAAACCAAAGTATTCTTGTAGGTTCAGGTCATTTTGTAGCCACTTATAAAAAAGATATTTTTGAAGAAATAACAAGTTATATCGAGTTTAAAATGGGCGGATCGAGTGAAGAATATTTGGACAAAGCCCCGCTTAGAAAAGATTATTGGCGCGTAACAACATTAGATAATTACGCTTTTCACATGGGGAATACGCTGGAAGAATGGATGACAATTCCTCAGGTTGCAGAAATAAATACAGAACCGGCTTACGGTTTTAGTAAAAATAAAAAAGCCAATAGTTTTATATATTGGCTAAAAAACAGACTTTTTGTAAAGTTTATTTCGATAAAAATACTAGTAAAGTTGTTTTTGAAATGGAAAAAATTACCAAAAGAAATGATCTCAAAATATTAAGCAATGACATTAATTTCTAAAGGATTCTCCATATTAATTACAACCAAAAATCGGAAAGACGATTTGGCTTTTACGTTGCAAAAATGTCAATCTCTTTTAGATCGAGAAGATGTCGTTTTTATAATTTGCGATGACGGATCGACAGACGGAACTAATTTATTTATTCAGGAAAATTATCCAAAGATTCGGTTTATCAGAAATGAAAAAAGCAAGGGATTAATTTACAGCCGAAACAAATTAATGGATTTGGTTACGACTGAATTCGCCATTTCTATCGATGATGATTTGCATTTTATTACACAAAATCCGTTAGAGATTATTGAAAAAGCATTTCATGAAAACCCTAAAACAGGCTTAATCGGATTTAGAATTTTCTGGAACCTTCAGGAACCTGAAACCACATACTCTAATGAAGTTTCACATCGAATGAAAAGCTTTGTTGGCTGCGGACACGTTTGGCGTATGAGCGCGTGGCGTGATATTCCGTATTATCCGGCATGGTTTATTTTTTATGGAGAAGAAGATTTCGCATCCTTTCAGTTATTCAAAAAAAACTGGGAAATACAGTATTTGCCAGAAGTTTTGGTAAACCACAGAGTTGATATAAAATCCCGTAAAAAAAATGCAGATTACGCCGTTCGTTTGCAACGCTCATTACGTTCCGGCTGGTATTTGTATTTTTTATTTTATCCTTTAAAATTAATTCCAAAAAAAATAGCCTATTCAATTTGGATGCAATTGAAACTAAAAGTTTTCAAAGGAGATTTTAAAGCCTTAAAAGCACTATTATTGGCGCAGTTAGATTTGTTTTTAGCAATTCCAAAAATCATAAAAAACGCCAATAGATTATCAATAAAAGAATATCAGGAATATCAAAAATTAGAAGAAACAAAAATTTATTGGAAACCAGAAGATAAATAATTTTGCCAAATGAAAACTATTGCAATTATTCCGGCTCGCGGAGGATCTAAAAGACTACCGCAAAAAAATATAAAACTGCTTGATGAAATTCCATTAATCGCGCACAGTATTTTATACGCCAAAGCAAACAAAATTATCGATGCCGTTTATGTTTCTACAGATGATAACGACATCAAAAAGATTGCTTTAGAATATGGGGCAAAAGTGATTGACAGGCCTGAAAATATTTCCGGAGATCTGGAACCAACCGTTTCAGCCTTAAAAAATGTATTGGAACAAATCGCTGATGAGGTTGAAAATGTTGTTTTATTACAAGCAACAAATCCGCTTCGTCCAAAAGAATTATTACAGGAAGCATTTACGGTTTATCAGCAGGAAAATCACGATAGTTTATTTACCGTTTCCAGAAATCATCAGAAATTTGGAAAAATAATTGATCAGAAATTCATTCCGTACAATTACGAAATTGGTCAGCGAAGCCAGGATTTAGAGCCTCTTTTTTACGAAAACGGATTGCTTTATATTACAAAAGCAACGTTGATTCTTGAAAATATAATTATTAGTAAAAATGCTTTTCCTTTCAAAATAGATTCTATTTTTGCCAACGTAGATATCGATACGCAAGACGATTTTGATTACGCGGAATATTTATACCAAAAACATATAAAACCCTAATTCATAACCTACTTTATGAAACCATTTATAGAAATTGCAGGACGAAAAATTGGACCGGATTTTCCTCCTTTAGTTATTGCCGAAATCGGAATTAATCACGAAGGCTCATTGCAGGTTGCCAAAGAAATGGTAGACGCAGCAAAAAGAGCCGGAGTAGAAGTTGTAAAACATCAAACCCATATTGTTGAAGACGAAATGAGCGGAGCCGCTAAAAAAGTGATTCCCGGAAATGCCGATGTTTCTATTTATGAAATCATGGAGCGTTGCTCGCTTAATGAAGCTGATGAATTAGAACTTAAAAATTACGTAGAAAGCAAAGGAATGATTTTTATATCAACTCCTTTTTCCCGCGCAGCTGCAGAAAGATTAAAGAAATTTGATATTCCGGCCTATAAAATAGGTTCAGGAGAATGCAATAATTACCCGTTATTAGAGCATATTGCTTCTTTTGGGAAACCGGTTATTTTAAGTACCGGAATGAATACGATAGAAAGTATTCAAAAAGCCGTTGCTATTTTCGACAAACATAATATTCCTGTTGCACTTTTGCATACCACAAATTTATATCCAACGCCTATTCATTTAGTTCGTTTTGGCGCAATGGTAGAATTGCATGAAGCTTTTCCTGATAAAGTTTTTGGTTTAAGCGATCATACCTTAAATAATAATGCATGTTTAGGCGCAGTTGCCCTTGGCGCAAGTATTCTCGAAAGACATTTTACAGATCACATGCAGCGCACAGGTCCGGATATTGTTTGCAGTATGGACGAAAAAGCCTGCCAGGAATTAATTGTTTCAAGTGCAGAAATGGCTTTAATGCGCGGCGGAACTAAGAAACCGGCATTAGAAGAACAAGTAACCATAGATTTTGCTTTTGCAACAGTTTGTGCCATCGCTCCAATTAAAAAAGGCGAAAAATTATCCATGCAAAATATCTGGGTAAAACGTCCGGGAACCGGAAAAATACTAGCCGAACATTTCAATGATTTAATTGGAAAAACAGCTTCGAGAGATATTGAAAATGATGCGCAATTAGATTTTTCTGATTTTGAATAATTCAGCAAAAAAAATTCTTTTCCTGACTGGAACACGCGCTGATTTTAGTAAAATAAAGTCATTGATTTCTATTCTCGAAAAACAACCAGAATTTGAAGTTTTTGTATTTGTTACCGGAATGCATTTGCAGGAAACATACGGTTACACGCTCATAGAAATAGAGCGCTGTAATTTTAAAAACGTTTTTACTTTCGAAAACCATACACACGAAACCACGATGGATTTGACTTTGGCCAAAACCATCGAAGGATTGTCTAATTATTGCAAAGACATCAATCCGGATATGATTGTTGTGCATGGTGATAGGGTCGAAACGTTAGCCGGTGCCATTGTAGGATCGCTGAATAATATTTTGGTTGCTCATATAGAAGGAGGCGAAGTTTCAGGAACTGTCGATGAATTAATTCGTCATAGCGTTAGTAAATTAAGTCACATTCATTTCGTGTCTAACAAACTAGCTGCCAAACGATTGATGCAAATGGGGGAGATTAAAGAATCAGTTTTTAAAATTGGTTCTCCAGATGTTGATATTATGTTTTCAGATCAATTGCCGGATTTAAATACGGCAAAAGCGTATTATAAAACAGATTTTGAAGAATATGCCATTGTCATGTTTCATCCGGTTACAACCGAAATTAAAGACATGCAAAAGTATGCAGAAACTTTTGTTGCTTCTTTATTGCAAGACAATCACAACTATATAGTTATATTTCCCAATAATGATTTAGGAAGCCAATTTATTATTGATGCTTACGAAAAACTAAAAGGCAACAGCCGATTCAGGATTTTCCCGTCTCTTCGCTTTGAATATTTTCTGACGCTCTTAAAAAACAGTCAGTTTATTATTGGCAATAGCAGCGCCGGAATTCGTGAAGCGCCTTATTACGGAATTCCGATTATTAACATCGGAACCCGTCAGCAAAACAGAGCCGTTCACGCTGATATTATCAATACAGATTATTCAGAAACAGCTATAAAAGAGGCGCTTTCAATAATCGATTCACATAAAGTACAAATTGTGGAAGATGATTTTGGACAAGGAAATAGTAATGAATTATTTTTGGAATGCCTGCAAAAAGAAGATATCTGGAAGCTAAATCATCAAAAACAATTTAGAGATGTTTAATGAAATTATCACTGTAATAAAATGATAACATTTTCTAAACTTGGAGCAAAAGGAAATCTCGGAAATCAATTATTTCAAATAGCATCTGTTGTTGGTATTGCTGAAAAACATAAACATGGATATTTTTTTCCAAACTGGAATTATTCGAAATGTTTTAAAAATCAGTTGCCCGTTTCTTATATAGACGAAACCTTTAAAATAGTTAAGGAAAAAAAATTCAGCCATTATGAATGGGATTTAGAAACTGAGAATTATGATCTTGACGGCTGGCTTCAGTCAGAAAAATATTTTAATATTGAAAGAACAAAAGCACTTTTTCAGTTTGAAGATTTTAGTCACGATTTATATGAAAAGTATCATTTTCTTTTTTCAAAAAAAACGATACTAATATCAGTCAGAAGAGGCGATTTTGTAAATAATCCGTATTATTTTCAATTATCCTATTCGTATTATTTTAAAGCATTGCTTAAAAATTTTCCGGATTGGAAAGATAGAAATCTCGTATTTACAAGTGATGATATTGATTATTGTAAATATCATTTTTCATTTTTAAAAAATAGTTTCTTTCTGGAACATTTAACTGCGATCGAGCAACTTGCTTTAGGTTCAAGATTTGATGATTTCATTATAAGCAATTCTACATTTTCATGGTGGATTGCGTGGTTGGGAGAAAAGAAAGAATCTAAAATTGTGAGGCCCGTTAAAAACTTTCGTGGCGAATTTGCAAAGTATAACGATGATTCTGATTATTTTCCGGAAAGATGGATAAGCTTTGATGACAATAAGTTTAGCGCACAAAAAAGATATTTTATCTTATATATAAAAGGTTTCATTTACGCGTTTTTAGTTGATGTTAAATACGTATTCAACAAAGGCAAAAAACGAATTAAAAAATTAATAAAACGATTATTTTGGAATTTAAAATGAAAAAAATAGGAATAGTAATTACAGACGGAGTAGGTTTTAGAAACTTCGTTATGAGTGATTTTATTACTGAAGCCGTACAAAAATTTGAAACCATAATTATCTATTCAGGATTACCCATAAACTGTTATAATAATTTCGATTATCCGAACATAGAAATAAAAGAATTACCTGTTTTTAAAGAAGGCAGACTGACTTGGTTTTTTAGAAAATGGAAAGAACTTGCCCATCTTCAAAAAAATAAAAAATTCTACGGAATGCAGGATAACCTGACTTCAGGATATCCAAAAAGTTTTTCTGCAAGAGGAATTTTGATTAAAGCATTGTATTTTTTCACGAGAATAATTCACAGTAATTCAAGTATTTTATTCGCAGAAAAATTACAGTTTTTATCATTTTCAAAAAACAGTATTACAAAAGAATATTTAACGTTACTAAAAAACGATAAACCGTCGCACGTGTTTTTTACGCATCAGCGTCCGCCGTTTTTAGCACCGTTTTTATATGCTGCAATTCAGTCAAAAATTCCAACAAGCACCTTTATTTTTAGTTGGGATAATCTTGCATCAAAAGGCAGAATGTTAGGCGCTTTTGATCAGTTTTTGGTTTGGAGCCAATTAATGAAAGACGAGTTGCTGTATTTTTATCCAAACGTAAAAAATGAAAATGTACAAATTGTTGGAACGCCTCAATTTGAACCTTACGTTCTTGATAAATACAAATCTACAAAAGAAGAATTTCTTGCAAAATTTGGATTAGATGCCAATAAAAAAATAATTTGCTACAGTTGTGCCGATGTTTCAATTGGACCAAATGATCCCGTTGTTATAAAAGCGATTGCTGAGGCAATTAAGAGTAACGAAATAACGTCTCAGGTTCAGCTTTTAGTACGAACATCTCCGGCAGAAGATGATAGTAGATTTAAATCGATTCGCGATGAGTTTCCTGAAATTGTATGGAACGTTCCCAAATGGATTTTAACGAGAGAAAATCATCAGGAAAGCTGGTCACAGCGAATTCCAAGTTATGAAGACATCAAGGATTTAAGAGCTTTATTAGAATTTGCAGATCTTAACGTAAACATGTGTTCTACAATGAGCCTTGATTTTATGTTGTTTGATAAACCGGTTATTAATACGGTTTTTGGAAATATCGAAAACGGATTATATAACGATCAGCGCTTTTTAAATTACGATCACTTTAAAAAAGTAGTGGATAGTAACGCAGTAACGATTGCAAAAAACAAACAAGAATTAATTGACCAGATTAATGAGGCTTTGCAAAATCCTGAAAAAAGAAAATCAGAAAGAAAAGGCATGATCGAAATGCAGGTAAGCAAATCATTATCCGGAACAAGTAATAGAATTGCTGCCGTTTTATCAGAGTTATGAGCAGCGATTTAGAACTTAAAAAAACAGATAAAAGAATTTCAGTATTAGACGGATTTAGGGCAATTGCTATTATTTCGGTTCTTTTATACCATTATTTTTACCGTTGGAACGATGTGGAATATCCTTATTTTGGAGGAGATTATTTTCATTATGGTTTTAAGGGCGTTTCGTTTTTCTTCATCATAAGCGGATTCGTAATTTGCTATTCGCTGGAAAGCACGCAAAGTTTTTTTGCCTTCTGGAAAAAAAGATTTATTCGCTTATTTCCTTCCATGTTTATTGCTTCAATACTAACATTTACATTTTTGTTCTTTTTTGATTTTGATAAAACTTTTGGCGATAGCAATCATTTTAGAAACGTACTTATAAGTTTTACTTTTTTGCCTCCTAATTTGTTCGATTGGCTTTTTAGAATCAAAAATCATTTTAGTTATCTCAATTATTCTTATTGGAGTTTGTGGCCGGAAATTCAGTTTTATTTCCTGGCGAGTGCCATTTATTTCACGGACAAATTTAATTTTAAAAGAAATTTTTTAATCGTTTGTTTTACAATTGTACTCCTTTATCACGGATTGCTTTTCCTTAATTTTAATGAAAATGTATATTTTGAAAAACTGACAAACTTGTTCAATCTTGTACAGTTCTTAGCCCTTTTTCTTTGCGGAGCATTATTTTATATGTTGTATAAAAATAAAATAAACATAGTTTATGCGGTTCTTTTACTGCCGGTTTTTCTTATTCTAAACTTTTCCCACACAAGAATTGATCTTATTGTGACTACAATTACGTTTTTGCTTTTTTACGGATTTATATATAATCCGGAAAAATTACGTTTTTTAGAAAACAGGTTTATAGTAAAAATTGGCGTTTCATCTTATTTCCTGTATCTGATTCATGAATATATTGGCGTAGTCTGGATTCGTAATATCGTAGGCAATTTTTATCCAAACAGTTTTATTGCGCCCGTTTTAATCCTGATTTTCATGATTGTTTTTAGTATACTATATACACAAAAAATAGAATTTAAGATTGGTAAATACCTCAATAACCTTTTGTTAAAAAGAAAAAATGAATAAAATTGCTATCATCTGCAAGTATGAATTACTTCCTGAACGCGTAGGAGGTATGGATTATTTTTTCTGGGATTTTGATAAAAAATGCAAAGAAAATGGCATCGAAATCGATTGGTTTTTTCCCAATCATTCGAACCACGGCCAATATTCTAATTTGAATATTTACAGCAATACAACAAAAAGTCTGGAAAGTAATTTCCTTTCTTTTTGCCAGGAAAACAAACCGGAATACAGTTATATTATTACTCATTTTGTAGAATTATGCACGCCTTTTTTCTCCAAAATCAGCAAATTATCCAAAGCTAAAATTATTGCCGTAGATCATAATCCGAGACCTTTAAACGGATATCCTTTCAAAAAGAGAATCAATAAAAGACTAAAAGGATTTTTGTTTTCAAAATACATCGACGTTTTTGTTGGCGTTTCAGATTATACCGTAAATGCAATTTTGCAGGATTTTGGAAATCATTTAAAATCTAAAACCCAAACCATTTATAACGGCGTAATTATCGACAGCATTTTGGTTAGAGAAACCAGAAATGACATTAAACCCAGTTTTTTGGTCGCCTCGCATTTAAGAGAATCAAAAGGAATTCAGGATTTAATAGATGCTGTAAATGGGCTTTCACCTTCAATAAAAGAAGATATTACAATAGATGTTTACGGAGACGGACCTTATAAAGAAAAATTGCTGGAAAAAATTAAACAATATTCTTTAGAGAAAGTTTTTGTTTTAAAAGGAAGCAAAGCCAATCTAAATGAGATTTTTTCGCAATACGATTATATGCTGCAGCCAACGCACATGGAATGTTTTAGTTTATCGATTTTAGAAAGTCTTGCGGCAAATGTTCCCGTAATTACAACAGCTGTTGGCGGAAACACAGAAGTAATTACAAATCAGGAAAACGGATATATATTTGAAGCAAAAAACACTCAGGCTTTAACCAACATTCTTGAGGACATTTACTTAGGAAACAAAAAGATATCGATTAATACAAGAGAATTAATTGCCAATTCCTTTTCTTTGCCGAAAATGGTAGAAAATCATTTAAAACTAATTGTAGAGAGCACAAATTAAATTTAAAATTTCATAAATATCACAGATGTTTTTTAACTCCATAGCATTTGCTATTTTTTTGCCAATCGTGTTCTTCCTGTATTGGTTTGTTTTCAATAAAAACAAAAGCACACAAAATGCTTTATTAATTATTGCCAGTTATTATTTTTATTCTTGTTGGGATTGGAGATTCCTATTTTTATTGGTTTTTTCGACATTTCTGGACTATTATACCGGAATTCAAATCGAAAAAGGAAAATCAGAAAACAGTCGAAAATTTTGGTTTTGGCTTAGTATTTTAGTCAATTTAGGTTTCCTGGGAATCTTTAAATATTATAACTTTTTTGCTGCCTCATTCTCAGATTTATTAAACTCTGCAGGATTTAAAGCAAGTCCAATTTTATTGAATGTTATTCTTCCGGTCGGAATTTCATTTTATACTTTTCACGGTTTATCGTACGTAATAGATATTTATTTCAAGAGAATAAAAGCCGAATATAACTTTGTAGATTATTCATTATTCGTAAGTTATTTTCCGCTTTTGGTTGCCGGACCAATCGAAAGAGCCACGCACTTATTGCCTCAGGTAAAAGTAAAAAGAGAATTTGATTTTCAGATTGCCAAAGAAGGAGTTTATCAAATTGTTTGGGGATTAGTAAAAAAAGTAATTATTGCAGATACTTGCGCCACGTATGCAAATGCAATTTTTGACAATTATACATCTGTCAATTCCTTCTCCTTAATTATGGGAGCTATTTATTTTGCATTTCAAATTTACGGAGACTTTTCAGGATATTCAGATATCGCATTGGGAGTATCAAAACTGTTTGGGTTAGATTTACTTCGAAACTTTAATTATCCTTATTTCTCAAGAGATATTGCAGAGTTTTGGCGTCGTTGGCATATTTCGTTGTCGTCATGGTTTCGCGATTATTTGTACATTCCGTTAGGCGGAAGCAAAGGCGGAATCTGGATGAAAATCAGAAATACATTTATCATTTTTGTTGTCAGCGGATTTTGGCATGGCGCCAATTGGACGTATATCGTCTGGGGATTCATAAATGCCGTTTACTTCCTGCCATTGCTTTTATCAAACAGCAATCGTAATAATATGGATGCTATTAAACTCAAATTTGATTTTGATTCTGCAAAAGTAGTTATGAGTATTTTATATACCTTTTTCTTAACCTGTGTTGCCTGGGTATTTTTTAGGGCCAAAACCATTACAGATGCTGTTTTGTATCTAAAACGAATTATTACCAATCACGATTTCAGTTTTCAATATCTCGCTAATGAGCGATATAGTTATGAATTATTGCTTGTAATTGGTGTTTTTGTTTTAATTGAATGGAACAATCGAAACCAAATAGAACCGCTTTCAGGAAAAAGAAGCATTTTAAAATTGTCGCTGGCAATATTGGCTATCATGGCTTTTGGAACATTTTCAGATTATAAAGAATTTATATATTTTCAGTTTTAATGAAGAAATTTATAATATATACCGCTAAAGTTTTAATCATTACGATATTGATTGCCGTCGCGTTAGACGGACTTTATACCGCTGTTTTTTTGCAATCTAAAAACAGAGGAAAAATTGAAACCGTTTTTAATTCAAAACCTCAAAAACTAGATGTTGTAATTCTGGGATCTTCAAGAGCGAATAATCATTTTGTGTCGCAAATGTTTGAAGACAAAGGATTAAAAGCCTTTAATTACGGAATGAGCGGCGGACATTTATTTGAGGCTTCATTAATGTTAAAGTTAATGATTGAAAGAAAATACGAAATTAAAAACGTAATTCTCGAAGCAGATTTAAACCTTTCTAACGATCACGAAGCCGAAGGTATCGCAGCTTTGTTTTTGCCTTATATTCATAATTCAACAGTGATTAAAGACCATTTTTCATCTCAGGAAAACTTTAATGAACTGTATTATATTCCCTTTTACAGATATATTAAATATGACACTAAAATTGGTTTCAGGGAAACGTTTTTTACGCTAATCCATAAAAAAACAAATGCGTTAGATAATCTGGGTTATTATCCGTTAGAAAAACATAAAAATGGCAATATGAAAAATAATATTGTCAATTTAAATCCGTTGCCTCACAATAAATATTACGAAGAAATTAAAAATCTTTGCAAAGCCAATAACATTAATTTCATCGCCGTGATGACACCAATGTGCGAAAATGTTACCGGTATGAATTATTTTGATAAAGTAAAAAAAGCATATCCCGAAATTTATAATTATGAAAATGTCGTAGTCGAAAATAAATATTTTTCTTCATGCGGACACATGACAGATACGGGATCAAGAATGTTTACAGCCAGAATTTTAAAAGATTTTTTTAAGAAATAAAACATGAAAATAGCCTTTTTAACACCAGAATATCCGCACGCAAAAACAGGAAATTCAGGAGGACTCGGGACAAGTATTAAAAATCTGGCCATTGGTTTATTAGATCAGGGCGTTGAAGTAAGAGTTCTTGTATACGGTCAAAAAGAAGATACTTTTTTTGATGACAATGGCGTACTTATTCAACAGATAAAAAATGTAAAAGTAAAAGGATTATCATGGTTTTTTACAAGAAAAAAAATTGAAAAAATCATCGATAAGCTATATTCAGATAAAGAAATAGATTTAGTTGAAGCGCCTGACTGGACCGGAATTTCATCTTTTATAAAACCAAAATCATGTCCGCTAATCATAAGATTAAACGGATCTGACGCTTATTTTTGTCATTTAGACAATCGTCCGGTAAAATGGGTAAACAAGTTTCATGAAAAAAGAGCTTTGCAAAAAGCAGACAAATTACTGTCAGTAAGCCAGTTTACAGCAGATAAAACGAATTTTGTTTTTGGTTTAAATAAAAAATTCGGAATTATTCCAAATCCTATAGATTCTCAATTGTTTCAACCGGGAAACCAAAATAATGAAACCGGCCAGAACATTTTATATTTTGGAAGCCTTATTCGTAAAAAAGGACTTTTGGAGTTACCGTTGATTTTTAATAAAGTTGTAGAAAATAATCCTGAAGCCAAATTAATTTTAATAGGCAGAGATGTTCCGGATATTATCTCCGGAAATTCTTCAACATGGCAAATGATGCAGGATCTTTTCTCAGAGAAAGCATTCAAAAATGTTGAATATCTTGGAGGCGTTCCGTACGACCAAATCAGACAAAAAATTCTCGAATCAAAAGTATGTGTTTTTCCATCTTTTGCCGAAGCTTTTCCCGTTTCGTGGTTAGAAGCTATGGCTTTAGAAAAACCTATTGTAGCTTCAAATGTGGGCTGGGCAAGCGAAATGATCGACGACGGTGAAAACGGTTTTTTAGTAGATCCTAAAGATCACGCCTTATACGCACAAAGAATAATTCAGTTTTTAGACGATGAAACATTATGTTTAAAAGCAGGAAAATCAGCCAGAGAAAAGGTCGAGAAATGTTTCGACATTCAGGTTTTAGCCAAAAAAAATATTGAATTTTATAAATCCTTAATCGCTTAGTTTTGGTTCTATTATATCATAATCATAATAAAGTAGTAAAGGTTATTTCAAAAGGTAATGCGATTTTATCTTTTGATAAAAAAGCAACTATAGCTACTGTATTACTAGATTTGGCGATACAAAATCCGCAGTCGAAAATAATTTGGTGCCACGAAAATCACCAGGAATTTTTGAATTTAGATGCAATAGATTCTGTTTTTCATCACAACAAAATGATGTTGTCTTATAACCCGAATGAAATCAGTTTTTTAGGAAAAAAAATAGGCTACATTGATGAATCGCCATTTATTAAAATCAATAAAAAGGTAACATATCCAACTTGGATAATGAGCGGTTTGGTTGGCGTTATTCACGCAACGGTATTATTAGAAGTAAAAAACAAAATAAAACCGGATTCAGATTTTGATTATTATTTAAGTTCTATCGCCAAAGTTTGCATGCCGTTAGGATTATTATGTTATTCTGAGCCAAAATTATTAGCAACGAATAATATAAATGCAACCGTAAAACCTTCAAACTTTACACTCTTTAAGTTTGTAAAACAACATTACAGAACAAGATGGATCTTTTTGCTGTTTTTAAATTTAATGGTTTATGAATTCAAATTTCCTGTTTTAGCATCGATTTATAGCCTCTTTTTTAAGAACAGAAATAACAATACTATAAAACTGGATAAAATTGAAGTTAACGCTTCAACAAAAGCAATCGATTCACAAACCGTAGATATTTTAATTCCTACTATTGGCAGAAAAAAATATTTGTATGATGTTTTGGTAGATTTATCAAAACAGACACATTTACCAAAAAACGTCATTATTGTAGAACAAAATCCTGATTTACAAAGCACATCAGAACTTGATTATTTAGTTTCTGAAAATTGGCCGTTTAAAATAAAACACACATTTATAAACCAAACGGGCGCTTGCAATGCCAGAAATGTTGCTTTAGATCAGGTTGAAAGTGAATGGATCTTTTTTGCGGATGACGATATTAGATTTAATGAAAATTTTATTGAATCAGCAATTGATCTGATTTCTCAATATAAATGTAAAGCGGTTACGTTTAGATGTTTTCAGGAAAACGAAAAGCAAACAATCAAAGAAATATTTCAATGGAGCGCTTTTGGTTCAGGATGTAGTTTTGTTAAAAGTGAAGCAGTCAAAAATGTTCAGTTTGATTTACGATATGAATTTGGATTTGGTGAAGACACTGATTTTGGAATGCAGATTCGCAATTCAGGATGCGATGTTTTGTATTTTCCAACTCCGGAAATATTACATTTAAAAGCGCCAATTGGAGGCTTTAGAACAAAACCAAGCTTACTTTGGAGCAATGATGAAATCAAACCAAAACCATCGCCAACGATAACATTGTATAAACTTTTGCATGAAACCAAAGAACAGCATAACGGATACAAAACCATTTTGTTCTTTAAATACTATAGAAATCAATCTGTTAAAAACCCGATAAAATATTATTTTAAGTTTCAGAAAGAATGGAAGCGAAGTTTGTATTGGGCAAATGAACTAATCAATAAAGCATGAAATTTTCTCTAATCATTTGTACGTATATGCGTCCTGAACCTTTGCTGAAATTATTGCAATCGGTTCATAAACAAACCATTTATCCCGATGAGATTTTAATTATTGATGGTTCATTAAACAATGAAACAGAAGTTATTATAAGTCAAAATCAATTTGAAAATTTAAACTATTATTTGGTTGACAATGCAAATCGCGGACTTACCAAACAAAGAAATTTTGGTATCAACAAGGTAAACAATACTATGGAAATTGTTTGTTTTCTTGATGATGATACCATTTTAGAAACAGACTATTTTAAAAACCTGCTGGATACTTATAATTTGTTTCCTGAAGCTCTTGGCGTGGGAGGTTTTATTACGAATGAAGTAAAATGGGAGAAAACTCCGGAAAATTATATCCCGACAATAAATGAATTTTATTTTGATGGCTGGAAACGTAAAGACGGAAGCCGTTTTATATTAAGAAAAAAACTAAATCTCGACAGCGATTGTCCTCCGGGTTTTTCTCCGTTATTTTCGCACGGCAGAAGCGTTAGTTTTTTACCGCCAACAGATAAAATATATGAAGTAGAACAATTAATGGGAGGCGTTTCATCTTTTAAAAAATCGGTTTTTGAGAAACTTTCTTTTTCAGAATATTTCGCAGGTTACGGATTATATGAAGATGCTGATTTTACATTAAGAGTTGCTAAAACAGGAAAATTATATATTAATACAGCAGCAAAACTGGGGCACTTTCATGCCGCATCAGGAAGACCGAACCAATATTTGTATGGCAAAATGGTCGTTAGAAACGGTTGGTATGTTTGGCGTGTTAAAAATTCAAATCCAAACGTGAAATCGCGTCTAAAATGGAATGCAATTACTATTTTGCTAACGCTAATACGATTTACGAATGTAATTACGGGCAGTGATAAAAAAGCAGCTTTTACCGAAGCCATGGGAAGAACAATTGGCTGGTGGAGTTTGATTTTTAATAAACCGGTATTAGATAAGGAATAACTCAAAACGAAGATGACTTTACTACAAATAATTAATTCAGATTATAAAAAATATAAAAAATACGGAGGTAATTTTTTTGCCATTGTATTTTTTACACAAGGTTTTTGGGCTGTTTTTCAACACCGCATTGCGCATTTTTTTTATGACAATGTAAAATGGAAACTGTTTAGAATTCCGCTTTTGTTTTTGACATTATTATGGCAAAAAACAATTGAAATTATGACCGGAATTTCGATTCCGTCTTCTGCAAAAATTGGACATTCTTTTTATATTGGTCATTTTGGCGGAATCATAATTAATGCAAAAGCTGTTATCGGAAACAATTGCAATATTTCGCAAGGTGTTACGATTGGCGTTTCTGGAAACGAAGATCAAAGAGGAGTTCCTGTTTTAGGCGATGATATTTATATTGGTGCAAATTCCGTTATCGCCGGAAAAATAACTATTGGCAATAATGTTTTAGTCGGTGCCTGTTCTTTGGTCAATTCTTCAGTTGCAGATAATGCGGTTGTATTAGGCGTTCCCGCGATTGTAATTTCGCAAAGCGGATCAAAAAAATATATTTAATGAAATTATTAATTGTTTCGAATGCGCCGCTTATCTACAAAGATGAAAAAGCATTTGCATATAGTCCGTATATTAAAGAACTAAACGTTTGGCAAAAATATGCCGATGTCAGTTTTTGTTGCCCTGTTTGGGAAACGGATAGAGGATTGTTGATTGCCGAAATACCTTTTAAGGTTCACAATCATTATAAATTATTAGACACCAATCTTAACTCATTAAAACAGATTTTAAAATCATTTGTTTTTAATTTCTATAATCTTTTTGTGTTGTTTAAGGCGATGAAAAATGCAGATCATATTCATTTGCGTTGTCCCGGAAATATAGGATTATTGGGTTGTTTGGTTCAGATATTTTTTCCGCATAAAAAGAAAACCACTAAATATGCCGGAAATTGGGATCCAAATAGTAAACAGCCACGTTCATATCGTTTACAAAAATGGATTCTGAACAATACATTTTTAACCCGAAACATGCAGGTTTTAGTTTATGGAAGTTGGGAAAATCAATCCAAAAATATAAAATCATTTTTTACAGCAACTTACTCAGAAACAGAGAAAGAAATTGTAACAAAAAGTGATTTATCTATAACAATAGAATTTGTTTTTGTTGGAAGTCTTGTCATTGGAAAAAATCCGCTTTATGCTATAAAACTGATTCAGAGATTAATTGAAAACGGACGAAATGTTATTTTGAATTTATACGGTGATGGTGTAGAAAAAAATAATCTGGAACTTTACATAAAGGAAAATAAATTAGAAAATCATGTCTTTTTGCAGGGAAACCAAAATCAGGAAGTAATAAAAAAAGCTTATCAAAAAAGCCATTTTGTTATTTTGCCTTCTAAAAGCGAAGGCTGGCCAAAAGCAATTGCAGAAGGTATGTTTTGGGAATGTGTTCCTGTAGCGACGAAAGTTTCCTGTGTTCCGTTTATGCTCGATTTTGGAAATCGTGGTATTTTAATCGAAATGAATTTAGAAAACGACAGTATTCAAATAGAAAAAATGGTAGATGAAGAAACTGCTTTTGCAATCAAAAGTAAACTAGCTTCAAAATGGTCACAAACCTATACAACTGAGTTTTTTGAAGACGAAATTAAAAAGTTATTATAAACAATGAGAATTGCACAATTAATAGATTCTTTAGATGCCGGCGGTGCTGAACGAATGGCGGTAAATTATGCCAATGCGTTAGCCGGAAAAATAACTTTTTCTGGTTTGGTTGCAACCCGAAAAGAAGGAAGTTTGAAGGATCAGATTCATCCGGATGTTTCCTATCTCTTTCTGCAAAAAAAAAGAAGCTTGGATTTTTCGGCAATTTTAAGATTACGAAAATATATTGTTTCCAATAAAATAGAAATATTACATGCGCATAGTTCGTCGTTTTTTATAGCAGTTTTAGTAAAACTGACATTGCCAAAAGTAAAAATCGTTTGGCACGATCATTACGGAACAAGGGCTAAGGAAACGAAAAAAGAGAACCGGGTTTTAATCTTTTTATCAATGTTTTTTTCTTCCATTTTTGTGGTTAATCTTCAATTGAAAGAATGGAGCAAAAAAAACATGAAATGTTCAAATGTCATTTTTATCCCTAATTTTACAGCTTCTGAAAATGTTTTTAAACCGGAAACAACTTTAAAGGGAATAAATGGCAAAAGGATTGTATTTTTGGCAAATCTAAAAAATCCTAAAAATCATATTTTAATTTTAGAAGCATTTTTAGCATTAAAACTGAATGAATTAGATTGGAGTTTACATTTGATAGGAAAAGATTATTTTGATGCTTATTCTGATGTTTTAAAAGATTTTATAAAATTGCATTCGCTGGAAAACGATATACATTTGTACGGCAGTAAAAATGATGTTAAACACATTTTATCGCAAGCCACAATAGGTGTGTTATCATCAACACAAGAAGGTTTTCCGGTTACATTGTTAGAATACGGATTGGCAAATTTGGCCGTAGTTTCTACAAACGTCGGGTATTGTTCGGTTGTTATTAAAAATGAAGTAAACGGATTATTGTTTGATCCGTCTTCTAGTACTGAAACGAAAAAACAATTGTCGAAAATGATTCAGAATGATTCATTTAGAAAAGAAATGAGCAATAATTTGAAACAGTTAGTTGTAGAGAATTATTCAGAAGAGGTTGTGATAAACAAATTAATTTCAGCCTACCAATAAAATAGTAATGAAAAATAAAACATTATCGTACACACTTATCGTAATTATACATGCAGTAATTGCTTTGGCGGTTTTTGTTGCTCCTTTTTTATCCAAATTATATGCACTTTTAATTCCTGTAGTTGGTTTTTATATCGTTTATAACTCACAAAACAGAAACAACGAAGTACTTTGGGTTACAGCCTATTTGGTTGGTGCTGAGGTGTTTCTTAGAATGACCGGAGGTAATTTTAATAACGAATATGTAAAGTTTAATGTCGTATTCTTTATGTTTTTAGGAATGGGATACAGCAATTTTTCTTCCAATGCGTATATCTATTGGTTTTTCCTTATTTTATTAGTTCCCGGAATTTTAATGACTTTTACCGAAATAGATTATAATGGAGATGTTAAAAAATCTTTGGTTTTTAACTTATCCGGTCCGGTTTGTCTGGCCATTTCTTCTATTTATATGTTTAAGCGGAAGATTAGTTTTGATAATCTTCAAACCATTTTGGTAGCGATAGGAATGCCTATTTTAACCACAACGGTTTATTTGTTTTTATACAATCCAAGTGTAAAAGATGTAGTAACCGGAACACAATCTAATTTTGAAACTTCAGGAGGATTTGGTCCTAATCAGGTTTCAACCGTTTTAGGATTGGGAATTTTTATCTTTTTTACACAAGTAATTCTATTTTCAAAAACTAAAAAAGAAACGTTTTTAAACGCAGCTTTATTAATATTTGTTAGTTACCGCGGCGTTGTAACTTTTTCAAGAGGAGGTGTTATAACAGGAATTGTAATGATCGTTTTGCTGTTGTTTGTACTTTATTATTTTTCTAACGCAAAAGGCAAAAGTAAATTTGCCCTTATTTTTATACTCACGGGATTAATGGGCGTGGGAATCTGGACTTATACATCGGTACAAACCGGAGGACTTATTGATAAGCGTTACGCGAATAAGGATGCAAAAGGAAGGATGAAAAAAGATAATTTAGGGGGACGTGAAGAAATCATGGATTCTGAAATAAAACTTTTTCTGGATAATCCTGTAATGGGCGTAGGAGCCGGAATGGGAAAACAGTTTAGAAAAGAAACTTTTGGTGCAGAAATTGCATCTCATAATGAAATAACACGTATGTTGAGCGAGCACGGTATCTTTGGTATATTGGGGCTTTTAATACTATTTATAACACCATTAATACTTTATCTTAATAATAGGCAGCATTTGTATATTTTCTCTTTCTACATTTTTTGGCTGCTTACAATTAACCACGCCTCTATGCGTACAGCGGCTCCAGCATTCGTTTACGCGTTGACTTTACTTTCGGTTCAATTTAAAAATCCAAAAAATCCTGAGAATTAGATCGGTTATATTATTTTTTTTGTAATACATTTGTTCAAGTTTTTGCCCCAAAACAAAACCAAATAACCAATGTTTACAAAAAATAAAATTCATTTCGAGATATCGGAAAGGAAAGTACTACTTCATATTTTTGATGCTTTCTTTGTCCTTGCTATGCTCTATGTTTTGAGCCAGATCTCAAATTTCCAATATTTCAAATTCTCAATTGAAAGCTATTATTGGGAGATTGTATTAATATCCTACATATTCATTTTTGGTTCTATATTTGAAATGTATAATCTGCAAGTTGCAAGTAACCAGCTGCAAACCACTAAAAGTACGGTTTTTACTGTAACCACAACCGTATTTGTTTACCTGTTAACGCCGGTTTTATCACCGGAACTTCCCAAAAACAGGATTGCAATTTTAATCTTTTATTTTGCTATTCTTTTCGCATTATTATCCTGGAGATATTTATATTATTATTTTTTGGCCTCGCATCGTTTTGTCCAAAACGTAGTTTTAATATGCGATAAAAATCAAGTCGAAGAATTGGTTTTAGGACTTGAAAATGTTGACCCGCATTATAAAATAATTGGTTTCGTAAACTCAGATTCTGTTTGCGACAACGAGACCGATTTTCATTATGTAAAAGAAATCAAAAAGGAGAAACTGAGAAGTTTTGTAGTGAGTAATGATATTTCTGAAATTGTAATAGCTTCTCAAAACACAGACGGTATTACAGCCGATTTATATCAGCAATTACTTCATTTACTAGAATCAGGAAATATTATCAGAGAGTATACGCAAGTTTACGAAAGCAAAACACAGCGAATTCCTGTGCAGTATATTGCAAGGGATTTTTATCGTTTTTTCCCTTTTAGCCGAAGCAATAATAACAAGTTGTATTTGTTATTGGTTCGTTTTATTGAGCTTATTTTCTCTTTATTTGGCTTGCTTGTTTGCTTTGTCATTATTCCTTTTCTTTATATCGGAAATCTTATTGGCAACAAAGGAAGTTTGTTTTATACACAAGAGCGAATAGGCAAAAACGGGGTTGCTTTTAAAATCTATAAGTTTAGAACGATGGTTGAAAACTCTGAAGTAAACGGAGCTGCATTTGCAACATCAAACGATAAACGTATTACGCCGCTTGGTAAATTTATGCGTAAAGCCAGAATTGATGAACTGCCGCAGTTTTTTAATGTTTTAATAGGCGATATGGCTGTGATAGGCCCAAGACCTGAGCGACCATTTTTTGTTGACGAAATCGCTAAAATAATGCCGTTTTATGAAACAAGACATGTGGTAAAACCTGGTTTAACAGGTTGGGCACAGGTTAATTATTCTTACGGAGAATCGATCGAAGAAAGTTTGATAAAGCTGCAATATGATTTATACTACATCAAACACCGAAGTGTTTTTCTAGATTTAAGCATAACTTTCAAAACTATTACAACAATTGTATTTTATAGAGGACAATAGTTGTTTAGATAATAATCGGAATACGTTTTTTATTTCGAATAGCAACTCTGACCAAAACAAAACCACTTGTAATTATCATTGGTAAAACAATAAAAAAGTGTGCTTTATTGATCATGAATATCCCGTAAATTATCAGAAAAAGTAAATGTAAAACAGCAAACCTATAAGTCCATCTTTTGTTTTTTGCGATTGAGAAAAAAATCAAAACCAACAAAAGTGGGCTAAATAAAAGGATATTGTAATTCATCGATAATTCGTGGTGGAAAGAATAAAATCCAACAGAAACAAAAAAGATTCCCATTAAGGATAAAATTAAAAGATAGATTTTATCTACAATTTTATTATGGGCCAAAACTACAAAAGCAAGAATAATTAAATAAGAATAAATATTATTCCACCATGAAGTTGGTGTTTCCTTATCAAAACTTATTATCGTTTGGCTTTTTGAAACTAAAGCATGATTTTGATAGGTAGTTTTATCTAAACTGCTTTTTAATTCAAAAGGCAAAAAGATTTTTGTTCCTAACTGATCTACTTTTGTTCCGAAAATAATGCTCGTTCCTAATTTTTCGTAAAAGTGACCATCAAAATAAGGAAATAAAATAGAGCGATAGGTTATATCAGTATCTCCTTTTTTTACAATTACATTTTCATTTAAAACCGAATTGATAACATCGACGACCATCGAAGTACAGTTTTTATCAATAAATTTATAAGTATAATAACGATCTTCAGAAAGTAAAGTCGCATTTAATTTATCAAAAAGCCTCTGCTTTACATCTTGAGGAATCAGTAATTCCTGCTCAAAAACACTTCTTTTCTCCGTATTATATTCATCAACAAACTCTGGGAAAGAATGTGTAATTACAAAATATTGTAAATCTCCTTTAGTAAATTTTGCTACGAAATTTGGAGTCCTGAAATCAAATGCGCCATAATTATAAACCACATCAACATTATTCGCCGGATCTGCAACCCTGATGGCTGTGTGACCAAAATAAGAATATGTTTCATTGCCAAGACCGCAAGTAATAACGCTTATTTTTGCATCGTTTGACAATGGTATACTCTGACCAAAACCAATACTAAAACTTAGTAATAATAATAAACTCAAAAGTGTTTTTTTGAAATTGACTTTTTTCATGATTTAAAATTTTAAGAAGTTGTATGAGGTTTTTAATTATTATCTAAAGATACCTAAATCTACTTTCAATGAGAAAATATTTGAGTATAAAGCGGTACTTTGATTTCCTAAATCAGTTAAAGCATAATCTACCTGAATGCCTTTATACTTAAAGCCTAACCCAATATTAGGTTGAAAGTTTACTTTTTCGCTATTGTCTAACTGCGTTACATTTTGAAAATTTCCTACACCGGCTCTTAAAAAAACCAAGTCAGTATAACCACCTTCAAAACCAATTGCGGGATCAATACTAACTACTTTTGATGAAATAATATCGTTAGTCTGCTCAAAACGCATGTTTAGGTTTGTGGCTATTAAAAGGCTGTAATCATTATGGAATTCAATTTTTTTCGAAACTCCTAATTGCGCTTTTGGTAAAGTGATTTCTGTGCTTTCCGGCAATTCGGTATTTTCTCCCGGAATAGCATTCGCAATTTTTTTGTATTCTTCCTCATCAATATTCCAAACATTATAAGTTGTGGTAATATCGCGAAGCATCAAACCGAATTTCCAGTCGTTTTTTTCAAACTGAAGCCCAAAATCAAAACCAAATCCCCACGAATTAGCAAATTTTCCAATAATCCTGCGAATAACCTTTGCATTAACGCCATATTGAAAACCCTCAACAGGTAATTTTTTTGCATACGAAAATGTAAAAGCATAATCAGCTGTTGAGAATAAACTAACACGATTATAATCTATATTTCCCTGATTATCGATTAATTCCGTAGTATCTAAAATATCATCGACACCAAAACGAATCATCGAAATTCCCCAGGCGCTTCTGTCGTCAATTGGACTTGCATATCCTATATAATCGTACTGCGCAATATTTGCAAAATAATTGGCATGCATCAACGAAATCTGATGATCTTCAAGATGCGTTAAACCAGCCGGATTCCAATAAACTGCATTTACATCATCTGTAGAGGCAACCACAGCACTCGACATTCCTAATGCTGCAGCATCAACACCAATGTTCATAAACTCATTCGAATATTTTCGAACAGTTTGTGCATATTGTGTAGTGCAACTCCAAAATAATAAAAGCCCAAAAAGTTTCTTCAAAGGATATTTTTTTGCAAACCGAAGCCTGTTTTAATTTTTATCAAAAATATAATATTTTACTCATCTAATTTCTTCCTTTCGATAAATATTACGAAAGTGTGAATTTCGGCTAAAAAACTCTTCATAAAACACAATTTAGATACAGTTATTATGTTAAATTTGCTGCTTACCATTTATCAAAAATAAATCATGAATATTAAAAAGCACATTCCAAACCTAATTACGTTAATTAATCTTTTTTGTGGTTGCATCGCAGTTGTTTTTGTTTCTAAAGCGATTCAAACGGGTGATTCCTCAAACTACGAAATGGCTTTTTATTTTGTTTGTTTAGGGATCTTTTTTGATTTTTTTGATGGTTTTTTCGCCAGATTATTCAAAGTGTCAAGCCCGCTTGGTTTACAATTAGATTCTTTAGCAGATATGGTAACAAGTGGCGTTGCTCCTGGTTTTGTTATGTACACAATGTTTCTAAACAGTGCTCATGAATTAGGAACAAATCCTGCCATTCCGTTTTTAGGATTCATAGTAACTTTAGGATCTTGCTACAGATTAGCGAATTTTAATATCGATACACGCCAAACTGATTCTTTTATTGGTTTGCCAACGCCGGCTAACTCACTTTTTATTTTGAGTTTGCCATTAGTTCTTAAATTTTCAGATTCTTTATTCATGCTGGAAATTTTAACGAATCAATGGATTTTATTAATAATTACGTTGTGTAGTGCTTATATTTTGAATGCTGAAATTCCGTTATTTTCTTTGAAAATCAAGAAATTCAATCTTAAAGATAATGCACTTCAAGTAGTATTTTTATTGATTTCTATCGTATTGGTAGTATTGCTTCATTACATTGCAATTCCTTTAATCATCATTTTTTACGTATTGCTTTCGATCGTAAATAATCTGTTTCTGAAAAAGTAGTTTTATTCGAATGGCAAGAAAAACGACACGACGAACTTCTTATTCCCGAAAATCTCAACCAACACGGTCTGTTTTTAGCAGAGTGATTCGCTTTATTGTATTTTCTTTTTTAGCCTTGGTTTTGCTTGCGACTATTTATCATTATCGCGCCGGATTAGCTTTTTATCTTGGTTTTAAATCAGGAAAGGTTTTAGAAGAGGATGAAGTTGATAAACATCTTTCGGATGTGCGAAACATTCAGGTTCTGGAAAATCACAAAGGAAAAGTGATTGGAATCGACGTTTCTGAATTTCAGGGAACTGTCGATTGGGATGACGTTGAGATCCTTGAAGAAAAATATCCTGTAAAATTTGTTTTTATTCGCGCAACGGCCGGAAATGACAGAGTCGACAGACAGTTTAAACATAATTGGGAAGGCGCAAAAGAAAATAAAATTATGCGTGGCGCGTATCATTATTATCGTCCAAACGAAAATTCAATAGAACAAGCCAATCTTTTTATTAAAACAGTAAAATTGCAAAAAGGCGATTTGCCTCCGGTTTTAGATATTGAGAAATTACCCAAAAACCAATCTTTAGATAGTTTGAAAAAAGGCTTAAAAAGATGGTTGACTAAAGTAGAAGCGCATTATCAGGTTCGTCCGATAATTTATACGGGAGAACGCTATTACAGTGATTTCTTAAAAGAAGAATTTGGAGAATATTTGTTTTGGATTGCCAACTACAATTTCTACAGAGAAAAAATTGAAGATGACTGGCTTTTTTGGCAGTTTACAGAAAAAGCATCATTGCCAGGAGTTGAACATCGTGTTGATGTGAATATCTACAACGGCGATTTAGAACAATTGCAATTTATTACTGTTGAGTAATTTTCAGTTTAACTGATATGCTGTTTATCTGGATAATAATCCGAGAACAGCTATTGACAGTATCGCTAAAATAATAAAAGTAGAAAAAGGATTGGCGAAATTAATCGTATTACCCATGGATGGTATTCTCTTAGGGGGAAATAATCTTTTGTCTTTTGGATTATAATAAAAACAGAGCAAATACCAATTGTTTGGATCTTTGTGCCAATTGTCGTAATCTTCCTGAGTTGGTTTTTCTGAATTCATATCTTTAAAAAGTTTTTAGTCGCAGTCAAAAACGGAAAACTGCGACTGAAAACTGAATACTTTTTTAAAACTCAAGTTTCTTTTTACGAAGTTCGAAGTTTTGTCCAAGATAAACACGGCGAACCATTTCATCTTCAACCAATTCTTCAGGAATTCCCGCTTTTAGGATTCCACCTTCAAACATTAAGTATGTTTTATCGGTAATTGCTAATGTTTCCTGAACGTTGTGATCCGTAATTAGAATTCCGATGTTTTTGTTTTTTAATTGCGCAACAATTCTCTGGATATCCTCAACTGCAACCGGGTCAACTCCGGCAAAAGGCTCATCCAGTAAAATAAATTTTGGATCAGTTGCCAAAGCACGTGCAATTTCGGTACGACGGCGTTCTCCTCCTGAAAGTAAATCGCCTCGGTTAGTACGAATATGTTCTAAACTAAATTCTTCAATTAAACTCTCCATTTTTGCAATTTGTGCCTCTTTAGAAAGTTTGGTCAATTGTAAAACGCTTAAGATATTATCTTCAATACTTAATTTTCTAAATACCGAAGCTTCCTGAGCCAAATAACCGATTCCTTGTTGAGCACGTTTGTACATCGGATAATCAGTAATATTCAAATCATCAAGATAAATATTTCCCTGATTTGGTTTTACCAGTCCAACAATCATGTAAAATGAAGTTGTTTTTCCGGCACCGTTTGGTCCCAAAAGTCCAACGATTTCCCCTTGATTTACTTCAACAGAAATTCCTTTTACAACGCTGCGTCCTTTATAAGTTTTGATTAAATTATCGGCTCTTAATTTCATTTTTTAATTTTAATCGTTTAACTGTTTAGTTGTTTAATCGATAAATCGTTTAGTCGTTGCAAATAAACGAATAAACGATTCAACAAATAAACCTATTAACAATTATTTAGTTTCAGATTCTTCTAAAGCTTCCCAGAATTCGTAAGCTCTTCTTAAATGAGGAATAACAATTGTTCCTCCAACAAGAGTTGCAATTCCCATTGCTTCCATCATTTCTTCTTTGGTAACACCTTCTTTATGGCTGGTTTCTAAATGGTATTTTACGCAATCATCGCAACGTAAAACCGCAGAAGCGACCAATCCTAAAAGTTCTTTTGTTTTTACATCAAGAGCTCCGGCAGCATAAGCGTTAGTGTCAAGATTAAAAATTCGCTTTACAATTTTATTGTTGTCAGCCAATAATTTTTCGTTCATTTTAGAACGATAGTCGTTAAATTCTTGAATGATATCAGACATTATCTTTTAATTTATTTTTATAAACAATCCTCGAAATCAGGATACTTACTTCATATATAATCAACATTGGTATCGCAACAATAGTTTGACTCACAACATCCGGAGGCGTAACAATTGCAGCAATAATCAGGATTAATACAACGGCATATTTCCAATATTTTCTTAAAAACTCAGGAGTTACTAATCCTAATTTTGTTAAGAAATAAATAATAATAGGCAATTCGAAAAATAATCCGCTGGCAAGAACACTCGTTTTTACCATTCCCATATAAGATTCTAATGTAAATTGATTTTTTACAACATCACTCACAGAGAAAGTCGCAACGAAATTTACAGACATCGGAATTACAATAAAATAACCAAATAATACACCTAAGAAGAATAAAAGGGAAGAAGTGAAAATAAATACTCTCGCATTTTTTCTTTCTTTCTCATACAAAGCCGGGCTAATAAATTTCCAAAGTTCCCATAAAATATAAGGAAAACTCAAAATAAAACCAGCCAAAAGACACATCCAGACAAAAATATTTACTTGTCCTTCCATTTCCGTATTCTGAATAATGAAATTCAGTTCGGTAATACAAATACTGTCAGCAAATCCTAATTGATGTGATAAGTCACAAAACCAAACGTAAGTAAAAAATGTTGGTCTTATGGGGCCTAAAATAATTTGATCAAATAAATAATCACTAATAAAATAGGTAACAAAAGCCATTATCATGATGGCAATTGTACTTCTAACTAATAACCATCTTAATTCTTCAAGATGGTCTAAAAATGACATCTCGCCAAGGTTTTTTTTTGCCATTATACGATTCCTTCTTTTAAAATGTCATGTAAATGTAATACTCCTTTGTACTCGCCATTGTCAGCAACAATTAGCTGTGTTATCGAAAAATCTTCTAAAATATTCAGAGCATCTACCGCCATGGTTTCCGAAGATACTAATTTAGGATTTCTTGACATAATATCTTTTGCAGTTAAGTCAGCAATAGTATCTACGTCATTTAGCATTCTTCGGATGTCTCCGTCAGTAATAATTCCGATAATTTTATCATTTTCGATAACGGCTGTTACACCTAATCTTTTTTCTGAGATTTCAAAAATCACCTTTTTAACCGAAGTTTCCGGAGTAACTTGAGGTTTTAACGAATGTTCAATCATGTCTTTTACACGAAGCAATAATTTTTTACCTAAAGCTCCGCCCGGGTGATAAACCGCAAAATCTTCTGGTTTAAAATCGCGCATTTCCATAAGGCAAACTGCAAGAGCGTCACCCATTACAAGTTGAGCCGTTGTACTGTTTGTTGGTGCCAAGTTGATAGGACAAGCTTCCATATCGACTGTAGTGTTCAAAACATAATCAGAACCTTTTGCCAAAGATGAAGTTATATTTCCTGTAATAGCAATCAGAATATTTCCGAAACGTTTTAATAAAGGAACTAAAACTTTGATTTCAGGACTATTACCACTTTTTGAAATGCAAATAATGATATCTTCTTTCTGAATCATGCCTAAATCACCGTGAATGGCTTCTGAAGCATGCAGGAACATAGATGGCGTTCCGGTTGAGTTAAAAGTGGCTACCATTTTTTGAGCAATAATGGCGCTTTTTCCGATGCCTGTAACGATCAATCGGCCTTTAGTTTCGTAAATACGTTGGGTTGCTTCGTAGAAATTTTCGTCCAGAAAATCAATTAGCTTTGTAATTGCTTCACTTTCAGAGAGTATTGTTTTTTTGGCGATCGCCAATATATTTTCTTTTGTAATCAAAACAGGATATTTAAAATTTGTATGTATAAAAGAAAGTTGTATCTTTATGTGTTGCAAATTTATACAAAATATCCATTAATATAAAGAATGAATTCAAACGAAATTGAAATACACAAGGAATTAAAGAAGTATTTCGGCTTTAGCCAATTTAAAGGCTTGCAGGAGCAAGTCATTACAAGTATATTAGGTAAAGAGAATACATTTGTAATTATGCCTACAGGCGGTGGAAAGTCTCTTTGTTATCAATTACCCGCTTTAATTCAGGACGGAACAGCTATTGTTGTTTCTCCTTTAATTGCTTTGATGAAAAATCAGGTTGATGCTATTCGAAGCCTTTCTTCAGAAAACGGAATTGCGCACGTATTAAATTCCTCACTCACAAAAACTGAGATTGCACAAGTAAAAAAAGACATAACTTCCGGCTTAACAAAACTTTTGTATGTAGCACCAGAGTCTTTAACAAAAGAAGAATATGTAGCATTTTTGCAAAGTGTGCCTATTTCGTTTGTGGCTATTGATGAAGCACATTGTATCTCAGAATGGGGACATGATTTTAGGCCGGAATACCGAAACCTAAAAAATATAATCAAACAATTGGGTCAGGTACCTATTATAGGACTTACTGCAACCGCAACACCAAAAGTTCAGGAAGATATTCTTAAAAACCTGGATATGTCTGATGCAACTACTTTTAAAGCATCATTCAACAGACCTAATTTATATTACGAAGTTCGTACAAAAACTAAAAATATAGAATCGGATATTATTCGGTTCATCAAACAACATAAAGGCAAATCAGGAATTATTTACTGTTTGAGCCGTAAAAAAGTAGAATCGATTGCCGAAGTTTTACAGGTTAACGGAATTAGTGCCGTGCCGTATCACGCAGGTTTAGATGCAAAAACTAGAGCCAAACATCAGGATATGTTTTTGATGGAAGATGTAGATGTTGTAGTTGCAACAATCGCATTTGGAATGGGAATTGACAAACCCGATGTTCGTTTTGTAATTCACCATGATATTCCAAAATCATTAGAAAGTTATTATCAGGAAACCGGTCGTGCAGGTCGTGATGGAGGAGAAGGACATTGTTTAGCCTATTACTCTTATAAAGATGTAGAAAAGCTGGAGAAATTCATGTCTGGAAAACCCGTTGCTGAACAGGAAATTGGTTTTGCATTATTACAGGAAGTTGTGGCTTATGCCGAAACATCAATGTCAAGAAGAAAGTTTTTACTGCATTATTTTGGTGAAGAATTTGACAGTGAAACAGGCGAAGGAGCAGATATGGATGACAACGTTCGTAATCCTAAAAATAAAATTGAAGCGAAAGAACAAGTCGTTAAATTGTTAGAGATTGTTCGCGATACCAAGCATATCTACAAATCAAAAGAAATTGTCTTTACTTTAATAGGTAGAATAAACGCTGTAATTAAAGCGCATAAAACAGATACACAGCCTTATTTTGGTGCAGGTTCTGGTCATGACGAAAAATATTGGATGGCTTTGCTACGACAAGTTTTAGTTACGGGCTATCTATCAAAAGATATTGAAACTTACGGAATTATAAAAATCACTCAGGAAGGATTGGATTTTATTAAAAGTCCGGTTTCATTTATGATGTCTGAAGATCATGAATATAACGAATCTGAAGACGAAGCAATCGTAACAGCAGCAAAATCATCAGGAACTGCTGATGAAGTTTTAATGGGAATGTTGCGTGAGTTGCGTAAAAAAGTAGCCAAAAAACTGGGAGTTCCTCCATTTGTAGTTTTTCAGGATCCTTCTCTTGAAGACATGGCTTTAAAATATCCGATTAGTTTAACAGAATTATACAACATTCACGGTGTTGGTGAAGGAAAAGCCAAAAAATACGGTGGAGACTTTGTTACCTTAATTAACCGTTATGTTGAAGATAATGATATTATTCGTCCAGACGATTTAGTGGTAAAATCTACCGGAGTAAATTCTGCCAATAAATTATATATCATTCAAAATATAGATCGAAAATTATCACTAAATGATATTGCTTCCGCGAAAGGACTTACAATGGATGCCCTTATTAAAGAAATGGAGCAAATTGTATATTCTGGAACCAAACTAAATATCAAATATTGGGTTGATGATATGCTTGACGACGATCAACAAGAAGAAATTCACGATTACTTCATGGAATCAGAATCAGATAAAATCGAAGACGCACTAAAAGAATTCGATGGCGACTACGATATTGATGAATTGCGATTGATGCGTATAAAGTTTATTAGTGAAGTAGCGAATTAAATTGCTTTTATGGGATTTATAAAATTTTATTGTCTTTTTGTTTTTTTAATTTCAACTAAATTATTTGCGACAGCTCAAACTCCAGACTATTTGATAGTCGGAAAAGATACGTTGTCAATTCAGTCAAATCCTTTACAGGAATATTTTGATTTACATCCAATACCTAAAAATTTAAGTACTATGGTCTCGAGTGGAAACTGGAGAGGTTATATTGCTTATTTCCAGTTTTTGGATGGAAAATTGGTTGTAGAGAATATTTACAAAGAAGATTATAAGGGAAATGATGATTATTTTTTGACCTCAATTTACAAGGAAGTTTTTGGTGAGAATAAAAATTTTGAATGTAACTTTTATTCGGGTCTTCTAATTTGTCCTTCGGGAAAAATGCTGCAGTATGTTCATATGGGATATAGTTCTATATTTGAAAATTATACGTTGATAGAATTAAAAAATGGAGTAAACGTAAAATCTAAAAAATTAACCGCTGAAGAATTTATGGATTTTAAAAAGAAATATTTTAAATACTATAAAAAGACTGACGAATACAAACAAAAGGCAAAAGAATTTAAAGGAATGACGGCTGAAAGTGATAAGCTTTTAAATCAATTGGCAGTTGAAAATTCAAATAGTAATAAAAAAGAAAATAAATATTTAAAACAGAAAGAAGCTGATTACAAGGCTGATAAAGAGGTAGAGTCTTTTATATTTATTTTTTCAAATGATTATATAAAAACAATTGAAATTCCCTTGAACTAATTATTATGAAAAAAACATCATTAGTATTCACATCATTAGGCTTTTTAGTATTGACAATGTTGATTTTTGGTTTTTCGACAGAAAATAAAGAACAAGATTCTAAATTAATTGGACTCTGGAAAGGTTTTGAAGTTGAAAAACAGATTGAAGGGGTTGAAAAACACTGGATACAGCAAAGATTTGAAAACGGAACATATGTAATTATGTTTACCACAAAAGAAGATTGTCAAATAGAAACTTTTACCGAAAAAGGGAAATGGTGGACAGAAAAAGGAAAGTTTTATGAACTTTCTTCTAATGCAAAAGATCCAGAAGTGTATAGTTATGAAATGAAGAATGATGAAGTTGTAGAATTTAAAAGCATAAAACTTTCAGGAGAAAAAAATGAGACCTACACCTTTAGCGATTATAAAATTAGTTTCTAATTGCTGTAAAATAAAAAATTCCAAATTTCAATGGCTATAATAGCTTGGAATTTGGAATTTTTTATTAGAATTTTATTCTGTATAAACTTCCCCACGATGCGGTTTCAAAGCATCTCTTACCTGAATCATGTTTTCATCGGTAACAACCATAAAAGCAATTGCCAACATTTCGTTTATAATTGTAAATCCTGTAATATTCAATGGAAGCTTTTCTATTGCGATATATTCTTTTAAGTGAATTTCATGATGTTCTGCTGTTTTTGCAGAAGCTGGGCCACGAAAATCCCAAATCAATTTTATTTTTCTAGACATTTTTTTTGAGGTGCAAAGGTTCTGAGTGGCAAAGGTACAAAGGTTAGTTTGAAAAAAAAGGTTTTGAGGTTCTGAGTTTTTTTGTAGAGACGTAGTGCAGTGCGTCTAACTGTTCTTGAAGCAAATCTTTTTAATCCATTTAATCTGTGGCTAAAAAATACGCACAGATAAATGTAAAATCTGCTTATATCTGCGTAAATCTGCGTGCAAATTTTATAGTAGAGATATAATCTCATTTCAAAATGTTATTTTTGCATGTTCTTTTCATAGACAGAAAAGCTAATAGAATAAATAAGATACAATGCCAAGAGAACTTTTACTTCAGGTAACTCCAGAAATAGCCGCAAACGAATTGTTGCTAAAAGACTATTTGTCTAAACAAATAAAAGTTTCTCCAAAAGAAATTCAACACGTTTCGATTCTAAAACGCTCTATTGATGCACGCCAAAAAGCAATAAAAATCAACCTAAAAGTGCTTATTTATTTGCAGGGAGAAGCATTTGCAGAAACTAAAATAGAGCTACCTATATATAAGGATGTTTCTTCGGCTCAGGAAGTAATTGTTGTTGGCGCTGGCCCGGCAGGACTTTTTGCAGCTTTGCAATTAATAGAATTAGGTTTAAAGCCAATTGTAATCGAACGTGGAAAAGATGTTCGCGGACGCCGACGTGACTTAAAAGCAATTAACGTTGATCATTTGGTAAACGAAGATTCTAATTATTGTTTTGGAGAAGGAGGAGCAGGAACATATTCTGACGGGAAATTATATACACGTTCTAAAAAACGTGGCGATGTTACCAGAATTTTAGAGCTTCTTGTAGCTTTTGGAGCATCAGAAGATATTTTGGTTGAAGCGCATCCGCATATCGGAACAAATAAATTACCTAAAATCATTGAAGACATTCGAAATAAAATCATCGAGTTTGGTGGTCAGGTTTTATTTGATACGCGTGTAACTGACATTCTTGTAAAAAATAATGAAGTTGAAGGAATTGTAACCCAAAACGGAGACAAGATTCTTGCGAATAAATTAATCTTAGCGACCGGACATTCGGCACGAGATATTTTTGAATTATTAGATAAAAAGAAAATCTTTATCGAAGCCAAGCCTTTTGCTTTAGGAGTTCGTGCAGAGCATTCGCAGGAATTAATTGACAGTATTCAATACAGTTGTGATTACCGCGGAGAACATTTACCTCCGGCGCCCTATTCGATTGTAAAACAAGTCAACGGCCGCGGAATGTACTCATTTTGTATGTGTCCGGGTGGTGTAATTGCACCTTGTGCAACAAGTCCAGGCGAAGTAGTTACAAACGGTTGGTCGCCATCTAAACGCGATCAGGCAACGGCAAATTCGGGAATTGTAATTGAATTGAAATTGGAAGATTTTAAACCTTTTGCAAAATTTGGTGCTTTGGCCGGAATGGAATTTCAAAAAAGCATTGAGCAAAAAGCATGGCATTTGGCAGGAGAAACTCAAAAAGTTCCTGCACAGCGAATGATCGATTTTACTCAAAATAAAGTTTCAGCAGATATTCCGAAAACATCGTATGTTCCCGGAACAACTTCGGTAGAAATGGGACAGGTTTTTCCTGGATTTTTATCGCAGATTTTACGTGAAGGTTTTAAGGAATTCGGGAAATCAATGCGCGGTTATTTAACCAACGAAGCGATTTTGCATGCGCCGGAAAGCAGGACTTCATCACCAGTTAGAATTCCCAGAGATCCTATAACTTATGAGCATTTACAAATAAAAGGTTTATATCCGTGTGGAGAAGGAGCAGGATATGCAGGCGGAATTATTTCTGCTGCAATTGATGGCGAAAAATGTGCTTTAATGATTGCGGAAACTTTGAAATAATACCTGAATCAGATTTTTTATTTATTGGAATATCTTATATTTATTATAAAAAATAATCTTATAGTATACGCCAATGAAAAACTTCTTTTCTAATTTGTTTGGTCGAAATAACGACCCTGAATCTATTATTTCTTTTGATGTTATCGATTCAATTTATGCTTATCTGTATCATGAATCAGATAATATTGAATTTAAAATGAAAGGAATCCGTGATTCTGTTGTGGTTAATTTATTCACATTTCCAACTTCATTAGATCATGAAGAAGGAAAGGCGGAAATTGAAAAGGCGGGTTTTAAAAATGCTTATGAAGTTTTAAATGAATTGTATAAAAAAATTGATATTGGAGTTCTTACTGATGAAGTAATGCAACAGGAATTAGAATACGATTTTATACATTTTCAGTTTTATTCAGATCCGAGCACGGAGATGAAAAAGCATTTTAAATATGTGCTGAATAATTTCATAATCTTTTTTTGCAGTACAAATAGTTTGGAAACAAACAATTTTAAAATTTTATATTCCAGCGGACATTTTTTTGATTACACAAAAGGATTATTAGATTCTAAAGCGTTGGATATTAATAATCCTGAAAATGAAACTCAGGAAATTGGAATTAAAGATTTTAAAATTGTTTTGCAGGGAATTTGTCAGTATTTGAATATTGAGATTCCGGAAAGTATTGAACTTCCTTCTCAGGAAAATCTAATAGAAGCTGAAGAAGTTACAGTAGAAACTTTTGAAGAGTTTATCAATTTAGTTTCAAGAGGAAATGCAGAAGAAAAACTGCTAAAAAAACAATCTAAAAAGCTTTTTAAGGATTTTCAAAAAGAAACAAAAGAGTATCACGCTAAAGTTGAAGGACATTGGGCATTTTTTGAAAGTATAGATTGCTGGAACAGTGACTGGAAATTTGATGCTGAAAATGCTGAATATTTCATTTCAGAAATGATTGGTCATGATCTCAATTTCGAATATCCCGAAGAAACGTATAGCCATGATTTGTTTCCGTATATTCAAACTGCTTTAGAAAAATTAGATTTGGAATTAATGACGTATGATACACAAGGAGATAATTATTTGTTTTTTGTGGCTAATAAAGATGATGTCGGCAGGATTTTACAATTGTCTGAATTAACGAAGATTGAAGTTAATCAGCTGTAGGATATTCAGTTTCAGTTTGTCATTTCGAGGAACGAGAAATCTCTGCAAGTAGCTCTACAAAGATTGACGATTTGGCTTGCGGAGTTTCTAGTGTGATCCCTCGTTCCTCGGGATGACAAGATTATGGTGAAAACTGAAAGCTGAGACTGAAAACTGTTCTCTGCGTGAGGGATAGAGCTAAGCTACCAAAGTAGCAGCGAAAGCCCGACAGCAATATAAAAAGGGGCGACTAAGCGTTTGCAATAGTCAGCCTCTTTTTATATTGGTGGCACGCCCATATTATTATTTACGGAATCAGGATAATTTTCCCGGTACTTTTTCTGCTTTCCAAATAATCATGCGCCAGTTTTCCTTCTGATAATTTGAAAGAAGTTGGTTCTGAAAGTTTTATTTTTCCTTCAATAATCCAGTTAAATAATTGATTGGCTCTTTTAATTCTTTCTTCTTTAGAATTTAAATAACTCCATAAATCGCCTCCGGTTAATGTTTTAGAGCCATCCATAAGCATTCTTGGATCTACAAATTCAGGATCACCGCCAGCCATTCCGAAGAAAACAACTTGACCGCATTCTTTTGTTACTTCAAAACTGTCTTTTAATGTGCTTCCGATACTGTCGTAAACAGCATCAACACCTTTAGGAACTGTTTTAAAAATATCCGATTTCCAATCTTCGTTATATAGAAAAACGTGATCTGCTCCTTGTTCATATGCAACTTTTGCTTTGTCTGAAGAGGAAGTCAAGCCAATAACATTTGCACCTAAAAATTTGCTTATTTGAGTTAAAATTTGCCCAACTCCGCCAGCAACAGCATGAATTAATACTGTTTCGCCTTTTTGAGTTTTATGACTGTCGGTCGCCAAATAATGCGCCGTTAAACCTTGCAATAATATAGAAGCTGCGGTTTCAAACGAAATGGCTTCCGGCAACGGCAAAACATGATCTACGTTAACGGCAATCAATTCTGCATTTGCAAAAGGAGCATCGGCGAAAGCCACACGATCTCCAATTTTATATTCCGAATTATTATTGGCATCGACAACTATTCCGGCACCTTCGTAACCGGCTATAAAAGGTGGATTTCCTTTTAAATGATAATTTCCCTTTCGTCTGTAAACATCGGCAAAATTTAATCCGATGGCTTTCATTTCGACCAAAATTTCATCGTTTTTTAATTTCGGGTTCGGAATTTCGATATATTCTAAAACATCTGAATCTCCGAAAGAAGAGAAGGTAAGTGCTTTCATTTTTTTATATTTTTAGGAATACAAAGTACGTGAAAATTCAGGTTAAGTTTTAAAAACCTTGTCTTAAAAATGCATAAAAAAACCTCGCTTCAGATAAAACGAGGTTTTGGTTTTTTTGCCACGAATTTCACGAATCTACACTAATTAATTCGTGAAATTCGTGGCGAAAAAAATAATTATATTTTAGGAAGTTTCATTTCGTTGAAAGTGCTTTTTTGAGCAGCCAGTTTTTCGATTTCATCCCATTTTCTTGGCGCATCAGCAGATAGATTTTCGTATGAATCTTTTTTAATAGCAATATCATCTTCGATACGAACACCAATATTCCACCATTTTTTATCGCATTTGCTATTTGCCGGAATATAAATTCCCGGTTCAACAGTAATTACCATATTTTCTTTTAAAAGACTTGTTGGGCCGCTGTAGTTTCCTTTATCGTGAACATCTAAACCAAGAAAGTGCGAGCAACCGTGTGGATAATAAAGTTTTACATCTTTTGGGTCTGTGATGATTCCTAATTTTATTAAACCGGCAGCTAAAACTTCTTTTGCTTTATTGTTTAAATCTGCAAGGGGAGTTCCTTCTTTACAAATTTTAAAAACGGCTTCCTGCGCATCATAAACCAATTGATAAATGGCTTTTTGTTCTGCAGTAAACTTTCCGTTTGCCGGAATTGTTCTGGTAACGTCTGCAGAATAACCGTGATATTCTGAACCAACATCCATCAATAATAATTGATTGTCGATTTTTGTACTGTTGTTTTCTCCGTAATGTAAAATACATCCGTTAGCTCCGGCGCCAACAATTGGCGGATAACCTTCGTCTTCTGCGCCATATCTTCTGTGAATGTAAGCGTGAATTCCGTCAGCTTCATTTTCGCTCATATCAGGCCCAACGGCTTTCATTACCTCATTATGTGCAATACAGGAAAGTTTTACGGTTTTGCGCATCAAAACCATTTCCTCAGGTGTTTTTATTTCTCTAAGTGAATTGGTGATCGTTCTGAAAAGCTCTAATGAAAGTTCATCTTCTTTTGTGATTTCAGCTTTCGTTTTAAAACTTTCAAGCAGGCCAAAAAGATCAAAACCACTTTTGTTATTGCCAATATCGGTTGGAATTTTATCGTAAATGATTTTATCGAATTTTTTAAAATCAATGACAAAATCCTTGAAATCTTTCCCGTTATAAACAGTCGAAATTCCTAATTTAGATTTTGCTTCGTCAATTCCTAAACGTCTTCCCGTCCACATTTCGCGATTTGCATTTTTTTCTCTGACAAAAAACAATTCAGTTTCGCCATTTGTTTGTGCATCTTTAAAAATAAATAAAACAGCATCAGGTTCTTTATATCCTGTTAGGTAATACATATCAGGATTTGCGTGATAATTGTAATTGATATCTCTTGAAAAAACTCTTTCAGGATATGAAAAAACTACAGCTACTGAATTTGCCGGCATTAATGCCCTGAAAGCTTCTCTTCGTCCTTTATGGAATTCTTTTGATAAATAATCTGTTGGTAGATTTTCTTGTGAATGTGCTTGGTTGATAGTAATTAAAAAGATAAAAAGGAACAACAATCGTTTCATTTTTTGATTTTTTTTTGATGATAAATTTTGGTTTTTTGGTCGATGCAAATTACAAAAAATATGCATTGATTTTTAGGAAAAGGGTTTGCCACGAATTACAGGAATTTGCACTAATTTTTTTTCTGCAGAATGCTTATAATGCTAATTCGTGAAAATTAGTGTAATTCGTGGCAAAAAAAAAAGACATAAAAAAACCGTCCATGAAAATGGACGGCAACTCTTATATGTAATTAATAATTATTTCTTTTTTAATTTGCTTTTAAAGACTTTTTCGAATTTCTCTATTTTAGGCTGAATCACCATTTTGCAATAAGGCTGACTTTTGTTGTTTGCATAATAATCCTGATGATAATCTTCGGCTTCATAAAACTTTGTAAAAGGCTCGACTTTAGTTACAATTGGGCTGTCGTAAACTTTTGCTTTGTTAAGTTCGGCAATAATACTTTGAGCAGCTTTTTTTTGCTCTTCGTTTTTATAAAAAATCACAGAACGATATTGAGTTCCAACATCAGCACCTTGTCTGTTTAAAGTTGTAGGATCGTGAACGGTAAAGAAAACCTGAAAAATTTCATTAATATCGGTTACCGTTTTGTCATACGTTATTTGTACTACTTCGGCATGACCGGTTTTTCCTGTGCAAACTTCTTCGTACGTAGGATCAGCAACTTTTCCTCCGGAAAATCCAGAGACAACAGATTTTACTCCGTTTAAATTTTCATAAACGGCTTCAACGCACCAATAGCAGCCTCCGCCTAATGTAATGGTTTCAAGATTTGAAGTTTTTTTTGCCTGAGCAAATCCGTTTAAAGAAAGTGCAAAAAGGCAAATAGCAATTATGTTTTTCATCGTTATATTATTTGTTATCAGGAATAAAATCAAGGGCAATCGAGTTCATGCAATAGCGTTTTCCGGTTGGTTCAGGACCATCATCAAATAAATGACCTAAATGTCCGCCACAGCGTCCGCATAATGCTTCAATTCTTTCCATTCCAAGTGAATCATCATTTTTATAAACAACACTTTTTTTGTTGTCTTGTTCAAAAAAACTTGGCCAGCCGCAGCTGCTTGCAAATTTTGCTCCGGATCTAAAAAGTTTGTTTCCGCATGAAGCGCAATAATAAGTTCCTTTTTCATCCGTGTTCCAATATTTTCCTGTAAAAGGTCTTTCGGTATCGGCCTGGCGCATTACAGCGTAAACATCTTCCGGAAGGACTTTTTTCCATTCGGCATCACTCACATTTAGTTTAGTTGTGTCGGTATTAGAATAATATGGATTTCCGGGTTTACTGATTTTGTTTTCCATTGCAACAGTTTTGGTATTTTGTTTTTTTGAAGATTGTCCGCAAGCTTGAAAAATAAAAAGCGGAATTAAGAAGCAAAGGCTAAAAAATTGGGATTTTGTGTTCATAATTTTCATGAGGCTTTATTTTTGGAATATCAAAGGTACGACTAGAGTTCGTTTAGAAATGTCGGCTAGTTTACAATTGAGTTTTTTTTAAGTATGATTTAACTTTTCTTATTTACGTTAAATAAACAAATTTAGTTTTTATGCCTTATTTTAAAAGGTTTTTAAATAATTTATCAAAACTATAACCTTCAATATTAATGTCTTACGAAAATGTTGTCTCGTTAAACTTTTCACAATCTTTTCTAAGATTTTCAAGCCATTTCTTTTTTCGTATTTTTGTTTGTTCAAAATGCCCTATGATAGAAGAAAACGTAATATTAGTCAATCAAAAAGATGAGCAAATTGGTTTAATGCCAAAATTAGAAGCACACGAAAAGGCGCTTTTACATCGAGCTTTTTCAGTTTTTATTTTAAATAGTAACAATGAAATCATGTTACAGCAACGTGCGCATCAAAAATATCATTCACCTTTACTCTGGACTAATACTTGTTGCAGTCATCAACGCGAAGGAGAAACAAATATCCAGGCGGGAAGCAGAAGGCTTTTTGAAGAAATGGGTTTTAAAACCGAGTTGAAAGAGTTGTTTCATTTTATATATAAAGCGCCTTTTGATAATGGTTTGACTGAACATGAACTCGATCATGTTATGATTGGGTATTATAACGACAATCCGGCTATAAATTTAGATGAAGTAGAGGATTGGAAATGGATGAAAATTGAAGATATTAAAGCAGATATTGAAAAACAGCCCGAGATTTACACCGTTTGGTTTAAAATAATTTTTGATGAATTTTATCATTATTTAGAAGACCATAAAATTTAACCATACTAACCAAAAACCTAATGAAAGTAACCATATCAAGAAAAGCACATTTTAATGCTGCACATCGATTGCATAGGAAGGATTGGACATTTGAGAAAAACGATGCTGTTTTTGGAAAATGTAATAATCCTAATTTTCATGGTCACAATTATGGTTTAACAGTTAGTGTTACAGGAAAAATTGACCCGGAAACTGGTTTTGTTTTAGATGTGAAAGTATTAGCGGATATTATACGTGAAGAAGTAGAAATACCGTTTGATCACAAAAACCTGAATCTGGATGTTCCGGAATTTCAGGATTTGAATCCAACAGCAGAAAATATTGCTGTTGTGATATGGAATAAAATTAGAAAAAAAATTCAACCTGATTTTGATTTAGAAATCGTTTTGAATGAAACGGACCGCAATTTTGTAACTTATAAAGGAGAATAATAAATGTCATTAAAAATAGGAGATATAGTTCCGAATTTTACTGCAAAGAATAGTCACGGAGAAGTTTTTGAAAGCCAAAGTATTTTAGGACGAAAGCCACTTGTAATTTATTTTTATCCAAAGGATAATACACCGGGTTGTACGACTGAAGCTTGCAGCTTTAGAGATCAATACGAAGACTTTAAAGATTTAGGTGCCGAGGTTATCGGTATTAGCAGCGATAGCGTAAAATCGCATCATAAATTTGCCAAAAAACATGAATTGCCTTTTATATTGTTATCAGATCAGGATAAAAAATTAAGACATCTTTTTGGTGTTCGAAATAATTTATTTGGTCTTTTACCAGGAAGGGTAACTTATATAATAGACAGAAATGGTGTTGTGATTTATATTTTTGATAGTATGAATGCAGCGAAACATATTCCGAAAGCATTAGGAATCATCAAAGAATTAGTATCGTAAATTAGTTAAAATAAAGAAGTAATAAATATTAGCCCAAAATAAACTTATGAAACCGAAAATGTACCCTTTGCAATTTGAACCCATTTTAAAAGACAGAATCTGGGGAGGAGAAAAACTAAAAACAATTCTTAACAAACCAATTACTTCTAAAATTACCGGAGAAAGCTGGGAATTATCGACTGTAGAAGGCGATGTTAGTGTTGTAGCAAATGGAGTTTTGAAAGGAAAATCATTGATGGAACTTATTGATGAAACGCCAAATGAAATTTTAGGAACTGAGGTTTATAAACGTTTTGGAAAACAATTTCCGTTACTTTTTAAATATCTTGATGCAAGAGAAGATCTTTCGATACAAGTTCATCCAAATGATAAATTAGCAAAAGAGCGTCATAATTCATTTGGTAAAACCGAAATGTGGTTTGTAACCCAAGCTGATGCTGATTCACGTATTATTGTTGGATTTAAAGAAAATTCAAGTAAAGAAGAGTACCTGAAACATTTACATGATAATACATTAGTTTCTATTCTGGATGATGTGAAAGCAAAAGCCGGAGACGTTTTCTTTTTAGAAACAGGAACAGTTCACGCTATTGGTGCCGGTTTGGTTGTTGCCGAAATTCAACAAACATCAGATATTACGTATCGTTTATATGATTTTGATCGTGTAGATGCACAAGGAAACAAAAGAGAATTACATGTAGATTTAGCACTAGATGCAATAAACTATAATAAGGTTGAAACGCAGAAGAAATACGATTCAAAAGCAAATACTTCAAACGTAGTTGTTGATTGCCCGTATTTCACAACTAATTTTATTCCGTTAGAAAGTAAAGTTGAGGTTAAAAAATCCGGAGCTTCTTTTACAGTTTATATGTGTATCGAAGGAAGTTTTGAAATTGAATATGATGGTTTTAAAAATACCTACATAAAAGGAGATACAATTTTGGTTCCGGCTGAGATAAATGCATTTATTTTGAACGGAAAAGCTTCAATTTTAGAAATTTACATTTCATAGCACTTAATAAAAAGATTATATGTACTTTTGCAGTCGCAAATTAAAATTAAAATAAAATGGCAAACGTTAAAAATTTAAAGAAAGATATCAATTTCGTATTAGGAGATATTATTGAGGCAATTTACTTATTTGAAATGTCTACATCAGGAAATCCAACTCCGGAAACGAATGCTTTGATCGATGAAGCTATCGCTGCTTTTGATACTTTGATCACAAAAGTAAATGCAAAGAACGTTGAAAATAAAAAAGCACATTTCAAACAAATAAATGTTGAATTGGAAGAAACTGCAAATCAATTGATTACTAAAATCAACGAATTGTAGTCAAAAAAAAGTGTAAAAAGTTTGATTTTTTTTTGGAAAAACGAAAAACAGGCTTATCTTTGCACCCGTAATGAGTCGCCAGCGTAGCTCAGTTGGCTAGAGCAGCTGATTTGTAATCAGCAGGTCGTGGGTTCG
>NZ_WMDQ01000005.1 GCF_009707955.1 Flavobacterium sp. LC2016-13 | reverse complement strand
CATCCGTTTGCATCTTTTACCGTAACGGTATAAGTTCCTGCTGGAACATTAAATACATTGCTGGTTTGGAATGATGTCCCGTCAACACTATAGGTTAATGGAGCTTTTCCTGTACCTGTAGCAGTAATTACAAACGTACTTCCTGTACCTGTACACTGATTGCTATTTGCTGCCGTAACTGTTGGTAAATTATCCTTCGCAATTGTAACCAATCTTGGAGTAGTACAACCGTTTGCATCTTTTACATAAACATCCCAGTTTAAATTTGCTCCTGAATTAGTATCTACTGAAAGAACGTTTCCACTTGCAAAAACAGTTGGAGCCGTTGCTCCCGCTGCAACAACTGCATAAGTATAATTTGGTGTACCTCCGTTTGGTGTAACTGTAATTTGGGCAATACCATTGTTACAGCTAATATTTGTTGCAACTGCTGTTAATGTCAATGCATTTGTCGGCTCATTAACCGTTACCGTTGCTGTATTGGTACATCCTGTAGCGCTGTCTGTAACCTGTAAACTATAACTTCCTGCAGCAACATTCACTAATGTCAATGTATTTCCAGATTTTGTAATAGTTCCAACTGCAGGTGTCAAAGTGTAAGTATAAGCTCCTACTGTTGCATTTCCTGAAACTGTAAATGTTACTTTACCTGTTGAACCGCCTTTACACAATACATCGCTGTCTTTGTTGGCAACAACAGAAATTGGTGTAACAGCACTGATTGTAAATGGTTTATCAAAATAACATCCGCTAGCATCCGTTGCTCTAAAATTATAAGTTCCCGGTGCTAATCCTGCAAAAACACCTGTAGTATTTGAAGCTACAGAAGCTGCTGGTGATGTAATTGAATATGTTATAGTTCCAACACCATTAGTTGCTGTTGCTGTAACTGTAGTTGTAGTTGCTGTACAAGTAACTGCAGCAGCACTAAATGTGATATTTGTTGGTGGGTTTAGTCTATTAATAGTAATAGTCTGAACTCCTGTTTTACAACCTTGAGCATCTTTAACTACATAAGAAATAGTTTGGTTTGAACCATTATCTGTAACAGATAAAGTACGTGTACTCGTAAAAGTTGTACCTCCATCAAAACTATATTCATATGGAGCCGTTCCTGTTGTAGGAACTGCAATTGTAACTGTAGCTGATTGTTTTACATTTGATGTATTACATGTAAATGCAGTTGCAGTAGCTGTAGCTGTTAAAGTAGTTGGTTGAGCAATTGTAATTGTTCCAACTGCAGATTTACAACCTTTACTATCCATTACCTGGTAAGAATAAGTTCCTGCAGCTAAACCTGTATAATTTGACTGAGCTACAAATGTTGTAGGCACAGGTGAAGTTGTGTTATTATAGAATAAATACGTATATCCTCCTGATCCTCCGGCACCAACTAATTGTACAGAACCTGTTGAAGCTCCGTTACATGTTGCGTCAACTTTCGTTGCTGTTACAGTTGGGTTTACAATAGGATTTACTATAGCGGTTACAACATTCGTACAACCTTTAGCATCAGTAATTTCAAAAGAATACGTATTTGCAGTACTTGCCGAATACACGAAAGATGTTCCTGTTACAGGGTTACTTGATCCGTAAGCTCCACTGCCTATTTTTACTTTATAAGTAAACGGACTGTTTCCTCCCGCAATATTTACTGTAATAGTGGCATCTGGCGTGGCAAGAGTACAATCTAATGTTTTAGAAATTACTGCTGTACCTTTTAGTTCCGGTGCAATTACTATATTATTTATTGCAGCCGTACAACTGTTGCTGTCTGTTACTACAATATTGTGAGTACCAGGTCCAACATTTGTAAACGTATTTGAAGTTTGAGCCGGCTGACCGTCTAAACTATACGTTAAAGTTCCTGTTCCGGTAGCTGTTACAACAAGTGTAGATTGATTTACAGTATCATAACATAAATCTGAAGTAGCGGCCAATGATGCCGTTGGTGCAGTTGATGGATTTATTGTTATTACAGCAGATGCCGGAGAAGAACAAGCGTTTGAATCACGAGTTACTACGGTATAAGTACCAGCAGGAACATTTGTGAAAACACCTGAACTTTGGAAAGCAGTAACTACTGTAGTACCATTCGATTGTCTTAATTCGTATTGGTATGCCGGTGTTCCACCTGCTCCAACTGCAGTAATAGTTGCACCAGTAGTACATGTTGGCAATTTAGTTACCGTAGCAGTAACTGTCACTGCTGTAGGAGATTTAACTATTTGTGTTAACGGTACTGTACAACTTGAAGCAGAAGCATCGTAACGTACTTGTATATTATATGTTTTACTAGTTAAACCTGTAGCTGTTACTGGTGAAACTTTAGAGTTAATCCAAGTAGCACCATTATCTAATGAATAATCAAATCCGTAAGGAAGTTTAAAGTTTTCAGCTGCAATTGTAATTTCTCCATCATTAGATCCAAGACATTTAACATCTTTAAATCCAGTAACTGAAGCTGTAAAAGCTTTATTTGAATCAATAACAATAGGGAAATCTTTTGTAGCAATACATGATTTTGGTATCTGACGAACCCAGATATCATCTAAAAGAACATCATTACCATTAAATTCATTGCTGTATGATCTAATAACAAAACTTAAATTGTTATAAGCACCTGGATTTAATGATAATTCTTTGTATTCCCATTTATCTGATTTAGGAACTACCCATGGATTTGTAGTATCTGTAGTTGCAACAATAGTTTGTGTACCACCAACTCCATTTAAATTATTAACCAATTGTATTGTCAACTTAGGATCGGCAAGCCCTCCTGAACTACTTCTAATTAAGTTCTCAGCCCATAACGAAATAATTACAGGTTGATTTACAATAACATCCTTAATAGGTTTACTGTATAAAATACCTCCAATACCAGCAGAACCTCCTACGTTTACACATAAAAATCTTCCTAATGGATCAGATGGCGTTGTGTGGTCTTTAGCGACTAACCAAGAATTTCCAAAAGTTGTTTTAATAGAACTTGCAACTGCATATTTACCATCATTAATTTGGTAATCATTAAAATCCCCACATGGGAATCCTACAGGGTGCGGTGTAGATTCATCTTCAAAACAATATGCAGGATTAATACCAGGAGTTGTAGTATAACCACCTTTACCAAAATCTTCTTGTAATAAATTACTATAAGTAGATACGGTCGATACATTATATTTTACTGAAACAGTATGACTTCCCGAAGGAACATTTAAAAATGTATTATTCGTAATAGGCGTATTTGCAACCCCGTCTAAATAATATTCATAAGTATAATTAGTAGAAGTACCATTTGTAACGGTTACTTTACTAGTTGCAGTTCCATTACAATTAAAAACAGGATCTTCAACTTTAATCGTTGGATCAGCTGGTTTTTGATCTAAAATAATATCATAAGGAATAGTGTACTCACAACCTTTAGAATCTCTAATTTTTAAAATATACTGACCTGGCAATACATCTTTTTCATTAGAAGCCTGCCATGTTGCTCCATTATCAAAACTATATTGATAAGGTGCAGTTCCTCCTTGTGCATTGTTAATTCTTAATTTTCCTCCTTGTTGAGAAAGTGTACATCCTGCTAATTCTGCAACTCCCGCAGATGCTACTAAAGCAGCAGATGGTCCACTAATAACTACAGTCTGAGCCGGATCAATACATTCTTTAGTTTCTGTATTTGGCCAATATGGAACTGGATAAGTGATGCTGTATTTTACTACAACCTTATAAGTACCTGGCTGTAAATTAGAGAATATCGGATTAGCCTGATAAGTTCCTCCATTGTTTATACTATAAGCCATAGTATAACCATTCGCTCCGCCAGCACCAAGCGTTATACTTATTTGAGCACCACTATTATAACAAGCGCTATCAGTATGATTAACTGTATACGTTGGTTTTGGAAGGCTCGGAACTGTAAAAGTGATTGTTTTTTCACAAAGATTTGAATCAACAACACGTATTGAATATGTTTTTGCTGTAGTTGCTACAATGATAATATTGTTTTGTTCTGTATTATCATTTTCAGAATAAGCCTGAGATAGTGTAGAACCATCTACAAAATAAGAATATGGTCCGGTACCACCAGTCGCACTAACTCTATATTTTCCGTCGCTACATGCTGTTAAAGGTGTAATTGTAGTTACAACCGGAGTAATTTCAGATGAAGGGTTGTTGATATATTTACCAGCACGGGCAGTACAATCTTTTTTACCGTCTGAATCTACACTATATACTTCAACTTCATAATATTTTCCTGGCGCAACAGAAAAAGTATGAACTCTGTCTGTTAGCGGTCCAACCTGGTCAATTATAGTTGCTCCATCATAAAGGACAAAATAATAACTAGAAAATCCAGCTGAAGCACTTACTGTAATACTTCCGTTAGAACCAAAACATAATGGTTGCTCATTAGGATTTTCAACTTTAGCGTTAATATTTAAGTCATTGATAATAACTTGTTGTGTTTTGTAAACACAAGTATTAGCAATGTTTTTTAGTCTGTAATTAACGACATAAGTACCAGCGTTCCAAATTTCAAAAGAATTACTATCCTGGTAAGCACCAGTAGTATTGTTTGATAAATTTGTTAAGCTATACTCGTATCCGCTAATTTGTTGTACCGTAATGTTACCACTTTTGTAACACAGTTTATCTTTCTTAGATACGGTAACAGAAACATCACTTTTATAAACATTAAAGTAATAGGTGTTATTACAACCTCCTGCGTTGATAGTTACTCTATAATAACCCGCAGTGTTTGCAGTAAACGTTGGTCCGTCTGGCCCTGCCGATACCCAAGTACATGAAGTACTTTCGTCAGCACAACGATCTGATAAAGTTGGGGGGCGGACACAATTTGTTTTTTGCCAAACAACGGTTCCGTTAGTAACGAATACATTGATTAGTCTGAAATCATTAGATCCACATAAGTAAATTTTAGGTAGCGGTTTACCATCAATTTCACAACCAATAATAGTACCATCTGCTTCTTTATTATCAGCATATGGTATTACCGGGTTTGTTCTTACTCCACCACCATCTACTACTGTAATCGTTTCCTGTAAATCTATACAAGGAGGATTAGCTGTATTATAAACATAATAAGTTCCTGGTTGTGTAATAGTAAGTGTTTGATTTGTACCAATTACCGGAGTACCAGATGCATTAGTAGACCAAGAATATGATTTATATCCGCCTGAAGCAGAAATTACCATATTAGTAGTACATATTTCTTGTCTTCTGTTTTTACAAGCATCTAAACCTACTAAAAAGTTAGTAGATTGTGGCACAAGGTTACAACCTGCTGTTGTAGAGTAACTTTTATCTCCAAAATCAGTAGTCGTACTTCCTAATTGGCCAAAATAATGTGACTCTGCACTATTTTTAATAATATTAGAACATGCATCTGTCAATTTAGAACAATCATCTACTACCTTAACTCTAAATTTAATAGTTGATTCAGGTGCTCTTGTTGGCACTGCTGTAACATAAGAATTAGGAATTGTAAATGTTAATGTTCTGGCTGTGGCATTATAAGTAACATATTGATTACCTGCCGCAGTAGTTGGAATTGTCATTCCCGGAGGTAACGAAATAATATCTCCCGGGAAATTAAAATTAGTATTAACAGGTAATTGATCGACTATAGTAAATGTAGTCGCATTATCGTTTCCTTCATTTTGAAAGCTTAACTCGTATCTTAACTCTTCACCTAGTACAACATTTTTATTACTGGCGTCAACATTGTTAATATCCTTTACTGCTTTTTTTAATACAACTTTTGGCGCAATAATATCAACAGAAAATGCCGTAAAGTAATATATAAAGATATCACTGTTGGTTCCTAAAGTTATGGTAGCGGAGGTATCATTGTTTTTAATAATTTTCGCCGAAGGGTCAATATCAATAACACCGGTATCAAAACCTAAAGTATTCGTACTATTCGGGACTCTATTTGTAAAAGAAGCACCTAAACTATTTATCGAACTATTAAAAAAGTTACTCTGACCACCTTGCAAAGGTCTTGTTGGCGGCGTAATAGTTGATCCGTTTATTTGAAGATAATCTCCTCTATAACCGTAATCTCCTTCAAGAGCTGCAAAAGCAAATCTAGCCTGAACCGGACCAGTAGGAATAGTTGTAAAACCATTAATAACCGTATTATTTGGTCCTCCACCTTGAGCTCTGGCAGTAAAACCATTAAATGAAGAAATTGCTTTTGAAGGCAAACTTGAATCTTCGTACACAATAAAAAGTGACCATCCGGCAGACAAACCAGTTCCTCCATTAGATCCTTCACTTGAAATTACATTCGCAACTGTATATGCACCATTAGGATTTGCTGCACTCATTAAATTTGTAATTTCAGCAAAACAGGCATACGCTTGTGTATTATCAGGATTAATACCAGCTGCTGAAGTGGTAATATCATGTATAATAGTTCCTGTTACATCCTGATAAGTGTTATTAGCAGTATTAGGAACCTTAATTTTTACCTTATTAATGTTAGCCCTGTTAGTTCCTTTTAAAGTTGCTGACCAATATAAAGCCGCATAAGCAACTCTGTAACATGGATCTGCAGGTGCACGATTATTCGGCACAGTCAGGGTTGCAGTACTGGAGCTGAAAATGCCGGGAGTTGCGCCATTATCAACATTGATATAACGCATATCAAAATCACCATTAAATCCAGTTCCGTTATACGCAGTATTCGGACTAGTGGTAATTTGACCTCTGCTGTTAGTTTCCTGCCTGTTAAGAATATTATTTCCAATAACAAGAATATCTCCTTTCAGCTGTTTATCAAATTCTCTGACAAAAGGCTTTAAATTTTGTGAGGAGACAACATTACATTGTAAAAACAACAAAAATAATAATGCAATTTTTAGAATAGTAGGTTTTTTCATGGTACTTATTTTTTTGCTTTGTTCTTTTCTCTAAGGGGCATTAGAGATCAAAATTTCAGCATTTTAAAATGTTTATTTTATATCCTTAATATTTAAGAAACTTATTAATTTTCAACTTTTACGATAGCCATTTTCCCGTTATATGGCTCTTTTCCTTTAGACTCCATTGCTTTTTGAGCTTCTGGTAATCCGTCGACTTTTTCGTAATAGATGTAATACTTACTTGTTGTTACATTATAAAAGAAGTTCACATCTGTACGTCCCGCGGCTACCGCTTTGGTTAAGAATTCATCTCTTTTTTCAACACTGCTATGAACTGCTATAATCAAATAAAAGCCACTTTCAGCATTTTTAATATTCTTAATAATCTGCATATTCGATTGGTCTTCACCAAAATCAAAATCACTTGCAGTTAAAGGTCTGCTACTTGGTTTTGTAGTTTCTTTTATACGTTTAAGAGCGGCCAAATCCTGTTCATATCTTCCTTGATCATTTTCGTATGCTGCACGTTTAATTCTACGTTTTTTCTCAATCTCAGTTTCAGCTTTAATACGCTCTAAATCCGCAAGTAATGCTGCACTATCCAATTCCATTTTTAACTGAGCTGCTTTTAACTGGTTTATTTTTTCTAAATAAGCTCTGTTTAAAGCATCATTTTTATTAGGAACTTTTTTAAGTCTCTCGTTATATAAATTTGTTATCCTTGCAATTTCATCTTTTTGAGTTTTGTTTGCTTCAGCCAATTGTAATTTTAAAGCTTCCATCTGACTGTTTTCGGCGGCTACGCTTTTAAACGGCTTTGGCTCTTTATATATACCTTTTTCACTCAAGTCATTTTCTTCTCTCAAATCATTCAGGTCTTTTTGTTTATTAGCAACTGTTGCATTAAACTGTGTCAATAAATCACTTTGCGTTTTACCTGAATCCTCTAATGAAAGTGCCAGATTATCTATCGCTCTTGCCGTCTCATCTTTTGAGGCTGCGGCAGCAAGTGCATCTGCATCTGCTTTTGCTTTATCAGCTGCAAGTTTTGCTTGTTGAGCTTCTTCTGCTAATTGCAATTGTCTGTTTTCTTCTTCTGCTTTAGCTCTTGCATTAGCTTCAGCATCGGCTTTTGCTTTAGCATCTGCAGCAAGTTTTGCCTGAAGAGCTTCAGCATCGGCTTTCGCTTTGGCAGCAGCTGCAAGTTTTGCTTGTTGTGCTTCTGCGTCTGCTTTCGCTTTAGCATCGGCAGCTAACTTAGCTTGTTGAACTTCAGCATCTGCTTTCGCTTTGGCATCGGCTGCTAATTTTACTTTTAATGCTTCTGCATCCGCTTTGGCTTTTGCATCCGCTGCAAGTTTAGCTTGTTGAGCTTCTGCGTCTGCTTTAGCTTTAGCATCTGCTGCAAGTTTCGCTTGTTGAGCTTCTGCATCAGCTTTGGCTTTTGCATCAGCTGCTAATTTTACTTTTAATGCTTCCGCATCAGCTTTAGCTTTCGCATCAGCTGCAAGTTTTGCTTGTTGAGCTTCTGCATCCGCTTTGGCTTTGGCGTCTGCTGCAAGTTTTGCTCGTTGAGCTTCTGCATCTGCTTTCGCTTTGGCATCGGCTGCTAATTTTACTTTTAATGCTTCTGCATCGGCTTTAGCTTTCGCATCCGCTGCAAGTTTTGCTTGTTGAGCTTCTGCATCTGCTTTGGCTTTGGCATCAGCTGCAAGTTTTGCTTGTTGAGCTTCTGCGTCTGCTTTAGCTTTCGCATCAGCTGCTAATTTCGCTTGTTGAGCTTCTGCATCCGCTTTCGCTTTGGCATCAGCTGCAAGTTTTGCCTGTTGAGCCTCTGCGTCTGCTTTAGCTTTGGCATCAGCTGCTAATTTTATTTTTAATGCTTCTGCATCGGCTTTGGCTTTTGCATCTGCTGCAAGTTTCGCTTGTTGAGCTTCTGCATCCGCTTTCGCTTTGGCGTCAGCTGCAAGTTTTGCCTGTTGAGCTTCTGCGTCTGCTTTTGCTTTGGCGTCAGCAGCTAATTTTACTTTTAATGCTTCAGCATCTGCTTTCGCTTTGGCGTCAGCTGCAAGTTTCGCTTGTTGTGCTTCTGCATCTGCTTTCGCTTTGGCGTCAGCTGCAAGTTTTGCTTGTTGTGCTTCTGCGTCTGCTTTGGCTTTGGCGTCAGCAGCTAATTTTACTTTTAATGCTTCAGCATCTGCTTTCGCTTTGGCGTCAGCTGCAAGTTTCGCTTGTTGTGCTTCTGCATCAGCTTTTGCTTTCGCATCGGCAGCTAACTTAGCTTGTTGAGCTTCTGCGTCTGCTTTGGCTTTGGCGTCAGCTGCTAATTTTACTTTTAATGCTTCAGCATCTGCTTTCGCTTTGGCGTCAGCTGCAAGTTTTGCTTGTTGAGCTTCTGCATCCGCTTTCGCTTTGGCGTCAGCTGCAAGTTTTGCTTGTTGTGCTTCTGCGTCTGCTTTAGCTTTGGCGTCAGCAGCTAATTTTATTTTTAATGCTTCTGCATCTGCTTTTGTTTTGGCATCAGCTGCAAGTTTTGCTTGTTGTGCCTCTGCTTCTTGTGCTTTTTTAGCTTCTGCTTCTGCGATTGCTTTAGCTGTAGCTTCTGCATCTGCTTTTACTTTAGCATCTGCAAGCAGTTGTGCTTGTAAGGCTACCATATCTGCTTTCGCTTTAGCGTCAGCTGCAAGTTTTGCTTGTTGAGCATCAGTATCAGCTTTCTTTTTTGCTTCAGCAGCTAGTTTTGCTTGTTGTGCTTCTGCATCGGCTTTTGCTTTAGCATCAGCAGCTAATTTTATTTTTAATGCCTCTGCATCCGCTTTCGCTTTGGCATCAGCTGCAAGTTTCGCTTGTTGCGCTTCTGCATCCGCTTTTGCTTTAGCATCGGCAGCTAGTTTTGCTTGTTGTGCTTCTGCATCGGCTTTTGCTTTAGCATCAGCAGCTAATTTTATTTTTAACGCTTCTGCATCCGCTTTCGCTTTGGCATCAGCTGCAAGTTTCGCTTGTTGCGCTTCTGCATCGGCTTTGGCTTTTGCATCGGCAGCTAATTTTGCTTTTTGTGCTTCTGCATCGGCTTTCGCTTTGGCATCAGCAGCCAGTTTTATTTTTAACGCTTCTGCATCTGCTTTCGCTTTGGCATCTGCTGCAAGTTTTGCTTGTTGTGCTTCTGCATCGGCTTTCACTTTAGCATCGGCTGCAAGTTTCGCCTGAAGTGCGTCTGCGTCAGCTTTCGCTTTGGCATCAGCAGCTAGTTTTGCTTGTTGAGCTTCAGCATCAGCTTTCGCTTTGGCATCTGCTTCTAATTTTGCTTTTGCAGCAGCTTCAGCATCTGCTTTCGCTTTGGCATCAGCAGCTATTCTTGCTTGTCTAGCTTCAGCATCCGCTTTTGCTTTAGCATCTGCAGCTAATTTTTCTTTCAATGCAGCACTTTCTGCAGCTTTTGCTTTGGCGTCTGCCGCAGCTTTAGCTTTGTTGGCAGCATCAATACTTGTTTTAGTTTTTGCAGCAGCAGCAGCTTTCGCTTTTGCTTCAGCAGCAAGCCTTGCCTGAAGTGCATCAGAGTCTGCTTTTGCTTTAGCATCGGCAGCTAAAATCGATTGTAAATCTGCAGCTTCTGCTTTCGCTTTAGCATCCGCTTTACGTTTAGCTTCGCCAGCGTCTGCTTTTGCTTTAGCATCAGCAGCTAATTTTGCTTGTTGTGCTTCGGCATCGGCTTTTGCTTTTGCAGCAGCTAATGTTGCTTTTTCAGCATTTTCGGCATCGGCTTTCGCTTTATCAGCATCTAATTCTGCTTGTGTTTTTTGCGGTTCTCCTGGTTTGGCAGTAGTTCCTGTTTTTGCTTTTGTAGCTTCGGCATCCGCCTTAGCTTTTGCATCTGCTGCTAATTTTGATTTTAGAGCTTCTGCATCTGCTTTTGATTTATCTGCAGCCAATTGTGCTGCTGTTTTTTGAGTCGCTGTTGCCGGATTATTAGCAGCGGCTAGTTTTGCTTTTGCGGCAGCTTCTGCATCTGCTTTTGATTTATCTGCAGCTAATTGTGCTGCTGTTTTTTGAGTTGCTGTTGCCGGATTATTAGTCGCAGCAAGTTTCGCTTTTGCCGCAGCTTCTGCATCTGCTCTTGATTTATCTGCAGCTAATTGTGCTGCTGTTTTTTGAGTTGCTGTTGCTGGTTTGTTTGCGGCTGCTTGTGCTCTTGCAGCGGCAGCGGCATCTACTCTTGCTTTATTATCTGCAACTAATTTTAATCTTCGTGCTTCAGCATCAGCTCTTGCTTTATCTGCAGCTAATTGCGATTGTGTTTTTTGTTCAGCGGCAACTGCTCTGTTTGTAGTTGCTGTTTGCGCTCTTGCAGCTGCTGCGGCATCGGCTTTGGCTTTAGCATCGGCGGCTAATTTTAATTTTTGTGCTTCTGCAGCATCTACTTTTGCTTTATTGTCAGCTAATAGTTTTGCTTGTTTAGCTTCTGCATCGGCCTTCGCTTTTTCTGCGGCAGCTAATCTTGCTTTTTGTGCTTCGGCATCTGCGGCAGCTTTAGCTTCAGCAGCTAATCTGTTTTTTTCTGCAATATCAGCTCTATCAACCTGTGTTGCTGCTGATTTTGGTTTAGCTGGTACAGGTTTTTGTCTTGAAGGATCTATAAGCGAACCTTCTTCGTCATCACCGTAATAGTAATTTCTGTTTTTGAATTTGTAAGCAATTGCAAATTCATGAGAAGCTCCCAAATTGGTAAAGTTCCCCATTCCTCTTTCATAATTATATTCAATAGCAATACTTGGTGTAATATTAAGACCAAATCCTGCTGAAATTCCATATAATGTATTGTATCCTGCCTGTGCCCATACTCCTTTTGGAACTGAAATCATGGCAAGACCAGAAATAACTGTTTTTTCTGTTTTAATTTCTGTTTTTACAATTGCAGAAAATTTACTTTGTTCAAAAAAACCATAGGTATCAATATATCCCGTATACATTCCGTGCAATTCGATAGCTCTTTCCGGATCATCTTTTACAACTCCTGATCCAAAATTGTAAAGGATCAAGTTGTTTACAGATGCTCCAAAATCAAGAAAAGCAGTTCCGTAGTTAATACCAGGATTTAAAGTAAGCATTGTATTTGATGCATATTCTATATTTCGAATATCGACATCATCAGATATTATTTTCCCTTTGTCTAAACCACTTTGGTATGCTCCAACGTTTAAACCAAAGGTTAAATTACTGTCTTGTTCTAAAACGATGTTATGTGCAAAATTGGCAACTCCACCAAAAACGGTCATTAAACCATAATTTTGTTGGAATAAGCCAATAGCAAAAGCTTCATTTTCTCTAAAACGACCTGAATAATTAAACAAATATGTATTTGGTGCGTTCTCAAACTGCACCCATTGTCTTTTATTATAAAAACTTAAATAAGCATTTTGTTCACGAACAAAACTAAATGCCGGGTTTATTAAATATCTATTAAACTTTAAAGAATTTCTTATAGGTAACGAAAACGAAACAACTCCATTCGCAGGAGTGTCCTGGGAATAGAGTAAATTAGAAAAACCGTAAAATAAAGTTATGAATAGTAAAATTTTCTTCATATTATCTTATCACAGTTATTGATCCCTTTTTCTCACCATCAGTGCCTTTAACAACATAGTAATATACTGGATTGACATTTTTAAAATCTATTTTGGTATCTGGCCAATCGCCTTGATAATCGACTACATCCAGAACCATTTCTCCGTTCGAACTTATAATCATAACTTTTGAACTATATCCCACTGGAATGGTCCAATATGGACTTAAACCACTTAAATTAACAATGTTTGGAATAACCGTTGAAGTCCCTTTTCCTGTAACTCTAAAATTAAATTCTTTTGTAGCAATACATCCCGAAGCCTGAGAAATTTTTACTCTGTATCTACCTCTTACGGCTACCACATAAGTATCTGTTGTTGCACCAGAAATAAGATTATCGTTTAAGTACCATTCGAAAGTTGGAGTTGTAGCATCAGTAGTTACAGAAACGTTGATCGTTTCACCTTCTTCAATAGTGATAGGATTTTCAACATCAACATCTATACTGGCATTAAAACCATTACTGCTAAGGTTGATACTTCCTGTTGCTTTACAACCACCAAAGTCAATATCAACTGTGTACAATCCTGATTCGTTTGTTGTGTAGCTGCGTGTTGTTACTCCGTTGATAACAACACCATCTTTTTTCCAAACATAGCTATTTCCTGAAGTCGCGGTTAACACAGTTCCCGTTCCGTTAGAACAAAAAGGGTTTCCTAAACTTGAAGAAATTGTACCTGCAGCTCCAGAGTTTGAACTGGTAACAGTAACACGGTTTGAACTAAAATTTTCATCAAGACATCCTCCATAATCGATTTGTGCATAATAAACACCAGCTGCATTAACCGTTAACGTTATACCGCTTTGTCCTGCAATTACAACATCATCTTTAAACCATTTGTATTTTAAATTTGAAAAATCTCTTGGAGATGGTGAAGTTGGTGTTGAATTATCAACCGAAAGACTCATACTTCCACCTGAACAAAAAGAAGCTGTCAAGCTTTTATCGTTAATAGTAAAAGACTCAACATACGTTCTGTAGTAAACAGGAAATTCTGTTACATTTAGAGAGTTTCTAAACTTAGAACTAGGAGATGCGGTTGCAAGACTACTTATTATGCGAATACTATGAGTGTCTGATCCTTTTAAATTAGTTGGAACAGCAAATTTTATAGTCTGTTGCTGTAAAGCCGGGTTATCTACAAACGAGATTTTTGTAGTACTCACAGGAGTAGTAAAGCTTCCTAATTCATCTGAAAGTTGTACTTCAAAAGTAGTTCCTGCAGGGAAGTTTACATAACTAAAAGTAGCATTATATTCATTAAATGGCGCTCCGTTAACGATTAAACCAGCGCAAATTCTTGGGAAAGAAAGTGATTGTGGTACAATCGTTGGCGGTTGACCATATAAATTTGATTCAGCAAAGAATAATATGCTAAATAAAAGAAAAATTTTAGTAAAAGTTAAAGTAATTTTTTGAATCATATAGTGCGTTTTCTGGCTAAATCTATATTTTCAAAAAATAAAATATCAATAAATGTTTCAGAAAAATCATATTTATAGTTCTCAATTATATCTTTTGCAAGAATTGAATAAGAACCTGCCAATAATGTTTCTTCACATTCTGAAGTCGTCTGATCGTTCAAATCAGCCGCCACAGCAAGGCTACCTCTGGGGATAGATAGCCCTGCTATAAACTGATTAGAATTATCTAATTTGCTGATACGTTTATCAGCTATATCATTCTTTTGGTTAAGAATAGACGTAGTCGTTTCGCAGTTAGAGTTAACAGAAACTGTAGGCTTTACTGTGCTCTGTGCGTATAGACATGACGTTATAGGCGAAACCAAAAATATCGTATAAATAAAATATTTTTTTATTGGGGCCATTATGTTTTGATCTTTATTTAGTCCGTTTTAGACGATACATAAATTGTGTCTGGGGACTTTATTAATAAAATTTACGCTCTGAAATAAAAATCTAAATCTATTTATCTATCTGTTTCCGCTAGATGCTGTAATTTTTCCTAATTGTAGTCTGAAATCTGGTTTCTTAGGATTGAAAATATCAATGAATGTTTCTTTGTTATCACTTTGTGCCATAACGTTAAAGAACACAGGGTTTCCATACCAGCCCTCTAAATCTTCATTGTTAGAATTGTACTCAGTAAAGATGTTTCCTTTACAAAGGTTGAAATACATTTCTTCAAATTTGATTTTTTTAAGGTTTGCGTCATTAATCTCAGTTTTGCTATCTAATAAAACAGCAGGATTAAATCCAGAGATTACAGTACGTTTCATCTCAAGTGAAGCAGTTTCAGCAATATAAATCGCTTCTTTTACTAAACCAGCTTGAATATCTGCATTGATGTTTTCACTATCATTAAGCATTGTAATGTTTGTTGCAACAACTAAAGTAGTTTTTTTAGTAAAGTCTGTTTCGGCTTTCTTTTCGTATGTTTTTACTTCCATACAACGAGAACCATCTTTGTTACTTGATAAGTAAGAAGATCTAACAGCTAAAGAGTTGTATAAACGACATTGTACACCTTGTGTAAATTTGTAATCGTCGTTGATTGATTTGTAAGAAACTAATTTTGTAGCATTCAAATCACCTCCAAAGAAAGCATATGAATCACCACCAGAGTAGCTTACCATAACGTTTTCAAGAATTGTTTTGTTTCCAACACCACAAGCAGTTAATCCGTTGAAAGAATCAAATCCTTTAACTTTTTTACCAGCGAATTCAATTCTAACATATCTTAAGATTCCTGAATTTCCTGCAGCATTGTCACCACCATAAGTAGTAAGAGTAGGATCAAGATCTAAGTTGTAAGAACCAACATTACCAAATTTGTTGATTGGCGCATCACCAAGAAGTACAATTCCTCCCCAGTCACCAGCTTTTTTCTGGCTACGGTTTGAAGTAAATACAATTGGGTCAGTTTCTAAACCATCAGCAACAAGTTGTGCACCTTTTGTAACTATCAATGTTCCTTTAGTTTCAAAGTCACCAATGATTAATGTTCCAGGCTCGATTGTTAAAACAGCGTTGTTTGTAACATAAACGTTTCCTTGCAAAACATAAATGTTTCTTTTCAGCAATTTAGTATTAACAGAAATGTTTCCTGCTAAAATTTGGTTTGCTTCTCCATAATCCACTTTGTTAGGCTTAAACTCGGTCCAGTTATTCAACCAGTTGTTGTAGCCCATGATTCCTTTTTCTTGTTGAGCACTCATACTTGTTACTGTCAAAAGAACGCAGATAATTTGAGTTAATTTTTTCATGATCAAGGGTGTTATTAGGTTAATAATAAATTTGGGTATGCGTATTAGGTATGCGTAAAAGATAAAAACTCATCTCGCTTTTTCTGACTTAATCAGATACTTCGAGAACGAGTTGCTTTTTAAACCCTTTTTAAGATGTTTATCAAAACGATTACATTTACGTAAACATCTTAAAAAAGGTTTTAAAAATATTTTTATTTATTACATTTCGTTCAATTCATTGAACTCATGTAATGATTTTAATGTGCTTTCGTAAAACAAAATAGCTGCAATTAAGTTTCCTTTGTCAGAGTAAGGCATCATTTTTCTTTGAAATTCTACTGTAACATCCAAGAATGCTGATGTACCCACTGCCTGATTGTCTAACACTTTTTTGTGTTCAGAATCGTCCGGAATACCTAAGTCTGCCATTGTAACACCTGGTTTAGTAACCAATGCAATGTAAGGAAGAGTTTTAACTAATACTTTAATTCGTTCAATATACAACTCTAAAAGTTCTCCTTTTTGCATACCACTTAATTCTTTTTGATCATGGTATTTGCGAATAAGAGCTGTTGTACTAATGATACTTCTAGGAGCATTTTTAGCCTGAGCAGAAGCTGCTGCAGTCGTCAAAATAAAAAATAAACTTAAAAAAATAATTTTCCCTTTCATAGATTCTTATTAAAATGGTTGTTGATGAAAACAAAAATATATAAATTATGTTAAATCGCAACTTTTATGTTTTCTTTTTTGAAAAATTCAATTTGAAAATCCCCCTAAAAACGGTGTTATGTCGAGAAAATATGCGTTTTGCCGAAGTTTTTGTTAATTTTGTTAAAATTTTTTCTTGTAAGAATTACTTTAGATTATGGGTGTCTTTACGCATTATACTACTCAAAAAAAAGACATATTTTAAAGATTTTTGCAAAAACTATTAACAAAAAAATCTTAATATCTATTCAAAACACCTCAGTATTGACAAAACTTGACGTGAAAAAAACTAACAATTTTGTTAAAAACCATTTCACAAATACAAAAATGAACTACAAGAATTAAACTTTTTCCTGAAAATTTTTGACTACATCATTTTCTTCTATCTTTGCTTCATGCAATTTTCACAAATTTTAGGTCAGGATTACATCAAAAGTCACTTGATAAAAAGTGCAGCTTCAGGGCGAATTCCGCACGCACAATTATTTATTGGGCCTGAAGGAAGTGGCACATTATCAACCGCTATTGCCTATGCGCAGTATATTTTGTGTAATAATACAGGCGACGAAAATTCAAACGGAAATGATTCCTGCAATTTGAAGTTTCAAAATATTTCGCATCCTGATTTACATTTCATATATCCTACAGTAACTACCGAAGATGTTAAAACCAAACCCAAAAGTTTAGATTTCATTCAGGACTGGCGAACTTTTATTCAGGAAATGCCTTACGGGGGATTATTTGACTGGTACAAAATTTTGGGTGTTCAAAACAAACAAGGTGAAATTAGGGTCGAAGATGCGCAGGAAGTTTTAAAATCACTTTCGTTAAAATCATACGAAGGCGGCTACAAAATTATGATTATCTGGATGGCCGATAAAATGAATATTGCGGCATCAAATAAACTATTAAAACTTTTAGAAGAACCATCAGATAAAACCATTTTTATTCTGATTTCTGAAAATGAAGAAGATATTATACAAACCATTCGCTCACGTTGCCAGGTAATTCATTTTAATGGTTTGCCCGAAAAAGTAATTGCCGAAGCATTGATTTCCCAAGAAAATACAGATCCAAACTTAGCCAAAAAAATTGCACATCAGGCTCAGGGAAATTTCAGTAAAGCCTTGTCTTTGCTGAAAGAAGATGATTCTGAATATCCTTTCGAACAATGGTTTGTCAATTGGGTTCGTGCTGCTTTTAGAGCAAAAGGAAATGCAGCCGCGATTCAGGATTTAATTTCCTGGAGTGAAGAAATTGCCGGACTTGGCCGCGAAAGCCAGAAAAAATTTATTCAGTTTTGTATCGAAATGTTTCGACAAGCACTTTTGCTTAATTACGAAGCACCAAGTTTGGTTTATATTGAGCCAAAAGTGGATAAATTTAAATTAGAAAATTTTGCGCCTTTTGTAAACGGAAACAATATTCACGACATTTTCAAAGAACTTTCAGACGCGATGTATCACATTGAAAGAAATGGAAACGCAAAAATAATTCTTACAGATTTATCTATAAAACTGACTCGTTTAATTCATAAAAAATAGTTTCAAATGAATAATGTTGCCTCAATTTTGATTTTGCTTTTTTTGGCCCTGACTTTTTTACAATCCGGCTATGAAAAAATTTTTTACTGGAATGATAATGTCGAATGGCTTAAAGGACATTTTGCAAAAACACCATTAAAAAATCAAATACCTCTTGCTCTTTTACATCTTTTAATTTTAGAATTAATTTCCGGAATTTTAAGTGTTGTCGGAGCTATACAATTAGTAACAAACAGTGGTCGCGAGTTTGGTTTTTACGGAGCCATTTTTTCTTGTATCTCTTTGTTAATGATGCTTTTTGGACAACGATTAGCTAAAGATTATGATGGTGCAAGAACTATTGTTATCTATTTTATACCAGCCGTAATGGCTGTTTATTGGTTGAATTAATCAGCCTAAATTTTTAAAAAAATAAGCTACAAATTTCACAGATTCTCACCGATTTTTTCTAATCATTTTAATCTGTAAAATCGATGGCAAAAAATAAAATTATTATCAAAAAAATGAATCCAAAACACCCTTCAGAATCCCTAACTATATTAACCGATTTAGTTTTACCAAGTGAAACAAATCCTTTAAATAACCTTTTTGGTGGCGAATTGTTAGCCCGAATGGATCGCGCCGCGAGTATTGCAGCCCGCAGACATTCACGCCGAATTGTGGTTACAGCTTCTGTAAATCACGTTGCTTTTAACAGAGCCATTTCGTTAGGAAGTGTTGTTACTGTTGAAGCAAAAGTATCCAGATCTTTCAAAAGTTCTATGGAAGTTTTTATCGATGTTTGGGTAGAAGATCGTGAATCCGGAAACAGAACAAAAGCCAATGAAGCTATTTATACTTTTGTTGCGGTTGATGATACCGGAAGACCTGTTGAAGTACCTGCAATTGTTCCTGAAACTGAACTTGAAATACAACGTTTTGATGCTGCTTTGCGTCGTAAACAATTGAGTTTATTGCTTGCCGGAAAAATAAAACCTTCTGATGCCACAGAATTAAAGGCTTTGTTTTTATAGCACCAATTTGTGACAATTTGGAACAATTTGGATAAATGAAACTTCAAAAAAAAGAAGTATTTTTACAAAATTACAAGCCTGATACAAATCTAAATCAGTATGTTATTAAATTTCTGATTTGTTTTTGAAAATGAAAGAATTATAAAAATTTAGATGAAAGAAAAAGAAAAAAAAGAGATGAGTTCAGAGAAAGATGCCAAATTAAAAGCGTTACAGCTTACGCTTGACAAACTAGATAAAACTTACGGAAAAGGGACTGTAATGAAAATGGGCGATAAAGCCATTGTAGAGGTCGAAACAATTTCTTCAGGTTCTCTTGGTGTTGATTTAGCCCTTGGCGTAAATGGTTATCCAAGAGGAAGAATTATTGAAATTTACGGACCGGAATCTTCTGGTAAAACGACATTAACATTACATGCAATTGCAGAAGCTCAAAAGGCTGGAGGAATTGCTGCTTTTATAGATGCGGAACATGCTTTTGATAGAAATTATGCTGAAAAATTAGGCGTAGATATCGAAAACCTAATCATCTCTCAACCAGACAATGGTGAACAAGCTTTAGAAATTGCCGAAAACTTAATTCGTTCAGGGGCAATTGATATTGTTGTAATTGACTCGGTTGCTGCATTAACTCCAAAAAGTGAAATTGAAGGTGAAATGGGAGATTCTAAAATGGGTCTTCACGCACGTTTGATGTCTCAGGCTTTGAGAAAATTAACGGGAACTATTAGCAAAACAAATTGTACTGTTTTCTTCATCAACCAGTTGAGAGAGAAAATTGGTGTTATGTTTGGAAATCCTGAAACTACAACGGGTGGTAATGCCTTAAAATTCTACGCTTCAGTACGTTTAGATATTCGTCGTTCTTCTCAAATTAAAGATGGAGAAAATGTTATCGGAAACAGAACTAAAGTAAAAGTGGTAAAAAACAAAGTTGCTCCGCCATTTAAAACTGCCGAATTCGACATTATGTACGGAGAAGGAGTTTCTAAAACAGGAGAAATTCTTGATTTAGCGGTTGAATTTGAAATCGTTAAAAAAGCTGGATCTTGGTTTAGTTACGGTGATACAAAATTAGGACAAGGTCGTGATGCTGTAAAAGCTTTAATTAAAGATAATCCTGAATTAGCTGACGAATTAGAAGTTAAAATTAAAGCACATATTAAAGAATTGGCTAGCGCTTAAACTTTAAAAGTCTTTTAAAATCAATACTTTATATTTTAAACCCGGTACGTTTTAGAACTTACCGGGTTTTTTATTTCAAAAAAATAAAAAATGACGCAACCATTTATTAAAATTTATATCTAATAAATAGACATTAAGATTTTGATACGGTATTGGCCATAAATGCCACTGTCAATGACTTTTTAGAATAAATTTGGTTGTTTGTTCGGATTAAACCCGTTAGTTCCGTTTTGGTCCTAACGGTTTTTTTATAATTTTTTTTAAGAATTTTCTATTTACAACGCAACCATTTTTACTTTTCGCTGTCTACTAATTGTGACGTTAGCTTGAGTTTTTAAAAACTCTTTATTATCAACCGTTAATATTTTGAATCATGAAGGAGAAGATAGAACTGTTGCTGAATAAAAACCGCAGAAAAACCAAATTAAAAATTAAAAAAGTATTACGATTCATTTCTGAAAAAATAATACACCGATAAATTTTGAATATAAAAGGGGTTTTAATTCAAAATAAAACCCGGCAATCTTTTTATGAGATTGTCGGGTTTTTTAATTTTTATTCTTTTAAATCTTCTTTTTTAAATTCGAGTAATCCTTTGTAAATCAATTGCCTGGTTTCATCTCTTAACTCTTTTCTGTTTTCACTGGTTAATCCTTTCGTTTCTATAAACGGCAATATTTTTCCACGCATTTTTCCCGGGCTTCCGCTTAAAAAAGTATACGAAAAACGTTCTTTATTATCGGCAAAAACGATGGGTACAATTGGAATTTGATGATCTATTGCCAATCGAAAAGCACCATCTTTAAATTCGTCCAGTAAAATCGATTCATCGTCAGGAACGCCTCCTTCAGGAAAAATACAAATACTAAGTCCTTGATTAAGTCTGCTTTGAGCTCTTTTAAAAACTTCATTTTTACTTTTAGATGAATTTCTGTCAACTAAAATACAAGTTCTTTTATAGAAAAATCCAAATAAAGGGATTTTAGAAAGCTCTTTCTTTCCTACAAAAACAAACGGATTTTTAACAACGGCCAGCATCAGCATTATGTCGGTCATTGAGGTATGATTTGCAACAATCATGTAGCTCTTTCCTTTTTCAAGTTTTTGAAGACGTCCGATTTTATAATAAAAACCCATTCCGAAAAGGATGAATTTAGCCCAAATGCGGGCCATTTTAAAGAAATAGGGATATCCACTTTCGGTTAGTATAGAAACCACCAGAAACGGCAGCATAATCAATATCGGAATGGCCATTACAATGTAAAACCAAATGCGCCACAAAACCCAAAAAACAATTTTAATTCCTTTCATAGATTCAAATGTAATAAACAGAAATGAATTTTTGATGAAAGAATTTATGGTAGTATGCAAACTGCAATGTTTTTTTACCGCAGAGAGCGCAAAGTTTTTTCGCAGAGAAAAGAAGTTAAATAGCAAACTGATACATTGCGTGCAAAAAGATACAAGGCTATCTATTAATCTCTTTAAATCTTGTAAAAACTTTGCGCTCTCTGCGGTAAAAAGAAAAACTTTAAACACTTAACGAAAAAACTTTGTGCACTTTGCGTTAAAAAAACGAAATTTGCAATTAAGAAAAAAACTAGAATGGCAAAAATACTTACTGGTGTTCAAAGTACTGGAACGCCACACTTGGGCAATTTGTTGGGAGCAATTATTCCGGCAATTGAATTATCTAATAATCCGGCAAACGAATCTTATTTGTTTATAGCTGATTTACATTCGATTACACAGATAAAAGACGGAAAAACATTAAGAGAAAATACATATAGCACCGCAGCTGCATGGCTTGCGTGTGGTCTAAATCCTGATAAAGTTACTTTTTACAGACAATCTGATGTAACGCAAACTGCTGAATTGACTTGGTATTTAAGTTGCTTTTTTCCGTTTCAACGTTTGACTTTGGCGCATTCTTTCAAAGATAAAGCCGATCGTTTAGATGATGTAAATGCCGGACTTTTTACTTATCCGATGTTGATGGCTGCAGATATTTTACTTTATGATGCAGAATTTGTTCCGGTAGGAAAAGATCAATTGCAGCATTTAGAAATTACACGCGACGTAGCTTCAAGATTTAATCACCAAATGGGAGAAACTTTTGTAATTCCAGAAGCTAAAATTCAGGAAGACAGCATGTTGATTCCGGGAACAAATGGAGGTAAAATGAGTAAATCTGCCAATAATATTATCAATATTTTCCTGGATGATAAAACGCTTCGCAAGCAAGTTATGAGTATCGAAACCGATAGTACTCCGCTTGAAGAACCAAAAAATCCGGATACTTGTAATGCTTTTGCTATTTATTCATTACTGGCAAATGAAACTCAAATTGCAGAAATGAGAGCCAATTATTTAGGCGGAAATTACGGTTACGGTCACGCAAAACAAGCTCTTTTTGAATTGATTACAGAAAAATTTAAAACAGAAAGAGAAAAATATAATTACTACATAAACAACCTTGAAGAAGTTGATGCTCTTTTGAAAAAAGGTGCTGCAAAAGCTTCTGTCGTTGCTGATGGTGTTTTGACTAAAGTTCGAGAAGTTCTTGGATTTGGGAAATAAGAATTGCAAACCTGTCAGGTTTTAAAAACCTGACAGGTTTTTTTAGAAACTAAAAAAATTTCTAAACAGTACTGTGAAAATTGTTAGACCAAAAATTATAGGAACGCTAAAAATAAACGTTATGATGGCTGGAAATCTAGCTGTTGTGAATGATATAAAAAACGCTCCCAACAAGATAATCGTTCAATGTTCATCTTACGAACATGGTGAAGAAATTATTAAAAAAATAAAAGAATCCAAAGTTGGAGAAACACTGCATTTTTAATCACAAGATAACTCATTAAATTGCCTCGAAAAGTTTCCCCGGCAACGGACGAATAACGCCTTTAAGCTCCATATTTAATAGCAATCCTGAGATTTTATAAATCGGGAAATCGCATCGAAGTGCAATAATATCCATTAATTCTTTTCCGTTTTTTAATAGAAAATCATAGACTTTTTGTTCGTCTAATTCTAGTTCTACGAACAGCATTTTTTGTACGGGTTTTGCTTTATTCTCTACATCCCAATTGAGCATGTAAACCAAATCTGCGGCGCTCGAAAGTACGCTTGCTTTTTGAGTTTTAATCAAATCATTGCAACCCTGACTGTATTTATCTGTAACTCTTCCGGGAACGGCAAAAACATCACGATTATAATCGTTTGCTAAATTGGCCGTGATTAACGAACCGCCTTTATCTGCAGATTCTATAACAATTGTGGCTTCAGTCATGCCGGCAACAATACGGTTTCGGCGTACGAAATTTTCTTTATCAGGATTCGCAGAGCTCCAAAATTCAGTAATAAAACCACCATTTTCTTCCATTTTTGCTACATACTTTTTATGTGTTTTCGGATAAATTTGATTTAAACCATGTGCCAAAACACCAATAGTTTGCAGGTTATGTTCCATCGCTAATTGATGCGCTACAATATCAACGCCATAAGCAAAGCCACTAACTATTACAGGATCCAACGGTGCCAAATCTTCGATTAGTTTTTTGCAAAACTCGGTTCCGTATGAAGTAATTTGGCGAGTTCCGACAATACTGATAATTCTTTTGTTTTTTAAATTTATATTTCCGGCTGTAAAAATCAAAACAGGCGAATCTATACAATGTTTCAGGCGATCAGGATAACTTTCGTCCTGAAAAAAAGATACGTTAATGTTGTTCGATTTAATGAATTCAAGTTCCTGATTCGCTTTTTCAAAAATCGTTTGATCTTTTAATTTTTTGAGTAAAACAGATCCAACTCCATCAATAGCAGCAATTTGGCTTGATTTTGTTTTAAAAATAGCCTCGGCAGAACCAAAATGTTTGAGCAGTTTTTTGGCCATAATATCGCCTACGCCATCCACTTTTAGTAAGGCTAATAAATAAAATAAATCTTGATCTGACATTGGTTTGAATCTTGTTTTTATGTGGCGAATATTTTCCTGCGAATTAATTATTTTAGAACAATTCAGGAATGGCAAATATATAAATTAGAAGTAAATTCTTTTAAAAAATAACAAATTATTGATTCCGCATTTGTTTTACGAAATCATTAATTATATTTAACTATTTGAAAACTAATTAACTAAAAAAATATGTGGATTGTTAATAAAAATTGTGAATAAAATTTTGATAACTATATTCGTTGCATAACTTTGTTACTATGAAAATCGAAACTTACATCGCGCAATTATTGTATCGTTATCAATGTATAACGGTTCCTGGATTTGGGGCATTTCTAACAGAAATTCACCCTACTCAGGTTAATGAAAGTACAAATTCGTTTTTTCCACCTAAAAAAACGATTTCATTCAATGGTCTGTTAAAAAACAACGACGGATTATTAGCGAACCATATTGCCCTTGCAGAAAATACTTCTTACGGTTTTGCTGTAAGCGCTATTGCTTTTGAGGTTTTAACCTGGAAAAAAACATTAGAAGAATTTGGTACTTTAAACCTGAAAAATATTGGTGACATTCGCTTGAATGCTGATCAAAACATGGTTTTTACTCCAAACGATCAACACAATTATCTGGCAAGTTCTTTCGGATTAAGTCCGTTTGTTTCTCCTTTGGTAAAAAGAGAAATTTTCGAGAAAAACCTGGAAGCGCTTGAAGAAAGAGAAACTATTGCTTTAAATGAAAACGAAGGAGAAGCTAGATCTTCTAAATCGTATTTGAGATATGCTGCTATTTTTGTTTTAGGTCTTGGAATTACGGGAAGTATTGGATATCCATTATACCAAAACCAAATTGCAAACCAGACACTTATTGTTGAAAGTGCGGTACAAAAAAAGGTTGAAAACAAAATACAGGAAGCAACATTCTTAATTCAGAATCCGTTGCCGGCTGTAACTCTTTCTGTCGATTCTGCAAAAACAGAAACAGTTGAAGTAAAAACAATGCCTTATCACATTATGGCCGGTGCTTTTAGAAGCGAACAAAATGCTAAAAAGGCGTATGATCAACTTATAAAAGATGGTTATAAGGCGCGTATGCTTGGAGAAAACAAACACGGTTTATTTCCAGTTTTGTATGGTAGTTATCCAACTATGGCAGAAGCAGAAAAAGCTCAAAAAGAAATTCAAAAAGGTGAAAATCCGGATGCCTGGATTTTAATCGAATCTTTATAAAACTTCAAAAACCTATTCAATTGAATAGGTTTTTTTTTGGCTTATTTTATTTAATAAAAAACCTGAACAGTTACCGTTTATAACTCCAAACATATATTTTTGTTACTCTCAAATAACAAGAATATACCATGAAAAAAACATTAAAATTATTATTTGCTTTTTTTATTATCCTGAATACACAACACTTTTATGCTCAGGAAATTGTGACTACAAACAAAGCGCAAATTGAGTCAGAAAAAAGAGCTGCAAAAGAAGCTCAGAGATCAGCAGATGAATATCACAAAAAGCTTGAAGACGAGCAGGATAAACTGAAAGATCAGCAGGCAAAATTAAAAAAGGAACAAAAGAAGCTTGAAAAAAGTCAAAAAGAATTGAAAAATTCTGAAAAAGACATTCAAAACAATGAAAAGAAAATTTCCAAATTAGAATCTGAAAACCAAAAGATTAACGGGAAATTGAGTTCACTTTCTGAAGAAGATGCTCAAAAGCAAAAAGTAAAAATAAAAGAGAATGAACTTCAAATTCAAAAACTAAAATCAAAGCAAGTAGATCAGCAAAAAAAGCTGGATAAGCTTAGAGCTCAAGTATAAAAACAAAAAAAAATCCTATTCGTTATGAATAGGATTTTTTTTGTTTAACGTGGAACAATTTTAGCATTCTGAGAAAGAATTTCTTTATTGTTCTCGTAAATCGTTAAAGTTGCCGGCGGTGAATCTGAAGTGCCTAAAACAATGATATAGCATTCGTAAAGATAACCACCGCTTTTAAATTCAAATTTGCTGTTTCCTCCGCTTCCTTCAGCACTCCATTTTCCGTTAGAGATAATCAAATCCGGTTTTTCATTCATTCCCTTTTTAATTGACCAGGAAGCATATCTGTAATTCTCATTTCCTAAATCATCTATTCGAATTCGAAATTTAGCAGTTTCCAAAACATACAATGGTTTCTTAAAATTAGCAATGCTCGAATGTAGATTCTTCTTTTGAGAGGCAATCAGCTTAGCTTTTAATTCCTTTTCATATGCAGACTGATAGTTTATCGTTTTCAATTTTCCATCAGTATCAATCCAGATCGTACCGTTATTTAGCATAATACCGCGCCATCCCACTTCTGACCAGTCTTTATCGGGTTTTGACGATGTTATCTCTTTCTTCAAATCAGCATCAAAAACTTCAGAATATCGCTTAATAAATTCCGCTTTATTTTTGATTGAAGGAATAGGGTTTTCCCTTTTTAACGGATATGAAATGATCTTTGCAATTTCTTCTTTCTTATCCCCTTTTACGTTATCAATAAAAGTTTGAATGAACTTTTGATATTCTTTTTTAAGTTCCTGTCCCGAAGCATTTGTGACAGAAAAAATAATTAATGCAATGTATATAAGCTTTTTCATGATTTTCTATTTTACATAATGTTTTTATTTTTGATTCTAAAAATTTAGAATATAAACCCAAGTTACAAAATCTAAACGCGAACGCACATAAAAAATCTAAAATCAGTTTATACTAGCCTTGAACATTTTAAGTTCGTCCCAGGTAAATTCATCGCCGTGTTTTTCTTTTAAACCGTTTAGGGATTCTTCCTGATAAAACTCAAAAGCATCTCGAAGTGCCAGGATTTTATCATAAGACAGAACATCAGAAATCTCTACTTTCTTGGCCTGAATTAATTTAATCAAATGCGTTTCAATGGTTTGCGTATTAAGTTTTCGAATTCTGGCAATATCCTGAATCGAGTTTTTTTGCAACCATAAATCGTGTGTTTCTTCTACGGTTGTTTTCTTAGCTGCTTTCGGCTCGTTTTTATCTAATTTCCTGGCTGTGTATCGCACTGCAGGTTCTTCTGTTTTAAAAATATCCGTATTCGCCATATTGAGTTCCTCGCGGATCTTGGCAACCTTATCTAATTTGTAGTTTTTAATCGCTGTAGACGACAATTTCTCTTTAGAGATGCTTTCTCCTCTAACAACAATTTCTATAAGCAATTTAGCCTTCATTAAGCGTAAAACTGCTTTGGTTTGTAAATCATCCAGAAAAGCCAGATCTTCATAAAACTCTTTTACCTTTTTGAATTTCTGAATTTCGGCCATTTTTTGCAAAAGATCCGTAACCAGTTTGTCCATTGGTTTAAAAAAGTAATCGTAAGCTGCCTCTACTCTTTCCTGAACAAAAAACAGGTCTACGGTTTCTTTATTGAAAATTTTATTGAGCTGATTCACGAATTTCTGAGATGGATCTACCAAGGCATCAATTGTTTCTAAACGTTTGTGCGCCCAAACTGAATGTTTTGCTTTTTCTGAGTTTGCAGCATTTTCGTTATAACTAAAACGATGATTGCGCCATTCTTGTGCTAAATCTGTCCAGTTAAAACTGTTAATCAAATAGTTATGAATAAAATTCTTGGTTTCAAAATGAAGTGAATTTTTTAAAACATCTTCGGTTGCTTTGTTCAAAGCATAATCCATTACATCCTGATCGTTAGAAATACCATTCATTTGCAACGGAGAAAGCAAAATAAGCCCGTTTAAGGAAGTTAAACGTGATAATGCAACATAGGCTTGTCCGGGCAGAAAAACTTGCGATACATCGAGCGCAGCTTTCTCAAAAGTTAGTCCCTGACTTTTATGAACCGTAATTGCCCAGGCTAATTTTAGCGGATAATGCGCAAATGTGCCTAAAACCTCTTCTTCGACTTCTTTGGTAAGGTCATTTACTTTGTATCGAATGTTTTTCCATTCGTATTTTTCTACTTCAATGGTTTTGTTTTCTTCAGGGAAATGCACAAAGATTTCTTCGGGCGAAAGTGATTTTATAACGCCCATTTTTCCGTTAAAATACCTTTTTTCAAAAGATAAATCGTTTTTAACGAACATAACCTGTGCACCAACTTTAAGTTTCAGATTTTCTTCTACCGGAAAGATTTTTTCGGGAAAATCGCCCACAACAAAGGGTTGAAACGAAAATTCATTTCCTGCTAAGTCATTAATAGCCTGTTCGTTCATCGAATCGGCTTTGGCGTTATGTGTTGTAAGTGTAATATATCCCGGATTGTTTTTTAAGTCAAAATCAGGCTTAACATATTCGTTCAAAACCTGAATATCCTGTGGTGAGATCTGATTGTTTCGAAGATTGTTTAAAACTGAAATAAAAGTATCATCAGACTGACGATAAATTTTAGATAATTCGATATACAACGGCGGATTTTGCTGAATTACATGCGAATGAAAGAAGAATTTCCCTTTGTAATAATTACGCAAAGTTCTCCATTCTTCGTCCCGAATTACGGGCGGTAATTGCAATAAATCGCCAATAAAAAGTACCTGAACGCCACCGAAAGCATAGGAATTTCTACGAACGGTCTGCATCATAAAATCAATTGCGTCCAGTAAATCTGCGCGCAACATACTGACTTCATCAATAATTAAAAGCTCCATGTTTTTAATCACATTACGCTTTACATTGTTCATTTTGAAGTGTCTTCGCAGTGTTTCCTTGTTTTCAAATTTTACTGTTTCAGTAAATTGGGAAGCTTCATCATACGTGGGAATAAAGGCCGAAAAAGGCAACTGAAACATCGAATGAATCGTTACACCGCCGGCATTTAGCGCAGCAATTCCGGTTGGTGCCACTACTACGGTATTTTTGTGTGTTGTGGCAATTATTTCGCGCAAAAGTGTTGTTTTTCCTGTACCGGCTTTACCGGTAAGAAAAATAGATTTTTGCGTTTGATTGATGAATTGTAAGGTGTAAGCAGCTGCTTCTGAAACGTTTTGCATTATGGATTGTATTGAAAAACTAAAAGTATGGCGTTTTTATAAAAGAAAAAAACCTAAATCTAAGTTAGATTTAGGTTTTAAGTAGTTTAGTTAGTTTGGTAATTATTTTTTTGCCTCTTCACCTTCTTTAACTGCTTTTGTTTCTGTTTTTGGTTCTGCTTTGTATTTATCATTCAAAGCTTTAATGATGTCTTTTGTGATATCATATTTTTCTTCTGCGTATAAAACAGTTGCAGCATCACCAGTTCCGTAGATATAAGAATAACCGTTTTTCTTACCGTATTCTTTGATGAATTTTTTAACTCCGCTTACAAGAGAATCCATTTCAACACCACTTTCTTGTTGTAATTGTTGAGATAAAGCTTGTTGAGCATAACCCAATTGTTGTTCTCTTTTTTGCAATTCAGCTCCTCTTTGTTGTGCCCATTGCTGACCATTAGCCTGCGCCTGACTTTGAAAATTAGCAGCGTCTTGTTTAAAACGAGTAATTTCCGCTTGTAGCTGTCTTCCTTTTTCTTCTGCCTGAGCTTTATATTTAGCTTCAAGATCTTTTGCTTCAGTGTACTCTTTCATTAAAACTGAAGTATCAACGTAAGCTGTTTTTACTTCCTTAACTTCTGCTGTTTTACCACATGAAACAACTAAAATTGAAAGTGCGATAATTACTAATGCTTTTTTCATTTTCTAAATTTCTAATTTTTTTAAAGTAATAAAGACAAAAATATAAAAAAATAAATAGCATCAACATAAAGTTTAAAAAATGCTATAATTTTATGATATTGGTTTTATTTATAGATTAAAATGTTACTATAAAATATCACTATTAAAAGTGGCTTTCATAGCTTTTGTTACAGCTGATTTCTCAAAAAAGACAATACAAAGCCTCAATTTACCGAAGAAAATGCCATAAATACGCTTATTTTAAGTTTTGATCCTTTTTTCGTCTATAATACCGTGTTTAAAACTTTTTTGAATTTCCGTTTTTGAATCTGATGAAAATTTGAGTTAAAAAATATTCATTTTTAAAGTTTCGCTTTTTTTTGAAAAATTGAGACAAAATTTTTTATCGAGACTTTTTTTAAATTTCATTTTTTGAGAAACGAAAAACCGGAAGCGAAAAAACAAAAAACTCGGAATTTTTTGTTTGATGAAATCCAAAATTTAAAATCGGAAAAAACAAGAAAAAATTCCAAAAAAAGCAGCAATTTCAAGGTATTGGTTTTCTTTATGGATGTAAAAAAAGCTATAAAATATCACTATTAAAAGTGGCTTTCATAGCTTTAATTAGAGCTGTTTTCTCAGGAAAGACGACACAAACCCTCGTTTCACCCAAGAAGACGTCTTAAATGCGTCTATTTTGCGTTTTAGCTGTTTTTTAAGACATAAATGTGCGATGAATACTCTTTTGTTTTACTCGCTTTTAAATTTGATCGTAAACCAACAAAAAAAGCACTGATGTAATTCATTTTTCCTGTTTTATATTTTTCTGATAAAAGGCTCACGTAAAAAGAATCAAATTTCATTGGAAGTACTTTTTCTAACTTCATATCTACTTTTTCAAAAAGCGACTGAATGGCTTTTTTTGAAAAATGCCAAAAATGAATTGGCACATCAAATGCTGCCCAAAACTCCTGATAATAATTTGCGTCGTACGATTTGAAGTTTGGAACCGCAACAATTAAAGTTCCAGTTGGTTTTAGCAAACGCTTCAATTCCTGGATTTGTAATTCTAAATTTGGAACGTGTTCTAAAACGTGCCACATTGTAATCACATCAAAAGAATTATTTTCGAGAACGCTAATTTCGTCCACAAAAGAAATTCCTTTTTGCATTGCAATATTTTTTGCTCTTTCGCTTGGTTCTACTCCAACAGTTTCCCAACCGTCATTTTTTGCCGTTAATAAAAAATCTCCTGTTCCGGCACCAATGTCTAAAATTTTTCCTTTTTGAGATTGTTCTCCGTTGATCAGATTCAATTTATTTTTCAGCGCAATATTTTTTACAAAATGATAGGCTTTTTCAAATAACGAACGTTTGTTATCGGTGTGCGAAATATAATCTTCGCTTTCGTAATATCTTCCTAAATTTTCTAAATCAGGTTGTGGAGATGTAATCAACATGTCTAAATTTTCGTCGTGATACAAATCGAAAATTTCTTTAGAAACAGAATGGTCTTTTACAGTAAGAAAATGTTTTTTATTTAAAACGTCCATTTTTAATTTTAAGTGTTTTTAGTTTAATTTTATAGCAAGACCCAAAAAGTACAAGTTGAACTTTTTGGGTCAGTTTTTTTATTTATTCTTTGCGGTTCCAAATTATTTTGACAGCAGATATTTTTTCATTTTCAATTCTTATTTCCGAAAGAACATTAAAGCCATTAATAATATAAAATAATAATGGTGATTTATATTGTTCTTTATTTTGTTTTATATCATTTTCATGATCTATAACCCAACCACTCAAATTACTATTGTTCTTTTTTAATTTCTGAAGTAAAAGTGAACCATTTCCTTTTCCTTGAAATTGCTTATTCAACATTATAGAAAACCAATCTTCTTCTTCTCTCAAAAAAGTAAATGCCCAACCCTGAATTTCATTTTCTTCGTCAAGAAGTAAATAATGTTTTGCATTTGATAAACCATTTATATAAACTTCAAATTCTTCAATTGTATGATAATTGAATTGAGCTGGAAATTCATTGTTTCGAATCACACGTAAAATTTCTTTTTCTTCTAATAATAAGATTTCTTTTTCAATGATTTTCATAATTGTGAAATTTCAGATTTAGCCCTTTTATCATTCCGAAGAAAAAGAGATCTACAAATAACTCCATAATCAAAAGAAACAATCTTTGTCGATCTTGCAACGGAGATTCCTCGTTCCTCGGAATGACAAAACTATATCAAAATCTTAATAATAAATAAAAAACTAATGTGCCTTTCTCAAATTAGTTTCACGTGGAACAAATCATTTTTTTGTTTCAAGTTTTCTTTGTTTCAAGTTTCAAGTTAAGATCAAAAACTTTTAAAGTTTCATGTGGAACAAAATACTTTTTGTTTCAAGTTTTCTTCGTTTCAAGTTTTAAGTTGAGACCAAAAGCTTTTAAAGTTTCACGTGGAACAATTATAAGTTAACAGTCACAGTTTTCAATTTTCAGTTATAAAATAACTGTTTACTAAAAACTGTGACTGCAGACTTTTTTACCTTCCCATATAAATCAAAAGCACGGAAATATCACTTGGTGATACTCCGCTTATTCTTGAAGCTTGAGAAATTGTTACAGGACGAATCTTACTCAATTTTTGTTTTGCTTCAATCGACATTGATTTAATTTTATTGTAATCGAAATTCTCCGGGATTTTCACTTCTTCTAAACGAGTTAGTTTGTCAGCGTTATTTCTTTCCTTTTCGATATAGCCTGAATATTTAACCTGAATTTCTGCTTGCTCTAAAATCTCCTGATCTACATCATTCGATTCTATATATTCTTTTACCTTTTCGAATTTCATCATATCCTCCAAATCAATTTGTGGACGTGAGAATACTTTAAACATTTTATCCCCTTGTGTAATTGGAGCAGTTTCTTTCGCTTCTAAAATTGGATTTGTTTCTGCAACCGAAACACTTGTTTCTTTAAAGAACGCAACCATCTTTTCAGACTCGTTTAGTTTCTTTTCCATTCTGCGTAAACGAGCTTCAGATGCAAGACCAATTTCGTGAGACATTGGCGTTAATCTAAAATCTGCATTATCCTGACGAAGCAAAGTTCTGTACTCTGCTCTTGACGTAAACATTCTATATGGTTCTTCTGTTCCTTTAGTAATTAAGTCATCGATCAAAACACCAATATAGGCTTCATCACGTTTTAAAATTAACGGCGCTTTTTCGTGCACTTTTAAATGCGCATTTATTCCTGCCATCAAACCTTGAGATGCTGCTTCTTCATATCCTGTCGTTCCGTTTATCTGTCCGGCAAAATATAAACCTTCAACTAACTTTGTTTCCAAAGTATGCTTCAATTGTGTTGGCGGGAAATAATCATATTCGATTGCATAACCCGGACGAAAGAATTTCACATTCTCAAAACCGGCAACAGAACGCAATGCTTTAAATTGAATATCTTCCGGAAGCGAAGTTGAAAATCCGTTTACGTAAACCTCACAAGTATTCCAACCTTCCGGCTCAACAAATAATTGGTGACGTTCTTTATCAGCAAAACGATTTATCTTATCTTCTATCGAAGGACAATATCTCGGGCCAAGACTTTTGATCCTTCCGTTGAACATTGGCGAACGATCAAAACCTTCTCTCAAAATATCATGAACATCCAATGATGTGTATGTCATGTGACACGATCTTTGATGTGTTAGCGGAAGGGTTAAATCCGAATAAGAAAACTTATCCGGTTTTGCATCTCCTTTTTCTTCGTTCATTTTAGAATAATCCAAAGAGCGTCCATCAACTCGTGGTGGCGTTCCTGTTTTCATTCTTCCAGCTTCAAATCCTGCTTTCACTAAATCTTCGGTAATTCCGGTTGCAGCACTTTCGCCTGCTCTTCCTCCACCAAATTGTTTTTCTCCAATATGAATCAAACCATTCAAAAAAGTTCCATTTGTCAAGACAACAGATTTAGATCGGATCTCAACTCCAAGCGAAGTTCTGATTCCTTTTATTTTTCCATTCTCGATAATCAAACCTTTCACCATCTCTTGGTAGAAATCCAAATTTGGAGTTCCCTCCAACATCATTCTCCATTCTTCGGCAAAACGCATTCGATCACTTTGAACTCTCGGCGACCACATTGCAGGTCCTTTCGATTTGTTCAGCATCTTGAATTGAATTGCTGTTCGGTCTGAAACAATTCCAGAGTATCCACCAAGCGCATCAATTTCACGCACAATTTGTCCTTTTGCAATTCCACCCATCGCGGGGTTGCAAGACATCTGGGCAATGTTCTGCAAACTCATTGTTACCAATAAAGTTTTAGATCCTAAATTTGCGGCCGCTGCCGCGGCTTCAGATCCTGCATGACCTGCACCAACTACAATAACATCGTATTCTTCTAAAAACATTTTGTTTTATTATTCTCTGGAAACCGTTTAAGGCGATTCTCAGAATTAACTTTATATTCTTTTGTTCCACGTGGAACGGTTTTTTTTTGTTTCAGGTTTCACGTTTCAAATCAAACTTTAAAGTTCCACGTGGAACAATTGTTAGTTTTATTTCAAAACCTAAAACTGAACACATAATGTTTCACGTGAAACATTATAAAAACTACACCAAAAACAAATCGAAATTTTCATGTTCCACGTGAAACATCTCTTCGATCTTGTTCTTTACTTGAGTCGATTTTATATGTTCCACGTGAAACACTTTCTGAAATATTTTAATTAAAACGTTTCACGTGGAACAATTTTTATTATTGTGTTATTATGTTTTAAACATGAAACAATAAAAACCTGAAACAAGTTCCTTACTGTTCCACGTGAAACATTGCAATTTTCTCATCTTCTTTAGAACGCATTAATTCAGCATCTGCTTCTGTTTTGTCTTTGTATCCACAGTAATGTAATATACCGTGAGCAAGAACACGTTTTAATTCTTCTTCAAAAGAAACATTAAAATCATTTGCATTGTCTTTTACTCTTTCAACAGAAACAAAAATATCTCCGTTTAATTCGTTTCCAACAGTGTAATCAAAACTGATAATATCTGTTAATGTATCGTGATTGAGATATTCTACATTTATCTTATGAAGATATTCATCATCGCAAAATATGTAATTTATCTCTCCTTCGTTTTTGTTTTCAGAAACGATTACAGCACTCAACCAATCAGAAAAGGCTTGTTCGTTATCTAAAGTAAATTCTGTTTCGTAATTAAAGTCGATCATTTTGTGTTAAAATATTCTTGAACCTTTTGATTAAAATTCGAGCGCAAAGGTAGTGATTGTCTATTTAAAATCTCCACACTGTTTAAATATTCCAATAACGAGCTTGGTAAAGCATTTGTTCGATTGGTAAATTCAGCTTTGTTAGTTTCAGATTCGCGCTTCGTATCCTGGCCTTGTTGCTGAACTGCATTGTTTAATTTTAATAATTCTTGCTGAATATTAAGTATACGCTGCAGGTTCTCATTCTTGAAACCTTTATTTAAAAGTTGCTTTTCTGATTGTTTCATTTGTTCTAAAACAGATCTTCCCTGAGCATCCAATCCTTTTTTTGCTAACTCCTTTTGCAATGCTTCACGAAGTTTTACTTGCTCTTTATAAATCTCCATTATCTTTTCAGCATCTCCTTCTCCATCATTTCCGTCTTTTCCATCATTTCCTTTTTCACCAGACTGACCTCCTTTTCCATCTTTGCCCTGACCACTTTTACCCTGACCTTGACCTTGTCCTTCTTTTCCCTGACCTTGTTTTCCTTGTCCTTCTTTTCCATCTTTACCTTCTCCACTTTTACCACTTTGACCTTGGCCTGGTTTATCTCCTTCTTTCATTCCTTCTTTCATCTTCTCTCCTAAACCTTTTTGCTTTTGAATAATGTCTGGTAATTGCATTCCCTTTCCGTCACCTGGTTTTGGTTTTCCTTGTCCCGGTTTAGACATAGACATCTGCATGTTGTTTAATAAATCACTTAAAAAATCGGCTAACTTATTTGCAGATGAAGTTGCATATTGTTGGTGCGAAACTCCTTTTGGAACCTGAACATCGGTTAATGTTTCAATTGCTTTATCAATATTGTACTGAACATTTCCTATTTCTTTCGTTACATCTTCGGCAACTTTTGGATTACGTAATGATAAAGCAAACAAACTATCGTCTACATGTTTGAACTGTTGTTTTAAATTCTGTTGAATTTTAATGTTCTTCGTATATGCCGAAGAACCTAATTTCATAGATTTAAATTGTTTCATTACATCTTCCTGAGATAATGAATATGCCAAAAGGTTATCAAGAATCTGACGTAACATTGCAACGTCTTCTTCTAGTTGTTCCTGATCGCCGCCTTCCATACTTGACTGCATTTGCTGCGCCATACTTTTCATTTTCTTGGCTGCACTTTTCTGTTTTGGCTTAGCCGAAGATGTATTCTTTTTACTTAATTCTTCTGAAGCTTTATTCAAATCATCATCTAAATCTTTTTCTTTTGAAGCATCAGATGGAATATCTAAAGGAGATTTTAATGTTTTATTTTCTTCTTTCAGGTCTTTTAAATCTTCCTGAATCTTATCAAAAGATTTATTGATATCGTCTTGTTTCTCTTTTGTGTTTTCTTTTTCTTTATTTGAAAGCTGTTCTTGTTGTTCTGAAAGTTTATTTAATTTCTCTCCAACCTGCTCTGCTTTCTTTTCTACATAAAAACGTTTGGTTAGTTCAACCAATTGTTCTAGATTACGAGATTGGTTTTTACTGATTTGTTTGAACTTTTCCATTTTATCAAACAGCTCTTCGCTATTCAATTTGTCGTTTAAGTTCTTCAACTCATCCAATAACTTTTGGTTTTTTTCTAAATCTTTATCTGCATTGTCTAAACGTTTTTGCAAATCATCAGCTGTTTTATCTTTCTTTTCAGACTTAAACTTATCTAAATTCTGATTCATTTTCTCAGCAAATTGCTTCATCAATTCATCTTGTTGTTTCTGACGTTTGATAAATTCATTGATTTTCTGTTGGTCTTTAAACTCTAAATTTTCTTTTTCTTTTCCAGTGTTTTTAATCTTATCCATTTCAGAAAATTGCTTTTCCTGATTCTTTAAAGATTTCGATAAACTATTTATATTCTGATTTTGTTGTTGCAATTCTAAATCATGAACTTCATCTGTAGTCGAAACTCTGTCTGAAAAAACAGAAGACTTTGTACTCTTAAAACCATGTGGTGCATCGTTATCAAAAACCTCAAAATAGTATTCATAAGACACTCCTTCTTCTACTGGCAAATTACTCGGGAACGAAAAAACGAACTGATCAAATACAGCTTGCTTTACAGGAATCGTTCCACGCTTAGCAGTATTTGGTTTGTTGCGTTCGTAGAATACAACTTGCAATTTTGACAAACCATAGTCATCTCCCAATCTTCCTAAAACATAATTTTTATCTAACTTTAAACTATCAGGAGCCGGAGCAACATTGATTGTTGGATGCTGATCTTTGATAACAGACAGCTGATAATCTAATTTTTCGTAGTTTTTGACCTTATTATTCGAAGTAAGAATTTGATATTCTGTGTTTTGACTGATATTTTTAGCCAATTTAAACTCATTTTCGGCTTTATTAAACTTTAAAGTTGCGTTTTCATCCTTCCAAACAATCTCCTGAGTCGATTGTGTATTCATTTTCCAGGTCACTAAAGTTCCTTCCGGAACGATTGCGTTTCCTGTTCCCTGAATAGTTTCTGATTTCTTTTTTAGATATGATGGAAAATTCAACACCATTTCGAAGTTGGCAATTGACGGAACTGTGATTACTTTCAATTCATATTCTTCAGATGAAACTGAATTTCCTTCAAAAGAAAATGAAACATTATCTACCGGTTTTTCAATCTTGAATTCAAACTTTCCTGGTTGAGAAGATTCCATAAAATAACTTTCGTTACCAATATGAATCATTACATTTTCAGGAACGACATTACCGATGGATTCCATTTTAATAACGAAATCTTTGTTTTGCTCTGTTTGCAAATTCTCATTTAAAACCACAAATTTGAAAGGAGCCGGAGGTAAAAATGTAGCATTAAAATGTACTACTCTATTTAAACTTTGAGAAATAATATTGCTGTTTCCTGAAATATAAAACACTGCAAAAAGCAAAATTGGAATTATTGCCAATGGTAAATACTTCTTGTTTGAATTAAAATTGATGGCATTGCTAAACGGAATTGGCTGCAATGAATTTGCTTTTTGCTCTATTGAAGCTAACATCAACTCGGAACTTTCTGCTGAATTCTCAGAAGCCGAAAGCTGTAAAAAGTTCGTCAACTTATCACTTACTTCTGTAAAATGATTTCCGATAATCGCCGAAGCCTGATTATAATCGATTCCTTTTTGAAGTTTGAACAACTTGAAAATTGGAAATAATATAAATCGAAACAACAGAAAAACTTCTACTCCTATAAATATCCAAAATAAAAGGGTTCTTCCTAATGGTTTTAACCAAAGGAAATACTCTATAAAAAGCGTGAATAAAAAATAAATTAGTCCAAAACCAGTAAAAAGAAGTATTCCTTTTATCAATTCATTCGTGTAATATTTTTTAATAAAAGCCTCTAACTTTTGATATATGGCAGATGTTGTTTTCAAGTTGAATCTGTTTTGATTATAACCCATAAAAGTAGTAATTATAATAATAAGTCTGAACGTCAAAAGTCGAAAGTCAAAAGATGTAAACTTTGGCGAAAAAGCTTTCAGACTTTCGACTTTTGACTTTTGACGAATGTTGTATCTTTGCATCAAAATTTAAACAAATGTCAAAGCAAGTTCGCGTGCGTTTTGCACCAAGTCCGACTGGACCATTACATATTGGCGGAGTTCGTACTGCCCTATTTAATTATTTATTTGCCAAAAAAAACAATGGTGTTTTTTATCTGAGAATTGAAGACACAGATCAAACTCGTTTTGTTCCGGGTGCAGAAGCTTATATTATGGAAGCATTAGAATGGTTGGGAATTGCTCCTGAAGAAACCGTTGGCAAGAATGAAAAATTTGGTCCGTACAGACAAAGTGATCGTAAGGAATTATACCAAACTTATGCTGACCAACTGATCAATTCGGGTTGGGCTTATTACGCTTTTGATACTCCGGAAGCTCTTGATGCTTTGAGAAAAGAACAAGAAGCTGAAGGAAAAACATTTATTTACAATCATACAATCCGTGAAAAACTAGATACATCTTTAGTAATTTCTGCTGAAGAAGTTGCTAAAAGAATTGCAAATGGAGAACATTATGTGATTCGTTTTAAAACTCCGGTTGATGAAACTTTACATTTAAAAGACATTATTCGCGGTGATGTAAAATTCGAAACGAGTCTACTTGATGATAAAGTTTTGTTTAAAAGTGATGGAATGCCAACATACCATTTAGCGAATATTGTTGATGATCATTTGATGGAAACTTCTCATGTAATTCGTGGAGAAGAATGGTTGCCATCGATGCCGCTTCACGTTTTATTATACAGAGCTTTTGGTTGGGATGCACCGGAATTTGCACATTTACCTTTGATTTTGAAACCGGTTGGTAACGGAAAATTATCTAAAAGAGATGGTGATAAATTAGGATTTCCTGTGTTTCCATTAGAATGGAAAACCGAAGAAGGCATTTCATCTGGTTATAGAGAGAATGGATTTTTCTCGGAAGCGGTTGTAAACTTCCTTGCTCTTTTAGGTTGGAATGATGGAACTGATAAAGAATTATTTTCTTTAGAAGAATTAGTAGAAGCTTTTGACTTGAACAGAGTTCACAAATCCGGAGCTAAGTTTGATCCGGAGAAAAACAAATGGTTCAATCATCAATATTTAATCAAACAAAATGATGCTGATTTAGCGAAAGACTTCACTCCTATTTTAATAGAAAAAGGTGTTGATATTTCTAAATTTGATGTTACAAGAATTGTTTCTTTAATTAAAGAACGTGCTCATTTTGTTTCTGAATTTTGGGATTTGACTGATTTCTTTTTCCAGGCTCCAACATCTTATGATGAAAAAGCAAGCAAAAACTGGAAGGAAGAAACGCCAACTTTAATGCAGGAATTGATTTCAACTCTAGAATATATTGAAGGTTTTGATTCTGCAAATATCGAAGCTATCGTAAAAGACTGGTTAACGAAAAACGAAATTGGAATGGGGAAAGTGATGCAGCCTTTCCGTTTGAGTTTGGTTGGAGCTTTGAAAGGTCCTCACCTATTTGACATTGTTGAAATCATAGGAAAAGAAGAAACTATTTCGAGAATTCAGAAAGCAATTGCAACTTTATAAAGAATCAAATTTTCAAATAACGAACGCTAAGAAACATTATTAAAATGTTCTTAGCGTTTTTTTATATTTTAAAAAATTACAATTGGAAGAATATTCGTAATTTACCCAATCAAAAATTAAATCAATATCATTATGGGTACAGCATTTATTATTCTAATAGTCTTCGGATTATTCATTTTCATGTCTTCTTTTTTTACAGTAAAACAACAATCATCTGTAGTAATTGAAAGATTTGGAAAATTTCACAGTGTAAGAAATTCAGGATTACAATTAAAAATTCCGTTGGTTGACAGATTGGCCGGACGTGTAAATCTTAAAATTCAACAGTTAGATGTTATTATCGAAACTAAAACTAAAGACAACGTTTTTATCAAAATGAAAGTTTCGGTTCAGTTTAAAGTAATCCAGGATAAAGTCTATGATGCATTTTATAAACTAGAATATCCACACGATCAAATTACTGCTTATGTATTTGATGTTGTTCGTGCCGAAGTTCCTAAACTAAAATTGGATGATGTTTTTGAAAGAAAAGATGATATCGCAATTGCCGTAAAAAGAGAATTGAATGAAGCAATGACAACTTATGGATATGATATTATCAATACTTTGGTTACTGATATTGATCCGGATATTCAGGTAAAAAATGCAATGAACAGAATCAATGCTGCAGACAGAGAAAAAACGGCTGCTGAATTTGAAGCGGAAAGTTCAAGAATTAGAATTGTTGCAAAAGCAAAAGCCGAAGCCGAAAGTAAACGTTTACAAGGTCAAGGTATTGCAGATCAACGTCGTGAAATTGCAAGAGGTCTTGTAGAAAGTGTTGAAGTTTTGAACAATGTTGGAATCAATTCTCAAGAAGCTTCTGCCTTAATTGTAGTAACTCAACATTATGATACATTACAAGCTATTGGTGCAGATGCAAATTCTAACTTAATTTTGTTACCAAATTCTCCTCAAGCCGGAAGTGATATGCTGAATAATATGGTTGCATCATTTACAGCATCAAATCAGGTTGGTGAAATGATGAAGAAAAACAATAAAAAAATAGAGAAACCAAAACCTATTCAACCTCAATCTGGTTATGAAGATGACATTCTACCAGAAACACAACAATAATTTTAAAACAAAAAAGAGGCTTAATTGCCTCTTTTTTTATTGATAAACCAGTTGATTATATATGGTAAAATTGCTTGTAAAATTTTTGGATATGAATTTGAAAAGTAATCTTTATAAGAATAAAATAACCCGCCAACAATATTTTGGGGCGTAATACTTTCTTTGGTTTTTTGAAAACTCAAAACTAATTTCTGATAATTAATCTCTTTTTCAAGTTTCAAAATTTCAAGATCTCTTTCGATTTCAGCGTACGATGCGTATTTTTTTGTCTCCATAAATTAGTCGTTAAAAAATATTTCAGAGAATTTTTCCAAAATCGGACCTTCTACAAATTTATCTTTTATAAAGAAAAGTAAAATTGTAAAAACAAAATAGATCCCTCCTACTGCTAAAAATCCAAGTGCCGTACTATTAAATAAAGCTCCAAAAGCATAAGCTGCAGCAAAAGATCCAAAAAGTAAAACCATACTGAAACACAATAAGATCAAAGTGAACTTAAAAATTAAAGTTGTCGATTTCATCGCAACCTTAAAACCCCAAAGTTTATAATACGCTAAATGACTTTCCAGATAAACTTTTGTCTGATCCTGAATATTATCAACGTTTTCTTTTAACTCTTCAAAAGCCATATTTGTAGTTTAAATTAAAAAAAGAAGCACAAAATTACTCATAAAAATAAGTAAATTTTGTGCCATATAATTTTTATTATTTCTGAAGTTTAGCGTTCTGTGCTTTTAAGTCAGCTAATTTAGATTCTAGAAATGTAATTACTTCTTCTGTTTTATGACTCACATTTGAAAGTAATTCATCGAAAGTTCCATCTAGATTTTGCGTTGCATTTGTAAATTTTTCACGAAGAACATCTGAAGTAGCTCCAAATGAATCTTTTAAATTATGGGTTGCATCATCAAAACCTTCTTTAAGTTTTGCTCTTGTTTTTGAACCTTTATCCGGAGCCAATAAAATTCCGATTGCCGCGCCAACGGCAGCACCAGCCAAGATTGCTGCGATTGTATTTGAATTATTTGACATAATATTAAAATTTAAATGATTAATAAAGATACTCTTTTTTTGAATTATAAATTATTGATTAAAAGTAATTTGATTATAAATTAACACTATTATTAATACACATAAGCAATGGCTTCATATTTGCCATCAGACTTTTCTACAATGCTAACAAAAGGATAACCACTTGAAGCAGATTGTGTTTTGATTCTCATATATGTATTATTTTGATTTGCAATTGGCGGTTCTCCTTTTGTCTTTGTCGAGACTCCGGAAAAATTAGCAACTTGTTTTAGTCCTATTGCCTTTTCCTGAGATAAAACTGTTACCAATTTATAATCTGATTTTGAATCTACTATAACTTTATCTGATATTTTTTGAGTTTGATTTGTTTGCTTATTGGTAATTTTTGAAACTGCATATTTGCTAATTTTATGTTCTTCAGAATTTCCTTCAAGCGAATAGTAAATTAAACCATTTTCACTTTTAATAAAATTAACATCTAATTGTTCTCCATTGTGTTTTGTAATTTGATGTGTTTGAGAAATTGAAATATTGGCAAATAAAATAGATAGCGTAAAAAATAGAATTTTCATAAATTTAAATTTAAGGGTTAAAAAAAATTAGTTCAAATTGAAAATCAAATTTTAAATAAACCACAAAACCAATTTCATGAAATTTGAAAATTATGAAATGCAATGAAAAATACTTTTACGCCACAGTATTATCAAAAACAAAATCACAATAAAAAATTGACCATAAAACCAATTTTCAGAATTCAGACTTAGAATAAATTCTAAAAACAAAAATAATTTTTGAAGTTTAGAAAAACTCAGATTTGATTCATAAAGTATCATTTCTAAAATCTTAAAAATTCAACTCTCACCTTTCGATAAAAATACCAACTTTATAAACAATTGTATGTTAATAACCCGTTAAACTAAGAAAAATAGTGTCTATATTTGAAATAAGGCTCAAAAATCAACAATAATTCAAAAGATGACTAAAGAGATGGAAGAAGTTAAAAATTAGCTTAAAATTAAGCTATGAAGATCACTTTTAATATAATAAATTTATAATTTTAAATTATGTAATAGATTTTATTAATAATAATTAATAACAGTTAAATAATAAATAACAATCATTAAAATTGATATTAGTTGTAAATTAAAATTTTCAAAATTAAACCAATTTTGAGGTTAAAATTTACCTGAATTTTCAATTGTAATTCAACTTTTGAGGTTATAAACAATTCGTTGTTAATAAGCTCTAAACTACTGTAAAATATGAGATAAAATTAAAATAAAGCTTTCTATTTAATCATCTTTCAAAAGATGATTAATGAGTCGGAAGAAATAAAAAAACGTCTTAAAATTAATTTATGAAGGTCACTTTTAATATAATAAATCTATTAATTTTTAAATTTTAATAGAAAAAGTAAATAATAAAAAAAGCGCTTATAAAAAGCGCTTTTTAATAGATTATATTTATTTTATTTCTTTACCATTTCTGAAAGAATTTCAATTTCTCTTTCGGAAGCATTTTTTGGTGGATTAGAAAAAGCAACTAAAATTTCATTCTCAAATTGATTTCTTAAAATTTCATTTTCTATATCTCTTAAATTTAAAAGTGCTTTTGATCGTACATAAGTAGATTCACTTCTAAGAGACATCGTATATAATTTTTTAATATCGTCTTCTTCAAAATCAGAAGATTTCCAATTAGAATATTTTAAAATAAATTGAGCAAACAATAATGAACCTTTATTATTGTTGATATTTTTCTTTAATGAATTTTGTACTAAAGAAAAACTAGAAACATTTTTGATGCTCTCCCCTATTGCACTTTCTATTGCAATACGTTCCGGTTTAGTTTCTACTTTAAAATATTTATTGATATCTTTTAAAGAATTATTGATGCTGTTTTCTTCTTTTTTGCCTTTTTCTTCCCAGGCATCTTTCAATCCAACAGTTTTGTTAAATACTAATTTTGAAGCAGTTGAGTCTTTATCAACCGTAAAATAACCCAAACGTTGAAACTGAAATTTATCTTCATTTTGAGCTGTTGCCAAACTTGGTTCAACAAATCCTTTTACAATTTCTAATGAATTTGGATTGACAAAATCTAAGAAATTTTTCTCTTTATAACTGTCCGGAGCTTCATCTGTAAACAAACGATCGTACAAACGAACTTCTGCTTCAACTGCATGTTCAATAGAAACCCAATGTAAAGTTCCAGAAACTTTTCTTTGGCTTGCTTCTGTCCCGCTTCCGCTTAAAGAATCGGTATCATAAGTTACATGAATTTCAGTAATATTTCCTTCAGAATCTTTTATAACACTTTCTCCTTTAATGATATAAGCATTTTTAAGACGTACTTCTTTTCCTAAAGTCAAACGGAAATATTTAGCCGGAGCATCTTCTAAAAAGTCTTCTCTTTCTATGTATAATTCACGAGAAAAAGGTACTTTTCTGAATCCTGCACTTTCATCTTCCTGATTATTTTCGGCTTCAAGCCACTCTTCTTTTCCTTCCGGATAATTTGTAATTACCAGTTTTACAGGATCTAAAACAGCCATTACACGAGGTGCAATTTTGTTTAAATCTTCACGAATACAAAATTCTAAAACCGATACATTTATTAAATTATCACGCTTTGCAATACCAATTGTATTGGCAAAATTGCGTAAAGATGCAGCTGTATAACCACGTCTTCTTAATCCTGAAATGGTTGACATTCTTGGATCATCCCAACCGTTAACATGCTTTTCCTTAACTAGTTGTTGTAATTTTCTTTTACTAACAACGGTATGTGATAAGTTACGTCTTGCAAATTCTCTTTGCTTTGGACGCAATTTATTTTCATCTAAAATTTGATCTAAAAACCAATCATATAATTCACGGTGTGGCAAAAATTCAAGTGTACAAAATGAGTGTGATATTTCTTCTAAATAATCACTTTGTCCGTGTGCCCAATCATACATTGGATAAATTTTCCAGTTATCTCCGGTTCTATGGTGATGTCTGTGTAAAATCCTGTACATGATAGGATCACGCATCAACATATTGGTTGATTTCATGTCTATTTTTGCACGAAGAATATGAGTACCAGCCTCAAATTCACCGTTTTTCATTCTTTCAAATAAGTCTAGATTTTCTTCAACAGAACGATTTCTAAACGGACTATCTGTTCCGGTTGTAGATGGAGTTCCTTTTTGAATGGCCATATCTTCAGAAGATTGACTATCGACATAGGCTTTATCTTTTTTAATTAATAAAACGGCCCAATCATACAATTGTTGAAAATAATCAGAAGCATAACGTTCTTCAGCCCAAGTATATCCAAGCCATTCAACATCTTTTTTAATTGCGTCAACAAATTCCTGTTCTTCTTTTTCAGGGTTTGTATCATCAAAACGTAAATTCACAGGAGATTGATAATCAATTCCTAAACCAAAATTTAATGCAATAGAACTTGCATGACCAATATGTAAATAACCATTTGGTTCTGGTGGAAAACGAAAATGAAGCTTAGTTTGCGAAAGACCTGATTTTAAATCTTCCTCTATGATTTGTTCAATAAAATTGAGTGATTTCTCTTCTGATGCCATTATTTTATAGTAATTTTAGCAAAGATAAAAAAAAGGTTTCAGGTTTCAGGTTTAAAGTTACTTAAGTGGCGTTAAACCTGAAACTTTAAACTTGAAACAATAAGAAAATGGGAGTCATAAAGCTAAAAAACATCCGAACTTTTTCATACCACGGATGCATGATTGAAGAAGGAAAAATTGGATCAGACTACACTGTCGATCTAAAAATTGTAACCAATTTACAAAAATCAGCACAAACAGATCATCTTGCAGACACGGTTGATTATGTTCATTTAAACAAAATTGTGACTGAAGAAATGGCAATTCGTTCGCATTTATTAGAACATGTAGCCAAAAGAATCAATAATCGTGTACTTGCAGAGATTGAAACGATACAAAAAACAACTGTTTCTGTTTCTAAGATAAATCCTCCTATTGGTGGTGATGTTGAATCAGTTACTATAAAAATGACAGAAATTAGAAAATAATTCTACGAAATAAAAAACTAATTTTTTAAAATACTTTACATTAAACTTTTGAATTTTAAAGATTTTAGTTACTTTTGCCGTCCGTTCAACTACGGCGTCGTGGCCGAGCGGCTAGGCTGGGCTCTGCAAAAGCTCCTACTCCGGTTCGAATCCGGACGATGCCTCAAAAACCTTCAAGGAAACTTGGAGGTTTTTTTATGTTTAATTTTTAGAAAAAATTAATTAAAAATATAGGTTCGAATCCGGACGATAGCTCTAAAACTTCAAGGAAACTTGGAGTTTTTTTTATGTTTAATTTTTTTCGCATTTTGTGTCATTTCGACGGAGGAGAAATCACATCCAGAGAGCAACGAACCGGAATTCCGTTATGTGATTTCTCCTCTGTCGAAATGACACACTTTATGGTTAGACATAAAAAAACCTCTGAAATTCAGAGGTTTTTAATTATTTTTTAAAAGCTTTTTTTCATTTTTTATTCTTCGAATACTATCTCTGATAAACTCTTTGCTTTCATAATAGTTTTCTTGTATTTCTTTCTCTACAATCATAATTTTAATAGGAATCAATCTAGGTAAGAGATAATTTTCAGAACCTGGAAAAGAATAACCAATATCATCAATTACGAAAATAGCGCCTTTTTTTAATTTTTTAATTTTACTATTAACATTATTATTAAAACTATTTCCCGCAATAACAATCTTTTTATTATTGGAAAATTTTATTAGAAAATTATTTATTTTGTATCGGGAAAGATTCAAATCAAAAAGAAAATCGTCAGGGTAACTATATTGAATATTAGAGTTATACAGTTCTTCTTTAGTCATTTCTAAAATACATTTTTCACAATTACTTCTATCATTAATCTTTGCGAAAATATGATTAATTCCATTAATTCTAAATTTATGTTCCTCTGTAATTTTAGAGCCATTATTCAATTCAATGTCAAGCTTAATTATTGAAAAAAGACCTTGACCTGGACTAAGTGAATATTTTCCTTCTGATATTTTATTTAATCCTGAACTAGTTGCAATAAATGATCTACAATTTGGAACTGAAATAGAGATTGGATTTAAAATTCCTCTATAAACAACATTTAATTTATCAGCAGAAACTACAGCTATATTAGACTTACTAACAATTGTAGAATCTTTTTGAGCCGTAATTGATAAAGAAAAACAAAAAAGGAAAACTAAAAGTTGTATTTTCATATGATAATCAACTACTTTTTTTCAATCTTTTCAAAAGCATTTTTAACCATTTCTTTTTCTTTTGGAAACCAACCCTGAGTTATTAACACAGCTCCAAAAACCATTAAAACAATACTAATTACTTTTTTAATTTTAAGAATATTAGTTGGTGTTAATTTAGTTTTTAATTGTTTGGCTAATAATATTTTAAGACAATCAACAAGTAAATAAGTAATGATAACTGAAGTAAAAAAAGTAATCATTCTTGAGTTTTGCATATCTAATTTTGGTCCAACAGAAATAATCACGGCTAACCAAAAACCAAGAACTCCAATGTTAATAACGTTAAGTAAAAAGCCTTTTATAAATAAACTGCCATAGTTTCTTTTTATAATATCGCGATCAATTTCTTCGTCATCAATTTTTTCTTCATTTCTCAATCTTACAAACGAAATTACACCGTAAGCCAACATAATTATTCCCCCAAAAATAAACAATGCAGGTTTATCTTTTAAACTCTGAATAAGTCTGTAACTTCCTAAATAAGCAATTCCTATAAAAAAAATATCACCTAATACCACACCTAGGTCAAAAACAAGTGCTGCTCTGAATCCTTTTGTAATACTGGTTTCCAATAGTATAAAAAATACTGGACCTACCATGAAACTTAAGAAAAGTCCCCATGGTAGTCCAGCTAAAATATCATTTATCATTCAAATACAATTTGATTATTTTACTTCTTCGATTTTACCACCTAAAACCGTTTTTTGATTAATTTGTTTCGGTTTCCCATAAATGTAAATAGAGCCACCTGCGCTTACTTTTGCATCAACAAGAGTAGAAGCATTCACATCTGCTTTTCCTCCCGCAGAAACGCTTACTTTAGTTTGTGCAGTACTTAATTTACTTGCAAGAAGATATCCACCTGCTCCTAAACTTGCTTCCTGGTTTGAAGCTTTACCTGATAAAGTAATTTCTCCACCTGAAACTGAGCTTACATTTAGTTTTTCAACATCTAAATCAACATTGATTTTTCCACCTTCCTGAGCGCTAACTTTAAAAGCAGTAGCCTTAATAGCATCTTTGCTTGAAACATGTGCTCCTTCGTTTACATCAATAAGTTCTAAATGTTTGTAATATACTGTAATATCTAAATCGTCTCCAGATAATAATTTAGGAAAAGGCATTCTTAATTTTAATAAACCTTTCTTGTTAACAACTTCAACTTCTGCTTCACGAGGTCCTTTAATAACAATTTTATTTTCAGTCGACTGAACTAGTTTTACACTTAATTTATCGAATACTTTTACGGAATCAAAATCGCCTAAATCTTTGGTAACCTGACCAAAAGATAACTGTGCAACTAATATTGCCGCACCTATAATTAACTTTTTCATACTTTAATTTTTTAAATTTAATATTATTCTGCTCTTCTTAAAAAATGAAAATCAAGTTGTTTTTTAACTAAATCTGCATTTTTTACCTTAACGTAGATTTCATCTCCTAATTGTAAAATACTATTTGAAGTTGCTCCTACCAAAGCATATTGCTTTTCATCGAAAGTATAATAATCATCTTTTATTTCTCTGATTCTTACCATTCCTTCGCATTTGTTAGAAACAATTTCAACATAAATTCCCCATTCTGTAACTCCTGAAATAACACCAAGAAATTCTTCATCCTGATGATCCTGCATGTATTTAACCTGCATATATTTAATACTATCACGTTCAGCATTAGTCGCTAAACTTTCCATATTAGAACAATGCAAACATTTTGTTTCGTAAACTTCATCATCTACAGAAGCACCATTATCTAAATAATATTGCAGCAAACGGTGTACCATAACGTCAGGATAACGACGAATTGGCGAAGTAAAATGGCTGTAATAATCAAAAGCTAAACCATAATGACCAATATTATCTGTAGAATATTTGGCTTTACTCATACTTCTAATCGCAAGAGTATCAATTAAGTTTTGTTCTTTTTTACCATTTACTTCTTCCATCAATGCATTCAAAGACTTAGAAATATCGCCTTTGTTACGGAAATCTATTTTATAACCAAATTTAGCAATTACGGTTTGCATTGCAATTAATTTGTCTTCATTTGGTTCATCGTGAATCCTGTAAACAAATGTTTTCTTTTGTTTTCCAATGTATTCAGCCACTTTTCTATTGGCTAAAAGCATGAATTCTTCAATCAAATGATTGGCATCTTTTGAAACTTTAAAGTAAACTCCTTCCGGTTCACCATCGGCATCAAGATTAAATTTTACTTCTACTTTATCAAAAGAAATAGCACCATTTGCCATCCTCTTCTTTCTTAAAATCTTGGCTAATTCATCTAATTTTAAAGTAGCATTTGTTATTTCATCAGAAACGGTATAAGATTCTCCGGTAATAGAAACATCAACGGGAATTTTACTATCTTTTGTTTCAATGATATACTGAGCTTCTTCATAAGCAAATCGCTGATCTGAATAAATTACTGTTCTACCAAACCATTGGTTAATAACTTGTGCATTTTCTGAAACTTCAAAAATGGCTGAGAATGTATATTTCTCTTCATTCGGACGCAGCGAACAGGCAAAATTAGATAAAACTTCCGGAAGCATTGGTACTACTCTATCGACTAAATAAACCGAAGTTGCTCGTTGATATGCTTCATCATCTAAGATTGTTCCTTCTTCTAAATAATAAGAAACATCGGCAATATGAATTCCAATTTCGTAATTTCCATTCTCTAACTTTTTGAAAGACAAAGCATCATCAAAATCTTTTGCATCTTTTGGATCTATCGTAAACGTAAGTGTATCACGCATATCACGACGTTTTGCAATCTCAGATTCCTGAATCGAAGTATCTATTTTTTGTGCATAAACCTCTACTTCTACCGGAAAATCTGATGGTAAACCGTATTCAGCCAAAATAGCATGAATTTCAGTATCGTGTTCTCCTGGTTTTCCTAAAACTTTAACTACTGATCCAAACGGACTATCGGCTCTTTTTGGCCAATCTTCTATCGTAACTAAAACAACATCACCATTTTCTGCTTCTCCAATTTTATCCTTTGGAATAAAAATATCGGTATACATTTTAGGATTTGCCGTTGATACAAAAGCAAAATTTGCCTGAATATCAATAACTCCAACAAAATCAGTTTTACTTCTTTCTATAACTTCAATTACTTCACCTTCAGGTCTTTTTCCTTTTCTTCTGTTATAAACGTAAACTTTTACTTTGTCTTTATCCAATGCACGATTCAAATTATTGGTCGGAATAAAAACATCTTCTGTAAAATCAGGACAAATAAAATATGCCGTTTTTCTACTGGTCATATCAATTGTTCCTTCATAATAATCCTGGCTTTCTGCTTTTACTAAATATTTTCCAGGTTCAGTTTCAATAATTTTTTTTGAAGCAGCCAAAATTTTTAAATCTTTTATAATCTGGTTTCTGCTTTTTGTATCATCAAGTTCAAGCTTTGCTCCTATCTGTTTATAATTGAATGCTTTATTAGGACTTTGCGATAAAATTTTTACTATTTTACTGGAGAAATCACTCTCTTTTTTTATCGGCTTTCTAATTTTCTTACTCATAAATCTTTTTCTTAAAAAGTTAAAATTACAAATAAGATACCAGATTATAGATTTTAACAAATAAATTATTAAAAATATAACTTTCAAAAGCAACTATTTATTGATTTTCAAAGGTCAATTGTAATTTGCATATTCAAATTAGTGCTAACTACAAATTTTTAGTAATCCTCATTTCGTATCTTTACGAAAAGACGCTTTATGGAAAGCTTTAAAACCATTGCAGTATTCAATTATCAGCACGAAACCATAGTTCTGAAACATTTACTCGAACAAGAACAAATTCCTTATTATTTTGAAAACGAAATGACACTTTCTGTCGTTCCATTCTACACGACTGCACTTGGCGGAATCAAATTGAGAATTCATCCAAACGATTTCGAACGAGTTCAGGAAATTCTTGACAATCTTAATAATCCTCTCAAAATTGTTTGAATCAATCTTTTTTTCAATTTCAAAGTTGTCAACATATATTAAATACAACAAAAAAGAAATTTTAAATTTAATTAATTTTTGATGGTTATTATAGCTTGTTAATATGTCGAATAAATTTATTTTTAAAAGTATTGAAATGAAGTTTTGCTTACTTATATAGAGTTATCAACATAGTTATATTTTGTTAAAGGATTAATTTTTAAGCTTTTTTGAATTTTAATTAACAACGGTTAACAACCAAAAATGAATTCATTTTGTAGATAACTTGATAACTCGAATTTTGTTGAAAATGGCATTTTTGATATTGATAACTTTTCTAAAAATTCATGAAAGTTTATTAGGTTTTTTCATTCCGGTTTTGGATTAGGTTTTTTTTCGACACCACCAAAAAAAACTTCTAAATTTCTATCTTAACTTATTAACATTATTTGTTAATTTAAAGTTAACTGAATATCAACGAATTAGGTTTTGGTATTAACATTCTAAAATTTTAACAATTACTTAAAACATTCTCTATTGATTATCAGACTATTATACGATATTAAAATTGTTAATAACATATAAGGTTTTGATATGAAGAGCGTTATATATTAAAAGTTTTTCGCCACGAATTTCACGAATATACACGAATTATATTGATATGTTAAATTGTGTTTTAGAAATTTAAAAAGAAAAAATTAGTGCAAATTAGAGAAATTCGTGGCGAACTTTTCTTTTCAAATAGATTTACTTCGAAATTCTTTGGCTAAATTTGCAATACACAACTTAATAGTATTTAAAATGAAAATTTCGATTGGAAATGACCACGCTGGACCGGATTATAAAAAAGCAATTGTTGCAATGCTTAAAGCAAAAGGATATGAAGTAACAAATTACGGAACAGATTCTGAAGACTCAGTAGATTATCCTGATTTTGGACATCCTGTTGCGAATGATGTTTCTGAAGGAAAAGCTGATTTTGGAATTGTTATCTGCGGAAGCGGAAACGGAATTGCAATGACGGTTAACAAACATCCAAAAGTGAGAGCTGGTTTATGCTGGACTAAAGAAATCGCTTATTTAACCCGTTTACACAACGATGCTAATATTGTGAGTATTCCGGCGCGTTTTACATCGATTCCGCAAGCGGTAGAAATTGTTGAAACTTTTTTAACTACCGAATTTGAAGGTGGAAGGCACCAAAACAGAGTGAACAAAATCGCTTGTCAATAAAATAAAAAATGGGCCACAACCATAATCATAGTCATCATCACGGACATTCACATGAAGTAACAGGCAAGAATTTATCAATTTCGATTGTTTTGAATATTGGTATTACTGTTGCACAGATTATTGGCGGATTTATATCGGGAAGTTTATCTTTATTATCTGATGCATTGCATAATTTTAGCGATGTTATTTCTTTGATTTTAAGTTATGTGGCACATAAATTGGCGAAAAAAAAACCGAACTCTTCGAGTACGTTTGGTTATAAACGGGCCGAACTTCTTGCCGCATTTATAAATGCGGCAACTTTAATTATAGTTGCCATTTTCTTGATTTATGAAGCAATTGTTCGATTTTCAGAACCTGTTGTTATCAGTTCTAATCTTGTTATTTGGTTATCCATTTTAGGAATTGCCTTTAACGGATTTTCGGCTTTGATTATAAAAAAAGATGCAGATCATAACTTAAATATGCGTTCTGCTTATTTGCACCTTTTTACAGATATGATGGCGTCTGTGGCTGTTTTGGCCGGTGGATTTTTAATGAAATATTTTCAGTGGTTTTGGGTCGATAGTGTCATTACTTTGGGTATTGCGATTTACTTGATTTTCATGAGTTTTGATTTATTAAAATCGTCTACAAAAATGCTGTTGCTTTTTACTCCTGAAGATTTAAACATTGAAGAAATAGCCGAAAAAATTCATAAAGTAACCGGAAATCATCGTTTGTATCATATTCATCTTTGGCATTTAAATGATAACGAACTTCACTTTGAAGCGCATTTAGATTGTAGGGAAAACATTTCGATTTCAGAATTCAATAAAATTGTTGCTGAAATTGAAGAAGTTTTGTTTCATGAATTTCATATCAGCCATTGTACCATTCAGCCAGATTTTGGCAAAACTTGCAGTAAAGATTATATCGCTCAGGATGAATAATTTTTTTTCACTGACTGAATTAACGTTAATTTGATCAACACACTGACTGAATTAATGTTAATTCAGTCAACTTACTGACTGAATTAACGTTTTTTAATTATATTTGTATTCTAATTTTAAGCCAATTAGAATGAAAAATTATTTAAAAAGATCTGTAATTCAGGAATTTAAAAAGAAAGTTCAACCCAATAAAGTATTAATTTTACTAGGAGCCCGTCGTGTAGGCAAAACAGAGTTAATTAAAAATTATTTATCTGATATTCCATCTGAAAATTATTTACAACTTAATGGTGAAGATATTAATGATATAAACTTACTGAAAGAACGTTCTGTTAATAATTATAAAAGACTTTTAACTGGCATTGATTTATTAGTCATTGACGAAGCTCAAAATATTCCTGAAATTGGTCTAATTCTTAAATTAATTGTAGACACAATAGATAATATTAAAGTTATTGCGACAGGTTCATCTATGTTTGATTTGAGTAATAAATTGGGCGAGCCGTTAGTTGGTAGAAAAAATACTCTTTATTTGTTTCCATTGGCACAAATGGAATTTTCATCAATTGAAAATTATAAACAGACAATTGAAAATTTAGAAGAAAGGTTGCTTTTTGGAGGATATCCTGAATTAATTCAATATGAAAGTTGGGAAGAAAAAAAAGATTATCTTTTTGAAATAATCAATTCCTATTTATTGAAAGATATTTTAGTTTTTGAAGGTATAAAACATGCAGATAAAATTTACGATTTGTTGCGATTAGTCGCATATCAAATTGGCAAAGAGGTTTCTGTACAAGAATTAGCCAATCAATTGCAATTATCAAAAAATACAGTTTCAAACTATCTTGATTTGCTTTCAAAAGTATTTATCCTTTTTAAAGTTGAAGGTTTTAGTAGAAATTTGCGCAAAGAAATTGTAAAATCAAGTAGGTGGTATTTTTATGATAATGGAATTAGAAACGCTATTATTAATAATTTTAATTCACTAGATTCAAGAAACGATGTTGGAGATTTATGGGAAAATTATTTAGCGTATGAACGAATTAAAAAACAAAATTATCAGAAGATAAAATCCAATAATTATTTTTGGAGGACTTACGATCAACAAGAAATGGATTGGTTAGAAGAAATAGCAGATAAGCTTGAAGGTTTTGAATTTAAATGGAATGAAAATAAAAAAGTAAAAATTCCAACGGCATTTGCAAAAGCATATCCCGAAGCTAATTTCATGGTTATTAATAAAAGCAATTATTTAGATTTTATCATTTAACCGGGCAATTACCAAAACAATCTGAATTAAAAAAATTACCGAAAATTTTGCAATAAAAGACGATTTACTCGTTTTATGTCTAAAAAGCAACATCGCTAATAATAAGCCAACAGAACCACCAAAGGCAGCGAATGCAAAAAGTGTATTTTCGGGAATTCGATATTTATTTTTAATAGCTAAATATTTGTCATATCCAGCTATGATGAAGGCGAGACTATTTACAATTAAAAAATACAAGAATAAAATTTTCATAGGCGTAAAATTAAAAACAAAGATATTATTTTAGCGGAATGATTTATAAATTTGCAGTTATGTTTTAACAAGTAAATTATATCATTTTTAGAAACACGAAATTATTATATTTTAAATATGACTAATATTCAATTCATTGCCAAGTCTGTTCAAACAGCAGCGATTAACATTCAAAAAACAGTACAATTGTTAGAAGAAGATTGTACTATTCCATTTATTTCCCGTTACCGAAAAGATACGACAGGAAATCTGGATGAAGTACAAATCGAACAGATTGCAAAACTTCAAAAAGAATACGAAACAATTGTAAAACGTAAAGAAGCTGTTCTTAAATCAATTGAAGAACAAAAATCACTTACGCCGGAATTGAAACAAAAAATCGAGCAAAGTTTTGATTTACAAGAGATAGAGGATTTTTATCTTCCTTATAAAAAGAAGAAAAAAACAAAAGCAGATGTGGCGCGCGAATTTGGTTTAGAACCTTTGGCGAAAATTATCATGTCTGAAAATGATGTTGATGTCGATTTTATTTCGACTCAATATATTAATGAAAATGTTATTAATGAAGAAGCTGCAATGCAAGGTGCGCGCGATATTGTTGCTGAATGGATTAACGAGAATATTTATGTTCGTAAACAATTGCGTAGACTATTTAATAGAAAAGCGACAATTGGAACTAAAGTCGTAAAAAAGAAAAGTGAAGAAGAAGGAGCTCAAAAATTCAGTCAGTATTTTGATTGGGAAGAACCTTTGACAAAAGCGCCTTCGCACCGTTTATTAGCAATGCTTCGTGCAGAAAACGAAGGTTTTGTAAAAATGAAAGTTGATGTTGATATCGATGAAGCTTATGATGTTATTGATGAAATTATCATTAAAAAGCAAAATAGTACAACGGCACATTTGCAATTAGCAATTGAAGACAGTTATAAACGATTATTGAATCCGGCGATTGGAAATGAGACTTTACAAGAAGCCAAAGCCAAAGCAGATGCAAACTCGATTCAGGTTTTTGCGAATAATTTAGGTCAGTTATTATTGGCGCCGCCTTTGGGAGAGAAACGCATTTTGGCAATCGATCCAGGATTTAGAAGTGGTTGTAAAGTGGTTTGTTTAGATGAAAAAGGAGATTTGTTGTATAACGAAACCATTTATCCGCACGCGCCACAAAACGAAGAAGCAATGGCGATCAAAAAAATCCGTTCGATGGTAAATGCGTATCAGATTGATGCTATTTCTATTGGAAATGGAACGGCTTCCAGAGAAACGGAATTTTTCATAAAAAAAATCGCGTTCGACAAACCGCTGCAGGTTTTTATTGTTTCTGAGGCTGGGGCTTCGGTTTATTCAGCATCAAAAATTGCGAGGGAAGAATTTCCTAATTATGATGTTACGGTTCGAGGATCAGTTTCTATCGGGCGAAGACTTTCAGATCCTTTGGCCGAATTGGTAAAAATTGACCCGAAAGCGATCGGCGTGGGCCAATATCAGCATGACGTTGATCAAACAAAACTAAAAGAAGAATTGGATAATACGGTAATTCGCTGCGTGAACTCGGTTGGAATTAACATTAACACGGCAAGTAAACATTTACTAAGTTATGTGAGTGGAATAGGAGAGAAGCTCGCTGAAAACATTGTACAATATCGTTCAGAAAACGGTCCATTTGAGGACAGAAAACAGCTAAAAAAAGTGCCTCGCCTAGGCGAGAAGGCTTATCAACAGGGTGCGGCTTTTATCCGAATTTCGAATGCAAAAAATCCGTTGGATAATTCTGCGGTTCATCCTGAAGCTTATCCGGTTGTAGAGAAAATGGCGAAAGATTTAAAACTTTCGGTAAATGACTTAATTGCAAATAAAGACAAAACGGCTCTTATTAAGGCCGAAAACTATATTACGCCTGAAATTGGTTTACTTACATTAAAAGACATCATTAAAGAGCTTGAAAAGCCTGGATTGGATCCACGAAAATCGGCAAAGGTTTTTGAGTTTGATGCGAATGTAAAATCGATTAAAGATTTAAGAACGGGAATGATTTTACCTGGAATAGTAAACAACATTACCAATTTTGGCTGCTTTGTTGATATCGGAATCAAAGAAAGCGGATTGGTTCACATTTCACAACTGAAAGCCGGTTTTGTAAGTGACGTAAACGAAGTAGTAAAATTACACCAGCATGTTGATGTAAAGGTTACGGAGGTTGATGAAGACAGAAAACGTATTCAGTTGACGATGGTTTTGTAAAACTTCAAAAATAAAAAAAATCCCAAACTACAATTGTAATTTGGGATTTTCTGTTTTTATGAATTACTTTAAGATAACTTTCTTGGTTATACTTTTATTTTCGTTCGTGATTTTTATCAAATACAATCCTGATGAATAATTGGCTAAATTTAGTTCAGTGGTTTCAGCAGTTGTTTTTTGTTCAGAAATTATTTTTCCCTGCGGAGAAATTACTGAAATTACAGATTGTTCAGGAGCAAAAACGGTAAACTTATCCGCACTCGGATTAGGATATAAAGTAACAGTAGACTTCTCTAACTCAAAATCATTATTTGATAAAGTCGCCGTTGGAGGCAAATAAAAATTACCTGTTAATAAAAGCGAATACAGTGTTTTTAAAGTGTGATTAAAGTAACTGTTTGGTTCATTTAAGTTTTTTAAATCGGTATAAGAGGCATCTAAATGTGCTTGATTTTCGCCTGCCATTGCTGCACAGGCAAATGCACCAACAAAAGTAGCATTGTGCCATTGTCCGATTAAAGTTCCATTTTGGTTATAACCATCTTTAATATTTGAAGATCCTCCCAAAGTTACACGAACAAAATCTGATGATTTTTTGGCATACGTTTTTGCATCGGCATTGCCAAACCATAAATAATCTACCGCAATTCTCCATGGAGTTCTGGCTGCATCATACGTATAAGTTTTTCCTCCGTTATTATATCCTCCAGCGGCAGAAGAATAAGCGCCAGACGCCATGCACCAATCTGACACTAAACCACCAACAGCATTATTTTGAGTTAAATTGCTATTGATAATCGTATATGATTTTGTCGCAACAGCATTCCAAAAAGTAGCATCATTTGTAAAAGTTCCAAAAACCCTGTAATAAGCGGGAGAAAAATAAGAAGGATTTGTGATTGTGCTTCCGCCAAATTGATCGCCTGGTTTTAAGACAAAAGTATTGGCTTCAACCTCATGTGCTTTTATAGCCGCAATAAGTGTTTTAGCATCATTTTTATAATTAATTGTTCCGGCACTTGCCCATTGATAATCGGCAACAATAAGGGCGAAAGCGGCGTCAAGTTCGGCATCGGTAGCGCCATTAGCTCCATCAATTCCAGAGCAGCCATTAATTTTCCAATTCATAACGCCATTCGAATTGACATTGTCTTTGTAATACAACCAAAGTCCATCAAACAGTGTTTTGTCACCAGAATAAACAGCAAGTAACATTCCGTAGCCAATTCCTTCAGATACAGTTTTAGAGGAATCGTCAAATTTTATACGATAACGTCCATTAGAACAGTTTTCAACAAAATTGATTTTCCAGGTATCGTAATTGGCCTTAGCATCCAGACTGTTTTTATTGGTTGCCATGATTCCATTTGTGTATACCTTATTGGCAGGAAATGGTTGGGTTTGTGCAAAACTTTTGAGACACAAAAATGCAATACTAACGAAAAGTAGGTTTTTCATATTATTATTTATTTGATTTAGGGACTCTAAAAGTAAGAATTTTTAGATATAAAAAAAATCCCAAACAACAATCTTACAATTGTTGTTTGGGATTTTTAATCGTTGGAGGAGATTATTTTATTTCTTCCTCTTCTTTTTTTACAGTAGGCGCAGGCGCTGTATGATCGTCTTTAGCAGCGTTTTTAAATTCCTTAATTCCGCTTCCTAAACCTTTCATTAATTCTGGAATTTTTTTACCTCCAAAAAGTAATAACACAATACCTACTATTACGAGGATTTCTGTAAGACCTAATCTTCCCATGGTTGTATATTTAATGCCGAAGCAAATTAATTTCTAATTGTACCTGCAAAGGTATATAGAATATACGAACAACAAGAAGATTTAGATTAAAATAAAGCGTTAAATATTTTATAAAATCATTAAATAAGTGTATTCCCTCATTTTTCTCGGGTATCAGCAACACGATTTTATTATATTTGCGAGTATAAATATCCAAGATGGCACGGAAAAAACGTAATTTAAGAAAAAAATTATTCATTAAAAACCGATTGGTAATTTTGAATGTGGATACGTTTGAAGAAATTTTTTCATTCAAACTTACCTTAATGAATGTATTTGTGGTTTTTTCTTTGGGTGGTATATTCCTAATTTTAGTGACTACCTTCATAATTGCCTTTACACCATTAAGAGAATTTATTCCGGGGTATTCTTCAACACAATTAAAAAAGAATGCAACAGAATTAGCCATAAAATCAGATTCGTTAGCAGTAGCGTTAAAGAAAAATGAAGCCTATATAAAAGGAATTCAAAAAGTATTAAACGGTCAGCTGGAATATGCAAAATTCAATAAAGATTCTATTTTATCTGAAACAGAAGAAACACCGGATCTTAATATGAAAACTTCTGAAGAAGAAATAAAATTAAGAGAAGAAGTTGCAAAAATGGAGCAGGAGTCAGGCGAGAAAAAACAGAACAAGAAAAGTAAAAGTGCCAAAAAATAGCGTATAAAATGTCAATTAAATCAGCAGCAGCAAAGTTATTTGCCCGCAAAATATACAACCAAACACAGGCTTGGGCCAATAAACCTGTAGAAACTCAATTAGCAGTTTTTAAAAGTTTAATTAATACTGCAAAAGATACAGAGTTTGGAGTTGCTCATCAATTTAATAAAATAAAAACATTTGAAGATTTTCAAAAAAACGTTCCAATTCGTGATTACGAAGATTTAAAAACATATATTGAAAAAGTTAAGTTAGGCGAAGAAAATATTCTCTGGAAAGGGAAACCACTTTATTTTGCCAAAACATCAGGAACAACATCAGGAGCAAAATATATTCCGTTGACCAAAGAATCAATGCCAACGCATATAAAAGCTTCTAGAAATGCCATTTTACATTATATTCATGAAACCGGAAATGCCGATTTTGTAGATGGAAAAATGATTTTTCTTCAGGGAAGCCCAATTTTGACTGAAAAACACGGAATTAAATTTGGAAGACTTTCAGGTATTGCAGCGCATTTTGTTCCGAAATATTTACAAAAAAACAGAATGCCTTCTTGGGAAACCAATTGTATTGAAGATTGGGAAACCAAAGTAAATGCTATTGTCGACGAAACAATCGATCAGGACATGAGCGTTATCTCAGGAATTCCATCATGGGTTCAAATGTATTTTGAAAAATTACAGGAAAAAAGCAATGGAAAAAAGATAAAGGAAATATTTAAAAACTTCAATTTGTTTATTTACGGAGGCGTTAATTATGAACCTTATCGGGCTAAGTTTGAAAACATGATTGGCAAAAAGGTAGACAGCATAGAGTTGTTTCCGGCCTCTGAAGGATTTTTTGCGTATCAGGATTCGCAAAAAGCAAAAGGAATGTTGCTGTTATTGAATTCAGGAATATTTTATGAGTTCATTAAAACAGATGAATTTTTTACAGAAAACCCAAAAAGATATACAATTGGCGAAGTAGAATTAGGTGTAAATTATGCTTTGATTGTTTCTACAAATGCCGGACTTTGGGGTTATAATATTGGCGACACCGTTCAGTTTACCTCTTTGTTTCCGCATCGTGTTATTGTTTCAGGCCGAATTAAGCATTTTATTTCTGCTTTTGGCGAACACGTTATTGCTACCGAAGTAGAAACAGCAATGAAAGAAGCAACGCAAGGAACTCAAACAGTAATAAACGAATTTACAGTTGCGCCACAAATAAATCCGTCAAGCGGATTACCGTATCACGAATGGTTTATTGAGTTTGAAAGTGAACCTGAAAATATCGAAAGTTTTGCAGAAGCAATTGATAACGCAATGCGAAAGAAAAACATTTATTACGACGATTTAATTACCGGAAATGTTTTAAGAAAAGTAGTTGTAACCAAAGTTTCTAAAAACGGATTTCAGGAATACATGAAATCTCAGGGAAAATTAGGCGGACAAAATAAAATTCCGAGATTATCAAACAATAGAGATATTGCAGATAATTTGAAATAGAAAAACAACGGTGTATTTGTGAAATATAAATATTATTTAAGACCGGCATATAAATCTCAGGATTTGTTAATTGAGATATTCAGTGGTGTTGAAGAAGAATATTTTCTAACCGATTTATTAGATTCAATTTCAGAAATAAATCCAAAAGTTGATACAATTAATGACCTTTGGATGAATGATGAAATTTTAATGGATGTTAGTTCAGATCTGGGTTTATTTTCCATTTCAAAAGACATTTGGGATTTTGCTTTCATAATGTCAGACAATAATCAGGAATGTATAAAGAGAATAATTTACTATTATCAGAAAATAAAAATTTTCAAAAAGTAGAAGTTAATTTTGAAAATTATAAATAATAAAATCATTTTCGTTTAATCGAAAAATTCAAATCATCTTCTTTCGTAAGAAGATCTTTTTAAAATAAAAAAGCATGAAAGAAACTAAACATATATCAAGATCAAGAGCGCAGGAATCATCTGCAGCGATAGAAAAAATGTACATTACAATGCGCCATTTATTCAACCGTGGTTTTTATAAACCAATGGGAGTTTCGGGCGATAGTTTGCGTGAATCATTATTGGCTTTACGCCCTGAAATTTACGGAAATATAGGTGAAGAAAAAGTAGAACTAAACGGACTTTTGTACGTTATAGAACGTCTTCCGATAGGAATCGAGCAATGCCGATTCATTAATTTAACTTCAGATGAAGGATATTCTAAATCACATTTTCAGGCAATAGTTCCTCCAAAAAGAAGAAGAAATTGTTACCGAATTGATGAAGAACAAATGAATGTTGAAATCACGCGCGGACGTTCAGACATTTATGATATTCTGACGCATTTGACTTTTATTTTTATCGAATCGCATAAAATTAAAAACCGAGTTTTATTAGACGATGGCGGCGAGGTTTCGCGCGATTGGATGAAACTAGAACAAGCAGTAACGCAAACCAAAAAATTATCTTTAATCGAAAAAGAAAAAGCAATTTCGCACGTTGCTAATATTCTAGGAAGAACTTTTGAGGAAGTTTTAGATATCTATGATGCTTTTGGATCAGAAAATGCGCCAGACCGTTTTCTGCATGTTGTTTATTGGTTAGGAAAACTGGCGATCGAAGAATTAATAGATAATAATAAACGAACTATAACTTTTAGTCCGGTTTTAAGAGAACGTCTTGGACACCACATTCATGGTGAAATCTGGGCAACAAATATTAAGGAAGTTTTAAAAGCAAATAATCTTTTAAAAAGACCAATTCACGTAATAAGTGCCAACATGCACAGTGTAATGAATTCTATTTTTGCAACACCGTTGTTAAAAACAAAATTCAAAGACAAATCAGATTTCTTTATTTATGAAGAATTAAGCAAGTCCGGAGCAAAAGAAATTAGAAGTCATGTTGAAGAACTGGCTTTAAAAAACGGAATGATTTCATTGCCGGATACTTCTGGAACTAACATTGACGTGCAAATTTTTGATACTGCTCAAATCGATTGGAAGAAAACCGCTTTCGCAAAAGCAGAACCAGGAGAAGAAAAGCCAGTTATAATTGTAATGGATTATGCTTTTGGAGAACAAGCTTATGAAACCATTGACGAACTTTTGAAACCGTATAAAAAAGACACTTTATTGAATGTTAAGTCAGTTTCGATAATGGGAAAAGCCGGAATTCTGGAAGGCGGAAAAGGAGATATTATGATTCCGTCAGCACACATAAACGAAGGAACGGCAGATAATTATTTCTTCGAAAATGAATTAACAGGCGCTATGTTTGAAGGAAATGACATTGCTGTTTTTGAAGGTGCTATGGTTACCGTTTTAGGAACATCATTACAAAACAGAGATTTATTGAAGTTCTTTCACGAATCGACATGGGGTGTGATTGGTCTTGAAATGGAAGGTTCGTATTATCAAAAAGCGATTCAGTCAGCATCAAAAATCAGAAAAAGCGTTCCGCACGATATTAAAGTTCGCTACGCATATTATGCCTCAGATAATCCTTTGGAAACCGGAAGTACATTGGCTTCTGGCGGATTGGGAACAACAGGTGTAAAACCAACATATTTGATTACTATTAAAATTTTGGAACAAATTTTCAACGTAAAATAAAAACATAAATGAGTACAAAAGTACCCCAGAATAATACAGATCAGGAAATTGATTTGGCTCAGATATCTAAAAAAATCAGTGCTTTTTTGGATAGAATTAATAGTTTTATTTTTAGAGGCATTCAATTCTTTGTAAAGAATTGGATTATTGTTTTGATTTTGATTATTGCAGGATTTGCTTTGGGAATATTTCTTGATAAAACGCAGAAAAAATATCAACATCAAATTATTGTGGCACCAAATTTTGGTAGTACTGATTATCTGTATTCTAAAATCGATCTGATTACTTCTAAAATTAACGAAAATGATACAACATTTTTAAAGACTTTAGGAATTAAAAAACCTAGTAATCTGAAATCTATAGAAATTAAACCTATAGCAGATGTATATAATTTTATCAATAATAAACCTGAAAATTTTGAACTAATTAAATTGATGGCCGAAGATGGGGATATAAAAAAGGTTCTCCAAGAAAATATTACTAGTAAAAATTATACCTATCAGACTATAGTTCTGGATACAAAAAACAAAATTTCTGAAGATGAACTTGTTAAACCACTTTTGAAATATTTTAATACATCTGATCATTTTAGTAAAATACAAAAAGAAATGTATAGAAACGTTCAGTTAAAAATGAAACAAAATGATACTATCATCAAACAGATTGATGGTGTTTTGAATAATTTTTCTAAGTCAACAAATAGCAATGCTAAAAGTGATAAACTGGTTTATTATAACGAAAATACTCAGTTGAATGATATTATTAAAACGAAAGATGTATTAATTAATGAACAAGCATATCATAAAATTGAACTTATAGGTTTTGATAAAATTATAAAAGAGAACAGTATTGTTTTGAACAAAGAATTTATAACATTTGGAGGTAATTTGAAGCTTATTTTACCGATAATCTTTATTTTGGGATTTATTTTGGTTAAAATTTTTGTTGATTTTTATAGAAAACAATCACGTATTTTGACTGTTTAATATTGTTAATTATTAGATGAAAAAAATTACATTTGTCAAAAAAATTAAAACAATGAATAATAAATCTATCTTAATAAATCTAATTCTTGTTGTATGTTTCATTTCTTGTAAAAATAAAGAAACGCAACCACCAGTTGAAGAAATTAAAGCAAATACTTTTGATGTAATTGTTGATTTAAACATACAAAAAGATGATGAATTAATTCTTTTTTATAAAGATGCATCAATAGCTTTTTTTGATGAAAAAAATACGGTTTACAACGGCGTAAAAGGAAAACCAGAATCGCAAATAGTTACTTTTAGTGTTCCGGAAGGAATTTTACCAAATGATATTCGTTTTGACATAAGCTCTAAGATAGGACAACAGCCGATAAAAATCAATTCTATTGGATTAAGTTACAGCGGAAGAACTTTTAAAATTGAACAAAAGGATTTGTTAAAATATTTTACTCCTAACGAGTTCATAAATTTTGATTCAACAACAGGTACGGCTTCATTTATAGAAAAGAAAGGCAATTATGACCCAATTTTTAATACGAAACCTGCAATATATGTTGAGATTGAAAAAATAGAAAACACAAAATTGTAGATAGAAACAAATATAAAAGATAAACATAGAGGTTAATTCATAATGATGAATTAACCTTTTTAATATAAAATATATTGATAATTTTATTCCGAAAATATTTTTTTCAGCATACATCATTAATTGTATTGATGTTTGGAGCTTTAAGTTTTTTTGCTTCAAATATCTTTATGAAAGAAATTTTAAGCCCAGAAATTTATGGATATTTATCTATTTTTATAACCTATTTTTCCGTTATATATGTTTTTGGAATTTTTGGAACCGAGCAGGTATTTTTGCGTTTTTCAAAGCCTGAAACAAAAGATCAAATAAGTACTCAAAAACCATTACTTTTTTTAATTCTGTTTTTTACTATTTTTTCGGCTTTAACGGGAACAATACTTTTCAGACATTGGTATAAAGAAATTAAGATCAACACTTTTTTTTTGTTTTTTTCGAGTTTGAGTATTATCGGATCAACGATTTTATTTTCAATATTGCGTTTAAATTCAAACTTTACATTATCGCAGTTTTTATCAAATAGTTGGAAAATAGGAATGTTTTTCTTGGCAGCAATATATTTAATTTATAACTATTCAGATTTTTACTTATTTCTAAATATAATTTCGACGATTACAATAGTTTGCTTTGTTTCGTATCTTTTTTATATCATTAAAAAGATAAAATTTAATTTTAGTACAGAGATATCCAACAAGCAATTATTCGAATCTTCGTTTCATTTTTTTATATCAATATCCTCTTTCTCCTTAATAATTTTTGCAGATCGTTTTATTGTAGAGCATAAATATACATTTGAAAAGTTTGGAGATTTCTTTTATTTGAGCACTTTTTTTTTGGCGCCATTTTCTATTATTCAAAGTTATATTGGGTTTAAACAGTTGATTTATTTCAAGAATAATTTTGTAAAAAAGGATTTTCAAAAATTCTTAATAAAAGTACTCTTATTTGGAATCATGATGTCAATTTGTTTATGCACAATTACATTTTTACTCCATTATTTTAAAGTAATCAAATTTCCTTTCGATCAATATTTAAGCATTATTATTTTGCTTTTACTTACAGGAATAATAAGGTTATATGCATCATCTGTAAGTGCCGCATTTGAAGCAAAAACATCTATAAAAACATTAAGAAAATCCAATTTATGGATTGTCATTATTACAATCTTTATTTTATTATTTACTTTTATTTTTGTTGATTCAATAGAGATGATAACAATAAACATAATTATCGTCTGGTTTTTAAGGAGTATAATTTGTAAACAAATGCTTTATAATCAAATTAAAAATGAAAAATAAATGAATACGCCGTTATCAAAAATATATACATTTCTGTTTTATGTCGGGCTCTTCTTTTTTTCATTTAATGAATATAGAGGCATTTCATTTTTAGGTGAATTTAAAACAGAATCCGGAGCTATTTTTTTTCTTTTAGGTTTCTTAGTTTTAATTGTTGAATGTATAGCACAAAAAAAAATAGCTGTTCCTTATAAAAGTACACTTTTTCAATTATTAGTATTCTTTTTACTCTGGTGTTTTATAACGACCTTATTAAATGGAAAGACTGTTTTTTATAGTTACTTTAAGCATACCGGTGGTTTTAATCGCTTTTTGAGACAATATTTTGCTGTGTTACTCTCTTGTATTTTTTTCTTTTTACTGTACTGGAATGTTATTTATAAAATGAAAGTTTCTGATATTCTTTTAAAAATAAGAAAGGTATTTTTACTGTCATTAATAGTAGCATTTACTTACGGATTTCTAGAGACATTAGTTGTAATTTTTGGTTTTGGATTTTTATTCCCTGTTCTAAAATTATTCAGTTATTTTCCTTTTTTAGAAGTTAAGCTTCATTCTGCTGAAAGAATTTCATCGATTGCATACGAACCCCCTTTTTTGGCCATTTATCTTATAACTATTTCTGGTTGGATGTTTAGTTATATTCTAACACATAAAAGTCCGTTTAAGTTTTTACCAGCTTTTGCGATTTTATTTTTAACCTATTTTTCTGGCTCGAGAACTGGACTTGTAGTTGTTATTATTCAGCTATTTTTATTTTGCAGTTTTTTGTACAAAGACCCACGTTTTAAATCGTATATATTAAAATCTATCATCGGATTTGGGTTAGTTTTTTGTTTTTTACTTCTTTTTAACGGAGAAAAAATAGTAAATTCTATAAGCAAAAAAGTCGATACTTTAGATTTTAAAAAGAATCTCACCAAAAATGTATCCAATCAATCAAGATTTGGTATGCAGTATGCAGCACTGCAGGTTTTTTTAGAAAATCCTATTATTGGAGTAGGTTTTGGACAGCAGGCATATCATATTAGAACTCATTATCCGATCTGGGCAACAAGAAATAACTACGAATTCGAACTTCTCTACAAAAACAAAAACGAAAAATCTTTTCCACCAGGATATAATATTTATACCCGCTTACTTGCCGAAACAGGATTAGTTGGCATTGGTTTTTTTTTAATACTGATTTATTTTTCTTTGAAAGAAACCAAATCTTTATTGAAAAAAGCAAAAGATGAAGAAAAAGTGTTATTGATAATTATTTTAATTTCTCTTGTAGGATTATATATAAATTGGTTTCAAATAGATACTTTTAGAATGTATGGTGTTTGGTTGAGTTTAGTTATTTTGATTCGAATGAGATACAAACCATTAAATTTAAATGATGAATAAAATTCTTGTTTTAATTCCACATTATAATAATATAGAAGGTTTGTTAAAATCATTAAAATCTATAGATGCAGATGAAAATTCAGATGTATTAATTGTTGATGATGGAAGTACAGTTATTTTAGACAAAGATTTAATTTCTGAAGAATTTAAAGCAAATGGAAAAATTCTGTTCAAAATTTTAGAAAAAAACGAAGGAATAGAATCAGCGCTGAATAACGGATTAAAAATAGCACAAGCTAATAAATACGAATATGTTGCAAGATTAGATTGCGGCGATATTTGTTTGGGAAAAAGATTTCAGATCCAGTCTCAATTTTTAAAAGAAAATCCCGAAATTAAAATTGTCGGTTCAAATGTATTGGCTGTAGATTGTGACAATAAATTCTTATATGCAATCAATCTTCCGTTGAATCATAAAGATATAGAAAAGAAAATGTATTTCAATTCAATGCTTATTCATCCTGCAATAATGTTTTGTACTTCTATAATAGAAACAATTGGTTATTATCCTACAAAGTATAAATCTGCAGAAGATTATGCTTTCTTTTTTGCTATTTTAAAAAAATATAAGATGGCAAACATAAAAGAATATTTAACACAAATAGAAATAAACGAAAAAGGGATTTCTTTGCAAAAAAGAAAGCAACAGGTAAAAAGCAGAATACAGATTATAAAAGACAATTTTTATTTTGGATGGTATCCAATTTATGGTCTCTTTAGAAATTTTATATTACTTATTTTGCCCTACAGGATAATTTTAACAATCAAAAAAATGAAGAAAAATGCTTAATATATTAAAAAAGAACGGTTTCGAATTTCTTACCTATGGTTTGATATTATCGCTTTTTTTTTCAAAAGCGATTCCTAATATTATTTTAGGAATTTTAGCGCTATGGGTCATTATTGATTTTAGGACTGTACAGAGACCAAAGTTTCAATTTTCATCAAGTAATTTTTTAGGGGTATTAGTAGTTTTTTTAAGTTTAAAATCAATCTTTTTTGGAACAATTGGCTATGATTTAAAAGTTTATAAAGGCTTGTTATTAATCTTTTTATTATCAATTGTTTTGCAAAGAATCAAGAATACAGATAAATTAAAAACAGTTATTTTATGCTCTATAACTCTTGTCGTTTTGAGTTCATTTTTTTTAATATCATTGTATTATTTTAAAAACAAAGATCTTCCTTTTTCTAATACAGCTGAGGCTAATGAGCTACTATTATTAGAACGTCCCTATATTGGTTTTATTGCTGTTTTGGGTATTTTTTTAGCTATTGAAAAAGCAATTTTAAATCCATCTTTTAAAACAATATGGTTCATTAACGCAATATTATTATTTATATTTATTATTCTCATTTCGGCAAGAATCTCACTTATAACATTATTTTTATTAACGATAGTTTATCTACTGTTTTATCTTAAAGTTAGTAAGTTAAAAAAGGCTGTTATTTTAATAAGCTTAGTGATGGGATTTGGAGTTTTAGTTTTTACAAATAAAAATATCTCAGAACGTTTTTTTATAAAAAGTAACATCTCAGAATCTTTAAAAACAGCATCAGATTATGAGCCAAGAATAGTAATTTGGGATTGTGCCTATCAAATGACAAAAGAAAATAGTTTTAATTTTTTTATAGGTTTTGACAGCTATAGCATCATTGAAAAAAACTTTACAGATTGCTATTCTTCAAAAATTGATAATGAGTCGAAACGAGAATATTTTCTGTTCGAAAAATTTAATTCACATAATCAGTTTATTGATTTTTATTTAATTGGAGGAATTATAACGTTTTTAATCTTTGCAGCTTTTTTTATAAAATTACTATTTGAAGTTAAATCTGATTTTTACAAAGTAGCAATAGTAGTTTCATTCTTGCTTTTTTTTATAGTTGAAAATATATTTTACAGACAGTTTGGATGTTATTTGTTTGGTTTATTTATACTAATTTTACCCCATAATAAATTAGATGAAGAAAATTAAAATTGCACACATTCTCCATTCTGTAGGAGGAGTTGATGTTTCTTTGAGACAGATACTCCACAATTTGGATACTGAGAATTTTGAAAACATTATAATTCATGGAGATTCTGATACTGAAAATGAATTTGTAAATAAAGATTCAAAACCAGTTATTCATTATAAATTGTCAATTCATAGAGAGATATCTTTAATACAGGATTTAAAGGCAACTTTAAAAGCATTGAAAATCATTCGTAGAGAAAAACCAGATTTAATACATTCACATAGTACAAAAGGAGGAGTAATTGGTAGAATTGTTGGTTTTTTAACGGGAACAAAAGTTTTACATACGCCGCAGGCATTTTCTTTTTTGAGTGCAGAGAGCAAAATTAAAAGGTTGGTTTTTCTAAAAATTGAAAAATTGCTCTCCAAAGGAAAAGCAATTTTACTTGCGTGTTCTCAATCTGAACTAAATAGAGCGATAAATGAAGTTGGTTTTCCAAAATCGAAAACAAATCTTTTTAACAATGCAATAGAGCCAATTGAAAAAATATTTGATCTATCAATACCCAAAACATGGCCCGATCAATATCTTTGTACAGTAGGAAGACCGTGTTATCAAAAAAATATCGAAGAATTGATAGAAGTTTTATATGAACTTAATAAAAATGTAGATGTACATTTGGTAATTTTAGGATTAGGACATCATGCAGATCATGTTAAGCAAGTTGAAAACTTAATTACTAAACTAAACTTAATAGATAAAGTAACATTATTAAACTGGACGACGAGAGAAGATGTTTTGAATATTATAAGTAAATCAAAAGTGTATCTTTCTACAGCCAGATACGAAGGGCTTCCTTATTCAATTATTGAAAGTTTAGCGTTATCAATTCCTTGTGTTGTTTCTGATTGCGATGGAAACAGAGATTTGATTTTTAACCATTATAATGGTTATTGTATTAAAAAAAACAATGTATTAGAATTTACTAAAAAGATAAATATTTTACTTCAAGATCAAAAATTGTATGATGAGTTTTCAAAGAATGCAAAAGACACATTTGAAAATCATCATAATATTTATAAAAAAATAAAAGACCTAGAATCTATCTATAGAGATCAATTAAAATAATATGAAAAGAATACTTATCACCGGAGCAGCGGGTTTTTTAGGATCACATTTATGCGATCGGTTTATTAAAGAAGGTTATTTTGTTATCGGAATGGATAATTTGATTACTGGAGATCTTAAAAACATAGAGCATTTATTCAAATTAGAACACTTTGAATTTTACCATCATGATATTACTAAATTCGTTCATATTCCGGGTGATTTAGATTATATATTACATTTTGCCTCTCCGGCAAGTCCAATAGATTATTTAAAAATTCCGATTCAAACCTTAAAAGTGGGATCATTAGGAACGCATAATCTGTTAGGTTTGGCCCGAGTAAAAAAAGCCCGAATTTTGATCGCTTCGACTTCAGAAGTTTATGGAGACCCTTTGGTTCATCCGCAAACAGAAGAATACTACGGAAACGTAAATACCATTGGACCAAGAGGTGTTTATGATGAAGCAAAACGTTTTCAGGAATCGATAACAATGGCGTATCACACATTTCATGGTGTCGAAACCAGAATTGTGCGTATTTTTAATACTTACGGACCAAGAATGCGTTTAAACGACGGACGTGTTATTCCTGCGTTTATTGGCCAGGCATTACGAGGAGAAGATTTAACAATTTTTGGAGACGGTATGCAAACCCGCTCTTTCTGTTACGTCGACGATCAGGTTGAAGGTATTTTCAGATTACTACATTCTGATTATGTGTATCCGGTAAATATTGGAAATCCTGACGAAATCACAATTAAAGATTTTGCAGAAGAAATTATAAAACTAACAGGAACGAATCAAAAAGTAGTATATCATCCTTTACCAATAAACGATCCTTTGCAACGTCAGCCAGACACAACAAAAGCAAAAGAATTGCTGGGTTGGGAAGCAAAAGTAAGCCGTTCTGAAGGAATGAAAATTACATACGATTATTTTAGATCTCTTTCTAAAGAAGAACTTTCTAAAGAAGAACATAAAGATTTTTCGAATTACATAAAATAGTATTAGAGAAAACAATTTATGACAATGTTTCAAACAGGAAGATACTCAAAATATATAAGGCCAATCAGTATTTTAATCGATCTGATGGTAATTGCTATTTTGAGTTTTTTTGTTTTTAAAGAATTAGTTGCAAATATTTTTTTGTTTGTTTTTTACCAATATTTAGGATGGAGCTTAATTGCTTTTTCTATAAAATTTTACGACGTTTATCGATTCACGCCACCAGTTGTAATTGCTTCAAAAATATTCAGGCAAGCGATCTTATTTCTTTTGGTTGTAATTGCTTTTTTTCCATTTTCCAGACAGGCGATTTTTAACCAAAAAGCCATTGCAATATTTGCGTTTTCAGCCATAGTATTGGTAAGTATTTTTAAATTCTCGTTGTTTTTTTATTTAAAAAAATACAGAATAATAACGGGAAGTAATTATCGAATTGCTGTAATTATTGGATTTACACCAGAAGCAATTCGGTTAAAAAATCTATTTGAAACAAGAAAAGATTATGGATATCGTTTTCTGGGATATTTTTCAGATAAAAAAGAAAACCAAGAGATTACAGGTAAATTAGAAGATTTAAAACCTTTTGTTCTCGCAAATTCTGTTGACGAAATTTATTGTTCCTTGCACGAAGTATCAAACAATTACCTGAAAGGACTAATTGATTTTGCTTATGAAAACAATAAAGTCATAAAATTTATTCCGGATACAAAAGAGATTTTCTCAAAAAATTTGAAAATAGATTATTACGATTTATTTCCCGTGCTTTCGCTGAAACAAACAATATTGAACGAGCCGGCAATTAAAATTTTAAAACGTTTTTTTGATATCATATTCTCTATTATAGTCATTGTTTTTTTATTATCATGGATATATCCATTATTAGGAATTTTGATAAAACTAGAATCTAAAGGCCCTGTTTTTTTTAAACAAGGAAGACCTGGAATAGATGAAAACGAATTTATTTGTTATAAATTCCGTTCTATGAAAATGAATAAAACAACAGAGAAAGAAGCCTCAAAAGATGATCCGCGCGTTACAGTAATTGGTAAATTCATGAGAAAAACCAGTATTGATGAACTGCCACAATTTATCAATGTTTTACTGGGAGATATGTCAGTTGTTGGACCAAGACCACATCTTTGGTCACAAAATAAAGAATACGGAAAGAAACTAAAAAAATACATAATTCGCCATTCTGTTAAACCGGGAATTACCGGATTAGCACAAGTAAGTGGTTTTAGAGGAGAAATAACGACAGAAAGAGATATGGTAAACAGAATAAAATTTGATGTTTTTTATATCGAAAACTGGTCTCTTATTTTAGATTTAAAAATAATTTCTCAAACAGTAATAAATATTTTCAAAGGCGATAAAAAAGCATATTAATGAGTGAATTAGTTTCGATTATAACGCCAACATTTAACGCAGAAAAATATATTCGCGCAACATTACAATCTGTACTGGATCAAAGTTATCAAAACTGGGAAATGATTTTGGTAGATGACGGATCAACAGATGAAACCGTAAAAATTATTGAAAATTTTGCGGAGAAAGATCAACGAATAAAACTTTTTAAATTACTTAAAAACTCCGGAAATGGTTTCGCCAGAAATGTAGCTTTAGAAAAAGCAACCGGAAAATATATTGCTTATTTAGACGCTGATGATTTGTGGTTCCCGATGAAATTAGAAAAGCAAATTCAGTTTTTGAAAGAAAAAAATTTACCGTTTACGTTTAGTTTTTATGATTGTATTGATGAAGAAGGCAATAATTTAAACAGAAGAGTAGAAGCGCCATTAATACTAACTTATAATCAATTGTTTTTTTGCAATTATGTTGGGAATTTAACTGCTATTTACGATACAGAATATTTCGGAAAAATTGTAATTGAAGCGACACAAAAAAGACAAGACTGGCGTTTATGGCTTACGATTTTAAAACAAATCAAAGAAACAAAACCAGTTCCAGAACCATTGGCTTTTTACAGAATTAGAAAAGATTCAATTTCGTCTTCAAAATTTAAATTGATAAAACATAATTTTGGTGTTTATCGAGATTTTCACGGTTATAATTTCGTAAGTTCTGTTTTCTTGATGATACGGTTTTTATTTACTCAATTGGTTATTAAACCAAGATATATAAAGAATTAAGAAACTATTTTTTATAACCAATTTTTACTCTTTCAACTTCATTTTCTTTTTTCTCTGTCAATTCATCCAGATAAGAAAAAACCAATTCTATGTTTTTATCATGATTCTCTAACTTCTTTTGTCCCGAGGCTTCGGGATGCTGAATATCAACTTTGATTTCTGTAGTATCCAAAAGCATTTGTCTCACTTTCGTAAAAATACGCATAATTTGAATATTGGTTTGAATTGCTTTGTCACTATTCAAAACACTTGATAGCATTAAAACACCATGCTCGGTAAATGCCATTGGTACATAACGTAATCCCATCTTTTCAGAATTGGAGGTCGCAATTTGCGACCTCCAATTTTCAAATTCTATTTTGGTAAGCTCAAACATAAAGTCTTCAGGAAAACGGATTCGATTCCTTTTTACTTGTTCTTTTAATCTTTTTGTTTCTATTCCGTAAAGGATTGCCAAGTCACGATCAAGCATCACTTTTTGGCCGCGAATAAAATATATTTTAGTAGAAATAGCTTCTTCAGAAAGCAGAGATTGATCATCCATGAGTTTTTAACTAAAAAAACAAATGTAAGATTTTATTTATGTTTATAAATACGATTTAAACTGTTTTAATTTACCACGATTGGTTCTTTCTAAAACTGTTTTTCGAGTAAAAGTGAAGTTTAAATTGGGTTCAAGATACAACTCAATAGCCTCTTTTATTTTCTGAATTTGAGTCGAATCTAATTCTTTTTCAGAGACATATTCAATTTCAAAAACATCTAATTTTGTTTGCTTGATGATAAACTCTTTTACATTTCCATCATCTTCAATAATACTTTTGGTTACATAATAAAAAGTTAAACCTGGCGATTTTTTTCCGCTTGGCAAGATGGCAACATCATTCGTTCTCCCAATTAATGTTTTTAGAATTGGTTTTTGTAGTGTACTTTTTTCGTCTAAAATTCCAATATCGCCAATTTCATACCTGATAAACGGATTTGCTTTATTGAACAAAGAAGTAATTACAATTCGGCCTTCTTTCCCGTAAGGAAGAGCTTTATTATTTTCATCTAAAATTTCAATAAAAAGCGTTTCTGCATTAACTTGCCATTCTCCTTTTGTATTTTCAAAAGCAATCAAATCAAGTTCTGAAGCCCCATATTCATTGATAATTGGAATTCCAAATTGTTTTTCCAAGAGTTTTTTATCCGATTCAAAAAGCATTTCCGAAGTAACAAAACAAGCTTTTAGAGTTGGACAAATTTGGTTTAAAATGATATTTTTCTGCTCTAAATATTTGGCAAATAAAACAATAGAACTTGTATAACCGTTGAGGTAATCGAATTTTTTGGTTTTGAATTTTTTTAGAAACTTTTCCAGGATTTCATCAGATAAATCGAAAACAGGGAATCGAAAACGGCCACTCAAAAAATCCTTAAAACGTTCTTTTTGATATCCAACAAAATCCATCGGAATGCCATAAAAACGAGCTTGATAGGAATGATTAAAATCAATGCCAAACCATCCAAAACGCATTATATTTGAAGCCCAGGTTAAGGCGTGCGAATATTTATCTTTTGCAAAAACAAAAGGTGTTCCGCTTGATCCGGAAGTTTTGTTGAGGTAAACATTTTTTAAAGTATATCCTTTTGAAAGTCTTTCTTCGAGGGGTTTTTGTAGATTATGCTTGTTAAGAATTGGCAAATCTTCCCAATTTGGAACTGTTTTATTTCCGACTAATTCCTTATAAAAGGAGTTGTTTTTTAAATGAAAATCAACAATTTCGTCTTTTTTGTTTTGAAGGAAAACAGCGAAATCTTCTTCAGATAAATGCACAATTCGATTCAATTCGGCTTTAGCCTTTTGGATTGGAAAACCATTTAATTTTAATGAAAGATCGAAAAGTGACAGCATTTTTTGAGAATAAATTTTCATCAAAAATAATATTTACCAATTACTAACAGAGAAGAATCAACAACTTTTTAAGATTTAATTATTTTTTACGTACAAAAGCAATTATTTTTGCACCACAACTAAATACAACTATACCATGACAATTTTATTATTGGGATCAGGAGGAAGAGAACATGCATTTGCATGGAAAATGATTCAAAGCCCACTTTGCGAAAAACTTTTTGTTGCACCAGGAAATGCGGGAACAGCTGCAATTGCTGAAAATGTAGCAATTGCTCCAACCGATTTTGAAGCAATAAAAGCATTAGTGCTTAAAGAAAATATAAGCTTAGTAGTCGTAGGCCCAGAAGATCCGTTGGTAAAAGGTATTTATGATTATTTTAAAAACGACGAAAGTTTAAAAAATATCCCAGTAATTGGCCCATCAAAATTAGGAGCTCAATTAGAAGGAAGTAAAGAATTTGCAAAAGAGTTTTTGATCAAACATAAAATTCCAACTGCAGCTTATGACAGTTTTACTGCCGAAACAGTTGAAGAAGGATGTAAATTTCTAGAAACATTACAGCCTCCATTCGTTTTAAAAGCCGATGGTTTAGCTGCCGGAAAAGGTGTTTTGATTATTCAGGATCTTGAAGAAGCGAAAACTGAATTAAGAAATATGCTGGTTCACCAAAAATTTGGAGCAGCAAGTTCAAAAGTAGTTATTGAAGAATTTTTGGACGGAATAGAATTAAGCTGTTTTGTATTGACAGACGGAAAAAGCTATAAAATTCTTCCAACTGCAAAAGATTACAAAAGAATTGGTGAAGGCGATACAGGATTAAACACAGGTGGAATGGGAGCAGTTTCTCCAGTTCCTTATGTTGATGCTGTTTTGATGGAAAAAATCGAAACGCGTATCGTAAAACCAACAATTGAAGGTTTCCAGAAAGACGGAATCGAATATAAAGGTTTTGTATTTATTGGTTTGATTAATGTAAAAAATGAACCAATCGTTATTGAATACAATGTGAGAATGGGAGATCCTGAAACTGAAGTTGTGGTTCCGAGACTAAAATCTGACTTGGTTGAATTATTCCTTTCAGTGGCAAATCAAAAATTAGATACTTTCGAATTAGAAATTGATCCCAGAAGTGCAACCACAATTATGGTAGTTTCTGGCGGATATCCTGAAGATTTTGAGAAAGGAAAAGTTATTACAGGACTAGAAAATATTACAGATTCGATAGTTTTTCACGCTGGAACAAAATTAGATGACGAAAATGTCGTTAGTAATGGAGGACGTGTTTTGACTGTAACATCATATGGAGACGATTTTCAACAGGCCATAAAAAAATCTTACCAAAATATAGATAAACTAAATTTTGATAAGATGTATTTTAGAAAAGATATTGGCTTCGACTTACTTTAAGAAAGAGTGAGCAGTTGTATCTTGGTTTTCTGTTCCGGCGTCATCAAAAATGCGTAATTGTTTAATCCAATAAACAATTGCGCTTGCGCAGATGATCATAAAAATCCAGTTAATTGTGTTTGCACCAAACCACGTAATTGGTTCTAAACGACGTAAAAAGTCAAGTGGAGCAAATAAAATGTTAACGAACAAGTATTGTATTCCTTCAAAAAAAGCTGTCATAATTTATAAAATTATATGTTATTATTGTTTTGTAACGCATTGAAGACAAAATCCATTTAATAGAATCTTTTTTCAACTTGTTGGTTTTCCTTTTTAAACAAGTATTATATTTACAATCACAAAAGTATAAAATATCCTTATGATAACAAGTGTTTTTAGAAAATCTACACCATTAAATTATTCGTTGGTTGTAATTTTAATACTGGTTTTCTTTTTTCTCTTTCAATTTCAGGATTCTTCCTGGATGAGTTCTTCTTTTTTGATGTTTCAAAAAATGAGTTTGCTGTGTTTTATATTTGCCTCATTTTTCCTTATTAATTTTATCGTAAAAAAGAACGGGCTCAGTAAAGACAATGGTTATTCGATATTTTTCTATTTACTTTTTATATTGTTTTTTCCAACGATATTTAATAATCCAAATGTAATATATGCTAACTTTTTTATTTTGTTAGCACTTAGAAGATTGATTTCTATACAATCTTTAAAAGCTTCAAAAGAAAAAATATTCGATGCTTCTTTTTGGATTTTAATAGCTTCTTTATTTCAATTTTGGTGTGTACTATTCTTGATATTGGTTTTTATATCGATTATTTTTCACGTTTCTCGCGATTATAGAAACTGGGTTTTGCCTTTTATAGCACTTATGGCTGTTGCAGTTATTTTTATATTGATATCATTAATCTTTCATATTGATGCTATTGAGTTTTTTGAAAAACGCGCAGTAATGAATTTTAATATTGATTATTTTAAAAATAATTACGAAAACGGAGCACTTTCAATATATGTTGCCGTTGCCTTATTTTTTGTGTTTTCAATGTTAACAACCTTATCAAACAGACCTCAAATCGTTCATAGTTCATACAAAAAAATCGTAGCTTGTTTTTTTATAGCAGGCCTTGTTTTTATTGTTTCCCCTAATAAAAGTAATGATTTATTATTGTTTAGTATTGCGCCTTTAACTATGATGGCATCAAGTCATGTAGAATATATTCAACAAAAATTAAACAACGAAATTGTATTTTATGCACTAATTGCGTGTAGTTTATTTACTTTTTTCTCTCAGTTATAATTTACTTCCGTAGGCAAGATCGCCGGCATCGCCAAGCCCGGGCACGATGTAGTTTTTCTCATTTAATTTCTCGTCTAAAGAAGCAACCCATAAATGGCAATTTTCTGGAAGATGCTTGTCAAGATGTGCAATTCCTTCCGGAGCAGCGATAACAACTACAATATGAATTTCGTTTGGAGTAGCATTCTGAACTAGTTTTTCGTGAACCGCTACTATAGATTGGCCTGTTGCCAACATTGGATCAAGAAGCAAAACCGTTTTATTGTTTATGTTTGAAAGAGCTTGATATTCGACTAAAATTTCAAATTCATCATCGTTATTTGGATGATGTCTGCAAGCCGAAACAAAACTGTTTTCCGCATGATCAAAATAATTCAAAAAACCATTATGAAGCGGTAATCCTGCTCTTAAAATCGAACATAAAACTAAATCGTCGTTTATTTCGGTTGTTTTTTTGATTCCTAGCGGAGTCTGGATTTCGACATTTTTATACGACAAATCTTTACTTAGTTCATACGCCATAATTTCGCCAATTCGTTCTATATTTTTTCGAAACCGCATGCTGTCGCCCTGAACATTTATATTTCTGATTTGACCTAAAAAATGATTCAATACGCTATTATTTTCAGAGATATAATGAATTTTCATAATGAAATTTTAGAATTGTTAATATACACGAAACATTGTAAATGAAAAATTAAGCAATTTTTTCGCACTATAAAAGTATAAAAAGTATCTTTGTATCAATAAAAAATAAAGACATGTTTTCAAAATTAGCATATTCTGTTTTCGAACAAAGCATCAAAGATTATCATCAATTTGATAATGTTGACCAACCTATAAGCAATCCGTATCCAAAAGATAAATTCGAACACTTACTATATTTAAAAAATTGGATTGACACTGTTCAATGGCATTTTGAAGATATTATTCGTGATCCGCAAATTGATCCTGTAGCAGCTTTAACTTTAAAAAGAAGAATCGATGCGTCTAACCAGGAACGTACAGATATGGTTGAATATATTGACAGCTACTTTTTGCAAAAATACAGCGATGTAAAAGCAAAAGACGGAGCAAAAATCAATTCTGAAAGTCCTGCTTGGGCTTTTGACAGATTGTCTATTTTGGCTTTGAAAATTTATCACATGCAAGAAGAAGCTACTCGTGCAGAGGCTTCGCAAGAGCATAGAGATAAATGTCAGGAAAAATTAAATATTCTTTTAGAACAAAGAAGCGATTTATCAACTGCAATTGATGATTTACTTACAGACATTGAAAAAGGAGAAAAATTCATGAAAGTGTACAAACAAATGAAAATGTACAACGACGATGATTTGAATCCTGTTTTATATCAAAACAAAAAATAATTGGCAAAATTGTCCAATAAAATTAAGCATATAGCCGTCATGAGACTTTCTGCAATGGGAGATGTCGCCATGACGGTTCCTGTTTTACGTGCTTTTGTAAAACAGTATCCGGAGGTTAAATTGACGGTAATTTCACGTCCTTTTTTTAAGCCATTTTTTGACGGAATTCCGAATCTTGAATTTTTTGCTTTTGATGAAAAAGAGCGTCACAAAGGTTTTAAAGGACTTTTGAGATTATTTCAAGATGTGAAACAACTCAAAATCGATGCTTTTGCAGATCTTCATAATGTTTTAAGATCTAAAATTGTGAGTTTGCTTTTCGCTTTAAGCGGAAAAAAAAGAGCTACAGTTGATAAAGGAAGAGAAGGTAAAAAAGAATTAACCCAGGCCGAAAATAAAATTTTTAAACAATTGCCAACAATGTTCGAAAGACATGCAAAAGTGTTTGAAGAACTTGGTTTTCCTTTAAATTTATCGAATCCGACATTTCCTGAAAAAGCAATTTTAAGTTCCGATATTTTAGAAATCATTGGAAATGAAAATCAAAAATTGATTGGAATTGCTCCTTTTGCGCAATATGATTCTAAAGTTTATCCAATAGATTTAATGACAGAAGTTATTGCAAAATTAGCAGAGAATTCATCGCATAAAATTTTACTTTTTGGAGGAGGAAAAAAAGAAATCGAAATTTTAGATTCAGTTTCAAAACCTTTTGAAAATGTAATTAATATGGCTGGTAAAATTAAATTTCAGCAGGAATTACAATTAATCAGTAATCTTAATGTTATGCTTTCTATGGATTCCGGAAATGCGCATATTGCAGCAATGCTAGGCGTAAAAGTAATTACGCTTTGGGGCGCGACACATCCTTACGCAGGATTTTTGCCATTCAATCAAAGTTTAGAAAATGCCTTAACTTCAGATAGAAATCAATATCCAAAAATTCCAACTTCAGTTTATGGAAATAAAATTGTAGAAGGATATGAAGATGCGATGCGAAGTATATCTCCAAACGAAATAGTTCAGAAAATACAATTAAGCATATAATCCATTTGAATCATGGAGAAAATATCCAATTGTTTTCTTTTTATTTCTGTTAGCAACAATTACAACAAAACGATCTTCTTTTTCTGTAGACAGCAAAATATGCTCAAAATCGTCAGTTGAATTTCTGTAGATTTTATGAACTAATTGCGACTCTTTAATTTTGTGTGATAGTATTTTAGCAGCTTTTAGTTTACTGATATAAGGCCATATATTAAAAATACTTTGATCAGAAGCTGTTACTTCAGTCATTTTCCCAATCATTGTTGCGTTATACTTTTCTTCAGTAAGTAATTTGGGCCCTTTTTTATTTCGTTGCTTTTTAATTATATAATAAACGCAAAATGAAGCTGTTATTACAAAAAGTACTATAAATGATAAACGGAGGAAGTGATGCATTGCCATAATATTTAATGTTTAAACGTTGACAAATTTATTTAGCTACAAACCTACAGAAGACGATGAGATTGCGATTACTATAATTTCACCTCTAATATAATAAATATTCAGCAATATTTTAATAAAAATTTGTTTTTATTGTAATTCAAATTATAACCAAATTTTTTCTTCGCGGCATCTGCTATGAATATAATTTTTAAGGTTTGATATAGTAGATTGATAATCAGGTGCTTCATAACCAAATCTTTCATGTTCCATTTGTTCCTTTTCAATCGCGTTACATCCTTTTATGACTTCTTTGAGCATATCCAGCATGGCGAGCTCTTTATTGCTGGTTTTCTGAAATTTAAAGTCTACAATTTCATCCTGCAATTCTTCACAATATTCTACAAGCTTTTCAACTTCAGGTTCATTAAGAAGATATTCTTTACTTTTAAAAATGTCTCGTACTGATTTCATAAATAAAATTCCAATTTAGACAAAGATTAAGAATAATAAACAAACAAAAAAAATTCCAAATCCCAATTATAAAGCTGGAATTTGGAATTTTTTATTTTAGAATTTCAACAACTAAACATCATCATAATCTACATAAATAGACTCTGATGTTGGGTGCGCCTGACAAGTTAAAATCAAGCCTGATGCGATTTCTTTATCTGTCAAAATAGAATTTTTAGTCATTTCTGCAGTTCCAGAAGTTACACGAGCTAAACAGCTGCTGCAAATTCCGCCCTGACAAGAATACGGAGCGTCAATTCCTTGTTTTAGCGCTGCATCAAGAATAGTTTGTTTTTGAGACATTTCGAAAGAAACTTCATCATCATCAACCAAAACCGTGATTTTTGTATGTCCTTCTAGTGAAGTTTTAATTTCATGTTCCTGAGATGAAGAAGTAAAAAGCTCAAACTTAATAGCAGATTCTTTTACATTTTTCTCCTTCAAAATTCCGGAAACAGTATTGATCATTTCTTCCGGTCCGCACAAATAAAATTTATCAAACTGTAATTCTTTGTGTTTGTTATTCAACACAAAATTCACTGCTGATTTTTCGATTCTGCCAAACAAAGCATTTTCAGCTTTAGCCTGACTATATACATAATGCACGAAAAAACGACCTACATATTGCAATTGCAAATCGTGTAGTTCCTGATGAAAAATAGTTGCCTCAGGAGTTCTGTTTCCGTAAACCAATACAAATGAACTTTTTGGTTCCCCTTTTAAAACAGATTTTATAATAGAAAGAACAGGAGTAATCCCGCTTCCGGCAACAAAAGCAGCATAATTTCTTTGTCTTTCAGCCTCAGGCTCAAAAGTAAATTTCCCTTCCGGTTGTCCTACTTCAAGAACATCTCCCGCTTTTAATTTTGTATTAGCAAACTGAGAAAAAAGTCCGTTTTTTACCGCTTTTACCGCAATTCGTAATTCACCACTTTCCGGTGCTGAACAAATCGAATAGGCACGACGAATTTCTTGATTATCAAGTGTTAACTTTAAATTGATGTATTGTCCAGCTATAAATTTATAATCTGATTTTAGTTCTTCAGGAACATTAAAAAGAACAGAAACGGCATCGGCAGTTTCGCGTTTTACCTCTTTAATTATAAGTTTTAAAAATGAAGGCATGATTGTATATTTTATGCAAAAGTAGCAAACGGAGATTAAATGACAGGCACTAAAATATTATTTTTAACTTTTTTTGTAACGTTTTCTTACATTTGATCTCTTACTACAAAACTAAAAACCAAACAACCATGATTAAAAAGTTTATTTATCTTGAATGGAAAGCCTTTACCAGATCTGCATCATTTGGTGCAAATCTCGCTATGAAAATTTTAATAGGTTTTGTAATGATCTATTTTTCTGTACTTTTTATAGGAGCTGGAGTTGGCGCATTTTACATATTAAGAAAATTGAATCTTGAACCTTTAGTTACTATCAACAAATTTTTAATCTATTATTTTTTGTTTGATTTAGTTGTTCGATTATTGATGCAGGCAATTCCGGTACTAAATATTAAACCTTTATTGGTGCTTCCTTTTAAAAAACCAACCATAGTTCATTTCTCCTTAGGAAAAACCGCTTTATCCTTTTTCAATTGGGTTCATGCTCTTTTCTTTCTGCCTTTTTCGATTGTATTGGCAATAGAAGGATATGATATTGTGGGAATCATTTTTTGGCTTTTGGCAATTTTTTCAATAATCTACATCAACAATTTTTTAAATATTATTCTAAGTAATATCGACAAATTATTTGTTGCGTTTATTGTATTAGCGATTGCTTTGGGTGCAGCACAATATTACAAGGTATTTGATATTACAATTTATACAACTCCGTTTTTTCAGGGATTTTATGAGGCAAAAGGACTGTTTTTAATTCCCGTTTTGGTGTTATTGGGATTGTATCAATTTACATTTAAGTATTTCAAAAACAATCTTTTTTTAGATGCCGGACTTTCTAAAAAAGAAGATATTGCTACAACCGAAAATCTTTCCTGGCTGAATCAATTTGGAACTTTAGGAACCTTTCTTAAAAATGATATCAAACTAATCAGAAGAAACAAGAGATCGAAAACGACTATAGTTATGAGTGTTTTCTTTTTGTTTTACGGATTCATCTTTTTTGGAAATACAAGTCAACCTGCAGTAATGCATATTTTTGCGGGAATATTTGTTTCCGGCGGATTTCTATTTGTCTTTGGTCAGTTTGTACCAAGTTGGGATAGTTCATATTACCAATTAATGATGACACAAAATATTCCGTATCGAGGCTATATTACTTCAAAATGGTGGTTGATTGTTATTGCTACTATTATCTCAACAATAATTGCATCGTTTTATCTTTTTTTTGGATGGAAAATTTACCTAACCATTGTTGTTGGCGCAATTTATAATATTGGAGTAAACTCACACTTAGTACTTTTAGGCGGAGCATTTACAAAAACACCAATCGATTTAAGTTCTGCAAGCGGAGCTTTTGGAGACAAAAAAGCTTTTAATGTAAGCGCGATGTTATTAACGCTTCCAAAAATATTATTGCCACTGGCATTATACGGAATTGGACTTTATTTAGGAAATAAAACACTTGGATTACTTTTAGTCGCCGGAGCCGGAGTCTTGGGATTCATATTTAGAAATGCTGTTTTTTCATTAATTGAAAAAAGATATAAAGTCGAAAAATACAGTACAATAAGTGCTTACAAACAGAAAAATTAAACCACACAGAGAAACCAAATTAACGATTAACCAAATCAACAATTAAACGTATAAAAATGATACAAGTAAATCAGCTTTCAAAAATATATAACGGAACTACAGTTTTAAATATCAATACCCTTGAAATTCCAAAAGGGCAAAGTTTCGGATTGGTGGGGAATAACGGAGCAGGAAAAACAACTTTTTTCAGTTTGCTTTTAGATTTGATTCAGCCTTCGACAGGAAATATTACAAGCAATAATATTCAGGTAAACACAAATGAAAACTGGAAATCTTTTACAGGTTCTTTTTTAGATGAAAGTTTTCTGATTGGATATTTAACTCCGGAAGAATATTTTTATTTTATTGGAGATTTGCGCCATCAGAACAAAGCAGATATTGATGCTTTATTAGCACAACATGAAGAATTTTTTAATGGTGAAATTTTGAACAACAAAAAATATTTACGCGATTTATCTAAAGGAAATCAGAAGAAAGTGGGAATTATTGCCACACTTATCGGCAATCCGGAAGTGGTTATTTTAGATGAACCTTTTGCCAATTTAGATCCGACAACAGTTAGCCGATTAAAAAAAATCATAAAAGAGTTAGCCCAAAATCCAAATGTTACAGTACTGGTTTCCAGTCATGATTTGCAACATACTGTAGAAGTTTGCGATCGAATTGTAGCGCTTAATAAAGGTGAAATTGTAAAAGATATTGAAACATCAGAAGAAACCTTACAAGAACTTGAATCTTTTTTTGCGGTTTAAGTTTTAGTTATTACAAAAAAGAAGCGTATTTTTACGCGTCATTATACTAAAAATCATTTTTAGAAGTTAAATGATTTAAACTCTTTTCTATTGAAAAAGACTACAATTAAATATGGTTTTGCTCTGGTGTTTTTATTCCTTTTGATAGCTTGTTCTACCAAAAAAAACACTTTTTTATCGAGAAATTCTCATGCTTTAAGTACAAAATATAATATTTTGTACAACGGCGGCATTGGCTTAGATAAAGGTTTACAATCTATCAAAGCTAATGATCAGGACAATTTCTGGAAGCTGCTTCCTATTGAAAAAATGCAGTTTGATGAAAGTTTTCCTGACGATAATAAAACCAAAAATGCGGATTTTGAAAAAGCTGAAACGAAAGCAACAAAAGCGATTCAGAAGCACTCAATGAATATTGGCGGAAGAGAAAAAAACTACCAAATTGATGAAGCTTATTTAATGCTTGGAAAAGCCAGATACTACGATCAGCGATTTATTCCGGCATTAGAAGCATTCAATTATATTCTATATAAATACCCAAACAGCAGTAATATATACACCGCAAAAATCTGGCGCGAAAAAACAAATATGCGTTTAGGAAATGATGGTATTGTGGTTAAAAATATCAATTTACTTTTAAGGAAAACCGACTTAAATAAGCAAACATTTTCAAATGCTAATGCTTTGTTGGCTGAAGCTTTTTTAAATTTAGAGGAAAGAGACAGTGCAGTAGCAAAGCTTAGAATTGCTGAAGAATTTTCCAGAATAAATGAGGACAAAGCCCGATACCGTTTTATTCTTGGGCAGATGTATCAGGAAGTTGGAAAAAAAGACAGTGCAACCTATTTTTACGATGGTGTAATTCACATGAATCGTAAAGCTGACAGAAAATATATGATGCATGCTTATGCTAAAAAAGCACAAATGTATGATTATGAAAATGGAAATGACACTATATTTTTAAAGACGTATAATAAGCTAGTTAAAGACCGTGAAAACAGACCTTATTATGATGTTCTTTTATATGAAATAGGTGTTTTTTATGATAAAAAGAAACAACAGGATAATGCATTAACATTCTATAATAAATCATTAGCCAGAAAATCTAAAGACAATTATTTAGTAGCTTCTACCTATAGAAATATTGGTGACATGTATTTTAAAAATACAGATTATACAATGGCTGCAAAATATTACGATAGTACATTGGTAAAATTAGATCCAAAAACCAGAGAGTTTGCTCTTATCGAAAAAAACCGAAAAAATCTTGACGACGTTATAAAATACGAAGCAATTGCAAAACGTAATGATAGTATCATTAAAGTAAAAGGTTTACCAGATCCTGATAGAAAAACGTATTTTGAAACTTATATTGCAGAGCTGAAAAAGAAAGATGAAGCCAAACGTATTTTAGAAGAAAAGCAAAAGGAAAAACTGGCGAACATAGAACGCAATACAAATTCAGACAATGGTCCAACTGCTGTAAATCCTAATTCATTAGGAAAGCCAGGCGATCCGGTAGCAGGCGGAATTGTTCCTCCAAGCGGAAATAGTTCAGCAAGTACTTTTTATTTTTACAATCCAACAACAGTTGCTTACGGAAAACTGCAATTCAAAAAAATGTGGGGCAACAGAGCTTTAGTTGGAAACTGGAGATTGGCCGGAGTAAAATCTGCTAATAATGCCGCGTTAAATGATACCATAAATAATAATAAAGATGATGCCAATGTCTTAAAAGATTCTATTGTTGTAGAAAAATACACAACAGAATTTTACGAGAAACAACTTCCAACAACACAAGTTGCAATGGATAGTATTGGTAAAGAACGCAACTTTGCTTATTATCAATTAGGCTTAATTTATAAAGAAAAATTTAAAGAATACAATTTAGCAAGTGATAAGCTGGAACAGTTATTAAAAAACAATCCGGAAGAAAAATTCGTTTTACCGGCAATGTATAACTTGTATAAAATTTATCAAATTACAAATCCGGCTAAAGCCGAAGTTGTAAAAGCAAATATTCTGGGAACATATCCAAATTCAAGATATGCCCAAATATTAAATAATACGAATGAAGCTGATGTAGCATCACCGGACAAAGAATATCAAAAATGGTTTAAATTGTATCAGGAAGAACAATTTGATGTTGTCTTAAATAATATCGATAATTTGATCAACCAATATTCAGGAGAAGAAATTGTTTCTAAATATGAATTATTGAAAGCAAATACTTTAGGAAAAGTAGAAGGCTTGAGTGCCTATAAAAAAGGTCTTGAAGCAGTTGCAGATAATTATCCAAATACGGAAGAAGGAAAAAATGCACGTGAAATTCTGGAGAAACAAGTACCAGGTTTAGAAAAACTTGATTTTACAACAGTTGACAGTAAGAGCTGGAAAATTATTTACCCGATTCCTCATGACGATGCGAAATCAGCAAAGGTTATAGAAGAATCAATCAAGAAATTTTTAGCTGTAGAGAATTATCAAAGACTTAAAACTTCTTTAGACAAGTATAATAAAACCCAAAGTTTTGTTGTTATACATGGTGTACAATCAGAAGCTTATGCAAATGATGTTGCGGGTGTTTTAAAAGAGGATAAAAGATTTAAAATCTCACAACCTGCAATTATTATTTCAAGCGACAATTATAAAGTTGTTCAAATCAAAAAAAATCTTGAAGTTTACATAGCCCCCAAAACTCCATAATACCATGTTTGATAAAGTAAAAAAAAACGGAACAGAACTTTTAGGAAAAACCAATAGAATTGTAGAAGGAACCTCAATTATTGGCGATATAGTTTCTAAAGCAGATTTTAGATTAGATGGTGAATTAATAGGTAACTTTACTTCGCAAGGAAAATTAGTCATTGGAGCATCCGGTGTTATAAAAGGAGAAATTATTTGTAATAATGCTGATATTGAAGGAATTTTTCAAGGAAAAATAAAAGTACTGGAAGTCCTTAATATAAAAGCATCTGCTCATATTCATGGAGAAGTTGCCGTTGGAAAACTATCTATTGAACCGGGTGCCGAATTTACGGCTACTTGTACTATGTTAACAAATACTAATAATGAAGTAACAATAAAAGATGGAAAAGGAGCCGAACCAAAACTCAAAGAGTAAGTGGTTAGTTTTTATGAATATACCAATTCAAATGGGGATCATAATTTTTTTGTTCTCCTATTTGGGTGTATGGTTAGATGAGAAATATTCTAATGGAGGTTCACTCTGGACAATAATTCTATCTTTGTTCTCTGTTTTTTTAGCACTTTACAATGTTATTCGACAAGTTAAAAATTTAAATAAATAATGAATAGAGTTGTAGATTTTCTAAAGTATTTTGTCCCTTTTTCAGTTATATTATTTCTTGCACAATATTTCGCAATGCAATCCCTGTCAGGAAAATTTAATTTTCTTTATTCTGTTTGGAGTATTTATGCATTTAATATTATTGCTACTTTTCTGGTCTATCTTTTTTTAATTTTTGTAAACAATAATTTTTCGACCTATACAGGATTTGCCTTTCTTGGAGCAAGCCTTTTTAGGATGATGGCCGCTATCATTTTTTTAATTCCTTTAATAAAATCCGATGCTAAAGATCCGATAATAGATCTTAGTACGTTTTTTATCCCTTATTTTTTATTTTTGCTTTTCGAAGTTTATTTTACAATTCGACTACTTAACAAGCGATAATTATCTCATTATTAGTTAAATTGCTGTTTTAAAATAGAAACGCTAAAAATTATATCGATATATTTTCGATTTTCAATTTAATATGTACCTTTGCAAAAAATTTTTGGAACCTAAATTAGAAACAGTTTTAATAATGATAATTTCAAATAAACCAGTCCAGTACTTATTAGTTACTTTATTAGCACTTACTTCGTCGGTAAATTTCGCTTCAACTCCTGTTGACAGTATTTCTGTTAAACATGAAAATGTTGAATTAGCAGAAGGAAGTCATGCAGCAAGTGGTCATGGAGAAACTGTAGGTCACGAAATAGAAAAAGAGTTCAACGCTAGTGAATTGATAAATTCTCACATTGGCGATTCTCACGATTTTCATATTGCTGACTGGGATGGTCACCCTATTTCTTTTAGTCTTCCTATTATTTTATGGACAAACAACGGATTGGAAATTTTCTCTTCTGAAAAATTTCATCACGATAATACAGGTGAGCATGTAGTTGATGCTAACGGTCAAAAATTAGTTCGTTATAAAGAAATAATTTTTTACGCTGACAAATTTGAAGAAATGACAGCAGATCAAAGAGACAATGGAGCTTTTGCTTTTGATGCAAGACCTTTAGATTTCTCTATTACTAAAAATGTTTTTTCAATGTTAATGTCTGCGATCATTTTATTCTTCTTATTTTTTGCAGTAGCAAGATCATATAAGAAAAATGCAAATGCACCAAAAGGATTGGCTGGATTTTTAGAGCCACTTGTTACATTTGTTAGAGACGAAATCGCTGTTCCAAATATAGGTACAAAAAAGGCAGGTAAATATATGCCATACCTTTTGACAATATTTTTCTTCATCTGGATTAATAACCTTATCGGATTAATTCCATTCTTCCCATTCAGTTCAAACTTGACAGGAAATATCTACTTTACATTCGTAATGGCATTTATTACTTTCATCGTTACAACTTTAAGCGGAAACAAATCATACTGGGGACATATTTTTAATACACCGGGAGTTCCTGTGTGGTTAGCTCCAATTATGATTCCTGTAGAAATTATCGGAATGTTGACTAAACCATTTGCATTAATGATTCGTTTATTCGCAAACATTACTGCTGGTCACATTATCATTTTGAGTTTAGTTTCTTTAATTTTCATTTTCAAAAGTATTGCAGTTGGTCCTGTTGCAGGAGCATTTGTATTATTCATGAGTGTTTTAGAAATGTTGGTTGCTGCTTTGCAAGCGTATGTGTTTACTTTGCTATCGGCATTATTTATTGGTCAGGCTGTTGAAGAGCACGATCATCATTAATTAGAGTTTTATTAATTATTAACTATATAAATTTATTATTATGGTATTAGCTGGAATCGGAGCTGGATTAGCTGTAATTGGTGCAGGTCTTGGTATTGGAAAAATTGGTGGTTCTGCAATGGACGCTATTGCTCGTCAACCAGAAGCTGCTGGAAAAATCCAGACTGCTATGATTATTGCTGCTGCACTTATTGAAGGGGTTGCTCTTTTCGCAGTAGTTGTTGCGTTAATCGCACAATAATTAAAATCTAAAACTTCCTGCAGCGGTTGGCTTCAGGAAGTTTTTTAAAAAAACGATAAACAATTTTTAAATATATAATGTTATGCAATTAACTTCACCAGAAAGTTTAATTTTTTGGACAACAATTATCTTTATTGTTTTCTTCATTCTTTTGGCAAAATTTGCCTGGAAACCAATTTTGGGTGCTGTAAAAAGCCGTGAGGAATCTATTAACAATGCTTTGGCATCTGCAGAAGCAGCGCGTTTAGAAATGCAAAACTTAACTGCTGATAATGAGCGTATCCTTAAAGAAGCTCGTGCAGAACGTGATGCTATGTTGAAAGAAGCACGTGAAATGAAAGAGCAAATCATTGCTGATTCAAAACACGAAGCACAAGAGCAAGGTCAAAAATTAATTGAGCAAGCTAAAGCGGCAATCGAAAGTGAAAAAAATGCAGCTATGGCTGAATTGAAATTACAAGTTTCAACTTTATCATTGAGCATTGCTGAAAAATTATTGAAAGATGAATTATCTAACAAAGAATCTCAAACTAAATTAGTAGAGAAAATGTTAGGTGACGTAAAGTTAAACTAAGACTATGGCAAGTACAAGAGCAGCAATTCGTTATGCAAAAGCAATTCTGGACTTAGCAAACTCTAAAGGTGTTGCGGAGTCTGTCAATAATGACATGAAATTGATTGCTTCAACAATTGATACTAATGCAGAATTGAGTACCTTTATTCAGAACCAAACTACAAAAGTTGAGGTTAAGGAAAGTGCTCTTTTAGAAGTTTTTGCAAATGTAAATGGTGTAACTAAAGGTTTATTTCATTTATTATTTGAAAACAAAAGATTTGAAATTCTAGGTGCGATTGCAATAGGATACAATAAATTATTTGATGAAAGTAATGGCCTTGAAGTAGCAAAAGTTACTACTGCTATTCCTATGGATGCTGCATTAGAAGCTAAAGTTTTAGCTAAAATTGCAACTTTGTCAGATAAAAAAATAACAATAGAAAATATCGTAGATCCATCAATTATCGGAGGATTTATTTTAAGAATAGGTGATCAACAATACAATGCTTCTGTTGCAAACAGATTACAGGTATTAAAAAGAGAGTTAAGTAATTAGTTTTATTACACATAAAAGTGTCTAAATTATAAATTTAAGATGGCGGAAATCAAACCTGCTGAAATTTCAGCAATATTAAGAAAGCAAGTAGAAGGTTTTGAATCTGGTGCTACGCTAGAGGAAGTAGGAACAGTACTTCAAGTTGGAGATGGTATTGCTCGTGTTTACGGGCTATCTAATGTACAATACGGAGAGTTAGTAGAATTTGATAACGGTATGGAAGGTATCGTATTAAACCTTGAAGAGGATAATGTTGGTGTGGTACTTTTAGGACCATCTACAGGAATTCAGGAAGGATCTACTGCAAAAAGAACACAACGTATTGCTTCTCTTAAAGTAGGTGAGCAAATGGTAGGACGTGTAGTTAACACTCTTGGTTTTCCAATTGATGGAAAAGGACCAATTGGTGGAGAATTATATGAAATGCCTTTAGAAAGAAAAGCACCTGGTGTTATCTTCCGTCAACCAGTAACTGAACCATTACAAACAGGTATTAAAGCTGTTGATGCTATGATCCCAGTAGGTCGTGGACAACGTGAGCTTGTAATTGGTGACCGTCAAACTGGTAAATCAAGTGTTTGTATTGACACAATCTTAAATCAAAAAGAATTCTACGATGCAGGAAAACCTGTATTTTGTATATATGTTGCAATTGGGCAAAAAGCTTCAACTGTAGCAGGAATTGCTAAAATGTTAGAAGAAAAAGGCGCAATGGCTTATACAATTATTGTAGCAGCTAATGCTTCTGATCCAGCTCCAATGCAAGTTTATGCTCCTTTCGCAGGTGCTGCAATTGGAGAATATTTTAGAGATTCAGGTCGTCCTGCACTTATTGTGTATGATGATTTATCTAAACAAGCTGTTGCTTACCGTGAGGTTTCTCTTTTATTAAGAAGACCACCGGGACGTGAGGCATATCCTGGAGACGTTTTCTACTTACACTCTCGTTTATTAGAGCGTGCTTGTAAAGTAATTGCTGATAACGGAATTGCTAAAAACATGAACGATTTACCAGATTCTATCAAGTCTATCGTAAAAGGTGGTGGTTCATTAACTGCATTGCCAATTATCGAAACTCAGGCTGGTGACGTTTCTGCATATATTCCAACAAACGTAATTTCGATTACAGATGGTCAGATTTTCCTTGATGGAGATTTGTTCAACTCTGGAGTTCGTCCTGCTATTAACGTAGGTATCTCTGTATCTCGTGTTGGAGGTAATGCTCAGATTAAATCAATGAAAAAAGTTTCTGGAACTTTAAAATTAGACCAGGCTCAATTCCGTGAATTAGAAGCTTTCGCTAAATTTGGTTCTGACTTGGATTCAGTTACTTTAAACGTAATTGAAAAAGGAAAAAGAAACGTTGAGATCTTGAAACAAGGTTTGAATGATCCATATCCTGTTGAAAATCAAGTTGCTATTATTTACGCTGGTTCTAAAAACTTATTAAGAAACGTTCCTGTAAATAAAGTAAAAGAATTCGAAGCTGATTTCTTAGCTTACTTAAACAGCAAACATAAAGATACGCTTAATGCGTTGAAAGCTGGTAAGTTAGATGATAACATTACAGATGTTATTGAAAAAGCGGCAAAAGAAATTTCAGCAAAATATATCTAATAAAGTATTAAGTATTTGGTGTTAAGTAATAAGGTTTTATCTTAGACTTAATGCCAAATATTTAAATATTATATACTTACAAAAACAAATGGCAAATTTAAAGGAAATCCGTAATAGAATTACTTCCGTTTCATCGACGATGCAAATTACATCGGCTATGAAAATGGTTTCTGCTGCAAAGCTTAAGAAAGCACAAGATGCAATCACTGCAATGCGCCCTTATGCCGAGAAATTAACGGAGTTGCTACAAAATCTTTCTGCTACACTTGAAGGTGAAGTTGGAGGAGATTACACAACACAACGTGAAGTAAAAAAAGTATTACTTGTAGCTATAACTTCTAATAGAGGATTATGTGGTGCATTTAATTCAAATGTAATTAAAGAGATTAAAAACCGTACTGATTTTTATGCAGGTAAACAAGTTGACGTTTTTGCAATTGGTAAAAAAGGAAACGACGTTTTAAGTAAAACGCATAAAGTTCACGGTCATCATAATGCAATTTTTGATCATTTGACTTTTGATAATGTTGCAGGAATTGCAGATAATTTGATTGAAAAATTTCTTTCAGGAGAATATGACAGAATTGAATTGATTTATAATCAGTTTAAAAATGCTGCTACTCAAATTGTACAAACTGAGCAATTTTTACCATTAGCTCCAATTAAATCTGATGTACCGGTTTCTGGTGCAGATTATATTTTTGAGCCTTCAAAAGAAGAAATTGTTTTGACTTTGATTCCTAAGTCATTAAAAACACAATTATACAAAGGTATTCGTGATTCATTTGCTTCAGAACACGGAGCGCGTATGACAGCAATGCACAAAGCAACTGACAACGCAACTGAATTAAGAAACCAATTGAAATTGACTTATAATAAGGCACGTCAGGCAGCTATTACAAACGAGATCCTTGAGATCGTTGGTGGAGCAGAAGCTTTGAACGGATAATTTTTATAGTTAAAATATAAAAAAGAGCCAGCAATTATTTGCTGGCTCTTTTTGTATATATAGTATTTTCAGTTTTGTTTAAATAAAAAATTATAAAACGGTGATTCTCAATTAATCAAAAATGAGAATCAATACCATTTTATAAATCTATAGGCAGATTTACGTCTCCGCAATGCTTTGTCTTTCATGGGAACAAACTAGCTTTATCAGTCCCAATGCTCTGTTTTTTTAAGGGTTACATTTCAGCAGAATCAATCCCTTTGCTTTGTCTTTTATGGGAACAAACTAGCTTTATTAGTCCCAATGCTCTGTTTTTTTTAAGGGTTACAAATCAGCTGTTATCAAATCCCTACATAGCAAATCTACTACTACAATGGCTTCAAAATATTATATCATTTTTAAAATTTATTATACATTTTACACATAGAGTATTAAAAACTAATATTTAGTGATTTTTATTTATTAAAAAACAGAACAAAAAAAGAGCCAACAATAATTGCTGGCTCTTTATAGTATAATAGTATTTAGTTTTATTTTAAATGTGATGATTATAAAATGGTGATTCCCAATTTGATCATAAACCGAGAATCAGTTCCATTTTATAAATCTAAAGCAGATATTTCTCTGCAGTGCTTTGTCTTTCGTGGGAACAAACTAGCTTTATTAATCCCAATGCTCTGTTTTTTTGAGGGTTACATTTCAGCAGAATCACTCCCTTGCGCTTTGTCTTTTATGGGAACAAACTAGCTTTATCAGTCCCAATGCTCTGTTTTTTTGAGGGTTACATTTCAGCAGAATCACTCCCTTGTGCTTTGTCTTTTATGGGAACAAACAAGCTTTATTAATCCCAGTGCTTCCTTTTTTATAAGGGTTGTATTTAGCTTTCTCAATCCCTGTGAAGCAAATTTAAGAAGACACTGCTAAAAAAATGTTACATAATTTTCGGAAACAATTTATATATTTCACATGTTTTATATATTTCAACACTATTTAAATTGTAAAACTTCTTAAAATCAAAAGATTAACTCAAGTGATGTAGATAATCTGAGACTATAATGTGTATGTTTTAATCCATGAAAGAAATTAAGTAATATAATGTCATTGCGTTAGGAGAAATTTTAATAATATCAGTTTAAGGTTTATTTGATTTAACAACACTTTCTGTTCTCAATAAGTTGTTATTTTTTGATTAATTTTGATAACTATCTTACAATATCATGGAACTAGAAATACGAGAACTTACTACAATAAAAGAAATGTTGGTGCAAATTGAAACCATGAGATTTCTTTATCCGAACCTTTCTATTGAGAAATATGAAAATTATCTTTCTCAAATGGTACCACATAACTATATTCAGATTGGTGTTTTTGAAAATGATCTTTGTTTGGGAATTACCGGTTGTTGGTCAGCAACTAAACTATGGACGGGTAAATATCTTGAGATTGACAATTTTGTCGTTAACCCAGATGTGCGTTCTAAAGGAATTGGTAAATTACTAACAGATTATATCGAACAAAAAGCCATAGATGCGGATTGCAGCAGTATTGTTTTAGATGCTTTTACGGGAAATTTTGCTGCACATCGTTTTTATTATAATCAAGGTTACGGCCCAAAGGGATTTCATTTCGTTAAGATTTTAGACGAGAAGAAACTAACTTTATAATATAATGATTATCTGCTAATTATAAAAGGTTATATTTATATTTTTTAAAATTAGTAACTTTTTAACGTTTTGTGCGTATAATATTTAACAACCAAAAAGGTATTAAAAAAATCAGATCAACAAAAAGCAATGGCAAAAGAAAGTTTTAATTGGAAGAGTCTTTTTATAAATGAAGAGGCTAATAAACAAGAAAATACGGGTTCAGCTCAACAACCTTCGGCACCTGTTGTACCAACTCCTGACAACAAATTTCCTAATCAAGTTACAGAATCATTTCCAACTAATTCTTTGACAAACCCTTTTTTAAACGAAATTTTTGAAGTTTATGATAAAGGTTTTGAATCATTGAATGAATCAGGTTTTGATTTTTTTGAATTGTACAAGTCTGTTATAGCTGTTGGAGTTACAAATCCGCAGAGTTATCAGATGGCTTTTACAATGGGAAAATCAATAAAGTCTGATTTAACTAAAGAATTTCTTTTGCAAAAAGGAAGTTTTTATATCGCTGAAATCGAAAAAGTCTATGCTAAATACGATACTATTGGAAAAACTAAAAAAGCAGATTTAGACAATAGTATTACTAAGGAGAAATATAACTTGTCTAAAAGTATTTCTGATTTAGAAGCAAAAATTTTAGAACTTCAAAAAGAACTGGAATCTAAAAAAATCGAACTTCAGAAAATTGATCCTGTTAATATGGAACAGCTTTCAGAAATTCAATTAAAAATGGAAGCTAACAATTTAGCAAAACAAAAAATCTTAACCTCAATCAATACTGTAATAACAGGAATCAATCAATATTTGTAAAATGGATAAATTCGCACAAGAAAAAAGTACACTTTTAACATTACCAATTTTAAAACATTTTGACGAATCAAAAGGAGAAATTGCTTTAAAATCCGGCGCTCTTAAAAAAGGTGAAAAGTCTTTGTTTTTGGCTTTGGCACTTGGATTACTTGGAGTTGGAGGATATTTGATCTGGACTTATATAATCCCGCCATTATTTACAATGCTGGGTCAGGCAATAGCATTATCTGCGACAGGTGTCTTTTTGGTTTTTTTGGTTATGATGGCTCCCGTTATAATGAAAGCGCTTCGTTTTGCAACAAAAAATTTGCACAAAGCTTTAATTCAAAGCAATCCTTTTAATGAATTGGAAGAGCAAAAGCAAAAAATGATTAAAAACCGTGAAGTTTTTAAGAACACAAAAGCAAAGCTGAAAGGTCTTAAAAATGAAATGGAAATTGAAGCAAATAAATCTGAAAAAGAAGCAAAAGCTTTTCAGGAAGATGTTTTGAGCTTACAACGTCAGTCCGAAAAATTGAAATCGGCAATGGATGAAATGGTGAAGCAAAATGGAGTTGCAGCAAAAGATACAGATGAATATGTTGCCCTTCAAAGTGAATTAGCAAGAAAACTAAGTGACTCGCAAAGAGTTTCTACACAATACGAACAAAGCAAAAGTTTTATCCAAAAATATGGTGTTCGTGCCAATGTTTTAGGTAAAATGGATAGAAAATTAACTTTGGCAGGAACGGCAATCGATATTAAAATTGCTGATTTTGATGTAACGGTTAAGATGCTTCAAAAAGAATATGAATTTGCCAAAAATGCAAAAGAAGCAACAGAAAGTGCTAAAAGTGCCATGTTGTTTACAAAAGACTGGGAACTAGAATATGCTTTAGAAGTTGTAACATCTACAATTGCACAAGATATTGCTAAAACATCTGAAAACTTAATTGACATTGATGCCTTAACGTCTAAATATTCAGTAGACAACGACGAGCTTTATTCAAGATTAGATTCGTTGGCAGATGAAATTAAAACAGGTGATAATACAATTCCGGATTCAACGAAGTACACAAGTCCAAATTATAAAATGACCAAAGAAGATAAATTATCTGGCGGAGGTTTTGGAGATATTTTTTAATACAATCAATTAAATTTTAAAAATAAAATGGGAAAAATTTTAAGAACAGAAAAGTTAACAACGTTTTCTGAGTTAATAATTGTTATTGCAGCAATTGGAATAATTTTAGCTGGAGTTTATTATATTTCTCCGGGAATTAAAACCGCAGTTTCAAAACAATTAGACGGTATTGAGCTTAATCAAACAGATGTTAATAACGTTACCAATGCGGCAAAAATTCCACTTCCGTCAAAAGAAATATCTACTGAAGTAGCAAACAAACCATTAGTAAGAATTGGTGCTTATGCATGGAATGCGCAGTCTGGAATTATTGTTTCTAATGGTGGTCCAAAAACAACAAAAGGATCATTGATGGAAAAAAACGGAGTTAATCTTGAAATTATCCGTCAGGACTGGCTTTCAGAATTGCGTAACATGCAAATGAAATTTATCGAAGAATTTGATAAAGGCGAAGCTTTCCCATCTTCAAGCAAAAGTGTTTTTGCAGTTATTATTATGGGAGATGGCGCGCCATTTTACATTAGTTCTGTTCAAAAATCACTTGACGAAAAATACGGAAAAGATAAATACCACTTACAGGTAATGGGAGCAGTAGGTATGAGTTATGGTGAAGATAAATTAATCGGGCCACCAAGCTGGAAATCTGATCCAAAATCGATGAAAGGTTCTGTTATCTCTGCCGTTCTTGGAGATGGTGACTGGGTAACAACTGTAAACTATTGTTTTGCAAACGGATTAAAAGTAAATCCTGACCCAACAACGTATGATGCTGATGCAGTAAATATTTATCCATCTGAAAATGATGATTATATTAAATCAGCAGAAGAATTAATTAAATCTCAAACAACAGGATGGACTGTTACTTTGAAAGAAGTTGTAGACGGAAAATTAACTGGAAAATCTGTTAACAGAAAAATCGATGGTTGTGCAACCTGGACACCTGGTGATAAAACAGTTTTTGATAAATTGACAGGTTTTGTTGATATCGTTTCTACAAAAGAATTCAACAACCAAATGCCAACTACTATTATTGGAGTGAAAGAATGGGCAGTTAAAAATCCGGATATCGTTTCTAATATTTTGAAATCGGCATTGACGGCTTCAAACCAAATGAAAAATTACGAAGACTGGAAAGTAAGAGCTTCAGAAGCAGTTGCTGAAACATATAAACTAGAAACTCCTGAATATTGGTATAAAATGTTTAAAGGACAACAAGGAACAAAAGCAGGTTTAACTTATAACATGGGAGGTTCTAAAGTATTTAATTATGCTGATGCAATGCAATATTATGGTTTATCTGATGGAGTTAACAGATACAAATCAGTTTACAATCAGGTTTCTGGATATTTGACAGAGTTGAATCCGTTTGGATTTAATGAAAATGTTGGGGCAGTAGTTCCTTACGATCAGGCAGTAAACTTATACTTCCTGAAAAACATTAATGATATCGAATCGACTTCTGCAGATAAAGCAGATTATAGTAATGAGGCAAAAGAGGTTGTAGCTTCTGGAGAATGGAAAATTAACTTTAATACAGGAAGTGCTGATATTTCAAATTCATCAAGTAAAGAAGTTGAAAAAATTTATAACCTTTTAGTTCAGGCAGAAAATACAAAATTAACTGTTGTTGGACATACTGATAATGTTGGAAATCCAGATTCTAATTTAGCGTTGTCAAAAAGCAGAGCTCAGGCAGTTGTAAATTACCTGCAACAAAAAGGAATTCCTGCAAACCGTTTTCAATTGGTTGACGGAAAAGGTCAAAACAACCCAATTGCAGATAACAATACTGCTTCAGGAAAAGCACTGAACAGACGTGTTGTTATTACTTTCTTGAAATAATTCTTAAAATAATTAAGGGCTGTCTTTTGGATAGCCCTTTACTATAAATATGAAAAAATATTTTACGCCTTTTGAAAAAATATCGAAATCCCAAAAAACTATTATATTAATAAGTTGGTTGGTTCTTTTGATCATTATTTGGTTTGTAACCACATCTGGAGAAAAACATCTTTTCCCATCTCCAAATCAGGTTTTAACAGGTTTTAAAGAACTTTACAAAGAAGGTTTGGTAGTGCACATTTTCAATTCGTTGCAATTGTGTTTTATCTCGATCATTTTAGCAACAATAATTTCGTTGTTTTTTGCCTACGCCTGGTCAATTCCGGTATTAAAATCAATTTCAGAATTTGTAACTAAATTTCGATTTTTGCCTTTTACAGGTTTATCATTTTATATCACAATGGTCATTCACGAAGCAAGAACAATGCAGGTTTGGATTTTAGTTATTTTCTTAACCACATTCTTAACGACTTCATTAATAGCAGTGATTAAAGACATTCCGCAGGAAGAATTTGATCATGCTAAAATGCTGAAATGTAATAGATGGGAAGTGCTTTGGCAAGTAATAATTTTAGGAAGATTAGATTATGTAATTGATGTAATCAGACAAAATCTTGCTATAACCTGGATGATGCTCGTAACAGTAGAATCTATTGTGGTGGCTTCTGGAGGATTGGGGTTTTTGATCAAAAACTCAGATAAATTCATGAACACAGGACGAATTATTGCACTTCAAATAATCATTCTATTAATAGGGCTTGGTTTAGATGCAGGAATTAATTTCCTGAGAAAAGCAATATTCAGATATTCAAAAATATAATTATGGCACACGAATATAAAGAGACACTTTTATACGTAGAAAATCTTAGTGTTGCGTATGATGATACTGTTATTATAAAAGATATAAATCTTATAGAAAAAGATGTTGTTAGAGAAGGTGTAAATTGTACAGGACAAGTAGTGGCTTTTGTTGGAAGATCAGGAAGAGGAAAATCTACTTTTTTTAAAGCATTGACCGGATTAGTTCCTTCAAATTCTGGAAAGATTTTAATTAGAGATTTTCAAAATGCAGAACCAAACGCAGCAAAACCTGTAAACGAAGGCGACATTGGTTTCGTAGATCAAAAGTATACTTTGTTCAGACATAAAACCGTAACGCAGGCTTTGAAATTTTCTTTAAGAAAAACAAAACTTTCGAATACAGAAAAGGACGAGAAAATAAAAACATATCTGAAAGAATGGGGACTGGATAATTGTGCAGACAAATATCCTAACGAACTTTCCGGAGGACAAAGACAAAGAACAGCTATTATCGAACAATTGTTTTCATCTGATCAATTTATTGTTTTAGATGAGCCTTTTTCAGGATTGGATGTAGGAAATATTGAAGAAGTAAAAAAATCTTTTGAGTTGCTTGGTAATTCTTCAGAGTTTAATACGGTCATTTTTTCTACACATGATATTGAATTAGCGATTGAGTTAGCACAAACAATTTATGTTATTGGACACCCAACCGTTAACGGAAAAAAACAAAACTACGGAACAATTGTAGCGAAATACGATCTTAGAGAAATGGGATTATCGTGGAAAGATTATTGTGACGATCATCAAAAATTATCAAAAGAGATTATTCATCAAATGATGATTTCTTAAATAAAAATATGTCAAAAAAGAGCCATCCAATATCGCTTATAGAAGAATCTTTTTTGTCTCTGAAAAGATATTTAGAGACAAACATAAAAACTAATGAAGCCGTTTTTACGGCTTCATTTATTAAAGATCTGCAAAAAGAAACCACAAGTATTCTTGAAATTTGCAGTGCCTTAAACCAAGATTCAGATTTTATTCAAAAATTAAATGAAGGCGTTATTTCAACATCCTCAAAAGGATTGTTGTCTAAAGCCGAACATTTTTTTCTTTCAGATATTATTGATTTGTATGAAAGAGAAGCAGCGAATAAAAATGAAAAAGCACAATTTGTTCTGGCATATTATTATGATGCTTTGCGTAACGCACACTTTGCAAATGAAAACTCAGCAAGCGAATTAAACCAATTGGTTTTTACAGATGAATTTAAAAATCATCTTATAAAAATTCAAAAAGAAAACAAATTACAATCTTCAAATCAAAAGGCAAATAAGCATTTGTTGCCCCAATTATTGTTTGAACAAAAACATAATAAGCTTGAAGAAATTTTAAACAAATATCAAAATTTCATTCAATTTGCATTTGATAAAAAGTTTGAAAACACAAAAGTGCTTGCTAATTTTTTAGACTTGGATTTAAATAAATCAAACGATAAAAAAGAATTAGAGAATCTTCCGGAAGAAGATACGCTTGAAAAAGTTTTGGAAGAATTAAATCTTTTAGTAGGTCTTGCCGAAGTAAAAAGAGATGTTGCAGAACTTATTAATTTATTAGAGATACAAAAAAAGAGATCGAAACAAGGACTCAAAAATGTGGAGATTACATTACACACCGTTTTTCTTGGCGCCCCAGGAACCGGTAAAACATCAGTCGCCAGACTTTTAAGCAGGATTTTTAAACATTTAGGTTTTTTGTCTAAAGGCCAAATGTATGAAACAGATCGCGAAGGATTGGTTGCAGGTTATGTAGGACAAACAGCAACCAAAGTAAATACCGCAGTAGAATCTAGTATTGGCGGCGTTTTATTTATTGATGAAGCGTATGCACTTACACAAAACTTATCCGGAAATGATTATGGTGCCGAAGCCGTAAATACATTGCTGAAAAGAATGGAAGATCACCGTGATGATTTGGCTGTCGTAGTTGCCGGATATACAGAACCAATGAAAATGTTTATAGAATCAAACCCTGGATTGCGCTCTCGTTTTAATCGATTTTTTCATTTTAAACATTTTACGCCGACAGAATTATTTCAGATTTTCGAATCATTTTGCGCTAAATCTGATTTTATAGTTTCAGAAGAAGCAAAAGAAAAACTCGTTGATACTTTTGAATTATTGTATGCCGAAAAAGACGAAAGTTTTGGTAATGCGAGAGTTGTAAGAAACTTGTTTGAAAAATGCGTTCAGAATCAGGCAAACAGAATCGTGAAACTTAAAAAAATTAGCAATAAGGTTTTAAAAACATTCACCGAAGAAGATATTCCCGAACCAAAAGAAACACAAAAAAGTGTTAGTTTCACTGCGACAGACGAAAACGCATAAAGGTTATATTATACTTAATACGTAAACAAATTGCGTAATTATCTCAGAGAATTGGTTATTTTTGTTTTTACAAATTTTATTACATAATTATTTTGGGATTATATAAAAATCTATTCAAACAAACGGCTATTTACGGACTTGCTACGGTTTTACCGCGCATGTTGAGTTTTCTATTAGTACGATTGTATACCGGTATTTTACCAACTGCAGAATATGGCGAGGTTTCGATCGTTTTATCGTGGATGGTTTTCTTTAATGTTGTACTTTCTTACGGAATGGAAACGGCTTTTTTTAGATTTTACAGTGCCGAAGAAGACAAGAAAAATGTAATTGCAACATCTACAATTTCTATATTTTGGTCATCAATTGGGTTTTTATTTGCCGCGTTAATTTTTAGAAACACATTGGCGAATTGGGCAGAAGTTGATGCACAATATATCACCTATTCTGTTTGGATTTTAGTTTTAGATGCCCTGGTTTTAGTACCGTTTTCTAAACTTAGAGCAAACCAGAGACCAATGGTTTATGCAGCAATAAAAATTGGAAATGTGGTGATTAACATGTTACTGAATTTCTTCTTTTTAATATACTTACCAAAACTTGCAGCCGCAAATCCTAACTCTGTTTGGGACAATTTATACGTCGAAAATTTCCAGATTGCCTATATTTTCATTGCAAATCTGTTGGCGAGTTTAGCCACTTTTGTTGTGCTTTCGCCGAATTACCTTTCGCTTGGCAGAAAATTTGATCCTGTTCTTTGGAAAAAAATGATGAAATACGGTTTACCAATTTTGGTTGCCGGACTTGCATTTGCTGTTAACGAACATTTTGATAAAATTCTTTTAGGATATTTATTGCCAGAAAATTTAGCGAAGTCAGAAGTTGGAGCGTATTCAGCTTGTTATAAACTTGGCTTATTTATGGTTTTGTTCGCAACAGCTTTTAGATTAGGAATCGAGCCTTTCTTTTTTAGTCATGCCAATAACGAAAATGCCCCACAAACCTATGCCGTAATTACAAAATATTTTGTGATTTTTGGTTCGTTGATTTTATTGGGAGTAATTGTTTTTGCAGACTTTTTAAAATATCTTTTATTAGACAATAAATCATATTGGGAAGCGATGAAAGTGGTGCCGTTAATTATTCTGGCAAATTTCTTTTTAGGAATTTACAACAACCTATCAGTTTGGTATAAACTCACAGATAAAACAAAAATCGGAGCTTATATTTCTATTGTTGGAGCAATTGTAACTCTGGTTTTAAATTATTTTTTAATACCAAAATACAGTTATTACGGTTCAGCAATTGCGACTATTTCTGCCTACGGAAGTATGATGTTAATCTCTTATATTTTAGGAAATAAATATTACCCGATACCTTATGATATGAATAAAATTGGAGCTTATTTAGGAATTTCAATTCTGTTTTCGGCAATTTCTTTTTACGGATTCAGAGAGAAATATTATGTTGGAATTCCGTTACTTTTAATCTTCATTTATTTTATTTATCACAACGAAAAAAGCACCATCAAAGGAATTATAAATAGAAAGTAATATTAAGTTTTTCTACACTTCAACTATACTTTTTAATCTTTACAAATAATAATGAAAATACAAATAATCAATAAATCTCAACACGCATTACCTAATTACGAAACAATTGCTTCGGCAGGAATGGATTTACGTGCCAACTTAACAGAATCAATAACACTGAAACCATTAGAAAGAACGATTGTAAAAACCGGTCTTTTTATCGAATTACCAATTGGTTACGAAGCACAAGTAAGACCAAGAAGTGGTTTGGCAGCAAAAAAAGGAGTTACCGTTTTAAATTCACCGGGAACTGTTGATGCTGATTACAGAGGAGAAATTGGTGTAATTCTGGTAAATTTATCAAACGAAGAATTTGTTGTAGAAAATGGAGAAAGAATTGCACAATTGATTATTGCCAAACATGAAAGAGCTGAATGGATTGAAGTTGCAGAACTTTCTGAAACATCAAGAGGCGAAGGCGGTTTTGGAAGCACAGGAGTGAAATAGTTTTCAGTCTCACTTTAAAAATAAGTCAATTTTGAAAAGAAATTGGTGTGATCTTTGCGAATCCCGAAGCTTCAGGATTGCAAACGTTACACTATAATAATTTGAACTAACCAAACTGAAGATTTTAAATCTTCCCATAAAATTAATATATAATGAAAATAATCGTTCCAATGGCAGGTCGAGGATCAAGACTTAGACCACATACACTAACTGTTCCAAAACCATTAATTCCAGTTGCAGGAAAATCGATTGTACATCGTTTAGTTGAAGACATTGCCAAAATATTAAAAGAACCTATCGAAGAAGTTGCATTTATACTTGGAGACCCGGCTTTTTTTGGAGATGATCTTGTAGCAAGTTTAGAAGAATTAGCAAAAGGTTTAGGAGCAAAAGCATCTATTTATCGTCAGGATTTGCCTTTAGGAACCGGGCACGCCATCATGTGTGCAAAAGAATCTTTATCAGGTCCTGCAGTAATTGCTTATGCAGATACTTTAATCAGAGCAGATTTTGAATTAGATCCTGCTGCAGATGCCGTAATTTGGGTAAAACAAGTTGATCAGCCGGAAGCATTTGGTGTAGTAAAATTAAATGCTAATAATGAAATTACAGAATTGGTCGAAAAACCAAAAGAATTTGTAAGCGATTTAGCCGTTATCGGAATATACTATTTTAAGGAAGTTGGCGATTTGAAAAAAGAACTTCAAGGCGTTTTGGACAATAACATTCAAAACGGTGGAGAATATCAAATTAATGACGGAATTAAAGCAATGATGGCTAACGGTAAAGTTTTTAAAACCGGAAGCGTTGATGAATGGATGGATTGTGGTAACAAAGATGTGACCGTAGAAACAAATACTAGAATGCTTGGATTTTTGCATAATGATGGAGAACATTTAGTTGATTATGATGTAAAATTAGAAAACTCAACCATTATTCCACCTTGTTATATTGGCGAAAATGTAGTGTTGAAAAATGCAACCGTTGGTCCAAATGTTTCTTTAGGAAAAGGATGTCACGTTATCGACAGTTCAATCAAAAATAGTTTAGTTCAAACTTATTCTCAAATAAAAAACGCTAACTTAGACAATGCAATGATTGGAAACCACGTTAGTTATGACGGTAAGTTTACCAGTATTAGCATTGGTGATTATTCTGTTTTAGAATAATAAACAGAAATTGTGTAAATGATGAAAATAAAAGTTTTAGTAATTTTATTTATCGCTTTGCTTGGCAGCGTACATTCGATATCAGCTCAGACTGAACCCGAAGATATTGCTATGGCAACAGATGAATATCAAGACTCTTTTTACGAATCATTGAAACAAAAAGGAATTGAGAATTATGATAAGGCCATTGTATCTTTAGAAAAATGTATCAAACTAAAACCTAATGATGCCGTAGCTTATTTTGAGTTGGGAAAAAATTATTTGGCATTAAAAAAATATGCAGATGCTCAAAGTTCATTTGAAAAAGCAACACAATTAGATTCTAAAAATAAATGGTATTGGTTAGGGATTTACGATGTAAGTTACGAAACCAAAAATTATCCTTTGGCAATAGAAATCATCCAAAAAATTATTCCGTTTGATGAAGAATATAAAGATGATTTGATTTCGTTGTATATGATTACAAATCAATTCGACAAAGCGCTTTTGACCATTAATGAAATGAATGATAAATTTGGAAAATCTCAGGATCGAGAGCGATATAAACAACAAATTTTGTCTCAGGGAAATCATCAGAATACAGAAGTCGCGAATTTGATTGACCAGATTAAAAAGAATCCAAAAGTAGAATCTAATTATATAGATCTGATTTCATTATACACAAAAAATGACGAAACAGAAAAAGCTTTAGATGTTGCGAAACAATTAGCAAAAGAAGTTCCAACTTCTGAATGGGTTCAGGTAAGTTTGTTTAAAGGATATTTAGATGCAAATCAGGCAGACAAAGCCATTAGTTCGATGAATGTAATTTTGTCAAGTTCAAAAATTGATTCAAAAATAAAACATCGTACACTAAATGAATTCTTGATTTATGTGAATAAAAATCCGCAATACGCTCCGGATTTAGAAAAAGCGGTTGCTTATTTTGACAACGATACCAATGTGAATGTTGCCAAAGAAGTAGGGAAATTTTATCACAGTAAAAATCAATTTGAAAATGCAATTAAGTATTACGAAAAAGATTTAAAAACGAATTCAGATACAGATCGCGAAACCAATTTGCTTTTGCTTGAAGCTTATACACAAGTAAAACAATTTGAGCCAATGACAAAAAGAGCCTTAAATATGATTGAAGTTTATCCGAGTCAGCCGCAATTTTATTATTATGCAGGATTAGGAAGCAATCAATTACAACAATTTAAGAATGCAAAAACCGTTTTAGAAATGGGATTAGATTATGTAGTTGATGATGTAAAACTTGAAGCAAATTTTAATATTCAGTTAGGAGAAGCGTATAATGGGTTGGGAGATGCCAAGAAAAAAGAAGAATATTTTTTGAAGGCAAATGAATTATTAAAAAAGAAAAAGTAAAGAGAAAATTCAGATGAAAAAATATATAACAATACTATTAGTATCAGTATTTATGATTTCTTGTAAATCAAAAGCTGTTGCTGTACAAAACAACACTCCTGCGGAAGTCGTCGCTAAAAAAGACACCAAAGCTATAGACAAACATTACGATAACAAATTAGATTTTAAAACATTATATATAAAATCAAGTGCGAGATATGTTGATGAAAAACAAAGTCAGAATGTCTCAGCCGAAATTAAAATCGAAAAAGACAAACAGATTTTAATAAGCGTTCGTTTTATAGGAATTACAATGGCAAAAGCATTGATTACGCCAACAACAGTAAACTATTACGAAAAAATAAACAGCACTTATTACGAAGGCGATTTTACCAGTTTAAGCGAATGGCTTGGTACAGAACTTGATTACAGTAAAGTACAAAATTTATTGGTGGGAGAAGCTTTAGACGATTTAAGAAAAGGAAAATATACACAAACAATAGTTGAAAATCTTATTCGTCTGGAAGATCAAAAAGACACAAATTTGAAGAAATCCTTCTTTTTAGACGGTGAAAAATATTTGCTTCAAAAAGAGCAAATTACTCAGCCAGCAGAAAACATAATGTTGCAAATCAGCTATTCTGATAATAAGATTTTTGATCAGGGAACACTTCCAACAAGTATTGAAATCAATGCCATTCAACCAAAAGGAAAAACGGATATTAATTTGAATTACAATAATATTTCGTTTAATGAAGAACTTTCTTTTCCATATAGTGTACCAAGTGGTTATAAGAAAGTTATAATTAAGTAAATTTGCAAATAGAAAAATAGAAACATGCCGAAATTTCTCCTTAGCCTAATTTTTATATGTGCCACCACTTTTACATGGGCACAAGATTCGCAGCAAGAAAAACTTGAACAGCGAAAAGCTCAGATTCAGCAGGAAATTAGAGACAACGAAAAAATGTTGCAAACTGTAAAGAAAAAAGAAAAATCAGCAGTTAATGTGTTTTTAATTCAGGCCAATAAAATTAAGCTGAAAGAAAAGCTAATCAACACAACAGCAAAGCAGGAAAAAATCTTAAACAACGATATGTATATTAACCAACTTAAGGTTAATAAACTAAAAAGAGAATTAGCAGTTCTAAAAGAAGATTATGCTAAGATGATTTTAAAATCGTATAAAAGCCGTTCAGAGCAAAGCAGAGCAATGTTTATTTTGTCTTCTGAAAGCTTTTTGCAAGCTTATAAAAGAGCTCAATATTTAAAACAATATACGAATTTCAGAAAAAACCAAGGATTAGAAATTCAGGGTAAAACAACAGAACTCGTAGATTATAATGCAAAATTGGACGGCCAAAGAAAAGTTAAGAAGAAAATTATTGCCGAAAACGAAAAAGAAAAACAAAGCTTAGAAATTGAAAAGAAAGAACAACAAAAGCTTGTTAATGAGATTAAAAGAGATAAAAATAAAATTATTGCCGACACAAGAAGCAAGCAGCAGGAAGCAAAAAGAATTGACAGACAAATTGACCGTTTAATTCGTGAAGCAATTGCTGAAGCCAACAGAAAAGCAGCCGCAGAAAAAGCAAAAGAGAATCCGGGATCTACAGCATCGACTGCGCCGGTATCATCATCTAAAATTGCTTTAACACCGGAAGGTAAAGTTTTAGCTGCCGATTTTAAAGCCAACAGAGGAAAATTGCCTTGGCCGGTAGAAAAAGGATTTATTTCGTTAGGTTATGGAGATCAGCCGCACCCGCTTTACCCATCATTAACCGTGCACAATTCAGGAGTTGAAATTACTACGGAACAAGGAGCAACAGCACGCGCCGTATTTGAAGGAGAAGTTTCGAGTGTAATGGTTTTATCGCCAATCAACAGAGCCGTAATGATTCAGCATGGAGATTATTTTACCGTATATCAAAACCTAAGTCAGGTATTTGTAAGTAAAGGCGATAAAGTAAATATCAAACAAAGTATCGGAAAAGTAAGAACCAGCGGAGATACCGGAAAAACAATTATTAAGTTTTTGATTCTTCAAAATACATCAAACAATAATCCGGAAGGATGGTTGCAAAACAGATAAATAAAAAGGGAGCTAATTAGCTCCCTTTTTTTATGGTTTATTTTTGTTAATCGTATTGCTCTAAAAAATACTTTACAACATCTGTTGTTGTTACGATTCCCTTAAGAACACCATTATCAACGACAGGCAAAGCATGAAAGTCTTCTTTTACAAAAAGTTCAGCCAAATCTCTTATAATAGTTTCAGACGACACAGTTTTGGGTTTTGAGGTCATAACCTGCGAAATAGTAAGCATGTCCAGAATTGCTTCATCTGCACCTTCTTGTCCTTCAAACAAAGCTCCAAAAGTTAATCTGTTGATATCCGTTCTGCTTATGATACCAACAACTTCATTACTTTTCATAATAGGAATGTGTCGAATAGCATTTTTTTTCAACTTTTCTACTACATCTTTCAGGTTGTCATTATCATTTGCAGTAATTACACTTTTTGTCATTATATGACTGATTGGTTCTCGCTTTTTCATAATTGATATAGTTTTAAATTCATATCAAATATGTAAAATAAACCCTATAAAAATTATGATTTTAATCATGTTAAAAAACGATAGATAGTTGTATTTTTTTTAAATTTAATTAAAAAAAGAAATAAGATTTGAACCAGAAATAGACAAGAATTTAAAAATCATTCTATTGTTCATTTGAAATTGTATCGATTGAAATTTAAAAATAGTATTTTTGCACTATGGAAACAAATAGACAGAAAAAAATAGGCGGTGTCATCCAAAAAGATTTGGTTGATATTTTGCAAGGTGAAGTGAGAAAAAATGGAATTAATAATTTGGTAATTTCAGTATCCAAAGTTAGTGTCACATCAGATTTATCTGTGGCAACAGTATATTTAAGTATTTTTCCTCAGGATAAAGCCAAAGAAACCTTAGAAGGTATAAAATCTAATTCGACTTTAATTAAGCACGATTTATCGCAACGTGTGCGTTTGCAATTACGTCGCGTACCAAACCTGGTATTTTTTATTGATGACTCATTAGATTACATCGAAAAAATTGACAATGCTTTATCTAACAGAGAGAACCCAATCGAAAATCGTGATCTTTTAGAAAAAAGAAGAAAGTCATAAATTGAATTTCCCACTTTACATAGCCAAACGTTATATTTTTAGCAGAAGTAAAAACAATGCTATTAATATTATTAATTACATTGCCAGCATGGGAATCATTGTTGGTACAATGGCTTTGTTTGTGGTTTTATCTGTTTTTAGCGGATTAAAAGTATTCAGTCTTTCGTTTACAAATGAAATAGATCCTGATTTAAAAATTACAAATACATTAGGCAAATCATTTTTGATTACGCCAGATCAGGAAAATCAAATTAAACATATTGACGGCGTTGCTTCCTATACCAAAATTATTGAAGAGCGAGTTTTGTTTTTGTTTAAAGACAAACAACAAGTTACGTACTTAAAAGGTGTAGACAAAAATTATCCTGTTGTAAACAATATCAAAAAAAAACTATTTAACGGGCAATGGCTTAAACCGGATACGTATCAGGTAGTTATTGGTTACGGAATTTCGCAGGATTTCTCATTGGGAATTCTGGATTTCGAAAATCCGTTGCAAATATTTGCACCAAAACCGGGAAAAGGTGCTTTTGAAAATCCGGAAGAAGCATTCAATAAAACAGACGTTTTACCGGTTGGAATTTATTCAATCAGTGAAGATTTAGATTCTAAATATGTATTTGCTGATTTAGGTTTAGCACAAGAACTCTTGATGTATAAACCAAATCAGATTTCCGGAATTGAATTTCATTTAAAAGAAAATGCCGATGAAAATGCTATAAAATCGCAACTTCAAAGTATTTTCAAAAATAAAATTGCTTTAAAGAACAGAGCACAGCTTAACGAGTCTTTGTATAAAATGCTTAATACAGAGAATATCGTCGTTTACCTGATTTTTACTTTAGTAATAATCGTAGCCCTTTTTAATTTGGTCGGAGCCTTGATTATGATGATTTTAGAAAAGAAAGGAAACTTAAAAACCCTTTTTAATCTTGGAACAGAAATCAATACGATCCGAAAAATATTTTTGCTTCAAGGCACTTTATTAAGTCTTTTTGGAGGGATAATTGGTCTTATTCTGGGTATTATTTTAGTATTGCTTCAACAAAAATATGAACTCATAATGATAACGCCAACTTTGGCATATCCCGTTGTTTTTACAGCAGAAAACGTATTTATTGTTTTGGGAACGATTGTTACGCTTGGCTTTGTGGCGTCTCTAATTGCCAGCAGCCGAGTAAGTAAAAAGTTATTAGATTAATATTTTTCCGTCAAAAATATTACTTATATTTATCCTCTTAAAAATCTACAGCATATGATTGTTTCTGCCTAATCCTATTTTATTTTTTGAATAATTAGGATACCTACGTTTTTTTTGAGTTCAGAATTTGAATCTGGACTAATTTTATCATTTATCCTAAACATATCATGACAGAAACAACAATACAGAAAAGTTTATTTTCTAAAATTTATACCACATTAAAACAAGCCATCAAAGGAGATGAATCTTTTGATTATACAGCCGGAAGCATCAAAAAAGCAGTTATTCTATTAGCCATTCCGATGGTTTTAGAAATGATCATGGAATCTGTTTTTGCCTTGGTTGATTTATATTTCGTAGGACATTTGAAAGAAAGTAGTTTTGCCATTCAAACCGTTGGTTTAACCGAATCTGTGCTTACCATTATATATTCTTTAGCTATCGGAATGAGCATGGCGGCAACAGCCGTTGTGGCAAGACGTATTGGAGAAAAAGACCCAACTGCTGCTGCAAAAGCAGGAATGCAGGCTATTATTATTGCATTTGCCGTAAACAGCGTCATGAGCATTTTTGGAGTTATATATGCCAAAGATATTCTTTTGCTTATGGGAGCATCTGCAGACGCAGCGGAACATGGTTATCATTTTACTCAAATCATGATTGGCTCAAGTTTGTGTATCATGCTTTTATTTTTGATTAACGGAATATTTCGCGGAGCAGGAAACGCAGCGATAGCCATGAAAAGTCTTTGGCTGGCCAATATTTGTAATATTATTTTATGTCCAATTCTAATTAATGGTTTAGGACCAATTCCTGCTTTTGGATTAACAGGAGCCGCTTTAGCAACAACTTTAGGAAGAAGTTTTGGTGTGTTGTATCAAGTCTATCATTTGTTTGCAGGAAATGGAGCTTTGAAAATTAAGATAGCTTATTTTGCTCCTGATTTTGAACAAATAAAAGCATTAGTAAAAATTGCCGCTCCGGGAATTTTGCAATTTGTAATTGCATCCTGCAGCTGGATTTTTCTGGCGCAATTAGTAGCAACAACCGGAGGCGATCATGGTTCTGCGGGTTATCAGACTGCATTGAGAGTTATGATGTTTTTCATACTTCCAGCCTGGGGATTAAGTAATGCAGCCGCAACTTTAGTGGGTCAAAACTTAGGTGCAAAACAAATTGAGCGAGCAGAAAAATCAGTTTATACAACAGCAAAATATAATGTTATTTTCATGGCTTCGATCATGATTATTACGTTAGTTTTTGGAAAACCTATTATCTCATTTTTTATAGATGACAAAATAGTAATAGCAATTGCAGTTGAAGCTTTGCAGATTATGAGTGTCGGATTTATCTTTTACGGAATTGGAATGGTTTTAATAAATACATTCAATGGAGCAGGAGACACCTGGACACCAACCGGAATTAATTTCTTCGGATTTTGGCTGTTCCAAATTCCGTTAGCGTATGTATTGGCAAAACATTTTAATATGGGACCAAAAGGAGTTTTTATTGCAGTTCCGGTTGCTGAAACAGCGATAACTCTGGCGGGAATTTTCTTTTATAAAAGAGGAAAATGGAAACGTATTCAAGTATAATTTATAACGAAAAAGACCTTCAATTTTGAAGGTCTTTTTCGTTTTATAAAACTTTGAAAAAATCATGCTATTTTAAACAAATTCATATCCTGCATAAACCTGTTCGATTTCCTTCATAATAGCGAATAAATTTTCAGGTTCATCAGTTGTAACTAATTTTTGTTTGTATTCTTTAAAAGAATGAATTCCCTTGAAATAATTAGTATAATGACGACGCATTTCAACAATTCCTAAACGTTCGCCTTTCCATTCCATTGACCACATTAAATGATTTCTGGCAGCTTCTACACGATCAGTAACAGTTGGAGCAGGCAAATGCTCACCCGTTTTAAAATAATGCTTTATTTCGTTAAAAATCCACGGATAACCAATCGCGGCACGACCAATCATGATTCCGTCAATACCGTATTCGTTTTTATATTTTAATGCTTTTTCCGGACTGTCGATATCGCCATTTCCAAAAATAGGCATTGTAATTCTAGGGTTATTTTTTACACGTGCAATATGCGACCAATCAGCGTGGCCTTTATACATTTGCGCACGGGTTCTGGCGTGAATAGTTAAAGCCTGAACACCAATATCCTGAAGCCTTTCGGCAACTTCATCAATATTAATAGAACTTTCATCCCAGCCCAAACGAGTTTTTACCGTTACCGGTAAATCTGTACTTCTGATAACCGCTTTTGTCAAACGAACCATCAAATCAACATCTTTCAAAACTCCTGCACCGGCACCTTTACAAACTACTTTTTTAACCGGACATCCAAAATTAATGTCAACCAAATCAGGTTTTACTGTAGAAACAATTTTAGACGAAAGCGCCATTGCTTCTTCATCTCCACCAAAAATCTGAATTCCAACCGGACGTTCGTAATCAAAAATATCCAGCTTCATACGGCTTTTGATAGCATCACGAATTAATCCTTCCGAAGAAATAAATTCAGAATACATCATGTCAGCGCCATGCGTTTTGCATAATCTGCGAAACGGCGGATCGCTCACATCTTCCATCGGAGCAAGTAATAAAGGAAATTCGGGTAATTCTATGTTGCCAATCTTGACCATCTTCATAATTTTTTGCAAAATTACAACATTTAGTTTGATTTGCAGCAAAACATTCAAGAAGCTGAAAATAAACCATATAAGTTCATTTAAAAGATTTTGCCAAACAGCAATCTAATTAAATGAACTTATATTACTTATATGGTGAAAAAACTTTATACGGTAGTCTTTCGATAATCAAAAAACCGAATTGGTTTTCGGCTCATCGGATTAAAAACCAGAGGATTTAAAACTTCTTTTGGAGCAAATTCAATCTTTGGAGTAACTCTTAATTTGGCTCTAAAGTGGTCTTTTATTTCCTGCAAAAATTCAGGCGTTTGATTTTTTGCAGCAATTTTTATCAGGATTTCATCCGTTCCCAAATCGTTTGTAGAAATCTCAATAATATGATTTTCGATATTATCAAAATCAGTCAAAACATCATTCATCGCAGGCGGATAAAGTGTTGTTCCTTTATATTTAATCATTTGTTTTTTACGTCCAACAACCGGACCAACACGCACTGTATTTCTTCCGCAAGCACATGGCTCACTTTGCAATTGTACAATGTCGCCTGTTTTAAAACGTAATAAAGGCATGGCTTCAATACCTAAAGTAGTAAAAGTCAATTCGCCCGTTTCACCATTTTTAACCGGATTATTATTTTCATCTAAAACTTCAATAATAATCAATTCCGGATGATGATGACCACCAATTCCGTGTTCACATTCTGTAAAAGCAGTGCTCATTTCAGTAGAAGCATAAGTCGAAAACAACTTAATATTCCATTTTTCTGTGATTTTTTTAGATAAAGTATTCATCGAAAAATCCTGATTTCTCAAAGATTCTCCAATACAAATTGCACCTTTTATGCTTGAATTATTATAATCGATTCCGTGAATTTCGGCATATTCAATTAATTTCAATAAAAAAGAAGGAACCGTAATTACATAAGACGGCTGGTATTTTAAAATAGAATCCCATTGCAATTCCGGAATTCCGGCGCCAACACGAATAACACCAACTTTTAATTTTCTTAATCCCAGAAAATAAGCCAAACCAGCCATAAATTTTCTGTCAATTGTCGTCATTAATTGTACAACATCACCTTCTGCAATTCCGGCGCAGGCAAAAGAAATAGCTTCATTATAAGCCAGTCGGTCTAAATCAGAATCCGTTAAACCAAAAGTAACCGGATCACCCAAAGTTCCAGAAGTAGAAGCGTAGTCGATAATTTTATGTTGCGGAACACAAACAAAATCATCATTATATTGTTGTAAATCTTCCTTTGTAGTTACAGGTAAATGCTGTAAATCTTCCAGCGTTTTAATTTTAGAAATATCGATATTTTGTCCTGCAAAAAGTCTTTTATAAAAAGGAGAATTTTCGCTGATATAAGTTAAAAGCTCTGCTAATTTTTGCTCTTGAAAAATTTTAATTTCTTCTAAAGAATTTTTTTCTATTAATGGAATCATTTTAATTTTCTTTTGATTTTTTTTAAATATTTTTCAATTTGTGCTTTTTCAGGAGCCGTGGTAATTTCTTTGGTCAATGCTTTTTCAAAATTAACCTTTGCTGACTGCCAATTTTTTGTGCGATAAAAGTACAACCCTGCTTTGTAATACACAACCCAATAATTGGAGTTTAAAGACTGATATTGTGCAATAAATTCCGGGCTGATATTTTCTTCGTTTTTCAGATATGAATCTATTTTGCGATCTTCAATTCTGAATTTTTGATAATTACGATAAGCTTCAGTTTCTAAAAAAGAATCTTTAGCAATATTCAAATTTTCCTGTTCAAACGAAACGACAGCGCCAGGTTTTCTTTCTTTAAAAATAGAATCCAAATTATAACAAACAAATTCGCCCAATTGATAAGGATTTGCCGAAACCCAAACCAGCTTTTCTTTCGGTTTGAAAATCACGCCATGATGCGCCATTAATTGATTCAACGCTTTTTCGTTTCCATAACCTAGCGGATTATCATGTAAACCTTCTTTATTTCGAAGAATTTCTGAAGCAACTTTAGGGTTTATTTTCGGGCTTTCCGTAAAAAGTTCCTTCATTCTTTCAAAGCGATATTTAGAATGGCTATTGGCAATTTGAGACTGATTTCGGTCGTCATTTTTTAAACCTTCACTCTGAAAATGATTTGAACATATTAGTTGATTGGAATTTGGAACATCGTAAACGTCCATTTTTTTAGGCGAAACCTCAATCAAAACAGCTTTGTTATCATTGGCACTTCCCACCATAATCGATTCAGAAACGAAAACTTCATTTTTTCTTGCGATTGCAATGGCTTCATCAATATTTTTAGCATGTTGTAAAATATCCCGCGTTACAATCGAAATTGGTGCTTTTGCAATTAACGGAATTTTCGATTTTGATGCATTAATCGTTACCGTTAAACCTTGCTGATTCATTCCTGAAACAGCGCCAACCATTCCGGGCCAGCTAACCATCATAAACGGATAACCTTCTTTTGGATTTATAAAAGCAACTACTTTATTTTCTGCGAAAGCATCACTCACGTAAAAATCAAAATTTCGACCAAGAATTAAATTCCCGTCTTCAGATTTTTCGCCCCAGGCCGCAAAAGACGAACAGCCAACCAAAGCCAAATCCTGCAAAGCGTGACCAATATCATGTGCACCGTGTAAATATAAACTGCGTAAATATTGAGGCGCTATATTATTTAGATTATCTGAAGTGTATTTCGAAATGCCATAAATTTCTGCCTGATATTCGTTAGGAACATGCAAATACAATTTTCTATTGTACCATTTTAGAAAACTACGAAGTAATTGCTGTTCAAATTTTGAAGGAATAATATCTTCAATTCTGGAGAAAAATATTTTTTCCTGTTTCTTTAAAAGAGAATCGGATAATGCACCTGTATTTAAACCAATTTCAAACGGATCGCCCTCAACATATAATTCCCAAAGTCCTTGTTTGTTTTTTAAAAACGAATTTTTTCCTGAAGTAAAAACAGAATCAGATTGTTTTGTTACAACAGGTTTTGTAGTATTATAAGTTGAAATATCAGGTAAATGATGCATTGATTTTGAGGTTCCGCAGGAACTCAATACCAATAAAAAAACGATACAAAAAAGGCGTATACTTTGATTTCTCATAGCGTTACTTATTCAGCGGCTTCAATAATTTTATTTACTAAATAGTCTTTTCCAACAATTTCAGAACACGTTACAACAGCTCCAATAGTTACTCCCAAAACACCGTGCATATTAATACTTTGTCCCGTAAGATAAAGATTGTCTAATTTGGTTTTTGACGGAATAAATGTTTTCATTGGGTTTGTCGCATCTTTTACATAACCGTACATATTACCGTTTGTACCACCAATATAATCTCTGTAAGAAAGCGGTGTCGATGTATGAATCGATTTTATACAATCTTTGATTCCCGGAAATTTCAATTCGATTTCGTGTAAAAACTTTTCGACTTTTCTCGCCTTAAATTGTTCGTAGCTTTCTCCACGATCATTTTCTTCGGCGGTTGTGTTAAAAGTATTTACCCACGGCGCAACATCATCATAATTCATGTAAGTTATAAAAGTCATTCCTTCAGCCCATTCTTCCTGTTTTTTCGAAGCGTTCATCGAGGCCATAAATGCTTTTGGCCATGAATCTTCATCATATTCGTAACAAGTCCAGATCTCGGTACTTTTTTTGAAATGATAAAAATTATGGTTGATGTATTTAAATGTTTCCGGCTTAAAAACGATATATAAACTAAAGGCAGAAATAACACCTTCAAGACTTTGAATACGGCTAAAAAATGATTTTCTAAAGTGTTCTTCACCTACCATTTTCAAGGTAGTTTTCGGTTCAATATTAGAAACAAAATAAGAACCCGATACATGCGTTCCGTCTTTCATTTCTACCGAAGTTACTTTGTTGTCTTCGACATTAAATTTGGTAACTTCTTTATATTTATAAAACTCGCCACCGTGTTTTTTAAGCTGTTTTAAAAGCTGTTTTGTAATCTGGCTTCCGCCATTTATACAACGCCACGAACTTTGAATGTATGAATTGACAGAAAGTGCATGAACGTAAAAAGGCGATTTATCAGGAATTCCCGCATACAAAAAATTAGAACCGGCAAGAACCGCTTTTAGTTTATCATTTGTGGTAAAATTTTCGATTGTTTCTTTTGCGTTAAGAGAAAGAATTTCATGATCATATTGCCCATCTGCCTGCAAATTATAAAGCGGAAATGAGTCGCAGATTTCTCTGACTTTATCACAATAATTTTCGATATTTTCTTTTTCATCAGGAAAAAAATTTCCTAATTGTTTAACAAAATTATCGTAACCCTGCGCATGAGGATATTCGTTTTCATCATCTTCAAAAGTGATAATATCGAAACCATCTTCGTCCATTTTTTTTAAATTTAAATGATCGATAATCCCCAAATATTTAAAATATTTATACAGATTTTCTCCTTCACTTAAACCACCGATATAATGAATTCCCGTGTCAAAAATGGTTTTATCGCGCACAAAAGTTTGTAGGTTTCCACCGTATTGATTGTTTTTTTCGAGTACGCAAACGCTATATCCTTCTTTAGCCAGAATAATCGATGAGACTAATCCACCTAAACCGCTGCCCACAATCACTACATCATACTGCTCTTTCATTTAGTTTTTCTTTAATACAATTATGGAGTTTTCTTCCAAAATAGAATCAAAACCAAAGTTAATCAATGTGTCTTTTAAACCTGAATTATCGATTAAAATAATACAAGAAGTTAGAGAGACAACTTTCTCTAAATCATTTTTATAGTTTTCATCTGAAATTATAACAGCATCATATTGATTTTCCAATGCCGATTCAAAATTTTCAAGATAAGTAATTTTTCTTTTTCTAACGATATAATTCGTTTTCGCAACATCTAGCTGTTCTTTGTCTTTATTATAAGCATAGACTTTTCGTTGTGGTTCCTGCAAAGTTAACAACAAATCCAGTTGTCCGTAATCATTCGATAAATGCAATATTTTGGCTTTCGCCGAAAGATGCCTGTTAAGACGATGATACGTTTCCAGATTTTTTTCTAAATTACTTTTTACACTATGTATGATTTCAATTTCTTTATAATCATAACTATGAATAAGCATTTTTTTGAAGTAAGCCGGACCTTCAAATTCCTGACGAATTTTATCGAATTCCTGTTTAAAAAATGTGCTTAATTGTTTCGTTCTTTCGGTATAATTTTTTCCGAAAGAAAGATTATCAGGCGTAATTCTTTCTAAAATTGAAATAGTAACATGACTGTGATGAATGACAAAATCACCTTTTGGAATTGCTTCTGAAGCGCCATGAATTACAACCGGAACAATATCTAAATTAAATTCTTCGGCAAGATAAAAAGCACCTTTATGAAAACGTTTAATCTGATTACTTTCCGAGCGGGTTCCTTCAGGAAAAACCATCAACGAATATCCTTCTTCTACTTTTTTACGCAAATGTTCAACACCGCCTTCCAGTCCTTCAGAAACAGGATAAAAACCTGCTTTTCTTACTGTTCCGCCAAAAATAGGAGAATTATAAACCCAGTCGCTTACTAAAAAGATAATTTTCGGACTCAACATTCCCATTGCCAAAATATCAATAAACGAAGTATGGTTGGCAATAATAACGGCTGGTTTTTCGAAAGTTTCATGATGCTTATTAATAACTTTTTTATGCAAAAACGGATTTGAATATAGTACCGAATTCATAAATTTTGAAATCGCATAACGAAATGCTTTCATTTTCTTTTTCTCATTAATCGGAATAAGCGGCATAATCGTCATGCTGAAAAGCGACATTAAAATTCCACCAAATCCGTAATAGAAAAACGAAATTATACCGTGAATGAAGCTTCGTAAAGCAAATGGAGGATTTCCTTTTTTCGAACGGTTCGATATAAATAATTTAAAGAGAATCGGATAAAAAATAAACGTAATAATCAACGCTGCAAAAACTCCAATTAATGAAACCAATGAAATAGATCGCAAAGCAGGATGTTGCGCAAAAATCATTGCGCCAATTCCTAAAATAGTTGTAATTACTGCAAGGATAATCGAAGTTCTGTAAATCGCAATTTCGTTAACTCCTGTAGTATATTCTTTTTGAAGTGCACTCGTCATAAAAATACTAAAATCGACACCGTGACCAAAAATCAAAGTACAAACGATCATACTAAAAATATTCATCTGAATGCCGAAAATGCCCATGATTCCAGCCGTTACAATTCCGGTTAAGGCAATCGGAATACAACTTACAATAACCAATTCGATTCTTCTGAAAAAGAAAAACAGAATCAGAATAACAGCAATAAATGAATAATTTACAAGAGAATTAAAATCAGTTTTTAACGTGCTAAAAAACGTTTCATTCATTTGCTGACGATCAATCGCGATAAGATTATTTTTGGCTGCAGCCGATTTTACAAAAACATCACGCTGTTTAGGCGTCACTTTTACTAAAGTCGAAATCGTGAAAAAACCATTTTTTTGCGTTACAAATTCATGCAATTGCAAAGCCTGAATTTTTAAATAATCTTCTGCTGAAATTGGTTTAAAATTAAAATCTAAGTGATCAAAAAATAAAGAATAAGTTGATGGTTTAAAACCTAGTTTTGAACCTTCGGTAATTAATCCGGATTTTAAAAGTTGCTTTTTATTGGCATCCCAAAACGAATTCCATTTTGCAATTTTTTGTTCTTGTTCTTTTTGCGAAAGCATGATTCCGCCAACCGAACTAAAATTCACAATTTTATCCTGATCTTTTTCCTTCGATAAAGAAGCAAAAAGCTGGCTGTTGTTTTGCAAAACTTCCTCCATACTGTTTCCGTAGGAAGCAAGATAAATAGTTTTTGAAGTTAAACTTGTGCTTTCTTCCAGATCCTTTTCGGCAGCTTTGATATCTTTTGGAACAAAATTCAATTGCGACAAATCGTTATTAAAACCAACATTGTTATAAGTAAAACAACAAATAATGGTAATAAGAACACAAAAACCAATCAGGAATTTATTATTATGAAATGAAAAATGAGCCAGTTTATCTATGACATTTTTCTTGTGATCAAAATTATTTTCTGATGGTTTGTACAAATGCGGTACAATTAAAAGAGAGAAAAATGCAGAAGCCATAACAATTACTGCAGCAAAAATTCCAAGGTCATTTAAGGCATCCGATTTTACAAAAAGTAAACATAAAAAGGCAACGGCAGTAGTTGAACTACTCATAATTACCGGCATTGTAATATCTTTATACAACGTTTTTACATCGCTGTTATGTTTGTAATGCGTAAGAATGTGTATGGAATAATCGATTGTGATTCCTAATAAAATAGAACCAATTCCGAGTGAAATCGCTGATATTTGTTCTTTTACAAAATATAAAAAAGCAACGGCAAATAAAGCTCCGAAAACAGTTGGAAGAAAAATAATAAACGGAATTAATACTTTTCTGTAAAATAAAATCAAAATCAACATTAGCGTAATCATCGCTATCGTTGTTGTTAAAATAATATCACTTTTAATTTGCTTTGCATTGGCAACAGCAATTAATGCAGAACCAAAATAACTTACCGTAGTTTTGTTTTTAAACTGTTTGTTTAAATTATCCTGAATCGATTTTAGTTTATCTGCAAAAACGGTGTTTTTCTCGGTTTCACTCGACGGAAGATTTGAAGTAATAAAAAGCAATAATTTCTTCTTGTCTTTTGTCATTACAAAACCATTGTCGAGCGTAAAATCGTCGCCAATATTAAGTTGTTGTAATTTTTTTAAAGCAATAAAAGAAATCCCAAGCGGATCCTGCAAAATAAAATCCTTCGTTATAAATCCTGATGGAGAAATAATCGATTTATAATTGCCCTGAACGGTTGCCGCAATACTATCTTGTTGTAGTTTATTCTGAATTGCAGTATAATCTTTTTGCTCTAAAAAAAGAGGCAGATTATTGTATACAAAATCTATAGTTTCCTGAATATTTTCTTCGTCAACTTTTCCCTGAATTCCGGTAATATAAGGTTTGCATGATTTGGCAACGCTGTCTGAAAAAACGGTTGCCATTTGCTTTAAATCTTCATCAGTTCCGTTTTTATCGAGTTTAAAAATAACGGTAATTTTATCAGCAAAATTAAGCTGTTTAAGCACTTTTGCAGTAACATCAGACTTGTCGTTTGTTGGAATAAGTTTGGTAATATCTTCCTCAAATTTAATTTTAGAGGCAAAAAATCCAAAAGCGAAAAGCATCAGAATTGCCAAAAATACCGATAATGATTTCCTTCGATTTACAAATAAATGGATAGCGTAGAAATAGTGATGCATAATTATTTATTATTGTTTTTTGCTACAGATTAAAAAGGATTAAATTGATTTTAAAGTCTGTGTTAGTTCGCCACGAATTTCACGAATTTTCACGAATTAATTTGTGCTAATTTGTGGCAAAAAATCTGTTTAAATCATTTTATAATCTGTGGCTAAACTTTACTTAATATTTGTTTTGTTTTTAGCACTAAAAGCGGTTAAAAGTAAATAACTTAAAAGACCAAAAGTCAGCGCCGAAACGGTTGCTAAAGTAAGACTTCCAACGATATATTGTGTTGCATTTTTCTGAATATCGTCAAGTGTTATTGATTTATCTAAAAGCAACGGAACTTCATTCGAAACAAAAAAACTTCCCATCTTTAAAGAGCCGTAAATAACAAACGGAATAAACGGTGGAAAACTAACATTTGAAGCCATATAAGCAATGACTTTATTGAGTTTAAAAACGGTAGCAAAAAACAAAAGCAAAACGGTTTGAAATCCCCAAAAAGGAGAAATTCCGATAAAAATACCTAATGCAATCGCCGCTGATTTTTTGAAATTAGAGTCGCCGCTTTCTAAAATATCTTCTAAAAAGAATTTTTTAAAGCCTTTTTTTTTTGCTTTTCGAAAAAAGTCTCTGGGTTTAATATACAGTAATGTGTTCAGAACCAAAACAGTATTTAAGATGCTGATTCTGGTAAAATCCTTAAACGGACGAAAATGCGAAACACGTTCTGCAGGATCGTATAAAATTTGAATTGGAATATTTTTTACAATAATTCCTTTCCAGGCAGATCTTACAATTACTTCAATTTCGAATTCAAATTTATTGGTATAAAATTGTTTCGGAAGTAATTGTAACGGATAGGATCTAAAACCTGATTGTGTATCTTCGAGTTTAATTCCGGTTTCAAACCAAAACCAAAAATTAGAAAACTTATTCCCAAAACTGCTTTTCTTCGGCACATTTTCCGTAGTCATATTTCTACTTCCAATCAATAAAGAATTTGGTTCTTTTTGAATTTCAGCAATAAAATTCGGAATATCAGAAGCAAAATGCTGCCCATCTGAATCTATCGTAATAGCGTATTCGAAATTCATTTCGATTGCTTTTCGAAATCCGTTTCTTAGCGCCATTCCTTTTCCGGAATTTTTAGCATGATGAATCTGGGTTAACTGCGAATATTGTTTTAAAATTTCGCTCGTTTCATCAGTCGATCCATCATTAACAATAATAATATCTGACGTGAAATCTAAAATAGAATCCAGCACTTTTTTTAGCGTTTTGTGATTATTGTACGTGGGCACAATAACACAAAAATGCGTAGTTTTTAATAGCTCTTGCTGAGATAAAGTAGGTTTCATTAAGGGGTATTTTCTTTTCCTACTTCACAAATTGTTTCTCTTTATCAGGGAAACTTTTAGATTGCAAAACAAAGTCTTTAAGATACTCTTTTAAAGCTCCTGTTTGTTCTGCGTAATGTGTTGTAATGAATTTTTTATCTTCTTTAATATTTTTCTTGTAACCTGTAATTCCAGGAACATCTTCCTGAATACTCAATCGAATCATTCTGATTTCGATATTGTTTGGTTCACTTTTTAAAGTGGCTTCAAGAAGTTTTGCGCCTTCTTTAAAACGCGAAATTTTACTTCCTAAAATACTTTCAAACTTAGAATCTAATAAAATTGAAGCCGCTTTATAAGCCACTAAAATTTTCTCATCGTTGTTTGATACGCCTGAAAGTTTTTCTGTAAATTCTTTAGCATTTGTTTCTGATTTTGCAACATCAGTATACATTTTTCTAATGGTCGCCAAATCCGGAGTTCCGGCAAAATTAACCCATAATAGTAGTGTTAATAATAGTTTCATAATTATAGCTTTTTGTAAACATTGCTTAATTTTAAAGCAACCGTTTCGTTAAAATAAGTTGTGTTCTTCACTTTAACCAAATCGTCTTCTGTAGTTACAATATCTAATTCTAATCGTAATTCAGGAGTCGCTTCCGGATTAATAAGCGCCATAAATTTTACGTTTGTAAGAGTTTGAATCATTAACGTTGCCCCAGTAATTTTTTCACTAAGTTCTTTAATAATCTGTATCATGCAAACGCCGGGCATTATTGGATTTCCCGGAAAATGGCCTTTGAAAACGTCGTGTTTTTCATTGACCAAAATTGTAATAATATATTTAGTGTCGTTTATTTTTTCTTCCGACAGAATTTTATAAAAATCTTTTAAAACCATGTTTTTTTATTTACCAAAGGCATATGAAACACCCAATTGAAAACCAATATTTGTATTATAATCATCAAGCCAATAATCGTTACTGCCGTTATTTCCGTAATAGTCGCTATCAATAACATCGACGATGCCTTTTTTAACACGTGCTTCAATTGTTAATCCTGTTGATGGTATTTTATAACCAATACCGGCTACAAAAGCAAGATCAATATCAGACTTTTCAGAAAGTAAATTATCACTTGTTCTAAAATCTATAGTTGGACCAACCTGCACCTGAAAACCGCCCGGAAAAGTAAATTTATTGATGATCGCAATCGAAACATAATCAATTTTTAAATCTCTGTATCCAACAATCGTTTCACCGTTGTTTTCATCATAACCCATAAAAGTTTTAACATGATTAGAACCTTGTTTGGTATATGTAATTTCAGGTTGTAAGGTGTAAATCTTAGTTAATTTGATTTCACCGAAACCACCAATGTAAAAATCAGTTTTATAATCAGAACGTGTATTCGAGAATGTAAAAAAAGAAGCTCCGGCTCTTAAACCCGGTTTAAATGTTACCTGAGCATTCATTGAACTTATAAACAAAAGAAAAGCAATTGCAATTAGTTTTTTCATGTATTTGGTTTTTGATTAGTGTTGAATTTTCTATTCTGGTTTAAAATAATTTAACTCAATTTTTAATTTTATATTTTGATGAATAATCTCAATTTTTTCCGCAAAAATATTATTTTCTGAATGAAATGTCAGCGTAAATTTTTCTTTTGTTTTAGATGAATGAATGACTTTCTCTAATTTACGATCTTTTTTTGATATAAAAAGGTAATTAGCGAATTTTCCGTCTGCAGATTTGTAAATATTATCTGATTCATTTTCAAATTGCTCCTGAATCGCATAATCATTCTTAAGGAGTAAGCGAAAATCTTCTCGTAAAGTATTCACCAAAATTTTGCGATCTAACTCTGATACAATCGAATTTACTTTAAAATCTTTTTCAGAAATTTCAAAATCTAACAATTTGTTACCAAACTCAGTCGTAAAAACAACACGATGCGTAGTGTCATTAATTTTCTTGGCGATAAAAATTCCCGTAAGTTCATTTCCGTAAACCGAAATGTTGGTTTTATAAACATAATCAATCTTAGAATCCTTAAAATAAGGAACTTCTACAGTTGTTTTGTCTAATGTTTTAGGAGTATAATTTTTTGTGACCGAGCCACAAGAAACTAAAATAATTGCAAGAAAACAATTAATTAGTAAATACTGAATCGTCGATTTTTGCATTGATCACTTTGTTTTTAAGTACAATTCGGGTATAATCTTCAGATGATTCCAACAATTTTACTTGTTCAACCGTTGCTTCATCTTTATCAAAAGTCAATTCGATTTGTTTAATGTATTTTTTTAAAGTCGCATCTTTCGGAATAAACTTCGCAATATTCTGACCTTTCAATTTAAAATAAGTAATTGTAAATTCTTTATCGTCAAACATATTTCCGCTTACGCTGCTAACGATTAATTTATTGATGCGCCCAAAAATTTTGCTGTTTCCAATATCAACAGCGCTTTTTTTACCTTCATCATTAATCAGGATTTTTCCGTTTTTAAAAACAATACTATAATTGTATGGTTTTTTATATTGCCATTGCAATAGGTTCGGTTCTTTAAAAATCATTTTTCCCGAAGTTTCAATGTCTTTAGATAAAAAATCTAAATGTTTGTATTGAACAAAATCAGTACTTAAGGTTTTAATTTTTTTGGATACCACATTTACATCTTCCTTAAACGAAGCAATTTCTGCCGTCGTCATTTTTTGTTCTTGTGCAAACAAGTAAGAGTTACAAATGTTTAGTACTACAAGTAGAATATATATTTTAGTTTTCATAAGCTTTAAGATTCAAAAGTTCTTCTGTCGAAATCACGTTATAATTATTTTGCTGTAAAAATTGCAAAAACTGTTCCAATACCAAAACAGAGTGTGAAGCCGTATCGTGCAAAAGTACAATTCCGCCGGGAGAAACACGCTTAATAATTCTATTGAAAATTAAATTTTGATTTTTTGTTCCTCCGTCCAATGATCGAATATTCCATCCAATAACTTTATGTTTCGTTATTTTTAAGGCTCTTCGAATTGAAGGTGTTGTTACGCCATAAGGCGGTCTGAAGAAGTTTATTTTTTTTGAAGTATACTTTTCTAAAAGCGTATCGGTTTTTTGAATTTCTTCGGATATTTTTTTAGCATTATAAAAATCAAAAAAAGGAGAATGAGAGTACGAATGATTTCCAACCAAATGTCCTTCGTCTACAATTTGCTGCATGATTTCCGGATGTGCTTCAATGTTTTTTCCGATACAAAAAAAAGTTGCTTTTGTGTCGTATTTTTTAAGCAGCGCCAAAACTTCTAAAGTATAAATGCCTGGACCATCATCAAAAGTAATGGCTATTTTTTTTTCTGTTTCTGATGGATTACTACAGAAAGCTTTTACGTGATAATTTAGCGATATTAAGGACGAACCAACAAGATTAAACAAAAACCAAACGAAAACAATAAGAACAAACCACCAAAAATTTATTGCCATATTCAGCTTCAGAAGAAGCAGTAAAAGCAATAAAAAAATAAAAAATAGTGAGATGTTTTTGTGCGTTATCATTTTGAGATTAACGTAAAACTATGATTTTTTCCGTTTAACTGATTGTACAATAATATCGTTTTGTAAGCTGGCTTTTCAACCGAATTTACTTTTATAATTTCTGGAATTTCTTGTGTTTTTAATACTTTGGCAGCCATCCATAATGCAAAAGCTGATGCGGTATCATATTCACCACTTAAATGTTTATAATATAAAACAGGCGTTTGAGCAAAAGCTTTTTCGGCAAGATTTTTATAATAAACTTCAAAATCTACATTACCGTCAAATCCTAAAACCAAAGCATCAATATCTGAAACTTCTAATTGATTTGCTTTTAAAAACGATATTACTTCATTCTCAATTTCATTTTCTTGCAACGTATTTACAATTGCAATATCCAGAACTTCTGCATAAGTATTGTTTGTTCGTTTATTTTCTAAAACAAAAAAACTTGCTCCTTCACCATAAACGGCACCACTTGTAGCAGAATCTAAAAGATTATAAGGCTGTTGATTATCTGATTTTATACGACCAGACAATTTAAAAAGTGCAGTAGTATAATCACCATTTTCATCAACGCCACCAATTAATACTGATTGTGCTTCGCTTTCTTCAATTTGCATTTTAGCATCTAAAAGTGCAGACTCAAAAGAAACAGCTCCGTTTACATACGTAAAATTATAACCTTTGCATTGTTGTAACAAAGCAATTTGAGCACCAACTGTATTATGTGTTGATTGAATAAACGAAGTTGGCGTTAAAAACTGTTCATTGTTGTCCAAAATATTGGTCAGGAATTTTTCAGAATCTTCAATACATCCCAATCCCGTTCCTGTAATAATAGCATCAACAAGCTCAACTTGTGCATCTTTCATAGCAATTGCCGAAGCAACAATTCCGTTTTTTACACCTTTTGCCATTCTTCTGCTGGCAGCCGGCGAAATATAATCTTTGTAAACCGGAGATACTATTTTAAGAACATTCTCGTCGTGATTGTGTACAGCTTCTTCTAAAAAAACAGTATCAAATGTTTTTTGAGTCGAAATACAACCTATTCCATTTATATATGTTTTCATTCGCTTTTAGAAAATATAAGAGTTGAACAATTTCCTCCAAACCCAAAAGAGTTCGATAAAACGTGTTCAATATTTTTGTTTTTGATAGCAGTTTGTGGCGTCAAATTAAATTCTTCCATTGGCATTTCGAAATTCAAATTTGGGTAAACCACATTATTCTGAATTGCCAAAACACTGTAAACAGCTTCAATTGCCGCCGCCGCTGCTAAAGTGTGACCTGTATAAGGTTTAGTTGAACTAAAATCCGGAACTTTTTCGTTTTCATAAATGCGAAGTATAGCTCTTCCTTCAGATAAATCATTGTTTGGAGTTGCTGTTCCGTGCACGTTGATATAATCGATTTGAGAAGGTTTTATTTGCGCAACTTCAAAAGCTTTTTTCATAGCCAAATAAGCGCCATCGCCATTTTCTGATGATGCGGTTTGGTGAAAGGCATCATTTGCATTTCCATAACCAGAAACCCTCGCTAAAACTTTTTTGTTTTGTTTTTTTACAACTTCATCAGATTCTAAAACCAAATAAGCCGCAGCTTCACCTAAGTTTAATCCTTTACGGTTATTGTCAAAAGGTTTGTTGTATTCATCAGATAAAATCATCAAAGTCTTAAATCCGTTAATGGTGAATTTTGCCAAAGCATCAGTTCCGCCAACAATAACGCGATCTAGTTTTCCTGTTTTTATCAAACGTGCGCCCAACATAATTGAGTTTGCTGCAGATGAACAAGCCGTACTAATAGTAGTAACAAGACCTTTTAAACCTAATTCTTCGGCAATTTTATCAGCAACATCGCCGCCATCATGACAAGTAATGTATTTGACAAGTTCTGGATGTTTAAAATAATCGTAATAATGCTTCTCCGTCATATCCATTCCGCCCACGCTTGTGGCCGAAATAAGTCCGGTTCTGAATTCGTTTATCGAAGTTATCCCTGCATTTTTAACCGCTTGTTTGGCTGCAAAAGTACCAATCATAGCCGTTCTCGAAAAATTATTATCAGCAGGAAGTTCCAATTCGCTGATCAGATCATCATTGGTTTTTTTAATTTCTCCTACCTTATTAATATCTGCGTGAACAGTCGATAAATTTTCGACACGAGTTATAGCAACTTTATTTTCAATCAACGAAATATAATTTTCTTCGACTGAATTTCCAATCGCAGAGATAATTCCCATTCCGGTTATAGCAACACCTTTTGTCATTGTAGATTTTAGATTTTTAGATTTTTGGATTATTTAGATTGTCGGACTTTTTCTTCTTGTCTAAGAAGTCTAAAAATCTAACAATCTAAGTAGTCTAAAAAAATCTATTTCGTTCTATTAGCGCTAATGTAAGCAGCCATACTTTCGATAGATTGAAAAATGGTTTTTCCTTCTTTTGGATCAACCAATTTAATACCGTAATCTTTATCTAAAATCACGATCAATTCTAATGCATCAATTGAGTCTAAACCTAAACCGTCTCCAAATAAAGGATCAGTATCAGCAATATCATCAATTGCAATATCTTCAAGATTTAGAGTAGTAATGATTTTGTTTTTTAATTCTTCTTTTAATGCTTCCATGATTATTTATTATATAATGTATTGATAGTTTCGTTTTTATATTTTGTATTTTCTTCTTTACTAATAGTGCAAAGAAACGCTTTGTAATTGTCATTAAAAAATTCAACCCATCCGCAAAGCACAATATCTGCTTTATTAGAATCCAGAAGAATATTTGAATAATTCGACATAAATTCAGGATTGAAGGCCTCAAATATAAAGAAAGAATTTTCACTTTTCAGCTGATGGCGTATACTTATTTCGCCCAAACATATATTTGGCAACGTATAAACGAATACCGCGGGACTTGGGAAGTAGTTTTCTTTGTCTGAAATCGATTCCTGATATTTAACATCGGTATCTAAACTCGACGATTTGTTGGCCAAAACCAAAGCAATATTGTTTTCTTTTTCTGTTGAAGTTATTGGACTCAAAAGCAATTCTGAACCTAAAAAAGCCAATTTGCTCAAAGCATCCATTTTAAAAAACTTCGGATATTGCATTTCAAAATTACGATACGCTTGTTTCGAAAAATCAGCAAAATCGGTTGGTTCAATTTTGAATACAGAAGTTCCGTTCAAAACAATTTCGTTGTTTTCGATTTTGATGTAATCGTGTATATAGGTTTTATTTTGAGTCATTATTTTATTTTAACACTAATTCCACAAATTAGCACAGATTGTTTTGGGGTTAAATTTCACAAATTGAAATAAATTAATTCGTGAAAATTAGTGCAATTCGTGTTTAATTATTTTTCACTTTCTCAAAAATCACTGCCGTATTACAACCTCCAAATCCGGAAGCTGTTTTCAGGAAAAACTCAATTTTCTTTGCTTCGTTTTTCTCAATAATATTAATTGGTTCGCTTACGCCGATTTCGTCAAAACCTTTCGATTCAAAAAGCATATTTTGATTCGCTGATTCAATTGCGATTACGGTTTCTAATAATCCCGAAGCGCCTAATGTATGACCGTAAAATCCTTTTAAACTATTTATAGGAACATTTTGCAAACCTAAACGATTTAATGCAATGGCTTCCATTTCGTCGTTAAACGGAGTTGCAGTTCCGTGTGCTGAAATATAATCGAGTTTTTCGATACCAATTTGAGCTTCTTTCAAAGCATTTTGTATACTTCTAAATAAACCTTCACCAGTTCTTGAAGGACCCGAAATATGATTCGCATCGTTTATAGAACTATCTCCAATAACTTTTATTTTAGCGTTTTTTGCTTCCGCCGAAACTAAAACTGCTGCCGTTGCTTCGCCTAAACTTACACCGGTTCTGTTTTTAGAATAGGGTTTACAAGGCAAATCGCTCATCGCCTGAAAAGTATTAAAACCAGACAAAACAAATTCTGAAACTTCGTCGCCTGCAATAACAAAAACATTGTCGTACAATTCAGACTGAATCATTCTTTTAGCAATTGAAACAGCTAAAATTCCCGAAACACAAGCATTAGATATTACGATTGGCTGTGTTTTAAATCCGAAGAAATTAGAAACATTTTTTGCTAAAACATCTAAATGTGCGTTATTAAAACTTTCCTCCGAGTCATTTTTTAATGCCGTAACATTTCCTTTTGTAGTCGAAAGAATAAAAGCAGTTTTTGAGTTTAATTCAACTTTCGAATTTTTGATAATCGGCTCTAAAGCCAAAATCATCATTTTTTCTAATCTCGAATATTGAGTTTCCGTGCTTATTTTTTCAAAAGCACTTTCTATTTTTTCAGTATTAATAACAGAACCATAAAACGGAATTGGCATTAAAGTAGCATCCTGATGCAGCTGAATACCAGAATCTCCACGTACAATAGCATCGATGTTCGATTGAACATCAAAACCTAAAGGCGTGATACAATTCGTTTCTGTGATATATATTGCTCTTGTCATTTTGTGATTTTCAATTTCCTGCAAGGTTTTTAAAACCTTGTAGGTATAGATTAAATAGTACTTTAAAATTTTACACCTGTAAGGTTTTGAAAACCTTGCAGGAGTTGAAGTGGATTATTTTATCAATCCCACTTTACGTTTCCATTCTTCATAAAAAGGAGGATTCGTAAGCATCAAATTTCCATCTTTATCTAAAAATACCTGAACGGTTTCGCCAGTACATGCTACTTCGCCCTGGGCATCAATTATTTTAAAACGATAAATCATTTTTGCGGCCGGAGTATCAACTACCGTTGTTTCAATTGTTACAACATCGCCGTAACGCAAAGATAGTTTATGTTCGCATTTTGATTTTACAATTGGCGTTGTATAGCCCGTATTTCCAATATCCAAATAAGTAAGTCCGTGTTCGCGTCCAAAAGCTTCTCGTCCATCCTCGAAATAGGTAATATAATTGCCATGCCAAACGATTCCCAACGGATCAGTTTCGTTAAAACGAATTCTGATTTCATGAGAAACGGTTAGTGAAGTTGCTTCGTTATACTGTTCTTTTCTTTTTGTCATAAAATAATGCAATGGATGTTGTGATAATAAAAAACAAAAACAGTAAACTTATTTTTGGTATGATTTCCAGGAAAGATATGTTGCGTAATAAAACATCATAAAAAGCTTCTAAAGCCCAATTCATTGGTGATGATTTGGCAACGATTTGCATGATTTTTGGCATTGCAAAAACAGGAACCCAAACACCGCCAATTGCAGCTAAAATGATAACACTTGTTGCACCAAAAGGAGCCGATTGTTCTTGTGTACTTGCAACAGTTCCAAGTAAAATTCCGAAACCAATAGCTGCAAATCCTGAAAATAAAGCCACAATACTCATTAAAAATAAATGTCCTTCGATATTTAAGGAAGGCAAACCAATATGGGGAAATAAAAATACTGCCACGGCAACCATCATATAAAACTGGATCATACAAATGGCTGAGTACGTAATTGTTTTTCCTATAATCACAATAAGATTAGAAGACGGATTGGTTCTTAAACGAACAAATGTTCCTTGTGTTTTTTCTTTTACGATATTAATAGACAACGGAATTACAATAAAAAATATTGCAAAAAGTGTCCAGGCAGGAACGTTGTGCTGCACTGAATTTGGTCGGACTTCTTTGTTGTTTATGGTTGGAATTATTTCTTTGAAAGAGATGAAACTTTTTTGCTCGAAATCAGCATTTCCTTCGCCCAATTGATTTTGAAAAGTCTTGTAAATTGATTTTGATTCGATTTGAGAAATCATTTTATCAATCGAACTCATTACCGCATTTTTAAAACTCAACTGAACGGCCGGGTCAAAATAAAGTTTTACTTCTTTTTCTTTGATTATTTTCGGAGTTTTGGGTTTGGCAACAGTATCTGTTAAACCCATATTGCTCAAAATGTTGTCTACATTCTGATCAATTTTTGCTTGTAAATCGACGCTTAATTTTGAAGGAATTACAATTGCGAGTTTATATTTTCCTTTGTAAACGGCTTCTTTAGCAATTTCTTCTGTAATTGGCTGATTGTCGATTTGCGTTACAACGGTAAACAAACTGCTTTTTTCAAGATTTTCAAAAACAGTTTTAGAAACGTCGCCTTTATCATTATCGATTAATAAAATCTCTATTTTAGAATCGCTTACGGTTTTAAAAGTACTGTCTTGTATCAATGTTACGGTGATAACAAGTACCAACGGCATGACAAACAATATGATTAAACCACCTAAATCCCGTCTTAACAACAAGAATTCTTTTACTACAGACATCCAAATTTTATAGCTCATCTCTAAAGTCTTTACCGGTTAATGAAATAAAAACTTCTTCAAGATTTCTTGCGTTATCAGTAGAAGAAATTAAGCTTGACGGCGTTCCTTGCGCATAAATTTTGCCTCGGTCTAAAATGGCAATATTGGTGCAAAAATCTTCGGCTTCAGCCAAATGATGTGACGTATAAATAATGGTTGTTCCGTTTTGGTTTAATAATTTTAAATAATCTATAATTGCATTTTTAGACTGAACATCAACACCAACGGTTGGTTCATCTAAAAATAAAACTTTTGGATTGTGCAGAATTCCGGCAATCAAATTTACTCTTCGTTTCATTCCGCCCGAAAATGTTTCGATACGTTTGTCAGCGAATTTTAATAATCCTAAAAGGTCTAAAGTTTCGATTACTTTATCTTTTAAATCTGAACCTTTCAAGCCATACATACTTCCAAAATATTGCAAATTTTCTCTGGCCGTCAAAGTAGGATACAATGCATATTCCTGAGGAACAACGCCAATGATTTTTTTTATTTGTGAAGAATGATCGGTGTAGTTTAAATCATCAATTGTAAAATGTCCTGAAGTTGGTTTTACCAATCCGCAAAGCATAGAAATTAAAGTGGTTTTTCCGGCACCGTTTGGACCTAATAAACCAAAAATATTGCCTTCATTTATATGTAACGAGACTTCGTTCAAAGAATACATTTCTGCATTTTTGTACTTTTTCGAAAGGGATTCTATTTTAATTATGGAATTCAAGATATTTTTTAGCTAATTGCTTTTTTTAGTTTTTTGAAAAAGATTTCTTCTCTATTGGCAATACTCAAAAGTTCGTCGGCAATAGTATTATAAGCATCTTCTTTTGCGCTTCTGTTTTTGTAAATACGGGATGCTTCAACAGCAAAATCACGCCATGAATCGCCAATTTGAGTCATTTCTTTTGAAAGTACTTTTAGCTCTTCATTACCTAAAATAACCGAAGCTTCTTGTAAAAAAGCAGCATATATAAAACGGAAACCTCCGCCTCCGGTTCCTATTTCTTCCTGCATACGAACCATTTGGGCCAAATAATGATTGGCTTTTTTAGTACCGTGCTTTACAGGCCATTTTCTGATTTGTTTGGATACAAATTTAATTCCGCGTACACCAACAATTGGCATTGGTGCTAACATATCGCGGCAGGTATTTTTTATTCCTTTGATGATGGCACTTTTTAAATCTACCGTTTCAGGAATATTTATCGGGTAATACATTTGTCCTCTTGGTGCAAAAGCGCCTTTGGCAAAACGTACTTTATCTAATTCGTCGTGTGTTAAAGTTGTAACGGTTTCCATTACAGGATCGCTTACTAAATAATCTGTTTCGGTTTTTCCGTAAACAACTAAATTGTGAGCATTAAAATGAAAGCGATATTCATCAGGAAAATAACTTAAATGATAAACACCAACTTGTAATCCGGTTGGAATATTATTTTTTAAATTTTCATCTAAAGCTTTGTTTGCATTAACTGTAGAGGAGAATTTTTGTCTTTTTATTTTTAAATTTAAACGACTTGCCAGTTTATTAAAAATTTGCCCAGGCAAAGTTCTATAGCTAATCGCTGGTGCGTGATTTACTTTTATAAATGGTAAATACACGAAAAAAAGTCCAGAACCAATACCAAAAACCATTGGCTCGCTAATGTTGAGACCGTTGTTTTTTAACAAATTCGAAGCTACTCCGTTTTCGCAGTGAGCAGATTGATGATGTGTAAAATTAGTTTGCATTAGTCTGATTTAATATTTTTTAATTCTTGTACCGATATCTCAAAAGCATCGGCATATTTTTGTAAAGTTTTATCGTTTAATTTTGCAAAAACATTAGGTTTAAAATGTCTTTTTACGCGCCATTTCCAAAGTCCAACATAACTGGCAAGAATGGTAATATCCATTTTGTTAACTTCCATATAATAACAAATCGGACTTGATTCACCGGTTTCAACCTGCAATTTTGCTTCGGCAATGCGCTCTTTTATATCATCGATAGAATTAGAAAGTGCAATTGTTTTTGGCTCCCAACCAGAACTTAAAGTTGTAGTGTAATCACCATTTTCATCGGTGGCATACAGTAATTCTTTTAGATTGTTTTTGGTTAAATTACCTTTGTCTTGTGGTACTTTTTCTTTTTCCATGACCGTTTTTATTTTCGATTGAAATTATGAGATAACCGAAATTGTTTTTTGAATAAACAAATTGATTTCACATTCTAAAAGTAATTTGTCACCAAGTGAGCTTTCGCAGCTCATGGTACATAAAGTATAATCTTCGCCGGCAAATTTCGAAACCAAGTTTGCTTTGGTTGTAATTGTATCTCCAACTTTTGGTAACGAATGTATTTTTACATTTTTTAAAGCACTGATAAAACCAATAACATTTACGTTGTCATTTTCGGCTCCGTCTTCGTCAACAAAATATTTTTTACCAACAATAGAAGAACAGGTTTGTGCTGTATTTTCTATTAAACCGGCTTCTATAAAAGTACCTTTGTCAACAAAAACATTGTCTTCTTTTATTAAAAATGTGGTTGCTACAAAGTTGGCATCCAAATCTAATATCAAATCCACCATAAGCAAAGGAGCTCGGTGTGGAAGGTAATTTTGTATGTCAACGTTAGTCTCCAATACTTATTTATTTGGCTAAAACAGTTTTCATTTGTCCCGTAGCAATTTCTTCATTATTTAAAGTCGTTACTATATTCACTAAAGTGATTCCGGCAAATTCCTGTAAAATAGTTACCGTTGATTGAATCGTATCGTTAATTTCAGGTAATCTTTTAATTTCAATTTCTTTGATAGAGCCAATATATCCGGTTGGAGCTGTTTCTTTTCTTAAAAAAAACTCATAACCGGTATGCAACGCGACTGATTGCGCCATGTGTTCGATTAATCCGGCTTCTAAAAAAGTATTATTATCGAAAAAAATATTGTCGCTTTGTATTTGTAAACCTGAAACTAATGAAGTTTCGGTAAACGAATACATTTTATCTACCATTACAAAAGGAAACTTTTGTGGTAATAAATTTTCGACTGCATTTTTTTCTAAAAGTAAAGTTCTCTCCATTAACAAACGGTTAAATAAGCATAAGCAAAAGAAAATCTTCCACTTTCAGGTACAGATAAAAGAATACGGTCTCCTTTTTTAAGGTTTCCGGAATTCATCAATTCTTCTAAAGCTAAATAAATAGAGGCAGAACCTACGTTTCCTACTCTTGAAAGATTCATGAACCATTTTTCATCAGCCATTCCAACTCCTTTTTCACTTAATCCTTTTTTAAGTCCTTCAACAAAAAAGTTAGAAGAAACGTGAGGAATGAAATAATCGATTTGATCTGGAGAAATATTATTTTTATCCATGGCGTCTTTCATACTGTCAGCTCCTTTAGAAAGTATAAATTCATCTAATAATTTCACATCTTGTTTGATAGAAAAAACAGATTGATTTAACAATTCTTCAGGTTCGTAATCGCTCCATGATTTAATTTCGCCATTCTCTAATTTATCTCCACCGGCATACATACAAGTCTCTAATTCAAATGCGTATGAAAAAGCTTCCATCCATTCGATTTTTAAAGAAATGCCTTCGCCCGGTTCATTTTGTAATAGTAATGCACCAGCACCATCAGATAACATCCAACGTAAAAAATCTTTTTTGAAAGCAATAATAGGTTGCTCTTCAAGGCTTTTTAAATTGCTTACTTCCTGGCTGTATTTTTTTGCTATTAACCATGTCGAAACTTTTTCAGATCCTGTACAAATAGCATTTTTAGAGTTTCCTGATCTTACAGAAAGAAAACCAAATTTCAATGAATTCATTCCGGCGCAACAAACCCCGGTCGAAGAATTTAATTCTACCGATTTATTTTTAAGCAAACCATGAACCATTGCGGCATGAGATGGAAGGAAAATATCTGGTGTTGAAGTTCCGCATGAAAGGACTTCGACATCCTGAGCGGTAAATTTCTCATCAAATAATTGTTCTATCGCATTGCGAGTTAACTCAGCATTGCTGTGTGTACTTTTTCCTGCTTTGTCTACAGCGTAATGGCGACTTAAAATTTTATTATTGCGCAAAATAATACGTCTTGCTTTAGAAGCGGTATCATTAATAAGACCTAAATAACTTTCCATTTCATCATTTGAAACAGCTTCGTTTGGCAAAAATTTTGCGGCTCTGGTAATATATACTTCAAACATAATTCTACTTTCGTCTTCTTAAACTCCTTTATAATATTGAGTTTCTTTTTTTATCGTATTTAATTTAATGGGGTAGGTAATAAGGTGCAATATATACACTATTGGTGAGATTAACCATATCGCAAGGAATAAATAAACATTAAATAGTTTAAGCAGCAGTTTTCTGTTATTTTTATTTTTATAGATAAGGTTTGACCATTTATTGAAAATTTTATTCGCTGTTTTGTCAACAGTTACTAAATACGGACTGATTTTTACCGCATCAATTGCCAGCAATTTTGGCTGTAAATTGCTTAAATTGTTCTGTTGAAATTCTGAAAGCATTACTTTTCCAAACTTTTCAGATTCCTGAATGTCTTTGTCTGAAACTCCCGGTAAAGGGAAAATTCCAAGATACTTTTTCTTAACACCGGAAAACATCCATTCAACAATTGTAATAACACTTATTAAATTTCCTACACGATCTACTAAAGCTACATTTCCTACCAATTGTGCATTGGCTTCTTTTAGTAAACTTTTAATTTTTTCCTGCGCCATAATCCACATATTACGAGAACCGCTAATGGTAATAACAGGCGTATTATTTAGAATTTTTTTGGCTTCGTCACTTTTTAAAAATGAATTTACAGGGATAGATGGTGATAAATACCAAACTTGATAATGAAAAAGAACCAGGTCAAATTTTGTATTGAGAACTTCATCTGATACAGGTTTTAATGCTGTTGGAATTTGTAAAAAAGATTCCGGAAAAGCATCAAAAAAAGAGCTTTTATCCCAAGGAAAAGGGAAAGGCTTCTCTAATTGTATTTCATGAAAAGTTACATTTATTTCATCTGAATTCAGGAAGGGCTTTGCAATATTGCGTGCAATTTCTCCTAGCTGTCCAGACTGAGAATAGTAGATTACAAGAACATTTTTCATTTTGGTTTGTTGATTTGGTGTGGAAAGCGCAAAAATAAGTATTTTTTTTTAAACGAATTTCCTTATTTTATCTGTTCGTTTTGTATGAACCCAATCCGGCCATGTAGACGCATCTTCGGCATCATAAATTCGAATTTTTTGATTCTCATCTTCTATCAATAAATCATCGGCTGTGCAACCCAAAATTGTTGCAGCTGCTGCAAGTCCTGAATGTGTTGCACCTGTAACTCCGTGAGATAATGTGCAAGCTCCGCAAAGAAACAGGTTTTCGATCTCTGTTTTATTTTTATATGAAAAAGGACCAACCTGATTTAATGTTTTCTCTGTTCCGTAAACATTTCCTTTTGTCGAATTAATATAAAATTCGTTTGTTTTTGGAGTTCCTAATTCTGCCTGAATAATGTGCTGTTTTGCATTCGGAATTATTTTCTCCACATTATTCATCAGTTTATCGACTATTTTTTCTTTAAACTTTTTATACTCTTCGTTGTGATAATCTTCTAAACCATTAAAATCACTCAATTGATCATAGTTTACGTAAGTCACAATTTCGAAATTATGGTATCTTCCGTTAAAACTTGCCGGATCTTTAAGCGTTGTACAACTAATAAAAACGGCAGGAAATGAATCTCCGGTTGCAATAGTATCGCTCATTAAATGTTCAAAATTAGCATCATCATTTTCATCTTTCATCATCCAGATATTTCCTGAATCAATTTGAAATTGAGTAACATCTAAATCTAATGTCAAAAACAAAATTAAAGAGGTAACAGAATATTTTGTTTTCTCTAATTTTTTGATGAGTGATTTACTGATATGTTCTTTGCCAATTAAATTTAAATAGGTAATAGAAGGATCTGCATTTGAAACAATATTTTTAGCCATTATTCTGTCGCCATTTTCAAGCTGAACGCCTATTGCCTTTTTATTTTCGACAATAATGTTTTTAACGTTTTGTTTTACGCGAACTTCACCGCCATGTCTTTTTATTCCGTTTGTCATGGCTTTTACAATACCGCCGCCGCCGCCCATTGGGTAGAAACCGCCATCGAAATAATGACTCATTACAGAACAATGTACAGGAAAACAGGCTCTGTTTGGCGAAAGGCCATGATCGCCACATTGTATATTAAGGACTGCTTTTAATATTGGATCTTTTACGTGCCAACCCACAACTTTCTTTAAAGGAAATAAAGCAAATTTTCCGAAATGTTTGGTACGAAACGGAACGGTTATGTTTTGCCAGAAACCTTTTAGTTTTGGAATTAATTGCAGTTCATAACTTACTCTTTGAACTAGTGTAAGATATTCGTTTATATTTTTTTCTTCGTGTGGAAAGTGTGAAGAAAGTCTTTTTTTAAGATTGTCAACTCCGGCAGGTAAATCGAAACTTTCGTCACCAATTAAACAATGCTCGTAGGCATCTTTGTTCATTCTAAAAAAAACCATATCGTTGGCAATTCCTAAACCACGATATAATTTATCTGTAGATTGTCCTTCATCAAGTAGTCCCACGTAATGAACACCGGGACTAAAACGTTGTCCTTTTAAAGTAAAACTATGACTCCAGCCACCAGGAACATAATGTTGTTCCAGTACTAAAACTTTTTGCCCGGCTCTCGCCAAACATATTGCAGTTGATAATCCTCCAACTCCAGAACCGATGATAATTGTGTCAAATTCCTGCATATTTTGTTTTAAGATTTGGGGTATTTATGAAAGAATGACTTTAAATGTTATATTTTACTTTTTTAACTGGTTCCAGAAATCAAAATAATTGAACCACTGTAAAGGATACTTTTCAAGCATCGATTCTACACTTTCGATATAAGATCTTAAAAGTGCTTTTTCGTCTCTGTGTTTTACTACAGCTTCACGGGCATATAAATGATAATGCAGGTTTTGTTCTTTCATTACATAAACAAAAACAACAGGAACTTTTAATCGTGATGCAATTAAAAACGGACCTGCAGGAAAGTTAGCTTCCTCGCCAAGAATTTTTTCAGACAACGATTTTGTACCTTCAAAATAACGATCACCGGTAAAACAAACTAATTCATTATTAGACAAAGCTGCGTTGATCTCAAAAATATGAGACAAATCATCTCTGATAATTATAAATTTTACGGTTGGTTTTTGAGCAATACTTTCCAGATAATTTTTAATTGCTGAATGTTCTAAATCTGTAGTGACCAAATTAATTTGAAAATCAAGATCAATTTCGCCAAAGAAATGTTCAGCGATTTCAAAATTTCCAATATGGGCACTAATTAAAACACCTCCTTTTTTCTCAGCTAAAAGTTTTTTTAAAATTTCTATCCCGTCAAATTCATAACTGAATTTATTTCGCATTCCTGCCGAAATAGAAATTTTATCAATAATGGTTTGTCCAAAAGTATAATAACTTTTGAACACCATTTTTTTAGATTTAAAATGAGGATACTTTAGCCGTTCTTTAAAATAATAAAAGATGGCCTTATTACTTTTCTTTAAAAACAAAAAATAATAAGAAGCAACAAAATAAAGTAAAACGTAAGCGGATTTAACACCCGCTTTCTGTATCAAAAAAACGAATATTTTATAACCTAAAACTGTTCCTTTTGATTTGCCATCCCATTGACTCATTAAACAACTTTAGCTTTTAGTTTTGTTTCGATAAGATCATAAAAACTTTGGAAAGAAGCGATTCCTACGAAATCAGCTTCAACTAATTTTACACCAAAAGTTGCTTCAATTGAAACTACTAAGTCAACATAGTCTAAACTATCTAACCCAAGTGTGTCTTTTAAATTTGCATCCGGTTCAATGTCGTCGTTATCAACTTCAAATTCATCAACCAAAAAACTATTAATTTTTTTTACTATTTCTTCTTTATTCATCGCTTTCATTTAATCTTTTTAACTACAAGTGCAGAATTTGTTCCTCCAAACCCGAAGGAATTCGACAAAAATATATCAATTTTTTTATTTAACGTAGTTTTAACTAAATTTAATTTCGCTGAATCTTCATCCGTGTTTTCTAAATTGATATTTGGAGCGATAAAATCGTTCTGCATCATTAGCACAGAATAGATTACTTCGCTTGCTCCGGCCATCCAACATTCGTGCCCAGTCATTGATTTTGTTGAGCTTACGTAAGGATTGCTTTCTCCAAAAACTTCAAATATAGCTTTAGCTTCATTGCCGTCTCCAACAGGTGTCGAAGTTGCATGAGCATTTATGTAATCGATATCACTTGCTTTTAATTGTGCGTCATCAAGCGCTCTTTGCATGGCTGTTGACGGTCCTTCGACATTTGGAGTCGAAATATGACCTCCGTTTGAAGAAAACCCATAACCGGCAACTTCAGCAATAATAGTAGCACCACGTGCAATTGCAGATTCGTAGCTTTCTAATATTAACGTTGCGCCACCACCACTCGGAATTAACCCGTCTCTTTCGGCATCAAAAGGTCTGGAAGCTTTTGCAGGATCGTTTTCTCTGGCTGAAAAAACACCTAATCCGTCAAAACTGCTCATTGCATATTTGTTGATTTCCTGTGCTCCACCGCAAATAATGATGTCCTGAAAACCGCTTTTTATTAAAAAATAAGCCAATCCTATAGAGTGAGAACCACTTGCGCAGGCAGCACTTATAGTAAGATTGATACCACGAAGTTTAAAAATCGTAGATAAATTCATTGTTACTGTAGAATTCATCGATTTAAAAATAGCTCCTGAACCAATTAAGGCAGTGTCCTTTTTTTCGCGTATAATATCTGTAGCTTCGATAATTGCTTTCGAAACACTGTCGTTTCCGTACATGATTCCAACTTCGCGATCATCAAAAAAAGCATCGTCAATATTGGCATTTTTCAATGCTTCAATGGTAGCCATATAAGCATATTCGGTTTCTTCACCAATGCTCATACGTTGTCTTCTGGTTAATAAAGATTTTAAGTCAGGTTTTGGCACCATTCCGGTTAAGGCAGATTGAAACCCAAATTCTTTTCTTTCGGAATCAAACTGAATACCAGATTTTCCGTTATATAGCGATTCCTTTACTTCATCTAAAGAAGTACCAATACAAGAATAAATTCCCATTCCGGTAATTACAACTCTTTTATTCATCGTTTTAAAGTAATTTTTTAAACCTTAGGCGTAATTGTTTTTAACAGATAGTAAAACATAGCTTTTACATTCTTTTTGCACATAAAATTTATGTTTCTATGTGTTAAAATATAATTTTTACGAATATATTCCTCCGTTTATATTAATAATTTCTCCTGTAATATAACTTGCTTTTTTAGAAACTAAAAAGCTTACTAAATCGGCTACTTCTTCAGCTTCGCCAAAACGATTTACCGGAATTAGTTTTAATAATTCTTTTTCGTCTAATTGGCTTGTCATATCGGTTCTGATAAAACCCGGCGCAACTGCATTTACTGTAATATTACGTTTGGCAACTTCCTGGGCCAGCGCTTTTGTAGCTGCAACAATGGCACCTTTTGCTGCTGAATAATTGGTTTGCCCTGCAGTTCCTTTTACACCGGAAACAGAAACGATATTTACAATACGGCCATATTTATTGCGCAACATTTTTTGCATAAAAAATTGTGTCACATTAAAAAAACCATTTACACTAGTATTCACAACTCCGCTCCAGTCTTCAGGTGTCATCCACATAAAAAGACCATCTTTTGTAATTCCGGCATTGTTTACAATAGCTTCAACAATAGCTTCAGGATTTGCTTCCTGCCATTGTGTTAACGTTTTTTGAACATCTTCAAAATTAGAAACATCGAAGCCTAAAATTTCTCCGGTTGCTCCTAATTTTTGTATTTCCTGAAGCGTCTCTTCCGCTGCAGTTTTGTTAGAATGATAATTAATCAGAATATGATAGTTGGCTTCAACGGCTAATTTTTTACAAATAGCACTTCCAATTCCTCTTGAACCACCTGTTACTAATACACATTTCATATTTAAAAACAGTTTTTTATTATTTTTGAAAAGGTTCAGCATTTTCAAACCATTGGTTACCTAATACGGTACCATCTGGCTTAAGAAAACCCCATTTCTTTTCATTTTTTACTCTTGCAACACCATTAATAAATCCTTTTTCCTGATCTGAAAATAATGAAAGAAGACCATTGGATGTAATACCATATTGTGTTGGAATTACTATTTTTCCTTTTTCATTGATAAAACCCCAGTTGCTTTCTTTAATTGGAGCCAAACCATTTGAGCTGAAAGTTTCAGCATCACTATACGTTGGCTGAATTATGAAATCTCCTTTCAAATTAATGTAACCCCATTTTGAACCAACAAGAACGGGTGCTAAATTTTTTGAAAAAGCTTTTGCTTTATCAAATATTGGAGTAACAGCCCAGTTTCCTTTTAAATCAATGAAACCAATTTTTCCGTTTTTTCTCGCATAGGTTAAATCCTGTGTTCCAAAATCCCAGATTTTATCGGCGCCATCAACAGGAATAAATTTTCCTGCAACAACCAATCCAAAACTTTCTCCTTTTTTCGCCCAGGTTGTCGCTTTATAATAATTACCAATTTCCTGGTAAGCAATCTCAACAACAACTTTTCCGGCTGTATTGATGATTCCCCAACTGTCATTGTTTTTTACTTTGGCAAAACCATTTTCAAAAGATTTGATCACATCATATTTTGGCTCTAAAACAACGGTCATCTTTGGATTAATTAATCCAATTTTATTTCCTTGTTTTATGAATGCCACACCGTTTTCAAAATCAAATACTTTTTCAGAAGCCGGCGCAGTCAGAACATCTCCTTTAGTATTTATGTATACCCATTTTTTGTCTTTGGATACCACACAAATTCCGCTGCCGAAATATTTTACATTATCAAAAGTAGCCGGAATAACCAATGTACCTTTCATATCTATGAAACCCCATTTCCCATTATCTTCTACAGCAGCAAGGCCTTCGGAGAAATTTTTGGCATTTTTGTATTTTGGTTCTATACGAAACGTTCCTTCTTTAGTAAGGTATCCGTATTTACCGTCCTTTTTAACTAATGCCAGTTCCGGAGCCGGAGTCTGACTATTAACAAATTGAATAAACAATAACAACAAAAAAAGAAATGATTTTTTCATAGCTTAAGATTCAGATTAATAATAGGTATGGATTTTAATTATTTATAAGGTGATCTTTTACTTGTTGAACAAAAGGATACATTACCTGATCTTCTTTAAATACAGGGATTATTTTTCTAATTTCATCATACCATTCTCTGGTAACTGAAGAAATTTTATCTTTTTGTCCTAAATAATCAATTGCCTGAACAATCGTGATCATTTCTATACTTAATACTTCAAACGCATTTTCGATTACTTTTGATGTAATTACAGCTGCATTTGTTCCCATACTTACAATGTCCTGATTGTCATTGTTGTTCGGGATACTATGTACGTACATTGGGTTAGATAACATTTGGCTTTCTGCAGTTGTAGAAGTAGCAGTAAACTGAACTCCCTGCATTCCGAAATTGAATCCTAATGTTCCTAAATTTACAAATGGAGGAAGAAGTTCGTTGATTTTTGAATTCAATAAATAATTCAATTGACGTTCTGCCAACATGGTTAATTTAGTAATAACAATTTTCAACTTATCCATTTCAAGTGAAATATAATCGCCGTGGAAATTACCTCCATGATAAACATGTTGATTTTTTACATCGATAATCGGATTGTCATTTGCTGAGTTAAATTCGTCTTCAAGAATAGAAGCAACATTATTTATCGTTTCTAAAACCGGACCTAAAATTTGAGGTACGCAACGTAAAGAATAATATTCCTGAACTTTTTCTTTGAAAATTTCCTCAGTATTTTCGCCAGAATATAAATGGTCTTCTCTTTTACGAATCAAAGTACTGTCTGAAAGATTGGCTCTCATTTTTGCAGCAACTTCCTGTTGACCTTTATGACGTTTTGTTTGATTTAATTCTTCAGAGAAATGGTCATCGTATGCCTGAACCAATTCGTTGATGGCGCAAGAACATTTTAAAGACCAGTCTAATAATTTATTGGCATGGTGTACATTTACAACTCCAATTCCGGTCATTACTGATGTTCCGTTAATTAAAGCCAAACCTTCTCTGATTTCTACCTGAATAGGTTTTAAACCTTCAATTTCAAAAACTTCCTGAGTTGGTCTTCTGTCTCCTTTGTAGAAAACTTCACCTTCACCAATTAAATTTAAAGCTAAATGTGATAATTGTACCAAGTCACCACTTGCTCCAACACCACCGTGTTCAAAAATTAAAGGCGTAATGTCTCTGTTGATAAATTCTGACATTAGGTGAATTACTGACGGATGTACGCCTGAATTACCTAAAGACAATGTATTTAATCGCGCTAAGATTGCTGCCTTTGCACAAACCGGACTCAAAGGTTTTCCTGTTCCTGAAGAGTGGCTTCTGATTAAATTGTACTGTAATTGAATCTGATCAGATTCCTTAATTCGATATTGAGCCATTGGCCCAAACCCGGTATTTACACCGTAGATTACTTTATTTCCTGAAAATTCTTTTAAGAAATTAAAGCTTTCGTTTACTCGATTTAATACAAGATCGCTCACAACAACCTTGTTATTTCCAAATATTATGGATTCGAATTCTTTTAAGCTCAGGTATTCATTAATTGTGTTCATTAAATTCTTTTTGGTTCGTGCTAATTTAATTTTATTTATCAAAATAAATGTAGTTATTTTGAAATGGCAAATGTAAGTTAATAATTGATAACATTTTTATTATGACAAAAGAGATTGTTGATGTTTTAGTGATAGGTGCAGGACCTTCAGGATGTGTGTCTGCTTCGTATCTTCATAAGAACAATATTAAGATAAAAGTTGTAGAGAAAACTAAGTTCCCGAGGCTTGTAGTAGGAGAAAGTCTTATTCCTCGTGTAATGGACCATTTCTCTGAGGCAGAACTTTTTGAAAGTCTTGATGCAATGAATTTTGAAAAAAAATTAGGTGCACGTTTTATTCGAGGAGAAGAAATTTGTGTTTTTGACTTTAGTCAGAAATTTGGAGAAGGTTGGGATTGGACATGGCAAGTGCCAAGAGCTGATTTTGACAACACTATGGCTCAGGAAGTTATTCGTAAAGGAATTGATTTAGAATTTGAAACAGAAGTACTGGAAGTTTCTTTTGAAGGAAAAAATTCTAAAACGATTGTAAAAGACAAAGACGGGAATTTAAAAGAAATTCACGCAAAATTTATTATCGACTCGAGCGGATACGGTCGTGTTTTACCAAGACTTTTAGATCTTGATACACCATCAAAGTTAGATCCTCACTCTTCGATTTTTGCACACGTAAAAGATATCAACAGACCAGAAGGTGTAGAAGGAACGATGATTTCGTTTGATATTTTAGAAACAGAAGTTTGGTTATGGGTAATTCCGTTCTCAAACGGAAACACAAGTTTAGGGGTTGTTGGACCAACAGATTTTATCAATTCACTTTCTGAAAATAAAGATAATGCTGAGGCTTTACGTAATGCAATTCAGCTTTCTGATTATTATATCAAAAGATTTAAAGGAACTGAGTTTTTATTTGAACCGGTAAAACTTGAAAATTATTCAAGAGCCGTTAAAAAAATGTACGGAGATGGTTTTGCCTTAACAGGAAACAGTTCTGAGTTTTTAGATCCTGTATTTTCATCTGGTGTTGCTTTTGCTACAGAATCCGGAATGTTGGCTGCAAAATTATATATTAAGGAATCGCAAGGAATCGAAGTAGATTGGGAAACTGAATTTACTGGTTATATGAAAAGAGGAATTGCTGTTTTTACCACTTACGTGAAAGAATGGTATACCGGAAATTTACAAACATTGTTTTTTCACCAACCAGAAAATCCTGAAGTAAAAGAAAAAATTTGCTCGGTTTTAGCAGGTTATGTTTGGAATGAAGAAAATCCGTTTGTTAAAAAACATGACAACGTAATCAAAAATATGGCATATCTTATCAATAGTGAAAAAGAGAATGCTGAAAAATAATAAACTATTATTTTACGATATAAAAAAGAGGATGCAATTGCATCCTCTTTTTGTTTTAAAAAGAAAACCCCGGTTTAGAGACCAGGGTTTTTATAATCTTATTTGTAAGCTTTTTTCAAAAGTAATTTACCTAAAGATTTTCCAGTTTTAGCATATCCTTCACCAATTCTGGTTTCGTTGCTAAAGTTGCTTCCGTATTGATCTCCAGGAGCTTCTTCACTAGAAATTTCTAATAATACATTTGATTTGTTAGCTGTTTCAACAAATTTTAGGTTTGTTGTTACTTTTGCAGCTTGTTTCATCATTGCAATATCCCAACCTGGGTAAATCCAAACTGTTTGTACAATTAAAGTGTAAGGAGCAGTAGCTAAACCTTCTTGAAAAGTAACATCTTTTTTCTCCTTGTTTAATACAACATTAACAAGTTCTAAAAACTTAGGATTCCAGTTTAATTCTTTTGCAGCAGCCCATTTTTTGCTCCATGCAGTTCCATTTCCTTTTGTTTTTTCATTCAATTCAGCAGTTCTCTCTTCTACATACTGAGCTTCAGTTTTTTTATCTTTTAAAACTGTAAAGGTGCTGTAGTCAAACTCTACGTTAATTTCTTTTTGACCTTTTAAAAAGTCAAAATTTCCTTTTACAACGTCAATATCCTGAGCAAAGGCAGCTCCAGACATGAATAATAATGATAGTACTAGTTTTTTCATAAAAAGTGTTAAGTATTTATTAGGTCTCAAATGTAAAAATTAATTTATTAAAAACTATTTTCTACATCATTAATTATGTGTAAAAAATGAAATTATTTTAACTCAAATATTTTATCCATAAGAATCCATTTTTGACCTGCTTTTGCCCACGGCAAAGCTTGTTGAAATTTCCACATTAAGTTTTCCCATTCCTGAACTTTAGGGTTTTGAGCATCTGATGCTGATTTTTTTTCAAATGAAAATGCTGCATCAGCTTCAATAATCATAAACAGTCTATTCCCGGTACAATAAATATCAAGAACCGTTATGCCTGTATTTTTTATACTTTCTATAATCTCCGGCCAAACATTTTGATGCGTTAATTTATATTCTGCAATCAAAGCCGGATCATCTTTTAAATCTAACGCTAAACAGAATTTTTGTGTTGACATATATATAGGTATAAAATTATTGAGTTTTGTTTTTCCGAATTTGATGTATAAGACAAAAAAGACTGTCGTTTATAGACAGTCTTTTATTCTTCAAAAAATAATATAGTAAAAAATTATACTACCAAAATTTAACGTAAAGTGCAATAATAGCCAAAACTGTTATTACAATTAAAACCGTTGTTTGAGGTTTTACTTTAAACATTTCTGTATCTAGTTCAAAAGCTTTTGGGTTTACTTTTGGACCAGCAAAACTTATCGCAACCATTGTTAATGTTGTAAAGAAGAAAGATAATCCCATACAAATGTGGAACGGAATTTCAAAAGCTCCTTTACCGTTTGGATAAGCAGTATACAATAAAGTTTCATTTCCGAATAAAGCCGGAGCATATTCATTGAACAATACAGACAATAAAAATCCTAAAATTACACCCACAATTGCTGCAGTTCCGGTTGTTCTTTTCCAGAACATACCCAAAATAAACATAGCAAATACTCCAGGGCTAATAAAACCGGTATATTTTTGAATGTATGTAAATCCTCCAACACCACCAATTCCTAAAAGGTCATTCCATGTAAATAAAACAGCCAAAAGCATCGCAGCAAAAACGGCAATTCTACCAATATTTACCTGTTGTTTTTCGCCAGCATCTTTCTGAATGTATTTTTTATGAATATCTAAAGTATAAATAGTCGAGATACTGTTTACTTTTCCGGCTAACGAAGCTACAATTGCAGCCGTTAAAGCAGCAACCGAAAGTCCTTTTAAACCTGTTGGCAAGAACGTTAAGACAGCAGAATAAGCACCATCTTTTCCTCCAACTAATTGAGGTAAATGTCCGTTTTGGTATAAAACATAAGCAGCAATACCAGGTAACATTACGATTAAAGGCATTAATAATTTTAAGAAGCCTGCAAATAAAATTCCTGTACGCGCCGTTTGCAAATCAGCACCCAAAGCTCTTTGAGTAATGTATTGATTACAACCCCAATAGTTTAAGTTGATAATCCAGATACCAGCCAAATAAGATAACAATCCAGGGAAAGTTAAATATTTATCGATATCAAGTTGTGATGACGTTGCAGTTGGTTTTGGAATAATCATTTTGAAATGCTCAGGAGCTTCTCTCATCAGGACTTTAAAACCTGCAATAGCGTTTTCACCAACTCCAAAATATTGTCCAACAGTAGTTAATGCAATATAAGAAGTTACCAAACCTCCAATGATTAAAACGGCAACCTGAATAACATCAGTATAAGCTACAACTTTCATACCTCCTAAAGAAATAAACAAAGCAAATACAGCCAATCCGATCATGATAACATGCAGATATTCTCCGCCTGCAAGACCATTAATAGCAACAGCTCCTAAATATAAAATCGAAGTTAAGTTTACGAAAACATATAAAAACAACCAAAAAACGGCCATAATTAAAGCAGTCGATTCGTTATAACGTGTTTTTAAGAATTGAGGCATCGTGTAAATCTTATTTTTAAGATAAACAGGAATAAACCAAACAGCCACAATAATCAAAGCAATGGCAGCAATCCATTCGTAAGCAGCAACGGCAATTCCTAAAAAGAAACCTTCACCGCTCATTCCGATAAATTGTTCTGCAGAGATATTAGAAGCAATTAATGATGCTCCAATAGCCCACCAGGTTAAGTTTCCTTCAGCAAGGAAGTACGCTTTAGCATCATGTTCGTCTTTTTTACGTTTGTTGTAGATCGTGAAACCGTAGGATGCGACTACGATAAAGTAGATAATAAAAACCGCATAATCTGCGAAAGCGAGGTTCTGGTTCATTGTTTGTGGTATTTTAAAAATTAGTAAAGAATGATTGTTTGTTTAAGGTTTAAAACTTATTTTATTTTTAGATTTATGAATGTTCAACCTGATTTTTTTCTTTGCTTTTATAATGCACGTCTGATAATTCTCTTAAAATTTCTGCACTTTTTTCAGGAGTAATATCACGTTGCGATTCCGCTAACATTTCGTAACCAACCATAAATTTTTTAACGCTTGCAGAACGCAATAATGGTGGATAAAAATGCATGTGAAAATGCCATTCCGGATGATCAAATCCATCTGTTGGTGCCTGATGAATTCCTGACGAATACGGAAAAGATGTGTTGAATAAATTATCGTATTTTGATGTTAATTGTTTTAAGATCGTAGCATAAGCAATCGTTTCATCAGCAGTAAGATCTGTAATTTTTCCGAAAGCTCTTTTGCTGATAATCATGGTTTCGTAAGGCCAGATTGCCCAAAAAGGAACCAAAGCCACAAAATGATCATTTTCGATAACAATACGTTCTCCAGATCTTAATTCAGCTTTAAGATAATCCTCAAGAAGCGTTTTTTCATTTTTATCGAAATAAGCTTTTAAGCTTTTATGCGTTTTTTCAACTTGCGTTGGCAATGATGATTGTGCCCAGATTTGTCCGTGCGGGTGCGGGTTGCTGCATCCCATAACACTTCCTTTATTTTCAAAAATCTGAACGTAATTGATATATTTAATGTCTCCTAAATCAGTATATTCTGCTTGCCATGTTTTGATGATATTTTCAATTTCGGCAATACTCATTTCAGGTAAAGTAAGATCGTGTCTTGGTGAAAAACAAACGACTCTTGAAATTCCGCGCTCAGGCTGCGCTTTAAAAAAGGTATGTTTAATATCTTCCTCAAAAATAATTTCGTCTTGTTTCATGGCGGCAAAATCATTTTCAAAAACAAAGCTGTCTTTGTAATCCGGATTATTGACTCCGTTTGCACGTACATTTCCGGGACATAAATAACAAGTTGAATCGTATTTTGGCAATGCCTCCGTTAAAACAGTTTCGTTTTGTCCTTGCCAGGGACGTTTTGCGCGATGAGGTGAAACTAAAACCCATTCATTTATTAATGGATTAAAGCGTCTGTGCGGGTCTTCGTTAATGTCAAAATTTTTCATTGTAGTTGTTGTGGTATTAAAGTAGTGTTGTTCCGTTTCCGATTTTTACATCATAAAATTTTAGTTCGATACCAAATATATTTAAATAAAGATTTGAAAACTTATTTTTCACCTCATTTTCGTGACCTTTTTTAATTAAATTTATGGTGCAACCCCCAAATCCACCACCCATTAATCGCGAACCAATTACTGCATCGTCTTCTTTTGCAGTATCTACAAGCATATCCAGCTCCTCACAACTTACTGCATATTCTCTCGACAACCCATCATGGGTTTCAAAAAGCAATTGTCCTAAAAGTTCTATATTTCCGTTGTCTAAAGCCTCACACGCTTTTGTTACACGCTTAATTTCTTTTACTACAAAATGAACTCTTTTAAAAACAGTTTCATTCATTTTGTCCTGAAGACTCAAAACTTGTTCTTCTGTACAATCCCTAAAACTTTTTATTTCAGGAAAGTTATTTTTTATAATTGATAAACCTTCTTCACATTCAATTCTTCTCGTATTATATTCAGATGTAAAAAGAGAATGTTTAACATTACTGTCAAATAAAACCAAAGAATAATCTTTGAAATTTGCATCGTGATATTCGAATTCCAACGTATTACAATCTAATTTTATTACCTTATTTTCAAGACCATGAACGCTCGAAAACTGATCCATGATACCACAATTAATACCAACCCAATGTTCAGCCTTTTGCCCCATTAAAGCAATATCAACCTTATTAATAGTAAGGTTAAAAAGTTCCTTGATACCAAAAAGCATCCCGCACTCTAAAGCGGCAGAAGAAGATAATCCTGAACCAACCGGAATATTACTGCTAAAAACACAATTGAAACCTTCAAACGAAAAACCGTTATCCTGCAATTGTTTAATTACACCAAGAATATAATTTGTCCAAACGACATTGCTTAATTTAATTTCTTTCGTTAAATCAATCTCAAACTCTTCATTTAAATCTATAGCAATCACTTTTGATTTTGAAGTATTATTTTTTTCGAAAGCAAAAACAATAACCTTGTCTATTGCGGCCGGCAAAACATAACCATCATTATAATCGATATGTTCTCCAATAATATTAATTCTTCCTGGAGAAAGTACGATTTTTTGAGGCGTTGATCCAAACGATTTTTCAAAAAAAGCAGTTGTATTTTGTATTAAAATGTCATTCATTGTGTAATAAATTGGTGTTGTTTTTTAGCTTATTTTTTGAAATTGATAAACAGTTTTCTGTTGATATTCATCTCCTTTTTTCAAAACCGAATTTGGAAAATGAGAATGATTTGGTGCATCCGGAAAATTTTGTGTTTCAAAACAAATTCCGCTTGACGGATGATAATTTGAAGCTTCTTTTCCTTTCAAAACATCAAAACAATTTCCTCCAACATATACATGTACACTTGGCTGATCCGTGTAAACGTTCATTTTTAGATTGTTTTTTTTGCTGAACAATTGAGCCGCAATTTCATTTTTAGCTTCAATTACAAAAGAATTGTCAATTGTTGAAGGACAATTTTTTTGCGTTCTGAAATCGAAAGCATGATTAGAAAGATTCGTAAAATTTCCGGTTGGAATATTATCTGAATTCGTTTCTAAAATCTGATCAGAATTGACCAACATTTCCTGATCCAGAACCGTTGAATCATGACCGTTGAGGTTAAAATAACTATGATGCGTCAGGTTTAAAACAGTATCTTCAGTTGTTGTCGCTTTATATTCTAATTGTAATTCGTTTTCTTCTGTTAAAGTATAAGTAAGATCTACACATAATTCGCCAGGAAAATTTTCATCTAAATTGTCGCTTATTAAACGAAATGTTATCGACGGATTTTCTCCATTTGTAATGTCTGTAACAGACCAGACTTTTTTTCCAAAACCAACATTTCCTCCATGTAAAGTATTACCGTTATTGTTTCCAACAAGTTGAAATGTTTTGTCATTTAAAGTAAAAGTTCCCTTATTGATTCTTCCAGCATATCGACCAATAGTGGTTCCAAAATAAGGCGCGCTTGGCAAATTATAAGATTGCAAATAAGAATCTAAAGTATCGAAACCTAAAACAACATCTGCGACTTTTCCATTTTCGAGAGGTACCTGAAGTGAAGTTACAGTTGCACCATAATTGATAATTTGCGCTTTCATTCCGTTTTTATTTGATAATTCGAAAGAATAAACTTTCTCTCCATCAGGCATTAAACCAAATAATTTAGCTTCAGAAATATCTATTAAATGCGATATGTGTTTTAATTCCATGAAAATTTTAGTAAAAATGAAATTCAAAAATAGAAACATTTTAAAATTTTACATACCAGTACCTACCAGTTTTTTGTATATTGCAGAAAATTATCATTTTTCATGAATTTAATTTCCATTCAAAACAACCTCGGTTTACCAAAATATAAACAGATAATTCTTTCAATTGAAAAAGCAATTGAAGACGAACAATTGGTAAAAGGCGACAGGCTTCCGTCTGTAAATAAAGTGTGTTTGGCTTTTTCCTTATCGCGCGATACCGTTTTGCAAGGCTACGATGAACTTAAAAAAAGAGGGATTATTTATGCTATTCCCGGGAAAGGTTATTACGTGAAAAGCGTTGAAATCACTATAAAACAGAAGATTTTTTTACTTTTTGATGAATTGAATATTTTCAAGGAAGACATTTATAATTCGTTTTTAAAAAACATCGGAAAAAATGTTCAGGTTGATATTTTCTTTCATCATTTTAATGTTCAGGTTTTTCAAAAGCTAATAAATGACAGCAACGGAAATTACACGAAATACATCATTATGCCTACCAACTTAATCGATATAGTAAATTCTGTAAAAACCCTACCAGTAGGTGAAGTAATTATACTGGATCAAACCAATCCGGATTTAAAATTATATCCTGCCATTTATCAAAATCATCAAAAAGACATTTTTGAAGGTTTGCAAAAAGGAAAATCAAAATTGAATAAATACAAAAAACTGATTTTAATTTTTCCCGGATTCAGAGAACCGCTCGGAATGAAAATTGGCTTTGAAAATTTTTGTACTGAATATGATTTTGAATACGAAATTATAACCGAATTTACGAACAGAGAAATTACGGTTGGAGATCTTTATATTATTCCAAACGACAGAGATTTGGTTCGGGTAATAGAAAATGCCAGAAATCAAAACCTGAAATTAGGTAACGATTTTGGAATTATATCTTATAATGAAACTCCGTTGAAAAAAATTGTAGCAAACGGAATCACGACTATTTCTACCCATTTTGAAGCCATGGGAAAAATTCTTGCCGAAATGGTTCTTAAAGGGAAAAAAGAACAAATTGAAAATAAGTCTTCATTAATTATGCGGAATTCGTTGTAATCTCAAAAACGTCTTTTTTATATAGTTTGTGATTATATCACATCCGATCACATTTATGTTTATTAAATCGTCAGCTTTTTAATTAAAAAAATAAAAGAAACATTTCTTGTTTTAATGAAATTATTTTACATACATTTGTAAATGTAAATTCTACACTTATTTTTTTAGCATTGGATAATGTAAAATTTCATACAAATTAATTTGTAGTTTTTTAATAGTAGTTTTATTGAAGGAAAAACCCTGAGAGTTTGTAGCTTTCAGGGTTTGTTTTTTTAGGCAGATTTTAGAAATGAAAAAAACTGGCCTTATATGTAAAATCTGCGTGAAACATTTTAAAGATTTAATACAAAATCGTTCAGCAATTTTTCTTCGTATTTTTCTTTGTTGAAAGTATATAGATAAGAACCTTTTCGAGAAGACTGCATATCCTTTTCGTCTAATTTATTTAAAATTTCTAAAGAATTAATCTTACTGATAAAGTTTCGTTTATCTAATTCTTTGCTCAAAATAGCTTCATATAATTCCAGCAATTGACGCATCGTGAATTTTTCCGGCAGCAATTCAAAACCAATTGGTTTAATAGAAGTTCTGTAACGTAATCTTCGAATAGCATATTCTACCATTTCGTTATGGTCAAAAATTAAATGCGGCGCTTCGGCAATAGGAAACCATTCAGCATGGTAATTTTTAATAAGTTCCGTATTATGATTTTCAATATTAATCAAAGCAAAATAAGAGACAGAAATTGTTCTTTCAACAGGGTCACGATCAATTTCGCTATAAGCATATAACTGCTCCATATAGATATCGTGTAAACCAGTGTAGGTATTCAGGATTCTAATAGCTGCATTATCTAATATCTCGTCACGTTTTAAAAATCCACCAATCAAAGACCATTTCCCCTTTTCAGGTTCAAAATCCCTTTGAATCAGAAGAATTTTCAGCCCCTGGCTGTCAAATCCAAAAATGATACAATCTACTGCTAATAAGACCTTATCGGCAGAGCTATAACTGTTTAGCATATTCAATAATTTATTGGTAAATATATAAACTTCCTGACAGGTTTCATAATTTATTAATGTATACTTTACACTTGTAAAAAATACTTTTAGTATAATTCGATTTCAGCACTAATTAAAATTAGAAATACTTAGCGCATTATTCCTGAGAAATAATTCAACGGCTAAAATATTCATTTTTGGCTGTTTTTTCACACTTCATTTGCGAAATGTATTTTTATTTTATCTTTTTTACGAATTTAATTTGTTTTTGCGGTTTTATTTTAGCTAATTTTACAAATGTGTAAAAAACACTTATTAAAAATATTTATTAAATATTTCTGTAAGTAAATCAAACAGAAAAAGACGAATAAGAAGCGAAAATTCTTTGAATCTTAAACTGAATAGACAGAAAAAAGACAAGAGTGAAATTAAAGTTCAGGGAAAATTAACAATTGCTCAATTAGTGTTTTAAAATTATTATGAAATTATCGCAACAGAATAAATGTATAACTAACGTTTATTTTTTGTTTTAACTTCAAATACCCGTTTTAATGCATTATTTGTAAAAATTACTCACGTCGTTTTTGTTAAGTGTTTATTGTACACTTATAAAATATTTATAATTATATTTGTCGTCATTAAAAATGAATTTCGAATGAAAAATTACGTCATTGGGTTAGACTACGGAACAGATTCTGTTCGCGCGATGCTAATAGATACTGAAAATGGACAGGAATTAGCATCAAATGTTTCTCATTATAAAAGATGGAAAAACAAACAATATTGTGATGCATCGATAAATCAATTTCGTCAGCATCCTTTAGATCATATCGAAGGTTTGGAAATTACAATTCAAACTGTAATAAAAGAAAGCAAAGTAGATCCTTCGCAAATACGCGGAATATGTATTGATACAACAGGATCTTCTCCTGTTCCCGTAACCAAAGAAGGAATTCCGTTAGCGTTGACAAAAGGTTTTGAAGAAAACCCAAATGCAATGATGGTCTTATGGAAAGATCATACATCTATAAATGAAGCAAACGAAATCAACGAATTGGCAGTAAGCTGGGGCGGAGAAAACGTAACCAAATATGTTGGCGGAATTTATTCATCAGAATGGTTTTGGGCAAAAATACTGCACATTGCCAGAGAAGATGAAGCGGTTAGAAATGCAGCACATACCTGGATGGAACACTGTGATTTAATGACGTATTTATTAATTGAAGATAAAGATCTAAAAAAGTTTAAAAGAAGCCGTTGCGCCGCAGGTCACAAAGCTATGTGGCATGAAGACTGGAACGGACTTCCTCCTGTTGAATTCTTAGAAAAACTACATCCGTATTTAGCAACGCTTCGGGGTAATTTATATGATGAAACGTATACATCAGATTTAGTTGCCGGAAATTTAAGCAAAGAATGGGCAGATCGTTTAGGACTTTCGACTGATACAGTTATTGCTGTTGGAACTTTCGATGCACATTCTGGAGCTGTTGGAGCTAAAATTGGAGAAAATACTTTGGTTCGTGTTATGGGAACTTCAACCTGTGATATTCTGGTTGGTTCTTATGATGAAGTAGGAACAAAAACCGTTCGCGGAATCTGCGGACAAGTTGATGGATCAGTTATTCCAGGATTTATTGGTTTGGAAGCGGGACAATCTGCTTTTGGAGATTTATTGGCTTGGTACAAAGAATTGTTGCTTTGGCCAACAGAACATTTATTAGGTTCTTCGTCACTTTTAAATGATGCTCAAAAAGAGCAGTTAAGAGAAGAATTCAGCGATAAATTAATTGTAGAATTAACAAAAGAAGCAGAGAAAATTCCGGTTTCAGATAGTCTTCCAATTGCATTGGACTGGATTAACGGAAGAAGAACTCCTGATGCAAATCAGGAATTAAAAAGCGCAATTTCGAATTTATCCTTAGGAACAAAAGCACCACATATTTTCAAAGCTTTAGTAAACGCTATTTGTTTTGGAGCGAAGAAAATCGTAGACCGTTTTGAAGAAGAAGGTGTAAAAATTGACAGCGTTATCGGAATTGGTGGCGTTGCCCGTAAGTCTCCTTTTATTATGCAGACTTTGGCAAATGTTTTAAACAAGCCAATTAAAATCGCAGCTTCAGACCAAACTCCGGCTTTAGGAGCGGCTATTTATGCAGCAGTTGCAGCCAGAATTTATCCAAACGTAATCGAAGCAAGCCAAAAAATAGGAAGTGATTTCGACGGAGAATATTTCCCTCAATTAGATAAAGTAGCAGCTTATCATAAACTGCTTTTGGCTTATGATCAATTAAGCGCTTACGAAGATCCAACTATTAAAATATCGCAACATGAGTTCTCAATATAAAGATTTAAAGCAGGAATGTTACGAAGCCAATATGCAGTTAAACGCATTGAATTTGGTGGTATACACTTTTGGAAATGTAAGCGCAGTAGACAGAAAAAATGGTGTTTTTGCCATTAAACCAAGCGGCGTTCCGTATGAAGATTTAAAACCCGAAGATATCGTAATTGTCGATTTTGATAATAACATTATCGAAGGAACAATGCGTCCGTCATCAGACACCAAAACGCATGCTTATTTATATAAAAACTGGCCAAATATTGGAGGCGTTGCACATACGCACGCAACTTATTCTGTGGCTTGGGCACAATCGCAACGTGATATTCCAATATTCGGAACCACACATGCAGATCATTTAACTTCAGATATTCCATGCGCGCCGCCAATGGCAGATTCGCTTATCGAAGGAAACTATGAACACAATACAGGAATTCAGATTCTAGATTGTTTCAAAGAAAAAAATCTTTCATACGAAGAAGTAGAAATGGTTTTGATAGGAAATCACGGTCCTTTTGCTTGGGGGAAAAACGCAGCAAAAGCAGTTTATAATAGTAAAGTTCTGGAAGTCGTGGCAGAAATGGCTTACCTGACTTTACAAATAAACCCAAATGCACCAAGATTAAAAGACTCATTAATAAAGAAACATTACAACCGTAAACACGGCAAAGATTCGTATTACGGACAATAGTTTTTGTTTCAGGTTTCAGGTTTATTTTGTTTCAAGTTGTTGGAACGTTGAACATTGAACCTGCAAATAAATAAAACTTTAAGCAAAAAATAATATATAACAATAAGATTTTCCGCATTTCAAACTTGAAACTTGAAACAAAGAAAACTTGAAACAAAATAAAAAATGATAGATATATCTCAAAAAGAAGTATGGTTTGTAGTAGGAAGCCAGGAATTATACGGTGAAGAAACACTTAGAAAAGTAGCAGAACATTCTCAGATAATTGCAAAAGGATTAGATGCATCATCTAGTATTCCGGTAAAAGTGGTTTATAAAGATGTGGTAAAATCTCCTTCTCAGATTTTAGATGTTTGTTTGGCTGCAAATTCGGCTAAAAACTGCATCGGAATTATTGCCTGGATGCATACTTTTTCTCCGGCAAAAATGTGGATTGGCGGTTTGAGTATTTTGAAAAAACCATTATGTCATTTGCATACACAATATAATGCTGAAATTCCGTGGGGATCTATCGACATGGATTTCATGAACCTGAATCAATCCGCTCACGGAGATCGTGAATTTGGTTTTATCATGTCAAGAATGCGCAAAAAACGTAAAGTTGTTGTTGGACATTGGGAAGACGAAAGAGTTCAGAAAAAATTAGGGATCTGGTCAAGAGTCGTTTTAGGTTGGGATGAACTTCAAAACTTAAAAGTCGCTCGTATTGGAGACAATATGCGTGAAGTTGCCGTAACTGAAGGAGACAAAGTTGAAGCTCAAATTCGTTTTGGCGTTTCGGTAAACGGATACGATTCTTCGGATGTTACGAAACATATCGAAAAAGTAACAGACAAACAATTAGCTGATTTATTAGCCGTTTACGAATCATCTTATACTTTAACGGATTCTTTAAAAGAAGGCGGAGCACAAAGAAGTTCTTTAGTTGAAGCTGCAAAAATCGAATTAGGATTAAGAGCTTTTCTTGAAGAAGGAGGTTTTGGTGCTTTTACAGATACATTTGAAAACCTTGGTGTTTGGAAACAATTACCGGGAATTGCAACACAAAGATTAATGGCCGATGGTTACGGTTTTGGTGGAGAAGGAGACTGGAAAACGGCTGCAATGGTGAGAGCTTTAAAAGTAATGAATATTGGTCTTGAAGGCGGAACATCTTTTATGGAAGATTATACGTATCATTTCACGCCGCAAAAATCATATGTTTTAGGATCGCACATGTTAGAGATTTGCCCATCAATTGCAGACGGAAAACCTTCTTGCGAAGTGCATCCTTTAGGAATTGGAGGAAAAGAAGATCCTGCTCGTTTGGTATTTAACTCTCCTGCAGGAGATGCAATCAATGTTTCTTTAGTAGATATGGGAACTCGTTTCCGTTTAATTGTAAACGAAGTTGAAGCAATAAAACCATTGGCTGAATTACCAAAATTACCGGTTGCGAGAGTTTTATGGGATTGTAAGCCAAACCTTGATATCGCTGCAACAGCTTGGATTCTTGCTGGTGGAGCACATCATACTGTTTACAGTCAGTCCTTGACAACAGAATACATGGAAGATTTCGCAGATATTGCCGGAATCGAATTATTGGTTATTGATGAAAAAACTACTGTAAGAGAGTTTAAAGACAAAATCAATGCTAATGAAGCATATTTCCATTTGTTTCAACATGGGCTTTAAATGAGTCAAAAGTCTAATGTCATAAAGTCTTAAAGATTTTCCTAACTTTGAAATTCCAGACTTTAAGACTTTTGACTTTAAGACTTTACTAACTTAAAATTACCATTTATGAATGTATTAAAACGTTGTGTTTTCGGATTAAGCCTTTTGAGTTTGGCTATAATTTCAGTTCAATGTAAAAGCGATAAAAAAGCTGACACAGAAAAAGTTGCCACTGAAGGAAAAGCTTTAGTTACAATCGATAAATCAGATTACGGAACTACTGCGAAAGGAGAAAAAGTCGAGAGTTATAAACTGAAAAACCAAAATGGAATGGAAGTTGACATTATCACTTTTGGCGGCAGAATTACAGATTTGAAAGTACCTAATAAAGGAGGGGTTTCTGAAAATGTAGTGATCGGATTTACTTCTTTGGCACAATATGAAAAAGAAAATCCTTTCTTCGGAGCTTTAATCGGAAGATACGGAAACCGAATTGCAAAAGGTAAATTTTCTCTTGACGGAAAAGAATATCAATTAGCCATAAATAATGCGCCAAATGCTTTGCACGGTGGACCGCAAGGATATTTTAATGTTGTCTGGAAAGCTGATGAGGTAAAATCTGGCGATGCAGCTTCTTTAAAATTATCTTATGTAAGTAAAGATATGGAAGAAGGCTATCCTGGAACTTTAAAAGTTTTTGTAACCTATACATTAACAAATGATAATCAGTTAGAAGTTTTGTATGAAGCAACAACTGATAAAACAACGGTTGTGAATTTAACACAACATTCATATTTCAATTTATCCGGCGATTTTACAAAAACAATTCTGGATCACGAATTGACTTTAAATGCTGATAAAATTGTTCCGGTTGATGCAACTTTAATTCCAACAGGAAAACTAGAAGATGTTGCCAATACACCTTTCGATTTCAGAAAATCAAAATTAATTGGAAAAGACATCGAAGCTAAAAACGAACAATTAGAAAGAGGAAAAGGATACGATCATTGCTGGGTTTTGAACAATCCTGAAAAAGGAAAAACAATCATTGCAAAAGTATATCACGCAGCAAGCGGAAGAGTTTTGGAAATGACAACGGATGAGCCTGGAATTCAGTTTTATTCAGGAAATTTCCTTGACGGAACTTTGCCAACGCGAGACGGAAAAACGTACGCACACAGAACCGGATTATGTTTAGAAACAGAACATTATCCTGATTCTCCAAATCAGAAAAATTTCCCAACAACGGTTTTAAACCCGGGAGAAAATTATAAAACTAAAACGACTTTCAAATTTTCTGTACAGAAATAGTTTTAGGATTATTTAATTAGTTAGTAATTCTCTAAGAAACCTCGAAAAGCAATGCTTTCGAGGTTTTTTTATTTGTAATTATTAAAATGCATTATGATTTGTAAGGATTTTGTTAATTTATTCAATTCTTTCTTATATTTGAAAGATAACTATTATAAAAACCATTCGTAAATGAAAAACCCAATTAAAGCATTACTTCTGTTATTAACATCTTCAGTATTTGGAATCGCAAGTGCTCAGGTTCAAATGAATTCTAAATTTGACACGCCTTATGGTAACAATACCGCTGTCGGAAAGTTTGTCGAACTCAATGGAGCTAAAATTTACTATGAAGAATATGGAAAAGGAGAACCGTTGTTATTGATTCACGGAAATAGTGGAAGTATTGAAACAATGGGAAATCAGATTGCTTATTTTAAAAGTAAATACAGAGTTATTGCTCTTGATAGTAGAGGACAAGGCAAATCAGAGTTGAAAACAGATTCTTTAACATTTGTCCAAATGACAAAAGATACTGAAGCATTAGTTAATCACTTAAAACTAGATTCAATAAGTATTATTGGATGGAGTGACGGAGGAATTGTTGGATTACAAATGGGGATTTCAGGGAAGTCAAAAATAAAGAAAATCATAGCGATGGGTGCCAATTTACGACCTGATTCTACAGCTATTTATTCGTGGGCGACAAAATATGTTCAGAATTTTAGGAAATTGACTATTTCAAAAATTAAAGAAAAAGACACTAGTGAGAATTGGAATCTGCTGAAACAACTTACTGGACTTTTGGCATATCAGCCTAATATTGCAACTAAAGATTTATCAAAAATAAAAGCAAAAGTGCTTGTAATAGCTGGAGATAGAGACGTAATCAGAAATGAGCATACCGTTGAAATTTTCGAAAATATACCTAAAGCACAATTATGCATTATGTCTGGAGAGACGCATTTTGCTCCGGCTTCAAGTCCGGAAGTATTTAATGCAATAGCAAATAAGTTTTTATCAGAACCTTTTAAAAGACCAGATTCAGATTTTACTAAATGGGATAAATAAAATTGGATCAACAGAATTGTGTTATTTTAGCCATGAATTTCAACTTCATTTAATTCGTGGCTAAAAAAACAAAAAATGACTTTCAAACACACATTCAAAGCAGAAGTAAACTGGACTTCAAACCCAAATCCCGAACAATCAGCTTCAAAATTCTATAGCAAAAGCCATAAAATCGTTATTGAAGGAAAACCTGTTTTAGATGTTTCGGCAGCAAAAGCCTTCAAAGGAGATCCCGCTTTATACAATCCCGAAGATTTACTTTTAAGCAGTTTGGTTTCCTGTCACATGATGTCATACTTATATGTATGTTCTCAAAATAAAATAGAAGTAATTGAATATTCAGACAACGCCGAAGCAACGCTGGAAGTTTCTGAAGACGGAAGTGGACGTTTTGTTGAGGTTCGGTTAAATCCGAAAGTTAAAATCTCAAATCCTGATCAAATTCAATTGGCATTAGAACTTCATGAAAAAGCAAATCAATTGTGTTTTATTGCTAATTCCTGCAATTTTCCTGTTTTGCATGAGGCGAGTTGTGGGGTTGCATAAAGTCTTTGTGTTATTAATATTAACAATATTATGTGTTGTTTCAGCAAAAACTAATGTCTAGCATTGTTATAAATTGTTAATAACATCCTGTAAAAGTTAATAAATATGGATTTAATTCGTATCTTTGCAAAGTGATAAACAACGATTTAAATATACATTTCAATGAAGATAAGACAATTAATGCTGTCTTATACATTGTAAGCAAAATAGACCGTAAAGATTTTCATAAAATTTTTAAGTTACTATATTTTGCTGATAGGAACCATTTCGCTGATTATGGAAGGCCTATTACAGGCGATAATTATATTAAAATGGAAGATGGTCCCGTTCCTTCAAATCTATATGATATTTTTAAAACAATTAGAGGTAATGGATATTATAAAGATACTGATGGAAAGTTTTCAAAATTTTTTAGTGTCGAACATTATTGTTTTATTAAGGCAAACTTAGAGCCCAATTTAAATCAACTTTCAAAAACAGATTTAAGATATTTGGATATGTCAATAGATGAAAATGGAACTCTTGACTACCCTACTATAAGAGATAAATCTCATGATTTTGCATGGAATAATGCTATTATGGGAAGAGGTTTGTCTTTTGAGAATATCTTAAGAGAAAAAGGGATTGAAGATGAATACATACATTACTTAAAAGATAGAGCTGAAACAAAAAAAATTTTTGACAAGTGATATCTCCAACTATTGGAGAGGTTTATGCTGTAAGTTTTCAGCATATTGATCATGATAAGTATATTGTTATAGTTGGAGTTACATTGCTGGGTACTTATGTATGTGCTCCTTTTATAAATTCTAAAATAAATCAATTCATAATTAATAAAAAACCGCATTTAGTTTCTTTACATATTCCGATTACTCAAAATAAAAATAGATTTCTTAGTCATGATTCTTTTGTTGCTTGTGACGAGCATAATGCAATTTCTGTTCAGAAATTAAATGACTTGGAAGGTAATGGTATGTGTAGATTTTTAGGAATTCTAGATGCTGGTGATTTAGTTGTGGTAAAAGATGCATTTGTTAATTCAGGTTTATTAACAGCAGAAGAACTATATTACTATTTTCAAATTCCAATTCCTTAAAAAAAAATCGATCTGAAACCTTTTCTTTAAAAAATGTCTTTTTCAATAGTCATTTAATTTTATAAAATTGAATTAAATTATTTTTGACATCTTAATAATAACCCTTTTTAAATCTTTTGGTGGTTAAAAATAAAAAAAAACCGTAAAATATTGATTTGCAATATTATTACGGTTTTTTAAAGTACCCGGAGCCGGAGTCGAACCGGCACGGTTTCCCACAGGTGTTTGAGACCAGCGCGTCTACCAATTCCGCCATCCGGGCTTAGCAGACGAAAAAATAATTAATAAATCAATTATTTTAACGCAATAGAATAAGTGATTATGATGTCATAAATGTGCTTATTCCTTTAACACGGTGCAAATGTAAAAATTAAAATTAAATTTTCTACTAAAAATACTTAAATATTTCCTTTCAGTGTCCAATAAATTTTCTAAATTTGCACCTCGTTAAAACGAAGCACACACAACTAACTACAAAACAACAAATTATAATGTCGCACCTAGAACCAGAAGCTAAAATTTTTGCTTGTTCACAAAGTGTTTACCTTGCAGAGAAAATTGCCGAACAATACGGAATTCCACTAGGCAAAGTAACGATGTCAACGTACAGTGATGGAGAATTTCAACCATCTTACGAAGAGTCAATCAGAGGATTACGTGTTTTTATCGTATGCTCAACTTTTCCAACTGCTGATAATTTGATGGAATTGTTATTAATGATTGATGCAGCAAAACGCGCATCTGCAAGACACATTACAGCTGTTATGCCTTATTTTGGTTGGGCAAGACAAGATAGAAAAGATAAACCAAGAGTTCCGATTGGAGCAAAATTAGTAGCTAATTTATTAGATGCTGCAGGAGCGACAAGAGTAATGACAATGGATTTGCACGCTGATCAAATTCAAGGGTTTTTCGAAAAACCAGTAGATCATTTATTTGCATCTACAATCTTTTTACCATACGTAGAAAGTTTAAAATTAGATAATCTAACAATTGCATCTCCGGATATGGGAGGTTCAAAAAGAGCATATGCTTACTCTAAGTTTCTGGAATCAGATGTAGTAATCTGTTACAAACAAAGAAAAGCAGCCAACGTTATCGACACTATGGAGCTAATTGGTGAAGTAAAAGGGCGTAACGTAATATTAGTAGACGACATGATCGATACGGGTGGAACATTAGCGAAAGCGGCAGATTTAATGATCGAAAAAGGAGCATTAAGCGTTAGAGCAATTTGTACACACGCTATTTTATCCGGAAACGCTTACGAAAAAATTGAAAACTCAAAATTAAGCGAGTTAATAGTTACCGATTCAATTCCGTTAAAGAGAGAATCAAAGAAAATCAGAGTAGTGAGTTGTGCACCTCTTTTTGCCGAAGTTATGCACATGGTGCACCACAACAATTCCATCAGTGGAAAATTTATAATGTAAAAGGCTATATGCTTTAGGCTTTAAGCCGTAAGCTATTTCACAATTACAAAAAAGCCTAAAGCATATTGCTTAAAGCTTACAGCAAATTAGAATATTTATTAATAACTATATTTTTTTTACAATGAAATCGATTACAATTAAAGGATCAGAAAGAGAAAGCGTAGGCAAAGTGTCAACTAAAGCCTTACGTAATGCTGGAGCGGTTCCTTGCGTGTTATACGGAGGAAATCAGGCAGTACACTTCTCAGCAGACGCTGCAGCGTTCAAAAACTTGGTTTACACTCCAAATGCACACACAGTTGTGATTGAGCTTGGAAAAGGAAAATCATTCAATGCAATTTTGCAAGACATTCAGGTTCACCCAGTATCTGACAAAATTTTACACATTGACTTCTTTCAATTATTTGATGACAAAGAAATCACTATGGAAGTTCCTGTAAAAGTTGTTGGTACATCAAAAGGTGTTCTTGCTGGAGGTGTTTTACGTTTAAACACTCGTAAATTAAAAGTTAAAGCTTTACCTAAAGATCTTCCTGATTTTGTTGAAGCTGACATTACTCCACTTGAAATGGGTAACAAATTATATGTTACTAAAGTTGGTGCTCCAGAATTTAAAATTATGCACCCGGAGAACACTGTTGTTGCTCAGGTAAGAATTTCTCGTGCTGCTATGAAAGCTGCTCAAGAAGCTGCAAAAGCTGCAAAAGCTCCTGCAAAAGGAAAGAAAAAATAATTTTTTTCAAATCAATACAAAAAGCACCAATCGAAAGATTGGTGCTTTTTTTTTGAGGTTCTGAGATGCTGAGGTTCTAAAACTCTAAGCTTTAAGATGTCAAGCTGAGCGAAGTCGAACCTCCTCGTGATTTTTGGTTAGTTTTTTTCGAAGCAGAAACTCTCAATTTTTTCAAGACCTCATGTTCCTGCCATCCGCTGTATCTTTTTACTGCTAAAGGAGCAGTAAAAAGGATGCCGCTTCTGTCAGGGCTGGCCAGGAGTTTTGTTTTTATGAGAAAAGAGATTCAAAGGTTCAGAGCGACAAAGTTGCAAAGGTTTTGGCACAATCTTGTCATCTGAGCGAAGTCGAAGGACCGTAAGTAGCTCAACAATCTAAAGTCAATTACTTTGCGAGGCTTCGACTTCGCTCAGTCTGAAAAATGAAAATAAAAATCTGCTCAAATCAGCCAAATCTGCGTGAAAGCTTTTCCTAGTGAGCTTTACGTAAAAACTTTTGCGCTCTTCGTGGTTAAAAATAAATTATCTAATTAACCAATTGGCACATTCTCTAATTAATCATACTTTTGCAAACATGATAAAATGGATAACAAAACTGTTTTCATCAACACAAAAAGAAGAGAACATAGACAATATGAAACCGGAGGTTCACGAACACCAAAAAAACAATATAAAAAACGTGAGTAAAAAATATTTAATCGTAGGACTTGGTAATATTGGAGCCGAATACGTAAATACAAGACATAATATAGGTTTTAAAGTGCTGGATTTTTTAGCAAAAAAAGAAAGTCTTTCTTTTGAAACCGTAAAATTGGGAGCTTTGGCTGAGTACAAATTTAAAGGAAGAACCTTTTTTCTCCTTAAGCCAAACACATACATGAATTTAAGTGGTAAAGCCGTAAAATACTGGATGGATAAGGAAAATATCCCATTAGAGAATATTTTGGTCATTACAGATGATTTAAATCTGTCATTTGGCACGATCCGAATCAAACCAAAAGGAAGTGACGGTGGTCATAACGGACTTAAAAATATCAATCTGGTTTTAAATACACAACAATACACCCGTTTTAGATTTGGTATAAGCGATCAGTTCAAAAAAGGACAACAAATTGATTATGTTTTAGGGGATTGGGATGAAGAAGAAAAAGCAAAATTGCCGGAACGTTTAGAAGTTGCTTCTGAAATTATCAAAACATTTGGCACCGCCGGATTAGAAAATACAATGACTACTTTTAATGGAAAATAAAGATTTACAAGTATTTAAGTGTTTAAAAATTAAATCATCAATTAATTAAATTGAATTATAACGAAATAGTATTTTCTATTCCAAAGTTAAATGTTTAAATTTGGGATAAATTATTATAAACCATAAAATCATAATATCATGGCTTTTGAATTACCACAATTACCTTATGCATATGATGCATTAGAACCACATATTGATGCACGTACAATGGAAATTCACCATTCAAAACATCATAATGCCTATACAACAAATCTTAACGCTGCAATTGCAGGAACAGATTTAGAAGGAAAAACAATCGAAAACATCTTAATCAATTTAGATAAATCTAACGGTGCGGTTCGTAACAATGGTGGAGGTTTCTACAATCACAATTTATTCTGGACTGTAATGAGCCCAGACGGTGGCGGATTACCAACAGGTGATTTGTTAGCTGCAATTGAGTCTTCTTTTGGAACTTTTGAAGAGTTTAAAGCAAAATTTGCTAAAGCTGGTGCAACACAATTTGGTTCAGGATGGGCTTGGTTAACAGTTCAAAAAGGAGGTAAATTAGAAGTTGTAGGCACTCCAAATCAAGATAATCCATTAATGCCAGAAGTTGCTGGTAACGGTGGAACTCCAATCTTAGGAATGGATGTTTGGGAACATGCTTACTACTTAAACTACCAAAACAGAAGACCAGATTATATTGAAGCTTTCTTCAGTGTAATTAACTGGACAGAAGTCGCAAGAAGATTTGCTTTAGACAAATAGTCGAAAATAGAGTAAAGAGAATAGAGTAAAGAGAATAGAGTAAATAAAAAAGACGGATGACTTAAAGTTATCCGTCTTTTTTTATGTTTAATTTTCTTCAATTCTCGTTATTCTATAATCTATTTTCTTTTCTCTAAAAAAAGAAAATAAAAAAGGTGGAATCTCTTCCACCCTTTTTGCCCCAAATCTACCATGTACTTAACCTACTAATGTAATGGTTTAGTAAATCTATGATAGCTATATTTAATATTCAAATATTTTAGATTAAGTGCAAATAAACCCGATGAAATACGTAATTTCTTACTTTGGGTTGTTTTTGACTTTATTTCAATAAAAAAGGTGAAATCTCTTTCACCCTTTTTGCCCCAAATCTACCATGTACTTAACCTACTAATGTAATGGTCTAGTAAATCTATGGTAGTTATATTTAATTATCAAATATTTCAGATTAAGTGCAAATAAACCCGATGAAATACGTAATTTCTTACTTTGATTGATTTTTGACTTTATTCCAATAAAAAAGGTGGAATCTCTTCCACCCTTTTTGCCCCAAATCTACCATATACTTAACCTACTAATGTTATGGTATAGTAAAGCTATGGTAGCTATATTGTATTTCCAAATATTCTAGACAAAATGCAGATATATTCGACGAAATGCGTAATTTCTTACTTTGAACTGGTATTTTGACTTTATTCCAATAAAAAAGGTGGAATTTCTTCCACCCTTTTTGCCCCAAATCTACCATAAACTTAACCTACTAATGTTATGGTATCCCAAAAGTATCGTAGCTATTCGATTTTGCCAAACATATAGGATGAACGGCAAAAAAAACCGATTAACTGCACTATTTAACCTTTTGTTAGTATTTTTTTAATATGCTCTTGCATCTTTTCCTTCATAGAAATTCATGAAAGCTCTGTTTACAACACGATTTCCGCCTGGTGTTGGGTAATCTCCGGTAAAATACCAGTCTCCAAGATTTTTAGGACAAGCAATATGTAAATCTTCTACTTTTTGAAAGATAATTTTCACTTCAGCATTAATTTCAGGAGAACTTAACATTTCGGCAATTTTATCTGAAATTTCTTCTGGAGTAAATTGGTCATAAATTGCAGTTACATAATTTACAACATCCGTATCAACATAATTTTCCTGTGCTTTACATTTAGCATAAACTTCATCAACAATATGATAAAGGTTTCTTTCTTTCAATAAAGCAAGAGCTGCTCTAAAAGCGACAAGACCTTCAAGTTTTGCCATATCAATTCCGTAACAATCAGGGTAACGAATTTGCGGAGCCGAAGAAACAATTACAATACGTTTTGGTTTCAAACGATCCATCATTTTTATGATACTCATTTTTAATGTTGTACCACGAACAATACTATCGTCAATAATAACCAAATTATCAGTTGGTTTAATTACTCCGTAAGTCACATCATAAACGTGAGCAACTAAATCGTCACGGCTACTGTCTTCTGTAATAAAGGTTCTAAGTTTAGCATCTTTAATGGCAACTTTTTCTGTTCTGATTTTTACAGCTAATAACTCCTGTAATGTTTCAGTCGTAAGTGTATTTCTGTTTTCCAGAATATAATTGTTTTTTCTTTGATTCAAAAAATCCTGAGCTGCTTCAACTAAACCATAAAATGAAGTTTCGGCTGTATTCGGGATATATGAGAAAACAGTATTGTCTGTATCGCTGTCAATTGATTTAAGAACTGCAGGTAAAATTAGTTTACCTAAGTTTTTACGTTCTTGGTAAATTTCAGCATCACTTCCTCTTGAGAAATAAATTCTTTCAAATGAACAAGCTTTTTTTACGGTTGGTTCTAAGATTTGTTCCATAGAAACTTTTCCGTTTTTCTTGATGATTAATGCATTTCCCGGATCGATTTCCTGAACTTTTTCAAAAGGTACATTAAATACAGTTTGAATAACAGGACGTTCAGATGCTACAACAACGACTTCATCATCTTGGTAGAAATAAGCAGGACGAATCCCAGCAGGATCTCTAAAAACGAAAGCATCACCATGACCTAATAATCCGGCCATTGCATAACCTCCATCTAAATTTTTTGCTGAACGTGCTAATATTTTTGCAATATCCAATCGGTCTGCAATAACAGGAGAAGCTTCTCTTTTTGAGTAACCTTCAGCTTTACAATCTTGATATAATTGCATTACTTCTTTGTCTAAGAAGTGACCAATTTTTTCCATAACCGTAACAGTGTCCGCCATTTCTTTTGGATGTTGTCCAAGCTCAACTAAATTTTCGAAAAGTTCTTTAACATTTGTCATGTTGAAGTTACCTGCCAAAATTAAATTACGGTGCATCCAGTTACTTTGACGTAAAAATGGGTGTACACTTTCGATGCTGTTTTTTCCGAAAGTTCCGTAACGAACATGTCCTAAAAATAGTTCTCCTATATAAGGTATATTAGCTTTTTGTTTCTCAACATCATTTGCGTATTCAGGATGTGTAGTCATCTCCTCATTGATACGGTCATTAATTTGTGCAAAAACATCCTGAATAGGTTGTGCATGATTCGAACGAACTCTGCTAATGTAGCGTTGTCCAGGCTCAACATCAAGTTTGATGCTTGCAAAACCTGCGCCATCCTGACCACGGTTATGCTGCTTTTCCATCATTAAATACATTTTTTGTATTCCGTAAAAAGCAGTTCCGTATTTTTCTTTGTAATATTCAAGCGGTTTAAGAAGTCTAACCAGGGCTATACCACATTCGTGTTTTAAAGCGTCGCTCATTGTGTTTTGTATTTTGTGTTGTTGTAAGTTGTGTGTATTAACGTAATAAAAAAGCCCCGTTTTATCGAGGCTTTCGGGCATTATATTTCTATGTCGAACTGAGTTAACGATTTAAATTGTTGTAATCGTATCGCTACTTCAGCCTTGCTTAATGTTTCCATCCTTTCGGTTCCAAATTTCTCCACACAAAATGAAGCTAAATTCGAACCGTAAATAATTGCGTTTTTCATGTTTCCAAATGAAATGTTTTCACTTTGTGCAATGAATCCTGAAAATCCACCTGCAAAAGTATCTCCGGCTCCTGTTGGATCGAAAACATCTTCTAATGGTAAAGCCGGTGCAAAAAATACTTCTCTGTTATGGAATAAAAGTGCGCCGTGTTCTCCTTTTTTGATCACCACATATTTTGGTCCCATTTCCTGGATTTTAGCCGCTGCTTTTACTAATGAATATTCTCCTGAAAGTTGTCTTGCTTCTTCGTCGTTAACCGTTATAACGTCTACACGTTTAATTACGTCAAGTAATTCAGGTAAAGCGCAGTCCATCCAAAAGTTCATTGTGTCTAAAACAATTAATTTTGGTTTTTTCTCTAATTGATCTAAAACACTGCTTTGTACTAAAGGATGTAAGTTTCCTAACATTACAATATCAGCGTCTTTAAAATTTTGAGGAACTTTTGGTTGAAAATCAGCCAAAACGTTTAATTCCGTAACTAAAGTATCTCTTGAGTTTAAGTCATTGTGGTATAAACCGCTCCAAAAAAACGTTTTACCGCCTTTTACAATTTCGATACCAGAAATATCAATATTTTTTGAAGTCAATAAATCTAAATGTTCTTGAGGAAAATCGTCGCCAACTACAGAAACAATGGCCGATTGTAAGTTGAAAAATGATGCTGATAAACCAATGTACGTTGCAGCACCACCTAATATTTTATCTGTTTTTCCGAAAGGAGTTTCGATAGCGTCGAAAGCAACCGTTCCAACAATCAATAATTTATTCATTTTATGAATTTCGAATTAGGGTGCAAAGATACTTCATAAGTTACAATATTGCAACGGTTTAGGTTCTCAAAATTTTCATAAAAAAACAATATCGTTTGCGGGGCTAAAAGTATTGTAAATGAATGAATTAAATTCGATTGTTTGGAGTGCTTAAAATATGTTTTTTCGATTTAAAATGCAATAATTATTTTTGGAAAAAGTACTGAAGATTTTAGTTAGATTTGTTTAAATCTCAAAATCTCATTCATGAAGAAAATCCTTACATTATTATTGTTGTTTTGTTTTTTGATTTCCTGTGAAAGAAAAGAATCTAATTTTTCTGAAGAAATGATAGAGAAGTTAGCTTTTCATGACGAAGGAAAAAATGCTTCCGTAACAGTAAATTTATATTCAATTATAGAATTATACATTCGAACAAACGAAGATGGAATTTTTGTGACAAATGGCGAGCTTTTATATCAATCGTATAAAATGTACTATCAAAAGAATTATAAAACGTATAAAGAGTTTTTAGAAACTGTTTTGAATGAAGATTACGTTTTTGATGCGTCGAATCAAAAAATAATACTTTTGGAAAATTTTAAATTGAATCCAAAAACAGAAAAAGAATATGATAGCTTAGGATTTGATAGATTTTTGAAAAAATACTCGAAACCTTCATTAGGCGAAAATGAAAATGAAGACGAACTAAATAACTTAATTATACAACCTGACGAATTTTCTACAATATCATATCTATTATATCTAAACGGATATGATATTCGTGTAGATGATATTCATCCAAGATATTTAATAATTAAAAGAGAAGATTTATTTAAATAACTCTACAACTCATACTTCTTATCAAAATAATTTTTTAAAACACCAATCTGAATCAAAACCATGAACGGAACTATTAAAAGTGCATACAATATGTTTTTAGAAAAATGAATTCCCGAAAATAGAGTAGAAGCTTTATCAGAATATAATTTTACTATTTCAAAATTAGAAATTTCGGTATTGAAATAAAGAGAATAAATTGTCAAGGCAATTAAACAAATTCCGATAAAAATCCAGGCCGATTTAGAAATCAAAGGTTTGTAAGCTTTAATTTTGCTTTTTTCGGACACTAAAACCTGAGACATTATTTTTGAAGTAAAGTCAAAAGATGGCGATTCCAAATTGGTTTCGGTCATCATTTTATCAATTAGATTTTCTATTTCTTTATCATTTTCTTTCATAACATTCTATTATTTCTGGTTCTAATTGCTTTTTTAAAATTACAGCTAATTTTTGTCGGCTTCTAAATAATTTTACTTTGACATTATTAGCATTGATATTCATAATTTTCCCTATTTCTTCTAAACTCTGATCTTCAAAATAAAATAAAGTTAGCAAGAAATTCTCTTCGCTCGGTAATAAATCTAGACAATTCTGAATCGTTTGCTTTCGTTCTTTTTCTTCTAAAGCACTTAAAGCATTGTCCATTGTTTTTATCAAATGTGCCGAAAATTCATCTATTGATATATTAAGGTCTTCTTTTTTGTTTTTCTTCAAACGATCTAAACACGTATTATAGGCAATTTTATAAATCCAGGTCGAAAATTTAGAATCGCCTTTAAATTTATTCAAAGAGTTATAAATTTTAATAAAAGTATCTTGTGCAACTTCTTCAGCTTCTTCTCTGTTTTTAATCATTTTGAGTGCCAAAGTAAAAATCATATCCTTATAACGATCAACAAGCACGGCAAACGCATTGACCTCGCCCTGTAGAATTTTATCGATATAATGTTGATCACTTATTGTACTCATATTATATAGGACGTAAAAAAATCATTTTAGGTTACAGAAAACCTCGTTTTTTTTTAATTCTAATTGTTGAACTAGTTATAACACAACTTTGTCAAAGTTGCGGTATTCAAAATTAACTCATAATCAGTAGTTTTTGTACCAAGACTTCGAGATGGAATTTAAAAGTTGAATTTTTTTGCCAAATGCTGTAACCTGAATTTAAAAGCTGTCGTCCTATGGAGTATCAATCAATTATAAAAACGTAAAAATTATGGGATCACAAATTTTAGTACCAATTAGTCTTTTCTTAATGATCTTCGGGATCGTTTATCTTATTTATTCAACAAGAAACAGAGAACGTTTAGCGCTTATAGAAAAAGGTGTTGATGCAAGTATATTTTTAAAAGGAAAAACAAATGGAGTTCCGGTTTGGAAAATCTTTATTTTGAATACCGCTTTTCTTTTAATCGGAATTGGGCTTGGTTTTTTTATTGCTTTATTTCTTTCGACTTATACAAAAATGAATTCAGATGTTGTTTATCCGGCAACAATCATTACAATGTCTGGAGTTGGTTTGCTTGTAGGGTTTCACAGAGCCAAAGATTTAGATAAAGAATAAATAAATCGTTTTAAGTTAGTAATGAAAAACGCATCAAATTAATTTTTGATGCGTTTTTTTATTCTTTTGATCCTATGGTTTCATAATATTCATCTACAGAAAGCTTGGGTTGCATAGATGCCATAACAGCTAATTCATCACAACGTTCATTTTGCGGATGATTATTGTGACCTTTTATCCATTTAAAATCGACTTGATGTTTACGGTAAACAATTAAAAAGCGTTTCCATAAATCAGGATTCTTTCTTCCTGCGAATTTCTTTTTTTCCCAGCCCAAAACCCACTTTTTTTCAACAGAATCAACAACGTATTTAGAATCTGAAATAACCAAAACCTTCATATTCGGATTTTTCAGTTTCTCTAAACCCACAATTACAGCCAAAAGTTCCATTCTATTATTAGTAGTAAGACGAAAACCTTCGTAGAATTCTTTTTTATGTGGAGTTCCTACCAATTCCATTACCACGCCATAACCACCGTTTCCGGGATTTCCTTTTGCCGCGCCATCAGTATATATATGTACTTCGTGATTCATCATTTTTTTATTTACCATATAAGTTATATAAGTTCATTTAAATAATACAGCTTATATTTCTTTGTCAAGTATTAAAAGAGTTAATAGTAGTCCAACTTATATATTCTTATATGACTTATATGGTTTAATTTCTTTGTGCTTTATTCTTCTAATAATCTCGAAATAATTTCCGGAAAGTGTTTTTGTTCTAATTCATGAATCTTTTCGGCTACAGTTTCCGGAGTATCATCATCTGTTAAGGCTATATTTTGCTGAAATATGATTCCGCCTTCGTCATAATTTTCATTTACATAATGAATCGAGATTCCGGTTTCTTTTTCCTTATTGTTTATTATAGCTCTGTGTATGTGCATTCCATACATTCCCTTCCCTCCATAATTGGGTAAAAGTGCAGGATGAATGTTGATTATTTTATTTGGATATAGCTCGATTATGTTTTCGGGAAATTTCAATAAGAAACCAGCCAAAACTATTAGATCCGGGTCGATTTCTTGTATTTTTTGTAAGACATTTCGATCCAAAAGTTCATTTTTTGAGAAGATTTCGACCGGAATTTGATGATTTTTGGCTCTTTCGATAACTTTTGCCGAAGCATTATTGGTAAAAACCGAAACAACATTTGCAATTTTTGAAGCTGCAAAATATTTAATAATGTTTTCTGCATTAGTTCCTGATCCTGAGGCAAAAACAATAATTTTTTTCATAATAGATATTATTTTGAGAATGCAAAAAACGGAATAAAAATCGAAAATAAATAGTATTAAAAGGGCTTTCTTGAAATTAATTTTATAAATTAGTATCACATTTATAAACTAAATAGTTGTTTTAAAATAAAGTTTTTTATTTTTGCCAACAAATTAAATTCTAAAATTAAAGATTATGTCAGACATTGCATCAAGAGTAAAAGCGATTATCGTAGACAAATTAGGCGTTGACGAAAACGAAGTTGTAACAGAAGCAAGCTTCACTAATGATTTAGGAGCTGACTCATTAGACACTGTTGAGCTTATTATGGAATTCGAAAAAGAATTTGATATTCAAATTCCAGACGATCAAGCAGAAAACATTGCTACTGTTGGTCAAGCTATTTCTTATATCGAAGAAGCTAAAAAATAATAATACTGCACCCGATTTTTATAGTCTATAAGTCGGGTGTTATTATTTTTTTAAAATTTTAAATTTCGATTGATTTTCAATCAAAAAGATATATTTATATTGTAATGCCCATGGCTCTTAAGTAACAATAGTGTTAAGAAAGCGTGGGTTTTATTTGTTTAAAGTACAAAATACATATTTATGACGTTAAAGCGAGTTGTTGTAACAGGATTAGGTGCTCTTACTCCTATCGGGAATAATATCCAGGATTATTGGGAGGCACTTGTGAATGGGGTTAGCGGAGCCGCTCCTATCACGTATTATGATACAGAGAAGCATAAAACGAAATTTGCCTGTGAAGTAAAAAACTTCAATATTGAAGACTACATGGATCGCAAGGAATCTCGAAGATTAGATAAATTTGCTCAATATGCTGTGGCCGCAAGTGATGAGGCTATTAAAGATGCCGGACTTACTAATGATAATATCGACAAAACAAGAGTTGGTGTTATTTGGGGAGCAGGAATTGGAGGTTTAGAAACTTTTCAGGAAGAAGTAATTTATTACGCTAAAGGTGACGGAACACCAAAATTCAATCCATTTTTTATCCCTAAAATGATTGCCGATATAGCGCCAGCACACATTTCAATGCGTAATGGATATATGGGACCAAATTATACTACCGTTTCTGCATGTGCATCTTCTGCAAATGCATTAATTGATGCTTTCAACTACATTCGTTTAGGAATGTGTGATGTTATTGTATCAGGCGGATCTGAAGCTGCTATTACTATTGCTGGTATGGGAGGTTTTAACTCTATGCATGCTTTATCTACAAGAAACGAAAGTCCTGAAACGGCTTCAAGACCTTTTGACGGAACCAGAGATGGCTTTGTTTTAGGAGAAGGAGCAGGAGCGTTGGTTCTTGAAGAATATGAACATGCTAAAGCCAGAGGCGCAAAAATTTATTGTGAAGTTGGCGGAGGCGGAATGTCATCTGATGCTTATCACTTAACTGCACCACATCCGGAAGGAATTGGAGTTATTGCAGTAATGAAAAATACTTTAAGAGATGCAGGAATGAATCCGGAAGATGTTGATCATATCAATACACACGGAACTTCTACTCCGTTAGGAGATGTAGCCGAATTAAAAGCAATTAGCGCAGTTTTTGGCGAACATGCAAAAAATATCAATATCAATTCGACAAAATCAATGACAGGACACTTACTTGGTGCTGCCGGAGCTATTGAAGCTATTGCTTCTATTCTGGCAATGCAACACAGTATTGTTCCTCCAACGATTAATCATACTGTAGTTGACGAAAATATCGATCCGGCATTAAATCTTACCTTAAACAAACCTCAAAAAAGAGAGGTAAATGTTGCTATGAGTAACACATTTGGTTTTGGTGGACACAATGCTTGTGTATTGTTTAAAAAATTAGTTGACTAGTTTTGTCTATGAATATTATCAAAAAAATATTTTCAAAATCCCGTTCTCAAGAAGACGGGATTTTTTTTGACACTATTCAGAAAATACTTGGTTTTCAGCCGGTTTCGATTGATTTTTATAAGAAAGCTTTTACGCATCGCTCTTCGAATAAATTAGACGAATCAGGCAATCCAATTAATTATGAACGGCTTGAATTTTTAGGTGATGCTATGTTAAGTGCGGTAATTGCTGCACATTTGTTTAACAAAGCACCAAATGGCGATGAAGGTTATTTAACCAAAATGCGCTCTAAAATTGTTAGCCGTGAGCATTTAAATGAATTAGGTAAAGATTTAAACCTGGTTCGTTTTGTAGAAAGCAAAGTGCCTGTTCAGCATTTTGGCGAAAATATTCATGGTAATATTTTTGAATCACTTGTTGGTGCAATTTATCTAGACAGAGGATATCCTTTTTGTGAAAAATTCATTCAAAAAAGAGTTATTACACCTTATGTAGATATTGCCAGACTTGAAGGAAAAGTAATCAGTTATAAAAGTCTTGTTATCGAATGGTGCCAGAAAGAAAAGAGAATCTTTCACTACGACATTTTTGAAGATAACGGTATTGACGGACAACGCTTATTTGGCGTAAAATTAAGTATAGACGATAAAGTAATTGCAAGAGCAAGAGCAACTTCAAAAAAGAAGGCGGAAGAAAAAGCATCACAACGAGCTTATTTTGCTTTTCAGGAGAAAATAGATAAGAAATAACTACAATATTATTGTAATTTCCTAAAGACTATAACGTTTTCGTTTATAAATTAACAAAAACATCCACATCTTAACTATTGATGCTCCAATAGAAATAGTATATTTACACCTAGATTTTTCATGATATGGCAATTCATAGATTGGATTTAGACGAATTTGACGAAATTGATTATTATTTAATGGCAATTCATACTTCATTAGAAGATTACAGATTAGCCTATTTTATCAATAAAAACCTTCCGATAAACTTAAGTAAGAGCAAAAACGAGATCCATGCTCAAACTAAAGAAGGCGAGGCAAATTTTTCGAGATTTTATTATTATGATGCCGAAAAAGCAGTTTCATGGAATTTGATTCAGAATAAAAATGAGATCATTTCAGCGAGTAAAAATGATTCTCAAGATTTGTTTTCCAATGAGACAAGTGAGGTTTCAACAACAATTCATTTACTTCCTGAATTCAAAAAAGTAGATTTTTTCCTGAAAATAGACAATAGCGAAGAGGCTCTTGATTTTTCAGCAATTCAGCAAAAATTAAATACAATAGAGAGTATTGCGGCTATATATGCCTTAGATACTGATAAAATAAAATCAAAAAACAATCTAATTTTTTAAAAAAAATGCTAAAAACAAACAAAAAAACCAAAATTGTAGCTACACTTGGACCTGCATGTAGTACGAGAGAGATTATCAAGGATATGATCGAGGCAGGGGTTAATGTGTTTAGAGTCAATTTTTCGCATGCTGATTACGAAGGAGTAAAAGATAAAATTAATATTATTAGAGGCTTAAACGAAGAGTTTGGTTATACAACTGCAATCCTTGGAGATTTACAGGGACCAAAACTTAGAGTTGGAGTAATGGAAGAAGGAACAGTAGTAAATGATGGTGATGTAATCACTTTTACAACTGCTGAAGATATTATCGGAACAGCACAAAAAGTGTTCATGAAATATCAAAACTTCCCAAATGATGTTAATCCGGGGGAGCGTATTTTGCTTGATGATGGTAAACTTATTTTTGAAATTCTTACAACTGATAAAAAAACAGAAGTTACAGCAGTAGTAATTCAAGGTGGAGAATTAAAATCTAAAAAAGGGGTTAATCTTCCAAACACTAAAATTTCTTTACCGGCTTTAACTGAAAAAGATATTGCAGATGCAATTTTTGCTATTGAACAAAAAGTAGACTGGATCGCCCTTTCGTTTGTAAAAACACCTCGCGATTTACAAGACTTACAAGAATTAATCGCTAAGCATTCAGAATATAAAATTCCAATTGTTGCTAAAATTGAAATGCCTGAAGCTCTTGAGAACATAGATAAAATTATAGCATATTGCGATGGTTTAATGGTTGCTCGTGGAGATTTAGGAGTTGAACTTCCTGCACACGAAGTACCATTAGTACAAAAAGACTTGATTCGCAGAGCTAAAACGGCTAGAATTCCTGTTATCGTTGCGACTCAAATGATGGAAACAATGATTACAAGTTTAACGCCAACAAGAGCTGAAGTTAACGACGTTGCAAACTCTGTAATGGATGGAGCTGATGCGGTAATGTTGTCTGGAGAAACTGCTACAGGAAATTATCCTGTACAAGTAATTCAGAGAATGACTCAAATTTGTGAGGCTGTTGAAGATTCTCCGCTTATTCAGGTTCCACAAAATACACCACAAATTAAAACAAAACGTTTTGTTACTAAAACAGTTTGTCACCAGGCAGCTTTATTGGCAAATGAAATTAAAGCAAAAGCAATTTGTACTTTGACAAATAGCGGATATACAGCTTTTCAAATTTCAGCTTGGAGACCATCGGCACATATTTTAGTATTTACTTCAAACAGAAGAATCTTAACACAATTAAATTTATTATGGGGAGTAAAATCATACTTCTACGATAAAGATGAAAGTACAGATGATACTGTAACAGACGTTAACGAAATTGCAAGAGAAAAAGGATTTGTTGTAAAAGGAGATTATTTAATTAACCTTGCAGCAATGCCAATTAAAGATAAAGGAATGGTAAATACCATGAGAGTTTCTGAAATAGAATAGTTTTCTTTTTATAAAGATTACCACATAAAAAAAGCCATCAAATTATTTTGATGGCTTTTTTGCTTGTAATAACTTCATCCGCAAAAACAATTTTCACTAAAACAATACCCAAAAAGGAAGTAATGTTAAAGTGTTTTTTTAAAATACAAAATCCTTAAACAAGTATTTAAAAATTATAAAGCGAAAGTTCTAAAAGAAATAGAATGCGCAAACTATAGCATTTTAACGTTTCATTTTATAAAATGGAACGACATCAAGGTAAATAATTACAATTGTTACATTCTTAAATAGCTAATTTTGAGGTTCTTAAAAAAATGTAAGGTTTTTTTGAAATATTTGATAATAAGCAATCAAATTTATTTTAATAATTATCGCACATGTTAATCTGTTTTTAAGAATCAAATTTTATACAAACAAATAGAATTATTAACAAATTTTATTACCATGAAACAAAGTAAACTTAAAAATGGATTTAAAAATGCGATTTTACTTTTTGCATTAGTATTTTTCCCAGGTTTTCAAGTGGAGGCTCAAAATACTAAAAAGCCTAATGTTTTAATAATTTGGGGCGATGATATAGGAACAACAAATGTTAGTGCGTATAGTGATGGACTGATGGGATATATGACTCCTAATATTGATCGTGTAGGAAATGAAGGAATACGTTTTTTACACTATTATGCAGAACAAAGTTGTACAGCAGGCCGTGCTGCTTTTATTACTGGACAACACGGAATTCGTACAGGTTTGACTAAAGTAGGTTTTCCTGGCGCACCAATGGGAATGAGTCAGCTAGACCCTACAATTGCCGGTGTTCTTAAGTCTTTAGGTTACGCTACAGGTCAATTTGGTAAAAACCACTTAGGCGACCGTAACGAAAGTTTACCTACTGTAAATGGTTTTGATGAATTTTTCGGGAATCTATATCATTTAAATGCTGAAGAAGAACCAGAATTGCCGGATTATCCAAAAGATCCCGCATATTTGGCAAAATTTGGACCTAGAGGAGTTTTAAAATGTACTGCGACAAATGTTGATGATCCTACGATAACTGATGCTCGCTTTGGAAAAACCGGAAAACAAAAAATTGAAGATACAGGAGCTCTTACTAAAAAAAGAATGGAAACTATCGATGATGAAACATCTGCAGCAGCTATTGATTTTATCAAAAGACAAAATGCTGCCGGGAAGCCATTTTTCGTATGGTGGAATGGCACCCGTATGCACTTGCGTACGCATGTAAGAGCTGAAAACCGCGGTAAGTATACACATGGAGACAGTGAATATATGGACGGTATGATAGAACATGATTTAACGGTAGGACAACTTTTAAAAGTATTAGATGATTTAGGAATTGCCGATAATACATTAGTAGTTTATTCTACGGATAATGGACCGCACATGAATACATGGCCAGATGGAGGAATGACTTCTTTCCGTTCAGAAAAAAACACCAATTGGGAAGGTGCTTTTAGAGTTCCTTGTATGGTACGCTGGCCAGGTGTAATCAAACCAGGTCAGATAACTAATGAAATGATGAGCCATAACGATTGGTTTCCAACTTTAGTGTCTATTGCAGGAGAACCAGATATTACAAACAAGTTATTAAAAGGATATAAAGCAAACGGAAATACTTATAAAGTACACTTAGACGGCTACGATCAATCTACATTTTTAGAAGGTAAAACACCAAAAAGTGCCAGAGATAGATTCTTTTATTCTGATGATGATGGTTTGCTTGTAGGTATGCGTTTAGGTGATTACAAATACGTTTTTGCTGAACAGCGTATGGCAGGAACAATGGGACTTTGGGCAGAACCGTTTGTTAAGTTACGTTTACAAAAAATATTTAATCTGTATCAGGACCCTTACGAAAGAGCTGATTTTACTTCTAATACTTATTGGGACTGGATCGTTAATCACATTGGTACTGTTTACGGAATGAATGTTGAAGTGATGAAGTTTGCAGAAACATTCAAAGAATACCCTCCTCGTTCAATCCCGCCAAGTTTCTCTCCTGTAACGATTATGGAAGAAACACTTGAGCAAATAAAGTTGCAAAAAGCAATACAAAGTGACGTACAATCTTCAAAGAAAAAATAGCAAAATAAAAAAATAGAGCTTGAATCTCCCATACTTCAAGCTCTGTTAATTTAAAAATCAATACCATGTATAGAAAAATATATATGTTGTCTGTATTTTTATTTTTACTGGTTTCATGTAAAAAAGCCGAAACAGCTACAACAATAAATCCTAAAGATAGTACAACAGTTGTTGCAAATAGCGGAGATCCGTTACCAAGCTGGAATGATGGAGCCTTGAAAACCGACATTATTGCTTATGTAAAAAAAGTAACAACAGAAGGAACTCCGGATTTTATTCCGATAGAAAACAGAATAGCTACTTTTGATAATGACGGAACATTATGGGCTGAAAAACCTTATGTTCAGGAACTATTTGCTTTTTATCAGGTAAAAAAAATGGTCGAAGCAAATCCTGCTTTAGCTCAAAAACAGCCTTTTAAAGCCGTGATAGAAAAAGATAAAACTTTTTTTGCAAAAGGAGGAGACAAAGCACTTATGGAACTTGTTGGAGCAACTCATACCGGAATGACCGAAGATGAATTTGAAAAGTCAGTAAATGATTTTTTTAAAGGAGCGCAATATCCGGGAAAAAATATCCCTGTAAAACAAATACGATATCAGCCACAACTTGAGTTGCTGAATTATCTCCGTGCCAACGGATTTAAAACTTACATCGTAACAGGCGGTACAATTGAAGTTGTACGTGCAATATCTCAGGATTTTTACGGAATTCCAAAAGATCAGGTTGTGGGAACTTCTTTCAAATACAAATATGATGATGCTAAAAATGCAGTACAAAGACTGCCTGCTTTAGATCATTTTAATGATAAGGAAGAAAAACCAGTCGGCATACAATTACACATTGGACAAAGACCTGTTTTTGCCTGCGGAAACGAGGGTGGCGCCGGAGATATTGCCATGCTAAAATATTCTCAGGGTAATAAATATCCATCATTTCAATTGCTGGTAAACCACAACGATTCTATTAGAGAATATAGTTATCAGGAAAAAGATAACCTGTCATTAAATACTGCTTCAAAAAATAAATGGCATGTAGTAAGCATAAAAGACGATTGGAAAAAAGTTTTTGCAGATAAATGATTTTGAATTAGTTAGTATGAAATGAAACAGTTTTTAGCTTTTAAAAATTGTTTCATTTTGATTTTAGAAATGATTAAAACCTTTAAATGGAATAATTATGAAAAATACAAGATTAAATATTTATCTCAAATGGCTATTCGTTGCATTTTTTTTCCTTTCGAATTTTATGATTTTTGCGCAGGACGAACAAAAAACAAGTGCAAGTGCTCAGGAATTAGCCGATAAATTGGCAAACCCGGTTGCAAGTTTAATTAGTGTGCCTTTGCAGAATAATTTAAATTATGGCATCGGGCCTTTTAACGGATCAAAATACACCATAAATATACAGCCGGTAATTCCTTTTAAATTAACAGAAAATCTAAATTTAATTACCCGTTACATATTGCCGGTAGTAGATCAAAGAGATATTACAGGTGAAAACACACATCAATTTGGATTAAGCGATGCAACAGTTACGGCTTTTTTTGCTCCTAAAACAAAAGGACTTATTTTAGGAATTGGACCTGCATTTTTGATTCCAACCGCTACAGATGATTTTCTGGGAACAGAGAAATTTGGAGTTGGTCCAAGTGCATTAGTAATGCATCAGGGAAAAGGGCTTTCGATAGGTTTTATCGCCAATCAAATCTGGTCAGTTGCAGGAAATAAAGACCGTGTAGATTTTAGTCAGTTTTACACACAGATATTTCTTTCTCATAGTTATAAAAGCGGTGCCAGTTTAGGTATAAGTTCAGAAATCACTCAAAATTGGGAAGGTAAGACAACCCAGATTACCATCAGTCCAAGTATTGGAGCTGTGACCAAATTAGGAGATCAGGTGGTTCAGTTTGCAATTATGCCATTAATACCAATTGTTGGTCCGCATGAAATTAGACCTGATTGGGGTTTGAGAGCTGTTTTGGCATTCGTTTTTCCAGGATCATAAATTGTTTAGAATTTTATTTATCATAAAAAAATACGATATAAAGTCAAAAATTTTATCAATTATAATAATGAGTTGTTTGGCTTTGTGTACCAATTCTAACCGCTTATGACCGCGAAACACACGCTCTTATTTTAAATATGAAATATGCCGGGCGTGGTTCAACTACTCCCGGACTTCAAAAAAACAGCGATGGTTTTGTAGATATTTACTTTGGTGCAAAAGCGCCTTCAGGAAAAGAATCTAACTGGTTGCCAACGGATTCAAAACGAAAATTCGAATTATTAGCTCGTTTTTATGGACCCGAAAAAGAATTTTTCGAGAAATCCTGGAAAATGGGTGATTTGGAAGAAGTAAAGTAAAAGCAGGTATGTTTGACAAAATTGAAAATAAAAGTGAGATAGTATTTGATCCGATAGCTTCAAAAGCAGAACGTTTTGAAAAAGGTGTTGCGATTAGAAAAATTATGCCCAGATCTGTTCATGAAGAATGGAAATCGTTCGAAAACAGAAAAGATCCGGTGGCTATTTTGATTGAAACGAGTGTTGGAAGAGTAGAAAGTTTGCTGCCAATACGATATAGCAGAATGATGGAGTCGCCGTTTTCGTTTTTTAGAGGCGCAGCAGCAATTATGGCGGCAGATTTGGCACAAACGCCCAATACAGGAATTTATCTTCAGCTTTGTGGCGATTGTCATTTAATGAATTTTGGAGGATTTGCAACTCCTGAGCGTAAGTTGGTTTTTGATATTAATGATTTTGATGAAACATTTCCGGGTCCGTGGGAATGGGATTTAAAAAGACTGGCCGCAAGTTTTTCTATTGCTGGAAAATGGAGAAAATTTTCGGATAAAACCTGTAAAGAATTTGCATGGCATGTGGCTGACAGTTACAAAAGGCATATGCTGGAATATAGCAAATTATCTGCCCTTCAAATTTGGTATGCTGATATTGATCTGGCAGAACTTATTGAAATGGGAGAAGATGAGGAACTAAAATCGTTTCAGCAAAAGCGAATTAAAAAAGCAGCGGAATATACAGCGCATGAAAAAGAATTTGCAAAAATGACTTATCAGGAAGGTTCGCGAGCCCGAATAAAAGATGAACCTCCTCTCATTTATCATCCAACAGGTGAACTAGGTGAGCGAATTTTGAAAGAAGCTCAAATTGTTCATGAACGTTATATAGAATCATTATCTGATGATAAAAAAGTGCTTTTAAAGCGATATTCATTACACGATTTGGCGATTAAGGTGGTAGGTGTAGGAAGTGTAGGGACTATTTGTGGCGTTAGTTTGCTGATGTCGGCAACGGGCGAACCCATTTTTTTGCAATTTAAAGAAGCAAGAAAAAGTGTTTTAGAATCGAATGTAAAAGTTGAAAATAAGTATAGTAATCAGGGCGAAAGAATTGTAATGGGACAAAAACTAATGCAATCAGCGTCAGACATGTTTTTAGGATGGACCAATGATAGTCAGAATAAGTTTTTTTATATCCGCCAGCTTCGGGATGCAAAAGTAAAACCGGTTCTTGAAATTATGAAACCTAAAAATATTATCGACTATGCAAAAGCCTGCGGATGGGCGCTGGCAAGAGCACACGCACGTTCTGGAGATGCTTCGTTATTATCCGGATATATGGGAAATAGCGATGAGTTTGCAAATGCAATAGCGAAGTTTTCTATTGCATACACAGCACAAAATGAAGCTGATTATAACACAATGTTGAAGGCAATCAAAGAAGGAAGATTGCAAATATTATAATGATTTTTTAATATTTTTTTATAAATAAATAATTACAAAATATAAAATGCACATAAATATATTTTTACAAATTATATTTCGTTTTGTAGGTTTATACTTTTAAAAAATTATTTATTTTTATGATTATTCGGTTAATTCAAGAAAATAAATTATCTTTGTTTCGATGTAATTTGTTGTTTTGCAGTAAGTTATATTAATTATAAGCCTAGTGGAATTATTTTCCTCAGTTCATGCCAATTTTGAAGAAATTTATTTTTTAATAAGTTGAAGTTTCACTCTATTAATAATAATTTAAACATCGCAAAATGAACAAGAAAAGAAACACTCTTCGCATAATCCCACTATTATTTCTGGGCTTTATTTACAGCTGTTCTCCTACTGTGAAAGTTACTAGTGATTATGACCATTCAGCCAATTTTAGTGAATTCAAAACCTTTGCTGTTTATGATTTAAAAGCACAGGAAGGGCAGGTTAATCAATTAAATGTTGAACGGGTTACAAAAGCAATTCGATCAGAAATGATTGCCAAAGGCTTTACAGAATCAAGTAATCCTGACTTAAAAGTAAATGCTGTATCTATTTTAAAAAATAAGCAGTCAGTAACCGCAAACTCTGATTTTTATGGTTATGGAGGAATGTATCGTCCATACGGATATTGGGGCGGCGGCGCAATGATGGGCGGCGCTACAACAACATTTAATACTTATGACTATGTTGATGGTTCATTGGTAATTGATATTGTATCTACAAAATCACAAAAATTAGTTTGGCAAGGAATCGGTAATGCACAAATTGACAGCAAACCGGACAATCCTGAAGAATTTATTGCCAATTCAATTAAAAAAATACTTGAAGGTTTCCCTCCTGGCTTAGAAAAAAAATAGCCTCGTACAAAAAGAAAAAGCCATAAACTTTCAATGAAGGCATTTGTACTTATCCGTTTTACGGATAAGTATAAGCCTTTATACAATTCTGACATCCCCATTTTCAAATTATTTGAAAAGAGAATCCGTTTAAAATAATTAAACCAAAAACCATGATAGATATAATACTTTCCCTATTCTTTTTTATTGCAACCTTTATTGGTTTAGCAACATCTTTTATGGTTCTCTTTTCAAAAAAAAAATTTTCAAAATGCTTTTTTTTAGGATTATTCCTGTTTAGTCTGACCGTTGTAAGCATTTACAATTTTTATTTGTCGGCAAACATTTTAAAAAATTTTCCCGATATGTTTATCGTAACAAAGTCTTTTATTTTTCTGGTAGCTCCCAGCGCTTTTTTATACGTGAGAAAAGTTTTGTTTGAAGATAAAACATTTAAAAAGCATGACTACCTGCATTTCGTACCCTTTGCGATATACTTTAGTTTAACCTTTATGGCCTGGATTGGAAATTTTACTGATTTTCGATTCTTCGATTACCTTTCAGTAAAAATCAATAACCCTTTTTCTATGTTAAGTTTAAGTGTTTGGTTAATATATGCTTTTTGCCAAACAATGATGGTTTTAAATTATGACATAAAAAAAATCAAAGGAAATCAATTTCATAAAATAAAAATTTTAGGCTGGATAAGAATTTATAACCTGGTGATTTTGTTTTTGTTTTCGACCCTTTTCGTGCATTATTTTTTAACGAACGGATTAGATACGCTCGATTTCTCCTGTTATATTATGATTTCTTCAGTTTTGATTTTTACGGTAGCATGGCTGTATTTTAAACCACAACTTTTTTATGATCCGGTAGAAACCACTATTAATGTTTCAGATATAGAAGAAGATTCTATAGTTATAAAAACAAAAGAAACCAGAAATATTCTGCCCATCGTTAAAGAATTAACACCAGATAAAAAACAAGAATATCTCGCCAAACTGGAAGTTGTTTTTATAACCAAAAAACTTTTTTTGAAGAAGGATTTTGTAATTCGTGATTTATCAGAAGAAACAGGAATATCAGTACATCATCTTTCTAATTTAATCAACTCAGAATTTAACCTTCATTTTCAGGATTATGTGAATTTAAAAAGGATAGAATATTTTAAAGACAAAATAAACGATCCAAAATGGAAAGATCTGTCGCTTGAAGGAATGGCATGGGGATCCGGATTTAAATCACGAACCACTTGTTTTAGAGCTTTTATAAAACACACCGGAAAATCACCTTCAGAATATTTTAAAGTAATTCGGATCAATTCAAACAAACCAACACTTACGGTTTAAAATAAGTCAAAACCAAAAAAAATCAAATGTCAATAGTAATTGCGAAATCGCAATTTTTAAAATATAGTTATGAAAATCGAATATAGTACACCAAAACAAACCATAAGATTAATAACAACAACATTGTTTTTATTTCTTTCCTTTTTTAGTAATGCTCAGCTAAAAGGAGGACACATATTAGGCGCAATGGGTTTACAATCAGGAACGCAAACGCCGGCCAATACTTTAAGCGTATATGTACCGGGTTATCTTTATGATGCTGGTTCTTTACGCGATGAAAACGGAGATAAATCAATAGGAAATCCTGATATTACAATGTTTATAACAGGAGTTGGAGCCTCGTATGTAAGCGACTTTAAAATTTTGGGCGCTAACTATGGCGCGACTATTTTATTGGCTTTTGCATCTAACACCATTCAGGGAAATTCTATTGATGCCAAAAATTCACTTGCCTTTACAGATATGTTTATACAACCCATACAATTGGGCTGGCATAATAAAAGAGCCGATTTTGTTGTTGGTTATTCATTATATCTCCCAACCGGAAAATTTACGGCAGGAGCTTCAGACAATGCAGGTTTAGGTATGTTTATGAATGAATTTTCAGCAGGAACAACCGTATTCTTCAACGATAAAAAAACATTTCATTTTTCGGTATTGGCGGCGTATGAAATAAACAGTAAAAAGAAAGATACTGATATAAAAACCGGAGACATTTTAAGTTTTGAAGGAGGCTTGGGAAAAACTTTTTATTTGAAGAATGCAGAAAAAACAGGACTAAAAGGAATATTAAATGCCGGCGTAATTTATTATTTGCAAGGTAAAGTATCAAACGATAAAATCCCGGTTGGTAATTTTGTTCTTGAACCTACAAAAGACAGAATTGCAGGAATTGGAGCTGAGGTAAATTATTTTCATATAGGTTCTAAAACTTCTGCGGGATTACGCTGGGTTTCTGAATTTGAAGCCGTAAACCGTTTTCAGGGAAACACCTTTTTCCTTACGCTGGCACATGTGTTTAGCCTTGCAAAAGAAATAAAAGACTAGCTTTTGAAGTACTTCAAAATTGATGTTTTTGCTGAATAAGATAAATCTTAAATTAGTTTAAATGAGAAATGCATCTTCAGGTTCTATCGTAAAAAACAAAAAATTAATTCAAAGAATAGTTTTTATGTTTGTAGTGTTCTTTTTGTCATTTCAAACAACAATAGCGCAAAAAATTCATATTACGACCAAAGATTCTCTTGACGGAGCTTTCGATTTAAGCGATTATATCATTTATGCACACGGTTTTATTGTAATTCCAACCGTTATTACAGAACCTGCTTTGGGCGGAATTGGCGGCGCAATCGTTCCGGTTTTTCTTAAAAAACGTCCGCCGGTTGTAGATGAAAATGGTAAAAAACGTTTTATAAATCCAGATATAACGGGAGGAATTGGTATGTATACCGAAAATAAAAGCTGGATGGCTGGTGCTTTTCGGTCTGGAACCTTAGTGGATTCCAGAATTTTATACCGTGTTATGGCTGGTTATGGCGATATGAATTTATCATTTTACGCCAATAATATCCCAAACGCAAAAGATCAGGAATTTAAACTCAATTTTAGATCGACTATTTTTTATACACAATGGCTCAAACAATTTCGAAATGCAAAATGGAGCGCAGGCCCACAATATCTCTTTTTAAACTCAAAAATAAACCTGCCCGATGTTGATCTTCCGCCGCCATTTGTACAGCCAAAAGATATTAAAAGCACCATAAGTCAGCTAGGAGCTGCAATTCAGTTTGACGGGCGCGACAATATATTTACACCAGATAAAGGAATACGGCTTCAGTCAGACTTTTTTTGGTCAGATAATGCAATTGGGAGCGATTATGATGCCTGGCGCGTCAATTTATCGGCAATAGGATTTTATCCCTTAACAAAAAAATTAATTGGCGGGCTTAGGGTAGAAGGAGAGCAGGCGTTTGGGAGTCCGCCTTTTTATCTTTTGCCGGGAATCAACTTAAGAGGAATTCCCGCAGCAAGATATCAGGGAAAAACAAGCATCGTTACCGAAGCTGAATTGCGATGGGATTTATACAGAAGATGGAGTCTTATGGGTTACGGCGGCTTAGCAAGTGCATTTAACGATTGGGACAAAGCTTTTGCCAAACCTGTAGTTTACAGTTACGGAACCGGTTTCAGGTATTTATTAGCCCGAAAATTCAAATTAAGAATGGGTGTCGATGTTGCAAAAGGTCCCGAAGAATGGGCGTATTATATTGTATTTGGAAGTAATTGGATGAGATAATTATTAATTGTGAAAAATAAAATAAAAATTCCCGATAATTGGTATCGGGAATTCGAACTGATTTGTGTTAATTCGTGAAATTGGCAGCTAAAACTTTTTTATCGTTTTTCCAATATGGTTTAATGATTTTATTTTCTTTATGAATCAAAACCAATAATAAAACGGTTGCAAATGCACAAAAAATAATTGCTTGTATCGATCCTTCAGGACCAAATGCTCCACCGGTAATAAACTCCGGACCTTGTATTTTGGCTTCTATTAAGCTATTTGTTTTTTCGTTTCCAGATGTGATAGCTCCAAAAATTCCTGATTGTGTAAAATTCCATGCAAAATGCAAAGCAATCGGAATCCATAAATTACGGCTATAAATAAAAATAGCTCCAAATAAAAAGCCTGCTGTAGTGATGCATATTCCCGAAATTAAAGTGCCGTTAGGATTTGCCAAATGAAGAACTCCAAACAGAACTGCAGAAAAAGTCAGCGCAATATAGCTTCCCAGTTTTTCCTCCATAATTCTAAATATAATACCGCGTACCAAAATTTCTTCGATAATGGCTACCGTAAACATAATAGCAAATGGTATCAGGATAAATGAAATGGGATTGATTTTTACAACACTATAACTTCCGTTAAGGTAAATTACTAAAATTGTTAAGGATTGCAAAACAAAACCAATCGCAGCCCCGATGAAAAGATTTTTAACAAGTCCTTTTGTGGCAAATTCTGTTACCACTCTTTTATCATACTTTTTAAAGAAAACAATGTAGCTCAAAATGCAGGATGCCGAAACAAAAAAACCTTTTAGAAGATTTCTGTAATCTTTATCAAGAGATGTTAAGGCAAGTAATTTTGAAGCAATTTGCTGTCCGATAATAACAACAGCCATAAAAACCAGTAAGGCAAGAAGAATTTTGATTACTGGGGAATTAAATATTTTTTGTTTTGTAGTCAGGACTTCCATTTTGATTTTGTTTAAGTATTAATCTGAAACAAATTTAGGTTGTCGCAAAACCAAAAAATAGAATGAAATTTGCCTGTCTTATAATTTTTGAAATTGTTTAGGTAAAAATCCGGTTTGATTTTTAAAAGTTCTGATAAAATGACTCTGATCTGCAAAACCACACTGAAACCCAATTTCTGTCAAATTACTTTTGTTGGATTCTATTAGCGAAAGCGAACGATTTATTTTGATTCGGCGCATATATTCGCCCAAAGTACAACCGAAATATTTGGGAAAATGCTTTGATATTGTAATCGGATTTAGGTTTAAAACCTGTGCCAAATCCTGCAAATTCGGGTTTTCATTCCAACAATCATTCAATAATTCGTTTAAACTTTTTACCCAAAACGGACTCTTTTCAAATCGTTCTAAATGACTGTTTGTGTTCGATAATTGAGCAAATAACATATTGATTGTATCGCCCGAAAAAGCATCGGCAACCAAACTTTCCTTAAAAATTTTCAGGATTAAAAATTTCGTAAGTGTTGCATTTTGAATCGATTTTTCGATAACAGCTTCACTAATCTGAAGTTCTTTCAGCAAGTTTTCCTCAATTTCGATATTGATATTTTTAGATGGAAAAAGCGTATTGTGATTTAGGTGCAATTCATCACTATGGTAAAATAATAACGAACCCGGACCAACAACTTCGCTAAAGTTTTTTCGTTTCTCAGAAGTTCCGCCTTTCAAAAAAAGTGTAATATGCGCATTATTGTGCGAATGCCAGCCTTCGTAAACCTTATTGTGATACTCCGTTTCTACAACAGCAATTCCCTGCGTATTGTTAAAGATACTTTTGGTATTGCCTAAGTATTTCTCTTTTTGAAGTTCGTACATTTCAGATGGATTGTGTGGCATTTAAGCAACCAAAATAATACTTATTTGGCAAATAATGATTCACGATTGAATTTTCGTTACAGATATTAATAAAGTATTGCATATTTTGTAAGGTTATATCGATTAATAAAAACATTATGTAATTATTAACGGCAAATAGTTAGTATTTTTATTTATTATTTAATTGATTTGTAACAAATATAAAGGAGCGGCTACTAATTAGTCAACTATTTAAATCATTGATTATGTATAAAATTACGATGAAATCAGTTTTCGTTGCATCTGCTTTTTTGGTTGGTGTTAGCGGCTGTTTCGCACAGGACATTTTAGTGAATTCGCTAAAGCTGAATGCAAGTGATAAAAGTAAAGAGAACTTTAAATTCACAGAGCAAATAAACCTTGGTACAACTTCGGTAAAAACACAAGGTTCTTCCGGAACATGTTGGAGTTATTCTACAAACTCATTTTTAGAGTCAGAAATGATTCGTTTAGGAAAACAGCCTGTAGAATTATCTCAGATTTACTCAGCAAGAAACGTTTATGTAGAAAAAGGAATTAATTATGTGCGTATGCATGGCGCTGTTACTTTGGGTGACGGAGGTGCGCTGCATGACGTAATTAATATGTATAAAAAATACGGAACTGTACCAAGAGAAGTTTACACAGGATTAAACTACGGAACTGATAAAAATAAATTTGGCGAAATGTCAGCGCTTATCGAAGGTGTTTTGGCTGCTGTGGTTAAAAACCCAAATGGAGAATTAACGCCAAACTGGCAAAAAGCGTATGCTGCCGTTATCGATTCGTATTTAGGAAAAGTGCCGGAAAACTTTACATACAAAGGAAAAAATTACACGCCACAATCGTTTGCTAAAGAAGTAGTAGGAATTAATCCTGACGATTATATCGAAATGTCATCGTTTACAACATCGCCTTATTACCAAAAAACAACCATGATGGTTCCGGACAACTGGTCGTTTGATCAGGTTTACAATGTAAAAGTAAACGACATGACAGATGTTATCGACAATGCTTTGAAAAAAGGATATACTGTAGCGTGGGCGACAGACGTAAGTGAAAAAAGCTTTAGCTGGAAAAATGGTGTAGCTTATGTTCCAACAAAAAAATTCGACGACATGACAGCTGAAGAAAAAGCAGACATGTTTAACGGACCAAAACCAGAACCGGAAATTACGCCAGAAATGCGTCAGGCTGCGTTTGACAATTACACAACTACAGACGACCACGGAATGCACATTATTGGTCTTGCAAAAGATCAAACGGGAAGAGAATATTACATCGTAAAAAATTCGTGGGGAGAAACAAACGACTACAAAGGTTTCTTGTTTGTAACCAAAAATTTCGTAAAATATAAAACGACTGCTTTAATGGTAAATAAAGGTGGAATTCCTACTGAAATTGCTAAGAAGTTAGGGGTTTAAAATAGATTTTTTCTTTAATGATATGAAAAAGCGCCACAAGTAATTGTGGCGCTTTTTTTTTACAAAATAGATACAATGTTTTTTGCACAAAAAAACCTATATTTATTGTTTTTTAATTGCTAATACATTTGAGTAATTAAGGAAATTTTACATTTTGTTAAATGAGTTATAAATAAATTATTTTTATAAATGGATATACTTAATATTATCGCGGCATTTGCAACTATACTGTCATTTATAGTATCGATTTTAGTTTACAATAAAGTAAACAAAATTGATAAAAGTATAAATATGAAGAAAAGCAAAAAGGAAAAGAACAATACAATAAAAGGAAACGATAATGTTGTTTCAGGAAGAGATTCTAATATTAAGAGATGAAAAAGAACTCTGTTACAGGCAGAAATAATATTGTTGCAAATAGAGATGTTAATAATATATTTCAAATGCAGGCAATTAACCAAGAAGTTGAACTTGGAGTAATAAATGAAATATTTGATTTTGTAATTAAAGAAGCAAAATGTCTAGATTTAGATGAAAGCAAAAAAGCATTTACATCAGATAGGCTTATACATATAGTAAAAAAGATTAGTATTAATTTTTGTGAAAAAGATGAAATTGTTGAGGTAAAACAATATTTTACTAATTTATATTCTAAAATACATAGTGTTGAAAAATCTTTTCAGGCTCTAAATGAAGATGATCAACAATCGATTCATTTCTATGTTTCAAGTAAATATTTTGATTTGAAACGATCTGAAATGAAACCAATAGAAATTTTGAAAAATTTAGCAGATATATTTATGCCTCCAAGTAGTATAAAAAATCCTACTTATGTGAGTATTGCCCAATCAATTGTACTTTTTTTCTTTGATGATTGTACTATATTTGAAAAAACAGTAGATGAATCAAATGAGCAACTGGATCTTTTTGCAGATTTATAATTATGTTATTACCAACTAAACATCAAGATTTAAGCAATAACATTTTAGTGTTAGGAGCTGATATTCTGTATTTTTTAAAGAAAGACAGTTACACTCCTGAGGAAATTTTTCAGAAATTAAAAAACGAGAAAAATGTCACCTTAGAATATTTATTTGATGCTTTAACTTTTTTATGGTTAATTGAAGCAATAACTTTTACAGATAACAAAGTCACTAAATGTATTTAGAAAAAATTTATTCTGAGCCAGAAGGCCTTTTTCCAACGACTGAGTTCAGGAATGGACTAAATATCATTTATGGTCAAAAAGAAGAGCAAAGTCCTAAGGATTCTTTAAATAGTATTGGGAAATCTACTTTTTTAGATTTAATAGATTTTTGCTTGTTATCTTCTTACCAAAAAAATCATAATCCTAGGTTATTTGCAGCAAAACATTTAATGCTTGGTTTTGATATTGTTTTGGAGTTTTCTATTAATGAAATTAAATATATTGTCAAGAGGAATGTTGAAAATCCAAACATAGCAGAATTTGGCAAATTTGGTGATGAAATTAAGATATATTCAATTGATAATTTAAAAGAGGTTTTTTCGGTATTAATTTTTAAAACAAAAAATTATCCTGGTAAGTTTAATATTAAATGGTTTAGACAACTAATATCTTTTTATATAAAAATTCAAAAATTTAAACAAGCTAAGTTTTTAGATCCAATCAAATATATTTCAGAACTATCAGAAGTACAATTAAACATATTTCATTTTTATTTATTGGGTTTAGACAATTCGATACCTTTTAAATTATTTAAATATAGAACAGATCAAAAAGGATTGGAAACCTCTTTAATTGAAATTAAAAGATATGCAGAAGAAAAATATGATTTAAAAAATCTTAAAGATACTCAGAATGAAATAAATAGGCTTAAAGTTGAAATTGATAAATTAGAAATAGCAATTAGTAGGTTTGAATTAGGCGAACAATATAGTGATGCTGAAACTGAAGCAAACAAACTTACTGAATCGATTAAGAGCAATTTGTATCAAAGTTTCGTTGATAGGGAAAAGATTAAATCCTATGAAGAGAGCTTTTTATTGCCGGAAAAGGTTAATATAAGAAGGATTACTTCAATGTATAAGCAAGTTTCCGAAGACTTGTCTATTAAGATAAAGAAAACAATACAAGAAGCTATTGCCTTTAGAAATGAATTGTCAAATTCAAGAAAAGAATTTATTAGTAATGAAATTGATAGATTGAAAAAATTTATCAAAGAAAGAGAAGAGATTTTAAAAGAATTAGAGGAAAAAAGAACAAAACTGTTTTATTTTTTATCAGCAAAAGAAGCTATTTCTGATTTAACAGAAGCTTTTTTTAATTTAAGTGATAAAAAAACAAAACTATCGGAATTAGAATCAAATACGAAAGTTTTATTTGATTTAACAAGAGAGCTCAACGAGATAGAAACCGAAATTAATAAGCTAAAAAATGAATCATTAAATTATATAGATTCAATTAGTAATCTTATTGCAGATTTTTATAAAAATTTTAATGATGTATATAATGCAATTTATATAGGTAATAATGAGTTTTCTCGTTTTTCCATTACACAAAATTTAAAGAAAGATAGTTTAATCGAAATTGATATATCTTTACCTGATATGTTTGGAAAAGGGAAAAACCAAGGTAGAACTTTAATTTATGACTTGTCAATTTTAATATCAAATATCATCAATACAGAAAACTTTCCGCGATTTTTAATTCATGATGGTATTTTTGATGGTGTTGATAAAGCTCATTTTGTTTCTGTTTGTGAATTTATTGACGGTTTTGTAAATGTTGGAAAAAAAATACAATACATCACAACAATAAATGAAGAAGGAACTTTAACGGCTGATAAATTTGGAGATATTGATCATGTAGATCCAAAATATATTGAGGAGAATTCAATTTTAATTTTGTCTCCTAAAAATAAATTATTTGGCAGTGATTTTGGACAATAATAAGTGGATAAAATATTTATCAGTTTTATTTGTTTCAGGGTTTAAAATCTTTCTAAAGAACTAAAAATCATGTTAATAAGAAAGATATATTTTGGTAGATCTTTTTCTTATTTAATGATAGGTTTTCAAAAAATTCACTTCCCTTTCAACAACTTCTCTAAATATTCAACTTTCTCTTTTTCAGCCAAAACTAAACGCTCATAAAGTTCAACAACTTTATCAAGAGGATTAAAAGTACAACCATAATTAAATGAAGAAGCATTGTCATGATTATTAATTGTATTTCCAATAATATTTAAAACCGCTTCTTCAGAGAAATTTTTAATTCCTTCAACAGACACGCCTAAAACTTCAGCAATTGCTTTAAGTTTTTCTTCATCTATAGTTTCACTGTTTTCAATAGCAGAAATAGCCTGTTGGTTAGTTCCTAAAGCTTGCGCTAATGCTTCTTGTTTCATATCTCGAAGTTCACGAATGCGGCTAATTTTTCGCCCTATATGGTTTGGTTTTGCTAGTGTGCTCATAATTCAAAGATATTTAAAATTCCTGAGAAAATTATTGGTGCCGTAAAATACGGGGTTGTATTTGTGTGATACAAATTTTGTGTGTTTGTGGCTTTGGTTAATTGCGATTGTATTAAACAAAAATACAATTTTTCGCACAGGTAATTATTACTTTTTTCCATTTGGTTTAATGCAAGTTTTACTTTTTGTGTTGTATTTGAAATTTGCTTGTTTTTGTCGAGTTTCTTGCGAAGATTTCTCGTTCCTCGAAATGACACAGACTGTGGGTTAACTTTTTTTGTCATTTCGACCGGAGGGAGAAATCACACTAGAAGCTCCGTAATCATAATCGCCAATCTTTGTAGAGTTCCTTGCGGAGATTCCTCGTTCCTCGGAATGACACAGATTATCGATTAAGAGTTGCGGAGGAACAGATTATATTGTAGGGATGGATTTTAATCCATCATTTGCAAGCAAAATAACCAATCTTTGTAGAGTTTCTAGTGCGATTTCTCCTTTCAGTCGAAATGACAAACCAGTATAAACAAAAAAAGACGATCATTTGATCGTCTTTTTTTAAGCTCCCCCTCTTGGGCTCGAACCAAGGACCCTCTGATTAACAGTCAGATGCTCTAACCAACTGAGCTAAGGAGGAATCACCTTAAAGGTAAATATGTTTGCTAAAAAAAGTTGCTCCCCCTCTTGGGCTCGAACCAAGGACCCTCTGATTAACAGTCAGATGCTCTAACCAACTGAGCTAAGGAGGAAGTTGTTGCTCTTTTTAGCGAGTGCAAATATAGTCGAATTTTTAATTTCCCAAAAATATTTTCACACTTTTTATTAAATATTTTTACCTGCCTACAATTGCCTTGTAAATATCGTTTCCGTTAGCAAACAAAAGCAGTGTTATAAGTAGAACGAAACCAACCATTTGTGCGTTCTCTAAGAATTTATCGCTTGGTTTACGGCCACTAATTATTTCGTATAATAAAAACATAACATGACCACCATCTAGCGCCGGAATTGGCAATAAATTCATAACTCCAAGCATAATTGATAATAAAGCCGTGATCGACCAGAATGTTTCCCAGCTCCAAGTGTTCGGAAAAATGTTAAAAATCGCCGCAAAACCACCTACTTGTTTGTATGCTTTTGTTTCCGGATTAAAGATCATTTTCAATTGTTTTCCGTAACCTACTAATTGGTCTTTTCCTTTTTCTAATCCAACCGGAATAGATTCGAAGAAAGTATATTCTTTTGTGCTTATTTTATAGTATCCTAATTTGTCTAAAGATTTAACGTCTAAACCACCAACAGCAATACCCAGTTTTCCGTCTTTAGAAACGTTTACAGTAATAGGAGTTTCTTTTAGGTCACGCAATACAACTGCAGGAATAGTTTTTCCTTTATGGGCATCTAAAATAACTTTTGCTTCATCAAAATATTTTATTTTCTGACCATTAAGGCTCAAAATTAAATCTTTTGGTTTTAAAGCTGTATTTGTAGATTCTTCTGAAATTTTACCCACAACAAAAGGCATTCTGATCCCTACAAGAAATCCTTTTTCATGTTTAGATAACTGGTCAACAAAATCCTTCGGAATATCGATGGTTTGTTGTTGTCCGTTTCTTTCAATTAAAATATGTTTAGACATGATCACATTCATGTTCATATCATTGTCGAAATTCTCTACTTTTTTACCATCAATAGAAATGATTTTATCACCAGTTCTAAATCCGGCTTTAAGCATAACAGGATTTTCGATATAAACACCATCTTTCAAGTCAGCATTGGCTACATAAGTATCGCCGTAAGCAAACGCCATTCCTATATATATAATAAAAGCCAGAATAAAGTTTACCGTTACACCGCCCAACATGATGATTAAACGTTGCCATGCCGGTTTGGTACGAAATTCCCAAGGTTGAGGTGGCAAAGCCAGTTGTTCCTTGTCCATACTTTCGTCAATCATTCCTGAAATTTTCACATAACCTCCCAAAGGCAGCCATCCAATTCCGTATTCAGTTTCACCGATTTTCTTTTTTAACAGAGAATATTTAACATCAAAAAATAAGTAGAATTTTTCGACTCTTGTTTTAAATAATTTAGCAGGAATAAAATGTCCTAATTCGTGAAGAATAATAAGTAAAGATAAACTCAATAGAAATTGAGAGAGTTTGATAACTATATCCATTTTGTATTTTTAGTTCGTAATTTAACGCACAAAAGTAACGTTTCTATTTTAATTTGATAGTGCAAGATAATACATAAGGTTTTAAATGTTTGTTAATTAATAAACATTTAGATTTCTAGTTTTAGTTAGAAGCCTTAACTTTACTTTTTCAACGCTATCGTACTCAATAGGTAGCTTAAACCTGTTTAACGTTACATTTATGGCCTCATTATTATTTTCTCCTCTTACTATAAAAAAAATTACCTTCAAAAACAGAATCGTTATTTCGCCAATGTGCCAGTATTCTGCCGTTGACGGATTTGCAAACGATTGGCATTTGGTTCATTTAGGAAGCCGTGCAAGCGGAGGCGCCGGATTAATCATTCAGGAAGCCACAGCGGTTTCGCCCGAAGCCAGAATTTCGCCTTCAGATCTTGGAATCTGGAAAGACGAACACATTCAAAAACTAAAAACGATCAACGAATTTATCGTTTCACAAAACTCCATTCCCGGAATTCAATTGGCGCATGCAGGTCGAAAAGCAAGTGTTTCGATTCCGTGGGAAGGAAATAAAAAATTAGATTTCGCTCAGGGCGGATGGCAAACCGTTGCGCCAAGTGCAATCGCATATCACGATAACGAGCCGTTTCTTCCGGAAGCTTTAGACAAAAACGGAATCCAGAAAGTGATTTCAGATTTTAAAACAGCCACAAAAAGAGTTGTAGAAGCGGGTTATAAGGTTGTAGAAATTCACGGAGCACACGGCTATTTATTACACCAGTTTTTATCGCCTTTAACAAATACAAGAACAGACGAATATGGAGGAAGTTTTGAAAACAGAATCCGTTTTACATTAGAAGTTGTAGAAGCAGTTCAATCAGAATGGCCTTCAGATTTGCCTTTAATCGTTCGACTTTCAGCAACAGATTGGGCAGAAGGCGGATGGAATCCTGAAGAATCTGTGAAACTTTCGGCAATTTTAAAAGAAAAAGGAGTTGACTTAATCGACGTTTCATCCGGCGGATTGGTTTCACATCAAAAAATTGAATTAAAACCAGGTTATCAGGTTCAGTTTGCAGAGAAAATCAAAAAAGAAGCTTCGGTTTTAACAGGCGCAGTTGGTTTAATTACCGAGGCAAAACAAGCCGAAGAAATTTTAGAAAAAGGTCAGGCCGATTTAATTTTGTTCGCCAGAGAATCTTTAAGAAACTCGAATTTGCCTTTAGATTTCGCCAAAGACTTAAACGACGAAACCCAATGGCCAAACCAATATGTAAGAGCTAAAATTTAAGGAAATATAGCCACAGATTAAAAGGATTATTTTTCGCCACGAATTGCACGAATTTACACGAATTAATTTTAAGCGTACTGATTTGTGTAAATTCGTGCAATTCGTGGCAAACCTTAAAAAAAATCATTTTAATCAAAATGATTTGTGGCAAAAAATAAAAAATAAAAGATGAAAAAAATAAAAACAGCACTATTATCATACGGAATGTCGGGGAAAGTTTTTCACGCTCCATTTTTAGACATTCACGAAGGATTTGAATTATTAGGTTCTTGGGAAAGAAGCAAAAAACTAATTCAGGAAGATTATCCAACCGTAAAAAGTTATCCTACAATCGACGAATTATTAGCAGACGATGTAGAATTAGTAATTGTAAACACGCCCGTTGGCACACATTACGAATACGCAAAAAAAGTACTTTTAGGAGGCAAACATGCCGTTGTCGAAAAAGCTTTTACCACAACCGTTGCCGAAGCCGAAGAATTAGCCAAAATTGCTAAAGAAAAAGGATTAAAATTAGCCGTTTTTCAAAACAGAAGATGGGACAGTGATTTTAAAACCATTCAAAAAATAATCAAAGAAGGAACTTTAGGAGATTTGGTCGAAGCCGAATTTCATTTCGATAGATACAATCCGTTATTGAGCCCGAAAGCACATAAAGAAACCATAAATGATGGTGCCGGAATCCTGAAAGATTTAGGTCCGCATTTAATCGATCAGGCCGTTTGTTTGTTTGGTTCCCCAAAATCGGTTTTTGCAGATATCCGTTTCACCAGAGAAAATTCTTTAGTCGATGACTGGATCGATTTATTATTAATTTATGAAGATTTCAGAGTACGTTTAAAAGCCAGTTTTTTTGTGAGAGAAGCAAATCCTGCATATACGATTCACGGTAAAAAAGGATCTTTCTTAAAACCTCGCGGCGATGTTCAGGAAGATGAATTGAAACTCGGCAAAAAGCCAAATCTAGAATCCTGGGGAACAGAACCGGAAATCTTTCAGGGACTTTTGCACACAGAAATTAACGGAGAATTAGTTCGTGAAAGAATACCAACACTTCAGGGAAATTATTTTTCATTTTTTGATGGCGTTTACGATTCTATTACAAACAACAAGCCAGAACCTGTAACAGCCCAGGACGGCGTAAAAGTAATGCAGATTATTGAAGCCGCAATTGCAAGTAATGCACAACGAAAAGCAATTAATTTGTAGAAGTTTGCTTGTTTTAAGGGACAAAGGTTCTGAGGTGCAAAGGGACAAAGGTTTCCTGTATATTTGCATAAAAAAGACGCAATGTTGCTATTTGCCTCTGTGTTACAACAATTACATTATTTTTTATGATGGATAAAATCGGCATAAAAAAGATGTACTACAAGTACGCCTGTACAAAAAACCTTTGTCCCTTTGCACCTCAGAACCTCAGTCCCTAAAAAAAAATTATAAACAATAACGTTATAAATTCAGGAACTAGTCGGGTTTGGTAGTCTATAAAGTAGCTTTTTAGTACTTTTATAGTATAATCCCAAAATGCATTTATTTTGATAGACTTCAATCCATTATCACTTTTTCAGACCAAAGGAAAAATCAAGAAAGTTTTTAGAGAAGCAAAAGCCTCTTATTTAAACCGAATTCGTATTGCTGTGGGAATGTTTTATTTTGGAATGGGTTTGAGTTTTGCAACCTGGGCAAGTAGGATTCCGGATATCAAAACAGCCTTGCATTTAACCGAAGGCGATTTGGGTTCGATACTTTTTGCGCTTCCAATGGGGCAATTAATTATTATGCCTTTTTCAGGAAAAATGGTTACCAAATTCGGAAGCCACCGCATATTGGTTTTCTCCTTAATAATGTACGTTTTGTGCCTTGCTAACTTAGGTTTGGCAACAACCGCTTTACAATTATCCTTAGGATTATTCATGTTTGGATTGTTTGGAAACTTAGCCAACATTGCCGTAAACACACAAGGCGTTTATACCGAAGTTCTTTTCAAAAAAACAATCATGTCGTCTTTTCACGGCATGTGGAGTTTTGCCGGATTTACAGGTGCTTTGGTTGGTTTAGGAATGCTAGCTTTAAATTTAAGTCCACTGCATCATTTTCTAATTGTTGGTGCTGTTGTCATATTAATGGTTGTCTTTAATTTTAAATTTTTGGTGAGAGCCAAAGAAAAAATCAAACCTAAAACCGAAGGTAAAAAGTTATTTGTAAAACCGGATAGCGCTTTGATTTGGCTTGGCGTAATTGGTTTTTGCAGTATGGCAAGCGAAGGCGTTATGTTCGACTGGAGCGGTGTTTATTTTAAAGATATTGTTCAGGCTCCGGGACCTTTAGTTATTTTGGGCTATACTTCATTTATGATTATGATGGCCAGCGGACGCTTTTTGGGCGACGGACTCATCAATAAATTTGGTCGTGAACGTGTCATGCAAATAAGCGGCGTTATGATTTCTGCCGGACTTTTTACCGCTGTATTTCTTCCTTATATTATTCCGTGTACCATTGCTTTTATGGCCGTTGGTTTAGGAGTTGCCACCATTGTTCCTACCGTTTACAGTATGGCCGGAAAAAACCCAACAGTTCCGCCCGGTGAAGCTTTAACAATTGTTTCGAGCGTAAGTTTCCTTGGTTTCTTAATGGGTCCGCCGGTAATTGGACATGTTGCTGAAAATTTCGGGCTTCAATTCTCTTTTGCTTTTATCGGAATCTTTGGTGTTCTGATCGCTTTTATGGTTTCTAAAATTAGAACAACAGCTTAAAAAATTATTTTTTGCAAATAGCATCGATTAGAAGATTTACGAGAGACTTTTATATTCTCTATTTTAAATTTGTAAGAATTTATTTTCTTTTTAATTATTTTTATACATACATTTGAACCTTGAGTTATTTGTCTTACGATCGATACTCATTTCCAAAAAACCAATTTTATCTTTTGAATAAGGATTAGTTTCCGAAAACAATTTTCAAAGTAAATTGGCATTTTTAATGGTAAAAAAATACGCGGTCTTTTTTATTTTATGGTTTTTTAATCTTGCTCTTGGGCAGGAAACAATTTTCAGAGGCGTTGTTGTAGATTCTAAAACACAAAATCCCCTTGAGAATGTTGTGGTAAGTGTTCAAAATTCTTCCATAACAAAACTTACTTCTAAAAGTGGCAAATTTGAATTTCATTCTTCTATACAAGGCGAACAACTGCTTTTGATTCACAGTCAGGGCTGTAAAGATTTAATGCTCAAAATTCATTCTAATTTTGGCCAGATTATATATCTCGGAATATTACAATTAGAAGATATTTATTCTGATGAAATTCCTGCAGCTTTAATTACATTATTAGACAGCGATTTATCTGATGACAATAGTTCTTCAGAAATGACTTCGGGACTTTTACAATCTTCAAAAGATGCTTTTATGCAAGCCGCCGCCTTCAATTGGGGTCAAGCCCGATTTAGAGTTCGCGGTTTAGACAGCGAAAATGGCACGATGATGCTGAACGGAATGGTCATGAATAAAATTTATGACGGAAGACCGCAATGGAATAATTGGGGAGGTTTGAATAACGTACTGCGAAATCAGGAATTTTCAGTTGGCACTGCACCGTCTAATTATACTTTTGGAGGAGTTTTAGGAACTCAACAAATTTTTACCAGAGCTTCGATGTACAGAAAAGGAGGTCAGCTTACCTTTTCAGGAAGCAATACAACCTATAATTGGCGAGCGATCGGTACGTATGCTTCCGGAATGAACGCAGGGGGTTGGGCGTATGCCATTTCTGCCGGAAAACGCTGGTCACAAGAAGGTTATTTTGAAGGAACAAATTTCAATGCAGATTCTTTTTTTATTAGTGTAGAAAAGAAATTGAATAACAGAAATTCACTCAATTTCACAGGATTTTATACACCGAATTCACGTGGAAAAAACTCAGCCAACACAACTGAAGTAACACAATTAACAAACGAAAAATACAATTCGTATTGGGGTTTTCAGAATGGTGAAAAACGAAATGCAAGAGTAAAAACGGTAGAAGAGCCTTTGATGATGCTGAATCATTATTTTAAAATTAATGAAACTACCAATCTTAATTCGGGCGTTATGTACCAATTTGGAAAAGTTGGAAACAGCAATATAGATTATCAAAATGCAAATAGTCCGGATCCTGTTTATTACCGAAAAATGCCAAGTTATTTTAGTTCACTTTATGCAAAAGATAAAGGGGAATTTTCAGGAGATTTTACACCGGATTATGAAAATGCTGAAAAAAGTAAAGCCTTGTTTTTAGAAAATTCCCAGATTGATTGGCAGGCAATGTATAGAACAAACCAGAAACAAGTCACAAATTCTGACGGAACTACACATTTTGAATCCCTGCAAAGTCATTATGTTGTATACGAAGACCGAACCGATGACAAAACATTTGCGATCAATTCGAACTTAAATTCACAGCTTGCACCAAACATCTTTTTTGATGGAGGAATTAAGTATACAAATCTAAAATCACATAATTTTCAATACCTTTTAGATTTACTTGGAGGCTCTTATTTTCTGGATATTGATACTTTTTATAAAGGAGATCAATCACAATCAGATTTACAAAACCCAAACCGACAAATAAAAGAAGGCGATATTTACGGTTATAATTATAATTTGCTTGCCAATACAATTGATGTTTTTACACAGTTTAGATTAGTCTATAATAAAGTAGATTTTTATTTGGCGCAATCTTATTCTGCATCAAATTATCAAAGAGACGGATTATATCAAAACGGAATTTATGCAACAACTTCTTTAGGTAAAAGTGATAAAGTAAACTTCGAAAATTTTGGTTTCAAAGGCGGATTCACATATAAAATTTCAGGAAAACAATCACTCTTTTTTAATGCCGCACATTTAACAAGAGCGCCGTCTCTGCGAAATACATTTTCGAATTCCCGATTAAATAACTCCATTGTTGATAGACTCGAAAGTGAAAACATTTCAAGTGCCGAAGCCAATTATGTTTACCATTCGCCAAAACTTAAATTGCGATTAACAGCTTATTATGCTTTAATTAAAAACGCTACAAAAACTTCTTTTTTTTATGCCGAAGGAATTTTTGACAATGGCGCAGGTTATGATGCTACAGACGCTTTTGTAAGCCAGACGCTGACTCATTTAAACAAGAAAAATATTGGAGGCGAATTGAGTTTTGAATATCAAATTTTACCAATATTAAAAACAACTTTATCGCTCGCATACGGAGATTATACATACGATAGTAATCCTGATGTTTCGATAACGAACGATGCAAATGCAGCAAAAGAAAATGCGCAAACTACCTTTGATTTTGGCAAAGCTTATCTTAAAAATTACAAACAGGCAGGAATGCCGCAACAAGCTTTTTCGTTAGGTTTAGAATACAGAGATCCTAAATTTTGGTGGATTGGTGCCAATGTTAATTACCTGACAGAAAATTATATTGATGTTTCTCCTATTGCCAGAACGCCTCAATTCTACATTAATCCTGCAAATGAATTTCCTTTTCCAGAAGCGACAAGCGAGCGTGGAAATGAATTGCTAAAACAAGAAAAATTCAATCCGGTATCATTATTAAATATCTCAGGCGGTAAATCCTGGCGCGTGTACCGCAAATATGTGGGACTTTTTATGAGTGTAAATAATGTTCTTGATACCACTTATAAAACAGGAGGTTTCGAACAGGCCAGAAATGCCAATTTCAGAGCGCTTAATCAGGATATTTCCAGTGGAACTCCATCATTTGGACCTAAATATTACTACGGTTACGGAAGAACTTATTTCGCCAATCTGACCATTGGTTTGTAAACTTTAAAAAATAGAATTGTTATGACGAATAGATTTTTTACCTCACTTTTTGCATTTTCATTTTTACTGCTTTTTAGTTGTAATCAAGAAGTTGAAGTTCCTCAATTAGAATGTACACAACCTGATTTAAAAGTAAATAAAACAGTCGAAAAGGTGCATGAACTTTCCGGTAATGTTGCCAAACAATATGTTTATGACGATATTATTGAAGCTTATGTGGTTTCGAGCGATGAAGGAGGAAATTTCTTTAAAAGTATTTCTCTTCAAACTTTAGCAAAAAATGGTGTTCCCGCAACTGGTTTTAGTGTTCCGGTTGATGCCTCAAATACTTATATCGATTTTCGTCTAGGAAATAAAGTGTATGTAAAACTAAAAAATCAATTTACAGATTTATATTATGGCGGATTGCGGATTGGAAGTTTGTATGTAAGCAATGCAGGAGATCCAACAATTGGTAGAATTTCTCAAAATGAATATAAAAGTGTGTTGAATCCGTCTTGTACGGTAATTGATGAAAATCAATTGGTTAAATCACTTTCTGTTGAAGAAGCTTTAAATGATGATATTTTGAATACTTTGATAGAATTGAATGATGTAGAATTTACAGAAGCAGCAATTGGACGTCATTATTTTGAAGAAACAAATAATGTTGGCGGTTCAACCAACTGGAATTTGCGTGATAAAACCGGAAATCAGATTATTTTCAGAACAAGTGCTTATGCAAAATTTGCCACAAGTGATGTGCCCGAAGGAAGCGGAAAAGTTCGAGGAATCGTAACAAAATTTGGATCAGATTATCAGTTAATGGTGAGATCAGAAAAAGATATTGCAATGAACGGAAAAAGAAATGTTCCGTTTTTTGCTGAAGATTTTCAATCGGTAAAAAACAATGTAAATTTTACTTTACCAGGCTGGAGCAATATTGTCGAGAAAGCAACGAAATTATGGAAAAGCATGGTTTATGCCGGCAACGGATATGCTGAATTTAATACCACAAGCACAACCGCAGTAGAAAACATTGCTTGGCTGGTAACACCTAAAATTAATTTAACGGGTTATAAAAATGCAATATTATCTTTTAGAAGTGCACAACATGATTTAAAAGTTGATTCTCCGCTAAATTCTCTGGAAGTATATGTATCTGCAAATTTTGACGGATCAAGCGTTACTAAAGCAAAATGGACAAAACTTGAAGCAAAATTTCCTTCGTTAATAACACCAACTCGTGAATTTATTAGCTCAGGCGGAATAGATTTATCTGCCTATTCAGGCAACATTCATATTGCATTTAAATATATTGGTTCCGGGAAAGATAAAACCCTAAATGGTGCTTTTATGGTTGATGACGTTAAGATTTTTGGAGAAAAGTAGGCAGTAGTTTTTTAAAGTCGAAATTAAAGTGCTGATTTTTAGATGATAATTTAATAGTATGTAAATTTTAAACTACAGATTATTAAAGTTTGATTGAATTTTGTATTTTGGTCATCCCAAATCGATACAAAAATTATGAAAACCTATTTTATTGCCATCATGATGATGGTTTTTCCATGCTTAGTGCAAAGTCAGGACAAACCCGTTCAATTAAAACAGATTAATATTGTAAAAACAAATTACCAGAATTTTAAAGATGGTGAAATTGTAAACAAAACAGTCGTTTTTAAAGATGGAAAAATTCAAACCGTAACAACTTCAGATGTTGTACAGCATTTCTTTTATAACCCAAAAGGTTTGTTAGACATGACCGTTAAGGACAAAGTAGGAAGCGACTGGAAAGAAGTTGTAAACTACACTTATAATGCGGACAACAACATTACAAAATTGGTTAAAAAATATCAGGAAGGTAGTGACTATATCACTAAAACGGTGACTTTTACATATGAAGGAGCAAGAATAAAAGTAATCACTAAGAAAAGTACAAATCACCAAAATATTGTTGAAGATATTGAGTATATAGTTGAAAATGGTATCATTGTAAGACGCACATCTCGTGATAGAAATAAAGCGATTATTGGTAAAATTGAATACTCTTATACAAATGATAATGTAGTAAGACACAGAGGACTTGTGGGAGATAAAATATCGAAAACATTTACTTTTGATGATAAAAAATCGGTAGATCAGTTAATCGTTCAGAATTTATTTGGAGACAATTACAAAATAATTGTGCCGATGATTTCATATCATGAAGATGAATTTGCTTTTGAATCTATATCTTATAATAACGAAACAAATTTCAGCCCTTCGTCTACGGTTTTGGTTGGAATCAGTAAAAAATACAAATACAATAAACTTAACTTCCCAATCTCTTGTTCTCAACTTGAAGAAAACGGAATTGTAAAAACAGAAAAAACTTTTATTTACGAGTAATATCAGTTTTAAGTTTAATTTTTAAAACCATTTAAAAATTAAGTTTCATTAAGAATAAACGCTTAATGACCTTAATTTCTAAATGGTTTATTTTTTAATGAACAGACAAATTCTTAAATAGAACTTAAAAACAGAATTCTATAAGGCTTAGTGTCTTACAAATCATTAAATTTGCACCTTATTCAAAGCTATGTTAGAAAAAGAAGTTATAAATTTTGAAAAAACAGCCGTTGTTGGTATTGTGACTCAAAATCAAAGTGAAGAAAAACTAAACGAATATCTTGACGAATTAGAGTTTTTGACTTTTACCGCAGGAGGTGAAGTTGTAAAACGCTTTACGCAAAAAATGGAACGCCCAAATCCGAAGACTTTTGTTGGTACAGGGAAAATAGATGAAATCAATCTTTTTGTAAAAGAAAACGACATATCGACTTTAATTTTTGATGATGAATTATCGCCATCTCAACAAAAAAATATTTCTAAAATTATAGATTGCAAAATTTTAGACAGAACGAATTTAATTCTGGATATTTTTGCGCAAAGAGCTGAAAGTTCTTATGCAAGAACTCAGGTTGAATTGGCACAATGTCAATATTTATTGCCAAGACTTTCTGGTTTGTGGACGCACCTTGAACGCCAGAAAGGTGGTATTGGAATGCGTGGTCCGGGTGAAACGGAGATTGAAACAGACAGACGTATTGTACGTGACAGAATCTCGTTGTTGAAAGAAAAAATTAAAACAATTGATAAGCAAATGGGCGTGCAGCGTGGCAATCGCGGTGCAATGGTTCGTGTGGCGCTGGTTGGTTATACCAATGTTGGAAAATCGACTTTGATGAACGCTATTGGTAAAAGTGATGTATTTGTTGAGAATAAATTATTCGCAACTTTAGATACAACGGTTCGAAAAGTGGTGATTAAAAACCTTCCTTTTTTACTTTCAGATACTGTAGGTTTTATTAGAAAGTTGCCAACACAATTGGTAGATTCTTTTAAAAGTACGCTTGATGAGGTTCGTGAAGCCGATTTGTTATTGCATATTGTCGACATTTCACATCCTGAATTTGAAGATCATATTGCCTCTGTAAATCAGACATTGCAAGATATTAAAGCACATGAAAAACCTGTTATTATGGTTTTTAATAAAATTGATGCATACAAACATCTTACGATTGACGAAGATGATTTAATGACTGAAAAAACGCCAAGACATTACACACTTGAAGAGTGGAAATCTACGTGGATGCATCGTTTAGGCGAAGATAATGCTTTGTTTATTTCGGCAACCAATAAAGAAAATTTTGAAGAATTTAGAGAAAGAGTTTATGAAGCGGTAAGACAAATTCATATTACGCGATTCCCTTATAATAAATTTTTGTATCCGGATTACAAAGATGCAATTGAAAAAGAAGAAGATCTGGAAGATCAGGAATAAAAAAAAGGCTTTTGAGTTTATCAAAAGCCTTTTTTTCTTTTAGAGATGTCCATACTTTTTCCTTACATAGGCTCTGTCTATAGATGAAGGTGATGTTGGGCATAATATATCCTCCGTTAAACTCTGAATATTCATTGATTTAAATTCTTTTACTATAGAAAATTTGTTGTCAACTGATAACATAGTAATAATGGGTTCGTGTATGATGCTTTCTCTGTCAATTTTACATTCATCGTCAGTAAGAAAGAAATGAGAATTCTCTTCATTTAATGTAATAGGAGTAATAAAATCATTCTTAAAATACAAGTTTGTATGCTTATCGATTGTTACTATTTTATATACTGAGGATGCTTCTTCTTTACACAATTTCACATCAAGTCCAAATAAGCAGATCATATATTTATTGCCAGGAATAGAGTAAGTTTTTATAACTATTGAGTAAGTCTTTATATCTGTAGAATTAATATCTGAGCTGGTATTTACAGAGCCATTATCTGCGGTATTCTTCTTCTTGTTTTTTTCTAAATAATCAAGAGCTGTCTTTTCCAAAGAATCAGCCAAAATAGATTGAGATTTACAGGTTATGCTAAAACAAAGGAAATAAGTAAAAATTATTATGGATATCTTTTTCATGTATAATTTATTTCGCTGCAAGCTTCAAATTTAGGATAATTACAATGCGTAATTTTTAAAAGAAGCCAATTGTTTGATTTTAGCCCCGATAAAGGCGGTATCCTTGCTGGCCCGAGGTCGGGCAACAGCGAGATATAGCCGAAAGCGGGAAACCATGTTTATGAAATGCCTTTTGTATTGCTTCTGATTATTTAAATTAGAATCCGAAATTTATTCCTAAACCAAATACTTCTCTGGTTTGTAAACCTTTAAAAGCATTGTCGTCATAAATTGCCTGAAACGATAAATTGGCCGATAAGTATTTGTTTACCTTCATGATAATGTTCAACGAATAATTAATATCGACGTTTTGCGGATCTTCTAAATAATTAGAATATAAGTTTAAAGTATTTTCAGCTGTAACGTTTGTCATTATAGCCAATTTGTAGTAAACAGATGCATAGAAACCCAATTCGTAACGCATGCTTTTGTTGGCATCTACTCCAAAATAATCGCCATCGACATAAGGTAAACCTGTTTTTTGATCGATTCCGCTTGTGTAAGCACTGTCTACAAAAGTGAATTTAGAAGTTAGTGGAGCAAAGTTTATTTTAAGATTATCATCTTTTGTCCAATAAATACCAGGACCTGTAGTAAGATATCCGGGTGACATAAATTTGGTATTTTCAGTTCTGATTTCTTTTCCGTTTTCATCCTGACCATAAATATAGCCTGTTGAAAATTGGGTTCTAAAATTCAGGAAATAAGAATAATACCATTGCCCGAAAGCTTTTTTTCCTACTATGGAATTAAATTCCAGACGGTCATCTGTCTTTTTTCCGAAATCAGCATTTTTGGTTTGTAAAAGCCCGTAAGAAGCTAAAACTTTATTATCCCAGGTTATGTCGTCTTTTTTGTAATTAAAGTCGTAATTGATCCCTAACGTTCCTGAAAAGCTGTCTTCACCCCCGGCAATCCAATTATTGAAGCTTGATTGATTCAGTAAAAGAGACACAGTTCCTTTTGCTTTCCAGCCTTCGTCTTCAATCGTATCGTTTATTCTTTTAACTGCTTTTTCAGTATTTTGAATTAATTCCTTTTCGCTATTTTGAGCCTGAACAAAAGTAAAGTTAGCTAGTATAAAAAGTAATAACGTTATCTTTTTCATGGTATCTAGTTTAAGTGTATGTTAACAAATATACTAAAAACCGTTAAAAGGTTTGGCTTTATTGGGCGTAAAAAGAGAGTTATTTCTTAGTTTCTTTGTATAAAGGTACCGCAGAACAAGCTTCACCATACATAATACTTCTTGCAAATGGCTGTAAGTAGTTTGTAGCTAAAATGTAAGCACGCATTGGAACCGGTTTTCTGGAACAGCCTTTAACAATAACAGGTTTGTTTTTATAAACCGAGTAATCAATTTTGCTTAAAATTTCTTCGTATAAACTTCCCTCTAAATCTTCGATAGTTCCGTTGACTATTTTTTTGGCAAAAGGAGCCAATTGAACAGCTACCAAAATAGATGCCCAAGCAGGAACAATTGCATCTGTACTGCAATTTATTGCCACATATTGATCTTGATATTGCGACCAATCGTGATTTTTTAAGTGTTCTCTAAAGTCTTTTTCTTTCAAGAGAAATCCTTCTAAAAGCCATTGCGAAATGTCTAATTGCACTCGCATTCCTTTTGGATAATAATCTTCAAGATCAAAAACTTCTAAAGCGCTGTTGGCAACTTTATTGATGATTTCTTCCATATGAAAAATGGTTTCAAGTTTGAGGTTTCAAGTTTCAAGTTACGTAACCTGAAACTTGAAACTTTGAACCTGAAACAAATATTTTTTAAAGCATTCCTAATTCTAATTTTGCTTCTTCGCTCATTAAATCTTTGCTCCAGGGCGGATCAAAAGTAATTTCAACATCAACATCTTTAATGTTGTCTATCTTCTTCACTTTTTCTTCAACTTCCCTCGGTAAACTTTCTGCAACCGGACAGTTTGGAGATGTAAGCGTCATTAAGATTTTTACTTCGTAATCAGTATTTACCATTACATCATAAATTAATCCTAATTCATAAATATCTACAGGAATCTCCGGATCGTAAATGCTCTTTAAAACTTTTACAATTGATTCTCCTAATTCGTTTGTGTCTATTTCTTGTTCCATTGTTTTTGTTTTTTCACCATATAAGTTATATAAGTTCATTTTAAACGTGACGCTTATACAAAATATAGATGCTTTATTTTTTATATTTTATTCTTCTAACCAACGATATAATTCGTTGACGTATGTTTTTTGACCTTCGTGATAAATATTTGTAACATTGAAATTTATCATTAATCCTATTGGAGATTTTAAAAGCTTCATATAAGACATCAGTTTTGCAATATGAATAGGTATAATTTGATCAACTGCTTTTAACTCAAGAACTAAACAATTTTCAATAAATAAATCACATCTTAGATCTGACTCTAATTCCAAGCCTTTATATTCAACTGGAATTACTAATTCAGATTTAAAACTAATTCCTCTAATAGATAATTCTTTAATCATGCATTGATGATAAATACTTTCTATAAGCCCCGCCCCAATACTTTTATGAACTTCAATCGCCGCTCCATTAACCTGATAAATTAAATCAGTCAAATATTTCTTTGTTACCATCTATTTTTTTAGCAATAATAACAAATAAAAAAAAAAGATAAAGCCTACTTTTTAAATAGATTACTTACATTTCTTGACATAATAATTTAAGCGTCAAAACTTAAATTATCTTATATAACTTATATGGTTCAAAATTTTTAATTCTTATTTTTCGTATCAAAAGCCAAAGCGTACATTTTGATGTTCTTTATCATCGAAACCAATCCGTTTGCGCGTGTTGCTGATAAATGCTCTTTTAAACCAATTTCATCTATAAACTCAGTATCAGCATTTATAATGTCTGATGCTTTTTGATTAGAAAATGCACGAATTAAAATTGCAATTATTCCTTTGGTTAGAATCGCATCACTATCTGCAGTAAAAACAATTTTATCGTCTTTTTGTTCTCCCTGCAACCAAACTTTCGATTGGCAGCCTTTTATTAAATTTTCGTCTGTTTTATATTCTTCCTGAATTAACGGAAGGCTTTTTCCCAGTTCGATGATGTATTCGTAGCGTTGCATCCAATCATCAAACATCGAAAATTCATCTATTATTTCGTTTTGAATTTCTTTTATTGTCATAATTATTCTTTCGTAAAATCAACCAGCAAATTTACCAATTTTTCGATTTCCTTTGGAGGATAACCGTTGTCGAAACCTGTCGTTTCGTATGTTTTTTGATTCTGAGTTATCTTTAAATTTCCAATTGCAGCACCATCATAAGTACGTTTTTCAGTTGGAGCTTTTAAAGTTGCAATTCCATCTAAATTTACTTTTTCAAATTCAGTTACAATTTGGTTCCATTTTGCCGTATCTATTTTAGTTTCAACAGGCTGTTGATCTCTTCCGTTTGTAACTGAAACAGTTTGGTTTTGAACTACAATTTTTTTGTAATATCCTCTTGAAAGCGCTGAATATTCAATTTGAGTTGAAGTCATATCTGCTTTTTTTTGGCTTGAACAACCTGTTTCGATGCAAATAACTAATAGTAATAAAGATAATATTCTCATAAAGTATTTTTTTAGCTTAACATTGTTTGTGCCTTTTTAACAGCTTCGACCATTACGTCGATTTCTTCTTTAGTATTGTAAAAAGAGAAAGAAGCGCGAATGGTTCCCGGAATACAGAAAAAGTTCATAATAGGTTGCGCACAATGGTGTCCGGTACGAACAGCGATTCCTAATTTGTCGATAATAGAACCGATGTCATAAGGATGAATTCCATCAATATTAAAAGAAACTACAGAAGCTTTTTTTCCGGTTCCGTAAATTTTTAAACCTTCAATTTCTAATAAACCTTTTGTTGCGTGTTCCAACAATTCATTTTCATATTGTTGAATATTTTCAAAACCAATAGCATTTAGATAATCAATTGCAGTTCCAAGAACAATTCCACCAGCGATGTTTGGAGTTCCGGCTTCAAATTTATGAGGAAGATCAGCATAAGTCGTTTTCTCAAAAGTAACTTCTTTGATCATTTCGCCCCCGCCTTGATAAGGAGGAAGTTTATTTAGCCACTCTTCTTTTCCGTATAGAATTCCGGTTCCCGTTGGACCACACATTTTATGACCTGAAAAAGCATAAAAATCACAATCTAATTCCTGAACATTTGGTTTTAAATGCGGAACAGCCTGAGCACCATCAATTAAAACGGCAGCACCAAATTCGTGAGCTTTGTCAATAATATATTTAATCGGATTTATGATTCCGAGCGCGTTTGAAATATGATTTACGGTAACAACTTTTGTTTTTTCTGAAAGCAAAGCATCAAAAGCTTCAATAATCAATTCGCCGTTTTCGTTTATCGGAATAACTTTTAAAACAGCTCCTATTTTTTCGCATAACATTTGCCAAGGCACAATATTACTATGATGTTCCAGAGAAGAAACAATTACTTCGTCGCCTGGTTTTAAAATAGATGCAAAACCATTACTTACTAAGTTGATTCCGTGCGTTGTTCCTGAAGTAAAAAGTACTTCGTGCGCGAATTTAGCGTTAATATGTTGTTGCACTTTACCACGAGAAATTTCGTAAGCATCAGTTGCTAATTGGCTTAAAGAGTGAACGCCACGGTGAATATTGGCATTTATTTCCTGATAGTATTTTACTTCGGCATCAATTACAATTTGTGGTTTTTGCGAAGTGGCACCGTTGTCGAAATATACTAAAGGTTTTCCGTTTACTTTTTGTGAAAGAATTGGAAAATCGGTTCTTATTTTTTGGATATCTAACATGTCTTATTTAGAAAAAATCTATTTACAAAAGTACTAAAACAAAATTGGTTTATCCATGAAAACTATAATTTCCTTTTATGGTGCCATCAAGAGAAGGCTTAAATACTGATTCCGTAAAATTTAATTCTATTTTATAAATTATCTGAATCGGAAATCTAAATTAGGTTCTAAAATCATGAACATAAATTAATTATATTGCATTAAAAATATCTTTAAGTATTATGAAAAAAATTCTAAAATTACTTGCGCTTGTTTTAATTCTTGCCTTTTTATATTTCGGATTCACTACTTATCCAAAATTGGATTTAATTTCAGGTTTCTCTGCCAAAAGTATTGCCTCTGGACATTTTATTGACAATCGTTCGAAAGAGTTAATTGAAAAAACCGACAACGATATCAAAATGATTGATCTGGCTTCGAATACAATTGATGATGCAGGAAAATACGCAACTTCGGCTGTTTACGGATTAAAAGAGCGAAAAGCGATTTATAGAGAAGGTTTAGGTGCTGTTTTAATTAATGATGATTTTGATATTTCAAAACCTTATTTACTTCCGAAAAGAACAAAATTGACAAATAATCTTGCTTTTCCTTACGGGAATAATGAACCAAAAGATACAGTTTTTGCTAATGTTGATTATTCAAAATTGAAGAATGCTGTTGAAAATGCTTTTGATAAAACCAGTGGAAGAATTAAAAGAACACGTGCAGTTGTAGTTTTATATAAGGATAAATTAATTGCTGAAAAATACGATACAGGATTTAATAAAGACAGTAAAATCCTGGGCTGGTCGATGACAAAAAGTATTACAAGTTCTGCTTTTGGAGTTTTAGCCAAACAAGGAAAAATTGATATTTATAAACCTGCTCCAATCAAAGAATGGCAAAAGGATGATCGTAAAATTATTACGATTAATGATTTGCTTCACATGAATTCCGGTTTAGAATGGGAAGAGAATTACAGTACAATTTGCGACGCAACAAAAATGCTTTTCCAGGCCGAAGATATGGGAAAAGTACAAATGGATAAACCTGCTCAATTTAAACCAAATACACATTGGTATTATTCGTCAGGAACTACAAATTTGTTATCAAGAATTTTGAGAAACCAATTTAAAACACAACAAGAATATCTTGATTTTTGGTACAGTGCCGTAATTGATAAAATCGGAATGAATTCGATGATTGTCGAACAAGATATGTCCGGAACTTTTGTTGGTTCTTCTTACGGATGGGCAACACCGCGTGATTGGTCTAAATTTGGCTTATTATATCTTCACAAAGGAAACTGGAACGGAGAACAAATTTTGGATGAAAGCTGGGTAAAATATACAGCAACACCAACCAATACTTCTGAAGGAAAATATGGTGCGCAATTCTGGCTAAACGCCGGAGGTAAATTTCCGGATGTGCCTCGTGATATGTTTTATTGCAGCGGATATCAAGGGCAAATGGTAGCGATTATTCCTTCTCTGGATATGGTTATTGTGAGAATGGGAGTGAGAGAAGGTGATAAAAGTTTTGATTTTAATGGGTTTTTGAAGGGGATAATTGATAGTGTGAAGAAATAGGTTGTTCTCTTCCTGCAAGGTTTCCAAAACCTTGTAGGTATAGAAACATAAACATAATACCTACAAGGTTTTGGAAACCTTGCAGGACAGGAGTAGCAAATAAAAAAACCGATAAACTTTTTAAAGCTTATCGGTTTTCATTTTTATTAAATAGAATTTTTTACAAATCAAATCCTAAATTCACGCCTAATTTCATGGCAATGATTTTAGTAATTCTTTGTTTTAATTCTGGTATTTTGATGCTTTCGATAACGGCATTTGAGAATGCGTACATCAATAAAGCTTTTGCTTCTTTTTTCGGGATTCCACGAGATTGCATGTAGAACATTGCAGTTTCATCTAGTTGCCCAACAGTACAACCGTGAGAACATTTTACGTCGTCAGCAAAAATCTCTAATTGTGGTTTTGCATTGATAGTTGCTTTGTCACTCAATAAAATGTTGTTGCTTTTTTGGAAAGCATTTGTTTTTTGAGCTTCTTTGTTTACTAGAATTTTTCCGTTGAAAACTCCTGTTGAGCGATCAGAAAAAATTCCTTTATAATCCTGGAAACTCTCACAGTTTGGCTGCGCATGGTTTACCAAAGTATAATGATCAACGTGTTGTTTGTCGTTTAGAATTGAGATTCCGTTAAGCGTACTTGTTAATCTTTCACCAAAGTGATAAAAGTTTAAGTTGTTACGCGTTAGATTTCCTCCAAACGAGAATGTATGAACATAAGCGTGACTTTCCTGTTGTTGAGAAACATAAGTATTGTCAACTAAATTCGCTTCGCTATTATCGTTTTGAATTTTATAATAATCAACAATAGCACGTTTTTGAGCAAAAATTTCCGTAACGGAATTGGTTAAAACCGGATTTTCGTTCAAACTTTGGTGACGCTCGATAATTTGAACATGTGAATTTTCACCCACAATAACCAAATTTCTTGGCTGAACCATTAATGCAGTTTCATTTCCAGTTGAGAAATACATAATCTCAATTGGTTTATCAGCTACTTTTTTCTTCGGAATATTAATGAAAGCGCCTTCACTTGCAAATGCAGTATTTAATGAAGTCAAACTATCATCTTTACTTGCGATTTGATTGAAATACGTATCAATAATCATTTTATATTTTGGTTTGGTCAATGCCGATGACATTAAGCAAACATCAATTCCGTCATGTGTTGTAGAAGACAAATGCGAACTAAAAACGCCATCGATAAACACTAATTTATAAGTGTCGATTTCGTGTAAAAAGTATTTTTTTACCTGATTAAATTCAATTGCATTTTCCTGCTTTGGAAAAACCGTAAAGTCATTTTTTAAGATGGCGTTTAACGATGTATATTTCCAAGCTTCTTCTTTTTTGGTTGGGAAACCTTTATTTTCGAAGTTCTTTAAGGCGTTTGTACGTATGTCGTGTAAATCTGAATGTACATCAACACGCTCTTCAAAAGCCATAAAAGACGATACTAATTTTTCTTTTAAATCCATTTTTTTGTTTAGTCTTAAAGTCGAAAGTCGAAAGTCGAAAGACTTAGGATTGCCGACTGTTTTTGCCAAAAGGTTAAAAATTTAAAGCATAAAGGTTGAGACTTTATGACTTTCGACTTTATGACTTTGGGCTCAAATATTTAATGAAACCGCTTAATAATTTCGATATTTCTGTTATCGATTCTAAAAGCATTTCAAATTCTTCTTTTATAATGTATTCTAAATCAAAAGCTAAATATAATTGAGATCTAACTTCTCCTGCGGATGCTTTGGCAACATATAAAAAGTAAACAAACTCTTTATCAGTATTTCTTTCAAAGCCTTCGGCTATATTTGACGATATAGAAAGTGATGCACGTCTTATTTGTCTAACAAAATCAAAGTCTTTTTTAAAATTAGAATTTTCAGTAATCAAATATATTTTTTTATTGAAGATTCGAGATTTTTGCCAAGAATTTATTTCCTCAAAAGATTTGAATTTACTCATATTGTATTTTCGACTTTATGACTTTTGACTTTCGACTTTATGACTGACTAATTCTCCGCTTTAATCCAGTCGTATCCTTTTTCTTCTAACTCGTAAGCTAATTCTTTTCCGCCAGATTTTACGATTCTTCCGTTGTAAAGAACGTGAACGAAATCCGGAACGATATAATCTAACAAACGTTGGTAGTGCGTGATTACTATAATTGCGTTTTTCTCGCTTTTTAATTTGTTTACACCATTAGCAACGATTCTTAAAGCATCGATATCAAGACCAGAATCCGTTTCATCAAGGATTGCTAATTTTGGCTCTAACATTGCCATTTGAAAAATTTCATTTCTTTTTTTCTCTCCTCCGGAAAAACCTTCGTTTAAAGAACGAGATAAAAATTTACGATCGATTTCTAACAATTCAGATTTCTCACGAATTACTTTTAGCATTTCGTTTGCAGGCATTTCTTCCTGACCATTTGCTTTACGAGTTTCGTTGATCGCTGTTTTCATGAAGTTTGTTACACTTACTCCAGGAATTTCTACAGGATATTGAAAAGAAAGAAAAACACCTTTATGCGCTCTTTCTTCAGGAGCTAAATCAGCAAGATCTTCTCCGTCAAGAAAAACTTCTCCATCAGTAACTTCATAATTTTCGTTTCCAGCGATTACAGCCGAAAGTGTACTTTTTCCAGAACCGTTTGGTCCCATGATAGCGTGTACTTCGCCAGCTTTAACTTCTATATTAATTCCTTTCAGGATTTCTTTATCACCAATTGAGGCGTGAAGGTTTTTTATTGATAACATTGTTTTTTTTTATTTTATATAAATGTCAATTCTATTTTTGTTGTTTGGTTTAAGATGTTGGCATTAAAATGCGCGTGTCCTAAATATTCCATGCCTAAATAATCGGCTGTTTTTTTGAACGGAATGTAAAAACTTTCTTCGATCTCATTATCGTGTGAATTTGATATCACGCCAATTTTCTTTCCTCTAAGTTTTCGTCCGGTTTCTTTTTCAATTCGGATTAAATCCGAAAAACGATCAAAGAAAACCTTCAGGATTCCACTCATATTATACCAATATACAGGCGTTGCAAAAATTAAAGTGTCGTAATTTTCGATGATTCCTTTTATTAAAGGGAAAAAATCGTCTTCTCTGTTTTTGCTTTCGTAATCATAATAAGAAATATTAAAATCACTTAAATTAATCACCTCTATTCCGTGTTCTTTAGAAATTTCGTCCACAATTTTTGTTGTGTTTCCGTTTTTTCTTGATGAACCTAAAATGATTACTTTTTTTCCTTCCATCTTGTAATTATCCTACAGAACCTTCTAAAGAAATCTCTAATAATTTTTGCGCTTCAACCGCAAATTCCATTGGTAGTTTGTTCAATACATCTTTACTGAAACCGTTCACAATTAAGGCAATCGCTTTTTCAGTCGGAATACCTCTTTGGTTGCAATAAAATACCTGATCTTCTCCAATTTTACTTGTAGTTGCTTCGTGTTCTATTTTAGCCGATGGATTTTTACTTTCGATATAAGGAAAAGTATGTGCACCACAATTATTCCCCATTAAAAGAGAATCACATTGAGAAAAGTTCCTTGCATTTTCAGCTCTTGGGCTAATTTGCACTAATCCACGGTAACTATTTTGTGATTTTCCAGCAGATATACCTTTAGAAATAATAGTCGATTTAGTGTTTTTACCTAAATGGATCATTTTAGTTCCGGTATCAGCTTGTTGATGATTATTAGTAACAGCAATTGAATAAAATTCTCCTACTGAATTATCTCCTTTAAGTACGCAAGAAGGATATTTCCAGGTCACAGCTGAACCAGTTTCAACTTGTGTCCAAGAAATTTTAGCGTTTGTTTCGCATAAACCTCTTTTAGTTACGAAGTTATAAACTCCACCTTTTCCTTCTTTGTTTCCAGGGAACCAGTTTTGAACGGTAGAATATTTAATTTCTGCATCATCCAAAGCGATTAATTCAACAACAGCAGCGTGTAATTGATTTTCGTCACGACTTGGAGCAGTACATCCTTCAAGATAAGAAACATAACTTCCTTCATCTGCAATAACAAGAGTTCTTTCGAATTGACCTGTTCCTGCCTGATTGATTCTAAAGTAAGTTGAAAGTTCCATTGGGCAACGAACGCCTTTTGGAATATAACAGAAACTTCCGTCAGAGAAAACTGCTGAGTTTAATGCTGCGTAGAAGTTGTCTTTTTGAGGTACAACAGTTCCTAAATATTTACGAACTAATTCCGGGTGTTCTTTTATAGCTTCAGAAATCGGGCAGAAAATAATTCCTTTTTCTCCCAATGTTTTTTTGAAAGTAGTAGCCACAGAAACAGAATCGACAACAATATCCATAGCGACATTGTTCATCATTTTTTGTTCATCAACAGAGATACCTAACTTTTTGTACATCTCTAAAAGTTCAGGATCTACATCATCTAAAGTTTTGTTAGGATCTACTTGTTTAGGAGCAGAATAATAAGAAATAGCCTGAAAATCCGGTTTTTGATAATGAACATTTGCCCATTCCGGTTCAATCATTTCTTTCCATGCACGAAAAGCTTCTATACGCCAATCGGTCATCCATTCCGGCTCTCCCTTTTTAAGAGAAATAGCTCTAACGATATCTTCGTTTAAACCAATAGGAAACGTCTCAGATTCAATATCAGTATAGAATCCGTATTCATATTCTTTAGTTTCGAGTTCGATTTTTAAATCGTCTTCTGTATATTTTGACATTTTTTTTATGTTGAAAGATTTAAAAAATTCAAAGATTTAAATTTTAAGAATGTTTCTGTAATTTTTAAATCTTTAAATTTTGCAATCATTTATTATTTATAGAGAGAATGATTCTCCGCAACCACAAGTTCTGCTTGCATTTGGATTATTAAAAACAAAACCTTTTCCGTTTAATCCGCCAGAGAATTCTAAAATTGTTCCGGCTAGGTATAGAAATGATTTTTTTTCAACTGCAATTGTTATGTCGTTGTCTACAAATATTTTATCGTCGTCGCCTTTCGTTTTGTCAAATTTTAAATCATATGACAAACCAGAGCATCCGCCACTTTTCACGCCCACACGTACGTAGTCATGTGCTGCATCAAAACCATCATCACTCATCAAATCGATGATTTTCTTTTTGGCTGTATCAGAAACTTTTATCATTGTTTATGGTATTTAGTTTTTCTTCCATTTCATTCACATTAAAAAAATAGTAATGAAATTATTACATTTTAAAACGCTGTATTTCAATGTTGAAATTAAATTATCTGCAAAGATACGACTTAAAAACCTTTTTCCATAACGGTTCACATTATTATAACAAATGTTAAAATAGATAATATTTATTTTAAGAAATAAACCTTTAATCTCTCAGAAGATAGCGAGCCAAAAATGAAACTTTAAAACCAACTTTGACGTTGCGTAAAACGAGGCTTTTTAGTTTAATAATAAAGAGTTGAAAGTTTTTTAAATGGAAAATTTTAGTATAAGGAAATCCAATTTCCTAGCTTTGTTTCAACATTAGAAATTTATACAAATGAAACTTTATCCAATAGAATCAGGAAATTTTAAATTAGATGGAGGCGCTATGTTTGGCGTTGTGCCAAAAACAATTTGGAACAAAACCAATCCGGCAGATGCCAATAATTTAATTGATATTGCAGCACGTTGCTTGCTTATTGAAGATCAAAACCGATTAATTCTGATTGATACCGGAATGGGAGATAAACAATCAGAAAAGTTTTTTGGATATTATTCACTTTGGGGATCACATTCTATAGATAAATCATTGGCAAAGTATGGTTTTCACCGAGATGATATTACCGATGTTTTTATGACACATTTGCATTTTGATCATTGTGGAGGAAGTGTACAATGGAATTCTGATAAAACAGGATACGAACCAGCGTTTAAAAATGCCAAATATTGGAGTAACGAAAATCATTGGGAATGGGCAACAAAACCCAACCCTCGTGAAAAAGCTTCTTTTCTCTCAGAGAATATTTTGCCAATGCAGGAAAGCGGGCAATTGAATTTTATTGATAGACCGGAGGGAGATTTTGGAGCATCAAAAGAATTAGGATTTGATATTTTTTACGTTGACGGCCATACCGAAAAACAAATGATTCCACATATTCAATATAAAGACAAAACCATAATTTTTTGTGCCGATTTATTGGCAACTGCCGGACATATTCCGTTGCCATATGTTATGGGTTATGACACAAGACCTTTATTAACAATGCCGGAGAAAGCAAAATTCTTAAATGCCGCAGCAGATCATAATTATTATTTGTTTTTAGAGCACGATGCACACAACCAAATTATAACGGTTGAACATACTGAAAAAGGTGTGAGATTGAAAGAGGTTTTTACTTGTGAAGATATTTTGTAAAGAATTTTAAAACGAAAATCCCATTTTCGTTTTAAAATTTAGTTTGGTTATATAAGTAATATTTAACAAAATAATAATTTGTAAGAAATAATATACTATTTACAATAGTAATATAGGTATTGTTTTATATATTAGCAAAATAGCGGAAGCCGAAAAGCTAATGAGTAGGTGAAAATAAAAATTAATTATTATGAATTTAGAAGATTTTATTGAAAATGCAAATGGATTAGATGTAGTAGCACTTGAGTCTAAACAATTGAAAGAAATTAATGGTGGAATTGGCCGACCAGTTCCAAGAATTGTTTATCAGGAAACTGCGGAAGATGCATATCTCATAAGATATTATCCAAATTAGATGATGAATTTAATTATTAAACCGAGTTTTTAACTCGGTTTTTTTAATAAGAACTTTATGTGGATAATCATAATTGACTGTTAATGGTTGGTATATTATAACAAAAAAGTATAATTTAGACCCATCTTTTAACTTTTACATTTATAATATAGATACATGAGTCATATAAAACCTCTCAAATTATCTGCTTTTGCATTACTTGTTTTAGCAGGTTGCAGTGCTACTATGCAAGCACAAGTTTCAACTTCAAAAGAATTAATTATAGCTCCTTTGGCTGTTGTCAAAAAAGCCCCACTTTCTGAGAATGATCTAAAAAGATGGAGTCATCTTGATTTAATTAAAGATTCTATTCCGGGAATGAGCGTTGATAAGGCTTACGCTGAATTGCTACAAGGAAAAACAGGTCAAAAAGTAATTGTTGGAATTGTAGATTCTGGTGTTGATATCGAGCATGAAGATTTGAAAGGAATGATCTGGACAAATCCTAAAGAAATTGCTGGTAATGGAATTGATGACGATAAAAACGGTTTTATTGATGATGTTCACGGATGGAATTTCCTTGGAAATGCTGTAGCAGAAAATCTTGAAATGACCCGAATCATTAAGAAAAAAGATGACGGTTCTGCAGAATATAAAAATGCTTTAGCGCAATATAATGAGAAATACGAGAAAGCATTAAAAGACAAAGAACAAGTTGATTTTTTATTGAATGTTCACAATACAATCAAAAAAGAGCTAAATAAAACAACTTATAAAATTGAAGATTTAAGCACCATTACCTCTACAGATCCAAAAGTGACAAGAGATAAAATGATCATGACTCAGATTTTTACCAATGCAGGTTCAAAATTTGATCCAGAAGCAGAATTAGAAGATTACAGAGAGCAAGTTTACGATCAGTTAAATTACAATTTAAACAAAGAATTTGACGGAAGAAAAGTAGTTGGAGATAATCCTGATGATATAAAAAACAATTATTACGGAAACAATATTGTTTTTGGTCCTGATAAAGAAAAAGCATTGCACGGAACTCACGTTGCCGGAATTATTGCACAAGTTCGTGGAAATAATTTAGGTGGAGACGGAATTACAAATAATGTTGAAATATTAACCGTAAGAGCTGTTCCTGATGGAGATGAATATGATAAAGATATTGCATTAGCAATTCGTTATGCAGTTGATAATGGAGCAAAAGTAATCAACGGAAGTTTCGGAAAAAGCTTTTCTCCGCACAAACAATGGGTTTATGATGCCATAAAATATGCAGCGAAAAAAGATGTTTTAATTGTTCACGCGGCTGGTAACGACGGTTATAATATCGACGAAACAAAAAACATCAATTATCCAAACGATTCTCAGGATAACATCAAAGAATTTGCTGATAACGTGATTACAATTGGTGCAATAAATAAACAATACGGAGAAACAGTTGTAGCAGGATTTTCAAACTTCGGTAAAATAAATGTAGACGTTTTTGCTCCGGGTGAAGAAATTTACGCAACAGTTCCAAACAATAAATACAAATATTTGCAGGGAACTTCAATGGCGTCTCCAAATGCGGCAGGTGTTGCAGCATTAATTCGTTCATACTATCCAAAATTGAAAGCATCTCAGGTAAAACAAATTTTAATGGATTCTGGAGTTGCGCTTCCTGCAAAGGTAGTTTTAGGAGAAAGTGAAGATCCTAATAAAGAGCCTGTAGCAGTTTCTTCTGCAGAATCATCAAAAACAGCAAAAATAGTAAACGCTTATAATGCTTTATTAATGGCTGAAAAAATGTCTAAGAAATAAAAAACATAAAGTACTAATCCAATGGAAGAGTGGAAACTCTTCCATTTTTATTTATACCAACATGCGTAAAATTATTCTACTTTCTTTTTTGAGTTTTGGTTTAAACTCAGCTTTTGCACAAAGTGCTCCGTATTGGCAACAACATGCCGATTATAAAATGGAGGTTTCGATGGATGTGAAAAACTATCAATACAAAGGGAAACAAGAATTGGTTTATACCAATAATTCTCCTGATACTTTAAGAAAAGTGTTTTATCACTTATTTCCAAATGCTTTTCAGCCGGGAAGTGAAATGGATGCTCGTTTGCATTTCATCAAAGATCCTGACGGAAGAATGGTAAATAAAATAAAAGGAGCTGATGGGAAAGAAGTAAAACAAAGCCGAATTGAAACTTTGAAACCAAATGAAATTGGATTTTTGAAAATTTCTGATTTTAAGCAAGACGGCGTAACGGCTCAAACCAGAACTTCAGGAACAATTTTAGAAATTACTTTGGTTAAACCAATTTTACCAAATTCTAAATCGACTTTTACATTAGATTTTGACGGACAAGTTCCGGTTCAGGTACGTCGTTCAGGAAGAAATAATTCTGAAGGAGTTGAATTATCAATGTCACAATGGTACCCAAAATTAGCCGAATTTGATTTCGAAGGATGGCACGCAGATCCGTACATCGCGAGAGAATTTCACGGTGTTTGGGGTAATTTTGATGTAAAAATTACGATTGATAAAGAATACACTCTTGGAGGTTCAGGATATTTACAAGACAAAAATACAATTGGTCACGGTTACGAAGATGCCGGTACAACAGTAGTTTATCCAAAAAAAGCAAAAACATTAACCTGGCATTTTATTGCGCCAAACGTGCACGATTTTACTTGGGCAGCAGATAAAGAATATACACACGATATTGTAAAAGGACCAAATGATGTTGATTTGCATTTCTTCTACAAAAACAATGAAAAAACAACTGCAAACTGGAAACAGTTAGAGCCATTAATGGTAAAAGTGATGGATTATTACAACCATAGAGTTGGAGCATATCCGTATAAACAATATTCATTTATTCAGGGTGGAGATGGCGGAATGGAATACGCAATGTGTACTTTGATGTTAGGAAACGGAACTCTTGAAGGAATTCTAGGAACTGCAACTCACGAATTAGGACACTCTTGGTTTCAGCATATTTTAGCTTCAAACGAATCAAAACATCCTTGGATGGACGAAGGTTTTACAACTTACATCGAAGACAGTGCTTTGAATGAATTAAAAGGAGATAAAAAAGAAGCAAATCCGTTTAAAGGAACTTACGCAGCATATTACAGTTTAGTTAATTCTGGAAAAGAACAGCCTCAAACAACACACGGAGATCGTTATGATGAAAATCGTCCTTATAGTATTTCATCTTATGTAAAAGGATGCATTTTCTTAGCACAATTAGAATATGTAATTGGAAAAGAAAATCTGGATGCCACTTTAAAAAGATATTTCAACGATTTTAAATTCAAACATCCAACTCCAAACGACATCAAAAGAACTGCAGAAAGAGTTTCCGGAGCAGAGCTAGATTGGTATTTAATTGACTGGGCACAAACTGCTAATACAATTGATTACGGAATTAAAGATGTCGCTGACAATGCAGGAAAAACAACAATTTCTTTAGAAAGAATTGGAAGAATGCCAATGCCAATCGATTTAAAAGTGGATTATACAGACGGAACTTCTGAAAACTTCTACATTCCGTTAAGAATGATGAATTTCATTAAACCGAATCCAAATTCAAACGAAAAAAGAACAGTTGTAGAAGATTGGGCTTGGGCAATGTCAAACTACAGTTTTACAATTGACAAGAACAAAACAGCAATCAAAAAAATCACAATTGATCCAAGCGGATTAATGGCTGATGTAAAACCAGCAAATAATGTTTTTGAAGTGAAATAATTTACCTTATAAAATAAAAAAAGCCCTTAAAATTAATTTTTTAAGGGCTTTTCTATTTAGTAATAAATCTATAAAACAGGTTTTATATCAGTTACAATATTGTTTTGTATCGTCTTTTTTAAAGGAAACATCTTTCTGTAACTTAAAACTCTCCATAACCATTCAACAGGGCCATAATTGTATTTTGAAAGCCACCATTTACTTATAAATAATTGAACAATAAAGATAAAAACCGCTAACGAAAAGTAAAACCAATACGGCATAGTATCCGCAATTCCTAAACCAATTCCGGAGAAGATAAATGCACCTAAAATATTTTGAATCATATAATTGGTTAGTGTCATTTTTCCTCCGGCACTAAAATAGTTGAATATCGTTTTAAGCTTGCCGTTGTTATATAATAAACAAATGCCGGTTGCAACAAAAATCATTGTGCTTAAAATAAACCAGAAATAAGGATGAAAGAATTTAAGAAAGCCAGCTTTATTTTCAATGGCAAAATAAAAACCAATACCCATCATAACAGAAATAAAAAAGCTGCTTATAAGTACATAGATTAAAAGTTTTTTCATTTCGTTTAAACGATTGAAAAAATTTATTTTTTGCAGCAAAACCCCAAAAAGCATACAAGCAAGCATTACAATATGTGCCGTAATGGCGTAACCGGGAACAATAATTTGCTGATAAAAAGAAGCTACGAGATTAAATTTAAAGAAGTCCAGCCAGTTTCCCGAATGATATAATTTTAAATATTCAGGATCTGTGGTAATCGCTATTCTTTCTATATTCAGGCCTTTGATATAAGCCATTATAAAAGGAGTGGCAAGAATAAGAATAGCACAAGTAATAGCTAAGGTTCTTGCTGAACTTTTATAAAATAACAACAATATAAGTCCTAAAAACGCATAATCTTTTAAGATGTCGCCAAACCAAAAAGACGAATCAATAAAAGCCAAACCAAAAAGCAATAGCATTCGCCAGCTAAAAAAAGTAACAGGGTTTTTGCCTTTTGCAGCGACATTGTTAATTAAAATGGCAAAGCCATAGCCAAATAAAATGGTTAATAAAGTCCAGGATTTTCCAGCTAAAAAATACTGATCAAAATTAGATAGTATGTCTGATAAAATACTATTCTTGATTTCGTGTGGTATACCGATGAGTTGAAAGCCGGAATAATTGCCAATGGCAACGCCTAATATAGCCCAACCACGAAGAATATCGACAATAGCAGTTCTTTTGCTTTGTTCGAGAGGATGATAAGAATTTGTCATTTGATTAACGTTTTTGTTGTGATTTGATTGATGATTTTAGATAAATTTAAAATTATTCTGATTGCTCAAAAGTAAGAAAATTATGTAACCGTCAAAACGGTATCTAAAATATTTTCATAAAAAAAACGTGCTATTCTAAAAGTATTTCTTTTAAAATAGCACGTTTAATATTACGTATATTCAGATTAGCTCAAATGCTCCAGCATATCTTTTGTCATCGATTCTAAATCGAATTTATGATTCCATCCCCAGTCTTTTCTGGCAGATGCATCATCGATACTTGCCGGCCAGCTATCCGCAATTTTCTGGCGGAAATCAGGATTATAAGTAATCGTAAATTCAGGAATATGTTTTTTAATTTCAGCAGCAATTTCAGTAGGAGTAAAACTCATAGCCGCTAAATTATAAGAAGAATGAATTTTAATATCTTCAGCAGGAGCCTGCATAATGTTTATAGTTGCTTCAATTGCATCATCCATATACATCATTGGCATTTTAGTTTCTGAAGATAAAAAGCATTCGTATTTTTTATCGGCAATAGCCTTATAGAAAATATCAACAGCATAATCTGTAGTTCCGCCGCCCGGAGGAGTTGACCAACTGATTAAACCAGGATAACGAATACTGCGAATATCAACACCATAAATATTATGATAGTATTCGCACCATCTTTCACCGGCTTGTTTACTGATTCCGTAAACCGTAGAAGGTTCCATAATGGTGTATTGAGGCGTATTTTCTTTTGGAGTTGTTGGTCCAAAAACGGCAATACTTGAAGGCCAGAAAATCTTTTTAATTTTTTTTGCTTTCGCTAAATTCAAAACATGAAAAAGAGAATTCATATTTAAATCCCATGCAAAAGCCGGATTTTTTTCAGCTGTAGCTGATAAAAGAGCCGCCATCAGATAAATATCCGTGATTTGATGTACTTCAACAAGATGTTCAATTTGATTAAAATCTAAAGCATTGACCACTTCAAAAGGTCCTGAATTAACAACATCAGTATTTAATTTTCGAATATCAGAAGCAATTACATTTTCTGTTCCGTATAACTTACGCAGTTTTTGAGTCAACTCTGTCCCAATCTGACCGCAAGCGCCAATGATCAATATTTTTGGATTCATTTATGTAGATTTTAGTATTGCAAATATAACGTTTTCGCAAATAATTTTATTTTTTGCAGCACTAAATTATAAAATTAATAACAATGAAGTTTGTTTTTTGGATTATTCGCTGAACCTGCTGAGGTACATTAGCCACGAATTCACGAATTTTCTTTTTCCTGATTGATTAATAAATCAATAAAATTCGTGAATTCGTGGCTATTAAATAGTCGTTAAATTTTACGTTTTGTAATGAAAATCAGAATTCGGAATTGTAAATTTACTTTGTAACTTTGTAGCTTAATGTTTTACCAAATGAAATATAAAATATCTCTTTTTCTGCTTTTGATTTTTGTGCTGAATTCATGTCAAAATGAAAATGAAAAACGTCTTGCTGAAAACAAAAAAGAAGCGAAAAAGAAAGAGAAAATCTTCGATAATATTAATAAAGCATGGATTTTTATTGATGAGCCAATCAATGAAGTTTCAGAGCAAAATGTAAGAGCCTGGACAGAATGGCGTGATTTTCTAAAAGAAATTGGAGAAAAACCGAGAAAAACAATTGGTGCATTTCAAAAAAAATCAGCAGCAATTTCAAAAAAAGCAATGGCGTTAAATAGTAATATTCCAACGCAATTCAATCAGCCACAAATAAAAGCCCGAATTTCAATTTTGATAACCAAAGTCAAAATGATGGATTTGTATATTCATTTGAATCAAATTCCGGATGAAAAAGTTACTTTTTTAATTGGGGACATTAATAAGGAACTCGTGTCTTTACAAAGACAAATGGACAAAATTGTCGAAAAAGCCAAGATTCCGAAAGAAGAAGGAGAAGCTGATTTCCTAAAAATGTTAGATACAACAAGAGCGATCCCGAATTCGGCACCGCCAATCGATCAAAATAAACCTAGAATTGAGTAAAAACGCCTTATATACAATCTACGACAATCTGCCAAAAACGCAGCAGATTGCAACAAATTTGCTGGAAGGAAATCAAATAAAAATGCATCTTAACGGATTGTTAGGATCAGCAGTTTCATTTGTAATTCGATCTGTTTTTAAGAAAACCGAACTCCCTTTTTTAGTTGTTTTAGACAATAAAGAAGAGGCTGCGTATTACCTGAACGATCTCGAACAAATGATTGGCGAACAGGATGTTTTGTTTTATCCCGCTTCATTTCGTCGTCCGTATCAGGTTGATGAAACAGATAATGCCAATGTTTTACTTCGTGCTGAGGTTTTAAACAGAATTAATTCCCGAAAAAAACCAGCCATAATTGTTACGTATCCTGAAGCTCTTTTTGAGAAGGTTGTGACACGCCAACAATTAGACAAAAACACTTTAAAAGTAGCTTTAAACGATAAAATTTCGATTGATTTTATCAACGAAGTTTTGTTTGAATACGAATTTAAAAGAGTTGATTTTATTACAGAGCCCGGTGAATTTTCGGTTCGTGGAGGAATCGTCGATGTATTCTCTTTTTCAAACGATCATCCGTATAGAATTGAATTTTTTGGAAATGAAGTAGACAGCATCAGAAGCTTTGATGTAGAAACGCAATTATCTGTAGAAACGCATAAAAAAATCACGATTATCCCGAATGTCGAAAACAAGATATTTCAGGAAAACCGCGAAAGTTTCTTAGATTATATTGCCGAAAAAACAGTACTATTTATTCAAAATACTGATGGACTTTTTAGTCAATTAGACAAACAATTTGCAAGAGCTGAAGAAGCTTTCCAAAAACTTTCAGGAGAAATAAAACACGCCGAACCAGAGCAGTTATTTTTAAACCAGAGATCCTTTATAAAACGCGCTTTAGATTTTTCGATTGTCGAATTGACTTCAAAACCAATTTTCAAAACGACTAAAAAATTCGAATTTCATATTCAGCCTCAACCCTCTTTCAATAAACAATTTGATTTATTGCTGAATAATCTGAGTGACAATCATTTTAACGGATACAAGAATTATTTGTTCTGTTCGAATGAAACGCAGGCGAAACGTTTTCATGATATTTTTGAATCTTTAGATGAAGCCAATTCTGAAAATATCAGAAAGCAATATAATACCATTGTATTGCCTTTATACCAGGGTTTTATTGACGAAGAAAATCAAATAACAGCTTATACAGATCACCAGATTTTTGAGCGTTATCATAAATTCAATATCAAAAATGGATATTCGAAAAAACAGAATATTACGCTTAAAGAATTAACGGCACTTTCTGTTGGCGATTATGTAACGCATATCGATCACGGAATTGGAAAGTTTGGCGGTTTACAGAAAATTCAGGTGGAAGGAAAAACGCAGGAAGCCATAAAACTGGTTTATGCTGATAATGATATTGTGTATGTAAGCATTCACTCGCTTCATAAAATTTCCAAATACAACGGAAAAGACGGAACTCCGCCGAAAATCTATAAATTAGGATCGAACGCCTGGAAAATTTTAAAACAAAAAACCAAAGCGCGTGTCAAACATATTGCATTCAATTTGATTCAATTGTATGCAAAACGCCGTTTAGAAAAAGGTTTTCAATTTGCGCCAGATAGTTATTTGCAAAACGAATTAGAAAGTTCGTTTATTTATGAAGATACGCCTGATCAAACCAAATCGACGGCAGAAGTAAAAGCCGATATGGAAAGCGATCGCCCAATGGATCGTTTGGTTTGTGGTGACGTTGGTTTTGGAAAAACAGAAGTTGCGATTCGTGCCGCTTTCAAAGCCGTAGACAATAGCAAACAAGTTGCTGTTTTGGTTCCGACTACGATTTTGGCGTACCAACATTACAGAACTTTTACTGAAAGACTAAAAGATATGCCTGTTTCTGTTGGTTATTTAAACCGATTTAGAACTGCAAAACAAAAAGCACAAACTTTAAAAGATTTAGCAGAAGGAAAACTTGATATCGTAATTGGAACGCATCAATTGGTAAACAAAAATGTAGTTTTTAAAGACTTAGGTTTATTGATTGTTGATGAGGAACAAAAATTTGGAGTTAACGTAAAAGATAAATTAAAAACCATTGCTGCAAATGTTGATACGCTGACATTAACAGCAACACCAATTCCGAGAACGCTTCAGTTTTCGTTAATGGCAGCGCGTGATTTATCCGTAATTACAACGCCTCCGCCAAACCGTTATCCAATAGAAACAAATGTTGTTGGGTTTAATGAAGAAATTATTCGTGATGCCATTTCGTATGAAATTCAGCGAAACGGACAGGTTTTCTTCATCAATAACCGAATCGAAAATATAAAAGAAGTTGCAGGAATGATTCAGCGTTTGGTTCCAAATGCAAGAGTCGGAATTGGTCACGGACAAATGGACGGCGCCAAACTCGAGGATTTGATGTTAGGTTTTATGAACGGAGATTTTGATGTTTTGGTAGCGACAACAATTATCGAAAGTGGGTTGGACGTTCCAAATGCCAACACGATTTTCATCAATAATGCGAATAATTTTGGATTATCAGATTTGCACCAAATGCGCGGGCGTGTAGGGCGAAGCAATAAGAAAGCATTTTGTTATTTCATCTGTCCGCCGTATTCGTCAATGACCGAAGATGCGAGAAAGCGTATTCAGGCTTTGGAACAATTCAGTGAACTGGGAAGCGGTTTTAATATCGCCATGAAAGATCTTGAAATTCGTGGTGCAGGAGATTTATTAGGTGGTGAACAAAGCGGTTTCATTAATGAAATTGGTTTTGATACGTACCAAAAAATCATGAACGAAGCCATCGAAGAATTAAAAGAAAATGAATTCAAAGATTTATATCCGGAAGAAAACGATATTGAAACCAAAGAATACGTAAAAGATTTACAAATCGATACTGATTTTGAATTGTTATTTTCTGATGAATATATCAACAATGTTACTGAGCGTTTGAGTTTGTACAACGAGTTAGGTTCTGTAAAGAATGAAGCAGAATTAGTTATCTTCCAAAACAAATTAATTGACCGTTTTGGTCCAATGCCTCCGCGTGCCAATGCATTGATGAATAGTATTCGCATCAAATGGATTGCTACAAATATAGGAATTGAAAAACTGGTGATGAAAAAAGGCAAAATGATTGGCTATTTCGTTTCAGATCAACAATCTGATTATTATCAATCTTCAAAATTTAGAAAGGTTTTACAGTTTGTACAAAAATATAGTTCACTTTGTCAAATGAAAGAAAAACAAACGCCAAACGGTTTACGACTTTTATTGACTTTTGAGAATGTAAAATCGACCAAAAGAGCTTTGGAATTGATGGAATTATTGGGGGAATAATTTAAAAAAAGTTGCCACGAATTACACCAATTTCCAAAAATTAAAGTTAGTTATGAAAAATAAAAATTCGTGCTAATTAGTGCAATTCGTGGCAAAATAAAAAATAAAAAATGCCGTATGAAAATCTCATACGGCATTTACTTTTTTCTAAAGAAATAGAATTATTTAACGATCAGTTTTTTAGTAACATTTAAAGCTGCAGAATTAATAGTTACAATATAAATTCCAGAAGACAAATGATGATTAATTTGTCCTGAAGTTGAAAGTTTTTCAGTTAAAACCGTTCTTCCATTCATATTTGAAACTGTAATCGATGCGATATCTCCAGTTTCTAATTCAGGTAATAAAACATTAAAATTATCTGTTGAAGGATTAGGATAAATTCCGATTACTTTTTCAGTTTCTGAAACTTCTTCAATTTTTATAGCCGATTTACCTGTTCCAACCGTAGTAGTTTCCAATTGCCATTGTGCGCTAAACCAGCCATCTTGAGAATTTCCATATTGTGCAGAACCCGTTTGGTTTTCAACATGAATAATGTTTCCAGATTGCCATCTGTTTCTTAAGCGAACCCAAGTTCCGTCAATATAATCGCTAGACCATTGTGCGCTCCAGAAAGTCGTATCTGTAATATTACACTGAACATTTCCGGTTTGACTTTCGATATTTATAAGTTCGCCGGTTGCTACATTTTTTAGCACAAAATAAGTGGCATCAATAGCGATTTTTTGCCATTTATAATTGTTGTTTGCAACCGTTGTTCCATAACCAACATTGGCTCCGGCATCAGATAAATAAGCGCCAGTCCATCTGTTTTTAATTGTATAATAAGTTCCCGTTGCAGTTGAAACGGTTACAGAAGCTGTACTTGTTTTACTTCCATCAACAGTTGTAACCGTAATAGTTGCAATTCCGTTTGCAACAGCAGTTACCAAACCTGAACTATTTACAGTTGCAACAGCTGTATTGCTCGAACTATAATTTACAGATTTGTTAGTAGCATTTGAAGGTAAAATAGTTGGTGTTAATTGTTGTGTTCCACCAACAGCTAATGATGTTGAATTTGGACTCAAACTCACACTTGTAACGGCAACATTTGATGCATTTACCGTAACGGCACAAGTTGCCGTTTTTGCTCCGTCTTGGGTTGTAACGGTTATTGTTGAAGAACCCGCAGCGACAGCAGTTATTAAACCAGACGTATTTACAGTTGCAACAGCAGTATTACTTGAACTATAAGTAACCGCTTTATTTGTTGCGTTTGAAGGATTAACCGTTGGTATTAATTGCAGTGTTGCTCCAACTAATAACGTTGAAGTTGTTGGTGATAAAGTTACGCTTGTAACAGCAACAACAGTTCCCGGATTCGAATCATACCAAGTTGTATTCATATACCAACCTGTTTTGTTTCTGCTTAAATCGGCCGTTTGACTTGTTCCATCATTAAAAATTAAATTAGTTGAGGTTACATTTGTAAACGTATAACTGTACCAGCCATTTCCGGCATCGGTCATGTTTACGCCCGGCCATGTAGCATTTGCCAAAACTCCTGCTGGTAAAGCACTCCAGTAATAAATTTTAATTCCGGTTCCCCAATTTGATGGTTTATAGAAATAAACGGTGAAATTAGTATTTGGATTTACTGTAATTGTTGCAATTGCAGTTTTACTTCCGTCTTGTGTTGTTACAGTAATATTTGCCGTTCCTGCTGAAATTGCACTAACAAGTCCGCTTGAATTTACGGTTGCAATTGCAGTATTACTTGAAGACCAGGTAACGGTTTTATTAGTTGCATTTGCTGGCGAAATTGTCGCTGAAAGTTGTTGTGTATTTCCTGCATACAAACTTGCTGTTGTTGGTGAAACCGCTACAGAAGAAACAGGAATAGCCGCTACAGTTACAGCCGAAGTTGCTGTTTTGTTTCCGTCAACTGTTTTAACCGTAATAGTTGTTGTTCCTGCCGCAACAGCTGTAACTAATCCTGAAGCATTTACTGTTGCAACCGCTGTATTACTTGATGTCCATGTTACGTTTTGGTTTGTTGCATTTGCCGGTGCAATTGTTGGATTTAATTGTTGTGTAGATCCTAAACCTACGGTTACTGTTGTTGGACTTACAGAAACTCCTGTAACGGCTACAACCGGTGCATTTGTATTGGTTAAAACCAAATATTCATAAGCCGCAAATGTTCTTGTAGCACCTGTCGTTAAAGTTACTGAAGCATTGTTATTATACGGATTTACATAAGTTCCTGCTAAAGCAGCCGGAATTATATACGATTTTGAAGCATTTCTTAAATTCGACATTACGATTACTTTTTCAGTACCCAATGTTTTGGTAAAAATGCTAATATCATCATTTGCATACGTGGTTAAATCTCCACGTCTAATGGCTGCACTTGTGGTTCTGAAGTTTAAGATTTTGGCGAAATCTGCTGCCGCAGTTGGATTTTGAGACCAGTTGAATTTAAAGTTCGTCCAAGGCCAGTCTGTTTTTGGTTCGTAGTCGATTTCCTGTCCGCTCATTAAAAAAGGAACACCTTTCATATAAGCCGAAACTAAGAAATTAGCAACAACTCCATTGTGGCTTTTGAATACGATAATTGGTCTTCTTACGCCATCATCATTTGTATAAGTATCATGGTTACCAGTGTATCTAACTATTTGCTGATTCCCAGTTGCTTTAGCATATTCATAAGTAGATTGATCCTGAAGCCTTTGAGAAACAGGTCCTCCACCAGCAATATCATATAAACCGTTGTGAAACCATCTGTCACCATAATTCATGTCGAAACCAACCTGAAAGTTTTCTTGTCTGTCTCCTTCGGCCAACATTAATAAATTATGAGAAGAAATACCTCTAAGGTTTGAATTCACTTCTGACCAAAAATCTAAAGGTGGATTATTCGCATAATCGCAACGGTATCCGTCAATGTTGGCAGCGAAAATCCAGTAACGCATTGCATCTTTTATAGCTGCTCGTGTGGCTGAACTATTAAGATCAAGCGCTGCAATATCAGAGAAGTTTCCTAATTGCTGAATTGTTGTTCCGGTTCGCTTATAATATTCCGGATGCGAAACTGTCCAGACATTATCCCATGAAGTTCCGTTAATGGCAATATCTAAAATAACCGCCATTCCACGGCTATGCGCTCCATCAACTAAAGTTCTTAAATCTGAAAGCGAACCATATTCTGATCCTACCGCTTTAAAATCTTTAATGCAATAAGGCGAAGCCGAACTTCTGGAATCGGTACCATGCGGGTAAATAGGCATTAAATAAATAACGTTAGTGCCGAGTGCTTTTATATTGTCTAATCGGGCGGTTACTCCGGCTAAATCTCCGTTAGCACTAAACGGGCGAATATGAACCTGATACATGTTTACATCTCGTGTATCTGGTACGCCTGCAAATGGAGTTCCGTATTGAGGCGGATCTTGTGCATAAACGGAACTTGCAAATAATATCAGAAAACAAATTAATGTTTTTGTGATATGAAAAAATCTAGTGGTAATGTTGATTTTCATAATTTTTGTTTTTTGCATGCTTGTCAGCATCTCTAACTAAAATTCATTCTCACTCGCATTGTTTTAAATTTGACAAACATTTTGTGGTTAATAGTTTTCAAGTAGTAAAATTTTATTTTTCGCTCAGAAATGAGCGTAAGTTTCTGCCACGAATTCACGAATTAAGTATTTATTTTAAAATCTTAATTTGAAAAATTCGTGAATTCGTGGCAAAAAAACTTAGTAATCTATAACTTTTTCAATCCCTTTAATTCTGATGGATTTGCTTCTTTGATGCTAATGGCAACGCCACCGCCCGGAGCTAGATATTGCTTCAATTTGCTTTTTGAGTTTACAACAACTTTGGTAACGGTATATTTTTGCGGATTTTTGTTCCAGTTGGCTTCTTTTGCGTCAGCATAAATTGTGGCGATGAAATTTTTTCCGGCAGGTAAATAGTCAAAAATAATGTTGGCTGTTCTTGAGTTCTCGTCTGTAACTCCTCCAATAAACCATTCGTTTTTACCTTTTGCTTTACGTGCAATTGTGATATAATCTCCAGGTTCAGCTTCAAGAATATAACTGTTGTCCCAATCTACAGCAACATCTTTGATGAACTGAAACGCATCTGGAAAACGCTCATAATTCCCCGGAATATCTGCCGCCATTTGCAACGGACTGTACATCGTAACATAATACGCCAATTGTTTTACCAAAGTGGTGTTGACACGTTGTGAACTTCCGGTTCCGTAATACGAAAGATCAGTTTGAAAAATTCCAGGCGTGTAATCCATTGGACCTCCCATTAAACGGGTAAAAGGCAAAATCGTGGTGTGATCCGGTGCTAATCCTCCCATAGATTCAAACTCAGTTCCACGAGCAGATTCCTGAGCAATCCAGTTTGGGAAAGTTCTGTTTAAACCTGTTGGTCGAACAGCTTCGTGACTATCAATCATGATTTTATAATCGGCGGCACGTTTTGCTACGTTAATGTAATGATTCACCATCCATTGTCCGTCATGATGTTCACCACGTGGAATAATCTGACCTACATAACCTGTTTTTACAGCATCATAACCGTTGTCATTCATAAACTGAAAAGCACGATCTAAACGACGTTCGTAATTCGTAGCAGATCCTGAAGTTTCGTGGTGCATGATAATTTTTACACCTTTTGAGGCGGCATATTCATGAACTGCTTTTACATCAAAATCAGGATAAGCAGTTACGTAATCAAAAACTTCTTCTTTCCAGTTGCCAATCCAGTCTTCCCAACCAATGTTCCATCCTTCGATAAGGATTGCATCAAAACCATTTTTAGAAGCAAAATCAATATATTCTTTGGCGCGTTCTGTTGTGGCTCCGTGCTTTCCGTTTGGTGTTAATTTTGTAAAATCATCCGTTAGTTTTACGTTGTTTTCTTTTCCGAAAGCCCACGTACTTTTTCCGGCAACAAAATATTCCCACCAAATTCCGATGTATTTTACCGGTTTTATCCATGAAACATCTTTATAACTTGTTGGCTCGTTGAGGTTCAGAATTAGTTTTGAAGCCAAAATATCTGTTGCTTTATCGCTTACTACAATAGTTCTCCAAGGCGATTGTGCATCGGTTTGCATATATCCTTTTGCGCCAACAGCGTCTGGTGCTAAATGACTGCGCATTTTATAATTTACAGCATCCAACTCAAGATACATTGCAGGATAATTTATTAAACCTGCTTCGTGAATATTGATGTATAAACCGTCATCAGATTTCATCATCGATGGCGTTTGAACAGATAATTCTTTGATTGGCCATTGCGCATTAATTTCGATAGTCGCTTTTTTCATCAACGAGGGAACTTCAGAAATTTTCGAAGTCGTGTAAGCATATTCGTTGGTATCATAATCTCCCGGAATCCAGAAGATTTTATGATTTCCTGCCAAATTAAATTCAGAACGCTCTTCTTTAATTACAAAATAATTCAAATCATTTTGCTTTGGAAATTCATATCTAAAACCTAATCCGTCGTTGAATAAACGGAAACGAATGCGAATATATCTGTTGTTGTTTTTTGCTTGCGCTAAAGTGACAACTAATTCATTGTAATTATTGCGTATTGTTTTTTCTTCACCTAAAACCGGATTCCAATTTTCATCAACAGAAGATTGTGCTGTATTTGTAACGGTAAAACCATCCAAAAACGAAGGCAAATTTTGAAGCTCTAAACCCAAAGAACTTGGTTTTATAACTGCTTTTTGTTTATATGATAATTGGTAAGACGGGATTCCGCCTTCCTTTAATTCAAATTTTAAAGAAAGATTTTTATTAGGCGAAGTTATTTCCTGCGCCTGAATCCATGCAAAATTGACACAGATAATAAGACACAACGCGATTTTTTTGCCTAAACGAATTTGAAGCAATGATTTGTGGGATTGAAAATTCATGTTTATTTAGTTTTTTGCAAATCTAATTTTTTAAAGTGCTTTTATATTAGTTTTTCAATACTAAATATTGAAAAGGTTCTAATGTTATTTCTGCACCAACCGTTACAGCTGTTCCTGTAAAAGCATCTTTCCAAGTTCCTTTTAAGGCGGGAGAAACAAGATATTTTGCAGCATTATTAGTTAAATTAGAAAGTACAAGAACTTTTTCAGCATCTTTTACCATTGTAAAAGCACTTACTACATTATTGCTATATCCTGTATAAGTTCCTCTTTTGATGGCATTGCTGGTGTTTCTAAAAGCAATTATTTTTTTGTATTCTGCTAATACAGAGGCATCAGCAGTAGACCAGTCGATTGGAGTTTTGGCAAAATAATTTAGTCTTTTGTTATATCCAATTTCTTGTCCGTTGTAAATCATCGGAACAGATTTCATGTAAGCTGCTACTACAAAAGTTGCGACAGATCCTTGTTTACCTCCAAAAAGTTCCAATGGAGTTCCATCTGTAAAGTTTACATCATGATTGCTGGTGTATCTTACAATTCTGTTTTCCTGATTATAATTGTTTGCATATTCCGTCGTGTTCGAATCCTGAATTGTAGTTGCAGGTTTACTTTCTTTAAATACTTTCTCTAAAGTACTGAAGAAATTGAAACCAAAAGTATAATCAAAACCTGAAGCAAAATGGTCTGTTTTAGATCCTTCGGCTAACATTAATATGGTTTGATTTTTTTTGATGCTTCTTAGTTTTGTGATTGCTTCTGACCAAAAGGTTTGCGGAACAAAATCAGCATAATCGCATCTAAAACCATCTACGTTTGCTGTGTAAATCCAGTATGACATGGCATCGATCATGGCTGCTTTCATCTCAGCATTATTGAAATTTAATTGCGCTACATCAGTATAATTGGTCCCTGGCGGAATAATAATGTTTCCTTTGTCGTCTTGTTGGTACCAATTTTTATGATCGGTAATCCATGCATTATCCCAAGAAGTATGATTGGCAACCCAGTCTAAAACTACAGCCATATTTTTTTTATGTGCTTCATCGACCAAAGTGCGAAGATCTTCTAAAGTACCGAAATCTGGATTTACGGCTTTATAATCTTGTACGGCGTAAGGTGAACCTAATTCTCCCGAAGCTTTTATTTTTCCGACAGGATAAATTGGCATTAAATAAATAACATTTGCGCCTAATTCCTGAATTTGGGTAAGTCTGTCCTGAACACCTTTTAAGGTTCCGGCTTGACTAAAAGCACGAATATTTACCTGATATATTATGGCATCGGCTTTATTTGGCATTTTTTCAAATGAAGTACCGTATTGCGGATATGCAGGATTTGTATTTGAATCGTCATCTGAAGAACTGCACGAAACAAACGCAAGCGTAAGGAGTAATGAATAGACGATGTTTATATTGAATTTCATATTTTTTGAATTTTAGTTTTTAATAAACCCGGTTTTCATTTGTTAGAGTAACCTGCCTTTCACGTATGAAATGAAAGACAGAAATTACTCAAACCAAACTAATTTTCAGATTTTAATTTTATTAGGGTTGTACTACTTTTTTAACAATAGTATAATTTGCAGTTGCAGGATATCCAAGACCAGAAGGATCAACATCGTTTATTTGAAATGTGATTTCATAAGTACCGGCTTCACCAACATAATGTGCACCCTGATCATCAAGATATGCAATTCCGTCTGTTGTGTTTTTAGAACCGTAGTTAATTGTCCATTCATTATTTAGTCTGAATTTTACATTTCCGGGTACTAAATCTGCTGTTATTTTCCAGGTTTTTGTTTGATAATCATAGTTCATTGGTGTGCTGGTGTTCCAGCTTCCGGCAGTTCCGTCACCAACAATTCCCCACGAATAGGCAACAGAACTCCATTTTAAAGTATTTAAATTTACTTTTACCTGATATGAGCCTTCTCCCGGAAGTGCAAAATCTGTAGTGCTCATGTTTTTCATGTCATTGTTTGTAGCTCCCGCACCATAGAATTGATCCCAGCCTCTGGCAGTATTTAATTTAAATACAGGACCATACCCAGGAAGAACGGTTACATAACCTTGGTAAACACCTTTTGAAATTGCAGTTAAAGCTAAAGCAGTATCTATATTCCAGGCTCCCTGATATGCTCCAGGCATATAAATTTCGCCAAAAACAACGCTTCTTTCATACGGTGTAACAGTTAATGTAACAACATTTGAATAGGTTCTATGATCCATTGTCGCTTCTACACGAACGGCTAATTTTCCCGCAACCTCAATTGGAAGACCTAAATCTGCTGCTATTTTGTTTAATTCCTGATCTGAAAATGCTTTACTTAAAACATCAGCACCAACTTCAATTCGTTTGGCTTTTTGCCATGCCTGACTTCCGCTGATATCGGGAACTAAATCAAATTGCAGGGCGTAAGTAACGGGTGCGGCAATTGGATACGTAACTGCCGGCCACGAAATAAGCAAAGCCTGATCATCTGCAGTATCTTCTGTAAGTACTATTGTACTTGTTGACACTTCGATTGCAGATGTAAAACTTACTTCTTTTAAAGATGTTAATTGACCGTCACTTTCGCAGGATGAACCTAAAAAAAGTAAGCCGCTTAGCAAGAGTAATTTATTTATATATTTTTTCATGATAGTTTTGTTTTTAGTAATAACCCTCGTTTTGTTTTAATCCTCTGTTTGCATCTAAAGCAGATGTTGGAATTGGAAACAATTTTCTATAAGCAGGAGATGCTGGCCTGAACTCGCTTGCCAGTAAAAATTTATCAAAACGAATCATGTCTTGTCTTCTGTGACCTTCCCAGTTTAATTCAAATCCTCTTTCGTTGTAAACATCATCCAGCGTTGGGTTTGCGGCTAATCCGTTTAATCCCGCACGTACTCTGATTTGATCTATAAAAGGTTTTGCTGCGCCTGGATTTCCTAAACGAACATTACATTCTGCTTTCATTAAAATTACATCAGCATATCTGAAAATTGGAAAATCGTTTGAAGCTCCTCCGCCACTTCTTGGTGTTGCAGGATAAAATTTTACATTACGAACACCAGCCTGAGGCGCAGCTCCGGGATTGTCTAAAGAAGCAACATCTAGTGTGTAATTAAATCCGCCTGTTTGTTCTCCCACTAAAAATTGTTTTATTCGAATATCATTTGCATCATATTTCAGGAAGAAATCTTTAGGAACAATAGTTCCGTTCCAGCCATCATATCCAAATAAATTTTTAGCATGCGGACCGTATAAACTACGAGTTGCGTAGATGTTACGGGAAACGACATCAAGAGTTGCATAAATAGGTAAGATAGTTTCATCGTCCGGAAGTACATCTCCGAACAATTCATAATATTTATATCCTAATGGGCTGGCATCATTTTTTTCACCTGAGTGAAGCGTATATCCACCTTCGCTAACTTTATTACAAGCGGCTAAACATTCGTTCCATTTTGATACTCCGGTATATACTTCTGCATTCAAATATACTTTTGCCAGTAATGTATAAGCAGCCCATCTATTGAATCTTCCGTAATAATTTCCTCCTTTTGTTATAGAAAGCATATCTGCGTTTTCAGTGATTTCTTTTACAATAAAATCATAAACATCTTTACGCTTTGCTTGCGGAATTTTATCTACTGTAATATCATTATCAGTAAAAAAAGGAACATCACCAAAATCATCAATCAATAAGTAATAAAAGAAAGCACGTAATACTTTGGCTTCTGCAATTTTTGAAGCTTCTGCATTTGATTTTTCTAATAATTGAATGGCTAAATTGGCATTGAAAATAGATTTGTATAACCAGTTCCATGTATTATTAATAATAAAGTCTGATGGCAGCCATTCATGTTTGTGCAAACGGGCAAAATCTTGTTGCCAGTCACCAGTATTTCTATGCGGAATTACCTGCTCATCTGATGACATACAGTTCATGTCATACCAGCCGTTATCTGCTCCTGCGTAACCAACACCCGGCACATTATTGCGCACAAAGTCTCCGGGAATTTCTGCATAAACACTGGCAAGAGCAATATCTGCCCCTTCCGGAGTTCCATAAAAGCTGTCCGGCTGATATTTGTCGTATATATTTTCGTTGATATCTGTACAGCTAAAAAGTGTAAGGAAACATGCGCTTCCTGCTATTACTATATTTTTAATTTTCATTTCTTTTTACTATTTAAATTTTACAGTCAAACCAAATGCAATACTTCTGGTACGCGGATAAATTCCTCTATCTCCACCGAAATTATCATTAGGATCACCACTTCCGCTTATGTTCAATTCAGGATCTACACCTGTGTAATCTGTAATTAGCAGTAAATTGTTTCCTGTAAGAGAAAGTCGAACATTGTCTATATACTTATCAGTAAAACGGAAAGTATAGCCTACTGTTAGATTTTCTAAACGCACGAATGAGCCATCTTCTAACCATAAATCAGATCCGTATGGAGAAGAGTGAATTCCTTTGTCTACAGCGCTTTCTAAAATGTTTGATTTACCGGTGTTTTCAAGCATGCTTAAGTTTTGATTCAATGCGTTGTAAACTTTATTTCCTCCGGAACCTCTTACTAACATCGAAGCATCAAAGTTTTTGTAGCGGTAAGATGGATTGAAAGCAAATGTGTACGTTGGCAATGCTGAACCTGCATAATGACGATCCGGACTTTTTACACCCTGATCAATTATACCGTTTCCGTCACGATCTAATACTGTTTCAACACCATTATCGTTTACGCCGGTGTGTTCTAAAATATAAAATGCACCAACCGGTTTTCCTTGCACTAAGTAAGAGTTTGCAGCTCCCCAGCCTACATAATCTGTGTTTAGAGGAATACCATTAATACTTCCGCTTAAATTAAGTACTTCATTTTTCATGAAGGATACGTTTCCTGCTAATGTCAGCGTGCTGTTTTCGGTTCTGATAACGTCATATGCAAGTGCAACTTCAAGACCTTTGTTCGAAATACTTCCTACATTGGCTTTTATTTCTTTGTATGGATAAGGTGGCTGAGGTACAGTATAGTTAAATAGCAGATTATCTGTTTTAGAATCGTAAACATCTACGCTACCTCTTAATCGGTTGTCAAAAAGAGCAAAATCAAGTCCGATATTGGTTTGTTTTTTAGTTTCCCATTTCAAATCAGCATTTGCGTTTTGAGAAATACCAAAATTGGTAATAAGAGCTCCTCCAAAATAAGTGTTTCCTGCGCTATCAACTAATGGTAATGACGTTTGTGGATAAAGACCTTGCTGATTTCCTGTTTCACCATAACCTACGCGTAATTTTAATTCATTAAACAAAGTTTGGCTTGTCATAAATGACTCTTTGTTGATTTGCCACGCAACAGATGCTGAAGGGAAATTTCCCCATTTGTTGTTTGTACCAAATACGGATGAACCATCTCGTCTGATACTTGCGGTAAGTAAATAACGGTCTAATAAAGAGTAGTTTAATCTTCCTAAATAAGAAACTAAAGATCTGTCATTTTTATAAGATTTTAAATCCCCGGGTCTTACTTTAGACATATCACCAAACTGAAGTGCATTGTAGGTAGCTTCATCACTTATAAAACCTCTTGCCTGAGCATAATTACCCTGATAAGTCTGACTTTGCCATTCGTATAAAGCCAATGCATTAAAACTATGAACTCCAAAGGTTTTTTTATAAGTAAGACTAATATTGGTTAATTTTTCGTTTTGTCTCTTATTATCGATATTAGCATAACCTTTTTGCTCTACTGCCGAAGCTTCTGTTGATGATACAGGCAAAAAATATCCTTGAGTTGAATTTGTTTTTCTCCAGCTTCCAAACCAGTTTGCAGAGAATCCTTTACCCAAATCTAAATCGGCTTTTAAACTTCCAAATAAATTATCTTCTTGTTTTTCATTTTTTACTGATTGCGCAGCGGCATAAGGATTTAAGTATTGAAATACAGTTGAATCAGTAAAATAAGTTCCATCAGTATTATAAACCGGATCTGTTGGTCTGGCCAATAATGAATTTGTAATTAGGTTTGACTGATAAGAAACAGCGCCAATTTTGGCAATACTTCCTGTTACATTATTTACTCCAGTATTTAAATTAAAAGTCAGTTTTAATTTGTCATTAAGAGCCAATTGCGTTGCCTGAACACGACCAATATATTTTTGATTATTGGAATTAATTACAACTCCATCTTGCAAAATAGCAGTTATAGAAGCTCTGTAACTAAATTTATCCGTTCCTCCACCAAATGATAACGTGTGCGTTTGTGTAATTCCGGTTTGAGTCAAAAGACCATACCAATCTGTATCTGAACCATGATTTGAAGATGCCGGAACACCAACACTCTGAGCAGTATTCCACCATTGGTTAGCATCTAGCATATCTAGTTTTTTCGGAATAAAATCGATAGAAGTAGAGCCAATATATTCAATAGTAGTTTTTCCTGCTTTATTTTTTTTAGTTGTTACGATGATAACTCCCGGCGCTCCTCTTGAACCGTAAACTGCAGTAGCCGAAGCATCTTTTAAAACATCTATACTTTCAATTTCACTGGGTGGAACCTGATTTAATAAATCCATATTTCCCTGAATTCCATCCACAACAACAAGCGGATCATTTCCTCCAATTAATGACGAAATACCACGAATACGAACACTTGGCCCTGAACCTGGCTCGCTTCCAATTTGTGTAATGTTTACTCCCGCAGCTTTACCGGCAATCAATTGTAACGGATTTACAATTGCGCCCTGATTCATGTCTTTTGCAGCAATTGAAGAAACGGCTCCTGTAACATCTTTTCTGGCTGTTGTACCGTAACCAACTACTACAATTTCCTGCAAGTTTGTAGCATCAGGAATAAGTTGAATGTTTATAATGTTTTGATTGGCAGTTACTTTTTTCTCTTTGTATCCTATAAAAGACACAACGATCACAGATGTACTGCTTTCAACGGTAATTTTATATTTTCCGTCAAAATCTGTCACCATGCCATTTTTAGTTCCTTCCTCAGTAACCGAGGCTCCGGGTAAAGGCAAACCATTTTCATCCGTAATAATACCGGAAACGGTTTGTTTTTCGAACTGAATAATTTCTGTTTTTAGTTCTGGTTTTTTTAGGATAATCTGCGTATCACGAATTTTGAATTCGGTTGGAGTTCCTTTAAAAATCCTGTCTAAAACCACATATATTGATTGATCTTTTACAGAAATAGAAATCGTTCGATCCAGGTCGATGTCATTCAGTTTGTAAATAAACCTGAAATCTGTTTTTTGCTCTATGGTCTCAATAACCTTCTCGATTGTTGAATTGTTTAATTCTAAGGTTACTTTTGTTTTTTGGGCATAAGTATTCCCTCTAATATTAAACATGGCGACCAAAATAAGTAGTGTAGTTAGTTTCAATTTTAGGTCATTTTGGAACATAGAGTATAGGAACCCAATGTTCTTAGATTTTTTTTTCATAATTTTGTTAATTGATTGTAGTTAATTCGTTATATTCAATCACTTAGTAAATCGGAAATTGTTCGCAGCTCTTTCCGATTTTTTTTATTCCTGTAATCTTATTTTCTCATATTTTTTCATTGGTTAAGTGGTTATTTAATTAGTATCTGATTGTTTTTTATCGTGTAATTAATGCCATGAATGTCATTAAAATAACTCATTACTTTTTCTATCGATTCATCACCAAAACTTGCATTGAATTTTTCGTTTGCCAATTTTTCGTTTTTGTTTATAATCGTCACATTGTAACGTCTTTCCAGTTTTGTAATGATATTTTTAAAAGTCATGTTTCTAAAAGTAAGTCCGCCATTAATCCATGAAGTATAAATATCTGTAATGACCGCTTTGGTAGAAATAGCAGCATTTTGCTTGTTGAAGCTTCCTTTGTAACCCGGTTTTAGAATCGTGTTTTTATCCGCATTAAAATCTTCGTTTGTGTTGTACATTCCCACAGATCCTTCTACTAAAACGACATCTGTAGCATCATCTTCAGGATAATTAGAAACGTTGAAATGCGTTCCTAAAACGCGTACATTCAGTTTGTCAGCATTCACGATAAAAGGATGTTTTTTATCTTTGGCAACATCAAAAAATGCTTCTCCATCAAGATAAACCTGTCTGTTTTCGCCTGCAATAAATTTCACAGGATATTTTAAAGTTGTTCCTGCATTTAAGTGAACAAGAGTTCCGTCTGACAATTGCAATTGAAATTTTTTACCGTACGGAATTTTAATCGTGTTATAAGATACTTTTTCTAAATCGCCGCTATTTTCGTAAACCAGTTTATTACCTTTCTGATTTCCAATTACATTTCCTTTTGAGTCTAATACTTGTACAGAGTTATCTTCAGAAATAACCTGAACCTTTCCGTCTTCTAATTGCAGAACAATGTCTGTGCTTTTAAAATCGAATTTTTGTTCAGCTGTTTTATTAAGGCTATTTTGTTTGTAGAAAAGTCCAATTCCCAATAAAATAACAACTGAAGCAGCAATCGAAATGTATTTTCTGAAATTTGATTTTTTAGGAGCAATTTCAATTACAGTTTCATTTTCTTTAGATGCAGATAAAATATTCAGAAAAATATCATTAGCCGTTTGTTGATTCATTTTCGGCATTTCGACCAAAAGATTTTGAACATCTTCTACCGAAGGAAAATCTTCCGTAAGTTTATTTTTTTTGTAATAGGCAATTACTTCGTTTATTTCTTCCGGTGTACATTGGTTTAAAACAAACTTTTGTAAAAGGTCTTTTATTTCAGAATTTGAATTCATTACGAATTGATTTTAGTTCGGGTTCTGATATAATACAGTTGAAATGAAGTTGAGTACTACTCAAACGTTGTAAATTTTTTAATTTTAACATTTGAGTATTAAGGAATATCTTGTTAGGTGTTGATTTTGTTGAGGTTTTGGATTAAAATATTTTTTGAAAATAATTTAGTTTTTTTAGAAAGAAGAGCAGTTTTTGTGTCATTTCGACCGGAGGGAGAAATCACATAACGGATTTACGGTTCGTTGCTCTCTGAATGTGATTTCTCCCTCCGGTCGAAATGACACAAATGTCGAAATAACCAAATTGAGCAAAATACAAACGTCGTTCTCGACTCCGCTCGAACTGACAAAAACTTTGCGGTTAAAACAAAAAAAATCACTCGAAAAGAGTGATTTTGATGGTTAAAGGGTATTTTGGTTTAGATAATTTCATCATGAACTTGAAAAAAGACTCGCATTGATTCTAATGCTTTGCTCATTTGGTTCCTGACTGTATTTATAGAGATGCCGAGTTCCTGACTAATTTCTTCGTAACTCATGCCTTTCTTTCGGGACATTTTAAAAATTTGCTTTCGTTTTGGCGGTAATTGTTTCATGGCCTCTTTTCGAAGCTTTTTGCAATCGGCTTCGCGAATAGCATAATCGCCGTGTTCGTGTGATTTTTGGCTTTCATAAAAAATCTCTTCTTTAAGCAACACTTCATTTGCTGCTTTGTTTAAGAAATTAAAAGCCCGATTTCGGGCGATTGTGAAAATATATGCTTTAAAAGATTGTTCGAGATTTAAGTTTTCACGATTTTGCCAAACTTTCATAAATACATCCTGAACATTTTCTTCGGCAGCTTCTTTAGACTTTAAAATACTGATGCTATAACCATAGATATCCTGATAGTACGAATCAAAAAGTTTACGAAATGCTTTTTCGTTGCCATTTTTGAGTTCACTCACCAATAATTTTTCGCTATAGTTGTTTGCTTCTAACATTAATTTAATTAGTCTTTATTTAATTCTAATTATATTAGGATACTATCAAAATGAGTAGTCTTATTTGCTGACAGGTTAGCAAATATATAAAAATATAATTCGCAACAAATAGTATCTAAAAAAACTTAATTGAAATTTTTTTAATAAAATTTTAACGAATCCCTAGTAAAGGTGCGTAGAAATTGATTTACCAAGTATGTAAATATTTTAATCAAATTTGTTAAATAACGGTATACACCGAAATTTATAGGGGAATATTCTTATTCTGAATTTTTAAATGGTATTAAATTTAAAAGAAAAAATCCTTTTATCTAAAAGACAAAAGGATTCTTAAGTAAGGAAATTGTAATATTATATTTCTATTTTGATTAATTTTTTAAATCTTTAATGACTTTAAATGCTACGTCGACCTGATCTTCTCCCACTAAAATTGTAAATTCATTTGATGTCGAAATTACTTCATTTATAATAATTCCTTCCCAGGCCAAACGTTGGAAAATGAAATAATAAATACCAGGAACCACAATGTTTTCTTTTGGTAATTTTACAGTAATAGAAGCCAGATTATCCAGTTTCTGAATTAGTTTTTCGCGCATAAAGTGTTTTTCAACTAAATGATTTACACTGCTGCTTACCACAATATTAGTTTCGTTTACACCACGGGATGAGGTATAAAAAATATCAGATAAAACATTAATATCAGAAATTAAATCTGCTTGTTTGTTTAAAACAGTTTCTGAAGCAGCGAAGGTATAATCCGTCAATTCTGAACGAACAGTAATCTCGCCAATATTCTTAATTACTTTATTGATTTTATGGTTTAATTTAAAATCTAATTCTTCAGTTAGTCGTTTAAGCGACATTACAACAGCGCCTTGTTTCACTTCTTTGCCAAATTCACTTTCGAGTTCGGTCATAATGTTCCGTGACAGAGAAGTTAAGTTGATGATTCCAAGCGATAACGCATTCAGTAAAAATGGCTTTGTTTTGATGTAATTTTCTACAATTGAAGAAACAGTTTTCATAATTTTTTCTTTTTTTTTGTAACGTAATTGGGTTGGTGTAGTTATAGATTTGTGTTATAAATCTCTGCAAATATAAATAAAAAAACAATTTGTTACAATTATAACAATAAAAAATTATGTTAAAAATGATAAAAAGCATCTGTAAGATGTTCAATTGCAAATGTTTCACCTGTTTTTTGTACGGCAATAATATCAAAACGAATTTCTAAGTCATCAGTAAAATCTTTTTCCCTATAGTTTATGTAGGCATTTACTGCTTTTACGAGTAACTGAATTTTTTTTGATTTAACAAAATCTTGTGGTAAACCAAAATCTGTGCTTGATCTTGTTTTGACTTCTATTACTGCCAAAAAATGATCTTTTTGTGCGATAATATCTATTTCTGCCTTATGAAATGTCCAGTTTCGATCCAGAATTTTATATCCTTCTTTCTCAAGATATTCCACAGCAAGTTCTTCTCCTTTTTTTCCGAGTTCGTTGTGTTCTGCCATTTTTTTAGTTATGAGTTTGTTTAGCGCGCAAAGACACAAAGTCGCAAAGCTATTTCAATAAAGCTTTGCGACTTTGTGTCTTTGCGAGATTTTAATGTGGTATTTAACGCTTCCTTAACTTAGGAAATCGCTATCAGTACTATATTATTTTTGAAAAGTAACCGTACTTCCGGATGCATTTACATCTATAGAAATTGTGCTTCCCATGATTAAGGCACGATTATCCTGAATATGTCCTGCCGGGAAATTGAAGATTACAGGAATATTATATTTTTTGGTAACATCATCTACAATTTCGACAGCATTTTTGCCCCACGGCACTTCGTTGTCTTTCATTTTGGTCATAGCTCCAACAACGATTCCTTTTAGGTTTTCAATGCAACCGTTACGACGTAAATTCATCATCATACGATCGATATGATATAAGTATTCATCTAAATCTTCAATAAATAAAATTTTATCCTTGCAATCTATTGCAGATTGTGATCCTAATAAACTGTATAAAATAGATAAATTTCCACCAACCAATTCGCCGGTTGCTTTTCCAAAACGATTCATTTTATCCGGAGCAACAGAATAAGATAACGGTTCGCCAAACAAACTTGATTTCATAGAACTAATTGCTGCCGGAGTAGCTCGTGGAATCGTTACGGGCATAACTCCGTGAATCGATTTATAACCCATCGTATTTAAATGATTGTGTAAAACCGTAACATCACTAAAACCAATAATCCATTTTGGATGTTGTTTAAATTTAGTAAAATCCAAAAGATCAATCATTCTCACTGTTCCGTAGCCACCACGAACGCACCAAATAGCTTTAATATTCGGATTATCTAATTGATGCTGAAAATCAGCAGCGCGTTGCTCGTCAGTTCCTGCTAATTGGTTAACATCAAGTCCAATTGTTGTTCCAACAACAGCTTCCAGACCCCAACTATGCAATAAATCTATAGTAGGTTTTAGGTTATCGTCGATGTTTTTTCTGGCAGTTGCTAAAATAGCGACCGTATCTCCTTTTTGTAAATAAGGTGGTGTTATCATGTTTTGTTGAGATTGACAGGTGAATGATTGTAAAGCAAAAATAAGAAATACGAATTTACCAAAAGCAAAGTGTTTCTTGAGATATTGGAAGCTTTTCATGTTCATGTTTCTTTTTGCTTAAAGTTATAAATTATTTTTTACTCGGTTTTAATTAAATAACGGAGCTCCATACTTCTTTTCTAATTCTTCTAAAATTAAAATCATCCCTTTGTCTGCTCCTTCAGCTTGCACGTTGGCAAAAAGAATAAAAGCTTTGTTTATGGCAGGGCAAAGATACACTTTGGTTAAAAATGTTCCCGGATTTCCATTATGAAATGAATATTTCAAATCACTGCTATTTTTGACATCAGAATTCCAGCCAAAAGAAAAATCAGGCAAGCCAAAATGCATATAATTAAATTCTTCTGCGGTAAATAGTTTTGATTTTCCCAGCAAACCCTGAAGCTGCATTTGTGTAAATTTACAATAATCAGGCAAACTAACATTTATATTTCCTGCAGATGAAAGCCAATTGAGTTTATAATTTAAGGCCGGAGCTTCGGGTTTTAAATCCTCGTCATGTCCCCAAGGTTCATTTTCATTTTTTAAATTCGGCTGACCAAAATCAAAATCAATATTTAGACTTTTCCCTAATTCGTTAACCAGGGTCTCATACGTTTTACCGGTTGCTTTTTCGAGCATAAGTCCCGCGGCAACATAACTCGGATTAGATCCATATAATTCCTTTTTCTTCTCTGGAATAGTTGCGTTTTGTTGCAAAAACCAGGCAATAAACTCATAACGTTGTTGCTGATTATTTCCTTTAATTTCTTTTTGAGTTGGAGTTTCATTTCCGTAAGACCATGTATTTATGCTGGCTCGAAAAGTTATAAAATCCTGAAGCGTAAAATCATATGTTTCAGGTTTGCTTTTAGCTTTTAATTCAGGATACAAATCAAAAAATTTAGTGTCCCATTTTATTTTTCCTTCTTTAACCAAAACTGCAGCAAGATATGCTGTAATAGTTTTTGTGATAGAACCTAAACGAAATCTATCATCGATTTTAGCCTTGTATTTTGAATTAATGCGTTGATAACCCAATGCATTAATTTCTAAAACTGAATCTGAAGAAACTACGGCATAAGCCAACTCAGGAATGTTATATTTAATTCTGATACTATCAGCAAATGAACTATTATTTTGCGCATGAGAGCTATTAAAAAATATAGATAATACAAGAGCAAAAAATAGTTTTTTCATTTTTTAGAAGTGTTAATTGAGTAAGCAAGGTACAAGACATTTTAAGATTAACAAAAAATAATTTTAAAATAATTTAATATAAAATTCTTACAAATAAATTAAATTCCCTAAATTGATTTTTTTTAAATATCAATAGTTATGAGGTTTGTTATATTTTGGTTTTACCTATTTACTTTTTTTTCTTTTTCATTACAAGCACAGTCCAAAAAGTACATTATTCATACAGTTGCCTTTTATAATTTCGAAAATTTATTCGATACAAAAGATGATCTTAACACAAATGACGATGAATGGACGCCAAACGGTGCACAACATTGGACAGAAGAAAAATATCAGCAGAAGTTGCAAAACCTTTCGAGAGTTTTATCTGAAACTGGAACTCCCGAAAACTCAAATGCTCCGGTTATTATTGGAGGTTCTGAAATTGAGAATCGTGGCGTTTTAGAAGATTTAATCAAACAAACCAAACTTCTTCCTTATGATTACGGAATTATTCATTTTGATTCACCGGATAAACGTGGTATTGATGTTGCTTTATTGTATCAGAAAAAATATTTCAGACCAACTTCTTTTTCTAATATTCCGTTATTAATCTATAAAAATAATGCAACAATTAAAGAAGAAAAGCCTGAAGAAACAGATGATGACCTTGAAGTGAAAATTGAAAATAAGAACCGTGTTTTTACACGTGATCAGCTTCTGGTTTCAGGATATTTAGAAGGTGAAGAAATTCATATTATTGTCAATCACTGGCCGTCAAGATCAGGAGGCGAGAAGGCGAGTAGTCCGTTTCGAGAAGCCGCTGGCAGATTAAACAGAAAAATTATAGATTCGCTGCAACAAATAAATCCTAACGCGAAAGTTATGACAATGGGCGATTTAAACGATGGCCCGTTTAATAAAAGTGTAAAAACAGCATTAGGAGCAAAGTCAAAAAAGAATGAAGTTCCTGAGTTTGGAGTCTTTAATCCGTTTGAAGAAATGGCAAATAAAGGAATGGGAACAATTGCTTTTCGTGATTCCTGGGATATTTTTGATCAGATTATAATAACAGAATCTTTTATAAAACCTGACTTCTCAAGCTTTAAATTTTGGAAAGCCAGTATTTTTAATAAACCTTATCTTGTTCAGACTTTTGGTCAATATAAAGGATATCCATTGCGACACAGTCAAACCGAAGTTGGTTTTAGCGATCATTTTCCGGTTTATATTTATTTGATCAAAGAAATGAAATAATGCATTATTCAGTCGCAGTTTTCAGTCGCAACTTCCTCAAAACTGCGACTGCGACTGAAAACTTTTCACTAACTTAGCTACTCATAAATTTAGTACCTCAAAACATGGCTATAGCAAAACCTTTCAATCTTAATAAATGGATTGACGAAAACCGTCATTTACTTAAACCACCAGTTGGAAATAAAAATCTTTATGTTGATTCCGGCGATTATATCGTAATGATCGTTGCGGGACCGAATGCCAGAAAAGATTATCATTATAATGAAACGGAAGAACTTTTTTATCAACTTGAAGGCAGTATAAAAGTCGTTATTCAGGAAGATGGAGAGCGCAAAGAAATGGAATTGAATGCCGGAGATATGTATCTTCATCCAGCGAAAATTCCGCATTCTCCAGTTCGTTCAGAAGGTTCAATAGGTTTGGTAATCGAACGTAAACGTGCCGGAAAAGGATATACAGACGGATTGCTTTGGCATTGCGATAATTGCAATCATAAATTGTACGAAGTGTTTTTTGAATTGCATAATATCGAGAAAGATTTTCTGCCTCATTTCGAACATTTCTACAATTCAGAAGAACTAAGAACTTGCGATAATTGCGGAACTGTTATGGAATCTGATCCTAGATTTGTGGCGAAAAAATAATCCCATTTTAAATCTGAGCGAAGTAGAAGGTTTTTGGAACTTCAAAGTTGGAATTTATTTTTCAGGAGCTATTTCCCACTATCCGTTTCAATCTTTTGCTTTTTAAAGAAAAAAGCAAAAGGATTTCCACTTCTATCGGGGCTAGGAGATTCATTTTTCAAAAGAAGATACTCGTTTCTATTGTCATCCTGATAAGAATCTTCTCAATATTATTCTACTATCAAGAGAAAAACCTTTGTCAAAGTTTTAAACTTTGACAAAGGTTAGAATTCATTAATATTAGTAAAAGATTATTTACAATCATTTTTGATGTATATTTGCTTCATATATGACAAAAAATGCACTCAAAAATGATACAAGAAATTATCACGTATAAAAATATAGTTAATAACATTGAGGATTTAATGAATAAGTCTGCATTTAAAAAAAGTTATATTATTGAAAAAGCAGGAATACCGAGTCCTACTTTTTATAGAAAACTCAAAACGCAAACTTTTACTCCAGATGAAATGCTTTCTATTGCAAAAATACTTTCACCGGAAGAAAATTTTAGATTAGAATTGATAAAAGGAATTGAACAAGGAAAGCGTGACTTCAAGGAAGGTAATTTTATTACGCATGAAGAAATGTTATTGGAGCTAAAAAGCAAGAATATAATTTAATTATAAATATTGATTTCGAGGTTTCTGACGATTATCCCAAAAAATAATTAGCACAATAGAATCATTATGTATTTCATAATGTAGAGAAATTTGCTTCGAAATTGATACAACATTACATTTTAAATCCATTTTATATTTTCCTAAGTAAGGATTTTTTATAAGCAAATTGATAGTATGTATTGTATTTTCTGCAAATTTTTTCGCTGCTTCTGGATTCCAATGATGTGATAAATAATTCCTATTGCTATAAAAAGTATATTTTGCTTCAGCTGACCAAATAATTTTCATTTTGTAAATTTATAAAAATAAACCTACAAAAAAGCGCTTTATTTTAAATAGAATTGAACAAATAGGTTTTACAACTCAAATCTTTTTCCCTGTTCAGGATAAATAATCTTCAATCCTAAATCATTTTGACTTTTCAATTGTTCTTTAATTTTTACAATATTTTTAGTTGGTGGTTTCAAATGTGTAATGATAATTTTAAAACCTTTTAAAGAATCTTTTCCTGCTAATTCTTCAAGAACATGAAGTTCTTTCAGTAAATAATTTGAAGTCAGATGCCCGAATAAAAACTTGTCCGGCTGTTCATTTGGGAAAGAAACTTCAATAAAAATTCCTTTCAATTGTTTATTTTGTACTAATGGCGCAACTGCGGTCCATAAGGCTTTTAGTTTGTCGCTTTTTTCTACAGTATCAGGACCAGTATCTCCTAAATATAGAGCGTAATCATTTCCGTTTTTAATCAAAAATGCGGTGCTTTCAAATGGATTTACATGACTTAACGGAAAAGCTTTTACCGTCATAGTTGTATTTGTTATTGGAGTTTCCTCATCAATAGTTAAGGTTTGAAAGTGATATTTCTTTAAAGGAAAACCAACGCCCGCGTCACCAAAATTGGCCCATGTTTGATCGTTAAAATAATGGTTTTCCATCAGTTCCATACACTTATTTGTAGCATAAACTGTTTTTGAAGAATCAGCCGGAGAATTAATTATCAAACCGGAAACATGATCTAAATGCGCATGCGAAATTAAATAACCTTTTATGTATTTGCGCAAAACTTCGCTCGTTGAAACTTTAAAAACTTTGTTCTCGATTGCCTTTTCAATTCCAGCATTTACCGTTCCCGCATCAAGACAGATATAATCTTTTGTGTTGGTTGGAGCCAATAAATAAGCCGATAGATTTTTTTCATCGATTCCGCCTTTTACTCCTAAAGGCACAACCTGAAAAGCAGATTTTTGTTCTTTTTGGGAGAAGACATTACATGAAACTAAAAGAAAGCATATTAAAAAACGATAGAAAAAAGTCATATTGAGTAATTTTGATTTCGCAAATTTCATGAATTAAAGCGAATAAATCGGTTTGTATTTCTGAAATTCATATTAATTAACCCTAAATTTACTTTGATTTTAATAAGTTAATTGATTTGAAATTAACTTCGAAATAATATCTTTACATAAAAATATAACAATTTTAACTAAAAAAGTTACAATGACAACAATAGCATCGCAATTTGGAATGAATGAGGCTCTGGAAAAATTGGGCATCAAATTGATAAATGAAGGAACATCAACAGGTGTAGAAAATTTTTCATCGGGAGAAATTTTAGATAGTTTTTCACCGGTTGACGGAAAATTGATTGCTTCTGTAAAAATGTCTACTCTTGAAGATTATGAAAAAGTAATGCGTTCAGCGACTGAAGCTTTTAAAACATTTCGTTTGATTCCTGCGCCGCAGCGTGGTGAAATTGTGCGTCAGTTTGGACAAAAGTTGCGTGAAAATAAAGATGCTCTTGGTAAATTGGTTTCTTACGAAATGGGGAAATCACTACAAGAAGGTTATGGAGAAGTTCAGGAAATGATCGATATCTGTGATTTTGCCGTTGGTTTATCACGTCAATTACACGGATTAACAATGCATTCTGAAAGACCCGGACATCGTATGTATGAGCAATATCATTCATTAGGAATTGTGGGAATTATTTCTGCATTTAATTTCCCGGTAGCGGTTTGGTCCTGGAATACGGCTTTGGCGTGGATTTCCGGAGATGTTTGTGTTTGGAAACCTTCTGAAAAAACACCTTTATGCGGAATTGCATGTCAAAATATTATTGCGCAGGTTATTAAAGAAAACAATTTACCGGAAGGAATTTCATGTTTGATTAACGGAGATTATCAAATTGGTGAATTGATGACAAAGGATACAAGAATTCCCTTAATTTCTGCAACAGGTTCAACCCGAATGGGAAAAATTGTTGCACAAGCTGTTGCAGGTCGTTTAGGTAAATCATTGTTAGAGTTAGGAGGAAATAATTCTATTATTGTAACTCCGGATGCTGATATAAAAATGACTGTTATTGGTGCTGTTTTTGGTGCTGTAGGAACTGCAGGTCAGCGTTGTACATCTACGCGTCGATTGATTATTCACGAAAGTATATATGATAAAGTAAAAGATGCTTTAGTGGCCGCTTACAAACAATTAAGAATAGGAAATCCGCTTGACGAAAATAATCACGTAGGACCACTTATTGATACTCATGCTGTCGAAATGTACGCTGTAGCATTAAACAGAGTTGTTGCAGAAGGAGGAAAAATTTTGGTTGAAGGCGGAGTGCTTTCTGGAGAAGGTTATGAAAGTGGCTGTTATGTAAAACCTGCAATTGCTGAAGCTCAAAACTCATTCGCCATTGTACAACATGAGACTTTTGCACCTGTTTTATATCTAATTAAATATTCAGGAGAAGTAGATAATGCTATCGATCTTCAAAATGGAGTAGCACAAGGATTATCATCTGCAATCATGACAAATAATTTGCGTGAAGCAGAGAGATTTTTGTCTGTAACGGGTTCTGATTGTGGAATCGCAAACGTAAATATCGGAACTTCCGGAGCTGAAATTGGAGGAGCTTTTGGTGGAGAAAAAGAAACAGGAGGCGGACGTGAATCAGGATCTGATGCGTGGAAAATTTATATGCGTCGTCAAACGAATACAATTAATTACACGACGAGTTTACCTTTGGCACAAGGAATCAAATTTGATTTGTAAAAAGATTATTTTATAATAAGAACCGCTTTTTCTGTATGAATGAAAAAGCGGTTTTTTTAATGCTTGTTTTTGTACTATTTTGTCTATGTTTGATTTAAATTTCCAATAAATGAAATGTAAAATATTTTTGTTATTAGTTGCAATTTGTGTTTTAAGTTGTAATAAAAAGTCAGATGTAAAAGCAGCAGTTGTGTCAAATAAAGACACGTTGAATCAAGAAGTTTTGGATGAAGAATATGAAAGCGAACCAGAAGAGGTAGCTTTAAAAGACCTAAAATTTCCAATAACCGGTAAAAATGCAGAAGCTTTTGTTCTGGAACCTTGTGAAATAAAAATGCGGGCAGAGGGTTTTTTAAATGATGATAATCTTAAAGATATTGTAATTGTTTTACAGAATGCAAACAATAACTCTGATTCGCGTGCAACATTGGTTCTGTTACAAGAAGAATCCGGAGGTTATAAATTGCAGGAACTTTCATGGGAAGCTGTTAGTCCGGAATATTTTGAAGATGGCCGTGCATTTTATGATGTTGGAGATATTTCTATAAATGATGATAAAACATTGCATATTTCGCTTTCGGGAATGGGCCCTGTTGGTTCAAGAGAAACAGTATATAAATATTTAAATAATAAATTGGTTCTTACCAACATAAGCACTTTTCATTCTGGAGCTGGTTCTGATGTGTCGAGTGAATATGATCTTGTTTCTGGTAATGTTGACCATGAAGTTACGAATACATTGCACGATGATTGGCCAAGTGAACATCAAATTGAAAAATTTAATTTGAAACAAGAAATATTATTTGCAAATGATAATCCAGATACAATTTTAGAAAAGCTTCCGCAGCCAGAATGGTAATTATAAGATAATTGATTTAGATTTTTGATCATAAAAAAGGCTTCCAAATTTTGGAAGCCTTTAATTTTAAGAATAGATTCTTTAATTTATTTTTTAATAATTGTTTGGTTGAAAGAACCATCAGCTGTGAAAACTTTTGCTAAATAAGTTCCTGAATTTAGTTGGCTTATATCTGCACTTTCATTTCCTTTTTCAATCGTTTTTACAAGAGATCCGAAGATATTATAGATCAAAACTTTTTCTACTTTCTGATTCGTATCAGATAAAAATAAGGTGCCTGAAACCGGATTCGGGTATAAAAACACTTTTGCCTCAGTTTCATTAACGGTTTCTGTTTTGGCTACACGAAGCGTACCAGAATTATAAACAGTACTCATATAGAATAAATTAGCAGTGTCTTTCTTTGCTATTGTATGACTTCCTGCTGCAAGCGAAACAGTAACAATTCCACCAGAAGCAGTTTTATCTACATTGTCTACTTTAATTGTTCCTGCAGATTCAACAAATACCAAAGTCAAAGTACTTGCCTGAGTTGTTGTAAAAGTGATACTAGTAGAAGATTCAATTTTAAGACATTGAGTCAATGTTAAGCCATTGTATGTTACAGTTCCTTTTGTTGTAGAAAGATTTCCTGTTATAGTATAAAAAGAACTCGTTTTTCCCGAAGCTGTAAAATTGTGTATTTCGTCTCCGGCTGGTGTTCCAGTTGTTACCGTTATTGTTCCGGATCCTGTCGCTGCTGAACCTGCAGTTCCTGTTGTTGCAATAGAATAAGATAAGGTTGCTGTTGGAGTTCCTGTAATAGTGATTGTTTTGGCAGTGGTGTTTTTTACAAAACTAATTCCTGATGCCGGTAATCCTGTTACAGTAGCATCTGTTGCAGTACCGCCCCATGTAAATACGATTGATGCGATTGCAGAACCACTTGCCACAGTTTGGTTATTGTTTGAAGAAGAAGTCAACGTTTGTGCTCCTGCTGCCGTAACCGTAATCGTTCCGGATCCGTTTGCTGGTGTTCCTGCAGTTCCTGTTGTAGCAATTGAGTATGATAATGTTGCTGTTGGAGTTCCTGTTATTGTAATTGTTTTAGCAGTTGTGTTTTTTACAAAGCTAATTCCTGATGCAGGCAATCCTGTAACTGTTGCATCTGTAGCATCTCCGCCCCAAGTAAAAACAATTGAACCAATAGCAGTGCCGCTAGTAACGGTTTGATTGTTGTTGCTTGTTGATGTTAGCGTTTGATTACTTGTTGGTGGATTTCCTTCCCCTTGTACAGCAACTAATGTTGTAGCATAATTGGTAAGTGCAGATTTTAATGCTGTAATGACAAGCGAAGATGTATCGTCTGTTGCATTATTGAAAACCCATTTTAAATCACCTCCCGAAACACGTCCAGCGTATTGCGTTGTTTTTGTTTTAGCAGTTGCCGGTTGGTCAATAACTAAGTTTTTAACGTATAAAGCGGCATCAGTATCAAAATTATTATATGTGTTGGCGCCAGATTTAGATTTTACATTACTGCTTACTGTTTCGCCTCTTGTAGTTGCTACATAAGCATCAAAATCAGTTAGGGAACTAATTTTACCTGAAATATTGTATAAAGGATTTGGGTCGTTATAAGCAACAAAACGCATATTGTTTGTTCCGTTTGAAGCATCAAAAGTATTGTTGAATGCTTTGATAGTTCCTCCGGCTTCACCTGAAAAAGTTCCTTGTGTTCCTGCATTGTTTACCTGGTTTGTTTCGTCCCAAATATCAGTTCCCTGTAAAGAAGTCAACATTGGATGTTTACTGTTACGAAAATAATTTCCTTCAACAAATAATGAAGAACCCATTGTAGATCCTGAGCCATATTTTGCAACTCCATCAAAATAATTGTTGTAGATATGTGCAGAATAATAACGAACGCGCGGATGACGAGAATCAGAGTGATCAAACCAGTTGTGGTGATATGTGATATATAAACCGCTTGTTGTACCTTCGCTTAATCCTAAAAGACTTGCTTTTCCGCTATCCCAAAAGTGATTGTAAGCTAAAGTAATATAAGTTGAAGTTTTGTTATCTAAAGCTCCGTCTCCTTTTATTTGATCAGCATCGCTTCCGGCGTTTCCATAAAATAAATCGCAATTATGAACCCAAACGTGATCATTATCTTGCTGCATTCCAATATTATCTCCTGCAGTACTGTTGCAATTCATTACACCAATATTGCTCACTTCAATATTCGAAGCTGATTTAAGACGTACTCCCCAGCCATTGGCAACAGCATCTGAACCAACGCCTTCAAGAGTTACATAACTAGAAGCATTATTAGCATTTTCAATTACAACATCACCGCCTTCCATTACAGTCATATCAGTAATATTTCCGACTAAACGAAAAATAAACGGACGTGTATCTTTTCCTTTTTTAATTGCATATAGAATATTTTGTAATCCTACACACGGATTAGCACTAGCTCCGGTAATATTCATTGAAACAGTATTTTTGGTGTTTTGCGTAATGTAAACAATTACAGCATTGTCTTTTGGAGTTCCATCGGCTTTGTAACCTCCGGGAACTCGTCCGCCTTCAAATGCAAAACCATTGCGGTCCTGTGCGACAACAGTTAAATTTCCGGTTGTCGTTCCTGTTCCTTCTGAACCTGAAATCACGGGTTTTATTTTCACTGTATAAGTCCCGGCTTTTAGTCCCGGAATATCAGCGCGAAAATAGCTGCCATAACTGCGAATAAGTTGGTCGTCAATTTTTCTGTCTGTAATTCCTTCTCCAGAATAATAAACGTTGTAAGATTGTGCATTGCTTACGGGTTGCCATTTTACAAATACAGATTCCAGCCAGCCCGAAGATTCATTTATTTGCTGTGCCCAGGTTTGGGCGGCAAATAGCATCAATGTCAAAATAAGTAGGTTTTTTTTCATAATAGTTTGTTTAAGTTAGTAAAAAACAATTGTGTGGTTATTTTCACATTACAAAAAGTGGTTTGATTGTAATCGATTACACAAAAATAGATAAAATTTCGATATTCAAAATTATTTTATTATAAAAAAACATATAACATAAAAATTATGTAATTAAAATAATAAATATGTAATAAATTGCATTAATTGTAATTTATTACATATTTGTAAGAAACCGCCTCAAGTGCTATTTTTGCTAGATTTAGTAACTTTATAAAAATCTTAAGGCAGAATTTTTCCTTGAATTGGACCTATTTTAGAGTCTAAATCGTATAATTTTATAAAATAAGAAAAAGAGGGTTAATTTTTACTTTAAGTTATACCGTCTATACCAAAAATTTAGCTTTTAAGGTATTTTAAATGTTTATTTGGATGGGAAATTGTATTGATATTATCCCAGTTTTTAGATTAAGCCTCAAATAAATACCATATACTAACAGAAGTTTTTTTGAAAATTTTGAAGAGAATTTATACCAATAAAAAAGCCTTTTTGAATTTCAAAAAGGCTTTAAATTTTATATTCTAAAGAGATTTAGTTTTTGCTCGATAGTTTTGATAGTAATCTTAAGAATTCAATATACAACCAAACTAATGTAATAATTAGTCCCATTGCACCATACCATTCCATGAATTTTGGCATTCTTTCCTGAACACCTTTTTCAATTAGGTCAAAATCTAAGAATAGGTTTAAAGCTGCAATTATAATTACAAAAACACTGATACCAATACTCATCATTCCGTTTCCATAATGTACCGGAGTGAAATTAAAAATTAGCGATGCTAACCAAGAGATCAGATAATAAGTAGCGATTGCTAAAGTAGCAGCAACTACTACAGACTTAAATTGTTCCGTTACTTTTACAATTTTAAATTTGTATAAACCTAAACAAACTAAAAAAGTAACTAAAGTTGCACCTACAGCATTGATTACAATTCCTGGGTACATTGCTTCAAAAATAGCCGAAATACCTCCAATGAATAAACCTTCGAATAAGGCATAACCCGGAGCTAAATATGGCGAATATTGTGGTTTGAATGCTGAAATTACAACTAAAATAAGTCCAATAATGGCACCACCAATAGCTGGTAACATTACATTCAGTCCGTTAAATGCCATCCACCATGTAACCATTGCAGATCCGCATAATATTAAAAACAAAATAGCTGTTTTGTTTATTGTTCCAGACAAAGTCATTTCCTGATTATAGTCAATAATTTGTGCCTGGTGTACTTCTTCAGCTTTTGAAACAGCATTTGATGAAAAACGCTTGTTGCTTAAAAATGGATTTTTTGAATTGAAGTTCATATTTCTAATACTTTTATTTGTTATCAAATATATGGAGATTTTTTGATGTGTACTTATTTCCGTAAAATTTTTAACATGATTTTCTATTCTAAATAAATTCCTCTTAAAATAAAAAATCCATCTGTTATAGCGGATGGATTTTTATATATTTTGAATGAAATTTTTATTTCAATAAATCTAAAACTAATGAAGGAAATAATCCTAATGCAATATTTAAAGTGATTGATATTACGGCAACAGCATAAATAAGGAATGGTTTTCCGGTACGCTCTTCGTTTGGTTCTTTAGAGTACATTGCCAAAATCAGTTTGAAATAATAACCAACACTAATTATAGAGTTGATAACAGAAACAATTACCAATGCAATAAAACCAGCCTGAATTGTTTGATCAAATAAGAATAATTTAGCAAAGAATCCTGAGAAAATTGGAATCCCTGCCATAGATAATAATGAACCTGTTAAAATAGCGGCCAATAATGGATTTGTTTTTCCAAGACCGTGAAAGTTTGTAATATCTTCGTTATCCTGATTTTTACAAACATATAAGATAACACTAAATGCAGCAATTCCCGCTAAAGCATAAGCCGCTGTATAATAAAGTAAAACACCAGCCGAAGTTGAAACGCTCAACAAAGTCATCAACATGAAACCTGCATGCGAAATTCCTGAGAATGCTAACATACGTTTTACGTTTACCTGACGCAATGCCATAATGTTTCCAACAGTCATTGAGGCAATAGAAACAAACACAACAATATTTTCGAAAGTCCCTAATAGGTCTTGATTGTCAAGTGACGGAATTAAATTTAATCCTTCAATTAATTTGTATAATGTTGCGATTGCAATAACTTTTGCAAGTGTGCTCATCAAAGCAGTCGTTAACGCAGGAGAACCTTCGTAAACATCCGGAGCCCAGAAATGAAATGGAACTGCAGCTACTTTAAACAACATTCCAATAATCATTAAAATCATTCCGATTGGAAACCAAATTGGTAATTCTGCAGATAAAGAGCTTTCGTGAATTTCTGCAACGTCAAAACTTCCCATTGCTCCGTAAATTAAGCAAATACCAAATAAAATAATTCCTGAGGCAAAAGATCCCATCAAAAAGTATTTCATACCAGCTTCGTTACTTTTTAAGTTCAAACGATCACTCGCCGCTAAAATATACAATGCGATTGATAAAATTTCGATTCCAAGAAAAAACATCGCTAAGTTTCCAAAAGAAACCATCGCTACACCTCCGGCCAATAAAAATATTTTTATAGCAATAAAATCAGAGATTTTAGTTGGATGATTTTCATAAAAATTATGACTTAAGGCTACCAGAAAAATGGTTAAAATAATAAACAATGATGAAAATGCAGTTGAGAATTTACTCACTGTAATCATGTTGTTGTAATAACTTCCTGTTGTTCCGAATTCTGAAAAATTAAGTGCCAAAACAGCCAATAATCCAATTATTGTAAATGGAACAATGGCTTTTCTTAAATTAAGAATTTCAAATAATAGGCAGAAAATACCCAATCCTGTTATAGCTATTAATGTATTCATTTTTGTTTTTTTGATTTAGGAAATCTAAAACTAATGATGCCCTAATTTATTTTTGTTTAAAATATATTTTTAATTTTCCTCCGATAATAAACTTAACTTTTAAAAGATCAGACAAATCTGAAATCAAAAATCGTTAATCTTTATTCTAAAATCTTAATTCTTGTTGATAACGTTTAAAATAGTTTCTAAACTTGGAGTAATCAAATCTGTAATTGGTTTTGGATAAAATCCGAAGAATATTAAAACCGCAATAATTACTACCAATGAAATTCCTTCATTTACTGAAACATCTGCAAAAGTTTTAGAATTTGTATCTCCCAACATTACATTCTGAAACATTTTAAGCATATAATAAGCTCCCAATATAATAGTTGTTCCGCCTAAAACAGCAAACCAAACATTAATTTGAGAAAGACTATACAAAACTGTAAATTCTCCAACAAAGTTAAAAGTACTTGGTAAAGCAACAGAAGCTAAAACAAGAATCAAAAACATTGATGTAAATTTTGGAGATTGAATACGAATTCCGCCCATCGCATTAATTTCTCTGGTTTCAAATCTTCTAAAGATGATTTCAGCAGCAAAGAATAATCCAACTACAACAAAACCGTGAGCAATCATTTGTAAAACGGCACCGCGTAAACCGTCAACTGTTAAAGTATAAGTTCCGGCAGCAATTAACCCAACGTGAGCTAATGATGAATAAGCCAATAATTTCTTTAAATCTTTTTGTCTTAAAGCTACGATAGATCCGTAGATAACTCCGGCAATTCCCAAAGCAATAAAAATATTCATGTATTCTTTTGCAGCCAATGGTGCAATTGGCAATTGCCAACGAATAACACTATATAATCCCATTTTTAACATGATACCAGATAAAAGCATTGTTCCAACAGTTGGTGCTTTTTGGTAAACGTTTGCCTGCCACGTGTGGAAAGGAATAATTGGAATTTTAATAGCATAAGCTAAAAAGAAAGCCAGGAAAATCCAAAGTTGTTCAGTCGCTGATAAGTCTAAACTGTATAAATCTTCAAGTAAAAAACTATGTTTCTTTTGATACAAGTAGATAAAAGCAATTAGCATAAACAATGAACCTGCAAGCGTATAAATAAAGAATTTTACCACTGCTTTTCTACGTTCTTCAGCATCCCCATTACCCCAAATAAGGGCAATAAAATAAATAGGAATAAGAGCTAACTCCCAAAAAATGTAATATAAAAGACCATCTGCCGCAAGAAAAGTTCCTGTCATAGCAAAGGCCATAAATAAGATTAAAGCATAAAAACCTTTGGCATTTTTATATTCATTCCCAAAAGAAGAGAATATAATAATTGGCGTTAAAGCAACGGTTAATAAAAGCATTGCAATTCCCAATCCATCAGCATTTAATGCAAATGAAATTTTAGGCTGATTAATCCAGGCGTTTATTAAACTAATGTTTTCACCTGCATTAAAATGACTTAACAAAACCAATGAACAGCCCAAAGCTGCTAAACTAAAGAACAAAGCAACTTTTGAAGCTAGTTTGTCACCAACAAAATAAGTGGCAAATGCACCAATTAAAAGAATAATTAATATAAGAGAAACGTTCATAGTTGTTAAATTATTTAGCTAAAAATATGTAGGAAACAATGGCGCAAAGACCTAAAACAAAAGCAAAAAGATATAATCCGATGCTTCCGCTTTGTAATTTTCTACCTTGAAAACTTATTTCATTGGTTACTTTTCCTAATCCGAGCACAAGTGCTGATAAACCAGTTTCAATATAGTCCCTAAAGAATCTTGATAATCCGTTTATAGAGCGAACAAATATTGCATCGTAAGCTTCGTCTACATAATATTTGTTATATAAAACTTTGGTTAAACCAGTAATATTTTCATCTGCTTCAGGAATATTATCTTGTTTGAAGTATTTGATGTAAGCAATTAAAATTCCTAATAAACCGCCTAAAACAGCAACACCCATTAAAGTATATTCTGTAGTTCCTAAATGATGTTCTTCACCAGCAACTTTTGCAAAAAGAGGAGCAAGATATTCATTTAACCAACTATTTCCAGGCAAACTAATTAATCCTCCAAAAGTAGCTAAAAGAGCTAAAATCAATAAAGGAAAAGTAATTAATCCGTCACTTTCATGTAAATGATGTTTTTGCTCATCTGTTCCTCTAAAATCTTTAAAGAAAGTTAAGAACATTAATCTAAACATGTAGAAAGCCGTCATAATTGAAGCAATAGATCCGACAACATATAATGGAATGCTGTGGTGGAAAGCTGTCATTAAAATTTCATCTTTAGAGAAGAAACCTGAGAAAAATGGAACTCCGGAAATAGCTAATGATGAAATTAACATTGTCCAGAAAGTGATTGGCATTGCTTTACGCAATCCACCCATTTTACGCATATCTTGTTCTCCGTGCAAACCGTGAATAACAGATCCTGAACCTAAGAATAAACAAGCTTTAAAGAAAGCGTGTGTAATTACGTGAAAAACGGCTACTTCATAAGCACCGAATCCTAAAGCTAGGAACATTAGTCCTAATTGAGAAACAGTAGAATAAGCTAATACTTTTTTAATATCTGTTTGAACCAAACCAATTGTTGCAGCAACTAATGAAGTTACAGCCCCAACAACTGCAATAACAGTTTGAACGTCTGGTGCTAAATCAAAAACGAAGTTTAACCTTGTTACCATAAAAATACCCGCCGTAACCATTGTAGCAGCGTGAATTAATGCTGAAACAGGAGTTGGTCCCGCCATCGCATCTGGTAACCAAGTATATAATGGAATTTGTGCTGATTTACCACAAGCTCCAATAAATAAACATAAAGCAGCTAGAGAAAGCAATGGTAAATTTAAGTTCGTTGCTCCGGCAATTGCTGTTTTTAAAGTAGCATAATCTAAAGTTGAGAACATTGAACCAATAATGAACATTCCGATTAATAAACCTAAATCTCCAATTCTGTTCATGATGAAAGCTTTTTTTGCAGCATCATTGTAATCCTGGTTTTTGTACCAAAATCCAATTAATAAATATGAGCAAAGTCCAACACCTTCCCAACCAATGAATAAAACTAATAAGTTACTTCCAATTACAAGTGTAATCATGAAGAATACGAACAGATTTAAATAAGCAAAAAATTTATGCATATTTTCATCATCGTGCATGTAACTAATAGAGTATAAGTGAATCAAAGAACCAATACCTGTTACAAAAAGCAACCAAAGTAAAGAAAGTTGATCCAATAAAAATCCAAGATTAATATGTAAGTTACTAATCTGAATCCAGTCAAATAAAGTTACTTGAATGGTTTTTTCAGTTTGAGTAAGTTGATTGAAAAAGAAAATTGTAACAAGAAAAGAAACTACAACAGAAGCAGTCCCGATAATCCCGGAAACTGTTTTCCCTAAAGTTTTTCCAAAAAATACATTGATTAAAAATCCTAAAAAAGGAGCTAATACTAAAACTAAAGCTAAATTGGTATCCATTTCCATTTATCCTTTTAAATTTTTTAAATTATCGATACTAATCGAACCTAAATTTCTAAAGATCGAAACTAAAATAGCCAATCCTACTGCAACTTCAGCTGCAGCAACTGCCATCGAAAAGAATACAAAGACTTGTCCTTGTGCATCTTGATGATAGGTTGAAAAAGCAACAAATAAAAGGTTTACAGCATTCAACATGATTTCGATAGACATAAAAACGATAATTGCATTTCGTCTATACAATACACCAAAAACACCAATACAGAAAAGTACAACACTTAAAAAGATGTAGTTCTCAATACCTATTTGATTTAATATATTACCCATTATTTATTTAATTTTTCTTTTTTAGACAATAGTACAGTTCCAATCATCGCTACCAAAAGTAAAACAGAAGCAAATTCAAACGGAACCATATATTCATTCAATAATATTTTACCCAATACTTCAATAGACTGGAAATCTTCTCCTGTAGAATCATAAGCACCAACAATTGGTTTAGAATTGATGAAGATTGCAATTAATACAATACAAATCAAACAGAAAGAAACAATTGCACCCAAACGTGTAATTCTTGGTCGGTGTACATCTCGTTGTTCATTCAGGTTCATCAACATAATCGTAAACAGGAACAAAATCATAATGGCTCCGGAATAGACTATAATATGAACAATAGCCAAAAACTGAGCATTTAAAAGTAAATAGTGACCTGCAATAGAAAAGAAACAGATTACCAAATAAATGGCACTGTGAATTGGGTTTCTGCTAAAAATGGTCAAAAATGCGGTTATTACCGTGATAAACGCCAAGAAACAAAATATAACTTGAACAGTTGTTGCGTGAGCAAAATCAGGAATATGTATCATTTAGTTAGCATTATTAAGTTGAGCGTTTTTGATCGCCACATCTAGAGGCATCACTAATCTGTCTTTTCCAAAAATGAAATCTTCTCTTTCATAACTAGAAGGAACCAATACTTTAGAAGTAGTCAAATAAATGGCATCTTTTGGACATGCTTCTTCACATAGACCACAAAAGATACAACGTAACATATTGATTTCGTAGATCGAAGCATATTTTTCTTCTCTGTACAAATGTTTTTCATCAGCTTTACGTTCAGCAGCCTTCATTGTGATAGCTTCTGCAGGACAAGACAAAGCACATAATCCACAAGCAGTACAGTTTTCACGACCTTGTTCATCACGTTTCAATTGATGTTGACCACGATAAACAGGGCTCATCTCACGCACTTGTTCAGGATAGTGAATCGTCACTTTTCTTCTGAATAAGTGTTGAAGTGTGATAAACAATCCTTTCACAATCGCCACAAGATACAATCGCTCCCAAAAGGTCATCTCTTTATTAGAGACCATCTTTTTTCTACCCGATAATGATATAGTTTCTATTGACATTTTATAATGTATGATTTACGATTCATAATTTGACGGTAAAATCAAATTTAAAATCTATTTTATTTTTTATTTGAAGCTAATCCTGCTATCCGCTATATCTTTAATTTTTCTAAAGAAAAAAATTAAAGGATGCCGCTTCTATCAGGGCTAGAACATTACGGTTCTTAAAATCCTAAAGCTGCTGCGATATCGTGTCTTAAAATAACAGCACCCGTAATCATGATATTAATAATCGAAAGCGGAATCAAAATTCTCCAGCCTAAGTTCATTAATTGGTCATATCTAAATCTTGGAATCGTCCAACGAACCCACATGTAGAAAAAGATCCAGAAACATATTTTGGCAAATAATACCGCAATTCCTAAAATATTAGCTGTATTTACTCCCACATTATCTACCATCCATTGCATTCCGGGATAATTATAACCTCCAAAGAATAAAACAGATATAATAGTAGCCGAGATAAACATATTTGCGTACTCAGCAAATAAGTAGAATCCCATTTTCATAGAAGAGTACTCAGTATGGTATCCACCAATTAATTCAGATTCACATTCCGCTAAGTCAAAAGGAGTTCTGTTTGTTTCAGCAAAAGCGCAAATTAAGAAAATCAAGAATGATAAAGGCTGATACAATATATTCCAATGCCACTCTGATTGTTGTAAAGAAATCTCTTTTAGACTCAAAGTTCCTGTCATCATCAATAAAGCAATCATCGATAATCCCATAGCAACTTCATAAGAAACCATTTGTGAAGCCGCACGAACCGCTCCCATCAATGAGAATTTATTGTTAGATGCCCATCCACCAATCATAATTCCATAAACTCCAACAGATACAACTCCAAAGAAGTATAATAATCCAATATTAATATCAGTAGCCTGTAAAAGAACATCTCTGCCAAAAACATGAAGATGATCTCCCCACGGAATTACGGCACTGGTCATTAAAGCCGTACTCATTGCAATTGCAGGACCTACGACAAATAAAAATTTATTAGGAGTATTTGGTTCAAATTCTTCTTTAGAGAACAATTTCATACCATCAGCAAGAGGTTGTAATAAACCACCCCAACCAGCACGGTTTGGTCCTACACGATCTTGTAGAAAAGCTGCTACTTTACGTTCAGCCCAAGTAGAATACATTGCCATAATCATTGTTACGGCAAAAACCACAACAATTACAACACTTTTTTCTATAATAAACGCACCATCTACCATCATTAAGAAATTTTGTTGTTAGTGTTTAATGGAATTTCAGCCATACTAATTTTTTTACGGTCAATATCTCTACCCATAAGGATATTTTTTTCTGTATCGATTTGTACTTTTTCTAATTTTTGAGTGTAGTTATTTTGATTGATAACAGAATCTTTTTCAAATTCTCTTGGTCCTTCAATAACCCAGTCATTCACGTTTTTATGGTCAAAACGGCAAGAGTTACAAATAAACTCTTCTACTTCATGGTACTCATCTTTACGACCAGTAACACGTTGAATTTCTCCACCAAACATCCAAACGGTTGTTTTTCCACAACATCCAGGAGTTGTACATTCTCTGTGTGCATTATAAGGTTTGTTGAACCAAACTCTTGATTTGAAACGGAAAGTTTTATCCGTTAATGCTCCAACTGGGCAAACATCAATCATATTTCCAGAAAACTCATTATCAATAGCTTTTGAGATTCCAGTTGAAATATTAGCGTGATCTCCACGATCTAATACTCCGTGAACTCTGTTGTCTGTCAATTGATCTGCAACTTGTACACATCTTTGACATAAGATACAACGGTTCATATGCAGTTGAATATTTGGACCTATATCTTCTGGTTCAAATGTTCTTTTTTCTTCAATAAAACGTGATTTTGGATTTCCGTGTTCGAAACTTAAATTTTGAAGATCACATTCTCCGGCCTGATCACAAACTGGGCAGTCAAGCGGGTGATTAATCAATAAAAATTCTGTTACAGATTTACGGGCTTCCATTACTCTGTCAGAAGATTTACTGTTTACTTCCATTCCGTCCATACATCCTGTTACACAAGAAGCCATTAATTTTGGCATTGGTCTTGGGTCAGCCTCGCTTCCTTTAGAAACTTCAACTAAACAACAACGACATTTTCCGCCGCTGCCTTTTAATTTTGAGTAATAGCACATGGCTGGCGGAACTAAATCTCCACCAATCATACGTGCAGCCTGCAGGATCGTTGTTCCTGGCTCTACGTCTATACTTTGACCGTCTATGGTTACTTTCATCTCTTATTGATTTGAATGTTGAAAGTCGGAATATTGAAAAGAATTGCTGTCCTTTTTGATATTATTAACTTTATAACTTTCTGCTTTATATTTCTTTATACGATTACTTTACCGCCTACTAAATGCTTTACTTGCGAAAAAGGTTCAGCAACAAAGTGATCTCTATTTTTGATTTTTTCAGGGAAACGAACGTGATATTCAAATTCATCTCTAAAGTGACGAATTGCTGCGGCTACTGGCCAAGAAGCTGCGTCACCAAGTGGACAAATTGTATTTCCTTCGATTTTACTCTGAATACTCCAAAGTAATTCGATATCTTCTTCACGGCCTTGACCGTTTTCGATTCTCCATAATATTTTTTCTAACCAACCTGTTCCTTCACGACAAGGTGTACATTGTCCGCAAGATTCGTGGTGGTAGAAACGAGCAAAGTTCCAAGTATTTCTTACGACACAAGCGGTATTATTGTAAACAATAAATCCGCCAGAACCTAACATAGATCCGGTAGCAAAACCACCATCACTTAAAGATTCGTAAGTCATTAATCTGTCTTCACCATTTGCTGTTTTAAAAATTAATTCAGCCGGTAAAATTGGCACAGAAGATCCTCCTGGTACAAATGCTTTCAAAGGTCTGCTAGAAGACATTCCTCCTAAATATTCATCAGAATTCATGAACTCGTCAACACTTAAACCTAATTCAATTTCATAAACTCCAGGATTTTTGATGTGTCCTGAAGCAGAAATTAATTTAGTTCCAGTTGAACGACCAATTCCAATTTTTGCGTAATCATCACCAGAGTTATTGATGATCCAAGGCACAGTTGCAATAGTTTCAACATTATTTACCACAGTTGGATTAGCCCAAAGTCCTGAAACCGCTGGGAAAGGTGGTTTAATACGAGGGTTTCCTCTTTTACCTTCCAAAGATTCAATAAGTGCAGTTTCTTCTCCACAAATATAAGCTCCGGCTCCACAGTGAACGTGTAATTCTAAATCGTAACCTGTTCCTAATATATTTTTTCCTAACCAACCGGCAGCTTTAGCTTCGGCGATAGCTCTTTCTAATATTTTGAAAACCCACATATATTCTCCACGAATGTAGATATAAGATAGGTTAGCGCCTAAGGCAAAACTTGAAGTAATCATTCCTTCGATCAATAAGTGAGGAATAAATTCCATCAAATAACGATCTTTAAATGTACCTGGTTCAGATTCGTCGGCGTTGCAAACTAAATGTCTTGGCTTTCCTGATTTTTTATCAATAAAACTCCATTTCATTCCTGCAGGGAAACCAGCTCCACCACGACCACGAAGTCCTGATTTTTTTACTTCTTCAACAACTTCATCTGGTGTAAGTGTTTTTAAAGCTTTTTCTACTGAAGCATAACCACCATTTTGGCGATAAACTTCATAGGTTTTTATTCCCGGAACATTGATTTTATCTAATAATATTTTTTGTGACATCTTATTTATCGTGTAATATTATTTTATCATCTCTACAATCAGCGATTAACTGATCGATTTTTTCTTCTGTCAATTTTTCTTTGTAGAAATCGCCTAACTGCATCATCGGAGCGTATCCGCAAGCACCTAAACATTCTACTCCGGCAATAGTGAACATTCCGTCTGGAGTTGTTTCGCCCATTTTAATGCCTAATTTTTCAGAAGTATAATCCATTAAATTTTCGGCACCATTTAAACAACAACAAGAAGTCTGGCAGAATTCGAACATGTATTTTCCAATTGGTTTTTGGTTGTACATGGTATAAAAAGTAACCACTTCGTAAACCTCAATTGGTTTGATGTGCAAAATTTCAGCAACTTTATCCTGCAGCTCAGTACTTAACCAGTTATCATGAGCATCCTGCACTTCGTGCAAAACAGGCAACAAAGCTGATTTTCTTTTGTCTTCAGGATAATGACTGATTAATTCATTGATGCGAGTCATCAATGCTTCAGTCATGTTTATTTCTTGTTTGTAATGTTTTCTTTCCATTTTATTCTTTTTTTGCCACTAAGGCGCAAAGGCACAAATTTTTTAATCTAATTCCGAAACTTCTGAACTACAATCTAAAATCTACAATATTTTTAGGCGTCTAATTCTCCTGCAATTACATTCAAACTTGATAAAATCACAATTGCATCTGATAATAGAGAGCCTTTGATCATTTCTGGATATGCCTGATAATATATAAAGCAAGGTCTTCTGAAATGTAATCTATATGGAGTTCTGCTTCCGTCTGTAACTAAATAGAATCCGATTTCTCCATTTCCTCCTTCAACTGGGTGATATATTTCTGCAACTGGTACAGGAACTTCTCCCATTACAATCTTAAAGTGATAAATTAAAGATTCCATAGAAGTATAAACATCTTCTTTTGGAGGAAGGTAATAATCTGGAACTTCTGCATGATATTCGTTTCCGGCTGGCATTTTATCCAACGCTTGACGAATGATGCTTAAACTCTCCCAAACTTCAGCATTACGAACACAGAAACGATCGTAGGTGTCACCTGATTTTCCAACAGGAACAACAAAATCGAAATCTTCATAAGATGAATAAGGTTGTGCAACACGAACGTCATAATCGACTCCGGCAGCACGTAAGTTTGGACCTGTAAATCCGTAAGCCATTGCTTGCTCTGCTGAGATTGCACCTACGTCTACAGTTCTATCAAGGAAAATTCTGTTTCTTTCGAATAAATTTACAAACTCTTGCCAAGCGACAGGGAAATCTTTTAAAAAGACATCTAGTTTGCGAAAAGCTTCTGGTGACCAATCTCTTTCGAAACCACCAATTCTTCCCATATTTGTTGTTAGACGAGCTCCACAAATTTCTTCGTAAATCTCGTATACTTTTTCTCTAAATTGAAAAACATACAAGAAACCGGTATAAGCACCAGTATCTACACCAAGAATCGAGTTACAGATTAAGTGGTCTGTAATACGAGCCAGCTCCATTACGATAACTCTTAAATATTGTGCTCTTTTAGGAACTTCAATATTTAATAGTTTTTCTAATGTCATCCACCATCCCATATTATTTATAGGAGAGGAGCAATAGTTCATACGGTCTGTAAGTGGCGTAATTTGATAAAAAGGACGATTTTCGGCAATTTTTTCGAAAGCTCTATGAATGTAACCAATAGTTGGTTCAGCCTCAAGGATTCTTTCTCCATCCATCAACAGGATATTTTGAAAAATACCGTGTGTTGCCGGGTGCGTTGGTCCTAAATTCAGTACAGAAAGCTCGCTTCCGTCTTCATTTAGTTTTTCCTTTATTATTTTAGCATATCTATGCTCTGGTGGTAATAATAGTTCTGACATTTTATAATGTTGAATTATTTATTTTTTAGCAATTTGTTGTTGTTCTTCCAAAGAATCTGTCGTCTTTATCCGTTCTTCCGCTGTCTTCCATCGGGAATTCTTTTCGCATTGGGAACGAGACCATTTCATCCATATTCAAAATACGTTTCAATTGCGGGTGTCCAATAAAGTTAACCCCAAAGAAATCGTATGTTTCTCTTTCCATCCAGTTTGAACTTAAGAAAATATTTGAAATCGTTTTTATCTCTGGTTTCTCACCATTAAGGAAAACTTTAATTTTAATACGTTTGTTTTCATACCAGTTATGTAAATGGTATACTATCGCAAACTGACGATCTGTTTCGTTGTCAGGATAGTGAATGCCACATAAATCTGTTAAAAAGTGAAAACGCAAATCAGAATCGTTTTTCAGAAAAAGAATCAAAGCTGTGATTTTATCAGCTGTTGTTTCTAGTGAAAAAATATCTCTTTCTTGTTGAAAGTTAAAAACACTTGCGTCAAATGTTTCTGTAAGTTTATCTTGAATCAGGGTATTTTCTAAAGCCATCTTATGAAATATTATATGAAGCTAGTAATTCTTGGTATTCCGGAGAGCTTCTGCGTCTTACAGATTCGCTTTTTACCAATTCCTGAAGTTTCATTACTCCATCAACAATTTGTTCTGGTCTTGGCGGACATCCTGGAACGTAAACATCCACGGGAATTACTTTGTCAATTCCTTGCAAAACGGAATAAGTATCGAAAATTCCGCCTGATGAAGCACAAGCTCCAACTGCAATTACCCAACGAGGTTCAGACATTTGTTCGTAAACCTGTCTTAAAATTGGTGCCATTTTTTTGGAAATAGTTCCCATTACCAATAACATATCTGCCTGACGAGGAGAAAAACTCACACGCTCAGAACCAAATCGTGCTAAATCGTAATGTGAAGCCATTGTAGCCATGAACTCGATACCACAGCATGAAGTTGCAAAAGGTAAAGGCCATAATGAATTGGCTCTTGCTAAACCTACAACATCATTTAGTTTTGTAGCGAAGAAACCTTCTCCTACAACTCCTTCTGGCGCCGCAACCATATTTACATTTGAATCGCTCATTTTTATTTTAGATTTCTGATTTTAGATTTTAGATTTTTTAAGTCCTAAAAGTTAAAATCAATTTTTTTAAATCAGTGTATTATTTCAAGGAATTCAAATTTTAAATTACAGTTTTAAATAAATTTGGATAATCATCCATTCTAAATCTAAAATCACTAATCTAAAATCTAAAATCATAATTATTCCCAGTCTAATGCTTTCTTTTTGATGATATAGAAGAAACCAACTAAAAGCAATGACATAAAGACAATCATTTTTAGCATTCCCTCAATGCCAAGTTCTTTAAAGTTTACTGCCCAAGGATAAAGGAAAATAACCTCTACATCAAACAATACAAACAAAATGGCTACTAAGAAGTATTTTACAGAAAAAGGAATACGAGCGTTACCAACAGATTCGATACCACACTCAAAGTTTTTATCCTTAATTTCTGAAGTTCTTTTTGGACCTAATTTTCCAGAAATAATGATGGTTCCTACCACGAAACCTACAGCTAGAATAAACTGCATTAAAATAGGAAGATAACTGTATTGATCAGATTGCATAATCTTGGGGGTTTTTACTTAAAAAATGAGCCACAAAGATAGGTTTCAACTCTGTAAATCACAAGCTAAAAAAGGATTTAAGTGTGTCCTTAAAGCGTGATTGATTGTAATTTTTATTGATTATAAATAACAACAACCTATTTTATGTTTTTTTTAAGATTTGAACAAAAAAAAACGTCTCGATTAATCGAGACGTTTTGAATCATTCAGAGGCAAAAAAAATAAATTGCTATATTTTTCTTAGATTACTGCTACTTTAGCAGCAACTTTCCCTTTTCTTCCTTCTTCTTCTTCATAGCTTACACGGTCACCTTCGCGTAATTCTTCCGCGTTAATTCCTGAAGCGTGAACGAAGATATCTTTTCCTGTTTCTTCGTCTGTAATGAATCCATAACCTTTAGATTCATTGAAAAATTTTACTGTACCTGTACGCATTGTAATTGTAATAATAATTTATAATGTAGCAAATGTAACATATAAATTCATACAAAAGACAATAAGGTGTTAATTTTTTGTAAAAATTATTGATTCACAGTGTTTTCGCTATTTATATTGCATCAATTTGTATACAGATATGCTTTAATTGAGAATCATTTATTGTAAGAATAAAAAGTAAGAAATTTTTAAATTATCTTCAAAAATATTTTTTGTTAGTATGATTCGCTCCATTAATCTTTAATCCTAAGTTTAAGGTGCTGTATTTCCTTGCATTTTCTCCTTATAATATATTATTGCTTCATTATTAAGCATAAAAAAACTGCAACTAAAAATCCAGCTGCAGTTTTTTATTTTAAATTTCTTTAGAAATTATAGTATATCTACTTTAATATGAAGTTCTTTTAATTGAGCATCATCAATTTTGGCTGGCGCATCGATCATTACGTCACGTCCGGAATTGTTTTTTGGAAAAGCAATAAAGTCTCTAATAGTCTCTTGTCCTCCCAAAATAGCAACTAAACGGTCTAAACCAAAAGCTAAACCTCCGTGTGGTGGTGCTCCAAATTGAAAAGCATCCATTAGGAATCCAAATTGTGCTTTTGCTTCTTCTTCGGTAAAGCCTAAATATTTAAACATCAATTGTTGTGTAGCTTTATCGTGAATACGAATAGAACCTCCACCAATTTCATTTCCGTTTAAAACCATATCATAAGCGTTTGCACGAACTTTTCCCGGATCTGTTTCTAACAAAGCCATATCTTCTGGTTTTGGAGATGTAAATGGATGATGCATTGCATGATAACGGCCACTTTCTTCGTCAAGTTCTAATAACGGGAAATCTACAACCCATAATGGTGCAAATTCTTCTGGTTTACGCAATCCTAAACGAGTTGCCAATTCCATACGAAGTGCAGAAAGTTGTGCGCGGGTTTTATCAGCAGGACCAGAAAGTACAAAAATCATATCGCCAGGTTTTGCTCCTGTAATTTTTGCCCATTGTCCTAAATCATCCTGGTCGTAAAATTTATCTACAGAAGATTTAAAAGTTCCGTCGTCGTTGCATTTAGAATATACCATTCCTGATGCTCCAACTTGTGGACGTTTTACCCAGTCAATTAATCCGTCAATTTCTTTACGAGTATAATTTCCTGCTCCCGGAACTGCAATTCCAACCACTAATTCAGCAGCATTGAAAACCGGAAAATCTTTGTGTTTTGTAAATTCGTTTAATTCTCCAAATTCCATTCCGAAACGAATGTCCGGTTTGTCATTTCCGTATGTTTTCATGGCATAATCGTAGGTAATTCTTGGGAATTTATCTACTTCAATGCCTTTTATTTCTTTTAGTAAATGTCTTGTCAAACCTTCAAAAACATTCAAAATGTCTTCTTGTTCAACAAATGCCATTTCGCAATCGATTTGTGTAAACTCCGGCTGACGGTCTGCACGCAAATCCTCATCACGGAAACATTTCACAATCTGGAAATATTTATCCATTCCACCAACCATCAATAATTGTTTGAAAGTTTGAGGAGATTGTGGCAATGCATAAAATTGTCCTTCGTTCATACGGCTTGGTACAACGAAATCTCTTGCTCCTTCCGGAGTAGATTTGATTAAGTAAGGCGTTTCAACTTCGCAAAAATCTAAATCAGATAAATATTTACGAACTTCCATTGCTACTTTATGACGAAAAAGCAAACTGTTTTTTACAGGATTACGACGAATATCTAAATAACGATATTTCATTCTGATATCTTCTCCACCATCAGTTTCATCTTCAATAGTAAATGGAGGTGTTAGCGCTGCATTTAAAATCGTTAATTCTGTTACTAAAATTTCGATTTCACCAGTCGGGATATTTTTGTTTTTGGCTTCACGCTCAATAACAGTTCCTTTTACCTGAATCACAAACTCTCTACCAAGTGTTTTTGCCAGTTCAAAAACCGCTTTATCAGAACGGCTTTCGTCGAAAATAAGTTGTGTAATTCCGTAACGGTCGCGTAAATCAACCCAATTCATAAATCCTTTATCGCGTGATTTTTGAACCCAACCTGCAAGTGTAACTTCGGTATTAATATTTGAAGCGTTTAATTCGCCGCAATTATGACTTCTATACATGATCTAAATTTTAGACTGCAAAAGTAAACACAAAATTCAAAATAATACACTAAAGTGATAACTTGATGTTCAATAATTTGAAATATTTTGTTAATTCTTAAATTTCAAACCTTGAATTTCTTTAGATTTGAACTACTAAAAACAAACTTTACTATATATGAAGAAATTTCTCGTTTCCGGATTATTGATTTTGAGCGCTTTGAATGTTATCGGTCAAGCCAAAAATCAAATTGCATTTACGGCCAAGATTACCAACAGAAACAGTGATACTTTAGTGATTAAAGGAGCGAATAATTTTAAACAAGTAATTCCCATTAATAAAAAAGAATTATTTGTTGCCAATTTTGAGGCTCCAAAAGGATTTTATATGTTTTCTGATGGTGTAGAATCTTCTAATTTTTACTTAAAACCAAATTCTGAAGTAAATCTAACGATGAATGCTAAAGAATTTGATGAAACGATTGTATATAAAGGTAAAGGTGTAAGCGAAAGTAACTTTCTTGCGCAATATGCATTATCTAACGAAAAATTTCTGGATGAAGCTTTTAAAAAAGAAGCAACAGAATTTGCGGCGTTAGTTGAAGCAAAGAAAAAATCGGACTTAGAAAAAATCGAAAAAGGAGATTATGATCCTGAATTTAAAACTGCTTTGAAAAAATCTTTTGAAGAGTTTAATCAATATGCTATTCAGGAATACGAAAGAGCTGCTTTGATGAATAAGCTGAACGGAAAACCTTCTGCAGAATTTGACTATGAAAATCATAAAGGCGGAAAAACAAAATTGTCTGATTTAAAAGGGAAATATGTATATATTGATCTTTGGGCAACCTGGTGCGGACCATGCAGAGCAGAAATTCCATATTTGCAAAAAGTAGAAGAAAAGTATCACGGTAAAAATATTGAATTTGTGAGTGTTTCTGTTGATGTATTAAAGGATCATGATAAATGGCAAAAATTTGTAACGGATAAACAATTAGGAGGTATCCAATTGATTTCGGATAAAGACTGGCAATCAGAATTTGTCGCAAGTTATGGTGTAATGTCAATTCCGAGATTTATTTTGATTGATCCAAAAGGGAATGTTTTAAATGCAGATGCACCAAGACCTTCTTCTCAAGAGCTTCAAACTAAGCTAGATGCTTTGTTGAATTAAATTTCGTAATAATTATAACGATATAGTAATTTTAGATATTTTGTCTAAAAGTCAGTAAAACCAATGCTTGAGCATTGGTTTTTTTGTATATGATAAATTTCCAATGTTAAGTTTTTATTCAATGTTACCAAATTGTTAAGCAAAAGTTTTTTTAATGTAAACATTTAATTATATTTGATAAAGATTTGATAACAATTCGATAACATTAATACCTAAAGATATGAAAAAATGTGTGATTTTAGTTGCAATGATGTTCTCTGGAATTTTAGTTGCACAAGAAGTACAACCAGAATTAGAAGCTGTTGGAAATAAAGTAAAAGCTACTTATTATTACGAAAATGGAAGAGTACAACAAGAAGGTTTCTATAAAGATGGTAAATTAGACGGCGTTTGGGTATCTTATGATGAAAGAGGAAATAAACTTGCAGAAGGAGAGTACTCAGATGGATTGAAAACAGGAAAATGGATTTTCTTTAATGATAACAGACTTTCGGAAGTTGCTTATGAAAACAGCAAAATAACTTCGGTTAAAAATTTACAGAAAAATGCTTTGGCAAATAGAAATTAAGATGATTTCAATAATTTGAAAAACCGCTTTTAATGAGCGGTTTTTTTATGTCCTAATTTTTTGCAACTCTTTTTTCTTCTTCCGTACCAGATTACGAAACCGGTTACAGGCAAAGCTGCTGCAATTAAGCTTACAGTAAAAGCAATAATTTTTCCGGGCAAATCAAGAATTTGTCCAGTGTGAATTCCATAATTCATTTCAACGACTTGCAAACCAAGACTTTTTTTGTTGTAAGGATCACTTTGAATTAATTTTCCATCATTTGGATGAAAATAATAATTGCTCTGGTGATCGTATCGTAAAGTATGCGGATATGCGCCAGTATTAATAATATCGCCTTTTTTTTGAGGAAGCATTACATAAAACATTTCTGCTTTTGGTTGAAGTTTCATCGTTTCTATAAAAGCAATATCGACAGCATGAAGCGTATTGGTTTTAAATTGTGTTATGTCAATTATGGGAGCTTTTGTCTCTAAAGCTTTATCTCCGCCAAAATTGAAGGTTTTATAAATGCTGTCGCCAACCCATTCGTAGGTAAAAGTTAAACCCGTTATGGCAATAATTGCAGCAATAATTGAAATGTAAAATCCGGATGTATTGTGCCAGTCATAATTTACGCGACGCCATTTTGCAGACCATTTTACGGTAAAACTTCTTTTAATATCACTTCTTCGTTTTGGCCACCACTGAATTATTCCTGAAATAAGCAACAAGATAAAAATAATCGTAGCACTGCCAATAATGTGTTTACCAATATAATCTGGTAAAAGCAGATACAAATGAATGTACTCAACAATGATAAAAAAATCTGTTTCAGGATTTTCGGATTTTAAATATTTTCCGGTATAAGGGTTAAAATACAAATATAAATTTCCGGTATCAGAATATGTATAAACAATTGCAGATCGATTTTTTCCATAATACGAAACCATACTTGATTTGTTATTCGGAAGAATTTCTTTTGCTTTTTCCTGTAAAACTGAAGGATTTAAAAAAGGCTTGTTTTGAGGTTCAACCAAACGCCATTCTTTTCGGGTAATATCTTTGATTTCGTCATGAAAACAAAATATACAGCCTGTAATACTGACAATAAAAACAATAAGCCCGGAAATTAATCCGAGCCATTTGTGTATAAACCGTATTTGTGTTTTAAAGCCCATTTTAAATAAAACCGTAAATGTATACGCTAAATTAATATGGGACAAATATTTTAAGTATTAGTTGATTATTAGATCACATAATTACGTCAAGTCGCAAAGTATTTTTTCACGCAGATTTAAAAAGATTTAAGCAGATCTAAAAATGATTTTTTATAATTAATAAACTTTAATCTGCAGAATCTGCGTGAAATACAATTCTTTTATCTCCGTATTTGAATATAAAACTTTGCGATAAATGATATATAATTTTTAAGAAACAACGTTGTTTTTAGGTTTCAAATTAAAAGCTACATAAAGCGATATTGAAGCAAGAACGATCCAAAAAACATCAATAAAGAAAACCTGAATATGATTTTGAATGAAAGAACTCCAAAACCAGGTTCCTGAAACAATACCGTTTGTAATTGGAATTAAAAATCCTAAGATACTTCCTGAAATCAAACAGAATTTATTGGTAAAGGCATCATTTTTTTTAATAATAAAAAAGATTGCAAGTAATAACCATCCACCAAAATAAAGTGTAAATAAACTAGATTGGCTTAACGGATAAAAAAGTTTAGTACCAATAAATGCAAGTGCAGTAATTGGGTACATGCTTAAACAGATTGCTAAATAAATACGAACAACGGCTGCGTTGAAACGTCTTTTCTTTTCCGGCATGTTGTTTTTTTGTCTTGCTACTAACCAAATCATAACTCCTGAAATGATGACAAAACAAGTGATAATTCCTAAAATAAAACTTACGATTTTTAATGCATAACCGCCGTAATCACCATAATGAATTCGGTATAAAACATTTTTTACAACATCTAAATAACTGGTTTGTGTAATGGGATTTTTTCGTGCAATTTCTTTTCCGTCAGAAATACGATAAACCACTTTTCCAATTCCTGTAAATTTTTTGTGATGTGGCATTTCACCTTCCACTAAAATATGCATATTGGCGTCACCGTAATTTTGAATAAAAACGCGTGTAACTTCAAAATCCTGCCAGTTGCCTTTTGCTTTTGCAACCAACTGATCAATATTAAATGGCGTTGCTAATTTTTTATTATCAAATTTATAATCGGGATCGTTGTACTCTAATTCTTTATACAATTTATTCTGATCACCTTTATATAAAGCCATTACGGCCGGAGCTACAATTAAAAGTTTAATCATAAAAAAGGTTCCCGTTACTGCATAAACAAACTGAAATGGCAAACCGATCATTCCTAAAGCGGTATGCGCATCTGTCCACAACGTTTTTAATTTTTCCTTTGGACGGAAAACATAGAAGTTAGACACAATTTTTTTCCAATGTAATAAAACACCGGTAACAATTGCAAATAAGAAGAATAGCGCAATAAAACCAGAAAGATAATAACCAACCGGATAAGGAATTTGGGCCAAAAAGTGTAAACGGTATAAAAACTCTCCTAAAGAATATGATTCTTCATAAGTAAAGGATTTAAAGCTTTTAGTATCTAGATAAAAAAACGTTCCTTCTTTTTGTTTGGCCGGAGCCAAAGTATCTTTAGTGCCTTCTAAATAAACGGCAACTCTTCTTTCTGTGCTTGGTTTAGAAATAGTAATATTTCTTCCGTGCAAAATGTATTTTTTGTCAAGGGTATCTAATGCTGTGTTGTAATTCAGTTGAATTTCATTCGTAAGTGCTGTAGATTCACTTCTTTCCCAATTGATAATTTCATCTCTAAAAAAAGAAAAAGATCCAGCAAAGAAAATCACAAAAAGTACTACACTAATAACGATTCCGCTAACAGTATGGGTATGAAAATAGATGTTATAATTACGATTGCTCATAGGTTATTGCGCCGTTGGATTATAGGTTTGACCTAAATAAATAAAAAGAGAAAAAACGAAGGTAAGTAGGATATAGATACCCCAAATTTTCCATCCGCTTTTTGCCAAAAATGCAACTACCATTAATGCTACCCAAAGAATAAAGCCGCTAAAAGCCATTGTCATTAAAATATTTGCCCTGTTAAACCATGAAGCCAAAGCCAGATGAAAAGTAACAGAAACAAAATAGCCACCCAAAATGGCAGCTGTTATTTTGGCAAATCGTTGCCATTTAGATTGTGTGAGATATTTAGGATTTGCTGGCATATCTTGGTCAGAAATAATTAGTTGTAATAGAATTCTAATAAAGCAACAATTATAAATAGTGCTATAATGGCTTTACTGCTTATTTTTTTTAATGGACTTAAAATAACAATTAAACTCCCAATTGCCATTAACTGAATAAAAAACATTAGAGTTCCGCAACCTAAAGATTGTGTAAAAAGCCAAAATACATAAGCTAGCAAAAGCAAACTTAATCCGGTGATTTTGGTTTGTTTCGGATTGTTTTTCATCCATTTTTCAAAACCTAAATCATACGAAAGAGTAGCTCTTTTTGATGTATAATATAAGGTGTAGAAAGCTAAAAAAACGATAAGGCTGGCAATTGTTATCATAATTTTAAAAATTTAAAACACCTTTCTGTTTTGAAGAGAAAGGTGCTTTTATTGATTTTATTATTAGAATCTATAAGTAAAACTTCCCACGATAGCTCTTGGGTCTTTAGGATGAATTGTTGACCAACCATCGTAAATTTCTTTATTTGCAATGTTGTTTAATTTAGCTGTAATTGTAAATTTTTCGGCACTGTAAAACAAAGATGAATTTAAAACTGTGTATTCAGGGATTGTAAAAGTTCCGGTAGTTTTTCTGTTCATAATCATATTATCTCCAACATAATTCCCTCCAAAACCTAAACCGAAACCTCTCAATAAACCGTTTGTGAATTTGTAACTAGCCCAAAGGTTAGCCAGATTTCTAGGTCCTGCATTTTCAGATCTGCGGTTTACAAATTCCACATCTCCTTTTGTTAAAACGGCATCGTTATAACTATATCCTAAAACAATGTTTAAACCGTTAATTGGGTTTGCTACAAATTCTGCTTCAAAACCTTTGTTTTTCTGAGCTCCATCTTGGTATGTAGTCTGATTATTTGGTTGAGGAACTGTTGGGTTTGCAGGATCTACATAAGGAGTTTCTACTACATAAGTCTGATCAACAACCTTAATATCATAATAGCTGAAAGTAGCATAAAGTTTATCTTTAAAAAGATTCAATTTTGTTCCAACTTCAAACTGATCTGCATGTTCAGGATTAAGTATTATTGGGGTTGTAACAGCAGCACTACGATTTTGACCCGGTGCAATATTTACGAATCCGTTCATGTAATTCGCAAAAATAGAAACTTTATCTATAATTGGCTGGTATACTAATCCAAATTTTGGAGAAAAAGCTGTTTGGTTGTATCCATCATTTTTAGCATTCATAAAACGGTCAGCACGTAAACTTAACATCGCAGATAATCCAGGAGTAAAGTTGATTACATCAGAAACATAAGCGCTGTAAGTTTCCTGTTTTGTACTATTGTTGCTTCTTGGGCTATTTCCAATTATTGCATCAGCTCCAGCTTTTGTCAAATCTCCGGTATCGCCGTTTGTAGGACCAAAAACAGCATTAAAAGAAGCTAAATCATCTCCAATATACACATAACCATTTCCAAAATATTCAGTACTGTGATCAGTAGCAGTTCTTTTGAAATAATCAAATCCAACAACGATTCTATTTCTTATGCTTCCAATTTTAAAATCACCATTGAAATTTTGTTGAATGTCTGTAGTTATGTTTTGATTTTCCTGATCTGTAAAATAACGGGCTAATACAATTCCGTTTGTAATTGTCGGAAAAAATTGTGTTCCTTCATACAAATAACTATAATTTCCTTTTGATTTTGCTGAACTTGTAGAGAACACAGTTTGAGAACTCCATTGATCAGAAAATTTATAATTCATCTGAGTCTGGATATTATAAGAAGGCGTTTTCATTGTAAGTTCGTTACTAGTGTAAGAACGTTCATTGTCATACTTTAACTCATTAATATTATGAACTCTTAATGGAGCACCTCTGTCTAAAAACAACATTGTTGGATTTGTAGATTCGTTGCTCATAAATTCAGTATTAACTAAGAATGATAGTCTGTCATTTACTTCATAAGATAATGAAGGAGCAACAAAATACGATTCTCTAAAACCAGCATCCTGAAAACTATTTTGTTTGTTGTAAGCTGAATTTATTCTGAAATTTAAAGTTTTTTTCTCGTTAAGAGGTGTGTTCAAATCTACAGTTGCACGATTTAAACCATAGCTTCCAACAGTATAATTTATTTCTCCTCCAAAAGTTTTGTATGGTCTTTTTGTAGTGGTATTGATTAAACCTCCGTAAGAGATTAAACTACTTCCGAACAAAGTTCCTGACGGACCTCTGATGATTTCAATTCTGTCAATATTAGCAGGATCTAAACTCCCGTTTGTTAAACCAGGTAAACCATTAACCATTGTAGGCTGAACTGGAAATCCTCGTAGAGAATAATAAGCAGCTCCGTCTCCGGCACGTCCTGTTGCTGCCCAAAGAGGTGTAATACCAGATGCATTTTTTAAAGCATCATCAAAATTTGTAACTACTTGTTCTTTTAATAATTCTCCTGTAATAGTAGTATAAGATTGTGGGTTTTCAAGATTTTTAAGAGGTAATCTGGAAACTTGTTTGGTATCTTTACGTGCAAAATGATTTTTTTTACCGCCATTTACAACTACTTCTGTTAAGTCTTCTGAATTTGAACTTACAGTAAAGTTTTGGGTTAAGTTATCACCTTCTTTAACTGAAATTGTTTTTTCTTGTGTAACATATCCTACTGAAGAAACTTTTAAAGTGTAAGTTCCGGGCTTTATATTCTTTAATGTATAATTTCCTTGCTCATTAGTAACGGTTCCTGATTTTGTACCTTTTAAAACAACAGAAATATTCTCCGGAGACTCATTATTGTTTAAAGTAATTTGACCTTTGATAGTTGCTTTTTCCTGAGACCAAGCTGTTGCGCCTGCCATCAAAATAAAACAGAAACTCAACAACAAGATTGTAAATTTAGATTTCATTTTTATTTAGAATTGATTTTAATAGCGCAAATTTAGTTGTTGGGTCTCAACTATACAAGCTATTTTTATTTATTCTAAATAAAATATTTTTAAAAGGATAAAATTTACATTTTTTTAAAAATTTAACAATTAATCATGAATTTAATTTCGTTTTATACTAAAAAAACCTGCCCAAATGAATGAACAGGTTTGATTTTATTATTAAAAAATTATTTAAATTACAATTCTAAAGCACGTTTAGCATCGCCATTCATTAATAATTCTACCGGATTTTCTAAAGCTTCTTTTACAGCAACCAAGAAACCAACTGACTCACGTCCGTCGATAATTCTGTGGTCATAAGAAAGAGCAACATACATCATTGGGTGAATTTCAACTTTTCCGTTTACAGCAATCGGACGCTCAATAATATTGTGCATTCCTAAGATTCCTGATTGTGGAGGATTGATAATTGGAGTACTTAACATACTTCCAAAAACACCACCATTCGTAATAGTGAAAGTTCCACCTGTCATATCATCAACAGTAATTTGACCGTCACGTGCTCTAATCGCTAATCTTTTAATTTCAGCTTCAATTCCACGGAAAGTTAAGTTTTCAGCATTACGAACAACAGGAACCATTAAACCTTTTGGTCCTGAAACTGCGATAGAGATATCAGCAAAATCGTAAGCTACTTTATAATCACCATCCATCATAGAATTTACGTCTGGAAATAATTGTAAAGCTCTTGTAACTGCTTTTGTAAAGAAAGACATGTATCCTAAACCAAGACCACCATGTTTTGCTTTGAAAGCATCTTTATATTCATTACGAATCAAGTTGATTGGTGTCATGTTAACCTCATTGAAAGTAGTTAACATAGCAGTTTCGTTTTTAGCAGCAACTAATCTTTCTGCTACTTTACGACGCAACATTGACAATTTTGTACGCTCAGATCCACGGTTTCCTCCAGTTGGAGTTCCCATTGAAGGTACTGCATTTAAAGCATCTTCTTTAGTAATTCTTCCGTCTTTACCAGTTCCTGAAACTGTTGTTGGCGCTATATTTTTTTCGTCTAATATTTTTCTTGCTGCCGGAGATGGAGTTCCTGAAGCATAAGTTGTTGTTGCCGCAGGTGCTGCTTTTGGAGCTTCTGCCTTTGGAGCCTCAGCTTTCGGTGCTTCTGCCTTTGGAGCTTCAGCTGCTGGTGCTGCCGGAGCACTTCCTCCTGCAGGTTTTACTGCACTGGTATCAATTAAACAAACTACAGCTCCTACAGCTACTGCATCACCTTCTTCTGCTTTTAACGTAATTGTTCCGCTTGCTTCTGCCGGTAATTCAAGAGTTGCTTTGTCTGAATCAACTTCAGCAATAGCTTGATCTTTTTCTACATAATCTCCGTCTTTTACTAACCAAGTTGCAATTTCAACTTCTTTTATTGATTCCCCTGGTGATGGGACTTTCATTTCTAAAATCATCTTTGTCTTTGTTTAAAGTTTTAATTGTTTAAAGTTTCATGTTAGCATTAAACCTGAAACTTTAAACTTGAAACATTCTTTTATCTGAATAAATTTTTATCGAATACCATTCTAATCGCATCTGCATGACGACGTTTTGCACGTGTATAACTTCCTGATGCCGGAGCAGCATAAGCTTTTAATGAAGCCAATCTCCATTTTACAAGGTCAAAGTTCATTAACATAAAGCTGTAAGCTCCCATGTTTTTAGGTTCTTCCTGAGCCCAAACATAATCATCAGCATTTGGATATTGTGCGATAATTGCTTTTAATTGCTCAACAGGTAAAGGGAACAATTGTTCGATACGAACAACTGCAACATCTTTTCTTCCATTACTTTCTCTTTCGGCAACAATGTCGTAGTAGAATTTACCAGTAACAAAAACTAAAGTTTTTACTTTCTTTTTGTCTACTGTATTATCGTCAATGGTTTCCTGGAAACTTCCTTTTGCCAACTCTTCAACTGTTGATACGCATCTTGGATCACGTAACAAACTTTTTGGAGAGAAAACTACTAAAGGTTTACGGAAATTTGTTTTCATTTGTCTTCTTAACAAGTGAAAGAAATTGGCTGGCGTTGTACAATCAGCAACATACATATTTTGTCTTGCACACAATTGTAAGTAACGCTCCATTCTTGCAGAAGAGTGTTCTGCACCTTGTCCTTCATATCCGTGAGGCAATAATAAAACAATACCGTTTTGGTTGTTCCATTTATCTTCACCACATGAAATATACTGGTCAATCATGATTTGAGCTCCATTAGAGAAATCTCCAAATTGTGCTTCCCAAATCGTTAATGCTTTTGGATTAGCCAATGCATATCCATAATCAAAACCAAGAACGCCGTATTCAGATAAAAGTGAATTGAATACACCGAATTTTCCTTTTTTGTTTTCGATAGCATCTAAAAGAATTACTTCTTCTTCAGAATCTTCAACTTTAACTACAGCATGACGGTGAGAGAATGTACCACGCTCAACGTCCTGACCTGAAATACGAACATCAAATCCTTCCGTTAAAAGTGAACCGTAAGCTAGTGCTTCTGCAGTTCCCCAATCAATCGTGTTATTATCATATCCTGATTTTCTATCCGTAACAATTTTACTTATTTTACTGATGAATTTCTTGTCTGATGGTAATGTAGAAATTGTGCTTATGATAGAATCCAATCCTTTTTTATCGAAAGAAGTATCTACTTTTTGAAGCATTTGCGTATCTGTTACCTGAACAAATCCGTCCCATTCGTTTTTCATGAATGGAGTTATAATAGTTAAATCTTTTTTACGGGAAGCTTCTAAGTTCTCCTCCAGATCTAATTTATATTCTTTTTCTAAAGCATTTACATAAGATGCATCGATTACGCCGTCAGACAATAATTTTTCAGCATAAATATCTCTTGGATTTTTATGTTTTGCGATGATTTTATATAAAACCGGCTGAGTAAAACGAGGTTCGTCACCTTCGTTATGACCGTATTTTCTGTATCCTAATAAATCGATAAATACGTCACGTCCAAATTGCATTCTATAATCTAATGCAAAAGATACTGCATGTACAACAGCTTCTGCATCATCAGCATTTACGTGTAATACTGGTGAAAGAGTTACTTTAGCAACGTCTGTACAATAAGTAGAAGAACGAGCGTCTAAGTAATTAGTTGTAAAACCAACCTGATTGTTAATTACAATGTGGATTGTTCCTCCGGTTTTGTAACCATCAAGCTGAGCCATCTGAATAATTTCATACAAGATACCCTGACCTGCGATTGCAGCATCTCCGTGTACAGCGATTGGCAATACTTTAGAGAAATCATCAGCATAATATTTATCTTGTTTTGCTCTTGTGATTCCTTCAATTACAGCTCCAACCGTTTCTAAATGCGAAGGGTTTGGTGCTAAATTGATATTGATGCTTTTTCCAGATCTTGTTTTTTTGTCGGCAGTAAGACCTAAGTGGTATTTTACGTCACCATCAAAATATTCCTGATCGTAATCTTTACCGTCAAACTCACCGAAAATATCCTGAGTCGATTTTCCGAAGATGTTTGCCAAAACGTTCAAACGACCACGGTGAGCCATTCCCATTACGAATTGTTCAACACCTTTTTCTGCCGCTTTTTCGATTAAAGCGTCAAGAGCCGGGATGATAGATTCTCCACCTTCTAATGAAAAACGTTTTTGTCCCACATATTTAGTGTGCAAAAAGTTCTCGAAAGAAACAGCTTCGTTTAATTTATTTAAGATTGTTTTCTTTTCTTCTGTAGAGAAATTAGGCTGATTAACATTTACAGCCAGTTTTTCCTGAATCCATTTTACAACACCAGGATTTCTGATGTACATATATTCAATACCAATATGCTGGCAATAAATAGATTTTAGACGAGTTACAATATCTTGCAGAGAAGATGGTCCTACTCCGATAGTCTGAGCAGCATCAAAAACTGTAGAAAGGTCAGCAGTTGTTAATCCGAAATTCTCAATATCTAAAGTCGGAGACGAAGTTCTGCGGTCACGAACAGGATTTGTTTTAGTAAACAAATGTCCGCGTGTACGGTATCCATCAATTAATTTTAGAACATTAAATTCTTTTTGCAGTTTTTCTGAAACCTGACTGTAATCTGTGTTGGGGCTAGTCACATATTCAACAATGTGTTGAACTGGATTTTCGTCATTATAAGTCGTTTGTCCAAAGTCGAAACCTTGAAAAAAACTTCTCCAGCTTGGCTCAACGCTATCCGGATTTACTAAATATTGATCATATAATTGTGCGAAAAACTCTGTATGCGCTGCATTTAAAAATGAAAACCTATCCATAATATTAGTGAATATACTTTTTGTTAAATAGAAAGGCAAAAGTACAACAATCGCATTTATTTAAATCTTTTTTTTGCTTACTTTTACGTAAAAATTTGTTAAAAATAGTGTTAAGCCATGAATAAAAATCAAATTTCAAACGTTTTCAAATCATTTTTTGTGATTTTGATACTCATGTTTTCAAGTTATTCAATGGCGCAGGAAAATTACCCTGCAGATAACACTAAAGATTTTTGGGACAAGGTTCAGTTTGGCGGTGGACTCGGTTTGGGAATAGGTTCAGGATATACTGATATTTCTGTAATGCCAAGTGCGATTTATAATGTTAATCAAATTGTTGCCGTTGGAGTTGGCTTGCAGTTTGGTTATTTATCTTCTAAAAATTATTACGATTCTTATGTATACGGAGGAAGTTTAATAACACTTGTAAACCCTATTCCAAAAGTGCAATTATCTGCCGAATTAGAGGAAGTAAGAGTTGATACAAGATATGAATCTAACATCAACAGACCCGCTTTTTCTGATAATTACTGGAATACCGCTTTATATCTTGGAGCCGGCTACAGAACCGGAAACGTAACTATTGGCGGACGTTACGATGTTCTGTTTAGAGACGACAGAAGCCTTTACGGATCGGCGTTTATGCCTTTTGTGAGAGTATATTTTTAAAAAGGTTCAAAGTTGCAAAGAGACAAAGGTTCAGAGATTTTTCTATTGAACTTAGGATTTGCCACAAAGAAGAGAAACCTCTGAACCTTTGTGCCTTTTAGCCTTTGTGCCTTTTTTCACTTATAATGATTACGAAACCACACTTTCTGCCATTCTCTTTTTAAAATTAGAAAAGCAACTTGCTCGGCAAGAATAACTAAATCAGAGCCATCTAACTTTTTGATTTCATTTTCAGCAACATCAATAATGTAAAGTAAGTTCAAATATTCAGCAAATTTGTACTGAATCATTCTGTAGATTTTTTCGTGAAGCTGAATTTTTAATTCTTCGGGAGAAATACTTAACGGAAAATCGATTCCTTCATTGGCCAGATTAAAATCTTTATTGATTTGTTCAATCAGGCTTATATATAAATTTCCACTTTCGGCATCAGCCAATAAAATATCGGTATTTTCAGGAATCGGAAACATTGATGCTTTTTAAAGATTGCCACAAAGTTAAAACTAAAAAATCATTTAACAGTCGATTCTCGTTCTATGATTCTCGTTGGAAGTTCTATAATTTGATGCACAACCGGTCGATGTTCTTTTATGTCTGCAATCTCATCAATTAAAATCGAAACTGCTGTGTGTCCCATTTCAAATCCTGGCTGATCGATTGTGGTTAATTTAGGCGAAATTACCGTACTCATAAACCAATTGCTAAAGCCAAAAACCGCAACCTGATCCGGCGTTTTTATTCCCGCTTCATTAAAATATTTAATAATTCCGATAGCCACTAAATCCGTAATCGCAAAAATAGCGTCAATATCTGGATGTTCCGCCATGATTTTTTGGGCATTTTCGTAGCCATCTTCAAAATCAGTATTGTTGTCGCAAACATAAACCAACTTCGAATCATACTCGATTCCATGTGCTTCCAAAGCTCTTTTATAGCCTAAAAAACGATCAATTGAATTTTGAGGAACATACGAACCTCTAAAGTGAGCGATTTTTTTAAAGCCTTTATTAATAAGGTATGAAACGGCATCAAAAGCTGCTTTTGCATCATTAATAACCACTTTAGAGCAATCAACTCTTTTGGCAATTTTATCAAATAATACAACAGGCGTATTTTTTCGGATTGCTTCATTAATATGAGAGAAATCATCTGTTTCATTCGAAAGAGACATTAAAACGCCGTCAACTCTTTTCTGAATCAATAAAGCAAGCTGCTTTTTCTCCAGTTCATATTTTTCATTTGATTGTAATATAATGACCAAATAACCTCGTTTTTCAGCTTCTTCTAAAATGCCGTTCAATACGCTCGAAAAAAAATGATGAACCGTTGCCGGAATAATGACACCAATGGTTTTGGTTTCATTGGTTCGAAGATTTACCGCTACAGAATTGGGCATATAGTTCATCGTTTCTGCCATTTCGATAACTTTGGCGCGGGTCGATTTACTAATATCCGTATACCCTTTTAATGCCTTTGAAACCGTTGTGACTGAAATTCCTAATGCCGAGGCTATATCTATTAATTTTGTGTCATTCATGAAATAAATGTACTAAAAATTAATTTCATTGATAAAAAATTAACTTTCGAAAACGTTTTCGGTCATTTCGAAAACGTTTTCGATTTGTAATTCCTAAATTGAAGTTAAATAGTGATTAAGTTTACATTCATTAAATGAAAATTTTACTAACTAAACCAAATAATCATGAAACCGAAACAATCTTATTTAGGCTTTTTATTTTTGATAATGTGCCTAATTTCTGTTCCAAATAACCTGTTTGCTCAGGTAAAAAATACGGTATCGGGAAAAGTATTCGATGAAAACGGACAAACAGTTCCGGGCGCAAATGTTACTTTAAAAGACACTGGAAAAAATGTAATAACAGACGAAAACGGAAGTTATATTTTCTCTGATGTTCTTGCAGGAAACTATATTGTCGAAGTAACCAATGTTGGCTACAAAACTTACCGAAAAGAAATCTCAGTAAAAGAAGGCGAATCAGTAACGGCAGATTTATTGCTTGAAGGCGAATCGCAAAACTTAAAAGAAGTTGTTGTTACAGGATCTTCAACACCAAGATCAAAATTAGAATCAAGCGTTGCCATTACAACAATGGGAGCAAAAGCAATCGAGGACAGAGCGCCATCAAGTACGGCAGCTTTACTTCAAACAATTCCGGGATTTGTCGTTGAAGCATCTGGAGGAGAAATAGGAAACAACCTTTTTGCAAGAGGAATTCCGTCTGCGGGAGCTTATGAATATGTACAGATTCAAGAAGACGGATTACCGGTTTTTGAAGATGGTGCTTTACAATTTGCCAACGCCGATACATTTTACAGACTTGACGAAACGGTAAGCAAAATGGAAGCCGTTCGTGGAGGTTCTGCTTCAATTTTCGCCAACAATGCTCCGGGTGGAATCATTAACTTTATTTCGAAAACAGGTCAAAATGATTTTCAGGGAAGAGCAAAATTCACGACTTCAGATTACGGAATGTTCAGAACTGACCTTAATTTATCTGGAGCTTTAATTCAGGATAAATTATTTTTTAATGTTGGAGGATTTTACAGAGCTGATAATGGCGTAAGAAATACTGGTTTTACAGCTAATAAAGGCGGACAAATAAAAGGAAATATTACCTATAAATTTGATGACAGCGATTATTTAAGAGTAAACTTCAAACATCTTGACGACAGAAACACATTCTATTTGCCAATTCCTTTAAAAAGCAATAACGGAAAAATTGAAGGTATCGACGGATTTAATCCAAATTACGGAACGTTGACTTCAGTAAATTTCAGTCATTTAAATGTACCTCAATATGGAGGCGGAACTTTCAGCGCAGATTTAGAAGATGGTTCTCATCCGGTTATCAACTCTATTGGAGCTGAATTTAAAAAGAAAATCTCTGAAAAAGTTACGTTCAAAAATGCCTTCAAACAAACGAGCATCGATTTAAATTACAACGCTATTTTCCCAAATGGCGGACCTTGGACACAAGATGCGTATGCAACCGGAGTTCAAAACACAACGGCCAGTAATTTGACTTACAGTTATGTAGATAACGGACAAACGCTGGATCCAAATGCTTTAATCATGAGAGCTGACCTTTGGCATATTGAAAAGAAAATGAACAATTTTGCTAATAATTTCTCTTTTTCTTTTGATTTAGATCCGGTGAAATTAACCGCAGGTTACTATTATTCTAACTGGAAATCAAATCAATACTGGAACTGGAATTCTTATTTAGTAGGTGTTTCAGATAATCCAAGATTATTAAACGTAAAAGATAATACAACCGGAGTTGATCATACCTGGAATGGTGTTGAAAGAATTACCTGGCTTGAAAGAGACGCACAAACAAAAGGTCTTTTGAATGATATTTATGCTGACGCTGAAATCAAAGCAACAGATAATTTAACCTTCAACGCAGGTTTAAGATATAATAAAGACAAATATTCCGGATACAGAGATAACGCCAGATTTTTTGCCGAAGATTTAGGAATTCTGGACAACAATACTGCCGATGATGCAGTAACAACAGTAAAAGGAAATCCATATACATATTGGAGATATGATGTAAGCGAATGGTCTTATACTGCCGCAGGAAATTATAAATTTAATGATAATATGGCTTCGTATGTTCGTTACAGCCATGGCTTTAGATCCCCAATTGAAGAATCATTTTATGATAATGCGGCAGATTTAAGCAAACTGGAAAATACAGAAGTAAATCAGTTTGAATTAGGTTATAAATATTCAAATTCTTTCTTCTCTGTAAATGCGAATTTATTTCACATGGGTTTAAAAAATGTGGCTTTCACCGATATTTTATCTGATGGATCTTCAGAAAATAAATTTGCTGACGTAAATAATATTGGTCTTGAGGTAGAAACCAATGCGAGATATGAATTTGTAAAATTGAATTTTACATTCACGGTTCAAAAACCGGAGTACGATAACTTTACAGGGACAAATGCTGATGGTTCTACTTTTGATTTTAACGGAAATACAGCACGAAGAATCCCTAAATTTTTCTGTAACCTAAGACCGGAAGTTGATATTACAAAAGATTTTACAGCTTATGTTCAGTTTTCGTATTACGATAAAAAATTCACGAATCAGGATAACAAACAAGTTTTACCGGCTTATAAAGAAGTTGGAGCAGGTTTAAATTACACGTATAAAAACCTTCGTTTTGCAGTCGATGCTTCGAATTTATTTAACGAAATTGGTTTAACAGAAGGAGATCCGAGACAAACAACATCTGCTGCAAGCGATGTATTTATGGCAAGACCTATTTTAGGACGTGCTTTTAGATTTTCGGTAGCCGTTAATTTCTAAATTTATAAATCCAATACAATACAGTTACTGTAGAGGCGCACAACAGTGCGTCTCCGCACAGTAACCACAAAGCATAGACAAACAAATAAAAAAATGAAAAACATAGGAATTAAAATCTCACTTTACCTCAATTATTTTGTCTTTGCTATTTTATTAAATAGCGTGGGAATCGTGATTTTAAAATCACAGAGAAATTACGGAGTCGATGAAGTTCAAGCAAGTATTTTAGAAGCATTTAAAGACATGCCAATTGCTATTGTATCATTTTTTATAGCTTCTTTTTTACCAAGAATTGGCTATAGAAAAGCGATGTTAATAGGTTTAGGACTTGTTACTTTTGCCTGCATTTCTATGTATTTTGGAAACTCATTTGACAATGCTAAAATCCTTTTTGCCACCGTTGGAGTTTCATTTGCTTTGATCAAAGTTTCCGTTTATTCATTAATAGGAACTGTAACCGAAACCAAAAAAGAACACAATGCTTTAATGAGCAGTATCGAAGGTTTTTTTATGGTAGGAATTGCGCTGGCTTATTTTTTATTTCCGGCTTTTAATAACGAAAACGATCCAAATTCATGGTTAAATGTATATTGGTTATTAGCAGGATTATCATTTTTGTCCTTTCTGTTTTTATTATTTATAAAATTTGAAGAAGCCGAAGTTTCGGCAGGAGTAAACCTAAAAGATGATTTTTTACAGATGTTCAAATTAATGGCAAAACTGCTGACTGTTATTTTTGTAATCAGTGTGTTTTTATTTGTAATGATCGAGCAGGGAATACTTTCCTGGTTGCCAACATTCAATACAAAAGTGCTTCATCTGCCGGAAAACATTAGTATTATGATGGCCAGTATTTTGGCAATTTCACTAGCAATAGGAAGATTAATCGCCGGAATCGTCACCAAAAAAGTAAACTGGATTTGGGTTTTAAGCGTGTGTATTATCTCAGCCATGTTAATTGTCATTTTTGTACTTCCAAAAACAGTTGGATTAGAAGTAAAAAACATTAATACACTTTCAGATATTCCCTTAATTGGATTTGCATTTCCTTTAATAGGATTATTTATTGCGCCTATTTATCCGTTATTAAATTCAATTGTATTAAGTGCTTTGCCTAAAAATCTCCAAAGTTCAATGACCGGATTAATTGTAATTTTTTCTGCTCTTGGCGGAACTTTAGGTTCCAGAATAACAGGCTGGCTTTTTAAAAATGAAGGGCCGGAAAAAGCTTTTTATTTCACGTTAATCCCAATGACTTTATTACTGATATCCTTTTTTATTCTTAAAAAAATAACTGCAAAAGATGAAATTTAAACTACATATAACCCAAACCATCGAAAAATTATTGACTCAGGAAGATACTGACGGCGATAAAAAAATTACGATAGATGACAACGGTCCTAAAAAGTTTTTATTGAATGATGAAAACGGAAATTCGGCGCTGATTGAAGGTACTTATCAGCTCTCGAACTTATTGCAGGAATTGGCTTTATCTAAAAAAAATAATACTGAATTTGCCGAAATAGATTTAAATGAAATTACCGAAGATCCTGTAAAACGTATTTCAAGAAAAATAAAAGATTTGTATTGGAATGGTCTTACCCGAACAATTGATGCAACGGGCGTAAAAAAAATTCTGGAAGACGATAAAATCGAAAACGAATTTGCCTATTTGTATGTGCCTTTTGGCGACGAAATTGTTTTTGATTATTTCAAGAAATTAGAAGCAACGACTCCAAAGTTGAAAGTGGTGCAATTGCCTAAAAACATTTCACCTGAATATGTTTTATCACTGAATAAAAAACCGGGAATTCTGGCTTTGGCACTTCAAATAAAAAATAATGAAATTTCGGGCGTTCCGTTTGTGGTTCCCGGCGGAAGATTTAATGAAATGTATGGCTGGGATAGTTATTTCATTGCAAAAGGACTTTTAATTGATGATAAAATTGATCTTGCTTTGGGCATTGCCGAGAACTTTAAATATCAAATAGATCATTACGGAAAAATTCTAAACGCCAACCGCAGTTATTATTTAACGCGAACACAGCCGCCGCTTTATACGTCGCTTATTATGGATGTTTTAGAAAAGTCAAATCCGGATATTTTTTGGATTGAAAGACATTTAAAAACTGCTATAAAAGAATATTTAACGGTTTGGATGGAAGAAGGAAAAAGGCTTACGGCAAACGGTTTAAATCGTTATAAAGCAGAAGGAATCGGACTTCCGTTTGAAGTTGAAGAAGGACATTTTGATGATATTCTGGAACAATATGCGCCAAAATATAATCTCTCAACCCGCGAATTTGAAAAGAAATATCTTGAAAGAGAAATCGTTGAACCTGAACTTGATAAATATTTTACACACGATCGAAGCATGCGCGAAAGTGGTCACGATACGACACATCGATTGGTTGGAGTTTGTGCTAATTTAAATACTGTTGCGATTAATAGTTTACTTTATAAATACGAAACGGACATTGCTTTTTTGATTAAGAAATACTTTAAAAACGAATTTCAATATTTTGAAGATAAGTCTTTTTCGAGCGATTATTGGATTTTAAAAGCATCTGAAAGAAGAGAAAAAATAAACAAATTGTTATGGAATCCTGAAAACGGAATTTATTTCGATTATGATTTTGTGAACGAAAAACAGCATTTTTTTGACGCTGCGACAACTTTTTATCCGCTTTGGGCAAAAATAAGCACGCAGGAACAAGCTGGTATTTTGGTTAAAAAAACGCTTCCAAAGTTTAAAATGAAAGGCGGAATTGCCGGAAGTACCAAAGAATCTATTGCTGGTTTTGATGATAATTCGCCAACAAGACAATGGGATTATCCATTTGGCTGGGCACCGCATCAAATGCTTTTGTGGGAAGGTTTACTAAATTATAATTTTAATGAAGAAGCGCAGGAAATGATCTATCGCTGGCTTTGGCTGATTACCAGAAACGCAGTTGATTACAACGGAACAATTCCGGAAAAGTTTGATTTATCAATAAGTTCGCATAAAATCTTCGCAGAATACGGAAACGTAGGAACGGAATTTAATTACATAACCGAAGAAGGTTTTGGATGGATGAACGCTTCGTATCAATTTGGTTTAACCATTTTAGAAGATGATTTAAAACAAAAATTATCGGATTTAGTTGATCCTGATGATTTGTTTTCATAAGCCTTCTCCCGAAGCCTCGGGATCGCTCAGGATGACAAATGTTATTATAGAACTAATTGTCAGGCTGAGCGAAGTCGAAGCCCTTTAAGTTTCGAAAAATGACAAAAAATGATAAACCCGACAGGTTTTAAAAACCTGTCGGGTTTACTATGTAGTTTTTCGCCACGAATTACACGAATTTTCACTAATTTAATTATAATGAATAATTCGTGGAAATTTGTGTAATTCGTGGCAAACAAAAATTAAACTTTCCTACCCATTAAATTCTCGCCAAAAGTTCTCAGAATATCTTTCTTTTCAGCATTAATATCCATTTTTTCTAAAGTTTCAAAGGCTTTAAAAGTATACATTTCAATCGCTTCCTGAGTCGCTTTTGAAGCTCCGGATTCGTTAAAAATAGTTTTTGCAGTTTCTATTTTTTCTGAATTATCTTCTAATTGTAAGGTGAATAATTGCTCTAATTCTGAAGCTTTTTCAGGAGCCGAAAACTCTAAAGCTTTCAGATATAAATAGGTTTTTTTATTTTCGATAATATCACCTCCAACCTGTTTTCCGAAGGTTTCAGGATCTCCAAAAGCATCAAGATAATCATCTTGAAGCTGGAAAGCCAATCCTAAATTCAATCCAAAATTATAAATTAAATCAGCTTCTTTCTCAGAAGTTTTCGCTACAATTGCACCCATTTTCATGGCCGCAGCAACTAAAACAGCTGTTTTATATTCGATCATTTTTAAATATTCCGGAACTGTAACATCTTTGCGGGTTTCAAAATCAACATCCCATTGTTGACCTTCGCAAACTTCAAGAGCAGTTTTACTGAATAATTTTGCTAAATCTCTAAAAATAGCAGGTTCGTATTGTTCAAAATATTGATACGCAAGAATAAGCATCGTATCACCAGAAAGAATTCCGGTATTAATATTCCATTTTTCATGAACTGTTACTTGCCCTCTTCGCAAAGGCGCATCATCCATAATATCATCGTGAACCAACGAAAAATTATGAAAAACTTCAACAGCCATAGCAGCCGGAAGCGCTATTTTATAATCGGTATCAAAAACTTCGGAAGTCATTAAAGTTAGAACCGGACGTATCCGTTTTCCGCCAAGGCCTAAAATATATTCAATTGGCTCATAAAGGTTTTTCGGTTCTTTGGTTATGCTTTGGCTTTCTAAATAACTAATAAAAAAATCCTGGTACTGACTAATATCGTGCATAAAATGAAATTCTGATTATCGTGGCTCAAAGATACAATTCAAATATGAATTTACTTTCTTAAAATTTAATTCAAAATAAGGTTTAAAAAACAAGATTTATTTAGGTTCATTTTTGAAGTGTTAAAATTATTTTTGAAAAAACTTGGAAACTTTCTTGGTGTTTAGAGTTTCCTGTTTATATTTGCACTTTTAAATGGAAACTCTAAACACTAAAAAAGTTTCCGTAAACTGTTTGAGAGGTTTATAAACTCAACAAAATCAAATATTTATGAAAACAACTTGGACCATAAATTCTAGCCAGTCAGATGTTTTAATCAAAATGAGACATTCGATAATTGCCTATTTAGGCGGAACTGCAAACAAATTTGACGGTTATGTAAATATTGAAGACAATGAAATTGAAGATGCTTCGGTTGAATTTTCGTTAGATATAAATAATAAAAATGACAGCTTTCAGCAAATTGATACGCATTTGCAGCTGAATGATTTCTTCAATGTAAATGAACATCCGATTATTAGTTTCAAATCGACTTCTTTTCAGAGAGTAAACAACAACATCAACTTTTTTAAAGGTGATTTAACTATCAAAGATGTTACTAAAGTTGTAGAACTTGATGCTGAGTTTATCGGAATCAATTCTTATAACGGAGAGAGAAAAGTTGCTTTTGAAATTAAAGGAGATATTAAACGTCAGGATTTTGGATTGGATTATAATTCATATAACCACAACGGAGGTTTGGCACTCGGAAAAGATATTAAGCTTATAGCTAATCTTGAATTTAGCATATAAAATCTTATATATCAAATAAGTTAATGTAAAATTATTACAAAAATAAAGGAAACTATTTTTTATAATAAAGTTTCCGGGTTATATTTGTTAAGCAATTTGAAAATTAAAATGAAAGAAAAAATCATAGCAAAAGCAAGCGATTTATTTTTAAAACTCGGTTTTAAAAGTGTTACGATGGATGACATTGCAGGTGAAATGTGTATTTCTAAAAAAACGATTTACAAATATTTTTGTAATAAAGAGGTTTTGATTGAAGAAAGTACTTCGATGGTTCACGGGCAAGTACATGAAATTATTGATACTATCGTAGCTAAGAATTATAATGCCATTCATGAAAATTTTGAGATTAGAGAAATGTTCAGAGACATGTTTAAAAACAACACAGATACTTCTCCAATTTACCAACTGAAAAAGCATTATCCGGAAATATATCAAAATGTATTGTCTCACGAAATCGATCAATGCACACAATATTTTACAGAAAATATTGAGAAAGGAATTCGTGAAAAATTATACCGTGCAGATTTGAATATACCCGTTTATGTGAAATTTTATTACACTTTAATCTTCCACATTAACGAAAATACAGTTTCAGAAAGAGAAGCACAGGAAATAGAACTAGAAGCTTTGGAGTATCATACCAGAGCAATGGCAACATCAGAAGGAATACTAGAATTAGAAAAACAACTTAAAAAAATTACCACTTAATCATCAATCTATAATTTATGAAAAGAATAATTCTTATATTATTGTGTTCAATTGGCTTGTCAGTCAACGCACAAGTCACAACTTTAACCTTAAAAGACGCTATTACGTATGCGCTTCAGAATAAATCTGACGCTAAGAAATCGAAATTGCAGGTTGAAAACAGCGAGTATAAAATTCAGGAAGTACGTTCAAGAGCGTTACCTCAAATTTCTGCAAACGGAAACTTAACATACAATCCGGTTATTCAAACAACAGTTATCGACGGAGCAGGTTTTGGTGCACCGGGAACTACAATTCAGGCAGCATTTGGCCAAAAATGGACATCAAATGCCGGACTTTCTTTAACTCAGGCAATCTTTGATCAATCTGTTTTTACAGGTTTAAAAGCAGCTAAATCAACTCGTGAATTTTATCAAATAAACGATCAATTGACAGAAGAACAAGTTATTGAAAGAGTTGCAAATAACTACTATTCTGTTTATGTACAAAAAGAAAGACTGACTTTATTAGACAGCAATTTCGTAAACACAACAAAAGTTCGTGATATCGTAAAAGGACAATTTGATAACGGTTTAGCTAAAAAAATTGACTTGGATCGTATCGTTGTAAAAATGTCAAATATTGATACAGAACGTCAGCAAATCAAAAATCAAATCACTTTACAGGAAAATGCTTTGAAGTTTTATATGGGAATGCCTATTGAAACAGTAATTGATATGCCTAAAGAAGAATTTGAAGTTGTTCCTGCAGCATTAACAGAACAACCAACTGTTGAAAACAGAACAGAATATTTGCTTTTGAAAAAACAAGAAGAGCTTTTAGTATATAATAAAAAAGCTGTTGAAGCAGGATATTACCCTACGCTTTCATTAACAGCCGGTTACAATTATATCGGTCAGGGTCCTGAATTTCCTTGGTTTGCAAAACCTGAAAAAGGAGTTTATTGGTCAGATTACTCTGCAATTGGATTAAACTTACATGTACCAATTTTTACAGGTTTTGGAACTCGTGCTAAAGTAAGACAAGCAGATATTGAAATCAGATCACTTCAGGAAGACATTAAAGACACGAAACTTTCTCTTGATTTGGATTACAGAAATGCAATAGCTCAAATTGATAACAATCTTGTTACAATCGAGAATCAAAAAGAAAATATGCGTTTAGCAACTGAAATTTTGAGCAATACAAAAAACAATTACCTTCAGGGATTGGCATCATTAACAGATTTGTTAGATGCTGAAAATGCATCACTTGAAGCACAAAATAATTATACCAGAGCAGTCTTAAATTATAAAATTGCCGAAGTAGCATTAATCAAATCAAAAGGCGAACTAAAAACTCTTATTAAATAACTAATTACAATGAAGAAAACTATTATAACAATCGTAATCATAATCGCAGCACTGGGTCTGATTGGATATGTATTAACTAAAAATAAAGAAAAGAATAAAGCTAAAACAGATATTGTTGCTGAGAAAAATGCAGCAGTTTCAGTAAAAGTTTCTCCTGTAAAAACAGAAGAAGTTTCTTTGGATTTCGTTGCAAACGGAAATTTCCAACCAATTCAGGAATTGACTTTCTCTGCTGAGAAATCTGGAAAAGTAATCAGCGTTTTGGCTAAAGAAGGAGATTACGTAAGAGTTGGTCAGACTTTATTAACAGTAAGAGGTGATGTAATTAACGTAAGCGCTCAACAAGCACAAGCGGTTTACCAAAATGCAAAATCTGATTACAGCAGATATGAAAATGCTTTTAAAACTGGTGGAGTTACAAAACAACAATTAGATCAGGCAAAATTAGCTTTAACAAATGCTGAGTCTAGCTTAAAACAAGCTAATATTAATGTTGGAGATACTAAAGTAAAAGCGCCAATAAACGGATTTATCAATAAAAAATATATTGAGCCAGGATCTATTTTAGCAGGAATGCCGGCAACTGCATTGTTTGATATTGTAAATGTTTCTAAATTGAAATTAGTAGTTACAGTAAACGAAAACCAGGTTGCAAGTTTAAAAGTTGGAAACAATATTAATGTAACGGCTAGTGTTTATCCTGATAAAAATTTCTCTGGAAAAATTACTTTCATCGCTTCAAAAGCTGATGAATCTTTAAATTTTCCTGTAGAAATTGAAATCGCAAACAACTCAAATAACGATCTTAAAGCGGGTATGTACGGAACTGCAAACTTTGGTTCTAAACAACAAAAACAAAACTTGATGGTTGTACCACGTAATGCTTTCGTAGGAAGTGTAAACAGTAATGAAATATTTGTAGTTGAAAAAGGTATTGCAAAATTAAGAAAAGTAACTGCTGGAAGAATTTTAGGAGATCAGGTAGAAATCATCAATGGATTATCTGACGGAGAAACTGTAATTGTTACAGGTCAAATTAACTTACAAGACGGTAATACAGTAGAAATTATTAAGTAAGCTTTAAGCAATAAGCTATAGGCAATAAGCAATTCAAAAGCTTAAAGCATACAGCCTAAAGCCTATAGCATTAAAAAAATATGAAATTAAACCTTAAAGCTTAAAGCCTACAGCCTAAAGCCTATAGCATTAAAAAAATATGAAATTAGCCGAAATATCCATAAAACGTCCGTCGTTAGTGATTGTATTGTTTACAATCCTGATACTTGGTGGATTGTTCAGTTACAGCCAATTAGGCTATGAGCTGATCCCTAAATTTGAACAAAACGTTATTACAATTTCTACTATTTATCCAGGAGCTTCTCCAAGTGAGGTAGAAAATACCGTAACCAAAAAAATTGAAGATGCGATTGCGTCCTTAGAGAATGTAAAAAAGATTGACTCGAAATCGTACGAAAGTTTGTCTATCGTTTCGATTACATTAACATCAAATGCAAAAGTCGATTTCTCACTGAATGATGCACAACGAAAAATAAACGCCATAATTAGTGATTTACCGGATGATGTTAAAACGCCGGCACTAACCAAATTCTCGCTGAGTGATTTACCAATTATGACGCTTGGTGCCAATGGAAAAATGGACGAAGCAGCTTTTTATGACTTAATTGACAAAAAAATTGCGCCTATTTTATCTCGTGTACAAGGTGTTGCTCAGGTAAATATTATTGGTGGTTCTGAGCGTGAAATTCAGGTAAACCTTGACGCTATAAAAATGCAGGGTTACGGATTATCTGTTCCGCAGGTACAACAAACTATTTTGACTTCGAATTTAGATTTCCCAACAGGAAATATCCAGACTCGTAATCAAAAAATATTAATTCGTTTAGCGGGTAAATATAAAAATGTTGAAGAATTAAGAAATTTAGTTGTTTCTTCTCAAAACGGAATTCAGATTCGTTTAAGTGATATTGCTGATGTTCAGGATACTCAAAAAATTGCTGAAAAAATATCACGTGTAGATGAAAAAAGTGCTATTGTTTTACAAATCGTAAAACAATCTGATGCGAATGCGGTTGCGGTAAGTGAGCAATTATTAAAAACAATTGCTACTCTTGAAAAAGATTATAAATCGAACCAATTAAAATTAGAAGTTGCAAAAGACAGTACAATTTTTACGCTAGAAGCAGCAGATTCTGTTGTACACGATTTATTGATTGCGGTTATTCTGGTAGCTTTCGTAATGTTGTTTTTCTTGCACAGTATTAGAAACTCGTTGATTGTAATGGTGTCGATTCCGGCATCTTTGATTGCGACTTTTATTGGTATTTATTTAATGGGATATACGTTGAACTTAATGAGTTTATTAGGATTATCTCTGGTTGTAGGTATTCTGGTCGATGACGCGATTGTGGTCCTCGAGAATATTTACCGACACATGGAAATGGGTAAAAACAAAATTCGTGCATCGTATGACGGTACTGCGGAAATTGGAGGAACGGTAACTTCGATTACATTAGTAATTGTGGTCGTGTTCTTGCCTATTGCAATGAGTTCTGGTTTGGTTTCTAATATCATTACACAATTTTGTGTTACGGTAATTATTTCAACTTTACTGTCACTTTTAGCTTCATTTACGATTATTCCATGGTTATCATCTCGTTATGGAAAATTAGAACATATTGAAGGAAAGAATTTATTTGGAAGAATTATTCTTGGTTTCGAAAATTATTTAACTCGTTTTACAAACTGGGTTTCTAATTTGTTAACTTGGTGTTTAGATCATTATATCAAAACCATTTTAGTTGTATTAGTATTGTTCTTCGGATCAACGATAGGATTAATGGGCGGAGGTTTCATTGGAGGAGAGTTTTTTGCTTCTTCTGATAGTGGAGAATTCTTAGTTCAAATTGAAATGCCAAAAGATGCTTCGTTAGAACAAACGAACTTCATGACGCAAAAAGCAGAAGCTTACTTAAAAGCACAAGAATACGTTCACAGTCAAATTACAACGGTAGGACAAACCAGTGAAGGTTTTGGAGCATCGCAAGCTACAGCTTACAAAGCTGAGATTGACGTAAAAATGATCGAACAAAAAGATCGTACAGATGACGCCAATGTTTATGCTGCAAAAATTAAACGTAAACTTGAAAAAGTATTAGTTGGAGCAAAAGTAAAAACAGTTCCGGTAGGTATTTTAGGAACTGCAGAAGATGCAACTTTAGGATTAATTGTAACAGGTCCTTCAACAGAAAGTGCAATGGCATTTGCGAAATTGGCTGAAGCTGAATTACGTACAATTCCTGGAACAACAGAGATTAAATTAACTGTTGAAGACGGAAATCCGGAAGTAAACGTAAAAGTTGACCGTGATAAAATGGCAGCTTTAGGATTAACACTTCAAACAGTTGGTTTAACCATGCAAACTGCTTTTAGTGGAAATACAGATGGTAAATACAGAGCTGGTGAATACGAATACGATATCAACATTAGATATAATGCATTCGACAGAAAAAGTATTACTGATGTAAGCAACCTAATTTTTGTAAACTCAGCCGGACAGCAAATTAAGTTGTCTCAATTTGCAAATATTACAGAAGGTTCAGGACCTAGCCAGTTAGAGCGTAGAGATAAATCTGCATCTGTAACAGTAAAAGGACAAAACGTTGGGGTTCCATCAGGAACAATTGTACAACAATGGCAGGTAAAATTAGATAAGTTGAAAAAACCAGCCGGAGTAAACTATATCTGGGGTGGAGACCAAGAGAACCAATCTGAAGGATTTGGTACTTTAGGAATCGCTTTATTAGCCGCTATTATCTTAGTTTACCTTGTAATGGTGAGTTTGTATGATAGTTTTGTTCACCCGTTTGTGGTATTGTTTGCTATCCCGCTTTCGTTTATCGGTGCGATGTTAGCTTTAGCATTAACAAACAACTCATTAAACATCTTTACCATTTTAGGTATTATCATGTTGATCGGTCTGGTGTGTAAGAATGCGATCATGCTTGTCGATTATACCAACCAAAGAAGAGCTGCAGGAGAATCAATCAGAACGGCATTAATTCAGGCGAACCACGCTCGTTTACGTCCGATCTTGATGACTACAATTGCCATGGTATTTGGTATGTTCCCAATTGCATTAGCATCTGGAGCTGGAGCAGAATGGAAAAACGGTTTGGCTTGGGTAATTATCGGAGGATTAATTTCTTCATTATTCTTAACCTTAATTGTGGTTCCGGTTATTTACAACATCATGGAGAAAATAATTGCCAGACTAAGCAAAGGAGAAAAAATCGATTACGAAGCAGAAATGATTGCAGATTATGTACCAGCTGAAGTAAGTGAAGACGGTTTTAATCCTAAACATACACATTAAGAAATTTCAAATTCCAAGAGAATTTCAAACATAAAAAATCCCAAATTCCAATTAAGGAATTTGGGATTTTTTTATTGTTAGTATAATAGTTCAAAATATTTTACTTATACCTACAAATTTGATTTTTTTTTATTATATTTTTGTTACCATTGGTAATATAATATATTACTTACAAAGTTTGATTTTTAAAATTGAATTTAAATAATCTCAAAATTTATTAAATGCCTACTAAAAAGTTAATACAAAATATTGGTTTTCAAGCTAAAGAAAATGCTTCAGGAATTTTTATTAAAAAATATTCTGATGGATATGCTATTGAAGTTGATTTTGAAAAACAAACATTTCATTTTGGCGGGAAAATTAAAATTCAGGGAAAAGATTCTCAGAATATTAGTAAACCTGAAGATTGGGTTGTTCTGGAATGTTTAAATAAACTTTTAGAAAAAGGTTATAAGCCTGAAAATATTTCTCTAGAAAAAGTATATCCGGCAGGACATGGATTTTCTGGGCGATTAGATATTTGTGTTACTCGCGAAGATGGTTCAGAATATCTTTTGATTGAATGTAAAACTTACGGAAAAGAATTTGAGAAAGAATTTACTAAAATCAAAAAAGATGGAGGGCAATTATTCACTTATTTTAAATTCAGTAATAAAGCTGATGTTTTAATGCTTTATGCTTCTGAATTAAAAGGAAATGATATTATTTCAAGAACTGAAATTATAAAAATTGAAGACGATTATCGCAGTGGCGATGTTAAAGATTTTTATGAAAAATGGAATAAATTAACCAAAGATAATGGTGTTTTTGATTCTTGGGTAAAACCCTATAATTTTGAAAGCAAAGCCCTTTCAATAAAAGATTTAGAAGAAATTCGCCAGGAAGACAGCAGTTTTATTTTCAATCGTTTTTTAGAAATTTTGCGGCATAATGTAGTTTCAGATAAAGGAAACGCATTTAATAGAATCTTCACTCTTTTTCTTTGTAAAATTTACGATGAAAAAAGTAATGAAGGAACTGATAACGAATTAGGATTTCAATGGTTGGAAGGAATTGACAATCATAGAAGTTTTCAAATTCGTCTGACCGATTTGTATAAAAACGGAATGCATGAGTTTTTAGAAAAAGTGGTTACTGATTTTTCGGAAACAGAATTTAAAAACAGATTTCCATTTTTAAACGATGAACAAAGAGAGCCAATTCTTGAAGAATTCAGGAAAATTAGATTAGAAAAAAACAACGAATTTGCTATTAAAGACGTTTATGACGAACAATCATTTAATGAGAACGCTGTCGTTGTTAAAGAAATAGTTGAACTTTTACAAAAATATAAGCTTCGTTACATAAAGAAACAGCAATACCTTTCTGATTTCTTCGAGTTACTTTTAACAACAGGATTAAAGCAAGAATCAGGACAATTTTTTACTCCTGTTCCTGTTGCACAATTTGTGATTAAAAGTTTGCCAATAGATACTATTTTAGAAAATAAATTAGTTTCTGCCAAAATTGATAATGATACGCTTTTACCGTATGTAATGGATTATGCTGCAGGAAGTGGTCACTTCTTAACAGAAACAATGCATGAAATACAACGGTTGCTAGACAAAAAAGATTCAAAAAAATATCATGCAGCGATTGGGCGAAAATTAGATATTTGGAAATTAGACCATTTTGCTTGGGCAATACAATATGTATACGGAATTGAAAAAGACTATCGTTTAGTAAAAGTGGGTAAAGTTGGATGTTACTTGCATGGTGATGGTTTGGCAAATGTTATACATTCAGATGGTTTAGCTAATTTTTCTCATCCTGATTATAAAGGTAAATTATTACAGAAAGACAAAGACTTTCCTCAGGAAAACAAACAATTCGATATAATTGTCTCAAACCCGCCGTACTCCGTTTCAGCATTTAAAAATGCTGCACGTTCATTTTATAAAGACAATGATTTTGAACTTTATAATAAATTAACAGATAGTAGTTCCGAGATAGAATGTTTATTTATAGAACGCACCAAACAATTATTGAAAGATGGAGGTGTGGCAGGTATTATCTTGCCAAGTTCTATTTTGAGTAATACAGGAATATATTCAAGATCTCGTGAAATTATTTTACAGTATTTTGATATTGTTGGTATTACTGAGTTGGGAGGCAATACTTTTATGGCAACAAATACTAGTACAGTTACATTATTTTTAAGAAGAAGAAATAATTATGAAAGTGCTAATCTTAAAATTGCTGTAGAAAAGTTTTTTAACATTTTTCAAGATGTTACTTTAAACGGAATTGAAAAGCCTATTTCTAAATATGTTAATTATGTTTGGAAGGAAATTTCATTTGCTGATTATATTACTTTATTAAAAAAAGAGCCTAATAAAGTAATTGAAGAACATGAAATTTATATTGAATATAAAAACAAACTAAAATCTAAAAATGATAAAGAATTCTGGAATTTACTTTTAGAAAGAGAATCTGAAAAACTTTATTATTTTATTATTGCTTATCCACAGAAAGTAGTTTTAGTAAAAAGTGGTGAAAAAGATGCTGAAAAGCGTTTCTTAGGGTATGAATTTTCTAATAGAAGAGGTAGCGAAGGTATACATCCAATACAACGAGGTAAAAACATTGAAGATTGTACGCAGTTATTCGATCCAGAAGTTTTTGATAATCCTGAAAAAGCAAGTACTTATATTTACAAAGCGTATCAAGGGGACTTTGATTTTGCTATTAATGAATCTATGCAGAAAAATATATCTCGACATAACTTAGTTGATATGCTTACTTTTGATCGTTTTGAGTTTGAAAAAAATATTTCACTTTCTGTTAAAAAAAAAATAAAAATTGAAAGTAAATGGGAATTAGTAAAGATTGGTGAGATTGCTAGTACTCAATATGGTTTTACTGATAAGGCCATAGATAAAGGAGAAATTCGTTATTTGAGAATTACTGATTTGAATGATGACGGAAGTATTAATCTAAATAATGAAGCTAAATTCATAAATCCAAATAATGAAATAAAAAATCAATTTCTTTTAAAGAATAATGATATTGTTATAGCTCGAAGTGGGAGTGTTGGTAAGGCAGGAATTTATAAATCAGATGTATATGAACAAATGATTTTCGCATCTTATCTTATTAGATTAACTGTAGATGAAGAAAAAATATTACCAGAATATTTGTTTAATTTCACAAAAACTCAAATATATTGGGATCAAGTTGAAGTAAATAGTATTGCTGTTACGCAGCCAAATCTAAATGCAGAAAAGATAAAGGAATTCCAAATTCCACTTCCACCGAAAAACATTCAAGAAAAAATTGTCAATGAAATTGAAATTTTAGAATTAAAAGGAAGTAAAACCCAAGAAGAAGTTGAAAAATTAAAAGTTGGAATTTCATCTTTTTTTACTAATCTAAAATTTAAAGAGGTTAATTTAAGCTCAATTTCAAACTTTAAAAATGGTCTTAATTATTCACGAAATAGTTTAGGAGAATTAGTTAGTATAGTTGGAGTTGGGGATTTTAAAGATAATTTTTCTCCAAATTTAGATTTGTTAGAAAATATACAAATAGATGGTGATTTATCAGATGATTATTTGTTAAAACTAAAGGATATTTTAGTTGTTAGATCAAATGGATCTCCTGGTTTGGTGGGTAGGTTTTTGTTCATAGAAGATTTAAAAATGAAAACTTCATTTTCAGGTTTTACAATTCGAATTCGTGTTGAAAATAAAAATGTCAATGCAAAATTTCTTTGTTATTATTTAAAGACAGATTTAGTTAGAAATAAGATTGTCATTGATAGTAAAGGTTCAAATATTAAAAGTTTAAATCAGACATTATTATCAAATATAAAAATTCCACTTCCTTCTTTAGCTGAACAACAAAAAATAGTTTCAGAAATAGAAAAAATAGAAGAAAAAATTAAGGTTTTGGAAAAAGAAATTGCTAAAATACCAAAACAAAAAGAAGCAGTTTTAAACAAATATTTATAATCAATTTCAAAAACATAAAAAATCCCAAATTCCATTAAGGAGTTTGGGATTTTTTTATTGATTTCTCTCAAAGTTTAGAGATTGAAATTTTAAATATTGGGATTTTGCAATCTATTTAAGATAAACATAATGATTAAAATAATCTATAATTGCTTTACCTTCAAGCAAAACATCCGCGCCAATAATGCCGTGAACTGGTTTTGTTTTAAAAGCTTCTAAAGCCTCATTGACATGCGAAAGATCAAAAATTACGATGCTGAAATCTTTGTTTTTCCAGCTTCCAATTTGTAATTTATTTTGAGCAGAAATTTGTGTTTTCATTCCCGTTCCTCCAGCGCCGGACGCTTTTGTTTTAGATTTTTTTGCAGACAATTCAAAACGTTCGATGCTTTCAAATCCTACACAAGTGTTAGATGCTCCCGTATCTAAAATAAAATTTCCTGAAACGCCGTTGATTTTGGCTTTTATTAAAAGATGTTGTGTTTTAGTGACTTTGAATTTTATTTTTTTGTATTTCTCTTTTTTGAGAACTTCGTGAAGATTTTCCATTTTCGATACTGATTGAATATCAAAAATAAACCAATTACAGCCAATAAACTAATGATGCAATAGATATAATTTGTCGATTTTTCTTCTTTCGAAATAGAACCGTAATACACAAAAGAACTCCAATAATAAGGAGATTTTTTAGCATTTGGAATCGATTCATCATTCAAAAAATCAAGTTTTGCATTTCTATTTGCTTCAAAATACGAAACATCATTTTTAATGTTTTTATAAAAATCAGCCATAAAAACAGATGTCGTATAATCGTTTACTTTCCACAAAGAAAACAGTAAATTTTGTGCTCCCGCAAATTGAAAACCTCTTGCCACACTCATCGCGCCTTCTGCTTTATAGAGTTTTCCAATTCCGGTTTCGCAGGCACTTAAAACCACTAAATCAGGATTTATATTTAAATTATACAATTCAGAATACAATATTTCCCGATCATAAAATTTGATACTCGCAGGAGTTTCAATATCTCCGGAAGAAGCATGTGTACTTAAATGCAAAATAGAATAATGAGAGGAATCATTTTTAAAATTTGAAAAACTGGCATTTACATTTTCTAAATATTTCCCCTTAAAATTAGATTGTATCGATTGTAATTCCTTTTTAGAATAGCTCAATTCATAAGTGGTTTTTTCAAAAACCGGAAAAACTCCTAAAACCGTTTTTTCTGATTTAGAAATTGGTTTTGAGTTCAAATAAATGTTAGCCGAAGTGTTATAAGCAATTCTAAAATCATTCAGTAAATAATGCATTTTGGCAAAATTCGTTGTTTTTGATTCTCGTGTAATTAAAGCTTCAAAAGGAAGAAAATTTAAAATTCCGTCCGGAACAATGATGAGGTTTTGATAAACCAAATTAGTTGGTAAGTTTAATAAATTGTAAGCTACTTTTCCGGAACGATTATAACCCGAAATGTCATTTGTAATTGAATTTGCATTGTTGAAGTAATCTATGAAATGTACAATGTGATATATTTTTCCATCACTAATTTGAAGTCGATTTAATGAAATTCGATTATTTTGCAAAGTGAAATAATATTGATTCTCAAATCCCATAAAATAATAAATCATGATCGCTTTGTCTTTTTCAAGTTTTGATAAAAGAGCTTTTAAATCGCAATTTTCAGGAATGTAATCCGGATTTTCAGATTGAACTTTTTTCAGCGAAAGTGCCAATTCATTTTGTTTTTTGATAAACTGGTTTATTTTCGAAATATCTGCCAAATCTCCTTTTTGCTGTTCTTTTAAAATAGAATTATTTACATTTTGTAGCTCAAGAAAAAGCTTTTTTTCATCTACAGAAGCATTTTTAATTGCAGAACGATAATTTTTTAAAATTCCCGATTTTGTTCTTTCAGAAAGTTGAAATGCTTCTTCCAGATATTCAACTTTGCTATTTTCTTTGTACAATCGATCATAAATTGAAAGACATTTTTCGGTGCGATTTCGAGATCGCAATTGTGCAATAATTTTAGAGTTTTCATAAATCAAAGAGTTCATTAGTAAATTTTCAATGTAAAAGGAAAGTTTAAAAGCTTTTAATGCCTTTTTGGGTTGCTTAAATTGTAGTATTTCTGCCTGTAAATCGATTGCATCAATCAAAACCGTTTCAGCATACAATTGATTTTGATTTGGAAGAATATTTTTCGAATTGTAATTCGGAATTAAAAGTTTAAAAACGCCCGAAATCTGTTTAGAACTTTCATCATATTTTCTTTCCTCAAAAAGCAATAAAGCTTTTTCATAATAGAGTTTTGCCAATTTTCTAGGCTCTTTATTCTTTGATTCTAAAAGAAGTATTTCTGCTTTTTCTAAATAATAATTCGCAATTTCAAATCGTTGCCATTGTCTGTTCATCGAAGCCAGATTTCGATAAGAATTGGATAAAGTTTCCAATTGTCCTTTTTCATTTTTTAGAAAATTAACGGCGAATTCAAATGATTTTTTAGCTTTTTCATTTGTTTCAGGCATTAATAAATTTCCACCCGAACTTAGCAAATAATTATTCCCCAAATTATTCCATAAAATTCCTTTCTGCGAATTCGATAATTGCTGGGTTTTTAAAGTACTTTCTAATAATTCAATTGCCTGAGAAATTTTGCCGGAACTTTGATAAACATTCGATAAATTCAGAATTGCAGCAAACTTTTGTTTTTGCACATCAGGATAATTTTTAGAAGTATTTATGATAAAAAAGTATTGTTTTATAGTATTTTCAGCACTGTCATAATCGCCCAAAACAGTATATAAATTGCCTAAAGGTTTCAGGCAAAATTCAATAATGTCATAATTGTCAAGGTTCTTTTTTTGATAGATTTGCCAGGCCTTTTCATAACTAGAAATGGCATTTTGAGTTTGCCCAAACTGATTTTCATAATACGCTTTATTGCAGTTTAAAACCACAATTGCCAATAATTCATCTTTGGTTTTTGGTTTCGGATTTCTCCAAAAATCAGCTTCGGTATTCCTTAAATTTTGTAACGCTTTCGCGGAAGGATGAGCAACAAAAACATCAATGGCATTATATATTTTATCTTCTTCAGAAACAATTTTCTGGCCTGAAAGATTCAGACTAAAAAAAAGAAAAATTAAACCATATAAGTTATATAAGTTCATATTAAAGTTGGGTTGTTTCTCAGACAGACATTTGTATTTAATAATACCATTTATGTAATATGAACTTATATAACTTATATGGTAAAAAAACTAAAACTTCCAAATTCCATAAAACTGAAAATAGTTAAAACCCTGTTCAAAGTTAATCACATAACGCGCGCCTAAACTCGGACCAATTCTCGCAAAACCCGCCGTTAAATCAAACAATAAACCCGTTTTAAAATCGGCGAAAGAAGTTTTCGTTGTGTTAGTTGTTGTAGTTGTATTGATTAAAAAGTTTTCCTTATCGCCTTCAAAAGTTTCAATTTTTATATTTTGGTTATGTTCTTCAGCAACATTTATATTGGCCTGAATTCCGGCACCAACTCCAATATAATTATTAATGTTATACCGAATCAAAACAGGAACTTCCCAATTAATATTTTTGTTTTCAGTTGCTGTTGTTGTACGAATCAATTGCCTAACTCCGTTTGCATTTGTGTTTATTTGATCTGCAATAATAACGGCATTATCGTATTTGTTTAAAGCATTGACCCATTCTGCCTGCCAATAAAAACGATACGATTTGAAAGGTGAAATCGTCGCGCCAACAAAATAACTTGTCGATTTTTCTAAATCAGGATAAAGATTATAACCCGCTTTTACGCCAATAGAAATTCCCGGTAAAAATCGGGTTGTGGCATAATTGGTAATTATAGGTTCATTTTTATCGAAAATAATGGCAGTTCTGCTTCTGGTTTTTACTTTATGAAAATCCTCTGCAAACTTCATCGAATATTTGACAAAACCTTTAGTGCTGTCTTTTTCATGAACATTTTTTTGCTCGCTTCCGGGTAAATAAATGTTTTTGAAAGTAAAGAAAATCTGTTTTTGTTTGATAATTGTATCCAGACAACTTATGGTTGGAACTTCGCCTTTTGGACAAATCGGACATTTTGGATACATGTCTTCGATCTGGAATGTTTTTTTATCGAACATATCCGGAATATCAGTTTCTAACCGAATCATTCTCGCCGGGCCTTCGCCGTTGTTTTGAAAACGGGTTTTAAAATTTACTCTTTTAAAACGAACTAATCTGTAATTCATAAAACTTCCGTTAGATCCCATTTTGTTAGGATCGTGAGATGTTACAATTTCCATTTCAAGATTTTTTATTTTATGGTTTTTATAACTTCTGTTCGGTACATAAATCCCACGCATCGTAACTGTTGCACTGGTATCTTTGATCATTTCCGGAGTTGTTTTAAAAGTATAAAAAACATTACGGGTTTCGCCCGGATTTGCATCGTCAAATTCTAAAACAGAAACATTGTGATATGTTTTATTTGATTCTAATAATGAAGCATCAAGATCTTCTTCAGAAGTTGTATTTCTATATTTTTTAGTTCTGATTGTATTTTCGGCAGAAGCCAAATAAGATTTTGTATCGTCAAGATCATTAACCGAAGCAACTAAATTCTCTTTTACTTCGCGCTCGCCTGCATAAGTTCTAAAATCGACCAATTCGAAGTTGTTGTTTTTAAATTGCTTCTCATTATAAAAAAGATAAAGCTTTCCACTTGAGACATAATTCTCTAAATTTTGATAACCTACTACGACTACCATTTCCTGTTCCGGAATTGGATCGCAGTTTTTTAAGATCGCAAATCCGTTTTGGTCTGCTATTGAAGCAATGTCTTTAAAATCAGTATCAGTGATGTCATTAATGGCTACTTTTTTGGGACGCGTTGCCGGAGGTTTTCCGTTATCATAATTGTTGGTTACGGCAAGTCTTGTGGTGTACGTTCCTTTGTTTTTGTAAACATGTTTTGGTTCCGCTTCTTTACTATAATGTCCGTCGCCTAGTTCCCATAAATAAGAATAACTCGGTTTTGGCGCACCCGCAATTGGAATTAAAGGCGGCGTTTCCGGTTTATACGAAATAGCATTTCCGTTTTGGATTAAACCAATGTTGGCCCTTCGGGTTATCGTATCTTTTACTTTGGTTTGGGAGAAAGAGAATATTGAAAAAAGAATAAAGAGAATAGATGATAGTGGTTTCATAACTAGGTACTTTTTTAGCCCTGATGGGAGCGGCATCCTTTTTATCCGCTTTTTTGCGGATGAAAAGATATAGCGGACAGCAGGATTAGCTTCTGAAAATCATCAGCGTTAATTTGAAAACTTGATTAAATGTAAAAAAAAGTGATGAGCAAATCATCACTTTTTCTTAAAAAATATTTTGTAAGTTACTGAATAGCATTGATTGCAGCTACCAGTTGAGCTTCTGTACCAACTGTTGTTTCGGCAATTGTAAAGGTATAAACAGCATTTGCAGTTATCGTTACCGCTTTGATTGCATAACGCCATTGACCATTATCTTCGGTAGCAAAAATGATGTGACAAGCTAAACCAACCGGAATTTGACCGTAGTGTTCGCTAAATAATCCTTCGGCTGTATAAGTATCTAATTTTGCAAGAGCATTTGTTCCTTCTCCATCATAAGAAAGGTAAACCGCACTATTAGTGTTGTTATAACCATCAGGAGCATCAACAAGAAGTGTCGTTTTTGGTCTTGGATCGCTGTAGAAACGGTCTACGTTTGTCCATCCAAAGTTACCAAAAGTTACATAATAGTTGTTTCCTTCGCCTTGAACACCACCTTTTCCACCGCCGGTTCCATCAGCATTTGGTTTGTTTTCTCTCCATGCCAATTCTCCGTTGTCATCAATTGCACCATTCCATAACGTCATTGTATTATCAAGACCATCAGTTAAAGCCGTTGGAACAATTAAATTCATTGTACAAGAAGTTTGAAGCGCAACACCACCCTGAGTAGCTTTGATGAAGAATTCACCACCAGAAATTAATAAGTTTTTCTTTCCGTCAGCAGTAATTCCCATTGTTGGTTTGTTGGTTACCAACATATTTCCTTTGTCAAAAAGTTCGATATACTCAATATCAACAGATCCAGTTACAGCAACCCCGTTTTTAGTCAAACAGTCTCCGTTAATGCTTAATTTAACTCCTTTTGCAGAAGTTAGCGTAACTACTCCGCTTCCTGCAGTAATAGTAAAGTTTTGAGTATTTCTTTTAATTCCTTTTTCAGTTATTCCTTTAAAAGCGCCTGAAGTTGGAGGAAGAATAACATTGTCTTCGCCGCCATCGTTGTTATCACAACTTACGAATGAAGTTAAAGCTAAAAATAAAAATGCAAGTGTTTTAAATTTTGTGTTCATGATTTCTAATTTTTATAAATCTGTCTTGATTATTTTCAAGTGGTTTTCAGATTCTGGTTAATTATAGTTTTTATATTCTTATATCAATTCGGGTTTGATATTGTTACCCTTATTTTTAAAATTTATTTTTTCAACCTGTTTTATACTGTTATATCAACTTGTGTTATTCTTTGTTACCCCTAATTTTAATTTATTTTAAAACCCAGCGCTATATAAGGTTGTGCGAAGTCGGGAACAGGACCTCCGGCACCATGAAAGTTTGAGCTTAGAAAAACTGCGGTTCCTTGAGTAATAGGATAAGGAACGGTTGTGTTGTTTGATTTTCTTAATACACGTCCTACCGTTTGGTTAAGCATTGTATATCCCGGAAGAATGGTTCTTTTTACAGTAATAATATCGCCGGAGTTTACAATTACCGGTGTTATTGATTGATAATCTAAAGTAGTTTGCGAAAAAGTATGCGATCCGCTATAACTTGTATTGGTAGTTGTATTGATAACTTCCATAGTATAACCGCCTGTGTATGTCGTTGGGTTTTGATAACCTACGCTGCAAATTTCTCCGTTGGCATTAATTTGAATTGTGTATTCATGTGTTTCCAAATCCATTGTTGTAACATCATTATAGCCATTTGCAGTAGAAAATGCATTTGTAATTAATGTAGAAACATAAGTAGTATCACATACGTTGTTTGTTGGGTCGTTGTCATTGTCGCAGCTTATTATCGAGGCCGCAGCAAAACAAAATATAAAGATTTTAAGTGTTTTCATGATTTCCTGTTTTTATAAAGTTTTATATGAATAGATGTTTTGTGTTGAAAAATTGTTATCCTAATTTTTATTTTGAGAGGCATTTTTCTTCAAATAAATTCCCGTCTTCATCGAGTGCGACCAGAATGTCTTTTTTCCGCGAAAGCGTAACGATTAAATAAATCCAGATAAGAGACCAAAATCCTAAAGTTATAACCGTAAGAACAAAATGCAGGGAATGATTGATTTGTTTTTTTTCTTTGGATAAAACCACATACGGTAGTTTCTCATTATGCTCTACAATCACGAAACCGTTTCTGATTTTAGAAGAAAGTAATTTGTGAAACTGATCCTGATTTTTGTCGTCTATAAATTGGTAACTTTCCATTTCTCTTAATTTTTTAATGGTTTTAAAAGATTGTTGTTAACTTTATATCAACTTGATTTTATAATTGTTACCCCAATCGTTAAAATTTATTTTGAGATTATATTTACATTAGCTAATTAAAAAGTTGTTTTTATGGGCAAAATCAAAATTCATCCTGACCAGAAATATATTGAAGGACTTGCGGTAAATAATTCGGCAATCATTCAGGAGATTTATAAAAAGTTCGTTCCCAAAGTTGTTTTTTACATTAAGAACAATTCGGGAGATCAGGATCAGGCGCAAGACATTGTTCAGGAAATAATGATTTTGCTTTTTAATCAGGCCAAAGCCAATACGCTGCAATTGACTTGCCCGTTTGATGCTTACTTTTTTTTGCTATGCAAAAGAAAATGGCTTAACGAATTGAAAAAAACTTCGAATAAAGGGGTAACAATTACTGAAGATGTGGGATCTATAAATGAATCCGGATTGGAACTGGTAGAGCAAACGGAACAATTTGATGAAAAACAGCAGCTTTTTGACGCTATGTTTCTAAAATTGGGAGATAAATGTCAGGAATTGCTAAAGCTGAGCTTCGCCATTAAGTCAATGGAAGAAGTCGCTGAAAAACTTAACGTTACCTACGGTTATGTCCGTAAGAAAAAATCGTTATGTATTGGGCAGTTAACACAATGGATTCAGGAAAATAACAACTTTAAATCCCTAAAAAACAATTAGTCATGAACGAGGAACGCTACATATTATTTGATCAATATCTTCAGGACGAAATGACTGTTGAAGAAAAAAATAGCTTTGAAAAACAATTGGCGGAAGATCAGGAATTTGCCGCTACATTTGAAACTTTTAAAGCTGTAAATCTTCAGTTAGAAAATAAATTTGGGTATGAAATGGAAAGAGAAGTTTTCAAAGAAAATCTAACTAAGATTTCTAATAAACATTTCAATGCAAATAAACCAAAAGTAATCCCGCTAAGACCTTGGCATTACGGAGTTGCTGCATCTGCCGTAATTTTGATTGGATTGCTTCTTTACAATTACAACCAAAATCCTGCCTTTGAAGATTTTAATCATCCTGAAAAAGCTTATTTTACAGAAAGAAGTGATGCAGATGCAGTATTAAAACAAGCCGAAGCAGCATTTAATTCAGAAGAATATAAAGAAGCCGTTCCGCTTTTTGAATCTATTTTAAAAACAACTAATACGCCTGAGATTCAATATTTTTATGGAGTTTCATTATTAGAAGCAAACCAAATAAAAAAGGCTGAAAACGTGTTTAATACGCTAAAATCAGGTACTTCTGTTTATAAAGATAAAGCAACGTGGAATCTGGCATTAATAAAATTAAAACAAAAAGACTATGAGGCCTGTAAAGAAATCTTATTGACGATTCCTCAGGATTATGAAGATTATGTTGAGGTTCAGATTTTATTAAAAGAACTGGAATAAATTTTTTCGCAAAAGACATAAAGAATTTACACAGAGATTCGCAAAGAGTTAAAATACTTTGCGAATTTTTTTTGGATTGCTCAGTTTAACAAAAAGCAACCTGAAAATTATTACAAACAAAAGCAGCTTATAAAAAGTTGCTTTTACGTAAACCCGTAATCGAATTTGGATTTTTAATTCTAAATTCGATTTTTATTTTATAAACTAACCACAACTAATTTACCAATTTTAACCTTTATTGAATGAAAAAAATCACCTTCTTTTTTCTTTTAGTTTTTTCACAAATTACATTTAGTCATTCCAAAATTACCGAAACAGAAAAGCTTGCTGCCACTTGCAAAGTCTGGGGTTTCTTAAAATATTATCATCCAAAAGTAGCCAATGGAGAAGTAAATTGGGATAAGCAGCTTCTGGATATTTTGCCGAAAATAGATAAAGCACAAACCAAAGAAGAATTTTCATTAATACTCGAGAACTGGATTGATGATCTTGGTCCGATAAAAGAAATTGCACCAATCGCTGTGCCAAAAGATGTGGAGTATTTTGATAAAAACTTCGATTTATCTTGGATCAACAGTAGCAAAACATTTTCGAAAAGACTTTCGAAGAAACTCAAGTTCATTGAAGAAAACAGATTTCAAGGTGAACAATATTACGTAGCAGGATTTGATCATGTTGAAAATGTTTTTGTGAGAAACGAAAATCTTGACAATCTCAATTATAATGAGAAAAACCCAAGACTTGTGGCGTTATTTATGTATTGGAATTTAATTGAATATTTTTTTCCGTATAAATATGTGATGGATACAAAATGGGATAAAAGTTTAGAGGAATTGCTGCCATATTTTGTTGCTGCCAAAGACGAAGAAGTGTTTTATAATACAATGGAAAAATTAACAGTGAGGCTTAATGATAGTCATGTTACATTTTTTAGATATCCGAAACAAGATGCTGATCTTAATAAAGAAAGACATTATTTGCCTTTTAAAGCCAAAATCATTGACGAAAAATTAATTGTTACTGAAATTCTTGCAGATAGTCTTGCTGAGGCAGATGGCATCAAAATTGGAGATGTAATTACTAAAGTAAATGACAAAACTATAAGTGAAATTATTTCTGAAAACAGGGCTTTAGTGAGTGCTTCAAATGAAGGTTCTTATTTAAAAAATGTCATAAAACGCATTGAGATGGGTTATACCGATAGCATAACATTAGAATTTCTAAAAGAAGATAAGTACACATCAAAAACAATGAAATGGTATAATTATCATGATTCTCATAGAAATGAGTTTAAGAAAAGTACGGTAAAAAAAGTACGGTTTAAAATGATAGACAATAACATTGGTTACGTAAACATGGGAAACCTAAAACCATTTCATATTTCGACCATGATAGAGCAATTAAAATCTGCAAAAGCGATTGTTTTTGACATGAGAAATTATCCAAACGGAACCTTTAGAGAGATCTCAGATTTTTTAAATACTAATGAAAAAGAATTTGCTATTTATATAAGACCTTATTATACCTATCCGGGAAAATACAAATGGGATGAAGGAACAAAATCCGGCATAGAAAATAATAAAGATTACTACAAAGGTAAAGTCATTGTGTTACTTAACGAAGAATCTATAAGTCAATCTGAATGGACTGCAATGTGTTTTCAAACAGCGCCAAATACAACAATTATTGGAAGTCAAACTGCCGGTGCAGATGGAAATGTGAGTGATTTTGATACCATAAAAGCATTTTATTCAAGATTTACAGGACTCGGCGTTTTTTATCCGAACAGACGCGAAACCCAAAGAATAGGAATTGTTCCGGACATTGAAGTAAAACCAACAATCAAAGGAATTCAGGAAGGAAAAGATGAGGTTTTAGATCGGGCATTAGCTTTTATTGAAACCGGGAAATAATTTTTTGTCATCCTGACGGAGGAAGGATGACAAAAATGAGACATTACTCTACCGGGACTTCGACTTCGCTCAGTCTGACAAAAGAAAAATCCGTGGCAATCCGCGTTTTCACAAAGTGAATCTGTTTAATCCGTGTACCATTTACCGCCACAACATTCAAATTGGGAAAGTTTTTAATATTGTCGTAATTTTGGCTTCTTAAAAATTTCACATTGAATTCAACACCAATTATTACCGATACGCACACACATTTATATTCTGAAGAATTTGATCAGGATCGTGACGAAATGATACAAAGAGCCATAAATGCCGGAGTAACCCGTTTTTTTATTCCTGCTATTGATGCTGCGGCAACACAATCTATGTACGATTTAGAGCAAAATTATCCGGACTATGTGTTTTTGATGATGGGTTTGCATCCCACTTACGTGAAAGATAATTACGAAGAAGAGCTGAAACACGTAGAAACGGAATTATCAAAACGAAAATTCTATGCTGTTGGCGAAATCGGAATCGATTTGTATTGGGATAAAACGCACTTAAAAGAGCAGCAAATTGCCTTTAAAAGACAAATTCAATTAGCAAAACAATACAAACTTCCAATCGTAATTCATTGTCGAGAAGCATTTGATGAAATCTTTGAAATCCTTGAAGAAGAAAAATCTGAAGATTTATTTGGGATTTTTCATTGTTTTTCCGGAACTTTATTACAAGCTAAGCAGGCAATTTCTTACAATATGAAATTAGGAATTGGAGGCGTAGTAACATTTAAGAACGGAAAAATAGATCAGTTTTTAAATCAAATCGATTTAAAACATATTGTGCTCGAAACAGATTCACCATATTTAGCGCCAATTCCATATCGTGGAAAACGAAATGAAAGTAGTTATTTGGTAAATGTAATTGCAAAACTGGCCGATATTTATGCTATTTCTGAAGAAGAAATCGCCGTAATTACAACCCAAAACTCAAAAGACGTTTTTGGTATTTAACCCAATAGTTACTTTATTTTGAATTTTTTTTTGTTCATTTGCCCACTTAAAAATAGATATGATGCAGAAATTTGATGCTATTCGACCGTTTTATGATTCTGAAATAAATGAAGCACTTCATGATGTTGTAAATCACCCGATGATGAAAACCATGATGAACTTTACTTTTCCGGAAGTAGAAGACGAAGTTTGGAAAGATCAATTAAAGAAAACACATTCTATTCGTGATTTTCAATGCAACTTTATTTATAATACAATACAAAAGGTTCTTGAAAAAAGCTCTGAAGGCCTTACGACTTCAGGATTTGATAAACTTGAAAAAAATACATCTTATTTATTTATATCAAATCATAGAGATATTCTTTTAGATACCACATTATTAAATGTTTGCTTGTTCGAACATGGTTTGGTAATGACAGCATCTGCAATTGGAGATAATTTGGTTAAAAAAGCATTTTTGGCAACTTTGGCAAAACTAAACAGAAACTTTTTGGTTTTAAGAGGTTTAACACCGAGAGAAATGCTGCAAAGTTCTAAATTGCTGGCAGAATATATGGGACAATTATTGCTTCGCGAAAATCGTTCGGTTTGGATTGCTCAAAGAGAAGGAAGAACGAAAGACGGAAATGATGAAACCAATCCGGGAGTTTTAAAAATGATTGGAATGGGTTCTGATGAAGCCAATTTAATGGACTATTTTAAGAAATTAAAAATTGTTCCGGTTTCTATTTCATACGAATACGATCCGACAGATGTTTTGAAAATGCCTCAATTAATGGCAGAAGCAAATAACGAAATTTATATTAAAGATAAAAATGAGGATTTCATGACCATTTTAAGTGGAATCATGGGAACCAAAAAGAGAATACATATTTCAGTTGGAGATGTTTTAGATACTGAAATTGATCAGATTGTGGCTGAAAATGACAATGCAAACAAACAAATTCAGGCATTGGCACAAGTGATTGATGATTCGATTCTTAAGAATTACCAATTATGGCCAACTAATTTTATTGCTTACGACATCTTAAACGAAACTGATAAATTTTCTCATTTATATAAAGAGAATGAAAAATCATTGTTTGAGCGTCGTTTAGAAATGCGTATTGGATGTGATAATCCGGTAACAAGACTTGGATTTTTATCCATGTATGCAAATCCTGTTGTCAATAAATTAAAATATCAGGATGTCTTCTAAAGCTAAAATACTTTTAATATATACCGGTGGAACCATTGGTATGAGTAAAGACTTTGAAACGGGTGCGCTTAAAGCATTCAACTTTGGTAAATTATTGCAAAATATTCCTGAGATCAAACAACTGGATTGTACGATTGAAACGGTTTCTTTTGAAAACCCAATGGATTCATCGAACATGAATCCTCAAATGTGGACGAAAATTGCTGAAATTATCGAACAAAACTACATAGCTTATGATGGTTTTGTGGTTCTTCACGGATCAGATACTATGTCATATTCAGCATCGGCATTGAGTTTTATGTTAGAGAATTTGACAAAACCAGTTGTGTTTACAGGCTCACAATTACCTATTGGGGACTTGCGTACCGATGCTAAAGAAAACCTAATTACAGCGATTCAGATTGCTTCTCTTCAGGAAAACGGAAAACCCGTTATTAATGAAGTTTGTTTGTATTTTGAATATAAATTATACCGCGGAAACCGAACTTCAAAGGTAAATGCAGAACATTTTAAAGCTTTTACGGCACCAAATTATCCTGAATTGGTTGAGTCTGGCGTTCATTTGAAGCTAAATAAACATTTATTTCTTCCAATAAAGAAAGATGCAAAACTAATTGTCCATAAAAACTTAGACAATCATGTGGCTATTATAAAAATGTTTCCCGGAATGAGCGAAGTCGTTTTATCTTCAATTTTAGCAATAAAAGATTTACGCGGAATTGTTTTAGAAACGTATGGTTCAGGAAATGCTCCAACCGAAGATTGGTTTTTAAATTTAATTCAAAAAGCAATTCAGTCCGGATTACACATTGTAAATGTAACACAATGTTCTGGCGGAAGTGTAAATATGGGGCAGTACGAAACCAGCACAAAACTAAAATCGCTTGGCGTTATTTCAGGAAAAGATATTACTACAGAAGCTGCAATTACAAAATTGATGTATTTGCTTGGACACAATATTCCACAATCTGAATTTAAAGATGTTTTTGAAACTGCTTTACGCGGAGAAATTTCGTTATAGTTTTTTCACCATAAAGTGATATAAATTTATTTAAGTGAAGTAAATGCAGCGCCGTTGTGTCATTTCGACGTAGGAGAAATCACATCCAGAGAGCAACGAACTGTAAATACATTATGTGATTTCTGTTTTGTTGAAATGACATAATCCCTTTTTAATTTTTATAATGAACCGGACAAGTTTCTAACTCTTCCTGAGAACTGCGATTTTTATAATACACATAAACAATTACCGAAACAATACATATTATTCCCTGAATTGCAACCGTTGTTCTTGTTCCGATAATATGCGAAACATATCCAATTATTAAACTTCCCACAGGAATCATTCCCTGATAAGCCATTAAATAATAACTAATACTTCTGGAACGCATATTTACAGCACTTTGAGTTTGAACGTAAATGTTTATAGATGAGGTTTGTGCCATCATTCCAACACCACTTAATCCCATGCATATAAGCGCTATAATCAAACTATTTGAGTAAGCAAGTATAATAATGCTAAAGCCTAATAATAAACTCGCAGCGATCATTATTTTGTTCATGTTGTCTGATTTTTTAAGATTGGCCAAATAAATTGCTGATAAAATCGAACCAATTCCGGCCGCACTTTCAAACCAGCTAAAAGTTTCAGCATTTCCGCTAAAAATATCTTTGGCAAAAACAGGCATCAAAGTATTAAAAGAAATAACAAATAAACTGCTGCACATCAACATTAAAAGCATTTTTGCCATTTCAGTTTCTTTTTTCACATAATCTAAACCTTCAATAAAATCTTCCAGCATTTTAAATTTATCAGTTGCTTTTATATGCGGCGTAATTTTCATCATTAATAAAGAAACTAAAACCGGAATGTAGCTCAGGAAATTTCCAATAAAACAAATGTCTTCACCATAATTGTGCAGAATAATTCCGGCCATTGCGGGTCCTGCAATTCGGGCAAAATTATTTAAAGTTGAGTTTAAAGCAACTGCATTTGGCAAATCTTCTTTGTTGTCTACAATATCAATCATCATGGTTTGTCGGCAAGTCATATCAAAAGAATTTATGATTCCCTGAATTAAACTCAGCGCCAGAATAAAGTTGATGTTGTATATTTTTAAATAAATCAATAAAGCCAGAGCACCAGCCTGAAGCATTGCCAAAGATTGCAGCAAAATCATGGCTCGGTGTTTATCATAACGTCCAATAATACTTCCTGCTAACGGAGCCAGAAACAGAGACGGAATCATACTTAAAAAAGTAGTTAAGCCAAGTAAAAAAACCGAACCAGTTACACTATAAACCATCCAGCTTACTGCCGTTTTTTGAAGCCAGGTTCCAACTACAGAAACCGATTGTCCGTAAAAGAATAATTTGAAGTTTTTTGATTTTAAGGCCTTAAACATGATGCTTGATATTTTTTTACAAAGTTCGGGATTATGATTTCATTAGAAAAATTAATAATTTTACTGATAATAAGTATTTAAACTTATCAATATGGAAATTTATCAATTACAATATTTTATTAAAACAGCTGAAGTTCTTCATTTTACAAAAGCAGCTGAATTGTGTTTTGTAACGCAATCCGGATTATCACAACAGATAAAAAAACTGGAAGAAGAACTCGGAATGCCTTTGTTTTTCAGGATTGGTAAAAAAGTACAACTTACTGAAGCTGGATCTGTTTTTCTGATTCACGCCAAGCAAATTATAGAAAATGTACAAAGCGGTAAACAGGCAATTGATGATTTGAACCAAATGATTGGCGGAGAATTACGAATTGGCGTAACTTATATTTTTGGACTTTTGATTCTGCCTGTTGTTAATGCTTTTGCAAAAAGATACCCAAATCTTAAAATTGTCGTAGAATACGGAACAACTGAAGCCTTAGAACAAAAATTAATGAATAACGAGTTAGATCTGGTTTTGGTTATTACGTCGCATGAAATAGATCTTCCTGTTGAGAAAGTGCCTTTATTTACTTCGCAAATGGTTATGGCGGTTTCTAAATCACATTCTTTGGCAGCTTTAGATAAAATTGCATTTAAGAGAATAGAAGAAATTCCGCTTGTTTTACCTGGAAAAGGATCGAATTCAAGAGAATTTGTTGAAGAATTGTTTGCGAGAAATAAAATGAAACCTAAAATTGCGATAGAATTAAACTCTATTCATGCGCTATTGCAAATGGTACATGAAAGTGATTTTGCGACAATTGTAGCCGAAAAAGCCTTAAAAGGCTGGGACGATCTCAAAGCAATCCAAATTACGGGAGTTCCAACGAAAAGAGAATCGTTTATGCTTACGATTGGAAGTTACCAAAAAAAGGCTGTAAAACTGTTTATGGAAGAATTTAGAAAAAGCATGTAAAGTAATGTTTGATTTTGCTTTTGTAACTCAGATTTTTTTGTGTTCTTTGCAGACCAATTTAGAGAGGTGTCCGAGTGGTTTAAGGAGCTAGCCTGGAAAGCTAGTATATGGGTAACTGTATCGAGGGTTCGAATCCCTTCCTCTCTGCTAAATTTTAACTTAAATAATATCAAACCTCGGAATCTGTATTTCGGGGTTTTTTTATTAACTTTCTCCAATTAGCAAATCTGTTGTTTCTGTTGTAATAATCCCAATGCAAAAACTTCTTTTTAAGATGGAAAAACAAGAATTTATTTTTTTACAACACTGTTTGTGGGGTTGAATCAATTTTTCTCGGTTTTATAAAATATAATTATATGATAATTAGTACTTTACTGTTTTTAATAAGACGTATGGTCTCTGTATTGTAGGTCGCATTTTGTAAATTTGTCTATGATTTTTTTATTTTAATTTAGGCTTCAAATTATTTGAACTGTCAAGCTGAAATTACAGAAGATAATGAATAAAAATTTGTGATATGGTTTAAATATGTTAAATTTGAAATAATTAACATGTTAAATGGTGAATGTACTAGAGTCTATTGAAGTAATAAATTATTCATTTTGGGGAGATATTAAGACAAGTATGATTGGTTATGAATCATTACTGCAATTTTTCACCATATGTAATCAACATAAAAATAAAATTATAAAATTAGATTTTTCTAAGCTTAAGTGGTTTGATGCTAATATGTCAGCAAATCTTATTTTATATTGCAATACATTAAAAAAGGAGAATAATATAAAATTTGAAATTGATGCAATAGGATCTTGTGCAGTTGCAGATGTACTACTAAGAAATAATTTCTTTAAAATGGTCATGGATGATGAAGGTTTCAGGGTTGATGACATTAATGAATCTACTATATCATTAGGTAATTTTGATAATTCAAATAGTGACGATTTTGTTAATTATATTGAAGCAAACTTCATCAATCATAGGTCGCTAAGCAATCTTAGTGTGGATCAGAAAATTAATCTTAGCAATAATTATTTTGAAATTTTTGATAATATTGATACTCATGCAAATTCAAGTATCGGCTGTTATGTTTGTGGTCAAATGTATCCACGAAAGAACTTAACAAAATTCACAATTGTAGATCATGGAGATGGGTTTCTCGGAAAAATTGCAATTCGTACTCAAAATGATGATGTTCCAATTATGTGTTCAAAAGATGCAATACTGTGGGCGCTTAGTGGAAACACAACTAAAATAGGTGAGCCAGGTGGGACTGGATTGTCAGGAGTTTTGAAATATTGTTACGAAAGTGGTTCTTCTATGCAGATTATTTCGGGTGATTCTTTTTTTGAGTTTGTTGATAATAAAAAAATATTTAGAAAGATAAATAATAACATAAAGGGGACGACTATTAATTTAATTTTAAAAAACTAAATATAATTATGTACATTTGCATACTTTTTGTATATTAGTACTACTGATAACAGAAATAACTATAATTATGACAAACTTAAAAATTAAGGAAATAATTGGTTCTTCTAATGCAATTCTTAGAAGTTCTGGCTTATCATTGTATGATGTTATTTCCAATGAGATTAAAAGTAATAATAAATTAGTAGTTGATTTTAGCGAAATAGAAAATTTAACTTCTGGTTTTTGCAATGCTTCTTTTGGTAGATTGGCGATGGAAATAGAAAATTTTAGAGATTTAATTATCCTAGAAAATATAGGGAATAATATTTTTGAAGAAAAAATAAATAATTCTCTAAGACACTCCCAATTTCATAATACTACAAACTTTAAAACTACTGATAAAGCAATATTAGACTTATTTAATTAAACTTATAAATGGGTTTAGTTAAAAATATTGTTGGTTTTAATTATTTCGATTATAAATATTATTTTGTAGATACAAATATTTGGATTGCTTTTCTTAAGTATACAATTTTATCAGATAGTGATAAAGATGTAGAGCCTTATATTGCGTTTCTTGAAGATATAATCAATCATAATGAGCGTTTAAATCAGTTGCCTGCTAGTATTGCAAAAAAGGGAACTTATGTAAAAATAGTTTTATCAAATACACTTTTATCGGAAATTATCAACACTTCATTACGTGAAATATTCATGAAAGAATATTTTGGTCAGGCTAAGTATAAGCAATATACATTTAAAAATGATTATCGTGATAATGTGAATAGTGATTATAATACTCAACTCCCTATTTTGTTAGATGATATAAAGTCATATAAAGAGCACATAATTCAAATTGAAGATTATTTCACAAATATACAATACTCAGATCTGCTTAACAAATTGAAACCATCAATGGATTATAATGATATGTATTTTGAGTATATTATACAAAGCTCAGGTCTTGAAATTTGTCTAATAACGCATGACGGTGATTTTTGCCCTACTACGTTTCCAATTTTGACATTAAATAAATCTCTATTGCGTAAATAATAGTGATGTAATTACTTTTATCTATGAATTTCTGGTGTATCCTATAAGTTTAAAATTCAATAGATTTGTATTATAAGCAGGAAAAGACTTATATTGAATCCTGTCTACAGAAAAAAAACTTATTTCCCTTTTAATAATTTCTCCAAATACTCATTCTTATCCTTTTCAGCTTGCACTAAACGTTCGTAAAGCTCCACAACTTTGTCAAGAGGATTGAATGAGCAATTATTTGATTGAATGGCTCCATTGCTATAACTAAAGTCATTATCGTAAATAGTATTAAAGTAATTAATCACATTTTCTTCAGAAAAGTTTTTAATTGCTTCAACAGTTACGCCAAGAGCTTTTGCTACTTCTTTCAACTTTTCTTCGTCTATGGTTTCGCTGTTTTCCATAGCCGAAATAGCTTGCTGATTTGTTCCCAAAGCCTGTGCAAGTGCTTCTTGTTTCATGTCTTTAAGTTCACGAATACGGCTAATTTTTCGCCCTATATGATATGGTTTTGTTACTGTGCTCATGAATCAAAGGTATTTAAAAAATCTTAAAGAAAAATAGATTTCAGTAAAAAACAGGTTCGGTTTTGTAAGATACTGTTTTTATATTTATGTAAGAATACAGTTTTTAGATGATTTAATAAAAACAATAGCCCATCAATCTTCTTTTATGCTATTTGCCGGATGGTTTTATCTTGAAATCTAAAAAATAAGCTCAAAACTTAATCACAAACTCCAAAAAAGCAATAATTATTTATAGGAAAATATTTATTATTTTTGCAATTATTAAAACATAAAAAATCATGGAAATCAAAAATCAAGTATTAGATGCTATAAAAAAAGCCGAACAGCCTGTAAATGTAGGTAAAGTAGTTGAGTTAACTAAATTGGATCGAAAAGAAGTAGATAAAGCAATGAAAATGTTGAAGGATGAAGATTTAATAGTTTCTCCTAAACGTTGCTTTTGGGAAGCAAAATAAGTTTCAAACAGCGTTCGTTTTTACTGTAAAATAGTTATTAGCGTTTGATTTTTATGAATCGCGTTTGTTTTTTGTAAAAATTAAAAGTATCTTTATTTTTTAACAAGCGTGTCTTTTTTATAAAAAACAATGAATAGCGTATTAATTTCTCGTACAGCGTCTGTTTTTGATGGTAAAAAATTACCAGAAGAAGCTACAATAGTTGGTTATACAGCAATCATAGATGGTTTGCATTTATCTTTACCTATGCCCGCAACTATTTCTATTATCAGCAAAAAAAACAAAAAATATTCTACTGAAAATTTCGATGTCTATCCTCCAAGTTACCAGCCTGAAGATACTTTACTAAAACATTTAGTATTTGCTTTGCGATATGAAGGAATCAATTTGTTGTTTTTTAAAAAGCTTTTTGATAAAATTTCAAGAGAAGAAATTGAACAAGCTGTAAATAAAGAACCTACAGGGCAATATGTTCGAAAAATCTGGTTTTTGTATGAGTGGTTAATGAACGAAAATCTTCATATTCCAGATGCCGATGTTAAAATTAAGTATCTTAATTTGATAGATGATAAGAAGCAATTTTCTTTAACAAATGGCTTAAAATCTGCTCGTCATCGAATTATTAATAATTTACCTGGAACTGTAGATTTTTGTCCGTTAATTTTTAAAACAGACAAACTAAAAAGTTATATCGAAGAAAACCTTTCTCAAAAAAAAGATACTTATTTAAAAACCTTTCATAAAGATGTTTTACAAAGAGCATCTGCATTTTTATTACTAAAAGATTCAAAAGCATCCTTTACAATTGAAGGCGAAAATCCTACTACAAATCGTGCTGTGCGCTGGGGAAAAGCGATTGGTCAGGCTGGTTCAAAATCTTTAGACAAGGAAGAACTTATTCGTTTACAGCAAATTGTAATCGAAAACAGCCGTTTTATAGAAATGGGTTTTAGAAAAGAAGGTGGTTTTGTAGGCGAACATGAACGTACAACCGGCGAACCAATGCCAGAGCATATTTCGGCAAAAAAAGAAGATATTGAAAAACTAATTGATGGATTGATTGCTACTTATAAAAAACTCGAAGAATCTAATTTCGACCCTGTTTTGTCAGCTTCGGCAATCGCTTTTGGGTTTGTATTTATTCATCCGTATGTAGATGGTAATGGAAGAATTCACCGTTATTTAATTCATCATATTTTATCAAAAATGAAATTTACACATCAGGGAATTATTTTTCCTGTTTCGGCTTCTATTTTAAATCATATTGATGATTATCGAAATGTATTAGAATCGTATTCGCATTCATTACTTGACTTTATAGAATGGGAAAAAACAAAGTCTAACAATATTGAAGTTTTGAATGAAACCATCGATTTTTACCGTTATTTTGATGCCACAAAGCAAGCGGAGTTTTTGTACGATTGTGTAAATGACACCATTGAAAATGTTATTCCGCAAGAAGTAACTTATCTTCAAAAATACGATGAAATGAAAAGTTATTTGGATGATGTTTTTCAAATGCCAGATAAAATGATTGCATTGCTTATTCGATTTTTGGAACAAAATGACGGAAAACTTTCAAAAAGAGCTGTTGAAAAAGAATTTTCTGTCTTGACGGAAGAAGAAGTAACAGAGATTGAACGTAATTATGAATTACGAATGAAGTAATTGGCGGACTAACATCAAAAGATTTTTATACAAAACTTAATATTTGTTATAAAGAAGTAAAAGAACAAAAGATTTATCCAATATTTTGTTTGCAATTGATTATCTGACAAAAGAACGAACGGATAGTTTAGTTTTGGATATTGAATAATTTTATCAAATCTTAATCTCAAACAAACTAAAAGAACCTTCTTTATAATGTTCCGGTAATTCGTTTGTCCATTCTATAGTACTGATTCCTTTATAGTCAAAACCGCAACTTGTATAATATTTGTTGATTCTTTCGTTTCCGCTGTGCGTGTCAAGTCTAATATAGGATTTGTTATTTTCCTTCGCGTATGTTTTTGCCCATTCTACAATTTTTTTGACATACGATTGACCTCTGAATTTTGGATTTGTGGCAATTCTGTGAAGGTATATTGCAGGATCTTTACTGGCTTCTTTCCAGATAATTAAATCATCAAAAGTGAGCACAAAAGTACAGGCAATTTCATCATCTTCTTTTATTATAAAATGACGGTTTTCTGCTATTTCTTTTTCGATTAGACTTCTTTCAAAACCTCTCCAGCTTTTATTATTAACTGTTTTTTGATATGATGTAGCTTCGTTATAGATTTCGAAAACGGCATCGATATCTTTATTTGTGGTTTTAAAAAATTCCATTATAAGTGTTTTTTATTCTGTAGCATGCACATTTATATACAATCAAAAGTATCCTTGACGATTGTTGCGCCTTTGTTTTCTAAATCGACTAACATTTCTTGTTTTCGTTCTTGTACGTCATTTCCGGTACCTATAAATTCCTGAAGAAGATTGACTTCATAACCTTTCTGGAGCGCATCAAGAGCCGTTTGTTTAATGCAGTATTCTGCCAAAAAACCACATAATAAAAGTTTACGGATGTTATTTCTTTGAAGGAAAATTTTAAAAGCTTCAGATGAAAAACTACTATGCTGCGTTTTTGAAATCAGTTGAGAAGCATCATCAAAATCGATATCAATTTCATGACCTCTCGTGCCTTGAATGCACATTGATATTCCGGCACCAAATTGATCCTTTTGATAATTCGAATAAATAATTACAAATCTATTTTGGTCAAATTGTTTTGTCAGTTTGTTTATTCGGGCTTTAACTTCTTGTATCTGGCTAATATCGGGATGATTTTTTGCGTAAGCTCCTTCAATATCAGTAAAATCCTTTTGTGGATCAATGATTACTATTAATTCTTCAGGGCTTAATTTCATGTTTTTTGAATCTGTTTTCAGAATTTGAATTGTGAAGAATCAACTTTTTACAAAATTAAGTATATTTTTCGGATTATGGTTTTACGATTATCTACTGAATAAATTATATGAAGGTTTCAAGAAAAGATTTAATCCTGCAAAACCACTTTTACTTTCGGTAAAATTCGATCTACAAATAAAGTGTAAGCTTCTTTTGAAGGATGTAGGCCATCTGGAGCGACTAAATCAGGGTTTTGAATACCTCTTTGAGTAATATCTGTAATAGAGATAAAAAGAACTCCGTTTGCCTTGCAATAATTCTCTGCAAAAGTATTGTATTGACTTATTTCATTTGAAATTTTTGTTGTTCCACCAAACATTGTTCCAAAAGGAGTATAGGCATAATCAGGAATCGAAAGAACAATTACATTTTTTTTATCGCCTTTTGCCAGGGTTATTGCTTTTGTAACGAGTTCGGGAAATTCTTTTTCATAAATCGAAAAATCTCTGCCTTGATATTGGTTATTTACTCCAATTAATAAAGTAACCAAATCATAATTTGATTGTGGATTTTGTTCGTTTACAGCCGAAATTAAATTTGAAGTTGTCCAGCCTGTTTTGGCAATTATATTTAAAGTAAAACTTGTTTCGGGATAAATTGCTTTTAAACTAGCATTTAATTGTTCCGGATAACGACAAGTTTCGCAAACACTTTGACCAATAGTATAGCTGTCTCCTAAAGCTAAATATTTTATTTTGCTTGCAAGCGGAATTTTTGGAATTGAAACTATCGGATCACCTGAAGTTTCTGAATTTGTTTCATCAGCACTACAGCTTAAAAGGAATACGGAAAGAATAACGGTAACTATTTGTTTGATTTGTGATTTCATAATTTGTTTAAATTAGATTCAGGCTCGTTCTAAACAAATAGTTACGTTAAATATATTGTTTTGGTTTTTAAACCATTTCTGTTTTCATCAGAATTTCTTCTTCAATGGCATTCCAAAGACCGATTCGTTTTTCTAATGCAAGAATCGAAATTTCTTCAACTTCTTTCCATTTTTGAGCGTCATCTTCACATAAATCAGAAATCATTTTCATAGCCATTGGTCCGTGTTCATCGGCGTCAAGTTCTATGTGTCTTTCAAAGTAATAAATCAATTTATTTAAATTGGCTTCAGGTAAGTTTGTTTGAAAGTTTTTCAGGATTTCGGTAAACATACTCGGAATCAAATCTTCTCTTCCAAAAGTAAATGCAGCAGCAATTTCATGTGGTTTACCTTCTTCAATAACTCTAAAAGTAAAATCTAAAAAAGCTTTTACATTAGGATGTAATGAACTTTGTTTGATGGCAACAAAAATATTATGAAGCGAATTTACTTCAGATAGAAAATTATTAATTCCGGTTGTATCGGCACCAAAATCTTCCATTGCTTCAAGATACATTTCGTAATGGCTTTGTCTTCTTCCGTCAATCGTTAAATCAGTTTCTTCTGCAAGAACAATTTCGTTGATTAAATATCTTGTTTCCGGATTTTTTGTTGCAAACCAAGGCGTTGTTGTACAAGTAAGTTTGGCTTGCAGCGCTTTTAATAATGACATAAAATCCCAAACAGCAAAAACATGGTTCTCTACAAAACTGTGCAGATCATCAATACTTTGAATTTTATTGTATAAAGAATGTTGTAAAAGTTGTTCTTTTTGAGGTTGAATGCTATTGTGTATAGTTTCAATATTCATTTGCGTAATTTTTATGCAAAGATAAAAAGCTTCTCGTTAAGAAGAAGCTTTTCGTATTGTTTTTGTATATATTTTAATAGTTGTCTACTATTTAAATGCTGCAATACCAGTTACATCCATTCCTGTTATTAATAAATGAATATCATGTGTTCCTTCATAAGTAATAACACTTTCAAGATTCATCATGTGACGCATGATCGAATATTCGCCGGTAATTCCCATTCCGCCTAGCATTTGTCTAGCTTCACGAGCAATATGAATTGCCATGTCGACATTGTTGCGCTTTGCCATTGAGATCTGAGATGTTGTTGCTTTTCCTTCGTTTCTTAAAACACCTAAACGCCATGTTAATAATTGCGCTTTTGTAATTTCGGTAATCATTTCGGCCAGTTTCTTTTGTTGCAATTGAGTTCCTCCAATTGGTTTTCCAAACTGAATTCTTTCTTTTGCATAACGCAAAGCAGTATCGTAACAATCCATTGCTGCTCCAATTGCGCCCCAGGCAATTCCGTAACGTGCAGAATCTAAACAGCCAAGTGGTGCTCCTAATCCGGATTTATTTGGTAATAAATTCTCTTTCGGAACCTTAACATTATCAAAAATCAATTCTCCTGTTGATGATGCACGAAGAGACCATTTATTATGAGTTTCAGGAGTTGTAAAACCTTCCATTCCGCGTTCTACAATTAAACCATGAATTCTGCCTTCTTCATTTTTTGCCCAAACAACAGCAATATCTGCAAAAGGAGCATTTGAAATCCACATTTTTGCACCATTTAAAAGATAATGATCGCCCATATCTTTAAAATTAGTAATCATACTTCCCGGATCAGAACCATGATCTGGTTCAGTTAACCCAAAACATCCCATAAATTCGCCAGTAGCCAATTTTGGTAAATATTTCATTCTTTGTTCCTCGTTTCCATATTTCCAAATAGGATACATTACCAATGAAGATTGAACAGATGAAGTTGATCTTACACCAGAATCGCCACGCTCAATTTCCTGCATGATTAAACCATACGAAATTTGATCAAGTCCGGCACCACCATATTCTACAGGAATATAAGGGCCAAAACCGCCAATTTCTCCAAGACCTTTTATAATTTGCTTTGGAAATTCTGCTTTTTGAGCGTATTCTTCTATAATAGGAGAAACTTCTCTTTTAACCCATGCGCGTGCTGATTCTCGAACCAATTTGTGTTCGTCTGTCAATAAATCATCAAGGTTATAATAATCAGGTGCTTGAAATAAGTCTGGTTTCATGTTTAGTTAGTTTTACAAAAACAAATTTACGCAATAAAAATATAACAAAACAATGCTAAATTGTTATATTTTTACAACAAGTAATGAAAATAAATAAGAATAAGACGAATTAATACTAGTTTATTGGGTTTATATAAGCTATTTTTGATTTCCAAAAACATATTAAATGAGGCTGATCATCTCTTTTCTACTTTTTCTTGTTCTGAATATCACTTTTGGTCAACAAAAGAGAGAATTGACAGAACAGGAGTATCTAATTTTGCAGGATAAAATTCGGCTAAATACAAGCAAAAACTTAGATAGCTCTTTTGTATATGTACATATGATGGAAAAATCTAACAATAATAAACACTTGGCTTTTGCTAATGGTGCATTGTCTTACTTATTTCAGTTAAAAAATAACACTCTCAAATCTAAAGAAAAATATTTGTTGGCATTTAAATTTTTAGATAAAATGCCTGAATCTACAGAAAAAACACGTCTTAAATCATACTTATACAACTACGGAGGACTAATAGAATATAAAAGAGCCAATTATAGTGAAGCGCTTGAAAATTATCAACTAGGGATTAAACTTTCTTTACAATTAGATGATATTATTCAGATTGTAAAATTTAAAAGCAATATTGCATTCGTTAATGAGGCAGTAGGTAATTACGAACTAGCTATTAAAAATTTGAGACAGCTTGATGTTGTGGTTAACAATAATGAAAATTTTTATACTAAAGAACAATTTAATACTATAAAAAGCAACAACAATATTACTTTAGGAGGGTCATATGAGAGTCTTTATATGAAAAACCAAAGTAAAAAATATTTGTTAGACTCTGCTGCCTATTTTTATACAAAAACAATTTCTTTTTCACAAAATAATCCGGGTAATAAAATGGCCGCCAAAATAAGTTTAGGTAACATTTATTACTTGAAAAATGATTTTAAGAATGCTGAAAAAACATACTACGACATTGTAATTTTTGCTAAACAAAATAAACTTAACAGAGAATTTACGATCGCCAATTACAATTTGGGTAATTTATATTTTGATTCTAAAAAATATGATAAAGCACTCGTTTTCCTAAAAAGAGTAGATTCAATTTCTCAAGTAAATAATTTTGAAGACGAAAATTCCTTAAAGGCAAATTATTATTTAGCTAAAATTTATAATATAAAAAAGGAACCTGAATTAGCTTATAAATACTCTAAAATTTATTTAAATAATTATGAAAAATCAGAAGCTAAGTTGAGTAATGAGGCTTTAGAAGTTAATTATAAACTAGGTACTGATGATTTGAGTGATGAAATGGTCACTATTCAGAAAAAATATGAAAACGAAGTATTTTTTAATAAAGCATTAAAAGTATTTTATGTCTTATTGGTAATTGGAATTGTCTTTTTACTCATAAAAAATATAAGAGATAAAAATAAGGCACATAAAAAGATGAATGCTTTAATTGAGGAATTTAAAGCGAATTTAGAGAAAAAAGAAAACGAGTCTATTTTAGAAATAGAAACTCATGAAACATTAGAATTAGACGATATTCAACTTAAAAAAGAGAATGTCAATCTAAGTATAGATGAGGCTAAAGAAAATAAAATTGTCGAAAAATTGTTGGCGCTTGAAAATAAATTAGAATATCTAAATGCCGATTTTACTTTACAATATGTTGCCAAAAAAATAAAAACCAATACTACTTATTTATCTTATGTAGTAAATAAACGATTTGGTAAATCATTTGGAGAATACTCGAATGAGCTTAAAATTAATTATGTAATTAACGAAATGATTACCAATCATATGTATCGAAAATATTCTACACAGGCCATTGCAGAAAGTGTAGGATTTAAAAACGCGGTATCTTTTGCCAAATCATTTCGCAAAAGAACTGGAGTATCTCCAGCTCAGTTTGCGAATAATATTTAATTAAAATTGTCAATTTTACGAAGTTCCACCATTACCTCCAATGCCACCTTTATTAGGATCTTTTGGGGGATCTATAGGATCATCTCCACCTCGAACTGTTTTTTGTTGAGATTTAGATAACATTTCTATCTTAAAACTTTCAAACTTTAAATTTTTACCTGCCATGATTTTATAAATTAAGGTTTATCTTTTATATTAATTTAAATTCTTTTTGTAAGATTATGTTGTCCCACCATTTCCTCCGGTGCCACCTTTATTAGGATCTTTATCATCCTCTGGAGCATCTCCTCCACGAACTGTTTTTTGTTGTTTTTTTGTCAATTTTTCTACTGCAAAATCTCCTAGTGTTAATGTCGTATTTGTCATGTTTTTACGTATTACGGTTATTGATATTTCAAAACTAGACAAAAAGGAAAACCCTTAATCGAAAATGGGCTTTTGAGCTTTTTTAACGAAGTAAATTTAATATAATTTATTGATATACAATACATTGTGTTAATTATTCTGACTGATATAATTTATAAATTGTATGTAGTATAATTAATAAAATGTGTGCCTTTAGGCATTTTTTTTAAATAAAAACACCAATATTTGCATTGTCGTTATGATTTAAAAGACAAAACAAGATGCTAAAATTAGTACAGAAATTTCTTCAAATTAATAAATACTCGGAGGTAAAAAATGAGTTCAAAGATTTGTTTCTTTCTCATCCAAATTATCCAAGTTTATTTGCAATAACAGATTCGTTAGATTTGTTGTCTGTGGAGAATGCTGCTGTAAGAGTTTCTAAAGAACAGATAGAAAATTTACCATCTAATTTTTTAGCTTATTTTAAGGATGAACTTACTTTAGTAGAAAGAGCAAAAAACTTTGTTCGAATAGATACTATTAAAAATGGTATTCAAAAAATATCATATGATAGTTTTCTTTTAGACTGGAATGGGGTAATTGTTGCAATTGAACCAAATAATGTTATTGCAAGAGAAAATTTTGAAAATGAATATAAAGATTTAAAGTATTATTTTCCTTTATTACTTTTAGTTGGTCTTTCATTTTTCTATAATAGCTATAATGTATTTAGTCTGGTGTTTTTAACAACTTCAATTTTAGGATTAATTATTAGTGTATTTATTGTTCAGGAAAAATTGGGATTTAAAACTAATATTATTTCTAAGTTTTGCAATCTTACAACAAATACATCTTGTAATTCAGTCATTAATTTTGATGTTATAAATTCAAAATGGATTAGTTTTTCAGATTTACCATTAATTTTCTTTAGTTCATCTTTTCTCGCAATATTGCTTCGACCATCAGATTCGGTAATTTTCATTGGGTTCTTGAGCCTTTTGGCTATTCCTATTATAGTAACCTCTGTTTGGATACAAAAATTTGAAATACAAAAATGGTGCGTTATGTGTTTAGCAGTTTCATTTTTGGTTTTAACACAAAGCTTTATTTGGTTCGCATCAGATTTATTCACATTAAGTTTCAGTTTAACAAACGTATTTCCGTTTTTATTTTCACTGATTCTTTTAACGTCAATTTGGCTGGTAGCAAAACCGGTGGTAAAAAACATTTTGAACAGTGACAATAACTTAAAAGAGCTTAAAAAATTTAAAAGAAATTATACGTTATTAAATTTTTTATCAAAAAAGGTTCCCAATACAAATGGATTTGAAGATTTAAGAGGTTTGCATTTTGGAAACAGAAATGCAGGAATTAAGCTTTCTATAATTTTAAGTCCAAGTTGCGAACATTGTCATAAAACATTTCAGGAAGCATTTGATTTAGTTTTAAAGTTTCCGGACAAGATATTTCTAAATATACTATTTAATGTTAACCCTGAAAATGTTGATAATCCATATAAAATTGTTGTCGAAAGGCTTTTAACAATAAACAGATCAACACCAGGAAAAATTGTAGAAGCAATTTCAGATTGGCACATTAAGAGAGTTGGCCTTAAAAAATGGCTTAAAAAATGGAATACGGAACCTGTTAGCATGATGATTAATCAGGAAATACAAAAACAATACGAATGGTGTTCTAAAAATAATTTTAATTATACACCGGTTAAAATTGTAAATGAAAAATTATTTCCTCACGAATATGAATTAAACGAATTAAAATATTTCTTAAACGATTTTGTTGAAGAAGTTGAGATTCTTGAAGAAGAATTTGAAAAGATAGCATAAAATTACCCTCACAGTAATTTACAGACAGAAACTTCAAATGTCTTAAAATGATTGAAGTGTTAATAATAGATTAAAACCTTATTGTAATGCTAAAAAATATTTTAAACCTTGAAGGAGCTGAAGAACTAAGTGCAAATGAGCAAAAAACAATAGTTGGAGGTAATGCTCCGGTTTGTAACGAGGGTTCTTTTGCGAAAAGATGTACAGAGTTTGGAACTGTGCCAGCTTATTGGGACTGCGTGCCTAACGGAACAAAGTTTTGTTAATTTAATGAACAAACAAATTTTCAACTGTTTTATAAAAGTATTGAAGACCATTATTAACCCAAACAAAAAACAATCATTATGTTAAAAAACATTTTAAAACTTGAAGGAGCTCAAGAGCTTTCTAAAGAGGAAAAAAAAGTTATCAAAGGTGGATTAGCATGCTATGAGGACGGAACATGTCCAAAAGGATCTATTTGCGAATATGATTCTTGGCGTTGTATAAGAGCCTAGTTTAAGTTTAGAATTAAAGATGGACAGAGGAAATGAAAAATTCCTCTGTTACTTAACAAAAGGGTTGATTTTATAGTTAATAAAGAATGATTGCTAAAAAATAAAATTATGCTAAAAAATATTATAAATCTGGATGGAGCTCAAATGCTAAGTATAAAAGAGCAAAAAAGCATTTTAGGTGGATTACCGGTTCAGCCTGATAATTGTAAATGTTTTTGTTATAATTCATCAAACCACAAGGTAAGCGCTTATTGTTTTTCATATTGCCCTGACGGAACAATTCCCGGATTAGAAGAAGGAAGCACAGGCAACTGTAAATTTCCTCTTGCACCAAATCCTGAATTATAATTTTTTATCGCTCATTATAATATATATATGTTAAAGAAAATTTTAAACCTGGAAACCGCTCAAGTAATAACCAAAATTGAGCAGAAAACAATCAAGGGAGGAATTCCTGAATGTTGGGTTTTTGCAATCGAAGCCGGATGTGTTTTAATATCTGTTGGCCAAACGTGTCCGTTGGATACTACAGCTGGTGTTTGTGATTCAAATCGTCTTTGTTGCTAGTTTTTTTCTTAAACTTTTAACAATAAAACAGTAATACAATACAGCCTTATTAAAATTTAGTCATGTTTTTTTTAATTTGTAGGCGCTCGATCGTGGAACATTGAGCAAATATCCCAACATTGATGATTGGTGTCGGGATTCTCAGGAAAGGTGGTCACTGAGTTGGTTTTAATTGGTTAGGGCTAACCAGTGCCATTCCTAGAGAAAATTGTGTTATTACATTTTACACTTTTTTAGATATTTAAACAGAGAGGAGTTATTCTCTCTGTTTTTTTTACGTCAAAATTAATGTTGTATGAATTTTAGTATAAATACAAATTAAAATAGACAGAAGCTTCAAATGTCTTAAAATGATTGAAGTATTAACAAATCAAAAAAACCGTAATTATGTTAAAGAAAATTTTAAAATTAGAAGGGACTCAGGAATTAACAAGAGAGCAGAAACAATCTATTAAGGGAGGAATTGCTTGTAGTTTTTATGGAGATCCTGTTTGTGCCGTAGGACATCATTGTGTGGGCTATGATCAGGGGGGTGAAGGTCACTGTGAGCAAATTAAACCATAAACCGGTTATTTAAAATTAAGAAGTAGATAGGACTGTAATTAAGTAATCTATCTTGTTAAAGCACTAATTTAATATCAAACAAAAACAAAACAAATCATGAAAAGTTTAAAAAATTTAAAAGGAGTTGAGGTTTTGAGTAAAAATGAGCAAAAAAGTTTAATAGGAGGAGGAGGTCCCGTAGCTTGTTATTGTCCTGATGGTACTTTTGCTGGTATCGTTATGGACGGCGAAGGTTGCGGAGGTGTTATTGATCACAATTGTCCTTTAGATTCTTAGAAATTAAATAGGTTAAATAGAGTTTTAAGTGTCTTAAAGATAATCAATTAGGAAAAAGAACGCTATTGCCCATAGAATTGAAATAATAATAAAAGCTTTGCTATTTGTTTAGCAAAGCTTTTCTGTTTCGATAAAAAATTCTGTTTTATATATAAAATCTAAAAGTGATTAAAGTGTATCTCAGGTTTTGAAAATATGTGTTGTTTGAAATAAACAAAATTAATTAAATCAAAAATTTTCATTTGGATATTTTAACAACTGTATTCATTTTTTAAGAATTTTTGTATAATATTGCTATAAAATAAACCAATTAAGAATTGAAAAAATTCACCAATTACAGACAGGCAGATCATAAGGATTGTGGACCTACATGTTTAAAAATAATAGCTAAACATTACGGGAAAACGATTCATATTCAGGAGTTGCGAGATACTAGCGAAACAACTCGTGAAGGAAGTAATTTGCTTTTTTTGAGCGACGCTGCAGAGAAAATTGGTTTCAGGACTTTAGGGGTTAAATTAAATGCAAAAAGATTAGAAGAAGCACCATTACCTTGTATTCTGCATTGGAATCAAAATCACTATGTAGTACTTTATAAAATCAAAAAAGGAATTTATTACGTTTCTGATCCTGCTTTTGGGTTAATTGAGTATACCAAAAAAGAATTCATCAAATTATGGATAGGAAATAATGCTGGTGAATCTACTCAGGAAGGAATTGCATTATTGGTTGAAGCAACACCAAAATTCTTTCAGACTGAATTTGATAAAGAAGATAAAAAAGGTATAGGATTTGGATTGTTGTCTCAATATGTCCTGAGATACAAATCATTTTTGGTTCAATTAAGTATTGGACTTTTGGCAAGTACTTTGTTGCAGCTGATTTTTCCTTTTTTGACTCAAAGTATTGTTGATATTGGGATACAAAACCAAAATATACATTTTATTTATCTGATTCTTTTTGCGCAATTATTTCTCTTTGCAGGAAGAACAGGTTTAGAGCTTATCAGAAGCTGGATATTATTACATCTTTCTACAAGAATAAATATATCGCTGATCTCTGATTTCTTCATTAAATTAATGAATCTGCCCATTTCATTTTTTGATGTTCGCATGACAGGTGATATTATGCAAAGAATTAATGATCATCGTAGAATCGAAAGAATTCTTACCACATCTTCATTAAACGTTTTGTTTTCTGTGATCAACATGATAGTTATGGGAGGCGTTTTGGCGTACTTTAATATTCAGATATTTTTAGTGTTTTTCGTCGGAAGTATATTTTATTTTGGCTGGATTACTTTGTTTTTAAAAAGAAGAGAAGTTCTCGATTATAAACGTTTTGCAGAGGTTTCTCAAGAGCAAAGCAAAGTAATGGAACTCATTAACGGAATGCAGGAAATAAAGCTCCATAATGCCGAAAAGCAAAAGCGCTGGGGTTGGGAATATGTTCAGGCAAGATTATTTAGGGTTTCGATAAAAGGATTGATTTTAGAACAAACCCAAACAATAGGTTCTTCTGTAATAAATGAATTAAAAAATATTTTCATCATATTTCTTTCCGCCAAATTAGTTATTGATGGTTCCATCACACTGGGTATGATGTTGGCGATAAGTTCGATCGTAGGAAGTTTAAACGGGCCAATTACACAACTTATTGAGTTTGTACGAGAACTTCAGGATGCAAAAATATCATTGGCAAGATTATCTGAAATTCATGAAAAAGAAGATGAAACACAACAAGAAGTCCATCAAACTAGTGATGTTCCGTATGATACGGATATCGATATAAAAAATATTTCGTATCGTTATTTAGGATCTGATGTTCCTGTTCTGGAAAATTTAAGTTTAATAATTCCTGCCAATAAAGTTACCGCAATAGTAGGCGTTAGCGGAAGCGGAAAAACGACACTTATGAAATTGTTGCTTAAATTTTATGAACCCAATAGTGGTGAAATTAATATTGGAAATACACATTTGAAAAATATTTCTCAAAAAGCATGGCGATCCAATATTGGGGCCGTAATGCAGGAAGGTTTTATTTTTAGTGATACAATTGCCAATAATATTGCCATTGGAGTTGATAAAGTAGACAAAGAGCGATTGGTTTATGCTGCAGATGTAGCGAATATAAAAGAATATATAAGTGGTTTACCGCTCGGGTATAATACAAAAATTGGTGCAGAAGGTTTAGGAATGAGCAGCGGACAAAAACAACGTTTACTTATAGCAAGGGCTGTTTATAAAAACCCTGAAATATTATTTTTTGATGAAGCCACATCCGCTTTAGATGCCAATAATGAAAGAGAAATTATGCGCAAACTGGATATTTTCTTTAAAGATAAAACAGTTGTTGTTATTGCACATCGTTTAAGCACGGTTATGAATGCAGACCAGATTGTGGTTTTAGACAAAGGAAAAATTATCGAAATCGGTTCTCATTCTGCTTTAGTAGAACAAAAAGGGAATTATTTTGAGCTGGTTAGAAATCAATTACAATTAGGAAATTAATCATGGCTGACGATAATACTACATTCGAATTAAGAAGTGAAGAAGTTCAGGACATTCTCACCAAAGTACCACACTGGATGATACGTTGGGGAACAGTTTTGATTTTCGTGATCATTTTTATGCTATTTTTTGTTTCCTGGTTTATTAAATATCCGGATGTGGTCAATACAGAAATTGTGATTACGACCAACATTCCGCCAGAAAAAATAGTTTCTAAAACCTCAGGCCGAATTGAAGCCATTTTGGTAAAAAATAAAGCAATAATAGAAAAAAACACAACATTGGCTATTATTGAAAACACGGCTAATTACAATGATGTTTTTTTATTAAAAAGAATAGTTGATAGTTATTCTGTAAATGATTCAAAAAAAGATTTTCCGTTTGCTTTGCTCAAAAATGCACAATTAGGAGAAATAGAAAGTGCTTACGCTGTTTTTCAAAAAGATTATCAGGCACATGAATTAAACAAAGATTTACAGCCTTTTGAAGTAGAGAACAGGGCTCAGAGTTCTGAAAATATTCAAATAAAAGAAAGATTGGATATTCTGCAACAGCAAAAACTAATCAATGAAAGCGAATTACAGCTTCAAAAAAATGAAGTTGCCCGTTTTGAAACGCTTTTTAATAAAGGAATTGTTTCGACTCAGGAAATGGAAGCTAAAAAACTAACTTATCTACAGGCACAGAAGAATTATAAGAGTCTTTTATCGTCTATTTCTCAATTAAGGTCGTCTTTGATCGATAATACAAAATCAAGTCAGAATTCCCATATAAATAGCACTAAAGAAGAGGTAAATTTAGGACGCAATATGGCACAATCATTTTATCAGCTTAAAAAAGTGATAAAAGACTGGGAATTGAATTATACGTTAAAATCATCAGTCAGTGGTGTTGTTACTTTTTTGCAGGTCTGGACAGAAAATCAAACGATAAATTCCGGCGATAATGTGTTTTCTATTATCCCAGATGCTAAAAATGGTTTTGTGGGCAAAGTAAAAGCGCCGGCACTGAATTCCGGAAAAATAAAAGTAGGACAAAAAGTGAATATACGCTTGTCAAATTTTCCAGATAGAGAATTTGGAGTTTTATATGGTAAAATTCAAAATATTTCTTTGGTTCCGGACAAAGATGGAAATTTGTTATTGGATGTTGCGCTTCCAAACGGATTAAAAACTTCGTATAAGAAACAAATTCTATTTCAACAGGAAATGAAAGGAAGCGCCGAAATTGTAACCGAAGATTTACGTTTGCTCGAAAGAATTTTATATCAGTTTAAAAGTATTTTTGAACAAGTTTAGCATTATTCTAATAATTTAAAGCTTCATTTTTTTTGCCAATTTTTAATTTAACAAATTAGTAAAAAAATGTTTCTAATTAACTTCTTTTTTCCTTCAATTTAAAAGATCAATATTTATCTTTATAAGGTTAGTTTTACATAATTGCTTTGATGGTGGTTTTGTTATAACTCATTTATTATAACGGATGATTGTGTGCTGATTTTGTAAATAAAAGAAGAAATCACTTCTCACATAGGCTAACATTTTTATGTCATTTTAATTTTCAACTCCCCCGTTGAATGGCTCTTTTTTCTATAATTCTAAAACGAATTAAGATATTCTTGCGCAAGAGTAGACATAAGACTCAAGTGTCTAAAAATGATTGAGTTATTAACAAATGTATAAATTTTAAATTATGTTAAAAAAAGTTTTGAACTTACAAGGGGTTGAAAAGTTAACTGAAAAAGAACAAAAATCAATAAAAGGAGGAGATTCGAGATATTCTGATGCAACAGGCTATTGTGTGAATCCAAGTCCAACTTGTGGAGGAGTTTATCCTGTACAATATCCGGGAAGCTGGTGCTGCCAAAGATAATTATATAATAAGTTATAGAGAGGGAGCTGTGGCTTTCTCTCTATGTTAAAATTAAAATTTTAAATAAAAATCCTTAGTCAATTCAATATAATCCGGAGTATATATGTGCCTGTCGATTTCGATTGTTAATTCATCGATTTCAATTTCAGGATTTTCATTTCGGCTAAAAGCCAATAAGCTGCGTTTAATTAAAGAAGTTGGAGTTCCTTTTACACGTGTAATTTTTGTTGGATATAATTCAGACTCTTTTGCTAAAGCAATGAAATTCTCTTCTTCTTTGAATGGAAGAATTACGGCAAATATTCCATTTTCTGAAAGTAATAAATCAGCTGCTTCAATTAATTCTTCAAAAGGCATAGCGTCCTGAAAACGCGCTAAATCACGTTGTTCATTTTCGGTTTTGTAATCTTCAGAATAAAAAGGAGGATTAGAAACAATCAAATCGTATTCGTCTTCCGGTTCATCTATAAATTCATCCAAACCCGCATGAAAACAAAATAAGCGATCGCCCCAAGGAGAATTTTCGAAATTTCCGACAGCTTGCTCATAAGCATCTTCATCAATTTCAAGAGCATCAATTTGTTCTGCATGAGTTCGCTGAGCCAGCATCAAAGCAATAATTCCCGTTCCCGCACCAATATCCAAAACACTAAACGGATTATGATTTACCGGAGCCCAGGCACCTAATAAAACACCATCTGTTCCTACTTTCATAGCAGTTTTGTCTTGTAGAACTGAAAATTGTTTGAATTGAAACATCAGAAGAATTTAAGATTTATGATTAACGAGTGCTGATTTTTGATTTTCTGTGATAAAATAACAAAGTTTTGATTTTCGATTAAACAAATAATCGATTAGCCAAATTAACTTTTATAAGTACATTTCCACCAATCCTTCAGGCAGATTCATGATAACCTTTTTATTATCACGGTCAATTTTTACAAGAAAATGATCAATCATCGGAATTAACATTTCGACTTCACCATTTAAAACTTCAAAAAGGGGTTGTGCAGTAGTATCGTTAACGGCAACAATTTTTCCAAAAACACCTACGCGTTGGTCTTCGATTTCGAAACCAATAACTTCATGGAAGTAAAATTTGTTACCAGAAAGTTTTGGCAACATATTTAAAGGAAGATAAATAGCATTACCCATAATGGCATCTGCATCTTCTTCGGTATTCATGTCTTCAAAACGGATTCTTAAAAAATCATTTTTGTGCAATGAACTTTTTTCAATAAAAAAAGGAACCAAGTGTTTATTGCATTCAATAAACACTGATTCCAGATTTTCGTATAACTCAGGTTCGTCCGTGTCTAAATAAGCCAGAACTTCACCTTTGAAACTAAATTTTTTAGCGATTTTACCTAAATAAAAACATTCTTCTTTACGCATTCTCGCTAGCTAAAATTATGCTTCAGTTGTTTCGTTATTTTCTTCAGCAGCAGGAGCTTCTTCAGTAGCAGCTTCCGCTTCAACTTCAGTTACTTCTTCTTCAACTGCAGGAGTTGCAGCAGCGATAGCATCAGCTTCAGCCTGAGCTGCAGCAGCTAAACGTTTAGCATTAACTTCTTGTTCTGCTTTAAAAGCTTTAGCTTTAGCATCAGCTTGCGCTTTTGTTAAACCGTCTTTTTTAGCATCAACTTTTCCAGATTTAGCTTCTAACCAAGCAGCTAATTTAGCATCAGCTTGTTCTTGAGTTAAAGCTCCTTTACGAATACCTCCATCAAGGTGGTGTTTCAATAAAGCACCTTTGTAAGAAAGAATTGCTCTTGCAGTATCAGTTGGTTGTGCACCATTGTGTAACCATTTAACTGCACTATCAAGGTTTAAGTCGATAGTTGCCGGGTTAGTATTTGGATTGTAAGTACCGATTTTCTCTAAGTATTTACCATCTCTTTTTGAGCGTGCATCTGCAGCTACAACCCAGTAAAAAGGTTTTCCTTTTTTACCGTGTCTTTGTAATCTAATTTTTACTGACATAATCGTATGATTAAATTTTGAGGTACTCGACCTCTGTTAATTAAGGGCGCAAAGATATAATTTTTTTCTGAATTGTACATTCAAATCATTATAAATAAACATTGATCTGTTTTTGTCTTAAAAAGAGTCGTTTTATGAGGTAAATTTTATTTATTTCTTCAAATGAGATACTTTTGCCTAAATCATGTTTTAAATACCACAATATGAAAAAATGTATGTCGTTTATAATGACGCTCTTTTTACTTTCTTCTTGTACTGAAGATGTAAAATTCAATAACCCTGCATTTCAAACTTTAAAAGATAATGTTTTTTGGAGAGCTCAAACGTATAGAGCATACCTTGACGGAGACGGAAAAATAATCGTTGAAGGATATTTAGGATTTGAAACTGTAAAACTTCAAACAGCATCTTCAACTCAAAGAACCTATATTCTTGGTGTTGACAATACTTCGAAAGCATTTTATTCGGATGGAAATCAGTCAGAAGCAGCTGAGTTTACAACCGGAACAAATATTGGAAATGGACAAATTGTGATTACAGATTATAATACTGAAACCGGCACTATTTCGGGTACATTTAAGTTTAATGCACGAAATGTTGACGAAAGTGATACGCAAAATCTAAAAGTTAATTTCACAGAAGGGGTTTTCTATAAAATTCCGGTTGAGTTTAGCCCGATCGTACATTATTTATAATTTGATTCGTTAATAGATTAGTTTTGTTAAATTGCTTTTTTCAAATCAAAATAAAAACATAAATAAACTAATATATAGTAGATTAGAGAAAAATAAGATTACATTTGCTACATTATTATAAATAAGTACATATGAACATTTTTGTTGGAAGCCTTCCATTCAGTATTGAGGAAGCAGATTTAAGAGAGTCTTTCGAGGCTTACGGAGCAGTAGATTCAGTTAAAATTATTACAGATAAATTTACTGGAAGAAGCAAAGGTTTTGGTTTCGTAGAGATGCCAAACGATGCGGAAGCTCAAAAAGCAATTGATGAATTGAACGGAGCTACTGTTCAAGGTCGTGCAATTGTGGTTAATAAATCTGAACCAAAACCAGAAGGCGAAAGAAGAAGCTTCAACAATAACAGTCGCGGTGGAGATTCACGCGGAGGTTATGGTGGAGGAAACCGTGGTGGAAATGACCGTGGTGGTAACAGAGGAGGATATTAATATTTTTTTCTAAATATATAAAAGGGATCAACGAAAGTTGATCCCTTTTTTTGTTATAATCTCCTTGCAGTGATGTTTTGGGAATTGCAAAAAGAGACATAATTTTTTAAATAGCTTTTGTTGAAAATCACATTTGACTATAACTATATTTTTGAATTATGAGGAACACAAGATTTACATGTAAAAAGCAATGCCTTCAAGTACATATCCGTTCGCTCCATTTCCAAGTTCACTGAAAGATTGAGTGTAAAAATGATCCTCTCCATTTTTATTAAAATATCGATATACTGGTTTTCCATCTGAAGAGTTTCTTACGTATCCTACATGACCTAGATTTTGCCAATCACTACTGTTGTTTGTTTCATTCGGATTAATTGACCATAGAGGTTTACCATCACTATACCTTTTAAAAAGATATAATGGTACGGAACCACCTGTATTAACAGTTCCTAGTATACCCTCATAAACAGGATACATACCTAAAACGCCTTCAAGTGCATAATCCATTCTTCTAGGATATAAGTGTCTGGAAGATCCGTCCCAAAATCTATAAATTGTAAATGGACTAAAACTCGTAGTTTGGGAAGTTGAGGATAAACTATTTTTTTTAGTGCTAGTATTTTCTGCTGTAGATTTTTGTTCTTCAAGAACATTTGTAGGTTTTTCTTTTTCAACAGCATTTGGATTTTTAGATATTTCATCAGTACTGCAACTAATAAAAGAGATCATAAATAAAAGGAATAATAATTTTTTCATAAAATGTTTTTTTAAATTTTTAATAATTTAATTAAGACAAATATTACAAGAAAATGTTTTATTTTAGATTCGAAAAAGAATATTATGTATTCATTTTTAACTAATCGAAATTTGTAGATGTTATGATAGGATTTAAAATAAAAAAACTTAGAGAGCAAAGAGATTTGTCACAACATTTATTGGCTAGTGAATTGAATATTTCGCAAAGTGAGTTATCTAAGATTGAGAATAGCAAGACAAAAAAAATTGATTTTTTATTGATGTATAAAATCTGTGCTTATTTTCAGAAGGATTTTTGTTTTTTTATTGAAAGTGAAAAGCAAATACAGGGTATGCAAAAGTTAGAAAAAAGCATAAATGGCAATGAGATAATTAATCTTTTTTCTGATAAAATAATTGATGAAATAAAACAACTTATCGAAGAGAATAAACAAAAAGATGATTTAATAAAGATGCTTAGAGGGATACATGCAAAAAAAGGGATCAACGAAAGTTGATCCCTTTTTTTGTTTAAAATTGTTTCAAGTTTCACGTTCCAATAACCTGAAACTTGAAACCTGAAACAAAATTAACTAAAACTATAAATTCGCTACAAGCCAATCTCCAACTTCGCTGGTTTTGTATGCTTTTGATTCTTTTACAGCTAAATCTTCTGTAACAACTCCTTGTTCTAAAGATTTGTTTACAACTGCTCTGATAGCTTCGGCTTCGGCTTTTAAACCAAAAGCATCTTCGAACATCATTGCTGCAGATAAAATAGTCGCTAACGGATTAGCAATATTTAATCCTGTTGCCTGTGGATAAGATCCGTGAATTGGTTCGTATAAAGAAGTATGCTCTCCAACAGATGCAGAAGGCATTAATCCCATTGAACCAGAAATTACAGAAGCTTCATCCGTTAAGATATCTCCAAATAAGTTCTCTGTAATTAATACATCATATGAGTTTGGCCATTGAACTAAACGCATAGCCACAGCATCTACAAATTCGTAAGAAACAGTAACTTCCGGATAATCTTTTTCCATTGCCTGAACCGTTTCTCTCCATAAACGTGAAGTTTCTAAAACATTTGCTTTATCAACGCAGCATAATTTTTTACTACGTGTCATAGCCAATTCAAAACCTTTTTTAGCTAAACGCTGAACTTCTGCTCTTGTATAAACGCAATTGTCAAAAGCCGTTTCTCCGCCGTCTCTTCTTCCTTTTTCTCCAAAGTAAATTCCACCAGTTAATTCTCTTAAGAAAACTAAATCGGTTCCTTCGATTCTTTCTCTTTTTAAAGGAGAATTATCAATTAAAGAAGGAAATGTAAACGTTGGACGAACGTTTGCAAACAACCCTAATTTTTTACGCATTAATAATAATCCTTGTTCCGGACGAACTGGTGCACTTGGATCATTATCATATTTTGGGTGACCAATTGCTCCAAACAAAACAGCATCGGCTTTCATGCAAACTTCGTGAGTTTCATCAGGATAAGGAACTCCAACGGCATCAATTGCAGCAGCTCCGGTTAAAGCTGGTGTCCATGTTATTTCGTGATTGAATTTTTTTGCAATAGCATCAGATACTTTTACGGCTTCATTTATTACCTCAGGACCAATTCCGTCTCCTGCTAAAAGGGCTATGTTAAATTTCATTATTTAGGTATTTATTATTTTAAGGTTCATAGTGTCAAAGGTTCAAAGGTTCAAAGTTTTAGGACAGTGTTTAAAACCTCTGTGCCTTTGTCTCTTTGAACCTTTGTACCTCTAATCTGTAATCACATTCAACATCTTCTGTGTTGCAATAATCGCTGCAACAGTTTGATCTGAATCTAATCCTCTTGTTTTAAATTCTTTTCCGTTGTTTACCCAGGTGATAATCGTTTCGCACAAAGCGTCAGAACTACTTCCTGGTGGAATTCTTACGGCGTAATCAATCAATTTTGGAAGCGTTAGTTTTTTGCTTTTGTAAATTTTTGATAAAGCATTCATAAAAGCATCAAACTGACCGTCTCCCTGAGCATTTTCTTCGATGATTTCGTCATCAATTTTCAATAATAAAGTGGTTGATGGGCGCATTCCTTTTGAGTGCATTAGCACGTACGATTCGATAATAATTTTATCTTGATAAGTGTGACTGTCCAAAACATCTGAAATAATGTACGGAAGATCTTCTTTAGTAACCGTTTCTTTTTTGTCGCCCAATTCTATAATTCTCTGAGTAACCAATTTTAAATCTTCCTGATTTAATTTTAAACCTAATTCCTGAAGATTTTTTTCGATATTGGCTTTGCCCGAAGTTTTTCCTAAAGCATATTTTCGTTTTCTTCCAAAGCGTTCCGGAAGCAAATCATTAAAATATAAATTGTTTTTATTATCTCCGTCAGCGTGGATTCCTGCAGTTTGTGTAAAAACATTATCTCCAACAATTGGTTTGTTGGCAGGGATTCTATATCCGGTAAAAGTCTCTACCAGTTTACTAACAGTATATAAAGAAGTTTCTTTGATGTTGATGCTTACTTCTGGCAGATAATCGTTTATAACGGCAACAGTACTTTCAAGCGGCGCGTTTCCGGCGCGTTCACCCATTCCGTTTACCGTAACATGAAGTCCATTTATGCCGGCTTTTATAGCTTCCATAACGTTAGCGACACTTAAATCGTAATCGTTATGTGCGTGAAAATCAAAATGAATGGTCGGATATTTTACTCTTATTTTAGAAATAAACTCAAAAGCCTGAGACGGAATTAAAACGCCTAAAGTATCAGGAAGTAAAATTCTTTTAACAGGTTGTGTTGACAGAAAATCTAAAAATTGAAACACATATTCGGGAGAATTTCGCATTCCGTTGCTCCAATCTTCCAGATAAACATTAGTTTCAATATTATTTTCCTGTGCTAAAGCAATGATTTGAGCAATTTCGGAAAAATGCTGTTCAGGAGTTTTTTTTAATTGATGTGTTAAGTGATTCATTGAGCCTTTAGTCAACAAATTTTGTACTTTGGCACCCGCTTTTTTCATCCATTCTATCGAAACGCCTCCGTCAACAAACGATAACACTTCAATTCTGTTAATATAACCTCTTTCTTCAGCCCAGTTGGTAATCCCTTTTACAGCTTGAAATTCTCCTTCGCTTACACGAGCCGAAGCAATTTCGATTCTATCAATATTTAATTCCTCCAACAACAATTGCGCAATGGTTAGTTTTTCTGCAGCAGAAAATGATACTCCTGAGGTTTGTTCACCATCACGAAGCGTCGTATCCATTATTTCAATTTTTCTTTTTTCCATATTGATATTGTAATTTCTAACGTTGGATTTTATTGATATCCTTGTTTTAATTTTGACGCTGATTTTACGGATTCGCTTTGCGAAGACGCTGATAAAAACGGATTTTTTATATTCAATAACTAAAAAAATCCCTATCAATCCGCGCTTTTGCGAAAGTAAATCTGTTTTATCCGCGTTCTGTTTTTTCTCATTTAATTTAGAAAAACCCGACAAGTTTCAAAAACCTGTCGGGTCTAATAGATTGAACAAGATTTTTTTTAGTACGGAAGTTTATCGGCAAAAGCCACAATATCTTCTTTAATATTTTGTAGATAATCAATGTCATCAAAGCCATTAATCATATTGTTCTTTTTGTATCCGTTAATCGCAAAAGGTTCAGATTGACCAGTTGCCAATAAAGTAATTGTTTGGTTTGGCAAGTTGATTTCTAATTGCGTATTAGGATCAGCTTCAATTGCTTTAAAAATGATGTCAGCAAATTCAGGACTTACCTGAACCGGAAGAACACCAATATTTAAACAGTTTCCTTTAAAGATATCTGCAAAGAAACTTGAAACCACAGCTCTAAAACCGTAATCGTAAACTGCCCACGCAGCGTGTTCTCTTGAAGATCCTGAACCGAAGTTTTTTCCTCCAACAAGAATTTTTCCGCTATAAGTTGAATCGTTTAAAACGAAATCAGCTTTTGGAGAATCATCTCCGTTATATCTCCAGTCTCTAAAAAGATTATCTCCAAAACCTTCACGTTTTGTAGCTTTCAGGAAACGAGCCGGAATAATTTGATCTGTATCTACGTTCTCAATTGGCAGTGGCACTGCACTGCTGGTAAGTATATTAAATTTATCGTATGCCATTGTTTTTTTCTTTAGGCTGTTTTTTGCTTTAAGCTATAGGCTTTATGCTTTAAGCTTTTTGCACAGCGTTTATTTCGTATTGTTTTTTTTGCTTAAGGCCTAAAGCCTAAAGCTTAAGGCGCTTTAAAAAAGCTCTCTCGGGTCTGTTAGTTTTCCTGTAACAGCAGCAGCGGCAGCCATAATCGGGCTTGCTAATAATGTTCTTGAGCCAGGACCCTGACGGCCTTCAAAGTTTCTGTTTGAAGTACTTACTGCATATTTTCCAGCAGGAACTTTATCATCGTTCATTGCTAAACATGCAGAACAACCCGGCTGACGTAATACAAAACCAGCTTCTGTCAGAATATCTAAAATACCTTCTTCTTTAATCTGAGCTTCAACAACGTGAGAACCCGGAACTAACCAAGCGGTTACATTATCTGCTTTTTTTCTTCCTTTTACAATTTCGGCGAAAGCCCTAAAATCTTCAATACGACCGTTTGTACAACTTCCTAAGAAAACGTAATCAATTGGTTTTCCAATCATCACATCATCTTCCTGGAAGCCCATATAAGCTAACGATTTTTTGTACGTTTCCTCTCCGCCTTCAACTTGGTTGGCGTTTGGAATATGTTTTGAGATACCAATTCCCATTCCTGGATTAGTACCATAAGTAATCATTGGTTCAATGTCTGAAGCTTTGATGTTTAATTCAGCATCAAAAACCGCATCAGCATCCGTTTTAAGAGTTTTCCAATATTCAACAGCTTTTGTCCAGGCTTCTCCTTTTGGAGCATATAATCTTCCTTCAAGGAAATCAAAAGTAGTTTGGTCAGGAGCAATCATTCCTCCACGAGCACCCATTTCGATACTTAAATTACAAACCGTCATACGGCCTTCCATAGTCATGTTTTCAAAAACATCACCAGCATATTCAACAAAATATCCTGTTCCTCCAGAAGTAGTTAACTGGGCAATAATATAAAGCGCAACGTCTTTTGGACCAACACCTTTGCTCAATTGGCCGTTTACGTTAATACGCATTTTCTTTGGTTTAGGCTGCATGATACATTGTGTAGAAAGTACCATTTCAACCTCAGAAGTTCCGATACCAAAAGCAATCGCTCCAAAAGCACCGTGAGTAGACGTATGCGAATCACCACATACAATAGTAGCACCAGGCAAAGTAATTCCGTTTTCAGGACCCACTACGTGTACAATTCCGTTTTTAATATGACCTAATCCCCAGTGCGAAATTCCGTATTCGGCAGCATTATCTTCAAGCGCTTTAAGCTGATTTGCTGATAAAGCATCTTCAACAGGTAAATGTTGGTTTATAGTTGGTGTATTGTGATCTGCAGTTGCAAAAGTACGTTCCGGGTATAAAACCTTAACGTCTCTGGCTTTTAATCCTAAAAAAGCAACAGGACTCGTAACTTCATGAATGAAATGACGATCAATAAAAAACACATCTGGTCCATCTTCAATTTTACGCACTACATGTGAATCCCATACTTTGTCAAATAATGTCTTACTCATTTTTTATTTTTTTTAATTGTAATTCTGTAACCAAAGCAATTTCCTGCTCATTTATATTAGCAAAACAAAAGTAAAAAAAGATACAAAAGCATAAATTTCAATATTCCATTATATACGATACCCAAACTAAAATACAAATTGTATTTTGCATTTTGCAGGATCGGTTTTGGTTTTAAAATGAATCAAAAATTGCTTTTACTTTTCTTTTTCTGTTTAATTTTATTTCAATTGCTTTTAATTTCAATAGTTGGCAAATTTATCTTAAAATTGATACAAAACGAGGTTTTTGTTTTAAAAATATGTAACAAAACGAATAAAAATAGTAATAATTGACAGTTTTGATTTCTTTTTGAAAAGGCTGGATTGTTGATTTTTGAATGCTTTTAAATGGGCTTTTTGATCGTTATTTAGATTCAATAAACGATCAAAATACTACGACATCCAAGAAGTGTATTTTTATCAATTTTTATGAATTTTAAATTGAAAAATGATTTTTGAAGAGAAATTTTTAAAAGACTAATTCAGAGAATTTTTAAACTCTAATGGAGTTAAGTTTGTCTTCTTTTTAAATAGTTTACTGAAAGACTGAGGATATTCAAAGCCCAATTGATAAGCTATTTCTGCTACCGAAAGATTTGTGCTTATAAGGAAGTCTTTTGATTTTTCTATTAGTTTTGAATGAATATGTTGTTGCGCATTTTGGCCGGTTAAATTCCGAAGCATGTCGCTCAGATAATGCGTAGAAACATTAATTTGTGAAGCAAGAAAGTCTACTGTAGGTAATCCTCTTTTTAGCGTTTCAGCATTATTGAGATAATTATCCAGCGTTTCTTCTACTTTTAGCAATAAATCACTGCTAATTGTTTTTCTGGTAATGAATTGGCGTTTGTAAAAACGATTACTATAATTAAGCAAAACATCAATATAGGAAACAATAACATCCTGGCTCATTTCGTCTATTGCCGTGTGAAGCTCATTATCAATGCTAGTTAATAAACCGATGATAGTTGTTTTCTCACTGTCAGAAAGATGTAGCGCTTCATTGGTATCGTATGAAAAGAAACCATATTTTTTGATGGTCTTGCCTAAAGGATAATTTCTAATAAAGTCCGGATGAAAAAGCAGCGTATAACCATGGTATTCAATTCCTTCTTCATTATCCGTAAAAATCAATTGATTGGGAGAAGTAAACATTAATCCACCTTCATTAAAATCATAATAACCCTGACCATAACCCATTTTTCCATTGGTCGAAAATTTATAAGATATTTTATAAAAATCGAGCAAAAAATGGTTGTTAGTTAAATCAGCATTTATAACAAGTTGAGTATTATCGACCAAACTTATCATAGGATGAAGCGGTTTTGGCAGTCTCAATAAACTATGAAATTGCGATATAGAGGAAATTTTTGCCGGATTATTGTTTTTCTTTTCCATAATATAAAAGTATAAAAATTTCAAAACTAATACCGAACAGATTATCAAAACCTGAACGGTATTAGTAATAAATTAAGCTCCCAAAAATTGTTTACCAAATGAAGCACGAAAAACTTCGTCACCTTGTTCCAATCTTTGTTGGTAAAGTGCTTTTGCGTCTTCTCCCGCTACATATCTTAGTTTAATTTTTCCGTCGGTAGCAGCTTCATAAACCACATCGGCAATTTGTTCTGCAGTTGATGCCATTTCAAACATTACATCTACATTTTCAAACATTTTGTTTGCCATTGCTTCATATTCTGGTTTAACGCCTGTGTCAAGCGAACCATGCAAAAATTCAGTTTTAATACCGCCCGGAGAAACTGTTTTAATATTTATTCCAAATTGATTTAATTCAAACGCCATACTTTCACTCCAGCCTTCTAATCCCCATTTTGTTGCGTGGTATACAGATCCTAAAGGAAAAGAAATCAAGCCGCCAATAGAAGTAGTTGAAATAAACAATCCGTTTCTTTTTTCTCTGAAATACGGAATAAAAGCATTCGTTACACGAATAGTTCCCAACAAATTAGTATTTAATTGTTTCGTGATTTGATCGTCGTTAAAACTCTCTAAAGGACCAATCAAGCCATAACCGGCATTATTAAAAACAACATCAATGTCGCTTAATTCTATAGCTTTTTGAACCGTGCTTTGTATTTGGTCATAATTGGTTACATCCAAAGGTAAAAGGGTTACATTTTTTAATTGAGAAAGCTCCGTTTCCTTTTCTGGAGTTCTCATTGTTGCAATTACATTCCATCCTTTTGCTTGAAATAATTTTGCGGTTGCTTTTCCTAAACCTGATGATGCGCCTGTGATAAAAATTGTTTTCATGATTATTATTTTTTTAATTGTTATAATTTGATGAAGCAAAGTTCAGGATACAGTGCAGCTTAAAAGTGTTCATTTTGGTCTAATGAGTATCCAAAATGAATAATCGATTTTTTTGGGATTAAAAAAGGGAATTTGATTACTTTTATAAGTAAATACAGATGATAAAAATGATTTTAATTAACAACTTTCGCTTTATTATTTCTGTAAAAAAAGTGTAAATTTGAACTTCCTCCATAATTTACAAAGCGGTTTTTTATACTCCATATAATCAGATATTTATATTGGATAAACTTGGGATTTGGAGCTTAATTTTTGTATTTTCACTCTATGTATTTAATATTCGATACCGAAACAACCGGATTACCAAAACGCTGGGATGCTCCAATAACCGATTCTGATAACTGGCCTCGCTGTATTCAGATCGCATGGCAGCTTCATGACGAAATGGGAAAATTGATCGAACATCAGGATTATTTGGTAAAACCTGACGGATTTAATATTCCGTATGACGCTGAACGTATTCACGGAATTTCAACCGAATTGGCTGAAGCCGATGGAATTACTTTGCAAGAAGTTTTGGAGAAATTCAATATTGCGCTAAGTAAAACCAAGTTTATCGTTGGTCAGAATTTAGGTTTCGACGTTAATATTATGGGAGCCGAATTTCATAGAATGGGTGTCGATTCTCCAATGAGTTCAATGCCTGTTTTAGATACTTGTACCGAAGTTACAGCTTCATTATTACAACTTCCAGGAGGTCGTGGAGGAAAATTCAAACTTCCAACATTAACAGAATTACATAGTTATCTTTTTAATAAACCGTTTGCAGAAGCGCACAACGCAACTGCCGACGTTGAGGCAACTACGCGTTGTTTCTTAGAATTAATTAGAAGAGAGGTTTTTACCAAAGAAGAACTGGATGTTCCGAAGGATTATTTTAAGGAATTCCAAGATAGAAACCCGCAGGAATTTCCGTTAATTGGTTTAAAACATATCAATTTAAAAGCCGCTTCTGATAAAATCAGAGAGCAATTAAAAGCTTTAGAATCTAATGAGAAACAAACTACAGTTTCACATTCTGATAGAGAAGATTTTAAAGCGGCAAAATATGCGCATTTACATAATCATACGCAGTTTTCGGTGCTTCAATCCACGATCGGAATTGGCAACATAGTTTCGGCTACAGCCAAAAACGGAATGCCCGCAGTTGCGATGACCGATACCGGAAACATGATGGGTGCATTTCACTTCGTGAGTGCGGTCATGAACCATAACAAAGCAGCATCCGGAAAAAATAAAGCTTTAGTTGAAGCCGGAGAAGAGCCAACAGAAACAGAGATAAAACCAATCGTGGGTTGCGAATTTAATATTTGTGACAACCATTTAGATAAAAGTAAAAAAGACAACGGAAATCAGGTTGTACTATTGGCCAAAAACAAAAAAGGCTATCACAATTTGGCAAAAATGTCGTCGATCGCTTTTACGGACGGATTTTATTATGTTCCGAGAATTGACCGAAAAATTATCGAGAAGTATAAAGAAGATATTATGGTTTTGTCCGGGAATTTATACGGAGAAATTCCGAGTAAAATTCTGAACATCGGTGAAAACCAAGCGGAAGAAGCTTTGATTTGGTGGAAAGAACAATTTGGCGATGACTTTTATCTTGAAGTAATGCGCCATAATCAGGAAGATGAAAATCGTGTAAATAAAACCCTGATTGAATTTTCGCAAAAACACAATGTCAAATTAATTGCGACAAATAATACTTATTATTTAAATAAAGAAGATGCCAATGCGCACGACATTTTGTTGTGTGTAAAAGATGGTGAAAAACAAGCTACGCCAATTGGTCGTGGTCGTGGATATCGTTACGGTTTACCAAATCAGGAATACTATTATAAGTCTGAAGAAGAGATGAAAAAACTCTTTTCTGATTTGCCTGACGCAATTATTAATATTCAGGAAATTGTAGACAAGGTTGAAGGATATTCGCTTTACCGAGATGTATTGCTTCCTAAATTTGATATTCCGGAAGAGTTTGTAGTTGTTGAAGATGAAGCTGATGGTGGTGTTCGAGGTGAAAATAAATACCTGCGACACCTTACAATGGTTGGTGCAGCAAAAAGATACGGAGAAATTACAGAATCTATTCAGGAACGTTTAGATTTTGAGTTATTGACCATCTCAAATTCAGGATATCCCGGTTACTTTTTAATTGTTCAGGATTTTATCGCTGAAGCCAGAAATATGGATGTTTCCGTAGGGCCAGGGCGTGGATCTGCTGCGGGTTCTGCCGTTGCATATTGCCTCGGAATTACCAATATTGACCCGATTAAGTACGATTTGCTTTTTGAGCGTTTCCTTAATCCTGACCGTGTATCGATGCCCGATATTGATATCGATTTTGATGACGAAGGTCGTGGTCGTGTAATGGAATATGTAATTAATAAATACGGAAAAAATCAGGTTGCGCAGATTATTACTTATGGTAAAATGGCAACCAAATCTGCGATTCGTGATACGGCGCGTGTATTGGATTTACCGTTGTTTGAAGCCGATAGAATTGCAAAACTGATTCCGGGAATGATGCCGTCAAAATGGAATTTGGCGCGTTTTATTTCTGAAAGTGAAGATGAGGTTAAAAAAGCCCTTCGATCTGACGAATTTGATAATGTAAAAGAATTGATTGCCATTGCCAATGAAGATGATTTGGCGGGAGAAACAATTCAACAGGCAAAAATTCTGGAAGGATCAATGCGAAATACCGGAATTCACGCCTGTGGTGTAATTATTACGCCATCGGATATTACGAATTTCGTTCCCGTTACCACCGCAAAAGATTCTGATTTATATGTAACACAGTTTGATAACTCGGTTGCTGAAAGTGCAGGATTGCTTAAAATGGACTTCTTGGGTCTGAAGACTCTTACGTTGATAAAAGATACCGTAAAACTGGTAAAATACAGAACCGGAATTGATTTAGATCCGGATACATTTCCAATTGATGATACTGAAACTTATGCGCTCTTTCAAAGAGGAGAAACGGTTGGGATCTTCCAATACGAGTCACCCGGAATGCAAAAATATATGAAGGATCTAAAGCCAACGGTTTTTGGAGATTTAATTGCGATGAATGCTCTTTATCGTCCGGGACCTTTAGAATATATTCCCTCTTTCGTTCGAAGAAAAAATGGTGATGAAGAAATCAAATACGATTTAGATGCCTGCGAAGAATATTTGGGAGAAACATACGGAATTACCGTTTACCAAGAGCAGGTAATGCTTTTGTCACAATCGCTGGCTGACTTTACAAAAGGTGAAGCCGACGTTTTGCGTAAAGCGATGGGTAAGAAACAAAAAGACGTTCTTGATAAAATGAAACCTAAATTTGTCGAACAAGCGTCGGCAAAAGGGCATGATGCAAAGGTTTTAGAGAAAATCTGGAAAGACTGGGAAGCATTTGCAAGTTATGCCTTCAACAAATCGCACTCGACTTGTTATGCCTGGATTGCGTACCAAACGGCCTATTTAAAAGCACATTATCCGGCAGAATATATGGCGGCGGTTCTTTCGAATAATATGAATGATATTAAACAGGTATCATTTTTCATGGAAGAATGTAAACGAATGGGCTTACAGGTTTTAGGACCGGATGTAAATGAGTCATTTTATAAATTTACTGTAAATGATAATTACGCTGTTCGTTTTGGAATGGGCGCTATTAAAGGTGTGGGTTCCGGAGCTGTTGCAACTATTGTAGAATGTAGAAAAGACGGAAGATATAAATCGATTTTTGATTTGGCAAAACGTATCGATTTGCGTGCAGCCAATAAAAAAGCAATTGAAAACTTAGCGCTTGCCGGTGGTTTCGACTCGTTTGAAGGAACTACAAGAGCACAATATTTTCATGATGATGGTGACGGAATTACTTTTTATGAAAAAGCAATGCGTTACGGATCGAAATTTCAGGAAAACGAAAATTCATCACAGGTAAGTTTGTTTGGAGAAACCAGCGAAGTACAAATTGCCGAACCAATTGTGCCTCCGTGTGAAGACTGGAGCACAATGGAAAAGCTTGCCAAAGAAAAAGAAGTTGTTGGAATTTACCTTTCCGGGCATCCTCTCGATGATTTTAGATTTGAGATGAAATACTTCTGCAATGCAAGATTAGAGGTTTTAAAAAGTATGGATTTGTATGTGGGTAAAAACCTGACTTTTGCAGGAATCATCAATAATGTACAACACCGTGTAGCAAAAAATGGAAAAGGCTGGGCTGTATTTAATTTAGAAGGTTATGATGAAAGTTTTGAGTTTAAGATTTTTGGTGAAGAATATTTAAAGTTCCGCCATTTCTTGATTCAGAATAATTTTGCATTCCTGAAAATCCTGATAAAAGACGGATGGGTAAACCATGATACAGGAAAAAAATCTGATCCAAGAATGCAATTTGTTGAAATAAGACAATTGCAGGATATATTAGAGGCCTTTGCTAAAAAGCTAGTGGTGTTATTAAACATACAAGATTTGCAAACAGAATTTATTCATAAATTAAGTCATTTATTTAATGATAATAAAGGAGATAATTCGGTTACGTTTGAGATCATGGAATTAGAAAAAATAAAACGTTTGGTTGAAGTAGAAACGACTAACGAATTTGAAGAAACAGAAGATGCTGTTTTTGTTGATGAAGAAAATGATAACGATGATGGCGAATCTTTAGCTGCCGAAACTAAAATGCAGGAAGTCAAAGAGGTAGAAGAAATCAAGGTTGTAACCAAATTAACCATGCCTAGTCGAAGGTTAAAAGTTAAAATATCTGCAGAGTTATTGCAGGAATTAGAAAAATTGCAGGTTAATTTTAAACTGAATTAAATTTTAACAGTTAAAATTTAAAAGAATGCATTTTTTTAGTGTTAAAATTATGCATGCATAATAGTTTTTTAGTAATATTGCTCGAAATTACAACGTTTTCGTACGAAGTCTAACAAAGCAAACTAGAAGAATATGTTAAAATGATCTAAGTTTGTATTAAAACAATTAAAATCAGAATTATGAAAAAGAACCTATTTTTATTAGGATTATTAGTTTGCTCTTTAGTTACAATGGCGCAAACTGAAAAAACAGAAAAACAAGAAAGCTGGTATTTTAAATTAGGGGGATCATATTTCATCCAAACTGCTGCTGCTGAATTTCCAACTGTATCAGGTGCATTGCCTAATACAGATGTTTATGCTGCAGACGGTACGACTTTAGTTTCTAGAGAAACTAATCATGGTTCTTTTGGACAAGGATTCCGTTCAGGTTTAACTGCCGGATATCGTTTTACACCACGTTTAGGTGTTGAGTTAGGATTTAATTATTTTAACAGTGCAAATAAAACTATGGTTGAAACTACAAATAGATTAGTAGCAGCAGGACCAACTTTTGCAACTGGTAAAGCTGTAGGGAAACTTGAAGCTTATGATATTGCTCCTGCAATCGTTTTGTTTTTAGGAGAAACTCATGGTTTTGAGCCTTATACTAAAGTTGGAGTTATCGTTCCTGTTCACGGAACATTAGACATTGAAACTACTAGAACATATACAAATCCTGCAGGGAAAACAGAAACTTATTCAAAAGATGTTATTAAACCAAACCCAACAGTTGGATTTACTGCAGCTTTAGGAACATCTTATAAATTAGGAACACATATTTCTCTTTTTGCTGAATTAGAGTACCGTAATTTTACTGTACACGGAAAAACAAAAGAAACAGAAATATATACTGAAAATGGTGTAGATAAATTAAATACACCTACAGCTTTCCGTCCAGATGCATCATATTCTGCAAGCCATACTAAATATGTAGATCAAATTAATACTACTTCAAACAGTAAAGTAACTAACGCAGCTGGTTTTGATAATACAAGAGCAACTGATGATATTAGTTCTTACGTTGGAATTTCAGGTTTAGGTTTGACTTTTGGTCTTAAATACAGCCTATAATTCTAAAGAATTTATAGTTTAAAAAAGAGGATATTCGTTAGAATATCCTCTTTTTTTATGTGCTGTTGTGTCATTTCGACGAAGGAGAAATCACATCCAATATTCACCAACAGTGCGTTTCAGCGTTATGTGATTTCTCCTTTCGTCGGAATGACACAAAAAAACTATTTCGAATGCCTAAACTCTTTCAAAACTTCATCAATAACCCAAGTCGTTCTTGCGCCTGAAATTCCTTTTGATGGAGAAAATCCTTCATTGCCCAAAAGTTCTGCAACAACAGTTTCGATAAAAGGCTGTTGAATATGAAGTGAATTTTCAATTGTAAAACTTTCTTTTTCTCCATTTGTATATTGAACATGAATTGGATCATTTCCGAAAGTCGAAAACGAGATTTTACCTTTATCACCTACAATTTCAGTATTGTCATAACGTTCAAAACTGGCAAAATTCCATAAACCCGTTCCGTGAATTCCGTTCTCAAATAAAAACGACATCGAAACCGAATCTTCGGCCGGATAAGCTTTAAGTTGCGAACTTGCATGTCCGCGAACAGACTTAATCGGACCTAAAACAAAGTCAAGAAAATCTAAAGTATGACAAGCCAGATCAACAAAAATTCCGCCGCCTGAAATATGCGGTAAAACCGTCCACGGCAAATTGATTTCGTCATCATATCTTTCTTCAAAAGGATGGTATAAAACGCAATTTACGTGTCTGACAGTTCCAATTTTATTTTGATCGATAAGTTCTTTTATTTTTAAAAATCGAGGTAAACTTCTTCTGTAATAAGCAACAAATAGCGGAACGTTGTGTTCTTTACAAACGCTGATCATTTCGTTGCATTCTTCAAATGTCAATGCCATTGGTTTTTCAACATAGACCGGTTTTCCGGCTTTGGCGCATAAAATCGTATATTCCTTGTGAGAAGATGGAGGAGTAGCAATATAAACGGCGTCAACTTCAGGATCATTAATTAAATCAACCGCGTTAGAATACCATTTAGGAACATTATGACGTTTGGCGTAATCTTCGGCAAGTGCAGCGTCTCTTCGCATTACGGCTACTAATGCTGAATTTGGAGCTTTTTGAAAAGCAGGACCGCTTTTAACTTCGGTTACATTTCCACAGCCTATAATTCCCCATTTTACAATTTTCATTTTTCTGGTTTTTTAGTTATTTCAAATTTAAAAAAGGTTTGCCACGAATTACACTAATTTCCACGAATTATTTATTTTAAAACTGTTTAAAAAAGTTAGCCACGAATTCACGAATTATTTTTTCTCGCAGATTTTGCAGATTCAGCAGATTCTGTGTGTAAAAAATCTATTTAATCTGCAAAAT
>NZ_WMDQ01000004.1 GCF_009707955.1 Flavobacterium sp. LC2016-13 | reverse complement strand
GTAAACGGAAGTCCGGTTGGTTTGCACGTAAAAGGTATAAGTCACACGATTTTACTCGATGACATGAAAAAATCCAGAACTTTTCTGGATCGCAACCTACAAGAAATAGCACTGAATATTTTTGCCGAAGAAACTGCCGGAGAATTTTACCAAAGAGATGCTATTGAACCAACTTACACCAAAATTTTCGATTACAAACCGCAATATAACGAAACGAGTTTTGACTTTTTAAAACGTCTTTCTGCCCGTTACGGACAATGGTTTTATTTTGACGGAATGCGTATGCAATTTGGACAAACCAAAACCAGTAAGGTCAAATTAATCAACGGGGCTTCGCTGCATGAATTTGGTATTGAAACCAATTTAGTTTCCCATAAAACTTCTTTTGGAGGTTATGATTATAATTTGGCAAGCAATATTAATGCCTCAGAAGCCAAAACCAATACAGGAAGTGTTGATAGTTTCGCAAAGGTTGTTTTAGACAGACAAGCCTCGGTTTCGCAACCCAATCTAAATGTTGGCGCCTATACCAATCAGGCACAAAATGCAACAGATATTACGGAGCTGGCCAAACTGCAAACCGCAGGTAGAGATGCCAACAGTGTTTTTTATACGGGAATATCTTATTTGCCTATTGGTTTAGGGCAGGTTTTTACGATTCAAAACCAAACGGTCGAACATGAACTTGTTGCTATTGAAGTAATACACCACTCACAAATTCACGGAAATTACAAGTGTGAGTTTAAAGCTATTCCTGCCGATGTTGCCGCGCCGCATTATACCAATGTAGAGAAATTTAGAAAAGCAAAAAGCCAGTCTGCCAAAGTGTACGACAATAATGATCCCGAAGAATTAGGACGCGTAAAGGTAGAATTTTATTGGGGAGCCGGAAGCACAAAAAGCGAATGGATGCGTGTTGTACAATCTTATTCCGGCGAAGGAAGGGGAGTTTATAACAGACCTGAAATAGGCGATGAAGTATTAATTGATTTTGAAGGCGGAAATATTGATTGTCCTTTCGTTTCTGGATCCCATTATAACGGAAAAGCGAAACCCGAATTTTTTGATTCTAAAAACATGATTAAAGGATGGAAACTGAGATTTGGTCAATTGTTCAAATTTGTTGAGAAAGTGGGAATCTGGCTTTCTGATCCGAGTGGGAATGAAATTCATTTGGATGAAGAGAATAAAAATGTAACCATAACGACACTAGGTACATTAACTCTTAATTGCAAAAATTTAGTTTTAAATGTTGATCAAAATATGTCAACAAACGTAAACGTAAACAAAACCGATATTATTGGGGTAAATCACAGTGAAAATGTTGGCGGATTAAAAACAATAGGAATTGGAGGCGATTTTAATGCGATAGTAGAAGGGAAATATTTAGAACATATTAAAGGAAATTTTGAATCTACAGCTGAAAAAGACAGACACGATAATGGTAAACAAAGTTTAAATCATAATACCGGAGGTGATTTGAATAAAAATGCCCAAAAAGAGATACAAAATAATAGTGGAGAACAAACCAGACACAACTAGATTATGAGCAGAATTAGAATTGTTGAAGGAAATATTACTATAAATACAAAAGGGAATCACTATATGTATTCGCAGGGAAATATCACTTTTAATGCAGCTGGTTTTATTAATGAAACAGCAGAAAGTCATTCTTACGGAGATCCCATTGAAGCACCTGTTTTCAATTTAGAAAAAAGAATTATAGAAATGTATTGGACATATGGAGATACAAAATTATCCAATAAATCTAGATTTTATGTAGACATGAATCTTATTGTAAAGACAACAAATTATAAAGAAGGAGAAAGTATTAAAGTTTATATAAAAAGTGAAGATGGACAACCGCTAACGGGTGACAGTAACGAATTAATACTTACAGGGATAGTAAATAAAGATAACATGGTAGTTTTTGAAAATGTTTTAAAAGATTACACTTTAAATCTTTTTAAAAATTAGTAAGGTTACGATATAGAATAATTTGAAATTTAAATAAATCTAAAAATTATAATTATGGATTATGAAAAAATGATTCCAATAGAGTTAATGCAACGAGCTTTTATTGCTCAATCTGGTGGAATACAGACAAGAGCAATATCCGTCACCAGACCATCATGGGACAATATGATTAAGAATTATCCTGATACTTCCGTGGATGTAATCAAATTATATAATGATATTGGTAATGGTTTAATAGATTTATACAATAAGGCACCTGAAGATTGGGAAAATACGTGTTCATTTAGAATGAGTAGAGGATTAAATTTAAGTGGTTTCAATCTTCCAAGAGATAATTCAAAATATAGAGAAAAAGGTTCTAGCGGAGGTGTACATGTAGGCTCAAATATAGGCTCGAAAAAGAACTATTATTGGTATAGAGTAAAAGAATTAGGCAGATATTTAGAAGATAATTTAGGTTCACCAGAATTTGATGTAACTCTCAAAAAAGTTGGAGTAGGTGAAAGAAAAACTGGTGTATCACAATCAGATTGGGATAAATTAAGTAAATTAAAAGGAATTGTTATGTTTAAAGTTTCCGGCTGGAATAATGCATCTGGTCATTTTACATTATGGGATGGGAAAAATTTAATATATCCAGGAGGAGCACAGCATAATGATCCTTCTAGCGAATTTTATTATTTTAATATGAAATATGAACAATACCACCCGATTAAGAAAAAAAATATTGTTGTACAAACGGATGAAATAAAATTATGGGAACTAAAATAAAACAAGGCATATATTTATTGATTGTACTATTAATTTACAGTAAAACAATTGCGCAGAACAAAGTAGCAGAAATAAAAAAATATGCATTTAATAAGTGCATAAGTTATAATTATCAAAAAATTGATTCAACCTTTTATAAAAATTATAAAGATGCTTCGGGAGTACAAATCTCTGTAAATGGAAATTTCATAGAAGATGATATATTGAAAAATAAAATAATAGATTTTACGATTAATGTAACAGGATTATACTATTCTCTTCAAAATAATTTACACTTTGAAACGGGAGATAAAAACATTATTTTTTGTAATTGTTTTGATTTTTATGAATCTGCAGAACTGGAGAAATTTATAAAGAAGTTATTAAAAAAATAATCAGATGACGAAACTATTTTTAATTATTTTTCTATTTATGTTCATAAGCTGTAGTCCACAGGATTGCAATAATGTTGTAGTTACAATTAATAATACTGGTAATTATTACTTTAAAAAAGAAAAACTTATGGCTATAACTTCAGCTAAAAATGATTCTATTTCTCTTAAATACAAAGACACTTTATTAATAAAAGTAGAGAAATATAAAGTTGGTAAGTTAGTAAGTGAAGCAAATTTTCTATATGATTCAAATAATAAAATATCAGACGATTATATTTTTTCGGAAGATTATCACGATTACTTTGAAAAATTTTATACAAGAATTCCATATAAAAATAAATATAAATTACTTGACCGAGATTTCGTTTATATTGATAATGTTTTAGATGAAGTACAGGATTGGAAAAAATATTGTAATGATAAAAAAGAAATAGAAATATTTGAATTCAAGTTAGATGAGAATGTTAGAATGTTGAATGCTAAATTTTCTCCTTTCATATATGGTACGATGTTAAAAAATATAAAATTACATGTTGCAAATAATTTTTTAGTTGAAATAGAAGCAATCCTTATTGAAGAACCAGACGGAGAGACTATTTATTACAAAAGATATTATGATTATGACAAAACAGGCAGGCTAATTTCATCAAAAACTATAAATAGTAATTCTGGACAAATAGAAGATCAAGAAAAAATAGAATACAGAAAATGGTAGGTGTCCATGACTTAGTGAAAATCCCAGCAAGCATTTTTATAAAGAACTAAAAATAATATGAAAAAATATTATATAAGATTGAGTTTTTTAATGGTAAGCAATTGGATGTGAATATGTAAGCTTTTCCAGGGCGAGACAACGTTTAAACAAATAGATATAATAGTTATCGGATTGCGATCACGAGCTAGAAGCTCACGCCAGCAGGTATAAAGAATTAAAATCAAGAAAAAAGAAAGTGTATGAAAAAAAATAAACTAATCACTGTTTTTATCTCGCTATTGACAATTTCATGTAAAGTTTATAATAAAGATTATGTCATAATTCATTCTAATAATAAAGAGATGGAAATCCGTCATTATTTCCACGTAAATAATGAAGAATATGCAAGAGTTTATGGTAATAGTAAAGAAAATGATTCAATTACATTTACAATTGATAATAATGATCTATTAGTCAACCAATTTATATACAGTCAAGAACAAAAAAAACGTATTGCCGGAGGAAATATACTATATATAAACTACACTACTTCAATTACAGATATTAAATATTCTCAAAATGCCGATGGATGCATGAATATAAATCCTATTATAAATTTAGATTTTTTGAAAAAAGATAAAGAGATTGAAAAAATTATTAAAGAAAACTGTAAAATTAAGGAGAGGAACAAAGAAGAAGATTTCTTTAGTGATTGTAATTTCATTCTTCCTCAATTAAATAAAATATTTACCTGATAATTCTAAGATTATTTCCGTTGAAATTATGAAAAATAAAAAAAAACAATTTCAAGAGATTAATTTAAGGGCTAATTATTTTAATACAAAAATTGATTACAAAAGATACTATTATTATAAAGATAAAAATATTCAAAAAATAAAAACATTAGTTAGAGATAGTATTTCAACAGATACTATTATAGATTGTTATTCTAAAATTAATTTAGATTAGTAAGTATAATGAATCAAACTCCCGTGCTGGCGTGAGCATCTTGCTCGTGAACACAAATAATGTATATCGTTTAAACAAGTAGATATAATAATATCGAATTGCAATCACGAACTAGACACTCCCGCATTATAGCAAAGCTCAACTTTTTTGGTTGGGCTTTTTTGTGGACAAAATCAGGTATAAGTACTTGATTGTTTTAGAATGGTTTATTGATATTTTTGATAAATAAGATTTAACGCTACAAATAAGGTTTTCCATAAAATAAGAATTAATTTTAAAATGATATTTGCTACTGAAATATTTATGTTGTTAATAAATTGAAGTGTAATTTAAAATAAATCATATAATGGAAATATCGTACATAATAATTGGATTGATTTTAGGAATTATTGTTGGTTGGTTAATTGCCAATTCTAAAAAAAATATCAAATTCCAACAGGAAAAAGACATTACAAATCAAAAATATATTGATTTAGACAAAGAGTTTGTTGCATATAAAGCAACATCATTATCTGAAATATCGACTACAAATAAAACGAATAGTGATTTTTTAACTGAAGTTAATAGACTAAATTTATTACTAAAAGAAAGTTCACAAGAATTGAGTATTTGTAATAATAAATTATCTGTGAGCGATGCAAATTTAGTTGCATCAAATAAAACTATTGAAGAGAAAAATCTTGATTTAGATAATATAAAAAAAGAGTTGGCTAATTTAAAAATAGAAATTAATCAATATTCTAAACATTTAGCTACTTCTCAAGCAAGTTTAATATCAGTAAATGAGGTATTGTTGGAGAAAACAACTGAATTAGAGACTTATAAGGAAGAATTAAAAAAAGTTACAAATAAATATAATTTACAAAATGAAGAATTTGCAATTTCTAAAGCAAATAATGAAGCTTTAAATAATAGACTTGAAACACAAAAGAAAGAAATAGAAGAATTAGGTAAAAAGTTTAATTTAGAATTTGAAAATATTGCCAATAAAATATTAGATACTAAATCTGAAAAATTTACAGAACTGAATAAAACTAATATAAAATCTTTATTAGAACCCTTAGGGCAAAATATTAATGAGTTTAAAAAACAGGTTAATGAAGTTTATAAAACGGAATCAAATGAAAGATTTTCGTTAGGTGAAAAAGTTAAAGAACTAGCTCTTCTTAATCAGGTAATTAGCGAAGAAGCGAAAAACTTAACTAAGGCTTTAAAGGGCGAAGCAAAGACTCAAGGTAAGTGGGGTGAAATGATCTTAGAAAGTATTTTGGAAAGATCAGGTTTAAGAAAGAATGAACAGTATTTTATGGAACATGAACTATTGGATGAAAATGGAAAAGCCATTTTGTCTGACTCAGAGGGCAAAAAAATGCGTCCAGATGCCGTAATAAAATATCCCGATAACAGAAATGTTATATTAGATTCAAAGGTATCTTTAAATGCTTTTACAAGATTAATCGCTTCAGTTGATGTAGATGAACAGAAAAGAGAATTATTAGCACACATTTCTGCAATAAAAAACCATATTATAGCATTAAGTTCAAAGGGATATGATGATTATGATAAAGCGTTGGATTTTGTTATGATGTTTATTCCAAGTGAACCGGCTTATATTGCGGCTTTACAAAATGATCCGGATTTATGGAATTTTGCATATGATAAAAGAATTTTATTAATTAGTCCAACTAATTTAATTACGTCATTAAAGTTAATCGTTGATCTTTGGAAAAGAGAATATCAAAATCAGAATGCAGTTGAAATAGCAGAAAGAGGAGCTAAACTATATGATAAGTTTGTAGGCTTTGTATCAAATTTGGAATCTGTTGGGAAAGCAATCGATAAAGCTCAAGAAAATTATAACGATGCATTTAAACAATTAAGTACAGGTAATGACAATTTGGTTATTCAAGCTACGAAACTTAAAAATTTAGGATTAAAAAATAAAAAGGATCTTCCTAAAGAAATAGTATCATTATCAACACTAGATATAATATCTGAACCAAGGATTGAAATTTTAGAAGAATGAAATATTTCAGGGAATAATATTAATAACTAATAAATATAACTATGAAAAATTTAATTTTGATTATCGCATTATTATTTGCATTTAGTTCAAATGCTCAAGCCAAAAAACAATATAGAAGCGCAAAAAGTGGACAATATGTAACGAAAGCTAAAGCAGAAAAAAGCCCTTCAACGACTTACAGTACATCTAGGAAATCAAGAAAGTAAACGTAGTTCTTAGAAATCTTTCGACTTAATTTCGTTTCAGGTTTTTAAAATAAAAAACATAAAAAGCCTCGATTTTTTTTAAGATCGAGGCTTTCTGTTTCTATCACATAATAACTTAAATTTCATTCCACATCCAAATAAGGATTTAAAATCTCCGCTAATTCATTCAGCCAATAAAAACTATTTTCTAGTTTGATTATTTCTAGTTGATTGGTTTCGTGTTCCCTGATAAGTCCTAAAGCGAGTATATAATTTACTTGTCTTATTGCTTTTGCCATTTGTTCTGGCGTTACTGTGTTGTTGAAAAAAGTCATAAGCCTGGTTTCAGCTTCTTTTGAAAGGGTATTGGTACTCATAATCTTGTGTTTAGGAAAAGAACCCGCACAGCTAAGGTGTCCTACGCCACAAAGTGCGTTGCAGTTGTTTCCAATACCGCCACCATACCGCACGGGCAAAAGCTTTTTTGATATCATTTTTCTTTGTGTTTAGGATTGTAAAGATATCAAAAAAATATTTTAAGTAAGAAAATTATTATATTTTAAGGCAAAAAAAATATTATTAGTTTCAAGAAAACAGTATCTGAATGGTAAATATAAAGCGTTATTTTTACAAAAGAGAATATTGAATAAATGAAATATATACGACACGAAAACATTTTTGTTCTAATTGGTGGAATTTTATTATTTGCATTATTAATTTGGTGGATAAGATCAGGAGATATTAGAGAATCTAAGAAGTTGGAGGAACAAAATTTAGAAATGGATTCAATTACTAAAATGCGTAGTTGGCGAGTTTATATTATTGCAGGATTTGGAATAATAGCTTTTGTTTTGAAGTTATAAAGAGATTAGTTAATATGATATTTTAAAAATGAATAAAATAATCCTTCTACTATTATTGATAATTTCCTTTTCAGCGAAATCTCAGGATCTGACTGAAAAAATAGTAATTTCTAGAATTACCTATGTTAATCAATATGACGGCACTGAAAAGGAATATAAAATAGAAAAGAAGGTTATTAAAAACCAAAAAACAATCCAGAATTTATTGGTAGAACTACAGAAAGTTGATGATACAACACAATTATTATCAAAATTTAAAATTGATACTAATTACATCAGGAATAATCCTGAAAAATTATTGAGTTTTTACAATAATGAATATAAAATTGCGTGGAATAAGGAGCAAAAAGAATACATTTTTAAAGTTTTAAAAAACATAGATTTATATAAAAAGGAAATTAATGAGTATTTGTCTAATGGCTGTTGTTATACCATGCACAATTCATATCGAAGTCAATTTGTAGTTGAGGTTTTTAAAAATTCGTGGTCTAAAAACACTTTTAAATCGAGAAAGTTTGTTTGGAGTTATGCAATACCTTTTGAAGATGATAATAAAGACTTGATTTATAATTTTGAAATTCAAAAAATATTAGACAAAGTTTTAGATATAGAATCTAAAATAAAACCTCCACTTGAGGGAAATAAATTGTTGAAATATTTAGTCAATAAAATAATCAGAAATAATAATCAGGCACTTTATGCACTATCAGCTTATACATATTTGAAAGAAATAAATGAATTAAAAACAGATTTTGATGTTTTATCTTTTGAAGAAGTTTTGGGTTTTGGAAGATATATTGGGTACAAGAAAAAAACTTTCAGGATAACATTGAAAAACGATAAAATGCTCCCGAATGTTTATCTTCAATTTTTAGCATTAAAGGAGGGAAATTCAATTTATTCCAGAGATTCAATAAAATCGGATTATCAGGAAATTGTAAAAAGAGTTCAGTCAATAAAATTCATTAGAGAAAGCTTAAAAAACGATCCAAATTTAAAACTTGATATTTATTATACTAATAACAATACAGTAAATGAATATAATATCGATGGTGTAAATAAAAATTCGACAGGATGGAAAAAACACGATGAGTATGTAAAAAGCTTAAATTGGTACGCAGTAAATAACATCACACCAACTTTTGATATTAATAAGGCCATAGAAACATCAAAAAGAAATGATTGTGGTTGTAATTACAGATTTGATCAAAAGTTTATAGAAAAAGCAATATTTTTTGAATTAACTAACTCAAATAAAGATAGTTCTGTGTGGTTTTTATTGCCTGATAACAGGGTTTTATTATATTTAATGCAAGGAAAAAAAGTTCTTGATTTTGATTATTCAGAATTTGGCAAATATGCCGGAGTTCAATTTCCGTGTGTTATGTTTAATGAGATTGGAGAAATAACGAATAGAAATTTGTAAAAAAATAAATCTTCTTTTGAAATCTGAAGCATAACAGGAAATAGCTCCTAATAAAAACTAAGTTTTTTAATTTCATTTTTAAAAGGGCTCGGGTACTTTTTATATGCTAACTCATTTTAAGTTTTCTTCAAAATATATTTTTTTGTTTTTGCATCATTAAAGCACGTATCAATGAATGGACTTTCCCAGATATAGGCATTATTTTTTAGCGTTAAAACTCCAAAATCTTTAGTTTTTTCTAAAGCCCAACTATCAGTATTATTATAGCTTTTCTTAAAAGTTAATTTTAAAGTATTGTTGTTTTCAATAGCAGAAAGATTATAAGAATGATACAATTGATATCCTTCGGCTGAATATAGTACAGAATCTTTATTAATTACTATAGATAGGTAATGTGCATCTCTCCAGTCTTCGCTATCTTCATTTAGTGCGAATGAATAAGTTCCGTACCATTTGTTTGAAATAGTTTTTTTTGTAATACTACGATTAAGATTAATGTTAGTCGTTTTTTCTTTTTCAGATTCTTTGCAGCTTATAAATAGTAAAAGAAAAATTAGAATAATATTCTTCAAAATCTTAGAAACGGGTTTAAAAGAAAGTTGATGTTTTTGCGAATAACCATTTGGGTAAGGATTTGCTAAAAAGTAAATTCTGTCCGGTTTCATAGATTTATGAGTTTATAACTCAAATATATATTTTTAAATTCCAAATCTCAAATTTCGAAAAAGAAAAGCTTAGAACCTTTGAACCTTTGCACCTCTGAACCTAAAAAAAAACTATTTTTGTAATTCATTTTCAGGTCATAAATAATGTCAATACTTAAGGATTTAGAACAATTATCAGATTCGTTAGAAGGAACACTTTTATACGATGATCTTCATAAAACGCTTTATTCGACTGACGCTTCGGTGTACAGGATTAAACCAAAAGCGGTTGCCGTGCCTAAAACGATAGCAGATATTAGTAAACTGATCAGGTTTGCGGCGCAGCATGATATTTCGATTACGCCAAGAACGGCCGGAACTTCTCTTGCCGGACAAACGGTTGGCGACGGAATTGTAGTTGATGTTTCGAAAAACTTTACCAAAATCCTGAATTTTGACCCGATAAAAAAAACGGTTACGGTGCAGCCAGGCGTAATTCGTGATGAACTGAATTTATTCCTGAAACCGCACAATGTATTTTTCGGACCTAATACTTCGACTTCAAACCGTTGTATGATTGGCGGAATGGTGGGAAATAATTCTTCGGGAACGACTTCGATTCGTTACGGTGTTACGCGCGATAAAATTGTAGAGATAAAAGGGATTTTGAGCGACGGTTCTGAAGTAGTTTTTAAAGAACTGACTTCGGCAGAATTTATCGAAAAAACCAAAGGTGATTCTTTAGAAAATAAAATATACAAAAGCCTTTACGACGAACTTTCGGTTAAGGCAACGCAGGAAGAAATTATAAAAGAGTTTCCGAAACCGGAAATTCACAGAAGAAATACAGGATATGCCGTTGATATTCTGTTGAAATCGGATTTGTTTGGCGGAACAGAACCAACAATTAACTTAGGGAAACTGCTTTGCGGAAGCGAAGGAACGTTGGTTTTTACAACCGAAATCACATTAAAAGTAGACGATTTGCCGCCAACTCATAATATTATGGTTGTGGCGCATTATCATAGTATTCAGGAATCGCTTGAATCTGTTGTAGTGGCAATGAAACATCATTTGTATACTTGCGAAATGATCGACGATACGATTTTAGATTGTACGAAAACGAATCGTGAGCACATTAAAAACAGATTCTTTTTGGTTGGAGAACCAAAAGCGATTATGATGTTTGAAGTAGCTTCGCATGATGCAGAAGATGCCGAAAATCAGGCGAATGCATTAGTTGCCGATTTAGAGAAAAACAACTTTGGTTACGCACTTGTAAAAATTTACGGTGCGGATATCGAGAAAGTAAATGAACTTAGAAAAGCCGGTCTCGGACTTTTAGGAAGTATTGTTGGCGACGATAAAGCAGCCGATTCTATTGAAGATACTGCGGTTGAATTGAGCGATTTACCGGCTTATATTGCTGAGTTTTCGGCCATGATGTTGCGTCACGGACAAGGCGCAATTTACTACGCGCATGCGGGTGCGGGCGAACTGCATTTGCGTCCGGTTTTGAATTTGAAGAAAACTTCTGACTTAAAATTATTCAGAACCATTGCGACCGATGTGGCGATTTTGGTGAAGAAATACAGAGGTTCGTTAAGCGGTGAACACGGCGACGGAATTGTGCGTGGAGAATTTATTCCGTTTATGATTGGCGAAACGAATTATGAATTGCTGAAAAGAATCAAATTAGCGTTTGACCCGAATTCGGTTTTGAATATCGGGAAGATTGTAAACGCTTTAAAAATGGACGAAAACCATCGTGTAATTTCAGGAAGGGTAGAACCGGATATTAAAACGTTTCAGGATTTCTCAGACAGTTTAGGAATTCTACGCGCTGCCGAAAAATGTAACGGATCTGGCGATTGCCGTAAATTACCATCGGCAGGAGGAGCGATGTGTCCGAGTTATCGTGCAACCAAAAACGAAAAAGAAACAACGCGTGCGAGAGCCAACGCATTGCGTGAATATTTGACATATTCTGAGAAAGAAAATAAGTTTGACCAGAAAGAATTATACGAAGTTTTTGAGTTGTGTGTAAGCTGTAAAGCCTGTGCAAGCGAATGTCCGAGTAATGTAGACGTTGCAACTCTTAAAGCAGAGTTTTTATACCAATACCAAAAAGCAAACGGATTTTCGACCCGAAATAAGATTTTTGCGCATAACGCGAAACTCAATAAAATGGGAAGTTTGTTTCCGTCGATTACCAATTTTATTTCGAACCAATCGCTTGTTAAAAAAAGCATGGGAATTGCGTCGGAAAGACAAGTTCCGCTTTTGGCGAAAAGGACTTTTAAAAAATGGTATCAAAATCATAAATCACAACAAAATAGTTTTCCGAATGGAAAAGTCTATTTGTTTAATGATGAATTCACGAATTATTATGACGTAAATATCGGAATTGACGCTTTTGAATTATTAAACAAATTAGGCTACGAAGTAGTTGTTGTAGATCACGAAGAAAGCGGAAGAACCTATTTGTCGAAAGGTTTTCTTGAAGAAGCGAAGAAAATAACGGATATTAATATTGGCATTTTTAAGGATTTAATTTCAAGCAACACGCCTTTAATTGGAATTGAACCTTCGGCAATTCTAACCTTTAGAGATGAATATTTGAGATTGGCTTCGGATAAAGAAAATGCTGAAAAAATATCTCAGAACACTTTTACGATTGAAGAATTCTTTAAAAAAGAAATCATCGACGGTAAAATAACACCAGATTCATTTTTGGAAGAAAAGAAAGAAATCAAAATTCACGGACATTGTCACCAGAAATCATTGAGTTCTGTTGAAGCAACTTTTGCCATGCTGAATTTACCAAAGAATAATACGGTTACAATTTATAATTCGGGTTGTTGTGGAATGGCAGGATCTTTTGGTTACGAAAAAGAACATTATCAGGTTAGTATGCAAATGGGAGAAGATACATTATTCCCAAAAGTACGTGCAACTGCAGAAAACGTAAAAATCGCCGCAGCAGGAACTAGTTGTCGCCATCAAATTTTTGACGGTACAAGCAGAGAAGCACAACATCCGGTAAGTATTTTGAAAAGCTGCTTAAAATGAGAATAGTACACGGATTATACGGATTCACTTCATGAAAACGCGGATGAAAACGGATTTTTTTTGTTTAAAACTTAGTAACAGATTATAAATTATTTGTTTCACGCAGATTTAAAAAAGATTTAAGCAGATGCGCGCAGATTTTTTATAATTAATCTCAAAAATAAATCTACTCAATCTGCCAAATCTGCATGAAACAAAAAAATCGTATAAATCCGTGTTCAAAAATACACCACCAAAAATCACCCATAAAACAAAATCGTTTTATATATTTGAAATCAGGATAATTTTTGCATTATTTGCAAAATAAAACCACAAAGACTTAAATATATTAATTTATAAAAGCAAAACCACATATGGCATTATCAGGTTTATTCCGAAAAAAAACGGTACAAGATATTCTTAAACAAGTTGCGAAAAACGAAGCAGATGGTCATAATGCATTAGGAAAGCATTTAACCACAAGAGATTTAACTGCATTTGGAATCGCGGCGATTGTTGGAGCAGGAATTTTTAGTACTATCGGAAAAGCCAGTGCTGACGGCGGACCAGCTGTTATTTTTTTGTTTTTATTTACTGCATTAGCCTGTAGTTTTGCCGCTTTTGCTTACGCAGAATTTGCTTCGATGGTTCCGGTTTCAGGAAGTGCTTATACATACTCGTATGTAGCTTTTGGAGAGATTATTGCCTGGATTATTGGCTGGGCTTTAATCATGGAATATGCCGTAGGAAATATAACGGTAGCCATATCGTGGAGTGATTATTTTACAGGACTGCTCCAGAGTGGCGGAATTCATCTCCCACAATGGATTCAGATGGATTATTTAACAGCTTCAAACGGATTTAAAGATGCCACAGCTTTAATGCAGGGCGGAAAATCATTCGAAAATTTAGGAGCTTCATTGCAAGCAGCATATACAGCCTGGACAACAGCGCCAACAATTGGTTCTTTCCATTTTGTGGCTGATTTACCGGCATTGTTTATTATTATTTTAATTACAGCTTTGGTTTACAGAGGAATGAAAGAATCTCGTAATGCGAGTAATGTCATGGTAGTTGTAAAACTTTGCATCGTACTTTTAGTAATTGCTGTTGGAGTATTTTATGTAGATACTGCCAATTGGGATCCGTTTGCGCCAAATGGTGTAAGTGGAGTTTTAAAAGGAGTTTCAGCCGTTTTCTTCGCTTATATTGGTTTTGATGCCATTTCTACAACGGCAGAAGAATGTAAAAATCCGCAACGTGATTTACCACGCGGAATGATGTGGGCAATTATCATTTGTACTATTTTATATATTGCCATTGCGTTGGTTTTAACCGGAATGGTGCGTTATAACGAATTGAATGTTGGAGATCCTCTGGCATTTGTTTTTGATAAATTAGACCTAAAATGGATGTCTGGAATTATTGCCGTAAGTGCGGTAATCGCTATGGCGAGCGTTTTATTGGTTTTTCAAATGGGACAACCGCGTATCTGGATGAGTATGAGCCGTGATGGTTTATTGCCAAAGAAATTTTCTACGGTACATCCAAAATTCAAAACACCATCTTTTGCTACAATTGTAACCGGTTTTGTGGTTGCGATTCCGGCATTGTTTTTAAATCTGACAATGGTAACTGATTTATGCAGTATCGGAACTTTATTTGCCTTTGTATTGGTTTGTGCGGGAGTTTTGGTTTTACAAAACAAACCAGAAATTCCTAGAGGAAAATTCAAAACGCCTTATGTAAATTCAAAATTTATAATGCCCGTTTTAATGATCGCCGGATTGTATTATGCTTTTGCTTTTAATAATAAAGCGACAATGGCTTTTATAAATAACGAAGCACAAACAAACGATGCAACGACAATTATTACATCTTTAGATAAAGAAGAATCTACGAAGGTTTTTAATTATTTAGAAAGCATCGAAGTAAATAATAAAACTGCCGAAACATCAGATTTAGAACATTTATTAGGTCAATATCAAGATGATGAAGCTAAATATGCTGAGGTTGTAAAAGGTTTACCTATTGATGATGCATCAAAATACGAATCAGGTTTCAGCTTATTCAAACATAAAATTCCAATGTGGATATTCTTATTCGTTTTGGTTGGATTAGCCGTTTGGGCTTTCAGAAAAAACTTGTCTTTAATTCCGCTTTTAGGACTTATTTGCTGCCTTTATATGATGGCTGAATTAAGCGTTTGGAACTGGATTTACTTTACAATCTGGCTATTAATCGGTTTGTTTATTTACTTTACTTATAGTAGAAAAAATAGCAAGCTAAACTTAGATAATTATTAATTGTGAATTATAAATTATAAATGGGAAAGCCGTTTTGAACAATTCAAAACGGCTTTTTTATTATCTCATTTTTGTCATCCTGAGGAACGAAGGATCACACACGTAACTCGACAAAGATTGGCGATTTTGTATACGGAGCTTCTAGTGTGATCCTTCCTCCGTCAGGATGACAAACAGAAACGCTTTTAGTTTGGAATATTAAAAAAAAACTTAGCGAATCTCTGCGAAAACGTCTTTGCGAATCCTTGTAGAATTTATATTCAAAATCCCAAGCTCAATCATGCATTGTTTCATCATTTCATAAGTACGTTGAATATCATTGTCTAATCCAATCGAAAAACGAATCAAACCATCAGTCAATCCCATTTCTTTTTGTTCTTCAAGCGGAATTTCACTAGAAGTTGAAGTTCCCGGCGCGCTAAACAACGTTTTATAAAAACCTAAACTTACGGCCAAATAACCTAAATTTCTGGCTTGCATTAATTCCATCAATTCATTTGCTTTTTCTAAAGTTCCAACGTCAATTGTCAACATTCCGCCAAAACCATATTCCGGATTAATCATTGTTTTATAAAGTTCATGACTCGGGTGACTTTTTAATCCCGGATAAACCGTTTTTAAACCATCAGCTTCAAATTGATCAGCCAGGAAATGAGCATTATGGCTATGTTGTTTAATTCTTATATGAAGCGTGCGCAGATTTTTCATCACACTTGCCGAACGCAAACTATCCATTGTTGGTCCCAAAAGCATACTTGCTCCGGAGTTTACATTTTTCAAAGAATTGATAAATTCCTTAGAAGCACAAGTCACGCCGCCAACCGTATCGCTGCTTCCGTTAATGTATTTCGTTAAACTATGAATTACGATATCAGCGCCTAATTTTGCAGGAGAAACAGACAAAGGCGAAAAAGTATTATCGACAACCAATTTCAAATTATGCTTTTTAGCAATTTTAGCCAAACCGGCAATATCAGCAACTTCCAATAACGGATTACTAACCGTTTCACAATACAAAACTTTTGTTTTTGGAGTAATTGCCGCTTCAACAACATCTAGTTTTGTAATGTCAACAAAGCTCGTTTCAATTCCGAATCGAGGCGTAAAATTCTTCAAAAAAGCATAAGTTCCGCCATAAATTGTTCGGCTCGAAACAATGTGATCACCAGCACCGCAAAGCTGCAATAGAGTAGGTGTAATTGCTCCCATTCCCGAAGCCGAAACATTTGCCGTTTCAGTTCCTTCCATCGCTGCCAAAGCCTGATCTAAATATAAATTACTTGGCGACGAATGACGCGAATACAAATAACAGCCTTCCATATTACCTTCAAAAGTATCGAACATCGTTTTCGCCGAAAGAAAAGTATAAGTCGAAGAATCAGAAATCGACGGATTCACACCGCCAAATTCACCAAAGTACTGCAAATCCTGAATTTTATCTGCTGGGTTAAAGTCTTTCATATAATTAGTTTTTGTTTGTTTTGTTTCAAGTTTCAGGTTTCAGGTTCCAACAACCTGAAACTTTAGACCTGAAACATTTTTTTTAAGAGCTATTTCCTGCTATCCGTTTCAAGTCCTCATAAAAAAGGCAAAGTTTCTAATGTTCTAAAAAGAGCTTCCGCTGGTCGCTTTTTTAGACCAAGAAACTTTTGCCTTTTTTACTCCGGGCTTTCCACTTCTATCAGGGCTAAGACTCTCGTTTTCAAAAGAAATTCTATTCAAAATAAGAGCTATTTAGAAAATTAATCAACCATAAAGTCTATAATTAGATTTTAAAACTATAAAAATGTATTATTTGTGAATTTTAATCTAAATTTGAAACATAAAGTATAATTCAATAGATTTTCTTTCATTTCAGCAACGAACCAAAAACAACAAACAGAAACCATGACTTTAGATGCCACTGACAAAAAACTCTTGGTTTTATTACAAACCGACAGTAAAAAAACAACCAAAGAATTATCCTTAAAACTCAATCTTTCGGTAACAGCAGTTTATGAAAGAATCAAAAAGTTAGAAAGAGAAGGAATCATAAAAAACTATGTAGCACTCGTTGATAAAACTAAAATCGAAAAAGGTTTTGTTGTTTTCTGTCATTTAAAACTTATTCAGCATACCAAAGAATTCCTAACCAAATTCGAAAGCGAAGTCATAAAACTCAACGAAGTTTTAGAATGCCATCACGTAAGCGGTGATTACGATTATATTTTAAAAGTTCTGGTAAAAGATATGGAAGCTTATAGAGAGTTTCTGGTAACAAAACTCACAAGTTTACAACATATTGGAAGTACGCAAAGTATGTTTATGATTAGTGAGGTAAAGAATTCTACTATTATTGGTTTTTAGAAGGTTCAGAGGTTCAGAGAAGGAAAGGTTCAAAGGTTTTAATTTTGCAAAGACGCGAAGTCGCAAAGTGTTTTTTGTCATCCTGAGGAACGAAGGATCACACGCGTAACTCGATAAAGATTGGCGATTCAGCTTACGGAATTCCTTGTGCGATCCTTCGTTCCTCAGGATGACAAGCTTTACGACTTTTCAAGCAAAATTTCAGTCTATTGAATAAAAAAAATGCAAACCTTTCCGTAAATCTTAGCGCATTTTGCCATAAAACTCCCACCCAAAATTTCACACAAAAAACATTGTAATTTAAACTTTAAACAAAACTTTATTCCTTAATTTTGTAACCGCTAAAATAAAAACAAAATACTATGAGTTCATTTGACGTAGTCATTATAGGTTCAGGTCCTGGAGGATATGTATCAGCAATTCGTTGCGCACAATTAGGTTTCAAAACAGCAATTGTAGAAAAGTATAGCTCTTTGGGCGGAACTTGCCTTAACGTAGGTTGTATTCCTTCAAAAGCATTATTATCTTCTTCTCATCATTATTCAGAAATTGCTCATTTTGCAGATCACGGAATCGAAGTTTCTGGAGATGTAAAAATCAATTTAGAGAAAATGATCGCACGCAAGCAAGCAGTTGTAGATCAAACCGTAGGTGGAATCAACTACTTAATGGATAAAAATAAAATCACTGTTTTTAACGGTTTAGGATCTTTCGTAGATGCAACCCACATTGCAGTTGCAAAAGCTGACGGAACATCAGAAACTATCGAAGCAAAATATTCTGTAATTGCTACAGGTTCAAAACCATCTTCTTTGCCTTTCATCAAAATTGATAAAGAAAGAATCATCACTTCTACAGAAGCTTTGGCTTTAAAAGAAGTTCCAAAACACTTAGTAATTATTGGTGGTGGAGTTATCGGAATCGAACTTGGACAAGTTTACCTACGTTTAGGAGCACAAGTTTCTGTGGTAGAATTCATGGACAGAATTATTCCTGGAATGGATAGTTCTTTGTCTAAAGAATTGACTAAAGTATTGAAAAAACAAGGAATGAAATTCTACGTTTCTCACAAAGTAAAATCAGTAGAAAGAAACGGCGATGCTGTTGTAGTTCAGGCTGAAAACGCAAAAGGAGAAACAATCACTCTTGAAGGAGATTATTCATTAGTTTCTGTTGGTCGTCGTCCTTATACAGACGGATTAAATGCTGACAAAGCAGGAGTAAAAATTTCAGACAGAGGACAAGTAGAAGTAAACGATCATTTACAAACTAACGTTCCAAATATCTATGCAATTGGTGATGTTGTCCGTGGAGCAATGTTAGCACACAAAGCAGAAGAAGAAGGAACTATGGTTGCTGAGATCTTAGCAGGTCAAAAACCACATATCGATTATAACTTAATTCCTGGTGTAGTTTACACTTGGCCGGAAGTTGCAGCAGTTGGACAAACTGAAGAGCAGGTAAAAGCTTCTGGAACTGAATATAAAGTAGGAAGTTTTCCTTTTAAAGCTTTAGGACGTGCAAGAGCAAGTGGAGATCTTGACGGATTCGTAAAAATCATTGCAGATGCTAAAACTGATGAAGTTTTAGGAGTTCACATGATTGGAGCCCGTACAGCAGATTTAATCGCAGAAGCTGTTACAGCAATGGAATTTAAAGCATCTGCTGAAGATATTTCAAGAATGAGCCACGCACACCCAACTTTTGCAGAAGCTGTAAAAGAAGCTGCATTAGCAGCTACAGATGATAGAGCATTGCACGTATAATCTACGTCAAGTATATATTCAAAGACCGTTAGAATTATCCCGAACCTTTGGGACTAACGGTTTTTTTTATTTTTAATTATTTTCTCCTCTTTAAAATATAAAAATCAAAAATAATTTTGTAAATTAGATGTACTATTACGATGCTATCTTTACTTATATAAAAAGTTAACATCATGAAAAATAGACATGTAGCTCCTGCTTTAATTGGAGCAGGAATTGCGATCGCACTTTACTCTTCTTGCGGTTCAACGATTCCCAAAAAAGCAAATGCAGTCAATAGTTTTGATAAAGCAAAGTATTTGGGAAAATGGTTTGAAATAGCAAGATTAGATTTTAAATACGAAAAAGGACTCAATAACGTCACGGCAAATTATACTGCAAATGATGACGGCACTATAAAAGTTGATAATAAGGGCTATAATGTCAAAAAAGACAAATGGGAAGAAAGCATCGGGAAAGCCAAGTTCGTCAAAAAGGACAATGTTGGTATGCTTAAGGTCTCATTTTTTGGTCCTTTTTATTCAGGATATAATGTAATTGCCGTTGATAAAGATTATAAGTATGCACTTGTAGTTGGTGAGAACTTAAAATATATGTGGATACTTTCGAGAGAAACTACAATTCCTGAAAGTATCAAAGCAGAATACCTAATAAAAGCTCAGGAAATAGGTTATAATATATCAGACCTTGTTTGGGTAGAGCACAATAAAACAAATTAAACAAAAACCCGACAGATTTTTATATCTGTCGGGTTCTTTTATTTTATAATGATACTTTTATGGTCTGAAAAGACTTCTATAATTATCCCAATATCTGTAAATCAAAAATAAATTAGCAGCGAATAACAATGCCGCTATTGGCAAACCTTCCGGAGCCATAAAATAATTAATAAACAAAATATTGATTGTAATTGGTAAGATCAAAATATTGGCCAATGTTACAAATCTACCCGTTATAAATGCAATTCCGCAAAGCAATTCTACTGTTTTTGCTAATGGCAATAAATAAGTTGATGCAACTAAGCCCATATTAAAAGCTTTAAAATTTCCTGTTACTTCTGGTTCCGGAGCTAGTTTAAAAAAGAAACTAATGGAAGCAAAAAGTAATAATAGGCCAATCAAAACGCGGACAATAATGGTAGCAATTTTCATAATACTAGGATTTTAATAGGTTAAAAAATATAAATTATTTGCTTATAAACATTACAATTTGAATTCTCTACCAAAATGAAATCCGTTTTTTAAGGCCATTTAATTAAGAATTCGATAATCAACGTTATCCTATTATGGGATTAATTTAATACTATATCAAATATAATGAATTTTTTCTTATTAAATTGCTACTATATTAACAGTTTTACTGTTTTTTGACATATTTTTTATAAAGAATATATCCAGTTATACCAATCACTATAAATGGCCATAAATTCAATAAAAAAACAAAGATTGCTTCCAGAATATACCAGCCGCTTTTTAAAGCATCAATAATCTGAATGCCTAAATTAGGTTTATATGCGGCACTATCTTTTTCTCCTTCAGTCATTTCCTGTCTGATCGTTTCATTTTGGTAAAGCTGCAAAGTAATGGTGCTAAAATTAACCTGATCCTGTAATGATAAATTATCGATTGTTCGATTATCATTGGCTTCTTTTTGGTTGGCCAAAGTATTTTCTGCTTCTACAATATCATTTATTTTTTTACCTTTTGTATCAATCGCTTTTTCAATTCTTTTTTCATTCACAACACCTCTTTTTTGAGAAAGCTGATTCGATAATAATTTCAAAGAAACATCATCAGCTTTGATAATTCTAAAATCCAGAAAATCAATTTGTTTGGCAATAGTTTTAATTACAGTATCAAGTTGGGTATTGGGTACGCGAATCGTAATATTATTTTCTACCGAAAATTTAGTAGTTTCTAAAGTACTGTCCTGACTAATTTTGGTTTTTATCTGATCGTGAATATTACTTTGTAAATTAGTATAAGTAACATAACCTCCAAATTTTTGAACAGCGTTTTCAATTGCATAAGTAGATTTGACGACGTTTTTAACCTTGAATTTTATATCAGCAGTTCGGATAAATTTTTGCTTGCTATCTTTTTTCTCGACCGCTGCCGATGAAGATACAGCAGTACTGTCTGTTGTAGTTGCATAATCTGCAGTTGCTTCGCCCGAAGCATTATCAGCTTTTTTGCAAGAAAATAGTAATGCGATGATTAATAACGTAGTAAAACCTACTTTTGCGATTGTTTTCATAAAGTTTTTAGAAATTTGATTAATAAATGATAAATAATTTTTAGTATTTATGTTAATTCGATATACTAAAAAGTGTGCCAATAATTTTTTGGGATTATTTTATTGAAGGATTTTTTTTGTCGTAATTTTGAATTCTAAAATTTATACTTTTTTGAGAGTTTCCATTCATAAACATATTTCAAATCCAGAGCAGTTTAAACAACAACTTCTAATTTGGGCACAGCAATTTCGTGAAGTCGTTTTTTTGGATAGCAATTCATATCCGCAAGAATATTCAAGCTTCAATTTTACTTTGGCCGTTGATGCTTTTACGTCTTTAAAAACCGATTTTCATAATGCTTTTGAGGATTTAAAACAATATCAGCAAACTACTAAAGACTGGCTTTTTGGTTATTTGACATACGATTTAAAAAATGATGTTGAACCACTTAAATCTTCTAATTTTGATGGATTAGAGTTTCCGGATTTGTTTTTCTTTCAGCCTAAAAAAATATTCATTCTGAAAGAAAATCAGCTTGAAATTCAATATTTATTGCTTTGTGATGATGAGGTTGAAGAAGATTTTGATGAAATAACCAAAAGTCATTTTGAGCCGTTTGTCACACTGAGCGAAGTCGAAGTGCAACAACGTATTTCAAAAGAATTGTATGTAGAAAAAGTAACAAAAATGCTTGAACATATTCATAAAGGCGATATGTATGAAGCTAATTTTTGTATGGAATTTTTTGCCGAAAATGCAATAATTAATCCATTGGAAAAATTTCAAAAACTGAATGAAATTTCACAAGCACCGTTCTCGGTTTTCTTTAAAAATCATAAACAATATCTGCTTTCAGCTTCACCGGAACGTTATTTGAAAAAAGTGGGAGAGACCTTAATTTCTCAACCAATAAAAGGAACTTCAAAACGATTTTCAGACCCAAATGAAGACGAAAAATCAAAGCAATTTTTGGAATCAGATTCAAAAGAAAGAGCCGAAAATATCATGATTACAGATTTGGTTCGAAATGATTTGTCGCATACAGCACAAAAAGGTTCGGTAGAAGTAGTAGAGCTTTGCAAGATTTATTCTTTTTTGCAGGTACATCAAATGATTTCGACGATAACATCAAAATTAGATTCGCAATATTCGCCAATAGATGTTTTAAAAACAACTTTCCCAATGGGAAGCATGACCGGAGCGCCAAAGATTTCAGTTATGAAAATTATTGAAAATCTGGAAGAAACCAAAAGAGGTTTATATAGCGGTGCAGTTGGATATTTTACGCCCGAAGGTGATTTTGATTTTAATGTAGTGATAAGAAGCATTTTGTATAATCAGGAAAATCAATATGTTTCATTTTCTGTTGGAAGTGCCATTACAGCACAATCTGTTCCTGAAAAAGAATATGAAGAATGTTTGCTAAAAGCTAAAGCAATGCGTGAAGTTTTGCAGTAAAAATATGAGCCACAGATTACAATATTAAAAGGATTTTGTTTCACGCAGATTCTGCAGATTTAAATAGATTTTTATTAAAATTAATTTGCGGGAATCTGCTTAAATCTTTTTAAATCTGCGTGAAATTCTTATAAAAAATCTGTGCAAATTATTTTAATCTGTGGAAAAAAAAATCTGCTCAATCTGCAGAATCTGCGAAAAAAAAAATTAACGCTTAACATTTCATTTAAAAATAGATAAAATATAATCTTTACATTTATCAAATGCTTTCAAAATTTCAAAATCATATCGCTTCAAGATTTCCTTTTCTGGAAGAGCAAAAACTTTTTTTGGCTGTAAGTGGCGGATTAGACAGTATGGTTTTGTTGCATTTACTGCATCAGTTGCAATACGAAATTGCGGTTTTGCATTGCAATTTTCAATTACGTGGATTAGAAAGTTTTGGCGATCAGGATTTTATTCAAAATTACTGCGAACAAAATAATATTCCTGTTTTTACTACTCAATTTGATACCGAAGCTTTTGCTAAAGATTATAAACTTTCGACTCAGGTTGCGGCTCGCGAACTTCGCTATAGCTGGTTTTATGAGCTTTTAGAAACTAAAAACTTCGATTATATTTTAACGGCGCATCATGCCGATGATAATCTGGAAACATTCATTATCAATTTAACTCGCGGAACGGGTTTAGATGGATTAACCGGAATTCCGGAACAAAATGATAAAATCATTCGTCCACTTTTGCCTTTTTCAAGAGAAGAAATCCTAAAATATGCGACGGAAAATAATATAGAATGGAGAGAAGACAGCAGTAATGCATCGAATAAATATTTGCGAAATAAAATCCGTCATGATTTGGTTCCGATTTTAAAAGAAATCAATCCAAATTTTTTGAATGCTTTTCAAAATACACAATCTTATTTGCAGGAATCGCAGGAAATGGTTGAAGATGCATCGATTATGATTTATCAGCAAGTGGCGAAAGAAGAGGGGAATGACATTCATTTCGATTTAAATCAACTTCAAAAATTACCCAATTATAAATCGTATTTGTACCAATGGCTCAACGAATTTGGCTTTGTGGCCTGGAACGATATTTATGATTTAGTTGATGGACAATCCGGAAAGCAAGTGTTTTCGACTGAATTTAGATTATTAAAAAACAGAAATACGTTGATTTTAAGTCCAATTTCTGAAATATCAGAAAAGGAAGAATTTGAAATTAATGAAAATGATAAAGAAGTTAATTTTCCCTTAAATTTGAAGCTTTGTCAAGTAGACGACATTACAATAGATTCAAATAAAGCTATCTTTGTTGACGCTGAAAAAATCCGGTTTCCTTTAGTTTTACGTAAATGGAATGAAGGGGATGTTTTTAATCCTTTTGGAATGAATGGTAAGTCAAAAAAAGTAAGCAAACTTTTTAAAGATGAAAAATTATCTTTGATTGAAAAAGAAAAAACATGGATTTTGTGTTCTGATAACCAGATTGTTTGGGTTGTAGGAATCAGGCAAGACGAACGTTTTAAAATCGAAAATACTACAAATAGAATACTTAAAATAGAATTACAATAATGAACTTTACTCAATCCCGTCAAACGATAACATCAAAAAGTGTTTGGAATAAAACCATTGTTTTTTTGTTATTTTTCATATTTGCTTTTGCAAAAGGTAACGCACAAATTTTAGAGCCTGCAAAATGGACTGCTAAAATTGAAAAGAAATCCGGTAATCATGCTGTTTTAATTTTTGATGCAACAATCGAAAAAGATTGGCACATGTATTCACAATTTACTCCGGATGGCGGCCCGCTTCCGTTAGAAATTGTGTTTAAAAACCAAAAAGGAAACTACGAATTGGTTGGCAAAGCCAAAGAAGGAAAAACAAGAACAGCTTTTAATGATATTTTTGGGGTAAATGAAACCTTTTTTGAAGGAAAAGCGCATATTGAGCAGGAAATCACCATTATAAACCCAAATTTAAAAACGGTTGATGTTGATTTTGATTTTCAGGTTTGTAAAGAAGTTTGTATTAATTCGAGCAAAAAATTCTCGATTTCGATTCCATCAACATTTAAGATGGATGCTGTTCCAACGATTACAGAAGCAAAATTAGATGAAACAAAAGTTCCGGCTTTGGCTGTTGATACTTTAACAGCTAAAGTTGATAAGGCTCAAAAAGAATCTTCAAAAACTGAAGTTGTTGCAGTAAGTGCTAAACAAGAAATTCCTGCGCCTGCACCTTCAAGAAGTTTATGGTCAATATTTTTTGTAGCATTCATTTCAGGGTTTGCAGCATTGTTAACGCCTTGCGTTTTCCCAATGATTCCAATGACAGTAAGTTTCTTTACGAAACAAAGTAAAAGCAGGGCAAAAGGAATCAGAAATGCTATTTTCTACGGATTTTCTATTATCGCTATCTATGTGATTTTAGGTTTAATTGTTACCAAAATATTTGGTGCCGATGCATTAAATGCTTTATCTACAGATGTTTGGTTTAATTTAATTTTCTTTGTGATATTGATCATTTTTGCTACTTCATTTTTAGGAGCATTTGAAATTTTGTTACCAAATTCATGGGGAAATAAAGTAGATCAGCAAGCTGACAGAGGCGGAATAGTGGGAATATTGTTTATGGCTTTGGCTTTGGCAATTGTATCATTTTCTTGTACGGGACCAATTGTTGGAACTTTATTAGTTGAAGCAGCTTCAAATGGAGGAATTGCTCCAGTTGTCGGAATGTTGGGTTTTTCATTAGCATTGGCTTTACCGTTTATGTTGTTTGCGATGTTCCCGGGTTGGTTAAATTCATTACCAAAATCTGGAGGATGGCTGAACACCGTAAAAGTTGTTTTAGGGTTTTTAGAACTGGCTTTGGCATTCAAATTTTTATCTAATGCAGATTTGGTTTTACAGTTGCATTTTCTTGAAAGAGAAGTTTTCATCGCAATCTGGATCGCTATTTTTGCAGCTTTAACATTGTATTTATTTGGTAAAATTACTTTACCACACGATAGTCCGTTGCACCATATTTCTGTAGGCAGATTGTATTTAGGATTGCTTACGCTTGTGTTTACTGTTTATTTGATTCCAGGACTTTGGGGAGCGCCATTAAAATTGATTAGCGCTTTTCCTCCACCTCCAACATACAGCGAAAGTCCATTTGGAGTTGGTGGTTCAGGTAATTCAATTGGAAGTGCAGAATCTATAAAAGGATTGCCGGAAGGAGCAGAATTAGGCCCGCACGGAATTATGGTTTTTCATGATTATGAAGATGGTTTAGCGTTTGCAAAATCGATCAATAAACCAATCATGCTTGATTTTACAGGTTATGCTTGTGTAAATTGCAGAAAAATGGAAAATAATGTTTGGTCAGATCCAACGGTTTTACCAATCTTAAAAAATGATGTTGTTTTAATTTCTCTTTATGTAGATGATAAACGCGAATTGCCGAAAGAAGAACAATTTGTAACAGCTTCAGGAGATAAAATCATTACAGTTGGCGATAAATGGACTGATTTTATGATCTCAAAATATAAAACAAATACGCAGCCTTTATATGTTTTAACTGATTTGGAAGGAAAGAATTTACACACTTCAAAACCAACGATTAGTTATGTTAGCACAGAAGAATATCTGAATTGGCTGAAAGAAGGAATTGCAAATTTTAAGTAGTTTTTTTAAAGAGGAAAGATTATAGAAGCAAGATTATAGAATATAGATTATAGAATATAGAATATAGAGAATAGAATATAGAGATTGGCGTAATCTAAAATCTAAAATTTTCAATCTAAAATAAATAAAAAGCACTCTAAGTTAAACTAGAGTGCTTTTTTTGTTTGTGTTAGTTATCTGTATGTATTTTAATTTTTATAGGTATTCTCCGTGTTGAGAGATGTCTAATCCTAATTCTTCTTTTTCTTCAGTAACTCTTAGAGGAGTAATTTTATTTACAATAAAGAATAAAGCGTAAGAAGCAACAAAAGCAAAGATTGAAACAATTACTAATGCTTTTAATTGTGTTAAGAATAAAGTTGCATCACCAAAAATTAATCCTTGGTGTTCACCAACAACTGAATTTACAGTATTAGAAGCAAAAACTCCAGTTAATAACATTCCTACCATTCCACCAACACCGTGACAAGCAAAAACGTCAAGAGCATCGTCGATTTTCCCTTTAGGGAATTTGCTTACTACAAGGTTACTAATTACAGCAGCTATAATACCAATTGCTAAAGCGTGAGGAATGCTTACGAAACCTGCAGCAGGTGTAATTGCAACCAAACCTACAACAGCTCCAATACAAGCACCCATAGCAGATAATTTGTGACCTAATATTTTGTCAAGGAAAACCCAAGCCATTGCAGCAGAAGCAGCAGCGATTGTAGTAGTTCCTAAAGCCTGAGCAGCAAGACTTCCGGCTCCGGCAGCAGAACCTGCATTAAACCCAAACCATCCAAACCATAATAAACCTGTACCTAATAATACATAAGTAATTCTTGCAGGGTTTACTTTTTGTACTTTACGTTTTCCTAAGAAAATTGCTCCGGCCAATGCAGCCCAACCAGCACTCATGTGTACAACAGTACCACCGGCAAAGTCAAGAACTCCCCATCCGAAGAACAATCCGTCAGGATGCCAAGTCATGTGACATAATGGTGCATAGATGAATATGATAAATAAAACCATGAATAATAAGTAAGCCCAGAAGCGTACGCGTTCAGCAAAAGCTCCCGTAATTAATGCCGGAGTGATAATTGCAAATTTCGCCTGAAATAAAGCAAAAAGTATCATCGGGATTGTTGGTGCTAATTCCCAAGCAGTGTTTGCACTTACTCCTTGAAAAAATATATTTGACGTAGGATCTCCGATGAAACCATGAATTGATGGTCCAAAACATAATCCAAATCCAATTACTACCCATAGAACTGTAACAATTACCATTGCCATAAAACTTTGAAGCATTGTACTAATTACATTCTTTTTACCTACCATACCACCATAGAAAAATCCTAATCCTGGAGTCATCAATAATACAAGAGCGGTTGCAACAACCATCCAGGCAGTGTCACCCGTATCAAGTTTTAATTCGACTACGTGAGCACCTAATGTTTTTGATTCAGTAATAAATGAGATAGAAAAAATTGATAGTAATAAAATCGTGATGAGTATCACGCTTAAAATAATTTTTCGCATAGTTATTTAGTTTTAAATTTTTGATAAAAATATAAAATCATTCAACACCCCTAAAAAAAATAGAGTCTAATGTTTAATTTTTGTTAATATTTCATTTTAACCCCCTATGTTTTGCGTGTATTTGTTAAAATGAACTTAAAATTTACAATTTGGCAACATTTTTTTGTCACTATTATGAATTTTAGGCATTCTGTACATTTTTTTATTGATATTTTTCTGTTTAAAATGAATATTTAATATCTAAAATTGTTTAATCTTTTCTAAATGATGATGTATATTTGATGTTTTAACACTTTTTGTATTTAATATTTAAGAATGGAATTGAGAAAAATAAAATGGGGAATTATTGGTTTAGGAAACATTGCTAATCAATTTGCTACCGATTTATTATTGGTCGAAGATGCTGAATTAGTTGCCGTAGCATCTCGAAATTATGATAATGCAAACGACTTTGCTTCAAGGCATAATTGCCCGAAAGCGTATGATTCTTACGAAGCTCTTTTTGCTGATGCCGAAGTTGATATTGTATACATTGCAACTCCACATAATTCTCACGCCGAATTATCTATAAAAACATTGCAAAACGGGAAACATGTTTTATGCGAAAAACCAATTGCACTTTCTTATGACGATGCCATTCGTATGATTGAAGCTTCAGGAAAACATAATAAGTTTTTTATGGAAGCTTTTTGGACACGTTTTATTCCGTCAGTTCAGGATGTTTTGTCTAAAGTTGAAAATGGAGAAATCGGCAAAGTAAATTACATAAAAGCAGATTTTGCTTTTATTGGAAATGAAACGGAAGGAAGCAGATTATTTGATAAAAAGAGTGGAGGCGGAGCTTTGTTTGATATTGGCGTATATCCATTATTTCTCTCTTATATAATGCTCGGAATTCCAAAAGAAATTATAGCAAAATCTATTTTTCATAAAAACGATATTGATTTACAAACTTCAATGCTTTTACAATATGATGATGCACAGGCAGTTTTGCATGCCTCAATAGTTTCAGAATCTGATATGAAAGCTGTTATTGGCGGAACAAAAGGAAGAATTGAACTTAATTCTCCGTGGTTTATGGCGGACGGATATTCTATTATTAAAGATGAAAAAGAAAACACTTTTAGTTTACCAAATCTCGGAAAAGGTTATGCACATGAAGCAATAGAATGTCATAAATGCATCAGAAATAACCAAATTGAAAGTGAACTTTGGTCGCATCAGAATAGTTTGGATTTGAGTAAAATTGTAGAGGAAATTAGAAATCAAATTGGCTTAGATTTTAAGTAAATATATTTTGTATTAAAAAAGCTACAAATAATTATTTTTTCATTAGATTTAAAAACATTTAATGAAAGAATATTTATGTTAGTAAAAGTTTACGGAAGCGCAGTTTTTGGAGTTGAGGCTACTACAATTACTGTAGAAGTTCACATGGATAAAGGTATTGGTTATCATTTAGTTGGATTGCCGGACAATGCCATAAAGGAAAGTAGTTTTCGTATTGCAGCTGCACTTAAAAATAATGGATTAAGCCTTCCCGGTAAAAAAATAACCATAAATATGGCGCCCGCCGACTTACGAAAAGAAGGTTCTGCCTACGATTTACCTTTAGCAATTGGTATTTTGGTTGGGTCAGATCAGATAAAAGCACCAGAAGTTGAACAGTTTGTTATTATGGGAGAGCTTTCACTAGACGGAAGTTTACAATCTATAAACGGAGCTTTGCCAATTGCGATAAAAGCGAAAGAAGAAGGTTTTAAAGGCTTTTTTCTTCCAAAGCAAAATGTAAAAGAAGCGGCAATTGTTGCAGGTTTAGATGTCTACGGAGTTGAAAATCTTCAAGAAGTAATTGATTTTTTTGCCGGAAGAGGAACACTACAACCTACGGTTATTGATACTCGAACCGAATTTTATAAAACACTCGATTTTCCTGAATTTGATTTTTCTGATGTTCGCGGACAGGAAAGTATTAAGCGTTGCATGGAAATTGCAGCTTCAGGCGGACATAATATTATTTTGATTGGTCCGCCCGGAGCAGGAAAAACAATGTTAGCCAAAAGATTACCAAGTATTTTACCGCCAATGACATTGCGTGAAGCATTAGAAACCACTAAAATTCATAGTGTTGCCGGAAAATTAAAAGAAGTAGGTTTGATGAACCAGCGACCATTTCGAAGTCCGCATCACACTATTTCGAATGTAGCTTTGGTAGGAGGAGGAAGTTATCCACAGCCGGGCGAAATATCAATGGCACATAATGGTGTTTTATTTTTAGACGAATTACCCGAATTTAAACGCGATGTTTTAGAAGTTATGAGACAACCGCTCGAAGATCGTGAAGTAACGATTTCGAGAGCTAAATTTACGGTGACTTATCCGTCTTCGTTTATGTTGGTGGCAAGTATGAACCCAAGTCCAAGTGGATTTTTTAACGATCCGAGTATGCCAAATACTTCTTCGCCACATGAAATGCAACGTTATATGAGTAAAATTTCAGGACCATTATTAGACCGAATTGATATTCATATTGAAGTTACACCGGTTCCTTTCGAGAAATTATCAGACGACAGAAAAGCCGAAAGCAGTGTAGAAATCCGAAAACGCGTCACGGCCGCCCGTGAACTTCAGTCAATACGTTTTGAAGAATTGCCTAATATTCATTACAATGCCCAAATGAATACCAAACAAATAAGAGAATTTTGCGCACTCGACGAACAATCCAAACAATTATTAAAAACAGCTATGGAACGCTTAAATCTTTCTGCAAGAGCGTATGACAGGATTTTAAAAGTTGCCAGAACAATCGCCGATCTTGATGCTGCGCCACAAATTATTCCATCGCATATTGCAGAGGCAATTCAGTATCGAAGTTTAGATCGTGATGGTTGGTTGGGGTAGTTAATTTTATATTTTAGATTTTTTCTGCAGTTTGTCAGGCTGAGCGAAGTCGAAGTCCTGTAGACTAAATCACTTTGCGGGGGCTTCGACTTCGCTCAGCCTGACAGCAGAGATCACTTTTTATCGGATGATAAAATCTTGCGGTTAAATATCATTCAAATTTTAAATGAGCATTTTTTGACATTAAATATGAAGTCAGTTTTTTGATTTTGCCAGATTCCATTTCAAAAACATCGCAAAAAACGGCGTCAAGAATATTACCATTTTTCATTACGCCTTGAACGGCACCTTCGGCAATTACAATATTATTTTCTTCAATCAATTTTATAATTTGAATTGTCGGACTTCCAACAAAATTCTCATTTTCAATTTCCTTATCAAACGCTTCTTTGCCTACATGCTGATAAATCCCGGGCATTTCCCAAACAATATCATCGGTAAGACAATTAAGAATTCTTTGATGATCAGTTACTCTAAAAGCATCCATATATTCTCTAACAGTTTGTTTATTAACGGTCATAATAAAAAATTTAAAGTTTATGAGTTACACAAATTTAAAAAATTAATACTGTTTTTTAATTACTTAATTGGATTGTGTTTTGAATATCAATTTGTTCCAGAAAAGATTCGTCGTGCGAAACCACAATCAAAGTACCTTCATATTCATTAATGGCTGCGGTTAAAATTTCAATATTTTGAATGTCTAAATTATTGGTTGGTTCATCTAAAATAATGATATCCGGAGCCTGATTGTTTATTGTTAAACAGCAAAGCATTAGTCTCATTTTTTCTCCACCGCTCATAGTACTGCAAAGCTTATCAAGATCGTGTTGCGAAAATAAAAACCTGTTAAGTCTCATTCTTATATCATGTTCCTGCAAAGCTGAAACATTAAATGTTTGAGCTTGTTCATAAACCGTAAGTTGATTGTTGATTAAAGAATAATCCTGATCAATATAAACGGTTTTCGATTCGGCTTTGTAAATTGTTCCTTGTTCAGGAATTAACTTTCCTGTAATTATTTTGATTAAAGTAGTTTTACCTGAACCGTTTGATCCTTTTAAAGTAATACGTTCGCCACTTAAAATTTGAAAATCCAGATTCTCTTTCCAAAGCAATTGATCGTTATAACCAAAGTTAAGATCTTTTGCAGTAAATAATATTTTGCCTTTGTGTAATGCAGCATTATCAAAACCAAATTTCATTTTATCAATCTCAGGCAAACCCGAACGCAAACTTTGAAGTTCTTGCGAAATTCTGCCAATTTTTTCAGCGTGAACATTTTTTGCTTTAGATGTACTATTTTCGGCATTGTTGCGCAACGTATTCATCATGATTCTGGAAACGCCGGCTTTCTTTTGCTTTTTCTCTCCGCGAGAATCTAATTTGTTTTGTCGCTCTAATGTTTCGCGTTCTTTTTCTTTAGCCTTTCGCAAAGCTTTTTCTTTACTCTGAATATCATGGTGCAAAGCATTATTTTCTATTTGTTTTTGGGCTGCATAAAAATCATAATTTCCACCATAAACAGTAATTCCGTGTTTACTTAGCTCATAAACTGTAGTTAAAAGATTCAGTAATTTTCTATCATGACTTACAATAAGTAAAGTGCTGGAAGTATTTTGTATAAATTCATACAATAATGTTCTTGCGGTCAAATCGAGATGATTACTCGGTTCATCAAGTAAAATAAGTTGCGGTTGATGAATAGAAATTCCGGCAAGAAAAATTTTAGTTTTCTGCCCGCCGCTTAAAGTTTCTAATTTTTGACTCAGATCTAAATTGTCTAATTGCCAATATTCTAACGCTTCATTGCAACGATCTTCAATAGTCCAGTCATCGTTTAATGTATTTAGGTTTTCTTCTGTTACATTTCCGTCAAGTATTTCTTTAAGCGCATTGAGTTTCTTATCAATTTGCAAAGCTTCTGCAATTGTAAGATGATTAAATTGCCCAAAAATCTGAGGAACATAATAAGGTTTTTCATCAGCTTTAAGCAAACCTCCTGATGCTTGTAATTCGCCCGCAATAATTTTTAAAAGTGTAGATTTTCCAACACCATTGTTGCCAATTAAGGCTATTTTTTCCTGATTGTTAGCAGTAAAAGTAATTTTGTCGAACAGCAAATTCCTGTTCACATGTAGATATGAAATGTTTTGTAAAATAAGCATGATTTCTTTCTTTTAAGAATAAACAAATCAGCAAACTGCTTTTGCAGCTTACCTATAATTGTCTGAAAGAAATTTTTATTCACATAGAATTGTGTAGTTATTTTGTTGAAGCAAAGATATAAAAAATATTATTCTGATGTTTTACCTCTTATTTACTTCGTAATATTCCAAAAACTTATTTTACGTCTTGTTACAAAACCTAGTTTTTCGTAAAGTTTAATGGCGCCAATATTAGTTTCAACAACATGTAGAAACGGAATTTTATTCTGATCAAAAATTTTATTTACAACATGCGTAATCAATTGTTTTGCATAACCTTTTCCGGTATGATCAGGATGTGTAATAATGGCGCTAACTTCTGTAAAAGCATCCATTTGCATTCGTTCTCCCGTAATGGCAACTAATTGATTGTCTTTGAAAATTCCAAAATAATCTCCAAGTAAAGAAGTTTTGTTTTTGAAATAACCGGGCTGTACTAAATTAACCAAATTTAATAAAGCTTCGTTATGATTTTCGGTTAGTTTAACGATTTCAAGATCAATCGGAAGTTGAATTTTTTCCTCAATAATCATTTGAAGACAAACCAACTCTTTTGCAATTTTCAAAGAATTTGGAATTTCAGGTTTTTCTCCAACAACAAAGAAATTCTCTGTTAATAACGAATATTGTTCTGTGGCATTTTGAGTACTATCAACTTCAATAAAACCTCCAAACGGACAATAATCCGGATTGTAGAATTTCGTATCGCCATAATCTATAGCATATTCTTTATGGTATTCTGATAATGAATTCCAAACAGGATTATCGAGTTTATTTTCTTCCGGATTTTTCATTGATGAAATGTTTTTACTTCTCAACTTTTCCAAGCCATTCTACAATAATCGCCTGTAAAGCTTTTTGTTTGATTTTAGCCTCTTCAAGATTGGCAATTTTTATAATTTTTCTTCCGTCAGGATAATTAACAGCTTTCAAAATATCAATATCAGTAATTGTGGAACCTGTTGGAAAAACTAATAAAATTGAACCTCGATGAATATTAATGACCAGAATATCCCTTTTATATTCTTTCGGGTTAAATGCTTTCATTTCTCCGGTAAAATAAAAACTCGGCGAATTCCATTTTACCTGTTCACCAATTTCTTTATCAGTATCCAAAATCAATTGGCGTAGAAATGCAACAGTCGACTTATTTTCAGCATCAAGTTTTTCAACAAGTGCTGTTACCAATTCAGTATCCGATTGCTTTTCCATATCTTGTCTTTATAAGATTACTGTTTATCCCCTAAATTTATTCCGAACAATAATATCTTTAAGCCTTGCTTTCAAATCTTCTCCCGTATCAAAAACCATTTGTTCATTATTCGGAAATGGAACAGGACGTTTATTGAAATAATTAAAATAACTTTCCTCACAAGCATCTCTATCGCCTTTGTATGTTGAGTAAACATTCTCGAAAATATATTCGCTGCTTACGGGAAACGTTTGCATTAACTGATTGGTTTTTAAATCAACAAAATCAACTTTTGCCGTTACCAGACAAGATTTAAATTGTCTAAACTCATATACATTAGCACGAAGCATTCTATAATTATCTACTTTTATTTCCTTGCCCAAACTATCTCTTACAGGTCTTCCTCTGCTGTCCAAGAGTGTTTTTACACCATCTTTAACCTGTCTTTCTTTTATAAATTCCTTTTCTTTAATTTGTTCCGGCGAAATACTGATTTGTACAAAGTTGATAATCAAACTATAATCATACTTAATATTTTTTTGTCTCAAATTATGATAAACCGTCCATTTATCATTTAATCCGTAGGTTTTAAAATCTAATAAATCATCCTGAAGTTGTTTCGGAATAACCAGGTTCGTTTCATTTGTAGCATAAACATCCACAAAATCAGTTCCTTTAAACTGCGCATCATCCATCAGTTTTTTGACATTTTTATAACCCGGATTTATACTTTCCAGATACGATAAATCATCAAAAGCCTGTCTAAAATCCAGTTTATTATTCGATTTTAAAAGTATCGAAGCCTTTTCATACAAATATTTTGTCAATGCATTTCGACTGCTAATAATCTGATCCGAATAATTATCAAACGGAAAATTTGCATTTTTTCCCAGTTTTAATAATGGCAAAGGCAATAACGGTCTTATTTTTTCCTGGCGATTGTTCAATTGCAAATAAGTATTATAAATACGCTCGGCATTCGCAGGATTTGCCTCTTTTGCCATCATTTCAAGATCGCGTAAATCCCTGTCTTTGGCTTTTGCAAAAGCTTCTTCAAGCAAATACACATAATCTTGTTTTCCTTTCGAATCTTTTTTAGTTCGCAATGCTTCAACCGCACGATTTATAGCGCCGTCGTAATTACCATCGCTTAAAAGTGATTGCGTAGTTTTTACACCACACGAAGAAATTGCTAAAAATAAAATTGAAAAGAGTAAAGTAATTTTTTTCATTCTAAGACCAATTGATTTTGAAGATGTAAATATATCGGTTTTAGACGAATTCAGAGAAAGTTGTGATTTTAAATTTCAGGAGCAATAATTTTCGTTTCCATAATAACCTTTTGTCCCGCTTTCACCTATATCTTTTCCTTGCTAAAGAAGCAAGAAAAAGGATACCGGTTCTATCGGGGCTAGAGTAGAAGTTTAGTTTTTATTAGAAAATTAGTTAAAAATTAACCTTGGAAATCATTATAGAAGTAGTTTATTCGATTGCCATCCCTGAAAATAACAAAAAAGAGTAATTTTAATTACTCTGCAATTTTTTTATACTCAAATGTTCCTACTTCGGGTGAAGTAATAACACGTTTTTCACTGTCAAAATAATCGATTTTAAATTTAATTGGCAATAAAATAGAAACAATAGTAAGTTCAGAATTGTCATCAGATAATTTCCATTTTGCCTTGTGCGATTCAGTTCCTATAAGACTATCAAAATCGCCATTTTCTTTAAAAACCTGAAAAACCTGATCTGTTTTAAAATAATCAGAAATACTTTTTTCCTTTCCTTTTTTTGTCCATTTCACCAATTGCCATTTTCCCAGAAGTTCTTTAGAAGTTTGTGCGTTTACAGATAAACCAATTAAAAATGCGAATACTAAAATTAATTTTTTCATTTTTTGGAGATTAAAATTCAAAAATAAATATAGTGATTTTTCTGACTTTAATTAAAAAAAATCCATTGTTAAGTATCTCTTATACAATGGATTTATAATTGAATGATTATCGTTTTAGATATTCGATATTTATTAAATTAAATTTTTTAGCCTCCGGATTAAATTCATAATTCAAAGTATTTCCTTTAAAACAGCTTTTAGATTCTTCAAGTGAGAAATTTGTAATATGTAATTTTTTTGTTCCAATAAATTCATATTCAAAACCAATGTAATTATCTTTAAAAAATTCCATACATTTTTCGTCATTTTCATCAATCATTAATGTCGTCAAAAAATGATCGAATATATCTTTGAAGGGTATGTATGTTAATTCTCCATTGAGGTATTCAAATGCCATAAACTCATTTCCATCGCCAACTTTATCATCTGTAATTACAATATAATTATTTGGTTTTATTTTATAAATTGATAAAATCCAACTTCCGTCAACAACTCCAATTTGAAGCGTATTTGGTTGTATAAGAGAAATTGTAGAATAACGATCACGAGGCGGCATTGCATAGTTGTTTTTTTGTATTTTTTTGACATATTCAACCCTTTCCAATTTTTCCCATTCCCAGCTTTCCATAGTGCTATCCGGTAAAATAGTAAGAATGTCTAATAAGTTTTTATGTTCAAGATAATTAATCTTTAAAGTGTCCTGTTTTTCAAAATCATCGTTTTCTGTTTCAGTTTTTAAGGTGTCTTGTGCTTTTTTATTTAACATTTTAGATGCTGATTTTTCTTCGTTCTTTTTACAAGAAAATAAAATCAGGACTAAAAGAGATAAAATAAGATGTTTCATTTTTGCAGATTAATCAGTTGTTATAAGGAAAGTATTTTCAAAATTTTTAAATGTCTTTTGGCGATAAAATTTAATCGATTTGCATGCCGCTTTCTTCATCAAATTGTTTTCGCTCTTCCTCATTCATTCTGTTTCGCAATACTTTTATAGTAAAACCTCCAAATAATTTTCCGTTTTTAAGATACATCCAGTCACTTATTTTAGAATTGTCAATATCTATTTTATCGCCCATTTTGTATTCTGTAATGTATTCCGGTTCATTGGTCAAAATTCCGGAGTATTTACCATCGTTATACTCAATTTCGCCTATCCACATGTGCTCAACATCAGTTGCGTTTTGAAATTGAACTTTTAAAGCCGGATCTTCAATTTCAGGATTTGACAAAGCAGCATTAAACTCATCCAGTGTTTCAGTGGCTTTTTCAATCGCCGCGTTCATTTCCTGATCGCCGCTTGCTACATCATAAATTGTCGGTTGATCTTCTCTTTCAATCTTGTTTGAATCCTTACAGCTTATCAAAAAAAGCATGCATAAAAGGGCGAGTAATTTTATCTTCATTTTGATATAATTTTGTTTTTAATCTGTTAGCAATTTTTTAATTAATACAATTTGACCTAAATGATAATAACTATGTTCAATCATAGCTTCAATGTTTCTATTATAAGTTCCGTATTTTTCATCTACAAAAGCCTGATTCAGTTTTTCATCGGGCATTTGTTCAATCAAGAAAGCAAATTCTTCGCTGTCATTCCAGAATTTCGTTAGAAAATCTTTCCATTTTTCCTGCGAATTAATCAGCGGAAAATCAAAACTAAATTTGTCTTTAATATCCAGGTTTCCACCTTTAAAAACAATATTTAGTCCATTTATATAATAATGAATATGCTGCGCCAAAACCGAAATTGTGTTTAAGTTTTTTATTGGAGTAACAGCAATTTTCCAATCTAAATTATCTAGCTGATCTTTGTAATTAGTGTTGGCAACCCAGGTTCCGTTTAAAATAATTTCTTTAAAACGAATCGCTATTTCTGTAGTTTTCATAAGTAATAAAGTATTGATTTTTAATGAGGTTCCTAGATTCTAAATTTAATCTTTCCGTCTAAAAATATGTAAAGTAGATTAGCTTCTATTCGTGTTTTTTTTTCCAGTTAAAAAGAGAATCCTCTTTAAAAATAGCATTAGAAAAATCTTCTTGTTTTAAATAAAGAGAACCCAATTGGCCAATATTTAAACGAGTTGCATGCAGGGAGTCTTTCTTAATTTGTTCTGATAATAATTGGAACGGAATAAATTGTTTGTTTTCATTGTTTGAATATGGATATGCAAAATTTAATTTTTTTCCATTTTCATAAGTAATCTGAACTTTGTGCCAAAATCCACAATACCAAATTCTTTTAGATGTTTTAAAAACAAAATCAGTATTCGTTTTATTTTTACAGATAACCACAATTGAATCCATTAATCTTTTATTTATTCTGGTTTGATAATTATCTACAAAGTCGGATGTTTGAGATTTGAATAGCGTTTGGGTAAAACCATTTTTGGTTGTGTTGGAATAAATTATAAAATTTCGGGCATTAGTAAAATAAGTAAGTATTTCAATTTCTTTAATTTCATTTGAGTTTTGACAACCCGTTAAAAGAATACATAATAGAATTAAGAAATGTTTCATGTTTTTTGTAATTGACATTTAACCAGATAAATATAATTATTTTTTGCAATTCTGAGATTGGATTAAATCCAAATCTGTACCATATTTTTCCTTGTAACCCAGTTTAAAAGCCATTTCAATATCAGTGCACGCTTTTTCAGCCTCTTTTAAATTTAAATAAATTAAGGCTCTGTTTCTATAGGCATAAGAGTTTTCAGGAAAAAGTTTTAGTGATTTATTGACATCTGCCATAGCTTGTTTTGTGAATCCTAATTTTAGGTTAGAATAACTTCGATTGTTGTAGGGAAGAGGAGCATCAGGTTCATCTTTAATTATTTTGCTAAAGATTTTTTTTGCTTCTACATAATTTTCTTTTTGCAGATATAAAAATCCAATATTATTCCAGACATTATTAAAATTAGGATTTATTTTAACTATTTTTTCGTAATAGAACAGGGCTTTTTCGAAATCATTTTTTTTAAAATTTAGCGTTCCTAAAATGAGAAGTGCAGAAATGTTTTTATTATCTAATTCGTATGCTCTTTCGAAGTTATGATAACTGCTTATTTGTAAATCTCTTTTCATATCGATTATCCCTAAGATATGATAGACAGAACTTTTGATGGAATCGCTTGAAGTTTGCGGAATATATTTGGAAAAGGAATTAGATGCATTTACTAAATCTTCTAATTTTAATTCAAGGATACCCTTAAATAATAACAACTCATTTTTGTTAAAATCTTTTTCATCAATTGAATTTAATAAATCTAACACTTCCCTGTTTTTCTCTTCTTCAATTAAAGGCGCTATTTTTTTTAAAATTTCAAAAGTTTCTCGTGAGACGTTGGTACTATCAAGAGCTGAAGTAATATCATAGTCTATCGAGGGGTTTATTTCTAATGGACTTGTACTTTTTACAATTGTCTCTTTTTTTGTTATTTTTTGAGCATTTAAAAAATGACAGTTAAAAAGAAGCAGTATTAGAATAGAAATAAGTTTTTTCATTTATTTGGTTTTGTTGGGGGAAGTTTTCTGTCGCAAGAACCTGATGAATTTTTCAGCTACTATTAATTTACAGCCTTATACATATCGAGAATATTGTTTACCATCATGGCTAAGAATAGAATCAAAAAAACTGAATTTACGATAAACCCAATTGTCTTTTTTGTAGATTTTGGTTCCTTAAATCCTTTTAAGGCATCTATAAAACCAACGATAGATAAAAAAACGATTACAAGTACCGTAAATCCCAAAATTAAAGAAAGTATGTTGCTGGAAAAATGAGTTAATATTGTTACCACGGATATTAGTAAGGTTGTAAAAAACAATATTAGGCTAATTATAGCATATCGAAATGATTGATGTGAATTCAAATTTGATTTACTGATATTTTGCATGTGTTGAAAATGGAAGGTTCATTTTTAAAAATTAAAACTATTTTTTACCGGATTTTCAGGATTTCTTAAATATTTCGCCACCAGCTTTTATATAATCAATTGTTTTAGATAGGCTTTCTAGTTTCTCATCATCATCAATCTCTGTAATTTCATCAACTAGTTCGTCTCGTTCCATATTTTGTTCGATAGCTCCGTTTTCATCTTCAATAGAATTAAATGAAAAAACATCTGTCACAGTAATTACTTTTTCTGCAATAATGCAATGCCCATAATCTAATATTGTTTTTGTTGTTATATTTCCGCCAACATTTAAAACATAATCACAAAGGGAATCTCCTAATATTACATTTTCGACATTTAAATCTCCTGTAAAATACATGCTCGATAACGTAATTAAATTTTTGCAATTGGCATTTCCTAAAACAATAAGCAATGAAGAATCGACTTTATCGCAATCTTCAATTACGTTAGCAACATTAAGATTACCGTTTATAATAACAATATCATTTCCAACGATTAGATTCTCTAAATTAGTTTCACCTGAATACAAAATAATTTTACCCGCTACTTCATAAAAAGCATTTAATTCATCAACAATTTCTTCTATAAGTACAGATTTGTTTTCATTTATTAATTGAATAGCATCGTCTAAATTGATTTCTTTAAAATTTTCCATTTATAAGTTTAATTTTTAAGTGATTTCTTGAAAGATAAAGTTTTGAGATGAGTCTTTAGCTTTTAATTTTTGTTAAAAATATTCAAAAAATACGTATTAAATTAATGCATTTGTTAATTTTAAAGAATAGATTGTTAAGTTTTTAATAGTCAGGTTTTTAAATTTCAGGAGCACAAATTTTCGGTTTCATAATTACCATTTGTCCCGCTGTACACTAAATATTTTGTGGCAAACCCTGCCACAAAATGATACCGTTTCCATCGGGGCTAGACTAGAAATTTACTTTTTCATAAGAAATTAAATATACCGCAACCACCAATGTTTATTTTTTGCTTTATAAGCTTCATACCAAATGCAGAGTTTATAAAGTGAAGCGACAACAGCAATCCAGATTAAATAAATTGTCCAAAGAGGTAAACCGCTTTCCAGGCCTTTTGGTCTGCCAAAAGTTCCCGTTGCAAATTCTAATTGCGACCAATTAAAACCTTGTAAAAACAGCATGGCGAGTGTTAGAATATGAATCACATAAAAATGAAGAATAAAGTAAAACAAAGGCACTTTTCCGTAAACCATAGTCACTTTTTTAATTCCGTTATTAAATTGCTCCGCAAAGGCAAGTAATAAAAGCATAATGCCTAATGTTGGTAAACAATACAAAAGCGAAGGCGGATATTTAGTAACATTCATAAAAGATAAAAATGTAAAAGCAGTATCTTTTTGAACCGTCCAAAGAGCCGGATCGCCGTAAATATTTATAAACCGAAGAATTACAAATAAAGCTAAGGAACCAAAACCAAGTTTTATAAAAAGTTTTTTTCGTTGTTCGTAAGCCATTTCAAAATAGCGTGCAAAACCAAATCCGGTTAGCATAATGCCTAACCACGGAATAGGAGGATAGCCCATAATAAATGCGCGACCGCCAAACGGAATTACTGCAGGACTAAAAAATGGCGCTAAAACGGCTTTTAAAATCGAGCCTTCCGAAAACGGAATAAGTGGCAAAAGGTTATGGCAAAAAATAATAATCAAACCAATGATTCCTAATTGTTTCGCTGGAATTTTCAACAATAATCCTAAAAGAATAAATCCGAAACCTATTGCGGCTATCACCTGAAATAAAAGCGTGTGAAAACCAATATCAAAAAATAACCCAAAATTGACAACCGTAAATTCGAGTAATAATAACCACAAGCCTCTTTTGATTAAATGCTGTCTCGTTTTTGTAAAATTGTTTTTGCTTTTTAATGAAAGATAAACCGAAGTTCCTGCCAGAAAAACAAAAGTAGGCGCACACAAATGAGTAATCCAACGCGTAAAAAACAAGAAAGGAGTTGTCGTCGATAAATCGGTTGGACTTTGTGTAATGGAATCTATATGCATTAAATCGCGAACGTGGTCTAAAGCCATAATAATCATGACAATTCCGCGAACTATATCAATTGAATGTTGTCGTTTCATTATTTAGATTTTTTAAATACTTCAAAGTAAACTTAATGATTTATTTTATAAGTATTTACGATAGAGAATTTATAATCATATTTTTAAAACCAACTCCACAGAACAGGTTTAAGCAGCATTTTTATTATTCAATTTTCTTAAAAAATGAACGACTAAAAAGAAAATGAATGCTAAGATTGCCCATTTTGAAGAATTTCCCGATTCATTCATCAGTTCATTATATTCTTTGCCATAAGGTCCTGAATGTTTTATGGTTCCGAGAATGAACAGCATTTTTTGAAAATTTGATTTGTCATTTTTAGGATTATCAAAAAGTTGAATATTTATCCAGCCTTTTTCTCCCAAACTCTTTGCTTCAAATATCGTTTTTCCGAACACATTATATCTGGCAAGTGAATAATTTTTATTTGCATCAATTATTAACGTATCACATTTGTAGTCTTTGGCAGTAATTTCATTTAGCATCTTTAGCACGCTTTGAGATCTTTCTGCACCTGCTCCGGGGTTTTCAAAATATTGGTATTCAATTAGTGGTGATTCTTCAACAATACTGGAGTCAATAAAAATTTTTCCATTTTCATAAAATGCATCATATTTTAATTCTCTGTTTTCTTTTTTTATCTGAGTAAACTCACTTGGAACCTGAAAAGTTAAATCTCGTAAATCGACTTTGGTTTGTGAATAGAAACTAACAGTTGTTATTAAAATTATCAGAAAAGGGTTTTTCATAAGAAATGGAGATAATGTTTTGAAGTCCTAAATTTTAACTTTGTTAATTATTGCAAAAGCGCATCTATTTTGGCTTCTGATTTTTCTTTGAGGGCGCTGTCAGGATGAAAACTCCAGATGATCAGGAATTTTCCTTTTGCAAGATATTCTTCCGGATGTGCGTCTGTTGGTTCTTTGTCTTTTCCCCACAACAAACCTTGCAGAAAACTATCGCCTTTAAATCTGTTTTCAAATTCAAAATACATGATACTTCCAGCATCAGTTTTGCTGTTGAAACTTTGTATTTGCTTGCTTTTTACGGTTCCAACAAAGTTGCTGTAAGTGGCAATATCATTGTAAAAATTGCAGGCCTGACTAGAAACGCAGTTATGACCGTCGGTTAAGAAATAGGTTTTGGGAATTTCTTTCTTTGTCAATTTTAAATCAGCAATTGTCTGGCTGAATACATTAGTAGTAAGTAACAGGAATAATACCGACAGGGGAATCGTAATTTTCATGGTTTTTGGTTTTAGTTTTTGGTTATGAAGGCACGAATTTTCAATAACTATTTTAACTATAATTGAATTTGTGCCAAGCTAAAATAATATTTTTATTTGAGTTAACTGGATTTCATTTGAAACGTAAAATCGAAATTAATTTTTCACAATGCTGTTTTCAATAGAATACTTTTTTTAAAATTATTTACTAATTATTTCGATGGCAATTTTAAAGACATTATTATCTATTTCATTTTGATTAGGATTTTTTGCGATCCTGTCGATTTCATGCAGAACTAATTTGTTCTTAAGAATTTTTCCAAAATTGAGTAGAATCCAATATTTCCACATTTCATCTTGCCCAATTAAAATTTTTAATATTTCAGGTGAAAATTTTTCCACGTGTGGAGCTAAAAGTTCCGCAATTGGTTTACTAATTGGCCAATTTCCATCTTGTAACCATTCTAATAAATCTGGAATTATGGGTTTTATTTCATCAAATGAATAAGTTTTCAGTTTTTCAACTGTTTCAAAATCAAATTTGTCTTTAGGAATTAAGATTTTAACATTCATATTATTAAGATCTGTTATCCAAATATTCTAAAATATATATCATTATTGAAAAAACAAAAAATACAAATACAATATTACAAATTCGATATAGTATTTTATTTTTTGCTGTTTCTCTTTTCCATTCTGTAGTAAAAAAATTGTTTTGTCTTCGGTGCATTTTTTTATTGAAATATTCAATCGTAAAACAAAGTATAGTGAAAAATGAAAAGAAAAAAGGAAAATTAATTTTTAAAGAAGGAAATAAAATTTTCTTTAAAATAGCACAAATTCCTAACACAAAAAATGCTTCAATACAAGAAAATGCGAATGTTGGTCTATTCCCTTTACTTGAACCAGTATTAAGATAAAAGAATCTCTGGTATATCTTTTTAATATCCTTACTCACTTTCTAATTTTTACCTGATAAACAATTTCCCAAAATATAATTGAAAAAATTGCATTGGCGAATATTGCTGTTTTGACCTGATAAGGATCATATTTTAAAAACAGATGCAAATTTGTAAACTTCAAGGCTAAGAATAAGCTTAAGGATGCAATAACGACAGAAGAAATTATATTTAATAATACGGTCCATTTTAGGGCAAAAAAAGCATAAATCATATTTAAAATAGCAAAACCACAGCCTAAAGTTATGTAGGGATCAGTTTTTAATATTTCGTTTAGCGAGAGTAAAAATGAAGTTGAAGAAAGATATAGAAAGAATAATATTGAGTATAGCAGGATTCGGATTTGTGGTTTCATAGATATTTTTGTTATTTGTTTTTTATTGAGTTCAGAGACAATTAATCTATTTTTAGAGTTACTAATCTCTTTCCGTTGTTTTTGTTTTTATCATCTAATCCATATAAATAAATTACAAACGACGGTTGATTAGTAGTATGACGAAAATCCATAAGTTCTTTTAGATTAATCTTAATTAGTTTGTTTTTTCCTTTAGATTCTATTCTTGAAACTTCTAATTTTCCTTCGCCAATTACGACAAAAGAATACTTGCAGTCTTGACATGGCATATCATCAAAATATTGAATTGCCAAATAATCTCCGGTTTTATATTCTTTACTTTTGATTACAATTGAATTGTCTACAATTTCGTTTAAATTTTTGATCAACGAATTATTGTAATAAACTTTCCAGGTTGAAATTGTATCTAAAGGACTGCTTTTTGAATAAAAAGGAAGTAATAAAAGGAATAATATCAGGATTGTTTTTTTCATGTTTTTCTAATTTTTATCTGATAAATAATTTCCCAAAACATAATTGGGAAAACAGCATTAGCAATTATAGTTGTGCCTATATCATAGGCGTCGTAACGAGAGAATATATGTAAATCGCTAAATTTTAATGCCAAAAATAAACTCAAAAAAGGGATAATTACGGCGCTTAAGATATTTAAAAACGGTTTTAGTTTTAAGACTAGAAAAGTATAAAAGATATTTATAATAATAAATCCGCACGGAACTGTAATAAAGAGCTCATAAATTTGCAGTTGAGTATCAATATAAATAAAAAGGAATGTTGAAGAAAAGTACAATACTGCAAGTAATGGATAGATAAAGATTCGTAATCGTGGTTTCATTATTTGAGGGTTAATAACGATACTAAAGTAATCTTTTTTTGTGTTATAATTTTAGAGTTTTCATTTTTGATAAAACAAAAAAAGCACAAAATAATAAGATATTTGTGCTTTTTTAATATTTTCTATTTTCAAGGAATTATTTCCCTTTATATAATTTTTCTAAGTACTCAACTTTTTCTTTTTCAGCCTGAACCAAACGTTCGTAAAGTTCAACAACTTTATCAAGAGGATTGAAATTGCAAATATTATTGTGACCAAAATTGCTGTTTGTAACAGATTCATTAAAAGTATTAAAATAATTAAATACATTTTCTTCTGAAAAACTTTTGATAGCTTCTACCGTAACGCCAAGTGCTTCTGCAATATTTACAAGTTTTGTTTCATCAACGGTTTCACTTCCTTCAATACCAGAAATAGCTTGCTGATTTGAACCAATTGCCTGTGCAAGTGCTTCTTGTTTCATTCCACGAAGTTCCCTGATTCGGCTAATATTTCTGCCAATATGTTTTGGTTTTTCTGCTGTGCTCATACTTCAAAGGTATTTAAAATTTTTTGAAAAATTTGTGGTTGATGAAAAAGATGGGTTTTTCTTGGGGTGCTATTTTTTTTATTTGAATGAAACAAAAATACGTTTTTTCTGATAAGAATTAATCTTTGTTTAGCAAGAATTTATCCTCATCGCTAGCGCTAGCGTTAGCTGGGGGATTCTATTGTTATTTTGGATTTCTACAGTTTTTCTTAATGTTTTTATTATGAGATCAGTGGGATTCACAGAGTAATTAAGTTTCATTAAAATACTTCGAAGAGCGAAGTTCATCTTCTCATTTTACACAAAAAACAGATTTGTTTTAGTTTTTCTCTTATTTTTATAAATCACTTTTTTGAAACAGTTATTATGTGCATAAAAAAAGTCTCGAAAAATCGAGACTTCAAATTAAGAATAAAAAATTAAATTATTTTTTTATAACTTTAAATGTTCGAACAGAATTATCAATAGAAATTTTAGCAATATAAACGCCAGATAGTAATTGTGACATATCGACTTGTTCACTATTGGAGTTTACATTCTTATTAATTATTTCCTGCCCAAGTAAATTGACTATTTTTATATTCGTAATTATATCTTTATAATTTAAATTTAAAATATTAGATACAGGGTTTGGATAAACATCCAAATCTGATAAATCGAAAGTTGGTGTACTTAAGTTTTTATTTGGTGTCCATGAAAATTTAGTGCCACTTACAGGCTTAATAACTTGTTGATTGGTATAGCAATAACTATCATTGTCTGTTGAGGGTACTGTTTTGTTCCAATCATTAACAAGAAAAGTTTTTCGCACGTTAAAATCACTACTTTCAGTACCACCCAATCCAACTTGAGCAAACGAACTGCTTTGAGTAAATTGCATGAAACCATACACTACATCAACTACATTTGATGTTTCATTTAATATAATTTGAAAATCAAAATTACAACCAGTAGTATAACCATAATATTTATAATTAGTCCATTGCACAATTAAGGCACGATTAGGAGCAGTTCCAATTGTAGCAATTCTTAAATTTGAAGATAAAGATGAATTTGTTTGATTAACTACACCACTTAAGTCAGCGTGAAATCCGGCAATTCTATTTCTTAAATATGTAGGAGTTGAAACATACGTTGAAGATAAAACAGAGTACAAATGTGTCGCTGAAGTTGTCTTCATATCTACAGAAGGTGTTAGGGAACTTTGGCCCAACGAAATCCATCCATTAACATTAACTCCCACTCTGTCAAAAACAACTCCATTAAAAGTAAAATCAAATCCTATAGGAAACCCTACTCCCGTCTCTGTAGAACCACCAGAAAGATTTGCTGGATTTAAAAAATTTTGATCTTCATTTCTGATGACCCCTAAAATTGTTCCTGTCGTAATTTGGTTATATGTACTAGTACTTTGAGAAAACGTATAAGCACTAACCTGTGCATTAATTTAAAAAAAAGAAAAGGCTAATAAAAAATAAAGTATAGTTTTTTTCATGTATAAAATGTTTGGTTTGATTTTCTATAAAAGTATATTATTTAATATATATATTAAATAATTAAGATTATTTTTTTTACAAATTAGGTTTGTCTTAGTTTATAAGAGTTGTGTTCACGAAAAGGTAACCGCTGATAAATTTTTATAATAATGAATTCAAAAAGTTCCAATAAAATGAAGTCCAATCATAGAATTTGAAATTTGCGGAATTAATTGTTTGTGCATTTTAAATTTTTTAGGATTGTCGTTAAAAGCACTAGATTCATTTTTTGCGATTTGCTTACGACTGCTAATTACTATCGATCGCCCGATTATGGTACCGACTAATCCGCCTACTAATAAGTCTGAAACCCAATGGTCATGACTTTTTATATTTGAAAGAAATACCACAGTTACAAATGTATAAGGTATCCAATAGTTGTTGTATTCCATTTGAAATACTTTGGCAACAGCAAAATAAGAGGTAGAATGAAAAGAAGGGAATGAAGTGCCGCTCCCTCCATGCGTAAGGTGGATATGATGGAAGTTTCCAAAATCCCACGGATTTTTTGTCCAGGGCTCTACAACAGGATTATCATCGTTTATTTTTCTTTGAGGCCTGTTTCTTGAAGATATAGTTTTTAGAACTATTTGAGTTATGACATAAGAATACGCTAAAGATTTAACGGCATTAACAGCGACAACTTGTCCTTTTTTGTTATTAATAATTAGAGAACCCGCATATAGTCCAATAATTGGGTAAACAATATAAGAGTCGGTGCCGATTACATGAGGAATTGTGCTTTTGATTTTTGGTAAACTATAATCAATATTAGGTTCTATGTGATCGTGCAAAAAACCTGTAGTTTGTTTGTCAACGGCAATTAGACCAATTATTCCTGCGGTATAAATAGCTGTTCTTTTCCAATCACTTGAAATAGTGTGTCCCATTGCTGAAAAATCACCGGGAACACTAAGAAAACTGTCTGCAAGTACAGAACCTGCTACTTTAAATCGATTGTCTTTTTTTATTTTTAGACTATCATTCTGAGAAAAACAGGAAATAGAAAGTATGCTAAAAAAAATTACGGTGTAAAATTTCATAGTAAAACAATTTGAAATTAAAACGTATTTAGTAAGCTTAAAATTACAAAAAAAATCGAGTTTTTGTGATTTTTAATTATTTTTTGAAGTATTTTTAAGATTATTAGTTGTTTATAATGAGTTGGTTATGTTTTTAAATGTTGTTATTCGGCATTTTGTGTCATTTCGACGGAGGAGAAATGACAAAATTGGACTGAGACTTCGACTTCGCTCAGCCTGACAAACGTTTACCAATCTAAAATCTGAACTCTAAAATCTAAAATAAAAAAAATCCCGCCTCAATTAAGAAACGGGACTTCGAGTGATATTCTCTTTTTTTTTATTTTAAACTGTTGCAGCAACTTCTTGTGGCAACGGAATTTGATTTTTAAGTAAATCTTCGAATGTTTCGTGTGCACGAATCAAGATTCCTTTTCCGTTCATCCAAAGAACTTCGGCTGGTTTGTATCTTGAATTGTAGTTTGAAGACATTGAAAAACAGTATGCTCCGGCGTTTCTGAAAGCAAGAATATCACCTTCTGTAATTTCCGAAATTTTGCGGTTGTTGGCAAAAGTATCAGTTTCGCAAATGTATCCTACAACTGAGTAAAAACGCTCTTTTCCTTTTGGGTTTGAGATGTTTTCGATATAATGTTGTGAACCGTAAAACATTGGGCGAATTAAGTGGTTGAAACCACTATCAACTCCGGCAAAAACGGTTGATGTTGTTTGTTTTACTACGTTTACTTTTGCTAAGAAGAAACCTGCTTCACTCACCAAAAATTTCCCTGGTTCGAAAATCAAGGTTAAATCTCTTCCATATTCTGCACAGAAAGAATTGAATCTTTTTGATAATTTTTTACCTAATTCTTCGATATCAGTTTCGATATCGTCTTTTTTGTAAGGAACTTTGAATCCGCTTCCGAAATCTAAAAATTCTAAATCTTTGAAGTGTTTTGCAGTATCAAACAAGATTTCAGCAGCATACAAGAATACTTCGATATCTAAAATATCAGATCCTGTGTGCATGTGAATTCCAACAATACTCATTTTTGTATTTTCTACAATTCGCAATATATGCGGAATTTGATGTACCGAAATTCCGAATTTACTATCGATATGTCCTACAGAAATATTAGCATTTCCACCCGCCATTACGTGTGGATTGATACGAATACATACCGGAATTTGTGGATATTTTGTTCCGAATTGCTCCAGAATAGATAAGTTGTCAATATTGATTTGTACACCCATTGCGGCAACTTCTTCGATTTCTTCAAGAGAAACGCCGTTTGGTGTAAAGAAAATTTTGTCAGGATCATAGCCAGCATGAAGTCCTAATAAAACTTCTTGAATTGATACAGTGTCTAAACCAGATCCCATGTTCTTTAATAACTGAAGAATCGCAACGTTAGACAATGCCTTCATGGCGTAATTAACTCTTAAGTTTTCTACCTTAGAGAAAGCTTTTGTTAATCTATTGTACTGAGATTGGATTTTTTCGGCATCATAAACATATAATGGACTTCCAAATTGGTCTGCTAACTGCAGTAAATCTTTTGCTTGCATTTTTAAACTATTTTGAGCAAAGTTATTACACTTTTGACTAACAGCAAATTTTTTGTAGAAAAATAACAAATTGTAACAAATTGTTTGTTTTTAAACAAAAAGTGCTTTATTTCGAATTTTTGTAACCTCTTAAAAGATGCTAAGGTTCTTAGATGCTAAGATACAAAGTTTTTTTGCCACAGATTTAATTGATTAGATGGATTTTTTCTATTTTAAAAGAAACCAAATGATTGTATTTAGCCCCGATTGAGGCGGTATCCTCGTAGTGAAACGGAGAGATATAGCCGAAAGCGGGAACTATGTTTATTAAAACACCAATTGTGATGCTTCAAAACATTTTTTTTGCCACGAATTTTTAATTTTCTCAAAATGCTCAAAACATAGCCCGTGGTTTCAACCACGGGCTATGTTGAAATAGAGATCGTTTGATTATTGACATAAAAAACAAAACCCCTGAATATAAATTCAAGGGTTTGTTAGTAGTTATGTTGTTTATCGGAATTACAAACTCGGTAAGTCTCCGTTTCCTTTGGTTGGCAAGTTTGTAGAGCCCATTAAGAACAAATCTACTTCTCTTGCTGCTTCGCGACCTTCTGAAATAGCCCAAACAATCAACGATTGTCCTCTTCGCATATCACCAGCAGTGAAAATGTGAGGAACATTTGTTTGATAATTTTTAGCTTTATAGTTGTTTCTCATATCGATTTCAAGACCTAATTGCTCGCTTAATGTTTTTTCAGGACCTGTAAATCCTAAAGCCAATAAAGCTAAGTCGCAAGGCCAGATTTTTTCTGAACCTTCTTTTTCGATTAATTCTGGACGTTGACCTGGAGTCATTTTCCATGCTACTTCAACAGTTTTTAATCCGGTTAATTCACCTTTATCATTAGAAATGAATTCTTTAGTATTGATTAACCAGTTTCTGTCGCAGCCTTCTTCGTGAGAAGATGAGGTTTTTAACTGCAACGGCCAGAAAGGCCAAGGAGTTGACTCGCTTCTTCCAACCGGAGGTTTTGGTAAAATCTCAAAGTTAGTTACCGATTTTGCTCCGTGTCTGTTTGAAGTTCCAATACAGTCTGAACCTGTATCTCCACCACCAATAACGATTACATCTTTTCCGGTTGCTTTAATTTGGTCTGGAATTGACTCTCCAAATACAACTTTAGTTTGTTGTGTTAAGAAATCCATTGCCTGAACAACGCCTTTACTTTCGATTCCTTTAGTTGGCAAACTTCTTCTTTCTGTTGCTCCTCCGCATAAAACGATAGAATCGAAAGTGTTTAATTCTGCTACACTAAAGTTAACACCAACATTTACATTGGTTTTAAAAGTGATTCCTTCTGCTTCAAGAATAGCTACACGTCTGTCGATGATTCCTTTTTCTAGTTTGAAATTCGGAATTCCGTAGCGTAATAAACCTCCAATAGCGTTATCTCTTTCAAAAACAGTAACTGTGTGTCCAGCTCTGTTTAATTGTTGTGCTGCTGCTAATCCTGCAGGACCTGAACCAATTACGGCAACTGTTTTTCCTGTTCTGGTTAATGGAGTTTGTGGTTTTATCCAGCCTTCTGCAAAACCAATTTCAACAATGTTTTTCTCGATGTTTTCGATTGAAACAGGATCTTTGATGATTCCTAATACACATGCTTTTTCGCATGGAGCAGGGCATAAGCGACCTGTAAATTCCGGAAAGTTATTAGTAGATTGTAAAATCTCTAATGCACTTTGCCATTCTTCCTGATGTACCATGTCGTTGAAGTCAGGAATTAAATTTCCTAACGGACAACCACTGTGGCAAAAAGGAATACCACAATCCATACATCTTGAGCCTTGTTCTTTTACTTTATCTTTTGCTAACGGAATAGTAAATTCGTTGTAGTTTGAAACACGTTCTGCTACTGCTAAATTACTTTCGTCGGCTCTGTTATATTCTTTAAATCCGCCTATTTTACCCATGACATTTAAATAAATTTAGTTGTGAGTTGTAAAATGTGAGAGGTGAGTTAAAAAACTTAGCACCTCTGCACCTTTGTACCTCAGAACCTTTTAATTAAGCTATTAATTCTTCTATTTTTTTCTCTTCTGCAATTCGTTGTAATGCTTTTTTGTAATCAGTTGGCATTACTTTTACGAAATGTTTCTGCTCATTTTCCCAGTCTGCTAAAATTCTTTTTGCTAATGGACTGCTGGTGTACAATGAATGATTTCTAATCAAGCGTCTTAGTTTGATGACATCATCTTCTTCGATTGGGTCAAATGCAACCATTTCCATGTTACATACTGTCGAATCGAATTTTTGTTTCGGATCATAAACATAAGCTACACCACCGCTCATACCAGCTGCGAAGTTTCTACCTGTTTTTCCTAAAACAACCACTGTACCACCGGTCATGTATTCGCATCCGTGATCTCCAATTCCTTCAACAACGGCTGTTGCTCCAGAATTTCTTACACAAAAACGTTCTCCGGCTATTCCATTAATATAAGCCTCTCCGGTGATAGCTCCGTAAAGGGCAACGTTTCCGATAATGATATTGTCTTCAGGTTTGAAGGTTGCAGTAGGAGGGACTTTAACAATTAGTTTTCCTCCGGACAGCCCTTTTCCTAAATAATCATTACAGTTTCCGTGAATTTTAAATGACAATCCGTTTGTTGCAAAAGCACCAAAACTTTGTCCGGCAGAACCTTCAAAATCAACTAAAATAGTGTCATCAGGTAATCCTTGTGCGCCATATATTTTTGAGATTTCATTACTCAAAATAGCACCTACAGAACGGTCTGTATTTTTAATTTTAAACGTAACTCTTGTTTTTTCTTTTCTATAAATAGATGGAATTGCTTCTTTGATGATCGCAAAATCCAATACATTTTCAAGTTGGTGATCTTGCTCTGTTGTATTGTGATTTGGAACCGTTTTAGCTTTTTCCGGTTTGTATAGAATTGATGATAAATCTAAACCATTTGCTTTGTAATGTTTGATCGCTTTGTTCACATTTAATTTTTGTGACTGACCAACCATTTCTTTTAAGGTTCTAAAACCTAATTGTGCCATGATTTCTCTTAATTCTTCAGCGATAAAATACATGAAGTTGATTACGTGCTCCGGAGTTCCTTTGAAATTTTTTCTCAATTCAGGATCCTGAGTTGCAATACCAACCGGGCAAGTATTTAAGTGACAAGCTCTCATCATGATACAACCTGAAGCTACAAGTGGGGCAGTAGCAAAACCAAATTCTTCAGCTCCTAATAATGCAGCAATCGCAACATCACGACCAGTTTTCAATTGTCCGTCACATTCAAGAACTACACGGCTTCTTAAATCATTTAAGATTAAAGTTTGTTGGGCTTCTGCCAATCCAAGTTCCCACGGAATACCTGTGTGTTGCAATGAAGTTAATGGTGCAGCACCAGTTCCTCCATCGTAACCAGAAATAAGGATAACGTCAGCTTTTGCTTTGGCAACACCGGCAGCAATGGTTCCAACTCCAACTTCAGAAACTAATTTTACGTTTACACGCGCTTCACGGTTTGCATTTTTCAAATCGTAAATCAACTGAGATAAATCCTCGATAGAATAAATATCGTGGTGAGGAGGAGGCGAAATCAAACCTACATAAGGTGTAGAGTTTCTGGTTTCAGCAATCCAAGGCACCACTTTTTCTCCAGGTAATTGTCCACCTTCACCAGGTTTTGCACCTTGAGCCATTTTAATCTGGATTTCTTTAGCGTTTGTCAAATAGTTGATCGAAACACCAAAACGTCCCGAAGCAACTTGTTTGATTGCACTGTTTCTGGAATCTCCGTTAATTTCTTTCTGGAAACGTTTTGGATCTTCTCCACCTTCTCCAGAATTACTTTTTCCGCCAATTCTGTTCATTGCTATCGCTAAATTCTCATGCGCTTCTCTACTGATAGATCCGTAAGACATCGCACCTGTTTTGAATTTTTTTACAATTTCTGTCCAAGGTTCTACTTCATCAATAGAAATTGGATCTAAATTATTAAATTCAAACATTCCTCTAATAGTCATTAAGTTAGAGCTTTGCTCATTCACCATATTAGAGTATTCTTTATAACTCTCAGGACTGTTCAAACGAACGGCCTGTTGTAATTTAGAAATTGTTGTTGGATTAAACATGTGTTTTTCTCCGCCACGTCTCCATCTGTAAATACCTCCAATTTCTAAAGGAAGCAAGTTTGCTACTTTTGAATTTGGAAATGCTTTTTGAAAACGTTTTTTCACTTCTTTTTCTACTTCCATCAAACCAATTCCTTCGATTCTTGAAGGTGTGTATGGGAAATATTTAGAAGTAAATGTTTTATTCAAACCTAAAATCTCGAAAATTTGAGCAGCTCTGTACGAATGTAACGTAGAGATACCAATTTTGTTCATGATTTTAACGATTCCTTTTGCAATTGCTTTGTTGTAATTTACAATTGCATAATCAGCTTTTACACCTTTAATAAATCCTTGGTTTACCTGATCGTGAATAATTTCGTTTACCATGTATGGATTGATGGCGCTTGCTCCGTATCCGAACAATAAAGCAAAATGATGTGGCTCACGAGGTTCTGCAGATTCGATTATGATTCCGAATTTAGAACGAACCTGTAAAATATTCAAAGAGTGGTGAATATAAGAACAAGCCAATAGCATTGGTATTGGAGCTAATTGCTCGCTTACACCTCTGTCAGATAAAATGATCACATTACATCCTTCAGAAACTGCTTTAAAAGTAGCCTGAACACATTTTTCAAGCGCGCGCTCTAAACCGTTAACTCCTTTTTCTATTTTATATAAGGTAGAAATTGTAGCCGATTTAAAATCTGCGTGATCAATATTTCTTATTTTATCTAAATCCTCGTTTGAAATAACCGGATTTTGAATTTTTAGTTTTTTACATTGTTTAGATTCAATTTCAAAAATATTGAAATCTCCACCAACTGCTAAACTGATATCAGTAATGATTTCCTCACGAATACCATCCAAAGGCGGATTGGTTACCTGAGCAAATAATTGTTTGAAATAGTTGTACAATAATTGTGGTTGGTCTGATAAAACCGCCAAAGGCGTATCGTTACCCATAGAACTAATTGCTTCAGCTCCCTGACCCCCCATTGGGTTGATGATTGTTTTTAAATCTTCAATTGTATATCCAAATAATCGTTGTCTGGTCTGGAAATCTAATTTCTCAACCGGAGTAGGATTGTTGGTATAAGGAACTTTAGCTAAAGGCAATAAATTTGCATCTAACCATTCTTTATAAGGACGTTTTGTTACTATTGCTTTTTTAACTTCGTCATCTTCAATAATACGGCCTTCGTTCATATCTACCAGGAACATTTTTCCCGGCTCTAAACGACCGTGCTGAATAACATCTTCAGGATCGATATCAAGTACACCAATTTCTGATGACATAATTACGAAACCACTATGTGTTAATGTATAACGAGAAGGACGCAATCCGTTTCTGTCTAACAAAGCTCCAATTACGTTACCATCTGTAAACGGAATAGAAGCCGGACCATCCCAAGGTTCCATAATACAAGCGTTAAACTCGTAAAATGCTTTCTTTTCCGGAGACATGGTTTGGTGTTTCTCCCAAGCTTCAGGAACTACCATCATCATTGCTTCCGGTAATGAACGACCTGTCATTAACAAAAGTTCAACTACCATATCCATAGAAGCAGAATCTGATTTTCCTTCTAATATAATAGGGAATAATTTTTTAATATCATCGCCAAAAACTTTGCTTTGCATAAGCTCTTCACGAGCACGCATACGGCTTACGTTTCCACGAAGTGTATTAATTTCACCATTATGACACATGTATCTAAATGGCTGTGCTAATTCCCATGAAGGGAAAGTATTTGTTGAGAAACGTTGGTGCACTAACGCCAAACGAGTCACTAAATCAGGATCTTTTAAGTCAACATAATAACGGCTGATGTCTTCCGGCATCAATAGACCTTTATATATTATGGTAGTTGTCGATAAACTAGAGAAATAAAACATGTGACTTTCAGAGGTTTTTGACCCTCTTACGGCATGTTCAGCAATTTTTCTAGCTGCAAAAAGTTTTGCATTAAATTCTTGTTCAGTTAAATTCTGACCGTTTTTGCTAACAAAAACCTGTTTAACTGTTGGTTCTTTTTCTGCGGCAATCTGCCCTAAATTCTCCACTTCAACAGGTACGTCTCTCCATCCTAAGATCTTTAAATTCTGATCTTTAATAGTTGATTCGAAAGCGTTCATGCAAAAAGAAACCTGATTTTTACTTTTTGGTAAAAAAAGCATTCCTACTGCATACTCACGCGTTTCAGGGATTTCAAAATCACATACTTTTTTAAAAAATGCATGTGGGATGTCAAATAAAATTCCAGCTCCATCTCCAGTTCTTCCGTCAGAACTAACTGCACCACGATGTTCCAATTTTATTAAGATGTCCAATGCTTTGTGAATGATGTCATTAGATTTAATACCATTCAAATTACAAATAAATCCTGCACCACAATTGTCGTGTTCAAATTCAGGCAAATAAAGCCCTTGTTCTTTAACTTTCATTCTTGATATTTTTTCTTCAAAAATACGGATTTCGTTAAATATAATGTAGTGAAAATGTAATTTGACTTACATTTTTGTTGTAATATTAGAAAAAGAGTTCTTAAATGATAATAATTTCTTAGAAAGCATTGCTAAATGATAAAATCACAATATGTTTTAAATAATATTAGGAAAAATCCTTTCGGAGCTATTGATATCATTGGACTTTTTGTTAAATTTCAAACGAAATAGTGTTTTTTAGTTAACAATTTGTATGCAATAGTTTAACCTTTTGTTTTCTTTCAAAAAGAATAACGCTCTAATATAAATGAAGTAGGTTTTTTTAATTGAAAAACATTTTACTATTAAGTTGAATTTTGCTATTTTTGTCGCACTTTTATTCTGAACTAAATTCAGAACCAGACAAATTCTATATTATGAACATACACGAATATCAAGGAAAAGAAATTTTAGCAAGTTACGGAGTACGCATTCAACGCGGAATTGTGGCTAACAATGCGGTTGAAGCTGTAGCTGCTGCAAAACAATTAACTGCCGAAACTGGTACAGGATGGCACGTAATAAAAGCACAAATTCACGCAGGTGGACGTGGAAAAGGTGGTGGAGTTAAGCTAGCTAAAAATTTACAACAAGTTGAAGAAATTGCAGGACAAATTATCGGAATGCAATTGATTACACCTCAGACTTCTGCTGAAGGTAAAAAAGTAAACAAAATTTTAGTAGCTGAAGATGTTTACTATCCTGGTGAAAGTGAAACTTCTGAATTTTATGTTTCTGTTTTATTGAATAGAGCTACAGGTCGTAACATGATCATGTATTCTACTGAAGGTGGAATGGACATTGAAGAAGTTGCTGAACACACACCACACTTAATTTTTACTGAAGAAGTTGATCCTTCTGTTGGATTACAAGGTTTTCAAGCAAGAAGAATTGCTTTTAACTTAGGTCTTTCAGGAAATGCTTTCAAAGAAATGGTGAAATTCATCGATGCACTTTACAATGCTTACATTGGTTCTGATGCTTCTATGTTTGAAATCAACCCGGTTTTGAAAACTTCAGATAACAAAATTATGGCTGTTGATGCTAAAGTAAATATCGATGATAATGCTTTATACAGACAAGCTAAATATGCTGAAATGAGAGATATCCGTGAGGAGAATCCAATCGAAGTTGAAGCTAAAGAAGTAGGATTGAACTATGTAGATCTTGACGGTACTGTAGGATGTATGGTAAACGGAGCTGGTCTTGCAATGGCAACTATGGATTTAATTAAATATGCTGGTTTTGAGCCTGCTAACTTCTTAGACGTTGGTGGAACTGCTGATGCTAAACGTGTTGAAACTGCTTTCCGTATTATCTTAAAAGATCCTAACGTAAAAGCAATTTTGATTAACATTTTTGGTGGAATCGTTCGTTGTGACCGTGTTGCTCAAGGTGTTGTTGACGCTTACAAAAACATGGGTGATGCTATCAATGTGCCAATCATTGTTCGTTTGCAAGGAACAAATGCTGAAATTGCAAAAGAATTAATTGACAATTCAGGTATGCCAATTTTATCAGCTACTCAATTCCAAGAAGCTGCTGATCAAGTTAAAGCTGCATTATCTTAATCAATTAAGAAATCAATTATATAGAAAATCCCTCCAATTGGAGGGATTTTTTTTGTTTAACCACAATGGACGCAACGAATTTATAAAAAATAGATAGCCACGAATTCACGAATTATTTTTTGATAATCTTTGAAAATAATTCGTGAATTCGTGGCTAAAAAAAACTTGTTGTATTCCCTAATAACTAGAAGGATTGCAGTTAATTATTTTTTATTCTTTCCGTTTTTGTAAACCACTTTTTCTACAACCTGAATTTTAGGAGTAGCAGGTTTTTTCTTGAAAGGTTTTTTAGCCGCCGGACCAGATTTAGAAGGAGCTTTATCGCCTCTTGCTCTTTCAGCATCTTTAGGAGCAGCTTTAAATTCAGGTCTTTCTTTTGAAGTTTCTTTCTTTGGAATTTCTGCTTTATGTTTCGCTAAAACATCATTCGGGTTTTTAGGATTCTCTTTTGTTCCTCTTAAATGAATAACCAATCCGTTTAAGAAGTTTCTTAAAACCTGATCACCACATTCCATATAATTCTCATGATCTTCAGCTCTAAAAAAAGCGCCAAGTTCTGATTTTGAAATTCTAAAATCTACTAATTCTAAAATTTCAACTATTTGGTCATCACGGAGCATCAAAGCCACACGAAGTTTTTTTAGGATATCGTTATTCGTCATCGTTTAATTTTTTACAAAGGTACATTATTTTAAAAGGAAATGTTAGAACAAAATCACACCAGTTCCAGTTCTGTCAGGATAAAAAGTTTTTCCATTTTTGATTATAACACCACTTGCAATATCTTCTGCCAATAATAAAGCGCCATCCATATCAACATAATCCAATTCAGGAAGTAAATGCGCAATTGCAGAAATACCAACCGTAGATTCTGTCATACATCCCACCATTGTTTTTAATCCTAATTTTTTTGCTTCTGCAATCATTCTTCTTCCAGGCGTAATTCCTCCGCATTTCATTAATTTGATGTTTACACCATGAAAATGATTATGACATTTAGCAACATCAGCTTCAGTAATACAACTTTCATCGGCAACAATAGGTAAAACCGAGTTTTTGAATACTTCTTTTTGTCCTTCCCAATCATTTGCCTTCAAAGGCTGTTCTATAAATTCAACGCCTAAATCTTTTAAAATAAAAGCATTAGATATTGTCTCATCAACTGTCCAGGCACAATTGGCATCAACCCTAAAAATAGCATCACTGTGTTTTCGCAATTCGGTTACAATAGCAATATCGTCAGGCGTTCCAAGTTTTATTTTATAAATAGGCCACGGAAGTTCTTTCATTTTAGCAATCATATTTTCAATGCTTCCAATGCCAATCGTATAGTTGGTTAAAGGATTGTTTGAAATATCATAATTCCATAATTCGTATAACTTCTTACCTTTTTTTCGGGCATACAAATCATTATATGCATTATCTAAAGCACACAAAGCAAAAGGATTATTGGATAAAAGCGGACTAATTTTGTTCCAAAATTCATCTGGAGTTTCATTAGCCGTTTCTTCAATTATTTCCCGAATATGCTCAATATCGTTTTGCAGAATTTCAATAGTAATATTATAATACGGATTAGAAGTTGCTTCTCCAAAACCCGAAAAACCATCTTCTTGTAATTCAACAATAAGCGAAGGCTGAAAATCGATTGATTTTCTTGAAATCCTAAAAGTATGTTTTAGTTTAAGGTCGTAGGCTCTTATTATTAATTTCATAGAACATTTTTTTTTCTTAATAACCTAACCATAATAAAGCTTTTACAAAACCATCCCGCCATAATTTCTCATTATGTTCTCCGCCTTTTACAATCGTAGTTTTGTTGAGGTGTAAACAATAACAACGTTTTGTATCTAAGAGTTTTTCCATTTTAGTAACCTCTTTTACCATATCATCGCTTTCTTTATCTCCATATAAAAAATAGATTTTAGTTTTTATTTTAGGAGTTTTTTCGGTTAAAGTATAAATCTCGTCTGAAAACCAAAAAGAGGGCGAGAAAACACCGGCTTTTCCAAAAACCTCAGGATATTTTAGAATGGCATAATAAGAAACTAAGCCACCAAGTGAGCTTCCCATAATAATGGTATTTTTAGCTTTTGTTTTCGTTCTGTAATTTTTATCAATATAAGGTTTTAATGTTTTTACGATGAAATCTACATAATTATCAGCATTTCCTCCACCGTATTTTTCATTTTTATACGGTGTTAATTCATCGATTCGTTTGTCATTTCCATGTTCAATTCCAACAACAATTACTTGCGCTTTTAGGCTGTCCAGTTTTTCATCAACATTCCATTCACCAACATACGAAGTTTTGGCATCAAATAAATTTTGAGCATCATGCATGTAAATAACGCTGTATTTTTTGGCTGAAGCCGAATAGTTTTCAGGAAGGTAAACCCAGATTTTTTTGCTTATTTTTAGTTGAGGTGCTTCAATAGTAAAAGTGGATACATTTTTTGAAGCCGTACTTTCTTGTGCATTTCCGTTAGAGATTATCCATAGAAATATAAATAATAGAAATCCTCTAAACATAAGTTCTTTTGCGTTTTAGATTTAAAAACAATATTTTAGCTAAAAATAATAAATTTGATGAATACCGAAGAAGAAAAGAGAAGTTTACTTTTAGAAATGATTGCTTTTTCTACAGTTGACGGGCAATTGCATAAACGTGAGCTGGAATTTTTGTGGCTTGTTGCTCAGGAATTAAACATTGATCAGAAACTTTTTCATGATTTATTTCATCAGGAAATTACTCCACAAGTCATAAAATCAGAATTTCAACGTATTCAGCAATTTTACAGATTAGCTTTGATTATGCATTGCGATGGTATTTTGCATGAAAAAGAAGCCACTGCCATACAACAAATTGCGATTGAAATGGGTTTAAATCCCGGCGCAACAAAACGCATTTTAGATTTAATGAAAAAAGCACCAAATGCCATCATTGATCCTAAATTGCTATTGAAGGTTTTTCAGGAACAACACAATTAAGGTAATTGTTCCTGTAATTTTTTAATATCGTCACGCAATTTAGCAGCATGTAAAAAGTCCAATTCTTTTGCTGCTTTCTCCATTGATTTTCGTTTCTCACGAATTAGTTTTTCTAAATCTGCTTTCGACATATAAGCCGTTTCCGGTTCTGCAGCGACAGATAGAGTATGTCCTAATTCATATTCAACCAAAGGATTTTTGGTAAAAGCACTTTCGATTTTTTTGTTTAGTGCTTGTGGTGTAAGTCCGTTTTCAGTATTAAAATTGATTTGTTTAGTTCGGCGATAATTGGTTTCGTCAATAGTTCTTTGCATACTTGCCGTAATTTTATCGGCATACAAAATGGCTTTTCCATTTAAGTTTCTTGCCGCACGACCAATAGTTTGCGTTAAAGATCTGTGGTTTCTTAAAAAACCTTCCTTATCGGCATCAAGAATTGCAACAAGCGAAACTTCCGGTAAATCTAAACCTTCACGAAGTAAATTTACACCAATTAAAACATCAAAAATACCTTTTCGTAAATCCTGCATGATTTCGATACGTTCTAAAGTATCAACTTCAGAATGGATATAGCGACAACGAACACCAACTTTAGCTAAATATTTGGCCAATTCTTCGGCCATTCTTTTAGTCAGAGTTGTTACTAAAACTCTTTCGTCTAACTCACAACGAACCTGAATTTCTTCAATTAAATCATCAATCTGGTTTAAACTTGGACGAACTTCAATCGTAGGATCTAATAATCCCGTTGGACGAATAATTTGCTCTACATAAATACCATCAGATTTTTGCAATTCATAATCTGCCGGAGTTGCAGAAACATAAACGACCTGATTTTGCAAGGCTTCAAATTCTTCAAACTTCAAAGGTCGGTTATCCATTGCGGCAGGTAAACGGAAACCATATTCAACCAGATTTTCTTTACGGCTGCGATCGCCTCCGTACATGGCATGAACTTGCGAAACCGTAACGTGACTTTCATCAATAACCATCAAATAATCATCTGGAAAATAATCTAATAAACAGAAAGGTCTTGTCCCGGCTTGTCTTCCGTCAAGATAACGGGAATAATTTTCGATTCCGGAGCAGTAACCCAATTCACGAATCATTTCTAAATCGAAATTGGTTCTTTCTTCCAAACGTTTAGCTTCTAAATGTTTTCCTATTTCTTTAAAATAATCAACTTGTTTTACCAAATCCTGTTGAATTTCCCAAATCGCGCCTTGTAATACTTCCGGAGAAGTCACAAACATATTGGCAGGATAAATAGTCAGTCTTTTAAATTTTTCAATAACCTGGGAAGTCTTGACATCAAAAGATTCAATTTCTTCGATTTCATCTCCAAAAAAGTGAATTCTGTAAGCGTCATCAGCATAACTCGGATAAACTTCGACAGTGTCACCTTTTATTCTGAAAGTTCCGGGATTAAAATCGGCTTCAGTTCTCGCATATAAACTCTGAACTAAACTATGCAATAATTTTGTTCTCGAAATAACCTGATCTCTAAATACTTCAATTACGTTTTTCTTAAATTCAACGGGATTTCCAATACCATACAAACAAGAAACCGAAGCAACAACCAAAATATCACGACGTCCCGAAAGTAGGGAAGAAGTGGTACTCAAACGCATTTTTTCAAGCTCTTCATTGATAGATAAATCTTTTTCGATGAATACGCCTGTTACGGGCATAAAAGCTTCGGGCTGATAATAATCGTAGTAAGAAACGAAGTATTCAACAGCATTATTTGGGAAAAACTGCTTGAATTCTGAATATAACTGGGCGGCCAAAGTTTTGTTATGTGCTAAAACCAAAGTCGGTCTTTGCACTTCCTGAATAACATTAGCTACTGTAAATGTTTTACCTGAACCTGTAACTCCTAATAATGTTTGAAATTTTTCGCCATCGATAATACCTTGTGCAAGTTTTTGAATGGCTTGTGGCTGATCTCCTTTTGGACTATATTCTGATGATACTTGGAAATTCATTTGTGACTGATGAAAAATTGGTTTTGTAAAGATACAAAGTTTGAATCCTATAAAAAAGATAAAAAATCCGTGGTGAATTTATCAATTCGTTACGGATTTTTTAAATGCTTATTTTAAAAAATCAACAATAGCGTCATTTGTTATTTTAGATTGGTCGATAGTTAAAAAGTGACCGGCATCTTTTACAATTTTAGTTTTGCTGCGGGATAAATATTCTTTTGCCCGCTCTAAACTGTCTTCTGCATTTATAACATCATGATCACCAATTAAAACCAGAACCGGATTCGAAATTGATTTTAATTCATCATCTGAAAAAGGCTGCATTTTAAGCATGCTTGAATTCGATTTGGCGTATTTATTAGCTAAATAAAATTGTCTTTTGTAAACAGGACTAATTTTTTCCGGATGTGTAGAAAATGCCGTCAATGTTTTTGTGAATTTCTTTTCACTCGGAAAAAGTTTTAGCATTAATGCTGATGTTGTTTTTCCGGGTTTATCAATATATTTAAAGGTTTGTGCGGGACTCAATAAAACGATTTTATCAATCGAATTCATTTTTTGAGTAGCCAATAAAGTAGCAATCCAGCCACCACGGGAAGCGGCAACAATATCAAAATTCTTTAGTCTGTAATAGTTGAAAATTTCGTTGTAACAAAGTACTATTTCTTCTTTAGATAATGGACTTGCGGTTAAGGTTGATTTTCCTGGTTCCATTATAAAATCTATAGCATAAACACGATGTTCTTTTGCCAAGGCTTTTATGTTTGGATACCACATGGTAGAACTGGCGTCCATTCCGTGGAGTAAAACTAAATCTTTTCCGTTTTTTGGCCCTGCTAATATAACGTGAACTTTTCCGTAACTGGTTTTAATATTTTCTTCTGTGTAAGGAACATCCCAAAGTTTAAGTGCTTTGTCGTAAGCTTTTATATAAGCATTTTGTTCGCTTTTAGTATGAAAAACATAGTCATCGTATTTTATTTTTTTTGTAGAAGCGCAACTTGTTAATAAAAGTAGTAACGCTATTCTAAAGTATAATTTTGGCATGATAATCAAATTAGGTAACATTAAAGGTACTATTTGAGTAGGTTTTTAATGTATCAGAATTTTAATTTAAAGTATCATAATTATAATGTTTTGGGATTACGACTCGTATGTCTAATCCTTAAAATTTGAATTTCCTTTGGGGTTATTTTATAAGATATTCTATAGCTATAAATTTCAAAAGCACGGTAATTACCATCATTAGATTTTTTCATTTCATCTAATTCATAGATTTCCCAATTCGTTGCTAATATCGTTACTGAATTATAAATAGCATCAACTACTTTGTTTGGAGTCTGATTGTTTTTTGTTTGTTTAAACAAATAAAAGTAAATTTTTTCAAGCTGATTTTGAGCAGTATTAGACCAAATTATTTCTTTTTCCATTGCTCAATTTTATCTTTAACCTCACTATGAGAGTAAAAATTTCCACTTTGAATATCTTCTTCTGCGACTTTAAGCTCCTCATTATACTGTTCCAAATAGTCTTTAGGTGAAGTACTTTTTCTACTGTCTAAAATTGTTTTTAAAGCGGACAAAAATGATTCATCATCAATTTTGGTGATTTCAGATATCAAAAGATTTTTGAGTTCTAGAGTGTTCATAATAGAATAATTTAATCGAAGTTACAAAACAAAATTAGAAAATAAGATTTCGAAATCTTAAATTTTAAATGATTTTTGCTGAGCTTCACTTAAAAAAGTCCAGGCAACAATGCGGCTTGTTTTTTGACCTTGCGCCATATCAATTGTTTTTATCGAAGCAGCATTTACTTTGTTTAAAGTTTTATAAATGCTTGATAAATTTTCTCTTTTAGAAACCAAAGTTGTAAACCATAAACATTGCATGGCGTATTTTGCACTTTCGTAAATCATTTGGGTTACAAAACCAATTTCTCCACCTTCACACCATAATTCTGCATTATGTCCTCCGAAATTTAAAACAGGATTTGTTTTTTTCTTTTCCTTTGGATTTAAATTAGATACTTTTCTTACCGTGCTTTGGTTCGCATCTTCGGCTGAAGAATGAAATGGCGGATTACAAATCGTAAATGTGAAACGATCTTCTGGAGTAATAATATTTTTGAAAATAAAACGCGATTCAGTTTGTTGTTGAAGACTTATCGCATCAATCAATCTTGGATTTGCTTCAATAATTTTACTGCAATTGTGAATCGCATTTAGATCTATATCAGTACCAACAAAACTCCAGTCGTAAATGGCATTTCCTAAAACAGGATAAATACAATTCGCTCCGGTTCCTATGTCTAAACCTAATACAGATGAACCTTGAGGAATAATTCCGTTATTGGTTTCTGCTAATAAATCAGCTAAATAATGAATATAATCTGCTCTTCCGGGAATTGGCGGGCAAAGATAATTTTTAGGAATGCTCCAGTTTTGAATATCGTAATACGTTTGTAATAATGCTTTATTAAGCAATTTTACTGAAACAGGATTACTGAAATCTATAGTTTCAATTCCGTGTATGTTGATGGCAACATGATTTTTTAGTTCAGGACAATTCGCGATAAGAAGCTCGAAATCATAACGGGAACGATGAAGATTTCGAGGATGTAAAATATTTTTTTCAGAATTGTCTGTTGCTTTCATTTTGTGAATTTGGGTGCAAAGATAGTCATTCCTTTTTAAGAAAGGTTCTTATCAAATCTTCGCGTAGCGTATTGCTCAAATTCATTGTATAAGATGTTACCAGAAGTTACGCTAAGGTTTATAATTCCACGAATATAATCCCGTTGGCTCTATACTATCAATTAAAATAAAATTTTTAGTTTCGTCTCTTCGAAAAATATATAAATATTTTTCTTCTGCTCCTTTATGAATTGAATCTCCGACCTTGATAATGCGATTCGGAAAAAAAATATATTGCTGCATATCCATTTTAATATCGTTTTGGAACGGAATAGCGGTACCAGTCGGCGTGTCAGTAACCTTGGTTATCACAAAATCGTATTTCTCAAAATGCACAGTTCTTGATTTAAAATAGGAATTTACAAATGAAAAAATTACTGCGCCTATAAATAGTACAATAGGAATATATCTGATTTTGCTGAATTTTTTGCTCATTTTTGTTTAGGTTTTAGGCAATTTCTCATGACGTTATTATATTAATTAAACTATGCCTATTATTCAGATTATCAAATAATTTAATCCATACATTCCATCAATAATAAATCGCCGTCAGTATACGTAATGCTAACCAATCCGTCCTGAGCGACGGCATTGCTGCTTCCGGTTCTGTAACCAATTGTTAAGGTGTCGTTTTGCAACGGATATTCTAAATTGGTAGCATTAATACCGTTTACAACTCCAATTGGAATCAATGAAATTGGTGTTTTGGCGGTGTACCACTTTTCGAATTTATTAGGCAGTAAAAATATTTTAGAATGATCGTCGAGAATTACAATTTTAAGTAAATCTCTGTAACGAACAATATTGGTAAGATTAGTTATAGTATGATCGGCGCGTTTTCCGGTTGCCCAAACAACGTTTACGGCAGGAATTTTTCTTTCAATTAAATAATCAAAAGCTTTCTCTAAATCAGTTTTGTTTTGATCCGGCGCGTAAACAATTTCAATAGGATATTGTGATGTTTTATAAATTTCAGGGTCAAAACCACGGTCGAAATCGCCTAAAAGTACATCAACTTTAATATCTAATTTAATAACTCTTTCTATCGCAGAATCAAGCACAACAACAAGTGGCGACCATTCTAGCAATTGTCCTAATAACTCAGGATTGCAAGCAGCTCCGTTGGCAATAATTAAAGCAGGTTCCTGATCGTCGCGAACAATATGGTGTGATGACATGTGATTTTTTTTGAATGTGCTGCAAATGTACGAAACGAGAGGATTTTAGATTGTTGATTTTAGATTTTTTGGTATTGCTTAAATTTTGCAATCTAAAATCTAAAATCAACAATCTAAAATTACATTAATCTTCTGTGATAATTAATTTGCCCTAAATGATATCCTAAATGTGTTGAAAGGTGAACCAAAAAGAATCCTGTTGTCATTTCTTTTTCGAAAACGATTTGGGGATAAATTTTCTCCAAATCAGCTTCCGTTAAAGTATCTAGAGCATTATTTACGACTACGATAGTGTTTTCAATTTTGCTTATTAATTCTGATTTTGGAATATCTTTTAGTGAAAATTCTAAAGGACGATCACGAACATAGGCTGTTTTTCCAAGTTCTGCGCCAATATAAGTATTGATGTTTCCAATTAAATGCAAGCAAAGATTCCCGCCTGAATTGGAAATGTTTTTATCGATGGCCCAAATTTTACTTTCGTCCTGATACGATTCGATTTCGATTTTCAGTTTGTTCAAATCTCGGTTATATAGCGATTTTAGCGTTTCTATTAACATGTTTCTAAATTTTATTTTTTATTGGAATCCAGATATCTTCTTCAGATTCAGGATCTTCTTTTTTATATTTTTCTGCCATTACAGCAAAATGAGGTCTTTCATCAACAGTATATGGAGAATTTGGCAGCCATTCTACAAAAATAGAATGATAGGTTTTATGTCCTTCACTTGCCGGGCCTTTGTGTGTAAAAACGGCATATAAACCGTCAGGAATAACCAAAGTTTTCATCTCTGACGGAACTTCATTAAAATCAGAAACTTCTATTGCAGCCCATTTTTGAAAAGAATTACCGGGATCAAAATTATCAAAATGGCCAACAGGAAAAACTTCAAGCGAGTATAAATATGAGTTTACTGAATTCTTGATTTCATTTCTTCTCGGCATAAAACCACTCCAAAGCTGAAAGGTTTTATTTTCGATAAAATTCGTTGTAATATAATCTCCAATTAATTTTTTTTGAACTAAGTTTTCAATTCTGGCTTCCATTCTTTATTGTGCTATTATAGTGTATGTTCGTGAATCTGTTTCGCTAAGCGAAAAATAACCTAAAGGATAATTATTTTTATCGGTTGTATTGATGATATTTCCTTTTACGGTTGCGGGAGGAGACTGAAAAGGACCGCCGGAATTATTGCCAGCAATACTAACCAAAATACTCATATAATTATAATACTGTTTAGAAATACCATAATGAGTCAATGAAATTTTGTCTCCAATTTTTAGTTCATCATCATCTGAAAGACTGAAAAATTCATTGCCTTGAAAAAACTTATCTTCATCAACATAATAAGTAGATGTTACTTTATTAGAATACTCGTATTTGTATAGATAATAGTTGTTTACATCTGCTGGATCGTTATAAAAAGCTCTTATTTCAATATCTTTTCCTGTAAAACCTCCTTCATCGTTTTGTTCTATTCGGGTTATTGGCGCTACAGATTTCATGGTTTCATTTGCGGTATAAGTATTTCCGTTGCTGATAACCGTCAAAGTATATTGCTCATCTATAACGGGCTTAAAATTAGTGCAGACATAACGGCCGGATTTAGGAACTTCAATAAAGTTAAATTGTTGTCCGGCACTATTTTTTATAAAAACGGTAGCTCCTGAAACGGTTGGAATTACATTTTCAAAATAGCCCGTTGTAGTTGTCAGTTTTATGGCTTGTTGTGCACCGTTTGTTCCTTTATGCCAGTTTATTGCGGCTTCGATAACTAATTTTGGTGCAGCGGTATCTAAATCAACATCAACAACTTCTTCACAACTGGTGAAGAAAATCGATATAAATAATACGATTAATAAGGTTGCTTTTTTCATGATTTGTATTTTTATTTCTTTTGAAGAAAATGTTTTTTAAAATTTAAAATTATAACTAACAGCCGGCACAACTCCGAAGATAGATGTTTTTACAGCTTCATTATTACCGGTATCTACATTTTGACGGAAGTTTATAGAAGCTGCATTTTGACGATTGTACAAATTATAAATACTAAAAACCCATTCGCCTTTCCAGTTTCTGTTTTTATTTTTTGAAGGTGTTAAAGTTGCCGAAACATCAAGGTGATGATATGCCGGTAAACGATGTTCGTTTCTTAAGCCATAACTGGGAACTGTAATGCCTAAATATTCATACTGAGCGTTCGGATACGTAACGGGTTGTCCTGATTGCAAGGCGAAATTAGCACCAAACGACCATTTTTCGTTTAATGTATAAGCAGATGTAACAGCTAGATTATGTGTTTTATCGTAAGCAGAATTATACCATTGACCATTGTTTATACCTGTTTCTTCGGGTGTTCTTCCTGGTGTTTGCTGTTCTGATTTTGATAAAGTATAAGAAATCCATCCGTTGAATTTGCCTTCGTTTTTCTTGAACATAATTTCTAAACCGTAAGAGCGCATTTGTCCGTTTAGAATTACTTGTTCGATAGCATTATTGGCAATTAAATCAGCACCATCAATGTAATCCAGTCGGTTTTGAATTTCCTTATAATAACTTTCCACCTCAAGAGAATATGCACCGTTATTGATATTTCTAAAGTATCCTAAAGCTACCTGATCTGCAATTTGCGGTTTGATATAATTGTCGCTCGGCATCCAGACATCGAGTGGAGTAGGAGATGAAGTATTCGAAATTAACTGAAGGTATTGCGCCATTCTGTTATAACTCGCTTTTATGGCCTGATCATCATTTAGCTGATAAGAAATTGAAAATCGAGGTTCTAAATTGTTATAATTTTTAATCGATTTATTTTTGCTGTAATATTCAGTACTAATTGGAGTTCCTTTTTCGTAAATCTGCAAATCTGAGTTAAAAATTACGGGATTATTATTTTCGTATAAATTAATTGTTGATGAACCTAAACGATAAAATAAGCTGTAACGCAATCCGTATGAAACGGTAATTTTTTTCGAAAGCTGATTTTCTGCATCAATATAAACAGAAGGCTCAAAAGCATATTTTTTATCTAATTGATCTGGATTTATACCTGATTTATCATCAGTTGGTTTAATAGTTCCCGGATTGAATTCATAATAAATTCCGTTTAAACCATAATTCAATTTGAATTTATCCGAAATATAGTTTTTGAAATCGTATTTGATGTTGTAATTCTTAATTCCCGAATCCCATTTAAATCCAACAAAATCTAAATCTAGCCCGTAATAATAATCACTGTAAATCAAGGATAAATTCGAAAATAATTTATCAGAATACAAATGATTCCAACGAAGATTTAAAGTTGAATTTCCGTAAATATTAGTAAAACTTTTATTTAAGCTAAATACGTCACGACCAAAATAACCCGATAAATATAAACTGTTATTATCGTTTAATTTATAACTCAATTTGGTATTTAAATCATAAAAGTAAGCAGAGTTATCTTTATTTTCTTCGGATAATTTTAAAAATAAGTGAGCATAAGAAGCTCTTCCGCCAATTAAAAAAGAACCTTTATCTTTTACCAGCGGGCCTTCAGCAAGAATTCGGCTTGAAATTAGTCCGATTCCTCCATTTACATGAAATTCTTTACTGTTTCCGTCTTTCTGATAAATATCCAAAACAGAAGAAGCTCTTCCGCCATAACGCGCCGGAATTCCTCCTTTATATAATTTTAAATCTTTTATAGCATCGGGATTAAAAACAGAGAAAAATCCAAATACATGCGATGAATTAAAAATTGTAGCTTCATCTAATAAAATTAAATTCTGATCAGCGCCACCGCCACGTACGTTAAATCCGGAAGCGCCTTCGCCGGCATTGGTAACTCCGGGAAGTAATAAAATCGATTTTAAAACATCGACTTCTCCCATAACTACAGGCATTTTTTTGATGGTTGCAATAGAGAGTTTATTGGCACTCATTTCTGGCGATTTGATATTGATTTTACCTTTATTATCAGTAATAACAACTTCCTGAAGTTCTTCGCCGCCTTCGCTTAAAGCAAAATTGTTTTTTGTGTTTTGATTTAAACTGACCGTTTTTTGAATGGTTTGAAATCCAACATAACTAACTTCGATCTCATGTTCTCCACTAGGAATTGTAAGTGAGTAAAAGCCATATTCGTTTGTTGTGGTTCCTATTTTTAATTCCGGAACATAAACATTTACGCCAATTAAGGTTTCGTTGCTTTTAGAGTCGGTTATAGTACCGCTTATCGTAAATTTTTCCTGAGAAAAGGATGTTAAAGTAATTAAAAGAAAGGTAAAAAGCAGGCCAATTTTTTTTGTAATCATTGTCTAGATTTTGAGTCACATAGTTAATAATTCTTACTAAATATTAACGCCGAACGTGTGTTAAACATTAGTTAAGAATATTTTTTATTGTTACAGATTTGCAATTGTTTTTTCGACTTTTAACCTTAAAATCAATTTAATACCTTGTTTGTGTTTTAACTTTATTTCAAATTAAAAAAAAAAGACAACCGTTTAAAGTTGTCTTTGATTTTAAGTATATAAAAAGTAATGTTTTACTATTTTATTTCAGCAAGAATTGCATTGAATGTTGCACTTGGGCGCATTGCTTTGCTCACTAACTCAGGAGTTGGCTGGTAATAGCCGCCAAGAGTTTGAGGTTTTCCTTGAGCACCAATTAATTCAGCATCGATTTTAGCTTCGTTAGCTTCAAACTGAGCCGCAATTGGAGTGAATATCGCTTTTAATTCTGCATCTTTATTTTGAGCAGCTAAAGCTTCAGCCCAATAGAATGCAAGGTAAAAATGAGAACCACGGTTATCAATTTGTCCTACTTTACGAGCCGGAGATTTATCGTTTGCAAGGAATTTGTCGTTTGCCTGATCTAAAGTTTCAGATAAAACAATTGCTTTAGAGTTGTCTAAAGTTTGTCCTAAATGTTCTAAAGAAGCACCAAGAGCTAAAAATTCTCCTAATGAATCCCAACGTAAATATCCTTCTTCTGTAAATTGCTCAACGTGTTTAGGAGCAGAACCTCCGGCACCAGTTTCGAACAATCCACCACCATTCATTAACGGAACGATAGATAACATTTTAGCAGAAGTTCCTAATTCTAAAATTGGGAATAAATCAGTTAAATAATCACGTAAAACGTTTCCAGTTACAGAGATAGTGTCTAAACCTTTGATAATTCTGTCTAAAGTAAATTCAGTAGCAGCAATTGGGTTTAAGATACGAATGTCTAAGTTTGTTGTATTGTAATCTTTAAGATATTTTTGAACTTTTACGATCAATTCTCTGTCATGCGCTCTGTTTTCGTCTAACCAGAAAACAGCAGGAGTATCAGATAAACGAGCTCTGTTTACAGCAAGCTTAACCCAGTCCTGAATTGGAGCGTCTTTCGCCTGACACATTCTGAAAATGTCATTTGTTTCAACGTTTTGTTCCATTAAAACTGTCCCTTTATTGTCTACAACGCGAACAACACCGTCAGATTTTATTTGAAAAGTTTTATCGTGAGATCCGTATTCTTCAGCTTTTTGAGCCATCAAACCTACGTTAGGAACGCTTCCCATTGTTTTAGGATCAAAAGCACCGTGTTTTTTACAGAAATCGATAGTTGCAGTATAAATTCCAGCGTAAGAACGGTCTGGAATAACTGCAAGAGTATCTTGTTGTTTTCCTTCTTTATTGTACATCTGTCCAGAAGTACGAATCATTGCAGGCATAGAAGCATCTACAATAACATCAGATGGAACGTGTAAGTTTGTAATTCCTTTATCAGAATTCACCATTGCAAGAGCTGGTCCGTTTTCGATAGCTTTAGTAATGTCAGCTTCAACTTCAGCCTGTTCAGGTCTTCCTGCAATTTTTGCATAGATATCACCTAAACCGTTTCTTGTATCAATATTTAATTCATTAAATAAAGTTTCGTATTTTTTGAAAAGATCAGCAAAATATACTTCAACGATAGCGCCAAAGATAATTGGATCTGAAACTTTCATCATAGTAGCTTTTAAATGCACAGAAAGTAAAACACCTTCTTTTTTTGCTTCAGCAATTGCTTCAGCAGCAAAAGCTTTTAATTTTTTTACACTTAAAACAGAGCTGTCAATGATTTCTCCTGCTTTTAATGGCGTACTTGCTTTTAAAACAGTTGTTGAACCATCTTTACCAACAAATTCGATTTTTACATCATTTGCATCTGCAACAGTAAGCGATTTTTCACTTCCGTAAAAATCACCATTTGGCATTGAAGCTACTTTTGTTTTTGAGTCAGCAGACCATGCACCCATTGAGTGTGGATTTGCTTTTGCAAAGTTTTTAACTGCTCTTGGCGCTCTACGGTCAGAGTTTCCTTCACGTAAAACAGGATTTACAGCAGAACCTAAAACTTTAGCATATTTTGCCTTAATTTCTTTCTCAGCATCATTTTGAGGCTCTTCAGGAAAATCAGGAATTTTGTAACCATGAGATTGTAATTCAGCAATTGCCGCTTTTAATTGCGGTACAGATGCAGAAATGTTTGGTAATTTGATGATGTTAGCTTCAGGTTGTGTTGCTAATTGCCCCAATTCTGCCAATGCATCTCCGGTTTTTTGAGCATCTGTCAGAACTTCAGGAAAATTTGATAAAATTCTACCTGCCAACGAAATGTCTCTTGTTTCAATTGCAATACCTGCAGTAGCAGTAAATGCCTGAACAATTGGTAAAAAAGAATAAGTCGCTAATAATGGCGCCTCATCAGTTAAGGTGTAATAAATTTTTGAATTCTGTGTCATTTTTTTTTTTTTTTATAATCGTATCGCCAAAGGTGAGCGATGTAAATGGTATAGTCGGCTCAAAATGAGCGGAGCAAATATAATAAAATCAGTCCGAAAACGGTTGCGTTTTTGGGAGAAATACTGAAATTGTCAGATTGTTATTTCAGTGCCTTTAAATTGTCAAATCGATGATTTTGATATTAAAAAATTACAGTTTTGATGAATCATAAGTAAAAGCGTAACATTTCGAAAAACGAAAAGAGTTCAGTTGCATAAAATCATTTTGGTTTCGTTTGTTTTTGTATGAAAAGTTGTATTTTTGACTAAAATGCAAAAGACATATAACAAATGTGAGATACATTGTTTAATATGTTTTTTACTTGTTGTTTATTATTACGCTTAATCATTATCTTTGAATTATGAGCACACTTACAAAACCAAATCACATAGGGCGAAAAATTAGCCGTATTCGTGAACTTCGTGATATGAAGCAAGAAGCTTTGGCGCAGGCTTTAGGAACAAACCAACAAGCTATATCGGCTATTGAAAACAGTGAAACTGTAGAGGAAGAAAAATTGGTAGAAATTGCAAAAGCTTTGGGAGTAAGTGTAGAAGCAATTAAAAATTTTTCAGAAGAAAATATGATTAGCTATTTTAATACTTTCCACGATAATAGTATCAATAACGGTCATTTAGGACATAATAATAATTGTACTTTCAATCCATTAGATAAATTAATTGAAACTTTTCAGGAAAAAGAAAAGCTTTACGAACGTTTGCTACAAGCTGAAAAAGACAAAATCGAATATTTGGAAAAACTATTGAAAAAATAGAATGCCAATTTTTAATTTAATACAAACCGATGCTTATGAGTGTCGGTTTTTTTATTTTGGGCGTGTTCGCCGAAAAAGGCGAACCGGGCTATCCGTTTCAAGTCCTCGCACTTCCTTCGTCAGGCTGTGGGCTTTCCACTTCTATCCCTCACGCAAACCGTAAAATAAGAACATTTTGTTTATTAAGCAGATAAAATCCGTTTTAATCTGTGTTTTCGCAAGGCGAATCGGCGTCATCCGTGTTCAATATTGTCGCCAATTTTTGTCGAGTTTCTTGCGAAGATTTCTCCTTCGTCGAAATGACAAACTCAACGAAAATATTGTTATGAAAATGATTTCCCTAGCCCCGATAGAAGTGGAAATCCTTTTGTGTAATGAAATGGAGCAAAAGATTGAAACGTCCCGAGGCTTCGGGAGCGGGATTAGCTCCAGAAAATTTTAAAAATAAGGCATAAAAAAAACTCGTTTCAAATAAATGAAAACGAGCTTTTTTATAACAAAGAGATAAATGATTATCTTCTTTTATCTTTAATCTTAGCTTTTTTACCAGTAAGTTCTCTGAAGTAGAAAATTCTAGCTCTACGGACAGCTCCTTTTTTGTTGATTTCAATTTTTTGTAAAGCTGGTAAGTTTACCGGGAAGATACGCTCAACTCCAATAGCTCCAGACATTTTACGAATAGTGAAAGTTTCTGTGTTACCAGAACCTCTTCTTTGAATAACAACTCCTTTAAAAAACTGAGTTCTTGTTTTTTCACCCTCTTTAATTTCGTAGAAAACTGTGATAGTATCTCCAGCTCCAAAAACAGGGAAATCTTTTTTCTCAACTAATTCGGTTTGAACGAATTTCATTAAATCTGCCATGATATCTTTAATTATGGTTTTTTATATAGAGCAACATTCACGGATCTCGCCAGAGGTTAGTCTAATTCGGGTGCAAATGTAGAAAATAATTATGAATTATAAATTGTAAATTGTAAATTATTTTAAGTTGTTGATAAATTGCTAGTTATAGTTTATTTTGTTTCATGTTTCAAGTTTCAGGTTGTTGTGATCGATAGGTTTAACTTGAAACAAAAATAACATGAAACATGAAACTAATCTTGACCTTCAAGAAGGTCCGGACGTCTGTTTTTCGTGTGTTCATACGCCATATCCTCACGCCATTTATCAATTTTAGCAAAATGACCGCTGGTTAAAACCTCGGGAACTTTCCATCCTTTATAATCTGCAGGTCTTGTATATATAGGTCCGGAAAGTAAATTATCCTGAAAACTATCGGTCAAAGCTGAAGTTTCATCGCTCAAAACGCCAGGAATCAATCGGATTAAAGCATCAGATAAAACTAAAGCTCCTAATTCTCCGCCGGATAAAACGTAATCTCCAATCGAAATTTCTTTAGTAATAAAATGATCACGAACTCGCTGGTCTACCCCTTTATAATGTCCGCATAAAATGATAATATTTTCATACATCGACATTGTATTGGCCATTTTCTGGTTCAGTGTTTCTCCGTCAGGCGACATATAAATAATTTCGTCGTATTCACGTTCGCTTTTCAAATGTGTAATACAAGCGTCAATTGGCTGAACTGTCATGACCATTCCTGCGCCTCCGCCAAAAGGATAATCATCGACACTTTTTTGTTTGTTAGTAGTATAATCACGAAGATTATGAAAATGAACTTCAACCAAACCTTTGTCTATGGCACGTTTCATAATCGAAGCCTCAAAAGGGCTTTTTAATAATTCCGGCAAAATCGTTATAATGTCAATTCGCATTGTTTTCTCAAAAATTTTAAGCCACAAAGATACAAAGTAAATATTTGGGAAATTTAAAAACAAAATCAAATAATAAGGTGTTTTTTATTGATGAAAAATAATTAAATGTAGAAAATTATATGAGATTAAATTTATGTTATAATTAATTGAAATTTAATTGGATACATAATAATTATGTAAATTTTGATTATTTTTATGTAAGTTTTTTATATTGAATACAGGCTATCATTATAGTATTATTTATTGATTAAAAGTTCACCAAAAACAACCAAAAATATAATTCTATGAAAAAAATCATTTTACTAGCTGCTGCCATAATTATATCTGCCTGTTCGAGTACTAAGACTGACGGCGATAAATGGATTGGACAAACAAAAAGAAGTATTATGAAGAGCTTAGGGGCTCCTGTTCGTACTTTGAATAATGATACTAACGGCGAAATACTTATTTATGCTGATCAGGTTTATACAAATTCAGAAAACCAAAATGGCTCTACAATGGTAGGTTCGAATTATTGGAAATATACGTTTGTATATATTAATAATGAAGGAAAAGTTTCTTCATGGAGAAATGAAAAACAAGAATATCCACCACAACAAATTGATGCTAAAAAACTAATTGGTGTTGATGATAATATGGTTAGTGTGAAATGATATTTGAAATTTTACAAAACATAAAAACTTGTCTTTATAAGATGAGTTTTTTTATGTTTATTTTGAACTGAATTAATGGAACTGAAATTTCAGATGATAAGAAATAAATAGTAGTTTTACTTGGCAATTTTCAACAAATAAAGATGATTTCGAGACGAAACTTTCTAATCAACACCGGTATGGCCGCGACAGCAGTTTTGGCTTTTCCTTCATTTGCTTTTAATATGAATAAAAAAGAAATAGGTTTACAGCTGTATACATTACGTGATGAACTTTCTAAAGATGTAAAATCGACTTTAGAAAAAGTAGCTCTGGCAGGATTTACAACTGTTGAAACGTATGGTTTTTCTATAAAAGATCAGTTTTGGGGATTGTCTCCAATTGAACTAAAGGAAATATTAGACGCAAACGGACTAAAAGCGGTTAGCGGACATTATAATTTGGGAAGTTTTTTATATGATGGAAATACAATAGAGATTCCTGCCGCGATTGAAGCTGCTAAAATTTTAAAAAGTGAATATCTTACTATTCCGTGGATTGATGAACCTTTTAGAAGAAATATCGACGATTATAAAAAAATTGCCCAACGTTTAAATGAAGTTGCTAAAATGTGCCAAAAGGCAGGTTTAAAATTAGCATACCATAATCATGATTTTGAATTTCAAAAACATAACGGAATTACAGGTTATGAAATTTTATTAAAAGAAACAGATAAGGATTTGGTTTCTTTTGAGTTAGATTTATATTGGGTTGTTCGTTCCGGTAATGATCCGTTGCAATTGTTTGCAGTAAATCCAGGGCGTTTTACAATGTGGCATGTTAAAGATATGGATAAGATTGATAAGGCACTGAATATAGAAGTAGGTTCAGGATTGATTGATTTTAAACCTATATTTAAAGCATCTAAACAATCAGGAATGAAACATTTTTTTGTAGAACAGGAAAATAATTATAATGGTAATTTTTTTGAATCTATAAAAACTAGCTGTAGCTTTATTTCGAATAATCTTATCAAATATTAATTTGAATATGCGAAAACTTTCTCTTTTATTAATTGTGCTCTTGTTTTATTCCTGTCAAAAAAATAAAGAAGATCAATATTTTGATGCTATAGAAAATAATGATGTAAAGCTTATGCCACCGGCAGAAGGTGAGTGGTTGTATTCACATAAAGAAAAAGGACAGAGTTTTGAAAGTTTTTTAAAATCAAAACATGTCATTCCAAAAAAGGATTCGAATATTATTTACATAAAGCCCATTGGAAATTTTACAGCACTACAAACCAAACAAATTGAATTAACTAAACAATATTTAGAAATATATTTTCAATTAAAGACTGAAGTTTTACCACGTTCTTCTAATGATATTATTCCTGAGGAATTTAGAAGAATTGGTAATGAAAATCAAGAGCAATTTTTAGCAGGTTATATTTTGGATAGTGTAATGAAAAAAGAAAGAACATTAAACAAAATTGCTTTAATGGGATTAACAGAAATCGATTTATATCCAAAACCCGAATGGAATTTCGTTTTCGGATTGGCTTCCTATACCCAAAAAGTAGGTGTAAGTTCTATTTATAGATTGAATGATGAAAAATTAACCGATGCTAATTTTAATTTAGGTCTGTCAAGATTATTAAAAATATGCTCGCACGAAATTGGTCACATGTTTGGTTTACATCATTGTATTGAAGTAAATTGTGTAATGAATGGAACCAATAGTTTGTCAGAAACAGATACAAAACAAATTAGATTATGTTCTGTCTGCCAGAGAAAACTGAATTCAAGTATAAAATACGATAATAAAAAAAGACTAATAGCATTAGAAAAGTATTTTCAGAGTAATAATTTGACTGAGGAATTGAAACTAATGAAAAATGATCTTGAAAGGGTTCAATAAAAAGTTAATTAAATAAATGTAGTATGCAAAGTTTCGGAACAAGTAAGGAATTTATAAAAGGAGATGATTTAGAATGGGAAGTGGTTGGTGAAGGAATTAAACGCAAAATCATGGCTTATGATGATAAGATAATGTTAGTAAATGTTCATTTTGAAAAAGGAGGAATTGGCGTTTTACACGAACATTATCATTCACAAGTTACTTACGTTTCAAGCGGTAAATTTGATGTAACTATTAGTGGAGTTACCCAAACGTTAAAAGAAGGAGACAGTTTTTATATTCCGCCTCATGCGATTCACGGCGTAGTTTGTTTAGAAAGCGGACTTCTGACAGATGTTTTTAGCCCGGTGAGAGAAGACTTTTTGAAAAACATTAAATAAATAAAATCAGTAAGCATCCGTGTTTTCGCAATAGCGAATCTGTATAATCAGCGTCAATTTTTAGAACACTGATGACGCAGATTCGCTATTGCGAAGACGCAGATTTACACAGATATTTAAAAAAAAATAACTTTAATTATAAGGTTAGATTAAATATTGATGGTATTTTTGTGTTATGAATTTATCCAAAACGAATGTCTTATTTATGGCAGCTTGCACTGGACTTATAGTTGCAAATCTGTATTACTGCCAACCTTTAATTGTTTTAATCGCCAACGAATTTAAAATTCCGGAAGCTAATGCGGGAACAATAACCTATCTTACACAAGCAGGATATGCTATAGGGTTATTTTTCATGGTTCCGTTGGGCGACAAAATCGAACGTAAAAAACAAATCATGATGACGACTTTTGCATCTGTAATTGCATTACTTATTGCAGCTACGGCAAAAAGTTTTTTCATATTGCAATGCGCTTCATTGCTTTTGGGAATCACATCAATTGTTCCTCAGCTTATTTTGCCTTTGGCTGCCTCTTTAACAGCACCGGAACAACGAGGTAAAGTTGTTGGTACTATTATGAGTGGTTTATTGGTCGGAATTTTACTTTCAAGAACCTTAAGCGGATTTATTGGTCAGGTTTTAGGCTGGAGATCGATGTTTTATATTGCAGCCGGAATTTGTCTTTTGATCTTTTTTGTGATTCAGAAACAATTCCCCGTTAATAAACCTCAGTTTCAGGGATCTTACGGTCAATTAATCAAATCGCTTTTTACCCTGATAAAAACACAACCTGTTTTACGAGAAGCAACTTTAATCAATATATGTAGTTTTGCTCAATTTGGTGCTTTCTGGACGACAATGGTTTTATTGCTTTCAGGCGAACCTTTTCACTTTAATAGTGCAACAATTGGTTTGTTTGGAATTGTTGGTGCCTCAGGAGCTTTAGCTGCGCCTTTAGTTGGAAAAATGGGCGATAAAAAAGATCCTAGAATTGCGGTAGGTTATGGCTGCTTATTGATGTGTATTAGTTTCTTTATCTTTTATTTCTCTATAGAAAGCGTTATCGGAATTGCGATTGGGATTGTATTTCTTGATATAGGAATTCAGGGTGTTCACATTTCTAACCAAACGCGTGTATATTCATTGCTTCCCGAAGCCAGAAACAGATTAAATACCGTATTTATGTCGTTTAGCTTTTTAGGAACTGCAGCGGGATCAGCTTACGGACTTTTATTATGGAAATTAGAAGGATGGCACGCATTAACTATTGGTTGTACTGTTTTGTCGCTATTCGCATTTATAGTTTACGGACTTACTTATAAATCAAAATCTAAAAAATAGAATGCACAAATTGATACAGAATTAATTTGTAAATTTGCAATTAAATTAAAAATAACAACAATGGAAAACGGAATATACGCTAAATTCAACACTAGCAAAGGTTCGATTTTAGTAAAACTAACACACGACTTAACACCAGGAACCGTAGGGAATTTTGTAGCTCTTGCAGAAGGAAATATGGAAAATAAAGTAAAACCACAAGGACAAAAATTCTATGACGGATTAACATTTCACAGAGTTATTCCTGATTTTATGATTCAGGGTGGTTGCCCAAAAGGAACTGGAACTGGAGATCCTGGATATAAATTTGATGATGAATTTCACCCAAGTTTAAAACACGATCGTCCGGGAGTTTTAGCAATGGCAAATTCAGGACCTGCAAGTAACGGTTCTCAATTTTACATTACACACGTTCCAACTTCTTGGTTAGACGGAAAACATACTGTTTTTGGTCACGTAATCGAAGGTCAGGATGTTGTTGATGCTGTTGCTCAAGGAGATAATCTTGATGCAGTAGAAATTATTAGAGTTGGAGAAGAAGCTGAAAAATGGAATGCTATTGAAGCTTTTGTTGGTTTAAAAGGTGCTCGTCTAAAAAGAGATGCAGCTTTAAAAGCTGAATCTGAAGCAAAAATGGAGCAATTGGCTGCTGGTTTTGATAAAACAGAAAGCGGTTTACGTTACAAAATGATTCAAAAAGGAGACGGTAAAAAAGCTGAAGCAGGTAAAACAGTTGCAGTTCACTACGAAGGATCTTTAGAAAGCGGAAAAGTTTTTGATTCATCTTACCCAAGAAAAAAACCAATCGAATTTAGATTAGGTCAAGGTCAGGTTATTGAAGGTTGGGACGAAGGTATTGCTTTGTTACAAGTTGGAGATAAAGCTCGTTTTGTAATTCCATCTGATTTAGCTTATGGAGCTGCAGGTGCAGGAGGAGTTATTCCACCAAACGCAACTTTGATTTTTGATGTTGAATTAATGGAAGTAAAATAAGTATATTAAGCTTAATTTAATTTTGTTTTAAATAAGAATCCCACTCGCTCGTCGATTGGGATTTTTTTTATATTTACTCAAAAATGTAGAAAAACAATGAAAGTAAAAATCTTAATCCTTGCCGCTGCAGCATTAGTTGTAGTTTCGTGTGGTACTCAAAAATCAGTTTCAGCAACTCCGGCAACTCCAGCAGTAACAGAAACTGTGAAAACTGTAAAAACTGTAGAATTAACACCTGAATTGGCAGAAGGCAAAAACTTATATGATAACAGTTGTGCAAGATGTCATAAATTATACGATCCGAAAAAATTCAGTCAGGAAGACTGGAAACCAATCTTGACAAGGATGCAGAAAAAAGCGAAGTTAGATGATACTCAAATAGCTTCAATATCAAATTATATTACTTCTCAATTATAAAATATTTCAGAAAAAGCATTCTTAACGGGATGCTTTTTTTATTTGAAATCAGATATAAAAAAACACCTTCACAAGAGCGCGAGGTGTTCAAAAAATTATTCATTGCTAACGGCAACTATTTTTAAAGTTTTTATTCCGGCAGGCAATTCCCAATCGACCTGGTCATTTTCTTTAAATCCTATAATAGCAACACTTAAAGGTGCAAGAATTGAAATTTTAGATTGCTTTATGTCTGCAAATGAAGGTAAAACAATTTTAATTTTCATTTGTTTCTTCGCCTTTACATCTTCAATAGTGACATGCGAATTGATTCTTACAATAGAATTGTCTAATTCGTTTTCAGGACTTATAATAGCACGATCCAGTTCTTGTGCAAGTTGTCCGACTTCTTTAGAATTTGTAGAATTTTTACTTTTTGATATCAGGTCTCTTAAAAACTGATAATCTGTTTTACAGAAAGTGGGTGTTGGTTTCTTTTTCATAACGATATATTTATTTGTATTGAATATTACTATTTAGTATTGTTGCTTTATGGGCATATAAGTTTTTAATATCCCGTTTAAAAGATATTTGAATGTAAATGTGTTTTGGAAAATTTTGAATGACAAAAACAGAAATTCATTTGAGAGAGAATAATCTCTTTCAAATAAAATGAATGTTTAAAATGTGGTATAAATCCTCCGCCTGAAAGAAGAAATTGAAGTAGACGGAGGCCTAATTAATAAAGGCCTTACTATGTGAAATAAATGTAGCAGTAAGTGGTTTTCTCGTTAAAGAAAACGACATAAAAGCTGTAAATGTATTTATAGTAGTCAAAATTATAAATGCTTATTGGTTTTGCAAATGTAAGAAAATTATTTTAAAAAAGCTAAAATGCTATTTCCATTTAATACCGCAGCCAATACTTGGTTTTTGGATTTCATTCAAGCTTCTGTTATAAATCAAGGCATCAATAGCACTTCTTAAATCACTTCCGCTTAACGGAATTCCGTTATTAGGTCTTGAATCATCTAACTGTCCATGATAAAATAATTGGTTCTGATTATCAAATAAATAAAAATCAGGAGTAGTAGCTGCATCAAAAGCTTTGGCAACTTCCTGGCTTTCATCGAATAAATAAGGAAAATCTATTTTATTTTGAAAAGCAAATTCAGTCATCAATTCTGGAGAATCCTCAGGAGATTTTTCTATATCATTACTGGAAATAGCAATTACACCAAGTCCTTGTACACGATAATCATTAGCAATCATTACGACTTCTCTTATGGCATGAAGCACAAAAGGACAGTGATTGCACATAAAAATTACAAGAGTTCCTTTCGAGCCTTTTAAATCTTCAAATGAATAATCATAACTAGAATTCGTATCTTTTAATTTAAAAGAAGGAGCAAGGGTACCAAGAGGAAATAGAGTTGAAGAAGTTAGTGTCATTTTCGAAAGTTCTTTAATTCAAATTTAAATTTAAATTCGGAATAAAGATAAGCACATCTAATAAAAAAATATCCAAAGAAACTTTTAAAATTAAGCCTCTCCGGATATTTATATAATTTATTTTAAAGAACGATTTAAGAATTTAGAAAATTCAGTAAATCAGTATTTAATTTATCTTTATGTGTATAGAACAATCCATGCGGTGCACCTTCGTAAACAATAAAAGTATTGTTGCGAATAGCTTCAGCAGCTTTTTTCGAAGTAAGATCAATTGGGACAATTTTATCGTCGTCGCCATGAATAATTAACGTAGGAACTTTTATAAAATCAAGTTCATCCCTAAAATCAGTAAACGAAAAAGATTCTGCACATTTTAGCGTAGCTCTTGGAGATGCAAACGAACACAACATTCTATAGTATTCTAGCAAAGGCGTACTCAACGGTTTGTTGATAATGTTTATTCCGAAGAAAGTTTTGCCAAAATTATCTACAAAACCTATTCTGTCTTCTTGAATAGCATGCGCTGTAGTTTCGCTTTTTTCTTTTGGATGTCCATCAGGATTATCGTTGGTTTTTAATAAAAAAGGAACTACAGAAGAAACCAAAACGGCTTTTGTAACTCCTTTTCCGCCATGACGGCTAAAATAACGAACCACTTCGCCACCGCCCATAGAAAAACCTACAAGAGTTACATCTTCTAAATGAAGTTGCTCAATAATATCTTTTAAATCTTCAGCCAATGTATCATAATCATATCCATCCCAGGGCTGAGATGATTTACCAAATCCGCGACGATCGTACGCAATTACTCGATAGTTATTTTGAACTAAAAAGTCTATTTGATATTCCCACATTTCATTAGAAAGAGGCCAGCCATGAATCAAAATTACAGGCTTTCCTTTTCCATAATCTTTTACATATAATTTTACATTTCGATCTGTTTCTATATATTTATCTGTATTTTGGTGCTGAATATCAAAATAAGAATCTCTTAGAGATTCGCTGGTGTTACTTAAACAATTTTCCATTTGTATGATTTTTAAATGTTAGCTTATTCTTTTGAAATTATAAAATTAGGAACGAAACATCAGAAAAAAATTATAGAATTAGTGCTAATACTTATAATATTAATAGATTAAAAATAGAAAATATGGATTTATCGTGGAGTGAATTTGAAAGAACTGATATGCGTGTTGGAACTATTATTGAAGTAAATGATTTTCCTGAAGCCAGAAAACCTGCCTATCAACTTACGATTGATTTTGGTGCCGAAATTGGCATCAGAAAATCATCGGCGCAAATAACAACACATTACAAAAAAGAAGATTTATTGAACCGACAAATTATATCTGTTGTAAATTTTCCAAAAAAACAAATTGGAAAATTTATGAGTGAATGTCTGGTTCTTGGCGCAATAGGCAAGGAAGGAGACGTTATTTTATTAGCTCCCGATTTTAAAATAGAAAATGGATTGCGAATTGGTTGATTTAGTTTTCAATCGCAGTCGCAGTTCTCAGTTTGCCACGAATTGCACGAATTTACACGAATTATTTTTTAAACTCTAGCTTTGTGATCTTTAATAAATCAAAGATTTCGCAAACTTTTAATATAAACTTTGTGAACTTTGCGTAACTACTTCGCGGCCTTTGCGGTTAAATTCTCTTGCAAAAAAATTAGTTTTTAGTATCTATTTTCGTAATTAATTGCGCTAGTATTTCTTGCCCTTCTTCCCAATATTTTAAATCAGAATCAGAGTTGATATGTCCTTGTTTTCCAACATTTACAAAATCGCTTCCCCATTTTTCTGCAAAGTATTTTTTTCTTTCGAATAAAGCGTAAGGATCATTTTCACTTGCTACAAGAACTGAAGGAAATGGTAATTTTTGAATTGGTATAGGAGAAAAATTGCGAACAATTTCAGGCGTATGTTGAGGTGAATCAACGTCTGCCGGAGCAACCAAAAATGCACCCACAATATTTTTATTAGTATTTGTAGCTGCCCAATGCAATACAAGTGAAACGGCTAAACTGTGTGCCACTAAAATAGTTGGACGATCAAGTTTTGCGATTTCTTCATTTAATCTTTCCAGCCATTCTTCTAGAATTGGTTCATCCCAATTATCCTGAACTAAGCGTATAGAGTTTTCAAATTTTTGATGCCAAAAGGTCTGCCAGTGTTTTTCGCCAGAATCTCCAAGTCCGGGTAATATTAAGATTTGTGTTTCCATTGCCGTGGATTTAATTTTATTAAATATTATTTTTTAGATTCTTTTATAATTCGGTTTACTTCATTGACTAGTAACGGAAAAGCAGGTTCTGTCATTCCGTGACCATAACCGTCTAATTCAAAAAGTTTAGTTTGTTTGTGGCCGGCCAGTTTCATCATTCGTGCCATATAAGCGTTTTCTTCATAACGCCCCAGCATTTCTAATTCACGATCTCCGGTAATTAATAAAAGTGGAGGAGCATCAGCACGAACATAAAAAAGTGGTGCAAAAGCATCAATTGTAGGTTGGATTTCCGGAATTCCGTTTTCACGTCTAATTTCAAAATGAGTAATGCATTGTCCGCTAAACGGAATAAGGCCTGCGATTTTATTAGCATCAATTCCTTCTTTTTGAAGCCATTTTTTGTCTAAGCCAATCATCATTCCTAAATATCCTCCGGCAGAATGTCCTGAAACAAAAATTAAAGAATTGTCTCCTCCATAACCGGCAATATTATTAAAAACCCAGGCTACTGCCGCTGCTGCATCTTCGATAGCCTTTGCTGCTTTTGCCTTTGGAGATAATCTGTAATTTACGCCAATAATGGCAAACCCCTTGTTTTTTAAAGCTTCCGGGATTTCTTTATTTCCACCTGTTAAACCACCGCCATGAAACCAAACTATAGTAGCAAAGCCTTTTGTGTTTTTTGGATAATAAATATCTAAAACACAACGTTCATTAATATAACTGTCTGATTTATTTGTTGAGGTATTGTAGTATTGAATATTGGATTTGGTTTCATAATCTATTTTTTGAGCAAATGATAAATTGCCAATAAAGAGGAAACTAAGTAGAAGAATTAATTTATTCATTTTTACAATTAGATTATTAGACTGTTAGATTTTAAGATTTATAAAGATTAATAAAAACTCACATAATATAAGTTTTAGTATGGTAATCCAATAATCTAAAAATCGAAACTTAAATATATAAAAAAAGTCCAAAATGCTGGACATGTTGGACTCATACTTTTCAAAAAGTTATATAGGACTAAATATCGTCAAAATCGATATCTGTAAAGCTTGATCTTTGCCCTTCAGGTTTGTCAGAGCCATATTCTTTTTTAAAATCTTTTTGATGTCTTTCAGATATTACTTCTTCGCCTTTGTGGTTCAAGACATACGAAGTCATTTCTTCCAGTATTTCGGCAAAAGCACTAAAATCTTCTTTGTATAAATAAATTTTGTGTTTTTTAAAATGAAAAGAACCATCTTCTTCGGTAAATTTTTTGCTTTCTGTAATAGTGATATAATAATCGTCTGCTTTAGTAGCTCTTACATCAAAGAAATACGTTCTTCTTCCTGCTCGTAATACTTTAGAAAAAATCTCTTCTTTTTCTAACATGTCATTTTCTCTCATAATACGTTCTATCATTTTTGGAATTAATAGTACTCAAAAATCATAAAAATTTATCGATTACACAACAATTAAAGTAATTCTTTTTCTGAAAGTTGTTTTAAATATAACGATGCGTAATAACCTTCCTGATTTATTAATTGATTATGAGAGCCTTGTTGAATGATTTTGCCATCTTCTAAAATGATTATTTTGTCGGCGTTTTTAGCCGAAGAAACCCGATGACTGACAATGATTGTAGTTTTATTTTTACAAATTTCGAATAAATTGTTTAAAATTGTTTCTTCAGTTTCAGTATCAACAGCAGACAGACAATCATCAAAAAGCAAAATAGCAGGATTTTTAATAATTGCTCTCGCAATAGATACGCGCTGCTTTTGACCTCCTGATAATGTTATACCTCTTTCACCTAGAATAGTATCGTATTGTTTGTTGAATGCGATTATATTATCGTGAACTACAGCGTTTTTCGCAGCTTCAGTTACTTCTTCATCTGTAGCATTTTGATTTCCAAATTTGATATTATTTTTAATAGTATCCGAAAATAGAAAAGCATCCTGAGGCACAATTCCAATATTATTTCTCAAATCATTTAAATTCAAAGTGCTTATTTCGCTTTGATCAATGTTGATTCTTCCTTCGGTAACATCATATAAACGAGAAATCAATGATAATATTGTTGATTTACCAGAACCTGTTTTTCCTAAGATGGCCAGGGTTTCGCCTTTTTTTACGGTAAAAGATACATTTTTTAAAGCTTCAATATTGGTATCTTCATAAGTATAACTCACATTTTCGAATGCAATACTACCTTGAATATCTGAAGAACCGTGATTTTTATTTTTAATTTCAGGTTCTATTTTCAAAAATTCATTCAAACGTTTTTGAGATGCCTCAGCTTCCTGAACCATTGATGAAACCCAGCCTAATGAAGCAACCGGCCAGGTTAACATGTTTACATATAAAATGAATTCGGCAATTGTACCAATGTTTGCAATCGTTCCGTTGATGTACATAACACCGCCAAAATAAATCACCACCAAATTACTAATTCCGATTAAAGCAATCATTAAAGGACCAAATAGCGATTGTACTTTGGCTAAATCCAGACTTTTCTTTTTGCTTTCATCGGCAAGTGCCACCATATTGTTCTGATGCTGATTCTCTAACGAATAGGCTTTTATAACTCGAATTCCGGAAAAAATTTCCTGAGAAAAACTTGAAACCTTCGATAAATATTGTTGAAATGTAGTACTTCGTTTATTGATTTCAGAACTCAGTTTAAAAATACAATACGAAAGAATAGGCAACGGTAAAATCGTGTATAAAGTCAGTAAAGGCGAAACATGATACATATATATGATTACAATCGCAAAACGTATAAAAGTATTTATGGTGTACATAACCGCCGGGCCCACATACATACGAACTTTAGAAACGTCTTCGCTAATACGGTTCATTAAATCTCCGGTACGATTTTGCTTGTAGAAATTTTGAGAAAGATTTTCATATTGCTTAAAAACCTCGTTTTTTAAATCAAACTCAATATGACGCGACATTACGATTAATGTCTGGCGCATTAAAAAGGTCAAAAAACCAGCGACAATAGTTGTTGCAATGATTAAGAGCACGTTATGAATTAAATCCTGACGATAAGAATTGATAATAACTTGAGAAGCTTGTTGAGCTTCAGGCAGTTTATCAAACTTTTCGATAGCATTTAATGACTTACTGATAAGCTTTGGAGTAAATAAAGAGAATATTTGTGCGATAATGGTTATTAAAATTCCTAACGAAAAACTGTATTTATATTTGATGAAATATTTGTTTAAATAGCTTAATTCTTTCATTTTTTTAAGAGATTCAATGTTGAAATGAAATGGATTTGTAAATTATCTTAAATTAAAAGTAATGAAAGATAAGATTTATTCAAAACAAATCGATTGTAAAATTGTTATTTTAAAGATAAAAAATTAGCACATGTGTATTTTTTGTTTATGTTTGAGATGTCTTTTTGACAAATTCATAATTTATAACTAATAAATACTATCACTATGGATGCAACTTTCGCAACTGGAAAGGAACTTCAAAAAATGGATCCCGTTTTTGGTCAATTATCTTTTGACGATCACGAACAAATTGTTTTTTGCAATGACAAAGATACAGGTTTAAAAGCAATTATTGGTATTCATAATTCAGTTATGGGGCCAGCTTTAGGAGGTACTAGAATGTGGAATTATAATACTGAATGGGAAGCATTAAACGATGTTTTGCGTCTTTCAAGAGGTATGACTTATAAATCTGCTATTACAGGACTTAATATTGGTGGAGGTAAAGCAGTAATTATTGGTGATGCTAAAACGCAAAAAACGCCAGAATTGATGCGTAAGTTTGGTGAGTTTGTTCACTCTTTAAGCGGTAGATATATTACAGCTGAAGATGTTGGAATGGAAACAAAAGACATGGACACTGTTAGAGATGTAACACCTTATGTTACTGGTATTTCTGAAGAAAGAGGTGGTTCTGGAAATCCTTCTCCTATAACGGCTTACGGTGTTTATTTAGGAATGAAAGCGGCTGCAAAAAGCCAGTTTGGTTCTGATGTTTTAGACGGTAAAAAAGTTTTGGTTCAGGGAATTGGTCACGTTGGTGAAGCTTTGGTTGAATATTTAACTAAAGAAGGCGCAATCGTAACTATTGCTGATATTAACGAAGAAAAATTATATGAAGTAGCTCAAAAATACAACGCAACAATTTTTACAGGTGAAGATTTGTACAGTGCTGATGTTGATATTTATGCACCGTGTGCGATGGGAGCCACTATTAATAATGACACAGTAAACAAAATCAAAGCTAAAGTTATTGCTGGTGCTGCCAACAATCAGTTAGCTGATGAAAATGTTCACGGTTTAAGATTACAGGAAAGAGGTATTTTATATGCTCCGGATTTCTTGATCAATGCTGGTGGAATTATCAATGTTTATGCTGAATTAGAGCATTATGGTAAAGCTGAAATCATGAGCAAAACCGAAAATATCTACAATACTACTTTAGAAATTATCGATTATGCCGTGAAAAACGGAATGACAACTCATAAAGCTGCTCTTACAATTGCTCAAAATCGTATTGATGCAAGAAGAATAGAAAACGCTGCTAAGAAGTAATTTTTAATAGTTTATAATCTGAGTCTCAGTTTACAGTTTGATCTGGAAACTGAGACTTTTATTTTTATAATAAATACTCTAGTAACAACTGTAACTGTATACTGCGACTGAATAATGTGACTAAAAAATATCTCTAAAAAGCGTTTTTTTGTTGTTTAAATTTTAAAATACGCCTTAAAAGTTATACTTTTGCAGACTAATTTTTAAATGTTCTTACAAGGTGGTAAATAGAAGACACATACGCGTTAAAGTAATGCAATCCATTTATGCAATGCATCAAAGCGGTTCTGATAATATGGAAAAAGAAGAAAAATTTCTTTTTTACAGCATTGATAATATTCAGGATTTATATCTTATAATGCTTTCTTCATTGATTGAAATTTGCAAAAAAGAATCCGTTTTTTTACATCTTTCAAGCAAAAAACATCTTGCAACTGCTGCAGAACGTAATCCGAATGAAAAATTTATCAAAAACAAAATTTTTCAACTTCTTGCCGAAAGTAATTCACTTAGTATTGCTTTAGAAAATCGTAAAATCAACAACTGGTCATTAAACGACGATTATATCATTTTACTTTTAAATGATATTAAAGCGAGCGATTTGTATGCAAAATACATGAGCAATTCTACCAATACTTTTGATGAAGACAGACAATTTATAATTGATTTATTTGCTGATGTAATTGTTCCTAATGAAAAATTATATGAGTATTTAGAAGATGATAAATTAACGTGGGTTGATGATATTCCGGTTGTAAATACACATATTATCAAACAATTAAAAGCAATTAAAACAGAAGATCCGGACGATTTTAGAGTTCCAAAATTGTATAAAGACGTTGAAGATAAAGATTTTGCAAAAGATTTGTTCAGAAGAACAGTTTTAAACGAATCTATTTTGGCAAAAGAATACGATGATAAAACACCAAATTGGGATAGCGAAAGAATTGCTGAAATTGATACTATTATTTTAAAAATGGCCATTTGCGAATTTTTAAAATTCCCTTCAATTCCAGTAAAAGTAACGCTTAATGAATATTTAGAAATTGCAAAAGAATATTCTACACCAAAAAGTAGTATTTTTATCAACGGAATTTTAGATAATCTTGTAAAAGAACTGGAAGCCAACAAAAAGATGATTAAAGTTGGAAGAGGTTTAATGTAAAAGAGAATAAATTCCAATTTAGAAATTCCAAATTCCAAAAAGGAAATATTAATAATAAATCAAAAAACAGAATTTAAATTATGGGACAATTAACTCAATTTGCGCCATTTCTATTAATGTTCGTGGTAATCTATTTCTTCATGATCAGACCACAACAAAAAAGAGCAAAAAACGAAAAAGAATTTGAAAGTAGCCTAAAAGTAGGTGATAAAATCATTACAAAAAGTGGTTTCCACGGTAAAGTTGTAGAACTTGCTGAAACTACAGTTGTAATCGAAACAATGTCTGGAAAATTAAAACTAGAGCGTTCAGCTATTTCTTTAGAATTAAGCTCAGCTTTGAATAAAAAAGCATAATTTTTTAAGAAATTTCAAGAAAAATATAAATCCCAAATTCTAATTTTAGAGTTTGGGATTTTTTTTTGTTTTTTGCTTCAATTTTGTCATCCTGACGGAGGAAGGATCACGCAAGAATTCCGCAAAGAATGGTAGACAATCGTTATCGATCAACTAGTGTGATCCTTCCTCCGTCAGGATGACAAAAATGCGAGAAATTTGATAAAGATTTGATCGTTTATTTAAATTCTATCGATATTTATCATTCAACCCAACATTCGCTAAAATCATCGGAATCACTTTTTCAATCCTCGTTAATTTTGTTTTCTCTTGTTTTGCACTTTCAATATATTCCAAAAACTCATATTGTTTATAAGCCGTAAATTTTTGAAAAGCTTCTTTTAAAGCTGAGTCTTGAATCATTTCTTTTTCAAAAAGTTCAGAAACAATCGCTTCTTTTTTAGATGGTTTTATAACTTTTCCCTGCTTTTCGTTTTCGATAGCTTCAAGGATATATTCTAAAACTTCTTTTTCGTTTACTTCTTCTTTGGATGTAAACCGCCATTGGCGCAATGATTTTGTTTTGTCTTCCTGAGCATTAACTAATCTCTTTTTGACATCTTTCAGGAAAACCCCGTTAAAAAACCAAATAGTAAAATAATCTTTAAAACCGCCAATTCCGATAACATTTTTCTTGTTGAAAACATAAACCGGACCACCCCATTTTATAGTTTCAACTAATTCGGTTTTATCAATAATTGATTTCAGGAAAAGTAATTCTTCCTGCCAATTGTTGACTTTGTCCCAAACATATTTTTTATCAGAAGCCGGTTCCAATTATTTTCTGGTTTTAGTTTTTTCTGTTACATTAAAAATGCCTTGAATTGCAGTTAATTCAGCAATTTTTACAATAACATCAGTTGCTTTCTGAATACTTTCTGCAGGAACATATTCGTATTTTCCATGAAAGTTATGTCCACCCGCAAATATGTTCGGGCAAGGTAATCCCATGTACGATAATTGCGATCCGTCAGTTCCGCCACGAATCGGTTTAATAATTGGTTTAATCCCTAATTCTCTCATTGCTTTTTCGGCAATATCAACAATATGTTTTACCGGCAACACTTTTTCTTTCATATTATAATACTGATCTTTTACTTCAGCAGTTACAATATCTTCACCAAATTGTTTGGCAAATTTTTTATTGATTTTTTTTGCAATTTTTCCAATCAAATCTTTTCTTTTTTCAAATTTGATCTTATTGTGATCGCGAATAATCAATTCTAAAACCGTTTCTTCAATACTTCCTGTTAAATGATGAACGTGAAAAAAACCTTCGTAACCTTTCGTTTCCTGTGGTATTTCTCCTTTTGGAAGTTCGTTAATGAAATCATTGGCAATCAACATCGAATTAATCATTTTTCCTTTTGCATAACCAGGATGAACGCTTTTTCCTTTAAAAGTAATTTTCGCTCCGGCTGCATTGAAATTTTCATATTCAAGTTCTCCAATCTGGCTTCCGTCCATCGTGTAAGCCCATTGAGCGCCAAATTTCTCAACATCAAAATGATGCGCACCACGACCAATTTCTTCATCAGGAGTAAAACCGATTCTAATTTTTCCGTGTTTAATTTCAGGATGCTGAATTAAATATTCCATTGCCGAAACAATTTCTGTAATTCCGGCTTTATCATCGGCACCCAACAAAGTTGTTCCGTCAGTTGTAATGATCGTTTGACCCTTATATTGTAATAAATCTTTGAAGTAATTTGGAGATAAAACAATATTTTTTTCAGCATTTAAAACAATGTCTTTTCCGTCGTAATTCTCAATAATTTGAGGTTTTACATTAGCTCCGCTAAAATCGGGAGAAGTATCAAAATGCGAAACAAAACCAATAGTTGGCACTTCATGATCTACATTGCTTGGTAAAGTGGCCATAATATAAGCCTTATCATCAATTGTTACATCAGATAAACCAATAGTTTTTAATTCTTCAACTAATTTATTGGCAAGATTCCATTGTTTTTCTGTACTCGGAGTTGTTTTTGAATTTGGATCTGATTCAGTGTCAATAGTTACATAACTGATAAAACGATCTATAATATGTTGCATGTTTTTTTATTTTTAGCAAATATAGGTATTCAGGAGATATATTTTGAGATTTAACGGGAGTGCAAATAAAAAAAGGATTCTGTTTTCAGAATCCTTTTTACATATTATATTTTCGTTTAAATACTTTTTACACATCTAAAACCGAGATGGTTTGCTGCAGATCTAATTTCACCTTTTCCTCGCGTTCCCACCATATATCTTGTACAATACTGATCAGTGCATAAAAATGAACCACCGCGATGTACTCGTTTTATTTGAGACGGGTCATTAGGATCATTATAAGCTTCGGGTCCTTGCGGATTTTTGGCAACTTTACCGCTTTCACTTAATGATTTATAATAATCTACACTATACCAGTCATTTGTCCATTCCCAAACATTTCCTGCTACGTCATACAAGCCATAATGGTTTGGAGCATATTGTTTTACAGGAGCAATACCTTTAAAACCATCTTCTCCGGTGTCGCCGTCTTTAATCGGGAAATGTCCCTGATAAATATTGGCCTGAAATTTTCCTTTTGGTTTTAGCGTATTTCCCCAGGCATAAATTTCTCCTGTTTTTCCTCCTCGTGCAGCAAATTCCCATTCTGCTTCAGTAGGAAGTCTTTTGCCTGCCCATTTTGCGTATGCAGCAGCATCTTCATAAGTGACATGCACCACAGGATAGTTGTCTTTTCCTTTAATAGAACTTTGCGGACCAAGCGGATGTTTCCAGTCAGTACCTCCAACATACGACCACCATTGTAAAAAATTATTCAAATTTACAGATGAAGGAGTAGGGGTAAATATTACAGAACCTGTAATTAAGTCTTCATCGGCAGCAGTAGGAAATTCTTCTTTTGTTGGTTTTTGTTCCGCAACCGTAATGTATCCCGTTGCTTTTACAAATTTTTCAAATTCCTCATTTGTTACCTCAGTTTCGTCCATATAATATCCGTCAACATAAACGCGATGAATAGGAGCAGCATCTTTTGTAACACCGGATAAACTGCATAAACTTTCATCTTCTACATTACTTCCCATTGAGAATTCTCCACCAGGAATCCATACCATTCCTTTTGGAGCTTTTACAGATGGTTTATTTTTATTTTCAATTGTTGGTTTAAATGCAGAAGGTTCTGATAAATTTGGCGTTTCATGACATTCTGCTACTTTTTCGATCGTTTTTTCTTTCGGCTTAATTAATTTTGTAACACCGTAAGTGATTGAAATTATTGAAATTGTCAGGAATGCGAAAATCCAAAAGGTTTTATTTTTCATTATAATAATTTTTAAACTGGTACTGGTTGTCAATAAAAAATGCAGGTTAAAAGTATGAAAATAACTTTTAATGTTATATTACTTTTATAGAATTAATAAAATAACAGTATTTTGTTATTTATCTTCTTCAACAAGAACAACTTCGTATTTGTCTTTACCATCAACCTGAACGGGTTGATAATACGTTTCTCCAAATTTTACATATTTTACATCGCCGATAGTTACTTCTTTTCCGCCTTCAGGTAAATTATCTACTATAGTTCCGGCAGTTGGCGCAACTACTTTATACGAACTTCCGTCTTTTTCATAATAAGTTCCTCCGTAGTAATAATTGTTTACAGTTCCTGTATTGACGGTTTCAGCTCCACTTGGAATATTATTAACTGTTCCTCCAACCGGCGCGGGAACAGCCGTGTAACCTCCATTTGAAGGTGCATACCAAACTCCCTGATCATAATGATATTGATTACTTTCTACGCTAACCACAATTGCTGTAACTGCCAGAGTAGTAACAAAAAATCCCCAAGGATGCCAAACAGGTCCCCAGTAAAAAGGTCTGTACGGATGAAAATAATAAGGATGAAAAGTGTTGTATCTATAACCGCCGTATCTGTATGGTGGACGATTATAAACCACTACATTATTTCTTCTCACCACAGTATTTCTATTGTTGTTAATATTGATATCCCTGCTTCGGTCAATATTGATGTTGTTTCTGTTTCTGTTTACAGTATTACCGCTAACATTGGTATTTCTATTGCCAATATTATTGTTATTACGGTTTCTGTTGTTTGCTTTATTGTTTAAGTTTGAAGTTGAAGGCCTGTTGACTTTGTTTGCCGGTTTTTTGATTCCCGAATTTCCGGAACCTGGCCTTGTCTGAGTTGCAGGTCTTGTTGTTGCAGGTCTTGTATGAGTCGCTCCGCCGGCTTTATGTAAACCGCCGCCACCGCCTCCGCCACGACGTTGTGCAATTCCATCAAAAGAAATCAGGAAAAAAGATCCAGCCAGACATATTATTACTGCTTTTCTAATTTTTACGTATATGCTTTTCATAATCAATGTTTTACGGGTATTAAAATTAATAAAAAAATAAGAATATTAGTAGAAACTAAATGATTTTAACTACAAAATTTTAGACTTGCACCAATCCTGATTATATTTAATTGAAGTGTAAATATTATAAAGAGATATCCCATTGAATTCTAAAACGCCAACCTTGTGCAAGAGGCAATGTTTTATCCTGATAATCAAAATAAGTAACTTCAGAGGTAAGTTTGTTTTTATGCCCTTTAAAAAACCAGTTAAAAGCAATCGTAGATTCGTTTTGTAAATTATCCCTAAAGTCATTATTAGGTCTGTAAGTTGCAAATCGTCCCGCCATTTCTAATTTTTTTGGCCACCAATTAAATGCATTATGAAAAAAATAACCGGCTTGTGCATAGTATCCTTTTAAGGTTGTGGTTTTATCATTATCTAATTTATCAATGATATATTTCGTATGCCATTCGCTTTGCCATGAAAAGCCACGATACATAAAAGCAGTTTCAAAATTCCATTGGTTTACTCTGTATTGACCCGGCGCACCATTTTCATAACCGTCTAATGAACCACCGCCAGATTGTGAAAACCGTGTATATGGACTTCGATTTGTAAGTGCAGAAAATGCAATAATTGGAGTAGGTTTTTCATGAAATTCTAAATCACTTCCTTCAAAATCCAGAAATCTTCCTAAAAAATTCCATTGCGCCCTTCCAAAATACATCAAATTATTATCATCATTTTCTGCATTTCCTCTTCCGGTTCCAGTTAAAGCTGCTGCCCAGTAATTAAAGTCAGCAATACCTTTTCCTTTGAGATGACCATACAATTCAACTCCCATTTGTCTGTCTACCGTAAATGGGCGATTAATTAAAGAGCGATCTACCATTTGTTGTTCGCCGCTGCTAATAAACCTTTCTCTTGTAAATTCAACCTTCCATTGACCAACTTTCAGGCTCAGCCATTTCCATTTTTCTACCATGATTCTAAAATCAAGTAAATTAGATTGGCTTAACTCATATTCCCAATAATAATTCAACCAAGGCTCAAAAGCATGTCCGCCAACTTTTAATCTGGCGCGATTAATTTTAAAAGTAGTTTGTTTATCCTGACTGTAATCATCATAAGTAAGCGGATCCTGGTCATTTGGAGTAGAAAATCGAAATTGTAACCGACTTTGTAATTGAAAAAGAAATTTATTGTCTCTGGTTCGAAGTTCAATGCCTTTATCACCATAACGAACATTAATTAATTTTGTAGTATCTTTTTCCTGTTGCGCATTAGAAGAAAAACAGATTATAAACAATAACAATAAAACCGGGTATTTTTTGATATCGTTATACATATATTTAATTTGGTTATGTATTTACTAAATTGATTTCTAACTGTTTTTCAGCGTTATTTCCCGAAATTTTTCGCAATTCCTAAACCAATTCCCCAGCTGTCATAAGCATTCCATTTTATGTCATAACTAAAGGTTCCAAAAATTTCCCATTCTTTGGGTAATTCATAACCATATTCAACTCCGGCGCGTGTCAGGAGATAATTTTCTTCTTTGGCAAATTCACCGCCCATTCCAAGCAGAAAACTCCAATGTTCTTTTAGTTTATAAATGCCAACCAGAGCAGGAGCGATAGGGTAACTTCTTTCAACGGTTTCTTTATCTTCACCGCCCTCCAGGCTTTTTTCGACCTTGAATTTTTCGATTATAAAATCGGTATGCAAACCAATCGCCCATTTTTGACTCAGATGATAAGTATAATCGATTGCCCAGGCCGGAAGAGCTAAAACTTCTCTGTTTCCTTCATCGTCTCTTCCTTCAAAAACATGTACGTGATTAATAGAAATTCCAATTTGATGATGTGGATTAAAAGCGCCTTTTTCCTCACTTTCCTGAGCGAAAATCATTGTAGAATTATATAGTATGGTCAATAATATTAAAACTGGCTTAATGTATTTTTGATAATTCATGTTTTTTATTTTTAGAATTAAAATAACTTAAGTGTAGAATTCGAATTTTAAATATTTTTGAAATTCAAGAGGTAAAAAAAAATCTTTAAAATATGAAACCCTCTTTAGAAAAGGGTATTTGTTTTATTTTGAATGATATAATATTCTGAATAAGGGTTGTAAGAAAACAAGTTGTATTTGTGTAACTATTTGTATAATAAGGTATTTAAAAGCGAAGTTACAGAAATTTTGCTAATCCTTGTTTGTTTTTGTAGGAATTTTTAATTGCCTTTTATTCGAATTTACCAATCGTTAAATTTCACAAAAAACTGTTTTTTGTAAAAAGAGCCTATTTTAAACTATAATATTTAAATTTGCACCCAAAAACACACAACACAACCTTTATGTATAAATTGATAATTCGTCCGATACTTTTTTGGTTTGATCCAGAAGAAGTGCATTACTTTACTTTTTCATTTGTAAAATTCATTTCAAAAATACCTGGAGTTTCATCAATTATAAGAGCGATTTATGAAGTAAAAGATACACGTTTAGAACGTGAGGTTTTCGGAATTAAATTTAAAAACCCGGTTGGTCTTGCAGCAGGATTTGATAAAGATGCCAAGTTATACAAAGAGCTTTCTGATTTTGGTTTTGGTTTTATTGAAATTGGAACCGTAACGCCGGTTGGTCAGGAAGGAAATCCAAAAAAACGTTTATTCAGATTGAAAGAAGATCAGGCAATTATTAACCGAATGGGTTTTAATAATGGTGGAGTTCTTGAAGCTGTAGAACGTTTAAAAAAGAATTCAGGCGTTTTAATTGGCGGAAATATTGGAAAAAATAAAGTTACGCCAAACGAAAATGCGGTAGATGATTATATTATTTGTTTTGATGCCTTATTTGATCATGTAGATTATTTTGTTGTGAATGTAAGTTCGCCAAATACACCAAATTTAAGAGCATTACAAGATAAAGAACCATTGACAGCTTTGTTGCAAACATTGCAGGACAGAAATGTTGAGAAGCAAAAAACAAGCAACCAGAAGGTAAAACCAATTCTTTTAAAAATTGCTCCGGATCTTACAGACGAACAATTATTGGATATTATTGATATTGTAAAAACAACTCAAATTGCGGGTGTAATTGCTACAAATACAACGATTTCAAGAGACGGATTACAATCTCAAAATCAATCAGAAATGGGCGGATTATCAGGAAAACCATTAACAAAACGTTCTACAGAAGTAATTCGTTTTCTTTCTGAAAAAAGCAATAAAGCATTTCCGATTATTGGAGTAGGAGGAATTCATTCTGCAGATGATGCGATCGAAAAACTAAACGCAGGCGCAAGTCTGGTACAATTATATACAGGCTTTATTTACGAAGGTCCGGCTTTGATAAAAGCAATTAACAAAAAGGTTTTAAAGCAATTGTAAAAGCAGCGTCTGAACAACAAGTCCGATAACGATAGCAACGCCAAAACTGATTAAAGTACCAATTAAAACATATTCGGTAAGTTTTCTGTCTTTGGCTTCTTTTAAATCTCCAAACCTAAAAATAGATTTAGCAGCCAATAAAAAGCCAATCGCTTCAAAGTGTCCTGTTAAAATAAAACAAAACACAAATAAACGTTCTAATATGCCAATGTAGTTTCCTGCACTGGCAAGCGAATTAGTGCGATCATCCTGACTTTCAGGACTCCAGATCGAGATAATTGTTTTAATAAAAATTGAAGTAGGTTTTGTGATGAATAAAAATCCCGTGATCAAAATCCAGAATTGATTATCGAACCAAAGTAAGTCGATCGCTTTGTTTTGATAAAGCAGCACAATGCCAATTAAAATTAAAATATGTGCAATTTGATCCAGAATAAACCAGGTTCGTTTTGTCTTGTCTTTTTGAAAATTTAATTTGATTAAATCGATAATGCCATGCGTAACAGCAATTAAAACGGCATAAGGTATAAACTGAAGTTCTCCAATCAAAATTGCAGCTAGAACACCATGCAAAAGAATATGAAAATATAAATAAATACTTTTATGTTTTTTAGCTTCCTTATCAATAACCCATGAGTTGGGCTGCCAGATAAAATCGCCTAATAAATGTGCTAAAAGTAGTTTTATAAATAAAATCATCGCGTTGTAAGTTGTTTTATTTGTGTTCTAAAATAACGATCTAAATTCATTACTAAATCAAACTGAGCGCGTTTTTGTCGTCGGCTAACCGCAGCTTGATTAATGCCCAATTTTTGCCCAAGCTCTTCTTGTGATAAAGTTGGGTTTTCTATAGCAATGGCAACAGATTCTGCCGATTGTACGAGCCAGCTGTCCATAAAAGTTAAAGCCAGACGAAGCATCAAATTCATTTTTTCATCAAAACTAACATGTCCGGTTCTAAGAGCTAAAGTCACTTTTTGTTTCTTCAAAGTTTCAAAAAGTTCTCCTGAATTTATAAATGCAGAACCATTACTTTCTGATATTCTTTCTGCATTATGCGTTTTATCACCAAAACCAATACTCATTCTGGCGTCTGATTTTATGCTTCTTAAATGCGCTTTTATTAAAATTGCGGCAAGTAAAGCATCTTCCGGATTTTTGATTTCGACCTGAAATTCATCTCCTCTGTAAACTTCCCATTGACCTGGCGTTTTTCCAAACGGCTTTAAGATTTTTTTCAAATCTTCTACCCAGTGTTTAGACTCTTGTTGTCTTGAACCGATAATATCGCCTGTGATTACACTTGTCATAATTCAAATATAATTAAAAATAAATAAACTTTTGTATTACAAATATATAGAATATTTTTTATTATTACGTTTTTAGGTAATTTATGGATATATTACAATATTATGTAATAGTAAATTTAAAGAAAATTATAACTTTTATTTCTTTAAAAAAGAAACTAACTTAGCATTCACAAAAGAATAAACTTTGAATAAAGAAATCAAAATTATCGAATGTCCACGTGATGCTATGCAAGGTATCAAAACTTTTATTCCCACAAAAAACAAGGTTTCATACATACAGGCTTTGCTTAGAGTAGGTTTTGATACGATTGATTTTGGAAGTTTTGTATCTCCAAAAGCGATTCCGCAAATGCAGGATACAGCCGAAGTTTTGGCACAGCTTGATCTATCGCAAACCACAAGTAAATTGCTGGCAATAATTGCGAATACACAAGGTGCACAGTTAGCCTCTGAACATGAAGCTATTCGATATTTAGGATTTCCTTTTTCGATATCAGAGAATTTCCAGATGCGTAATACGCACAAAACCATTGCTGAATCTTTGGTTACCCTTGAAGAAATTCTCGAAATTGCTGATAAAAAAAATAAAGAAGTCGTAACCTATCTTTCAATGGGTTTTGGAAATCCGTACGGAGATCCGTGGGATGTTGAAATTGTTGGTGAATGGACAGAAAAATTGTCTAAAATGGGCGTAAAAATCCTGTCACTTTCTGATACAGTAGGAAGTTCTACACCTGAAGTAATTACATATCTTTTTTCTAATTTAATTCCGAAATATCCTCAAATAGAATTCGGAGCACATTTGCATACAACTCCCAATAGTTGGTTCGAAAAAATTGACGCTGCTCACAAAGCCGGCTGCACAAGATTTGACGGTGCTATTCAGGGTTTTGGAGGCTGCCCGATGGCAACAGATAAATTGACCGGAAACATGCCTACCGAAAAACTTATTTCTTATTTTACTTCTAATAAAAAAGTAACAGGATTAAATTCTTTAAGTTTTGAAAGCGCTTATAATGAAGCTTCAAAATTGTTTGGTAAATTTCATTAAAAAAGTAGTATATTTACTACTCACTTTATAATAAGTAGCAATAAATCAACGTTGTAGCTTATTATTAGTAAGCTACTTTGTTATGAAATTATACTTAATCAACAGAATTTCAAAAGTTATAGGCGCAGCATTTTTATTTTGCTCATGCTCAAGTGATTTAGATTTTGATCAGGTTAATGATCTGGTATTAACCCCAGTTTTTGTAGCTAATCTGGCTTATTTTGATGTTCCTGCAAATCAATTTACTGATAACGGAAGTGCACAACAAATAGCTTCTGATATCCAACCTTTTAAAGCTTTTAAAGAAAAATTTTTCAAAGACAATCTTGTTAAAGCAGAATGTGATTTCGAATTAGAAAATACAATAAACAGATCTTTTAGTCTCGATGTTTTATTTCTGAACCAAAATGATCAAGTTCTTGAAACTTTGACTTTTGACATTCCGGCCTATTCAGGAGGTTCAAATATTATAAAATACCCAACAGAAGTTTTCGAAAATCAAAGATTGGTACTTTTAAAACAAACAGTTAAAATTGGTTTTACGGTAAGAATAGGAGCCGGGCCGCCATTAAATTCTGGTAGTTCAGGTAATTTGAAATTACGTTCGAGTGCAACTGCTTACATGGAAATCGAAGCAGAATGAGAAAGATATACCTGATAATACTAGTCGCTTTTCAGCTTTCTTGTTTTGCTCAAAATAAAGAAATCCTGTATAATTTTACCCCGATTCCGCAATCGTTACTTGTAAATCCGGGTGCCGATGTTTCGTATAAATACTATTTTGGGATTCCGTTATTATCCGGAATTTCAGCCAATCTGGGTTCCAGTAGTTTTACTGCGTATGATTTATTTGCCAATAATGGAGTTGATTTTAATGATAAAGTCAGAAACATTATAAACAAATCATCTGCAAATGATAAAACCCATATTAATCAACAACTCGAATTATTTTCCGGAGGATTTAGAATTGGCGGTGAAAAAAGTCAGTCTTATATTTCATTTGGACTCTATCAGGAATTTGATTTTTTGATGTATGTACCAAAAGATTTAGCCATATTAGCATTAGATGGAAATAGGGATCATATAGGTAAAACCTTTGATTTATCTGATTTTAATCTGAGAGCCGAAGTACTTTCTGTATTTCATGTCGGATTTCATAAAAAATTAAATGAAAAGTTGGTTTTAGGCGGCCGCGTCAAAATTTATTCTAGTGGTGCCAACGCAACATCTACAAAAAATTCAGGATTTATTTATACAGGTCAAAGTGACGGGACACCAAATTTTTACACTCAGGTAATCGCATCAAATTTAGAAATTAAAAGTTCGGGGATTGCCACTTTTACAAAAGATGAATATAAAGGAAGCGAGGCAGAAGATATCGTTCACAACACTTTTTTTAACGGAAGTTTAGGTTTAGGTTTTGATGCCGGAATAACATATAATTTTAAAGAAAATCTTCAATTTACGGCAAGTATCATAGATCTGGGTTTTATCAGGCAATCGAAAGATATTGAAACATTAACGTATAAAGGCACTTATAATTATGAAGGAGTAAATCCGGATTTTGATGATATAAATGCGCCTGGAAATGTTTTGGATGAATTCGAAAAAGCGATTCCAAGAGATACACTTTACAATAAATATACCACCTGGAGACCTGTAAAATTCTATTCGTCAATTCAATATTCATTTGGAGAATCAAGATCAAATGAAGAATGCAATTGCAGAGTAAAAACTACTAGGAAATATGCGAATTCAGTTGGAGGTCAGTTGTTTATAATGAGCATGCCGAAAAAACCTTTTGCAGCAATAACGGCATTTTACCAACGAAGTATTTTTGAAAAATTAGGCTTGAAGGCGACTTATACTTTTGATGCTTTTTCTAATAAAAATATTGGTTTGGGACTTTCGGGAAACATAGGCAAGTTTAATATTTATGCTCTCGTCGATAATGTTTTAGAATATAAAGATGTTTCTAAAGCCAATAGTATAGCGTTTCAATTCGGTTTAAATTATATTTTTCCTGAATCAGATTGATTTTTTTAAACCATATAAGTGATATAAGAGCATTTAAAGTAACTGTCAGTTCTAGCGAAGTCGAGAACAAGCCTTCTAAATAAAATATTTGATGATACAAAAATTGGAATTTAAATATTGGAAGCTATAAAATATAGTCTCTTTCTTACGGTAATAATTTTAAGAAAAAGTTAGTATTCAAGTTTCCAATTTATTCACTATATTTGCACGCAATTCAACTACAAATTGCACCATGATAGCACACAACTCCAAGATTATCGGCGAAGGTTTAACTTACGACGATGTATTATTAGTACCTAACTACTCGAATGTGCTTCCTCGCGAAGTGAGTATCAAATCAAAATTTTCACGAAACATAACACTAAACGTTCCAATAGTATCAGCTGCTATGGATACCGTTACCGAAAGTGCAATGGCAATTGCTATGGCGCAAGAAGGCGGAATTGGTGTTTTGCATAAAAATATGACCATTGAGCAACAAGCGGCGAAGGTTAGAAAAGTAAAACGCGCTGAGGCAGGAATGATTATCGATCCGGTTACATTGCCAATGACTTCAACAATTGCAGATGCAAAAAATGCCATGAAAGAATTCGGAATTGGCGGAATTCCAATTGTTGACGAAAACAAAATCTTAAAAGGAATCGTTACAAATCGTGATTTACGTTTCGAAAAAAATGGAGCCAGACCAATTGTAGAAGTAATGACAAGTCAAAACTTGGTTACTGTTGCAGAAGGAACTTCATTAGAACAAGCAGAAGTAGTTTTACAAGGACATAAAATTGAAAAATTACCGGTTGTAAATGCTCAAAATGAATTAGTTGGTTTAATTACTTTTAGAGATATTACCAAATTAACTCAAAAACCAATTGCAAACAAAGATATTTTTGGACGTTTAAGAGTTGCTGCAGCAATCGGAGTTACCGGTGATGCAGTACAAAGAGCAGAAGCATTAGTTGCTGCCGGTGTAGACGCCATTATTATTGATACAGCCCACGGACATACAGAAGGTGTGGTAAATACATTAAAAGAAGTAAAATCAAAATTCCCGCAAATTGACGTAATTGTTGGAAACATTGCTACTCCGGAAGCTGCTAAATATTTAGTAGAGAATGGCGCTGATGGTGTAAAAGTTGGAATCGGACCTGGTTCTATCTGTACAACCCGTATTGTTGCCGGTGTTGGTTTTCCTCAATTCTCAGCTGTTCTTGAAGTAGCTGCGGCTATTAAAGGAACTGGAGTTCCGGTAATTGCAGATGGTGGAATTCGTTATACAGGTGATATTCCTAAAGCGATCGCTGCAGGTGCTGACTGTGTAATGTTAGGTTCATTATTAGCAGGAACAAAAGAATCTCCGGGAGAAACTATTATTTTTGAAGGAAGAAAATTCAAATCATACCGCGGAATGGGTTCTGTTGAAGCTATGCAAACGGGTTCTAAAGACCGTTATTTCCAAGATGTTGAAGACGACGTTAAAAAATTAGTTCCGGAAGGAATTGTTGGTCGTGTTCCTTACAAAGGAGAATTAAACGAAAGTATGCTTCAGTTTATTGGAGGTCTTCGTGCCGGAATGGGATATTGTGGTTCAAAAGATATTCCAACTTTACAAGAAACTGGACGTTTTGTTAGAATCACGTCAAGCGGAATTACAGAGAGTCATCCACATAACGTAACAATTACAAAAGAAGCTCCAAATTATTCAAGATAATCGATGATTTTACAATTTAAGTTAAAAGAGATTCTTGAAGTTGAAATGTATTATGGCTTTTATGAAATTTTTGTTTTAGGAGGTTTCGATGTTAAAACAAATCCTGACTTTTTTGTTGAAATTCTTGATTTGAAAACAAACGAAGCTATTCTTTTGACAGAAAAACAATTAAAAGCAAGAGATTACAAAAGCGGAAAAAAAGCAGTGAAGTTTTTCAGTTTTCAGATAACTAATTCGTCAAAATATAGAGTTTCAGTACATAATTTTGAAGATATGGTTGTATATAATTCAATGCCGGCAATAAGTTCTTTTTTATTGGATTTGTTTAAAATTCGAGAACAAACACCAATTGAATTAGAAGAAGTAGAGATATTGATTGCTTAAATTGTAATTATAATATATTAAAAAAGGCATAAGATTTTAGTTTCTTATGCCTTTTTTATTTTTAATTAATAACCGAAATTCCGTTATTCAACTCATCAATAAGGTTTTGGTTTTGTTCTATCGCTTCGGCCTGAGCTCCGAATTGCATTTGTATAGAACCGCCTTTTCCGTTATAGAAAAAACCTTGATATTTATATAGATAATCGTTGTAATCTAACTCACATTCAAAGTAATTCACTTCGATATTGCTTACTTTTTTCTTGTAAATTTTTAGATTTTTGATTTTTCCAAACTCTTTATATTCCTCTTCAATAGTGCTTTTAAGTTTTTTATCAGATATATAATAATCGTATTCAATAAAATAAGCACTTACCAAGCTGTATTTATCATGAAATTCAGCATCCCAATTTTCAGATTCCGCATTTTTAATCCAATGCTCCGGATTGTATTTTATATTATAAAGTTCTTTTCGGCTGGTATAAGTTTCTAATTTTGAATTGCTTTTAGTTTGTGCAGTTGCAAAAAAGCTTGATAATAAAAACAGTAAGATTAATTTTTTCGGCATTTTATTTAAGTTCAAGGGTTATATTTATGAAACGAAAGTAGCAAATTAAAATAACTTAAATAAAAAAATCAGCCAAACTTTAAATTGTTTCAGGCTGATTTTTTTAAAATATAAATATCTTATTTTAAGGTGTATCTGTAGTATTACCTTCTCTAACTTTTTGATTTTCCAGTATTTTTTGAATAAAAGGTTCTGTCTGAGTTTCAATTTCCGATTCAGAAATATCTAATGCTTTTGGATCAGAAACTAATGCATACCAAGGTTTTGGTCCGTCAAAATCATAACTTCCAAAAACAATAACCGGAGTTCCTTTTACTTTTACGTTTTCTTTATCTTTCAAAATCCATTCATCTGCCCATTTGTACAGGTATTTAGCATCTTTTTCTAGTAGACGTAAACAAGAATGCGATGCAGGATATCCGGGTAATTCATATTCGTGAAAACCTACTCCAAGTTTATTCTCAATGTTGAAATTCCATTTTAAATCCCATTCATCATTAAAAGTACTGGTTGTTTTTTCAGCTTTCCAATTGGTAAAAAATAATCCTGTTGGAGTCTGATCTTTTTTTCTTCCCATATTTGTTGGACCTGTATAAACTAATTCTCCATATTCATAAGCCGCAAAAGTTTGCGTTTGATAAGAGAAAATCAAAACTTTTGAAACGTCTTTCAAATTCGAAACATGAAAAGGAAATGGAAGGTAAGAAGCTAAATCACCATTAAAATCGGTAGGAATTACAACAGAATCCTTTTTAGCAAAATTCGCTTTATCAGTTCTGTTTATAGCATAAACGATATCTAGTTTGGTCGAATCACTTTTATTGGTTTCGAGCCATTGTTTTGTTTTCTCAAAATGAAAACCAATTGAAGCTGGTTTTTTATATTCTACAGTTTTATGAGGTTTTGCTTCCGGATTTTCTTTTACGGTTTCACTTTTTTTGCAAGAAACTAATAAAACTAAAACAAGCAAAAGAAGGATATTTGATGTATAATATAACTTTTTCATAAATTGGTTTTTTATTACTGTAAAGTTATTTTATACATCACTTACATCACTTACACAATTTTTTGAATTGTTTGTTTGATTTTCATTTTAATTGATCGAATTCATTTGGTACAATTCGTCTAAAATCAATTTAAACATTTCTAATAATGATTTCAAAGTTTGCATATTATGAATTTCCCCATCTATGAAATACGATAATTCATATTCATTGTCAGGAAGTTTTTCTTCCCATATTCCTTTTTGATTTGATATTTGTATGTTGACTTCTTTTTGTGACAAAATCAGGTTTCTTATTTCTTTGTTTCGTAATAATGTTTTGATTTTTAATTCATTATTACTTTTTATTATAAAAGCTTTGTCAAAATCAGGGTAACCAATTTCTACATCTTGTGCTCCAAATAATTTTTCAATGTTTCGAACAAAACCTTCATTAAATATTTCAAACCTAAAATTATCTTTTAAAGTAATTGGTACAATAACTCTTGTCATTTCTTTACTATATTTTCCGGACCAGACAGTATAATTATCAAATATAATTTTCCAGTCTTTATAGTTAATTTCGGTAGAATCAGATATCCAGGAATAGCCTACTTTAAAAGCACTATTAGTTTCTTTTGCAAATTCTTGCCAGATATTAATTTTATTTTGAGAAGGGTCAAACATTAATTTTAATATTTAAATGAATCGGTTTATTTTATAGTAGCGGTAAAATCAGAAATATTTTTAACCCATTCAGTTTTATTTTTTATCAAATAGTTTTCGTGTCCAGTATTTTTATAAACATTCAGTTTTTTAGAACCTTTTAAGTTGTTGTAAATTTCATCAATTTCTTTTCGGCTTACGCTTTTGTCTTTTTCTCCATATAACAATAAAGTAGGGGAGTTTATACTTTTTGCATATACTGTTGGATTATGGCTAAATCCCCAAAATCCGTTTTCGATTCCTCCCCAAAATAGCAACATACTTGCCATTGGAAAAGTTGGTGCATTTACTCTTTTAAATCTTGCTAAAACGGTCTCATACATTGAACCAAACGGACATTCAATTATTATTCCTTTTGGTTTTATATTGTCGTCATTAATACATTTCATGATCGCAACAGCTCCCATAGAAGTGCCAAATAAGTAAATATTTTTTTCTCCTTGTTGCTTCATATAATCAAATGTTGTTTTTACTTCCTCGGCTTCTTTATAACCAATTGTCGTTTGGTTTCCTTCAGAATTTCCGCTTCCCATAAAATCGACAAGCATTGTGCTAAAACCTAATTTTATAAATTCATCTGATTTTTCGATCATTAATGATTTTTCGCCGCCATAACCATGAAATAATATAACGGTTCCTTTAGAATTTGGAGTTTTAATGAACCAACATTCAATTTCTTTATTACTTTTTAGCTTTAAAGTTAGATATTTTTGAGAAGGAAATTTTACGTTTTTTGGTTTGGGATTATTAACTCCAAAAAATACAATTTTGGCTTTGTCAAGCGAAGATAATTTTTCAGGACTTTTGGTTTTTTCCGCTTTACTATCGTTAAAATGCGTGAATTTGTAGGCATGAAAAAAAGCAATACTATTCATTATTATAAAAATAACGAATAGTATTTTAAGAGTTTTTGTTGCGTATTTATGTAATTTCATTAAGAATATTTGTCTGAATTTTTGTTATTTAAAAATAGCATATTCTAAATCAAAAAACTTAAATCAATCCTTTTATTTTAGCATGTTGTAATAACATAATTGTTTTGGCATCTGTAATTTCTCCAGATTCAATTTTTGCGTAGGCTTCATCAAAAGTATATTCGAGAACTTCGATGTTTTCTTGTTCAGCATCTAATCCGCCGCCATCGCTCACTTTCATAGTCTCATCATATTCACCAACAAACAAATACAAAATCTCGGTTACAGATCCCGGAGACATGTAAGTTTCGATAACTTTCTCAACTTTTTTTAAGCGGTAACCTGTTTCTTCTTCTGTTTCACGAATTATAGCTTGTTCAGCATTGTCCTTATCTAATAATCCCGCACAAACCTCGATCATCATTCCGGTTTTATTTCCGTTAAGATAAGTGGGCAAACGAAATTGCCTTGTTAGTATAACTGTTTTTTTAGCAGCATTATATAATAAAATACCGGCACCGTTTCCGCGATCGTAAACCTCACGAATATGCTTTTCGGGCGCTCCGTTTTCTTTTTGATAATTAAATGTAACCTTGTTTAAAATATACCAATTGTCTGATAATAATTTGGTTTCGATAATTTCAATTTCTGGATTTTTTCTCATGGCGAATAGTTTTGTATAAAAAAACGCTCTGGTTATCAGAGCGTTTAGTAACTATTATTTTGTTATTGTTTGTTTTCTGTCTGGTCCAACCGAAACGATTTTGATTGGCACTTCAACTTCTTTCTCAATAAACTCGATATATTCTTTTAGCTCAATTGGCAATTGGTCATAAGTAGTTAAACCTGTTAAGTCAGCTTTCCATCCTTTAAACTCTTTATAAACAGGAGTTACATTTTCTGGTTCGATGTTATAAGGAAAGTGAGAAATGTTTTGTCCTTTATAATTGTATTCTGTACAAACTTTTAAAGTTTCAAATCCAGAAAGTACATCACCTTTCATCATCATTAATTGTGTAACACCATTAACCTGAATAGCATATTTTAAAGCAACAAGGTCTAACCATCCACAACGTCTTTGTCTTCCTGTAACAGATCCAAATTCGTTACCAACTCTTGCCATTGTAGCACCATCTTCGTCAAAAAGTTCTGTAGGGAAAGGTCCGCTACCAACACGTGTAACATACGCCTTGAAAATTCCGTAAACTTCTTTGATTTTGTTTGGAGCAATTCCTAAACCAGTACAAGCACCGGCAGCAGTAGTGTTAGATGAAGTTACAAAAGGATAAGTTCCAAAATCAACATCTAATAAAGAACCCTGAGCTCCTTCACATAAAATAGATTTACCAGCTTTTTGAGCCTGGTACATATATTCTTCACTGTCAATAAAATCTAATTTTTTTAATTCTTCGATAGCTTCAAAAAACTCTTTTTCAAGTTCAGCTAAATTATATTGAATAGCAACATCATAAAAAGCAATCATTGCCTCATGTTTGTCCGCTAAAGCTCTGTAACGTTCTTTAAAGTCTTCTAATTCAACATCTCCAACACGCAATCCGTTTCTACCGGTTTTGTCCATATAAGTTGGACCAATTCCTTTAAGCGTAGAACCAATTTTTGCTTTTCCTTTTGATGCTTCAGATGCTGCATCTAATAAACGGTGCGTTGGTAAAATTAAATGTGCTTTTCTTGAAATGATCAGTTTACTTTTGATGTCAAGGTTAAATTTCTCTAAACCTTCAATTTCTTTTTGAAAAACTACAGGATCTATTACAACTCCATTTCCGATGATATTTATTGAATTTTTATGAAAAATTCCAGAAGGAATGGTTCTTAAAACATGTTTAATTCCGTCAAATTCTAAAGTATGTCCTGCATTTGGTCCTCCCTGAAAACGTGCAATAATATCATAATTTGAGGTAAGAACGTCAACAATTTTTCCTTTACCTTCATCTCCCCATTGTAATCCTAGTAATAAATCTACGGTCATTCTGTTTTAATTTGCGTTAGGGCAATTTAAGTCACCCTACTGATTATGTAGTTAATTTTCTTTTTTTTATTTTCTAAATAATAATTCCTTTCCGGATTATATTTTTTGTTTTTTGTTCCCGTAGAAATAAAGTGAATGATTCGTAATTTCGATATCAAATATTTCTTCGATTGTTTTCTTGATGGTTTGAATTCTCGGGTCGCAAAATTCGATTACTTCACCAGAATCAGTCATGATAATATGATCGTGCTGTTTATCAAAATATGATTTTTCGTAGTAAGCCTGATTTTGTCCAAATTGATGTTTTCTAACCAATGCGCAGTCTAACAATAACTCGATCGTGTTGTATAAAGTTGCTCTACTCACACGATAGTTTTTGTTTTTCATTTTGATATAAAGATTTTCTATGTCAAAATGCTCTTCGCTATCGTAAATTTCCTGAAGTATAGCATAACGCTCAGGAGTTTTGCGATGCCCTTTTTGCTCAAGATACATTGTAAAAACATTTTTTACAATTTCTTGATTCTTAGTGTTGTCAGTTGAAATGAGTGTCATATCCGGCAAAGATAATTTTTTATTTTTAATGAATAAAAGTTTCGGGTTTAAACTTTAACGTTCAAATTTGATTTTGATTAGTAATAATGCACCAAATACAAGGTTTTGCATCTATAATTTTCAATAAGTTCACAAGAACTTAATTAACATAATTATTTTTATTTATGATAAAACTAACAAATTTTTATTTCGTTTTTGTCATGTACATGTACCAGTTCCATTCCCAGGTTTTTCCTTTATCATCAGACATTGCCTGACTCCAGACAGGATTATTTTGATCTCTCGCATCCCAGCGAAAAACCTGAATTACATTTTTTCCTTCGTAAATATCTTTAGAGAAAAAATGGCCAACATTATTTTCAAAAGAACCAATTACGGGTTTGTCTAAAATTCCGGTATTTGAATCAGCCCAATAAATACTCCACAATTTTGTTTTCGGATTAAAAAGGCGAACTGTCATTCCTTCAAAAGGTTCTCCATCAAAAGTAGCCAGGAAATTATCGATATTTCCAATTCCGTTCAAAATCTTATACATTTCCTGAGTCGACGGAAATTCAATCCATTCGTCAGAATTTGCAAATCTTTGTTTTAATTTTTTGTTCCGAATAACAGATTTTCCCTGAAAAAAATCAAAATCATCTTTTGAAGAAGATTCCGAAGCAACAATCAAAAGTTCTCCGTTTTCATCAAAATTAATTTTAGGAATTTCTATAGAATCTGTTTTCATGAAAAATTATTTATATTTTGAATTGATGTAAATCCTTTCGACTTTTAGACTTTGGACTTTCAGACTTTTGACTTACTTAAGTTCGGTATTCACGCGTGACTTTATCAACGCCGTCAATTTTTTTAATGGCATTAATCATCTTTTTCAAAATCGTGTTATTTTTTACAATAACCGCGATCTGACCGTGAAAAATTCCGGCATCCGTACTCAAAGAAATACTCTGAATATTTACGCTCATATTGTTCGAAATTACTTTCGTTAACTGATTTGTAAGTCCTAAAACATCCATTCCGGTAATATTGATAATGGCTTTAAATTCTTCCTGAGAAGAGTCAATCCATTTAGCGCTCATGATGCGGTATGCATAATTAGACTGCATCCCGATCGCGTTTGGACAATCTTTTTTATGAACCTTAATTCCTTCATTTATAGTTACAAAACCAAAAACATCATCTCCGGGAATTGGGTTACAACATTGCGAAAGTTTATAGTCGAGTTTGTCATGTTCAGTCCCAAAAACCAACATATCATAATTGCTGCTGATAACAGGTTTATGAATGTCTTCAGCAGCCGTAGTATCTTTATTTCTTTTGATTTTATTTTTAAAGAAGTTGATAAACGAATTGCTTTTTTGCGCCGCGTAATCTTTTAACTGTTGATTTTCGATCGCACCAATTCCAACTCTGTAAAATAAATCTAAGCTTGTTTTTAGTTTAAAAAAGTTTACCAACTCATTAATAACCTGTTCACTAATGGTTACTTTTAAGTGTTTTAGTTTTCTGGTAAGAAGTTCTTTTCCTTCTTCGGCAATTTTTTTGGTATTCTCGTTAAGAACGTTTTTAATTTTATTTTTGGCTCTCGAAGTCGTTACATATTCAAGCCAGTTGATGGTTGGTTTTTGATTCGCTGATGTAATAACTTCGACCTGATCACCGCTTTTAAGTTCGTGATTTAACGGAACCAAACGCCCGTTTACACGAGTTCCTCTGGTTTTAATTCCAATTTCTGAGTGAATACTAAAAGCAAAATCAAGCGAAGTAGCGCCTTTTGGCAACGATTTTATTTCTCCTTTTGGCGTAAAAACAAAGATTTCTTTAGAATATAAATTCATTTTAAAATCTTCAACAAAATCAACCGCATTAGTTTCCTGATTTTCTAAAGCTTCACGAAGTAAATTCAACCAGACATCCAGACCGCTTTCTTCGGTTGCGCCATTTTTATATTTGTAATGCGCTGCGTAACCTTTTTCGGCAATTTCATCCATACGCTCGCTTCGAACCTGTACTTCAACCCAACGGCCTTTTGGGCCCATAACGGTAATGTGCAAGGCTTCGTAACCGGTTGATTTTGGAGATGAAATCCAGTCGCGCAAACGACTCGGGCTTGGTCTGTAATGATCTGTTACGATAGAATATATTTTCCAGGCCACGAATTTTTCATCGTGCGGATCTGATTTATAAACAATTCGAAGCGCAAATTTGTCATAGACTTCATCAAAACTCACATTTTGAGCGCGCATTTTTCGGCGAATCGAATAAATAGATTTCGGGCGTCCTTTTATGATATAATCGATATTTTCTCCGTCTAAAGATTTCTTTAAAACATCTGAAATATCTTTGATGTAAGCATCTTGTTCTTCTTTTGTTTCTCGAATTTTGCTAACAATATCGTCATAAACTGCAGGTTCAGTATATTTTAAACCTAAATCTTCCAGTTTTGTTTTTATGTTATAAAGTCCCAAACGATGGGCGAGAGGGGCATAAATGTATAAAGTTTCAGAGGCAATTTTGGTTTGTTTGTATTCCGCCATCGAATCCATTGTTTGCATATTGTGCAAACGATCTGCCAATTTGATCAAAATAACACGAACGTCATCGTTCAGCGTCAGGATCATTTTACGGAAATTCTCCGCTTGCATAGAGGCATTCAAGTCTTTTTGAACCATTGATATCTTGGTCAGACCTTCAACCAATTGTGCCACTTTTGGATTGAACAAGCGCTCAATATCTTCAACAGTTACGGGTGTATCTTCAACAACATCGTGCAATAAAGCCGCAGCAATAGAGGTCGCTCCCAAACCAATTTCAGAAGCAACAATTTTCGCAACTGCAATAGGATGAAAGATATACGCTTCTCCAGATTTGCGACGTTGTTCTTTATGAGCATCAACTGCAACGTCAAAAGCCTTACGGATAAGTTTTTTGTCAGCAGGTGATAAAGTTTGGTAGCTAATTCGAAGTAATTCTTTGTATTCCTGCGCAATTGCTTTGTTTTCTTTTTCTATATCTATTTCTATCATAACGGCATATTCAAGTACTAAAAATAGCAATAAGTTTGAACATACGCAAGGGAATGGATTGTTGATTTCTGAATGAAATTCTTTTGTTTCAAGTTTCAGGTTTCAAGTTTCTAACCACAGTTTTCAGTCTCAGTTTTGAAACCTGAAACCTGAAATTATTCTTTAGAAAAATCTAAATCCTGAAAATCATAACTAAAATCAGTTAATTCAGAAATAGGAAGCATTTTTAAGTTGATGACTTTTCCGCTTTCATCATATTTGAAAAGTAAATGCGCATCAGCATGAAAAAAGGCATTATTCCATTTTACGACATAGTTTCCGTTTTTATAGAAAAATACTTCGCCAACTAATTGCGAAGAACGTTTTGAAGCAAAATATAACTTTCCTTTTTTCTCTGTAATAGAAATTTCACCAAACCAATTGTCTTTGTAAGTTCCAATAATTTTAGAAAAATCTGTTTTTAGTTTGTCTTTTTTATTTTTTGCAACAGTTGCCCAAACTTCATCAGTCACTTTATCTGCAGAGTCTTCATTGGTCTTCATTCGGTTGCTGTAAACTGTTACATAATCATCAGATTTAACACCTAGATAACTGTCTTTAATAGTATTTGTAATAGCGCTAAAAGCACCTCCTGATTGTTGGTTTGTTAAAACAATAATTCCCAATCCAATTTCCGGAATCAAAGTAGTCTGCGTAACATTTCCTTCTAAGCCTCCGGTATGCGAAACTTGTTTGTATCCTTTGATATCACTAAGAAACCAGCCTAAACCATATCCTGAAAAATGAGTATTATATGGCGGTTTTGTTTTTGCTGGAATAATGGTTTGCAATTGCCACATTTCATCATGTTCTTTCTCAGAAAATAATTGTTTGTCACCATATTTTCCGTTATTAATTTGAAGAATTGCCCATTTACTCAAATCGTTTACGCTTGAATAAATTCCTGCAGCGCCATCAAAAAGCTGATTTTCGTAACGTTTTATGGTTTTTAGTTTTCCATCAACAGGAACGTGCGGCGTGATAACGTTTGTAGTATCTTTTAAGCGTTTTATCGAAGCCACACTATTGTTCATTTCCAATGGTTTCATAATGCGTTCTTCAACAAAATCAGCCCAGGTTTTTCCGCTTACAACATGCACAATTTCACCGGCAATGATGTACATTAAATTGTCATAATCGTATTTCGTTCTAAAGCTTGAAACAGGTTTTAAATAACGTAAATTATGAATAATATCCTGTGCTTTAAAATCGCTTCCGTCAGGCCAGATCATCAAATCTCCTGCACCAAGACCAAGTCCGCTTCTGTGGGTTAATAAGTCACGAATCGTAAACTCTTTGGTTACGTAATCGTCATACATTTTAAAATCAGGAAGATATTGAATCACTTTATCATCCCATTTTATTTTGCCTTCATCAACCAACATGGCTAATGCAGCAGTTGTAAAAGCTTTACTGTTTGAGGCGATTCCAAAAAGTGTGTTTCCATCTACTTTTTCCTGAGTTATAACAGACTTTACCCCATATCCTTTTGCTAAAACTACTTTTCCGTCTTTTACGATTGCAACGGCAATTCCGGGAACATCAAAAGCTTTGATGGTTCTGTTTACTAAATCATCAACTTCCTGATTCGTGATTTGAGCAGAAACGGTAAAACCGAATAAGAATATTAAAAGGGATAACTTATAACTCATAATTCATAATTTTTAAATTAATTAAATCCTCTTTGACGTTTGGCTTCGAAAATTAAAATGGCGGCGGCAACAGAAACATTCATGCTGTCTATTTCGCCCTGCATCGGAATAATGATATTTTGTGTCGCAGCATCACGCCAATCCTGCGTTAAACCTATAGCTTCTGTACCGACAACCAAAGCGGTTGGAGTTGTGAAATTTTGTGTGTGATATGAGGTCGAATTTTGTAAGGTTGCGCAGTAAAAATCGATCTTTTTTTCTTTCAAAAAAGCAATAATTTCTGCTGTCGTTCCTGTCGCTATTTGATTCGTAAATAAACAGCCAACACTTGAACGGACTATATTTGGATTGTATAAATCACTTTTTGGGTTTGCAATTAAAACCGCATCAAGATTTGCAGCATCGGCAGTACGTAAAAGCGCTCCGATATTTCCTGGTTTTTCAGGTGCTTCAGCAACAATTATTAACGGATTTGCAGATAATTTTAAATCAGATAATAACATCGATTTGGTTTTGGCAACGGCCAAAATACCTTCGGTTGTATCGCGATAAGCTAATTTATGATACACTTCTTTATTGATTTCTATCAGCTGAACTGGTGTATTAACTAATTTTTGAATCTGATTTTCAGTAACTAATTCGGGTAAAAATAAAACCGTTTCTATTTCGTAACCGCCTTTTATGGCTAATGAAATCTCACGTAATCCTTCAATCAAAAATGTTCCGGTTTGTTTGCGGGCTTTTGCCTTTTCTTGTAGTAAAACAAGCGATTTTATAAACGGATTTTGTATTGAAGTAATTTGTTTCATTTTTTTTAAGGCTCAAAGTTGCAAAGGTTCAAAGGTACAGAGTTTTTTTCTTCCTGCAAGGTTTTCAAAACCTTGTAGGTATTTTAAGGAATGATATAAAAAAAGTTTGCCACGAATTGTACAAATTTGCACTAATTTTTTCTTGCGTTAAAGCAAAATATTAATTCGTAAAAATTTGTGCAATTCGTGGCAAAAAAAAATTATTCTTCTGTAGAATTGTTTTCTTCTAAAAGTGCCGTTTCTTCTTGTGGTCTTGTAACAACCTGATCTTTTTTGCCAAAAAGGAATTTCTTTGCAGCTGCAAATGCAGCAATAAGTGCAACGCCAATAATTTTACCAAATTTCGCCAAAATAGCAAAGAAACCTACTTTTGCAAGAACTTTTCCTGCCACTAATCCACCAATTGTCCAGGCTGCAACGGTATCTGTATCTGCGTCAAAATCTAAATATTTGTTTCCGTCATTAAATTCTACACTTTTCAAGATTCCCGGAATACTTGCTTTTACTTCTGCAAGTTCATTCATTCCTGCAACGGCAGAAATATTGTACATTCCTTTTCTTCCTAAAACTCGTAAGTCATAATTTAAAGTATTGGCTTCGTCTTTTCCAAATTTTAATTCTTTTGCCCAATGCAATACTTTTAAATTACTATCATAATAAGGTTTCGATGCCCAGCCTACTAATTGCACTTCTTTATATCCTTCTTTTACACGCTCTTGATTTGCTGTCAGAACATCTTCCTTCATGGTTTTTAGTAAATCGTCATAGTCAATATCTCCGGCATCATCATCTTTTACAAAACCATCTCCCTGATAAGTAATTACAAACATCCAGCTATCGCTGTGTGTAACACCTTTTCCATCAGGAACAAGAGACCCTAATACGCTTTTATCTTCCGGATTACCCCATAAATTTGTCAGGATACCTTGTGTTTGTTCGGCATTTAAAAATTTAAATCCTTGAGGAACATTTAGCGTTCCGTCTCCTTCCGGCAAGGTAATTTTTCCTGATTTGTAATCTAAAGTTTTCTCAAAGAGTTCATCATTATTTTTAGGTTCCTGAGCTACGATTTTTGGTGTAAAAAAGGAAATTAAAAAAAGAAATAGTATTGTTTTTTTCATTTAAATAAATTGGTTTTGGTTATTATTTTAGGTTGGTTAATTATTTTTGAAGTAATTCTGAAATCTCATTCGCCACAGGATGTTCTGCAGTAAAAGTATAACCCATTATTTTAGCAATGGTTTGAGCGAATTGTTTTTGATAGAATTGAGAATCTGTTTTGATTTCGCCTTTTGCGGCAATTTCAGGACCTATTGCGGCAAACCAAATTTGAGATGCTCCGGCAATTTTATCGCCGTGGCTTGTCCATTCAGTTTTTGTTTTGTCTCCGCGGCCGTGATCTACGGTTATTAGCAATGTTGTTTTATTTTTGTATTGAGGATCGTTTTGCACAAAATCCCAAATTTGTTTAATCCATTTATCAACCTGATTTGCAGCGTCAAGATATGATCTGTAATGTCCGGCGTGCGCCCACTCATCCGTTTCTCCGTATGAAATATAAAGTACTTTTGGTTTATTGGTTTTAAGTTCGTTTAAAGCTTCATAATGTGTAAAAACATCTAAACATTCATCTTCGTGAAAAGGCTTAAATGAATCATCACGCATTTCATTTAGCAATTTTTGAACAGCTGTTGGATTTTTTCCTCCAATTTTATCAAAGGCAGAAATTACAGGAAAACCGGATCTTTCTTCATTTAAAATTCTATCAAATGCATCCCACGCTCCAAAAGCGGCAACTTTTCCTTTTATTTTTGGTTGCTTATTTAAAAACTCCAAAACATTAACGTTTGGATTCGGTTTGTAATCATTAGAATTAACCGCAATATCTACATTTCCGGTCATGATTTCGCTGTAACCGGGATAACTAAACCAATACGGATTTGTTACATCGACTTTATTTCCAAGATCACGGTTTCCATAAATTTGACCTTTTGTTGCAATTTCAGTCCATAAAAAAGGCATTAGTTTTTTGCGTGATTCGTTAAAATCAGAACTTCCGTATTTTTTATAAATATAAGTGCTGTCGCCCTGATTAAAATTTTTATCATTAGCAATTGCAGGATCGATTCCTTTGAAGACTTCCTGCCATCTAAAACCATCTGTAGTTATGATGATTATATTTTCTGTTTTTTGTGCATAAGACAAAAAGCTGAATAAAATGAATAGAATTGAAACTGCTTTTTTCATGTTTTTTTGATTTACAAAGGTTAAATGAAACAAAGTCGCAAAGGTTCAAAGGTTCAAAGATTTTTTGACTATTCTTAATTTGAAGTAAGAAATTGATGTTTTAATAATGTTAAGAAAGCCAATCTTTCAGTCATTATTAATTAAAACATCTAATTACTTATTCTAAATTTTGCATTTTACATCTCAGAAAAAAAACTTCACACATTACAGAATTCCTCTCGCCTTAATTTCCAAATACTTATTTATAGCATCTAAAGTCAAATTCTCAGGTTGTGTTAATACCGAATGAATTCCGTATTTTTTGAGTTCGTTTGCGATAAGTCTTTTTTCGAACATAAATTTTTCAGCAATTACTTTATCGTAAACTTCCTGAATAGTATCCGTTTTTTTATTGATGATTTCGTTTAATTCTGTATTGCTAAAGAAAACAACAACCAACAAATGACTTTTTGCAATTCCTTTTAAATATGGCATTTGACGATTTAAACCGTCCATTGTTTCAAAATTAGTATACAAAATGATCAAGCTTCTCTGGTTGATATTTTTTTTAATATCAACATATAAACGACTATAATCGCTCTCGAAAAAATCTGTTTTGATGTTATATAAAGTCTCCAGGATTTTTTGCATTTGCGAACCTCTTTTTTCGGCAAAAACTCTGTTTTCAACCTTTTTAGAGAAAGCAAAAATTCCGGCTTTGTCTTGTTTTTTCAGAATAACATTTGCCAAAACTAACGTCGAATTTATAGCATAATCTAACAAACTCAATCCGTTAAAAGGCATCTGCATCACTCGGCCTTTATCAATTGCCAAGTAAACCGATTGCGATTTTTCGTCCTGAAACTGATTCACCATTAAGGCATTTTTCTTCGCTGTAGCCTTCCAGTTTAAAGTTCTAAGATCATCGCCCTGAACATATTCTTTTATTTGCTCGAATTCCATTGTGTGACCAATTCGGCGAATTTTTTTGATTCCGTATTGAAATAGATTATTCGAAAAAGCCAATAAATCATATTTTCTCAATTGAATATAAGACGGATACGTAGGAACCATTTGATCTTTATCAAAAGTAAATCTTCTGGAAATCAGTTTTAAAGGAGAAGAAACGTAAATGTTTAGATTTCCGAAATAATATTCACCGCGCTCTGTCGGACGTAAATCGTAACCAATTTTATCCTGAGCCGAAGCTTTAATTGTTCTTAAAATTTTGAAATCGCGAACCTGAAACTGAAACGGAATTTCATCAATAATTTTAATTGAAATTGGAAATGTATAATGATTTTTGATAGAAATAGTTACGGGATTCAGATCGCCATTCGAAAGTTTTTCAGGCGTTTCTCTTGTAGCATCGATTCCTGTTCTGGCTAAATATAAAATTAAAATATCAAGTCCTAGAAAAGTGCTTAAAACCAAAACGACAAACCAAACGCCATTGTATAAATTCGGAAAAATAAAAGCACAAACAAACAATCCTACAATGCCCATAAGCACGTAGAAAAAGAAGTTATTGAGATATAGACTTTTTATGAATTTCAATTTAATAAAAATTAAGGTTAATGTTCTTAAAGTCCAAGAAAACTTTTATAATTAAGGCCGTCTAAAGCGGCTATTTTCCAGCTTCCATTTTCTTTTACCACCGTTACTTGATAATTAGGAGTTTGTTCCCATTGGGTCCATGTCCAGTAAAAAGTAGCTTTATTATTTTCGACTTTTAAGTTATTTATTTTCAATGTTTTCCAAAATGCTTCAGGATTGTCCTGACAATCACACCAATAATCTGAATCATTACCATATGGAGGCAAGTCATTAACCAAATATTCCATTTTGTTAGTCTTAAGATTATCGTTAATTTTCAATCCAATTTTATTATAATTATCAATAAATTGTTGTGCGAAAAAACCAGAATTTTTAAGTTTTTCAACTACTTTATTATGTGCTTTTAGATTTATTCCAATATATTTATCGCCTTTTTTGTTTGGAACAACATCAAAGTCAATTTCTGTTTTTTTAGTGTAAATCCATTCATAAGCTTTTCTTATTAATGTCTGGATTTGTTGTTTATCGCTTTCAAAATAAACAGAAGTTTTTGTGTTTTCTATTGGTTTAAAACTAACCAGTGAAAACCCAATAAAGAACAAAAAAAATAGTTTAAATAATCTCATTTTTCAGGTTTTAGGTTCTCCTGCAAGGTTTTCAAAACCTTGTAGGTGTTCATTTTTAGTTATTCTGGACAATTAAATTCCTACAAGGTTTTGAAAACCTTGCAGGAATGAAAACTATCTTGGAATTTCTACTGTTTCAATAATTTGCTTAATAATTTCAGAGCTTGTAATTCCTTCCATTTCACGTTCTGGAGCGACAATAACACGGTGTTGCAATACAGGAACTGCAGCTTCTTTAATATCTTCGGGAGTTACAAAATCACGACCACGAATGGCTGCAAAACCTTTTGATGCATTCAAAATTGCAATTGATGCGCGGGGAGAAGCTCCTAAATATAAAAAGGCATTTTCTCTGGTATTCACCACAATTCTGGCAATGTATTCGAGTAAATTTTGTTCTACTCTAATTTGTTTGATTAAAGCCTGATACGCTTTTATTTCTTCGGCTGAAAGTATGGTTTTTATTGCTTCTAATTTACCATGATCCTGCAATACATGTTCTCTTTGAATGATCTGAATTTCTTCGTCTAATTTTGGATAATCAATAGAAATTTTGAATAAAAAACGGTCTAATTGTGCTTCCGGCAAACGATAAGTTCCTTCCTGTTCGATTGGGTTTTGTGTTGCAATTACCAAAAACGGAGTTTCAAGCTGATATGCTGAACCATCAATTGTAATCTGGCGTTCTTCCATTACTTCAAAAAGTGCGGCTTGTGTTTTTGCAGGAGCACGATTGATCTCATCAATTAAAATTAAATTAGAGAAAATTGGGCCTTGTTTGAATTCAAATTCTGAACTTTTTAGGTTAAAAATTGAAGTTCCAAGAATATCAGAAGGCATTAAATCCGGCGTAAACTGAATTCGGCTAAAGCCAATATTCAACGTTTTAGATAATAATTTTGCCGTAATTGTTTTGGCAACTCCCGGAACACCTTCAAGCAAAACGTGTCCGTTTGATAAAATCGCAACCAAAAGCTGATCGATCATTTTATGTTGACCTACAATTACTGTTTCAAGCTCTTTTTTGATGCTGTTAACGTGGTCTAAAAGTGGCGCTAAATTTATTCTGGTTTCAAAATTCACATTTTCATTTGTGATTTCTGCTTCTGGTGTATTAAAATCGTCCATGTTTGGTCTGTTTTTTTGTTTGTTGTTTTTTGACACAGATTAAAGGATTAAAATGATTTTAAAAATCTGTGAAAATCATGTAATCGGTGGCAAATAATTATTTCATTTTAATGTAAAACTTTCTCGATTGCATTATTAATTCTGATTAAATCTTCTTCGAGACTTCCGTGATAACTCTTTCTGTGTTCGTTGATTAAGAATACAAGTTCACGAATATCAGTTTCTTCTTTTCCTGATTTATGATGTAATTTTTTAATGAAATCATCATCAAGTTTTGTTGTGTCTATTAAATATTCATTTCGGATTCTTTCCAGGAAATAAATAATTTTTTTATCAATAATATTATCGTGATCGCCTTCCTGATAATATAAATTGCCAATTGTTTTTGTAAAATCAAGCGTTAAATTAGGCAATGGTTTTAAAATTGGAACTATTCTTTGTTTTCGCTTGGCATTAAAAATAACAAAAATCAAAATTCCGATTAAAGATAGATATAAAGCCCATCTTAATGCGGGCTGACTTAAAATATATCGCCACGGCGAGTCAGAAATCGATTCGTTGTTTTGTCCTTTTGTGTACCAAAAAACATCGCCTTTTGGAACATACGAAAGTACACTTTGGGTATATTGATAATGATCTTTCTTTAATAAATGATAATTTGTAAAAGCAACAGGTTGTGTGTGCAAATAAAAATAACCGTTGACATAAGGAACCTTTATAAAATTAATTTGCTTTTTGGTTTTGTTTCCCTGATATCCTAAAACGGTGGTTGTTAAGGTATCAATTTTCGAAAAATAATAATTTCCTAATTCTTCAGTAATAGCATATTTTTTAGGATTTACTTTTTTATTCGCCAACCAAACCGAAGTAATGTTTTCGTTTTGAAAGCTTGTATTTGTTTCTATTTTTAAACTATCTAATAAAGATTGAGGAAAAGTTTTCATGCTTAAAAAAGCATTATTTCCATGCGATACAAAATAAAAAAGTTCTGTAATAGATTGGTCGTCTATAGTTCCTGCTTCTGAAGTTCCGTATTCTGAAATATTAAAAAACGTACCTTTTATTTTATATTTTCCTTCTATCGTATCCGGAATGTATTTTGAATCTAAAAATTCATAAGGTGTTATTGCTGAAACTCTTTCGATTTTTTGTTTCTTTAAAAGCCCGTTGATTTCCTTATCAAAAACATACAATCCGTACGGAATTTTGTCATTGACAGAATAGGTTGGTCGCCAATCTATAGGTTTTTGATCATTTCGGCCTGCTATTAAAATTAAGGCGAAAACAAGAACCAAAATAGCAATATAAATTTTGATTGATTTACTCATTGCTAAAGGTTTTAAGAGATTTCTTAAATCGGTTTTCGGTTTTTACAAAAGTCGTTTCATCGATTTCAAATTCGCCGTACCAAATATGATTGTATAAGTATGACAAATAGGTAAATTCTTCTCGATGAACCGGACTTTGAATTTCGTACAAATAATCAGAATTTGTTTTTTCGATATCCCATTCGATATAATGGTTTTGTGCCATGATTTTCAATAACCACAAATAGTAATAACGAATAGCAATTCTTCTTTCTCCACTCTGAATACTTTCTTTAATCAGTTTTTCGAAATCTAAAAGATGAATATTTTTTTCAATTTCAGAATAATAAATGGTCTTTTTGTGCACATTTTTTCCAAAAATCCATTGACCTTCTTTGGCTATTATGGCTTTTACGATTAAGTAAATCACGAAAACAATAATCAAAATTGCAATTACTCTCAATAAAATAACAACGAAGTTGAGTGCTGTTTGTGGGTTGTTAAAAGAGAACATTTTTCTAAAAATACTTGCCAGCCATTCTTTAAAATGATCCCAGGCTGTTTTTTCGGGTACTTTTTGTTCATATACAAAATCCGAATCAGTATATTTTTTTTTGAAGTTTTTAGAAAAGCTTCTGGCTTCAACAGAGTCAGAATCTATTTTGATATCTTTTTCGGTATATTTTACAGATTCAATTTTTGGCGGTTCTGTCGTAGCCAAAGAATCCTGAGCATTCGAAATGCTGCAGCAAAATAGAAAAGATAAAACGAAGAAAATTTTATTCATTATCGGTTAGTTCGATTTGGCAGGCAATTGCTGTGTTTTTTTGTGTACAATAAAAGGATAAACCAGATAATAATAAGAAATTATAGCAAGCGTAACCAAAATGATGAAACTGCTTAGCCAATTGGGCATATCAATAGAATATCGGGTAATAAAACCTTCAAGAAATCCTGCACCAATCGTAAAAGGAAATGTACTCAGAAATATTTTGAAACTGTTTTTAAAACCGATTTTAAAAGAGTTTAATCTCGAAAAAGTTTTAGGAAATAAAATAGAAGCACCTAAAATAAATCCCGCAGCGGTTTCAATTACAATAGCAAAAATTTCCATAGAACCATGAATCCAGATTCCGCGGACACTTTTCCAGAAAACATTCTGGTCATAAAAAAAATATTGAAAAGCGCCTAACATAATACCGTTTTGCGAAGAAATATAAAAAGTTCCGAGTCCTCCAAAAATACCATAGATGTAGCATTTTGCGCCAACATTTAAGTTATTCATGGTGATGCCAATAAAACTTCCCCAATTGCTTCCGGTTCCGTAAACAGCCATCGGATCGCCTTTTTTTATGTTTTCCAAAGTCATATTTACATAACCGTCGCCTAAAATTAAACGGACAAAATTCTGATCAAATCGAGCAGAAATTACGCCAATTGCAACCGTTATAAAAAATAAAACAAAAGCATACATTAAATACCTTCTGTAATCATAAACCAATAACGGAACTTCAGTTTTAAAAAACTCTGCGAACCTATTTTTTTCAGTTCGTTTTGTTTTATAAATTTTCTGATAAATCTGTGAAGCAAGATGATTTAAGTAAACTACCGTTTTACTTTTTGGATAATAAGTTTGCGCGTACGATAAATCATTCATCATTTGAATGTACAAATTAGCTAACTCATCAGGATTTTTTTTAGCTTTACCAAAAATTGCTAGCTCAAATTCTAGCCATTTTTCTTTATTTTGTTTTATAAAAGCAATTTCTCTCATTGTAGGCTAAAATATAAAATATGTCAGAATTATCAATTAATACGACGCAAAATGTTAAAATAAATTTTATAGCAGCATCCGTTGGTCAACGAATAGGATCTTATTATATTGATTTTGCTATAAAAGTAGCTTATGGAATCGTTGTTTCGCTAATCTTTTTTTATTGGCTGCGTTTGGGCAAAGTATTCGATACACTTGATTCATGGTCCAGAATATCAATTATTTTATTTCTGTATTTTCCCATTATCATCTATTCAATAACTTTAGAAAGTCTTTTTGAAGGACAAACCTTCGGAAAAAAAATTGTCAAAATAAAAGTGGTAAAAATTGATGGTTACCAAGCTGGATTTGGTGATTATTTAATGCGTTGGTTTTTCAGGATTATTGATGTTTCATTTTTCTACGGAATTGTAGCTATAATAACAGTGATTTCAAGTAAAAAAGGGCAGCGTTTAGGAGATATGGTTGCGGGAACTGCCGTTATTACTTTAAAAAATAAAATTAATATAAGCCACACCATTCTTGAAGAAATAGGAAACGCGTATGTACCTACTTATCCTTTGGTTATAAAATTATCTGACAACGATATGCGAATCATTAAAGAAACGTTTCAAAGAGCTGAAGCTAAAAATGATTATGAAACGATACAGAAATTAGTTTCTAAAATTGAAAATGTTACGGGAATTAAAAATCAATCCGGAAACGACAAAGATTTTCTTCGAATTGTTCTAAAAGATTACAATTTTTACACACAAAACATGTAGTTGAAATGGCAATTTCAATAAAAAATAAAACAAGCAATTAAATAAAAAGCAAACTACTAAAACCGTAGAACCTTAGTGCCTTTGCAACTTAGAACCTTAAAAAAAAATGTTTCACCTATTAGATATTATTGGTACAATGGCTTTTGCCATGTCCGGAGCTTTAACGGCAATGCATAAAAAACTGGATCCGTTTGGGGTTTTTATTATTGCTTTTGTTACAGCAGTTGGCGGCGGAACATTGCGTGACGTTTTGATAGGCAGAACTCCGGTAGGATGGATGATGAATCTGCAATATGTTTACGTGATTATTCTAGGTTTTGGACTTGCTATTCTTTTCCGAAAAAAGTTTGATAAACTCAGAACTTCGCTATTTTTATTCGATACAATTGGCCTTGGTGTTTTTACTTTAATTGGTTTAGAAAAAGGAATTTCTATTGGTTTGCATCCCATAATTTGTGTTGCTTTAGGAACGATGACAGCTTGTTTTGGAGGCGTTATTCGAGATATTTTGTGTACTGAAATCCCAACTATTTTTAGAAGAGAAATCTATGCAACAATCTGCATTTTTGGCGGAATTGTATTTTTTGTATTGAAAAAACTGAATTTAGAAGATGATATATTGTATTTAGTAACGTCAATTGTTATTATTTCAGTCCGATTAATGGCAGTGAAATTCAAATGGTATTTGCCGGCATTTGATCACAAATAGTTTTTTTGCCACTAATTTCGCGAATGAGCACGAATTAATTAGCTTAATGAAAATATTCTTTTTAAGAATAAGAAAAAAATAAAATTAGCAAAAATTCGTGGCAAAAAGAAAAAGTAAAAAATGACAAAATACACCATAAAGAAATACGATAAAAACGACAATAAAATTTGGAATGATTTTATTGCTCAGGCCAAAAATGCAACGTTTTTGTTTCATCGCGATTTTATGGAATATCATCAGGATCGGTTTGAGGATTTTTCACTTTTAGTTTTCGAAGATCAAAAACTGAAAGCCGTTTTACCGGCCAATAAAAAAGATAATTCTGTATATTCTCATCAGGGATTAACTTATGGAGGTTTGGTTTATAACGAACGAACGAAATTAAAATCAGTAATTGAAATTTTTCAGGCTATTTTGCTTTTTTTGAATGAATACAACTTTCAAAAATTATATCTAAAAACGCTTCCGTCGATTTACCACATTAAACCTGCGGATGAAATTTTATATACTTTGTTTTTGGCAGATGCAAAACTCATACGACGAGATTCGCTTTCGGTTATTGATTTATTACAGGAAAATAAGATTTCAAAAATTAGAAAAAGAAGTTTTCAAAAAGGGATTTCAAATCAATTGATAATTAAAGAAGAAAACAATTTTGAATTATTTTGGAATGAGATTTTAATTCCGAATTTAAAGACAAAACATAATGCAAAACCTGTTCATTCTATAGCAGAAATGAATCAATTGAAAACTCTTTTCCCTGATAACATTCATCAGTTTAATGTTTATTTAGAAGATAAAATTGTTGGAGGGACTACTGTTTTTGAAACAGAAACTGTAGCGCATTCTCAGTACATTTCAAAAAACGAGAATCAGGAAAATCTGGGAAGTTTAGATTTTTTATTTCAATACTTAATTCAGGAAAGATTTACTAAAAAGAGATTCTTTGATTTTGGCATTTCAAATGAAAATCAGGGAAAAAATCTGAACGAAGGATTGTCTTATTGGAAAGAAAGTTTTGGAGCAAGCACAATAGTTCATGATTTCTATGAATTGGATACGGCAAATTATAGCAAGTTAAATGGTATTTTTGTTTAACAATTAAAAAGTAAAATGATATCATTTCTTGATCTTAAAAAAATAAACGAACCTTATGAAGCTGCTTTTCAAGAAAAATTGAAAACAGTTTTGCATAATGGCTGGTATATTTTAGGGAAGGAATTGGAAACATTTGAAAAGGCTTTCGCAGAATATACTCAAACAGAATACTGCGTTGGAGTAGGAAATGGGTTTGATGCTTTGGTTTTGATTTTTAAAGGCTATATAGCGTTAGGAAAACTCAAAAAAGGCGATGAAGTTATTGTTCCGGCAAACACTTATATCGCAAGTATTCTAGCCATTTTACAAGCAGATTTAGTTCCAGTTTTGGTCGAGCCGAAATTAGAAACTTATAACATCAATCCTGATCTGATTGAGAGAAAAATCACTCCAAAAACAAAAGCTATTTTAGCTGTTCATTTATACGGACAATTGGCTGAAATGGAAAAGATAAATGAAATTGCAGATCAAAATAATTTGATTATTGTAGAAGATTCAGCTCAATCACATGGAGCAATCAGCAATGAAGAAGCAAGAAGTAAGAATCAAGAAATAACTGCAGCGTATAGTTTTTATCCGGGAAAAAATTTAGGAGCTTTAGGCGATGGCGGCGCGATAACGACAAACGATTCAGAATTGGCAAAAGTGCTTTTTTCGCTTCGTAATTATGGTTCTGAAAAAAAATATCATAATGAATTTGTTGGCGTAAATTCAAGGTTAGACGAACTTCAGGCTTCATTTTTGAATTTGAAATTGCCAAATTTAAATAGCGATAATAATAAACGTCGCGCAATTGCAAAACGGTATTTATCTGAAATTAAAAATGACAAAATAGTGCTTCCGTTTTGGGATTTTTCAGATAATCATGTATTTCATTTGTTTGTGATTAGAACTGAAAATCGAGAAGCCTTGCAGGAATATTTAGCGCAGAATGATATTCAAACCGTAATTCATTATCCAATTCCGCCACACAAACAAAAAGCATTTTTAGGGTGGAATAATTTATCATTTCCTATTACAGAAAAAATTCATAATGAAGTTTTGAGTTTACCAATAAGCCCTGTTTTAACAGAGGAAGAAGTTAGTTTTGTTATTGAAATTATTAATAAATACTAATGAACTTCCTTAAAAAGTATACTCAAAATAACCTGTTTAAAATCTCTTCTTTAAACAGTTTGAGTGTAATATTAAAAATTGGCATTGGATTAATTACATCAAAACTATTGGCGGTTTTTGTTGGCCCAAGCGGAATGGCTTTGGTTGGGAATCTTCGTAATTTTTTGACTTCACTGGAAAGTATTTCGACATTGGGTTTCCAAAGCGGAATTGTGAAATATGTTGCGGAAAATGAAAAGAATAAAACCGAACTTCAAAAGATAATTGCGACAGTTTTTATAACAGTATTAATAGTTGTAATAGTCTTAAGCGGATTTTTATTTTTTCTGGCTTCTTTCTGGAATAACAGAATCTTTGGTGATAGTTTTGAATTTTCCTTAGTATTTAAAATACTGGCTTTGGCTTTGCCCTGGTATGCTATTTCGATTTTTTTGCTTGCTGTAATTAATGGTTTAGGAAAGTTCAAAAAAGTAATCTGGATTAACTGTATTGGCAATACGATCGGATTATTGGTTTCAGTATTATTGATTTTAAAATTTAAAACTTTAGGAGCATTACTGGCGGTTGTTATTTCGCCAGCTTTATTGTTTTTCGTAACGTTTTATTTCATTAATAAAGAAATTGCTTTTTTTGATACAATCCGATTTCGATTATTCGATTTTAGAATCATAAAAAACTTATCGTCTTATTCTTTTATGGCGTTGGTTTCGGCTGTTTTTGGACCTTTTGTTTTTCTTGCAATCCGGAATAACGTCATACAAACTTTAGGAATTGATCAGGCAGGATATTGGGAAACGATGACAAGAATTTCATCTTATTATTTGTTATTTGTTTCGACTCTTTTAAGTGTTTATTTTTTGCCGAAATTATCAAATGCAAAGACAGATCAAGAAACTAAATCTATATTTTGGAGTTACTATAAAACCATTTTACCCGTTTTTATTATTGGAGTTACGATAATTTATTTTTTACGCTTTTTTATCATAAAACTACTTTTTACAACTGATTTTCTTCCTGTCGAAAGTTTGTTTTTAGGACAATTATCAGGAGATGTTTTTAAAGTATGTTCTTTGATTTTGGGATTTCAGTTTTTGGCTAAAAAGATGACGATTGCCTTTATAATTTCAGAGTTAATATCACTTGCTGTTTTGTATTTTTCAAGCATTTATTTTATTCGTATTTTCGGAATTGAAGGAGTTGTTATGGCGCAAGCTTTTGATAATTTCCTTTATTTGATGGTACTTTGTGTGTATTTTAGAAAGAGTTTGTTTTAGTTAGAACATATAAAACCTAAATATTGGATGATCATTAAAAAAGAATACTTTACTTCATTAACAGGCATAAGGGCAATTGCCGCTTATTTGGTTTATTTGAATCATTTCTTTTTGCATCATCCTGTTTTTAGTACAACTGCTTTCGATATTTTTAATGAATTGCATATTGGAGTTACTATTTTTTTTGTTTTAAGCGGTTTCTTAATTTGCTACCAGTATTTTGATTACGAACGTATTGATTTTAAAGGCTTTATTCAGAAAAGATTCGCCAGAATTTACCCCATGTATTTTATACTTACAACAATTACATTTATTTGTTTTGGGATTTATAAAGCACAATATAGTATAACTTACCTAAAAATATACTTCTTGAATATCACATTTTTAAGAGGATTTTTTCAGGATTATATTTATTCAGGAATTGGTCAGGGATGGTCGCTTACAGTCGAAGAAATGTTCTATATTTTGGCACCTCTGTTTTTTATTCTGATAAAAAAGAAGAGAATATTTCTCTTTATTATTCCAGTAGTTTTTATTGGTTTAGGATTGTTCTTAGTTTATTTTTTTAATGAAATAAATCAGTATGGTTTTAAAACTTTTGGATTAATGAAAACAAATTTGTTCATGCTCAATCTTACTTTTTTTGGCAGAATAACCGAGTTTTTTATTGGTATTGGATTAGCATTATTGGTGAGAAAATATAAGGATAGTTTTAAAACACAATATTTTACTGCGATAGGAACGACTGTTATAATTGGTTGTGTTTATTTATTAATGCTTTTAAAAATAGGAAACGGTGATGGAAAAGACTGTTATCCGGGCGTATTAATTAATAATTTAATATTGCCTTTGCTTGGGATTGCTCCTTTATTTTGGGGATTGATTAGCGAGAAAACTTTTTTGTCAAAGATTTTGAGTAGTCGCCTATTTGTATTGTTAGGGAAGAGTTCATATAGTTTTTATCTTATTCACTTTGGAGTTTTTATTACCCTATTAAATAAAATATCAGCCAATTTTTTATTTGAATTTGTGGTTTTAAACCTGGTTTCGATTCTTTTATATTTGTATGTAGAGACACCTTTAAACAAAAAGTTTAGAAAGAGCCAGCATTTCTAAATCTCCTTTTCCGTTACCATAAACATGAATTTCGTCGAATTCATCAAGATTTATAATCTCTTTTATTCGGTTTACCTTTTCGATTCCGAAGCAATTTTTGGTCGAAAAATTACCAGTTAATAAGTTGTTTTGAACTTCGATTTTTGTTCCAATTACAGATACATCAAATTGATTACTCCATGGTTCGATCCATTCTGGCATTGATGCCGTTACAATATACACCAAATGATTGTTTTCAAGATGTTTCAGGAATCTTGCATAGGTTTCTTTATCAAGATTTTGTTCGATTTTTGTTCGAGAAAAGTTTCTGCATAAAGCATTAAAATCATCATATTTATGATCTTTAAAAAAATAACGAATAAATTTAATCTTCGCTTTTTCATTTGAATATAATCTCAGTTTTAATCCAATAAGATAAGGAGAAAGCCAAAATAAACCTTTGTAAAAAGAGATATTCCCACGGGAGAATTTAGTAAATTCCAGCAGGCTGTCTTTTTTATAAAGCGTTCCGTCAAAATCAAAAAAAACTATGGTTTTCATCTGTTAAAGTATAACAGATAACTCATTAGAAGAATCCAGCACAGAATCATTATTTGAATGAATTTGTCTTTTAAAACAATTACAGTTGGCGAATAAGTGGATTGATCTACCAATGCTAATTTTAAATAACGAAAAATACCATTTATAACAAAAATTATAGAAACATATAATAAATGTGAGTTGTAATGTTTCTGAACTTCGGGAGAAATACAGTAAAAAATATAACAAACAATAATCATTGAGCTTAAAATTCCCAAAATAGTATCTATAAAAACAATATTATAGCCTTCGATATTTTTTCTAATTTTCAGACCATCTTGTGCCAAAACGACATCGGTTCGTCTTTTTGCAATTCCCAAAAATAATGCTAAAAGATAAGTCATTAATAAGATCCAGATAGAGAGTATTATTTCTGTAACAGCAGTTCCGGCGAGAAGCCTTAGTACAAATCCAATTGAGATGATGTTGATGTCAAGAATAGCAATATGTTTGAGCCATTTTGAATATAAAAAGTTAAGTAAAATATAAGAAGTAATTATAAAGAATAATTCTATAGATAATAAAAAAGAAAATGATAATGATGTTATAATCAGCAGAACCATTATATAAATAGCACGTTGTGGTTTGATTTTTCCGGATGCTATTGGTCTTTTCGATTTTTCGGGATGAGCTTTATCTTCCTTGATATCAAATAAATCATTAAGTATATATATTCCGCTTGACGCAATACAAAAACATAAAAAAGTAAGGAAAACTTTAAGCAGTAAATCGAAATATATAAATTCTCTTCCGAAAAAAAGAGGCGCAAAGACAAATAAGTTTTTTAAATATTGATCAAATCGAATTAAATTCAGATAGTTTTTCATTTATTTTTTAATGAATTATAAATAACAAAGTGTTTGGTTTGATCAATGCGGTTAAAATTATTAACGATAAAAAGAGTCACTTTACTATAAGTAAAAACTTCTCCCATTAAATTTTCGCCATCAATATAAGCGCGCTCTACAAAAATATAATTTTTCTTATCTGATGCAAGTTTTATAAATGCATCTTCTTTGTTTAAAACCTCGGTAGATATTATCCAATCTGCGGGTAATTTACTTTGTGTATTAAATATATAATGGGCCATTGGAGTATTTGGCGCAACAATAAAATTGGACCCATATTTTTGAATCAATTGTTTTAATTCTAAATTTTGCTCGTATGTATCCTTATCGGTTTTAATATATTTTAATTTAGGTGAAATCGAATCTAAGCGATACGTTAATTCAGATATAGAACTGTCTCTATAAGGTTTTTTATTAGAAGTAAAAGAAACCAGACAAACTGATATTGCAATCAACAAAAAATAATATTTTGAATTTAGAATTGTCCTCAAGTCTTTATAATATAAAACGACAAAACTCATGATCATTCCCGTCGAAAAAAGAATCGTAAAATGATATCCAAGACTTATAGAAGTTGACCACGCAATGACCAAAGAAACTATTATTGGAGCAAAAAAAACTAATGTTTCTTTTTTATCAAAATAGTGGAAAAACAAAGCAACTATACAACAATTAAAAAATATTACAGATGCATATCGCTGATCGTCAAAAAAGTGAAACAAAAGACTTGCTATAAAAAATGAAAATGTCAGCCATTTTAGATAATAACTAATCTTAAGAAGTTGTAATTTTCTTGTAACGGTAAAATTATTTAATAACGGGAATAGAAAAACAGCCAGTAATATCCATTTATTTCTAAAACATTTGATGTAATAAATGAAACCAGTTTTAATTAAATCAGAAAATTTGGTTTGATTCGTTATCTGTTCCAGAAAATTATTTATTGTAGTTATGCTTGTGATCCAATATATAAAAGCAGCAAAGAAAAGAGCTAAAATGAATGTAAAAAGTGCGGCTTTTTTTAAGTTATAATTGATGAAAACCCAAACTGTAAATAGTATTGGAACTAAATAAAAAGATTGTTTCGTGAGTGCAGATAATAAAGAAAAGAGAGCAATAAAAAATAGCCTTATATTGATGTTTCCTGTGTTTTTTGACATTAACCAAAAAGCAATTGAAGCAAATAATAAGCCATCTGTAGTAGGCCACGGGAAAGGTCCAAAATTATGAATTGATACGATGAAACAAATTATTATTAAAGCCCATTTATCAAGCCCTATTTTCTTTAAATTGTAAATAGCGTCAAAACCTGAAATGGTAAAATAAACCTGCAGAGAAAATAATGAATAAGAAATAATCCTGATAAAGAAAAATTGACCTTCCTGAGGAAGTATTTTCATAAAGAAAGCATGAAAATAAAGGGTGACAGGCGGACCTTTATAAATGAAATCCTGATAAACATCCTGACCATTTATAATTCTCCAGGAAAAACTTGGAATATAACCAGTGTCCCAGTTTTCAAGTCCAAACTGACTTAAAATCAAGCAATAAAAAGCAAGTATTATAAAAAATAAATTTCGGTAAGAAAGTAACTTCATGTTGAAATGCTTGTTTTAAAACAATCGTAATTTAATTTCTAATGGGATATATTTTAGTAACAACAAAAGGTCAAAGGTTTTATAAGCTTTTGTCATTTCATAATGCAATCGTTTTAAGAGTGCTTTATTTTCATTTTTAGTTTTATTTAGTGCAATTGCTTTTTTAATAACAAGATAACTGGAATGGTTTATTTTTCTGGTTCGCGAATTGAATTTTTTATAAAACTGATTTCCTAACGAGTTTTCCAATTCTCTTTTTTGAACTAAAACAGCATCAATAAACTCAAAATTATAATTTCTGGATGTTCTAATCCAAAGATCTAAGTCTTCATAAGCCAGATTTTCGTCGTAGCCATTTAATTGTTCCAGAACATCTTTTTTTACCATCGAAGAAACAGAACAAATCATACTGCTTTGATTTAGCATTGCCAGATAAATATCTCCCGATGCCGGTTTTATTAATGCTTTTTTATCAGTATCGGCCTTATAATAATACCTAATATGTGTGTTGTTTTCTGAAATTATTTCTGCATTTCCATAAACGATTCCTAATTTTTTTTGTTCAGATTTTAAAAAAGTATTTATCTGTTTTTCAACACAATCTGGTAATAAAATATCATCAGCAGCCAGATCAATTATATAATCTCCTTTTGCGAATTGCAAAGCAGTATTAAAAGTTTTGGTGTTTCCTAAATTACTTTCGTTTGCAATAAATATAATATTGGGGTAATTTTCAATCCAGTTTTCAATAACTTTTTCAGAAGCATCGTTGCTAAAATCATCGGCAATAATAAGTTCAATATTTTTATAACTTTGGTTTATTACTGAATTCAGTGCTTCAATAACAAACTTTTCATGATTGTAACACAAACAAATAATACTGACTAATGGTGATTTTTGCATAAAAAATAATCGAAAAAGTTGTGCTTTAAAAACAACCAAAAATAGCAAATATTATATCGGTTTAAAGCAAGATTTTATTTAATGCCATATTAAGTTTTCATGAAATTTAAAAGGCAAATTTTTAAATGCATTCTTTTCTGTTTAGTATTTTTATATTTGTTTCTAATATGAAAGATAAATTAGAGAACTTTTTTAAAGAAACTGATGTTGAAATTTTAATTTCAACAATGAATCGGGATTCATTAGATTTTTTAGTTCCAATGTTTCCGTTTTCGCATTTTTCTAATTTTTCAATCTTAATTGTAAACCAAACGCTAAATGATAAAATTTTAACTTCGGATTTTTCGAATGTCAGAGTTATAAATTCATTTGGAAAAGGTTTATCTAAAAGCAGAAATTTAGCTCTTGAAAATGCGATCGGAAAAATTCTTGTAATTGCTGATGATGATATTGTTTATCAGGAAGGATTTATAACCAAAATAATCCATGCCTACCACAAATTTCCAGAAGCGGCCGTAATAAATTTTTCAGTTGTAAATTCAGAAGGAAATTTGATTAAAAAATATCCTCTAAATCCTAAAAGCAGCCTGAATATTTTTGACATCCTTAACACAAGTTCAATAGAAATAACATTAAATAAATCGATTATTCATGCAGAGAAGATTCAATTTGATGAAAAATTTGGTTTAGGAGGAATTTTCGAAATAGGAGAGGAAGCTGTTTTTTTATTCGATTTGAAAGAAAAAAAGAGACAACTTGCATTTGAATCTGAGATAATTGCAAAACATGAGAATCAAACTTCCTCAAATAAAAAAAATATAGCAGAAAGATATTATATTCATGGAGCCTTATTTTCGAGGGTTTTTAAAAAGAAATATGTTTATTGGATATTGATTAAATTATTTTTTGATTTAAAACAGCATAAAATAAGTTTTAGCGATATCAAAAATCTTTTTAAAAGTGCAAAACAGGGACACAAAGAATTTGAAAGAACGCAATTATGAAAATAAAAGATAACGGAGTGCAAATTATAAATATCCCAAAAATTGAGGAACGAAGAGGAAATCTTTCTGTGATAGAAAATGACACGGTTCCTTTCGATATAAAAAGAGTTTATTATTTATATGATGTACCAACAGGGTCAGAACGTGGCGGACATGCGCACAAAGATCTTCAGCAGTTTTTGGTTGCTTTAAGCGGCAGTTTCGATGTTGTTTTAAATGATGGAACAGAAGAACAAATTATAACTTTAAACAAACCTTTTGAAGGATTATTAATCAATTCAGGGATTTGGAGAGAGCTTAGAAATTTTTCTTCGGGCTCAATTTGTTTGGTAGTTGCTTCAGAAGTTTATATTGAAGATGATTATATTAGAGATTTTGATGAGTTTATTAAATACTCTATTGATAAATAGAAAAGTTAAAACCATTTTTTCTCAAAAGTTTTTTTAGTTTCAACAAAAAGATTAGTATATATCTAGGTAATAAATAGATGATTTTAGTTTTGAAAGGAATATTTTCTTTCAAAATGTTTTTGAATAATTCTTTCGACTTTTTATTCTCTCCTGCAATTTTATATTGCAACGCATATTCTATTCTATAAATGTCAAGATATTTTTTTAGGCTTGGATTACTTTCTTCTTGTTGTTTATAGTCATTAAAATCTTTTAAATTTTTATCTAATATCGGCGTTTTCGAAAGACTGTTTTCAATGTAATGCAAGTAAGAAGCTGTAACTTTATTGCTTATTGCAACAGGATATTTTAATGCAATTCGAATCCACATATCAACATCTTGTCCGCTTGATATAGTAGGTTTAAAATAACCTACTTGTTTAAATACATCTTTAGGAATTGCAATTGAAGATGATGTAGCTACAGGATTATTTAAACTGGTTTCAAAATAATCTGTAATAATACCTTCAAAATCTGCAGAAATTCCGTTAAATCTCGGAATGTAATTTTTTCCATTCTTAAATACTAATTCATAACGCGAGGCGAAAATTCCAACATTTGGAAAATTTTGAATTAAAGCATTCAATGTTTCTAAATGATTAGGCATCCACAAATCATCTGCGTCCAAAAAAGCAATATAATCATATTGTGCTTTTTCAATTCCAAGATTTCTTGCTATAGATGCGCCTTGATTTTTTTGATTGTAAAGCTGTATACGATTGTCATTAAACTGTAGCACTTTTGTCGCGCTATCGTCTGTAGATCCATCGTTGATTACAATAATTTCATAATCTGTAAAAGTTTGATTTAAGATACTTTTTAAAGTGTCTTCAATATAATCAGCTTTGTTGTATAATGGAATAACAATAGAGAAAAATGCCATAACTGATTATTTTTTTATACTACAAAAATAGCCCAATTTATAAAGGTCGAATAAAAACAAAGAAGGATTTTGAGACAGCAAATTTTTCTCGATTTCTGTTTTATTTTTTTTGAAAACAGAAACTGAGAATTCGACTAATCTTAGTTTTTTCAAAAATTCAAAAACTTTAATGATTTTGCTATCTTCTTTAGAAATTTTATTGGAACGATATAATGAAACAAGATTTTCTAAAGCAGTTTTGGTTTTGTTTAAAAAAACAATAGAAGTTTCTAAATTTATATGAAAAGTTGGGTTTTCAATTGTGGAAATTTTAAAATGATTTTTTCTTAAAACAGAGAAAAAAAGCAAATCTTCATAACCGTATTTTGTTATAGAATCATCAAAAGGGTATTGTAGAAAAATATCTTTTTTAATTAATAAATTAGAAGTCAAAATTGAAACCGTTTCTCTTTTATTGCCATAAATCCAGCGTAAAAGCTTCTCATTTTCGGGCTTTACATCTTCATAAATAATTTTTCCAAAAATGATATTATCTTTCAAATTTGAAATTATATCAATATACTTTTGTATAAAATCATTTTGGGAAGGAAATGTATCGCAATCTAAAATTAATAACCAATCGTGTTTTGCTTTTTGAGCTAACGAATTAATATTTTTCCCTCTTCCCAAATTGCTTTCATTTACAAAAAAAGAACAATTTGGAAGAAGATTAATTTCTTGGTTTAAAATATTCTCCTGAGAGTTTGAAGCGTCGTCCTGACATAGAATTTCAAAATCAATTCCAACAGAATTACACTGTTTTACTAACTCATTTACAAGCGGTAAAACATTATAATTATAAACAGGAATTAAAATAGAAAGCATTACACGCTGCGTTGCACCACCTCAAAGATTCTTTCATCTTCGCACTTTAATGTTTTAGATGGAAATTTCATCAATAAAGCATAATCGTGAGTCGCCATAATAACCGTTTTTCCATTTGCATTGATTTTTTTCAATACTTCCAGAACCTCAGAACTCGTTTGCGGGTCAAGGTTTCCGGTTGGTTCATCGGCAAGAATAAATTCAGGATCATTTAATAAAGCCCTTGCAATAGCAACACGTTGTTGTTCTCCACCAGAAAGTTGGTGCGGCATTTTATTGATATAATCTTTCATACCAACTTTATCAAGAACTTCATCAATTTTGCGTTCCATTCCTTCTTTGTCAACCCATCCTGTAGCTTTTAAAACAAAAAGCATATTATCTTTTACAGAACGGTCCGGAAGCAATTTGAAATCCTGAAATACGATTCCGATTTTACGTCTTAAGTACGGAATATCACTTTCTTTTAAATTGGCTAAATCAAATTCTACAATATGGCCTTCACCTTCTGTTAAAGGTAAGTCTCCGTACAAAGTTTTCATGAAACTACTTTTCCCGGAACCTGTTTTTCCAATTATATAAATGAATTCACCATGCTGAACATCTAAATTGATATGAGATAAAATTTTTCTTCCTTCTTGATATATAGTGACTTCCTTAAGAGATAGTACGGTTTGTGACATAATAAAAGTGATTTTAATGGTAAAAGTAATAAGATAACGGTTGGATTCAAAATAAAATTGAATCATTTCTGAAGAAAATTTATAAAATGCAGAAATGAAATTTTAAACGACTTAAGTGATTTTAGTTGAGCTGAGTAAATATTCCCCAACTAAAAAAAATATATGACTTGTATTGTTAAACTACATTTTGCGAATAAAGTGTTTTAGAAAGTTTGAGAACCAATATTTTGAAGCTGAAGATGCGAGAAATAACAACTATTAAAAAATTTGTTCATAATAAATGCCTGAAACGTTTCGTTATAAACGGTATAAAATGATACATTTGAATACTAAATAAAATTAAAATGCGTAAACTTTCCTGGTTCTTTTTATTACCAATTTTCTTTATTTCGACCATAGTTTCGGCACAAAAATCAGCTATATATACTTACGATTTAAAAGATTTTGACAAAGCACTGGCTTTATATAATGATAAACAATATGCTTCGGCACAACATATTTTTGAGTATGTAAAAAACAACGCAACGACCGAAGAGGTTAAGTCAGATTGTGCGTATTATATCGCCAATTGCGCCATTAGAACTAATCAGGCAAATGCTGATGAGTTGATGGAAAAATTCGTAAGCGATTATCCCACAAGTACTAAACAAAATCAGGCCTATATAGAAGTTGCCCATTTTTTCTTCGAACAAGGTAATTACCCAAAAGCATTGCAATGGTTTGACAGAGTTGATGAAAGTTATATGAGCAAATCTGATTTGGATAAATTCAATTTCCAAAAAGGATACAGTTATTTCAATGCAAAAAAGAAAAAAGAAGCAACAACCTATTTTAATAAAGTGGTGAATTCTCCTGAATTTGGTTCTCAGGCCAAATATTATTTAGGATTTATGGCTTATGAAGGCGATGATTATAAAGAAGCAACTAAGTATTTTGATGAAGTTTCAGGTGAAGAAAAATACAAAGAAAAGCTTTCCTATTATCAGGCTGATATGAATTTTAAATTAGGGAATTTTCAAAAAGCAATTGATTTGGGACAAGCTGCAATGGCTAAATCAAATGAAATTGAAAAATCAGAACTAAATAAAATTATCGGGGAAAGTTATTTCAACTTAAAACAATATGGCAAAGCGATTCCGTTTTTAGAGCAATATGCAGGTAAAAAAGGAAAATGGAATAATACCGATTTTTACCAGTTAGGATATGCTTATTATGAACAAAAAGAATATGAAAAAGCGATTTCTCAATTTAATAAAATTATTGAAGGAAAAGATTTCGTAGCACAAAATGCGTATTACCATTTAGGTTTAAGTTATTTAAATACAGGAAAAAAACAAGAAGCTTTGAATGCATTTAAAAATGCTTCGGAAATGGATTTTAATGCTCAAATTCAGGAAGATGCAGCTTTGAATTATGCGAAACTGAGTTACGAAATAGGAAATGCATATCAAACCGTTCCCGGAATTTTACTTGATTTCTTAAAAAGATACCCAAACAATTCAAGTCGGGCAGAAGTTGAAAAACTATTGGTAGATTCTTATATTTCTTCTAAAAATTACAAAGAAGCGTTGGTTTTATTAGAGAAAAATAAAAGTCCTGAAAATAAATTAGCCTATCAAAAAGTACTTTTCTACAGAGGTTTAGAATTATATACAGAATCGAATTATTCAGAAGCGTTAAAAATGTTTAATGGCGCTGTTAAAGAACAAAAAAATCCGGAATATACAGCTCGTGCGACTTTCTGGAAAGCAGAATCTGAATATGTTACAGATGATTTTCAATCAGCATTATTGAGCTACAAACAATTTGCAGGTTTGGCCGGAGCGAAAACAACTGACGAATATAAAAACATCAATTATAATATTGGATACACGTATTTTAAACTAAAAGAATACGATCAGGCGGCGAATTCATTTCAGACGCAAATTGATAATGTAAAAGATGATAAAGTTCGTTTAAACGACTCATATTTACGTTTAGGAGATTCAAGATTCGTAAGTTCGAAATACGGTCCGGCGATGGAAGCGTACGCAAAAGCAATCGAAGCAAAAGGTGTTGATGCAGATTATGCGCAATTTCAAAAAGCGATTTCTTATGGTTTTATGTCTAAAAACGATAAGAAAATTGACGAGTTGAATAATTTCCTCCAGATGTATAAAAAATCGGAATATCGTGATGATGTTTTATTCGAATTAGCCAATACTTATGTAACAGATAAAAAGAACGATCAGGCGATTAAAACTTACGATCAGTTAATTTCAGAATATAAAAACGGTTCATTTACTTCAAAATCTATTTTAAGACAAGGTTTAATTTATTACAACTCAGATCGTGACGAACAAGCTTTGGTGAAATTCAAAAAAGTAGCGGCTGAATTCCCAAAAACGCCGGAAGCTTTAGAAGCAGTTTCTACAGCCAGATTAATTTATGTAGATTCAGGAAAAGTAGACGAATACGCAACTTGGGTTCGTACTTTAAATTTTGTTGCCGTTACTGATGTTGATTTGGATAACGATACTTACGAAGGCGCATTTAAACAATACAGTCAAAATAATAGTAAAGCGGCGATTACAGGTTTTACAAGTTATGTGAGCAAATTTCCATCAGGAATTCATGCACTTGAAGCTAACTTTTATTTGGCACAATTGCTTTATGCAGAAGGTTCAGAAAGTAAATCGGTATCGAATTATCAATATGTAATCGATCAGCCAAGAAATGAATTTACAGAACAATCGTTAACAAGACTATCTCAAATATTCTTAAAAATAAAAGATTGCGATAAATCTGTTCCGGTTTTAGTTCGTTTAGAAAACGAAGCTGATTTTCCTCAAAACAAAAACTTTGCACAAGCCAATTTGATGAAATGTTACTATGATAAAAAAGATTATAGCAACTCTGTAATTTATGCTGACAAAGTATTGCAAAATCCTAAAGCAGATGCAAACGTTAAAGCAGATGCGCAAATTATTGTAGCGCGTGCAGCAATGCAAACTGGTGAAGAGGATAAAGCAAAAGCAGCTTACGCTAAATTATCAGCAACATCAAAAGGTGAATTAGCAGCAGAAGCATTGTATTACGACGCTTATTTTAAAACCAAAGAAGGCAAATTTGACGCATCGAATGTTGCCGTTCAAAAATTAGCTAAAAACTATTCAGGTTATAAATATTACGGAGCGAAGAGTTTGGTTTTAATGGCAAAAAACTTCTACGGATTAAAAGACAGCTATCAGGCAACTTACATTTTAGATAACGTAATAAACAATTTTACAGATTATCCGGATGTTGTTGAAGAAGCCAAAAGAGAATTGAGTGCGATTAAGCTGGAAGAGTCTAAAACGAATTCATCAATTACGAAATAAGAAAATAGAAGAAAGATGCAAGAAGAAAGATTGCTAAAAAGTCTTTTCTCTTTGTTCTTGCATCTATTCTCTAGAAAAAAAGAAAAAAAATGAGTTTACCTTTTTACATAGTTGATGTTTTTACAGATAAAAAATATGCCGGAAATCAGTTGGCAGTTTTTTTAGATGCCGGAAATTTAAGTTCAGATGAGATGCAGCAAATTGCACGCGAAATTAATTTTGCAGAAAGTACTTTTGTTACCAAACTTGATAAAGAAAATAATAAGGCAGAAATTAAAATATTTACGCCATCTCAGGAAATGCAGTTTGCGGGTCATCCAATAATTGGAACTTCATGGGTTTTGATGAATAAAGTATTTGATAATTCGCCTGAAAGTATAAAGTTGAACGTTCCAATTGGACCAATTTCAATTCAACAATCAAATGATTTAATTTGGCTAAAAGCAGCACAGCCAAAATTTTGGGATACTTTTTCGAAAATAGATTTTACATTCTTTAGTAATCTGAAAGTAGAAGATTTTGAAAATCAATTCCCAATTCAGGAAGTTTCAACAGGAAGCGCATTTGTGATGGTGGGATTGAGTAATAAAAAAGCGTTGGAAAATTTAGTTTTAGACAAGGATAAAACTGATAAATGGTTGAAAAACAATTGCAAAACAGCCCACAGAGGCTTGTATTTCTACTATTTAGAAGGTTCAAAACTTTTTAGCAGAATGTTGTGTATCGAACATAATCAATTGGTTGAAGATGCAGCGACAGGAAGCGCAAGTACTTGTTTGCAGGCTTATCTTCTAAAAAATAATACTCCGGAAATTGATCTGATAAATTATCAGGGAGATTATATAAATCGTCCATCTCAAATTCATTTTAAAGGAAAATTAACCGAAAACGAATTTGATATTCAAATTGGCGGAAAAGCTCAATTTGTTGCAAAAGGCGAGTGGGAAGCTTAGACTAAGAGAATGGAGAATAGAATCAAGAATAAAGAATCAAGATTTTAGAAAATAGAGTAAAGAATAAAGAGAATAGAATATAGATTTTAGAATAAAAAACAAAGAGTTTGAAAAGAATCAGGATAGGCAAAAGTCTATTTTCTATATTCTTTTCTCTATACTCTCAAATAAAATAAATATGAAAATTAATTTCCAGAATAAGACTATCATTTTGATGTTACTGTTTGTTTTTCAGCTTTCATTTTCACAAAAGAAAGAAGAAAGCATTGGTACTGAAACCGTAAATGTTGTTAAGCCATATTCACCAACTATATCAGATGCTTATAAAGTAAAAGAAACTCCTTCGCTTGACGATAAAGGAAACCAGGCTAAAGAAACCATAAAATATAGTATTTTATCAGTTCCTGTGGCTTCGACTTTTACACCTTCAAAAGGAAAAGCAGCCAGCGTTGATAAATCAAAACAAGAACGTTTGTTTAGTAACTACGCTACTGTAGGTGTTGGAAATTATGCTACATTAAATGCTGAATTATTTGTTACGCAGGATCTGGGAAACAACGATTATGTTGCCGGAATGTTTCGCCATCATTCATCACAAGGAGGAATTAAAGATGTGCCTCTAAACGATGAATTTTATGATACGGCTTTGAATATTGGTTATGGACAAAACAATCGTGATATGTCATGGAATATTGATTTAGGATATCAAAATCAAATCTATAATTGGTATGGTTTACCGGTTGATTTTGGTTTGACTTTACTTCCTGAACAACGTTTTGGTTTGATAGACGGAATTAATCCGAATCATTCTTATAACACGATTTCTTTGGGAGGAAACATAGAACTTAATGAAGGAATTTTTAGTAAAGTAGCAGCAAGATTTACACATTTTTCAGATAGTTTTTCTTCATCAGAAAATCGTTTTTATGTGAAACCAACTTTTAAAGTTGAAGTTATGGATCAATCTATAAACACCAATGTAATTGTAGATCATGTAAGCGGAAGTTTTAAAAATAATTATTTTGAAAATATCGGACAACCTATTGATTATAGTCTTACTAATTTTGGAGTTGAACCAAGTTTTGTGGTAAATGAAAACGATTGGACTCTTGAATTAGGAGCGGGATTATACTATGGTTTAGATTCAGAAAACAGCGGAAACAAATTTTATTTATATCCAAAAGTAAATGCGTCGTATAAATTAGTAGGCGATTTGATGATTTTCTACACGGGAGTCAATGGTAGTTTAAATCAAAATTCATACGCTGATTTTGTGACAGAAAATCCGTTTTTATCTCCAACTTTAAACATGAGACCCAGCAGTACACAATACAATGTGTTTGCGGGTTTAAAAGGTAAACTAGCGAATAATATAAATTATAATCTGACAGGTTCTTATTTGAATGAGAAAGATAAAGCGCTATTTAAAAGTAATAATTATACAGAAGATAGTACCAATGAAAATTATGCGTTTGGAAACTCTTTTGGAGTTGTATATGAAGACATAAGAACATTTCGTTTTTATGGAGAATTAAAAGCTGATTTTTCTGAAAACGTGAGTTTTGGAATCAACGGAACTTTTAATAGTTATAAAACAGATGGCGGAGTAGAAGCTTGGAATTTACCAACCGTAAAATTGAGTTCAAATCTTGATGTTAATATTACCAAACAATGGTACGCTGGTTTAAACGTGTTTTATGTTGGAGATCGTAAAGACATGCAAACGAATTTAAATCTTAATCCGATTGGAACGCCGGTTACTTTAAAAAGTTATTTTGATGCAAATGCACATTTAGGGTATAAATTCAGCGAACGCTTGACTTTCTTCTTAAAATTAAATAATATCGGAAATCAGGCTTACGAAAAATGGTTAAACTATCCTGTACAAGGATTTCAGGTTTTAGGCGGAGCCAATTATAAATTCGATTTTTAAGTTCTTTAAACGCAAAGAATACAATTCCGAAACTTCGGGATACACAAGGTTCGCTAAGTCTTTTTAGGATTCAGCGAACTTTGTCTTTTTATAATTTGTAAAAATTTGTGTAATTCGTGGTCAAAAAGGAAGAACCTTTGCATCTTTGTAACTTAGAACCTCAGTACCTTTAAAAAAAATGGAATTCAAACAAAAAATACATACTTATTATTTGCAAATGGTTCAGGACCGAATAGATGTTTTTAGGGACATGATTTCGGCTTTGACCGAAGATTCAAAAAATGATGCTAAAGGTTCGGCTGGCGATAAACACGAAACAGCTTTATCGATGATGCACATCGAACAGGAAAAACTCACCAATAAGCTAAAAGAAGCTATAACTCAAAAAGCTATTTTAGATAAAATTGATGCCTCAAAAACAACAGAGAATATTATTTCGGGAAGTTTAGTAAAGGCAAACGGAATTCATTTGTATTTGAGTGTTGCATTGCCTAAAATTACTATTGAGGGTATAAATGTTATAGCACTTTCTCCACAATCTCCTTTAGGATCTCATTTAATGGGAAATAAAGTTGGGTTTCAATTTGAGATTAATAAAACACATTATACGATAGAGAGTGTTTTGTAATGTATTACGATCTTCACTTAATCTTGTTCCTTCGTTAGGATGACAAAATAAGTCCAAAAACAAATTAAAAAGCTAAAACAATAATTTTTGTATTGTATTCATTCTTTCGTTTAATAATCTTTCATTGATTTTGAATTATTTCAGAATTTAATTCAATCATGTGTTGAAAACATTACATTTTAGACTTTATTTAAGCTCAAAATTAAAATTTTCAAGTTCAAAGCTTTTTTTAGTGTTAAAATTTTACATTTTATATGTAAAAACAAATTTATGGTTTTAAATTGTAACCGAAATAAGGATTTGTGTTTTTCAATTATAACCATTACTGCATCTTTGCCTTATCAAAATAAAATTTAAAAATAAAAATATATAGTTATGTGTGGAATCGTATGTGCCTTTGATCTAAAACAAAAAGCTGAAACATTAAGACCTCAAGTATTAGAAATGTCTAAAATCATTCGTCACCGCGGACCAGACTGGAGCGGAATTTACAGCAATGAAAAAGCAATTCTGTCACACGAGCGTTTAGCAATTGTAGATCCGGCTTCAGGAAAGCAACCTTTATTTACAGAAGATAAAAAATTGGTTTTGGCTGCAAACGGTGAAATTTATAACCACAGAGAATTGCGTAAACAATTTGAAGGAAGATATAACTTTCAAACAGAAAGTGACTGCGAAGTTATCTTAGCGCTTTATAAAGAAAAAGGACCTCATTTTGTTGATGAAATGAACGGAATCTTCGGATTTGCGATTTATGATGTAGAAAAAGATGAGTATTTTATTGCTCGTGATCACATGGGAATTATTCCATTATACATTGGTTGGGATCAACATGGAACTTTTTACGTTGCTTCTGAATTAAAAGCTTTAGAAGGATATTGTACAAAAATCCAATTGTTTCCTCCGGGACATTATATGACTAGTCAGGACGGTGAATTTGTACAATGGTACAAAAGAGACTGGACAGAGTTTGATGCTGTAAAAGACAACGAAACAAGTATTCCTGCAATTAAAGAAGCTTTAGAAGCAGCGGTTCACAGACAATTAATGAGTGATGTTCCTTATGGAGTTTTACTTTCAGGAGGTTTAGATTCGTCTATTACTTCGGCTGTAGCCAAAAAATTTGCACAAAAGCGTATTGAATCTGATGATACTACAGATGCATGGTATCCGCAATTGCACTCTTTTTCAGTAGGATTAGATGGTTCTCCTGATTTAGCAGCGGCTCAAATTGTAGCAAAACATATCGGAACAATTCACCACGAAATTAAATTTACAATTCAGGAAGGCTTAGATGCTGTTCGTGACGTAATTTATAACCTTGAAACGTATGATGTAACTACGGTTAGAGCATCAACACCGATGTGGTTAATGGCGAGAGTTATTAAATCAATGGGAATTAAAATGGTGCTGTCAGGAGAAGGTGCAGATGAATTATTTGGAGGATATTTATATTTTCACAAAGCACCAAACGCAAGAGAATTTCACGAAGAAAACGTTCGTAAATTAGGTAAACTACACATGTACGATTGTTTACGTGCCAACAAAAGTTTAGCGGCATGGGGAATTGAAGGTCGTGTTCCGTTTTTAGATAAAGAATTTATGGATGTTGCCATGCGCATCAATCCACAAGATAAAATGATCAACAAAGAACACCCGATGGAAAAATGGGTAGTTCGTAAAGCTTTTGAAGATATGTTGCCGGAAAGTGTAGCATGGAGACAAAAAGAACAATTTTCTGACGGAGTTGGATACAGCTGGATTGATACTTTGAAAGAAGTTGTGGCTAAAGAAGTTTCAGATGAACAATTGGCAAATGCGAAATATAAATTTCCATTACAAACACCAACTTCTAAAGAAGAATATTACTACCGTTCTATCTTTGCAGAGCATTTCCCAAGTGATGCTGCGGCTTTATGTGTGCCTCAGGAAGCAAGTGTTGCATGTAGTACAAAAATTGCTTTGGAGTGGGATGAAGCTTTCAAAAACATGAATGATCCTTCAGGAAGAGCAGTTGCAAGCGTACATGATGACGCTTACGTTAAAGCATAAACTTAGTTACTTAAATATTTTAGTTATTAGAAAAACGTTCTCAGTACTGGGAGCGTTTTTCTTGTCTTAAAATGTTAATTTGTAATATTTCAATTACTTGAAGATAATTATTAGCAATTATTTAACTTTCTTTTTTATATTTGACATTCCCCAATCAAATGTTATAAAATTAGTTCAGCTAGAAATAAATATCAATCAAAAGTTGTAATTACTGCTTTGGAAATATTTAGAAATAAAATTAAGAAATAAAAATAGAATACTATGTCTGGTATATTGGCAGTTATTGGTAAAGGAAAAGACCCGCAGCTCGTAAAAGAACTTTCTAAAAGAATGGCGCACAGAGGTCCTGATGAAAGTGATTTTCATATTATGAAAAATGGCAGTATAATCTGCCATGAAAGCTTGTCGATTATTGATTTGAAATCGGGGAAACAGCCAATTCAGGGAACTAAAGATGCCTGGATGGTGCATGATGGTGAAATTTATAACTATCAGGAACTAAAAGACGGAATTTTAAAAGATCATACTTTCAGAACCAAATCTGACTCAGAAGTCATTGTACACTTGTATGAAGAATTCGGACGTGATTTTTGCAATAAATTAGATGGTGACTGGGCTTTTGTAATTGTAGACGGAGACGATTATATTGCAGGAAGAGACCCAATGGGAGTAAAACCTTTGTATTATGGTTTGGATGAAAGAGGAAGGATTTATTTTTCTTCAGAAATGAAACCTATTGCAGATCAATGTAAAACCTTTTCGACTTTTCCTCCGGGACATTATTATACACCAAAAACAGGTTTTGTAAAATATTACCAACCTGAATATGAAGATTATGAAAAAGCAGTTGAAGATCTTGATTTGTCTTTGATAAGAGAAAGTTTAACAGAAGCTGTTAGTAAACGTTTGATGAGCGAAGTGCCAATAGGAGTTTTACTTTCTGGAGGTTTAGACTCGTCCTTGATTGCTGCAATAGCCTGTAGAGCTATAGGAAGTGGTAAAAAACTTCAGTCATTTTCAATTGGTTTAGATGCTGATGCGCCAGATGCAAAAGCGGCCAGAAAAGCAGCTGAATTTTTAGGAACAGAACATCATGAAATTCATTTTTCTGTTGAAGATGGAATCAAACTTCTTGAAAAAATAATTTGGCATATCGAAACTTATGACATAATCTCTGTAAGAGCGAGCGTGCCGATGTACCTATTATCTAAAGCAATAGCAGATAAAGGCGTAAAAGCTATTCTTTCAGGAGAAGGCGCCGATGAAATTTTTGGAGGTCATTTATATTTTAGAAATGCACCATCAACAGAAGAATTTCAAAAAGAAAGTATCGAAAGAGTTCAAAAATTATTTACAGCAGATTTATTACGTGCAGATAAATCAACAATGGCAAATGGTTTAGAAACAAGAATTCCGTTTTTAGATAAACATTTTCTGGATGTTACCATGTTAATAAGACCAGAAGAAAGACAGCCAAAAACATACGACGGAGTAGAAAAATATATTTTAAGAAAAGCATTTGATACACCTGAAGATCCCTATTTACCACATGAAATTTTATGGCGTCAGAAAGAACAATTTTCTGATGGAGTAGGATATAGCTGGATTGATGAATTAATCGAATACTGCGCCTCTCAGGTATCAGATAGCCAATTGGCAGGTGCAACGGCAGAATTTCCATATAATTCGCCAACAACCAAAGAAGCTTATTTGTACAGATCTATTTTTCATAAATATTATCCACAAATTAGTGCAGCGCAAACCGTTCGAAAATGGATTCCGAAATGGCAGGAAAATCAGGATCCAAGCGGACGAGCAAATGCGGCTCACTTAAAAGGAAATTTTGAAAAAGCAAAATCAGGAATTACTGTTTAATAAAAAATTCAATCCCGAAGCTTCGGGATAAATTCCAGGTTCCAATTTTAAACGTTTAAAAAACCGAAATAAGATTTTAAATTATTTCGGTTTTTTTATGTTATTCCTATTTTTGGAATTTGGAATTTAAGAATTTGGAATTTAAAATTGAGTATTAGATTTATTTTTAGGTTTTTCAGACAATTGTGTTAATAACTTACGAGCTTTAAATGGGATTTTAACGGATATATAATTTGCGTTTTTATATATTTGCGTGTTAGACACTAATTACATTTTTTAGAATAAATTATATGAGCGAAGAAATCAAGAAGAACAATTATTCAGCAGATAGTATTCAGGCATTAGAAGGAATGGAGCACGTAAGAATGCGTCCATCGATGTATATTGGAGATGTGGGGGTTCGAGGTCTACATCATTTGGTTTATGAGGTTGTTGATAACTCTATTGATGAGGCAATGGGAGGGCATTGTGATACTATTGGTGTTGCAATTAATGAAGACGGTTCGGTAACAGTTGAAGATAACGGTCGTGGTATTCCAGTTGATTTACATAAAAAAGAAGGCGTTTCAGCACTTGAGGTTGTAATGACTAAAATTGGTGCCGGAGGTAAATTTGATAAAGATTCTTATAAAGTTTCAGGAGGTTTGCACGGTGTTGGGGTTTCTGTAGTAAATGCGCTTTCTGTTCATATGAAATCTACGGTTTTCAGAGACGGTAAAATCTACGAACAAGAATACGAAAGGGGAAAATCATTATATCCAGTTAAACAAATTGGAGAAACAGATAAAAGAGGTACACGCCAGACTTTTTATCCGGATGATACCATCTTTACTCAGACTACTGAGTTCTCTTATGATACATTATCAGCGCGTATGCGTGAGCTTTCTTTCTTAAACAAAGGAATCACAATTACCTTTACAGACAAGAGAGAAGTCGATGACAAAGGTGAATTTAAAGTAGAAGTTTTTCATTCTGACGAAGGTTTAAAAGAATACATCCGTTATTTGGATGGTAACCGTGAACCAATCATTTCTCATGTAATCAGCATGGATAATGAAAAAGGTGAAATTCCGGTTGAAGTTGCCTTGATTTACAATACAAGTTATACAGAGAATATTTTTTCTTATGTAAATAATATTAATACACACGAAGGAGGAACGCATTTACAAGGTTTTAGAAGTGGTTTGACAAGAACCCTTAAAAAATACGCAGATGCCTCTGGAATGCTGGATAAATTAAAATTCGAAATTGCGGGAGATGACTTCCGTGAGGGATTAACAGCGATTATTTCGGTAAAAGTTGCAGAACCACAATTCGAAGGTCAGACAAAAACTAAACTAGGGAACAGAGAAGTAGTTTCTCCGGTTTCTCAGGCAGTTGGAGAAATGTTAGAGAATTATTTGGAAGAAAATCCAAATGATGCCCGTATCATTATTCAGAAAGTAATTTTGGCTGCTCAGGCCCGTCACGCTGCTAAAAAAGCGCGTGAAATGGTACAACGTAAAACCGTTATGGGTGGCGGTGGATTGCCGGGAAAACTTTCAGATTGTTCTGAGCAGGATCCTGCAAGATGTGAAGTTTACCTTGTCGAGGGAGATTCGGCTGGTGGAACAGCAAAACAAGGTCGTGATCGTAACTTTCAGGCGATTTTACCATTGCGTGGTAAAATCTTGAATGTTGAAAAAGCGATGCACCATAAAGTATTCGAAAACGAAGAGATCCGTAACATTTTTACCGCTTTGGGAGTTACTGTAGGAACTGCAGAAGACAGTAAAGCATTAAATCTTGAAAAACTAAGATATCATAAAGTAATCATCATGTGTGATGCCGATGTCGATGGTAGTCACATTTCTACCTTAATATTAACGTTCTTCTTCCGTTTCATGAAAGAATTAATCGAAGAAGGTCACGTATATATTGCAGCACCACCTTTATACTTAGTTAAAAAAGGAAATAAAAAAGAATACGCATGGAATGACGTTCAACGTGATCAGGCAAATGAGAGAATGGGAGGAAGCGCAGCTATTCAACGTTATAAAGGTCTTGGAGAGATGAACGCGGAGCAATTATGGGAAACTACAATGGATCCAAGCTTCAGAACTTTACGTCAGGTAACTATTGATAGTCTTGCAGAAGCCGACAGAGTTTTCTCAATGTTGATGGGAGACGAAGTACCACCTCGTAGAGAATTTATCGAGAAAAATGCAGTGTATGCAAATATCGATGCATAATAAAATCTAATTCATCAATTCGTTTAATTGTTTAAATTTACTTAGACAATTAAACGAATTGTCGATTTATAAAATAAACAAATTAATTAATAACCGATAAAGTATAAAATATGAAAGTTACCATTGTAGGAGCAGGAAATGTTGGAGCTACATGTGCAGATGTTATTTCTTATAGAGGAATTGCTAGCGAAGTAGTGTTGTTGGATATTAAAGAAGGTTTTGCCGAAGGGAAAGCATTAGATATTATGCAATGTGCCACAAATACAGGATTTAATACCAAAGTATCTGGCGTAACCAACGATTATTCAAAAACTGCCGGAAGTGATGTAGTAGTTATTACATCAGGAATTCCGAGAAAGCCGGGAATGACTCGTGAAGAACTTATAGGTATAAACGCAGGAATTGTAAAAACAGTTGCTGAAAACGTATTAAAATATTCACCAGACACCATAATAGTTGTAGTTTCTAATCCTATGGATACTATGACATATTTAGCTTTAAAAGCAACCGGAGTACCAAAAAACAGAATTATAGGCATGGGCGGAGCGTTAGACAGCTCACGTTTCAGAACTTATTTGTCTTTGGCTTTAGATAAACCGGCAAATGATATTTCAGCAATGGTTATTGGAGGTCACGGTGATACAACCATGATTCCGTTAACGCGTTTAGCATCGTATAACGGAATTCCGGTAACAGAATTTCTTTCAGATGAAGCATTGCAAAAAGTAGCTGCTGATACAATGGTAGGAGGAGCAACACTTACAGGCCTTTTAGGAACTTCTGCATGGTATGCGCCAGGAGCTTCTGTAGCGTATTTGGTTGATAGTATTTTAAATGACCAAAAGAAAATGATTGCTTGTTCTGTTTTTGTAGAAGGAGAATATGGTCAAAATGATATATGCATTGGAGTACCTTGTATAATTGGTAAAAACGGAGTAGAAGAAATTTTAGATATCCAGTTAAACGACCATGAGAAGGCATTGTTCGCTAAAAGTGCAGATGCAGTTAGAGGCATGAATGATGCTCTAAAATCGATTTTAGTATAATAAAAATGATAAAAAAAGGAGAAGGCTGCACTTTTGCAGTCTTTTTTTTGAGATTAATTAATAAATAAATTGGTTAATCTTTTCGTTAATTATATATTTGCTCGATTTAAAAAAAATGTGGTAATTCGTGATTTAGTTTTTTAGTTTTAAAAAAATGATGTCAGGGCTTATTTTATGGGACTTTAAAACAAAAACAAACAATAAAACATAATTAATTTTTAGTAATAATGCAGAATAAAGGACTTATTAAATTTTTCGCAATTCTATTTGCATTGGTAAGTATTTACCAACTTTCGTTCACTTATGTGGCAAGTAATGTCAAAAGTGAAGCTAAAGCTTTTGCAGGAGATAATCCTGATAAAGAGCTAAAATATTTAGATTCTATTGGTAAAGAAAAAGTGGTGAATCTTGGATTTACGGATTTTACTTATAACGAAGTAAAAAACAAACAAATCAATAAAGGTCTTGACTTAGAAGGAGGAATCAACGTTATTCTTCAAATTTCTATTAAAGACGTTTTAAAAGGATTAGCAAACAATTCTAAAGACCCAATTTTTAATAAATCTTTAGCTGATGCGACTGCAAATTTAGAAGGAAATAAAACTTATTTAGATAAGTTTTTTGAAGCTTTTGACGCAAATTCAAACGGAACTAAAAAATTAGCATCTCCTGAAATTTTTGCTAACAGAAACTTGCAAGGAGATGGTGGTATAGCTTTTGAAATGACTGATGCACAAGCGCAAAAAGTAATTAGAAAAAAAGTAGATGAGTCTATCGAAAGTGCTTACAAAGTATTAAGAGAGCGTATAGATAAATTTGGTGTTACACAACCAAACATTCAAAAATTAGGTGCTTCTTCTGGAAGAATCTTAGTTGAATTACCTGGAGCTAAAGATGTTGATAGAATTAAGAAATTATTAGGTGGAAAAGCTCAGTTAGAGTTTTGGGAAACTTATAAAATGGAAGAAATCGGAAACTTTTTAGTAGCTGCAAACGAAGCTTTAAAAAAGACCGAAGTTAAAGTAAAAGAAACTAAAACAGTTGCTCAAGATTCATTGAATGCTTTATTAACTGATAATTCTAAAGATTCTACTGAAGCTAAAAAAGGAAATAATCCGTTATTTGACAAAATTTTAGGTCAGGGTGGCGGACCAGTTTTAGGTTACTTTGCACCAAAAGATACTGCTAGTGTAAATGCATATTTTAAAAGATCAGATATCAGAGTTTTATTAGCTGCTGATCAACATTATGCGAAATTTGTTTGGAGTAAACCAACTACTATAAAAGACGCTAAACAAAAAGATATTGAAGTTGTTGAATTATACGCTTTAAAAGGAAACAGAGACAATATCCCGGCAATGAACGGTGGTCTTGTAACTGATGCAAAAGATACATTTGACCAAATGGGTAAACCAGCTGTTTCCATGCAAATGAACAGTCAGGGAGCTAAAGTTTGGGAAGAATTAACAGGAAGAGCTTTTTCTCAAAAAAGTTATATCGCTATTGTTTTAGATGATATCGTATATTCTGCTCCTGGAGTTACTAGTGGTCCAATCGCAGGAGGAAGATCTGAAATTACAGGTTCATTTGATGTAGCTGAAACTAAAGATTTAGCTAACGTATTAAACGCAGGTAAATTACCAGCTTCTGCAGATATTATTCAATCAACAGTTGTAGGACCATCTTTAGGACAGGCAGCAATTGATGCGGGAACAATCTCATCTGTATTAGGATTTTTATTAGTTTGTTTATGGATGGTATTCTATTATGGTAAAGCTGGTTTATATGCTAATCTTGCATTATTATTAAACTTACTTTTCTTATTTGGAATTATGGCAAGTTTTGGTTTTGTATTAACATTGCCAGGTATTGCAGGTATCGTATTAACATTAGGTACGGCGGTAGATGCTAACATTATTATATTTGAAAGAGCAAAAGAGGAATTGCGTGAAGGTAAATCTTTATCTGAAGCAGTTGCTACATCTTACGGATGGCATGGAGCTATGCGTTCTATCATTGATGCGAACGTAACACACGTTTTAACTGGAGCAATCTTGTTTATTTTTGGAACAGGACCAATCAAAGGTTTTGCTTTAACTTTATTAATTGGTATCGTAACTTCAATGTTTACATCAATTTTTATCGCTAGAATTTTCATTGACAGAAATATTGCTGGAAAAGGTGATTTAACTTTCTCTACAAACATTACTAAAAACTGGTTTACTAATTTCCACTTTGACTTTATTAAAATCAAAAAATTCACTTATATCTTCTCTTCTATTGTAGTTGTAGTAAGTTTAGTTTCTATCTTCTTCGTTAATGGATTAGATCAGGGTGTTGATTTTGTTGGAGGAAGAACTTTCCAGGTTAAATTTGAAAAACCAGTTGATGCAACTGTAGTTTCAGATGAATTATCTGCTGCTTTCGGAACTCCTGTTGAAGCTAAAATTTTAGGAGATGATGATCAGTTAAAAATCACAACAAAATACAAAATCCAAGAAGATGGAGTAGCAGTTGATTCAGAAGTAAATCAAAAATTATACGATGCATTAAAGAAATACTACCCTAATACTTCTTACGATAAATTTACCAACACGTATGATGGTAAAACAGTTGGAGTATTACAAGCTTCTAAAGTTGGAGCTTCTATCTCTGAAGATATCAAAACAAACTCATACTGGGCAGTTCTTGGAGCTATGGCAGCAATTTTCTTATACTTAATGGTATCTTTCCGTAAATGGCAATATTCATTAGGAGCGATTGCAGCTGTTGCGCATGACGTAATCTTTGTATTAGGAATTTACTCTTTATGTTATAAATTCATGCCTTTCCACATGGAAATGGACCAACACTTTATCGCTGCAATTCTTACCGTAATTGGTTACTCAATGAACGATACTGTAATTGTATTTGATAGAATTAGAGAGTTCATCATCGGAAACCGTAAAGGAAGTTTCGAAGATATCGTAAATGCTTCTATTAATACTACATTATCTAGAACATTGAATACTTCATTAATGATGATCATTGTATTATTGACAATGTTTATCTTCGGTGGAGAATCAATTAGAGGATTTATCTTCGCTATGTTAGTTGGTATTGTTGTAGGTACTTATTCTTCATTATTTATCGCTACACCAGTATTGGTTGACACGATTTCTAAAGATGATAAACACACTATTGAAGACAAGCATAATAAAGCATAATTAATTGCTTAAATATATTTAAAAAGATCCAGTGAAAACTGGATCTTTTTTTTTGTATTATATTTAAACCAATTAAAAGCGATTTATGATTAGAAAATTATTCTTTGGTCTACTATTTCTTACGTGCTTCTTTAAGATGTATGCGCAAACACAGCAAAGCAATTTTGCTATTGGTTTTAATTACGGATTTGGAAGTGAATTCAATAATAAAAATTATACGTTTACAAATCATTTTTATAAACTCGAATTATATTATAATCTAAAGGAAACGAAGCATTTTCAATATGAAATTTTACTTCAGCCCGAAGTTAATTTTGGCACACATCAATTATTGAATTTCTATTTTGTAAAGCCTGAGGAACCTGATTATATTGAAAAAAGAATTAAATATACACAGTTAAAACATATTCATGAATATGTTTTAAATATCGGTTTTTTGGTTAGGAAACCTGTTGGTAAAAGTTGTTCTTTTTATGTTTTAGGAAGTATTGGACCGATGATTAATGATACCGAAACAGAAAGAATGTCTGAAGGTTTTGCTTTTGCTGATGTTTTGGCCGTTGGTTTTTCTGTAAAAATGGAAAGAATTCAATTTGATATAAGGCCAAGTGTCAGACATGTTTCAAACGCTGGTTTAGGAAACAGTAATGCAGGTTACAACACTAAAAATATTGAAATGGGAATTTCATATTCTCTATAAAAAAAATCCCGACATTGTAAAATGTCGGGATTTATATTTTATATAGTTTTGAACTTCAAATTTAAGAAGCTGCTAAAGGGTTTCTTTTGGCTCTGATGATAAAGAAAAGTCCAATAATGATGAAAGGTATACTTAGCCATTGTCCTGTTGAAAACATACCTAATTCCTCTTCAATTCCGCCTTGACTTTCTTTTACAAACTCTACAATAAAACGTACTACAAATAAAAGTACTAAAAACAATCCGAATAAATAACCTGATCTAAGTCTTGCATTAGTTTTCCAGTATAAGAAATACAAAATTGCGAATACAAAGATGTAGCAAAATCCTTCATATAATTGCGTTGGATGTTTTGCAGGAACCTGTGCTAATAAATCTGCAAATTTAGGATCGTGTACAATTGCATTATATGCTTCCTTAGGATTTGCGATCTGTGTTTTTTGTACCGCTTCAGATTTACTAAATTTATCATGTAAAAAACGAATTCCAAATGCAGAAGTTGTTTCGTGACCTATAATTTCTGAATTGAAAAAATTTCCTAAACGAACAAAAATAGCACCACTGGCAACCGGAATTACAACTCGGTCTAAAATCCATAATAACGGACGTTTTAAGATCATTTTGCTGTAGTAATACATGGCAATAATAATCGAAATTGCAGCTCCGTGACTTGCTAATCCTTGAAAACCTGTGAATTCGAATTTTGGTTCGAATCTAAAAGGTAAAAAGATTTCAAGCAAATGATTTCTGAAATATTCCCAGTCATAAAATATAACATGGCCTAAACGTGCGCCAATTAAAGTAGCTAAAACAGTCCATACAAATAATGAATCTAATTTGTCAAGAGATTCGTTCTCACGTTCGAAAATCTTTTTCATTAGGAACCAACCTAATCCAAAGGCGATTACGAACATTAAACTATAGTAGCGAATCATAAAAAATCCTAAATCGATTCCTTCAGAAGGATTCCAGATGATATTTAAGGCGTGTGTCATATTATATTGTTTAGTATTGTAAAAATAAATATTTAAAAAACAGTAAGTCTTTATTTAAGGTTAATCTTTATGTGAACATTTCTTTTCAGGAACAGGATCGTAACCGGTTCTTCCCCAGGGATGACAGCTCAAAATGCGTTTTATTCCTAAATAACCGCCATAAAATAATCCATGAGTTTGTAATGCCTGAATCATATATGTCGAACAGGTTGGTTCGAACCTGCAGCTCGCGGGTGTAAATGGCGAAATTGCAGTTTGATAAAAACGTACTAATAAAACAAATGGAGTAATTACTTTCATGATTTATTAGAAATTGAATTTATTATATTGAAAAGCTTGTGCCTTCTTTACCATCTTTCAACTGAATGCCTAAAGCAATCAACTGATCACGAATTTGATCAGAAAGCGCAAAGTTTTTATCGGCTCTAGCCTGATTTCTCATTCCGATAAGCATATTTACAACACCTTCTAATTTATCATTATTGCTGTCAGCTGCTTTGTCGTCACTCAATCCTAAAACATCAAAAACAAAAGCGTTAATTGCTGCTGTAAATGTTTTTAAGTCATCTGACGAAATAGTTTCTTTTCCTTCTTTTAATAAATTGATAAAACGAACAGCTTCAAATAACTGCGCAATTAAAATTGGCGTATTAAAATCGTCGTTCATTGCATCGTAAGACAACTGTTTCCAGGATGCGATATCTATAGAACTTGTTGCACTTGCTGAAATACCCGATAAAGCATCAACAGCCTCCATCAATCTTTTATAACCTTTTTCAGCAGCCACAATCGCATCATCAGAAAAATCTAAAATACTTCTGTAGTGCGCTTGTAACATAAAGAAACGTGTTACCGAAGCCGAAAAAGCTTTGCTTAAAATATTGTTATCTCCGCTTAAAATTTCGCCCGGTAAAATATTATTTCCGGTAGACTTTGCCATTTTTTTACCATTTAAAGTAAGCATATTGGCGTGCATCCAGTAATTTACCGGAGATTGACCTGTACAAGCTTCGTTTTGAGCGATTTCACATTCATGATGAGGGAATTTTAAATCCATTCCACCTCCGTGAATGTCAAAATGATTCCCAAGATATTTGGTGCTCATTGCAGTACATTCTAAATGCCAACCCGGAAAACCATCACTCCAAGGAGAAGGCCATCTCATAATATGTTCTGGTTCTGCTTTTTTCCAAAGCGCAAAATCTTGTGGGTTTCTTTTGTCTGACTGACCATCAAGATCACGGGTATTAGCTAACATATCTTCGATATTTCGGCCGCTTAAAACTCCGTAATTATTGGTTTCATTGTATTTTACGACATCAAAATAAACCGATCCGTTGGCTTCATAACCAATTCCGGTATCGATAATTTTTTTGATGATTTCGATTTGCTCAATAATATGCCCTGTTGCCGTTGGTTCGATGCTTGGCGGTAAAAAGTTGAATGACTTTAAAATGTCATGAAAATCAACTGTATAACGTTGAACAACTTCCATTGGTTCTAATTGTTCTAAACGTGCTTTTTTGGCAATTTTATCTTCACCTTCATCAACGTCGTCTACAATATGCCCAACATCAGTAATGTTACGAACATAACGCACTTTATAATCAAGATGCAAAAAGTATCTGAATATCACATCAAAAGACATAAATGTTCTCACATTTCCTAAGTGTACATTGCTATAAACTGTAGGTCCACAAACATACATTCCAACATTTCCTTCATGGATTGGTTTGAAATTTTCTTTTTCACCCGAAAGCGAATTGTATATTTTTAGATGTTGACTTGTATATAAAGGCATATTCGTTTTTGCTGTTTAATCGTTTATTTGTTTAACCGTTATTTGTTTAATCGTGTAAACGTTTTTTTGTTTTTTAATTATCTGCGTTTTTATTCTTTTGAAAGATAGTATTTTTTTAAACTATTTATCTGATTGCAGATTTTTTCAATTTTTTCACGCGATGCTAAATATTCTGTTTCAGATACATAATTTAAATCTTTAGAAATTATTAAATGATTTAAAGTTTCCATTGCAGATGAATAGGAGATCGTTAAAAAATGAGCTTTATCTTTATTTGTATTTCTCGAAGTTCCTTCTGCAATATTAGTAGCAATCGATGATGAGCTTCTTTTTATTTGAGAAGTTATTCCGAATAATTCATTTGATGGAAATTTACTAGTTAATTTATAAATATCCAAAATAAACATTCTTGCATTTTGCCAAACCTCTAGTTTTTCAAATGAAAAAACATACATATATTCTGGTTTAATTGTTTTATCGTTTATTTGTTTAACTGCTTTCGAATAAACGGTTTAACAAATAAACGATTAACCAAATATTTAAAATTGCGTTTCCAATTTAATGTAATCTAAAAACTCTCTTTTAGTTTGAGGATCTTTGAATTTTCCACCAAATTCAGACGTTACAGTGCTGCTTTCGATATCTTTAATTCCTCTTGAGTTTACGCAAAGGTGTTTTGCATCAATAACGCAGGCAACATCTTCTGTTCCTAGTGCTTTTTGCAATTCCTGAACAATTTGCATTGTTAAACGCTCCTGAACTTGAGGTCTTTTAGCATAATATTCTACAATACGGTTCATTTTGGATAAACCAATAACTCTTCCGCTTGAAATATAAGCTACGTGTGCGCGTCCTATAATGGGTAATAAGTGGTGTTCGCAGGTAGAATAAACGGTAATGTTTTTCTCGACTAACATTTCACCGTATTTGTAATTATTCTCAAAAGTTGAAGCTTTTGGCTGTTTTGCAGGGTTAAGACCACCAAAAATCTCCTTAACAAACATTTTTGCTACTCGGTTTGGAGTACCTTTTATGCTGTCATCCGTCAAATCCATTCCAAGAGTTTGGAGAATGTTTTCGACATCTTTTTTAATTTTTTCTATTTTTTCTTCATCAGTTAAATCAAAAGCATCCTCTCTTAGAGGGTTTTTTGCATTACTGCTGAAATGACTGTCACCTATTTCGTCTAAAAAATCTTCGTTATTTATCATTAAAAACTACTATTATAATGGGTATATCTTTTTAAGGCGGTAAAGATAATTAATAAAAAGGAAACCTTTTCTATCGTTTTTACTATTTAATCGATAGTTTTTGGATATAATTTAAATTAAAACCCAATCTGTAATTTTTATAAAATAGAAAAGGCAATAACGGGAAGTTATTGCCTTTTTATGAATGTGCTTTTTATTTAAAATTATCTTTTGTTATAAACCAAAAGAGCTTCTTTTAAAATATTTACAGCAGTAACTAAATCTTTCTTATTCAATACATAAGCAATTCGAACCTGATTTAAACCCATTCCCGGAGTTGAATAAAATCCGGCAGCAGGAGCAACCATAACAGTTTCTCCGTTTAAATCGTAGCTTTCTAAAAGCCATTGTGCAAAATCATCAGCATTTTCTATTGGCAATTGTGCAATGCAATAAAAAGCCCCTTTTGGTTTGGTTACAATAACGCCATCAATTTTGTTTAATTCTGTAATTAAAGTGTCACGACGGCTTTTGTATTCTGAAATTACTTCATCAAAATAACTTTGCGGAGTATCTATAGCAGCTTCACACGCAATTTGTTCAATAGTTGGCGGACTCAATCTTGCCTGGGCAAATTTCATAACGGTTGCCAAAACAACCTTGTTTTTAGTAACCAAACATCCAATTCTGGCGCCACACATACTGTAACGTTTTGAAACTGAATCGACCATAATTACATTTTGTTCAACACCTTCTAAATTCATTACCGAAAAATGAACATCGTCTCCATCGTATAAAAATTCACGATACACTTCATCAGCGATTAAATATAAATCATGCTTTTTAATCAAACTTGCTAATTGTTTGATTTCTGATTCAGAATACAAATAACCTGTTGGATTACCTGGATTGCAAATTAAAATAGCTTTGGTTTTTGGCGTAATTAATTTCTCAACAATATCAATACTTGGCAAAGCAAAACCTGTTTCAATATCTGAAATTACAGGAATTACCGTTGCACTGGTTGATGATGCAAATGCGTGATAATTAGCATAAAAAGGCTCAGGAATAATAATTTCGTCTCCCGGGTCTGTAATTGTGGCCAATGCAAACAATAAGGCTTCTGAGCCACCAGTGGTTACAATGATGTCTTCTGAGTTAACATTTACGTTTTGGCGTTGGTAAAATTTAGCTAATTTTTTTCTATAACTTTCATATCCGGCTGACGGACTGTATTCTATAATACTTAAATCAATATTTTTTACCGCCTCGATGGCCACTTCGGGTGTCTTAATATCCGGTTGACCAATGTTTAAATGATACACTTTTTTTCCTTGTTGTTTTGCACTATCTGCATAAGGAGCAAGTTTGCGTATCGGTGATTCGGGCATGTTTTTGCCTTTGTTGGAAATTGTTGGCATGTGTTTTATTATTGAAGTGCAAATTTGCATTTTTTTTTCGAATTTAACGTAAACATTAAGGGGACTTGTAAAAATCTAACAATTATAAATATATTTACTAATTTTATAATAAAATATTGTCAATGAAAAAATATATTGTGTTGTTTTTTGGGCTTTTCGTACCTTTTTCACTTTTGGCGCAAAATGATTTTTTGATAGAAAACCATCGTAATAAGGTAATTATTCCATTTCAATTGATAAATAATCTCATCTTTATTCCTATAAAAGTGAATGGGGTAGAACTAAATTTTTTGCTTGATTCCGGAGTTGAGGAAACAATCTTGTTTAGTATGGAAGAAAAGCAGGAAGTTAGTTTTAATAACATAGAAAAAATAAAACTCAGAGGTCTTGGAAGTGAACAGGAAATAGAAGGGTTAAAATCGACCAACAATGTTTTAGAAACTCATGGCATAAAATCCAGCAATCATATGGTTTATATTATTCTGGATCAAAGTTTTAATTTATCCTCGCACATTGGTATTCCGGTAAACGGTATTATTGGACATAAATTTTTTAAAAATAATTTAGTTGAAATCAATTATCAGAGAAAGAAAATTATAATTCATTCTAATGATGAAGAAAGCAGAAAGAAACTGGATAGAAAATTCAGGTCTGTGCCAATAACAATCGAAAGATCAAAACCATACATTTATACAACTGCAGTAACAGATGGTACAGAAATACCGGCTAAATTGCTTATTGATATTGGAAATAGTGATGCATTTTGGGTTTTTGAAAATAATAGAATAAAATTGCCTAAAAAGAATTTTCCTGATTTTTTAGGAAAAGGCTTTAGTGGAGATATTGAAGGCCATCGGGCAAAAATTGAAAAATTTTCTATTGCAGGTTTTGATTTTAAAAATCCGATTGTCTCTTTTCCTGATTCAACATCAATTCGAAATGTAAAAATGGTTCCCGATCGTATTGGTTCTGTTGGAGGAGAAGTTTTAAAGCGATTTACTTTGGTTTTAGATTATGCAGACCGAAAGTTATATCTTAAAAAGAATAGTAAATTTTCAGAACCCTTTACTTATAACAAAAGCGGAATCACAATTCAGCATAATGGTTTGCAATGGGTGCAGGAAACTGTTCGTTTAGAAATGGTGCAAGTGGCAACATCAATTAATGAAGCCGATTCAAATTCTAAAAACGATAATTTTAGATATAAGTTTTTATTAAAACCTGTTTATGAAATTGTAAATATCCGGAAAAATTCTGCTGCAGAAAAATGCGGTTTGCAAAAAGGAGACATTATTGTAAGCATCAATAAAGTATTACCGTACCGATATTCATTGCAGCAAATAAACAATTTATTGAAATCTGAAAATGATACCTGGATTAATTTAGAAGTCGAACGAAATAGCTTGATTTTAAAATTTAGGTTTAAATTAGAAGATGAATTATAATTCTATATAATCTCAGTTAGAAAGTATTTTTTTGATTAAGTTAAGCTTATTTTAAAATATTAATAAGAAAATTAAGTTTTTTGATAAAGAAACACGATATTTTTATTATGTTTAACTAAAATAAAACCCATGATCAAAAAATACTATAATTTCTTACAATTTGTACTGTTTTTTGTTTTATTAACTTGTTTACCTACAACAATTTACAGTCAATGTGCCGGAAATGATGCAAGTATAACAATTTGTGATATTCCAAATCCGGCAAATAAAACTGTCGATCTGTTTGCATTATTAGGACCAGCAATTCCGGGCGGTACGTGGTCTGATGATGATAATTCATACGGATTAGATGGTGCAACCGGAATTTTGAATGTGCACCTTATTCAGAATAGTGGAATTTATCAATATACATATACCTTACCCGATAATACCGGTTGTGCAGATACTTCATCAACAGTTACGGTTACAGTTGGAGGATATACGGGAAAACCTTCTTTTGCAATTACCTGTACATCTGCAGGAAATTTTAATCTTTTTCAGGCTTTTGATGGTACAGTATTAGGTCCGCATTCTAATGGAAAATGGCATAATGACACTACAAACCAAGATGTTTCAGATTCTTTTGTAAACGTCACAAATTTACTCGGACAGTATCAGTTTACCTATACAATGACTTCTGTGGGTTCATGCGCCGCGCCGCCTCCGGCAACAATAAATTTAACAGTTTACAGAGCGCCAAAATCAGGAACCGCAAATAATTTGAAGATATGTAGCGATGATGTATCAAATTATACAAATCAGGATTTAAACTTGATGCTTACAGGAGCCGATCCCAATGGTACCTGGACAGATGCCAACATCAGATCAACAGGAGAATTGACTTTTTCCGGAGATCATTTCATAGATATCCAAAAAATATACAATAGGTTTGGAGAAGGCAATTATTACTTTACCTATAGCGTTCCTTCTCCCAATACAGTCTGTAATCCGGCTTCGACAAGAGTGATTATCAGAATAGAAAAGAAACTTGATTTTACCGGAGCGACAGTTACTGTTGATTCTGATATATGCGAAACTGAAATTCCAACAGCAACATATTCTATTCGAATTACAAAAGGGCCGGCAGTAATTCCAAACGGTAATTATAAAATTACATTTAATGTTTCAGGACCCAACGGTGGTACAGAAACAGTTATTGCAACTCTTAGTAACGGAGTTTTTCTTTTTCCAATCAAATCAGACTATTTTAAACAAGTTGGAGATTTTACGGTAACTATTCTTGATATTTATGCAGAAAGCAGCGAGCAGGCATGTATTAATATTGTTAATAATTTGTCAGATATTTTGCATGTATATCCGTTACCGGATTTAACAGGAGCTAAAATTGCAGAAGCAAAAACCTGCCAGAATAGTACAGCGACAATAGTAATTTCTGATGCAATAAAAATTAAAGACGGAGTTTATGACCTGCGATATAACATTTCAGGAGCAAATAATGCAACCGCTCAAAATGTGAGAGTGACATTTACCGGAGGAAATGCAACTTTTACAATTCCATCATTTTTAAATGCACAAAGTGGCAACTCAGTAATAACAATTACAAATATTACACAGGTAGTTTCACAATGTGCAAACACTGCAAACTTAAAAGGAGATATCATAGTCATTCCTGCACCAGGCATAGCAACTTTAAGAATACAGGTTGCCGATTTTTGTTTTGGAGATGTAGTAACGGCTTCAGTTTCAGGATTAGGAAGTTTGACCGATGTAACTTTATCTTATATTCTTTCAGGAAGAAATACCTCAATAGTACAAACTGTTAATTTAATTCCGGTAAACGGAAGTGCTACATTTGTAATTCCTTCAGGATTACTTGTAAATACTGGTTCTACAACTGCAACAATTACCAATTTGAGAGATAATACTACTACTTGTAGCATTAATGTATCCGGTATTGCAGATCCCTTTTTATTGAATCCAATTCCGGCTGCACCAGCGGCTAATGATTTATCTTTTTGTAAATCAGAAGGAACAACGATTGCTAATTTAGTACCCAAAGGACCAGAATATAAATGGTATGATTCTCCTACGGCGACTGTACCACTTGATAATGGTGCTGTTTTAATCTCTCAGAATTACTATGTTCGAATAACGACTGCCAACTGTACTTCAAATCCTACCATGATTTTGGTTACGATAAATGATACTCCGGCGCCGGAATTAAACGAACCGGCAGATTTTTGCGGTTTAAATAATCCTACTCTTTTAGATTTATCTAATAAAACAGATATGGCTTCATCAGTAGTTTGGTATGATGCTCCTAAAAATGGAAATCTATTGCCTTCATCTACTGTTTTGACTGAACAAGGCAAATATTATGGTTTTGGCTATTCGGGTACAACAAATTGTTATTCCTACGAGCGTCTTGATGTAACAGTTTCGTTGACACATTGTGACGATGTGCCAAATGACTTTTTTATTCCTGACGGATTTTCTCCAAATGGCGATGGTGTAAATGACACTTTTGTGATTCCGAATATCGAATTTTTATATCCAAATTATACACTTGAAATTTTTAATAGATACGGAAACGGAATGTATAAAGGGTTTATAAATAAACCAGGCTGGGACGGGACGAATTACGAAACTAACGGAGTTGCCAGCGGTCTGGCACCAAGCGGTGTTTATTTTTACATTTTGAATTTTAATAAAGACAATAAAAAGCCTAAACAAGGTCGTCTTTACTTAAACAGATAATTGTTTTTCACATTATTCAACATAATTTCAAATGAAAAAAATATTATTTTTTATACCTTTTTTCTTTTATATAGCGTCCGTTTCCGCACAGCAAGATCCGGAATACACACATTATATGTATAATATGAGTGTGGTAAATCCGGCGTATGCAAGCGGAACACCATCAATGTTAAATCTTGGAGGTTTATACAGAACACAATGGGTTGGTGCCGTTGGAGCTCCAAAAACATTTACTTTTTTCGGACATACTGCTTTGAGCGATAAGATAGAAATAGGGCTTTCATTAGTATCTGATGATATTGGAGACGGAGCAAAAAAAGAAAATAACCTATACGCAGATTTTGCTTATGTTTTAAATTTAGGAGGACAAAATAAACTTTCACTAGGTGTAAAAGCAGGATTTTCAGCATTACAAACTAATTTTAATGGATTTGTTCTGCAAAGTGGAGACACTTCTACAGATGCTGCTTTCGCCGAAAATGTTAATGTAACTAAACCTAATATTGGAATAGGGGCTTATTATTTTAGAAACAATTTTTATGTCGGATTATCAGCTCCAAATTTGTTGAAAGCAAAACAAATTGAAGAAAAATCAGGAATAAACGCTTACGGTTCTGAAGAGATTCATACTTTTTTTACCGCCGGATATGTTTTTCAAATTAATGACGCATTAAAATTGAAACCGGCATTTATGTCAAAAATTGTTAAAGGCGCTCCCGTTTCTGTAGATATAACAGCCAATGTTTTATACAATGAAAAGTTCGAATTTGGTGCCGCTTACAGAATCAGTGATGCAGTAAGCGCGTTGGTAAATATCAACATTACACCAACATTTAGAGTTGGTTATGCATACGATTATACATTATCAAATTTAGGTCAGTTTAATTCAGGAACACACGAAATTATGCTGCTTTTCGATTTAGATTTATTAGGCAAAGGATTTGATAAATCACCAAGATTCTTTTAAAATGAAAAATATGAAAAAACTACTCGTTATTATATTCGTATTTTCAATACAGTTTGTAAATGCACAAGATCAGGAACTTATTAGAGCCAAGCGATTTTTTGATAAAACATACTATACTCAAGCCATTATTTTATATGAAAAACTTGCCGAAAATAAACCTTCGCAGGAAGTAATTAAAAACCTGGCCGATTCCTATTATTATACAAACGATTTAATAAAAGCGCAACGCTATTATCGCCTTCTGATTAAAAATTATAACCAGGATTTAGATCGAAATTATTATTTCAGATATGCACAAACCTTAAAAGCCAGCAATAGTTATGATGACGCCAATTCTGTTTTAAAAGAATATTATGCAAAATCAACAAACAGTCAGGATTCTGTTTATTTTCAAAGAAAACTAAAAGAATTAGAAAATGTTTCGGCAATTGGAAACCGTTTTGAAATAAAAAATCTGGCCATAAACACCCCAAATTCTGAGTTTGGAGCTGTAAAATACAAAGACAATTTAGTATTTGCCGCTGTAAAACTAAAACCGGGATTATTTGATAAAAAGTACAAATGGGATAATGAAACCTATTTAAATTTAGTTTCAATACCAATTCAAAATCTTAATGCGAACGAGGCCGTTGTCAGTTATTTTGCCGATGAACTAAAAACAGGAATGCATGAAGCTAATCCTGTTTTTACAAAAGATGGTAAAACGATGTACTTTACAAGAAACAATTCTAAAAACGGGAAGAAAAAGAAAGACGACAAAAAGATCTCTAACCTTCAGATTTTTAAAGCTGAATTGGTTGAAGGAAAATGGACAAATATTACTTCACTTCCGTTTAATAGTGCCAATTATTCCTTAGAACATCCGGCTTTGAGTGCAGATGAAAAAGTATTGTATTTTGCTTCGGATATGCCGGGAAGTTTAGGTTCGTTTGATATTTATTCTGTAAACATAAACAAAGGCGCTTTTGATACTCCAAAAAATTTAGGACCAATTATTAATACCGATAAAAGAGAACAATTTCCTTTTGTTTCAGCAGATAATAAGCTTTATTTTTCTTCTGACGGACATTTGGGTTACGGTTCTTTGGATGTTTTTGTGTCTGAAATTGACGGAAATAAATATTCAGAACCAGTAAACATCGGTTTGCCATTAAATTCCAATTCAGATGATTTTTCATTTAATATCGAATCAGACACAAAAGAAGGATATTTTGCATCAAACAGAGAAGGAGGAAAGGGAAGCGACGATATTTATCAGTTTAAAGAAATTAAAGATCTAATTGTAGAAGATTGTAAACAGTTTATTGCCGGAACAATAACCGATATTGATACAAAATTAGCATTAGAAAATGCAACAGTAATTTTGCAGGATTCCAATAATAAAACGCTAAATACGATTACAACTCCTGCTGATGGAAAATTTAGTTTTACCGTTCCTTGCGAAGCTTCGTATAAAATTTCTGCTTTTAAGGAAAAATACACGAATGAATCGAGAACATTGACTTTAAACAAAACAAGAGATGTTATAAATGATGGTTCTTTAGCCTTAAAATCTTTGGAAGCCATTAAATTGGAAGAAAAAGAAACTGCCGAAAATAAAAGAAAGCAGGAAATTATTATAGAAGAAGAAAACAAGAAAAAAGAAGCGCTGGCCGTAATCGAATTAAAACAAAAAGAGAAAAAAGCCAAAGAAGCTGAAATTGCCGCAACAGAAATCAAGAAAAAAGAAAAAGTTGATCAAATTTTAAAACAGGAAAAAGATGTTGTCAGAGACAAAGACAGACTGATTATCAAAACAGACCCTATTTATTTTGACTATAATATGTGGTATATCCGTAAAGAATCTAAAGTTGTTTTAGGGAGAGTAATTGAATTAATGAAGAAATATCCGGGAATGGTTATTGAAATTGGTTCACACACAGATTCAAGAGGAAATGCTAAATTTAATGAAGACCTTTCTCAAAAAAGAGCAAACTCAACGATGGAATTTATAATACAATCTGGAATTGATTCTAAAAGGCTTACAGCAAAAGGTTACGGAGAATCAGTTCCAATTATAAAATGCAAAACAGATGACGCCTGCAATGAAGAAGAACATGAATTAAACCGAAGAAGCGAATTTGTAATTAAGAATTTATAGATTTAATATAAAATGATAAATTTAATTGAGAAGCCTTTTTTTTGGCTTCTTTTTTATTTAATTTTATAAGATAACAATAAACTTAAAAGTCTTAATTTATGAAAAAACTTGTCTTAGCATGTATACTTTTGGCTGGTGTTGGATTTCAAAGCTGTAAAAAGAATGAAACCCAAACTGATGCTGTCAAAGCCGTTGAAGAAAAAATTGTAAGCACGCAATGTTACAGAGCCGTATACGAAAAAGATACACTTGATTTAAAATTGAATACTTTACAAAGCGGTAAAATAACCGGAAGCATGATAATGAATGTTGCTTCTTCAACAATAAAAACGGGAGAGATCAAAGGAGAATTTCATGGTGATACTTTATTTGCAGATTATACTTTTGTTGAAGTAACAAATAAAAATAAAACGTTCAAAAACCCAATGGCGTTCCTGAAAAAAGACAAACGGCTTATTTTAGGAAACGGAACAATGCAGACAACAATGGGAGTAACCTATTTAGTTAAAGACAAACCTATTGATTTTGATCGTGTAAAATATAAGTTTGAAACAGCAGAGTGTGCTGGTAAAAAATAAATCATAATCAAAAAAAAGCCGTTCCTTATTCAGAAACGGCTTTACTATTTTTAGATTTTAAACTTCTTATAAAACTTCCCCTTTAATTTTAAGGGCAACTCTACCGTCAGGATAATTTACGGCATTGGTTTCAACAGTAATTGTTTTACGAATTGGACCTGCAGCCATATTATATTTTACGTCAATTTTTCCTTTTTTACCAGGCATAATTGCCGCAGCAGGTTTTGTAACAACAATCGTACTTACTGTAGATTCTGCAGATGTTATTAACAAAGGTGCATCTCCGGTATTTGTAAATTCAAAAGATCGGACTGCATTATCACTTTTCGATATTTTTCCATAATCAATAGTGTTGTCTGACGCTGCAAATTCAATTTTAGGGCCGTTTTGGGAATAACCCATTGCACTAAATAATAGTATTACAATAAAAGTGGCAACATTTTTCATTTTGAAATTGATTTTAAGTTGTAAGTAAATATACTTTCTTTTAATTAATACACAAATTATTATTTCTCTTTTTATAGTGTACTTAATTATTTACTTTTGCTGTCAGTTATAATTACAAAAATTGAACCAATTTTGTTTTGGTTTAATTGTTTAACTGTTTAATCGTTTAATTGATTTGTCATATTTTGTTTTAAAAGAATAAAAAAACAAATCAACTATTAAACAAATCAACAACTTAACGATTAAACAATTACACAAATTACCGATTAAACAAATCAACGAATTAACGATTAAACATATCCACAGTAAATGAGTATTCCAGCACAATTTGACGCTAAAACGATCGAGAATAAATGGTATGATTACTGGATGAAAAACAACTATTTTCATTCAGAACCAGATCATAGAACACCTTATACAATTGTAATTCCGCCACCAAACGTCACAGGAGTTTTGCACATGGGACATATGTTGAATAATACAATTCAGGATGTTTTAATTCGTAGAGCGCGTCTAAAAGGCTTTAATGCTTGTTGGGTTCCGGGAACGGATCACGCATCTATTGCGACTGAAGCAAAAGTAGTAGCAAAATTAAAAGCAGAAGGAATCAATAAAAATGATTTAACACGCGAAGAATTTTTAGCGCACGCTTGGGAATGGACAGATAAATACGGTGGAGTAATTTTAGACCAACTTAAAAAACTGGGAGCTTCATGCGACTGGGAAAGAACTAAGTTTACAATGGATCCTGATATGTCAGCATCTGTAATTAAATCGTTTGTAGATTTATATAACAAAGGTTTAATCTACAGAGGATACCGAATGGTAAACTGGGATCCTGAAGCAAAAACAACTTTGTCTGACGAAGAAGTTATTTATGAAGAACAACAAGGAAAATTATTTTTCTTAAACTATAAAATTGAGGGAACTGAGGAATTTTTAACCATTGCAACAACGCGTCCAGAAACTATTTTTGGAGACACTGCTATTTGTATCAATCCAAATGATGAGCGTTTTGCCCATTTAAAAGGAAAAAAAGCCATCGTTCCTATTTGCGGAAGAGTGATTCCAATTATTGAAGATGAATATGTAGATGTAGAATTTGGAACAGGATGTCTAAAAGTAACTCCGGCGCACGATGTAAATGACAAGGCATTAGGAGAAAAACACAATCTTGAAATCGTTGATATTTTTAATGAAGATGCTACATTAAATAGTTTCGGATTACATTATCAGGGAAAAGATCGTTTCGTAGTTCGTACTGAAATTGCAAAAGAACTGGAAGAAATTGGAGCTTTGGCAAAAACCGAAATCCATTTGAATAAAGTAGGAACATCTGAAAGAACCAAAGCTGTAATCGAACCAAGATTATCAGATCAATGGTTTTTAAAAATGGAAGATTTAGTAAAACCGGCAATCAAATCTGTTTTGGTTGATGGTGATATTAAATTACATCCAAAACGTTTTGAAAATACATACGCGCATTGGTTAAACAATATTCGTGATTGGAATATTTCTCGTCAATTATGGTGGGGACAACAAATCCCGGCATATTATTACGGAGATGGAAAAGAAGATTTCGTAGTTGCTGAAAATATCGAAGACGCTTTAGCTTTAGCTAAGGAAAGAACTAATAATCAACAATTAACAATCAACAATCTAACTCAGGATGTTGATGCTTTAGATACATGGTTTTCTTCTTGGTTATGGCCAATGTCTGTTTTTGGCGGAATTATGGATCCGGAAAGTGCAGATTATAAATATTACTATCCAACAAACGACTTGGTAACTGGTCCGGATATTCTATTTTTCTGGGTTGCCAGAATGATTATTGCAGGTTACGAATATGCGGGCGAAAAACCATTTACAAATGTATATTTAACTGGTTTAGTACGTGATAAACAACGTCAAAAAATGTCTAAATCATTAGGGAATTCCCCAGATCCTTTAGGCTTGATTGAGAAATTTGGTGCTGATGGTGTTCGTGTAGGATTACTTTTAAGCGCTTCTGCAGGAAACGATATTATGTTTGATGAAGAATTATGCCTTCAGGGAAAATCATTCACAAACAAAATATGGAATGCTGTTAAATTGATTAAAGGTTGGGAAGTTTCAGAAACTATTCCGCAACCGGAATCATCAAAAGTAGCGATCGAATGGTTTGAAGCAAAATTGCAGCAAGCTTTAGTTGAAATTGAAGATAATTTTGAGAAATACAGAATTTCAGATTCATTAATGGCAATTTATAAATTGGTTTGGGATGATTTCTGTTCTTGGTTTTTAGAAATGATCAAACCAGCGTATCAACAACCAATCGATAAAGCAACGTTTGATAAAGCAATCGAAATGTTAGAAAGTAACTTGAAACTGCTTCATCCGTTTATGCCTTTCTTAACAGAAGAAATTTGGCATTTAATTGCTGACAGAACTGCTGAAGAAGCTTTAATTGTTTCAACATGGCCAGAATTAAAACCGTTTAACGCGACTTTAATTGCTGATTTTGAAAATACAATCGAAGTAATTTCGGGAATCAGAACTATCAGAAAAGATAAAAATATTCCGTTTAAAGATGCTATCGAATTAAAAGCAATAAACAGCGAGAATATCTCGACTTATTTTGATTCAATCGTAACGAAATTAGGAAATATTTCTGCTTTCGAATATGTTTCAGCAAAAGTTGACGGAGCACTATCTTTCCGTGTAAAATCAAATGAATATTTCATTCCAATTTCTGGAGGAAACATCAATGTTGAAGAAGAAATTGCAAAATTAACTGCAGAGTTAGTTTACACGCAAGGTTTCTTAAAATCAGTTCAGGCAAAATTATCAAACGAAAAATTTGTTGCCGGAGCACCGGAAAAAGTTTTGGCTAACGAAAAACAAAAAGAAGCAGATGCTTTGGCAAAAATTGCTACAATCGAGCAAAGTATTGCTGGTTTGAAATAAGGAATCAGATTTTTTTTATTATAAAAACCCGACAGATTTAGAAAAATCTGTCGGGTTTCTTATTTCTAAAATATTCAGTTTTTAGCTAAAAAATATTTTCATTTTTTAAATTTTATATCTTAAAAATGATATAATTTTAATACGATTTCTATTAAAATAAAATCTCTCTTCTGAATGAAAAAAATCGTATTGTTTGTGTTTATTTCTTCTCTTTTTTTTGGCTGTTCCAATAAAGTAGAAAACGTCGAAAAATCTTTTTATTATTGGAAAAGCGATCCGTGGAGTTTCTCTGAAAAAGAAAAAAACACATTGACAGCTTTGAATGTTAAGAAGTTGTATATTAAGTATTTTGAGATTGATCATGACGATGTTTTTGGAGATTTTCCAATATCAAAAACATCGCTGCATATCTATGAACAGAATAATCTAACGATCGTTCCAACGGTTTATATAAAAAATGGAATTTTTAAAAATACTAATGCAAAGAGATTAGATAGTCTGGCAGACAATATCAATTTCCTGATAAATAAATATACCAAAGATAAATTTGAGAGAGCAAATCCTGTTACTGAATTTCAAATGGACTGCGACTGGACTTTAACAACAAAGGATAATTATTTTTATTTTTTGAAAAAGCTAAAATCAATTTCAAAAAAAGAAATCAGCTGCACATTAAGATTATATCCTTATAAATATCCAGAAAAAATGGGAATTCCGCCTGTTGACAAGGCAACGTTAATGTGTTATAACTTAATAAATCCACTGGAAAATCATTCTAAGAATTCGATTTTAGATGAGAGCGAATTAGAATCTTATCTCAACAAAAAAAGAAAATACCCCATACATCTTGATATTGCATTGCCTGTTTATTCCTGGATGCAGGTTTACCAGAATAATAAGTTTTCTAAAGTTATTTACAGCGATCAAAAAGAGATTTTTGAATCACTTAAACCAATAAAGCCTTTGTGGTATGAAGTGACAGAAGACAAAGTTGTAGATAATTTTTACCTGAGAGTTGGAGATAAAATCAAATACGAAAAAACGACAGAAGAAAATATCAATAGAGCGATTGAAATTATAAAGAAAAATGTGGTTTTTGATGCCAATACAACTGTAACATTATTTCACTTAGACGAAGAACAATTAAGTAATTACAACGATGAAACATTATCTGGTTTTTTTACTAATTTTAGTAAGTAACGCAATTTTCGCCTGCGGATTTTATCCTTATGGCGAAGACCTTCGTTTCTCCTTTTTTGATCCTTTAAATTTCAGATATTATGCCTATTCTGATTTTAATTATTCTTCAAATTCATTTAGTATTTCTGAAAAACCGGTTTCTGAAACAAACCGAATTGATGCAAATGAAAAACTTTGGATAGAATATTGTAAAAACAAAGTTTCTTTTGAAGATATCAGAACTGTTTTGCTTCAGTTTAAATCAGAAGATATTACAGAAAAAAACAGCAATAAAATGCTTCAGTATCTTTATAAAACAAAAGATATGGAAGCAATTAATTATTTGAAATTTGCTAAAAACTGCGAATTTTTTAATGGTTTTTATGATGATCCGTGGGAGCGTCAAGAAGTTAGTTCATTGCCCAAAAGAGCAAATCTAATAAATCAGGCTGTTTCACTTTCAAATAAAGTAAAGAATGAAGTGCTAAAACAACGATATACTTTTTTAGCCATTCGATTGTCGTATTACAATGCTGATAAAGAAAAGATTGTAAGTTTATATGATCGTGTTTTTGGCTCTCAGAAAAAGGATAATATTTTAAAATACTGGAGTTTATATTTTAAAGTAACTGCAGAAAAGAATAATGCATTATCTAATTTTTATGCAGCTCAGGTTTTTGTAAATGCACCAGAGAAAAGCTTTATGACCGCAGGAATGTTTAATAGAAAAGTGCCTTTGGATTCGGTTTTAATGTATGCCAAAACAAAGCAGGAAAAAGCGAATGTTTATTTCCTTGCAGGAATCAAAAAATCAGATCGATCGCTGGATTGTATAAAAGAGCTTTACAAATACAATCCAAAATTTGACGGATTATCATTTTTGTTATTAAGAGAGATTAATAAAATAGAAGATTGGGTTTTAACTCCGTACTATTCTCTATTTAATCCTTCTATCGAATCCAATTTCGATAATGAAAGCATGTCTACAAAAGAAGTTTTAAAACGTGTCGAGAAAGATCGCGTTTATGCAGGGCAATTATTAGATTTTGTTAACAATGTAGATTTAAAAAAAGCTCATGATCCGCTTTTGTGGAAAATGAGTAAAGCTTATCTATTATTTCTTACTAAGAATAATAAAGGTTGTTTGAATCAAATTTCGGAATTGGAGAAGAATTTTTCTAAAAATGACTCACTTTACAATCAAATTGAAATTATAAAAGCATTGGCATTAACAGCAAATCAGAGTAGTGGAAAAGCGATTATTTTAGATCAGGTAAAACCAATACTTGTTAAAAATGAAAGTTATAAAAAATTTGTTTTTGCGATTGGAAGAGAATTAGAATATAATGGAAATACAACAGATGCGGCTTTTTTATATTCAAAATTAAATGAAAATGCAGCAGATAATAATTATAATGACCAGGCATTCTGGAAAGGTTCCAAAAATAAAAGAAGCTATTATTCAGACTATTATTCTAATTATTTTGATTACATCAATATATTTTATTCTCCAGCTCAGGTTGAAAAAATAGTTGAAGATATTAAAAATGATAAAAACGATTTGGATAAGTTTTCTGTTTGGAAACATAGCTTCATGAAAAATGAAATGCCAGCGCTTTATGATTTAATAGGTACAAAATATATCCGTCAGAATAAATTGGAGAAAGCCTTGTTTTATTTTGGTAACGATGGAGACCAAACCGAACATGCAATCTCAGATTCTGAATGTATATGGGAAAGAGGAAATTGTTATTATGCGTATAAAAATCCGTTTTTTGTTTTAAAATACACACCAGATTTTATTAAGCAAAAAGGTTACTATAACCTGAATAAGTATGCTGTGACCTACAATTTAATTTCATATTTAAAGAAAGCGGCAAATCCGGCAGAAAAGAACAAAGATTATTATAATTTTTTAGTGGCTAATTGTTACTATAATATGACATATTATGGAAGTATACAGGAAATGCGACGCTACGGCTTGATCGGTTATATACAAGATTATGCCGTAGAAGATAACGATGAATATTATGAATGCAATCTGGCAAAAAAATATTACGCATTGGCTTTTAAAAATGCAAAAACAGATATGTTTAAAGCTTTATGTTTAAGGATGATGGGGAAATGTGAGAAGAATAAATTACTACATCAATATCCTAATGATTATAATCATGAAATTGAAAGTTATGATGATTTCCTTTGGAGTAAAAATAAATATTATCAGGATTTAAAATCAAATTATGCTGACAATTACGAAGAATTGATCTCAGATTGTAATGCCTTTGAAGACTATTTTAAAGCAAGGAGATAAAATAATTCTTTTGTGAATTAAACCCAACAGTCCCGATCCCGAAACTTCGGGACGGGATAAAACCTGTCGGGTTTGTTTTTTAGCTACGCTACGAATTCTATTTCTTCTTCTTCAAAACCAAAAACAATGGATAAGAAATCAAAGTAATTCCAAGAATAATAATAAAACTTTTAGGATCGCTGTAAATAAAACCAGCCAATAAAGCGATAGAAGCAATGATAGCAATTATAGTTGTCCACGGATACCAAAACGAACGATAAGGTCTTGGTAAATCCGGTTCTGAAGTTCTTAATTTTAAAAGTGAAAAATAGGCGAGTCCCCAAACAATGATGGAGATAAAAGCAGCGAAAGAAAACAATACTTCAAAAGATCCAATACAAATCAAAAATAAGCTGACAAATGAAGAAACTAAAAGCGCTACAATTGGGGTTCCGCCTTTATTAACAGTTGTTCCTTTTTCGATAAAAAAACCGTCACGGCTTAATCCGTAAAGAATTCTTGGCGGAATCATCATAAAAGCATTCAAAATACTGATTAAAGAAAATATCGAAATTACAGTAACGATAATAGCCCCGTTCTCTCCAAAGATAATTTTTGCAACATCGGCAGCAGCCAGATTTGATTTCGCTAAAGTTGCAATGGGTAAAACATGAAAAAAAGCAGCATTTACCAAAACGTAAATTGCAACAACGAGAATAACGCCGCTGTATAATGATTTGGGAATATTTTTACTTGGATCATCATTTTCTTCGGCAAAAAAGCAAGCGCTGTTCCAACCATTATAAGTTCCGATGATAAGTTGTAAAGATTTAAAGAATCCGAATAAAAGTCCGATTTGAAAAAACGAATTATCTGTTTTAATTGGTGCAATTTCAACTCCCGAATACATAAAACAAGCGACAACCAAAGCAACAAAACAAATCACTTTTAAAAGACTTGTAATCTGCTGAATTACGCTTCCGTTTTTTACACCGCTTAAATGAATCAATACAAAAGCGACCAATAATGAAATTGCCATTACGGTTGAATAATTCGCAAGTGACGGAAACAAAATAATCATATATTCGCTGATTACAATGCAGTAAAATGCTGGCGGAATTACATTTGTAATATAATCAAACCAACCGGAGAGAAATCCGGCATATTCGCCAAAAGCCCTTTTGATATAATTATAAGATCCTCCTGCCTTTGGTAACATCGTAGCAAGTTCTGCATACGAATTCGCGCCTAATAAAACATATAAACCGCCAAAAAGCCAGGACGCAAGAATGAGCCAATAATTATTAAGCATTTCTGCAATAGTTCCCGGCGTTCGCAAAATTCCTACCCCAATTGTTCCTCCAATTAAAACGGCAATATTAAAACTTAGACCTAAACTTTTCTTTAATTGGTTTTTTGTAGAATCAGACATATTTGGGTTTTATGTTTTGTAATGGTTTATAGCAACAAAAGTACTTATAAAATGAAACAAATTTTAACAAAATAAAAAACCTCACCTTTTTCAAGATGAGGTTTAAAATTTCCACAAATGCTAAATGGAAAAATCTAATTCAAAATTTTAGAATTTATAACGCAGACTTGTCATTACTTGTCTTGGTGCAATTGGGTTTACACTATAATTTTCGTGAACCGTATAATTTAGCTCATTTGTAATATTTGATAATTTGCATAAGATTGAGAATTTTTTCCAAACATAACCTAAAGAAGCATCGATAGTTGTATATCCTTTTAATGGAATGTCACGATCTCTAATGGTTACAATATATGCAGGATCCGGGTTTGGATTAGCAGGAGTAGGTTTAACAGCAGTCCATAAATAATCATCATTCCAGCCACCTGTACGGTCTCCAACATAATTTGCAACAGCTCCAAAAGTTAATCCTTTTAATAAACCACTAGGCAATTCGTAGAAAAAACTCAAATTGGCAGTATTTTTTGGAGTTCTTGCTAAAATATCGCCAACAACAAGACTACCGTTTGTTCCTGATGATTTAGATACTTTTGTTTCATTAAAGCTATAACCAGCCATAATATTTAACCCTTGCACAGGTGTGGCAGTAATATCAATTTCAATTCCTTTTCCTTTTGTAGCACCTACCAATTCTTTTAAAGTAGTTGTGGCATTTTGCGTAACACCATCTGCTAAGAACGGAGCCGTTTGTGCTAAATTATTATTAGTTATTTGATATACTGTTACGTTTGTACTCAAAAGACCTTTCCAAAAATCTTTTTTAATACCAACTTCATATTGATCTATAATAGATGGATCTAAAGGTTTTAAATCTACTGTTGTTCCTGTATTTGGAGTAAAAGAGTTGGAGTAACTCGCAAATAAAGACAAATCTTTAGTAGGCTGTATTACCAGTCCTGCCTTAGGAGAAAAAGCTCTGTTTAGGGTTTTAGATCCAGTAACAGGTGTTGAATTTTCCAGAGTAGTTGTAATAGCATCTGTTCCATTCACTTTTTCTATTACTTCTTTAGAAGTTGTAACATCACTTTCTTGCCATGACCAACGTAATCCTGCCAGAACTTTTACATAATCTGTAATCGAAATTAAATCCTGAGCATAAGCACCAAAACGTTGTGTATTTGTTGTAGCTAACTGAGTTGCTCTCGTTGGATAAGGTATATCAAGACTTTGTGTACTATAATCGTAATTATAAAGATTTATTGCGGTAGCTTCTGTAGTAATTGCTACAGTAGAAGTTGGCGTTGCATAGAAACCATAAGTGTAACTTGGCGCAATAGAATTTTCATAATCAACTCCCGTAAATATCTGGTGTTTAATGCTACCAGTATTAAAAGTTCCTTGCAAACTTAACTGATCACCAAATATTTGTTCTGCACCATCAGATTTTGTTAAACCACGTTTCCAATTTCCATTAGCTTCAACCGTACTTAACTGTGCAGTAGAAGTCTGAGTTCTGCGATAAGACTGAAAAGAAGAATTAAAGTTTAATTTCCAATTGGCATTAAAATCATGATTAAGCAATAATGAAGCACTAGAAGATTTCGTATTTGCTGTTGACCAAAGTGCACCAAAATATTCATTACGAGGTAAATCTAAAATTGTTTTACCAACAATTCCGGTACCAAAATCAGGAGTCCAGTCAGCACTTAAATAATCTCCTTGTAGTGTAATTTGAGTTTTATCGGTTAGCTTAAATAAAAACGAAGGATTGATATAGATACGTTCATTTTTTACAAAATCCCTAAAGCTTTCTGAGTTTTCATAAGAAGCTGTAAATCTATATGCTATATATTTATAGAATGGTCCATAAATATCTAAAGATGGTTTATAAAAAGAATAACTTCCCGCTTGCATAGATACTTCACCACCTTGCGTAAATTTTGGTGTTTTGGTAACCAAATTCATGATTCCGCCGGGCGCAACATTACCGAACAATAAAGCTGAACCTCCTTTTAAGAATTCTACTTTTTCTAAAGATGAAACTTCAGGAATTGAACCTGCATTATAACGAAAACCGTTTTTAAACATATTATTTGTACTCATATCGTATCCTCTTGAGAAAAAAGATTCCTGAGCACCACCACGAGCAGATCCTACATAAACACCATTTAGGTTTTTTACCACTTCACTTAATCTAATAGCTTGTTGTTGTTCGATTACATCATTTCCAATAATTTGAACACTTTGCGGCAAGTCCATAACCTTAATTCCGGAACGTGCGGCTTCAATAGGTTTTTTAGGTTTATTGGTTGTAATTAAAACTTCATTTAGTGTTTCTCCTTTTTTGTTTTTTACAGTATCGTTTTTTGTACTATTATCTGTATTTGTGTGATTCTGACTGTAAGCAGCAGCAAAGCTTATTAAGGCTAAGAATAGTATTAAATTATGTTTCATGATGTTTATTTAGATTCAATAAAGATTAAAGTGTGCAAATATAGAGATGCTATTACCTTAACAAAAAATTATGAGATGATTATCTTGCTTAAAGTTTGCTTATTTTTTAATTAAGATTAGCTTAAGATTTTGCTTTTATAATTTTTATTGTTTAATAATTGATTCCATTTGAATAAAAAAACCTTGCTCTACAGAACAAGGTTTGATTGAAAATTGAAACCTAAAAATTTTTTAAATTATTTAACTGTAATTAAGTAAGTAGCCATTTTCCAGATTTCATCGTATTTTTTGCCGTTATGTTCTCCGGCTGATTTTTCAGTATAAGCAAATTCTACCATATAATTTCCTGGCCAGATTGGTGTAAAAGAAAATTGACCTTTATCATTTGTCCATAATTCTTTTTCCCAACCATTTGGAGCTATAACTTTTATTTTTTGCTCTTTTGCAGCTGTACCTTCATACAAAGCAAATCCGTCAATTTTTGTATTCTTTTTTGCGATGTCAGCATTTTCGCTAAACAAACCAATAATATTATTGTTAGCAGTAGCAAAGTTTCCTGCTGTTTTATTACCAACAACAACTGTAGCACTAGAATTATAATCTAATTTCATTGTTCCGTAAACATCTTTTACCGTATGATGCATTACAATAGTATAAACGCCATCTTCATCCGGAGTAAAAAATGCCTGATATTTATTATCTAAAGCTTTTGAAGTTAATTTTGTTTCCTTTTTTGAAGGAGAAACCAATACCAAAGTAAAATCTTTTAAATCAGAAAACCATTTGTCAGCTTTCGTAATGTCGTTATCTGAAAACTCTCCAAAATAAATTGAAATTTCCTGAGCTTTTCCTTTTGTCCCAGTTGCTTTAGTTTCGATCCAAAGTGCGTGTGCAAGTAATTTTGGAGAAGCAACTAACATTAAAAATAAGAATGCTAAAGTTTTAAATGTATTTGATTTCATAAGACCAAGTTTTAATAGTGATAGATAATTTTTCCACAAACTTAACTTTTATTTAGAATAATTAAAAATAAAATTAACCTTAAAAAGTAATTTTTAACTATTATTGAAAAACCGAAAAGGGTAGAAGTTCGTTTTAAAAGGCTTAATTTTGCAGTCTGAAAAAGTGATTACATGATTTTACCTTTCTTTAAAAAAATTCAAAATACACCTAGAGGATTTCGTATAGCAAATACTGTATTTTTTTTCCTTTCCGGATTTGGATATTCTTCCTGGGTATCAAGAATTCCGCATATACAAGCACAATTACATTTAAGTGAAGCCCAATTTGGAGCTGTTTTATTTGCGTTTCCTATTGGTTTAATGCTGACGATGCCTTTTACAGGAAAGTTATTAAATAAATACAGCAGCCGTTATATTATGTTGTTAGGCGCAATCATGTTCAATATTGTATTGTCTTTACCGGGTTTAGCCGCTTTTGTATGGCAGTTGGTTATTATACTTTTAATTTTTGGAGCTTCTCGAAATATTTTTAATTTATCAATTAATGCACAATCTCTTGAGGTTCAAAAATTATATCCAAAATCAATCATAACCCGTTTTCATGCAGTTTGGAGTATTGCTGTTTTTTCAGGAGCAGGTTTAGGTTATGTAATGGTAACACAGCATATTGCACCATCACATCATTTATTGGGAGTAAGTATCTTTATGCTCGCTCTTACGGCTTGTTTTTATCCGTTAAGTATTCACAATGAACCTGTACCGGTAAAAAAGAAGTTCTTTTCAATGCCTGAAAAAAACCTGGTAAAGTTTGCCCTGATTTGTTTTGTCTCTATGGCTTGCGAAAATACCATGTATGATTGGAGCGGTATCTATTTTGAGAATATATTGCATGCGTCTCCAAAGTTAACCAGCGCCGCATTTGTGTTTTTTGCGACAGCCGTAACTTTAGGACGTTTGTTTGGAGATTTTGGAGTGATGAAATTTGGTACGAAACAAATTCTGCTTTACAGCGGTATTCTGATCACTTTAGGATTTTCCATTTGTTTTCTCTTGCCGTATGTTTATCCTACTATTTTTGGTTATGTATTAATAGGGTTTGGAGTTTCCTGCGTCGTTCCGTTGGTGTTTAGCATTGCCGGAAGATCATCAAAACTTAGCAGCGGTTCTGCACTAACATCTATATCTACTATTGGTTATCTCGGGTTTTTGCTTGTTCCGCCAATGGTTGGTTTTATTTCTGAATATTTAAGTATGAAATGGGCCTTTTTGGTAATGGCGCTTTTGGGTATACTAATGATTTTTATGGTAAATAAAATTGGCGCGGAAGAATAAAATTCTTCCTTAACATATCAAGAAATAAAGCAATTTGAAAATGTTTTTATCTTCCTAATATTCTGGCTCTTAGTTTATTATTATGCAGGCGATATTTTATTTTACTGCCGAATATCCAATAAATACCAAATCCAAAAACAAGAGCAAAAGGTATAGAAACAACATTTATTCCCCAAAAAAAGTAAAGCGCTAAAAGTAAAATTAGCAATACAATTTCTATATAGTACGTTTCTTTTTCTTCAAGGCGTTGTTTGACGATGATTAAATTTCCATGTCGTTGTGCTATTCTTTCGATTACTTTTTTTGTTAAGCTATCAACACTATAATAAGTATCGAGTTCAGATGGTCTAAAACAAATTGCAAACTCGAGTTCAAGTTTGTACATAAATCGATAATATTTTCTAACTCCTGTAAAAGAATTTTTGATTGTATCTTTTTGATATGCAGGATACGTTAGAAAATCCATAAAATGAGATTCTTCAAAATCCCGATTAGGTCTTTGTCTCTGTTTAGTAAAAATTTCCAAAATTTTTACCTTTATTTCGATGTCAGTCATTTCAGCCTTTTTTAAAACTAACAGGTTATTAATTACGAATGTAGATCTTAAACTTAAATTAAGATCAAATAGAAAATGATACTAAAGCAGATGAAATAGAGAAATTCTATTATCACTTAACTTTTTACACCTAACAGTTAAAATAGATGTTATTTCTTCGTCATAATAAACCGCTCTGTAGTTTTCTTTCCTCTTAAATCTCCGGAAATTTCAGCAGTTAAAGTATTATTTGCACCTTTTGTATACGTGATTTTTTGAGGATAATCATGTGACGGATTTTCAAAAATCAATTTGTTTTCCGTTTCTGTAGTTGACGGAAAATCAATCGCTTTATCATTATTTTGCCCGTTTACGGTGGCGCTGTACATTAGCATTTCTCCTTGTTGAGATAAAGTGATTTTTTCAGAATGCAAGGTATCATTTCCTCTGATAAAAAAAGAAGTCGCACTAAAAGTACTGTCGTTTACTTTTTTCCAGTTTTCAGTCAATAAGCCGTCCGGTGATTTATTTTCCCAACTTCCAATAAGCCAGTCGGCAACTTTGATTTTGTCTTTTTCTACAGTTACCTTTTTTTCGCAGGAAATAATGGAAAAGAAGATAATGATAAATGTAATTTTTTGAAACATAGGTGGTATAATTTTGGGGTTAATTAGCAGCACTAATGTATGAAAAAATTGTATAAAAAAATACATGTACAAATAACACTAATTTTACAATCAATTAATAAAAGTTCAAACTAAAACATTTGAAGCAGGTTAAAGGATTAAAATGATTTCAAAAACGCTTTATTTATAAAGAATCACAAAGAATTAATTCGTGAAATTCGTGGCAAAAAAATCCAAGAAAAATTATTGTAATCTGTGGCAAAAAAAAATTAAATACTGGCGTTTAAAATCGAATAAACCAACTCTTTTGTCGGTTTTTGATCTTTCAATTGCGCTCTGACTTCATCAAAACTCACTTTAAAATCGCATCCTAATTTATAATCGCCACAGCCATAAGCAGTTTTTCCTTTTAAAACAATTCCTTTTTTGCATTTCGGGCATGTTATTGAATCCGATGTTGCTGCTTTTGAAGCTTTAGGAGTTGTTTTTTTAGGTTCAAGTTTAAGTTTGAAATTTTCTTCAAAACGAATTAAACCTTCGACAGTTCCTGAATCTGTTTTAAAGCCTTTTATATTTACTGTTGATCCTTTTTCAAGCAATCTTAAATATTGAATTTCTGAGATTTTCTTTTCCGAAAAAATATACGGCAATACAAAATCACATCCCAATTTATAATCAGAACATCCGTAGGCCGATTTTCCTTTTAGAATGTTCCCTTTTTTACATTTTGGACAAACTTCTGCCAGAATTCCTGCAGCTTTCTTTTTTTCTGTTTTTACAACTTCTTTCTGAATATTTCCTGCATGCGAAATATTGGCATGTCTTGTTTCGCTTCGAACTTCAGTAACCAAAGCTTCAACCATGCGTTTCATGTTTTTAATAAAAGCGCCGGCTGTAAAAGTACCTTTTTCAATATCTTTCAATTGTTTTTCCCAGGAACCGGTAAGTTCAGCTGATTTTATTAATTCATTCTGAATTGTATCAATAAGCTGAATTCCTGTAGGTGTTGGCAAAACCTGTTTTTTGTTTCGAACAATGTATTGACGTTTAAAAAGCGTTTCGATAATATTCGCACGCGTAGACGGACGACCAATGCCATTTTCCTTCATCAATTCGCGTAAATCTTCGTCGTCAACCTGTTTTCCTGCGGTTTCCATAGCACGCAATAAAGTAGCTTCTGTAAACTGATTGGGCGGTTTGGTTTCTTTTTCTAAAAACGAAGGTTCGTGCGGGCCCTTTTCTCCCACAACAAAACTGGGCAAAATATCGGCTTCTTTTTCTTTGGCATTCGGATCTTCAAAAACAACACGAAATCCTTTTTTTAAGATTTCTTTTCCGGTAGTTTTAAAAGTTACTTCGGCAGCTTTTCCAATTACTGTGGTGTTGGCTACCAAACAATCGTCATAAAATACGGCAATAAAACGTTTTACAATAATATCATAAACTTGTTGCTGATTGAATGGCAAATTGGCTTCTATTCCGGTTGGAATAATCGCATGGTGATCTGTAACTTTTTTATCATTGAAAACCTTTGGTGATTTCTTGATCTTTTTTTCTAAAAGCGGTTGCGTTAAAGCCGAATAATGGGTTAATTTTTGTAGAATTCCCGGTACTTTCGGATAAATATCGTTTGGTAAAAAAGTCGTATCAACTCTGGGATACGTAACTACTTTTTGTTCGTATAAAGATTGCGCAATTTTAAGCGTTTCATCTGCCGAAAATCCAAATTTAGTATTACAATACACTTGTAAACCAGTTAAATCAAACAGTTTTGGAGCAAATTCGTTTCCGTTCTTTTTTTCAACCGAAACAATTTCGAATTCACTTTCTTTGACTTTATCTGCTAGAGTCTGTCCATCTTCTTTATTTAGAAAACGACCTTCTTCATAACTAAAAAGGGTTTCTCTGTATAAAGTTTGCAATTCCCAATAAGGTTGTGGTTTAAAGTTTTCGATTTCTTTAAAACGGTCTACAACCATTGCCAAAGTTGGCGTTTGCACGCGACCAATAGACAATACTTGTTTGTAACCGCCATGTTTTACGGTATATAAACGTGTAGCATTCATGCCGAGTAACCAGTCGCCAATAGCTCTTGAAAATCCGGCGTAGAATAAATTATCGTAATTGGCAGATGGTTTTAAGTTTTCAAAACCTTCTTTTATGGCTTCAGTTGTTAAGGACGATATCCAGAGGCGTTGCACTTCGCCTTTATAATGCGCTTCGTTCATGACCCAACGCTGAATCAATTCTCCTTCCTGTCCGGCATCCCCGCAGTTTATAACGACTTCGGCTTTGTCGAATAAGCTTTTTACAATTTTAAATTGTTTTTGAATTCCTGAATTCTGAACGACTTTCGTTTCGAACTTTTCAGGAAGCATTGGTAAGTTGTTCAAATCCCAACTTTTCCAATGCGGTTTGTAATCGTTTGGTTCTTTTAAGGTGCATAAATGTCCAAAAGTATAAGTTACGGCATATCCGTTGCCTTCGTAATATCCGTCATGTTTGGTATTGGCGCCCAAAACGGATGCGATTTCACGTGCTACACTTGGTTTCTCAGCAATACAGACCTTCATTTTCTCCTTCTTATTTTGAAAGCGAAATTAGGGATTTTTTATAAGAAAGGGGCAAAGGTTATTTATCCCATTTTTGTCATCCTGAGGAACGAAGGATCACACTCGAAACTCGACAAAGATTGACGACCTTGTTTGCGGAGCTGCTAGTGTGATCCTTCGTTCCTCAGGATGACAAAAAAATGCTATTGATTTTTGCGAACAATTCTCTACGCTTAACCCTTCCTTCTTCTATCCGTTAAATACTTTCGAACCGGAATATCATAAAAAACCATTGTTAAATAAGCAAAGCCAAGTAAAACCATTGTTCCGGTAATTATAATAAAAACCAATTGACTTGTTTCTGGTTTGTACTTTGTATAATAGTTCGCAAACATCCACATTACGGCATAATGCGTCATATATAGCGGATAAGATATTTTTCCGAAGAAGATACATAGTTTTCTAAATCCCGGCGCAAGAGTAGCTCCGGCTCCTAAAACAATCAAAAAGGGGAAATAAAGTAAAACTACCAGAGGTTCTGTCAGCCAATTCCAACTGGAAAAAGGCATTACAAAAACTAAAAGTAATAAGACAGATAAACCAATAAAACCTAGTTTAGATTTAATAATCCAGTTAGAGCGGTAAATGAGCATTCCTGCTAAAAATGAATATGAAATACGGGCACAACCATCCCAAAAGTTTTCTCCGCTCCATCCGCCCATTAAGGAACCGCCTGCGCGCTGACTGACAAAACAAATTCCGGCTGCAGCAAAAACGGTTAATAAAAAAAGCGAACGACGGCTTAATTTGTAAAGAAAAAGCGCATACAGAATATTCGCAACATATTCCCAAAACAAAGACCAGCCGGGCGCATTTAAACCAAACAAGTTAAAATAACGATCTGCCATTACCGGAAACGGAATCAGAAGTAGGGAAGTTACAAATATCAGAATCAATTTGCCTGTTTCATAACTTTCAGGATGACCGCCAAACGGATCAAAAAGAAAAGCCAGTAAACCTAAAATTGAACCAAAAATAACCAAAGGATGCAATCTGATAAGTCTTAATTTAAAAAAGTCGGTAAGTTTCATTTTACCAATTCGGTCATGATAGGCATAAGCGATAACAAATCCCGAAAGACAAAAGAAAAAATCGACTGCTAAAAAACCATGTGCAATAAAATTTTCGCTGGGCGGATAAACGATTTCCATAAAATGAAAAACTACAATCGCCAAAGCGGCTATTCCTCTTAAACCATCAAGAATTTCAAAATGTTGTTTTGGTTTTAAGGTTTCGGTATTTGTTTGTGTCATGTTTTATTTTAATGCTGTGGCTTATAAATTTGGTTGTGTTTAAGAGTGTGATTGATGTTTTTTATTGTGTATAGTAACCAACAAATTCTCTTAAAATGGAATATAGATCTTTAATTTCAAAATAATTCGGACTTACGCTACTAACATTCTGAAAACCTTGTTTTTTAAATAGCATTTTGGTTCTTGTTACATGATAATATTGTGACACGACAATTATGCTTTTAAAGTGCAAACTATCCTTTAATTTCATTGTATTAAGTACCGTTGCGCGCGTATTATTTCCCAAATTGTCTACGATTATTGCTGTATCAGGAACTTTGTTTGCAATTAAAAAATCCCTCATTTTATCTCCTTCATAAAAACCTTCTTTGCCTAAACCGCCGCTCACAATTATTTTTTTTACGCGATAATTTCGGTATAAATTTAAACCACATTCTAAGCGTTTTTCAAGACGCTCAGAAAGTGTTCCGTCTTCGTTTACTTTATTGCCAAGAATAACCGCAACATCTGCATTTTTTCCATTATCAGCTAAGCCGTCAATTGTTATAAATATTACATGCCCAATAAACCATATTAGAAATAGTGTTAGAAGTAATTTAAATACCTGTTTCCAGTTTTTCATAGAATGGTTTATAATGTTTTAGTGTATTATGAATCTCTATTTTTAGGATTTACACTTTGGAAGATTAATTTTAATTAGAATTTATTAGTATTACTCCACAGAGCGATAATTGAAAAAGCACTTAAAATGAAACCTATAATAATAAGGATTATTAAGGCAAAATATTTCGAATTGCCTTTTAAAACAAGCATTTTATAACCTTCTTCATCTTCTTCAAAAGATATAATTCCCTCATCATATTCGATTTCGCTTTTGTTAATCTGAGACAAAGATGAAATACTATAAATGCCGTAAAATAATAATAAAGTTCCCATCATGAGGTAACAAATTATGGATTTGTAAATCATAAAGACAGCAAAACTAAAGATGAAAATCATTTCGTAAACTTTTAAGGGCGTTTTAGGACTGGTTTTATTTTTATTGGATAGTTTTTCGATAGGAGCAAGAAACAAATAAAAAATCCAGCCCAACCAAGAGGTAAAAAACACGACTAATAACCACAAAAGCTTTTCACTTCGATTCGTTTTTCTCGAGAAAAGAACATTTAATGTAGGTAAGAACCATATAAATGCAAATATTCCAAAAAGTATCAATATACCTAAAATGTCCATTTTGTGCTTTTAGAATTAAGATTGTTAAATCATTTTTTTGATTATCCTGTGTTTCACAAAGATTGTTTTTTTCTCTTTATAAATGCAAAAAGCTACAAAATATTTTCTTGTAGCTTTTTTATATTTCTATTAATTGTTTTTTAAGTTTCTAAACCTTAAAAATATCAATTTTTCGCATCCAGAAAATACCTGACTCTAAAAACGAAAGTCTGGTTTTAACGATTTTGTCTGTTTTATCCCTCGGGTTTTTAGTAACAAATCTGGCTTTAGAATTATTAAAATCTAAAGTATATTTTTCATCAAAATCTTCTTTTTTATCTGAAGAAAAAGTAATCATATTGTCTTTTGCACTCCATTTTCCTTTTCCGTATTGATTGACTTCCGGTGGCGTTCCGCCCTGCATTTTCGAATACGAATGAAATACAAATGTTCCATCTTGATTTAATGTCAATTTATATTCGATTATATGTTTTCCTTCTTCAGAAAGAGAACGTGTATAATCGCCAACAAAATTGCTTGATTGTGCCGATAAAGTAAGGTTAAAAATTAAAAGCAAAGTGGTTATTAGTAATTTCATTGGTGTGGTTTTTATATCGTTTTAGAGTTAATTGTACACATGTTTGTCAATAGAAAAACGAAGTTATGAAAAATTATTGTTTCTTCAGAAAGGCATTTATGTCGAAATAAATTCATGTTATTAATTCACGAACAGAAATAAAAAGGCACCAATTTTTATAATGATTAGTTTTTGGTATTAAATAAAAAATAACAAGATAATTACTTCATAAAAAAAATGATTGAATGGTTAAAATAATTATATTCGTTCTTCTTAATTAATCATAACCAACTATAAATGAATATAAAACAAGCAAATACTATAAATGAAGTAATTCAGCTATTAGATGAAATAATAGAAAAATCAAAAGTAGAGCAAAGCGCTATAGGTTTGTTTGCTACCTTATATCGTGAAGTTACTGTAAGAGTAAAGGAAGGTATTCATGATGGTTCTTTTCAAAATGGTGAGAGAATGGAAAAACTAGATGTCATTTTTGCGAATAGATATTTAAAAGCCTATTATCAATATCAGGCAAAAGAAAAACCATCTGAATGTTGGGGATTTGCCTTTGAGCAAGCCGAAGACTTTTGGCCAATCGTTCTTCAACACTTATTACTGGGAATTAATGCACATGTAAACCTTGATTTAGGAATAGCTTCAGCCCAAGTTAGTACAATAGAAGATATTGGAGACTTAAAATCTGATTTTGACCAGATAAACGCTATTCTTAGCAATTTGGTAGGAGGCGTAGAAAAATGCTTAATCAAAATTTGGCCAACGCTCACGTGGGTACTAAAAGTTACCGGTAAAATAGACAACTTTTTTATTGATTTTAGCATGGAAACCGCAAGAAACGGTGCCTGGAAATTTGCCAACGAATTTGTAGCTGTTCCAGAAAATGAAAGAGAAGCCTGTACGCAGTTAAGAGATCAAAGAATAACAGAAATTGCCCGATTAGTTTCGAATCCGGGGTATTTTGTTAGTGCCGTTTTCAAATTTATTCGCTTATTCGAAAGAGGAACTGTCGCTCAAAAAATAATTGATATGCAGATAATCGAAGAAAAAAATATTGAATGTGCTGTTAGTTAACTTTACTCGTGGCGCTATGTGAAGTCTCCTGACTTCGCATAGCGATTGCAGATTTTAAGAAGAAATCGAGGAAATTATAAAACAAATTGCCCTTCTAATACTTTTACAGCTTCTCCCAAAATGAAAACTTTGTCATCTAAAAGTTCTGTACTCATCGTTCCTGTTCTTAACGAAGACTGATAAGCATTCAATTTTGTTTTGTTCAATTTTTCTACCCAATATTTAGTCAAAAAAGTTTGAACACCGCCCGTTACAGGATCTTCATTTGTACCTGACCAAGGCCAAAAATAGCGGTAATGAAAATCGAAAGTTTCGGTGTCTGAAACAGCAGTTACTAAAACACCATTTATTCCGGTATATGAATTTACCAAAGCTGTAAAATCAGGTTTTAAATTTGCCAGTTCGGTTGCGCTTTTAATCTCAATTAAAATGATATTATTTTTTGGACTGAATCTTTTATTTGAAATTTCAGAAATTCCAAGAGCGTTTATCATTTCCTGAGGCACTTCTGTTTCCAGGGTGTCGTAAACAGGAAATTGCATTTTGATTTTATTTCCTATTTTCTCAATAAGCAGCTCAACATTGTCACGGTTAATAAATTTTATATTTTGAAATGAAGTCGTATCAAAAACAATTTTTGATGAAGCCAATGTTGCATGTCCGCATAATGGAATTTCAGTTTTTGGCGAAAAAAAACGGATGCTGTAAACGTTGTCTGAAATTTGCTTTATAAAAGCAGTTTCAGAAAAGCCAATTTCTGTTGCAATACTTTGCATCGTTTTGCTGTCTAGTTCTGTGTTGGGTAAGCAAACTGCAGCCGGATTTCCTTTAAATTTTTCATTCGTAAACGAGTCTACAAAGTATGTTTTCATTTTTAATTTTTATATAAGTTTAAAACTGTATTATTTTAATCAAATTTAGAGAATTTACTTGTTTAAACTTATAATTATTTGTGTCATTTGGTTTGTTATTTATGTTTTAGGTATTACAGTTGCATACAACCGATTGTATACAATCACTTAAAAGTTATTTATTACTTCTAATTTCGTTTCCGTAAAAATCAGAATATAAAATCAGACTTAATTAAAATTCAATCATGGAAACACAGCATAAAGAACAAGCGATAAAGCTTTTAGAATTAATGAATAAGGCAAATTATTTCGAAAAACTAAAACCGGAGCATAATGTTGATCATTCGTTTAACGTAACACTAAAGGTTTCCGGTTATAACGAATTAAATTTAATGGTTTCAGATCTCTTAAAAGCAAGTATCGTTTTGCTGAATAAAGATGCACGAAGTCTGTCAAGCTTTACAGCCGATTCTGATATTAATATTATGACTTTTCTTGAAATTGCATTGCAACTTTTGCCAGCCGCAGAGATGGAGTTATTTGATGATATACATCAACTTTATTTGAAGTCTAATATAATGTAGAAATTATATAAAATTAAAAACCCCGCTAAATATTGCGGGGTTTCTTGTTATTTAAGTATAAACAGGTAAAATTATTTCAGAACGAGACAGGAATTTGAATATCATAACTTGCTGCATATAAAAGATTTTCGTTTTCTTTTTTGAACTCTTCAAATGCTTTTCTGTACCATTTTGAATCTGTAGAAATTCCTCCGTAATCTTCGACAACTTTAATATCATAAAATTCGCCATTCAACCAAGGTTCAATTCCTAAAATTCCAATACCAAGTTCTTCAATTCTGTTGATAATAATTTCAAAATCAGATTGAGAAAAATAATGTATTGATTCAGTATCAAAACCATTATTCATATTTTTGAGATTATAAAAAACATTTGTGTTCAAATAATCGTTTTTTGTTTTTACTGTCTCGTTAGTCTTCTTTTGATTGTAATTTTCAATGTCGCTTTTTGCTTTTATGCCATATTTTCTAGCATAAAATGCTCCAATCATAATAGCAATTAGAAATAATATTTGGTTAGTCATTTTTTGCTTTTTCAACTATCGACAGAGATTGCGTTCACGAGCGAGACGCTCGCGTTAGCGAGGGGATTAACGAACTAAATCTATTTTAATACAGAATAAATGTCTTGCTGTAAACACGTTTATTTTCGATATAAAGGTTCATTTCCCATTTTCCTTTAATTAATTCATATGGTTCATCTAGGCTATATGAAGAAGCAGACGGAATGTTTGTTGGTCTTTGGGTAGTATATTTTATACTTTTAAATTTTTCTCCTTTACTGTTTGTTACTTTTTCCGGATAAATCCATTCGATGTCGATTGCCAGATTAACAGTGTCTTTGGCTTTTACAATATATACGACTCCAAAATTTGCTTTTTTTACAGCTTTAATCGAATCGGTATTTTTAATTATAACAAAGTCTTTTAGCCAGCCATGAGTGCCTGTTGGAGTGTTGTTAACTTGTTCTGTCGTGCCATCTTCGACTTTTGCCAGCCCGTATTCAAGTTCTTTAAGTTCTAAAGTCCCGTAACTTTTAGATTTAATAGTAGCTTGCGAAAAAATAGTTTGTAAAACAAAGAACGAAAGCAAAGTGTAGATAATTTTCATTGGTATTGGGTTGGTTTTTGGTTAACAGATTTAATTTTTATAACTGCGAATTTAGAATATTAATTGGAATATTATGCTGTGCGAAGTCTCCGACTTCGTACCCGTTGCGATATTCCGTCTGGAAGAGTTTTATTTTCTTTATGGATTGTTGGAGTGGTTACGCGAAGTCGGAGACTTCGCACAGCGATTGCGGATTTTGAAGATTTAGACTTTGCAGAGCCGGGGTTCGGGACGTCAAATTTGGATGATAGAACCTAAACTGGGTTTATTTGCATAAAAGAGTATCAAAATCTACATGAAGTTGTGTTGTACCATCTTTGTCAACTGTAACCCATTTATAATTTTTTAAGACATAAGCATTTCCTCCATCAAGTTGAACCCATTCATCAATTCCTTTTGCAGCATTTTTTAAATCATCTTTTGGAAACATTCCAATAGGAGCAGCATAATTTCTATTTTGAACCAAAAATTTGCATTCATTTGAGTTTATACTTTCTTGTGCTTGTGCCTGAGAAATGAATTTTGATTTTGTAAGGGCAGGGAGTGTATTATTGACTTCAAGTGGAGACATTGAAGAGCAAGAAACAAGAAATAGAATCACTCCAATAAGATTTAGTTTGGTTAACTTATTCATTTTTAGATAGATTTATTATTACAAATATAAAACTTCCTGTAGATTTTTTTGTGAATTTTGTCTCATACTGAAAAAAGTTTACAAAAATGGTTTTCATTTAAGTTTAGAATATGTCTTTTTATAATATGGAAAAACCCAGAAGTCGTATCCATCAGGAGCGTATGTTGCGCAATCTTCTATTTTGCAAATCTGAAAAGAACGAATAACATTTTCATACGTAGTTTTTTTTCCAAATTTTAAATGAATGCCTTTGTTTGGATTTTCTTCTTTTTTTATTTTTTGAATTTCCAATTGAAAACGATTCAGAATACTGATATCATATTTTTCATTTCCATTAAGTTGTAAAGTAATGATCGATTTGGTTTTTACATATTCTTCTAAAGTGTATCCTAATTCTTTCTCAATGTCTTTATCTCTATAACTAATGTAAGTGGCTTTTTCTGCGAAAGTATCATTTCGTATCATCCATAAAAAACAGGCAGCAACAAAAATGATAAAGAATACTCCATAAATATAAAAGATTTTTGTTTTCATTTTGATTACTTTATGTGGGGCAGTTTTAGCTTATTACTTTATTTTTATCATTTCTCCGGCTAGGTATGAAGTCAGAGACTTCACATAGCGATCGAAGATTTTGTAGAAGGCATTAAAACTTTAAATCGGTATTTTTAGTAATAAAATCAATTGCTAATTTTACCTTTTCGGGTTTAGCTAATCTAAGAATCTTTTTTTTATTGCTCTTTCTTTCATCAACCATAAATATAGTAAAACTAGATATGGAATGATTTAATTCGGGTTCCCAATTATGAAATTCTTTAATATCGTATGAATAACCATAATTGGTTGAAAGCTTTCCTTGCATTATCGAAATCTGTTGAAATTCTGATGTTTCATTTAGCTTTTTTCGCAAGCAGAATCCAAACAAAAAAATAGCATTATAAAGTTTTTGATTTTCAATTAACAAACCTTTCTTGAAAAATAAAATTGCGATGAAAATAATATTCAAAATCAATAAAATTGTTTCAATTATATAGTAAGATTTAAAATCAACCGAATTTAGCATTCCAAGAAACACCATTCCAGTAATAAAAGTCAAAATAATTAAATTTTGAAACTGTCTAAAATCTAAACTTCTTTCTAAAATAATTTTCATATTTATTTATTACTCTTAGCGAACGCTCGCATTAACGGTGGTTAACCTTTTCTATTGGAATTAAGGCAAAATTATATTTATTACCAGAATCAATACTTGCGTTGAGTTTTTTTATATCTTCTAAGTTGTCTGTACTTCCAGTAATAACACCTTCTGGGGCGTTTTTTAGCAACAAAGTAGTTTCTTCCGTAAGTTCAATACGTTTAGTACTAATTGTTGTTGTGATAGCAGTATCCTTTACGAATGCGGTAGGAAAATGTTCTTCAATTTCTTTTATGAAAAGTCCCTGTATTTCTTCTGGAAAATAAGTTAAAAAATCTTTAGCATTAAGGGTGTTATTTTTAGTATCTAAAAATGCACGATCGATATTTTTTAAAACCGTATATCTGTCTCCATAAGCTATGTGTTTTAAAGTAAATTTTGACAATTGCTTATGTAATTTATTTGTTTGGAGTTGACTATTTCTTTCGGTTGAAAAACCTAGAAATGTGTGATAAAAATAGTATGCTAAATCTTCTTTAGATGGCGAAAAGGAATCGTCATAAACAAAAAATCTATAGTTAGTTACAGCTTTGCTTTTCTCATTATAATGAACTGTAAAGCCAATTTTATAAAGTGCCTTGTCTGAAGAAAGGAAAATATCTTTAATTAACTGTACATTCGTTCCTGCCATAGAAAAAGCATCTGATTTTTCAGCTTTGATTACAATTACACATTTTAAATTGGATACCATACATTCAATAACAACTAATAGACCATCAGGAATATTTGCATTTTTATGTGCAGTTGCAGCTTTATCAGCAATATCTTGTGAAGTTTTTAAAAAATCATCTTCATTAGAATTCCAAAGTGGCTTTTGAATTGTGAAAAAATTTGATGTATCAGCAACATCTGCAAGATGCAGTTCAAAAAATTTAGACTTGTGATTTAAGCAAGATCCGATTCTATCGTGTAGAGTTTTTAAACCTTCACTGCCCAATTTTGCAAACTCTGTGCAATCGTCAGCATACGGTTCAGTTACAGTTTTAGATTTTGCAAATATTTTGTGTATTGTTACTCGTTTGATTTCTAGATTTTCAAATTTCATTTTAGAGGATGTATTGATGTTTGGTCGATTTGAATTAGCGATTTTCCGTATTCCATTGATGACACTTTTTCTAAAATAGTGTCATTGATATGTTGTGTAATCATAAATATTAAATAAGCTAAATTTTGTTCAGGCTCAAGAGTTAACAAAATCCAGCTATATTTATCAAAATCAGTTATAAATTCCGGATAAAGAATAATTGATAGTTCATTATGTTTTTCCAGTTTTAATTTATCTATACAAACCACAATTCCGCGATTTAATATAACTGAAATGTTTGGTAATAATTTCCAATTGTTTGTATCTTCATAGATTTTCATAATTTCTGCCTCGTCGTATGTTTTATCAAAATCTATTGAGAATGTAAAACAAAAGAGAGGGTTTCTAAATGAATTGTTAGTCAGCGATTCGGAAACTTTTATGAAATTCGATCCAGTTGACATTACATCAGATGGAATCGAGTAACGTTTCAAGACTTCTCTGTTTCTTGTAATAGATTTTATTGCAGCATTTAACTTAGATTGTGACCAGGTTTTTTTTACCTCGCCACTTCCAAATATTGCTTCGAAAGGAAAGAATTCGGTTCCATCTAGTGATTTAATCAAACTTTTAGTATAGAAACTTTCTGCGAGCAAAATATCTTGCTGGTAACTAATATTTGTCGTTTTGTCTACTATGTAACCATGTGTGACCGAAACTCTTTCTGGAAGAAGCTCTTTTAAAAGTATACGTACAGAGCCTTCTACCTGTTCACCAGCCGAATCGATATTAGTATTGTCCAATAAGATATTGGAAATATCGCCTGCTAGTTGAAGTTGGCTGACATAAGTTTTATAAACCTTGTTGAGTTCAAAACGTACGTTAGGAATGCTTTTTCCCATATACAAGAAAGTTTATTATTCATTAATTTTGGTTCCATATCCTCGCAACTTGTCAGCGCAGATTTGCTATTACTTGTTACTAACTAAACAAGCTTGTTTGAGAAGATATTATATTTTTAATTGTTGCTGTTTTTGTAATAATTTCTTTTACAGTTTCGTGGATATTTTTGTTTGAGATAATTGTAATATCTTTTTGTTCGTTAATAAGCTCTCTATTTAAATCAAACATTGGATTATTTTCATCGAAATTTTGGTCATACATTACAGCACGAGGAATGTTATATTCTTTTGCATAACCCATTGCTAAACGCGCTCCACTATCAAGTTTTCGTCCAAGGATTTTCCATTTTTCAGCCGAATTCTGTGCATAACTCGCAGCCAAAACGATTGTATCGCAAAACAAAGCTTGTAACCGATCACGTTCCTTATAGCGACTGCTTAATTCCATTGGACTTTTAAAATCATTACCATACTCTGTTACAAGCAGCCCTCCTTCTTCTACAATTTGAAATGCCAAAGATTTATTTTTTGCGGGTAAAATATTATTTAGGGGACTTGGTAAGATTGCAACTGTATTTCCATTGGAATCTAATGCTTGTTGATGTGAAATACTATCGCAACCAAAAGCCAAACCACTTACTATTGTTGCACCATTTTTAACAAAATCAGCGACAATTTTTCTTTCTCTTTCTTCTATATCACCTTCCGGATTTAAAAGCCCAATTACAGATATATTTTTGTTTTCAATACTTAGTAAATCTATATTGCCTTTATAATAAAGAAAGACAGGCTTTTCACTATCTTTTACATTTCCTCTATATTGTGGAAAATTTGGATCTCCCACAGCCACAAAACCATCGCAACAATCTTTAAATTTTTCTATAAGTTTTGTTTTTAAATTTTTTCTTAGGCTTTCAAATTCTCCTGTATTAGTTGGTTCTCCTTTGATTGTTTTATTTAGTAAAGAAATGATTGTATCAATATTTTCATTTCCTTTAATGTTTTTTACAATCCAAGCATTGCCTATACCTTTGTAACTTTTTGCAGTTATAATATTTAGTGAGTTCTCTGTATAGTTCATTTCTATCTTTTTTAAATTTACAATTTGTTTCAGATTGTCTTTCCTAGAACGTATAAAGTTACAGAATTTGCACCATTATCAAATAGTGCCTGAATCGCATCTTCATCAATGTTAACAGATTTAGTATAAATATCATCAATTAACAAAATATCTTTTCCTCTTACATTATTCGAAATATTACAAGTTCTCTTAGTAATTCCTATATCAATTGAATTATAATTTTTGGTTAAATGAGTAGTAGGTGTGTCTATAAGTCTAGTAATATAATTTGTTCCATCGTGAAATTTATTAAAATTATTTAATGCAAATTTTTTTATTGTATTAATAAATAATAGTTGTGTTTGATTATAGTTATTATTACATTTTGATCTTGGTACTACACAAATTGTATATTTAACTGTTGATTTTTCAGCAATAATAGGTAGATCTTCCTCTAAAGCTTCGTATAATTTTTTTTGAGCGCCTGTTAATGTATATCCAAACTCTTTTCTTAGATCAGTAAAAGTACCACTATCATTTTTTAATGTGTTTATATATCCAACTTTAGTGTCATTCCAATTTCGATGATAACCGTGGTAGAAGGCATTTATATCATTTTTTAAATATTCATTTTGTTGTATTTCAAGTACTTCCATATTCAATAAATAATTTAAATTTTGATTATATTTAATTCATTAATTCCTGCTTTTAATGCGTCATCAATTTCTAATTGTTCATTCTCAAAAACAATAATTGATTCTGTTGAAATTTTTAAATGATTAATAGCGTTTGTGTATTTATTTATTCTATTCTCATAGTCAATTTTTTCTCGATAAAAGATATAACTGAATGTTTTATTTAGAGCGTGATAATTTAAAGTTATTAATGCTCGATCTTCACGACAATTTGTAACTAAAACAGTTTTATTTGTCTTTGCGTATCTGTAAAGAATGTTTACAGTTTTTGGAATTAGTTTAGTTTGAGGTAAAAAATCTAAATAATAATTTTCCTTCTCTTGAATTATTTTTTGATATTCAGTTTCGCTTAAATTAGGAACCGAATTTTTAAGATCACTGCGGTTGAAGCGTTTATCAGTATTGTAAATTAAGGTAGAATCTATTTTTGTTACGGATTCTATCGCTTTCTTGTAAGAAAGAAAGTTGGCAAAATTTGTATCAATTAATGTCCCGTCCATATCAAAGAATAAAACTTTGTTAGCTGTAATTATTGGTATGTTTTGATTTGTTTCAATTATTTGCTCCATTTTCCGTTTATTCTTTTTGATTTGAGTAATTGCAAATAATTGTTTTTTTTATAAAAACAAACATCGTCTTTAATTCAAACTAATCACCAAGTAAAAACCCCTGATTTTATTTAAAATGATTTTTTATAAAAGTAGATTCTTTTGCTTCACTGATTTTACGGAAAACCATAAATAACTAATAAATTCAGGTTATAACAATTTTGTTATATAACAAAATTGTTATAAATTTATATATTCTCCTAACATTTATTTTAATGTAAAAATTCAGACGAATATGAATACAAAAAAAAGGGTAATTTCGGTTATTATTGAAAAAACTGGTACAGGTTTTTCAGCTTATGCAAAAGAAATTGATGGATTAGCTACAGTAGGAAATAGCATATCTGAAATAAAAACAAATTTTAATGAAGTCCTTCAATATCACGTAGAATATCTACAAGAACAAGGAGAAAAGGTGAAAATTGCCGATTTTGATATTAGTTATCAAATAGATCTGGAGCAGGTTTTTGATTATTTTAGTGTAATCAATAAGTCGGCTTTTGCTGAACATTATGCAGAAATGAATCAAAGTTTATTCCGCCAATACACAAAAGGATTAGCTACTTTATCGAGTGACAAAATGTTACAGATTTCTAAGGGATTACACAAATTGGCAGATGAATTAAGTGATCTGACTTTGGTTTAAATCATTTAATAATTTATAACAGGAAACCTTAATCTTTCTTGTGAAACCAAAACCCCTAGCCCTGATAGAAGCGGCATCCTTTTTAGGTAAACGAAAATTTCTTAATTCAAACGAAAATTTTCTGCCTAAAAAGATATAGCTGATAGCAGGAAACAGCTCCTAAAAACCATCATAATTTCACTAAAAATTCTAGCTAAAAAACTCAAAACTTTAATGATAGAATTTTCAACAAAAATTTTGTAATTTTGCAGTCCAATAAAAGGAATTAGAAAATGTTAGATAGACTTCAAATAGTAAAACAACGTTTTGACGAGATTTCGGACTTAATTATCCAGCCGGATGTTATTTCTGATCAGAAACGTTATGTGCAATTGAATCAAGAGTACAAAAACCTAAAAGCATTGGCTGAAAAGCGTGATGAATATGTGCTTTTGATGGCTAATATAGATGAGGCAAACGAAATTATTGCTGACGGAAGTGATGCAGATATGACCGAAATGGCCAAAATGCAACTAGACGAAGCAAAAGAAAGATTGCCGGAACTTGAGGAAGAAATCAAATTTATGTTGATTCCTAAAGATCCTGAAGATGCTAAAAACGTAATGGTTGAGATTCGCGCCGGAACGGGTGGGGATGAAGCTAGTATTTTTGCCGGAGATTTATTTAGAATGTATACTAAATATTGTGAAAATCAAGGTTGGAGAACTTCGGTTGTTGATATGAACGAAGGAACTTCAGGTGGTTTCAAAGAGGTTATTTTTGAAGTTTCGGGAGAAGATGTTTATGGAACCTTGAAGTTTGAAGCTGGTGTTCACCGTGTACAACGTGTTCCTCAAACTGAAACGCAAGGTCGTGTGCATACATCTGCAGCTACTGTTATGGTTTTACCGGAAGCAGAAGAATTTGATGTTCAAATTGATATGAACGATGTTCGTGTTGATTTCTTCTGTTCGTCCGGACCTGGAGGACAATCGGTAAATACAACGAAATCTGCGGTACGTTTAACGCACATTCCAACCGGATTGGTGGCGCAATGTCAGGATCAGAAATCACAACATAAAAATAAAGATAAAGCATTGAACGTTTTACGTTCTCGTTTATACGAACAAGAATTGGCGAAGAAAGAGGCTGAAGATGCTACAAAACGTACTTCTCAGGTTAGTTCTGGTGACCGTTCGGCTAAAATTCGTACGTATAACTACGCTCAAGGTCGTGTAACAGATCACAGAGTTGGTTTAACGCTTTACGATTTAGGAAATATCATGAATGGTGATATTCAGAAAATTGTTGCCGAGCTTCAATTGGTAAACAATATGGAGAAATTGAAAGAAGCTTCGGAGGTATTTTAATCTAAGATACTAAGGTTCTGAGGTGCTGAGATTCTAAGGTTTTATTTAGGTTCAGAGGCGCATAGGTTCAAAGGTACAGAGGTTTTTTGTAGAGGCGTAAAATACTGCGTTTTAATCTGGAGATTTAATTATATAAAAATATCCTGTTTCACAATTAGTGAAACAGGATATTTTTTTGCATAAAGATCATCACACAATCTAAATAAAACATAGCCAGCGGTTTCAACCGCTGGAACGCAACGCATTGTCGCAATTTTTGCATAAGATTCATTACACAATCTAAATAAAACATAGCCAACGGTTTCAACCGATGGAACGCAATGCATTATCACGACTTTTTTGCATAAGATTCATTACAACAATCTAAATAAAACATAGCCAGCCGTTTCAACCGTTGGAGCGCAACGCAATGTCGCAATGCATTATCACAATACATTTTCATGATTCGTATCCCACGGTTTAAACCGTGGGCTATGTTTAAATATGATGTACCTAAATAGGTTTTAATGTTTTGTGCGGATTGTTTTTTTTAGCATCTTAGTTTCGATTCCGAAAATTCGGGACCGGATAATTACCCAAAGTCTTAAAAATGAAAAAGAGAGTATTTCACATTCGTGAAACACTCTCTTTTTTGGTTTGAGATTAAGCTTTGTTTTTAGACTGCAAGAAATAAACCTTAGCATCTTAGTAACTTAGCACCTCAGAACCTTATTTATAGTGAAGGATATTAACTGTTTAACCGTTTGTTTATAAAACGTATAAAGCAAGTTAGATACCTAAAAATACTCTCGAAAATTCGAAACATTTATATAGATTCGAGTAAACGTATACACCGTTTTTTAATACTATTTCGCTTAACTTTTCCATAATACATATATTTTAGTTTGACATTTACTCTCTTGATGGTTCTTGTTGTGATGATTCCTCATGTGAGGCACCATGTGGTTTCGAAACTAATGTAGTTACGGCAAGTTGTAATATAGATCCCAGAATGTTTTTAAAAACCGAATCTGTGTTTCCTACTACTAACTTTTTTGCCAGATAACCAATTCCGATACTAATTGCTGATTGTGCGAGATCACTTTTAAATCCGACAGTTTCGTTGATTTCTTCAACAGTGTTTCGAATTAAATTAAGAGGTTTTAAATTCTCTTTAATCTCAGTAATTTCATCTTTAATCGCAATCCATTCCAGGTCTTGTTGTGCCTTTGTCTCTCGAATTAGCTGATTTAATCTATCTACATCAAAAACATTTTCTTTAACAGTCGTTCCCATACCAGTTTAGTTTAGAGTTTTATCAGATTCGTTTAAATCAGTTTTAGTTTCCTTTAAAATGCTGGAAATAATCATATTTCCGATAGGAGTTTTAATAAGTGAATGTTGAAATGTATTGAGAACAATGGCAACAATCAGATAAAATAACGCCAGTATAAAAAAACCGTAATAATATTCACCAAGTTCTTTTCCAATCCATAAACTGATTCCAATATTAAGAAACAAGGTAAAAAATGCAACAACAGCGCCAATGGCTATTTTAGATGTTAATGTAGAAAGAACATCTGCTGAGGCAGAAACCGTTCTGAGTTTGACTAATTCAAGGCTCGTTCTGGTATAATTTTCAGCTTTTTCAAAAATGTTTTCATTGTTTGTTGTTGCATTTGTTTCCATGATAAAGGTATTTATGGTTTAAAAATATCACTTTTTAATAGTTCGTTTTTACAGTTTTTGCTTCATCTTTAATAGTATTGAAGTCTTCTTTAGCCTGGTTGAATTTAGCTTTTCCTTCTTCGATAATTTCTTTACCGTTTGAAGTAATAGTGCTTAAAATTCCGTCAACTTTGCTTTTCAAGTTATCTCCGTAATCTTTTGATTTATCTGAGATTTTTTTTCTTGTATTTGAACCTTTATCCGGTGCGAATAAAACTCCTAAAAATGCTCCCGCAGCTGCGGCTCCTAAAATTCCTAAAATTGTGCTACTAGTTTTCATAATATTTGATTTAAATGATTAATATAAAATTGTTTTAATTTTTAATTTTTTAAATTTCTCGACCTTTAATAAGTCTGAATAGGATTGCTATAACAGCAATAACTAATAAAATATGTATAATGCTTCCGGCGCTGTAAACAAAGAACCCAAGGGCCCAAAGAATAACCAGAATAACTGCGATTGTGTATAATAAATTTGACATGGTTTTTATTATTAGGGTTAATAATTAATTATTTTTTAGTTCAGTTTATATGATAAGTATAAAGTAAGGTTGCTGTTTTTTGCATCACCCAATGTGTTATAAGTGTTTCCTAGTGGATCAGTTCTGTCTTTACCAACTTTTGTAAGACCGTAGTTGTAACGTAATCCTATGCTTATTGGGCTAAAATCTACACCAACACCAGCAGCAATACCGGCATCGAATTTGTTAAGATCGTCTGTATCTACATCTTCATCAAATTCAAAGTCTCCGCTTCCTGTAACTTTAGAACTTACCAGGTAAGATGCATAACCACCGGCCTGAAGATTAAAGTTTTTCGTAAGATTTACTCTTACCAATAATGGAACTTCGATATAGTTTAATTTAAATTTTGCATTTCCTGTTGCAAAGGCATTGTTATATTCTAATTCAGAACCTTTTGTAGTAAACAAAATCTCTGGTTGAATAGCGACAAAATCAGATATTGGTAATGTGGCATATAAACCTGCATTAAAACCGTATAAAATATTTTCGTCGTCAGCTTCGTCATCGTATAAGTTAGACATGTTGAAACCTCCTTTTACACCGAATTCGGTAGTAACATTGTCATTCTGAGCATGTAAAGCTCCAAAAGTTGCTGTCATAAAAAAGGCTAAGGCGCATAAAAATTTTGATTGAATTTTCATAATTTTGATAATTTTAGTGTTAATAATGGCTCTAAGGGCATTTAATTAATTTGTTGTTTAATTTGTTCAGTTTCTCTCAAAAACTGATACAGTTTTGGCAAATAGCGCAATACTAATTTTAAAATCACCTCGTCGTTTGTTCTCTTATAAACAGATTCAAATGTTTCAATTTGTTTGTTTAGTGAGTCTTTCAGCAAACTCAAATAAACGTTATTAAAACTGGCATCATTTGAATCAATCAATTTGTATAAATCCAGTTTGTTGGCATTATTATTTATATCAGTAACAATTATCAGCTTTTTGTTTGCGATTGCTGTTACTTCGTGTAACAATTCAGTTTGATGATTTTCAATTTTCTTACTTATTTGCTTTATAATACTGTCTGAAGTTTTTTGCTGAGCAATAAGACTTTTCGAAATAATGGAGTTAGTTAATGTTGCCGTCGCAATAAAAAAATAAGCTTCCATTTGTTCTTTGTCATCCACATTAAAAGTTTGGTTTTTTAAGTTGTTTTCTATCGGATTATTTTTTTTGCAGGATGAAGTGCAAAGGATGATCAATAAAAAAAAAACTCTTAAAATTGGTGCTCTTAATAGCGGCATTGTTCTCATTAATTACTTGTTAAAGTATTACATTACAAAGATGCTAACGATTGGAAGAAATTTCTTTACAGCATAAAAAAGAAACGTTATATAATTCCCATAATGGATTTATATAACGTTTAATAGGTAGTTTTTTTGAGATTTTATTCAGGAAGAAAAACAGTAAAAACTGAGCCTTCATTAGGCTTGCTGTCGGCTATAATGTTGCCTTTGTGGTTTTCTACAATTTTTTTGCAAATGGCAAGACCAATTCCCGTGCCCGGATAATCTGTTTTAGAATGCAGGCGTTGAAATAATACAAATATGTTTTCTTTAAACTGAGGATCAAAACCCATTCCGTTATCAGTAAATGACATCTTGTAGAATTTTTTAATATTCTGATCTAATAAATCCGGATATTCTGTCGAATGAATTTTTTCACATTCAATCGAAATTTCGGGAACAATATTTTGTCGATTGTATTTTAAAGAATTTCCAATGAGATTTATAAAAAGCTGTTCTATTTGATATGGAATAACTTCAAGCTTTGGCAGTTTTGAAGTTATAATAATTGCTTTTTTTTCATCAATGATTTCTGTTAATTCAGATTTTGCATTTTCAAACAACTCATTCAAATTCGATTTTATGAATTCTTTTTTAGTTGTATTTGTTCTTGAAAATAAAAGTAAATCATCAATTAAAACACGCATTCTTTTTGCCGAAACTTCAATTTTGGTAATATAATCTTTGGCGCTGTCAGATAAAACAGCTTTATCAGCATCAGAAACCCTTGAAATAAATGTTTGAATTTTTCGAAGCGGTTCCTGCAAATCGTGACTTGCAACATGATTGAAAGAAGCCAGCTCTTTATTGCTTTTTTCAAGTTCTCTATTACGTTCCTGAAGTTCTATATTTAATAAATGTTCGTCAGTAATATCAAAATTGATTCCCAGCAGAATTTTACTTCCTTGTTGGTCTGTTAATAATTTACCAGTCGATTTAAAATATCTGATTTCTTGACTTGGAAGTGCAATCTTATAATAAATAAAAGGTAAATGTTTTTTTTCGATGATGTTTTCCATCGATTTAGAAATGGCTTCTTTATCATCTGGATGAACAAAATCTAAAAAAGATTCTTTATCAGGAACAAAAGCACGTGGTTTATAACCCAGCAAACGATATTGGTTGTCTGAATAATCAATTTTATTGGTATCCAAATCCCATTGCCAGGTACTGAATTTACCAATAACTTCAGATTCTGCCATTAATCGGGAAGAAATTAAAAGTCTTTTGTTGAATATTTTAAGACGCTGAATGTCTTTGCTAATTTGTCTGTAAGCAAGAAGAATAAAAAATAAAGCGGCTAAAAATAAAGAAATAGAGAAAAGTGGGCTTAAAGAGATTTCCTGATCGTAGATTTTTAATCTCTTTTGAAGGTATTTTTTTTCAATGTCATTCATTTCATCGACCTGAAAACGAATATTTTCCATTAAAATTCGCCCCCCAAACATATGATTGTCAAGTTTCCTTTTATCATATGTTTTAGGGTTGCTGTATTTAAAGCAGTTTTCGAAAGAAGTAAAACGCTGCGTAATTAATTTGAATAATTTCTGAAGGTTTTGTTGTTGCTTCGGATTATCTGCGGTAAGCTTTTTTAAAGTAATAAATGAAGTATTTACCTTGTCGCGAGAATAAATATAAGGAGTTAAAAAACGGCTGTTGTGTGTAATTATATAACCACGCTGACCTGTCTCTGCATCCTTTATTGCCGACATTAGTCGTTCTAATTGAATGTTTATTTCATAAGTATGCATTACCAATTTACTGGATTCGTTTAAATCCTGATTGTGTTTGTATGCAATAGAAGAAAGAAATAACAGAATGAAAACTGCGATTACAAAAATAACTCTCAGCGAGTTTGAAGAATTAAACCTTGGTATCCATTTCATTATAAATCATTATTTTAAGCGCAGCAAGAAATTATCACGGTTTAGACCTGATGTATGATAGTGCCAATTTAAAGTAACGACTTCATTAATAATTTTCTTCAAGGTATTAAAATCACTTGGTTTTTTGATATAGATATTTGCACCTTCAATAAAAGTGTCCTCAATATCTTCTTCAGATGATGAAGTAGAATAGATCGCGATAATGATATTTTTAAGATGCTCTGTTTTTTTGATTTCAATCAAACATTCTTTACCCGTTTTTTTCGGCATGTTCAAATCCAGGAATAAAATATCCGGTAATTTGACATCAGGAGTCAGTAAATGTTCCATGAGTTGAAGACCGTCATGAACAAATGTAACTTTAGTTTGAACTCTCACTTCTTCAAAGGCATCTTTAAAAAATAAGCGGTCATCTTCATCGTCATCGGCGAGTAAAATGTGTAATGCGTTTTTTTGCATTGAATTTTAAGGTATTTGGTTTTTATCTTATTTTAAATTTTCTCTTCTTTTTTTAATAATTCTCTGAAAAGCCGATGGCGTAATTCCCGTTGTGTTTTTAAACTGTGTACTCAAATGCGCAACACTCGAATAATTAAGTAAAAACGCAATTTCGGTCAAACTCATTTCATTGACAAGCATCAATTGTTTGGCTCTTTCTATTTTTTGCAAGATGATGAAATTTTCAATAGAAGAGTAGGTTACTTCCGAAAAAACATTGGATAAATAACCGTAACTATGATTTAATTTCTCAGCTAAAAATACGGAACTTTTAAAATTATTATTGTCATCCATATAAACCAGTTCGATAATAGCATCTTTGATTTTTTGTACCAAAACGCTTTTTTGGTTTTCTACAACCTCAAAACCAAACGGGTTCAGATTATTTTTTAAAGTTTCCAGCGCTTCAACACTCAGATTTTCATCTAGTTCAATTTCGCCAAAACCCAATGTGGAAAAATTCAAGTTCTGTTCTTCTAATTTTTCTTTCAAAAAAAGAGAACAAATTGTGTTGATGTCAAACTTTATAAATAGTTTCATAGGATTAAAAATAGGGTTAAAGATAATTAATTTTTTTTTGGTTATGGTGGTGATTCTATTAAATTAAAATTTTATTGATAAGAAAACATTGCATGACTAAATCAAAAAATACCGTCTAAGTTTAAAATTTTAGACGGTATCTTGATTGGGTCAAAAAGGATTACAAATCCGATAACAATTGATGAAATTCTTCTTTAGTCTTACCTAATTTTTGTTGAAGTTTTCCGTACATTTCGTCTTCTCTTCCTTCAGCATACATTAGATCATCATCTGTTAGATCAGCGTATTTTTGTTTTAATTTCCCTTTTAACTCATTCCAATTTCCTTTTATCTCTGTAGTATTCATGATCGATTTATTTAGTAATTAATAGTATTGTAAAGTTGCGAATTAATCCTTTCTGGTCTGTTATATCAATTTTTCGGATTGTTGTATAATTCACATTTTAAACTTTTATACCTGATAACGGCGTAAAATCCAGGCCATTTTTTCGTGCTGTTGCAATAAGCCCGTAACAAAATCAGCAGAACCAATATCGTTGGCTTCCGTTTCAAAAACCGGAATATATTCTCTAAACTCCGTTACCAATTGTTCGTGATTTTCTAAAAGTTCCTCCAGCATATGTTTTTGCGATGCATATTCTTTTGGAGATTCTTTTAGCGTAGAGTTGTCAATAAACTCCTTCATGGTACCAATTGTTTTTTCGCCCAATTGGCTAATGCGTTCTGCAACCTCATCAATATTGTTTTCTAAAACCCTGTATTGATCTTCAAATAATTTATGTAATTCCATAAAACTGTTTCCTGAAATATTCCAGTGAAACTTTCTCGTTTTTACATATAAGGTCATTTCGTTAGATAAAATCGTGGCTAATATAGTGGCGCTTTTCTTTAAGTTTTTTGGTGTAATTCCAATATTTGGGCTCATAATTCTTGTTATTTTAGGGTTTATTACAAATTTAAAGAAGCAATAAACTTTAAATCTTACATAATTTATTGATGATGTTACATCAATTCAATGTTTGATCAAATTCGTAAACCAATAATATTATTTGTAATTTTGCCGCACTAGCAAAATACAATATGACAACACAACAACTACACGAACAAATTCTTCAAAAAAAATCATTTTTATGCGTAGGCCTGGATCCTGATTTAACTAAAATTCCATCCCATTTATTAGAAACCGAAGATCCTATTTTTGAATTCAATAAAGCTATTATTGATGCGACTCAGGATCTTACAGTTGCTTATAAACCCAATACGGCTTTTTATGAAGCGTATGGTTTAAAAGGTTGGATTTCGTTGCAAAAAACAATCAATTATATCAATGAAAAGTTTCCTCAAATTTTTACTATTGCCGATGCAAAACGTGGCGATATCGGAAATACTTCAACGATGTATGCAAAAGCTTTTTTAGAAGATTTAAATTTTGATAGTGTAACCGTTGCACCTTATATGGGAAAAGATTCTGTAGAACCTTTTCTAGCCTTCGAGAATAAACACACCATTTTATTAGGTTTAACATCGAATGAAGGCGCTTTTGATTTTCAAACCTTAACAACAAACGGAACAGAATTATACAAACAAGTTTTGGAAACTTCTAAAAGCTGGAAAAACAGCCATAATTTAATGTACGTTGTAGGCGCAACCAAAGCGGAGTATTTCGCAGATATCAGAAAAATTGTTCCCGATAGTTTTTTATTAGTTCCAGGAATTGGCGCTCAAGGCGGAAGTTTATCTGAAGTTTGCCAATACGGATTAAATGATAAAGTTGGATTATTGGTAAATTCAGCAAGAGCGATTATCTACGCTTCAAAAGGAACTGACTTTGCAGAAAAAGCCAGGGAAGAGGCTTTATCAGTTCAAAAAGAAATGGAAAGTATTTTAAGTTTAAAGTTTCAGGTTTAAGATTTCAGGTTGCTTTACTTTGAACTTAGTTTTACCACAGAGTTGCACAAAGTTTTTTTTAAATATTAGATCTGTTTATCTCTGTGAAAAAACTTTGTGCAACTCTGTGGTAGAAAAACACAATCCAATAATCTGAAACCTAAAACAAAGAAAACCTGAAACAAAAATTTAATGAAACAAATCAAAGACCAATTAGGCACTTTACATTCTTTTGAGACGGCTCCAAAACGTATTATTTCATTAGTTCCTTCTCAAACGGAATTGTTATGTGATTTAGGTTTAGAAGATAAAATAATTGGTATCACCAAGTTTTGTGTACATCCGTATTATTTAAAATCTACCAGGAAGATTGTTGGCGGAACGAAGAAAATTCATTTTGAAAAAATAAAATTATTACAACCCGATATTATCATTTGTAATAAAGAAGAAAACACCGAAGAAATTGTAAATCAATTAAGTGAAATTTGCCCGGTTTGGGTTACCAATATCGTTTCTATTGAAGATAATTTTCAGATGATTTCAGATTTTGGACAATTATTCAATTGCAGGACCGAAGCTCAAAAATGGAATGACAAATTAACTTTTGCCCTGAGCGATTTCAAAAAATATATTCAGGATATATCCATAAAAAAAGCAGCTTATTTTATTTGGAAGAATCCTTATATGGTTGCCGGAAATGACACTTATATTAATGAGTTATTAAAGCTAAACCACTTTGAGAATATCTATTCAGAAAAAGGCCGTTATCCTGAAATCGAGCTTAAAAAAATGCGTTTAGAAGGCGATCCTGATTTGGTTTTTCTTTCTTCAGAACCGTATCCTTTTAAAGAAGAAGATGCTTTTGAAATTGGACGTTTTACGCATCACGCCAAAACAATTTTCGTCGATGGCGAAATGTTCTCTTGGCACGGCAGCCGATTATTAAAAGCTTTCACTTATTTTAAATTGCTTCACGAAAGATTAAAAAATTAATTAAACGAACTTCTGAATTCTAAAGGCGAAACATTGGTTTTGCTTTTAAATAGCTTATTAAAAGACTGCGGATATTCAAATCCTAATTGAAAAGCAGTTTCGCTCACACTTAACGATGTTGTTGTAAGCAGTTCTTTTGCTTTTTCTATAATTTTATTGTGAATATGATGCTGTGTACTTTGTCCTGTCAGTGAACGCAGCATATCACTCAAATAATTAGGTGAAACATTCAATTCATCAGAAAGATAAGCTACCGTTGGTAAACCAAATTTTTGCACTTTGTCTCCTTCAAAATAATCAGATAAAAGATTTTCCAGATTAGTTAAAAGCGTATTATTAGCACTTTTTCTGGTAATGAATTGACGGTTGTAAAAACGGTTGCAATAATTAAGAAGCAATTCGATATGCGAAATCATTACATCCTGACTAAAAGCATCAATTGAAGAACAATATTCCTGCTCAATATTTTTCATAATTCCTGTAATCATCGTTTGTTCCTTTTCAGAAAGATGCAAAGCCTCATTTACAGAATAAGAGAAATAACCGTATTCTTTAATTTTTTTAGCCAAAGTATAATTTTGAATAAAGTCAGGATGAACAACAAGCATAGCGCCATAAACGGCAGTATCAACACTAACTTCAGTTGAAATTACCTGACCAGGCGACATAAAAGTCATTACGCCTTCATCAAAATCATAAAAATTTTGTCCGTATTTCATTTTTCCGGTAAACCCTTTTTTGATGCAAACGGTATAGAAAGAGTAGATTACGCTTTTTAAATTATCATCAAAATGACAACTTATTTTACTTAAATCCACAAAACTGACCAACGGATGCTCCGGTTTTGGAATTTTAAGCAAAGAATGTAATTCTGAAATAGATTGAATTGTATATGGAATATGAACTTCTTTTTTCATAACAAATATTTAAAGAAATAGATAAAAAGGAAAAGCTATCGTAAAGATAACTTTTCCTGAGTATTAATCATTTGTATTCTCATTACTTTCAACACACTCTGGATGATAATTGCTGTCAGGCTGAGCGAAGTCGAAGTCTTTATTGATCGATGCCAGCCATATTAGCTTCGTCGTATCGTGCACCTGTTTGTGTACCAAGCGGAATAATTTTTTCCAGTCGGTTCATTTCATTCTGAGTTAAAACCATTTGTGCAGCGGCAATGTTTTGTTCTACATATTTTACACGTTTTGTTCCCGGAATTGCTAAAATGTTTTTTGAAGCAATCCATGCAAGTGCCAACTGAGATGCGGTAATTTGTTTTTCTTCTGCGAGTTTTTTGATTTCGTTTACTAATTCGATATTCTTTTGGAATTGTTCTCCTTGAAAACGAGGAATCGATCTTCTAAAATCATTTTCAGCAAAGTCATCAGCAGTTTTAATATCTCCGGAAATAAAACCTCTGCCAAGTGGTGAATAGGCTACAAAACCAATTTCTAATTCGTTTAAAGTATCTAAAATGCCGGATTCTTCAACAGTTCTTTCGAATAAAGAATATTCTGTTTGAACGGCAGTTAGAGGATGAATTTTATGTGCCTTGCGAATCGTTTCAGATGAAACTTCAGATAATCCTATATAGCCAACTTTTCCTTCTTTAACTAAATCTGCCATAGCTTGTACCGTTTCTTCAATTGGCGTATTAGGATCTAAGCGATGTAAATAATATAAGTCGATAAAATCAGTTCCTAAGTTTTTTAAAGAACGTTCTACAGCTTTTTTTACATATTCTTTTTTACCATTAAATTGCCATGTAAGCTGTTCGCTGTCATCAATTTCGTAACCAAATTTAGTTGCAATAGTATACGCATTACGATTGCCTTTTATAGCTTTGGCAATTAATCTCTCGTTATGTAATGGTCCGTATAAATCTGCTGTGTCAAGAAAATTCCCTCCTAATTCAAGAGAACGATGAATAGTAGCGATTGCTTCTTTTTCATCGGCTTTGCCATAAATATCCATTCCGGCAATCTGTGTCATTCCCATGCATCCTAAACCAATATTAGGAACAATAAGTCCTTGATTTCCTAATTTAAATTTTTGTATCGTACTCATAAGTGCTATGTGATTTTTTAGATTAAAATTGATATAGCAAAGATCTGCCGTTTTTACTTTTATAAAGTATCTAAATCTCGTGTAGTTGTATCCAAAATGAGGATGATTTTGTTTCAGGTTTTCTTTGTTTCAGGTTTTAAGTTGTAGGAATGTTATTTATCCGCAAAGAGCGCGAAGGTTTTTTGTATGTGAAGTTTTATAAAAACAAAGTTCGTAAAGCTTTGTGTATAAACTTTGCGAACCTTTGCGAAAAATCTTCACGCTCTTTGCGGTAAAACTAAACTCAAAGTAAGCAACCTGAAACAAAGAAAACCTCAAACATGAAACCAAAATAGTATAAAAAAAGAATGCCGGCATCTCGAAGACGCCGGCATCATTTAACTAACCAAAACCAAAATAATAAATAACCAGTTTATTACACTACAAAGATCCGTCATATATGAACGCTTTGCTGTTAAGGTTTTGTTATTACTTTGTTGGAAGTAAGTTAAGATTTTTTAAGACTGCATTCTGAGCTTTCAGCAACGTTAAATAACTTTTGATTATTAAAACATAATAACAATCAATTTTGTTTATGAATATGATAAAGATATCTTCGTATATTTGATAAAACATTAAAAATCAGCAATATGGATTCAAACAAAAAATTAACAACTGCAACAGGAACTCCCGTTCCAGACAATCAAAACATTCAAACTGCAGGTCCAAGAGGACCCGTTTTATTACAAGATTTTTGGTTCTTAGAAAAAATGGCACATTTTGATCGTGAAGTAATTCCGGAACGAAGAATGCATGCAAAAGGTTCTGGAGCTTACGGTACTTTTACTGTAACTCATGATATTACAAAATATACCAGAGCTGACATATTTTCTGAAATTGGAAAAAAAACAGAAATGTTCGCTCGTTTTTCAACTGTTGCAGGTGAAAGAGGTGCTGCTGATGCCGAAAGAGATATTCGTGGTTTTGCTTTAAAATTTTATACTAACGAAGGAAATTGGGATTTGGTAGGAAATAATACTCCGGTATTCTTTTTCCGTGATCCAATGAAATTTCCGGACTTAAATCATGCCGTAAAACGTGATCCAAAAACCAATTTGCGAAGTGCTGATAACAACTGGGATTTTTGGACTTTATTACCCGAAGCTTTACACCAAATTACTATTGTAATGAGTGATCGCGGAATCCCGAAATCGTACAGACAAATGCACGGATTTGGAAGCCATACTTTTAGTTTTATAAATCATCAAAATGAAAGACATTATGTGAAGTTTCATTTTGTAACACAACAAGGAATCGACAATCTTTCTGACGAAGAAGCTGCAAAATTAGTGGGAGGCGACAGAGAAAGCCATCAAAGAGATTTATTTGATGCTATTGAGGAAGGAAACTTTCCAAAATGGAAAATGTTCGTTCAAATCATGACAGAAGAACAAGCTGAGAATTACCGTTTTCATCCTTTTGATTTAACTAAAGTTTGGTTAAAAAGCGATTTCCCGTTAATCCCGGTTGGAGAATTCGAATTAAACAAAAATCCAGAGAACTATTTTGCAGAGGTAGAGCAGGCAGCTTTTAATCCGGCGCATGTTCCTCCCGGAGTTAGTTTCTCACCAGATAAAATGCTGCAAGCGCGTTTGTTTTCTTATGGAGATGCCCATAGATATCGTTTGGGAGTTAACAATTTTCAAATTCCGGTAAACTCATCAAGATGTCCTTATAATACATTCCATAGAGACGGAGCAATGCGTGTTGATGGAAATAACGGATCTAAAAAACATTACGAACCAAATAGTTTTGGAGAATTGCAGGAACAACTTGAATTTAAAGAACCGCCATTGAAACTTCATGGCGATGCGTATGCACATAATTTCAGAGATGATGATAATGATTATTTCACTCAGCCTGGATTATTATTCCGTTTATTGACAGAAGAGAAAAAACAACTTTTGTTTAAAAATACAGCCGGACAAGTAGGAGGCGCACAGAAATTTATTCAGATTCGCCATATCAGAAATTGTTTCAAAGCTGATCCTGCATACGGCGAAGGCGTAGCAAACGCTTTAGGATTAACAATGGACGAAGTAAATAATTTTTCTGACCCAAGATTATTAATCGAAGTGAGATAAGTTTTTTTATAGGTTCAAAGTAGCAGAGGCGCATAAGTTCAAAGCTTCTGAATTTTGAATTTAAAAGTAAACCCGACAGATTTTAAAAATCTGTCGGGTTTTTTATTTTAAGAAAACCTTTGTTCCTCTGAACCTTTGCTACTTTGAACCTTAAAAAAACTAAGAAAAAACAACCGTTTTATTACTGTAAACCATTGTTTTACGTTCTGCATGCAATTTTATAGCTCTTGCTAAAACAATACGCTCTAAATCTCTTCCTTTCATGATAAAATCATCAACAGAATGAATGTGCGAAACTCTGGCAATATCCTGTTCGATAATCGGGCCTTCGTCTAATTCTGCCGTAACATAATGACTTGTTGCGCCAATAATTTTCACACCGCGTTTAAAAGCTGAATGATAAGGTTTTGCACCCGGAAATGCCGGTAAAAACGAATGATGGATATTGATAATTTTATTCTCGTAAAGTGATATTAATTTTGGTGTAATGATTTGCATATAACGCGCCAAAACAATAAAATTGATCTGATATTTTTTCAGTAATTCAATTTGTTTGGCTTCACCTTCTTCTTTATTGTCTTTTGTAAAAGGAACACAATGAAACGGAATATCAAAACGTTCGGCAATAGATCTTAAATCGTTATGATTGCTAATAATTACCGGAATTTCAACATTTAATTCCCCTGCGCTGTAACGTCCTAAAATATCAAACAAACAATGATCGTATTTCGATACAAACAATGCCATTTTTGGTTTTTGTTCCTGATTGTACAAATCCCATGACATATCAAAATCAGCTGCAATGGTTTGGTCAAAATCATTTTTTAAGCTTTCGATCGTAATATTGTGATTGGTTAGCTCACATTCTAATCGCATAAAAAATACATTTTGCTCAACATCAACATGTTGATCAATGTAAGTAATATTTCCTTCAACTTTAGCAATAAAAGTAGTCACTGCGGCAATAATTCCTTTTTGGTCTTTGCAATGAATGAGGATCGTTATTTTTTGCATTTTGGTTGTATTGGTTAATCGGTTAATAGTTTATCTGTTTAATCGCTTAAATGTTTTAACCGCAATTTCCGATTACACAACTAAACGATTAAACAGTTAAACGAAAAAATACTATTTTCCGTCCTGCATAGCAAAAACACTTTTTAATAACGGAGTTGTTCTTGCACTAATGTTATTACGGATATCTTTTTCTTCAACAGCAATCATTTTAAAAACTCCTGCCAAAGCTTGTGTTGTTGTATAATCCGTTAAATCAGGATTTACCTTTTTTACTAACGGAATTGTATTGTATTTATTAATGATTTTTGTCCAAATAACATCGGCACCAACTTTTTCGAATGATGTTTTTATCACCGGATTAAATTTTCCGTACAAAGACGTAGTTGTATTTCCTTGCAGATAAGTAGTTGCAGCACTGTCATTTCCTAACAAGATATTTTTAGCATCTGTAAAAGACATATTTTTTACAGCCGTAACAAATATCGGAGTTGCTTCTTTTACCGCATCTTCTGCAGCACGATTTAAAGCTTTTATTCCTTCATCAGCAAGAGAGCTAAGTCCAACTTTTCTTAAAGTAGCATCTACTTTTTGTAATTCTTCCGGCATTAGAATTTTTACCGCTTCATTTTTATAAAAACCATCAACTGCGGTTAATTTACTCACTTGCTCGGTAATTCCTTTGTTTAATGCTTCTTTAAGTCCTGAGGCAATATCAACGCCACCAACTCCTGAAAGTTTAGTAGATAATTTTGATAGTTTTTGAGCTAAAGTTTCTCTTACCTGAGCATGAGAACTTAGGCACAACAATAGAGACAGAATTAAAATCTTTTTCATGAGATGGGGGTTTATATAAGTTTCAAAAATACTACTTATTCAAAAACAAAGCCACAATTTTATTTGAGGAGCAGAAATATTTTGTTATAATTAACAATAGTCCTGCTATTCGTTCCAATCTTTTATGCCGAACCCCGGCACAAAAGGATTTCCACTGCTATCAGGGCTAGGTTCAGACGTCTTCGTTTTTTTAAGAAAAGAGCGTATTCTGAAAAGAAATAATGATTTAAAAAACCTTATTATTTTAATCCAGATTAGTGGTTGCCATTTGCCATTTTTTTTGATCCATAAGTTCTTCTGTCCACCCAAAATGATTTAAAAATGGTAATAAGTACGGCAGTTCTTCATAAATAGTTGGTTGCCCAATTTCTGTATTTGCATAAGATGCATACATAGGTTTTAATATTTCGGATGCACTATTATATAATTTTTTACCAATATTAATGCTTTTACGTACCAATTTTCCATTTTTGTATATTTCGATATCATAAAGGTCAAAACAATCCGAATGTCCTTTTAAAACTATAACTTCACCATCAGATTGTTTAGAATAAGCTATGCAAAACTTCTCCAATCCAATCGATACGTTATCCATTAAAATAGTTCCAAAAGATTCGGTTTGATAAAATATATGGTGTGCACGAGCGGATATTAGTTTAAAAATGCACGCATCAAATCTGTCAATAAAATTTTTATTTTGTTTTATTTTAATTGTAACAGTTTCGGTATTATAACTATCAGCCAGTATTTGTTGCCAGTTGCCATTAGGTAAAATAATATAGCGAATATATCCCATTCCGTTATTCCAATTCATAATATCGTAGCTTTGAATGTAATTTTGTATTAATCTTTGCGCATGAAAATTTCAGATCACGGCCAATACATTCTATTTGAATTATCATAATAGGTTTTGCTTGAAATATAAGCAGGTTCTTTTTGTATAATTTGAAGATTATTGACATCGAATAATTTTATTCTGATGATTTTTTCCTTACTGTCATCTTTCATATCAATGTTTCCTTCAGCATCATCGATTAGTTTCTTTTTTTTCAGGTATAAACCTGGTTTTTCGATGATAAATTCTGTAATAGCTTCTCCGTATTGTTTTAAATTACACCCAATTAGATTTCCATTTATATCAAGCGATTCAATTTTTTTCAAATAATTTTTTTCATAATAAAATATTTCAAAAGCGATTTTACAAAGTGCTTCCTTGACTTTGTGATTGTATAATCGAAAACGAAGTATTTGTTTCTTTGCGTTTGTAAATTCGACAGTGCCATTTCCGACTGCATCAACGTTTTGAGATAAGATTCTAAACGGTTTTGAAAATGATGTTATTTTACTGGCATAAAAAGCATATTTTGAATCAGATTGAGCGAATCCAAAAGTGCAATGAAGAAAAATTAAGGATAAAAATAGCAATATTTTCATTTCTCTAACAAATCAATTTCATCATCGGTTGCATCAATATAAACCGATAATTCGTTGTATTTCCATTTTCCTTTTTTCACGGCAACAACAAATAAAGTTGCTTTTCCTTTTGGCCCTTTTATCGGAATCTGTAAATCACAATTGCCAGTATCATTGCTCATATTAATACTTCCTGAAACCATTCCGTCTCCTTCAATCGGACTTCCTAGTTTTTCTTTTACTTCTTTATTGTTTTTAACTTCAGTTAAAGCGCCTTTATAAGCATCAGATTCTGTCATCATTGAAGTAACTCCAAAGAAAATGCCGGCAATAAATAAACCAAAAAGCACCAATAAACTCAAACAACCAGTTGGTACAAACCATTTCCAGTTTCTGTCCCACCAGCTTTTTTTAGGTTGATAATCATCATTCATAAAGAAATTAGTTTTTGATTAAAGTTAATTTTCTGAAAGATATTAATTTTCAAATCAAACGGAAACTATTTTATGCAAAGAAATACGTACTTATCTTATAAAAAAAATCACCTTATAATTTATAAGATGATTTTTAATTTTTGTGTGTTAAGATTTATCGATTGCTAAAAGCAATTTCTTCTAAAGCCTTAGGGTTACTTATTGCTTTGTTAACGTCTTGTTTTTTCATGTCGTCATTGTCTCCGGTTCCTGTACTCAAAGTAAGTTCTGTTGGAATGCTTGGTTTTTTATCAAAAATAGTAGCATAAAGTAAAACAGCCTGCATAAAACCTCCATCGTTTAAAAGGTGTAATGTATTTTGTCCATAACGTAGGTTATCCTTATTTCCAACTAAATATTTATAACCATTTTTTCCGTTATAGGCATCATTAACAGCATCGCCAACTCTTAATAAGCCGGCATTTTTAGTATTTTTCATTACTGAAATCGCGTTGTTGCGCATTTCATCATAATATTCTTTGTAATCAGGATCAGTAAATGCAATTGGAGACATTCCTTCGTATATGTAAAGTGCCGCATCCGGACTATTTTTATGTATTTCTTTAACAATCATTTTTACATTTTCCTGATATCTGTCCGGTTCTGCAATTGCAACCGGAGTTGATTCCTGAATGATTACGTAATCATAATAATTTCCATCTTTGTCTGTTTCAGCAAAATTTTGTTCAGCTTCAGCTTCATGATCAGCATAAATTTCATCAATAGAAACACCCATTGTAATTAATTGATCAATATCCATAAGTTGATTATTGGCTTTACAAAGTTCACTAAATAATATAGGCGTGCTTACAAAATATTCTGTGTGGCTATTTCCTATAAATAATATGCGTGGAGTACCTTGTGCTTTTGGTGCTTTAGGATGTGTAAAGGTTTCTTGAGAAGTAGTTGAATTATCTGCAGGAACAGATTTCTTGTTACAGGAAGATAAGAGGATTAAAGCAAAACTTAAAAAAAGAATGTTTTTTTTCATATGTAAATGAGTTAAAAATTGATTGCGACTTTCATAGAAAAATCCCGCAAATTTCTTTTTAACTCATTTGAATGATTACCTAAAAAAGGTATAATAATTATAGGTTAGGGCAAAAAGGGTGTTAAATGTATTGTAGGCAATATAAGTTAGGATTGTAAACCGGATTTATTTGTTTTAAATCTGCCAGTATATTGTGGGTGTAATCTCTACCGCCAATGGCTAAATAAAATAAAGACTTTGAGGCATAAAAGGGTCTTAAAGGAAAAGTACGCCAACCGTTTGCAAAATTCTTTAAAAAATGCTTTAGTGCATATTTGCGTATTTTTTCTTCGGGGCGAACAAAATAGATAGTTGAACTTTTTAACTTGGTCATTAAATTGGGAAACATTACAAATCTTCCGCCTTGTTGAATCAATAAGTTTATTTCAAAAAGTGTTAATCCTTCGATATTTTCTGTTTTCATGATAATCAATTTTTAATTAAAAAAATAGTGGTATTATTATGATGCAAATGTCCGATGATTTTAGTTTTATTTTTACCTCTAAAAGGTTTTAGATTAATAAGTTAAGGTGTTTTTGAAATCGCGTAATTTATTTGTATTAAATAGATTAAGGTTGATTTACAGTTGCATAAAAAAAGGTAATTTTAGATCAAATCTAAAATTACCCTATAAAAATTTAATTTATTTAAAAGTCATTTACCAAACACGTTATTGAATGTTTTGGGATTAATTTGAAGAAATAGCTTTTGTAGATAAAGTATTTAATTCATTATCTCTTTCATAAACATCCTGAAAGAACCCAATTTCGCCATTTTCATTTACCAAAGAAGTAAAATACGAAATAAAGATTGGAACTTTTTTAGCTAATTTAAAGCTGTTTTCTTTTTCACCAGCCATCGCTTTATCAATTTTATCCTGAGTCCATTCCGGATAATCTTTAAGCATTGCAACAGCTAATTCTTTTGCTTTTTGTACGTTTATACAACCATGGCTAAAAGTTCTTTTTTCAAAATCAAATAAAGTTTTAGATGGGGTATCGTGTAAATAAATATCATCCGGGTTTGGAAACATGAATTTCACCAATCCTAAAGAGTTGTCCGGCCCTGGTTTTTGTCTTACCTGACCATTTACAATTTCCATATTTTTTTCAGCCAAATAATTTTTATCTGCAGCTATTTTACTTTTTAATTCATTGTTTACAATACTTTGTGGAACTGTCCAATATGGGCTGAAAACGATTCTGTCAATTTCACCGTTAAAAATTGTTGTTTTAGTTAATGGTGCACCAACAAATACATTCGAAACTAATTCTACTTTTCCATTTTTAACATAAAACAATTCATACGAAGGAATATTTACCAACACATACTCATCGCTGCCGGCAATTTGAGCAGAAATAGCACGACATCTTTCCATGTTCAGTTTTAATGTTTCGATTTTATCAGAAAGCGGCACATTCATTTCTTTAATATGATCTTCAGATAAAATATAATTAGGTTTAAACCCGTTGCGAACTTTGTATTTCATTACAGCATCCATCAATTCACGATCGTAAACATTACTTTGAGAGTCATTTTTTAAATCGCCTAATAAATATAAACGAGTTCTGACTTGTGATATCGTACTGGAAACAGCATCCGGACGTAAATCTTTATATGGTACTTCTTCAGGAACAATAGTTTTCCATTTATTTGAGTGGTCTAATTTTTTATATTTTTTAAGAACGTCTTGTAATTTGTAATATTGATCGTATTCTACTTTAACATTTTCGGTTGTTGAAGCAGTTGCTTTTTCGATAGTGCTGTAGTTCAGGAAATCTTTTAATGAATCATCATAAGATATTTTTTTCTTAGAATCTGAATTACTTTTTTGAGCATAAATAATATACAAAGAACTTAAAAGCATATCAGCATCTGTTTTGGATAGCTTTGTTTCTGATGAAGAAAAAAGCGCGTCAATTTCTTTTTGATAAGGAATAGTAAGATCATTTGTTTTTTTTGCTTTTTCGTATAAAACAGAACCAAATTCATTGATCTCATCTTCATCAAACCAAATAGTTCCCAAAGTTCTGTTTTTGTATAAAGACATGACATCAGATTTATATTTTTTTAAATCCGAATATCTTTTAAAGAATTGATTCGAAGCTTCCTCCAAATTATCAGAATCTGAGTTATAAACGGCTCCAATAGTTGAAGTTTTTTCAAAAGAACGTATGTCGTTTTCTGTTCTGTTGAAAGATGATAAAAAGAAGCTTGAAGCTATAATTATGGCGAATGGATATAATGTTTTCATTTTTTTAAATTTTTACGTGATACTTTTTTAGGTAGGAAAGTTTTGGGTAAAAATTTGGGGCATTTCTACATTGCTAAATTACTTTAGAGTGCTGGAAAACAAGTTGTTGTATTTAATTTAAATATTTCAAAATTGCCATGTTGCTAACATTTCTATAAGACTTATATAAGATAAATCAGATAAGGAACTAAAATGTTACCCCTTGAGATAAAAAAAAGATTATTTTTTTTATGAACAAAAAGAAAGATCGAGAACCAAATATTATAATATTTTGTAAATTGCTCCCTTAAAATTATCATATTCATAAAATGGAACAACAAAAACCATATATTCCTAAAAATAAAGTAAGAATCGTTACTGCGGCATCACTGTTTGACGGGCATGACGCGGCAATTAATATCATGCGACGCATTATTCAGTCAACCGGAGTAGAGGTAATTCACCTGGGGCACGATCGTAGTGTCGAAGAAGTGGTAAATACTGCTATTCAGGAAGATGCAAATGCAATTGCAATGACATCGTACCAAGGCGGACATAATGAGTACTTTAAATATATGTATGACTTGCTTCATGAAAAAGGAGCGGGGCATATCAAAATTTTTGGCGGCGGCGGCGGCGTGATTCTGCCAAGCGAAATTTCAGAATTGCATGAATATGGTATTACCAGAATTTATTCTCCGGATGATGGCCGTTCTTTAGGTTTACAGGGAATGATTAATGATTTGGTAGAACGTTCGGATTATCCAATTGGAGATCAGTTAAACGGAGAAATCGATCATATCGAAAATAAAATTCCAACAGCAATTGCACGTTTGATTTCGGCGGCAGAAAATTTCCCCGAAATTGCAAAACCTGTTTTTGATAAAATTCACGAAAACAACACCAATTCTAAAATTCCGGTTCTGGGAATTACAGGAACTGGTGGAGCAGGAAAATCATCTTTGGTTGATGAATTGGTACGTCGCTTTTTAATTGATTTTCCAGAAAAAACAATCGGATTAATTTCTGTCGATCCTTCGAAGAGAAAAACCGGAGGAGCACTTTTAGGAGACAGAATTAGAATGAATGCCATAAATAATCCACGTGTTTATATGCGTTCGTTGGCGACACGTCAGTCTAATTTGGCTTTGTCTAAATATGTGGCCGAAGCGATTCAGGTTTTAAAAGCCGCAAAATACGATTTGATTATTCTGGAAACTTCAGGAATCGGACAATCGGATACGGAGATTATGGACCATTCTGATGTATCCTTATATGTAATGACACCGGAGTTTGGAGCGGCAACACAATTGGAGAAAATCGACATGCTTGATTTTGCTGATTTAGTAGCTTTAAATAAGTTTGATAAAAGAGGCGCATTAGACGCGATTCGTGACGTTAAAAAACAATATCAGCGCAATCATAATTTATGGGATAAAAATCCTGATGAAATGCCGGTTTTCGGAACCATTGCTTCGCAGTTTAATGATCCGGGAATGAACACGCTTTATAAAGCGATTATGGATAAAGTAGTCGAAAAAACAAGTTCTGAGTTAAAATCGACTTTTCAGATTACGAAAGAAATGAGCGAGAAAATCTTCGTGATTCCGCCACACAGAACACGTTATTTATCTGAAATTGCAGAGAACAACAGAAGTTATGACGAAAGCGCACTTTCGCAACAAAAAGTAGCGCAAAAATTATACGGAATCTTTAAAACGATTGAATCGGTTTCTGGGAAAATTCCGCAAATTAATAAAGCAGGAATCGACGATTCAACTGTTTTGCCAACTGCAACTGAAGCACATGATGAAAACAGAATCTTTTTAAATCTTTTACTGAATCAGTTTGATAAAGTAAAAATGGATTTAGATCCGTACAATTGGGAAATTATCCTGAATTGGGATGAAAAGGTTGCCAAATACAAAAATCCGGTTTACTCGTTTAAAGTTCGTGATAAAGAAATTAAGATTGCGACACATTCTGAAAGTTTATCGCATTTACAAATCCCGAAAATTGCTTTGCCTAAATATGAAGCTTGGGGCGATATTTTACGTTGGAATTTACAGGAAAATGTTCCAGGAGAATTTCCGTTTGCTTCAGGATTGTATCCGTTTAAACGTGAAGGCGAAGATCCGTCGAGAATGTTTGCGGGCGAGGGAGGACCGGAAAGAACCAACAAACGTTTTCATTATGTAAGCGCAGGATTACCTGCAAAACGACTTTCAACCGCTTTTGATAGTGTAACTTTATACGGAAACGATCCGGATATTCGTCCTGATATTTACGGAAAAATTGGAAATGCAGGAGTTTCAATCTGTTGTTTGGATGATGCTAAAAAACTGTATTCAGGTTTCGATTTGGTTCATGCTTTAACATCGGTAAGTATGACGATAAACGGGCCAGCGCCAATGTTGTTAGGTTTCTTTATGAATGCAGCAATCGATCAGCAATGTGAGTATTATATTAAGGAGAATGATTTAGAAAAAGAAGTTGAAGCTAAAATCAACAAAATATATAAGGAAAAAGGAACAGAACGCCCAAAATACCAAGGCGATTTGCCGGAAGGAAACAACGGTTTAGGATTAATGCTTTTGGGTGTTACCGGAGATCAGGTTTTGCCTTTGGATGTTTATAATGACATAAAAGTAAAAACATTATCGCAAGTTCGTGGAACGGTTCAGGCCGATATTTTGAAAGAAGATCAGGCGCAGAATACGTGTATTTTCTCAACCGAATTTGCTTTGCGATTAATGGGCGACGTTCAGGAATATTTTATTACTAAAAACGTTCGTAATTTCTATTCGGTTTCGATTTCAGGATATCATATTGCAGAGGCGGGCGCGAACCCAATTACGCAATTGGCATTTACGCTTTCAAATGGTTTCACTTACGTGGAATATTATTTGAGCCGCGGAATGAGCATCAATGATTTTGGGCCAAATTTATCGTTCTTCTTCTCAAATGGAGTTGATCCTGAATATTCGGTTATTGGTCGTGTGGCGCGTAAAATTTGGGCAAAAGCCATGAAAAACAAATACGGAGCCAACGAAAGAGCGCAAATGCTAAAATATCATATTCAAACTTCGGGACGTTCGTTGCACGCGCAGGAAATTGATTTTAATGATATTAGAACGACTTTACAGGCTTTATACGCTATTTACGATAACTGTAATTCATTGCACACCAATGCTTACGACGAAGCGATTACAACACCAACAGAAGAATCTGTTCGTAGAGCAATGGCGATTCAGTTGATTATCAATAAAGAATTAGGTTTAGCGAAAAACGAAAACCCAATTCAAGGTTCGTTTATCATCGAAGAATTAACTGATTTGGTTGAAGCTGCGGTTCTTCAGGAATTCGACAGAATTACAGAACGTGGCGGAGTTCTTGGCGCAATGGAAACCATGTACCAAAGATCTAAAATTCAGGAAGAAAGTTTGTATTATGAAACCTTAAAACACAACGGAGATTTCCCAATTGTGGGTGTAAATACATTCCTGAGTTCAAAAGGTTCGCCAACGGTAATTCCGGCAGAAGTAATTCGCGCCACCGAAGAAGAAAAACAATACCAAATTACGATGCTGGATAATTTGCACCAATTTCACGAAGCAAAAGTAAACGAGCATTTAAACAAATTACAAGAAGCTGCGATTAAAAACGAAAACTTATTCGACCATTTAATGGAAGCTACAAAGGTTTGTTCTTTAGGGCAAATTACTTCGGCATTGTTTGAAGTTGGCGGGCAGTATAGAAGGAATATGTAATTTTTTTATTTTTTAATGATATGGAAAACCTCTCAGAAATGGGAGGTTTTTTTGTTTTTATAAAATTGATTATACTAAATTATCTCGTTTACGGTTTTCCTCAAGTTTATAGAAAAATCTTTGTCTATATTAGCTGTAGGAAATAATATTAATCAAAAAAAACTCTCTTTCGTAATTATTTTTACTTACGTTTATGAATATTTATTTAAGAGAATATAAATTATGAAGTTACATGAGTCAATAAAATATCTATTAGATAAGAAGAACGTACCTTTAACATTTGATGAAATTGCAAAAGAAATTAATGAGGAAAATCTATACATAAGAGAAGATTTTAAGAAGCTTACTGGATCACAGATAAGATTAAGAGTTTTAAGATATTCTGAACTTTTTCATAATATTAATGGATATGTAATTTTAACAAGTAACCTTAAGTGGAGTAATCTACTTTTTTCTTATTGGGATTTAAGCAATAATTTAAAAGGATTATATAATATCTCAGATCTTGAATTTATTATTGCGGCATTATTTTATTATAAAAGGCTTAGCGATCTAAAAAATATAGACAAGATAAGTGGTAATGAATTTTTATATCGTTTTAATAATGATGTCCATTATAACTTTAATTATTATCAATCAAATGAATCTAGACATCTTGATTCAAAAATATTTGAAGATCTTCGAGGGTTATTAGAAATAAATTCATTAAGTAAAATTGATAAATTACTTAAACCGTTAAGTGAATTTAATACTCGTGATTTTAAAGATGAAGAATTTGGTAAAGCATTTGAATATATTTTAGAGATTAATAATGGAGAAAGCTTAAAAACCAGATTAATTAGAACTCCTAGACCTATAATTGAATTAATGTCAAAAATACTTGATCCTAAAAAGGGGAGATTATATGACCCTGTCTGTGGAACAGGAGGTTTCTTGACAGAAGCTTTTAGAATTTCAAAAGAAATAGAAATTTATGGTTCTGAAATAAATTATAGAATTGCTCAAATATCATTCATGAATCAAATTATGAATGGCGACCTTTCATCATCTATAAATGCGGAAAACTGTTTTGAACAATTACATAATGATAGAAAATATGATTATATAATTGGAGATCTTCCTATGGAAGGAATTAGTGTGAATGATTTTATTGAATTCTTACATCTAATAGACTATAATTTTCCAAAAAGAGCAAAGAGCTTTGGAGCTTTTATTTTATTTAGTATTTCAAAACTTTCTGAAAAAGGAAAAGCTGTATTTACAGTATCTGAAAGTTTTTTATTTAAAACAGGTGTTGATGAGCAAATTAGAAATATCCTGATAAAAAACGATTTTATTGAAGCTGTTATATCTTTGCCAAATGGTGCTTTAAAACCTTATACCAATGGAAAAGCCTCTATTTTAGTTTTAAATAAATCAAAAACGTTAAATCAAAAAGGAAAAATAAAATTCATTAATTTACCTGAAAACACAAATTATGTTGGCATTGATGTTAATGAAATACTTGAATTTTATTTTGAAGAATTTATAAATAATCCATTTGTTCAAGTAGTTCAAATAGATCATTTATTAGAGCTAAACAATCTCAGTCCTGCAAAATATACAAATGAGTTAATTGAGGTAAGAAAACTATTGCTTTCAGGAAATGCAATGTATTTACATGATTTGATGATTCTAATTTCTGGGACTGCTCCAATAGATAAAGAAGATGTGAATAAAAGCGATGGAATTCCTTTTGTTAAAATAGAAAATTTAGAAAGAAATATATTGGATGTGTATCTCTCTAAAGTGAATATAAAAGATTACATAGAATCAGATAATCCTAAATATGAAAAATATATAATAGAAAAAGAGTGTTTAATAATAGCTAAAATTGGCGATAATATTAAGCCAACTTACTTTAAACCAACGAAAGGTTTTGAAAGAATAATTTTGCACAGTAATGTTATTGCGTTGTTCCCAAGATCTAATAATAAAATATCATTAGAATTTTTATACTATCAATTTTATAGTGATTTTTTAATTAACCAAATAGAAAAGAAATTAAGTAAATCAATTATGCCTTTTCTAACTATTCCTTCAATAAAAGAATTAATAATTCCTATCCTAGATTTAGTAAGTCAAAATAATTTTATTGAATTTCACAAAGCAAATAGTATAGCAGCAGAAAGAGCAAGAGTAGATGAACGTTTTAAAAAAATTGGTTACATTGAAGATGCTCAAGAAAGAGAATTAAATATTGTTAGAACACTAACACATCAATTGAGACACAACTTAACAAGTATTGCAACTATAGTAGATAAAGCAAATAGAATAGTTAGTAAAAATAATCTTAGCGAGTTTACTCAATATCATAAAAATGATCCAATATTGATCCCTAAAAAAGGTTTTGAAGTTCCTGAAAATATGTATTTAGGAGAAATTTTAGAAATATCATTAAAAAAGGCACAAACATTAAATTCTATTTTATTGGATGTTGAAAAAGCGATCAATTTAGATCTTCAATATTCTAGAATAGATTTTAAAAATCTATTAAATGAAATTAAGAATGATTACAGAAATGAAAATTTCTCGATTGAAATTGTTGGAGATGAAATAATGATTGAATTATCTAAAACACATATTGAGGATTTAATTAATACTTTGATTTTGAATGCAAAAGAACATAGTTTTAAAAAGCCGTCTAATAATAAGATATCATTTAATGTTACAACTGATATAAATCGAGCAATTGTAACATTTGATTATAAATGTAATGGACTTCCATTGACGATTACTGAAAAAGAATATAAATCTATTTTGACCAAATCAAGAGATAGTAATGGTACAGGTATCGGAGGATACTATATAAATAAAATAGTTGAAGCTCATAAAGGCTCTTTAAAAGTTGATGAAAATTTTAAAAAAGGTGTACATATAATAATTGAATTGCCTCTAAAACATACAGAAAATGAGTAAAAGTATATTATTGATTGACGATAAAGAAGAGTTTAAAGATACTTTTAAAATTATAGCACAAAACAAAGGATTTAGAATTGCTTGGGGCAAAAGTTTCGAAGATTTAAAAGAAATTCTTCCCGAATTACATTTAGAAATTGTGGCTGTAATTTTAGATATTAAGTGTTTAATGACCAATGATCAAAAAATTGAGAAAGAAGATTTTATTGGTTCCGCTTTAACACTTTTAAACCAAGAGTATCCAGATCTTCCAAAAGTTATTTTAACTGGAGATGAAAAAGCTTTAGATGGTATTAAAATGTTTTTTAATACAAAAACGGTGGAAGTTTATAAAAAGGAATCTAAAGAAATTGATAGATTGTTTTTGAAATTGGAGCACTACTCTAATAATCACTCTCAAAGAATTCTGAGTTATGAAGAAAAAGAAATTTTAAAAATTATTAAGAATGGTGAAGGAAAACATCTAGAATATAAATCATCTATTCAGTTTTGTATGAATGCACAAACTGAAAATAGAGATCTTCGTTTTGATGTTTTAAAAAATTTAGCAGCATTTGCAAATTCTGAAGGAGGTCAGCTTTTAATTGGGGTAGATGATAGTCAGAATATAATTGGTCTTGAAAATGGAGATTTTAATACTTTAAAAGAAGGAAATAAAATAGATCATTTTAGATTATTAATTGATAATTTAGTAGAAAGCAAATTTGGAAATGCTTTTCAGAAAAATCTGCCAGATATAAAATTTTATATTGTTGAAGGTAAAACTGTCTGCAGTATAATTGTTAAAGGAAAACACCACACCCCAGTTTATTTACGAAAAAGACCTAAAAATGGAGCTGAATATAATGCGTTTTATATCAGAAGTCAAGCTAGTGCTAGAGAATTAAAGGATGAAGAATTATCTAAATATATTATTTCTCATTGAGAAAATAAATAATTGGATTAGTTTAGGAAAAAAATAGTTTCTCCGCTCGCCCCTGCTAGCGCGAGCGTCCCGCTCGTGAACCCAAAGTTTATATAACAAAATTAAAATTCAGTTGATGTGCACGAGCGGGACGCTCGCGCCAGCAGAATCTAAAAATATAAATGCATTCAAGAATCGAATTTAATCCCCATCAACAACCTCCCCAACACAACTCAAAAACTCCATTTCACTTAAAGGAAACAATTGCAAAACAGTTTCTAAAACCAAACTCACATTTATAGATTGATTTTTCTTCTCTTCAACTTTATGCATATCGTGATCGAGTGCCAAAATACATAATTTTATCATATCAGTTATAACACAACCCAATTCAAAATAATTTAAAATCTCAATTTGAGCGATGTAGTTTTTAGAATTGTCATTGGCGGGTTTTAGTGTGCGGAAATGTAGTGCAGTTAATTTTTTAAGTCTTGCTAAAGTTTCTGTTTCATTTGTTTGCATAAGGCGTATATTTTTAATTTGTATCTTGTTAAGCGTTTTACAATTTGGCTTTTATAAAATTATAGAAAGAAAAATCGTACTTTTGTTTTGTCCGGCGAAGAAAGAAATTGATTGTTCTGTACCAAATCATTTTTGTCCGTTTTGTACAGCGTTAAATATGTTTTTTACATTTTGCCACTTATTCCACTTAATTATTATCTTTGAATTATGAGCACACTTACAAAACCAAATCATATAGGGCGAAAAATAAGCCGTATTCGTGAACTTCGTGATATGAAACAGGAAGCTTTGGCGCAAGCTTTAGGAACAAATCAACAAGCGATTTCTGCTTTAGAAAACAGCGAAACAATAGATGAAGCAAAATTAATTGAAGTTGCAAAAGCGCTTGGTGTAACAGTTGAAGCAATTAAAAGTTTTTCAGAAGAAGGTATGATTAATTACTTTAATACATTTAATGATTCGGATAATAATTTTAATAGTTATAATACTTGCACTTTTAATCCATTAGATAAATTAATGGAAACCGTAGAAGAAAATAAAAAGCTTTACGAACGTTTGCTTAAATCGGAACAAGACAAAATCGAATATTTAGAGAAATTACTCAAAGAGAAATAAAGATATTAATTTCAAAACCTTTCAGAAATGAAAGGTTTTTTTTATGCTTTAAACTTATTTTTTATATTTTAGTTTAATGAAAAATATTATCTATTGTTTTCTTTTTCTTCTAGTTACGTTTTGTAATTATGCTCAGGATGCGCCATTACTTCGAACAGGAATTATTAATGATTCGGTAAAAGTTGTCAATGCACCAAATGAATCTTATGCCATATATTTTCCTAAAGAATATGATGCTCAAATTCCATCGGCAGTAGTTTTTATTTTTGATCCCGATGCTAGAGCAAAAATAGCAATAGAACCGTTTATATTGGCTGCAGAAACCTATAATTATATTTTAGTATGTTCTAATAATGTAAAAAATGGTTTAGTACAAAATAATGTTGCTACCGCAAACAGGTTGTTCGATCATGTATTGGGAATGTATAATATTAATATGTCGCAACTTTATATTTCGGGTTTTTCGGGTGGTGCACGATTGGCTAGTTTTTACGGAATATCGTCTGGATTTTTTCAGGGCGTTATAGCTTGCGGAGCTTCTTTTAATGATTTGGATAAGTTTATTCCGCCTTCTAATAAGTTTTCGTATGTGGGTATGGTAGGAGATAAGGATATGAATTACCAGGAAATGGTGGCTAATAAAACCTGGCTGGATAATGCAAAGATTACCAATACGCTTTTTATTTCTCACGAAGATCATATATGGCCCAAACAAAACGAAATGCTTCGTGCATTTGATTGGTTAGAAATTCAGGCCTATAAAAAGAATATCAGACCAAAAAACGATACTATTATTAAAAGAATTTATGACAATAATTTAAAAATAGCCGATAGTTTAAGGCTTAATAAAGAAATGATTTCTTCGGTACGTAATTATGAAAATTGCATTACTTCTTTTAATATAAATGACGACAGTTTTATAAGAACAAAAATTGCCGAAATCAAAAAATCCCGTGAATATAAGGAAGAAGTAGCACGAATGGATGAAATAACGGTATTAGAAGGAGAAATATTAGACAAATTATCGCTTAAATTTTATAAAGAATTAGAACTGGCCAAGAGTTCTAACAATTTTAAATTTTGGAAAACAGAATTTAAAAATTTGGATACTATGAAATTAAGTAAAGAAGTTTCGACTCAAAATATGGCGAACAGAATATTGGTTTGGTTTCATATTCTTGTTTACGAAGCTGCCGAAGAAAACAAAAGAACCCAACAAAAAGATAAAGTTACCTATTGCGATGAATTGCTTAAGATGATTTCCGAAACAAATCCAAAATAGAATATCAAAAAAAAAAGCATCAGCTTGGGGCTGATGCTTTTAATTTGGAGGCATAAAACGATTAACGACGAAATGCAGGACTTTCGTTTACTGATTCATCTAACACAACTGTTTTTACTTTTTTAGTTGAAACTGTAATTTTATGTTTTACTACTTTACCATTAGAATTCAATGCTAAGAAATAAGTTCCGGCTGGATAGGCCTCTAAACTTAAAGTTTTAGAAATCTCTAAATTGTCTTCATCAGCAGATGGTACTCCTGTGTACAACAAAGTATTGTTTTCGTCTAGGATTGAAAAATTTGCTTTTTCAACGGTATTTAGAGTAAAGCTTACCACTTTTCCATTTCCGGTTTTTATATACAAGATATAATCACCTTTTCCGTCAATTGCATAAGTAAAGATAGTTGTTAAAAATACGGCAACAACTAAGCCCATTTTGGTAAATTTTGTCATGTTTTTTTAAATTTTATTATTAATCGTGGATGCGTAAAACTAACAAATACAAATTGAATTTTGTGCAAAAAAATCGTTTTTTTATTGACTTAAGTTGCTGAATTGAAACTCTTTCTGTGCTTTGTTTGATCTATCTACGTAATTGTTGGGGTTCTGGATGTTTTTAAATTAATTATTTTTTTCAACATAAAAAACAAGCTTCTTCATTTATTAAGAATAGTTTTTCATTTTACAAAAACGTTTTAGGTTTTAGAGAAAATAAGGCATAAAAAAACAGCCCAATAACCGTAGTGAGCTGTCTTTATAACAATCATTTTACTAACTTCTAACTTATTTTTATTTTGCTTGGGGCAAATAAATTTTTAACGTACTGCAACGCTAGAATCTTTGGCAGAAAAACCTGCTTTGTAAGTTGATGAAAACGCTTTTGTAGAAAGAACTGAAATTCCGTTATTTATAGTAATTTCATGTCTCACTTTTTTTACATTATCTTCAACTTCTAAGAAGTAAGTTCCTTCTGGAAATTCTTCTAAACTAAAAGTTCTTAAAATTCCATCTTTACCCGAAGCACTTTCAGAATAAATTAGAGTACCATCTTGGTCATAGATCGACAAATTTGCTTTTGTTACTTTGTTAAGTGCAAACGTAATTAGCGATCCGTTAGACTTTAATACATGAAGATTAAAATCTTCATTTCCATCAATTGCATAAGTACTCATTCCTGATAAAAGTACTGCACATACTAAACTCAATTTTAAATTTTTCATAGCATTAGTTTTTTTAATTAATAGTTCTAATTCTCTGATGCTAAATTACTTATATAGTTAATGTATTCTCACAACTCTATTTGCCAATTTCTATGCTATATTCTCATTTACGAAACCGTTATAGGTTAAAATTTAAATTATATTTATCGTTTTTGTTAATTCAGGTTTTATTTTTCAATGTTTTGTTTGAATTAAGGCAATGTAAATTTATTTCTATTTCTTACAAAAATCCTGGGTTATAAAATTTAACCACAAAGCACGCAAAGAAATAAAAACGCAAAGTTCGCAAAGCTTTTAATTATAAAACTTTGCGAACTTTGCGTAAACTTTGCGCCTTTGCGGTTAAAAAAAGGCATAAAAAAAACAGCCCAATAACCACAAAGAGCTGTTTCAAAACAATGATGTTTTTTACTTTACTAACTATCTAACCTCATTTTTATACTGTATGCGAGTATAAACTTTTCTAGCGTGTTGCCACGCTTGTGCTTTTAGCAGGAACTGCTTTATTTACAGATGAAATTGCTTTTGATGATAAAACCGTAGCGGCATCATTTATAGTAATTTCGTGTATTACTTTTTTTGTATTGTCTTCAACTTCTAAGAAGTAAGTTCCTTCCGGAAATTCTTCTAAGCTAAAAGTTCTTAAAATTCCGTTTTCGCCATAAGCGTTCTCTGTATATATAAGAGAACCATTTTTGTCATAAATTGCCAGGTTGGCTTTTTGTACTCTATTTATAGCGAACGTAATTAGTTTACCATCTGTTTTTAATACATGAAGATTTAAATCTCCATTTCCGTCAATTGCATAACTGCTTAATCCTGAAAGAAGCACTGCACATACTAAACTTAATTTTAAATTTTTCATGGTATTATTTTTTTAGATTAATAGCTCTAATTCTATACTGCTAAATTACTTTAGATGTATATGTTTCTTCACAACTCTATTTGCCAATTTCTATGCTGTATTCTCATTTACGAAACCGTTATAGGTTAAAATTTGAATTATTTTTATCGTTTTAGTTAATTCAGTTATTATTTTTCAACGTTTTGTTTGAATTAAGAAAATGTAAATTTACTTCGATTTGTTACAAATACAGAATATATTGTCGTTTTGGAATTTACTTTCTAACACCATTAAATAAACTCATTTTTGTGTGATTTCGATCCCGAGGCTTCGGGAGAGAAATCACATAAAGTAATTCCGCAAACTAAATCGCCAATCTTTGTCGATCTTCTAGTGTGATTTCTCCTTCGTCGAAATGACACAAAATGAGAATCACCTTCATAGATGAGAAAAATAAGGCACAAAAAAAACAGCTCAATAACCACAAAGAGCTGTTTCAAAACAATAAGTTGTTTTTTACTTTACTAACTATCTAACCTCATTTTTATACTGTATTCTAGTATAAACTCTTTTAGCGTACTGCTACGCTTGTATTTTTATCAGCAACTTTATAAACTGAAGAAATTGCTTTTGGAGACAAAGTTGTAACTTCGTTATCAACGTTAATTTGGTATCTCACTTTTTTTGCGTTGTCTTCAACTTCTAAGAAATAAGTTCCATCAGGAAAATCTTGTAAACTAAAAGTTCTTAAAATTCCATCTTTTCCAGAAGCATTCTCAGAATAAAATAAAGTACCATCCTGATCGTATATTGCTAAGTTTGCTTTTTGCAATTGGTTAAGACCAAAAGTTATTACTTTTCCGTTTTTTAATACATGAAGGTTAAAATCCTCATTTCCATCAATTGCATACGTATTCATTCCTGAAAAAAGTATCGCACATACTACACTAAATTTTAAAATCTTTTTCATGACTATATTCTTTAAATTATTAGTTCGATTTCTATGATGCTAAATTACTTCAGATATCCATTTTTTTTCACAACTCTATTTTCCAATTTATGTGCTATATTCTCATTTACGAAACCGTTATAGGTTAAAATTTGAATTATTTGAGGTGTTTTAGTTAATTAGGCTATTATTTTTCAATTATTTGTAAAAATTAACATTTTTTAAAAACCTTTAAAATTCTTACATAAATGTTATATATTTATAAAAACACGAGATTAAATGTGATATATAAAAAAAATCAAACATAAAAATATGGGTCGTTTAAAAAATGCGTAAATGATGCTAATTTGGCATTTGAAATTTTGCAGAATATCATGCAATATTCTCAGTAACGAAACCGTTATAGGTTAAAATATGAATTATTTTAGGCTTTTTTGTTAAATTTGCTATTATTATTTAAAGATTATTATCATGAAGAACATCGCCCCCGCTCTTGAAGTGATAACTAACTCATACGGAAGTTCTTTTACCTACACTAAGCATGCCGAAAAGACCAATAGTAAAGCGCATTTATGGCATTATCATCCGGAAATTGAATTGGTTTATATAAATGGTGGCGCAGGAAAAAGACAAATAGGAAGCCATGTTTCTTATTACACGAATGGTAGTTTGATTTTGATAGGTTCTAATTTGCCACATTGTGGTTTTACGAACGAGCAGACAGGAAATATAAATGAAACGGTAATTCATATCAAACCTGAATTTTTAGGGAATGAATTTTTTCGAGCACCCGAAATGAGAAAGGTTCAAAACATTTTGAGCCAGTCTAAAGGCGGAATTGCTTTTGGCGGAGAAACAAAAAGCCGCGTAGGGAAGAAGATCGAAATGATGGAAAATCAACTTCCGTTTGAACGCTTGCTGACACTTTTGAGTGTTTTGGATGAACTGGAATCATCTGAAGAATACACTGTTCTAAATGCCGACGGTTTTTCATTAGAATTAAATACACAGGATAACGACAGAATAAATGTAGTTTTTAATTACGTTAAAGATAATTTCCAGGAATCTATTGCAATCGATGAAGTTTCGAGTCTGGTAAGTATGACGACGCCTTCGTTTTGCCGATACTTCAAAAAAATATCCAATAAAACCTTTACAGAGTTTGTTAATGAATATCGTTTGGTGCACGCTTCAAAACTATTAGCCGAAAAACCTATATCTATAAATGAAGTTTGTTACGAAAGTGGTTTTAATAACTTTAGCCACTTTAGTAAATCGTTTAAACAATATACAGGTAAAAGCGCTTCGCAATATCGAAACGAGCATAAGATTATTATTAAGTAATTTTTTTTATGCCACAGATTGCACAAATTAAAAATCGACAAAGATTCGTGTAAATTAGTGTAATTCGTGGCAAACGATTTTCTTAATCATTAAAGTCATTTTTAAGCTTTAGAAAAAAATAAAACCCACAATCCGACTCCTTGAAAAACGAGTCGGATTTTTCATATATATTATTCGGAAAAAGGTATATTTACAATCCCTAATCAGAAAAAAATATCAATATGAAAAACTTAAAAACCCTGGTATTTGCAGTCTTATTGTGTGTTTCATCAATGAGTTACGCCGCAAAAGTAGATACTTTGCAAGTTGCCAGTACAGCGATGAGTAAAACCTATAAAGCTGCTGTTGTATTGCCAAATTCTTATGCTAAAAGCAAATCGGCATTTCCGGTAATGTATTTATTGCATGGTGCTTACGGACATTTTAGTGATTGGTTAAAAAATACACCCAATAAAAAATTGGTACAAAGTTTATCAGATCAATACAATATTATTATTGTAATGCCCGAAGGAGAAACCTTTAGTTTTTATTTGGATAGTCCGGTAAATAAAGAAAGTCAGTTTGAGACTTTTATAACACAAGAAGTAATTCAGAAAGTAGATAAAACATACAGAACGATTAGCAATAGAAACGGACGTGTAATCACGGGACTTTCTATGGGCGGACACGGAGCATTATATTTATCGGCCAAACATCCTGATTTGTTTTGCGCCGCCGGAAGTATGAGTGGGGCAGTAGATATGAGTTCGATGCTAAATCGTGAAGCTTCAGCACAAGTCATAAAATTAATGCAGCCCGTTTTTGGCGACAAAAGTGATAACTCAGAAATGTATGCGCAATATGCCGTTATGAATATGCTGGATAAACTAAAAGCCAACAAACTTCCTTTAATAATAGATTGTGGTGTTGATGATTTTTTAATAGAATCCAACAAAGAACTTCACAGAAGATTAGTATATAATAAGGTAGAACACGATTACACCGAACGCCCTGGATCTCACACGTGGGAATATTGGGAAAATTCATTGCCGTATCATGTGTTATTTTTCAACAAAATCCTACTTAAAAACCAACAGGTTACAAAAAAATAGGGAATTTTTTAACAAAGAATAGTCTAAATGCTTTTTTTGGTTTGATTTTTGGAATACCTTTATGTATAAACCTTAAAAAAAATTATTATGAAAAAGATATTGACCCTTTTCGCTGTTGTTGGATTATTTGCATTTGCTGGTTGTGAAGGACCAGAAGGGCCAGAAGGACCTCCGGGATATGATGGAGCTGATGGATTAATTGCTCAAGTTATTGATGTCAATAACGTTAATTTTGATTTGAATGGAGATGGAGAGCTTATAGATTTTGGTTTCACCCTTTATCCTGGCGATGTAGTTTTGGCTTATAGAGCGACTGGAGTAGCAGCAAATGGAAGTACCGTTTGGACTCAAATTCCAGATTTACAATATTATAATAACGCGACCTTATTTTTTACTTATAAATTTAATTTTAGCCGAGTAGATTTTGAACTTTATCTAGATGGATCCAACTTAAATACTGTACCAGCTAATTTTAGAACTAATCAAAAATTTCGTATTGTAATTGTTCCGGGTGAAGATCCAAAAATTAGTAACAAATCAGTAAATAAGGAGGATTACTCTGATTACAATGCTGTAATTAAAAAGTATAACATTGATGATAGTAAAATAAAAACAGTCAATCTATAATTTTAAAAGTAATGTATAAAAAAAGGAGATCGTAAGATCTCCTTTTTTATACATATATGTTTCGAAAAAACTTATTCCTGATCTGAATCTGTAAGTTCTTTTTCTTCTCCAAATTTTAAAGAAACCAGAATTCCCACTAAAAGCGAAAGCGCAATAAATCCTAAAGAAGCCCATTCCGGAACAACAATCCATTCATGCAATAACATTTTTAAACCAACGAAACTTAAAATAGCAATTAGACTATATTCTAAATAACTAAATTTAGCCAGCATATTCGCCAGGAAGAAATACATAGAACGTAATCCAAGAATCGCAAAAATGTTAGAACTGAAAACTAAAAACGGGTCAGAGGTAATAGCAAGAATCGCTGGAACGCTGTCTACCGCAAAAAGAACATCCATAACTTCAATAACAATCAAAGCAACGAATAATGGAGTAGCGGCTTTTTTTGCCGTTTTTGTAGTAATGAAAAATTTCTCGCCTTCCATTTCAGAAGTAATCGGAATAACTTTTCCTAATGTTTTATATACAAATGAATCTTTAGGCTGAAAATCTTCATCTTCACCAGAAAATAACATTTTTATAGCTGTAAATAATAAGAAAGCACCAAACAAATAAGTCGTCCATGCAAATTTATTAATTAGCATAACGCCAAAGAAAATCATTAATCCACGGAAAATAACAGCACCTAAAATTCCCCAGAACAAAACACGATGTTGGTATTTTTGAGGTATTTTGAAAGAAGCAAAAATAATAGCGATTACAAATATATTGTCTACACTTAAAGATAATTCAATTAAATAACCCGTAATAAACTTCATAGAAGCTACAGCAGGTTTTAGTTTATCAGGATTTGCAATATAATCTGTAGTATAAAGCCAGTAAATAACTCCCGAAAACAAAAAGGATAATGATACCCAGATCAGAGTCCATTTGCTTGCTTCTTTAGTACTGATAATATGAGGGTTTTTATTAAAAACTCCTAAATCTAAAGCAAGGATAAGTACTACGGCTAATAAAAAGAGAATCCAGACAAACATATAATATTTTTTAAATGATTTACAAAGATAGGTTTTGAAGTTTAACTTAAAAATTAATTTATTAGAAAATAACTTTCAAAATAGATAAGATTTAAATTGGGTATTTTACATTGAGCAAAGTCGAAATGCTAAGAGTTAAAAAAAACATCATAATTTTTGTCATTCCGAGGAACGAGGAATCTCCTCAAGTAGCTCTACAAAGATTGGTGCTTTTAGGAGCGGAGTTTATTGTGGAGATTCTTCGTTCCTCGGAATGACATACTTCGAGATAAACCAATAAGTTGGCTGCACTTCGACTTCGCTCAGTGTGACAAATAAAAAAAGTGCCATCAATTAAGATGGCACTTTCCAGTATAATTTGAGCTTAGAATTATAGCGCTGATTTTACAGTTTTGATAATTCTTGCAGCAATTTTGTATGGATCACCGTTAGATGCTGGTCTTCTGTCTTCTAACCAACCTTTCCATCCTTTTTGAACAGTCATTAAAGGAATTCTGATAGAACATCCTCTGTCTGAAACTCCATAAGAGAAATCGTGAATAGAAGCAGTTTCATGTTTACCAGTTAAACGTTGCTCGTTGTAAGCTCCGTAAACCGCAATATGCTCAGCAGTAACAGGACGGAAAGCCTCACAAATTCTTTCGTAAGTAGCTTGGTCTCCACATGTTCTTAACACCTCGTTAGAGAAGTTAGCGTGCATACCAGAACCATTCCAGTCTGTATCTCCTAATGGTTTAGGGTGATATTCGATATAGTAACCATATTTTTCAGTCAAACGATCTAATAAATAACGGGCAACCCAAATTTCGTCTCCGGCTTTTTTAGCACCTTTAGCGAATAATTGAAATTCCCATTGTCCGCAAGCAACCTCTTGGTTAATACCTTCAAAGTTAATTCCGGCAGCGATACATAAATCAGCATGTTCTTCTACTAATTTTCTTCCGTGAGTGTTTTTTCCACCTACAGAGCAGTAGTACATACCTTGTGGAGCAGGATAACCTCCAACAGGGAAACCTAATGGCAATAAAGTTTTTGTATCCATGATAAAATATTCCTGTTCGAAACCAAACCAGAAATCACCATCATCATCAATAGTAGCTCTACCGTTAGAAGAGTGTGGCGTACCGTCAGCATACATAACTTCTGTCATTACTAACCATCCGTTGATGCGAGTTGGATCAGGGTAAATTGCAACAGGAACTAACAAACAGTCAGATGAACCACCTTCGGCTTGTTTTGTTGATGAACCATCAAAAGACCAGTTTCCTAGTTCTTCTAATGTACCTTTGAAATTCTCGTGTTCTTCAACTTTAGTTTTACTTCTAAGATTTTGAGTTGGTTCATATCCATCTAACCAAATGTACTCTAACTTAATTTTAGCCATAATAATATAAATTTATTTTTTTTTGTTTTTTCGCTGGGTCAAATATAGATTTATTTTTTTAGTCCTAAAAATTAGGGGGCTATTTTGTTTAGGCGATCATTATTTTTTAGATAAGTGCAATTTCGAAAGGGGTATATTTTTAAAATAGCATTTTTTTATAGTGTAAAGAATGAAATTCGTAAAAATTGGCTTTGATTTTTGAATTTCATTGCTAATCAATTGCGAAAAATTGTTTATTTAATGAAGAATAGTATTATAATTTGTTATATTTCTTCAAAACGAATTCATTATTCTTTGTAAAAAGCGTCTTATGTTGCAAAATCATCGTATAAAATTCTCTAATTTATCTTTAAAACAGGCTGTTTAATTGTTTATATTTGTTACTCTTTTTTTATAGAAAATTAGTACGAATTTTTAAAATTATATACATGTCAACATTACGTTTCCAAGCTTTAAAAGAAGCTTCTACCAGAAAGCCGGTACATTTTGAAGAAATTGATAGAAAATCTAACATTTTTGGTTCAAATGTGTTCAATGAGAAAGCCATGAAGCAATATTTAACTTCTGATGCTTTAAAAGGAGTTAGAGACGCTATTCAGCATGGAACTAAAATAGAAAGAAAACTGGCAGATTATATTGCCATGGGCATGAAAGAATGGGCTTTGGCAAAAGGTGTTACGCATTATACACACTGGTTTCAGCCACTTACAGGAACAACTGCAGAAAAACACGATGCTTTTTTTGAGACATCTTATGACGGAAGCGATCCTGTAGAAAAATTTGGCGGAGCGCAATTAGTACAACAAGAACCGGATGCATCAAGTTTTCCGAATGGCGGAATCAGAAATACGTTCGAAGCCAGAGGTTATACCGCTTGGGATCCAACTTCTCCAGCCTTTATATATGGAACAACCTTATGTATTCCAACCGTATTTATCGCATACACAGGTGAAGCTTTAGATAATAAAATTCCGTTATTAAGAGCCTTATCTGCAATGGATGAAGCTGCAACAGAAGTTTGTAAATATTTCGATAAAAACGTAAAAAAAGTAACCGCAACTTTAGGTTGGGAACAGGAATATTTTCTAATTGATAAAGCGTTGGCAAATTCTCGTCCGGATTTAATGATGACGGGAAGAACTTTGTTAGGACACACGTCTGCAAAAGGACAACAGCTTGATGACCATTATTTTGGATCAATCCCAACGCGTGCATTAACGTACATGAGAGATTTGGAACAAGAATGTATGTTGCTTGGAATTCCGGTAAAAACTCGTCATAACGAAGTAGCGCCAAACCAATTTGAATTAGCGCCAATTTTTGAAGAAACAAATCTTGCCGTAGATCATAACTCATTATTAATGGATGTGATGCAGAGAGTGGCAGAACGTCATGATTTTAAAGTTTTATTTCACGAAAAACCATTTAAAGGTGTAAACGGATCCGGAAAACATAATAACTGGTCATTGGCAACAGATACGGGAGTTAACTTATTGAGTCCGAGTAAGACACCAATGAGCAATTTACAGTTTTTAACTTTCTTCATTAATACGATAAAAGCCGTAAACGATTACGAAACTTTATTGAGAGCTTCTATTGCAACAGCAAGTAATGATCATAGATTAGGTGCGAATGAAGCACCGCCGGCTATTATTTCGGTTTTTATTGGAGCGCAATTGACAAAAGTATTATCAGAACTAGAAAGCGTTACAACAGGAAAATTATCTCCTGAAGAAAAAACTGATTTAAAACTGAATGTAGTAGGAAAAATTCCGGACGTTCTTTTAGATAACACAGACAGAAACAGAACTTCGCCTTTTGCCTTTACAGGAAATAAATTTGAGTTTAGAGCTGTTGGTTCAAATGCAAACTGTTCGAACGCAATGACAACTCTAAATGCGATTGTAGCAAAACAATTAAAAGATTTTAAAACAGAAGTTGATATTTTAATCGACTCTAAAGACATGAAAAAAGATGACGCGATCTTTAATGTTTTAAGAGAATACATCAAACAATCTAAAAAAATACTTTTTGAGGGTGACGGTTACAGTGATGCCTGGGAAAAAGAAGCAGCAAAAAGAGGTTTAAGCAATTTTAAAACAACTCCGGAAGCGATTAAAGCGAAAGTTTCGAAACAAGCTTTGGATTTATTTGATGAATTGGGAATTTTAAATCATGTTGAAGCTGAAGCGCGTTACGAAATTGAATTGGAAGAATACACCAAAAAAATTCAGATTGAAGGAAGAGTTTTAGGAGATATTGCAAGAAACCATGTAATTCCGACAGCAATTCGTTATCAAAATACATTAATTGAAAATGTAAAAGGATTGAAAGAAATCTTCGGAAAAGAATTCGAAACCATTGCAAAAGAACAAATCGTTTTGATTAAGGAAATTTCAGGTCATATTGAAGGAATCAATTCTAAAGTATTGGCCATGACCGAAGAAAGAAAAAAAGCAAATCAATTAACTGATGCACAAAAAATGGCCGAAGTTTATTGCAATAAAGTAAAACCTTATTTTGAAGACATTCGTAATCACTGTGATAAATTAGAATTATTAGTAGATGACGAAAGCTGGACATTAACTAAATACAGAGAATTGTTGTTTACAAAATAATATTCTACAACATTCGATTTAAAGCCCGTCTTTTTGAGCGGGCTTTTTTATTATATTAAAATGAATTGTATGAAGTTGTAATCATAATAAAAATTGCAATAAGTAATTTCTTATAGCATGAAAAATAAAAATAGCAGTTCATCGGGATAGTGTAACATTTCATCGGAAAGTAGCTAAAATGTTAAAAATAGACGTTCATAATCGATTTTTATTTGAGGAACTTTTATAATTTTAAAGTAGAAATTAATCAATTTTTCTGTTACCGGATTCTATATCTTATCAAATTGTAACCGAAAAAATAGCAGGAACAAACGATCTAGATGTTCGGTACTCTTCAAATAAATCCTAATTAATTTTTATGAATACATCAAACGATGGAATTTCTTTAAAAAATATAATAAAAACCAGTATTGGAGTTGCTAATTCCAGAGCAATATTGTTCTTCGGAACTTCTATGCCTGATTGGGAATAATTGTATAAGCCAAAATTCAAATAGCAAATTCAATGCGAAAATTCAGCAGGGGGTCGTAAACCTGCTGATTTTTTTTTGTGAATCAATAATCGATTCAACGATAGAATTAAAAAAAGGGATTATCTTTGCACCACATCAACACAAACAAATTTTCATGAGTTCAGATTCTAGCAAAAGGTACGCACAAAGAGGTGTTTCGGCATCGAAAGAAGACGTACACAACGCCATAAAAAATATTGATAAAGGTTTATTTCCGCAGGCATTCTGCAAAATCGTTCCGGATTATCTTACACAAGATTCAGAACATTGCTTAATTATGCATGCTGACGGAGCTGGTACAAAATCGTCTTTGGCGTATATGTACTGGAAAGAAACCGGAGATATTTCTGTTTGGAAAGGAATCGCGCAAGATGCGTTAATCATGAATATTGACGATTTATTATGTGTTGGCGCAACCGATAATATTTTGCTTTCATCAACTATTGGAAGAAATAAAAACTTAATTCCTGCTGAAGTTATTTCGGCAATTATCAACGGAACCGAAGAATTAATCAACGAATTAAAAACTTTCGGAGTAACGATTCATTCAACCGGAGGAGAAACTGCAGATGTTGGCGATGTTGTTCGTACAATCATTGTAGATTCAACTGTAACCGCTCGTATGAAACGCAGCGATGTTGTTGATAATGCTAATATCAAAGCGGGAGACGTTATTGTTGGTTTGGCATCTTTTGGTCAGGCAACTTACGAAAAAGGGTATAACGGCGGAATGGGCAGTAATGGCTTAACATCTGCACGTCATGATGTTTTCGGAAAATATCTGGCTAAAAAATATCCTGAAAGTTATGATGCACTTGTTCCGGAAGAATTAATTTATTCAGGTCAGGTAAATTTAACTGATGAAGTTGAAAATAGCCCAATAAACGCAGGTCAGTTGGTACTTTCTCCAACAAGAACTTATGCGCCAATTATCAAGAAAATTTTAGATACTTACTCACCAAACGATATTCACGGAATGGTGCACTGTAGTGGAGGAGCTCAAACTAAAATTTTGCATTTCGTTCAGAATTTACACATTATAAAAGATAATTTATTTCCGGTTCCACCATTATTTAAACTAATTCAGGAACAATCAAAAACCGATTGGAAAGAAATGTATCAGGTTTTTAATTGCGGTCACCGTATGGAAATTTATGTTCCGGAAAATATTGCACAAGATATAATTGCGATTTCAAAATCATTCAATGTCGATGCACAAATCGTGGGTAGAGTAGAAGCAGCAGATGCTAAGAAATTGACAATTACCAGCGAATACGGAACGTTTAAGTATTAAAATTTATTCACCATATAATTTGTAGAGGCGCACGGCAGTGCGTCTCCCGCGATGTTAGACGCACTGCTGTGCGCCTCTACGGAAAAATATAGGGTTAAAAAACACACAAGGCTATGTACGAACTACTTTTTTGGAGATATTTAGAAGAAACTTACTTAAACCATCATGAGGTTTACGAAGCTCTTGTTGAAAAAGAAGAAGTGGAAGGCCTTGAAATACTTCCTGTTCAGGTTATTTTAAACAGGATTGCTTCTGTTTTTTCTCAATGGGAAAAAGTGGATGAAAACAGCTGGCAAAACACTTCAGGAAAAGGAGCTTTTCAGGTTATTACAACACCGCAAAGTATCAAAATCGATTGTTACGGAACCGAAGGAAAAACAATGGATTTATTGGTTGATGTTCTGGAAGAATTCAAATGTCCGCTATACGATCCGCAAGTTCCGGAACGCTATGATGAAATGAGTGAATAGATTTTTTAATCTAAAAAACTTTGCGAAACTTCGCGATAGTTTTGTGAACCTCTGCGAAATAAACTATTAAACAAAGTCACACAAAGATTCTCTAAAACTAACTTATAGTTATGGCATCAAATTTCAATTTCTCAGACAATATTATTTTAGAAGACGATTTGGTTTTATTGCGTCCTTTGCAAGAATCAGATGTTGAAAATCTTTTAGAGATTTCCATTAATGAACCTGAAACCTGGAAATTTTCTTTAGTTGGTGCCGACGGAAAAGAAAACCTAATCAACTACATTAAATCTGCAATAAAAGAACGAGAAAATAAAAAGGAATTTCCGTTTATAGTTTTCGATAAAAAATCTCAAAAATACACAGGATCAACCCGTTTTTACGATATTCAACTTCAATATAAAACATTACAATTAGGATATACATGGTACGGATCTGCCTTTAGAGGAACCGGATTAAACAAACATTGTAAATTCTTACTGCTACAATTTGCTTTTGAAACTCTGGGAATGGAACGTGTAGAATTTCGTGCCGATAACAATAACGAACGAAGCATTGCTGCCATGAAAAGCATAGGCTGCAAAGTAGAAGGTGTTTTAAGAAGCCACATGCCAACAAGAGATGGTGATGTTCGCAGAGATTCTATAGTTTTAAGTATTCTTAAAGACGAATGGTTTGATGTCGTAAAAGAAAATTTAAAGGGGAAATTATAGTTTTGTTATTGATTAAAAATTAAAAATTAAAAATTAAAAATTAAAATTGGCGACTATTCACGATTCACAATTCACGATTTTTAATTCTATCCATCTTTCAATAATAAACCTTGTTCCTTTCTTATTTTTGCAACCAATTGATCAACATAAATCTGTATTTTTTTAGGTAATAAAGACCAATTTTTATCCTTTTTAAAACTTCTGCAATCATCTAAATTGCATTCTACAGCGCGAATCACATATTTTTGTTTTTTATAAACCGTAATAATCTTCACGCGCCGTATTTCGTTATTTTCATCTCTGGTTCCATATACAATTATAGGTTCGATATAACCGTCACCGTCAAGATCTTTAGTACTGCAATATTTTGTCCAGAACCAAATATTAGTTTCTACAGATTCATTAATTTCTACTACATCATTAATAGTCCATTTTTCAAGAAAACCACCGTGATCGTTAACTTCACAAAGTGCTTTAATTTTTGTATTTAAAGTATCTTTTTTAGAAATGGTTTTTCGGTTTTCCGTTAAAACCAATTCAAAAACGCCGCCTTTATCCTGATATTCGTAAGCTTTGTAAATCGGAAAATCCGAAAGACTTTTTAATTCTCGTTCTGCTATTTGTTCTTTATCTAAAATATAACTTTCTACCTTTTGTGAAAAGCTTAAAGAAGGAATCGAAAGTATTAGGCATATAATATAATTTTTCATGTAACAGATGTTGTTTTTGGGTAAATCAAAGATATTCAAAAGGTTTTCAGACTAAAAGTTTTTATATTTTTTAAAAAGCGTTTTTTATCGTATTTTTCTAACGAAAATCAGATAACACAAAATATCAAACAAAATAACTGATGAATATTATTAAAACAAAATGCTTTCTTTTTGGATTATCAATTCTAATGCTCGGTTTTTCAACTAAAACAGAAGCTCAGGAAAAAACAAAAAGCCTCAAAAATTTAATTCAGTATGTTGATCCAATGATTGGTACGGCCAAAATGGGACATACCTATCCGGGCGCAACAGTTCCGTTTGGAAGCGTGCAATTAAGCCCTGAAACTGATACAATCGCCTACGGTTTAAACGGAAAATATAACGGAGAAGTCTATAAATATTGTGCAGGATATCAATATGAAGATAAAACAATTGTAGGTTTTAGTCACACTCATTTTAGCGGAACGGGACATTCTGATTTAGGAGATTTCTTGATTATGCCTACAACCGGAAAATTACAATTGAATCCCGGAGTAGCTTCAAAACCATTATCAGGTTATCGATCTGCGTTTTCGCATACAACAGAAAAAGCAGAACCGGCCTATTATAGCGTTTTTCTGGAAGACCATAAAATCAAAGCAGAACTTACCGCAACAACGCGTGTAGGAATGCATCAATATACATTTCCAAAATCAGACGAAGCACATATAATTCTTGATTTAACTTCGGGAATTTACAATTATGACAAGAAAAATGTATGGACATTTGTTCGCGTTGAAAACGATACTTTGATTACTGGATATCGCCAAACCAATGGCTGGGCAAGAACGAGAACCGTTTATTTTGCGATGTCTTTTAGTAAACCAATAAAAAGCTACGGACAAGCTGTACAGGAAAAAAGTGTTTACAGAGGTTTTTGGGGAAGATTTGATCAAACCAAAAATTTCCCTGAAATGGCAGGTCAAAACCTAAAATTGTTTTTTGATTTTAATACCGAAGAAGGAGAAAAAATCAAAATAAAAATGGCGCTGTCGCCAGTAAGTTCTGCCGGAGCGCTTGAGAATATGAAAAAAGAAGTTCCGGGCTGGGATTTCGAAAAAGTAAAAAAACAAAGTCAGGAAGTTTGGAATAAAGAATTGAATAAAATTCAGATAGAAACCATTCAGAAAGAAGATTTCGTGAATTTTTATACTGCAATGTATCACGCATTTTTAGGTCCAACAGAATATATGGATCTTGACGGAAATTATAAAGGTTTGGATATGAACGTTCATAAAGCCGAAAACTTTAAAAACTATACCAGTTATTCTTTATGGGATACGTACCGTGCTTTGCATCCTTTATTTAATATAGTACAGCCAGCACGAAATTCAGATATGATTAGTTCGATGTTGGCGCATTCAGATCAAAGTGTACATAAAATGCTGCCAATCTGGTCGCATTATGCCAATGAAAACTGGTGTATGATTGGGTATCATTCTGTTTCTGTAGTGGCAGATGCTATTGTAAAAGGCAATACAAATTTTGATCCTGAAAAAGCGCTTCAGGCTTGTGTGAATACAGCTAAAGTTCGTTATTATGACGGATTAGAATATTACATGAAAATGGGCTATGTTCCTGAAGATAAAAACGGTGCTTCGGTTTCTAAAACTTTAGAATATGCTTATGATGACTGGGCAATTGCTCAGGCGGCGAAGAAATTAGGTAAAACAGATATTTACAATGAATTCATAGAAAGATCTAAAAATTATAAAAACGTTTACGATGCCAAAACGGGTTTTATGCGTCCGAAATTAAATGACGGAACTTTCAAAAAAGAATTCGATCCATTAGATACACACGGACAAGGTTTTATTGAAGGAAATTCATGGAATTATAGTTTATACGTTCCGCAAGATCCAGCCGAAATGATTAAAATGATGGGTGGAAATGACAAATTTAATGTTCGTTTAGATTCATTATTCAACATGCATTTACCGGACAAATATTTCGAAAATACAGAAGATATTACAAGAGACGGAATCATAGGAAATTATGTTCACGGAAACGAACCTTCACATCATGTAGTTTATTTATACAACTGGACAAATTCTCCTTGGAAAGCTCAGGATAAAATCAGAATGATCCTGAAAAAAATGTACCGAAATGGTGCCGATGGTTTAGGTGGAAATGACGATTTCGGACAAATGAGCGCGTGGTATATCTTTAGCAGTTTAGGGTTTTATCCTGTTGCGCCTGCTTCTGACGAATATGCTTTGGGAAGTCCATTAGTAAAAAATGCGATTTTCAATTTAGAAAATGGTAAAACATTTGAAGTAGAAACGGTAAATCAATCCGATAAAAATGTGTTTGTGAGCAAAGTACTTTTAAACGGAAAACAACTTTTTACACCTTTCTTAAAACACTCGGATGTTATAAATGGAGGAAAAATTACTTTTTATATGAGTAATAAACCAAATAAAAAAGGTTATTAGATTTAAAAGAGGTTTAGTTTGCCACGAATTACACGAATTTGCACTAATTTAATTCGTGGTAATTTGTGTGATTCGTGGCAAAAAAAATAATAAAAACACAATCGTGATAGAGTTTGCAAAAAACTTCCCGAAATTTGCCTTTCAAATAAAGAAAATTAAATATGAAAATAAATCTAAAATCAGGAATCGATAAATTGCTTTTCGGAATGAAGCAAAACGATGTTACGGCTGCTTTAGGAAAACCGGATAAAAATTATAAAGATGAAGATGACAATGTAATTTTTGTGTACAATGCACAAAAAATCAGATTGACGTTTTATGAAGAAGAAGAATTGAAATTAGGTTATTTAGTAGCTTCAAGCAATGATTTAGAAGTTTTTGGATTCAAGTTAATCGGAAGAAAAATTGCTGATGTAAAGAAAGATTTTGCAGCAAAAGGAATTACAAAATACACTCAGGAAACTTTTGATACTTTCGAGAATTATTTCAATGAAGACAACTGGTTTATTCTTCAAACAGAATTTGATGAGGTTGTGAAGTTTGAAGTAGGAGCGATCATCAATGACAAAGACGAATTTGACTGGAAGTTTCCGGTGAAAAAGTAATCACAATATTGTCAGACTGAGCGAAGTCGAAGTCCCACAAAGTATTCGGCTTGCGGAACTTCGACTTCGCTCAGTCTGACAAATTTTCGACTTCGATCAGTCTGATAAATAAAAAAAACCGACAAGTGATTGTCGGTTTTTTTTATGTTAAAGAAATATTATCCTTTCAACCATGCATTTTTAAGTTTTTCTTTTGAAGCATCTGTAGCTTTAAAAGTTTCTTTTTCTTCGTATGGTAATTTTACAGTTCCTTTTATAATTTCTTCTTTTCCGCCACGTTTTACTTTTACAGTGATAGCGTCATTTTCTTTCCAGTTTTCACTTTCCCCAATCAAATCATAGATGTTGTCTAGTGAATATGGTTTATCATTTACAGCAACGATGATATCACCGGCTTTAAGATTTAAACTAGTAAAGAATACATTTAAATCACCAGGACGAACGCTTATTTCTTTGGTTGCTTTGTCAACAGCAATGTAAGGAGTTTGTCCTTTGATAAAAATAGCTCCTTTAGTTTTTTCAGAAGCTTTTGTTACACCAACTTTCGCTAAATAAAAATCATAAGGAATTGGAGTTGTTCCGGCTACATATTTATTTAAAAACTCTCCAACTTCAGGATAAGTCAATTCAGTAATTTTAGCAAAAAGCTCACTGTCATTAAATGGTTTTTCAACTCCGTATTCAGTTGCTAATTTGTGCATTAAATCAAGAATTCCTCTTTCTCCGTTGCTTTTTTCTCTGATGATTATATCAATACACATTCCGATAAGTGCACCTTTTTGATATACATTTAAGTATTGATCTTTGTATGGCTGCTCTAAAACATTTTTACTCATTGTTGTAAATGACATAGTATCATTTAAACCTTTTGCCTGTTCTATTTTATCAGCAATACGAGTATAAAATTCAGTTTCGTTAATCAAACCTTGATTAATTTGAAAAAGATTGGCAAAATATTCTGTTACACCTTCGTACATCCATAAATGCTCTGACATTTTTGGTGCGTTATAATCAAAATACTGAATTTCTTTTGAGTGAATAGTCAATGGCGTTACAATATGGAAAAACTCATGAGAAACGACATCTTTCATTGATTCTACCAATTTTTCTTTTGGCATAGATTCCGGTAAAACAACTGTAGTTGCAGTTGGGTGTTCTAAAGCACCAAAACCGTGAGCATCGTCTTTAGCCAAACTTGATAAATACAATAAAACAGTATATTTTTTAGTAGCATTTACTTTTCCTAAAAAGTTTTTCTGAGCCGTCATCATTGTTTTCATTTCCGGAGTAATACTTTCAGCAGTAAATTTTCCTGTTGGAGAATAAACAGCAATTAAAATATCCATTCCGTTTACGTTAAATGTAGTGTAATCCGGTTTAGAATACATAATCGGATTTTCAACTAAAACAGCATAACGCGGTGTTGAGAAAACGTCGCTTGTTTTGCTTGCATCTTCATCATTCATTGAAGTTGCTCCCCAAAGCGTTTCAGGATGTGTAATCGTAACTTTATAAGGAACATCTAACTTATCCTGAAAATAACCCACAAAACCGTGTGTATTTACTAAGAAATTGATTCCTGCGTTGATGTTTGTTCCAGCTGGCGAAAACACATCATCATTACCAAATCCGGTTCCTTTTTCAGTATCAAAAGTATCCCCAACTAAATAAGTAACTTTTGCTAATGTTTTTGCATTAGAAATTGACCAGGAATTATCGTCAATTCTTTTTACGGTTAAAGCATTTCCTTTTGCATCAAAAGCTTTAAAACCGTCTGAATATTTACCGTAATTATCTGTAGAATAAGTTCCCGGAACTGTTTTGGGAATGCTATAAATAACTTCGTCTGTTTTTATAGCCGGAGGTGTAACTGTTACCAAAACCTTATCGTCTTTTACATCTACAAGATTAATGTTTACCGATACGGTATTATTTGCAGCTCCCGAAGTACTACCAGTTTTACAGCTCCAAAATGTCGCTGCAAGCGCTAGTGTGTAAAGTATTTTTTTCATTTGTTTATGTTTAGTTATTTGTATTTGACTTACAAAATGTCAAAAAGTTACATTAAAGTAAAAATATAAAAAAAAACTCCTGATTTGCAGGAGTTTTATGTTAGTCTAGTTTGTTTTTTATATAATATTTTCCGTCCAGGTCTTCATCAAAATCGTCAATTTTAACAGGTTTTGGCTTTGGTTTGTTTGCAATTGCCTTCTTTTTCCACATTTCAAATTTTTCAAGTGGCATTTTCTTTTTCATGATTTCCAGAACTTCTTTTTCTGCCAATCCAAATTCTTTTTTTATAATTTCAAATGGATTTTTTTCTTCCAAGGCTAACGAAACAAGTTTTTCGGTTTGTTCCCAGCTCAACTCTTTGCGGTTACTCTTTTTCATCACGTGAAAATTAATTCAAATAGTGGTTAATGATTAATAGATTGATCTTCAATTTATGTATCAATATTAATAAAAAAAATAATTAGTTGGTTCGATCAGGTATGTTTTTTTTAGTGATTTTGAATGTTTTTTATCGATCTTGATTTTTGAAACGGAATTTGTAATAAATTTTTCAATTTGTTGTTTTCTTCCAATGCCATATGAGTATCAACTCCGTAAATTAATTCTTCTTTTGGCAGCGTCGTAAAAGTGCCAAAAAGCCTGTCCCAAACAGAGAATATATTCCCGTAATTACTATCTGTATAAGGCACAACATAATGATGATGAACTTTATGCATATTGGGAGAAACGATAAAGTAGCTTAGAAAAAGATCTAATTTATTGGGTAAAGAAATATTGGCGTGATTAAACTGTGAAGCTACGACTGATAAGGACTGATATAGAAAAACCATCCACATTGGAGTTCCTACGATTAAAACGCCAAGAGTCGTAAATAAAAACCGAATAACACTTTCACCAGGATGATGCCTGTTGGCCGTTGTAGTATCGATCCAGGTATCAGTATGATGTACGATATGAAATCTCCAGAGGAATTTTATCTTATGTTGTATAAAATGCACTAAATACGCTCCAATTAAGTCTAATAATAGTAATCCGATAATAGTATAGAGCCAAATTGGTATTGTTGGCAGCCATTGTAAAATTCCAAAGTGATTTTGAGTTGTCCAATCGGCAGTTCGGATTAAAATAAAAGCCAATACAAAATTGACTATAATCGTAGTAAACGTCAGAAAGAAGTTTATTCCTGCATGATGCCATTTTCGATATTGCATCTGAAACAATGGAAAGGTGTTTTCAATTAACCAAAACAGCGTAATTCCTCCAACCAAAATTAAACTTCGGTGTGAAGACGGAATCGTACTAAAATAAGCAATAATATCGTTCATGACATTCAATTTTAATAGTGTCTTTTCGGCTTTATAGTAACGAAAAAAGAGAAAATCAAATATAAATATATCAGATTTTCTCTTTAAAAAAATAACTTTAGCGTTAAAATATTTACTATTTTTTGATCAGGCTAATGATAAATAGGAGTACCCAGGCACCTCCAACGGCTATTATAATTTGCCAAAGCAGACCGCCGCCGCCAATACCAAGTTTACCGGCAATCCACCCGCCAATGAATCCACCAATAATTCCAACGATGATGTTGCCAATGATTCCAAAGCCAGCGCCTTTCCAAATTTGACCTGCTAACCATCCTGAAATTGCTCCAATAAGTAAGAAATATAAAAATGCCATAGTGTAAATTTTAATGTGATTAGTTTGATTTAATTATTCTTGTTCGTTTTTCTGTAATAATGTTTTGTAAATAAATCCGGCTACAACAGCTCCAAGAATTGGTGCGACCCAAAATAGCCAAACTTGCGATAAAGGCTCTCCCAGAGTAAAAAGAGCTTGTGATAAAGATCTTGCAGGATTTACAGAAGTATTGGTAATTGGAATACTGATTAAGTGAATTAAAGTTAAAGCCAGACCAATTACAATACCACAGAATGGCGTGTTTGCAAATTTATCGGTAGCTCCTAAAATTATCAATAAGAAAAATAATGTTAGTACAAACTCAGCAATAAAAGCAGATGGCAATGAATATCCATCAGGTGAAAATGCTCCAAAACCATTTGAGGCAAAAGCTCCGGCTTTTGTATTATCAATTACAAAGCCTGCTTTTCCTGAGGCAATTGTGTATAAAGTACCTGCAGCTGCAATAGCTCCAATACATTGTGCAATGATATAAGGAATAAGATCTTTTGCCGGAAATCTTCCGCCCGCCCATAAACCAAATGAAACGGCAGGATTAAAATGCCCACCGGAAATATGCCCAACAGCATACGCCATTGTTAATACCGTCAAACCGAAAGCTAATGCAACACCTGCAAACCCGATTCCTAATTCAGGATATCCGGCAGCAAAAATAGCGCTCCCACAACCTCCAAAAACTAGCCAATAAGTCCCGAAGAACTCAGCAAATAATTTTTTCATAATAAAATAATTTTAATTAATAGTTTGATTGTTAAAGGGTATATAAGTAAGCCCATAAAATCAATACAATTTGTAAGGGCAAACGTATTAATAAAATAAATTTCAACAAAGAAAAATTACCTTTTTTCTTACAAAACATATAAACATTCGCAGGAAAGACAGCAATTAGTAATGCTATAATTCCCCAGGCAGCAATATGGGTTGTAAAAGGAACTATTAAGAGTATGCCTAAAATAATTTCGGCAGCTCCGCTTAAAATATTTAATAATTTGGGGTTCGGAAAGAATGGGGGAATGATCCTGATGTACATTCCCGGATTTTTAAAATGATTAATTCCGGCAAGTATATATAAAACAGCCATTACGTACAAATGCCAGGGTAAATTCATGATATTTAATATTTATCACGAATTTATAAAATAAATTAACAATTATTGTATTACAAGTACGTTTTTTTACGAGTAACCAAATTTTGTTAAATTTTACGCTTGAAATTTACATTCATAATAATGATGGCCAGAATGATTAAAAGAATTCCAGCCCATTGTAAAAAGATCACTTTTTCATTCAATAAAATAAACGCCATTGTAACAGAAACAGGAAGTTCAAGCGCAGAAACGATACTTCCTAAACCAATTCCGGTTAACGGAAATCCTGCATTCATAAGCATAGGAGGAATAATTGTACCAAATAAAGACAAAACGATTCCCCATTTCATGAAAATGGCAAGATTAAAAGTGGTGGTTTGAGTAGCAAATGCAAATGAGAACACGATTACCGCTCCGCCCAAAAGCATGTATAAACTACGCTGTGCAGATGAAATTTCAGTAGCCACACGATTTGCAGTAAACATGGTTGTAGTAAATGATGCTGCAGCCAAAACGCCCCACGCAATACCACGCCAATCTAGTTTTATATCGTTATTGATAAGGTTTGTTGCCAAAGCAGTACCGATTAACACAATAAAAACAGCTACTACTTTTTGTTTTGAAGGTAATTTTTTCTCTAAAATCATTTCAAGTAAAACCCCCATCCAAACGGTTTGCATTAACAAAACGATACCAATTGAAACGGGAATATATTTTACAGCCAGATAATAAAACAAACTAGTCATTCCTAAAGAAGTACCGGCAAGCATTAAATTGAATATATTTTTAGGTGTAGCTTTTACAACATTTTCTTTATGTTTTATTTTTTGAAAAGCATTAATCAATAAAATGCCCAGAATTCCTAAAACAAATTGAGAGGTTGTTACTTCGGCTGTTGTATATCCTTCTGTGTAAGCCATTTTTACAAAAGTGGCTAACATTCCGTAACTTGTAGCTCCAAGCGCAACTAAAAATACTCCCTTTAATACATTGTTTTGTGACATCTTAACTTATTTAGATTAAAAAATAAAAGCCGGCAAAGGTAAGCTATTTTGTTTAGGATTTAATAGAAAATGGTTTCAAACATTACTATTGTAATGATTTTTGAATTAATTTATATCGCAAAATTGTGTATTTGATATAATTATAGAAAAAAGAAACCCATCAAAATCTAGATTTTGACGGGTTAAAATTTAACTGCTGAATTAAATATTATTTAGCAGGTTGATTTTGATATGTTTCAATTTCAAAAATCAAAGTTGAGTTTGGCGGAATTACGCCTCCGGCACCTCTTTCTCCGTATGCCAGATTTGAAGGAAGAAAAAAGATTGCTTTTTCTCCGTCAGTCATCATTCCTAAAGCTTCAAGGAAACCAGGAATCATTCCATCTTTTTTACCAGCTACAAAAGGAAATGCCTGATATCCTTTTTGAGCATCTCTGGTGGCATCATATTTTCCGTAATCTCTTGCGACCTGAGCTATACTACTGTCAAAAAGTTCTCCATTTTCAAAATAACCTGCATAATGAAAATAGAAAGTAGTTCCGTCTGCTGGTTTTACTCCACTTCCTTTTTTGGTAATAACGTATTTTAAACCTGTTTCTGTCGTTGTTGCAGTAGCTTTAGTACTCGCAAAATAAGCTGCTTTTGCTGCAATTACTTTTTGGCTTTCGCCTTTTTTTGCTTCTTCTTTTTTAGCATCATCTGTTAAAACTTTTACAGCATCAAACTTTTTAGCTGCAGCACCTTTACGAGTAATGGTAATTTTTGTCATGATATCATCCTGAACAATTTTATTCACAACGTCCATTCCTGAAACAACATGACCAAAAATAGTATGTTTTCCATTTAACCAAGGCGTATCTTTATGTGTAATAAAAAATTGGCTTCCGTTTGTAGCAGGGCCTGAATTTGCCATTGCTAAAATACCGCCTTTATCAAATTTTAGATTATCAACAAATTCATCTTTAAATGAAAATCCAGGACCTCCCGAACCATTCCCGTCCGGATCTCCACCCTGAATCATAAAATCATTAATAACTCTGTGAAATTTTAATCCGTCATAAAATGGTTTTCCTTTTAATTTCTCCACTTTTACATTAGGATTTTTACCTTCTGCCAAAGAAATGAAGTTAGCAACAGTTACCGGTGCTTTTACATATTCTAAAGTCAAAACGATATCGCCTTTAGTTGTAGAAATAGTAGCAAAAATACCTTCATTAGGATTTGTTGCAGCTACTGCTTTCGTTGCAGTTTTTGTTGCAGCTGGTTTTTTTGCAACCGTTTTTTTTGTCGTTTGCGCTTGCATATTAACCATTGCAAGGCAAAATAAAAATAAAAATTTAAACTTCATTTTAATACTAATTTAAGTCTATTATAATTATTGAGGTTTTTCTAATAATTGAATTTCAAAAATGATATTTGAATTTGGTGGAATTACTCCTCCGGCTCCAGCTGCTCCGTAAGCTAAATGTGATGGAATAAAAATAACTGCTTTATCTCCAAAAGAAAGTTTTTCGATACCTTCAATAAATCCGGGAATCATACCGTCTTTACGTCCTGCCTGAAAAGGAATTGGCTGATAAGCTTTAGCTTCTGCTCTTGCCGGATCAAATTTTCCAAAAGTTTTTGCTACATCTTCTATACTTGTATCAAACAAAGTTCCGTCTTCTAAAAACCCTGCATAGTGAATATATAACTGAGTTCCGTTAGCAGGTTTTTTACCGGCTCCTTTTTCAGTAATAACATATTCTAAACCAGTAGAAGTTTTAGTAGCTTTTGCTTTTAATGAAGCATAATAATCTACTTTTTCTTTTTGAACTCCTGCAAATTTGCTTTTCTCTTTTGCTATTCCGGAAAAATAATCATGAAATACTTTTACAGCATCAAACTTTTTAGCAGCTTCACCATTTCTGATAATCGTAACAGAAACCATATTGTCACCTTGTTTTACCTGGTTTACAACTTCTTGTCCTTTTTCTACAACATGACCAAAAATAGTGTGTTTTCCGTCTAACCAAGGAGTTTCAACGTGTGTAATAAAAAATTGACTGCTGTTTGTTCCTGGACCGTTATTTGCCATTGCCAAAACACCGGCTTTATCAAATTTTAAATCGGTAAATTCATCTTTAAATTTGTATCCTGTATCTCCAGAACCTGTTCCTAAAGGATCTCCTGTCTGAATCATGAAATCTTCGATAACTCTGTGAAATTTTAATCCGTCAAAAAACGGTTTACCTTTAAGGTCTTCATTCGTTATAAATTCATTTTTTCCTTCGGCTAAGGTTACAAAATTAGCAACCGTAATTGGAGCTTTTTTATAATCAAGTTCAACAATAATATGTCCTTTATTCGTTTCAATATCGGCATATAATCCATCAGGTAAATTGCTGTGCTCGTCTTTACAAGAATATAATGAAGAAACGGCCAATAGTAATAATAGAATACTTTTTTTCATTTTTAAAATGTTGTTTTATGGGTTTAAAGTGTCTTTTTTTGTTTGGGTCACAGCTTTTGGAGCTGCCGGTTTAGGATTTTGTCCTGTTGTAGTTTTTGCTACAGTTGTTGTGCTTGTACTTGCCGGAGTCGTTGCTGCAGTTTTTACAGCGGCCGGATCAGGTACAAAATTACGAAGTGTAACCGTACAAATCAACGATTCGTTAGGACCTATTTTTTTATTATCTCCGTGATATCCGTATGCAATATGCGATGGAAATAAGAAATTAACGGTTTCATTTTTATGCATCAATTTGATACCGTCACGCAATCCCATCATGATATCTTGTTTGTCTACATAATAGGTTTGAGGTCCAAGTTCAGATTCTGAATAAATAATTTGACCTTTAATATTTTTTATTTCTAAATTAAAATAAGCAATATCTCCTTTTCTGGGAGTTTGGGTATCAGCAGTATTTTGTTCATCATAAGAAAACCAATAGCCTTTTCTTGTGGCGTAATATTTTACTTTAGGATTGCTTTTGATGATTTTTTTAATAACATCTTCTTCACTGGCTACTAATTTTTTATTTCGATCAGCAGATTTTTTCATGAAACTTCCCGAAGATCTGGAAATAGGTCTTCTAACATCTTCATGTTGTTTGCAGCCAACCAATAAAAAAGCAAAAAGTAGGGTGTAAATGCTTAGTTTTAAGTAGTTCATTTGGGTTATATTTTTAGTTTTGTTACTAAGTCTTCAAACTTTTTCAATGTTTCTTCCATTGAAACGTCAGATCTTCCTCCGGCGGCATTACTATGGCCTCCACCGTTAAAATGATCTCTTGCAAATTGGTTTACATCAAAACCTCCTTGTGAACGGAAAGATATCTTGATGATTTTCTCGTCTTTATTTTCTATAAAAATAGCAGTAAAAACGATTCCTTTTATACTTAATCCATAATTAACAATTCCTTCTGTATCGCCTTTTACATAATCAAACGCATCTAATTCATCTTGCGTAAGCGAAGTATATGAGGTTTTATAAGCTTCAAAAACCTTCATGTTTTGCAAAGCGCGACCTAATAATTGTAAACGGCTGTAAGAGCTATTATCAAATAATAAAACAGGAATTTGAGTATTTTCAACTCCTAAATCGATCAATTCAGCAATGATACGATGTGTGTTTCCTGTTGTTCCCGGAAAACGAAATGAACCTGAATCAGTCAAAATTCCGGTATAAATGCAAGTGGCAATCGTTTTGTCTAAATCTGCTTTTTTATCTAAAAATGAAATAAAATTATAAATCATTTCGCAAGTCGATCCAAACGAAGTATCAGAGTACATAAAAGTCGCGTAATCATCAGGTTTTTGATGATGATCGATCATGATAAACGGAACTGTTAGTTTTGCTAAAGTATGTTCCATTTCGCCTGTACGATGAAAGGCATTAAAGTCAAGCGTAAAAATTAATTCAGCCTCTTCTAATATTTTAGTACAATTTTCGGTGTCTTTTTCGAATATTTTTACTGTTTCAGAACCTGGAAGCCAAGCTAAAAAATCAGGAAAATCATTGGGTGCAATCACGGTTGGCTGGTGATTGTTTTTTAGTAAAAAGTGATATAAACCTAGCGTAGAACCCATGGCATCGCCATCTGGACCTCTATGTGGAATTATTGCAATTTTCTTTGGAGTCGCAAGCAACAATTGTATTGCCTGAATATCTTGTATTTTCATAGTGTGCGAATTTACATTTTTTTAATGTAATGTTGAAATCATTTTGCAGATTAACACACTTTTAAGTTAGATGGGAATTGTAAGATGTGAAATGTAGGTTTTTGAGTTTTGGAATTTGAATTAAAGATGTTCTAACTCTGTCTTTTTAAATTTTTGATATAATTTAAATTTAGCGCCTTTTACAATTTGAGATTTATAAATTCCTACTGAACCAGAAGAGAAGTAAGCTATTGTACAGGCAATGGCAATAAAAATCCCGGGTTGAAGTCTAAATAATTCCATTCCCATAATAGTGCAGGCAATAGGAGTGTGGGTTGCGCCCGAGAATACGGCAACAAATCCTAAACCTGCTAAAAGTGCAATTGGCATCGGAATTATTACTGATAATGCACTTCCTAAAGTAGCGCCAACAAAAAACAACGGTGTTACCTCTCCGCCTTTAAAACCGGCACCTAAAGTAAAACCGGTAAATAAAATTTTAAGTAAAAAATCATACCACGGATTTGCATTCGAAAAAGAATCGACAATAACCGGAACTCCTAATCCTGAAAATTTTGTGAAACCAAAACCAGCAATTGCAATCGCTAAAATGATTCCGCCAACAAAAGGTCGCAAAGGCGGATATTTAATGTTTTTAGAGAAAAGTGATCCCCAAAAATGTGTGCTTCTGGAAAATAATAAAGCTGCAAAACCAGATAAAATACCAATTATAAGTGTATAAAATAAAGTGTTTGCATTGATTTCAGGAACATTCGGAATGCTGTAATGCGTATGTTTTATGTGCCAAAATTCTACCGTAAAATAAGCAACATAAGCCACCAGAAATGATAAAATGATACTTTTTAAATTGATTTTATTAAAATACAAAACCTCCAAAGCAAAAATAGCGCCTGCCAATGGAGTTCCAAAAACAGATGCAAAACCTGCGCTGATTCCGAGTATGATTAGAATTTTTCTTTCTGAATTATCTAAATTGAAAAATTTGGTGAATTGATCTGCAATTGCACCTCCCATTTGTACCGCTGTGCCTTCGCGACCTGCAGAACCTCCGAATAAATGTGTAATTAAAGTTCCGAAAAGTACTAAAGGAGCCATTTTTAACGGAATAACTTTCTTAGGATTTTCGTATTCTTCCAGCAATAAATTATTTCCTTTTACAACAGATTCTCCCCAATAATAATAACTGAAGCCAACGAGTAATCCGCCAATAGGCAATAACCAGATTATCCAATCGTGTTGAATTCTAAATTGAGTTACAAATTCTAGAGAAACCAGGAAAAATGCCGATGCAGATCCTGAAAAAATGCCTATTAAAGCACAAATAATAATCCATTTTGGAATGGTAACCAAGAATTGTTTTATAGTTTGGGAAGTCATTTAATTGTCTGGGATGTTTTTCTAGCCACGAATTACACGAATTTACACGAATTTACAGCATTTTAATTATAGAAATTAAAAAGAAATCTTTTTAATCCTTCTAATCTGTGGCAAAAAAATAATTAGTAAAAATTCGTGGCAAAATAAAATTACTGAATAACAGCAGTAAATTCAATTTCAACTAAATATTCAGGAGCAACCAATTTGCTGATTTCATAAAAACCTGTTGTAGGTTTTACATCTTTAAAAAACGCTGAATGCGCTCTGGCAACATCTTCAAAAGTTGAAATATTGGTGGTAAAAATTCGTGTTCTGATTACATCTTTCATTCCAACATTCAAATCTTCTAATACTTTTTCAACACGTTCAAGAATATTATACGTTTGAGCATAAGCATCATCAGCTTTTACTTTTTCGCCATCAACAATAGCCACAGTTCCGGAAACTTCAATAATATTGCCAATTCTTACGGCACGGCAATATCCCATTTTGTCTTCCCAAGGTGATCCTGTTAAGATGTTTTCTCTTTTCATTTTTTATGTTTTTTTGAATCGCTTCCATTCCATTTTTGAAACAATTCTGGTTCGTTAATACCGCTGCAATTTATAAAATATGAAACTGAAAGAAGATTAATTTATTTGAAATCATTTCGTAAATCTTTCTTTTTTGTGATATTTTGAAAAACCAACTTCCAAGTTTTATTCAATTTGATGTTGCTCAAAAAGGCGAAGTTTGTTTTGAGTTGCCGTTAGATTTTGTTGCAAAACCTCAATTTTATTCAATAAATGGGCAATTGCATCAATTCCTTCCAGATTTATTTTGAGATCATAATGCAGCCGAATCATTTTTTCTATCGTTGGTAATTGTTTCGTGTGCACATATTCATCTTCTTCCTGTATGATAATTTCAACTAAACCATAATTATTCAGTTCTGTTATAAAAGTATTTTCAATTTCGTGGTAAAGGCAAAATTGTTTTATCTGAATTAAATTTTTACTATTCATGATTTCTTATTTTAGATAATTCCTGAAATAATTCTTTTTCTTTTTGAGACAGTTTTGTTGGCGTTTTTATATTATAAGTAATGTATAAATCACCAAATTGATTTTCTTTTTTGTAAACAGGAAACCCTTTTCCTTTCAATTTTACTTTGGTTCCGGTTTGTGTTTCTTCAGGAACTTTAATTTTTACTTTTCCGTCAAAAGTATTCACATAAATTTCGCCTCCTAAAATTGCGGTATATAAATCAAGATCAACATCAGCATATAAATTGTTGCCTTCTCGCTTAAAATCAGAATTGTTAGAGATTAAAAATGTTAGATATAAATCACCATTAGGTCCTCCGTTTGCACCTGGTCCTCCGTGTCCGGAAATTTTTATAACCTGTCCGTTTTCAACACCTGCCGGAATTGTAATGCGAATGTTTTTTCCATTAACGGCCAGATTTTGTTTGTGGATTGTATATGCCGAAGCCAAATCCAGTTCTAATTCGGCATTAAAATCCTGACCTCTGTATTTCGATTGTGTTCTGCCGCTTCTTGCTCCTCCATACATGGAATTAAAGAAATCTGAAAAATCATTTCCTCCAAAATCGCTACCTGAAAAACCTGAAAAATCTCCACCAGAAAAATCCTGACTGCTTTGTTGTCTTGATCGTCGCTGATTTGGGTCGTAACCGGCTTTTTCAAACTCATCGGCATGTTTCCAGTCTTTTCCGTATTTATCGTATTTTTTTCGATTTTCCGGATTGCTTAAAACCTCATTTGCTTCATTTATTTCCTTGAATTTTTTTTCAGCTTCTTTATCATTCGGATTAAGATCAGGATGGTATTTTCGAGCTGCTTTTCGATATGCTTTTTTAATTTCAGCTTCGGTTGCTGATTTTGTAATATCCAATGTTTTATAATAGTCGATATAATCCATTTTTATAAGTTTTTAATAAAAGTAAATTAAAAGACTCAAGTTATGAATAAGTTGTTAATTATCAAAGTGGTGTATTTGTTTTAAATGAAAAAAACAGCAAATTATTTTTATAGTACCTGGCTTAGTTTGAAATTTGGAATTTTTAAATTGAAATTTAATTTTGAAGAAATAATATATTTTGGCAGGTTTTTTGTTTTCCAAAAATTAGCCTAATATATTGTTATAAAAGTCTTAAAGTTGTAGAGCCTAATTAAATTATGCTATTTTTGCTTTGCTATACCGTTGATTTTATAAAATTTTAAAAGCCGATTCTGTAATACTTTTTTTAATGAAGCACCTTTTATTTTTCATATTATTTTTTACTGCTGTAACTGTATCAGCCCAAACTGAATTTAGTACGAAATACAAGAGTATTCCGGCACCTAAATTTAGTGCAAAACCTAAAAAACTTCCGGCTACTGATGTAAAAGATCCTACGGCTGATAATTTAGATATGCCCGCTATCAAAACGCCAAACGTTTTTGATAATACTAGTATAACGCCAAAATCTAAATTTCAGATAGGAGAAGAAAAAAGCAAATTTACGATGTCTACAGAAACCGATTTTGCCAATCCGGGCGATCGTTATGTTCCTAAAATGGAAAAAGAGTTGGATAAAGCTTTAAAAGCTGAGGGATTAAAAGAAGGAAGAGGACCGTTGGTAAAGAAAAATATTTCTCTTGGAGATTTCAAAACAAAGTCAGATTATTTTATAATAAAATTACGTGATTTTGGTGCTATAGATGGTGATTTGGTAAGTGTCTCATCAAACGATAAAATCATTGCAAATCAAATATTTCTGGATGTTAATTTCAAGCAGGTAAAAGTTGATCTTGCAAACGGATTTAATAAATTAGATTTTACTGCTTTAAATATAGGAACTCTTGGCGGAAATACAGCTGAAATTCAGGTTTATGACGATAGAGGCAATCTTGTAACTAATGATTATTGGAATAATCTTGCAGCTGGTTTTAAAGCCTCGATTATTGTTACGAAAGAGTGATCTATAAAGATGCTAAGTTACTAAGGTTCTGAGTTGCTAAGTTTTTTTCTTTTTTTTTGTAATTCAAAATCTTTGAACCTTAGCAACTCAGAACCTCAGAACCTCAGAACCTTTAAAATTACAATCCTTCTTTCAAGTGTTTATAATTCGATTTAATCGTATCTAAAACTTCTTCCATTTTTCCACCGAGCATTAATTTTGTCATCGATTTTGCCATACCAACCACTTGTTCCCATTCTACTTTTGGCGGCATTGCCAAGGCATTAGGATTTGTAAAGACATTTAGTAAAACGGGACCATTATGGCGAAATGCATTTTCAATTGCTCCTTCTACATCTTCTGGTTTGTGAACATTTACACCCTGAAATCCCATTGCCTGTGCAATTAAGGCAAAGTCAGGATTAACCATATCGGTTTCATTATCCGGCAATCCGCTAACTTCCATTTCGAGTTTTACCATTCCCAAAGCACGATTATTAAAAACAATAATTTTAATGGGAATATTATTTTGATGAATGGTTGCCAGATCTCCCAAAAGCATCGATAAACCGCCATCGCCACACATCGCGATAACTTGTTTTTCAGGATGTGCGAGAGCTGCTCCAATAGCCATTGGCATTGCATTTGCCATTGATCCGTGATTAAAAGAACCCAGCATTTTTCGTTCGCCTGTTCCTTTAATAAAACGCGCCCCCCAAACACAAGTCATTCCAGTATCTACGGTGAAAATAGCATCTTTATTAGCTAATTTATCAATAATATGAGCAAGATATTCCGGTTGAATAGTGTCTTCTCCGCCATTATCATCAATATAAGTGTTCATATTTTCTTTTACAGCACTATAAAGTTTAAGTTGAGCTTGTAAAAAACTATCATCTGTTTTGGTTTCCAATAATGGGAGTAAAGCATCTATAGTATCGGCTACATCACCACATAATCCCATATAAAGATTGGCTCGTCTTCCTAAACGTTCAGAACTTGTATCGATTTGAATAATTTTATTATCAGTAGGCATGAATTTATCATACGGAAAATCAGTTCCTAGCAATAAAACCAAATGCGATTCATGCATACTATGATAAGCAGAAGGCTGACCAAGTAAACCCGTCATTCCTATTTCATTAGGATTATTGGGCTGAATGCTCATTTTTCCACGGAAAGAATATCCTACAGGAGCTTTTATATGCTGAGATAATTGTACGACCTGATCGTGTGCTTTTTCAGCTCCAATTCCGCAGAACAAAGTTATTTTTGTGCTTTCATTTATAGCTTTTGCTAATTGCTGTAATTCAGTATCTGAAGGACGAATAACAGGATTACAATGAAAATACTGCGTCGAAATATTGCTTTCAACCGCTTTTAATTCAGAAACATCACCCGGTAAACCAATAACGGCAACACCTTTTTTGCCTAAAGCATGTTGAATGGCGGTTTGTATAATTCGAGGCGCTTGTTCAGCCGTCATAATCATTTGATTATAGTGGCTGCAGTCATCAAAAAGTTTAATCGTATTGGTTTCCTGAAAATAATCCATTCCCATTTCACTTGTATTAATAGTAGATGCAATAGCTAATAAAGGCACGTGCGAGCGATGTGCATCATACAAACCATTAATTAAATGTACATGTCCGGGACCACAACTTCCGGCACAAACCGCAAAACCGTCTAATTCGGCTTCAGCAGCAGCAGCGTATGCACCAACTTCTTCATGGCGAACATGAATCCATTTTATTTTTCCGTTCCTGCGTATTGCATCATTAAAATGATTTAAACTATCACCGGTAACAGCATATACGCGTTTTACTCCAGCCTCTACCAACATGTCAACTAATTGTTCTGCAACTATTTTACTCATGATTGTGTTTTTTAGAATTTAATCTTAAAGGTAACAATCATTGAACTGAGTTTGTTTTATTTTTTAATGATTATATTTTATAATCTACATCACATTGTTAATAATAATTGGAAGGCATTCCGCTTGCAGCCATAGCAAGAAACCATAAAAAAGCAAAGAAAAATGACAGAATCATAGTAATGACAAAACTAATTAAATAGGATTTCCATACGGCTCTGTCTTTAGATTTGGGATGCTTTATTAATAAAAAAGCCTGAAGTATTAAGTTGACTGTTGTGAAGAAAAGAATTGAAAATTCATTGATTTCAGTAAATAACATTCCAACGCAGAGCGCTAATAAAGAATATAATATTCCTAAAACGATAACTTTTACCCGATGACTTTTAATTTTAAGTGCCAGATAAAAAGCATAAATAAAATAAGATATTCCGCCAATAAATGCAAAATCATTATAGTTATGATTTGACATAAATTCATATACAACAACAGGAAAGATAACAACAATAAAAATGATTATAAGGTGTAGCAATATCGTTTTAATTATTTTCATTATTTATAGGTTCAAAGTAGCAAAGGTTCAAAGGTACAAAGTTTTTACACCTTGAAACCTCTGAACCCTTTTTAGAGAAACTAAGTGGCTAAGATTCTGAGTTGCTGAGTTTTTTTAAACTTCTAAAAAACTTAGAACCTTAGCTACTCAGAATCTTAGCACCTTTGATTAAAACGGATCCGCAGTAACTCTAAACTTCATATCTGCTTTTACAGTTACATCTTGAGTAAGTGATTCTTTTAATGTAACCTGCGTTCTTATTTTGTATTTATCTGCTTTAATGTATTGATCTAACCTAGCATCAGTACTAATCAAATCAATCATATTGGTTGTTTCATTAATATTATCCTGATAAGCCAATTCTATTTCATCAGAATCAGTTGTTGAAATATATAAATGAATTGATTTTAGAAACGTAAAAGTCTTTCCGTCAGGATTTGTAATCGAAAGCCTAAGCGATTTCAATTTTACATCTTTCACCAAACTTGCTTTTGTTTTGTTATTATCAAATTCAGCCGATGAATTTGTAGTAACATCCGGTGTAATAATTTCTGTTGGTAAATTAATAGGTGAAGTACTTTTTATCTTGATCGATGCTTCATTTGAAATTGTAAATGTCAATAAATCATCAACGGCATCACAAGACGTTAAAAATAGAGATAATAAAAGGGTAAAGGCAATTAATTTTGATTTCATATAAATGGGTTTTTTCTTAAATACGTTTTTTTTTGAAGGTTGGATTTTTTTTGGAAGGTACTAAGTTGCTAAGGTTCTGAGTTACTAAGTTTTCTTTGTTTTTTTAGCCCAATAACCTTAGAATCTTAGCAACTTAGTACCTCAGAACCTTTGCTAAAATCGGAACAATAAAAAAAAATATTATTTTTTCATTGTTCCGATTTTTAAGATTGAAATATAAAAAGTATTTTTGCGCATGCAACACAACGTACTTATTTTAGATTTCGGATCGCAATATACACAGCTTATTGCGCGTAGAGTTCGCGAATTAAATATATTCTGCGAAATTTTCCCTTACAATCACTTTCCTAGTGATTTATCACCTTATAAAGCCGTAATTTTGGGAGGAAGCCCATTTTCTGTTCGTGCAGAAGATGCTCCACATCCTGATTTATCTCAAATTCGAGGCAAACTTCCAATGTTGGCAGTTTGTTACGGAGCACAATATTTAGCGCATTTCAGCGGAGGCGAAGTCGCAGCTTCAAACACCAGAGAATACGGTAGAGCTAATTTATCTTATATAAAAGATAATGAAGTTTTCTTTGAAGGAGTTTCAGAGAACAGCCAGGTTTGGATGAGTCACAGCGATAGTGTAAAAGCACTTCCAACAAATGCTGTAAAATTAGCGAGCACGCATGACGTAGAATTTGCTGCTTATAAAATTGAAGGTGAAACAACTTACGGAATTCAATACCATCCAGAAGTTTTCCATTCTACAGATGGATCAAAAATGCTGGAAAACTTTTTAGTAAAAATTGCCGAGGTTCCTCAAAACTTTACACCAAATGCTTTCGTTGAAGAAATGGTGGGAGAATTAAAAGAGAAATTAGGAAATGATAAAGTTGTTTTAGGATTGTCAGGTGGAGTAGATTCTACTGTAGCCGCAGTTTTATTACACCAGGCAATTGGAAAAAACTTATACTGTATTTTCGTAAATAACGGTTTACTTCGTAAAAACGAATTCCAAAATGTATTAGATCAATACAAAGGAATGGGATTAAACGTAAAAGGAGTAGACGCCGGAGATCGTTTTCTAGGTGAATTAGCCGGAATCAGTGATCCTGAAACCAAACGTAAAACCATTGGTCGTGTATTTATCGAAGTTTTTGATGATGAATCTCACTTAATCGAAGACGTAAAATGGTTGGCGCAAGGAACTATTTATCCTGACGTAATCGAATCAGTTTCGGTAAAAGGACCATCGGCAACGATTAAATCACACCATAATGTAGGTGGATTGCCTGATTATATGAAATTAAAAATTGTAGAACCGCTTAGAATGTTGTTTAAAGACGAAGTTCGAAGAGTTGGTGCTACTTTAGGAATAGATCCTGAATTATTAGGAAGACACCCTTTTCCAGGTCCGGGATTATCAATTAGAATTTTAGGAGATATTACTCCGGAAAAAGTTCAGATTTTGCAAGATGTTGATGCTGTTTTTATCGACGGATTAAAATCTTGGGGATTATACGACAAAGTTTGGCAGGCCGGAGCAATTTTGCTTCCTGTAAATAGTGTTGGTGTGATGGGCGATGAGCGTACGTACGAAAAAGTAGTAGCGCTTAGAGCTGTTGAATCTACTGACGGTATGACGGCTGACTGGGTTCATTTACCGTATGATTTCTTGATGAAAGTATCGAATGATATTATCAATAAGGTAAAAGGCGTGAATCGTGTTGTTTACGATATAAGTTCAAAACCACCTGCAACAATTGAGTGGGAATAGTACCATATTTAAAATTAAGGTCTTACATTTGTAAGGCCTTAATTTTTATAACCTACTATTTATGAGAGAACTTTTAACGATTTCTCTTGTGTTTGTTTTGTCTTTTAACAAAATAACTGCGCAAGATTCAATTATTGAACACAAAATTCAAAAAGGAGAAACTGCTTATTTTATTGCCCAAAAATATCAGGTTTCTGTAGATGAAATTTACAAACTCAATCCAGAATCGCAAAGCGGAATCAAGGATAATCAGGTTCTTAAAATTCCTGTTCACAATGCAGGAAAACAAAATTCAAACCAACAAGTAACACATATTGTTCAACCAAAAGAAACGCTTTTTGGTTTATCAAAACAATACAATGTTTCTGTTGAAGCTCTTCAGAATGCAAATGCTACAATTCTTGCCAACGGACTTCAGATTGGTCAGGAATTAGTTATTCCGCAAAATGCTTCAAATCTTCCAAAAACGGAAACTACAACTTCTTCAAAAGCAACGCATCAGGTACTTGCCAAAGAATCATTATTTAGTATTGCCAGACAATATAATGTTTCGGTACAGGATTTAGAAAATTTAAATAAAGATTTACTTCAGGGCGGTTTGCAAATTGGACAAACGATTGCTATTCCAAATAAAAGAAAAACCTTAGATGGAAGAGTTCGTGTTATAAACGGAGAAACTATTTTTCACGTTGTTGAGCCAAAAGAGACTAAATTTTCTATTGCTAAAAAATACTCTATTTCTATAGATCAGTTAGAATCTCAAAATCCTGAAATTGTAAACGGATTGGTTATTGGTAATAAATTAGCCATCAATACAACAGCAATAAAACCAACAAACGAAGGCGAAGAATTGATGTTGGCTTTGGCCGAAAAACAAGTTATTGTTGAAAAAACGAAAGCAAAAACAGTAGAATTAGAAGATTTAAAAGACAGATTGGTTGTTCAGAAAGAAATGAATCAGAAAATTATAAAAATTAATGATTTAAAATTGAACCTGAATGATATGAGCGGTTCTAAAGACAATTCTGTAGAAAAACTGCGTTTGGTTTTAGAGGCAAATAAAAATGTGCAGGATATTCTAATGGCTAAATTGGATTCATTGGTAAATACCATGAATAATGATTTGATTGATTTAAAACGAATGGATGTTTTGAATGTTGATGAATCAAAACGTTTAGAGAAACAATCGTATGAAAGTATAGGCAAAACAAGTGAATTGTCTTCTCAACTGAAAAAAGAATTGGCTGAAAACAGAAAAGCTTACGCCGGATTAATGAATAAAGTAGAGCGAATTGCGCTCGAAGAAAATCAGGAATACAAGAAGAAAATCCGCGAAAGCGAAAAGAAAAACAGCGTAACTTCATTACAGCAGCGTCTTTCATTAGAAGAAATAAAACGATATAAAATAGAGCAGGAACAAGGCGATGCACAAAATCAATTGTTGATTTCGAAAATTGATTCGCTTGATACCCAAAAAACAATTGAGATAAAACGTCACATTAGCAAAGCTTCTTATTATAATATGGAAGCCAGAAAATTTGATGATAAAGTAGCCTTGATAAAACTTAAAAAGTATCAGGATGAAGCTATTAAAAATCAAAATAAAGGAAATTCAGAAGTAGTTTCTAAATCGGTTTCTTTAGAAGAAATGAAGCGTGAACTCAAAGAAAATCCGTTTAAAAATGAAAAAAATATTAAGATAGAAGTTTATGATAATCTTAAAGAAGTTTCAAACGGCTATTACTTAGTTTTAGGTATATTTACAGATGCAGCGCCCAGAGATAAGTTTATTATGGAACTTATTGATTCAGGCGATTTTAATGCTAGTTTTTTCTTTAATATAAACAGTCTTTCGTACTATGTTTACTCAGATAAGTATCCAAATATGGAAGAACTTTTATATCAATGCAAGAAAAAGGAAGAAGTTGAGTTATATAAAAACATCATTATTGCTAAAGCAGAAATTGATCTTAGATAATAATGAAGTAAAAAATAACAAGTGGCCTGAATCTTGCTTAGACAAAAATTAGTATCTTGTTTTTGAATTAAAAATTAATTGTTTTAAGCCCTATTATGAAATATTATTTAGCATTATTATCTCTTGTTTTTTTTATTACTTGTTCTGCTTTTGCCCAGGAAAAAGTAGTAAAGTATAAAGTTTCAAGTGGAGAAACTATCAATCAGATTGCAGAGAAATTTAAGGTTACGCCTTATGATATTTACTCTTTAAATCCTGATGCGCGAACTGGATTAGTGCCTAATACGGTTTTATTGATTCCAACTTCAGGCAAAGCTACTGCCGTAAAAAAAGAAGTTACAGCATCTAAAAATACTGCAACAGGAAAAGAAACAACGCATGAAGTACAGCCAAAAGAAACATTATTTGGAATAGAGAAAAAATACGGTGTTTCTGATGAAGCCTTAAAAGCTGCGAATCCGTTTTTAGTAGCAAATGGGTTACAAATAGGACAAACGCTTACTATTCCCGCTAAAGGATCAGTGCCAAAAAGCGTAGCAACGACTGCAAAATCAACAACTTCAGAAAAATATGTATATCATGATGTTGTAGCAAAAGAAACTAAATATTCGATTGCAAAAGAATATAAAACTACTATTGAGGATTTAGAAAAACGTAATCCTGATATTGTTGCAAGTTTACCTGTTGGATATAGATTGACCATAAAAGGAACCGCTCCAAAAACAGAAGTTTCAGCTTCGACAGCAAATGTTGAAAAACAAGCTGAAGCTAAAAAATCAAACGAAGCTTCGAAAAAAGGAACAACTTATATGGATTATCAAGTGAAACCTAAAGAAACACTTTATAGTTTATCAAGAACATTTCAGTTAACTCAGGATGAATTGACAGCATTAAATCCGTCACTTTCTGAAGGATTGAAAGAAGGAATGGTTTTAAAAGTACCGTCGGGATTTGTTGCGCCGGTTCCGATCATCGCACAACAACAGCCACAACAAACAGTTGAAAAACCGATCGAAAAAACAGTTGAGAAACCAGTAGAAAACACAGGCGGATCTATCAGAATTCTTGAAAAAGTGAAATCTGAAACCGTTTCTGCTGATCCGGAAGTGGTAGAATTAACGAAAAAGAGAGGTCAAAATGAGCGTAAAAAAGTCGTTTTGCTATTGCCTTTTAACATCGCTAAAATGCAAAACGACACTACAAGTGTTGCAACCAGATTAAAAAAGGATAAATTCCTGAACATGACACTTGATTTTTATTCAGGTGCTTTGATGGCGATAGATTCGGCGAAAGCCTTAAAATTACCAATTGATGTGGCAATTTATGATTCGCAGGAAACTAAAAACACTTCGAACATTTCAGCTTTAATTTCTCAAAATAAATTGCAAGATGCTAATGCCGTTATCGGACCATTTTATCAAAGCAATGCTGAGTCAACTGCCAATTCATTAAGACTATATAATGTTCCGGTAATTTCGCCATTATCAAAAGATACCGCTAATCCAATTGATAATTTGTACCAATCAGTACCTACAAATGATGTAGTTAGAAATGCTGTTTTTGATTATATGCGTGCTAAAAACGGAAATATTGTTGCTGTTGTAGACAAGAAAAAAGAATCAGTAATAAGTTATATCAAACAAAATCAAAAAGGAGTTGTTTTTGCCGGATTGTCAGAAACAGGAGGTTTAGATGTAGCAAGTTTAAAAAGTTTATTGTTGCCAAACCGAATGAATTATGTTGTGATGGAAACGGCTAATACTGCTATGGTTAAAACAACGATAAAAGCTTTATTGGATGCGCAAAAAACATGTCAGGTGCAATTGGTAATTTTAGAGCCAAACAGTACGCTTGATACTGACGAAATTAGTTTTGATAATTTGGTAAAACTAAAATTAATGTACCCTTCTGTAACACGTGAAAGTGATGAGCAGCCTGTTATGATTTTTGAAAAAGAATACAGATTAAAAAACAAGGTTAATCCAAACACTTATGCAACTCGTGGTTTTGATGTAACTTTTGATACGATGATGCGTTTGGTTCAGGAAAAAACATATCAGGAAACGACAGATTCAATAACAACAGAACAAGTTGATAATAAATTTCAGTATTATAAAAAAGAAGATGGAGGACACGCTAACAGAGGTGTTTACATTTTGTATTATGATACAGACTTAACTTTAAAAGTAGCAAATTAATGACATCGAAAGTAACCTATTTAGGCGATTTAAGAACAAAATCTATTCATGTGCAATCAGGAAGTGAAATTATTTCTGACGCACCATTAGATAATAACGGAAAAGGTGAAGCGTTTTCTCCAACTGATACAGTTGCAAATGCTTTGGCAAGTTGTATGATGACAATTATGGGAATTAAAGCTCGTGATTTGAATGTTAATATTAACGACTCAACAGCTGAAGTAACTAAAATAATGAATGCAGAGCCAAGACGAATTGGCGCAATCGAAATTATTTTTGAAATGAAAGGTGATGTTGACGAAAAAACAAGAACTATTTTAGAACGTGCAGGAATGACTTGCCCAGTGTTTTTGAGTTTAAGTAATGAAATCGAAAAACGAATTACTTTTAACTGGAAGTAATTAAATAATTTAAGAATATTTAAAAAGCCATCAGGAAACTGATGGCTTTTTCATTTAATGCAAAAATAGATTGCAAAAAATATGCATAGTGGAATTAAATGGAAATTACGTTGAAAATCTTAGTATTTCTTATATATAACAAGTAGTTAAGAAAAAGTTATTAAGTTATATTTTCTTTGTATTGCAAAAAAAATGCATACATTTACAAAATAATTGCAATTCGGTATAATAATTTGCAAAAAAGCCTGAAGTCTAGGTTTAATTGAGTTTGCTAAGTTTTATTGTATTGTAATTTGAAAGGGTTTATCTTTATATAATATTGATTTTGAGTGATTTAATTTCTTTGTAACGAGATTTAGGCTTCTTGAAATGATTTTGATAAAGACAGAAATTTAAAATAAAAGAAAATATATAGTTATGTTAAAAAGTAAAGTAGACAAAGCAACAGGATTCGAGAAACGTTTCGAGAACATCAATACGGTTGTTTTTGAGAATTCATCTGATGCCTCAAAAGCGGTTGCCAAAGAAATTGCAGCTTTAATTCAATCAAAACAAAAAGAAAACCAGCCTTGTATTTTGGGATTGGCCACAGGATCTTCCCCAAAAGGATTATATGCTGAACTGGTAAGACTTCATAAAGAAGAAGGTTTGAGTTTTAAAAACGTAATCAGTTTCAATCTGGATGAATATTATCCGATGCAGCCTAATTCGATCAACAGTTATGTCCGATTCATGAAAGAACTTTTGTTTGACCATGTTGATATCCTGCCTGAAAACGCGCATGTTCCTGACGGGCTTTTAACCAAGGAACAAATCGCGGATTACTGCCATGAATACGAAGCCAAAATCGAAGCTTTGGGCGGAATCGATCTGCAGATTCTTGGCATTGGAGGAAACGGACATATTGGTTTTAATGAATCGGGTTCGCTTCAAAACTCAAAAACACGTTTGGTGGCGCTGGACCATATTACAAGGGTTGCGGCAAGCAAGGATTTTTCGGGATTGAGCAACACGCCAAGAACCGCTATTACCCTTGGTGTAAAAAAAATCATGGAAGCCAAACAAGTAATATTGATGGCGTGGGGAGAAGGAAAAGCGAGCATTATTAAAAAATCAGTTGAAGATGAAGTAACGAATCAAATTCCGGCTTCGTTTTTACAGGAACATAATAATGCGGTTTTTGTTTTGGACAAAGAAGCTTCTTCAAAACTAACGAGAATCAACAGGCCGTGGCTGGTTGAAAAAGTAATCTGGACCGATAAGTTAATCAGAAAAGCGGTTTTGGGACTGGCATTGGATCTTAAAAAACCAATTTTAATGCTTACCGATGCCGATTATATCGAAAACGGAATGAGTGATTTACTGGCAGATTCAGGTCCTGCTTACGACATCAATATCAAAATATTCAACAAACTGCAAAATACCATTACGGGCTGGCCGGGTGGAAAACCAAATGCAGATGATTCCAACCGTCCTGAAAGGGCAGAACCAACCAAAAAACGTGTGTTGATTTTCAGTCCGCATCCCGATGATGATATCATCAGTATGGGAGGAACTTTCATGCGCCTGCAGGAACAGGGACATGAAGTGCATGTGGCGTACCAAACTTCTGGAAATATCGCGGTTGCGGATGACGAAGCTTTAAGATTTGCCAGATTCGTAATTGATTACAACGAAAAATTCAACATCAAAAGCGCGGAAGCAGATAACATATATCAAAAAGCACAAACATTTTTAGAGAATAAAAAGAACAGCGAAATTGATATTCCCGAAGTAAGATATATTAAAGGGTTGATCAGAAAAGGCGAGGCGAGAGCCACAAGTCATTTTGTGGGGCTGAACGATGACCAGATTCATTTTATGGAATTACCATTTTATGAAACCGGAACCATCGAAAAGAAACCAATCGGACCGGAAGATATTCAATTGACAGTTGATTTAATTGAAAAAATAAAACCGCATCAAATTTATGCAGCAGGAGATCTGGCAGATCCACACGGAACCCATAAAGTTTGTCTGGATGCTATTTTTGAAGCTGTAAAAGTATTAAAACCAAAAGAATTCATGAATGATTGCTGGTTATGGTTGTACCGAGGCGCATGGCAGGAATGGGGAATCGATGAAGTTGAAATGGCAGTACCGATGAGTCCGGATCAGGTTTTGGCAAAACGTCACGGAATCTTCAAACACCAATCCCAAAAAGACGGTGTTGTTTTTCAGGGAACTGATGCCAGGGAGTTTTGGCAAAGAGCCGAAGACAGAAACCACGAAACAGCAGCTTTATACCAACAATTAGGTTTAGCAAGTTATGCCGCGATGGAAGCGTTTGTGAGATGGCATTACTAAGCTGCTAAGGTTGTAAGGAACTAAGATTCTAAGATTTTATATTCGCCACGAATTCACGAATTGATTTAAACCAATTCGTGAATTCGTGGCGAAAATCTTTTAAATCCTTTTAACCTGTGGTAAAAGAAAAAATAAATGATAGTTTTGCACACAACTAAAGTAAGCTGAACAATCTATTTTCTTTCTTCTGGCTTCTTTCTTCTCTAAAAAAAATGGAACAAGACAAAAAACTTCTCATAAAATTAGCTCATACCAAAATGCCTTTCGGGAAATACGAAGGACGTTTTTTAATTGATTTACCTGAATATTATGTAGTTTGGTATCATAGTAAAGGATTTCCTAATGGTGAATTAGGTCAGCAATTGGCGCTTATCTATGAATTAAAATTAAATGGATTAGAAGAATTGATCAGAAACATTAAAAAACAGTACCCTAAACCTTTAAAATAAAATAGTAAGAAAAATCTTTTGCTATTTCATTTTTTTTATTTAAGTTTGATATATAAAATATTACAATTTTTAAAAACTAATTGATACCACAGAATTCAAGACTGAATTTTTTAATGTGTACAAGTCAATATTTTGAAATTATAATATTTACTACATAAAAAATATTATAATTTTTAAAAGTATATTGACACCACAGAATTCAAGACTGAATTTTTAAATGTGTACAAGTCGATGTTTTAAAATTATAATATTTTTTTTGTTCAATATTTACCTCTTTTTATAAGTATTGCTTGTTACTGCTGAAATATATCTATGACTTTGCTTTTTTTAAGTTTTATATTCTTTTTCTAGTAATTTGAAAGATTATTTTATTCTCTTGAATTAAGAACATTCTTCAAAAAAAACTCTAATTAAAAGTTAAAATTATCGATTATAAAACCAAGTAATCATTCTGTTTAAAAATTTGCAAATTATCTCATTCTCTTATTGATAAATTGTCTAATTAAATTTGTACTTTTGCCAAGTTTTTTACACAACTACAATACAAACAACAACAGAATGAATCAAACAAAATATATTTTTGTTACAGGTGGTGTGACTTCTTCTTTGGGAAAAGGAATTATCGCAGCATCTTTAGCAAAATTGTTACAAGGAAGAGGTTACCGTACAACTATTCAAAAATTCGATCCGTATATTAATGTAGATCCGGGGACACTAAACCCGTACGAGCATGGAGAGTGTTATGTAACAGATGATGGTGCCGAAACTGATTTAGATTTAGGACACTACGAACGTTTTCTTAACGTTCCTACTTCTCAGGCTAATAACGTTACTACAGGAAGAGTTTATCTTTCTGTTATTGAGAAAGAAAGAAGAGGAGAATTTTTAGGAAAAACGGTTCAGGTTGTACCTCATATTACAAACGAAATTAAAGACAGAATGCAATTGCTTGGTAAATCAGGCGATTATGATATTGTAATTACTGAAATTGGTGGAACTGTAGGTGATATTGAATCTTTACCTTATATAGAGTCTGTTCGTCAGTTGGTTTGGGAGTTGGGAGAAAATAACGGAATTGTTATTCATTTAACATTAGTTCCATTTTTAGCTGCTGCGGGTGAGTTAAAAACAAAACCTACGCAACACTCTGTAAAAACATTGATGGAAAGCGGTATAAAAGCTGATATTTTGGTTTGTAGAACTGAGCATGAATTGTCTCAGGAATTACGTCAAAAACTGGCTTTGTTTTGTAATGTTAAAAAAGAAGCAGTTATTCAATCGATCGATGCTTCAACAATATATGAAGTTCCAAATTTAATGCTTGAAGAAGGATTAGATGTTGTGGCTTTGAAAAAATTAGATTTACCTAAAAAAGCAGCTCCGGATTTAAAAAACTGGAATACTTTTTTACGCAGATTAAAAAATCCAAAACATACCGTAAATATCGGTTTAATTGGAAAATACGTAGAAATGCAGGATTGTTACAAATCTATTTTAGAGGCGTTTATTCATGCAGGTGCTGCAAATGAAACAAAAGTTAATGTGATTTCGATTCACTCAGAACACATTAATATTGATAATGTAGAAGAAAAATTAGGAACTCTTGACGGAGTTTTAGTTGCGCCTGGTTTTGGAGAAAGAGGTATTGAAGGAAAAATTGAAGCAGTTCGTTTTGCACGTGAAAATAATATTCCGTTTTTCGGAATTTGTTTAGGAATGCAAATGTCTGTAATTGAATATTCAAGAAATATTTTAGGTTATGCTGAAGCGAATTCAACTGAGATGAATGAAAAAACAAAACATCCGGTTGTAGATTTGATGGAAGAGCAAAAAACAATTACCGATAAAGGAGGAACAATGCGTCTTGGTGCTTGGAAATGTGATATTAAACCAAACACTTTAGCGTATAAAATCTACGGTCAAAAAACAATTTCGGAGCGTCACCGTCACCGTTATGAGTATAATAATAAATACGCAGATGAATTACATAAAGCAGGATTAAAAGCTTCTGGAGTAAATCCTGATACAGGATTGGTTGAAATCGTAGAGCTTGAAAATCACCCGTTTTTCATTGGTGTACAATATCACCCTGAATACAAAAGTACCGTTGCAAACCCACATCCAATTTTCGTGAATTTTGTGGCTGCTGCTGTAGATGCACATAAAAAATAATAATTAATATTCTGAAAAGTTGTAACGTTTGAGTTAAACTCATAACTAATAGCCTTTAACGAATAACCTTTTTTAAATTATAATGGAAGAAAAAAAATTTGATCTTAATTCAATCATTGGTTTTGTATTGATATTTGGAATTTTGATTTGGATTATGTACCAAAATCAGCCTTCTGACAAAGAGATCGCTGCTGAAAAAGCAAAGAAAGAATTAGTAGCGAAACAAGAAGCTCAGGCAAAAGCTGATAAAACTAAAACAGCTGTTTTACCGGTTGCTGCTGCAACTCCGGGGGATACTGTTCAGTTGGCTCAATTGCAAAAAACTTTAGGTGGATTTGCATATTCTGCTACGCTTCCTTCTGCAAAAGAAACTTTTACAACTATTGAAAACGAAAAGCTAAAACTTAAAATCGCTAATAAAGGTGGTTATATCGTTGAAGCTACGCTTAAAGAATTTGAAAGGTTTAAAAAAGGTTCAGGTCAATTAGTAGAGTTGATTAAAGACAATAATGCTAATTTAAATATTCAGTTACAAACAACAGATAACAGAACTTTAAACTCTAAAGATTTGTTTTTTGAACCAACATTAACAAAAGTTGGTGCTGATCAGGTTTTGACAATGCGTTTGAAAGCCGGAGCTAACGAATTTTTAGAATACAAATACATATTAAAACCAAATGATTATTTAGTTGGTTTTGACATTCGTTCACAAGGTTTAAACAAAGTTTTAAATTCATCTAAACCATTAGATTTAGTTTGGGATTTAAAAACGTACAGAAACGAGAAAAGTATTTCTTATGAAAATCGCTATGCTCAAATTGAGTATGAATACGGAGATGAAAAATTCAGCTCAGTAAACAATCGTGGTCAGGGAAAAGAAGAAGCTCCTGAAAAACTAAAATTTATTGCGTTTAAACAACATTTTTTCACGGCTATTTTATCAACAGATAAAGCATTTGCAACCTCTAAATTGCAATCTGATGATTTAGTTAAAGATGAAAAAATCGATACTGTATTTACAAAACAATTTAAAGCAACTGTTCCTTTGGCTTTTTCTAATGGAGAAGTTGATTATAAAATGAGCTGGTATTTTGGACCGGCTGATTATAAAACTTTAAAAGCATACGATAAAAACTTTGAAAAAATTATTCCATTAGGTTGGGGAATTTTCGGATGGATTAACAAATGGGTTTTCATTCCGTTATTCGGATTTTTAAGTTCAACAATTGGATTGTCTTTAGGAATTGCAATTATCATTTTTACAATTTTGATCAAATTGGCCATGTCGCCAATTACTTATAAGTCATTCTTGTCTCAGGCTAAAATGAAAGTTTTACGTCCTGAAATTACAGAATTGGGAGAAAAATTCAAAAAAGACCCAATGAAGAAACAACAAGAAACGATGAAATTATACAACAAAGCAGGAGTAAACCCAATGGCAGGATGTATTCCGGCATTGATTCAGCTTCCGTTTATGTATGCTTCGTTCCAGTTTTTCCCTTCAGCTTTTGAGTTAAGACAAAAAGGTTTCCTTTGGGCAGACGATTTATCTTCATTTGACTCGGTTGTAAAATTGCCATTTAATATTCCATTATATGGAGATCATATTAGTTTGTTTCCAATTTTGGCAGCAATTGCAATTTTCTTCTACATGAAAATGACTTCTGGAGATCAGCAAATGGCAGCGCCTCAGCAAGAAGGTATGCCGGATATGGCAAAAATGATGAAAATCATGATTTATGTTTCGCCATTAATGATGTTAATCTTCTTCAATAGTTATGGTGCAGGTTTGAGTTTGTATAACTTTATCTCTAACTTAATTACAATCGGAATTATGTTTGTAATTAAAAACTATATTGTTGATACGGATAAAATTCATGCTCAGATTCAGGAAAATAAATTAAAAGAGCCTAAAAAACAAAGTAAGTTTCAAAAGCGTCTTCAGGAAGTTATGGAGCAACAAGAAGCTGCAAAAGCTCAGAATAAAAAGAAATAATACAATAAAAAAAATCTCGATTTATCGGGATTTTTTTTATACTTGTCGATATACTTTATAAAGCACAATTTCGTTTAAGTTTAAAATTGAATATAAGATGATTTTAAAAAGAATAATTTTTGGATTGGCATTATTGAATGCTTTTGTAATAACTGCTCAAACTGACTTAAATAAACTTGATGAAAGCGGAAAAAAAGATGGTTTGTGGAAAGGAATTTATGAAGTTTCTAAACGTCCTCGTTATGAAGGTACTTTTAGTCATGGAAAAGAAACAGGAGTATTTAAATTTTTTGATGATACTAAAAAAGGCGATGTAATTGCAACCAGAGATTTTACTGCTAACGATGGAAGTGCATACAACATTTTTTATGATCAGAGTAAAAATATAGTAAGCGAAGGCAAAGTTATTGGAAAAAACTATGAAGGCGAATGGAAGTATTATCACAAAGCTTCTAAAATAATAATGGCAGTCGAAAACTACAAAAACGGAAAGCTTGAAGGACCAAGAACGGTTTATTATCCGAACTCGAAAGTGGCTGAAGAAATGACGTATAAAAATGGCAAGAAAGAAGGAATCTATAAAAAGTTTGGACAAAACGGAATTATTTTAGAACAAACTACTTATGGCAACGATCAATATAATGGAGATGCTGTTTTTTATGATTCTGATGGAGTAGTAGCTTCTAAAGGAAAATTTATTAACGGAAAAAAAGCTGGAATGTGGCAGTTTTACTTAAAAGGAAAACTAACGAAAGAAGTTAATATGAGTGATCCGAAAAGCAGTTACAAAGCTGATTCTAAACCTAAAATGGAATAAGAATTCTTAAATATATTGGGCGGCTTTGCTGCCCATTTTTTTTGCCACAAATTATACAAATTAGCACTGATTTTTTTAGCAATGTAAGTTAAATCAATTCGTTATAATTTGTGTGATTTGTGGCAAACTTTATTTATAATCAAAACATAATTTGATTAAATTTGGATTCAATACTATTATAAAATGGATTTAAACGAACTGGCCGGCCGATTTTTATTGTTGTTTTTCTCAATTCTTATTTTATATTTTTTCTCGAACCGAAAAGATAATGAAATCATAAATCCGTTGATGGTTATTGTTGGACTTTGTACTTTTTCGCTTTGTTATTTATTTACAAAAATCGAAATTGGAGTAGGAATTGGGTTCGGGTTATTTGCGATTTTTTCTATTTTAAGATTTCGAACACAATCGTTTACTGTAAATGCTATTATTTTTCTTTTTGCGACGATTACACTTTCCATTTTAGATATTATGTATCCGTATGAAAAAATAGAAATCCTATTGTTTTTTCAGGTAATTATAATCGGATTTTATATCATTGGCTCCGTTTTGGTGAACAGAAAAGTTTCTAAATATCTAAATACGGTTACTATTAAAATTGCATTAGACAGCAATTTTTCTTTAGACAACGGAACGATTAGAAAATCTATTCAGAGTAAAATTAATATTGAAGATTTTGATTTTAAAATCATCAATATCAATACTGTCGGAAACGAAATTGATATTTTAGTTTTATACTAATTATTCATTAAAAGGTCTCACTTGTTTAATGTATAAATCCCTGTTTTCTCCAACAATTTTAAATTCGATATCTACGGGATGAAAACCGTTTTTTCTCCAATAACGGTACATTTTAGTTTCGATTTTTGTACTTGCCAGGAAAAGTGTACTGATTTCTTTTCTGCTTAATATGGGCTCATTATTATTAAGATTTGAATTAGAAGTATAATCTACATCAAAATCATTATCATCGCTTCCGGTATTAAAATGATAAATAATAAATTGTTCGCAAACTTCTCCTTTTTCAGGTTTAACAACAGAATTTTCTCCTTTTTGAACGTTTACGGTAATTCCTGTAAAATTTGTTCTGAATATATTTTTTGTAATGACAACGCCATTAGCCAATTCGTCCGGAAAAGAACGATGAACCAAAACTCCCATTGCAATGCTTTCCTGATCAATGCCAAAAAGTTCTCTTTCTAAAAACGAACTTTCATTCCAAGTACTTGCCCAAACTAGTTTAATGGCTTTTTCAAAAGTTTTTATGCTATCTCCTAAAATTCCTGTTTTAGAATCATAAAGTCCTGCACCATTAAAATCATCCATATCTTCGGCGTTGGTAGAAGATCTGAATCTGAAATTTTTAAAATTGGTATTTTTAAAAGCAACATTCAATTTAGAGATCAAAGAAGGATCAATTGGTTCTTTTTTAATAGCATCGCGTATTTTTTTCAGTTGATTTTTAACCCATATTGTTGAATCTTTATGAGGATAAATCAAAAGTTCATTGATTAAAGGATAGATTGATTTTTTTTGAATGTGCTTTGTGTAAAAATAAAACGGAATAGCGTGTGCATCTTCGGGTGTTTTAAATTTTACATCTTTTGAAATAGCAATTAGATACGCCATATTTTGCGCCTTCGAACCAATATAATTGACACCTTTTTTAGGTATTGTAGCCAAATCGACTAATTCGGTAACGCTGTTATCTACAGTTAGTTTTTTCTTTTTCTTAATGACTTTTTGTGCTATTTTTTTATCAGTTTCTTTGATATAAAAAGTATCAATAGCAATTTTTAATTCGACCTTTTTAGAGATCAATTTTTTGATATTTGGATCTTTAAAAACAGTTGTGTAAGCCATAATAGGAATCTTCCGGTTTTTGCCTAATAATACCAAATGGCTTAACGGAGTTTGTAATTCATTTACAATAATTCCTCTCACATTAGGCAAAATTTCAGGAGTTCCGTCCAGAATAATAATCTCGTCTGAATTTGGCTTTATCGTTTCTAGCTCTTTGACTTTGTACTGTTTTAAAATACCAACATTTTTGCCTGAAACGACTTCCTGATAAGTAAGTTCATTAAAAATATAGTCTGATTTAACGCATGGAATTTTAAATTTATGCTGTTGAAACCATTCTATTTGTTCCGGATTGTTTAGATAAAATTTCAAATCCTTGCCAATAAAGGTTGACTGTAATATTAAATTATAAAATCGTTCTATTAATGAAATCGACATGTGATCTGAAGCTGCTAATTCAAAAATCCATTTGTCAGTTCCTTTGATGTGGTTCAGGTTTCCTAATAATAATTCCCTGTCTTTTTCATTATCGCCATAATTATTGTTGTTAAAAACATCAAGATCTTTACTGTAACCTAAATAATTGACCACAAAATCGAAATGTAAACGAATCAGACTGCTGTTGAAATAGTACATTTTTTGTCTTTTCAAATCATAAATAACTTTTACCGATTCGATATTTGAAAATTTATCAGATAATGGTTTTCCCTTAAATGCTTTATATGCCTGATAATTTGATAAAGAAGCACTATAATTTTGCGCACTTACGGTCGTTAAAAGAATAAAGAAAATAAAAGCATAAAACGGTTTCGACATGACATTTTAATTAGTTGATTAAAAGTAATTAAAAAAAGCAATAAGTTTTATCTACCGCTTCATTATATAAACCAATCAAAACCATTCTAATTATCTAAAATATGACTTACCTTTGCACCCTTATAAAAATATAAAGGAGTTAAAATGAAACGTGTAGTTGTTGGACTTTCCGGTGGTGTAGATTCTAGTGTTGCTGCTTATTTATTGCAACAGCAAGGTTACGAAGTTATTGGGCTTTTTATGAAAAACTGGCACGATGATTCGGTTACTATTTCTAACGAATGTCCGTGGTTAGAAGACAGTAATGATGCTTTATTGGTAGCTGAAAAACTTGGAATACCGTTTCAAACTGTTGATTTGAGTGAAGAATACAAAGAAAAAATCGTTGACTATATGTTTAACGAATATGAAAAAGGAAGAACTCCAAATCCTGATGTGCTTTGTAATCGCGAAATCAAATTTGATGTTTTTATGAAAATTGCCTTAAGTCTTGGGGCAGATTATGTGGCAACAGGTCATTATTGTCAAAAAAATGAAATTGAAGTTGACGGAAAACCAGTTTATCAATTAATTGCCGGAGCAGATAATAACAAAGATCAATCTTATTTTTTATGTCAATTATCGCAAGAGCAATTGGCAAAATCTTTATTTCCAATTGGGGCTTTAACCAAACCCGAAGTGCGTGAAATCGCTGCTGAAATGGATTTGGTAACTGCAGAAAAGAAAGATTCTCAAGGATTATGTTTTATAGGTAAAGTTCGTTTACCGGAATTTTTGCAACAAAAATTACAGCCAAAAGACGGTAAAATTGTTCAGGTTGATAAAAATGATCCAATTTATACGATCGAAAAACCAGCTGGTTTATCATTGCATGAAGAATTAAAATTAGAATCTCAAAAACTAAATTATATTCCAACCATAGGAAAAGTGGTGGGAAAACATCAGGGAGCTCATTATTTTACGATTGGACAACGAAAAGGACTAAATGTAGGCGGAACAACAGATCCGTTATTTATTATCGCTACAGATGTCGAAACGAATACTATTTATACCGGTTTAACGAGCCAACATCCGGGTTTATTTAAAAAAGCTTTGTTTATCGAAAAATCCGAAGTGCATTGGATTCGTACAGATTTAACGTTGAAAGTTGGAGAAACGATGGAAGTAATGGCCAGAATTCGTTACCGTCAGCCTTTGCAAAAAGCAATGTTACACCAATTTGAAGACGGAATGTATGTTTCTTTTGATGAACCTCAATCTGCTATTACAGAAGGGCAATTCGCGGCTTGGTATTTCGATAATGAATTAGTTGGTTCGGGAGTAATTTCTTAGCTTTATACTTTTTTACCAAGGTTTGACCTTTAAAAAAGTAAAGTATGAAGCACTATTTGAGTTTTTTTATGTTGTTGTTTTCGTTTGCCATGTTTTCGCAAACAGAAGATGCCTGGGTATATTTTAATGCAAAACCTAATGCACAAAGTTTTCTAGATACTCCATCTCAAATGCTTTCGCAACGGGCTCTAGATCGCAGAACCAATCAAAATATTGCTTTAAGTTTTACGGATGTACCTTTAGAAAAAACTTTTGTTAGTCAGATCAAATCGAGCACAGGAATTACTATAAAAGCACAATCTAAATGGTTGAATGCACTTCATATTCAGGGAACTCAGGCTAATCTTTTGGCATTAAAATCATTATCATTTGTTGATAAAGTAGTTTTTGCAGATAGAAACTTGAATGTAACTTCTAAAAAAGTTTCAGAAAATCAGGTTTCAATAACAAATGATAAACTCAACACTACAGTTGATTATGCTTACGGAACATCTGCAAATCAAATTCAGATGCTTAACGGACAAGTTTTACATCAGCAAAACTATACGGGAGCAGGTAAAATAATAGCTGTTTTAGATGCAGGATTTCCCGGAGTAAATACGGCGCAGCCGTTTCAAAACCTGATTGCAAATAATAGAATTTTAGGAGGTTATGACTTTGTTTCCCGAAATGCAAATTTTTATGCAGGAGATGATCACGGCACAATGGTACTTTCTACAATGGGAGGTTATAAAGAAAACGCTTTAATTGGTACTGCTCCAGACGCTTCATATTATTTGTTTATAACGGAAGATGATGATTCTGAAGGACCGGTTGAAGAATCGCTTTGGGTAGAAGCTGCAGAAAAAGCCGATAGTTTAGGAGTTGATATTATTACAACTTCATTAGGATATTTTGGGGAATTTACAAATTCTCGCTACAATCATATTTATAGTGATATGAACGGAACTACTAATTTCATTTCTCGTGGTGCCGAAATTGCTTTTAGCAAAGGTATAATTGTTGTGGCATCAGCAGGAAATGAAGGAACTCAAACGGAGAAACATATTGGCGGGCCGGCAGATGCCGTTTCTGTTATTGCCGTAGGATCTGTTACAGCTTCGAAGGTAAGATCTAGTTTTAGCTCAATTGGGCCAAGTTTTGACGGAAGAATAAAACCGGATGTTATGGCCAGAGGATCTTCTGCAACTGTCTCAAATGCATCAGGAACTATTATTGGTGCTGATGGAACTTCTTTTTCATGCCCAATTATGGCAGGAATGATTGCTTGTTTATGGCAGGCTTTTCCATCTAAAACCAACCAGCAAATTAGGCAAATGATCCTTGAATCATCAGATAACTATACGACTCCAAATAATACTTATGGATATGGAATTCCGAATTTTGGATCGACTTTAGGAGTAGAAAGTTTCGAGAATACAACATCATTTTCTGTTTATCCAAATCCGGCTCAAACAAATGTTTCTTTTTCATTTTCTGATCAAAACGAAGTAGCTTCGGTAATTATTTATTCTGTTTTAGGACAAAAACTTATCGAAAAACAAATTACAAATCAAAATCCAATTCTTTCCTTGCAATCCTTAAAAAGCGGGCTGTATTTTTATACTTTTGATGTCGAAGGTTTGCATAAAACCGGAAAGATTGTTAAGCAATAATATTTTTTTAATGAATAAAATTACCCAGCTTTTTAATATAAAATATCCGATTATTCAGGGTGGAATGATTTGGAACAGTGGTTATAAATTAGCTTCTGCTGTAAGTAACGCTGGCGGTTTAGGACTTATAGGCGCAGGATCGATGTATCCTGAAGTTTTGCGTGAACATATTCAGAAATGTAAAAAAGCAACCGATAAACCTTTTGGTGTCAATATTCCGATGCTATATCCTAACATCGAAGAAATTATGAATATTGTGGTCGAAGAAGGCGTGAAAATCGTTTTTACTTCTGCCGGAAATCCTAAAACGTGGACTCCTTTCTTGAAGTCACATGGGATTATTGTAGTTCATGTAGTAAGCAGCAGTGTATTTGCGCTCAAATCGCAAGAAGCGGGAGTTGATGCTGTTGTTGCTGAAGGTTTTGAAGCTGGCGGACACAATGGTCGCGAAGAAACAACTACGTTGACATTGATCCCGATGGTAAAAGAGAAAATTCAAATTCCACTTATTGCAGCAGGTGGAATTGCAACGGGAAGAGGAATGTTAGCAGCGATGATTTTAGGCGCCGATGGCGTTCAGGTTGGAAGCCGTTTTGCAGCATCTGTAGAATCATCAGCACATGATAATTTCAAAGAAACAATAGTTAAAATAAAAGAGGGAGATACTCATTTGACTTTGAAAGAATTAGCGCCCGTACGATTGATTAAGAATAAATTTTATCAGGACGTTCAGTCTTTATATGAAAAATCTCCTTCAAAAGAAGATCTGGTTCAGCTTTTAGGAAGGGCAAGGGCTAAAAAAGGAATGTTTGAAGGTGATCTCGAAGAAGGAGAACTGGAAATAGGTCAAATTTCAGGGTTAATTCATGAAATTTTACCGGTAGAACAAATTATTCAAGAAATGATTTCAGATTTTGAAATTGCGTGCTTGGAAAAGGCTAAATTTGAGTTTTAATGACGGCAAGAATTACAATATGAAAATCATACGCACTTCTATATATATAATACTATTTTTTTTAGCACTGGGTTTGCAACAAACTTATGGGCAATCATATCAGTTTAAGACTTCGGGATTTAGTGTTTTAGAAAAAAATGAAAAAGGAAAATGGGGCGAATGGTCAAATCTTGATCTCGTTAATCTTTCGGTAATTCTGGATACAAACAAACATCGAATTGTTGTTTATTCCCAGGAAATTCAGCTTTTTAGAATCATGGATTATATTGAACGTGAAGAAAATGATACTGATATTACATATTCTTTTTTATGTAAAGACAATGACGGAAACGAATGTAAACTTTCAATCATAACCCGTAAAAAACAAGATTATCGCAAACAGCTTTATATTAATTACGATGATCATATTATAGTTTATAATATTTTTAGTGTTTAAACTAAAAAATAAAACCCGACAAATTTTTAAATCTGTCGGGTTTTATTTTTAAAATTCGATCTTGTATTTTTTGTTTTATTGCGTTACAACAACTACGATTTTATTAAAATCAGCCGCCGCATTAATTACGGCTTTATATTCGTCAAAACTGGCCAAAGGATAATTAATGATATTATAAAACTCTGTATTTTCAATAGTTACTTCATTTTTATTTTGAGAATAATTACTAATAAAAGCAGCTTCAGTTTTACCGTTAAGTTGCGTTTTATAATCCATTACAAACTTATCCAGGTTTTTAATCGTAGCTCCTTGCGGCAATATAATTTTAATTTTTCTGGTGTAATAATGAGGATAATCAATTTCGATAGGCAGCATTCTTTTATTTTCCTGATAAAATTCCATTTGACTTCCTATAGTTTGTCCAACAGAAAACAGGTAATTTCCTCCCGCTTTTTGAATCATATCTTTTCCATCAAAAGTTAAATTCATTATATATGGCTTTTTACCAATAAAATCGATTCCGTCATTTTCTGTCGTAAGTGTTTTACATTCCGCTTTTAGCGTATAATTTTCAGAAACATTTTTTAGCATTGTTTTATATTGATCTGCCGATATAAAATCTTTCAAAGGCTGAAAATTCAATCCTGAATAACCTCCATAAGTCATACGGCTTGTTATAGAAGGATTTTCTAGATCTTTTGTAAAGTCTACAGTAATATCCATAAAATCATGTGTGATTTCAGTTCCCGGAATCTCAATAAAATTGATTTCTCCAATTCCCATCGGAATACCTGCGAATACTTTTTCTTTGATAAACAAACCGTTGTTATTTCCTAAATAATTAGGAAAAAGTGGAATACGATATTCAATTTCAGTTGGGCTAAGGTATTTTTTAATTGCCGGAAAATAGAATATGAAATCATTTAGATTTTCATAGCTTTCAAAATCTTTATCAAACGGAATTTTATAGCGATTTGATGTAAAGACAAGGTTTTGCTCAATTTTAAAATACTTAAAAACAGCGGTATATAATTTTAATATATCTAAACTATTTGCTTGTTTTGTTTTTATAACATCACTTAATGTTTCTTTGGCATCAATATATTTATCATAAATTATCGTTTTTTTAATCTTGTTTTCGATATTCCAAATTTGTTCCTGAGCATCTTTAGATTCTGGGATTGAACTACAAAAAGTTGCAATTGCTTTTTCTTGTTTTTTATCTAAAACCGGATTAAGCAACTCATAAGTATTGGTTGCGTACTCTTTAAAGCTATTAATATTTCTGGCTCCGGTATATGCATTGGCATCCATTTTATAACGGAAAAGCTTTAGTTTAACATCCCAATTCGAATACTGTTCGTCATCTTTTAAAGCGATTATATCTTTTTCGGTAATCGTTAAAACTTTTTTCTTTTCGAACTTTTTTTCATCAAGAACTGGTTCACTTAAACCATTATATGATTTGGTTTTAAAGAAAAGATGAGCAGGAGTAATCAATTCAAAATTATATACGGCAATTGGATATTCATCCTGCATTTTTATAGTATTTCCTTTTAAATCCGGAGCTTCTTCAATAATATAAAGTTTTTCGATAACGGCACCTTTTTCAAGACCATTTACAGCAAAATAGTTGTATTTCATGCCTTTTTCCTCATCAACCTCTTCTTTTATATCCTTTTTATCCAAAGTAATAACTTTTCCGCTTTTTAGAATTACACGTGCTTTCGTAACAAGAATATTTTCGTTGCCTCCAAAAGGAATATAAATTTTGTTATTACGCTCAATTGCATCATCAGAATTGATGTATCTTTTTTCGTGTATTAAACGATATTGAATAGCGGTGTTTTTATCAACAACGACTTCTATTTTTGAGGTACGATTTAGAATAACTTCTTTTTCATCCTTATAATTTGCAGGAACTTCAATCGTATTTTCTTTCTCATTCCAGTTATAATCTTTGAAACTATAATCTTGCGCAAAAAAAACGGACGTAGCCATTAATGCGATGAAAGTAAAAACTGTTTTTAAGTATTGTTTTTTCATTATTTTTCTAATAAAATTATGGTCTCGTTATAATTAGTCTTTAGTTTTTTAATGGTTTCATTCCAAGGTTCAAAATCGGTTTTATCCAACATCATTTTTTTTTGTGTTAAACTAACATTTAGACATAGAATATTTTTCTTCAACTCATAAGCAAAATGTGCTTTTACGTAATCATTGTCTAAATCAAAATTTTTCGGAAGATATTTTATAGTGTAATTTTGTGGAATCTCTACTGTATATTGTGATGTAAATTGTGTTAGATAGTCAAATTCATATTTAGAAACACGATCTTTTGCTAAAATTATATTGTCTAAAAATTTGTCTAAAAATAAATTCAGATAGATTTCCTTATCTACTTTTAAAATATAACTATCAAGATCAAAATTGTAATCAATTGTATAAGGCAAATCTTTATCGGTTAGATTTTCTTCTTTAAAATCTTTTAGGTTGAATTTATTGTTTCCTTTCAAGACTAACGATTTAATCATTTCAAGACGCCTTTTGTTAGCGGCATCGCCAATTTGCATTAAAATATGGCTTCGATTATAACCAAATCGTTCGATTTTTGCAGTTCCAATCAATTTGTTATTATCAATCTTTAACTGTACAGTTTCTTTAACTTCATTTTGATTTGGAGGAACAACTGGAACGGGATAAATTTTATAATGATCGTTTTCGCTAAATAAAACTTCTTTTCCTTGTATAAAAGCAGTTGGAATTCCGTAACGGGTTTCTTTATCAGTTCCATCTAAAAAAATATAATCATCGCCCTTTTTAAAAATTGCAATCATGTGATTATCGACAGAAGGTGTTGCTAAATCTTTATAAGAATAAGGAATACTTCTTGTGCCAATCCAGGCAATTGTTACATCTTTTATTCCGGCATATTGCGCCATACATGATATTATGCTTGCCATGTCTTTGCAATCACCAAATTTTCTATGAAAAACTAAACTGGCCTCACGCGGAATAAAACCTTCATAACCATTCTCGAAAGCGATATATTTAATGTTCTCTTTTACCCAATAAAAAATGCTTTTTACTTTCTCTTCATCAGTCGTTTTATTTTGGATGATTTCTAAAGTAAGCGACTTAAGATCAGGATCTTCTGTTTTATTCAAATCTTTTACAAATGCTTTGTAGTAATTGAATAATTCAGGGATATCTCCTAAAATCGGAGTGGTTTTATTATTTATGGTATATTCTTTTATATAAAAATCAATATGTGGTACCTGATATAAATAACCTGGCGAACCTTCTTCAAATTTCGCCGGTTTTATATCAGATAATGTCCATTTGTATATCCATTTTCCTTTTTTTTCAGTTTTAGAAAAAGAAATCGTATTATCAGGGTCATTGAAAATTTTGTAATCAATAACAATGTTTTTCTCTGCTCTTACTTCTAAAGTCGAATTTTGAATTGGCAAAACGTCTCCAAAAATATGTTTGTGCAACAAATGCGGATCTATAAATTGTGTCTGATAATTGTATACTTTTTTAGCTCCGGTTTCTATATTTGGAAAAATAAGCTGACGCTCTTTTACATCATTATAAAAAATTGAACTTTGCTGCGATTGTTTTTCATTGCTTTGGGTAACTTTTATTTTTTTTTCTTTCCCATTATCATTGATAACCGTGTATGCTTCATAACCTTTTAATTGTATAAGATCAGAATAAGAAAATGATTCCTTATTATTGAATATACCATTTTGAGTCAAAATCAAAGATTGGACGTGATTGTCTTGTATTACTTTTAAAGCGTTGTTTTCAATTGAAATATCATACGTTTCGGAATTATCCAAAATGACTTCATTATAATCAGGATAAAAGTTTTTAATATCCTGAAATGACTTTTGCGCTGTACCTGAAATTGAATAGAAAAAAAAGAAAATGATTAGAAAAAATAATCTATTTGATAATATCGACCAATTCATCTGAATCATATTTTTTCGTTTCTACTAGTTTCCCAGCGTTATAAATTAGTACATTACCGTGCAGTTCATCACTTTTTAATGATATTTCAGCCCAAAGTTGTCCGTCTTCTTTAAAGTATTGTTGTTTACCTTCGAATGAATTATTGACAAAATTTTCTTTTTTAAATGGTTTTCCGTTTGTATAATATTCAATTCTTTCGCCTTCTAAGCCGCTGTTTCTATAAGTGCACTCGTATTCTAATTTTCCTTCAAAACTATTGATGATAAATTTACTGGTGATGCTTCCTTTATTAAGTTTAAATTGAATAGCGATTTTTCCATTTGGATATGAAGATAAAATATCGGCTGTTTGATTTTCGATATTAATCTTATCATTTAATTCTCCTGTTTTATTTTTTCGGATAAAATACTTTGGAATGTTATTTTCATAACCAATAATTACTATTGGTTCTCCTTTTTGATTAAAATAAGTAGTTTCACCCTCAATTGCACTGTTAATTTGTGCATATTCTATCATTTTTGATTTGTTATGATAATAACGAATCGTTTTTCCGTTTTCAACACCAAAATTATGCTCTTCAGTTAGTCTTAAATTTCCAACATAATCATAATATTTACTAAGACCGTTCAATTTTCCGCAATAGTAATTTTTCTCAATAAGAAGAGAACCTAAAGGAGAGTATTCTTTATATAAATTATGAAGTTTCCCGTTAATATATTCAGCTTCGACTATATTGGTTTTAAATTTATCATACGAATTAAATTTCCCATTTAATATGCCGTTTTTCATTTCATAATTTCTGCTGTACGCTCCATTTTGAAATGAAAGAGTAAATTTTCCTGTTTTATTCTTATAATCAATATCATTTTCCTGTTTTCCGTTAATATCGAATGTTTTTCGATTAGTCAGATAACTATTTATATAATGATCAATATTAGAAATTTTTCCGTTTTGAAAATAAGTGAATTTATCAAATGCAATATCATTCTCTACCATAAAACCTTCAGTGCTAACAGCTCCGTCAGAATAAAATGTTTGGTAAGGACCATTTTGCTCTCCTTTTTCGTAGTTAAAAAGTTGAGACACTTTATCACCATCATAAACTTCATAACGACCACTTATAGTGTCATTTGTATAATTATTTTTACTGGAAAGATCACCGTTTCTATCATAACTTGTACTTATACCATTTGTTTTGCCGGCGATGTAAAACTCATTTAATCTTAATACTCCTGATGCATATAAATAATTCCATTCACCGCTTTTTTTGCCTTTTTCAAAAGCACCTTTAATTCTGAGTGTACCATCAAAGTTTTTCAATTCAAAACTTTTTTTGGTCAGATTAACCGGAACCCCTTTCGAGTCATTTGGACTAAATTGAAGACCTGATTTTAATTCTCCCGATTTATGTTTTTCTTCAAAATATTTATTTCCGTAAATATCAAAAAAGCTATATGTTTCAAGATCTCCTTTGTTGTAGATACTTTCATAAGATTTTTTGCCATTTTCAAAGTAATCTGTAGATTTTACAATATCGCCTAAAGCATAAATATTTTCTTTTTCTAATGCTTTGTTTACGTTATAAAATTTATAAGATCCCTCAACAATACCATTTTTATAAACAGCTTCAGATTTTATAGTTTTACCGTCAAAATATTCTACATAGTTTCCTTCAATTTTATTGTCGACACAATTATAAGTTTCCGTTAAAGCTCCAATCTCATTATAGATATTGTATTTACCGCTAAGTTTTCCGTTTTTATAATCGATTTCATTCTTTTTGGTTCCGGTTTCATACAAACAAACCAGATTTCCGTCTCTTTCACCATTGGTAAAGTTTATTTCACAGTTTTTACCACCGTTGGGAAAATAAGATACACATATACCGTCGAGCTTATCATCTTTATAATTTTCTGTCAATGCGATATTTCCATTCTCATAATAAGAAGTTCTTTTTCCATTTAATTTTCCTGCAGTAAAGTATTTTTCTTCTGTAAGTTTTCCTTTTTCGTCATAATACTTTTGTAAACCATCTAAATTTCCATCTATAAAATTAAGTTCTCCATTTAAATTCCCGTAAGCATTTAAATATTTACATTTTCCCTGAAATTCTCCATTGGTTTGTTTTCCAATTATATAAGGTCTTTCGTTACGAATAGAAACAATTACCTCTTCTTCTTTACCAAAAAGATCTAATTTTCTTTTTCCAAAGGCAGACCAAAGATCTTTTGTTGCATAATCATCAACAAAAGCAACTATTTTTTTCTTTTGTTTATTTAGTTCTTTACCAATTTTATCTTCGATAGAAAGCAGGCTGTAATAAGAGTATCCTTCAAGCTGATTTTTTTCGACCATTTGTTTTACCCATGGCATGTATGTAGTTTCAAAAAATCCGTCAGCTATTTTGTGTTCTGCTGAATATTCTGCAACAGCTTGTACCTGACGTGTTAGTACATCATCAATACTCGATTTTATTTTGTAAACCTTTTTTAGCGGTAATTGGTTTCTTAAAACAGTTTCTATTTCTTCAAAATTATCTCCGGATTTTGAAAAAACCAGTTTGTTTTCCGTAAGATAATTTTGTCCGTAGTTAGCATTTAATTGCATAACTGCCTGACTGGCAAATGCACCTGTAGGAGCAACAATAAGATAACTCATTAATGCAAGAGTTCCTTCTACTATTTTTCCGTTTTCAAGAGCGATACTACCCAATAAATAATGCGAAGATGCATGATTAGGATCATTAGTTACAATGCGTTTAAGTATATCAACCGCTTTTTGAGGTTCTTTTTTACGAACATATAAAATAGCGAAGTTGTATTGAAAAGTAGAAGAATTTGATAAGTATTTCTCTCCTTCTTTAAATATTTTTTCAGAGAGATCATATTCTTTTTCGTTGCTTAAAAAAATACCATACAATTTATATAACTCAGGATTTTCATCCATTTTGCCTCCTTTATATAAATCTTCCAAAAATGTTTTTAGCTCGGTTTTTTTCTCCTGAGCGCTAAGTGTTAATGCAATTTCGTATTGCGCATTAAGATATTTGGGATCTATTTTACTTATTTTATGGAATTCTTTTAAGGCTTCATCATATTTTTTATTATCATAAAAGTCAACGCCTTTTTTGATTATGGAGTCATTATTATAAACATAAGCATAATCAATTTGTGCATAGTTTTTTGAAAATGAAACTAAAAAAAACACCAATAAAATTTTTCTCATTATAGATTTAGGTTTTTCAAATATAAAAATTTTGACCTAATTTGTATCTATTATAGGTATTTCTTTATTAATTATTTTTTAACTTTTAATTTGAATAATAATTAGCTCTAAACCAATATGTTTGTAAAAATATTTGCAATTTAAATAAATTATATAAAAAGCAACTAACCCCGACAGTTTTCAGAAAGCTGTCGGGGTTTGTTGCTGAAAAACTTAGGAAGTAAGTGTCTGAGAACCTCAGACACTTACTTAAGAAATATCCTTAATAAACTCATCATACTCTAAATAGAACATTTCGAGAGCGTGCATTTTTTCAAAGAAGAAATCAAAAATAGTATCCCAGTTGTTACGATTGCTGAAACCAACTCCTTGTTTTTCGACCCAAATTCGGCTAATTGTTTTGCTGCTTTCTAAAGTATAATTTTTTTCGAAAACCAAATCCTTTATGAATTCTTCTTCCAGAATATTTTTTAAAGCTTCAATTTTTTCAAAATAAGCAATACGTTTTTCATCGCTGCGAGGTTCGATATCAATTAAAACCTGTGCTTTTTTATTGTCAACATAAAATTTAAAAGAGAAGTCTTTGATTTTTGTATCATAAAGAACCCATTTACGTGGATATTTTTCGGCGAAAGCCACCCAAAACTCTCTTTTTAATTTTTGTGATTCCTCTCTACTGTACATTTTTATGGCTTTAAATTTAGAAAACTTGTAGAACCGCGTTTTCTGGACTATATTTATATTTTATTTGAAAGTACAAAAATAAACTTTGAATATGGATTTTCAAGATTTTTTGCAATATGTTCCTAATTTAATTCCTGTTGAACTTCCAGCTGAAGCTGCGCATATAAAAATGGCACCTAAAGAGCGAACAGAAGCATTAAAAAACCTTGATTTAAAAGCTATAAATCCGAGAATTGCAGCCGTTATGATGTTATTTTATCCAAAAAATGGAGAAACACATTTGGTTTTAATTGTCAGAAATGCTTATAATGGCGTTCACTCATCGCAAATTGCTTTTCCGGGCGGAAAATATGAGACTTTTGATGCGTCTTTTAAATATACAGCTTTACGCGAAACAGAGGAAGAAGTTGGTGTTTTGTCTGAAAAAGTTGAAGTCATTAAGGAGTTTTCGCCAATGTATATTCCGCCAAGTAATTTTTTAGTACATCCTTTTTTAGGGATTTCAAAAGAAGAACTTTTGTTTCGTCCCGATGTGAGAGAAGTAGCTGGTATTATAGAGCTTCCGCTTTCATTTTTTTTGAATGATGAAATTATTATCGAAGCCACATTGTCAACTTCTTATGGAAATAATATTTTAGTTCCCGCATTCAATATCGAAAATCATATTGTTTGGGGAGCAACAGCAATGATATTAAGTGAACTAAGAGATGTTTTGAAAACTGTTTTTAAAGAAAAATCGTAAATACATAAATTTAACAATTTGATATTCATTACGATATCAATTTCTTTTCGGAATTGTTTATTAATGTTGCCAAATCAATATATTTTGTATGTTTGCGATTCAACAAAAAACATAATACTAACACAGCTATGGGATTGTTTAAACGAAATCCTTTTGGACATATATTATTCATTAAAAAATGGTTAATTCGTATTTTGGGCGCTATGACGCACCGAAGATATAGAGGATTTAATGATTTGCAGATTGAAGGATCTGAAATTATTAAAACACTGCCTGATAATAATGTTTTGTTTATATCCAATCATCAGACTTATTTTGCTGATGTAGTTGCTATGTTTCATGTTTTTAACGCAAGTTTAAGCGGACGTGAGGACAATATTAAAAATATTGGTTACTTGTGGCAGCCAAAAATGAACTTGTATTATGTTGCTGCAAAAGAAACAATGCAAGCCGGTTTATTGCCTAGAATTCTGGCTTATGTTGGAGCAATTACCGTAGAAAGAACCTGGCGTGCAAAAGGTGTTGATGTAACTGAAAAACGTGATGTTAACCCAAATGATACTGAAAATATTAAAATTGCGCTTGAAGATGGCTGGGTAATTACATTTCCTCAAGGAACAACAAAGTCATTTAAGCCTGTTCGTAAAGGAACCGCACATATTATCAAACAACATAAACCTATCGTAATTCCGATTGTAATTGATGGTTTCCGTCGTTCGTTTGATAAAAAAGGACTCCGTATGAAAAAGAAAGGAATTCTTCAATCGTTTATCATCAAAGAACCTCTTGATATTGATTATGAAAATGATACTATCGATGAAATCGTCGAAAAAGTAGAATTTGCTATCGAACAACATCCATCATTCTTAAAAGTTATTCCTGCAGAAGAAATTAAAATTCAGGAAGAATTAAATAAGTTGAGAAGATGGGAATATTAAAGGGATTTTAGATTTCTGATTTTAGATTGAAAAACTTTAGATTTTTTACCAACTCGAATTTGGAATTTTAATATTCCAATTTAGAATATATCTTATACTATCTCAGTATTAAAAAAACTAAGCAACTCAGAACCTTAGCGCCTTAGCACCTCAAAAAAAAACTTTGAACTTTTGCGACTCAGAACCTTTGCACCTCAATTAAAAATCAATTTTCTTCAACTCCTTATAATTCGCATACAATCTGCGTAACAGAGTTCCGTATAATAATCTGTAAAAGCACCAGAATATCCCTAAAAAGGCTAATGTTACCAAAAACAAAATACCAACAGTAATAAACATTGCTTTGCCATTTGTAGCAAGTTTATCTCTCAGGAAATCCATTTCAGGATTGTATACAAAGGCGATGAAAAAGCTAATAATTGAGCTTATAACAGCCATTCCTAAATTGTACCAAACATAATATTGAACTGTTTTTCTGGTTTTTAAAATGCTGCTCATCAACAATTTTGTAGATCCTGTAGTAGAAATCGTTTTGTAATTTTTATAGAAAAAATACACAAAAATCAAGACCACAACATAATTGAAATAGGTTAGGAGCTCAAGATAAAATATCATTTCTGCATGTTTTATCTTAATCAGCATTTCATCAGTACTGAAAAAGAAATTCGAAACCGTCCAAAATAGAATCTCTAAAATGCTAATAATCAAAATCCATTTTACAATAGAAGATGATTTTTTGTGAATCATTTTATAGATTTCTTTTTCAGAAATTTGTTCAAAAGAATCCGAGTTCTTTTTCCAGTCTTTTTTTAGTAAATCCAGTTCTTTCATAATAATTTTTAAGGATTTAGTATCTTTTTAAGTTTCCCCTTGATTCTGTTCATTTTCACACGTGCATTCACTTCGCTGATACCTAAGGTTTCAGCTATTTCTTGATAATCTTTGTCTTCTAAATACATAAAAACTAATGCTTTTTCGATGTCATTAAGCTGATAAACGGCCTTGTACATCAATTTAATCTGTTCTTCTTCTTCATAATTGTAATCAACATCTTTTACAAAATGCTGATGACTTTCATATTCTACTGTCGATACGGTACGTTTGGTTTTTCGGTATAAGGTAATAGCGGTATTTAAAGCGACACGATATGTCCAGGTCGAAAATTTACTGTCGCCTCTAAATTTTGGATACGCTTTCCAGAGCTGAATTGTTATCTCCTGAAACAAATCTTTGTGTGCATCTTCGCCGGCAGTATATAATCTACAAATCTTGTGGATTATATTCTGATTTGCCTGCAATTGCGCAACAAATGATTGTTCTAGATTTTCGCTCATATTTTATTAGTAGGTATGAAATGATTTTTGTTACAGTTAATCTTTTATTTTTTGCCACAGATTAAAAAGATTAAAAAAGATTTGTAATTCTTTTTCACTTTAACGCAATATAAAAAAACATTTTAATCCGTGTAATCTGTGGTAAAAAAACTATAATTCTCGCGTTTTATAATAATTCACCATCAAGTCAACAAATTTACTATAGCTTTCCATGCCATCTTTTTGATTGTTTGTTTTTAGGAAATTATCATAAAGAATATGGAAACCTTCGTCAATAAAAGTGTCATATTGTTTCCAGAAATCGTGGCTTTCTTTATAATTTTTTAAAATTCCGACATGAACAGTTTTTTTCAATTGATTAAAAATCTTCTCATTTTTTACCTGCCAAATTCCTAAACAATAACGCAATGCAAAACTATAACCGGAATATTGATAATACAAATTATCATTTTTAACCGATGCTAAAACGCCAATAAAATTACATTCGCTTTCGCTTGCAAATCCTATTTGATGCGCCATTTCGTGGCAACTAGTAAGCGGAAAATTATACATTGGCATTAAATCATTTACCTGAGCTTCATTTGTAAACGGATTTAGATAACCTCCAAAACCCATATAAGTCAGCGGTAAACTAAAAAGTGATTTTTTAACGCTTAAAATTTCATATTTAAAATAAGGATGTTCTTTGGCAAGATTATTATATCCATTTAAATTCATTTGAAAAGCTTCGTTTTGAGAATACGGAAAAACGATTTTAGCACTGTCATTTTTCGTTATTTGAAACTGAATTTCATTTGTTTTAATGATTAATTTTTTAGTAAAAACCAATAATTCAGCATCTGTATATTCTCTTTGAATTTTCATTTTTTCGAAAAGAGGCTCTCTGTAATAATTGAAGGCCCATAATAAATGAAAGAAGAAATAGAATATTGAAAGAACGCTCAAAACCTTCAAAAGATTATCTTTCCATTGAAGTTTCCATGTTTTTCTTGTTTTCCATAACCATCGGATTAATAATAAAATTAAAATAGAATAGATACAATCGCCAAAAGAAAAAGGAATTTTACCTAAAACGATTCTTGAAAAATGAGAGATTTTCAAATATAATACGTTGCTGTAAAAACGTTCGATAAATTCTGGAAAGAAAGGAAGAATCTTTAAAAGAATGATTTGTACGAGAAATAATAAAGGTAAAATGTATTTTGATTTCACAGCATAAATTTTGATTACGTAAATATAAATACAATATTGATTGATAAAAAAAGTTAGCCATGAATTCCACTAATTTTCACTAATTAATAATTCTGTAATTGTAAAAGCAGAAAAATATTCTTGAATTATATTTTAATTCCGATAAGATTAGTGCTAATTCGTGTAATTGGTGGCAAAAAAGAATTTAAACTTTGTAACTTTGGGACTCTTAATTGTTAAACTTCAAACAAAATATAATGAGTCAGGAAATAAGAAATCTGGAACCGAAAGCGCTATGGAATAAATTTGCAGATTTAAATGCAGTTCCACGTCCGTCAAAGAAAGAAGAGCGTGTGATCGAGTTTATGAAGAACTTTGGAAACAGCTTAGGTTTAGAAACTTTTGAAGACGAAATTCGAAATGTAATTATAAGAAAACCGGCAACTCCGGGAATGGAAAACCGTAAAGCAATTGTACTGCAAGGACATCTTGATATGGTACATCAAAAAAATACAGATACAGTTTTTGATTTCGACACTCAAGGAATTGATATGTATGTTGATGGTGACTGGGTTCGCGCTCGCGGAACAACGCTTGGTGCTGACAATGGACTTGGAGTAGCAACAATTATGGCTATTTTAGAAAGCAAAGATATTCCGCATCCTGCAATTGAAGCATTATTTACAATTGATGAAGAAACTGGAATGACAGGTGCTTTAAACCTTAAAGGAGGAATTCTTCAAGGTCAGATTTTATTAAACCTGGATACAGAAGAAGATGATGAAATTGATATTGGTTGTGCAGGAGGAATTGATGTAACAGCTACAAGAGCGTATCACGAAGAAGAAGTTCCGGAAGGATCAGTTGGACATATTATTACGGTAAAAGGTCTTAATGGAGGTCATTCAGGAATGGATATTCATAAAGGTTTAGGAAATGCTAATAAAATTATGAACCGTTTATTATTTGATGCTTTTGAAAACTTCGGTTTACAAGTGGCTGAAATTAATGGAGGAAGTTTACGAAATGCGATTCCGAGAGAAAGTGTTGCCAAAGTCATTATTTCTGAAATGTTTGATGAAGCGTATATTTTTGATATGCAGGAAATCATCAACGATATAAAAGCAGAATATAAAACAACAGAGCCAAACCTTACTATCGAAATCGTAAAATGCGATTTACCAGAAAAAGTAATGGATTTAGGTGTTCAGGAAGGAATTATCAGAGCAATTTACGCCGCACATAATGGAGTTTACAGAATGAGTGCTGATATGGCTGATTTAGTAGAAACTTCAAATAATATTGCGCGTGTTATCGTAAAAGATGGCGAGATTTTAGTGGGATGTTTAACACGTTCTTCTGTAGAAACTTCAAAATTTGATTTGGCTAATTCTTTGCGTTCTGCTTTTGAGTTGGTTGGTTGCGAAGTAGAACTTTCAGGATCTTATCCGGGTTGGACACCAAATGTCAATTCTGAAATTTTAGATACTTTGGTTGGAATTTACGAGAAACAAAACAACGAGAAACCAAAAGTTGTTGCTTGTCACGCAGGTTTAGAATGTGGAATTCTTGGAACAAATTATCCTGATATGGATATGATTTCTTTTGGTCCAACCATTCATGGAGCACACTCTCCTGATGAAAGAGCAAGTATTTCATCAGCTCAAAAATATTGGAAATTCGTATTAGAAATTCTTTCGAATATTCCGATTAAGTAATAAGTCTCAGTATTCAGTAGCAGTTTTCAGTTTCCTTTGAGATTGAAAACTGCTACTGTCACTGAAAACTGAATACTGCGACTGAAAATTTAAAAATTAATCTCTTTTAGGAGCATTTTTCTTCTCTCTTTTTTCTTCTTTCTTTTCCTTAGCTGTTTTTAACGGTTCTTTTTTTACCGTCTTTTTAGCGTCTTGACTTTTTGCCATGATATTTAAAATTTAGTTATTTCTCTTTTTTTGATCTAAGTAAATGTAGAAATAATATTTCAATTTATTTAAAGTAATTATTTTAAAAAATCTCCATCAATTATCAGTAATTCAACACCTTTTGTAGTTATAGAGCGGTGAGAGCTTACATCATCAGAAACTACATAAGTCATTCCTTTTGAAAGTTCGAATTTTTCTCCGTTCTCTAATTCACTGATAAAATTTCCTTCAAGGCAATGTACAATGTGTCCTTTTTGGCACCAATGATCAGCAATATAATTCTCAGAATAACTAACTTTTCGAATACGTAAACCTCCTAATTGCAATGTTTGCCAATACGCAATTCCGGTCTCTCCTGAATGTTCAGTTTTAGTAATTTTACTCCAGTCGATGGTTTGAAAAGATATATCAGACATATTTTTATGGTTTTATATTTGAAATAATTTAAAAAAAAATCCTCAATACAAATTTGTAACTGAGGATTTAAATATTTTATGTTTTGAAAAGTATTTTAATTACGTTTCAACACCTTATATTGTTCATAACAAGCACTAATGGCATCCATGATTTGTAAATCATTTGCTTCCTGAATAAAAGCATCAGAATAACTGCAACGGTGTAAAATTTCAGGGATTTCATCTTTGCTTACACCTAAAAGCACCGATACGGTTTCGCGATCGTATTTTGATTCTAAAAGATTTCGAACAGTATCATCCTTTCGCATTTCCTTCAATTTCTTGAGTTCTCTTCCGTTTTTTCCGAAGAAATTATAAAGCATATCTGCAGGATTAAAAATAGAACCTAATACTTTTCCAAATGCATTTGGAGAATATTCACCCGCTTCATAACCTTGTGTAAGACCTGAAATACTATAACGATAATTTTCTTTAGTTGGGATTAATTTTGAATCTACTTCAAGATAACCTGTTAAATTAAAAGGAGCAATAACAACTTCTTCAAGTGCAATTGCTTTTTCAGTAAGCTGAATTCTGGTAATTTTATTTTTTATCCAGTCATTTGTTACTCTGATTCTTAAAGATTGAAATCCTAGTAATGAAAAGTGAATGGTATCGTTGGGTTGTACATCAATTTCAAAGTAACCTTTAGCGTCAGACATGGCGCCACGAACTTTGTTGGTGTTGATGATATTTACGTTAGGAAGAGGCTGTTTACTATTATCGTTAATAATGTAACCAGAAACTCTTTGCGGAACAGTAGATTCTGTGTCTTGCGCAAAACCAACGGCTGATAGTAGGGTAAAAAAGAAAACTGCGAAATATTTCATATCCTGATTTAAAGCACTAAAAGTACTAAATAGGGATTAAATATTTCGCAGTCTTCGAATATAATTATCAGAAAATTAACAAAGGTAGCAGTGTTGCTTTTAGTATTTAAATAAAAAAGGATAAGGAAGATTAAAATACAAAACTCATTTATAGGGCATAAGATTCTTAATGTAAAAAAAATCCCAAATTCCAATTATGTATGGAATTTGGGATTTTGTATTTTAAGATATTAAAGTATTAATCTCTTCTTGGTCTTCTTGGTCTTGGTGAATCACCAAAGCTTTCAGAACGTCTTGGAGCTCTGTCTGAACTTCCTTCACTTCTTGGAGCTGAACTTCTAAAACCACCTTCTCTTTTTGGAGCAGATGAATTTCTGTCGCTTCTGAAACCACCTTCTCTAGGAGCAGAGTTTCTGTCGCTTCTAAAACCTCCACCACCAGAGCCTTCACGTCTTGGTCCGAAACTTCCACCACCTTCGCGTCTTGGTCCGCCAGAACTGCGTCCACCGCCGCTACGGCCATTATGGTCACGTCTTCCGCCACCATCATTTTTAGAAATTTCAACATTAATACGACGTCCTTCTAATTGTACGTTGTTTAATACTTCCATTACTTTATCAGTATGTTCAGGATCAGTGTTAAAGAAAGAGAAACCTTCTTTTACATCTACTTTGAAAACGTCATCACGACCTAAGTCTAATGTTTCTTTCAAGTAATCTTTAAGTGTCATCCAATCGAAATTGTCTCTTGAACCAATGTTTACGAAATAACGAACTGCTCCGTTATTATTGAATTCTCTTGGCTCAGAATCACTTCTTTCACGTCTTTCAGAACCTGAAGACTGATTAGAAATATCTCTGTTCTTTTTATAGTAAGCAATAAAACGGTTAAATTCTACCGAAACCATTTTCTTAATCAATTCTTCTTTAGATAAACCTTCAAGAACATTGTTAATAGCTGGTAAGTAGTTGTCAATTTCGTGATCAACTTCAGTATCTTTAATTTTGTTTGCTAAGTGCAATAATTGAATTTCGCAAATCTCAATTCCAGATGGAATAGGTTTTTCTTCAAATTTTTGTTTGATGATTCTCTCGATAGAAGAAATTTTACGCAACTCACTTTTTGTAACAATTACAATAGAAGTTCCTAATTTTCCAGCTCTACCAGTACGTCCGGAACGGTGATTGTAAGTTTCAATTTCGTCAGGAAGTTGGTAATTTACTACGTGAGTAATATTATCAACGTCAATACCACGTGCAGCAACATCAGTAGCAACAAGCATCTGAATTTGTCTTCCACGGAAAGATTTCATTACACCATCACGTTGCGCCTGAGATAAATCTCCGTGCAATGCAGCAGCGCTGTATCCATCTTCAATTAATTTTTCAGCTACAGCTTGTGTATCTCTTTTAGTACGACAGAAAACCACAGAGAAAATATCCGGGTTAGCATCGGCTAAACGTTTTAAAGCTTCGTAACGATCACGAGCATTTACTAAGTAAAATTCGTGAGAAACTGTTGCAGAACCTGAGTTCTTAGCTCCAACAGTAATTTCAACTGGTTCGCTCATGAATTGTTTTGCAATTCTTGCAACCTCTTGTGGCATAGTTGCAGAGAACAACCATGTACTTTTTTGATCCGGAGTATCTGATAAAATAGATACGATATCCTCATAAAATCCCATGTTCAACATTTCGTCAGCCTCATCAAGAATACAGTAATCTATATTTTTAATGTTTACTAAACCTCTGTTAATCATGTCTTGCATTCTTCCTGGAGTTGCTACAATAATTTGTGCTCCTCTTTTAATCTCTCTAGCTTGCTCTGTAATACTAGCCCCGCCGTAAACTGCTACAACATTAATACCTTTCTCGTATTTTGAGTAGTTTTTAAGTTCGTTGGTAATCTGTAAACAAAGTTCTCGTGTTGGCGATAAAACTAATGCTTGTGTATTCCTATTCTCAGCATCAATTTTTTGAATTAGCGGAAAACCGAAAGCTGCCGTTTTCCCTGTCCCTGTCTGAGCCAACGCAACCATATCTGTGTCTTTTTCCAATAATAGGGGAATCGCCTTTTCCTGTACCTCTGACGGATTTTCAAATCCTAGATCTAAAATCGCCTTCAGTAACGATTCATTCAATCCTAATTGTTCAAATTTATTCATATGTATTTTTAAAATAGGGTGCAAAATTACTGTTAATTATTCAGATAAACTAATCCAATTTTAAGAATTATGTATTTGTTGTGATTTGATTATCAAAAGGTTATGTTTATCGTAAAATCATTTTTATCCAAAATGAACCAAAACTCAAAAAAAATTCGTCGTGAAATATAAAATTTCGCCTTTAAAATGTTGTATTTTAAACAATTATTTTGTGGAGTTCAGATAATCAATTAGTTGCTCAGTTGCTTTTGCGCGATGGCTAATTTTATTTTTAATATCCGAAGATAATTCTGCAAATGTCTCCGTATAATTTTCCGGTTCAAAAATAGGATCATATCCAAAACCATGATTTCCTTTTTTTTCTAAAATGATATTTCCCTTTGCAATTCCGGTAAATAAATGTTGTTCTCCTTTAATATTCAATGCAATAACGGTCTTAAACTGTGCGCTTCGATCTTTTTGTTCTGCCAAAGCATCAAGAAGTTTATTCATATTATCATCAGCATTCCGTTGTGCTCCGGCATATCGGGCAGAATAAACGCCTGGTTCGCCATTTAAAGCTGTTACTTCTAAACCTGTATCATCAGCAAAACAATCATAACCGTATTTTTCAGTAACATAATTAGCTTTTAAAATTGCGTTTCCTTCAATAGTATCTGCCGTTTCGGGAATTTCTTCGTGACAGCCAATTGCTTCAAGACTTAATAATTCTATAGATCCTTTAAGAATGCTTTGTATTTCTTTTATTTTATTGAGGTTGTTTGATGCGAAAACGAGTTGCATGATAATAAGTTTAAAGATGTATAAGTAATTTGAAACACAAATTTAGAATTCTTATATTTGATATGTTGCCTAAAAATACAAAATAAATGCAGATATCCGTACTATATAAAAAAATAACTCCTTTTGTTAAACCGTACAAAAAAATGGTTATTGCTACATTATTACTTACTTTTTTAGGTTCGTTTGCAGCTCAGGTAAATGCTTTAATATTAAAATATACAGTAGATTCTATCAGTAATTTAATGGTAGCGCACGAACCATTATCAAAAGGGTTTCATTTATTAGAGATTATTAGTATTGTTTTGCTATCCAAAGAATTGGTGTATTCGGTAGTACAATTTGGGCAAAAGTTTTATGGAGAAAAACTGCGAATTTTTATAACTCGTGATATTTCTCAGGCAATTGTCGAGAAAATCCTGAGTTACAGAATGGAGTTTTATACTTCAAACGAAAATGAAAGCGGAAAGCTTCAAACTAGAATCGATTTAGGAATTAGCAGTTTAACCAGATTAGTTCAGAATTTTTTTATTGATATTTTACCTCTGTTTACAAATGCAATTGTGGCTTTGGTTTTAATGTTTTATGCCAATGTGTATGTAGGTTTAGTGAGTTTATGCATTATTCCCATTTATTTTTACATCAGTCAATTGCAAGCCAATAAACTAAGTGGTTTTAGACGAAGAATGCGAACGTATCGTGAAACGAAGAATAACGGAATCATAAGCTTAATTGAATCTATAACTGTTATAAAATCATTTGTTCGTGAACCTATGGAAGCTGATCGTCATCAGAAAATTCAATTTGAAATGACAGAAAATCAACTTGGAACCAGAAAAACCAGTTTTATTTTTGAAAGTATTAAAGGTTTCGTTGAACAAATTGGAGTTGTAATTATCATTATTCTAACGGCTTATTTTGTTTTGAATAATACGATGACAATTGGGGCGATTATGTTTCATATTATGCTGTTTAATAATGTTTCGGCACCAATTAGACAATTGCACCGTATTTATGATGAAGTAAACGATGCCTTAATTTATTCTGAAGGCTTTTTTGATATTTTAGAATCTGATAATGAAAAAGAAACGAGCGGAGATTATATTCCTGAAAAAATTGTTGGACTTATAGAAGTTAAGGATGTTGATTTTGTTTATCCAAACGGAACAAAAGCACTTTCTGATATTAATTTCACCATAAAACCAAATGAAACAACGGCTTTGGTAGGATTAAGCGGAGCTGGAAAAAGTACTGTTATTAATTTGCTCGATAAATTCTATTTGCCTTCGTCAGGAAAAATTTATTTAGACGGAGTTGATTTAAACGATTACAATACCGATTTTCTGCGCAAAAATATTGGATTGGTTTTGCAGAAAAACCACATTTTTAAAGGTACAATTGCCGAGAATATTTTATACGGAAATCCTGATGCCTCACAATCAGAAATTATAGAAGCGGCTCAACAAGCCTATATTCACGAACAAGTAATGCAATTGCCAAAAGGTTATGATTCTGATGCACATTTACTTTCAGGAGGACAACAACAACGAATTGCCATTGCAAGATTATTTTTAAAAAATCCGCCCATTATTTTTTTAGATGAGCCAACGGCCAGTTTAGACGCGATTGCAACAGAACAAATTAAGAAATCACTCGATGCCATAAAAAAAGACAGAACAGTTATTATAATCTCCCATAGTATTTCTCAAATTATTGATGCATCACATATAATAGTTTTAGAACAAGGAAAATGTGTAGAACAAGGCACGCACGATGAATTATATGATAATAAAGCTACTTATTATCAAATTTTTATGGCAATGGCAAATAGTTTAAATATTGATAAAATCACGCAGACTTTTGATTAGAGTTTCTGAAGATGATTCTCTCCATTATAAAAGCAAATAAAACTCCAAAAGTATAAGCCAGAATATCACTCCAAAGAAAACCTTGCCCCAGAACATATCTGCCAAAAAGTGTTTTTCTAAGTTCAACAATCCATTCCGCTTGATAAAGTTGCAAAAACTCAATTCCGTAGCAAATCGATACACTCAAAATTATAATTTGCAAAGATTTTTGATTTGTAAATAGGATTCTCACCAAAAAATAAATCATTACAGCATACAGTAAATCACCAATATATAAAGGGATTAATGCAATTTTTCTTGACATAATTCCAAGAAAAATAATCAATAGAAACAGGACGAAATAAAGAGCTCTGGATTTATTCAAATTTCAACCTGATTTAGCATTATTTGTACTTTTTTAGTATTACAAAAATACAAAGATTCGAATAGGACTGTTTTATTTTATAATTTTATTGATTATCTAACATATAACTACATGCATACAAAATTTAATTTTTTTATTGTTTCAATTTTAGTTTCGTTTCTTTTTATAAATGAAGCACATTCTCAAAAAAATGATTCATTCGATGTTAAAAAACAACTCGAATATTGCGCAGCACAAGCCTCTAAAACATTGACTGTAATTCCTGATGACGGAACTTCTCCAAGAATGGTTCCGAATGGAAGCAAAGAATGGAAATTTGTTGGTTACAAAGACTGGACAAGTGGTTTTTGGCCTGGTGAATTATGGTATTTATACGAAGCAACGGGAGATAAAAAATGGGAAAAACAAGCCGATAAATTCAGTCAGTTTTTAACGCCATTATCTGTAAGCAAAGCAGGCGACCACGATTTGGGTTTTCAGATTTTTAATAGTTTCGGAAACGGATATCGCTTAACAAAAAACAAACAATACAAAGATGTTATCCTTAAAACGGCAGATACTTTAGCAACGCTTTTTAATCCAAAAGTAGGAACGATTCAATCCTGGCCACATAATAAAATGGGAGGACATAATACAATTATTGACAATATGATGAATTTGGAACTCCTTTTTTGGGCATCTAAAAATGGAGGAAACAAAAAGTTATATGATATTGCTGTAAAACATGCTGAAACCACAATGGCAAATCATTTTAGACCGGATTATACTTCTTATCACGTTATTATTTATGATTTTGAAACCGGTAAGAAGATAAAAGGAAGAACGGCTCAGGGATATAGTGATGATAGTATGTGGGCGAGGGGACAAGCTTGGGCTATATATGGTTTTACAATGGTTTACAGAGAAACAAAAGATCCCAAGTTTTTAGATTTTGCACATAAATTGGCCCGTGTTTATTTAGATAAATTAACCACCGAAGATTTAATCCCGTATTGGGATTTTAATGCACCCGGAATTCCTAATGAACCTCGAGATGCTTCTGCAGCTGCAATTGTTTCTTCGGCACTTTTAGAATTGAGTTCTTATACAAAAGACAAAGCTTTGAAAAACGAATATCTTGCAAAATCTAAAAAAATGATTGTTTCGCTTTCAGATCAGTATCAAAGTCGTGACGTGAATTCTGCATTTTTGCTTCATTCAACCGGACACAAACCGGCCGGAAGCGAAATAGATTGTTCTATTAATTATGCAGATTATTATTATCTTGAAGCACTTTTAAGACTTCAAAAACTAAAATAGAATCATGATAAAAAAAATAAGCCACATTTCGTTTGCCGTTATTATTGTTTTGATGCTGATGAGCTGCAAAAACACAAAGCAAAAACTTCAGGAATATGTTGCAACTTATAATACTACCGCTGCAAGTTTCAAAGCTAAAAATGTAACACTTACTACGGCAAGAGGTTATATAAATGACGACAAAATAGAATTGCGTTTTGAAACCAATTTGCCGCAAAACGAATCAAATAAAACAGCAGCCGGAACATCATTTCGTAAATTGCTCAAAGAAATGATAAATAAAGACCAGATTCCTGCCGCATTGGTAGAAGAAGGCGTACAGTTTGATTCTTATTTTTTAGCTGATGATAATACTGTTCTTTCCAAAGAAATCATAAATAAGGAATCAATTTCTGAATTATTAAAAGAATAATTCCTTTAGATATTGTAATGAATAAAAGCCTCTTTAATCTTTTTTAAAGAGGCTTTTATTCATAGTTGTATTTTGTTATTTATAAGTTGCTAATTAAGTTGTAGTCAAATAATTACATTTTTTGGTTTTGTAAATGAAAATTGTTTTTGAGTAAAAATTTCATTATGTTTGAGTTAAAAATTAACTATTAAACCATAAAATTATGAAAAAAATTACCCAAATCGCATTTGCTTTATCGCTTGTATTATTGTTGGTAAGTTGTAAAAACACCAAACAAAAAATCCAGGAACATGTAAGTAATTATAATATTTCATCTTCAATAAAAGGTAATAATATTGTTAGTACAAGTGCTAAGGCATTTTTAAATGATAATAAAATTGAAATAAGAATTGAAACTAATTTAGAAGGAACTGAAGAAAATAAATTGGCAACTACGACATCATTTCCTGCTTTATTGAAAGAAATGATTAAAAACAATCAAATTTCTCAGGAATTAATTGATGAAGGAGTAAAGTTTGATGTGTATTTTTTATCCTACAATAATATTATTCTTGCACAACAATTAGTTGATAAAGAAGAAATTGCAGCTTTAGAAAATGGAAAAAGTGCTGAAGGTAAAGAAACGGCAAAACTTTAGTTTCTAAATAAACTATTTAAAAAAGCCTCTTTGAAATGACAAAGAGGCTTTTTTGTATCTAATGTTTTGTAACATTTGTTAGAATATCAGGGAAATAATGATCTGATAAATGTGCGAATTCGTCTCCGCGCATAAAAATATTAGGATCAACATCTGAAAAAGAAGTTTTTCCTGCAGCTGCCAAAAGTTCGTTGGCAGAATGTAACGTGTTTTTATGAAAATGATATACACGATCTGATTTATCAGTGACAACCAAACCTTTCATCAACATTTTATTTTGAGTAGCAACACCTGTTGGGCATTCGTTATTATGACAACGAAGCGCCTGAATGCAGCCTAATGAAAACATGAATCCTCGCGCGCTGTTACACATATCTGCACCAAGAGCTACAGCATGCAAAATAGAATAACCTGAAATGATTTTTCCACTGCCAATAATGCGTATTTTATCGCGAATATTTAAACCAATCAACGTTTTATTTACAAAGATCAATGCAGGTTCAAAAGGCATTCCAACACCATCTGCAAATTCCAGTGGAGCAGCGCCCGTTCCGCCTTCGGCACCATCGACAGTTATAAAATCAGGATAAATATCCTCAGCAATCATTTCGTGGCAAATAGCTTCAAATTCAGTTGTATTACCAATACATAATTTAAATCCGATAGGTTTTCCGTTAGATAATTCGCGTAATTGTTTAATAAAATGAATAAGTCCTTTGGTATCTGAAAAAGCATGATGTCCGGGAGGAGAAAGAATCATTGTATGTGGTTCAACACCTCTTATTTTTGCAATCTGCTCTGTGTTTTTAGCTGCCGGAAGCACACCGCCGTGACCAGGTTTTGCACCCTGAGAAAGTTTAATTTCAATCATTTTCACGTTTGGAAGATTGGCCTTTTCCGAGAAATTTTCAGGACTAAAGTTTCCTTCAGCATCACGGCATCCAAAATATCCTGTTCCAATTTGCCAGGTAATATCGCCACCGCCCGCAAGATGAAATTCAGTCAAACCGCCTTCTCCGGTATTTTGATAGAAATTTCCTTTTTTAGCACCAATATTTATCGCACGAACTGCATTTTCGCTTAAAGAACCAAAACTCATAGCAGAAACATTAAATAATGAAGCTAAATAAGGTTGTTTACAATCTTTTCCGCCAACTAATACACGAGGTAATTCTTCGTTTACTTTTGCCGGAAAAATAGAATGTTTTATTCCTTCATAACTATCATGATTTAAGTTTAGTTGTGTCCCGAAAGGCGTACTCGAATCAATGTTTTTGGCTCTTTGGTAAACCAAAGAACGCTGGTTTCTTGAAAACGGTTTTCCATCCGTAGATCTTTCTATAAAATATTGTTGAATTTCAGGAGCAATCATTTCAAATAAATATCTGAAATATCCTAAAACCGGAAAGTTTCTTAAAATGGCATGCTTTTTTTGTGAAGCATTATAAACACCTACAACCAATAATATTGGTAAAATAATAACGAGCAGAAAACCACGCTTAGTATAATAATAAGTTACTGCAACAATTAGAAACAATAAGAATCCGTAGATAAAGAATTTTTTTCTCATGTTCTTAAAAAATTAAAATGTAATAAAGTAAATAATTAATTGAATCGTAATCGAACATAAACATGTTTGATTCCTTTTTTATCGGATTCTCTTTCGTCAATCTCCAGAATATCAGTAAGTGATTTTAACATTGGTGTAAGTTTAGAAAAACCATAATTTCTTGGGTCAAACTCAGGTTTTTTCTTTACAATCAGGTTTCCAACATCTCCCAAAAATGCCCAGCCATCATCATCTTCAATGTCTTCAATAGTGGCTTCAATAAGTTCGATAGTTTGTTTGTCTATTTTATGTAATGCTTTTTCTGTTGGCTTTTCAACAGGTTTTTTAGCATCTGCAGTTGTGGCAGCTTTTGGTTTTTTCTTTTGGATAGCGCCATCCAGAACCTCTATATAAATAAATCTGTCACAAGCAACGATAAATGAGTTTGGAGTTTTCTTTTCTCCAATACCAATTACTTTCATTCCGGATTCTCTCAATCGAATCGCCAAACGGGTAAAATCGCTGTCGCTTGAAACAATGCAAAATCCATCCAGTTTTCCTGAATAAAGCAAATCCATTGCATCAATAATCAAGGCAGAATCTGAGGAATTTTTCCCTACTGTATAACTATATTGTTGAATAGGAGTAATTGCATGTTCGAGTAAAACAGCCTTCCATCCATTTGAGTTTGGTTTGGTCCAGTCAGCGTAGATACGTTTAGTAGTTGGCGTTCCAAATTTTGTTATTTCTTCCATCATGCCTTTTACATTGCTGTACGGTACATTATCGGCATCAATAAGAACGGCCAGTTTTAAATCTTTTGAATTGCTTACAGGCATTATTTACGAGTTAGAAAATTAGTTACTTCCAAAGGTAAAACTAAAATTGGTTTTTTATAAAGACTTAATGTCAAATATGCTTTTTATTCTCATAAATTATTTTGGTTATAAATAAGATATTTTCTGTCAAAATTAATTAAGGATAAATTTGTCTTTTAATATAGACTTGAATATCTTTGTATGGAATTTAATCTATCAGTTTATGTTTTCAAAGGCATGTGAGTACGGCATTCGGGCTTCTATTTTTATTGCAACCAAATCTTCAAAAGGAATTAGGGTTGGAATAAAAGACGTAGCCAAAGAAATAGATTCTCCCGAACCTTTTACGGCCAAAATAATGCAGATTTTAACCAAAAATAGCATTATAGCTTCTTCTAAAGGAGTGGGCGGTGGTTTTGAAGTTTCTAATGAAGTGGCAAAAAATATAAAATTAATTCAGATTGTAGACGCCATAGACGGAGACAATATATATAAAGGCTGCGGCATTGGTTTAAAAGAATGTTCAGAAACGCATCCTTGTCCTGTGCATAATGAGTTTAAAAAAATAAGGGAACTTTTAGTAGCAATGTTAACCACGACTACGCTTGAAGATCTTGCTTCAGGAGTAAAAGCAGGCGATTTTCATTTAAGAATATTAAATAAAGACGAATAGAATTTTTATAATTTAAATACATTAATAATGAATAAAAAAGTCAAAATTTCGATTGTAATGTTAATGGGTTTTTTAGCCATAACTTCATGTGGTAAAAAAGAAACGACTCGAACAGATGAACCTACAGAAATAAATGAAACAGAATCAGAAGGTGTAAAACAGGCAACAAATGCTGAAAATGTCTTGGTTATTGAAGGAAATGACCAAATGCAGTTTAATACTGCAGAATTAAGAGCAACTGCCGGAAAACCAATTACTTTAACGTTAAAACATGTTGGAAAAATTCCTAAAGAAGCGATGGGACATAATTTGGTTATTTTAAAGGAAGGAACAGATGAAACTGCTTTTGCCTCTAAAGCGATAACGGCTAAAGACACTGATTATATTCCTGCTACTGAAAAAGCTTCAATTATTGCTCATACTAAATTACTTGGAGGAGGAGAACAAGATACAATTGAATTTACGATTGATAAAAAAGGAACGTATAACTTTTTATGTACTTTCCCGGGTCACGTTGCCATGATGAAAGGTGTTTTAATTGTAGAATAAATATGAACTCTAATGTCTTTGCAGATGTTAGGGTTTTTTAATAACTCAATAAAAGATAATTTTATCTTTTATTATAAATCAAATCATAATTAATTTTAAGAAAATGGAAAATTTAAAGAATAAAACAATTGGTTCATTTGTAGCTCAGGATTTTAGAACAGCTGCTGTATTTACAAAATATCAAATCGATTTTTGCTGTAAAGGCAACAGAACGCTGACTGAAGTTTGCGAAAAACAAGATATCGACTCCGATGTATTATTGCAAAACGTGTATGATGTTTTACAATCTGGAAATAATAATGGAATCGATTTTAATTCCTGGCCATTAGATTTATTGGTCGATTATATCGAAAAAACACATCATCGTTATGTAGAAGATAAAACAACAATTTTGATTCAGTTTTTAGATAAACTTTGCAAAGTTCATGGAGCAAGTCATCAGGAATTATTCAGAATTAATGAATTGTTCGTGGAAGGTGCCGGAGAATTGGCACAGCACATGAAAAAAGAAGAATTGATCTTGTTTCCTTTTATAAAAAGAATGGTAAAAACGAAAGAATCTGATGGGGTTTTATCTCAGCCTTCTTTCGGAACAGTATCAAATCCAATTGCTATGATGATGCAGGAACACGATAATGAAGGCGATCGCTTTAGAGAAATTGCAAGATTAACTAATAATTATACAGCACCAAGTGATGGTTGTACCACTTATAAAGTAACATTTGCTATGCTAAAAGAATTCGAAGAAGATTTGCATAAACATATTCATCTTGAAAATAATATCCTGTTCCCAAAAGCAGTTATTCTTGAAGAAGAGTTTTCTCAAAGTAATTAAAATAAATAATAGAGTGAATGCGTCAACCAAATAATCTTATTGATTATTGTTGACGCATTTTTATTATTAAATAAAAAAGCAAGAGTCAATTAATTAAAATCTCCTCTTGCTCTTCAACTAATCAACCTACCTATTTTTTAAATTTTTGAAGCTTCTTCGTTTATTTTATTAATTGTCTGATCATTATTTACACCTAAACCTTCCTGCTGATAAATTAATTCTCCTTTAGTATTAAAAACACTGATAATATTAGAGTGCGAAAAATCCATTGGAGATATTTGTTTGTAATTTACGGCCAGAAGTGCTGCAAATTCGCGCGTATTGTCTTCTGTAGAACGTAAAAATAGCCAGGGATCCTGATTCATTTTGTTTTCAATTGCAAACGATTTTAATCTTTTTGGAGTATCTGTTACAGGATCAATACTTACTAAAACAAGTTTTACCTTATTCTTTGTTTTTTTGTCTAATTTTGATTCTATATCTCTCATATCTGCAACTAGTTTTGGACAGGCTGCTTTGCAAGAAGTATAAATCATGACCATAACAAGAACATTTCCTTTGAGATTTTTAAGTTCAATATTTTGCCCGTTTTGAGTAGTCCATTTTGAAGGCAAATTGTAGATTGAAATATCTGTTATTTTTGCATTTTCAGGATTTGATGTTTCTTTTGTAAAATCTTTGCAGCTTTGTAATCCAAAAACCAGCAATAAGAGTACTATTGTTTTTTTCATTTATGGGTTATTTTAAATTAATATTTGTTGAGCTTGCGCATCGAAAACCCAAATTTCGTGTTGAATATTGTGCTTTTAAACTTCCTCTAAAAGCATATCGCATAAAAGCCGCATAATCCATTAAATCACTTGCATTTACAGATGCGCCGCCGCAGAACAGGTTTTTATCCTCACTTTTGTCTTTTCTGGATTCACCAGATAAAAAAATGCTGTTAAAGTCCAATGTCCATTCCCACACCAAACCATGCATGTCGTAAACGCCCCAATAATTTTTGAAAGTTTTTCCAATCGAATTTTCATAAGTTTTGGATTTTTCATACCACGACAAAATGTATTGGTTAAACTCTGATTTAGTTCTTGCGTCTATTTTTTTTTCATCGGCCATAGCCACATATTCCCATTCATCCATTGTTGGCAAACGTTTTCCCTGGCATTCGCAATATTTTTTGGCCGCAAACCAGGAAACATTCGTTACGGGCGATTTAGTGTTGTTATTTCCAAAATCAACATCACTTATCCAATATCCCAGATAACTTTTGTCAGCAAAAATTCCTTTCATTTTTGATTTTCTGAATTCGGGATTCTTTTTAACGAAACTCAAATATTGCTGATTTGTTACGGGATAAACATCCATAAAAAAGGATTTTACAGCAACAGGATTCTTTGATGAAGCTCCGTAAAGAGGGACAAAATATCCCTCTTTTATCGGAGCCATTTTTAGTTCTTGTGTCCGAACAATCTGAACTAAAAAAAGAATAAAAATAAAAATGCTTTTTTGCATGATATTCAGTTTCTATCGCTGTGCTTTTACCATTTCGGGCGTGATTTCAGTTTTATTATTTCCCCAACTATTATAGATGTAAGTCATAACATTGGCTATTTCATCATCAGATAAATTTTGCGCCGGCATGACATTATTGAATTTTTTGCCATTTACGGTTACTTCTCCACTCAAACCATGCAAGATGGTTTTAATGGCTCTTTTAGAATCTGCGTTTAAATAATCTGATTTTGCAAGAGGAGGAAATGTATTCGGAATTCCTTGCCCTTCAGATTGATGACAAGCAAAACATGTTGTTCCAAAAATTTGTTTCCCAACCGTCATTTTTTCTGCAATAGTTCTTTTTGGAGTTACAGTTTTAGCTGCTTCTGTACTAGGCATTTTTTGAATGGTTCCACCTTCTGGTAAATAAATACCTTCCTGAATAGTACCTGAATAGATATTTTTGTTTTCAGGACCTTCAACTTTCAATATTCCCAGCGCACCTTTATTAAAAGCTCTGAAAATAGAATGATCGACCAAGATAAAATTACCTGGAGTTTCTACCTTAAAATCTACAATAGCGGAACCTCCGGCAGGAATTAAAGTTGTTTGAACATTTTTATTAATGAGTGCGCCGCCTTCTACATGTACATTATCGAATATTTCGCCAATAACATGAAAAGAAGAAACCAAATTTGGTCCGCCGTTACCAACAAATAAGCGAACAGTTTCGCCAACTTTTGCAGTAAGTTCATTTCCGTTTGTTAAAGAACCTACTTTTCCGTTAAAAACGACATAATCAGGAGTTTCTTTAACCGCTTTATTCATATCAAAAGGCTGAAGCCCTTTAGCTCCGTATTCGCCCTGAGTATAAAAATCACCTTGCATTACGTAGTATTCTTTATCAACAGGAGGAAGTCCGCCTTCCGGTTCAACCAAAATCAAACCGTACATTCCGTTTGCAATATGCATTCCAACAGGCGCTGTCGCACAATGATACACGTATAATCCAGGATTAATTACTTTAAAACTGAATACTTTTTCGTGGCCAGGTGCAACCAAAGAGGATGTTGCCCCGCCACCGGGACCTGTTACGGCATGCAAATCAATATTGTGAGGTAATTTATTATCAGGATGATTTTTTAAGTGAAATTCAACTTCATCTCCAACACGGGTTCTGATAAAACTTCCCGGAACAGAACCGCCAAATGTCCAATACGTATATTTTACGCCATCAGTCATTGTACCTTCCTGTTCTTTAATTTCCATATTAACTTTTAACTTCATGGCTTTTCTGTTACCAATTGGTTTTGGAACCCTTGGCGGAGCAGTAAGTTCAGCGTCCATTTGTCCTTCTGTGGTAATTTCACCATAATTTGCAGCTTGTTCTTCCTTTTTGCAAGACGATAAAAGCGCTGCTGCAAAAACAATACATACAAATACTTTTAATTTTGATTCAATTTCATGCTTCTTTTTCATAATAAAGTGGTTTTATTTTTAGTTTTAAATCAAAGTAAAATTAAAAGACAACTTTATCTTTTATCATGATAAAAGTCATATATTACGTATAAATTCTTTTAGATGTTTAATTTTATACCAATATGGAGCATGCTTATTCGTATAAAAATCACATTACTTATCAAAAAATCATTGATTAAATAAGATATCCACAATATTTTTTAATAAAAATAATTAGCGAACTGCATTTTAGAATAATAATCATTATTTTTGCACCCTGTATAAAAATAAAATTATTACTTCAAAATATATTTATGGTAAAAGATTTATTCGAAAGAATTCAGAACAATAAAGGACCATTAGGAAAATGGGCTTCGCAAGCTGAGGGTTATTTTGTATTCCCTAAATTAGAAGGTGAACTTGGTCCGAGAATGCAATTTGGTGGAAAAAATATTTTAAATTGGAGTTTGAATGACTATTTAGGTCTTGCTAATCACCCGGAGGTACGTCAGGCAGATATTGATGCAGCAGCTCAATATGGGGCAGCTTATCCTATGGGAGCTCGTATGATGTCAGGACATACAAAATACCACGAGCAATTAGAGCAGGAATTAGCTGAGTTTGTAATGAAACCGGCTGCTTATTTATTGAATTTTGGTTATCAGGGAATGGTTTCTACTATTGATGCTTTGGTAACTAAAAATGATATTATTGTATATGATGTAGATTCTCACGCTTGTATTATTGATGGAGTTCGTTTGCACATGGGTAAACGTTTTACATACAAACACAATGATCTTGAAAGTATGGAGAAAAACCTGCAACGTGCTACTAAAATGGCTACTGAAACAGGTGGAGGTATATTATTTATTACCGAAGGTGTTTTTGGAATGCGAGGACAACAAGGTAAATTGAAAGAAATTGTTGCTTTAAAAGAAAAATACAATTTTAGATTATTAGTTGATGATGCACATGGTTTTGGTACTCTTGGAAAAACAGGAGCCGGAGCAGGTGAGGAGCAGGGAGTTCAGGATGGTATTGATGTTTACTTTTCTACTTTTGCAAAATCAATGGCTAATATTGGAGCTTTTATAGCTGCAGATCAAGACATTATTGATTATTTGAAATATAATTTACGTTCTCAAATGTTTGCAAAAGCATTGCCAATGATTCAGACAATTGGTTCTTTGAAACGTTTAGAATTATTACGTAATCACCCGGAATTGAAAGACAAACTTTGGGAAAATGTAAACGCTTTACAAAGCGGATTACGTTCTAGAAACTTTAATATTGGAGATACAAATACTTGCGTAACACCAGTTTATTTAGAAGGAAGTGTGCCGGAAGCAATGGTAATGGTAAACGATTTAAGAGAAAACTACGGTATTTTCTTGTCGATTGTAATTTATCCTGTAATTCCAAAAGGAATTATTTTGTTGAGAATGATTCCAACAACTTCACATACTTTGTCTGATATTGATGAAACATTAGTAGCATTCGAAGCTATTCGTGAAAAATTAGAAAACGGAACTTATAAAGAAATTGCAAGCAGAACTAAAGTTGATTTAGACGCTTAAATTTTTTTTAAAATAAATTCCTTGTAATATGGGAATTATGTAAAAAAATCCATTCGTTATGCGAATGGATTTTTTATTTATTAGACTAACTTTATTCTACTAATTATTAAAAGAAAATTTATGAAAAAAGTATTAGCAATAACAATAATAATTTTAAGTGTTTTTATTTCCTGTAAAAAAGAAACAACTCTTCCTCCGCCAGAAATAACTCCAACTGCTCCAAAAGAAGCTGAAATAGCAGAGCCAGCAGGAGACCAATGTTATGTTTCGACGGCAAATAACAGCACAATTAAGTTGAGTTTTAATGTAAACTCACATCAGGAAGTAAACGGAAAATTAAGTTATAGTTTATACGGAAAAGATAAAAACGAAGGTACTTTAATTGGTAATATGAAAGGCGATACCTTAATTGCTGATTATACTTTTACATCAGAAGGTGTTTCATCAGTTAGAGAAATTGCTTTTTTACAAAGAGAAAACACATTTATTGAAGGATACGGAGACATAGTTGATGCTAATGGCAAAGTAACTTTTAAAGATAAATCAAAATTAAAATTTGATGCAAAAACAACTTTAACAAAAGTTGATTGCACAGATTTTGTACAGCATTAAAAATAAAAAAAATTGTAAAAAGAAAATCCCTCTAAAACATTTAGAGGGATTTTTTGTTATTAGAATATATCTTATGAATAGCTATTTTTATAATTCACAATTCATAATTTACAATTTTATAGATATTTCAAATAGGTTTTTCTCTGGCAGTGAATTTTCGGGTCAAAATTTTTCCAAAGTAAATGAATCGCTGTATTATCGGCTAATTCAGGAGTTCTGATACAAGTTTGGATTCCTTTTTCTGTAAATGTTCTGTAATATTCATCAAAAATAATAGCTGTAACACCTTTGTTTTGATAATCCGGATGAACTCCAATTAAGTAAAAAACAACATCTTTGCTCTTTTTTCTGGCTCTTAATAAATGAATAAAACCAAACGGAAATAATTTACCTTTTGCTTTTTGCAAAGCCTCAGAAAAACTTGGCATTACAATACTAAAAGCTACTAATTTGTCATCTTTATCAACCACAAATTTTATGTATTCCGGATTGATAAAACTGATGTATTTCTTTTTGAAATATTCTTTCTGAATATCAGAAATAGCTACAAATGAGGCCAGTTTCGCATAAGATTCATTAAACAAATCAAACATTTTGTCAACATGCGGCATAATGTCTTTTGTTTTAGTAAAAGTCAAAGATCTTAAACCATATCGTTTTTTGATTAATTCCTGTGCTTTAAGGAAAAATTCAGGTTTAACATTCGAAAAAGGAAAAACACTTTCAATGTATTCTTTTTCTATCTGAAAACCCAATTGCTCAAAATGAGTTACATAATAAGGATTGTTATACCATGTAATCATGGTTCCCATTTGATCGTAACCTTCTGTAAGAACACCTACTTTATCCAGGTTCGAAAATCCCATCGGACCTTCGGCATGTTCCAGATTATTTTGTCTGCCTAATTCGTAAACTTTTTCCAGTAAAGCTTTTGTTATTTCGATATCATCAATAACATCAAACCAACCAAAACGAACTTTTCTTTTATGCTGATTATTGACTTCAGACCAATTGATAATCGCTGTAATTCGCCCAACAATTTCATTGTCTTTGTACGCCAGATAAAAATAAGCTTCAGCGTTATCAAAAGCAGGATTTTTGGTTTTATCAAAAGATTCTAATTCATCTGCAATAATGGGCGGAACCCAATAAGGATTGTCTTTATATAATGAAAAAGGAAATTTGATATATGCTGTTAATTCCTTCTTTGTTTTGGCTTCTTTAATTGTAATCATTAAAATCTTTATTGTAAAATAGCTCTTTGCAAAAGAGTCGGTTATTAATTATTCGTATTTAGATTTACGTTTTCTTTCCTGTTCCTGATAATCGGTTTCTTTTTTAGACTTTTTATCTTTAGGATCTTTTTCTTTTTTAGTTTTTCGGGATTCTCTCTTGAATTCCATTTGTTTCTCTTTATAACTTGCATCATAACGCCACGAAACACCAACTCCTCCATATAAAATAGAAGGTGTATTTTTAAAGTTCGTACTGATAGAAGCATCAACCTGAAGATTTGAATTAATCAAATAAGCAGCTCCACCACGCCCAATAACATCACTGTAAAAATCACTTTTGAAGCCTTGGTTTTCAATAAATCCTGACCATTTACTGTTAAATCCATGTGTTAGTGTTAATACATAAGCATAACTAGGATAATCTGTTGTAATATAATCGGCAATAATATTCGTAACAAAAACCCATCTTCCATCACCAAAAAGATTTTGAGTAATCAAAGCTACTTTTGGAGAAATACTTGACTGTGGAGAAAATGAATACGGATTATCTGCACCAACAAAATTAGCTCCGGCAAATACCGAAACGGCAGGAATTAACGAATGCCAGTCGAATCTGTGATTGGCTTTATAGCTGTAAATGTTTTTTGTTTTTTCGTAGTTTTTAAAAGGATCGTAAATTAAATATTTAGCACCTAAAACCGTTTGTCTGAAGTTATTTTTTTTGTAGGTTGTATACGGAGTATCAAAGTTTTCCATTTGATATTGTAGATCCAGTATAAATTCTAATTTTTCTAAGAAAGCTCCGTATCGAAACGTTAAGTCAGTTCCTAAACCGGTTGCGTCATAATTTAATAAGTCGTGTTTTTCTCTAATGCCATAAATACCGGCTTCAGCCTGAATAACTGATTTTCCTACTGCATATGCAGACATTGTTTCTCCAGGTCGGTTCGAATTGATAACATCCGTATATTGTGCAAAAAAGAGTTGAGGTGCAAAAAAGAGTGCCGTTAAGAATAAGTTTTTAATTTTCAACATAATTTATTTGGGGATTAAAAAGTAATAACGCAAATCAAATGTACTATATTTTATTATTTATTTAAGATTGTTATTTTAATTTTAAACAATGGATTTATTAATTTTGGAAAAAAATTAAACAATTATGCAAGAAGCATCTTTTTCAGGTTTAATAAAAGCTATATTTTATATGTTGGCTTTTTATTATATTTTTAAATTTTTAGCTAGAATCTTTTTGCCAGTGTTGGTAAAAAAAACAGTTGAGAAAGCAGGAGAAAATTTTTCTAGACAACAACAATATACTCAGGATAATTCATGGCAAAAAACGCGTAATAATGACGAGATTATCATTAATACAGCAAATGCAAAAAATCCTCGCGAGACCAAAAAGATCGGCGATTATGTTGATTACGAAGAAATAGATTAAGTTTGTGTCCTAAATAAAAGGATTCATCATTTAACCAAACCAGCCTACATTGAAAATAGTAAATAAGTTCTATCCGCACGCCCTTGTTGTCCTGGGCTTTATTCTCGTTTCCTTAATTTATTTTTACCCGGTTTTACAGGGAAAACAAATATTCCAATCGGATATTGCACAATATACCGGAATGGCAAAAGAGCAAAATGATTTTAGAGCTGCAGAAAATACTGAGCCGTATTGGACAAACTCTGCTTTTGGAGGAATGCCAACTTATCAGTTAGGAGCAAATTATCCAAATGATTATATAGGAAAGTTAGATGATGCTTTACGTTTCTTACCACGTCCGGCAGATTATCTGTTTTTATATTTCTTAGGTTTTTACGGATTGTTACTGGTTCTCAAAACAGATCCTTTAAAAGCATTTATTGGAGCCATTGCATTTGGTTTTTCTACTTATTTAATTATTATTTTAGGAGTTGGTCATAACGCAAAAGCGCATGCTATTGCTTATATGCCATTGGTTATAGCCGGTTTTATACTCGTTTTTCAAAAGAAATATATTTGGGGAGGTTTACTCACCATGTTTGCCGTAGCGTTGGAAGTGAATGCAAATCACTTTCAGATGACTTATTATTTATTGATTTTCTTATTGATTCTTTCTGGTTATTTTGCTTTTAATTTCATCAAGGAAAAAGAATATAAACAACTTTTAACTGCAATTGGAGTTTTGGCAGTTGCCGGAATTTTTGCTATTGGTGCCAATGCCGGGAATTTACTGGCAACAAGCGAATATGCAAAGTATAGTATACGTGATAAAAGCGAATTGACTTTTAATCCTGACGGATCTAAAAATTTGACTACCGCTGCAATGACTACAGATTATATTACTGAATATAGTTATGGTATTGCTGAAAGTTTAAATTTGATTGCGCCAAGAATTTTTGGAGGTTCCAGCCACGAAAATGTGGGTACGGATAGCCGTATGTATCAATTTATGCTTGAACAAGGAGTTCCTTCAGAACAAGCTCAGGATTTTGTTTCAGGAATGCCGACCTATTGGGGAGACCAACCCATAGTTTCTGCTCCGGCATATATAGGAGTTGTGGTTTTCTTTCTGGCTGTTTTAGCATTATGTATTGATGAAAGAAAAATAAAATACGTATTTCTTGGTGGAGCATTATTTACTTTAATGCTTTCCTGGGGAAAAAATTTCTCTGCATTAACGGATTTCTTTATTGAATACGTTCCGATGTACGATAAATTTAGAGCAGTTTCATCGATACAGGTTATCTTAGAATTATGTTTTCCTGTATTGGCTGTCATGGGATTACAATCTTTTTTTAAAGCAAAAGAGGAACCAAAATTACAGCAAAAAGCATTAATGCAAACAGGTGTTTTTGGACTCGGAGTTTTACTGATTTTAGTATTTGCTAAAAGTATGTTCCATTTTACAGGAATGAGCGATAACAGTTACGCCCAAGCATATGGTCCTGCTTTTGTTGATGCATTAAAAGAAGACAGAATGACATTATATTCTGCTGATTTGTTGCGTTCAGGATTTTTTATTGTATTGACTTTCGGAATCTTATGGTTATTTATCAAAAATAAATTCTCGCAAAATACGACGTTAATTATTGTTGGTATTTTAATGATTTTTGATCTGTTTTTTGTAGATAAAAAATATGTTTCTGCTAAAGATTTTGTAAGTCCGGTTCAGATTGCGGCTCCATTTCAGGAGACACCAACAGATTCACAAATATTAAAAGATACATCCGTTTATCGTGTATTTGATCCACAAGGACAATTACAAGGAAGATCATCTTATTTTCATAAAACCATTGGTGGTTACAGTGCTGTTAGACCAAGAAGAATGCAGCAATTATACGATTACCAAATTGCAAAAAACAACATTGAAGTGCTTAATATGTTGAATGTTAAGTATGTTATACAAACTGATAAAGAAGGAAATGAAATTCCGGCAGTTAATCCGGATGCAAACGGAAATGCATGGTTTGTACAATCTGTAAAAGTGGTAAATAAACCGGATGATGTAATGAAAGCATTAGATCATATTGACAGTAAAAAAGTAGCAGTTTTTAATGTTAATGAACATGAAGGTAAATTTAAAGATGCCGGCTCAAACAAAGTTTGGGATACAACAGGAACTATTAAAGTAATACAGTATAAACCAAACTACATTAAATATAATTCAGATAGCAAAAATGATGCTTTAGCAGTATTCTCTGAAATGTATTACAAAAATGGATGGAATGCTTATGTTGATGGTAAATTGACAGATCATTTCGCGGTTGATTATGTTTTAAGAGCAATGGAAGTTCCGGCTGGAAAACATACTATAGAATTTAAATTTGAACCACAAGTTATAAAAACAGGAGGAATGATTACATTGGCAAGTTCAATTGTAATGTTTTTATTGTTGGTTGGTGGAGTTTATTTTGAAAAATTCTATCGTAAAGATTCATAAAAAATTCACGAAGACACTCAAAAATAATTTTAAAAATCTTCGCGAAACTTAGTGAGTCTAGATAAAATTATTGTCTCACAAAGATTTCACAGAGATACTCTGAGAATAATGTTATTTGATTAAATGAAAGTTGATAAAACGAATACAGCAAATATTAATATTCTTGAAAGAAAACGAATAGAAGAGATTAAATCACTTTCCTATTTCGAAAGATTAGAACGATTAATGATTCTTATTGAAGTTTCATATACTTTGAATTTAATAAATAGAATTTCTATTCAAAATAGAATAAAATTACAAGTTCTAAATCTACACTTTTAAACAATAAACGATTTTTTCATTGGAACAAAAAAAACTATTAATAATTACTTATTATTTTCCGCCAGCTGGAGGCCCGGGCGTACAGCGTTGGTTGAAATTCGTAAAATATTTACCTGAATTTGATGTTCAGCCTATTGTTTATGTTCCAGAAAATCCAACTTATCCAATAGTTGACGAAGGTTTGGTGAGTCAAATTTCAGATAAAGTAATTGTTCTGAAGAATAAAATTTGGGAACCGTATCAATTAGCTTCTGTTTTCTCAAAAAACAAAACCAAGAAAATCAGTTCCGGAATTTTTCCGCAAAAGAAAAAACAAACTTTTTTAGATAAAACCTTTCTTTGGGTTCGTGGTAATCTTTTTATTCCGGATGCGCGTGTTTTTTGGGTAAAACCATCAGTCGCTTATCTGGAAAAATATATTAAAGAAAATAATATTGATACCATTGTAACTTCTGGGCCTCCGCACAGTTTGCATTTAATTGGTTTAGAATTAAAAGAAAAACTAAACGTAAAATGGTTCGCCGATTTCCGCGATCCGTGGACTACGATTGGGTATCATAAAGCATTACGCTTATCGTCTTACGCAGCTAAAAAACATAAAAAACTAGAACATAAAGTACTCAATACTGCTGATACAATCATCGTAACCAGTAAAACTACTAAAACCGAATTTCAGGCTATTACCGATAAGCCAATTTCGGTAATTACAAATGGTTATGATGTTGAGAATGTAGACAAACAAACTTTAGACAGTAAATTTACACTGGCACATATAGGATCATTTTTATCCGATAGAAATCCTCAGTTTCTTTGGGAATCTTTAGTTGAATTACTTCAGGAAATCCCGGATTTAAAATCACATTTAGAAATTAAATTAATTGGTGCCGTAAGTCAGGAAGTTCTGGATTCTATAGCTCAGTTTAATTTAAAAGATTATTTGAATCTCTTAGGCTATGTTTCACATCATGAAGCTATTGCTCATCAAAAAAAGTCACAAGTCTTACTTCTTATCGAAATAAACTCAGAAGATACCAAAAGTATTATTCCGGGAAAATTATTCGAATATATGGTGTCAAACCGCCCAATAATTGCTATTGGTCCGCAAGGATCTGATTTTGCAGATATTATAAAAGAAACCAATACGGGAGTATTTTTTGATTATTCTGAAAAAGCGAAATTAAAAAGTGTAATTTTGGGCTTTTATAATCAGTTTTTGGAAGGAAAATTACAAGCTAATGGCGTTGGTTTACAACAATATTCAAGAAAAAACCTGACCAAACAATTAGCACAATTGATTAAAGAATAAAGCTTAAAAAAATCTATCCCGAGGCATCGGGACTAAAATCAGAAATCCAAAAATGGGTATTGTTTTAAATCAGTCTTTCAAAAATACAATTATTACTTATATAGGTTTCGGTATCGGAGCTATTAATACACTTTATTTATATCCTGTTTTTCTTGGTGCAACTTATTATGCATTAACAAATTACATTCTTTCGGCAGCAAATGTTATTATGCCTTTGTTTGCTATTGGAATGCAAAATACATTGGTCAAATTTTATTCGCAATATAAAACAGAACAGGAAAGAGAACAATTTTTGTCCTTCACAGCCTTATTTCCGGTTTTAATGTGTATTCCGTTAGGAATCATCGGAATCTTTTTCTTTGATGATATTACTGCTTTTGTTTCGAAGAAAAATCCTGTAGTTAAAGAATTTATGTTATTGATTCCATTTACTGGAATTTGTATGGCTTACTTTGAGATATTCTATGCGTGGGCTAGAGTGCATATGCATTCGGTTTTTGGGAATTTTATTAAAGAAGTCGGGCTGAGATTATTTTCATCAATTGCTTTAATAGGATTGTATTTTAAATGGATGACCCTAATCGAGTTTGTATATGTAACTGCGGGAATTTATTTTGTAGCTTTTTTAATTACAATGTTTTATGCTTTTTATATCAAGAAACCCAATTTTCAGATTACAATTCCAGAGAATGTAAAACATGTAATGGAATATACTTTCTATATTATTCTGTCAGGAAGTGTTGCTAATTTACTATTGGATGGAGACAAAATAATGTTAAACCAATATATGGAAATTAAGAATATTGCTTACTATTCTGTTGCTACTTATATTGCGCTGGTTATTTCGGTTCCGAGTCGTGCAATGCATCAAATTGTATATCCAATTACGGCAAAATTGATGCATGAAAACAAACATGATGAATTGAACGATTTATACAAAAAAACATCAATAAATCTTCAGATTGTGGGAGGTTTTGTAATGTTGTGTATTTTTGTTAATATCAATCAACTTTATGAAATAGTTCCTGAAGAGTATAGAGGAGGTGTTCCAGTTGTTTTTATGATTGGTTTATCAAAATATTTTGATTTGATTTTGGGAAATAATAATGCCATAATTTTTAATACAAAATATTATCGACCAGTATTATTTTTAGGCTTAGGATTAGTCGTTTTGACATTTATACTTAACGTAATATTTATTCCGCTATATGGTATTATGGGTTCTGCATTTGCTACTTTATTGTCTATAACTTTTTATAGTTTGGCTAAGTTACTTTTTGTGGTCAAGAAACTTCATTTATATCCTTTTACAAAACAAAATTTGTATTCTCTAGGGGTAACCGCTGCTTTGTTTTTAGCGTTTTATTTTTGGGAATTTCCCGTTTATCCATTAATAGGAATTGCTTTAAAATCAATTTTAGTTACTATTTTATACTTATATTTTAATTATAAATTTAAGATTTCAACAGAAATAAATCAGGTAATGAACAATCTTTTAAATAAAGTTGGAATTAAAATTTAATACGATTTTATCGATAAACGAAAAGTAAATTAATTTCGAGTCTATTTTGTTTTTATATTTGTTAGAAGATAACTAACTTATTTATAGCGGAATATGAAAAAGGAATTACTTTGTTTTTTGACATTTTTCACTATTTTGTTTTCTCTTGCAACTTTTGCACAACAAGAGAATGTACAAACAATAAAGCCTAAGGTTACAAAACCAATTTTAAAAGGATATCCTGTAAATCCTTTTAAAGACACGCTTTTTTATGTTTATAATAAAGTGGGATCATTTTCTGCCGAAAATAGGGCAAAGGCTATTACGGGAAAGATTAAATCGCTTTATGAAAATGATCTTTTTAAAGCTGACTCTTTAAAAATTATTCCTTCGGATATTAGTTTAGACATTGTTTATAAAAATGATTTAATACTAATGTCGGTTTTAAATGCAGATGCAACAGCTGAAAACAAATCAGTTCAGGAAATTGCAAAACGTAATTACAACGCGATTAAAAAGGAAATTGTGTACCAAAACGAAAACTATTCGTTATTACCAAAACGTCTCGGATTTACAGCTTTATTAATCCTTATTCTGGGTTTGGTATTGTTATTTGTTTCTAAAATATTCAATCGAATAAAATCTTATGTATCAACTCACAGAGAAAAATTTCTCAAAGGATTTACCTATAATAATGTAAATGTGCTTACTCCTGAAAAACAAGAGTTTGTTATCATTCGGATTATTGGAATCATAAAAGTAATTACTTTAATCATAATCGTTTACTTAACGCTTCCGGTACTTTTTAGTATTTTTCCCGCTACAAAAGCTTATACAACTACGATTTTAAAATGGACGCTCACGCCTATAAAATCTGCGACAATGGGATTTGTTGATTTTCTGCCAAATCTGTTTACAATAATTGTAATTATTTTGATTTTCAGGTATTCACTTAAAATAATCAAATTTTTTGTTGATGAAATTAACAAGGAGAATATAAAAGTAGATGGTTTTTACAGCGATTGGGCAAAACCAACATTCAATATTATTCGGTTTTTGGCGTATGCTTTTATGTTAGTGGTAATTTTTCCGTATTTGCCGGGATCAGATTCTCCTATTTTTAAAGGTGTTTCGGTATTTGTTGGAATCTTATTTTCATTAGGTTCATCAAATGCAATTGCCAATATGGTTGCCGGTTTGGTGATTACTTATATGCGTCCGTTTAAGATTGGCGATTTTATTAAGATTGGGGATGTAAGCGGAGAAGTAATCGAAAAAACGGCTTTGGTTACAAGAATCAGAACACCAAAATTTGAAGACATTACAATCCCGAATGCCACAGTTTTATCGAGTACTTCTACAAATTATTCTGCAAATACCAAAGATTCAACAAATGGTTTATTGATTCATACGACTGTTACAATTGGTTATGATGTTCCTTGGAAGGATATTTACAAAGCATTAATTGATGCCGCTTTAAAAACTGATATGACCGAACAAACACCGGCACCGTTTGTTTTGCAAACAAGCTTAGATGATTTTTATGTTTCCTATCAAATAAATGTTTATACGAAAGAACCTACGAAACAGCCAAGAATCTATTCCTCCTTACATCAAAATATTCAGGACTGTTTTAATGCGGCCGGAATCGAAATCATGTCACCACATTATAATGCTCTGAGAGATGGGAATACCACTACAATTCCGGAGAATTATTTAGATAAAAATTACGAATCTCCGACCTTTAATTTTAAGAAAAAATAGTAAGTAATTGATATACAGTTAAAAAACTTTAAATTTTAACAGGTATTTATTTTGTAATTAATTATATTAAAATTAACTTTATATTAGAAATTTAGCATCGCTTTAATAAAATAGATAAACATTATCTTATAAAATACAATAAAGCGATATAATTTCTGTTTACTAAGACTAATCACTTTGGTAAAAGTTAAATTGCGATAGTATAGAGTAGTACTATTCTTGGGTTAAATTTTTTAAATAATTATGATGAAAAACATTCACCTCAACCACGAACAAAGTTTGCAAGTGTTTTCTAATATGATATCGAATAAAATTCATAATGGATTTACGCTTGAAGAGAGAAATGACGAGTTTCTTTTTGCAGTTCTTTCTAAAGGAGGAAAGGTAGTGAATCATGGTTTGAATTTCACCATTTTTTGCCTGACCTTGGGATTATGGTCATTTGCATGGCTATATCTTACTGTTGAAGCTTCTAAACAGAAAAAGATATTGGTAGCCATTGACGAAGATGGTTTGCCTTTCGAGGAGAAATGTTTGGTCGCATAAAAAAATCACTGAAAAACGAAAAAAAGCCCTAAATTAAATTTATTTAATTTAGGGCTTTTAATTTATATGAATTTATAAAAACCTTTAATATAGACGCACAGCCATGCGCCTCTACAGTAAAACCTTTGTCCCTTTGCATCTCAGAACCTCAGAACCTTTTTTTAAAGAAGTTTATCCTTCAAATAAATTCCAGTAACAGATTCTTTTACCTTTACAATATCTTCGGGCGTTCCTGCCGCTAATAAATAACCGCCATTTTCACCACCTTCCGGACCTAAATCCAAAATCCAGTCGGCACATTTTATAAGATCAAGATTGTGCTCAATTACAATTATAGAATGGCCTTTTTCAATTAAAGCATCAAAAGAAGCCAATAATTTTTTGATGTCATGAAAATGCAAACCTGTTGTAGGTTCATCGAATACAAACAAAGCTTTATCTTTTGTAGCACCTTTTACTAAAAATGATGCTAATTTAATACGTTGTGCTTCACCACCGGAAAGTGTTGAAGAAGATTGTCCTAACTGTACATATCCCAAACCAACATCCTGAAGCGGCTGTAATTTTTGAGTTATTTTAGCTTGTTTGTTTTTATCGAAAAAAGCAATCGCATCATCAATAGTCATGGTAAGAATATCGTTGATATTTTTATCATCAAAATTGATTTCTAAAATCTCTTTTTTGAAACGTTTTCCTCCGCAGGTTTCACATGGTAGCGAAACGTCGGCCATAAAGACCATTTCGACGTTTATAGAGCCTTCTCCTTTACAAGTTTCGCAACGACCTCCGTCAACATTAAAAGAAAAGTGTTTTGCCTGATAACCTCTTATTTTAGATAATTTTTCTTTAGCGTACAATTCACGAATATCATCATAAGCTTTAATATACGTTACTGGATTCGATCTAGAGCTTCTTCCAATTGGGTTTTGATCTACATATTCGATGTGCTTGATTTGCGAAAACGAACCGTTTATTTCGCTAAACTGACCTGCTTTTTCGGCTGCATTTTCCAGCTTTTTTTGCATTGCAGGAAATAAAATCTTTTTAATCAAAGTACTTTTTCCACTTCCTGAAACTCCGGTAATTACCGTTAAAACATCTAAAGGAAAAGTAACATTAATATTTTTTAAGTTATTTTCTCTGGCACCAATAATTTCAATATGATTTTTGAATTTTCGTCTTTTCTTCGGAACAGAAATTTCAAGATCTCCATTCAGATATTTCGCTGTCAGAGATTCTGATTGCAAAATTTCATCGTAAGTTCCCTGAGCCACTAAATTCCCTCCAAAAGTTCCTGCTTCGGGACCAATATCAATAATCATATCGGCAGCTTTCATAATATCTTCATCGTGTTCAACGACAATTACGGTATTGCCTAAATCGCGTAACGAAAGCAAAACCTTAATCAATCGTTCCGAATCTTTTGGATGTAAACCAATACTTGGCTCATCTAAAATATACATTGAACCAACCAAACTACTTCCAAGAGAAGTGGCAAGGTTTATACGTTGCGATTCTCCTCCTGAAAGTGTCGAAGAGTTTCTGTTTAACGTTAGATAATCCAAACCAACTTCTGTCAAAAATGACAAACGGTTATTGATTTCTACCATTAAACGTTTTGCGATTTGCTGTTCGTAAACATCCAAATCGATATTTTTGAAAAAAGTAACCAAATGTTTAATCGGCAAATCGACTAATTCAGAAACTGTTTTTCCGTTTATTTTTACATAAGAAGCTTCTTCACGTAAACGTTTTCCGCGACAAGCGTAACATTTTGTTTTTCCGCGATAGCGTGATAACATTACACGATTTTGAATCTTATAATTTTTTTCTTCGAGTTCTTTAAAGAAACCATTCAGACCTTGAAAATATTGATTTCCTTTCCAGACTAAATCTTTTTGCTCTTCTGAAAGCTCGAAATAAGGTTTGTGAATTGGGAAATCAAATTTATAGGCATGTTTTACCAATTCGTCTTTATACCAGCTCATGCTATCGCCTCGCCACGGATAAATGGCGCTTTCGAAAACGGATAAAGAGGTATTTGGAACGACCAAATCAGCATCAATTCCAATAATATTTCCGTAACCTTCACAAACCGGACAAGCTCCGTACGGATTATTAAAACTGAATAAATGAACATTTGGTTCTAAAAACGTAATACCGTCTAATTCAAAATTATTCGAATAAGTAAGTCTTTTATCTGAACCTAATTCCTGTAGATAACAAATTCCTTTTCCTTCAAAAAAAGCAGTCTGAACAGCGTCGCCAAGACGATTATAGAATTCTTCTTCATCCTTAACAACAATTCTGTCAATGATTAGTAAAATATCTTTGTTGTCTAATTTATGAAGATCTGTTGGTGTAAAATCGTCTAAACGAACCATTTCGTTATCGACTAAAATACGTGCAAAACCTTGTTGTAACAATACTTTTAGTTTGTCTTCGAGTTGTCTGCCTTCCTCAAGATGAATAGGAGAAAGCAACATCCATTTGCTGTCCAATTCAAAGTTTTTTACATCAGAAACAACATCGGTAACGGTATTTTTTTTGACTTCCTGTCCGGAAACCGGCGAATATGTGCGGCCAATTCTGGCGTATAAAAGTTTAACGTAATCGTAGATTTCTGTTGAAGTTCCAACCGTAGAACGGGCATTGGTTGTGTTTACTTTTTGCTCGATCGCAATTGCCGGAGCAATTCCTTTTATATATTCAACTTTTGGTTTGTCTAAACGTCCCAAAAACTGACGTGCGTATGATGATAAACTCTCCACATAACGACGTTGTCCTTCGGCATATAAAGTATCAAATGCTAAGCTAGATTTACCTGATCCTGAGAGTCCTGTAATTACAACAAGTTTGTTACGGGGAATAGCAACATCTACATTTTTTAAATTATGTACCTGCGCTCCTTTAATTATAATATTATGTTTCGGGTCGAGTGTAGAAAGATCAATTTGCATAAAAAAAGTCAATTTCTACAAAAGTAATCAATTTTGAATTGAGTTTTGTTAAGGACATTGTTCCAAATTTTAACAGAATTACAATGTTTGGGTTTGATTATTAGCTCAAAATTTTGCCACTGGTTTCAACCACAGGCTATGTTTAAAATGCTTAGGAAATTGTTTGAAGTATTGCTAGTGATTTCAACCGCTGGAAGCTATATTATGGTAATTGTTTTCTGTGGTTACAACCGCGTGTTGTTTGTAAAATCTTTTATTTTAGTTAAAATTATTGTTTCAGCATAAAATATTCTATTTTAGAAGTGTTTTTAGAATAAATAAATAACCACAACCAATTGAAGACTAACCTTTCTCTACTTTGTTTCTTGATCAGTTCTATCCTGTTTTCGCAGGAATTACCTCCAATTGTAAAATATCCGTCGACTGTGTATGGCGCTGGAAATCAGAGTTGGATGATTTCGCAGGATGAACAGAATTATTTGTATTTTGCTAATAATGAAGGGCTTTTAGAATATAACGGGACCAATTGGGAACTTTATCCAACGCCTAATGAAACCATTATGCGATCTGTAAAAGTAATCGATAATAAGGTTTATACTGGTTGTTATATGAATTTTGGATATTGGACTCGCCAAGCTAATGGAAAATTAAAATATACTTCGCTAAGCGATACCATTAAAAATAAAATTCTGGATGACGAACAGTTTTGGAACATTTTAAAATACGATCAATGGATTTTGTTTCAATCGCTGAACCGAATTTATATTTATGATACAAAAACAAAAAGCTTTAAAATTATTTCGCCTAAAAATGGTGTTATAAAATCGTTTAGCACTAAAAATTCTATTTATTATCAAACCATAAATGAAGGTCTTTTTGAGATAGAAGGAGGAAAAGGAAAATTGATTTCTGATAATCCTATACTGAAAAAGTTTACGATTGTCAATGTGTTTACAATAGATGATGGTTTGTTGATTCAGACGCAATTAGACGGATTTTATAAACTTACAGGAACCACTTTAACACCTTTTGCAACAGAAATTGATGAACAAATAAAAGCGAGTTTTGTTTATAGCAGCCAAAGACTTCAGGATGGCAGTTATGCTCTTGGAACTGTTTCTAATGGAATTTTTATTTTATCGAATTCAGGAAAATTCCATTATCATATTTCGCAAAGCAAAGGTTTAAGCAATAATACGGCTTTGTCATTGTTTGAAGATAAAGATCAGAACGTTTGGGTTGGTCTCGATAACGGAATTAACTGCATCAATCTGCAAACGCCGGTGCATAGTTTTACAGATGATACAGGTGTTCTGGGAACGGTTTACGCATCAATTGAATTTAACGGAATGTTGTATGTAGGAACAAATCAGGGATTGTTTTGCAAAAAATATCAAAGCAACGGCGATTTTCAGTTTATAAGTGGCACAAAAGGACAGGTTTGGTCTTTGCATAGTTATGACAATACGCTTTTTTGCGGTCATGATTCAGGAACTTTTATTATTGATAATACAACTGCGAGAAGTATTTTTTCGGGCTCGGGAACCTGGAAGTTTGAACCTTCTCCAAACAATAGAAACATTTTGCTTCAGGGAAATTACTACGGAATTTCGGTTTTAGAGAAAGTAAACAATCAATGGAAATTCAGGAATAAAATTGATGGTTTCAGTTATTCTTCTCGTTATTTCGAAATTACTCCAAATTTAGAAGTTTATGTAAGCCATGAATATAAAGGTATTTTTAGATTACAATTGGATAATTCGCTTTTAAAAACACAAGAGTTTTATACGTATTCGTCTCCAAAGAAAGGAAAAAATGCAAGTTTAACTAAATTTAATAACGCGATTTATTATGCTTATAAAGGCGGAATTTTTAAACTGAATCCGAATACAAAACAATTCGAAAAAGATAAACTATTAAGTTCTATTTTTGAAAAAGACGAATATACCTCAGGAAAATTAATTGTAGATAAGTCTAATAAAATCTGGTTATTTTCTAAAAATTACATTCATTATTTCTCTGCCAGTAAATTGAGCAATCAATTAAAACAGAATATAATACCAATTCCGTCTTCTTTAACCAACTCAATGCTGGGTTTTGAAAATATTACCCAAATCTCAAAATCAACTTATTTAATTGGTACAACAGATGGTTATTATACGCTTAATATCGACGATTTAAGTTTTAAAAACTATACCGTTTCCATAACAGAAATTTCAATAAATAAACAAAATCAAACTTCAAATGATGTAGTTTTAAAAGAAGAAGGAAGTTTTAAATCGAATGAAAACAACATTATATTAAATTATACTGTTCCCGAATATAATAAATACATCAATTCAGAATATCAGTATTTATTAGAAGGATTTCAAAATGACTGGAGTGAGTGGAGCACAAAATCCTCTGTTAATTTCAAGAACTTATCACCCGGAACTTATACCTTCAAAGTCCGTGCAAAATATGCCAATACAGTATTGCAAAATACAGCCACTTATACTTTTGTGGTTTTAAAACCTTGGTATTTAACCAATCTGGCTGTTTTTATTTATTTGCTATTGTTAATTGTCATTGGTTATTTTATAAACAAAGCATATCGCAATTTTTATCACAAGCAAAAAGAGAAATTAATTGAAGAAAATAATCTTTTACTGGAGATTAAAGAGCTTGAAAACGAGCAGCAATTAATGAAATTAAGAAACGAACAACTCTCGCAGGATGTTGATAATAAAAACAGAGAATTGGCTGTTTCGACGATGAGTTTGAATAGTAAAAATGAACTTTTGGCTTTTATAAAAGAAGATTTGAAGAAAACATCTCAGGATGATAATAAAAACATTAAATCGGTTATTAGAACCATTAATGATAATATTACCGAAGAAGATTCCTGGAAGGTTTTTAAAGAAGCTTTTGACAGTGCCGATAAAGATTTCCTGAAAAGAATAAAACAACTTCATCCTTTATTAACACCAAACGATTTGCGTCTTTGTGCCTATTTACGATTGAATCTTTCTTCTAAGGAAATAGCTCCTTTGTTTAATATTTCGGTTAGAAGTGTTGAAATTAAAAGATATCGTTTGCGTAAAAAAATGGATTTACAGCACGAAATCGGTTTAGTCGAATATATACTGGCTGTATAGGAAGTCAGAAAATCCTTCGAAAACAACTATACATTACCACAACATTAACCTTTTGTTGTGATTATTACACTTATTTGTTAAAGAAATTAACATTCGGATTTTACTGTTAAATGGCGATCTATTTTGTTATATCTTAAATTTTAGTGCATTATTTTTGAGATGTATGTTTTTTGTTGTGGTTAATTTTAACGTATTCTTAATAGGATGCAATAATTTTAACTTCAATAAAAAACTAACTAATTATGAAATCTAAATTATTACTAATGGTATTATTACTGTTTACATCTTTTGCGTTTTCGCAGACGTTTGATGTAACCGGAAATGTACTTGATGGATCAGGCTTAGCATTGCCTGGCGTAAATGTAAAAGTTAAAAATTCGTCAAAAGGTACAACCACAGACTTCGACGGATCTTTTAAACTTTCAGGTGTTTCAACCGGCACCACAATTGTTTTAAGTTATATTGGATACCGAACGCAAGAAGTTGTTGTTTCCGGACCAAAAGTTACTGTTAAAATGAGTGAAGACTCTAAATCATTAGATGAAGTTGTAGTGATTGGTTACGGATCTCAAAAGAAAAGAGAAATTACCGGAGCAGTTGGAGTTCTGGACAGCAAAACACTTGATGTTTTAAAACCATCAAGAATTGAGCAGGCGCTGCAAGGAACTATTTCCGGAGTAAACGTCACTACACAATCCGGAGCACCAGGAGCTCCGCTTGATATACGTATTCGTGGTATAGCTACAAATGGAGAAAATAAACCGGCAACTATTATAGATGGTTATGTGGGAGATCTGGGTTTGCTAAATCCAAATGATATTGAAACCATTACGGTTTTAAAAGATTCTCAGGCAGCTATTTATGGAGTGCTTGGAGCAAACGGAATTATTCTCGTAACAACAAAAATGGGTAAAAAGAATTCTAAAACTAAAATCTCTTTTAATAGCTATACAGGATTTCAGGAAGCTTCCAGAAAATTATCAATTCTAAGTGCTACCGAATATGCTTTATTATTAAATGAAAGTTATGCCAATGGCGGAAAAGCGCTTCCTTATCCAAACGTAAGCGGTTTAGGAAGTGGAACAGACTGGCAAAAAGAAGTTTTAGGAACCGGTGTACCGTTATTAAACAGCGATTTGACAATTTCGGGAGGATCTGATAAAATTACCTATTCTATTAGTGGTTCACACCTTGATCAGGAAGGTATTGTAGGTGGCGACAAATCTGGTTATTTAAGAAATACAGCCAGACTAGCATTAGGTGTAGATTTGAGTGATAAAATCAAATTAAAAACAAATTTAATCTATACTTATTTTGATAGAAAAACAATTAACGAAAACGGATTAGGATCTGTATTGTTTAATGCCTTAAACGTACCGGCAACATTAAGTCCGTACGATGCAAATGGCAATTTTACATTAGTGCCAAGTACAACAGGATTTGGAACAGAAATTATAAATCCACTCGCACAAGTTGAAAACACATACAATGATTATAATTATAAAAAGCTAAACGGAAACTTTGGTTTGGATTATAAAATTTTCAAAGGATTTGTATTGTCAAGCTCAATCGGATTTAATACAGCAAACAGTGAAAGCAAAATATTTGCCCCACAAATAAATTATGGAGGAAAAGTTTTTGATAATCAAAGAAGTTATGTAACGCAAAGAACTGTAAACGACAACGATTACTCATTTGATATTTATGGAACTTATAATACAAAAATAGCAGAGAACCATAATATTACTGCAACTCTGGGAAATACTATTTATAAACAATGGGGAAATTCAGCCGTTGCAACAGGCTTTGATGTGCCTAATAATTCATGGGAGTTTGCAGATCTTTCTTTAACTAAAGGATTGCCAAGCGCTTTAAATACTGGTGGTTATGTTTATGATCAAAGAAGACTCTCTTATTTTGGAAGAGTACAATATGATTATAAAGGAAAATATCTTTTTTCAGCAATTATCAGACGTGATTCTTCTACAAAATTTGGTCCCGGTCATAAAATAGGATATTTTCCATCTCTTACAGCAGGATGGGTTGTTTCAGACGAAGGTTTCTTTGGAAAATCAGAAACAATTAACTTCTTAAAATTTAGAGCCAGTTACGGAAGTTTAGGAAATGATCAAATTCCAAATAATGGCTATTTAAGTATTTTAAATGGTGAGGCAACCTATGTTTTTGATGGCGCATTAGTAAGCGGAGCCGCAACGGGACAAATACCAAACCCGAATTTAAAATGGGAAGAAGCCAAAAAGTTTGATGTTGGTTTGGATTTAAAATTATTCAATGATAAATTTTTTGTAGTAGCAGATTATTTTATCGATACAAGAAAAGATTTATTGATACCAAATATTCCGGTTTCAGGAATTATCGGAGTTGGTGCTCCGGGAGCAAGTGCTCCAACAATGAATGCCGGTACTGTTAGAAATTCAGGATTTGAATTTGCGATAGATTATAAAGAAAAATTTTCAGACTCATTTACGATGAGTGTAGGTTATAATGTAACGTTTCTTAAAAATGAAGTCTTAGCGGTAAATAACGGAACAGGATTTATAGAACAAGGTTCTTTTGGAGTAGGACAACCGGCCGCATCACGTATGGAAGCAGGAAAACCAATTGGGTATTTTTATGGATATAAAACCGATGGTATTTTTCAAAATCAGGCGGAAGTTGATGCACATCCTTCACAATTGGCTTTAGGAGCAAATGCTTCGCCGGGAGATATTCGTTATGTAGATGTAAATGGAGATAATGTAATTGATACTAAAGACAGAACAAATATTGGAGATCCAATTCCGGATGCTACAATGGGATTCAATATTCAGTTAAATTATAAAAATCTTGATTTTGCAGCATATACATTCGCATCAATAGGAAACAATATGGTTCGTAACTACGAAAGAGTACTTTCAGATGCAAATCGTCTTGATTATGTTTTAGACAGATGGACGGGAGAAGGAACAAGCAATTCTGTACCAAGAGTAACTACAGGAGCTACAGCAAACAATGTTTTGTCTGATTATTTTGTTGAAGATGCTTCTTATTTAAGAATTCAGAACATACAAATAGGATACACAATCAATCCGAAAGTGACTCAAAAAGCCGGAATCACAAAGGTAAGACTTTATGCGGGAGTAAATAATCTGTACACTTTTACCAAATATAAAGGGTTTGATCCTGGGGCTTCATCAGGACCTACAAATCAGGATGGAGTTTCTCAATCGCCAATTGGTGCCGGAATTGACTACGGATTTTATCCTGTTCCAAGAACTTATTTATTGGGCTTAAACATTAATTTTTAATTTCAATTAAAATGAAAAAATATTTATTTACTTTTCTAATAACGATAACATTAATTCTAACTGTAACAACTTCTTGTTCAGATGAATTTGTTGATCCGAAGCCTGTATATTCTATCGATTCAGAGAATTATTTTAATTCTAAATCAGATTACGATGAGGCGTTAATTGCCGCCTATGATTTACTTCAGGCAACTTATGTAAATGTTTTGCTGGGAGAAATTGCTTCAGATAATACATTATGCGGAGGTGAAAGCCCGACAGATGTAATTGGTTTTCAGCAAATAGACGATATGACTCACACTCAGGTAAACAGCAATTTAAGAGACATCTGGAACTGGATGTTTGCAGGAGTTCAAAGAGCCAATTATATACTTGAATTTCAAAATAAAACAGATTTTTCGGGAAAAACACAGCTTATAGCCGAAACACGCTTTCTTAGAGCATATTACCAATTTGAATTAGTAAAATGGTTTGGCGGTATACCAATGAAAGCCGATGCGAGGTTTAAAATTGGAGATGAAAAAACAGTTCCGCGCTCGTCAGTTGCAGAAGTTTATGCTTCCATTGAAGCTGATTTGATTTTCGCGGCTGCAAATTTATCTCCAAATGCTGCCCAAAAAGGACGTGCGACAAAAGGAGCTGCTCAGGCATTATTGGGAAAAGCTTATTTATATCAAGGCAAATTTTTGGAAGCAGCCACTACTTTACAGGCTTTAATAACTACAACGCCATATACATTAGAAACAGATTATAATAAGATATTCGAAGCAGAAGGAGAAAACGGATCAGAATCTGTTTTTGAAGTTCAGTATACAGATGTTGAAGGCGCAGGTTTTACTTGTTTGCAATGTAGCGAAGGAAACGTAGCTGTTGGATTTAGTGGAGTTAGAAATTACACAGGACCATTATTTTCTTCAGGCTTTAGTTTTAATATTCCAACTCAGGAATCAGCAAACGCTTTTGAAGTTGGAGACAGACGTAAAAATGTTGCTATTTTAGATATTGTAGCTTTTGCAGCAGCTAATAGTGGCGTATCATATGGAAAAGGTAATGAAGATACAGGATTCTTCAACAGAAAATATTTACCAAGAAAAAGAAGTGCAGAAGCAGCCGGAGATTTGAATTTAACGAATCCAAACAATTACAGAGCAATTCGTTATGCAGATGTTTTATTAATGGCTGCAGAAGCTTATAACAGAGGCGGAATTGATGATGGAAAAGCCAGAGAATATTTAAATCAGGTAAGAAGACGTGCTTTTGGAGACAACAATCATGATATATCAGTTTCTGGTGCTGCTCTGACTGATTTTATTGCGACAGAAAGAAGATTGGAACTTTTTGGTGAAGGACATCGATTTTTTGATTTGGTTAGAACTGGAAAAGCAGCAGGAACTATTCCTGGTTTCACAGCTAATAAAAATGAATTATTCCCACTTCCAATCGAAGAAATTCAGTTTGCAAACGGAAATTGGAAACAAAATCCTGGATATTAAAAAACAGCAATTATGAAAAAAATACATTCTATTATAAGTATTTTCGTTTTAGCACTATTTTTTAGCTGCTCAAGCGATGAAAATAGCGATATTGATTTAGAAGGTTTAAGTGCACCAACTAATATATCGGCTTTGACCACAGTTACCCAGGATAATACAGGTAAAGTTACATTTGTACCTAAAGGCGAAGGTGTAACACAATATAAAATTAATTTTGGAGATGGCAGTGCAGATTCTGATTATATAGGAACCGGATCAACGGTTGCACATATATATAAAGAAGGTGTTTACAAGTCTAAAATTATTGCAATGGGAATTAATGGAAAAACTACCGAAGTTGAAAAAGAAGTAGTAGTTTCGTTTAAAGCTCCTGAAAATTTAGTAGTTGAAGTAACGAATGATTTATCAGTATCTAAAAAAATCACCGTTAAGGCAACAGCTGATTTTGCTTTGTTTTATGATGTTTATTTTGGAGAAACAGGAAAACCAGATCCGGTTTCGGGAAATAATGGTGAATCAGTTTCATATACATACCAGCAAGCAGGAGTTTACACCATTCGTGTAGTTTCAAAAAGCGCTGCAGTAAAAACGACAGAAAAAACAATTGAAGTTACGGCCAAACTGGTTCTTAATCCAACAACATCAGCACCAGCGCCACCAAACAGACAAGCTGGAGACGTGATTTCTATATATGGTTCTAAATACACAAATGTAGCAGGAACTAACTTTTTTCCAAATTGGGGACAATCTACCACTTTTACAGAATTTGATTTAGCCGGAGATAAAATCATCAATTACAACAACCTGAATTATGAGGGAATTGCATTGGCTGATAATGTAACAATCGATGTTTCCGGAATGGAGTATTTTCACATGGATGTCTGGACAGCAGACTTAGATAAAATTGATACGTTCTTAATTAGTAAAACCAATGGAGAAAAACCGGTATCAAAAAATCTAACTGCAAATCAATGGACAAGTATTGATATTCCAATTTCTGCATTTACAAGTCAGGGATTAACCGTTGCAGATATTTTTCAATTGAAATTGGTTGGAACTCCAGCTGGTAAAAATGTATTTATTGATAATATTTATTTCTATAAAACGGCTGCTCAGTCTGTAGAATTGCCACTTGATTTTGAATCGGCAACATTAACGTACACTTGGGGCGGTTTTGGAGATGCTAATTTTGGACCAATTCCGGTTTCTGTAGTAACAAATCCGGATAAAACGGGTGCGAATGTATCAAACAAAGTAGTAAAAATAGAAAAACTGTCAGGAGCTCAGGTTTGGGCAGGAGCAAGTATTAACTTAGAAAAAACAATCGATTTTACTAAAGGAACAACTGTAAAAGTAAATGTTTGGTCGCCTAAAGTTGGAGCCGATATTTTATATAAAATGGAAGTTTCGACATCGCCAAAAGACGGAAACGGAAATCCAACTGTCTTTTTTGAAGCACATGCAACCACAACAGTTGCTAATGCATGGCAGGTATTAACGTTTGATTTGACAGCTGCACCTGGTTTTAGCACAGCGAATAAATACGACAGAGTAATTTTATTCCCTGACTTCGGACAAATGGGAACAGGTGCTGTCTATTACTTTGATGACATTAAACAATCCAATTAAAAAAAGAAATCATGAGCAAAAAAATAATTATAAATATAGTATCCTTATTTGCGATTCTCCTGATGACGGGTTGTCAGAAAGATGATTATACATTTGGATCAATAGAGGCACCAACAAATCTTAAGATAACCGCTGAGATTGTCGGGAAAACGACCAATGCTCCTGACGGAGACGGTTCAGGAATGGTAAAATTAACCGCGACTGCAGATAATGCTGTTTCATTTAAATATGTATTTAGCGACGGAACTTCAGAAAATTCACCAAGCGGAAAATTCACTAAGCGTTTTACCAAAACAGGCGTGAACACTTATACTGTAACACTTATTGCCAATGGCAGAGGTGGAATTGCTTCAAATATTACACTTGATGTTACCGTTTTAAGTAATTTTAGTGATGACGAAGCCGTTCAGTTATTAACATCCGGAACCTCTAAAAAATGGTATTGGTCAGCATCAGAACCAGGACATTTAGGTGTAGGTCAAAACGATGCCGATGCAGCTAAAAATTATTATGCAAATTACTATCAGGCAGGAGCGTTCGAAAAAGCAGCTTCACCAGCCAGCAGCTGTTTGTATGATAATGTATTAACATTCTCTCTTGATGGCGAACAATTGAAATTTCAATTGGATAACGGTGGATCAACATTCTTTAATGCCGCTTTTGCAAGTGTAGCAGGAGGAAGTTCACCAGATGATGCTTGTTTAAGCTATAATGCAGGTGGAATAAAAACGGTTTCGTTAAGTCCTTCAGAATCAGTTGTGTCAAAAAACCCTGATCACGCTACACAAACGCGAGGAACCATGTTAAATTTCTCTGATGGAGGATTTATGGGTTATTATATTGGTCAGAGTTCTTATGAAATATTATCAATAACAGCCAATAGAATGGTAGTTAGAGCCGTTATGGGAGGAAATCCTGCATTGGCATGGTATCATATCTTTACGACCACAAAGCCAACTCAAAATCAAGATACAGATTACACCAATTTAGTTTGGTCTGAAGAATTTAATACTGATGGAGCGCCAGATGCTGCAAAATGGGGTTATGATTTAGGAAAAGGAGATAACGGCTGGGGAAATAATGAAAAACAAAATTATACCAATGCAGCAACAAATGTTATTGTACAAGGTGGAAGCTTGAAAATTACAGCCAAAAAAGAAGCTTCTGGTGGAGCTGATTATTCATCGGCCCGATTAAAAACAGATGCCAAATTTAAGTTCACTTATGGAAAGATTGAAATTAAAGCCAAACTTCCAATAGGAGCCGGAACATGGCCTGCAATTTGGATGCTTGGACAAAACTATGCGACAAAACCTTGGCCAGCATGTGGAGAAATCGATATTATGGAACATGTAGGAAATAACCAAAACGTTATTCTAAGCACACTGCATTATCCCGGACATTCAGGAGGAAATGGAAATACAGGATCTAAAACCATTCCAAACGTTTCAACAGAATTTCATGTTTATAAAGCGGTTTGGAGCCCGACATCAGTAAAAACTTATGTTGATGATGTAATGATCCATTCTGTAGCCAATGATGCTTCACTTCCCTTTAACAGCGACTTTTTCCTGATTTTGAATGTAGCAATGGGAGGTAATTTAGGAGGAAATATTGATGCAGCCTTTACACAATCTTCAATGGAGGTTGATTACGTAAGAGTCTATCAATAGAATATGAATTAATTAGTAAGAATGAATGAGAAGGTCAGTTTAGGCTGGCCTTCTTAATTTTTTAGAATTTAAAAACGATACTATGAAAAAAGTAGTTGTACTAATAATGCTCAGTAGTTTTTGCTTTGCACAAAATGCAAAAAGAAAACTCATCTGGGAAGAAAATTTTAATAAAAAGAAAATAAACGAAACCTTTTGGAATTTCGAACTTGGTGACGGCTGTCCGAATTTATGCGGTTACGGAAATAATGAAAGACAAATCTATACCAAAACAAATCACGAAATTAAAGATGGAAATTTAATTATAGAAGCCAGAAAAGAAGGAGATAAATACACCTCGACTAAAATAACGACTAAAGGAAAAAAAGAGTTTTTGTATAGTCGAATTGAAGCCAGGGCAAAATTACCTGTTGGTCACGGTTTATGGCCCGCATTTTGGATGTTAGGAGCTAATATTGATGAGGTAAAATGGCCAAAAACCGGTGAAATTGATATTTTAGAATATATCGGCAGAGATCCGCATATGGTATACACAACCTTGCACACGCAGGATAGTCATGGTAATACCATAAATACAAAAAGAACAGAATTTCCAACTATAGAAGAAGGATATCATGTTTATGCTATTGAATGGAATAAAGATAAAATCGATTTTTTTGTAGATACAACTTTAGTTTATACGTTTAATCCGGAAATTAAAAATGAAGACACTTGGCCGTTCAATAAACCATTTTATATTATTGTCAATTTAGCTATCGGAGGCAATTTTGGAGGTCCTGCTGTAGATGATACTATTTTACCGCAAAAGTATTATGTAGATTATGTTCGGGTTTATGAATAAAATTAAATAATATAAATATTGTTAAAAAAAGAAGTGTAACTTATTTAAAATAAATGATTTATATAAAATGTGCTTCTTTTTTTAATTTGTTAAAACATTCCCATTATTTGATATTTTTGAAGGCTTTGGTCGTAAAGTTTAAAATTAATTATGATTTTATTGTTAATTATTGTTCCAATCATTTGCTTTTTAAAATAATTATTTGTTAAATTTGGACTGAATATTAACAGACATAAAAAAGATACGCCTATACAATAAAACTACTTTTTAGAAAATTACTTAGATTTTAAACAGAACTAAAAAGGTAGTATTATGGCTGATCTGCATATTCCAGACGCTCTATTAGTAAAAAATTATGTCGAAGGCAATGAAAAAGCTTTAGCGACATTGATAAAAAGGCACGAGTCTAAGATATATGGATTTATATATTCTAAGATAGCTGATAGAGATATTTCAAACGATATTTTTCAAGACACTTTTATTAAGGTAATAAAAACCTTAAAAAGCAATTCATATAATGAAGAAGGTAAATTTTTACCTTGGGTTATGCGTATATCACACAATTTAATTGTAGATCATTTTCGCAAAACCAAAAAAATGCCGATGTACAGAGAAACAGAAGAGTTTTCGATTTTCTCAATCATGTCTGACGATTCTTTAACCATAGAAAATAAAATGATCTTTGATCAGGTTGAGGTTGATCTAAAAAAGATCATTGAAGAACTTCCCGAAGATCAAAAAGAAGTTTTAGTGATGCGTATGTATCAGGATATGAGTTTCAAAGAAATTTCAGAACTTACAGGAGTTAGTATCAATACAGCATTAGGAAGAATGCGTTATGCATTAATGAATTTGAGAAAAATAATTGATAAACATCAAATTATTTTAACCAACTAATACTATTTTGAATATTAGGTCGTTATACTATTATAAAACATTTTCATAGTATGGCAAAAATTTACTCTAAAAAAGCATTAGCTTCTAAAAATCTTAAACCTAAAAAAGAAGTCGTTTCTTTTTTATTAAACTACTCACAAGCGTTGACTGTTGTGAAGATAGACGATAAAAGTTTTGAGATCATAGCTAATTAAACAGCCCACTACTTTGGTCGGATGTTTATTTCGAAAGAAAAACCAAATGGTCGTTTTGGTTAAAAGCTCACTATTTGTATGTAAATACAAGTAGTGAGTTTTTTTTTAGGATTTAGTTTTTAAACCTATTTTTTTGCATTATTTAAAATATACGCATACTCTTATTTTAAATATATGATTTTAATAAGTACTTCTTTGTTTTAATTCTAATTATCGATGTTTTTCTGTTAAAACTTGATATTTTTCATTTATTTATACTTGTTTATTCAAATTTTAGTTTATTTTAGTTCAAAGTAATTTTTATTCAATTAAAATATGAAACTGATTTAGTTTTGTATGAAAAAACTTTAATTGTAGAAAATTTTCCAGTTATAATGCTAATGAAATAAAATGTTTAACCAATTAACCAAAAAATTTATGAAAAAAAACTACTCCGGATTATTTTGTCTTGTTTGTTGTGTTTCTTAATGTTCAATGAAGAATAGTAAGACCATTCATAACCAAATCTAGTAACAACTAAACATGACCAAAATGAAAAATAACCAAATAATATTGATATTCCTTCTCTTTATGAATATCGGAGCATTTGCTCAAAAAGAACAAATAAAAGATGCGCAATCTTTATTTGATGGCGGAAAAAGCCAGGAAGCATTGGCAATTTTAAATAAAGTAGAATACCTTATACTTAATGCGCCAGATGAAGATAAATCAGATTTTTACTTTTTAAAAGGAAATGTATTAAAAGACTTAGCTGTAAAAAATATAGATGCAGTTAATAATTTTACATTGGCATCACAATCGTATCAGGACGTATTTATATATGAAAATGAATCAGGTAAATTTAAATTTACCATTAAGGCTAATGAAGCTTTAAAACAAATGAAATCTAGCCTTGTTAATGGTGCAATGACCGATTTTAAAGCAGGAAAATTTAAAGAAAGTGCAGAGAAAAGTTATAAAGTTTATTTGTTTGATAAAAAAGATACGCTGAATTTATTCAATGCAGCATCTTCATCTGTAAATGCAAAAGACTATGACTCCGCAATTAAATATTATGAAATTCTAAAAAAGATTAATTTTTCCGGAAAAAGACTTTTGTATTTAGCCACAAGCAAAAAAACAAAAGAAGAAGATGTTTTTGTTTCGCCAAAAGCAAGAGAATCAGCAATTCAGCAAGGATTGTATGAAAAACCAAGAACAGAGTCCGTTCCTTCTAAAAAAATAGAAGTGAATACAAACTTAGCTGATTCTTATCTGGAAAAAAAGGAATACGCCAAAGCAGAAACAGTTTATAATTATGTTTTAGAATTGAATCCTAATGATATTGATGTTTACATTAATTTAGCTTACTTAAAGTTACAGCTAAAGAAAGATTTAACGGATGAAATAGCATCTTTAGGAACTTCGGCAGCAGATATGCAGAAATATGATAAGTTGAATGCTAAAAAAGATGATATTGCCCGTAGTGCGATTCCATATCTTCAAAAAGCCCTTGTTATAGAACCTAAAAATTCAGATGCAACAAAAACACTTTTGGGTATTTACAGGTCTCTTGACATGACAAACGAATACAATGCGCTGAAAGGCAGTATGTAAAATAAAATAAAGAAGCTGCTAAACCTTTTTAGCAGCTTCTTCTATTATAGATTTTTTTCCAATAGTTCTCGTGATAATATCTTTTTCTAGACTCCAGCCACGAGCAGGCGAATACTCACGTCCGTACCAAATAATCTGAAGATGTAAATCATTCCATAAATCTCTAGGGAATAATCTTTTAGCATCTTTTTCTGTTTGTACTACATTTTTACCGTTCGAAAGATTCCAGCGATACATCAACCTATGAATGTGAGTATCAACAGGAAAAGCCGGAACACCAAAAGCCTGCGACATTACTACACTAGCCGTTTTATGGCCAACTGCTGGCAATTCTTCAAGAGCTTCAAAACTCTGCGGAACTTTTCCATCATGTTTATCAATCAAAATATGCGACAAACCATGAATGCCTTTTGATTTCATTGGTGATAAACCACAAGGGCGAATAATTTCCTTAATTTCTTCTACCGACATTTTAATCATATCATACGGATTATCAGCCTTTGCAAAAAGTATTGGAGTAATCTGATTTACACGAACATCCGTGCATTGTGCTGAAAGCAAAACAGCAATTAATAATGTATAAGGATCTTTATGATCAAGGGGAACAGGTATAGTAGGGTAGAGTTCTTTTAACGTATTTATAACAAATTGTACGCGAGCTTCTTTATTCATTTCCGTATTTTTAGTGTCGTAAAAATAAGGAATTATAAATTATAAGTTATGAGTTATTAATTGTGAGTTTGAATGTAATTCTAAAATCCACAATCTATATTCTTTACTCTTTGTTCTTTCTTCTAAAATTAAAACAATCTAAAATAAAAATATATGACAACATTAAAAGCCGGCGACAAAGCACCAAATTTTTCAGGAATAGATCAGGATGGAAAATCCCATAAATTGGCAGATTATGCCGGAAAAAAGCTAGTAGTTTTCTTTTATCCAAAAGCAAGTACACCAGGTTGTACGGCAGAAGCTTGTGATTTAAGAGATAATTTCGAACGTTTTAAAGCTAACAATTATGAGCTTTTGGGAGTAAGTGCTGACAGCCAGAAAGCGCAATTAAAATTTAAAGACAAATACGAATTTCCTTTTCCATTATTAGCTGATGAAGATAAATCAGTAATCAATGCATTTGGTGTTTGGGGACCAAAGAAATTCATGGGAAAAGAATACGACGGAATCCACAGAACAACTTTTGTAATCGATGAAAACGGAGTTATTGATGAGGTTATCGAAAAAGTAAAAACAAAAGAACACGCAGCACAGATTTTGAAGTAATCTTTTATTTCAGGTTTCAAGTTTCAAGTTTTGCTGGACCTGAAACTTGAAACCTGAAACAAAAAAAACTAAATATTTTGCTCTAATTCAGTTTCAGGATGATATCCAAATAAATGGTGTTCCTTTATAATTTCGGCAACACCTGATGGAAGCATAGGTTCCCAACCAGATTTTCCCTGGCTAATCATTTTCAGAACCTCACGAGAGAATACATTTAATATTTCAGTATTGTAATCTTTAATATCAACCACTTTTCCATTGAATTTGAAGAATTTATACAATTCCTTCATTCGAGGATGAACTTTCAGGTTTTCAGAAGTAATAATTTCTCCATCATCGCCCAACATTGGATATAAGAATACCTTCATATCGCGATAGAATAATTTCCCGAATGCTTCCAGAATTCCACCACTTAAATGACGGTAGTATTTCTCATCAAAAATATCAACAAGGTTGTTTACACCCATTGCCAATCCCATTCTGGCTTTGGTATAATTAGAAAAATATTCAACCACTTTATAATATTCCTGGAAATTAGAAATCATAACCGTTTGACCTAGAGAACAAAGCAATTCGGCTCTGTCCATAAAATCACGCTCATCAATTTCACCATCCGAACGTAAATTCGAAAGCGTAATTTCAAAAACTACTAAAGTATTATCTTTTTCAACTTTATTTTCTTCGAGAAACATTTTTAATGATTTCTCATACATATCAAGATTTACGTTCGTAACCGGACGGAAACTTCCTCTAAAAGCAAGTAAATTCTTTTTGTATAAAACAGCGGCAGGCAAAACATTCTTTCCTTCAGGATTAAACATTACGGCATCTGTCATTCCGTTTTTAACCAATTGCAAACTCATTAAACGATTATCAACATCAGCAAAACGAGGTCCTGAGAAGTTAATAGTATCAATTTCGAGTTGGTCTTTGTCTAAGTGATCGTATAAATAACGCAGTAAACGTTTTGGATCATTGTATTTGTAAAAAGCACCGTAAATTAAGTTTACACCTAAAATTCCCAGTGTTTCTTGTTGTAGTCTCGCGTCAGTTTCTTTAAAACGAATGTGAAGAATAATTTCGTTGTAAGCTTCGTCAGGTTCAATTTGGTATCTAATTCCAACCCAACCATGACCTTTAAATTGTTTTGCAAAATCTATTGTAGCAACAGTATTGGCATAACTGAAGAAAAGTTTGTTTGGATGTTTCTCTCGGCTTAAACGCTCCTCAATCAGTTCACCTTCAAACGTAAGCATTTTTTTAAGCCTGTTTTCGGTTACGTATCTTCCGTCGCCTTCAATTCCGTAAACCGCATCACTAAAATCTTTGTCATAGGCAGACATTGCTTTTGCAATTGTTCCCGATGAACCTCCGGATCTGAAAAAATGCCTAACTGTTTCTTGTCCAGCGCCAATTTCAGCAAATGTCCCGTAAATATTCTCGTTTAAATTAATGCGTAACGCTTTGTCTTTTATAGAAGGAATCTGTTCGATGACCTTGTCACCTTTGAGTTTTATTTCTGTACCCATTTTATTTTAAATAGATTTGTTACAAAGTTAGCAAATTAGGCTTCTAATGAAAGAGAAATAATCCTATTTTTGTAAAAAAATTAAGTTCAATTGAAGATCTATTTTTTAGGTACTGGTACTTCTCAAGGCATTCCAATTATTGGAGTCGATCATCCTGTTTGTAAAAGCACTGATGCTAAGGACAAAAGACTTCGCGTTTCCATCTGGATTACGTGGGGCGAACATTCGTATGTAATAGATTGCGGCCCTGATTTCAGGCAGCAAATGCTTTCTTGCGGATGTAGGCATCTCGATGCTATTTTGTTTACGCACGAACATGCAGATCATACCGCAGGTTTAGATGATATTCGCCCGTATAATTTCCGTCAGGGAGAAATTCCGGTTTACGCACATCAGCGTGTAATCGATAATTTGAAACGCCGTTTTGACTATGTTTTCGAAACCGTAAACAAATATCCCGGCGCTCCAAGCGTTAAAACAATTGAAGTTATCAATAACAAACCTTTTGCTGTTGGAGATAAAATGGCCATTCCGGTAAATGCCATGCATGGTGATTTACAGGTTTTTGGATACCGTATAGACGATTTTGCATATCTGACAGATGTAAAAACAATCGAAGAACCTGAAATAGAAAAACTGCATAATTTAAAAGTACTGGTTATAAATGCATTGCGTGTAGAACCGCACGACACCCATTTTAATTTGCAGGAAGCACTTGATTTTATAAATTTAGTTAAGCCCGAAAAGGCTTATCTAACACACATTAGCCACGTTTTAGGGTTTCATGAAGAAGTACAAAAACAACTCCCTAAAAACGTTTTTCTGGCTTACGATAATTTAGAAATTACAATTTAATTATACCACAAAATGAAAAAATCCTTAATGCTTTATCTTTTTATCCTTGCGATATTAATGAATGTTTTTACTTATATGTTTTACAGTAATGAAGTAAAATTTGGACAAGAAAGATATGATAAAACCACTAAGAAACTTAGAGACAGCATCAACTTAGTATCATCACAATTAGCCGAAGCAGATTATTTTTCCCTGGCACATAATGACAATGCCCAAAATTACTTTGATAATAGCGCTTCTGGCGGGAAAGTAATTTTATTTGAAAAATTAATTCCAATAGTGACAGAAAAATTATTAGACTTCAATTCAAATCCAAACGGAAATCCGTACACAGGACAAGATAAAATTGATGGAAAAAAATTCATTATCAATAAAGTAAAAATTTTAAACCACAGATGGATCATTGCTGACTATAGCAATGGAGAATTGTGGGGAGAAGTCTTGTTAAAATACTTTGTTAGTGATGACGAAAGTATTACTTTTGAAGTTAATCAATCATTGTTATATCAAAAATAGGACATCATAGTCCTATTTTTTTAGCAATTTAAATTAATAGGATATATGAAAAAGATGTTTTTATTTTCAATTGTTGCTGGCTTTGCATTTTCTTGCGCGCCAAAAGTTTCACAAGAAAAAAATACTACAAAAGAAGAAAAAGTTTTAGTCGGAGGAGATGTTGATGCTCATGGCTGCAAAGGTTCAGCCGGTTATACCTGGTCTATCCTGAAAAATCAATGTATACGTATTTTTGAAGGCACAAAACTATCTCATGCCGAAGAAACAGGGAAAACATACACGACAGCTGCATACGTAATTTTTGAAGGCAACAAAGCCGAACTTTTCCTTGATACCCAAAAAGAATCTATTATTCTGGAAAGAAAATCAGAAGGCGATTCCTGGACTAAAGGAGATTTGCAATTAATTCCGTGGAAAGGTTATGTTCTGAAAAAAGGTGGAAAGATTATTTATACAGGACAATAAAATTAATAATATTATTTGTTTTCAAAATAAGGGAGACCATCATTAACGATTGTTTTAATTTCAATTTCATTTTCCAATCTTGAGATTAAATGAATATGATGGTCGCCATTATTCGGATCTTTTATTATAATATTTTCGCAGATAAAATTATTATCTAGATTTTGCTTTTCAAACATTTTACAAAATAAATCACTTCTAAACTGAGCATCTGAAATATGTTTACGTTTCTTATTTTTAGTGATAGGCTCGTTACTACAATAAAAATATAAGACGCTATTGTTTTCTCATCAAGAAACCTTTGAATGGTTGATGAAAAATGAAATAAAGTTTTTCCGTTATTTATCTGACTCGGGCTTTCCATTATTTCAATTGTAATATCTACAATCGGTAGATTAAAAGTATCCGGAAGATGAGTTTTGCTAAATTCTGTAAATTTTATTAGATACTGAAATCCTTCAACCGTTGTGTACGGTATAACTTTATCAAACATATCTCTTTATAGGAAATTATTTTTTTGGAAAATATTTTGCCCAATCAGAACGCATCTGTTCTTTACGCTCTTCTTTTGCTTTGCGTAAATTTCTTAGATTGTCTAAAAGACGATCAGACGGTTTGTCGATATGAATAGTTGAAGTTTTCATTTTACAAAGTTACAGAATAATTGCTAAAGAACAATTCTAAATAAAAATATGTAAAAACTTACAAATATTAGAATGCTTCAGATCTAATAGAATGAATATGAATCTATCCCACCAGCCAATTCTTGAAATCAAAGAAATTCTGTGGCGCAACACCATGTCCAACAGGATATTCTTTATAAGTAACCGGAATATTTAGTTTTTCTAAAATAGCAGGCGTTTTTCTGGCCCAGTCAATCGGAATTACCTGATCTACAGTTCCGTGTGAAGCGAATATTTTTAAGTTTTTAAAATCGTTTTTCTCAAAACCTTCTTTAATAATTTCATGATTAAAATAGCCACTCATTGCAACCACTCTCTGAATTTTTTCAGGATAAGAAAGCGCAACAGAATAGCTCAAAATAGAACCTTGACTAAAGCCTATTAAAGTCACATTATTAGCATCAATAGGATAATTAGCAACTAATTCATCTACAAATGCAGCAATCAGATCTCGAGAAGATTTTGCTTGTTCGTTATCTGAAAATTTATTTTGGTCAGCATCAAAATTAATCGCGTACCACGCATAAGCACCATATTGTAAATCGTAAGGCGCTCTTGCAGAAATAATATAATAATTATCAGGAAGTTCAGTAGCAAACGAAAACAAATCAGCTTCGTTGCTGCCGTATCCGTGTAATAAAAGTAAAACAGGATTTTTATCTAAAATAACTTTTGGTTCTTGTATTTTATATTCTAAAGATAGATTCATTTTAATTGTGAATTGTGAATTGTGAGTTGTAAATTTTGGACTTTGTAAAAGTTTAAAACTTACACAAAGTTTTCCAGATTTGAAATTTGGGATTTAATTTATCCGATGCTTTTAAACCATTTTTGGAATAACGCGCCAACCAAAGGAATTGGTCTTGTCTGACCTTGAATAGCAGAAAAAATTCCATAAGTCCAAAGAATTGAAATACAAATCCACATTGGAAAAGTGATCATAAAACTGTCGAAATTGCTGATAATAGCTCCGAAAGAAATAAATGCCAAAGACAATCCTAAAGCCTGGCGAATATGAAAAGAAGCAAAACTATTTTTATTTTCTGAGTTCATCGACATGGCAATTAAAACACCAATAATTAAGATATAACTGGTAATTGCGATTGATTTTCCTTCTTCGATTGAATTATTCATTGTAATTATTTAGAGATAACAAGTTGATTTTGATTTAAAATTCCGTAAACAGAACCTTTTATTTCAGTTCCTAAAAAAGCAGAATTTTTAGATTTTGAAAGAATATTTTCTTTCGTAAAAGTAGAATTTCCGTCTGGAGTAAAGAACGTAAAGTTTGCTCTTGAACCTTCGGAAATTGTATTATTTTCAATTCCAAAAATCACTTTTCCTATAGTAAGTTTTTCGATTATAGTTTCTAAAGGTAATACCGTTAACAAAGCTCCAAATGCACTTTCTAAACCAATTGTTCCGTTTTTGGCAGTATCAAATTCCATTTTCTTGAATTCAATATCAATTGGATTATGATCAGAAGTAATCAAATCAATTGTTCCGTCTTTAATTCCGTTTAGTAAAGCTTGTCTGTCGCTTTCAGTTCTTAATGGAGGCGTAACTTTAAAACGAGTATCAAAACCTTCCAGTTTTTCATCGGTTAAAACCAAATGATGTACAGCAACACTGCAAGTTATATTTAAGCCTTTTGCTTTAGCTTCTTTAATTAGCTCAACCGATTTTGCTGTAGAAATTGTTGGAATATGAAGTTTTCCGCCCGTATATTCTAATAAATACAAGTTTCGCGCTACTTGCAGTTCTTCAGCTAAATTCGGGATTCCCTTCAAACCTAATTTGGTTGAAACAATTCCTTCATTGGCAACTCCATTTCCTTTTATATTAGCATCTTGCGCGTAAGTAATCACTAATCCGTCAAAATCCTGTACATATTGCAAAGCGATTTTTAAAAGATTGGCGTTATCGATACTTTTGTTATAATCTCCAAAAGCAACCGCTCCGGTTTTCTTCATATCAAATAACTCAGCCATATCTTTTCCTTCGCTGGCTTTTGTTAAAGCACCAATTGGATAAAGTTCTGTAGCAAAACCATTTGCTTTGTTTTTTACGAAATTTACCTGCGATTGATTATCAATAATAGGGAAGGAGTTTGGTTGTAAAACAACGGCTGTAAAACCACTTTTCGCAGCAACATTCAATCCGTTTGCAATAGTTTCACGATCTTCATAACCTGGTTCTCCAAATGAAACACTGCTGTCAAACCAACCTTGAGAAAGATGCAAATTATCAAATTTTACTTCGGTTGTGTCATCAATATCAAGAATTGAAGTTCCTATTTTTTCGATTAAACCATCTGCAATTAAAAGATCAACGGTCTGGTTATGAAACGGACTTTTTGAATCGATAATTTTGGCGCTTCTGATGATTATTTTCATATGTAGATTTTTTTTATTCAAACATAAAATGTTTTTATTTCTACCATTAAGAGATTAAGTTAAATTAAGAAGGCTCAAAGCGTTATAATCTTAATCTCTTAATGGTTCGAAAAAATAAACTTAAAGTTTATTTCACAAACTTAATAATTGCCATTTCTAATGCTAAAAATAACAGTGCAAAGATAACAAACCATTTCCAAATTTGACTGTCAGTTCGTTCAGTTTGTAACGTGTTAAAAATAGTTGAAATCGTATCGGCGGTTTTAAAATCAGAAACCACATTGGTATTTACCTGACTCAAATCGCTTTCGCTTCGTTTGTAATTGAAACTCAAATTTTCAACGGATTCTTTTTTATCAAAAACACCATAATTTCCTGCAGTTTCAGGAAAATCATTAAAAACCAATTTTACTTTATTGTTCAGTATTTGTTGAATCGGAATGAACGAATCCTCATTTCCTCTTACTTCTAAAATAGCATCTTTACTTAATAAAACATCTACAAAATAAGGCTGGTTATTGCCAATTGTTAATGCATTTACTCCGGTTTTTTGATTGTTTTGTCCCATTTTATAAAACAAAGGAACTATTAACGGAGATTGCTGAAAGTTTGAATTGATTGCGTTTATTGGTGCAGAAAAAACAGTAATTCCGGAAACCGGATTCTGAATCATTGTTGCAAAAACACTTTGATCTTCATAAGATAAAACCGCCGGATATGGACTTGATATTTCAAATGAAGTATTTGTTTTTGGATATTGAAAATTCGTGATTTTATTCTCAAAAACACCTGAAAATAAAGGATGGTCAAAATTGATTTTGGTAATCAATTTACTTTTGTTTTCAATGTTTTTGAATTGGATTTTTCCAAAATTCGCTAAGAATGTATTTAGATTAGAAATTGAACTTTTTTCAGAAGGAATTACAACTAAATTACCACCTTTAGAAACAAATGATTTTAAAGTGGTTTGCAAAGCTTGAGGAACTTCTATCAATTCATTTAGAATAATAGTATTTTGTTTTTCTAAACTATTATAATCTAAACTACTAATCGAATAGTTGTTATAATTGAATTCAGTTGAAGTATAAATTCGGGACAAGAAATTACTTTTTTCAGGTTCTCCGATACTAATAACATTTATTTTTTTAGCTTTCGAAATGCTGAAATAAAGCTTGTTGTCGTAAGTTAATCCATTATCTTCAATAGTTACATAGCCGTGGAAAGCTTCTTTTGGAATCGTAAAATTGATTTTCTTTTTCTTCGCATCAAAATTGATAATTGTTTTGGCAATTAATTTATTTTGATTGTACAAAGCCATCGAAATAGGTTTGAAATCTTCGCCATACGCCGATAAATTAACGCTTATTTCGTAAAAATTTTCTAATGTCTGATTGATGTAAACGCTGTCAATCGCAACATTGTTTTTTTGTTCAGCTTCAGAAATAAGAAAATACGGTTTTTCTTCTGTATCAATATTTTTCACATCTTTTTCAGCCAACCCAACCGCATCTGTAATGATGACAATATCTTTTTTATGGGATGATTTATGTGCTTTTACCTTTGCCATTATCGACGAAAGCTCAAAAGGAGTGGCGCTGTATTTTAGATTTTGTAAAGCACTTTTAGACGATTTTATATCGGTATTCCAGTAATTCTCAGTATTGGTTAATAACGAAAATTGAGCAGTTTCAGGAGTGTTTTCCAGTAATTCCTGAACGGCACGTTTTAGTAATTCACCTTTTTTTCCTTTTGCCTGCATACTAAACGAATTGTCCAGAATAATATACATTTCGTTTGATGCATTTTTGCTGTCTTTGGCTTCAAAAAAAGGTTGGGCAAAAGCTAAAATGACACAAGTTAGCAGTAATAAACGAGTGGCTAATAATAGCCTTTTTTTGATTTTAGAACTCTTACGGGTTTGAACAGCAAGTTCTTTTAAGAAACGTACGTTTGTAAAATAAGAGGTTTTAAAACGTCGTAATTGAAACAAATGAACCAAAATAGGAACAATCAATAAAAACAGAAAGTAGAGAATTTCGGGTTGTTTAAAATGCATTCTGGCTTTGATTTACTTCACTACGTTTGATTTTTCGCGAAGATTCTGGTCAAAAATACAAATTTTTAGCCAAACCAAATAAGTAATATTTAGTTAAACCATATAAGTTATATAAGAGATTAAAAGCAAATGTTGCTGTCTCGAAAATTAAATGAACTTATACCACTTATATGGTTTAAAAATTTGATTAGCATAGTTTGAAAAATGTAACTTTTGAAAATTCATTTGTAACAAAAAATAAAGTTCTTAAAGATATTATTGAGTATTTTAGCATATTCAAAAAACTATCAAAAACTATCAAAAACAATGAAAAGATTATCCATATTACTTTTTTCTGCTTTAGCTTTTACCACTTCGCAAGCTCAGAATAAATTTAATTTATTAGTTGGCACGTATACAAATACTTGTGAAAGCAAAGGAATTTATGTTTACGAATTTAATGCTGCTTCTGGCGATTTTAAATTAAAGAATTCTACAGAAAACGTAGTTAGTCCGAGTTATTTATCGGCTTCGGCAAATAATAAATTTATTTATGCAGTAAACGAAAACGGAACCCAAAGTGCTTTAAGTGCATTTGGATATGATTCTAAAACCGGTAAACTGAAATTGTTGAATTCAAATGCTACATTAGGCGCTGATCCTTGTCATTTAATTAATGATGACAAAAATGTAATTGTGGCTAATTATTCTGGTGGAAGTATTGCTGTATTTAAGAAAAATGCTGATGGAAGCATTACTGAAGTTCAACAATTGATTCAGCATGAAGGAAAAGGACCTAACGCCGCACGTCAGGAAAAAGCACACGTTCACATGGTTGTTTTTTCTCCGGATAAAACGTTTATTTTATCAAATGATTTAGGTCAGGATAAAATTTTCATCTATAAATACAATGCAAGTGATAAACATGATATACTGACTTTGAAAGGAACTGTTGACGTAAAAGCAGGTAGTGGACCCAGACATTTAACGTTTAGTAAAGATGGTAAATTTGTTTATTTACTTCAGGAATTAGACGGAACATTGACCACATTTGCATACGATAAAACTGGAAATTTAAAGCTTTTAAAAGAAACCAATATTATCCCAAAAGATTTTAAAGGAGCGAACAGTTCTGCAGCGATAAAAATTTCACCTGATGGAGGTTTTTTATATGTGTCTGACCGTGGCGATGTAAACGCAATATCGGTTTATCAAATTCTGAAAGACGGAAGTATTAAACTTGTAGAACAAGAAAGTACTTTAGGAAAAGGGCCAAGAGATTTTGTTATCGATCCAACAGGAAATTACCTTTTAGTTGGGCATCAATATACCAATGATATTATCATTTTTAAAAGAGATAAAACAACAGGAAAGCTTACAAACACTGGTAAAAAAATCGAATTGTGTTCTCCGGTTGGATTGCTTTTTACGAAAATTTAGTCTTAAGGTACTGAGGTGCTAAGTTGCTAAGGCACTAAGATTAAAAGGCTCAAAACACAGAATTAGTTCTATATTTTGAGCCTTTTTTATATTTTTAAACTTAGAACCTTAGCAACTTAGTATCTTAGAAGCTAAAAAAAACTATTTATCCTTATCTTTTCTCTTCTTATCTCTCGTTTTCAACATATTTCGATTGACAGATCCGTGGGTTTTCTTTTTGGTTTTTGAAGGACCTCCAAGATTTACTTTTTTGTTCTTTTTATCTTTTTCATGGAAAGCACCTTCACCTTTTAGTGTTTGCTTTTTCATTAAAAACTTAATCGGTTGTTTGTCTTTTTCAGGTTCGATTAATTTTGCTGAAATTTCAACTTCTTCAGGAAATTCAGCTATTTCAAGTTCCTGATTCATTAAAACTTCCACTTCAATTTTAAATTCTTCTTCACGAGGCGTGATGAAACTAATTGCAGTTCCAGAAGCATCCGCACGACCTGTACGACCAATTCTGTGCATATACAATTCAGGAAATTCAGGAAGTTCAAAATTGATAACGTGTGAGATATTCGAAATATCCAAACCTCTCGCCATAATATCAGTTGTAATTAATCCGCGAAGATTTCCTTCCTGGAATTCAGCCATTGTACTCAAACGGTAATTTTGAGATTTATTTGAGTGAATTACACCAAACTGACCTTCAAAATCTTCTTCAATTCTGGTATGAAGCATGTCTGAAATCTTTTTATTATTCACAAAAACCAAAACACGTTCCATGCTTTCGTTTGTTTCTAATAAATGTTTTAACAGATTTACTTTTGTATTGAAATTAGGAACATTATAAGTAATTTGAGTAATGTTTTCAAGCGGAGTTCCTGATGCAGCAAGCGTAACTTCTTCAGGAAAATCAAAAAAGTCATTCAAAACAGCATCAACTTCATCTGTCATTGTTGCAGAGAAAAGTATGTTTTGACGTTTTGTTTTCATCATCGCCAAAAGCGCAGTTAATTGCGTACGGAAACCAAGATTAAGCATTTCATCAAACTCGTCAATAACTAATTTTTGAGTTTCATCAAAACGAATTACAGCATCAAGTGCTAAATCCATTGTTCTACCAGGCGTTCCAACAAGAATGTCAACACCTTCGTAAACCGCTTTTTTTTGTGTATTTATGTTTACTCCACCAAAAATACCAAGTGTACTAACAGACATGTATTTAGTCAGTTTCTCTACTTCTTCAACAACCTGAACTACTAATTCACGTGTTGGGACCAGAATTACAATTTTTGGCGTATTGGTTGGGGTAAATTTGTATAATTTTAAAAGGGGTAATAAATAAGCAAATGTTTTACCTGTACCAGTTTGCGCAATTCCCATCATATCACGACCTGACATAATCACAGAAAAAGATTTTTCCTGAATAGGAGTTGGCGTAACAAATCCTAATTCGTCGATTGCTTTTTGTACTGATTTTGGAAGATTGAATTTCTCGAAAGTGCTCATTTACATTAAATTTTGTGCAAATGTACGTTAAATTGATGGTTAGATCACTAGATTTTTCGAATCATCTAATAATCGGGCAATCTAATATTCTAATTATCAAATTCAAAACCCTTCAAAAACGCCCAAACCAAATAAAGCAAAATCATACTTTACAGGATCTTTTGCATCCATTTCACGAAGTTTTAAATCAAGTTCTGTCAAAGCTTTTCCGTCATTTTGTTTTCGGGTAAGAATACCTAGTTTTCGGGCTACATTTCCGGAATGAACGTCAAGCGGACAAGATAATGCAGCTGGCGAAATGGTTTTCCAAATGCCTAAATCAACGCCTTTTGTGTCCTGACGAACCATCCAGCGCAAATACATGTTGATTCTTTTTGCTGCAGAATTGTTTAATGGATCTGAAATATGTTTTTGAGTTCTTGGCAAATGGTCTATTTCGAAGAATATTTTTTTGAATTCATGTATGCTTTTTTGCAAACTGTCTTGTTCCTGATGTTTTGCAAAAACAGTTTCTAAACCACCATGATTTTTGTAAATGTGCTGTAATCCTTTTATGAATCCGCCAAAATCTTTTCCGTTGAAGGTTCTGTGTACAAAATTCTCAAGGCGTTCTATATCTTCATCAGAATGTGACATGATGAAATCATAAGGCGTATTACCCATTAATTCCATCATTTGGTGTGAATTTTTAATAATCATTTTACGATTTCCCCACGCAATTGTTGCGCTCAAAAAACCGGCAATTTCAATATCTTCTTTTTGAGAAAATAAATGCGGAATTTGAACAGGATCACTTTCAATAAAATCCTGATTATTATATTGAATGACTTTTTCGTCGAGAAATTCCTTGAGTTCTTTTTGGTTCATGTTTAAAATGAATGTTCTTATTTATTCGAGTGCCCTAGCCCTGATGGTCCCGAAGCTTCGGGAGGATCCTTTTTCTTGCTTCTTTAGCAAGGAAAAGATATAGCGGACAGCAGGAAACAGCTCCTAATTACTAATCTGGCCATCGACCATTATTAATTTTCGGTCAGCCATATTCGCCAATTCTTCGTTGTGGGTTACAATTACAAATGTTTGACCGAATTCATCACGAAGCTTGAAAAATAATTGGTGTAAATTTTCGGCAGAATGCGTGTCAAGATTTCCCGAAGGTTCATCGGCAAAAATAACATCAGGTTTATTAATTAAGGCTCTGGCAACGGCCACACGTTGTTGTTCACCGCCCGAAAGTTCGTTTGGTTTATGATTTATTCTGTGCGATAAACCTAAATATTCTAACAATCGTTTGGCTTCTTTTTCAGTTTCAGCCTTAGATTTATTGGTCATAAAAGCGGGAATACAAACATTTTCCAATGCTGTAAATTCTGGTAATAATTGATGAAATTGAAAAATAAAACCAAGATTTAAGTTTCTGAATTTAGATAATGCTTTGTCACTAAAACCCAGTACATTTTCTCCGTTTATGATTAATGAAGTTTGAGTTTGTAATTTTGATGGTTTGTCTAATGTTCCCAAAATCTGCAACAAAGTTGTTTTTCCGGCACCTGAAGCACCAACGATCGAAACAATTTCTCCTTTTTTAATATGTAAATCAACTCCCTTTAAAACTTCAAGTTTATCGTAGAATTTATGTATGTTTTTTGCTTGTATCATTATGAAACTGTTTTTACAAAGAAACAAAGATTCTATCGATATTAAAATGTGTTCTAACAGAATTTTAGGAACTAAACCAAATAAATCATTATTGCTATTTTTATTTTATATTTATAGGAATATAATTTTTAAAAGATGAAATCGAAAATAGCTTTATTGATACTGATAATGTCAATTGGTACTATTTTTATTAGTGCTAAGATATATTATGAAGACCCATTTTTGACTTATAAGGTTGATCTTAAAAAACAGGATTTAAAATTATTTTGGAAAAATGAAAAAGGACAGAATTTTGAAAGTATTGAAAATCTTAAACTTTGGGTTGAAGCAAAACATCTAAAATTAAACTTTGCCATGAATGCAGGAATGTATAAAAAGGATCTTTCACCTCAAGGGCTTTATATTGAAAAGAAAAAAGTTGGATCTCCTTTGGATACTACAAAAGCAACTGGAAATTTTTATTTAAAACCGAATGGCGTTTTCTATATTACTACTGAAAAAGCTGCAAAAATTTGTACGACTGAAATGTTTCATAACAACGGTAAAATTGAATATGCTACTCAATCCGGACCAATGTTGGTAATTAATGGTCAAATTCATCCCGATTTTAAGGAAGGTTCTTCTAATTTAAATATCAGAAACGGAGTTGGTATTTTACCTGACGGAAATGTCGTTTTTGTATTATCGAAGAAAGAGATTAATTTTTATGATTTTGCAAATTATTTTAAAAGCTTAGGCTGTAAAAATGCTTTGTATCTTGACGGATTCGTATCTCGTGCTTATTTGCCTGCTGAAAACTGGATTCAAACCGATGGAAATTTTGGAGCAATATTTGCAGTAACGAGCAAATGATGATTTAATTATAGGTGGGAATTTAAAAAGAAATTCACATTTACAAATAATTTGATCTGATGATTTATTTTTAAATTCGAATAATCTCTAAATGAAAATATAATGCAGGATCTAAATGTTGTAGACGATAAAAGAATGTCAAAATTGGTAATTGGATTAATTTTGGACGGAATTGGTATGTTAACGTATTCTGTTTTTGGACTTGCCGAATTAGGAGATATTATCTGGGCGCCAATTGCAGCTTTTATTATGACCAGAATGTATAGAGGCAGAGTTGGAAAAGTTGCCGGTCTTTTGACTTTTGTAGAAGAAATATTGCCTTTTACTGATATTATTCCGTCTTTTACACTTACATGGATTTACACATATTTCTTTTCAAGAGAACCCGAGCAAAATTAGTTTTTAAACAAGAATCCAAGTCCCATACTTTTAAGCATTTTCTTTTCGAAATTCCAAAAGAAACGATATTGCCCAAAAACAGTTCCTATTGCAACCAATAAAACCTGGTAAATAGGGAAAATAATTATAAGACGAATTAAGGTAAACCAGCCGCCGAAATCTTCTTTGGTAATTCCTAACCAAACACAAAAAGGCTTAGACAACCATGCAGATGCTGATCCTGTGACAGCAAAAACGATAAATATGATGATAAGTTGAAAATTTGAGGTAATGCCCCAACGTTGTTTTAATCTATTCATTTTTATTTGTAATGATTACAAATATAACAACATTATCTTGATGGAACATATCCCCAAAGCTTTTGTTTATAAGTATTTTGAAAATAAATCATGTAGTTGTAAATAAGGTAGTTTACCTCGTACCCATAATGGATGTTTGGTTGGTAATCAATTCTCATTTCATATAAATTTGGACTAAAACGTTGTGGTTGTAAAACACGATTATTCCATTCTGTTACATACAAATAATTCTTATTTTCAAGAAAAGACAATGAATGATAGTTTCTGGGAAACGCTCTTGAAGCCAACCAATAACTAAATCCGTTATCGATAATAATAACTTCATATTCTAAAGAATCGTTTTTAATTCGAACCGTATCATTTAAGGCAACATTTTGTTTTGCAGCTGTGTCAACATTTTTTTGAGATGTTGAGCATGCTACTATGATAAACAAAACAATTAATATGTAAATGATATTTTTCATGACTTGAAATTTCGAACATAAATTTACAAAAAAATCAAGTAGGGTTTTTAAAATTTAACAATTTTAAAAGGTTCAAAGGTTCAGAGGTTCAAAGAAGCAGAAGTTAATTGGGTTTTAAAATTATGAAAATAAAAATAGCCGTTTCTTAAATAGAAACAGCTATTTTCATTAAAACCTTTGCGTCTTTGAACCTCTGAACCTTTGCGCCTTTGAACCTTTAAAAATTACTTACTGTTAAACAATCTCCCGATAAAACCTGAAATTCCGCCTTTACTTTTGGTAACGACAAGAACATCGGCAATGTCAACTTTTCCGTCAGCGTTTTGGTCCAGGCCAAATTGCGTTCCGTATTTTGAAATTGTGTCCATTATGCTTGAAGCTTGTCCGCTGTTTCCGGAAATAGAGCTTATGATATCTGAAATTTGAAAACTATTATCGTTTGGATCTTTTGCTTTATTGACTAGCGAGCCTAATATTTGTGGAATCAAGCTTGAGGCTACTCCAGATGAAGCGTCACTGCTTAATCCAAATTTTTGACCAAGATTTCCTGATAATTGTTGTGTCAATTGTTGTACAACCGGATTTGAACTGTCAATAGGTGAATTACCATTAAATAATCCCGCCAATTGTTCTGCACCACCTTCTGAAGCAATTTTTTTTAATCCGTCAAAAATCGAATTACTTGCCTCGTTCATTACGCCGTCATTATGCTCGTTTGGGACAGCATCGTTATTTACAACAGCAGTGTTTCCGTACTGTTGTACTAATTGTGTTAATTGTTCAAACATGACTTGATTTTTTAAAATTAGAGAAATCAAATTTACTAAAAAAAGAAAGAGATTTACTAATTAATATTAATAAATCTCTTACAAATTATGTTTGATGATTGGTGACTAGCTTAATAAAGTAATGATTTGTGAAGCTAATTCAGTACCAATTCTATCTTGTGCTTCTCCGGTTGCAGCTCCGATGTGTGGAGTCAACGAAATTTTTGGGTGCATTAAGATTGTCATTTCCGGTTTTGGTTCGCTTTCAAAAACATCTAAACCTGCAAAAGAAACTTTTCCTGAATCTAAAGCTTTTATTAAAGCAACCTCGTCGATAACACCACCACGTGCACAGTTTACGATTCCAACACCATCTTTCAATAGTGCAAATTCTTTTTCTCCAATGATGTAACCATCCTGAGCAGGAACGTGTAATGTAATGAAATCAGCTTCTTTAAATAAAGATTCTAATGATTGAGAAACAACTGTTGTAGTGATTGACTGACCATCAAAAAATTCAACTTTAATATCTACTTGCGGAATAAAACTATCAGCTGCGATAACTTTCATACCTAAACCAAGCGCCATTTTTGCAGTTGCTTGCCCGATACGTCCAATACCAACAATACCTAATGTTTTTCCTCTTAACTCAACTCCGTTTGCGTACGCTTTTTTCAAACCGTCAAAGTTTGAATCGCCTTCCAGAGGCATATTTCTGTTAGAATCGTGTAAAAAACGAACACCAGAAAACAAGTGTCCAAATACCAATTCAGCAACAGATTCTGATGATGAAGCTGGAGTATTAATTACATGGATTCCTTTGCTTTTTGCGTAATCAACATCAATATTATCCATACCAACACCACCACGACCAATAATTTTTAGTCCCGGACAAGCATCAATAATATCTTTACGAACTTTAGTTGCACTACGCACTAAAACTACGCTTACATTGTTTTCGTTTACAAAATTAGCTACTTGTTCCTGAGCTACTTTTGTAGTTATAACTTCAAATCCACCTTTTTCTAAAGCTAAAATTCCACTTTTAGAAATTCCGTCATTGGCTAATACTTTCATTATAGTTTATTTGTTTATTTGGTTAATCGTTTAATTGATTGACCAATATATTATATATTTTTTTCTTTTTTGAATTTAAAGCAATTTCGATTAAACAATTAACCGAATAAAACGATTAAACTTTACTCTCCAATGCTTTCATTACATCTACTAATACCTGAACACTTTCGATAGGCATAGCGTTGTAAATAGAAGCTCTGTAACCACCAACTGAACGGTGACCAGGTAATCCTGAAATTCCTGCAGCTTTCCATAAAGCGTCGAATGTTTCAGTATGATCAGCATTGTTTAATAAGAATGTAACGTTCATTTTTGAACGGTCTTCTACAGCTGCAGCACCTTTAAATAATGGATTTCTGTCGATTTCATTATAAAGTAAATCAGCTTTTGCATCGTTTAGTTTTTCAACTGCTGCAACTCCGCCTTTACTTTTAATCCATTGCAATGTTAATAGCGAAACATAAACTGCAAAAACAGGAGGAGTATTATACATACTTTCTGCTTTAATATGTTTTGCATAATCTAACATGCTTGGAATTGTTCTTCTGGTTTTCTCTAAAATTTCTTCTTTAACGACTACCAAAGTAGTTCCTGCAGGGCCCATATTTTTTTGAGCTCCGGCATAGATTAAATCAAATTTAGAGAAATCTAAATCGCGTGAAAAAATATCAGAACTCATATCGCAAACAACAGGAATATTTGTTGTTGGAAATTCTTTCATTTGAGTTCCAAAAATGGTATTGTTACTTGTGCAGTGAAAATAATCTGCATCACTTGGTATTGTGTATCCTTTTGGTATATGGTTGTAATTTTCTTCTTTAGAAGAAGCTACAACAACAGTTTCTCCAAAATTTTTAGCTTCTTTTATTGCGGCAGTTGCCCAGGTTCCCGAATCTAAATAAGCGGCTTTTCCGTTTTCTTTCAATAAATTATAAGGAGCCATTAAGAATGCAGTACTTGCACCACCTTGTAAAAATAAGGCTTGATATCCTTTTCCTTCAAGTCCTAACAATTCTAAAGCAAGCGAACGAGCCTCATCCATAACAGCAACGAAATCTTTACTTCGGTGCGAAATTTCAAGAATAGAAAGTCCTGAATCGTTAAAATCTAAAATTGCTTTTGATGCTTTCTCAAAAACTTCTTGAGGTAAGATACTTGGTCCTGCGCTGTAGTTGTGTTTTTTCATGGTTGTTGTTAATAGTCGAAAATTTTAAAGACGCAAATTTCGGCAATAGGAGCTGAAAAAGCGATAAATAATTCGAAATAATTAAACATTTTTTTACTTTGTTGTTAACAAAAACGTTATAGTATCTACGTTATCTGCATAATCCCACAATTGAGGATTTTGCGTTTGTCCGAACGGAATACTGTTTTTGATTAAATCGTTGCTTACGATGCATTGAATTTGTTCAGCATCAGTTTCAAGACGATTTTCCAGATCTTCGATGTTTTCATAAAATTCATAAAAAACACTCGAAATAGGAGAGGCGTAACTCGGGTCTTCTTTCAATGTCAAAAAACCATTATCTAATAATTTGAAATTGCTCATTAAGAAAACTGCTTTGTTGTAATCGTAATTATTAGCGTATTTCTCGTAATGAATAACGTCCTGATATTTAAAAATAGCTTCAAAAAAAGCCACAAATGAATAATCTTTCGGGACAAAAAGTTTAGAAACATTACGACATCCTAAGCCGAAATAACGAAAAATATCTTCACCCAAAGCTTGTAAATCTTCAACTGTTTCTTTTCCGTTTAAAACAGCGGCTGAATTTCTGTTTTTTCGAATGATTGAAGGCTTATCTTTAAAATAATATTCAAAATATCGTGCTGTATTATTACTTCCGGTAGCAATTACGGTATCAAAATTTTCGAGTTTGCCTTCCACGAAAGTGATCTTATCTTTTAAACTTTCATCAACAAAAATTAAATATTTGGCTAAAAAGGGTAATAAATGCTGATCGTTTGAAGAGGTTTTTATTAAGGCGCTGTTTCCTGTAATTAAAACAGATAAAAAATCATGAAAACCTACCAAAGGAATATTTCCGGCCAATATTAATGCAACGGTTTTTTCTTTTTTGTCGCTTTGAGCAAATTCAGCTGTATAGTTAGAAAGCCACTTATCGATGTTTTCCTGCGTAAGGGCATCTGCCCAGGATTTTATGGCAAAGTATACCTGTTCAGGTGTATACCAGCCATTATGTGATTGTGAAAGATGAATTAGTTTTACAAAATCATCAAAAAACAAGTCATTGCCTAAAACCGATTCATTTTGTGTATTTTTTGTTTCAGAAAATTGACTTAAAAATTTTCCTAATTCAACAAAAACACTTTTTTTTGTTTCTAATGTCATATTGTTTGCTTATGAATTGTTTTGATTGTAATTTTGCACAAAAATAAGGATAAATAAGTCGAAAGTCAAAAGTCATTAGGTCAAAAGCTAGTAATGTCTTTTTTTGACTTTAGAACTTTAAGACTTTTAACTTTAAGACTAAAAAAACAATGGCAATAATTATAACTGACGAATGCATAAACTGTGGGGCTTGTGAACCAGAATGCCCAAATACAGCAATTTATGAAGGAGCTGACGATTGGAGATATAAAGATGGAACCAGCCTTTCAGGAAAAGTAATTTTACCGGACGGAACTGAGATTGATGCAGAAGATGCTCAAACTCCAATTTCTGACGAAGTATATTATATTGTTCCTGGAAAATGTACGGAATGTAAAGGGTTTCATGATGAACCTCAATGTGCTGCTGTATGTCCGGTTGATTGTTGCGTACCAGATGATAATCACGTAGAAGATGAAGAAACCTTGTTGAATAGACAAGCGTTCTTGCATGGTGAATAAATTTCGGAATTTTGCCAAAAACAATTCTGTAAGGTTCTCCTTTTTATTAGTTTACGCAGGTTTTATTTATTTGAAAGTTGCAAATTTTGAAAATTACAATTTTTATGATGGAAAGATAATTGGGCTTCATAAAATTGTTACTAATAATCATTTAGCTGACGGCCATGGCTCTGTTTTAATTGGTAGAGAAATTCCAGAGATTGAATATTATGTAAATGGAGATACTATTAGATGTGATCAGGGTGAGTTAAGATTGGTAACCAATTTTGAGTTAAATGAAAAGATTACAGTTCTTGTTGATAAAGAATATGATTACAAAACCAAGATTTACAGCTTATTTTATTATTGGATAGATTATAATGAATTAATCGTTTTTCTTCTGGCGTTTTTGTTCATTCTTGGATTTATTAAGAACTTTTTTTAGATATAAATATAATCCTGAGTACTAACTCAGGATTTTTTTTGCCAATTATGTTTTTTATTAATAAAAATCTTGGGGTTTTATGTTTTATTTTTGTTAATTTGATGAAAATTTTAAGACTTTGTTTGATAATTTTAATAATAGTCCTATGAAGAGATTTATAATTTTACTCATTATATTCATAAATGCCACAGTTTTTGCCCAGGATGTAGAATATTCTATTGTTGTAAAAGATATTGAAACACAGCTGCCTATAGAAAATGCAACAGTTGTTATACTAAAAACCAAGCAAATTTTATTAAGTAACCAGGAAGGCAAAGTAACTTTTGTGTTAAGTGGCGGATCGAATGTACAGATTTCTGAAACCAATTATGAAAATGTAACACTTCGTTGGTTAACTTTAAAAGAAGGTGAATTTGTTGTTTACCTAAAAAGTAAAGACAACAAACTAGACGAAATTGTTTTATCAAAAGAAAATCCACAAAAAATTCTTCAAAAAATTGTCTCTAATTCGGCACAAAAACTGGCAATGCCATATCGCCTTAAAGTTTATGTCAGAGAGTTTTTTATGCTCGATAATAAATACTCTTATTATAATGACGGACTTGTAAATTTTCAATTTAATGTAAATCAGAAAAAAGTCAATACAACATTACTGGTAGAACAAAACAGATCTTATGGTTTGATAGAAGAAGATGTAAGTACTGATTTGAAAGGTTATAATTTGAATGATATCATGGAAAATTATTCAAATTTGAAATATTTTGATCCTATTTTAGATTCTAATGCGAAGAAGGAATTTGATTTTATTACAAAAGGGCATCCTAGTAATAAGGATTTGTATATAATGTCTGTAACGCCTTTGAATAAATCTAAAAAAACACTCGACAATTATGAAATTGTATATGATCCGGAAAAAAAGCTAATTATAGAATTTAGTATAATCGTAACGCCCGGAACGGTTGCTGAAATTGAAGAAGAAAAATTAATTGGAGCTAAAAATATTACCAGATCTATTGTAAAAGTAAATTACAGGGTCGATGATGAAGATTATTATTTATTGAGTTCGAATGAAGAAATAGGTTATGATCTTGTTTTGAAAGATAAAGCAGTTAAAAATATTCAGGTCAGAAATAGTTTTATCACGACAAATTTCAACAAACAGAAATTTACATATAGCGAAAGTGACGTTTTTAAAGAGAAAACTCTTTTTAATAAAAAGAATAAAATCCTAACGAATTACTGGAATATCTCTGGTTTTACAGCTACTGATGAAGAAAAAGCATTAATAGACGGACTAGAGTTTAAAATGTAATTTTACGATAAAAAATAAAAAACCCTGAATTTATATTCAGGATTTTTTTTATGCTATTTTTTTTGCAACGATAACATAAGTATCATACGCATATGTTTTTCTGTCGATAGTTTTGAGTATTTCAAAATTGTTTAGATAAAGAAAAAGCTGAATTTCATTGAGTGTAAAAACACGAACGGTCGAAAAATCATTTTCTATAACTTCTTTTTTGCCATTTAAAATCGTGTAATATTGAGCCGTCCATTCCAGCATGAAATTTTCTAAGGAATTGTTGGTATCCCAATGACTTTCTCTTATATAATTAATGTTCTCAAATTCGGCTTCATGAATAATTACAGGATTTTCTTTTGTAAAAGGAATGAATCGGTTCGCATCAATAAAATCGAAAATCAAAATTCCGTTTTCATTTAGATTTTTATAAATAGAATCAAAAGCTCTGTTAACATCATCATTATTAATAAGATAACTTGTCGATCTTCCGGTAATTAAAATAGAATCTACAGTTTTTTCGAGTTTAAAATCCCGCATATCACCTTGTATGAACGAGCAGTTTTTGTTGCGTTCCTTTGCGATTGCAATCATATCATCGCTGTAATCAAGACCTTGATAATTATGATTGTTTGCTTCGAATCGTTTTGCGAGATTTCCGGTTCCGCTTCCTATTTCGAGAGTACTCGAACCTTTATTTTCCTGAATCAGATTATTATAAAAAGCATATTCTTCGTCGTAATTGACAAAAGTTTGATACATCGCATCGTAAATCGCGGCCATTTTGCCGTCATATAAATTTGCCATAACGATTTGTTTTTAATTATAAAATTATAAAAAAAAGGGCTGTCATAAGACAACCCTTTTTGATATTTAAGCAAAGTTGAACTTAGAACTTATAATTTAAAGATAAATTAAATATTGTACCTAATTGACTGAAATGTGAACCATCATACGTCATTCTCGAATAACGTTGGTTGAATGTAATTAAATTAGATTGTCCTTTAACAGCTGCTGGGTCTGCTAATAAGGCAGCTCCGGCTTCATTTTCAGCTACAAATTTCCATTCTGGCAAAACATTAAATAAGTTGTTTACATTTAATGCAATTGTTAATTTTTCAGTAGCATTAAAATTAACTCCTAAATCAGTAACAATTTTAGCAAGGAATTCTGTTTTAAGATTTGGTTGTGAATCATCTCTTCTTATTTCACCATCAGGATTTCTTTCCAGATTTCCATCTGCATCTCTAACCTCATTAGAAACTAAACCATCTTGATTAAAAGTAGATTTCCCGAAATAAGTATTATTAAGAGAGAAAGCAAATTTGCCAATTTCATAATTTACACCTAAGATCCATTTTGTTTTAGGTCTTGATGTAAAAGTAAGTGAGTTTAAAATATCACTGAATGAACTATTGTTTTTCATACCTGAAATTCTTTCGTTTTCAAAAGTAATATTTCCTGATAAGTTAAAGCCCAATTTTCCTTCTCCGATACCAATATTATTATAACCTGTAACAACATCCAAACCACTAGTTCTCGAATCAAAAGCATTAGAAAAATAAGCAATATCACCAATAACTTCTCCTGTAGCAGGAACAACTTCATATTGTTTGTCTCCTAATGTTACTCTGTCTTCTATTTTAATATTGTAGTAATCAACAGTTATATTGAAATTTTTGAAAGGTTTTGCTCCAAGACCAATTGTTATGTTTGTTGATTTTTCTGGTTGCAACTGATTTACACCTAGCTTACGAGCTTGAGGTGAAACGTTATTAACAATTCCACTAACTTGAATTCCCTGACCAGGAACAAAAGAATATTGTGATTTTTGAGTATAAATCTGGTGTAATGTTGGAGCTCTGAAACCTGTAGAAACAGATCCTCTAAACGTTATTTTATCATCTAGGAATTTATATCTTGTACTTGCTTTCCAAACTGTCGCACCACCAAAATCGCTATATTCTTCGTGACGAACTGTTCCGTTTATTAAAAAGTCTTTTGTAACATCAAAAGCAACATCTAAATAAACACCAACATTGTAACGATTAAATTTTCCTGAGTTTTCAGGTCTGTTTCCTGCAAAAGAGTCAGCACCGATTCCATCCCAAGAAGCTTTATCTCCTTCATAAACAGTGAAATATTCTGATCTAAACTCAGTTCCAAGACCAATACTGAATTGATCTGATAAAATTTTAGAAACGTCGATATTTCCAACTAAATGATTAAAAGAAACAGCGCCCGGTTTAAACGAAATTGGACTGTTTTCTCTGTAAATGTTATTTCCGTCGTCATCAAGTAAGTCAGATCTGTTAACAGAGTTGTTTACTGCGTACGTTTGTTTGTTTCCTCCTACAGTCACACTAGCGTCTGTATTCCATCCGTTTTTCACGCTTTTAAATCCAAGAGTACCATTATAATCACTTAAATCTCCTTCAAAGGTTGGTCCATATCCATCATACGAAGGATTAGCAGCGTCACCATTTCCAAATAAATCATTAAGATAAGGATCACCAGATAAAGGTCTCCAATACGGTGTTCTGTAATTGGCAAACGATTTTACTTTTTTATACACATAAGCAGCATTATAATATAAACTAGTATTATCGCTGATTTCGCTTCCTCCATTAATTAAGAATTTCGCAGCGGCTGTTTCAGGAGAACCATTGATGTTTCCTGCATCCGGACGTCTGGCAAGAAAAGATTGGACATCTGCAATATCAGCGCCAAAATCTCCTGCATCTCCTTCGGCATCAACTGTTCCTGGTCTGTTGGCTAATTTTACTTTTGAAAAATCAATAGTATAATTTAAAAAGCCTTTTTCGCCCACTGTTGTACCATTGTTTAAACTAACGCCAAGCATTTCTCCGTCACCTTCAGAAGTAATTCCACTTCTTAGAGTTGCAGATCCATCGCTGTTGTTTTTCTTTAAAATGATGTTCATAACTCCGGCAATGGCGTCAGAACCGTATTGAGCAGAAGCTCCGTCACGAAGAATCTCAACTCTTTCGATCGCATCTGTTGGGATTGCAGAAATATCTGCACCTGTTTCTCCACGTCCCGGAGACGTTTGTACATAAAGCAATGAACTTAAGTTTTTACGTTTACCATTAATAAGGATTAAAGTTCTACTTGGTCCTAAATTTCGAATCTCATACGGATCCAGTAATGAAGTAGCATCATTTACAGGAGTTTGTACTGTATTAAAAGATGGAATTTTGTACTGTAACGCCTTATCAAATGTAGCTTGTCCTGTAGAAGTTAAATCTTTAGAAGATAATACGTCGATAGGCAGCGCACTTGTGGTGTTACTTCTGGCAGCTGTTCGTGATCCGGTTACGACCACTTCATCCAGATTTTGTCCTCCTTCTTCAGATAATGAAACATCAATTTGAGATGTATTAGCTAATCTTGTAACGCTACTATACCCTAAATATGTAAAAACTAATGAAGCGCCTTCTTTAACAGTTATTTTATATGATCCGTCAATATCGGTAGAAACACCGTTATTAGTTCCCTTTTCAATAATGTTGACACCAGGCAGGGGGTTTCCTGTATTGTCTTTTACAACACCCGAAACTTGCTTTTGCGCAAAAATAAAGACGGTGTTGAATAGAAAAAATAAAATTGCAATTCTTTTCATGTTAAAACTTGTTTTGGTTAAAAATTTTGTATGTGGTTTGTTAAATATTGTGATAAAATTAGTATTATTTAACAAAACATTACAATAAAGTTTAATTTTTTTTAAGAAAAGTAGTAAAAAAGTATATATCGTCATTTTTTGTATACTTAAGAGCTATTAAATCTTATATTTGCAAAATTTTAAGGGCAAAATGTATCATTTTGGCAAAATAAAAATTATAGGAAAAAACGATCACAATTCGATTAAGTTAAATGCTAAATAATTGATTCATAATTAATAATCTTAGTGTTTTCAAGGGTCGAAATCAATAAAAAACAAAAATTATCTACATATGAAAGCAGGAATTGTAGGATTACCAAATGTTGGAAAATCGACTCTTTTTAATTGTTTATCTAACGCAAAAGCGCAAAGTGCGAACTTTCCGTTTTGTACAATCGAACCTAATATTGGTGTTGTAAACGTTCCGGATCCAAGAATCAATAAATTAGAAGAATTGGTAAAACCAGAACGCGTACAAATGGCAACCGTAGATATTGTAGATATTGCAGGTTTGGTAAAAGGAGCAAGTAAAGGTGAAGGTCTTGGAAACCAGTTTTTAGGAAACATCAGAGAGTGTAATGCTATCATTCACGTTTTACGTTGTTTTGATAATGATAATATTGTTCACGTTGACGGAAATGTAAACCCAATTCGTGACAAAGAAACAATCGATATCGAATTACAGCTAAAAGATTTAGAAACTGTTGAAAAACGTTTAGAAAAAGTAAATCGTGCTGCTAAAACAGGAAATAAAGAAGCACAAACTGAAAAAGCACTTTTAGACAGAATCAGAGAATCATTGTTGCAAGCTAAATCAGCTCGTACAATTATACCTCAAGGTAATGATGAAGAAGTTTTAATGGAATCTTTTCAATTAATTACTGCAAAACCAGTTTTATATGTTTGTAATGTTGATGAAAATTCAGCAGTAAACGGAAACAAATATGTAGATCAGGTTCGTGAATTAGTAAAAGATGAAGATGCTGAAGTTATTATTCTTTCAGTAGGAGCAGAGGCTGATATTACAGAATTAGAAAGCTACGAAGAGCGTCAGGTTTTCCTTGAAGATATGGGATTAACTGAGCCTGGAGCATCAGTTTTAATTCGTGCAGCTTACAAATTATTAAAGCAACAAACTTACTTTACTGCTGGTGTAAAAGAAGTTCGTGCCTGGACAATCAACATTGGTTCTACAGCGCCACAAGCAGCCGGAGTTATCCATACTGATTTTGAAAAAGGATTCATTCGTGCCGAAGTTATTTCATACGAAGATTACGTTCAATACGGTTCAGAAGCAAAAGCAAAAGAAGCAGGAAAATTCAAAGTAGAAGGAAAAGAATATGTTGTGAAAGATGGTGATGTAATGCATTTCCGTTTTAACGTTTAATTTTTTTTTTAGAGATTTTAGAAGAAAGAACAAAGAGTCAAGAATATAGAAAAAACTGCTGGAGGAATTCAGCAGTTTTTTTATGTTTAAAAACGTCAGCCTGACAAAAAATGAGAATAAAAAAATCTGTGTAAATCCGCGCTTTCGCGAAAACGAATTCGTAAAATCCGTGTATCATTTTTCAGCAAACAAAATTTTGGCTCAAAAATTGGTTACAGAAAAACCAACCAATAACTAATTTAAAAAAAACAATCAAAATGCTACAAAAAACTTTCAAATTTTTAGGCTGGACACTTTTCGGAATTTTCAGTTTTCTTGTTTTGTATGTACTATCCGTTTATCTGATTTCTAAAATCACCGTCAATTCAGATATTGCCAAGGTCGAAGAACAAAACGCAATTCCAATTTACATTCTCTCAAATGGCGTTCACACCGATATTGTCGTTCCTATAAAAAATGAAATCAAAGACTGGCGAAATCAAATTCAGTTTAACCAAACCCAATCAAAAGATTCACTGATGAATTTTATAGCTTTCGGTTGGGGCGATAAAGGTTTTTATCTCGATACTCCGGAATGGTCAGATCTAAAAGCAAGCACAGCACTCAAAGCCGTATTTGGAGTAAGTTCATCGGCAATGCATACCACATTTTTCAAACAACTTCGTGAAGGCGAAGATTGCAAACGTATTTTAGTCTCCAAAGAAAATTATCAAAAATTAGTCTCTTATATTTCAGACAGTTTTAATAATCCAACAAATCCGGAATGGATAGAAGGGCACAGCTACGGGAAAAAAGATGCTTTTTATGAGGCCAAAGGAAGTTATAGCCTTTTTTATACTTGTAATACCTGGGCAAACTGTGCATTAAAAGCGGCGAATCAAAAAGCATGTTTATGGACGGTTTATGATAAAGGGATATTTTGTCATTATCAATAATTACCTCTAAAAATATATAGTCCCTACTAGACAATCTCATGTTTATTAGTTTTTTACCAATATTAATTCTCTACGAAATATTTCTTGCAGAGGTCTAATTTTTGACATTAAAAAAATAAAGAGAAAGAAATTTATCTGATATTAAATTTCGTTATACTCCGTTAGGAGTAAAATAGGGTAGAAATTAATTATCACACGTAAAATTATCCCGTAGGGATTATGCATTAATTTAACAAAACGATATTTAAATTTCAAAAACATGGTAAAAATGTAAGATTTGCCAAAAAAGCGAGAATTGACATTTTTTCATTATTGCGTAAATTTGAGAGTATATCTAAAAACCAAAAGTATCGTGAAAGTCAAAAGTATATTCTCCAAATCATGGTTTCTTTTAAAGAATACCTTTTTAGAATTTAATGATGATAACGCCATTAAACTTAGTGCCGCATTATCATATTATACGATATTTGCATTACCGCCTTTATTGATTATAATCATTACAATCTGTGGATTTTTCTTTGGTGAAGATGCCGTTACGGGACAGCTTTATGGGCAAATCAACGGACTGGTTGGAAATGGTGCCGCAATTCAGATTCAGGAAGCTATAAAAAATGTCCAATTATCTGGAGATAATGTTTTTGCAACCGTATTCGGAATCGTGATGCTTTTAATTGGTGCTTCCGGAGTTTTTGCCGAAATACAAAGTTCTATAAATTTTATTTGGGGATTACGCGCCAAACCTGATAAAGGTGTCAAAAAATTTATTCAAAATCGATTAATGTCGTTTTCAATGATTGCTTCAGTAGGTTTTTTAATGTTAGTCAGTCTTTTGCTAAATACAACATTAGATTTAATTAGCTCACGTCTAAAGGTTTACTTTCCTGAGAGCACCGTTTATTTGTTTTATATAGTCAATATAGTAATTGTACTTGCCAGTATTACACTTCTTTTTACAATTATTTTCAGAACATTACCGGATGGAAAAATAAAATGGAAAGATGCTTTTATAGGATCAACCGTTACGGCTATACTTTTTATGATTGGTAAATTTGCCATCGGATTTTATTTAGGCAGTTCAACTGTTGCTTCTGTTTACGGTGCAGCGGGTTCTGTAATTATTATTTTAGTTTGGGTCTATTATTCGGCAATTATTCTTTATTTTGGAGCAGAATTTACCAAAGTATATGCAAAATCTTACGGTGGTAATATTTACCCGAATGAATACTCAGTAGAAATAGCAAAAGAGATTTACGAAATCAACGAGCCGAAAAAAGAACCAATAGAAGATAAATTACAAAAAGAGAAACCATGAAAATAGTAGCCTTTGGAGGAAGTAACAGCACACATTCCATCAACAAACATTTAGCAACTTACGCTGCAGGTTTATTCGAAAATGCCGAAGTTGAAGTTTTAGATTTGAATGATTATGCAATGCCATTATTTAGTGTTGACCTTGAAAAGGAAATTGGACAACATGAAATTGCAAAAGCATTTTTAAGAAAATTAGAAAGTGCAGATATTCTGGTAGTTTCTTTAGCCGAAAATAATGGAAATTATTCAACAGCTTTTAAAAATTTATTCGATTGGAGTTCCAGAATTACGAAAGAAGTTTTTCAGCAAAAACCTATGTTATTATTAGCAACTTCACCAGGCGCAAGAGGCGGAGCTTCAGTACTGGAAATTGCCAATAATGCCTTACCAAGATATGGTGCGCAAATAAAAGCCACTTTTTCATTGCCCGTTTTTAATGCCAATTTTGATTTGGAAAAAAATCAAATTTCTAATGCCGAATTAGATAAAGAATTGAAAGATATTATAAAAGCCAGTTTTTAATTTCATGACAACAAAAAAGACCATTTTTCTATTCCTTTTTATCAACGTTATTTTTTTATACTCTTCATTTGCACAAAACTATAGTGCAGTAGATAAGATCGTTTTAAAATATCCAAAAAGCTTTAATACCACTGAAGAATTAGCAGAAAAAATCGGAAAAGATTTTAATTCTGAATACGATAAAGCGCGAGCAATTTACAGCTGGATTGCCTTTAATATAAAATATGATTATGCGGCTTTTTTAAAACCTCAAAGATCACAAGGATTTAGTTATCGTAATGAAGCTGAAAAACAGAAGAAAATTCAGCAACTCGAAGATAAACTCACACAAAATACATTTAAATCACACAAAGCAGTTTGCGAAGGTTTTACAGCTTTATATCAGCATTTAGCTTCATTAACAGGTTTAAAATGTGAGGTAATTAAAGGCGATTCTAAAACAAGATTAGATGATATTGGACGTGAAGATTTAGATTCAAATCATGCATGGAATATAGTTTCAATTGATAAAAAATGGCGTTTAATAGATGTAACCTGGGGTCAGGGTTATTTTGATAACAATAAAGGACGAATGGTAAACGATTTTTCGCCGGTTTATTTTGATACTGATCCGGATTACTTTTTTGCAAAACATTTTCCTGATTCAGGTTCTTATTTAGGGAATAAATTAAGCAAAGAAGATTTTCTAAACGGACCTTTACTTTATAATAAAGCAATTGAAGGCGATCATAAAATTAAAGAACCGGAATCTGGCATAATCGAAGCTAAAACCGGAGAAAAAATCACATTTTTAATCAAGAACATTTCAAAATCGGATCAATTTTATTATTTGAACAGAAAAAATCAGCCTGTTAAAATTAGCAATGGAAAAGAAAGAAAAGATGGTTTGGAATTTCAAATTATTATCGATAAAAATATAGGTGATTATATTACTTTTTTTCTGGATACAAATAGTATTGTTTCTTTTAAAGTTGATATGAAATAAAGGAATAAAAAGGATATATTTACTCCTAAAACTATTCCAATTCAAATACCACTAATGACAATAAAAAACATCGTTTTTGCATTTCTTTTCCTGAATGTTATTTTTATAAATTTATCTTATTCTCAAAAGTATAATGCAATCGATAGTATCGTATTAAAATATCCAGATTTTGAAAATACGGAAAAATTGGCAGAAAGAATCCAAAAAGACTTTACAACAGAACACGATAAAGCAAGAGCCATTTACAGTTGGGTTGCACTGAATTTAAATTATGATTTAGAAACATATTTAAATCCTCCGGAACCTAAAGATTACAGTTCTAAAAATGAATCTGACAGAGCAAAACAAATACAATTAGGAAAAGCGAATACAACACAAAAAGCATTTAGATCACGAAAAGCGGTATGTGCAGGATTTTCACTTTTGTATGCACATTTAGCTTCATTAGTTGGATTAAAATGTCAGGTAATAACGGGAGATTCTAAAACAATGCTGAATGATATTGGGAGAAGAAGATTAGGATCTAATCATGCATGGAATACAGTTCAGATTGATGGAAAATGGATTTTACTTGATGCTACTTGGGGACAGGGTTATTATGATGAAAAAAAGAGAATAGTTAGACGGGAATTTACGCCAATTTATTTTGATATGGATCCTAAGTATTTCTACGCCAAACATTTTCCAGATTCAGCGATGTATTCCCAGAACACAGGAAACAAAGATGCATTTTTGAATGGGCCACTTATTTACAATGACTTTATAGCAGGAGAATGTGAAGTGCTGATGCCTTTTTCCGGTGTTATTCAGGCAAATGACGGTGATAAAATAGCTTTTAAAATTAAGAATATTTCAAGATTAGAAAATCTTTATTATCTAAATAAAAAAGAAGAATGTGTTGAGATTGAAAATCTAAAAGTAAAAAATGGGGTATTTGAATTTCAAATTACATATTATAGAAAACTAGGTCGATTTATCACTTTCTTACTTGATGGAAGCGGTCTTATGGCTTTTAAAGTAATACCTAAGTAAGAATTATTTTGCAAATCTGATTTATATCATTTTCTTATTTTGTCGAATTGACGTATCTTAGCAGTTCACGGATTTGAAAAAAATATAGCAATTTGTTTTATGGAACCAACTTTTTTGAAATCAATATTAGATAATGATTTCTATAAATTTACGATGCAGCATGCCGTAATTAAACTTTTTCCAAAAGCAAAAGTGCGTTACGCTTTTATCAATCGAGGCAAACATGTTTTTCCGCCAGGTTTTGCAGATTTACTTCGAAAATCTGTTGATGCAATGGCAGATTTGCGATTGACAAAAGACGAAAAACATTATTTATCGCATCATTGCAGATACCTCGATCCAACATATTTAGATTTTTTACAAGGATATAATTATGATCCGTCTGAAGTTCATATCACGCAGGAAGGAACTGAAATAAAAGTAGTGATAGAAGGTTTTTGGTATCGCACTATTTTATGGGAAGTACCTTTGATGGCATTAATTTCAGAACTTTTTTATAAAGCCAATCTTCTAATTCGATTGAATGATGAAGCCATTAAAAGTCTTACGAAAACTAAAATAGATAATTATAATTCCTTAGGAGTTTCAATTTTAGAATTCGGCACAAGACGCCGTCATTCTTACGATGTTCATGTTTTAGTCAATGAAACCCTGAATACTTTTGGTTCGCAAAGTTTTATCGGAACAAGCAATGTTCATTTTGCAATGGTTAACAATAAACGTCCATTGGGTACACATGCTCACGAATGGTTTATGTTTCATGCAGCACAATTTGGGTTTAAAATGGCGAATTTAATCAGTCTCGAAAACTGGACAAAAGTCTACGGAGGAGATCTCGGAATTGCTTTAACAGACACGTATACTACAGAAGTTTTCTTCAATCAATTTGATAAAAAATACTCCAAGCTTTTTGACGGCGTTCGTCATGATAGCGGCGATCCGATAGAGTTTGCTCAAAAAGTAGTTACGCATTATATCAAAATGGGAATTGACCCAAAATCGAAAACAATTGTTTTTTCTGATTCCCTCAATTTTGAAAAAGTAAAAGCTATTTCAGATTTCTGTAAAGACAAAATCAAAATGTCATTTGGTATCGGTACCAATTTTACCAATGATGTGGGTCTTCCGGCGATGAATATGGTCATTAAATTGACAGATACAAAGCCAGATAATACACATTGGCAAGGCGTTGTAAAACTTTCTGATGAGAAAAATAAAAATACGGGAACGCCTGAAATGATTGCTTTGGCGAAACAAGTTCTCGGAATCAAATAGTATTTTTTTGTAACAAGTCTGATTTTTTATATTTTTATCGGCTGTATTTTTTTAAAATCAATTTAAATAGAATTCAAAGCTGTTATTATTCATAACAAAAAAAAAATACGCTTTCATTTTTTATAGAGAAATGGTACATTAGCCAAAAATCCTAATTCATTTATGCTAGAGCAAAATCAATATAACGAAGATAATATTCGATCACTCGATTGGAAAGAACATATTCGTATGCGACCGGGGATGTATATCGGAAAATTGGGGGATGGATCTTCACCAGATGACGGTATTTATATTCTTTTAAAAGAGGTTTTAGATAACTGTATCGATGAATTCGTGATGGGAGCCGGAAAAACAATTGAGGTAACGATCAAAGAAAAAACGGTTTCTGTTCGTGATTACGGACGTGGAATTCCGTTAGGAAAAGTAGTCGATGTTGTTTCTAAAATGAATACCGGAGGAAAATATGATTCTAAAGCTTTTCAAAAATCAGTTGGTCTAAACGGAGTCGGAACAAAAGCCGTAAATGCACTTTCGAGCGCTTTTCGTGTAGAATCTGTTCGTGATGAAAAACAAAAAGCAGCAGAATTTTCAGGTGGAAATCTGGTTTTAGAAGAAGATGTAATTGATACAACGAAACGTAAAGGAACAAAAGTAACTTTTACGCCAGATGAAACGATCTTCAAAAACTACAAATTCCGTTTAGAATATGTTATAAAAATGGTCAAAAACTATTGTTATCTAAACAACGGTTTAACGATTATATTCAACGGAGAAAAATACCTTTCTGAGAACGGTCTTAGAGATTTATTAGAAGAAACCATTAGCGAAGAAGATCTTGAATATCCAATTATTCATTTAAAAGACCATGATATTGAGATCGCTTTAACGCACAGTAAAACACAATATAGTGAAGAATATCACTCTTTTGTAAACGGTCAGAATACCACACAGGGAGGAACACACTTGGCAGCTTACAGAGAAGCGATTGTAAAAACCATTCGCGAGTTTTACAATAAAAATTTCGAAGCCTCTGATGTTCGTAAATCGATTGTGAGTGCAATTAGCATCAAGGTTATGGAACCTGTTTTTGAATCTCAAACCAAAACCAAATTAGGTTCGATGGATATGGGATCTGATGACGGAACGCCACCGGTTTCTGTTCGTACTTTCGTAAACGATTTTATCAAAACCAAGTTAGATAATTATTTACATAAAAATCCTCCAACGGCAGAAGCATTATTGCGTAAAATTTTGCAGGCAGAAAGAGAACGTAAAGAATTATCAGGAATTCGTAAACTAGCGACAGATCGTGCAAAAAAAGCCAATCTTCATAATAAAAAATTAAGAGATTGCCGCGCGCATCTTCCGGATACAAAAAACCCAAGAAACTTAGAAAGTACACTTTTTATTACCGAGGGAGATTCGGCTTCCGGATCAATTACCAAATCACGCGATGTAAATACACAAGCCGTATTTAGTCTGCGTGGTAAGCCTTTGAATTCGTACGGAATGACGAAAAAAATTGTGTACGAAAATGAAGAATTCAATTTACTGCAAGCTGCTTTAGATATTGAGGACGGATTGGAAAAATTACGTTATAACAATATCGTAATCGCAACCGATGCCGATGTCGACGGAATGCACATTCGTTTATTGTTGATTACTTTCTTTTTACAATTTTTCCCGGAATTAATAAAAGAAGGACATTTATATATCTTGCAAACGCCACTTTTCAGGGTTCGTAATAAAAAAGAAACGATCTACTGTTATTCTGAAGAAGAAAGAAGAGATGCCATCGAAAAACTAAAACCAAAACCGGAAATTACCCGATTTAAAGGTTTGGGAGAGATTTCGCCGGATGAGTTCAAAAATTTCATTGGAGAAACAATTCGTCTTGACCCAATTATGATGGATAAAAACACTTCGATAGAGCAATTATTGTCTTTCTATATGGGGAAAAATACTCCGGACAGACAAGAATTTATCATAAAGAATTTGAAGGTTGAATTAGACACGGTTGAAGAAGTTTAAGTTTATGAGAAAAAGTATTCTGGGTTTATTAATTGTCGTATTTATTTCCTGTCAGTCAAAAAATGATGAGAAAAAATCAGTAGTAGTTTCTAAACCTGTAAGTGAAATTAAAATTGAAAAAAACAGCGATAGTTTAATTTACAAAATAAATGAAAATACTGTTGTAATAGAGGAGGATACATTAAAGCTGGAAAGTCCATTTATATATTCTTTTGAAGGAATAATAAATGATAATAAAAAGATACAGCTGCATCTTTCGAACCAATTGGAAATCGAATACGGAGGATACTCAAAAACAGCAACTTTTTATATCGATGGAGCAGAAGAAATTTTTAGCTGTTATTTTACTAAGGATAAAAAACAGGATTATTATGCGGCAAACATTGATAGTATTGATGCTAATAAAACAGCTTGTAAGCTTAAATTATATAAGCTGTCAACAGATGAAATGTATATAGAAGTTTCATTGGGTAAAAAGAGTTTTAAAATATTTCCAAGTAAAATATTTCCGGCATACAAATGTTTTGATGAAATAGATTATACACTATTCGATTCCAGAGATGCCTTTAAAAAAGAAGAAGCACCAGAAGAATTTACGCCATCGAGAGATTATACTTTTTTTGCTGAAATTCTTTCAAATGATGCAGGTTTTGATATGCTCGAAACAAAATTAAAGTATTTAAATACAGATCCTGTAAGCATTAAGAATTATAAAAAATGGAAACATAGTTTTAAGGTTGAAAAATCAAAAAATGATGACGAGAATTATAGTTCTGAGAATTTGACCATTGTATCACCGGTTTTTATAGACTCTAATGTTTACGTTGTTTCTAATTTCTCATACCATTATACGGGAGGAGCTCATGGTTCAGTTCATACAGAATATGATAATTATGATGTAAAAACAGGTACTGCTATTGCTATTGGAAATATAATAAACACAAAAGATAAAAAATTTATCGCTTTATATGAAAATAAAATTAAGGCATATTTTGCAAATGAAATATTAGAAGATAAAATATTAATAACCGATAATTTTTATATTTTACCTACAGGAATTGTTTTTTCTTATACGCCGCAGGAGCTGATTGGTTTAGAATCTGGAGAAATGAATGTTTTTTTTAGTTATGAAGAATTAAAACCCTTTATTTTGAAAAATACAATTTTAGATCAGTACAATTCGAATTAAAGAATATCAAACTTGAGTTAAATCAAAGTTTATCACAACAAATTTAAATTTATAATTTTCGAATATAAATAAATGAAAGACGAAGAAGACGATAACATAATTCCAAATGACGACGAGAATAATTCAGATGAAAATCCGATTGATGAAAATCAGGATGGAGATGACGATGAAATTATCAACGTAGATGCCAAGCATTTTGAAGGCCAGCATTTTTACGAAAATCAGGAAGAAGAAGGCGAAGACGTTATTACGAAAGTAACAGGGATGTACAAAGACTGGTTCCTGGATTATGCTTCATACGTAATTCTGGAGCGTGCAGTTCCTGCTATCGAAGATGGTTTTAAACCGGTTCAGCGTCGTATTATGCACTCTTTAAAAGAGCTGGATGATGGTCGTTATAATAAAGTTGCCAATGTTGTTGGGCACACGATGCAGTATCACCCACACGGAGATGCGAGTATTGGTGATGCCATGGTGCAAATTGGACAAAAAGATTTATTAATTGACTGTCAGGGAAACTGGGGTAATATTTTAACTGGTGACGGAGCTGCGGCTTCTCGTTACATCGAGGCACGTTTATCTAAATTTGCTTTAGAGGTTTTATATTCTCCAAAAATTACCGATTGGGGTGTTTCGTATGATGGTCGTCGTGCAGAACCAAACAATCTTCCGGTAAAGTTTCCGTTGCTTTTGGCACAAGGAGCAGAAGGAATTGCGGTTGGTCTATCCACGAAAGTGTTACCTCACAATTTTAATGAATTGATTGATGCTTCAATCAAGATTTTAAAAGGAAAAGCCTTTACATTATATCCTGATTTCATGACACAAGGTATTGCCGATGTGTCTAATTATAATGACGGATTACGTGGTGGGCGTGTGCGTGTGCGTGCTAAAATTGCCCAATTAGACAAAAATACATTGGTGATAACGCAAATTCCGTTTTCGACCAATACCACGACTTTGATTGACAGTATTTTGAAAGCCAATGATAAAGGCAAAATCAAAATCAAGAAAATCGAAGACAATACCGCTGCCGATGTTGAGATTTTAATTCATCTTTTCCCGGGCGTTTCTCCAGACAAAACAATCGATGCTTTGTTTGCTTTTACAGCCTGCGAGACTTCTGTAGCGCCTTTAGGTTGTGTTATTGAAGACAATAAGCCATTGTTTATTGGAGTTTCTGAAATGTTGAAAATTTCGACCCACAGAACGGTTGATCTGCTTAAGCAAGAATTAGAAATTCAGTTAGAAGAATTAAAAAATAAATGGCATTTCTCTACTTTAGAAAAAATCTTCATTCGTGAAGAAATGTACATTGATTTCAAATTATACTCGGACAGAGAATCGCTTTATAAATATTTATACGATCGTTTTGAGCCTTTCAAAAAATCATTTGTCAGAGAAATTAACGATGATGATTTACAAAGACTGACTCAGATTCCGATGATTCGTATTACGCGTTTCGACTCTGATAAAGCGGATGATTTTATCGCCAAGTTAGAAGATGAAATGAAGGAAGTAGAGCATAATTTGGAAAATCTAACTGATTTTGCCATTGCATACTTTACCAAATTAAAAGAGAAATACGGAAAAGGCCGCGAACGTCAAACAGAACTTCGTGTTTTTGATAATGTTGAGGCTACAAAAGTGGTTTTACGTAATACAAAATTGTATGTAAACCGCGAAGAAGGATTTGTTGGAACAAGTCTTAAAAAAGATGAATATCTTACCGATTGTTCTGATATTGACGACGTAATTGTGTTTTTACGCGATGGAAAAATGATGATTACGAAAGTTGATGCAAAGACTTTTGTTGGAAAAGATATTATTCACGTTGCTATTTTTGATAAAAGTGATAAGCGTACGATTTACAACATGATTTATCGTGACGGAAAATCGGGACCTTCTTATATCAAACGTTTCAATGTTACCGGTGTAACGCGTGATAAACCGTATGATTTGACCAATGAAACAGCCGGATCGCAAGTCGTTTATTTTTCTCATAATCCGAATGGAGAAGCAGAAGTAATTACGATTTTATTACGTCAGGTTGGAACAATCAAAAAATTGAAATTCGATATTGATTTTGCCAAGTTAGCCATTAAAGGAAGAGCTTCAAAAGGAAATTTAGTGACTAAATATCCAATCAAGAAAATCGAATTAAAAGAGAAAGGAATTTCGACTTTATTACCAAGAAAAGTTTGGTTTGACGATACTGTAAAACGTTTAAACGTTGATGCGAGAGGAGAGTTATTAGGAGAATTTAAACCAAGTGATAAAATTTTGATTATCAGTCAGTCTGGTAAGTTGAAAGTTATCATTCCGGAATTATCAACGCATTTTGATGAAGATATGATTGTTTTGGAAAAATGGAAACCTAAAAAACCAATTTCGGCTATTTATTACGACGGAGAAAAAGAACGTTATTTCTTGAAACGTTTCTTAGTTGAAACCGAAAATAAAGAAGAAAGTTTCATTACAGATCATCCAAACTCTCAATTAGAAATTGTATCAACAGATTATCGCCCGGTGGCACAATTAGTTTTTACAAAAGTAAAAGGAGTTCAAAAAGAAGATTTGCATATTGATATTGAAGATTTTATAGCTGTAAAAGGTTTTAAAGCTTTAGGAAATCAATTAACAACTGATAAATTGAAACAAGTAAACTTACTTGATCCGTTACCTTACGAGGAACCTGTAGAAGAAATTCCTGAAAAACCGGAATTATCCGAAGATGATGAATCGGTAGAGACAGAACTAGATGATGACGGCCAAATAGGTTTGGTTTTAGATTAATAAAACAAAAAACGCTAAGAAATTTTCTTAGCGTTTTTTTTATGTATACTACTGAAAAAAAAATTAACAAAAATTTAATAAGTCTTATTTTGTTATAATTTAAATTTTTAATGGAGTGTTGGCTCATGGTTTGATTTCTAAATTAGCCAATTAATTTAAAATCAAAATTATGAAAAAATTATTAAGCTTATTAAGTGCCGTTTTACTTGTGTTTGCCTCGTGCTCTAAAGATGATAACAATGAGTCTGAGTCATCTGAGCCAGTTTCTTCAATTTTAGTAAAAAAAATAACAGATATAGAGATTGATGGAAGTTCTTCAACTATAAATTATGAATATAATGGAAATAAAATAGTTAGTATTACAGAAGATGGTTTGGTATCTAAGTATACTTATACTGGAGACTACATAACAAAAATAGAAGAACTTGATACTAATGGTAAAGTTGATTTAACAACAGAATACAGTTACACTAATGGAAAGCTGACGAGTAGTATTAGAAAAAATACTAATGCTAAATACTACTATAAAACAAGATATGTTCATAATGCAGATGGAACCGTTATTTATGACAATTTCAGAGGTATTGTTGAAACAGGGGTTGAACAAGAATATGGAGCGACAGGAAAATACACATTACAAGATGGTAATATAGTAAAGCTTGAAGTTTCTTATTATGGAGACGAAAGTTCATATGTATATGAGTACGATACTAAAAAACATCCTTTAAAAAATGTTACAGGTTTAGGTTTGTTATTAGACGATGAGACACTTGTTAATAATGTAATTAAGAAAACTTCTACTTCAGGATCAGGAGATAAAATTAGTACAAGTATAACAACATATAGTTATAAATATGATGCAAACGATTATCCAACAGAAAAAGTAGAAAGTTACCAAAGTGGGAATTCTATTTCAACACAAACTACTCAGTACACATATTAAAAAATACAAATAGAAAAAGCAAATACTTCATGGTCACTTGAAGTGTTTGCTTTTTTCATATGGAAACAATTGCATAATGGCAAAAAAAACACTCATTTTATTATCCTTACTATTTATATCATTATCATATTCTCAAACTAAACCTGCGACTGTCATGGTTAATACCAGAGCCCAGAAAGATAAAATTTTAATCCGCTGGGCAATAAATTCTCCTATTGAGTGGCAAAAAGCAAATAAAAAAGGATTTATAATTACCAGAACAACTGTATTGCGGGATGGAATTATTTTACCTAAACCTGAAAAAACACTACTTACGCTAAAGCCATTAGTGCCAGAACCTTTAGACTCTTGGCTGGACTTAGTACAAAAAGATAGTAATGCGGCTATTATAGCACAATCCATTTATGGAGAAAGTTTTGAGGTGACCGCAGCCAAAGAAGGAGAGTTGTCAAAAATTGTAAATATGGCTGATGAATTGGATCAGCGATACACTTTTGCTTTGTACGCAGCCGATATGAGTTTTGAAGGAGCGGTAAAAGCAGGCTGGGGATTTGTTGATACCAATGTAAAAAAGAATGAAGTTTATGCCTATCAGGTTAGTGTTTTCGAAAATCCAAAAGTAAAAGAATCGTCTTATGTTATTGGTTTAAAAGATTATAGTGTGTTGCCAGCGCCGACAGATTTTATTGCAGTTCCGGATGATAAAAAAGTAATCCTTTCCTGGGATTACGAAACTTTCAAAAGAATTTATACTTCTTTTATGGTAGAAAAATCCTCTGACGGAATAAGTTATGCACCAATATCAAATACAGCGCTTGTAAATTTAAACGATAAAGAAGATCATCCATCAAAAACAATGTATTATGTGGATACACTTAGTGTCAACGATAAAATATATCACTATAGATTATATGGTATAACTTCTTTTGGAGAAAAGGGAGAAGTAACAAAACCTATTACAGTTAAAGGCGTGGATGCTGTAGTTACTTCAGCCAGATTAATTGACTACACTATCGTTAATTCTAATGAAGTTAATTTAGAATGGGATTATCCAAAAGAATCAGAAAGTTTTATTCAAGGTTACGAAATCAACTTAGCAGACAATGATAAAGGACCTTATAAAGTAGTTTCTAAAATTATCCCTCCATCGCAGAGAAAATTAAATTACAAAGAAGATTTATTTCCATCTAACTACTTTACAATATCAGTTGTAGGCAAAAATAATCAGCGTTTAACCTCACAAAGTATGCTGGTACAGCCTGTAGATTCTATACCTCCCGCAAAACCGATTGGACTGGAAGGTATAATTGATAGTCTTGGAACGGTAAAACTAAAATGGAAACCAAATCAGGAAAAAGATTTACGAGGCTATCGTATTTTAAAAGCCAATAATGCAGATGAAGAGTTTGTAGATATTTATCATAAATCATATGTTGGTACTACTTATAAAGATAGTGTTAGTTTAAAAATGACAAACGGTAAAGTATATTATAGAATTGCTGCCGAAGATATGCGATTTAATATTTCTGAACCATCTGATGTTTTAGTTTTAGATAAACCGGATAAAATTCCGCCGGCAGCACCAATTTTTAAAGATTATGTTAATAAAGATGGGAAAGTCCACTTAGAATGGATTCGCAGTTATAGTGAAGATGTCGTAGGTTACAGTCTTAGAAGAAGAGAAAAAGGACAGGAAAAATGGTTGGAAATAAAACAGATAAACGACACAATTCAAGAATTTACAGACGATAGGGTAGAAAATAAAAAAACATATCAGTATGCTATTTTGGCTAAAGATAGAAGCAATAACTGGTCATCACTAGATCATTCTACAATAACAATACAAGTTTTAGATTTTACACCAGTAAAAGTAATTTCATTTTTACAAGGTATACCAGATCGAGAAAATAAAAAAATAACGCTCACTTGGGATTATAACAAAAACAAAGACAAGATAAACAGTTTAAGTATATATAAAAATGTAAAAGGAGCTCCGCCCACATTATGGAAGGAATTAAATAGTGATGTGTTTACTATTGAAGATAAAAATCTAAAAATAAATATGGAATACGAGTATCACGTGGTTCCAAGTTTACAGAGTAGCAACCCTGCAAAAGAAGAAGTTTTAACTGTTGTTTATTAAGATTTATGAAGAAGATTTACTTATTGTTTTTTTTATTGGTTTCGGGATTTGTTTTTTCGCAGGTAAATTTATCAGGAAAGGCCGTTTATACTTTAAAAATTACTGGCCAAGTAGGTGCAGATGGGAGTTCATGTGGAGATGATATTACAAGAGGGTTACAATGGATAGCTTATAAAGATATCAAAAATAGTTATAAAACCTTGATTCAAGGATCAGCTGCATATCCTGGCAATGGACATGGATTAACCGATCAGTCACTTGAATCTGATATTTTTTATTTTACTGAAGACGATAAAGTTACTGAGTTGTTTGTTAGGACTACTAAAAGGGATAGAGGAAACTTTGGGTGTAAAGGTGTTCAATACAGCGATGCTTCTCTTTTGGTTACTACAGATTATTTCTATAAATACATCGATTTTTCTACATTAGAACTTAATCAATCTGGTAACATTACCATCGATATACATCCAGTTATTAATTTAACTAATCCTGATATTAATAATAATATTATAGGTACAGCAAGTTCAATTGTTATTCCAGAAATGAAAGGTATTGATAACAAGTATTTTCAATGGATGTATCATATTGATGGAGAGCAGGAACGTATTAGAGTCGGGCTTTCATGGCGCTGGGTTGATGTTTGGAGAAGTTTACCTGATGAATATCAAGGAGTAAACTCATTAAATATAAATTGTGAAGACTTTTTACCTTTTGACGCTGTAGGTAAAAAGATTACTTTGAGAGCCAATACTTACGGGACTACAGTAGAATTATTATATGCGAAATCAGCACCAACTATTGACTCTGTTGATGCTCAACAAACCAAATGTTTTGATACAAATGATGGAAGAGCTATAATAAAATTTAATTCAAAATTAGTAGCAGGAGAAACATTGACATGTTCAGTTTCTGAGTTAGATGACTTAGGAAATATTAAAGAAGTAATTTACTCTACTCAAGATGATGAAACTATTTTAATCGAAAATAATTTAACATACGAAATACCTTGTAATTTTACAAAAGGAAAGTACAGAATAAAATTATTGGGTTGGTATAAAGAACCAGATAAGAAAGGTGCTAATACATATGTGATGGATTCTGAACATCAAAAAGATTTTGAAATAATTCCCCCTCTTCCATTAGATTTTACATTTGAAGCTAAAAATGTACAATGTTATGAATCTCATGATGGAGCCATAACAATTACTCCAACCGGAGGTACCCGTGACGTTTTAGGAAATGATTATTATTCATTAGATAATGGGGCTTGCTGGATAGCTTTCCCTAATAATAAATCATATACCATTTATGGATTAAATCCGGGAACTTACAAAATAAAAGTTAAAGACATGCATGGCTGTATTGCCAGAATTCAAACTTTAGTTGGTGAAGAAATTCAGCTTGGTGAAGAAAAAATTATCGAAGCAATTATTTATCAGCCGTTATCACCTTTAACGGTAAATTACACCTACAGACAAAACCCAACTTTTTTTGGAGCGTTTAATGGGAAAATTACAGCTTCAATAAGTGGTGGAACGATAAAAGATGATAAATCATACGACTATAAGTGGATAAAAACCACTGGTGAAGAATTTGTAACAACCGCCCAGTATAATGCGATCGATAACACCTATACTATTTCGTTAGAAAATGTTCCGGCAGGAGAATATAAATTAACAGTAACAGATAAAAATTATGTTTCGGCTGAAAATAAAACGAGTTGTTCAGTTATTGAATCTTCTCAAATTTTGATCCAGCCCCAGTCAATTGCAATTACCTTAACAGAAACACAATCTATATCTTGTAACTCAGAAAATGAAGATACAGATTCAGATAAATTTTCAGATGGGATTTTAAGTGCTGTAGTTGTTGGAGGTATTGAACCTTATCAATATGTTTGGTCAAAATATAATGATGCAGTAAATGCTTGGGATGTTTTACAGGACCAGACTTCTAAAATTGCTCAGAATCTTTCAAAAGGAAATTATGCTGTAAATATTATAGATGCTAATGGAATTACACAAGGAATTTATAACACTATAGATTTGGTAACGGCTATTCCGGCAGCAAAAGAAATTGCAGAACCTGCAAAATTAAATTTATCATTTGAAACCGGAAACATTTCCTGCTATAGTGGAAATAATGGTTGGGTAAAAGCAAATGTATCGGGCGGAATGACTCCTTACAACTATACATGGTATAATGTTAACGGTGGAATCATAAATAATAATGAAATATCACAGCTAACAGCAGGAGAATATTTCGTTGAAGTTACAGATAAAAAAGGCTGTTTTATAAAAGGAAATATTATATTAACAGAACCGAAATTGCCAGTGGCAGTTGACTATAAAGAAATTGTATCTCCTACTTTTTCAGGCGCTGGCAATGGTAAAATTATTGCAGAAGTAACAGGAGGAACTCCTAACAATGATGGTACCTATATTTATGAATGGAAGAATGCAGTCGGAGTCCTTCAAACAACAACAACGGAACTATTAGATGGAAAATACATTATTACGTTAGATGGAGTTCCTGCTAATGATTATTTATTGACCATAAAAGATAAAAATTATAACGAAGGATCAGGGCAAATTGAAAACTGTTCGATCCTGAATTCAAAAGTAACCTTGAAGGAACCAGATCCGCTAAAAGTAACCTTTGAAATCATTAGGTCTATTTCATGTAATTCAAATAATGAATTTGGTAATAATAAAGATACAGATCCGCAAGACGGGCAACGGGACGAATCACAAGATGGTATTTTAATAGCGCATGTAACAGGCGGTACTCCATTGGCAGCATCTGCAAATAACGGATTGCCTTATTATTTCTATTGGAAAAAACAGCAAGCTGATGGTTCTTGGATGCCATTGTTTAACATTACGGGAGAAACAGCTTCAAACCTTTCTCATGGAAATTATGTCTTAAATGTAAAAGACAGAAACGGGATTATGTTGGGAACTTATATCAATAATAAGCTTGTAGAGGAAATTGATGTGACCCAATTTATGCAGGAACCTCCAAAATTAGTTGTTACCATAACAAATGGAAATGTTTTTTGTAATGGAGGAAATGACGGCTGGGCAACAGCAAATGTTACCGGAGGAACTCCACCTTATGATTATAAATGGTCAAACGAGACAGAAACCGATAAAAACACTATTCTAAAAGCAGGTGAATATTGGGTCTTTATTACTGATACTAAAGGCTGTACAACACAGGAAAATGTTGCAATTACAGAACCTAAAGCGCCTTTGACAATAAAATATAGTGAGGTTTTAAATCCTAGTTTTTACAAAGCAACAAACGGAAAAATTGTAGTAGAAGTTACAGGTGGTACTATTTCTGCAAATAACTCCTATTGGTATGAATGGAAAAATAGCAAAGGAGTTATACAGACAGCAACTACTAGTTTTAATAATGACATTTATACCATTTCTTTAAATGGAATCCCTCAGGAAACATACACCTTAAATGTTCATGATGCCAATTATGATGCAGCAACAAATAAATCAAGTTGTAATATTTCAAATTCAATTATCATATTAGAAGAACCGGATCCGCTTGCAGTTACATTCGAAATAGTAAGAACTATTTCTTGTAATATAAATAATGAATTTGGAAACGAAACCGATATAAATCCTCAAGACAATCAAAGAGATGAATCGCAGGATGGAATTTTGGCAGCACATGTAAAAGGTGGTATTCAGTTACAGGCCGATAAAAATAACGGACTTGCCTATTATTATACTTGGAAGAAAAAACAAAGCGATGGTTCTTGGAAAATATGGAACGATCAGGATGAAACAATTGAAAATATTTCAGAAGGAACTTATGCTTTGAATATCGAAGATGCTAATGGAATTAAGTTAGGAACTTACACAAATAATATTTTAGTTAAGGAGACTGATGCAGTTCAGTACATCGCCCAGCCTGCAAAACTAAATTTGACGTTTACAAAATTAAATGCCAGCTGTAACAATGGAGATGATGGATGGGCAGAAGCTCATGTTTCTGGCGGAACAGCACCTTATTCATATGAATGGACGAACGGAGAAACAACTGCAAAAATTGAGAATATTACAACAAGTAATTATTTTGTATTGGTTACAGATGCAAAAGGATGTGTTGTGCAGGGAAGTATTTTTGTTGGGGATCCAAAAGGAATCTTAACTACAGAAACAATCAAAAATCCAACTTGTTATAAAGCAAACGACGGCTCAATACAGTTAAATGTTACAGGAGGAAATTTACCCTACAGCTATTTATGGAACACCAGTGCCACATCCAAAGATTTAAATAATCTTAAAGCAGGAAATTATGAAGTAAGTATTACCTGTCCTGACTGCTGCGTTTACAAAAAGAGATTTGTTTTAAAAGAGCCAAACCCAATTATAGTTAATTTAGGAAAAGACAGAACATTGTGTAACGATCAGGTTTTAGATTTAGATGCTGCTATTGAAGATGCTAATGCACAGTACAGCTGGACTTCCACAAATGGATTTACATCAAACCAGCCAAAAGTAAGTATAACAAAAGCCGGAACATATCATGTAAAAGTGACCTCAGGTTTAGGATGTATAGGTGAAGACGAAATTATAATTAAGACAAGCAAAGCAATTATAAGTTCTGAATTTTTATTAAGCTCTCAGGCTTATCTGGATGAAGAAGTTATTTTGGTAAATGTAAGCGATCCCTTTGGAGAAAGTACAAAATGGATACTGCCTGAAGGAGTAAAAACAATCGAACAAAAAGAAAAATACATTATACTCAAATTTAACGAGATTGGTACCTACACCGTTGGCTTACAGCAAACACAAGGAGAATGTTTTGCCATCTACAATAAAAATATTAAAGTAGAAAAACGAAGCACATTGCCAAATACCGGCAGTTCACCAAAGTCTATAATAGATTTTATCGTGAGGCCAAACCCTAGCAACGGTAATTTTAAAGCAATTGTTAATCTGGAGAATAATACTGCAATTAATTTACGACTTTTTTCTACTACAGGAAAATTTACTATGCAGAAAAAAGACTCAGGAAAGAAAAAGTATGAAATCGATTTTAATACCTCATTACAGTCCGGAATGTACATTTTAGTATTAGAAACAGAATTACAAACGCTTGTTAGAAAAATTATCATCTATTAAAATATGAAAAACATTTTCAAAAAAATATATCTTTTTATCCTAATACTGTTTTCTGGTTTAAATAGTTATGCGCAATTATATCCCGTACAATTAACACAAGTTTTTAATAGTCCTTACAGCGTAAAAATATCTGATTATGCTACGAGCATGGATACTAAAATGCGTTTACTAATAAATACATTAGATATTTCAATAAACAACAGGCAGGTTCGCTTAAAACTATATATTCAAGGTAATGGACTTAATGTGCAGACCAGCGATTATATGCAGCAACGTCCAATTTTTATTAATGGAGGTGAACTTCAGACTTTAACAAATACTGATATTTCTGCCTTATTTAGATTAGAAAACCTACAAGGGATTACCGCAGCTCAGTATGCAAATGGATTACCAGAAGGGATGTATAATTTTTGTTTTGAGATGTATGATTACATCACAAATCAAAGAATCTCGCAAAAAAGCTGTGCTAGTTTGTATTTAATACTAAATAATCCGCCACTATTAAATACACCTCAAAAAAATGAGCAAATTGCAGCAAGCGATTTCCCGAATATTATGTTTACCTGGACACCGCGACAAACCAATGCAACCAATGTTTCGTATAAGTTTGAATTAAAACAGCTGATTGATCCTACACTAGATCCGCAGTTTGCCTTTCAGATGGCACCACTTTTGTACGAAGAAACACTTTTTAGTACTGTTTTGTTGTATAATTTAGGCATGCCAATTCTTACGCCGGGAATGCGATATGTATGGCGTGTAAGGGCAATTTCAACAACAGGATTATCTGAAAATGCAGTTTTTAAAAATGATGGTTACAGCGAAATCTACTCGTTTAAATATACTGCACCTTGTGCTGCGCCAACGTTTTTATTAAGTGAAGCACAAGGACCAAACAGCGTTAAAATAACCTGGCAGGGAATTCCTGATCATACTAAATACCAGCTGCAATATAAAAAACAAGATGTTCGTAATGCACAATGGTTTTCGACAAATAGTTTAAATACACAAAGTTTAATTACCAATTTAGAACCCGGAGTAACCTATCAATTTCGAGTTGGTTCAAGCTGTGATCCAGCAACTGAGGGAATCCAGTCGTTTACTTATTCAGGAATCAGCACCTTCACAACGCCGACTCAAACTAATGGAGTTCCGGCTTACAATTGCGGAATTATTTCTAAAGTTAATATTCAAAACCAAAAACCGCTTACCAACTTAATTCAGAGTGAAACTTTCACAGCAGGTGATTTCCCAGTGACAGTTTTAGAATTAAAAGGAGAAAACAGTCCATATTCAGGCCGTGGTTATATTATTGTACCATACTTAAAAGACACCAAAATTGCCGTTGAGTTTAATAACATTGTAGTTAATACAGATTATCAGTTAATTAGTGGAGTAGTAGAAACAAGTTATAATGCGGATTGGAAAAATGTTGTTGATGTAGAAGATTTTACAGGAGAAGGACAAAGTGGCAAAATAAAAGAAGAAGTTCCGTTTGAAATTGGCAAAATTTTCATTAATGCAAATGGAGACATCGTAGTAAACGGTAAAAATGGGGAACAAGTTACCATACCGGGAGGTAAAGATACCGTAATTACAGATGATACAGGAAAAATTTATACTGTAGACAAGGACGGAAACGGAAGCAACGAAGGAGATGAACCAGCAGTTGGCGGAAAATCAACACTTGCAAATACAGACGGAGTAGATAAAAATGGTGAGGTGACTGAGTTTACAGCCAAAGGAATATCTATTGCATTCTCAGGTAATGAGAGTAAATATGCTTTTGATATAATGCCTGAAAATGCCACCGAAAGTTTGAAAAAACTGTATAAACAAGTTGGTACAAAAGCATTGCCTTATAAAGCCGTTGTAAACGGGCAGAGTGATACAGTTTTGGCTACAGTAAGTCTTGCTGATGCGAATATAAAATTAGATAGTATTGTTTTTAAGACAGAAAGTGGAGCCAAAATCGATGCAATAAGAAATGATAAAACTTTCATTTTAACTGTAAATGGTAAATTAACGTATGCCGAAGAGCAAGTTTTAGCAACCATACAACAAGGCGATAAATGGAAAGTAATAGGAGCTTTTATGCTGGTACATATTTCATCAAAAGAAGTAAATGTTGCTTTAGTTCCTACAGATGCTATCTCTGAAAACAAACTTGATGAAGTTATCTCAAACACTCAGGTAATTTATAATAAAGTTGGGGTAAAGGTAAATTTTACAAAACAACCAGTTATAAATATTAGCAGTGTAGTATCTGGTAATACAATTCAAACAGAAAAAAATACAATTACTTCAACATATAGTACAGAACAGCAAAAAATTAACAGTTTATATCAATCAACAGAATCAAGCTATGTACTTTTTATTACCAATAAAACATCAAGCACCGGACAACAAGGTTATATGCGTTTGAATGGACAATTTGGGTATGTATTTAATTCTGAGACTGCATTGTCAAAAACGCCAGCGCATGAACTCGGCCACGGAATTTTTAAATTAGAACATCCTTTTGAAGTTTACAAAACAGCAGAAAAAAGTACTGATTTGTTAATGGATTACAGTTCAGGAATTGTTTTAAATCATCAGGATTGGAAACAAATCAATGATCCTGCGTTTAGGTTGTATGCGTTTCAGAGTCAGAGTAGTGGGGAGTATGAAACGGATGGACATTATTCTACAGTTTATTTAGTTTCTCTGATGTTAGGAATGAATCCAGCTAAAGCTAAAGAATTAGCAACAGCAACAGAAGCACCAGACACTACAATTCATAGTCCCATGAATTTTGAGTTAAATGATACATGGGGCCATCCTGGGGGACCACAACAAGAAATACATTCATTAACTGGAGGATTTCATGGAATTGAAGAATTTTTTACAACTATTAAATTTTTATATGCACCAATCGAAGATATTAAAACTCAAGGAGAGTTATTACATCGCTTTGGAGATACTTATGCCCATACTAGGATCGGAAATTTAAAACCGCAAGATATGAAGGAGAATTTAAATTTAAAAGAAGCAGATGATACTACTATTAGAAAATATATAGATTCTTGGAAGAAGATAAAATCAGAAACGACACTTGGAAGTCAAATAACACCTTGGATTAAATTTTTTAATTATTATTTGCAAAGAGACGGATTGGAATTTTTAAATAATGAATCAAAGCAAAAGGAAATTTTTAAAGGAAGAACTTTAAAAGAGGCTTTAAAGGATCTATATCTTACTAATGATTCAAGCGGTTTTATAATGTATGGAGAAGAAGGTTACACAGGGGATCATTTTAAGTCAGATGGTGGTTATCCCGATCAAATTTTTTTAAGACCAGATTGGTACCATATTTACGTGCAGAATTTATCTTGGCTTATTGCTTCAAAATATAAATTAAATAATTTGCTCCTGAATTTATCTGTTTTTGATAAGATGATTAATTTTATTGTTAGAAGCAAATGTTCAATGAAAGGAATTATAGACTACGAAATTGCTAAATTACGAAATGAAAAAGTTATATATGTTCCTATATATTATGCTGACGGTAAAATATTAGCTACAGTAGATGAGGCTCTAAGTGATTATGAATCAAGAGCTGTAAATGTAGTGGAATATACAGTAAAATATTTAGGAGAACAAGGAATTCCTCCTTCACAGATAAAGGTTACAAGAACTGACAGGTTAGTTGTTAAACAATTTGCTTCATCTAGTGGAGCTGTATCCTTGCCAAGTTCTTCAAAAACAATTGAAGCATTTGTTATAACAATAAAATAATGAATTATGTTAAGTTACATTTTACAAATATTTTTTTTAATTTCTATTGTATATATTTCATATAGAAGCAAATCTTACCTATTGTCTAATTATTTTATAGGTTTAATTTTGCTTTTGTATTTTGTGGATTTAAATTTTCGTGGAGAATCTCGGTCATTAATGTTTGAGATTGTAATGCTTCTATATATTTTACCAACATATACTTTTTTATTCGTTTCTTCTTTATCAATATATTTTGATGAAACAAACTCTAAAAAATATTATTTTTTCATACCAATATTTACTTACTGTCTTATTATATTTTTAGAGCTATTTTATTTTAAGATGAAAGAAGCATTTACTTTTATATATCTCCCAATTTTTGTAGCTTTTTTTCCATTATATATTTTGAAGTATTATCGAAAATATATAGTAGAGGAAAATAGTTAATTTTAGAGCTACCAGAAGGAGTAACTAGAAAAGATTTTTTTAAATAATAATTAAAAAAAATGAATTTAAATATTGTCAATTGCTGTAATTTTAATATTCTACTCTAGTTACAAATTTTGTATATATAGAGGATCGTATTTGTCCCCCTAAAGAAATTAAGAGCTTAAGTATATAACGACGCAAGAAATTTTCTGCGGTTGTTTAAAGAAAAAAAATGAGAAAAATATTAAAATATTTAATGATAATTTTTATTTCAGGATACATATTAAATAAATTACTACTATTTGGTTTGACATATTTTTATTTTCACGGTTCTGTAAGCTCTCCAAATTAAATGAAAGTATATGAGTTTAATACATCTGTTATAAAATTTAAAAATGAATTAAGAACAATTTCTGATAAGTCAATATACCTAACTTATCAAGACTCGGTTCTTGGCGCTTCAGAAATAAATACAATATGAATATTTGAAAATGGAGAAAAACTAACCTATTATTTAAAGGTAAATGAGGGACGAAATGATAAAGATATGCCTGTTAAGCTAAATCTGTATTTCATAAATGGCAAAGGAAATGATGATTTTGGTTGGTTTTCTAATAAAAAAAATATGCAAATAAAATTATTTGAAGAGAATGTCATAAAACCGTTATCTATAAAGTTTGAAAGGATAGAAGTGGAATGATTTTAATTATTTAGCTTGTTAGCGCAAAGCTTTAGTTAAAGTTAAAACGAAGTAATAGATAATAAAAAAACTAAATAGAAGCTTATTTATAAGTTTCAAACCAAATAAATTAAGAAAAAGATAATTAGTAAATCTTAGAACTAATTAAATAGAATGCTTTAATATCCTTTTTGTAGAACTTACAAAGTTTAAGAATACCAAAAATACCACATTTTACGAAACTAAATATCCAATAAGACAGTGATTGTTGGAGTAATTCCTTATGAAATAAACTAATTTAAAATAAAGTATTAACACATGAAACAAAAAATTTTAACCCTATTAATTTTACTTTTTTCAATAAGTAATAACGCCCAAAAAATAAAAATTGATAAAGGAGAAATAAAACTCGATGAAAAAATAGTAGGATATATTGAGGGTAAAAAGCCAATTTTTACCATTTACAATCTAGATAAGACTTATGCAGTTACTGCCGAGGTGAAAACTGTTCCAAATGAACCTTCCCTGACATTACCATGGATAGAACTTAAAGATCAAACAACTGGAAAATTGAACGAAATGGATTTCAAGAGCAGAAAATTTAGTGCATTCAATTACGATAGAAGTATAATTTATGAATTACTAGAGCGAAATTTTTTTACAAACGATGGACTAAATAAGGAAACTATTGAGGGGTTTGTAAATGGAGAATCAGCAGGCATTTCTGAAAAACGTCTAGGTGTTCAAAATGAAATAAATCAAGCAAATAAAGTTGCAGATACATACCAATTAACTATCGATGATGCAGGAGTTATTTATAGTATAAAAGCAAAAAATCAAGATCCGCTTGATAAAAGAATTGGTTATATAGAAGTAACCTTACCAGCAACAAATGGTGAGGTAATGTATGAAGTGATGGATCTGGATAATTATTTAATAGGGACGTGGTTTGGAAAAGGAGGTACGATTTCAGGTTACAATAAATTTCTAAATCAGGAATTGATCACTTTTGATAAAAAGGTATTAAAAGTTGCTTTTGATAATAGTGGAAATCCAATAGGATACAAAATGAGTAAAGATATTACTGCGATGAATATTGTAAGAGTATTGATTGGGAATAGTTATACGCTACAGCATCAGGGAAAAGGAGAAGTAATTGCAATTAGAGCAGAACAGGCGAAAGTTACTGAGGAAAAAATAAAAACAGAGCGTTCAAATTCAGCTAATATTTATGAACAAAACGGATTTGTAATAAATGAAAAAAGCGAAAAAAAATCTGGACCAATTACTGCTGAATTCCAATCTATAAAATCAGAATCATCAAGTGGAATGGCTGATATGACAGCTTACGGTAAAACAGTTGTATTAAAATTTACTAATGAAAAAGGTCGAGAAAAAACAGAAACTTTTAAATCAAAAAACGGAGTTAGATTCTGTATTGATAAAGGCGGAAGCGAAGGATGTTACTTGGGGTTAAAAACGATAGGAAATACTTTGGGAGCAGCTGGAAGTTTAAACTCGTTAAGTTTTGATTTTTCAAGCTTCTATAAAATTTTGTATGAACAAAATGGTTACATGGTTTTGGTCGATCCATTACTTTTATCCGATTTTATTTTAAAAGTTCCGACACAAGAAAAAGGTTTGTATACCAACAAATCTAGCGACGATAAACTGAAAAAAAATGTTGCAGAATATCTGAAATGCGATTCGATAGTATTTGAAAATTATGATTTTAAAACACTTGAAGGATTGATAAAGGTATTGGAAGATTATAAAAATAATTGCAGCAAATAGAATGCTTTAATAGAAAACACTGCAGCTTTAAAAAGCTGTAGTGTTTTTAAAATAACCATCATGAAAAAAGCTTTACTCTTACTACTATTTATTGTAATAACTTCTTGTTATCAGGAAACCTCTATAATTGTAGAAGGTGATTTTACCACATCTTATGTTAATGACAAAGAATCGGTACCCGTTATCATTAAAATAGAAAGTAAAATTACTGGAGCAGATAAATACGAATGGACTTTTGAAGGAGGAAGTCCAAGTACTTCATCTTTGAAAAACCCAGGCGAAGTCCTGTATGATAAACAAGGAAATTATACCATAAAACTTAAAGCATCAAATGCAGATGGAGAGAGTAAAGAAATCAGCAAAACAGTTGTGATTAGGGACGGAATTAATATTGATTTTACACCTGAAGTTTTAAAAAGTAATTATCCGCCTGTTGAGATATCTATAAACAATAATACTCTTGGTGAAGGACTTACATTTAACTGGGATTTTCAAGAAGGAATACCAGTATCTTTTTCCGGAAAAACACCCCCAAATATTATTTTTACAACTCCGGGAGAGCATACAATTACTTTAACAGTTTCTAATGGCGTTGAATCTCAAAAAGTAACTAAAACAATAGTTGTTGCACCTTTATTAGTGAGTATATTTTCATATGAACCAAAATTTGAAAATGACGATTACCAATCTCCGGTAACCATTAATTTTACAAATAAATCAGTTAGTGCTGTAAAATACAAATGGACTTTTCAAGGAGGTAATCCGTCAGTATCTACAGAAGAAAATCCAACGGTTATCTTTACAAGTGTTGGTACTCATGAAGTTACTCTGGAAGCTTCGAATGATAAAACAAATCAAATTTTTAAATCAATTGTTACAGTCCAGCCAGATACAAACCTACGTATTTTAACAAATATAAAATTAGGGATAAACTCGGCACACAACAATAACAATATTGGAGCAATGTTTTCTACCGTTACCAGACAAGTATATAAAGCAAATGAAATCAATGAACAGAACAGCAATTTAATAGATATTGTATTTCAAGGGCTAAACGGTAATTTGGCATATAACAAATTTATTTCACCAGATCAGGTAAATAATTATGGTTTTCTTTCACTCAAAAATGCACAAAGCACCATTTTTGTAAACTCTCAAAACCTCTGTAATTGCGGACTAAACTTTACAGAAGCACAGTTTGATGCAATGGTAAATGATACTTCAATAAAAGCTTTAAATATAAGTTACAGCGCGGCAGGAGAACAGCAATTTGGTTTTACATATCCAAGAATAATTTTATTCAAAACACAAGACGGACGAAAAGGAGCAATCAAAATTAAATACATGGTAAAAAACGGAACCAGTTCTTATATTTTATGCGACATCAAAGTACAAAAACAATAAAGGAGGAATCAATTAATGAAAATAAATAATACAGTTTTTTGGTTAAAACTTCTCGTTGTTTTACTGTTTTTAGTAACTAAAAATAGCTATTCACAAGATGTTGATTTAGAAAGTTTTTATAAGCCTAATTTTAAAGTTACAGGGGGAGTAAATGCCAATATGATATTTTATAATTCCAATCAGCAGAATTCTCGTGAGCCATTTAGTTATTTGCTTTCTGGTAATTTGAATGTCAGTGCATTCAGCTTTAACATTCCAATATTTTACAGCCTGACTAATCAGGGAAATAATCTAGGTTACAAGGCTCCGTTTGACTTTAATAGAATTTGTATTATGCCAAAATACAAATGGGCAAAAGCTTATATAGGGAATGTAAGTATGACTTTTTCGCCTTACACTTTAAGTGGAATTCCTTTTAGAGGGGTCGGTTTAGAATTAACGCCAAGAAGTCCTTTTAAAGTGAGTTTGATGGGAGGACAGTTGTCGAAAGCAGTAAATCAAGATGATGCTTTAGGTGGAATTCCAATTTATGAGCGATTCGGTTATGGTATAAAAACAAGTTTTGAAAAAGAACGATATAAAATAGGATGGATTGGCTTCTATGCTAAAGACAATGTGAATTCTATTGTGTATACAGGAAATGATAATGGAGTAACACCGAAATCGAATTTTGTAAACAGCTTATTTTTTGGTACTTCATTATTAAAAGATTTGACTTTTAATGTAGAATATGCGCTTTCTATACTAACAGATGATACCCGTGCAGAAACGATTCATACGGGAAGTTTTAAAGACAGGCTTTTTTCTACAAAAGAAAGCACTATTTTCCTGAATGCTTTAAATGTAAATTTTGATTACACTATTCAAAAAACAAAACTAGGATTAACATACGAACGTATCGATCCTAACTATAATACTTTGGGGGCACTATATTTTAATAATGATTTAGAAAATATAGCATTGCGTCTTTCAAGACCTTTTTATAATGATAACATTAATGTTTCGGCTAGTTTAGGATACCAAAGAGATGATTTGGCACATGACAAAAAACAAGATAGTAAACGAGTAGTTGGTTCTATTAATATGAATTATAAAATTACAGATCAGCTTAATTTTACAGGAAGCTATTCTAATTTTTCAACCTACACCAATAAAAAAATGGACCAGTTTGAGTTGATCAATAATCCAAATGTTGTAGCGGCTGATACTTTAAATTATAAACAATTGTCTCAAAATGCGAACCTAAATTTAACTTATTCTTTTGGGGAAAAGAAAAACCAAAATATGAATTTCAATTATAGCATTGCCGGTCAGGCGAACGAACAAGGAGGAATTATCAGAAAAGGACAGGCAAGCACAGTTCAGAATTATAATTTGGGACACACTATAAATTTCCTCGGAATTAAAACAGCTTTAAACAGTTCTTTAAATTATACAAATAACCAAGTAGGGCATTTTGACAACTCTTCACTTGGTGCTTCAGTTGGTATTTCTAAAAAACTGCTCAAAGAAAAGTTAAACTCCAATTTTGGTTTATTGTATAATAATACGCAAAGTGATGAAAACTCAAGTTCTGTTTTCGGTTTAAAGCTTAATAATAGTTATACGCTATTACAAAAACACAATTTTTCATTAGGTATGATTTCAATGTTTAGAAGTTCAACAAATAAGCCGGCCAACAATGATATTATGCTGAATTTAAATTACGGGTACAGTTTTTAAAAAAATGAACGCCTTAATATAAACGTCTTGAAATTTTGATTTCAATTTATAAAATAGATTTTTAGTTATGAAGAAGTTTTACAAAATAAACTTATCTGCCTTATTTATACTTTTTTGGTTTATTAGTTCTTACGGACAGGATATAACAGCTCCAAAGGAATTGAACGCAGCTGCGAGCTCAATAGAAAAAATTGCAGCATCAGATCGTTGGGTTGATAAATTTTCAAATCAGGATTTGGTAGAACTGCCTGTTGGGATTAGAAATACGGTAAACAACATTCAATATTCTATCGGGATTACAAAGGCTGTTTTTTCACCAGAATATACTACTTTGACAGTATTCTGTAGAGTAGATATTCCTCAAAAAGATAAAAACGGGCAGCCAATGCAATTGTTTTTTGGAGCCGATAATGTAAAACTTTCACATCAGGGAGGAATCATTGGAGAGGCAAAATTAGTATTATTGGGGAATGTAGATATTCCTTTTAGTGATAATAAATGGCAGTTGTCTTTATATGGTGGCTTTGAAATGACAACTGGTCATGTCAATGATTTAACCTATGTAACAATTGACTGTGATGGTTTTAAGGAAATGAAAGTTTCGGGAGCAATTGAGTTTTCAAGAGATTTGATCTTACCAATTGATCCAACAACAAAAACAGTCGATGAAGCAAAAACAACAGTGCCCAAAACTTATTATAACGGAAAAACAGTTCAGATTCCTAATAGAGTTCGAGGAGAATTTAGTTTCACTGCTAGCGATTGGAATGATATTTTAGTAAATGTAAGCTTACAGCCTTTTATTTTGAAAGATAAACGAAATGGGAAAGATTTTGAAGGTAATTTCCAGTTTTTGGTAAGTAATGCAGTCTTAGATTTAAGTGATTTAAAAAACGATCCATCAGTAGTTTTTCCTGAATACTATGCAAAGAACGCGCTTTTAGTACCAAGTCCCCAAGCTTGGAAAGGGGTATTTATTCAGACTTTTGATATAGGCCTTCCAAAAGAATTTCAAACCACAGATACGGCATCAAATAAAGAAAGAATTCATGTAGGAGCTCAAAATCTTATAATAGATAAATTTGGAGTTTCAGGAACTTTTTATGCAGATAATGTTTTTCCTCTCGATAGAGGAATTACAAATGAAGAAAAATCCTGGGCTTATTCTTTGGATCATATAGATGTGACTATTGCTGCAAATACTTTTATAAAAGCGAATTTGAGCGGTGAAATTTTGCTGCCAATTACTAAATCAACAAGTTCATCTTCATCAAATTCAGCACAAAACAAAAGAAAAGGGTTACTTTACAATGGATTTATATCCATGAGTGAGCAGCAGTTAATTGTTGTTACTAAAGATTCTTTATCTTTTGATATCTGGAAAGCGAAAGCCCTATTACTGCCTAATAGTTCTGTAGAGTTAAACTTAGTTAATGGAAGATTTTTACCCAAAGCCAATTTAAATGGAACAGTTTCTTTTGGTACCAATAAAGGAGCGACAGATGATAAGGATGTAGAAGGAAAACGAATGGTTGATTTTAAAGGAATCTCCTTTGAAAACTTACAGCTCCAGACCGTCTCTCCAATTATTTCTGTACGAAATATGGGATATAAAGGTACAGTTGCATTTGGAAATTTTCCTGTTTCAATTGGCAATATAAATGTTGCTATTAATGGAAATGATTCCCGAATTGATTTTGATTTAGGAATTAACCTGATGGAAAGCATAGGAGCAGGAGCAACAGCTAGGATAGGAATTCTGGGAAAAATGTATGAGGAAGGACATAGGCAAAAAAGCAGATATGCTGGTTTGGATCTATCAGCTATTAATATTGACTGCCAGTTTAGCGGGTTAAAAATTAAAGGTGGTCTTATTTTAATGGAAAAAGATCCTGTTTATGGTAATGGGTTTAATGCAGATTTAGAAGTTGATGTTGCTGAAGTAGTCAATGTAAAAGCAAAAGCTATTTTCGGACGTACGACTTTTAGATATTGGTATTTTGATGCGGCTGTAAAATTTCCTTCAGTTCCAGCACCATTTATGATAAATGGTTTTGGCGGCGGAGCATATTATAAGATGCATCGAAATTCTGATATTGCCATTGGTGATTTCTCTCCATCAGGGCTTAGTTATACTCCTGATGAAAAAATAAATTTAGGAATTAAAGCTTTGATTTATTTTCACATTGGTTCAGAAACTATCTGCGATGGTGAAGCTGGATTTGAAATAGCATTTAACTCAAAAGGAGGAGTCAACAGATTGGCCATTTTTGGAAAAGCCAATGTTATGGCTAAAATACCAGGAATGAAAAATATCAGCGGGTTAATGGAAAAAGTGTCTTCAAATGTTACCTCAAAAAAAAGTTTTTTAGGAATTACAGAAAGTGATCTTAAAGGATCTTTTGCAAGTAAGTATATTCCCGAGGCAAAAGAAGCAATCCCGGGAGATTTATCTGCAGAAGTAGGAATTAAAATGGCAGCAGCAATTGAATTTGATTTTCAGAATAAATCTATGCATGCGACAACAGATGTATACATTAATACTCCTGGAAATTTTTTATCAGGAACTGGACCTGGAGGAAGAGCCGTTTGGGGAGTTTTTCATAAAGATCCTAAAGACTGGTATATGTATATGGGAACGCCAGACGATAGGTGTGGGGTAAAAATAGGTGTGGCAGGTATATTTTTAAAAACAACGAGCTATTTCATGGCAGGGACAGTGCTTCCTGGAAGTCCGCCGCCGCCGGCTGTTGTTGCTAAAATTTTAGGTGTTGATGCCAAAGATTTAGATTATATGCGTGATGAAAATGCGTTGGCTAATGGAGGAGGTCTAGCGTTTGGAGCGAGTTTAGATTTTGATACAGGAGATTTAAGTTTCTTGCTTTTTTATGCCCGTTTTCAAGCAGGAATGGGATTTGACATTATGCTTAAAGATTATCAGGAAGCTAAATGTTCTAATACAGGAAAATTGGTAGGTATAAATGGATGGTATGCTAATGGACAATCTTATGCTTATTTACAGGGAGAATTGGGAGTTAGAATAAAACTTGCTTTTATAAAGCTAAAAGTTCCTATAATTTCTGGAGGAGCGGCAGTTTTGCTGCAGGCAAAATTACCAAATCCGGTTTGGATGCGAGGTTATGTTGGTGGTAATATGAATGTTTTAGGTGGATTAATAAAAGGAAAATTTAGATTTAAATTAGAAATTGGAGAAGAATGTCAATTTGAAAATGCATCTCCATTAGGCGGAATTAAATTGATAACCGATGTAACACCAAAACAAAATTCAACAGATGTTGATGTTTTTGCTGTACCGCAAGCCGCATTTTCAATGAAAGTTAATGAAGCATTTGTAATTCCCGAAGATACAGGAGATGTTACTTATAAAGTAATATTAGAAAAATTCAAGGTATTTGATGATGTAAACGAAATTCAAGGAACTTTTGAATGGGGTTCTATGAAAGACAGGGTAAATTTTGTTTCAACAGATATTTTACCTCCAAATAAAGAACTTAAAATACAAGTTGAAGTTAGCTTTCAAAAAATGATAAATGGTGTGTTTCAGCCAATAAAAGTGGATGGAAAAATTGCAACTGAATATGAAGAAAGGCTCTTTAAAACAGGCGGAGCGCCTAATCATATTCCATTATCAAATATTAAATATTCATACCCAATTGTAAATCAGAAATATTTCCTTGAAGATGAATATTCAAAAGGATATATTCAGTTAAAAAGAGGCCAGGACTATTTGTTTGAAGATGCGAGTTGGGAAACTAGTATAAAAATAAACGAAGAAGGGAATTCTAATACAAAAGCAACGGCTTTTAATTATAATACTAGTTCAAATGAAGTTTATTATGATTTACCAGATATTAAACAAGAAAAGAAATACAACTTTTCGATAATGAGTAATTTAAAACAAACTCCACAAAGAAATACAACTTCATCAACAAGAACCAATACAATTAATGACGATGGTAATGATGTACAAATAAAAGAAAATCAGGCTGATGCATTGTCTAAAGCAGAAGGCAGTATCGATCGTTTATCGTATTCATTCAATACAAGTAAGTACAAAACCTTCACTTCTAAAATGAATGCTATAAATACTCAAAATTATAATTTTGGAGTTTTATATTCAGATGTTATTTATTTAACCAATACTATTTCAAGCCAGGAAGCATTTGATCTGGTAGAATTACAAGGAGTATCATATAGTGATGACAAGCCAATCATTATCGCACAGTCTAAACTAAATGATGAGTATTATCTAACAGATATTTTTCCATATTTATATAAGGATTATCCTTTAAATGGTAATTTTTCTATTGATAATAGAGATACAAATGATTTAGGAATAATTCCGGCAAAAGCAATTCCACTTAATGCTTATTACATGACAAGTATTGAAAATGATGTAAATCAAACATGGACAAAAGGTAATTTTCCTTTTAAGTATAATATGCCTTTCCTTTATAAACAAGACTGGACTGACTTAAATAACCAAATTATTAATGCTTATGTTAATGGAGATAAAAATGTTGAATCGATTGCAAAGCGTTTTTTAAATAGGAATTACCAATTTATGCGATATGGAAATTATGATATAATAATGAAGTATTCGTTGCCAGGAAATAAGCAAACAACAGAATTTACATATAAGTATAAAAATGCTAATAAGTTTAGATAAATTCGAAAAGAAGTATAGTCTTAAATCTCTATGCGATTCTATATAAACAAGTCACGAACCTTAAAACGCTAAGAAATTTTCTTAGCGTTTTTTTTAGAATCAAAATTCTAATTCAATCATTTAGAATATGCCCATTTAAAAACCTTATCGTTATGTTTTTATATTTTATTGAGGACTACTAATAGACTAAGTCAAAACTAAATTTGTCTGTCAATAATTATAAAAGCCAATATGAAAAGTCAATTCATCTTTATAATATTACTACTTTGCAGTTGTACAAATAATAGGTTTTATGCTCGTGTGTATGATTACGATACAGATCGGCCAATTAAAAACGTGAATATAAATATTAATGGAGATACAACTCAAACAGATAGTACTGGATATTTTAGTATGAAAGTCAAATCAAATTTTCCTTGTACAATATTTTTGCAAAGGAAAGGATATGCCTCAAAAAAAATATTCAGAAAACCGGATTCTCTTGGACAATTCAGCAAAAAGAACTTAGAAAATAATTCAATTTATTTATTCAATAAAGAAAGTGAGTTTTCTAATAAAATTAGAAACCAGTGATTACAAATCGGATATTATTTGAAAAGCTGATTTAAATTGGTATGCTTTTTTTCTTTTAGTTTTTTTACAATTTTTAAAAACGCAATTGCCGTAATATAAGCATCGCCCAAAGCAGTGTGTCTGTCTTTTTTAGAAATATCAAATTTATCGGCAAGATCATCAAGTGTATAATGATCTTTTCTTTCAAATAAATGCGATTTTATTAAAGTGTTTTTATATAAATGCGCTGTATCTAAAGTTTTGTTTGTAAGCTCAGGCATGCCATTTCTTTCTAAAGCTTTGTTGATCATTGTAATGTCAAAAATGGTATGATGTGCAATAATGATCGAATCACCTAAAAAGGCTAAAAATTGTTCTAAAGCTTCTCGTTCATTGGGACGTTTCAAAATAAAATCTTTCAGAATACCATGAATTTGAGCCGTTGATTTATCATAATGATCCTGTTCAATATATACCTCGAAACTATTCTGAATTGATATTATATTATCTTGCAAAACAAGTGCGCCAATGCATAATATTCTATCATTTTCGTAATCAAAACCAGTAGTTTCAGTATCAAGAACTACAAATCTGGTTTCTTCAATAGAGATATTTTCATCAAATAGATTGTCTTCCTTTTTCCAAAAATTAAAAATACTCATGTTATACGACGTTTGAAATATTAAATCTTACGCTAATCAATTCCTGGAGCTCTTTGATGGTTTTAAAAGTTCTTTTGAGTTTTATTTTTTCCATTTTAGATAAAGTTTCCAATGCAATAAATTGCCCGGAATCATTGTGCAAAAGACCTTGTTTGGTTCTGAATTTTAATAAAGCTTTAAATGAATAAGAACATGATAAATACAATTCTCTATTGTTTGGTTCAAGCTCGGCTAATTTTTCAAATCGTTCTGCAGTATTGCTAATCGCCTTAACAGAATGCGATAAGATCAAAACGCGTGCAGCATCTGTTAAAGGCATTAAAGCACGTCTTTTAATATCAAAATTATCTTTGTTCGCTCCGTCTTGTTCTACTAAAAACTGCCTAAAAAAGCCTGTAGGAGAAGGACTTTGCAATGCACCGCTTACTAAATGCACATAAAAAATTGGGTTTGCTTTCACACTCTCAAAAATAGATTCTGAAAGTTCGTTTGCAATTTCAGAATCTCCATAAGTGACACTATAATCAAAAAAGATAAAAGATAATAAAACTTCATTTTTCCCTGGATTTGTAATCCAGTAATGGACTTGATCTTTCCATTCGTTCAGGCTCATGCACCATTTCGGGTTCGAAGCCATCATTTCGGCTGGACAGTAATCATAACCAATTTCAAAAAGCCCCTTGTTGACAAGAGCCGCAAATTTTAAAAAATATACTTTTGTTTCATCTCGAAAAACTTCAGAAACATTTTCATAAATAATAGCATTATCCTGATCCGTGTGCAACATTTGTTCACTTCTTCCTTGACTTCCCAAAGCCAGCCATGCAAACTTTACGGGCGGCGGACTGCTCATTTTTTCGATCGACATTTCGATAACACGAGTTGTGCAGGCTTCGTTTAACTCGGTTATAATTTTAGCAATTAAAGTCATCGGAATATTTTGATCTAAATATCCCTGAAGCAATTGCATTATTCTGGCCCGAATAGGCTTAATTTCTTTAACTTTTTTGGCTCTTTTTAAAGCCTTTATTAAAACAGCAGGATTGTTTCCTAGCGCAACCATCACGTCGTGTTTAGATAAAATCCCAACAGCTTTTGTATTAATTGTACCATCTTTGGTAAGACATAAATGACTGATACTGCTTTTCATCATAGCCATTTGAGCCTCAGTAACTGTCATTTTTTTAGGATACGTAATAACCGGTTTTGTCATTATAGATTCTGCTGTGGTCAGGATCGAAAAATCTCCGGTAACGATTTTATTGCGTAAATCTTTATCCGTAATAATTCCAATTGGTAGCATTTCATCTACAATTAATATTGCACCAACTTTTTTCTTATTCATTATTTTGGCAACATCTCTTGCAGTTGTAGACGGACTGCAGGTGACAATTTTCTTCGAATATTTTATAGGTTGAAGATCAAATGAATCTTTACTTGAATGCAAATTTTCCTGTTCTAAATCGTCTCCATATAATTTATCCTTATGAATATCTGAATACGGATTTCGGGTGTTAGAAGCATAACTTTCGATTAAGAAATTACCAACATTTCTATTTTCGAGCGCATAGGGTTTAAAAACTGCAATTGGAATTGCATATAATATGCTTTCTTCATGTGCAACGGCTTCCATGATATAATTTTCCTGTGCCAGAAGTGGTCGCAATCCAAAAATATCACCCTCATCACACATATCCAAAACAGTGTTTTTTGTGCTTTTTCTAAGCGCTACAGCGCCTTTATGAACGACATAAAAGGAATCATGCGTTTTTTCATTTTCTGTAAATACGATAGCATCTTTATCTTTATAAATGATTGAAATTTGTTCAGATAATTTTTCAAGATCTTTTTGATGCAAAAAACTAAAAGGCGGATAGTCTTTTAAGAAGTCAGCAACTCTGTGAGATATGGTATTTTTCATGCGTTAGATTTAGGTTCTAATGTAAGATTTAAAATAGAAATGTAAAAGAAACACCTGTAATTATTTACATAAAGGTGCAAAGAAGCAAAGGTACAAAGTTGCAAAGTTTTTATTTCTTTGGGACTTGATGACTTTGTGGCAAAAGGATATAAAAAAAGTCCCAAATTTGGAACTTTTTATAGTATAATCTAACGTAAAAACAGGTTACTCAATTTTTGTAACCGTTCCGTGTTGTTTTTCTTCAGAACCAACCATTCCAAATTCAAAAGTATAGGAATCCTTAGAAGTCGTTAGAATTTTCATTCCAATCGCTTTTTCTTCGGCCATATTTTTTGGATGTTTTTTCTGCAAAATATATTCGCAATCGCTTACCCAACGAACAGTCGAAGTATCTGTTTTTCCTTCAAAAGTTTCAATTTCAATATCGTCTTTTCGTTCAAAAACGGTTGTTTTTTTTACGCCGTTTACTTCAAATTCAAACTTGAATTTTCCATTTTTAAAATCTTTGCAATTGTGTTGTGCATCATAACAAGATACCAGGGCAAGTAGGGGTAAGAAGAATATAATTTTTTTCATTTTAAATAAGTTGTTTTTTTAGGAGCTGTTTCCTGCTTTCCATTTCAATCTTTTTATTCCGCTGAAGCGAAATAAAAAGGATTTCTCCCGAAACTTCGGGACAATCAGGGCTAGAAATATAGCGGATATACAAAAATATAAGCGACAATTAGGAATAAAAGGATATTAAGAAAACTCAGAAAAAATAAATTCCGTCTTCTATTTTGATCAGCTTGTTCATCAGATAATTTTGTTCGGCAGAATTTAATTAAAAGCCAATACCAAAAACCTCCTAAGTAAGCATGATATTCTATCATTTTAGCCTTTTTAATTCATCGTCAGTAAAGTTCTTAATTTCTTTTTCTTTAGCAAACTTTTCAGCGTTGTAATTTTCGGATTTATTTTTGGGAATCGATAAACTATCCCAGGAACTATTTTTTAATTGTTTGGCATAAAAAACAATCTGACCAACATGATACGGATAATGTGCCAACTGACGATTTATGGCTTCAATAACGGTGTGACCTTCATTACGAATATAAATAATATCCGAAAGTTGTTCTGGTTTTAAACTATTCAAAGCATCAAGAAAGCAATCCCAGCCTTTATTCCAGACCTCTAAAACGGATTCTTTCGATTGTAAATCATTCTCAAATTCGGCATCACGGTTACGCCATTCTTTCTCGCCATCAGAAGTTAAAAAATCTGTCCAACGCGAAAGCATATTGCCTGAAATGTGTTTTATAATTGTTGCAATACTATTGGTGTCTTCATTTACAGAAACAAAAAGCTGTTCCGGTTTTAATTGATCCATAGCTTTTTCGCCAAGCATTTTATAATAAAGAAATTGCTTTTTAACGTTTTCTAAATAGTAGATATTTACTTCCATGATTATTTTTTTTTGCCACGAATTCCACCAATTTTCATGAATTTTTTCAACACAAAACGTTTAAATTTTAATTCGTGAAAATTCGTGTAATTCGTGGCTTTTTTAAATTTTTAAACAATTTTAATATCATATTTATCCAAAAGCCCAACAATTCCGTCATTTGAAAATTGTGCTTTTCTCATCGGATTAAATTCCGGATCGATTTTATAATTGTATGCCGTTTTAAAATTAACAGCGGCCAATTGTGTATCATTAAATATCGCACCTTCTAAATTGCAATTATCAAAAACCGAACTTGTTAAATTAGTTCCTATAAAAGTAACCTCTCTCACAGAACAATTAATGAACTTGGTTTTAGGCATTTTTTTATTCGAAAATATGGCATAATCCAAAGTGCTTTCTTCAAAATAAACCTGAAATAAAAAGTCGTCACATTCATTAAAAGCAATTCCTAAAAGCTTACAATTTTTGAAAGTAATATTTTTTAAACTTGTGCTAAAAAGACTTGTCATCGACAAATTACAGTCGATAAACTCGCAATCTAAAAAGGTATTGTAGGCAAAATTACTGTTAGAGAAATCACAGTTTTTAAAAACACAATCTTCAAACTCCCGATTGTTTATTTTTTTATCAATATAATTGATTTTCTCGAAGGTTTTTTGAATGTGAATTAGACTTTCCATGAATGTTTTTTGGGTTTCTGAGCGTTGTGACGTACTCGGAGTATATAGATAGTATCTTCTGTTATTTGATAAGAAACAGCGTAATCATAAACAGAATAAACTCGAAAACTACCATCATTGTTGGTTTTTTGTTTATCAAGTTTATAAATTTCTGCTTGTGTTTTAAGTATTTCTGTACTGTCAAAAATGGTATTAACTACTTTATCTGCAATTGTAATTGATTTACTTTCAAAGAAAATATAAAAATGAATGTCTTCTAATTGATCTAGAGCGTCGCTTGACCAAATTATTTTCTTCCCCATTTTTTTGCAATTTCTTTTGCTTGATCTTCAGTGTAGAAGTTACCCTTTTTGATATTTTCTAAAGCATTTTCGATATCTAAATTATAAGCTGCATCTGATTCAACTGTAGAATTATTTATAGACTGTAAAAGATGTTTTAATTTTTCTACAAAAGAAGGATCCTTTACTTTATCAATTTCCTGATGAATCCAATTAATTTCTGCCTGTATATCCATGATAAATAATTTTAGTAAAGATACAAATTAGTCATTAAACAAACCTTTCATAATAATTTTCAATCCATAAAAGATCAAAAACATAGCACTTAAGCAAGCAGCGATTCCTATTCCCAGAACCAAATAATGCCAATTTGTGTGCTGATTCATAAATGCATTATAAATCAAGGAAGGTCCAATAAATAACAGAGGCAATGAACCTGATAAATATTTAACGCCTTTTCCTAGTAATTCTTTATTTGTTGCCATTTTTTTTGTTTCAGGTTTTTTTTTGTTTCAGGTTTCAGGTCTTTTTAGTTTCAGATTAAAAACTTTGGCAAAAATTGTTACTTCATCTCTGCGAACTCTGCCTTCTTTAATACTTATTTAAACTTCGTGAACTTTGCGAAAAACCTTTGCGAACTTTGTAGTTAAACTTTATAATTATCAACAGCATTTCTAACGCTGCCGTATTTTTTCAATAATTCAGAAGCTTCTTCATAAGAAACCGGAATTTCTCCCATAATCATTTTCACTCCACGATCTACCAGTTTAATATTGCTCAATTGCATATCAACCATTTTGTTTCCTTTTACTTTTCCAAGCTGAATCATGGCTGCCGTCGAAATCATGTTTAAAACCAATTTCTGAGCTGTTCCGGCTTTCATTCTTGAACTTCCTGTAACGAATTCTGGTCCAACAACAACTTCAATAGGAAATTGCGCTGTTAAAGCAAGCGGACTTCCGACATTGTTAGTAATACAACCTGTTAGAATATTATTTTGATTACAGGTTTCTAAGCCTCCAATAACGTATGGAGTTGTTCCGGAAGCAGCAATTCCAATAACTACATCATTAGGACCAATATTATTGTTTTGCAAATCGATCCAGGCTTGTGTTGCATTATCTTCAGCATTTTCTACTGCACGACGTATCGCAGTATCGCCACCAGCAATAATTCCGTTAACCAAATCAAACGGAACTCCAAAAGTAGGAGGACATTCAGAGGCATCAACAACACCTAAACGTCCGGATGTTCCTGCTCCGATATAAAATATTCTGCCGCCCAGTTTTAGTTTCGCTACAACTTGCGCTACCAAAGCTTCAATTTGTGGGATTGCTTTTTCGACAGCATCAGGAACGGTTTTGTCTTCATTATTAATATTAGTAAGCAATTCATGAACCGACATTTTTTCTAAATGTTCGTATTTTGATGCTTGTTCTGTGGTTTTAGTAAATGTCATTTTTTGTCGAAATAGTTATCCTCCAAAATTAAACTTTTTTATTCCAAATCAGGAAAAATTAAGAAGCAAACTCATCATCATTTTTTAATTTTTTGGATTGATTTTATTTCTTATGAATCTATTTCAAGACCTTGCTAAATGAACTAAAATATTATATTTGTTAAATAATGAAAGATAAATGGATAAATTAGATTTATTGCAGGGGATTGGCACAATCTCGGTTTTTGTGTCTTTACTGCTCGCCTTTTTTTTATTTACAGTTAAAACAGATAATAAATTAGCGAACCGCTTATTTGCTTGGTTTTTTGTTTTTTCTGCGGTAGATCTTAGTGGCTTTTTCATTGAGGCAAGTACTCGCAGAGAATTAAATTTTGAGATTTTTAGATCGACAACCTGTTTGTTAGAAATGCCTTTGTTTTATCTTTTTGTACTAGCTGTTTGTTATTCTGATTTTAGGCTAAAATGGAAACATTTAGTTCATTTACTTCCTTTTGTAATTGTTAATTTAGTTTTTATTCCAAGAATTTATCTAAGCATAGATGTAGATAAAGATACTTTCGCTTCGGGACTTAATTTAATGCCGGAGATTTACTTTATCCAGATTTTAGTAGAATGTCAATACGTATTTTATATTGTGTATGTGTTTTTGATTGTGAAAAAGTACAGAGAAATCTATTTAGAAAATTATGCAAACGCGAGTACAGCGACTTACAAATGGCTTTTTCAGATTACATGCGTATTTTTGACGGCACATATTATTGTAGCATTAAAAAATTTATTGCGTTACAGTGGTTACAGTGAAATATTTTTGTGGGCAAATGTTCTTGTCGGAACGATAGCTTTATGTATCACTTGTTGGTTTATAATGAAAGCTTTAAATCATCCTGAACTTTTTAGAGGTGTTAATTCAAAACTGAAACTGACCAAAGACATTCTGCCAAAAGTTGAAGAAAAACCAGAATTGGTAAATGCTCAAAACGATTTGATCAACACTCAAATAACAACTTTGAAACAATATATGACCGAGAAAGAACCTTTTCTGGATCCGTCGCTTACGATTCAGGAATTGGCAAACCAAATTGATATTCCGGTTCGGGATTTATCAATTTTGATTAATCACCAAATGGATCAGCACTTTTTTGACTTTGTGAATGAATATCGCATTCAAAAAGCGATGAATATTTTGAAAGATGAGTCTAAAAGTCAGCTTACCGTTTTAGAAATTTTATACGAAGTTGGTTTTAACTCCAAATCATCATTTAATACTTCTTTTAAAAAATACACGAATTTAACGCCAACAGCGTACCGAAACGCTTCATAATTAAGGCTTTGTAAAAAGTCGTACTTCAAGCCCAATAAAGTCGAACTGATTTCTTTAAGAGAAATTGGTTCGACTTTTTTTTGTCGGTCGAATCTGGAAAATTTCTAAGGCAACTTTGCTTCAAATTAATCGAAACAAGTTTAAAATTAGAAATCATGAAAAAAGCAAACCTCTTTATCTTTTTATTATTGCCTATATTTTGTTTGGCACAATCATTTAAATTAAAAGGAAAAATATCCAACGAAACATCTCCATTAGAATGGGCAGATATTTCAATTTCAAATTCAGAAGGAAAAATTATTGACGGTACAACTTCTAAACAAGATGGTACTTTTGAAATTAATCTTAAAAAAGGAGTTTATAAAGTTGGAATTAGCCTTTTGGGATTTACAGATTATGAAAAAGAAATTTCTTTAGAAAAAGATACTGATTTGGGAATTATTATTCTAAAAGAAAACGCAACTCATTTAGGAGAAGTTGTGATTCAGTCTAAAAAGAAAACCATTGAGCAAAAAACAGATCGTTTGGTTTATAATCTTGAAAATAATGTTACAACAGTTGGCGGCGATGCTTTAAGCGCCATTAATACGGCGCCAGGAGTTGTGGTGCAGAATAATACAATTAATATATTAGGAAAAGGGACTTCTCGTGTTATGATTGATGGAAGAATGATTGAATTGGTTGGAGAAGAACTGAATAATTTCCTGAAATCAATCTCGGCAAGTGACATTAAAAATATTGAAGTTATCAGTAATCCGCCGGCGAAATATGACGCTGAAGGAACTGGCGGATTGATTAATATTATTATGAAAAAAGGCGTTCGTGATTCCTGGAAAAATACCACAACAGTTTCTTACGATCAGAATAAATTTGGAATTTCTACTTTGAGAGATAATTTCTTCTATAATAAAAATAAGTTCAGATTTTCGGCCAGTGTAAATGCAAAAACGGGTTATTTGAATGCAACCGATGATTTAAAAATATATTTTCCTGACGGACTTTCGCATATGTACAGCGCAACAAAAGTAAAAACAGAAAATCTTTCGGGGAAATTAGCTTTAGATTATGATCTTTCTGAACGCACAACAATTGGCTTTCAGTATTTGAACGACAGAAATAATCCTGATTTTAAATCGCATATTAGAATTGATAATTATAATACTCAAAATCAATTGGATAATGTTACGCTGAATACTAGTTTTACTGATAGAGGATCAAAGAATCAAACTTATAATGCACATTTGATTACCAAAATAGATTCTTTAAAAAGAAAATTATCTGTTGATGTGGATTATTTTAACTACAGTTCAAAATTCGATCGAAATTTCGTTGCCAATAATTATACGCCAGAAATGATTTTTGTTGATGTAAATCAGTCAGGAAGAAATATTTCGAATCAGGATATTGATAACTGGAGTTTTAAGGCTGATATGGAGCATCCGTTTGAAGCGCTGAATTTATCTTATGGTGCGAAAATGAGTTTTACAAATAGTATAAGCGATGTACTTTATTATAATACAATTTCGGGAACTCCGGAATTAGATCCGAACCAATCTAACCGATTTAAATATACCGAAAATAATCAGGCGTTTTACATTAATGGGGATAAAAAATTCGGCTCAAAGTGGAATTTTCAAGTTGGATTAAGATTAGAAAATACGCAAACTAACGGATTTTCTGAAACGATGAATCAGGAAACGGAGAATAATTATTTGAAATTGTTTCCAACAGTTTACGCTTCTTACAAGAAAAATGAGAATAATACTTTTAGTTTGAATTACGGAAAAAGAATCAACAGACCTCGTTTTGATTTATTAAATCCGTTTCGAATTTATATTAATAGCAATAGTTATTCTGAAGGAAATCCGTTTTTAAGACCTTCGTTTAGTGATAATTTTGAGTTTGCATATTCTTATAAAGAAATCCTGAGAACTAGTGTTTTCGTTAATGCAATTACAAATGGTTACGGCGTTTTATTTACATCAAAACCGGAAACAAATACGCAAATTGTAACGCGTGACAACTATTTTAAAAGTTTAAATTACGGTATTGGAGAAACTTATTCAGCAAATTTTGCTGATTGGTGGTCAAGTGAAAACTCATTGTACTTTTTAGGCGCAAAAACCGAATTTATTAAGGACATTAATGCAACGCCATCAAATAGTTTACAAGTAGACTTTTCTACAAATAATACTTTTGTATTAGGAAAAACAACAAAATTGCAAATCGATTTTAGCTACAGTACGCCTTTTAAAAGTGGTTTGTATGAAATAGGATATACGTCGAGTTTTGATATTGGTTTTAAACAGGATTTGTTTAATAAAACGATGCAAATTGCATTTCTTGCAAATGATATTTTTAATACGTCTTACTTAAAAGATTTTACTTCGGTTGTAAATGGTGTAAAACAAGTGTATGATCAAAAGGAAAGTAACCGATTTGTACGTTTATCTGTGGTTTATAATTTTGGAAACAAAAAAATAAATGTAAAAGAACGCGCTTTTGGAAATCAGGATGAGAAAAAGAGAACGGGGAATTAATTATTAATTGTTAATTGTAAATTGTGAATGATGTTTTATCAGACTTGAAATTAGGAGTGTTACTATGATTCGGTATCCTAACAGGTTTTTTCAACCTGTTAGGTATGTTGAAGATGCTAAAGTTAATACCTAACAGGTTGAAAAAACCTGTTAGGAAATCTATAAAAAGAATGCCAATAGAATTCCGAGTACGATCATTGAAACTTTGGCAATATTAAATTTATGTCCTTCGCTGCTTTCGAAAATTATTGTAGATGAAATGTGAAATAAAATACCAATTACAATTGCGGTAATTTCCGTGTAATAATCATTTAAAATTGGTAAATATTGAGATGCAACTGTTCCTAGCGGCGTCATGATGGCGAAAGTCAGCATAAAAGCAAAAATGGCTTTTTTGTTTAAATCGGCATTGATGAAAAATGTGGTTAAAATCACAGCAATTGGCAAATGATGAATCGCAATTCCGATTGCTAAATCATGATGATGGCTAACAGGAAAGCCTTCTAAAAAAGCATGAATACAAAGGCTTATAAAAAGTAACCAAGGAATTTGTGACATTTTTGCATGTCCGTGAACGTGTCCGTGTTCTGCTCCTTTGGAAAAAAACTCTAAAATGATCTGAAATAAAATTCCGATCATAATAAACAAGCCAATTTTATGATTATGAGAACTATAAACTTCCGGCAGCAAATGCATAACCGTTAATGATAATAAAAATGAACCACTAAAGGCAAGCAGTAATTTTAAATTGGTTTTGTTATTTGGTTTTATAAACAAAGCCACACTATATCCTAAAAGTACAGAAAAGAAGGGTAGTAAATAGTTCATTCTTTATTGTTTAATCGTTGATTTGTTTAATCGGTTAATTGTTTTTTTGTTCAGCGTTTAAACGGTTAAACAATTAAACGATTCACCAATTTTATTTAAAAATCATGATTAATCGTTCGCTTTCGGTTTTATGGAATTTTTTGAGTTTGTAATCTCCAAAAATATCCAGTAGAAAAATACCGGCTTCAGCCATTAATTCTTCAAAGTCTTTTAAGGTTAAAGCTTTTACTTTTTCGGTAAAATGATATTTTCGGCCTTGATCTTCAAAATCTATTTCTTTCAAAATATGTCCGTCTTCAACATATCTTTTAATTTTAAAATCTATTCCGTCAACAATTTTATTTTCTTCAGGAACCAAAGTTTCAATTACCTGGTTTACGTTCATAAAATCGATCACTGCAAACCCGTATTCAGATAAACTTTCTTTAATCGCTTTAAGAGTCGTTAAGTTATCATCGTCACTTTCAAAATAGCCAAAACTTGTAAAAAGATTAAAAATAGCGTCGAACTTTTCTTCAAAAGGTTCGCGCATATCGTGTACTTTAAAATGCAGTGTTTCATTACTGTTTTTACTGGCTTCGGCAATACTGTTTTCAGACAAATCGGCGCCTAAAACATTAAAACCAAGTTGGTTTAAGTAAATAGAATGGCGTCCTTTTCCGCACGCCAAATCAAGTACTTTTGCTTTTTCGGGAAGATTAAGATAATGCGTAAGATTATCCATGAAAATCTGAGCTTCTCGGTAATTTCGGTCTTTATAAAGAATGTGATAATACGGAGTATCAAACCATGATGTAAACCAGTTTTCGGTGTTACGCTCCTGATTTGGTGTTGATGAGTTTGGTGCTTCAGACATTTATTCTATTTCAATTAATTCAAAGTACCGCAAATTTAGTGTATTTTTGCCGAAAAATAACTATTTCGCGACGATACCTGAATAAACGTTAGTATCGGTATGTGATTGGAGTTGTTTTTTAATACAAAAATAAAGATGGAAGAAAATTTTAGAATGATAGCCAAATGTTTTTTTGGCTTTGAAGAAATATTAGAACAGGAATTGCGCGCGCTTGGTGCTCAGGATGTAGAAAAAGGAGTGCGAATGGTAAGCTTTAAAGGGGATAAAGGTTTTATGTATAAGGCCAATTTATCGCTTAGAACGGCGCTTAAAGTATTAAAACCTATTTACTCATTTAGAGCTAACAATGAGCAAGCTTTATATAAAGGAATTTCGGGTATAAACTGGTCTAAATTACTGAATGCTAATCAAACTTTTGTGATTGATGCAACAGTGCATTCTACTTATTTTAATCACTCTGAGTTTGTTTCTCAAAAATGTAAAGATGCTATTGTTGATCAGTTTAGAGAAAGAACAGGACAACGACCAAGTATTGATAAAGCTTTTCCGGATTTACGAATCAACATTCATATTGATAAAGATCAGGTTTCTGTTGCTTTAGATACTTCTGGAAATTCGTTGCACCAACGTGGTTACAGAACGGCTACGAATATTGCGCCAATCAATGAAGTTTTGGCTGCAGGAATTTTATTATTATCAGGTTGGGAAGGGCAAAGTCACTTTTTGGACCCGATGTGTGGTTCCGGTACTTTTTTGGCGGAAGCTGCAATGATTGCTTGTAATATTCCGGCAAACATTAATAGAAAAGAATTTGCTTTCGAAAAATGGAAAGATTGGGATAATGATTTGTTCGAACAAATTGTAAACAGTCTGATGAAAAAAACGAAAGAGTTTCATTATACTATTAAAGGTTTTGATAAAGCGCCAAGTGCAGTAAACAAAGCCAAAGATAATATCAGAAATGCAAATTTAGAAGATTACGTTACGATTCAGGAAGAAAACTTTTTTGATACTGAAAAAGCAGTTGAAGGAAAGCTTCACATGGTTTTTAATCCGCCTTATGATGAGCGTTTGGATATTCACATGGAAGAATTTTACAAAAATATTGGAGATACACTTAAGAAAAGCTACCCGGGAACAAACGCCTGGTTTATTACAGCCAATCTTGAAGCCCTAAAATTTGTGGGATTAAAACCTTCAAGAAAAATAAAACTTTTTAACGCAAGCCTTGAAGCACGTTTGGTAAAATACGAAATGTACGAAGGAAGTAAGAGAACGAAATTTCAAGTTAACGAATAATAGGTACAAAGGTTCTGAGGTTCAAAGGTGCAAAGGAAAAACCTATGTCCCTTTGAACCTTTGTAACTTTGAACCTTAAAAAGAAAAAAAATGACAAAACTACAAGTAAGAGCTTTTTTATATCAATTAGGATGTTTCGCTATTCTATTTATTTTAGGTAGATTTTTAGTGGCAACTTATACAGGATTAACAGGACTTTGGATTCCGATGACGGCATTTATTGCTGCTACTTTGATATCGCCTAAATTTCAGGCAGTAAAAACGAAAGACGGTGAAAAGCTTTTTATGAAATGGATTTTTATAAAAGGAATTAGAGAAATCGGATAAATTGGTTATTTATGAGGATAATTGGACTTATTGGTGGAATTAGCTGGGTTTCGACTTCAGATTATTATAAGCTTATAAATCAGGGAATAAACGATAGACTGGGAGATCTTAATTTTTCAGAATGTTTGCTTTACTCTTTTAATTATGCTGATATTAAAAAGAATAACGAAAATAACGATTGGGATTCTACTTTTAACATGCTTTTAAAAGGGTGTCAGTTTTTAAAACAAGGCGGAGCAACTGCGATTGTTTTGTGTGCAAACACGATGCATTTTATCGCTGACCGACTTGAAGAAGCTATTGAATTACCGGTTATTCATATTGCAACTGCAACGGCTATCGAAATTCAAAAACAAGGATTGAAAAAAGTTGGTTTGTTAGGAACAAAATTTACAATGGAACTTGATTTCTTTAAAGATAAATTAATTGAGAAAGATATTGAGGTTGTTATTCCTGATAATAATGCTGACAGGGATTTTCTTCATACTACAATTTTTGAAGAATTAGGAAAAGGTATTGTAACTGATGCGACTAAAAAACGTTATTTAGAGATTGCAAACCAATTAATAAAAGAAGGAGCAGAGGGAATTATTTTAGGTTGTACCGAAATTCCGCTAGTTATTAAACCTGAAGATGTAACCGTTCCTGTTTTTGATACCGCAATAATACATTCTAAAGCGGCTGTTGATTTTCAATTGTCGTAAAATTTAATATAAAAAAAGCCCCGAATTTATGAATTCGGGGCTTTTTTGATTTTTATCTGAAAAATTACTTTTTAGGAGCAGCTTTCTTGATTTCCGGTACAATTATTTTTTTCTTGTAAATAGGAATAAAGTATGAAACGGTATAATTAAAACCAATTCCGAAATTACCATCATAAGTACGGTTAAAACCGGGAATATACAAATTATCAAAACCATCAGGCTTTGAATTAGCAACCAGAAGTTTTAACTGAACACCAAAACCTACAAATACATTATTAAAAACTTTTGCTTTTACACCGCCGGCAACTTCAAGCCATCCCGCTGTAAGTCCGTCGTATTTTTGTCCCACAACAATTGGAGGCTGTTCTCCCCAATATGGGTTTGCATTATAAATTTTATAACTGTTCAATTGTTGACTAAAGGTACTAAAACCGCCGCGTAAGCCAATGCTTATAACGTTTTCCATATCAAGCCAGTTGTCATATAAATTATAATCAAAACCTCCCTTAACATAAGTTCCTGTTGCACTAGAATTTAGTCTTAGATCATCAGTAGTTTTGTCTTCAAAACCAAGTTCTGCAGCTAAAAAATATTTTTTCGTTAAACGAAAATCTCCAACAATTTCAATTCCTTTATAATCTTTATCATATAAACCGCGTGTAAGTTTATATAAATCAACGCCTACGCGCAAACCATAACGATCTGTTTTTGGCGGAATAATAATGCTGTCGGTTTTTGTTTGCTGAACAACAGGCTTAGTTTTAGCCTTTGGCTTAACTTGAACGCTATCTTTTGTTACAGTTGTTTGGGCGTGAACCAAAAACATTGAAAACAATAGACAAGTACTAAAAATATACTTTAAGGTGTGTTTCATCTTCGAATTCAATATGTTTGTTTATTGGGGCAATATCCTGCATCCATATTCCGTCACCGGCAGGATCTGTTTGTATAAAAGGTACTTGATCATTTAGCTGAAAAATGGTTTTAAAACCACAAGCTCTCGATACATAAATATTTTGTCGTGTATAATCGAACTTTAATACATCAATATTAACAAGAGAAGCGTTAGTGTCTCCATAATTCAAAGTAAACTTATAAGTAACAGTATCAGCATCTGTTCTTAGAGGAAGACCAATCGAGTCAGCGTTAGTTATATATTTCTCATCATCAAGAGCACTTTCATTAAAAATAATTCCGTTAGGCTGATCTGCACCTTCTACTTTTAATCGCGTTACTTTTTTCTTTACAGTCGGATTATTAATATCGTAAAATGAAATTATTAATCGTGGCGTAGTTGGTGTAGCCGGATCACAAATATCATCTTTCTCGCAACTTGATAAGCCAAAAGCAAAGACTAATAAAAAAGCTATTATTTTTTTCATTTATAATTTTTGTTATCGAAGTTCTAAAAGTACAACATTTTCAACATGATGCGTTTGCGGAAACATATCAACTGGCCTAACACGTGTAACTTTGTATTTTTCGTCCATTAAAGCTAAATCACGTGCTTGTGTAGCAGAGTTACAGCTTACGTAAACTACTTTTTTAGGAGCAATTTTTAAGATCTGATCGATAACAGCAGCGTGCATACCATCTCTTGGCGGATCTGTAATAATAACATCCGGTTTGCCGTGTTGAGCAATGAAACTTTCGTTGAAAACCACTTTCATATCACCAACAAAAAACTCACAATTTGTAATATTATTGCGTTCTGCATTGGCTTTAGCGTCTAAAATAGCTTCTGGTACACTTTCTACACCAATTACTTTTTTTGCTTTTTTAGAAACGAATTGCGCAATAGTTCCGGTACCTGTATATAAGTCATAAACAGTTTCATCGCCAGTAAGTCCTGCAAAATCACGTGTTATTTTATATAATTCGTAAGCCTGATCAGAATTGGTTTGGTAAAATGATTTAGCATTAATGCTAAATTTTAAACCTTCCATTTCTTCCAGGATATAATCTCTACCTTTATATAGTTTAATATCCTGATCGTAAATTGTGTCGTTTTGTTTTGAATTTACAACATATTGTAATGAAGTAATTTGTGGAAATTTCTCGTATAAATGATCTAAAATCAATTCGCGATTTTTCTTGTCATTTTCAAAAAACTGAATCAAAACCATGATTTCGCCGGTCGAAGCAGTACGAATCATGAAAGTTCTTAATAAACCTGATTGTTCTCTTGGATTGAAAAAGGCTAAATTATGCTCGTTTGCAAAATCCCTGATTTCGTTTCTGATCGCATTTGAAGGATCTTCCTGTAAATAACATTTTTGAATATCGAGAATTTTATCCCACATTTTCGGAATATGAAATCCTAGTGCATTTCTGTTTCCTAAATCTTCTGTACTTCCAATTTCTTTTTCGGTTAACCAACGAGCGTTAGAAAACGAAAATTCCATTTTATTTCTGTAGAAAAACTGTTTTTCTGAACCCAAAATAGTTTCGAATTCAGGAAGCTCAACTTTTCCAATACGTTGTAAGTGATTTTTTACTTCATTTTGTTTGTAATACAACTGTTGGCTGTACTTCATATTTTGCCATTTGCATCCCCCACAAACTCCAAAATGATCGCAAATTGGTTCAATGCGATGTTCTGATAATTCGTGAAATTTTACTGCTTTGCCTTCATAATAGGCTTTCCTTTTTTTGAAAGTTTGAACGTCAACCACATCTCCCGGAACTACATTCGGAATAAATATTACTTTTCCGTCTGGAGCTTTCGCTACTGATACTCCTTTTGCCCCGGCATCAAGAACCTGAATTTGGTGAAAGACAACTTTGTCTGTATTTTTTCTTCCCATAGCGCAAAAATAAGGGTTTGTAAACTTTTATAAATTTAATTTTTAAAATATTTTATCAATTTTATCATTTTATTCCGTTTAGTCGGGTTTAAAAGGTAACTTTGTTTTTGCAAAATCCCAAATGCTACATTTTTAATCTATTGTATTGTTGTTTTTTTATGAAGTTGTATCACAAACTCTCACAAATTAGCTTTTTGAAGAAGAGCTACGCGTTCAAATTTTTATTTGTGGCATTTATTGGTATTCATATCCCTCTTATCGGAATTTTATTTTTTGTACTTTATTATAATACGAGTATTTCACCAACTTCTATTTTAATTTTTTCTTTAATAATGACTTTACTGGCTACTTTAATAACGCTTGTAATTTTAAATCAATTGATAAAACCTATTGCAATTGCATCAAAATCATTGAATGATTATAGAAATAAAAGAAGACTTTCTGTTTTGCCTACTGAATATACTGACGAAGCAGGTTTATTAATGTGTAATATTCAGGAATCTATTTATGAAGCTGAAAGTTTTATAAACGAAAAACAGGACTTGATTTACATGCTTTCGCATGATTTAAAGAATTTTGCAGGAAATCCTCAGGGTTTGGCAAAATTGATAATCGAAGAAAATCCATCAGAATCTGTAAAAGATCTTGCTGCTTTAATTTGCGAATCGACTGATTTGCAGTTTAGATATATTGATAATTTTATTAAATTATTGAATGAACAGGATCAGGTTGTAAAGATAAATCAGGAATTAAGAGTTGTTAATTTTCCTAATATTCTGCCATTTATTAATGAACAGGTTGAACAGCGCCTTTTAGATAAAAACATAAAACTAAGTGTAAATATAGAATTGGACGAAGCTAAACTTTGGATCGATGAAGGTTTACTGATTCAGGTTTTAGTTAATTTGATAAGTAACGCTATTAAATTTTCTTATTTTGATAGTGAAATCAATGTTAGGATTTTTGCTGAGAACGAAAAATTAACCATTACGGTTATCGATAAAGGTATTGGTTTTGATAAAGATCAGATTGATGAATTATTTAAGAAATTTACTAAAATGAGCCGATTAGGTACTGCAAAGGAAACTTCGACGGGAATTGGTTTGTATTTATGTAAAAAAATCATCGAAAGAAACAAAGGCGAATTGAACGCCTCAAGCGAAGGCAAAAACAAAGGAGCTGAATTTAGAATTGTATTCGAGGTTTAAATTTTCTTTCTTTTTATGATTTCATAATTGATAATCGTTAAAAAGTAAAAACAAGAATCGGCTGTAATTTTCCCCAGAATAATTCCGAAGAAGTAATTTCCACACAAAATTGGCATCCAGTACATGCAAAACGGGCGAACTATTAAAAAGTCTAAAATTGCAGGATATCCAAACTCTAAAACTAAGTTTTTTACTAACGAAAGGATTTCCCTAAAAGTTGTTTTTTTCTGAAGAAGTTTATTTTCTGATGCTAATTTTTTATAAGAAGAAAATAAAATTACACCGTAAAAAGCTAAATATTCTGCACAAGTAATCAAATAAGCAGTCGTTAGTCCGCTATAAATTTTGCTAAAAAGTGAAGTTGTCAAAGCGGCACTTGTACTCGCTAATTCGGCATATTTATAACGGTTAAACCATTCTTTAAAATTTGATTTTGTAAGCATTTTTTTTAAAGTTTCTAAGAGAGAAAGCTTCTAAGGTACTAAGTTTTATTTTAGATTTAAAACAAAAACAGTAATACCTTAGAGTCTTAAAAACTTTAATTATTCTAGAAAATGACGTGGTTGTAAGTTAGTGTAGGTTTTCCATTAACACAGTCAACTCCGGTTGGAGCAGATCGTATAGCACAATCATAAAGTAATTTCCATTTAGTCTCAAATGCTGTTTTTGCTTCCTGATATTTTTTTATTTTATCAAGAAATTCAGCTGTATTTATTTTTTTTGAATATAAAATATACCCAGCGTCTTCACCGCAACCATTTCTATCGAATTGAGTAAAAGCCCATTCTTCAGGGTTTGTGCAAGTTTGAGAATTGACTAATGAAAGCGTAATGATTTCATCATGCATTGTTTCGAGTTTTTGTGATTCTTTCTCTTTTGGATCATCATCATTGTTATTGCAAGAAGCAAATATCAAGCAAAGGGCAAATACAATAAAACTTAATTTTTTCATGGTTAATGATTTTATGGTTAGTTTTATTATTAGATGCTTTGATTCACAAATGGTTGCGTAGAGAAAAGTTTGGTATCTCAAAAACTTATATATACTTACAATCTCAGATTTAATTAGTCGTAAAACTTGCCAAACTAAATTGTAATGTAGGTTTTCCGTCTACACATGCAATGCTTGTTGGAGGAACTGAAACATTACAAACAGAGTATATTTTCCATTTAGTCTCAAATTCTACTTTGGCATCCTGATATTTTTTTACTTTATCAAGAAACTCAACTGTATTTATTTTTTTTGAATATGCAATATATCCTCCATCTCCGCCACATGCATTTCTATTGAGTAAAGTAAAACTCCATTCTTCAGGATTTGTGCAAGTTTGAGAGTTGACTAATGAAAGTGTAATGATTTCATTATGCATGGTTTCGAGTTTTTGAGATTCTTTTTCTTTTGAATCATCATCATTGTTACTGCATGAAGCAAATATTAAACAAAAAGCAAATACAATAAAACTTAATTTTTTCATGGTTAATGATTTTATGGTTAGTTTTATTATCAGATGCTTTGATTTATAAATGGTTGCGCAGAATAAAAACCAGATTCTCAAAAAAAAGCTTAGAACCTCAGTCCCGATCCTGAAGTGTCGGGACGGGATAGCGACTCAGAACCTTAAAAAGCTACCACAAATGATGCACAGAAGATTTAATATACTTTTCGTAAATTTTATTCATTGCTGAAATTTTTTCCGGCGTTAATTTCGGTAAATCATAAACGGATAAATTCGAAAGAACATGACTTTCTTTTGAAGCACCCGGAATAATACAACTGATATCTTCAAAACTCAAAATCCATTGTAAAGCGATAGGAGCAAGATTCGCAGTTTCCGGAAATAATGATTTTAATTCTTCAACAGCTTTTAGCCCTAATTCATAATCAATTCCAGAGAAAGTTTCGCCTTTATCAAAAGCATCTCCGTTACGATTGAAATTACGGTGATCTTGTGCTTCAAAAGTTGTTTTAGAATCAAATAAACCGGTTAAAAGTCCACTTGCTAAAGGAACTCTGGCAATAATTCCGATATCTTTTTTTCTTGCTTCGGAGAAAAATAATTGCGACGGGCGTTGACGAAACAAATTAAAAATAATCTGTACAGTCGTAACATTCGAATATTCGATGGCTTTTAAAGCTTCTTCTACTTTTTCAACGCTTACGCCCAGATTTAAAATCTTGCCCTGATCCTTTAAACGGTCAAACATTTCAAAAATTTCAGGTCGGTAAAAAACTTCAGTAGGAGGACAGTGCAGCTGAATAAGATCCAGTGTTTCTAATTTCATTCTTTTCAAACTGTCTTCAACATATTTCTGAAGCACTTTTGGCTGATATCCTTCACTCACATGCGGATTAATATGACGTCCACATTTTGTAGCGACATAAATGCGTTCAGATCTTGAGCGAACGACTCTTCCAACAGCAGTTTCGCTTAAACCATTTTCATAAACATCGGCAGTATCAATAAAATTTACGCCATTATCTATTGCTGTATTCAAAAGTTCATCTGCCGTTTTATCATCAAAAGCAGATCCCCATTTTCCTCCAACTTGCCAAGTGCCAAGGGAGATTTCAGATATATTGAAGTTTGTTTTTCCTAGTTTTCTGTAGTTCATTTCTTTTAGGTGCAAAGGTTCATAGGTGTAAAGGTGCAAAGGTTTTTTTTGAGGTTTAGAGTTGCAAAGGTTCACAGGTATAAAGTTTTTTACTCAGTTTAGAAATCTGTGTACCTTTGCATCTCTGAACCTTTGAACCTTCCTAGTCGAATAAATCCGAAGACAAATATCGATCGCCGCGATCGCAGATTACGGCTACAATAACGCCGGATTCTAATTGTTCGGCAATTTTTAGGGCAACGGCAACAGAACCACCGCTGCTCATTCCGGCGAAAACACCTTCTTCGAGTGCGAGTCTTTTAGTCATTTCTCTTGCTTCTTCTTCGCTTACATCTATAACAGAATCTACTTTAGAGGCATCAAAAATTTTCGGTAAATATTCCTGTGGCCATTTGCGAATTCCCGGAATCTGAGATCCGTCGCTTGGCTGTGCGCCTATGATTTGTATGGCAGGATTTTTTTCTTTTAAATAAGTCGAAGTTCCAATAATAGTTCCCGTTGTTCCCATTGCAGAAACAAAATGCGTTACAGTTCCTTCAGTATCATTCCAAATTTCAGGTCCGGTAGTTTTGTAATGTGCTTTCCAGTTATCATCATTCGCAAATTGATTTAACATCAAATAACCGCCTTCTGCGACTTTTTTGTCGGCATAGTCGCGTGAACCAATAATTCCTTCGCTGGCAGGCGTTAAAATCACTGTAGCACCATAAGCACGCATTGTTTGAGTTCTTTCTTTTGTAGAATCTTCCGGTAAAACCAATTCAATCTCTATTTGAAATAATTGTGCAATCATTGCAAGGGCAATTCCCGTATTTCCGCTTGTTGCCTCAATTAATTTGTCTCCTTTTTTTATGTCACCTCTTTCCAGAGCCGATGCAATCATATTATACGCCGCTCTGTCTTTTACGCTTCCACCAGGATTATTCCCTTCAAGTTTCAGTAAAAGTTTTACGTTTTTATTTTTAACCAAATTGACTGTTTCCATCAATGGTGTATTTCCAATTAGGTTTAGCAATTTCTGTGGACCCATTATTTAATTTCTTTAATTTTAACTTCAGTTGTAGTTGTGTTCATGACAATAGAACCATCGGGGATCGATTTTGTAACCCATGCGTTTCCGCCAATAATACTATTTTTACCAATAATAGTTTGTCCTCCCAAAATTGTCGCATTGGCATAAATGCATACATTTTTTTCTACGGTAGGATGACGTTTTGCGTTTTTCATTTCTTTACTTACGCTCAACGCGCCAAGCGTTACTCCCTGATAAATTTTCACATGTTTTTCGATTATGGTAGTTTCACCAATAACAATTCCGGTGGCATGATCAATAAAAAACGGAGAAGCAATTTTAGCTCCCGCATGAATATCAGTTCCCGTAATTCTATGGGCATATTCGCTCATCAATCGTGAAAATAATAGTAAATCAAGAAGATATAATTCGTGACTTAAGCGGTAAATAGCAATGGCATAAAAACCGGGATATCCCAAATAAACTTCATCAATACTGTTTGATGCAGGATCATTTTCCAGAATATATTCAGCATCCTGATTTAGTTTTTCTAAAACACCAGGCAGTTTCTCTAAAAAGCGGTCCCACATTGATCCGCATAAATTATTTGGTTTTTTGCAGGCTAAAACTGCAATTTCTTTAAAGCATATTTCGAGTTCGTCGATGCTTTCATCCAAAGCTGCATTAGAATCAAAAAGAGCGTAGAAAAGTTTTTCTGTAAAATCTTCTGTTTTAGTTTTGATTCCGTAATTAATATTTGAATGGCTTTTTAAAGCTTTTATATTTTGTATGATGAGATTTTTTGACACAATTTTAAAAATTGAATGGATAAATTTGAAACGTTAAAAGTAAGACGTTTTTTGTAAATAAAGGCACGAATTACCTAAAGAAATTTTGTTTTGAGGATTGTATTTGTGATAAAATAAAAGAATTTAGAGCCTAATAATTTATATGATTCTTAAGAAGTTAAATGCGTAAATTCGCTTATAAAACAAATTGAAAATGAAAAACGATCCGACTTTTAAAAGTTCTATTTCTAACCTGTCTTTTCCTTCAAAAGAAAAAGTTTCAGGAAAATCTATTCACGATCCAATTTTAGGACTTATTATTAAGGACCATCCTTCTTTTTGCGATGATGATTTTATTGCCGTAAAAGAGCTTAATTCTTATCGTCAGAAATATGTTTCGAATTATTTATCTACTGAAATCGGGGCACTTTCAGATCTTGAAAAAAGTGTAATCGAATCTTTAAAAGAAGATAAATCGATTGTAAGTATTGTTGAAGACGAAGAGGAGACTAGAAATTTTGGTCAAAAAATTGCTGATAAGGTGGCAAACTTTGGTGGAAGCTGGACTTTTATAATTTCATTTTTACTTTTTATCGTTCTTTGGATTGGTTCGAATGTTTATATTTTGGTCAATAAAGGATTTGATCCGTACCCGTTTATTTTACTGAATTTGATTTTATCTTGTATTGCAGCTTTGCAGGCTCCGGTTATTATGATGAGCCAAAATCGTCAGGAAGAAAAAGATCGAAACCGTGCCAAAAAAGATTATATGATTAACCTGAAATCTGAATTAGAAATTAGAATGATTCATGATAAAATTGATCATTTGATTATGCATCAGCAACAAGAATTAATCGAAATTCAGAAAGTGCAAATCGAAATGATGAATGATATTTTAAACCAGATTAAGAAATAATTTGAGCTTTAAAAATCAAAAATAAAAGTGTTTGAAGTAATATCCAACAATCATAAATAATCCATTTATGGCTGCTAAAATCCAAAGCGTTTTTTGATGATTTTGTGATTTATTGAAAAGATAAAAAGCTCCAAATCCTAAAAACAAAAGTGTAGAATAAAGTGCCGGATACATCTTAAAAGCGGCAAAAAAGTCACCTTTAAAAAGTAAGAATAATGCGCGTTGAAAACCACAGCCCAGACATTCAATTCCGAACAGTTTTTTGAATAAACAAGGCAGCATGAATTTCTCTAAAGTCACAACTTTATTTTTTACAATTTTACGAAAAAATATTCGATAACATTTCAAGAGGTGAGAACTAGTATTTTAAAGTTTCATACTTTTGAATTCTTATACTTTAAAATATGAAAGCTTTTAAAATTTTAATAATGATTCTTGCAATTTCAGTTGCGCTATATGAGCAGGTTTCAGCAGAAAAAAATATCTATATTATGGTTATTGCGATTGCGGTTTTCATGTATGGAATGATGCAGTTGAGTGCAAAAACACCAAGTAAAAATCAGGAAAAAGAAGAACAGGATGCTGACTAAAGGAGATAAGGTTTCGGTTTTAGACGAGGCTATAAACGGAACAGTGATTTCAGTTAAAAACAAAGAAGTTTTGATTGAAACTGAAGATGGATTTATGATGACATTTTTTGTCAACGAATTACTTAAAATACAAGATTCCAGTAATTTAATGAATTCTATTAAAAGAATTAATGTAGATGAGATTACAAAAGAAAAAACAGAGCCAAAACCAAGAAGTTTTGTAAAAGAAAAGAAGGATAAACGCGAAATTGCTGCTCCTGAATTTGATTTGCATATTGAAAAACTGGTTCCTAATAAACGCGGAATGTCAAATTATGATATCCTGACTTTGCAAACGGAAACGGCAAAAAGACATATTGAATTTGCTATCAGAAATCGTATTCCCAAAATTGTTTTTATTCACGGAGTTGGCGAAGGAATTCTAAAAGCTGAACTTGATTTTTTATTAGGCCGTTACGACGGATTGGATTTTCAGGATGCCAATTATCAAAAATATGGCTTAGGCGCAACTGAAGTTTATTTTAGACAAAATAATAAATAAGCATTTTTTTGAAGGTTGAAAAGTTCAAAAAAAGGCATAAAAAAACGTCCGTTTTCAAGCCTAATTTCATATTGAATTAGAAAGAAAACGGACGTTTTTTTTGTAAGAAAAATAAATTCTGTGATTTTAAAAAAATCAGATATAAATTATTTAGGGTGTAGCTACTGTAGAGAATGATCCAATCGCAAAACTATCTCCTAATTTAAAGCTGCTATTTCCTTTTGCAAGCGTTACATTTTTAAGAACAATAGTGTGCAAAAATGTATTTGGTCCGTTGGTAGTTGTAGTTACTTCTATATAGCCACTTACATTTGCAACACCGTCAACTCCAGCCCATGTTTCTCTTAAAGTTGGTGTAGAAGGAACAGGCGTTTTACAGAAATAATCGGCGTTTAAAGTACTATTATAAACTCGGTATAAAAGTTTGTTTTTCGTAGAACTTATTACTGCTGTTCTTGGTGTATTTAGAGGAGTAACAGTATTTTGAATTAAACTAGCATCTACATCATCAATTGTTATGGATGCTCCCGAAATTATAAAATTATAGATTTGCCCAGATGTAGAACATTGTGCTGCTGTGTCATCAAAAGCTAAATCTAATGTATTTGTAACTCCTGTCGCAAAATCACCAAATTTTATTTCAGGTACTGTTACATCAACGCCATTAACTGCATAAGTAACATTTTTAATAGAAATATTATGGTTGTATCCTGTAATTCGGTTACCATTGCCAGTTGCATTTGGGGTATGAGTTGCTGTTGTTGTAATTTCCATTAACCCTGATTTTGCATACCATTCATTGATGATTTTAGGAGTAGCGGGCGGAATTAAACTACAAATATCTGTACCTGTTATTGCTCCATCATAACCTCTGTAAACCAATCGGTAACTTGTATTGTCAATATTATGTTGATCCGGAACATTGAGTGGTGTTTCATCCTCTGTAAAAGTACCTTCGGGCACTTGTAATAATAATGATTCCTGGCTTTTAAGTTTATAAACTAAAAGATTATCTGTCGTACAATTTTTTGCTTCAACAGTTTCAAAATCTATTTGTTCAACAGTTATATCACCATCATCGCAACCATTTAATAAAAGTGCGAATAACAGTAGGCTTGCATATTTTCTCATCATAATTTTATTTGGGTCAAAAATAGTGAAAAATTTGGCAAATGATATTTAAGAATAGACAATTGATATTTCTTAACTTTGTCCCGATGAAAAAAGTATATCTCGATAACGCCTCAACTACAGCCATGCGACCTGAAGTTATTCAGGAAATAACAAAAGTTATGACTGAAGATTTTGGTAATCCGTCTTCTACACATAGTTTTGGACGTAATGGAAAAACCATTTTAGAACTTTCAAGAAAAAGTATTGCTAAACATTTAAACTGTTCTGCACAGGAAATTATTTTTACTTCAGGAGGAACTGAAGCTGATAATTGGATTCTTCGTTCTGCTGTAAAAAATCTTAAGATTGAACGCATTATTACGACGAAAATAGAGCATCATGCGGTTTTACATAGTGTTTTAGTATTAGAAGCTGAGTTTGGTATTCAGGTAGATTATGTAAAGATAAATCATGACGGGAGTATTGATTTAACACATTTATCAAATCTATTGTCTGAAGATAAAAAGACAATAGTGAGTTTAATGCACGTAAACAACGAAACAGGAACGATTTTAGATCTTGAGAGGGTTAGTGTTATTTGCAAGCAATATAATACCTTATTTCATTCGGATACGGTTCAATCTGTTGGAAAAACGGAAATTGATCTTCAAAAAACGCCTATTGACTTTATTGTCGCGAGTGCACATAAATTTCACGGACCAAAAGGTGTTGGTTTTGCATTTGTTCGTAAAAACTCAGGTTTACAGCCTTTGATTTTTGGTGGAGAGCAGGAAAAAGGACTTCGCGCAGGAACTGAAGCGGTGCATCAAATTGCCGGAATGGCAAAAGCATTGTCTATTTCTTATGAAAATTTAGATGAGGAAAGAACGTATATTTCAGGTTTAAAAACATATCTTATTGATCAGCTTGAAATTCATTTTCCGGGATTTAGAATCAATGGAAAAAAAGAAGATTTCTACAATATTATCAATATTATTTTACCTTTTTCTGAAGATAAAACTTCGATGTTATTGTTTAGTTTAGATATGAAAGGTATTGCAGTTTCAAGAGGAAGTGCATGTCAGTCTGGAAGCATAAAACCTTCTCATGTTTTAAAAGAAATGCTTTCGGAGGCTGATTTAAAATTACCCAATCTCCGAATTTCATTTAGCCATTACAATACCAAAGAAGATATTGATTGGTTGATTCAAAGTTTGAAAACTTTATAAGGTTCAGAGTAGCAAAGGTTCAAAGATTTTTTTCTTGCAGATTTTAAAATTCTAAACTCTAAAATCTGCAATCTAAAATTACTTACGTATTACTTTTACCTGCGAATCATTTGTCAACTTTATGATTGTTGAAGGTTTTCCGGCAATTTTATCCTGATTTAATTTTACTACGTAATCAACTCCTTTGATAATTTCAGGATTAATATCTTTGAAAGCGATAGGAGTAGGCTGTCCCGAAATATTAGCCGATGTTGAAACTAAAGGCTTTTTCATTCGCTCTAATAGTTTAAAGCAAAAAGGTTCTTTTACGATTCTAACTGCAAGTGAATTATCAGCTGCAATGATGTTTTTAGCGACATTTCTGGGCTCGTCAAGAATTAAAGTTGTTGGTTTTTCAGATAAATCCAGAATTTGCCAGGCTACTTCAGGAATGTTTTTAAATACATTATACATCATCTTTTCACCATTCATCAAAACAATCATACTTTGAGTTTCTGCACGTTGTTTCAGTTTATATATTTTGGCAATAGCTTCAGGATTGGTAGCATCGCAGCCAATTCCCCAAACTGTGTCCGTTGGGTATAAAATGATTCCGCCTTCTTTAATGATTTCGTAAGCGTTATGTATTTCTTCGTTCATGATCTGGGTATTAAATTCTTTTTTATTTTTTGCTTTGAATATTTAAAACATTTTTAATTTTCAAAAATATAAGTTTTATTTTTCTTTTCTTTCTGTTTAAATATTTGGTCAATATACTTTTATTGTCCCAATTACTTTGAAAAATAACACCTAAATAGACCTTCTTTAATTTTTCGATGTTATAAAACCTTTTTTCTATTAAAAATTGTTTCTTATAATGATAGACTTTGAAAAGACCTTCTATTGGATAAATCGGAATTAGATTTGTTTTTAAAAGGTATTCTCCATAAATAATAGTTTCTGAAGGAGGTGAATCAACTTCTATTTCATTCATAAAATCTTCAAAAGATATATTTTTTGAAGCCAAAAAGGTTTCGTTAAAATCTTTCCACACAGCACAAGACCATAAATATGGAGAAGGTCCGTAATCCCATATTTTATTATGTTCATTGCCAATTAATTTTTGTGTTACAGTTGATGCATTTTTAAAAAAAACTGTGTCTGAATCTAAATCGATCTGATTAACCATTTCCAGAAAAGGCTTAGATTCATGCATAATTGTATAAGGCGTGTTTTCATCAAATAGAAAATCACTTTTTCTAAACGGAGTTATGAATTCACTATCAGAATCAATACAAAGATAGTTTTTACAAATATTTAATCTGTAAAATTTACTTTTTATTACTTGTTGGTATCTCCAGGGATCTTTTATATCACATTTGTAGATGTCAGAATCATTAAGCAGGTTTAATTCAGGATCAGTATTTTTTGCTAAAAAGTAATCGTAATCACGATCGTTTATTGCAATATAAACAGGAATTTTATCGATATTAAAATTTTTTATCGATTTCATTAATTTTTTATAGGAAACATAATCGTCTTTATATGTTTTTATTAAAATAGCAATATCAAGCATATTATTTTGATAGAATTTTTTGAAATGTTAAAAATAGTTTATTTTTGTAATTTAATATATTTCCTACTAATGAAAATTTTATATTTCTACCCTGAGAACCCATTATCTTATAGCCAGGGAAACAATTCCAGAGCTTTAGCATTGCTTAACTACTTTAAAATCAGAAACTTTTACGTTGATCTTGTGGCAGAAAAATCAGAAGCCTTCGAAGAAGGATCACTTGTTAAATTGAAAAACGAAAAATTAATTAATGATGGATTTCTTTTAAATAGATATAATAAAACGGATAATCGTCTTCATTATTATTTTGATTATTCTTTTCCGAGACAAATAAATAAGCAGCTTGGAAATATTATTAGAGATTTTGACCGAACCCAATATGGTTATAAAGAACAATTTTTAAAAATAGTAAATGATAATAACTACGATATTATAATAATTTCCTATGCTTATTGGGTACCACTTTTAGATAAAGTGATTAAGGCAAAGAACTCAAAATGGATTATTGATACACATGATTTTTTAACATCACAATTTCAGTCTAATAAAAAATTTGTTTTAGATCAATATTTTAAAACTGAAATCAATCTGATGCAGAAATTTGATAATATTTGGGTAATTTCAAACGAAGAAAAATATCTCTTTTCTCAATTTATAAAGAGTCCGGTAAGTTTGGTTACTCATGGTTTGCCTAATAATGTTGAAACTTCAGCCAAAACAGAAAAAACAATTGATATAACGTATGTTGCCAGTGAAAATTTTCATAATATAAAATCGGCAGAATGGTTTTTTACTGAGGTTTATCCAACATTGCCAAAAAATATACGAATCACTGTAGTAGGCAAAATCAACAATCATATTCCAAAATTTGAAAATGTTCAAAATTTATCATTTATAGAAGATTTAGATGATATTTATAATAAAACCAAAATTACAATCTGCCCAATGTTGTCTGGTACCGGTGTAAAAATAAAAGTTATAGAATCTTTATCGCACGGGATTCCGGTTGTATGCACTGAAAGAGGCGTCGATGGTTTGTTGAATAAAATAAATAATGGATGTCTGGTAACGAACAATCCTTTATTGTTTTCGCAGTATATTTGTAAACTTTTGGATGATAAAGATTTTTATAATAAAAACCATTTAGAGGCTAAGAATTTTTTTGAAGAAAATTTTGACGTCAAGAAAACATACGAGGTGCTAGATAATATTTTTCTAACTAACATCCAATCAAATACAACAGCATAATTCAACAAAAAATGTTTAAATCAATTAAGTTATATTTTAGATTAAAATCGTTGGCTAAAAGGCTAAAAAAAGAAAACAAGCAAATTGACTTTACAGCAAATTTAAAATACAATACAAATGTTATTATAGTCGATATTAAACTGCCAGAGTATGATAAAGATTCAGGATCAAGACGATTAACAGAAATTATAAAATTACTTATTGCAAATAAAATAGGTGTTTTTTTGCTGGCTGATTTTAAGGAACATCGTTTTACAACCAATTATGTACAGTATTTTAAAGATTTAGGCGCTGTAGTTTATGAACCAAGTGTTGATAAATCTGGGAAATTAGTTACCAAAAATGATTTTATAAAGCAAGTTCTTCCTTTTGCAAGTTTTGCCTGGCTACACAGGCCTGAAATTTTTGCAAAATATTATCCAATTGTTAAGGAAAATAAACCGTCAATAAAAGTCTTTTTTGATATGGTTGATTTTCACTATTTAAGATTCAAAAGACAATTTGAATTGATAGGAGATCCTGAAATAATGAAAGAAGCTGATCAATACTTGAAACTAGAGCTTGATAATTGCCAAAAAGCAGATAAAATCATCGTAATATCTGATGTTGAAAAAGAAACTTTAAAGGAATTTTACAATCAGGATTCTAAAATAATCAGTATTGGAAATATTCATCAATATATAGAAAATGAAAAATCGGTTTCATTTGAGGATCGAAAAGATTTATTATTTATTGGAGGTTTTGACCACAAACCAAATGTTGATGCTGTACATTATTTAGCAGAAGAAATTATGCCTTTATTATGGCAATCAAATCCTGAAATTTCGATTTCTATAGTAGGAAGTAATGCTCCTGATTCGATAGTAAATTTGAATTCTGATAAATTCAAAATTGTTGGCTATGTAGAAGAAGTTTCTTCGTATTTTTTAAACTCACGTATTTTCGTTGCACCATTGCGATACGGAGCCGGAATTAAAGGCAAAATAGGGCAGAGTTTAGAATTTGGCTTACCATTGGTTACAACTGATATTGGAGCAGAAGGTTTTGATTTTGAAGAAAACAGAAATAACATTGTTGGAAATACAAGTGAGGAAATTGTTGATAATATACTTTTGCAGTACCAAAACAAAGAAGTATGGGAAAAAATAAGTGCCGATTCAAAAAAGGTTATTGAACCTTTTTCAACTCAAACGATCGAACAAAAAATAATAAGTTTAGTTCAATAAGTTAGATTTGAAATACGGTTTTTACCCAATTTTCAATGGTGTATTTGTAATAAATAGCATCGCTTAAAGGCTCGTATGGAGTCTTGAAAAAATTGAGATCTATATTGATAGCTGAATTTTCATCAAGAATTAGTATGTTATTCGGATTATAAAAATCGTATTGACGAATTGCTTGATTTGTTGTAATAATTTTTCGCTGCATGGCGAGAGCTTCAAATATCCTAAAGCTTAAGCCATTGTGTCCATGCCTAATTAAATCTAAAAAATATTTAGAATTGTCTAAATCATTTTTCAAATCTTCGGGAAGAAGTGTTTTCTTTGAAAAAATCATATTTGGATTCATATTTTTAGGAACTCTTTTACCTACAACTACGAATTTATAATTGATGTTATGATCTGAAAGACAATAAGACAACTTGTTTAAGAATTCAAATCTTTCATCAATAGATATTACAATAAAGATATTGTCGTTAGTGTCATTTTCAGATTTAATTTCTCTTTTATTCATATAAATATAATTTGATATGAACTTGAAATTATATTTTTTTACATCATTAAAATCAAAAGAAAAGATTTCATCAAATACTCCATCCAGTAAATCATCCATAGGAAATCTGTTATAACTATCATATATATAAGTAATATATTTGTTAGTTTGTTTTTTGATCTCTAAATGAGTTTTTTTGCTTATTCTATCCGGACGTATAAACATAATAATATCCTGATGCCCCAATTTTTTGAGTTGCTCCAGGATATTTTCTTCTAATGCTATGTCTTTTATGTTTTTATTGAAGAATGATTTATTAATAGAATTACTGATTTTATCAAAAACAGAAGTGTATTTATATTTAAACTTCGAAGCGTCGATATGATTGGCATCGATATTTTTTCTTTTTAATTCAATTATAATATTGTGATCAAAATAAGTTGAATCAAAACTAATTAAACATACTTTCATAGTGATGCGTTTTTAATGTAATTTGTAATAAAGAATAGAATCACTATAATTTTGTAATCTATTATTTGCTGTAATTAGGCTTTATCGAAAAGCTTTTTTACATCTTTAATCATGTTTTCTTTTTCATTTATGACAAATGTCCTGAAATCAGTAAACTCATTAAAAACTTGCTCATAATTGTTCATCAAATGATTTATAAGCTCAGTTACTTTTTCCGTTTGTCTTTCATTTTCGTGTAATTTATAACGTTCAGGAATACCTAAATCTTCCTTAAATGCAGAGGTTCCATCACGACCGGTCAATAAACATACACCAGAAACCAAGGCTTCTCTCGGAATTTTATCTCTTCCCGGAAAATATCCAAAATCAATATGAAGTTTGGTTTTTCGTAAAGTATCTCTCATTTCTTCCCTTGACATTCCTGACAATGGCGTCCATTTGTATTGAGGGAGAAGGGTCATGTATTTTTCTATCTTATCCAATCCTTTTTTAGGATTATAAGTAATGATATTTTCTTTTGGGAAATCATTAATTTCAGGTAAATTTTCGAAGAAAAGTTCCGTTACATAATCACACAAATATGCAATATCATTATCTAACTTTTTAGTCAATAAAAACTCTTTCGTTCTTTGAGATTGATACCAATGTGTAACCGTTTTATTAGGTTCAAAACGATATTCAGTATGTTTAAAAGGTACAATTAGTTTTCTCAACCAGTTCTTTTTTGCTTCTCTGCTATTCATTAAAACCTCATAAAAATCAAGGCTTAACCACCAGATTTTTTTTTGAGCTAACGGATATTTAGCAATAAGATTTGTCATTGATTCTGGTATAATCATTACATTTTCTGTGCTATCCTTTACTTTCATTACATAAGGAACATTGTAATTTTTGTAAAAAGGATGTACAGGATTTTTTTTATGTTTCGAGTATAACATTTTGGCATTATATCCCAATGAATTTAAGATATAACCTAGTTGATGCAATGCTTCTGGTCCTCCAGTAGCTTTTTTGGGAGGACAAACAATATATATATTTTGTGCCATTTATTTTGAATTAAATTATCTAAGACTATTAAAAATTACATTTTCAGCCCAGCCTTCTAAAGTATATTTATTGAAAATTTCCTCAGGTATTTTTTCATATTCTTTCTCAAAAAATGATGTTGGGATCTCAGGATTTTTATCGTCGATTATCAAAATGTTATTTGGATTGTAAAAATCGTAATTAGCAATATCTGAATTTGTAGTAATCAGCTTTTTATGCAAACCAATACTTTCAAACACTCTAAAAGTTAATCCAATTTGTCCTCTTCGATTTACATCAAGCAAAACCTGAGCATTGTCGATATATTCTTTAACCTCTGATAAAGGAATATGGTTTGTAATATATTCTATTGTAGACGTCTTTCTTTTAAACTTTCTGTCATAAACAAATATCTTATGGCTTATGTTGTTGGCTTTTAAATTATCTGCAATTTTAGCAAGAATAGGTAGTCTTTTATCATTTGAAATGATGTTAAAAACTTTATATTCAAAAGGTTTGTTTAAGACTACAGGAACAGCATTATAAATCCAGTTTGTTGCAAAATTCAAGTTGTATTTTTCACAATCACTTTTCTCAAACGAAAAGACTTTGTCAAAATTAGGAATTACACGTACTATTTTTGGACATCGATGCGTGTTGTCATTAAAATAAGCGATTGTTTTTTTTCCGTATTTTTTAAATTCCAAAATACTTTTTGGATCAATAAAATCACCTTTTATAACTAAAATAGCATCTTGAAATTCGCCTATTTCTTTTAAGTTTTCTATGATTTTTTTTCCAAAATGCATCGTTTTTAAGTTTTTCTTAAAAAAGGTTTTTAGAATAAAATTATAAATTTTATAAAGTGGGTTAGGGTACTTATATTCAAATTTATCAAAATTAATGTGATGAACATCATGTCCCTTTTGTTTCAAAGAGATAGCTATGTGGTTGTTAAATCCCCAATCATCCAGACTTATCAGAGTAATACGCATAATGTGTTTTTTATTACAGTCAAGTAAATTTTTAAATTATAGTTTAAATAATTTTGTACAATTTAAATTCAATAAGGTTTAATATCAAATCTTAATATACAATGTTTTTCTTGTTAGAAAAATATATAATTATAAAAGGGGTAGTAGTTTTATAGTAAAATATCGTTATATACTTTTAAATAAGAAGCGGCAGCAATTTTCCAATCAAAATTTAAAGCCCTTTCTTTTAAATTTTTTTCACTTTCTTGTCTATTATTTTCATGATTATGCAGTCCGTCAAAAAGCACAGTTTTCATATATTCAGGATCAAAATTATTCCAGTAATTTGCTGCCGTTCCGCCAACTTCCGGTAAAGAAGTTTTGTCAGATAAAAAAACAGGTTTACCAAAACTCATTGCTTCAATAGGAGGTAGGCCAAAACCTTCTCTTATAGAAGGAAAAAGAAATGCAGTACAGTTTTTCATGAAAAATTGTTTGCCTTCTTCTGTAACTTTTCCGGTTAAAAAAACTTGATTACTGAGGCCGTTTTTATCAATTATTTTTTTTATTTCGTCACCGTAGTCTTTTGCATTATTACCTGAAATAATTAAATTAAAGTCTTTTATTAATTTCATCATATTAATAATAGACTCATAATTTTTTCTTTTTATAAAATCTCCAATGGTATAAAAAAACGGTTTGTCAACAGGAACATTTGGAATATAAGAAGTTGTGTTAAGCAATATCGAAATTGGATTTCCATTGTGAATTACATACTCGGGAACATCGGGAACCTTGAAATATTTATGAGTTTGTTGTTTCGAAAATTCAGAGATATAAGTTATTGCGGTCGCTTTGTCCAGTTTTTTTAAAAACAGTTTATTACGTCTGTGATTTATGTCTGAAGAAACTTCTTCAGTAAAATTTACGTCATGAATAGTCAGTAAATATTTTTTACATTCAAAAGGTTCGACCTTAGTATTCTGATTTACAGAATGCCATAGGTCATAAGGTTTGCGGATTCTAAAAATTTCCAATCTTGAAAAAGTGGTATATTGATTATAATCAAATTTTTTACCAAATTCGCTTTTAAGAAGTTTTACGTTCCCTGTATTTAATGTTAGTCTCATGTCATCAAAATTCAATTCAGATAAACCTTTAATTAATTCATAATTAAACGTTCCTAGGCCTCCTGCTCTGTTATTGATATTATGTGTTTCTAAAAAAACACTTTTCCGATTTGACATTCTTTAATTTTTTTTACGAAAATACAATATTAATTTGAAGTGTTAAATTCTATGCGTATTTTTGTTGTTCATAAAAATATTCTACATGAATTTTAAAGTAAATAAGATTTTTACTAACGAGACTGAATCCATTCTTCACATTATTAAAAATTTTAATAATTCAGGTATTCTTTTTGGTAACGGACAACGTAACATCATAAAATTATTTGATTTAGGTGATAAAACAATTAATATTAAGTCATTTAAAATTCCCAATTTAATAAATAAAGTTGCTTATAAATATTTTAGAAAATCTAAGGCAAAACGATCTTTTGAATATGCAACAATTTTATTAGAAAGAGGTATTGGTACGCCTCAGCCTATTGCTTTTCTTGAAAATTTTAGCTGGCTGGGTTTAAGAGACAGTTATTATGTAAGCGAACATCTAGTAACGGAATTAACTTATAGAGAGTTGGTAGAAATTCCTAACTATCCTGATGGTGAAAACATATTAAGGCAGTTTACCAGATTTAGTTTTGGACTTCATGAAAAAGGAATCGAATTTTTAGATCATTCGCCAGGAAATACTTTAATTAAAAAGAAAGAAGACGGAAATTATGAATTCTTTTTGGTTGATTTAAACCGAATGGAATTTCATGAATCTATGACTTTTGAAATGCGAATGAAAAATTTGTGCCGTTTAACTCCTTTAAAAGACATGGTTGCAGTAATGAGTAACGAATATGCTAAGTTATACGGAGAATCTGAGCAAAAAATATTTGATACTTTATGGAAATATACTGCTGATTTTCAGGAACAATTTCACAGAAAAAAACGTTTGAAAAAGAAGCTTAAATTCTGGAAGAAGTAATTCGGAAAAGTTCTTTATATCGAATAAAAATACTATAAGCATTTAGATAACATATAGTTATTCCTTTTATGCCATCTAAAATTCCAAGTCTAATTAAATATTGATATAAAAAAGTATAAGTAGGATGGAAAACCAGCTTTAAATAAGATGGTTTCTGTCCTTTTTTTAGTTTTTCGTGTGCTTTTAAAACGCCATAATTATACATTTTCATCTTATAATCCAGAAATGAAGTGTATGAAAAATGAATAATTTTGTGTTTTAAAGTTGCAATTTCTCCGTTTACAATCAGTTTTTCATGAACCATTCTATCTTCGGTATACCTGCAATCTGATTTTTTAAAAAGCCTGAAAATCTTATCAGTTTGCCATCCGCTAAAATGTAATTTCCTGTTTTTGAACATAAAAGTTCGGTATATCAAATAGGCGCTTGCAGCGTAATTATCATTTATTGTTTTAAGGATCTCAGATTTTAAATTAGGAGTTAATTTCTCATCAGCATCAATAAATAATATCCAGGGATTTTTTGCCTGATCGAGGCCAAAATTGCGTTGTAATGTGTAATTAATAAATTTATTTTGAATTAATTTCACATTTTCAAATGAGTTAATTATAGCAACCGTTTGATCAGTACTGTAAGAATCTATCACAATTATTTCATCGGCAAAATCAATATCTTCAAGCAATGATTTTATATAGCGTTCTTCGTTTAGCGTAATAATCAAAACGGACAACTTTGGCTTTTCATTAGCACTCATTTGATATTTTTACTTTTCAATTTTTATATTCTTGAAAATAGGTCTCTAGTTTTTCAAGCATTAGTGCTAAAGGATATTCAGCATAATATTCAAAAGTATGATCCTTTATATATTGTTCCGTATATTGTTGGTATATTTCAGGCTTTAAATCTTTTAGGTGAATAGAAACATTTTTAGCTTCATTTTCGAATATTTGCCATGTTTCTTTTCTAACAGAAGGTGTAAATATTGAAAAAGTCGGAATTTCAAGTGCTTTAGCCATATTTACAGCTCCTCCTTCATTTCCTATGAGCATTTCACATTGTGATAATAATGCTAAAAACGGGCGTAATTCTGTACAATACAAATCAAAAACAATATGTTTTTTTGTTTCTTCAGTACAATAATTATATATTTCTAATGCAAGATCTTTTTGATACGGAACATAATTGAATATAATAGTAGCATTGGTTTTAGCGACTGTAAAATCGATAATTTTTGCCATTCCGTCTAAAGGATAGGTTTTATAAACTTCGCTTCCTAAAATCCCAAACATGATTAAAGGTTTGCTGTTATCTACATTATAACTTTTCAGAAGATTTTTAGCATCTTCAATTTCAGACTCTTTTAGAAATATTTTTGGTTTTACATCTGTAATTTTTTCAGAAATAAATGGTTTAAGAAGTAACAAACGATTTTCAATAGCTAAGCCATGTTCTGATTCTACAGCATCAAAACGTTCGTAAGTATAATTGTAAAATATTTTAGTATACCATTTATGATACGAAACTTTATATTTTGCTCCGGAAAACATAGTAATTAAATTAGTCTCTAACTTTGAGTATACATCAATTACTGCATCGTATTTTCTTTTACGGATTTGAAAAATAAATTTAAATAATGAAGGGATTGATTTTCTAACCTTGTTTGATAAAGGAATAACGGTATCAATATTTGGATTTTCTTTTAGTACATCGACAGAATTGGGATAGCACATATAATCTATCACAGCGTCAGGAAATTTGGTTTTTAAGTTGTTGCAAATTATGGTACTTGTTAATACATCTCCAATTCTTTTTTGCTGAATGACTAATATTCTCATTATTTTCGTGTTCAATTTTCAAGGCTAAATTACAAACTATTTTATGAAGTGTGCAAACGTAAGGTCACAATAAGATTAAACTAAAGTAAAAAAGTTATATTTTTGTAGTTAATAAATTAAAATTTGCAATGGAAATTAGTGGTCTTGTTATTACTTTCAATGAAGAAAAAAACATAGGAAAATGTATAGATGCTTTACTAAAAGTTTGTAACGAAGTAATCATAGTAGACTCATTTAGCAAGGACCGTACTGTTGAAATTGCTAAAGAAAAAGGCGCTGTAGTTATTGAGCAGGCTTTTTTAGGAGACGGACCGCAACGCACACATGGTTTGCCGTATTGTAAAAATGATTGGATTTTGAATCTTGATGCAGATGAGTTTCTGGATACGGATGCAGAACAATTTATTATAAATAAAAAATACCTTGAAGGAAACCACGATGCTTTTAGTTTCAGGGTAAAAAACTTTTTAGGCGATAAACTTATTGATTTTTCAGGATGGTATCCGGATCATAAAGTGCGTTTTTTTAATAAACAGACGGCACATCCCTCAAATTCTATAGTACATCAAAAAATAATAACTCAAAACGAGAAAAAAGCAGCAGTTCATATTTTACACTATGGCTGGGATTCTTTAGATCAAATTATTGCAAAAAAAAATCAATACTCGGGGTGGCACGCACAACAATTATTTGATCAGGGAGTAAGGATTAATGCTTTTAAACCAATTCTTAACGGAACTGTCTCCTTTATTAGATGCTACTTTTTTAAGAAAGGTGTTTTTAATGGTCTCGACGGATTATCGATAGCAATGATTCAGAGTTACTTTTCTTATATGAAATATGCTAAGCTTTTAAAACTTCAAAAAAAGCTAAAATAAATATTTAAACAGTAAATAGTTTATTTTTTGTGCCATCTACAATTAAGGTTGTTGATGCAAATGCTTTTGCTTTGTAATTAAGTCTAGGTCATTATTATTCAATCATATTCGTCGATTGATAATCCTGTTTCGTCGATTGAAAATACCAGTACATGGAATTGAAAAAAAACACCGTCAAGTGTAATATATTCCATTCTTTGCGTTATTTTTTCAAAAGAACTTTTTATTTGTTAAAAATATCACGATAAATCAATAGCTTTGCGAAAAAATAAATAAATGTCAAAGTTGCCAATTTTAATGTACCATAACGTTGTTATAGACGAAGCTAAATCTTTAGATTTAAGTATTTCTGTGTCAAAGTTAGAATCACAATTTAAGTTTCTACACGAGAATAATTACACGACATTTCATTTTAAAGATTTAGAAAATTTAAAAGAATTGCCCTCAAAAAGTATTATTATCACTTTTGATGATGTTACAGAATGTCAGCTTATATATGCAGTGCCTTTGCTAAAAAAATATCAATTGAAAGCATCTTTTTTTATACCATTTTCTTTCGTTGGTAATTTTGATTATTGGATTGAAGGAAAAGAAAAGATAATGAGTGTTGAACAATTAAAAGGATTAGACAGCAATTTTATTGAGTTGGGTTATCATTCTTTTGAGCATAAAAGATACAGTTCATTATCTAAAGAAGAATTAGAAGCTGATTTTATTAAGTCTAACAATTTTATAGCAGATAATGAATTAGATATAAAACCTGTTTTAGCTTATCCTTTTGGAAATTATGCTAAGAAAGATGCAGAATTTGCTGTATTTAAGAAAGTAATGCGTGAAAATGGCATGAAATATGGTTTGCGAATAGGGAACAGGGTAAATAAATTTCCTTTTAAAAATGATTATTTAGTAAAAAGAATAGATATAAAAGGAGAAGATAGTTTGTTTAGATTTAAATTAAAATTGAAAATAGGAAAGCTTAAATTATTTTAAATATATATATGGAGATTAGTGGACTGGTAATAACCTATAATGAAGAAAGGCACATTGCAAAATGTATAGATGCTCTGTTTAAAATTTGCGACGAGGTAATTGTTATAGATTCATTAAGTACAGATAATACAGTAAAAATTGCAGAAGAAAAGGGTGCTAAGGTTATTTCGCAAGCTTTCTTAGGTGATGGACCTCAAAGAATTTATGGACTTCCTTATTGTAAAAATGATTGGATCTTAAATATGGATGCTGATGAGATTTTGGCTGAAGATGCCGAAAACTTTATATTATCAGGAAAATACAAAAATCAGGATTTTGATGTCTATGCTTTTAGTTTATATAATTATATGAACGGTAAAGTAATAGATTTTGCTGGTTGGTATCCTGATAAAACATCACGTTTTTTTAATAAAAAAACAGCTTCACCATCAAAAGACAGAGTTCACCAAAAAGTTTCAGGAAAAAATAAAACTCATCTAAAAGTTCATATACACCATTACGCATGGGAAGATTTTGATCAGCTTATCTGCAAGAAAAATTTATATTCGACTTGGCATGCTCAACAGTTTTTTGACCGTAAAAAAAAGGTTAATAGCTTTAAACCTATATTAAATGGATCAGTTTCTTTTGTAAAATGTTATTTTTTAAAAAGAGGTTTTTTAAACGGATTGGATGGTTTAACATTTTCGATAACTCAGGGTTTTTTCACCTATATGAAATATGCTAAACTTTTAAAACTTCAACAAAAGAGTAAGTAACACAAAAAAATATATAAAAAAAGGAATGAGATATCTCATTCCTTTTTTTGTTATTTATAAGACTGTAAATTAAACAGCAACATCGTATTCACGAAGCGCATTGTTTAATGACGTTTTTAAATCTGTAGATGGTTTACGAGTACCAATAATTAAAGCACATGGAACCTGAAACTCTCCGGCAGCGAATTTTTTAGTATAACTTCCAGGAATTACAACTGAGCGTGCAGGAACAAAACCTTTCATTTCAACTGGTTCATCACCGGTAACATCGATAATTTTTGTTGAAGCAGTCAAACAAACATTAGCACCAAGAACAGCTTCTTTACCAACATGAACTCCTTCTACAACAATACAACGAGAACCAATAAAAGCGCCATCTTCGATAATAACCGGAGCAGCTTGTAAAGGCTCTAAAACTCCACCAATACCAACACCACCGCTTAAGTGAACGTTTTTACCAATTTGTGCACAACTACCAACAGTTGCCCAAGTATCAACCATAGTTCCTTCGTCTACATAAGCACCAATATTTACATAACTCGGCATCAAAATAACACCACTCGAAATATAAGCTCCGTAACGCGCTACAGCATTTGGTACAACACGAATTCCTTTTTCAGCAAAACCTCTCTTTAGCAACATTTTGTCGTGATATTCGAAAATACCAGACTCCCATGTTTCCATTTTCTGAATTGGGAAATACATAACAACTGCTTTTTTTACCCATTCGTTTACCTGCCACTTGTCACCAACTGGTTCAGCGCAACGTAATTTTCCAGCGTCTACTAATTCGATAACTTCTCTAATAGCATCAGTTGTAGTCGTTTCTTGTAATAAAGCTCTGTTTTCCCAAGCTTGTTCAATTATAGTCTGTAAAGAATTCATAAGTTTTAATTTTTTGCAAAGATAGCGTATTTGGGCAAAAGCAAAAAAGTAAAACCCTCTGAAAATGTTACAGATTTAACTTTTTGTTTTTAATTTGATAAATAAATAACCCGCGACTTTATTATTAATCAAATAAACTACCTCTAAAAGTTTTTTTAATATTAGAATATGACAAAAGTCAGGTTTTGTATTCTTAGTTCAGATTAATTTCGCCGCAGGTTTTTTGCAATACAAGCTGCGAATCACTAAGATAAAAATCCGAAAAACAAAAGCTTTAATCTACAGATATATGAATCAGGAAAATCAACTTCAAAGACAACAGAGAACTATTATTGATAAAGAAGTCTCTTGGGACAAAACTCAGGTAATTATGAGTAAAACAAATGCATTTGGAATCATTGAATATGCCAATGAAGTATTTGTTGATGTTTCTGGTTATGAAGATTATGAATTAATGGGGCAACCCCATAATATTATTCGTCACCCGGATATGCCAAAAGTAATCTTCAAAGTTTTATGGGAAAATCTTAAAAACGGAAAAAACTTTCATGCTATTGTAAAAAATCTGGCTAAATCAGGAAGATATTATTGGGTTATTACCGATTTTGAAATTTCGAGAGATGAGAACGATGTCATTGTAAATTATTTTGGTAGAAGACAAGCGGTTCCGCAAGAAGTTATAGCGTTACACATTGAACCATTATATAAAAAACTGTTGCAAATTGAAGCAGCAAGCGGAATGGAATTTAGCGAAAAATACCTGATTGGATTTTTAGAAGAAAAAGGAAAAAGTTATGTCGAATATATTAAAGACTTGATTTTTGAACAGGAAAGAGGACACGCAAAATTTGATCAGTATGAAGAAAAACATGTTGAAGAAGAAGACGAAGAACAAAGAGGCTTTTTTGGCCGTTTATTTAATAGATAATAATAATTGATTTTTTAGGTTTTAAATATTTGGGAGTAAATCCGTTTTGAATTCTCAAAGCGGATTTTTTTTAAGTAATAATAATACAGTTTTTGTTTTCGTTATTGTTGAAGATTTAAAAATAATTTTTTGTTTTTAAAAAGCTTATATTTGTGTAGTAAAATGAAAGTATTATGGAAGCAATAAGATTAGAATTTCAGCCAGAGATTAAAGAGAAAATCTTAAAATTTTTAAGCTCATTTTCTTCTGATGAATTGAAAATAACTCAAGAGGATCCAGACTTTGATGAAAATAGAAAGAAACTTCAAGAACGAGCAGAAAAAATAACAAATGGAACTGCTGAATACAGCACTTTTGAAGAATTAAATATTTTATTAGAAGATACGATTTCAAAATATGAACATTAAATTAACTATTGAGTTTAATTATGATTTAAATGATATAGTACATTTTATTGCAAAAGATAAACCTGTTGCTGCAAGAAAATTCAAAAATGATTTACTAAAAAAACTCAAAAAAGACTTAGTAAATCCTTTTCATTTCAAGAAATCAATTTATTTTAAAGATGAATCTTATCGAGACTATGTTTTTAAAGGTTACACTACAATTATTAAAATAGATTCACAACAAGAAATAGTTTATATTATAGGTATTTTAAAACATAAAAATACATTTTAAGTAAATTAGCAAAAACTAAAAAATGCCAAGAATTCTCTCCATAGATTACGGACAAAAACGCACTGGAATTGCCGTTACAGACGAAATGCAAATTATAGCATCAGGTTTAACAACGATTCCAACCAATACTTTGATTGATTTTTTGAAAGACTATTTTACTAAAGAAAAAGTCGAAGTGGTCTTAATTGGAGAGCCAAAACAAATGAATGGGCAACCTTCAGAAAGTGCGCCAATAATTAAAGGTTTTGTAACTCATTTTTCTAATATTTTCCCAGATATGAAAGTGGTTCGTGTAGATGAGCGCTTTACTTCAAAAATGGCATTTCAAACGATGATCGACAGTGGATTGAGCAAAAAACAACGTCAAAATAAAGGATTGATCGACGAAATTTCTGCTACAATAATGCTTCAGGATTATCTTTCCTCAAAACGATTTTAGAATTTTCTTTCAATAATCACAATTCATATTATTTTTTAGAAAAACATAACTTTTATCATGTCAAATTAGTTTTTTTTTGCAATTATAAAAAGTACCTTTGCATTTTAAAATAAATACTGTTATGCCTGACGAAACAATACGTTCTAATAGTGAAGTAGTACTCATTGGAGCTGGAATTATGAGTGCCACTCTTGGACTAATTTTGAAAGAGTTACAACCCGATATTAAAATTGAAATTTACGAAAGATTAGATGTTGCCGCAGCCGAAAGTTCTGATGCATGGAATAATGCAGGAACGGGACATTCTGCCTTTTGTGAACTAAATTACACTCCCGAAAAGGCTGACGGAAGTATTGACCCTAAAAAAGCAATAAGTATAGCAGAATCATTCGAAGTTTCTCGTCAGTTCTGGTCTTATTTAGTGCAAGAAAATAAAGTTCCGTCTCCCGATAATTTTATAAAAAGCGTTCCTCACATGAGTTTTGTTTGGGGAGAAAAAAACGTTGAATACTTAACGAAAAGATTTAAAGCTTTGCAAAGCAATCCAATTTTTTCTCAAATGACTTTTAGTACAGAATTTGAGCAATTAAAACAATGGATGCCGCTTGTAATGGAAGGCAGAGAAAATAACGAAAAGTTAGCTGCAACTCACATGCCAATTGGTACCGATGTAAATTTTGGAGCTTTAACCAGAAGCATGTTTAGCTATTTAGAAAAACTTGATGGTGTTACTTTACATTATAATCATGAAGTAAAAAAGTTAAAACAACGCGAAGATAAATCATGGAGAATTAAAATTACCGATTTATCAAACGATACAACAAGAAAAGCATATACCAAATTCGTATTTATTGGTGCAGGTGGAGGTTCACTACCATTGTTAGAAAAAGCAAATGTTCCAGAAGGAAATGGTTACGGAGGATTTCCGGTAAGCGGACAATGGTTAAAATGTACCAATCCTGAAGTAATTGCAAAACATCAGGCAAAAGTTTACGGAAAAGCAAGCGTTGGAGCGCCTCCAATGTCGGTTCCGCATATTGATACACGTGTAATTGATGGCGAAAAAGCATTACTTTTTGGACCTTTCGCAGGATTTTCAACCCGTTTCTTAAAAAACGGATCTTATCTTGATTTACCATTATCTATAAAAGCAAATAATTTAATTCCGATGTTATCAGCGGGATTTCATAATATTCCTCTAACTAAATATTTAATCGAACAAGTTCGTCAGTCTCCAAAAGACAGAATGAATGCGCTTCGTGAATATTTACCAACAGCACGTTCTAAAGACTGGAAATTAGAAAGAGCAGGACAACGTGTTCAGGTAATTAAAAAAGATGAAAAAGAAGGTGGGGTTTTAGAATTTGGAACTGAAGTGATTAATACACATGACGGAACTTTGGCAGTTTTATTAGGAGCTTCTCCCGGAGCATCAACAGCTGTTTCGATTATGATTGATTTAATAAGCAGATGTTTTACAAATCAAATTAAAACGCCTGAATGGGAATCAAAAATGAAAAATATGATTCCGTCTTACGGACAAACATTAAACGACAAACCTGAGCTTTTATCAGAAATCAGAAAACATACTTCTGAAGTTTTAAAACTAAATAATTAAGCTCACGATTTTATATAAAAGCAACAAATCCAGATGAATTAATCTGGATTTGTTGCTTTTAATTCTTTTGTAATTTTTAAAATCTTTTCAGCCAGATTGCTCATCCAGATCAATTGTTCAATAACCATTTGAGCTTCCTGCATTTTAGCCTGGCGAGTTTCCTTATCAAGTTCGTCATCTATTATTAAGCGTGTAAAATTAATACGTTTAAGTTCTTCAAATTGCAAAGTGACATCTTCTTTATCAAAAAACGTATCAACAATAATAGTTTCATTTTTTAAAATCGAGATTGATTGTTCCAGATTAGATAAAATGGTTTTTATAATATAATTAAACGAATCTGAAGCAGATGTTGTTTGGTGTGACTGAATATAAGTGGATAAAGAAGCTAATGCCGAAAGAAGCGAGTGATTTAAAACCACCAGTTTATTCACCAACGGAAGTGTCTTTTGTTTTGATTTTGGTTCCTGCATCATACGTTGAAATGAAGTCATTAAATTACCAATTTCAACAAAAGCATGCTTTCTGGATAATCGGTAAGAAGTTGGAACCTCTCCTTTTTTATTATAAAAATCAGCAATTTCCTTAAGATAATTTCGATTCGCACGAATCGAATTTTCGATATGAATAGGTGTATTTATAAATTCCCAGGCCGGCCATAAAAACTGATTGGCTAAAAAGGCTAAAATAGCTCCGGTAAGTGAATCTAATATTCTAAACTGAATTACCTCGACAACATTTGGGGTTAGAATTCCGTAAATAAAAACAACATACATAGTGACAAAAGTGGCACTTATTTTATAATTGATTTGAGTAAACGAAATTCCCAAAAGCATACAAACAATAGAGAAAATGCTTAAAGCAACGTGATTCTGAACCAATGATACAATACCAAATGCAAGCAACCCTCCCAAAATAGTTCCGAAGATTCGATTATATGATCTTTCTTTGGTTAAACCATAACCCGGACGCATGATTACAACAATAGTAAGCAAGATCCAATATACATTTTGAAAAGGCAAGAACTTTCCAATAACGAAACCAATCAAAATAGTAATCGTCAACCGCAAAGAATGTCTGAAAATAGAAGATGAAAAACTCATATTTTCAATCAAAGTACGCAATGGATAATATTGTGGAGTTAAGAATTTTTCTAATTCTTTATCCTTGTCTTTCAGTTTATAAGATTGCATTGCAAGAGAAAGAGCTCTTTGAATAATTTTGATTTTCCCAACCTGGTTTTTAGCGTATTTCAGCATATTGGTTAACATCAAAACACCTTCAGCAGCTTCATCTTTCCCTAATGTTTTTTCATAATCAAAAATGGCAAATTCAAGAGCATCAAGCTCATTCTTCAAATCATTTTTATCAACATAAACAGCAATATGGTGTACGTTTTTAGAAAGTTTTTTTAACGTTGAAGCCAGTTTATAAGCTACGTTTTGGTACGTTCTTAAAACATCAGGATATTTATTAAATTTTTCATGAAGTTTGCTATGATCAAATGAAGTATATAAAGCCAGTTCCTGAATTTCGATTAAAGTGATAAAAACCAACAACATTTTTCTGTTTTGACTAGTGGCCGCAGAAGTATTTTGATTTCCAATTAAAACCTTTCTCAAATCTTCGTTAATCAAATTTATATCAACCTGAAGTGCCAATTGTTTTTCGATAATAGCCGTTCTGTTAGCTTCCGGGCTCCACAAATCGCCTCTTAATTTTAAATATTTTGCAGTTAATTTTATGCCTTCCGAAATTTGTAATTCGACATATTTATACGGTTGTACAAAATGAAAAACAAGCGATACGATTAAATATAAAATACCTCCAATAAAAATAAAACCAGAATATTCTACAGCTTCCCAACCTTGATGCAAATGTCCAAAAGATAAAGAAATAGAAAGTAAAGCAGAAAATGAAACCAATGTAGCACGCTGTCCGTATACAGAAATCATAGAACATAAAAACAACAGAAATCCTAAAAAAGGATAAAATAAAAAAGGAAAAGGATAGGCGAAATTCACTAATAAATTTACACCTGAAACTATAAATGAAGCAACAATAAGTCCTTTTATTTTATGGCTCAAAGTACTCGGAATATCACTTGGATAGGTATAAAAAGCACCTAAAGCTATAGTAAAACCAATTTCGAAATGTCCTAAAAAATTCAAAATTATAACAGGAACAACAGAAGCAATAGTTACTTTTGAAGCATTAAAAAAAGAAGTACTGTTTATAAATTTTGTGATTCTATCTAACATATATGAAGGTTTACTAGCAAAAGTACGAATTGTACGAATTAATTTGGCATAATTATAGATGAGATTTTAGAAAGCAGGTAAAAATGCGATTTAATATGTTGTTTAGAATTATTCATTGACTATTTTTTACTATTTTTGCCAGCTGAATTAGAAGATAAAATTCAGTGTTTTCAGTAGATAATACTTAAATTAATACAAATGATTTTACCAATTGTAGGATATGGTGATCCGGTTTTAAGAAAAGTGGGTGAGGCAATTACGCCAGATTACCCAAACTTAAAAGAAACAATAGCAAACATGTACGAGACCATGTATAATGCTTATGGTGTGGGGTTAGCTGCTCCACAAGTAGGCATATCGATTCGATTATTTGTTATTGATACGACTCCTTTTAGTGATGATGAAGATTTAAAGGCAGATGAGCAAAAAAAATTAAAAGGTTTCAAAAAAACTTTTATAAATGCAAAAATTGTTAAAGAAGAAGGCGAGGAGTGGAGTTTTAACGAAGGATGCCTTAGTATTCCTGATGTTCGCGAAGATGTATATAGAAAGCCAACAGTAACGATCGAATATTGTGAAGAAGATTTTGTAATGAAGACCGAAGTTTTTGATGGTTTGATTGCAAGAGTCATTCAGCATGAATATGATCACATCGAAGGAGTTTTGTTTACAGACAAAATATCTTCTTTGAAAAAGCGTTTAATTCAAAAGAAATTGAAGAATATCACTGAAGGTAAAACTTTTCAGGAGTACAGAATGAAGTTTGCTTCGGCAAAAAAGGGGAGATAATTAGTGTTCTTACAGAAACAGAACATTAAAAAACAGAATAAAAATTCTTAATACTAATTTTAATAAACATGAATTTAGAGAAAATTTTAGCCATTTCAGGGAAACCAGGTTTATATGTATTGAAAGTGCAAACTCGTACAGGTTTCGTGGCAGAATCATTATTAGATGGAAAAAAAATTACAGTAAATTTAAAAAGTAATGTAAGTTTACTTTCTGAAATTTCAATTTATACTTACGAAGGCGAAAAACCTTTGACTGAAGTTATGCAACGTATTGCAACAAAAGAAAACAAAGGTCAGGCTCTTTCTCATAAAGAAGATAATGCGAAATTAGCGGCTTACTTTAAAGAAATTTTACCTGAATATGATGAAGAAAGAGTTTATCCTTCTGATATTAAAAAAGTATTAAACTGGTATAACACACTTCAGGCAAAAGGTCTGGTTACTGATTTAGCTCCGGCTCCTGCTGAAACTAAAGAAGAAGCTGCTCCGGTTGCAGAAGAAAAACCTAAAAAGGCACCAGCAAAAAAAGCACCAGCTGCTAAAACAGCAAAAGCTAAAAAAGAAGAATAGTAGGTAACTACATTTCAAAATATACAAATCCTGTTAAGATATTTTCTTGACAGGTTTTTTTTTGTTTTAAAAATTGGCTTTAATTATATGTGTAGAAATAAATAAAAACGCTATTTTTGTAAGAAAAATAATAAAACATTAAAGCAAGATTTAAACTTTTAATTTGTAATTAATTGAAATGTAGTTTATTGTGTTTAATGTTGAAATTATAACTGAATAATAATATTTTATTTTGAATTGATTATGAAAAGGATAAAAGCAACATTACTGATTGGATTGACTATAATAACAATTACGGCTTGTAATAACAAAACTAAAGAAACTGAAAATGCTGTAGGATCTTCTGATTCATCAAAAACAGAAGAACATCATCAAAAACATTGGAATTACGATGGAGAAACAGGACCGGAGCATTGGTCAGAAATTGATCAGAATGATTGCGGAGGAAATGCTCAATCGCCGGTTGATATTGTTGAGACTGAAAAAGATAAAACATTAAAACCTATTGAATTTCATTATAATCAAAAGACAAAAATTCATGATATTATAAATAATGGGCATTCTATTCAGTTTGATTTTGAGCCCGGAGATTATATTGTCATCAACGGAAATCAGTATGAACTTAAACAATTTCATTTTCATGAACCGGCAGAACATACTATAAAAGGAGTCAGATATCCGTTAGTAATTCACATGGTTCATAAAAGTAAAGAAGGAAAATTTGCTGTATTAGCGATTATGGCACAAGAGGATAAGAACAGTAATGAAACTTTTGAATTTCTTGACAAATATTTACCAGCCAAAGTTAATGATACTGTAAAAGTAAACGCTGATTTTAATATCAATAAAGTCCTTCCTCAAAATAAAACCTATTATACTTATACAGGTTCATTAACAACGCCACCTTGTACAGAAGGTGTTGAATGGTTTATTTTTAAAAACCAAATCGATGTTTCAATCAAAATGATTAAAGATTTGAGAAAAATAATGCCAGTTAATAATTTTAGAAATGTTCAGGAATTAAATGGCAGGAAAATTAAAGAATCAATCTAACAAAAAAGAAGGCATAATTTGCCTTCTTTTTTTTGACATAATACTCAATAAAATATTCTAATTTTGGAAGTATAAAATAAAAAGATGAACAAAGAACTTCAACTAAAAGCATTCGAAAGATTATTAATTATCATGGATGAACTACGCGAGCAATGTCCCTGGGATAAAAAACAAACTTTGCAAACGCTCAGGCATCTTACAATTGAAGAAACTTACGAATTAGGAGATGCTATTTTAGATAATGATTTAAATGAAGTAAAAAAAGAATTAGGCGATTTGTTATTGCATATCGTTTTTTATGCTAAAATAGGTTCTGAAACCAACGATTTTGATATAGCCGATGTTTGTAATGAAATCTGCGAAAAGCTGATTCATCGTCATCCTCATATTTATAGTGACACTGTTGTAAAAGATGAAGAAGAAGTTAAACAAAATTGGGAAAAATTAAAACTAAAAGAAGGTAAAAAATCTGTATTAGAAGGCGTTCCAAGAAGTTTACCAGCATTAGTAAAAGCAAGCCGAATTCAGGATAAAGTAAAAGGTGTTGGTTTTGATTGGGAAGAACCGCATCAGGTTTGGGACAAAGTGCAGGAAGAATTACAAGAATTGCAAATCGAAGTTAAAGCAGGCGATCAGGATAAAATAGAGGCCGAATTTGGCGATGTTTTATTCTCGATGATTAATTATGCCAGATTTTTAAATGTAAACCCAGAAGATGCATTAGAGCGTACTAATAAAAAATTTATCAAACGTTTTCAATATTTAGAAAGCAAAGCAGGTGAATTAGGAAAGCCTTTAATGGATATGACGCTGGCAGAAATGGATGTATTCTGGAATGAAGCTAAGAAACTCTAAATTATTCGGCTAATTTTTTTAAAGCTTTTACGTTTTTAAGCACAATTTTTTTTCCAGCCAATTCTATCAATTCCAATTTATTAAAATCTGATAATAAACGAATACAGCTTTCAGTTGCAGTTCCAATCATTCCGGCTAATTCCTCTCTGGTAAGCTGCACTTTTAAGGTATGATCTGTATTTTCACCAAACGTATGATGTAAATATAATAAAGTCTCTGCTAATCGCTGTTTTACTGTTTTTTGAGCCAGTGCAATTTTGTCATTTTCAGATTCTTTTAAATCTTCGCAAACAGATTGCATTAAGTTCATTGAGAACTGATTGTTATTATTGAAAAAATTAATGATTTCAGATTTTGGAATAAAACAAACCTCCATGTCAGCAATAGCTTTCGCAGATAAGTTAGCCGGTTCATTGCTTATCATAGAACGCTGTCCTAAAAGTTCTCCAGATTTAACAAGTTTTACGATTTGGTCTTTTCCGTTCGCACTAAGTTTAGATAATTTTCCAACTCCGTCTTTTACACAAAAAACGCCGTTGGTTACTTCGCCTTCCTCAAAAATAGCATCACCTTTTTTTATCTTATAAGTTGTTTTGCTGTTGGCTAGTTTTATTACTTCATCTTTGCTTAGGGCTTTCAAAGAAGTTAGTTGTCGAACGATACATTGGTCACATTTATTCATGACAAAAATTTTGAGCAAAATTAACCATTATTCATGTCTTAAAGCATAATAATTTCAAAAAAAATAAGAAATAATCTCAATAAAAAAAATGGCCTTTTTATTTTTAGTAAATTAGAATCATAATTTAAAAAAGCATGATAAATGTCATATTTATGCTCTTTTTTAATTTATAAACTTTGCACAATTTAAAAAACAAATTATGGAGGAGCAAGGTTGTTTTCATTGTGGTTTAACCATTGCTGGAAATGAAGAAATCAATTTTGATAATAAATTGTTTTGCTGCAATGGTTGCAAAACAGTTTACGAAATTTTTAGCCTTCATGATTTAACCTGCTACTATGATTTTGAAAAATCACCGGGAGCTACTCCACAAGATATTCAGGGCAAATACGACTTTCTTGATAATGAAGCTATATTATCAAAAGTCCTCGAATTTCAAGAAAGCAATACAGCTATTGTATCTCTAAATATTCCACATATTCATTGTAGTTCATGTATCTGGATCCTCGAAAATCTTAATAAATTACAATCAGGCATCAATATTTCCCAAGTTAATTTTCCTGAGAAAAAAGTCCGAATCACCTATAATTCCGATCTTGTTTCACTTAAAACCATCGTTTATATGCTAAGTTCAATTGGCTATGAACCTTATATTAGTTTAGAAAATTATGAAACAGGAAAAAGCAATGTTGATCGAACCCTAACCTATAAACTTGGAGTTGCATTTTTTTGTTTCGGAAATATAATGCTGCTCTCGTTTCCTGAATATTTTGAAATTAAAGAGTTTTGGCTCGATAATTATAAGCCCTTTTTTAGAGCATTAATTTTTGTTTTGTCACTTCCCAGTTTTTTATACTCAGCAAGTGGTTATTATGTTTCAGCATATAAAAGCATCAAATCTAAAATGCTGAATATTGATATACCTATTGCATTAGGAATTATCGTAATGTTTATTCGAAGCACATTTGATATGCTTATGGATTACGGACCCGGTTTTTTTGATAGCTTAACAGGTTTGGTTTTTTTTATGTTACTCGGAAAAATGTTTCAGATAAAAACCTATAGTTTTTTAAGTTTTGAAAGAGATTTTAAATCCTATTTTCCAATCGCTGTTACCAGAATTAATACAGACACATCCGAAGAGAGTGTGCCAATTTATGATGTTTTAAAAGGCAACAGATTATTAATCAGAAATCAGGAATTGATTCCTGTTGATGGTATTTTAATTAGTGAAAAAGCAGAAATCGATTATAGTTTTGTGACCGGAGAAGCAATTCCGATTAGCAAAAAATCCGGAGATAAAGTATTTGCAGGAGGAAAACAAATTGGTAAAGTAATCGAAATGGAAGTACTGCATTCTGTTTCTCAAAGTTACCTTACACAATTATGGAGCAATGAAATTTTTCAGAAAAATGTACAGCAAAAACACAAAACAATTACAGATGCCATTAGTAGATATTTTACACCAATATTATTATTAATTGCTTTTGCATGTTTAGGTTATTGGATATTTATAGATGCCAATACAGCCTTTAATGTGTTTACTGCAGTATTAATTGTCGCTTGCCCTTGTGCACTGGCATTAACGGCGCCATTTACTTTCGGAAATATTTTACGAATTCTAGGAAAGAAGAAATTATATCTTAAAAATGCATTAGTAATCGAACAATTAGCAAAAGTTGATACAATAGTTTTTGATAAAACAGGAACAATTACAACGCATAAAAAAGCAGACATTACTTATGAAGGAAGTATAATTTCAGAAGAAAATAGTATTTTAATAAAAAATGTGCTTCGTGGATCAAATCATCCATTAAGTCGAATGTTATATGATTTTTTGCCTGAAACAAAGAAAATTAAAATGGAGGATTTTCAGGAAATAACCGGAAAAGGAATTCAGGCATTTGTAGAAAACAAACAAATAATAATTGGTTCATCTTCATTTGTTGAAGCCTCAATTTCAGATTTATCCGAAATAGAAACAACTTCACTCCATATCAAAATTGATGGTATTTATTATGGAAGATTCAATTTTAAAAACCAATATCGTGAAGGTCTGGAAGAGTTGTTTTTGAAACTGAATAAAAACTACCAAATCAAAATATTATCAGGAGATAATGATGGAGAAAGAGCAAACCTTGAAGCTCTCCTGCCAAAAAATACACAACTTATTTTTAATCAGAAACCCGAGCAAAAATTAGCATTTATAAAAGAATTACAGGAAAATGGACAAAATGTAATGATGGTTGGGGATGGTTTAAACGACGCTGGTGCTTTAGCACAAAGTAACGTAGGCATTTCGATCTCTGAAAATGTCAATGTTTTTTCTCCTGCCTGCGATGCAATTTTAGATGCGAGTGAGTTCTCAAAACTAAATTACTTTTTAAAATTATCTCATAAATCAATAACTATAATCAAAATGAGTTTTGCCTTATCACTGCTCTATAATGTTGTTGGACTTACCTTTGCGATTACAGGAAATCTTCTTCCCCTGGTGGCTGCTATAATTATGCCTTTAAGTACGATTACCATAGTTAGTTTTGTAACTATAATATCTAACTACTTAAGTATTAGAAAATTAAATTAAAATTTTAGTAATATTTAAGAAAATTTTTACTAAATTTAACATTCTTCTCTGACCATGATAATTATCATATTTTAAAAGCCTGTAACCAAGTAATTTTGTTAACATAAATTTACGGTATGAGTGTTATCTATCTATTAATTTCAGTAAGTATTTTCGTAGCTATCGGATTTTTTATTGCCTTTATTGTTGCTGTTAAATCAGGCCAGTATGACGATGATTATACACCTTCAGTCAGAATACTTTTTGACGACGAAATCAAAATTACCACCCAAACAAAAGATTCACCAACCGAAGAAAAACAAGTATAATTATGGAAATGGAACAGTTTTATTACGACAACAAAATTGTAAAAAAATTCATTTACGCCACCATTCTTTTTGGAGTAGTGGGTATGTTAGTAGGGCTAACCCTTGCGGTTATGTACCTTTTTCCCAACATGACCGATGGGATTTCATGGCTAAGCTATGGTAGATTAAGACCTTTGCATACAAATGCTGTTATTTTTGCCTTTGTAGGAAATGCCTTTTTTGCCGGAATGTATTACTCCATGCAGCGATTGCTAAAAGCCAGAATGTTTAGTGATTTTTTAAGCAATTTACATTTTTGGGGCTGGCAGCTAATTATTGTCGCAGCAGCTATAACATTGCCTTTAGGTTATACTTCATCAAAAGAATATGCTGAACTTGAATGGCCTATTGATATTGCGATTGCAGTTATTTGGGTCGTTATGGGTATCAATATGATAGGTACAATGTTGCGTCGTAGAGAGCGCCATTTGTATGTAGCTATTTGGTTTTATTTGGCCACATTCGTAACTGTAGCTGTTCTACATATTTTTAATAATATAGAAATCCCGGTTTCAGGATTAAAAAGTTATTCTGTTTACGCCGGAGTTCAGGATGCGTTGGTACAATGGTGGTACGGACATAATGCAGTAGCATTTTTCCTGACAACACCATTCTTAGGTTTAATGTATTATTTTATTCCAAAAGTTGCCAATCGACCTATTTATTCATATCGATTATCTATTATTCACTTTTGGTCATTAATATTTATTTATATCTGGGCCGGACCACACCATTTACTTTATTCAGCTTTACCAAGTTGGGCTCAAAATTTAGGAGTAGCATTTTCAGTAATGCTTATCGCTCCATCTTGGGGAGGTATGATTAACGGACTTTTAACTTTAAGAGGTGCGTGGGATAAAGTTCGTGAAGAACCTGTTTTAAAATTCTTTGTAGTAGCTATTACTGGATACGGAATGGCAACTTTTGAAGGTCCAATGCTTTCATTAAAAAATGTAAATGCAATAGCGCATTACACAGACTGGATTATTGCCCACGTGCACGTTGGTGCCTTAGCTTGGAACGGATTTATGTCTTTTGGTGTTATTTACTGGTTGATTCCAAGAATGACGAAGAGTAAATTATTCTCTAATAAATTAGCCAATTTCCATTTCTGGATTGGTACTTTAGGAATTATTTTATACGCATTACCAATGTACGTGGCTGGTTTTCAGCAGGCATCAATGTGGAAGCAATTTAATCCGGATGGAACTTTAACCTATGGTAACTTCCTTGAAACAGTAACTGCAATTATGCCATTATATTGGATGAGAGCAATTGGAGGTTCTTTATATCTAATTGGAATGTTGACATTGGTTTACAACATTATCATGACTATTAAAGCCGGTGAAACCATCGAAGATGAATTAGCTCAGGCTCCTGCATTACAAAGAATAAGCAGTAATAGACTAAATGGAGAAAAATTCCATTCCTGGTTAGAAAGAAAACCAATTCAGTTAACCATTTTAGCAACGATTGCTATTTTAATTGGAGGAGTGATTCAAATTGTACCAACAATTATGGTAAAATCAAATATTCCAACAATTTCAAGTGTAAAACCTTATTCACCATTAGAACTTGAAGGACGTGATTTATATATAAGAGAAGGCTGTGTAGGTTGTCATTCACAATCCGTTCGCCCTTTCAGAAGCGAAGTTGAGCGTTACGGACCTCAATCAAAAGCAGGAGAATTTGTCTACGACCATCCATTTTTATGGGGATCAAAACGTACAGGACCTGATTTGTTAAGAGTAGGTGGAAAATACAATGACAACTGGCATTTCAATCATTTCTGGAGCCCGCAAAGTATTTCTGCAGGTTCAATTATGCCAGGTTATAAATGGCTGTTTGATAACAAACCAATGGATATTTCATTAACACAAAAGAAAATGCAAGTCATGGTTTCGCTTGGTGTTCCATACTCAGAAGCTGAAGTAGCGAATGCTCAGGCAGCATTGAGAACGCAGGCAATTTCGATAGAAAAAAGCTTAGAAAACGATCCTGATTTTGTAAAAAGTTATGAAGACAGTAAAAAAGCAGCTGTTGCTAAAGGTGAAAAATTCGTGCCGATGAATGAAAGAGAAATTGTAGCCTTAATTGCTTATATACAAAGACTTGGAACTGATATTAAAGTAAAAGATATTTCTAAAAAATAACATTATGTTCGAACAAATAAAGCACAATATGGAGAATATATCGGGTATAGAAATTTACCCGATTCTTTCTCTACTGATATTCTTTTTCTTTTTTGTAGGCCTGGGTTTTTGGGTGTTCTCATATAGAAAAGATAAAATTCAGGAAATGAGTGAAATTCCTTTAGATGAAGGAACAGTATAATTTGAAAAGATAATAATATGAAAAAATTTTTCCCAGTATATGTAAGAGTACCGCTGATTTTCTTCATCGTTTTTGGTTTAATGGAATACTTTATAGATTCTGGTGATCGACCGGCTTTTATAAAATACCCAATGCTTTCAGTTTTCTTATTTGCATTCCTGTTTATTTTAATTGCTATTGAAATCACATTAAGTGCAGTAAATCGTGTCATGTATCAATTGATGACACCCGAAGAAAAAGCAAAACTGGAATATGAAGAGCGCCTAACTTTAAAAGAAAGTGATTGGTATAAAAACCTTATGCACAAGCTTACTAAAACACAGCCTATAGAAAGTGAAGGTGAATTATTGATGGATCATGATTATGATGGTATTAAAGAACTTGATAATAATTTGCCGCCATGGTGGGTTTATTTATTCTATATCTGTATTGTTTTTGGTGTAATTTATTTTGCCCGTTACGAAATTTTTGGTGGTAACGATCAGGAGGCTGAATTGAAAATGGAAATGGCGCAGGCTAAAGTAGATGTCGAAGAATATCTTAAAACGGCACCTGATTTAATGGATGAAAAGACGGTTGTTTTACTGACTGATCCGGAAAGTTTAGCAGCTGGTAAAGAAATATTTACAACAAATTGCGCAGCTTGCCACAGAGCTGATGCCGGTGGACAGATTGGACCAAACTTAACAGATGACCATTGGATTTTAGGAGGTGGAATTAAAAATGTTTTCCATACTATAACGAATGGAGGACGTGACGGAAAAGGAATGATATCATGGAAAACTAATGGTTTAAAACCAAAAGAAATTCAAAAAGTAGCGAGTTATATTTTGTCTTTACAAGGTAGTAATCCAAAAGAGCCAAAAGCTCCGGAAGGTGAAATTTGGGTAGATGACAGTGCACCAAAAGATGCCGCTGTCAGTACAAAAAAAGACAGTACTGAAGTTAAAAAATAATTATAATATCATGTCAAATTTACCAGACGAAGCTTTTAGAGATACCATTGGAACTATTGATGAAGGTGGAAATCGAAAATTTATTTTCCCGAAAAAACCGTCTGGTAAGTTTTACGATTATCGAAAAATAGTTAGTTACATTTTACTGGCCATTTTAATTGCTAATCCGTTTATAAAAGTTAACGGAAATCAATTTATGATGTTCAATGTTATGGAACGTCGTTTCAATATTTTTGGATCTCCATTTTGGCCACAGGATTTTTATCTCTTTGTAATATCAATGCTTGTTGGTATTGTCTTTATTATTTTGTTTACCGTTGTTTTTGGAAGGATTTTTTGTGGATGGATTTGTCCCCAGACTATTTTTCTTGAAATGGTTTTTCGCCGAATTGAATATTGGATTGACGGTGATCGTGGCGCTCAATCGCGTTTAGCAAGACAAGAATGGAACGCAGAAAAAATTAGAAAAAGACTCATTAAATGGTCCATTTTTTTCTTAATTTCTTTTATTATCGCCAATGTTTTTTTAGCCTATTTAGTGGGTAGTGACACGCTGTTTTTAATGGTTGAAGAAGGACCTGTTCAGCAAGCGAGTAATTTTATTGCACTGCTTATTTTTACAGGAGTATTTTATTTTGTATTTGTATGGTTTCGTGAGCAGGTTTGTATAATTGCCTGTCCTTACGGCCGATTACAAGGAGTTCTTTTAGATAACAAATCGATTAACGTTGCGTATGATTTTGTACGTGGAGAAAAAGAAGTTGGCCGCGCCAAGTTTAATAAAAAAGAGGACAGAGCTATAACCGGTAAAGGAGATTGTATCGATTGTCATCAATGTGTGCATGTTTGTCCGATGGGAATTGATATTAGAAACGGAACACAATTAGAATGTACAAATTGCACGGCCTGTATCGATGAATGCGATAGTATAATGGAAACTGTTGGTTTGCCAAAAGGACTTATTCGTTATGCATCTGAAGATGAAATTGCAAAAAAAGAGCCTTTTAAATTCACAGCGAGAATGAAAGGTTACACGGCTGTTTTAATTATTTTACTAGGTGTTTTTGCAGGAATGTTGTTTTTAAGAACCGATGTTCAGGCGATTGTTTTACGTTTACCAGGACAGCTTTTTCAGCATAAAGGCGATAAAATAAGTAATGTTTATACCTATAAAATTGTCAATAAAACGATGAAAGATTACAACGATATTCATTTTGAATTAATTGATCAAAAAGGGGAAATTAAAAATGTTGGAAAAGAACATTTTAAAATTAAAAAAGAAGACATTTCACAAGGAACACTATTTATAGAAATAGAAAAAGCACTTTTAGAAAGTGATAAAACAAAAGTTGAAATTGGGGTTTATAATGGCAAAGAATTGCTTGAAACTACAACAACAAACTTTTTAGGTCCACGAAGTTTTAATTAAAATAAAAATACCATGAAAATCAATTGGGGAACCGGAATTGTCATTGCTTTTGCGCTGTTTATGACCTTTATTTTATATTTTGTTTTTGAAGTGCAATCGAATAGTAAGTACGATAACGATTTGGTTGTTGAAGAATATTATAAACACGATTCGCATTTTCAGGAAGAAATGGCCCGAATTCAAAATGCACATGATTTACAATACAAGCCTTCTATTAAATATACCGAAAATGGTGTAAAAATCGCTTTTCCAACAACATTAGAAAGTGATAAAATAAAAGGAAATGTTTTATTGTACCGACCTTCTAACAAGAAATTTGATTTTAATACTCAAATCAGTTTGTCAAATTCTACTTTATTTATCCCAAAAAATAAATTGATAAAAGGACGTTGGGATGTGAATATGGAATGGCAATACGATGGAAAGAAGTATTTAACTAAAGAAGTAATTTACGTAGATTAAATTTGTTTTTGCCACATATTGTAATGATTTACACAGATTAAAATCATTATAACCTAATCTGTAGCAAAATAAAAAATAAGTAGATTATTTCCTTGCCACCAATTGAACTAATTCGAACAGGTTTTTCTGATCATTTTAATCTAATTAATCTGTAGCAAAAAAATAGAAAACAAATGTTGTATTCAGCTTTCATATTTGGTCTTATCAGTAGTTTACACTGCATCGGAATGTGCGGGCCAATTGCCATGATGTTACCTGTAGATCGTGAGAATGAAGCTAAAAAAATAACCCAGATAATAACATATCATTTAGGCCGATTGACAGCTTACGCTTCAATCGGTTTAATTTTTGGATTATTAGGCAGAGGTTTCTTTTTGGCAGGATTACAGCAAAAAATGTCAATCTTTATTGGTTTGGCGATGATACTTGTAGCCTTAATTCCTGAAAAGGTATTTTCAAAATATAACTTCTCCAAACCAGTTTATAAAATCATCTCAAAAATAAAATCAAGCTTAGGGAATCAGTTTAAAAACAGAAGTTATAAATCACTTTTTATAATTGGATTGCTAAACGGATTTTTGCCTTGCGGAATGGTTTATGTGGCTTTATTTGGCGCAATAGCTATGCAAAGTGCCAATTTAGGAGTTCTGTATATGATTTTGTTCGGTCTAGGAACTTTACCGCTAATGACATTAGTGGTATATATTAATGCAATGATAAAACTTCCGTTTCGAAATAAAATACAAAAAGCTATTCCTTATGTTGCGGTGATTATTGGTGTTTTATTTATCCTTAGAGGTTTAGGTTTAGGAATTCCGTATGTTTCACCATCTAATATGAGTTTGTTTGTACAACAAGTTCCTAATTGTCATTAAACAGTCATCGAAAACAAACTTGTTTCCGGTGATTTTCTTTTTAAATGCAAATCAAAAGCCATGCATATATTGCGTACAAAAGGTTTTCCGGCTTCTGTAATTCTTATTTTATTGTTTTCAATTATAATTAACTGATCTTTTTCTATTTCTTTCAAATCTGATAAAACAGTTGGGAGTTCTTTAAAATATAATGATTCATTATTCCAGGAAGTTTCAAACTCACAAGTTAAGTTTAATATATGTTTACGAATAATAAGGTCTTCATCTGTTAGTATATGACCTTTTACAACAGGCAATTTATCCCATTCTAGTAATTGATAATAATCTTCTAAACTCTTCGTATTCTGTGCAAAACTATACCAACTATCACTAATAGATGAAACACCTAAACCAATCATCAATTGTGTTTTTGAAGCGCTGTACCCCATGAAATTCCGATGCAGTTTTTTGTTTTCTGCAGCTTTATATAAGCTATCAGTTTCCAGCGCAAAATGATCCATACCAATTTCATGATAACCATTTTTAGAAAGAAGCTTTTTGCCAACTTCATATAATTTTCTTTTTTCGGCATCTTTTGGAAGATTTTCATCATTAAATCCGCGTTGCCCGTTTCCTTTTATCCACGGCACATGTGCGTAGCTGTAAAATGCCAAACGATCCGGTTTTAAAGAATTTGTTTTCTCAACAGTATCAACAACATCTTCAAGAGTTTGAAATGGTAAACCAAAAATAATATCATGACCAATAGAATTATACCCAATTTCTTTTGCCCAAAAAGTTACTTTTGCGACATTATGAAAGGGTTGAATTCTGTTAATTGCTTTCTGAACTTTTTCTGCATAATCCTGAACACCAAAACTCACTCGGCGAAAGCCCAGATCATATAACTTTTTGAGTTGCTCGTAAGTGGTGTTGTTTGGATGTCCTTCAAAACTAAACTCATAATTTTTAGCTTTATTAGCAAAACTAAAAATACCATTTATAAGATGTTCTAAGTTATTTTTTGAAAAAAATGTTGGTGTACCGCCACCCAAATGAATTTCTTTTATAGAAGGTTTTTCAGGAAGCAATCTACAATATAAGCTCCATTCTTTTAAGAGTGCTTTTATATAGGTTTCCTCAACAGAATGATTTTTAGTAATACGTTTGTTGCATCCGCAAAATGTACACATGCTTTCGCAAAAAGGTAAATGAATATATAAACTGATACCGTTTTGAGAATTACTCTCTGAAAATGCTTTCTGAAAAGATTCTGCCCACTTTTCTGGAGTAAAATTATCTTCATTCCAATACGGGACAGTTGGATAACTTGTATATCTTGGACCTGGAACATTGTATTTTTGAATCAAAGAAATTTTCATAAAAGTGGATTTTGGAACATCAAAATTAAGTTCTAAATCCAAAATATAAAATGATAAATATCATATTAATGCTATAAAAAAAAGAGACTCAAAATGAGCCTCTTTTTACTGAATTAAATAACTAACACTAAATAGAATCCTGGATGATTTTAAGCCATTTTTTTGCAAACATATGATCTTGATAAGCACTTATTTGTTTGATGCGGTCGTCATCAAAATCATAGAATGGAATTGTAATTTTTTTAGAAGTTTCTCTATCCTGAAATTCAAAATCAATTTTTAAGATTGTGTCTGAATTTCCATCTGTAGTTAAAACCAATTTAGCTGATGAGACTGATTTTAAATCTACAAACGTTGATTCTTGTTGATTTGGATTGAAATTCATTAGAATGAATTTTCGATTTTTGTGATCGATTGTAAGCGTTTTATTGCTTTGAGACTCTGTTAAATCAAAATGTTCCGGATATGTCGGATTGAATTTCTTTTTTATGCTTAAAATTTTTGATTTGTTTGCAGCACTTGTTCGGGCAGAGAAATATACGGGAATGGCTACTATGACCGCAATCACAATACCAATTATAGTTACACTTGTATCCATGTTGTTTAAATTAAATAATATGAAATAATAAACAGTCTCCTGATTGAAAACGGTTTAATTTATTTGGAAGGAATAATTCTTCGCGCTAAAATTTCATGTATTTAATTACCAAAAATAATGGAAAGGGTAGAGCAGTAAAGAGACTTTTTTACTCTGAAGAGAATATTGATTGGCAAAATTTGATGCCGATTTTATAACCTGATGACTTGGAATTATCATTAACAATGCATCAAACCATTTAATTACGGCAGGATGATTTGTTTTAATATTTGCTATAAGCTGATAACTTGTCTGCGGTTGTATGAAAGCTAAAGAATCAGTTGATTCAATAGAAAAATTTGTATCCGTTTTTTGAGTCTCAATTTTTTGTACAGCAGCTTCATTTGCTTGCATAGCAAAGAAAGCAATGATCAAAAGTGATACAAAAAATAGGGTCTTACGAATCGAATTCATGGCGGCGAATTTAATGCATAAAACACAATTAAAGAAATTTTAAAGAAAAGATTAACGATAAAAAAAGTTATTATTTATCCTCAACATTTATTGCCGAGGATAAATAACTATTATTGTTGCATTTTGAAGTAATAATCAGCCGAATGTTTTCCGCTGCCATAAAACAAAAAGAAAACACAAACTAATAATGTAACCACAGCTAAAATTAAATTTTCAGAGTGCATGTTTCCCATGAAATTGATAATAACGGCTCCAAATAAAATGGGTAACTGAGCCGCTATGGCCCAACGGGTAAGTAATCCAAAAACAATCATTATGCCTCCAATCATATGAGCTGGCGCAATGTAATGTAACATAAACATTCCGCCCCCAAATCTGTCGATAGGAGAAATTAAATCATGCAAATACTGAACGTTGGTTACAAACCAAACTCCTTTCATAAATAAAAAAACGCCCAATACAATACGTACTAAATCTACTGGTAAATAAGTGTGCGCATTAGCCCATTTATTCAAACTTTTTACATTTTCCATGATGCTACGTGATTAAAAATAATATACTAAGTTACTAATTTTTAATGATATAGATTTTTTTAATGGCTTGAAAATGAGTTTTGTATTATTTTTTTAACGTATTTTAAAGAATTACTAAATGGCTAAACCTGAATAACTCCCAAATTAAATGGTTTTTGAATAGGAGCGTGGTTCGCAGCTTCAATTCCCATAGAAATCCAAGTACGAGTATCTAAAGGATCAATAATAGCATCTGTCCATAATCTTGAAGCGGCGTAATAAGGTGAAGTCTGTTCATCGTAACGTGCTTTTATTTTATTGAATAACTCTGTTTCTTTGGCTTCATCAACAACTTCTCCTTTTGCTTTAAGCGAAGAAGCTTCAATTTGAGCCAATACTTTTGCGGCCTGAGTTCCGCCCATAACGGCAAGTTCTGCACTTGGCCATGCAAAAATCAATCTCGGATCATAGGCTTTTCCGCACATTGCATAATTTCCTGCTCCGTATGAGTTTCCAACAATTACAGTAAATTTTGGTACAACCGAGTTACTCACGGCATTTACCATTTTGGCGCCGTCTTTTATAATTCCGCCATGTTCAGATTTTGATCCAACCATAAAACCTGTAACATCTTGTAAAAAAACTAAAGGAATTTTCTTTTGATTGCAATTCGCAATAAAACGAGTTGCTTTATCTGCACTATCAGAGTAAATTACGCCACCAAATTGCATTTCTCCCTTTTTGGTTTTAACAACCTTTCTTTGATTTGCCACAATACCAACAGCCCAGCCATCAATTCTGGCATAACCTGTTATTATGGTTTGTCCGTAACCGTCCTTATAAGCTTCAAATTCAGAATTATCGACCAATCGATTGATGATTTCCATCATATCATATTGTTCATTTCTGGCTTTTGGTAAAATTCCGTAAATAGCTGCAGGGTCAAGAGTAGGTTTTTCGGCTTTGATTCGGCTGAAGCCAGCTTTGTCATAATCGCCAATTTTGTCTACAATATTTTTTATTTTATCCAATGCATCTTTATCATCTTTGGCCTTATAATCTGTCACTCCGGAAATTTCGCAATGCGTTGTAGCTCCTCCTAAAGTTTCATTATCAATAGTTTCACCAATTGCTGCTTTTACCAAATAACTTCCGGCAAGAAAAATACTTCCGGTTTTATCAACGATTAAAGCTTCGTCGCTCATAATTGGCAAATAAGCTCCGCCGGCAACACAACTTCCCATAACGGCAGCGATTTGAGTAATTCCCATGCTGCTCATTTGGGCATTGTTTCTAAAGATGCGTCCAAAATGCTCTTTATCAGGAAAAATTTCATCCTGAAGCGGTAAATAAACGCCGGCACTATCAACCAAATAAATAATTGGAATTCTATTTTCCATTGCAATTTCCTGTGCGCGTAAATTTTTCTTTCCTGTAATAGGAAACCATGCACCGGCTTTTACAGTAGCATCATTGGCAACAACAATACATTGTTTTCCTTTTATATATCCTATTTTAATGACAACGCCGCCAGAAGGACAACCACCATGTTCAGCATACATTCCTTCACCAACAAAACCTCCAATTTCTATACTTTTTGAGTTTTCATCTAACAGATAATCGATGCGTTCGCGAGCTGTCATTTTACCTTCGGCATGTAGCTTTTCGATACGTTTTTCACCTCCGCCCAATTTTACTTTGGCAAATTTTTGTTTTAGTTCAGAAAGTAATAATTTATTGTGATCTTCGTTTTTATTGAAGTTTAAATCCATAAGAAATTGATGTTTTTACAAAATAGTGTTGGCTAATTTACAAAATCAATTGAAACCCACATAATAAAATGTTTTCCTCAAATGAAATAAAAGTAGGTTCACTATATCCAAAAAAATTAAAAGAAATTAGCTGTGTTATGGATTAGTAACTGAATTTATTCGAAGTCATATTTTTTGCCTTAATTTGTTGTTTCATACTAATCAGTATTTTTTATGTCAAAAGCTGCAAATACAAGACTGACAATTCTTCATAAAGCGTTCGAATTGATTTATTCTAAAGGATATCAAACCACAAGTATCGATGATATTATTGCAACTACGCAAGTTACAAAAGGCGCTTTTTATTATCATTTTAAAACGAAAGATGAAATGGGAGTTGCCATTATTGAGGAGATTTTAAAGCCTACAATGATGGAAAGTTTTATACAGCCTATTGAAAACTCATTAAATCCTATTGATGATTTTTATAATATGATTTCTTATTTGCTTCTTGAAGATCCTTTTTTGCAGGTAAAATATGGATGTCCGGTTGGAAATCTAACTCAGGAAATGACACCGTGGAATAATCAGTTTAGTATTGCTTTGTCTGAATTAGTAGATCAATGGAAACATACTATTGAAAAAGGTATTTTAAACGGTCAAAAATTAGGAGTAATCAAAAAGGATGTAAATGGAGAACAAGTTGCCTTTTTTATAATGTCTGGATATTGGGGAATACGAAATTTCGGAAAACTTCAGGATAATAATTTATGTTATGTTGCTTATTTAAAAGAGTTTAGGGGTTATTTGAATAGCCTTAAATAAATTTAATTCCAAAAACATACTAGTTAGTATGTTTTTGAATATATTTGCATTGTCAAAATCAAAAAACAATGTATCAATCATTATTATTTTGCCATTCGATCTTGCGATGGCTCGTATTAGGAAGCTTATTATACTCGATTTTTAGAGCTTATAAAGGCTTTTCTACTCAATCTCTTTTTACAAAAACAGACAATTCTGTTCGACATTGGACTGCTACAATTGCCCATATTCAATTAATTTTCGGGATTCTAATTTACGTTCAAAGTCCGATCGTAAAATACTTTTGGAAGAATTTTAAAGAAGGAATTCAAAATAGTGAGTTTGTATTTTTTGGAATACTTCATATTTTCCTGATGCTGTCTGCGATTGTTTTAATTACGATTGGTTCAGCTTTAGCCAAAAGAAAAGCAAATGATAATGATAAATTCAAAACAATGCTGCTTTGGTTTTCAATTGCCTTAATTATCATTTTCATTACCATTCCGTGGCCATTTTCACCTTTAGCAAACAGACCTTATTTTAGATAAAACTTATGAAAAATTTACTGCAAACAAATACCGGAAGATTAAGAATTATTGGTTTTCTGGAAGGAACATCTTTATTGATTTTACTTTTTATTGCTATGCCTTTAAAATATATTTTTGAAATGCCAATTCTGACAAGACCTGTTGGAACAATACACGGAGCGCTTTTTTTGCTTTTTATTTTTAATACTATAAGTGTTGGTGTTGAACAAAATTGGAAATTTAGAAATACAACATGGAAGGTACTTTTAGCATGTATAATTCCGTTTGGAACTTTCTACATTGATGCCAAAATTTTAAGCAAGATTGATTTGAAAGAATAACTATCAGAAAAACTAAATCAACCAATAACCAAATAATTAAACCATGGTTTTAGTGTTTAAAACAAATGTAAATACGCTTTCGAAGGTGCAGCGAATTACCCCAAAATTGAATAGGTTATTTCCGAATTCTAAATGGAATTTTGATCTGGAAGATTGTGATCGGATTTTACGATTTGAATCGGATAATAATATTATGAAAGAGATTATTATTTTAATGAAAGTTCTTGGCTTTGAATGTGAAGCCTTATAAAAGTATAAAGCAAAAAAAAAACAGAAGATTTACTTCTGTTTTTTTATATATAATGTTGTTTGAATTATTTTTTAGAATCGCAAACCATTCTTTTTAAAATGGCCCATTGTTTTAATGCATCGCGAGCTTCAACAGCAGGATATCCTAACATTGTTTTTCCTGCAGCAACATCTCCGGTAACGCCTGAACCGGCACCAACGATAGCGCCATCACCAATAGTGGTGTGATCTTTTATAGAAGCGCTTCCGCCAATAATAACACCATTTCCTAAAGTTACAGAACCTGCTAAACCGCTATTTCCGGCCATAATACAAAATTTACCTAATTTGCTGTTATGTCCAATCTGAACTAAGTTGTCAATTTTGCAACCATCTCCAAGAATAGTCGAGCTAAATTTTCCACGATCTACACAAGAATTTGCTCCAATTTCAACTCCGTTTCCAATAATTACATTTCCGATTTGTGGAATTTTCACCAAACCTTTTTCTTTACAAGGACGGAATCCAAATCCATCAGCACCAATTGTTGCATTTGGGTGAATAATACAATCGGTACCAATATGACAACGCTCACGAACTACAGTTCCCGACCATATAATAGTGTTTTTACCAATCGTACATTCATCTAAAATTGTCACATTTGGATAAATAGTAACATTAGCCCCAATTTCTACATTTGGACCAATATAACAACCTGCTCCAATTCTGGCTCCTTCGCCAATAATTGCAGTTTCATCTACTGTAGCAGTTTTGTGAATGTTGGTGTGAAATATTGGAGTAGGAGGTGCAAAAAGCGCCAGGATTTGAGACATTGCCAAATCTGCATTTTTTACTTTGATAAAAGCACGATTATCCCCAGGTTCAATCGAAATATCTTCATTAACTACTGCAACTGAAGCTTTTGAGCCTTCCCAGAATTTTTCATATTTCTTATTTCCTATAAAAGAAATTTCAGAAGTTGTAGCTTTTTCAAGTTGTTCTGTAGCTGTAATAGATTGTGAAGTACTGCCGTATATTACGCCATTTATAACTTCATTGATTTCGTGAATTGAGTAGGATTTCATTTAGTAAATTTAGTTGACTTAAGGGTTAATATTCGCCAAATAAAATGATTTACATTTAAATTACCTAATCTTATTTTGAAGTTTTTTATATAGTATTTTAAATAATAGTTTAAATATTACAAAATTAACAAAAAAACTATTAATTTATTGTTTGTTTTTCATTTGTAAATTGCATTGTGAGGCTTTTAATACATCTTGTATGATGTTATTTGTAAGTTTTTAAATCTTTTTCAAACCAATAATATTAAGTGAAAAATTGATAAGTTAAAATGATCTATCTATTTAAAATAATACAACTTAAGTCCTTAAATTAGGCTTTTTTGAATGATAAAAGGGATTTGATATTTTGTAAGTTATGTGTCTTTTTTGATTCTGTTTAAGCTTTAATTGAATTTTTTGCTGAATTCCTGATGAAAATTGTAGAGAGAATTTTAAAATATATTTTGTTAATGTTTTCAATTAATACTGGTAACGATTAAAATTTGTAAGTTAAAACTTAAATTAGTTATTAATTATTGAAGTAATACAAATCAAAAAAATCGAATAAATTTTATTATTTCTGAATGTTATAAAATTAAAAAAGCGATTCTCTTTTATAATAAAAAGGAATCGCTTTTCTTGAATAATTTAAGGTTGAATTATTCTTTTATTTTAGATAATGATACGGCATTAATACAATAACGTAATCCGCTTGGTTCAGGACCATCGGGAAAAATATGTCCTAAATGCGCATCACAAGTATTGCAAACCACTTCAACACGAATCATTCCGTATGATTTGTCTGCATGATAAGCAATAGCATTTTCCTTAATTGGTTGTGTAAATGAAGGCCAGCCTGTTCCTGATTCAAATTTTTCTGATGCATCAAAAAGCAAAGTTCCACAACATTTGCACTCATAGATTCCAGGATCAAACAAACTGCAAAGTTCTGAGCTAAATGATCTTTCAGTTCCTTTTAAGCGTGTTACCTGAAATTCTTCAGGGGTTAAGATCTGTTTCCATTCTTCCTCTGTTTTCTCCACTCTTTTTTCCGGAGCTGGATTTCCTTTATTTGTAAAACGAATTACATCGGCCCATTTTATCATAAGTATAGATTTAAAATGAAAATTATTTTAATTTAACCATTAAGATATTAAGAAAAATTAAGTTTTTGCTTCTTAGTGTAACTTAATATCTTAATGGTTCAAAGACAAATTTTAAATGTTTTAAAATTTATTCCTCTTCTTTTTGTCCCATCATCATTAAAAATGCTTTTAGGAACCCATCAATATTTCCGTTCATAACGCCATCAACATCACTTGTTTCGTGGCCGGTACGAACGTCTTTTACTAATTTATAAGGCTGCATAACATAATTACGTATTTGCGAACCCCATTCGATTTTCATTTTTCCGGCTTCGATATCGGCGCGTTGCGCTTGTTGTTTCTTCAATTCAATTTCATACAATTGAGAACGTAACATTTGCATCGCACGTTGTCTGTTGTCTTGTTGAGAACGTGTTTCAGAACATTGAATCTGAATTCCGGTTGGTTTATGTACTAATTGTACTTTTGTTTCAACCTTATTTACGTTTTGCCCTCCGGCACCACTAGAGCGAGAGGTTGTAATTTCGATATCGGCAGGATTAATGTCAATTTCGATACTATCATCTACAAGCGGATAAACATAAACAGATACAAATGAAGTGTGACGTTTGGCATTGCTATCAAAAGGTGAAATTCGAACTAAACGATGTACGCCGTTTTCTCCCTTTAAATAACCAAAAGAATAATCGCCTTCAAACTCTAAAGTAACAGTTTTAATTCCTGCAACCTCGCCTTCCTGAAAGTTAAGTTCTTTTATTTTATAACCATAACTTTCGCCCCACATCATATACATACGCATTAGCATTCCGGCCCAGTCGCAACTTTCCGTTCCGCCGGCTCCGGCAGTAATCTGAACAACGGCACTTAAACTGTCTCCTTCGTCAGAAAGCATGTTTTTGAACTCGATGTTTTCAATATGCGTTTGCGTTGTGTTGTAATGTTCGTCTAATTCTTCTGCAGAAAGTTCCCCTTCTTTATAAAAATCATAGGCAAGTTGCAACTCATCAGTAAGTTCAATGGCTTTGTTATAATCCTCGATCCATTTTTTCTTGTTTCTAAGGTTTTTTACAATTACTTCGGCTTCTTTTGCGTTGTTCCAAAAATCGGGAGCGAAGGTTTTTTCTTCTTCGTTGGCAATTTCAATTAATTTGGCATCAACGTCAAAGATACCTCCTCAACGCACCAAGGCGCTCCACAATACCTTTTATTTGTTCGGTAGTTGTCATAAATTAATATTAGTTTTATATGTTTTTTATAAATATTACGTTAATTTGGTTTTAGTTTATTTACGAGTTAAAATTTATTAAAACTCACAAAGAATAACTATAAGTAATACGTAATTTTGTTGTACAAAAATAAGATATAGTTTTTAGAATATGGAAATAAATTTAATTAGTGATACCATTACCAAACCTACATACGAAATGTTGCAGTATATGTTTAACGCACAAGTTGGTGACGACGTATACAAACAAGATCCTACAGTTATCGAATTAGAGTCAAGGGTAGCTGAGTTTTTTGGTATGGAAGCTGGACTTTTTTTTCCGTCTGGAACTATGGCAAATCAAACGGCAATTAAATTGCATACGCAGCCGGGAGAACAATTAATTGCTGATAAATACGCACACGTTTACCATTATGAAGGTGGAGGAGTTTCTTTTAATAGTGGCGTTTCATGCTGCTTGTTAGATGGAGACAGAGGAATGATAAATGCAGCGCAGGTTGCGGCGGCGATTAACGATCCGGAGTTTTATCATAGTCCGTTAACGAGTTTGGTTTGTGTTGAAAACACGACCAATAAAGGCGGAGGCGCTTGTTATGAATTAGAAGATTTAAGAGAAATAAAAAAGGTTTGTGATGCCAATAATTTAAAGTTCCATTTAGATGGAGCCAGAATTTGGAATGCATTGGTGGCTAAGCGACAAAACCCAAAGGAATTTGGGGCAATATTCGATACAATTTCAGTTTGTTTATCAAAAGGATTAGGCGCTCCAATTGGTTCTGTTTTGCTTGGAACGAAAGCTGATATTTATAGAGCGTTGAGAATCAGAAAGATATTTGGTGGTGGAATGCGTCAGGTAGGTTATTTGGCTGCAGCCGGATTATATGCTTTGGCACATAATATTGAAAGATTAGCCGAAGATCACCGAAGAGCTAAAGAAATTGCAGCAGTTTTAAGTACAAAACCCTGGGTCGCAGCAATCGAACCTGTAGAAACTAATATTTTGATTTTTTCATTAGCAGAAGGTTATAACGACCAACTTTTAATCGAAAAACTAAAACAAAAAAACATTTCAATAAGCTCAATGGGGCATAATAAACTCCGCATTGTAACACATTTAGATTATAGAGAAGTGATGCATACGTATGTTTTAGAGACTCTTTCGAAGTTTTAGAAAAGGCTCAAAGAGGCAAAGGTTTTTTAGAAAAGGTACAAAGAGGCAAAGGTTCAGAGGAACAAAGATTTGAACTTATAGTATATAAAAGAAAAAGGTTCAAAGGTTAATCACAATGAGAAAATCTTTGAACCTTTGTAGTTTATAGCCTTAGGACCTTTATTTAAAAAGATTATCCATTCCGGGAATCATTGGCATATCCATTTTTGCAACCGCGTCAAGTTCTCTTTCGTTTACGCTTGTTGCTTTTTCAATTGCTTTATTTAGGGTTACGATTAAGTAATCTTCCAGTTGCTCTTTGTCTTCTAATAAAGAATCATCAATAGAGATTGATTGTATTTTTCTATTAGCAGTTAATGTTACTTTTAATAATCCGTCAGCGCTTTGTTCGTCGATTAAAACAGTATCCAAACGCTTTTTTGTATCTTCTATCTTTTGTTGGGTCTCTTTAAGTTTACCCATCATTCCCATTAAATCCATTTTGTTGATTTTTAAATTATCTCGTACAAAATTAGTATATTGCTGTATTAAAACAATAGAATATTTTATGAAAAAATTAATTCCGTTCTATTGTGTTTATAGTATTTTTGCTCCTTCTTATATAAAAATTAATGCCCAACAAATGCAAAACGATATAAAGGCACCACAAGCCAAAGAAATTTCAAAATCATTAAAAAAACATAAAGAAATACGAACCGATAATTATTTTTGGCTAAATGACCGTGAAAATCCTGAGGTAATTGATTATTTAAATCAGGAAAATGCTTATTACCAAAGTATGACGGTACACACAAAAGGACTTCAGGAATCTTTATATGAAGAGATGAAGAGCCGAATTAAAGAAGATGATTCTTCTGTTCCGTATTTTTACAATGGTTATTTTTATATCACTCGTTTTGAAACAGGTCAGGATTACCCGATATTTTCAAGAAAAAAAGGAAGTCTTTCTGCAGATGAAGAAATTTTATTCAACTGTAATGAAATGGCAAAAGGTCATGCATATTTTAAATTAGGAGGATTAAGTATTAGTCCGGATAATAAATTTGCAAGTTTTGGACTTGATCTTGTTGGAAGAAGAATTTATACCATTCAGTTTAAAAACTTAGAAACAGGAGAAATTTTAGCAGATAAAATAGAAAATGCAACTGGCGGATCTGTTTGGGCAAATGATAATAACACTGTTTTTTATACCAAACAAGATGAAGTTACGCTAAGAGCTGATAAAGTTTTCAGACATAAATTAAATACGGATTCATCAGCTGATGTTTTGGTTTTTAATGAAACTGATGATACTTTTAATGTTTCGATAAGCAAAGAAAAATCAAGAAAATATATTGTTATTGGTTCAGGAAGTACTTTAACAACGGAATATAGAATTCTGAATTCTGATAATCCTGATGGAGAGTTTGAAGTTTTTCAAACTCGTGTACGTGGTTTAGAGTATAGTATTTCGCATTTTGAAGACTCGTTTTATATTTTAACCAATAAAGACAAAGCAACCAACTTTAAGTTGATGAAAACGCCTGAAAATAAAACAGGGAAGAAAAACTGGGTAGATCTTATTCCGCATCGTGAAGATGTTTTGTTGGAAGATATTGAGATTTTCAAAAATTATTTAGTAGTTGAAGAACGCTCAAATGGTTTAAATCATATCAGAATCATGCCTTGGAATGATGAACCGGATTATTATTTGCCATTTGGCAGCGAAACTTATAACGCTTATACCACAACCAATATTGATTTTGATACAGATATTTTGCGTTACAGTTACCAATCGCTTGCAACGCCATCGTCTGTAATTGATTTTAATATGAAAACTAAAACCAAGGAAATCTTAAAAGAACAACAGGTTTTAGGTGGAAAATTTGATAAAGAGAATTACATTGAAGAACGCGTTTGGGCAACGGCAAGAGATGGTGTAAAAGTGCCAATTTCGATGATTTATCGTAAAGGTTTAGAAAAAAACGGTAAAAATCCGTTGCTTCTTTATGCCTATGGTTCATATGGGATTACTATGGATACTTATTTTTCATCAACAAGACTTTCGCTCTTAGACCGCGGTTTTGTTTATGCCATTGCACATATTAGAGGAGGAGAAGATTTAGGCAGACAATGGTATGAAGATGGAAAACTGTTAAAAAAGAAAAATACCTTTACAGATTTCATTGATTGCTCTAAATTTGTAATAGACGAGAAATATACTTCTTCTGAACATTTGTATGCAGAAGGAGGATCCGCAGGAGGACTTTTGATGGGAGTTATCGTAAATGAAGCTCCACAATTGTATAACGGAGTTATTGCTCAGGTTCCTTTTGTAGATGTTATTACAACAATGCTCGATGACAGTATTCCGCTAACAACTGGGGAATATGACGAGTGGGGAAACCCAAATAATAAAAAATATTACGATTATATGTTATCGTATTCGCCATACGATAATGTAAAAGCACAACAATATCCAAATATGTACGTTTCTACTGGATTGCATGATTCGCAAGTACAATATTGGGAGCCGGCTAAATGGGTAGCCAAGTTGAGAAATATGAAAACAAATAATAATCTTTTGTTTTTAGATACCAACATGGATGCTGGGCATGGCGGTGCTTCAGGGCGATTTGAAGCTTTAAAAGACTTAGCAAAAGAATTTAGTTTTTTATTAGATTTAGAGAAAATTAAAGGCTAATTAGAAATTTTTTGTTAAATTTGCAACCTATCGAGGTTATTTAAAAATACCTTTGATTAACTATTTTTTTATGAAAGAAGAAATAAACGCTTATAATAATGTTTTAGAGTTAATAGGCAATACTCCGCTTATTAAACTAAATAAAATCACCGAAGAGTTAGAAGGTAATTTCTACGCAAAGGTAGAAGCTTTTAACCCGGGACATTCCTCAAAAGATAGAATAGCGTTATATATTATTGAAGAAGCCGAGAAAAAAGGAATTCTTTCTCCCGGAGACACCATTATCGAAACAACATCTGGTAACACAGGATTTAGTTTAGCTATGGTAAGCATTATAAAAGGTTATAATTGTATACTGGCAGTAAGTTCAAAATCGTCGAAAGATAAAATTGACATGTTGAGAAGTTTAGGAGCTAAAGTATATGTCTGTCCCGCTAACGTTTCTGCAGATGATGAAAGGTCATACTATAATGTTGCCAAGCGACTGCATGAAGAAACAAAAGGTTCAGTATATATTAATCAGTATTTTAATCAGTTAAATATTGATGCCCACTATAACACTACAGGTCCGGAAATTTGGGAACAAACCAAAGGACAAATTACCCACCTTATTGCTTGTAGCGGAACCGGAGGAACAATCTCAGGAACTGCAAAATTCTTAAAAGAGCAAAATCCAAACATTAGAATTCTCGGAGTCGACGCATTTGGCTCAGTATTGAAAAAATATCATGAGACAAGAGAATTCGATAATAAAGAAATTTATCCGTATCGTATAGAAGGTTTAGGTAAAAACTTAATTCCATCTGCTACAGATTTTGATATCATTGATAAATTCATGAAAGTTACCGACGAAGAAAGTGCTCACTCAGCCCGAGAGATTACTCGCAAAGAAGGTTTGTTTGTTGGATATACATCTGGTGCGGTAATGCAGGCGATTAAACAATATGCAGAAGAAGGTGAGTTTACAAAAGACAGTAATATTATTGCTATTTTCCCAGATCACGGTTCTCGTTATATGAGTAAAGTATTTAGTGATGACTGGATGAATGAACAAGGATTCTTTGATAGTGTAAACGAAGAAGAAGTTCAAAAAATTGAATTTGTAAAGTAATTTAATTACTTCTAAAATATAAAAGCTCCGAATATTTTATTCGGAGCTTTTTTTATGAATTGTATGTCAAATCTTGAATCTACTACGTTTTTAAATTTGAAGATGTAATTGGTTTAAATTAATTTTCTTAAAATTGTAGTAATAATATATTTGTAATGGATTATTTTTATATTTGTTTAAAGTTAATTCATTATTTTAAGAATATAGCTGACATTTTAATCGATTTAAAAGTAGGTAAAGTCTTCTTTTTTTATTTTTTCAACGATTATTTAGGTCAGTCATCGGTAAAATTTTTGATAGACTTTATAATAGTATAGATTAGATGTATTAAAATGACACATGTCTTAAAGCCCAAAAACCTACTATATGAAAAGAATACTACTCACAATAATGTTTGTAAGTTTTTTAAATGCCAATGCCCAAAATCCAATTCAGGAATTTAATTTCGATGGAAATTTAAACAGTAAGGATAAAACAATTTCGTTTGTTGGAACCGCCAATTTTGTACCCGACAGAATGGGAGTTGCAAACGGAGCACAGCGACTTACTAATAAAGCTTTGCAAGCTGTTGTGGGAGAACTTCCGCAAGATAAAAAACCGAGATCTGTATCGATATGGGTAAAATTTAATACTATCGTTTCACCCAATTACATTTTAGGTTATGGTGGTGCAGCAAATGGCCAATATTTTGGTTTGTTACAACAAAGCGCAACTGGAGGTAATTCTGAAGTAAGTTTGGCAGGCTGGGGAGCAGGCAATGATGTTCTGGTTTCAATTCCGCTTGCAAAAGAAGTTTGGTATCAATATAGTATTACTTATGATGGAAATGCTTCTAAAGTATATCGCAACGGCGAATTATTAAAATCGGTAGATGGAATTGCCCGCTCAACGAAAGGATATATTTTTAGACTTGGAGAACTAAATACAACAATTGGTGTTAATGCTGATATAGACGACTTAAAAATATATAATGTCGCTATGACTGATGAACAGGTTATGGAGTCTTATAACAGTTCTAAACCTATTCCTGCTCCAGTAGTAGAGAAAGCACCAGCTGTAAAAAAGGGCGCAGCAGAAACTAAAGCTGCAGTAAAAACAGCAGCAGCTCCTACAACTCCAACAAATAGTAATACGGTTTCTAAAAAAGTTGAGGTTTTCTCACAAGGAAAAAAAATAATTGGAAGTAATGCTTCTAATATTGGTGACTTGCCGGAAGGGACTTATTTATTGAAAATAACAAATGGTCAGGATTGATAATTAACTTCAATGAGTTTTTGTTTTTAGTGTAATTACTGTTTAAAATCAAAAAGCCTTCTGAATTTTAGAAGGCTTTTTGATTAACGCTTTTTTTGTTGTCCAGGTGCATAAGCTTTAGCACTTTTACTTCCCGACATTTTTTTCGCTTGTCCCGGCGGTACTTTTTTTGATTCGCTGCTATGTACATGTGTAGTACAGCTTATAACACTAAGAACCACAAATAAAATTACCATAATGATTACGGCAAATTTTGTATATTTTGATGTTTGCATAATTATTTTTATCGCAAATATACTAGAATTAGGATTGTTATATTCTATATGTCTTTGTAAAACGATTATAAATAGAAAAGCTGTTTAATTGATGTTCAGAAAGATTTGACAAATGTTAATGTTGTTTTTGATATAAAATAAAAAACCTTCTATCTTGTTTCAATTTTGCGACAAAATAAATTTGCCTTCAATTAGTACTAAATAATGATATTCATCATAATTCATTAGTTGTGTCTGTCGTCTAACCTCGATTATCTTTCCTTCATGCAAAAGCAGTTTTTATTTTAAAGATAAACGATTTTCGTGTGTTTTAACATTTAAAAACTAACATTAAAAAATGGAGATATTTTTATGAAATTACAATATCTAACAACAAAAAAAACTGCGCAAAGGCAGAGACGTTTGCGTAGTTTTTCAAGGGAACGGTTCGGAGAGCTTGGTATTATATTTTAAATACCCTATCTCTCGGTCTTTATCCTGAATGGATCTTTGTAATATTTGTCTGTTGATAAAAGGCAATTTCCAAAGGTTATAATATTCTAAGTCTACAAATTGATCTTGTTTTTTTAGCTCATCAAATAAATCATAAGCTAATATCCAACCATCATTTGATGTATGTTTCTGGAGTAAATTTTCAACAGCTATATTTAAGTTGTCTAATTCCTCTTTTGTTATAATTTTTTCTGGTATTAAATAATCATAGAGTAGGAATTTTGCATAATTTTTTATTTCCTTATTTGTATATGCTTCTGGTATAATTAGTAATTGACTTTCTTTAGCAAGATCGATCCAGTCAAAATTAACGTCATTAATTGCCTCAATTAAATTTTTGACTAAGTCTCTTTTACTAATCATACCATTTTCAATAGCATTGCTAAGCATACTTATGCTATCATTGTAAGGTAGCCACCAATCTTCTGCAAACTTTGCTAGAGCCAAGATTAAATTTTCGTTATTTCTTTTCATCTTAAAAATCTGGAAACATAGTTACTAATTGCCAATTATTTGGACTAACTTCTTCATATCCTGCCCTTACTTTTTTGGCTTGTTGGAATGTAGTTCCATCTTTAGGGACACCTTTACCGTATGTAGTTCCATCTGTTAATTCGTGTATGACTGTTTTACGTCCATTAACAATAGGTGTAGAATTAAATGCAGGCGTTCCTGGCCTCGTATTATTTAATGCCTTTTGCAATTGCTGAGGTGTTTCAAATTTTGAACTATACGGCGGCTTTGGTGGATTTATAGGATTGTTTCCAATATAAGAACCATCTGGAGCGATTCCTTCATTAGCTCGCTTAATTAATGCTTCATCTGTTACATCATACCCATGTCTCTCTAAAGTATGACCTTTTGGATGTTGCTGAAGTTCTGTCAATTCATTTGCTGTGTATGCCGATTTATCAGGCATACGCTTCACAACTAAATCATCGCCCTTCTTAAATACTTGATAACCGTTTGCAGGTTGTCCTATTGGTGTTGCCCCACTATGTAAAATATCATCAAAATATTTCGTTGGTAAAATCTTACCATTACTGATTTGAGCGACCTCATCTCCATTTTTGCTTAGTAATTTTAGAGTTCCATTATTTTCAACAACACTTCCGCCAGATCGAAGAATGTCATCGTAAGTAGATTTTAAGGCTCCTGTAAGACTCTTCTCAACCTCTTTGAGAGATTTCCACTTCAAATACCCACCAACTTTACCAATTTCATCTAAATTCTTTGAAACTAAATTAAGCTCTTCTATATTTTTTGCAAGACCTGCTTTTTCGTTATATAATACTTTCCAAGAATCAAATGCTTTTTGCGGATCTTTTTCTGCGAAAGTTACAAGTTCTTTAGATGTATACATATCATCTTTAAAGAATCCTCTAATAGTTTCACATTGCGCATTTACATTTAAGAATGTGAATAACGCAACCCATAATGTTAAATATAATTTGAATGTATTTTTCATTATCCTTTATTTTTAATTTTTGCGATTATCGCATCTGTTAGTAATGGGTCCTGCCATATTCCAATTATATATGTAATATCTTCCCCTAATTGATCTTCTCCAGCTCCGCGAGGTTGATTTTCTGAATTCCATCTATTGAACTCAATTAATATGTATTCTTTCCCCTCTTCTTCAACTAAGATAATTTCTCCAGGAGTATTATATAGTGAGTTGATTTTTAATACACTTAAAAAGTATCCTTTATGAATTGCATGTTCTTCAATTTCAAATCCATATGTTTTGGATAAAAATAATAGTTCGTGAATACTAAAATATTCATTTGAATCAACAAATGGGTTTACTAGCAATTTTTTTCGATGAGTTTTTCTTTTTTCAGAAAATATAATACTTCCATCGGAATTTAGAAATTTAATTGAAGGTCTAATCAATTCTGTTTTTATAGAAACTATACCTTCTTTCATTTTTTCAGACCCATTGCCAAAAATTTCAGTTTGAACACAGTAAAATTTTTCTATTAATATCATTTGCAATCAATTTTGGTCATTAATTTATCTACTTTGAAAGTTAGGTCTTCAATTTCATCTACCCACTTACCGCCTCTAAAAACTGAACGTTGTACTATATCATAAGTAGCTCCTTTTATAAAGTATGTTGCATCATGAAATTTATGATTAGATTGTATTTGTTTTGCTAGTCCTTGTTGTAAAACACCATTTTTATTTTTCCATGGTATTGCATCTCCATAGCTAAACTTCAATCCATCAACATTTTTCATTCTAAATTTTATATAAACCATTCCTTCTTGTATATCTTCTAATAAGGCTCTTGAATCATAGGTATATGGAATATCAATTTTATTATACTCGTCTAGTTTTACTGGACTTGCAAAACCACCTCCTAATTCTGTAACTTCAGTAATTTTCCCATCAGCTTTATCAACTTTTGGATTTTGAAAACGATCAAACAAGTCTCCAACACCTGGGGGAACTTCACTATCAACTTTTATGAATCCGTTAAAAGGAGGCCAACCACCATTTATTAAGTTTTTTGGGTCTGCATGGAAATAATTATATAATCCATCCCAATCTTTGTTACCCCATAATTCATATGCTTTTACTTTTTGCGACATATCTGCATTACCAACAGTAGCTTCAAAAGCTTCAAAAGTTCCTCTCTTAAGTTTTTCAACTTTTGAAATTGTAGCTAATTCATCTACACTCTTAATACCTTTTGAGGCCCATTTTTCCCAATAAACTAATAATTTTTCATCTTGTATTTTTTTTAATGCTGCTAAATCAGCACTGACAAAATCTTCAAAAAATTTAGCTTTAGCGGTTTCGTCTAATGCATTTATTTCTTTGTTTAGAGTACTTAATTCAGATTTTTTAAGTAAAGTTAACAAATCCCCTGTTTCACTAACTCCTTTTTCTGACCTCAGTATTAAGATTGCGCTGCTTACTAATTCTATTTCTGCAGATGTAATTGCTTTTGCATCTTTTAAAGCATTTAAATTTTTCTCTAATTGTATAGCAGATAGTTCCTTAGTAGGTTTTGTTAATAATTTTATATTATTGTTAGTGTTTATAACTTTAACTTCTGTCGCAAATTCAATAGATTGATTCTTTATATCAAGTGCTGTATAATTCAATTGTGTGTCCTCAACAACCTCACCAATATTTTTAGCATCATTAATAGCTCCTATTTCATTAGAAATTTTCAACATATTATTTGGCAATAATAAATCACCAACAGAAACGATACCAGTTACTAAACTTGCTTTATTGAAGAAATTTGCAAGTTCAGGGTTTTGTTCTCTAAACGCGGTTCCTGCCATACTTGCAACAGAACTTATTTTGTCAGCATAAAATAAAACTCTTCCAAGTTTTGTTAATTGTCCACCTGGTATTGCCAATGTTAAAGCATCAAATGAAGTTTGAATAATGTCAGCTTGTGTTTGACTGTCTCCAACATCACTTGAGTATAGAGATAAAATTGCCGGAACAGGAATTGCAATAGGTTTTCCATCCTTATCTTTATTTTCTGGATAATCTGAAAGCAGATTATCTTTTGACAAATTCTTATATAATATAAAATCAAACGGAGAATATAGTTTTGCTTTCGCAGCCAATGATTCATTCTTAAATAAACCTTCTTTTAAAACCTGTTCTACATGAATTTTTTTTGTTTTTTCGTCATATTCAGCATCAATTGATAAAAACTGATGTTTTGTTTTATCATAGTCGTAAAAAAGACCAATAACCGTAGAACTCGATAGATATGAAGCAAAATCTGCAGAACCTCTTACAAAAATATTTTGATAATCATAAGTAAGAGTACTTTCAGGTTTTTTGAAATATTCTTTAAGTTCATTTATAGATTTTAGTTTATATTTATTTACAATTTCCTTTATACCATTCTTGTATTTATCGGATCGTAAAAAATGCTGATAAAACACACTCATCAATAATTTTCTGTTATCGCCAGAGATTACTAAATTACTATCATTTATCTTAAGATACATAATGTACCAAAGGGGAAATTCTCTTTTAATTGTTGCAGGACCTGAACCACCTCTAGTATTTGGCCAACTAAAAACTACTTTATCATTTTCTAATAAATCTATTAATGTGTTTGAATCAAATTTCGTATAACCAATTATTTTAACTATAATTTTTTCTTCTTCTTCATCCCATAAGTTTCTTTGCATTAGTATTTTAACTAATGCTATAGCTCTTTCAGAATTTAAATTTTGAAATTCGAGCTCTGTTGCAAGTTTTAAACAGGTTACTTGTTCTTCACTGATAGATTTAAGTGCAACATTTGGGTCAAATAAAGCTTTAAGACATTCATTATTTGCTTTTACCTGATCATTTAATGATGTGTCAAAATATTGAAAATACTTTTCGTAATATTTTTGTTTATCAGCATTATTATATAATTCATAAATAAATTTATACGTGTCTGATTTGCCTCTCCATCCTGTATGATCATCTAAATTAACTCTAAAGTTTTCATCCCATTTATAAGTATCTTTTATAGAACCAGCATATGCAGTAGCACCTGCCCCAGATTGCTCTGAATATGTATCAGCAAATTTGTCGAAAAAGTCAGGATATACAACTCGCATTTCAGCAATTTTATTTATCCATAATTGCTCAGATTTTCCAAAATGATTCTTAAGCATATTTTTTGTGTTTTGGCTATAACACCAAAGACATGAAGTTGCAGGTACTTTAATTTCTTTTGTTAGATTATTTAAAATTTTAGTTGAATATGGAGCAATTTTATTGATAAATTCATCAAGTGCTATATCTTTTGCACTAGTATTATATTGACTTAAATTTTGATGTTCACCTATTGGCAATGATAATTTGAATATTGCATAATTTGAATTTTCATTCAATAAAGGATAAATAAAACCATCAACTTTATTATAGTCAGTTAAATCCTTATAAACTTTTTGATCTTGTTGATCTACATATCCTGTAGGTTTTTGATACACATATTCATGTATAGTTTTTCCATCTTCTTCGAGTTTTTCAAATCTATACAGAGCACCTGTTTTTGTTTTATTATAATATGATTTTGAAGATTCATCTCCAACTACTGATCCATATATAAATTCATATCTCATTAATTTATTATTAGGAATAGATACAATTTGCCCATCAGGTGTTACAAATGATACTGTTCCTTTTGTTTCATCTTTTGGATCTTTATCTAAATTGACAAAAGAGTATGGTATTTTATCATATGTTCTAATGTTTTCTCCATCTTCATCCCCCTGAATAAACGGATACAACTGCAATCCCGGCGCATGAAGAACCTGCCAATCATTATGACTCAATAGAACTCCAGTTCCATAATCCATTAATAAATCAGTCGTTGTGGAAGTGTTGTATTCTGTAAAAGGATGCTGTAAACCAAAAACACCATGACCTAATTCGTGTGCTAAAGTGCGAACGATATTGGCTTTATTAAAAATAAACCCATATTGACGTTTCAATGGCATGAAACCTAAGATGTTAGATTTACTTGATGGAGCATCTGTATAAATTACATAATAAGTATCTTTTTTATAATCTGCACCTAATTTTAGTTTTAAGTTTGCAGTTATTTGTTGTTGTTCAGCCGTGTAAGTAGCTAGTAAACCGCTTTCACTGGTTTCAATGCTTTCGCCCCAAGTGTTGTCTAAAGTTACATCTACTGTATTAACGTTAAATGTTACTCCTGCAGGCTCATATATAGCATTTAACTGAGATTGAGCATCGTTTGGAATTGTTGCATTATTAACCCTTACCAGAGTCACATTTACCTTTTTATTCGTCAAATGCCACAAATCCATCGTACCCGCAATATCATATTTTCCAGCAGCTTCTTTTGAATCTTTTGGAGTTGCTGGTCTTACGGTTGCAAGGATTGTTTCTTTTGCAAAATCTAACGTCTTTTTCAATGTAAGTGTTGCAACATTGTCTTTCCATACAATTTGAGTACTGTCTATTGCGGTACCGTTTTGAGTTTTAAAAACAAGATCCTTCTTCGTTTTTCCGTTTTTAAAATCAACCGTTGCTACTACAACATCAGTGTTAGGATTGTCTGATATTGCTTTATAATTTACTTTATAAGTACCGCCGCCTTTTTTCGGAATTGTTTGATAGGTTTTGGTCAAGCTTCCATTTTCGGCTGTTGGAGCTGTATCAAATGAATATTTTCCATCTCCTTTAGAGAAAATAACATTGACATCTGGAGAAGAAATCTCAGCAACATCGCCACCAGATCCCATTCCGTTTGTGTTTTTAGAAGTTGGAATTCCGCCTGGAGCCAATTGTCCTGTTTGTTTGATATCTCCGGCAGGAGCATTGGCAGGAACAGCATATTGTTTGCCGTCTTTATCTGTAATAACAATATCATTTACCGTTTTATCTAGTACCGAAGTTACTCCTGTAGTACTTGTTACTGTTATAGTCCCATCAGGATTTTTTACTACAGATTTTATAGATAAATCATATTGATGGTTCACAACATTACCCGCATCTCCAAATGCATCATTTACGACACCATCTAAATCAGCCATTCCGCCCCAATTAGGATCGTAACTAGCTACAATTTCTCCTGAAATTAATTTGAAATCAGTATTTACACCAATATTATTAAACGTAATTCGGATACGGGAGAACTGTCCAAGATTAATTTTATCACCTCCCAGAGCATCAGCGGCATCAATCAGTTTTCTGAATTTTTCTAAGAAGGGCAGGGTTACATATCCTTCTCCTGTAAAACTTCCATTGCTTCCTGTTGCTTTTAAGACTACAATTGGGAAATCTCCGGCCGTTACAACATCATTCGGAAAAAGTTGCGGTAAAGGTGTTTTATTAGCCAAATCTTTTGGATCTGGTTTTATTCCACAACCGGCAAATGCAATTTCATCTTTTTCTAGTGTTGTAAATTCGTGAACTGTACTATGTGTATATTTACCAACATCACAGGAAGCTCCTACTGTATATTCGTAAGTCGCATTTGGTTTTAAATTGCTAATAGTTATCGATTCTCTGGGAGTTACAACTTTGTACCATTCTGAACCTGCATTTTTTTCTCGGTAATTAACCTGATAATCAAAATTATCAATATTACCGCTCCAGCTTACTTTTGCCTGATCTTCGCTAACACCTGTTGTTGTTATCGATAATGGTGCTGTACAAGAGACTTCATAGTTAAAAGAAAAAATTTCGCTATAACCATTATTTTTAAAAACACCAATTTCTTCTGCACCCAAAATGGCTTTGGCTTTTATTCGCCAGGCGTATTTTTTTCCGGGAATAAGTTGAGGTTGACTTATGCCATATTGAAATGTTGTATTTCTTGTTGTGGTTGTATATAAAGGTGGAGAATAAGCAAACGCATTTTGTACAGGTGTATAATTATCCCAAATTTCGACCAATGAAAACTCATATTCTACATTGCTTACATTGATACTTCTTGGTGTCCAGCTGAATATAATGTTTTGAATATTTGACTGCATTATTGAAGCATTATTCAAAGGCAAGTTTAAGAACGGAGGTTCATTCTGAAAAATAATTGTCGTTACACTGGTTTTCTTAGACAGTTTTTTGTTTGTAGCAAAATCATAAACTTCAACGGAAAAATTATAAATACCTTCTGGTAATGGCTGTGCATATTGATTTGGATTTAAACCTAATATATTTTGAAATTCAAAATAAGGCGCTAAATCAACATTGTTAAGCTGCAGCGGAAAACCTCCTTCAAGATATAATGGTCTTGCACCTACAACAAAATCATTTGAAGAAAACGAAATAGAATTTCCCTGGAAATAAAATTTCAGTCGAACTTGTCGGTTTGAAATCGTTAAATCGTTCAATACCAATTGTATTTTTATTGGACTATTTATCGTAGTTGCATCAGCATAATTGCTTAAATAAATAGGAGATGGCTGCGTGATTTGTGTACTTATGGTAACAGGAAAAGATTGTGCGTAGCCACTCAATCCTATTAATGAGCATACAAGAAAAAAGAGTAGGTGTAGTTTTTTTAGCATTTTGGGTAATTGTGGTTTATCCATTATTTTTGGTATTATATCTTGTGATGTCTTCCGACTTTGTTTTCTACAGTTTTTATTTCTGAATGTGCTTTAAATCAATATCATCAATTGTGGCATTTTTAACTGCCAGGTCATGATAAAATGGTATCATTTTTATTTCAACTGCATCTACTATTTCAGTTGCTGATTTTTTATCTTTTATTAATTTAAAAGTTGCTTCTATTTCTTGTTTACTAAAATCAGCTGCATATTGGTTTTTCTGAATTTCGGTCGCCGGGATTTTAGACAAGGCCGAAATTTCCTTCATCATCCATCTGTGATGCATTAGCTGATTGCGACTATTATCGCTTCTTTCAACCAATCTCAAATATGATTTATAAGCTGTTTTATCTGTAATATCGGCTTCATTTTTACCATTTAATGGATTACTGTTTACTCTTCCAAGCGCAGCTACATAAGAATTTTCAAGACTTTCATCTTTAGTAGAAATTTCTTTTTCCAGCTTTTGTGAAGCTTCAGCCAAATATTCGTTGTATTTTTTTAATGTCTCGGCTTCAGAATCATAGGCTTCTAAATAATCCAGTACTTTTTCTTTAAACTGCTTTTCATTAGGAGTTAAAGTTGCTAATGTTAACAGATGTTCCATATTAGTATTATCTTCAGCAGGCAATGGATTTAAAGCCAGTTGCATATCTTTTAACTGTGTCGTAATTTCATCACGCGTACCTTCAAAATTTTTCCCGTTTGAACTTATTTTCAAAGTCGGATTTAAATTTAAATCGTCTGCTGTTCTCGGCTCTCTTTTAGGACGTAGTTTTATTTTATCAAAAGAGTAGGTGTAGGTTAAAGTTCCAGTTAGATCATTGTTTTTCTGAGTTGATGAATTACTAAACAATGAAATAATACCCATATTGAAATTATGTTTTTGCAAATAGATATAAGAACCGTTTAATCTAATATTAAAAATATCGTTTTGTTTTACCCCATCGTTATAACTTGTATTGTAACTGGTAGAAGCAGAGGTTGTGAATTTTTTATCGAAGAATAATTTTGTAGCGCCAATTGTTGGTCCAAAAATTAAACTTTTGCCACTATCAGTTTTCCCATAAGTGTTATTTATGGCTGCATTAATATTCAAATCTCTTTCCGGATATCCAATACTATACGTAAGACCGGAGTTGTAATAAGTGCTTGCACCGCCTGCAATTGTTTTTCCTTGTTGCTGATTTATGGCATCTTGCATTGAAAAGTTAGCGTTGATCGATTTTTTTATGCGTTTATCACTCTTCAATAAATAGTTTACTGCAATCGAAGCATTTTGATTGACTTGTCTGAAATTTAAAGTATCCAGATAATCGAAATTAGAAACCTGATTGATATAATCAAATTGATTTCTACTATTGGTATAAGATTGAAAATTAGAATAATTGATATTAAAATTCAGTTTTTCATTCGCACGGTAATCAACGGTTAGTGCTGATACTAAACGTTTCATTTGGCTTTCTTTTTGTTTGTCAAGATTGTCTTTTTGCAATCCTAAATTTACAGAGATAGAAACTTTGTCTTTATATAAAGATTGAGAAGCATTTACCGTAATATTTTCTAAGTCATTATTAAAATAATATCCACCTAATGTTCTGTAATTTGGATCAATTCGTTCATATCCTAATCCTAAGGAACCTTTTCCGGCTGGATAAACCAATTGACCTTTGAAGGCATTATAACTTGATGTTGTGTTGTTTGGACTCAAAAACAAAGCTGCAACTCCTTTTGCTTTAGTTCCATCGGTTGTTCTTGTATCTTCGGTGATGCTGCTATTCGCAAATTCGGTAAAGACTTGTAATTTTTGGAAAAGCTTAAAATTAGTTTCAAAACTTATTGCTGCATTTTCCTTCGGAGAAACACCTAATTCAAATAGTATCGGATTTGAAATGGAGTTTATTTCGTCTTTTGCTTTAAAAAAAGTAAGTCCAAGCGTTATTTGCTCTAATGCATAATTTGTTTTAAAACCGTAACCAAATCTTTTATACGTTGGTAAAAGATCCGGGTAAGCAGTATTGTATTCGCTATTTTTTAGCAATCGGCCGTACATGGCACTAACTTTAAATTTTCCTTGCGGAGTTAAGTCAACTCCAAAACCAGAAAATTGATGCCCGCTTAAAGTGTAAGGAGAAAAAGTCATGCTTACATCACCAATATGTGCAGTTATCCATTTATAAGATGGGTGTATGCTCAAACGGTTCATTAATACCGGTTTTTCATATCCAAATTTTTGATTGGTGTATGAAAACGATAATGGAATATTGTATAATCCGGCGATATTAAAATTAATATTTCCGTTTAAAAAATAGCTAAAAGGTTCTCTGGCTGCATTTCCTGAATAGAATACTGTATTAGCAGATGCTCCTCCTGAAACATTTACCAATTTTGCTTTACCAACTTCCTGAACATTAAAGTTCTGTGAAAAACCAAATGCACTTACAAAAAGTAATATTATATTAAATTTTAATCTTTTTAAAATCATCTTTGTTATGATATGAGAATCAAATCAGCAGTTATTTTCTGCTGATTGATTTTCATTATTAATTTGATACTTACTCTGAAAAACACAACTTATTTGATGATTATTTTTCTCAATTTAGTGCCTTGTTGTGATTCAAACAGAATAAAATAAACTCCTGACGGAAGACCATTAAGGCTAAAGTTGAAAGAGTAATTGTCTTTACCTTCTTCATACTTAGAGTCTATTACCTGATTATTACTTAAACTATAAACCTTGATATGTCCTGGCATTATTTTATCAAGAGTAACATCTACAGTGAATTTTCCGTCAGATGGATTTGGATAAATCTTCAAATCAAATTTTTTCTGTGAATCTGTATCGTCCGGATTTTCATATTCTCCTTCTGTAACCATTACAGTTTTGGTTTGAGTGGCGACGCAATTTCCTTTCTTGGTAATTATAGTAATATCATGTTCTCCAAGTTCATTAAAACTTATTTCAGCATAATCTTTATCTTTTGAAACTACAGTTGCACCAGCAGGTAAAACCCATTCTACAGTATCAGGAATAGGATTACTAATGTCTACAATGATGATTTTTTCATTTAAGAAGGCTTGAGATGAAACAGCAAATTCAGCACTAATAGCAGTATTTTGACTCGATATCTTGATTGTATCTGTAGCTTCACAACCTAATTTATTAGTTACAACAACGGTATAATTTGCCGGTTCAGAAACGGTAATCATAGCATTATTACTTTTAAAACCTTTGTCTGATGTCCATGCATAAGTAGCTTGATTATCGGCTATAGTTGCATTCATCGTTAAAGTCTGATCGAAACATAATGTTACATCTTCACCAAGATCTATAACATCTTTTGGTGGATTTACAATTGTATATGTTCTTGAAATAATACAACCTTTAGCATCTTTAATTTCAACAGAATAAGTTCCTGCTTTAGCATTACTTAAAGTGTTTGATGTTTCACCCGTATTCCATAAATAAGTATACGGAGCAATTCCTGCAATGGTCGTTACAACAATTGTAGCATCTGATCCTGCATAACAGGTTGGAATTTTTATATTTTCTGAAGCATCTAAATGTGCGGGAGCTGTAATAGTTATGCTTTTGCTGATTTTACATCCGTTTTTATCTGTTACTAATAAAGAATAGTTTCCTGGAATTACATCAATTAAGTTAGGCGTTTTTGCACCTGTATTCCATAAATAAGTATAAGGAGCAGTACCTTCCGAAACATTTGAAACAATAGTCCAATCATTACCATCTCCACAACGCGTATATTCTGCAGAAAGAGAATTGGTCAATATGGTAGGCTCTGTAATTATAATATTTTGGCTTTGAATGGATTTATCAAAAGAATCTGTTGCTATGACATAATAGGTTCCTGCTTTGGCATTTGTTAAAGTTTCTGCCGTTCCCACAACAACTGAAGGATTATTTACATTATACCATTTATAATAATAACCTGGAAGACCACCAGAAGTAAGTGCTTTTATACTGGCAGTTGCATCACCATGGCATTGTACTGTGTTTATTTGTACAACGTCAATAAACAAAGGATCAACTTTATCTAAATCTCTTGCTATGATCGAACAACCATTCGCATCTGTAACGCTGATAAAATATTGTCCTGCATAAATATTATAAATACTGGTATTTGAAGCTTTATTATTATCTGTATAGATCAAATTCATATTTTGATCATACCATTGAAAATTATAATTTGGCGTTCCTCCCTGAACTGTTACTGCAATACTTGCATCGTCTACTCCCTGGCCTGATGGAGGCGTTTTAACTACTTTATTTATAGCTAATACTTCCGGTTCGGTTATTACAAAATCCTGAGTGGCGCTACAATTATTAGCATCTCTTACTGTAACGGAATAATTTCCGGCAAAAAGATTACTTATAGAATTAGGATCTACATCTGAAGTTTTGCTCCATGTAATCGTATATGCTCCTGTACCACCAGTTGTTGTAATATGAATTGAACCGTCTTGTTGATTTTTACACGAAACATTTGTTTGCGTAAAATTAATTTTTACTGGAGTAGGTTCGTTAACAATTATTTTATTGGAAGTATAACTGTTTCCAAATCCATCTGAGACTTCTAAGAAATAGTTTCCGGCAATTAAAGCTTCTGATGGATTAGTAGTTGATATTGTAACAGAAGGATTAAGTTCATTATACCATTTATAGATATAATTTTTATAAGCATCAGCAACTCCAATAGGAGCACCTCCGGTTATTGTAGCTTTTAAAACAGCTTCTTTGTAACCAAAACATTTAATAGATTCAGTCTCAGTTATTGCAGTAATTAAAAGTTTATTTGGCTGAAGAATTGTATAAGTTGCTTCTGTTGTACATAGGTTTTTATCTGTAACAACAACAGTGTAAGTATCCGCTCCAATTCCATTTAATAATGGATTTGTTTTTCCCGTGATTATTGTTTTACCAGCTCCTTTGTACCATTGATAAGTATATGGAGATGTACCTTCAGAAGCTACAATTTCGATACTACCGTTTGTCAGACCAAAGCCAGTTGCTTCAGTTTTATTAAAAGAAGATATAACCAAAGCTTTTAACGGCTGTGTGATTGTAACAGGAGCAGTTGCAGGATAAGAACATCCGTTAGCATCTGTAATGCTGAAAGTATAATCTCCGGCAGTTAATTGAGTTGGATCAACAATTTTACTATTATCATTTACATCTTTCCAGACAACAGTATAAGCTCCTGTTCCTCCTTTGATATCAAGTGTAATTGTTCCGTCATTGCCATTAAAACAATTTACATTGGTTTTAATAAATGAGCATGTAATAACAGGCCTTTCAGTTAATTCTGCAATTTCAAGTTCTCTCGAAACACTCGCATTGTCCGTTACGACAACTTTATAAAATCCAGCATATAAATTGTTTGCCTTATTTGTAATTTGAGAGGCAAGTAAAATATAAGTATCTGTAGCTTTTTGTTTGTAATACCATTTATAAGTATATTGATTAGGAGTTATTGGTGTACCACCAGTCGCAAGAACTTCTATACTTCCGGTATTTGCTCCATAACAGCTAACATCTACTTTATTAACGAATGTTACTGCTAAAGCTTTGAGTGTAATTGTCTGAATAGCTGTGGTACAGTTATTATTATCTTTCACAGATACTTCATAAACACCTTCTCCTAATCCTGTTACAGGGCTTACTGAATATTGAGTAGTAACATTATTTTTCTTTAGAATATAGGTATAGTTACTCGTTCCTCCAGTTGCATTAATAGTAATTTCACCATCATTGGCACTAAATAATGTAGGCTGTTTTTGTCCAATACTTGCTATCGCTATTGCATTATTTTGATTTATTGTAATATTCTGTGGGCTTGGAAATGTACATCCGTTTTTATCCGTAATTACATAAGAATATGTTCCTGCAGGTAATTGTGCAGGGTTAGCGGCTTGCAATGTAATGGCGTTTTTCCAAACAACTGTGTATGGAATAATTCCTCCCTGAATGTTAAGCGTTATGGTTCCATTACTTTCTCCATAACAAATAACATCTGTTGATGTTGATGTTGCTGTAAGTGGTGCTAAAGGCTCAGTTGTAATAATATAGGTTTTACTAATCATTGTGATATCATCACTGACTTCTACTCGATAACTTCCTGCAGAAATTCCTGTTATTGCGTTAGTTGTTTGTCCTAAAATTTCTATACTGTTTTTAAACCATTTGTATTTATAACCTGTTAAATCATTTGTTCCTCCACTTACTTCTACAGATAAAGAACCGGTTTCAGCACCATAACATTTAATGTTTTCCTGCGTATAGCTCTTTATGTTTAATGCTTCTAATGTTATCGTAATAGTTGGCAAAACGCATCCGGAAGAAGATGTAACGTTAATATTATAAGTACCATTTCCCAGATCTAATCTTTGACTTCCATTTTCAGTAAATAGCGGATCTCCCACTTTTGACCATTGATAAGTATAAGTATTGCTTTCCCCAGGAATAATTCCTCCGGATGCAGTAAGAATAATTCGGCCATCATTATTTGTTAATGTAGGCTGTTTTATTCCGCTGTTGACTTTTAGCTCACTAGTTGGTTCTTTAACAGTAATTGTTTTCTTTACTGTAGAACATCCTGCAACTGCAGCATCATAAATGGTATATCTATAATTGTCTGCACTTAATCCTGTGCGTTCAAAAGATGTTATTGTAGCATCATCTTCCCATATTATGGTATAAGTGCCTGAACCGCCTTTAGGTGTTAATTTGATTGAACCTGTTGAATCTCCAAAACATTTTACATTAACAATGTTTTCATCAGCTTCTAATTGAGTATTTTCTTTTAGCTGCGTTACAGCTTTTGCTATAGTGGCATTTTGATTATCCATTACATTTACCATATAAAAACCAGCCTTTGTAGTTAATTGCGGTCCTGTACCACTAACGGGTTGTGGATTATCACCATTTATATTATCACATTTAAACCAGGTGTATGTGTAATTTGGTGATCCACCGTAAGGATAACCTCCAGCGGCTACTGCAGTTAAACTTCCATTGTTTCCTGAACAAGTAATTAAAACTGGCGTATTAATACTGACTGTTATTAAATTTGGCTCATATACGGTAAAATCAGCTTCTACAGGGCAGCCTTTAGAATCAGCTACTTTTACTTTATATGTTCCTGCTTCAAGCGCATTTATATTTACAGATTGTAATGGCTTATTAATATTAGACCAGCTAGTGGTATACGGAGGTGTTCCTCCTGAAATAGTATTCAAAGAAATAGTTCCATTAGATAATCCTACTCCCGTTGCATTTGTAACGCTTGCTGTAATAGCATTTAATGCTGGCGGGTTAATAATTTTAACTGCTTTAGCTCCATTGCTGTCAACTTGTTGAGAATAACCCAATAAACTCACAAAGAACAATAAGAATAATAATAAGTAATGTTTTTTCATAATTATGTTTGAATATTTGGGTTTTTTATTTTTCTGTACAAGAATTGCTATCAACAACTTTTACTTTATGATCACCTTCTGATAATTCAATAGCATCAAATGTTAAAGGATGTTTTTGTGCCAATGTTTCACTATCTATCATATAATAATAAGGAGATGTCCCTCCCGAAGCTGTAACTGTTACAGCACCTTGTTGGTTATGACAATTAGGTTGTAATTGTGTTATGGTAAAAGTTAATGGATCAGGACTTCCGATAGAAAAAGGATCTGTTGTAATTGCAGTAGATCCAACAAGTGTATTATTATCAGTAGTAGTTTGGGCTTGGTATTTTATATAATACGATCCTTCAGCTAAACCTGACCAGATATATGTTTTATTGATAATTTGATCTTTTGTTACGAAGATACTTTTGTCGAAAACTCCATTTTTAAAGATGTTGAAAAGAAATTTATCACCATCCTTAAGGTCTGTTTTAAATTTTATAGTTGCACTTCCGGAAGACTCATATTTGCATTTTGTTTTTTCAGGTATAGGTTGACCATCAAGTTCAGGCGAGCAGCCAATAATAGTTAAAGTAGTTACTTTTGAAGACATCGTTACTTTTGGATTTGCATAGTATGAATCGATATCAGATTTAACATGCAAAGCTCCTCTAAAACTTGCTCCCAGTTCCGGTATACCTGCTGTAGTGTAAGGAGCTTTAATCAAGGTCCATGGAAAATTACCAGTTGTACTATAATAACTAACATAAATTCCCCCTGCAATTGTTTCACAAACTCCAACTGGCACTGTTGCCTTATTTATGTATGGTGATCTTAAATAAAAATATTCCGGAGCACAACCTCCTGTGAATGTTTTTCCAGCAAAATATTCACTCCAGGTATAAGTCCAGGATTGAGTTGTACATCCCGCATTAAGACCAGCCCTCCATTCCAGGGTTAAAGGAAAACTAGCTGCAGTTAAATTAAGAATTATGCCATAATTGTCTACCACACCATAACTTTCATACAAAGTCTGACCTGAACTATTTGTAACTCTCAATTTTCCATTGCCATTATTATTTAAGAGAAGATCAACTTCCAGCATAAGTTGTTCTTGTGAAAAACTGGCTATACTAGAAAATAGAATGATTAAGAATATAATTTTTTTCATATTGGTTTAGGTATAAAAAAAGTTAACGTTAGCATTTTACGGCAAAAATGCCATTTTGTGCAGATGTTTTTTGGTGAGGTTGGTTTATATAGTAAAGTTTTTTTCATAATATTATTTTTCAATGCAATCACGACTGTCTAATACTATTACCTTATGATCACCTTCTGATAATTCATTAGGAATAGTATAAAGGCCCGTAAAAGAATGCTTATTTGTTAATGGCTCGTTATCTAAAACATAAAAATAAGGAGTTGTTCCTCCTGAAGCTGAAATTTGTATTTTACCCTTATCATCAACGCATGCAGGTTGAATAGGGGTTACCGTAAAAGTTAAAGGAGTTACATTTGCTATCGTAAAAGTAGGACTTATTACAGGCTGTGATCCAACTAATATGTTATTATCTGTATTGGTTTGAGCTTGGTATTTAATAACATATGATCCTGCTGCAATTCCAGTCCAGGTAAATGATTTATTTACTATTTCAGCATAACTGACAAATTTATGAGTCATAAAATTATTGTCCTTAAATAAATTAAGAAGTAATTTTTGATTCGTTGTTATATCTGTTTTAAAGTTTAATGTTACACTACCATTAGATTCATTATTACATCTGACATCAGCCACAACTGGATTTCCGTTCAACAAAGGAGAACAAGAAATAATATTATAATTGACAACGTTAGAATAGATGTTTTCCTGAGTAATAGAAGGATCTGAGTCGATTATAGCATGAAAATAAATAGGTCCAGTATAGTTGTCTAATAGAGCAAAATTAGCTTTAATAAATTCATAATTTTGATTAAAAGCAGTACTTATGTTAGTTGGAATAAAATGAGATCCATCTTTACTATATTCCCAATAAAATCTTTGAGAGCCTGTACAGCCTGTAGCGGAGAGTGATATTTTGTCGCAAAAAGAATTATCAGCTGGAGGGTCAGCTATAACCTTATTGCTTATAATTTCAAAGTTAGGGGGGGATGGCCCATTATAACCATATGAATACCCTACGTATTTTTGACAAGTATTTATAGTAGTTATCATTAAGCCAACTGAATGATAATCACCACAACCACCACTACATGAAAATGTTTCAGCTTTATAACTGGCAAAAAGATATGCACTTGGCATTTGATTAAAAATAAGATATTCTCCAGCTTCAACAATTGGGCATAGCCAATTTCCATGATCATCTATGATTTTGTATTCATAATCGTCTTCGTAAATATGATTACCATTGACGTAATCATTACAACCGCCATAATTGGTCTTCATAATATACATTTGTGAATGTATTTTATGAATTCCACAGATCAATATAAAATAGAGTAAATAAAATTTCATAATATTATTTTTCAATGCAATCGCGACTATCTACAACTATTACTGTATGATCTCCTTCTGGTAATTCATTAGGAATAGTATACAGGCCCGCAAAAGAATGTTTATTTGTTAATGGCTCGTTATCTAAAACATAAAAATAAGGAGATGTTCCTCCTGAAGCTGAAATTTGTATTTTACCCTTATCGTTATTGCATAATGGTTGTACTGCTGTAATTGTAAAATTTAATTTGTCTCTAGGTGTTATTGTAAAAAATGTGGTAGGACTCACACTAGATGCCGTATTGTTTTCAAACTGTGTTTGATATTTAAATTCGTATTTTCCTGGAGGTATGTTTTTCCATTTAAAAACAGTGGGTGAGATTTTTTCAACATTAACTGCATCATCAGAAGTTGTAGACGTTACCATGTTTTGACCTACAGGATTGCGAGTAAGTAAAAATTTTTCGCCAGTTTCTAATGGCCTGCTAAAAGTGAATATAACCTCACCATTGTTATAATTGCAAAAGGTAATATTAGGGTCTGAGGTATTATTTAAATTTGGAGAGCAAAAAACAAATATAAATGGATGATAAGTATACACTTGAGTTCCCGCAAATTTTGCCCTAAAATAAGTAGTTTTACTTATTCCGGAATTATCAGAATAGATTTGATTATAAGTCTTTGTTAAGGTATTTACATTAGAATTTGGAATAACTTCATACACATTAGTACCAGATTTCATTACTTCCCATCTTTCAATGTTACCTGAACAAGTAAGATTGCTTGTAACGCAACCAATATTATCGATATTTCCAATCGCTTGAACATTAACTCTAAGACCAAAAGGCGCGGTTGCACTTTTGTATTCACAACTACTAGTATTATCCAAAATAACCTGAGAAACCTCACTGTAAGGAAAGGGATAGCAAAAGTCATCTCCAGTAGGTTCACATCCCAAAACCTGCACTATTTTCGTCGGTTTTACAAGTGTTTCAAAAGTAATGCTTGGATAATTATCTGCATTAAAATTAATAGAAGGTATAACATTATTGCTGACATCATATGCATAGAAATTTTCGGCACCCGCAGAAGAACACCCGCAGCCAAGAGACCCGGCTTCCAGATTAACTCTATAGGTTAGTTGCCCAAAGCTTTTTACCGATAATAAAACAATAAGTGATAGTAAAATTCTCTTCATATATTAAAATTTCACAGTATAAAAATCCATTTTTGACGTTCTTCCATCTTTTGACACAGCTCTTATGCCATATTTATAATTTGTATTAATCGTAATAGTAGGGTCTGATAAACGCTTTATATTTCCTTTCACGATTTGAATTAATTGTAAAGCGTCTTTGTCAGAAGCTTTGTATATTTCAAAATTATCAACATTTTTTTCTGAGTAATCCCAGGATAAATCAATCGTATTTGTAACTTTATTTGATTGCGCAAAAAAGCCTTTTACATCAGGTAATAATGAATATTTAGGTACAAACATTGCTATCTCCGGAGAAGGATTTGAAACTAAATTACTTTCATCTTTTGCAAAAATTGCATATCGATAGGTATTTCCCTCTATAGCAGTTTTATCCTGATATTTTTCTTCTTTATTTTTTGTTTCAAAAATTAATGTCCAGTCTTTTTGGTCATTTTCTTTTCGATATAATTGATGAACAGCCACATCTTCACTGGAACTATTTGCCCATTCAAGAAAAACAGAACCATCTGCAATTTCATATTTGTTAAAAGCAGGAGAAGCAGGAGGTATTACGTCAGGCTTTTTTAATATTAGAGGCTCTGAAAAATCGGACATATTGTATCTATAATCAACAGCAATAATTTTATAATAAACCTTGCTATTCAAAGTTTTTATAACAACTTTATCTTCAAAAGTATTTGGTTCGCTCGGACTTATAGTTACCTGACTATATTCTTCATCAGGGTTGTATGCTTTGTAAATTCTATAACCCAATAAATCTTTTTCCTTGTTGTGAGTCCATGTTAATTTTACAACTCCCAAACTGTCAATTACACCTTTTAAACCAATAGGTTTTGCTGGCGGAATTGAATCCACAGGCTGAACAAGCATTGGAAAAGATACTCTGTTGCTTCCGTTTTTTCCAACGGCGGTTAATGTAAAATAATTTGTAGGTGATAATTTATTATAAACAACATTTCGGGATTTTGGCGAAATATTTTTAATAACGGTCGTATATTTAGCATCATCTTCCTCAGAACGATTAAGTTCAAAACCAGTAATTTCATCATTTCCTTCTTCTGGAAATTCCCAAATCAAATTTACAGTTGTATCATCTTTAAATTCCTTAACAGTAAGATGAGGAACGTATTTCAATATTGATTTTCCTTTTCCTGAAATTATTTCAGAATAAGGACCTAATTCACCAAATGGAGAAATACCCTGAATTCTGTAACTGTATTGTATATTATTTGCTATAGAATCAACATAAAAAATTTGTTTATTGTTTGCATTTTGCTGACTTAAACTTGTGTAAGGCTTATCTGTAATTCTTTTAAAATTTTTCTTGTCAGTAGATCTTTCTACATAGTAGCTTCCATAAGCGTGAGCTAATATTTTAAAATTCCAACTCAACATAGTACTGCTGTCAGTAAAATGTGCTGTAAAATCCATAGGCTTCGGTAAAGGCTCGTAATCTTTTAACCCTACAAATACTCCCCCATAAGCAATGTTTAATTCTTTCTCTGGTACATTCGAAGAAATTCTATAAGCATATTTTTCATTCGGTTTGACCGTTTTATCTTCAAAACCTAAACCCGCCTTTTTAGCAATCTCAAAATCTTTATCGGCTGAAAATAATGCAAATGTGAATCTTTGCTCATTTTCTTCAGAAATGTTTATGATAGACTGTATATTATCAGCTCCAGCTACAGTAAAAGATTCTCCATAAATTGCTTGTGCCACAATTGCAGCATTATCATTTTCATCAATTAGTTTTTCCCACTTTTCAAGAGCTTCCGGTTTACATGTCTGAGATAAAACAATTCGTTCCGGCTTTGATAATGTTTTGTTATCACGAGTTACAGTATAGCGCTCTACCAAATAGCCATAGGTATTTAGTTTTTTCCAGGCAAGCGGATCATTTACTGCCCATCGCAATAAAATTTTGTCCTTTTGTACTCTTGCTATAACTTCGATTCCAATTTTTTTCTCAACTGAGATACTATCTTTAGTGCTTTTTTGTTGTGAGTAACCATTACTAATTAGTGTAAGAACAAGAATAATTAAAATTTTAAGCTTCATGCTAATTTGTTTTATTGAATGTAAAAATTGAACTTGTACCTGCTTGTCCGCCAGGTAATGTATAGTTTAGTTTGATATTATAGTTTCCGTCCTGAATCATAGGAAAAGTTCCATTTATAATATAATTGTATCTCTCACTCATGCCTGGGTTTTGGCCATTTACATATTTATTGACTACTCTATATTGTAAGTTCGTAAAATCGGTTTTATAATAATACGGCTGATTGTATCGATAAGGCAGCCTTTCTCTCAGATAAGAACTTTTTGGATTATTTGTTAAATCCGATTGATACCAGGTTAAAAGCTCAATTCCTTTTGTTGGAGGAGCACCTAATACGTTAGTGTCTCTTGGGAATGTGAAATCTGATTCTAAAGGATAACCTTTATATATCAATGGATAGATGTAATTTTTATAATAATTATCATCTAACGTTGCTTCGACATTCACTAATGGAATATTTAGGGTTTTGTTATTACCAATTATTTCGATTTCATCAAAAGGTTCAGTCGATGCATTTTCTGCATGTAAAGCGTGTACGTCAGAATAAATGATTTCGATATACGTATTTCGTGCTTTTTTAGCAGTCATTTTTTCCTGAAAAGTATTGTACTGGCTTGTATTAAAATTATATTGCAAAAGTTCAATATCACTTCCTGCAGTAATAGTTTCGCTTAACTGATTATTTTTAATATCAATGTTTGCATCATCTGATTGTTGTTTGTCATAATTTTCAGATAAGTTTCCATTTGCATCAGTTTTAGGCACGAGTGTCATCAAAGTAAGATTGTATGGCTTAGAAGTTTGTAAAACCGGTAAGTCAACAATAACTTTTTTAAGTGAACTATCATAACGCAAAGCTGTCGTAGCTGTTTTATCTGCTGTTTTATAGAATGCTTTTTGTGATTGGCCATTCTTTAAATCAAATAAATAAGGTTGTCCTTGTTTTAAAACAACATAAGCTTGTTTTGATTCATTTTGGTACACATATTTCTGATCAAAAACAGGATAACAATAAGAAATATTATTTACAGGAATATTATTTGGTGCAGCCCCGGTTGAAAATTTTCTGGTTTCAGTTTCCATAGCAACTTGCCCCTGATCGTATATAGTTTTCCAGTTTCCATTTACCATTTCCTGGAAACTTACTTTTACATTCAAAATCAAATCAGAATTTGGAGGTAATACATCAGTAGAAGTAAAAGTCACTAAATCCTTGGTATCATTCCAATTTATAGTACCTGGAATAAGAACTCCATCTTTCTTGATACTATATTCTTCCAGTTTAAGCATATAATATTTTATTCCGGCATCATCTTCAAGAGTAAAAACTTTTTCTACAGGCATGTTAAAACCAACTTGAGGAAGTGTAAATACATCTACATCTTTAGTTCCTTCACCAGGAGTAATATCAGCAATTGCTTTTAAGCCCTGCAAAGGAGTGTCATTTACAAATTCACATTGTTTACCAAATTCCAATTTAAACCTAAAACTTCCTTTTATAGCACCTCCTAGTATATCGAAATAACCAGCCATATAACCTCTAATCCATACAGGATTTGGTAGTTTTGCCTGCAATAAAACAGCGCCGCCACCTTTCATAATTGAGATTTTCTTTTTAATAAAAAATAATTTAATATTAATTCCCATTTCTCCCTGCATGTATGCATATGATTGTCCGTTAGCATACCAGCCATCAATACCAATTTGTCCTGATCCTTTACATTGTGCTTCACCATAATCTTTCACCATGATATCAAATCCAAATCCACATTGAAAATTAGCATAGAATGCAAGAAATGTCATATTTCCTGTTTTTAGACTAAAATCGGCACCAAAAGCAAACCCTTTACCAGATGCCACACTGTTTTCATCTCGCATATAATCTAGCGTAGCAACATCTACACCTAATAATTTAGCAACAATATCCGGTGGAGGAGGGCTTCCGGGAATATCATCTCCCATCATAAAATAACCACCGGCTTCTACTTCAAAAGATCCTATCGCTAGTTTTATTCCTAATCGGTCAGTAGGTGTACCCGCGCGAACATACCATTTATCCGGAGCAAAGTGTAAAACCGCCCATCCGGCTCTGTTACCTGAGGCGCGACCTTGTATGAAACCACCAGGAGTACTTATATATAAATCGAACGAACCGTGTAAAGTTTTTAATCTAAAGTCATATTCTATAGCAGCAAACGCATTAATACCCATAGAAGCTTCTACATCATTAGGATATAATTCTGCAGCTGCTTTTGATAAATTTGATGTTTTTAAAGCTTCCGTTGCTATTTTACCCATCAGAGATTCATTTTCTGTCACCGCTTTTAAGGCATCGGTTAATTCACTAGCACCTGGAATTTCGAAAGTCTGCATAACGTGACCTTCACCATAAATACTGATTCGGTTTATACCACCTTTACTGTTAAAAGCAATTTCAAAACCTGCACCACCCCAAAAAGCGCTGGATGTTCCGGTAGCAGCAAACTTAATCATGGCTTTTACACCAAGGCCAGAATCAATATCAGGAACATAATTAGATCCTGAAGCAGCAAATCGGTTACTGAAACCATCTTTTTTCATGTGATAGTAAGCACCTCCGCCAAAACCTTTAAAGGTAATAGCTCCTGCCGGAATGTTTAAACCATCGACCATGGCATCAACATACCAGTATCTAAAATTGATAGATCCAAAAATAGCATTGGCCTCTACTTTAATACCACCAGTAAAATCGCAACTTAGCGATCCTTTAAAGCCTTTACCATAAACGGGGTCATTATCCATTATGGTAATACTTCCTTTTAATTTCATTCCACCTAAATCGGCTGCAATAGAAATTTGTTCAAATTTAAGATGATCGTATTTCCATTTCTGGATTCCTTCATCCTTGCCAAATTTTCCAACGACGTAAAATTTAGTTTGCCCATTAAATTGATTTTCCATCATATTTATGGCAAGATCAACTTTTAAGCTGGCGCTTTCATCAGTGGTAATTAAAGCAATTTCATTAATTGTTACCGGGAAATTACTAACCGTAGAACCATCATTTTGTACATTTTTGTATCCAAAATAATCAGCACTAATGTATGGAGATACAGTCTGCAACATTAGATTTTGAAAAATAACGCCTTTAAAAGATACCGTTTCTTTTTTCTCTCCTGTAGCAGAACCTCCACTTGCAGCGTCTGTTTTTTCTAGTGCAATTGCTTCTGCTGCAGTTATTGGTTTATTGCTGGCATTTAATGATAAAGTACCGTATAGAACTGCTTTTGGCAGAAATTTACCATCTTTAACTTTTAATTCGACATAAGAGTTTTTTTCGATGACTGCCTGGGCTTTAAACGCCTGAAAACAAATCCCGTTTGTAACTTGTGCATTTAATAAATACTCATTATTAAGAGGGTCTATTAATCCTTTATAAGCTAACTCTGATCTTGTGCCTCCATTACATTTTCCTGATTTATCAGAAACAGGTAAAAGAATATCACCGCCAAAACTGGCAGCTGTCAAAGAATTCGCAACTAATGTTATACTAACATTGTCCAAAGACATTTGCCATCCGGATGCATCTCCTTCATCGATGCCTATTAGGTTGCTACCCGAAAATGTTCCGGAAACTCCCATACGATCAATCAATAAATCTGTTGCTTCAAACCGAATTCTTTCCTTACTGTTTTTTTTCTTAAACTCTTCGGGTAAAACAATTTTAAGAGATTGTACATAAAGACCACGCCACAAATTTTCATTTCCGGGCACTAAATATTTAGTTGCATAGTTTGGCGGCCATTTTACACTTTGAGAGTTTCGTAAATCACTAAAATCGATTACTGCTTTATTTAATTCAAAACAAAAACCTTTTTTAGATGTTAATTGAAATTTAGGTAATGATATTTCGATTAGAATGTCATTCCAATTCGAAACTATAGTTTTAAAGTTTCCTGTAACAAGTGCAGGAGAAGGGAGGGCTACATAATTATTATCTACCGGTTCTAACATATTTCTTGAAAACTGCACGTCAGCCGTAATTCCAAGTTCTTTAAATCCGTTACAATCAATAGTTACATAAGTTTGATTAGCAACGACTCCGGTCTTCATGTTCATTCCGCCTTTCAGAATCAACAATAAGTTTTCTCCGTTAATTTTGATCGGAACATCACCTAATAAAACCAAATTAGTATCGCCAACTAAACCACCTTTGTGGGATAACCTAATATTGTTTGCTCCAAAAAATAATTCTTTTGGTTTTCCGTCAGCACCGTGTTGTGGTATAATGATTCGAACAAAAGCTGTAAGTTCGGTATATTCAGGAGTGAATTTTGCATTACTAATCCCTAACATGTATTGAATACCACCAATTGTCTTTTTGATACCAAGAGGTAACATCGACAATTTTTTTGGTTCCAGAACGTCTGTAAGATTACCGCTTTCGTCAATTTTCAGACAAGTTGCCATTGCGGTTTTTAAATCATCGCTGGTTTCACCTGCAATAGGAAAATTCTTTCTTAAGTATTCATTGGTGAATTCGCTTTCTGAATTTTGAGTATAATTGAAGGAATTCTTATCAGAAAGAATATTGTTTTTCGGAATACTATTTTTAGCTGCTAAAAGTTTTTTCGAATTACTTATAGTATCTGTGTAAGTACTTGAAAAACAGTTTGAACTGATCGTAAATAAAACTAAAATGTATACGAAAGAGCGTAATCTAAGAGTAGTTTTTTTCAATTTTTTGGTAGGTTTTGGTGTGGTAATGTATAATATATCCCTTAAATCATCTAAATTTCAATGACTTAAAGTGCCAAATATATTATATAATTTTTAACAGGAAAAGAATTGTTTATAAAAATAATATTATAACATTTCTATTAAATTTTACATAATTACCAGCTATCCCAAGAAGTTGAAATAAATAATTTTGGAGCAAACATAAACATTCCAAACTTTTATTTTTTACGGGATTCCTCATTATAACAAAAAAAAACTCCAGATTTCTCTGGAGTTTTTATAGTATAAGAATAATTAAAGAATATTATTCCTCTTTCATAGTATGATAAACGTTCATAACGTCATCATCCTCTTCAATTTTTTCAATTAGTTTTTCAACGTCAGCGATTTGAGCTTCGGTAAGTTCTTTTGTAATTTGTGGAATACGTTCAAAACCAGAAGACAAGATTTCTAAACCTCTGTTCTCTAGTTCTTTTTGCAAAGCTCCAAAACTTCCAAAAGGTGCGTAGATTAAAATTCCGTCTTCATCTTCAAAAACCTCTTCAGCACCAAAGTCAATCAATTCTAATTCTAATTCTTCCGGATCAAGATTTCCCTTTGCAATTCTAAAATTACAAGTATGGTCAAACATAAACTCTACAGAACCCTGAGTTCCCATAGTTCCGTTGCATTTGTTAAAATAGCTACGAATATTAGCAACCGTTCTATTATTATTATCAGATGCAGTTTCAATTAAAATAGCAATTCCGTGAGGCGCATATCCTTCAAACAAAATTTCTTTATAATTGGCAGTATCTTTATTACTTGCATTTTTTATCGCGCGCTCCACATTGTCCTTAGGCATGTTGGCCGCTTTAGCATTTTGTATTACAGCTCTTAATCTAGAATTGGCATCTGGGTTAGGACCACCTTCTTTAACGGCCATAACGATATCTTTACCAATTCGGGTAAATGTTTTAGCCATTGCTGACCAACGTTTCATTTTTCTTCCTTTTCTAAATTCGAACGCTCTTCCCATTACTGATTTTTTATTTTGAGATGCAAAAATACGGTTATTCCTTATTTTTCCAAACTCAAAAATTAAGTTTTTTTGATTTGTTTAAAGTTTAAAGTTTCAGGTTTAAAGTTTGCTCAACTATACTTTAATAAGTGATTGCAAAATTACGTTGAAACAATGCATAAATCTTAGGAATAATTTTCGGTTAACATAAAATTGAAACCTCAAATAAATTGAATCTGAAACTAAATTTATTTCGAAGCATTAAATTCCGAAATAATATTAACCGCTTCATTTAAGTATGGATTGGTTTTCAGATTATCAATTTGATACTGATTTATTGTTTTTTCTGTTGGATAAACACCTAATAAAAATTGATTTACGCTAGAATTGTAAACATCTAAAGGATTATTATCATCATTAAAAGTGTGTATTTCTGTCCAAATAGAATTTACAGTCTTTTTTTGATCGAAAACGGCATCTAAAGTCATAGGAATCTCGGCCTTTGGAACATTTACCATCTGATCTATTTTTACATTAATCTTTTTAATGTCATTAAAGTAGTAATTATCCGCCAGTCGCAAAGTGCTGTTTTTAGCAATTTTATCAATAAGATCGCGTTTTACGTAAGTTTTGTATTTTAAAAATGGCGCGATACTGTCATTTTTGATGGCAGTAGGAAAATCACTTTCTTTTTGGTAAATACCTTCATAGAATTCCGGAAGAACAACATCGGGCTTGACCCCAATATATTGGTGGCTTTTTCCTGTAACCCTGTAAAATTTATTAATTGTTATTTTTAGAAAATCGGTATTTTTTGTCTCATCAAGCGAAAGAATAGTCTGCATTGTTGCTTTACCAAGCGTGTTGCTGCCTAATAATAAAGCACGATTATAATCTTGCAATATCGAAGAGAAAAACTCACTTGCAGAAGCTGTATTACTATTGATTAAAATAACAATAGGACCTTTATAAATAACGCCCCTAAACGGATCATTAATTACAGATTCTTGTTGTTTGTTGTCAATAACAATAGAAATCGGACCATAATCAACAAACATTCCGGCTAATTTAATGGCTTCTTCCATAGAACCACCGCCGTTGTCAATTAAATCAATTACCAGACCTTTAATATGGTCTCTTTCTAATTTTATGACTTCTCGTGCCACATCATCAGCGCAGCCTTTTCGGCTATTTCCATCTAAATCAGCATAAAAACTCGGAATCTTAATATAACCAATTTTACTATCCTTTCCGATTATGAAACTAAAAACCGAATTGTCTTCATCTTTCATAACTTGTTTTTCGATGTAAACTTCAAAGTTTTTGCCTGAATTTCGTTTTAATGTCAGGATAATACTTTTATTAGATTCAGATAAAATCATGGTAGAAATTGATTCTAGCGAAGAACAAGAAACTTGGAGCGTTTCTTTTTTATTGGAAACAGAAAGAATCTGATCTCCTTTTTTTATTTGTCCCGTTTGATACGCCGGACCATTTGGATCTATTTCATCGATTATAATTTCGTTTTTCTCATTCAAATTCACGGTCATTCCTAAAGATAAATGCTCTTTTGATAACGAAGCAACAAAACTCGATTTAGAATCATCACTAAAATACGCTGTATGAGGATCAAAATAAGTACAAAAGAAATTATAAAGCTTTTCTTCCTGTTTAATATTAGATTCTAGAAGTGTACTTATTCTGCAAATTTCATTAGACAAGATCGTTTTTTTAGAAGCCATTTCCAACGATTTAAAATTCGTTTTCAGCGAATCCAGATTATCACTTGTTTCAGCAATGTCATCCAAAATCTGATAACGTAATTTTTTGATCCAGACTTTCTCTATATTTTCGTTTTTAAGATAAAAAGCAAAAGATTTTTTGTAAAAACGAATCGTATCTTTTTTGGTATAGTCAATAGTCCCGGCCTGAATTTTTTCTAAAACAGCTTTTGTTCTAATAAGTCCGTTTTTGTATTTATTGGTAATATCTGCTAGAAAACTACAATCATTTTTCAGAATTAAATCATCTAAATTCAAGCGATATTTCTTTGCTAATTCGTCGTATTCACTTTGAAAAAATATATTTCGGGAAGGATCTAATTCATTGATTAGATTATCGAAAACAAAAACAGATAAACTATCATCTACCGGTTTTGGGCGAATATGTTCCGTTTGTATAAGTACATTTATTTTGTTTAGTATTTCGCATGTTTGATCGCTATTTTGACCAAATAGAACGCTCGTAGTCAACATCGATACTAATAATATTTTTTTCATAAATAGAACCCATTCGTTTAGACTAAAATTACGCTTTATTTTTTGATAAAAAGTTACATTTTTTCTAAAATTTCTTACATCAAAACGAATTGTTTTAACAAAGCAAAAACTAATAAAATTATTTTAATGTTAAATCTATAGCAAAAAAAAAGCGCCACTTAAAAAGTAACGCTTTGTAAAATATATATTTAAAACTATTTCTTGTAAAAAGGCAATTTTACCACTTTAGCCGGAACATCATTTTTTCTAATTCTGATAAAGATATCGCTATCAACAGTACTATTATTTACAGTAACATAACCTAATCCAATTCCTTTATTCATAGAAGGAGACATAGTTCCGGAAGTTACAACACCAATTACAGCGCCAGAAGCATCAACAATTTCGTAATCATGTCTTGGTACAGCACGTTCCTGCATTTCAAAAGCCACTAATTTTTTAGTAACGCCGGCTTCTTTTTGTTTTTTCAAACTTTCAGAATTCGTGAATTCTTTATTAAATTTTGTGATCCAACCCAAACCGGCTTCAAGCGGAGAAGTCGTATCATTAATATCATTTCCGTACAAACAGAAACCCATTTCTAAACGCAAAGTATCACGAGCTGCAAGTCCAATTGGTTTAATTCCGAAAGCTGCACCAGCTTCAAAAACTTTATTCCAGATAGCTACAGCATCAGCATTTTTACAGTAAATTTCAAATCCGCCAGAACCAGTATAACCAGTTGCAGAAATAATTACATCATTAAAACCTGCAAAATCAGCCACTTCAAAATGGTAATAAGCAATTGCAGATAAATCTATAGAAGACAAAGGCTGCATAGCTTCAACCGCTTTTGGTCCCTGAATCGCCAATAACGAATAATCATCAGAAAGATTTTTCATTTCAACACCCAAATCATTGTGCGAAGAAATCCAGTTCCAGTCTTTCTCAATATTCGAAGCATTTACAACCAGTAAATACTCTTCCTCTTTCATTTTATAAACAATCAAATCATCTACAATTCCGCCTTCAATGTTTGGCAAACAAGAATATTGAGCTCTTCCAATCGTCAAAGTCGAAGCGTCGTTAGAAGTCACTTTCTGGATCAAAGCCAAAGCATTTGGTCCCGTAAGTAAAAATTCTCCCATGTGCGAAACATCAAAAACGCCCACACTATTACGAACCGTTTCGTGTTCAGCATTCACGCCCTCATAAGTAATAGGCATATTATAACCGGCAAACGGAAGCATTTTTGCTCCCAAACTTTCATGTATTTGCGTAAGCGCAGTATTTTTCATTGTGTTGTTTTATAAAATTGTGTCGCAAATTTATTCAAAAAATATCGAAAATTAATAGTCTAAATTATAAAATTCGCAATAATTAGAAGCTATTTCCTACTATCCGCTATATCTTTTTGTTTTTAAAGAAAAAAGATTAGAAAAAAGCAAAAGTAAGCAAAACGATTAAAACTGTTATTATACACTGGTTTATAAAAATGGTAGTCTAAAATTGGAACTCGGTGTCCGATAGGTTTTAGGCATAAAATGACAAGGTTAGGTTACTAAATCATTACTGATTATAATCTGATTGAATTGACTATAATAGTTTATATTTCAGTCATTTGCAGTGTTCTTCACATTCTCTTGTAACTCAATTAAAATTAATTTTAAACATTAAATTTTTGAGTTATGGAACAAGCAAAAAGATCCACTTTCAAGTTATTATTCTACTTGAAAAAAAACGAACCAAAGAAGAACGGAAATGTGCCTATTATGGGGCGTATTACCATTGACGGAACACCGAAAACATTCGGAACAAAATTAGAAATCAATCCTAATAATTGGGACTTGAAGAATGGAAGAATTCTTGGCAAGAGTGTTCAGGCGTTAAGTACCAATCTTATATTAGATAATATACGGCTACGTATCAATAAGACATATGATGATATGCTTAAAGAAGAAGGTTTTACTACTGCACAAAAAGTAAAGCTGTCTTTTTTAGGGATTGGGGTAATGGATGATGCTGTCCTTAAAGCATTTAAAGAGCAGAATGAGGATTTTGAAAGAATGGTCAGTAAAGGAAAACGTTCTCAAAACACTTATAATAAATACAAATCGGTCTATAATCATCTATGCGAATTTATAAAGGAACGTTATTACAGAGAAGATATGCCTTTTCGGGAACTCACTTCCGACTTTATTAGGGAGTTTGATTTCTTTTTACGTATAGATAAAAAATGTACACACAATACGGTTTGGGTTTATACAATGCCACTCATCGCTTTGGCTGAACTCGGTATAAAAAAGGGGTTTATACGTCAAAATCCTTTTGAAGATTATAAAATCAGCGTGGAAGAAACTGATAGAAGCTATCTTTTAAAAGATGATGTAGAAAAAGTAATGCTTCTAAAGCCTTCTAAACCACAATACGAACTTGTAAAGGATCTTTTTATTTTTAGTTGCTTTACAGGACTTTCCTATATAGATATTCAAAAACTAAAGTGGGGCAATATACAGTCTTTCTTTGATGGTCATCAATGGATTATTAGCAGAAGAAAAAAGTCAGATGTTGCTTCTAATGTTCGTCTAATGGAAATTCCGAAGCATATCATAGAAAAGTATCGAGGAATTACCCATAGTGATTATATTTTTGAGATACCTACCAATCCAACCTGTAATACTCATATTAGAAAATTAATGGTGGAAGCTGAAATTATTACAGAACAGAAAGTAACTTTTCATACCGCACGTCATACATTTGCTACTATGTTCTTAACTGAAGGTGTACCACTTGAAAGCCTTAGTAAAATGATGGGGCATAAAAATATATCAACTACACAGATTTATGCTAAAATCACAAGTCAGAAAATCAGTAAGGATATGGATTTGGTATCACATAAATTCAAATCGATGGAGGATGCTTTTATGCCATAGCCGAATGTCAGCCTATTTTACAGAAGTATGTCCTTTTGTCTTGTTTTAAATAGTGGTATTCTATTTGTCAATTAGTTAACTCTATTAAACCAATTTATAGTATGCAAATAATTATACACACAAAAGATGCTGATGCTCTGTTAGAGGCTATCAATGCAAAAATTAGAAAAGAGGAATTAAAAACCTGGGAAATTAAACTAAATAATGACAAAGAGGTTCTTTACAATCACACTCCGGACCAATGGTCTGAAAAGGTTTTATTAAAACCTAAAGATCACGACAATGGTCTTAAAGTATTTACTAGTTATTGGACTAAAAATTCTGAACCTGATGAAGCTACTAAGGGCTATATTATCGGTAGGTTCGTAGAGATTTTAATGGTTCATTTTAAAGATCATTTTTCAAAATTAGAAGTGAGCTAATTTTATTACAATTTAGATTATTAAGCAGGATTTATGTCCTGCTTTTTTTATGCCCCTACTTAATCCTCAAAGCACATTTCTTTTTCCCTCACAATTCCCACCACTCATAAAAGAGCTTTGATTGGATGCTTTGAGAAAAAAGCATACTGAAAAATCCCAGACATAACCCCAACAATATTTTTTCAGCATCCTTTATGTGGCTTCAGAAGCCACATACTTTAAAACTATAAGTCTTACCTAGAAATTCTGCGATATGTAATGCAGATTTTTCAACCAAATTGACCATTTCCTCAATGCCTTTTCCATAGGCTTCCACAGTGATTTTATCCAAGAACCGGTATGCTGTTTGTCCCATTTCAAGAGCAAAGGTATTTCCGTGTTCTTAACGCAGAAACAAGGTCTTGCCCTCCGGGTTTGCAAAATAATCTCCACCCATTCGGGTCGTATTTTTTTGACAAAACCTTGTTTCTGCTGGAAAAAACGGTCAAATTGACCATAGATTTTCAGTTTAAAATGATCACTCGATTCGGAGCAAACTGATCACCTAAT
>NZ_WMDQ01000003.1 GCF_009707955.1 Flavobacterium sp. LC2016-13 | reverse complement strand
TTAGGTGGTCAATTTAAACCAAAACTTGGTGGTCAATTTAAATTGGAATCAGATGATCAATATCACTGGTTTTTACACTAATACAATGAATGAGAAAAATTTAGATTACCTGAAAGACCAGTTAAAATATACTGGATTTGGAGAAACGTTCGATGCTGAACTGCGAGAGAACATAATGAAGGGAGAAAAGGATTTTAAAATCATGCACACCGGCATTATCAATAATGGTGTACCAAATAAGGATACCTTAACTGTAGAATTAAACTTCAAAAAGTCCGAACAGACTGATATGTACTTTTTTAATTCCTATCACGTCAATCTTCAGAAAGAAGAAAACAAACCTGGTCTGGAACAGACCTTTTACATCAACAAAGACAGCGCCAGCATTACTATGAAAGAGGCTTATAACTTGATGGAGGGCAGATCTGTCAATAAAGATCTTAAAAATAAAGAAGGAGAGGGCTATAATTGCTGGCTGAAAATTGACTTTAAACAATCAGATAATGGTAATTTTAAGTTGAACCAATACCATCAGAACTACGGATATGATCTGGAAGCCAGCCTTTCCAAACATTCAATTAAGGAGCTCAATACTCCCCAGTATAAAGAGGATCTTTTGAATTCCCTTAAAAAAGGAAATCTTCAGTCAGCGACTTTCGTAGTTAGCGGTGTTGAAAGTAAAATGTTTGTGGAGGCAAATCCCCAGTTTAAGACTGTTAATGTTTATGATGAAAATTTACAAAGAATTAATCATCGAGAGAGTAAGGAAGAGAAAAAGGCTGAATCTCAAAAAGAATCAGTATCTAAAGATCAAAAAAAAAATCTAGATTCTGATGAAGGTGATTCAGGGAGGAAAGATAATAAAGTAAAGAAAAGAAAAACTCCCTCACTTTAAAAGTTATGGAAAAATTAAAGCCTTTATCGGATTTTTTCAAAGCAATAGAGAATGATTACCGGATTAGTCCAATGCATATTGCCATTTATGCAGCTCTATTACAATTTAGATCCGTTAAGGGCTTTATTAATCCAATTTTTGTCTTTAGCTCGGAGATTATTGTTATTGCTAAAGTTTCTTCAGCAAATACGTATCATAAATGTGTCCAGGAACTTCATCAGTATGGATATATAAAGTATAGACCATCTTTTAAAAAAAATCGTGGAAGTGAAGTATATTTTTTGTTTTCAGCTGACGCGGACATCTAAAGATTCTGCAATTAATAATTTTATGAAATTATACTATGAATGAAATTGTAACCAAGGAAGATCTGAGACAGTTTGGTCTTCTTCTAGTAGATAAAATACAGGCTTTATTTAAAGATAAGGATTCTGGACGGAAAGAAACTTTGGAACCAGAGTGGATTAAAAGCAAGTCTGTGAGAAAACTGCTTGATATTTCAGCAGGTTCAGTACAGAATCTTAGAACAAGCCAAAAAGTCCGTTTCAAAAAAGTGCTTGGATCGTACTACTATAATAAAGAAGATCTTCAAAAACTATTTGATGATGATAAACACTAAGAGATTAAAAGAAAGCTATATAATGAGTTATCTGTCAATGTATAGTAATGATCCTAAACTAAATGTCTGGCATCTATCAATTTTGACAGCAATACTGGGATTAGGCTATAGGCAGGGCCAAAGAACAAGGATTAAAGTCAGCCGCAGTAAAATTATGGAGCTGTCTCATGTGAATACGCTGCCGACTTATCATAAGTATTTTAAACAGCTTCAGGATTTAGGATACATTAAGTACACCCCATCTTATCATCCAGGATATAAAAGCGAAGTTAAGTTGTGTAAAAAGAGGCTATGTCAAAATATTTGAGATAGCCTCTTTTAATTTTAAATATATTTTGAAATTTATTGATCACGAAGAAATGTTGTATTTCTTTTTGATTGCCTGAATTTCCTTTTCGAGCCTGCTGAGAACCGCCAAATCAGGTTTAGATATTTTGGATCCAGTTTTATTGAGTTTTTTATTGAGAATAGACATTTCACGACCGATTGTGGCCTGCTCAGTTATAGCATATGCCTCAGTCTGTTTTACCGATGCATGACCCAGCAGTTCTTTAACTACATTAATAGGGACGTTGTTATTTAATGTCACAGTGCTTCCAAAAGTACGGCGGGCCATATGCGTGTTTAATGTAAAAGGAAAGCCACACAAGACTGCCACCTCTTTTAGATACTCATTCATTTTCTGGTTGGATGAAACAGGAAGCACGGTTCCACGCTGCATACACAGCGTGTGCTCTTTATATTTTTCAACTATTTTCAGTGCTTGGGGAAGAAGAGGTACATTAAATGATGAGTTTGTTTTCTGCCTTTCGGACATAATCCATAGATTTCCATCAATGCCTTCTTTGATATCAGTTTTCTTTAATTGATAAGCGTCTATGTAAGCCAGGCCAGTGTAGCATTGGAAGACAAATACATCCCTTACGACATTGAGCCTGTCAGTTGTGAAATAATGACTTTCAAGTTCGTACAATTCCTGTGAGGTGAGTGGTTTTTTTACCAGTTTTGTTTTACGTCCCTTAAAGTTCTTAAATGGGTCCTTGGTGATTAATTCCTTATCAATGGCGCGGATTACAATCTTTTTGAAATTTGCAATATACTTTAGGGTTGTGTTGTTGCTGCAGTCTCGTACAGTTCTAAGGTAAAACTCGAAGTCCTTTACAAACTCGAGATTCAAATCCGCAAATTCAAGATCGTGCTTTTTTAGCTTGAATTTTATAAAAGCAGTCAAATGGTTTTTAGTAATGGTAAACCGGTCAAGGGTGCCTTTTGCATAGCCTTTTCCAAGAAGCGCCTCCATTTCATCATTATGCTTTTGAAATTCTTCGAGCACCTTAATCTTTGGCGCTGTCCTTCCCAGAACCTCGTCCATAATTTTCTCAGCGGTTATGGTTTTGCCGCTGTACATCATTTCGGTTTTGATTTCATTGATTTTTAAAGTCAGCGAATCCAAAAAGAAGTTCAGCGACTTTGCATCTTCCTTTGAGCCGACCGCTCTTTCGAACCTTTGATCCCATCGTGTATTATCCCATTTTCTTTTCGTTGAGCTTTCCTTACGGATACCGTCAACAGTTATTCTGAAATATACGATCCATTCTTTACTTTCTATTTTGGGTCTTTTTAAAAAGAATCCCAAACCAAAACTGCTTTCCAACATAATCCTACCTTTTAAATTAATAAATGTAGAATAATATTACTGCCAAATCAAGTCGTTAATCTCGTTAACCCCTGTAAAATAAGGGGTTTTTACTGTTTCTGGTGCACTTTTCAGCGCGCCGGAAAGTGCACCGATTCTGCACCTTTAATTTTGTGAGTATTTATAAATATTTAAAATAGGCCTAAAATAAAAAAAACCTGCAAATCGTTGAATTTGCAGGTCTTTAGACATTTTTTGTGGCTTTTTGAAAAGATTGAAAACTTTAAGTTTTCCGCCTTTTAGGCCTTTCCGTGGGGAGAGCAGGATTCGAACCTGCGAAGTTTTCACAGCAGATTTACAGTCTGCCCTCGTTGGCCGCTTGAGTATCTCCCCGATCTCAGCGTTGTTGCGCCTTGTTGTTCTAAGCGGTTGCAAATATATAAACGTTTTCGAGGTTTACAAAGTAAAATTGCAATTAATTTTAAGTAATTTTAAAAGTATTTTTTAATTCATTGGTATTGAATAAAATAAAAAAATCTCCACTAGGGAGATTTTTTTGTTTTATTCTGAATATTGGTATTATTTAGCTAAAAGCTCTAATATTTTCGCTCTTAATTCAGGACCTCTTAAGTCTTGAGCAACTACATTTCCTGATGCATCAAGAATAAAAGTTGCCGGAATTGATTCAACGTTGTATTGTTTAGCAATTGGTTCGTCCCAAAATTTTAGGTTCGAAACATGTGTCCAGGTTAAACCATCTTTTGCAATAGCTTCTGTCCACTTGCTTTTTTCTTTATCTAATGATACGCCAATAATATTTAATCCTTTAGAATGTAATTCTTTGTAGATAGCTACAACATTTGGATTTTCTTTTCTGCATGGTCCGCACCATGAAGCCCAAAAATCAACGATAGTTACTTTACCTAAACTTTCTTTAAGCGAAATTACTTTTCCTTCAGGATTTGGTGCTGAAAAATCGGCTCTTCATTTAGCACTACCAACAGGAGGAGCTGTTGCACCAACTGCAGGCATTTTTGCTTGACCTAGTTTGTTTTTAATTTCTTTACCAGGAGTACTGTTTTTCAATGACTCATCTAATGCGTTGTATAAAGTCTCTACTTTCTTTACATCAGCACTTGGATCATTTAACATACTTTGAATGATTAAAGCAGAAATTAATGCTTTTGGGTGACTTTCAGCATAACCTTCATATTTCTTTTTAGAATCTGCTTGTACTTCAGTTTGAATAACCATGTATTCTTTCATCAAACCATTGATAGTTGCTGTATCCTGAGCTTGTTGAGCAGTTTGCATTTTCTGAGTATTCTTTTTCTGAAAATCAATTAATTTTTTCTGAGTTTTTGTAAGATCATCATTGAATTTTACATACTCGTCATTATTGTAAGTTCCAGAAATTTTAGATTTATGGATACTATCTTTATCAATTGCAATTTTAATTTCTCCAGTTTCTAAGATGAAAGGAATTGGTCCGTTTGCACCTTGAAGAATTAAAGTATGAAAAGCTGGTTCAGTTACTTTTCCTTTAATTTCAAATTTACCATTTTCAACCTTTACTGTATCAAGAGCTAATGGCATTTTTGTAGTTGGGTCCTGACCTTGAAGAATGATCGTTTTTCCGTTTTCAATTCCTGTTGCAGTTCCTGTAATTAGGTATTCTCCGTCTTTAACTTTGCTGCATGAAATTATCGCTACAGAAGCGGTAAGTAAAAAAAGTATTTTTTTCATTATAAAAAATTAATTAGTTAATTGATTTGTGCAACAAAAGTATCTAAAAATATAAAACATAAAGAATTTTGTAACCTAAAATTTTGTTATAGTTTTTTAGTGCTTAATTAGCATGTTTTCAGCGTGTTTGTTGACTAAATTTGACTTAAAACTTTCAATTATATGATTATTTAAAATTAAAATATATAATTTTTTAAATTTTAAGCATAAAAAAAGCACTCTGTTGCCAGAATGCTTTTATAGATATTATAGTATAAATCTATTCTTGATTTGTTTTCTTTCTCCATGTAAAAGAGTTAAGAATGTGTCTTTTTGCGAATCTTCCAGGAGAATCAGCATTTACCATTTTCACGTAAGTTGCTTTAGGAACACTAATGTATTCGTAAACGCTTCCGTTAGAGAAATCGATAATTAAACGACCTTCAACAAATTTATAATCAGTAATTGTTGCAGTCGCGATAGTCTCAGTATATTCAGGTAAATTTGCTTTAATCGTTTCAGGATTAATACTTACCAAAAAGTGATAAGCTTCAATAATAGCTTTACTTTTTTCTTCTGCAGCTTTCAAACCAGCATCATCGCCTTGAAATTTATCAGGATGAGATTCTTTCATCGCATTACGATAAATGGTTTTTAAATCTTTTAACTCTGCAGTTTTCTCAACGTTTAGTAACTTGCGGTATTCAACTATTTTTTTCATAAATAAAAGGTAACTACTTGTCTATTAGTTTGAAATTGAAATTAATTGTTCAAAAAGACAAATTTTTTGCAAAGGTACACTTTTTTTTAACTTTTTACTTTTCATAGAAAAAATATTCTAAAAAGTTATTTGTTAAATGTTTGAAGTTAGATGTAAAACAGAACAATGAATAATTTTTTACCGGAAAGTGCGAGAATCTTTGTGAACTTTGCGGTTAAACTTTTTTCTCATTTCAAACCTGAAACCTGAAACCTGAAACCTGAAACAAAAATATTATTTATCCTCCGGCTTATTATTAGCTTTATGGAAGTTCTTAGACTTTTTAGGATATTTATCATAACTGATATCACTCGGGTTTTCGATAACAGATTTAATCGTAATCAATTCACCTACCGTATGATTCGTATGAGCAATTTTATAATCTAGAAGATATTCACCACAGAAATAATTGTTGTTTTCATCTTTTTCTATGATGCCGGTATAAACTCCTTTTTGCAACATTTTTTCGTGTGAATCTTTAGACATGACTTTTTTATTTAAAATTGAATATGCAAAGTTAATCAATTTATGTTTGTTTTAGGGAGTTCTTGACAATCTGAGTATATTTGCACATGCAAAAAAACTTTAAGCCACATCCAAATTCTTTCAAAAATACCTTTTGTGTTTTTCATGAAGTGCTTCCGGTTGAAATTGAAGGTTTAAAGAAACAGTTTGAAAGTAAAGCAGGAAGTACCTATTATTATACCGAAGCCGGAATGTATCGCGTTTCGAATCATTGGGGAAGATTAGCGAATAGTAAATGGCGTTTGGTGGCGCGTGAACCCGAAACAGAATCGAAAACTAAAATAGGTTTTGCTGCTTGGAACGAATTTTATCCTGATAATGCAGAAGAAAAACTATATTATATAGAAGCTGATTTTGATAAAAATCTGGTAACGTATCAACACAAAAAAAATCCGGATTACGATCAAAAAGCAATTTTGCGAACCAGTTTTGAGACCACAAAACGAATCAAACAAATCAGGAATTTACAGCAATTAACTTCCTGGGCAAAGTATTTTGATTATGATAATATTGATGACTTACGAAAGGAAATTATCAATGAATTAATTTATACAGAGAAAACTTTAGACGAAATTAAAAGAGAAATATAATGGGACGCAACAACGAAAGGAATATCAAAAAGCACAATGACAAATTGCACAAAGCCCAAAATAAAGTAAAACAGGCCGAAATTGCACGTAAAGAAAAGTTGAAAGAAATTATAAAAAAGTTCAACGAAGACAAAAAAGAAGAAAATTAAAATAGTTTCAGGTTTTCTTTGTTTCAGGTTTCAAGTTCGCAAGGATAAAAACATAAAACAAAGAAAAGGTGAAACATGAAACAAAAAATAAAATATGAAATTTGAAGATTTAAAAGCAAGCGTACAGGAAATCATTGATTTAATCGCTGCAAAGAATGATAGAGAAGCTAATAACAAATTGCTTGAAGTAAATGAAACTTTAGACGAAATGCTGGATCATGCAGAAGAAGACGAAGATTTAAGAGAAATTAGCCGTTATCAGGTTTTATTGAATCAGTTACATGTAAAGATTAATGGAGAAGAACCAGTTGATGGAGAATAAAAAATGCTTTTGCGATACAGGTTTACCATTTGAAAACTGCTGTGGATTGTATCTTGAAAACAATCAAAAAGCTCCGACAGCGTTAGCATTAATGCGCTCCAGATATTCGGCTTATGCAACTCATAATGCCGATTATCTTTTAGAAACTACCCATGTTTCTGAAAGACAATATTACTCTAAAACTGAAATTTTAAAATGGGCAACGAGTAATAAATGGCAAAAATTAGAAATTTTAAGTTCATCAGAAGATACAGTCGAATTTAAAGCCTATTTTTTAGATGCTAATAATAAACCACAAACCCATTATGAATTTTCGACTTTTAAATTCGAAAATGATTCTTGGTATTATGTTGACGGAAAGTTTGAATAATTGCTAGATTTATAAGGAATTTCAACCTATTTTGTTTCAATATTTTAACTAAAAATTAATAAACGTTTCTTTTTTCGTAATTCTAAAATAGTGTAATTTTAGAATTATGAAAAAAGAATTTAAAAAAGGTTTTTATTTTAAGTCGTACGAAGCCCCATTTCAGTCTCCGTTTGAAAAACTTTTTGGTATATTCAAAGAGCTAATCACCCATACTTCGGGCGATTTTGATGAAGCTATAGACTGGCTTCGGGAGTTAGATAAAGAATATAAACTGACGGATGAGCACTACACAATCGATGATTTTATCGAAGATTTAAAAAAGAAAGGTTACATAAAAGACGAGGTTAAAGAAGACGGAACCGGAGGTTTTGGTATTACTGCTAAAACAGAACGTGCGATTCGTCAGCAGGCTTTAGATCAGATTTTCGGAAATTTGAAGCGTTCCGGAAACGGAAATCATAAAACAAAACATGCCGGAAATGGCGATGAACATACCGGAGAATTCCGTGAATTTAATTTTGGGGATGGTTTAGAGCGTATCTCATTAACCGAGAGTTTACGAAATGCACAAATAAACAATGGTGTAGAAAGTTTCATGCTAACTGAAAATGATTTGGTAGTTGAAGAAACGCAATACAAAGCCCAAATGAGTACAGTTTTGATGATCGACATTAGCCACAGTATGATTTTATACGGCGAAGACAGAATCACGCCTGCCAAAAAAGTTGCAATGGCTTTGGCAGAATTAATCACAACCCGTTATCCAAAAGATACTTTGGATATTTTGGTTTTTGGAAACGACGCCTGGACAATTCCGATTAAAGATTTACCATATCTGCAAGTTGGTCCATATCATACCAATACAGTTGCAGGTTTGCAATTGGCGATGGATATTTTGCGAAGAAAGCGAAATACAAACAAGCAAATTTTCATGATTACCGACGGAAAGCCAAGTTGCGTTCGCGAGCGTGATGGTTCCTATTATATGAACAGTAACGGACTTGATGAATATATTGTCGATAAATGTTATACACAAGCACAACAAGCCAGAAAATTACACATTCCGATTACAACATTTATGATTGCAAACGATCCGTATTTACAGCGTTTTGTCAATCATTTTACAGAAGCCAATCAGGGAAAAGCATTTTATACCGGATTAAAAGGTTTGGGCGAAATGATTTTTGAAGATTATGAGACTAATAGGAAGAAAAGAGTTAGATAATAGGTTCAAAGGTTCATAGTTGCAAAGGGACAAAGTTTTTTTGGTTTCGCATATCGTAGAGGCGCTCAGCAGTGCGTCTCCTCACAGTTAATACACAAAGAGGTAGGACTTATCAAAAATAAAGGAACAAAAAATAAATTGAATCATTAAATCTTTCAATTTTTAAATAAATAATATGAAAATAGAAAACATAAAAACATTAGGCCAATTAAAGGCCTCAGGATATAAAAGTATAAGCATCAAAGACGAATTGCGAAATAATCTTCGTGAAAAAATAAAATCGGGGAAACCAGTTTTTGAAGGTGTTCATGGTTTCGAAAACACCGTAATTCCAGAATTAGAACGTGCTATTTTATCGCGTCATAACATCAATTTATTAGGACTTCGTGGACAGGCAAAAACACGATTGGCTCGTAAAATGATCGAATTATTAGATGAATATATTCCGTTTGTTGCTGATTCTGAAATCAATGACGATCCGTTAAATCCGATTTCTCGTTTTGCAAAAGATATTATCGATGAAAAAGGAGATGAAACACCAATTTCTTGGTTGCACAGAAACGAACGTTTCTTTGAAAAATTAGCAACGCCGGATGTTACCGTTGCCGATTTAATTGGTGATGTTGACCCTATAAAAGCAGCCAATTTAAAATTATCGTATGCCGATGATCGTGTAATTCACTTCGGAATGATTCCGAGAGCAAACCGTTGTATTTTTGTTATCAACGAATTACCAGATTTACAAGCCAGAATTCAGGTAGCATTGTTTAATATTCTGCAAGAGGGCGATATTCAAATTCGTGGATTTAAGTTAAGAATGCCGTTGGATATGCAGTTTATCTTTACCGCAAATCCTGAAGATTATACCAATCGCGGAAGCATTGTTACACCATTAAAAGATAGAATTGGTTCTCAAATACTAACGCATTATCCTGAAAGCGTTGCCATTGCAAGAACAATTACAGAACAGGAAGCGAAACTTGATGAAACACAACATAAATTAGTTTATGTACCAAGTTTAGCCAAAGATATTCTGGAACAAATAAGTTTTGAAGCCAGAGACAGCGAATACATAGATAATAAAAGTGGTGTAAGTGCCAGAATGAGTATTACAGCTTTTGAAAATTTAATGAGCACAGCAGAACGCCGCGCACTAAAATCCGGAGTTGATAAAACAACTTTACGTTTGTCTGATTTCATCGGAATTATTCCTGCCATTACCGGAAAAGTAGAATTAGTTTATGAAGGAGAGCAGGAGGGAGCTGCAGCAGTTGCACAAAATTTAATAGGTTCTGCAATCAGAACTTTATTCCCAACACTTTTACCTAAAATAGAAAAGCTTGAAAAACCAGACGCAAAAACGCCTTATTCAGACTTAATAGAATGGTTCTTCGCAGAAAGTGGTTTCGAATTATTAGATGATGCATCAGACAAAGAATATAAAGCTATTTTAGATGAAGTAACACCGTTGGATATAATATTAAAAAAATACCAACCTCAATTAGATAAAAATGATCAATATTTCTTCAAAGAATTTATTTTATGGGGATTAGTTGAATATAAAAAATTAAGCAAAGATCGTTTTGCACAAGGACATCAGTTTAAAGATATGTACGGAAGTTATATTAGCAAATTGTAGTTAAAAATCTATTTTTCTGACCGAACCCGACAGGTTTTTAAAACTTGTCGGGTTTTCTATTTATGAATCGACATAGTTGTGTCATTTCGACGGAGGAGAAATCACACCAGAAATTCCGCAATGCAAATCGCCAATCTTTGTCGAGCTTCTAGTGTGATCCTTCCTTCGTCAGGATGACAAGATTGTGCTGAAACTGACTGGTTTCAAAAAACCTGTCGGTTTATTATTTCTAAAAAACACCATTACCAGTTTTATTTCATCTACCTTGCTACGTTGGCTGTATTTGCAGTCTTTCCCAAAATAAAAATGGAAAATGGTTTTGAAGATTTAATAGCAAGTTATATTGAAAATAATATAGGTATTTCTGAGCATTTTTTAAGTGATGAATTAGCCAATAATCTAAAACAAAATTTACTCCATTTAAATGAAGATAGTTTGTTACTCGCTGCAGGAATAGGCAATTCAGAGAAACTTTCCTATAACGGCGCCATTCGAAGCGATTCTATTTATTGGCTCGATAAAAAAAATAATAACGCTTTTGAAAATCAGTTTTTTGATAAAATTGATGCATTCATAATTTACTTAAACGAAAGTTGTTATGCAGGAATTACAGGTTACGAATTTCATTATTCACTGTACGAAAAAGGTGATTTTTACCTCAAACACTTAGATCAGTTTAAAAATAATCCAAGTCGGAAATATTCGATGATCAGTTATCTTAATAGCAATTGGATAGAAGCTGACGGCGGCGAATTAATGATTCATCAGGAAAATAATAATCAAAAGATTTCGCCAACGCAAGGCAAAACCGTTTTCTTTAAAAGTAATGAATTAGTTCATGAAGTTTTGGTTACACAAAATACCCGAATGAGTATTACCGGATGGTTAAAGAGTGATTAATGTTGCTTTTTTCAAAATTATAAAACAGATAAAGGTTATTTTTGCATTCAAAATTTAATCTTATGCTGTTTCTTGTTTTAAGTATTCTTTGTAGCGTTATTGTTGGAGTAATTTTCAAAATCACCAGAAAATATAAAACGAATCCAACCCAAATTGTAGCATTCAATTATATCACTGCACTAGCACTTTGCTATTTTACTTTTAGCCCCGATTTAACAGAAGTTCACACAAACGCGCCCTGGAATATTTACCTTGCTATTGGGGTTTTGTTACCTGTTGTTTTTCTTTTTTTGGTAGCTTCCATAAAACACATGGGAATCGTAAAAACAGATGCCGCACAGCGATTATCACTTTTTATTCCAATATTAGCTGCATGGTTTATTTTTAAAGAAGAATTTAATTCTTATAAAGTAATCGGCTTAATTATTGGTTTTACGGCACTTTTATTCATCTTAAAAAAGCAATCTCAGAATACAGAAAATAAGTGGATTTATCCAACCGTTGTATTATTGGGTTTTGGTGTAATTGATATACTTTTTAAACAAATTGCACTTTATACCACTTTGCCTTATACGACTTCATTATTTATAGTTTTTGATATTGCATTGGCTGTTTCACTGCTTATTGTAGTGTACGAAGTCGCTTTAAAAAAGGTAAAACTGAACTATAAAAATATTCTTTTTGGAGGTTTAGTTGGTATTTTTAACTTCGGAAATATTCTATTTTATCTTAAAGCACATAAAGCATTTGCCACAAATCCGTCGACCGTTTTTGCCGGAATGAACATGGGCGTGATTATTTTAGGAAGTTTTGTTGGCTTACTTTTTTTCAAGGAAAAATTATCCAAAATTAATTTCATAGGCATCTTTTTAGCTTTAATTGCCATTATTTTGATTGTTATTTCTCAATTTAAATAATTTCCACACTTTATAAATTGTTAATTTACAGTGTCTTTCAGGTTATTTTTGTAATATTTAAAAATAAACTCGACTAATTCTATAGGATTTATAAATATATTTATAAATTTGCAATAACAATGAAGAACTATAGCCAAAATATCATTCCATTCATGTGCAGCTTTATGATGTGTTGCATGATGAATCCTGTAATGAAATGGCGTTAATAGAGAAAGTACTTGTTAGTTATTTTTTTTTTTAGCCTTTCATGCACAATGAAAGGCTTTTTTTGGAAATAAGTAAAAAATTATTGAAATGAGATCAAACAGACATACCAATATTATGATGCAATGCTGCCACATGAAAATTCCATGTTGTAGCTGTGGCTATAATAATTAAAAATAGAAAGATTCAATTCTTTAAGAGATTTCAAAAAATAAACCCCAATTTAAAAGATATATAACATGAGTGCAGAAATAATTAAACAGAATCCGTTTCAATCTATGATTGATCGTTTTAATATCGCAGCAGATATTTTAAATTTAGACGAATCGATAAGGCAGACATTACAACGGCCTGAAAAGCAAATAGTTGTAAACTTTGCAATCACACTCGATAATGGTACAGTTCAAAACTTTGAAGGATATCGTGTCATTCATAATACAGCATTAGGCCCGTCAAAAGGAGGAATTCGTTATGACAACGCCGTAAATTTAGACGAAGTAAAAGCACTTGCAGCCTGGATGACATGGAAATCTGCCGTAACAGGAATTCCGTTTGGAGGAGCAAAAGGCGGAATCATCTGTGACCCAAAAACACTTTCTAAAACAGAATTAGAAAAAATTACAAGAGCTTATACAAAAGCATTATCAGATATTTTTGGACCTGAAAAAGATGTTCCTGCACCGGATATGGGAACTGGTCCTGACGAAATGGGCTGGCTAATGGATGAATTTTCATTAGTTCACGGCAAAACAATTCATGCCGTAGTTACCGGAAAACATTTGCATTCAGGAGGTTCTTTGGGCAGAGTAGAAGCAACCGGAAGAGGCGTAAGTATTATTACACTTTTGGCACTTGAAAAATTAAAACTAAGACCGGCAAGATCTACTGCAGCAATTCAGGGTTTTGGAAATGTTGGACTTCATTCTGCTTTGTTTTTATTCGAAAAAGGAGTGAAAATTGTGGCTGTTAGCGATGTTTCAGAAGCTTTTTATAATCCGGATGGACTTAATATTCCTGAATTAATCCTGTATTATAACCTGAATAATAAAAGCATCAAAGGGTATCCTAATTCGGTTGCCATTAAACACGAAGATCTATTGCTATTAGATGTTGATGTTTTGATTCCGGCAGCTAAAGAAGACGTTATTACGCAAAAAAATGCCAATGAAATTAAAGCGAAAATTATTGTAGAAGGAGCAAACGGACCTGTTTCGTCTGATGCTGATAAAATATTACACGATAATAATGTTTTGGTAGTTCCTGATATTTTGGCAAATGCCGGAGGCGTTACAGTATCTTATTTTGAATGGCTTCAGAATTCGCTTTTAGAATCGTGGAGAATTCACCAGATAAATAAACGTTTAGAAGATATATTAGAAAAAGGTTTTGAAACTGTTTTTAGAATTGCAGCAAAACACAATGTTACACCGCGTATCGCCGCTTATATTATTGCTTTGCAAAAAGTAGCCGAAACACAATCTGTAAAAGAAGTAGCATTAGAAGCTCCAAAATTCAAGCAGAATTAAGAGCTTTTGAACTGAGTAAATATCTAACACATAGAAACATAGATTTTATGATCTTAAAAAAGGCAAAACAAAAAGAAACTCGTTTCTCACACATAGCTATGTGTGTTAATGCAAGTGAAACGCCTTTTTTGAGTTTACAAAAACTATGTTTCTATGTGTTTAAAATATTAAATAGATTGTGATTACTTGTATTATGAATCAAAAAAGTAATTTTTAAAAATGGAACATATTAATTTTCTAGCCTTCGCAATGCCTGCTTTTTTCTTGGTTTTATTCTTAGAATATAAGTTGACGCAGCGCAGAAAAAAACCGGAAATTTTCAATTATGAAAGCTCTGTTTCGAATATTAGTATTGGTATTGCAGAAAGATTAATCAACTTATTTATCGCTGCAAGTTTTTATCAGTTGTATTATTTAATATATGATAATTACCGAATTTTTGATATTCCGAGCAATGCTTTTATTTGGTTTGCACTAATTCTTGCTACCGATTTTGTCTGGTATTGGTACCATCGGTTAGGGCATGAAGTCAATTTTTTCTGGGCGGCGCATATTGTGCACCATCATAGCGAAGAATTTAATTTTACCGCTGCAGCCAGAATTACTACTTTTCAGGCAATAATCAGAACAGGATTTTGGTGCGTACTCCCTTTTGTTGGTTTTCATCCAACTATGGTTATTACTATGTTAATTGTTCACGGCGCGTATTCCTTCTTTACACATACGCAGCTCATCGGAAAAATAAAATGGTTAGAATATGTTTTTGTAACGCCTTCAATTCATGGCGTTCACCACGCATCTGACGAAAAATATCTCGACAAAAATTATGGTGATATGTTTACTTTTTGGGATCGTATTTTTGGAACTTTCCAGGAAGAAGAAAAAAGACCAAAATACGGCTTAACACATCCGCTAAAAAGCTATAGTTTCTTGTGGCAGCACTTTCATTATTATTTTGAAATATATGAATTATGGAAACGCTCTGAAGGATTCAAGGCAAAATGGCAAGCTGTTTTTGGAAGTCCCGCCCACATGGATCAGGATATTAGGCCAATTTTAGAAAAACGCTTCCTGCAGGACAAAGCCAATCCGCACCAACGATTGCGATTCAAAAATTATCTTTATATACAATTAGGCGTTTGCATTTTATTGCTAACTGCTTTTACTTATTATTTTGATTTTTTAAATATTGTCGATAAGGTTTTTGTATTATTCTTTATTCTAATAACACTAGTTAATTGCGGTGCACTATTAGAACAACGCAGATGGATTTATTATCTGGAATATGGACGAATTTTTATCGTTACAACCTACTTTTTATACGAAGAAGATTTAATATCATTTTTCTTTATTCCGTTAGCAATTATGATTTTTGCTGAGCAATTGTTTTCATTGAGTACACGTTATCAGAATGTTGTTCTTCAATTGGAATCAGAATAAAAGTTTTTGCCACGAATTCACGAATTATTTTTAAAATCTATATGAATAAAAATCCGTGAATTTGTGGCTATTTTTTTATCAAATCGTTTTAATCGCCATAATCTTTTCTTCAAAAGTATCTTTAAAGTCTGATTTGCTTTTAATTCTGGTTTTATACGTATAAATTGTAGCCACAGAAAGTTCCAGAAATTCAGCCATTTGACTGCTGTCCTGAATTCCTAAACGATACAAAGCAAAAATGCGAAGTTCCGTATTCAAAAGTTCACCTTTCTTTACAATACATTTATGATCATTCGGAAATAAATGATTAAAATCGGTTACAAAAGTGGGGAACAATTTCAGGAAAATTTCATCAAATTGATGGAAGAGATTTTCGCGTTCTTCCTTAACATTATAACGCTTTAAACTTGCAATAACTTCATCAGTTTTCTTCGTAATAATTTTATGAAGCGTACTTTTCTGAATATGATCTATTTTATTGATGAAAGCCGAAGTCGCTTTAATAAAATATGTAATATATTCTTCCTTAATAGCATTTGCTTCACTCAGGCTAATATTCATTTCCTGAAGTTGCTGATACGATGAAGCCATAATTCTTCTCGCTTTATTCTTTTCTTTCAATTGTTTGAAGATAATAATCAGAAATAAAATAATAATTACAGTAAGAATCGTTAAGAGAATAATGATCTTTTCAAGCTTGTCATTTTTATCTTTTACATTATTCAATTGTGCCTTTTCGATAATCGGTAAAATCGATGAAATTTCAATTTTGCGATGCCTTGCATTATAAAAAGTAGCATCATCCATCGCAATATTGATGTATTCATTCGCTTTGTCCAGATAACCCATTTTAAAGAGTTCGTTAGCTAAATTTCGAAGTGCAACCGTTTCTTTGGTCGCATTTTTAACATCGGCAATAGCCGCCAAAGCCAGATAATAAATGGCTTTTTTAGTATATCCTCTTTCCGAATAAATGTAGCCTAAACTTGATGTTGCAATACCATAATAATCCGGAGGTAAATTATAATTGTTAATCCAGTAACTAAAAGCAAATTCGGCACCGCGCCAATCTTGCTGTTTTAATCTTTTTAAACTTTCGGCTGCCCAATATTCATTTGTATTGGTTCCGATTAATTCTAAAGCCTTTTTCAGGAAATGATTTCCTTGTTGTACATAATGAATATTAAAACGCTGATCACGATTATAATCGGCCAGATCATAATAAGCTCGGGCTTTTATAGAGTAATATTCGAATTTGTTTTTTTGATCTAGTTTCTTGTCATCGATAACATTTAATGTATCAATTGCTTCTTTAAAAAGCCCAGACGAAAGCAGTACAAAACCTTCTTTAATTCGGCTTTTAGCCAAATATTTAGGATCTTTTAAAACGATTGCCTTAACTTTTGCTTCTTCTAAATAATAATAAGCCGAGTCGTATTTGAAGGATTTGTATTCATCAAACAATGACATATAACAATTATAAAGCTGTTCATTATTCTGACTTAAAGTAAATTTTGAAACATTCTTTTTTAAGGCTTCAATTTTTTGGTATTTCTTTTTTAAGTAAACCTCTTTTTTAAGAAGCACTTTATCTAATTCTTCAAGAACAGGATTGGTCTCTTTCGCAGTTAGAGAAAAACCCGCAATGAAAAAATATAGAATTAATATTCTTCGCATGGTTTTGTTTTGGTTAGGGTAAAAAATAGTTTTTTGGTCTTGTTGAGTTAATTCGTTTTAATTCAAAAAATAAGCTTGAGAGTTGCTGATTAACAACTTCCGGGATTTTTCAACTTCATTTGAAACACATTTAAAAACAGATAAAATAGGTGTGAAATGAGTTCTAAATGTTAAAAGTAGTCTAATAATTTACAATTATACAATAAAAAGTAATTATATATATGTATAGTGAAAAAAATACACACTTTAATTCTGATATTGTCATTTTTACCATTAAATATTTGCCTCTTTTCATCTAAACAACACCTTGATTTTTATAAAAACAAAAATATTATAATTTATTGATATTCAATTAATTGAATTAAAATTTATTCAATTTTTATCTTGATTTTTCTCAGATATTTTTTTTAAGATTTATTTAACGTCTAGCTTCGTTCTGTCCTTATTGGGACAAAAAAACTAACAATCAAACCACAAATTTATGAAATGTAACAGTATTTATTGGTTAGCTGTTTTCATGTGTTTAACAGTCATTGGCTGTGATAATACCGAAGACGGAAGCTATGTTGATCCGATTACCCTTTATGAGAAAGTAAACGGAAATTGGGGATTAACAAATTTGAAATTGGTTGATGAATTTGCAATCGTAAATGCCATCGAACCACATGAAGAAAACTTGAGTACTTACTTTAACTACGAAGATTTTAAAATCAAATTCAACGTAGACGAAAAGAACCAACCCACAAGTTATGAAGTTTTAGGAGACGTTCCACCACTATTTGCTCCTAAAGGCTTTTGGAGATTAAGTTCAGATTTTCAGCAAACAAATGCAAGCGGTCCTGTAAGTATTTATTTGTACAGTGATGCCCAAAAAACGCAAAAAACAGATGAACTTAAATTAACCTCAATTCCGGGAAATAACGACGAAATGGAATTAAAATTAGTGCATTCTTCCGGCGGAAGTGCCTATGCGTCTTATGTATTCAAATTAACAGCTATTAATTAAAAAGTAATATGAAAAAAATTATATATACAATTTTACTTGCCCTTTTGATGGTTCCTAATTTCATTCAGGCGCAAGAAACCACCGGAGCTGTAGGTGCAATGTCATCATTTCCTGTCGTGTACAAATATGATGAGCAGGTTACCTGGTATTTTGATCTTTCGGGAACAACATTTGCTGAAACTGAAGATCTTTATATCTGGATTTGGTCACCATCTGAACCGGATGCGGGCAATTGGGAAAACTCATCTAATTTTGCAAAACTAACTTATGTTGGCAACAAAGTTTGGAGTTTTACATTAACACCAACAGTATACTTTTCTAAAACGCCGGCAGAAATTGCAGCGAGTGCAGGATTTTGGTTTCGTTTAAAAAACAAGAACGGATCGAAACAAAGTGAAGTAGCCAATATGCCTTATACTGATTTTTCATCTTTTTATACCGCAAATGAATTAATCAGAGCATATCCAACAAAACCAACACTGGATAAAGGAGTTAGTATTTTATTTAATGCTAATCTGGCTCCGGGCTTTGCAGGCGCAACTAGCGTGCACATGCATAGCGGATTGAACGATTGGGATCTTAAACAAGAATACCAATCATGGTTACCGGACATTGTAGAAAAAACAAAACTAAAAGATTTAGGAAACGGTTTTTATAAAATGGATTTAGTTCCGAAAACCTATTACAATGCCCCGGATGGTTACGAAATGAAAAACTTAGTATTTCTGATGGTAAAAGACGATTGGGCAGGAACAATTCCGGATCAGGTTTTATATGCCGGAGCTTATGTACCGCCGCCAGCACCAATATTTGGATATTTCCCTTTACAGATCAGCCAAAAAGATTTTCTGGGAATCTATAGAAAAAATAACGAACCGGGCGTAAACAAATTAATTTACACGATTACTGCGGGCAGCAAAATAATTTCAGGTGAGTTTACTGGTGGAGTTGCTGAAATAAAAGGATTTGTCAATCTGGTTTCGGAACTTAAGGATATTCCGAATTTAAGTGAAATTCATGTTTTGGTCAAAGACAACAAAGACAAAACAATTTCGGACACTTCGATTCCGCTTAAAACTTTAGACAAATAATTCACTATCAAATTAAAACACGAATTCTAATGAATAGTAAAAATAAAAAAATAGTCCTGCATCAAATGTGGACTACTAAATCGGTGGTATTCATGATTTTCATGCTTTTCCTTTCGGCAGGAATTTTTGCTCAGGGAAAAAAGAAAGTATCAGGTACCGTTTATGACAATACAGGAAGTGTGTTGCCCGGAGCTTCAGTTATTGAAGTGGGAACAAAAAATGCAACCACAACAGATTTTGATGGAAAATTTACTTTAGAGGTAGCCGTAGGAGGTGCAATCGAAGTGTCTTTTATAGGATCAACAACACAAAAGGTTCAAATTACTGCAACCTCTTCAAACCTTGATGTTCGTTTGCAAAATGATGGATATCAATTGGCAGAAGTTCAGGTTGTTTCTGTTGGATACGGAACCCAAAAGAAATCAGATTTAACCGGAGCCATTTCTACCGTTAGTGCTGATGATTTGGTTAAAGGAACCATTTCTTCTACAGAACAGGTTTTGCAGGGAAAAGTGGCGGGACTTAACATTATTCGTCCTTCCGGAGATCCTGCAGCAGGTTCAACTTTACGCTTACGCGGAGGAACCTCACTAACAGCAAGCAACAGTCCGCTTATTGTAGTTGACGGAATTGCGGGCGTTGATATTAATATCGTTCAGCCTTCAGATATAAAATCAGTAGATATTTTAAAAGATGCTTCGGCGACAGCCATATACGGATCAAGAGGAGCAAACGGAGTTATTATTATCACCACAAAATCAGGAACAAAAGGAGTTTCTGTTACCTATAGCGGTTTATCGAGCGTGGGTTATGTCGCCGATAATTTAGATCTTTTATCAGCCAACCAATGGAGAGGTTATGTTCGTCAAACCGGAAATATGGATGCTGTAGATTATGGTGGAAATACCAATTGGCAAAAAGAATTAGAGCAAACCGCTATTTCACAATCACATACATTAAGCATTAATTCAGGTAAAACAGACAGCGGTTTTAGAGCTTCACTTTCATACTTAAACAACGAAGGTGTTATAAAATCTACAGGTCTTGAAAGATTGAGCGGAAATGTTAGCGCATATCAATATCTTGGAGATAATAAAGATGTAAAATTCGATATCGGAATATTTGCCAATATCGATAAATGGCATCCATTAGATTACAGAATTTTTGAGCGTGCTTACAACTTAAACCCAACAATTCCGGTTTATGATGCCAATGGAAATTTTTCTTCTGTTGGAGGAAATATTTACGAAAATCCGGTTGAAATTTTAACCAACAGAACTGTTGATAACGAAAGACACAGACTTTTAGGGTATTTTAAAACAGAAGTTAAATTTTTGCATGATTTTCTTGCAGTTGCTAATATTTCGTTAGAACATAATGCCGTTCAGGGAAGTACATATAAACCTTCATACGCCGTTCTTGAAGGAAGAACAGAAGGTGGTTATGCACAAAAAAAATACGAAGAATATACCAATGCACAAGGCGAATTGTATGTAAATTATACGAAGGTTATCGATAAACATAATATCAGCGCACTTGCGGGATACTCATATTTAGAAAATATTTACGAAGGTTTTGGTGCACAACGTTCTGGTTTTGTTACAGATGCTTTTAGTTATAACAATTTAGGCGCAGGTTACAATTATCGTTTAGGCGATGTGTATTCATATAAAGGAAAATCGAATCTGGTTTCGTTTTATGCACGTGCCAATTACGGTTACGACAGCAAATATTTGTTGACTGCAACTGTAAGACGCGACGGTTCAAGCCGTTTTGGAGAAAATAATAAATGGGGAACTTTTCCATCAGCGTCTGCAGCGTGGAGAATTTCTAACGAAGATTTTATGACTTCGACTAAAGACTGGCTTGGAAATTTAAAACTAAGAGTAGGTTGGGGAATTACCGGTAATCAGGACGGAATTGGTGAGTACAAATCGCTTTCAATTTTAGGAGTTGGAAATGACAGTTACTACGATCCTGTTACAGGAACCTGGAGTTTGGCTTATTCTCCAAAACAAAATCCAAATCCTGATTTAAAATGGGAATCTACAGAACAAGTAAATATTGGTATCGATTTTAGTCTTTTTAACAGAATTACAGGTTCATTCGAATGGTATTCTAAAACAACAAGAGATTTATTATATACGTATGAAGTGCCACAACCGCCTTATTTAGTTGGAACAATGTTAGCAAACGTTGGTGAAATGTCAAACAAAGGAGTTGAACTTACATTGAATACAGACATCATAAAAGGAGATAAATTTACCTGGGATGCTAATTTAACGCTTGGACACAACATTCAAAAAATTGAAAAACTTTCAAATCCTACTTATAAAACAGATGTTATCTACAGCGGATCTTTGCACGGATTAGCGGGAATGTCAGGACAATATTCTCAAATTATTGCCGAAGGATATCCTGTTGGAACGTTCTGGGGATTTAAAAATGCAGGACTGGATGAAAATGGAAAAATACAATACTACAATGCATCAGGAAATGTCGTGGCAGAAAGTGCTTTAGTAGATGCTGATAAAACAGATTTAGGAAATATTCAGCCCGATTTAACTTTAGGTATCGGAATGAATTTTACGTACGGAAATTTTGATCTTGGAATTTCAGGTTACGGAATGTTTGGTCAAAAAGCATTAAACGCAACCAATATGATGTTAAATGACCCAAACAGATTACCGGCTTATAATGTTCCGGATGATTTCTTGGGAAGCGGAATTACTTCGGCACCAAAATATTCAGATTACTGGTTAGAAGATGCTTCTTTTTTCAGACTTCAAACCGTTTCTGTTGGGTATACTTTACCATTGAAATACAAAGGTTCAAAATTGAGAGTTTATCTCATGGGAGAAAACCTTGCCGTATTTACCAAATATAAAGGCGTTGATCCGGAAATTGGTTTAAATGCTCAGGACGGAATAAATCAAACCGGAGTTATGGATTTAACCGGATTAGCAGCTCCGGGAATTGACAGGTATAACAACTATCCACGCCCAACAACAATTTCTGTTGGATTAAATTTTACGCTAAATAACTAAGCGATTAACTCAAAAATATACAAAATGAAAATCAAAATAACAGCAGCAATATTGATGAGCATGCTTTTTACGATATCATGTACCAATTTAAATGAAGATTTATATGATAGAGTAGAAGATGGAGATTTTGGAAACACTCCTAAAGAAATTGATGCGCTTGTAGGTGGAGCTTATTCTTCATTAAGAGGATTTGCCGATGGAATATCAAATAATTATCCAACTTGCGAATACGTATTCTTTTTGAATGAAACAGTTTCTGACGAAGCAACGATTCCAACAAGAGGAACAAACTGGTACGATGGCGGACAATATCAGGATGCGCAAAAACATACCTGGAAAGCAGATAATCGTATGATTCTTTCGGCTTGGCGTTACAATTATACCGGAATTGCAAAAATCAATTCGATCATTTATCAAATCGATAAATCATCATTGACAGATGCCGCAAAAGCGCCAATTTATGCAGAACTAAAAGCATTAAGAGCGTATTACTATTATAATCTTTTAGATTTATTCGGAAATGTGCCAATCGTAGTTAATTTTGAAGATACTGCTTTACCATCAAATTCAACAAGAAAACAAGTCTATGATTTTGTAGAGAAAGAATTGTTGGATGCTATTCCGCATTTAACCACAAATATTGTTTATTCAAAATTCACTAAAAACGTTGCGTATTCTGTGTTGGCAAGATTGTACCTAAACTCTCAGGCTTTTATAGGAACACCGCGTTGGCAGGATTGCATCAATATGTGTCAGAAAGTTACAGGTTATACTTTAACACCGGATTTCTTTGCCAATTTTGCAACCCAAAATGAAAAATCGCCAGAGATTATTTTTGCCATTCCATACGATTCAAAAGCAGGAACAGTAGGAAACTATATGTCATCAATGTCTTGTCATTACCTGCATAAATTAACGATTTCTGCCATAGGAGATTATCCTTGGAGTGCTAACGGAATGTGTGCACAACCAGGCGTTTATTCTGAATTTGCCGATACAGATAAAAGAAAAAAATGCATGGTAGCCGGAGATCAGATAAACTTAGCAACCGGACAAGTTATTATGATGGATAACGGAGAACCTTTAACCTATACTGAAGAAGTAACAAGTGTTGCCGATGCGAAAGAAAATCAAGGTGTTCGTTTAGGAAAATACGAAATGAAAGCCGGAGAAATGTGGGAACGTGATCACGATTTTGTGCTAATTCGTTATGCCGAAATATTAATGATGCAAGCCGAATGTTACGTTCGTTTAGGATCTGCAGATTTGGCAAAACCGTTTCTGCAACAAGTAACTGCGCGTGCCGGAGAAGAAATGCCGACTACGATAGATCTTAACTTTATAGATAAAGAATTACTTAAGGAATTTACTTTTGAAGGAAGAAGAAGAACAGACAACATTCGTTTTGGAACATTCTTTCAGCCATGGTGGGAAAAAGGAGCAACAGAACAATACAGAGCAATTTTCCCGATTCCGAGTACTGTTTTAACTACAAATAAAAACCTTCAGCAGAATCCTGGTTATCCTGTAAACTAGGCTTTAAATGTCAGTCTTCCATGTTGGTTAATCGTGGAAGATTGACATGTTTTTATCTTTTTCCACAGATTAAAGGGATTAAAAAAAGTTTCACGCAGATTTAATTTTAATATATTTTACAATAAATCGGCAATATCTGCTTAAATCCATTTAAATCTGCGTGAAATAATTTTAGTCAAAGATTAAAGCGATTAAAAATAAATTTTGTCTCTCGCAGATTTTGCTGATTAAGCAGATTTAGTTCTAATATGATTTATAATAAATCTGCGTGAAATAATTAAGTCAAAGATTAAAGGATTAAAAAAATAAATCAGCCAGATCTGCAAAATCTGCGAGAGAAAACTTTAGCCAAAGATTAAAAGATTAAAATGATTTTAAAAAAAGGTGTCACGCAGATTCTGCAGATCAGAGCAGATCAAATTTGATTATAATAAATCTGCAAAATCTGCTTAAATCTATTCAAATCTGCGTGAAATAATTTTAATCATAACAAAAAATATATCAGCCAGATCTGCAAAATCTGCGAGAGAAAATTTCAGCCACAGATTAAAGCATTAGAATGATTAAAAAAAGGTTTCACGCAGATTCTGCAGATCAGAGCAGATCAAATTTGATTATAATAAATCTGCAAAATTTGCTTAAATCTATTTAAATCTGTGACAAAAAAACTATAAAATAAAAAGTACATCAATATGAAAAGATATATCACATTATTGTTTTTTGGGATAATGAATATTTTGCTCGTCGCTGGTTGCAGCAACGATAACAAAGATTCAGATACACCAGAATCGGAAGCAGCTAAACCCGTCGCGATTGAAAAAACAAATAGCACCAAAATTTACGTGCACTATATGCCTTGGTTTGAAACCAATGAAAGCAGTGCCGATAAAAAATGGGGATATCACTGGACAATGGCCAATAAAAACCCGAACAACATTGGAGCAAACAATCGCAGAGAAATTGCATCGTATTATTATCCGCTAATTGGTCCGTATCATTCCGGCGATAAAAATGTGATCGAAAATCATTTATTATTGATGAAATATTCAGGAATTGATGGAGTTTTAATCGATTGGTACGGCACATTTGATGTTTACGATTACAGAATGGTCAAAGAAAATACCGAGCAGCTTATCGCAATGTTAGATAAAGTAGGTTTAGAATATGCCATTGTGTATGAAGACAGAGTGACCAAAAGCGCAGTCGATGCCGGAAAAGCAATTTCTGTAACCGGCGCTGCTAAAACCGATTTGGCTTATATGGAGAAAAATTATTTTGATGATGCGAATTACATCAAAATAAACGGAAAACCATTGTTGCTTAATTTTGGTCCAATTGTATTGCAAACTCCGGCAGAATGGACAAATGTTTTTAATACTTTAACCACAAAACCTGCTTTTTTAACCCTTTGGGATCAATCTGTAGAAGCGGGAGTAAATGCATCAGGAGAATATGCATGGGTTTATAAAGACAACAGTTTTTTAACCAATTTCTATACCAATACAAAACCAAAATTAGGTGTTGCAATGGGAAGCGCTTATCCCGGTTTTAAAGATTTTTATGCAGCAGGCGGAGGCGGAGCAGCTATTGGTTGGACGATTGAACATAACAACGGAGCAACACTTGATGAAACCCTTTTATTAGCTAAAAATGCAAATCTGAATTATCTGCAATTGATTACATGGAACGACTTTGGAGAAGGAACCATGTTTGAACCAACAGTAGAATTTGGTTACAAGTATATCGAGAAAGTAAAAACCTTTGCGGGAGTTAAAAATACCGAATCATTTTTTACAGAAATCAGTAAACTATACAACCTAAGAATAGAAAAGAAAGGCAATGCCGATGCCCAGAAAAAATTAGACCAGGCTTTTAATTATTTTGTTTCGATGCAACCAGTAAAAGCAAAAGAATTGATAAATGAAATTAAATAAGAGTTGTAATTAATACAATTAAATAATGAAAAAAATAAGATATAGCTACTGCCTGATTGTTTTTACATCGATGTTGGTATGTGCCTGCAGTTTCAGTACTAAAAAAATATACAAAATCGCTTCGCCTGGAAAAAATACAGAATTAGTTTTTGAGCTAACCGCTTCAGGTCAGCCTGAATATAGTTTTACTTCTAACGGAAAATCGGTAATAGAACCTTCTTTATTAGGATTTGAATTTCAGGGAATTCCAAAAATGACAGATGGTTTTGAAGTGGTTTCCACCGAAGAAAAATCAGCTGACGAAACCTGGGAACAACCTTGGGGAGAATTTAAAAAAGTAAGAGATCACCATAACGAATTGATTGTTCATTTGAAAGAGTCAAAAGGAGAAGAACGTTTGGTTGATATTATTTTCAGGGTTTTTGACGATGGAGTTGGTTTTCGATATGAATTTCCAAAACAGCCTCATTTAGGTAAAGTCAAAATTTCGAATGAAATAACACAGTTTACTTTTAAATCAGATAATGATGTGTGGTGGATTCCCGTGCATCGCGAAAACAGTTATTACGAAAGTACGTATCGCAAAACGCCAACAAGCAAAACCGATACGATTAATACGCCGGCCACTTTTGAAACCAAAGAGAAGTTATTTGTAGCAATTCACGAAGCCAATTTAACCGATTTTGCCTCGATGACGTTATTAAAAACAAATAACAAACAATACAAAAGTGATTTAGTGCCGTGGGCCGATGGTGTAAAAGTATATGCAGAAACGCCTTTTAAAACACCTTGGAGAACTATTATTGTTGGCAAAAATCCAGGAGAAGTAGCAACTTCTACGATTATGCTAAATTTAAACGAACCATCAAAAATAGATGATCTTTCGTGGATCACGCCTTCAAAATATATCGGAATCTGGTGGGGAATGCATTTAGAAAAATACACTTGGGGACAAGGACCAAAACACGGTGCAACAACTAAAAACACCAAAGAATATATTGATTTTGCTGCGAAAAACAATTTTGACGGTGTTCTTGTAGAAGGCTGGAATGAGGGTTGGGACGGCGACTGGACTGCTGACGGATCTGCATTTAGTTTTGTAAAAGCGTATCCTGATTTTAATTTGGAAGAAATCACCAAATATGCTGCCATGAAAAATGTTCGCTTAATTGGACATCACGAAACGGCAGGTGCTACAAAAAACTACGAAAGCCAGTTAGAAGATGCTTTTAAATTGTATCATAAAATGGGCGTAAACACCGTAAAAACGGGTTACGTAAATAAATATTTAGATAAAAAAGAATGGCACGACAGCCAATATGGAGCGCGTCATTATAGAAAAGTAATGGAAACGGCGGCTAAATACCATATTATGATTGATAATCACGAACCTATAAAAGGAACAGGAATACAACGCACCTATCCAAACTTTATGTCACAGGAAGGCGGAAGAGGTCAGGAATATAATGCGTGGTCTGTAGATGGAGGAAATACACCGGAACATTTAACGACTTTGCCTTTTACGAGAATGCTTTCCGGACCTTTTGATTATACGCCCGGGAATTTCAATTTTGATTATAAAACACCTTCCGGAGCCAGAGTACAAACAACATTAGCCAATCAATTGGCATTGTATGTAATTGTTTTTAGTCCGTTGCAAATGGCTTCAGATTTACCTGAAAATTACGAAGGAAAACCTGAATTTCAATTTGTAAAAGAAGTTCCGTGCAATTGGTCAGAAACTAAAGTTTTAGATTCTAAAATTGGAGAATATACCACAATTGTTAGAAAAGACTGGGACGAGAAAAACTGGTATTTAGGTTCTATAACAAACAGCAATGCCAGAGATCTAAAAGTAACATTATCATTTCTAGACGCAGGAAAAGAATACGAAGCCGAAATTTATGCTGATGGAGCAGGAGCGAACTACAAAACAAATCCGTATCCGGTAACGATTTCAAAACAAAAAGTAAATAGTAAAACAATATTAGATATTAAACTCGCAGCTGGAGGAGGAACAGCTATAAAATTTTCTCCACTACAGAAATAAGTTAGTTTAAGTTTATTTTGAGTTAAGTTTGAGCAATAAACCCGACATCTTTAAAAGGTGTCGGGTTTGTTATTTTTGTTTCAGGTTTCAGGTTTCAGGTTTCAAGTCTCAGGTTTCAATGTAAAAACCTTTGAACCTTTGCACCTCAGAACCTTAGCACCTCAAAACTAATGTTTATAAAACTTAACATGTCCGCCAAAAGAATACGTTGCAGCAAGCGTAGGGCCGTTATAACCCCATTTAAAGAAACCGTTAAGTCTTGCTTTTTCTACATCGACTCTAATGTTCAGGCCTGTATATCCTGCAGTTAAGCTGAAATTTTTGTATACATTATAAAGAACAGAAAGATTATAACTCCAAAGTCTACCGTCGACATCGTTAATTTTTATGGCAAAATAGTTCACGTTTGCGTACAAACCAACTTTTCTTCCCAACACAAATTCTCCCCAAAGCCCAAGGTCAGGAAGCGGAGCCGTAAAATCAAAATTGTCTCTATATTCGACTGCCTGAGTATTTCCTTCAAGTCTTAAACCAACATCTCCTAACAAAACGTGCGCACCTATAAGCGCTCCAATTTCATATTTTGGTTTAGATATAATTGCATAACCATACGTAACACGTACAATTTCATTGTTCATAAAAGCCGCAACCCTTGCGTCTATAGGATACGTGTGATCACCAAATTCAATTTCTTTTTGAAGGGTTTTACTAGCCGTTCTTTTCAAATAAAAATATTCAGTTCCAAGTCTTGATCTTCTTGAGATTCTCCACTCAAATGCAGCTGTAAATGAATTAGTGTTTTTCTTAAAACCAAGATCTTTTTCAAAATCAATCAAATTTCCGAAATTACCATTGTTGCTTCCTACTTCTACCTCCGTATTGTTAGTAGGAAAAAATACACCGGCGGTAACTTTAAAACGTCTTCCGTGCCACGACAAATTGTCTAATGTTTCATTTTGCAAATTAATTGTATTATTTTCTACGGCTATTAGACTATCTTTTGGAGTGGCTTCTGCAACAATTTGCGCATTCAATATAAACGTGTAAAATGGGACTATCAACAAATAAAATAATTTTTTCATAAGATTTATTTTTTTAGTTTTTATTGACAATAATTTTAACAATAAAGTTAACAAAAAAAATCATTCATTTTACAGTTTTTACTTATATTATTTTATTTAACAATCTGATATTTAGCTAAATAGATTTTTGGTTAAAAAGACTAGAATTTCTATAAAAACAATGTGAGCGAAATTTTGTGATTTTAAAGCCCAAAAAACACAATCCTGTAGTTTTGATTCTCTATATTTGAGAGTAATAACCTAAAAAAACATGACTAAAACACTTAAACAGTTCTTTATCAAGTCTTTTGTATTATTGCTTTTAATACATTTTGGATATTTTTTATATGGCTATTTTCAATTTGAAGGAATTAGGAATATTGATATTTATACGGAGTTTTACAGATTCAAGTTTTATGATGATGTTTCGATTTCCCACTTTTTTATTAGCGGATTGTTTTTGTTTTTCTTCCTGATTTTTTTAGTGAGAAATCATTCTAAACAGCAATATTCGTTTGTTATGCTTTTTAAAGTCGGTTCACTATTATTGCTCGTATCTTTTTTGAGTTTCTCTTTTTTTATAAGTTATAGTTTTGGATTGAATGCAAAATTGAAAACAGAATTACCTGAAACTAATTTCAATAAAGACAAAACTTTACTCAATGTTTTAAATCCGTTTTTATATAATTATACTTCGTATAGTTCTGAGAAGTTGTTTAATCCCGTAAATATTTTATATCCAAAACCTTATCCGGTTAAAGAAGAAATCGACAGTACCAAAATATCAGATGATAACTATATTACAGAAAGCAAGTATTATAGTATTGATACTTTGAAAATGCTTACAGCAGAATATACTAAAATAGCGCGTCGAATTAACCCTCTGTTAGATAGTTTAGTTGTTTATAAAGAGGTGTTTACACAAAGAATCATTACTAAGAAAACAACTAAGGACAGTATTGAAATTGTCTATAGGGGAATGGAAGTAAACCCAAGATATGACGAAGATATTTGTGTTTTTTTAGAGAATAACTCTTTGTTTAAAGCTATTGATGAGGTTTCTATAGATAAACAAAAATACAAATCAGCTGTAAAACGATATAAATTGATTTATAAATACAAACAGGATTCGCTGCTTAATAATTTTAAAAAGCTGGATACTTTATTGAAAAAATATAATATCGAAACCCATATTGTTCCTAAACAGCTTACAGCAGATGTTTATTATTATAAAGAGCATAATAATGAACCGCTAAATGCGATTAGAAATAATTTTGACAGAAAGGCTTTAACAGAAAAATTTACAACACTTGACAAGTTATTTTATGAACCAAATTATCTTCATCCGTCAATTATTGCGATTTTTTTCGGTGTTATTATAACCGTTTGGTTACTACTTTTTTTGATTTATATTTTGTTCAATCTAAAAAGAAAAGTTCAAAAATCTTAGAACCTTAGCATCTCAGAATCTTAGAACTTCAAAAGATCAAAAAGATCAAACTCTGTTATAATCAGCTTTCCAGTGTACAATTGCTTTTTTGATGGCATCGCCTGTTAAGTTGTTTTTTATTGCATCTTCGATAAGTTGAAGTAATTCATTATCAGGAGCAAAACGTAAACCAAATATCTGATCATCGGTTAATTTATATTCAAATTCTTCGAGCCTTTTTCCTGTAAGTGTAAAGTAGCGATAACGAAGTTCTAACCGAACGATCCTGTTTTGTAAAATAAGGGCGTAATGCTGGCGTAACATAAAGGCCAGACAAAATAAAAACACAAAACCAACACTAATAAAGGACCATATTAAAGGTTCATCTGAATGAAAAGCAAAATAAATACTTGCTATTAAAAATAGTATAAGAATAGGATAGTAGACAAAATGGTGCCAACGATAAAACCTGATGTGGTTTGAATAAGTTTGAACTTTCATGACTTTTTTACATTAAATATAAGGTGTTAAATTAACAAAAGCTACTCTAAAAGAATAGCTTTTGTTTAAAATAAACTAACAACCAATATTTTTATAATCGTATCTATTATTGTACTTTATAAATAGTGAGTCTTTATAAAATACGAGATTTTCAATTATTTAAATATCTCAAAACCTATGGTAAAATTATAGTACAGCAGTTTCTTTTTGTTACATTTTAAAGCTATAATATTATAGAATTCAAACGTTCTTGTTTTCTATATGAAACTTTGAATTATTTTCCATTCTTCCAACTTCAAATTGAAGGATTGACTTGCATTTGCCGGACTTGATGAGGGAAGTGTAATTAAATTATAAGGTTTATTTAAATGAACATATTTTTTGAAAAATGCAGCCGCTTTTTGACCATTAAAAAGTATTGTTTTTATGTTTGGATGTGTTTTTAAAAACGACTCAAAATCATTGGCAATTTCATTTTTAATAGCGCTGTCCAAACTTCCAATTCGATCGCAAAATTGCAAAACATCCCATAAAGCAATATTGTTTTTTTGTAAAAGAGCTTTCCTGATTTGATAATCATCTGAAAAATCTTCTTTTAAAATGGTGAACATAAATTTCCAGAAATTATTTTGTTTATGACCATAATACTGATTTAATTCTAACGACTTTGTTCCGGGCATTGTGCCTAAAATCAAAATGTTAGCATTTTCAGAAGTTATTGGGGCAAATGAAAAACTCTTCATATTATGAATTAATTTAGCGAAAAGGTTTAATGTTAAAATAATCATTTAGAGATAATTATAAAACATAATACAAAAATTATATAACATTTTCGATGCATGATTAAACGAACTTTGAATTATAGATTTTTCTTTGAATTCAATCTTCTACAACGAATTCTATAGTATTTAAAAATCTATCACAAATAAAGTTAGAATTTTAAATCCACGCAAAATGAAAATAGTTGAGATAAATACAGAGAGAATAAATAATATTTTTGAAGAGTTAGCTTTAAATGTTGGCGGAAAAGTAACATTCGATTTAGACGAATATACTTTAGAAGTCAACAATAATTTTGCAAAGGGATCTATTATTGGCTCTTCATTTAACGATGACATTTCGTACATTCAGTTTGACATGACTTTTGCCGTTGATGTGAGAATGAATATAACGAATTTGAAAGCGTCTCCTGTTTATTTTGCATATTGCTCTAAAGGAAATTTATCTCACAGTTTTGGCATTTTGGGTGAAGAAAGAAAATTGAAAACGTTTCAAACTGCTATTCTTTCCTCAAAAGAAGATCAGGAACATGTTTTGTTTTTTGAAAAAGATACTAAAACTAAATTCACTTTGATTATTGTTGGTACTCAAACAGGAAACAAGCAAACAAATTGTCTTAATGAAAAAGTAAAAGAAACTTTTTTTGATGAAAATACTCCGGAAGACTTCTTCTATTTAGGTTCATATAATTTAAGAATTGCCGAAAAAATAGAACAATTAAACGCCATAAATCAAAAAGGAATTGTTCGTAATTTATTGAAAGAAGGAATATTAAGAATTATCCTGGCTATGGAAATTCAACAACATACAGACGATTTACTTGCTGCTTCTAAAGATGCCAATTGTTTGACTTTACGGGAGATGGAAGAAATAAAAGAACTTTCTGAAGCCATAAAAGCAAATCCTGAAGAAGCCTTTACGATTAAATCATTAAGCAAAAGATCAGGTTTATCGCCAAATAAATTGCAGGAAGGTTTTAAAATGATTCATAACCGAACTGTAAACGACTACATAACACACATGCGAGTTCTAAAAGCCGAAATCCTAATTAGAACTTCAGACTTAAATATATCAGAAATTGTATACTGTATTGGCTTTACAAGCAGAAGCTACTTCTCTAAAATCTTCAAACAAAAATTCAATTGCAGCCCAAAAGAATATAAATTTAATTTGAATCCGCTGGCCATTACAGCTTAGTTTTTAAGGTGCTGAGGTACTAAGTGACTAAGTTTCTAAGGTTTTCTTAAATGTGTGAAGTGGCTTAGATGTTCAGTTGCTGAGGTATTTTCAAAAATAAAAAAAAGATTTTCCGTAGAGACGCACAGGAGTGCGTCTTTCGTCGTTATTGAAGTAATGTCAATAAATAATTACTTAGAATTTATTCTAAATTCAGAAAAAAACTTAGAAACTTAGCTCCTAAGAACCTTAATATCTAAAAAAAGAATATATTTGCATAACTAATTATGTAATCAACTATATTATGGATTTTTTTGACAAAGTTGGTAAGGTTGCTTTAGGAAGCAGATTACGATTAATGACAGCAAGTATCACAGATGATGCGACGAAAATTTATGAACTTTATGGTGTAGATTTTATGCCCAAATGGTTTCCGGTGTTTTATGTATTGACGGAAGAAAGGGAAATAACAATTACGGAAATTGCGAATGAAATTGGACATTCTCAACCTTCGGTAAGTAAGATTGTTCAGGAAATGATTACTGCTGGTTTGGTAGAGGAAAATGAGAAAACCAATGATAAACGCAGGAACATTGTTGTTTTAACGAAGGAAGGTTTGCTTTTGTCTCAGAAAATAAAACTGCAATGTATTGATGTAGAAGCTGCTGTTGAATCTTTAATTGCAGAATCAAACCATAATTTATGGGCGGCGCTTGAAGAATGGGAGTTTTTACTGGAGCAAAAATCATTGTTTAAACGAGTAAACGAGCATAAAAAAACAAGAGAAAGTCAGGATGTTCAAATTGTTGAATACGAGCCTAAATATCAGGATGCGTTTAGGGCATTGAATGTAGAATGGATTTCGACGTATTTTGAAATGGAGGAAGCAGATTATAAAGCATTAGACCATCCAAAAGAATATATATTAGACAAAGGCGGAAAGATTTTTGTTGCTTTATACCAAAATGAACCTGTTGGTGTTTGCGCCATGATTAAAATGAAGGATGAAAATTATGATTTTGAACTGGCAAAAATGGCGGTTTCTCCCAAAGCACAAGGCAAAAATATTGGCTGGCTTTTAGGACAAGCAATTGTTGAAAGTGCCAAAAAACAAGGTGCCAAAAAATTATATCTCGAAAGCAATACAATCTTAAAACCGGCTATTAATTTATATCATAAACTGGGTTTTCAAAAAATTTCCGGTTTAGCAACGCCTTATAAACGTTGTAATATTCAGATGGAGTTAGTCTTGTAAAGTCGCTAAGGTTCTAAGTTGCTAAGGTACTAAGAGAAAAAACTCAGAATCTTAGTAACTTAGAACCTTAGTACCTTAAAAACTACCTATGAAATTTATAATACTCCAAATCCGGATGGCTTTTATCTTCAATCGAATATAAAATTGAGTTCATGCCTATAACGCTGAAAGTGATTCCGTTTCCTCCGAAACCAAGAACATAATGTTCGTTTTTTTCAGGATTAGGTTTTCCAAAATAGGGAAGACCATCTTTGGTTTCTCCAAAAGTTCCTGCCCAGGAATAATCTATCTTAAAGTTGATTTTCGGAAATTTTCTTTGGAATTTCTTTAGCAGAAATTGTTCTTTTTTTGGTAAAAGTTTATCTCGTCTTTTAGGATCTTTAAACTCTTCATCGCCGCCGCCTACTATGATTCTGTTATCTGCAGTTGCCCTAAAATATAAATAAGGCGTTGAGGTATCCCAAAAAATAGCCTTTTTAAAAGCACTTGATAATTCAGGAATATTTTCAGATGCTATGACATAAGTACTTTTTAAATCGACAATTTTTTCAGCAATAGTTTCAGTGCTTTCGTAACCGCTGCAACGAATGATATGATCTGCGGTAATGTCAAATTTGTCATCTGTGTGTGCTACAAGTTTATTTTTGTGTTTGTGAACGGAAGTAATATTGGTACGATCAAAAATCTGCATTCCTTTTTTCTCACAATACTCCAATAAATCCTGCGCTAATTTATACGGATCCATGACCGCAGCTGTTTTAGATTCTATTGCGGCAAGTGCATTTAAACCTAATTTTTCTAAATCCCATTTTTCGAGCCAGGTAACATCAAAACCATGTTCTTTACGGCTTTTGAATTCTGTTTTTAGAAATGGAAGATCTTTTTTGAGCGAACAAAAATAAATACTTTTTTTAAACTCAAACTGACAATCGCTTTTTATGTCATCAACAATAGTTCGCAAGTCAAAAATTGCTTTTTTACCGTTATTATAACTATCAAGGGCACATTTTTCGCCTCTTAATTTTATAAGATCATGTAGCGAAACATCAATTTCATATTGCAGTAAAGCCGTGCTGGCAGCCGTGCTTCCGTTGGCAACATCTCTGCGATCGACCAGGATAATTTTTTTTCCTTCGTTTATGAGTTTGTAAGCGATTAAAGCACCGGTTATTCCGCCGCCAATAATTAAAATTTCAGTTTCTATATCTGATTCTAACGACGGATAACTAATATCCATCGCATGTTTTAGAGGCCAGAAAGTTTCTGTTGAGCGTAGCTTCATTTTTTTGTGATTTTTTGGGTACGCAATTTCGTTCTGTTTTTGTCTTTACGTTCGTGTTGTTCGTGTGCTTCGGCAATAGAATGCGAGGTTCTCACGCTTTCGTCTTTTTTAGCAAGTTCACTAAGTCTGTGATAGTATTTTTGAACGATAATCATTTCTTCTTCCGTCATACTTTCAATATCGACAAGGCTGTTGCTCGAATATTCATTTGAAGCCACCAATTCATTTAATTTTAATTGAATAGCCAGCGAATCTTTATTTTGAGCTTTCTGAATTAAAAAAACCATCAGAAAAGTAATAATCGTCGTTCCTGTATTTATAACCAGTTGCCACGTTTCAGAATAATTAAAAATGGGACCACAAATAGCCCAAACTACAACTATTAAAAAAGCACTAATAAAAGCAGTTGTACTTCCTGCTGCTTTTGAAACTTTTGAGGCAAATTTTTCGAAAGCACTATTGCCGCCTTGTTTTTTCTTTTTCATTTGATTTTAACTTTTTCGTTTACTTACCTTTTCTTTCCGGATGACTTTATTATTTTTTTCGTCATAAACGGCGTCAAAAATTTGTTGACCGGTTTTGCTGAAAATTTTAATTTTAGGATCCTCATGCGTTCCCGTAATCGTAATAGGAAAACCTACTAAACCAAAAGGCGGAAGTCCTAATCGCATTCTTAAATCTAACAATCCGTCAAAACTTGTAGTTCCTTTAATGGTGGGTTTAAAACGGGCAACACTAAAAGTAAATGGCTCGATATGAATTAAATTATTATCGATATTAGATTTAATTTCAATGCCTTTCATATCAGGATTATTTAAACCATCTTGTCCCGTTTTAGAACTAATTCCGTCAAAAAGTTTAAGACCTTTTACTTTTACATCTCTCAAATTCAAAATTCCGTCACCTTCAAGAGATTCATAAATAGGTCCCATATTTCCGTCTAAATCGCCTTTGATTTTATAATCGATACCAATAATTCCTTCTGCTTTTTCAGCAGCCGTAACCATATCATGAAACATCGGAATTTCTTTGTATGCTCGTTGTACACTAAAATCTTTGGCTGTAAAATGAGCATCAAAATGTGCAGATGTTGGCGACTCATCTTTGTATGAAGCATCAAGTCCTAAAATGCAATCGATGATATTAAAAGTTGTTTTTTCTAAATAAAAACCGCCTTTAGTAATACCAACTTTTCCATTAAGCTTATTCAAAACAAGTCCGTTATATTCAACTTTATCAACGTCTGTTTTAAGTCCTACATTTAGGTTTTTAGGAATTATGACGACACCGCTCATTTTCGGATGATCTTCTTTGGCATAGTCAACTTCAATGTTTCGATCTGTATTTTCTCCTTTTTCGAGCGCCATAAATTCATCAACATTAATCAGTTTTGATTTCAGGTTAAAATCTCCGCTCAAAGTTCCGTGTGATTCTAAAAAGTAATTGATCGTATTAAGAAGATATCCATTAATGGCAAAATCAGATTTTCCGTAAAAAGCATCAAATTTTTCAAACCACATTTTCTCATTTTGAAAACGGAAATTTCCCTGTTTAATAAAAAATGCTTTCGGGAAAAGTTCAGAAGTTGCTTTTATATTTTTAAGAATAATAGTTCCGCGATTATCCAGTTTACTGTATTGTCCCGTTGTAGCATAACTTTGTTTTCCTTTTAGCGAAAGATCCGCTTTTGCATAACCCGTAATCTCAACTCCTTTTTGAGAAAAGACTTTATAGATGCGACCCACATTAAGTTCGCCTTTTATTTTTGCATTATAAGCCAAATCACTAAAGTCAGAAAGCGTTGCATTTACATACATCGGATTTCCTTCAAACACAAATGAAGCGGGTGCAACGGCCACAATCAAATCCTGAAATGTTCCGGCTTTGTTGAGCACATTGGCAATAAAAGTAATATCAGTAATTGGGTTTGGATAAGAATCTGTTTTTAGCCAGCCATTTCGCAATGAAATTCCGCCAATGGTTTTAGGAAATAGTTTTTTTGATGTGCTAAAAATACCTTTTGCCTGAATATTGGTTTTCAAAATTCCTTTTAATTCCATAGTGTTTAAGCCAATCGCTGCATCTACGGTGGCAAGATCTAATGCGCCTTTTACACTTGCATCTACGTTCATTTCTGTAAAACCTTTGCTGTGTAAATAAGCGGTGAAATAATCTTTTTCACCAACTTTAAATTTTAAGGTTTTTAAGTTTATGAGTAATTTTTCGACATCAAGCGAAGGCAAAATCGCATTTAGATTCATCTGAAAATCGGTTAATGGGGCAGGGGCATTTTGATAATTTATAGCGCCTTCATTAATTTTTAGATTGAATGCCAAATCCGGTTTTTGTTTTTTTGCAACATTATAATCTCCTTTAAAAGAAAAAAGCAAATCACTTTTACCCGAAATTTCGGTTTCTTCCATCCAGGCTAAATATTCCGGTGGCATTACAGAAAATAGGTCTTTTAAAGTTGAATTTTTTGAAGCGGCTTTTATATTAATTTTATAACCATCTCTTAAAATGGTAAACAAACCGGTAAATTGTAAAGGCAGTTTATTAATTCGCAATTCATTTTTTTGAAGAATAAATGAAAGTGCATGCGTATTGATTCTCGTAATTAAATCAGCGCGTAATTCTTTTTTTCTCAGATAAGCGGTTCTGTTGTAGTAAAAATCGATATTGTCAATTTTAGCATCTGTATTTAAATCGAAAATATCTTCGCTTAGATTTCCTTTTCCAACATAATTAAAACCTTTTGCATCAATCAGAATTTTGGCAGAACGATCGTTGTATTTAACGTGGCAATCTTCAAAATCAATACGTTCTAAACGAATTGCGGTTCCTTCTTCAGGTTTATTTGCTTTGTTTTTATCTTCTTTGTCATCTTCTGGAGCAATATAAATATTGTAGTTGGCCTGGCCTTTTTGGTTTACCATTACATTTATTAAGGCTTTAGAAACGTATAGTTTATTGATTTTTACTTCATTGTCAAAAAGTAATCTTTTTAAGTTTATTCCAAACGCAACCTGATCTGCTTTAAGCAAAGTATCATTACGAAAAGGAGCAGATCCTGTAAGCGACAAATCATCAAGCGAAACGGTTAATGATGGAAAATGCGTAAAAAACGAAAGTCTCGATTTCGAGAATTCCATTTTTGTATCTAATCTCTCGTTTGCAATTTTTTTTACTTCAGAAGCTACTTTTCCGGGAAAAAGTAACGGAATGAGAAATAGCAATAGCAAAATAGATGCTATTGCTATTCCCAACACTTTGAGTGTTTTGATGGCAATGTTTTTATATGAGAAATTCATAGGCGTATATTTAAATTACTTTTTTGCTTTATCGGCTTCGGCTTTTTCTTTATCTTCTTTGGCTTTTTCTTCTTTCTCTTCTTTTGCTTTTTCAGCTTTTTTCTGTTCTTCTTCTTTTTTCTCTTTCAGTTCTTCTTCTTTTTTCTTTTTCTCTTTTTCTTTCTTTTTATAATAACCTTTAAATAAGAAGTTGCTTTTTGCTGCTTCCATATTTTGACTAAAGCCTTTTGTACCGGATTCTAAATTATTAAGCGTATTCGAAACGCTATTAGCCATTTTTTCATCGCGGACTAATCTGGCTAATGCACCGTTACCGTTATTCATGCTATGGCTGAAAATCGCTAACTCATCAGAAATTACACCCACATTGTCTACACTTTTCTTAACGCTTTTCATAAGGTCAGCCATTTCTATTCCGTTTACAGAAGCGATTGCACCATTATTTTCAACTATTTTTTGAGATTTAACACCCGGAGAAATAGTTAGAACTTTATCGCCCATTAATCCGTCAGAACCAATACTGGCACGAGCATCTGTTTTTATAAATTCGCGAACGTCATCTTTAATAACCATTGAAACCACAACAGAAGAATCGTTTATTAGCCTGATTTCTTCGACTGTTCCAATATTGATTCCTGAAAAACGAACATTATTTCCCACCTCTAAACCGCTAACCGTTTTAAATTGAGATGTGATATGAAATGTTGATCCAAATAGATTTTTTTGTTTTCCGATGAAGTAGATTGCTATTATAAAAAGCAACGATCCAACTGTTACAAACATTCCTAATTTCCAAGTATATCCAGATTGCTTATCCATGATTTCTATTTTTATTTTTAAGTTTTATTCAAAAAATGAGCGTACCCATTCGTCTTCACTTTCCTCTAATTCTTCGTAAGTTCCTTCAGCGTGTATTACACCATCTTTTAGCACCATAATGCGGTCTGCAGTAAGTTTGGCGCAAGCCATATCGTGTGTAATAATGATCGATGTTGTTTTACGTTTGTGTTTTATATCTAATATTAATTCACTGATTTCTCTTGATGTTATTGTATCTAAACCGGTTGTTGGTTCGTCGTATAAAATAATTTCAGGTTTCAGAATTAGGGTTCTTGCCAAGCCAATTCTCTTTTGCATTCCACCGGATAATTCAGATGGCATTTTGTTTATGGCATCGCTTAGACCAACATTATCAAGTGCTTCAACAACTTCAGCTTCAACTTCTTCCGGAGTTAAATCTCTTTTATGTTTTTTTAGAGTGAAGGCTAAATTTTCACGAACCGACATTGAATCATATAAAGCGCCACTTTGAAACAGAAACCCAATTCGGACTCTGATTTCGTTTAGTTCACTTTTTTTAAGATTCAAAACGTTTTCATCAAAAACTTTAATTTCGCCTTTGTCCGGTTCAATTAAACCTACAATGCATTTTATAGTTACTGATTTTCCTGAACCTGAACGGCCTAAAATCACCAAATCTTCACCTTGATTTACAGTAAGATTTACTCCTTTTAAGATCTTATTATTTTTACCAAATGTTTTGTGCAAATTCTTAATCTCGATTATGGGAGCTTTGCTTTTAACTTTTGGTTCTTTCTCTATATTTTTTTCTTCCTTAATCATCTTTAAAAAAATAAGTCGGTTATTTGTACAGCTACCATATCAATTATAAAAATGGCTAAAGAAGCAGTTACAACGGCTGAGTTTGCTGCTTTTCCAACACTTTCAGTTCCATTTGTGGCGTTAAATCCTTTATAACATCCAATCATTCCAATAAAAAATCCAAAGAAAAAAGTCTTTATCGTTGCCGGAATAAGATCCAGAAATGCTAATGATTGGAGAATTTGTGTGAGATAGCGATAAAAGTTAACGTCGCCATGAATATTGATTCCAATATACCCGCCTATAATTCCCACTGCATCAGCAAAAAATACTAATAATGGAACCATTAATGTACAGGCTAAAATGCGTGTTACAACCAAATAATTGTACGGATTAATAGCAGAAACTTCCATCGCATCAATTTGCTCTGTTACTTTCATCGAACCTAATTCGGCACCAATTCCTGATGATATTTTTCCCGCACAAATTAAAGCTGTAATTACAGGAGCAATTTCACGAATTAACGAAAGTGCTACCATTCCCGGTAACCAGGATTCTGCTCCAAATTTTACCAAAGTTGGTCTTGATTGCAGCGTAAGTACCAAGCCCATAATAAAGCCTGTGATCGCAACCAAAGGCAATGATTTATATCCTATAATATAACATTGTTTTACAAATTGTCTGGCCTCATAAGGAGGTATAAAAACTTCCTTAAAAAACTGCTTTGCAAACAAAGTTGCATTTCCTATATCTGCGAAGGTATTTTTTAAGTTTGCAATCACAATAGTATGTTTTAGGTGAGTTTAGAATTCTGAAAATCAATATTTAACATATTTAATTTTCCTTCGTTATTTTTAAATAAAATTACCTCATTAGTTAACAAAAATTCTTACACAACTTTTTTGGATGTTTATATAATTAACATAACTATACAATAATTGCTATAAGTTGACGTTACTCAAATCTTTTAAAAACAAAAAAAATCCCTTTACGTGAAAGGGATTTTTTGAAATTGAGTTTTATTTAATTAAGCTGTAAAATGCAGCATTACATTATTCTGTAAATTTTTTAAAGATTGAACTCGCTATATGTCCGCCAAAACCAAATGTATTGCTCATGGCATAATTCACAGTTCTCGATTGTGCTTTTCCAAGTGTTAGATTAAACTTGTTTAAAAAGTCCGGTTCTATGTTTTGCGTATTTATTGTTGGTGGCACTATGTTTTCCTGAACTGCTTTTATACAAGCAATAGCTTCAATTGCTCCGGCGCCACCGAGTAAATGTCCTGTCATTGATTTTGTTGCACTAATATTTGCATTTGGATTAATACCAAATACTTTTTCCATAGCTTTAAGTTCGCTTAAATCTCCGGTTGGAGTAGAGGTTGCATGTGCATTGATATAATCAATTTTGTCCGGTGTAATTTCAGCTTCTTCAAGCGCAAGCTGCATTCCTAAAATGGCACCTTCGCCATCAGGATGTGTTCCTGTTAAATGATAAGCATCTCCGGCTAATCCGCCACCAACAATTTCAGCAAGAATTACAGCATTTCTTTTTATTGCATGTTCATAGCTTTCCAATATAACTGCGCCAGCGCCTTCGCCCAAAACAAATCCGTCTCTGGTTGCATCAAAAGGACGTGAGGCTTTAGTAAAATCATCATTTAATGTCGACAACGCTTTTGAAGCATTAAAGCCGCCAATTGAAGATTCTGAAATAGAAGCTTCAGAACCGCCGCTAATAATCATATCTGCTTTGCCCCAACGAATGTAATTAAAGGCATCAATAATGGCTGTATTACTGGCAGAACAAGCTGAAGCTGTGGTATAATTAATGCCTCGAAGACCGTATTTTATAGAAATAGCTCCTGAAGCGATATTGATAATTCTTTTTGGAATGAAAAACGGACTAAATCTTGGTGTTCCGTTGCCTAATTTGTATTCTCCAATTTGTTCTTCAAAAGTAGAAACCCCACCGTCGCCGGAACCCCATATAACGCCAATTCTGTTTTTATCTAAAGAATCAAAATCTATGTTTGCATTTTTTACGGCTTCATCTGTTACATACAATGCGTATTGCGTAAAGAGATCGTATTTTCTGATTTCATTTTTTTCAAAAATATGTTGGGCATCAAAGTTTTTAACTTCGCATGCAAATTTGGTTTTAAATTGTGTGGTGTCAAATTTTGTTATTGGAGCTGCACCGCTAACTCCGTTAATTAAGGAATTCCAGTATTCCTGAACATTATTTCCAATAGGAGTTACAGCTCCTAATCCTGTTATTACTACTCTTTTCATTATTGCTTAGGTCTTAATTCTGTTAATATTGTTTCTCTTACCAATTCAAAATCATTATCGTTTGTAAGTCTTGAAAGCTGCACAATGGCAACCATATTCGTTATTATCATTATTGCTTTTGTTCTTGGAGCCATTTCAAAATCAAAAATTTTAAGCTCTTTTCCTTCGGTTAAAACTTCCGTTAGCCAGGTTATTACGATTTGGGCAAATAGTTTTAATTCTGTTTTTATGGATTCGTCAAGTGTATTTAAGTCTGTTGCTAATGAACCCACAATACAGACTTTATTTTCTTTTTTTATTTGTGTCTGAACGGCCAAGAAAGCTTCCAGTTTTATTAATGGAGATTCATTGGCAACTTTTTCCTTTAAAGCCTGAGTTCTGGCAATATGTTCTTTTATTGTTGCTACACCAAGATCTGATTTTGTAGGGAAATGATAATGAATTGAAGCGGTTTTGATGCCTATATCATTAGAAATATCCTTGAAACTAAAGGCATTATACCCTTTGTTTCTAATAAACTGATCTGCTTTGTCTATAATTACTTCTCTTGTTTTCATAGCAATAAAATTTTCAACAAAGATACTACCTATTAGTAGATAGGCAAAATATTTAATGCTTATTTTTAAAACGATTAAAGCAGGTGATTTAAAAAAGACTAAAAATTTGATGATTCTGTTAGATATAAAAAACAAAAAATCCCTTTGTGAGAAAGGGATTTTAGGGTAATAGTAGAAAATTTAGTTTTTTGGAATATATAATTAGTTAAAAATTTATTGATTAATAGCAACTCCTGTTTTAGCTTTCATAAGCGGAATCACTTTGCTTTCTGATAATTTAAGATTTTCCATTATTAATCGGGCAGTTAAATAACAAACCGTAGATTCTGCTCCCTGATTTAAGTTTACATTTTCTTTTTCTAAACCATCATATCCGCCTCCGCTAACGGGATTGTACATAATTTGGTTTAAATGATTTTTACCTAAAAACCAGTTAAATGCAATTTTCATTTGTTGTTTATGCTCCGGATTTTTAAACGCACTGTAAAATGAATTTAAAGTCTGAATCATGTACGAAACATCAATTGGTTGTTCGCCATATCCGTGTGGTTCAGAATCTTTGTGATACCAGCCGTTGTTTGAAATTACTTTGAAATTATCGCCATTATAAGTTTTCGAAATCAGGAAATCCAGCGATTCCAGAGCCACTTTTTTATAGATTGGTTTATTGGTTACCAAATAAGCATACAACATCGATTCAGGTAAAATTCCGTTACCGTAAGTCATATAATTTTCGAACCATTTCCAGTCTTTTGTAGCATGAATTTCATAATTAGACAACAATTTTGCATTCAATTTATTGATAATAGCCGCTACATATAAATTAGGAACAGCGTTATGATATAAATACAAACCTTTTGTTGCAAAACCAATAGAACGTGGCGACTGAATACTTTCGGCCCATTTTAAGGAGTTTAACAAACATTTAGAGGCTTTTTTAGTAATAGATTCCGGCAATATGTTTCCGATAGAAACTACAGTTCCTAAAGCCCAGATTCCGCGTGCATTTGAATCTTCTAAATTGACTTCTTCATTTTGCTCGATATGTTCACGATTATTTTGATCGACATAGTTCATGAAATTACCTTTTGGTTTCTGGCAACGTTCTATAAAGTCAAGATAAATTAAAATGTATGGTAAATCATCTTTGTCTTCGGTTAATTTATAGTGCATACAAATTGCAACCAAAGCACGGGCATTATCATCTAAAGTATAACCGGACTCAAGATCAGGAATAGAAATTTTACTAAACTGAATAATTCCAAGTTCTGTCGTCATTTTTTTGACGTGCGCTAATTGAATTGACGGATAACTGAATTTAACATCAGATGATTTATCCATTAATTTTTTATAGGTATTCATGTGTGCAATACCGATGTTTTCCCAAGAAGATGCTCTGGTTTTTCTGAAAGCATTTTTCCCCATTTCTTCTCTTAGATTTTCGTCATTAAGCAGTTTAATGGCAGCTTGAGCAAATTGATTTTCATCTCCAATATCAACTAAAATCCCTGAATCTTCTGTTAGTACTTCTTTTGTATGCGGAATTTTTGAAGCTACAATCGGGCAGGCGCAACTCATGGCATAAGAAAATGTGCCGCTTACCGCCTGATTTGGATCTTTTGAGGTAAACATATAAATATCAGTTGCCTGTAGATATTCTAAAAGTTCCTCTGTTTCAAGATATTGATTTATGAAACGAACATTGTTGTGTAAGTTTAATTCATCAACTATGCTTTCTAGTTTTTCACGATACGTATCTACGCCATCGATAATTAAATTTGGATGTGTTCTTCCAATAATTAAATAAAGTGCATTTGGCGTGTTTTCGACAATTTTACCTAAAGCTCTTAAACCGGTTTCAATATTTTTTCCTTCGCCTAAAAGACCGAAAGTAGAAAGTACGGTTCTGTCTTCGATTCCAAATTTTGCCTTAGCAGTTTCCGGTGCTTCGTAAACCACAACGTGAGTTCCGTGAGAAATAGTAGTGATATATTCTTTTGGAATTTCGTAATCATTAATTAATATTTCTTCAGATCTGTTGGTCATCACAAATACTGAATTACTGTAGCTTAAAAGCAATTTTACAAATGTTCTTAATTCGTCATTAGGACCAGGAAGCACGGTGTGAAATGTAAACGTTACGGGTTTTTTGATCACATTTAAGAAATCTAATAAATGATCTCCGTAGTTCCCTGAAAATAAACCAAATTCATGTTGAATATGAACTAATTTGACATTTTCGTCAGCATTAATTTCCTCAGCAACTCGAGTATAGTCTTCTCTGTTTTTTGTGTTTAAAGTAAAGGCCTGTGTTGAGTTTGCATTTGGTTTATCAACCAATTCACAAATTTCACAAGCTATAGATTTACCAAATACATCGGTAATTCCTTTTATTGTATCCTGCGTATAAGTAGCTATTCCACATTGAGTTGGTGGAAAAGTCGATAAGAAAACGATTTTCGATTTGTTAGATATTGCTTTCATGAGGATTCTTTTTAGTTCGTTTAATAAGTCGTTTAAGTTCACATTAGCAACCGCAATTTTTTATTAGCAGCTCTATAATAAATATAAAAAAGGGCTTTAAAAATGGTTACTTCCTTTTGTAAAATTCTTCCTTATTCTTATTTGATATAAAATTAAAATTTACATGAAGTGTCGATTAATCCAATCCACTAAAAAATTAACTCAAATGCGTTTTTATGGAAATTCTATAAAGTTAAATGTTTAATTATGAAACTTTTACTAAAATTTAAAATTTATTGTGTATCATATTTTTTTGCGATAAAAAAAAATTGGATAGAGTTAAACGAAGCTGTTTTTAAGAAAGAAATTTGATATAACAAACAGACTAAATAAGTCATTTTATAAACTTAAAAATAAATCATATGTTACGTTGGACAGTCATTTTTATTATTCTAGCTATAGTAGCGGGAATATTTGGTTTTGGAGGAATTGCTGCCGGAGCCGCTAGTATTGCAAAAGTTTTATTCTTCATATTTATTGTATTATTTATACTTTCATTAATTAGCGGAAGAAGAAAAGTTTAGCAATAAGTTTTAATCATATAAAAAAAGCGACACCAATATTGGTGTCGCTTTTTTTGTTTCAGGTTTTTTTTGTTTCAGATTTCAGGTTTCACCTGTTCTTTACTATGTTTGTTTAGACAAGTGAAACGCCTTTTTCACCTCAAAAATCTATGTTTCTATGTGTTTAAAAAACTAAAGCATTTAAAATTATCGTATTGAAATATAATATTTACGAGCAATAAACGCGATTGGAAATCCGATGCAAAAGATTAAAATCAATACAGATAAAATCAACGGAAAGTCGAAATGCTTTTCAGGCAATAACGGAAATACAATTGGCAAAACAATCAGATTCATTACAATCCAGACAAAAATACCATAAATAATTCCGGACAATAATGCATTCTTTTTTAAAAATGGGAGATAAGGATAAATCGTAAAATAGAACCACGCAAAAAGGATGGCAATAATAAAATGAAAACCTAATCCGTACCATGTCATTTGTGCTCCGCCTGTATAAGCTTCTTTTTTAAAAACACCGCTTGCAATAGATTGTAGAATTTTTATGGCAGTTGTTTTTTGAAAAACAATAGCGTAGAAAAAAATGGCTGCAAGAATGTCGAGTGTACCAGAAATTAATCCTGATAAAAATACAGCTCCGGTTTTTGATTTCATATAATATCTTTTATAATTCTGTCATGTAATGCAAAATAGCATTGAGTTGTTTGGTGTGTCTTTGAGCATGAAAAAGAGCAAAACTAATCCATTCGTAAATCGTGAATTGTTCAAAATGGGGAAGTTGAAAATCCAGACATGTCAACGTTAAATCATACGTTTCGCAGCTGTTTAATAATTCCGATTCTATTTTAAGCAAAGCTAAAGTTTGAGAATTTTTATTATAGTCGATAATCTCAGGTTTAAGAAAATCAGGAGAATCCATTTTTATATTGAAGTTTAAAAAAATGCCTTCAAGTTCTTTGATATTGTCATCAGGTTTTCGAATGGTATTTTTCTTATTTCCGGCAAATAATTTAGGATAACCGGAACAGGCCTTAATAATATGCTCAACAGTTTGTCCTGCGGTCCAGCTTCCTTTATACGGAGCAATATTAAATTCTTCCTGTGAAAAAGAAGAAACACTTTCGTTTAGTTTTTTAAATGTTTCAACAATATTTTTTTGAACTGTTGCTTTCATTTTTCATTTAGATTGTAAGTTTATCTACAGATGTTATCCACCACACATTTCCAAACGGATCTTTTACCCCACAAGTTCTTCCGTAATCCTGATTGCTTAATCCCATCAGTATTTCGGCACCGTGTTCAATTGCTTTATTAAAACTTTCATCGGCATTGGGAACATATACAAACAAATTTGCCGTTTCTTGTTTCCACTCTTTGGTTACATTGGTTACCATAATTGTACTTCCGCTTAAGGTAATTTCAGCATGCTGTACCGTTCCGTCTTCTCTCAAATGAGGAGCTTGTAATGTTACGGCATTAAAAACATTTTTCGTAAAATCTATAAATTTTAATGCATCGTTTAAAATTAAATACGGCATTACTGTCTGATGATTCTTAGGTATATTCATTTGTTGATTGATTTTAATGATTGATAACCCAAATTTACAATTATATATTAAAACTCTGACAGTTAAAGTTTTAAGGTTTTGAATAATTTATAAAAGAACTTCGCAATGGTATCCGTACGAATTGAGCAATTCGATAATTTTATGATTTGAAATTGATGAAGCGTGAATTCGCAAGATCTTGTCGCAATCTTCGAGATCGAAATTGATGATACTATTTGGGAAATGTTCAAGAAGCTTTCCCACAATCATTTGAGAGTGCTCGACTTCCTGAACATTTGTTTTAAAAACCTCTATCATCGTTTTCTGAATTTACAAAGCGATGTTTTTGTAACGCTCAATTTTATGATGGTACACATAAGAAATTACCAGAATCAATAAAACGATTAAAGGAAAAAAGCCTTCAAAACCAATTCCGTCAACCGCAAAATGACTTATTGAAGCGAATATAAAATCGAAAGCAAAACCGGCATAAGCCCATTCTTTAACACGATTTGAAACTTGTGGAATTACTAAAACCAAAACGCCCAGAATTTTGAAAACAACCAAAGCATTCCCAAAATACTCAGGATATCCCAAATGTTTAATTCCTTCTTTTGCTAATTCACTTTGAGAAGTAAGTGCCGGCATAACGCCTTCAAATAAAAAAATAAGAATAGTAGTAATCCAAAAAATAATTTTTGCTTTTTTCATTGGTTTAATATTAAATAGTTATTAGTTAATGTATTACAAACTTACAATTCTTATTTTTTTATTTTAATACATGTTTGCGACTTTTTTAGGGGCATTTGGGACAGAAGTTGATTTTAGATTTTTGAATGGGAGAGGGGAGAGGAAAGAGGAAAGAAGAAAGAATAAAGAGGAAAGAATAAAGAGGAAAGAATAAAGAGGAAAGAATAAAGAGGAAAGAATAAAGAGGAAAGAATAAAGAGGAAAGATTGGAAGTTTTATTTTTTTGGATAATAATCGTATTTTGTGTCATTTCGACCGGAGGGAGAAATCACATCCAGAGAGCTACGAGCTGTAAATCACATCCAAAAGGGAAAGTATTACGTGTAAACGTTATGTGATTTGCTTCGCCTGTTCGCTATCGCTCGGGTCTCCTCCGGTCGAAATGACACAACTTTGATTAAAAAAAATCCGTTCAAATCCGCGTCTTCGCATCGCGAATCTGTTTAATCTGCATTCTAACAACAAAAAAAAACGCTGCAAAACCGAAGTCTCGCAGCGCATCTCAAATAAATAATTAAATAAACGGGTATTATCTCCAACCGCCGCCTAATGCACGATATAATTCGGTATTAGCAGAAAGTTGCTCTCTTTTTATGTTTGCCAGTTCCAGCTCGCTTTGCAATAAATTAGATTGCGCAGATAAAACTTCAAGGTATTCTGCCATTCCGTTTTTGAATAACAAATTCGAATTTTTAATGGCTTGCTGCAAGGTTTTTACTCTTTCTTTAAGGAAAGATTCCTGCTGCTGTAATTTCTCTACTTTTACTAAAGCGTCTGAAACTTCACTAACGGCTACTAAAACCGATTGTCTGAAATTTAAAACTGCTTTTTCTCTTTCGGCTACAGCAATATTATATTGAGTTCGAACTCTTTTATTGTTCAATAAAGGTTGTGTTAAACCTCCTGCAACAGTTCCGAATAATGAAGCCGGAATATTGAACCAATTGCTGGTTTCGAACGAATTTACTCCGCCTTGAGCGGTAATTTTAAGCGAAGGATACAAATCTGCTTTTGTGATTCCCACGTTTGCATTGGCAACTTTTAAAGCCAATTCAGCACTTTTTACATCAGGTCTTCTGCTTACTAATGAAGACGGAATTCCGATTGCTGTATTGTTTTTTACTTCAATTGAACTTAATTTAATACTTCTTTGTTTTGAATTTGGAAATGATCCTGTCAAAACACTCAAAGCATTTTCCTGAATAGCAATATTTTGCTCTAATAAAGGAATCAATTGTGCAGCAGTTAATTTTTGTGCTTCAGATTGTTGAATTCCTAACGAAGTAACTTGTCCGGCATCAAATTTTAGTTTGATTATATTGGTTGTACTATCGTTTAGTTGTACATTTTTCTTAGCGATATCCAATTGCGCGTCTAACATCAAAAGATTATAATATCCTTTAGAAACATTCGCAACAATATTAGTCTGCAACGCTTTTTTTACTTCTTCAGATTGAAGGTAACTTGCATAAGCACCTTTTTTCTGACTGCGGATTTTTCCCCAAATATCAGCTTCCCAAGAAAGTGAAACTCCTGCAGAATAATCGTCAATATGTTTTTGACCTAAAGCCTGGTTCAGGTTCATTCCTGTAAAACTATTGTCAGACGGATTGCTTGTACTTGCATTTACAAATAAATTGGCCTGAGGAACATTTCCCCATTTAGATTGTGTGAATCTGTATTGTGCAATTTCGATGTTTTTTGTAGCGATTTGTAAATCGTTATTTCTGGCCACCGCGCTATCAATCAATTGAATAATATCTTTTTCTGTAAAGAAATTTTTCCACTCCAAATCAGCAATACTTGTTGTATCGGTTGAAGTTGATGCATTCCTGAAATTTTCAGGAAATGCATCTTTTGGAGTTTCAATATCCTTCGAAACCTTACAGGATATTACTGTGGCGATCAAAATAGCGATCATCACAATTTTGGTTATATACTTTTTCATTTTATATGTTGTCATTAAATTTCAGTACAAGTATCTTTTCTGCTGTCCAGATCTTTAGAAATCTTGTAGGATATGTAAACGATGCCCGTTATAATGGTCACCAGTATTGTCGTTATATAATTTTCCATTTTTATTTTTCTTCGTTATGAATTACGGCTACTGGTTTTCCAGAAACCTTTTCTTGTAAATGTTGGAAGACGATGAATAAAACCGGGATGATTAACAACCCAAGAATTACTCCTGATATCATACCTCCGGCGGCACCAATACTAATAGAGTGGTTACCTTGTGCTGACGGTCCTGTTGCGCTCATCATCGGGATTAATCCCACAACAAAGGCAAGAGATGTCATGATAATTGGTCGTAAACGTAATTTTGCTGCATCTATGGATGCTTTTACTAATGCCTGACCGGATTTTCGTTTTTGAACGGCAAATTCGACAATCAAAATGGCATTTTTAGCGAGCAGTCCAATAAGCATTACCAGTGCAACCTGAACATAAATGTTATTTTCAATTCCAGTTAAACCAATGGCTACGAAAACTCCAAATATACCTGCAGGGATTGATAGAATTACTGCTAAAGGCAGGATGTAACTCTCATACTGTGCGGCAAGTAAGAAATAGACGAATATCAAACACAGTAAGAAAATTGTTGCCGATTGACCTCCTGAAGAAATTTCTTCACGGGTTTGTCCTGAGAATTCAAATCCGTAGCCCGCAGGTAATTGTTGTGCTGCTACTTCTTCAATTGCTTTGATGGCATCTCCGGAACTAAATCCAGGTTTCGGAATTGCATTTATACCAATTGAGTTAAATAAATTATATCTTGATGCTGTTTCAGAACCATAAATACGGCTTAGTTTTACCAAAGTATTTAACGGAACCATTTCGCCATTTTTGTTTTTTACAAATACACGATCAATTGCTGATGGATCTGCTCTGTCTGCAATATCAGCCTGAACAACAACTCTGTAATATTTACCAAATCTATTGAAATCTGATGCCTGCGCGCTACCAAAATAAGCTTGCATGGTTTGCAGAATATCTTTGACTTTTACGCCTAACTGATCTGCTTTTGCATCATTAATATCCAATTGTAATTGAGGATAATCAGCCTTGAAACTTGTAAAAGCAACTGCTATTTCAGGACGTTTCATCAATTCTCCGATAAAGTTTTGAGAGATTCCACTAAACTTATCCAGTTTACCACCGGTTTTATCCTGAAGAACCAAATCTAAAGCCTCAACGTTACTGAAACCAGGAACGGTTGGGAAACTAAATACGAAGAAACTTCCTCCTGAAATCGCGCCTAATTTGCCACGAACTTCATTCATGATTTCATCGATATTTTTAACATCGCCACGTTCTTCGTTTGGTTTAAGCAATACGAAAACAACTGCTGATGATGGACTTGTAGAATTCGTTAACAAGTTGAAACCTGAAATCGCTGTTACAAATCGTGATGAATTTAAAGCTCTTAAAGTATTTTCTGCCTGAGTCATTACTTTTTGAGTTCCGTCTAAAGATGTTCCTGAAGGCGTATTTACGGCAATTGCAATAAATCCTTGATCTTCTGTTGGAATAAATCCTGATGGAGTTGTTTTAACCATTACAACAGTAGCGAAAGTAATTAAAGCCAATCCGCCTAAACTTACCCATTTGTTACGAATTAAGAATTTTAATCCGCCAACATAACGGTTTGTTAATGAGTCAAAACTTTTGTTGAATCCGTTAAAGAATTTCTCTTTAAATCCTTTTTTCACGTATGGAGCATCTCCTTCGTGTTCACCGTGATTATCCTTTAAGAATAAAGCGGCTAGGGCAGGGCTTAAAGTTAAAGCGTTTACGGCCGAAATTACAATTGCAATTGCCATCGTAAAAGCAAACTGACGATAGAAAACTCCTGTTGAGCCTTCCATAAAACCGACCGGCAGGAATACAGCAGCCATTACCAGCGTAATCGAGATAATAGCACCCGTAATTTCGTGCATTGCTTCATGTGTCGCTATTTTTGGAGACAAATGTTTATGCTCCATTTTAGCGTGCACGGCTTCGACAACCACAATTGCATCATCTACCACAATACCAATCGCCAGAATTAAAGCGAAAAGCGTTAAAAGGTTGATCGAAAATCCGAATAATTGCATGAAGAAGAACGTTCCTAAAATTGCTACAGGTACAGCAATGGCCGGAATTAATGTTGATCTAAAATCTTGCAAGAAGATAAATACCACAATAAATACTAATATAAAAGCTTCTAATAAAGTATGTTTTACCTGATCGATTGATTGATCTAAAGATACTTTTGTGCTATAGAAAATATTGTGTTTAATGCCAGGAGGAAAATCTTTTGATGCTTTAACCATCAATTTATTTATCGCAACCTGAATATCATTTGAGTTAGAACCCGCTAATTGAATAACTCCAATTACGATTCCTTTTTTACCATTTAAACGTGTTAAACTGTTATAAGAATAAGCACCAAGTTCAACTCTTGCAACGTCTCTTAAGCGAAGGACAGAACCGTCGGCATTAGAACGAATTGCAATATTTTGATAATCTTCTGGTTTGGTTAGCTTTCCTTTGTATTTAATTACATATTCAAAAACTTCCTTACTTCTTTCTCCAAATTTACCCGGAGCAGCTTCTAAACTTTTGTCCTGAATAGCTGCCATAACTTCGTTTGGCGTAACATTGTAAGTAGACATTTGAGTTGGATTTAACCAAACTCTCATTGAGTAATCTTTTACACCACCAAAAATACTGGCGGCACCAACTCCCGGAATACGTTTAATCTCAGGAATAATATTAATTTGAGCATAATTGGCAACAAAAGTCTGATCGTATTTCGATTCATCTTCTGTATACATACCAATCGCCATGATAAAACTGTTTTGTTGTTTCGCAGTTGTTACACCTTGCTGAACAACCTCTGCAGGCAACTGGCTTGTAGCTTGTGCAACTCTGTTTTGCACGTTTACTGCAGCCTGGTCAGCATCAGTTCCTAATTTAAAGAAAACAGTAATGGCTAAAGTACCATCATTACTCGCTGTTGAACTCATGTAAGTCATGTTTTCAACACCATTTATAGACTCTTCAAGTGAAGGCGCAACAGAACGTAAAACCGTTTCTGCGTTCGCTCCCGGATAAACTGCCGTTACCAAAACCGATGGCGGCGCAATATCAGGAAACTGTTGTAAAGGTAATTTCGTAAGACCAAGTATACCTAATATCACCAATAAAATGGAAATAACGGTTGCTAAAACGGGTCTTTGTATAAATATTTTGAACATTTTCGTAAAAATTATTTTTTGTTAGTTATTTCGGCAACTTTTGTAGCTGATTTTTCAGGTTGAATTACTTGTCCTTCCTGAAGTTTATCAACACCGCTTAATACGATTTGATCGCCAGATTTTACACCATCTTTAATAAGATAGTTTGTTCCGCTTTTTCCAATAACCGTAATTGGCATTTTGTTAACCTTGTTGTCTTTGCTTAAAGTAAAAACGAAGATTTTATCCTGCATTTCTATTGTAGCCGATTGTGGAACCAAAATCGCATCGTCGTGCTGAATTCCTAATCTGATTCTTCCTGTGTTTCCAGAACGTAATGTTCCGTTTTTGTTAGGGAAAGTCGCTCTTAAAGTAATGGCACCGGTAGTTTTATCAAATTGACCATCTACCATGTCGATTTTTCCTGTTTGAGGATAAGCATTGTTATCAGCTAATATTAAAGAAACCGGAGGTAAGTGTTTTATTTTATCTCCAAGTGAGTTTCCTGCGTATTGTGATTTAAAGTTGATGAAATCTGTTTCTCCTAAAGAGAAATAAGCAAAAACTTCATGAACGTCTGAAAGTGTTGTTAAAGCCTCAACATCAGATGCAGAAACTAAACTTCCTTGTTTTTTAGGTAATCTTCCAATGTAACCACTTACTGGAGCTGTCACATTTGTATATCCTAAGTTAATTTTTGCAGATGCTACCATTGCTTTAGCTTGTTCAATATTTGCAGCAGCAATTTTTTGAGAAGCTTTAGCAGTTTTTAACTGATAATCAGAAACTACTTTGTTTTGAACTAAAGGAGTTAATTTATCAACTTCTAACTGAGCGTTGATTAAAGCTGCTTCATAAGCGTGAAGACTAGCCAATGCATTGTTTAATTGCTCACGGTAAGGTCTTTCGTTTATTTTGAATAAAGATTGTCCTTTAGATACATAAGCACCTTCGTCTACTAAAACGCGATCTAAGTTTCCACTTACTTGCGGACGAATTTCAACGTCAACAGTTCCTTGTATAGAGGCAGGATATTCATTATCAGTAGTAGTGTTTTCAATTGTGATAGCGGCAACAGGTAAAACCGGAGGTGGCGGTGGAGCCGGAGCTTGCGATTTATCGGCACAACTAGCAAGTACCAGAGCCAGAATAAAGCTGGTTATAATTACATTTTTCATTTTTCTATTGGTTTTAATTTGTTGGAAATTCTCGTTGTTTAACATTCTCTCTTTTATAGTATTGGTGGTATTCATTTTAATTCTATTAAATTATCTAACGTTGTTAAGTAAATTGGTGCAAAAATTCATATAATTATGCCTTCCAATTAAGTATTTATAATCGGTATTAAATTATTTATCACTGTTAAGTAAAATAGTAAAAAAAAGTGCTATGTTACTTTATTTATGCTGGGAAGTAATATGCAAAAGTACTTTTATATTACTCTATTAAATCATTTATCACTGTTAAGTAATTATGAAATTTTTTTTATTGTATTGATTTTATGATTCCTCCAATCGCATCTTTTAAGATTTGATTGTTTATGGTTTCCATAATTTCACTTCTGTTGATGATATTAATAGCGATCAAACCATGAATAACAGAAAAGAAAGTAAAATACTTTTGTTTAATTACTTCAGCACTCGGATTGCTCTTTTTCATAATTTCAGCAATCACCGAAGTAAATAATTTATAAGGCGCTTCTGCAGCAGAGCATTGTTGCGAACAACAGTTCATTTGCACACCAAACATAACCTGATACATTTCAGTATCTGTAAAAGCAAAATCCCAATAAGCCATCCACATAGCTTCCAGTTGATCTTCCGGTTTTTCAAATCTTCCTCTGGCTTCCTGAAGCTCTTTAGATAATTTAATAAACCCTTTACCGGTTAGTTCATTTAAAATAGCATCCTTATTAGAAAAATATTCGTAGATAATAGGAGCAGTGTATTCAATCTTGTCAGCAATCTTTCTCATACTCAGACCTTGCCATCCTTCTTCTTTGACGATAGCATAAGCAGCCTCAAGAATGTTACTTCTTGTCTCTTCTTTTTGTCTTAAAATACGATCTTTACTTGCCATTTTTAATGAGTATTAAATTGTTTAACACTGTTAGGCAAATGTATGGCGGTTTTTCTAATTATACTATAATTCTATTATAATATTTTCTTATTGTACCATAAGGTATCTTATAAAAGCTTCTGAAGCCTTTATTTATAAGGAAATTAGGTTTATGTTTTTATAATAGAAAGATTGTTTTTTAATTTTTTATTGCCTTTTTTCTTCCTGCCAGGTATAGATTTTAGATACCTGAAGGCTTCTTCACCATCATAAAAGCATCTTAGTTTTGGCTAGTGCAGACAAGAAAACTCATTTCTAATGTTTTTTATAGCGGCTTTCAATCAAATTTTATTATTTAAAATATTAAATTCAAAATGACGAAATTAAAAGTAAAGAAAGTAATATTTTTACGAAGCAAACTGTAAAATAAAAACAATGCAAATAGGAATAATCGGATTAGGGAAAATGGGATTTAATCTCGCATTAAATTTAAAACGAAATAATTATCAGGTTGTGGCACAGGACGTCAATACTGAATTTGTGTCAAAAATTGGTAATGAAGGAATTGAAACCGCTCTTTCTGTTAAAGAATTATGCGAAAAATTACTGGAACGAAAAGTTATTTGGTTAATGGTTCCGGCGGGAGAAATAGTAGATTCCGTAATTACTTCTTTACTGCCTTATTTGTCAAAAAACGATATTATTATTGATGGAGGAAACTCTAATTATAAAGACTCGAAACGTCGATATGCACTTCTTAAAGAGCAGGGAATTAATTTTTTAGACTGTGGAACTTCAGGAGGAACCTCAGGAGCTTTAAACGGTGCCTGTACCATGATAGGCGGAGATGCTGATGTTTTTGAGTATGTGGCTGAAGTTTTTAAGGATATTTCTGTTGAAAACGGATCTTTATATACCGGTGAAGCGGGAAGTGGTCATTTTACTAAAATGGTACACAACGGTATCGAATATGGTATGATGCAGTCTATTGCAGAAGGCTTTGAAGTTTTTGAGCATTCAGAATTTGATATTGATTTTCAAAAAACTGCAAAACTATTCAACCATGGTTCTGTGGTGCGAAGCTGGTTAATGGAACTTACGGAAAGTGCTTTTTCAAAAGATGCAAAACTAGACGGTATAAAAGGTATTATGCATTCTTCAGGAGAAGGAAAATGGACATTGGAAACAGCTTTAGATTTAGGTGTTCCAACTCCCGTAATTGCCCTTTCAATAATGATGCGTTATCGCTCTCAAATGTCAGATACATTTTCAGGAAAAGTGGTGGCCGCACTTCGAAACGAGTTTGGAGGACATGCTGTAGAAAAAAATGAATAATAAAATCTTTCATCAGGAAGATTTTATAAAGTTCGTTTGGAATACTTATTAATCCTTAATATTCAAATTTCATGTCCCTACTGATTCTGATTGCCGGTATTCTTTTATTATTGATTCTTATTTCTGCTGTTAAGCTCAATGCGTTTATTTCCTTAATTATTGCCGCTTTTTTTGTTGGAATTTCCAAGCAAATGAATTTTCCGGATTTAATTAATTCCATTCAGCAAGGAATAGGAAGTACGTTAGGCTCTTTAATTTTGATTATTGCATTTGGAGTTATATTAGGAAATTTGCTTTCAGACAGCGGCGCTGCCCAGCGTATAAGTTCAGTCATGATTCGGTCATTTGGCATCAGGCATATTAAATGGGCAATGGTTATTACCGGTTTCTCTGTTGGAATTTCGATGTTCTATAATGCAGGGTTTATCATTTTGATTCCGATGATTTTTGCTGTAGCCAAAAGTACCAGACAACCCATCATTTATTTGGGCATTGCAATGGCTTCAGCACTTTCTATCACGCATGGTTTTTTGCCTCCGCATCCCGGGCCAACAGCAATTGCAGTGATTTTTAAAGCAGATATTGGTAAAACGTTACTCTATGGGATTTTGGTTGCACTTCCTGCACTTTTTGTTGCCGGCATTGTTTTTCCTGAATTTATAAAAAAAATAAAAGCATTTCCTCCAAAAGGATTATTTGACAGTAAAACTTTCACAGAAGCCGAAATGCCTTCTTTTGCAATTAGTATTCTGACTGCATTAGTTCCGGTATTTTTAATGGCAGCTGCCACATTTAGTGAATTACTATTGCCTGAAACAAACACTTTGCGTTCAGTATTGCTTTTTATCGGAAATCCAACCACGTCAATGTTAATCGCAATACTTTTTGCACTACTTACATTAGGAATTTTTCGTGGCCGCAAAATGCAGGATATCATGGATAAGTCGGGTAATGCTTTAAGTTCTGCTACGATGATCATTCTAATCATTGGCGCTGGAGGAGCTTTTAAACAAGTATTAATAGATAGCGGAATAGGAACAGATTTGAGTGCGTTTTTCGAAAGTTCATCGCTTTCTCCATTATTGTTAGGCTGGCTCATTGCTACAATAATTAGGATTGCATTAGGATCTGCTACCGTTGCCGGATTAACTGCAGCAGGTATTGTACAACCGCTGGTAATTGCCTCTGGTGTAAGTCCGGAATTGATGGTTCTTTCTATAGGTGCCGGAAGTTTAATGTGTTCTCATGTAAACGATACCGGATTTTGGATGTTTAAAGAATATTTTGGCATAAGTGTTTCAGATACTTTTAAAACCTGGACAATTATGGAAACAATTATTGGAGTAATGGGATTAATTGGCGTATTGGTTTTAAACTTATGGATCAAATAAAAGAAATGGAATCATTGTATATAGGAATTGACATTGGAACCACGGCCACAAAAGCAGTCTGTTTTGACAAGCAGGGAAATGTGATCCGTCAAATTTCTATGGCGTATGAAATGTATCATCCCAAACCGGAGTGGAGTGTTCAAAACCCGCATGAGATTCTGCTAACCGTAAAAGAGTGCATTACCGAAATCACAAAAGATATTAAGCCTCAGTTTATTAGTTTTAGTTCGGCTATGCAAAGTATTATCGCAATTGATGAAACCGGGAAACCATTAACAGACGCTATTTTATGGGCAGACAACAGAGCTGCTGTAATTGTCGAAAAGATTAAAAATTCTGATAAAGAGAAAAATTTTTATCAAAAAACAGGAATTCCGATTCATCCTTTTTCTCCGATGGCCAAAATTGCATGGTTCAAAGAATTTGATCCTGAAATTTTTTCCCGAACTTTTAAATTCATCAGTATCAAAGAATATGTATGGCATCATCTTACCAATGAATATTATACAGATACTTCAATGGCTTCGGGAACCGGATTATTAAACATTCATACGTTACAATGGGATGCAGAAATTTTAGATTTCTTAAATATAAAACGGCATCAATTATCAGCAATTTGTGAGGTCACGCATCAATGCAAAGGAATTTCAGATGATTTTCTGTATGTAATTGGTGGTGGCGATGGCGCTTTAGCCAATCTCGGAACAGGCGCCATGAACAAAGGCTGTATTGCCTTAACAATTGGTACGAGCGGCGCAGTACGATTGCCTATTGATAAACCTTATCTCGACGAACAAATGCGTACGCAATGTTACCATTTGATGAATGACCAATATCTTACGTTAGGAGCTGTAAACAATGGCGCAATCATTTTGCAGTGGCTCCGTGACGCTTTGTTAAAAACAGATCAGTCTTTTGAAGTTCTTTTTGAAGAAGCCGAAAAAATTCCTGCGGGTTCTGAAGGTTTGCTTTTTGTACCTTATTTACTTGGAGAAAGAGCGCCTATTTGGGATGCCTCAGCACAAGGAGCGCTTTTAGGCATGCACATAACACACACGCAGGCACATTTGGTACGCGCAACTTTAGAAGGAATTTTATTTGGATTGTTTCAAATCACTAAAATTTTGCTTCCTGATCCTGAAAAAAGAAAACAAATCAAAGTAATGGCCAGTGGTGGATTTGGGAAAAGTGAACTTTGGCTACAAATGACAGCAGATATTTTTCAGATGCAGGTTGAAACCTCACAAACAATCGAAGGATCTTCCTGGGGCGCTGTCCTGATAGGGTTAAAATCTCAGGGCGAAGAGATAATAAGCGAAAACAAAATCGGAAAAACCTATTTTCCGAATGTAGCAAACAAAAGTGTTTATGACGTTTCTTTTAAAAAGTTTAAAAAAGTGTATCCTTTATTGAAAGATTTTTAAAAACAAATTATGATTTAAGTTTGTCAAAGAAATACAACTTTCTTAGCTCACTTTTAAAATATAATATTCAACAGCCTCCATTTTTTCGTAACATTACAATAAAAAAAATGAAAACAACAACCCTTATAAGAACTGTAATTGCTATTTTATTCTTTCAGCAATTTGCTTTTTCTCAAGAAGTAAAAAAAGAGACAAACGCAACCGATAAAAAATATACCATCGAAAATTGTGTCAATCACTTTGAGTTAGAGAAAGCGACAAAAACCAAAGTAGGTTATCAATATTGGTTTGCCAATAAAGATTTTACTCAGGAAAATACGCTCAAAATGAGTATTGTAGAACCTGGAAAATCAACACATGCGCCGCATCATCACGTTGAAGAAGAGTTTTTCTATATTCTCGAAGGAACAGCTCAATTTTATCTTGACGGAAAAACTGCCGTTGCAGGACCAAATACCAGTTTTTATTGCCCGTCAAATGTTGAACACGGAATTAGTAATGTTGGTGATACTACTTTGAAGTATTTGGTGATTAAGAAAGATTTGAAATAATTGTAACTTTAAATTCTATTTTACATAGTTTGGAGATACACATGCTTCCCAATAACTTACAATTGTTTTAATTGTTTCTTTTATTTCGGCATAACTTGATGGTTTCACGAAAAAGCCCTGAATAGATTTTGAATACGCATCTATAACGTGCCTTTGTTCTGCACTTGTAGAAAAGAACAAATACGGAATTGATTTAAGTCTTAAATCTTCATTTTGATGAATTTTTTCCCGTAGTTCTATACCGCTTAGTTTTGGCATATTTATGTCAGAGAAAATGATAAAAGGCTCAATTTCTGTTGATGTTAGATAGCTTAATGCTTTTTCGCCATCGTCAAAAAAGATGACCTCATTTTTATAATTCAGTTCTTTAAAAACTTCACTCAAAATATCCTGATCATCTAAATCATCTTCAATTATAATAATAGGTCCGCCTTTGTTCATAGTGTTTCTTATAAAGGTAGTTTATTTAATTCAGTTGGCAACTTTAATATAACCTGAGTGTTGAAAGTGCCAATAACTTCTATCCAGACTGAAATACCAGAACTAAAGCACTGTATAACTTTATATTGCAATTCATATTCAAAAAGTATATTGTTCAAAATAATCAACTGCCATTGCAACGACTTCTTCTTTCGTTGTTAGACTATACTTAATATCGTCGTTTGGAGCATAAAAATGATCAAACTCCAAATTATGTTCGTTTTCAATTAAGTGAAACGATTTTAGAATGGTCAACCAATGATTTTCGTTTTGATCTTTAAAGCAAAATAAAAGATTATCAGATGCAATAAATATAGTTCCGTTATTATTGTCGAGAATTGAAGTGTATTTGCAACTTAGATAATTGCCTAGAATTGTAATATTTGAAGCATAATTTTTAGATAGTAACTCGTTGATTTTTTGAGTGGTTAGCATAATAAAAATATTTAAAATTTGAGGTTAGTACGTAAATATAAGACTGCCAATTTTAATTGTTTTGCCACTAAAAGTTTTTATTGTGTCAAAATAAGGCATTTTTAAAAAGAGTAATAATTATAGCTGCAGATTCGGAATGAGATTTAAAAAATTACAATTATACATAAGTAAAAGCTTGTTAATATTGAATAGTTTTAATAAATTCGCTGTTCTTAAATCTTCACATTAAAACAAAATAGAATTTGCCCTTGTGGTATGATGATAGTATTGAAAGTAACAAATATTACTTTTAATGACGAACATCTTTACGAACATGGGTTTAATATCACTAAAATGTAAGATATGAGTACAAACACCCTTTCAAAAGAAGCCGAAACAAGGCTACTGCATTTTTTCAACGACACCATAGATCCCAAAAGTATGGCTAAAGCAATTAGACACATAAATTATGTGCTGACTTTAGGCATTATGAGCGAAGATGAAATGCTTCAAAACGAAGTAACAAACTTAAGAAACAGCTTTTTTTGGCTGAACGAATTAGCCGAAACTTTAAATCCTTATTTGGATGTAGAATAGAGTTTTTTAATTGATAATAAAAAAGAAACCTCGATTTTGATAAAATCGAGGTTTTCTAATGATTATTTATTTTGAATTTTCAGCTATTTTACTTTTGATTACGACTATTAATTTACTTTTTATCAAATAATATATTCCAACAAAAAGCAAAAACACCATAATTTTAATCAATAATGCAAGAAAAAAATTAGAGGGATAAATATCTAAATCGTGATACATTGTCCATGAGCTTGGCAAGTAATCACGATGGAAAATAGTAATAAATATTATAAATCGTTCTATTGAAACAATAAGTACAAAGCTAAATATTATTCTCAACAAAGCATTTTTGCTAACTTTTTTAAACCGCAATAATTGTGTAACGGCAAACCATAGAATTGGCTGTAACCAAATTCCAATCCAGTATTTTCCAAACATTCTGTTGATCAAATCGCTTTTTTCTTCGGGATTACTTTCTGCATAAAAAACAAAAATTCCAATTATCCAGACAGCAAAATAAATTACGCCAGCCAAAGAAATAAATTTAACTGCTTCTTCATCTATTTTGTACAGAATTGGTTTCTTTATAAAAATAGAAACAACTAGATATAAAAATGAATACAAACCAAATGCTGTAAAAAAGTCTACCGTTATTATTCGAAGAAGTAATAAAATGTTTTCGCTCATGAGTTTTTTTATGTATTTAGGTTTCTATTCTTTTTGAAATTTACTAAGATCCATAAAAATAAAATCCCATGTATGTCCATCAAGATCTTCAATTCTTCTCAATTGCATAAATCCTTCATCAATCATTTCAATTGGTTCTTTTCCGCCTGCTTTTAAGCCAAGATCAATAATTTCGTTAATTCTGTCAACGCTTTCAACATGAAGTGTATAATATGCACCCATTACAGTTTTTGTATCAGGAATGGCTTTTTTGCTGTAACCTGCAAATTTTTCATGTGACATAGGCATTACAGATATTTCTTCGCTCCAAATCATACATTTTTGATGATCATCTGAAAATAAAGGTTTGTTTGTGAAACCCAATTGAAGATAGAAGTTCATAGAATTTTCTATGTTTTCAACAGGTAAATTGATAAATATTTGCTTCATTTTTACTTTGATGTAGGATGATTAATTTATTGTTTTTCTGTTTTAAAAGATTAACCGATTTATATTGAAGTCCAGCAATAATTCATTACGATCAAAAAGAATAAATTATAAACTGTAAAAAATATATAAATAAATTTCTTTTGTGTTTTGAACATGTAAACACTCAGTAAGATGAATAAAATAAAAAAAACCGAAAAAATTTTGCGTGTAGTTTTACCAATGTAATATACTTCTATAATAGGCAAATTAACTTTATAAATTACATCCAAAATCGAATATAGTAACGGCAAAATTAACCCAATATAAAGAAGCCATTTAAAGATTTTTATCATAATTATATTTTCTTTTTTTGAGTGAGTTTGTAAAGGATTTTTATATTTATTTCTTTTTAAGAAAGCTTTTTAGAATTTGATTTTACCACTCGCAGGTGTGAATTCGGAAACATACGTACAGTGTTTGCGGATGAACTCTTCGGAGATCGGGATTAGAAACAGCAATTTGTTAACGAATGACGCACTTACGAGAGCGAGTGCGATCATCATTTTATTCGTTTGACTTCGAAATCTGATTTAGTAGTTTTTTGATTTCTGAATCTGTTGAATATTTTTCGAAAATTACTTCTAAATCTCTTCCATTATAAAATGAATTATATCCAATTTTTGATAATATTTCTCTAATTATTGATTCCTTGTAAACATAATTTAATTTATATTTTTTTTGAATTTTATCCCTATTTGCATTATCAAAGAGAATTATCTCTTGAAGATATTTTTTAACATCATTCAACTGCATTAAATTTATATTCTTTTTCTTTGTCTCCATTTCTACACCTAAATTATCGTAGAGACCAATTCCAATAAAATTAGTTTGCACTTCATTTAAAAACTGTTCCGCTATATCCTTACTGGTAAAATTAGAGTCAAGCGAATAAATTGCCATCGCTAATTTTTTATTTATTGAATCAGATTTAAAAGTTAATATCTTATATGAAATTTGTTTTCCGGTAACTTCTGATTTATCTCCATGCAAATCACTTTTGTCAACAAATTTTGTTTCAGAAACAACGTATGAAAAAGTATTGTTATCAAATAATTTTGTTTCAATTTTAAACAATCCTTCGTATGGATAATTTGATTTTTCACTTAAATCGAATTTCTGCTTTGTTAAAATTATAGAATCGTTTTTAATAATTATTTTTAAAAATTTATTTCTAACTGGTGTGTACCATTCTCCAATAATTTTGGGTTGTCCAAATATTGTTAAAGTAGTAAGTAATAATAAAAAAGTTAAATGTATTGCCTTTATTTTCATCCTTTAAAGTGTTTTTCTATGTTGTCGCACAACTTTTTAGATATAAAAAAACCTTCATCAATTTACCCAAAATTGGATATAATCAAGAAAGTTTGTTTCATTTATTCTTCTCAAATGTATTTATTTTTTTCTTACAAATTGGTAAGAGAAATTTTATTTTAGAACAATTAATTTATTTTGCAATTCTAAAAGCTAGCACGAGCGTCTCGCTCGTGAACGCAATCAAAATCAACAATATGGATATCAGCTCTCGTAATATTTTTTCGAAAAAGTGTTACGAGATTTATTGTATTACAAGTTACACTCTTTGTGTTCATGAACGAGACGCTCGCGCCAGCAGTGGGAAAAAGATAAAACCAATAATAATATTTTTAATTTTTTCATTTAGTCAAAATAATATACTTCATATATGTAACCTGAGTACCAATCTTCTTTTATAGGATAAGAAGTAGAACTCATTAAGTAATTTGTGAAAATTTCATAATCACTTTTTGTGTCAGAGTAAAAAAATCTAGTCTTGTAATTATCAATTAGAAATTGTGTAGCATATTTTTCTCCTTCCTTAGCATCTTTTATTAATGGTTCTATAGAAACTTTGATTCCGTTATAATAATTAATAATTTTTTTTCTACTTGTTAGATCAGGCATTTTATTCTGAGTTTTATCAAAAAACTCTATAGATATATCTTTGTAAAACAAAGAATCATTCCTAAAAAGATAAGTTATAATTCTATTATTCAATTCATTTTTAAGGTAGTCAGTATTTTTTCTTTTTTTAATTGAATCTTCACTATAAAAATTCCATAATTGAGTTGGACATATTTTTCCATTTTCCATTTTTTCTGGTTTTACATTGGAGTACATGTCGTATTTAATTAAACAACGTATAGTATCATCAACTTTATCTTCATCATCTAATATTACAGTATATGAATATTTATAAAAACCATTCTTTTCTAACTCTTCCTGTGTTATAGGCTTAGTCAAAAAGTGATTAATTGTATCTTTTTTACTACATGTTGTAGATATAAATGTAATCAGCAAAACGCCTATAATTCTAATCTTAAATATTATTTTAGTACGAATCCACATTCTTCTAATTCTTTTAATGTATCTCTATTTTCTTGCTCAGGCTTACCTTTTGTTCTCTGAGGAGATACATAGCCATTTGTATTTTCTCTTTTATATTTTTGAATTCTTGTTTTATTATCCAAATAAACAGGTCCAGCAATAGGATACGTATATTCTGCAAGACTAAATTGTGATTCAGCACTTAATGCCATACCCAAAATTTTCATTGCTGCATCAGCAATTACAGGAGCTTTTCCTGATACAAAACCAACAGAAGATTCTCCTATACCTAAAAGACTTAATTTATTATTTAACTCATCACGGTTTGCTGTAACTTTTAAGTTAGTATAATTTACATCGGTACGTCGGTTACAAAGCGATGCCTGAGCAATATATTCGTGAAACTTTTTTAATAGATAAATTTTTCCGTTTCTAAAGGTTACTGTTTTGTTTTTGATAACATGATCGTGTAACTCTTTGGCATCTATACACGCTTCTTTTTGTTTTCTAATTTTAAATGAAGAATCCAAAATATGCCTATTTTTAGATTGATCGTAAATGAGTCTAAATTGGGTCATTATTTTTTCTCCTTTTATTATTTCTCCTTTATTATCCAAATAAATGGTTAAGGCACTTAAATAACAATTTCTTGGGGTTTTATTTATATTATCATTCTTTTCTGAATCGGTAAAACATTTATTGAGTTCTAAAGAAGTTAATGCAGTTACACAATGCAATAATCCATCAGAATCAATTGTCATGTTTAAACTTTGTGTATAATATGCTCTTGACAAATCTCTATATTGATATTCCTCCCAAGGCTCTGGAATTATTTCCGGCTCATAATTGCCCAGACTAATTGATGTTCCCATTTTTTATAATTTTATTTGTACTGTATAAATCTATATTACCATAAGTAGCAATTAACGTTATCGTTTCTGCTGTTTTTTCTATTTCCCATGCTTATGCGAGTGTCTCACTCGTGAACGCAATTTAAATTAAGAATTACGATATTTCTTTAGACATCTTTTGATAAACTATTAATAGATTTACTTTATTGTTATCATTATTTATATTCACGACTGAGGCAATCGCGCCAGAGTGGGGAAAAAATATATACTTTAAATTAACAAATCTTACTTAACTGGATTACCATAAGTTGTTCTTCCACCATACCAATCTTCTAAAATATTGTAATTATAATTATTCTTATAATTTGTAAACATTTCATAAGAACTATCTTTATCGTTATAATAAATTATTGTTCTATAATTATCAATCATAAATAAAGTCGTATATTTTTCTGTACTAATATTTTTTTCAAAAAATGGCTTTATAGAAATTTTTAAACTGTCATAGTATTTTATGATTTTCTCTTTTGTAGTTAAATCAGCTATTCTTTTTGTTGTTTTATCAAGGGATTTTATAATAATGCTTTTATATGATAGAGTATTATTTATAAAAACATATGTTATAATTCTGTTGTTTAAATCATTTTTAAGATAATCTATGTTTCTCTTTTTTTTAATTGAATCTTTACGAAAGAAATTCCATAATTGTGTCGGATATAATTTACCTTCTGCATTTTTTTCAGGTTTTACATTTGAATACATATCATATTTTACGTTACATCTGATAGTATCATCAACTTTATCTTGATCATCTAATATTACTAAATAGGAATACTTATAAAAACCATTGCTTTCCAATACTTGTGGATTTATGGGTTTAGTTAGGTAATGATTAATTGTATCTGTGTTGTGACAGGATATAGCTCCAAGAGCTAAAAATAGTATTGGTAAAAATTTCATATTATTATTATTATTATTATTTTATATTCAATCCAATTTCTTCCAATTCTTCTAGAATATCTCTCTTTTCTTCATGAGGGATGCCTTGTAGTTTTTGAGAAGATATATATCCATTATGATTTTCTCTTTTGTAATTTTGAATCACAGTTTTATTATCAAGATAAACTGGTCCATTTATAGGAAAAGTATATTCTGCAAGATTAAATTGTGGTTCTGTACTTAACGCCAAACCTAAAATTTTCATTGCCGTTTCAGCAATTACCGGCGCTTTTCCTGATACAAAACCAACAGAAGACTCGGCTATTCCCAAAAGACTTAGCTTTTTATTTAGCTCATCTCGATTTCCTGTAACTTTTAGATTGGTATAATTTACATCAGTACGACGATTACAAATAGAGGCTTGTATAATATATTCATGAAATTTTTTTAAAGAATATATTTTTCCATTTCTAAAAGTAATCTGCTTGTTTTTTATTACATGATTATGAAGTTCCTTTTTATCAACACATAACTCCATTTGCTTTCTTACCTTAAATGATGAATCTAAAATATGCTCTCCATTATTAGATTTCAGTTTAAATTGTGTAAGCACTTTTTCTCCTTTAATTATTCTGCCTTTATTGTCCATATAAATAGTTAAAGCACTTAAATAACAATTTCTTGCAGTTGTAGATAAATATTCTCCTTTTTCTACTGGATCAGTATAACATTTATTCAATTCTAAAGACGTTAAAGCTGTTATACAATGAAATAATCCATTGATTCTTATTGAAATACTTTGCGTATAATATGCTCTTGACAAATCTCTATATTGATATTCTTCCCAAGGTTCTGGTATTTTTTCTGGCTCGTAATCCCCAAGACTAATTGATGTTCCCATTTTTTATAATTTTATTTGTACTGTATAATTCTATATTTCCATAAGTAGCAACCAATTTTATGGTTTCTGCTGTTTTTTCTATTTCACCTGCTATTATAACATGCCTTGTGTTTATTTTAAGGATGCTGTTTCTTGCTCGTTTAATTATTGCCATATCTAATTAATTAAAATTGCTTTTCTCTCCGCTGTTGGCGTGAATCGTTTTTGAAGCTTTGAATGTCATGTCTCCATTTGTAGCATTCATGTTTATTTTCTCTGCTGTCTCAATATGTTCTGCAGCGTTTATCGTGATTTTTTCATCAATAATTTCTATTTTTTCATCGCCGTTTTCAAGTAGTCTGCCAGCAGCAGTAATGTTTATATCATTTTCAGCCTCTTGTATGATGTTAGTTCCTGCTTTAAAAGTTATACTTTCCGTTGCTTCAAAAACGATATTCTTTGCACGTACTGTAAAAGTTTCGGGAGTAGTGGCATTTATATTTTTATTCTCTTCATCCAAATGAATTTCATTCCCACTCGGGTCAGAAAGCCAAATTCCTACTTTCTCAACGAACTTGAACAATTGACCAAATTTCAGTTTCCATCCTTTAATCATGTTTTTAGAATCAAAAAATTCAGGTTTGGCTTTTCCGTTATAATGCGATGCTAAAACATACGGGCAATCGATATTACTGCCTTCAAAATCAACCAATACTTCATCGCCAATTTCAGGCGTCCAGTAAATTCCTCTTGCGTCTCCTGAATATTGTTGCGCTACGCGCATCCATTCACTTTTTGTGCTTCCGGCTCCCCAATAAAAATCGACTTTTATGCGTCCTAATCCTTCGGGGTCATTGTTGTCAAATACTTTGGCAGACTGGCTTTGTGCAATGGCAAATGCATTTACATTGGTATAATGCGGTGCGGCAACATCAGCAGGAATGGCTTTGAATTCACATTTGTAATTTCCGTGAACTTGCGAGTGGTGAATCACTTCAATAGCAAGAAGTTCATGTTCTACGGTTTGATCCTGAATGGTAAAAACCTGCCCCACGCCAATAGGCAAATAAGATATTCCGGTATAAAAAACACTATTGGCATCTCGACTTGCGGTTTGCAGTTTGGACAATTCTGCAATTTCTGTTGCATTTTGCGCCTGATTGGTATAGGCGCCAATATTTAGATTGGGTTGAGAAACCGAGGCTTGCCTGTCTAAAATAATCCTTGAGAAACTATCAACGCTTCCTGTATTGGTTTTGGCTTCTGAGGCTGTAATATTGCTGGCAGTATTATAATCATAGCCTCCAAAAGAGGTTTTATGGGAAACTAAATTGGTTTCAATACCAAATTCATGAAGTGAAGCCCCGTTGATTAGTTTTACTTTACTGGTTTTGGTTTGTCCCAATTGTATGCGCATTCCGTCAAAATAAAACCATTGTCCGTAACGGGCAGAAAGACGTTTTAAGAAATCAAAACTGGTTTCGTTGTATTGCGGTTTGTAATCGAAAATTTTGATGTAAGTAGGTTCAATGGCATCTCTTTGATAAAATTCTCCGGCAGTTTCTTCGGCAAAAATATTCAGTGCTATTTCCTGTAGGTTGCGGTCCAGAAAAGTTCTGGATTTTTTCATGTCATCGAGTAAAACCGTGTGACTTATTCCTTTTACATGTAAACCAACCGGACTTCCGTTTACATCAACCGATTTAAGTTTGGTGATGATTCCTTTAGACATTAATTTAATGCCGCCGTTTAGGCTTTTAAAAGTAAAAATAACTTCCCTTCCTTCATATTTACGAACGGCTGCTGCCTGGTCTGCTGGTTTAATAACTGCTTTTCCTGTATACTGCCATACAAACGAAAAATAATGATGATCCATCATTATTTGAGATAACTCTAAATCGTAGTACACAACGGTTTGCGTAAATTCGTCAATCGTTATATGAACTTGTTCTGAGAAATTTGACATAATTTTATTGTTAGTTAGATGATATGTAAGCTTCGATTTCCTTGTACGAAGATGATTTAAATTTTATTTCAGATAATTTATAGCTGTATTTTGTTCCGTTTATCATCTCCTGAAAATGACAGACTCTCCAGTTTACCTTAAGTCCATAATAAGGGATGATAAATTTTTCAAAATAGGAGACAGCCATTTCTATCACATTTTCTTTTGTGGTGAAACAATGTTTTACACCATCACTTCGAGTAATGCTGTCACCTAAATTTGGATAAATTTTTGTACCGTTTACATACACTTCTTTTGGGATTGTTGACCAGCTGTTGTGATCTTTATCTTTAAAAGAAAATAGAAAATCGTCTTGTATCGTAAATAAGGTTTCTGAGTTAGAATCTAAAAGAAGAGTGTTTTTATTTTTCTCATAATTACCATAAATTGTAATATGAGAATTATACTTTTGAGTTAATAATTTAATGAGTTTATCTTTGGTCTGCATAATCACTATTTTTATTAAACGAAATCGATTTAGTAAATTTAGGTTTACGTAGTTCAATTTATTAACTAGTAAAAGTTTTAGTAATAACAGAATAAGACATTTTTGAGTGAAGTCTTTTAATTTTAGAGGAAGGGTAAATTTCTAAGAAAAAAAAGGTTAGTATTTATGATAATACATGTTAACAGAACTTTTGATGTATAGTATTCCGTTGTTTCTATTTTTATCAAAAAAAATAATTTCTTATAAATACAATATTGTTAATCCTAAATAGAAGAAAAATAATTTTTTGTAAATTCCCAACGTGAGCGTCTCGCTCGTGAACGCAATCAAAATCAACAATACTATATCCACTCTATAAATATCTTTTCGGCAAAACCGTTACTAGATTTTATTTTATAGAAGTTACCACTCTTTGTGTTCAAAAGTGAGACGCTGAAACTAGCAGAGAAAGTACCTAACAAACATCTCGTCTCATATATTTTTCGGGTCAAAATCTATCATCCACTGAACACCAAATTTGTCTGAAAACATTCCAAAATAATTACCCCACGGACTGTAACCTATTGGCATTTCGATTGTACCGCCATTAGAAAGTCCGATGAACAATTTAACGGCTTCTTCCTGACTTTCAACACTAATAAAAACCGTATATCTGTTGTCTTTTTCCATTACTTGTCCCATGCTTGTTAATGTGTCACTTGCCATTAACGAATTGCCTTTACCAATAGGCAAAACAATATGCATAATTCTGTTAGAATCATTTTCCGGAATAGGATACTGATCGCTTGAGATGTCTTCGTATCGGGAAATCTTTGAAAAATCACCACCAAAAACAGATTTGTAAAATGTAAATGCTTCTTCGGCATTTCCGTTGAAGTGAATGTAAGGATTAATAATTGCCATAATATTTATTTTAAAATTATTAATTAAGAAACTGATCGGTTGCAAATATATATGCAACTATTTGGTTTCGCAAATTTTTTAATGAGTATTTTAAAAATAATTTCAGCAAGTACTTGATATCTAGGATTTTTGTGAATTAAAGGGGAAATTATAGATTAATATTTAAAATCAAGTTTAGTTTTCAAAAGCCTTCTTGCGAAGCTTCGTAACGCTCAGAACAACAATAATGTTTATATAAAATAATTTTAAAACTTAGCGCCTCTGCGTCTTTGCGAGAAAATTTCGACAGCTGATAAAATACCTACAAGGTTAGAAAAAAACCTTGCAGGATACTTGAAACCAAAAACCTGAAACAAAAAAAAGGGCAGCACATTATCAGAGTGCTGCCCTTTAAGGCAAATTGATTTGCATGTTAAATCAGTAATGATCTAAGATGCCGCATTTAATAATTGCGTACAGTTTTTGGTAATCACTAAAATGAAGGCTAAACGCAGGTTATTCGTTTATGATATCGCCTTCCTTAGTTTCTTCACTGGCAATTTTTACCAGTTTATCTTTCAGGTTCAAATCGCCAAAGATTTCTACTTTATCGTCGATTTCTCTTCCTTTTTTAACGTCAACTCTTGTAGCTTTATGATTTACAACTTTAATTACAAAAGTACCTTCAGCTGAGCTTACAAGTGCAGATTTTGGGATTACAAAAGTGCTGTCTTTTGCGTTAAGCGGTAATAAAACTTCAGCTACCATTCCAGGCAATAAATTCCCTTTGTTTTGCACATCCATTTCGACTCTTTCAGATCTTAATTTCAAATCTAAAGCGCCTGACATTCTTGTAATTTTAGCTTTAAAAGTATCAGGTAATGATTTTACATTAAAACTCATTTCATCGCCATTATGCAAATATCCTGTGTACAATTCAGGAACAGAAACCGCTAAACGCAATTTGTTTTGTTGCTGAATCGTTAATAAAGGCAAATCAGAACCTTTTCCTGCAGGACCAACAAACGTTCCTAAATTCACGTTTCTTGCCGCTACAATTCCGTCAAACGGAGCACGAATTTCAAGATATCCTCTCATAATCGAAACTTCTTTATGACCAGCAACCGCCGCCTGATATTGTGCGTAATCTGAGTTTTTCTTTCCGCTTGCCATTTCTAAATCATTTTTAGAAATTGTTCCTTCTACTTTGCTGGTTTCATACAAACGGTTGTAAGTGCTTTTGCTTGTTGCATAAATAGCTTCCATCGATTTTAATCTGGATTCGGCAGCAGCCAATTGAGAACTGATTTCAGGCGCTTCCAATACAATTAAAAGTTGTCCTTTAGTTACCTTAGAACCAATATCTACTTTTAAAACTTTTACGAAACTGCTTACTTTAGCGTATAAATCTACTTGTTGAAAACCAGTTAATTCTGCCGGTAAACGCAATTCTGTCGTTAGTTTTTCTTTCTCTAAAAGAAAAGTTTCAGTTTTAGGTTCTAATTCTGCCGTAACAGGTTCTTCTTTTTTAGAATTACAACTGTTAAGGAAAAATACCGCTACAAAAAGTAACGCGATCGATTGTATAATTTTATTTTTCATTTTCTGATTTTAATGATGAGATATAATGGATGCTTTCTTCGTCTTCAGGATCTAAAGAAATAGATTGTGTTGTGGTATGTTCCTGAGCCCATGCAAAGATAAGTGGCAGGATTAGTAATACGGCAAAAGTCGAAAATAATAATCCACCAATTACGGCTCTACCCAACGGAGAAACCTGATCGCCACCTTCGCCGTGACCAATTGCCATTGGCAACATTCCGGCAATCATCGCAACCGAAGTCATGATAATCGGACGAAGACGTAACGCCGCAGCTTCACGCGCAGACTCTAGCGCATTGCCATTTATTTTTCGTAATTGTTCCGCATTTGTGACCAGTAAAACGGCATTTGCAATCGAAACCCCAACCGACATAATGATTCCCATATACGATTGTAAGTTTAATGTTGATCCTGTAATCGTAAGCATTAATAACGCTCCTAAAACTACCGCAGGAACCGTTGTTAAAATTACCAGCGAAACCTTGAACGATTGAAAATTAGCGGCTAACATTAAGAAGATTACGAAGATGGCAACCAATAATCCAACCTGTAAACTACTTAATGTTTCGCTCAATACTTTACTTAAACCAATTGGAGATATAAACAAACCACGTGGTAATTCTCCCAATGAATTAATTGTTGCATCAACATCTTTTACTGCCGTGCCCAAATCGACCTGGCTAATATTGGCTGTAACGGTAATGTATGGCATAGCCCCTAAATTGTCATTTTCACCACTTACATATCCGGGTGTAATTTTGGCAACATCACTTAAAACAGGACGAAGCGAATTTTTTAATACCGGAATTTCTCCAATATCTGTTTTGCTTTTCATTTTGTTCAAAGGCACTTGTACCTGAACGTTGTATGATAATCCGGCTCTTTCATCGACCCAGGTATTTTTCTCTGTATATCTTGAAGATGAAGTCGAAGCTACAAGCGATCTCGAAATATCATTCATATCAACGCCCAATTCAGCAGCACGGGTTCTGTCAATATCAATATTCATTGCAGGATAATGAATTGGCTGACCAATTTGTACGTCTCTGAAATAAGAGAATTTCTTTAATTTCTCTACAATTTGATTGGCGTATAATTCATTTCGTTTTTTGTCTTTTCCGGCAATACGAACTTCAATTGGAGTAGGAGAACCCTGGCTCAACACTTTATCAGTAAGTTCGATTGGCTCAAAAGAAAGTTTAACGTCTGGTAAAACCTTTTTAATTCGGGCTCTAAAGTCATCTTTAAAGTCATCCATATCCACGTGATATTCTTTTAAACTCACCTGGAAAACAGCTTCATGAGAACCTGCCATGAACAAATAAATCGGGTTAATCGAGAACAACGACGGGTGTTGACCAACATATACAGACGAAATTCCGATATGTTCCTTACCAACCATTTTTTGTAATTCTTTTAAAACAATAACCGCTTTTTCTTCAGTTCGTTCTAAACGGGTTCCATCAGGAGCACGCATTCTTAATTGAAACTGACTTGAATTTACTTTAGGAAAAACATCTTTTCCAATAAATGATATAAACACCACGGCAAGAATTGTAATTCCGATAAGATAAACTAAAGCTGTTATTTTTTTATAAGGGAATAAACGATCTAAAGTTCTCATAAAACGGATTCTGAATCGCTCGAAAGCGCCAATTTTTCCGTTACTGTCTGTATCATCTTTTTCTACGTATGCTTTTTTCTGCGTGATCAGGTGTTTTTCAGATTCAGGCGTTAAACCGCAAGCTTCAAACTCTGCTTCATCATCTGTAATATTTGGTGCATGTTCGTGTTTTTCATGTCCTTTCATTAACCAGTTTGCCATTACAGGCACAAAAGTCTGAGAAAGTAAAAATGAAATTACCATCGAGAACCCAATTGCTAAAGCCAAAGGCAAAAACAACGCTCCGGGAATACCAACCATCGTAAATGCGGGAGCAAAAACGGCAAGTATACAAAGTAAGATCAATAATTTTGGCAAAGCAATTTCCTGACACGCATCCCAAATGGCGAGCGCCTTGGGTTTTCCCATATCAAGATGCTGGTGAATATTTTCGATCGTAACCGTACTTTCATCCACCAAAATACCAATTGCAAGAGCTAATCCTGAAAGAGACATTAAGTTGATCGTTTGTCCGAATAATTTCAGAAATAAAACTCCTGAAATAATCGAAATCGGAATAGTTAAGATTACAATTAATGCTGCACGTCTGTCTCCAAGGAAAAGTAAAACCATTAATCCCGTTAAAACCGCACCAATAATTCCCTCAGTAATTAAACTTTTAACCGAATTAATTACATAAACAGACTGGTCAAATTCATAAGATAATTTTACATCTTCAGGAAGTGTACTTTGAATTTTAGGTAATTCAGCTTTTAATTTCTGAACCACATCCCAAGTCGATGCATCTCCGGCTTTTGCAATACTAATATAAACAGAACGTTTTCCGTTTACCAAAGCATAACCGGCAGTAATATCTGCACCATCTTTTACAGTAGCAACATCACCAAGTTTTAAGTTTTGAACACTTCCTTTAAATAACGGAATATTCTCAAAATCTTTAACTTCTTTAATCGTATTATTAGTTGGTGTAATGTAGTTTATATCGCCCATTCTAACATTTCCTGATGGAGCCGTTTGGTTGTTGATACGAATTGCCTCAACAACCTGATCCGGTGTCATATTGTGCGAACGCAATAAATCAGGATCTACGTTAACCTCAATAGTTCTTGGGCTTCCGCCGAAAGGTGCCGGAGATAATAAACCGGGAATTGAAGTAAACGAAGCACGAACATAAACGTTGGCTAAATCCTGTAATTCGTTATTTGATCTGATTTTACTACTCAAAACCAATTGTCCGATTGGAAGAGAAGATGCATCAAAACGAATGATAAACGGAGGCTGGGTTCCCGGAGGAAATGCCGCCTGAATCCTGTTCGAAAGTGAACTTAATTCGGCTGCAGCCTGCGCCATATTTGTGTTTTCATAATAGGTTAATTTCATGATCATTAACCCTTGAATATTTTTGGTTTCTACCGATTTTACACCATTGGCAAAAGGTAAAATGTTGACATAAGTCTTAGCAAAATAAGCTTCCATCTGGTCTGGCGTATAACCTCCAAACGGATGCGCAATATAGATAACCGGTAAGTTCATTTTTGGTAAAATATCTACCTTAATGTCCTTGATGGCACCAATTCCGAAGAAAAATAGACCCGCAACCAATACTAATATGGAGATGGGTTTGCGGAGTGCAAAACGTATTAAATTCATTGGGATCTAATTAAAATTCATTTATAAATAAGTCAAAATTGCCAGTTGCAGCCACTTTTAGCAAATACGATTGCCAAACATTATTATTGACAATATCGCGGTCAATTTCTGCACGGTTAAGTGTGTATAAAGTTTGCGTTATGTCTGTCAAAGTTGTTAAGCCGTTTTTGTATAAAGTCGATTTTTGCAAATAAGCCTGTTGCGCTGCATTCACCTGAATTGGAGCTTCGGCAAAATTGTCTAAAGTAATTTTTATTTTGTCATCAGCTAATGCTAATTGAGATTTTAATGCTCTGTCAGCCTGATTGTATTCTTCCTGTAAACCTTGAGAAACGTACTTTTGAGCGCTTACTTGTTTACTCATTCTAAACGGAGTAGTCAAATTCCAGCTAATTCCAATTCCCACCAAATAGTTGGTACGATCCGGATTTACGCCGTCCCAGTAATTTCTGCTAAATGAATTTTGATCTGTACCGTAATCAGAATTAAATCCTGAAGCACGCGTTTGCAAAACGCCAAAAGCAGTCATTGTTGGATAATAAAAGCGTTTGTATAATTTAACTTGCTGATTGCTGTAATCAATTCTCGTTTTGTATAATTGTAATAACGGATGTAAACTATCTGAAGCAATTCCGGTTAAAAGTTCTTTTGGAATTTGATTTACGAATAAAGTATCCGTAACAAAATCCTGTGGAGCAACGCCCATCAAATCAACCAGTTTATTGTTTTGTTCCTTGACGAAATTTCTCGCCTGATTCAAATCAATTTTAGCCTTAGAAACTTCGGCTGTAGCCAAGGTTGAATCTACTCCGGCCAATAATCCGTTCTTCACACGGGCTACGGCTGTCCTTTTAAAAACTTCGGCGCGGCTTAAATTCTTTTGTTGCGAAATCAGTAATCTCTGGCTAGCCAATAAATTAAGATAAGCGGCAGAAATTTTAATTTGCTGTTGAAACATTTCCTGTTTCAAATCGACTTCTTTGCTCTGAACATCAATTTTAGCCAAATTGATTCTTTCCTTTGTTTTTCCAAAAGTGAAAAAATCCCAGTTCATGTTGACTAAATAAAGCGCTCCAAAAGCAGAATTCCAGTTTTGATTCGGAAGTGCAGGTCCGGAAGAAGCAGTTCCTAAACCATTAAAACCATATAAAGCACCGTTTTGCCCATTAATGGTTCCGTAATCTTGTTGAGCCGATAAATTAAGATTGGGTAAATAATCGCGACGAGACTGTTTAAGCGTTTCTCGCGAAGCATTGGTGTAGTTGGCTTTTGCTCTTATAGAACCGTAGTTTTCAAGACCTGTTTTTATAGCTTCTTTTAAAGACAAGGTTTGTGAATAACCGATTGAGGCAAAAATCAAGAAAAATAATAAAGTAATTTTTTTGAAATACATAAACTCAAAGTGTGAAATTATAGCACAAAATTATTTCTCTTTAGCTGATAAAAGTCATCTTAAATGATGTAATACAATCAAAAATGACGAATTCAATTTGTCATAAAATGGAAATAAAAACTAAAAATTTGTGGTTAATTTGTAAACTATTTAAGTTTAAAAAATGACTAAAAAATTTGATAACATATTGGATAACAAATGGTGGCAGGAAATTGCCGTTGTTGCCTTCTCCTTTACGATTTATACTTTAAAAAATGACTGGATGTTGTTTAGTTCTTTTATTTCCATATTAATGGGGATTTTTTTCTACTTCATCCTGTACATGCACGCCCAGTTTAATCGTTTTTTTCTATTACCTATATTATTTAAAACCAGACGTCCGTTAACCTATATATTTTTGACACTTTTTGGAGTTTTTGTATTTTCTGTCATTTTATATGAAATTACAATGCTCGATATATTTAGCAGTTGTCGTTTGTATCAAAACTCACATCAGCGAAGTTATATCTACCAAATGGCAAGTGTTTTAGGAACTTTGGTTTGTATTTTGAGCCCGATTATTGTTTTTAAATTCTATAGAATTCACAGAAAACAAACCGATGAAACATTGTTGTTTAACCAAATGCAGCTCAATGCATTAAAAGGACAATTGAACCCGCATTTTTTATTTAATACTTTCAATACACTTTACGGCATTAGTTTAGAATTTCCGGACAGAACGCCGGATTTAATTATGAAAGTATCGCAACTTATGCGTTACCAGCTTGAAAGTAATAACAAACAATGTGTATCTTTAGAAGATGAACTGGAGTTTATAAACAGTTATGTTCAGCTTGAAAAAGAACGTGTGGCGTATCGTTGTGAAATTACATACGATTGTAAAATTGATAATGAAAACGCTTATAAAGTTTCGCCAATGTTATTAATTGCCTTTATAGAAAATGCTTTTAAACACGGAACCTGTGCTATCGAAAAGTGTTTTGTGCGAATCATTGTTACTGTCGAAAACGGTTTACTGCATTTACATGTTGTAAATTCAATTCCGAATAAAAAAACCGATGTTGTTTCGACTAAAATTGGTTTGAAAAATACCATTGAACGTTTGAACCTGATTTATGGAAAAGACTATAAATTGAATATTCAGGAAGATAAAAATACTTACATCGTAGATTTAAAATTACAACTGAAAAAGTTTGTTGAATGAGAGAATCCAAAAAATGCATTATTGTAGATGATGAACCAGCAGCGCATTATGTGTTAGCAAACTATATCAAACAAAATCCGCAATTAGAACTTGTTTTTCAGGGATATAATGGTATTGAAGCAATGGATTATCTTCGTGAAAACAAAGTCGATTTGATGTTTCTGGATATTAATATGCCCGAGATTTCAGGTATGGAATTATTGAAGATTATTCCAATACATCCTAAAACTATTTTAACAACCGCTTATTCTGAATTTGCACTGGAAAGTTATGATTACGGCGTTATTGATTATCTCTTAAAACCAATTTCTTTTCCAAGATTTTTAAAAGCAATTGATCGTTTTTTTGGAACAGAAAATGTAAAAATCAAAGAAGAAGAAGTTGCCGTTAATTCAGTAAGCGTAAAAGTTGATGGTTATTTTATTGATATTGAATTAGATCAGCTTTTGTTTGCGCAGAGTTTTGGTAATTATGTGAAATTGCATACCATCAAAAGAACTTATTTGGCATCGATAACAACAACAGAATTAGAAAAGTGCCTTCCGGAGAAAAAATTTATGCGAATTCATAAATCTTATATCATCGCAGTTGATAAAATAGAAGAGGTTGAAAAAGATTTTGTCATCATAAAAAAAGAAAGATTACCAATTGGAATAACCTATAAAAGGGAATTATTCGATCGATTAAAAAAATAAAGAAATTTTATAAAAATTCATTTTAAATTCATTTAAAAGTAGTAGTTTTAGTACTTATTTTTAGAAGTGTAATTTAAAACTTGAAATCATGAAAAACATAATTTTTGCTTTTATTTGTTCTTTCAGTAGTTTTTTAATGGCTCAAAATAATGTAAATTCTACTGAAAAAGTTACGCCGCCGGAAAAGGTCAGGTTTGCTTTTGAAAAAGAATATCCTAATAAAATACCGGTTTGGTCTTTAGAATATGTGGGAGATGATAATGATGAAATTCGTTATGAAGCAAAATACAATGCAAATCCAACAACAAAGGCATTAGCAGTTTATGATAATTTAGGACTTTTAAAAGCATACGAATTACAGATTCCGTTAAGTCAGCTTCCGCCAAAAGCGCAGGCCTATCTTAAAAAGAATTATCCCGCAAAAAATGTTCACGAAATAGCAGTAGTGACAGATGATAAAAACAAAACAACTTATGAAGTTGGAATAGAAAAAAATGGAGCATTTTATGATGTTGTTTTTGATAAAAACGGAGGTTTTGATGTCATAATCCAGAAAGATTAAATTAAGATTGCTTACTAATTCAATTATATTTAAAAAGGGCAAACCCGATAAGTTTTTAAACTTATCGGGTTTTGTTTTTTATAGAAAATATTCTAAACATTATTTTATTTCTTAAATAAATGTAGTAATTTTACTACCTTAAAGCTGGTTATTTAATTAATAAAATATTATAATGAAAAACTTTTTTTTATTTATCGCCTTTTTATATTGTCATTTTTTAATTGCACAAAGTATTTTGCAGCCAACAGAGAATATAAGATTGGCTTTTGAAAAACAATATCCTCAAAAAAAGCCATACTGGACGATGGAATATGGTAAGAATGAAAACGATATTAGATTTGCAGCAAAATTTACGACGACAGCAAAAACTCAGGCTTATGCCGTTTATGACAGCGATGCAAATTTAAAATTATATAAAGAGCAAATTTCAACCGATAAATTACCAAAAGATGCCCAACTTTATCTTGATGCCAATTATCCGGTTAAATCAAATTCGAAACCAAGCTCGAAATCAAAAACTAAAACAAAAACCAAAGCTGTAGTCGTAACTGCAAGAGAATCATATTCTGTTGTTGATGCTAAAAACAAAACAACTTATGAAGTAAGGACTAAAAAAGATGGAAAAAATTATAATCTGATTTTTGATACTGAAGGAAACTTAATTAAAACAATTGAAATAGGATAAAAAAATACTAATCACAATATATTTAAAAACAACAAACCCGACAATTCAGAAGTCTCTGAATTGTCGGGTTTAATTCTTTACGAATAGAAATCAGATTATAAATTCATTCCGCCAGAAACTTCAATACGTTGTGCGTTTACCCAACGAGCATCTTCGGTACATAAAAAAGCTACAACTCCGCCAATATCATCTGGTAAACCAACTCTTCCTAAAGCTGTAATTGATGCCAGATTTTTGTTTAATTGTTCATTATCACGAACAACGCCGCCACCAAAATCAGTTTCAATAGCTCCAGGCGCTACAACATTTACTTTAATCTGTCTTTCGCCTAATTCTTTTGCCTGATATTTTGTCAAAGTTTCGATTGCACCTTTCATAGAAGCGTAAGCTGCATAACCAGGAGATGAAAATCTTGCCAATCCGGTAGAAATATTAATAATTCCTCCGCCATTATTCATTACAGCCAAAGCTTTTTGAGTTAAGAAAAATGGCCCTTTGAATTGAATATTAGTCAATTGATCAAACTCTTCTTCTGTTGTTCCAATAAATGAATTATGAATTCCGATTCCGGCATTGTTTACCAAAAAATCGAATTTATCAGTTTTGAAAGTTTCTTTTAAAGTCGAAGAAATACCTTCGAAAAAAGCATCAAAAGATTTAGAATCAGCAACATTTAGCTGAAGCGCAGCTGCTTTTTGACCTAATTTTTCAATTTCTGTTACAACAGCATCAGCTTCTTCTTTTTTACTGTTGTACGTAATAATAACGTCAATTCCTTTTTTGGCAATTGCAATCGCCATATTTTTCCCTAAACCTCTGCTACCGCCAGTAACAAGAGCAATTTTTGTATTTACTGCCATTTTTATAATTGTTAATTATTGATTGTTAATTATTGATTGATTGTTGTTTGTTGTTTGTTGTTTGTTGTTTGTGGTGAGATGTAAAATGTTTTTTCAATTAACAATTCACCATTTACAATTAACAATTAAGAAGAATGTAATGCGTTAAATGAAGCTTTTAATTCTGGCACACTTGCGTTTAATCTTGTTTCACTTGTTCCAAAAGTAAGTTCTTCTTTTCCTCCTTTTAATTGTTCAAAAATAGATACAATAAAATCACTCACGCTTGGATGTGCATCATGTAAACCAACTCCACCAAGATCTGTGTTAAGTGCAGGCGGAATAACTTCGATTACTTCGATATTTTTTGATTTCAATAAATGACGCAATGAAAGCGTAAACGAGCGAAAAAATGCTTTTGTAGCCGAGTAAACAGGAACTTTTGCGAAAGGCGAAAAGGCCAATCCCGAAGTTACATTCATTACCGTAGTAAGCGATTTTAGATTTATAAATAATGAAGTTAAATGTAATGGTGCTTCAATATTTGTAGCAAGCTCAGCTTTCATACTTTCGTAGAAATCAGCATCAGTAACTGAAACCCATTTTTGAATTCCCGCATTATTAATTAAAACATTTAAATCAGGATGATTTTCAGCAATCCATTCATAAAGAGCTACACGATCTTTCTCATCTGATAAGTCGCATACTTTTGTAATTACTGATGGAAATTTTGCTTTAACTTCATTTAAAACTGATTCCCTGCGGCCGCAAATAATTACGGTATTATTCTCTTCAATAAATCTTTGGGTAAGTCCAAGTCCTATACCGCTTGCACCGCCAGTTATTAAAATTTTGTTGTTTGATAAATTCATCTTTTCTATCTTTTAAATTGATAAGACAAAGGTAGGAGCAAAGTAGGGTTGGGGAATTGTAAATATCAAACCGATGTTTGCAAAATTCAAATCAGGGAAGTGAAATTAAAAATTAAAAATCGAGAATTAAAAATTTCAAATTTCAATTCTCATTTTATGTCTTCCTGAGCGATCCCGAAGCTTCGGAGGACAAAGCGTGGCACAACTATTCTACAATAATCTAAAATCTAAAATCAACAATCTAAAATCAACAATCTAAAATCAACAATCTAAAATCAACATTCTACAATCTAAACGCTAAAGGCGTTATAGAAGTTTGTTTTTTAAAGAAGTTAGAGAAATGTGCCAGTTCTTCAAAACCTAATGAAAAGGCGATTTCAGATATATTCCAGTCTGTTTGTTTTAAAAGTACTTTCGCTTCGTTTATTAAACGGCTGCTGATTAATTCTGTGGTAGTTTTTCCGGTGTTTTCTTTTAATACCTTATTAAGATGGTTTACGTGAACCGATAGTCTTTCAGCAAAATCTTTGGCCGTTCTAAGCTCAAGTCTTTGATGCGGAGATTCTATAGGGAATTGTCTTTCTAATAATTCAGCAAATAAAGACGAAACTCTTGCTGCCGAATTATGTTTAGAATAAAGCGCTGTTATTGGTTGTAATTTTTGTCCGAAGTGAATTAATTCAGCGACATAATTCCGAATCAAATCGTATTTATATACATAATCAGAATTGATTTCTTTTTGTATTTTGTTGAAAATCAGTGTGACTTCCTGAACTTCATCATCATTAAGCTGAAAGATTGGATAACCATCCGAAGCAAAAATAGGAAGTTCGTCTAAATCAATTCCGCTTTTAGTTTTAGATAAAAACTCACTTGTAAACACGCAAAACTGTCCCGATTGATTGGTGTCTTGCGGTACATAATTATAAGGAATTTTAGGTGTAGCAAATAAAAGCCCCTGTTTTTCAATTTCAATTATTTTATCAGCGTATTCAGCTCTATTGTGACCTTTTATCAAACTTATTTTATAATAAGCCCTGCGATCATAAGGCATAATCGATTTTCCCTGAAGACGCTCAAGCAGTTCTTTAATATCAAAAACATTAAAATGACCAATCTCTTTTTGAATGTCGTTTGGCAATAAGGAATTTGGTTCGACAGTTGAACCTTCGGTTATATCTTTATAAAATGAATCAAGTGATTTCATATTGTTGTGAATTGTAAAATTCAAATATACGAAATTTTTAAGAGTTGTTTTTTTGTTTCAGGTTTAAAGTTTCAGGTTGCTTGACTTTGTGGTTTTGAGTGCAGTTTTGTCATCCTGATCCCGAAGCTTCGGGAGAAGGATCACACTAGAGACTCCGCAAACAAAATCGCTAATCTTTGTCGAATTATTTTATGTGATTTACTTCGTCTGTTCGCTATCGCTAGAGTCTCGTTCCTCGAAATGACACACTTTACGGATTGAGTGATAGAAAACTTTGCGACTTTGCTTTCGATGACTATTGGGATTGTGAGATTTTTTTTCACGCAGATTTTGCAGATTAAGCAGATTTTTTTCTCGCATTTTGTGTCATTTCGACGGAGGAGAAATCTCACTCGGAGCTCTACAAAGATTGGCGATTTTGTTTGTCGAATTACTTTATGTGATTTCTCCTCCGTCGAAATGACACACTTTGCGAGGAAATCTAAAAGAAAAAAACTTTGTGCCTTAGCGTCTTTGTGGCAAAAATCTAAAACAAACTTCCCTGAACAAACTCAGGTTGCGAATTTCCATTAAAAGAAAAAGTATCAATTATAAAAAACTGTTTTTTAACAGGATCTAATTCTCTTAAAACAATTTTCTTACACAAAAAATCAATTTCTATAGTGGTGAAAATTTGTGACGCTATTTTAAGATTTTCAGGAGTTAACTTTCTGCCAATAGACATATGCGGATCGTCGCTTTTTTTGAGCTTCAAAGGTTTCAAAGATTCCTGAACCTTTTTCATAATGGGTTTTAGATTGTTTTTGGAATCTTCAATAGGAGAGATGTAAAAAGCACCGCTCATTTCATAAGATCCAAAATGATCTAAATAAACTTGAAATGGAGTAAAAGTATCACAGGTTTTAAAAAGCTTTTGCTTGTATTTGTCTATTTGAGATTCTTCGATTGTAAATTCGCAGATTGTGATATGCGCTACAGAATTGCAGCTGTTATACCAATCTATTTTGCTCTTTAAATAATCCTTCATCGTTTTGACTGAATCAATAACATCTTGCGAAGGATAAATGGCAACCGAATACTTTTTTTCCATTTTATAGGTTTGGGTTACACAAATTTAGAATTTAAATTGAGTTAGTTCTGTGTAATAAATTAATATTCACGAAGTTTTTTCAATAGAAAATGGCAGCTTAAAATTATAAATAATTGTATTCCTAATAATATTAAAAGTCTTCCGTAATTAGTAAAAACATTTATTCCCTGAATCAAATATAAAGTTAAAAAGAAGACAGTCAAATAAATTGATAGATGCCCAAGTTGTTTTATATAAAGAATAAAATTGATTAGATTTTCTTTTTTCATTGGACATTTCTCATCATTAAACTTTTTTAGCTTACACAAATTTAAAATTTAAATTGAGCTGTCAAAGCGCCATAAAAATAATCTTTTCCAGAACCCACTTCTTTTAAAAATGAACCCGCATTAAACCAGGCGCCTTCTACAGACAGCGTTAAAAACGAATTTACCGTATAATCAAAATTAGAGATCAATTGTGTACCTACAAAACGTTCGGTTGTGTCTTTTCCGGAATATAAGAGTTGCATATTTGGTGCGTATAAACCGTCTCTTATGGTTTGTCTCCAAAAAATATCATAGTCAATTCCAAAACCTAATTTTTCAGTTAAATCCAAAGCAATTGAAGGATGAATATCAATTAAGTTTGCCGGACCAATTAAACCGACTAAACCAAAATAAGCACCTTTTGGGTACAATGGATTAAAGGTTTCCAAACGATTATCGCCGCTGTTTTTATCTCCGGAAATGATTTCTGTTTTTAAACCAAGTTCAGGATTAAATTTAATGTTTTCAAACGTATATGATGTATTAGACGAAAGCGTCCAGGCAGCAATGGTTTTGTTGTTAAGAGTTCCAAATTGATAAAGACCTTCAAAATCATATTTCCAGTTTCCTTTAGATTTCCAGATTCTGGTTCCAAATGAATGTCTGGTTTCTTCGCCAATAGCATCATCAAAAACAGCTCTGTTTTTCCATAATCCTAAATAATACAAATCTACATTTTGAATAAAAGGCACTTTATGAATTACGGTATAACTTCCCCAAAGCTTGGCATTATCATTAAAATCATCATTAAAAATACCCGGAACATTCGCAATTGGATGTGTATAAAAAGCATCTGTCTGCCAGTTTTTATCTTTGAAAAATAACTTCATTCCGTCATAAGAAAGTCTGCTGTTTGGACGTTCGCGAACACTTATTAAGCGTTGCGAGCCATAAGACATTTCCTGTCTTCCCACGCGAAATGTAAATTGTTGGTTTACGTTTCTAAGAAAATCAACATCCAAAAAAGCCTGATGAAGATCTAATTTATTTTCATCAACCGGACTCGGATCGATTTTACTGTTTGCTAAACTGCTTTGAAGTTCAACAAAAGTCCTGAAAATTCCGAAATGAACATCAGCATTCAGTAAAAATCGGGAAAGTAAATAGCCATCGCCGCTGTCGGTTTCGTCGCCCCATTTATCATTAACGGTATACGTATATTGTTCTCTGATTTCACCGCCAATTGTAGTGTAGAATTTATCATTTTTTCCTAGCGGAATATATTTGATTTTTTCGTATAAATTTTTGACAGAATCAGTTTTAAGATAGCTGAAATCATCATCATATCGAACTTTTTGAAATACTGGTTTTTGTTGTGCATTTGCAGAAAAAATGAACCCAAAAACCAGCAATAAATAGCATATATTCTTCATAATTAGTTTTTTTGATATCCTCCAAAATAATTTACAGGACTCCAATCCGGAATTGCTTTTGGTGTTGGGTTTGCAAATGTTCTAAAATCATTATCGGCATAAACTACTTTTCCGTTTACAACAGTAAGTTTCGATTCAATATTTAAGATTTTCTCTTCTTGTGTATTAAAATAATCATCAGAAAGAATAGCGAAATCAGCCAGATTATTTTCTTTTAGCATTCCTCGGTCTTTTTCTAAATTGATTAATTGTGCGCTTCCGTAAGTAAATAATTTTAAAGCATTTGTTCTGTCCTGAATATTTTCGTCAGCCATATATTTTAAACCGCCCAAAGTTTTTCCCGTTGTTAACCAATATAAACCAACCCACGGATTGTAACTTGCAACACGGGTTCCGTCAGTTCCCATTCCAACTTTAATTCCCATTTCGAGTATTTTTTTAAGTGGAACTGTATTTGCAGCAGCCGTTTTTCCATATCTTTTAATGAAACTTTCACCCTGATACGCCATTCTGTGCTGAATTGCCAATCCGCCGTTTAAAGCTTTTATGCGTTTTAAATTTTCTAAAGAAACCGTTTCTCCATGATCGAAAAACCATAAAAGTCCGTTTAAAGGCGTTTCTTTATTAATATCTTCAATAACATTCAAAAACCTTGTAATGCTCTCGTTATAAGTAGCGTGAATTCTAAATGGCCATCTGTTTTTAATTAATAGAGATAAAACTTCTTTCAATTGTCCTTCCATTGCCGGACTTAATTCAGGTCTTGGTTTGTCGAAATTTTCAAAATCTCCCGCGCTCATTACTAAATTTTCTCCCGCGCCCTGAGCATGATATTCTACTTTACCCGTATCATGATCGTCACAACCTTCACCAATTTCAACAGTGCTTACCCATTTACTGTAATCATTAAGTTCGTTTCCTGCTTTTTGAGCAAATAAATAATAAGGCATTCTTACGGTTAGATCACTGTCTTTGCATAAACCATTTGTTACGCCATAATCATCCGGAAAGTTTTGAAATCCGCCGCCTGCATCGATAATAGCAGTTACGCCAAGACGATTCATTTCGGTCATAAATTGTTTTGTAGAATTTACTTTTTCGTCTGGAGTTAATTCAGGAAGTTTAGAAAGTGTTGAGTATAGAATAAAAGCATTTGGTTCAGCTACTAATAATCCGGTTGGGTTACCGTTGGCATCTTTTTCAACAAGTCCGCCATTTGGATTTGGTGTGTTGTCATCAATTTTTAAAGCTTCAATTCCTGCTTTATTTAAATAAGCATGACCGTATAAATGCAATATAAAAGCTGGAACATCTCCTGTAGCTTCATTAATTTCGGCTAAAGTTGGCAATCTTTTTTCTTCAAACTGATACGCATTCCAGCCTCCAACAACACGAACCCATTGTCCTTTTGGAGTTCTTTGTGCTTGTTCTTTCAACATTGCCAAAGCTCTTTTTAGAGATCGAACGCCATCCCAGCGCAATTCGGTATTAAAGAATCTTCCTCCGCGAATAATATGCATGTGAGAATCAAATATTCCCGGAATTATTACTTTTCCTTTGGCATCAATTACAGTCGTGTTTTTATTTTTTAGTTTTAATATTTCACTGTTTTTTCCCGTTTTCAGAATTTTTCCATCGGCAACAGCCATAGCTTCAACGATTGTATTTTTATCATCTAAGGTATGAATAACAGCATGATGAACGATTAAAGTAGCTTTTTTGCCTTGAGCGAAAACAGGAAGCGAAAGGATTAAAAGAAACGCTAATATTTTAAAAGTAAGTTTCATAATAATGGTTTTTGGGTAAAAAAAAGACTGTACGTTTTATACAGCCTTATTAGGTAGATTAAAAATTGAGAATTAAAAATTAAAAAAGTTTAAAGAGTGTCGTTTAATTTTTCACACAGATTGAGGAGATTTTTAATTTTTAATTCTAAATTTTTAATTAAAAAATATAAATTAGTGTTTCAACATTTCATGTGCATATTGAATACCAACTCCGTAAGCACCACCGTATTTTTTAGCTAAATCAGTAACTGCCGCATAAGTTTCCTGACGAGCCCAGTCGCGTTGTAATTCTAATAAATATTGTAATGAAGTGATTGGGTGAGCACCAGCCTGAACCATACGTGTAATCGCCATTTCGTGCGCTTCTTTAGAAACATCTGCACTTGCATCTGTAATTACATACACATCATAACCTTCTGCAATTGCTGATAATGTTGGTCCAACGATACAAACGCTTGTCCATAAACCACCAAAAACTAATTTCTTTTTACCTTTTTCGGTAATTGCTTTGTAGGCAGGAACATCTTCCCAGGTATTCATTGAAGTACGATCGATATAGTTTGAAGTTTTTTGTGGGTAGAATTCTTCGATTTCACGGAAAACAGGTCCACTAAATGATTTTTCAGCAACAGTTGTTACAATTGTTGGAACTTTGAAAATTTTTGAAGCACCTGCTACTAAAGCAGTATTGTTGCGAAGCTGATCAATTGGAGTACTTCCTACGGCGAATGCCATTTGGCTTTCATAATCGATAAGAACTAAAGTGTGGTTTGTTGGACTTAATAAAGCCGGACTTGGTTTTTGTGCGAAACCAATAAAAGTAACGAATAATAATGCTGCTGTTAAGATTAATTTTTTCATGATAATGTGATTTTGTTGTGAATAAAAATGTTTTTTAAAAATTATTTGCTTTTGATTTTCAAGGTATTGCATTCAAATAAAATGCCTTGTTTGTAATGTGTTGATTTTAAAAGGTTTTTCAGAAAAGGCAATAAAGATTTTAACGATATATCGTCAATTGAAAATTGGATATTCGTGAATGAAATATTTTAAAGCTTTTTAATGAATTTTAAAAAGGAAAATGCTGGTACCTAATTTTTTCCTTTTAGATATAATCGGTGAAGAATTTCAGATTTTAGTAAACCGCTTCCTCCGCCAAAATGTTCAATTACTTCTACTTCTGGCTGATTTTTTAAGCAAAAAGAAGTAAATTCTTTTTCGATATGATCTTCGATTCCGGAACTCAACAGAACAATATCGATTTTGTGATTTTGAAAGTATTCCTGAGCTTCTTTTTCGTCGTTGAAAGCAATTGCATTCCAGTTTGCATCTGCATTTACAAGTCGAAGTAAAATGGCCAGTATCGCTTCGTTTTTTCCGAGTAATAAGAATTCAAGAGTTTTCATTTTTTTTAGTTTTAAAGTTACTATTCCGAAGCTTCGGGACTGATTTGCTGAATCTTTTAAAATTTCAGTTTGACAGAATTTGTAATTTCTTTAGCAAATTTACTTGTTTCATCATAGCTTCAACTTAATCTAGAATAAGAAAAAAAGCTTCTAAGTTTTTGAGCTACTAAGTGGCTAAGTTTTCTTTTAGATATTCATTTCAGTTTTTGACAGAACTTGTAATTTACTTAGCAAATTTATTCCTTTTTCAACGGCTTCAACTTAATCTAGAATAAGAAAGGTTCTGAGGTTCTTAGTGGCTAAGTTTTTCTTTTAGATTTTAATTTCAGTTTTTGACAGAACTTGTAATTTATTTAGCAAATTTATTTCTTTCTCAACAGCTTCAACTTAATCTAGAATAAGAAAAAAGAGTTACTGTGCCGAAGTCTCGGGACTGAGCTATTAAGTTGCTAAGTTTTTTTTAAAATAATTGTAGGGAAAAACTAAGAACCTTAGATACTTAGCGTCTTTAAAGAAAAAAAACTTTTCAAAATGTGGAAAGCCGTAAGGAATTTTAAAAAGTAGCTTTTAGTTTTGTGGTATAGAATTAAAGCCAATGATTTTTTTGCCTTTTTAAACATCATTTTACTTCTATGAAGAGTTTTTTTGGAAAAACAATTTAGTTAAAAAAGAAAATTTGACATATTCATTTGATCGTGGATCGTTGTAGAAATTTACAAACAATACAATAAAGTCTAATTTTTATTATGGTTTTTAGATTTAGTTATAGCTAAATCTAAAAACCTTTTTTATTTAGTAATTGTTGCTTTTAAGCCATTCTTCGCAAGATTTTGTCCAGAATTTGCTGGTATCATTTACACCAAGACCAAAACCGTGACCACCTTTTTCATACAAATGTAACTCTGCTGTAACTCCGTTTTTCTTAAGTGCCAGATAATAGTTAATACTGTTTTCAGGTAAAACGGCACCATCATCTGTGGCGTGAATTAAAAAAGCGGGCGGAGTTTGAGCGGTAACCTTTTTTTCATTAGAATAAGAATCTATCAATTCCTGCGAAGCATTTTCTCCTAATAAACTAACCTGAGAACCTTTATGGGTGATATCATTTTGCATCGAAATAACGGGATAAATCAAAAGAGAAAAATCCGGACGCGCACTTACTTTTGATGAAGTTTCGTATACGCGATCATCATAATGTGTAGATAAAGTCGATGCAAGATGTCCGCCTGCAGAAAATCCCATAACACCAATTTTATTCGGATCAATATTCCATTTCGCAGCATTTTGTCTCACAACACGTATCGCTTCCTGCGCGTCTTGCAAAGGACCAACATTTTTATTGGTCATGATTAAATCGCTCGGTAATCTGTACTTTAAAACAAAAGCAACAATACCTAAACTATTAAACCATTCCGCTACTTTGGTTCCTTCCTTGTCAATCGCTAAGTGCTGGTATCCACCGCCGGGTAAGATAATTACAGCCGTTTGATTCAGTTTAATTCCAGAAGGTAAAAACACACTCAAAGTTGGTATAGAAACCAAACTTGTACTTTGTACTTTTCCGTCTTTAATAATTTCTTTTTCTTTATAATCCGGAGCTTTTATTTCTTGTGGAATTACTTTCCATAAAGGCAGAACCTGATTTTGCGCTTGTATTTGACTGATCATTCCGAAAAGGAAAATCAAGTTTAAGAATGGATTGTTTATGAGGAAATTTTTTAAGTTTTTCACTTTAGATAAGATTTGTTACTATTATGTTTTTCGGTCAAATTCAAATTTATATCATTTTCCTGATTTATAAGCATTCGCGCTGTTATAAAAGTATATTTATTTTTGAATAGGAATAGTCTTCATAAATAAAATATGAAGTGCCAGTTTTAGTACTATTTTCACACCTAAAACGGACAAATTTAGCATATCGGCTTTTAACATATATATTGTTTAATCTTTAATTTTGCATACATTTTTTTATGTGAAATGTTTATTTTAACCATCAAAATAAAATTTTATATAATTAATTTGGAATATTAAGATTATAACCTATATTTGTGCAATCGATTACATTATTTGAAATTTAGTTGCACAATTTCAGTTAGATGGTTCTAAATGAACGCTTAACCGGAGAGTATTGTAAAATTGAATATTTTGAATTAGTAATATTTACTTTATTAGCCAACCAACTCATTATTATGAATCAAATCAAACAAAACACAGGAAAGTACCGCTGGAGTATTTGTGCATTATTGTTTTTTGCAACTACAATTAACTATTTAGACAGACAAGTTCTTTCTTTGACGTGGAATGATTTTATTGCTCCTGAATTTCACTGGACTAACAACGATTACGGAAATATTACGGCATTATTCTCCATTTTTTACGCTGTATCTTTATTATTCGCAGGAAGGTTTGTGGATTGGCTGGATACTAAAAAAGGTTTTCTTTGGGCAATCGGAATTTGGTCTATAGGTGCATGTTTGCATGCATTTTGCGGAATTGCAACTGCAGGAATTATTACAGGCAACTGGTTTGTAGGTTTTGAAGGTGCTCAGGAAATCATTAAAAATGTAAATGATACGGGAATGGTAATTAATGTAAGTGTGAGCTTATTTATTTTTGCCCGTTTTATATTAGCCATTGGTGAAGCCGGAAACTTTCCTGCAGCCATTAAAACAACGGCCGAATATTTTCCTAAAAAAGACAGGGCTTTTTCTACCAGTATTTTTAACGCAGGTGCCACAGTTGGTGCATTAGCAGCTCCAATTTCGATTCCGTTTATAGCGAAATCTTTTGGATGGGAAATGGCTTTTATCATCATTGGTGCTTTAGGTTTTGTGTGGATGGGATTTTGGATTTTTATGTACGATAAACCAGAAAGACACCCAAAAGTAAGTACTGCAGAACTAGAATATATTCAACAAGACGATATTGCTGATAGTAAAATAGTGGGATATATTCCTGAAACTACAACTAAAGTATCTTTTGTGGATTGCTTTAAATACAAACAAACCTGGGCTTTTGCTTTTGGTAAATTTATGACAGATGGTGTTTGGTGGTTCTTTTTATTCTGGACACCGGCATATTTAAGTTCTGTTTACGGAATGGATTCTACGCAAGCTGCTTTGCCGTTGTTTGTTTTATACATGATTACGCTGCTTTCTATTATTGGCGGTTGGTTACCAACTTATTTCGTAGAGAAAAAAGGAATGAACCCATACGAAGGAAGAATGAGAGCCATGTTAATTTTTGCCTTTTTTCCATTATTAGCATTAATTGCACAGCCTTTAGGATATATAAGTTACTGGATTCCCGTTATTATAATTGGTATTGCAGGTGCGGCCCACCAATCTTGGTCGGCTAATATTTTTACAACCGTTGGAGATATGTTTCCTAAAAAAGCAATCGCAACGATTACAGGAATTGGTGGTTTGGCAGGAGGCTTAGGGTCAACTTTAATCAATAAAGGATCAGGTCTTTTATTTGATCATGCTAAAGAAACAAATATGATTTTTATGGGCTTTAAAGGAATTGAAGCAGGATATTTTATCATTTTTTCAATTTGTGCCGTTTGTTATTTAATTGGATGGAGTGTAATGAAAACATTAGTTCCTAAATACAGTCCGATTACAAATCTTTAATAACATTTATGATTTAACTGACCAACTAACCAAACCAACCTAAAACTATGAACCAAACCAATGCAGCAATAGGAAAATATCGCTGGACCATATGTGGATTAGTATTTTTTGCTACAACAGTAAATTATTTAGATCGAAATGTAATTAGTTACCTGCGACCTTTTTTAGCAGAAGCTTTTCACTGGACACCGGAACAGGAAGTTATAGATTATTCGAATATTGAATTGGCGTTTAAAATAGCCTACGCAATGGGAATGCTGGTTGCAGGTGGAATCATAGATAAATTAGGAACAAAAATTGGTTATGCCATTGCCACAGGATTGTGGAGTTTAGCCGCAATTGGTCACGCATTGGCAACAGGAACAGGAGGTTTTTTAATAGCACGTGTATTTTTAGGAATTACAGAAGCCGGAAACTTTCCCGCGGCCATAAAAGCAACAGCCGAATGGTTTCCGCAGAAAGAAAGAGCTTTAGCAACAGGAATTTTCAATTCGGGAAGTAATATCGGAGCAATCATTGTTCCATTATCAGTGCCATTTATAGCAGAAAATTATGGTTGGCAATGGGCTTTTATTCTAACAGGAATTGTTGGTTTTATCTGGTTGGTTTTATGGTTCATTTTTTATGAAATACCCGAAAAGCAAAAACGATTGTCTCAGGCTGAATTTGAATATATTAATTCTGATAAAGTAGAAACGGTTGAAGTAGAAGATACTGAAAAAGTTTCATGGTTAAAATTGCTTAGTTTTCGTCAAACCTGGGCATTTGCCATCGGAAAATTATTGACAGACCCGGTTTGGTGGTTCTATTTATTCTGGCTGCCTGATTTTTTAATGAAACAATACAAACTTTCATCAACAGAAATTATCTGGCCTTGCGCGTTAGTTTATGTAATTGGAAGTATCGGAAGTATTGGCGGCGGCTGGTTACCATTAAAACTAATCAACAAAAACTGGCCGGCTTATAAGGCAAGAAAAACAAGTATGTTACTTTATGCCTTTGCTGTTTTACCGGTTGTGTTTTCTCAATATTTAGGTGCGATAAATATTTGGTGGGCTATTTTGGTTATTGGTTTGGCGGTTTCTGCGCATCAGGCGTGGAGTGCTAATATTTTTACAACAGTATCAGATATGTTTCCTAAAAAAGCAACTGCTTCAGTTACAGGAATCGGAGGTATGTTTGGAGCGCTTGGAGGGATTTTGTTAACTTTAGTAGTTCAAAAAAACATGTTTGTTTATTATACTAAAATAGGAAAAATCGAAACGGGTTATTTTATTATGTTTTGTATCTGCGGAGCCTCATATTTACTGGCTTGGTTAATCATGCATATTTTAGTTCCGAAGATGAAAAAAGTAGAAGTGTAAAATCAACACAAATAAATTTGGTGTTTGATTATGATATTTAAAGATAAAAATATAATTTTGTGCAATCGATTACATTAAAATAAAAATTATGACAAAATATAGTTCGAGATACGCGTCAAGCCCTGAAGCAGTAAAAAAATATGACACACAACAATTAAGAGAAGAATTCTTAATTGATGATTTAATGCAGGAGAACGAAATCTCATTAACATATTCTCATTACGATCGATATATAGCAGGTTCTGCAGTTCCTGTAAAACCTTTAACACTGGAAAGTATAGATCCGCTTAAAGCGAGCTATTTTCTGGAAAGAAGAGAAATGGGAATCATAAATGTTGGAGGAAGCGGTTCTGTTGTTGTTGAAGGAACATCTTATGAATTAGGTTTTAAAGATGCTTTATACATTGGAAGTGGTAATAAAGAAGTGATTTTTAAAAGTAATGACAGCAAAAATCCGGCTAAATATTATATTAATTCAGCTCCGGCTCACACCACATATCCAACTGTAAAAGTAAGTTTGGAACAAGCTAATAAATTACAGTTAGGAACAATGGAAACGGCAAATCACCGTACAGTTAATCAAATGATTATTGGCGGTATTGTTACCACTTGCCAATTGCAAATGGGAATGACAGAATTAAAACCGGGAAGTGTTTGGAATACGATGCCGGCTCACGTGCACGATCGTAGAATGGAAGTTTATTTCTATTTGGATATTCCGGAAAATCAGGCCGTTTGTCATTTTATGGGACAACCACAGGAAACAAGACATATCTGGATGAACAATCATCAGGCAGTTATTTCTCCGCCTTGGTCAATTCACTCAGGATCAGGAACAAGTAATTATACTTTTATCTGGGGAATGGCTGGTGAGAATTTAGATTACGGAGATATGGATGTTTGTAAAATCACAGATTTAAGATAAGAATCATGACAGATTTATTTGATATAAAAGGAAAAATTGCCCTTATTACAGGAAGTACTCACGGACTGGGAATGGCAATGGCAAAAGGATTAGGACAGGCGGGAGCAACAATTGTTGTAAACGGAAATTCATCTCAACAAAAAATTGATGATGCCGTAAAAGAACTTCAAAATGAAGGAATAAATGCAGTTGGTTATAAATTTAATGTAACAGATGAACAGGAAGTTATAACAGCTGTTAAAAAAATTGAAAGCGAAGTTGGACCAATTTCAATCTTGATTAATAATGCGGGAATCATCAAAAGAATTCCGTTAATCGAAATGGAAGTTGCCGATTTTAAAGAAGTTATAGATATTGATTTAGTTTCTCCGTTTATTGTTTCTAAGCACGTTGCCAAAGGAATGATCGAAAGAAGACAAGGAAAAATCATTAATATTTGCTCAATGATGAGCGAATTAGGCCGTAATACGGTTGGCGCTTACGCTGCTGCAAAAGGCGGATTGAAAATGCTGACTAAAAATATGGCGACAGAATGGGCAAAATACAATGTTCAAATCAACGGAATTGGACCTGGATATTTTGCGACAGAACAAACAAAACCTATTCGCGTAGACGGACATCCTTTTAATGACTTTATCATTAGCAGAACACCGGCAGCAAAATGGGGAGATCCTAGCGATTTAGCCGGAGCAGCAATATTCCTTTCTTCTAAAGCAAGTGATTTTGTAAACGGACATATTTTATTTGTTGATGGTGGAATTTTAGCGACCATTGGTAAACCATCAAACGAAGAATAATTTTCAAATTATATTTTAAAAGACATGAGCTCAAATCAGACATTCATAAACGACAATTTTTTACTTGAAAATAAATTTGCTGAAGAGTTATACCACAATTACTCCAAAAATCAGCCTATTATAGATTATCACAATCATTTAAATCCTCAGTTTATTGCCGAAGATAAAATTTTTGACAACATAACTCAGGTTTGGATCAATGGTGATCACTACAAATGGCGTGCAATGCGTACGTTGGGTGTAAACGAGCAATTTGTAACAGGAAATGGTTCAGATAAAGATAAGTTCTTACAATGGGGAAAAACGGTTCCTTACACGATGCGTAATCCTTTGTACCACTGGACGCATTTAGAATTGGCACGTTATTTTGATATTTATGATTTACTGAATGAAAAATCAGCAGAGAAAATTTATATCGAAACCTCTGAAAAAATAAATTCTCAGGCTTACAGCACACAAAACCTGCTTAAAAAAGTAAATGCTGAATTAGTTTGTACTACCGAAGATCCGATTGATAGTTTAGAGTTTCACCAGAAACTTACTAAAAATCCAATTGGAACTAAAATGAGTACAGCTTTCAGACCCGATAAAGCGATCTTAATTTCTAATGATGGCTATAACGCATATCTGGATACGTTGGGGGACGTATCCGGAGTTGCGATTCATACTTACACAGACTTATGTGCTGCGTTAAGAAAAAGAATTGAATTTTTTACAGCAAACGGTTGTAAATTAAGTGATCACGGTTTAGATCAGATTTATTTTGAAAACTTTACCGAAAGCGAAATCAATTCAATCTTCAAAAAGAAAAGAGAAAATCAAACCATAACTCCGGAAGAAGGATTGAAGTTTCAAAGTGCAATTTTGTTATTCCTTTCAGAAACATATCATGAATTTGGATGGGTACAACAGTTTCACTTAGGGGCACTAAGAAACAATAATGCGCGTATGCACAGAATTTTAGGTCCTGATACAGGATGGGATTCTATTGGAGATTATCCGCAGGCGCAAAAATTATCTTCTTTCTTAAATGCATTAGACAGCAAAGATAAATTGACAAAAACGATTATTTATAACCTGAATCCTGCTGATAATGAAGTTATGGCCACGATGATTGGAAATTTCAACGACGGAAGCGTTAGAGGAAAAGTACAATTTGGTTCAGGATGGTGGTTTTTAGATCAGAAAGACGGAATGACAAAACAATTAAATGCCCTTTCGAATATGGGATTAATTAGCTGTTTCGTTGGAATGTTGACAGATTCAAGAAGCTTTTTATCTTTCCCAAGACACGAATATTTCAGACGTATTTTATGTAATCTTTTAGGAGATGAAATTAAACGTGGCGAACTTCCTGCTGATATGGAATGGATTGGAAAATTGGTTGCGGATATTTCATATAACAACGCAAAAGAGTATTTTAAATTTTAGGTTAAGAGTATAGAATAAAGAATAAAGATTGATAGAGGAAAGAGGCGAGAATAAAGATTTTTATCATTTAAACTTGAATCTTTTAATCATTAAAATCGGTGGCAAAAAAAATACTCCGTTAAGCTTAATTTTTCTTAATTTCTTAATGGTAAAAAAAGAAAATCTTACGGGTAAATACATAAAATAATATGAGTAGAGTAGTTGCATTTGGAGAAATTATGCTGCGTTTATCGACAGAAAGACATTTACGTTTTTCGCAATCTACGGCATTTGGTGCTACGTATGGAGGTGGAGAATTTAACGTATGTGTTTCATTGGCAAATTATGGCGTAAATGCTGAATTTGTTACCAGATTACCTGAAAATGAAATTGGTTTTTCTGCATTAAAAGAAATCAGAAAAATGAATGTCGAGTCCAAAAATATTGTTTACGGCGGTGAGCGTTTAGGAATCTATTTTCTTGAAACAGGTGCCGGAACCCGCGGAAGCAATGTAGTTTACGACCGTGCTCATAGCGCAATGTCAACTATCGAAAAAGGACAGGTTGATTGGGAAAAAGTTTTGGAAGGTGCAGAATGGTTTCACTGGAGTGGAATTACTCCGGCAATTTCTGAAAGTGCTGCCGAAGCTTGTTTAGAAGCTATTAAAGTGGCTCATAAACTGGGAATTACGATTTCATGCGACTTAAATTACAGATCGAAACTTTGGCAATATGGCAAAACTCCAAGTGAGGTTATGCCCGAAATGCTAAAATACAGCAATGTTATTTTGGGAGATATTGATACTGCTTATTTTATGTTGGGAATTCCGAAAGTAAATCCGAATTATCAGGATGAAAAATCGCTTCCAGTTTTATACACGAAATTATTCGAATTAATTCCGAATTTAAAAACAGTAGCCACAACATTACGTTATTCTGTAAGTGCTTCTCACCAAAGAATTGGCGGTGTTTTATTTGACGGAAAAGCCATTTATCAGGCTGCCGTAAAAGAAGTAACTCCGGTTGTAGACCGTGTAGGAAGTGGAGACGCTTTTATGGGCGGATTGATTTACGGATTGCTTGAATATCAAAATAATAATCAAAAAGCATTAGATTTTGCAGTAGCAGCTTGTTGCTTAAAACATACAATTGCAGGCGATTATAATTTGGTAACCTTAAAAGAAGTTGAAAATATGCTAGACGGTGATTCAGCCGGATTAGTTTCAAGATAATAAATTAGAAATGGCGAAATATTCAAGAATTGAAGTAGCTCAGCAAATGAAAGAAAACGGAATGGTTCCGCTCTTTTTTCATTCGGATATTGAGATCAGCAAAAAAGTACTAAAAGCCTGTTATGACGGTGGTGCCAGATTAATGGAATTTACCAGCAGAGGCGATTTTGCTCATGAAGTATTTGGAGCTTTGAACAAATATGCATTGGCAGAATTACCGGGAATGATCTTGGGCGTTGGGTCTGTTACAGATGCAGCAGCAGCTTCATTATACATGAGTTTGGGCGCTAACTTTATTGTAACGCCAGTTTTTAGAGAAGATATTGCAATTGCCTGTAACCGCCGTAAGGTATTATGGTCACCAGGTTGCGGAACACTTACAGAGATTGCAAGAGCTGAAGAATTAGGTTGCGAAATCGTGAAATTATTCCCTGCGGATATTTACGGCCCGGAATTTATTAAAGCAATAAAAGGACCTTGCCCGTGGACAAGTATTATGCCAACAGGAGGAGTTTATCCAACAGTTGAAAGCTTGTCTTCATGGTTAAACGCAGGTGCAACTTGTGTTGGACTTGGTTCGCAATTGATTTCGAAAGATATATTAGACAATAATGATTATGAAGGACTAAAAACGAAAGTGAGTCAGGTTCTGGATATCATCAAAAATATTAAAAATAAATAGGGAGTAATCATACCGATTCCTTATTTGAATGCAGTTTTTTTTAGTTTTTTAACGTTTTGTAATTGAACATTACGCTTGCTAAATAAAGTTTGTCACTCCTCACAGCAAGTTTTATTTTACTCTTACAGGTGTAATGTTTCTTTTACATTTTAAAAAAGACTTCTATGGAAATAATAAGGTATTTAATGTGGTTATTTATAACACTTTAATGAATTTTAAAATGAAAAAATTAAATAGAATAAATACAGGATTAGAAAAGTTACAGCCAATTAAAGTAGTTCAGTTTGGAGAAGGTAATTTTTTAAGAGCTTTTGTTGATTATGCTTTTCACAAACTAAATAAAGAAGTCGATTTTAATGCCGGTATTGCAATAGTTCAGCCTTTGAAAGACGGTATGGTAAATATGATTAATGATCAGGACGGTCTTTATACCTTATTTATGAACGGAATTAAAAAAGGCGAAAAAATACAAGATATTGAGTTAATCACTAATATTGTAAAAGCTATAAATCCATATACTGAATTTGCAGCGTATTTAGCTTTAGCCAAAGAAGAAGAACTTCAATTTATTGTTTCAAATACAACTGAAGCTGGAATTGAATTCATTGAAAGTGATACTCCGGATATGCAGCCTCCAGTTTCATTTCCTGCTAAGCTGACGGTTTTATTATATGAAAGATTCAAACATTTCAACGGAGATGCTTCTAAAGCAGTAACAATCATTCCTTGTGAATTGATTGATTATAACTCAGAGACGCTGAAAAAATATATTTTACAATATTGCGATACATGGAAGTTAGAGGATGCATTTAAAACTTGGGTATCAGATGCTTGTACGTATCACAGTACTTTGGTTGACAGAATTGTTCCTGGATATCCAAGAGCTGAAATTGAAGAATACAATAATAAATTAGATTATCAGGACAATTTAATTGTTGCTGCAGAACCTTTCTTTCTTTGGGCTATTGAAGGTGGCGATGCTTTAAAAGCAAAATTACCTTTTCATAAAACAGATTTGAATGTAAAAATCGTTGATGATATACGTCCTTTTAAAATGATTAAGGTTCGTATTTTAAACGGTGCACACACGGCAATGGTTCCTTTTTCACTTTTATATGGTAACAAATTAGTAATGGAAACTGTTGACGGAGATTTTACAGGAAAATTTGTAAACAGCGTTATTAGTGAAATTAGTGAAACGCTGGATATGGACAAAAATGAAATTACGGCCTATTCTGAAGAGGTAATGGACCGATTTAAAAATCCATTTATCAAACATGCACTTGCTGATATTGCATTAAATTCTATCTCAAAATTCAAAGTAAGAGTTTTACCTAGTTTATTAGGATATTATAATACAAAGAAAAAATTGCCAGTTAATTTGACTTTTTCATTAGCGAGTTTAATTCAATTCTACAAAGGAACCTGGAATAACGAAGCATTACCTGTAAAAGATTCTCCAGAGATAGTTGAAGCATTTAAAAACGCCTGGCAATTAGGATCTGCAGATTTAGTTGTAGCTAAGATATTAGCTAACACTGAATTCTGGGGAGAAGATTTAACTAAAATTAAAGGTTTATCTGAAGCTTTAGTAGTAGCTTTAAATGAAATTGAAGCGAACGGAATAGAAAAAGGTTTTGCTAATTTCAGCAAACAATATTAATTGGAATAGTTTCTAAGATGCTAAGTTTCTAAGTTTTTGGACGCATCTTAGTAGCTTAGCATCTTAGTAACTTAGCAACTTAAAAATAACAATCATGCAAAAGAAATTAATAAAAGTAAACCCTTCAGATAATGTAGCAGTTGCATTAGTGAATCTGGTTGCTGGTGAGGTAATCAACTTTGAAGGACAAGATATCACAATCTTAACAGATGTGAAAATGAAACATAAAATCGCGATGCATACTTTCGAGGTAGGTGAGCGTATTATTATGTATGGCGTTTTGGTAGGAAAAGCAAGTGCCAGAATTGAAAAAGGAGGTTTGCTTTCTACAGAAAATGTAAAACATGAAAGTGATAAAGTAACCGGTAAAACGGAAACTATTGGCTGGAATGCTCCAAATATTGACAAATGGAAAGACAGAACGTGGCAGGGCTATCACAGAGAAGACGGACAAGTTGGAACTGAGAATGTTTGGTTGTTTTTTCCGTTAGTTTTTTGTGAAAACAGAAATATCGAAATCTTAAAAGATATTTTCGAGAAAGAATTAATGAAACCTAAAGAAAACGATTATCAGTTATTGCTTCGTTCTTTAGTGAAAACAGAAACTGGCGGTACTGGTAATGAAGCGGCTTCTAACGATGCTAATTTATTCAATAATATCGAAGTGAAATTCATTACGCACCAAGGTGGTTGTGGTGGAATTCGTCAGGATTCGCACAGTTTGGCTAAATTATTGGCCGGATATGTAAACAATCCTAACGTTGCCGGAGCTACAGTTTTGAGTTTAGGATGTCAGAATCTTCAAATTCAAATCTTTAAAGATGCTTTGGAAGCTATTAATCCTGGAAGTAAAAAACCGGTTTTAATTTACGATCAACAGCAAATTGGTACTATTGAAACCATGTTGAGCAGTGTTGTAAAAGATACTTTTGAAGCTATTAAAGTAGCAAACGATATAAAAAGAACTCCTGCACCATTATCTAAATTAAGAATTGGATTGGAATGTGGTGGTTCTGACGGATTCTCAGGAATTTCTGCTAACCCAACATTGGGAGTATTATCGGATCATTTAGTTGCTTTAGGAGGAACTACAATTCTTTCTGAATTTCCTGAATTATGTGGAGTAGAGCAGGAATTAGTAAACCGTTGTGTAGATGATAAGGATGGAAAACGTTTCTTAGACTTAATGCAATGGTACGAAAAAACAGTTGTAGATGCAGGTTCAGGATTTGACATGAATCCATCTCCGGGAAACATTAAAGACGGTTTGATTACAGATGCAATGAAATCTGCTGGTGCTGCTAAAAAAGGAGGGACTTCACCAATTACAGGTGTTTTCGATTATGGAGAATATATTAATGAACCAGGCTTTACATTGTTATGTACGCCCGGAAATGACGTAGAATGTACAACTGCAATGGTTGGTTCAGGAGCGAATATGGTTTTGTTTACAACAGGATTAGGAACTCCTACAGGAAACCCAATTGCGCCGGTTGTTAAGATTTCATCTAATACAGAATTAGCGAAAAAGATGTCTGATATTATCGATATTGATACCGGAGGAATTATCACCGGAGAAAAATCGATTGATGAAATGGCAGATGAAATGCTTGAATTTATTATTGATGTTGCCAGCGGAACGATTAAAACCAAAGCTGCAATTTTAAATCAAAACGATTTTATTCCTTGGAAAAGAGGAGTTTCCTTGTAAAAGAAGTTTCACCATATAAGTTATATAAGTTCATTTTAGCATTGCGCATATTGTAATGTGTTTAGCTTAAAATCAAAAGGCAGCTCTTTCAAGAGCTGCCTTTTTTATTATACGTAGTAATTAAAATGAACTTATATAACTTATATGGTGGAAAAAAAATTAAATAGCTGTTCTTGACGATGATTTACGGATGTGTAATTCCGGGGCAAGCACTACCTTTTTTTCTATTTTAATAGTATCGGTTTTATCGACTTGTTCTAAGAAAACACGTGCAGACATTTTTCCCATTTCAAGCGGAGACTGATCTACAGAAGTTATCGATAATTCCATGAATTTAGTAAAAGGCTCGTTACTAAAACCAGCCACACAAAAGTCTTTTGGTATACTGATATTTCTTTCTTTTAATTCCTGAATGGCTCCTAAGGCAGCAAAATCACTCGAAGAAAATATGGCGTCTGGCGGAATTTCTAATTGTAATAATATATCAACAGCTTCTTTTCCAGCTTCAACACTACTTTTAGAACGTATTACATATTCCTCTTTAAAAGTTAATCCGCTGTCTAATATCGCTTGTTTATAACCTAAAAACCTGTTTTTGAAGATCTCAAGAGATTGATCCCCTGATAAATGCGCAATAGCTGTGCAGCCTTCATTAATTAAGTGTTTTGTAGTTTCATAACCACCTTTAAAGTCATTTATCGTTACAGAACTTACTCCGTCAATATGTTTGCTTCTATCGAAAAAGATAAGCGGAACATTTTTCTGTAAAACATTATGAAAAGCCCCGTCATTTTCATCAGTAACGGCTGTTACCGACATTAAAATTCCATCAACTTGGGCATCAATTAAAGTATAAAGATTTTCGTTTTCTCTTTTTAAATCCTCGTGAGTCTGGCAAATAATAACCTGATAACCATGAGGTTGTAGTTCTTCTTCAATTCCTCGGATTACAGAGGCAAAAAAGTTACTATCTATACGAGGAACAATAACACCAATATTATTACTACGACCGCTTTTTAATGCTAAAGCAAGTTTGTTTTGCTTGTAGTTCATTGAAGCTGCAGTTTTTATAACTAATTCACGTGTGCTCTCTTTTATCTTAGGGTTGTTATTTAACGCTCTGGAAACCGTCGCTGCAGTGATATTCAATTTTTTTGCAATATCGTAGATGGTTATTTTTTCGCTCATTCAAAAATAGTTTTTGATTTATTTATAGACAAAAATACATTTTTTTTATATAATCTGATATACATTGTTATCGATTACCATAATTCACAACTAAAACGTTTTCAGTTATACAATGATAATAAATTATGTGTTTTTTTACACAAAATGTAAATAAAATTAGTAATAAAAATTAAATATATAAATTTTTTCTAAATAAATTTGGTTCATACGATGTAATTTTATATTTTCGTGTAATCGATTACATAATTGTTGGCTTTTTATTAAAAAGATAAATAAATTACTACGTAAATGATTACAAATAAGTTTATAACGTTTAGATCAGTTACATTTTTTTGTGTAATCATCTTGTTTGTTTTGTCATGCGGAAAGCCAGTTTCTTCTGTTTCAGAGACTGATCCGTGGAAAAAAATGGAATTAATCGTTAAAACGATTCCGCAAACACATTTTTCAGATAAGACTTATAATATCAATGATTTTGGTGCTGTAGCAGATGGTAAAACCTTAAATACAGCAGCTTTTGAGAAAGCAATTAAAGCTTGTGCTGAAAATGGCGGAGGTAAAGTAATTGTTCCCAATGGAAAATACTTAACCGGAGCCATACATCTTGAAAGTAATGTGAATTTGCATTTGGAAGATCATGCAGAAATTCTTTTCAGTATAAATCCTAAAGATTATCCTATTGTTCATACATCTTGGGAAGGCACAGAAGTAATGAATTATTCTCCTCTTATATATGCCAAAAACAAAACCAATGTTGCCGTAACAGGAAAAGGAACTTTAAACGGTCAGGCAGACAGCACCAACTGGTGGGTTTGGTCTGGTGGTAAAAGTTATGGCTGGCAAAAAGGAATTCCGTCACAAAATGATCCAACAAATCGTGAAGTCTTAGTCGACATGGCTGAAAAAAATGTTCCGGTTGCAGAAAGAATATTCGGCGAAGGACGTTATTTACGCCCAAGTTTCATCGAGTTTTTTGAATGTAATACCGTTTTAATAAAAGATGTTACCGTAATAAATGCTCCATTCTGGATTTTACATCCTTTAAAATCAAATAATATTATCATTGATGGCGTAACCGTAAACAGTCACGGTCCTAATAATGACGGTTGTGATCCTGAATATTCTCAGAACATCATTATCAAAAACTGCACTTTTAATACTGGTGATGATTGTATCGCGATAAAAGCCGGAAGAGATGCCGATGGACGAAGAGTTGCAATACCAAGTAAAAATATCATTGTTCAAAATTGCAAAATGATCGACGGTCACGGCGGTGTTGTTATTGGAAGCGAAATTTCGGCAGGGGTTAACAATGTTTTTGTAGAGAATTGTCTAATGGACAGTCCAAACTTAGACAGAGCAATCCGCATTAAAACAAATTCAAAAAGAGGAGGCGTTATCGAAGATATTTTTGTTAGAAATATTGAAGTAGGTACCGTTAAAGAATGTGTTTTAAGAGCAACGATGACTTATAATGTTTACGGCAGCCAGACAGGAAATTTTATTCCGGTAGTTCGAAATATCACCCTTGAAAACATTAAGGTTAAAAACGGCGGAAAATATGGCGTTTTAGCAGACGGTTATGCAGAATCTCCAGTGGAAAATATAACACTTAGGAACGTAGTAATTCAGAAAGTAGACTCGATCTATTCCTTAAAAAATGTAAAAAATATCAATTTTATCAATACCTATATCAATGGAAAAAAAGTAGAACAAACTAAAAATTAAGAAAAACTATCATTTAACCAACAAACCACATTATGAACATTAAACAATTATTAAAGAAAAAAATGAAGCACAATCTTGTGTTTTTATTTTTCCTAAATTTCCTGTTGAGTACTACTATGAGCGCACAATCAAGCGTCGTAGAAGGAAAAATTACTGATGCTGCCGGATTAGCGCTACCAGGCGTGAACATTCAGGAAAAAGGAACAAAGAATGGAACTTCAACTGATTTTGAAGGAAGTTTTAAAATCAATGTTACAAATAAAAATGCTATTTTAATAGTAAGTTATTTAGGATTTCAAACCAAAGAAGTAAGCATTGCAGGAAAAACTAAAGTAAACGTAAGCCTTTCAGAAGAAACAAATACACTTACTGAGGTTGTTGTTGTAGGTTATGGAACTGCAAAAAAAACAGATCTTACCGGTGCAATTAATACCTTAAACGCAGCAAAAATCACCGAAAGAAATGTAACTAACCCAATGGAAGCAATTCAAGGTGGAATTGCGGGGGTTCAGGTAACTTCGAATACAGGAAGAATAGGTGACGGATTTAACGTAATAATAAGAGGAGCAAACTCTATTAACAAAGACGGATCCGGGCCACTTTTTGTGGTTGATGGAGTTCCTACGGATAATATCAACTTTTTAAATCCACAGGATATTGCCAGAATAGACGTATTGAAAGATGCTTCTTCTGCAGCAATTTACGGATCAAGAGGAGGAAGTGGAGTTGTTATTGTTACAACCAAAAGTGGTACAAATGCAAAAGAAGGAGTTTCCGTTTCTTATGAAAGCTCTTATGGTAATAAACAAGCCGTAAGATTGCCTAAATTAATGAGTCCGGACAAATGGTGGTATTACCATCAATCGGCTTTTTTGGCTACTACAATTTCGGCGACAAACCCAACCTATAATGATATTGATGCAACAGAATTAAATACCGCTGTAGGTCAGGCTGGTACAAATCCGGTTTTGTATCAGAGAGTTGCTAATAACCAAACTTACAATTGGCAGGATGCCGTTCTTAAAGGCGGAATGACATCAAATAATTATTTAAATATTACTGGTCGTGCAAATAGCGGATTAACCTATAATATTGGTTTAGGAACGCAGGAAGAAACCGGAGTTATTGATAATGAAGGTATCAATAAATATAATTTTAAGCTAGGAGTAAATCATAAATTAAGTGATAAAATCTCTTTTGGAGTAAACCTTACAATTTCTAAAACAGATGAAGAATTAGGAAGCCCAATTGCAATGCAGGAAGCCTTTAGGCAAAATCCATTTACATCGCCTTGGGCAATTGATGCTGCTGGAAATGAAATCATAGGTACTTATAACCAGCAACCAGGTACCTTAAGATACCCAAATGGAGCTCTTGCTATTAATAAAACTGGTTCTTATAACCCACTTTTAGAAATTGCAAATTCTCAGGATAATATCAAAAGATTTACTACTATCGGAAATATTTTTGCTGAATATAAAGTAAATAGCTGGTTATCATTTAAAACTACCTTTTCAGCAGGAAAAATGGATGCAAGAGAAGGAAGATCATTTGGAGCTCAAACCGATTTTGGACTTAAAAATAAAAGTTTGCCATCTGGAGACGTAACCAATATGCAAAACTTCAATTATACTTGGGACAACCAGTTTAATATCAATTATACATTAAAAAACGATCACGTATTTAGTCTTTTAGGACTTCAGAGTTTTTATTCTAATACTACTGAAACTTATTTTGCAGCATCGAGAGAAAATCCTTTTGAAACCGGTTTTTATAATTTAGGTTCAGGCGCTCAGTCTACGTATACTTTAACTCCGGGAAGTGGTACAATTGCTTTAATTCCTTCAGGCATATTCGTTCCGTATTCTAAAAATACATTAGAATCGTATGCAGCCCGTTTTAATTATGCTTATAAAGGACGTTATTTATTAACAGCTTCTGTACGTTATGATGGTTCATCTGTTTTATCAGAAGATAACAAATGGACTTCTTTCCCATCTGTAGCTTTAGGATGGAATTTGCATCAGGAATCATTCATGAAAAGTTTAAGTTTCATTTCTAACTTTAAACTAAGAGCAAGTATCGGTTATACCGGAAATGATAAGGTTAAACCTTATTCAAGCTTAAGCCTTTTAAAAACACCTACTTATTATGATTTTAATGGTGTCATCGCTAATGGCTTTACAGCTTCAAGTTTAGGAAATACTGATTTAACCTGGGAAAAAACAAAAGAGGTGAATTTAGGTTTAGACTTTGGATTTGCCAAAAATAGAATTTCCGGTAGTGTAGATGTTTACGACAGAAAATCTAAATCTTTATTGTTTCAACAAGCATTGCCATTAGAAATTGGTGTTCCTGTTATTACTGCAAACGTAGGTTCTGTAAGTAATAAAGGTGTTGAAGTTGCTTTGACAACTAAAAATGTTCAGACTAGAAATGTTACATGGGAAACCAGTTTTACTTTTACTAAAAACGTAAACAAATTACTTTCTATTTACGGACAGGATCTAGTAGATGATGTTGGAAACAATTTATTTATTGGAGAAAATGTCCATTCTTATTATAACTATGTTTTTGATGGTGTTTGGCAGGAAAGCGAAGCAGCTCAGGCAGCGAGTTACGGTCAAAAACCGGGAGAGGCAAAAGTAAAAGATTTAAATAATGACGGAAAAATTGATGCTAATAACGACCGTGCTATTTTAGGAAACTACGATCCTAAATGGTCTGGAAGTTTCTCTACCTCATTAAAAGTAAAACAATTTGATTTAGGAATTTCTATAATCACCAATCAGGGAATGACAGTATTTAGTGGTTTCCACGATAATTTTGCTGATGTTACAGACAGAGGGCGTCAAAAATTAGACTTGGGTGATTGGTACGTTCCTGCAAACGGAGCCGGAATTCCTGCTCAATATTCGAATACAAATCCGTTACCACGTGGCGCCGGAGTTTATTATGATACTAACAATGTGGCTTTCTACAAAGATGCTTCATTTGTAAAAGTTCAAAACATAGCCTTAGGATATAGTTTTGATCCGGACTTAGTAAACAAGTTAAAAATAAAAAGTTTAAGATTATATGTTAATGTCTTGAATCCTTTTGTATTTACAAATTACGAAGGATACGACCCTGAATGGGCAACTGCGCCTTTAGCACTTAATCGTGTGGCAACAATGACGGTTCAGATGGGATTAAGTTTAAAATTTTAAATTAAAAAAGATGAAAAAGATATTATTAATTATAGGAATACTGTTTACTCTAAATTCTTGTTCTGATTTTATAGAGGAAGACAATCGTGCGTTTGGTTCGGCAGAAACATACTTTCTTACCGCTCCGGGTTTCGAATCATTGGTAAACACGAATTATGCAACGTTAAAGGATATTTATGGTGGAGATCCGTGGTTATTTGAAGCAGGTACAGATATGTATTCTGAAGGAAGAAATCAAGAACCGGAAGGACTGGCTAAATATCTAACTTTATCGTCATCATCTGCAGGAGTCGATTTATTGTACAGAACTTGTTATATGGCTATTCAACAAGCCAATAAAGGGTTGTATTATGCTAATTTAACAGAGAAAACAAGCACTTTAGATACACGTGTTGGTGAGCTTAAATTTTTAAGAGCAAATGCTTATTTTCTATTAGTGCAAACTTACGGAGGAGTTCCAATTGTACTGGATAATTATAATACAGCTGTTACTTCTTTCGACAGAAATACAGCAGAACAAGTATATACGCAGATTTTTAAAGATCTTAACGAAGCACTTCCGGCAGTAGCAACGGGTGCATATACAGGTAGAGTAAACAAAAGAGCCGTTCAGGATTTATTAGCAAAAGTATATTTAACAAGAGGATATGAAACTTTTGGAACTCCGGCGGATTTTACAACAGCAGCATCTATAGCAGATGAAGCAATTGCAGGTCAGGCATTAAATGTGCCATTTGCAAGCGTTGTACAGCCAGGAAATGAAATGAATGCAGAGACTATTTTTTCAGTTCAATTTTCAGTAGCTTCAAATGCAACCGGAACAACGGCTTTAGGAAGTTCACAAAACTATTGGTTCAGTTCATATTTAGGAGCTGCAGCCTCAGGAAATCCTTATCCAAACAGAAGTTATACACTTTGTCCAACCGTTTATGCTTTATCATTATATGAGCAAGGTGACAAACGTTGGGAGAATACGTTCATGACAGAAATCTACAGCAGATATTATGACTTTTACACTGTAACAGATAAAACAGCTTTAAAAATCACAGATTTTTATGAACCACGTTGGTTTACATTAGCAGACAGAACAGCCTGGAATACAGCTAATGCTTCAAGAAAAGCAAATGCGGCTACATTTAGATACCACAATTGGGGAACTTATTCATCTGCAGCTGCTTCCGGTGGAGACTACAACCTAATTCCGGTTCGTAAATTCGATGATCCAAACGCTCCTTATAGCGGTGCTACAAGTGCCAACTACAATACAACGCCTATTACGCCTGCAACAAACAGAAGCAGTACACGTGATTTTATTGTTGCAAGACTTGGAGAAACGTATTTAGTTGCTGCCGAAGCTTATTTTAAAGCAGGTCAGCCAACATTGGCTTTAGCACGTTTAAACGAAGTAAGAAGAAGAGCCGGCGGTGGAGTAGCAGGAGTAATTCCGGTATTGACATCAGTTGACATTAATACAATATTAGACGAAAGAGGAAGAGAATTATTAGGAGAATATCACCGTTGGTTCGATTTAAAACGTACCGGAACATTAGTAGAAAGAACGGTTTTATACAATCCTAAAGTAACTAATGCAGCAGCATTTATGGGACAAAATGGAAACCTTAAAATTTTAAGACCAATTCCTCAAAGCGCATTAGATTTAAACAGAAATAAAGATTTCCCACAAAATCCTGCATATTAATATTTTTTTTAAGGATTGTTTTTTGAAGAAGTTAAAAAGGAGTTTGATGTATTTCAAACTCCTTTCTTAACTGTAAAATGAGTTTGTTATTATGAATAAAATGCTTTTTATAATACTGTTGATTTCCAATGCCATTTTTGCTCAAAGCAATGCTGGTATCGATACTTCATACACAGTAAAAAGCACATATAATAAACTAATTAAAAAATATCCTTTTATAACAATACCTCAGGAACAAAATAATAGTTTAATTGCTGAAGTTAAAGAAGTTGTTTATCAGCAAAATAAAGACAGAGCATTACATTTGGATGCTTTTTTTTATAAAAAACAAAAGTTAAATCCGGCAGTAATCATGATTCATGGCGGCGGCTGGAGATCAGGAAATAAAAATCAGATGCATGTTTTGGCAAGAGAAATAGCTTCAAAAGGCTATGCTTGTTTTGCCATTGAATACAGATTATCATTAGAAGCAAAATATCCCGAAGGAGTTTATGATGTAAAAAATGCGATTAAATTTATAAAAGATAATGCCCGAAAATTTAATGTAGATCCAGACAAAATTGCCGTTTTAGGTTGCTCTTCAGGGGGACAAATGGCAGCTTTGATTGGTACAACAAATGAAAATTCGGATTTTGAAGATGCAGCTTACAAAAGTAAATCATCATCAAAAGTAAATGCGATTATTGATATAGATGGAGTTTTAGCTTTTAAACATCCTGAATCTTCAGAAGGCGAAATGGCATCATTTTGGCTTGGAGGTTCTTATGAAGAAAAACCGGAAAACTGGAAAAATGCTTCGGCTTTAAGCCATACCAATAAAAATACACCGCCAATACTTTTCATAAACAGTAGTTTTGACAGGTTTCATGCGGGAAGAGACGATATGATTGCGATTTTGAATGCGAACAAGATTTATAATGAAGTAAAAACAATTCAGGATTCACCACATTCGTTTTGGTTTTTTCAACCCTGGTTTAATGAAACCGCTACTTACACAACACAATTTTTAGACAGAATTTTTAAATAATACAATACAAATGAAAACAAAAATCACATTAGCAACCTTATTTTTAGTAGGTTTTACAGCAGTTCAAGCTCAAAAATACGATATAAAAACAGCTAAAACCTATGCTGAAGTCTCTGCAAAGACGGATGGAAAATGGGAAGGCAGAAAATATATTGGCGGAACTGTTTTTAAAAATGTTGACAGACTAAAAGTAGCTCCGGAACATACAGATCATTCTTTTGATATTCGTTACGAAGGACCAGGTTGGGAAAGTAATAAAATTGGATATCGTTTGTATTTGGACTGGAGAAATGCAATTGATATTTTTGGAAAGAAAACTTCAGAAATGATTTTGCCTAAAGTAGGTCAGGATAATTTTGATTCTTACCATGAAATGAGCGATTGGGGTGCTGATATTTTGAAAGCAGGAAAAGCAATCGGAATTGGATCTATTGATCGTTATTTGAACAATGAAAAATTACACTTTCGTGAAGTAGATTCTACTATTGCAGATGTTGCAAATAAAACCAATGAATCTAATGTAAAAGTGCGTTATTATGGTTGGAAAACAGCTTCGGATAAAATTGATTTCAGTACAGAATTGACGATCAAACCTGATCAGTTATATACGCAACATACCATTAAAGCTTCAAAAGAAATTAAAGGAATTTGTACCGGAATTGGAAAACAAAAAGGTGCAGAACTACTTAAAAAAGAAAGTAAAAATAAAAAATGGGCTTATTTAGCAACTTACGGAGCACAATCTTTAGTGCCGGATAAATTAGGATTGGCTATTTTTTATGAAGTAAAAACAATTGAAAATGTTGCTGATACAGATTTAGATTATTTATTGGTTTTTAAACCAACAACAAAAGCCACTTCATTCTACTTTTTAGGCGCATGGGAACAACAAATTGACGGAATTAAATCGCAGGAAGAATTTGTAAAATATTTAGATGCACAATTAGAAATACTGAACAAAAAAGGTAAAATGTAAATTGTTGTTTAAAGAATAATAGCTACAGATTAAAGGATTTTAAGGATTAAAAAATATACAGATTTTAATCCATTGAAGAATTAGATGATACAAAAATAAAAATCTGCACAATCTGCCAAATCTGCGTGAAAAAAATAACAAAAAAAATATGTTTAAATCAACTTTTATAAAGATCAATTTTATCAATTACGCAATTGTTCTGCTACTCATTTTTAGTAGTAAAACAATCGCGCAGTCTAAAGAAAATGGTCTTTCTGCCAATTCAAAATGGTCAGAAAAGGCAGCAGTAACGATATTAAATAAATATCCGAAAGCCTGGCAGATTGACGGAACCGAAAAACCAAAATGGGATTATAAAATGAGTTTGGTTTTGTTTTCTTTTGAAAAATTATATGAAAAAACAAAAGATAAAAAGTATCTCAATTACATCAAGGAATATGCAGATGAAATGATTGATAGTTCAGGAAATATTAAAAAATATGAGATTAAAGAATACAACATCGATTATGTAAATCCGGGAAAATTGCTGTTTAATTTGTATGAGGAAACGAAAGACAATCGCTATCTAAAAGTAACGCAGCAATTAAGAAACCAACTAGAAAGTCAGCCAAGAACGACTAGCGGTGGATTTTGGCACAAACAAATTTACCCTAATCAAATGTGGATTGACGGTTTGTATATGGCAGAACCATTTTATGCGCAATACACTGTTAAGTATGAAAATGGTAAAGCTTTAGATGATATTGCGAAACAATTTGAATTGGTTCAAAATCATTTAGTAGATAAAAAAACAGGTTTAGTATATCAGGCTTGGGATGAAAGCAAACAAATTGGATGGGCAAATCCAGAAACCGGAACATCGCCAACCATTTGGGGACGCGGAATTGGCTGGTATATGATGGCTTTGGTAGAAACCTTAGATTATTTTCCTAAAAGCCATCCAAAACAAAAAGAACTGGTTACATTTTTGAATGAGATTTCTAAGAATATTATCAAATATAAAAGTACATCAGGTTTATGGTATCAGGTAACTGATAAACCGGAAATGAAAGATAATTTTGTAGAATCATCATCTTCGGCCATGATTATTTATAGTTTGGCAAAAGGTACAGATAAAGGATATTTACCCGCAAGTTATAAAAAAACAGCACAAAAATCATTTGACGCTTTTATAAAAGAATTTGTAAAAACAGAAGCCAATAATGAAATTATAATTTCAAATGTTTCATCGAATGTAGGTCTTGGAGGAAAACCTTTTCGTGATGGATCAAATGAATATTATATCAAAAGCAAAACAAAAGACAACAGTTCACCAGCTTTGGCCGCATTTATATTAAGTGCCGCTGAACTTGGGAAATAAAGATTGAAAAAGAAAAAGTAGAATTTAAATATATTTTGAAATGAAAAATAATAGAAAGCAAGGTTATTTCGTATCGGTTTTATTAATGTGTTTTATGACTTTTATGAGTTGTAAAGTAACTTCACAAGAAACGGAAAAAAAGGATATAGTTATTTCTAAAGATTTAAAATGGTCTGATAAAATGACGTTAACATTAATGAAACGTCATCCAGAAGCTTATATGATCGACGATTCTAAAAAGCCAAAATGGGATTATGTTCATGCTTTGGTTTTGCATTCAATCGAAGAATTATACAAAAAAAATCCTGACCCAAGATATAAAGCTTATATCAGAGGTTATGTAGATGAATTAGTTCAGGCAGACGGAACAATCAAAACCTACGAATTTGATAAATACAATATCGATTTGGTTGTACCGGGACGTTTGCTTTTTAATATTTATGCTGAATCAAAAGAAGAAAAATATTTAAAAGCATTGCAATTAGTACGTAAACAACTTTCAGAGCAGCCACGTACGCAAAGTGGTGGATTCTGGCACAAACAAATTTATCCAAACCAAATGTGGTTAGATGGTTTGTATATGGGAGAACCATTTTATGCACAATATACAGCAACATTTGAAAACGGAAAAAGTTTTGATGATATCGCAAAACAATTCGAACTGATTCAATTGCACGCAACTGATCCAAAAACAGGATTATTATATCACGGTTGGGATGAAAGCAAGGAAATGGCTTGGGCAAATAAAGAAACAGGAAATTCTCCAAACTTCTGGTCAAGAGCTTTAGGTTGGTATGCAATGGCTTTGGTTGATGTTTTAGATTACATGCCAAAAGATCATCCAAAACAAAAAGAACTGGTAAAATACTTAAATAATGTTTCTGCGGCTTTGGCTAAATACCAGGATAAATCAGGTTTATGGTATCAGGTAACAGATAAAGGCGGAGAAAAAGGAAATTATCTTGAAGCTTCAGGATCATCAATGTTTGCTTATGCTTTTGCAAAAGGTGCAAACAAAGGATATTTACCCGCAAAATATAAAAAATTAGCAAACAAAGCTTTTGATGGTTTAACCAAACAACTGATAAAAGTAGACGCTGACGGCGGAATTACATTAACACAAGCTTGTCAGGTTGCAGGTTTAGGAGGAACTCCATACAGAGACGGTTCTTATGAATACTATGTTAACGAAAAAAAGAAAGACAACGATCCTAAAGCAACCGGACCTTTTATTTTAGCGGCTGTAGAGTTGAATAGATAAGTTTTTTTAGAGAGAGTAAAGAGTAAAGAGTAAAGAGTGAGGATTGTTACGACAAAGTTGTGTCATTTCGACGGAGGAGAAATCACATCCAGAGAGCAACGCACTGAAAATCACACAAAGAGATCTGATAGGTTTTTAAAACCTATTAGGTCTAATTCGAAAGTCAACAATAACCAAAAGATGAAAAACATAAAAATCATTTTCCTTTTATTGGCACTAATCGCAGTTCAAAAGAGTTCTGCGCAAGTTTGGGTACCTGATAATGGAGATGGAACGTATACAAATCCCATTATTCATGCAGATTATTCAGATCCTGATGCTGTAAGAGTTGATGATGATTTTTATATGACGGCATCATCTTTTAATTGCATTCCGGGATTACCAATTTTGCATTCTAAAGATTTGGTAAACTGGACAATTATCGGATATGCACTTACCAAACAAATTCCTGTAGAAACCTTTGATAAAGTACAACATGGTAATGGCGTTTGGGCGCCAAGCATCACTTTTCATAATAATGAATTTTATATTTATTATCCGGATCCTGATTTCGGAATTTACATGATTAAAGCCAAAAAAGCCGAAGGCCCGTGGTCTGAACCAATTTTGGTAAAAGCAGGTTCAGGATTAATAGATCCAAGTCCGTTATGGGATGATGACGGAAAAGTATATCTGGTTCATGCCTTTGCGGGCAGCCGCGCACGAATAAAAAGTTTAATAGTTGTTTGCACAATGAATGCCGAAGGAACAATTGCAAATAACGACGAAGTTATGGTAATTGACGGTCATGAAAGCGAAGGGACTATTGAAGGACCAAAGTTTTACAAACGAAATAATTACTATTATATTTTTGCTCCTGCAGGAGGAGTTCCGACAGGATGGCAAACGGTTTTAAGATCAAAAAATGTTTTTGGGCCTTATGAGAAAAAGAAAGTTTTAGAGCAGGGAAAAACAAATATAAACGGTCCACATCAGGGAGCGTGGGTGGAAACACAAACAGGAGAAGATTGGTTTATTCATTTTCAGGACAAAGGAGCATACGGAAGAATTGTGCATCTTCAACCTATGAAATGGGAAAATGACTGGCCTGTAATGGGACAGGATTTTGATAAAAACGGAATTGGAGAACCGGTTACAACATTTAAAAAACCAAATGTGGGCAAGAAATATCCAATAGAAACTCCAGCAGAATCAGACGAGTTTAATTCGCCTAAATTAGGATTACAATGGCAATGGCAGGCAAATGCTCAAATCAATTGGGGATTTCCAACAAGTTTAGGATATTTAAATTTGTTTTGTCTGCCAACGATCAAAGAAAGTAACAAGATTTTTGAAGCACCAAATTTATTATTGCAAAAATTTCCTGCCGAAGAATTTACAACAACAACCAAGTTAACTTTTAATACCAGATTAAACGGAGAATCTACAGGACTTTTAATAATGGGATTAGATTATAGTTATTTGAGTTTAAAGAACGATAACGGGAAATTATATTTAAATCAGAAAACAGGAACTTTCGATAAAAAAGTTTCTGAAACAGAAACAACTCCACTTTTAATAAAAAGCAATACAATCTACTTAAGAGTAAAAATTAAAAAAGGTGGTGTTTGCAATTTCTTCTATAGTTTTGATGATAAAAAATACGAACCCATTGGAAATGAGTTTATCGCTAAAGAAGGAAAATGGATTGGAGCAAAAGTTGGACTTTTTGCTTTGAGTGAAAAAGTGACGAATGACTCGGGAAATGTTGCAGTAGATTGGTTTAGGATAACGAAATAAAAAAATAGATAAAAGATCATAAAACAGCAAAATCATTTTTTATTTTGAAAAAACGGCTTTCATAAATAATGTTTTTTTAAACGAATTTAAAAAAACGATATCTAAATACGTTTATTAGTAAGAAATAAGCTTAAAAATAGCTAAAATGATTTTGTTTGAAAAAAAAGAGAATTTTGTGCCTTTTTTGAAAATTCTATGATTAAAGCTTTTTATACCAAAAGTAAAAACAGATTAAAATGATTCAATTAAAAAAAATAACGATATTTTTTATAGTAGGATTTAGTGTTGCACTAAATGCTCAAAATACGTTTAAAAACTGGCCGGATATTATTCGTAAAAATGATCCGTCCTGGTTTGGTACCGATGAAGCAAAAAAAATAGCAGAAAATGTATTGTTGTATCAAAGAGATATTGGCGGCTGGCCAAAAAATATCCAAATGCAGCAAGAACTGACTTCTGCCCAAAAAACAGAATTATCGGCTCTTAAAAAAACAACCAAAGAAACCACAACAGACAACGGAGCAACGACTCAGGAAATGCTTTTTATGTCTAAAATGTATGCTCAGACAAAAGATGATCGCTATAAAGAGTCCTTTTTAAAAGGCTTAGATTATCTGCTTGAAGCACAATATGATAATGGTGGACGGCCTCAGTTTTATCCTTTAAAAAAGGGCTATTACACGCATATTACATACAATGACGATTCGATGGTACATATTTTAGATGTAATGAAAGAAATCGGTCAACAAACAGATTTTTATAGCATTAAACCATCTGTGGCAATTGTCGAAAAAGCGAAAAAATCTTTTGATAAAGGAATAGATTGTATCTTAAAAACACAATACAAACAAAATGGCATTTTAACCGCTTGGTGCGCACAACATGATGAAGTTACTTTTGCTCCCGCAAATGCAAGAGCTTTCGAATTAGCCTCGTTAAGTGGTTATGAATCAGTAAAAATTGTATTGCTTTTGATGTCGATAGAAAAACCTTCACCGGAAATTATCACAGCAGTAAAAAGTGCTCAGGCATGGTTTGAAAAAACAAAAATCACCAATCTCGAAGAAAAAAGAGTTCTAAACGACGCAGGAAAAATTGTCGATAAAAAAATGATTCCTACAGTAAATGCGGCACCAATTTGGGCCAGATTTATGGATCTTGAAACCAATGAACCTTTCTTTTGTGATCGTGACGGAATCAGAAAGAAATCGCTCGACGAAATTGGTTCTGAAAGGCGAAATGGCTATTCCTGGTATTCTGATGCCGGAAAAGAAGTATTGAAAAAATATCCCGAATGGGCAATCAAAAATGGAGTAAAAATTTCATCGGCAGAAACAACATCAAAAAAAAAAGATAATTACATAACAGTCGCACAAGACGGTTCAGGTGACTTTACCAAAATTCAGGATGCCATAAATGCAAGTCCGTCTTTTCCTTATGAGAAAGTTGTAATAAACATAAAAAATGGAATTTATAATGAAAAAGTACGTGTTCCGGAGTGGAATACACATTTAGTATTAATTGGAGAAAGTAAAGAAAATACCATTATTACATTTGATGATAATTTCAAGAAAATTAATTTAGGTCGAAATAGTACCTTTTATACCTATACTGTTTTAGTGGAAGGAGACGATTTTTCGGCATCCAATTTAACCATTAAAAATACTTCCGGAGATAATGGCCAGGCGATTGCACTATCAGTAGTAGCAAATCGAGCTAAAATTTCAAATTCCATTATTTTAGGAAATCAGGACACTTTGTATTTATCGGGCAAAGAAGCAAAACAATATTTTAAAGATTGTTATATTGAAGGTACAACCGATTTTATTTTTGGAAGTGCTACAGCTTTATTTGAAAATTGTGAAATTAAAAGCATCAAAAATTCTTATATTACAGCAGCTTCAACACCACAAGGAACTCCGTTTGGTTTTGTTTTTAAAAATTGTAAACTCACTGCAAGTACTGAAGCAACAGCCGTTTATTTAGGAAGACCGTGGCGTATTTATGCAAAAACAGTTTATATAAACTGTGAAATGCAAAAACACATAAAACCTGAAGGCTGGCAAAATTGGTCGAAACCTGATGCAGAAAAAAATGCCTTTTATGCCGAATATAATTGTACCGGAGAAGGATATCAACCCACAAAAAGAGTATCATGGTCACATCAGCTCAAAAAAGCAGAAGCCCAAAAATATACCATAGAAAATATTCTAAAAGATTCAATACCGAATTGGTACAATTTATAGCTTCTGAGTTATTAAACTTTTCGGGATTAAGTTTAAAATTAGAATCCTTAGTCCCGAAGCCTCGGGATAGAACCTCAGTAACTTAGAACCTTAAAAAAAATGAACCTAAAATATCTCCTTTTTTTATTGATTTCCTGTGCTTCTTTCGCGCAAAATAATGCATTTCCCACAACCAAAGTAGATTCAATAATAAACAGAATACAGTTGCCGGTTTTTCCTGCATATCAGGTTAATGTTCAAAAACTTGGAGCAAAGGGAGATTCCATTACCAATAATAAAACGGTTTTTGATAAAGCGATGGCACTCTGTAAAAAAAATAACGGCGGAACCATTATTGTTCCAAAAGGGATTTATAAAATTAACGGACCCATTCACTTTGTAAGCAATGTAAATCTTAAAATCGAAAAAGGAGCAAAAATTAAGTTTAGCGATACACCCGAAGATTATTTACCAATGGTTTTAACAAGTTGGGAAGGAACAATGCTTTACAATTACAGTCCATTAATTTACGCCTATGATTGCAAAAATATAGCCATTACAGGCGAAGGAACAATTGATGGAGAAGGAGGAAAAACATGGAAAAGTTTTAAGGCAAAAGAAAATACAGGTAAAAATTTAAGCCGCGACATGAACCATAATAATCTGGCTTTAAAAGATAGAAAATTTGGTAATGGTTACTTTCTACGCCCGCAAATGATTCAATTTTTTAATTGTAAAAACATATTAGTCGAAAATATCCGAATAGAAAATTCTCCGTTTTGGTGTTTACATCTTTTAAAATCTGAAAGTATCACTGTTCGCGGCATTAGTTATAAATCATTAAATTATAATAACGATGGCATTGATCCCGAATATGCTAAAGACGTTTTAATAGAAAATGTAACCTTTGATAACGGAGACGATAATGTAGCCATTAAAGCCGGAAGAGATCATGAAGGAAGAGCTAATGCAGCAACACCAAGTGAAAATATTATAATAAGAAATTGCAATTTTAAAGGACTTCACGGTGTAGTTATAGGAAGTGAAATGTCAGCCGGAGTTCAGAATGTGTATGTAGAAAACTGTAAAACAGTTGGCTATTTAAAGAGAGGAATTTATATAAAAACCAATGCCGACAGAGGCGGTTTTATCAAAAATATTTTTGTAAGAAATATTCAATTAGACGAAGTAGAAGATTGTCTTTATATTACAGCCAATTATCATGGTGAAGGAAAAGGTTTTCAATCCGATATATCAAATGTTTCATTCTCTAATATTACCTGTAATAAGGCATCAGAATCCGGAATCGTAATTCAGGGATTCCCGGAGAAAAAAATCCGAAACATATCTTTAAACAATATTGAAATCAAATCAGCAAAAAACGCATTATCAAATGAAAATGCCGAAAACGTTTTAATGACCGATGTTTTTATAGGACAAAGAGCAACAGTGCCTTCGGCAGCGAAATAGGTTTTTTTTGAGGTTCTAAGGTACTGAGGTACTGAGGTACTGAGGGACAAAGGTTCAAAGGTTTTTTCTGTAGAGGCGCACTGCAGTGCGTCTGTTTTAGGCACAAAGATGCAGATGTTCAAAGGGACAAAGATTTTTCTGTAGAGACGCACAGCAGTGCGTCTACGCAAAGAGCATCCATAAAGTAAAAACACGACGATTGTCCTCCTGAGCGATCCCGAGGCTTCGGGAGAAGGACATTCATAACGTAAAAGGTCTTCAACTACGCTCAGACTGACAATTATAATAAAAAATAAAAGAAAAAATGAAAAAATATATCTTAATCTTATTACTAATCTCAACAGCCTGTTTTGCACAAAAAACAACAGTGTATTGTATTGGAGATTCTACAATGGCAAACAAGAAAGATCCGGATCGTAATCCGGAGCATGGCTGGGCACAAGTTTTGCAAGCTTTTTTTAAGGATGATATTATAATAGTAAACAAAGCGGTAAACGGCAGAAGTACCAAAAGTTTTATAAATGAAAAACGTTGGGATTCTATATATAAAAAACTCAAAAAAGGAGACTATGTTTTTATTGAATTCGGACATAATGATGAAAAAATAGAAGATTCTACCCGTTATACAAATCCGCATACCGCATATAGATATAACTTAATTCGTTTTGTAAAAGAAAGCAGGGCAAAAGGAGCAATACCAATTTTATTGACTTCTATTGCCAGACGTAATTTTAACGAAAAAGGAGTATTAGTTCCTACCCATGGCGATTATCCTTTAGAAACCCGTTTAGTTGCTCAGGAATATAAAGTACCATTTATCGATTTAGAATATTATACAGAAATATTAGAACAATCCTATGGACCGGAAAAATCAAAACAACTGCACTTGCATTTTAAAGCAGGAGAAAATCCTTATTATGATAAAGATAAGGCAGATGATACACATCTTTCTATATTAGGAGCCAAAACAATTGCCCAAATTGTAGTAAATCATATTAAAGCATTAGATGATAAATCTTTAGAAAATCTCAAAAAAGGAATTCAGTAATGCAATTATCATCCACAAAAAAGGATACCGGCATTTAGACAATACTTACTAACTATGCGTAAGTATATAGAGTAAAATAGTAGTAAGGGATAAAATGTAAGTTTTATCCCTTTTTTTTTGTTGTATTTTTATAAGCTAATTTGTTGTTTATTAAATACTTAGTTTATTTTAGTCTAAACGCCATCACCCGTATTTTTCTTCTCCAATATAGGGATTCTTCCTATAAAAATACACTCTATTTTCATATATACCTTAATCTATAAGTTTAAAAACTTTTACAGGCAAAAATAAATTGATTTTCAGAAGAACTTTGCACCTTCAAATCTAGATGTTTGAATTTTAAAGACTTAAGAAAATAATTAAACGCATAATAATTAAAAGGTTATGAAAAATAGATTACTCCCTTTATTTGTTGTTTTGGCTACCTTCTCGGCCCGTTCTCAGGTTGGTATTGGAACAATAAAACCGCATACATCCGCCCAATTAGAGGTTACCTCGAAAACAAAAGGTATGTTGATACCCAGAGTTGAATTAAGAAGTACAACTGATTATGGGCCAATTGATATTGATCCTAAGTTAGGTAAAGCTGATAGCTTATTGGTTTTTAATACAGAAACTACCGCAGATGTTACACCTGGTTACTACTACTGGTATATTGACAAATGGATGAGATTAGCAGTTTCTGGTGAAGCAGGTTCTGGTACAGGAAAAGATGGAAAAGTAGGTGTTAAGGAAGGTACTGTGCCTCCGGGCATAAAAGGAACTCCTACATATCCTGGTGATGATATTAACATTTATACCGATACTGTATCGGGTATTGTTTATGTTCAGACATCAACAGGTTCATGGACACCAATTAATGGTAAAAGCGGTAAAGATGGTATCAGTGGAGGAAATGGAGCACCAGGAAAAGGATAATAAAGATGTTTTTTTAAAAATGTTTAAAAGAAAATTTAAAGAAGGTTTTGAATTTCATGAAAAATCTTTTTTGATAAAAAATGAAAATGAATCCGGTCATTTCGATCGCTCTATTTTTGTTATCTATGAAAAGTCTGAATTGATAGAATTTTTAAAATTAGAAAAGAAAGAAACCAATGTTATGGTTTGTTTTTTTAATAAACAATTGCATAACAGCCTGCTTTTGCTGGATGAAATTAAAAACCTAAAAATAATTGATGCTTCGCAATCCAGAACAGAAATTTTTAAAGATTTGAAATTGTATTTTAATAACACATCCGATTATGTTGCTAAAATACCAGAGATAAAATTTTCAAAAAAAAGCCTTTATCAATCACCATTTGATAATTTTCAAAAGGCCTTATTTTTTTATGATGTAGTATAAAAGTTGTAATTAATTCAAAAAAAGTTGGGCATTTACAAGCCCAACTTTTTTATTTCATTTTATAAATTTCAGAACCGGCGAGCAAAAAACAACCCAATCCGTAATCTTCAAAATCAGGGATTTTATCATACGATAAAGGTTGTCCGTCTTTAGGCTCCTTTCCTGTTGATTGTAAATAACCCAGAAAACCGTTTGTATGCAAACTTTCGGTTACTAAGGCATTCCATGCTTTTTGAACAACAGGCAAATAAGTTTCTTTTTTTAAAATTCCACTGTTTATTCCGTACGTAATTCCATAAACAAATAAAGCAGTTCCAGATGTTTCCTTCTCACCAAAATTAGCAGGGTCGTGCAAACTGACATTCCAGAATCCGTCAGCTCTTTGAATTGGAACTAAAGCGGCAGCCATCGCTTTTAAATCTTTTATGTATTGCTCCCTGTGCGGTGCATTTTCCGGAATTATAGTAAGCACTTTTGCCAATGCAGCAATAACCCATCCGTTGCCGCGACTCCAGTAACAATCTTCACCGTTTGGTTCTTTATACGGAGGATCAAAATCAGCATCGCGCCACCATAAACCATCTTTTGGGTTAAATAAACCATGATCGCCGTGTTTGTTTCTCGAATACATATACATCTCATACATTTTTTCAAAATAACGATTGTCTTTTTCAAGAACTCCCAGTTTTGCAAAAACAGGCATTCCCATCTGAATAGCATCAATCCAAGACCAATCATCTAGTTGAGGCGTACTCAAAAGCATATTGATATTGGCGCGTGTGTTTTTTAGCTTTTTCGGATCAGGTTCTAAATTGTATAAATCAATATAAGTCTGGGCTGCACAATAATTATCAGCATTTCGGGTCGTGTTTCCGCTATTAAATCCCCATTTATGAAACTCTGACCAGGAATATGCATAATCATAATAAGCCTCTTTAGGAAAAATTTCGTGCAAAGCCATTAAACCTTCATAATAAACGCCACGCGTCCAGATATTACTGGGGCGCTCTTTGTTTGTTACAATTGTTTTACCTGTATCAGGCCATTTTTGCATAAAATAATCATTGGCTAATATCATTTGCTTTAGCACTAATTTTTTATCAAAAGGCTGTTGTGCGCTTGTCGTGCTTGTGTATGAGAAGCATATAGCGAAAAGTAAAAGTAATTTTCTCATTTTTAATATTCGTTATTTAATAGTTAGTTTTGCTCTTGTAATGGAGTGATCGTAACCGGTCCTAATAATCCTGAAGGCATTGGATTCCATTTTGTAGCATCAAATTTTTTATAATCTTTATCAACCATATTGATCTCGTAGAAAATTTTCCATTCTTCACCTTTTAGTTCTTTATCCCTGATTCGGTTTGCAGAAAGATTTGTCACCTGAATTTTCAAGGTGTTTTTTCCCGGTTTTAATTTTGAGATGTTTAGTTTATAAGGAACAGACCAGGCTGTACCAATAAATTTATCATTAAGCCAGACTTTGGCACTTTCACGAACATCTCCTAAATTTAAACTCCAGTTGGTTATTTTAGAATTCGGATTTTCAAATTGCAAATTATATGTCGCAGATCCTGAAAAAGCTTCGGCTTCCGGACTTAATTTTGTCCATGATTCTAAATTAGAAATGGTAGCCTCCGATGGTAATTTTGGACCGCCTTTATCGAAGGTAATTTTCCAGTTTCCTTTTAAAGAAACCGGTTCGGCAGTTGGTTCAAAATAATTCCATTTTTTTTGAGAAGCTGTATTTTCTGTTTTTAAAAAATAAGATTGCCCCGGTTCTATTTTAATTTTTACCAGTGTTTTATCACTCGATTTGTTTACAATTGCATTGCCGGTTTTTTTAGTTAACGGATCGAGAATTAGAACTTCTTTATTACCAATTTGCAACGGAATAAATTCGTCTATCGTTTTAGAAGTATGATTAACGAGATAATATATTTTTTCTCCGTCGATAGTTCTTCGGGTATATTTTAAACCTGTATTTACAAGGCTTTCCGGATATATTTTAGCATTTTCTAAAGCTGTAAAAATATCCGATGGTTTTGCTAAATTGCTATTAGCTGATAAAAGGTTTTGGAGTTCTTCTTCTTGTTTTTTATAATTATTAAATCCGGGAATTGATTCCGGTAATCCTTCAAAAATAATTGTAGCGCCGGCTTTTTGAAGTTCAATTAGTTTTTGCAAAGTAGCAAGCGGCATTTTTTTGCAAGATGGAATTATCAATGATTTAAAAGTACCGCCCGGTAAACTAATTTGTCTGTTAACTACTTTGGCTTCTGCAATAAAATTATCAGAAATAAAATCTACGCCATATCCTTTTTTCATCAGGTTTTTTGTAGTGTCGTAAAAAGAAGTTTCATAGAGCCATTCCGATAAAGAATGAATTTTGAATTGAAAAAATAAATCTCCTTTTTGGTATTTATCCCAAGTATCAAAAATAGGCCAGTAAAGTAAAATTTCATTATCAGATTTTCCTTGTTGCAATAACGACTGGCAATTGGCGATATAAGAAAACAGGGCAGGAGCATCTTCCCAAATATTATTATTTGAATTAAAATTTACCGAAGCATAAAATTGCCATCCCGGCCATGCAGCTCTTGCAGGCGAATAAGTAGAACCATGAAGAAAAACGTGATTTACGCCATTGAGCATTAAATCTTCAACCTCAGGTTTACATTGTGATAACGCGGTTTTAAAATGTTCTCTGAGCCAGGTAAATGTTTCGGAAGAAACCAGGTTTTTACCGGAAATATGTGCTGCAGATGATGAAAATTTCAACATAACCGGATCAGCATCTCCCTCACGGATATCTTCTTTTTCACGCCTGAAACCTGGAATTTCAAAAGGCATAGAACCAAAAGTTTCGCATTCCGGAATATCTGCAGAAGCATACAAATCGATCAGATTTCCCGGTGAACCGTGCGCTTGAAGTTTAGTTTTAAAGTTTTTGGAATGCGCCCAATTTGTCCACGATTTATCAAATTTATTCAATAATAAATCAGCAATAGTTTGTCGGTAATCGCTTCTAATACGATTTCCAATTTCATTATCGGTTTCATTCAACAAATTTGGTAACTCCTTTTTCAAATCATAACCTCTTAATTTTATGAATTCTTCAAAAAAGTTTGGTGTAAAATCGGTTCCGTAAACTTCAAAACTATCATTAAAAATAGCTCTTATTTTACCTTCCCGACCTTTAAAAGCAGTATTAAAAGGAACAACATACGCATTTAGAGCTTCTTCAGAATAGTGGTCTAAAGTGTAACCATTTCCGCCCGGAGCAGCTCTTTTAACCTGTTGTCCTGTTTTACCGCTAAAAACAGCGTATAAAATATAATCTGTTTTTTTAGCTTTCCATTTCAACTTGTTTTGTTCTAACTGATTTGGTAACGCTATAGGATTTCCTTCAATTCCTTTATCATTTATATTTATTTGTTTGTTTTTAATTTGATCTGTTAGATTGATATAACTTCCGTCATTTCCGTAAGCGACTACATATAAAAGTGCTGCAGGAATTTTTTCTTTCGTATTGCTGACGGTTATGTTTCTGTCGATGGTTTCGTTTTTTTTAACCTGATATTTTTCAACAATCAGTTTTGTAGCGGCGTAAGGCAAAGTAACATGAGAACCGCCATAAGGCCAGCCGGTTCCTAAAACCATATCAACCTGCATATGAAGACTATCAGCAACATGAATGGTATAGTCTAACATTTCCATCCATTTTGGAGACAAATAATCGATGAAATTGTTCTCTTCTCCCTTAACTCCATAAATGGGTGTAATTTCGACACCGCCAATTCCTGCCTTATAAAAATCTAAAAGACTCTTTTTTAAGTTGGGTTTATCTACTGCGCTTCCCATCCACCACCAACGCGCCCAAGGCTGATTAATATTAGTCGATTTTGGCCATGGCGAGGTTACTTTTTCCTGCGCAAAGCAAGAAGAAATACATAAAATAAAAAATATAATGCAGCAATAGAATTTGGTTTGTCTCATTATAAAATATTCAAAATTGTTATAGTGACCTGATCGTACTCTGGTTTCTAAAATAGAAAAGAGTATGTAGTAAAAGTATTAGTACTTCATGAAATTGCTATCCTGTAGCATCCTGTCTTAATTTTATTTTTAAAAGTTATATATCCTTAAAATTGGTTAATTTTTTCATCTATTCTTAGTTTTTTATTTAAAAAAATATGTATTCAAAAAAAAATATTAAATAAAATTTTCAATATAATAATTATATTTTTCGCATTGTAAATCAGCCACTTAAAGAGGGTTTTAGTTAAAAAAAACATAAAAAATATTATAAGATATTGAAAGTTAACAGGATACTACAGGATGCTGTGAAATATGCTTCTAAATAAATTTGGTTAAACTAATTAATTAACCAAACCAAACTTTGTATGAAAAATAAAATTAATCTTTTGCTGATTATGACCCTCTTTGCATTACTGCATGCAACGGGTTATGCGCAAGAAAAAGTGGTTACAGGAACAGTTACTGATCCGTCTAAACTTTCTATTCCCGGAGTTAACATTTTCGTTAAAGGAACAAAGCGAGGAGGGAGTACTGATTTCGACGGAAAATATAGTGTGAAAGTCTCTGAAGGTGAAACTTTGGTTTTTTCTTTCATAGGATTTGTGACAAAAGAACAAAAAGTAGGAAGCTCAAATACCTACAATGTTACTTTAGATACTGAAAGTTCAAATTTGAATGAAGTCGTAGTTATTGGTTATGGAACACAAAAGAAAAAATTAACCACCGGAGCAATATCCGGAATTAAAACAGAAAATTTTACCGAAAGACCGATCTCAAGAATCGATCAGGGTTTAGTAGGGCAAGTTGCGGGAGTTCGTGTAAAACAAACTACAGGTTTACCGGGACAGCCTTTTAGTATAGAAATTCGTGGAGCAGGTTCTATTACCGCAGGAAATGAACCGCTGTACGTAATTGATGGATTTCCTATTTATACCGAAGGCTCAAATGTGAATGGCGGGTTTTCAAACGGAAGTCCACTTGACAATATGAACCCTAATGATGTAGCTTCTATCGAAGTGTTGAAAGATGCGGCAGCGGCAGCAATTTACGGATCAAGAGCTTCAAATGGTGTGGTTTTGATTACAACGAAAAAAGGGAAATTAGGAAAACCAAAATTTACTTTTAATACCTATGGAGGTCTTAATAAAGAAGCTAACAGAGTGGATATGCTATCTGCAGAACAATGGATTGGCAGAGCCAAAACAATGATCGACGGTCAATGGGCAGCATCCGGTATAGCAGGTGCATCTGCCAGTCAGAACAATGCCCAAAGAATAGCGGCCTATAATGCAGCAAATCCAGCAGCACCATTAACGACAGCCAATAGCAAATATTACACGTATTTGTATGATGACAGATGGGATATGCCAGGCCATCCGGGATTAGATTATATCGATTGGCAGGATAAAGTTTTTCGTACCGGAGAATTTAGCAACTATCAATTATCAGCCTCAGGAGCTACAGAAGCTGTAAATTATTACGTATCGGCAAACTACCAAAAAAACACCGGATATATTGTTGGTACAGATTATACTTTGTTTTCTGCAAGAGCAAACGTGGATGTTAAATTATCCGAAAAATTTAAAATGGGAATTAATTTGGCTCCTTCATATTCTGTAAAAAATGATCCGGGAGTAGAAGGAAAAGACAATACATTATTTAAAGCCCTTACTGCAACGCCTGTATTTGAAAGTACTTCTAATGCAGCCGGAGAAAAATATACGACACGATACGCATGGGGAAGCAGTACAACGAATATGCTAAATGCACTGGCAAGAAAAGGAAGAAATTCGATGTACAGAACACTAATTTCATATTATGCCAGTTACAATTTTGCTAAAGGTTTTACTTTTAAGAGTACAATTAACTTCGATAACTCTGATAATGTTAACGAAAGTTACACACCAAATGATGTTATTGCCAGTATTAGAGGAGCTTATAACACCTATAGAAGACAGAATTTAGTAAATGAAAACACGCTGAATTATGATCAGGCAATAGGAAATCACAATTTTAATTTGCTTTTGGGACAGTCTTTTAATTCGTATGAAATTACAAAATCAACCATGTCATCAGGAGGACTTTATCAGGATACCGGTATCGAAACATTACCAACAGGATCATTAGGTTCGACTACTGCCGAAAAAAATACTTTGCTTTCTTACTTCGCAAGGTTGCAATACAACTATAAAGAAAAATACATTTTGTCTGCGAGTATCAGACGTGACGGTTCTTCGAAATTTGGAACTGACAAACAATGGGGTGTATTTTCTTCACTTTCATTAGCATGGAGACTAAAACAAGAAGCATTTTTAAAAGATGTAGATTGGCTTAGTGACTTAAAGCTGAGAGCAAGTATGGGTACAAACGGAAGTAATAACATTCCGTCTTACGGTCCTTATGCACTTTTGGGACAATATAATTATACGCTTGGAGGAACAAATGCAGGTGGATTGGGAGCTTCTACAATACCAAATCCTGAACTGCACTGGGAAGAATCGAAAAGTATTGATTATGGAATTGACTTCGGATTTTTAAAAAACAGAATATCAGGAACATTTGAAATGTATCGAAAAAATAATAGCGAATTACTTTTAAGAGTTCCAATTCTGGCCGCTTCAGGATTTACAAGTTACCTTACCAATATTGGAGAAGTACAAAATCAGGGATGGGAATTTGAGTTAAACACTTTAAACTTTAAGACAAATAATTTTGAATGGAGAACATCAGCAAATATTAGTCATAATGAAAACAAAGTGTTGGCATTGGGAAAAGATCAGTCTAAAATTGAAATTAGTAATTCTTTTGATGGAGGAGTTCCTTTTGTGAAATTAGAAGTAGGTAAACCCATGTACACCATATTTGGTTTACAACAAAACGGAGTTGTTACTCAAGCCGATATTGATAAAGGCGGAACGACGATTGGCGGAAATAAACTGGTTTTGGGAGATCCGAGATATATTGATCAAAACGGAGATAAAAAAATCAATTCTGACGACCGCGTAGATTTAGGAAATCCTACACCAAAATATACTTGGGGAATTACCAATACTTTTAAATACAAAGATGTCGATTTGAGTGTCTTAGTACAAGGTCAAAACGGAGGAACAGTTTACGGATTAACCGGAAGAGCTATTGATCGTACCGGAATGGGATCTGTAGAAAATTCTTTAGATGTAGATCCTGCAGTAAGAGGAAACTGGAGAACATCATTTGGATATCAGGCCAATTCAGATTGGTTGTATAAGTCAGATTATGTGAGTATTAGAAGTATTTCAATAGGATATAACTTAAGACAAGCCGTAAAAAGCATCAGCAGAATCGATAATGCAAGATTGTATATAACGGGAGAAAACTGGTTTAACTGGAATAAGTATAAAGTTGGTTTCAATCCAGAAGCCGTAAATACTTCCGCAAGTTCAAATACTGATTACTCTGTACCGGTAGATTACGGAGGAGCTCCATTGGCAAAATCAATTGTTTTAGGTCTAAACATTAATTTTAATTAAAATAAAATGAAAAAGTATATTTATTTAGCGGCAAGCATATTGGCAGTATTTGCCTTTACATCTTGCGAAGATGAATTGACTCAATTGCCTCTATCACAACGTACAATAGAGAATTTTTATTTAACTCAGTCTGATTTTGTTCAGGCAAGAAATGCTACATATTCAGTTGCTTTTCATGGAGCAGGAACCTATGGTTATGCTAACAGAGTAATGAATTTAAGCGAAACAAGATCAGATAATTTGTACGCAACTACTACGGCATCAAGAGAATGGGAAGGAATTAATAGTTTTTATACCAATATAAGTACGAATACCTACGTAAAAGAAGCTTATACAAGCAACTATAACGCCATTTATAAAGCAAATCAACTGTTAGAAAAATTAGCAGAAAAAGGAGATTTAATTTTTACAAATCCCGCTGATAAAACGTCAATGATTGCCGAAGCTCGATTTCTTAGAGCATTTTGTTATTTTGATTTAATCAGATGGTTTGGAAGAGTTCCGCTAATCGAAAGAACAATGTCAGCAGAGGAAGTTACTAAAATACCACGAACTCCCGTTGCTGATATTTATAAATTAATTATATCAGATTTAGAACAAGCTATTCCTGATCTTACTCCAGCTTATGATGCAGCAAATTACGGCAGAGTTTCTAAATATGGAGCAAAAGCATTATTAGGCCTTGTGTATATGACACGTTCAAGCCCAACTTACGGAATTGATGGCGCCACACTTGGTTTAAGCGAATGGGATAAAGCGTACCAACAATTAAACGATATTAAAACAAGCGGATTATTTACTTTTGGTACAGATTACGCTGCAATTTTTAAAATTGAAGGTCTTTTAAACAAAGAAAATGTACTTACAATTCCTTATACTCAAAATCTTCCGAGTGCAGTTGGAGGTAATTTTATGGTAGAACTTGGGTACGAACCGTATTTTGCATCAGTAAATTTATCAGCGCAGGGGTCTTTAGAAGCCAAACCCGTATCAAATGAATTTGTAAATAAGTTTGCTGCAAATGATGCCAGAAAAACATTTGGTATCGCAACCAGTTATACAGTAGCAACAGGAACATACAAAGGAAGTTATACACTGCCAATCTTTAAAAAATACATTGATCCCGCAAGATACGGAAACGGACGTGAAGACTGGGGTGTAGATTTTATGATAATACGCTACACAGATGTTTTAATGATGATGGCTGAATGTACACTTCACGGTGGTGGCGGTACTCAGGCAGAGGTTGATGATATTGTAAATCAGATAAGAACAAGAGCTGGAGTTCCGGCAAATGCGGTTAATATTACTTTAGATCAATTATTTGATGAAAGAAGAAAAGAATTCTTTTCAGAAGGTACAAGATGGTTTGATTTAATCAGATCAGGTAATGCAGTAACCATTATGAATGCCTGGAAAGCAGTTGAAGATACCGGCGGAAAAATCAGAACCATAGATAATAACAGCCTGATATATCCAATTCCATTACAAGAAATTTTAGCAGTCCCTGGACTTTACGACCAGAATAAAGGTTACGATTAAAAAAACTTTGCCCCCAATTTTTTTTTTTCATATTTTGTTTTTTTTGAAAATGCTGTCTCTACTGACAGCATTTTTTCATTTTCATATTCAAAATAAAACAGGAAAGCACAGGATGCATTTCGGGATTAACTATTTTAAATTTAATGTTTAGGACTTAATAATTCAAAACCAATGATTTACTTAAAAAAACTCCTTATATTTTTATTCATTTTAAGTGCACAATTTCAGCTTTCAGCGCAAGTAAAATTGCCCGCATTAGTAAGTGATAATATGGTTTTGCAGCAAAATGCAAAAGTTAATTTATGGGGATGGTCATCACCAAACGAAAAAATAAATATTCAGTTAGAGTGGTTAAATACTCCAATTGAAATTGTCGCCAACGCAGAAGGAAACTGGAAAACAACTGTTGATACACCAAACGGAAGCGATAAAAAATACACCATAACCATAAATGCAAACAATAAAATTGTACTCAATAATATTCTAATCGGAGAAGTCTGGCTTTGTTCCGGCCAGTCGAATATGTTTTTTCCTGTTGGGAGAGAAGAAAAAACATGGAAAACCGGAGTTAAAAATTACGAAGAAGAAGTAAAAAATGCCACTTATCCCGATATAAGATTTTTTACAGTTGCACTTAACGCTTCTCAACAACCACTTGAAGATGTTTCAGGAAGCTGGAAAGTTTGTACACCTGAAAAAATCAAAACATTCTCAGCCGTAGCCTATTTCTTTGGAAGAGATCTATACCAAAAACTAAATGTCCCAATCGGATTAATTTCGACTTCCTGGGGAGGAACAAAAGCCGAAGCCTGGACAGCCCAAAATATTTTAGAAGAAGAAGTTGCCTTTTTGCCCATTCTTCAGGAAGATGCAAAAAATGAAAAAATATATCAGGAAAAGCTCGAAGCCTATTATTTGAGTTTAACAAACGAACGAATTGCAAGTGCAGAAAACGCACCAAAAGGACAATTAAAAAAGCCTAAAAAAGAACCTAATAAAACTTCCTATGTATTGTACAACGCTATGTTGCATCCTATAGTGAACTATACTATAAAAGGAGCGATTTGGTATCAGGGCGAAAGCAATTCCGGAAAAGCCTTTTTGTATCGAACTTTATTTCCTATAATGGTAAAAAGCTGGAGAGAAGAATGGAAGCAAGGCGATTTTCCGTTTTATTACGTACAGATTACACCTCATAAAGGACAAAATGCAGAAATCAGAGAAGCACAATTAATGGCTTTAAAAGCGATTCCAAACAGCGGAATGGTCGTAACAACAGATGTTGGAGACGCACAAAATATTCATCCAATCGACAAACAAACCGTTGGACACCGATTAGCTTTAATTGCAAGAGCTAAAACGTATGGGGAAAATAAATTGGTGTATTCAGGACCAATTTACAATCAGATGAAAATTAAAAAACAAAAAGTACAGCTGTTTTTTGATTATGCCGAATCTGGATTAAAGGCAAACGGAGATGTTTTAAAAGAATTCGAAATAGCAGGAAACGATCAGGTATTTTATCCCGCCGATGCTAAAATCAGCGGAAAAACGATTATAGTTTCTTCGTTACAAGTAAAAGAGCCAATTGCTGTGCGTTTTGCATGGAAAGCAGTTCCCGAGCCTAATTTATTCAATAATGAAAATTTACCGGCTTCACCTTTTAGAACAGATGATTGGGAAATTAAAACAGAGAAAAAATAAAACATACATTCATTTATTTTTTAACACATAGAAACATAGTCTGACAAACTTAAAGAAAGGCGTTTCACTTATCTAAATTCATTTAGCTATGTGTAAGAAACGAGTTTCTTATTTTACTCTTTTTCTGAGTATAAAAATCTATGTTTCTATGTGTTTAAATTAAAATTTTTAATGAGTTGATTGATAAGAAAAATTAAAATGAACCGAAGAAAATTTATAATTGGAAATTCACTTGCTTTGATTGGTTTATGTCTTCCATTTCCAGTCAGAAGCGATAATTTTTTAGACGATCCCAAGCTTTCCGATTTCGAAAAAAAACTTCGGCCTGTTGGGCGCGCACTTGAATTTGAAGATTATTACGTTTGGTGCAACAGTCCTATTGAAGGTCCCGATGGTAAAATTCATGTGTTTTTTTCCCGTTGGCCAAAAGCAAAAGGCATGAGCGGCTGGATCAGCAGTTCTGAAATTGCTCACGCCGTCGCCAATAATCCCGAAGGTCCATACGAATATGTGAGTACTATTTTGGCACCTCGCGGAACAGGCTTTTGGGATGCCACAACGTGCCATAATCCAAGTATTCATTTTGTAGACGGAAAATACGCCTTGTTCTTCATGGGAAATTCTAACGGAAAAATGGACACCAAACGCATCGGTTTAGCCACTTCAGACTCGCTTTTCGGTCCGTGGAAAAGACCAGATAAACCTTTGTTATTGCCTGGAGAAAAGGGTTCCTGGGATGATCTTTTAACGACAAATCCTTCATTTCTAAAACATCCAAACGGAGAATATTGGCTTTATTATAAATCGCTTGATACAGAAAATTATGTACATCCAAAATTCCCCATCAAAGGCAATAGAAAATACGGATTAGCCATTTCAAAATCGCTTCAGGGACCTTATATAAAACATCAAAATAATCCGCTTATAGATTTTTCTAAACTGGGAGATAACAAACAATGCGAAGATGCTTTTGTCTGGTATGAAAATAAAAAATTCAAAATGTTAGCCAGAGATATGGGCGTTTTCGGAATTGATAACGGTCTTTATATGGATTCTGATGATGGTATTCATTGGAGCGATCCTTTAATTTCGTATCAGCCTTTAAATAAATATATAAAACAACCCGAAGCTCCAAAACATTTAAACAGATACGGTCGTGCAGAACGTCCGCAATTACTGTTTCAAAACGGAAAAGCAACTTATCTATTTACAGCTTCTCAAGGCGGAAAATACGAAACAGCATCTGCTTTTATTTTTAAAATAGTTTGATAAAATTTCAGAGGTAATTAATTTTAAACATTCAAAAAATGAAAAATAATGACATTATAAGAAATGCTTTTAAAATGAAATTAAAACCAGGTTTTGAAGCAGAATATAAAAAACGTCACCAGATAATTTGGCCGGAATTACAAACATTGCTTTCAGAAAGCGGAATTCAGGATTATAGTATTTTTTTGGATGAAGAAACGATGATCCTTTTTGGAGTTCAAAAAATAAGTCCGGATTTTGATTTTAATTTTTTGCCAAATCATCCAATTATGAAAAAATGGTGGACATATATGGCTGATATTATGGAGACAAATGCAGATAATTCGCCCGTTGCAGTTTCCTTAAAAGAGGTATTTCATATTGATTAAATGTTTAAATTGTTTAAAAAAGAAAAAACTAAAAAGAATGAAAAATACAATTAAACTTTACGCACAAATTACATTTTCAGTATTGATTTTTGCAAGCTGCAATGCGCAGAAAAAAACAACCGAAAAATTAATTGTCTTAAAGAATACTTCAAATTTAGAATTGCCTCAAAAAGCAATTTCAATTAAAAGAAGTGAACTTGCTGTAAAAGACGTGACAAATGATTTTGCTATTCTATTACATAAAAAAGATACAATTCCAGCGCAGCTAAATGATTTGGATAACGACGGAAAATGGGATGAACTATTTTTTGTTGCAGATTTTTCGCCAAAAGAAACCAAAACAATAACATTGAATTGGTCTAAAACAAATCCGAAATTCCCAATAAAAACAAGTGCCAGATTCGGAAAAAGAGAAGGCAAAAACCTGCCCGTTCATCCGGATACACAAGAAGTTTTATTGGCTAATCAGGTACATAAAAAATTAGGATATCAGAAATATCAAACCGACGGGCCAACCTGGGAAAATGACAAAGTAGGTTTTAGGCATTATTTGGATGGAAGAAATTCAAAAGACGTTTTCGGGAAAAGAATACCTGCAATTACGCCCGAAGATGTAGGAATAAACAGTAAAGGCGCCGTTGAAGATAATTATCATGTTATGTACGATTGGGGAAGAGATATTTTTCCTGTTGGAAATTCTGCCGGATTAGGAGGTTTCGCTTTATTGATAGATAACAAAATAAACAGACTAGGAATTATTGCCAGCGATACACTAAATAATATTGAAAAAACAACCTTTAAAATTGTTAGCGAAGGCCCTGTAAATTCAGTTTTAAGTTATAATTATCAAAATTGGGAAGCTTCAGGAAATAAATATCAGGCAAAAGAAACCACTTCGATCTGGCCGGGAATGTACGGTTATAAAAACACCATTGCGGTTGATGGTTTAAAAGGAAAAGAAACATTATTAATAGCACTTTCTAACCTGAACAATCAAAACCCGCTACAAGTTATAGATTCAGGAGATTTTGTCTGTTTTATTCAACATGACAAACTAACCTACGAGCGCCAATGGATTTTAGGAACCGCTATAATTATTCCTAAAAACGTTTATAAAGGTTATATGGAAGCGCCAAAAACCGGACAATTGACAGATTCATATTTAATAAAATTGAATGTAAAAAATAATCAGGAAGTGAGTTATTATCCAATTGCCGGCTGGGAATTAAGCGCAGATAAAAACTTTAAAGATTCAGCATATTTTGCCAATTATGTAACAACGTTAGCAAAACAGCTTTCGGTTAAAATTAAAGTTGAGGTAAAGTAAACACAAATTGTGTCATTTCGATCCCGAGGCTTCGGGAGAGAAATCACATCCAGAGAGCAACGAACTGTGAATCCGTTATGATATAACACACCTTGCGCAGGACTTCGACTTCGCTCAGTCTGACAAAAAACAAAAAAACTAACAAAAACCAAAATGAAAAATATCTTTAAAACCTTAATTTGCATTGCTGTATTTACACAATCAGCATTCTCGCAAAATTATAAAAACGACACATTTCCTGACGGAACAGCGATTCCGAATTGGTTTAAAGACTACACCAAAATTCAATTAAAAGATTTAGGTAAAAAATATACCATTACAGATTTCGGCGTTAGTAAAGACAGCTCTAAAATTCAAACCGCAGCCATTCAGAAAATCATAGACAAAGCTGCAGCAAATGGAGGCGGAGTAATCGTGATTCCGAAAGGCGTTTATTTAAGCGGTGCTCTATTCTTTAAACCCAAAACCACTTTGTATGTTTCAGAAGGCGGCGTTTTAAAAGGCTCTGATAATATTGCCGATTTCCCAATTATGCCATCAAGAATGGAAGGACAAAACCTGGATTATTTTCCGGCTTTGGTAAATGCTTACGGAGTCGATAATTTTTCTATTTCGGGCAAAGGAACCATTAACGGAAACGGCTTAAAATATTGGGAAGCATTCTGGCAAAGACGAAAAGAAAATCCAAAATGCACCAATCTTGAAGTTTCAAGACCAAGATTAGTTTTTATCTGGAATTCGAATAATGTACAACTTCAGGATGTAAAATTGATTAATTCAGGTTTTTGGACCAATCATTTTTATAAATGCAATAATGTCAAAATGCTCGATTTGTATATTTTTTCTCCACACATTGGCGTAAAAGCTCCAAGTACAGATGCAATTGATATTGATATTTGCACCAACTTTTTAGTAAAAGGCTGTTATATGTCTGTAAACGACGATGCGATTGCCTTAAAAGGTGGAAAAGGTCCTTATGCAGATCAGGATAAAAACAACGGTCCAAATGCCAATATAATCATTGAAGATTGCAATTTTGGATTTTGCCATTCTTCATTAACCAACGGAAGCGAATCTATTCACAACAGAAATATAATCATGCGTAATTGCAAAATCGATGGCGCTTCGAGATTATTATGGCTTAAAATGCGCCCGGATACACCCCAAAAATACGAGTACATAAGAGTTGAAGATATAAAAGGCGAAGCCAAAACCTGTCTGGCCGTTTTTGCCTGGAAACAATTTTTTGATTTAAAAGGCCGTCCCGATATTCCGTTGTCTTACGGAGACAATGTAACCTTAAAAAATATCGATCTTAAATGTGAGACTTTTTACGGAGTAGAAAATGATCCGAATGTTCGTTTATCGAATTTTACTTTCGAAAATTTAAATATCGAAGCCACCAAAACCGCTATTGATAAAACGATTATAAACGGTGTAACATTCAAAAATGTTTATGTAAATAAACAGTTGATTGAGTAAGTAACAGAAGAACAAAGTTATAGGCATGTTGAATTTTAAGTTCTTTTGACTGAATTTGAGCGTAAGAAAAACAAGCGAAATAGATTATTAAGCAGTGATTATGAACTAATAACAAAAAAAATATTTTAATAGTATTTTTTGTAATAGGTTGATTATGAATAATGAAGAAGCGCGGTTAATTAAATATTAACTGAAATGACAAATTGAGTGATAATTTTAACAATAAACTTGCGTTATGTTTCAAGCAAACTTTTATTTTTGCGCCTTAATTTAACAAGTATAAGCATGAAAGATCTATTAGTAAAAATCAACGCCGAAATCGAAACATTCAAAACAGAATCTGAGTCATTAACTGAAAAAGGAGTTAAAGCTGCAGGAGCTAGAGCACGTAAAGCTACTTTAGAAATTGAAAAACTTTTAAAAGAGTTTAGAAAAGTTTCTATCGAAGAATCAAAAAAATAATCTTTGTATTCAAAAGATAAAACCTCGTTCTAAACGAGGTTTTTTTTTGCCCAAAAGTTATTAGTTATGAATTGTGAATTATAAGTTATGAGTTTAACTTGGTATAGCTTACTTCTAACATTTAACTCATAATTCAATAAAGTTTTTCAAATCACATTCTTTTAATTTTTTGATACTTTCAGCAGCGGTAAGAGCATTAAGTTTTGCGCCTTCAAAGTCAGTATGAGTGTGATCTTTAGGAAAATATGTCTTAACTTTTTCTTTTCCCAAAGCCTCATATTTTAAAGCCATAATTTGATTTAAATCAATATAATAAGCGCCTTCTTTATTTGCAACGTCTTGCGACCATTTATTATAAGTTTCTGTTCTTCGTTCAGCTTTATCATTCGGCCATTCATTTCTTGGTGTCTGACTTAAAACAATCGGAATCGCACCCTTTTCTTTGGCTTCCCGAATAAATTTTTCCAGATACCATCCAAAAGTATGCACGATTTCTTTGGTACCATCAGGTCGAATTACTTGCTGGGTTTCATCGCCGTTTCCTTTCAGTGAACCTCTAAGTTTTTCTTTGTCAACAGCTCCCGCATCATTATGACCAAACTGAATCAGAATAAAATTTCCCGGTTGCAGTTCATTTTTAACTTCATTCCAAAGCCCTTCATAATCAAAAGTTCTCGTGCTTCGTCCGCCGCGAGCTTTATTAATCACTTCAATTCTTGTTGTATCACAATACGTAGAAAACACAACGCCCCAGCCAACAGCATCAGGATTATCATTATTTGCCATAGTTGAATCTCCAATTAAAAACACCTTTTTCTTAGGAGGAAATACAATTTTGTGATTCTCTAAAATATACTTTTTTAAAGAATTTTTGCTGATTTTCAATTCATTGATAATGACCGAAGCTGCAAGTACAGCGCCTTTGGCAGATGTATGTGTATGATCACGTTTATAGAAATAAGTTCCGGTTATTTTTGTTTCGCCCAACTTTTCCATTTCAATGGCCATTTTATCATTCAAATCGATAAAAGTTACTTTTTCCTTTTCAGCAATTTGTTTCGCCCACAATCCGTAAGAAGTATTATTGCGAGGCACTTTCCCATTCTTCCAGTCGTTTCTTGGAATTGGAGAACAAACAATCGGAATCGCTCCCTTAGATTTTGCTTCCTGAATAATTTTCTGAATATACCAGCCATAACTGTGCACAATTTCATGCTTTTTTGTAAGGATATTGTCAATTTCCTGAGTCTCATTTCCAATACCTTTTATTGTTCCTCTGGCTCGTAGACTATCGTTTATTGCTCCATCATCATTATGCCCAAACTGAATTAAAACATAATCACCTTTTTTAAGCTTATTCAAAACCACAGTCCATAAACCTTTATCCTGAAAAGTCCTGCTGCTTGTTCCGCCCAAAGCATGATTTTCAATGTTAACTTTTGTAGTATCTAAAAACTGACCAATATAATCTCCCCAACCCCAAAGCCCGCCGGCACCATCTCCTTTACCATTTTTTACGGTAGAATCGCCAACCATAAAAACAGTAGGTTTATTATTTTGGTTGGAAGTAAAATTGATAAATAATACTGCCAGAGATATAAAAAAGAGTATTTTAATCAATCTCATATTTCTTAATTTTTATCGTTTAAAATCATTCCTAACAGGTTTTGAAAACCTGTTAGGAAATCATAGCGCGTATCCTAAAAGGTTTCCAAAACCTGTTAGGTATTTGTATAACATTTTATATTATATTAATTTGCCCTAAAATCAAACCACAAATTCATTAAAATTCCGTCATCGCCACTTTTAATCCGAATATTAGTAGGCTGACTTTGTGGACCTTGTTGCTCCAAAGGTTTAAAATCGCGCATTGCCGGAATCTCATGCATAAATGAAATATCTCCTTCCGAAAATGCCGGTTGCGGATTACTTCCAGGAAAAGCATTTTTAGGCAAATCAGGCGTAAATAATCTCAAAAATAAATGATCAGATTCACTAAAGACTTTAAAAGATGAATTTCCGGCTTTTAAATTAGCTGCTAATAAATTGGCGTGATAACCTTTGAATTCGGGATAAATCAAATTTTCGAAACTTTCGCCCGTAATGGTATTGTTATATTCTTTCTCCCAAAAACCATAAGTCGTTCCTTTAATTCTGTTTTTCCAAACACGATAAGGTCCTCTTCCAAACCATTTTATACCCGTCACTTCCTTTTCAGGAAAACTAAAAGTAATTCCAAAAGAGCTGATTTTATCTTCAAAAAAAGCACCGTCAAAACCTTCACCGCCAGAAGCATTTTTCAAAGCAATCAATTCCATTTTAAACCTCCCGTCAGATTCCATAATCCATTTTATAGAAGACAAACCTCCGGTATAAGATACTTTACAAATCGCTTTTTCGCCTTCCTGAGAAATTTGAATATCTTTAAGCTTAGCTTTCATTCCAATCGGGCGCGGGCCGTTTGTTAACGGAATAATGGCAACTCCATTTTTAATCGAAGAAATTTCTCCCGTTGAAGTATCAAAAGTAACCGTAACATTATTTCCTTTTAAAATGATTTCTTTTTCCGTTTTAGTTACCGAAGCTTTTGCTTTTGTATTTTGAACATTTATAAATTTAGCGGCATAAAATTTAGCCTTATGAATCGGCCATGTCCAGGTATAAATTTCTTTATTGAATTGATCGTAAGCCGATATCGATAAAATATCTCCTTCTAAAAAATTGCCCGGAACATTAAATTTGATTTTTCTGGTTTCTCCGGGTTCTATACTCGGAATTTCAATTTTTCCGGAACTTATTTCTTTGGCAATTTCATTATTATAAAGAATATTATGATCTGCTTTTACAACTTTAAAGTCCATTTTGCACAAATTCAAATTACTAAAAAGATAATCATTCGTAATCAAAAATGTACCGTCAAAATCATTTGTAACCTGTTTAGGTTGAAACTGAATCGGAGCCCAAACTTCTTTTACCGTATAATAACTTCCTTCTCTTTCGCGATGAGGTCCAAGAATTCCGTCTGCGGCAAGCGAACCTTTCGAATCAAATTTTACATTTCCCGTCCAGTCAGAGCGTTTTACCGCCTCATCTAAAAGCGCCCACATAAAACCTCCGGCAAAAAGCGGACTTTCCTTATACCGATTCCAGAAATCCTCAAGAGCAGCACCGTGTCCGTTATCATAAGTTCCGTGCATGAACTCCGTTGGAAAAAACACATTTTCACCCGAATTAAACCGATGCATTCCCGTTAAATAAGTCGGATAATGATGCGTGTCCCAGCCGTTAAAATCAGCCCATGGATGAATTACAATTCTTTTTTGAGGATCATTTTCAGTAAAAACAGTATCAATATTATAATTCCAGCCGCCTTCATTACCGTTATCCCAAATAATTATCGACGGATGATTTACATCGCGTGTTATCATTTCTGTTGCTAATTTAGTTCCCGTTTCGGTATCGTAAGCGTTTTGCCAGCCAGCCAGTTCATCCAGAACAAAAAGCCCGAGAGAATCACAAACGTCCAGAAAATGTTCGTCCGGCGGATAATGTCCACGTACCGAATTCATATTCATATCTTTAATTAATTTAACATCCAATTCGCTAATACGTTTGCTGGTACTTCGGCCTCCTTCCGGCCAAAACGAATGACGATTAATTCCCTTCATGATAATTTTAGTGCCATTTACATAAATACCATCTTGTTTTTTAAACTCTAAAGTCCTGAAACCAATTTTTTTATGATATTCATGAAGTACACTTCCGTTTTGTTTTAAAACCAATTCCAATTCATATAAATTAGGATTTTCAGGATTCCACGGTTTTATATTTTTCCATTGCGCAGTAATTGATTCTTTGGTAGTTTTTGCTTTAATCGGAAAAGTAAAAGTCTCAAAATTTTCTCCATTTACGCCTTTAATAATAGCTTCTAAAGAGGTGTTTTTAGGAATATTTTTAAGATTTAAATCAACCGTAACAGAACCATCCATTTTAGGATTTACGGCAATATTTTCAATATGTGTTTTAGGAGAAACTTCTAACCAAACCGGACGATAAATACCGCCAAACAGCCACCAATCGGCTCTTCGTTCAGCCGCATTTACTGATTTATTGGCAGAATGTTTCCAAACATGAACTTCAAGAATATTTGTTGAATCAAATTTTAATAGTGAAGAAATATCATATTTAAATTCATAAAAACCGCCCTGATGTATTATTCCGGCTAATTTTCCGTTGATTTTTACTTCCGTATCCGTCATCGCACCGCCAAAGGCAATCAGAATATTTTTGTCCTTGTAATTTGCAGGAATTTCAAATTCATATTTGTATAAACCTTCTTCCTTACTCGGTTCTTTTTGGTTTAATTCTTTGTACCAGCGGCCATACGTATATTCACCAAAACCTTCTAATTCCCATTGAGACGGAACATTTATTTTCGACCACGTTTTACTATTATTTCCATCAGTACAATAAAAATCCCATTGTACCGGATGTTCAAAATCTTTTCCCGAAAGAAATATTTTGTCAGTTTGTTGTGCTGCAATGTTTTGAGTGAAAATTGCAACAATTGTAAAAAGATAAATGATGTTTTTTAATTGCATAGTTAATGAGATAGTATTTCAAAACTAGCAGTTCTTATTTTATATAGTATCCTGTACTATGATGTTAAAATATTAAAGAATATTAAATTATTATATTGATAAAATCAGGTAGGTACAGGATAGTAAAAAATAAAAAAACAATGAAATTGCAATTAAATTATCAAACAATTACGAATTGGCTTATAAATATAGCTTAACAATTAATGTTTTTAATGCGACTTTTTGAATGAAATTTAAAATGCTACATTCCCTAATTTACCTGTCTTTTTTATGTTCAATTCTAACATTTGGACAGGAGAAACAAACCTTGCGTAAAATACATTATGCGCCCGACGGAAATAGTTTTGTATTAAAAAATGGTACGCGAAAATTCAATCGTGCACTTTATGGTTCTAATACCGGATTTAGGGTTGAAACCGGCGATTTACCTGAATTTGCAATGTACATGCCCGGAATGGGAGGGGATTTTAAACTAGGAATTGTAAACGAAAATACCAGTAAATGGATTACGGAAGCTTCTAAAATTGAGACACGATATATTCTGGGAACAATGCATTATGAAATTCAGGATGCAATTTTAGAAAATGCAACTTTATATATTGATGTTGTTGCCTTAAAAGAAAAAGAGGGATTTATTGTAAAAGTCTACAGCAAAAACTTGTCGAAAAATACCAATATAATTTGGGCTTTTGGTGGCGCGACAGGAAAAAAGTTTAGTCGTGACGGCGATATTGGTGCAGATCCTGAATCTGTATTTTATTTACATCCCGAATACTGTCTGGGAAACAAATACACTTTAAAAAAACAATCTTTTTTATTGGAATACGGTTCTGAAAATAACAAACAAAAATCAGGAAATAATAAAAGTCTGGTTGGTTTTTTTCCTGAATCTTCAACACATTTAGCAAATGCAAAACAGCAAAATTCGCCTTTAGAACTCTATAATTCAAATACAGAATCGTTGCCGGTTATTACAGGAAAAACAAAAAATAACGCAGATAAAGCAATGTATTGGCTCTTTGCTACCGAAGATTTAAAAATAGATTTTTCTCAAAAAGGCCTGAGTCAGCTTTATGAAAAATCAGTTCAGGAAACACAACTTTTAGCCAATAGAGTTAAAGTCTCAACTCCGGATCCTTATATCAATACTTTAGGTGCTGCACTTTCGATTGCAGCTGACGGAATTTGGGAAAGTCCGGCTTATCTGCACGGAGCAATTGCCTGGAGAATGTACCTAAATGCCTGGCGTGGTGCTTATACCGCAGATCCGTTGGGATGGCATGATCGCGCCAAAACGCATTTTACGAGTTATAGTAATTCTCAGGTTTTAACTCCTGAAAATGGTCCGGTTGTATTTGATTCTCTTCGGAATTTAGCGCGCCAAAAAGAAGAAATGGGAACCTCAATGTTCACCAGCGGTTATATTAGCCGAAACCCAAATAAAAATAACGTTGCACATCATTATGATATGAATTTGGTTTTTATAGATCAGATGCTCAGACATTTTAAATGGACTGGTGATGCATCGTTTATGAAAGAAATGTGGCCAACAATTCAAAGACATTTAAATTGGGAAAAACGAAATTTCGATCCTGATAACGACGGACTTTATGATGCGTATGCATCTATTTGGGCGAGCGACGCTTTGCAATATAGCGGCGGAGGCGTAATTCATTCTTCGGCGTATAATTATTATGCGAATAAAGTTGTTGCAGAAACAGCTAAAAAAATACAACAAGATCCGAGTCCGTTTTCAAAAGAAGCAGACAAAATCCTAAAAGCTACAAATGCCCAACTTTGGATTCCGAATAAAGGAATTTTTGCAGAATATAAAGATGCGCTCGGAAACAAATTATTGCATGAAACACCCGGAATCTGGAGCATTTATCACACCATTGATTCAGAATTATCAACTCCTTTTGAGAGTTACCAAATGTTGAATTACGTAGATACTCAGATTCCGCATATTCCTATTTCTGCAGAAGGACTTGATAAAAAAGATCTGTATGTCATAAGCACAACCAATTGGCAGCCTTATACATGGTCGATAAACAATGTGGCTTTGGCCGAACAATTGCATACTTCGCTGGCTTTTTGGCAAGGCGGACAAGCTGATAAAGCTTTTAAAATGTGGGAAAGTGCTTTGGTAGAAAGTATGTATTTGGGCGCTTCGCCGGGTGGTTTTGAGCAACTTTTATATCAGGATGCCATACGTGGTGAATTGTACCGCGATTTTGCTGATCCAATTGGTATGGCATCGCGAACTTTGGTTGAAGGTCTTTTCGGAATTCAGCCTGATGCTTTGGCTGAAGTTTTAACGATTAAACCCGGTTTTCCTTCAACATGGAATAATGCTTTTTTAGAAATTCCGGATATTTCAATTGATTTTAAAAGAGAAAATAAAGAAGAAAAATATTGGATTAAAAATCAGTTTTCTGTAAAAATGAATTTGAAATTAGTTTTGGATGCATCTTTTGAAAGTGTAGAAAATATCTCCGTAAACGGAAAAACGGTTTCATGGAAAGTAGTTACGGAAAGCATCGGAAAACCAAAAATCAGTATTGAAGTTCCGTACAATTCTATTTATGAGATTTCCATTAAATGGGAAGGAAATTCTTTAGAAGATATAAATCCAAAATCGGATTATGTTTCTAATGAAATTTTTGAAATCAAAACGGCTCAGGCAAAAATTATCTCTCTTTACGATCCGCAGCAAGTTTTAAGTGTTATTTCAAAAACAGATAATGCGCTCAAGGCAAAAGTGAATTCGGTTGGTAACAAAGTCTTTTTTGTAGAATTAAGTCAAGGAGAATTATCGTGGTGGAAACCTATTGAATTGAATATTAAAGCTATAACGGAATCGGAAAGAGAAATTACAAATTGGGATATTCCGTTAGATAAATCAAAACGTGCAGAAACCATTTCGCTTACTTCTTTTTTTAATTCAAAAGTAACCGACATTTTTAATTACGAATATGTATCGCCAAGACCTAATACGGTGACTTTACAGCTTCCAAAACAAGGAATTGGAAATTGGTGTTATCCAAATGTTTCTGTAAAAATTGATGATAAAGGCTTACGCGAAAAGGCAAAAGGGAACGGACAAATTACAACTCCAAACGGAATTCCGTTTCAAACGCCTTCTGATGAAAATCAGAAAAATATCATCTTCACATCCATGTGGGATAATTTTCCAGAAAGCATCAATATTCCGTTAAACGGAAAAGCTTCTCATATTTATTTGATGATGGCCGGAACAACAAACCCAATGCAAAGCAGAATGATCAATGGCGAAATAAAAGTGAATTATACTGATGGAACTTCGGAGGTTTTGCCTTTAAAAAATCCTGAAAACTGGTGGCCAATTGAGCAGGATTATTTTGTTGACGGACTTGCATTTACAACAGATGCACCAAAACCACCAAGAGTATATTTTAAAACAGGTGAAATTTCTAGAACCTTTAAAAATTTTACAACTATAAAAGGATTTTCGAATTATGGTGTTGATGGCGGTGCAGGAACTATTTTAGATTTGCCTCTGGATAAAAATAAAACCCTGAAAAGTTTGATTTTAAGAACAATTGCTAATGATGTTGTAATTGGTTTAATGAGTGCGACGCTAATTAGATAATTATAAAATAGTAAACTTTAAAAACTGATGTTTTGGAACTTTATTCTCAATCTTGTCATCCTTCCTTCATAAAGATGACAAAAATGCGTTGAATTTAAAAATATCAAAAACGAAACTATACAATTAAATCAAATGAAAAAATATCAATTAATTATTGCAATTCTATTTTCTATTTCAGTATCGGCGCAACAGAAAATAGATCGAAAAGCATTGGTAACAAGACACAATGTTCAAATTTCAGCTATTGATACTTTGGCTTCTTTGACTGTTGGAAACGGAGCTTTTGCTTTTACAGTTGATGCAACCGGATTACAGACTTTTTCAAAAAAATATGAAAACGGAATCCCGCTTGGAACACAGTCAGAATGGGGTTGGGATAGTTATAAAAATACCAATAATTATAAATTCTCAGAAACATTAAGAGATTATAAACAATACGGAAGAGATATTTCGTATACCGTTCAGATCAAAGAACCAACACGAAAAGTCGAAGCCGTAAACTGGTTCAGGCAAAATCCGCATTTATTGCAATTGGGGAATTTAGGTTTTGAAATTACAAAGAAAGACGGAACCGCAGCAAAACCTGAAGATATTAAATCGATTTCTCAAAAATTGAATTTATGGACAGGAGAAATAGAAAGTTCTTTTGAAGTAGAAGGAATTCAGGTAACGGTTTTAACGGTTTCTCATCAGGAAAAAGATGCAATTGGCGTAAAAGTCAAATCAGATTTATTGCTGCAAAAACGTTTAAAAATCAGTTTGAGAATTCCGTTTCCAACCGGAGATTGGTCAGATATGGGAACAAAATGGGAAGGAAAACAAGATTATAAAAGTACTCTTGTAGAAAAGTCTAAAACAGAAGCAATTATAACGCATGTTATGGATAGTATTTCATACAATGTCAATTTAAACTGGAAAGGAAATGCGCAGATAAAAAAGATAGCAGATCATTATTTTACAGTTGAAGCATTAAATACGAATACTTTAGAGTTAAGTTGTCTTTTTGCTTTGGCAGATAAAAAAGCAGCAAATTCTTCTTTTGCAGAAATTGAAAACAGCAGTATAAAAGGCTGGGAACAATTCTGGAAAAGTGGCGCTGCGGTAGATTTTTCAGGAAGTACAGACCCGCGTGCGAAAGAATTAGAACGAAGGGTTATTTTGTCGCAATATTTAACCAAAGTACAATGTACCGGAAAAATTCCGCCACAGGAAACAGGTTTAACATATAACAGTTGGTACGGAAAACCGCATTTAGAAATGCATTGGTGGCATGGCGTTCATTTTGCACTTTGGAATAGACCGGAATTATTAGAGAAAAGTCTTCCGTGGTATCAGAAGGTTTTTGATAAGGCAAAAAACATAGCGAAAAGACAAGGTTTTGAAGGAGCAAGATGGCAAAAAATGACAGATCCGGACGGAAATGAAAGTCCGTCATCTGTAGGTTCATTTTTGATTTGGCAACAGCCGCATTTTATAACTTATGCTGAATTAATGTACAGGGCAAATTCAACAAATAAAACTTTAAATCTATACAGCGAACGCGTTTTTGCAACGGCTGATTTTATGGCTTCGTTTGCAAATTATGATACTAAAAACGATCGTTATGTTTTGGGACCCGGAGTAATTCCGGCACAAGAACGCTTTAAGGCGATGGAAACTTTTAACCCAACTTATGAATTGGCGTATTGGAACTGGGCTTTGAAAACGGCAATCTCATGGAAGAAAAAGTTAAACCAGAAAGTGCCTGAAAAATGGGAAACGGTTTTAGCTAAATTATCTCCGTTGCCAGTGGCAGATCAGGTTTATTTAGCCACAGAAAGTGCTACAGATTCATACACAAATCCAGAATTTAAAACAGATCACCCATCGGTATTAGGAACTTTTGGAATGCTTCCTGAAACGTCTCTTTTAGATAAAAAAATCATGAAGAATACGTTTGATCTGGTTTGGAAAACCTGGTCGTGGGATAAAACCTGGGGTTGGGATTTTCCGATGACAGCGATGTCGGCCGCGCGTTTAAATATGCCTGAAAAAGCTATTGATGCCTTGTTTATGAATGTGACCACAAATACATATTTAAAAAATGGTCACAATTATCAGGCAGAAAGATTAACGCTTTATCTGCCCGGAAACGGTGGACTTTTAACGGCAGTTGCCATGATGTGCGGCGGTTGGGACGGATCGACAGAAGAAAACCCGGGTTTCCCTAAAGATGGAACATGGAAAGTACAAAGTGAGGGATTTAAAAGGATGTTTTAAATTATAAGTTTCACGCAGATTTTAAAAAGATTTAAGCAGATCAATATAAAATTTATCATAAAGTTCGCAAAGAATAGAAAATAAAATCTGTGCAAATCAGCTTAGATCTGTTTAAAATCTGCGTGAAACAAAAAAAAATAAAATATGAAAATAGCTTTTAAAAAGAATAAATTATTGTTTGCTTTATTGTTTTTGATAAATACCATTTTCGCTCAAAGGCAAATGGAAAATTTAGACCGAGGCATAATTGCCATAAAAAATAAGGATCATTTTTTTATCGGATGGCGCGTTTTAGGAACAGATTCTGATGATTTGGCTTTTAATTTATACCGAAAAAGCGGTACTAAAAAAGCAATCAAATTAAATGAAAAACCTATTGTTGGTGCTACCAATTTTCTGGACATCAAAGCAAATGTTCATGAAGAAAATACATGGTTTGTAAAAACGGTTTTAAAAGGAAAAGAGCAGGAAGCGAAAGGAAATTTTACAATTGCAGCCGAAAGTCCTGATAAAGATTATTTGTCAATTAAATTAAAAGAAGTAGAAGGATATATTCCGAATGATCTTTCGGTTGGAGACTTAGACGGAGATGGAAAATACGATTTGATTGTTCACATGACAGGAAAAAGTTTAGATAATTCTTTTAAAGGAATTACAGATCCGCCTATATTTCAGGCCTATACTTTAGAAGGGAAATTTCTATGGCAGATTAATCTTGGAAAGAATATCCGCGAAGGCGCACATTATACTCAATTTATGGTGTATGATCTGGATGGTGACGGAATTTCAGAATTTGTCTGCAAAACGGCTGACGGAACAACTGATAGTCAAAATAATGTTGTGGGAGATGCCTCAAAAGATTGGGTAGATCGTGATCCTGATTCTCCGGTTTTAGGTAAAATTTTAAAAGGTCCGGAATATCTTTCGGTTTTTGACGGGAGAACCGGAAAATTGATTACAACTGTAGATTATATTCCGGAAAGAGGTGATCTCGCTGGCTGGGGCGGAAGAGGTGGAAGTGGAGGAAACGATACGAAAGGAAACAGAATTGATCGTTTTACGGCTTGCATTGCGTATTTAGACGGAATTCATCCGAGTGTGGTAATGTGCAGAGGATATTACGGAAGAACGGTTTTAGCGGCTTGGGATTTTAAAAATGGTAAACTTACTTCGAGATGGATTTTTGATAGTAAAGATGCCGAGAATCCATACTCAGGAATGGGAAATCACGGACTTACAGTTGCGGATGTTGATCATGACGGAAAAGATGAAATCATTTATGGTTCGATGTGTGTGGATGATGATGGAAAAGGATTGTATACAACAGGTTTTAGACATGGCGACGCTTTGCATGTTTCTGATCTTGATCCCGATATTCCCGGTTTGAAAGCGTTTGGAATTCATGAAATCGAAAACGGAACAAAAGGCCCGGGCGTTACATTATTTTCTGCAGCGGATGGGAAGGTTTTATTTACCGATTCTCTTAATGAAGACGTAGGTCGTGGCGTCGCTGATAATATAGATTCCACGATAAAAGGAGCGCAATGCTGGTGGTCCGGATCTCCGGATTTGCATGATATGAAAGGAAATATAATAGGGAAAGCACCAACATCAACCAATTTTTTAATTTATTGGGATGGAGATTCTTCACGAGAACTTTTAAATTCAAATTATATTGATAAATACAACCAGGGAAGATTGTTTATGGCAATCGGAGCGGCATCTAATAATGGCACAAAATCAACACCGACGCTTTCAGCCGATATTCTGGGAGACTGGCGAGAAGAATTAATTTTAAGATCTGAAGATAATAAAGAATTGAGGATTTATTCTACGACAATTCCAACAGAAATAAGGCAATATACTTTAATGCACGATCCGCAATATAGATTGAGTATTGCGTGGCAAAATGTTGGTTATAATCAGCCGCCACATACGAGTTTTTATATGGGAGCAGGCATGAAACCAGCGCCTAAACCTAATATTGTTTTAGTTGAGGTTCAAAGGAACTGAGGTTCAAAGGTTCAAAGTTTTTAGAATCTATTATTTCTTGGTAAAGCCTTTTCTTGTCATTTCACCCCAGCCTTTGGTTCCCATAATTTTTTCTTTATAACCAATTAAAGCAGCATATACAGCCATTGGATGGAAATAAAAAGGTTCTATGAAAGCAGCTAAAAGCAGCTTAAAAAAGTCTGCTTGTTTTGGATATTTATGATACGTACGCTCCTCACTGTACAAGGCAATAACGGAGAATAAAATTGCAAAACAGTAAACAAAAAGCAAAAGTAAAAAGAAAAAATGCCAGTGAATTAAACCGAATACAAAAAACACGATTGTAATCGCAATACCAATAAATTCTATTGCGGGAGCCAGGAATTCAAACAATGTCCAATAAGGAATACTTAACATTCCCAATAGTTTATATTTAGGATTTAAGAACATTTTTTTGTGAAGGCTAAGTGTTTCAATTGTTCCTCTCATCCAACGACTGCGTTGTTTTTTGAAGATTTTAAAATCTTCCGGCGCTTCGGTCCAGCAAAGTGGGTCAGGAATATAACTTATGGAGTAAGGGATTTTGTTTTCCAGCATATAACGACGCATTCTGACTACCAGTTCCATGTCTTCGCCTACTGTTTTTGTATCGTAACCACCTGCCAGTAAAGCTATTTCTTTATCAAATGCACCAAAAGCACCGCTGATAAGTAATAATCCATCGAGTCTGCCCCAAGCCATTCTTCCCAAAAGAAATGCTCTTAGGTATTCTAAAACCTGTATTCTTGGCAACATAAGATCCGGAATATTTACTTCGACCAAACGTCCATTTTTAATAATACATTGGTTTGCTATTCTCACAACGCCGCCAGTCGCAATAATGCGCTTTCCGTGAGATTCCAGAAAAGGTTTTGCCAGTTTAAGCAGCGAATCTTTATCCAAAATACAATCAACGTCAATGCATACCACATAAGGATGTTGTGCAATGTTAAGACCAACATTAAGAGCATCGGCTTTACCGCCATTTTCTTTGTCAACAACGATCAGTTTTTTATAAGCAGCATTTCGAGAGGTATAAAGACCTTTGATTTTTTTTGTTTTAATTTTTGGGTGAATGTTCAGATCTGTTAAAACAAGGTCATAGGTTTTAATGAGGATTTCCATTGAATTATCTTTACTACCGTCGTTTACCACAATTACATCATAATTATTATAATTTAGGGAAAGTAAAGATTTTACATTTTCTTCAATGGTAAAGGCTTCATTATAAGCAGGTGCAATTAGGGAGAGTTTTGGTGCAAACTGACTTGTAAGAAGCACATTATAGTCTACAAAACTGTTCTTTTTAAGATATTCCTTTAGTTCTCTTGTAGAAAGATGAGCTAATATAAGATAGGACGACATAATCAATATCGCATAACCAAGTATAAGAATTAGATAGATATGAATAAATAATGTTATTTCGCTATTAAAAAAAGTCATTGCTTATATTGTTTTAAACTGTTAATAGCTGCAATACGTTTTGCGCTTCATATTTGATCATCGTATTTGGAGCCCTGTCAACTAATTGTGTGATATAAGGAATTTTTTGAGTAAGCTTAAGCTCTTCTATAAGTTTGAGACCAAGTACAATAACAGTTGTGTTTTGAGATTCGAGTAAGAGTTCAACACCTTTAGTATCTCCTATATCATGTTTTTTAAAAGCACTTATAATATTGATCTGTGTCCAATCATCAATAGGATGAGCGTGCCCAGTAAGATGTACTATTGCTTTTGTTCCGGCAAGTTTAATACCGGCGTTTAAGGCGGTAATTTTTAGCGTTTTATTTCGTCCTTTAGAGACTTTTATGATACTCTGAAAAGCATCGGTAATATTGAGTTCGGCAAGCTCGGTAATTCCTTTACATTTTAGTTCCCATTTCAGGCTTTTGAGTTTTTTAAAGGAATCATTTATTAATCCCGATTCTTTATAAAATTCTTCAAGTTTCTCTGCATGAATGCCTTCGTAATTTTTATGAAGGTTAATAATAGATTCCATTAGAACTTCTCTAAAAAAAGTTGTTTTTGAAAGTCTTCTATATTCCAAATCTTCACTAATTGTTGAAAAAGAGATGTCCTGAAAAACGATAGAGAACATTAATTTTTCAATAAGAATATTGTATTCGATACGAAGTCTTTCTTTTTTATATTCTTACTACGACTACTGACAATCAATATATACAGAATAAATGATGTCGCTACAAACAAGATTATTGACAGCAATAGAAAAGGCTGTACCCATACACCACTTTTATAAAGTTCCCAGAGCTTACTCATATTAGAATCGTTTAGTAATAATTATTTGAGCATTAAATCTGTTTCTGTATTGCTCAGGTAAATATTCTTCATACTCGTATAGGAAAATAGGTCTTACAAAAAATGACTTTCCAAAACGCTGCTGGTATTGTATGCCAACTCTGTAAGCTTTTAAAGGCTCAATAAAGTTATTGTAAAGATATAGGTAGGGAACATTTCCGTATTGCAGTTCTAATCTTAGCAAACTTTCTTTTTCTTCATTTGTAGTCTGTAAACTTAAAACGTGAGAGAATAATTCGTTTCCTGTATCATAAAAAGGTCTGTAGGCGAGGGTATAAGTGCCCATTCGATAGGATAATTGCCCTGTAAGTAATGTTACATCTTCGGTTTCAAAATGCATAAATTTTAAGCCAAGTGAGTAATCAAACTTTTTGTATGGAGTAAAATAATATTCTACACCTGCTTTTGCAACAGGAAATATGGTTTGTCCTGTTGAAACACCCGCATTTACATAAAGATAATTTCGTTTGGAAAATGTTTGATAATAATCAGCTTCAAATAACATTTGTGTGTCATTGTTTGCGTATCCCACATTGGCACGTCCTACAAGTGCTGATTTGCTAAACTTATGAGAATATTCGACATATCCGTAATGCAATGGTGATTGTCCCGGATTAGATGTAGAGACATTTAGGTATGAAACGGCTATTGCATTTTTTGCCTTACGGCCAATAAGTGTTCGCAAGCCCGTAATTGCCTGAGTATTGTTTTCATTTACAGGTACTTTTTCAACTGCTTCTAATGCTTCTTTGTCACGACCCAGTTTTTCAAGACAGTTGGCTTTTATTAGAATTACATCTGTAGAATTAGGGTCGATAACCAGATATTTGTCACAATAAAAATTGCATTTATCAAATTGCTCTGACCAAAAATATACATTAATAATAGCCAATAAAGCTTCAGCGTCAGGTTTTGACCTGTCTGCCATCGGGGAAAGGATTTTTATAGCGGTATTATAATCTTTTTTCCAGCTGTATATACGGCCAATATAAATTTTTACATCTTCATTTTCAGGAAATTTTGCACTCAAAGGTTCAAGTATTGATAAAGCTTTATCGTAGTTGCCTTTTTCAACTTCATGTTTTGCTTCAGACATGGCTGTATCAAAATTAATTTCCTGCCCCAGTATCGTGTTTGATATGAATAGTAAAAAAAGGGTATAATATAGAAATTTCATTAAGCGCGTGTATTTAGTAATTTATTAATTCTCACCAACAACACAGCCGGACTAACAGGCTTGGCAATAAATTCGTTTGCGCCTATATCAAAAGAATCCAGCTCGGTTTGTTCTACGCCTGAAGAAGTAAGTATAATTATCGGAATGTCAGAACCAATTCTCTGTCTTACATACTGTGTAATTTCCATTCCGCTTATGCCGGGCATATTTATATCTGTTAGTATAAGATCGTATTTATTAACTTCAATGGCTTGTAATGCATCCTTACCATCAGAAAATTGATCAACAGTAAATCCTTTAGATTCCAGGAAAAAGGATAATGATTTGCGTAGGATATCATTATCTTCAGCTAAGATTATTCTCATGATTTAAATTTTTGTTTGGAGCAAATTAATTCTACAAAATTAGGAAATAACGTAAAGCTATACTTAATTTTTGTTTTATCATAGTTCATTTAAAATTTTAACTACTTCAGCGATTCCACAGTGTATCAGGTCTATTTTATCTGCACTTTCACTAGTAAATGCTCCGGTATAAGCTTCTTCTTCAATAACAGATAAAGCATTGGAAAGGTCTTTCAGCAGAAACATATCTAAACTGGATTTCATATGATGAGACAGTTTTTTAACGGTATCAATTTCATTAATATTGAAAGCTTTTTCGAGTTGATCAGCCTGGTTTGGAATCATTTTTATAAAAAGATCTATCATTTCCTGCCTGAATTTTATGTCGCCACATGCCATTTCATCTAAGTAAGATAAATCGAGCTCACGTTTTTGCACTGGCTTTTCAGCGTTGCTTAATACTGATTTTATAGCCTGTAAAAGTACAGTTTGTTTAAAAGGTTTGGCTACATAAGCATTCATTCCTACGGTATAACAACGTTCTTGTTCGCCTGCAAGAGAATGTGCCGTCATTGCTATAATAGGAATGGATAAATTCATTTCATTTCTAATATATAATGTAGTTTGGTATCCATCCTTAACAGGCATTTGAAGATCCATCAATACCAGATCATATTTGTTTTTTGATAAAAGAGCTATTGCTTCTTCACCATTTTCGGCGATATCCAATTCAAATCCAAAGTTATGAATAACGTTCTTTACGAGTTTTTGGTTTAAAACATTGTCTTCACAAAGCAGTATTTTAAGTTTGTCCAAATTTTCTTCAGATGATACTACCGTTTCTGTTTGGGTTTGATTTACTTTCTTATACACAAGAGTAAAGAAAAATTCAGAACCGCGCCCTTCCTGACTTTTTATATGAATTTCAGAATTTTGCAATTCTACCAGTTGCTTTACAATACTTAGACCAAGTCCTGTACCACCAAATCTTCTCGTTGTGCTTTCTTCTGCCTGAGTAAAACGTTCAAAAATAGTTTCCAGTTTGCTTTTGGGAATTCCTATACCAGTATCTTTAACAGAAAATCGAATAGAATATTGATCTTCAGTCTCATCAATCTTTTTTACAGAAATAGTTACTTCACCTTCAGAAGTAAATTTAAGCGCATTACCTGCAAGATTAACCAGGATCTGGTTTAGTCTTCCCTGATCACCAATTACCATTTCCGGCATATCGGCATCCAGAAAAAGATTGAATTCTACAGCTGCAGGAACTTTTATCTTTAGCAGGTTATAAATATGTTTAAGCGTTTTTTTTAAGTTGAATGGCTGTGCATCAATAGTTAAATTGCCAGATTCTATCTTAGAAAGATCCAGAATGTCATTAATGATAAGAAGCAGATTTTCTCCGGCGATTTGTACGCTGTCAATATGATCACGCTGAATAGCATCTAACCTTGTTTGGGCAAGAAGATCTGTAAAACCAATAATAGCATTTAAAGGCGTCCTGATTTCATGGCTCATGTTGGCCAGAAAACTATCTTTTGCCAATACTGCAAGTTCGGCAATTTTTTTCTGAGCGTCCAGTTCTATATTTTTTGTTCTTAATTCCAACTGATTTATCACATGTTTTGCAATAATTGAAAGTGCATTTCGCTGACTTTCATTCAGTTTTTTAGAAACATGATCTACCGCACAAAGAGTTCCGATGTTATAACCATCTGGAGTTGTAAGTGGAACACCGGCATAAAACCTGACTTTATAACCATCAGTAACATTAGGATCGTTTTTAAAACGCTCATTTAAATGTGTATCTGGTATTTCAACCATTTTAGAGTCCAGAATAGTATACCTGCAGAAAGTGATTTCCCGAGGAACTTCAGATACGCCCACTCCAATTTCAGATTTAAACCACTGCCTGCTTTCGTCAATAAACGAAATGTGCGCAATAGGTACGCCGCATACATAAGAAACGAGTTTCGTTGCATCATCAAAAGTATGTTCGGGAAGCGTATCCAGAATATTATAACGCCTTAATGCTGCCAAACGTTCTGATTCATTATGTGGTATAGGTTCTTCTTTTGTAGTCATGTTGTATAAAAATGAACTGTAAAAATAAATATAATTTAAATAAAAGATTACAAAATATTATAGCTGCTTAAAATTTAGGTTCAGTTGTATATAAAAAGGAGAATTATTTTTGACCTAGCAATTGCTCCAATTTTTGTTTTCCTTCTTTGTTGTTTTCATTAAGTTCAATTGATTTTTTATACATCATAATAGCTTCTTCATTTTTACCTGATTCCATCAATAATTGAGCGTAACTGTCGTAAGTATTAAAACTTTCCGGAAATAGAAAAGTGGCCAATTTAAAAGTTTCGATAGCAAGTTCCTGATGGTTTTTAAATGAAGACATATAGAAAAGATTATAACCCAATTCGTTCATTTCCCATTCACTTAAATAATATTTTTTATTTGTTTTATTCGCATTTAAAATGGCGGCTGCATAATCAATTCCATTTTTTACCAAAGCAGTTCCATAAAGTGTTACAAGAGATTTCGAAGTACGTAATTCCAATGGTGCTTTTCCGTTTAAAATAGAAATAGAAGAAGTTAGAAACCGACCAAATTCGCTGCCGGCGGTATTATCAAAACCAATAATGACCTGATTTTTATCCATATTATGCCAGTAAAAAGTCGCAAGACCAATTTTATAACCGCCGTGTCCTACGGATTTTCCGTATAAAGGTTGTTCAAATATTTCCCAGCCTAATCCATAAGTCATTTTTCCTTCGACTTCAAGCGTATCCATTCCGCCATAATAAGTAGTTCCGTTGTTTAAAGTAAGCGGCGTTAAAGCTTCTGTAACCGAACTTCCTTTTAATAATTTACCATCAAAAAAAGCCTTATCAAAAAGTAAAAGATCGCTCGTTGTCGACATTATATTTCCTTGTCCAACAGTTCCTTTATTGTTATAATTCAGGTATTTGTATCTGGGAATGGAATCAACAGCAATATAAGTACTATCATAACCTGGATGAGGTTTGGCGTGTGCTATTACAGCCAATTTATCGTTTTTAACGAAATCAGGATATATACTTAAATAAGCATTATGCATTCCGGCGGGACGAAATATGTTTTTCTTTAAATAATTATCCAATTTTAGTCCACTTCTATTTTCAATTAAAAGAGCCAGCAAATTATATTCTGTATTGCAATATTGTAACTTATCACCAGGTTTAAAATATAGTCCATGTTTCCATTTTTGAAGCTCGGGAATTACGTTTTGATTGGTTATAATCGTGTCAGGATAACGTTTTACAATTTCCTCAAACAATTCAAGATCAGGCAAACCCGATGTATGTGTAAGAAGATGCCTGATTGTAATTTCTTTAAAAGGAAAATCTTTCAAATACAGTATTAATGGATCATCAAGTTTAAATTTTCCTTTATCTCTTAATTGCAAAATCGCCGTTGAGGTAATTACTTTTGAAATCGATGCCAAATTAAATCTTGAATAGGAAATGCAAGGCTTCTTTAAAGGAATATCGGCATATCCCGAAGAAAGTTCGGCAACAATTTTTCCATTTTCAGCGACAAGGATATTTCCATTATGCTGATTGGAAAGCGCAAGAATCTTAAAATAATTTTCTAAATTAGAAATGACACCCTGACCATTACAATGATGCATGATAAGACAGGCGAGGGCAGTTACGATGTAAAGAATAATAGTTTTCATGTGATTGTTTAATTGATTCATAATCAAAGAAACAGGAAACACTAAGGTCTTTTTAAATTTTTCGTTGAACACGGAAAAATCATCGATAAACACGTTTGTAAATTCTAAAAACGGAGCCAATAATAATATAACTTTGTGTAATGAAAAGAAGAATTTTTTTATTTACGCTTGCGTTTATAGTCTTTTATATGTTGTCGTTCGGAATGCGTCAACTGCCCAATCTTGTTCACGGTCGTTTCAATATTCCTAACGGAAGTTATCATCTAAAAACCTGGATTCGGTTTATTATTGATATGTTTCTTTACTATGGTTTATCAATTGGTACATATTTGACTTTGCATCGGTTTTATCCTCTCAGAAATATGCTGGCTATTTTAGTTCTAATTCTATTACTTTCAGTTTCATTTTTTTATTTGAGTTTTTTTTGGACGGTATTTTTCGAAAATTCACCTATAAGAAGCCGTGACCATTTTCATTTAGTTTTTTTTACCGCAATAATCAATATTGCATTTGGTTGTGTTTTTTATCTTATCAGATATTCACAATATCGGGATTTACAACATGTTAGGCTGCAGTTTCGAAACAAGCAAACAGAATTATTATTTTTGCGGTCGCAGATTAATCCTCATTTTTTATTCAACAATCTTAACAATATATATTCACTTGTTCATGAAAAAAGTAATCATGCACTTCCCGCAATTGACCATCTTGCCGAATTATTACGCTACATGTTGTATGATGCAGGAGAGAAAATTGCATTAGAAAAAGAGATCGAGTATCTTGAAAAGTTTATTTACTTACAGCAACTCCGATTTGAGAAACCATCAGACATTGAGATTAAAATTGATATAGAAGATCCCCAGCAACTATTTCCTCCGTTGATATTTGTTCCTTTTATAGAAAATGCATTCAAACACGGCGCAATAAAATCAGATCAAACATGGTTAAAAATGATTTTGAAAAGTGATGCAGAACAGTTGTTTTTTCAATGTTCTAATCTAACAACGAGAATAAATACAGATGCTGTTGGCGGAATTGGAATCGAAAACGTAAAAAAGAGACTTGAATTACTATATCCCGGAAATCATACTTTAGAAATCGAAAAAGATAACGAATCGTTTATTGTAAAACTGACAATTAGAAATGATAAATAAAGAGCTTATAAGATGTATAATTCTTGATGATGAGCATCCCGCGATACGATTGCTGGCTTCTTATGTGGCCGATACTCCCGGTTTTGTTCTCGTTTTAAAAACAACTGAACCTCCCGAAGCCATAAAAGCAGTTTTGCAGGAGAATGCAGATCTTCTTTTTCTGGATATTCAAATGCCGGAAATAAGAGGAATCGAAATAATGGAACTCATAAAAGAAACGAATACGAAGGTAATTATAACTTCTGCTTACGCGGAATATGCCTTAGATGGTTTCAATAACGATGTGATAGATTATTTGCTTAAACCCATAACTTTTGACCGTTTTCTTGTAGCAGCTGAAAAAGCCAAAGAGCGAATTCAGAATAATCTCGGAAATTGTACCGGTCATTTAATGCTTAGAACAGAACATCGCCTTCATAAAACAGATCTTTCGTCTATAGTATACATCGAAGCATTAGGAGATTATTTAATCTTTTTGACTACAGCAGGAAAAATTGTTACCCTTGAAACAATGAAAAATATGGAAACAATATTACCTCCGGAACATTTTCTGCGTATCCACAGATCCTTTATAATTAATTTGAATTCGATTAATTATCTCGAAAAAGGCAAAATTGTTATAGGTAAGAAACGATTGCCAATTGGTGAAACTTATAAAGTAAGAGTGAGAAGTTTGTTGGGGTATTAAAATTTCTGGTTGAAGTTACATTATGATTAGGTTTTTTTTAATTTTAATAAAGCACTACTTTCATGTCGTTGGTTCGACCCTGTGAAGGATCTTTATTTCTAAATCTAACAGATGTTTTTAAGTAAATATTTGAATTAAAATATAAATTAGCTATTGTAGAGATTTTTCTTATATTAGACTAAAAAAAGTTATTCATAGAGCAAGCTAATACTAGCAAGCAATTCAATTAAAAAGCAAAATTTACAAAATAAACGTAATGAATAAATTAATTTTAGTTGTAATGTTATTTTCCATTTTAAGTTGTGAAAAACTAAATTATGAGTCAAATTTAACCATCGAAAAGCTTAAATCAGAAAACATTCACTTGAAGCAGAAAAATGATTCCCTAAATATAGAATTTAAAAAAGCCAAGTTGAATAAAAATTACTGGTTTGATATTGAATCTGAAGGAATAGATTTCATTAATAAAGGAATAAAAAATCCTGAAAAGTATATTGAAAATTCATTACGAAAAAATCCAGAATTAATTCCATTAGAGCCCATTTTAGGTGGAAAAATGTTTTTTGAAAACATTCAAATTCTTGGAAATAAATGGTTAATTGCTGACTATAGCGATGGACATATTTCTGGAAGAACAATTTACAGCTATAAATTCAATAAAAATAATACTGTAGAGTTTAAATCTCTTAGTTCTACAATTCAGGAATGATTTTTTTATCTAAATTTTAAACATCCATAATTGGATTGTAATTTGAATCTGTTCTGCGAATCTCCACTTTAGTAGAGAAAGCCACAGGTAAAGCTTTTACATTTTTAACCAATTTTAAGAATAACAAATGAGAAAAATTATAATCCTATTTCTAATTCTTATTTTGTACTCTTTTACAGATCGTAAGGAGAAGTTATCCTTTAGTAACACTAATTTTTCAAAAACTTGTATAAGCTTAGGTAATGACTTAAGAAAAAGTGAGCATGGAAAATTAATTAGTAAAAGTGATGGGAAATATTTAGAAGCAGTAAAATTTAGCAAAATTTTATTAACTGTATCTAAATATGACTTAAGTCCAGAGGATAGTTATCAAATGGAAAAAGTTGATTCAGGAAAAATCAGTAGAATAACGTGGACAATGAAGAACTCTAAAAACGTTAAAATCTTTGAAAAATTAATTTTTAAAATGAACAAGATTGACGGTATTACAATAATTGATTATAATATTTATCGAAAAGCTAAACCAAATTATCTCCATTTAAGAGTTTTAGAAAATGAATTTGAAGAGTTAATCATAGATACAGTTAGATACCATTCATTTTTTGAAGACCGATTAGTCGGAGCTGATGAAGCAATAAAAGAACTAAATAAAATAGAAAATAGATTATAAAACATTTTTGGTTAGCTTTAATTTTATAACTTAAAAAATTCGAACCTTTAATGTTATTAAATATGGCTATTCAAACACAAGTATAAAAGATTAACCTTCTTGAAACGAAAAACCTCCAAAATCAAATGACTTTGGATGTCTCTAAATTTTTGTGGACGATGAGAACTTCAAACCAGAAAAGTTAGGTTTCTTTTAAAACCCTTAAATCCACTAATAAAAAATCGAATTCTGTACATTAGGATTGCAAAAAAAAGAAAAAACAGACGATTTTTTCACTTCTATAATTAAGAAAAACAACATTAAGAAAAATATACTTTCTCTTAATAATTATTTTATTTACATATTCAATTTTCGCATATAAAATCCGATTATCTTTACCACGATTGCAATAAAAATACGGAGATGATTTACCATCTGTCTTTTCTTGTTTCAAGTCATGATTTAATAAACAAAATTTCACAAATAAACATAACTATTGCTAGTTCTAATTGATTTCGCATTCAACCTTAATAATTATAAAATATGACATTGATATCCAAAGAAAAATTTTCAGAAGCTGCAGGACTTTCTAAAATTCCAATACCAGGATTATCCTCATATTTAATGAAAGTATTGAAAATAAATAATTTAAATGAGGTTGTAAGAGAAGGCGGTAATCTTGAGGGTGCAGATTTTGCCAATCATGTTTTAACGAAAATTGGTGTAAAAGTTCAATTTGATGCAACCGAATTACTAAATATTCCTCGTGAAGGAGCATTTATAGTTGTTGCAAATCATCCTTATGGAGGTATCGAATCATTGGCTTTGTTAAGTACAATTGCGAAAATACGTCCTGATACATTGTATATGGGGAATTTTTTATTAAAGGAAATTCCAAATCTTGAAAAATGCATTATTGCGGTAAATCCGTTCGAGAATGTGCAAAATTCTGCGAGCATTACAGGATTAAAAATGACATTCAAAACTTTATCAGAAGGTACTCCTGTTGCAATATTTCCTGCCGGAGAAGTTTCATCTTATGATTTTAAGACTAGTAAAATAACAGATCCCGAATGGCATCCTGTAGTAGGCAAAATTATCTGCAAATCAGACGTTCCTGTTTTACCGATATATTTTCATGGAAATAATGGTTTTTTCTTCAGTATGTTAAAATCAATTCATCCCATGTTGCAAACTTCAAAATTAATCTCAGAAATGTTTAACAAACAAGGACATGTTCTAAAAATGACTATCGGAGAACCTATTTTTTTAGACAGGGTTAAAGGTAAAGTTTCAGATCCTCTAATGTTAAAAAATCTTAGAAGTAAGTTGTACAGTCTCAAAAATCAATTACAGAATTAATTATAAAAGGCGATTAGATCTATTTAATATATTTGAAGCTTAAAAAATTCAGATACCGCTCTACAAAAAGTTTTAATGAAAAAATGCGCAAGTCAAAGACGTTTGCGCATTTTTTTTATATTCTTATGAAAATCAAAATCTAACAAAGACTTCAGATTTTTCACAAACAGCTAAAATACTTAGTTTCTTAGAACCTCAGTCCCTTAGAACCTCAGTCCCGAAGCGCCTAAAAAAGCCTTTGAACCTTTGTACCTCTGATCCTTTGAACCTTACCTAAATAGAATTCCGATCAATAAAATTAAAAGGCACTTTAACAGATCCTTTTTCTTTATTCAAAATCATTCGGGCAGCAGTTTCGCCCATTACATTAAAATCGGTCGACATTACCGTTATACCTAAAAGTTCTTTCAGAGGCGTATCATTATAAGAGATCACACCAATATCTTTTCCTAAAACATATTCTTCATCGCGAATCTGTTTCATTAAATTCACCAAATCCGATTCTTCAATCGTAATAAATAAATCCCCTTTTTTCAAAACCATATCATCATAAACCTCGCTTAAAATCTCGAAATTTATTTCATGCTCTACACAAAACTTTTTAAATCCGTGTAAAATTCTTCTTGGATAAGGGTAAACTGCTTTTTCAGGATAAATTAAAATTAATCGCTTGTATTTGGATATTTTGGCGATTCCTTCTTTTAAAGCATTATATATATCATTTTCAAAATCCTGATATATTTTGATAATCTCGCCTTCCATAGAAAGCTTAATATTATCCATGATAACCAGTTTTTCCTGCGGAATTCTTTGAATCGCTTTTACAACATCATCCGTAAAACTCAAATGCTTAAGTTCGTCAGTTTTAAAATGAGTCGTGATTACATAATAGTCATAAACGCTCTCAAATTTGTCTAATAGATTCAAAAACAGCGTTTCATCGCAATGATAAATATGCAAATCCACGTGAGCATTTGCACCAACCGTATTAATAAAAGAGTTGTATGTTTTCATTTTATACGCACTCAGTTTATTAAACAAAAACAAGATATTTACCTTAGATTCAAGTTTTGTCCGGGTAATATAATAGCCTTTTCCTCTAATCGATGAAATAATTTTTCGCTCTTTCAAAATATTATAAGCCTTCTCAACCGTATCCCTCGACATATAAAATTCTTCACTAAAGCTGTTTATCGAAGGGATTTTTTGATTTATTTTCAAATTTCCATTAGCAATATTCTGCAAAATCGAATCAACAATTTGCTTGTACTTAGGAACCCTTGAATCTTCATCTATTTTAATAAGTTTGATCATGTTCTTGATTTTCAAATTACGCTCCTAATAAAACGCAATTTTAAATTATATTTTTATAAATAGTTTTAAACTAGCAAACTACCATTATAACGGTATTTAAAATAATAAGAATAATCTTAATTTAGCTTATTTAGCCCTCAATCTGATTTTTTATTTATTAAATAAATGAGATTTTAGTAATTGCGAAATCGATTGCTAAAATAGAAATTTTAAATTTATTTTTTCAATATAAAGAGACTCTTCTTTGTAATAACACGTCTATTTAACATATAATATAAAGGATAGTACAGGATAGTTTTGTTTTTTACATTCTCTTATTTTACAAAACGAGATTAACTATCACATAACCACAAAAAACAAAATTATAAATGGAATCATTACTGGGAATTATTTTTCACTCCATAGGAGGATTTTCTTCTGGGAGTTTTTATATGCCTTTCAAAAAAGTTAAAAATTGGGCTTGGGAAAGTTACTGGCTCGTAGGAGGTTTTTTCTCCTGGCTTATCGTTCCGCCAATTGCAGCTTATTTAACGATTCCAAATTTTCCGGAAATTATCGCTGCAGCCTCACCAACAATCAAAGCTTTTACTTTCTCAATGGGGTTAATTTGGGGAATTGGAGGACTAACTTACGGACTTGGTGTTCGTTATTTAGGAATGTCATTAGGAAATTCAATCGTATTAGGTTTTTGTTCCGCTTTTGGAGCTTTAGTTCCTTCTATTTATTATAATTTTTATCCAACACCGGGAAAAGTTTCTTTTACACACATGCTTCACAGCAACGGAGGACAATTAGTTTTATTAGGCGTTGCGGTTTGTCTTTTGGGAATTGCCATTTCAGGGAAAGCCGGAATTCTAAAAGAGAAAGATTTCGCCGTAGGACATGAAGATAAAGACAAAGATTTTAATTTGGTAAAAGGGCTTATCATCGCAGTAATATCTGGAGTTTTAAGTTCATTCTTCAATTACGGAATCGAAGCCGGAAAACCAATGGCCGAAGCTGCCGTGGTATCAGGTTGTAACCCTTTGTTTCAGAATAATGTAACCTATATCGTTTTACTTTGGGGCGGACTTACAACCAATTTTATTTGGTGTTTATACCTTAATTTTAAAAATAAAACCTTTGGAGATTATACCAATAAACAAACTCCAATTACAAAAAATATTCTTTTTTCTGCCCTTGCCGGAACCATGTGGTTTTTGCAGTTTTTCTTTTACGGAATGGGAGAAAGCAAACTGGGAAATGGCGCCAGTTCATGGATTCTGCACATGGCAACGATTATTTTAACTGCCAATTTCTGGGGATTTTATTTAAAAGAATGGTCAGGAGTTTCTAAAAAAACATTCAATACTTTTTTATTGGGAATTGGATTAATCATGCTTTCGATTGTTTTGGTCGGAATCGGAAATTCATTATAAGTATATAATAAACAACCAAATATATTATAAAAACAATGTCGAATACAAATACAATCAATATGAATTTTAAGCACGTAAGCTATCTTTGGGATGAGAGTAAGGCAGCCGCATTGGCAGGAGATGAAGTAGGGCTTTTCATTTATCGTTCCAATTTGCTTGGGGCCGATTTGCGTTTAACCAATTACGGAGGAGGAAACACTTCTGTAAAAATCACTGACAAAGATCCTTTAACGGGAGCAAGTTCAGAGGTAATGTGGATCAAAGGTTCGGGAGGAGATATCGGAACACTGACCAAATCAGGCTGTGCGGCATTGTATTTAGACCGATTACGCAATTTGGAAAACGTTTACAAAGGAATTGAATTCGAAGATGAAATGGTAGAATTATTCAACCACTGTATTTTTGATTTGGCCTCAAAAGCACCTTCTATTGATACGCCTTTACACGGATTCTTACCCTTCAAACATATTGACCATTTACATCCCGATGCGGCAATTGCCATTGCAGCAGCGAAAGACGGGGCAAAAATCACCGAGGAATTATTCGACGGCGAAATAGGCTGGGTAGGCTGGCAGCGTCCGGGTTTCGACTTGGGATTACAATTAAGATCTTGTCTGGAAGAAGCCGGAAAAAAAGGCAAAAAACTAAGAGGAATTATGTTGGGTTCTCACGGATTATTTACCTGGGGAGATACATCATACGAAAGTTACATCAATACCCTTGAAGTAATCGAGAAATGCGCCACATATCTTGAGAATAACTACGGAAAAAAACGTCCTGTTTTTGGAGGACAAAAAATAGAAAGCCTGCCGGAAGAAGCCAGAAAACTAAAAGCAGCAAAAGTAGCACCGATCCTAAGAGGTTTCTGCTCGTCAGAACGCCAAATGATTGGACATTATACCGATGATAAAAGGGTTTTGGAATTCATCAACTCCAACGATCTGGAAAAACTGGCACCGCTTGGGACTTCCTGTCCGGACCACTTTTTAAGAACCAAAATCAGTCCATTGGTTTTAGAATTGGATCCAAACGAAGATCTATCCGATGTCAATGCCATCAAAGCCAAACTGACACCGGCTTTTGAGGCTTACAGAGCGATGTACAAGGATTATTACAATACATGTAAAAAAGAGAATTCACCGGCGATGCGTGACCCGAACCCTGTGGTGATTTTATATCCGGGAGTTGGAATGTTCACTTTTGCCAAAGATAAAACCATGGCACGTTTGGCATCAGAATATTATGTGAATGCCGTAAACGTGATGAAAGGCGCAGAAGCCGTTTCGGAATATACTTCATTGCCGCATCAGGAAGCTTTTGATATCGAATACTGGTTACTGGAAGAAGCCAAATTGCAAAGAATGCCAAAACCAAAAGCATTGTCAGGAAGAGTAGCTGTTATAACAGGCTCGGCAGGCGGAATAGGAAAAGCAATTGCAAAGAAATTCGCCCAGGAAGGCGCTTGCGTGGTGATCAACGATATCAACGAAGAACGTCTGCAGGAAGCAACAGCAGATTTTATCAAAACTTTCGGGAAAGATGCTATTGCAAGTACACTTTTAAACGTTACCGATGAAAAAAGTACTGAAAAAGCATTAGACCAGGCGTGTCTTGCTTTTGGAGGCGCTGATATTATTGTGAACAATGCCGGAATCAGCATCTCAAAATCGATAGCCGAACATACCCTTGAAGAATGGGACAGACTGTACGACATTTTGGTAAAAGGACAATTTATAGTATCGAAAGCCGGAATCGAGGTAATGCGCAAACAGGGATTTGGAGGCGATATTGTAAATATCGTATCAAAAAATGCCGTTGTTGCAGGACCAAACAACCCGGGTTACGGATCAGCGAAAGCGGCACAGGCACACTTAACACGCCTAATGGCAGCAGAGCTTGGACCGGATAAAATCCGTGTGAACACGGTAAATCCCGATGCCGTAATTTCAGACTCGAATATTTGGTCTGGAGGCTGGGCAGAAGGAAGAGCCAAAGCGTATGGTATTACGGTAGCAGAATTGCCGGCTTATTATGCCAAACGTACACTATTAAATGAAATCATATTGCCCGATGATATTGCCAATGCGTGTTTTGCCTTTGTTGGCGGATTCCTGAATAAATCAACAGGAAACGCCCTGAATGTAGACGGCGGAGTTGCAATGGGCTTTTATAGATAAAGACAGTTTTTTTTAAGTTTGTTTAAGCAAAAGTGGTTTTTTTGTGATCTAGCGTTCGATAATCTCGAACGTTAGTATTTAAAATAAAGAAGGTAATTTTTAAACAAACAAATAACATAAAATAGTATAGTAAAACAGGAATTCAAATTATATTTATAGATTGTAATTCCATTAAAAGAAAAATAATATGTTAATTGGATCAAACAAAATAGAATCTCATAATGATGAGTTATTAAAAAAACATCAAAATAAATTTGCTTTTACAGCATCAGAAGTTGGTGAAACAGAATCAATTATTCAAAAATTAATCGATTTTCAAATCGCGATTCCATCTTGGGCTTTAGGAACAGGAGGAACACGATTCGGACGTTTTGCAGGAGGCGGAGAACCACGTTCATTAGAAGAAAAAATCGAAGATGTTGGTTTGCTTCATGCATTAAACAATGCTTCAGGGGCTATTTCATTGCATATTCCCTGGGATATTCCAACAGATTATCAGGCAATCAAAAACTTAGCCGGACAACACGGATTAAAATTTGATGCCATGAACTCAAATACTTTTCAGGATCAGGCAAATCAGGAGCATTCTTATAAATTTGGTTCTTTACAAAACGCGAACAGAGCGATTCGTAAACAAGCAATTGCACATAATATCGAAGTTATCAAACACGGAATTGAATTAGGGTCAGAATCGTTAACAGTTTGGTTAGCAGACGGATCTTCTTTCCCGGGACAATTAAACTTCCGTAAAGCCTATCAAAACACTTTAGAAAGTTTAGAAGAAATCTACGATGCATTACCTTCAAACTGGAAATTATTTTTAGAATACAAATGTGCTGAACCTAATTTTTATTCTACAACTGTGGCAGATTGGGGACAATCGTATTCTTATGTAAAAAAATTAGGAGATAAAGCCCAAACATTAGTCGATTTAGGACATCATTTACCAAATGCGAATATCGAGCAAATTGTTTCTTTATTATTAATGGAAAACAAATTAGGCGGATTCCACTTTAATGATTCAAAATATGGCGATGACGATTTAACAGCCGGAGCTTTAAAACCATACCAATTATTCTTGATTTTTAATGAATTAGTAGAAGGAATGGATGCCAGAGGAATGAATCACGCCAAAGATTTAGGCTGGATGATCGATGCATCTCACAACATAAAAGATCCGTTAGAAGATTTATTACAATCTGTTGAAGCCATTATGATTGCGTATGCGCAGGCACTTTTGGTAGACAGAAAAGCGTTAGAAATTGCACAAGATGAAAATGATGTTGTAAAAGCACAGGAAATTCTGCAAAACGCATTCCGTACAGATGTTCGTGCTTTAGTTGCTGAAGCCCGTTTACGTTCAGGAGCAGCATTAAATCCGGTTGAATTATACCGCACTCTTACCGTTAGAAAAAACCTGATTGGAGAAAGAGGATTAAAAACGATGGCTACAGGCTTATAATAATTATGAATTATGAGTTATAAGTTAATAAACAATTGTTGATTATATTGATTGATATAAAGACAAAAGACTTAGCTTAATAACATTTTATTCTTCGGACAAAATCATAATTCAAAATTTACAATTCACAATTTACAATTAACTAAAATGAATGTAGTTGCAATTTTTGATATTGGTAAAACCAACAAAAAGGTATTTTTATTTAACGAAAATTATAAAATTGTCTGGGAGAAATCAGTAAATCTGGACGAAACAGTAGATGAAGATGGTTTTCCTTGTGAAGATATTGAGGTTCTCAAAAACTGGATTCTCGATCAATTATCAGAAATAAAAACACTGGAAAACTATGTTCTAAAAGCGATTAATTTTAGCACTTACGGAGCCAGTTTTGTTTATATTGATAAAGAAGGCAAGGTTTTAACGCCTTTGTACAATTATTTAAAAGAATATCCAAAAGCGCTAAAAACGGTTTTTTACAACAAATATAAAGGAGAAGAAGTTTTTGCAGTAAAAACAGCTTCTCCTGTTTTAGGAAGCCTAAATTCCGGAATGCAGATTTACCGATTAAAAGAAGAAAATCCGGATTTATTCGGGAAAGTAAAGTATTGCCTGCATTTACCGCAATACCTGAGTTTTCTTTTAACTGATGAAGCATACACGGATATTACAAGTATTGGATGTCATACCAATTTGTGGAATTTCAAAAAAATGAAATACCATAAATGGCTCAAAAATGAAGAAATATTGCCAAAATTGGCACCGCTTCATTACGGAAAAGATGTCATTAAAAAAGATGATGATGTAGCTGTAGGGATTGGTTTGCATGATAGTTCATCAGCCATTATTCCGTACACCATCAACTTTACAGAGCCATTTGTTTTGTTATCGACGGGAACCTGGAGTATTTCATTAAATCCATTTAATAACAAGGAACTAACGTTTGAAGAGCTTCGAAACGATTGTTTGTGTTATATGCAATACACCGAAAAACCGGTAAAAGCGGCACGTTTATTTTCTGGTAACGAACATGAAATACAAGCCAAAAGATTAGCAGAACATTTTAATGTTCCGTTTGATACTTTTAAAGACGTTTATTTTGATAAAAAGATAGTTTCAAACCTAAGAGCTTTAAACTTTCAAATCATTTATCCGAAGAAATATGATTTTGATATTCTTAAAGAATGTCCATTTCAAAAAAGAGATCTGGCTACGTTTAAAAATTACGACATAGCCTATCATCAATTGATGCTGGATTTGGTAGAACAACAGGTTTTTTCGACTAATTTAGTGATTCATAATAGTCCTGTAAAAAAGATTTTTGTGGACGGAGGATTTAGTAAAAATTCAATTTTTATGAATTTGCTTGCAGAAGCTTTTCCTGATGTAGAAGTATACGCGGCATCAATGGCGCAGGCAAGTGCTTTGGGCGCAGCGTTGGCAATTCATCAAAACTGGAACCCAAAACCAATTCAAAACGATTTAATTGATTTGAAATTTTACAAACACTAGAATTGAATTAAAAATTTAGAATTAAAAATTAAAATCTGCGTGAAAGAAAAAAAGAAAATAGAATAAAGAATAAAAATCTGCTCAATCTGCGAAATCTGCGAGAGAAAAAAGCAGCCACAGATTGATTACAAGATTAAAATGATTTTTGTTTCACGCAAATTTTGCAGATTCATGCAGATCAATGCAGATTAATTGGAATAATTATCTGTGCAAATCTGCCTAAATCATTTTGAATCTGCGTGAAACAAGAAAAGAATAAAGAATAAAGAATAAAAAATAAAAATCTGCTCAATCTGCCAAATCTGCGAGAGAAAAAAACAGCCACAGATTACAAGATTAAAATGATTTTTATTTCACGCAAATTTTGCAGATTCATGCAGATCAATGCAGATCAATGCAGATCAATGCAGATTAATGCAGATTAATTTGAATAATTATCTGTGCACATCTGCCTAAATCATTTTAAAATCTGCGTGAAAAAATAAAAATAATTACCAAGAATATGAAAATCGGACTTTTTATACCGTGCTATGTCGATCAGTTTTATCCAAAAGTGGGTATAGCAACCTATGAACTTTTACAGAAATTAGGATGCGAAGTACATTTTCCGATGGGACAAACCTGTTGCGGACAACCAATGGCTAATAGCGGTTATCAATATTTAACAAAAGGATGCGATGCCAATTTTATAGCCAATTTTACTGGTTTTGATTATATCGTTTGTCCGTCAGGAAGTTGTGTTTTGCATGTGAAAGAACATTTACATGATGAAAAGCAAGAAGAGTTGGCAACTGAAATGAGAAAAAAAGTATTCGAATTGACAGAGTTTATTACTGATATTCTTAAAGTAGATCATATCGAGGCGAGTTTTCCGTATAAAGTTGGAATGCACGTAAGTTGTCATGGTCAACGAGGCTTAAAGCTTTCGCAAATGACAGAATTAAACGCGCCATTTTTCTCAAAACCCGAACAATTATTAAGCAATATAAAAGGTTTGGATTTGGTTTCGCTGGCAAGAAAAGATGAATGTTGTGGTTTTGGAGGAACATTTTGCGTTACAGAAGAAGCCGTTTCTGTAAAAATGGGACAAGACAGAATCAAAGACCATGAAAATCATCATGTTGATTATATAACCGGTGGCGATATGTCGTGTTTAATGCATTTAGAAGGAATTCTGAAAAGACAAAAAAGCAACATAAAAACCATTCATATTGCCGAAATTTTAAATTCGTTCGAAAACTAAAAGATTTAGAAATTCACATAATTTCAAAATTTACTTTTAATTCATAAAAGATGTCTTCAAAAAAAATAATCGAACATAGCGAAGCCGCAACACGTTTTAATAAAGATGTAGAACGTGTAAACTGGCATGATGAAACGCTTTGGTTTGTTCGTGAAAAGCGTGACAAAGCCGCACATCAAATTCCGGATTGGGAATTACTTCGTGAAACAGCTTCGCAAATAAAAAATAATGTACTCTCTAATATTCATGATTATTTAATTGAATTTGAGGCAAATGCTCAAAAAAACGGCATTATTGTACATTGGGCAGCCGATGCCAAAGAACATAATGAAATTGTGCATTCGATCATGGCAAAACATGACGTAAAGCAAATGGTGAAATCAAAATCGATGCTTACGGAAGAATGTCATTTGAATGATTATTTAGCCGAAAAAGGTATAGAAGTAATCGATTCTGACTTAGGAGAATATATTGTTCAGCTTCGTAAAGAACCACCAAGTCATATCGTTCTACCAGCCATTCACCTTAAAAAAGAAGATGTAAGCGAAACTTTTCATGAACATTTAGGAACAGAAAAAGGGAATATAGATCCTCAATATTTAACCGAATCTGCAAGGTTAAGTTTAAGAAATACCTTCTTAACCAGAAAAGTAGCTTTAACCGGAGTTAATTTTGCCATTGCCGAAACAGGAGAAATCGTAGTTTGTACTAATGAAGGAAACGCTGATATGGGTGCACATTTAGCCGACGTTCATATTGCCTGTATGGGATTTGAAAAACTGATTCCGCAACGAAAACATCTTGGCGTTTTCCTAAGATTATTAGCGAGAAGTGCAACAGGACAACCGATTACGACTTTTTCAAGTCATTTTAAAAAACCAAGAGACGGAAAAGAAATTCATATTGTTATTGTCGATAATGGCAGAAGCACACAATTAGGACGAGAAGATTTTAGAAATTCTCTAAAATGCATTCGCTGTGGCGCGTGTATGAATACTTGTCCGGTTTACAGAAGAAGTGGCGGACACAGTTATCATAATGCTGTTGCCGGACCAATTGGCGCTATTTTGGCACCTAATCTCGATATGAGCAAAAATGCCGATTTACCATTTGCAAGTACGCTTTGTGGTTCTTGTACCAATGTTTGTCCCGTAAAAATTGACATTCACGATCAATTATACAAATGGCGTCAGGTTTTGGTTAAAGAAGGGCATACGCCAGCAGCAAAAACAGTTGCGATGAAAACAATGGCAACCGTTTTGGCGAATCCAACAATCTTTAATATTGCCGGAAAATCAGGAAGATTTGTAATGAAAAACATTCCATCGTTAGTCAATAATAAAATGAACAAATGGTACGACCAACGCGAAATGCCAGCTGTTCCGCAAGAATCTTTTAGAGAATGGTACAAGAAGAATTCAAGAGAATCTAAAGCGAAAAAAGATGAGTAGTAAAGCTGAAATTCTAAAAAAAATAAAACAGAATCAACCTGGTTTCGTTACAGAACTTCCAAATTTAAATGTTTTGGGATCTGAGCATTTTGATATTCTTCAAACCTATAAAACGATATTGAAAAATATTGGAGGAGATTCTGTAGAAGTTGCGAATTACGACGAAATCATCAACTACATAAAAACAAATTATGCAGTCGAAAAGAGAATCATTTCAACAATTCCCGAGCTTTCTGAAATTGCGAGATTAGACTGGACAAATGATGATGCGCATTCGCTCCAAAATGTTGAATTAACGATTATAAAAGCGCATTTTGGCGTTGCAGAAAATAGTGCTCTTTGGGTAACCGATGCTGTTTTAGGGCAACGAGTTTCGCCTTTTATTGCGCAATATCTGGCAATTATAGTACATAAAAAAGATCTTGTTGCAACAATGCATCAGGCTTATGAGAGAATTGGAAATCAGGAATACGGTTTCGGAACTTTTATAGCAGGTCCGTCAAAAACAGCAGATATTGAGCAATCTTTAGTTTTAGGAGCGCATGGAGCAAGAGGATTAATCGTTTTTTTATTAGATTAAAAATTAAAAAAATATTTTTATCTTTATATTATATCAAAAAAGAGGGCAATTGATCGCCCTTTTTTTGTTTGTATAAGTAAGGAAATAAAATAATCTTAGAATGAATAACGATAAAAATCTTAAAGCAGTAGCTTACGGAGAAGTACTTTGGGATGTTTTTGGCAATGAAAAAAAAATTGGCGGAGCACCACTAAATGTAGCATTACGAATGAAAACATTAGGTTGTGAAGTTGCCATGATAAGCTGTGTTGGAATAGATGAAGATGGAGGCGCAATACTAACTCAGGTGAAACAATTAGGACTTGAAACTGATGCTATTATGCAATCAGAATCATTTCCGACAGGATTGGTCAATGTTACTTTAAACGAAACCGGTTCGGCAAGTTATGTGATCAATTATCCATCAGCCTGGGATAAAATTGTGCTAAATGATTTGGCGAAAAATTTGGTTACAAATGCTGATGTTTTGATCTATGGCAGTTTAGTTTGCCGTGACGAAGTTTCAAGAAAATCACTTGAAGAATTGTTAGAAACAAAAGTTTATAAAGTATTTGATGTCAATTTAAGAAAACCTCATTATTCATACGAAATCCTGGAGCAATTGATGCTTTCCGCTGATTTTATAAAGTTTAATGATGAAGAAATAATTGAAATTGCCACAGCTTTGGGATCATCTTTTACTAGTATTGAAGAAAACGTGAATTATATCTCAGCAAAAACGAACACAAAAGCTATTTGTGTAACCAGAGGCAAAGATGGCGCCTTGCTTTTTTGGAAAGGGAAATTTTATGAAAATGATGGATATCCCGTTAAAGTTGCAGATACGGTAGGCGCGGGAGATTCATTTTTGGCAACTTTGATAACGTATTTACTCAAAGATACAGAACCTCAAAAAGCAATTGATTTTGCTTGTGCCGTTGGAGCTTTGGTTGCCGCAGCTCCCGGAGCAAATCCCAAAATTTCATTTACGAGAATTCAAGATATGATTAATAATTAAAAAATGCCCGCAATTTCTGCGGGCATTTTCATTATATACCATTATGAAGTACACAAAACAGATCAGAAGTTAATTCTTACTTATAACATTACAAGTGAAAAAATAACATTGAAAATTAATTTTTAACTAAAAAAGTGAATTTTTTCAAATTGAATTAAACGTGCTTATTTTATAATATTAAGATAAAAGCTATAAAACAGTTGTTTGTTTTTTTTACAATCTTTATAAACAAAACAGATTTAATATTTTTTTGAAAAGCATCACGGATTTCAAGGCCAACGCAAAAAAAATAACATAAGTAAATCCCTAAACGGGAAAATCAAAAAATAAGTAAAAATTTATATTTAGATTGAATTACAACTCATAGTTATATTCTATAAGAGGGTTTGTAAGAATAAGATAGTAGATTATGCGTAATATTGCGACTCCAAGGTTTATTTAGATTTTTAGCTTCTTTTATGCCAAAATTTAAAAAATGAAATTGATTTTTGAGCTGCCACTTGGTTTAAGTTTTTTACAACAAATTCTCGTGTTATAATAAAGATTAATTAATTATGTTCATTACCCTTACGCATGACCAAGTCCAGTTTTACTACGGATCAGAACACTGGCAATACAATTTTAATGAAATTGTAGAACTCGGATTACTGAAAAAAAAGAAATCCTACCTTTTTGAAAATAGTGTTTTTGTTACCGTCACAGCTTTAGCCTATTATTTTTTGATATTTTCAGATATAGTTGAGTTGTATTACATAATACCTGTTTTACTGTGTTACACAATTTTAATTATTTTGAGATTTCATAACGACCCTGAATTCGACTATTATGTTATTGTAAAAGATATTTATAAAAAAGAAATTAAGACCAAAATTAACGCTTTCGATCGACCTGCCATCGGAAAACAAATTGATCAGTATTTGAATTTGAAGTTTGATCGAATTTTACAAATTACATAAAGCTTCAGAAGAAAATGAATAAATTAATATTCGGAATATCAAATTTCGATTTTGCATTTATGTTTATTGCAATTGTGTATGGTTTTATCATTATCAATAAAAGAAAACAGAAAAAAAAATAACTGCTTCATTATCCTACAAATGTAGTAGTTTATAAGATTATCCATTGTAGTAATAGCTATACCATCCCCCAAATAAAGTTTATGGCCACTTCAATAAAAAATAAAATAAAAAGCATAAGAGAGCTTAAGAATTATACGCAGGAATATATGGCAGATCAACTAGGTGTCACGCAGGCAGGTTACAGTAAAATTGAAAAAGGAAAAACCATTCTTTCTTATATAAAATTAGTTGAAATTGCCAAAATATTAGAAGTTAGCGTAGAAGACATTATTAGTTTTGACAGTCAAAAATACTTCAATAATTTCAATAACGTAAAAGGAAACAATAATGGCAGTATTATGATAAATGCCGATAATGAAACCTTAAAAACACTCTACGAAGATAAAATAAAACTCCTCGAAAAACTTTTAAAAAAAACAGAAGAAGAGTTATGTCGCTATAAAAAAAAATTCGGACAAATTTAAAAATTGACCCAGACACAAAAATATAAATCCTTAAAGAATAATAACTTCAGGAAATATTTTTATTAATAAAGTAACTATTTGATTATTAGTATTTTATGATTAGTTATATTTACATCTAATTAAAATTAAAGAAAGATTGTTTTTTACACCTACTACTTAATTTCAGTGCATAATTTGCATTAAATTCTTCCTTTAATTGTTTCATGCCAATTAATTAATATTTTTTCTCAACCCGTACCGTAAACATGTTATCCTAAATAATATTTGTTTATGCATGCTATTTTTTGTTCTGCCGTTAACGATTCTACGCCTTGAAATAAAACAACTTATGCCAAGGGTACATGTTCTTTAGAAAGACATTGCTTATCAGTTTTTTTATCACTGTAATAATTAAATGTTTGATAACTCTAATAAGTAAATCTATGAAGAATAAATTACTCTTTTTAATGTTATTTTTATTTTGCACATTTAGTATCTCAGCACAGCAAGAGTCACAATATTCGCAATATATGTATAATACTATGACTTTTAATCCCGGTTATACAGGATCAAGACAAGTAGCAACAACAATGGGTTTATACAGAACGCAATGGGTAGGTTTGGATGGCGCACCAACAACGATGAATTTTTCAATCCAGACCCCAATTGGTTCCGGTGCCAATGGCATTGGTTTGGATATCGTAAATGATGAAATTGGTCCTGCAAGTAATATTGGCTTAATGGCAAATTTTGCTTATACCATTTTAGGGGGCACAGATATAAAATATTCATTTGGTATTTGTGGCGGTTTCGATAATTTTTCAGTCGATTATTCCATGTTAAATCCTGAAAATCCTGATCCGAATTTTGTTGGAGAAATGTCTCAGTTTTCGCCAAATGTAGGCGTTGGTTTTTACATACATTCTCCTGATTGGTACATCGGTTTATCATCTCCAAAATTATTAAAAACCAATTTTTATGATGATGTTAAAGAAACTGTCTATTCGGCAAAATCACAATTTTATATTATTGCAGGTTATGTACTAAATCTAAATCCTAATTTAAAATTTAAACCGGCGACTTTGGTAAAAGCCGTTTTTGGTGCGCCAATTTCAGTAGATGTATCCGCAAGTTTTTTAATAAACGATAAATTTACCGTTGGGGCAGCATACCGTTGGGATGCCGCTGTAAGTGCATTGGCCGGTTTTCAGGTTACAGACATAATACAAATTGGGTATGGATACGATCATGATACCACAGGAATAGGAAATTATAACTCAGGCTCTCATGAATTATTTTTAAGATTTGACTTAATAAGGAAATCAAAAGCCAGACTCGTAACGCCAAGATTCTTCTAATGATTTAAATACTGGCTCGATAGCTTATAACAAAAAAGGTTCTACTTGCGCAGAACCTTTTTTATGTAAATGATATTATGATTATCTATACTGTTTGATCATCTGTAGTTGCTGACGGAGCATTTGTTTTTACTGATTCAATCCCGTTTTCTCTGGCAGCAGTACTTTCATACATTTCGCTATTACCAATTATTTGACCGTTAGAAGCTTTTAAATTGAAATACGGTTTTCCGTTGCTAGATTCTTTTCTGTCAAAACGAGAATCATCCTGCGAATTCGTTTTTACAGATTCAATCCCATTCGTAGCGCCAGCTTTTGAAGAATAACCCTCACTAGTTAAAATAGTTTGCCCATTTCCGGCTTTTAAATTAAATTGAAATTCTCCGTTCGCTCTTTTAGTAATTACAAATTTTCCCATAGTTTTTGGTTTAGGTTGTGTATTAGAATTTATTACATTATAAAAATACAAAACTTCATTATACAAAATATATTGTAGAAAAAAATAATTGTTTTTATAGTAATTAATTAACGTAACCAGCGAGATCGACTCCGGAAAAGTTTAACGTTTCTAAAAATACCTTCACATTATTTTTTGCTCTTCGATTATCTCCGGCATAAAATATTTTTGTTTTTTCATGAGTTTTTCTATCATTTGAAATTGTTGGCTGTTCTATTGCATTAAATATTTTTACGACATGTGCAGCTGGTAATAAAGACGTTACAAGATCGCATGACGATTGCCCTGAAACAGTAGATAAAAAAGATTTTAGGTTAAAAATAGGATTGTTTGTGTGTAATATTGTCTTTCCCGTCATGTCAGGCAAGTTATCGATAGAAATTTCCAAATCTTCTCGCGGAATAAAAAGAATTATAATCTCGGCTTCAGCAGCTTCTTGTGTGCTTACCAGTTTTACATTTTTGCCCATTTTTTGAGCAATTTCTTTTAAAGTATTCGTGCCACGCGGATTACTAATCAATACTTCATGTCCAGATTCAGCGGCTCTATGAGCATAGTCTAAAGTAATAAAACCGGTTCCAATAATTCCTATTTTCATAATATCAATTTTTTTATTGTTCCTAAATAGCTTATTTAATCAATAATAAGAAATGGTTTCTTATTATTTAGTGAATTTAAAAAAAGCTAACGTCTTGGTTTACCGTAGTTTTACCTGTTTTAAAGTTGCTAATGTTAAATAATTGTATAGTAATTTCATCCTTTCAAATGTTATCAAATACAGAAGAATATTATTTAGTAAGATATTTAATATATTTGTAGAAAAACATGAGAAATTTAGTACTTATATTTGCTGTAGCAGGACAATTAATTTCCTGTAATTCTAAAAAAAATGAGCAAATAATTAAACCATTATCAAAAGAGAACCCAGTTATAGCAAAGGATAGCTTAATTAAAGTAAATATTTACGAAGGTCTTTTGCCTTGTGCTGATTGTAGCGGAATTGAAACGGTATTGAAAATTTATCAAGGAGATGGAACAATAGAAAGTTATAAGTTTGAATTGACAACTATTTATAAAGGAAAACAACCCGAAAAAACCTTTACTCAAAAAGGCAACTTTAATTATGAAAGAGGATTAGAAAACGATCCTGACGGAACAATTTATGTGCTTAATTGGGACAAGCCGGAATCTGATCGAATTTATTACGGATACAAAAGTGAAAATCCCAAAAAGATGTATCTCTTAACCAATAAAAGAGAAATCATTAAATCAGAATTAAATTATTTTTTGACCTTAAAAAAATAATTCACACCATAATTTTAAGAATAAAATGTAATTTTTAAATACGAATATTATAAACTTAATCGCATTCAATACGATTAAGTTTGTAATATTTTCTATTTTTAATACATCAAAAACAATCAGCACTATTTAAGCTGATCGTATTTATTCTTATGAGGGAAATTACAGAAATTCTAAGAGCATATTCAGAAGCAAAAAAAGCCAATAAAAAGACCGCTCTTGCCACCGTTGTCAAAGTAGAAGGATCTTCTTATCGCCAGCCCGGAGCACGCATGCTCGTTACCGAAGATGGAAACCTGACAGGAGCTATCAGCGGAGGTTGTTTAGAAGGCGATGCGTTACGAAAAGCTTTACTCGCTATAAATCAACAGCAAAATAAACTCATTACATATAATACAAGTAATGAAAATGATAGTGAAGTTGGCTTGCAATTAGGCTGTAACGGCATCGTACATATTCTGTTTGAGTATATTGATGATAATATTCAAAATAATCCGATAAAGCTTTTACAAGAATTAAAATGGGAGCGAAAAGGAGCAGTTGTCGGAACTTTATTTTCCTTAAAAAGAAATGCAGCACAAATTGGAACCATATTATTTTATAGAGAAAACCAGCCCTTTTTATTTCAAAATGATATCGCATTGAATATTTTTTCGGAGGTAAAAGATACACTGCAGTATAAAACTTCAATCATAAAAAAAATAGAAGACAACAACGAAAACGAAGCACTTTTAGAGTATATAAATCCTCCCGTTTCAATTGTTATTATCGGAGCAGGAAATGATGTTCAGCCACTTGCAAAAATGGCCGAAATTTTAGGCTGGGAAATTACAGTAGGAGAAGGCCGCGCCACACACGCCACACAAAAGAGATTTCCCGAAGCAAAACAAGTATTTGTTAGCAAACCCGAACAATTATTAGAAAACATAACAATTGACGATCAGGTTTATTTCGTATTAATAACCCACAATTACAAATATGATTTAGCAATGCTAAAATTGCTGTTAGAAACAAATTGTACTTACATTGGAATTCTTGGTCCGAAAACAAAATTAAACCGAATGCTCGATGATTTGCAAAACGAAGGCATAACGATTAATGAGGAACAATTAAACAGAATTTATGGTCCAATCGGACTTGATATTGGCGCTGAAACATCAGAAGAAATTGCCCTTTCGATAATAGCTGAAATTAAAGCCGTAATAAGTGCCAGAAAAGGAACTTCTTTAAAATTTAAAACAGAAAAAATACATAATACAACTGTTTATGAAAGATGACATCTTAAATAAAACGGGCATCGTTATTTTGGCTGCAGGAAGTTCTGCGAGATTAGGACAGCCCAAACAGTTGTTGGCTTATAAAAACACAACACTTTTAAAAAACACAATAAAAGAAGCATCGTTAATTCGAAACGCAATACTTATTGTTGTAACAGGTTCAAATCATGCATTGATAAAAGAAGAAATCAAAACAGATGAAATCAAAATAAGCTATAATCCGGATTGGGAAATTGGAATGTCATCATCAATAGCAAAAGGATTAAGTGATTTATTATTGGAATATCCGCAAATTGAAAAATGTATTTTTGCCGTTTGCGATCAGCCGTATGTTTCAAATATTATTTTTGAAAATTTAATGGATCAATACGAAAAAAACAACAAAGGAATTATAGCTTCTGCTTACGCCGGAACATTGGGAACGCCTGTACTTTTCGATAAAAAATATTTTAAAGAATTGTTAGCGTTAAAAGGGCAGGAAGGAGCAAAAAAAATAATCAATAGATTTTTAGAAGATACAGTTTCGGTTCCGTTTGAAAAAGGAAACATTGATATCGATACTCCGGAAGATTATAATAACCTTATTTCCTAAATTGAATAACTAAATCATGAACTCTTAGAATAGTTTCTTCAATTTCATCTAAAGTTGTAAACCTTCCCAAACTAAAACGAATCGAACTCAGCGCTTCTTCATCAGATAATCCCAAAGCTTTTAATACATGCGAAGGTTCTGAAGTTACCGCAGAACACGAAGATCCGTTAGAAACGGCAATATTCTGTAACGCAATAATCAACCTTTCAGAATTAACTCCCGGAAAACAAATGTTGCAAGTATTGTAAATTCTGTTTTGCGTATTTCCATTTACAAAAGAACCTTCAATTTGCAATAAACCTTTTTCAAGTTTATCTCGTAATTCAGTTATTCTTTTTTGATCGCTTTCTAATTCATTTTCAGCAATTTCGCAAGCTTTACCTAAGCCAATAATTCCAGAAACATTTAGCGTTCCGCTGCGTAATTTTCGTTGTTGTCCGCCGCCGTGCAATTGAGTTTCCGGTTTTACTTTTAAAGATGAAGAAATGTATAAAGCACCAACACCTTTTGGTCCGTAAAATTTATGTGCAGAAAGAACTAAAAAATCAATTCCAAGTTTTTTTACATCCAAAGGAATTTTTCCAACAGCCTGAGTTGCATCACACATAAGCAACACATTTTTAGCATGCGCTATGGCAGAAATTGATTTAATATCCTGCATGACACCAATTTCATTATTTGATTTCATTATAATGATAATCAGTGTTTTATCTGTAACTGATTCGTTTAAAAGATGAAGATCTAAAAGTCCGTCAGAAGCAACAGGCAAATACGTCACATCAAACCCAATTGTCTCCATATAGTGACAGGTTTCCAAGACCGCTTTGTGTTCAGTGGCAACTGTAATAATATGTTTTTTATCCTGATTAGAAAGTCCTTTTATCGCTAAATTAATAGCTTCTGTAGCTCCGGAAGTAAATATGATTTCATCTTCATTAGCCCCAATTAAATTTGCAGTTTGCCAGGCAGCATTTTCTACAGCTTCATTTACTGTTAATCCTGCTAAATGGCTACTGCTGGCATTCGCATAATTTTCTGTAAAATACGGAAGCATAACTGCTAAAACACGTTCATCAACGCGTGTAGTTGCATTATTATCGAGATATATAATGGGTTGATGAGGCATAATTAAGACTTAGTCTTGTAAAATTACAATTTAGAATTTTAATGTAATAGTATTTCTCTCAATTGAAATTATTCTAAATAAGGTTTTGGTGTGAATTTTATAACTTTTTCTCATCTAAGATCGTTAAATTTGTTAGGATTACCTAGATTGATTTGCTAATTTAATACAGAAATGAATGGCTGCTAAAAAAACAATCAACCATAAAGCAACAGAAGACGAGTCGAATTCTCGTCGTGACTTTATAAAAAAATCAGGACTTTTTACCGCTCTCGCCCTGACACCGCCTTCTTTGGTGATGGCGTCAGAGAATAAATGGGATGAAAAAATAGCTGAATATTTAGAAACAGTTCCACTTTCTATTGAAATAAATGGCAAAAAGCACGATCTTAACATTGAGCCAAGAACAACTTTACTCGATTTACTTAGAGAAAATTTACAGTTAACAGGAACAAAAAAAGGTTGCGATCACGGCCAATGCGGTGCTTGCACGGTTCATGTAAACGGAACCCGAATTTTGTCGTGTTTAACTTTGGCATCAATGCAGCAAAATGCACAGGTTACGACCATCGAAGGATTATCCAAAGGAAAAAAATTACACCCAATGCAGGAAGCTTTCATTAAAAATGACGGTTTTCAATGCGGATATTGCACGCCCGGACAAATTATGTCGGGAATTGCCTGTATTAAAGAAGGACACGCTAACAGCAGAGAAGAAATTAAAGAATATATGAGTGGTAATATTTGCAGATGCGGAGCTTATCATAACATTGTTGATGCCATTACCGAAGTTAAGGAAGGAGGGAAGGAATTATGAAAAACTTTCAAATAATCAGAGCATTATCATCCGGTTCAGCCGTTTCCAGTATTAACAAGGAAAATTCAGCCATGTTTATTGCGGGCGGAACAAACCTAGTTGATTTGATGAAAAAAAACGTGGTTGCTCCGGACAAACTTGTAGATATTACGGGTTTAGATTTAAAGAAAATTGAATTCCTGACCGGAAAAGTTTCTATAGGCGCATTGGCAAAAAATAGTCAGGTTGCCGAAGATAAATCAATCAAAGAAAAACATCCTTTGTTAGCTTTGGCTTTAGCGGCCGGAGCTTCTCAACAAATAAGACACATGGCGACTGTGGGCGGAAATATGTTACAACGTACACGTTGTTCGTATTTTTATAATACAGATATGCCATGCAATAAACGTGTTCCTAAAAGTGGCTGTGGCGCAATTGGAGGTTCAAACAGAATGCATGCTATTTTTGGTGCTTCTGATAGCTGTATTGCCGTTCATCCAAGTGATATGTGTGTGGCACTTGCAGCATTAGACGCGACAGTTTTAGTGGAAGGCCCGAAAGGAAAAAGAGAAATTAAGTTTACAGATTTTCATCGCCTTCCGGGAAATACACCGGAAAAAGACAACACGCTTCAAAATAAAGAACTCATTACTTCAGTAGAAATTCCGGATAATAATTTCACCAAAAACATTCATTATTTAAAAGTACGTGACCGAAGCAGTTATGCTTTTGCATTAATCTCTGTGGCCGTTGCTTTAGATATTCAAAACAACACAATAAATAATGCCAGACTTGCGATGGGCGGCGTGGCACATAAACCTTGGCGATTGACTGAAGCAGAAGAATTTTTGAAAGGGAAAACAGTTTCTGAAACTATTTTTAAACAAGCAGCAGACCTGGCTATGAAAGGCGCAAGAAGTTACGGTGACAATGATTTTAAATTGACACTCGGACCAAACGCCATCACAGAAGCATTAACAATAGCAGCATCTAAATAATTCGAATTATGAGCAAGACAAGTAATATAAACAGAGTTGACGGATTTGCTAAAGTAACAGGTTCTGCAACCTATTCTGCCGAGTATAAAACACCTGGTGTTGTTTATGCATGTTTGGTTGGAAGCACAATTGCAAAAGGACGAATTAAATCTATCGATACTAAAAAAGCCGAATGGGCGCCGGGAGTTTTAGCCGTAATTACACATCTTAATGTAGATAAACCAGTTGGATACGAAAAAGCAAAAGACAAACGCAATTTTGGTCAGCCGCTTCAGGTTTTCAAAGATGATTCTATATTGTATTACGATCAGCCAATTGCGCTTGTAATTGCAGATACGTTCGAAAGAATGCAATATGCGGCGAGTCTTATTAAAGCTGAATATTTAAAAGAAGAACATACCACAGATCTTAATAAAGCGAAAGACAAAGAGAAAAAAATAGACACAGATAAAGGCAATGATTACCATAGAGGTGTTCAGGATGGTTATAAAAATGCCGAAGTTGTTTTAGAACAAGAATATACGATTCCGACAGAAGTTCATAACCCGATGGAGTTGGCGAATATTATTGCAAAATGGGATGGAAATAAACCGAGTTTATTTACCAAAAGCCAGGGTGTTGAGGGAACTCGCAGAAGCGTAGCTGGTGTTTTTGGAATTCCTGCTGAAGATGTTTCTGTAAATTCTGAATATCTTGGAGGCGCTTTTGGAATGGGTTTACACACTTGGCCATACGAAATTGCTGCACTTATTGGTGCAAAAAAATTAAACCGACCTGTAAAGTTGGTTTTGCATAGAGAACAAATGTTTACCAATGTTGGGTTTAGACCTTATACGATTCAAAAAATGGGTTTAGGAGCCACGAAAGATGGTAAACTAACCGGATTAACGCATGAAGCGGTCGCAATGACTTCGAGTTATGAAGATTTTATGGAAGGTACTGTAAACATGTCGCGATTTATTTATAACTGCGATAATGTTTCTACCCGATATCGTATTGTGCCTTTAGATACTTGTACACCAATCTGGATGCGCGGTCCTGGAGAAGCAACGGGTTCTTTTGCCTTAGAAAGTGCCATGGATGAATTAGCGTATAAATTAGATATGGATCCGATTGAGTTTCGTAAACGTAATTATGCCGAAAAAGATCTGGAACAAAATAAACCGTGGAGCAGCAAATATCTTTTAGATTGCTATGAAGCGGGAATGGAACGTATTGGCTGGAAAAACCGAAATAATAAACCGGGAAGTGTTCGTGAAGGCGAATGGCTTGTAGGTTACGGAATGGGAACTGGAACTTTTGGTTCTTATAGAAATTCAAGTACTGTAAAGGCCAAATTTTTATTAGACGGAACTTTGGTTTTGCAATGCAGTGTTAACGATATGGGACCGGGAACGGCAACAATGATGACGGCAATTGGAGCTGAAATAACAGGAATTCCTGCTGAAAATGTGGTAATTGAAATGGGTAAAAGCGGCCTGCCAAAAGGACCAACACAAGGTGGTTCTGCAACAACGTCATCTGTAGGTTCTGCGGTGCATGATGCCTGTAATTTATTGATTAGTAAAGCACTTGGACTTGCGACTGAAAACCAGAATTTTAAAAATATTCCGGTTACAGATTTAGCTTTTGCCAATGGTTCGATTACTTCTACCAAAAACAGCGCTAAAACGGTTTCTTTAATTTCATTATTAAATGATAATAAATTAGAAGAACTGGCTGTAGAAAAAGAATCAAAAGGAACAGAAGAAGCCAAGAAATATTCAATTTATTCTTTCTCTGTACATTTTGTAAAAGTATTAGTGAATCCGAATTTAGGTAAAATCAGAATTGCCCATGTTGTTTCCTGTGCAGATATTGGAACTGTAATTAACCAAAAAACTTCGGCAGGACAAATGTTTGGAGGTGCAGTTGGCGGAATCGGAATGGGATTAATGGAAGCCTTGGAAATAGATCATCGTTTTGGTCGTCCGATAAATAATAATTTTGCAGATTATCATGTTCCGGTCAATGCCGATATTGAAAAACAGGAAGTATTTTTTGTCAATAAAAAAGATCCTGTCAGTAACCCGATGGGGACAAAAGGACTTGGAGAAACTGCTTTGGTAGGAATGGCGCCTGCAATTGCAAATGCCGTTTTTAATGCGACCGGAAAACGTGTTCGCGATTTGCCAATTACATTAGATAAGATTTTAGATGTATCTACGGCAAAAGCATAAAACTAGATAAGAAAGAAAAATTTCTTTTAAAAAAAATATCCCTTTAAGCGCAAAAAAATATTTTGCAATTAAAGGGACTTTTTTTTAGAAAAAATAAATGTAGCGGTTTGATTTCTCTAAAAAAATAAATGATGCAGGTATCATAAAATAAATACGAATAGATTTAGGGCATAAATCGAAAGAACCTATCTTATTATTTGGGGGACATAAGTAGTTTCTTTTAATTGCATTCTCACTGCATAAACTTATTGCGAAATTTTATTAAGACTGTACGATACTGCATCATTTGCACTTGGTTTTGGTCATGTTTTATTATAATAATAATTAACTTGATTGGTAGGTTTGTGGAACAATGTAATCGATTAATTATTATTGTATACAGCCAAATATATAATTATAGGTCAAATACTATTTACATAATTTTGCTTAAATGTTATATAATTCCCACTTTTTAACTTAAAATAGATATTTTGAGCCTGTATAATCTCATAAAAAAGCTTAAAATAAATAAGGCTCCCAATTTTATTTGACAGCCTTATTTATTGAATTTATTCTTGAAAAATTTTCTTACGTTTTACGACTATAGATTCTTACTTTTTAAATTATTTTTTTGTAAAAGAAGGCAAAATATACTTCTGAATTAATTCATCGCTTGATGATTGCGAATTATAATTTCCGCCTGTAATAACCGTTATCATATTTTGATCTTCCCAAACATAAATTTTCTGTCCGCCGTTTCCTTGCGCTACTTTTCCCTGATAGCGAACACCGTTGACCTCGATATATTTAAGCCACCACAAATAGCCATAATTAACGCCTTGAAGAACAGAATGTTTGGTAAATGATTCTTGTACCCAATTTTTAGAAATAACCTGTTTACCGTTCCAGACACCTTTATTCAGATAAAGCAAACCTAATTTTGCCATATCTCTTGAATTTAAATACAACTGGCAAAAAGTTTCAGCACTTGAAGCATCCGGTTTAAAATTCCATTTAAAATTCGTAATGGCAAGATCCTTAAAAAGCGTTTGTTTTGCAAAATCAGGTAAAGCCATTTTTGTAGCTCTTTCTATAATTTTACCCATTACAATTGGGTTGCCGGAGCAATACATTCCATTTGCGCCAGGAACATCAATCATTGGCAAGTCTAATGTATATTGAATCCAGTCATCAGAATTATTCATTTTTGTTTCATTTCCTTCTGCTTTCGGATTACTTACATCACAATCTAATCCACTTTCATTAGAAAGCAAATCTTCAATTGTGATTTCTTTTTTATCATCAGTCAGATTCTTAAAAGTATAATCCTTAAAATAAGAAAGAACAGTTTCGTCTTTACTTTTAATCAAACCTTTATCAATAGCGATTCCTGTAAGGGCAGACACAAAACTTTTTGTTGCAGAACGAAGCTCGTGTAACTTCGTTTTGTTGTATTCATAAAAATATTCTTCAAATATAAGTTTGCCGTCTTTAATGATTAAAACGCTGTGAACGTTTGGATAAGAACCAGTCACAATTTTCTGCATCATTTCATTCAACAATGCTTTGTCTAATCCGGAATTGTCAAGCGTGCCCGTTGCTAAACCATCAAGTGGATCTTTTTTGGGAGGAATATAAGCGTACTTATAATCTTTAGTAACATTAAGTCTTGGGTACCACATTTCTTTAGGAAAGACAACCTTTTTATTTAATAAATTAAAAGTATTTCCTTCAGAAGAATAGCCGGTAATTGCTCCTAATTTATTTCTCAAAAATGTCACATTTTCTTTAGACATATTTTGAAATACATCCTTTTCGGTAAATTTTAAAGGATATTTACTTTCATTGATTATAGCATATAAAAGAGTATCTTTTGGTGAAGCAGCTATTTTTAGCGTGGTTTTGTTGAGGTATTCATAACTGCCTTCATACTCTTTTAGCTGTTCATAACTAATTTTATTTTTTTGTTGGGAATTCCCAAAATTTGCTGCCAATAAAAACAGTAGAAGTAAATATTTCTTTTTCATGCTTTGAACTAGAATTTGGTTAATATTATGGTTCAGTTAGGGTTACAAATAAAAAATGAGACACTAATATATTAAAATTAGTGTCTCATTTTTATTTTGACCGATAAAAAATATAAATTATTTTATTGTAATCGGAACTTCAACAGATGTTTTATCCCATCCGATAACTAAATTAGCCAAATTATCTTTTGAAGTAAAAGCAATTGATAAAGCTTCAACCGGAGTAACCAGTGCTTTTACCGGAACAGAAATTTTTACTAAATCTTTGCTTGAATCATAAGGATACGCTCCCCATAAATCAACTTCTTTATTGATAATGATCGTCCATTTGTCTTTTTCAGGAATAGCAAATAAACTATAAGTTCCAGCAGGAACAGCAACACCGTTTATAGTTGCCGGTTTATAGAATTTGATTTCTGTATTTTCGTTAGCACCTACACGCCATACTTCGTTAAAAGGAATTAATTCTCCAAAAATAGCACGTCCTTTTGCAGAAGGTCTCGAATAAATAACCTTAATTAATGGTGATGGCGTATCTGTTTTTTTAAATTTTACAGCTTTATTTGGGAAATAAGCAATATCAGCCGGACTGGCATCAAGAGGCGCAAATTTTACTTCTTGAGCATTAACAGAAAGCGCAATCAAAAAGATTAAGGTCAATAAACTGAATTTTTTCATAACATAAGAGTTTTTTGTTTCATACAAAAATAAGAGATTAAACAATAAGAAGAATCAAATTGTTATTCCTTTTTCTTTTTTTCATACCAGCTTTGCATGATATAAAAAGCTTTCTTTTTTTCACCGTCGTTTGAGATTAAACCTTTACGATTATATTCGTCCTGAATTCCCGGTAAAAGCCTTCTTGGAGATCTGAAATCAACTAAAATCCATGGACTTAAACCACTAAGATGAGGTATTTTTTCGATCATTTTTAAATTCTGGATATATAAGTATTCCTGAAATTCCTCTGTCCATCGCTCATTTTTTTCTCCGTGAAAACCTTGTTTGGCATCACCGCCAAATTCAGAAACAATTACAGGTTTGTTGTATTTCGTTTTCCAGAAAATCTTTTCAGCATCTTCCAGTTTTCCGCCATACCAGCCTAAATATTGATTAAATGAAATAATATCTAAATATTCGCCAATTGCATCATTGATAGTTCCAAATCCGTCAGCACCGCTTTGTGTTAATAATGCCGCACTAATTAATCTTGTATTATCTAAAGATTTTGTGTGATCGACCAGATTTTTAATAAAAGTATTTCTCGCATCTGAAATTGGTGTTTCATTTGCCATCGACCAAATAATAATACAAGCTCTGTTTTTATCTCTTGTTACAGCGGCAGTTAATTGATCTTCGGCATTTTGATACGTACTTTTATTGGTGAATTCAACTGTCCAATATACCGGGATTTCTTCCCAAACCATTAATCCCATTTTATCAGCCGTTCTGATAATGTTTTCATTATGCGGATAATGAGCCAGACGAACATAATTGCAACCCAATTCTTTTGCCCAGTTTAATAAACGCAAAGCATCTTCTTCAGAATTCGCACGTCCGCCTTTTGCATTTTCTTCGTGAATCGAAATCCCGCGTAAAAAGATTGGTTTTCCGTTTAATAAAATCTTGTCCTCTTTTGTTTCAATCGTTCTGAAACCGATATTATCTTTTAATTTTTGTCCGTTAAAATCGATCGCAACATCATATAATTTCGGATTTTCAGGAGACCAATATGAGATTTTTTTAGCCGGAATCTCAAAATTCAAAATCCCGTCAGCACCAACTTTTCCTTTATAATTTATTTTTAATTCCGGAATCGAAATCGAAACCTGATTTTGAGTTGCATCAGGATTATTGATTTTAATAAAACCTGAAATCAAAGCTGCATTATTTTTTTTAAGCTGAATGTTGTAATCTTCAACAAATGAAGTTTCTTCTTCAACTAAAGTAACATCACGCGTAATTCCGCCATAATTCCACCAATCCGTATTAATAGTCGGAACATCTTCTTTATGGCGTGTATTGTCTACTTTAATAACCAAATAATTGTCTTTTGGTTTTACAATCGACGTTACTTCATAATTAAATGGCGTAAAACCACCGATATGAGTTCCTAGTTTTTTACCGTTTAAATAAACATCAGCTTTGTAATTGATCGCACCCAAATACAGAAAAAGACGTTTTTTAGCAGCTAAATCATAATCGAAAGATTTCTTGAACCAAACGTTTCCTTCGTAATATTTAAGCTCCGGAATTTGAGAAGTAAAATCGCCCGGAATATTAATTTTAGGTGATTTATCAAAATCATATTCTACCAATTCCTGTTTGTTTACAGCATGATAATTATTAAAATATGCCGCATTTGATGGTTTTGACTGTTTGTCATATTCATCATGATGAAAGCTGTAATATCCAGTTTCGTATGGATCGACAATATAATTCCAAACCCCGTTTAAAGAAGTTGTATGTCGGTTTGGAACGTTTGAGATTAAGTTTTGATTTTGCGCAAATCCCAAAAAGGATAAGGTTAAGAGTAATGAGGTTAATAGTTTTTTCATTGGTAAAGTTGTATTTGTTTTTATGTTTTTCTGCCACAGATTAAAATGATTTTTTCCTCGCAGATTTTGCAGATTGAGCAGATTATTTATTTGCAAAGTTTTTAAAATTAAATCTGTTCAATCTGCAAAATCTGCGTGAGAAAAAAAAATTGCGTCTTAGTGACTTTGTGGCATTATTTTTAAATATTCTCCTTTAAAACTCTGATTCAGAGCCGTCATTTCAATCGGATTATTTGAGCCATCCGGAATAACTTCAATCGAAGCTTTTCCGTTTGCCATTTTTATTGATTCACTTCCTGTTGGAGTTCCCTGGTTTTTCATTGTTTTTCCACCTTTCAAACATTGAAAATAAACACTTTCTTCATAATCCAGACAACGCAAATTGTTATTGTCAATGGCAATTGCCGTAACCAGATAATGGCCATTTTTTAATTTTTCAAAAGACAATTGTAACGAAGTTGCCGTATCATTTTTATTAAAACGATAGTTTACTTTTAAGGTATCCGAAACCGTTTTTCCATCCTTCGTTTTCCCAATTGCAACCAGTTTGTTTTCTCCTTTTATAAAATTAACATCCCAAGTTAAGCCATTTGCAGGATATAGAGAAAGATTTCTTTGTTTTTCTCCAAGTGATTTTCCTTCATGATACAAGGTTACTTTCTCGCAATTACTAAAAACATTAATTGTTCTTGGCAAATTTTCAGGTCCTTGGCGTTCGGTCCAGGTATGCGATTCGATATAGGCAAAAGGTTCTTTTCCCCAATAACTTTTAAAAACATAATAAGCGTCTTTTGGAACTCCATTTCTGTCTACAAGTCCTTTTTGATTCATATACGGAATATCATCTTCGGGACGTAATGGCGTTGCAAAATCCTTAAACGCCCATTGAACATTACCCACAAATGTTGGATCGTTCTCGGATATATGCAAATGCCAATCGAATAAATCGACGATGTAGTTTTCGCTCCAATCGCCAATTTGAGCCACATTTGCGACTTTAGTTTGTACAATTGCTTCTTCCCAGCCTTCTGCTTTTATTACGCCTTCGCCTGTAACTGGATTTTCGCTGTGACGCCCAACGTGACTGTCTCCGCCATATTCAGCATGAATAAAATGTTTGTATTCTTTTTTGTAAACATCAATGGCTTTTTGGTAACTTTTGTAACTTCCTGAATACCAGCCAGACCAAATAGAAGGGGAGAAGACATCGACAATTTTCGAACCTTCGTAATATTTTCTAATTGCCGTTTTTCGCGTTGGATCAAGTTTGTGTGCTATATTATTTAATTCGGTTAAAAACACATTTGTTCTTTCCGTATTATCGCCGTCAGGAAAATCAGGTAACCAGTTCATTTCATTTCCTAAAGACCAGATTATAATACTTGGATGATTATAGTTTTGATTGATGATTTCTGCCAGCATATTTTTGGTGTTCGTTTGCCAAAGTTCATCACCAATTCCGCCGCGGCACCACGGCAATTCATCCCAAACTAATATACCAAGTTCATCACAAGCTTTATAAATTTCAGGATCTTGCGGATAATGCGCCAGACGAACAAAATTTGCACCCATTTTTTTAATAGATTCCATATCAGCACGATGTTGTGCGTTGCTCATGGCGGCACCAACTCCTGCTTGTTCTTCATGGCGATGTGTTCCGCGAAGCAGTAATCGTTTTCCGTTAAGAAAGAACGGACCGTGATCTTTAAACTCAAACCACCTGAAACCTACTTTTTCAGAAACGCTGTCTTTGATTTGGTTTTTCTCTGATAAAATAGCTGAAACGGAATATAAGTTTGGATTATCGGTATCCCAAAGTTCCGGGTTTTTGATATTTTCGAATATGATATTTGATGTTTTATCTGAAACTGAAATCGTTTTGCTGGCGACTTTTTTTCCTTTTGGATTTTTAAGAATCACCGTTAATGATAAAGCTGAATTTTCAGGATTTACTATCGAAGAAATAATTTGTACCGAAGCTTTTTTAGCCGAAACTTCAGGCGTTGTAATTTTTAAATTATCTATATGATTTTTGTATTGAGATACTAACCAGACATCTCTTGTAATTCCTCCATAAATAAAGAAATCACTTTTTTGCGATGGAATTATTTCGATGTCATAACTGTTATCTACGCGTACAAAAATAGCGTTGTTTCCTTCTTTTATAAAATTCGTAACATCGATCGAAAAACCAATATAGCCACCAATATGTCCGCCGGCTTCTTTACCGTTTACGTATACTTTTGTCGTTACATTCGATCCTTCAAAATATAAAGAATAACGTTGGTTTTTATCTATTTGAGGAATATTCAGTTTTTTTTGATACCAGCTTGCATCGCGCCTGTAACCCGGATTTAAATCTGTTGCGTCTTCGGCGTTCCAGGTGTGTGGTAAATTTAGAGAAATCCAGTTTGAAGCTTTTTGAGCATCATTTAGATTTGATGTACTATTTTCTAAATAGAGCCAGTTTTCATCAATATTCATCTTTGTCTGAGCAAAACTGCTGCTCAGACAAATCTGAAAAAAAACAAAAAGCGCAAAAGTTAAAAATGTATTATGTTGGTACAGGTAGTTCTTCATAAATAGTTTCAAAGTTTCAAAGGTTCAGAGGTTCAAAGGCGATCAAAGGTTCAGAGGTACAAAGGCTCAGAGGTACAAAGGTTCATAAGCTCAAAAAAAGCAAGTATCAAACGTTCAAAGGCTAAAGACCTTTGTCGCTCTGAACCTTTGTCACTTTTTTCTAAGTAACGCTTCCAGAAAATAATAATCGGCGTAGATGATTGGTTCGTCAATTTCGTCATGTTTTGGCCAGTTTCCGGTGCTGTGATCCAATAAAAAAGGCGCTTTAATTTTAGCATCTAAAATGTATTTTTCGGTTTGAACCGAAGTCATTACTTTATCGGCGAAAGCCAGATAACTTTTATTTTTAGTATACCCGTAAAGTTCATACAAAGCCGAAGCCATAACGGTTGCAGCAGATACATCGCGAGGTGAATTTGGAATACTCGGATCTTTAAAATCCCAATACGGAATTCCGTCTTCAGGAAGGTTTTTATTATTGATAAAAAACGTTGCGGTTGCTTCGGCCTGTTTTAGATAAGCCGGATCTTTGGTATAACGATAACACATCGTAAAACCATAAACTGCCCAGCCTTGTCCGCGTGCCCAAACCGAATCATCGTTATAACCCTGAAGAGTTGTTTTCTTTCTTACGGCGCCAGTTGCCGGATCGTAATCGATAACGTGATAACAACTGTTGTCTTCCCTAAATTGATTTTTTAAAGTTGTATTGGCGTGTTGAATGGCAATGTTTTCATACTTTTTATTGCCGGATAATTTACTGGCTTCAAAAAGCAATTCAAGGTTCATCATATTATCGATGATAACGGGATAATCCCAAATTTCCTTATTGAAATCCCAAGATCGTATTGCGCCAACTTTGGCGTTAAAACGAGTGCATAAAGTTTCGGCACCTTTAATAATTACGTCCTTGTATTCTTGTTTGTTTTCCACTTTTAGCGCTTCTCCAAAACTGCAAAACACTTTGAACCCAACATCGTGTGAATTACTATTAACGCTTTCTTTTTTGCTAAAAAGTGTCCATTTTTCAGCCTGATCTTTATATCTGCCATCGCCTGTAAGTCGGTATAATTGCCATAAGTTTCCGGCAAAGAATCCGCTTGTCCAGTCTCTTGACGGTACTTTTTTAATTAAATTGGTTTTGATGCTCATGCTTCTCGGCATCGACATCGAATCAACCGGATAATCGAGTAGCATTTTGTATCGGTTTTCCAGAAGATTTTGTGCATTTGCTGCGGTAGCTTTTGTCGGAGAATTAATTCCGGATTTGCACGCCGTCCCAAGCAGTGCAAACCCAAGAATTAAAGAAATGAAACTAACTTTATTCATATTACTAATTAATTTTTTTTAGCTTCTAGACTAAATTTTAGACGCGGATGAAGTGGATTTACTATCGCAAAAACGCTGATTTTTAAACTATTTTTAAAATCCGTTTTTTTCCGTGTCTTCGCAATAGCGAATCCGTTTCATCTGCGTTCAAGAATAATAATTCAGTTAAAATTAATAACCAGGATTATTCGGTTTTAAATTTGGGTTTATGGCTAATTCAGTTCCCGGTAATGGAAATAAATAATCTTTATTTGGATTAAAAGCGTGTGGTTCAAAACCATTTGGTCCAAATACTTCAGGGCCGTTTTTCAACCTTTTAATGTCATACCATCTGATATATTCAAAAGCCAATTCTAAACGTCTTTCATTAATAACCATTTTTCTAAAATCAGCCTGAGATAAACCCGGAGTTACATTTGCCGGAAACGAAACTTGTTTTCCTGCTTTGTTTCTCGCTCTGGCGCGAACTCGGTTTACATAACCGTCAGCTTCTAAAGTTCCCGGTGTAATTTCGTTTAAAGCTTCGGCAGCCGTCAATAAAACTTCAGCGTAACGCATTGTGATATAGTTGTGTTGAGAAGTTCTTCCGTTTGCTCCGGCTTTCCCCGGAAAACGAAAGTATTTGGCAATGTGCGGTCTTGGCGCTTTTTCGTTATCACTTGATGGAAAAACTTGTAAAGCTCCGCCCGGACCGGTTTTCTTTCTGATAATAGTATCAAAACTTACTGCTCTTCTGTAATCTCTCTGATCCCAGTCGTTAAATACTTTAAGAGATGGCACAGCTACAGAAAACCCCTGACCATAGCTGTAGCTATCATCTTTTAAAGAACCTGTAAAAAACGCTGTATAATCCTGACCGTAATTTCCTGAAACCAAGTTGTTAAAGTCAATCGTAAACAAAGGCTCTTTTAATGTTGCAGTTTTTGTAGCATTAAATAAATCCTGAAAATCAGCATCTAATCCTAAACCAAATTTAGCTTCGTTTGTAATAACATATTTAGCTTCGTCATAAGCTTTTTGGTAGTTTCCTAATGTCAAATAAACAGAGGCTAAATATCCTGCTGCAGTACCTTTTCCGGGAACCGCTTTCACTTTTGGTTTGTCTTCAAGCCATTGTTTTGCAAATTCTAAATCGGCAATGATTTTTGGGTAAACTTCAGCTTCTTTCATTCTGCTTAAAGAATTTACCTGAGAAACGTCGTTTACCACAAAATCAACATACGGAATATCTCCAAAAATTCGAACCAAATGATAATACGTAAAAGCTCTTGCAAAATAAGCCTGAGCTACAATTGCGTTTATTTTTGCAGGATCTCCGGGTGTTTTTTTAGCACCTTCGATGGCCTGATTTGCTGCTGTAATAATGATATACGATTGCGGCCAAAAGTTAGCAACAAGTGCGTTTGTATCATTCATATTCATATCATTAACATCAATACGCGCTGCCTGAGTGGTTCTGTCACCAATATCGGCCATGTCGTCGCGTAACATTAATGCAATTGTAAATTCTCTTCCCCAGTAATTATTGTGGGCAATGTTGGCGAAACTTCCATTTACAGCGGCTTGCAAGTCGTCTGTATTGTTAAAAAAGTTGTCAGGACTAATAACTCCCACCGGATGTTCTTCAAGATCAGAGCATCCAAAAGCGAATATTCCCAAGCAAAATAAGGCTATATATTTTTTCATAATATTAATTTTTAGGTATTGGGTGTATAATTTAACACATAGAAACATAGCTTTTGGAACGCTAAATAAGGCGTTTCACTTGCATTAATAATCATAGCATTTTGCGTATAGCTATGTGTGAAAACTAGTTTTTTTTATTTCCTTTTTTGAGAAAGAAAAATCTATGTTTCTATGTGTTTAATATTATTTTAAAACTAGAATTTTAAATTAAAACCAAAAGTGAAGGTTCTTACATTTGGATAACTTCCGTAATCTAAACCTAAATTGGTATTACTTCTGGCGTTAGTATCATTAAGATAATTCACCTCAGGATCTGATCCAGGATAGTTTGTAATCGTCCAAAGGTTTTGTGCACTGATGTAGAAACGAACTTTGCTCAATCCAATTTTCGAAACTACTTTTTCATCTAAACTATATCCGATAGAAATGTTTTTTAAACGGATGTAGCTCGCATCATAAACAAATCTTGACGTAACTCTTTTTGTTCTTGCCGCATTAATAGGCACATTAGTATCGGTATGTGTTGGTGTCCATGCATCTAAAACTTCAGTAGTTGCATTGTTGTTTCCAGATGCCAATTCCATCAAAGTATAGTTTAAGATTTGATTGCCTTCTGAACCCTGAAAGAAAATATTCAAGTCGATATTTTTATAAGTGAAATCATTATTCAAACCAAAAATGAAATCAGGGTTTGGGTTTCCGATAAGCGTTTTATCGTTAGAATCCAGTTTTCCGTCACCATTAACATCTTTGAATTTTTCTCCACCCGCAATCGTTTCAAAGTTACCCGGAAGAACCGTTTCGCCTTGTTGAATTACACCATCATAAATAAATCCGTAGAAAGAACCAACCGGTTCACCAACTCTTAAAATTTGAGAATCTGTAGCAAGGAAATGTCCTGGCGTAGAGTTAATTATAAGATCTTTATTATCGGCTAATTTTAATACTTTATTCTTGTTTGAAGAAATATTAAAATTTGTAGACCACGTAAAATCAGGACCTGTAAAGTTTTTAGACGTAATACCCAATTCCCAACCTTTGTTTTCTAATTCTCCAACGTTTTGAAGCTGAGTTGCGATTCCGGAAACTGCCGGTAAAGGTCTGCTGAACAATAAATCTTTGGTAATTGTTTTGTAATAATCTGCCGTAATACTGATTCTGTTATCAAATAAACCTAAATCAATACCGTAATCTTGTTGGTATGAAGTTTCCCATTTTAAATTCGGATTATCTAAAGAAGTCAATTGAACCGCATTTACAATGACGTCACCGCTTACATCATAAATTTCTGAAAATCGTGATAAAGTAGAGTAGGCATCGATTGATGGATTTCCTGTTGCTCCGTAACTCGCTCTTAATTTAAGATTTGAAACCGTTTTGCTGTCTTTTAAGAAATTTTCTTTACCAATATTCCAGCCAATTGCCCCAGAAGGGAAAGTTCCGTATTTGTAATTTTTACTAAAACTTGAAGAACCGTCACGACGCGCTGTAAATGTTAGTAAATATTTATCATCATAATCAAAGTTCAACCTTCCGAAAGCCGATATTAATTCTGTTTCAGATAAAGCAGATCCCGGTTTTAAGAATACTGTTCCTGCACCTAAATTATGGTATGAATTTGTATTGGTCAAAAATCCTCTTGAAGCGGCAAAAGAGCTTTCGTTTTTGTTTTTTTGATATGAATAACCACCAAGAACTGTCAGGATTCCTTTGTCGATAATTTCTTTTTTATACGTTAGATAATTTTCTGTAAGGAAAGAAGAAAATCGTGTGTTGTTTACAGAAGCTTCTCCTTTGATATTTTTTCCTGCAATTAAAGTTGACGGAATAAATCTTCCGGTTTGCGAATTATTATCTGTTAATCCTAAAGTAGTTTTAAAATCAAGGTCTTTTGTAATTTTATATTGAGCAAAGAAATTCGATCTGTTTACGATAGAAACCGTTTCTAAAACATTTTCCATAGCTGTTGCGTACGGATTATCAATATCATCTCCAATCGGAGCCGTTGATGTATAACTTCCGTCTGCATTATAAATTCCTTTGTCCGGCATAAAACGATACGCCGCAGCAATTACACCCGCAGCACCAGTTCCTCCGGCGCCAGTCTGGCTGATAATTCCTTCTTTGTTTTGTTTGCTTTGAAATAAATTAAGCCCCACTTTAAATCTCGATGATAAATCAGCTTCAAGATTACTTACGATCGTGTATTTATCGATTCCTGAATTTATAACAACACCGTTTTGGTTGAAGTAATTTCCGGAAACATAATATTTAACCGTATCTGAACCACCTGAAAATGATAATGAAGTATTCGAAATCATTCCTTCGCGATAAATAACATCTTGCCAATCTGTGTTAGCGCCACTAGAAGTATGCGTTGTAAAACTTTTTCTGTATGCCACAAACTGATCTGCATCTAATAAATCAAGTTTATTGTTTACTGATTGTACTGATGTTGAATTACTGAATTCGATAACCGGTTTTCCTGGTTTTCCTTTTTTAGTTGTAACCATGATAACCCCGTTTGAACCTCTTGATCCGTAAATAGCAGTTGCAGAAGCATCTTTTAAAACCTCAATAGAAGCAATATCTTGAGGTTGCGGCATCGAAGCGCCCGCAAAACCATCTACAACTACAAGTGCATCTCCACTCGCATTGATCGAAGTTCCTCCACGAACCCTGATTTTTACAGGAGCGCCAGGTTCACCACCATTATTAGATTGTACCGAAACCCCTGCAGCGCGCCCTTGCAAAGCCTGTTCTGCACTTAATAACGGAAAAGCGGTTAATTCTTTTGCTGTTACAGAAGATACAGATCCCGTAATATCACTTTTTTTACGAGTTCCGTAACCTACTACAATAACTTCATCAAGTGCTTTTGTGTCTGGTTTTAAACTTACGTTGACTACTGTTTTATTTCCAAGCGGAACTTCTACAGTTTGATATCCTACAAAGTTGAAGACTAAAACAGCATTTTTTTCTGAAACTATTACAGTATAATTCCCATCCATATCCGCAGATCCTCCAACTGATGATCCTTTGATATAAACATTAGCACCAGGAAGTCCGAGTAAATCTTCGCTGGAAGTGATTTTTCCGGTGACTTTTTTGTCCTGTGCATTTACAACAATATTTACAAGTACAAAAAGTACCATAAAATACCATTTAAGCGATTTAATTTTGAGGTTTGTAAACATTCATTTTGTGGTTTTAAGTTAAATTTAGATAAAGTAAAAAAGCAATAAACTCATTCCAATGATTAGCATGACAAATAGAATTTGCAGTAACATGAATTTTGTTTTTCTGATTTTCATATCGCAAATGTATAGGGCGCAAACGATATAGAAATACAAAAAAGGGTATCTAAAAATACAGATACCCTTTTTTAAGCCTTATAAACAGAGGATTTTTACAGTACGGAGACAGATTTAGAAAATTTGTCAGCAAATTGTGACGGTGTTTCTCCGTATCTTTTTTGGAAACATTTACTAAAGTATTTCGGATTATTAAATCCAACTTTATAACTTACTTCAGAAACATTAAGTTTGTTTTGTTCTAATAATTGAGCAGCACGTTTTAATCTTATTTCATGAATAAATTCGTTTGGCGTATAATTTGTCCACGCTTTTATTTTTAAGAATAACATCGTGCGGCTTACACCCAATTCTGAACAGAAAAACGGAATGTCAAATTGTTCGTTTGAGATATTTTCTTCTACAATTTTGAATGCTTTTTTCAACAGTTCTTCATCAAGTGATGAAACTGTGATTTCTGACGGAACAAAATTATCATCGCTAGAAAATTTGGCTTTTAATCTTTCGGTTGAATTCAACAGATTTTTAACGCGAAGTTTAAATTCAATTAAATTAAAAGGTTTACTGATATAATCATCGGCACCGCTTTCGAGTCCTTCAAATTTATAAACCAAAGAAGATCTTGATGTTAGCAGAATTACCGGAATATGACTTGTTTTTAGATTCTCTTTGATTTTCGAGCAAAGTTCTGTTCCTACCATTTCAGGCATGATAACATCGCTGATAATTAAATTAGGAACATATTGCAATGCTTTTTCAAAGGCAATTTTTCCGTTTTCAGCTTCAATAATATTGTATTCTTTTTTGAGTAAATTTTTCATAAAAGATCGCAAAACCTTATGATCTTCGACAATCAGAATGGTTTGTTTTTCGGCATTTACTACAAAATCGTCAATATCTTCGTGTTCTGTTATTTCTGCCGTTTCAAGTTGAGCAGTATATTGTACAATATCGTCACTTATTTTGAAATCCTGAATAATTTCAGTTTCCAAAAGATGTGCTCTGCCCAACGGAAGCGCGACTTTAAACACAACACCACCCGTTTTTTTATTCGTTACATCGATCGTTCCTTTATGCAGTTTGACAATGTTTTTTACAATAGATAATCCAATTCCGGTTCCTTTATTGTAGTTTTTCTGAACGTTATTATGCAACGGAACTTCAAAAAATAAATCGAAAATTTTATCAATATGTTCTTCGGCAATGCCAACTCCGGAATCTTCTACGGCAATAAAAAGATTTTCGTGATCGTGATTTATTTTAATATTGATGTTTCCGCCTTTTGGGGTATAACGAAATGCATTCGAAATCAAATTATAAAAAACACGTTCCAGTTTATAACGATCAAAATATACCAGAATTTCTTCTTCAGAAGCTTCAAAAGTATAATTGTAACCGCCGTCTTTCGCATATTCGATAAAAGACAAAAAGATTTCTTTGGTAAATTTTACAATATTTCCGTTGGCAGATTCTAAAGTTACCTGATGATTTTCGAGTTTTCTAAAATCCATTAAGCGATTAATCAAACTCAAAAGATGATTGGCGCTTCCTTCAATAACCAACAACTTTTTATACATTTCATTCGTTCCGTTATAATCGGCCAGAATTTGTTGTAACGGTCCTAAAATCAAAGTTAAAGGCGTTCTGAATTCATGCGAAATATTGGTAAAAAAGTCCAGTTTTGCCCTGTTGTTTTCTTCAATACGTTTGGTTTCAAGATATTCCAGTTCCAGTTTTTGTTTTAATCTCGCTTTCGATTTCATAATCCAGATTAAACCGTATAAACCTAAACCAATCACAATTCCGTAAAATAAAAATGCCCAGATACTGCGCCACGGAGCCGGTTTTACAACAACCGTTAAAGTGGTTGGGTTTTTATTCCAAACGCCGTCATTATTGGCGCCACGAACTTCAAAAACATACGTTCCCGGATTCTGAATCGCATACATGGCTTCTGTATTTTTTGTAAGTGTCCAGTTATTTTCCAGTCCGGTTAAACGGTAGCTGTATTGATTTTTTTTGGATCGAATGTAATTCGGAATCGCAAAATTGATTGAAAAATTAGCCTTGTCATAATCCAAAGTGATAGTTTTGGTATAACCAATACTTTTTTCTAAAATGCCTAAAGAATCATTTGGGTTTGTAGTTTCATTTTTGATTTTCAAATCAGTAATCAAAACCTGAGGCGCGTGTTGATTTATTGAAATTTTTCGGGTATCAAAATAAGTTGCTCCGGACGGGCTTCCAAAATAAAATCTATTAGCATCAAGTTTTAAAGCCGCATTATCATTAAATTCATTATTTATTATACCGTCTTTTTGATCATAATTGACAACTGTTTTTCGGGTTGTACTGTATTTTATAATTCCCTGATTGGTACTAATCCATAAATTTTTATTATCATCTTCCAAAATAGAATGGATCGCTGTAATAACCGTATTTCCAATTTTTAGGTTGATTCGGTTAAATTTCTTTCCATCAAAATAATGCAATCCTTTTGCTTTTGTTCCTACCCAGATTTTATTCTGAGAATCCTGAAACAATGTCAGAATATCATCTCCTGATAAAGTAATATCATCATAAAAGAAATGTTTTACAGCGTATTTATTTGGCTGAAAATTTTGAAGACCAATAAGATTCAGTCCGCTCAGTGTTCCTACCCAAAGCCTTTTTTGTTTGTCGACTAAGACCGTTCGCACATAATTATTGCTTAGATAATTTGGCTTGGCATTTTCATTTCTAATAAATTGAAAAACTTTAGAAACCGTATTATAGCGAATTAATCCTTTACTAAAAGTCCCCATCCACAATATTCCGTTTCCTTCTGTTTTGATGGAATAAACACCTACATCTTTTAATGAATCCTTTAATTGAGGCGAAATTCGGTCGTTTTCAAAACTTTTATTTAGCGTATTATACGCTGAAATTCCTTTAGAGAAAGTTCCCATCCACAAAATATTATTCTCTGCAATCCACATTGATTTAATGTCATTTATGGGTGTTTGTCCAATTTTGTTGCTGATGTAACTCGTAGCTTCTGTATTTTTATTGTAAACAGTGACGCCGCCACCTTCGGTCCCAAAATAAATATTCTGATTTTTGTCGGTAACAATTGAACTCACCACATCATAACTCATCGGAATCTTTTTCGAATTCTGATCATAATTGAAGAAATTCGCATTCGAAATATCCCACATATTTACGCCTTTGTAATAACAGCCAACCCAAACAGAACCTTTTTTATCAATGAAAATCGATTTTACTTTTTCGATTCCACTGCTATGGGTATTATTACTATTGTTGTTATTTATCTTTTGAATACTCTTGTCTTCTCCTAAAATATAGATTCCATCATAAGCACCAATCCAGATCGAGCCTTTGCTGTCAATAGCTAATGCCCGGATTTCATTGCTGATTTCCTTATATTTTTCGTTAGATAAAAATGAAACAAAGCTGTTTTTTGAAGTATCAAATTTTAAAAGCCCTTTGTTTTTTGTTCCAACCCAGATATTGTTAAAGCGGTCTTCAACAACAGATGATACATTGAGTAAATCAATATCATTTAGCGGATAATTTTTAAAAGAAAATTTCCCGTTTTTTCTGCTTGTTAGCAAGCATAATCCTTTAGTAGTTCCAAGCCAGATCTGACCTTTTTTGGTTTTTAAAATACTCAGAATATTATTGCTTGGAATCGTTGTATTATCCTTGGAAGAATGAAAAGCAGAAGCAAACTGTTTTGTTCTTTTATTATAAACAGTTAATCCTTTTGAAGTTCCAAACCACATTTCATCTCCAATTTTCTTTATGCACCAAATGGTATTACTATTTATAGTATGATTGATTTTATCATGCAAATATCGGTTGAAAGTATTGCTAACCGGATCATAACAATTCAGCCCATTATAAGTTCCAATCCATAATTTTCCGGAATCATCTTCTTCAATAGATAAGATGTCATTACTAATAGACGTTTTGTTAGTAACATCATTTCTATAAATGGTGAATCGGCTGCCGTCATATTTATTGAGACCATCACGCGTACCAAACCACATTTGCCCAAATTTATCCTGATGTATAGCAATAACAGAATTCTGCGAAAGTCCGTCAGTCGTAGAAATATTTTTGAGACGATATTTATTTTGGGAAAATATATTTCCGAAAACAGATAGGATTAATAGAAAGGCTATTTTGTATTTCATAGCGTTTTTTTTTAGGTGCAAAGGTTCAGAGCTGCAAAGGTTCAAAGGTTTTTTAGCCACGAATTCACGAATTTTTATAATTTATTGTGCGCAATCATTCGTGAATTCGTGGCTATTTAGCGCATAGAAATTAATCTTTTGAATCTGTGAAATCTGTGGCAAGAAACATTTATTTTATTCGTTTTTTTAATTGATAATCATACAACGAGGGAACTTTTTCCATTGATGTATTCAAAAACTCAATATAAACGTCAGGTTCATATTTTACTTCGAATTTGGCGTTTCCGTTCACGCCAATAATTCTGGCGAAAGGCCCATCTTTCATTCCATATAATAAAACAGGTTTATCAGAAGGATTTGAAACCTGAACATTCAAATTCCAAAAAGTGCTAAAAGGCGCGTGAGATGGTTTCCAATAATCAGCGCCGCCGCCGCCAAATAAATAGTAACTATTGTTTTTATCTGCGGTGATATGAACTGTAATATTATCAAATAGATTTTGATGATTTGCTCCCGAATGCTGGTCTAAAAGTGCATCTTCAAATATTTCACAATTCTGATATACATTTTTAGTCGCAAAAGTGTTGAAACTCAAAGGATGAACCGCTTTGTTGTAAATTTTAAGATTCTTGACCAAAACATTATGCACACCGCCTAAAGTTACGGTATAATGTGCCATGTGGCTTCCATCAGTAATAATATCCTGAACGGTAACATTCGAAATTTCTTCAGCTAAAATTCCGCTGTCAGCATTTGTAATCACAACATCTTTGACCCAACTATTAAAAACACGCGTTAAAAATATCGCGTTATTTCCCGGCTCTACGTGATGTGCAACTCTTGGAATATCAGGAAAAGTAAAGCGAATATGCTCAATTCCAACTTCATTTAAATGTTTCCATTCCACCAATTGTGCCTGATAACTGGGTTTAATCGAAATTGTCAAAGGAGTTTTGATCGTTATTTTTGAATTTGAAATTTTAGTGATTTCAACTTGTTGCCTAACAATCGGAAGTTTTGGGAATTTCCAATGATGAGAACCCGGTTTTACATTTGCACCTTTATATAAATCTTTAATGATTTCGCCATTTTCACCATCTTTATTAAACAATTGCAATTCGACAATATCGCCTACTTTTAAGCCTTTTACATCTGAAACCGTAATAATATGTTCGCCCATAGTTCCGGAACTTACTTTTGCCAAAGGATTTGGAGTTGGTTCGTATTTGTCCAGATATGATTTTACACGTTCATTGGGAATTTGAGTCCAGATAAATCCGCCGGACCACGCGTATTGCGAAAATGGCAAATCGACATTGTTTTCAGGTTCACGTTGTCTTTTATCAAAAGAAGTTAAATATTCACGAAGTTCTGCCAATGATTCAGGATTTTTAAGATACATCATGGGTCTTGGAAAATAAATTTCAGTTCCGTTTTCACCAGAACCTGCGCCGCGAAGTACAAAATTGCTTCTTTCAATATATAAAATATCACTCAGGATAATTTTTCCTGCGGGCAATTTCAAAATCACATTTCCTTCGACAGCATTTGCTGCTTTTACGGCTTTCAATAATGCTTTTGAATCATCTAAACCGTCATTTGCTTTTACGCCAAAATCAGTAGCATTGATAATTTTTCCTTGTGGTTCAGGAAGATTTGTTTCTCCAAAATGATACCCTGCGTAACTAAAATCAGGCAGGTAATTTGTTTTTGAATCTGTGAGTATTTTAGGAGTTTGCTGCCCCATTACAATACTATTTACAAAAACGCTGCAATAAATAATAAGGGCGTGACGATTCATGGTTTGTGGTTATTTGGTTAGTTAGTTTTTGGTTTTGCCACTAAGGCACTAAGGCACAATTTTTTTTCGTTTCACGCAGATTTTAAAAAGATTTAAGCAGATACGCGCAGATTATTTATCTCAAAAAAAATTAAAATTAAATCTGCTCTAATCTGCAGAATCTGCGTGAAACAAAATCTTTTTAATCTGTGGCTTAAAAAAATCTTCGTCCCTTAGTGCCTTCGTGGCAAAACCTTTTATAGAGATCTCTTAATCCCTAATTCAAGTCCGCGTAATTCTGCTAAACCTCTTAAACGGCCAATCGCAGAATAACCCGGATTTGTTTTTTTATTTAAATCATCCAGCATTTGATGCCCGTGATCCGGACGCATTGGTAATGCGGTATTGTTTCTTTTCTCTACTTCAAGAATCGCTTTTACGACTTCGTACATATCAACATCGCCTTCAAGATGATTGGCTTCGTAAAAACTTCCTTCCTCATCTCGTTGCGTACTTCTTAAATGAATAAAATTCATTTTATCGCCGTGACGTCTCACAATTCCCGGTAAATCATTATCAGCTCTTACGCCGTATGAACCCGTACACATCGTAAATCCGTTTGATTTAGAAGGCGCAGCATTCATTAATTCTGTTAAATCCTCTTCAGTACTTACAACTCTTGGTAAACCTAAAATCGGGTAGGGCGGATCGTCAGGATGAATGGCCATCAAAACGCCTTTACTTTCTGCAACCGGAATAATTTCCTTTAAAAAGAAGAAAAGATTATCCTTTAAAGTTTGTCTGTCAATATGGTTATAACCACTTAAAGTAACCAGAAAATCTTCTACAGAATACGCTTCTTCGGCGCCAGGAAGTCCTGCCAGAATATTTTGCTGAAGTTTTACTTTATCAGCATCATTCATGGCGTTAAAGTATTTAGACGCCTTTTCAATTTGTATTGATGAATATTCTTTTTCTGCTCCGGGTCTTTTCAAAATAAACAATTCAAAAGCGGCAAACGCATTAATATCAAAACGTAACGCTTTTGATCCGTCAGTAACTTCAAAAGACAAATCCGTTCTTGACCAATCTAAAACCGGCATGAAATTGTAGCAAATGCATTTGATGCCGCATAAAGCCAGATTCCGAATGCTTTCTTTATAATTTTCAATGTATTGCAAATAATTCCCGGTTTGTTTTTTAATGTCTTCATGAACCGGAATACTTTCTACAACCGACCATGTTAAACCTGAAGCTCCTTTTTTTGGATCACCATTTTCATGTTCAATCTCTACTTTTCGTTTAATAATTTCTTCAATTTCCCATACTTGCCCGTTCGGGATATGGTGCAAAGCAGTTACGATTCCGGTTGCTCCGGTTTGTTTAATATCTTGTAAAGAAACTGGATCGTTGGGGCCGAACCATCTTAACGTTTGTTCCATTTTTATGTGTTTTTCGTCCTGCAAGGTTTTCAAAATCTTGTAGGTATAATTATTAATGTTTTTAAGAAGCTATTCCCGCTATCCGCTACAATCTTTTGTGCCTCCCGAAGCCTCGGGACCGGCACAAAAGGATTTCCACTTCTATCGGGGCTAGGGCATTCGTTTTCATAAGAAGCATTTTTCATTTTGTGTCATCCCGCGTAAAAGAATCACAAACTAGTTATTGTAAACCTACAAGGTTTTTAAAACCTTGCAGGAACGTAACAAATCTTTAAATACTTGTAGCGGCAAATCCGCCATCTACTTTTATAATTGTTCCCGTTACAAATTTGGACATGTCGCTGCATAAAAATAAAAGCGCACCATCAATATCTTCCGGTGTTCCAAATCGTCCCATTGGAGTATGTTCGATAATTTTTTCACCTCTTGGCGTTAATTTTCCTTCCGGCGTAAGCAATAAAGCTCTGTTTTGTTCTCCGATAAAAAATCCTGGTGAAATCGCATTTACACGAATTCCTTCACCATATTTTGAAGCAAGTTCAACCGACATCCATTGTGTGAAATTGTCGATCGCCGCTTTTGAAGCCGAATATCCAACCACTCTTGTTAAAGGTCTTTGCGCCGATGCCGATGAAATATTGATAATAATTCCCTGTTTTTGTTTTGCAAAAAGTTCAGCAAATACTTGCGACGGAAGCATGGTTCCAATAATATTAAGATCTACCACTTTTTGCAAATCATCAACCTGCATGTCATAAACCGCCTGATTTGGTTGTATCGTTGCGCCCGGCATATTTCCGCCCGCAGCATTGATTAAAATATCAAGTCGGCCGTATTTTTCTACGATAAAATCTCTGGCTTTTTCCAGTTCTTCTTTGTTTAAAACATTGGCTTGTATCGCAAAAGCTTTTCCACCGTTGCTTTCTATAGCAGCTACAGTGTTATTCGCTTTTTCGATCGATTGTGAAACAATTCCTGTAATAACGCCTTGTTTTGCCAAAACGTTTGCAAAATTGCTTCCCAATACGCCCGCACCACCGGTAATTAATGCAACTTTTCCTTTTAGATTAAATATTGAATCCATTTTAAATTTTATGATTTATAGTAATTTTTTCTAACACATAGATTCATAGATCTTGTTACTGTTAAAAGGCGTTTCATTTGCATTAACAATCCCGTCCCGAAGTTTCGGGATCGGGACTATGTGTGAGAAACGAGTTTTAGTTGATCTTCTTTTTTACATAAAGAAAAAACTATGTTTCTATGTGTTTAAATATATTTTGATCAGATTTATTTTCTTATGGTCTGAATTATTTCAATTGCTTTTTTGGTCTCATTTTCAATTACATCATAATCTCTTTCTTCCATACGTTTTTTGCTGATCAGTTTACTTCCAAGCCCAACAGCAGAAGCTCCGGCAGAAAACCAGCTTTCAATACTTGCATGAGTAGCTTCAACGCCGCCGGTAGTCATGAAAACCAACGATGGAAAAATGTCTTTTATACTGCTTAAAAAATCGATACCTAATATATTTCCGGGAAAAAGTTTAACGAGTTTTATTCCGGCATTTTCAGCCGCAATAATTTCTGTTGGCGTCATACATCCAGGAGCGTATAAAACTTCTTTGCTTTTTAGGAAAATTGCAACTTCAGGAACAAAACCCGGACTGATAAAAAAGTCAGCTCCGGCGCTGTAAAAATCTTTTGCCTGTTCTAAGTTTTTAATAGTTCCGATTCCCAGTAACATTCCGGGTAATTCGGCATTTCGAACAGCGACCATTTTCTTGAAGTTTGATAATGCTTCAGAACCTCTGTTTGTATATTCTACAGCTCTGATTCCTGCTTTGTAAAGCGTTCTTAAAACATCTACCGTAATAGTTTCATCGGTATTGAAATACAAAGGCAGAATCCCTTGTCTTGCAATAACATCAATTGAGTTCGAGATCGTATTCATGGTTTTATATTTTTACTTTAATGACTATTTTTCTCAATAATCCTTCGCCAATCATAGCGGCGTGTACATCATCAGGAAACAGAATCGTAAATTGTCCTTCCTGTAATTCAAAAAACATATCCGGTTTATCATGAAAAAAACGAACGTCTCTTTCATCGCTGTAATCTCCATTTGGACTCACGCATTTTTCTCTCGGTTTCCAGGCAAAAGTTTCAGGGCCTTTTATCAAAAACTGAATATCGATATTCTGGTCATGACATTCAAAACCTTTAATACTTTCTTCTCTGGTTGATCCTTCGCCGGAAATTGCAATTACCCTTAAACCATCAGCAATTTCAAATGAACCGTTTTCCAGATTACTAATATCATTTTGACTTAAATATTCAAATGCTCTTTTAAAATTAGGATGCAAACCGAAGTACTTTGAAGCATTGCTTAAAATGTCTATAATCATATTTTAAATTTTATAATTTATTTTTTTACTTGTAATTTTTTTACAAATACTAAATAAATGATTGTTTTGTATGTAAATTATGTATTTTTGCGTGTACGCACACGGGCTGTTACAAATGTATAGAAAAAGTTAACTAAAACAACTTATCTGTAATAAAAAAAATTAATTTTACGAACTCATAAAATCGTTTTAACCTTAAAATAAGCACTATCATAACAATAAAAAAAATAGCGGAATTAGCCAATGTTTCACCGGGAACGGTGGATAGAATCATTCATAATCGTGGACAGGTAACGCAGGATAATGTAGATAAGGTAAATGCTATAATTGAAAAATTTGGTTATAAACGAAATATCTTAGCAAGTAATCTCGCATTAAATAAAAAATTTCATTTTGCAGTTTTTCTTCCCAAGTATGAAAATATCGAATATTGGAAAAGTCAGATTACAGGAATAGAAAAAGCGGCTGTTGAATTTGGAAAATTCGGTGTTGTTCTCGATTATTTTTTCTACGATTTTAATGCTGTTTCCTTTAAAAAAGAAATCGAAAAAGTATTAGATTTTGAGTGCGACGGTTTATTGTTTGCACCGATTTTTTACGAAGAATCAGTTCAGTTTTTAAACGAATATCAAAAGAAAAATATTCCGATTGTTATGATCGATTCTAATATTGGTACTAATATAGAACATGCCTACATTGGACAAGATGCTTTTCAGAGTGGCTATCTGGCGGGAAGACTTATTAGTTTTGCCGTAAAAAATGAAAGACAAATCCTGATTTTTAAAATCACCAGAGAAATAGAAAGTACATCGGTTTATTTACAACGCATTGATGGTTTTTATTCTTTCTTTAAAGATAATGAAGAACTTACGAATTTTAAATTCTCAGAAATAACCATTAAAGATTCCGGGATTGATCAGTTAAACCTCGAAATGTTTTCCGGAATAAACAGCGTTTTTGTACCCAATTCAAGAGCTTACATTGTGGCAAGATTTCTGGAACAAAACCATATAAAAGGTGTTCGAATTATTGGTTACGATTTATTAAAGGATAATATTGAATACCTAAATAAAGGAATAATTGATTTCTTAATCAACCAAAGACCGGAAGAACAAGGATATATGGGAATCAATCATTTGTATAAAAAAACAGTATTACAAGAAACGGTCGAAAATACCCATTATATTCCGTTAGAGATTATCCTGAAAGAAAATTATTTCCCTGTGAAGCTTCGATAAAAAAGAAGATTACGACAATAAAATTTGATCACAAAATCTCCTTTGCAATTTTCAAACATAGCCCGCGGTTTCAACCGCGGGAACCATAGTGAGGTTTGCGTTTTAATAATGATTGCGTTCCTACGGTTGAAACCGCAGGCTATGTTTAAGTATTTTGTGTTTATAATCTTTGGTGCTGTACCTGTGATCACTTCTTAACCTTAACCAAAAGCGGATTATTTATCTTTTTACTAAAGGAACTCAAATACGTTTCCCATTCTGCTTTAGTCTGAAACGGGCTTCCTTTTTTCCATCCAAAACCCACATAATAAATCGCTTTATTGTTTTTTACAGCAATGTTTCCGTACAAATTACTTAAGTCTTTATCGTTGGTTACATAATTATCAAAACTCGTTAAAGTGCTTTTTGGAGCCACCAATCCTGTTCCAATTTCAGAATCATCAATTGGTTCCCAATGACTTATCCAGCCTTCTTTAAGGTTTGTACCAATAGTTCCTTTTTTGTCATGAAGCGTTAATCCCGCAGCAATCGATTTTGTTCCTGTAATATTAATTTCAAAACGAGAAAGATAACTTCCGTAATCAAGACTTATCAATTTAGATTCGGTTATTTTGTTTCCTTTTGCATCCCAATCAGCATACGTTAAAATAAAACTGGTTCTAATTGGTCCCGTTGTAACGGTTTTCCAGCTTACGAAATTTTTAGAAAAATAATATTTGCCATCGATTTTAACGGCAATTCCACCAACGCCGCGGCTGTCACCAACATGAAAATTATCTAAACCTTCGCCAGTATCTTTATGATATGTTCCCGTTCCGTTAGTTGCTTTTTCGTACCATTTATTAATAATAGGATATTCGACTCTTTTTAGCCACGCATCAATTCCACTTGTTAAAGTTCCGCCAGCGATTTTATCTTCGACCATTTTTTGCGCTACCGGACCATAAGTTCTAAACGCAACTTTATTGTTTTCCCACGCATAATCATCGGTTCGTTCAGGAACAAATCTCGAATAGCAATTAATTGTTTTTGATGCCGATGGATTTGTTCCAACTAAAACTTCAAAATCCTGTTTTGCAGAAGCTTTTATTTTGGGTTGAAATAATAAAACATCCATAATTCCGTCGCCATCGTTATCTACAGTTTGGGTTTCCAAAAACGAATTTGTGGTGACTTCTTTCACAGCATAATCTTCAAGTTTTGCAGAAGAGGGTAATCCCAATGATTTTTTGGTGAGTTCAACAGTTTCAAATTCACGATCTATGGGAAGAGAATTTGAAACAGTTATGATTTTATTTTGAGAATGAACGGCAAAACTACTTGCCAGAAGTACGGTTAATAAAAAAAGTCTTTTCAAAATAGGAAGATTTTAATTGTGGTTATTTGAATTATAAATTTACAAATCAAATCGTAAGCAGGAATACATATTAGGTATAAAATATGTACAGAAATGAGATTGCAAATATTTTTCATTTTAATAAAAGGAAGTTTTTATTTGAATTTAAGTTCTAAAAATCAAGTAATTCGGGTTATCTAAAATATATCGATTCTGAAAACTTATATTTAACAAATAAAGAATTATTTTTATTGGAAGAAACAAAAACTTAAATATAAGATTTGAAAAATTTTTAAGATTAATTCCACAATCTGATGGAATTGAAATAGATCTTTTTAATCATCATAAAAAAATAAAATCATTTTCATGAAACAAAGTGCCGGCATATTACTTTACAAATTTATTGGTTCGACCATATTTTTTTTATTGGTTCATCCCGGTGGACCATTTTGGAAAAATAAAGATTTAGAAAGCTGGTCGATTCCAAAAGGAGAATTTACAGATGACGAAGATCCGCTTGAAGCTGCAAAACGTGAATTTAAGGAAGAAACCGGTTTTGAGCTGGAAGGAGATGATTTTATAAAATTAGAATATGTAAAACTCAAATCAGGAAAAACAGTTTTTGCCTGGGCTTTAGAATTTGATATTGATGTTGCTTTGGTAAAAAGTAATGAATTTGAAATAGAGTGGCCGCCCAAATCCGGAAATCTGCAAAGTTTTCCTGAAATTGATAAAGCCGAATGGTTTCAAACTGCAGAAGCCCTGAAAAAAATAAACCCGGCACAGGCTGATTTTATAGTTCAGATCATTTCCAAAATTTCGACATCGCTTTAAAATCCGCATAACTTTCTAAAATAATTTTTGTAATTTACATTTTCGGTCAAGCCGAATAATTTTAAATGTAAAGAATAAAATATGGAAGTTAAATGTATAATTTTTGATTGCGACGGAGTTCTTGTGGATACTGAAAAAATAGGAAATGGAATTCTTCTTTCCATGGCGGCAGAACATGGTTTCGAAATGGAACTTGAAGATGCTTATCGCGACTTTAACGGTCGTAACTTAAAAGAATGTTTCCTTCATATAGAAAATGCAATTGCAAAAAAACTTCCTGATAATTTTGAAGCTGAATATCGCGAAAAGAGTTTTGAAGCCTTCAGAACTCAGGTAAAACCTATGGAAGGCATTGTTGATTTTCTCAATAAATTAAAAATTCCGTATTGTGTAGCTTCCAGCGGTCCCGTTGACAAAATCCGATTAAATCTTGAAGTATCGGGTTTGATGGATAAATTCGAAAATAAAATATTTAGCTCCTATCAAATTAATAGCTGGAAACCAGATCCCGGGATTTTTCTCCACGCTGCAAAACAAATGGGTTTTGATGTCAAAGATTGCATTGTAATCGAAGACAGTAAAGCCGGAGTAAAAGCCGGAATTTCGGGAGGATTTAAAGTTTACGGTTTTGCTAACGGTTATAATAATGATGACTTATTAGAAGAAGGAGCGGTACTTTTTGATAGTTATGAAGAGTTGGATAAAGTGCTTCGTTTTTAATTTTATACTTAGTTTCTATAGCTTATTCTTTCAACTATATATTGATTTTATAAGTAAGACTTCCATTAATGGAAGTCTTACTTATATTAAAATTAAAAAAAGATTCTTTTATTAGTATTGATATCTAACTATTGAATATGGTGTTCCGTTAACAACATCGACCATTTTTGAAGTAGGATAACCATTTGAATTGTATTCATACACATTAATCACGGTACCAATATAACCTGTTTTATATAAAGAAGTTGTTTTAATAATATTATTAACTGTTGACTCAAGTTTTAATAACAAATTGTAGCCTAAAATATTTTTTAAATTATTATTTTTAGTATCATATTCATATAATAGCGAACTTTCTAATACAGAATTCAAATATTGTTCATCTTTAATAATATTACCATTTTTAAAGAAAAACTTACCTGAAATAGGATCTTCCTCTTCTTCTTCGCCCGTTATGAAATTAACGTTATATTTTTGGTACGTAACAGTTCCATCTTCATTATGAAAATACTTTACGAGATTTTTGTATTGAGGTCCAAAATCGTAATCAGCACTCAAACAAGAATAAATTTTGCCATTAACGTATTTATATTCTCTAATTGAAAAAAGTTTTCCTTGTGCATCAACATCTTCAACTTTTGTAATTACATCACCAGTATAGATATAATTAGTTTTAGATCCGTCTTGAAAAGTAATACTTTGAATTCGATTTCCATCATAAGACATTTTTTGTGTATAAGTTTTACCGTTAATACTAACCGCCGTTTCTTTTACAAAAATAGGCTCTTGTAAATTTGATGATTCCTTATCATCATTAGTGCAGGAAGAAAACGATAGTAAAATAATACTCAGTAAACAAAGGATTTTTTTCATGTTTGGTTTTTAAACGAATGCAAATTAACAAATAACTAATCTATAAATAACTATTTGTATAGACTTTGATTTTATATTTCTTAATTGTACACTTTTTGAATTCGCATATTCCCAATTATCAATGTAATTTGTTACAATAAAATAAAATTTTATATATTTGAATTTAGATATTCGCTTTTTTTGTGACTTAAAATATTAAATTATTAATGTTAGCGTTAATAAATAAACGATTTATATTACTTAAAAATGATTTCTCCCAAAGCGGTTGTTTTTAAGATTGCGGTTTTTAAGGCCGTAAAGTAACCTACAGACAAAAACGAAATGACGAATTTTACAATTAGATTTTTAGTTTTATCGATATTCTTTTTGCCCCATTTTTTTAGCGCCCAAATTAAAAAAATCGGAGTTCCATTTATCACCAATTACAATCCGAAAACGTATAAAGCAGCTTCTGAGAATTGGGATCTTTTGCAGGATTCTAAAGGCATGATGTTTTTTGCCAATCATTTCGGGATTATGCAGTTTGACGGAGTACGATGGAGTATCATAACACAACCGGAAAATAAAAGTATGGTTCGCTCTCTTGCGATCGATAAAAATGATAAAATGTATGTTGGCGCACAGGGCGATTTTGGCTTTGTGGTGGAATTACCAAACGGACAATATAAATATACTTCATTAGTAAAACTGCTTCCGGATTCTGCTAAAAATTTTGGCGATGTTTTGCATACGGTTATGTTCAATAACGAAGTGGTTTTTTTCTCCAGCGAAAGACTATTTATTTATAAAAACAACAAAATCAAAGTAATAAAGTCTGATTCTAATTTTGATGAATTTTTTAAAACCGATAATGCTGTCTATGTTTTAGATAATGAAAAAGGATTGTTGAAACTTAAAGATGATGTTTTGAAACCCATAATCGACGGACAAAAATTTTCAGGAATGAAGATTCGAAAAGCATTTGAAACCAAAGATGGTTTGATTTTGCTGACCCAAAAAAATGGACTTTTTATTTATAAAAACAATCAAATACAGCCTTTTGTAACCGAAGCTGATTATTTACTGAAACAAAATCAAATTACAACCGGAATTCTGCTTTCTGACGGATATTTCGGAATCGGGACGCGACAAACGGGATTGATAGTTATAGATAGTTTGGGACATCTTATTCAACATGTCAACAAACAAATGGGTTTGCAAAACGAATATGTAACCAATCTTAAAACCGATAAAGAAGGAAATCTTTGGGTTACATTAAAAGAAGGTATTTCCCTGATTCAGATTTCTTCGCCTTTGTCAAGAATATTAGATACATCAAATTCAGAAACCAAGATATATTGCAGTCAGATTTATCAGAATAAGCTATATATCGCTACAGATAATGGTTTGTTTTGGCTTGATTGGAATGCATACAAAAATGGAAAACGAGAAAATGCAAACTTTCAATATATTTCGGGAATGTCTGAAAATGTCTGGAATATTGGTGTTTTTGGTAACTCACTTTTAGCTTTTGAAAAGAATGGAATTTTCGAAGTAAAAGGAAATTCGGCTCAATTAATTGCAAAAACCGATGGCGCATGGAAAGGTATAATTATTCCTGATCATCCTGATTTATTGCTTGTTGGCGGATATACGGGATTGTATTTATTGAAAAATATAAATGGTTCCTGGGTTTTTCAACATAAAATAAAAGGTTTTGAAGAAAGCAGCAGGGTAATTGAAAAAGATGCAGCAGGAAACATTTGGATCGCGCACGGTTATAAAGGAATTTTTAAAATTAGATTTAATAAAACCTTTGACGCAGTTTCAAACATTCAGTTTTATGATCAAAGAACTGGTTTTCCGTCGAGTTTGTTTTTGAATACTTTCAAAATCAATAATCAGATTCTTTTTGGAACAACAAAGGGAGTTTACAAGCGAAATACAACTTCAAAAAGAATGATTCCTGATCCTGTTTTCAAAAAATATCTCGGACTTGATAATCATATTCGTTTACTTAAAGAAGATAATCAAAATAATATCTGGTACGTTTCTGGTGAAAATACCGGAAAAATGACGCAGCAATCAGACGGGAAATTTACTAAAGAAGAATTGCCTTTTAGAAAATTAAGATATTTATATATTCCGGGTTTCGAAAATATTCAAACCACTTCAAACGGAGATGTATTTTTTGGTACACAAGACGGTTTGATTCATTATAATATAACCAAAAACAAAAAATATCAAGCAAAATACAAAGCTGTTATTTCAGAGGTTAAATGTATTTTTCCGAAAGACAGTTTGTTATTTTCGAGCAGATATGATGTACTTCCGTCACATAATGAAACTAGTGAAGAACTTTGTCCTACTTTATCGCATTCAAATAACGCCTTGCATTTTTCGTTTGCCTCACTTTGTTATGATGAAGCCGATGCAACAAAATACGAATATTGGCTGGAAGGTTTTGAACCTAAATGGTCAGAATACAGTCTGCAGACTGAAAAAGAATATACGAACTTGCCTGAAAACGAATATGTTTTTCATGTAAGGGCAAAAAATATTTATGATGTTGTAAGTGAAGAAGCTGTTTTTAAATTTGAAATTTTACCGCCGTGGTACAGAACGACCTGGGCTTATATTTTGTATTTACTGCTTTTTGGCGTTTTGATTTATACGATTATCAAATATCAAAAAAACCTTGCAGAACGCAAACGTTCACAACTTATTATTAATCAGGAAAAAGAACTTTTATTTACGCGTGCAGAATTTAATGAACAGAAATTGTTGTTAGAAAAGGAAAATCTGGAAGCGACTATTAATCTTAAAAATGCAAAAGTAGCTTCGAATACTGTGAATCTTATTCATTTAAATGAAATCCTGCTTTCTATAAAAGACCTTATTGGTCAGATTGATAAGAAAAACGAACCTAACGTTAATTTTAGTTTACTGACAAAAATCAACCGAATTATTGATCACGAATTGCAAGGCGATCAACATTGGAATGAGTTTGAAGAAATCTTTAATCAGCTTCATGATAACTTCATGCAACGTTTAAAAACGACTTTCCCGGAACTGACTCCTCGCGATATGCGTTTGTGTGCTTATTTGCGAATGAATTTCAATACAAAAGAAATCGCTCCACTTTTAGGGATTTCCGTAAGGGGCGTTGAAGATACCCGATACCGTATTCGAAAAAAAATGCAGCTTCCGTCAGATACTAATATTACGGAGTTTATTCTTAATTTTTAATGTGTTTAATGTTTTCTCGCAGATTTGGCAGATCTCGCAGATTTTTGATTTGCTGTAATTTTTCACGCAGATTTAAAAAAGATTTAAGCAGATGCGCACAGATAATTATCCAAATTTAAATCTGCTTCAATTTGTAGAATCTGCATGAAAGAAATCTTTCAATCCTTTGTTCAGCGGTAAACATTTTAACCTATTCTTACAAATAAAATTCCTTCTCGATCTGTTTAAAACCAATACCTGGCGCGTTTTTTAGTATCAGTAAAATCCTAAGTAGTTTTACGCTTTTTGACGGCTAATTATTACATTTTTTTATAAACACCGTAGTCAAACCGTAGCCATAAATGTTAATTTTAGGCAGTTTATTTGTTAATATTGTCATCTTATTAATACAATATAGATCTGTTTGTAGAAAAACAGAAGATTTGTTGTGTTAATAAGCTTTACTAACAAAAAACAAAAAAAATGAAACAAAAAGACTTTTTTTTCGGCCGACCACCGGGAAGCAATTACTATTTTTTAATAAGGTGTATTATTTTGATACTATTTTTTCTTACACCTTTTTTTAAACTTCAGGCACAATGCAACACTTTAATTTGGTCAGATGAATTTAACGGTACAACCGTAGATTTAACCAAATGGCAAAGTATTTCCGGAAACGGTTGTCCCTCACTTTGCGGATTCGGAAATGCAGAAGCACAACGTTATGATCCGAATCAGGCCACAATTGTAAAAGAAGGATCAGACAGTTATTTGAACATTCAGGCTAAATATGAACCGAATGCATCATTTCCGTCACAACCATATTCCTCAGCAAAACTTACTACAGAGGGAAAATACGCTATAAAGTACGGAAGAATCGAAGCCCGTATGAAATTATCAAACGGAACGGGAGCTTGGCCTGCATTCTGGATGTTACCTGCCGGCACATCAAATTGGCCTTTTACAGGTGAAATTGATATTATGGAAGCCAAACACAGAAACCCAAAATCGATTGATGGAACGATTCATTACGATGGCGGCGGATATCATTATACAGGAAGAAGTTATAGCTCTCCAACAGATTTATCGACAGAATTTCACGTTTATGCGGTAGAATGGGGACCAAATATCATTAAATGGTTTATCGACGGCAATTTATTTCATACTGCTACACCAAATACGACTGTAAATGGAGGCTGGCCTTTTAATGATCAACAGTTTTATATCATTTTAAATCTGGCTGTTGGTAGCGGTGGAACGCCTTATACAAGTGTAAACGGTGCAGGTGTAGAACCAATTCCGGCTGATTTTCCGGCAAAACTGCAAGTCGATTATGTTCGCGTTTACAGCGGAAGTTTTACTTACGGCGTTCTTGGTGATGCAAAAGTATACAACAACGAAACAGGAAAAACGTATTCTATAAATACGATTGCAGGCGCAACTTACAACTGGACAGTTCCTGCAGGCGCAACCATTACTTCAGGACAAGGAACAAATACAATTACTGTAAACTGGGGAACTTCTGGGGGAGATGTTTCGGTAGCGACTACAGTTTCAGGATGTACTGCTAATACTTATAAATTGGCTGTAACTACCGAAGTTCCTTTACCGGTAGAAAGAATTTACGAAGATTTTCAATCAAACAGGAATATTGTTTACGGACTTAAAACAGGAGTTTTAACAGAAGCCGTTGCAAATCCATCGGCTACGGGAATTAATACTTCTGCTTTAGTTGGAAAATATGTTCGTAACACAGCTGAATTATACGATGTTTTGAATATCAAAAATGTAACGATCAGTAATGCCAATGATTATGTTTATGGCAGAAAAAAGATCTCTTTTGATATTTATACTTCAGCTCCGGTTGGAACTAAAATTTCGATGCAACTTGAAAATAGTCTTGTAACAACAGCAACAAATTTTCCGTCAGGAAGACATAGCGGTTACAAAGCCACAACAACGGTTCAAAACAAATGGGAAACTATTGAATTTGAATTTGAAAAAGTTATCGATCCAAACACAAGTGCTTTAACAATAAATAATGTCGTTTTCCTTTTTGAATCGAATTCGAATGCAGGAACGACGTATTATTTTGATAATTTGCTAACGAAAGCCGCACCTGAAAAACCAATTATTGCTACAGATGTTTTACAAAACTACGATGGCATCAACAAAATTATAAAAGGAACTACAACCGGAACCTATTCTGTTGTAGCAAATCCGGGAACTAATTCGGTTAACTCATCTGCGAATGTGGCAAAATATGTTAGAAATGTAACTGAACAATATGATGTACTTTTCTTCAATACACAAAGCACAATTGAAGATGCTGGTTTATTAAAAAATCAGACGAATAAAATCATGATCGATGTGTATACTTCTGCACCAATTGGAACGGTTGTAAGTTTGAATTTAGAAAACAGTGCAACATCGCTTCCGGCTAATTTTCCAACAGGAAGAAATAGTAATTATGTAGCGATCACGACGAAACAAAATCAATGGGAAACGTTGACTTTCTATTACAATTCAAGTCCGGATGCTGGAACTTCAAATCTTGCCATCAACCAAATGGTAATATTAGCGAATTCAGGTTCTTATACAAGTGACACTTATTATTTTGATAATATCAGAATTGGTACAACCAAACTTCCTGATACTTTCACGCCAGGTGTTGTGTATGAAGATTATCAAACCGTTCATAATATTACGTTTAGAGACGCTAACGGAACTTATACTCCAAATACTGCAAATCCAAGTGCAAGCGGAATTAATACGTCTTCGAATGTTGGAAAATATGTTAGAAAATCAACCGAGTTGTATGATAATTTTTCATTCAATACGACTTTAACCAACATTGCAGATTTCAAAAACGGAACTAAAAAATTCGCTATGGATATTTACACTTCGGCTCCGGTTGGATCTGTAATTTCATGGCAGGCAGAAAGCAGCGCTTCGATTCCTTCAAATTATCCTACGGGAAGACATAGTATTTATCAAGGTGTTGTAAAACAAACCAATACATGGCATACAGTAACTTTTACGTATGCAAGTTCTCCGGATGCTTCGACTTTAGACAATGAAGTGAATCGTTTTGTTTTCTTGTTAGAACCTGGAACAAATTCCGGAAACACGTATTATTTTGATAATATCAGAGCTGTAAATTTAGTTTCTACAGAAAATCCTCCGGCAACTTTACCTGCGCCGTGGGTTAGTACAGATTTAGGTGCTGTAACTCCGGCAGGAGAAGCAACTCATGCTAACGGAACTTTTACGATTAAAGGATCAGGAACAGATATTTGGGAAACGAGCGATCAATTTCAATTTGTAAATCAACCTATTACCGGTGATGCAGAGATTATTGCCAAAGTAAATTCATTGACCAACACAAATACGTATGCCAAAGCGGGAGTTATGTTCCGTGAAACGCTTACGCCAACTTCTAAACATGCCATGACCGATGTTAGTGCAGCGGCGGGTGTAGAGTTTTTAGCCAGAAATGCTGTTTCGGGAATTACGACTGCTGATGTAGCTGCAGGAACGGCTCCAAAATGGATTCGTATTGTAAGATCAGGAAATGTATTTACATCTTATACTTCTGATAATGGAACAACGTGGACACAACTTGGAACGCCAAAAACAATTGTTATGGCAAATACAATTTATGCAGGAATGGCTGTAACATCTCACGCAAACGGAACGTTGACAACGGGAGTTTTCAGTGATGTTATTGTTAGAAATATCACGGCAAATCCAAATGTCAATTTAGCTTTAGCAAAAACAGCAACAGCTTCTACAGAAGAAAATGCTACTTATTCTTCGGCGAAAGCCACAGACGGAGATGCAGGAACTCGTTGGGCAAGTAGTTTTGCTAATGCAAGCGAATGGATTTATGTTGATTTAGGAAGTAATTACAATATCAACCGTGTGGTATTAAAATGGGAAGCGGCTTTTGCAACCCAATATAAAGTACAGATTTCTACGGATAATGTTTTCACCGAAAATGAAACGGTTAATACGCAAACAGCAAGCGACGGCGGAACTGATGATTTAGCGGTAAGCGGAACGGGAAGATACATTAGAATTTTATGTACTGCCAAAGCATTAGCTCCATACGGATATTCTCTGTTTGAAATCGAAGCTTACGGATCTGCTTCAGCTGCCAAAAAAGCGGCTGTTATCGAAGCAGAAGAAGTAGAAACTGTTTTTGTACTGTATCCAAATCCGGCGAGTAATTATGTACAGCTTTCATTACCTGAAAAATTAGATAATAAAGTGGTAACAATTTATGATAATACAGGAACATTAATTATTCAGAATAAAGTTGATGCAGCTGCCAATGAAAGTTTTATTGATATCAGCAGGCTTCCGAAAGGAATTTATATCCTGAATTTTAAATCAGATCAAAAAAGCTGGACTAAAAAATTGATTAAGAAATAACTAAAAAATCCGTTGGGTGTAATTTGTTTAAAAATAATCTTCTTGTTAATGACTTGGAATTAAATTTAAAAAGGATAGCACCACAATTTCACCTGACGGATTAATAAAGTCATATTACAAAGCTGACTTTAGGTTTAAAAATCTATTTACGTAACCCCAAAATTAATTTAGATATGAAAAGAATTAAACTCACAAAAATTCCTATTCTGATTGCACTGTTTTTTGTGTTTTCAAATTTTATGCACGGGCAAGGCGCCATACCATTTACAATTACCAATAGTTCTACATTTAATGATAATGAATTGTATGTAGCGATTGTTGGTATTGATTACACAACCGGAAATCACGTTTGGGTAAATGCCAAAACAAGTCAGGTTTTGCCCATGAATTCGTCTTATAATACTGTTACGGGCCCAACAATTGGCGGCAATACCGGACCGGGACAAAACTCAAAATATGCTGCTTGTTTTACCAAATTAAGCGAGATTCCAAACAAAACTTTCACATTGCCTTTAATCGCAGGCTGTAGGGTTTTTATAGCCAAAGGACAACAATTGTATTTTTACTTTTTTGGAGCAAGTGGCGCGCCTTCCGGATATACATCACCAAATCCGTTGAATGCTACAGATCCGAATCAGGGAATTTTATATGAAATTATTGAATTAACAAACAATCAATATGGTTTCTTTGGAAATCCTTCGAGAGTTGATTCGTATAAATATCCAATGGGATTAGAATTATTTGGTGCTAACGGATATCAGAAAAAAGTTGGTGAATTAAAAAACCACGCTGATATTGTTGCTGCTTTTAAAGCAAATGTTCCGGCAGAATTTCAAGGTTGTGTAAATAATACAACAGGCGAAATTACTGCTCCATCTAAAACGCCTGCTTTTGCAGACGGAACAGGAGGAACTACTGTTGGTGCTCAAGCCAATTATTTAAAATCGTATATCGATGCCATCTGGAATAAATATAAAAATGAAGATTTAATATTTTATGCCGGAGATGCGGGAGTTTTTAAAGGAAGAGTAATTGGAGAACAATTAGAAGTTGTTGGACAATCCGGCGGTTTTGTTGGCCGTACAGGAAGAGTTCAAAACAGACCAACAACGCAGGAAGCGCTTGAAGGAAAAGGTGTTCTGGACAGAAGACTTGTTGACGGAGATTTAGATCTTGTGGTTCAGGCACAATTAACTGCAGCGATCAACAGACACATGGTAAATACGACAACAGCAAATCCGGGACAACAAAACTGGTATAATGCGGCACAATTTTATCAAACAAACCCAACCAATCATTATTCTAAATTCTGGCATTTACCGGGAATCAGTATTGATAATCTGGCTTATGGATTTGCTTATGATGATGTGGCAGATCAATCACCATCGCTTCATACACCACAACCAACAAAAGTTATTGCTGTTTTTGGAGGATATGCAGGAACAGTTCCTTCAGTTCCCGCTACAACAGATGTAATTACGGTTTATAAAGATTGTAATTATACAGGATTTTCTGGCGGATTAACAATTGGAGATTATAATTTGGCACGTTTGAATACTTTAGGCGTTTTAAATGATGATATTTCTTCACTTAAAATCACACAAGGATTTCAGGCGATATTATATCAGGATGATAATTTTACAGGAACTTCAACGGTAATTAATTCTGATAATGCTTGTTTAAACACAACGTGGAATGATAAAGTAACTTCTATCAGAATCATTGCAAACGGAACGACAACTTTAGGAAATCAGACTTTCTTTTTGCAAAACAGAAACAGCAATTTATACATGGATGTATGGAATGCAAGTGTAGCAAATGGAGCAGGAATTAATCAAGGCGCTCTTAATTCAGCAAACAATCAAAAATTTACTTTTACGCACTTAGGCGATGGTTTGTATAAAATTATAGCAAATCATAGCGGACAGTCATTAGATGTAAATAATTTTAATAAAGCTAATGGTGCACGTGTAGAACAATATCCTTACAATGCGACAACCAACCAACAATTTGTATTGGTTTCTACAGGCGATGGATTTTACAAAATTGTTGCAAGACACAGCGGTAGAATTGTTGAGGTTGCAGGAGCGAGCACAGCAAGTGGCGCAATTGTACAACAATGGGATAATAACAACCAAACTTGCGGACAATGGAAACTGGTTCCGGCAACATCTTCTCAAACATCTGTTTTAATTCAGGCCGAAGATTATTCTGCTATGAGCGGAATTCAGGTTGAAGCTACAACTGATACAGGCGGAGGTTCAAACGTTGGTTATACTGAAACTGGAGACTGGTTGGCGTATAACAGCATTAATTTTCCAACAACGGGTTCTTATTTAATCGAATACAGAGTTGCAAGTGCTGTAACGGGCGGTAAATTATCTTCTGATTTAAATGGCGGAACTATCGTTTTAGGAAACGTTGATATTCCAAATACCGGAGGATGGCAAAACTGGCAAACCGTTTCTCAAACTGTAAATGTAAATGCAGGAACGTACAATTTTGGAATCTACATTCAAAATACCGGAATGAACATCAACTGGATTAAAATTACAAAAGTAGGTGCCGGTTTAGCTGCAAAAACAGCTTCGGCTTCAGTAGAAAAAGAGCCAGTTGCTACGGTATTAAACATATATCCGAGTCCGGTAGAAAATACACTTTTCATAAGTACAGAAGTAAGTGGAAGTAATGTGAGTATTGTAGATTCTCAAACAGGAGCTACAGTTGTATCACAAAAAATCAATAATAACAGTGTAGATGTTTCGCGTTTAAGAACCGGAATTTATTTACTTGTTGTTGAAAAAGACGGACAAAAAACAGTAAAACGTTTTATTAAGAAATAATTAAGGACTATAAAATTAAGAGTAAAGAAACAAGAGTCAAGATTTTTTGAATCAATCTAAAACTTAAAATCTTGTTTCTTGCCTCTTAAATCTAATAGTCTAAAATCTAAGATCAACAATATTATTAAGTTCTCCCCCAAAATTTACAAATATTTATTAATCTATTAAAAATGTTACCATGAAAAACAATTACAAAACGATCCAGCTAAAATGGATCTTGATTTTCGTTCTGGGTGTTATTAATCTATCAACCGCCCAAAAAAAAGTAATCGCTTACATTCCAAACTGGATTGATCTGAATTCATTTTCAAGCACCATTCAGTACAGTAAATTAACGCATATTAATATTGCGTTCGAAAATCCTGATGCAAACGGATATCTAACTTTCAATTCAGGAAGTAATACCATCATTAATGCAGCGCACGGACAAGGAATAAAAGTTTTTGTTTCGCTTGGAGGAGGTTCCGTTTCTGAAGGCGGTGCCATTCGTGACAATTATTTCAATTTGATTACGCCTGGAAACAGAACAGCTTTCATTCAAAAATTATATGATTACGTTGTAGCCCACAATTTTGATGGAATCGACGTAGATCTTGAAGGTCCTGCGATCAATGGTGATTATGGAGGATTTGTAATTGCATTAGCTGCGAAATTGCATGCAAATGGTAAATTAATTTCAGCCGCACTTTCAGAAGGGTATGGCGGTGCCAATGTACCAGCTTCTACTTTTGCTGCTTACGACTGGATTAATATTATGGCTTATGATGCAACAGGTCCTTGGGCTCCCGGAAGTCCTGGACAGCATTCTCCATACAGTATGGCTGTAAATCAGTTTAATTACTGGACAGGAAGAGGTTTACCGGCAAGCAAAGCTATTATCGGACTTCCGTTTTACGGATATGGTTTTGGAGCTTCTGCCAATCAGGGAATTTCTTATGCTAACATTGTAGCGCAATATCCTGGAGCTGAAAATGTAGATCAGGTAGGAAACACGATTTACTATAACGGAATTCCAACTATCAAAGCAAAAACAACTTTTGCAATTCAAAATGCAGGAGGAGTTATGATTTGGGAATTATCTCAGGATGCAACTGGTTCAAAATCATTATTAACAGCCGTAAATCAGGTTATTACAGGAAGTCAGCCACCAACAGGAACAGGTACTTTGATACAAGCAGAAAGTTACTCTGCAATGAGCGGAATTCAAACAGAAGCTACAACAGATACTGGCGGAGGTTTAAATGTAGGTTATGCAGATACAGGTGACTGGTTGGCGTATTACAATATCAATTTTCCAACATCAGGTTCTTATGTAATTGAATACAGAGTTGCAAGTGCAGTTTCCGGAGGAAGATTATCTTCAGATTTAACTGCAGGAACAATTCAGCTTGGTGCTGTTGATGTTCCAAATACCGGAGGATGGCAAAATTGGCAAACGATTACTCAAACTGTAAACGTAAATGCCGGAACATACAACTTCGGAATATATGTTCAGAATACAGGTTTTAATCTAAACTGGTTCAGAATCACAAAATCAGGATCGGCTTTAGCAGCAAAATCAGCTTCAGCAGATAAAATAGAAAGCCTGAATGTTTATCCAAGCCCAACAGAAAGTGAACTTTTCTTTAGTGCAGAGGTTTCAGGAGCAAATGTAAGCATCATAAACTCTCAGGATGGTGCTACAATTTCATCACAAAAAGCCAATAGTAACAGTATTAATGTTGCAGGTTTAAAAAGCGGAATCTATTTGATTTTAGTTGAAAAAGACGGAATCAAAACAGTAAGACGTTTTATCAAAAAATAATCTTTTCAAAAAGCGCTATTTCTTTCTTTTTTATAAAAAGAAGGAATAGTGCTTTTGTTTTTTTAAATACAGATTGGAAAAATTAAAAATTCAGAATTAAAAAATCTGCTCAATCTGCAAAATCTGCGTGAAAAATTACAGCACAAATCTATGTGAATTGAGAACAAGTGAAACATCTTTTTAGCTAAAAATATCTATGTCCCTATGTGTTTAAAACACGTAATAGATTAAACAGTAACCCCAAACCCCAAATAAAATGAAAAACAATTACAGATTTCTGTTAAGTTTACTTTTGATTCTGACTTTAGGAAATTTTGCCTTTGGGCAGACCTCTTTAGGTTCGAGTAAAACTTTTATGAACAATCTTAAAAAAGAACTGGTGACTTCTGCCACTTCAAAAACGACAGAAAAAACAGTTTTGCTTGAAGTAGAAAACTCAAAAAGCTTTAACGGAAAAATTAATTACAAAGAATCAAATGCTTCAAGTGAGTTTTTGATTGGAGAAATCAAGAATGTAGCAGAATCTTCTTTTTACATTAAAGTAAAGGATCAATCGCTTGAAGGCCACATTATTTTTAAGAAAACAAAAGAAGCTTACAAATATTATTCTGATGCAAAAGGGAACGCTTATGTTTCTAAAGTTGATATAAATACTTTGGTTTGTATCGATTACAGAAACGTTCCTGAAAGCACAAATAAATCAACCAGTAAAACTGCAGTAGCAGCTGCAATTGCTCCGGCTTTATTAAACTTACAAAGTTTACCGGGCGCTGCAGGTTGTGTAATGTTAGATTTTGACGGTTATAATATGCCGGCAGGAAATCTTTGGAATAACGGAAACGCGATTAATGCAGCTGCATCAGGAATGAGCGATGCAGATGTACAACAACATTGGGAAGTAGTATCAGAAGATTACAGACCTTTTAATGTAAACGTGACTACAAGCGAAGCCGTTTTTAATTCTTATCCAAGAAACAGAAGAATGCGCGTGGTGGTAACTCCAACCAATACTGCAGCTCCGGGAGCAGGAGGTGTGGCTTATATTGGTTCCTTCAATTGGGACAATGATGTGCCGTGTTGGGTATTTATTACCTCTGGAAAATCTGGTGGAGATGCCTCGGCGCATGAAGTTGGTCATACTTTTGATCTTGGCCATGACGGACGTACAAATCCTGCGGAAGATTATTTTGTAGGGATAAACAATACTTCGTGGGCGCCTATTATGGGAGCTGGTTATTACAGACCGGTTGTGCAATGGAGTAAAGGAGAATATGATTATGCTAATAACAAACAGGATGATGTTGCTACAATTGCAGGTTCTAAATTTGGTGTAGGATACAGAGGCGATGATTACGGAGATAATACAGCTTCTGCCGCTAATTTAGATTATAATGCAAGCGGAGCTATCAATCAGAAAAACGGAATTATTTCTAGTGAAGCTGATTACGATTTCTTTACGTTTACAACTGGCGGAGGAAATGTTTCGATCAATGCAAATACAGTTTCAAGAGACGGAAATCTGCATCTTTTAATACGATTATATAATTCAGCAGGAGCAGAAATGGGAACGTATTGGAATTCAGATCCGTTTGCTTTAAATGCTTCTATGAATGTAAACTTACCAGCCGGTAAATATTTTATTGGTGTTGATGGTACAGGAGCAGGAAGTGCCGGTTATGGCGGATATTCTGCTTATGGTTCTATTGGAAGTTATTCGGTTACAGGAACAATTCCACCGGGAGGAAATATAAGTGCAACTACAGATGTAATTACAGTTTATAAAGATTGTAACTACACAGGATTTTCTGGCGGATTAACGATTGGAGATTATAATCTGGCACGTTTAAATTCTTTGGGCGTTTTAAATGATGATATTTCTTCACTTAGAATTACACAAGGTTTTCAGGCAATTTTATATCAGGATGATAATTTTACAGGAGCTTCAACTGTAATTAATTCTGATAATTCATGTTTAAACACAACCTGGAATGATAAAGTGAGTTCGATTCGTATTTTGGCAAATGGAGTTACTACTTTAGGAAATCAGACTTTCTTTTTGCAAAACAGAAACAGCGGACTTAACATGGATGTTTGGAATGCGAGTTTAGCAAATGGTGCCAATATTGCACAAGGAACTGTAAATACAGGAAACAATCAAAAATATACTTTTACGCATTTAGGCGATGGATTGTATAAAATTATTGCGAATCATAGCGGGCAGTCTTTAGATGTAAATAACTTCAATAAAGCGAATGGCGCCAATGTAGAGCAATATCCGTATAACGGAACTACAAACCAGCAATTTGTATTGGTTTCTACAGGTGATGGATTTTATAAAATTGTTGCCAGACATAGTGGTAGAATTGTTGAGGTTGCAGGAGCAAGTACGGCAAATGGTGCCAATGTTCAGCAATGGGATAATAACAACCAGACTTGCGGACAATGGAAATTGATTGCGACTAGTACAGCACAAACTTCGACTTTAATTCAGGCTGAAAATTATTCTGCCATGAGCGGTATTCAGGTTGAAGCTACGACAGATACTGATGGAGGTTCAAACGTTGGTTATACTGAAACCGGAGACTGGTTGGCATATAACAATATCAATTTCCCTACAACAGGCTCTTATTTAATTGAATACAGAGTTGCAAGTGGCGTAACGGGCGGTAAATTATCATCTGATTTAAACGGAGGAACCATTATTTTAGGAAATGTTGATGTTCCAAATACAGGAGGATGGCAAAACTGGCAAACGGTTACACAAACCGTAAGCGTAAATGCCGGAACATACAACTTTGGAATATATGTTCAAAATACAGGTTTTAATCTAAACTGGATAAGAATTACCAAAATTGGTGCAGCAGCAACTCCGCAATCGTCAGCAATTATTGCAGATGAAGAAGTTACTGATGTTGCATTCAATATATATCCAAATCCGGTATCAGATACACTTTTCTTTACTACAGATGTAAGTGGAGGAAATGTAAGTGTAGTTGATTCTCAAACAGGAAGTTTGGTTGCATCGAAAAAAATCAATGACAATAATCTTAATGTTTCGGGTTTAAAAACAGGAATATATATTGTTATTTTTGATAAAGACGGTAAACAAACGATCAAGCGTTTTATTAAAAAATAAGTTTTTCTTATAAATATAAAGGCTGTCAGAAATGGCAGCCTTTTGTATTATAAAAAGTTGGTATTTATTTTTTTATTTTTTTCAATTCACCAATAAAAGGAATGGCGTCCTGAACTTCAGCTCGTATCGTAGTTTGCAGGTATTGTTCTAATTGAATAAATTTTGCAGCATTAACAGCTCCAATTACTTTTTTAGCTTTACCGTAGGTTTTAGAAAAAAGCTTTTCCTGATCTACATTATTTTTCAAATTATTCTTTGCTATTTCATCCGCTTTTTCATCTGTCAGATTATTGTAATTTGCAGCATAATCATTAATTATCTCAATCTTTTTTTGCCCCAGAGCCTTACGTTCAGTTTCATAATTAGTATAAACTTCCTTAAATGCAGTAGCTTGCGGTTCTGATAAGTTCAAATAATCGTTTACTAATTCTGTTTTCGATTTACCGTAAACACTTTGAATAATTGCTATATCATCAGACGATTGAGCAAATACAGGAGTAGACGAAACTGTAATAACTAATAATAGAAATAATTTTTTCATAGTTTTATTTTTTAAAATTTAGAGATGTTTTTTTATTTGGTAAAATCATAACTTAAAGAAATTCCTAAACCAAATTGGTATGTCGATACATAATCAGTAGCACCAACAACACCATAATAAGTCCAATAATAGCTATTGCCAACAGCGGCAGACATCGATTGTAAATACGCATTAATGTTTACGGATAAAGGAGAATCAGTTTTGATCTTTAAGCCACCTTTTATTTCCCATGCAAAATAAGTTCCCGTGCCACTTTGAGGAGTTTCAAGAATTGATACACCGGCACCTGCACCAAGATAGGGCAATGCTTTAGAACCGGTATCAAAATAATGTGTGTAATCTAATAAAACATAATTAATAGCACCTTTGTCATCTCCGGCATTTATTTGTGTTCCTAAAGGTCCGTACAAAGGCAATTTTGTGTCTAGCCTGTTGTATTTTAATTCGACCGAACTATTTTCGATAAAAAAATACTCTAAACCAGCTCCATATTCAAAACCATCTTCTACATAGCCATACGTATTGTCGTACTCAACTTTGTCTGAAAACGTATAACCACCATACAGATTAAGTAAAAATGATTTTGATTGTTGCGCTGTTGCAAAAAATGAAAATAAAAAAATAACGAATAACAGATTGTACTTTTTCATAATTTTGGTTTTAATTCGATTCTTTATCAGTAAGTTTTTACTGATATTTTTTAAACTTAAAGCAAAATTAATTTTAGTTCTGTATAAAATATTTTTAAGCGTACCAAGTTGGTTTCAAATTAGAAAATGAAACAATTTTTGAACAGAAATGTGTGTTTTATAGGATTTTGAAGATGATTTAAGGAAAAAATAAATTATATGTTTTCAAAAATTTCGATCCATCTTTTTTCAGAATAAAAACTTTTGAACTCATTTTGATTCAATAATTCTTTCTTGGATAAATCGCCTCTGTAAAAAAGTAATGTTAAAAAATCAAGTGCAATACTGCGATATTGTTCTTCTTTGTTTTGGTTGTAAATATTGGCAAATAATAGTGCAGCGTCATAATTTTGCAGACTAGACATGCCGCCTAAAATCATAGAAGCGTTGTTGTAATTATCATAAACTTTTTGAAACTCTTTAGCTTTGTAGAAATCCTGCGCTTCGGTAATAAGTTTTGAAGCATCTTCTATATCTTTTCTATCATTTTTTGAAGCTTGTTCAGAAGCTATATTTGAGTATTGAAAACCATAATTGAGAGCATAAATTTTTAAAGGTAAAAGTCCCAAATTACTTCGTCTTTTATCCACTAAATCTTCTTTTAGAATGGGTCTGAAACCAGAAGCCTTTCCATTTTCAGTCCAGTTGACCTGAGTTCCATAAAGTTGTTTATAGTTGAGGTTGCATTGAACACGATCATACAAAAAAGCATAATTTTCTTTATCAATTTCTGTAGTTGCCAGTAATTTTTTCATTTCGGTTAAAGCCAATCTTTGAAATAGAATGTCCTGATCACCATGTTGAATAATTAGCCAGAAATTATTTTCTCCATCTTTGCCTATTTCTGATATTTTTGGCCAGGAATATTTTTTAATAATTTCTTTGGCCCGAATCAGATTTTTGTAATCTGAATTGTTAATCTCTTGATTGATTGAATCTAATTGTGCAGCATTATTAGTCTGACTCTTTTTGAACCTTAATTTTTGATCATTAATAGTCATTAAATTAATCTCTTTTCGCAATGCCGGAAATTTTAATGTTTTCTCATATTGCATTTCTTTATTTTTAGCTTTCTCTACAATTAATGTCCATTCATTCTTAAAATTATTACGTAGAAAATCAAAGTAAGGATCAATTAATAAATTATCATTTTCTGTCCAGCCTTTATCCAAAGCTAAATTTAAATATAGAAAAGCTTCATTTTTATTTTCATCCAAAGCATAAACTCCTGCAGTTTTGTAAGCATTTAATGCATCTGGTTGTTGTAGTAAAAATGCTTTTTCAAAAACTGTAATCGCATTTTTATAATCTTTTTGAAGATGAAATAAAGACGCCTCAGCAATAAGCGCCTCGTAACGATTGTCTGTTTGAGCTTTGAGACAAATGCAGTGAAAAAATACTATTGTAAAAAATAAATAGTGTTTCATTCTTGGCTTATTTATTAGGAAAAATATTTTTTTGCTAAAACGAAAATACAAATTAAAAATTCGGATATATGAGCTTAAGTGTTTTATTTTAAGTTAATTAGTTCTTTGGTTAAGGCAAAAAAAATGAATTAAGACAAAGTTTGTGTCATTTCGACGGAGGAGAAATCACATAACGTTTGTACACAAAGTTTACCGTTAAACCTGACAGGTTTTTAATCCCAAGGCTTCGGGACTGTCGGGTTTGCTATGTGTTTACAATGCGTTGCTCTCTGGATGTGATTTCTCCCTTTGGTCGAAATGACACACTTTTGCGTAAATCTTAACATTAGAAAAATAAAAAAAGCCTATTTCAAATAATGAAATAGACTTTTGAATGGTGAATTCTGGGGATGATTCACTAATATTTTTAAGTTTTTACTTTGGCATTTCCGGAATCATAATTCTTCTTGTTGGCGTACTCAATGTTTCTATAAAAGCCAAAAGATCAGTGATTTCATCTTTGCTTAAATCTAGTTTTTTCAACATTGGATCTACTTTTGGAATCAGGGAATCTCTTGCGGTTCCCAAATATTTTTTCTGAACAGGAGAAGGATTTCCGCCATTGTACAATTCAACAACATCTAAGAGAGACGGAAAATGTCCGTGATGCATCCACGGTCTTGTATTTCCAACTTCACGGAGCGTTGGCGTTCTGAATTTGCCAATATCTTTTACATCTTTGGTCACATTATAACGACCGAAATCTTCATTTTTTGTTCCAAATAAAGTCTGTCCGTCATTATGAAACTGATTGTCACTAAAATAAGGTGTATTATGACAATTGATGCATTGCGCTTTGGTTCTGAACAAATGCAGACCTTTTACTTGTGAATCGGTGTAAGCTTCAGATTTTCCGCTAACAAACTGATCAAATTTACTTTTCGGACTATTGATGGATCTTTCGAAAGTGGCAATCGCATATTGAATTCTTTGCAATGAAACTTTTTTATCTCCAAAAGCAGCTTGAAATAAAGAATTATAACCTTTTACTTTGGCAATTTTATCAACCGCGATTGTTAGTTTTTCATTCATTTCTAACGGATCACCAATCGGAAACTGCGCCTGATCTTCAAGACTTGATGCACGTCCGTCCCAAAATAAAGTTTTGGCATACGCCGAGTTTAAAATCGTCATCGAATTACGTTTTCCCGTTTGACGATCATGACCAAAGGAACGCGTTAAATTATCTGTCCAGCCCAATTCAGGATTATGGCAGGAAGCGCAGGCAATTTGTCCGCTCGTTGATAATCTTGGATCAAAAAATAATATTTTCCCCAAAGCTTCTTTCTCTTTCGAATACGGATTATACTCAGGATATGGAACAGCAGAAAGCACTCCAATATCCTGAAATGCTTTTTTGTCTATGCTTTCATGTAATGCTGCAGCGGGCCATTTCGATGAATCTCCACTGGAATACAGTTTTCGCAATTCTGTAATATCAATATAATCCGGTTGTTCAACGCTTTTGTAAGCAGTTAAAATCAGTAGGAATAGAATAGGGAAAATTATTTTTTTCAATTTGTTTTTTGTTTTAAGTTTCAGGTTTCATGTTCTGCATCAACTTGAAACTAATTTATTTTTTATTTAAAACTTAAAGATCAACTTCTTTTGGACAATCAATACTTAACGCTGTCGGTTTTGGGTAAGTTTTGTTATTGTACATTTTATATTGTGCAGTAACGGTTCCTCCAAAAAGTTCATCATTAGTTAGTTTTAATTCAAAAGAAATTTCAAATAAACCTGTACTGATTTCTTTGTATGTTCCGGCTCCCGAAATAGCAATGCTGTGACTATTTTTATTAGTTCCCATAATGGTAATGTATTGTGGAATTACTAAAACATTTCCGTTTGTTTTACTGTTTCCATTTTCAGGGAAAAATTCTAAAGCCGATGTAATGTTGAAACCAGGAGAATTTGCTCCGGTTGTACTTTCATTGCTAAACCATCTTTTTAAGTTGAATGAATTTGTAGTATTTGTTCCTGAAGCAACATTAAATCCAATTCTGAAGGCGTCGTGATAAACATCATCATTAGGGTTTGCAGTTCCCTTATCGCTGTATAAAATAGCATTTTCATGATCTTTTGTAACTACAATAGGAAATGTAAAGGCATTATAAGCCTGCCAGGCACAAACACCACTTTTGTCAAACCATGTTTCGCCATAAGTCAGGTAAAACTGATTTGATAAATCATAAAACTTAGATGCAGGATTTGCATTTATATCTCTTGTAGATTTGATAGGTTTTACAATCTGAAGAATTATATTTCCTGTTGCCGTGTAATCTCCGGCATTTACCAGCGAAATACTCGATTCATAATAAACATCATCATTTTGAATGTTTTCTAAAAGGGTAAAATGATAAGTAACCGAATTGCTGTTTTCTTTAAAATCATCATGAGTTAGGGAATAATTAAATCCATCTAAAAATTTAAAAATCTCAAGATTTTCCATTTCAGAAGGAAAATATCCATTTGGGAAATTTACTTCAAAATCGAATTTTTCACCAGCTTCTCCTTTAATAACAAATCGGTTTACAGGAAATGTATAATTAGTTGCTATTGTAGCTAAATCAATTTTGAAAGTATCATTTACATATTCAGTATTTAAATTTCCAATATGAATAGCAGGATCTGATACTGTTTCAAGTTTTAAAGTAATACTTTGATTGGCTGCCCATCTTTTATCAAAAGAAATAAAAATAGTATCCGTTAATTTATTTCCCTGAAAAACAAGTTCGTTAACCGGATTTAATCTAAAACCTTCACTGTCACCAACTATTTTAGTGCTAAAATTAGCCGTAACCGCATCTTTTAAAGAATGTGTTGTTAGTGCAACAGGAACTTTTAATGTTTTTATAGATTTGTTTACATAAGTCGACTGAGGAACTAAAGCTGCGTTTATTGCAGGATATTCTAAAGGTGTATTATCACTTTTCACCAAAAAATTAAACCTTAAATGAGGATCGATTTCTGAGCCTAATTTATAATCATCTTTTGAACAAGAAATAATTAACGCTGTCAGAGCTAATATGCTGAATATCTTAATATGATTCATTTTGCTGTAAGTTTTCATTAAGATTAATATTGAAAGTTGGTATTGGCAGTACAAATTTTAGAGACGGATACGTTATGGAGCAATTGTTAGCAATACAACCATCGTTTCTGGTAATTCCTTTTTGATGACGAGTCAAATCAAAAAACAAATGTCCTTCAAAGCATAATTCTTTTCTTCTTTCTAATTGAATATTATCTTTTAAATTCGTTGTGTTTGTTAGTAAAGTAGCATTTGCGCGTGCACGAATCGTATTGATATCATCCATTGCAAGATCAGGTCTATTGGTTTCAAGAGCAGCTTCGGCACGAATTAAGTACATTTCACTTAATCTAAAAGCTACATAACCAGCGTTGTCCTGAAACTTTGTAGTAAAATTGTAATTTGCCCCAACAATTACACCGTTTACTAAAGTTGAAAGTGAAGCAGTAAAAAATAATTGCTTTCTTAAATCGTTAGTTTCGTATAAATCTAATAAATCATTTGATGCTACATATTTGGCATAATTTGTTCCATTATACCCAAAATAAGAAGACATTGATGCTCCTACGGTACCTTCTGAATCTTTTGGAATTGAAAATTCTAATAATGTTTCAGAAAGTGGAAGATCTGTTTGTGACCATTGTGCTATAAGATCAGAAGAATTTACTAATGTAAAACCGGAATTTGTAATGACATTATTTGCTGTTTCATAAGCATTTGCCCAATCATTTTTATGAAGATAAACTCTTGCAAGGAGCGCCTTTGTATTATTTTTATTGAAGAATGAGTAAGATGGTCCTGTTAAACCTGAACTGTCAGAATAATTACTTAAAGCCGTTTTTAAATCATTAATAATTAAAGAATAGGTTTCTGCAGCCGTTTTTCTTGCCGGATATTTTAAGCCTGCTTTAATAGATTCTGTATTGTACACAATACCTAAATGTGATGCATTTGGCGTATAACCGTAATTTTGGCTGTAGATTAATGATAATAAAAAATGTGTATAAGCTCTTATAGTCAAAGCTTCGGCAATTATTTCATTTTTTTCACTATCAGTCGCATCGCTTAATGATGGTGTATATTCTAAAATTAAATTTGCCTCATTAATGATATTATAACCATCATCATAAAATGATTGAAAGTTGCTTGTATCGGCTAAATCTTCAAAAGAATATGCGTCTTTAATATTAGTTCCCGGCGTAATTTGTCCTCTGCTGCTTCCTGATGAAGTGGGAGTAAACTTTATATTTCCTCCTTGTAAATCAGCATAAACTGCATAACGTTCGCCTCTTGTATTGGCTTCGACATCACGATAAAGACCATTTAAAGCTGTTAATACGCCTTTTTTATTCTGCAAAAGTTCATCTATAGAAGTTTTTTTTCCAGGTTCCTGTTCTAAAAAATCACTACAGCTTTGTACTGAAAAAATCAGGATTGCAATTGTTATATATTTTAAATATTTCATTGTCTTAAAATTTAGCATTCATTCCAAGCGAGATTGTTCTGGCTTGCGGATAAGTATAATTAAACTCTCGTATTCCGTTCATTCCTTTTGGGCTTTTTTCTTTGTACCAATACGCTACATTTGTGGCATCTGCAAATACAGAAAGCGCATCCAGAAATGTATTTTTCAGAGGTATATTATAACTCAAATTAATATTGCTCAATCTTATATAGGTAGCATCATAAACATATTTACTAAGATTTGCCATGATTGGCGAATTGGCAACTGCAGATTGTGTTACAATATCTCCGGGATTTCTCCAGTGATCATCTGCATTTACAGAAAGGTTTCTGTTAGAAGTATTCGAGTATTTATCGATAAGAACATCTTGTGCTAAGAAATCTCCTCCAATTTGAAAATCTCCTCTTACCGCTAAAACAAGATTGTTATAAAATGTAAAACTATTATAAAAACCTCCAAAAGCATCTGGCTGACTGTCTCCAATTGGTTCCCAATCTGCTATAGTATATAAAGATTTGTAAGTCATCGCATCATATATTTTTCCATTTTTTTCTACAAGATCTCTTCCTGTTGCAGGATCAACTCCAACCCATTTTATACCCCATATTGTTGTAGTACTGTAACCTACTTTTTGTGCAAGAGCTACTTCGGCCTGAGAATAATCGCTTCCTAAACCTTTTAAATCTGTAACCTTATTTTCTACTGTTGAAATATTAAATGAAGATGTCCACTTAAACGAATCGGTTTTAACCCATTTAATTCTTGCAGAAAATTCAAAACCTTTATTATACATACTTGCAGCATTTAATTGAAGCGAACTATAACCTGTTTCAGTAGGTATATCTCTAGTTGTAATTAAATCACTCAAATCGTTATAGTAATATTCAACAGAAAAATCAAGTCTGTTGAAAATATTAAAATCGATTCCGGTATTGAATTTAGTGTTCTTTTCCCAGCTCAAATTTCCGTTTGGTGGTAAATCCGTAACAGCTCCATCCAGACCGTTATAACCATTTTGATGAATCGTATACAAACCTTTTGATCTGTAAGAACCAATTCTTGAATTTCCTGTTGTACCGTAACTCGCTTTTAATTTTAAGAAATCAATCCACGAATTCGATTTAAGAAATTTTTCATTACTTAAAATCCAGCTTACACCAGCTCCGCCATTATTGGCAACATTGGTATCATCGCCAAAAACAGAACTTTCGTCACGACGGAAATTGGCTAAAAAGTAATAACGTTTTTTGTAATTATAATTTACCTGAGAAAATGCTGAAACTCTCGAATTATAATTGATATCATCTCCAAAAGTTTGATTGTTTTTTGACTCATCCAACGGAGTATTCGGATTATCATCAATTATAGCATCTGAAATTGCATTAATTCGATTTGGATTCACAAAACCAACTGCAGATTTATAATTGAAATCTGTTTTGTCCTGAGCAAGTTCAAAACCAATAACGCCATCTATAGCATGGTTTTCATTCAGCTGCTTGTCAAACAAAAGTTGTCCCTGCCAGTTCCATTTTGTAGAATTTCTTTGATTTATAAGCCTGCGTCCCCATCTTGAGTAAGTATTTCCGCCTAATGTAAACGTACTTAGAAACTGTCCGCTTTCATTTTCACCAGAAAAATAGCGATCTTGTTCTTTATCGGTATAATCAAGTCCAAAAAGAGTAGAGAATCTTAGGGCTTTATTAATTTGATAACCAATATTTAAACTTCCTAAAATGCCATAAGTATTAGTTTCATTTTTGTTCTGTTCAATAGCTGCAAGAGGATTTCCTCTCGTAACACCGCTTGCGCCTAAATACGAATAAGAACCATCTGCATTATAAGGAGAAAGAGTAGGAAGGTAAGCAAAAGAATAAAAGATATTTGGTGCATCTTTTTGAATAAAACTAGGATTAAGCATTAAGTTTATATCCAGTTTTTTATGACTGTACCCTAAATTAATTCCAGCGTTTAATTGTTTCAAATTATTGCCCATTTGAGGCTCATCTATTTTTGTATAGCTGATATTAGTACGGTATGAAAATTTTGATGTAGATCCCGAAACATTAAAGTTATACTTATTATAAACACCAGTTCGGTTTAGCAAATCAAACCAATCAGTATTAATACCATTATAAGCAGTAGGCACACTTCCCGGAGATGTATTTTTTACATATTCGTTTCGCAACTCCGTATATTGTTCTCCGTTTAAATATTTAATTTGATTAATTGCTGATGAAATACCAAGCTGATTTGAAAAGCCAAATTGCGTTTTACCTTTTTTACCCTTTTTTGTCGTAATTAATATTACACCGTTTGCACCGTCAGCACCATAAATACCAACAGCGGCAGCATCTTTTAAAACAGAAATACTTTCGATATTTTCCGGAGCAATTTTCATTAACGGATTAGAAAAGTTCTCTGCAGAATCACCATTTCCGGTAAAATAAGTAGCGTCTAAGCCAGATTCTTCACTCATTACAATACCATCAACAATAAAAAGCGGTTGCGTAGAAGTTCCCGTTCTTGCATTTGTAAACGAAGGTAAAGTTCCTTGTCCACGAATATTAATCTTTACGGGACCACCAACACCCGAAGTGTTTTCAACTAAAACTCCGGCAATTTGCCCCGTAATCATTTTGTCAAAACTTTCAGAAGCCTGTTCTACGGCAATATCCTTCGCATTTAAAGTAGAAATACTCCCAACAATTTCCTCTTTTAGTTTTGTAGTTCCGTAAGATGAAGTGATTACAACCGGATTTAATTCATCCGTTATTTCTTCAAGATTAAAAACAAACGTTGTTTTATGATCTGCTTTTTGAGTCTGAGTCTGCATTCCTAAAAATGAAACTTCAAGCACAATGTTTTGAATATTATTTCCTTTTAACTGATAAACAAATTTACCGTTAAAGTCTGTTATTGCGCCCATTCCGGTGCCAAGAACACGTATTGTTGCTCCCGGAAGCGGAAGTTTATCTTTTGCATTATAAACAATTCCACTAATAAATCTTTCTGTTTCCTGCGTATTAGAAGTTTCAGCAGGAGCAGCGTTGGTTAATAAAACCTGTTTTTTCTGAATATAAAATGAAATGTTTTTACCGTTGAATAACTGCGTTAAAGCCGTTTCTAAAGTCGCATTCTGAACATTAATATCAGCCAATTGATCAGCATCAATTTTTCTGGCATTATAAATAATCCTAAAATCACTTTGTTCTTCAATCGATTTGATTATCAAACTTATAGGTTTGTTCTTTACGTTTAAAGTGATTAATTTATTTTGAGAAAAACCTTTAAAACAGGATAAAAGCAGGGCTAAGAAAAATAGAATTTTTCTTAAATTGGGTATAGAAAATGTCATGTTTAGTTTAAGTTATGGCTGGTTGGTGATGATGATGGTGTTTTGTTTAATAGTATAATTAAATGGCGTGTCGCGTTTTAAAAGTTCTAAAATATTTTCGACACTAGACTCACTGATTTTAATAGTTCCCGTAAAACTCTGTTTCGCCAAAACAGCATTTTCATTAATAATTTCAACGTCGTACGTTCGCTGAATTATTTTGGCAATAGTAGAAAATGGAGTGTCTTTAAAAGCAAGTTCTCCTTTTGTCCACGCTGAATAAAAGGTTGCATCAACTGCTTTTGTAACAAATTTTTTCGAATTGTTTTGCCAGGTTGCCATTTGGTTTGGCGCTAATAAAACTGAGTTCGAAGTATCTGCAATTTCAGATATTTGAATACTTCCTTCAACCAAAACACTATTAACCGTTGGGTTTTCAGGATAAGCACTCACATTAAATTTAGTTCCAAGAACTTCAATATCAACCTGATTTGCATTTACAATAAAAGGATGTTGTTTGTCTTTGGTAACTTCAAAAAAAGCTTCCCCCGTCAGGAAAACATTTCTTTTTCCGTTAATGCCAAATTGTTCCGGATACTTTAAAGTGGTTCCTGAATTTAAACTTACGACAGTTCCATCAGAAAGTATAAGTTTGAATCTTTTTCCGTAAGGAACAGTAAGCGAGTTGTATAAAACCTTTTCATCCTGAACTTTTCCGAAATAAATAATTTCGTTTGGAAATTTTTTAGCAATCAAATCACCTTTATCATTTACTAATGTAGATTGATTGTTTTTGGTGATAGATTCAGAACTTCCATCGGCTAATTCTAAAACAATTTCTTTAGATTTTGTTTTTTGAGTAAAATTAAAAGCCAGTTTTGTTAAGCCAAAAAGAACTAAAAATACCGCAGCAAATTTTAAATAGATTGCCACTTTATTTTTCTTTTTAATTGAAATTACCGGAGCAGCATCACTTTTAATATCGTCAGATAATGAAGCTATTGCCCAGGTCTTTTTTAAATTTATAAAATGCTTTTTATTTTCTTCAGAAGCATCAATCCATTCAAAAAGTGCGTGAACTTCTTGTTCTGAAGCTTCGTTAGAAAGATATTTATAAATAATTTCAGATGTCATATATGAGTTTTTAAACTTCTCGTTTTAGTAAGTACACTTCAGAAATAAAAAACCCTACCCTTTATTTTTAATTATTACAAATAAGGATGAAAATTAAAAATAAATAATCAGATAATTTGGTTTTTAAAATCTTCAAAGCCTTTGTCATGTGGGCTTCGACAGCTTTTAAGGTAACTTCCATTTCTGCGGCTATTTCTGCATTTTTTTTATTCTCAAACCGCTTTTTTATAAAAACTTCGCGGGTTTTTGGTGGAAGATCGTTGATAGATTCGTGAATAATACGTTCTAATTCGGTTAATTCTAAAGTATCAAACTGAATCGAGTTTAAGATTTCGATATCAAGTTCTCTTTCTTTTTGATTTAAAACATCGCTTTTAAATTTATCTTTCACTTTATTGTGACGAATCATATTTAAACATTTCGATTTGGCGTAAGTATAAAGAAAAGCTTGTATGCCGTTTATAGATTCGACACTTTCTCTGTTTTGCCATAAATAAACCAAAGCTTCCTGAGCAAGATTTTCAGCCTCGTCTTTATCATAAATAAACTGAACGCTAAAAGATTGAATTCTTCTAAAATATTTATCGTAGAAATAAGTAAACGCAGCCTGATCTCCTTTTTTAAAAGATTCAAAAAGATTAGATTCAAAACTGGTATTATCGCTCATTTACTGGAATTCATTTTTGAGAAGCAATATAAGTAATTTATTAAAACCACCCGAAATTGCTTAGAATGCGGCAAATGTAAAATATTATTTATATTAATTCTAAATAAAATTCAAATAAAGAACAATCCAGAAAAATTTATTCAGAATATGCGTAAATTTTTAAACCATATAAGTGATATAAGTTCATTTTAAGTTATACGTTTGTTTTTGTCGTAGCATTTTTGTCATCTTGACGAAGGAAAGATCACACTAGAAACTCCGTAAAGATTGGCGATTTTGTTTGCGTAGAATGGATTTTAATCCGTTAAAAGCAGTCGTAATAAAAAAAAATCAAAAAAGATTGTCTAAAAACACAAAGCTTTAAATGAACTTATATCACTTATATGGTTTAAAAAATATTATGGTGAAAATCAATTCAGAATCAGGTCTATGTTTTTTGATAATCTCGGCGCTAATTCAGGATTAGGACTATTGTTCAAGATCCAGGGCACAAGTTCAGCATTTTTAATAATTTCTTGTTTTGAATATAACATCGTAAAATATTCCTGCCTTTCGAACCCGTCAGCAGGCAACGGAAGATTTTTTCTATTCTCAGGAAGCTCTTCAAAATAATATCTTGATTTTGCCAGAGATGGATATTTGCCTAATAAATAATCGTTTATAGTATACGATGCGCCTTCTTTATACAAATCTTCTCTTATTATTGGAGTAATGGTGAGTTTTTTAATATTCTGTTTCAAATCTTTATAAGCGTCTTTTGTCATCGAAAAATCAGACTGCAAAAGTTTATTTTTTTGCGATAATTGCCTGATTACAGAAAGTCTGACATAATCGCCATTGATTTCTATTACTTTAAAAATAAAATATTTGTTTTCGATACTTTGACTGCCATTTGGTCCTCTTTGTTTACTAAAAATAAAGCTTCCTAATTGCAATTTGTGTTCCGGAGTATTAACCGCTTTTTTCCATTTATAGGGATTATATATTAATTGTTTAAAGGCGTATAATAGTATAATGATGATAACACTTATAATGATTGTTTTTTTCATTGAAGGAATACTTAAACTTGACTAAAATATTAAAAACGTTATTAATTTATCGCAAAGTACGTAAACCTTTTGGTCTTTCGAAGTTTATACAAAAGCATGAAGCCCCGGGACGCAGCTTTATATAAAAACTTTGCGTTCCGAGGCTTTGGGATTGCGTTAATCTTTGCGCTTTTTGTGGTTAAAAGGCTTTAAACTTAAAATTTCTCCATCCTAAACCAATCAAAAGTAAATTGAAAATAAGCAATGGCAAAAAGGCTTTTGCAAAACTTATTTCAGATTCATCGCTAAAAGTTTCGACTTTAAATTTCGACCAGTTTTCTTTTTCTACCGCTGCGTTATCAAATATTTTGGGATAGAAATATAACCTCATTTTTTCATGAAATTCTTTTGTTTTTTTCAGGAATAAAAGCTGGTTTTCAAGATCAGATTTTGCAATTTCATTTAACTGAATTTGCGTATGCAACGTTGGTACAAACTGCGCGATCAAATGACTGGCCTGATTTCGCTGTTCAAGTTTTGTTTCTAATTCTTTTGACTGAATTGCAGATTCATCGTCGCCCATTTGCTGCATGGCATAATACCAAAGCCAGCTAAATTCTGTATCTGGCAAAACATAACTTTTAAATTGCGGATAATGCTTGTAGAATTTTTCCATCGTAACTTTCTTATCCATATCCCATTTTTCATGATACGCATTTCTTTGTTTTAAAGTTAATTCTAAAGCTTCTGGAACAGGATATTTATTGACAATATACGTATTGATTGTTGCCGGTAAAATGATAATCATAAACAACCAAATCGTTAATAAAATAACGGCATTAAAGTTCGAATTCTTTTGTAATGAAACAATATAAAAACAAACGGAAAACCAAAAAAGAATGTATAAAATACTTAGAATGTAAAAGGTGAAAAAGGATTTATCTAATGGAATTTCTAAAAAGAAAACTGCAACAAAAAGAACAATTGTTAATAGAATAATCAAACTTAAAATTCTGATATAGAATAATTTCAGAATATAGAGAAATGTATTATCACTTTGTGTGGCTACAATTTTCCAGGTTCCTGATTCTTTTTCTTCGGAAACGATATTATAAGTAAAAGCGATAATCAAAAGCGGAAAAAGATAAATAAGTACAAAACTAAAATCGATATTTCCCAACAATAAATTACTCGGATTGTTTAATTCTGAATCATATTTCTGGGCTTCTAAACCCCGAATCGTTACACTTTGTATCGACGGATTTACATCGCGCTGACCAATTGCTAAACTGTTTACTGGAAGTGTTTTATTGGCCAAATAAAATTTGATGTAATAGAGCAGAAGTCCCATTTCATCTTTATGATATTTTGCATTCCTGGCAATATGTTCCTTTTGGTAAACGGCTGCTTCTGTGATGTTTTTGCTTTGCTTTTGCTGAAACTGTTGTCCAATTAAAAGACTTATAAAAGCGATAAGCAACAAAAAAAGCAAGCCAATTTTTGTCCCTTTCGATCGTATGAAATTTTTAAATAATAATGCTAGCATATTAAATGGCTTTAAGGTTTTTAGCGGCTATTTTAATGAAAACGAACAGCAGGCTAATCCAGAGAATAATTGAGATTATAGAAATGATTTCGCTTTTTAAAACATCAAAAATACCTTTGGGTTCATAATGAAATTCTTGTATATCAGCCCAATGTTCTTTGCCAATTACAGCTGGTTTAGCTTTATTATTGCTGATATATTTTATTTGTAAAGCGTTCATTTTTTGCGCCATAGTATAACGATAAACTTCAGCTTGTTTCTGAAAATCGATATAAGAATCATAATCTGTATTTGATAATCCCATCGATAAATTCTTCATGGCGATGTATGGATTTACAAATGAAACTGTTTTCGAAAAACTGTTTTGTTTTTTGTAAATCTGAAGCAAATCTTCGAGATGTTTGTTATAAATATGAGAACTGATTTTTTCGCCTTCGGTCATAATAAAACCGGAATAATTAAAAGGCAATTTCTGAACAGAATCGACTTTGTAAACCCGAAGCAATGAATCTTTAATCGCTTTATAATGCGGATCATTTGGGTTATGACTGTCGCCTTGTTTAAGAATATCTTTTTCGATATCGCTGTTGAATTGTATTTTTGACGGCGCCTGATAAATATAAGCGCCAATTGCCTGTGTTGTTCTCGGTAAAATGATCGTAAAAATCAACCAAATCCCGATTAACGAAACCAACGCTTTTTTTGAGGTTTTGCTTGAAGCAGAAACCAAAACGGCAATCGCGCAGAAAAATATCAGATATATAAAATGAAATAACACAAACAAGATCATTTTGATCGTTTCGTCTGCCGAAATGCTAAAGTTTTGAAGCAACAACCAGACAAAAACAAGAATAATTATGGTTGGAATAAAAAGCATCATGATTACGGAAACGATTCCTAAAGTTTTGCCCAGTAAAAGTTGTTTCCAATTGATTCCCTGACTCAAAATTAGTTTTAAAGTTCCGTTTTCTCTTTCGGCGGCAACGGCATTAAATCCGATAAAAAAGATTAATAAAGGCAACAGAATTTGCAAAACCATCGCAATACTGATTTCCCCAAAACGAAGCATGCTGTTAGAAAATCCTGCTTCAGAAAAATTGGCTGTGTTTTGTTTGTGCGCTTCAAGAAATATAGCGTTCCCGAAAAACGGTTCCATTCCGAATTCAAAAACACTTAACGGAGTACTTTTTCTAAAAGCAAAGTTTCCGTAATGTGCCATTCGGTGTGGGTTTTTATCCGGATTTTTCAACCAGTCTTCTCTCGATTCGTGCTGGTATTTTTCGCTGGTTTCATTTTGATTGGTATAATTTTGCCAACCCGAAAAAGCAGCGTAAAGCAATAAAGTACCAATAAAAATGGTAATAATATAAATAGCCGGATTTTTAAAAACAGATTTTCTAAAATGTTGGGCTATTAATTTTTCTGCGTGTAATGACATAGTTACAGATTAAAATTTATAAGTTACGGTAAGCGTTGCATTTCGCGGCATTCCGGGAAATAATCTCAAATAGTTTTGAGCGCCTAACCAATAGGTTTTATTGAATATATTACCGGCATTTACAGCAATCTGCAAATTACTTTTGTTAGGTTTATAATATAAAGCGGCATCAAAAACGGTAAAATCAGGAATAGTAAAATCTCTGGTAAACCACGGAATTTTACTGCTTTGGTATTGCATTCCAAAACCAATTCCTAAATCTTTGAAGGCAGAATCTGAATTAAAATTATATCTCGTCCATAAATTGGCACTGTTTTTTGGTGTGTTTTGTTTTCTGGCACCAATCAAAGATGCATCGCGATCATTCATAATTTTGGCATCGATATAACTGTATGATGCATTAATTTGCCAATCCGGCGTAATATAACCTGCCAAATCACACTCAAAACCACGGCTTCTTTCAGCACCTCGGGTTACCAATAAATCAGGATTTACAGGATCATTCGCATTCATCAAAATATTACGCTGATTAATCTCGTAAACCGCTGCATTAAAACTCATTGTATTATTAAGAAAAGTTGCTTTTAGTCCAACTTCTTTCAAATTACTTTCAAGCGGATCAAATAAACTTCCGGCAGGTAAAGTTCCTGTTTGCGGCATTAAAGTCACCGTATTCGATTGAGGCTGATATCCTTCTAGATAAGTTGTATAAACATTTATAGCATTGTTAACGGCGTACGTTATACCAACGCGTGGCAACAAAGCTGTTTTTTTAACCGTTAATTCGTTGTTGGCTTCGTAATTCGTAATATCCTCAAACCATTCGTTTCTTAAACCCAATAAAAAAGTAAATTTTTCCCACTGAATCATATCCTGAATATAAATCGCATTGGTTGTGGTTAATGCAGATGGTAACGCTGTTCGAACATTCAACGTATAATCATCTGCACTTCGAACGGTATAAGTTGGATTATTCAAATTAAAATAATTCACGTTTGGTTTTGGCAACACAACGCCGTCAATTGTGGTAGTTTGATAATTGCCAGCATTTGCCAAAACAAACGAACTTGCTACAGAACCATCTTTCAATAAATAACCTCTTGCCGCATTTTGTCCGCCGCCTTTGGTTTTGTTCCAGCTGCTTAAATCGTAACCGGTTAATAATTTATGTTTCAGTTTTCCGGTTTTTAAATCGAAATTTAAAAAAGCAGTCAAATTATCAACATTCCAATATTGCTGACGCTGCACAAATTGCATCATCGCCAAACTTGTAACTGGCTGATTGTTTATGTCAACGGCAAAACCATTTGTAGTTCTGTGTTCCTGAAGATTTTCTGTCCAGGATTGTTTCATGTACGAAGCATTAAAACCAATTTTAGAAGTGAATTTATGAGCAAAATTGGTTGTGAAAATCATTTCTTTCGATTTAAAAAAATCACTTGGTGCGCCCAGATTCAGGCTAATTGGGGTTTTATTTAAATTGGTAACTCCGGCAACAGCCCCAAAAATGGGTTGCCCGCGATCAAGAATTCCGGTCATGTCGCTTAAGATCAATTCAGTATTAATAGCGGTTTTTTCGTTTGGAATATAACTGAAAGACGGTGAGATCAAATACGATTTATTACCTACCAAATCACGAAATGATTTTGCTTCCTGATACGCTGCATTTACACGATATAATAAGGTTTTAGATTCGTTTAAAGGTCCTGTAAAATCTAAAGCTCCGCGAAAAGTACTAAAACTTCCCACACTCAAACTCACTTCTTTTCGATCAACGGCCAAAGGTTTTTTAGTAACCAAATTGATGCTTCCGCCCGGATCTACAGATGAAAATGTGGCGCTCGACGGGCCTTTGATGACTTCTACGCGTTCAATATTGCTTGTTAAAGGCTGTAGAAAATAATATTGACGTGTTCGCATTCCGTTAATAATCTGACCTTCTTCATTCTGGCTAATTCCACGAATGGTGTATTGATTGTAATAACTTGCCGGAATTACACCGCTGGTCATTTTTACGGCATCGGCAAGATAAAATGCAGCTTTGTCTGCAATTAACTCTTTGGTAACCGTCGAAATAGATTGTGGAATATCTTTGTTAAGCGCAGCTGTTTTGGTTGCTGCAAACGAATAATCGCTATTGTATTTTTTGGTAGAACGACCAACAATTTCAACAGTTTGCAATTCGTTTCGCTGCATTTTGATAGAATCTTTGGCGATGCTGTCTTTAATTTTTTCATTAACGGTTTGCCCTTGCAAATAACCCGAACTAATGACTAAAAACAGAAATATAAATAAATGTTTCATTTTATATGGATGGAAAATTTTCCTTTTTAAACGGTTTGTAAATACAAATCTTCAAGTTCGTTGGCAGAGATTTTAGCTGCCTCGATAATCGTAACAAGATTTCCCTGTTTCATGATTCCAATGTGTGTGGCAACTTCTCTTGCTCTGAAAATATCATGGGTTGCCATTAAAATCGCTGTTCCGTCTGCAGAAAGTTCTTTCAGGATTTGAGAAAATTCGTTTGAAGCTTTTGGGTCTAAGCCACTTGTAGGTTCGTCTAACAATAACACTTTTGCTCTTTTTGCAATGGCAATAGCGATGCCTACTTTTTGTCGCATTCCTTTAGAATATCCGCCCAGATTTTGATCGTGCGCCGTTACTTGTAATCCGGCTTTCGTTAAAAAATAAGTCAGTTCTCCGGTCGAATATTTAAATCCGGCAAGAAAGGAGAAGAATTTCAGGTTTTCAATTCCCGTAAGATTTGGGTATAACATTACTGTTTCAGGAATGTAGGCCACATCTTTTTTGGTTTTATCAGCATCGGTGACAACCGAAATATTATTAATTTTAATTTCGCCTCCGGTTGGTTTTATAAAGCCCAGAAATAAATTTATAGTAGTAGTTTTTCCGGCTCCATTTTGTCCTAAAAGAGCAAAAATTTCACCTTCTTTAATCGTTAAGTTTAGCGCATTCAAAGCGATATTATCGCCATATTTCATGGTTAGATTTTCTGCTATAAGCATAGTTTTATATTTATTTGGGTTTGATTTTTTTGAAATAAGAATAGTCATCCTGTACCAAAAACCTTTGTATGGGCTTTGATTCGGGGTTTTCTAAAAAGAAACGGAATTGTTTACTGCGAAAGTTTTATAGCTTTTTTCTATTTTATCTTTCAAAAAGAAAAACAAAAAATAGGATTCAGCCTTTATTTTAAAAACAAAAGCAAAAGATGATTTTCGATATAAAAATGCAGTAAACTAAAATAGGGAAGGAGGCGCTCTTAAAGCAAAAAGGCTTCCTTTGAAAAATGTTGATGCAACTGTTTTATAAAAGAAAACAGGCGTTGTTACAACATTTATTTTTTGAAATGATAAGGAATGAAATGAGTTTGGAATAAAAGTACTAAATGTAAAATGACAAATAGGACAATGATTTTCAACGGAATGTGCGTGTGTTATTTGATTTTTATGCGCAGTATATTTGTGATCGCAATGTTTCTCTGTTAATTGCCTGTAAACATGCTCGTAAGAATGGACAGTCTGAAACAGCATTGCGAACAATACGGTAAAAGAGATTAAAAAATTAATAATTATAATTTTCTTTTTCATTCTTGATTTTTGGAAATCTTTGCGTAAATTAACGCAACTTGGTTGCAAATATAGAGATCTTATTTTCAAAACCTATAAAGTTGCAATTTTTATTTTGAAGATAATTATGCTATATATCTTTCATGTCCATTTTAAAGAGATTCAATTTATATAGCATTATTGAGTATTAATTTGGTTTAAAATTTACAGTTTAAGATCATAGCGTTCATCTTGAAATGTTTTTCCCCATTGCGTTACTTCTGTAGATTCTGTAAGCGTAAATCCTGCTTGTTTATACATTTCCAGTGCTTTATTCTGCATGCTTGTCGTAAGCAGAAATACGTTTTTAAATTTTGTCTCTTTGCAGAAATCAAGAGCATCGGTTAAAAGTTTTTTACCTATTCCTAATCCTCGAAATGCAGGATCCAATAAAAACCATCTTAGTTGAGCTTCTTCTTTTGTTTGATGTTGGATAGCAATACAGCCTATAATTTTATTGTTGTATTCAGCCATCCAGATACGATCATTTTCTGCCGAATAATTTTCTAAAAAGTTATGGAATGTTTTTATAACATACTTTTCAAAGTCACTCGAAAAATCAGATTCTTTTCCATAAATATATCCATGCAAATAAATAATATAGCCAATGTCTCCCGGATTTAATTGATGACGATACGTAATATCAGATGGGACTAATTGTTTTTCGGATAATAGTTTTTTTACGGTTTGCATTGAATTGACCAATATATCTTTTTCAGAAAAATTCAGCCTTTCTATTTTTTGTTTTATCTGCTCGTCAACCTTATTGTTTAAAGACTTAAATAATTCATTTCCTAAATCTGTAAGTGCAATATTAAAAGCACGTTTATCCTCGTTTGAAGATACTTTTGCTATTAAATTTTCTTTTAAGAATCGTTTTAATATTCTGCTTAAATATCCTTTGTCAAGATTAAGGATTTCAGTAATTTTTTGTGCCGTTATTATTTTGTGATGACTGATTTCATAAATGATTCGTACTTCGGTTAACGAATAATCACTATCAAGATAATGCTGGGTTAATATGTCTAAATGAGAAGTATAAAATCGATTAAAACTTCTGATTTCTGAAGTAGTATTTTCCATAATTAAAAAAATGATCTTTATTATAAAAGCAAATATATAAAATTTAGTTGCTTTTGTCAACTATATATTTTCTTATTAGTGAAAAATTATAAGACACATTGTTTTTATTTAGAATAATTAAAAATAGTTTGTTTTAAACGATTTTAGCATTTACATTTGCCGAGAATTTAAACATCATACCAAAATGAAAATCATAACCATTAAAAAGATTCTGTTTTGTTTGTTGTTTCTAACCTCACTAACAATGTTGGGTCAGGAAACAGGAAAAGTTACCGGAAAAGTTATTTTAAGCGGAAATACTCCTGCAGAAAATATTTCTGTTAGTCTAAAAGGTACAAAGTATAATACCGTTACAAATGAACACGGACTATACGAAATAAAAAATGTAAAACCGGCTAACTATACTATTGTAGTTAAATCGGTAGGAATTAGACCAATTGAAGAAAACATTGTTGTTACTGGAAAACAAACAACTACGAAAAACTTTTCACTTTCTGAAACTCAGGAAGATCTTGATGAAGTTGTTATTACAAAAAATAAATACAAGCAGGATAAACCTTCTTTGTCATTGCGTTTGCAGACTCCGGTTCTTGAAATTCCACAAAATATTCAGATTATAAGCGGCCAGACTTTAAAAGACCAACAAATTACAAGTATGAGTGATGGAGTTATTCGTAACGTAAGTGGTGCAGTTCGTTTAGAACATTGGGGAGATTTATACACTAACATTACAATGCGTGGTTCTCAAATTCAGGCTTTCCGTAACGGATTTAACGTAGTATCATCTTTCTGGGGACCACTTACAGAGGACATGAGTTTTGTAGATCATATTGAATTTGTAAAAGGACCTGCAGGATTTATGCTTTCAAGCGGTGATCCAAGTGGACTTTATAATGTGGTTACTAAAAAACCAACAGGAGTTACAAAAGGCGAAGTATCTGTATTAGGCGGAAGCTATGATTTTTACAGAGTAAGTCTTGATCTTGATGGTAAATTAGATAAAAAAGGAAAATTATTATATAGATTTAATGGGGCAGCGCAACAAAAAGGTTCTCACAGACCATTTGAGCACAACAACCGTTATGTACTTGCTCCGGTAATTTCATACCAACTTGACGATAAAACAAAAATTACTGCCGAATATAACTTTCAATATGCTAATATGACTGAAGTTGGTTCATATTATGTATTTGGTGCTGATTCAGGAGGATATGCAACTATGCCGGTAGATTTTACGATGACACAACCAGGATTGCCGGATACGAATATTCAGGATCATAGTGGTTACTTTATGTTTGAGCATAAGTTTGATGATAACTGGAAACTTACAGCACAAACTTCTTACTTTAAATATATTCAACAAGGATATAGCTCTTGGCCGGGTGTGGTAGGTCCGGGTCCGGTTGACAGAGATTTTAACGGTATACCGGAAGGAACTCTTGCTGCTGGAGAAATTATACGAAATGTAGGTATTTGGGATGCTGAAAGTAATATGTATTTAGGGCAAATATTCCTTAACGGAAAATTCAATACAGGACCAATAACGCATAAAGTATTAGGTGGCATAGATTTAGGAAATAAAGATTACATGGCAGATTGGGGACAATCTCATGATCTGGATACGGTAGACAATCCATTTGATGTAAATAATCCAAATTACGGTACGCCATCAAACGGATTGCCTAATTTTGATCATGAAACCCCGCTAAGCCAGCGAGCAGGAGGAATTATGACATCAGAATATGCTGCTGGTTATGCTCAGGATGAACTTGGTTTTTTTCAAAACAAACTTAGGGTTACACTTGCTGCACGATATACATGGATAAGTCAAACGAGTTGGGGTGAAACTCAGGCAGACAGCCATATTACGCCACGTGCAGGTATTAGTTTTTCTGTAACTGATAATTTAGCCGTTTACGGATTATACGATCAGGCTTTTTTACCACAATCCGGTATTATTGCTAATGGAGATAAAGTAAAACCTTTAACAGGTAGCAATATTGAATTCGGTATTAAAAAAGATTGGTTTGACGGATCCTGGAATACTTCGGTATCAGCTTACCGCATTGTAAAAGAAAACGAATTGACAGCAGATCCCGACAATGGACCAAACGATATTTATAAAATTGTGTTAGGTGAAAAAAGGGCTCAGGGTGTTGAATTTGATGTTAGAGGAAAATTATTCGACGGACTTAATCTTATTGCAAATTATGCCTTTACAGAATCAGTCGTAACAAGTTCTGCAATTAAAGGTATTAACGTTGGAGATATCGTGCCCGGATATGCTAAACATACTGCAAATGCATGGTTGAATTATACCGTTCAAAGTGGTGTAATAAAAGGATTTGGGGCTTCTATTGGAGGAACTTTTCTTGACGGACGTCAAACAGATACATGGAGTGTAGGACTTCAAAAATTACCGTCTTACTTTAAGTTAGATGGAGGTTTGTCTTATGAAACCGGAAAAATAAAAGTTACTGCGAACGTTTTCAATATTTTGGATAAATACCTTTACAGTGGTTCTTATTATTCTTATCTTAATGCTTATTACTGGCAAACAGAACAACCAAGAAACTTTAGAGTTGGATTAACTTATAAATTCTAAGATATTTTCTAAAAACCTTAAAATAAAAATGCCATCTCATAATTGATTTTTGAGATGGCATTTTATTTATTTTATAAAATTAAGTTTGGCAATTAATTTTCAATAACATCAATTAACTCCTGATTAATCCATTTTACTTCTTCATTTTCGATAATGACAGTTATGGTGTCACCGTCTTTTACTTCACCGGCAATAATTTTCTTGGCCAAAGGTCTTCTTAAATGACTTCTGATAATACTTTTAATAGGCCTTGCACCATATTTCGCATTATATCCGCTTTCGGCAAGATAAAGTTTGGCTTCCATCGGAATTTCTACCGTTATATTAATATTTTTAAGTAAATCCATAAACTCTTTTTTAAGATGGATTTCAAATATTTTTAAGGCATTTTCTTTACTGATAGGCGCAAAAGGTACAATCTCTGTTAATCTTCCTAAAAATTCGGGTCTAAAATAATTCCCCATAATTTCCATTAAAGAATTAGAACTCGGAATCTGACCTTTATTAAAAGTTTCAACAATATGATCTGCTCCAATATTTGAAGTAAAAAGTATAATAGCGTTTGAGAAATCACCTTCTTTTCCTAATCGGTCGTGCAATTTACCTTCGTCCATAATTTGAAGGAAAACATCAAAAACAGAAGGATGTGCTTTTTCAATTTCATCAAATAAAACAATAGAATACGGTTTTTGCCTGATTTTGTTTACCAATAATCCACCTTCTTCATAACCTACATATCCCGGAGGCGCTCCGTAAAGTAATGCTGCCGAATGTTCTTCTTTAAATTCAGACATATCAAATCTGATAATCGCATTTTCATCCTGAAAAAGAAATTCTGCCAGACTTTTTGCTAATTCTGTTTTTCCGGTTCCCGTTGGTCCTAAAAAAAAGAAAGATGCAATAGGCTGTCCCGCTTTGCTTAATCCTGATCTTGACTCTAAAATAGAGCCGGCAACAGTTGCAATACAATGATCCTGACCAATTACTCTCCGTCCTAAAACTTCTTCAATAGAATTCAGTTTTTGCTTTTCTTCTTCTTTTAATTTTCCTGCCGGAATACCTGTTTTTTGTGCAATAATAAGCGATAAATCAAAAGCTTCAATATGAACACGTTTGTCTAAAGCTCTTTCTTCAAGCGTATTTATTAAGCCTTCAATATGTTTAATAATGGCTTCGGAAGTTTCAAAAATCTTTAATTCATTTTCATCCTCAACAAGCATTAAAAATGTTGTTTTATGTATTAAATCCGTCAAAAACCAGTTTAATTCCTTTATTAATTGCTCTTCAGATACATTGTTTTCATTCTGTTTTAAAAGCGCTAACTTATTAAGAATAATTTGTTTTTCTTTTAGAAATGTCTCTCCGGAAGTCTTTAAAACCGACATGGTATGATCGATAAGATTAATGGCAGATTCCGGTAAGCTTTTTTCTTTTAAATATCTTCTGGACAATCGAATCGATTCTGTAATAGTCTCATCATCAATTTGAATTTTATGATGTTCCTGATACGTTTTAATCGATTCACGAATCATTCGGAACAAAGTATCATCGTCAGATTCTTCCAGTTTTACAATTTCAAACATGCCTGAAAGTCCTTGTTCTTTCTCAATTCTTTTCGAATATTCATCGATTGTAGAAGTAGCAATAATATTTAATCCTTTCGCTAATTCACCTTTTAAAACATTAGAAACACCAGAATCACCGCCATTTTTATCCAACAGCGTATGTATTTCTTCAATAATAAGAATTGCTTTTGGATATTGTTTTAATTCCTGAATACAATTTTTCAGACGATCTTCGATTTCTCCTTTGTATGAAGCGCCGGCGATTAACGATGATAAATCCAGTTCAAAAAGCTGAACTTTATTCAAAACATCAGGAACCTGATTCGCAATTACATTTTGAACCAGCGTATCAATTAATATTGATTTACCAATTCCGCGATCTCCAATAAGTAAAACATTGGGTTTCGAGAATCGGCAAAGAATTTCTTTTATAGTATTAAGCTCCGTTTCACGACCAATTGCAGCAATTTTTTTATTCTTTTTCTCCAGATTTTTATGAATAGCATATTTAGCTAGAAAACCTTTTTTTACCTCCTGTTTTACACCATTAACAGGTTCTGGAATAATCGTTTGATCTTCGAGTAATTCGTTTCTGGAAATAGGATAAGTTTTCATTTGGTCGAAGTTAAAACCAACTCCGGGAGAACTAATCGCTACAATAATAGCATAAAGACTTATTTCATCTTCATTTAAAGCAATACGAACAGATTCTGCTTCTTTGATAATTTCGTCTATCAAATCACTTGGTTCAGGATCAGAAACGGGAGTCGTTTTTGGCTCTTCTTCCATACGAACTTCAGCCCATTCATCAAGATAATAAACATCTTTGCCCATAGCTTCAAGACGTTTTAAAAGTGATAAATCCCTGTTTAAAACAGCCTTCAATAAATGAGATGCAGAGTAATATTTATTTAAATTGGTCTTGGCAATTTTTTTAGCGATTTCTAGCGCACTTAATAATTCTGCGCTAAAAACATTTTTTTCTTCTTCCATACTAATTAATCTTTAGACCAGATCAGGTATTTTTTCACTTTATAGCTGATATTTAATCCTTTAATACAATTATTTTGCTTGTCTTTATTCAATCTGATTGCATCAATTCTTATTTTCTTTCCTTTTATGGAAGCACATAATTGAGAAAATGTCAATAAATCATTGTCATTTTTTACCACCGGAATATCAAGATCATCACATAAAAATTCGGCAAAATCATCTTTAACTTTACTGCCTTCAGCTACTTTGGTTAATAAAATTTCAAACTGATCTTCAGAAACTTTAGGTGCTTTTTTTACAGCACTTATACTGTCTTTTACCGTTTTTGTTTTTGGAGCTACGGGAACATATTGCAACATCTCTTCTAATGGGTCTTTTTTTAACGGACCTCTTGGCAAAGCAAAAGCTTCAGCCTTCTTTTCATATTCGTATGAAGATACATCAAGCGGATTTGTTTTTTTGATAACTTTTGGGTGCACATAGACCGTTTTTTTTGCTACACGGCTAAAATCTCCATTGATAACCAGCGTTATAGTTTTTTCTCCCGGAGTTGAAAAAGTATAAACCGGATTTGAAGAAGTTTCATCAATTCCACGGTTTTCTCCAAATGCCCATTCCCATGTTTTTGCATCGTCAGACACTGATTTAAAGTAAGTTGGCTGTCCTACAAAAATGATTTTAGCCGAAATAATTTTTGGAGTTCCCAAAATATCAGCAGCATATTTATCATTAATAACCAATTGTTTTGTATGAACACAAGTTTCATTTATGGTTAAAGTCACAAAATAAGTCCCAGGATTTTTATAAACATGAAACGTATGCTTTCTTACATCTGTTTCAGTGCCATCTCCAAAATCCCATTTCCATGATTTTGCATTTGGTGTTTTGTCATAAAACTCAATAGATTCAAGACTTTGCGAGTGATCTGAGAAAATATAAAATTTTGCGTCTTCACAATCTACATGATTGAATAACTGAATGATAAAAACTACGATTGCGATTAGAAACAATATAGCAAAGAAAAATACAACCCGAATATCAATATTTTTTTTATTCATTCCAATTTTTTAAGGTAATCACTAAGTCAGATAATTTTTATGAAAAACGTAGCAAAAATAGATTTAATTATTCAAAAATATACAACAAATTTTACAAAATTAATTTGTATTCTTACAAAATAATTTGTTACGTTTGTGACCTTATGTTTTATAAAAGGAAATATATTCATATATAAAACAATAACGCTAATACAGGGTATTGTATTGGGTATTTGACTAAAAAAACAGAAGTCATTAATTTTTTTTAGTGTTGCTTAGATTTTAAAATTGAGAATAAATTTTTATCACTTTTTTAATTAAGGGATAAAAAACAATAAATAATATTTTTATGAGGCAGGCAGTTTTATTAATTATTTTGATGCATTTCTGTACAGAATCTCATGCCCAAAATTATATTTCTCAGATTCCTTTCAAATATGATTATTCTTTAGAAACGCTAAAAAAGCAATCTAGAATGGATGAAGGCGGTTTGAAAAACAAAACCGTTGTCAATGATAATTCAGAAAATTTAAGTGATGCTATTTTAGCGCTTAAAGAAAAATACTCCATTGTTTTGGCTGTAATGCCTAATAAAATCACAAATTACAAACTGTATTCTTATATTGATCCATGGATTAATACGCCTTATAAAGAGAAAAGTTTTTCTAAAAAAGGAATAGATTGCTCTTATTTTTTGCAGTCTCTGTACAGTGATGTTTACAAAGTAACGCTTCCTAAAGACCCTGCAGGAATGTGGAAATCCAAATCGATTCAAATTTTTACAGGAAGGACATTCCTGGCCGAAGGTGATCTTATTTTCTTTAGATACGATAAAGATCATCCTATCTCAGATGTGGGTTTGTACCTGCACAACGACAGAATTCTGGCTTGTACCGACAAGGGACTTGCTATCTATAATTTCAATGACGAATATTTTCAATTACGATACATAGGTGCAGGACGAATTAACGACGATGCAAAGAAAAAATAAGAAGAGTCTTGAAGATCTTGTACGCGAAATACAAAGCATTTCGTATGATATTAGAGCCGAAGTGGTTGCTAATGAATTGCTTGTGAGTAACACTGTTGCTCAGGATGAAATTACGATTTCGAATCAGGGACAATTTTCGAGAGCGCACAGAAGTGATATTTTAGGAGCTTCTATTCAGGATGATAATTATGACAAGCAGGAATTTCTTAACATACAATTGTCCAGAGACAGTATGTATGATGCACTTCCGGAAGGTTTTGTACATAGCTTAAGCGAGAATAATGCCGATAAATCTGTTCGGCAAATGATTAGGGAGCATAAGCATCAGAAAAAACAGGAAGCCGAGGCACGTAATTTTTTCACTCCTTTTGAAAATGAGATTTTTCATTATCGGACAAAAATAGAAAGCGTTGAAAGAGATCTTTTATATAAGCTAAACGGAAGCAAACCATTAGATTTTTTCTATGATTTCTGGGGTTTGCCACATATTTATCCGGCCGTTTTGGTGTCAAAGTTTATCCAGCTTTTACCATACGCTTATAAAATTGTTGGAGATATTGATTTAGCATGCCGCTGTCTCGCAAGTATTATTGAAGAAAAAGTAAGCTTTACAACTACAAGTTCTAAAGAATACAGTGAAGAAGGAGAGCAAATTATATTAGGAGAAAATAGGTTAGGAGTTGATTTTATTGTGGGTAAAGATTATATGGATTATTCTTTGAATGTAACCATTGAAATTGGCCCAATTATCAATAAACCTTTTCATCATTATGTCAATGATGGTGAAATAAAAATATTTATAGACTGTTTTTGCGAACATTTTTTCCCGATGGAAGTAGAGATAAAAACAGTTTTATTGATGAATGAAGAAACGGACGAGTTTGATTTTAGTAAACAACCTGTGTTAGGGTATACAACACGAATTTAGTAATGGTAAAGAAGCATTTAGGAGCACTTATAGATATTAGGCTTATTGTATTTTTAGTAATAATTATAGCAGTTTGCGCTATACTTACAATGGTATTTAGTGATAAAGTAAAAGAGTTTGCGGTAAAATATAAAAAGAAATTTTACATCTACCTTTTTTCCTTTGTTGTTATTTATGCGTTAGTAGGATTTTTGGGATACAATAAATTGTTTACAGAACTGTCGAATGAATTTCTTTTTTATCAGATCGCTTCTGCACTATTCGGAATCCTGAACGTTTATCTATACCGATGGTATTTTGATGAATTCAATTTAAAAAGTGTTGTAGGTATTGAGTTGCTGTTCTCTTTACTGGTTACGCTTTATTCAAGTGTTTTATTTATTATTATTTATACGGCTCTAAACGGTATAACATTGACTTTTTTAATGTGTTCGCATTTTCTGGTTTTCATGGTTCCAACCGGAATTTATGCAGTATTTAATTATATGATGCAAATACCTGCCAAAGAATATGTTACGTGGAGAATACCACAAAGGAAAAACCCTTTTCCTGAGATTGATAATGTAGAAATGAAAGATTTACTGCTTATTACTTTACTAATTCAGAAAAAAGAAGATAGTCAGGATTATACTTCCCTTAGATCAAAAGGACCGGTAAGAATTGATTTTGGTGCTTTGTTTTATCATACAGTTACAGGTTATAATGAGCATAATGCTAAAGACATGATCGAATTAAAACATAACGGAGAAAACTATAATTGGGTGTTTTTTTTACAGCCAAAATGGTATGAGGCAGCCAAATACGTAGACGCTAAATATACTTTGGGAATGAATGGTATTACAGAAAATTCGGTAATCATTTGTAAAAGGCAAAAGGAAAGCGAACCTAAGATAAATAAAAAAGAAGAAAAAAAAGAAGAAGGTTTTATATATGAACCCGGTGTTGCTAAAAAATAAACAGAGTAGGTAATAAATGCAATAGATAAATCTAAATTAAGGAAGCGATGTATTATATAAACGAATCTGAGGTGTCGCCAAACAAGCACCGCACATACAAGATAAAAAAGGGGGATACACTACAAAGTGTTGCTCAAGAACTTGGTGTTGATGCTCAGGAACTCAGACGTTATCATAATATTTATTGCGAAATTCCTGATTTGATTGAGGCTGATTTTAAAAGCCATCTTGAATTAGTGATTTTGGCTCCTGAAAAGTCTGTTATCTCTAAAGATGAAATAATAGAAAAAAAACCTCAAAAAGTTAGTTTCGGAGATAATTATAAATTGCTATTTCTACCCAGGAATATTCAAAAAGAATATCAGGTACAATATACTACCGAAGTTGGTGAAGAAATTGACATTTTAGAAATTGAAATAGTTGTAAAATGGCTCGCTAGTGATGAGAAAGGATTTCATCTTTTTGAAATAATCAGAGGGCAGGAAATTTACATTAATACGAAAAAACCGGAAACAATTATGGATGAATTAGATGCAAAAACGGCAGAAATTCTTTATCCGCTTAAAATTGTTGTCGATGAATCCGGTAAATGGGTAGATATATATAATTACGATGAAATTGTAACACGTTGGAAGGTTGTAAAGAGGGAAATTTTAGATTATTATGATGGAGAGGTCAGCGAAAATCATATTGAAATTATAGAATATGCATTAGAAGATTCAGATACATTATTAAAAGCGCTTAGTTCTGATTATTTTTTGAGAGCATTCTTTAATGGAATTTATGTCGAATATACAGCTGATTTCTTTTTTGAGGATAAAGTTTCTTTTCCATTAGAAAAAGGTAAAGAATCGGTTTATAACATTGGGCAAAAAGTTACCCCGTATGTAGATGAATCAGGTTTAATTAAAGTAGAGCAAAAAGGAGAGTATGTTGATAATGAATTCCAGGAAATATACAGGCATGAACCTTTTAGAGGAAATTATAAGGCTGTATATTATTTGAATGAAGATAATTACAGTATTGAAAAAGTAAATTTAGAATGTAGTATTGATGGTGATGAATTTATAAAAGCTACGATACTAATTGAGCCACTAAAAAAAGGAAAAACAGAAATTGGCCAATAATTTTTTTAAATAATAAATAATTAGAAAAATTTCTATAAAGAATAAAGGTGTTAACGAGAGTATTTATTATTCTAAAAAGGTAAAGCCATGAGTGAGAAACATGTAGTAGTACAAGGTGCAACATTAAAATGTAAGTTTAGCGTAGAACCAAAAACGGATGCATTAAAAGTAAAAACACAGGATAAGCATTATGCTAATGATAAAGATGGTGAAAAAAAACTAATTGCAACCGATAAGGAAATTGGACAAACATTAGAGAAAAATACTTTTGGTAAATGCAAAATGCAACCTAACGGAAGCGGAGATTATTTGCCTTGCAAGGCTACAGTTACCAAATGGAGTGGTTTTTATGAAAAAGTAACACTTTCTAATAAAGGAAAAATTCTACTGGAAGACAGTAAAGGAACCTGCCCGATTGGTGGCCCTGATTGTATTACAGTAGACAAACACGGACAAAAAGCTGAACCGGGAAAAGAAAATGCAAAGAAGGCAAAACCTCAGGTAAGCAACCAGATAAATCCTTTGGTTAACACGGATAAAAGAAAACAGAGTTTAGAGGATAGTGATTCTATTTGTAACTAAAATAAAGTAGTATGTCAGATTTTAAAATAACCGGAAATGCTAGCCCTGTAGTGGGAAAAGAAGAGTTTTACACGATAAGTAATCCTCTAACTTCTTTATTTCCGCATACTGCGGCACCAAAAAGCCCTTTTGACACACCAGTTTTATGGACTGTTCATGTTTTAGAATACGGTAGATGGCGTAAAACAAAAGAGAATGATAAAAAAGGAGACAAGGTTTCTTATACATTCTTGCAGAGAAGTCTGCAAAGAGACGGCATTCGTATTATGGCTACAAAAGGTGACCAGATAGCACGAATTGATGTAAAACCTCAATCTGCCGATAAACCTAAAATCAACAATATAGAGTTGCTTGATAAAAGTGGTAAAAAACCTTCTGCACCATTGTCATACGGACAAACGCTTAAAGCGAGAGTACATTGTTTGCATATGGAAAAACGCAAGGTGTATGTGACACTTTGGGAAGACGATGCAGCTGGAGCAGGACATAACAAGGCAAATGAAAAAAACTTATTAGATACACGTTCTGGTATTGTAAAAGATGGAATTGTAGATATTGACTTTTTATTAAAACCAAGTTTTGCCAAGATTGCCAAAATGAGCAAAGATGAAGGTAAAATACATGAATATTATGTTACGACTGATTTTGACAATGAAAAATTAGCCAGTAAGAATGTCAATGTTAATGATCTTGAAACCCCGGTAGCACCTTATAAAGGTAAAACTACGGCACCGCCACAGCAGCCGGTGAAAACTGCAGCACCCACACAGCCCGTAAAACCAAAAACATCGCCATCGAGTGGAGCAACACCGCCAAAAGGCCAGATTACAAAAGTGCATATTACAGATACTGCAGATCGTCCGATAACAGGTATTTTTAAAGAAAAGCAGCTTAAAGTGTGGATAGATTCTAAGGAATTAATTGGAAAAGAAGTACGTCTTAGATTGTACGATCATGATAACGGAAGCCCTAATGATTTATTGGCGGACTTAAAATTTCCTATTAGAGCTAATATACATGCAATGGTTATACGGCTGGACACTATACCAAGAAGCCTTGGAGGTAATCTTTTTCAGGAAGGAGCCGAGCAGGAATTATTTGCAGAAGTTGAAGTTTTTCAAACTAAAACAAGTTCAATAAATGAGATAGTAAAAGTTGATGCAAAAGTTTTTAAGCAAGATCAGGGAGAAGTTGTAAATACAGTTATGAAGATTTTTCAACCTAGTGCTGAGGATAAGAAGAAGGATGAAAAAGGTGAATGTGAAAGATGTAAGATACTCACTAAAGATGAATTAAAACTAATTTTTACAGATGCTAGTGATACGATGTTAACAGATGTAATTAGTGCTTTCAATGACGGGGCTAAATTATTTGAAGTAAATACTTGTCTTAGAAAAGCTCATTTTTTCGCTCAAGTTTTAAAAGAAGTTGGAACAAAATTAGAATTGAAGAAGCCAGAAAGCATGAATTATAGTGCTGGAGCACTCAAAGATGGTTATTGGTATAGTACTGGGACAAATTGGGTAAAAGGTAATTTAGAAACTGGAGAAGGTGGTTACTTCCGAAATGGAACAAAGAAAAATTTTTGCAATTTATCTTATTTTAGAACAAATAATCATATAGCTGATTTATATGGTAGAAAGGATTTAAATAGTTATAGTGATAAAGGGGTTCAAAAAGCAAATGAAGATATGCTTGCTAACTATGCATATTCAAATCAATATGGAAATGGAGGATTCGAGACTGGAGATGGAAGTAAATATAGAGGTAAGGGACTTATTCAATTAACATGGAAAGAGAATTATGAAAAAGTTTATGAAAAAATTAAAGTTGTTGATGCAAGTGTAAATATTGTAACCAATCCTGATAAAATTTTAACTAACATTAGATACGCAGTTTTTTCGGCGATGGGATTTTGGCAATTAAAAAAAATAAATGATGTTATTGGAAATGATACAAATGAATCTATAGCAAATTTAGTTACAGGCAAAATCAATCCAAATGATGATGCTGATGCTAAAAAGAGAAGAAGAGAAAATTATAAAAATATTACTAAGACAGTCTTTAAAGTAGATGAATGCAAAAATGGTAAATCATCTGAAAAAGGAGTAGAAGGACAGTCCGAATATTATACTTATAAATCAGGAAAGATTAAACTTATTAAAGGCTCTGTAAAAAAACATGCTTATTATGTAGAAAAAGATGGAGGCAAATTTAAGTTACTTTATGTTTTAGATGAAAATGAACATGGTATGGTGAAAATACCTAGTACAGGTAGTGGATTTGGTAGATATAGTGGTGTTGATGCTGGAGGAGTTTCTGGTGGTGAAACAGTGGGACAAGGTGATCACTATTTATTACCGAAAACTGCAGCTGGTTTGTTTGGTATTATTAGTGAAGTTAATGAAAAGGGTTGGGAAATACATTTGGGAGATATGTCATCTGAAAATGGCAGTGATCCATGGGGAGCAGGTTCTAGCCATCATGCTGGACATGGTCATTTAGGTACAAGAAAGGGACTTGACTGTGATTTTCGTTATTTAAATACTTCTGGTAAAAGCTATCAAGGGAATAACACAGATTCTGTATTTGATAAAGACAAAAACAAAGCATTCTTTAATTTAGCACATACGTATGGGTTTAGAAAGAATTTTTGTGCTAATCCGAGAACTATCTTTGGAGATAGCGTGCCAGGAGTAACACATGATAGAGATCATGCCGATCATGGTCATATTGGTTTGACAAATCTTGATTTAGAAGAGGTGAGTAGTTTAAATGTAAATAAAATATAAGATATGAGATTATTAATAGTTTTGTTTTTTGCAACATTAATAAGTTGTGTAGATAAAAAAACAGAAAAACAAAATTTAACTAAAAATGAAACTGAGATAACTAATAGTATTCAAACAGTTATTGATTGTGGAGATTTTACATTAAAAATTGATATTGATAAAGAAGACTTTAATGTCATTAATAAGGGAGATAGTATTTTTATATATAAAATTTTACCTGGATCAATAGAAAGTAGAAAAATAAATATAGTAGAAAAAGACATACAATTAAATAATATAAGGATAGATGAAAATTTAGAATTTAAATTTTACCAGAGAATGACTGATGATAATCAAAGTTCTCCATTAAATATATCTTTTAATAGATCAAATAAGCCGAAGTTATTATCAAATACTTTTTTAAGTTCTAGTAGTGAAAGTTTTAATACTTCATTATTTGATCAACATTTTTCTGAAGTAAAAAATGAATCATTAGAAAAACAAAATCTATTTTATAAAAATTTATTAAATAATAAAAAAAAGTATGAAAATTGTTGCCCTGAATATATTGTGCAGGCAAAGAATTTTCTAAAAAAAGACGATAAATCATTCACAAACTTTGAGTCGTTAAATATTACATCTTTTATTAATAAAAATATCATAATAATAAGATATGAAGTAAATAAAAGATCTAAATCTAAAGTAATTATTCTTAACGAAGACAGTAAAAAGGACACAGATTCTAATCTAGTTTCTTCCGATTCTACTAAAACAAGTGAGCAGGCAAAAGAAATTAATTCTTGGGAATTTAGTCCAAATGCAGCAGAAAAACTGAAATTGATTTTATATGCCCCAACTATTTCTTCTAAGAATGAAGATGAGTATTTTAATTATGGATTTTTAGTAATTGATGGAGGAAAAAAAAGATTCCAGACACAAAATATTATAAGACTAGCAAATAAAAACTCACCTTATTCGGCATTTGAAAAAATAGTTTTTAAAAATAATTTTTTTACAATAGAGCAGCATGGAAACAGTAGCGATTATTCAACTTATGAATATATAACATTTAAATATGAAAATGGAGCATTCTATCTTCATAAATATAGCATTGAGTATACAAGTAAAAATAATCCAGACGAGAATACGCCAAGTAAAAACTGGTTGAAAAAAGATTTTGGTCTTGTAAAATTGGAAGATGTAACTCCTGCCTTTTTAGACGATCTAAAAAACAAATAATTACAACAACAAATCACTTCAATTTTTAAAGTAAATTTTAATTAGGCTTTTCTAATGTGATATTATGTTCATTGACGTATTGAAAAGAAAAGCCTCAGCTAGCAAGAATAGGATGTTCTTGTTAGCTGGCGGAATCCCAAGAATGATAAAGAATAAAGATGATGAAAAGAATATTAAGTATCGCAATTTTAGCTTTACTGTTTACAAATTGCAATGGAAATTCAAAATCAGAAAATAGAAGAAGTTCTAAAGATAATTTAAATGCAGAATTACAAAAAGATTCGACTAATAAAGTTGCAGAAGAAAATAAAGAGAATCAAAATGATTGTTTATCTAATACGAAAATTACAAATTTGCCAATTACCAATAGTATTATAGATGGTAATAATGTATGGAATGAATTAGATTGTAATATAGCAAATTTAGATACTAAAGATTATCTGAGGTTACCTGATATTAATGGAATTAAAGTTTTTATTATAGGCAATTTTAATTTTGATGATTTTACATACACGTTAGTAACATTAAAGAATAATAAAGTTATTACTAAAAAGGATATTGGTTTTGCTAAAGAAGGTGATGAACCCAATACTGTTTCTGAATTTACTCAATTTGAGATTAATAAAGATTATGTTTTTGGTTTAAATACTAAAACAAAAAATGGTGAAGACTTTAAAACCTTAAAAACAGAAAAGTTTAAGATAGATGATAATGGCTTAATTGTAGTTGTTAAATAATATTTTTTAGATAAATAAAATAATAAGACAATATAAGTTCATTGACGTATTGAAAAGAAAAGCCTCAGCTAGCAAGAATAGGATGTTCTTGTTAGCTGGAGGAATTTTATAAAATAGAATTGAAATGAAAAAAATAATATTTGGTTTATTGATGTTAAGCTTAATCCTATCATGTAAGTCACAAGATAGTAAAGAAAATTACATAGGTACATGGTTAGAAGTTAAACAAAAAAATAAAGAATTCGTGCTTGTAGATTGTGGTTATGAAGGAGGAAGTTTGAAAACTTCTAATAATTCAATTTTTGAAAAAGGAATAATGGAAGATGTAGATATGAAAATTGATCATATAAAAGAAGGTGAAGACGGAATAACGTTATTTACCGATAAATTAGAAAAGTCATATTATAAATTTCTTTGGATTGATAAAGAAAAGGGTATATCTAAATGGGAAATTCAATACAGTGAATCTTCTAAAGTTGTAAAGTATTTTGTAAATGCACTAAACGTTAAGAGTGTGAAAAAAATACAAGGAACAAAAACAGATTGTATCTCAAAAGAAGATGTTGGAGATGTTGTTAATGATTCTTTAGTTATTAATGGAGGTAATAACATTATTTTAGTAGAAGATGATAATTGTATATCATTAAAAAATAAGAAAGGGAATTTGATTTTCGAAAGATGTTTTGATAATAGTATTGTTAAGATTAGACATACAGGTGAGGGAATACCATTGACTATAACAAATGGCCAAAATTCAATGGACATTGATTTTTTCAGTAAAGGAAATGAATGGATTTCAAATTCTGTAACATACTATAAGAGTTCATCAAGTGGAGAGGATAAAAATACTAAATCAATGGCTGTATCACTTAAAGAATTTGATTTTAATAATGTTGTAGACCAATTTGGAGATGTAAATAGTAAAGGTTTAATTTCTCTAGATGATATTAAAAATAAGGAAAAGTTGAAAGAAATAGATGTTTACAAAATTGCAGATATATTAAAAGCTAATCCAATTTGTAATGAGAATATTGCTTTATATAATGATGCTGCATTTAACTTAATTGAAATGGAGAATTTTAATGAAGCAAGAATAATACTTCTTGATATAGTTAATTTCTCTCCTGATCGAGTTGTTGCTTACTTAAATTTGGGAGATGCTCAATGGGGATTTGATGAAAATGAAGATGCCAAGAAATCTTATCAAAAATATATTTCACTAATGAAAACTCAAGGTAAAGATTTAAATAAAATACCTAAACGAGTTTATGAGAGAATTAAATAAAATTGAAACTCTGAAGCTTTTTTTTAGAATGAAAATTTAATATAATACAAAATACAATAAGAGTTCCTTGACGTATTGAAAAGAAAGGCCTAAGCTAGTAAGAATGGGATGTTTCTTGTTAGCTGGAGGAATTTTATAATAAATTAATAATATGAGAATACGAATTTTATGTATGATATTATCTATGATGATATTTTCATGTAAAGAAAAAAATAATATTGAAAAAAATCAAACAGTAGATAATTACTCTAAAATCGATTTTAGTGGACACACTTTATTTAAAGTTATAGAAACAGATTCCGGAAGATTTTTATATAAGCCATGTGGAGCAAATGTTGAAAAATTTAAAATCTATAAAGACAGTATTTTTCACAATTTAGGTCAAGAATATTATACACTTAATATATCTTCTAAAGAAGTATTAGAAAATAAAATTACTTACAGACTGATTTATAAATATAATTTAGAAAAGCCCGAAAATTCAGATAGCATATTGAAAATCCAACCTCTAGATAAAGAGCAAAAGTTTTGGAAAATTAATAACGATCTATACATTGATAGTGTTTTTGTTAACACGATAAAAACTGTAAAAGAATTGCCTTGCGATGAAGAGTGTTATGATTGTCCTGAAGAAAAAGATTTAGCGAAGAATGAAAATACTGCAACTAATTGGAAAGTAAATTGTGAGAGTGGAAACGCTAGTATGCAAATTGATGGTAATAATGTTTCTTTGGAAATAATGTTTAATCAAATCTATGTTGATATGGTCGAAATTGAACAGAATAAATCTGAAAAAAGTATAACATATAAACTTAAAGAAAAGCCAGAGGATTTAGGAGAGTTCGGAATAAAATTAGATTGGAAAAGTTTTATAAATGATAAACCTATTGCATGTTTAAAATTTATTAATGATAAAACAATTCATTTTTATTGGTATGGCTTTTACAATAATAAGACTAAAAAGAGAGAATTTATCGAATGTGAGTTTCAACAAGAAATTATTCAAAAATATGCAGATAAGCATGTGGTTTTAATGAAGTGCGATCTTTAGCACTTTAGGCTAATAATTCCAAAATGATCCTTGACATATTGAAAAGAAAAGTCTCAGCTAGCAAGGATGGGATGTTCTTGTTAGCTGGCGGAATTCATTGAATAATAAAGAATTAAATAATGAAAAAAATATTAAGTATTGCAATTTTAGCTTTATTATTTTCAAATTGCAATGGAAATGTGAAGTCAGAAAACGGTAAAATTCCAAATAAGAAAACTGATACTATATCAATTTCTGAAAAAAAGGAATGTGACATCCCTCAAGAAATTATAAGTTATATGAGTTCTAGTAAAGAGTTTGATTTACTATTAATGAAAGATTTAAAATTGTTAGATGAATATGTGAATACTCCTTTATGCTCAATTTATGCTAGAGGAGATTTTAATCACAATGGAAATGAAGATGTTGCGATTATTGTTAGGTATAAAGGATATATAAACGAAGCATATCCTAACTACAATTTCCCCTTTTTAATCATTTTCAATGATTATAAAAATGGAGTTAAACCTATCATTATATACAAAACGGGAGATTATTCAGATGAATCAGAAAAAACAGTTATTTATGACCAATTTGAAGAAGGAATTTTCTCTTATATACAAAAAGCTAAAGTATGTGGAGAAGAAGTTGTGAGAATTGTTTTGCCGGAAAAATCTACTTTTTATGTTTATTGGAATTCAAATAAATCAGTTTACGAATTTATTAATTCTTTAGATGAAGATTTTTGTGAAAAAATAAAAGGTAGTATTAATTCTAATGAAGCAAAAAGAAATGATGATTTAAAATCATTGTCAGATGATTTTTCAATTACAGGAACATGGAAATCAAAGTGTAGTAATGAAAATGATTCCCAATTTCTTATGTATGATGGCAATGAAGGAGATTTTTATATGAAAGATTCAAAGGGAGAGCTGATAGCCAAAATGACAACAAAATATAATGCAGAAGCAAAATCTATAGAATATCTTGGGGCATCAATTATAAATTCTAAGTATCAATATTTCAATTGGAATATTGATATAAAGATGAATACTCCAATTGCAGTGATAAAAAAAGGAGATAATAGAAAAATATATTTTGAATGGAAAGGATTTTATAACAGTAAAACAAAAAAAATAGAGTTTCCTAAAAACCCATTTAATCAAAGTAACAATACCATAATTTTATATAATTGTGATTATTAATAGAAATAACCCAAAAAACCTTGGGTCCAATGAAAACTATAATAATATTAGTATTACTAATATTATATTTTTTGCAAATACAATGTTATGAGCAAACAGCAAAAGAAATAAAAAGAACAAAGACGAAAGAATTTCAGAAAAAACATCTCAGCTAGCGCGAGCATCTCGCTCGTGATAAATAGGATTTCTAGAGTATTCTTAATAGCTTAATTAAATTAGTGGTACGAGCGAGACGCTAACGCTCTAACAGAGGAATATATTGTTGACGTCACAGAATTGAAAATTTAAATCAAGTATAGGTTCCTTGACGTATTGAAAAGAAAAGCCCCAGCTAGCAAGAATAGGATGTTCTTGTTAGCTGGCGGAATCAAAATATTTAAAAAAGTAAAAGATGAAAGTGATTTTAAATGGAAATGAAATGAGATTAATAATAATAAGTCTTTCACTAATTCTATTTAGTTGTAAAGATTTTAAAACACAGGAATCGAATGATTTACCAAAAAATGTAATAGCTAAAAATACAAAATTAACATGTGAAGATATTGCTTATCAAATTGTTAAATCAAGTAATTTAGAATTAAGGGGGCAAAAAGATTTTTTAACACAGATAGATCGAATTGAAGGAGATAATATAACTATTCATGTTTATATCGAAAATAATATCTCAGAAGATCCTAAAACGAAACAAATAGTTGAAAGTACGATTGCTTGGTTGTCATTGAATGTTAATGATAATAAATTATTTAATACAACTGCAGATCCAGATAATCCAATCGAATTAAATTTTGATAAAAAAATATTATCTGAGAATGATGTTTTTAGTTTGTGTCAAATAGTAAAAAAAGAAAAGAAGGAAGTAGTATCGAATCAAGCTATTAAGTATTCTATTCTTCCTATTGATTTTGATGAGTATTATAAAGCTTGTGTGAATCCTTATGATAGCATTCAATGTAATAAAAACTATCCTAAATATTTTTATAAGGAAAATGATGCCATTGCAAAATTTTTTGGAAATAATTTTCACCCGAGTGATTATATGTATCTTCCTAAGCTAAATGATTATCAACCAATTATTTTATGTAATACTGATTCTGATACTGAATCATATGATTTAATTGTACTAAATAATGATAAAATAATTTCTTCTTTAGAAATAGGAATTATGGACGGTGGATCTATTACCCAGTTCGTCATTTCAAAAGATTATAAAATCAATCTTTATAAAAGAAAAAATACTACAGAGAAAAACGTTTTTTTTAAATCTTACAACATTGATAAAAATGGTAGTATCGTAGAAATAAAATAGAGGTTAAAAGTAAGCAAAATGCCTTGAGAGAATAACAATACAATAAGCTCTTTGACGTATTGAAAAGAAAAGCCTCAGCTAGCAAGAATGGGATGTTTTTGTTAGGTGGAATTTTGATTAATAAAAATTAGTATATGAAAAATTCAATAATTACACTTTTAGTAATTTTTACATTTATTTTTAATTCATGTAATTCTGAAAAAAAGGATCAAAAGTTAAATAATCAAAAGAATGGTAATAAGTTTATTGAAGTAATAAAGAAGCAATTAGAAAATGGAGCTTCCGAAGAATATGGGAGTTTTGACGATTACAATGGAGAAGATTTAAATGCATTAGTGACTTTGGAAGGTGAAATATTAAAAAATGATGGATATGTTTTTTTGTCAGACAAAGATTTTTTTGAAAAAATTAATCTTTTTTTTAAACGAAAAATTGATCCTAATTCAAATTCTGAATTTTTAAAAATAGATTTAAACAATATATGTGATAAAAAATTAGATTTAAAACCTCAAACAGCAGATTTCCAATATATATATGTTTCAAAAAAAAATAAATTTCTGACCTATTTTTTTGCAATACCGCAACTAATAGATTATGAAAAAAAATATCCTGAACTTTCTGTTTATGAAAGTAAGGCGACTTTTATAACAGATGAAGTTGAAGGTGCTAAAATTGAGATTAAAAGGTGGAAAAACATTCCAGATAAAGAAAAACAAAGACAGAAAAATATTCAAATATTAATCAATCGCAATAAATACATTTTTAATAATAATAAAGCAAGTTTAGTTTGGTTGAAATTTAATGATAAAGAATTTTTAGAATCATTAGTTAAAACTTTTGGCTATGCTCAAGATACTGATTTATTGAAATGGATTCTGGATAGAAATCTTGTTAATGCTAGTGATATAGATGAATTTTCAAAAGTATTATGGATTAAAAACTGTAATGGTAATATTGTTTTTCATAAAGAAATTTTTGATGTAATGAATGTTGAAAGTGTAAATAATAAGAAGAAATTTATTGAAGCTTTGAAAAATTATTTGTCTGAATTTGAAAATGAAAATTTAAGCTTTAGTGAGCAAGCAAAAATAAAAGCTTTAGTTTGCTATTATGGTACAAAATTATCCGGCAGTATTGAAGTTGGTGATGTATTTCAATTTTTTCCTTTTGTAAATGGTAAAGAATATGAAAAAGAATTCATAAAAAATAGCTATTACAATTTATCCGATTTTAAGGAATTATATAATGATGCAAAAAACGGAGGAATTTGGTTGCCAGGAATGCCAGAGTAAATAAATAAATAAATAAATAAATTGAAACAATTATATCATTAAGATTCTAGTAAATCATAATTGATAGTTTTCAGAAGTTCAAATTTTTAAATGGATTATCAAAGTAATATAAAAGCGGGCTCATTGCTTGTCATTGTTACTATTTAACCCGAAAAAGCTTGTTAGAAAATAAATTAAAAAATAAATAAACAACAATATATAAATGAAATTAAATTTTTTAGCATTCTTTTTAATTCTTGCTTTAGGTAATAATGTAAATGCACAGAATATATCGATTCAGGTTTTATCTGCCGTAGAAAAAGATAAAGTATTAGACAATGCAGAAGTTATGATTCAACGAAATGGTGAATCATCAACCAAAAGGTTAACCAACACTCAGGGTAAAACAACTATCAATGGTAATTTTCAGGATGATTCAAATACCTTATTAATTATTAAAAAAGATAATTATTCAACTCTTGTTGTAAAATGCCCTTGTAATGATTTGACATATGCTTTAAGTCCAGTAATGAAAAATCTTGACGGAATGAGAATTGTTTTAAACTGGGGGAAATATCCTTCGGATTTAGATTCACATTTAAGTTTTCCGGGAAATCATATTTATTTTGAACACAAGAAAGGAAGTTTCTCTAATCTGGATGTTGATGACACAGATAGTTATGGTCCGGAAACGATAACGATTAACAATAAAAAATTCGGACAGACTTACCATTATTTTGTACATGATTATTCTAATAGAGATGATTTAAATGCTTCTCAATTGTCTGCAAGTGGAGCAAAAGTATTTGTTTATGTTGGACAATCGTTGGTTAAAACGTATTACATACCAAAAAACAAAAAAGGTAATGTGTGGAATTTATTTAAGATAAATGAAAACGGAGAAATCATTGATATAAACAATATTATTTCGAAAACAGAACAAGAAGTTGGTATAGTTGGATCTTCTGGTGATGGTAACGAAGAAGAAGTATATGTATCAAATGAAGATAAGAAAACAGCACTATTATTAAATAAAAAAGGAGATTTGGCTTATCAGGATAAAGATGTTGATGCAGCTTTGAATTTTTATAAGCAAGCCATAGAATACAATCCTGTATTTGGACAGGCGTATGGAAATTTAGGTCTTATGTATATTAAAAAAGGTTATAAGGCAGAAGCTATTTATTCTAATAGAAAAGCAATAACCTATGCTGCGGGTAATTCGATTAATACGACAAAAGCCAGTGCTTATTACAATATTGCTAAAATTTTTGAAAACGATAATGATTTTGAAGAAGCATTAAATTATTACAAACTGGCCAAAGAGTATAAAGAAAATACCGTTTATGATAATGCAATAATTAGAGTAGAAAGTAAATTAAGAGGGTAAGAAAGAGAACGTCTTATTTCAAATAAAACAATATAGAATCATGATAGAAAAATTAAGTCATTTTCCCGTTAACTGGATTGACGGGATGAAGATCAACAAAAATCATTTTTTAGCGATGCAGGACAATGTTTCTGAATTGGTAAATGATGCGATTGGTATTCATACTACACCTATAAGTTATGGATTACTGGATTCGGGAAATCAAAACAAAGAATCGACAAAAATTACTTTAGGAATCGATAATCACAAATTGCTTCGCGTTCGTGTAGAAGAGTGTCACGCCATTACTCCAAACGGATCACGAATCGAAATCAGTAAAAGTAATACCGATACACTTGATCTTCAGGTGCCTTATCCGGAAGACACGTATGAGATTAAAGACGGAGAACAATTAGAGTTACTGGCTTGTATATCGGTTAATTCTAAAAAAAGGATTCCGTTTGGTGAGCCGGATCCGGATGAAGTTCCGCCAAGATATCCTAACACACAACCCGACTATAAACTTCACTTAATCAAAGCCGAAGAATTTCGTTCAGGAATTGGTTACGGAGGATTTTATCTCGCGATTGGTAAAGTTTTGATAGGTGATACAACTGTTCTTGATGAAAATTATATTCCGTCATCAGTTACTGTAGCCTGTCATCCAAAATTGGTTGATATGCAGGCGCAAATAGCGCGTTCATTTGGTCAGATAGAAATTTACTCCGTACAAATTTCTCAAAAAATTAATCGTGTTCAGCAATCAGGTGTTTTGCCACAAACGGTTATGCAATTGGCAGATAATACAGGATATTATTTAGGAAGTCATCTGACACAGTTTCGTTGGTTTTCACTACATCAGCACCCGGCTGCTATGTTAGGTACAGTGGTTTCTTTTGCAAGAGTAATGAAAAACTTTATCGATTCTAAATCAGGAGCAGGAAAAGAAGAGTTACTGAATTATTTTGCAGAATGGTGTGATATTTCTCAGGGAAACCTTGAAATCATGTTTACATCGCTTATTAACTCTGGTTACGACCATGTGAATATTGATAAGACAGCTTCGTTAGTAATGAGCACGCTTGTCAAAATAGAGAAATTGTTCGAAACATTGAACAAACTGGATTACATCGGTAAGAAAAAAGAAAATATTGAATTGTTTGTTGCTGAAACAGATAAAAAAGATATCGTTCATAGTCCGAAAAGACACGGTTTCTTTATAAAAGATTAAGAATATAATAAGTAATAACAAATTATGGAAGTTTTAAACAAACAAGAACGTCAGAAAGCATTTATCGCTTTTCTAATTGCATTTATCCTCACTTTTTCGGTAATGTTAATTGCAGTATCATTCAATTTTTATATGCCGATAGCCGAAAATAAAATGCTGAAAGCCGAAAATGAAATGATGAAAAGAGAATACGATTATCAAACTAATTTTTCGGTAAAAATTGACAGCGTTCGAATGACGATTGACTCTATTAATTCACCAAAAGTAGATAACGATTTTCAGCAGCGTCTGGCCAATGTTATGATCGCTAATATTTATCAGAAAATACCAAAAGATACAACAGAGAATAAAAAACTGTATAACAATGTAATCCTGGCGTACAAGAATATTATTGATTATAAAAAACAAATCAGAAGCTTAACTCACAATTCGCATTTGATAGACAGTTTGAACCAATCGGCAAAAACCTATAAAGAAGAATTAGAGAAAGTAAGCAGGGATTTAGATGTCTGCCGCCAGATTTATCAAAACCAATAATTAGAAATCAGAGTAAAGAACCAATAAAATAATCATTTAAAAAATTTAGAATTATGTTATCAAATTACGGAATTGGAGGTAATGAAGTAAAATTAGATGCAGATGAAGCAATCACTGCAATCCCTCAAAACAGAACACTTGTTGCTCAAAAACTAACAGTTGATGCTCCTGTAAAACCAGAATTGGTAGAAGGAATTACAAGTGTTGAAAAAGCATTTGAACACTTTAAACCAGAAGTAAAAGTGAATTTTGAAACTGTAGACGGAGCTACTAAAGTAGAAGCGTTGAACTTTAAAAATTTAGGAGATTTTGGTATAAAAGGAATCACTTCACAAAGTAGTTTTTTATCTGATCTGGAAACAGAAAAAGATCAATATCAAAAAATTATCCGTCAGTTAAAATCAAATAAAATTTTGAAAGCTGCCCTGGAAGATGGTGAAGCCAAAAAAGCTTTATTAGAAAGTCTTGGAACTTTAATTGCTGAATTAAAAGAAAACAAATAAGAATTTTAAAAATATAAGATATGTCAAATAAAGAAGCATATAAAGGTGGTGATGCAGATACAGCAGTATTAGAGCGTAAAGTAGCCGGAGGTTCAATTGAAAAAAATGTTGAAAAACTAGCCAAATATGGTGGGTTTGATTTGTTGGAAATGTCAATTGAAGGAATTCAAAATCTTAATCCGGAGCGAAAAGCAAGAAGAAAAATTTTCCTTGGAGAAGTAAACAAAGCAAAAGAAAGAGAAACTCTTTTGAAAACATTAGAACTTTGGTCTTCTGTTTTAAGCAACAATGAAGCTTTGACTGATATGGTTGCTCAAAGTGAAGATAAATGCAAAGAGTCTGAAGCATTGTTGCAAAAAAACTTAGTAAAAGCGGTTGAAGATACAAGAGAAATCGAAGCAGCTTACAGAACTATTGCTTTGTTCTTTAAAAATACAGAAACTGATAAAGTAAAAAATGTTACGATCGTAAATGCTGATTTAGAGCAGTTAAAAGATCTTGATAATACACGTTTTATCGATGCAATTCACGGAGAATTAGTAGATAATTATGATCGTTTAGATCTTAAAAATAACTACGGAATTTTGGTTATTCCTGGTTATTTAGGATCAAACAAAGTAATCGAAAAATGGGCTAAAATCGCTCATGAAAATAAAGTAATGTTAGTTACAGATTTCGAACATCTTGACGAACCGGATGATGTAATGGAAATGTTTGATGCTGCTGCTTTAACTGGTGGTGAAGTATACCGTTCTAACGTAATCATGACTTGTAACTGGTTAGTAGGTCGTGGAAGATTTGACCAGATTGGTGAAAATGAAGATTTACACATTGCTCCATCTGCGGCACTTGCAGGAAAAATTTACAAAACATTAATGTCTCAGGTTACTGCCGGTAAAAAATTCGGTGGAATCAATGAAGTTGACGGAGTAAAATTTGACCTTAAGAAAAGTGAAATCGCAAATCTTGAAAACTTAGGATTAGTTCCTATGGTAAACGAGTACGGTAAAGTAATGGCTTTCTCTGCAAAAACATTATTTAGCGGAGATAACTTAGGATTGCAAACGTATTCAGTAGTTCGTGTTTTTGATTATGTGACTAAAGTATTAATGGATTTCTTAAACCGTCGTGCTTTCGAAAACTTTACTGCTAAAACACGTAAAGAGATTATGAATCAAATCGTTGCTTTCCTTGACGGAATCACTGGTCCGGATAAATTAATCGAGAATTTCGAAATCAGAAGATTCGAGCAAGATCCAATTCAAAAAGACAGAATTTATATGGATATCCATATGAAACCTTATTTTCCTGCTAAAAACTTCCTTATCAAAATGGACGGTCAAAAAGGAACTGACGGAACAGAATGGGATACAGATTACGAACAAAAATAATAGTTGTACTGGAAATCAAAAAAGGAAGCACATGAAAAATGTGTTTCCTTTTTTAAACAAAAAAAATATTGATCTTTTGAATGGTCAAACCAAATAATTCAAATTCATGAACGTACTTAAATTTTTACTTTTTATTGCCTTATTTTCTTTTTCAAATTCTATGAAGGCACAAAAAGTAATTGATACAATTAGTTGCCCTATTACTCAGAATGAATTATTGCTTTCTGGTAAACGTTTTGCAAGTGCGCCTCCAATTTTGTTACGAGTTTTTAATGAAGACAATGAATATGCTGTATTTCAACTCGGAAAAAGGAAAAGTAGTATATACCTGTATTTTAAAATTTTTACTGATAATGTATGTGTGAAACAACAACAGCCAATAGAACTTTATTTTAAAGATGGAGATATGTATATTCTAAAAAATACTTTTAAAGTAAACTGTGACGGAACTGCGGCTTTAGAGCTAACAAGAAGGGATATTAAGAAATTAATGAGCAATTCTATAAACACCATAAAATTTTACACACTCAAAAGAGACTATGAATTTAGTCCGGGTGCCGTTGATAATCAAAATATAAAATTATATCTGCATTGTCTTAAATCATATAAAATTAAGAAGCGATAAGTATAAAATTAAGTTTAAAAGTTTAAAAATCTAAATATGCCAATTCCGGAATTAAATCTTTCATTAGGACTTACAGACAATGATGGCTCTGTTTTTTACGCAGGAAGCGGAGAAGGTAAAGTCATTGTTCGTACTGATTCTGCTTTAAAGCAGCATACCATTACGATAATAATTTCTGAGCAGCAAGTTGGATCGGTAAATTTGAAAACACATTTTAAAGGCGCCGAAATTCCTGCTGAAATTGAAGTACCAACCTATCAAATGCTTGTTACAGATGATAAAACCAATGAAACTGAGATTTATAAAGTAACACGCGATACTTATTTCTATAAACAACAAAGTACAAAAAAAGGAATATGGAGTTTTTTAGGTTTAAAATTTTTAGCACCAAAAAACTTTCTCTTTGAAAATATTCCGTTTGAACCTTTAAAAGAGGAAATGGAAGTTTTTGATATTTCAAGATACAGAAAGTTGAATCAGGAAGAACTTACTTATAGTTTTCAAAAAGAAGATCAAAATATTCAGGTTTTTGCAGGTGACATCAATACACTTAAAGTTGAAAAAGGGATCAGTTATTTTGTAATTGTCGATGAAAAAAAAGGGCAAAGATTTATTGGAGATATTTTATATCGTGAGAAATTCTTAAAACTTACTCCAAAAGTAAAACTGCATATTATAAAAAGAAAACAGGTTTCTAAAGGAATGGAAACGAATAAACAAGGACGCACAGACAGGTTGATTTATATTTAAATAAAAAATAGATGAAAGGAGCTTTTTATAAACTGCCTATAGATTTTAATAGCGTTATTCAAAAAAAGGAATTAGAAAAAACTTCAATTGAGCATTCGATAGCGCAACAAATTATATTGTTGGCAACAACCACATTTGGGGAATGCAAGTTTGATGAAACCTTTGGATCTAAAATTTGGGAGATTGATTTCGATTTATTGATGAATGAAAATACGCTGAAAGAAATCATCTCAAAAACAATGAAACAGTCATTACTTTTTCATGAAAAAAGGATAAAAGTTAATGAATTAAAAGTCGAATTATCAGAAACAATGTATTTGGTTGATGATGTAAGCAGAGCCAAAAAAAAGGTAGACATCATTATCGAAGCAACAATAAATAGTACCAATCGGGCTTTTGACTTTAGAGGTTACTTTTTTGTGGGTCCGTTGTCATATAAGTAAACTTTTTGATGCCGTTTTACCAATTTTTGAAGTAAAAAAAATACTTTTTGATAGCTGTAAAACGTTGATAATCTGAAATTTAAAATATGTAAATAAAATTTTATTAAAATATTAATATTGATAAGATTTTATTTATATATTTACAGCATAAATATATAAATTAATAATTAAAAATTTTTCATTATGTCGTTTTTAACATCATTAACAGTAGCAGGTAAAGATTACAAAGTATTAAACGTGAGTTATGATTTAGCTCAGGAAACAGATGCTTCTGGGCGTCCATCTACGGTAACACGTGGAGGAAGAATCATGATCGAGGTAGAGTCTACCGGTAGTACTGAATTGTTTGAATGGATGACCAATAATTTCGAAAGAAAAGATGGTTCTGTAAAATTCATCAAACGTGACTCAAACGCTACTTTAAAAGAGCTAAAGTTTACAGAGGCTTACATGGTTAAGTACAAAGAAAACTTTGATCACAACAGTGAAAATCCTTTAACGGAAACTTTTATGATCTCTGCGCGTAAAATTTCGATGGGTGGAGGAGAATTTGATAATGCTTGGGTATAATCCTTTGGACTTTATCAAACTTTATTAAGCTTGAATTATTAAAGGGAGTCCATTAACTGGACTTCCTTTTTTGTTTTAAATCTAAAATTTTCTAATTAAGCAGAAGTCAAATTTTCTAACAATCTAATAAATCTACAAATGAGTTTTTTATCTAAATTACATATAGACGGCGAAGAATATAATGTTCTTGAATTTAATATTAGTTTTAAACAAGAAATAGATACCACAAGCAAACCTACCGGAAACGCTAAGGGAGGTATCATAAAAATGATTATTGAGGCAAGTCAGAACAGCCATTTTTTATCATGGATGTTAAATGGAGATTTGACCAAAGACGGTAAAATTGTTTTTTACAGAAGAGATGCTTTAAGTAAAATGAAAGAACTTACTTTTTCAAAAGCATTTTGTGTTGGTTATGATGAGCAATTTACAAGCACAACCGAAGTTCCGATGAAAATCACTATGGAATTGGTGGCTAAAGAATTGACTTTTGGAGATGCTAAATTCTCTAATAACTGGATTGCTTTAGATTAAATTGTAAAAGCTAATTAAAAAACAAGCACGTATTATTATGGCACATTTTTCAGAACAAGTACATATAACTATAGGGAGTTTTTCTCAAAACGTTGTTTATTATGATTTAAAGCTATCGCAAAAAATGGCCGACCATCATCATTTTTCATTTGTTTGGCAATACACAGGTAAAGCTGTAATTAATCCTGCAGATCAGGCTAAAGCTTTAAAAAGTTACCTGGGAGATGAAGTTATCTTTACTTTCAGAAGCCTTACAGGACTTAGATTAATGAGCAAAGGTATTATTACAGAGCTTTCATCTGTAGATGTTCACGGCAGTGCTGTAGGTTTACATGTTTCAGGCGTAAGTCACAGTATTACTATTGATGACATGAAAAAATCAAGGGCTTTTAAAGAACGCAGTATGGATGATATCGTACTGGGAATTTTAGCAGAAGGTCCTGGAGAGTTTTACCAGAGAGATTCTATTAAATCAACGTACCTTAAAGAATTTAAGAATATATTGCAATATAATGAAACCAGTTTTGATTTTTTAAAAAGACTGGCAACTCGTTATGGACAATGGTTTTATTTTGACGGAATGCGTATGCAGTACGGGCAGACAAAAACCAGTAATACAGTTCTTATTAATGGAGCATCACTCCATAGCTTTAAGATACAGGCCAATATGGTTTCGCATAAAATATCCTTAACAGGCTACGATTATAATAACACTGCAAATATTCAGGACGCTGCAACGAAAACTTCTACAGGAAGTAAAGATAGTTTTGCATCAAATGTTGGTTACAACCAGGGAACCGTTACAAACGCTGAGTTGAGTAATGGAGTATACACTGTAAATGCTCAAAATAAGGATGATATTGATGAAATGGTTAAACTGCAAACTGCAGGAAATGATGCCAATAGTGTTTATTATAGCGGAATATCCTATTTCCCAATAGGAGTTGGACAAGTGTTTACGATACAAAATCAAGCCGTATTGCATGAATTAATTGCTATTGAAGTTATACATCATTCAGAGGTTCACGGAAATTATTCTTGTGAATTCAAAGCTATTCCTGCCGATGTTGCTGCGCCACATTATACCAATGTACACGTTTTTGCAAAAGCAGAAAGTCAGCCGGCACAAGTTAAAGAAAATGATGATCCAGAAGGATTAGGACGTGTAAAAGTACAATTTTACGGAGCAAGCGGCAGTGCTGTAAGCGAATGGATTCGTATGATACAACCTCACTCAGGAGCAGGAAAAGGATTTTATTTTATTCCGGAAATAGGAGAGGAAGTTTTAGTTGGTTTTGAAGGCAACAACGTACAGAATCCTTATGTAATAGGAACTCAATACAACGGGCAAGATAAAAGTGGTTACGCTGATAGTCAAAATAATATAAAAGCAATTCATACGAGAAGCGGACATATTATAAAGTTTACTGAAGAAGAAAGTATCTTAATTGCTGATAAAAATGGTAATGAAATACTTCTTGATACTGTTGGCGGAAATATAAATATTACGTCTACAAACACTATAACAATGAATGCTGCTAATATTGTTATGAATGCTTCTGAAAGTGTTACTACTACTGCAGGAGCTAATATTACCGAGAGTGCGGGAGCAGATAAAACTACAATGGTAGGAATGATGCTTAATACTAGTGTTGGAGGTGATAATATGCTTAGTGTTACCGGTAATTTCATGGAGAATATTGAAGGAAATTTAGAATCTCATACTCAGAAAGAGAGACAAGAGGTAGCTGTAAAAGGAATTGAAACGAGTAGTGAAGGTGCAATCAATAAGCATTCGAAAAAAGAGATGCAAAATAATAGTGCTGAAAAATCTAAATCTCACTAATAATGAGCAGAATAAGAATTGTTGGAGGCACTATAACCAAAACTACAGTAGGAGATCACAATATCTACTCTGAAGGTAATATTGTTTATAATTCTGGTAAATCGATTACAGAAACAAGCGATGAAGGAATTACGTATGGTGAACCGAAAGATCCACCTAAAAGAGAAGCAAGTGATTTTGATATTACTTTTGAATTAGATAAGAATGAAAAATCAGTGGTCCCATTTGGAATTTTAGATTTCGAGGATAAAATCGAAAATCCATTTTTCAGCTTCAAATACAAATTGACTAAGTCTAAAATAGATTCTCTAAGTTTTCAAATATTAGACGAAAATGATACGCCTATCTATCAAATGACACATTTGAAAACTGTAATAGTTCAGGTTTCAAAAAAACCTGAAATACTTTTTGAAGCTAAAAAACCTACTGAAGGACCGCTAATATCTAAAACTTGGGATTTTCTGAAAATATATAATAAGTATTCTTTAGTAGAACCGGATGATTATACAAAAGAAGGAGAATATTTTATACATTGGGATGGTTTTGATGATAATGAAATATATGATAGTACAAGGTTTAACGGTAAAAAGCTAAAAGCAAAGATCACTGCAACCAATGGAGATAAACAAAAAAGCCTGACAGTTGATTTTTCTACAAAGTATAGTGAGGCAGACTGGACTGATATCAAAATTGATAAGAATGCAAAACGAATTGATGTTACTTTAAGGGTAGACATGACTGATGGCAGTGCGGAAGGTTTGAGTTGTTGGCCTAATACTAGAGATTATAATCCACCATCTACAAAAACTGAAATTTGTGATTGGGATAAAATACCTGTTTCGGATATAAACCCTGGTCAGCCAATAATAAAAAGCAGAACACAAAGCTTTTCAGATTTAGAAAAATTAGCAATTGAGGGATTAAATTACCATTGGGGAAGAAATAAAAACCATTTAGAGGGCAAAAATGTAAAAATTAATAGTGATTTATTTGAGGTTTTTATTGATACTATTAATACAAAAAAAAATGCCATGGTTTCAATAGATTTAATTTACAATACTAATAATAGCTGGGGTAGATCGGGAAATCCGGGAGTATTAGCTAGAATATATTATAATGAAGGTTATGTAAAATATTCTAATGGTTGGGGCTATATAAATGGACCACATGCTGAATTAGAATACAAACATACTTCAGGACATGAAATTGGGCATTCAATTTTGAAAGCTTATGGAGGTATGACTTATTCATGGCAACATAAAGGAAGCTCATATTTGTTGCCACAAGATGTAAAACCTGTAAAGGGTAATGAAACTTTTTCAGATCATTTTAAAAAGGACAATATGAAAGAAATTTCAGGTGAGTATTATCCTAAAAGCGGAGAAATTGATTTGATGAAATATTATAACTATGAGAATGATAAAACAGGTAGAAGAATACCTGTATCCAAAATTGAAGAAAGAAGTGTCGCAACAGAAAAAGATATAATGATACTAATATGGCTTACTAAATTAAAAATTTCATAATGAAGAAAAAAATTATACTGGCAGTAGTTTCAATAGTAATTTTAGCAATACTGATTTTTTTTGTTTTTTATTATAGTTTTTTCATAAAACCTATAACAAAAGAGGAAGCCGGAATAAATGAATATGTTAGTTTATTAATTATAGAAAATAATACGAAATCAAAATTATATATTATACTGAACCATAATTTTTCAAATTCTGAAACTCAAAAATTTCAAAACTACACTTACGTTAAAACAAATAATTATTCAAGTATAGATACAGTAAGTTTAGGAGGTATAAATGATTATAGTAATTATGAAAATTTTGAACTTTCAGGTATTCGGGAAAAACCACAAGTTTTACCCGAAAACTTTTCTTTAAAAATTCTGGATAGTTCTAAACATATCTTGAAATTTTGGGATAAAGTAAATTTTGAAAAAGATTTTAAAATCAAAAATAATCAGAGAACATTAACAATTACAAATAAGAATAATGACATTGTAATTAATTAAAAACAACAATTTATTTTTAATTGTTATTTTGTTGCTAGAAATCCTTTTAAAAAATGAATTAATTTTTGAAAAAAGATATTATATAAATAGCATTTTTTCATAAAGATTATTTTTAAGATACTGATGGCTTTCTTTTCTGAAAAACAAGAGAATGTTTTTAAATGATTTTGCATAAAAAATAATTGTATTTATGAGTAGAATAAGAATTGTAGGCGGTACTATAACAAAAACTACTGCAGGAGATCATAATATATATTCTGATGGTAATATTATTTACAACTCAGGTAAAGCAATTACAGAAACAAGTGATGAAGGAATTACTTATGGAGAACCAAAAGATGCTCCGCCTTCTTCAAAATTGCATTTTACAGATGGCTGGTGGGCTTTAGACAAAGAAGGAAAAAAGAAAATAAAGAGAGCGCTGCCTGGAATGACTGTTTATTTTCACTTAAAAACTAAAGATATTCCTAACGGGCATTCTGTATTTCTTTCTTTATTTGATGAGGATAATCATGAAAAAGAAGAACCTCAAAACACAAACGGTAAGAAAGATAAAGATGACCAAATAAAATTAGTAAATTCAAAAACTAAAAAAGAGCTTCTTGTCGCAAAAGTACAGGACAATAAGATTGTACAAAAAATCAATTTGTCTAGTCTTGCATCTTTTATTATTGACGAACAAGATAAATGTCTGGAACTTTATTTTCGTTGTAGTTATAAAATAGAAAATGTTCAGTATCCTTCTAACATCGAAGATTATCTTAAAGTAGGTGCAATTGTAATTGATCGTTATAAAATGCCTGGTTTAAATGCTAATGGTTCAGCAATTGCTGATGATATGACTTATGGCAAAGGTGTTAAACATATTGGCCCGGTTTACACCAGCGATATTCTCGAAAAATTTAAAAAAGAGTATGAAAAAAATGGCTTTGATATTCAAAAACATGCTCAGTTTTCACATCAGGAAACTGGTGTAGAAAATAAAGCTAAATATAGTAGAGATGAATGTTATAAAACAAGCTATAAAGTAAATATTCCATTAATAAATAAGATAATTCCAGAAATATCAACAGGTTTAGATGTTAGATTATTCGATAAATTTTCTACTGAAAATTTATTTTGGGATTTTGAGCAAACTGCAACTTTATACTTCGCAACTGGAGAATTGCAAGAGAATATAAAAAGAATGATTGCTAAATTTAAAAGAAACGAAGGTGGTGTTTATGAAGACAAGATATTAACAAAATATGTAAGCGATAATCCCAATACAGCCAAATACTGTATGAGTGTAGAAGATTATATTGCAGAACAACTGAAACAGAATACAGCTGATTTAAAAAAAGCAGAGGATGCAAAGCCTTATTTTGGAGGTGCTGAAGAAATTACTAAAAATAGAAAACTTAAGAATAAAGATTATTTTACAAAACCAGTTTATTCGTATGATACTTTAAGCAATGTAACGGGAGGTTTAACAATAGCATTAAATGATATTTGGGCGGCAGAAGTGTTACTGAAAGAACTCAATACGGATAATGATAATTATAAGGCAAAATATCAAGTAACGCTTTGGGATCATTTTGGCTTGGATTTACCTGATATGGAAAAGGTTTTTAATATTATACCTAGTGTGGGCGAGACATTTTTGACTTGGTTTATACTGCAGCATTTAAGAGGTTACAAACCTTTTATAACTAAAATGACTTTTGAGCGTGAATTTGCAGGAAATATAAATGATGGCAAAAATGAGAGAGAAAATAAGCGGAAAGATGAAGAAAGAAAAAAAGCTCAGCAATGGGCAGAGAAGGAAAGAGCAAAAATGATGAGAGAACCTAAATTTTAGAATAATGAAGAAGATTTTTTTTTATATAATTATCTGTGTTAGTATAATTTCCTGCCAAAAAAATGAAACTAAATTTTTTGATTTAAAAAAACATAGTGGAGAAGGGGTATTTGATAGAGGTAATAACGCAGGCAAAAAATTTGCTTATCAAAGTGTCTTAATAGAAAACGCACCTGTTGAAAATAGCGAATTGATTAAATTGTTTATTAAGTACGAAAATGAAAATTTAAAGAAGATTTATAAGCAATCAGATTTATACTCAATTAGCATATTCTTTTACAATAAAAATAGTTCCACATCTTATTTTGTTGAAAATGCTGATGACCCGGGAGGATCCTCGAGTGAAATTTTACATGATTATTATGAAAAATTTGGTATAGGAGAAATTACAATTGACAGATGTGAAAATGATAATAATAAATGGACATCAAAGATTTCATATTTTGATTATCAAAGAAACATAAAAGATACCATTATAAAGAAATGTACAAATTAATTAAAATAGATTGTCTATAATTTTATAGATGAAAATTAGATTATAGTCACTTAAAAAAGATACTTTTAAGTTTCAACAAAAATAAAACAATGAGACAAGAGCGAATAAAAGACAGAGTATTAAAAAGAGCGGCTAGATCGTGGGGCTTTTCAGATGTTGAGATGGAAACTTCTTTTGATCCTGTTGTATCAATGATGTTAAATGCTTTATCTTATGAGTTAGAAAAAGTTGCGCATGAGTTAGAGGATTCTAAAACACGAGTGGTTGAAAGAGTTCTTGAAATTATGTTTCCTGAAGTTACCTCTGGAGCAAAACCGGCACGAGCGATTATGCATGCTTTGCCAATAGATAATAACATGAAGGTTTCTTTGCATAACCAAATGACGGTAGACAGAAGAATTCATAATATTTATAATCCGCTGGCACCAATTACAAAAGAGATTGCGCTTTCACCAACATTAGAAGTGAAATTATCTTCGTGTGAGGTGAAATATATTGCTTATGAAAGAAACCTGTACGAAGTATCTAATCTTTTTTATAAAGATGCTGTAAGAGATTATCATCATTCTTTACCTTCAGGTCAGGTATTTTTGGGAATTGAATTAAACGATGCCAATGTTGACGAATTGGAAGATTTAATGTTATATATCGACATCAAAAATACACATCAAAAAGAGATGTTTCATTACTATTTAAAGCAAATGAGATGTTTTCATGATAACAAAGAGGTTATTGTTAAAGAAGGTTATAATGTGCCTGTGAACCATCTTGATATCGAAAATATAATCAATCGTAATTATACACATCTTAGTGAGGTAATGCAGGAGGTTAACGAGTTTTATTTTGATAATTTTTATACACTAAAGGGAATATTAAAACATAAAACTATTAAGGATTATAATGCAGAGTATAAACAATTCGAAGAAATCACAAAAAATAATGGGAATAAAATTATTTGGCTGAAGTTGGTTTTTCCGGAATCGCTTATTCCACAAATAATTGACAATGTTTCTTTTACGGCGAATTGTTTTCCTGTAATCAATAAGAAAAAGCATATTCTAAGCAAAACAATCGGAACTTTTTTGTCTTATGTAGCGCTTGAAACGGACAATAATATTTATCTGGATGTAGATTCTGTTGTTGATGGATTCAATAATCGTTACGAAATAAAAGAATTTAAAGATGGTGTTATCGAAGAAGGAAATGCTGTTTTGCGTACGGGAGGAGTTTCGAGGTTTGATTCAAGAAGCGCTTCTGAATTGCTTCAAAATGTTTTAGATTTATTGAAAGATGAAAGTTCTTCTTTTGCCGGTTTGGGAAAAGATTTTATGAATAGCTCTTTAATCGAAATTAATCAGTTACTGGCTTCTGTAGAACAACAGGCTAAAGAAAGTAGTTTTTCTAAAAATAATGATCCTTATCTTATGATTAAACCCAGGATCGATGAATCGGCAGGGAAATCATTTGCTATAAATTACTGGTCTACTTGTGCTGAGGAAGGAAATGATATTAAAGCCGGTACAGCTTTGCAATCTAAAGATGATTTGTATTTTGTAAGCAAGGAAACAATATTAGTTACAAATACTGTTGGAGGAACAAATAAGCAAAACAACAAAGACCGTATTTTGGCTTATCGAAACGCTTTATTAACGCGTGGTCGAATTGTAACTTTTGCTGACATTAAGGCTTTTGCATTTAATCATTTTAAGAATTGCATTACGGATGTTAAAATTGAAAAAGGAACACGAAAAGAAATTTCTGTAAAAGCAGGATTTAGCCGAACAGTTGATATTCATTTAAAAGTAAATTCAGTTGAAAAAGATTATTTATCCGTAACTGAATGGGATTATTTGTGTGAAAGTTTTATGAAAAATTTGAAAAACAGATCGTCAAATGTATTTCCATATCGATTATTTATAGAAGATTAATATAAATATTTATACCAAAAAATAAAGCCAATTTCCCCCCAGAAATTGGCTTTTATAATTAATTCATCTTTTAACTAAAATTAGCGGAATGCAAATCTTAGTTTAATGCCATAAGAAACTAATCTCATGTCGCGCGCGTAAGATGAATCAAATACGCTGTTGTACCCTAACTGCACAGGCAATTGAGCATTATATTGAACCAAATTTTTGTTTTCACTTTTATCATAAATATCATTTAAGCCATAATCTAAATAAAGGCCAATATAAAATGAGCTTCTGTCACCCAGATTTTGTTTTAAACCAGTTTCAAAAGTAGCAGAATAAGATACATCGGTGTCAATATCCTGTTTGCTTGTTTTGATATTATCTGTACTTGCAAAACCTGCAAATGCCGGAGAAAATAACTCTACATTATATTGAGGATAATATCCGCTTGTGGTTAAATTTTGAATTCTTGTTTCATAGCTTCCACTTGTTGCAAATCCTATTTTAGCTCCTGCAGCAACATATAATTTTGTTGATCCGGGAGTTTCAAACTGAATTCCGATAGGCACATTAACGTATGCTAATTTTTGCTCTTCTCTTAAATTGGTTGCTCTATATCTAAACTGAAATGATTCATCTTCGGCATCAACAGTATTATATTGTCCTGCCAGATATTTAAATTTTATATCAGTATTATAAGTTTGATATTCGACACCAAAACCAATGCTTAAACCTTCGTTTAAATAATAGGAGTAACGAAGACCTGCACTAATTCCGTTTCCGGGAACTGTCGACCCACCAGCTAAAGTAGCATTAACAAATGAAAATGGACCGCCTACTGAAATTGAAATTTCCTGCTTTTTATCCTGACCATAACTATTGAGGCATAGTATTAAAAGTGCCGCACTTGTAGTTAATAGTTTTATAGAGTTGCTTATATATTTTTTCATCTTAAAGTTATATTAGCCAGTACTATTTTTATCTAGTACTGGCAGGGTTTTATTTATTTTACAATTACTTTGAATGATTTTTTTACGTTTGCAGTTTCAAGAACTACAAGGTAAATGTTACCTTCAGTTGTTGGAGGTAATTGTATTTCGGTAATTACTGTAGATGACTTCACTGTTTTAATCAACTGACCTGAAACAGAGTAAAGTGTGATCTGCATATTTTCCAATTCTTCTGCAGGATAATCAGCTTCTACAGTAATAACTTTTCCGGTTTCAATTGGATTCGGGTAAAGTTTCGACTGAAATGAATTTTGTATTGAAATCGTGCCACCACAAGTTTGAAGTACTTTTCCATCTTTAGTAGTCATTTTTACGCTATACAAAGCAGAAGGATCTAAAACATTATTAGATTCATTTCCGGCAGTATAATATTGACCAGTTCCTACTTGAACTCCATTTTTAAACCATTGGTATGCAACAAACTCATAACCACCATTTGTTAAAGGGTTGTTGTTTACAAGAAGTACATTGTTAAACTTCTGACGAACAATATCGAAGAAACCAAAAGGCTTTTCTACTTTAATTGTATAATTAGCTGTTGTTGATCCATCTTCAGAAGTTATTGTTACGTTTTGTGTATAAATACCTGGTTTAGGAGGCGTAATCGTAAAATTAGCTGAAGGTGTAATCGTTGCATTTGTTGTGTTTACAATAGCGATATTAACATTGGTTTGTCCACAAGTCATCAGATATGTTAGATCTTTTGCTGGATTTGGATATACCTGAGTACCAATTGTAATTTGGGTAACTGTTACATCATTATTTTTAATTACCAATACTTGCGAAACATCTGGTGCAGGTAGATAATTAACATTACCATCCTGATGCGCAGTAATTGTTACCTGACCAGATCTTAACAGATTTACCAGACCAGTTGCAGAAACACTCGCAGGTGGCAGGGCAGAAGTATAGGTAAATGAATAACGTATTGCTAAACCTGAATTTGAATTAGCATCTAAATTGAAGGTATTATTAGCTCCAAGAATTCTTGCTGCCAAAGGTCCAAAAGTAATTTGTTGAGCCGCTTTCTTAACAGTAAGTTGCGAAGTAAGTGTAATTGGTGAACAATTTGGTGTACTTACAGATGGAGTTACTACTGCAGTTACTGTATAAACTCCTGCATTCGTTGCTCCATTTGCAGTTCCTGTTGCTGGGTTTGTCGTGTAAGCCACACTTGTTCCGGCAGGAAGATTTGCAACCTGTACAGTATGAAGATTTCCATTAAAAGTAAATTCAGCATCACTAAATGTTACTTGGTTTAAAGGAGAGGCAATTACGTGAAGCGTTTGATTTTGTGACGAAGTATTTCCGTTACCATCGCTATAATTCCATGTAATGGTATAATTACCTTCAACAGTATAGTTTAATGGATTTGTTGTTGTCGCAGTTATGCTTCCAACACAAGCATCTGTTGCTGTAGGAATGCTAATTTCAGATGATAAAATAGAACAATAGTTTGTAATATCAGGAAGGTTCGTTACATCAGGAACTGGTGCAAGAATATCCGGATTAGTAATTATTGTTACTGATTTTGTTAAAGAACATAAATTACCATCAGTAATTGTTACTGTATAATTTCCTGCTGCTAATCCTGAAGCTGTTGCTGCAGTTCCTCCAGACGGAGACCATGCATAAGTATAAGCACCGGTTCCTCCAGTTACAGAAACGGTAGCAGATCCGTTAGTTCCTCCTAAACAAGTCACATTGTTTTGTGAAGTTGTTGCAGTAAGACTTAAAGGTTCAGTAATGGTAACGCTTGCTGTTGTCTGACATACATTAGCATCAGTAATCGTTACTGTATATGTTCCTGCTGCCAGTCCAGAAGCTGTTGCTGCTGTTCCGCCAGTTGGAGCCCATGAATAAGTATATGCACCTGTTCCTCCTGTTACGTTTACAGTAGCAGATCCGTTAGTTCCTCCATTACAACTCACATTTGTATGAGAAGTTGTTGTAGCCAGAGCAGCTGGTTGTGTTACAGAAAAACTTTGAGTTGCCTGACATAAGTTAGCATCAGTAATTGTTACAGTATAATTTCCTGCAGCTAATCCTGTAGCTGTCGCAGAAGTCCCTCCAGATGGAGCCCAAGAATAGGTATATGCACCAGTTCCTCCCGTTACGTTTACAGAAGCTGATCCGTTACTTCCTCCATTGCAACTTACATTAGTTTGTGATGGAGTAACAACTATTGCACCTGGTTGTGTTATAGTAAAACTTTTTACTATTGAACAACCATTAGCAGATGTTATAGTTACTGTATAGTTTCCTGCACTAAGATTACTAGCTGTATCAGCATTACCTCCTGATGGCGCCCATACGTAGGTAAAAGGGCCTGGAGCTCCTGAAGGAATTACTGTAGCTGAACCTGTATTTGAACTATTACATAAAATATCAGTTTGTGATGTGACTGCAACTAGTGTATTTGTTGTATTAATTACAAAGTTTTTAGTAAGTGTACAACCATTAGCATCCGTAATGATACAATTGTAATTACCTGCTAATAATCCTGTTGCTATTTGTGTTGTTTGTCCATCTGACCATAAATAGGTATAAGGCGTTACTCCTCCCGATGGTGAAGTAGCTGCTTGTCCGCCAGTAACACAAGTTGCATTTATCTGAGATGTTGTAGCTGTTAAAACTGAAGGTTGAGTAATTGTAAAGTTTTTAATTAAACTACAACCTACAGCATCTGTAATCATGACACTATAATTCCCAGCTGTTAATCCTGTTGCAGTTGCAGCAGTCCCTCCAGAAGGTGACCATAGATACGTATAAGTTCCATTTCCTCCTGTAACATTTACTGAAGCTGTTCCGGTCGCTCCTCCATTACAAAGTACATCGGTTTTTACTGTTGTTGCTGCTAAAACTGCAGGCTCGCCAATAGTAACAGTTGCTGTAGTCTGACATGTGTTGCCATCTGTAACCGTAACGGTATAAGTTCCTGCAGCAAGTCCTGTTGCTGTTGCAGCATTTCCACCTGTTGGACTCCATGAATAAGTATATCCTACTGTTCCTCCTGTTGCATTTACAGTAGCTGTACCGTTAGTACCGCCATTACATGATACATCTGTTTTAGAAGCTGTTGCAGATAATTGCGTTGGAGTCAAAATTGTAATTGATTTTACAAGTGTACATCCGTTTGCATCTGTAATAGTACAAGTATAGTTTCCTGCAGGTCTTCCTGTAATAGATGCTGTAGTACCACCAAGCGGTGCCCATAAATAGGTATATCCTGGTGTTCCTCCTAATACGGTAACAGAAGCAGACCCATTAGATCCTCCAAAACAACTTACACCAACTGATGCTGTAGTTGCAGATAGAATTGCTGCTGGTTGTGTAATTGTAAAACTTTGTGTTGCTAAACATAAGTTAGCGTCTGTAATTGTAACGGTATAAGTTCCTGCAGCTAAACCAGTAGCTGTTGTAGCAGTTCCTCCAGATGGTGCCCATGAATAAGTATAAGAACCAGTTCCGCCAGTTGCGCTTACCGTAGCAGATCCTGTAAGATCTCCACGACATCCAATATTAGTTTGTGATATTGGTGTAGCTACCAAAGCACTTGGTTGCACAATAGTGAATGTTTTTGCTGTTTGACATAAGTTAGCATCTGTAACCGTAACAGTATAAGTTCCTGCAGTTAAACCAGTAGCTGTTGCAGCAGTTCCACCAGACGGAGACCATGCATAAGTATAAGTCCCAGTTCCGCCAGTTACGTTTACTGTTGCAGATCCTGTTGCAGCACCGTTACACAATACGTCTGTTTGTGATGATGTTACAGAAAATGGGGTAGGTTGTGAGATTGTAAAACTTTGAGTTGTCTGACACGCGTTGGCATCAGTAACCGTAACAGTATATGTTCCTTGAGAAAGTCCACTAGCTGTAGCAGCTGTTCCTCCAGAAGGAGACCATGAATATGTGTATCCAGGAGTTCCTCCAGTTACTACAACTGTAGCAGTTCCGTTAGATCCTCCATTACAACTAACATTATTTATCGTTCCTTGAGTTGCTGCTAAAACAGGAGGTTGAGTTATAGTGAAATTTTGTGTTTTTGTACACAAATTAGCGTCAGTAATAGTAACGCTGTAAGCTCCAGAAGCTAAGCCTGTTATAGAAGCTGTCGTAGCTCCGTTAGACCAAAGATAAGTATAAGCTCCGGTTCCTCCGGTTGGCGTTACAGTTGCTGAACCATTAGCTCCGCCATTACAACTAACATTAACTTGAGATGGAGCAGCATTAATAACTGCTGGCTGCCCAACAATAATATTGTTTATAGTACGCAGACAAGAGTTTGCATCAGTAATCGTAACACTATATGTTCCGGCAACAAGTCCTGTTGCAGTAGCTGTTGTGGCTCCATTAGACCATAAATAAGTATATGATGGTGTACCTCCTGAAGCTGTAATTGTAGCCGTTCCGTTAGCTCCTCCAAAACAAGAAACATTTGTTACACTAGGAGTTCCGTTAAGAGTTGCAGCAGGTTGTCCTACTATAATATTGTTTATAGTACGCTGACAAGAGTTAGCATCTGTAATAGTTACGCTGTACGTTCCTGACTGAAGTCCGGTTGTAGTAGCTGTTGTAGCTCCATTAGACCATAAATAAGTATAAGAAGGTGTACCTCCTGAAGCTGTAATTGTAGCCGTACCGTTAGATCCTCCAAAACAAGAAACATTTGTTACACTAGGAGTTCCGTTAAGAGTTGCAGCAGGTTGTCCTACTATAATATTGTTTATAGTACGCTGACAAGAGTTAGCATCTGTAATAGTTACACTGTACGTTCCTGACTGAAGTCCGGATGCGGTAGCCGTTGTAGCTCCATTAGACCATAAATAAGTATAAGAAGGTGTACCTCCTGAAGCTGTAATTGTAGCCGTTCCATTAGCTCCTCCAAAACAAGAAACATTTGTAACAGAAGGACTTCCGTTAAGAGATGATGGCTGTACTATCGTATAATTTCTAGTAATTTGTGTTAATTCATTATCGGTAACAGTTACTGATATTGGTCCAACACCAAGTCCGGTTACAGTAGCCGTTGTAGCTCCATTAGTCCATAGATAAGTATATGGAGTTGTACCACCAATAACATTAACTGTTGCTGTACCATTAGAACCTCCGTTACAACTTTGATTTGTTTGTGGAGTTGACGAAGTACTCAATGCCGCTCCCGTAGTTAGCGTTAGTTCCGTACCATAAGCAGTAAAACCGCTGTTAGAAGCGTAGGCTCTGTAATAAATAAGCGATCCGGGAGTTAAGCCAGTTACCGTATTAGTAAATGTTCCTGTTCCCGTCCCGATTTGAAATTTATGATTAGCAATAGTCGGATTTGCAGTTACAGCCCAAACTATTCCTCTTTCTACAGTTGGTTCTCCACCATCTGTGTTTACTATACCACCTATTGTTGCACTAACTGATTTAACATTTGTAGCTGCAGTAGTTGCAACTGTTGGAGCTATCACAGTAGATACTGCAGGTGTAGGATAGTTTGAAGGAATAATTCCTAAATCAGTAGCTCCGGTACTATGTGACCAGTATGTACTTGACGGATTATTAATTTTAGCTAATAATTCATCAACAGTTCCTGTCAAGGTTCCTATATATTTGCTATTAGCAATTTCAGGGCCTGGTGCAGGAAATAAAGAAATACAATTTACACCGTTGGTTAAACCAGGAGGCAATGAACTTTCGTTTCCTCCATTTGCTCCAGCTACTGTATTCCATGTAGTAGTAGAATCGTAATCACTAATATTATAATCTCCATGAATTCCTGCAATAAATGTAGGTGATGCAGGTTCTGGTCCTGTACCAGATTGGTATGCCAGGATCTGATCACCCCCAGACAGATTAAAGTTTGAACTTGATACGATCGCGATCGAAGCTTGAGTTGTTCCGGTTATTGTGAAAACATCATCTGTTGCAGTTTCTACAATCGATACTATAGTACCTGCAGGAGTATATGCCGGTACTGTCCACAGTAAATGTGGTTCAGTAGTGCTTGTGGCCCAGGTTCCGTTACCCCATCCTTTTTCCGTTAAATACAAGAGTGTTCCTGCATTAATGTTTTTAAGGGTAATAAAAGAAAAACCATCATTGGCAGTTCCGGTTTGATAGCCAATAAAAGCTATATCACCTGGTGCCAGCACAGTTGGCTGGGCTTTAAGATTTTGATGTACAAAGAAGGTACACAAAAAGACGATAAATGTGAGTAATTTTCTTTTCATAATATAAAATTTAGTTTAATGGCATAAATAGGCATTTTGCCAGCCACCTAATTGATCAGGTTTAATAGATGAATTAAAAGCTTTAGTAAAATGTCCATCATTTATAAATGTTTCTATTTTATTAAAACTGATATCGTTATTAGAATCAATATTTAATTGATACATGTAATAATTAAATATTGTTCTGTTTGTATCCTTATCAAATTCAATATTTCCTCTAGGTCCGGTAATATTCAATTTACCAATTTCTTCAATCAAGGAACTTATCTTAAAATTGTTGCTTGAGTTAAGAAGAATGGTCTTTAATATTAGTCCGTTTTCATAACCTAAAATCGAAAATACAGAGGGATTCTCAGAGTATATATCTTTATACTCAGTAGTAAAGTTTATTGTATCACTATCATTTTGCATCCATGAACTTACTACATAAAGTTCGTGTGGATCATTTTTATATTCTTCTAAAATTTTATCATTGATAAAAAATGGAGTTACATAAAAGGGGTATTTTTGAGTGATTTTATTTTGGTTTACAAAATCAGCATTTTCCTCAGCATACAAACCACTATAGAAAGCAAAAACAGCATCTGGTTCACGAGTATTAATGAATTGATCCATGTGTGCAGACTCATCTTCTCTGGGCACAAAAGGGGTAATATAATGCCCTGAAAAAATATTTTTTTCTTTAAAACCATATTCAATTGCAGATAACATACCATATCCTGAATCATAGAAAGAGGTTGAGGTTACAATTTTTTGATAGTTTTTAGCTGTTAGATAATTACCTAAATGATAGCATGATTCGGTTAAACCAAAAGAATTAATATAAACTCCTTTATAAGTTGGCGTTTCGTAAGGCATCGTTGCGCCAATTTCTGCGGCAAGCAATAAAATATCATTGTTTGAAGCATAATTATAAACTTCTGATATATTATAATGCCCAAAAAAGCCAATGATAATTGATACTTCTTCCTGAAAATTTAGTTTCTGTATTTTTTCAATTATCATTTTCTCGTCAGCACCAATACCAATACTTTCTACAAAAAAATTAACATTGAGATTATTAAGTTTTAAACCTCTCATGAAATCTCTGTCTAATGTTGGGTATTGTTGTGATTTTGGAATTAGAATTCCTATTTTAGTAGTTTTATCCATAAAGTAAGATTAAAAAAACAGAGGCATAATCGCCTCTGTTTCATTCTAATTATATTAATTTCTTGAAGGAAAAATTCCTTCTAAAGCTATGGAGTAATTTATACCAAGATATGGGTTTCGTATGCCAAATGGTTGGCCACCTCCAGCAATACCAGTATTACCACTTATGGTTGAAGTAAAACCGGTAACTTTGTTTTTAGTTGTTCCAGTTCCTGGCTCGCTATAGATATTAGGAACATCACCACCAGCTGCAAGAGAATTTTTTCCATTATCAGTCTCATTGGTTGTTGTACCATCACTTAATGCATTTGCGAATGTAACTATGGTATTTTGTTCAGCTGCAATAGGATGTGTGTGCATAGGAACATTGGTTATTAACAATGTAGCACTTTCAGTTCCGGCAATTTGCCCCTGAGCGACATTAGTTAATCCAGGTCCTTGTCCCATACCCACTAGGCTTCTTCCTCTTAAATCAGGTAATCCAAACGTGGTTTGACCATTACCGCCATACGTTGTTCCAAGTAGAGCAAATAGCGCATTGTTTGAGGATATCGCTAAGAGTTGTCCATTACAAAGTTGCCAGCCTCTTGGCGCGAAGTTAAATCCAAAAGCGAGAATTGTCCCAATAAATGTCTCCATAATTTTTTTTTGTTTAAATTGGTTAATGTTAGTTATTGTATTTATTTAATTATTGTAAGATTTTATTTTTGTAAAAAAGTAGTTTTTTATTTATATCAATGATGCTAAATTACTGTATTTTAATATTTTAAAATCAGGTGTTTTTACGTGTTTTTGTAAGTAATTTTAGCTTGTGAATAAAAAATAATTTGCCCTCTTTCTTCTAATCAGTTTTAAAATTAAATAGGTAAGGGGGGAAAAAAGAAAAAGATGTCATGAAATGGGTTTTTCTTGTCATGAAATCGGTTTGTGAAATAATAGCTGTTCTCTAAGACTTATGAAGAGAAATCTAAAGTGCAAATTAAAAAATGTATCTAATTTAATTATCAGCGATTTTATACTTCAAATAGGTGATTTTAAATGTTAAACAATTAATTGTATAAATTCTGCGTTAAATTATGTAAGATTTTTTAGTCTTAATTTTAGAAATTTGATGTAAGAGACTATATGTGTAGTAAAATTCATATATTATCTATTAGAAGCACTAAAACGATTTATATTTTTTAATTTTTAACCCCCAAATACCATGAAAAAACTTCATTACATCGCGATTCTGGCAGGAACATTATTAGCTTTTACAAGCTGCTCAAATGATGACAAAAATCCTGATACTGATCCGGGAACCGTTACAAATCCGGTAGAAACTACTGCACCTAATACTACTTATGCACCGGCGTTTACAGGTCAGACCCGTATAAATGGTTTACAAACGAATACAGCTTTTGAAGCAAAAATTATAACATCTGCTTTAGCAAGTCCTTGGGGAGTAAAAGTGTTACCTGACGGTAGATTACTAGTTACTGAAAAAGGCGGGAATTTCCGAATCGTTAAAGTAACCGGAGAAGTAAGCGCGCCTATTACAGGAATTCCTGCTGTAAACTCTGCGGGACAAGGAGGATTATTAGGTTTATGCCTAGATCCTGATTTTGCTACCAACAGAATGATTTACTGGGTATTTTCTGAAGTGACAGCGGGCAAAAATCAAACTTCAGTAGCTAAAGGAAAATTAGAAACAAATGAAACTGTAATAGAAGGAGCAACGGTAATTTATCGCGCAAATCCTGCAAATGCAAGTACGCTACATTATGGCGGACGTATTCTTTTTGATAAAACAGGAAATCTTATAGTAAGTACGGGAGAACGTTCTGTACTTGAAACGAGACCATTAGCACAATCTGTTTCTACAGGTTTAGGAAAAGTGGTCAGAATAACGAAAGACGGAGCTGCGGCATCTGGAAATCCTGTTTTTACTGAAACAGGCGCATTACCTGAATTATATTCTTACGGACATAGAAATCCGCAAGGATTGGCGCTTCATCCCGGAACTGGAGAAGTTTGGCTGGCAGAACACGGACCACGCGGAGGTGACGAAATTAATAGGGTAAGAGGCGGACTAAACTATGGATGGCCTACAATTACATACGGAATTGAGTATAGTGGAGAAAAAATTGGTGACGGTATCCAGAAAAAAGACGGTATGGAACAACCTGTTTATTACTGGGATCCGGTTGTTTCGCCAAGCGGAATGACTTTTTATACCGGAAATCGTGTTCCGGAATGGGAAAACAATCTTTTCATTGGCGCTTTAAGCGGAAAACATATTGTTCGTCTTGCAATCAGAGATAACAAAGTAATTGGTGAAGAAAGACTTCTTGCTTCAGAAAATCAACGTTTTAGAGACGTAACTCAAGGAACTGACGCAGCATTATATGCTGTAACTGACGAAGGAAGACTTTATAGAATTGATAAAAAATAACAAACCAAATTATATTTTTATTTATTAGGTAAAGACGCAATTATTGCGTCTTTATTTTTTTTGCCACAGATTTAAAGGATTAAAAAGATTATAAAAAATCTGCAAAATCTGCAGAATCTGCGTGAAAAATAACACATAGTAATTAAAGAGAACATTTTTGAATCTTTTTAATCTGAGAAATTTGTAGCAAAAAAATCATACTTAATATAATATATACCAATTATAATTTATTCATAAATAAAATCGTTGTAATCGATATAGTAGTCTATTATTTTGATAGGCTATAAAAAGTTTTCTTGTTTTTGAAGCAAAATTCAAAATAAACTCTTTAAATTTGCCGCAGCAATGAGAAACAATAACCAGAATACAAAGCATTATAGCTGCAACATGTTGATGTGTTGTACTGTTACAATGCAATTAAGTAGTCTGGCTTCTACATAAAAAATATAGTATTTATATTAAAAGCCTTTCATAGTAACCTGAAAGGCTTTTTTATTTTAAATCTTATAAAGTAAAGTTTCAATGCCTCAAATAAATCTGAATTAAAAAAATGATTGAATTAAAAAATGTAACCAAGACTTTTCATCAGAAAAACAGAATCGTTTCTGCCTTGTCTGATGTGTCACTTAAAGTTCCGCCGGGAAAAATCTTTGGTGTAATTGGTACTTCGGGAGCGGGAAAAAGCACATTAATTCGATGTGTAAATCTTTTAGAAAGACCAACTTCCGGAGAAATTATTGTTGACGGAAAATCGTTAATCCAATTATCAAACGCACAATTGGCGATTGAGAGAAGGCAAATCGGAATGATTTTTCAGCATTTCAATTTACTTTCATCACGTACTGTTTTTGAGAATGTAGCATTTCCGTTAGAACTTGCCGGAACTTCAAAAGCAGCTATAAAAACTCGTGTTTCTGAACTATTGCAATTAGTTGGTTTAGAAGAAAAAGCAAACGATTATCCTGCAAGTCTTTCAGGTGGACAAAAGCAAAGAGTTGCTATTGCAAGAACATTAGCAAACAATCCGAAAGTACTTTTGTGCGATGAAGCGACAAGTGCACTTGATCCTGCAACAACACGATCTATTTTAAATTTATTGAAGGATATAAACCGACGTCTTAATATCACGATTTTGTTGATTACGCACCAAATGGAAGTAGTAAAATCAATTTGTGATGAAGTTGCGGTTATCAGCCACGGAAAATTGATAGAGCAGGGAAGTGTGGGAGAAATTTTTGCAGATCCGAAACATGAACTTACCAGAGAATTTATTTCTTCATCCTTACATCTTGATATTCCATCAGTTTATCAGGAAAAATTACAAAAGGAAAATGGCGAAAATTTAAATCCTTTGTTAAGGCTTGAAATGACCGGGAAATCGGTAAATGAACCTGTTATTTCTGAAGTTTCAAGATTATTTGACACTGATTTTAAAATTATCAGTGCACAAATGGATCAGGCCGGTGATGTTAATTTTGGAGTTATGCTGATTGAATTGTCAGGCAAAAGAGAAAATTATGAAGCTGCCATCCAATATTTTATTTCAAAACATATTAAAACAGAAATTATAGGTTATGTCTGATTCCATTATTGAATTGTTATTAAAAGGAACCTGGGAAACAATTGTTATGACTTTCGTGTCTGGCTTTTTTGGTTTCGCATTAGGACTTCCAACCGGTATTTTACTTTTTCTTACCCGAAAAAATCAAATATTAGATCAACCGGTTTTAAACAGAACTTTATCTGTTTTGGTGAATATTTTTCGTTCTATTCCATTCATTATATTAATTGTCTGGATGATTCCGTTTACGCGTGCACTTGTGGGAACTTCGATTGGAGTTAGCGCAGCATTAGTACCGTTGAGTATTGGCGCAGCACCATTTATTGCGCGTCTTGTAGAGAATAGTCTTTTAGGTTTGCCTTCAGGGCTTATTGAAGCAGCGAGAGCTTTGGGAGCGACACCATTTCAAATTGTTTATAAAGTATTGCTTCCGGAAGCATTGCCTTCTTTAATAAATGCAGCATCAATTACTTTAATCACGCTTGTAGGATATTCTGCAATGGGTGGAGCCGTTGGTGCAGGTGGTTTAGGACAAGTAGGTTATCAATATGGATATATTGGTTATGATGCCGTAACAATGAATTCAGTTTTGGCGTTGCTGGTACTTTTAGTATTTCTGATTCAGTTTATTGGAGATACTTTATCGAAGCGATTTGACCATAGATAGTTATCAATTAAAAATTAAGAATTAAAAATTAAAAAGTCGATAATTTTTGTTTCACGCAGATTTTGCAGATTTAAGCAGATTTGAATTTAAATAATCTGTGTTCATCAGCTTAAATCTTTTTAAATCTGCGTGAAAAAAACTTTGCATCTGTGCGAGCAAATTTCGAATTAAGATTAAAAAAATATACTCAATAGATAATTACGAATTAAAAATTAAAAAGTCGATAATTTTTGTTTCACGCAGATTTTGCATATTTAAGCAGATTTGAATTTAAATAATCTGTGTTCATCAGCTTAAATCTTTTTAAATCTGCGTGAAAAAAGTGTGAGCAAATTTCGAATTAAGATTAAAAAATATACTCAATAGATAATTACGAATTAAAAATTAAAACATATTATAATGAATACTAAACTGAATTTTTTTAAAACAGCAGGAATTATAGCTTTATCGCTTGTTGTTGCTAATTGCGGGAAAAGTAAAAATGACGATCCACATTTTATAAAAGTAGGTGTGGCAACAGGACCGGAATATAAAGTGGCAGAAGCGGCTAAAAAAGTAGCAAAAGATAAATACGGACTTGAAGTTGAATTGGTTTCTTTTAATGATTACGTGATTCCAAACGAAGCTTTAAGCCAGGGAGATATCGATGCAAATGCTTTTCAGCATAAACCATATCTTGACGAACAATCGAAACAACGTGGCTATAAATTAGCAATCATTGGAAAAACATTTATTTATCCGATTGCTGCGTATTCTAAAAAGATCAAAAATCTTTCTGAATTGAAAAACGAAAGCACGATTATTATTCCAAATGATCCAACAAACGGAGGTCGTTCGTTATTGCTTTTACAAAAAAACGGTTTGTTGAAACTTCGTGATGGAGTTGGTTTATTACCGAAAGTAACGGATATTACTGAGAACCCAAAAAATCTTAAAATCTTAGAATTAGAAGCGCCTCAATTGCCAAGAGCTTTAGATGATGATAACGTTTCTATTGCGATTATCAACAATACATTTGCTTCACAAGCCGGATTAGTTCCGTCGCGCGATGCTTTGTTTGTAGAAGATAAAGATTCTCCATACGTAAATCTTGTAGTGAGCAGAGAAGACAATAAAAACCAGGAAAAAGTAAAACAGTTTTTACAAGCTTTTCAATCTGCAGAAGTAGAAGCAGCAGCCGTTCGCGAATTTAAAGGTGGAGCTGTTAAGGGTTGGTAATTAAAAATTACGATTCACTTTAAAACAAAATATCAATATTAGTATTCAAAAAAGAATGGCTAATATTGATATTTTGTCTTTATAAAAGGTTCAGTTATAATATTAATGAGCTTCCAAATAAGATTTGAAATTTGTAATATCATCCTTTACTAATTTCTCAAAATATGGATTAAGCAATTTTGCTGCACTTTCTCCGGCTATCCCAAGTGGAGCCTGATATGAAATTGTAACATCAATTTCTGTTGCTTTTCCTTTAGATTTAAAAGTAATTTTTCCAACATTTGTAATTGATGAATCCGGAAGTGATTGCCAGCTTATTAGTTTTTCTTTTTCATCTTTGATAACTTCCGCAGTCCAGCTTAATTTTCCAATTCCGGCAGGACCTTTTGCTGTCCATTTTGAAGTATTGTAATTGATTGGTTTTACAGAATCGATATGGTTCATGAATTTTGGCAGGTTTTCGAAATCACGCCAAAACGTATAAACTTCGTTAATAGGTTTTTCAATAACGCTATTTATACGAATATTGATGTTTGATGTTTTGCCATTTTTTAAATGATCAACAGCATCATAAACAGGACAATATCCGCTAAGGCCTCTTAAAAGCATTGCGCCTCCGGTACCAATTTTCCCGATACTTTTATCTTCTTTAGATAATTCTTTATATAAGAGATAGGATCCGCTGGTTACCATTAAAATTCTTTCGATAGCCGAAACGTTATTTTTAATTTTTGGAAGGCTCTGTTTTTGAAAATTTTTCAAAGATGTTGATATAGTTTCCATGATTTTATTTTTTATCGTTATTAATTTATTTGCATAATAATTTTAGAACGTTAAAAATAAGGATATTACGAAGTTTTCGTCTTATACTATTTCAATTTATGATTACAGAATTACGCTTCGATTTTCCTATTATATTCAAAAAAAAAACTTCATTATTTCTAATGAAGTCATCGGCGTGTAATTACTAAAATGGCATTAAAATGTATTAACTTCAATTCCGTGATCCTTTGCGTACGGTAAGGCAAGATCCCAAAGTTTTTTATATTTTTCTTCAAAAACAGGAAAGTTAGCAGCTTCCATTTCTGCAATCGCTTTGTCTATAGTTTCTTTAGATGCTTTTTGATCCATTAATTTGGCAATTTTCACATAATCCTTTTCATATTTGTCTTCTACAAATTTAAAAAGATCTAATGATGCATTAATCATTGGCGTGGTTTCATCTGTTGGTTTTAAATCTTCTATTTTTTTAATAGATTGTTTCAGGTACGGAACCTTAAATCTCAAAATATGATCCTCATAAGATTTTGCCGGAAACGTACTTTTTTCATCAAAAGCCATAAGTTGGTTTCCGTTTTTATTTTGTTCCATTCTTTCAAAATCCTTAGAACCAAATTCCATAAATAAATTAGTATTTAAAGCAGATATATCGAAATATTCTTCGGGTGTATTCTCCATTTTACAAGATTGTAAAACGATTAATATCAATGCTGCAATAATAATTTTTGTCTTCATTTTATTTCTATATAATTATTTTTAAACTTTTGTTTGTGTTAAAAAAGCTGCAACACAAATTTTATCAGAGTGAGTAAAACAGTTGTAATTAATTCTATCATGATTTAGCTATATTATTCCATTTTAATCTGTATCAAAACCATTGCAGACATTTTTTTATCTGATGAAAGTATACTGTAATAATGCCAGTATGAGACATTGCTTTTTCATACTGGCATTGAGCAATTATTTAATAAAATCAAATTTATCTGTAAATAATTTTCCGACTACAGGAACAGGAATTTCTTGTTCATTATTAGCGTTTATGATCCCCATAATCCATAAAACTAAAACAGCAAGATTTACCAGGCTTAATATGCTGGCCAAAGTTGGTACCACAACTGCAATAACTGTTAAAGCAACAGAAATTACGATTCCTAAAATAGCGATTCCTAAACCTTGTTTCAAGTGAAATCTCGTTAAAGAATCTTTAACCGTTAGTTTGTTGTAGTTTACGTAAGCAATAATCCAACCGATAATAGTGATGTACGAAATAATTGAAAGCGTCTTTTTGTTCATGATCTTAGGTTTTAAATTCAAACCAAAAGTAATCATGTAACTCCTTAAAAAATCAGATTTTGTATATACTAACCATCTACAAAAAGATTTTTGAGTATCTATTTTGTATCTACAAGAAAATTATTTCATGAATAAAAAAGCGTCGTAAGTATTGAATTTATTGAACTGAAGTGATATACGTATCCAAATCGGTTTCGCGGTCGAGATTTAATTTTTGCTTGATTCGATAGCGCGCCATTCGCATACTTTGAGTTTCAATATTCATGTGATTAGCAATGTCTTTGGTACTCATTCCTAATTTTATGTAGCCGCAATATTTAAAATCGAGTTTGGTAAGCGTGCCCGAAGCTTTTTCCTGTAAAGTCGAAAAAAAGACAGGATTGGTATTTTCAAGACTTGTTTTTAATAATTCAAATTCATCATCGACCTCCATACTTTTGTCGATTGTTTTAGAAATTGTTTTTATATCCGAAGATTTTTCCAATTTCATAACCAGCAATTTATTCTGAATATCTTTCAGGACTTCATTTTTCTTTTCTAATTGCAAATTATTGGTCATTAATTCCTGTTGCAATTTGATTTTTTCCTGCTCGTTAAGTTTTTTTTCCTGAATCGCAATCTGAAGTTCTTTCTCAGTTAATTCAAATTCTAATAAAGCAATCATAGCTTCTTCTTCTTTTATTTTGGATAAAAGAGTAACTTCTTCATTTGCTTTTTGAAGCAACTGATTTGTTTTAATATAAGATCGCTGTCTGAAATGATAAGAACGCAACATAAACAAAAGCGTAAAAAAGACAAAAACAACAAGCGCGATATACAAATAATTAATCTTTTTTCTTGATTCCAGATTGTCTGTAAGCAATTGAATTTGCTCCGATTTTTTCTCCGTTTCAAAACGAATTGAAGCATTATATTCTCTGGCTCTGTTTTCCTTTTCCATCATTACGGCAACAGCTTTGTCGTATAAAGCAAAATATTTTCGGTAAGCAGGAAAATCATTTTTTATAGTTGCCAGATCCATATAGTTTTTATAGAGCAAAGCATAATATCTGGAGTTTATTTCCGGATGGTGTTCAATAATTTCAGTTACTTTTTTTAATACCTTTTCAACGTTGGGTATATCATTTATGTTGGTATAATATTGCGCTTGCTGACCGTACATAACCATAAGTTGCATAGGCTCATTTAAGTTAAGACAAACGGCTTCTGTCTTTTTTAAATAAGCTAAAGTTTTTTCAGGTTGTGTTTCAAAAAAATGATATAAATAAAGGCTGGCAAGATTTAAGCAAGTTCTGCCGTAAGAACCATTTATATTGCCTTTTTTCTTTTCATTTTCGAATATTGCAATCGCCTTTAAATAATTGTTTTCGGCTGTTTTTAGCAAATGCAAATCGGTGGTTGTTTTTTGCTCTGCACTTCTCACTAAAAAAAGAGCCCAACTTGTTAAACCATTCGCGATATTAACCTGGTTTTTACTTTCATAAGCTAAATCTAACGCTTTCTTTGTATACTTTTTGCAGAATTTAAGATCATTGTGATCGATAAAATAAGCACCCAGATTTTCATATCCATTCACTAATTTATCGTATCTCATTTTGTTTTTTTCAAAATAAGCCAGCGATTTTAGCATGTAATAGATATACTTTTCTTTATTACCAATAAATTCATGTTTGTAAGCAATGGCATAATTGGCATAAGCAATTGCTTTCGGGTCTTTAGATTGTATGGCTAAAGCATAACTCGAATCTGCGTATTTTATTTGTTTGGGAACATTATCGAGGAATCTTGCAATGTCTGAAATAGCTTCATAAGCGATTGCCTGGCTCTTAATTGACTTTTCTTCGCGTGAAATCTTTAATGCTTGATTTGCAAAAGCATACGCTTTTATGGTATCTGTTTTTTTATAACACGAACTAAGTTGACATAAATAATCTCCTTTTTCTTCTGGAGATAAGTCTTTTTGTTCGATTAATTGAAGCAATTCTTGTTTCGTTTTTTGTGCGTAAGAACTAAGTGAAATTAAAAAAGTAAATAGGCATATATAGAAAAGATACTGTAGGAGTTTAGTCATAATTTCGAATCTAATTTTTTAACTTGTTTTTGAAAATAAGTGCAGCCTTTCGACTTGGTATTTTATAGAAAACTAATTCAGGATTTAATCGCAACTAAATGTTACGGAGTTGAAGGTTCAGTACTAAAAAAGCCTTTTTATCTGCTTAGACTGATACTTGAATTAAAATCAAAGATATAAAAATAGTGGCATCAAAAAATAAGGAACAGGTATGAATAAAAAAGTCTCTGAAAAAATAAATACAATTGGATTTTTTTAAAACGAAAAGCATAAATCTTACGTATATAAGTTATAGCACTGCAATCAGCTAAGATAAATAGTACTAAACCCTGATTTTAATAGGGTAGGATAAGTACTAATATTGTTTTTTTAATATAATTAAAATATCGATTTTTTATTATATTCTAAATATCGATTAAATTTTATTCTAATTTTTGAGGTTATTCAGAGAAATCGAATTGATATTTGCTGATAACTTAAATTTATATAGATTTGTTTTTTTGTATCATATTTGATTTTTTTAAAATAGTACATTGGATATAAATATTGTCTTAGAGGAGCTTAAAAATCAAAATAAATCCGTTTATAAAAATGTCTTCAATCATTTTTATAAAGGGTTAGTTGTCTATGCCAATAATTTCCTATTCGATCAGCAAGCCAGTGAAGATGTAGTGCAGGAAGTATTTATTTCGCTTTGGGAAAATGCAAAAAATATCGAAATCAAAACTTCATTAAAAGCATATCTTTTTGCGATGGTGCGAAATAAATGTTTGAATTATCTTAAATCGCTTAAAATTACAGATGATTTAAATTTAATCGATTTAAACTCGGCGTTGCTTTTAGAAGAAGATTTAGATTTTATTTCTGAAGATGAAAAAGCAATTGTTTACAGACAGGTTTTAAAAATCGTTGAAAGTTTTCCGGAAAGCATGCAACAAATCTTCAAACTTAAATTTGTTGAGAATTATAAGTATAATGAAATTGCCGATGAATTGGGCATTTCTGTAAATACTGTCAAAACACAACTAAAAAGAGCCAAACTTAAAATTGGCGAATCGATACCACTTTTAGTAGCATTATTTCTTCATCATTAATAAGAAAGATTTTACTAATTGTATTTTTTTTAATTATTTCTTTATTTTTTCTTAATCTTTTGTCACCCATTTATCTGTTTCAGTTGTCTTAGTTATAAATTACATCAAGTAATTGTTAATTTAAAGAGATTCTGAAAATGGAATTTAAACTGATCATAAAGAAAATAAACGATACTCTTTCCTCAGAAGAAGAATCAATTTTTGATGCATGGTACAATGAGTCCGACTCAAACAGGGAATATTTTAATAGAGTTCAAAATAACTTCGAAAGCGATATTGATGATGTCGATCTTGATCTTGCCTGGAAAGCAATCAATAAAGAGATTACTCCAAAGAAAAATAAAAAATCATATTACAAATATGCCATTGCAGCTTCTGTAGCTTTGTTAATGGGGATTTCATATTTTACCTATAACAGCAAAACACAACAAACGATTAGCATTGACAACAAACCGGTAGAAGGCGTTACGCTTACTTTATCTGACGGTACAACGGTTGTTTTGAGCGATCATAAAAACGGAGTAGTTGCCAATCAGGAAAACGCTGTTATTACGAAAGACAAAGACGGTCAGATTCGTTATGAAGGAAATGAAGCTGAACACCAGGGAAAAATTGCCTATAATACTTTAGTAACGGCAAACGGAAAAACATTTCAAATTGAATTGCCGGATGGAACAAATGTCTGGATGAATGCCGGATCATCATTAAAATATCCCACTTATTTTAGCGGAAATGAAAGAGCTGTAATCTTAACCGGAGAAGCTTATTTTGAAGTGGCTCATAATGAAAAAATGCCATTTAAGGTCTTCTCAAACGGGCAGGAAGTAGAAGTTTTAGGAACTCATTTTAATATTAAAGCCTATTTAAATGAACCAAACATCAAAACAACTTTGCTTGAAGGGAAAATTAAAATTACAGAAAATGATAATTCAATGCTTGTAAAACCGGGACAACAAGTTTTGGTATTTACAGATCAGCATCTAATGAAAATTGCAGACGTAAATACAGAATCTTCAGTAGCGTGGAAAAACAGACTTTTCTATTTTGAAAATGCCAAGTGCGATGAAATTATGCGTGAAATAGAAAGATGGTATGATGTCGACGTTGTTTATAAAGGTAAAATTCCTGATGAAAGGTTTCAGGGAGCCATTCAAAAAGACTTAAAATTAAATCAGGTACTTAAAATGCTTGAAAGTAAAGACGTACACTTTAAAGTTTCAGGAAAGGAGGTAATTGTGACACAGTAATTTTACGTGCAGCAAGAACTTCACAAAAAAAGCCCAAAGCGTTCGAGCGCCTTGGACTTGTGTAGTGTAGTTCTAAATAAAATTTAAACCGATTCTATTATTAAACTAACCGATTCAAATGTAATGAATTTTTTAACTAATCAAAAATTAACTAAGTTCCCGGGTTCAGAACCACAGGGCACATTGAAAGCTAAAAAGACAAGCTATTTAAAATATCTTTATATTTTATTTTTCCTCTTTTCTGCCTATTCAGCAACAGCACAAACTGCAAATACGGTAACTATTGAAGGAACTAATCTTAGTTTCCAAAAAGCATTTGCAAGCATTACAAAACAAACAGGATATGTTTTCTTTTATAATGTCAAGATATTTGAAAATGCAAAAACAGTAAACCTAAACATTCAAAAGAAAAGTGTTATTGACGCATTAAATATACTTTTTGAAGGTCAGCCATTTTCTTATAGTATTCAGGACAGAACAATTGTAGTAGCCTCAACTGCAAAAGAAAATAAAGGCACAGGCTCGATCGAAGTTCACGGTAGTGTTATCAATAGTAAAGGCGAACCTTTTCCGGGAGTAAACGTTTGGGTTACAGGAACCAGAGTTGGCGCCATTACTGATTTTGACGGTAGTTTTGTTTTACACAACGCACCGGCAAACGGAAAAATTGAAGTTTCAGGATTAACGATAGAAACCAGTAAATTAGATATTGACGGTCGGTCCAATCTTATAATTACTGCAAAAGAAAAAGTATCTGTAATGAGCGAAATTGTCGTGAATAACGGATATCAAAAAATTTCAAAAAATCGTTCAACAGGATCTGTTTCTGTAATTACATCAAAAGATTTAGAAAAAATTCCGGTATCAAACGTAATGCATCAGTTAGAAGGTCAGGTTGCAGGTTTGGCAATTGATATTGAGGATTCTGATAACTCATTTGTTTACAGTAATTTATTTGGTTCAAATCAAGGTAACGGAAGTTATAATTTTAGAATCAGAGGTCAGTCTACCTATAGTGCGAACAGTATGCCGTTGATTATTTTAGATGGTACTCCAACCGAGTTAGACATCAGAACCATAAACCCAAAAGATATAGAGAAAATAACGTTTCTGAAAGATGCTGCAGCAGCTTCTATTTATGGTGCAAGATCTGCTAATGGTGTTATGGTAATCGAAACTAAAAAAGGCAGAAAAGGAAAAACCAGATTTAGTGCTTCTCAAAATTATGCCATTGCTAATAAAGCTTCTTTATCAAGTTTACCATTAATGAATTCTTCTCAGGTTTTAAATCTGGAGCAGGAATTAGTAGATAAAGGTGTAATTGCAGATCCTGCAGCCGCAGCTGGTAGTTTATACTATTCAACACCAATCAGCCAGGGAGTAGAGTATATGTTTCAGGAAAAAAGAGGAACAATTACAACGGTTCAAAAAAATGAGCAGCTTGATATTTTAAGAGGACGAAATAATTACGATCAGGTAACACAATATTTGATGCGTCCATCAGAGTCAAATACGTATGATTTTTCTTTTAGCGGAGGCGAAAATGATTATTCCTATTTTACATCAGCATCTTTTTCTAACGAAAAAACACAAGCGATTGGTACTGGTGGTAAACGTATGACTTTTACTGTAAATCAGGATTTTAAATTGTTAAATTACTTAAAAGTAAGTACAAGTTTAAAAGGCTCTTTTTTTAATTTTTCTCAAAACGGTATAGGATTAACGCCATTGGCATCTTCATTAACTACTTATTTACCTTATAATGAAATAGTAGATAATGCAGGAAATTCAGTATCATACGACAGACGTTTTTATAGTGCTGATACGCAAAGATTGCAAAGTCAGGGTTATTTACCATGGACATACAACTATATAGATGAGTTAAATAATGCTGATACAAACTTAAAAGAGCAAAATTATTCGGCTAATATATCAGTTACCGCACCTTTATTAAAAGGTTTAGATGCTGTAGCAACTTATTATATTGAAAAATCTAATCTGGACAACAATAAGTTCTCTAACGCCAATACTTATTTTGCCAGAGATATGGTCAATCTGTATACTTATCTTGATCCGTCTACAAATGAGCTTGTTCACGGAGTTCCGTTAGGAGGAATTAATCAGAGTTCAAGGTTTGGTAAAGACAGTTATACAGGAAGAGGCCAATTAGTTTACAATACGCTTTTGGCAAATAAACATTCGATAGATGTTCTTGGTGGAATCGAGTTTAGAGAAACAAAAGAATCGAACCAGACAGGTACATTATATGGATATAACGAAACCTCGCAAACTTCTATAGATCTTCCTTCCAGTACTCCTAATACTATTTATGGATATGCTACGGGAGTTAGTTATAATAATTCATTAAAAAGCCAGACACGCCGCTTTTTATCGTATTACGGAAATGCATCGTATACGTATGATAATAAATATACGCTTTCAGGAAGTGCACGTTTAGATGATTATAACAATTTTGGTGTAGATAAAAGTTATAGAAGAACACCTTTATGGTCTACAGGTTTTAAATGGAATATTACGAAAGAAAATTTCATGAAAAACGCAACGTTATTTGATAATTTAAGTTTTAGAGCAAGTTACGGATACAATGGAAACATTAGTTTAACGACATTTCCTTTTACTAATATTTCTCTGGCAGATGTTGACAGGTATTCACAACAGCCTTATGCTTTTGTTTCGGCGGCAGCCAATCCGGCATTGCGTTGGGAAAAAACAGGTATAATGAATTTTGGTCTTGATTTTACGATGTTTGATTATCGTATAAATGGAACTATTGAATACTATAAAAAAAATAGTAAAGATTTAATTCAGGAATTTCCGGTTTCTCCTTTTTATGGAGTTCCAAACAGCATGTTAGTAAGAAATGCATCGACTTTAGAAGGACATGGAATTGATTTTAATTTAAATGCAATCATCGTTAGAACCAAAGACTTTGAATTTAATTTAAATTTAGTTACCTCTTATAATACGAACGAAGTTACAGATTCAAGATTTTCGAATTTTACAAATATCCTAAACGGATCAGGAAGTACAGCACCAATTGTTGGTTACGGAACCAATAGTGTTTTTGCCTTTAGAAATGCAGGATTAAATAATGCAGGATCTGTTCAGGTATATGATAAAGATGGAAATATTGTACAGGCAAATACAACCCTGACCAATATTGAAGATATGAAATACATGGGAACTTCTACACCTAAATATTACGGAAGTTTAAGTGCTAATTTAACCTATAAAAAGCTTTCTCTTTATCTTTTAGCGACATACAAATTAGATTATGTATTGTTTAAACCATCATTTGATATGTATGTAGACAGATACGGAAGCTTTAAAGGATATGATTTAAATTCAGAAATCGATCAACGATGGAGAAATCCGGGAGACGAAGCAACAACAAACGTTCCTGGAGTAAGAGGAATGTCTGGCTACAGTTATGCACGTTACAGATTTAGTGATGATCGCGTAATCGATGGTGATCATATTCGTTTCAAAGAAGTTTCATTAAAATATGATTTATCAGAACTTTTTGCTAATACTTTTATTGATAATGCTTCATTGACATGTTCTGCAAGAAACTTAGGAATTATATGGAGAAAAAACAACGATAATATCGATCCTGATTTTTTACCTCTAACGGGCAGCCAAATGAAATTACCGCCAACGGCAATGTATTCAATGGGATTCAATTTTAATTTTTAAAAGCGGCAACATGAAAAAATATTTAATATATATAGGCGTTTTATCTACACTTTTAACAAGCTGTGATAATTATGTAGACATTAAAACAGAAGGTAAATTAATTCCAGAGGAAACAGTAAATTACAGATACCTTTTGCAGGGAGCAAGTACATTTAATTACACTTACGGTTTAGTTGATGTAGCTTCAGATGATATTGTAATGCGTGATGACCATGCAGCATATTTTGATAAATATTATTCTGGTTCGGCTTACTATAAGCCTTATGTACAGACTTATAAATGGGCAGATGAAATTATTCCTGTTGGAGAAAGAGACAGTGATATGAATTCATTATACTCCTCATTGTACACTTGTAATGTAATTATCTCTGAGGTAATGACCAGCAAAAATGGAACAGATGCAGAACGTTTAGCGATAAAAGGAGAAGCACAAGTACATAGAGCTTACATATTTTTGAGCTTAATCAATGTATTCGGAAAAGCCTATGATCCGGCAACTGCTGCTACAGATTTAGGAATACCGCTTTTAACAACGCCAACTGTAACTGAGAATATTACAAGAGCATCAGTAAAAGAAGTTTATGATCTTATAGTAAAAGACCTTACAGAAGCAATTGCATCAGGATTAAAACCGGTAAATTCAGGAAGAAGCGTATGGTTTCCGTCAAAAGCTTCTGCTTATGCACTTTTGGCAAGAACCAATTTGTACATGGGCAATTATCAGGAAGCATTGCAAAATGCAGAAGCAGCATTAGCATTGCAAAACAACTTGCTTAACTTAGAAGATTATCAAACTACAGGAGATTATTCATGGCCAAGAACTTTTCAGGATACTGAAAATATATTAGCTAAAGAATCAAATACTTATATGTATGCACCAACGGTTTTATCATTAAGTGACGAATTATTAAATTCATTTGACACCAAAGATCTTAGATATCAATTATATACAAGATCATTAAACACAATGACATACGGATCGCTTCCTCAAGGAAGAGCTTATTCTAAAGAATTTTTATCTGGTGATGGCCGTAATGCAGGACCAACAGTTCCTGAAATGTACGTAATTAAAGCAGAATGTGAAGCCAGAGCAGGAAATGCAGGAGCAGCAATGACTACGATAAATACATTAAGAAAAAAACGTTTTAAAGCAGCAGATTATACAGACTTAATAGCTGTTGATGCAAATGACGCCCTAATTAAAGTTTTGGCTGAACGCCGAAAAGAATTAATGGGAAGAGGCGGTTTCAGATGGGCAGATTTAAAACGTTTAAATAAAGACCCACGATTTGCAAAAACGATTACACATACATATCTCGATCAAACCTATACTATTGAGCCGGGCGGTAATCGTTATCAATTTCCTTTTGCTACTATTTATTTTGATTATGCACCAGATCTAAAACAAAATAATTAAAACATAAAATTATTTATAGCGCGCCTAAACCTACATAGGCGTGCTTATAAAATCAAAAAAAAAATGAAAATACTAAAAATATTAGCGCTTTTTATAAGTGTCAATGCATCTATGTATGCGCAGGATCAAACTAAAATATTTGATGTTACGCCAGAGCTGCCAAAACCCGGAACCGAAATCACCATTACTTATGATGCAACAACAACTATCCTTAAAGATGCAAAGCAAGTTTCAGGAAGACTGTATATGTATGATAATTTTAAATGGAATATTAGCGATATTACTTTAAAACCTGCCGGAGATAAAAAATGGCAGACAAAAGTAAAACTTTCAGATCATGCAGCATTAATTACGTGTGTTTTTACATCTGATACATTGGTAGATAAAGGAGGTAAAATTACCTACAGCTGGATGTTGCAGGCATCTCCCGGAGCTTATATTGGCTGGGGAATGTTGCGCAGTCCTGTTTTTGCAGATGAAGTGCCAAATATTGTTGAAGAATCATCTCATATTAAAGATTCTGTAGTAGTAATGTGGGTAAATTATGAATTACAATATCATCCGGAAAGCCGTAAAAAGATTTTTTACAATGCTTTAAAAGTAGCTCAAATTGTGAGAGGCGGTGATTTTTCTAATCGTATCAAAAAAGAAGTCCGATTTATATTGACAAACGAACTGGATAATCAAGATCAATATAATGTTACAAGAACACTCAATTTATTAGCACAGCCAGCAAATAAAATTTTTACAGATTCAGTACAGGAAGTATTGCTTAAAAAATATCCAAAAGGAGTTTTAGCACGCGATAACGAGATTAAAAAAATGTTCTCTGAAGCTGATTTTGACAAAAAAATAAAACAGTACACAGAGTTTGAAAAGAACTTTCCAAAAGAAAAATTCTTAGATGTTACTACCGATATTGAAAATCTTTACAACGATAAATTATTTAAAAGCATCGCCTATAATTATATTGTAAAAAACAAAGACTACAATTTTGCCATCAACAGCGTTAAAAAAGTTTCTTTCAATCTTTTATTAGATTACAGCTGGCATTTGGTAAGTATTCCTTTTGACAGAGATCGTGAGGGCGCAGAAGCAGCATCAATAGAAACACTGAAAAAATATGCCGATGCAATTATTGCAGAAATGGAAGCGAGAGAAGCTTATGTTCCAAAAGAATATACGCAAAAATTATCATTGAAAGAATGGCAGGAACAAGCATTAAAATATGGTGCAAGAGAATATTTCACGTATGCTAAAATTTTAGAAATCTTTAAAGATTATAAAGGAGAGAAAAAATATTTAGAAAAGATAAAACCTATTTTAAGCTACAAAGATGCTACTTATAATGAGGTTTATACCAAAATGCTTTTGAGAGAAGGCAAAACTGCCGAAGCTAAAGAATACATGGCAATTTGTATTAAAGAAAACAATACAACGCCGGCAATGTTAGCTTCTTTAAAAGAAATTTATTTAAAAGAAGGTGGAGCAGCAACTGGTTTTGAAGCTTATTTAAATTCACTGAAATCTCAGGATAATATTCAGGAACACAAAAATAAACTGATTTCAGAATTAATTAATTTACCAATTGAAAGCTTTGATTTAGAGAGCTCTAAAGGTGGAAAAGTGAAATTAAGCGACTTAAAAGGAAAAATCGTTGTACTTGATTTTTGGGCAACCTGGTGCGGACCTTGTAAAAATGCAATGCCGGGAATGCAAATGGCTGTTAAAAAATATCAGGAAGATGCAAACGTAAATTTTTACTTTGTAGATACTCAGGAATATATCAAAGATTTTAAAGCACAAACACAGGCTTTCATCAAAGAAAAAGGATATGATTTTACCATTCTTTATGATGGAAAAAATTCAAAAACCGGAAAGTTTGATGAGACCTATGAAAAATATGCAAAAGCATTTAAATTTTCCGGAATTCCACAAAAAATGATTATTGACCAAAACGGAAAATTAAGATGGCAATCTACAGGTTATTTTGGTAGCCCAAGCGCATTAGCCGATGAGATTTCGATCATTATAGAATATTTAAAAGCCGAGAAAAAATAATTTAGTTAAAGATTATTATAAAATGAAAATTGTTAATTTTTTATATCTCAGCATTTTAGTATTGTGCTGTCAGATAGGTTTTTCACAAACCATCTGGCAGGGACAATACCATTCTTATAGAATTGTTTTGTCTGGCGATTTAAACAGCAAAAACCTCGATTCTCTTTTATTGAATATTCCTGAATTAGAAATAAAAAATAAGGTAGCAGTAAAAGTTGTTTCAGATAGTGTTTCATTTAAAAATGAAATGTATGGTTTCTCCTTTAAAGGAAAATACAATGCAGACAAAACAGCGCTAAATGGAGTTTTTAATAATTATTCGATTCCAAATGCAGCTGTTATTTTAAAGAAACAAACTGAAATTCAGCCTGTATATTTTGCACAACATCCTCAGAAACCATATCCGTATGAAGTTAAGGATTTTACCTTTTCAGGGAAAAATACCAAACTCACTTATGGCGCAACATTGACAATTCCGAAGAACAAAAAGAAATATCCGCTTGCTATTTTAATTTCAGGAACCGGACAACACGATCGCAATTATACCTTTATGGGAAGAGAATCGTTCACGGTTTTAGCAGATTATCTGGCGCGAAACGGAATCGCTTCGCTGCGCGTAGACGATCGCGGATTTGGTAAAACAACCGGAGATTTTGAAAACGCGACAACCGGAGATTTTGCTGATGATATTGAGGAAGAAATTGCCTGGCTAAAAAACGATAAAACGGTAGATGCTTCACATATTGGTTTAATCGGGCATAGCGAAGGCGGCATGATTGCATCAATTGTAAGTTCGAGAAACAAAGATGTAAAATTTATGATCAGTTTATCCGGAGTAGGAGTAAGCGGACTCGAAATGCTAAATCTTCAAAATACGGCGATTTTGAAAAGTTTTAATTTTTCAGATGAAGTAGTTGCCAAACAAATGGAGTTATACAATATTCTTTTCAAAGCAGTTTACGATACAAAAGACGATGAATCTACAAAACCTGTAATCGAAGAAAAAATGAAAATCTGGATGCAGAAACAAGATTCAGTAATCTTAAAAAAAGTACAATTGTGGGATGGCCGTGATCAGACTTTTTTATACCGATATTCTAAAGATGCAGACAGAAAGTGGTATCGCTACACCATTCATTACAATCCCGAAGATTATCTGCCAAAGATTACAATTCCGGTAATGATTGCAAATGGAGAAAAAGACATTCAGGTTCCTGCTTTAGAAAATATAAACTCATTTAAGAAATATCTTAAAACGAAAGACCTGACAACCAGGATTTATCCGGGATTAAACCACATGTATCAGCATTGTATCATCTGTACACAGAAAGAAATCAAAGATTTAGATGAGGTTTTTGCACCGGAAGTTCTCGATGATATTTCAAAATGGATTTTGGCTCGTTATAAAAAGTCTTAGTTTGTTACCGTGAGCGAAGACGTTGTCACCCTGAGCGAAGTCGAAGGGCGCTACAATTGGCACCCGGGCTTCGACTCCGCTCAGCCTGACAATGCTTATTTGTCATCCTTCCTCCCTCAGGATGACAAAAATGAGAAAATAACATAAAATCTGAACTTTAAACTCAGCAAACTTCCAGAACATGAAAAAAATATTTTTGATTGTCGCAATTTTCTTTGCGATACACAATCTTACTGCCCAAATTTACGATCCCGTATCGTTTAAAACCTCTGTAAAAGTACTAGACAGCAATAATTATGAATTAATTATTACAGCTCAAATTGAAAAAGGCTGGCACATGTATTCTCAAAAAGTTCCAGCAAACGGACCAATGCCAACGAGTTTTGTATTTTCAAAATCTAAAAATTATACAGCTAAAGGCGGCGTAATTGAACCAACTGGTCACGAAATTGATGATCCGGTTTTTGGAATCCGAATCAGGCTTTTTGAAACCAAAGCTGTTTTTACACAAAAAATAAAACGAAAAAATAACGAAGCATTTCGCGTAAATGCAACAATCGAATTTATGGTTTGCAACGATCAAAGTTGTTTACCGCCAAGCGAAAGAGATTTTGTTTTTGAAATTCCAAAAAGCGATGTAAAGCAGGAAACAAAAGTTATTGCAGAAGTTGAAAAAACAGACACAATTGCAACAGTAAAAGAAGATACCGTTAAGACAGAAGTTCCTGTAAAAACAGAAATCAAAAAAGACAATGCTGTTACAAAAAACACGGACAAACCGAAAGATCAAAATATTTGGAGTGTATTTATTTTGAGCTTTTTAGGAGGTTTGGCAGCCCTGTTAACACCTTGCGTTTTCCCGATGATTCCAATGACTGTTAGTTTTTTTACCAAGCAAAGTAAAAATAAAGCAGCCGGAATCAGAAATGCTCTATTATACGGTTGTTTTATCATTATTATTTATGTGGCTTTAGGAACATTGGTAACCACAATTTTTGGTGCAGATGCTTTAAATGCTTTAGCAACAAATGTCTTTTTTAATTTAATTTTCTTCGGATTATTGGTCGTTTTTGCGGTTTCATTTTTGGGCGCTTTCGAGATTGTTTTACCAAGTTCATGGCTGACCAAAGTCGATAATAATTCGCAGAAAAGTGGCGTAATCGGCATATTTTTTATGGCATTGGCTTTAGCGATTGTATCATTTTCATGTACAGGACCAATTGTTGGAACATTATTAGTTCAGTCGGCAAGTCAGGGAGGTTTAGCACCAATTATCGGAATGTTTGGGTTTTCATTGGCGATTTCTTTGCCTTTTACACTTTTTGCCGCTTTTCCGGGCTGGATGAATTCATTGCCTAAATCGGGCGGATGGTTAAACTCTGTAAAAGTGGTTTTAGGCTTTTTAGAATTGGCTTTAGCTTTTAAATTCTTGTCTAATGCAGATTTGGTTTTACAATTGCATTTACTCGAAAGAGAAACATTTCTGGCAATTTGGATTGCTATATTTAGCGCTTTGACATTGTATTTATTTGGAAAAATTCAGCTTTCGCATGATTCGCCTGTAACACATCTTTCTGTTGGAAGATTAAGTTTTGGAATCGTCGTTTTAGCTTTTACCATTTATTTAATTCCGGGATTATGGGGCGCACCGCTGCAATGGATTAGTGGATTTCCTCCTCCAAAACAATACAGCGAATCGCCAAACGGAATCGGAATGTCGGCAACAACAAACAGTACTGAAGCTTTGCCGGAAGGCGCAGAAGAAGGTCCGCAAGGAATCACCGTTTTTCGTGATTATGAAACCGGATTGGCTTATGCAAAAAAGGTAAACAAACCCGTAATGTTAGATTTTACAGGATTTGCCTGTGTAAACTGCCGTAAAATGGAAGAACGTGTCTGGCCTGATCCACAAGTTTTATCACAATTAAAAAATGATGTAATCGTAATTTCATTATACGTTGATGATAAAAGGCCACTTGCTGAAAACGAACAAATTATATCAAAAATATCGGGCAAGAAATTAAAATATATCGGCCAGAAATGGAGTGAATTTCAAATTCTGAAATACAAAACAAATGCACAGCCATATTATGTTTTAATCGATCACAAAGGAGAAAATTTGAATATGCCAACGGCTTATAATCCGAATATTGAGTTTTATACGAATTGGCTTAAAGAAGGAGTTGGGAATTTCAAAAAGTGATTAAATAGTTGTTATGTATAATTATTTTATTGGGTACAGTTTTGTCATCCTGAGGAACGAAGGATCACACTAGTGACTCGACAAAGATTGGCGATTATTGAAACGGAGCTTCTAGTGTGATCCTTCGTTCCTCAGGATGACAAAAAAATACCAAAAATTTCTAAAAAAAACTTAAAATAGCCTTCAGTAAACCACAAAGAAAAAAAATATCAAATGAAAATTTTTCAATCAAAATACCTGCTTTTTATTCTTTTTATCGGATTAAAAAGTACAGCACAATTTTCGACTACGATTCCGTTAAACGAAGAAGTAGCATCGGGAACATTAAAAAACGGAATGAAGTATTATGTGCTTCATAATGAATGGCCTAAAGATCGTGTGAGTTTTTACTTTGCTCAAAATGTGGGAGCAATTTTAGAAAATGACAATCAAAATGGATTAGCGCATTTCCTGGAGCACATGGCTTTTAACGGAACTCAAAACTTTGAAGGTAAAGGCATTATCGATATGCTGGAGAAAAAAGGAGTTCGTTTTGGTGCCGATATCAACGCTTACACGGCGCAGGATCAAACGGTTTATAATTTAAGCAATGTACCTTCTACAGATGCTAAATTAATCGATTCCTGTCTTTTGGTATTGCACGATTGGTCTGGTTTTCTCTCTTTAAAAGATACTGAAATTGATGCTGAACGTGGCGTAATCAGAGAAGAATGGCGCACGCGACGCAACTCAGAATTCAGATTGCGTTTAGAGACAGACAAAACACTTTACAAAGGTTCTAAATATACCAAAAGAGATGTTATTGGCGATTTAAATATCATTAATAATTTTGATTATAAAGTACTTAGGGATTATTATAAAAAATGGTACCGACCAGATTTACAATCTGTTATTGTAGTTGGAGATATTGATGTAAAAGAGGTTGAACAAAAAATCATTGCTCTTTTCCAGACTATAGAAATGCCTAAAAATGCAGCTGAACGTTATTATGTTCCTGTTCCTAAAAATAAGGAAATGGAATATGTTCTGGCAAAAGACAAAGAAGCGCAGGAAACCTCGATTGTTCTTTATTTTAAAAGGGATTTTGATAAAGTAAAAAATAATGAAACGATTAAAAGAGATTTAATCAATTCGTTATGTGCCGATATGATGAACAGACGTTATCAGGAATTTATTCAAAATAATGAAACTGCTGTTCTTAATATGGCGACCGGAGCTTCAGAAATTTCCAGATTAACAGATTCTTACAGTTTGTATGTTGTTCCTAAAAACAATAAAACAAAAGAAGGTTTCAAAGAAATGATGATCGAAACAGAACGTGCAGTTCGCTATGGATTTACGCAGAAAGAACTGGATCGTAACAAAGAAAGTATTTTAAGTTATTACGAAGATTTACTTCAAAATAAAGACAAAATAAACAGCGATGAATTGTCTGAAGAATTAGTGAATTACTTTTTGAAAGCAACTCCGTTTGAAAGTGTACAAAAACAATATGAGAACATAAAAAACAGATTGCAGGCTATTACAATTTCTGATGTAAATGAAGCCGTTAAAAAACTTCAAACTGCTGACAATGTAGTTTTAACGGTTACAGGGCCTGACAAAACAGGTATTATTTATCCATCAAAAAATGATTATGTAACGATCATAAAAGAGGTAAAGGGAATGCCTTTGGAGAAATATAAAGAAACCATTACTGATGAACCTTTAATTAAAGAAGAACTGAAAGGTGCAGTAGTTTCAAAAGAATTTGCGGTTGCCGGAATCACTGGAGCAAAAGGTTATGTTTTAAGTAATGGCGCAAAGATTATTTTGTATCCAACAACTTTGGCAAAAGATGAAGTTTTGTTTTCGGCTTTTAGCAAAGGAGGAAATTCTTTGATAAAAGCAGAAGATATTCCGTCTTCGCAAATTGCAGTTGGTTTGGTAGAAAATTCAGGTTTAGGTGCTTTTAGGAGTACTGATTTACAAGACAAACTCAACGGGAAAATTGTAAATCTGAAACCTTATATAACAGAATTAACAGAAGGTTTTAAAGGTTCAGGTAATCAAAAAGATATCGAAACTTTACTGCAATTGCTTTATCTGTATTTTGAACATCCGAGATTTGATAAAGATTCGTACGGAAGAATGCTGACCGGTTTTAGTAATTCATTAGAAAATACATTAAATACGAATCCGAAAATTTTTCAGGATACAATTTCGCAACTGACTTCAAATCATAACAAAAGAGTTCCGCTTTTTAATAACGAATTTATAAATCAATTGAGTTTCGAAAAAGCATCAGAAATTTATAAAGAAAGAATTCAGAACGCTTCAGATTTTACTTTTGTTTTTACCGGAAATCTTCCTGAGAATACACTTTCATTAATTGAAAAATATATTGGAAGCATTTCATCGGATATCAATAAAAAAGAAAATTTTGCAGACAATCATATCGAACCGGCTGCCGGAATTTCGAAACAATTATTGGTTCGGGAAATGAATGTTCCAAAGGCAAGTGTTTATATCAAATTTGTAAATCAATTTCCATACACTTATAAAAATGGTTTCTGTCTTTACATTTTATCTGAATTATTGTCTAAAAAATATCTGGATTTAATTCGGGAAGAAGAGGGCGGAAGTTATGGCGTACATGTGGGATCATCAACAAGTAAACTTCCTAAAGATGAATATTCGATGACTATAAATTTTGACAGTGATCCTGAGAAAGAAGAAAAGCTGACAAAAATTGTTTACGAACAAATCGATTTGATGCAGAAAAAAGAGGTAAAGGAAGAAGATATTCAATCGATTAAAAACACGATATTAAAATCGAGAGCAGAGAAAGTTTTGACAAACGGATTTTGGCTCAGCAATTTAAATAATATGATGTTGAACAACGAAGAATTTAAAGACGATGTTATTTACAAGAAAACGCTGAACGAAATAAACGCTGAAGATTTGAAAGCTTTTGCAAAACAGTTTTTTACAGCACCAAAAACAGTTGAAGTAATTATGAAATCTAAAACGAAAAGCACTTCAAAATAATATCGAATTGTTTCAAAATATTACCGGTTTTTCACTTAGCCTTTATTTTTAAATATAATGAATTAGTAAGCTTGTATTCTATTTGAAAAACCTATAAGAGCTGTTTTTGCCAACAGCTCTTTTTTTTATGCCTGATTTTTAAAAACGAAAAATTGTTATTTGAAGAAAACGTTGATAATTTGTTGTTGTAAATTTTTAAAAACGCTTATTTTTAGATGCTTTCAGAGGATAATTTTACAATATGAATTCTTTGAATTTGTTTATTAAAATGTTGATAAATAGTGTTTTATAACTATATTTTTAACATGAGGTCAATTTAATTAATAGTTATATTTGGATTAATTATTGGCTTATTAATCTAAAAGATATTTACTATGGAAAAAGCTATAAAACTAAAAGTTCGCAAAGAGTTAGATGGTCAGCAACAATTCAATATAATTAAATTAAAAGGCAGTTTAATCTCAAAGGGTTATACTCAAATAATACACATACTGGATCAGGATGACGAATTTCATATCAATTCTTTTGAAACCGCAAAAGGCACTACCAATGAAGTTCAGGAATTTATAACCGCATTCATCACTAGAGAAAACCTAACCGATACGATAACATTGTTTAGATAAGTTATTATTATAAAGTTTCAGGTTTTAAGTTTCACGTTTCAGGTTTGCCGTAAACTGTGCAAAGCTTTGTGTAGATCTAACTCTGCGAAAAAACTTTGCGGTTAATTTCTCATTTCAAACTTGAAACCTGAAACTTTTCAGTTCAGACTTCTATATTCAATAGGAGTATAACCGGTATTTTTTTTAAACATTCGGTTAAAATGCTGTGGATATTTAAATCCCAATTCAAATGCTATTTGGCTCACAGACTTATTTGTATCGAAAATCCTTTCCTTAGCCATATTTATTAATTTCAACTGAATATGTTCCTGTGCAGATTTTCCCGTTTCTTTTTTGATTAAATCTCCAAAATAATTAGGAGAAAGATTTAAATGATCTGCAAAATATCCAACTGAAGGCAAGCCTGAATCTTGTGGATTTTCAGACACAAAATAATCGTTTAGCAGATTTTCAAATTTTGATAAAATATCGGTATTGATGTTTTCACGGGTTATAAATTGCCTGTCATAAAAACGTACGCAATAATTTAAAAGCAATTCGATATTATTGCTTATAATGCTTTTACTATGTTTATCAACAGATTGACTTAATTCATATTCTAATTTGCTAAACAAATCTTTTATTATTTCCTGTTCTTTTAATGATAAATGAAGCGCTTCATGAGAATCATAAGAAAAGAAAGAATATTGATTCATGTTTTTTGCCAATGTAATTCCTTTTATCAAATCAGGATGAAACAGCAGTACTAATCCTGTTGGTTTATAATCTTCTGCATTATTTACTTCAAGCACTTGTCCGGGCGCAACAAAAACCATTGTCCCTTCTTCATAATCATAATTATTACGTCCGTATTTTAATTCGCCGCAAATCCCGTATTTTAAAAAAATAGCATAAAAACCAAAATGCATTCGGGTATGGTTTGGTAATGATTTTCCATTAGAATTATCAAAGACACTTATCAATGGATGCTGATTTTCAACATCTTTCAATTTATTGTATTGAGCAACTTTTTCGAGTTTTATAATATGTTCCATTTCTAATTTCCTTAAATTGTACTGTAAAGATAATACTCAGATTGTTAATAACTTAGTCTGATTCCCCAAATCAGTAAAAATGGTAATCATATCAGTAATCCGTATACAATTAGATATCATTATTGAAGGAAATTTGTACTGTCAAAATGTTAGAGAGATTACACATTAAGTATGGAAATAAATAATATAGAGAATAATAAATCGCAAGTTATGGATGTAACCCGCCAACTTACTCAGTTGATGATTGACAGGAATACAGTAGAAATTAACAAAATTGTTGATAAAGATTTTACACTCACGCACATTACAGGATATGTGCAGTCTAAAGAAGAATGGTTTTCAGAAATTGAAACGGAGCGAATGAAATATTATTCCTATTCTGAGGTAAAAACATCAGTAGAAATTATTGGGAATAAGGCCGTTTTTATTGGTCAGAATATCTTAGATGCCAGAATTTGGGGAACAAGAAACAAATGGCATCTGCAACAGAGAATGGAACTGGAAATGCGCAACGGGAATTGGATTATACTAAAATCCGTAGCAACCACATTTTAAATAAAAATTAATATCAAAAATAAGATTATGGAAAAGAGAATATTAGGAACTCAGGGATTAGAAGTTTCTGCCTTAGGATTGGGTTGCATGGGATTAAGCTTTGCTTATGGTCAGGCAATGGATAAACAAGACGCTATAAAATTAATCAGAGAAGCGTACGAAAAAGGAATTACTTTTTTTGATACTGCTGAAGCTTACGGAATTGCGAATGAAGAATTAGTTGGGGAAGCCTTGAGCCCGTTTAGAAAAGAAGTTGTTATTGCTACTAAATTTGGTTTTAAAGGTGGAAACGCACTTAACGGACAAGACAGCCGCCCGGAAAATATCAGAGCTGTTGCTAAAGAATCGTTAAGACGTTTAAAAACAGATGTTATTGATTTATTTTACCAACACAGAGTAGATCCAAATGTTCCGATGGAGGATGTTGCCGGAACGGTTAAAGATCTTATTCAGGAAGGAAAAGTAAAATACTTCGGGCTTTCAGAAGCGGGTGTTTCATCCATACGAAAAGCGCACGCAGTTCAGCCTGTATCAGCTTTACAAAGCGAATATTCGATTTGGTGGAGAGAACCGGAATTAGAAATTTTACCAACACTTGAAGAACTGGGAATTGGTTTTGTTCCGTTTAGTCCGCTTGGAAGAGGATTTTTAACAGGAGCAATTAATCAGGATACAAAATTTGAGAGCACTGATTTTAGAAATAATTTGCCTCGTTTTAGTGAAGAAAACAGAATAGCAAATCAAAAACTAGTTGATTTATTGGCAGCAATTGCTTCTCAAAAAGGTGCAACTCCTGCACAAATCGCATTAGGCTGGTTGTTGGCTCAAAAACCTTGGATAGCACCAATTCCGGGTACAACAAAATCACACCGATTAATAGAAAACATTGGCGGAGCATCTATTAATTTGTCTGTCGCAGATGTTAAAAAAATTGATGATGCTTTTGCTCAGACTACAATACAAGGAGATCGTTATCCGGCACAGTTTCAAAAAGCAGTTGGGAAATAAGATTATAGAAGAAAGAGGCAAGAGTATAGAAGAGAGAATAAAGAAGAAAGATGCAAGAGGAAAGATGTAAGAAGAAATTGAATCTTGTTTTAAATGAATGATTTTTCTTATATTTACATGAAAGGGAAATTATTTGAATTTCTTAAGTAAATGTTTCTTTTCTATTATTTCATGAGACGAAGCACAACTAACTTTACTATTATTAAATAATTTAAATTGGAGAATATGAATACAAGTAACGTAAAAGCATTTGGTACAACGGCGGCAGATGCAGATTTAGGGCACATGACTATTGCGCGTAGAGAAGTTTTGGCAAAAGATATCGAGATAGAAATTTTATACTGTGGCGTTTGCCATTCTGATTTGCATACGGCACGAAACGATTGGGGAGGAACACAATATCCTGCAGTTCCGGGTCACGAAATTGTGGGCAGAGTAAGCAGGGTTGGAAGTGAAGTAACAAAACTAAAAGTAGGTGATTTGGCCGGAGTAGGTTGTCTTGTTGATTCTTGCCACACTTGCGAAAGCTGTAAACAAGATCTTGAACAATATTGCTTAAATGGATTTACCGGAACTTATAACGGTAAAGACAAACATATTGGCGGACATACTTTTGGTGGTTATTCTGAAAAAGTAGTTGTTGATGAACATTTTGCATTAAAAATTCCATCGAACTTAGATTTGGCCGCTGTGGCGCCATTACTTTGTGCAGGAATTACAACATGGTCGCCATTAAGACATTGGAATGTTGGAAAAGGTACTAAAGTAGCCGTTGTTGGTTTGGGCGGACTTGGACACATGGCTATTAAACTGGCTAAAAGTTTAGGTGCTGAAGTTACGCTGTTTTCAAGAACTCCGGATAAAGAAAAAGATGCTTTAGAATTAGGAGCAGATGCGGTAGTTATTTCAACTGATGCAAATCAGATGAAATCAGTTGGCGGAAAATTTGATTTAATTATTGATACCGTTCCTACGATTCACGATGTTAATCCGTATGTTACCACTTTAAACATTAACGGAACTTTGGTTTTAGTGGGTTATTTAGGGCCATTAGATCCGTTTTTAAATTCTGTACCAATGATTATGGGCAGAAAATCTGTAGCAGGTTCTGTAATTGGCGGAATCGCTGAAACGCAGGAAATGCTTGATTTTTGTGGAAAACATAATATTGTTTCAGAAATTGAAATTATCAAAATGCAGGATATCAATGAAGCTTACGAAAGAATGCTGAAAAGCGATGTTCGTTACCGCTTTGTAATCGATATGAATTCGCTTAAAGCGTAATAAAAAGAGTAAAAGGGCAATTTTAAGATTGCCCTTTTTTATTTTAAATCCTTGCTAATTATTACATTTGTTTTATACTTACTTAACAGCTATTTATAATATCAACAAATGTCTTATGCAAAAATGTACCATCAAAGATATTTTTAAGGGAATTGAGTTTTCTTCATCTCAAATAGCGATAGCCGAAAATAAATTCACAGAAATTTTTGTAGAAAAAGGTACCGTTTTGCTAACTCCGGGAGAATTGGTTCCTTATCAGTATTTTGTTTTTGACGGTTGTTTAAGAACTTATTTTATTACCGAAAACGGAAAAGAATATACACTGCAATTCGCCATCAACGATTGGTGGATTAGTGATTACACTGCTTTTTTTACAGGTGAAAAATCGATGTTTTATATCGATTGTGTTAAGGACGCCACCATTTTTAAAATCTCGAAAGAAAGTATGGAACAACTTTATAAAGATGTACCACAAATCGAAAGTTTTTTCAGGATTAAAATGGAACGCTTTTTCGGGAGTTACCAAAAAAGAATTTTATCGGATTTGGCATTATCTGCAGAAGAAAAATATTTAAGGTTTTTGAAATCCTATCCAAATATCGAAAAACACATCAAAAATTACCATTTAGCTTCATACCTTGGCATTACTACAGAAAGCCTAAGCAGGGTTAGAAACGAATTAGCTAAAAAATAACTGTACTATAATTTTACTTTTTTCAAATAAATAATACATCAGGATAGCCTAAAACGCTATCCTTTTTTGTTTTTAAACGGTTTTAAATATTCAAATTATTGTATTTCAAAATGAGCCTGATTTTCATTTATTACCATACATCAATTTTTACAAGAAACTAAAGTTGGAAATTTGTCCTGTAAATAAGTTGCTGTTAGTTAGTAGATTGAAAGATTAAAAGATTGAAAAATTGAAAAATTTAAAGATCATAAGATTCAACGATTCAACGATTCAACGATTAAACAATTCCTTTCTTACCATACATCAATTTTTTTACACTTTTAAGAATAGAACTTTGTACTATAAAATCAGCTTCAATTAACAACAATAAAAAATTAAAATTATGGAAAAAGAACTTATCGTAAAATGGAAAATCAAAGAAACCGAAACAAATGAAATTCTGAAATTTCTTCCTGCACTTGCAGAAAAAACCAAGAATGAAAAAGGAAATACTTACTACGCCATTTATCAGTCAGAAAGTAATCCGAACGAACTTATACTACATGAACGATATGTAGATGAACATGCGGTGCAAGCCCATAAAGACTCAGAACACTATCAGGAAATTGTGGTTGGAAAAATACTTCCACATTTAGAAAATCGTGAAGTGCTTGTTGTAAATAAACTAGTGTAAACCAAAATCAATTTATTATCTAATTATAAATTTTAAAATTTTAAAATCATGAAAAAAGTATTAATAATTGTTTCAAATGCCAATGCAATTGGACCAAACAACAGAAGAACAGGGATTTTTTTACCAGAAGTAGCACATCCTTATGCTGAATTTGACGCTGTAAATTATCAAATAGATTTTGCCAGCTTAACCGGAGATACTCCATATTTAGACGCGCTTAATTTAGCAGATGATCCTCAAAACCTGGCTTTTTTAACAGGCAAAGGATGGGCAGCAATGCAAAAAGCCGTTAAACTTTCAGATGTAGATGTTAGTGCTTACGATGCTATTTTTGTTCCCGGAGGTCTTGCGCCAATGGTCGATATGCCGGAAAATCCGCTTCTTAAACAAGTAATTAAAGAAACCTATGAACGTCAGGCAGTTGTAGGCGCTGTGTGTCACGGTCCTGTATCGTTACTGAACGTTAAATTAAGTGACGGAAGTTTTATTGTAAATGGCAAAAATATTGCCTCATTTACGGATGAAGAAGAAGAGAATTATGCTAAAACAGATGTTCCTTTCTTCCTTCAAACTGCATTAACCAATCAAGGTGCAATATTTCATGCCGCTGCACCTTGGTCTGCTAACAGTATTGCTGACGGTAATATCGTAACAGGTCAAAATCCGGCTTCTGCCAAAGGAGTTGCAGAGAAAATGATCACAATTTTAGAAAAACAATAATTTATTTTTTTCTTATAATTTATGAATGAAAAAGCCCGATTCTTTTTGAGTCGGGCTTTTTTTATATAAACTAATTTTATTTTTAATTTACGTTAGCTGATTTTTTTTCAACACTAATAAAAATAGTGTCAAACTCTCTTTCAATAACGCTATCATCGGATGTCGGTTGCGGGCCTTCTGCACAATCTAACCATCCATAAGTAAGTAAGTCCATTCTTGCATGTAATAAACGATATTTAGAATGGTATGCCTTAGTATAATCTTCCATTATTTTTTCAGGAGATACAGCATCATTTTTACGCATTTCAGTAAGAGTTATCCAGGCATTTAAAAGTACTCCATTATTCTTAGATGTCAAAGCTTTACTATATTCTGAACATTTTGACGAATATTTATTATGAAGCAAAACAGATGGATCTGAATAGGCCATCATTGTAATTTTATATAACTCATATTCATCGTTCAGTTCTTTGAGCCTTTTAGTTTTTAATTTTTCCCAATACGGAAGAGGCACTACTTTTCTATTCAGTAAAGCCTTTTTAACAGTGTATTCGCGGGTTAGTTTTTTAATGTTTAAATTTTCAAGATCCTCTATAGACTCAAAATATGCATCTGTTTCTAAATGATATCCAAAATAAGGAAACCATAAAGCATAGGTGTTTTTTATTTCTTGTACAGAATATTTCTGAGGATCATAAACCCCAACATTTTCAGAACTTTCTGTTCCCCATTTAAAAATGGCTACAGGTCCGGTATGTTTAATTGAAACTTTTTTATTATCCGAATCTTTGCTTTTATTCACGCAAAACATATAAAAAAGCACTAGGGCAAGTATCGAAAGCTTTTTTTTCATCTGTTTAAAAGAAATAGTATAGGGCTAATATATAATAAAAAAGATTGGTAACACAGCGCCTTAAATGTTAATACAATGTTTTATAATAAGGCTGTTTTATTAATGTAAACGTAACCTTGTTGACCTACCCTCATTTCTATTTTTGAAGACATATTATAAAACAAACTATTGTAGTATATGTCATTTTTAAAAATAAGAATACTTCGCAAAATAACTGTTCTGTTAGCAGCCCTTTTTTGGACAAATAATATAAAAGTGAAGTATTATGTATAAAGGTTTTACAGATGAAGAACTTGTTGAATTATTGAAACAAGGAAAAGACAAAGCATTTGACGAACTGTATTTTAGGTACAGAGATTTACTGGTTCGCTTTGTATACATCAGAATGAAATCAGTTCCCATTTCTGAAGAAATTGTTCAGGAAGTATTTACCACCATTTGGGAACGCCGCAAAACCATACTAATTCAAAAGAGTTTTGCTGCTTATATCTACACGTCAGTTCGTTATATGACTTTAGATTATATAAAATCACATTCTGTTACAGACCAGTATATACAAGAGGTTTTAGACCGAAATACGGTTGAATACACCAGTCACAATGCAACAGAAGATTCTATTTTTTATGATGAACTGCAGCAAGCCGTCGACAAAGCAACAATGCTGCTTCCCAAAAAATCAAAAGAAGTTTTTATTCTAAGCCGCATTAAACATTATTCGAATAAAGAAATCGCAGAAGAACTTAATGTTTCCATCGAAACCGTGAAGTATCATATTACATATTCACTAAAATTCATGCGAACTTATTTAGGAGAGTTTAATTAGAATATTTTCTAATTGATAAGTCTAAGATTTTTTCTTAACACAAGCGTAACCTAAGCAACCTACCTGAAATTTCAATTTCAAAGACATACTATTAAAGAGATAAAGAAATTATAATGCCTGAAAAATTACAACAAGAAATAAAGCATTTTCTAGATGGGAGATATTCTCCAAAAGGACAAGAGATGTGGAATAAGTGGTACGATAGTACCGATGAAGTTTTTGAGAATATGGAAGCAATTCAATCAGATCGTTCGAAACTGAAAAAAGAATTAAGACAAATAAAGAAAACAAACAAAGTTATTTTTCTTCAGCATAAAAACTGGGCTGTTGCAGCATCATTAGCATTTGTAATGGGATTATCGTGGTTTATATATCAAACAACAATTCCGGTTATTGAGACGAAACAATATGCAACAAAAGCAGGAGAACATGCTAAAGTAATTTTAAGCGACGGAACACAAATTTGGCTAAACGCAGGAAGTCTTATAAAATATCCAAAAGAATTTAAAGGAGATACAAGAGAAGTGTATCTAACAGGAGAAGCTTTTTTTGACGTGCACAAAGACAAAAAGCATCCTTTTATAATTCACACTGATAAAATGGATACAAAAGTTCTTGGAACAAGTTTTAATGTACAGGCTTATCCGGATCAAACCACACAAGAAGTTTCTGTTTTAACTGGAAGGGTAAATGTAAAATCGACTGTAACAGAAGAAAATGTTTATGTAACTCCGGGTCAGAAAGTGGTTTTTAAATCTCACGACAATAAACTTCAGGCTTTTAAAGATGTTCCGGTAAACTCTATTTCATTATGGCGAAAAAATATCATTGTTTTTGAAGAAACGCCACTTACAGAAGTCATCGCAACAATTAATAGAAATTATAATGTTGATGTCGAAATCAAAAATAAGAATTTAAATAACCTAAAAATAAGCGCCTATTTCAAAGAACTTCCGGTTAATCAGGTTGTTGCTTTAGTGTGTAATATAATTAATGCTGATTATAAACTGGAATCCGGAGTTTATAAGATTCAATAATTTTTAAAATCTGATGAATTTGTTATTCGATTGAAATCTAGATAGAAAGAATACAAATTCAACAAAAATTGCTACGTAGAAAAACACCAATACAAACAAAAAATCAAACTCAAAAAATCAAAATTATGAATGAAAAACAAATGCGGTTTGTCGTAAAAAGCCAGAGCATTACAAAAGCCCTTTTGGCCAAAGTCGTTATGTTCATTGCTTTATTTTTCACAGGACTAGCGGCAAATGCCGGAAATGTTGACCTGAATAACAGAGTTACATTAAAAGTAGAAAACGAAAGTATAAAAAGTATTTTTCAAAAAATAGAAAAACAAGTTGACGTACATTTTATGTATGAAAGCAACCAAATTAATAGCAATCAAAAAATTAGCTTAAAACTTAGTAATGTTCCGTTAGAACAGGCTTTGGATAAAATTTGCAGCAATTTTTCGCTTCGCTATGAAATTGTAAGCAATAATATTGTCATCAAAAAAAATCAAAGAATTGGTGCTGTAGACCAAAACAAACTTATTATTTCAGGAACTGTTTACGGTGGCGACGATAATATGCCATTGCCGGGCGTTGGAATTAAAGATAAAACTTCTGATGCAGCTTCATCTACAGATTTTGACGGAACTTTTAAAATGGAAGTTACCGGAACTGAAGCTACACTTGTTTTTTCGTATGTTGGTTACGTAACACAAGAAGTAAAAGTAACACAATCTCAGGATATTACAGTAAAACTGGTTGCAGACATGAAACAACTGCAGGAAGTTGTAGTTATGGGATATGGAAGTGTGAAAAAAAATGAAGTTTTGGGAGCTGTTGGTGCAGTTTCTATGAAAGAATCTTCAAGCAGAACTTATAATAGTGCATCAGAATTATTGCAGGGAACTGTGGCTGGTGTAACGGTAATAAATAGTGGAGGTGACCCAACGGCAGAACCAACAATCAATATTCGTGGTATTGGATCTTTGAATGCTGAAACGCCATTAATTGTTTTGGACGGAATTATTTACAGCGGTTCGCTAAATACATTAAACCCAAATGATATTGCTTCGATAAGTGTTTTGAAAGATGCGGCATCTGCAGCAATTTATGGTGCAAGAGCTTCCGGAGGTGTAATTTTAATTACGTCTAAAAAAGGAATTTCTGACCGAATCAATGTCAATGTAAATTATCAGGGAGGTTTTCAAAATGTAGCTAAAAAATTAGGTGTTCTAAATGCTGCTGAATATTCAGACGCGATGAACACGGCCAGAGATAATGCTGGATTACCAAGAATTCCGGCTTTTGATACTGCTTTCGAACCAACTGCAAGAACAACCAAAACAAACTGGATGGATGAAATTTTCCAAACCGGAGAAATACAGGATTTATCTATTTCTATAAACGGAAAAACAGAAAAATCTAATTTCTTTCTTTCAGGAAGTTATAGAAAAAATGAAGGTATTTTATTAAATACTTTTGGCGAGCGTTATACAGCAAGAGCGAATTCATCTTTTAAACTGGCACCAAATTTCACCGTTGGAGAAAATTTATCTTATTCGTTAACAAACGGTCAAAGTGCCAATACATCAAGTGGTTATACAGGAGCAATTTTAGCAGCTGTTTTTTATCCGCCAAATGCGACAATATATAGAGAAGATGGTTCTGGACAATTTGGTGGAGTTCCTGAAAAATATATTGGTTCATACGGAGACGTTGTAAATCCGGTTGCTTATTTAAAAAGATTAGATAACAGAAACCCAATTTCGACTATTTTGATTAATCCGTATGCTGAATGGGAAATTGTTCCGGGTTTGAAAGTAAAATCAAACTGGGGTTATACCAGAATTCAGGATAATGCAAAAGATTTTGCAGTAAAAATTACAGAGCCTGGAAAAATATTTGACTTTAACAGATTAACACAAAAGTCAATTACAACAACTGATTTATTGGGTGAACAAACGATTTCTTATGAAAAATCATTTGGAAAACACAATTTCAAAGCTTTAGCCGGATATACGTATCAGGAAACAAAAAGAGAATTTTATACGATTGAAGGAACAGGTTTTGATAACGAAGATCCATCTCAGCGTTATTTGTTGAATGCAAAATTAATTCAACAAACAGCTGCAGGTTTATCTGATGAGATTATTTCATCGTATGTTGGAAGGTTAAATTACGATTTCAATCAAAAATATTTATTCTCAGGAATTATTCGTCGCGACGGAACTTCAAAACTTTTATCAGAAAACCGTTGGAAAGTTTATCCTTCAGTTTCTGCAGGTTGGTTAATTTCTGAAGAAGAATTCATGAAAAGTTTAAATCCAATTGTAAGCAATTTAAAACTGCGTGCAAGTTGGGGACAAATCGGAAATTTAGGAAATCTTGGACCATACCAATTTAGTGTGCCTTTAGTACAAACTTCAGCTTTGATAGGATCAGTTCCAACAATCAATTACGGATATGCAGAAAGTGAATTATCAAATCCGAATTTAAAATGGGAAAGCTCTGAGCAAACCAATATTGGTTTGGATTTTACGATGTTGAATAGTGCTTTAACAGGATCTGTAGATGCTTATGTAAAAAGAAACAAAGATATGTTGGTTCGTGATCAGCTTCCTGGAGTTTCAGGAACTCCACAAGGTAGAATCGTAAACTCTGGAGATGTTGAAAATAAAGGTATTGAGGCTAGTTTGACGTATCAAAAAACACGTGGGGAATTTAAATTTGACATAACAGCAAATGCGGCATTTTTAAGCAACAAAATTGTATCTATCAAAGATGATTTAACTTCTCTTGAACCTTTAAATATTAGCCGTGTTCGTAGTTTGCCTTTAGCCAATATTTATCAGGTTGGAAGCCCGGTTGGTGCTTATTACGGATATTCTACAGACGGTTTATTTCAAAGTACTGCAGAAGCAAAAGCCTATGTAAACAATTCAGGTGTAGCGTATCAGCCAAATGCAGTTGCCGGAGACATGAAATTTAAAGATGTAAACGGAGATGGTGTAATTAACAATAGCGACAGAGTGGTTCTTGGAAATCCGTTTCCTAAAACAACCTATAGCTTAAACATGAACTTTAGATATAAAGGTTTTGATATGAATGTGTTCTTTAATGCAGTATCAGGAAATAAAGTTTTTAATGCAGTAAAATATACAGGTTTAAACGCTTCTTTTCCAGGATATAATTTATTATCAGATTCTAAAGATGCATGGTCACCAACAAATACAGATACTAATATTCCGGTACTTTCATCGACAGATAACAACAATAACTTCGGAAGAATCTCTGATTTTTATATAGAAGATGCTTCTTTCATCAGATTAAAAAACCTTTCGATTGGATATACGGTTAAAGATAATTGGTTAAACGGAAAAGCAAAACTTAGATTTTTTATTTCAGGACAAAATTTATTCACAATCACAAAATATTCAGGAATGGATCCTGAAGTTGGACTTAGCAATTTTGGTCTTGACTTAGGTAAATATCCGCTTTCCCGTATTTATATGACAGGTGTAAATGCTACTTTTTAAAAAATATAAAACTAACAAAATGAAAAAATTAAGTCTTTTATTATTGAGTTTTGTGCTTTTAATAAGCACTTCAGCTTGCGAAAGCGAACTTGATGTTGTTCCGCAAGGAGCTCCGTCAAGCGGAAATTTCTGGAAAACTTCGGCTGATGCAAAAGCGGGAGTAAATGCAATTTATGCCTTATATTCAGATGATAATATGTACGGTCGTGGTTTCTTTTGGCTAAATAATGCCAGCGACGATATCGGGACAAAACCAAGACAAAATGCAGAACGTATCAAAAATTTTATTGTAGACGGATCTGAATCTGATACAAAAGATATCTGGAGAATTCACTACGAAATTATGAAACGTTGTAATGATGTAATTCGTAATATTCCAAATATTCCTTTAGATGAAAAAACAAAAAACGGAATGCTGGGTGAAGCTTATTTTAATCATGCCGTAATGCATTTAGAATTAGCGTACCATTATGGAGATGATCTTGCCGGAATCCCGATTCAGGACAGAAACGACCCAACAAATGTGTATGTGCCAAGAACCAAAAACGTTGGAGAAAACTACGCCTATATCGCAGCAGATTTAATTAAAGCAGCAGATTTATTGCCATACTTTAATGAGCTTACGCCTGATAATTACGGACGTGCTCACAAAACAGCAGCGTGGGGATATTTAGTGCGTACGTATTTATATGCAAAAGATTGGGACAACGCTATTAAATATGCAAACATGATTGTTGCCAGCGGAAAACACAAATTGCTTGATAATTTTGAAGACGTATTTAAAATTCAGAATAACTGGTCTACAGAATATATCTGGTCTGTAACTTCAAGTGCAGAAAATACGTCTCTTGGATCTATTTTTCCGGGAGTTTGTTTAGAAGATAAAGGATGGGGAGTTTATAACGGCTGGGGAAATTTTTATCCAACAAAAGAATTATTCGATACCTATGATCCAACGGATAAAAGACGCAGCGCGACCATTTTACAAAAAGGAGATAAGTTTACTTATTTTGGAGAAGTAGTAACTTTTAATGAAGGAAACCATATTGTAAGTTCAAGTAACAGAACAGGATATCAGTTTAAAAAATATATGGAGCCGTTTAGTTATCCAAAAACAGGTTCTGGCGGCGTAGATATTCGTTACGTAAATGCAAACGGAGATAAACCTTCTACAGCTTTAAACGTTCCGCTTTTGCGTTATGCAGATGTGATTTTGATGCTTGCAGAAGCTAAGTTGATGAAAGGACAAAATGCAGATACAGAAATCAATATGATTCGTCATCGTGCAGGTCTTGGCGATATTTCCGGAGCAACTATGGTTGATTTAAAAAGAGAAAGACGTTGTGAGTTAGCAGGCGAGTGGACAGATCGTCATTACGATTTAGTGCGTTGGGGCGATGCTAAAGATGCGTATGCGAAACCATTGCACCATTATGACGGAAGCGTTATTTATCCTGCACGTAATTTTAATCCGCTTATTCACCATGTTTGGCCAATACCACCGGATGAAATTGCAGTTAGTAAAGGAGCTTTGTTTCAAAACAAAGGATGGTAATTTTTTAATTGTGAATTATCAATTATCAATTATTAATTATTAATGATTTTTAGTTTGTTTTTTTTTTATTTTTTACGCTGCAGGTTTGGTTGGAACTTGCAGCTGTAAAGAATTAAATAACAATGTTATATATTATAAAAACCAGTCTTTTTTTAAAGGACTGGTTTGTGTTTAAGTACAGTTTGTCATCCTTCTCCCGAAGCCTCGGGATCAGGATGACATAAAATGAGAAAATAAAATTACATAAAGTTACCTACTAGCTTTAATTAAAAGAATAAAACCATTTTTCAATGAAAAAAATAATCACCCTTTTTTGCCTTCAGTTTTTCCTGTTTGCAGAAGCGCAGGAATACAGTTCATCAAATATTCATTCTCATAATGATTATGCCAGCGCGCTTCCGTTTTACGGAGCATATTCTAACGAAACCGGCGTAATCGAAGCAGATGTTTTTATCGTAAATAATGAGCTTTTTGTTGCCCATAACGCCAAAGATATTGCGCCTCAAAACACGCTTAAAAATTTATATCTAGATCCTTTATGTTTAAAAGTAAGACATTTAGAAGGAAAAGCTTATGCGAGCAATAAACCATTAATTTTAATGATCGACATAAAGTCTGATGCGATTGCAACATTAAAATTAATCGCAGAACAATTAAAGACTTATCCGGAAATCAGCGCTAATAAAAACATTAAAGTTGTTATTTCGGGAAATAGGCCTTCGCCGGAGCAATACAAAGAATTTCCTGAATTTATTTATTTTGACGGAAGACCCAACGAAAATTATTCTCCAGAACAATTATCACGTATCGAAATGATCAGCGAAGATTTAGGGCAATTTACGGTTTGGAACGGTAAAGGAGTTTTAACCCAAACGGATCTGGAAAAAATTCAATCGGTAATTAAAAAAGTACACGATCAGAATAAAAAAGTAAGGTTTTGGGCAACGCAGGATAATGTAAATACCTGGATGACGCTGATGAATTTAAAAGTTGATTTTATTGGTACAGATAATGTTTCAGAATTAACACATTTCATCAATAACATAAAATCGACATTCTATCAAAATGCCGAATTTCATCAGGCTTATGTTCCTAAAAACACTTCGGCTTTTGCCAAAAAGAAACCTAAAAACGTTATTCTTTTAATTGGTGACGGAATGGGTTTAACGCAAATTTATTCTGGTTACACAGCCAACAAAGGACAATTAAGCCTTTTCAATATTCCAACACAAGGACTTTCTATAACCAAAGCTTCAGACAGTTATATTACAGATTCGGCAGCGGGAGCAACAGCAATGGCAACGGGACATAAAACCAATAACAGATTTATTAGCGTTGATGAAAACGAAAAACCTTTAGAATTAATTACGCAACAATTGGCTAAGAAAAATTATAAAACAGCTATTATTTCTGCAGGAAATATTACAGATGCAACTCCGGCCGCTTTTTATGCACACCAACCGGAAAGAAGTTATAGCGAACCAATAGCGAATGATTTTTTAGCAAATCCATCAGATATTTTAATTGGAGGAGGACAAAATGAATTTATAAAACGAAAAGACGGAAAAGATTTGTCTAAAATATTGATTGAAAAAGGATATACATTTTCAGATAAATTCAGCAGTTTAGACACCATCAAAAATGCAAAATTTATTGTTTTAGATGATGCTTCAGTAGTTTCTATGAAAGACGGAAGAGGCGATTTTTTAACTAAATCTTTAGCAAAAGCAACAACAACTTTTTCAGCAACAAAAAATCCGTTTTTTATTATGGCCGAAGGCGCACAAATCGATTATGGAGGACATAGAAATAATGTGGAATATGTGGTTCGCGAAATGCTGGACTTCGATAAATTAGTAGGACAAGCAATGGAATTTGTAGATAAAAATCCTGAAACACTTTTAATTGTAACAGCCGATCACGAAACGGGCGGACTTTCCTTAATAGATGGGAGCATTTCAAAAGGATATGTACAAGGAAGTTTTAGTACAAACGATCATACTGCAGTTCCGGTTCCGGTTTTTGCTTATGGTGCAGGTGCTCAAAATTTTTCAGGAGTTTATCAAAACACAGCCATTTATACTAAGATTATGGAAGTGCTTTTTACGAAGTAATTCTTTTTTAATAAATAAAAGCCCTTGCAATTTTGCAGGGGTTTTTGCATTTTAATTCAAATAGTTTTACTTAACTTGTGGTTTCAAAATAAAGGCTCTCGACACTGTTGAGAGTTTTTTGTTTTAGTCAAACATAAACGTACAAGCCTTTAAAATCTAGTACAATCAGTTAAATTAAAATGGTTCAGAAAACAGAAGAGAAAAAAGAACAAAATGCCGTGCATTTATTACCGTGGGTTACAGCTGTAGCCATGTTTATTCAGTCTCTTGACGGTACAATTCTTAACACATCATTGCCTTCCATAGCGCGGGACATGGGATATACAGCAACAGAAATGCATTCTGTTATTGTTACCTACACGCTTACACTTGCCATGTTTATACCGCTTTCGGGCTGGCTCGCAGATAAGTTTGGTACACGAACAATGTTTATGATTGCTGTTTTTCTATTTGTAACAGGTTCTGTATTTTGTGCCCTTTCAGTAGATTTAAGAAGTTTTAATATGGCGCGGGTTCTACAGGCAATTGGTGCATCAATGATGGTTCCTATAGCAAGGCTGGCTATTTTATATCAATATCCCAAAAACGAATTACTGAAAACAATGAACTTTATTACGGTTTTTGGTTTATTGGGAATGGTGGTTGGACCAAGTTTGGGCGGTTTTCTTTCGGATAATTTATCGTGGCACTGGATATTTTTAGTGAATGTTCCTATTGGTATTATCGGAATTTCGATGGCGTATAGAATTATGCCCAATTTTAAACACGCCGTCGGAAGATTTGATTTCAGGGGATTGGTTTATTTCAGTCTGGCTTTGATTTTTATTACGATGGTTCTGGAACTTATCGGCAGCGGGCGAACGCACATGATGCTGATTCTTGGTTTATTGTTTTTATCAGGATTACTTGCTTTGTTTTATTTCATCCATTATAAAAAAACAGAAAAACCAATTATCGATTTAAGATTACTCAATATAAGAACATTAAAAATAGGTTTAACCGGAAGTTTGGTCACAAGATTAGGAATTGGTGGTTTACCGTTATTATTGCCGCTAATGTTACAGACTAGTTTTGGTTATTCAGCTTCTGTATCGGGATTATTGTTATTGCCTTCTGCATTGGCAAACGTGGCTGTTAAGCCTTTTATGGTGCGAATCATTAAGTTTTTTGGCTACAGAACGGTCTTAATTAGTAATACTATATTGTTGGGAATCATATTAATTATCCTCGGTTTTGTAGAGCGCGATACACCAATTGCTTATTACATTATATTAATGATTTTCTACGGCGCTTTTACATCTATACAAATGTCGGCAATGAACACCATTACGCTTGCAGATTTAGATCAGGATACGGCAAGCGGCGGAAATACAATGTTGGTAATTATGCAGCAGCTTTCGGTAAGTTTTGGCGTATCGGTGGCAAGTTTGGTGCTTTCATTATTTCAATCGGGAATTTTTGAAATAGATAAAACAAAGGCATTTCAATATACATTTATAATTCTGGCCATTTTTACCATTTTATCCAGTATTACTTTTTCAAGATTAAATAAATCTGATGGCGGAGGATATATGTAAGAAGATTAAAAGATTAAAAGATTAAAAGATTAAAAGATTAAAAGATTTAAATCTGCTCAATCTGTCAAATCTGCGTGAAAAATATTTAACACATAGAAACATAGCTTTTGAAATTTTAAAAGGTGTTTCACATGCATAAATTCACATAGCTATGTTTATTTAAATGAGTGGAACGCCTTTTTTATTATACAAAACCTATGTGTTGAAAAATTATCTTGGCAAGCTTTGTCAAAGTTTTAGATTTATGTGAATGTCTAAAAAATGCGAAGCTTTTCCAGTTGAATTTTTTCGATGATTAGTTCGATTCTTTCATCTAAAGTTAAATCTCCGGATATTTTTAAAATCGGATATTTAATGGTTTTCATCCAATTTTCGTGCGCCTCAAAATTTCTGCTTGCAATACCTGTATTATTGTCATAATCAGAAGCCCAGGTCATAAAGTCTTCAAATTGTTTTATTCTTTCCGGCTGTGTATAAATGATATTTCCATAGCGTTCAAATTCTCTTTTTTTGAGTCTTTCAATTCTGATTTCTGAAGGAATCCACAAATAGATTACCAAGTCAAAATCAGGAAAAACATTTTCTCCCCATTGAAAAACAGAACCTCCAAGAATCCAATTGTCTAAATTTTCAAGGTCAGATTTTATTTTGAAATTTCTTTCGTCAGGATTTCTTCTAACCGTAAAAGGAGGCTCAGTCAATTCCCAAAAATAAGCGTCACTATCAAGGTATTGTACATTTAATTTTTCAGACAAAGCTTCGCCTGTTGTAGTTACGCCACTACCGGATGCACCAAAAATATGAATTTTCATTTTGAAGAATTACTTAATGATTTTAGAATCAGCATTTAATCGTTATTTTAAGAGATTATCGATTTGAAACAACATAATCATTTTAAAACAAGCATAAGTTCAAAAAACATATTGCAATATTAATAAATTATTAAATGACCAAATCCTAAAAATATCAATAAGTGTTTATTATACTTTTGTAAGGGTCTTCTTTAACAATTAAAATTAAAATATGAGTTCTAATTTGGTAATACGGTTACGTGCTGGAGATGATTCTTGTTTTAAAGAAATCTATGATTTGTATCATTATAAAGTTTTTTGTTTTGTAAAAAAATACACAGCTCAATTAGCAGATTCAGAAGATGTTACTCAAAATGTATTTATTCATCTTTGGAAATACAGAACAAAATTAGATCCAAGTGTAGATTTAGAAGCTATTTTGTTTAAAAGCTCAAAACAGGAAATCTCAAAATGGTATAAAAAGCAAAACAGGATTTTTTCATTCGAAAATGATCAGTTGATTAAAGAACTCGACAGCCCATTAGAAGCTGATGATGAAATCAATGCCAAACTCGAAAAAATAGAATATCTTCTAAATAAAATCCCTGAAAAAAGAAGAAAAATCTTCAATCTTCATAAGTTTGAAGATCGCAGTTATAAAGAAATAGCGCAGGAAATGGATATGTCGCCAAGTGCCGTTGCCAACCAGATTTCTAAAACATTGCAGTTTCTAAAAAAGCATTCTGTAAAAAATCATGAATTGTATTGGTTTGCCTTGTTTTTTATAAGCCAGTCAGAAATAATTTCATAAAAAATTATCCATTAAATTATTGATTTTCCTACTTATAATAGCACTGTTTTAGAAGCAAATTTTCTTTTTGATTCAAAACCAAAGTTAAGTAAAATCTTCCTTCACATTAAGAAAACGTTAATAGTGATATTGCCCCGTGATATTTAAAAGAGTCAAAATCTAATGTAGTTGAATCGATAAATTCGGCTATAAATTTTCACTATATAAATGTTGATTGAATGAAGTCTAAAAGAGTAAGAGAAGAATGGAACGCAATACCAAACAGAGGCATTCTTCCTGATGAAACAAGTAGCCGTATGTGGACTAACATAAGGAAGGTTACGGTTGACAAATACAAAAATGTATATAACTGGGCGGCCGTTGCCTGTGCCGTATTTGTGCTTTCTATAAGCAGTTATCAGGCTTTTATTCAATTTAATACACAGAAACAAGAAGTTACTGCAACAAAAACATTTGCCAAAGACATACGCCTTTTGTTTTTGCCTGATGGAACCCGTGTTTGGCTAAATGAGAATTCTGAACTGGAATATCCTTCAAAATTTTCACCGGACAAAAGAACGGTAACGCTAAAAGGAGAAGCTTTTTTTGAGGTAAAACGTGATCCTTCAAGACCTTTTATTATTAGTTCCGGAACTATTAAAACGACTGTTTTAGGAACTTCATTTAATATAAAAGCATACGGCGATAAAGAGCCTGAAGTAAATGTAAGAACCGGAAAAGTAAAAGTAGAAACTGATGAAAACAGTGTTTTTCTGGAAAGAGGTTTTAAAGCAGTTTACGCAGAAAAAACATCGATGGTAAATAAACAAAGAACAAATGTTTTTGAACCGGACTGGAAAAAGGTTTTGATTTATGTAGATGGATTAACGCTGGAAGAGGTTTTAACGAAGCTAAAATCAGATCATACATTTTCTGTAAATTATCTCGATGAAGATTTAAAAAACCTTAAAATACAAGGAACACTTGACACGAGACAAGGTTTGTTTGAGATGCTTCAGACTATTGCTTTTGCCTTAGAAATTAAAATTCAGTCGACAGGAAACGGGACTTATCTCATAAGTAAATAAATAAAGCAAAATAGCTTTAACGATTATCTTATTTGAATCTGTGATAAACGGATTTGAATAGGACAGGGACTTGTCATTCAAATTTTTAAAAAACATTAAACTAAATATCACATTAAAATTAATTCTAATACACTAACAATCATCAATTATGAACAATAATCTTTTCAGGCAATTTGCCTTTTGGATTTTATTTTTCGGAGTCTTCTTCGGAACAAACATTTATTCACAAACCGGAACTGTTTCGGTTGATTTTAAAAATTCTTCGCCGCAAAAAATTATCGATAACTTAAAATCGCGCACGCCTTACCAGTTTATTTATCAAAAAAACCTGGATCTGACTGTGCCGCTTATTACGTTAAAAAAAGATAATGTTTCGATTGATGAAATTCTGGTTGATTTACAAAACATGACAAATCTGAATTTTAGAAGAAATGAAAATAATATAGCCGTAAATAGTAAAGACGCTTCGAAAAAAAAAAAGAAGGGAAAAATTACAGGTAAAGTTGTAGACGTAAACGGACTTTCGTTACCGGGTGTCAATGTAATGGTTGCTGAACTAAGTTTAGGTACACAATCTGACATTGATGGTAATTATGTTTTAGAATTAGAACCTGGCGAATATACAATTGAGATTAGCGCTATTTCGTTTCAAACTCAAAAAATTACGGGTGTAAAAGTTCTTGAAGGCTCAGAAACGCCATTAGTTGTTTCTTTAAAAGAAGATGCAGAATCGCTAAAGGAAGTTGTTATTGTTCAGGATTATAAAAAAGCGACAGCATCTGTTCAGGGATTGTTATTGCAGCAAAAAAAAGCGGCTCAGTTTTCTGATGGAATTTCGGCAGAACAAATTGCAAGAACGCCGGACAGAGATGTTGCAAGTTCATTAAAACGTATTACTGGTGTAACAACTGTAGGCGATAAATATGTTGTAGTGCGTTCTATGGGCGAAAGATGGAACCAAGCTGTTATGGACGGAATTGCTTTGCCAAGTACAGATGCTTATCAGCAAAATTTTTCTTTTGATATTATTCCAACTTCAATTGTAGAGAGTATCGTTGTCAGTAAATCTGCAACTCCGGATATGTACGCCAATTTTGCTGGTGGTTATGTTGAGGTTAAAACGATGGATATTCCAAAAGAAAATTTCACCAATTTCTCTATAAGCACTTCTTATAATAGCAGAAGCACTTTTAAAGAAAGACTTACAAGACAAGAAGGCGATCATGATTATTGGGGATTTGATGACGGAAGACGCGATTATCCTACAGGTCTTGTTGCATTAGAGTTACCTAAAACCGAAGCAGAATCTGGTCTGTTTCTTCAACAGTCAAAACAATTTACTGAGGATAATTTCAGTACTTATAAAACGTATGGAGCACCGGGAACAACGCTTCAGTTTGGTATAGGACGAACTTATCAATTAAAAGACAATAACAAATGGGGGTTTGTCGGGTCATTAATTTTTAAGAATACGCAGGAAAAATTAGATATAGAACATACAGAAAGAGGTCTTTATAAAAGTAATTCTGAGTTTACTGAAGAAAAGCAAGGTGCACCTTATTCAACTTTTAAACAATATGGATTTAAAAATTCAGGAGCTAGTTATAATTATAACTCAACTCTTGGCGGAATGTTTAATGCATCTATACAGTTGGATAATCATAAAATTACAACCCGTAATACGGTAATGCACATTTATAATAATCAATTAACCCAGATTACAGGCTGGGATATTGCTCAGCCTACTTCAGATATATTAGACGGTAGTAATCTGGCCACTACATCTGAATCTGATTATCCGGTTTACACCACTTTTATTCAAAATAAAATTGAAGGAAATCATAAATTCGACAAATTAGAAATCAATTGGTATGGGGCTTACGGCAATGTTACAAAAGATACCAAAGATGCAACATTTGTAGATATAAGAAGAGATAAAGTAGGTGATGATGTAGTACAGTATTATGATGTTTATAATCCAGGAAATAGTTTTAGAAGAAGTAATTTCTCAAATGATGAAGTTGATTATAATGCCGCTATTAACTTTAAATATTCTTTTGATTTTAGTGATTCTTTTACAAATGATATCAAAGCAGGTTATTTCGGAACTTATAAAAAAGCAACAAACCAACAGGAGTCTGCTAAATTAGTTACGGTGGGACAAACTGCTGAGCGAGCTAAAATTTATGAACCATTGAGTAAATTTTTAGACGGGTCAAATTATTATTATGGAGGTTTTGGCTGGCAGGATTTCGGAATATATGGTAATAGATATGTTGGCGATGTAAAAATACATTCACCATTTTTAATGCTCGATGACAAACTTGGCAGCTATGTAAGATTCGTGTGGGGAGTAAGAGCAGAGAGTTATATTTATACACAAATAGAAAGCCAGTCTGAAGTTCCTAATGATTTTGCAAAAGTTCAGGGAGATGATAAAGTTTGGCAATTTCTGCCATCAGCCAGTTTAATTATAAGTCCTACTAATAAAATGAACGTAAGGCTTGGTTATAACAAATCTGTTTTGCGTCCACAATTTGCAGAGCGATTAACGATTCCGTATTTCGATCCCATCCGTTCTGCTAAAGTATATAATTATACATCCGGATTAGTTTCAAGCGTTGCCAATAATTATGATTTAAAATTAGAATGGTTTCCATCAGGCGGTGAACTTTTATCCTTTGGTGTCTATCATAAAAATATTGATAATCCAATCGAAGCAGTAGGTTTTTTAAATGCATCTGGTGCCAGAGATATCTATAACACCAATTCAGACAATGCCAAGCTTTGGGGTTTTGAATTAGAGTTTTATAAAAACCTTTCTTTTTTAGGAGAAGGCGATATATTAAAGAACCTGTTTGTTTATGGTAATGCATCTGTAAACGATACAAAAGTTACTTCATATGTTAGATTAGACGGTACAGGTGGAACTTATGAAGCCAACAGACCGCTTTACGGCCAATCACCTTATACTTATAATTTAGGTCTTGATTATGTAGGCGAACGTTTAGGATTCAGTCTTAGACATAATGCCGTAGGTGATCAGTATATACTTGTAGGTTTTGAATATTTTGCCGAAGAAATTCGCAAACCGTATGCTGTAACAGATGCTCAGGTGAGCTACAAATTTTTTAAAGAAAAAAATCTGGAGCTAAAGTGCAGTATGAAAAATTTATTTGATGCAGGTATAGAAACATACAACAACGCCAACAGTTACAGTAAAATAGAAGACATCTCGGGTGTTGTAAATCCAAGAGAGCGATTTGGTTTGGGAGCAGGTGCAACAAACAAATTCGATCAGGATATTGATAAAGAAGTTTTTAAAGCCAAAAACGGAAGAACTATAAGTTTATCAATTAATTATTCATTTTAAGGTTGATAATCTGTCGTAAGAAATTTGATGATAAAGACTACAGATTAGTTAATCTTTAATTCAACAATTTCATTGTAATCCTGATACAAACGGGAGCATATATTAAGAAACCGTTAACAATAAAAATTGGGGATGACATTTTGATTTTTCAAAATCTAATGTATTTAGTTGTAAGTAATAGATTTCTTTTTTGTTTAATGCATTAATCAAAAATGTAAAAAAGTACTTTAAGATGTTCTTTTAAAATGGAAGTAAATGAGATCTTCTTTTATATAAGATTTTAAAAGAATGGAAAGCGAACCTTTCACTGCGTTAAAAAAATCCTATGAGTGAAAGACGGATTAGTAGGTATAAACCCCGATGGTAAAGCGGGATCGTTTATTGAAAAGATCTTTACCAAAAAAGAGAAAGACCTAAGGAAAGATATTTTGCTGCTCTCTCCAAAGGCCTAGTTTGTAATGCAGCAAATATAGCATTAATTAAATTATTATGAAAAAATTTTTTTTATGTGCAATGGTAGCTCTTGCTGTGAGCTCTTGCCAAAATGATGATTCATCTGCTGATTCTTCTTTTTCTATGAAATCTGCTAGTGCTGACTACAGCGGATATCCTACAACAGTACAAACTGTAAGCGGGGATATTACAACAAACACAACTTGGACTAGCGACAAAGTTTGGGAAATTGAAGGTGTAGTTCGTGTAAAATCAGGAGCTACATTAACAATTGAAGCAGGAACATTTATTAAAGCTAAACCTTTAGCTGCAGGAGTTGCTACTGGAGTTCTTGTTATTACTAAAACAGGTAAAATTGATGCACAAGGTACTGCAACTGCACCAGTTATTTTTACAAGTTACAATTTATTAGACGGTGCTTCAACAACAGCTGCTCCAGGTGATTTTGGAGGTCTTGTTATATTAGGTGATGCTGCTGTAAATAACGGATCAGATTCTAACGTAATCGAAGGGTTAGGAGATCAGCTTGTTAATCCTACTGATTTTTATTATGGAGGTTCTAATAATCTTCATAACGGTGGATCTTTAAATTATGTTCGTATCGAATTTGCAGGACGTATTTTAGATGCTATAACTGGAGTTGAAATCAACGGATTAACTTTAGGTGGTGTTGGTTCAGGTACAACTATCGATCACGTTCAGGTATCATACGGAAGAGATGATTCATTTGAATTTTTTGGAGGAACAGTAAATGCTTCGCATTTAGTTTCTTTTGCTCCGGATGATGATAACTTTGACTTTGATCTTGGATATACAGGAACAGTTACAAAAGCGATTGCAATTGCAGATAGTAATTCTACACACAGTTTAAGCGGTGGAAATCCAGATTCTAATGGTATCGAATTAGATAACAATGCTACTGGTTCTTCTACAGCACTTATCACACGTCCGGTTATTTCTCAATTATCAATCATAGGAGTAAGCTCAACTACTGTAGCTGATTTATACGAAAATGCTATTCACGTACGTAGAGCAGGTAACATAAGCCTTACTGATGTTACTGTTACAGGATATAACACAGGAATTAGATGGGAGTCTCCTTCATTACCAGCTGGTTCTTCTTATTCTAGAGTATCAATCCACGGGTTTGATAATGTAGCTCTACCAGTAGGAACAACAATTTCAGGTTTAGGTACTTCTACTTCTACAGCAGTTCCAGCTCCAAAATGGGGACTTACTCAACCATTCTTTAATGATGGAGCATTGGATTTAACAGGAAATACAGGTGCATTTAAAACAGAAACGCTTTGGACTAACACTTGGACAAAGTTTGATAATTTCTAATACGCATACAATAAGTTAGTTATTATAATTCTACATGGGCAGAGTATTTCTGCCCATGTTTTAAAATTTAAAAAAATGAAAAGAAATTTACTTTTATTAGTTTTTATTATGATTTCAGGAATAGCATCTGCTCAATATACAATTTGGGAAGATGATTTTGATGATGCCGACGCTTCAGACTGGACTTTATTAGATAAAGATGCAAACGGCAGTAATTGGATGGCACGTAAAAACATTCAATTTACAGAAACTGTTACAGATGGTATTATCGATGTTTTAGGAACCTATAATATTGATTTTGCTACAGGTGGACAATTAGAAACAAATGAAGATAATCTGGCTATAAGTCCTGCCCTGGATATATCGTTTTATTCAGGAAAAATTAAATTAATCCTTAATGCACAACCTGCTATTTATGATAGTAATGAGGATTTATTAATTTATGCTTCTACTTCGCCGGACCCGGCTTCATTTAAACTTTTGAATACTATTACTTTAGAAAGATTAACTGGAGATGAAGCAGAGTTTAAAGATTATACTGTAGATATTTCACAATTCAAAGGTGAAACAACATTATATATTGCCTTGGGAAATAAACTTGAAACACATTTTATTGGATATGAAATCAATAAAATATCAGTAGTTGCAGAATCACTATTAGGAGTTAATGATGTAGATTTAAAATCATCGCTTTGCAGAATAAAACAAAATCCTGTTCAGAATAATTTAGAATTACAAATAGCTGAAGAATTTCAAACAGAAGAAACAAAATTACAAATCTTCAACTTAAACGGACTTTTAATTAAAGAATCTCCATACAAACCAGAAGGTTTATCGGTTGAAGGATTATCGCAAGGAATCTATTTTCTTTCTGTTACCAATAATGGAGTTTCTCAAAAATTAAAATTTATTAAAAAGTAAAATCCTAAAATTTTATCATTTTAAGATTAGCAAAACATGACGACAATAAAAAAAATAAACATGAAGAATATATTGACAAGTGTATTAATTTTTTCGCTTATAACAACACTTTTTACATCTTGTACCAATGATAATTTAGTTCCGTATTACGGTGCAGAAACGAATCAACCCGGAAAAATAACCATCAACGGTTACAGCGCCGTAAGTGATTCTTTGCAGCTAACCATAAACGGTAAAGTGATTTTGATTGGAAATGACAAAAAAACTGCTTTTGTAAAAAAAATAGACAAAGATTATGATTTTGTCTATTTTGGAGACGAAGGGAAAACAGTTGAAATCACCAATAAAGTAACAAAAGAGATTTTACATACTTACCATTTTACGGCAGAAAAACCGAAAGATACACTTTCGTTTTTTGCAAAAGAAAACCTTTGGATTGATAAAGTTTCTTCCATAAGATTGGGTGTTTTGACTAAAACAGGAAACAGCGGATATAAATTTATTTTCCCTAATCAAAATAAATATTCTAAAAGCGGTTATGAAGGAAACTTAGATGGAATTCTGCGTAAAGTTAACGGACAAGTTTTAGGCACCATTGAAAATATAAACAAAGATAAGTTTGGTAATTTTATTGAATTTCCTTTTAGCTCACCTCCAACTATTTTAATGGAATTGGTAAAACACGGCACAACAGAATCTTATATTCCGGGTCAAAAAATTACTGTAATTATGACCATGACAAATAATAAATCAAAATTAATTGTGCTTGAAGAAAAAAGTGATGCAAACGGAGTATTTACAGGTGTTGACGGAACTTTAAATTTAACTGATTATTTTGTTTTTAAATAACAGTAATACACATATTGTTATGCTTTTGTAAGTGATTAAAATTCATATTTATAGATTTTAAAATGAAAAATAAAATTTACACCTATCTATTCTACGGCATTATTTTTTTTATAGACGTTTCAGTTCTTTCTTGCAGTTCAGATGATCCGGTTCAGTTCTATAATGAAGGCACGAACGAATATATCAATGAATGGATATATCAGCAAATGAAGAAATATTATCGCTGGAGTGATACAATGCCGGCACAGGGGGATTTGTCGGCAAATCCGAAAGAATATTTCGGTAAATTACTCCAGAAAGATGATATTTATTCCTATGCCATACATCCTGAAAAGCCGGAGACAGCAATACAAAGCCTGAGACAAAAATTTGGCTTTGATGTGTCTTTTTTTGAGTTTGAAGGAAAATATTATGCTGTAATATTATATGTATTGGCAGATTCTCCGGCTAAAAATAACGGTTTAAAAAGAGGTAATCTTATCACACACATATCCGGAACAGAATTGAACGCCGGAAACTATGACCAATTGTACAAAAATATGATTGCTTCAAGCCAGTTAAATTTAAAGTTGACTTCTTATTCAGCACAATCCGGTTTTTCCAATCCAAAAGAAATTTCGTTATCGCAAGGATTTAGTTTTACACAGCCAATGCCATATCAGGTTATTACCAATGCAAGTACTAAAATTGGTTACATAGAAATTTCTCATTTTGATGTAGGACAAGCGCAGCTTTATCTACAGCTATTTAAGGAATTAAAAAGCAAAGCAATAACAGAAATGGTTTTAGATTTAAGATATAATGGAGGAGGAGATGTAGCATCTGCAGCCGCATTAAGTATCATTCTGGCACCAAACATAAAATCAAGTGATCTTTTTATAAAATTTGAAGGAAATGCAAATGGCGGAAAAGTCGATCAGTCTTTTAAACAAGCCTTAGAAAGCAATGAAACTAAAGTAAGTTTTGAAGCTTTACAAAGTGCACATCCATCAATTAACAGGATTTATGTGTTATGCGGAAACCGAACTGCATCAGCATCAGAACTCATTATTAATAACCTCAAACCTTATATGGAAGTTATTGCAATTGGAGAAAAAACGTTTGGCAAAGACGTAGCCGGTTTCTCTATAGAAGATGATCGAATTGCAGGAAAAAAAGGTTGGGTTTTATATCCGGCAATCTATAAACTATTCAATGCCAGAAACGAAGGAAATTATTCAAAAGGAATAAATCCAACCATTGCTGTAAATGAAATTCAACAACTTGAGGTTTTTCCCTTAGGAAATACTTCAGAAGTTTTATTGAATAACGCATTGAATGTTATGGCAGGAAACGCAAGTAAAATGAAAACCACTACATTAAAATCGCTTTCTATTTCTACTAGTAATACTGATGCGGATCCTTTACTTATTCTGGTTCAGTAAAATCACTTTTTCTTAATTTTTAAAATATTGGAGTAACATAATTATGCAGGGAATTGATAATAGGGAACATCGAAATTTATTAGATGTATTTCAAAAATATGAATATATGTTGCTTAATATTAAAGAAATAGAATTAGAAGAAGATGATAAAATACGCAAAGAAATGGCAGAACTAACGGTACTTTACAATAGTTTTAAATCATTATTGGCAGAACTCGAAAAATGTACAAAAGATTACGAAAGCAAAAAAAAATATACACGAAGCATTCTTCATAAAAGTATAAGAAAGTTTACGTCAGAAAAACAGAAGAATATCGATTTATAGCATTAAGTTTTGATATCTGCTTTATGTTGAAAATTAGGTCTTACGTTTTTAAGTTTTACTTTCTTTATAAGATGCAAAGAATCTCGAATCAGGGTTTTAATTTCCAGATAAGGAGTATGGTGCAAATCAGTAATATTTTGCTTTAAACCTTCGATATACGTTTTCGCGATTAGCAAGTCCGTTTCAAATATTTTCAGGAAATTATTTTCGACACTTTTATTTCTTTTGTAATAATAAATAGCGTTATGAAGATCTTCGATTTGTCCTGTAAAATCTAAAATAGCTTTTTTAGAAACCGCACGGCTATAATAATAAGAAAACTCCAAAGGATTCATTTCAATTGCTTTGTCAAAATCTTCAATCGCCTTATAATGATAATCCAGTTTTTGAAAACAATTGCCCCTTATTTCATAAGCTCCGTTATCAAAACCTAAATTGATAGCATTATCCAGATAAATCAAAGCGTCCTGAATTTGATTGGAATTATAAAGCCGCTTTCCCTTTTCTAAATTTTCAAGACCTTCATTTGTAGCATTCGAGCTCGAAAATTTGTCTTTAAATTTTCCCGTTAAATTGATAAACCAGTTCATATCGTTGAGGTTTTGGTTGGTCAGATTAAGTAGGTATAAAAAACAGTTCTAAAAAAATGGGGACTTAAAAGTAGTTATTTTTTTGATATATAACTGTTTATAAGTTTATTTTTGATTCTTTATTTTAAAAAAAATCTAAAATAAAAATTACTGCGGCATTTCAGGAGGACGCATTTTATAAGCACCAGCAGACAAACTGCTTATAAATGCTTCTAATGCATTTAGCTCAGATTCGTTCAGTTTTAATTTTTTTATTAGCTTAGAAGTTGTAGGAAATAAAGTATCATTTTGCTGACTTTCTTTTCTTTTTGGCTGAGGCATTCCCGCGTTATATATATTAAGAACTCCACGTAAATTTGGAAACAAACCATTGTGCATATAAGGTGCGTTTTGAGCAGCACCTCTTAAAGATTGTGTTTTAAATTCGCCCACATTTTCGGCTTTTCCCGTAACATTATATCTTCCCAAATCCTCATATTCCCTTCCGTAATAAGTAAGTCCAATATTATGGAATTTATTATCAGAGAAATTAGCCGTATTATGACAATTGATGCAACGTGCCTTGGTACGAAACAAATGCAAACCTTCTACCTGTTGATTGTTTAATTGAGTGGAATCTCCGGCCACGAATTTGTCAAATTTACTTTTCGGACTTATCAATGTCCTCTCAAAAGTGGCAATTGCTTTTAAAATTTCCTGTTGTGTAACTTTTTCTTTGCCAAAAGCTTTTTGAAAATAAGGCCTGTAACCTTTAATTTTATTGAGCCTTTTTGTTGCCAGATCAATATGAAAATTCATTTCTTTAGAATCTTTTATAGGGAAACTCGCCTGATCTTCAAGCGTACTCGCTCTTCCATCCCAAAAGAAAACTTTAGAATACGCAATATTCATTAAACTTGGCGAATTCCTGATGCCTTGTAATCTTCCTTCTCCATACGAAACCCTTCTCGCGTCGCCCCAATTAAGTTCAGGATCGTGGCAATTGGCACAGGAAATTTGTCCGGATTTTGATAACCTCGGATCAAAAAATAAGACTTTACCCAAAGCAGCTTTTTCTTCAGAATATGGATTGTCAACAGGAAATTCGGGTTTGCCCAAAGTTCCAATATCTTCAAAACCTTGTGCATAAACAAGCGAATCAACTTCGGGTTTTGGCCATTTTGAATAATCGCCGCTACTGTATAATTTTTTTAATTCTGAAATAGAAACATAACCTGGTTCAATCTTAGAATAGGAAACGATAATAAGAGAAAATAGCATTGCCGCAACAGCAATAAATTTTGTTTTCATTTTTTAATAATTTAATTGAATACCAAACTGAACCCAAGCGGTATTATTTGTATTGATATCGACAGGATAATCACTTTGTTTTTTCAACGCAATTTTTTCTTTCAAATGAGTAAAAAAGACCACCGTTTTATTATTTTTTACCGGATAACTATATTCCAATCGTATTGCGGGTGCAAAATAATTAGTGGTGCTTACTGCATAATCATGTATAATAACTTCATTAAAAAAAGTAGAATTAGTTCCTCCCGAAGTATCGTAATAGTCTAATTTAGAAGGAAGCGGGAAATACATATTAAAACTCACTGTAGTGTTTAATTTGCTTTTTCCGAAAGAAAAATCTTTGCTTCCAAATATTCCCGTGTTTAGCGAATTCAATTCCATATCGCTGGTTGCCAGAATATCATTGTATGTATTTTGCTGATAATTTACATCTAAACCAAACAAATAATCAATATGAGATTTTGTTTTTTTAGAAATTGAAGTTACCCAGTTTAGAGTATTTAAAGTGTTTTTATAATTATGACCTTTACTATTTACATCATAATTAATACCATTGCTATTATCAAATTTTAATGTCGTTTTTAATTCCTTTTCATTCCATTTATGTAATGCAAATACTTCGGCATGATTGGTTTTTATTGTAAACTTAAATCTTGCATTATCTTCAGTTCCAAATACGCTGGTGTAAAAATTATTGTTCGTTTTTTGATTGTAAAACAAAGCTGTTACGGTAGTGTTTTGATTGCTAAAAGTATATCCTAAACCAACTTTGGTAATCTTATCCTTGTATAGAAATCTTGTACTGTTATAATAACTCGATTTAAAATAGTTAAGAACTCTGCCGTATCCGGTGTTAAAACGTAAATAAGTATCCGGATAAGCTTCAAAATTTAAATGGTTATCTTTGTATTTATAAGTGAAATCTTTGCTTTTGGTAGTATAACCCGCCAAAGCAAAAGCTTTATGATTTTCGGCTAACTGATAACCAAGCTGTAGTTCTCCGCCTAACTTGCCTACAATAATTTCAGGTCTTGGATCTAAGCTTCGACTATATTTTTCAGCATCATAACTAATCTTTGTAGCTATTGAAATGCGGTTGGTAATATTTTTAGAAAATCCTGCATTTAATCGGTATTGCTGATTGGACCAATCGGCTTTTCTCGGAACAAAAAAATAATGAGGCATTATAACTTCCTGTTCTTCTGCACGATCGTCTGAAAGTACCCAGCCTAAATCTTTTTCTTCTATTTTACGAATCGATAAATCGCCAAATAATTTCCATTTATTAGCGGTTGTAAAATAACCCTGAGCTAAAAACTGGTATGTATTTATCTCATTTGCAATTTGGGTTCGCGCAAATTCATTTTTTTGATGCTCATACGAAACTTCAGTAAAAGTAAAATCTTTAATATATTGATTTGTGAAAGCAATTGGGTATTTAAAAATTTGATTTTTAACTTGCGAATCAACAATATGATTACTCACCAATATACTATCCTGCGCTTGCATAGTATTGGTAAAAAAGATAGAAATAAGAAGTAATGCCCGAAAATATCCGGCATTACTTCTTAATAGAAAAGTTTTAATGATATTAATTTTCATTAATGAAATTTTAGTTAAATCCTCTTGGGTTTGCAGTTATTTCTACAAAATCATTACTGGAATTATTAGTATCCTGCAAAATGATTCTTCCGGCAATTGTAGTTTTAGTTTTTCTAATTACAGATTTTGAAGTGTAAGCTCCCGAAGGCAAATACGTATTTCCCCCATCAATTTCTGAAGCTAATTTTTTAGGTATTAAACCAGATGCTAAATCTTTTGTAGTATCAACACCGTCAATAAGAACCGAGTTAGGAATTTGAAGAAAAAAATTCTTGTCTCCTTTAGGATTTTTATATTTTTTCAGCGCTGTAAATTCTGCATCATTCATTTTAAAAATTGCATAAGCTTGTCTTCCGTTTGAATCTAATATCATATCATTATTAGTATTTCCCCAATAGGCAATATCAACATCCGGAACAGCTGGATTTTGAATATCATATTGATAAAGATCTCCTAAATAAGTTCCTAAAAACGACTCAAAATTTGCAGTACTTAAATCTACAGTTAGTTCCGGATTTAAAATACTTACAGACTTTCCGTTATTGTCAATATAGTTTGATTTATGATTAATTGCATTTTGAGCAATAACAATACTTTCGCCTGGCTGTACAGGATAATCTGTTCCGTTGCCCGGAATTTTTATAATATTAATTCCATAAACATAATCCGTATTTGCAGCATTGCCAATTGTCATTCCTTCAGATTTGCTCCAGTCAAACTGCCCATTAGCCAAAGAGTAAGCAGCTACAGTAGTAGTGGTAGATCCGGTAAGCTGTGCCATATATAAGCCATCTGCGTATTGAACAGCATTAGAGTTGTTATAAATTTCGATAAACTGATCTCTAAAAACAGCACCTTTTTTAGTATCAGAACCTCCATAATAAATTTGTTTAATTACAAAATCACCCACTCTTGAGGTTTTCATTTCCAGTGCAATTGGTGTAGTTGTATTGCTAATGACCACGCTGCTTACAGCGCCGTTAAAATTAATTTCAGCCTCAGTAGGAGTGTAGCCAAAAGTTTCAGTAAACTCAGCAGATAACATTACTTTAGTTGCAGAAAAAGAGTAAGTTCCCGGCAATATCTGGCTGAATTTTGCCACACCTGTTTCATCAGATTCTGATGTATATTTATTTCCGGTTTCGTTATTGACAAGCGTAACAGTAGCTTTTTTGGTCGCCAAACTATTAAATGTTGCGTCGTATTTAAGAGATACGCTAAAGTCTATAGGTTTTAGAGCTTCAGTTTCATTAGAGTCATTACTACAGGATTGCGTTATTAATCCCACTAATGTTATAATAAAGAATAGTGTTTTTTTCATAGTTATATATATTTAGGTTAAAATTCATAATTAAGTCTGGTTCCAAAAGAGAAGTTGGCTACATCTGATAGCGTTTTGATATTTTTTTCATCATAATAATACGGTTTGACGTTTAAGAAATTTGTTGCATATAAGGAAACACTAAACCCGTTAAGAAAGTCTTTGGAAACACGCAAATGAAAATTATGCAGCATGTTTTGCATTTTATAATCCGTTTCTTTATTAGTCTGAATTAGATGCCCGTATTTTTGTAAATCAGTCTGATCTTGTTTTGGAATTTCATGATAAACCAGTTCATTATCTAAGTATCCAATTGGGTAATTATTCGTAAGAGAATTGGAGTTTTTATACAAAACATGCTCACTTCTTAAACCTATTAATAATCCAACCGAAGGAATATGATAACTAAAATTAAAACTCATCGTCATATTATCCTGAATATCGGGTCTGGGATTAAACACACCGTATCTTTCTATTGATGACAAATTCGTCGAAGTAATGTATTGTTTTACATCTGAAAAATCTTTAGAGCGCACATACGAAGCATTCATGCTCACATCAAGATTTAAAGCCTTTATTTTTTTAAAATTGATAATAGCTTCAGCACCCGTATCTTCAGAAGTAGTACTATTTGCAATACTGTTGGTGAAATAATAAAATTTTTCAGTTCCGTTAATTTCATACGTCGGAATTTCGGATCCAATAACCGTTACGACAGGTTTTGGCAATACCTTATAAACCGGAAGTTTTTGATACGAAAAACCATCGAAAAGCTTGTTATAATAACCCGTAAAATTTACCGAAGCAAAAGGAAGATTAATATCTATTCCTGCTTCTGTTCGGTAGGATTTAGAAGGTTTTAAGTTTAAATTATCCCCAGAAGTTATGATTGTCTGAATCCAGGCTTTCTGATAAACTCCCGGATACGTATAAATTCCATCACCAATTAATCGGTCAATGTAACGATCTCCCGTATAAACCTGATTTAAAGAAGGAGCTTTTGATGACATTCCTAATCCTCCACGAATTCTAAACGTTTTATTTAATGATAATGAAGAATTTATACGAGGCTGTAACGAAACATATCCGGACTGATTATCGTATCGTATTCCTAAATCAACATTTAAAATGCGATGATCTTCAAATTTTTTATAAATCCTGTCTTCCAAATAAGCAGAGATCTGAATTTCTGTTTTTGTCTTGTTAAAATCATAATCCCTGTAACCCAACTTTGTTTCGCCACCGGTATCCAGCGTATAAAAGTTAATTAATCCCGCAACACCACTTTTTCTTCCTTCTCCTTTATTAGAACTGCTTCTTCCTGAAAGTCCAAACACAAAACTATGTACCCAATTGGCTTTATTAGAAATTACTTTAGTAGTTTCTAAACTTACAAAAGTCGAAATCGGAATTCCTTCAACAGTGCTTATACTTGTATATTGAGAAGGAAGAATATAAGCTTCATGAATTCCTTCTTCGCTAGTATTTGATGCGGCTGTTGCTGATGTATTCGCCCATTTATCTTTTCTTGAAAATTGTCTGTCATAACTAAAACCACTATTGATGTTTATACCATCAATCCATAAATGATTTGGTTTCCACATGAAGTTATCAGAAATTGAAAAACCTTTTTTTTCATTTTTTACAACTGATGCAGTAATATCATCCGGATCATATTTTGCATTATCAAGAGTTGATCTGAAAGAAGCGCTAATCGTATTTTTTATTTTTGATGAATTATTTTTAACCTGCCACGACAAACTTCCGTTTACCCTCTGAAAATCCAGTAAATTATCTCTGGGATCAGCATTAGAATCCAGATAGTTAATTCCGAAATTCATGGCATTATTAGAATTGAATTTAACTCCTTTTGTTAAGTTTAACTCTGAAGTTGCATCTCGTAGAGAAGCAGATACACGATACGGACTGTTACCAACTTTGGTTGTAATTAATACAAGTCCTGAAGTTAAATCTCCATATTTTGCTGATGGAATTCCTTGTATAACTTTTATATCTTCGATAGTATTAGTAGAAATTTCTCTTAAGTCGACACCAACATCAGGATTATTAAACGTTTTTCCCGGTACTCCATAATCACTTCCCGCAATAGTAGACGCATTTGGGTTCAGAGCCTGCATATTCTCATTATTAGAAATAGGAATATCATTCAGCACAAAAGAAGTTCCAAAAGCTTTAGTGGCAGTTAGGGAAGAAGCCGTACGGAAAACAATGTTTTTAAATGAATTTAATTCGAAATTTGCAGTAGTTTGCCCAGGAAGCTGCTTCAAAACATCATCCAACGAAAAAGCCTGAACATTATTTATGGCATTTTTTCCCAACGTAAGTTCAGAATATTGTCTTTCTTTGTTCGCGGTAACAACTACTTCTTTAAGACGTAAAGTATTATCTTCCAGAAAAACAGTAATATAGTTTTCGTTATTTTTTAATGTAATAGTAGATTCCATTTTTCCTAAAAGAGAAAAATTCAACTCAACATTTTCGTAATAAGGAATTTTAATTTCAAAATTGCCTTCTTTCTCAGACATTGCCCAGTTTTCAGATTTTGTATCTCGTATTAAAACACCAGATAATGGCGTCGAAGATTCTTTATCTATAATTTTACCGGTAATTACTCTTTGTGAAAATGCAGCACTTGAAATTAGAACGAAAAATAAAATGAAACGCATTGTTTTTAATTAGAATCAATAAGAATAGTGATTGCAAATCTAAAACTAATTTTATAGAAGGAGCAAGTAATTTTAGGTTTGATGTAGCATTGATGTAGCTTTTTTTTAACAAATAGAAATTTTTAGGAATAAGAAATTAAATTTTATTTTACTGATTTTCAATAAAATAAAAACTATTTGTAATGTAAATTTCTTTCAGGATTTAAGAAGTTCAGACTTTTTTAATTCTCATCTTATCGAATACATAAATTCGTGTTAATTTTTTTTGATGATTTATGAAAAGACAAAAATGAGATAAAACATTTCTGATTTATAAGTAAAAACTTAAAAATGTTTAAACAATTTAGATGTTTTAAAAAGGTATTTTGCAGTAAAATTTAACCACAAAGTGCACAAATTTTTTTACTAATAATGTTTTATAAAACGCAAAGTTCGCAAAGCTTTGTTTTAAAACTTTGCGAACTTTGCGATTAAATTATCATTTCAACAGGAACTTTAAGGTTAACTTAAAAGAAACTATATTTTTGAAATCGCTTGATATAATTCAGCATAATGAGTAACAAGATCAGCAATAGGAAATCCGCGGTTTAAACCACTCGGATTGGGTAAAATCCAAACCTTTGCACCACAAAAATCTTCAGGCTGAATTCCCCATGAAATTTGTTTTTTTCCTGAAAATGCAACATAAGCCGCTTTGCCAAGAAAAGCAATGTATTTGGGTTGGAATTCCTTTATTTTGGTTTTAAAAATTTCAATAGAATCTTTAAATTCATCTTTAGAAAGTTCATCAGCGCGCACAGTTGGTCTTGCCACGGCAGTTGTTAAGCCATAACCAAAATCAAGAATAGTAAAGTCATTCTCAGGTTCAATTTGTTGAGGCGTAAAACCAGCCTGATGTAAAACCTTCCAAAATCTATTGCTTCTTCCGGAAAAATGATGTCCGTCAAAAGCAGATTTCAGACCAGGATTAATTCCGCAGAAAAGAACCGTTAAGTCTTTGGTTATATAATCGGTTAACATTTTTTTGAATTATGAATTATGAATTATGAATTATGAATTATGAATTATGAATTATTTTAGTTGTAATAATCTGTTGTTTGCTGAGAACTTAGATTTTTTCAAACTCCTTTTTTGCTTAAATTTTAAACCTTATTTGGTTTGCTCACATATTTATTTCCTTTAACGAAAAAGCGCCAAGGCAAAAGTGCATCTTCCTGAGCGTATGCAACACCCACACGTGGCAATGCGATAATGGCATCTTCAGGATATCGAATACCATGATCTTCAACCCAGATTTCTTCTCCCATTAAATCTTTTTGATTAAACGAACGATCAATTCCCAAAGCTTTAGCTGCAGAACCCGGACCAGATGAAATAGCTGCTTTAGTAACCGACATATTTCTTCTTGCTTCGATTATATCGATTCCAACCAAAGGTTCAATAGCCCTAATTAAAACAGCGTGAGGCTCGCCTTCAACAGAACTTACGATATTAAAAAGATTATGAATTCCGTAGCATAAATAAACATACGAAATACCGCCCTGACTGTATAAGGTTTCCGTTCGATCGGTGCGTCGTCCGCCGTATGCGTGGGAAGCCTTGTCCTGAACACCAAAATAAGCTTCAGTTTCTACAATTATTCCTGCTGTAATTTCTCCATCGATTTGAGTGTAAAGCACTTTTCCCAAAAGATCTTTGGCAAGAAAAAGTACATCTTGATTTAGATAATAAGCGAATGCTAATTTTGTGGGTTTCTGTTCAGAAGATTTAGGCATTATTTTTAATGAATTGCTTTTTTTAAATAGATTTCTTTTGGATAAAGATTCTCATTATTATTGACTTCAAAATCAAAATTTAGATATCCCTTAGATTCTAATGCATTTAATAAAATAGTATCCGTTTCAAAAAGTTTAATCCAAATCAAATCATGTTTTCTTTGAACAGCAATTGCTTCAGCACGTTCAAGAAGTGGGATTAATTCTTCAGTATTAAAATAAATAATATTACCCAGACCTAATGCTTTATTCGCATCAAGATTTTGATTTGAAAGTCTCGAAGAATTCATTTTCATAAAACTCAACGGAGTTTCATCATCATAAACTGCCAGTATTTCTATCGAGAAATCATTCTGTAACTTAATTAATTTTTGAACAGACAGATTTTCCTCAACATATTTTTCTCCCAATACGTCTGACTGCCCAAATAAATGGGAGTAAAACTGAATGGCTTTTTTTTCCATCCAATTAATGTTTTCAGTGCTCTTAACTACAAATTTAGCGATTTTTTCCATGGTTTTTATTAGTCAATTTTGATGTTCATTTAGTATATTGAGAATAGCTCACTTCACTCTTCACTCTTTACTCTTTACTCTTTTTTTATTCAAACGTTCTGAAATTAATATTACGGACATAGCACCCGCAGACCAAAGTAACATTTGCGAGGTCGAAAGTTGCCAGCCTCCAAGTCGCCAACATAAAAGCCCAAAGAAAGTTCCAATCGCTCCGCCTATAAAATAAACAGTCATAAAAACAGTATTAACCCTGTTATGAACTTCATCCGGCAAACTATAAATTCTCGCAAAATTGGTTATTTGAGTTGTTTGTACGCCAATATCTAAAAAGAATATACTCACAATCATAACAATAGGTGAATACGGAAATATCTTAAGCAAAATGATGCTCGTCATAATAACTCCCGCACTTAAAAGAAGCGATTTGAATGCACCGCCATTATCTGCTATTTTTCCGAAATAAGGAGCAACCAACGCACCTCCAATAGCTACAAGTCCCAAAAGGCCAATAGTTCCGGATCCGTATTGAAAAGGTGCACCGCTAAGATAAAAGGTAAGCGTAGTCCAGAAAGAACAGAAAATTCCAAAAGTAAGTCCGCCTAACAATGCTGCCTGACGTAATAATGAATATTTCGGAATTATCGTAATAGTCGATTTCAACAAGCTTAAATAATTTCCTTTAAAATTAGAAGGAATATCCGGAAGAAACATTTTAAGTAAAATTATAGAAAGAAAAACAAGAGCAGCAGATAGTAAAAAGACATAGCGCCATCCAAAAGCATCTGCCACCAAACCGCTTATTACTCGCGCGGCAAGCATTCCAACTAATATCCCGCCAAAAACTTTCCCAACCGTTTTCCCTCTGTTTCCTTTACTGATAGCCGCCGTCATTGGAAGTATAATCTGAACCGGAGCTGTTAAAACGCCTATAAGGAAACTTAAAATGCAAAGTATCGGATATGAATTGGTAAACGATATACCTACCAATGCAACACACAAAATGCTTGAAATAGTAAGAATTAGATTTTTCCTTCGTAATTTATCTCCTAACGGAATTATGAAAAACATTCCTAATCCGTAGCCAAGTTGTGCAAGCATTGATATTTTTCCAATTTTTGCATCACTTACATGAGCAGAAAGCGCAATATCCTTTAAAATAGGCTGATTATAATATAAATTGGCGATTAGCACGCCGGCTGCAAAAGCCATAACTGGTATTGCTCTTTTATTGTTTGTTTCCTGATTGATTTCCATTATTTAGTATTTATTGGCAGATATGAATTTTTAGTTTGATTATCCATGACATTCTTAAATTAATTCTTAGTAAAAACTTCATTAAAAAAGTTTATCAAAGGTCGTGACAATCTTCAGGTTCAGAAATGTTAAAACAGGTGTTTTAGATGTCAATTTTTGCAAATTGCGCGCGATAATCAACAGGCGATATACCCGTATTTTTTTTGAAGAATTTACTAAATTGATATTGATCAGAAAACCCAAGCGAAGCTGCAATTTCTTTTATTAAAGTAGCATCAAACTGAAGCTGGCGTTTAGCACCAATTAATACGCGCCTCTCAATAAGTTCTTTAGGATTTCTATTGTTGTATAAACGGCAAATTTCGGCTAATTTTCTACTGCTGATATTTAGCTCATTTGCATAAAAAGTCACTTCGTGATTATCTGCAAATTTAGTTTCTAAAAGATCAATAAACCGTTGCAATAAAACATAATCATTTCTGTTGGCGAGAGGTGAAGGCATTGCAACATTCTGCTGAAAACTACTGATACGGATTAATAATATTTTTAAATAAGAAGTCATTAATTCTGCTTTCCCAATATAATCCGGACGATGGTATTCTTTTATAATATTATTGAGTAAATCAGTAATGTCTGATGCTGCTTCATCTTCAAGATGCAGATGCACATTAATAAGCAGATGATTAAAAATAGAGGTTTTAAAATTTTGAATACTTTGCAGGGCTTCTTCCCAAAAAGCATCTTTAAAAATAAGCATGTACCCGTTAATGTTACTTACATTTTGATAATAATGTACTTGTCCCTGAGAAAGCATAAAAAGATCATTTCCGGTCATTTCAAAAGAAGCATCATCTATAAAATGCGTGCCTTGTACTTTTGGAAACCATAATATTTCATAAAAATTATGTCGATGCGGAACATCGGTAACAGGATATTTTTCAGGATGATGAACGATATGAAATTGTTCCTGATAAACAACAGCAGGCACAACGTGATCTAACCTTGCAATTTCCTTATCCTTTTTTTTCATGTTTTTAGTATTACCGATCATGTAAAAATAAGACATTCTCTAAAAATCTGCTGTCGTTTTTTTCAAGACTTATACAAAGTGAAATATTTGAGTTTTGAATTTGTATTAGAAGTTGATATTTAAAAAATTTATTTGACAAAGGTTTTGGGTTAATATCTTACAAAACTTTGTTTCATTTTATATAATGCAACGTGTTTCTGTTTCTAATTTTTAATTAAAATATTGAATCATTTTAAATTTGATAGCGTTTTTTTCGAATGTTTAACTCTTTAAATCAATGATATGAAAAAAATATTGTTTTATCTCTGTTTGCTTTCGTTAGCAGCAGGTTGTAAAAAAGAAGCAGAAAATAAAGATGTTGGTGCCAACACTGTCCAGTCTAATTCAGAAGATTATGAATTTGTGGGAGGTTATCCAACGGAAGCTACCATTAAAAAAGCTTATGATGATGCCGATTTAACCCGAGCCATTCAGGCTTATAAATTTTTCTATCCTACCGTTTCCGGAGAAGCTATGTTCAAGGGTAACGAACCTGTGGGTGTAATAGCAAATAAGACTTTTGGAACTTTGGATACTAAACCCGGACAAGTAGGATTTACATTGAATTCAGATACTCCTTACGGGCCAATTCCAATTAATTTATCAAAAGGGCCAGTGATAATAGATATTCCCAAAGGTCCACTTATAGTAGTGGCAATGGATGTTAACCAACGCTGGGTTGCTGATATGGGAATTCCAGGGCCAGATGCGGGTAACGGAGGAAAACATTTGCTTTTGCCTCCTGATTATAAAGAAGCAGTACCTGCATCAGGTTTTCATGTCTGGAAATCATCGGCATATAATCTTATCGTCGGGATACGTTCGCTTCCCGTAGGCGGAGATGTTAAAGCGGCAATGGAGCGTATTAAAACTGTAAAAGTCTATCCGTTAAATAAATCTGTTGACTGGAAAGATCCAACATGGCTTGAACTCAGTAATAAACCTCAAAACACAACGCCTTTAGATTGGGAAAATAATATAAAATATTGGGAAAATCTAAATGATGTTATTCAGCGCGAACCAGCGTATGATGGCTATAGAGATTATTATGGAGAACTGGCAGTACTTGGTATAGAAAAAGGCAAACCCTTTAACCCTGATGCCCGTTTAAAGGCAATTCTTGAAAAAGCAGCCAAAATTGCCAATGCTCAAATGAGAGTGCAATCATTTGCAGATCGCCGTCCGGATCGTGTAGTTTGGAAAGATCGCCAATGGGAGTGGGTTGCACTTAGATTTGAAGACGGAGATTTTAATACGCCAAACTATGTAGATCTTGATGGCCGCGAAACATGGTTTTATCAGGCTATTGGTGCTTCACCATCAATGTTTAGAAGAAAAGAGGGCGGAGGTTCATTATACTGGCTTGGTCTTAAAGATAATACAGGAAAATATGTAGATGGCGGTAAAACCTATAAACTGACAATACCAACGCCGGTTCCTGCCAAATTATTTTGGTCGCTTACTATTTATGATGCCTACACCAGAAGTCAGGTTAATACAGACCAAAATAAGGCAGCGCTTCGATCTTTATTTGAATTGAAAGATAAAATTGGAGGAAAAAGTGTTGATCTTTATTTTGGACCAAAAGCACCACAAGGCAAAGAAGGCCAATGGATTAAAACCATTCCCGGAAGAGGCTGGTTTGCTTATTTCAGAATTTACGGACCCCAAACGGCAGCTTTTAACGGAAGTTGGAAACCAGAGGATTTTCAGGAAGTGAACTAACAATATAACCCAAACAATCATGAAACAAATCTTTAAAATATTAGCACTGTTTTGGTGTATCATGGCAATGGCACAAGATCCGCCTAAAAAACAGGAAGAAAAAACTTTTAGTGGAGATATAAAACTCGATATCCGGGATTCAAAAGGAGATTGGCCTGCATTTCTTGAGACAAAAGCACCAAAGGATGCACCAAATGTGCTTATAATATTATACGATGATACTGGTTTTGCTGCATGGTCGCCTTATGGAGGACGCATTAATATGCCAACAATGGATGAACTTGCAAAAAATGGAATCACTTATACGCAATGGCATACCACATCTGTATGTTCACCTACGCGTTCTACACTTTTAACGGGACGCAACCATCATCAAAACGGATTTGGATCTATATCTGAATCTGCGGTTGGATTTCCGGGTTACAGCGGTCATATTCCAAAAGAAAATGCAACACTTGCTACAGTATTGCGTGAAGCCGGATGGTCGACATTTTGGATAGGAAAAAATCACAACGTTCCTGTAGATGCGCTTGATATGGCTTCATCAAAAGAACGCTGGCCACTTGGTCTTGGTTTTGATCGTTTTTATGGCTTTATTGGAGGAGAAACAAATCAATGGTATCCGGGACTTATAGAAGACAATCACTTTATTGATCAGCCTTATCAGCCAGAAAATGGTTATCATTTAAGTAAAGATCTGGCCGATAAAGCAATTGCTTACATTCAGGATTCGAAACAATCAAAGCCCGAAAAACCCTGGTTTATGTGGTACAATCCCGGAGCAAATCATGCACCGCATCATGCACCAGCAGATTATATCGCTAAATACAAAGGCAAATTTGATGATGGTTATGAAGCCTACAGAGATTGGGTTCTGAAACGTATGATCGACAAAGGAATTCTGCCAAAAGGCACAAAAATGACACCTTTAAATCCTATGCCAAAAGGTAAATTTTCTGAAGGTGATATGGTAAAACCATGGAGCAGCCTTACAGCAGATGAAAAGAAATTATTCAGCCGTATGGCCGAAGTTTATGCGGCTTACTCTGAATTTACAGATGTAGAAGTTGGTCGTGTCATTAAATACCTGAAAGATTCAGGTCAGTTTGATAATACTTTAATTATGTATTGTGCGGATAATGGAGCTTCTGCAGAAGGTTCGCCAAATGGTTCTGTCAATGAAAATAATTTTTTTAATGCCTATCCTGATGATATGAAAGTTAATCTAAGTATGATTGATAAACTTGGCTCACAAGATACCTACAACCATTATCCAACAGGATGGGCAGCTGCCTTTTCTACACCATTCAAGATGTTTAAAAGATATTCAGGATACAGTGGAGGTACAGCTGATCCTATGGTAATTTGCTGGCCAAAAGGAATTAAAGCAAAAGGAGAAATTAGAAACCAATATCATCATTGTACAGATATTGTACCTACTATATTAGAAGCTTGCGGGCTAACAATGCCAGATGTAGTCGACGGTGTTAAACAAGAACCTCTTGCAGGTGTTTCTATGAAATATAGTTTTGACAATACAAATGCTCCAACAACGAAAAAAGTACAGTATTATGAAATGGTAGGAACGAGAGGACTTTGGAAAGATGGCTGGAAAGTGACCGCTGTTCATGGCGCGCTGCCTGTAAATATTGGACATTTTGATAAAGATCAATGGGAGTTGTACAATGTCGATGCAGACCGTTCAGAATCTACAGATCTTGCTGCAAAATATCCTGATAAGGTAAAAGAGCTGACGCAGGTATGGATGGATGAAGCTAAAAAAAATAAGGTATTGCCATTAAATGACGTTTCGGTAAATGAGTTTCACGCCATGGAATATCATAAAGAAATTCCGGCTGATGGCAAATTTATATATTATCCCGGAACAACAGAAATTCCCGAAGCTTCAGCTGCACCAACGCTCGGCCGTTCTTTTAAAATTTTAGCAGAGGTTGATTTTACAAAAGATACAAAAGGTGTTTTAGTTTCTCAGGGATCACGTTTTGGTGGTTACAGCTTATTTGTAAAAGAAGGAAAACTCAATTATGTATATAACTTTTTGGGTCTCGCGCCTGAACAGGTTTTAAGTACATCATTGCCTGCAAGCGGAAAACATGTTGTTGGAGTAGAATTTGTGAAAGAAAAAATGAGCGAAAAAAACGAAGTACTCGGAAAAATGAAACTTTATGTGGATGGAAAAATGGTCGAAGAAAAGCCTTTTAGAACTCAGGCAGGTCATTATGCACTTTCAGGCGAAGGATTATGCGTTGGTCGCGATTCCGGAGATCCCGTTAGTAAACAATACAACGCCAAATTTGATTTTTCTGGTGGTAAAATCGAAAAAGTAGTTTATGATGTAAGTAATGATGCTTACCAAAATGTAGAACAGGAATTTAAAGTAAAAATGGCAAGAGAATAGTTAAAGTTCATTGCTTTAATAATTTAACTTTTATTAGAAAACAGACATTAACTGCGAAACTTAAACGTACAGTTAATGTCTGTTTTTTTAGGATTAAAAAGTTTCTCTTTTGAAGTTTAGATTTGCAAATTATTTTGCAATATGAAAACTTATAGTCTATTGATAATCAAATAATTTTAGTGTATAATTTACAGTTATGCATTATGGTTGACCTTCTGTTTTTTATAGAATATAATTTAACATTTTACTAAGAAAATGGCTGTTTCTTTTTTATATTTGTTTTGCCTAAAAGCCCAAAAACAATTTTATCCACCAATTGATTTATGAAAAACTTCTGTAGTTTCTTTTTAATAATTTTTATTTCCTTTCAATCCTTTTCTCAAACTACTTCTTCGGTAAGTGGTTATGATCTAAAGAAAAAAAGACTGTTAATTCAGTTTTGTACCTCTTTTCTTTACGCAACAAACCAAGGGAAAATTGATGAGGATAGTGCAACTGTTTTTGCCGCAAAAATTTATAAATTACCACATTCACTAAGCTATAACGAAGGGTTTTATAATGTAAATGATACTGTCTTAGTAGGAAGCGAATTTTTAGATAAAGGAAATGTCCTGGGTTTCAATAAAATTTTAGCGAAATCAAAAAATACTGATCGGGTTAAATTATTGCTTCAGCTTGGAAGTTTTTATCTTTTTAAACCGGGAGCAAAACCTGCTGATCTTCAAAATGCTTTATCTAATATAAATGAAGCGCTTAAAATTTGCCATACACTTAAAATACAAAAATGGCAGCATCAAGGTTTAATGTTATTGGGGAAATATTATGCCCAGGCGAATAACTTAAAAGAGAGCAAAAATTGCTTTGCACTGGTTGTAAACGAATGCCGAAAACAAGACGATCAAAAAAGCCTTGCCGATGCATTAGCCAATCAGGCACAATATCTTCCTGTTTTCGATCCTCAAAAAGAAATCATTTTAAACGAAGCTATAAAACTTTACAGAACTTTAGGCTTAGAAGAAAAAGCGATAGAAAACCATTTAAGATTAGTTACGATTCACTATTACTCAGGAAATCTTAAATTGGCCCTTAAAGAATTTTATCAAAGTTTATACGATCAAAGACAAATTGGTTTTAAACATACTCATTTTACTGAAGCCACGATATCCTACATTGAGCTTATGCAGCATAACACAAAAAGTGCTTTGTATTATGCCTTAAAAAGTATAAAAACAATGAATACGCTTCATGACTACAGTTTTGCAGATGATTATTACCTCCGTCTTGGAAACGTTTATCTGGTACTTGGTCATTTTGAAGAAGCCATGAACACGTATAAAAAAAGTATTGCAGAAGGACAAAAAAGGAGCAATAATGGTGGCTGGTACAAAAGTTTTGTGAGCCTTGTGGCTGCTATATCTTCAAAAGGAAAAGATCAGGAAGCTTTAGATTATATTATCTCGATTACGGCTAAATATCCGCCAACAAATCCTTTTGATAAAATGATTCTTTATTACACTAAAGCAGTTTGTTACGATCACTTAAATAATGTTGCTCTTGCAGAACAGAATTTTAAAGAAATGGATCGTATAGCACAGCAATTAATAACACCTCAAACCATAACTGATATTTTAAATTTATATTCTAATATGAGTGCTTTTTATGCCTACAGAAACAAGGTAAAAGAAGCTCAGTTTTATGCCGATAAAGTTTCGTCTTTAGCGAAATTATACAAGCAAAATTACACTTCTGAAAAACTTGAAATTTCGTTATCTAAGATTGATTCTGTTCACGGAGATCATCTTTCGGCATTAAAACACTTTCAGGCTTACAAAAAGCTGAATGATAAAGTAGTAGATTTTTCTAAAAACAAAGAAATCGAAGAACTTAAAATTCAATATGAAACCCAGAATAAAGAGCAGGAAATTAAACTCTTAAACAATCAGTCAAAATTACAGAAAAGTGAATTACATAAATCACAGCTTTTAAATACGGTATCAATTTGGAGTTTGATTTTGCTTTTGGTCATAATCGGTTTGCTTTATAACCGATACCGATTGAAACAGCGAAATAATATCAAACTTGAACTTAAGGAAAAAGAGATTAAGAAGAAAAATTTAAATTTAAAACATCTTCTTAATGAAAAAGAATGGCTTTTAAAAGAAATTCATCATCGGGTAAAAAATAACCTGCAAACCGTAATAAGTCTGCTGAATTCACAATCTGCATATTTGGATAACGATATGGCTTTATCGGCCATTAAAAACAGTCAGCACAGAATTCATTCGATGTCTTTGATTCATCAAAAACTATATAATTCAGAAAATATTTCGACTATTAATATGCCAAATTACATTAAGGAATTGGTTGAATATTTAAAAGAATCTTTTAATCTCGGACAAAGAGTACGATTTGAAATTAAAGTAGATCCGTTAGAATTAGACGTGGCACATGCAGTTCCGTTAGGGCTTATTTTAAACGAAAGCATAACGAATTCCATCAAATATGCATTTCCTGATGATCGTATGGGATTAATTAATGTGACATTAGAAAAAGTAAAAGAAAGCTATTATTTACTAACGATTGCAGATAACGGAATTGGTTTTGATGCTAATTCGACTTCAGAGAGAAAAAACTCTTTTGGAATGAGTCTGATAAAAGGTTTAAGTGATGATTTAGAAGGTAAACTTTCCATAGAAAATCAAAACGGAACCATTATAAAGATTGAATTTTTAGCAGAATTTCTGGTTGATAAAAAATAAATAAATTCCAACATGCAGTAAACCCGACAGATTTTTAAAACCTGTCGGGTTTACTAAATTCAATCCAAAGTTTCGAAAGAATTTATAATTCACAATTAATAATTCAAATTATTTTGTTTCCAAAAAGAAATCTAATAATCCTTTTTGAACTGCCGCTGTATTTTCTTGTACGATCCAGTGTCCTGCGTTTGGAATATTAGTTTCACGAACATCATTCGCAACAATTTTAGTGTGATCTTTTAAAAATGCAGCTGCAAAATATTGTCCGCCCATAGTTAAAACCGGCATATTTAATTTTGTTTTCATAAGCTCAGTATTATCTTTTGCGTCTTGGGCAAAAGCACCAAACCAATGGAAACTTCCTGTTGTTGCACCTTTTACAGAATAAGCGCGAATAAATTCAGCAGTTTCTTCTTTAGTAAATGAATTTTTATCGAAAGCAACCACAGGCCAAAATCCAGTTAAAAATTCTTTTTCTTTTCCTTCTACAATAGCTCCTGAAGATGGCCAGCTAAAAAATCCAAACCACCAAGCAGATGCAGAAACTTGTGACCAAACTGGCTCAACTCCTGGAAGTAAAGCATCCATTAAAGCCAGTTTTTTTACTTCACCGGGATATTGTGCAGCATAAGCATAAGCCACCATTAATCCGATATCGTGTCCGGCTATATTGATGTTTTTGTAACCTAATTTTTTTACCAATTCATGAATATCTGAAGCCATTGTTTTTTTGTCATATCCGCTTTCAGGTTTTCCAGATTCACCAACTCCTCTTAAATCCGGAGCAATAACAGTAAAGTGTTTTGATAGTTCCGGTAAAAGTCTGTTCCACATATACCAGTTTTGACCAAATCCGTGAACTAATACTAAAGGTTCACCTTTTCCGCCTATAACGTAGTGAATGTCAACATTATTTACGTTTACGGTTGCGTGTTTAAAATTTGCAGGAGGATTTGCTGCTTTTACTGATTTATCTTGTGCCTGACTTGTAGCGCCTATTAAAAGTGCTGCTGTAATAGTTGTCAATGTTTTAATTATTGTTTTCATTTTTATGTTGTTGTTAAAGATTTATGGGACAAATTTATAATAACGGAACGATCGTTCCGTTATTATTTGTGTTAATAGTTTGTTAAAACTATTTAATAAAGATTTCAATTATCAATAAGCCTTGATTTTGCTGGCAATTAGGATATTTCTTAAAAAGAAAAATTTAAAATAGTTTTAATTTAGAATAAGAAAATAATTACAAAATGAAATAAAAACAACGGATTTTTAAATCGCAAAATAAATTTAAAAGACAAAAAAAACACCAATCTCAATGCTGTTTTGAAATTGGTGTATAAACTAATAAATACTAATTATCAGTTTTTGATAGAGTAAGCGATGTTGTTATGATTTGAAATCTGTTGAAAAAGTAAGTTCTTTATTCGCTTCGATTTCAGTTTTAAGCGAATCAATTTTATAGTTAGCAAATCCATAAGCATCTGAACCTGTAAGCAAACGAAGCGGAGGTTCAGGATTTTGAGTCACTTTTAGAATTAAATCGGCTACTTTTTCAGGATCACCCAATTGTTTGCCCGGAATATCGTTTTGATGCGCATTTACACCTTCGCGAATAGTTGTGTACGCCTCAATAGGATTTTTTGATGCGATTAATGAAGAACTATTTAAGAAATTAGTACGCACATATCCCGGTTCTATAATCGTTACATTGATTCCGAAAGGTTTAACTTCCTGAGCCAATGCCTCAGAAAGACCTTCAACGGCAAACTTAGTTCCGCAATAAATTCCCCAGCCACCTCCGGCAATCAAACCAAAAACAGACGAAAGATTGATAACATGTCCAAATTTCGCAGCTCGCATGTGTGGCAAAATAGCTCTGGTTACATTTAGTAAACCAAAAACATTTACATCAAAATTGGCACGAACTTCAGCATCAGAGCTTTCTTCGATTCCGCCTATTAAACCGTAGCCGGCATTATTTACCAAATATTCGATTGAACCAAATTTTTCTATAGCTGTAACAACAGCTTGTTTTACACTTTCTTCGTCAATTAAATTAACTTGTAAAGGCAAAAACTGATCAGATGAACTGCCAACCGCAGTTTTAAGCGATTCTGCATTTCGGGCTGTGGCAACAACATTAAAGCCTTTCGCTAATAATTGTTTCACTAAAACAAGACCAATTCCCTGTGAAGTTCCTGTGATAAACCAGGTTTTATTTTCATTTTTCATAATATGTTTATTTAATGGTTTGTTGAATAGATGTTTATTTTATAAAAGGATAATCGGTATAACCTCTTGCCGTACCGCCACCAAATAAAGTATGATTGTCTGAAATTTCATTTAAGCTCAGGTTTTGTTTTACTTTCGCAGGATAATCAGGATTGGTCAAAAATTTTCTGCCAAAGCCTACTAAATCAACCAAATTTTCCTGAAGTAATTTCTCTGCTTCATCAGGCGTTTTATTGCCTGTCGCGATAATGGTATTTTTAAATGTAGCTCTAAGCTTAATTCTAAAATCAATTGGAATTTGTGGCGCGTCATCCCAATCAGCTTCGCAAAGATGAATATAAGCAACATCAAGTTTATTGATTTCTTCTGCAGCCAGCATTATGGTTTGCAAAATCTCAGGATCGTTCATATCCTTAAAACTGATAAAAGGGGAGAGCCTTATTCCTGTTTTTTCTTTTCCGATTGTATTGGCTACCGCTTTTGAAATTTCAATTAGCAAACGAATTCTGTTTTCCTTTGTTCCGCCATATTCATCCGTTCTTTTATTACTGTTGCTTCGTAAAAACTGATCGATCAGATAACCGTTTGCACCGTGAATTTCAACACCATCAAAACCGGCTTCAATGGCATTTTTAGCAGCCTGAACGAATTCTTGAATTACAATATCAATATCAGTTTTGTTCATTTCTTTGGGTTCTTCAACCGGAACAAAAGTGGCGTCTCCGTTTGCAGCGCCATCAAAAATATAAACACTGGTATTTTGAGCTATTAATGCAGAAGGCGCGATAGGTTGCAATCCGTTTACTTTTGAACTGCTTACTCGGCCAACATGCCACAATTGCAAAAATATTTTACTTCCGTTTTTATGTACCGCATTTGTTATTAATTTCCAGCCTTCGATTTGTTGCTTACTGTAAATTCCGGGAGTATTCGCATAGCCTTTTCCCTGTAAAGAAATTTGAGTGGCTTCTGTAATAATAATACCGGCTGTGCTTCGTTGCGCATAATACTCAGCCATTAATGCATTTGGAATATCGCCTGGCTGTGAAGCTCTTGAACGCGTCATTGGAGCCATTAAAAAACGGTTTTCTAATTGATTTCCGCTTAACTCATACTGTTCAAATAATTTTTGATACTTCATATTAATGTCATTTTATTATTCGCGTATAATGCTCTTATCCTGATACGCCATTTGAGCAATCTCATCTTTTCGCTTGAAACTAACTCCTTTATGTTTTTGGATATAACTTAGGATTTCTGTAGTTGCCGCAACCATTTGTGGCGTCCCACCAATACGATCATGAAAACTGATGGACATTTGCCTACGTTTTTTTTCAGATTCCTTATAAAGCTGGTCAAATTCTAATATAACCTGACGTGCAAACTGATCTGCGCTAAAATTTTTGCCTTCTATTAAAACAATATCGTTACAGCGAATGGTGTATGGAACGACGGCAAAATCATTGCTTTTTACTTTTATTAAAAACGGCTCGTCGCGGCTTAAATCATCAATATGATATTTAAAACCAAGTTCCTGTAAAATTTCAAGTGTATTTGGACCTCGTCTTAACCAATTTGCATTATAGCCTACAGGCTCAAAACCGGTTATTTTTTTAATTGCATCGGCACCATCTTTAATGAACTTTTTTTCTGTTTCGTATGGCATAGAATATTCAGTTGCCCAATCCATACCGTGAGCGGCAGCTTCATGGCCTCTTTGTACAATTTCCTTGGCAAGTTCCGGATTTTTTAAAACCGCCGATCCAACCATGTGAGAGGTAACTTTGATGCCAAACTTATCCCAATTATCCAGCATTCTTGGAATTCCTTCTTTGTATCCATATTGATACCAGGTTTCGCCCGGAAGATCAACGAATCCTTTTTGCATATTTTGCGGAAAAGGACTCTCAGCATTTACAGGCTGACCGCCGGCTTCAAACTGCATTGATACAGATACAACCAAACGAGATCCGTCAGCCCATTTGGAAGCAGAATCTTCATTATTTACTAATGCGTTTGTTTGTAAATCGTTTGCAAGCAATACGTTTGTTGGAAGAAAACCAGCAAGCCCGACAAGGCTTGCTTGTTTAAGAAATGTTCTTCTGTCTTTCATCGTCAGACTATTTTAAAGCCCCTTTTGCAGCTGCTTCGATTACATCTGCGACTGCGGCTGGTTGTGATATAAAAACAAGATGACTTCCTTTTACTTCTGTTATCTTGGCATTGGCACGTTTAGCCATAAAACGCTGTCCATCTGGTGGGATTGTTTGATCTTGAGAAGCTACGACATACCAGCTTGGTTTTGTTTTCCACGCAGCGTTTGTTATACTTGTCCCGAATACAGAGGCAGCAACAGGAACTTGTGAATCAAACAGGAAATTAGCTTTTTCAGCACTTAAATCTGCACAAAAACCGGAATGGAATTTTGCTTTATCATACCATAAAAACCCACTTTGTGGAGGCAAAATACCTGAATTTGGCGCTGGCGGACCAGATTGTGCCAGTTGCCCCAATGTTTCGCCTGCATCTGGAACAAAAGCCGTAACATATACCAATCCTGCCACGTTTTTATCTAAACCGCTTTCGGTTATAATTGCTCCGCCATACGAATGTCCTACCAAAATTGCCGGGCCATCCTGACGGTCTAAAACTCTTTTTACGGCTTCTACATCTTCTGCAAGTCCTGTATTTGGATTTCCAACAACGCTTACTTTATAGCCTCGTTTTACTAGAATTTTGTAAACGCCTTCCCAACCAGATCCATCGGCGAAAGCGCCATGAACTAGTACAATGTTGGTTACTTTTTTTTGTGCAAATGTTCCGTTAACGGATGTAATTGTAATCAATAATAAAAAAGCAATTATATTGATTCCAAAAAATCTTCTTTTTTTTAAATTGTTTTTCATGATTTTAGTTTTTAGTGGTTTATTGATTTTAATTTTATTGAAGTGCTTTTTCAATAATTAAGGTTTCTTCATACAATGAAAATTTGCTGATTAAATTGTTTTCAACCGTGATGTGAATCGCCAAAGGCATTTTAAAATGTTTACCTGTTTTTTTAACGGTTCTCTCGATAGTTCCAAAAACAGCAACTTGATTTCCTTGAAGCATAAAGGATTGTACATCAAGTTTTTCACTTCCATCAATAAAATAACTGAAAAGGATTTTGAATAATTCCGAAACTTCTTCTCGTTTAGAACGATGTCCTGTCCATGGCATATATTTAGATTCAAAAATGTACCAATCGACATTTTCTGAAACCATCGAAGCTATTTTCTCCGGATTTTTGGCTCCAATATATTCAAAGAACTTTTCTGCAGTTTGCTTTGTTTTAATTTCTTCATCAGAATATACTTGTGCCTGCATTGAAAAACCAATAAATAACAATAATGCTATTAATTTTATCGTTTTTAGATTTGATGTAAAGACCGTTTGTTTCATAATTATCTTTTTAAATTAATTGATGTAAACTCAATTTTGAAGTTAAAAATGAATTTGCATCGTAATTCCGGTGAAGAAAATATCTTTTCCGGTTCCAGAAGCTTTTATATAATCTCCGGCTTGAAACCAGGTTGCTTCAAGTCTAAAATACAGATATTGATTTGGTTCCCAGACAATTTCACTTTCTAACTGATTTCCAATTTTCTTTTTGGTTGTGGTATCTCCCGGATAAATCAAAGAAGTATTTGGCGCATAAATACCATCGTTGGCGCTGTATCTCCAAAACATATCATAATCAATTACCCAATCGACATTTTTGGCAATTTCAAAATTTAATGACGGATGAAAATCGATCAAATTTGAAGGCCCAATTACGGAAGCCAATCCAAAATAAGCACCTCTCGGAAAAAGCGGATTAAAGGTTTGTAAACTGTTATCGCCTATTTTTTTATCTCCACTTATGACTTCGGCTTTAAAACCAATTTCGGGACGAAACTTTACGCTATTAAAGCGATATCCGGCATTTATAGAAGCTGTCCAGGCACTAATATTTTTGTCACCAACATCACCAAATTGATAAACGGCTTCTCCGTCGTAACGCCAGTTTTCTGTTTTTCCCCAGATTCGCGTTCCCACAGATTGTCGGTTTTCTTTTCCTGTTGCGTCATTAAACGCGGCTTTGGCTCTTTCATAGCCTAAATAATAAACATCGATATTTTTAATAACCGGTATTTTATTAAAGACCAGATAACTTCCCCAAAATTGTCTGTCCTGATTCGATGCATCGTCAAAAATGCCATCGTGCGCTACAACGTAATGACTATAAAACAAATCAGTTGTAAAATTCTGTTTGGCAATAATTGCCTTTATTCCGTCAAACGATTGTCTGTTATTTGGACCTTCGCGAACGGCAACCAAACGTTGAGATCCGTAAGTGAGTTCCTGCCTTCCCAATCTTAAAATAAGCTTTTTACTGCCTTCATTTACGATATTAAAATCAGCAAAAGCCTGATGTACTTCAAGCGGATTTTGTTCCACCGGATTCGGATCAATTCTCCCGTCTGCCATACTGCTTTGTACCTGAACAAAAGTTCTGAAGTACTTTCCAGCATGAAAATCGGCATGAACCAAATAGCGTCCTAAAACGTAACCATCATTATCCTGCGGTCCGTCGCCCCAATTTTCATTTTTAGCATAGAAGTACTGAAATCGTATATCGCCCCCAAAACTGATATACGTTTCTTTTGAAGAAGAAATTGGCAGGAATTTCACTGTTTTGTACCAATCATTGCTCACGGTATCATTTTTTAGAACACTATAATTTTCATCAAATCGCAGTGATTTAAAATCAGGATATCGTTGTGCAAAACCAGAAAATGAAATCAATAAAACCACTAATAGGATTTTGTTTTTCATAATTCAATTTTAATTTTTATCAACTTGCAGGATGTAATTGGTTTTACACCACAGATTTATAGTTACGTAGTTTTTTGCCACAGATTTAAATGATTAATTTTTTTAATCTGTGGCAAAATGTATAGATGTTTCAAAACCTATGTTTCTATGTGTTAAAAAAATCCCTACGTAATTCTATTTTTTTTAATTTTTAATTCTCAATTTTTAATTATTTAACCCCATTTTGCTTAATATCTTTATAAGCATTTGGAACATTGAAATTGAAATGAAGCCAATTAAAAAGTTCATAACCTTTGTCGAATTCCTTCATGGTTACAGCCGCTTTGGTTTCTTCTAAAGTGAGTCCTTTTTTAACTGCATTTTCAACATTGGTCTGCAAAGCCGTCACATAATCTATAGTATATTTAATTCCTGCTTTATTGGTAATTCGGCCGTGACCGGGAACTACAATATCTTTATCAGAAATCATATTATAAATTTTGTTCAGATTTTGAACCGGTTCTAAAAAGTATCCGTCAAACAACCACGGAATTGTTGGACTTTCTGCAATAAAAGGGTTTCCTGCCCACAATACATTTCCTGTAGACGATTTCAAATACACAAAAAGATCGGCCGGAGATTGTGCTGTTCCTACATTTATTACTTCTACAATATTGCCTTTTCCCATATCAATTTTCATGGTTTGGTTTATGGCAATCGTAATGTCAGCAGGACGATAAACACTTTCTTCAATTCCTCTTCCTTTGCCAAAAAGCATTATCATAAACTGTTTGATATTGTCGTAATTTTTAGCAAGATTGTCTCTGCAGAATTCGTTCTGAATAACGATTGTTTCTTTTGAAAGTAAATAATTTCCAAAACAATGATCGCCATGATCGCTTGTGTTTATGGCATAAATAATAGGTTTTGGCGTTACGGATCGAATTAGTTTATAAAGCTGATCGTAAAGTCCTTTGCTTAGCATAGTTTCAATTAATAAAACACCTTTATCGCCTACAATAAATCCTGCCGAAGTTGCCTGAGCTATTCCTTTTGTAGTTTCTGTTTCGGTTGTACTTGGCGAAACGGCATAGACATTTTCTGAAATTTTATGCAGTTTTAAAGTCACTTTGTTGGCGTCCCAAATTGGCACATGGTCAGGCATTGGAAACTGTGCATAAGCAGCTGTATTTGCCAGCAAACACAAAGAAAATAATACAACTCCTGAAATTATTTTTTGAATTTTCATGATCTAAATTTTATAGATTTTGTCTGATTGAATTCGTTGGGTGTAATTGGTTTAAACACATAGCTGTGTAAAATATGGTGTTTCTTTTTTGCCACGAATTGCACAAATTTTCTCTAATTTTTTTCTTTAACGATGAAAAAAATAATTCCTAAACATTCGTGAAATTCGTGGCGACTTTCTAATCATTTTTATGTGTCAAATCTTTTCTAATTATACCCAACGAATTTTATTTATTATTAAAGTTTTTTAGTGTAGCCACCAAAGTATTTTACCGGAGACCAATCCGGAATTACCGGAGCAATTGCTGGATCTAGCGTTTTAAAATCTCTTGCACCATAAACAATTTTGCCGTTTACAACTGTTAAATCAGATTCTATATTTCGGACTTTATCTGCTGAAACTGTAAAGTAATCTTCAGATAAAATCGAGAAATCGGCATACATTCCTTTTATCAATTTTCCTTTGTCTTTTTCTTCACCGGAAAACCATGCACTTCCTGAAGTATACAACTGAAGCGCCGTAAACTTATCCAAAACCTGATCTTTTGGCCAGAACTGCATTCCGCCTAAAGTTTTTCCTGTAATAAGCCAATGCAACGCCATCCACGGATTATATGTTGAAATACGGGTAGCGTCTGTTCCCATTCCGACAGGAATTCCCATTTCAAGCATTTTTTTAATTGGAGGCAATTGTGTTTTTGGAGCGCCGTACATTTTCTCATATAATTCTCCTTGAAAATACATTCTGAATTGTACTGCGATTCCGCCATGTAGCGCTTTTACTCTTTCTAATTCCTGATCTGTGATTGTTTCAGCATGGTCAAAAAACCAGCGTAATCCATCAAACGGAATTTCTTTATTTACTTTCTCAAAAACGTTCAGCATTCTGTCAATCGATTCGCCATAAGTGGCATGCAAACGAAATGGCCATTTGTTTTTAACAAGCAAACGAATAATAGGTTCCAGATCTTTTTCCATGTCATCAGAAAGGACAATTCTCGGTTCAAGGAAATTTTCGAAATCAGCAGCAGAAGCGACAATGTTTTCTCCGGCACCTTCTTCGGTATAACCGTTGGCCACCAAAAGATTATCGTTTTTGTTGATAACCGTTTCAGCAACCCATTTTTCATAATCCTGAAGTTCTTTTCCTTTTTGTTGTGCAAAGAGGTAATAAGAAATTCTAAGGTTCAGTTTTCCCTGTTTTGCTAATTCCATCGAAGTTGCATAATCTGCAGGATAGTTTTGAGAACCTCCGGCAGCATCAATTACAGAAGTTAAACCAAAACGATTTAATTCGCGATTAAACTGAAGAGAACTATTAATTCTTTCTTCAGGAGTCAATTTTGTTGTTAATCCTAAAGTGGTATAAATCGCTTTTGGAGTTTCTTTTGCAAACATTAATCCGGTTAAATTTCCGTTTTTATCTTGCTCCAAAACACTTCCTTCATAATGTGTGTCTTTAGTATAACCCAAAACTTCGATTCCTTTTTTGTTTAAAAAAGCTTTGCCGTATAAATAGGTTATAAAAACAGGTTTATCAGGAACGGCTGCGTTTATTTCTTCGATTGTGGGTTGTCTTTTTTCTTCAAAACCAAATTCATTCCAGCCTCCAATTACTTTGATCCAAACTCCGGGCGGTGTTCTTGCTGCTTGTTCTTTCAGCATTTCCATTGCTTTTTTCAAAGTTTTGACACCATCCCAACGCAATTCAGAATTATAATTTAAGCCTTCGCGAATAACATGAATATGACTGTCATTTAAACCCGGAACAACGGTTTTACCTTTTGCATCAACAATTTTAGTTGCAGTGGTTTTATACGTTTCTAAAATACTTTTTGATGTTCCTGTTGCCAGAATAATTCCATCTTTTGATGCCAGAGCCTGAACAAATTCTCCGGATTTTTGCATCGTGGCAATTTTACCGTTGTAAATAATCAGATCGGCTTTTTCCTGGGACTGCATCAACAGACCAAAGAAAAATAATAGTATTATAAATATTCGTTTCATTTTTTATGATTTAATTGGTCTGTTTCTGTATGCTGTTTTATTTTGCAAGGAAAAATGCCAATAAATCTTTTTGCACCTGAGCTGTATTTTCCTGAACCAACCAGTGTCCAGAACCTGCAATTTTTGATTCTGTTACATTTTCTGCAACCAATTTAGAATGCTCTTTTAAGAATGCAGCCGCAAAATATTCTCCACCCATTGCCAACAAAGGCATTTTTAGTTTTGTTTTAGCAAAAACAAGATTGTCTTTTCCGTCTTGAGGGAAAGCTCCAAACCATTTAAAAGTTGATTTTGCACCATCTTTAACTGCATAAGCTCTTACGAATTCAGCTGTTTCTTCTGCAGTAAAAGGATCTTTGACGTGTCCAACCATTGGCCAGAAATTAGTTAAGAATTCTTTTTCTTTTCCTTTTACAATATCTCCTGAAGCTGGCCAAGCAAAAAATCCAAACCACCATGCAGAAGCTGAAACTTGAGACCAAACCGGCTCAATACCAGGAAGCAAAGCATCCATTAAAGCTATTTTTTTAACTTCGCTTCCGTATTGTGCAGCATAAGCATACGCCACCATAAGTCCGATGTCATGTCCGGCAAGATTGATGTTATTGTAACCCAATTTTTTTACCAGTTCATGAATATCTTTTGCCATGTTTTTTTTATCATAACCAGATTCGGGTTTATCAGATTCTCCAACACCTCTTAAATCCGGTGCGATAACCGTAAAGTGTTTAGAAAGTTCAGGAAGCAAACGGTTCCACATATACCAGTTTTGTCCAAAACCATGAACCAAAACTAGAGGTTCGCCTTGTCCGCCAATTACATAGTGAATATTTACACCATTTACCAAAGCGGTTTGATGTTTAAAATTAGACGGCGGATCTGCTGGTTTTACATCAGATGCAACGGCTGGTTCTTCTGTTTTTTCGGCATCAACTTTAGTAGTTTCTTCTTTTTTACAAGCGGTAAGCGTAAAAAAAGTAATAGCTAAAAGGCTTAAAAAAGCGTGTCTGTTTTTTTGCCATACATTTTGAATAGAGATTGATTTCATAATTTTTAATTTAAGGATGTTAATGATTATTAATTATTCTGTTTTTGAAGCCATATTAAAATATAAAGAGCGATTTCCTGCCAATCAGATTGTCCTAAAACAGCGTGATTTCTGTCTGGAAAAAGCTTATAATCAGTAATAGAATTTTTATGGGTGTATTTTTTATAATTGTCGTAATTTAATTGATGCGGAATGGTATGATCGATATCGCCAGCAATAAACAATAGGGGATTGTGCGGCGCATTAAAATCTACTTTTGCAACAGCTGTAATAGTGTCACGAACGACCAATTTTGATTCTGGAATTGCTAATTGTTCGTATGCTAATTTTTGTTCTTCAAAAGATTCTTCATTCGTAAAAGCGTATTGCCATTGCGAAAAATTCATTAAAAATGTTTTTTTAGTCGAAGTAAAAAATCCGAGTGGTCCCCAACCGGCTTTCAAAAAAGAAAATTTGAAACTTAAAATGCCTTGCGGTGGAACAGAATGTATGGCAATAACGCTGGAAGCCAATCCTTTTTGGTTTAAAATCTGAGCAATTAAACCTCCAATTGAATGCCCAATAATGATTGGTTTTTCCGGAAATGATTTTGCTATTTTTTCATAATGCTCAATAAGGTGTTCTAATCGATTAGAAGCTACTTCAGGATCCGGATGTCGTTTGCGAAGTACTTCTGCAGACGCATCTTTATGAGGCCACGCCGGAGCAATGGTTTTATATCCTTTGCTTTCGTAGAAATCTTTCCATTCGTTCCAGCAATCATTACTCACGAATGCTCCTGTAATAAAAAGAATTTGTTTTGGGTTTTCAGTTTGCATAAAAAGACTATTAGATCGTTATGCCACTTTTTAGGCTATTATCGTGCCTTTGCGTTAAATCATTGTATACTAAAGGATTTCTATTTTTCGGAAAAAATGAAAAAGTTATATTTCGCTAAACTTTGACGAAATAACGTTATCGTAGTTTTTGGTAGCTTTATTGGAATAGGTGTTTTTGGTTACAGAAATAGGTGCGAGAAGATTGGGATGGTAATTTTATGCCTAGATTGAAAAATAAAAAAGATTGTTCGTTATGAACAGTCTTTTTTATTTTTTTGAATTGAAAATAAAAAGTGAAAAGCATTTTACTCTATTTTAGCTATTACATACAGGTAGAACAGAAGTTATATGGCATAGATTTTTTAATCCAGTAAAAGGAAGATAATGATAATTGATTTAAGTTTTCAAAGTAGTTATAGTTTAGAAGTTTTAGAAAAACTTGGGACAGAGGAGAGATATTACTATCCGAGTGGGGGATTATATGGAGGAAAAGACGGATTGATTGTAAAAGTTACTCCTTCAAAAGGTGAATCGTGGATTGGGGTCTTTGCTTTTGGTGAAATAAGCTATAAAGGTTTATATGGAGTTTATACTACACCTAATCACGATAAATTTTGTGTAATATCAAGAGGAGCAGGTTATATTGTTTCAGCTTTTAATCCAAATGATTGGGAGGAAGTGAATTCCATACCTATTATGGATGTTTGTTCTATAAAGTCTCAAAGCATTATAGTGTTCGCTGATTTTACTGATCTGATAGCCTACGGTGAAAATGGAATTAAATGGCATACTGAACGTATTGCTTATGATAGCTTTAAAATAACAGAGGTAACAGATAGTTATTTAAGAGGCCAATTTTGGAATATCCGTAATGAAGCTAATGAAACATTTGAAGTAGATCTTTTATCTGGTTCTCAAGTCGGAGGAATCAAAGAAATATGAATGACCAATAATAAGTATTAGTCTCCCGAAGTGTTTTTTAATCAAAAGGCATTCTATAAGATATTTTGAGGGTAGAAGTGTAAAATCTTAAAAACATGAAAAATCATATTTTAGGAATTTAAAATTTCAAGAAATAGATTACTACAAGAAAAGATAGAAAACAAAAAATGCTATAATATTTATTATAGCATTTTTTGTTTAATGTAATCATTATTAAAAACTGAAAAAGGTTAGCCTCTTTTAATCTATCTGAATACTTTCAATTGCTTTTTGAAAAGCAGTTTCTTTGATTCCCGGAACTTTTAGTCCTTCAGCACGGAAAGCTGTCAAATCTGTCATACCTAAAAAGCCAAGAAAAGCTTTTAAATAAGGAACAACAAAATCGTTAGCTTTTCCCGGACCTTCTGAATAAACTCCACCCGAAGACATGGCAACATATACTTTTTTCCCGGTTACTTTTCCAAACGGACCATTTTCATCATAGCCAAAAGTTATTCCGGCTCTGGTAATATGGTCAATCCAGGCTTTTAGGAATGAATGTATGGTAAAGTTGTAAAGCGGTGCACCAATAACAATAATATCTGCGGCCAACAACTGTTTCACAACCTGATCAGAAAAGCGAATTGACTCTTTATCTTCTTTGGTTAATTGATCTTCAGGAATAAAAAAGGTGCGAAGAACTTCAGCATTAAGATGCGGAATTTCGATATCAACAAGGTTTAATTCTTCAACAGTACTATCCGGATATTTATCCTGAATTTTTTCGATGATAGCGTGACCTAGCTTCACACTATACGATTCGTCGCCCTGTATACTTGAAATTAAATGAAGAATGTGTTTCATATGAAAATGATTAATGTTATTAATTTTATATGAAACAAAACTACAATTATCAACTATGCAAAAGATAGTACTTACCTAAAGGAAAGCGGTTACTTTTAGGAAAGTCTGTATCTTTGTAAAATGAAAACAATTGAATATGAAACACTTCCAACGAAGGAAGAATGTGCAGGATCACTTAAGAATATCCTTGATGCACTCTATGTTTTAAATGGAAAATGGAAGATACCTTTAATTCTTACTTTGATACAATCGCCCAAACGTTTTAATGAAATTCAGAAAGAAATCACGGGAATTTCACCCAAAGTTTTGGCAAATGAACTCAAAGATTTAGAGTTGAATGATTTTATCAAACGAAATGTTTATCCAACAACTCCGGTTAGTATTATTTATGAAGCGACAGATTACAGTCGGACTTTAAAAAGCGTTATGCGTGAACTCAGTTCCTGGGGCGAGCAACATAGGGAAAAAATTAAAGAAAGCATGCGGAAATAGACTCAGATTTAAATGTGAGTATGGCCCCTTGTTCTGCAAATTAATCCAAAAAAGTTAAATCAATTATGTACTTTTGAAGAAAGCGCAAAATCAGTTTTATGTTTGAAGTTTTTGAAAAATATATTCGTGAAAAAGTAGTAATATCCGATGAAGATATTGCTTTGGTTCGGGCGTCAAGTACTATAAAAAAACTTCGTAAAGGACAATCTATTTTGCACGAAGGCGAAGTTTGGGCAATAACTTGTTTTATAGCATCCGGATGTTTTAGACTCTATCGCTATGATAAAGAAGGTTTTGATCATACGGCACGTTTTGGTATAGAAAACTGGTGGATAAGTGATCAGGAAAGTTATAATAATCAAAAACCATCTGAATATAATATAGAAGCACTTGCAGCAAGTACTGTAATTGTGTGGACCAAAGTAGCGTGGGAAGAATTAATGAATACTATTCCGGCAATGAGGTTGTTTAATGAGCAGCTTTTGGCGCGTGGCTACGAATCAAGTCAAAGACGAATTTTTTCTTTAATAAGCCATAGCGCACAAGAGAAATACTTAGATTTTCAAAATACATATCCCAACGTTTTTAATAGTGTACCACTTCATATGGTTGCCTCTTACCTTGGTATTTCTCGCGAAACTTTAAGCCGCATACGGAGAGAATTTATAAACAGATGAAAAATACAAAATCCCTTAGATAATATTGATCTAAGGGATTTTTGTTATGGGATACTAACGTTTCAAAATCTATTTAAATTATTTAATACCTTCTAAAAACAGGTTTAATTGTTTTACAAACAGTTCAGGAAATTGATATTGTGCACCATGATTACTGTCTGGATAGATAATAAGCTGAGCATCCGGTAAATTTTGCTGTAATAAGAAAGAATTTACGGTTGGAAAAATAATATCGTTATGACCTGTTAGTACAAAAACGGGTTGTTTTATAGCTTTTAAATAACTGTAATCACCAGATGTCATGCGTGCCCAGCTTGTAATAGCGTTGCTTTGAGCAGGAGCAACCTGTTCTGTTATCTTAGCATCACGATTTTCTGTTCTGGTATTTTTTATACGATCTAAAAATGCATTGGCTGCAACCTGACTTGAAGCTGTAGGAGAAAATAATGTTTCTAATACAATTTCGTATTCCGTTGGAAATTCTTTTGCAAATATCGCCCATACTTCCGGTGAAAAATCTTCAGCATCATGACCTCCTCGTGGTGCAGTACCAAGTAGTATCAATTTATTGATAAGTTCCGGTCTGTCAAGAGTAACCTGTTGTGCCACCATACCGCCCATTGAGAAACCTAAAAGGTCAATTTTTTTGAGACCCAAAGCATCAATAAATGCTGCTGCATCTTTTGCTATTTCAGCAATAGTATCAGGAGTTTCGCCACCTGTACCGGCAACTCCTCTGTTATCAAAAATAATTACTTCACGATCCAGTGCCAGAGCATCTAATACTTTAGGATCCCAGTTTTCCATAGTTCCGGTAAAGTGTTGCAAGTGCACTAAAGGCAAACCTGCTTTGTTGCCAAAACGGCGATAAGCAAATTTTGTTCCGTTAACGTCTGCGTAATTTGTAGGTACAGTTGCTGCTGTAAAATTTTCTGTTGAAATTTCTGTTGTTGTCATTTTGTTGTTTTTAAAATAGTTTATAATCTTTTGTTTTGTCTCAACTTTATCGTTGAAATTCTTTTACAAAGTTGACTATTAACTACTCTTCAAAACGAAGTCAAATGAGGCAAAATGACATTGACATTTGTCACATTTATGCGTTATTTAATCTTTTTCAGATAATAATTGTCTGATGGAAACTAAATGCGAGAAAACAACAATTGGCACTAAAACCGCTGGCAGCAGCGTAAACGGAAATTCTAAGAGAGCAACATTTGGCTGATCAAAAGCAAATTGCTGAAATCGTGTTGATAAAGACAAAACAGCATTAATAGCAATATTAATCACTAAAGCCAGACAAATGAAATTCCATATTAATAAAAATTTGGTATTGGTTTTCTTTTTCACGAAAGTGAAATAATAGACAAGTGGTGCTGAAATTCCGGATACGATATCAAAATTCCTACCTTCAAAAGTCATTAATTCCGGAATAGCTTTCTGCATAAAAAGCCAGAATAAAACCAATTCTACAGGTATTCTGATAATGTGAATAATCGTAAGTATTTTAATATTTAAACCATCAATAAACTGCTTTCCTTTTTCTGTAATAAAAAGTAAAATAATAGTTAGTAAAGGCGGCATTAATAATAAGGCAAAACGTGGTGGCGATGTGTTTTCAGTTTTATAAAAACCGGTTAAGCTGATAATTGATTGTACAATAATCCACAAAAGAATTACGGCTAAAACTGTCTTAGAGAAATGTGTTGCTTTATAAAAAAGAACAATTGAGGTTAGAAGTGTAACTCCAAAAACCAAAGCGATGTAAAGTGGTAAAGTATCCATTTTGTTTATTTTTTAGTTAAACAAAGGAATATATTATGCAATGGAATAATCTTAGCAAATGGCAAGAAATGAAAATGTTAGTGCTTTTTTGAAAGCTCTTTTCTGATTCTGCTTAAAGATGTATCTGTAATGCCAAGAAACGAAGCAATATTTTTTAAAGAAGCTTGCTGAAAAATTTCAGGATTGGCTTTTAATAAATAAATATAACGCTCTTCAGCCGTTTCTGTAATCATAGAAAGCATTCTGATTTTTAGTCCGGAAAAGCCTTTGACGAGTATAGATCTTCCAAATTCTCTGAATTCCGGTAAAGCATGAAATAAATCATTTAATTGTTCATAGGTAATATACCAGGCTTCACAATCTGTGAGAGCCTGAATATTTTCTTTTGATTTTGTTCGATTAAAAAAGGAAGCAACTTCAAAAATCACATCCCCAGGAGAATAGAAATTTGTAGTTACTTCATTTCCTTCGGTATCATGAGCAAATGAACGCATAAATCCTTTTTCGAGAAAAAGGTATTCATCAGAAACCATTCCTTCTTCAAGTATCTTTTGATTTTTCAGTATAAGTTTGCTTTCAAAATGATTGGCTATTTCTACTGCAACATCTAATGAAATCAGATTTGTACTTTTAAGATATAGGACTATAGCTTCTTTGCTCATATATTTTTTGATTAAATTCCGTAAAGTTTTGGTGCTGCATTCAGCATAGGAAACTGACGTTGATGCCAATACGGATACGTTGGTAATACTTCACTCGCCGCATCCAGTTTTTTAACCTGTTCGATAGTTAAGTTCCAGCCAACCGCTTCCAGATTTTGTTTCAGCTGTTCTTCGTTACGCGCACCAATAATAATATTAGCAATTGTAGGTCGTTGCAAAAGCCAGTTTAGCGAAACCTGCGCTACCGTTTTGTTCACTTCCTGCGCTACTTCTTCAAGAACATCAACAATATTGTATAATCTTTCAATATCAGAATCCGGAACTGGGCTTCCGCCTTGAGCGACTCTGGCATTTTCCGGTAAAGGTTGGTTTCGTTTGTATTTTCCGCTCAATTTTCCGCTAGATAAAGGACTCCAAACAATAGTACCAATATTTTGATCAATTCCAAGTGGCATTAATTCCCATTCGAAATCACGGTCAAGCAAAGAATAATACGCCTGATGTGCCACAAATTTAGACCAGCCATAACGCTCGGATACTGAAAGTGATTTCATTAAATGCCAGCCTGAATAATTAGAACAGGCAATGTAGCCTACTTTTCCTGATTGTATCAAATTATCAAGTGCCTTAAGCGTTTCTTCAACAGGCGTATTGGCATCAAAACCGTGCATGTGGTAAATATCAATATGATCTGTTCCGAGTCTTCTAAGGCTATCTTCGCAGGCTTTTACCAAATGATGGCGGGAAGCTCCAAAATTATTCACCGCATCTGAAGTTGGAAAAACAGCTTTGGTTGAAATCAGTACTTTATCACGCAAACCAACGATGGCTTTTCCCAGAATTTCCTCAGCAATTCCATCAGAATAAACATTTGCGGTATCAAAAAGATTCACTCCGGCATCCAGACACAAATTGACCATACGCGTTGCTTCATCAACCTGAGTGCTTCCCCAAGCTTTAAAAAAATCATTTCCTCCACCAAAAGTTGCGGTTCCAAAACTTAAAACAGGAACTCTAAGTCCGGAGTTTCCTAATTGTCTATATTCCATAATGTTTCTTTTTAGTTTATTTTATAGTGAAATGTTCAATGTTTAATATTTATAAATGAGTGAGATAACCCACCATTTTTTCTTTTAGATTTTCATCAATAATAACCTTTCCTGCATTAAAATTATCTGTTGCATGCAACGGATTTGAAGTTGCTGGAATTACGCAGGTAACTGCCGGATTTGCTATAATATATTGTAAAAAGAAGTTACTCCAATTATCAATTCCGTTTTCAATTGCCCATTCCGGTAGTGCTTTCCCTCGTACTTTTTTAAATAAACGACCTTCGCCAAAAGGACGATTTATAAGCGTAGCAACACCGTGATCTGCCGCGGTGGCGAACAAACTTTTTTCGGCATTTCGATCTTCTATGGAATAATTAAATTGTACGAAATCTATTTTTTCACTTTTAATGATTTTCTCCAGATCTTCATGCATCGAATCGGTATAATGTGTGATTCCGATGTATTTTATTTTACCAATTTCTTTCCATTCACGCAATGTTTTAATATGGGTTTTCCAATCTTTTAGATTATGAATCTGCATTAAATCAATAGATTGACGTTGCATCAAACGCATTGATTTTTCCATTTGTTCAATTCCTGATTTTAAGCCCGTTGTCCAGACTTTCGTGGCATAAAAAAAGTCGTTATGATTCTCAATTGATGGAGTGAGTTCTCCAATTACTTTTTCTGATTTCCCATACATGGGAGAACTGTCTATGAGTTTTGCGCCTGATTTTTGCATTTCGCCCAAAACGGCTGTAAGCTGCAAATGTTTTTCCTTATTTGAGGTATCAAAAGTTTGCCAGGTTCCCAATCCTATAACAGGCAGTTCTTCTCAGGAAGAAGGAATTAAGCGTTGTATCATAAAGATTTTTTTATGATTTAAAGGTACTAAAAGTAATTTGTCAATAAAAGGCATTTAAAAGACAAAATTTATTCATTAATTGTTTTTACTTAACTTTAAACTCGTAATCTTAAAAGAGTTTGAAAATACTATAGATGGATAAACTACGAAAACATATTGAAGAAATCAGTCCGGTAAGTAATGAAGAGTTTGATTATATTAAAACGTTTTTTACAGAAAAGAAAGTAAAAAAACATCAATATCTTATTCAGCAAGGTGATAATGTGACTTGCGAATACTGGATTGCGAAAGGCGTTTTCAGGGCTTTTTATCTCGACAATGAAGGCAAAGAATATATTGTGCAGTTTGCGCTCGAAAACTGGTGGCTATCAGACTATAATGCTTTTTTTAATCAGGCAGAATCTAAAATTAATATTGTTTGCATGGAAGATGCTGAAGTGTTTTGTCTGACTTTAACGGCGAGAGAAAAATTAGCATCAGAACTTCACAAAATGGAGCATTTTTTCAGGATGAAACTAACCAGTGGTTATGCCGCACAACAACGCAGGATTATTTCATTGCTATCAGGAAATCCGAAACAACGGTATGAAGAATTTGGTAATCTTTATCCCAATATCATGCAAAAAGTGCCTAAAAAATATATAGCAGAATATCTGGGCGTTTCGCGGGAAACGTTAAGCAGGCTTTATTCAAATAGCCATTAAATTTATTATTGATAACCTAAAAGTGTGATATTTCATCACACTTTTTTTATGCTTTTGTTTGCCTGTAACAGCGAATAAAAGTTTTTAATTTTATAATTATCTTTATACTTCTTCCAATTTAAATTATCTCTACAAAAATTGGTATAGAAAACCCTCGATCATCATTCTTAACCAAAGTCAATGATTTTTAGCTGATTGCGATTTTACTTTTGCCATGGTAATAACCTAAAACGGAAAGTTAGTTTTCGATTTTAGGTTTTTATGAAACATTAGTAACAATTAAATCATTAAGTCATGAAACGAAATTTTAATGGTGCTGCAACAACACCTCAAAATGTAAAGTTAGGATTCAAAATTCACTTTTTAGTATTCTTACTGATTGCTCCGGCAATTTGGTTAATCTGGTATTTAACCGATACAACTTATCCGTGGCCGCTTTGGTCAACACCTGCATGGGCTTTGGGAATCTTATTTCATTATTTAGGTGCATTTGTTTTTAAAAAGCAAAGAGCATAAATCACATTCGCTAAAAAGTGATTTGAATCACATTTTAATAGTGACCGCCGTCAATCTTTTTGACGTGTCAAGTTTAGAAATTTGTCTTGTCATTAAGTTCATTTTAAGGATCTTAAAAAGGGCTTCTAAATTCTTTATAAACTTTAAAAATCAACCATTATGAAAACAAAATCAGTATCATCAATTATCAGGAAAACTTTAATGTTTTCGGCAGTAGTTTTTATGCTGGCACAAAGCCATGCAAAAGAAATGAAGTATTTATCTAACAACGAAGTGATTGCCAAATTAACTAAGTATGAAGTTAAAGCAGGATATGAAAAACAATTTCGCCAGGTTTTGGCAGATTACGTTACACAAGCTTTAGTTCAGGAAGGAAATATTATGTCTGAAGCTCATTATGAGCAGGATAAACCATCAGTATTATGGTTAATGGAAAGATGGACAAGTAAAGAACAGCTAAAAGATATTACGAAAAGCAAACAAGCAAAAGCACTATTTTCATTAGAAAAAACAGCACTTGTTAAGTCTTCAAAATCCTATTATCTTAAAGATCTTGAGCCTCTTACAAAAGAGCAATGGCGCAAAACAGCAAAGAAAGAAGATAATCAGCTAATTGTAATTTTATTTGTTGATGCTAAAAAAGGTACACAGCAATATTTTAAAAACACGTATCATAAAGCAATGCCTGAATTTCGCAGTGAGCCCGGAGTTGTAACTTATCAGCTTTCGGAAATTGAAGGAAACGAAACCCAATTTGTTACCTACGAAAAATTCAGAAGCAATGATGCATTCCAGTACCATCTTAGATTTCCGCCTATAAAACCCGTAATCGAATATTTAGAAACCGGTACACAAAATCCTCCATTTCAAAATGGCCTACACAATCTAATAGAATTTGCCCCGCTAACACGCGAATAAATAAATAATCTAAAACTTAAAAAAATGAAAAATTTAAAACAAATTGCTCTTGCAGGCACAATGATGATGCTTGCCGTATTTAATTCAGATGCTCAGGTTAGAGTTAAAGCTGAAAATGTGATCGATCATAAACTGGATGTGATCAACAAATTGTCTACACCAACTGTAGCATCGGTTATGCCGGTATCTCAGTTATTGAATGCACCGGGAAATGAAGCTATGAGAGATTTCTTTTTTACTCCTGTAAAAGACAGAACGGTTTTAAAAGGAAAAAGAATTGCAGTAATTGCTGCAGATGGTTTTGAAGAAATAGAACTAACAGGACCAGTGTGGTATTTTAGAGAACTTGGCGCTCAGGTTGATATTGTTGCTCCAAAATACAATCCGGCTCCTGCAAGATATGGTTTAAGTGCGCCGGAAATGGCAAAAGATCACATTATGGCCATACAGTATTTACAACCTGTGGGATGGATAAAAGTAGACCGTACTGCAGACCAAATAAAGGTAAACGAGTATGATGCTGTATTTATTCCCGGTGGAGCATGGAATCCTGATAACCTTCGCTATGATAAAGATGTTATTAAATTTATTCAGGATTTTAATAAATCAGGAAAACTTATTGCCGCTATTTGTCATGCGCCCGTTGTTCTTGCTTCTGCAGATATTCTTAAAGGAAGAAAACTTACCGGATATTGGAATATTCAAAGCGATTTGACTAATGCAGGAGGAATTGTATCTGATGTACCTGTAGTTGTTGATGGTAACATAATAACAAGCAGACACCCAATTGATGTTGCAGATTTTTCGAGAGCTGTAGAAAGCTGGATTGCAAAAAAATAATTTAGTTCGAAAATACAGAAGAACTAAAACAGGTTTTATGATAACGGGAGATTAGAATTTCTGTTTCCCGTTATCAAAAACCACAAAAAATGAAGATTAAAATTTGATTAAAACGTATGAAAAAGAATATTTTTGAACCAGCACGTATTGGTTCTTTACAATTAAAAAACCGCATTTCTATGGCGCCAATGACAAGAGCAAGAAATGAGGATGGAATTCCGAACGAGAACAATGCTTTATATTATGCACAACGCGCAGCTGCAGGATTGATTATTACTGAAGGAACTGCTATTTCAGACACTGCAAAAGGAGTATTGTATATTCCGGGTTTATACACGGCAGAGCAAGTAGAAGGCTGGAAAAAAGTAACGCATGCTGTGCACCAAAAAGGCGGAACTATATTTACACAATTATGGCATGTGGGAAGAGTATCGCATACGTCAAATCAACCAAATGGAATCGCTCCTGTGGGACCATCTGATATTCAGGCTTCGAGTTCTTTTGCGTGGGGATTTGATGAAAATGGAAATGAAGGTTTTGTAATTTCTTCAAAACCCAGAGCGCTTTCTACAACTGATGTTAAAGATGTTGTAAAAGATTTTGCCAATGCTGCCAAAAACGCAATTGAAGCCGGTTTTGATGGCGTAGAACTGCACGGAGCAAACGGTTATTTGATTGAACAATTTTTAAATCCGTTTGTAAACACACGTACCGATGAATATGGCGGAAGTATTGAAAACCGTTCAAGGTTTTTATTAGAAGCTGTTGATGCCTCAATAAAAGCGGTTGGGAAAGATAAAGTTGGTATCAGGCTTACTCCTTATGGAGGTTTGGGTGATTTACCACATTATGACGAGATAGAAGCTACTTATGAATATCTGGCAAAAGAATTAGAAAAAAGAGATATTGTATACATTCATCTTATGGATCAGCAGTCTAAAGGAAGTCACGCTTTACCTGAAGGTTTTATAGAACGTTTCCGTACTTGGTATAAGGGTGTAATTATTCTTGCAGGAAGTATGGACAGAGAAAAATCTGAAAAACTGATCAATGCCGGAACTATCGATATTGCAGGATTTGGTGAACCTTTTATATCCAATCCGGATTTAGTAGAACGCTTGCAGAATAATTGGGAATTGACACCGCCAAATCGTGATTTGCATTATGGTTTAGGCAATCACGGATATACAGATTGGAAAACTTATAATTAAGTTATGAATTATAAATTATGAGTTATAAGTTATGAATTTGAAGTTCAGAGTTAAAGTAAAACATTCGCATAGCAACTCATAATTCATAATTTTATTTCCCTATCATTCTTTTACGAAGTCGGCTTAAGGATTCTGGTTTGATACCGATATAAGAGGCGAGATGATTTTGAGAAACCAATTGAAAAAGTTCCGGTTGTTTTTTGAGAATGGTTTTGTATCGTTCTTCAGGAGTTTGAAAATGAAGTATTTCCTGTCGTTCAATAATTAGAAGATACCCAAACTCGGCTATAAGCCTGCCAAATTTTGCCCATGCGGGTGATTTATTATAAAGTTTTTCAACATCTTCGTGTTCCAATACGATTACTTTAGAATCTTCCATGGCCTTCCAATAATAGAGGGAGGCCTTTTTGGTAATAAAACTCGCAAAATCAACCATAAAGTCATCGGACTTTACAAACCTGCTGTTGATTTCATTTCCTTTTAAATCAACATAAAACATTCTGAAAAAACCGCTTTCTACAAAGTAAACATGCTGGCACACTTGTCCTTGTTCTAAAAGATTGGTGTCTTTTTTTATCGTTGCTCTATTGATGATAGGTAAAACTAAGTCAAATTCTTCATCAGACATAGGAACAAACGACGTGATAACGGTTTTAAACTGATCCATAAAAGTGAATTTAAAATAACCACTTTAAAATTAGTTTTAATCCTGATAAATAGCAAAATAATTATTTCGTTACACCAAAATTTATACATCGTTCTTAACCAAAGTCAATGATTTTTAAGAGATTGTGTTTTTATCTTTGCTATGTAAAAAGGTTGAAAAACAAGCTTTTACAAAATAAAATTCAAACCAATATTAACAACTAAAAATTAAATAATCATGAAAACAACATTTAATGCTGACACAACAGCCAGAACAAATCCCAAAAAAGGATTTCGAATTCATTTACTTGTATTTTTACTTACCACTCCCGTAATCTGGATTGTTTGGTATTTAACAGACACTACTTATCCTTGGCCACTTTGGTCTACACCAGCATGGGCAATCGGAATACTTTTTCATTATTTAGGTGTATTTGTATTTAATAAAAAACAACATAAAACTTTGTAATCATGGAAACAAATCAAAAAGCATTCAGACGTATTGTTACAGGTCATGATGCAGATGGTAAAGCAATTATTATTTCAGATGCAGCTCCGGAACGTACTTATATGATTGGCGGACCAAAAGGAGCAAAGTTTCACGAAGTTTGGAACACACAACAATCACCAGCACTAATTGATAACAATTTAGAAGAACCACAGGAAAATAATCTTGTATTAGGGCCACCTAAAGGCGGAACACGCATTAGAGTTATTGATTTTCCACCGGAAGGCGAAGAAATTCGAAATCTTACCAAAGATGAAGCCAACAAACACTTTAAGTCAATGGGAGGAGAGGAGGCTTCAAAAGCAGGTCAGGATGCGGCACATCCGTTAATGCACCGCACTGAAACGATAGATTACGGAATTGTGCTTGAAGGCGAACTAACATTGATCGTCGATCGTGGCGAAAGAACAATCAATGCCGGAGATATTATTATTCAGCGTGGTACAAACCATGCGTGGGCGAACAGATCAGGAAAAAATTGCCGCGTAGCATTTATATTAATAGATGGTCGTTTTGATGAAAGTCTTCTTTAAATTTAAAAAAATAATATCATGAGAATAGTTCCCTTTCACCCGGAAAAAATGAATCAAGAAGTTCGTTATGTGCATGATGAAGTAGTAAATCTTATTACACGAAGTCAAGGTCCCGTTAAAATGCTAAATGAAGAAGGAGCATTGATTGGGCCTTTCCCGCCAATGCTTCATTTTCCTCAATTTGGAATTCCTGCTTTGAGTTTTGTTCGTTCGTTAGATTCTCACGCAACGCTTCCAAAGAAAGTTCGCGAAGTTGCAATTCTTACAGTTGGTGCCGCTTTTGGTGCACGTTTCGAATTGTATGCTCACGAAATTATGGCACATCATTTTGGTTTTTCCCAAGCTGAAATTGCATCACTAACTTCTGGCTTTCGACCTTATGAATTAAACGCAGAAGAAGCCGTTGCCTATGAAATTGCACAAGTATTGGCAAACAAACGAATCATTTCAGACTCTGCTTATGCACATGCCGAAAAATTATTAGGAAGTGAAGGAATTGCAGAACTTATATTTCTGATAGGAGCTTATGTTTTGCTTGCCACGGTACTAAACGGTTTTGATGTTCCTGCGCCTGAAGTTAACGATTGAAACTTGGTGAATTTTCATCATCAAGACAATTTGTATCCGGATATTTTTCAGATTTTGAAACGGTTATGTTAAAAGATGTGTACATTTGAAATAAAGAAATAAAGTTTTTTATTTTTTAAATAAATGACGAAAAGGCCCTGAATTCATCAATAGTCACATATATGAAACTGCCACAAATACCTTTTTATAAAAAGTATAATCTAATTTTTAAAGCTATTATTGGCGGCGGGGCATTAGGTTTGGTATATGCGGAAATTAGTGATGCAGGATCTGGTTTTGAATATTTAAGATTATTGCCGGGTACCATTATCGGAATTTTCATCAGCCTTGTTATCATAACTTTTGAGAAATCTTTAATCAACCTCAATAAATATTCCTTTATAGGAACTATGCTTTTAAAAGCGCTTATTTACAGTATTAATATCTTAATGTTTCTATTGTTTTTCGTGGTCATATTTTCTGAATTACTGAGCCATTTAACGTATAGAGAAGCATTAAACAATTATGTTAAAGATCGCTTGTTTGAGGATTTTATTTTTTCACTGGGTGCATCTATATTTTTAATACTATTTTTAGAAATTAGCACCTTATTGAGTAGCCGTTTTTTTTATAATTATTTTACAGGAAAATACCATCGTCCCGTACAGGAAGAGCGAATTTTTATGTTTGTCGATGTAAAATCGTCTACTACGATGGCAGAACAATTAGGCGATATTCTTTACAGTAAATTATTGCAGGATTTATTTAACGATTTTACCGATGCAATTTTGGCTTCCCGTGCAGAAGTTTATCAATATGCCGGAGATGAAATTATTCTGACCTGGAAAACTTCAACCGGACTAAAAGAGCAGCGCTGCTTATATTGTTTTTATTTATTAAGGCAAAGCATTATTCGCAAAGAAGAATATTATTTAAAAACCTATAATTTAATTCCAAAATTTAAAGCCGGAATGCATATAGGAACCGCTGTAACAACTTGGGTTGGCGAAGTAAAAAAGGAAATCGTTTATCATGGAGATCTTCTCAATACAACTTCAAGAATACAATGCAAATGCAATGATTTTAATCACGATTTTGTCATTTCTGAAGCAATAAAAGAGGTTTTGCCCAAAGATTTACCCGTAACTTACACACATCAGGGAGAAATACATTTAAGAGGAAAAGCAAACCCGATGAAACTCTTTACTGTTGATTTTAGTCCCGAAACCTCGGGATAGATTTTTAGATTTTGGACTTTGGACTCAACACTTTATACTTAACAAATTTAGATATTATGAAAGCAATGGTTATTGGCGCAACAGGTTCGACCGGAGAATTGCTGGTTGACAAACTTTTAGCAGACAACAATTATTCAAATGTTACGATTTTCGTAAGAAGATCAACAGGAAAACAACATTCTAAACTTATAGAACAAATTATTGATTTTTCGAATATTGAAACCTATAAAGATCTTATTGTTGGAGATGTAATTTTTTCTTGTTTAGGAACAACACTAAAAGCAGCCGGATCTAAAGAAAATCAATTAAAGATAGATTTTGATATTCCTGCAACGTTTGCCAAATTAGCAAGAGAAAATAATGTTCCTGCATTCGTATTATTATCTGCTTACGGAGCTTCTTCAAAAAGCAAGGTTTTTTATTCTCAAATAAAAGGAAAACTCGAGGACAGCATTGCTGAACTTAATTTTGAAAAGTATATTATTTTCAGACCGGGTTTGTTGGTAAGAAAAGGTTCAGATCGTTTTGGTGAAAATATAATGGTACATGTCTTAAAAATGGTCAATGCAATAGGCTTGTTTAGAAAATTTAAACCAATGCCAACCTCTCTTTTAGCAAAAAAACTAGCAAAAGCACCAAGAGTTTTGCCAAATGGAACTTCTATTATTGAACTTCATAAAATATTTAATTTTGCGAAGTAATTCAAAAACAATTCAGAACTCAAAATAATATAATAAAAACAGCAAAATAATGTAAGACAGATAGTTGAGAAGTATTTTAATTTTAATGATTACTAATAAAGCCAAGTTCTTAATCAAAATTAAAGTATGAAAAAAATTATACACAATAACGGACTCTCTATTTGCTTTTTCCTGTTATTTGTCGCTGCTTTTGCAGGACAGATTTTTTTTGGATTTAAAGAATACAATAAAGATCTTCTTGAAAATGGAGTTTCATCGGTTACTCTTTTATCGTATTTTTCAACCGGACATTTTGTAGAATCTACTTTTGAGAATTGGGAAAGTGAGTTTTTGCAAATGGCACTTCTTGTAGTAATGACTATTTTTTTACAGCAAAAAGGCTCATCTGAGTCTAAAGATTTTGATAAAGATGATAAAGTTGACAGAGAACCTTCAACAAATAGAAAAGATGTTCCGTGGCCGGTTAAAAAAGGAGGATTAGTTTTGGCAATCTACAAACATTCGCTTACGCTTGCATTGTTTTTATTATTTTTAATTTCGTTTGTTGCTCATTTTTTTGGAAGTTTGAAAGACGAAAACGAGCAACTTTCCTTAAAAGGAAAACCTTTGGAAACAGCTTCAGAATATATTACTTCATCAAGATTTTGGTTTGAATCATTTCAGAACTGGCAAAGTGAATTTCTTTCAGTCTTTGCTATTATTGTTCTTTCTATTTACCTTCGACAAATAGGTTCATCGCAATCAAAACCAGTAGATGCGCCTCATGCACAAACGGGAGAGTAGGGGAATTGTTAATTATGAATTATAACTGTAACTTTTAGGTAAACAACTCATAATTCATAACTTATTTTGGTAAAACTGTTTTCTTTATTTCAGTTGTCGTTTTTTCATTTGTTCTTGATGATGCTGATTTAACTCCGGATTTTTTCTCTGAAGTTCTTGTGCTCGAAATATTGTTTTTATGATTTGATGTAGTCATAATAAGTTTCTTAGAAGTTATATGTCAAATGTAGTTATTCGAAAAATGATTATATTATAAAATTAACACAATTTAATTGTAATATTATCAGATAGTTATATGTTTTTTTTGAAATAAAAAGTTTAACATGAATTATTTAAGTATAAACCCATTTACAGCTTGCATATTTTACTACAATTCGTTTATATAATTTACGATTTACACAAATAAAAAAAGCGCAAAAGTCAGGGACAATTGCGCTTTTTGTTGAGCGATTCTTTTATTTATAAGAAAGTACCAAACCTTTCAAAATGGCAAGTGTAGCCATTTGGATTTTTGATAAGATAATCTTGATGGTATTCTTCTGCAGGCCAGAATTTAGTATACGGTTCCAGCGTTGTTACCACTTTTCCGGGCCATCTTTTAGAATCATCTACAATTTTTATAACTTCTATTGCATCTTCTTTTTCTTCTTCATTCTGTATGAATATAGTAGAGCGATAACTAGATCCAAGATCATTGCCTTGTCGATCTATTGTAGTTGGATCATGTACTCTGAAAAAATAATCCAGAAGTTCTTTGTATGATGTTTCATTAGGATCGTATATAATTTCTATACCTTCTGCATGTCCCGGATGATTGGCATAAGTAGGATTCTCATTTTGTCCGCCAATATAGCCTACTTCAGTATTTTTTATGCCTGGTCGTAATCGAAAAAGATCTTCCATTCCCCAAAAACAACCTCCGGCAATGTATGCTTTTTTTAAATTTTCCATATTTTATGTTTATTATTCTTTGAAGTAAATTCAAAAGTTCAGTAAAGTTAATTAATTATACAGAGTTTTTATAATGGGAATAGTTACTTTTCAATTTATTTATGATTCAAAAAAAAACTCCATTTGAGAAAATGGAGTTTTAAATTTCTTCAGAATTTTAAAATTATTTTTTTGATAAAGTTGTCAATAATTCTTCTAAGTTATTAATTGTCATTTTAAAGCCTTCTACAAAGCCCATTTCAATCATTTTCTCCATACGCTCAAGAGATTCGTTGGTAATAATCAAACTCAATTTTGTAATGTCGTTTTCTTCACTAAAATTAAAATCCCAAACAGAACCCGGCAATTGAGGATTTTCATCTTTGTCAGCAAAAGCATTGTGCATTTTAAAATTGGTTTTTGGCGTAATAGAAGTATATTCCTGAATAGACCAATTTTCTAATCCTTCGGGACTTATCATGGCATAAAATCTTTTTCCGCCAACTTTAAAATCCATATATTTTGTTTTTGCTGTCCACGGTTTTGGGGCAACCCATTGGTCCAATATTTCTGCTTTGGTAAAAGCATCCCAAACTAGCGGAAGTTCAGCGGCAAATTCTCTGGTTATGAATACCGTTTTTTTTGTTTTGTCAACGGTAAAATCAAATAGTAAACTGTTGTTGCTCATTTTTCATTTTTTTTAATTGTTGATAATACATCATCGAGTTGGTTAAATCTGATTTCCCAGATTTCTCTGAATTGACTTAACCATTTGTCAATCTCTTTCATTTTTTCTATTTCAAGAGAATAATAAATTTCTCTGCCTTGATGCTCTTGTTTTAATAAATCGCATTCTGTAAGTATTCGTAAATGTTTTGAAACGGCTTGTCTTGTAGTGTTAAAATTCTCGGCAATAGCATTGGGTGTCATCGCCTGTAATGAAATTAAGGCTATAATTGATCTTCTTGTCGGATCAGCAATGGCTTGAAAAATATCTCGTCTCATATATTCGTTTTATAATTGTGAAACTATTTGGTTGCAAATATATACGAAACCATTTGGTTTCGCAAATTTTTTCTCATCTTTTTTCCTTTAAAAATGATTTAATAACAGCATTTAGTATAATCGAAACAGCTTAATAGCTTAATTTTGAATAAAATTTCAGATATAACAATAATGTTCGAGCCACTTTTTAATTATTTTGAACTTCTTCAAAAAATAACTTCTGAAGATAAAAATATCATTTCGCAAAACTTAGAATACAGAACCGTAAAAGAAGGGGAGATTTTATTGGAAGAAGGAAAAATAGCAAACGAAATCTTTTTTGTTTGCAAAGGCGTATTAAAAATAGCAACTATTAGTGCTAAAGGAAACGAAGTGATCCATTTCTTTTTTAGCGAAGATCAGTTTTGTACCATTTTAAAAAGCTTTACAGAAAATACAATAACAACAGATAGAATCCAGGCAGCTTGTGATGCGGAAGTAATTGTTTTGCAGAAAAATAAATTACTTAGTCTTTATAATTCTTTACCTTATTTTGAAAATATGCTGGATACTATTTTTCAGCAAGCTTTGCTTAATAAAGTAGAGTTACGCAATTTTTATCTTGGCGCAGATGCAACCTCGCGTTATCAAAAATTTATTGTGCGACAATCCAATATTGCATCCAGAGTTTCACAAACCGATATTGCCTCTTATCTTGGCATTGCAAAACAATCTTTGAGCAGAATTAAAAAAAATGCCTTCTAAATTTCCTTTTTAACATTTGTTAAACCCCGTCCGTATTTGGCTTTCTACTTTTGTTCCGTTAAATAATATTTTTAAAAGAAATAAAAATGGAAAATTTAAAAGGAAAAAAGGTAGTTGTTATTGGAGGAAGTTCAGGAATTGGTTTGGCTACAGCAAAACTCGCCGCTTCGAAAGGAGCACAAATCAGCATTGTATCGAGTAATCAGGAACGTATAAATAGCGCTTTGCAGGAAATAGGATTTGAAAGTATTGGTTATGCGATCGATGTAACCGATGAAATACAAGTAAAAAATCTTTTTGAAAAAATAGGTTCTTTCGACCATTTGATTTTTACTGCAGGAGAAAATCTTATTCTTGCAAATGTTGAAGATACTTCATTAGAAGATGCCAAAAACTACTTTAATATTCGATATTGGGGCGCATTTGCTGCCGTAAAATATGCGGCTCCATTTATCAATCCAACAGGTTCTATTGTCTTAACGAGCGGAATTGCAAGCAACAGACCAAATAAAGGCTGGGGATTAGGCGCCAGTATTTGTGCAGCTATGGAAGGTTTTACAAGAGCTATGGCTATGGAATTAGCGCCAATACGAGTAAATATAGTTTCTCCCGGAGTAGTAAAAACCGCATTATGGAACGGAATGTTAGAAAGTGACAGAGAAGCAATGTATGCAAATATTGGAAACAACTTGCCTGTAAAACGAGTGGGAGAAGCCCTGGATATTGCCAAAACATTTGTATATCTTTTAGAACAGGAATACGGAACCGGACAAACCTTAATTATTGATGGCGGTACTTCGTTAGTGTAATCTAAATATAAGTAAAAGTCCCGACTGTTTTTAATAGTCGGGACTTTTGTATTTTGAATCTAATTTATTATTTCAAATTAATGGTAACCTTGTCAATTTCACCCTGAAAAGTAAAAGGAACATCATAAGTTCGTACGACCGGAGTACCAAAATCTTCACCAACGTCTAAAGTTTCATCGGCAGAAAATCGGCTTGGAACTGTTTTTGGGATATCGCCGTTTGCGACTGTTTTTCCGTCTACCAATAACGTAACTTTTGCGGCTTTACCAACGCCGCCGCCTGCATAATCAAAATTAACAGTAACATTGTGTTTACCCGCTGTTAATGCCGTTGGAGATTGTATTGTCCATTTTGATTGTGGATAATGAGAAAAAGCGTAGGCAAAAGTTGGTTTTCCTTTTTGAAGCATTAACGCTAAACCGGCAAAATAGCCACCTTGCGTAATAATCATTCCTTCGTCGCCCGCTTTTACTTCAATATCAGCAGTAATACTGAAAGAAGTATTTTTCATATTTGGAGCCATTCCTTCTGTAATTCGGGAATTTCCTTCGTGATACACATAACTGGTTCTTCCTTTGTTTAAATTCGGACGATTTTCAGGATTTACACGATCAATATAGCGATCATCCAAAGGAAATACATTGAATTTTCGCCCTTCTTCTAAAAAGGCTTTTTGGAGTTCTTTTAATTTTTCCGGATTTTTCGCTGCTACATTATCAGCCTGACTGAAATCATTTTTAAGATCGTACAATTCCCATTTATAATCTTTCATAGGATCTTCTGACGGAATTGGATGTCCTTGCCACGGTAAATTTCGTGGTGTTGTATTGGCCAGCCAGCCATCTTTATAAATACCTCTGTTGGCAATAATTTCATAATATTGTGTCGTATGCGTTTCTGGTGCCGAAGCATTATCAAAACTATATACCAAACTTTTTCCGGCCATAGGAGTTTGCTTAAATCCGTCTACAGATGTTGGAGCAGGAATATTTGCCGCTTCAAGAATGGTAGGAACAATATCGGTAATATGGGTATATTGACTACGAATTTGTCCCGTTTGTTTGATTCTTTTTGGCCATGAAATAACCATTCCGGTTCTGGTTCCACCCAAATGCGATGCTATTTTTTTATCCCATTGATAAGGCGTATTCATTGCATGCGCCCAGCTTTGAGAATAATGTTCCTGTGTCCACGGACCACCAAATTCATCCAGATTTTTCAGCATGAATTCTTCCGTATCTTTTTCGCCGTTTACCATGATTCCAATTTCGCTTGTTAATCCTTGTCCCGTTGGATCTTCGGCACTTGCGCCATTATCTCCCATAATATAGATGATAAGCGTATTATCAAGCTCTCCCAAATCTTTAATCGATTGAATTACTCTTCCAATCTGATAATCACAAAAAGCCAGTTGTGCAGCATAAACTTCCATTTCTCTGGCTACGACTTTTTTCATGTTCGGACTAAGCTTATCCCATTTTTGATAATCATCAGGAGTTGGAGCCAGTTTTGCATCTTTAGGAATAATACCTAATTTCTTTTGATTTTCATACGTTGCAATACGCTGTTTGTCAAAACCCTGATCAAATTTTCCTTTAAATTTCGCGATCCATTCCTTTGGCGCCTGATGCGGTGCATGAGCCGTTCCGGGAGTATAATAAGCAAAAAATGGTTTGTTTGGAGAAACCGCTTTTTGAGTCTGAATCCATTTTATGGCATGATTAGCCAAATCTTTATCTAAAATATAATCAGGATCTACTTTTCCATCAACCAAATAAGGATCAATTGGTTTTGTACCTTCAATCAAAGAAGGTCTAAATTGATGCGCGTCTGCACCAAGAAATCCATAAAAATATTCAAAACCTAAACCCGTTGGCCATAAATAAAAAGGTCCGGCAGGAGTAGATTGCCAATCGGGCACATTATGGTTTTTACCAAACCACGAAGTACCATAACCATTGTCTGTTAATATTTTTCCGATAGTAGCCACGCTTTTAGGTACTAAACTATTATAACCGGGATAAGGAGTAGAAAATTCCATAATAATACCTGTTGCGGCAGTATGATGATTTCGACCCGTAATAAGTGCCGCTCTCGAAGGAGAACAAACCGCAGTGGTATGAAAACGATTGTACTGCAATCCGTTTTTTGCCAAAGCATCAAAATTAGGTGTAGGAACAGGGCCTCCAAAAGTAGAAGTTGCTCCAAAACCAACATCATCAATCAGAATCAATAATACATTTGGAGCTCCTTCTGGCGCACTAATTTCTTTAGGCCATTCGATAGGATCTGAATCCTTAATATTAGGTTCGATTTTACCTGTTTTCTGATACGCTTCAATTGGTAAAACAGTTCTGTCCGGCCAATTTCCTGTTGAGGTTTTTTCCTGAGCATGTATCAAATAAAGAGGAAGCAATATTATTGTTCCCAAAAGTAAAAATTTGCTTTTCATAATAAAGAGGTTGTTAATTATTAAAAACTAGTGTATTCTAAAGCAAAACGTTGATAAGCAATTGCAGCTATTTATTTGTAATATTTTTTGAATCTTTTTTTTATTTTATTTGATGGTTTTGAAAAATATTACACATTTAAAGTGTTGTTTTTTAGTGTATTGATAAGGCTGATTAAAATTAACAAAATATTTTATAAAATTTTAAATTGTAAGAATATTGATGTTTCATTTTATAATATGAAACATCTTTTTAGAATTTGATTTTAAGTTTTTTCTTAATTTTATCTTAAATGGAATGATAGTAATTCTGTCCTGTTTTAACAACAAATCTTGTATCCTGAAAAGAACATTTTTAGATGATACAGGTATTTTAGAAAGCTTAATTTTTTGTAATTATTGATTGAAACAAAACCGTAAAAATCATTATCTACACTATTCTTCATATATATATTTATTTCTGAAACATGAAATTCAGATTTTAAAAAGCAAATTACTTCTAAGCGCCTTTTTCTAATATCAATTGCTTCTTTCTGATATAATTATTTGATTGCCAAATAGCATAGAAAATTATTTTTTAAATTTTAAATAAAAGATTTATGAAATTAATTTACTCATTTTTGGATTCTAAAACTGCAAAAGGAATTTTACTATCTTTTTTATTTCTTTTACCACTTTTAGGATTTTCGCAAAACTGTACGGTAAATGCAAACGCAGATGTTTCAATTTGTCCCGGAGGAGCTTTGTCTTTGCCTCCGGATCAGTTTACTTTACTTGGAACGGCAAATACAGAACCGGGTTCTAATTTTTTGCAGAATCCTCAATGGACTCAAATTTCAGGTGGGGCTGTTCAGATTGTGAGTCCAAATTTAATGCAAACATTAATAAAAGGAGCAGTTCCGGGAAATTCGTATACTTTTAGATTATCAGCGCAATGTGGTGATGGCTCAACGGTATTTGATGATGTTACTTACACTATTTTGCCATTGACTATTGCAAAAGCGGGAAACGATCAAACGTATTGTGAAGGAACTTATTCGTTAAACGGAAATGCAGTTAGTGGATCAGAAACGGGAACCTGGTCTGTTGTTGGAACTAATAATGCAGGAATTTCTATTAGTACCCCAAATTCGCCTAATACATCTATTATTGTTTCCGGTAATAGTTCCGGTTCAACAACTTTAAGATGGACTATTACAAACTCTACATCGGGTTGTACATCTTTTGATGAATTGGTTATTACTACTTTAGGAGGAAGAGAACCTGTAACTGCAGGGACAGATATAACACTTTCCAATTGTTATTCATCGACTCAAAATGTAAATCTTAATGCAAGTTTTGGAGGAAATACCCCGGGACAGCAACAAGGAACGTGGACGGTTGTTTCTGGGCCCAATGTTCCAAATTTTGCAAATGTAAATGATAATAATACGAATGTAAGTGGTTTAATTCAGGGAACTTATGTTTTTAGATGGACAGTTGCCGGAACTTGTGCAAATGGTATTGATGAAGTTACTGTTATTGTTCCTGCACCTACAGCAGATGTTACGAATGTAGGAGACGCTACATTGAATTTTTGTGACGGACGAACTTCTACCATTTTGCAGGGCACTGCTCCTTTATATGTAAATGAAACTGTACAATGGACTCAAACAGGAGGTCCAACGGCGGTAATTGAAAACCCAACTTCGCCAACAACAGTAGTCTCAGGAATGACGACATTAGGAACGTATACTTTTTTATATACGCTGACCAATAGCATAACAAATTGTGTTACAACAGGCACACATAGCGTTATTTTAGAAGAGATAATGTCTATTTCCGGAGGAAGTGACCAGGTTTTAGGCTGTAATGAATTTTCTGCAACAATTCCGGTAACTTCAAGTGGTGGCGGACAAATGAGCTGGCAAATTGTAGACGGACCATTTATAAATCCGATACTAAATCCGCCATATCCTTCTTATCCAACACCTTTGGTGAATTTTTCAGGAAACAGTGTTGTTGTTGATCAATTGCTGTTTTCAGGTACTTATATTGTAAGGTTGATTAAAGCACCAAATCCGGGAAGTCAATGCGAAACTATTTATGACGATGTTGCCATAGTAGCTTCTGTAACGCCTACAACTTCGAGTGCGGGAACAACACAAACATTGCCTTGTAACGCAACATCTGCAACACTGGCAGGAAATATTGCTGTTCGTGGCAAAGGTAAATGGTCTCAGGTTTCGGGACCTTCGACCGTAACTTTTTTAAATGTAACTGATCCAACTACACTGGTGACACCTCTTGTAAGTGGGAAATATGTTTTTAGATGGACTATTTCTGGTGGGGAAGCTTGTAGTGTATCACAAAGTACATCAGAAATAATTGTTTCGAATGCCACTCCAACAACTTCGCTGGCAGGAAATGACCAGTCTATATGTTTTGGTTCTCCGGTTCAATTACAGGGAAATACTACTTTAAGCAGTGAAACCGGAACCTGGACTGTTTCTCCAAGTACGGGAATTACTTTTAGTAATATAAATGATCCTAACAGTACAGCAAGCGGATTGGCACAAAATACAGCATACACATTTACCTGGACTATTGTAAACGGATGCGGTTCATCTGCAGATTCAGTTAATGTTATTACTAATAATACACAAGGCGCTAATTCGAATGCAGGACCAGATCAATGTGTTGCAACAGGAACAACTTCAATAACACTGGCAGCAAATAATCCTGCTCCGGGAAATGGTTTATGGACTCAAACGGCAGGAAGTGCAGCTACAATTACAAACCCTACACAATATAACACTACTGTAACAGGTTTAAGTGATGGTAATTATGAATTTAAATGGACTGTAAGCAATGTAGGTTGTACTGATGGCGAAGATACGGTTGCCATAACAATTGCAGCGGCAATTACGGTTGCTCAGGCAGGAACTGACCAAAGAATTTGTAATAATGCTGTAACTACTGTAACGGGAAATACGCCTGCTGCGGGAGAAAGTGGTTTATGGGAACTTGTTAGTGGAGGTGATGGCCCAATTATTACAAATCCGACTAGTCCGACCACTACAATTACTGGTTTAACGCCTGGTTCGTGGGTTTATAAATGGACAATTTCAAGAGGAATTTGTGCAGCTTCTTCAGATTCGGTTCAATTGAATATTGATGAAGGTCCGTCAGCAGCAATTGCGGGAAATGATCAGGTGGTTTGTAATCAAAGTTCTGTTACTCTTGATGCGACTCCTCCAACAACAGGAAGCGGAATTTGGTCTTTGATAACCGGACCAAATTCGCCTGTATTTTCAAATTCAAGATCTGCAACATCTACTTTATCGGGACTTATTACGGGAGAATATATTTTAGAATGGACAACTTATAATGGATCAAACTGCCCTGAAAATAAAGATCAGGTAAGTATAAAAGTTACCGAAGTTGCAGCAGCAGGTTCTGATTTTTCTACTTGTTTGGAAGGGCCGCTTTATTTGGTAGGAAATGCAACAAGCACAGGAATCTGGAGCTATGTTTCAGGCGGAAGCGGTGCACCAACAATTACACCAACAGGAAATAATAGTGCTGCGGTAACAGGATTGATTCCGGGTGTTTATGTTTTTAGATATACGATTCCTGCACAAGGTTCCTGTCCTGAAACCTCAGATGATATTCAGGTAACTGTAAACGGTCAAATAACAACAACGCCAAACGCGGGACCGGATCAGTCTTTTTGTGATGCAGGTCCATCTGCGATTGTTCTTGCGGCGTCTGCGCTTGATGTGGGAACAACTGGAAAATGGACAAAATTATCAGGTCCTGCGGCCGGATCTTTTGCAGATGATACCAATCCAAATACAATATTTACAAATCCGGGTTATGGCACGTATGTTTTTAATTGGACAGTAAGCTCGGGAAGTTGTAACGAATCTGATCAGATTCGAATTGAAAATTTTCAGCCGCCATCGCCTGCAGTTGTAGAAGGAGATAACGCTATTTGCGGATCTGTAACAGAACTTACTGCAACTCCTCCAACTGTTGGAACTGGAAAATGGACTCAGGTTTCAGGACCAACAACGGCTGTTTTTAGTTCGGAGATTTTGCCAACAACAATAGTTTCTAATTTAACCCAAACGGGCGGTGTTTATGTTTTTAACTGGACTGTGACAAACGGAACGGTTTGTACACCAACATCAAGTAATGTTCAAATTACGGTTACAGCAGATTTAACAGTTCCTGAAGCGGGAGCAGATCAAACCATTTGCCAGTCTTCGACAGCTGTTTTAGCAGCCAATACAATTACGGTTGGAACAGGGGAATGGTCACAATTTAGCGGGCCAAATACGGGATCTTTTTCTAATATGGCAAATCCAACGGCTACTTTTACGCCAAACGGAGCAGGAACTTATGTTTTACGATGGACAGCAAGAAATCTTTCCTGTGAATTTTTTGATGATGTTACTATTATAGTTGATCCTTTGCCAACAACTTCTGCTGCAGGAACTCCAATTTCGATATGTGAGTTTCAGGCGTTAAATTTAAATGCAAATGCACCAACAGTCGGAACGGGACTTTGGACACAAATTTCAGGTCCATCAACGGCAGTTTTTGAAACTCCTAATTCTCCAACAACTGCTGTTTTTGGAACTCAGACGGGGGTTTATGAATTTCAGTGGACAATTTCAAACGGTTCTTGTCCTCCGAGTTCAAGTACAGTTTCAGTTACGATAAATCCTTTGCCTCCGTTGGCAGATGCAGGAATTGATCAAACGATTTGTAATGTATCAACAGCAACTTTAAACGGAAATAATCCTTCATCAGGAACAGGAACCTGGACCTTTGTTTCGAATCCCGGGAATACAGCTCTTATTACAAATCCAAATAATTTTAATACAACCGTAACGAATATTTCCATCGGAACAACACGATTAAAATGGACAATTAGTAATGGCGCTTGTACGGCTTATTCAGATGAAGTAAATATCGTTCGACCGGCAGATTTGATAACTTCAGCATTAACAAATGACAGCACAATTTGCGAAGGCGGAACGATAACTTTAAATACAACTCCATCAGGAAGTGTAGCTCCATACACGTATCAATGGCAGTCATCAGCAAATGGCATAAATGGATGGTCAGATATTCCTGGTCAGACTAATGCATCTTTTACATCAAGTAATTCTTTAACTTCAGGAGAATATTATTATCGCGTAAATGTTTCGAGTACTTGTACTCAAATTACGAGTAATGTAGCCAAACTTACCATTATTCAGGATCCTGTAATTACAATTCAGCCTGTAGGAAACACAATTTGTTCCGGTAACACACATACGATGAATGTTTCGGCAAGCACATCAAATTTGGCTGCAGGAACGATAAGTTATCAATGGCAAAGTTCGGTTGATGGAATTTCAGGCTGGGCAAATGTTTCGGGTGGAACGGGAGCGAATACAGATACTTATACAACGGCAGGATTAACTTCTAATTTATATTTTAGAGCCCAGATTGCACAATCAGGAAGTGGCTGCGAAACTTTTTCAAATCCGGCATTAGTTAGTGTTGCCACAATTACGGCGCAACCCACAACTCCTGCAGCAATTTGTGTTGGCGGTATTGTCAATATTAGTGTAACAGTTTCTTTAAACGGAGGTTCCGGAACATTAAGCTATCAATGGCAAAGTGATTCCGGTTCCGGTTTTGTAAATGAAACCAACCCAACGGCAACAACGGCAAATTTTACTTCTGATGCTTTAAATGTTACCACACAATTTAGATGTTTAATTACATCATCGACTACGAATTGTGTTTTAACTTCAAATACAGTTACGGCAACAGTTGTTCCTGATCCTGCGATAACCGCTCAGCCAACAGGCGGCGTTATTTGTACAGGCGGAATATTTACTTTATCTGTTACTTCAAATGGTGGTACTCCAAATTTAAATTATCAATGGTTTAGCAGTTCAGATAATGTGAGTTTTGCATTAATTTCAGGTGCCAATTCAAATACGTATACTACTCCGGTTTTAACGACTGACAGTTATTATAGAGTTGATATTTCTGCAACAGGAAATGGCTGTGGTCTGGTGACTTCAAATAGTGTTTTGGTAGATGTAATTCCTGATCCGGTTGTTACGCAACAACCAGTTGGAAGCACCATTTGTTCCGGAAATACACATACGATGAATGTTGTTGCTTCAAGCGATACTTTAGGTGGAATTTTAATTTATCAATGGGAAAGTTCTACAGACGGAGCATCTGGCTGGGCAAATGTAACAGGCGGAACGGGAGCGAATACAAACACGTATACAACGGCATCCTTAACTTCAAATCTATATTATCGAGTTAGAATTACGCAGGCTTCAAGTGGTTGTGAAGTTTACTCAAATGCAGCTCCGGTTTTTGTTACTACAATTTCAGGACAGCCAGTAACTCCTGCAGTTATTTGTGTTGGAGGAACAGTAAGTTTGAGCGTTTCAGCTTCAACAAACGGAGGTTCGGGAACCTTAATATATCAATGGCAAAGTGACTCTGGTTCCGGTTTTGTGAATGAAACAAATCCGACAGCAACAACTGCCAATTTCACATCAGATCCTTTAAGTGTAACAACTGTTTTTAGAGCTATCGTTACTTCACCAACAACAAATTGTACACTGACTTCTAATCCGATTACAGCAACTGTAGTTCCGGATCCAACAATAACAACTCAGCCAACGGGGACAACAATTTGTTCGGGAGGAAATCATTCTTTATCTGTTACAGCCACAAACGGAACTCCAGGTTTAACGTATCAATGGTTTAGCAGTTTAAACAATACCACATTTACGGCTATTTCTGGCGCAACCTCTACGACTTATGTAACGCCACCTTTAACACAGACAACATACTATAGAGTTGATGTTGCTGCAAGCGGAAATGGCTGTACCACCATTACTTCGGCTGTTGCTATTGTAACTGTTTTATCTGATGTTGCCATAACAACCCAACCAGTTTTAAGAACTAATATTTGCAGTGGTTCAACCGCTTCATTAAATGTAACAGCAAGCGGCGGATCTGGTAATTATACCTATCAATGGAAAAATGCGACTGTTCTTGCAGGACCATATAATGATATTCCGGGTGCAACTTCATCAACATATACAACTCCGGCTTTAACGCAAAACACCTATTATCAAGTCGCCATTTCTGATGGAACTCAAGGTTGTGATCCCGTTATATCAAGTATTGCAGCAGTTATAATTCCAACTATTTCAGGACAGCCCATTGCTCCGCCAACCATTTGTGTGGGAGGAACGGTTTCTATTTCGGCAATAGCTTCTGCTAATGGCGGTTCAGCTGTATTTAGTTATCAATGGCAAAGTTCAGCTGATGGTACAACTGGCTGGGCAAATGTATCCGGAGGATCAGGAGCTAATACTCAAAACTATACTTCGGGACCATTATCAGGTACGATTTATTATCGCAATGTAATTACTTCAGCAAATCCTGTTTGTACCCTTATTACAGATGCGGTTGTGGCAACTGTCATTCCTGATCCAATTATAACGGTACAGCCAACAGGCGGAAATATTTGTGAAGAAGGCACATTTACAATGACTTCCGGCGCTGCAAATGGTTCCGGCAATTTTACGTATCAATGGCAAAAATCATTAAACGGAACTACAGGCTGGGCAAATGTTACTGACGGTTCAGGAGCAAATACGACAACTTATACAACCGGTCCTGTAAATGCAGATACTTTTTATAGATTACAAGTAAGTGATTCCGGTATTGGCTGTGGTGTAGTAAATTCTAATGCTGCGAAAGTAGATGTTTTTGAATCTCCAATAATAGGCACACAACCCACAAATGCAGAAGTTTGTATCAATCAAACCCATACATTTACAGTTGTTGCTTCAGGAAATATTCCGTCAAGTACTTTATTATATCAATGGCAAACCGCTGCAGTTTTGGCGGGACCATATACAAACGTAACTGATGGAACAGGAGGAACAACAGCATCTTACACAACACCAAGTTATACTACTGCAGGAAATAGATATTTCAGGGTTTTAATTTCACAATCAGAAGCAGGTTGTCAAACCATTTCAAACCAGGTAACGCTGAATGTTTTTGGTACGCCGGCAGCTCCCGTTGGATTGGTAACACGACAACCATCATGTACGAATGCTTTTGGAACAATCTCTATTTCAAATCCCGACTTAGGAACCGGATATGAATATAGTATTGATGGCGTTAACTTTCAGGCAAGTAATATTTTTACGAATCTAACACCTGGAATTAAACAAATTTCAGTTAGAAAAACAGGTTTAAATACTTGTATTTCCGGCAGTACATCATTTACTATTTTTAACAGAATTTGTGCTGTTGCTGAAACTTTTGTTTCAATTTCAGGTGATACAGGCGGAAATACGGGAACGCATACTATTTTAGATTCTGATTTATTAAACGGAGTAATCCTAAATCCCGCAGATGTAACGGTAACTTTAAATTCAAGCTCCAGTTATTTAATTTTTGATAATATTACGAATACAATTTCTGTAGCAGCAGGAACACCGGCCGATAATTATACACTGACATATACTATTTGTGAAAACGCAAATCCTTCCAATTGTTCTACAGCAACAGAAACTATACGAGTAACCACTGCAGGAATTGATGCAGTAATTGATATTGTCCCAACACTATTGAATGGTTCTGTCGAAAATTTAGCGGTGATAAATGCGTTAACGAATGACAGGCTTGCAAGTGCGCAGGCAACAACTTCAAATGTTCAGATTTCTGTTGTAAATCCTGCTTTGCGCATTGATCCTGCAGTTGTACAAGTTCCTGTTTTAAATACTGCTACAGGAGATGTTGATGTTCCGGCAGGAACAGTAAGAGGGCTTTATGAAATTACATACAGAATTTGCGAAATTGGTAATTTCAGTAATTGTGATGTCGCCAGAATCGTTATTCCCGTAGGAACAGCTGTTATTGATGCTGACGATGATGTAGCCGAAAACATCAATGGCTTTTTAGGACAGCTAAATGTTGTAAATGCAATGGTAAATGATAGCTTAAATGGCGTACCTATTACTACAGCAAATTTTGATGACATAATAATTACACAAAATAGCGGAGCAGCACCTTTATACACTGGTGCCAATGTTCCTGTATTTAGTACAGTGACAGGAAATGTGAGCGTACCGGCAGAAACTCCTGCGGATACCTATTACATAACTTATACGATTTGCGAAAAATTGAATCCAACAAATTGCGCAGATGCAAGTATAGCTATAGTTGTTGATCCTGCACCATTAATTGCAAATGATGATGTTGTAAATAATGTAAACGGTTTTAATGGAGCCGTAAATTCTATTAATGCCTACGCAAACTCGCCCGGCGCAGATACTTTCAACGGACAATTTATCAATATCAATCTGGCGGGAGTACTTACGCCATCTGTTATAACGCCGGCTGCACCAAAAAGTCCGGGAGCTCCGGTTCCTCAATTGCTTCTTTCATCAGGAAGAGTAGTAGTGCCACCGGGAACACCTGCAGGGCAATATCAGATTAAATATCAAATATGCGAAAACCTGAATCCGGGCAATTGCGATGATGCCGTTATTACAATCAATGTTATTGCGCCAGTTATACTTGCCAATGATGATACTGTGACCAATGTCAATAGTTATTCAGGCGGTACAAATATTATAAATGCCTATGATAATGATTTATTAAATGGAGGAATAATTGATCTTACTACCATTACAACCACTATTATTTCAAGTCCGAGTGCAATAAATGGCGGTTCAGTTCCAACGTTTGATATTGCGACAGGTTTAGTGAGCGTTCCAGCGGGAACTCCGGCAGGAGAATATAGATTTGTTTATCAAATTTGTGAAAACCTCAATACAGGAAACTGCGATCAGGCAACCATAACAATTTCCGTTATTGCTGCTCAGATTGATGCTGTAAATGATGTTCCGTTTACTTCAATAAATGGATTTGTTGGAAATCCTACAGCTATAAATGCTTTAAATAATGATACATTAAACGGCATTTTGGTAATTCCGTCAGAAGTTCAAATTGATGTTTTAATTCCGGCAACTTCTATTAACGGAAGTTTAGTTCCGATATTAAATCCATTAACCGGAAACGTAAATGTACCGGCAGGAACCGCCGCAGGAAATTATGATATTACCTATCGCTTAAGTGAAAAACTGAATCTTACCAATAATGATACTGCTATTATTTCGATAGAAGTTACTGCTCCAATTATTGAGGCAAATGATGATACAATTGCCAATATAAACGGATATATAACTACAACAAATGCAATTAATGTATTGACAAACGATACACTTAACGGAGCAGCAACAGATATTTCAAAAGTAACTATAACCGTTGATAATGTTGCGATTCCAATAAACGGCGGACCAATTCCGGTTTTAGAACCATTAACTGGAAATGTTAGTATTCCGACAGGAACTCCCGCGGGAGATTATGAAATTAAATATACCATTTGCGAGAAAATAAATCCAGCGAATTGCAATGATGCAACCGTATTTATCAATGTAATTGGCGCATCGATTGTTGCAGTTGATGATTCGGCAAGTGGCATAAACGGATTTGTTGGCGCAAACAATGTTGTAAATGCTTTAACAAATGACACATTAAATGGCATTGCAGTGATTCCGTCGCAAGTAACGATCAGCAATATTGTTCCTGCATCAGCAATAAATGGCGGAGCAATTCCTGTTTTAGATCCGTCAAGCGGAAGCGTAAATGTCCCTGCAGGAACTTCGGCAGGAAGCTACACCATTCAATATCAATTGACAGAAAAATTGAATCTTTCTAACTTCGATACAGCAACGATAACCATTAATGTTGATGCGCCAGCGATTGTAGCCAATAATGATGTTGTAAATACTATTAACGGATTTGTTGGAGCCAATAATGTTATCAATGCGATTACAAACGACAGATTAAACGGATTGGATATTCAATTAATTAAAATCAATATAACATCAGTTTCAACAGCAACTCCTGCAGGTTATGTTTCAGGAAACCCGATTCCGGCATTGAATACTTTAACCGGAAATGTAGATGTTCCCGCAGGAACTTCGGCAGGAACTTATGTGATTCATTACAGTATTTGCGAAAAACTAAATCCAGCCAATTGCAGTGAAGCAGATATTACACTCAATGTTACAACTCCAAGTATTGATGCCGATAATGATTTTGCAAATAATATTAACGGATATGTTGGCGCAAATAATGTAGTGAATGCTTTAGCAAATGATGAACTTAACGCAGCACCTGTTCCGATACTTCAAATTGATATTCATTCTTTAAGTACAACACCTCCGTCAACTTCAACAAATGGAATTATTCCCGTATTGAATCTATTAACAGGATTTGTAGATGTTCCGGCGGGAACTTCAGCAGGAACGTATACGATTCAGTACGAAATCTGTCAAAAAATAAATCCAACAAATTGCAGTCCCGCAACGATAGTAATTATTGTAAATCAACCTTCAATTTTAGCCGAAGATGATACCATTACAAACATAAACGGATATGTAGGAGCAAGCAATGTTTTAAATGCATTTACAAATAATGATACCTATAATGGAGTTCTTCTAACAGATGTTAGTTTGATAAATCCAACAATTATAAATCCTGCAGTTCCTATCAACGGAGGTTTAATTCCAACATTAGATCTTGCAACAGGAAATGTGAGCATTCCGGCAGGAACTTCGGCAGGAGCGTATCAAATTCGATATAGAATTTGTGATAAACTGAATCCGACAAATTGCGATGAAGCCGTTATCAATATTCTTGTAATTGCTCCAATTATAGTTGCAAATGATGATGCAGCCGGAAATATTATTGGTTATACAGGTGCAAATAATGTTTTGAATGCCTATAATAATGATACTTTAAATGGCGCGCCAGTTGTGTTATCAGATATTAACAGAACATTAGTTACTCCGGCAAGTTCAATTAACGGAGCGCCAATTCCTGTATTGAATTTATTAACCGGAAATGTAGATGTTCCCGCAGGAACACACGAAGGCGAATATAGAATCGTATATAAAATCTGTGATAAACTCAATCCAACAAATTGTGATGAAGCCATTATCACCATTACTCTTATTGCAAACCCAATCGATGCCGTTGATGATGCGCCTGCAACACCATTTGATGGTTCTGTAAATACGACCAACGCCGTAAATGTTTTAAATAATGATACATTAAACGGAGTTTCGGTAATTCCGTCAGAAGTTCAAATTGATGTATTAGTGCCCGCAAATTCTATTAACGGAGGTTTAATTCCAATTTTAAATCCAGCAACAGGAATTGTTAGTATTCCTGCGGGAACAACAACAGGAACGTATAACATAACGTATCGTTTGAGCGAAAAACAGAATTTAAACAATACAGACACAGCCATAATTACAATATTGATACAAGCACCAATATTGGCCGTTAATGATTCTGCAAGCAATATTAACGGTTATGTGGGCGCAACAAATGTTGTTAATGCCATTGCTAATGATTTATTAAACGGAGTTGCAGTTCAATTATCTCAAATTACAATAACTTCGATAAGTACAACAAATCCGCCGGATTATGTTTCAGGAAATCCGATTCCGGTTCTAAATACAACAACAGGAAATGTTGATGTGCCGGCAGGAACTTCAGCAGGAACTTATACTATTCATTATGGAATCTGCGAAAACTTAAATCCTTCAAATTGCAGCGAAGCCGATATTATTGTTGAGGTTACAGTAGCCACAATTATTGCAAATAACGATATTGACTTAAATGTAAATGGATATGTCGGATCAGCAAATGCATTGAATGTTTTAGACAATGACAGTTTTAATGACTCATCTATAGAAGCTAAAAATGCGAAAGTAAAAGTGATTAATATTAGTCAAATCACGATTACAATTTTAGATCCGGCAGATCCTGTTAATGGAAATCCAAATGTGCCATCGCTTGATCCTGCAACCGGAATTATTAGCGTTCCGCCTCAAACTCCGGCAGGATTATATAGAATTGAATATAGAATTGCAGAGAATTTAAATCCTGCCAATTTTGATGATGCAACCGTATTTATTACGGTAACCGCAACGTTCATAGAAGCTAATAATGACACGGTTTTAAATATAAATGGATTTGTCGGTCAGGCCGATGTTATAAACGCCATTACCAATGATAATCTTAATGGAGTCGCAGCTTTATTGGCAGAAATTACAATTGGAGTTGTTACTCCGGCAGCTTCAATAAACGGAGGTCCGGTTCCAACTTTAGATAGCGTTACCGGAAATGTTAGTGTTCCTGCGGGTACGCCAAGCGGAACTTATACGATTAGATATCAAATTTGTGAAAACCTAAATGCTACAAATTGCAGTCAGGCTGATATTATTGTCACCGTAATTTCAGGACCAATAATTGCCAATGACGACGCTGCGGGTGGAATTAACGGTTTAGACGGAGCAAATAATGTTGTAAATGTTTTAACGAATGATTTACTGGATAATACTTCGCCAACCTTAGCTCAGGTAAAAATAAATGTGCTTTCGCCTGCAGATGTTATTAGTTCTGCTGCTGTTCCCGTTTTAAATACAGCAACAGGTTTAGTAAGTGTTCCGGCAGGAACTTCATCCGGAGTGTATACGATCGTTTATGAAATTTGCGAAAACCTAAATGCGACGAATTGCGATCAGGCGGTAATTAAAATAACCGTTTTACAACCCTCAATTACATTAATCAAACGAGGTATTTTCTCAGATACAAACCGAGACGGTTATGCACAGCCGGGCGAATTAATTCGTTATTCATTCTTAGTTACAAATACAGGAGCGATAGATTTAAATAATGTAACTGTGACTGATCCTAAAGCCACAATTTCAGGAAATCCAATTGCTACTTTACCGGTTGGTCAGTCGAATGTAACAAACTATACAGCAACTTATGTATTAACACAGGCTGATATTAATTTGGGAACCGTTACAAACCAGGCTTTGGTTACGGCACAACCTTCTACAGGAACTGCGATTCAGGATTTATCAGACAGTGATGATCCTGCATTAAGTGGTCAGGACGATCCTACGGTTACGCCTGTAACACAATTCAAAAAAATCACTTTGGTAAAAGGCGGAATCTTGACCGGTAACGGTGGAGCAGGTTCTGTCATTAATTATAATTTCATTGTTAAAAACACAGGAAATGTAATTTTAACCAACATCGAAATAACAGATCCATTAATTGGTACAGCAAAAATCGCTGTAACTCCGGGTACATTAATTCCGGGTGCAATAGGCACTGCAACTGCATCTTATACCGTAACAATTGCTGATGTCGTTCAGGGCGAAGTTGTAAATACGGCAATTGTAACAGGAGAAGCCCCAGACGGAGAACTTGTATTGGATATTTCTGATAGCGATGATCCAACTTTGGGCGGTGATGATGATCTTACTAATGTAGATTTAACCATGCAGCCTTCTATAGCCGTTGTTAAAACAGGAATATTTAATGATGAAAACAAAAATGGTTTTGCAGAAATTGGAGAAACAATAACCTATCATTTTGCAATTACCAATACCGGAAATATACCGTTGGTTAATATTATTGTGAAAGATCCTAAACCGGGAATCGTTATTACAGGAGATCCAATTATTTTGACAAAAGGCGCAACCAATACCGATAATTTTGTTGGAACTTATGTTTTAAGAGCTGAAGATATTAATGCCGGAGTTGTCGAAAATCAAGCCACAGTTCAGGGAGTAGACCCAAAACAAGTAACTATAACCGATACATCTGATGATAATTCTACTGCAGAAGATGATCCGACAATTCTGCCTTTAAATGCATGTAAAATCATTGTTTATAATGCTTTATCGCCAAATGGAGATGATAAAAACGAGATTTTCAAAATTGATAATATCAAATGTTATCCTGATGCTTACGTGCAAATTTATGATCGCTGGGGCGTTTTGGTTTACGATGCTTATGGTTATGATAATGAATCAATAGCCTTTAGAGGAATTTCTGAAGGAAGAGCAACGGTCAATAAACAAAAAAGACTGCCTGACGGAACTTATTTTTATGTGATTACTTATACAACATATCTCAATGAACCTGTGACTAAAACAGGTTATCTATACCTGTCCGGAAATTAAAACGGATATTTCTACAAGCCTGTTTAAATAGCAGTAATTGTAAATAATACGAATCGAAAAATAAACTGAAATGCTATGAGAACTACATTATTTACACTCGTCATTACCTTATCAACTATTGCCGGTTTCGCGCAACAGGATTCACAATTTACGCAGTATATGTACAATACCATAAACATAAATCCGGCTTATGCAGGTTCTCGTGGAGCTTTGAGTATTTTTGGTTTATACAGAACACAATGGGTTGGTCTTGATGGCGCGCCTGAAACCAGTAGTTTTTCAATAAATACGCCTATAAATAACAGCAATTTGGGAGTTGGTCTTTCTTTGGTCAATGATAAAATAGGACCAACGAATGAGAATAATTTATCTCTTGATTTTTCATATACAGTTCAGACATCTGCAAATTTTAAACTTTCGTTCGGAATTAAAGGAACAGCGAATTTATTCAACTTAGATATTAGCAAACTAAATCCTGAAGATCAGGGCGATCCGCAATTTCAGGATCTTGATAATAAATTTTCTCCCAATGTTGGGGCAGGCGTATACTGGCATTCTGATAAAGCTTACATAGGATTATCGGTTCCTAATTTTATTGAAACCAATCGTTATGACGACAATGATATAGCGATTTATAAAGATAAAATCAATTATTATTTAATGGGAGGGTATGTCTTTAATTTAGATCGTTACGAGTATTACAAATTTAAACCTGCAGTTCTTGCCAAAATGGTCGAAGGAGCACCGTTGCAAGTAGATATTTCAGCCAATTTTATGTTTGTAGACAAATTTGTTTTGGGCGCTGCGTACAGATGGAGTGCTTCTGTAAGTCTAATGGCGGGTTTTCAGATTACTGACGGATTGTATATAGGATATGGTTACGATCGTGAAACCACGAAACTGAACAATTATAATTCAGGATCGCATGAGATATTCCTTCGTTATGAATTTATCAAAAATACAAGCAGAATGAGTAGCCCACGTTTCTTTTAAAATAGTGATTATGAAAAGTTATATATTTTATTATCTCGCAATTGTCAGTGTTTTTTCAGTGAACAGTTTTGGTCAGCAATCAAAAATTAACAGTGCTGATAAAAGTTATGATCGCTATGCATACATTGATGCTATTAAAGTATATGAAAAAGTAGCAGAGAAAGGATATAAGTCTGAGGATTTGTTTAAAAAGCTGGGCAATTCGTATTATTTTAATTCAGAATATGAAGCCGCTGCAAAATGGTACGGAGAGTTATTTGCGATGAATACTGCAGTTGGGCCTGAATATTATTATCGATATGCCCAGTCTCTGAAATCAAGCGGACAATTAGATAAATCTACTAAACTTATGGCTGAGTTTAATGATAAATTTAAAGACGATAACAGAGGAAAGCTCTTCAAAGAAGATGTCAATTATCTGGAACAAATTAAATTAAATTCAGGACGTTATAAAATTGAAGATGCCGGAATTAATTCAAAATATTCAGATTACAGTACTTCTGTATCAAATAACAAAGTGTATTTTGCTTCTGCGAGAGATACCGGAAATTTTTCTAAACGAAAACACAAATGGACAGGAGAATATTTTACCAATTTATATATCGCCGATGTTGATTCCGTTAAAGTTGAAAAATTCAAAACCGTTTTAAATTCAAAATTTCATGAAGCTGCGGCTGTTTTTACAAAAGATGGCAAAACAGTTTACTTTACCAGAAACAATTACGTTAACGGAAAAAAAGGGAAAGATGATAAAAAAAATACGCTGGTAAAAATTTACAAAGCCAGTCTCGAAAACGGAAACTGGACAAATATAACAGCGCTTCCTTTTAACAGCGACAATTACAGTACAGCGCATCCTGCACTTAGTCCTGACGAAAAAACGTTATATTTTGCATCAGACATGCCCGGAACTTTGGGACAATCTGATATTTATAAAGTGAGTATTAATAGTAGCGGAGGTTATGGAACTCCGATAAATTTAGGAAAACCGATAAATACAGAAGGCAGGGAAACCTTTCCGTTTATCACCAGTGAGAACGAAATTTATTTTGCCTCAGATGGTCATCCCGGACTTGGAGGATTAGATGTTTTTGTTGCGAAACTAGACAATGACGGAACCGTAAAAAGTATTTACAATGTTGGAAACGACATCAATTCATCAAAAGACGATTTTGCTTATAGCATTGATCCAATTTCAAGAAAAGGATATTTTAGTTCGAATAAAGACGGAGGAAAAGGCTCTGATGATATTTACAAGTTTTTGGAAACTAAAAAACTAAAATGTATTCAGGAATTAAACGGAATTATTACAGATGCTGAAACGGGAATTATTTTGCCTCAAACTAAAGTTACTTTATTTGAAAATGAAATTCAAAAAAACAGTACCATTTCTGATTTTGCAGGATCTTATAGTTTTCCTGTAGAATGTGGTACAACGTATAATGTCAGAGCAGAAAAAACAGATTATACGACCAAAGAAGTCAATATTTTTATTGGTAAATTAACAGGGAAAACAAGTTTGCCAATAGCGCTTGATAATTCAAAATGCAAAGTCACAATTGGTGATGACTTAGGGAAATGTTTCGGTATAAAAATGATTTATTTTGATTTGGACAAATCTAACATTCGTCCGGAAGCTGCTGTCGATTTAGAAAAAATATTAGAAGTATTACAAGAGAATCCAACAATGAAAATTGATATTCGTTCGCATACCGATAGCCGTCAAACGCGCGATTATAACGAAGCATTATCTGGTCGCAGAGCAAATGCAACTATAAAATGGCTCATTAATAACGGTATCGACGTAAGTAGATTAACCGCTAAAGGATATGGAGAAACCCAACTTTTAAACGGATGTGTTGATGGCGTAAAATGCACAGAAGAACAACATCAAATAAACAGACGAAGTGAGTTTATTATTACCGCTTTATAAAATCTCATTTTCAGGCAAAACACAATCGTTTTGATCCGTTGAGGTATCGCAGGTTTTTTCATCCCAATCGCCCCAATCACCTATATAGGCTTTTCTATATATTAAGTCTGTAGTCTCTGCTACGTAAATGGAACTGTGAACACATTTACCATAATTTTCATCAGCAGAATTTTTTGTATTTTCCATTATGATAAAGTTTTAAATTATTTTAGATATGCAAAAATAGAGCAACAATCAAATAAAAACTTATATATAAATATTCATTTGTTATAAAATTCACATGTGTTAAAATATTCTGATAATCAATTACTTAGTTAAAGGAATTTCGAAACTCCAATGGAGTCAGACTAGTTTTGGTTTTAAAGAATTTGCTAAAAGATTGCGGATGTTCAAAACCTAATTCATACGCGATTTCGCTAGCCGATAAATTTGTAGTTGAAAGCTTTAATTTTGCTTTTTCAATAACTTTTTGATGAATGTGCTGTTGCGTATTTTGTGCCGTTAATACTTTTAATAATTCACTTAAATAATTGGGCGACACATTGAGTTTTTCTGCAATTTCATTCACCGTTGGCAAACCTTTAGAATGTACTTTTTCGTTATCAAAATAATCATTTAAGATAATTTCTAAATTTTCTAAAATCTTATGATTTGCCTTTCTTCGGGTAAGAAACTGGCGTTGATAAAATCTTTCAGCGTAATTTAGTAAAACTTCGAGTTGTGCAATAATGATGTCGTGACTAAATTTATCAATATTAGAATGATATTCCTGCTGCACATTTTGGATAATATTATCAATAACAGCTTCTTCTTTTTGGGAAAGAAATAAAGACTCATTTACGGAATAATTAAAAAAGTGATACTTCTTGATGCTTTTTGCCAGAGTAGTATTCCAGATAAAATCAGGATGAATAAGTAATAACCATCCTGAATGTTCTGATACGGCGTTTTGATCTATTTCTACTTTTAAGACTTGTCCCGGAGCCAGGAAGAACATAATTCCTTCATCGAAATCATATTCTTGCTGTCCGTATAAAAGTTTAAAATTCAAACCTCTTTTAATAGAAATAGAATAAAAATCAAAAATTGCACTAATTGGATTATTTTCATGCGAATGCTGCACTTTTGCATAATCAACAATACTGATGAGCGGGTTTTCCGGCTGCGGAAGTCCCATTAATCGATGAAATTCCGTGATGGTTTTAATGTGCAATTGTTTTGATTGTGCCATGTTTTATACTTGTTTGGCTTTTGCCTTTTCAATTGTTTTATCCATAAAATTCAAAATGAAATCTGGCGCTAATCTGCTCATAAATTTTAACACTTTGGCAAGACCAGGCTTTATTTCCATTTTGTTTTTTAATATTCCTTCAATGGCAATTTGTACCATTTTATCGACCTTCATATTCTGTTTACTGTCAACAAGCCCTTCAAAAGGATCACCCAAAGAAGTTTCTGTAGCAGGCGGAGCAAGTTCAAAAACCTTAATATTTGTTTTCTTCAACTGAAGCCTTAATACCTGCGTATAAGCATGAATTCCTGATTTTGCGGCACTATAAATAGGTGAAACAGGAAAAGGAACAAATGCCAGACCAGATGATACATTTACAATCGCAGCCGTATTTTTTGTTTTTAAATGCGGTAAAAATTGGTGAACCATTCTAATTGTTCCGGACAAATTAATTTCTATTTCGCTGGTAATATTTTCCAAATCCATACTAGTATCCTGCAAGTCTAAATTACGCATAATTCCGGCATTATTGATAATAATATTCAACTCGGGAAATTGTTGAATAACTTCTTTATAAAGCTTTTCTATTTCTTTTGGTTGACTAACATCACTCTGAAAAGTGTGAATATTTGGAAATTGTTTTTTTGCTTTCTCTAATTTATCAGGATCGCGTCCGGTTATAATAATATTTCTAACCTCTTTTTTAGTAAGTTGACGAACAAATTCAAGACCAATTCCGCTTGTTGCTCCAGTAATTAAGATTGTAGTTCCTTTTAATTCCATTTTATCTTTTTATTATTTATTTTAATAATTCAAAGGTAAAATGGTGCAGAAAAGCAATTGTAGTGAAAACCACTTTTGCTGTAGTCAAAATCAGGTTTATAATCTGATTTTTAAGTGCGGTGTTTTAAAAAACAACCAAAATTTCTCAACGCAATAATAACCGGAATAATACCTTTTCCGCTTTCTGTAAGGCTGTATTCTACTTTTGGAGGCACAACCGGATAAACAGTTCGATGAACCAGCCCGTCATTTTCAAGATCTTTAAGCTGATTACTCAATACTTTTTCAGAGATAGGACCCAATTCTTTTCTCAGTTCAGTATAACGTTTAATCGGGTTTAATGACAATCTGTAAAGAATAAGGATTTTCCATTTACCACTAATACTTTTGTTCGCAAGTTCAACGTGGCAGGAAAAAAATGCATCACCATCGGTGTAGTTTTCCTCAACTGTATTTTTTTCTAATTTATTTTCGTTCATAACGATCTAATTTTCTACAAATCTAACCAATATGTTCATACCTAACCAAATGGTAAGTACTTTTCCAGACCAAAGCTTACCGCTACATTTGCTTCCTTAACACGGTTTAAATCAAATAAAAACCGATAAATTTTAGAAAATATGCTAAAAATGGGAATTATGAGTACGGCGAATGTTTCGCGCTCATTCATAGAAGTTTTAAAAGGTTCTTCAACAATTAAAATTACGGCAGTTGCAAGTCGGAACCTGGAAAAAGCACAATCATTTGCAGAAGAATTTGATATCGAAAAAGCATACGCTTCTTATCAGGAATTGCTTGATGATCCTCAATTAGATGCTGTTTATATTCCGCTTCCAAATTCGATGCACGCAGAATGGGTTGTCAAAGCAGCAAAGGCAAAAAAACATATTTTATGCGAAAAACCAATTGCTTTAACAGTCGAAGATGTAAAGAAAATGTATGAAGAAGCCATAAAAAATAATGTCTTTTTAATGGAAGGTTTTCCGTATAAGTTTCAGCCACAAACTATTTTAATGCTGAAAATGATACAAGATGGAGAGATTGGTGAAATATCACAAATTTATGCTGATTTTGGATTTACTGTTGATGATGCAGAAAACAATATCCGCTTAAAACCGGAACTTGGCGGTGGCGTTATGTGGGATGCGGGAGCTTATCCCGTAAGTATTATACGTGCAATTACAGGTCAAAATCCAAACGAAATAATTGCCTTTGGGAAATTTAATGATCAGGATTTAGACACTGCTGTTGCTGCGATGCTGAGGTTTGAGAATGGAATAACCGCGCAGTTGAATTGTAATTTTGATGCTGCTCCACATCGTTACGTTCGTGTAATTGGATCAAAAGGAATTATTGCTGCGGGTTATAATAATATGACAAAACCAAACACAGCTTTTATTGAAATTAAAAAAGGTTTAGACTGGAATTATGAATTAGAGAAAATTGAAGTTCCTTTTGGCAGCGGTTTATTTTTTGAGGCAGAAGCTTTTGCAGATCATATTCAAAATTATACCAAAGAAAAACAGGTTTTAATGATGAATGAATCGATAGATAATACGTCGACCATTTTGAATATTTTGGATGTCATTAAAAAATAATAATCACAGAATGAATTATCAATGAATGTGTAACTGGATTGATTTCTAAATCTAATGCAAAAACAACTGCTAATGCCAATTAAAGCAGTTGTTTTTTCAGACATGCAAAGTTGATTTATGCACTTTTATTTTAATCTTTAATTAATACATTTGGCTTACCAAATCTCTAACCTAACGTCAACCCAAATGGCGTTGCTAAAAAAGGAAAAAAGAAAATGAATAGAAAAACAATAATTTTGATCTTTTGCGTTTTGTCTAATTTTTGTTTCGGACAAACGAATTATTATGTTGCCGCAACGGGTAATAATACGAATTCCGGTTCTGTTGCTTCGCCTTGGAAAACAATACAATACGGATTAAATCAATTGTCGGCCAATGGAATTTTAAACGTTTTTCCGGGAACTTATTCAGAAAAGATTACGATTTCGAAAAGTAATATTACTTTAAAAAATTATTCAGAAACAATTCCTGTTATTGATGCAACAGGAATAACAACTCAAGATGCTATTCTTGCAATCAACAATAAAAGCAATGTTACTATTGATGGTATTGAGCTTCAAAATAATATTCAAAATACGGCTCAGGGAATTTTAGTTGAAGGAAGTGGTGATAATATTATAATTAAAAACTGTAAAATACACGATATTCATTTTTCATCTAATGTAAATGCCGTTGTAAACGAAAATGTAAATGCGCAGGGAATTATAGTATTTGGAACAAACGGAACCACAGCAATTACAAATTTAAAAATACAAAATAATGAATTGTATAATTGCAGATTAGGTTACAGCGAAGGAATTGCTGTTAATGGAAATGTAAACGGGTTTGAAGTCACTTATAACAATGTTCATAATCTTACCAATATTGGTATCGATATTATTGGTCACGAAGGCACTTGCCCAACTCCTGCAAACGATCAGGCAAGAAACGGACTTGTTAAAAATAATACTACTCATCACTGCATTGCATCGTATTCAACATCCGGAGGAATTTATATAGACGGTGGAAAAAACATAACAGTTGAAAACAATACCTCGTATCATAATGGTTACGGAATAGAAGTTGGATGCGAAAAAATTGGTCAGACTACTGATGGAATTATTATTAGAAATAATGTTTTTTACGACAATCAAATTTGTGCCTTAGCGATGGGAGGATTCGATTATCCGTCAGGTTCCGGAAAAGTTATCAATTCTTCTTTTAAAAATAATACCTGCTATTTTAATGATTACAGCAATTCAGGTAATGGAGAATTATATCTTTCTTATAGTGAAAACAGTAGTATTGAAAACAATATTTTTTATACCCAAACCCAAAATATTTTAGCCTACGCAGAACTAACACAACCGGGTTTAAATTTCAATTACAATACATTTTTCTGTCAGGGAGGTACAACAAAATTGATAGCAGACTGGAACGGAACACAATATACAGGATTCGCTTCTTTTTTATCAGGAACAAAAACAAACTCAAATTCAATATTTACAAATCCTCAATTAGCGAACGCTAGTATCACAAATCCTGATTTTCATCTTCTAACAAATTCTCTGAGTAAAAATGCAGGAAATCCAGCTTATATTGTCGCCAATACCGAAACAGATTATTATAACGAATTAAGAATTGAAGGGGGAAGAATTGATTGTGGAGCAGATGAGTTTGGAACTACCTTAGGCTTGGAAGTTGATGAAATACAGGTTTCAAAATTCAATATTTATCCAAATCCGGCAACAAATTTTATCAATATTAATTCTGAAATAAAGGTTGATAAATACCAAATTTTTAGTATCAACGGACAAAAACTTCTGGAAGGATTTGAAATAAATAAGATTAATATTTCGGGATTGAATTCAGGAATGTACTTTATAAAGTTTGAAATTGATAATAAGAGTTATGTATCGAAAATAATAAAAAGATAACTCAGGAAAAATGGCAATACAAAAGCTAATAACACATTTAAACAGCTATCTTCCTTTAAACAGCGCAGAAGTTGAAGCAGTTACAGAAAGAGTAACTGTAAGAAAAATTAAGCGAAGACAATTCATTTTACAGCAAGGTGATTGGTGCAGGCATTATAATTTTATTGTTAGTGGATGTTTTAAAATGTACAGCGTTGATACTATGGGCAAAGAACATAATATTCAGTTTGGTGCAGAAAATAATTGGCTTACCGATCTGGCCAGTCTTCATTCTATAAAACCGGCTGATTTTAATAAACCATATGCCGGAAAACCAAGTAAATTATATATTGAAGCAATAGAAGAATCTGAAATAATTCAAATTGAGCTCAAAGATTTAGTGTTTCTGTATGAAAACCATCCTAAATTTAATATCATATTCAGAGTAATCGTCGAAAATAATTTTGTCGAACTCCAAAATAGGGTTTTGCAAAACATAAGCAGTACTAGTGAAGAAAGATATCTCGCTTTTTTAGAGCATTATCCAAATCTTTCAAACCGACTTCCTAATACGCAAATAGCTTCCTATCTGGGTATTACTCCTGAATTTTTGAGTACTATTAGAAAAAATATATCTACAAAACAGTCATAATCTTAAACTATCTTAAGGGTATTTCTTTAAAACCCTTATTGGTAGACCATTAAGAGTCTGCCTAAGTTTGAATTATCATTTTAAAACAATAGATAATGACAACAGTAGAAAAAAACAAACAATTGGTAATTAGGTTTAACCAGGAATTTTTTGAATCAGGAAATACAGCAATCACAAACGAACTTTTAGCAGATGTTTTTGTAAACCATACCGCACCGCCAAATGCTCCCACTGATGCAACCGTAATGATTCATTTCGTGGTGGGGTTTCATAAAGGTTTTTCAGATGTTTCCGTACAAATTCATGAAGTATTGGGAGAAGAGGACAAAGTATCTTTAAGAAAAACAATAACAGCAATCCATACCGGAGAATTTATGGGCAAACCAGCTACAGGAAAAAAAGTAGAAATGAATGTTATTGAAATTGATATAGTAAAAAATGGAAAAATAACAGACCACTGGAGCAAAAATGATTTTATGCAGGTCGTGCAAGGACTCTAAAATATTTTAGAGAAATCTACAATCAAAAATCAAAAAACAGACAAAGCTTTGCGTCACGAGGCTTCGGGATGTGTTTTGAGCACACATCAATAAATAAAATCTTAGATCACTTTGCGGTAAAATCCATCCCAAACAATCTAAAATCTAAAATCAGAATTCTAAAATTAAAAAACCTTCTATCTTTGAAAAGGTAAAAAACAAACGATGGAAAAACTAAGGAAACATATTGAAGAAATCATACCAATTACTGATGAAGAGTTTGAATCTATAAAGCCTTTTTTTACGATAAGAAAGGTATTAAAAAATCAATATCTGATTCAGCAAGGTGATGATGCTAAATATGAATACATCATTATGAGCGGTATTTTTAGAGTTTTTTATCTTGATGAAGACGGAAAGGAACATATTGTGCAATTCGCTACAGAAAATTGGTGGATGTCTGATTATATCGCGTACTTCAATCAAAAGCAGGCAAATATGTATGTGGTATGTATGGAGCCGGGAGAAGTTTTGTGCCTGACACTCGATGGCAGGGAAAAACTTTCTGTTACGCTTCATAAAATGGAACACTTTTTTAGAATGAAACTTACCAAAGGTTTTATGGCGCTTCAGCAAAGAGTTATTTCATTACTTTCTAATAATCCGCAGCAGCGCTATAAAGAATTTGCAGATTTATATCCAAATCTGATGCAAAAAATTCCAAAAAAATATATAGCGGAATATCTTGGAGTTAGCCGCGAAACCCTCAGCAGGCTTTACTCCAACAACAAATAACATAAACATTAATGTTCAAAGTGTGATTCTCGTCACACTTTTTTTGTGACTTTTCTCCTCGTATTGAGGAGTAGTGCTGACATAAATTTGCCCTATAAATAATTCATTAACAACCTAAAAATTTATAGAAATGAAAAAACTTATGATTCTAACAGCGGCAATTGCCTTTTTTTCTTCTTATGCACAAAATCAAAAAGAAAACACATCAGTAAAGCAAAAAACAACACTTAAAAACGAAACAAAAATGAACAAGAAAATCTTAATTATCGTATCGAATGCCAATACAATTGGACCAAATAACAGAAGAACAGGAACTTTTCTTCCTGAAGTAGCGCATCCTTATGCCGAATTCGACAGAGCAAATTACCAAATAGATTTTGCCAGTTTAACCGGAGATACTCCTTATTTAGATGCACTTAATCTTGCAAATGATCCTGATAATCTTGCCTTTCTAACAGGAAAAGGATGGGAAACAATGCAGAAAGCCGTAAAACTATCAACGGTTGATGTAACTAAATACGATGCCGTTTTTGTGCCAGGTGGATTAGCGCCAATGGTTGATATGCCGGAAAACGAACTTTTGAAAAAAGTTATTAAAGAAACTTACGAACGTAATGCCGTTGTTGGAGCTGTCTGTCACGGCCCTGTGTCTTTATTAAATGTAAAACTAAGCAACGGAACTTATCTTGTAAATGGTAAAAATATTACCTCTTTTACAGATGAAGAAGAAAGAGGTTACGCTATAGCGGATGTACCTTTTTTATTAGAAACTGCATTGACAAAACAAGGAGCAAAATTTCACGCTGCGGCAGTATGGTCAGCTCATAGTATTGCAGATGGTAATTTGGTTACAGGACAAAACCCTGCATCTGCAAAAGGTGTAGCCGAGAAAATGATTGTAATTTTAGAATCTGCTAAAAAATAATAATCACAATCTTGTCATCCCGAGGAACGAGGGATCACACTATCCCGAAGCTTCGGGACGCAAACTAAATCCACAATCTTTGTCGAGCTTCTATGTAACTCCTCGTTCCTCGGGATGACAAGATTGGGTAAAACATAATAACTAAAAAAAAATCAAAATGGAAAATCAAAACCCAGTTCATGTTTTTGCTACATGGAAAGTAAAAGAAGGTCAGGTTGAAAACGTTTTACAATTACTAAAAACGGTACATCACGAAAGTATCAAAGAAAATGGAAACCTGTTTTATAAAGTTCACCAAAGCAATTCTGATGCAAATACAATCATTTTATTTGAAGGATATATTAGTGAGGATGCAGTAACACAACATAGAAATTCACATTATTTTCAAGATTTAGTTTTGGGACAAATTGTTCCTTTATTAGATAATAGAGAGATTGTTTTAGCGACTCCTTTAAATTATTAATTTTCCATATTGTGGAATAAGAGGTTGTAATCATCAATAATTTGAACTAAATTTAAGGAACAAATCTTAATGAAACGGGATTAAAACGTGAATACATAGTTTTAATCCCGCTTCTTAAAAAGAAAACATTATGCAAAAGACGACAAAAATAGTATTCCCATACGATCAGAGTTTGGTAAAAGAATTGCCTTTAATCGATAAAAATGATATTGAAAAGATATTGAATACCGCGCAGCAATTATTTAATGATCAATCGAATTGGATTCCTGCTTTTAAAAGAATTGAAATCTTAGAAAAAGCAGCTTCGATAATGAATGACAGAAGCGAAGAGTTGATACATTTAGCGATAAGTGAAGGCGGAAAACCGTATAAAGATTCAAAAGCAGAAATACTAAGAGCCATCAAAGGCGTAAAATTAGCAGCTGAACATATATCGCAAATAAAAGGAGAACAAATCCCGATGGGACTTACGGAAGCTTCTTTAAACAGAATTGCTTTTACGACCAAAGAACCTATTGGCGTTGTGGTTGCTGTAAGTGCCTTTAATCATCCGTTAAATTTAGCGGTGCATCAAATTGCAACTGCAGTTGCTGCGGGTTGTCCGGTAATTTTTAAACCGTCAAGCAATACGCCATTATCAGGTCTTGAACTGGCTGCTATTTTAAAAGAAGCGGGTTTGCCCGAAGGTTGGCTGCAAGTGGTTTTGTGTGATAACGAAACGGCAGAATTGCTGGTTACAGATTCGAGAGTAAATTTCTTGACTTTTATTGGTTCTGCAAAAGTAGGCTGGTCGTTAAAAAGCAAATTGTCTCCTGGAACACGCGCTGCATTAGAACATGGAGGCGCTGCGCCGGTAATTGTAGAAAGTGATGCCGATTTTAGCGAAATGATTCCGGATTTGGTAAAAGGTGGTTTTTATCACGCAGGTCAGGTTTGTGTTTCGGTTCAGAAAGTGTATGTAAATCAGGAAATTTGTGATCGTTTTGTAGAACAATTTTCTGAAGCAACCAATAAATTAATTGTCGGAAATCCGTTTGATAAAAATACAGATGTAGGTTCGCTTATTACACCAAAAGAAGTTGATCGTGTTGAAGAATGGGTTAATGAAGCAATTGAAAAAGGCGCTAGATTAATTACAGGCGGAAAACGTATTTCTGATACAACCTTTCAGCCAACAGTTTTGTTTAATCCGTCAGAAGATTCTAAAGTTTCAACGAACGAGATTTTTGGTCCGGTTGTATGCATTTATCCTTTCACAGATAGGGAAGAAGCGATAAAAAAAGCAAATGCGTTGGAGGTACATTTTCAAGCCGCTGTATTCACAAAAAATATAGATATTGCTTTGGATGCTACTAAAAAATTAAACGCGACTGCTGTTATGGTGAATGATAATACAGCTTTTAGGGTTGATTGGATGCCGTTTGGCGGAAGAGATGCTTCTGGTCTTGGAATGGGCGGAATCTCGTATACTATAGATGAAATGACAAGAGAAAAATTGATGGTTTTTAAAAGTAAAAATTTATAATTATTTAAAGAACTTGAACTTAAAATGTGCCTTTGGTTGCTAAAACTGAAGGCACATTTTTTATATTAATAAAGTTATATACCAGTAAGCTGTTTGGGATCGTAAAAAAACTTTTCTGTTTTTATAAGCTCGCCTTCCCATTTTTGATACGCAATTTCTTCAATTTCAGAAACAGTTCCGTTTTTCCATTCAAATCTAAAAAACCATTGAATCACAACATGATCGTCTTGTATAAAATACGGACGAATGCATTTGGATACTAATGACTTGACTTTTAAAAGCGTATTTTTTTCATTGGCAACAAGATTATCTCTGCCTACTCGTGGTTCCGATTGATTTTCTTGTATGGAAGCATCAATCGTATAAAATTTTTCAATTGCTTTATCATGTTCGTTAGATTCGACCATTTCGATAAATTGTTCGATTGTTTCTAATTTAGGCATAAGTTCCGGTTTTTAATTTTTGAATAATTGCTAAAAATCTATTCTCAAAAATAGTTTGATCGACAGGTATAACAACGGATTGAAATAGTTGCATTAAATCATCAGAGTGATTTGCCGTTTTTTGGGTTTGTATGTTATAATGAATAAACTTTATCCATAAAATTGCCTTTAATTCTGTTTCATTTTCATTCCACATTTTCATTTCAACCAACAATAGATTATCCGTATATTGAATCAACTGAGATTCAATTAAAACTGTTTCCATCGTAAAAGCAGGTTTCAGATAATTTATTTGATTTGATGCTACAACCCAGCTCAAACCTGTTGTCTTCATAAATTTAAAGATATCAAGGTCATAGTTTTCAGCAATTTGATCTTCACGTGCATTAATAAAATAGTCTAAATACTTTGAGTTGTTTAAATGATTGAAAGGATCACAATCCTGAAATCTGATTTTTCTTTTGGTTTTTAATATTTTTTCCATTTTCTGAATGTATTATATCAAATACCGATCGGTATCTGACGGGTTAAAAAATTTTTATTTCCTGATGCTGGCAATTATTGTACTATCTATAAAGTCCATTGCATTATCTATGTATGTTGGATCATTATGGGTAAATGCCAAAAGTGAGCTTCCCTCGATTAATGATAAAATGATTTTTGCATATTTAACGGGATCAGTATTTTGTTGAATTTCATTATTGACAATTCCTTCGTTAATAATATTGGTTAAACCGACAGTAAATTTTTGAGATAAATTTTGTGCTGCTTTAAACAATAACGGATTAATAAATTTTGTGTCAACTCCTGCTCGCAACATCGGGCAGCCGCCTCTGTCTTTTACCAAATCATAATAGTTGCGCTGATAATTTGTTATCGTATGAAGTTTATTTATACTGCCTTGTTGAGTAGTAATTAGTTTGAATAAAGGCGTTATGGCTAAGTTTATATTCAATTGAAATGCCTTTAATGCCAAATCTTCTTTGTTATCAAAATTGCAGTAAATCGCACCTTTTGTAAGTCCGGTCGCATTTGTTATATCAGTCAGGCTCGTTCCAACATAACCTTGTTTGTTAAAAATTGGAGCTACTTTATTTAATATAATTTCAGAAGTGTTCATGATTTAGTTTTGAATTAATAAAATTCTAAAACAAATATAACACAAATACCGATCGGTATTTGATAAATGAATAAAAAAATCCCATCTTAAAAAAAATGGGATTTAGCTTTGATTTTTATTCGAATTTTAATTCAAAAACAAGTTCTTCAAATTAATTCGTCAATGCTACATATTGGTTAATAAATTTAGGGTTTTCGGCTTCATTAATTAAGAAATGAGCAACATCAGCTCTTGAAATTTTTCCAACTTTCATTCCTTTTTGAAGTTCTGGCAACACTTTATAAGATGAAGTTTGATCTCCGTCTGTAAGCATTCCGGGTCTGATAATTTCCCATTTAATAGCACTTTTGGTAATTAATTCTTCCATTATTGTTTTGTTGTTATATTGGTCTTTCAGAAATAATGAAATCACACTTCGCATAAAAAAGCTCAAATAATTTTTGCTTTCTCCAGCTCCAAAACCAGTAATGACCAAAACTGGCGAAGAATAATTTAATTCATCAGTAACGTTTATAAGCGTTTTGGCAATATCAGAAAATAGGGTAGTTGCTTTTTTATTTTTTGTTCCAACAGTTATTAATACTACATCAGAACCTTTTATGGCATGTTTTAAATCTATTGGCGATGTTGCGCTGCCGTTTATTTTAATGAGTTTAGGATGATTTGGAATCTGATCTGTATTTGTCGATAACGCTGTTACGGTATGTCCGTTTTTAAGCGCTTGTATTACGGACTGTAAACCAATTCCGGCTCCGGCGCCTATAATTGCTATATTCATTTAGTTTGTTGCTTTAATTTGTAGATATTTTTCTGCAATACTTTTTGGTGCGACTAATAAATTTTCGCTTCCCCATTTCCATGAAGATCCGTTTGTTGTCAGGATTTCAGCTCCGGCTTCTTTCGCAATAAGCAAACCGGCAATCCAGTTATAAGTATCAAGATCTTCCTGAACAAACAAATCGATTCTTCCTGCGCCAACATAAGCCAGTTGCAAACCGTGTGGGCCGTAATTTCTAATGATTCCAAAATTGTCAAGCAGTTTTGTTACGGTAGAACCAATTTTTCGGTTTAAATTAGTATTTGATTTATCCTGATGTCCGTATTCAAAAACAGCCAGCATAACTGCCAAATCTGTTTTACGACTAATTTTTAGTGATTTGCCATTCATAAAAGCACCTTCGCCATCTTTTGCCCAAAACATTTCATTGGCCAACGGATCATAAATTACAGAGAAGAAAGGTTTTCCATCACGAATAAGTGCCAGATTTACCGTCCATCCTGCAATATGCTGAAGATATTGTATTGCGCCATCCATTGCATCACAAAGCCAGTATTCTTGCTGTTCTGCCGGATTTCTTTGTGAATCAGTGTCAAATTCGTCGCCAATATGCCAGGGAATATTTGGAAATTCTAACAATAAATCGTCTTTTAAGGAAGTCAGACACAATGCATCAATGTCTTCTAATTGTTTTAAAAGCGCGTCCATAGTTTGTGGAACCGCATTTTGTTTATAGTCTTTTAAAAAGACATCGCCCACTTTTCGTACTGCATCGAGTATGAATGGAATATTGATTTCGTTTTGCATATCATTTGGTATTAATTACAATGCAAAACTAGTTGTAGTATGGTTTTTAATGTAGTTTCAATAAAGGGAAGGATAGTCCTAATCACGGAATTTTTTCCGAAATTCAAGAGGCGTAAGGTTGGTTACTTTTTTAAAAAGTTTTCCAAAATAAACAGGTTCATCATAACCTACTTCATAAGCTATTTCCTTGACGTTTTTATCTGTAAAATAAAGCAATCTTTTGGCTTCCATAATCGAGGCTTCCTGAATATGAACAGATACAGGACTTCCGGTTAAGGATTTTACGGTATCATTTAAATGTGCCGCAGAAATAGAAAGTGCAGAAGCATATTGAGCAGGCTGTTTCCAGGTTTTGAAATGCTCTTTTGTTAGGTTTATAAAAATTTCCTTGATGATAATGCTGCGGTTTTCTTTCTCTTTATCAACAGATAAATTAGAAACCAGTTCTCCGGAAATTAAACTCAAAAGGGCATTTAATAAGGAATGAATACTTTTTTGTGTGTAGTTATTTGTATTTTCGGCTTGTACTTTTTCTATTAAATCCATTAGAATACTAAGCTGCTGGCAAAATTTAGATTCTTGTTGAAGTAAAAAAGGATTGTCGATTTTATTTTCTAAAAGCTGCAAGATTTCTTTACTAACGAGCGACGGATCAAAACTAATCATCCATCCTTTAGGATTTTTTACATCTATAATATGATGCACTTGTTCAGGAAATACACAAAGTAAGGCCGGAGCAGAAAATTCTACATTTTCAAAATCAATATTTAATTTGAATGTTCCGTTGAGAGCCAACATCAATTGACAATGATTATCCCGATGTGGTTTCGAAATATCGTGTTCTTCAACATCCGGATTCTTCATATTAACAATAATAATTCCTGCCTTTGCAAGAGGCGAAAGTTCAAATTGTTTAATAGTATGGTTTTGATTTTTCAAGATTAGAAAACGTTGGTTTTAAAAGCAAATAGCTTTATTACTTGCAAAAATAGAGATTAAAAAATATGAAAAAAGCCTTTAGCGGAAATAACTGCTAAAGGCTTTTTAGTAAAATTTAAACTATTGAATATTATTTAACAGTTACGGTATAAGCGGTAAGTGTGTTGGCAGTACCTCTGTAAAACCTCATTCTGTTGTATGTTCCGGCTGGTACGCCGGCAGGAATTTTTAATACAGCTCTGTAAGGCGTAACGCTTACAATTTCTAAAGGATAAATTACAGTAGTGGCAGTACTTGAAAATAGTTCTACACTAGTAACGGTGTTCATCAACCCGCCTCTTATTTCGATTGTTTCTCCTGTTTGTTTTTCCGCAGGTGAGCCCGTTAATTCGGCTTTAAAAGTAGTTGGCTCAATAACATTTATTTTAAACCTGTTTTCTACATTTGCGTCTTGTAGTGTATAGATTCCATTTTTTATACGGAGATCATACATTCCTATTGGCATATTTTCAGGAAGAAAATAATACACTCCATATTCCAGGAAAGGTGCAACAGCAGGGCCTCCCAAATAAGATATTTCTGCAGTATATTCAGTCTGATCTGTAGCAGCTACGAAGTATACTCTCGTATCTTTAACGCTTAGCCATAAATTATCGATGTAGATTGCACCGCTTCTGGCTTGGTTTGTCTTTTTTTGCAGTATCCCTTTTGATAAAGTTTCTCCTGCACTTAAGAACCAGGACTGAGGTTCTGCCTGTCTAAAGTCTATTTTTAAAGTATATTGTTTCGTCGTTCCCGCTTTTGAAGTAACGGTATAAACAGCGCCATCTTTAAAAGCAATCTCTGCACCTGATGCCGGAGAAATTACGGCTTCTGTACCAAGAACAATTTCAGGTTTAATAGTTTCAGGAAGCGCCATATAATTACTCCATGTAATGATAATTTTGTCTTCTGTCAATGCAGCACTAATAGGATTGTTTTCTGGATCTTTTATGGTAAAGGATTCAATATGGGTATATCCGGAAACCTTGATTACATCTCCGGGAATCGTATTTATTTTATCATTATATTCGGTATCACACGAAAAAAATAATACTGATAAAAAAAGTGCTCCAACGGTATATAAAAACATATTGGTTTTGTTTTTTTTATTCATGATTGTATTGGTTATTTTGATTTTTAAATGATTTTATTTATTAGTTTTGCCATCTATTGATAAATGGGCTTTTATATTTTTAAAATGCCTGTACTTTCAATGCTTGCGGTAATTTATAAAACCGTTTGATAGTCATGGGGGAATGATATGATATTAGTATAATGCAGAGATCGCCGGTCAAGCTTTACTGCAGTTACTTTTAATTATTTCGTGATCCCATGTTCTTTTTTTACATTGTTATTATTATTTTACCTGTGTCCAGTTATAGCTTATTGTACTGCTTGAAGCTCCCGGAGCAATGCCCGTTACTTTAACCAAATAAGCTTCTGTAGCTGTTGTAGGGTCAGTAATAGATTGTGAATTAGTACCAGATGTTTTCCATATTACAATAGCTTTTGCAGGAGTCATAACGTGAGTTGTGATATTATAAGAGTAATATCCTAATCCGTAGTTTGATCCTGAGATACTTCCGTCATATCCTAATACATTGTATGGGTCAGATGCCGGTGCAGTACCAACATTTCCTGTATCATTTTTAACGGCAATAGTTCCGCTCCAAAGATCGTAATCTGCACAAGTCTGATCTAAATCTATTGTACCAACATACCACTGATCAGTATTGCCTGCAGGACGTATTGATCCTCCGTAAATACCTTCCCATTGTACATTAACACCGCCAATTGTAGCCGCTACAGGTGTCCAGTTTGCATCAACAGAAGATGGCGCCTGCCATCTGTTAACCGTTACCGATGTTGAAGTTGATGAACATAATACAAGAGCACTTTTTTTAGTTGCACTAGAAATTTGTTGTTCTTTAGCTAACGCTTGTGAATCAGCAGTCTGGTCGTCAGAGCTGCAAGATGTAATTGAAATAGCAGCCAATGCTATAATTGATAAGATTATTTTTTTCATAATATTTTATATTAATAGATTTAGTTGGCTTCTTTCATTACCACTGCATTAAAGACAGGCATTTTTATTTTTCTAAATTTTGATGGCTTATTTTATCCTGAAAGGAAGTTTCATAGTAACTGATAAATTGTAGCTTTCCATCATGATCCAATAATCAGTATCAAGCAGCAAACCTGTGTTAAGTCCAAAAGAATACATAGCATAAAAACTAGCAATGTTAAGTCCATCGTTGTATTGTTGCAGCTGCAGTTTCTTGTTTCCTTGTGCATCAACAACAAACAGTTTGGTTACTTCATAAGATGGTATGAAATTTTCTCCTTTTACAGTTATTGAACCTCCTGCCTGAATCGTAAAAGGTACTGTCGCAGTAGATAATTCACTTAGAGTAATAGTTGGTTGCTGTATTACAACTTTTACCGTATAAACAGCTGTTGTGCCATCGGCTGCTTTTGTAGTATATGTTACAGGAGTTTTACTAAAAACCGGTAATAATTCTGTTGCAACAGGAGAAATAGTTGTCTTTTCAGGCAGCGTTATAGCAGTTTCAAGATATTCGTATTGATAGTAAGAGGGCAAATAAACTGTAATCGTTTTTTCAATATTATTTACAGCACTGTAAATCGCTTGTTCTTCGCCTGGATTTGTTACTTTAAAAGATATAATTCGTCTGGCATCAAGATCTGTAATAATTTCTGTAACGGGATCTTCTTTTACATCTGTCCATCTGTCTTCTTCACTGCTGCAAGCCGTTAAGAGACTAAAAAGAGATAAACAAGTAAAAAACAGGGTTGTTTTTAATTTGGTATTTTTGATATTCATGATATTGGGGTTGGTTATTTAATTTCAAATTTGGTACTTCCTGCTGGTACAATCACATAATCAAAAGTGTAGTACATGTGAGGCGTATCTTTAAACCATTCTGTGGGAGTATAAATATCTTTATAAACAGATATCATTTTAATTTTGGCATAATTTCCATTTGCGGTTTTAAGAATAACTGTTCTTGCCGGAATAACAGTGCCGTTGTTAATTGTAAGCGGTTCTCCAAGTGCATAAGCTACGTGGGCTTTCTGCGGATCAGTTCCGTTTGTTACCACTTCTCCTCCAAAATCGTATAAATACCAACCAATTCCATTACCAAAAGAACCGGCATCATCTGTACCAATAAGATCAATTCCTGTTTTAAACTCGCTGTCTGCAGGAATATCAACAACATCATTAAAAGGTTTTGCTACAATTGCAATTCCGCCCTTACCGCCGGCCAGATATCCATTATTTTGAGTATTGGTACCATTATTACCTGATAAAAAGCTGGCATAAAGTCCACCAAAAGCTAAGTCCCATTTACGTGTTTTTTTATATGATCCTTCTACCGCTTTATTTTCTTCAAGACTGTAATACAAAGTTGCCGATGGAGCAGTAGGATTTTCATCAGAAGTACTTCCCTGATAATTTTTTACGTGAATTACTTTATAGTATAAACTAGTATCCGGTATTTCTGTGTCCGGATTTTCTTCATTTCCATTTTCCTCAGCAGATTTATCATCAGATGAACATGCTGTAAGTATTGAAGCAATAAAGAAAACGGTTAGTATTGATCGTGGTATTTTATGAATTGAGGCTTTAAATTTTTTCATAGGATTATATTATTTGGTGTTTAAATTTTTGCTTCCGTCAGCCTGAACATAATATCTGAATGTAAAATAAGGTGCTGGCCAATTAAGATCTGTTACTGCAGGAGGATTGCCTTTGTAAGCATTTACAAGCTGTAGTTTTGCGTATTTCCCATTCGGAAGTCTTATTGCGTAAGTACGATCAGGAATAGCCTGCATAATATGACTGCTTAAACTGTAATAAAACCAACCTGCAGAACTTTCAGAAGATGCCCATCCAATTTTAGTAATTTCACTAGTATCAAATTCAGTGTCAGCCGGAGCCTGAATTACATTTTTATAAGCATCTTTCAGAAGTACTACGGCCGTATTTTGAGCAACTCCTTCGTAACCTGGATTGTATTGATATTTTGCATTATTTACAAAAACCTCGCTGTTGTAGGGTCCTGTAAAAGCAATATCCCAATCTGCTGTTTTCATATATTGCAAAGAATCTGCTTTGGTATGAAGCCAAATTTGCTTTTGATCGCTGAAACGAAAAAGGAAAGTGTGAAAACTTCTTTGTTCTTTTCCATTTGTTCCGTCACCCATAGAAGCTCCGGTGTCTCCGGCAAGATCGCTAATTACGGTGCTTTTGCCATCTTCCAGTGAAGCAGTCGTATCTTCTTCGCTACTGCTGCAGGCGATAAAGTTGATCGCTGTAAGCATCAACAGTAACATATACCATTTTTTAATTATTTTGTTTGTTGTCATTTGGGAATATTTAAAGTTTATTAGTTTTACTGGTCTTTAAAAAAACGATAGCTTATGCCCACGAGAAGTATTCTTCCGGGTTGTCCGGGCATTAAAGGATCGGTGTAGTTAAAAATATTATCAGCAGTAAACCTGATGCTGAGATGGTTTTTGAGTAGTTGTTTTTCGAGACTGGCATTGGTCAGAAAATAATCTTTCACAAAAATGTCATATTTGTCGATAAACTGGTTTCCGTTGCGGTCTCCAAAAGGATATTTTCCTCTAAAGTTGACCCTGACATTGGCATTGATTTTCCAGGGATCATAACGATAAAAAATAGAAGTATTGGCCATGTGGCGCGAACGGTTTTCGATTCCCCAATAATCAGATGGACGGGGCGCATAAGAATTTCCTGTTGCCGGATCATGTATGTTTTGGCTATAAGGCCATTTTCCTGCCCTAATGCTGTCCTTAACACTTAAATCTTTTGCAATTAAGTATTGATAACCAACACTGATTTCCATATTTTTTAACGGACTCAATTTTAAGGCAAGCTCAAATCCTTTGTTTACCGCTTCGGGCAGGTTTTGATACGTATAAATAATTCGGTTATTGGTGCCCGTTGCTACTTGTATACTATTAATTTGATTTGTTATTTTATGATAAAAAACACTTCCCTCAACTTTAAAAGTTTTAGAAGGTTCCAGAACCAAACCTGCATTGTATGAGGTACTTTTTTCGGCCTGTAAGTTTCCCGCTGTCTGATTTAAAACGTATTGTCTGATTTCGCTTATTTGCCCATCTTGCTGTAATTGTTGAAGTGTAGGGGAGAGCACGGCGTTTCCAATTACAAGATAATTGCTGCTGGGATTGTAAAACACTAAGTAGTTTGTCTTGAAATCCGGAGCTTTAAAACCTGTGCCAATACCTGTTTTAAATGTAATTTTGGGCGTTATAAAATACTGAAGTCCAAAACTGGGATTCAATCTTCCTCCAAAGTTATTGGTATGATCGTATCGTAATCCGCCAACAGCTTTCAATTTTTGAAAAGGATTCCATTCGCCCTGAATGTATGAGAAAAAAGTTTCTAATGAATTTACGCCATTTAGCGCAACATCGTTCATGTTTTCGATACTTCCGCCAATACCACCAACCAGCTGATATGAATTGTTGTTACTGTAAGAGAACTGTTGTTCAACACGATGTAATGTTTGTTTAAAAACATCCTGACTTACCGAACTATTATTTTGTTGCCACGCAACGCTCATGTCTGCAGTATAATGCGTGAGATAATATCTTGTAATACTTCTAAAATTACTATTGAAGCGATGGTCAAAAGAAACAGAAAGATTAAGATCCTGTTCGTCCTGATTATCACCGGATATATGACCAAGACCAAAATCCTTTTGCATGAAAGAACGTCTCAATCCATAACGCCCGCTTAAACCCAGAAAACTGTTTTCGTTTACCTGATAACGCGATCGTCCTTGTAAACTGTAGTTGTCATAAGGCGGAGATGTCGTGCCTTGAATGTATTTAGAATTGGTATTATAACCGTCTGTTCTGTAATAGTTAGCAGCAATATTCGCGGTTCCTTTATTTTGTAAAAAAGGGGTTTCTCCTTCGAGTGTTGCATCAATTATATTTAAAGATCCATAACTTAAAGAAGCCTGCATTTGCGGATCAACGACGCCATGACGTGTAATAATATTAATAGTTCCTCCTAGTGCTTCGCTTCCATAAAGGCTGGAAGATGCACCTTTTATAATTTCAATGCGTTCAATATTCGATACGCTGATTCGGGAAAGATCAAAATTGCCATTATTTCTCCCAACCATTGGCTGGCCATCTATCAAAACCATAATATATTCACTGCCAAATCCCTGCATCTGAACACCAACAGAACGGGCTCCGCCACTGATATTATTTACAATAGCAATTCCGGTTTGTTCTTTTAATATTTCGTCAAGTCTTCTGCTGCCCATAAGTTCTATGGTTTTGCGATCTATTATTGTTACTGGCATTGCGCTGTATTGTGCATTGACTAAGGTTTCCGGATTGTTCTTTACAGCACGACCAGTTACACTAACTTCTTTAAGATCAATACCGGACTCCATTTGTATATGAAGCGGCTTAATCGCTTGTCCGTTTAAAGTAACTTCTTGTATGTAATCTTTAAAACCCATAGTAGTGATTCTGATGGTGTAAATTCCATTTGCTAATCCTGAAAATAAAAAATAGCCTTTGCTGTCAGATAGTGTACTTTTACCAGTTGGTTCTAATACTATTTTTGCGTGTGATAACGGATTTTCAGAATGATAAATTAAACCGCTTATAACATTATTATTTTGCGCCTGAGCGATACTAATTGATAGTAAAATAAAACCTGTAATAGTCTTTTTAACAGAATTGAAAGTGCTTATATTTTTCATTTATTATTGATATGCGTATTGCCTTTTTGATACGAATAATAATAAAATACTATTCTTATTTAGACTGCGTAAAAATAATAATTAATAATATAGTAATAGTATTTTTTTTACATATTTTTTAAGAAGTAAAAAACAGTAGAAAAAGTAATTTAATTTTAAGCTTGAAATAAAAGACTATAATTAATTGTATTATAGTTTTTTATAATATTTTATGTGATTTTGTAAAATTTTAATTTTAAGAAAAAATTAACAAAAAAGAAGTATTCGGTTTTTTTAAGTTTAACCGAATTACGGAGGAATTTGCATTGAAAAATAACAATGCATTTTTTGAAAAACAGCGGTAAGGAAAAAGGGATAAATTATTAAATTTTAGTTCTCAATTTTGTTAGGAGATATTCATTCTGATTTACTGAAGTTCTTCAAAAATGATATCTCCAAAAACAGATAAAAACTTAATTATTGATGCAACACAAATAAGTTGCAGCGATGGCGTTTACTTTTAAATGCTACATTCTGATATATTCCAGAAACTGGCTCGACCCAATCTTGTCGAATGATATATAATCCTTTCATAGTAGGATAAAATGTTGCTTCACCATCTTTATTAAGGACGATTTCTTTTTCCCAGTTTTCTGGATTAAATACACGAAGTTTTGTTCCGGGTTTTGAAGGTTTTCCATCAAAAAAAGCTTTTACTGTAATCTTTCCATTTTCAGAAATAGTCATAAGATCAAGTTTCTGCATTGGATTAATTTGAGATGTATTTAAATGACCAACATTGTAGAAGGCAGAAATATAATCTATAGGTAAAATGTTTTCTCCACCTGAAGCAGAGCGATCTACAACGGGATGTTTATCGTTAATTCCGATAATACGATATTGTCCTTCATTTTTCGGAATAAATGTTGCCAGCCAGCAATCTTTTTGCTTTACAAGTTGTAATTCCTGTTCAATACCTTTAGAATCAACAATACGCATTCTAAAATCTCCTGCCAATTGAAGTTCCTTGCCCGTATCTCTGTGTCGTACACCATATTCATCCATACTGCCATAACACAATTCGATGTTTACAGGTTCATTAATTTTATTACTGCCTTTTACGTCGATCCAGTATGCGCTGGCATGAGCAGAGAAAGAACATATAAGGTATAAGCAAAAAGTGATATAAAATCTGATCAATATTTTATTTTTCATAACAATAATATCTATTTATTTATCTGACGGAAAAATGCTTTTTTTAGTTTTATTTCGCCAAATTATAATTCCCGTTTACAATTTTTAGTTCTTCTTCAAAAACTAAAGGTTGCCCGTGAGGACAACCAATAGTATATTTAAGCTTAAAAATGCAGCCAGGCTATTCCATTTTTAAAATTTATTTTGCTTTCGCTAAATATTAGAATTTCAAAGCAAAACTACCTAAAAATTGAGCGGGAGTCTGAGGAGTCAATCTTACATTCCACGTTTTTTCGCTGGTAAGGTTATTCACCTTGAAACTAATTCTGTATTTAGGCTGGTCATAATATAATGCGGCATCAAGCAAAGTATATTCTGGTATCGTAACCTGATTTATTTGTGTTCCGGTTGTTGTTGGAGTTTCTGTATTAACAACATAAGACATAGTACCATAGTTTCCTCCAAAACCAGCACCAAGACCTTGAAATTTACCTTCAGGGATACGGTAACTCAACCAGAAGTTTACAGTAGTTGCAGGACCAGAAAGGGCAGGGCGTCGGCCGTTTACAGTAGCATCTGCTTTAGTGTATTCGCTATCATTATAAGCATAACCTGCTATTACGTTGAAACCTGAAAAAGGATTTGCAGTAAATTCAGCTTCAAAACCACGGCTTCGCTGAGTACCATCTTGTATAGAGTAAGTAGCATCCGTTGGATCTTGTCTTAATGAATTTGCGACCTGTATGTCATAATAACTTAAAGTACCTACAAGGCGATGATTAAAAACATCTCCTTTTACACCAAACTCAAGCTGATTAGCGTGTTCCGGTTTAAATGCAGTACCATCAAGAGCTTGTCCGCTTTTATTTAAGAAACCATTGATATAATTGGTAAACAATGATAAATGATCTTTACTCAATTCATATACTAAACCAAGTTTTTGTGATAATGAAGTTTGGTTATAAGGTCCTGCAGAAGTACCATTAGCACCAAGTCCACCGGCAGTAACGCCAGTTGCAATGTTGTAAACACCAAGATATTCGTAACGATCTACACGTAAGCTAAGCATAGTAGATAATCTGTCTGTAACATTAAATACATCAGATACATAAGCTGCATACGTATTGTCTCTGTTTTTTTCTTTACGCAGCGTGTAACCAGTTCCTGATTGTGCGATAGCATTTACCATTTGAAGATTCGCACCTGCATTGGCTGGTGGATTTATAAAATCAAAAGTTGGTGTATTGATAGTAAGACGGTCAAAATCATTATAATTATTATAATAATCTAATCCTACAACCATACGGTTTCTAAATTTTCCGATTTTAAAATCACCAATAAAATTTTGCTGAATATCTGTTGCGATGAAGTTTGTATTTCCTGAAATTACCTGAACACGGGCCGTAGTATCACTTAGTGCGTTTATTGCAGTAATGTTACCATCGATAGTAGAACGAGTTCTCGAAAAAATAGTTTGAGAAGTCCATTCGTCAGATATTTTGTAATTAATTTGTCCGAAGATATTCAACATTTGAGTGTTGTATACCAAATCATTGCTCATGAAAGTTCTTTCATAAGGAAAAGCAATATCTACAATAGACAAGCTTTTACCACTTTTGTTAAAAGGATTGAAACGCACAACCGATGTACCTTCTTCTTTACCAAATTCTACGTCAAGTAATAATGATAATCTGTCGTTAATTTGATAGGAGAAGCTTGGTGCAATCGTAATGTTTTTAGTAAAACCAAGATCCTGAAAACTTTTTTGTTGTGTTGAAGCTCCATTAAGGCGAAATAATGCTGTTTTATCGTCATTAACCGGCGTGTTAACATCAACTGTAAGACGATTAAAATTATAACTTCCTCCGGTATAAGCAACTTCGCCACCAAAATCGTTATAAGGTTTTTTAGTTACACGATTGTAAACTCCACCATAACTGCTTGATACACTTGCACCAAAAAGCGTTGCTGAAGGTCCTTTGATAGCTTCCAGACGTTCCAGATTTACGGGATCGATAGTAGCAAAAACAGCTCCGGCTACACCGTTACGAGCATTTGGCTCTGTCTCAAAACCACGAGAACGAAATGTTACACGTCCTTGGTTGGCAATCATTGGAATACCTGCGCCGGGTACACTTTTTGAAACACTTGCCAAATCAACAGCAGATTGCTCTAATATAAGTTCTTTAGAAACAGTGTTATAAACCTGTGGGTTTTCAAGGTTTTTTAACGGTAAGCGGGCAACATATTTACTTTCTTTTTTAGAAAACCTGTTAACTGTGCCAGAAACAGTAACTTCCTGTAACGCCATAACGTTTTCTTTAGGTAATTGATAATCAACTGTTACAGTTTGTCCTGAAGCAACTGTTGTTTCAATAATTTGTTCTGCAGCTCCTAACACTTGTATTTTAATATGATAAGTAGCGGCAGGAACGTTTTTAAAACTGTAATTACCTTTTTCGTCGGTAAGTGTAGATTTGTTAAGTTCGATTATAGAAACCGATGCAGAGGTAAAAGGCTGTCCGTCAACAAGAAGTATCTGACCGGAAATGTTACCCGTAGATTGGGCATAAACAGAGGTTATGCTTGCCAGTACAGAGACTAGAAAACACAATAAAAATCTAGGCATAAAAATTATGAATTTATGGGGGTTATATATATTGACCGCAAATATAACTAACTATTTAGATTTAGTCTTAATAATCACTTATTAATAACAATTTATTTAAATATGTTAGAAAGGATATAAATTCAGAATTTCTACAAAATTGAAGGTTTTGTTTGTTTTAAAGACAAATGAGCACATTTCAAAATAGAATGAAAATAGAAAAATGTGATTAAAGCTTATATTTTAATTTAGGATTTTATGGTAACGACTTTTTCAAATCGACCATGATGACTTATAGAAACATCCTGCATTGTATTTGATGAAGAATTTATCCAATACGGAATTCCATTTTTGTCTTTAATAATAGATTTTTTTTCAATTTCTATTACATGATTCAGATTTTCTAAAAGATTGACTGCAATCGTATGGATATTTTTATCAGAAAGAATTGTTTGTGTATGGTATAGGTTTCCGGAACAGATAACATTCCCGGTAATAAGATTTTTGTTTTGCGATATTATTGAACAAACCAGTTTTTGAGGAATATATTCTCTTCGTTTTGTTTTTCGGTTGTAGATTTTATAAGCAGCTTCTTTCATACTCCAAAGCATCCAAACCATGATTTCAGGATTTGATGCGTTTGAAATAAGCAATTGTTCTTCAATGGTAAATAGTTTTTCTATAAAACCCTTGCGTTGCCAATTGCTTTCTTTTCGAGATTGCAGAATATCTATAACATCATTTCCGATCATTTTGCGGCCAGTTTTGTTTCTATGATTTCGACAGCGGTTTTAACATCAAGCATGCGTTCCATATCTACGTTATCTATTACGACATCAAAAGCTTCTTCAATATCCAGGACAATATCTACCAAATTAGCTGAATTTATACTCAGATCGTTAATGAAATCAGTATTTTCCGTAAGGTTGTCATACGCTTCTGTATTCGTAGTATATGGCTTTATGATCAATTTTAGTTTAGCGATAAGTTCTTCTTTGTTCATATTATTATTTTTGAAATTTTTTAAAGATTATACAGGCATTCACATCACCAAAACCGAAACTTGCTTTGGCAATTATGGTTGGATTAATAGTTATTGTTTTTAAAGGTATTTTTGAAGGATCAATAAGTGCAGTAATTTCAGGATGAAGATCTTCACAATTAATATTTCCAAAAACAAAACCTTCGTGTAGCTGTAGTATCGCTGCAATGCTTTCAATACTTCCGGCGGCACTTAAACAATGTCCGGTCATACTTTTTAAGGAATTGATGTATGGAAAATCATTTCCTTTTCTATTTAATGCTTTTGTCCAGTTTTCAATTTCAAGACTGTCTTTTGTCGTTGCAGTAAGATGTCCATTTATAGCATCTATATCAGAAGCTGAAATATTCGAATTACGAATTGTATCACTAATACAGCGTTGTACAGCAGTACTGTTAGGAGCGGTCATGCTTCCATTACCTCGTTGCCCGCCGGAGTTTACATTTCCGCCTAATATTTCTGCATAAATCGTTGCACCACGTTCTAAGGCACTTCCTAAATCTTCTATGACTAATGCTCCGGCGCCGCTTCCGGGTACAAAACCTGCAGCCGAAGTACTCATAGGCCGTGAACCTTGTTCCGGATTATCATTATATTTTGAGCTGCAAACACGAAGTGCATCAAATCCGCCCCAAATGTATGGCCCGCTATCTCCGGTACTTCCTGCCAAAATGCGTTTTGCCTGTCCGGATTGTATACGATCGTACGCCATTAAAATAGCTTCAGTTCCTGTTGCGCAGGCAGATGAGTTTGTCGTAACCTGATTTCCTAATCCTAATTTACCGCCAAGATAAGCGCTAATGCCGCTGTTCATGGTTTGTGCTACAACAGTGCTGCCTAATCTTCGAACTTGTAATTCATCAATTTTATAAATGCTTTCGCGAAATTTATCAATACCAGAAGTTCCGGAGCCAAAAATAGTTCCGCTATTCCAATCTGGTTCGTCGTTTATTTCTATTGGTAATCCGGCATTTTTCCAGGCTTCAATACCTGCAATAACGCCATATAAAATACCCGTGCTGTTAAAACCACGGAGTTCAAGTTCTGTAAAATATTGGGATTTAAGTTCTTCAGATATTTCAGGTTTACCGGCTATCTGACAAGAAAACTGCAATTCCTGCAATTGTGCATCATGCCGAATTCCCGATATCCCGTTTTTTATGGAATGCGTAAAATCAGTAATTCCAACTCCGTTTGGAGCTGCAACACCTAATCCTGTTATTACAACTCTTTTATTCATAATTTATTCGTAATCATACCTGCTAAAACGCCTTTGCAGACTTCTTGTCCGGCTTCGTTTGTCATAACGACATCACACTTTAATTTACCAAATCTAAAAAATGTTTTTTGAGATGTTACGGTTACTTTTTCATTAGGATAAACCGCTTTTAAAAAATGAACATCTGATGATGCAAATGCTATTACGGTATCTTTATTAAAAGTATCTCCAAGCAAATAAATACCAAGGCAAACCATACCAATCTGAGCCATGGTTTCTGTCAGGATTACGCCTGGAGTTACAGGATTATCCTTAAAATGACCTTTGTAAAAATCCAGATCTTCACTGTAAGTATAAGTTCCGGTAACACTATTTTCATCAACGTGAAGCAATTCATCTACAAATAAAAAAGGCTTAGTGTACGGTAACTGTGCTAAAATATCGGTTATTTTCATTGTGTTTTTTTTATTCTTAGAGTATTTTTATTTTAACGTGTAAAATTGAACACTGATTTTACGGATTCGCTATCGCGAAAGCGCTGATTCAAACGGATTTTTTTTATAAACTTATTTTAACATTGCCCGCGGTTTTAAGTGCGGGATTACATATTGAACTAAAACAGATTTTAAATCCAATTAATAATTAACCATTTACAATTAACAATTAAATTTTACCATTGTAACAAAACCCGTTGTGCCGAAAATCCGGGACCAAAACTAAGCATCAATCCTTTTTCTCCCGCTTTTGGATTTCCATCCATGATTCTTTCTAAAACATATAATACAGTGGCGCTCGACATATTACCATATTGTTTGAGCACTTCTTTAGTATCATCAATATTTTTTCCTAATCCTGAAAAAAGTTCTTCTACTGTAGTAACAATTTTTTTTCCGCCGGGATGAAATATCATATGATCTAAATCCTTGATTTCTAAATTGTTTTTTTGAAGAAATGGATGAATTATATCTCCAAAATGAGCCGCAATCGTATCCGGAACTTCAATATCCAAAACCATTTGCAAACCGGTATTGGTAAGTTTAAACCCCATCATGTGTTCAGCCTCATAAAAATGATACATTTCTTCGTTAAGTATTTCAGGGCCATTATCTTCTTCGTGAGAAGATAGTAAACAACAAGCAGCTCCATCTCCAAAAATAGCTGCACTTACAATATTTGGCATCGAAAAATCGTCAAGCTGAAATGTTGCCGTTGGCGATTCTACAGCGATTACAGCAGCACGTTTTCCGGGATTAGCCTGTAGAAAATTCTTGGCGTATATAATGCCTGATATTCCAGCGGCACAACCCATTTCGGTTACAGGAAGACGCACAATATCTTGTCTCAGTTTCATTTTATTAATAAGATAAGCATCTAATGACGGAATCATAATTCCGGTACAACTTACCGTAATAATATAATCCAGCGTTTGCGGGTCCCAATTGGCTTTTTCGAGTGCTTTTTGTAAAACCTGCTCGCCCAGAACAATCACTTCCCGACTATAAATATCGTTTTTATCTTCAAATGATGTTGCTGTAAAAACTTCTTCAGGATCCATTATCGAATAGCGTTTGTCTACGGCGGCGCCTTCAAATATTTTTTTTACTTTTCGTATAAAACGTTCATCCTGTCCCGCCAGCCAATCATCCAAAAAAGGAAGAATATCAGCCGTTTCACGCGAGTATTGTGGTAGTTGCTTGGCAACAGTTATAATTTTTACGCTCATGTTTTAGCAATTATCCACTGGTAGCGAAAAGCCCATTTCCAGTTTATTGTATAGTTTTTTAAATTTAGTTTTTTAGAGAATTCCTCTAATTCATCTCTTTTAAACCCTCTTAATATTGATACAAGTCCATCTTCACGAGACATTCGTTTTAAATTAAAAACAAAGCAAATCAATTCAAAAAGGCGATATGCCAGTTTGCTTCGATGCAAATCATTAATAACAACTCCGATGTATGCATTGTTATTAAAGGTAGTAATTATATTTAATATTTCCTCATTCTTAAAATGGTGCAGCGTAAGGGTGCATAAGACAATATCGTATTTTATAGCTTTAAAATTTTCAGTAAAAATATCCACACTTATATACTCGATATTTGGATATTCGTTTGATAATTTTTTGGCATAATTTATTGTAAAATCATTGGCATCTATTCCTATAAGTTTAAAATTGAGATTGTTTTTTTTGCCGAATTTCGCCAGCATACGCAACATATCGCCATTACCACAACCTATATCTGCTATTGTTATTGTTTTTCGAATATCAGTTTTTTTTAATAATCGTTTGATTCCATTAAGCGTAACTTTATTTCCGCCAAGTAACTGGTTAATTCCTGCAATTTCATCAAGCGTTGCTCTTAATTCTTCTCCCTGAAGAGCAAAATCATCCATTATTTCAGTTTCCTGTGTTCTATATTGAGTATTTATTACCATTTAATTGATTGCTATAGGTTTGCCGTGCGTTTGTTTTATTATTCCCGGCAATAATCCAGGAAACGATGCAACTGTTGCAACTAGCATATTTGTAATGGTTTTGTGAGTTAAAATTCGAGCCAGAATCCTGCCCATAAATATTCTCTTTCCAAAATGTTTATTCCACTCTTTGGAATATTTTTTTTCTAATAACTCGCGAGACATTTCCTGATCAGAATAATAATCTAAGATAAGTTCTGATGCAATTTTTGCGCTATGAATTGCCATTGCCATTCCGTTGCCGCAAAGCGGGTGAATAAGGCCGGCTGTATCGCCAATCATTAAAATATGATTTTCGACAGCTTGTTTTTTATCAAAAGAAATTTGACTTATAGTTAGCGGTTTATCAAAAAGAAGCGTACTGTTTTCAAAAATAGTTTTAAGATGTTTGTTTTTATAAAGTACATTCTTCTGGTAATCTTCAATATTTTTATATTGCTTAAAAGTAGCGTAATCGGCCAGATAACAAATGTTTATACTATTGTTTTCTACTTTAGAAACTCCACAATAACCACCTTTAAAATTGTGCAGTGCTACAAGATCATTACTTAAATTACCGGAATAATGTGCTTTTACAGCCAACCAAGGTGATTTTTTAGTGATGAAATTTCGATCTAAAACCTGATCTACATTAGAGCGTTTGCCAAAAGCACCCAATACTATTTTTGCCGTTAAAACCTGATTTGAAGTGCTAACAGTAAATAGGTCATTGTTGAAAGAAACATCAGTAACGGTTTCTTTAATAATGGTACAATTATTTGCTAATGCTTTTTGATATAAAAAATCATCAAGTACAAATCGGCTAATGCCAAACCCTCCTAAAGGAAGTTTTGCTCTTGCTACTTTTCCATTATTTGAAGTAAATTCAAACTTAGTAATATTCGTTGGATTAAGTTCTGAAACATCTGCGCCAAGCCATTGAAGATAGGGGAGAATCTCATTAGAGATATATTCGCCACAAACTTTGTGTCGTGGATAATTTGATTTTTCAATCAGGATTACTTTTAAATCTTTTTTGGATAGATGTATAGCCGCTGCCAATCCGGCAAGTCCGCCACCAATAATCAATACATCCGGATTTGTTTTCATATAACCAATTTAGGAATTAAATCTCAGATAGTGGTAAAATTAAAGGTGTAAAATTTAGTTGAATTGTAAAAAGAACTCCAATGAAATAATTTATCATGATGTAGTAAAAACATGTTCGTTAAGAGGCAAATTTATAGTGCTTTTTATTTTTTTTAATAAAAGTTATGAAGTAAAAAAAAACTATGACTTGATTTTTATAGATTTGTAAAATGTATATATCCCAAAAATTGGTTGGGTAACAATTATAAAATCTAAAGACAATGAAATCTGTTACTTCAATATTTTTATTTTTAATGTTTGTTTATTCAAATTCTTACTCACAATTGAGTTCAGATAAAATATTCGAAAGCTTTAAACAAGGAGAACGTACAAATTGTTCTTCGATTGCTTTAATCAAAGCTTCTTTAAATGTTTATGGATTAGACAACCTTTTTGTAACTGAAAAAGTAAACGAAAGTTTATACAAAATAACCCTGAAAAATAATGCATCATTTGATCTTAAAAGTGATGAAATAGACAAAGCCAGATTTTCTGCGGGTTTTGTGTTTATTAAAGACAATTGCGAAAGCGAACAAATAACAGATTACGCAATATTGGCCTACGCAGTAATGGCGAAGTATAAGCAAATTATTGACAAGGATGCTACTTTTGAGAAAGCACTGGAAGATTTAGAAGATGGTGAAGTATATACGCCAACAATTTATAAATATTTAGGTTTCGAAAAAGGCAAACAAGTACAAAAGTTAAAACGCCAATCCGGAAATGAATTTTGTGGAGTTGTTGCATGGTCAACAGCGCATGCCGTTTTTGTTTGTGAGGAATTTATGGATTATTATGGCAACAAAAAAAGTATATGGATTAAATATCCGGGACGTTTTAGAATAATTAACTCAGAAGAAGGAATTAAAAACAACTATAAAATTTCAGAGATTCCTAAGGATACTCTTACTTATGGTGACGTAATAGAGTAACTTATAATTAATTGTTAAAATTATTTTAAAAAAAAGAAATCATTAAAGTTGCAATTTAAGTTAATTTGTATATTTTTGTCACATTAACAACCAATATTTTAAGAATATGAAGAGCAAAATTATTTTACTAAGCATCCTTTTCTTCTTGACGACTGGTGCTATTTCAGCACAAGCAAAAAATGCTCCAAGAAGTATTATCAGTACAACAGCTCTAATCCGCAAATACCATGATCAAAAAGAATTAAGTGGTATGCAAAAAGGAGAACTTTTGGAATTATACATTGAACGTATTAAAGTTTTAGTGAAAACTCTTCCTTACATTGCTTTGGTTACTAAACCAGGTGTAACGATGGCAGATTTAGGTATTCCGGACGACTCTGAGCACAAAAAAGTGTTAGACAATCAGGCAGTAGGTACATCAGCATTCTTAGATACTACAGTAGAGTTTCAGAGAAAAATGATGCCTTATTCTGATAAAGGAAATCTTATCGCTGCAATTTTATTTTACGAAAGCACATTAAAATCTTTACACGAATTCAATGATTTGAACGAAATGTAATATTATAATATAGCACAAAACTAAAAAACTCCAAAGTCATTTGATTTTGGAGTTTTTTTTATTCAGTATCTTTTTGAAAGATGAGATTTTAATTTACTTAAATTCTTATATAGTCTGCCTTTTTCACGGCAAATCAATTTATAAAATGGAATTAATTTACCTCTTGATGATTTTATAAAACTGGTAAATATATATGAAATGTCGTTCCTTCATTTACTTTACTTTTTACTGTGATAAAGCCATGATGATTCTCTACAATTTTTTGTACTAAAGTAAGGCCTAAACCACTACCATGATATTTATCATTATTATCGTGTAAGCGATAAAAAGGCTCGAAAATTTTAGATTAAAATTTCTGGTCAAAACCTATTCCGTTATCGATTACGTTAATTTTTATGTAGTTGATGTCCTGACTTCCTCCAATTTCAAAAATTTCATCAACCGAAGGCTGTTCGGTTTCAATTCTAATTTCCGGAATCACACCATCTTTTGTATATTTAATAGCATTCAATATCAAATTGCTAAAAAGCTGTTGCATTTGATATGATATTACTTTTAACTGAGGAAATGAATCAACTTTAATAATAGCATTTTTTTCTAAAATAGTATCTTTAATATCTGCTATTGTTTTCTTCAAAAGCACATTAAAATCTGTTTTTTTATATTCCTTTTCTACAAAGTTAATTCGTGAGTAATCAATAAGGTCGGTAATTAAACGAGTCATGTTACCCGCAGCAAACAGCATTCGTTCGAGATTATGTTTGCTTGCTTCTGATAAGTTTTGTTCATTGTCAATAATACGCTGCGAAAACATGTGAATTTTTCGAAGCGGCTCTTGTAAATCATGACTTGCAGCAGAACTAAATGTTTCAAGCTGTTCGTTGTATTTTTGCAATTCTGAATTTTTGATTGTCAACTGTTCATTAATTGCAACAATTTCAGTAATATCTTCCAGCGCCAGGAGAATCATGCCTGAAGGTTTGGCATTAAGTATGCGTCGGGCATTTACCATCATTATTTTTTTGCCGATTCCTTTGCACATGGTATCGACTTTAAAATCTTCAATGTTTGTTTTTTCGCTGAGTATTTTAAATATAAGCTCTTTAAACTCCGGAATATTCCATTGACAATCACCAATTTCAAAAAATGAACGTCCTTCTATTTGATCTTCTGTAGTTTGAAAATATTTATAAAATGAAGGATTGGCACTTTTAACAAAAAAATCTCTGTCAATGATAAGTAAAGGTTCACGAATGGTTTTAAAAATCGATTCAGAATAATTTCTCATCGAAATTAATTGTTCCTGACGGTCCATTAATTCGTCATTCACGCACATCAATTCTTCATTATTCGACTGGAGTTCTTCAGTTGAAGTTTCGAGTTCCTCATTCATAGCCTGTAGTTCTTCACTACTGCTTAATAATTCTTCGTTTGTAGTTTGTAATTCTTCAAATGCAGTCTGTTGCTCTTCTGTAACCCTTTTAATATCTTCACGCAACTGGGACAATTCATTTTCAAGTTCAGTAATACGAAGCTGATCTGAACTCTTTCTTTTTATATTGCCTTCACTTTCCAATTCAGGAATTGGTTTTTTGTGAAAAAGGATCATAATATGTTCTTCGTCATTTGGAATAGTAAGTACTTCAAATGATGCGATATAAGGCTGGTCTTTAACAATTATATTTTCTTTAATAACTGTTTTTTTATCCTTTTTTATTTTTAAAATAGCATTACGAAGTGCAAAACTGATACCTTCGCGAGCCATTTTTAAAACATTAAAATTAGGTTTACCAGGCGATGGCAATAAAAAATAACTTGTATCGCCATGAAAATGAACAATTTCGAGATGTTCATTTATAATTACACTTGCCGGAGTATATTTTAAAAATAAAATATCAGAAGCAATTTTTCTAAAATCTACTTCAGGCAGATTTCTCTTTACAATTATTTCTGTTTTTTCACGTGTACTATTACTTGAAGGTTTAAAAGCTTCGGGTACATAACGTGAAGGAGTAAATTTGCGTGTGTATATTTTTTCATTTCTTCCAATGGGTTCAAACAAGTTTTGTGCATTGGTTGTTGTTTCTGATTTTCCAAGAAATAATATTCCTTTTTCCTTCAAAGAATAATGAAATGATCCTAAAACTTTATTTTGTAAAAAGGCATCCAGATAAATCAATACATTTCTGCAGGATATTAAATCTATTCTGGCAAATGGAGGATCTTTGATAAAATTATGTACCGCAAAGATGCACATATCGCGTATCGTTTTATTGATATGATAATGTCCATCGCGTTTTGTAAAATAATTTTGAAGTCTCATCGGAGAAACATGTTGTACATCCTGCTCAGAATAAATACCGGTTCGCGCTTTAGTAATGCATTTTTCTGAAATATCCGAAGCAAAAATCTGAACCTTTATATCTTTATTGTTTCTTTTAACCAGGAATTCATGAATGCTTATGGCTAGTGAATATGCCTCTTCACCGGTTGCACATCCTGCAACCCAAATACGTAAATTGTTATTTGTTGTATTTTGAATTAATTGCGGAAAAATAAGTTCCGGCAATGATTCAAAAAATGAAGTATCCCTGAAAAAATAAGTAACAGGAATTAGAAAATCATTAAACAGATGATCTTGTTCTGTTTTATCATTTCTAAGCCAATGATAGTAATCTTGTAAAGTTTCTTTGTGAACCACAACCATTCTTCTGGCGATGCGTCGTCTTATTGTAGGTTGTTTATAATGACTGAAGTTATTTCCCGTTCTTAAATAAACAAGATTTAGGATTTGATGTAAAGTCTCTTCCTCATTTTTTGGAATATGTTCTTCGTCACCGTATGCGTGATTAACCGTATAACTTTTTTGTATTTGTAATAATTGCTCCGGTATAAGTTCGGGAGGCAATATATAATCGACAACATCAGCGTCGATAGCACTTTGCGGCATTCCTTTAAATGAAGCGGTCTCGGGATCCTGTGCAATAGTTACCCCGCCCAGTTCTTTTATTTTTTTTAATCCAAAAGTACCATCAAAAGCGGTACCGGAAAGAATTACACCAATGGCAAAACTTTTATGAACATGTGCCAAAGATTCAAAAAAGATATCTATACTGGCATTTCTGTCATTGCGTGTTCTTTTCTGTAATTTTAGAATACCATCCTGAGCAATTAGATTATTATTTTCGGGAATAATATAAATATGGTTGGGAGAAAGATTAATATCATTAATGATTTCATGAACTGGAATTTCAGCGCTTTGAGATAAAATTTCAGTCAGCATACTTGGGTAATCAGGAGATAAATGCTGTACAATGACGTATGCCATTCCTGAATTTTTTGGTATCGCTTTAAGAATTTTTTTAAATGCATCTAATCCCCCGGCAGAGGCGCCAATACCAACTACGGGAAAATCCTGGATTGTTTTTTGTGGTTCCTTATTTTCAGAAAATTTCATTGAAAAAAAAATATTAATATCAAAGGTATGAAGTCTTTTACATTTAAAAAAGCCTTTTTATGAATGGAAAAGACGTAAGCATTATTTTCAAAAATATAAAATTTTGAATTGAATCTTTTTAAAAATTTAGTCTTATAAAAGTTTTTATTTTAATCACTTAAAAATCAGTATTATGAAGAAATTATTTATTGCTTCACTCAAAGGATATTCTTAAATAAAAGCAATGAATTCTACTTTAATCAGATTATTATCAAGAAGAGACATAGGTCTTTTATATTAGATTCTTTAATAGCATTTTCAAAACACCAAAATCATTTGGTTTAATGTAATAATCTAAAATACCAAGATCATTCACTTTGCTTTTTATCTCAAAAGGTATCGATGTTGAAAATATGATTACAGGTATATTTTTAAGAGGCTCATTTTTTTTAATTTCAGCCAGCAATTCCATTCCATTCATAACAGGCATGTTAATGTCAAGAAAAATTAGATCGGGTCGTATTTCCTTATTAATAAGCTGACCTAAAGCCTGAACGGGATTATGAATAGCTGTATAAGCTGCAGTAGAAACTTCTTTCAGTGCTTCTAAAAAAAAGACACAATCATCATCATCGTCATCGATTTGTAATATGTTTTTATATTTCATATTGATTTTATGGTAAATGAGATACAATTGCAGGGTTACTTATTCTGCAGAATAATGATACAATTGTTGCATTAGATAAGAGTAGAAAAGAGAGCGTAAGATTTTTTTGCATGTTTTTTGATTTTGATGGTAAAAAAAGCTTGTTATAAAACAAGCTTTTTTAAAATTACTGGTAAATTAATTCATTATTTTGGTTGTCAGCGAATCTGACAGATGACACATAGTTTTCTTTTTTATCACGTGTATAATCTTAGGCATAACAATTTAATATGGATTGATTTATAAAATTGCAATAAAAAAAGACGAGAATAATTCTTATTTTTTTAGTTTCTTATTCTCAATATTTTTATAATCTTTTTCTTTTAACATTAGTAAATGTAAAATCACACTTAAAATCATATTTACATAATTTTTATTTTTTGTTACATAATTCCCATGTTTTAAATATAAATCTTAAAATTTTATAATATGGATAAAAAAAAAGCCGCTACTTTTTTATACGGCTTTCAAAATTGATTTTCATTGATTAAATGATTTAAGAAGTTTGATCAGTCCTTTCATCAAAATCATCTTCATCATCCCACTTAAGAGTATTGCTTTTGCGTCTGGAATTTCGATTAATTTCAGGGGAATTTATAATGGTAATTGAATGATATAAAGAAGAATTTAAATGATGTTGTTTTAATTTTGCTTCTTGATTTTGTTTCTCATCACCCCCTTTTTTATATCAGATTTAGATTTGATACTGTTCTCAGATTCAGTTTCTTTTTTATAATTTTTCTTTTCTGCTGACTTAGCATTGTCAGTATTTTTTTTATTGTTTGAAGTTTTCATAATAGTAAAGTTTAATTGTTTATAATGATTAAATATATAAATGTTGCATGATTTTTTTTTATAATAAATTACTTTGTAATTATATGATTTACAGTTTTATAAATCGAAATTTCAGTAGATACAATCTTAATTTATTAGCAAGGTTTTTAGCAGTTTATAGTTCAATATAAAATGAACTGTCAAAGGTTCTGTTTTTTAAACTTTGCATTTATAAAAAACTGAAAATGAAACAAATTACCACTTTCTTATCGTTGGCCTTTTTTACAACAGCAATGAATGCCCAAAACAATCCTGACTATGAAATATTGAAAACTGAAAGCCATATTTCAGGACTAAAAATTGCTTTAATACATAAAGAATCTACTGTTGCTTCAAATGACTTTGCTATTCTTTTTTTGCATGGCTCTTCATTTGGTTCTGCTTTGTCTTTTGGTTTTAAGATGAACAATTATTCATGGATTGATAACATGTCAGAAAATGGATATGATGTGTATGCGCTTGATTTTTTAGGTTATGGAAATGCAGATCGTTATCCTGAAATGGAAACAAATTCAGCAACAGCTAAACCCGTTGGAAGAGTTTTTGATGTTTGTCAAGATGTAGATAAAGCAGTTGATTTAATTATAAAAAGAACTGGCAAAACAAAAGTGTATTTAATTGGTCACTCGTGGGGCGGTTCTGTTGCAGCTCTTTATGCAGCAAAATTTCCTGATAAAGTTTCTAAATTGGTTTTATTTGCTGCTATAACCCAAAGAGATGATACTTCTGCAACTGAAAAAATAGAAAGCTCTTTTGAATTGATGACGCCTGAAGAAAGAATAAATGCAATGAAAGCTTTAACACCTGAAAAAAAGAGTTGTCAATTAGAACCGGAAATATTTAAAAATTGGGGCAATATCTGGCTAAAGTCAGATCCTTTAGCTGAAAAATATAAATTGAAAAGTGTTCGTTTTCCATCAGGACCATCACAAGATGTCGAAGATTTATTACACAATAAGCCTTATTATAATCCTGCTGATATAAAAGTATCAACTTTAGTAGTAAGAGGTGAATGGGATAAATACCCAAATAATGCCGATGATGAAAAATTATTTTCTTCCTTAGAAAATGTACCTTATAAAAAATACATTGTGATCAAAAAAGGAACTCATGTTATGCACCTTGAAAAAAGCCGTTATCAATTGTATAATGAAACACTTCAGTTTTTAAAATTTGGTAGTTAAAAGAATGTACTTCCAAGTCTTCAGCTTTATTAAATATCAGCAAAAATATTGTTGAAAAACAAGGAAGCACATATAAGTAAAAGATCGAATTTATTATTTTAATATATTTATTAAAAGAAAGAATGTACTTCCAATATCCCTTTATTGATTAGTAGCGTAATCATTAATTAAGTAGTATAACTCAAAAAAATAGTTTTAAAAGAACGTGAATAAGGGAAGTACAATTCTTAATTATTCTGGTTTATTTTCATTTTCTTTTTCAATTGTTTCTTCTGTGTTTTTCGTTGAAGAATTAGTCGAAGAATTATTTGATACTATTTTGTATAAACCAATTGCCATTAGCGGTATTGTAAATTTTCTAATAGTAGAACCTATCTGATTTTGTCCCAGCATTTTTAAAGCTGATCCAATTGCTAACGTTCCTAGTCCGGCGCATACAAAATAAACTGAAGGGTAATAATTAATTGTATTTTCTATTGATTGATTTGTAGTTTCTGTATTTGCTGTATTTTCCATGATATAAAATTATGAGTGATCTTTTGTGAGATATTCTATACATAAGCCATCTTGCAATTCTATAAAACGTTAAAAACGATTTTATAAATAATAGTTCTAAAATGAACAAAAATAAAATGCATTTTATTTTTGTTCATTTTTGCCCTCTAAATTTTCTGCCGGATCTACATCTTTATTTTGGTTATGATTTGGATCATCGCTTATAAATTCTTCTACAGTCTGCGTATTATAATCAGCAGGTAATTTAGATTTCTTAAATCTTTTAAAAATTGTCTCCCGGACAATTGCTACTATGCGATTCATAATTTTCTGATTCAGAAATTATTTTTTCGCGTCCTTTTTATTTCCTGTTTTTTCAGAATTTTTAGCTGATTTATGGTTTGTATTTTTGGAACCATCAGCTTTTTTATCAGTGTCATCATTTTTTTTGATGGCATTTTGATTTGCATTTTTTGTGTCCATAATATTTAATTTAAATTATTGATATGTCCAAAAATAAAATAGGCGATAAATATTTTTTTATAAAATTTAAATCAAGAATTATATAATTATCATTTTATGCTAAGCTAATTGAATTGATTGTTTGCCCAAAAGATCTAAAATGCTGATTATAGATTTTTTCTATAGAAATAAAATAATTTAATATTTAATTGCTATACAACTTTTTTTATTAATTAGTATTTTTGATTACAATTAATTGAAAATTAGTAATCTACGTAATCTTAAAAATGACAATTATGGAGAGTAATAATGAAATTAGCAAATGTCCCTTTCATAACGATGGTACAAGTAATACATCAGGAAACGGAACAAAAAATCGGGATTGGTGGCCAAATCAACTAAAAATTAATATTCTTAGACAGCATTCACCACTATCAGATCCTCTGAATAAAGATTTTAATTATGCTCAGGCATTTAATGAACTTGATCTTGAAGCGGTAAAGAAAGATTTACATATTCTTATGACCGACTCACAAGAATGGTGGCCTGCTGATTTTGGTCATTATGGCGGTTTGTTTATTCGAATGGCATGGCACAGTGCGGGCACATATAGAGTAGGTGACGGCCGAGGTGGTGCAGGAGCCGGACAGCAGCGTTTTGCGCCGCTAAACAGTTGGCCTGATAATGTAAGTTTAGATAAAGCACGTAGATTGTTATGGCCAATTAAACAAAAATATGGACAAAAAATCTCGTGGGCTGATTTAATGATATTTGCAGGAAATATTGCTTTAGAATCGATGGGTTTTAAAACATTTGGTTTTGCAGGAGGGCGAGAAGATGTATGGGAACCTGATGAAGCCGTTTATTGGGGAGCTGAAAATGTATGGCTTGGAGGAGATATTCGTTACGGACACGGTTCAGAAGGTGTACCAAAAGAGCATGGCGTTGTGGCATCTGATGATAATGCCGATGGTGACATACACTCGAGAAATCTGGAAAAACCACTGGCCGCTGTTCAAATGGGACTTATATATGTAAATCCGGAAGGTCCTGACGGTAATCCCGATCCTATTGCTGCGGCAAAAGATATAAGGGATACTTTTGGACGCATGGCCATGAACGATGAAGAAACAGTTGCATTAATTGCTGGTGGTCATACTTTTGGAAAAACCCACGGAGCTGCTCCTTCTGATCATGTAGGGAAAGAACCTGAAGCAGCAGATTTAGAATTACAAGGATTTGGCTGGAAAAATAGTTTTGGTTCTGGCAAAGGTGCCGACGCAATTACAAGTGGATTGGAAGTTATCTGGACAAAAACGCCAACACAATGGAGTAATAACTTTTTTGAAAATTTATTTGGTTTTGAATGGGAACTTTCTAAAAGTCCCGGAGGCGCACATCAATGGGTGGCTAAAAATGCAGAAGCAATTATTCCGGATGCTTTTGATAGCAACAAAAAACATTTGCCAACAATGCTGACGACAGATTTATCGTTACGATTAGATCCTGTTTACGAAAAAATATCACGTCACTTCCTTGAAAATCCTGATGAGTTTGCAGATGCATTTGCACGTGCATGGTTTAAACTCACACATCGCGATATGGGGCCACGTGCCCGTTATTTGGGAACAGATGTTCCTCAGGAAGAATTATTATGGCAGGATCCAATTCCTAAAGTTGATCATGTGCTGATAGATGAAAATGACATAAGTGAATTAAAGAAAAAAATAAGAGCATCAGGATTAAGTGTATCCCAAATGGTTCAAACTGCGTGGGCGTCTGCATCAACATTTAGAGGATCTGATAAACGCGGCGGTGCCAATGGTGCCCGCATACGATTGGCTCCGCAAAAAGACTGGGAAGTTAATAATCCTGCCCAACTTAAAAATGTCTTAGATAAACTTGAAGCAATTCGAAGAGAATTTGATACTGTACAACAAAATGGTAAAAAAGTTTCATTAGCAGATTTAATAGTTTTAGCCGGCTGTGCAAGTATAGAAAAAGCAGCAGAAGATGCAGGAAGTCCAGTTACCGTTCCTTTTTTCCCAGGACGTATGGATGCCTCACAAGAACAAACCGATATTGAATCAATTGGCTTTTTAGAGCCTAAAGCTGATGGATTTCGAAATTACAGAAAAAGTAAATCTGCTGTATTTACAGAAGAACTGCTAATTGATAAAGCTCATTTGTTAACGCTTACGGCTCCTGAACTGACCGTGCTTTTGGGCGGATTGCGAGTGCTTGAAATTAATACAGATGGTTCAAAAAACGGAGTCTTTACAAATCGTCCCGGACAACTTACAAATGATTTCTTTGTAAACCTGCTGGACATGAATACAAAATGGCAGGCTTTATCGTCAGACAAAGAAATTTATTCCGGCAGTGATCGTACTACTAATCAGCTAAAATGGACAGGAACTCGTGCCGATTTGGTTTTTGGATCTAATTCTGAATTAAGAGCTATTGCCGAAGTATATGCCAGTGCAGATGCAAAAGAGAAGTTTATAAATGATTTTATAGCCGTCTGGAGTAAAGTAATGAACTTGGATAGATTCTAATTTAAAAGTCCCCCAGTTTCAAGCGATAAGAAACTGGGGGACGATTAAAAAAATAAAATAAAACACAATCTCTAGAACGAATACCTAACTCCAAGTTGTCCTTGAAATCTTGAGGCTAATTGATCTACAGTGTAAGGTGATGATGTAGGTTTTTGGAAAGTATATGTTGGATCGCCAGTAGCAACTCCGCCTAAATTTCCTGATTTTGTTAAACCTAAATTTGCTGTTGAATTATATGTGTTTGGAACAAAATAACTTCTTCCCCAATCTTTATTGATAAGGTTTCCGATATTGGCCATGCTAAATGAAATCTGGAATGTTCCTACTTTTGAAACTTTAATTTCATCCATTAATTTCAAATCAGCCTGAATGTTCCATGGTGTAGTGTCGCCATTTCTTTCTGTGAAGTTTCCTCTTCTGCTTTTCAAATAATCATTTCCGTTAATAAAAGCTTCGTAATCTGCAACTTGTTGTGCCGCAGTTGCTGAAGGAACTCCAGTAGAACTTACTCCAATATATTTAGCAGCTTCTGTTGCATCTTTAAAGACATAAGCCAATCCTGCTGCTTGTCCTGTTCCGGCAATTGTTGAGTTTACAAATCCCCATGAAAACGGATTTCCTGATTGAGCATTAAAATATACATTTGCAGAGAAAGTATTATTGTCAGCCAATTTTAAAGCATATCCTACATTAGAAACAATTCTGTGTTTGATATTAAAGTTAGAAGTTGCCAATTGAGGATCATTTGGTGTCAATGACTGGTTCATTTGAAAGTTACTTTCCATAGAGTTACGAATTCCGTTTGTAACATCTCGAGAATCTCCATAAGTATAAGCAACCATAAAGTTAAGACCAAAATCATACGTTTTTGAGATCATCTCAGTAATGCTGTATCGGTATCCTTTATTTGTATTTGACAATAAATAAGCATTTGAAAAAGCAGCATTTATATTAGCCGCATAAATTGGCATTTGGTGATTGGTATCATAAGAAAAATAAGTTGGGTTATCCGTTTTATTTACTTGTTGAAATTCAAGATCACGAATTACTTTTGTATAAATACCTTCAGTCGTAAATTTATATCCGTCGATGATTTTATCAATCGCAAGAGAGTTTCTTAAAACAGCCGGCATTTTAAATTTATTATCAACTAAATCTGCCTGCACTTTTGGTGTTGCATCGTGATATCCATTTAATCCGTTGTTTGCCAAAGGATCTCCGGCAGCTGTAACTTGCGCCGCAGTTAAGTTATTTTTATCATAACTTCCGTAACCAACTCCATCATTATAATAAGCATATCCTAACCATGCAAACGGAATTCTACCTGTAAATACTCCAGATCCACCTCTTAAAACAAGCGTTTTATCTTCGTCTACATTATAAGTAAATCCTATTCTTGGAGAAACTAAAGCTGTACTAAAAAAGTTGTTTTTTATCTGATTTAATGGCGTATAAGAATATGTTGTACCATAATTAGGATCAGCAGGAGAATTTTGTACTTGCGAACTTAAGTTTGGTTTTGTTGGCAAATCAGTATAATCAATTCTCACACCAGGCGTAACTTTCAATTTGTTTCCAATTCTAATCTCATCCTGTACATAAAAACTATAAAGGTTTACTTTGAATTTAGCATAGGGATTATTAAAAATATCATCTCTTGTAGAACCATCAAAAGGATACGTTCCACGAACACGAGTAGGAAGTTTGTTGTAGAAATCATCTAAAGATTTATATGAAACTCTTCCGTTAAGCGCATTTACAAATCCGTAATTAATGTCATAGAATTCATTGTGCGTACCAAACAATAAAGTATGGTTTCCGGTTTTATAAGTAAGATTGTCAGTGATTTCAGCTGTGTTTTGTTTCATATTAAAAACAGTAGCTTCACGATCATTTCCTAAGAAAATAGTTCCTCCGTTATAACCAATTTCTGCTTGGGGAAACATAACATTGCTTGATTTTGGGTCACGATAATCTTTAATGGCAGAATAACTGGCAATGAATGAGTTTGACCACTGACTGTTAAAATGACTTTTTAATTCTAAAACAGTACTAATAGATTGGTTTTTTTGCGTAAAATCCATACTTGAAAACCTGAAATTTGCAGCATCACGCTCCAAATTAGAAGCTTGAGAAATAACGGTGTTGTTTCTTAACGAAAGAGAATGTTTGTCATTAATTTTCCAATCTAACTTATTGAAGAATTTTTGGCTTTTTGCAAAGTTATTATAAGAACCATAACTTCCCGGATCAAATCCGTAATTAGCTTTTACAAAACTTGAAATTTGTTCTGCAGTAGCGTTATCCACTAAAGAAGTTAATTTTCCGCTTGAATCTGTTGATCCGGCGTTGTAAAACAATGGGTCAGTTCTTTCAGCATATTCCATATTTGTAAAAAAGAATAATTTATCTTTTACAATTGGCAATCCCAATCTAAAACCTACCTGATAATCACCAAAAGAACTTGGCATTTTAGAACCGTCACCAGCATTATTTGGACCTGTAAGAGCTGCATTTCTACCATAACTATAAATAGATCCGCTTACTTCATTTGTACCGCTTCTTGTTACGGCATTTACACTTCCGCCTAAAAAGTTTCCTAATTTAATATCGTAAGGAGCAATATAAACCTGAATATCCTGTATCGCATCTAAACTGATAGAATTAGATCTTGTACTGCTTCCCGGCATTCCGGAAGTTCCCGACTGACCTCCTAAAGAAGGACTGAAACCAATCGCATCATTATTTATCGAACCGTCAATAGTTACGTTATTGTATCTGAAATTGGTTCCTGCAAAAGAGTTGTTAGAACTCTGCGGAACCAGTTTTGTAACATCCTGAATTCCTCTGTTGATTAACGGAAGACCATTTACTTGTTTTTCATTAATATTAGTCCCGTTGTTTTTAGAAGAAGGTTTAGAACTTGTAATCACCACTTCTTCCAATACATTATTATCAGCTTTGCTAACTACAATTGTTGGTAAATCATTGTCGCCAAGAGCTAAAAATATTTGGGCATTAGAATAATCTTTGGTGTCTTTACTTTTTATTTCCAGTTCGTAAGGGCCACCGGCATTTAAATTTTCGAAACTAAATCTACCTTGTTTATCCGTTACAGCTCTGTAAACTGAGTTGGTAGGCAAATGTGTTAAAGTAACTTCTGCATCGATAAGAGGGCTTGTACCATCGTTAACCTTTGCAGATAAAGAAGAGGTTGTAATTTGGGCAAAAATGTTTCCCATAACGAGAAGCATTAAAGCCGAAAAAAAGAGTCTTAGTTTTGTCATGTTGTTTTTAGTTTTTATTTGACAAAGAAACTCCCTTTGTTTCAATCAGATTTAACGCTTTTGTTAACTTAAAATCATAAAACAATTCATTGTTAATTTAAAATCAAGAAGATGTTATTTTCTTAAAACAGATTTATCGCTTTAAAATCAATAGTTTATGTAAAACTCTCTAAAATAGTAGATTAGAGTTGTATTTAAAGTAGATTAGAAAAAGATTAGAGTGTTAAGCAAATGTTACCGATTGCGAAAAACGATATTAATGCTTACGAATTTTTCACGCAGATTTAGATAGATTTAGGCAGATTTAAACTGATTTTTATTTTTTAGGATGTGTTGAATTTTCTCTCTCGCAGATTTTGCAGATTGGGCAGATATAATTTTAAATTTTTATAAAATTTGAGAAGAAAAAAAATCTGTTTAATCTGCAAAATCTGCGAGAGAAAAAAAACTTTACTCAATTCTCTTTGCCCGATATTTAAGGAAATACCAAAGAAAACGAAGTGCCTTTTCCGAGTTCAGAATCTACCAGTAAAGTAATATTATGAAGTTTGAGAATTTGCATCGTTATAAAAAGCCCTAATCCTTGTCCTTGAATATGACGCGTATTATCATTTCTAAAAAAAAGATCAAAAATAGAATCTTTATCACTTTCAGAAATTCCGGGACCTTTATCGGTAATCTTTATAAGAAGTTTGCCTTTTTCTGAAAGTGCAAAAACATTAACCTGTTCAGGTAATGAAAATTTTATGGCATTATCCAATAAGTTATACAAGGCAATAAAAAGCATGTGTTTATTGGCGTAAACAGAAAGCAAATCTTCATGCTCTGCAATTTCATTAAGATTTACAGCAACTTTAGATTCCGGATATTCGATGGCTTTTTTCTCCAGAACATTCCATAATATTTCATCTATTCTGATGGTTTCCATTTGTTGCGGTTCAGAAAGTTCCAATCCCGATAAAACCAAAAGTCCTTCTAAAGTTGCTTTAAGATGTAAAGTATCTTTTCGCAGTGATTTTAATATTTCTTCGTATTGTTCGTTCGTTCTTGGCTGTTGCAGCGAAACATCGATATCACCAATAATAATAGTAAGCGGCGTTTTTAATTCGTGCGAAGCGTTTTTTAGGAAATTATTCTGAATCATAATGCCACTTTCCAATCTCTCTAAAAGATAATTGAAAGTGGTAACCAATTCTTTAATTTCATCTTTACGATTCGTTTGCGGAACTTCTAATCTCGAATGAAGATTTTCGGTTGTTATGGTATTTACTTTCGCAATCACTTCTGTAAAAGGTCGGAATGTTTGTTTGGCTAAAAAAGTTCCTAAAAGATAATTTAAAGGAATTCCAGCCAAATAAAACAGAATAAACATAAACCCAAGTATTTCAAGCTGTCTGTTTCCGGCACGATCGATTCCTGAAACAACAATGATAAAATCGCCCTGATTGTCTTTATAAAATAACCCGACAAACTGCCTGTTGTTTATCGTAAAGGTTTGAATTTTGTTTTTTCTGATAGCGTTTAAATATTGATCACTTAATGTAATACCAATATTATCTTGTAAAAAAAGCTTTTTTGTTTTCGCGTCATAAACCCGTATCGATTCATTATTGATTCTATTATACTGCAGTTCAATTTGACGATAACGCTCGCTGCTAATTTCTTTTATCTCATCTTTTTCAAAATAAAAAAGAGCCGTTGTCATTGCATGATCTTCAAGATTATCAAAATAAAGATCTTTCATGTGACTTCTGAACAATAAAAAAGATCCGGCCATAAGAAGTCCGACTATAAAAGCAAAAAGTAAAGTAGAATTAACGGCTAACTTATTTTTAAGATTCATAACTCTTTTGTTTGAGCATATATCCTGTTCCTTTTATAGTATGAATCAATGGAGTAGGGAAGTTTTTATCTATTTTATTTCTTAAATAATTAATATAAACATCGATAGTATTTGATGTAGTATCAAAATCGATATTCCAAACCGCTTGTGCAATTTCAATTCGGGATAAAGCTTTTTCACGGTTTTTCATAAAAAAGATCAAAAGCTTCAATTCTCTCGAGGACAGGTTTAGTTCTTTTCCGTCTCTTGAAGCGCTTTGTTCTTTCATATTAATTTCGACTCCGGCATACGACTGAAAATCGAGAATTCCGTTGCTAAATTCAGCACGACGAAGCTGCGCATTTATTCTCGCCAGCAATTCTTCAAACAAAAAAGGTTTGGCCAGATAATCATCGGCTCCGGCTTGCAAACCTTTTACTTTTTCGTGCGGCGTATCGAGCGCGCTCAAAATAAGAATTGGTACGATTATTTTTCTGCTTCTTAAAACTTCACAAACTTCAAATCCTGTAATATCCGGAAGCATAATATCGAGAATAATAATATTATATTCATTCTCCATAACTTCTTTTATGGCATCAAAACCTTTTGTAATTGTTTTAACCTCATAAAGATGTTCTTCGAGTCCTCTTGTAATAAAAGAGGCAACTCTCGGATCGTCTTCAACTAATAATACTTTATTCATAAGTGAATATAATTGGCGTGTTTTTAATCAAGAGTCTTATTTCTTTATAATTCAGTCGAAACTACTCAAGTTATAGATTATAAAAGTAATTAAAAGTATGACCTCTCGCAAAAAAACAAAAAATTCCAAAAGTTAAAAATCAGTAGAGTGAGATACATCTTTCCAGATAGCCATTTCATCATTTGTTTGTTGCAATTTATTTTTTGCACGATTATAAGCATCACTTCCTAAAAATAAATTAACAGCGGGATTTTGGCTATTTGTTAATTCCAAAAATGTATCTGCTATTTTATCCGGGTTTCCAAGCTGAACACCATCCATATTATTCATTTTTTTACGAGATTCACGTAGATAACTATAATCATCAATCTGGTTTTTGTTGTAGGCTATAGCGTCTGCATTGGCAAAATTGGTTCTAAACCATCCTGGTAAAACATTAGTAACATTTATGCCTAATGGTTTTAAATCATTAGCAAGAGCCTCTGATAAGCCGCTAACTGCAAATTTAGCAGCACAATACATTGACCATCCTGATCCCGGAGCAAAACCTGCTATAGAAGAAATATTAATAATATGTCCTGAGCGTTGTTTTCTTAAATAAGGCAAGGATTGTTGAACGACTCTGACAACCGCAAAAAAATTAACCTCAAAATTTTCAATGATTTCTTCAGTTGTAAGTTCTTCGAGTGCACCACCTAAGCCATAACCTGCATTGTTTATGACAACATCCAGTTGGCCGAATTTTTCGTGTACTTTTTTAAAAGATGCTGCGATCGAAATTTCACTTTTTAAATCTACTTCAAGTGGAAGAAAATGATCTCCATACTCTTTAAACTGTTCGAATGAAGCAATTGATCTCGAAGTTGCAGCAACGAAGTATCCTTTTTTTAATAATTGTCTCGTTACTGATAATCCCATTCCTTTAGATGCTCCTGTAATATACCAAACTTTTGTTTTTTTCATGTTTTCTATTTTTAGGCAAAGATAGAGTTGTCATGAGTTTAGGATTTTGTTGTAATCAAACCAATTATTGTCAAATTCAAACCTGCCTAAAGGCAGATGGATTTACTTTGGTGTTTTTTTTGAAAAATTTATTAAAATGAGCCTGATCTTCAAATCCAAGGACATAGCTAATTTCTGCAATATTCCAATTGGTGTGTTTTAATAATATTTTTGCCTCTGCAATTAATCTTTCAAAAACATGTTCTGTCGTGGTTCTGCCGCTATGTTTTTTGACAGCTCTGTTTAAATAATTTACATGAATAGAAAGTCGATCTGCAATGGCTTTGGGAGAACGCAATTCGAAACGCTGTAAAGTCGAGTCAATAGGAAATTGACGTTCGAGCAATTCAATAAACAAAGTCGTAATCCTGGAACTGGCATCTGGATGCTGAAAAACTTCTTCAATAGGTTTAAGTTGAATCGAAAGATAAATTAATTCACTAACGTAGCTTTTAATTAATTCATATTTATAAATATAGTCTGTGTTTAAAGTATTAAAAATCTTTTTGAAAATGCTTTCAACTTCAGAATTGAGTGCCGGATCTAGTTTAAAAACAGGTACAGTACCGGTACTGAATAAAGGCAATTCATTAAGGTTAATTCGGAAACTTTCATGAAAGAACTCCTCTTTAAAAACACAAAAATAACCTTTTGTATCAGGGTCAAGGACATCATAAGTATAAGGAACACGAGGATTAAAAAACAGCAAAGTATTATTGCTTACCTCAATACTTTTATCGGCATAATGAAAGACATTTTTACCCTGAAACAGCATAATTTTATAGAAATCTCTTCTAATATAAGATGGAGACGTCACACCTTCAGCGATTCTGTCTTCAATACGAAACACATTAAACTGTCCGATATCTTTTTTAAAATTCTCTGATAGATCCTTAAATTTTTGCTTGTAAAATTCCTCAAGGGATTCTGTAGATCCTGACATAAAAACATTTTATTTGTAAAATTGAAACTTTTACAAGTTAAGTTATTTTTTGATAAAGCTTAATAAAATCTTATATTAAATAAGCAACTGTTTGTTATAAATAAGAATGAAAATGAATTTTAATTAATGAAATATGTATCTTTAAAATTAAAAAATGATGTATTTTTCATTTTGAATTTTATATGGTCGTTTATCTTAATCGAAATTTACATTTATGAAGCTATTCTTTACTAAAACAATGCTATTTTTAATATTGGTTACTTCTTTTTCCTGCGACACCAAAAAACAAAAACCAGAGCCAAAAACTTATAAGGCAGGCGTAATTTTATCTTTTGATGATGCGTATGTTGATGAATGGTTTGAAGCAGATCAGGCTTTGAAAAAATACGGATGGAAAGCGACTTTTAATGTTTGCAGAATTGATTCTATTGGAGCTCCCCAAATAAAAAAACTTCTTGAAATGCAAAAAGAAGGACATGAAATTGCCGGTCATGGCTATCATCATTATAATGCTGTAAAATTTGTTCAGCAAAATGGCATTCATGCTTATATGAATCAGGAAATAGACCCAATGATTACCTCTATGAAAAAGCTTTCTTTTAAAGCGACTTCATTTGCATATCCTTACGGAGAAAGATCAGACGAACTTGATAAAGCTTTGTCTACAAAATATAGGATTATTAGAGGAAGAGCTTTTGGAGGCGAACTTCCGGAAAAGCAAGACAGTTATTTTAATAATTCGAAAATTGTATTTGCTTTTGATATCGATAATAGTCATGTTCATTTTAGTATTCCGTACGTTTTAGAATTATTGGATTATGCTAAAAAACACAATAGGATTTTGCTTTTGTGCGGACATAAACCAGTCAAAAACGTAACCGAAAATTATCAGACAAAAATAGAAACACTGGAGTTTATATGTAAATACATGAAACTTAATGATCTTAAATTCTACAGATTATCTGATTTAGATGATTTGCTTCCTCAGAAATAAATGTTTTTTTGCTACAGTTTAAAATGATTCGCACAGATTTTTTAAATCATTTTAAACTTTTAAATTTGAATAAAATTTTTAACCTGAATTTTCGTATGTGTTATATTTTTTGAGAATCAACAGAATCAAAAAATAACGTATATTTATGCATCAAATGAAAAACTATGGATCACAAAAAGCAAGTATTTCAGACTGAAACAAAATTACGCTGGAGAACTTTTCAATGGTCAACCAGATTGATCATTTTTCTCATCCTTATGCTGATTCCTGTTTTTATTATTACACTTCACAGAGGTCTAAAACCTTCTTTGCCAATATTAGGGAATGATACTTCGGCACAAAATTTAGTAAACCCAATCAATCCGGCAGAACTTACGCCTAAGGAACTTAGAAAATATAAAGGTTTCGATAGTTTTTTGAGATCTAAGGCAAAGATAGAAAAGCTAAAAAAACAAAATCAGGCAATTGATTTTCCTCAAGTTCGTGCGGCTTTTTATGTCGATTGGGATCCGCAAAGTTTGTTCTCACTTCAAAAAAATGTTGACAAGCTCAATATGGTTATTCCCGAATGGTTTTTTATAGACCCAAAAACAGATTTGCTGCGTACAGAAATAGATACTGCAGCATTAAAAATCATGAAAAAATCGGGTATAAAAATTGTTCCTCTTATCAATAATATCAACGATTCTAAGGGAGAAGGGGAGTTTGATGGTGATTTGATTCATCGCATATTGCACGACGAAGCAAAAAGAGAAAGACTGATTAATGATATTGTCAAAAACCTTAAAAAATACAATCTTCAGGGAATTAATATTGATTTTGAAGAATTTAAAGAAAGCAGTGACGAACCCATAATTGCTTTTCAGAAGGAACTTTACGATAAATTGCATGCCATGGGATTTATCGTTACGCAGGATATTATGGCAAATGACGAAGATTTTAATATAAAAGCATTGTCAAAATATAATGATTATATGTTTCTTATGGCCTATGATGAACATTATAGCGGTAGTGTTCCCGGCGCAATAAGCAGTCAGAAATGGATAGAAAGAATTTTGGATCAGATTGCAAAAGAAATTCCGTCGAACAAAATTATTCTTTGTTTTGCCGGTTATGGTTACGATTGGGAAGTAGGCAAAGAAGCCGTAACCGTAACGTATGATGAAGCATTATCACTGGCAAAACAATACGGGGCAAATATAATTTTTAACAACAACAGTTATAATAATTCCTTTAATTATACGGATGGAAGAGGGAAGAAGCATCAGGTTTATTTTACGGATGCGGCGACTAATTTTAATACCATTCGGTTTGCAGATGAATATGGAACGGCCGGAACTGCTTTATGGAGATTAGGCAGCGAAGATGGCAGATTATGGCATTTTTATAATAGAAGTTTAACGAACGAAAGCATTGACAAAACAGCATTTGATTTTAAAACATTAGAAAAAGTACACATGAGTTTTTCAACACCGGATTATATTGGTGAAGGAGAAATTCTGAATGTATTGACAGATCCTCAACCGGGAAAAATCAACCTTCAAACAGATGCTAACGAATCTATAATTACAGAAGAAAAATATGTAGAGTTGCCAACAAAATATGTGATAAGTAAGTTTGGAAATGTACATAATGAAGTTCTGTTAACTTTTGATGACGGTCCGGATCCAACGTACACGCCACAAATTTTGGATATTTTAAAACGTGAAAAAATTCATGCCGCTTTTTTTGTTGTGGGACTTCAGGGAGAAAATAATATTCCGCTTTTGCAGCGAATTTATAGTGAAGGACATGAAATAGGAAACCATACTTTTACGCATCCTAATATTGCAATCGTAAGTAAAGAACGGGCTTCTGCCGAAATGGAAACTACACGGTTATTAATAGAAGCTGTTACAGGAAGAAGTACAGTGCTTTTTAGAGCTCCGTACAACGCTGATGCCGAACCAACAACAGAAGCTGAGCTAAGACCTGTTGCGCTGAGCAAAGCCCAAAATTATTATACCGTTGGAGAAAGCATTGATCCTAATGATTGGGAAAAAGGTGTTATTGCAGATAGTGTTTACGCGAGAGTTGTAAGAGAATATGAAGCTGACCCAAGCAAAGGAATTATCCTGCTTCATGATGCCGGCGGAAACAGAGAAGCAACCGTAGAAGCTTTGCCAAGAATTATAAAATATTTTAAAGACAAGGGAGTTCAGTTTACAACAGTTTCTAAGTTATTAGGAAAAAGTAAAAACGATATCATGCCTGAAGCTAAAGGCAGTTTGATGACGATTGACAATATAATTTTTAACTTAGGATATTGGTTTGGTCATTTTATAACTGCAGTTTTCTGGATCGCAATTCTGTTAGGATTCTTCCGTATTTTACTGATGGCAATTATGGCTTTTCTGAAAAAATGGAAAGACTATAAACATCCACTACATTATAATACAACGGGAAATATTCACCCAAAAGTCAGCATTATTGTGCCTGCTTATAATGAAGAAGTAAATGCTGTAAAAACGCTTCATAATTTGCTCCGACAAGATTATCCTAATTTTGATATTATTTTTGTAGATGACGGTTCAAAAGACAGCACCTATAATAAAGTTGATGCAGCATTTAAAAACCACGATATTATAAAAGTGCACACAAAAGTAAATGGAGGTAAAGCCTCTGCGCTTAATCACGGAATTGCAATAACCCAAAGTGATTTTGTAATTTGTATTGATGCTGATACACAACTTAAAACTGATGCTCTTTCGCAATTAATGAAGTGTTTTACTTTGCAGTTTAAAAACAATGAACAAGTGGGTGCCGTTGCAGGAAATGTAAAAGTAGGAAACGAGAATACGATGCTGGCCAAATGGCAAAGTATTGAATATACTACGGCACAAAATTTTGACAGAAGGGCTTTTGATTTAATTAACGGAATTACGGTTGTACCTGGAGCTATTGGCGCTTTTAGAAAAGAAGCGATCGAAATTGCGGGAGGTTTTACAACCGATACACTTGCCGAAGATTGTGATTTGACTATCAGGATTTTACGCAATAATTACCGAATTGTAAATTGTGTCGAAGCTGTAGCGGTAACCGAAGCTCCGGAGACTTTGAATGAATTTATGAAACAGCGTTTTCGTTGGAGTTATGGTATCATGCAGGCTTTCTGGAAAAATCGTGATGCTTGTTTTAATCCAAGATATAAAGGTTTGGGGATGGTTTCGCTGCCGAATGTTTTGATTTTTCAAATCCTGCTTCCAATTTTTGCGCCTCTTGCAGATTTAATTCTGATCGTAAGCTTAATCTGGAATCATAATGACACAGACAGTCTTCATAAAATAGCTATTTATTATCTAGTATTTATGTTTGTTGATATGTTGGTGAGTGTGATTGCTTTTATTTTCGAAAAAGAAAAATTAAGTAAACTAATCTGGCTTATTCCGCAACGATTTGTATACCGTCAATTAATGTATGTCATTTTATTCAGGGCAATAAAAAGAGCGATTAAAGGAGAAAGCCAGAGTTGGGGAGTATTAACCAGAACAGGAAATGTTGGATCGTTAGATTGATTTTATGTGTTTTGATTTTAAGCATAGCGCTGACTTAAGCATTGAAGCTCTGAAAGACATCTTGACAAAAATAAGGTTAAGAATAAAGATCATTTTAGAAATTTCATATAACATATTTAATAAGAACTTCAACATATGAAACATACAATTTTATTTGCAGGACATATGATTGATAAAGAGGACAGAAAAGAACCACGTTTTTCTGCTAGTAAAGAAATGTTAGTAAGAACTGAGATTTTGAAGCAATTAATAAAAGAAAAAGAGAGAGAAACCGAAGTGTTGATTGGTATAGCAGGAGGAGCATGTGGCGGAGATATATTATTTCATGAATTGTGTAAAGAAATAGGTATAAAATCTGAAATTTATCTTGCTTACCCTGTTGAAGAATTTAAAAAACAATCAGTTTCATTTGCAGGAAAAACATGGGAGATGCGTTTTGATCGATTAATTAATAAATTGCCTGTTCATATACTACCATTAGAAAGAAGCAAAATCACTGAAAATGATGCATGGGTTGCCGTAAATTTATGGATGCTTGATTGTGCCTTTCAAACAAAAGAAAAAAAAATTACACTCATTGCTTTATGGGATATGAAAAAAGGAGATGGCAATGGAGGCACAGCACATATGATCGATATAGCAAAAAATAAAGGAGCGAGAATAGATATCGTTAATATCAATGAAATCTAGAAAAAAATAAAGTTTAAAATTTAATTTAACAAATCTTTGCTCGTTCTAAAAGTGAGTTAATTTTAAAATCATTTTTTAATTAAATCTCTTCAGAGTTTTAGCTTTTATTCTTCCAATAAAGCTTGGATTTTATCCATATCATTATTGATAATACCAGCTTTTCTAAAATCTTTAAAATCACCTAAAAAAGCTTCTTTAAAAGTTTTATATTCACTAAAAGAATCAAACTGAAGATCTTTAAGTTTTAGATAGAGCTCTTTGGCTTTTTCAAATTGATTTGTAAACAAATATGCGTGAGGTATGTTTCCCTCGGCAGTTTTATTATCATTTCTGTACTCAATACTTTTATTAAAATATTCTAATGTATTATCATATTTTTGACACAATAAACTAAACCAACCAAAATTATTGTAATGTTCTGATGTTTGTTCTTTCGCTAAATATATATCTACGGGATTTGTTTTTAAATATCCTAAATCGAGAGAAACTAAATTTGTATAATATTCTAAAAAATCAATATTCTTGTTCCCAGGTATAGCTTTTATATAAATATAGTAATCTCTGTATTCAGCTATTTTAGAATTATCAGATAAAAACAATTCTTTGAAATGACTATCACCTGTATTTTTATAGTAACTATTAGAAATAGCATCTCTTGTAATAGGATTGTCTTCGACACTTAAGATCTTTTGAGTAATTCTCTTAGCTAATTCAGGCTCTTTTTTTTCCAGACTAAAATTTAAATAAAGCAATAATTGATAAATACTATTTTCTGTTGTTACTAATTTTTCAGTTTTTGCAAGCTCTTCTTTATATTCTAATCTAAAAAGACTATACTTTGCATCGGTATTATCTGGTTCAAATTTTAGAATTTTTGAATATAGTTTTTCAGCTTCAGTGAATTTGTTGTTTTCTAATAATAGTTTTGCATAATCAGAATAAATCGTTTTGGCTTCTTCTAAAAGGGAGTTGTATTTTTTTTCTATTTTTGATAGCACTTTCGTTTTAGGAATCGTCGGTTTTTTACGAGGGAATATCATATCATTAGATTTTATTTCGCCCAATGCAATTCTTTCATTTAAACTATTTAAATCATTTTCAGCGTTATTTATTTTATTTCTTGCTAAATCTACGTAAGTATTTGCCATATCCCATTGAATTGCCCAGTTTCTTGCCTTCTTATAAGATTTGATTGCTTCATCTATTTTGTTTGGTATATATCTATCTCCTTCTGAGATGTAGCTCTTAAATACTCTAGTTTTATCTGAGATATTTTGAGAATAAGCGGTAAGATTAAATAGTAAAATTATGCGTAGTAAATTTTTCATGATCTATTTGTTTTTTTTAGATTTTTCATCAATATCTTTTATCTTTTTCTCAATTTCTAAATATAAAGTGTCTGTTTTGTAGTCTATTAAGGAGTTTTTTAAAAATATTTTAGCCTCTTCAAGATACACTTTTGCAGCATCAAAATCTTTATCTTCAATTAAAATATCTGCGCTATTTATATTTTTTTTAACATATATTTTTGACAAATCTATATTTTTAGTTTTCATTTTCTCGACGTTATAATATGATATGAATACAAGCCCAAATAATAAAAGACATATAGTGGCAATACCAATGCTAATTTTATTCTTAATTTTAATTTTTCTATAAAGTTCTTTTATGTCTGAGGCTCCTTTCTTTTCTATTTCTAAATCCCTTTTGAGTTTTTCTGTTTCTTTTTCTTTTAGGATTAACTCGTGTTTTTGCTGGTCTTCTGAAACTGGTTTTATAAACCGGTCATGACATAGTTGATAATATTTTTCTCTTCCATAAAGAACGACTCGTAATAAACCGGTCATGAGTAATTCATCTACTATTTTTTGGTCGATTTCCTGAGTTTGAGCTTCAATAATCCACCCAGAATTAACAAGGTCTCTACGATTATTTACAACCAAAAGATCAGTAATTTTGTTTTTTTTACTCTCGAACTGATCTTCAGTGAGATCGAGTTTTGATTTTAATATATCCCAACAATTGTTGTAAAATTCGTTTATAATATCTCCCAGATTTGGAATATCTTCTTCGGTTACTATATATGGTTCATTAATATTAGGTTGCAATTTTGTTTTTTCAATGCAATTTTTTTCTATGTTGGTGGCCACTATCTGAATTTGTATCGGATCAATTAAACCTGTTTGACTGTCTGCAATCTCATTTATTAAGTGTGTGACTAATTCATCGGATTCAAACTTAAATTTTGGTGAATAGAAGTCACCAGCGACTAATGCAGGTTTGGTTAATGCAATGAGTGCATTTTGAAAAGATAATGGATTTAATATAAAGTCATTTTTAAGTATATTTGGAAAATAATCAGCCAGTAAAGTCATTGTACCTAACCGATCTTCTCTAACAATAAAAATGGCTTTGGCATCCAACGGTTTTTCAAAAAAACTTATAATGTTATTTAACTCATTTTTTTCCTGCTCATTTGCATTTTCATTACTACTCATCTCTGACGCTGCTTCTTTTATATTTTCATAGATTAGTTTTGGCATTTCAGTATTAAGTAGTTCTGCTAATTCTTCTTTAAAATATTTTATGGTTTCAAGAGGATAACCTTGTATCTCTTCAAATTGATCAAATATTAATAATAATTTTAATTTTTCGGAGGCCATTTTTTTTGCAATCCACCATAAAGAATCCGGATTGTATTTTTTTAAAGGAAGTTGAATCTTATTTAATCGTGGAAATTCACTTTTAATTTTTGTTAATGTATCCTCTATTAAATCTTCTTTACTAATTGAGATTTGTCTGTCTTCATTTTTTGCAGTTTTTTTTAAAGAATCAAAACGGATTGTAATTGGTAAATATTTTGAGAAATTAGGATCTTGTAATACAGATTCATTTTGTTTTTCATCTAAAAAAGGTAAAAAACCTGCCTGAATGAGAGAACTTTTCCCAATTCCAGAATCGGCATGTAAAACAAGAGTTCGATTTAACATTACTTGTGTATAAAAAGCATCAATTTCATCTTCTCTTCCACAAAAAATGGCACTGTCTTTTGTGGTAAAATAATTTACACCCGGATAGCGATACGTTTTTTTCATGATTATTGCTTTTTCATTGTAGTGCATACTTCTTGGATAAATTCTTCAAATTTTTGCTTTTTAGAATCTTTTATGATAAACTCTTGTGGCAATATTGTTGTGTCTTTTATATAGATATCGCTATAGTCTAAATCAAGATAAATCTGATCGGCAAGTTCAGCTAGGAATGTGTCAATAAATCTATAAATGCTAACATAATCGTCATAATTTCCATTCGATAATTTGGTTTGATCTTTTAAAATGATTTGGCATTTATCAAACCAATATTTTTTATATTTTGAAATACTATCTGTTGAATGGATATCAGCATCGCTCATTATAATTGTAAAGATTCTTTTGTCTTCATCAGAATAATTGTGTATGCGATAAGCTTCGATCATACAATAAATAGAAGTGAGGTATTTATGACTAATGACTCTAATAACAGATTTTCCGATACCAATATGAGTCATAAAAGAATCGATGCTGTCGCCATATTTTAAATCATTTCGATCTCTAAAGAGCTGAAACAAGTTATTTTGGTTGCATACATTGTTCTTGAATTTATCTTCAATAAGATTTACAATGTTTTCTCTTTCTAAATTACTATCGTCTTTTCGTGCGTAGGATATAAAAGTGCTGTATGCACTATTTTCATTTCTAGTTCGTAAACTTTCCAAATCTATTTGCTCACAACATTTAATAATATTATGAATGCATTGTATTGGGTTTTCTGCCGTAAATTTCATAGCGAATGAATCATTCATAATAATTGAAACATTCTCATTTTCGATAATATTAGTAGAACTGATGTTTGTTTTCAAATCATTATTAGAGGAATTCACAATAAGTTTATGACAAAGGAGTTGGTATTGCCACGAATCGAATTTAAATCCTAAAAAAATAAAACTACTAGCAGTTTCATTTAAAAATAATTCTATGTTATCGGGCAATGATTTTTTAGGCAATAAATATTGAATTGTTTCGTAAAGTTTTTTATGGTTAAGTATAAGTGACTGATCTGCTTCTATAGAACCAAAAATATTGTAAATTACAGGTGTTTCTTTTGATGGTAATGGAATAGAATTAAATATTGTCTTAGAGTCTTTTGTGAAATAACCACCTGAAAAATTAATACCTTTACAATTGTATGTTCTGTTGATTGCTTTGTCTGGATTTACATTGATAATTAAGGGAAACGGAATTCTGGAAATCATCTCTATTAGCACCGGATCTCCAACACTTTCATAATACTCGAGTACTTTATTTACAATCGAATATCTGTCAGTACTATTGTTAAAATAAAAAAGATTCTCCAAATCAAAATATTTGCTATTATTTGGCATAATATCTCTAAAATAAGTTTTATAACCAATACCATCTTTATTAATAGCTAATTCAGGGCCTAAAATCAAAACACATTGCCCTCTTGGTGAAGTAATATGTCTGGCGATTGTTTTATATGCATTTTCTATTTCTACGGCCATTTTTGTATGATTTAATTGTTTTACAAATAATTCGCTAATTTGATTTGCCTGAGCATTAAAAATTAAACAGAGGTGTAATTTATTTTCATAATAATTTCTCAATTAAATTAATAATTAACTTATTTTATTTTTCCTAGTTTATTATATAAATTATTGCATATCAATAAGTAAAGATTAGATAATATAAAGCCCGTAAAAATGATTGCAATAAAAAAGATATTTTTCTTTACTCTACTTTTTACATTTATGTATTTAGCAAACTTATGGTTCAGGGCTACGACAAATAAAAGAACGATCGAGGCTATTTCACGATAAGTAAATCCAAAACTAAATACCGGGGTTGTGTTTCCCCAATTGTTATAAAAGTATATTACTAAAAATAATGATATGGCAATACCTAGTAAAATAGTAATATAACGTAATGGTTTAGACAGGCGCAAAATTTTAAAAGGCACATAACTACTTACTGTAAGTTGATTGATTAATCTAGATTCTTTTGCAGGAAGTGTACAGCTCGCTTCAATATTTTTAAACTTCCATTGTGCTTGGGTATGATCAGATTTATAATCCACTTCATTAATAGTTTGCTGATATCCGCTAAACATCAACGCATAAGATTCTAATTCATTAAATGAATCTAAGTCTGTTCTAATTTCTGAAAGCTGTTGCTGAATTTTCTTCATCAAACCGTAATCTAATAACTCATTGATATCTTCAATTTCAGCATCATGAAGAATTCTTCTATTTACGTCAGTACAATTGATCCAACTTACAGGAAGCTGCCCTAATCCTTTTTTTAGGTGTACAATATAAAGTTGGTTGATACTATCGGTATATTTTCGGGATTTTAAATCAAGTAATTGTATTTCTCTTACACGTTCTTGGAGGATACTGTCCACCCTTAAGAAAAGAGATAACTCATTAGAAACACTTTTGTAACTATTGGCCATCTGAGCGCTACCATCGCTTATAATAATAGAGGTGCACTCTTGTTCTAATATAGAAGCAATCCCCTGATTGTCATGAACACCACCATCTATTAATTCTAAATCAATATCCTTGTATAATCCGCTTAATAATAAAGGCTCAAAAAGAACCGGAACACAAGAAGAAGCTGCAACAGCATATCCTAATCGAAATTTTTTATATTCTTCGGGTGCATTTTGATAATACATCCTGCGTAATCTCGGTTTTACATCAAGAACATCAGAAATATATGTTGGTGGTTCACCCATCCAGGATGCTGTAAATTGCCAATTATGTCCAGTATTTGCAGATGTAGCATTTAGGATTAATTGAGGAACTTTGTTTTTTCTTTTCCAATTGTCATTATAGATATTAAAACCTATGACATTTTTCGGATTGATAAATAAATCACCCATATAAATGGCGGTTACTTTTTTTTCAAGGTACTTATTAAATAATGGCAAATAAAAATATTTTTCATACAACTCTCCTAATCGATAACTACGGGAATATTTCTTTTCATTGTACATTTTTATATTTTTAAAGAGATTTGAGAAAACCTGAACTCTTAGGTTTTTTTCAACAGCAGCCTGAAATTCAATTTCTATTTCTTTAATAATAGTTACATAATCGCATTTGGTTATTTGCTCGTCATCTTTGGTTTCCAGTAAATTTTTTAATTTTAAATAATAATATACACCAATAATAGAACCACCAGACACGCAAGACATTACTTCGATGTCTTTTAGCATGTCTTTTTCAGCCAGACCAGCCAAAACGCCTATATGAAATAATGCCGCTCTAAATCCTCCTCCCGATAGTCCAATTCCGACTTTGCCTTCTTTTTTAGATTCAAATTCAGAGGTTGTTAAATTGTCCTCTTCATTATTCTCTAATGCCAAAAAACACTCTTTCTGTTTTTTGGTATCTATTTTTTGTATTTCAAACGGATGGTCTTCTGGCAGATCCTTAAATTTTTTTTCTGTTTCCTGAAATGCTGCAATATGATAAAGTTGTTGAACAAATGTTTTTACTTCCCAATTCTCATGATTTTCAGAAATATATAATTTGATAAAATGTATGGCATTATCGTATTGTCTCGTTCCAAAATAAGCTTCGGCTAATGTGGCATAAAACCATTTATCAGGAACAGTATTTTTTAGAGATACAGTATTTTCGTTAACATATCTATTTATAATATCTTTCCGCACATTTTGTGAAGTAGTAAATCTTTTTATTATTTCATCAGTTATTTCTTCTTTCAGCTTAAGCTGTTCCAAATTTTTACAAGCAACTAATTCGTTTATATAGGCATAATTTATTGCTGTATATTCAGAATACAGATGCAAATAATTATTTTTCCATAACTCATATCCCTTTTTATAATATGCTCTGGACTGTAATAAATTTTTAAACTGATGGTTAAATTTCCATTTGTTTTTATAGATAGCGCCGGCAATTCCTAGAGTTTCGCAATCATCAGTATCGTCTAAACTACAATATGTTTTTAAAATATTTAAAGCTTTATCAAATTTAAAATAGCCAGATAATGTAGTGTCTTTATAAATATTCTTTGCCAGCTTATGATACATATCTATTGATACTGGTTCTCCTTTTTTTTCATTTTCATCAATTTTTGCCAATAAAATTTCTGCAGCATAACCAAATTGGTCATATTGTACTAAACCCTTATATAAATCATCAAAAGTTATTTTACTACTTGTGTTTTCTCCTCTTAGATGATTTTTAGCTAGTTCTATTAATTTATATTTATCTGTTTTCATCAAAATAAATTGTTATGCTATTTTAATTTTATCTTATATTAATAAATACTTATAGTTAAAGATTTGCAGTTCTGGCTTATTTATATATTATTAGAAAATTTAATTGAGAATACTACTTTTTCTTATTTAATTAATCAAATTGTATGCTTGATAAATCATTTTTTTTATTCTTTTATGTTTCTTGCTCATTCTCTTTTAAGTTTAATGAGAATTTTTAAAATATTATATTTAATAAATTACTATTTACATAGTAGAACATATTTAATTTATTATTGAAACTTGCATATTTTTTTTTAGATTGCTGAGTTTCAAATTAAAATACACAGAATGAGATTCCAATGTGAAATTAAAAAATACAAATGAGATTGCATCAGGTAATAATACGTGTTTTTACTTTAAAGATTTTGTAACTATTTAATTATTAGTTGTTTATTGTGCTTTCAGTTGTTTTTCATTATAAGATTTCAAGGTAGACAAGAATTTTATGAAAGAATTTTTATATATGCAGATAAATTATGAATTTCTTTGTTGTAAAGAGGTTTAATTGTACTTTATAATAGATTGCATAAAACATAGCTGTATAGTGAATGTTTATTATGGGATACAGGACTGAAATTTCTTTTGAAATAAAATTAACTTAACATAAAGTTAAATTAACTTTTTAGGTATTTTTTATCTGTTAGTTTTCATTTGTGGTTATAATCTATCCATGGAAAACTATCTTTTGAAAATGTCTGATGATGAACTCCAGAAATTGATTTCTCAGGAAAATCAAGAAGCGTTTGCCATTATTTTTAATCGATACTGGAAAAGACTTTACACTTATGCTTTTAAGATTTATAAAGATGAAGCAGTTTGTGAAGATATTGTTCAGGAGATCTTCATTAGTCTTTGGAAAAATTCAGGTAATACAGTCATTCTTAATCTGGAAGCTTATCTTTTAAGAGCCGTAAAATATAAAATTGCCAATCAAATCAGGAACTTAAAATTCGACAAAGAACAGCTTGATGTTCTTGAAAGTATTCCTGCACCACATTTTACTATAAACGACATTGAATATATTGAGTTTGAAAAAGGTATAATGGACCAAATCAATCAATTGACACCAAAGTGCAGGGAAGTTTTTTTGTTAAGCCGTGTGGATCATTTTACCAATGCAGAAATTGCAGAAAAACTAAGTCTTTCAATTCATACTATAGAAAAACATATCAGCAATGCTTTAAAGCAACTTCGTTTAAATGAGCATCATAATTATCTTCTTTTTTGGTGGGCCGCTTTCTTTTATGTTAACTAAAATAACGCTGTTTTAAGAAAACGTTAAGCCTGCTATTTCGACTACTTGTTTAAAACAAAATTGGTGACTTATCTATAAAAGCACTCATTTTGAAAAAAGAAACCCTTTTGCTACTGGCAAAAAAATACACAGAAGGTACTTGCACACCTGAAGAAAAAATGGCAGTTGAAGCCTTTTTTGATAAGATGCAAAATAATGCAACAGATCATGTAGATCAAATTTCTGATGCAAAAGGCGAAGTTATTTTAGGTAAGATATTCCAGGAATTGCGAACCAAGCAATCAGGAAAATTCAGATTCCAAAAAGCCTTAAGAATTGCAGCGATTTTAATTCTGGCACTTGCAATTTCTTTTTCGGTAGCAAAATTTGCACTTACACCAAAAGAAATAACTCAAATAGCATCCAAAGGAGAAAAAAAAGAAGTCTTTCTTGAAGATGGCAGTGTGGTTATACTAAACTCCAATAGTAGTATTACCTATTCTGAAGATTTTGAAACAGCCCGAAATATTAGCCTTAGCGGCGAAGCTTATTTTAAAGTATTTCACGATAAAAACAGACCTTTTGTTGTACAAACCCATGACGTAAAAGTCAAAGTACTTGGAACTTCATTTGATATCAATTCTTATAATCACAGACAAACCAAAGTAAGTGTTCTTACCGGAAAGGTTGAAGTTACTGCTCCAACAGGAAAAAAAGTACAAATCACCAAAAACCAGGAAGCTGATCTGATAACAAATTCTGATTTCCAAATTTCTGAAGAAGACAGTATGGAAAGAATTGCATGGACAAGCAATATCATCATTCTTAAAAATACAACTCTGGGCGAAACGGCAAAAATCATCGAAAATTGGTACAATGTCGATATCACATTTGAAGATCAGGCACTTCAAAAACTAACCATTTCAGGAAAATTTAAAGAAGAAAAACTTGAAAATGTACTGGAAAGTATTGCCTTTTTGAAACAGCTAAAAATAGATTATATAACCCAAAACCATATTGTTATAAGAAGAAAGACCAAAAGCCAATAATATAGAAACCCGCTTCCGGTGCAACGGAAACGGGCATTATAAAACAGACTATAAATTAAATTCACAGCCCAATAGTAATGAATACGAAACTACAATTTTTTTTCAATAAGTATATCAAGATGAAAAATCTTTACTTAATGATGATATTATTAATGTCCTGTTTGGGATTTGCCAAAGAGCAGTCGATAAAGGATACACAAATCAGCCTTAATCTTAGAGATGTTACCATCACCGATTTTTTTAAGGCAGTTGAACAAAAAACAACATTTACATTTGTCTTTGATGAAAAAATATCGGGGACTTCACAGCGAATTTCTATTTATGCTGAAAAAGAAAGCCTTGAAGCCGTACTCTCAAAAATAGCAGACAAAACAGGATTATCTTTCAGAAAAATCAACAACACGATTACTGTTACTAAAAATCTGCGTGTACAAATGTCAGTACGAGGAAAAGTACTGGATGAAAGCGGAATGCCTATGCCGGGCGTTACCATACTGGAAAAAGGAACAAAAACGAGTACTATGACTGATATGGAAGGAAATTTCAGTTTTGCTGTATCCGGTTCTTCAGCCGTTCTTGTTGTTTCTTATTTGGGTTATGTTTCTCAGGAAGTTGCAACAAGTACTTCAGCAATCACAATTACGATGAAATTAAGCACAAGCGAGCTTAATGAAGTTGTTGTAACGGCTTTAGGAATTAAAAGAGAAGAGAAAAAACTTGGTTTCTCGCAACAAACCATAAAATCTGAAAGCTTATCGCAAGCCAGATCCAATAACTGGTCATCAGGACTTAAGGGAAAAGTGGCAGGACTTAGTATTATTTCTACAGGTTCAGGCCCATTAAATTCACAACAAATTACCCTTCGAGGAAACAGATCGCTAAGTCCAAAAGGAAATTATGCGCTTATTGTTGTAGACGGCGTACCGGTAAATGCAGAGATGACAACTTCTGGTTCTACAAGCGCTTATATGGGAGAAGATTCTCCTATTGATTACGGTAACGGAATTTCTGATCTAAATCTTGATGATATTGATAGTGTAACAGTATTGAAAGGTGCAGGAGCAACGGCACTTTATGGTAGTCGTGCGGCAAACGGAGCACTTATCATTACTACAAAATCAGGAAAGAAAAATAAAGGACTTGGTATTTCTTATAGCACGGGCGCTGCTTTTGATAAAATACAAAGATGGCCGGATTATCAATATAAATACGGACAAGGAACAGGAAATTCTCCTGACGCACAAGGTAATCAGTATTATTCGTATGGAAATTCTGCAGACGGAACTTCTACAAGTGGAACCAGCAGTGCGTGGGGACCAGCTTTCACAGGACAGAATTTTTACCAATATGATCCAGCGCTGCAAGGGCAATCTCCTCAAAGAGTGCCGTGGCAATCTTACGGAGACAACCGTAAGGATTTCTGGAGAACAGGAATGACATTAAATAACAATCTTTCGATTCAGGGAGGCGATAACAAAGGATCTATGCGCTTGTCTTTGGGAAATCAAAAAAACGAATGGATTATGCCTAACACTGGTTATGACAGAGTTACAGCAGCAGTAAATGCCAATTATCAGGTATCGGATAAAATTAAACTGGCTACTTCTGTAAATTACAATACCAGAAACAGCGAAAATTTGCCTTCTACAGGATACAATAATGGATCTATTGCTTATTTTATGATTTTCCAGCAACCTAATATTGATCTTGACTGGTATCGTCCGATTTGGGAAAAAGGAAAAGAACAAATTCAGCAATTACATCCTTTCAGTTCTTTTATAGATAATCCATATTTGATTGCTTATGAGGCGACTAATACATTAGACAGCGATCAGATTGTTGGGAATCTTTCTGCCAATATTACGCTTTCGCCAAATCTGGATTTAATGCTGCGCTCTTCTATGAATACCTACAATCAGACCAGAGAACAAAAAAGACCTTACAGTATCAACCGATATGCAAAAGGATTTTATGAAAGACAAGATGTATTCAAACAGGAAATCAATTCAGATTTTTTACTTTCTTATAAAAAAGATTTTAGCGGAAAGTTCTCTCTTGCAGCTTCGGCCGGAGGAAATTCTATGAGTTATAAATACAGAAGAACAGAGGCAGAAGTAACAGGTCTTGTTGTGCCTGGAGTTTATAAACTTTCAAACGGTTCAAGCGCTCCGATTTTAACTTTAGGAGATGCCTATAAAAAAATGAACAGTTTATATGGAGTAGTTTCCATGTCTGTTGGTGAAACGCTTTTTGTTGATATTACAGGAAGAAATGACTGGACGAGTACACTTCCTGTGGCAAATAATTCATTCTTTTATCCGTCGGTTAATACAAGTTTAATCGTTTCAGAAATGGTTAATTTACCTAAAACAATAGATTACCTAAAATACAGGCTTTCTTTTGCTCAGGTTGGAAATGATACAGAACCTTATAAAACTCAAAAATATTACGGACAAAGTGCTTTTCCTAGTTCGGCACAAACGTTAACGGTTTTGTATAATGATCATTTTAAACCGGAAATCACAACAAGTTTTGAAACTGGTTTTGAAATGAGAATGCTGCACAACAGACTTACGGCAGATGCTACATTTTATGAAAGTGTAACCAAAAATCAGATTATTGATATACCAATGGATTTTTCAACTGGATATAGCGGAGCTGTATTAAACGGTGGAAAAGTAAAAAATCGTGGTGTTGAATTATCGCTTGGCGGAAAATTTATTGACAATGCAAATTTTAAATGGAGTACGAATGTAAACTGGTCGCGCAATTGGAATAAAGTTATGGAACTTCCGGAAGGAATCGATGGTCAGCAGATTATCGGAACTGGTGGAACGGCTTCTATTATTGCGAAAGTGGGCGGAACTACAAGTGCCATTTATGGATTCGGTTTTGTAAGATCGCCAGAAGGTAAAATTGTTTATGACAGCGCAGGATTACCTGCTTACCCGGAACAAATACAATATATAGGCGATGCAAGTCCGGACTGGAAAGCGGGTCTGACGAACAGTTTTTCTGTTGGAAATTTCACTATGAATGTGACAATTGATGGACAGTACGGCGGTATGATTTATTCTATGACACACCACAAACTTGCTGAACAGGGTAAATTAAATTCAAATGAAATGGGTAGGGCAGACGGTTATATTATAGGCGATGGTGTAATTCAGAATGCTGACGGATCTTATTCTCCAAACACAAAAAAGGTAGCCACAGCCGATTATTATGTGCGTTATTATCGCAGAGCCAATATCGAATCAAATTCATTTGATGCTACTTATGCCAAATTGCGAGAAGTAAGCCTTCAGTACAATATGCCAAAAAGATGGCTAAAAGATACAGGACTTCAGTCTGTTCAGTTTTCAATTTTTGGTAGGGATCTGGCTGTTATTTCAGATTTCCCTATTTATGATCCGGAAACCGCAGCTTTAAACGGTGATACTATTTTGCCAGGTGTAGAGACAGGACAAATGCCGTCTCCGGCTACTTATGGTTTTAATTTAAGTTTGACTTTATAATAAAACAATGAAAAAAATAAAAATTACAGCAATAATTCTTCTGCTTTCAGGAATGAGTATTTCATGTTCGGCTGGCTTTGAAGAACTTAACGATAACCCAAATCTTATTTCAGAAATAAGTCCGGGTACATTACTTAACCCAATTATTTACGGGGTTGCTTCTCAAAATGCACTTCAAAGTGTTGATGTGACCTTCAATCTAATGCAGGTTTCACTTCCGTTTCCAAGTATAACAGGAGGATTACACCGTTATGATGTGAGTAACAATATTGGTAACTCGGCATGGAACAACTATTATAAATGGCTGTCTAATATCAGAGAAATGCGTATGGCTTCAGTTAAAGCCGGAGACGTTAATTATGAAGCTATTGCATTAACGCTTAACGCGTTGGTCTATGCTAATCTTACGGATCTGTTCGGGCCTGTTCCTATGACCGAGGCCGTTCGTGGTGAAGATGGTATTTTATATCCAAAGTATGATACACAAGAGTTTATTTACGAAACGATTCTGGCAGATTTAGAAAGAGCCAATACGCTTTATGATGTTAGTAAACCGATGATATATGCAGAAGATATTTTATTTCAGAATAACGTTTCTAAATGGAAGAAATTTACCAATTCATTAAAAATGAGATTGCTGTTAAGAGTTTCAAACCGCACAGAAATTCATGCTTTTGAAAAGCTTGCTAATATGAGTGATCATCCTGAAATTTATCCGGTTTTTACAACTACGGCTGAATGTGCCATATTGAAAGTGACCGGAATTTCTCCAAACGTTTCGCCGTGGGGAAGACCTCAGGATTTTAACCTAAACATAAAAATGGCTTCGTTTTTTATCGATAACCTAAATACGCTCGAAGATCCAAGAAGAGCAATAATTGCAACAGGAGCTACAGCTTTGGTAACAAATGCGCCAATTGGTTTTAAAGGAATTACGAGCGGTTATGCAGGAGCAGATTCGCAGTTTAAATACAATGCCTCTACACTATTGAATGTGCAGGCAACAAACCCAATGCAAATCTATATTTTGACTTATGCCGAGGTAGAATTTATCAAAGCAGAATTGGCTCAAAGAGGTCTTATCGCTGATGCTGCCGGTCATTATGTAAAAGGTGTAAAAGCAGCTATCGAACAGGTAAAAGCCACAACTCCGGCAACCTATTTTGACAACGTGCAGGCACAATATGATGGTACATTAGAAAGAATAATGCTTCAGAAATATTATGCACTTTATTTTACCGATTATCAACAGTGGTTTGAATACAGAAGAACAGGATTACCTGTATTACCAACAACAACGGCCATGCTTAACGGAGGAATTATGCCTTCGAGATTTACATATCCGGATAATCAGCAGATTAAAAATACTGAGAATTATGAGGAAGCGATTCAAATGATTGGAGGAGATAATATTAATTCTAAAGTCTGGTGGGACAAATAAAATTTAAAATGAAAAAGATATTTATATACAGCACATTGTTGTTTTGCAGTATTTTAACAGCACAAACAGCCGTAAAAGGAAACGTATTTGAAGATTTGAATCAAAACGGAAAAAAAGACAAAAAAGAAAAAGGCATTTCAAATATTGCCATTACCAATGGACGTGAAGTAGTTTTAACGGATAAGAAAGGAAACTATGAGCTTCCGTTACAAAATGATGCTATTATTGCCGTAATCAAACCTTCAGGTTATAAAATTCAGGCGAATGCGGATAATGTGCCACAGTTTTTCTATAATTACAAACCTGCGGGTTCGCCAAAATCAAAGTTTGAAGGAGTTGCACCAACAGGAAAACTTCCGGAATCAGTTGATTTTGCATTGGTTCCGCAAAAAGAAACAACTGATTTCACAGCACTTGTTTTTGGAGATCCTCAGCCTTATAATCTTGAAGAAGTTGATTATTTTACAAGAGGAATTGTTGCAGAAGTACAAGGTATCAAAGATGTTCCTTTTGGTTTAAGCATGGGAGATTTGGTTGGTAATGATTTGAGTTTATTTAATCCGTATATTCAGGCAGTCAAAAAAATAGGGATTCCGTGGTACAATCTTTTAGGAAATCATGATCTTAATTTTGATGCTAAAGCAGATAATCTGGCTGATGAAACTTACGAAGCTCATTTTGGTCCTGCTAATTATGCTTTTAATTATGGCAAAGTACACTTTATTATCCTTGATGATGTTTTGTATCCAGATCCAAGAGACAATGAAGGATATTGGGGAGGTTTTACAGAAGAGCAAATGAAGTTTATAGAAAATGACCTTAAAGTAGTGCCAAAAGACAATTTGATTGTAATGGCTTTTCATATTCCATTGAGTGAACCGGACAGCAAAGACGATTCCTTTAGAGATGAAGACCGTCAAAAGTTGTTTGAACTGCTAAAAGATTTTCCAAATACACTTTCGCTTTCGGCACATACGCACATGCAGCGTCAGGATTTTTTTGATAAAAAAGATGGATGGTTACAGGAAAAACCACATCATCATTATAATATCGGAACAACTTCTGGCGATTGGTATTCAGGAAAACTGGATGAAAAAGGAATTCCAATTTCCGTTATGAGAGACGGAACACCAAAAGGATATGCATTCATTCATTTTGCCGGAAACCAATATACGGTAGATTATAAAACAGCAGGAAAACCGGAGAATTATCAAATGAAAGTTTTTGCCCCAAAAGTGGTTGCAAAAGGAAAACGTACCAAATCTGGCGTGTTTGTCAATTTCTTTATGGGAAGCAAAAAAGATAAAGTAGTGTACCGAATTGATGAAGGAGAATGGAAAGAAATGGATTATGCAGAAGTACAAGATCCTTCTTATGTAGAACTTGTTTACGAATGGGAACTTTCAGAAGTACTTATGCCGGGAAGACGTTCTTCAGATCCTGAAAAAAGTACCCATGTTTGGAGAGGAGATATTCGATCAGATTTAGCAATCGGAAATCATACTATCGAAATTAAAGCTACAGATATGTTTGGTAAAGTTCATACTGCAAATAGCAGTTACAGAATAGATAAAGTAAAATAATTCAAAGATAAAATGATCAGGACAATAAAGTTTATAGGTGTTTTAATAGTGCTCTTAACAGCATTTAATTGTGGAAGTACAGCAAAAACAGCACAAAAACATGTGATTGAAGTACAAGGACATCGCGGTGACCGTGGCAATTTTCCTGAAAACACGATTCAGGCTTTTATAAGCGCTGTAAAAAAAGGTGCAGATGTTATAGAACTTGATGTAGTGATTTCTAAAGACCAAAAAGTAGTAGTTTCTCACGAGACTTTTATGTCTTCACAATATATGTCAGATTTGGATGGAAAGCCGATTACAAAGGAAAATGAAAAGAGCTATAATCTTTACGAAATGACTTATGACAGCATTAGAAGATATGACAGCGGTTCAAGAGGAAATGCAGGTTTTCCGGCACAGCAAAAAATGAAAACCTATAAACCTTTATTATCTAAAATGATAGACAGTGTCGAAAATTATATTTCAACCAATAAGCTCAAACCTGTCAAATACAATATTGAAATCAAATCTGAAAAAGCAGATTATGGTAAAAGACAGCCACAACCTGAAATATTTTCTGCGATGGTTATGAAGGTGATTAAAGATAAAAATATGGAACAAAAAATAAATATTCAGTCTTTTGATCCCTTTGTTTTAAATGTGTTACATAAGATGTATCCTAAAACCAGAATTGCTTTTTTGGTTGGAGAAGGCACTGTAGTGAAAAATTTGGCGATGCTTGATTTTATACCTGAAATTTATAGTCCACATTTTAAATTACTAAACAAAACAGAGATAGATTCTCTACGATCTCTAAAAATTAGAATTATACCCTGGACTGTGAATGAGGATAAAGATATAGACAAAATGCTGAATTTGAATGTTGATGGCATTATCACCGATTATCCGGAAAAAGTATTGAAAAAAATAGTTCGATAGTACAGCAGAACTTTCTTGTAAAATCATTTTTAAAATTTAATTACCGAATACCTTATTATGCAGGGAATAAATTCCAGAGAACATCGGATTCTGGCGGCAGCTTTTGAAAAATTTGAAAATATGTCATTGATTGCCCAGGATGTATTGGAGGAATCTGAAGATTTACAAACCCGAAAGGGTATGGCAGAACTTGACAGATTGTATGAGAGATTTCAGTTATTATATAATGAACTTGAAAAATGTATTAAAGAATACGAAGGCAAGAAAAAAACAGTACGCAGTACTATCAACAGAAGCAATCGAAAATTAATTTCGGAGCTGCAAAAAAAATGCATATTTAAAATAGTTAGTATGATTTAAAACCTCCAAAATCTTTTATTTTGGAGGTTTTTATTTTAACTGAATATGCAAACAAGGAAATTTATAGAGCAGTAATCTTCACAGAACTTGCTTTATCATTAAAACCTCCAAGACAGCTATTATTTCCTGTTATTACGACAGATTCACCACCAAAATTATCATTCTGATACATCGTAATTTTGTATCCGTTTTCTAAACGAACAGAAGACAAATCATCATTTACGATACCATACGATTTTAGCTGAGCCAATGTATAATCGCCGGCAGGCAAAGCAATTGCATAACCCGTATAGTTGCAATTTTGGTAAAGAGTTACAATACCTCCCGCAGCAGCATTATATTTATTATCAGTATACGTACGAGAAAGATTGCCAACGCCATCAAAATAATTATCAGCTAATTTGGCAGGATCAGTTGCAAATTCTCCACCTTGCACAATAGCATCATTTCCATCATTCCATGCCCACGGAGCGTTTGCACCCCCAGTTTTAAAATCATTTCCTGTAAAACCTCCAGCTGGACTAGAAAACAATTGAGTGTTAAAACGTTGATCCCATAATCCTCCGCTTTCAAAAATATCAACAAGTTTATACTCCACATAAGTGTCATAATTATCAGCTGGTATTTGTGCCACACCGCTTGCAGAAGGATAGTAGATAATTCCATCTCCATCTATATCGTGCTGCGGCCACGCTTTAAGACTATGACCTTTAGTGTCTTGTGCAGTAATAGGATGCATTTCTCCGTTATAATCTCTCATTTGTAATGTTCCGTCAACACTTTCTAAGCCACTTACAAAAGAACTTCCAGTTGGTACGTACGAAAAGAAATCTGAATGACTTACTGTAACAGCTCCTTTTAACGAACCATAAGTAGAACCATCTTTTTCTACAATCATTAATACACCTTCTAAATCATTTTCGTGCTGATCTAATGAATACAAAAGCGGATTATCTGTCCAATCGCGAGGAGAGAAAAAAGCATAAGTAATAAACCAATGTGTATTCGATTCTACTACCGAATAGTAACAATGTGCCGCTAATGAATTGGCATAAGCCGGAAGATTATTCCAGTTGTTTTCTCCATTCCAGTCATTATCATAATTAATAGCGGTAAGGTAATCAGATTTTCCTCCTTCGGCATAAGTTCCTGTCGCATCAACATCTTTATAATGAATAGGAGCCCATCTTCTGGCCAAATTAGAACTTACGGCAACACTCATTTTTTTGAAACTTTGTTGTTCTTTTGCCACAGCGGTAGTTTCTGTTTGATCTGATGTCGCCTCCTCACATGAGAATGTAATTGCAGATAACACAATAATTAAGACTTTACTTAACACCTTTTTTCGATTCTGTTTTTTCATAATTCTAGTTTTAATGGTTTATAACATATTTAAATTCAATGATTTTGATAAATTATTAGATGAAAAAATAATCAGCAGCAGAAACTTTATTTCCTGAAAAAATTGTCGATCATGTATTATTTTTGAATTATAATTCTTACTACTTGTAAGTACGTTAAAAGAGAAATCGTACTATCTTGACGGTATTATAATACCGTTAACAAAAAGTTAACAGGATTAATAGTGTTTATTGTTTGTGGAGTCAATAAAAAAGTGATGCATACAAGGCATACATTGCAGTTATAATAGCATACATTTATAAGTTATAACAATGATATTATGTAGATTAAGATATGTTACCAATAAATTAAATTATGGTTAACTGGCTATGTATGTTTATATTTTAAGATAATTAATTCTCAAATTTACAAGTCGATCAATAAAAGTATAAACCAATTTATTTTCCTGTAACAGAAGCTTATTAAACGTGCAAAACTATCTCATACCTTCAGAAATATCCTGGCTTTCCTTCAATAATTGTATTTTGGATGAAGCTGATGACTCAAACAATTCATTATACGAAAGAATTAAATTTTTAGCCATTCATTCGTCAAATCTGGACGAATTTTTCAGGGTTAAAATCAGAAAACTGCTGATCAAAAATTCAAAAAAAAATCAAGACTTACTGGATAAAATCCTAGCAGAAGTAAATCTTCAGCAAAATAGATTCGGAGCAATTTGGAAGAATTCAATACTGCCAGAATTAGCAGCTAATAATATTGTCTATTATGAAAATCAAGAGCTTATAGAAGAACATTTACATGAAATTGAATATTATTTTAAAAGCATCATTTTGTCTTATATTCAGGTAATACACATTTCAGTAAATCAACCTAAAACGTATTTCTTAAACAATCGCAGTTTATACTTTTTGGTAAAGTTAAAAGATAGTGCAGGTAACTTTAGTTACGCTTATCTTAATATTCCTTCGGATAAACTGGATCGCTATAAACAATTGCAAAGTCTGGGAGATACGCATTATATTATTTCGATTGATACCATAATAAAGAATTGTTTGCCTTTGATATTTCCAACCGGAAAAGTGGTTTCCTGTAATGCTATAAAATTAAATCGGGATGAAAATTATCTGATAGAAGATGAAAACTCAGGAGATTTGATAGCGAAAATTGAAGCAAAAATAGAAGAACGCAAACGCGGATCATCGACAAGATTCCTTTATGATTCTAATATGGATGCTGAAACAATTTTGGTATGTAAAAAAGCTTTTAGACTTAAAAAAGATGAAATGATAAAAGGAGGAAGCCATCATAATTTTTATGATTTATTCAACTTTCCAAATCCTGTAAAACCAAATCTTCAGGGAGAAAATTATACTGGTCTCAAACATTTACCTTTTGAAAGCAGTAAATCAATTTTTGAAATTATTGACAAGCAAAATCAATTGCTGCACTTTCCGTATCAATCGTATTATTATGTATTGCAATTTTTTAATCAGGCGGCAATTAACAGAAATGTTCTTGAGATAAAAATTACTTTATACCGTATTTCATCGCAATCGTTAATTGCAAATGCATTGATAAGTGCGGCAAAAAATGGTAAAAAAGTAACTGTTTTTGTAGAGGTTAAAGCACGCTTTGATGAATACAATAATTTATTCTGGTCCCGTGAAATGAAAAATGCCGGTATAAAGATTATTCAAAGTATGCCAAATTTAAAAGTTCATGCTAAAGTGGCGATGGTAACCATGAAAGACAAATACGGAAATAAGAAGAACTATAGTTATTTATCAACGGGAAATTTTAATGAAAGTACGGCAAATATTTATTCTGATTTTGGATTCTTTACTGCAGAAAAAAAATACGCAGATGATTTAAAAACAGTTTTTTCATTTTTAAAAACCAAGAAAAAAACAGCAGAACCAAAACATATTTTGGCAGCAGGCTTCAATATGAAAGAGAAGTTAATAGCATTAATAGATAACGAAATAGAAAATAAAAAAGAGGGCAAGCAAGCTTATATCTTTTTAAAAGTAAATGGAGTTGACGAAAAGGATATTATTGATAAGCTTATTGAAGCAAGCAAAGCCGGTGTTGATGTGATAATGATCGTACGTGGAATTTGTACTTTATTGCCGGGAATTAAAAATGTATCAGAAAATATCGAAATCTACCGTATTGTAGATATGTTTTTAGAACATTCAAGGATATACAAATTTGCTAACAATGGCGATCAAAAAATATATCTGTCCTCTGCAGATATGCTGAATAGAAACTTAAATAGAAGAGTAGAAGTTGCTTTTCCAATATCAGATGAAAAACTTATTGCAGAAATAAATAAAATTATAGAACTCCAGTTAGACGATAATACAAAAAGAAGAGTTATTAATTCTGAAGGATTAAATGAATTGTATGCAATTGGTAATGATGCATCAAGACGTTCTCAAACAGAAATTTATAACTGGATAGCAGAGGAAAATAAAAATCTAGAGATGTAAATCGAATAAACGTTTCAATACTAAAATTTCATTTTCCTCCTTAATCTGATTATGCTTCAGGATATTCATCTCGAAGTTCTAACATATAATGATTATTAGCTGTTAATGGAGTTTTAAAATTACCATCAAGATAATCTTCATAATTTAAAAGCAGTTGCTCTTCGTAAGATGTTGAAGTAGTTGTAGATTCTCCGTTGGTATAAAAGTAGTCTTGAAATGTCATATAAGTTGGTTTTGGTTAATGAATATTAAATTTATAATTTTTGCATCAGGAAATTTTATACAATTTTTCTTAATTATTATTGAATTATCACTTTTGATAAGAAACACTTTCTACAAAAGGGTGTAGACGCACTCGATAATGATGCGTATATTTGAAATTGTAAATAATAATAATGCTATCTATGAAGAAAATAGGGTTTTTATCGTTTGGGCACTGGGCCGATCATCCTTCCTATAAAGCTCGTACGGCAAGCGATACATTGCTTCAGTCTATAGATTTGGCCGTAGCTGCAGAAGAAATCGGTTTAGATGGCGCTTATTTTCGAGTACATCATTTTGCACGACAGTTGGCATCGCCTTTTCCTTTACTTTCTGCTATTGGTGCAAAAACAAGCAAAATAGAAATTGGGACCGGAGTTATAGATATGCGGTATGAAAACCCACTCTATATGGTTGAAGATGCCGGTGCAGCTGATATAATTTCAGAAGGACGTTTGCAATTGGGAATCAGCAGAGGATCGCCTGAACAAGTGATTGACGGTTGGCGCTCTTTTGGATATGAACCTGAAGAAGGAGAAACTGATGCCGATATGGGACGCAAAAAAGCTTTGGAATTTTTGGACAAACTTAGCGGTGTGGGATTTGCAGAGCCAAATCCATATCCAATGTTTCCAAATCCACCGGGTTTATTGCGCCTGGAGCCACATTCTGAAGGATTACGAGACAGGATTTGGTGGGGAGCTGCATCTAACGCTACTGCTATTTGGGCGGCCGAAAACGGGATGCACCTGCAAAGTTCTACGCTAAAATATGATGAGAATGGAAAACCTTTCCATATTCAACAAGCAGAACAAATCAGGTTGTATAAAGAGGCCTGGAAAAAAGCAGGACATAAGCACGAGCCACGAGTTTCAGTAAGTCGTTCAATTTTTGCACTGGTCAATGATCAGGACAGATATTATTTTGGAGATCAGGGTAAAGGTTCTGATAGCTTTGGTAATATAGAAAGTGATAAACGGGCAATCTTTGGAAAAAGTTATGCTGCTGAACCGGAAAAACTCATCGCAGAGTTAGCCCAGGATGAAGCTATTCAGGAAGCAGATACATTACTGTTAACAATACCCAACACATTGGGCGTTGACTACAACGTACATATACTGTCGGCTATATTAAAATATATTGCTCCAGAATTGGGTTGGCGTTAAATTTTTTCAAAACAAACACAAATAGCTCCCTGATTTTTTTTAATCAGGGAGCTATTTTTTATACAAAATAATAATATTCAATTTTCTTTACTACTGTAGTATTTTTTTAGTTTTGAAAAATTACAGCAATTTTATATTTATAGCTTTTTTCTTAAATGTGTTCTAGCACATTACATGTTTTGAAAAATACAGCAAATTTATCATAAGTAAAATATTACTTTTTATCTGTTTTTCGCATATTTTTGTGTTCGAACACATTTTTTTTGATTTTCACCTTGTTAATTAAATTACATTTTTTACATTCGTCTGAAATAAGCTACTTTATTTCCTTATTATTTGTTCTGAAAAAGTTTTTATAAATCAATAATTCACTTTTAATATTAAATGTAATTATTTGATTTTTAAGCTAAAAAAAGGATTAAGCTTGTTTTTTACTGTAGAAATATTGCAATATTTAATTATAGTTTTTTTTAATTGTTAATCCCAAAATATCAAATTATGAAAATCAAGAAAATTACATTTATTACTCTATTGTGTTTTGTGCAGGGTTTTGCGCAGACTTATGTCTCGACAACCGGAAATGATACTACAGGAACCGGTACAGCTGCCTTACCATTTAAAACCATTACAAAAGGAGTTCAGGTAGCTCCGTCAGGCGGAACAGTATTGGTTTTATCAGGAACTTACCCGGTTACAGGTCCTATTTTTGTTGGTAAACCTTTAACCATTCAAAAAAGTGGTTCAGCTGCGGTAGTTATCAACGCTTCTGGCTGGACAAGCACAGATACTTATGTTTTAGGAATTGTAAACACCAGCAATGTAACTATTGATGGATTGACTATTGCTAACAAAATTGGAAACGGAAGTAAAGGAATCTGGATTCTGGCTAATTCCGGAGCAACAGCTAATTTAAACAACATTACCATCAAAAATTCTGTTGTTAAAAACATTGGATGGATTAGTAATGATCTTGCTTCTATTCCTGCCAACAGTGGAATTGTAGCCAACGCTATAAAAGTGGATGCAGGTAATGGTACTTACGCAATTACAAATGTTAAAATTGAAGACAATATCGTAAACAATTGCGCCACAGGTTGGGGAGAAGCCGTAACGATTACCGGAAACGTAAATGGTTTTTCGGTTTCAAGAAACACAGTATTTGATATCGCTAACATCGGAATTGTGGCAGCCGGAAATTATACTTCAACCGGAGCTACGAGCAATAACCAGGCAAGAAACGGAATCATCTCTGCAAACGAAGTTTATGATTGTATGAGCGCTGTTGCCAATAGTGCCGGTATTTATCTGGATGGTGCACTAAATTGTACAGTAGACAGAAATGAAGTTTATAACTGTGGAGTAGGACTTGCTGTAGGTTCAGAGCAAAATACCGCTACCGGAAACGGAGGTGTTGCAACGGGACATATTATCAGCAATAATTCTGTTTATAGTAATGTAGTAACCGGAGCTATTTTTGGTGGCGTTATAGGAAGCGGTTATACAACAAGTGTTGGCAACACAAAAATCTATAATAATACTTTTTATAAAAACAGAACCGGAGCCGTTATCAATGGCGTTACTACTATTGGCGGTGTTGCAGTAGGAACGGTTGCAGATATTTACGGAGGTGAAGTACATTTGCAAAACAGTTCGGGAATTACCTTCAAAAATAATATTTTGTATGCTACAACGGGTAAAAAAGCACTTTTAGCTTCTTATGGTTATACCGTTTCGAGTTTTGTATCTAATTATAATTTGTTTTACAGAGAAGGAAATACAGATTTTATTATTGATTTAACCGGAGTAAGTTTCAACGGAAGTTCAACAACAGGATCTTATAATCAGGCAACATTTGCAGCGGCAACCGGACAAGATGTTAATTCAGTTGTTGGTTTACCAGGATTTATAAACGCTTCGATTTTTGATTTTACATTATCAACCGGAGCTTTTGCAGCAGACAAAGGAGATCCAACGTATAACGCAACTTATTCTGGCACGATTGATTTTGATGGAGATAACCGTAAAAGAAACGGCCGAATTGATATTGGAAATTCTGAACTGCAAACAGGATCTACAGCTAAAAAGGTTGCTACAGTAGAAGTAGCCGAAGAAATTGCCCCAAACTTTGCTGTTTTTCCTAATCCTGCTTCAGATGAAATCAATATTAATTTTGGAAAAGAAATTCAGTCCGCTACCATTTCAGTTTTAGATTTAAATGGCCGTGTACTTTTAAAAGGAGTTTATAATACAGCTAATTCAGCGACAATTAATGTTTCTGCCTTAAAAAAATCACAAATGGTTATTATTCAAATTAATGCTGATAACGAAATCAGTAACAATAAAATATACCTGAAATAATATTAATTTTTAGGGAACAAAAGAGATTTTATCTTTTGCTCCCTTTTTTTGTTTTTTAAAATTACGTACCTTTTTAGAATGAAAAATTACAATGTAAACCGTATAGAAAAAAACGCATTACAAATAAATGGTTTAGGGAATAATTCTCTTTGGAATAATGCCGAAACATTAACCGATTTTATTTCTCCTTGGGATGATTTAGAACCCGAAAAAATTGAATTAAGGGCTTTATGGGATACTGAATACATCTATTTTTCGTATAAAGTTTATGATACCAATATTCATATTGACAGAAAAGATGATTCTGTTGATAGCATTGCAGAGTCTGACAGAGTAGAGATTTTTTTCAGGACAGACGAAGCTTTAAATCCGTATTATTGTTTAGAAATTGATCCAACACCAAGAATAATGGATTTCATTGCATATCCCAACAAAAAATTCGATTATGACTGGAATTGGCCTGAAAATGATATTAGTGTAAAATCAAATATCAAAGAAGATTATTTTGTTGTCGAAATAGCAATCAGTATTCAGTCTTTAAAAAACTTCCACTTAATTAAAGACAACATTATAGAAACCGGATTTTACAGGGCAAAATACAAAAAACAGGAAAATAATTTATTTGAGCCAACCTGGATTACATGGATAAATCCGAATACCGAAACACCTAATTTTCATATTGCCAGCTCTTTTGGTACTTTGACTTTAGAGTAATGAAAAAATCTATTTAAACACATAGAAACATAGATTTAGTATGAGTTTAGAAAGGCGTTTCACTTGCATCAATAAACATAGCTATGTGTGAAAACTGGTTTTTTTTATATTCTTTTTTATACACATAAAATTCTATGTTTCTATGTGTTTAATTTTTTTTCACGCAGATTTGGCAGATTGAGCAGATTTTATTTTTAATCTTAAGAGTTTAATATGCAGCAAATCTTTTAATGCGTTGTGCAAAACACACATGTTTTGCCTCTCTTTTTGGTATATAAAAATCTATATTCCAGGTATTGAAAATAAGCAACAGAGAAAAAGTAAAATCTGCTCAATCTGCCAAATCTGCGAGAAAAATAAACACAAAGCTTATAAAAAATAATCCTTCGCGTTTTCGGTATTAATGATATCAATTGGCAAAAGCTTTTCGGCACTAATTTCTTTTTCAAAAATAAAGTGTTCGATTAAACTTGTTGTTCCTAAATACGCCTGTCTTTTCGGATTTTGGTGAATCAAAAAATCAATTGTTTTATTATTTAAATATTCCAGATTGTTTTCAAGCAAATCATAGCCTACAAGAGCAATCTTCTTTTCAGGATTTTTAGCAATAATTTTTGCAACCTGATATGCTTTTGAAGTTGTTACAAAAAGCCCGCTAATATTAGGGTTTTCTTCTAAATATTCTTTAAGCGTCGTTTTAAACTGTGGATGTTTTACCTTAAAAGTCTTGATTTCAAATTTTCCTTTTTCGAGATTATCGAAATAATCCCTGAAACCCTTTTCTTTTTCCTGCATGTGAATAGCATTCTCATAATCTTCATCAATATGAATGATGGCGATTGTACCTTTTTGAATCAATAATTCTAATAATCTTGCAGCAATTCGTCCACTTTGAAATAAATCCTGACCAACAAAACTTTTTATCGAACTCGATTTAAGCTGATTATTAAAAATGCTTGCGATAATGCCTTTGGAATTATACGTTTCAATAGCGTCAATAGCTTCTTTATGAAATAAAGGAACCAATAAAACAGCATCTGGCGACGCGTTTAAAACCGCTTTATTTGTTTCTACAAAAGATGCCGTACTTGTGGCATCAAACAAGAAAATTTCAACCTTAACATTAAAAGATTTAAACTCTTTTTTAGCTTCATTGATACCATCAATACAAGGTTGCCAATACGGATCATTTTTAGAATCAGGAATCAGAACACAGATAGAATAGATTTGTGTCTTCTTTAAACTTCTCGCCATTAAATTAGGCTGATAATCAATTTTATCCAAAACTTCATTAACCCTGTCAAGAGCATCCTGAGAGACTTTTCCTCTTTTATGCAAAACACGATCTACAGTGCCTTTAGAAACACCTGCAAGTTCTGCAATATCCTTAATTGTGTAAATTTTTTCCATATAGAAACAAATATATATAAAAATCAAATATCAGAAAATATTTTATTTTATGTGTTCGAAAACATTTTAATTGTGTTCGAGCACATTTTAACACAATTTTCTTTTTTTATAGAATATTAATATATATTTTAGCCGAATATTAATCATATAGTTTAGGATATTAACTTAAAAACTGTCAGATTAATATTTATTTTTCACTTTCTAAGAGAAGTTTTCAAAATAAGATCGCTTGTTATTTTGCTTCTTTTTAAAATCACCGGAGAATAAAAAAACTGACCAAAAACAATTAAAAATAATAAACCAATTAATATACTATTTAAATGAGCAAAAGTAAACCTACTCTCGTGATTTTGGCGGCAGGTATTGGAAGTCGATATGGAGGATTAAAACAGTTAGATACATTTACTCCAGAAGGAGATACTATTATGGATTTTTCGATATATGATGCATTACAGGCTGGCTTTGGAAAATTTGTATTTATTATAAGCAAAAATATTGAAGAAGAGTGCAAAGAGATTTTTAATAAAAAGTTAGAAGGAAAAGCTGAAGTAGGATATGTGTTTCAGGAAATAGATAATGTTCCGGCAAAATACCAAAATCCCGAAAGAAAAAAACCTTGGGGAACCGGACACGCACTATTAATGGCAAAAGATGAAGTAACAGAAAATTTTGCCATTATAAATGCCGATGATTTTTACGGAAAAGAAGCTTTTGAAATCATGGCAAAAGCATTGACAGAAATGGATAAAGAATCATACCATTTTAATATGATGGCGTATTTGCTTAAAAACACCGTTTCTGATCATGGTTTTGTTTCAAGAGGAGAATGTCAGGTTGATGAAAATAATTATCTAACCGATGTTACAGAACGCACTCACATCGAAAAAATAGATGGTAAACTGATGCGTAAAGATGATAACGGAAAGTTTATTCCGATTGATGAAAATACAATTGTATCAATGAATTTCTGGGGTTTTACGCCAAAATGTTTTGAATTTGGAGGTGCTCTTTTTGAGGAATTCCTGAAAGAAAACGAACATGATTTAAAAGCAGAATTCTTTATTACATCCGTTGTAAATGAAATATTGAAATCAGATAATGCATCGCTCGAAGTTCTTCAGTCGAATGCAAAATGGTTTGGAGTTACCTATAAAGAAGATAAGGAAATTGTAAAAAAAGAAATCGAAAAATTAAGAGCCCAAAAAGTTTATCCAACTAATCTCTGGTAATATGGTAGCAGAAAATTTAAAATTTATATTCGACCAGTTCGACCATGTAGAGGTTTTCAAAAATTTTGGAGAATTGGCTTCCGGCCACATCAATGATACCTATTTGGTTACAACTGATAGTCGTAAACAGTTTATTTTGCAGCGAATTAATAATGGCGTTTTTAAAGATGTTCCGGGCCTTATTGCCAATAAGGTCAGCGTGAGCAAACATTTGCTGCGAAAACTAAAACATTTGTCTCAAGACGAATTAAAACGTCGCGTACTTACTTTTATCGGAACCAAAAAAGGAATTTTCTATTATCATGATCAAGACGGAAATTTCTGGAATATGATGGTTTATATTGAAGGAAGTTTGACTTTTGAAACCGTTAATAATGAGGAAATTGCTTATGAAGGCGGAAAATTGTTTGGTGAATTTTTAAACCTCACCAGTGATTTTGATGCCAGAAAATTAATAGAAGTAATTCCGAATTTTCATAATATGGCGTTTCGTTATTCTCAGTTTGATACGGCTTTAAAAGAAGCTTCGGGACAACGAATTGAGCAAGCCAAAAGTTGCATAAATCTCGTTCACGAACTAAAAGAAGAAATGCACATTTTGCAAAAACTAAAAGATACCGGAAAAATAAAACTGCGAGTTACCCATAACGACACCAAAATTTCAAACGCACTTTTCGATACCAATAAAAAAGGTCTTTGTGTAATTGATACAGACACGGTTATGCCCGGAATTATTCATTATGATTTTGGTGATGCCATAAGAACCATTTGTAATACGGCCGCCGAAGATGAAAAAAATCTGGAACTTGTCAATTTCAATTTGCAGTATTATAAAGCCTACGTAAAAGGTTTTCTTGAAAAAACGAATTCATCTCTTTCATTATTAGAAATAAAATACCTGCCGCTTGGCGCTAAAACTATGGTTTTTATTATGGCATTGCGTTTTTTGACTGATTTTTTAAATGATGATGTCTATTACAAAACAGAATATCCGGAACATAATCTTGATCGTTCAAAAAATCAATTTAAACTAATTGAAAGCCTTACAGAACAATTTAAAGAAATGGAAGACTATAATTTGAATTTTATAGGATCATTAAAATAAAAAAAATGAAAAAATATGTAATTACTGGAGGTGCCGGTTTTATAGGAAGCCACATTGCCGAATATTTATCAAATAAAGGACATCAGGTTACAATACTTGATAGCCTTAGAACGGGATTCGAACATAACTTAAACGGATTAAATGTTGATTTTGTAAAAGGAGATATTCGTGACGAAAATTTAGTAAACGAAGTAGTGAGTGGAGCATCAGGTGTTTTTCATTTGGCAGCTTTGGTAAGTGTTCCGGAATCGTTATTGAAAATTAGAGAATGTATAGAAATCAATACAATAGGAACTATAAATATTTTAGAAGCGGCAAAAAATAATGAAAATTGTAAAGTAGTACTTTCAACATCGGCAGCAAATTATGGCAACAATCCAGTTTTACCAAAAGTAGAAACCATGTTTCCTGAACCAATGACGCCTTACGCCATTACAAAACTGGACGGAGAATATTATCTAAAAATGTATCTCGATCAATATCAGGTTCCAACAGCTTCTTTGCGTTATTTTAATGTGTTCGGTCCGCGCCAAAATCCTGAATCAGCTTATGCGGCGGCAGTGCCAATTTTTATTAATAAAGCACTTCAAAACGAACCAATTACCATTTACGGAGACGGCTTGCAAACCAGAGATTTTATTTATGTAAAAGATGTGGTAAAAGCAAATATTCTGGCTTCGCAAACAGGAAATGAGACCTATAATGTGGCGCTTGGTCACAGTACATCAGTTTTAGAATTAGCTGAAAAAATTATAAAAATTACCAATTCAAAATCACAGATAAAATTTCTGGATGAAAGACCGGGCGATATCAAACATTCTAAAGCTAATCCTTCTAAATTCAATCAATTAGGATTTAAACCGGAATATACGATAGATCAGGCATTAGAAGAAACCATTCTTTTTTACGATCAGAAATTGGTCAGCAAATAATTTTTAGACAAAAAAACAATGCATGAGAATATTTAAACACATAGAAACATAGGTTTAAATGTGTAAAAAAGAATACCAAAGAAACAAGTTTCCACACATAGCTATGTTTGTTAATGCAAGTGAAACGCCTTTTATGCAGTTTCAAAAACTATGTTCCTATGTGTTGAAATAATAACCAACAAAAGACAAACCAAACAAAAACCAAAAATATGTCACAAATCGATCTTACCTTAAAAAAAGAACAAAGCAGTACTTTGATTCCAATGGTTATTTTAACTTCATTATTTTTTATTTTTGGATTCGTAACCTGGCTGAACGGACCGCTGATTCCGTTTTTTAAACTAGCTTGTGAATTAACGGAATCACAATCTTATTTTGTGACATTTGCTTTTTACATCGCCTATTTTGTTATGGCAATTCCGTCCTCATTTTTAATTGAAAAAGTAGGTTACAAAAACGGAATTTCGTTAGGATTACTAGTCATTGCCGTTGGTGCATTACTATTTTATCCCGCCGCCGAAGCCCGAACTTTTGGTCTTTTCTTGATTGCTTTATTTGTAATGGGAACCGGTTTAGCAGTTTTACAAACCGCTGCAAATCCGTATGTGGTTGTAATTGGACCGCGGGAAAGTGCCGCAGCCAGAATCAGCGTTTTAGGAATTGCAAATAAACTGGCAGGATTTCTTGCACCATTATTATTAACCTCTTTGGTGTTATCCAATATTGGCGATTATTCTGCAGATAAAATTGCCGTAATGACATCCGTACAAAAAGAAAGTGCTTTAGATTTATTAGCCTTGCAATTGCAAACGCCTTATATGTATATGGCAGGAATTATGTTAGTTTTGGCCGTTTTGGTGAAATTTTCTCCACTTCCTGAAATCAATTTAGATGATGAAGGACAAGTAGCACATTTAAGCATTTTTAAACAAATAAAAGAAGCGTTCAAACATCCGCAATTGGTTTTTGGAGTTATTACTTTGATGGTTTACATCGCTGCCGAAGTTTTAGCTGGAGATTCTATTGGAGGTTTCGGAAAACAATTAGGGGTTTATGGAGAAAATGGTTCGTTTTATCTCAAACTGACTTCATTTACAATGACTGCAATGGTTATTGGATATATTTTAGGAATCACACTTATTCCTAAATATGTTTCGCAGGTTTTTGCCTTAAAAGTATCAGGATTTTTAGGTCTTATTTTAGTTTCTTTAATCGTAATACTTTCTCCTAAAATCATGATTCAATTGCCAGGAATTCCACAATTGCCTTTAATCATTATTTTGGTTGCGCTTTTAGGATTGGCAAATGCATTATGCTGGCCGGCAATTTGGCCAATGGCACTTCAGGATTTGGGCGGTTATACAAAAATAGGCGGTGCAATCCTGATTATGGGAATTATTGGCGGAGCAGTATTTCCGTTATTTTACGGCCTGCTTGCGGATACAATCAATACTTCAAATCATGCATCCGGAATTGTCGAAGCAGCAAAAAGTGGCAATCAATTGGCATACTTAATATTATTACCGGCCTATTTAATGATTGTGCTTTTTGCTTTTAAAGGACATAAATACAGGAAATGGTAAATAAAATGCGAAGTATTTAACGCAAAAGTGTGTCATTTCGATCCCGAGGCTTCGGGAGAGAAATCACACTAGTAAATCGACAAAGATTGGCGATTTAGTTTGCGGAGTTTCTAGTGTGATCCTTTCTTCGTCAGGATGACAAGATTACGAAGACAAACACAAACATTTTATTCAACACAAATAAGCACTCAAATAACCATATTTGAACGTGTTCTGGTTCAACTTATGCCTTTTTTTATCGCAAAGGCAAGTATTCAAAATAAAAAAACATAATAAAATATATTTCAAAATGATAAAAAGTAATATAGACAAAGCAACAGGATTCGAGAAGCGTTTCGAGAACATCAATACGGTTGTTTTTGACAATTCATCCGATGCCTCAAAAGCGGTTGCCAAAGAAATTGCAGCTTTAATTCAATCAAAACAAAAAGAAAACCAGCCTTGTATTTTGGGATTGGCCACAGGATCTTCCCCAAAAGGATTGTATGCTGAACTGGTGCGACTTCATAAAGAAGAAGGTTTGAGTTTTAAAAACGTAATCAGTTTCAATTTGGATGAATATTATCCGATGCAGCCAAATTCGATCAACAGTTACGTTCGTTTCATGAAAGAACTTTTGTTTGACCATGTTGATATTTTGCCTGAAAACGCGCATGTTCCCGACGGACTTTTAACCAAAGAACAAATCGCGGATTACTGTCATGAGTACGAAGCCAAAATCGAAGCTTTGGGCGGAATCGATCTGCAGATTCTTGGCATTGGAGGAAACGGACATATCGGTTTTAATGAATCCGGTTCACTTCAAAACTCAAAAACGCGTTTAGTAGCGCTGGACCATATTACAAGGGTTGCGGCAAGCAAGGATTTTTCGGGATTGAGCAATACGCCAAGAACCGCTATTACCCTTGGGGTTAAAAAAATCATGGAAGCCAAACACGTTATCCTGATGGCCTGGGGAGAAGGAAAAGCGAGCATTATTAAAAAATCAGTTGAAGATGAAGTAACCAACCAGATTCCGGCTTCGTTTTTACAGGAACATAATAACGCGGTTTTTGTTTTGGATAAAGAGGCTTCCTCAAAACTGACAAGAATCAACAGGCCGTGGCTGGTTGAAAAAGTAATTTGGACTGATAAATTAATCAGAAAAGCGGTTTTGGGACTGGCACTGGATCTTAAAAAACCAATTTTAATGCTTACCGATGCCGATTATATCGAAAACGGAATGAGCGATTTACTGGCAGATTCAGGTCCGGCGTACGACATCAATATCAAAATATTCAATAAACTGCAAAATACCATTACGGGCTGGCCGGGAGGAAAACCAAATGCAGACGATTCCAACCGTCCGGAAAGGGCAGAACCAACCAGAAAGCGCGTGTTGATTTTCAGTCCGCATCCTGATGATGATATCATTAGTATGGGAGGAACTTTTATGCGTTTGCAGGAACAGGGACACGAAGTGCATGTGGCGTACCAAACCTCGGGAAACATCGCGGTTGCGGATGACGAAGCTTTAAGATTTGCAAGATTCGTAATTGATTACAACGAAAAATTCAACATCAAAAGCGCGGAAGCAGATAATATCTACAAAAAAGCACAAACGTTTTTAGAGAATAAAAAGAACAGCGAAATTGATATTCCTGAAGTAAGATATATTAAAGGGTTGATCAGAAAAGGCGAGGCGAGAGCAACAAGTCATTTTGTGGGGCTGAACGATGACCAGATTCATTTTATGGAATTACCTTTTTATGAAACCGGAACTATTGAAAAGAAACCAATCGGACCGGAAGACATTCAGTTGACGGTGCATTTGATTGAAAAAATAAAACCGCATCAAATCTACGCAGCAGGAGATCTTGCAGATCCACACGGAACCCATAAAGTTTGTCTGGATGCCATTTTTGAAGCTGTAAAAGTATTAAAACCAAAAGAATTCATGAACGATTGCTGGTTATGGTTGTACCGAGGCGCATGGCAGGAATGGGGAATTGATGAAGTTGAAATGGCTGTTCCGATGAGTCCGGATCAGGTTTTGGCAAAACGTCACGGAATCTTCAAACACCAATCCCAAAAAGACGGTGTTGTTTTTCAGGGAACTGATGCCAGGGAATTCTGGCAAAGAGCCGAAGACAGAAACCATGAAACAGCTCAAGTTTACCAACAAATGGGACTCGCAAGTTATGCTGCAATGGAGGCTTTTGTGAGATGGCATTACTAAGATTCTAAGTTGCTAAGATGCTAAGGTTCTAAGTTTAATAAAAAAGTGTTTATAGTTTGCCACGAATTACACAAATTTCCACAAATTAAATTCGCGATAATTCGTGCAATTCGTGGCGAAAAAATCATTTCAATCCTTTTAATCTGTGGCAAAAAACAAAAACAACAACAAGTAAAACATGACATTAATAAAATCAATTTCAGGAATACGAGGCACAATTGGGGGAGTTGTAAATGAAAATTTAACTCCGGTAAATGCGGTAAAATTTGCTGCAGCTTACGGAATGTGGCTTAAAAGTGAAAACACAAATCAATCATTAACCGTAATTATTGGAAGAGATGCCCGAATTTCGGGAGAAATGATCAGTAATCTGGTTTCAAATACCCTTACAGGTTTAGGAATTAATGTTGTTGATATTGGCTTATCAACAACTCCTACTGTTGAAGTTGCGGTAACATTAGATAAAGTAGACGGCGGAATCATAATAACAGCAAGTCATAATCCGAAACAATGGAACGCTTTAAAATTACTAAATCATAAAGGGGAATTTTTAAATGCGGAAGCAGGTAAAAAAATTCTAAAAATAGCAGAAGATGAGAATTTTCTTTTTGCAGAAGTAGATGATTTAGGAAGATATGAAAAGAAAGAAGGGTATATCGAAAAACACATTGAAGAAGTTTTAAAATTAGCTTTAGTTGATGTAGAAGCTATTAAAAACGCCAATTTCAAAGTAGTTGTCGATGCAGTAAATTCTACTGGCGGAATTGCGATTCCGGCTTTGTTAGAAAAACTGGGCGTGGGATGTATCAAATTGTATTGCGAGCCAAATGGCCATTTTCCGCATAATCCGGAGCCTTTAAAAGAACATTTGACTGATATTTCAGAATTAGTAGTAAATGAAAAAGCTGATTTTGGAATTGTTGTAGATCCAGATGTTGACCGTTTGGCTATTATTTGCGAAGACGGCTCGATGTTTGGCGAAGAATATACTTTGGTCGCTTGCGCTGATTATGTTTTAGGAAAAACAAAAGGAAATACGGTTTCTAATTTATCATCTTCAAGAGCTTTGCGGGATATTACTTTAAAGCATGGAGGAACTTACGATGCGAGTGCCGTTGGAGAAGTTAATGTTGTTGAATTGATGAAAACAACAAATGCCATTATTGGAGGAGAAGGAAACGGAGGAATTATTTATCCGGAATCACATTATGGCAGAGATTCATTAGTAGGCGTTGCTTTGTTTTTATCGCATCTCGCAAATGCCAAAATTTCGTGCAAAACACTCCGAAAAAGTTTTCCTGATTACTACATGAGCAAAAGCAAAATTGAACTTACTCCGCAAATTGATGTCGATAGAATTTTAGAAAAAATAGTTCAAAAATTCAATAGCGAAAAACCGAATTGTATCGATGGTGTGAAAATCGATTTTGAGGCTGAATGGGTTCATTTAAGAAAATCAAATACAGAACCTATTATTCGGATTTATACAGAGAGTAGTTCTCAGGAAAAAGCAGATCAATTGGCCGAAAAATTCATAAATGAAATCAGTGCTTTGATCTGACAAGTTTGACACTAAAATCTAAATTTAGAATTGAGAATATTATTTCAAAATAAGATTAAGACCTTGATTTAGATATAGAAAAAAGAATTTTTATTGCGTTTTTTAATTAAACGAATTTTTAATCAAAAGCGCTTCTTTTTAGAATTATGCAAAATTTTTATAATAAAAAATTAAATTCTTATGAGATGAAAAATCAAAATAAGTAAGAATTTAATAATACTTTTTCTAAAAAATGTGTTCGAAAACACTTTTTTTATGTGCACGAACACATTTTTTTGATTTTACCATTGTTTATTAAAAAATATTATTTAGTTTAGCCAATAAGAAGTTAAAAAAGAGCTTTTTTTAAGGTCCATTTTGAAGTTGAAAATGAGTTTCAATCTTCGGAAGAAAGGAAATGAAAATTTGAAATTACGGAATCTGAAACGTAATTAAATAATTGATAATTAGGCGAGACATAAACCCAAAATAAAGAATATCAGTTAAAAAATAAATAACCAAACGAAAACAAAACAAAAAACAAAAACCCGAAAAAATTATGAAACCAAAAAAAACATAACCTGAACTCTTTCGCTTTGTGTTTGCTAAAATCGCTAACCATTTTTTACTCACACAAAGTATGCTTTTCACATTAACCAATAAACTAACCAGAATAATATGAAAAAAAGTAATAAGTTACTAAATGGTAGCTATCAGGAATTAAAATTTAATTTAAAAACAATAATTACAGTTTTAGTCCTGATTGTCACTGTTGTAAAAGTAAATGCTGTAACATCTTCGGATAGCAGCAAAAAATCAGAGATTACAAATAAAAAATCAGATGCGGACATAATCATCAAAGGTGTTGTTTTAGATGAGTTAGGACAACCTATGATTGGTGTAACGATTGTTCCAAAAGGATCATCAAGAGGCACAACAACTGATTTTGACGGAACGTTTACTATTGTAGTTCCTTCTAACACAGAAGCTTTGGTGTTTTCTTATGTAGGATACGACAATAAAGAAGTTTTGATAGCCAACCAAACCAATCTTAAGGTTTCTATGGTGCCGGTATCAAAAACCTTAAATGAAGTAGTTATTGTAGGTTACGGAACTCAGAAAAAGAAGAATTTACTGGGTGCTATTTCTTCTGTAAAAGGAGAATCAATGACTTTATCTTCTGCACCATCAGTTTTAACTGGCCTTCAGGGAAAAGTTGCAGGTTTACAAATTACTCAAAATAGTGCACAGCCAGGCGGAGGATTTAATATTCAGATTCGTGGAGCGGGTTCTATTAACGCTAGTAATCAGCCTTTAGTAGTTGTGGATGGTTTTCCTATTACAGATTTTGGACAACCGAATACTGGAAATCGATACGATGGTGGAACTCAGGGAATTTTAAATTCATTCAACCCAAATGATATAGAATCTATTGAGGTTTTAAAAGATGCAAGTTCTACAGCAATATATGGAGCCAGAGCTGCAAATGGAGTAATTTTAATTACAACCAAAAAAGGAAAAGAAGGAGAAGTAAGAGTAGATTATTCAGGTTCTTATTCCTATCAAAAATACAATGACAGTTATGATGTTTTGGATTTGAAAGAATGGATGCAATTACGAAATGATGCAGGAAGAGAAAAATGGGAATTTACAAATAGAGTATATCCATATTCTTCAAGAACGCTGGACGAAGCCAATGCTGATCCGGTTAATGGAATTCCGTACAAAAGATATTATTCTGATGAGCAAATCAGGAATGCAGGTAAAGGAACTGATTGGTTGTCACTGGTAACCAGAGACGGAATGGTGCAACAAAACAATTTATCATTAAGAGGAGGAACTCAGTCTACAAAATATTTTTTATCCGGAAATTTATTTAACCAGGAAGGTGTAATCAAAAATTCGGGTTTAAAAAGAACTTCATTACATTTTAGCTTAGATCAAAAGATCAATAATTATATAAGTTTAGGAATGAATCTGACTAAAAGCAGAATCAATAATCAGAACTCACAATTAGGAGGAAAGTTTGATCCTACAACCGGACAGGAAGTATCTCAATTTGAAAACTCAGGAATTATTAGAGCAGCAATTCAACAGGGACCTCAAATTTTGGCGATGGATGAATTTGGAAAATATCCAATTAATCCGGATAGTTCACAAGAACCAAATCCGTATTCATTGCTGACCATTTCAGATGAAGGTGTTGTAGACAGAACGCTAACTAATTTCTATGCAGAAGTAAAACCGATACCAGGATTAACAGCGAGATTTCAGGGAGGTTTTGATAACGGAAATTCAAGCAGAAATACATATTTGCCAAGAACGACCTTATATGGAGAGAAAGAAAATGGAAGAGCTTCTATTAATACAGCGAGAAAGAATGATGATTTATTCGACTTTACATTAAACTATACCAAAAAACTGGGATCAGATAATAACTTTAGTTTACTGGTGGGATATTCTCAACAAAAATACCGCATAGAAACTTCTTCTTTAGGAAATAACAATTTTATTACAGACTCGTTTTTGTGGAATAATATGAATGCGGGAGCGGGTACAAAAATAGTTGCCTCTTCAAAACACGAAAATAATTTCATCTCTTATTTCTCAAGATTTAATTATTCATACAAAGACAAATATATTTTAACCTCTACTATTAGACGTGATGGTGCGAGCATATTTGCCAAAAATAATAAATACGGTTTATTTCCATCGGTTGCTGTTGGTTGGGATGTTTCTCAGGAATCATTTATGAAGTTTGCAGATGATTATGTATCGCAATTTAAATTTAGATTTGGATACGGACAAACTGGTAATGCGGATATTACAACCACAGAAATTGCAGGAAGTGCTTTTGGTGCCTTTTATGCACAGCCGGCTTATTTAAATCCTGATGAATCTATTTTGATTGGTGTATTGCCTTCAAGACTTGAAAATCCTGATTTAAAATGGGAAACAACTACAGAGAAAAACTTTGGTGTTGATTTTGAAATCCTTAATAGAAGAGTTTCGGGTTCATTTGAGATTTATGATAGAGTAGTTTCAGATTTATTGAATTTAAAACCTATTAATAGTTATCATGAAGTAAACCAGGTTTGGGCAAATATTGGTAAAACACAAAGTAAAGGTATAGAACTTACTGTAAGTACCGTAAACATTGATCGCCCTGATTTTAAATGGAGAAGTACTTTTACTTATTCGAAATTTAAAACAAAATGGAAAGAAAGAGCTCCTGACTGGAAACCATCTGTTTATATGAATTATGATGATCCTGTTCGTGCACAATATAGCCAAATAGCTGATGGTGTTATGCAAATTGGAGAAGTAGTTCCGGCACAACCTGATTTATTACCGGGGCAAATAAAAATTAAAGATGTTAACGGCTTTGTAAGAGATGGTCTTGGAAATCCTGTAACAGATGAAAACGGAAAATTTTTAAGAACCGGTGCAGCCGATGGTAAAATTGATGAAGCTGACTACGTTTTACTAGGTTCTGCAGATCCTGATTTTGTAGCGGGTTTAAGCAATACGATAACATATAAAAATTTTCAATTGAATTTTCAGTTTAATGGAATGTTCGGAAGAAAAATTGTTGACCAGACGGATTTTGCTTACGGCGTATCTGCAGACGGGGTAGCGCAATATGGAAGAAATGCGACAACTGCTATTTATAACAGATGGACACCGGATAATCCAACAAATTCTCGACCAAGTTCCAATTTTGGATACTCAAATTACACCTCTGGTGATTTCTTTATGCAGAATGCTTCATTTGTACGTTTACAAAGTGTATCGTTGACTTATAATTTTCCAAAAAAATGGTTTGGATTATATATGCAAGGTGCAGCCATCAGATTAGATGGACAAAACCTTTTTACCATAACAAAATATAATGGTGTCGATCCTGAAACAGATGGTTATGCAGCAGCGTATCCAAATGTAAAAACATATACAGTAGGAATTGATCTTAAGTTTTAATAAAAAAGATATGAAAAATTTAAAAAATTATACAATAGTATTATTAATGCTGATCTTTTCAGGATGTAGCCAAGATTTAGAATCTATAAATTATGATGAGATTAATCCTGCTATATTTCCAACTTCGGAAGCAGACATTCAAGCTATTGTAGTTTCGGTCTATTATCCTTTAAGAGGTGCTTATGCTAACGGAATTCACTCAACTTCAGAAAATGGTCTGATGTTTATTTTAGATGCTACAACCGAAATTCTTCAGGGACCTTACGGAGTTCAGCAAGAAGCATCTTATCATAGTTATAAACCTACGTCAACAAATTTTACCCGTTTTTATGATGTTTTTTATAACAAAATAAGCGGGATGACTTTGAGCATCGACAGAATTGAAAAATCAAACGTTAATGAACTGGTTAAAAAGCAAGCAATTGCCGAAATTAAATGCGCAAGAGGATTATTAGCTTATGAACTTTTTGACTTGTACGGTCCAATTGTAGTTGCACCACTTGAAGTATTGCAAAAACCATTAATAGAAGAACCTTTAGCACGACTTTCTAATGCTGATATGGTGAGTTTTATCGAAAATGACCTGAAAGCTGCCGCAGTAGATTTACCTGCGCCGGACAAAGCTACTTATGGTAGATTTAGCCAAGGTATAGCAAGAATGATTCTAATAAGATTATACCTTCATGAAAAAAGATGGGCAGAAGTAGAGGAGCAAGCCAATGCAATTATGGCTATGAATTATTATGCTCTTGAAGCTGATTATGTTGGATTATGGGGATTAACAGCACCATTAAAAAGCAAAGAGGTAATTTGGGCTGTTCCGGCAGATTATGCAGGAACAAGCGAAAACCAATGGCAGATGATGGCTTTACCGGCTAATTTTCCAGGAACAACAGGTTATGGAACCATACAAAGTTCATGGAAATTTTATGATTCTTTTGAAGCAACTGACATTCGTAAAACTGCACTTGTTGCAGAATATACAGGAACAGATGGCGTAACGTATAACAGAGCAAATCCTGCAAATTATATGCAATTGGGACCAATTCCTTTAAAAATCAATCCCGATGCAGCAAGAAAATCGGCTTTAACTACAGTTGATATTATTGTATATCGTTATGCTGATGTATTATTATCAAAAGCTGAAGCATTGGTAAACAAAACCGGAACGCCAACTCAGGAAGCAATTGATTTAGTAAATATCGTAAGAAGAAGAGCTAAAATTAGCGAAATAGAATTAGCTGATTATAATACTTTGGCAAGTTTTAATGATATGATTCTTTTAGAAAGATCACACGAATACTGGTGTGAAAACGGGCAATATCGTTCAGATTTAATCAGACACGGAAAATATACAGAACATGCACTTTCTTTAAATGGTGCAGCGAGTCAAAGTGCGCCGTATAAAGCTTTATTCCCTTTTTCTTTAGATAGAATAAGTGAAGGAAAAGGTAAATTCCTTCAAAATCCGGGATATAATTAATTTTTAAGAAGACTATCACTTTTTGTGAAGATAATGACTAATCAGAATAATTTAATTAAAAAAAATATGAAGCATTTACTAATATTAATTTTCCTTTTTCTAAATCTTGCATCCAGTTGTCAAAGCGATAGCGGAAGTAACGCTGACGAAGAAGTAGACGGACAGGGAAAAGTTACTTATACGGCTTCTAACGAAGTTTTTACAAATCCGGAACGTGGTTTTATGCATTCTTGGCAGGTAAATTCAGAAGGCGCAGCAATAACAGCGGCATCTTTAGCAAATTTAAAGAAAGAAAATGTGAGCCTTATTTTGCGTTTGTATTACTTAGAAAAATTCAAAACTACAGCTTTAAGCCAAACGCAATTAGATCTTATTAAAACTGATTTTACACGTTTACGAGAAGCAGGATTAAAATGTGTTTTGCGTTTTGCTTATACCGATGCCCAGGATGGTACTGATGCTTCTGTTGCGGTTATTTCAGGACATTTAGATCAGTTGAAACCAATTCTTGAAGAAAATAAAGATGTTATTGCTTTTGTTCAGGCAGGTTTTGTTGGAGCTTGGGGAGAGTGGTATTATACCACAAACCAACTTACTACACCGGCGAATAAAAAATTGATATTGGACAAACTTTTAGAAACTTTTCCAAAAGAAATTAAAATTCAGGTAAGAACGCCAAAAATCAAACAAGATTTCGTAGCCACTACAACCGCTATGGACGCCACTGTAGGTTACGGAACCACAAATACAGCTCGTTTAGGATTTCATAATGATTGTTTTATGGCCAGTGTTGATGATTACGGGACTTATATCAATGTAACTGCCGATAAAACATATATAAGCAATGAAGCCCTTTTTGTCCCAACAGGAGGAGAAACATGTCCGCCAACCGATGTTCCGGTTGCAAGTTGCAGCATTGCCGAAAAGGAAATGACAGCACTAAAATGGACATACCTGAATCTTGATTATTATGGTCCGGTCTTACAAGAATGGAGAAATAATAATTGCTTTACAGATTTTGAAAGAAAGTTAGGTTACAGGCTTGCATTGGTATCTTCAAGCATTACAAAAGAAGTTGCATTGAATGGTTCTTTACAATTGAATGCAGTACTTAATAATTCAGGTTTTGCTCCCGTTTACAATCCAAAAAATGCTTATTTAATTTTAAGAGCGACCAACGGAACAGTGTACAAGAAAAAATTAAGCTTTGATGTTAGAAAAGTTATTCCAAGAGTAACTTTCGATTTAAAAGAAACGGTGAGTTTAACAGAATTTCCTGCGGGAACTTATGAATTGCTTTTAAAGATAGAAGACAGCTCATCAAAACTGAGCGAACGTCCTGATTATTCTATTCGTCTTGCCAATACAGGATTATGGGAATCTACAACGGGATTCAATAAATTATCACAAACGGTTATCATTAAATAGTTCTAAAAACATTTAAAACAAAAAACCATGAAAAAAATAAAATTAACCCAATATATAACAATGCTGGTAGCGTTGTTATTGCTAATAGGTTGTTCGAGCGACAATGCAGCTTCGGATTCAGCAACTAAACCTACAGCAGATTTTTCATTTACAAGTGACGGAAGCACTTTTACGTTTACCAATCTTTCTACAAACGGAACAAAATACAGATGGGATTTTGGAGATTTATATTTTACGTCAAGCGAAAAAAATCCAGTTTATACCTATCAAATTGGAGGCGAAATCAGAGTTTCTTTAACTGTTACAAACGACGCCGGAGAAGAAGCCTTTATCACAAAAGTAATATCAGCGCCTCCTATAAAAATTATAGACGTTAAAATCGACGGTGATTTTGCAGAGTGGGCAGATGTTGACATTACAGATCAAAATACATCCGGAAATGGATCTATCCAATTAATTAAAATTTGGGCTAAAGGTGCAAATGTGAGTGTGTATTTAGAAGGAAATAAAAAAATGCAGATGGAATTGGTAGACATGTTTATTAATACAGACGGTAATACACAAACCGGATTTTTACACAGCAGTTGGCCAGGCGGTTCCGGAGCAGAATTTTTATTCGAAGGCCCTATGGTAACCAATGGCTGGGGAGCATTTTACAATCATACAGATCCTAACGGAGGCTGGGGCTGGGCTGCTATTGCCGGTTCTGGAGTAAATTTAAATGCATCAGGACTTATAAGTATTTCAGATACTGCTAATGCAATGGAATTTAGTATTCCGAAGTCACAATTAGGAACATTAAGAGGTTCGATTGGTATTGCAATTACAGAAATGACTGCTGGATGGTCTGCCGTTGCAAACTTTCCTGAAGCGTCTAAGTTTTCAACCTTAAAATTGTAGTTTGTCATCGATAGCCTGTCAAAATATGCCATTAGATAGGAAGTTTTTTGAAGCGAGGTCATTTTTAAATCTAATGGCATGAGCTATCGAGTTAATATATTTTTAAAAATAATTCCGGCGATTTAATTAAAATCCCGGAATTATTTCATCAAAATTTCAATCAAAAAAGAACATAAATCAAATGAATAAAGTCATAACACATAATCGCCTGATGTCTGTAGATGTGCTGCGAGGATTTGATTTATTAATGATCATCGTGGCAGATCGTTTTTTCTACAACTTAAATACAGCAGCCAAAACCAGTTTTACAAAAACTTTGGCAGATCAGTTTGAACATCCGGAGTGGATTGGTTTTCATTTATATGATGTAATAATGCCTTTGTTTTTGTTTGTTGTAGGAGTTGTAATTCCGTTTTCATTAGGAAAAAGAAGCACAGAAACAGGATCAGATTTTAAATTGTATTCACACATTTTAAGACGATTTGTAATTCTGTTTATTTTGGGATGGATTGTTCAGGGAAATTTATTGTTTTTGGATATTTCAAAGTTTCAAATATTCAGTAATACACTTCAGGCCATTGCAGTAGGCTATTTATTTTCATCAATAGCTTACATCAATTTATCTAAAAAAGGAAGATATATATTTTTTGCAGGATGCCTTATTTTATATGCCGTATTAGTATCAATTCCGAGTTTCTTCGGACATAGTTTCGAATTATTACCCAATAAAAATCTTCCCATTTATATTGATCAACAGGTTTTTGGACGTTTTTACGATCAAACACAATATTCATGGCTCTTAACCGGATTAGGATTTACAGCCACAACAATGTCCGGATTATTTGCTGGTGAATTGTTACTGTCTTCATTATCAAGACAAAAAATTGCGAACTATTTATTTTTAATTGGAATAACCGGAATAGTTATTTCATTAATTATAGGTTTATGGCACCCAATTATTAAAAAAATATGGACGAGCTCATTTGTGATATTCTCATCAGGAATTAGTTTTGTTTTACTGGCTTTATTTTATTGGCTTGTCGATGTAAAAGGATATACAAAATGGGCATATCCGTTTCGAATTATCGGCCTAAATGCCATTGCGGCTTACGTTGGTTCGCATGTTTTAAATTTTTCTCTGATAGCCAAACAGGTTTTCTATGGTTTCGAACAATTTACCGGAGCATATTATGATGCGTTTTGCGATTTAGCAGGTTTCGGAATCCTTTATTTCCTACTTTGGTACATGCACAAAAATAAGACTTATATAAAAGTATAAGCAAACAAAACATTACAAGTAACTCACCTCAATAAATTATATTTAAATTAAAAAAAATGAAAAGTTCAAGTTTAAAATTTCTGCTGATAGCTTTTTTGCTATTAAGAATTTGCGATGCATCTGCTCAAATCATAAAAACAAAAACACCCAAAAGAGATAAAGGTCAAACCGATGTTTTGCGTTTAGCGACGCCTGCAATTCCGGTCGTTCATGTAGCCATTATTGGTTTAGGAATGCGCGGTACAGGTGCAGTTGAGCGTATTACACACATTCCGGGAGTAGAAATTGTGGCACTTTGCGATATGTTAGAAGACAGAACAAAAGCAGCGAATGATACTTTAGTAAAGCACGGAATGCCAAAAGCAGAAACATTTTTTGGAGAAGATTCATGGAAAAAAGTAACATCACTTAAAAATGTCGATCTTGTTTATATTGTGACGGATTGGAAACATCATGCGAGTATTGCTGTACAAGCAATGAAAGACGGAAAACACGTTGCTGTTGAAGTTCCTGGCGCTCTAACTATGGACGAAATATGGGATATTATTAATACATCAGAAAAGACCCGTAAACATTGTATGATGCTTGAAAATTGCGTTTACGATTTCTTCGAACTGACAACTTTAAACATGGCGCAGCAAGGTGTTTTTGGAGAAATTCTTCATGCTGAAGGTTCATACATTCACGGACTTCAGCCATATTGGGGAAATTACTGGAACAACTGGCGTATGGATTATAACCGCAAACACAGAGGCGATATTTATCCTACACACGGAATGGGACCTGCATGTTTGGCTCTAAATATTCACAGAGGAGATAAAATGAATTTCTTAGTTTCTATGGATACTAAAGCGGTTGGAAATCCTGCTTTTATTAAAGAAAAAACAGGCGAAGTAGTAACAGATTTCAGAAATGGAGATCACACGATGACCATGATTCGTACTGAAAAGGGAAAAACAATTCAGATTCAGCATGACGTTACAAGTCCCAGACCTTATAGCAGAATGTATCAGTTAACTGGAACAAAAGGATTTGCAAATAAATATCCAATTGAAGGTTATGCTATTGATGCTAAAGAAGTAGGAACAGAAATCTCTAAAGATTATCAAAACCTGAATGCAGAAGAATTTGTATCTGAAGATGTTAAAAAGTTATTAATGGAGAAATATAAAAATCCAATCGTAAAAGATATTGAAGAAAAAGCCAAAAAAGTAGGCGGTCACGGTGGTATGGATTTTATCATGGATTACCGTATGTTTTATTGTATTCAAAACGGACTTCCGTTAGATATGGATGTTTACGATTTGGCTGAATGGTCATGCCTAAGTCCGTTAACAGAAATTTCTTTGGATAATAATTCTTCACCTGTTGAAATCCCTGATTTTACTCGCGGAGGCTGGCAAAAACTAAAAACGGTTGAGTTTTCTAAATAAAGAAAAACACTGTTATTGATTGATTAGTTATTTTGTATTAGAGTATTAAATCTCCTGTTGTTCTGGCAGGAGATTTTTTTATGAAATTTAGACTTTTACAGATACAAACATACATGGAATAATTAATAGAAACCCAAAACTATAAAGGAGAATGCTACGTGTTTTTTTGCTTTTTAACCTAATTTTAATTTTTTAGAGAGAATAAAACACTAACAATGCCGTTTTTTTTAAAAACGATATTATGGGATTATTTGATTTTATGATAGTGGAAATCGCTATGGATTTGGGAACAGCCAACACTTTGATAATATATAATGGAAAAATTGTAGTAGACAGCCCTTCAATTGTGGCAAAAGATATCAGAAGCGGTAAAATTATTGCCGTTGGTAAAGAAGCCAGTTTAATGCAGGGAAAGACACACGAGAACATTAAAACAATACGTCCGCTTAAAGACGGTGTGATTGCAGATTTTGATGCTTCAGAGAAAATGATTAACTCATTTATAAAAAATATCCCTGAAATAAAGAAAAACTTTTTCACTCCGGCGTTACGAATGGTGGTTTGTATTCCAAGCGGTATTACCGAAGTTGAAATGAGAGCCGTAAGGGAATCCTGCGAAAGAGTGAACGGAAAAGAAGTTTTTCTAATTCACGAACCAATGGCTGCTGCTATAGGAATGGATTTAGATGTAATGCAACCCAAAGGAAATATCATCGTTGATATTGGTGGAGGAACTACAGAAATTGCTGTAATTGCGCTGGGAGGAATCATTTGTGACAAATCAATAAAAATAGCAGGAGATGTCTTTACCGGAGATATACTTTATTATATGAGAACACATCATAACCTTTATATTGGCGAGGCAACAGCAGAACAAATAAAAATTGAGGTAGGTGCTGCAATTGAAGAACTTGAGCATGCTCCTGATGACATGATGGTACGCGGAAGGGATTTGCTTACCGGTAAACCCAAAGAAGTCAGGATTACATCGAGAGAAATAGCAAGAGCTATAGATAAATCTGTATTGAGAATTGAAGACGCTATTATGGTAACGCTTTCAATCACGCCTCCTGAGCTTGCCGCAGATATTTATAATACAGGATTATATCTCGCTGGAGGAGGTGCAATGCTTCGCGGTCTTGATAAAAGAATTTCCCAGAAGACAGAACTTCCGGTCTATATTGCAGAAGATCCTTTAAGAGCTGTTGTTAGAGGTACTGGTATTGTTTTAAAAAATATTGATAAATATAAAGGTGTACTGTTGAAATAGGAAAAGGCTAAAATTAATATTTTAATTATTTTTAGATGCAATATTAGAAGTTTACGAATATCGGGTCTTCATTCATCTCAATAAAAAATTGATTTATGTACTTGCAGTTTGTACTTTTGCCTTATGAATGATAATTTTATTAATGAATATTTCGGGATAGGAATACAAAACGGAAAAACACCTGAAAATTTGGGTGTTTTGTGGCGATCTGCTCAAAATTTAGGCGCTACTTTTATATTTACCATAGGCAATCGATATGCTAAACAAGCCAGTGATACTCATGATGCAGTAAAAGCAATTCCTTATTTTCATTATGATACTTTTGAAGCTTTCTTTGAAAACTTACCAAAAGGAGCACGATTGGTTGGTGTTGAGTTAGATGAAAAAGCGTCTGATTTAGAAACCTTTGAACATCCAAGACGTTGTGTCTATTTATTAGGAGCAGAAGATCATGGCTTATCCAAAAAAGTAATGGATAAATGCCATCATTTAGTAAAATTTAAATCAGAAAAAAGTTTAAATGTAGCTGTGGCAGGAACTATTATCATGTACGACAGAAACCTGCCTAAACCACGATCTTAAAATAAAAAAATGCGTTGAGAAAACAATTTAGTCACCGCATTTTTTAAATTAATCAGCCTTTTGTGATTTTTCTAAAAACACATTGTGACCTACGAGATTTTCTTTTTATGAATCTGTTATTAACCTCTTACGCTTGCCAACAGATCATGCGGATATCCCAAAGTAATAGCACTCAATTTATCTAATTGCTCAATATGTTCAGTTGGTAACTCAATTGAAGAAGCTTTTATTCCGTCATTAAAATGATCAATTGTACGCGCTCCTAATATTGGAAAAGCGCCTTTAGATTTTACCCAGGCAAAAGCCACTTGTCCGGGTGTTGCTTCAACTTCTTCTGCAATGAAAAAAAGCTGATCCAGAATTGCTTTTGATTTTTCATCTTCTTGATAATCAGAACCACCAAGAGATATTCGTCCCGTTTCTCCTTTTCTATATTTTCCAGTTAATGCGCCACCAGCCAAAGGCGAATACATCATGGTTCCTAAGCCAAACTGTTCTGCCATTGGAACAAATTCACGTTCTGCAGTACGTTGTAATAAATTATATTCGATTTGCACGGCAGTCAATTTGGTCGAAGCGGCGACAGCAGCAGCCTTCCATGCCGGAAAATTAGTTAATCCGGTATAAAGAACCTTTCCACTCTTAACCAGATCTTCTAAACCTCTTATAATTTCATCAAGAGGTGTAACTCCATCATCAAAATGCGGCATATAAAGATCAATATAATCTGTTTTTAAGCGTTTCAGGCTTGATTCTACAGCTTGTCTCATTGCTTTACGGTGATTTCCAAAATTGCTGATTTTAGGCGTAGCTTCGTTGCTTTGTGTATATTTTGTGCAGATGATGAAATTACTGCGTTGGTGTTCAATAAATTTACCAATCAATTCTTCCGATTCCCCAAGTTGATATCGGTCAGAAGTATCAATAAAATTCCCGCCCGCATCTGCATAAGCCGTTAATATTTTATGAACTTCTTCAGGACTTGTTCCGTGTCCTTTACGAGTTCCAAAACTCGCCGCACCCAATATAATTTCGCTCGAATATAAGCCAGTTCCAGTTCCGAATAATTTGTATTTCATAGTGCTTTTAATTTTTTGTAAAATTACAGATCGCTTTTAAATCAGTCAAGTACGGCTAAATTCAGCCGTATAAGATTTATCATTTTTATATTTTACCTTTGATATCAATTCAAATCGTTATGTACAAAAAGAAGATTCCTGTAAATTTAGATTGCGGACTGCATTTATTTATGGAGGTAATTCAGGGCAAATGGAAAATTAGTCTGATCTGGTGTATTTATTCAGGTATAAAGCGTCCTGGTGAACTGCAGCGAAAAATACCAAAAGCATCCAGAAGACTTCTTGATACTCAGTTAAGCGAATTGGTTAATCATGGTATTCTAACCAAAATCACTTATGATGAACGTCCATTAAAAGTTGAATATGAATTGACTTCTTTAGGAAAATCGCTCATACCGGCAATTGAATATACAGCTCGATGGGGTGAAGAACATCGCGAAGAATTAGAAAAATTAATCTACGCATAATAAAAAGAATTTTATGATAAACGACTATAAAAAACACGATCTATATGGCAAAACACTGATTCAAAAAATTGAATTAACACCGCCGTTTAAATTTGATTTTCCTGTTACAGAACAGGCTTGTTTTTTATATGTGAAAGGAGGAGACGTTGAATATCTAATTGATGATGAACAGATAAATGTTGCCGCCAATTATTCGTTATTATTGAATTGTATAAATTCCGGAAAACAAATATACAATTCAAAGTCAAACAGTAATTGCGAAATTGTGATCGTTACATTCTATCCGGAAATATTAAAAAAAATATACGACAGAGAACTTCCATTATTATTTCAGGCACCCAAAAATGTAGTATCAAATAAATCAAGCGAAAAAATAAACAATGATTTTCTAATTCAGAAATACATAGAAGGGTTATTGTTTTATTTTGAAAATCCATCGCTTATCAACGAAGATATTTTGGTACTCAAAGTAAAGGAAATTATACTTTTATTGTCTCAAACACAAAATTCAGAATCGATACAGCTGATATTATCACAGCTTTTTTCTCCTACGACTTACACTTTCAAACAAATAATAGAAGCGAATTTGTTTTCGCAGCTTACCATTGATGAGTTGGCACAGCAAAACAATTTAAGCGTGTCATCATTCAAACGTGAATTTGCAAAAATATACCACGATACACCTGCCAATTATATTAAAGCTAAAAAACTTGAGAAAGCGGCAGAGTTGCTGCAGGTTTCTGATCAGCGTATTAGTGAAATAGCGTTTGATTGTGGCTTTAATGATCTCGCGAATTTTACCAAAAGTTTTACCGGAAAATACAGTGTCAGTCCAACAAATTATCGACAAAAAGGGAATAAGATTCAGTAATTATAAAGGTCATTTTTAATAAAGCTTTTCGAAGTTTTTAAGCATCCTTAGTATTTATCCGAAGGATGTTTTTTTGTGGACTAAATTGCCAAATAATTGAACTAATTAACAAAATTATTCCCCTTGATCTATCCGAAGTTTGTGATGTATTTTTCAAACAAATTTAAATCATAAAATATGGGATTATCAAGTTTAGGAATTTTTCACACCATTATAGGTGTTGCCGCAATTGTAGCCGCATTAACAGATTTTATCAAATACGGTAAAATCAATTTAAACAAATTGTCCGGCAAAATATATTTTTACGGAACAATAGTTACCTCTTTAACCTCATTAGGTATCTCAAAACATGGCGGTTTTAATCCGGGACATGTATTTTCTATTTTTATAATCTTTCTTGTATTAGCAGCCTATTTTCTGAATTCGAAAAGAAAGGATAGCGGAAGGGCACGTTATTTTGAAAACTTCTGGTTGTCTTTTAGTTTCTTTTTATCTCTTGTTCCAACTGTTAATGAAACTTTTACAAGAATTCCATTAGGACATCCGCTGGCAAAAGATATAAAAGATCCGGTGATTGGTAATACGCTTATTTTTTTATTACTTCTCTTTATTGCCGGTTCGATTTATCAGTTTAAAAAGCAGAAGTTTATTAATAAAACTGCAGGGATTTAAGTCAGGAAACATAATATTTATTCTAAAAAAGAATAAATGAGAAACGAGTTAAAGCATTAATAAAAATGCTTTAACTCGTTTTTTTATGGATGTTTTGTTCTGCTATTTTCTGATACAGTAATTTACAGCCTAATGTTTATAAGACTTTATTTTTACTGAATTTCCAGTTTCTAAAAACACTATGTGCTACGATGTTGTCACAAAAATCTGTATGCTAATTTTTAAAACATTTTTAGCATGTTATTTTGTTTCTGGTAGCCTAACGGGATAATATTCGAACCATTTTTTGTAGATCTAAAAAAATGAATGAAGCAGGATAAATGATTTTAAACATTTTTTATTATAGAGAAAGTATACCTCCAAAGACATCTTTTTTTGGAGGTATTTATTTGATTTCCTTATGTAATAATGATAGGTTTTAAAAGTTTTAAAGCAAAATGAGGAAAGCCGTAAAGTTTTAACATATTAGAAGCATAGATTTGCGAGCAAATCTAAAAATCCATCAAAATAGTAAATTTCCAATAGGCTAATGAAAAAACTTTACACATTACTTTTTATTTTACTGCCATTTTTTAGTTATTGCCAGGATATCCTTTGGGAGAAATCCTATGGAGGGCAGCAGG
>NZ_WMDQ01000002.1 GCF_009707955.1 Flavobacterium sp. LC2016-13 | reverse complement strand
TTAAGCCCGCCTGCGCAGATGGTACTGCAGTTATGTGGGAGAGTATGTCGTCGCCTTTCTTTTGAAAACACCCTATTCTTATGAATAGGGTGTTTTTTGTTTTATAAAAGTTTTTTATTTTCCCTCAAATTAAACCGCTTGGTGGTTTTACTCTTCTAAAAAACAATCCCCTATTAGATCTTTTAATCCTTCTTTTTGTTTTTGAGAAAGTATATTTCAAGTTTTTGATTTATATGCTAACGAAATATTGCTAATTTTGTTTTGTTAATTCTTTATGTCAAAAATTACAGCTATGAAAAATATTTTTTCTAAAGATGATTCTATTGAATTTATTCAACGTATAAATATACTTAAGCCTGATTCTAAAGCACTTTGGGGTAAAATGAATGTTGCGCAAATGCTTGCTCATTGTAATGTAGCTTTTGAAATGGTTTATGATAATATTCATCCTAAGCCAGGAATTTTTATGAAAATGATTTTAAGATTGTTAATTAAAAATAAGGTTGTTAATGAAAAAGCATATGGCAGAAATGGTGAGACGGCTCCTCAGTTTATTATTAAAGATGACCGTAATTTTGAAATAGAAAAAAATAGGCTGATTGGTTATATAAATAAGACACAACAATTAGGTGAATCTGCATTTGATGGAAAAGAATCTCATTCTTTTGGTAAATTAACCTCTAAAGAATGGAATAATATGTTTTCAAAACATTTAGAGCATCATTTAAGTCAATTTGGTGTTTAATACTTAGAATGGTTATCTATAAATTATTTAATTTGTAATACTATGAAACTATATCTTATTATTTTTTTGTTTTTTGGGCTTAATTTGAATGCTCAAAAGCAAGATGTTCAGAAAAGTATTGAAGTTTTTTTTGATGGATTTCATAAAAAGGATACATTAAAAATACAATCAGTTTGTGCAAATAAAATAATTTTACAATCAATTAGTGAAAGTGTTACTAAGGGCAATAAATTAACAGACGAAAGTGCAAAAGAATTTTATAAAGCTATTGCTTCAATTCCGTCAAACATGAAATTTCAAGAGAAAATCTTAAGTTATAATATTCAAATTGATGGAACAATGGCTCACGTTTGGGCACCTTATGAGTTTTATTTAAATGATAAATTGAGTCATAGTGGTGTAAATACTTTTACACTATTTAAAGAAAATAATATTTGGAAGATTATTTATTTAATTGATACCAGAAGAAAATGATATTTTAGATTACTTCAGTATGATAGTAATTACAAACATCTGTCAATAAACATTCATTACATTTAGGTTTTGGTCTACAGGTTTCTCTTCCAAGAAATGAAATTGCCATTCCAATTTCGGACCAAATAGGTTTAGAAAGTACTTGCATTAAGTCTTTTTCTATTTTATTTCCATCTTTACTTTCTTTAATCATTCCAATTCTGGGAGCAACACGAATAACATGTAAATCAGAAATTATGCCCTCTGCAGGCTGATTGGTTTCTCTTAAAATTACATTTGCTGATTTTCTCCCAATACCTTTTAAGGCCGTTAAGCCCTGCATGGTCAAAGGAATATCATCATCGGTTTTTATCGTTTTTGCAATTTCAAGTAACCATTGTGCTTTCGTCGCAAAATTGCGAACTTTACTTATGTAAGGTATAAATGTTTCAAAATCAGCTTTAGATAAGGTTTTTAAAGTTGGATATTTTTCGAATAGAATTGGAGCAATAGTATTAATGTTGGCATCAGAATCTTGTGCTGACAAAACAACCATTACTAATAATTGATAAGTGTTTTCGTAATTTAAAGGATGTTTCTTTCCCTTATATTTCTTTAATATTGGTTTTAATTTAGCCGCCCAATCTTCTGTTTCTCCAAATAAGTCCATTTTTAGTTTACTTTAGAATTTAGTAATGAAAGACATAACTATTACAAAATTAATTACTTTTTATAAATTCTATGATTTTTTTGATAACATTCTGATTTCCAAGAATTTTTCTGTGACCTAAGCCTTCAGTTAAAAACAGGTTTCCATTTTCGAGTTGTTTATGGATATGAATTCCAGCTTTTACAGGAACTTCAGGATCATCGTTGTCATGTATTACTAAAACAGGGATTTTTATTTTTTGTGCAGCTTTATATGCTGAAAAATCATTCATTTTAACATTGTATTGATTTTCGAAAAGATCACGTAAACGATTACTGATTTCTTGTTTTAATGTCAATTTTGAAATGAAGTCATCTAAGATATCCTGAACAATATCTCCACTTCCAATTATAATAGCTTTATTTACTTTTAATCCATCTTTAATTGCATTTAAGACGGACATTCCACCTAATGAATGACCAATTGCGAAATCAAATGGCCCATATAATTTTTCTATTTCTAAAATTGAGGCTATAAACTCAGACATTATTGTAGTTTTTCCTTCAGATTTTCCGTGTGCAGGAGCATCAAAACTTATCGTTGAAAATCCAATTTTGACTAACTCATCTGCTATTTTGAATAATTGAGTTCCACGGCCTGACCAGCCATGTACTAACAAAATTTGACGTGGGCTTGTTCCGTATTTATACGTTACAATATTTTTATTAATTGAAGGAATGAAAATTGTGTTTTGAATGCTTTTATGATCCATATCTAGTTCTCTTTTTGGAACCTTATGTTTTATTGGTGTTGTAAAAAGTCTTGCAGCATATTTTGTAACCAAATTAGTTGAAATAAAAGCGCATATTCTACTTGTTAATATGATAAATTGTGGAATTTTTAAAGATTGAGTTGGATTGATAGCCTTTTTTGCCATATTACTAATTTTTTTCGGAAGTCTTTATTTTACTTATTTTTTCCTAAATTTAGGAAACATAAAAGTAGCATATTAATAGATGTTTACTTAAAAAAATAAACCAAAAATAATTTTAATAATAATAGTTATACGTTTCTAAAATGGAAATATTTCATATTAGTGCAGAATGTTATCCAATGGCAAAGGTTGGCGGTCTGGCAGATGTTGTAGGTGCATTACCAAAATATCAAACGAATGCGGGCCATCAGGTTCGAGTTGTGGTTCCTTGTTATGATACAAAATTTAGAAATGAAAATGATTTTGAATGTGTTCATTGGGGAAGTGTAAAATTGGGAAATTTTGATTTTCCGTTTAGTGTTTTAAAGGAAACAACAAATAAACTAGGATACGAATTATATCTGATCGAAATTAATGAATTATTTAATCGTCCAAATATTTATGGATATGAAGATGATATTGAAAGATTTTTGTCTTTTCAAATAGCTGTTCTCGATTGGATTTCAGCCAGAAAGCAAGTTCCAGATATTATAAATTGTCACGATCACCATACTGGTTTAATTCCGTTTTTACTGAAATATGCTTATAAATACGAAGGCTTAAGAAAAGTAAGAACTGTAATTACGATCCATAATGGTTTATATCAAGGATGGTTTGGTTTTGATAAACTTCATTATTTACCGGAGTTTGATCTGATTCACGTTGGATTTTTAGAGTGGGAAAATTCACTTAATTCGTTAGCTGTTGGAGTAAAATGTGCTCACGCGGTAACAACTGTTTCTCCAAGCTATTTAAACGAAATTAATATTTCGGCAAATGGTTTAGAGTCATTATTTAATATGGTTCGCAACAAATCCAGAGGAATTTTAAACGGAATTGATATTGAAGTTTGGGATCCTTTAAAAGATAAAATGATTGTTAAAAATTATTCAATTGATTCATCCGAAATCGGAAAACAAAAGAATAAAGAAAAATTATGTGAGCAATTTGAATTAGATCCTTCAAAACCATTATTTAGTTTTATAGGAAGATTATTTGAAGAAAAAGGTGGCGATTTATTGCCTCAGGCTACTGCATTAGCGTTATCAGAAAATTTTGAAAATATAAATATCCTGATTTTAGGATCCGGGAATTCAGTTATTGAAGAACAATTGGTTCAGTTGAGAAATGATTATAACGGGAATTACAATGTTTTCATTGGTTATAATGAAGAATTAGCACACTTAATTTATGCTGGCTCAGATTTTATTTTAATGCCTTCGAGAGTAGAACCTTGCGGATTGAATCAGATGTATTCGTTGCGCTATGGAACGATTCCGATTGTTAGAAGAACCGGAGGATTGCGTGATACTGTAATTGATTTTGGAGATAATGGAAACGGAATTTGCCACGATCAGGCCTCTGTTGGAGATATTTGTTACTCTGTAAATCGTGCGGTAAAATTGTATGATGATAAAATCAATTTCAATGAAATAAGAAAAAAAGGAATGGAGACAGATCATTCCTGGGAAAGCGTTTGCCAAGAATATATTGAGATATACAACCTAATAATTGAGAAAAATGAAATTTAAAAAGAAAAATGTCGTTGCTATTATTTTAGGAGGAGGACAAGGATCACGTTTGTTTCCGTTAACAGAAACTCGATCAAAACCTGCAGTTCCAATTGGTGGAAAATACAGATTGGTTGATATTCCTATTTCAAATTGTATCAACTCGGATATTTTTAAAATATTTGTTTTGACACAATTTAACTCTGCGTCTTTAAATGCACATATCAAAAACACTTTTAATTTTAGTATTTTCAGTCAATCATTTGTAGATATTTTGGCCGCAGAGCAAACTCCTGATAATCCAACCTGGTTTCAGGGAACGGCTGATGCTGTTCGCCAATGTATGTCGCATTTTTTAAAACATGAATTTGATCATGCCTTAATTTTATCAGGAGATCAATTGTATCAAATGGATTTTAATGAAATGCTAGAAGCTCATATTGCCGCTGATGCAGCTATTTCTATTGCAACTTTACCAGTAAATGCTAAAGATGCACCTGAATTTGGAATTCTTAAAACCAATCACGAAAGCTGTATTGAAGCTTTTATAGAAAAGCCGGATGCTTCACTTTTGCCTCAATGGGAATCTGAAGTTAGCGAACAAATGCAGGAGAAAGGGAAAAAATATTTGGCTTCGATGGGAATTTATATTTTTAACCGACAATTATTAGAAGATTTAATGTCGGACCCGCATACCAAAGATTTTGGAAAAGAAATTATTCCGCAAGCTGTTGGGAAACATAAAATATTAAGTTATCAATACGAAGGATATTGGACAGATATTGGAAATATTGAATCATTTTTTGAAGCAAATATTGGTTTAACAGCTGATATTCCTGAGTTTAATTTGTTTGATAACGATAATAAAATTTTCACCAGACCAAGATTATTACCACCGTCAAAATTTAGAAATTCGATTATTAATCAATCCCTAATTTCAGAGGGTTGTATTATCAATGCAAAAGAAATTAAAAGCTCTGTAATTGGCATTCGTTCCAGAATTGGAGAAGGAACCGTATTAGAGAATTGCTATGTAATGGGCAATGATTTCTACCAGGATCTTGATGAAATGAATCATGAAAGTACCATCAATAAAATTCATGTTGGAATTGGAGAAAACTGTTATATAAATAATGCCTTAATTGATAAGAATGTTAGAATTGGAAACAATGTTCATATCAGCGGAGGCAAGCATTTAGATAATTTTACCAATGAATTATACAGTATTAAAGATGGAATTGTTGTTATTAAAAAAGGAGCTGTTCTTTCTGATAATTTTAGAATAGAATAAACTCAAAACTAATTATTGCCTTAAAAACCAAATATGAATAAAGTCATCACGCACTCTTTATTTACTGATTTTGATATTGATTTATTCAAAGCAGGGAAACACTTCAAATTGTATGAAAAATTAGGAGCGCATTTAGTTGAAGTTAATGGAGTTAAAGGTGTATATTTTGCAGTTTGGGCGCCTACAGCACAATCTGTTTCTGTTGTAGGTGATTTTAATTATTGGACACAAGGCGAACATTTACTGCAAGTTCGTTGGGATTCTTCAGGAATTTGGGAAGGATTTATTCCGGAACTTGATAAAGGAGCGCTTTATAAATATAAAATTCAATCTAGTATCGATGGAGTTATTACAGAAAAGGCAGATCCTTTCTCTTTGTATTGTGAAAAACCGCCACATACAGCTTCTGTTGTTTGGGATTTAGATCATAATTGGAAAGATGAAAAATGGATGAAATCCCGTAAAGAAAACAATACATTAGATAAACCATATTCTGTTTATGAAGTCCATTTAGGTTCCTGGAAACGAGGAGAAAATAATCGTTTTTTAACTTATCTGGAACTGGCAGAAGATTTAGTTTCTTATGTAAAAGAAACTGGTTTTACACATGTTGAGTTTATGCCCATTATGGAATATCCTTATGATCCGTCGTGGGGCTATCAATTGGTTGGTTATTTTGCACCAACTTCACGTTTTGGAAAACCACAGGATTTTATGGTTTTGGTCGATAAATTACATCAGGCCGGTATTGGAGTAATTTTAGATTGGGTTCCGTCGCATTTTCCTGATGATGCGCACGGTTTAGGTTTTTTTGATGGTTCACATTTATACGAACATCCGGATCGCAGAAAAGGCTATCATCCGGATTGGAAGAGTCTTGTTTTTAATTATGGCAGGAATGAAGTTCGCGCTTTCCTGATTAGCAATGCTGTTTTCTGGCTTCAAAATTATCATGTTGATGGTTTGCGTGTTGATGCTGTTGCTTCGATGTTATATCTTGATTATTCGAGAAATGAAGGTGAGTGGGAACCGAATATTTACGGAGGAAGAGAAAATCTAGAAACGATAAGTTTTCTTAAAGAATTTAATGAAGTTATCTACGCTAATTTTGATGGAGTTCAGACTATTGCTGAAGAAAGCACTTCTTATCCAATGGTTTCAAGACCAACATTTACGGGTGGTTTAGGTTTTGGAATGAAATGGATGATGGGCTGGATGCACGATACTTTAAAATACTTTCAAAAAGAAACTGTTTATAGAAAATACCATCAAAATGACTTGACTTTTTCGATGACGTATGCTTTTACAGAAAATTTCATGCTTCCGTTTTCACACGATGAAGTGGTCTACGGAAAAAAATCTATAGCTAATAAAATGTCTGGCGACGAATGGCAGAAATTTGCCAATTTACGATTGTTATATGGCTACATGTTTACACATCCCGGAACCAAATTATTATTTATGGGTTCTGAATTTGGACAAAGTGACGAATGGAATTTTGAACAAAGTTTAGACTGGCATTTATTGCAATATGACTATCATTCAGGAATTAAAAAAATAATTACAGATTTAAATCAATTATATAAATCACGTCCCGCTTTGTATGAAAAGCAATTTAGTGGAGAAGGTTTTGAATGGATTAATTATTCAGATCATCAAAATGCTGTTTTATCTTATATCCGAAAAGGGAATAATTCGAACGAAAATGTTGTTGTAGTTTGTAATTTCACGCAAGTTGTGAGAGAAAATTATAGAATCGGGATTCCACAAAAAGGCAGTTTACACGAGATTTTTAATAGTGATGCTATTATTTATGGAGGAAGCGGAGTTTCAAATTCAAATATCTTAAAAATTGAAGCTGTTCCTTATGATGGCAGAGATTTTTCTATCGAATTAATTTTACCGCCTTTAAGCGTTACCGTTTATTCTTTCGAATAAATTTTAAGATTAATTTGTTTGATGCCATTTTGCTAATTTAATATACTTAAATTATCAATTTGTCGATTTTGTAATACGTAATTTATTAGTCAGGCAACAAAAACGTTTTCGTGAATAAACCTTTTATTCATAGAGGCTTATGAAGTTTTTTTGTATGTTTGAAATAGAGATTAGCATTAGGATAATTAATTCATTAGCGATATGATTACAAATACATCATTAGAATATAAAGGCGATTTATATCCATCAAAAATCGTTTCATACGAGCATGAAGGCGATACTATCTTTTTTAATACAGACAACAAAGTAATCTTAAAAGTCACGATTCTTAGAGATAGTTTAATTCGGTTTCGTTTTACTACAAAAGGTTATTTTAGCAATGATTTCTCATACGCCATTGATAAAACCCAATTGCATGGATATAATTTTCTGGAATTAACAGAAGAAGAAGCTTTCTTTCAGATAAGAACCAGTAAAGTAAAATGCAAAATTCAGAAAGCAGATCTTCGTTTGTCTATTTATGATTTAAATGACCTTTTAATCCTAGAAGATGAACTTGGTTTTCATTGGGAGGAAAGCTATGAATATGGTGGAAATATCGTAAAAATGAGTAAATCTTCTAAAGATGGAGAATGTTTTTATGGTCTTGGCGACAAAGCAACTCAAATGAATTTAAAAGGCAAAAGATTAGAAAATTTTGCCACAGATCAATATGCATATCAAAAAGAACAAGATCCATTATATAAAGTAGTTCCGTTTTATATTGGTTTACATAACAAACAATCGTACGGAATTTTCTTTGATAACACATTTAGAACTTTCTTCGATTTTTGTCAGGAAAGAAGAAATGTGACCAGTTTTTGGGCAGAAGGCGGCGAGATGAATTATTATTTCATTTACGGGCCACAAATGGAAGATGTTGTGGTAACTTATACAGATTTGACCGGTAAACCAGAATTACCGCCTTTATGGGTTTTGGGATATCATCAATGTAAGTGGAGTTATTATCCGGAAAGCAAAGTAAAAGAAATTACCTCGAAATTTAGAGAACTTAAAATTCCATGTGATGCCATTTATCTCGATATCGATTATATGGAAGGTTTTCGATGTTTTACGTGGAGTAAAGAATATTTTCCTGATCCGAAAAGGATGGTTGCCGAATTAGCTGAAGACGGTTTTAAAACCGTTGTAATCATAGATCCCGGAATTAAAATCGATAAAGATTACTGGGTTTATCAGGAAGCTTTAGAAAAAGATTATTTCTGTAAAAGAGCCGATGGACCTTATATGAAAGGAAAAGTCTGGCCTGGAGAATGTAATTTTCCAGATTATACAAATCCCGCAGTTAGAGAATGGTGGGCAGGATTATTTAAAGAATTAATTTCAGATATTGGCGTAAAAGGTGTTTGGAATGATATGAACGAACCGGCTGTTATGGAGGTTCCTAATAAAACTTTTCCAATGGATGTGCGTCATTGGTACGATGGAAATCCTTGCAGTCATAGAAAAGCACACAATATTTATGGAACCCAAATGGCAAGGGCAACGTATCATGGTGTGAAACGTTTTGCTTATCCAAAAAGACCTTTTGTAATTACAAGATCGGCTTATTCAGGAGCACAGCGTTATACATCTTCTTGGACGGGTGATAACGTAGCTACTTGGGAACATTTATGGATTGCCAATATTCAGGTTCAAAGAATGTGTATTTCAGGAATGGGTTTTACCGGCTCTGATATTGGAGGTTTTGCAGAACAGCCAACAGGCGAATTGTACGCGCGTTGGATTCAATTGGGTGTTTTTCATCCGTTTTGCAGAACGCATTCTTCAGGAGATCACGGTAATCAGGAACCTTGGGCTTTTGATGAAGAAGTAATCAATATTACCAGAAAATTTGTCAGCCTTCGTTATCAGTTATTACCTTATTTATATACTATGTTTTGGCAATATATCGAAGAAGGGATTCCGATGTTGAAACCATTGGTTTATTATGATCAGGACGATACACAAACACATTATCGCAATGATGAATTCATCTTTGGAAATCAAATTTTAGTATGTCCAATTCTTGAACCTAATGCTTTAGGAAGACGTATGTATATCCCAAGAGGAGAATGGTATAACTACTGGACAAATGAATTTTATACAGGAGGAAGAGAGGTTTGGATTGATACTAAATTTGATGAAATTCCGGTTTTTGTAAAAGCGGGTGCCATAATTCCGAAATATCCGGTTCAACAATATGTGGGAGAACTTGAATTTGATGAATTAACACTTGATATTTATTATAAAAGAGGTAAAGAGAAATCTGTTGTTTATGAAGATGCACAAGACGGTTATGATTATAAAAAAGGACGTTACAGTTTTTTATCTTTCAAAACCATCGGAAAAGAAAAAGAGCTGATAGTTCAATTACATAAAGAAGGAAAATTTGATACACCGTATACCAAATATAAAATCAACTTGATTGGTTTACCTTTTAAAGTTACAGAAATCGAAATTGATAATGAAAAAGTCGAATTTGACAATGTAAATTTTGGAGAGAATAATTCTTTAATTATTGATAAAGAGTTCACTGAATTGCATATTGTTGGTGAATGATAAAATTATGATAGGTTTGGATTTAATTATATAAAATATCTTATTAAAATATTCGTTATTTTTACTTTATAATTAAAATTTATGATCATGAAAAATTACTTTTTCTTAACAATTTTTGCAGCACTTTTAGTTTGTGCATGTGCAACCAATCCTGTTACAGGAAAAACGAATCTGAATTTTGTTTCAAACAGTGAATTGTTTCCAACCTCTTTTCAACAATACAATACTTTTATAGCCGAAAATAAAGTTATAACAGGAACAGCAGATGCAAAAAGAGTTGATGCAGTTGGTACCAGAATAAAAAACGCCGCAGAAAAATATTTGACTTTTTTAGGACAATCACAATACTTGAAAGATTATCGCTGGGAATATAAATTAGTAGATAATAAAGAAGTAAATGCATGGTGTTTACCAGGAGGTAAAATTGTGGTTTATTCAGGAATTTTACCAATTACACAAAACGATGCAGGTTTAGCAACTGTTATGGGACACGAAGTTTCTCATGCTTTAGCAAATCACGGTGCACAAAGAATGAGCGCCGCACAATTACAGCAAATTGGCGGAGTAGCACTGGGCGCTGCAACAAGCGGTAAATCTGAGGCTACACAAGCAATATTTTCTCAAGCTTACGGACTTGGTACTGAAGTAGGAGTAATGCTTCCATTTAGCAGAAGCAATGAAACTGAAGCTGATAAAATTGGATTAACACTTATGGCGATTGCAGGATATAACCCAGATGATGCAATTTCTTTTTGGAGCAGAATGTCAGCTAAATCAGGCGCAGCAGGAACTCCTGAATTTATGAGTACACATCCTTCTGACGCTACCAGAATTGCCAATTTAAAAGCATTAATTCCGGAAGCAAGAGCAACAGCAGCAAAAGTTGGCGTTATAAGATAATATTGAAAATTTAAAAATATCTAAAAAGCTATTCATTACGAATAGCTTTTTTTATGCACTAAAGTATTTTAAAATGTTTATGATTTATTAATATATGATTTGTCATTTTTCTATTTGATTATGATAAAAATTGGATAAATTCGTAGCCACTTAACAAAACCATTTTTATGAAGAACTTACAAAAAGGAGATAAAAAATTACTAAATGCCTGGGCCTTTTATGATTGGGCTAATTCGGTTTATCCATTAGTTATTTCATCGGCTGTTTTTCCAATTTTTTATGAAGCTTTATTTTCAGACAGAGATCATTATATTGATGTTTTCGGAATGAATCTTAAAAATTCAGCTTTAATAAGTTTTGTTACTGCTGCAGCATTTTTGGTTGTAGCTTTTATTTCTCCTTTATTATCAGGTATCGCTGATTATGTAGGGAATAAAAAATCGTTTATGAAATTCTTTTGCTATATGGGCGCCTTGTCTTGTATGGGCTTATACTGGTTTAATCTTGAAAATATATATGTTGGCTTACTTTTTTATTTTTTAGGATTAATTGGTTTCTGGGGAAGTTTGGTTTTTTACAATTCCTATTTACCGGACATTGCTTTTCCGGAACAACAAGATAAATTAAGTGCTAAAGGATATTCATTAGGATATGTAGGAAGCGTTGTTTTAATGATCATTAATTTAGCAATGATTATGAAACCAACCATTTTCGGTATCTCAGGAACAGAAGGTGAAGCTGCAATGAAAGCCATGCGATATTCATTTTTAATGGTAGGTATTTGGTGGATTCTTTTTAGCCAATACACTTATTATTATTTACCAAAAGGAAATAAAACTACAGATCAAAAAGTAACCAAAGATGTTATTTTTAATGGTTTTACTGAATTGAAAAAAGTTTGGAAATTACTGGAAGAAAATATTTCTTTAAAAAGATATTTGGGTAGTTTCTTCGTTTATAGTATGGCTGTACAAACCGTAATGATTGTTGCTACTTATTTTGGCGCACAGGAAATTCAGTGGTCATCAAAAAACGAAAGTACAACAGGTTTAATTATTTGTATTCTATTAATACAATTAGTTGCGATAATTGGTGCCGTTTTAACATCAAGAGCTTCTGCTAAATTTGGAAACATTCCAACATTAATTACTATAAATTGCATTTGGGCAGTACTTTGCATATTAGCCTTTTTCATAACATTACCAATTCATTTTTATATTATGGCAACTCTAATTGGTTTTGTTATGGGAGGAATTCAGGCATTATCCCGCTCAACATATTCTAAGTTATTACCAGAATCAGAAGATACAGCATCATTCTTCAGTTTTTATGATGTTGCTGAAAAAATTGGAATTGTAATTGGAATGTGTATTTATGGTATAATTGATCAAATTACCGGAAGCCCTAGATTTTCTATTGTTATTTTGGCAGTATTTTTTACAATTGGAGTTCTCTTATTAAGAAGAGTGCCAAAAAAAGGCGTTTTAAATTAATAAAACACCTTAAAATAGCTTTGTTATTTTAGTTGGTAAATTTATATAAAAAGCTCAATAATAAAAGAGATGATTTTGTTCGTTTAAAACGGATTGATGATTTAATAAAATTTATTATTGAGCTTTTTAATTGAATTAACCTTTTGAGATATTTCCTGAACCAGAAACTTTTACATCACGTTTATCAGGATTTCCAATATATTTTATATCGCCGGAGCCAGAAACTCTTGCCGTTAAATTTCCTTCACAATTCACAATACTATTGCCAGAGCCGGAAACATTTGCAGTCACATTTTTAGATTTTAAATTTGATGCATTTATATTTCCTGATCCTGAAAGTTTAGTCGTAAAATTATCAGCTGATCCTTTTAAGGTGACATCTCCTGAACCACTTACATTCAATTCAAAATCATTTGAATCAACATCTAATTTAAAATTCCCTGAACCTGCCAGTTTAGCTTCAAATTTGTCGTTTTTGATAATGCTTTTGGTCTGAATATCTCCTGAACCTGCAAGGCTTAAGGCTGAAATTTTCTCAAACGGAACAGTTATTTCTATTTTGTGTCCATTACTAGAGCGAATATTTACCGTTTTATCAACATATATTTTAAGTGCATTATCTTCTACTTCGATTTTAATAGCAGACAATAAATTCTCTTCGCCTTTAATAGTGATTTTACCTTCTTTTCCTGCAATTAAATTCACATCAAAAGGACCTCCAACTTTTATAGCGTCATAATCTCCGGTATTTCTCGTTTCGGTAACAACTTTACCATTTCCTTTAATTTTATTTTTGTCATTTGATGACCATTGTGCATTAGTAACAAATCCTATTAAAAATGCACCACAAACTAATAATTGAATTGATTTTTTCATTTTGATTGACTTTTTGATTATTGTTTTTTGATTAATGTAACATTGCCATAATTAGAGTTAACAACAACTTTGTTCTGGCCTTTTTTATTATTATATCCGCTGATTCTTTTACTTGTATTTTTACTTTCCGTAACCGAAACATCCAATGAATTATCGTTTTTAATGTTTCCGTATTTCGTATTTATATCAAAATCAAAAGAATAGTTGATATCATAACCCAAAGAAACATCTGAATAACCCGAATTGATATTAATGTTGTTGGCTTTTTCAGTAATATTCGAAATGTTTACTTTACTGTAAGTTACATTTGCATTTACACTATTCGAAATTTCAGCAATATTAATAGTAACATAATTTCCGGATCCCGACAAAGAGTTTATTTTCTGAAATTTAAAATTTCCGTAATTACAGTCATATTTAATGTTTTGACCATCTGCAAGCGTTAAATCAGTATAATTGGTATCTAAATTCAAATTACCTGAATCATTAATTTTTAAATTTGAATATCGAGCTTCAAGAGTTCCGTTTTTAATATAATCAATACTGGAATTTTGGCAATACTCAATTTGAATGCGATTGCTTGAACCATTCAATTTGCCAAGTGTAACTTTGCCATATTTACACGAAATATCCGTAGCGCCTTCTAAAGTAAGCGTTGTAATATTCCCGTATTTATTATCCAGTTTTACAGTTCCGTTTTTCGGAATTTTTATCACATAATTTATCTCAAAACTATTGCTGCTTCCCTGGCTTTTTAGAGATGAATTTCCCATATTAGTAACCGCTGAAACCATCGATTTAAGCGCGGTAATGTCAACATCAATACTGTTTAGTTTTTCATTTACCCAATTTTCATTTCCGCCCGTTACCTTTATGGTAATGTCAAGATCAATTTTGTCTTCATCCCAGGTACTTACCGTAATGCTTCCGTATTTATTCTGAATATCGATTCCGGCATTAGAATTTACGATATAGGTTTTTTTGATTGTTTTTTGTTTTGAAATAAAAGTATCATCATTAGAAAATCCTAAAAAGGGAATTAAAATGAATAGAATTAGTATTTTATAATGTTTTTTCATGGGTCGTGTTTTTTAAGTTTTCGTTTTCTTCAATGCGTTGCAAAACCGTTTGCAAAAAAGATATTCTCGTTTGCAAATTGCTAATCATCGCATAAATGATTTGTTTGTTTTCTCCGTTTTTCTGAACCTCTTTTATGATTTTTTGATAATCTGCATCAAAAACCTTCATTTGTTTTAAGGCATCATTTACGATTTGTTCGTTTTCAGGAGAACTTTTTTCTTTTAATTTAACTAGCTCATTATCAATCAAAATATTAAAGATAGAATCCGTACGTTTCGTTTCGTTCGATGCAAACTTAAATTCCTTAGGTTTTGTATTGTTATTGTATAAAATAGATACTCCTAATAATAATGTTATAGATGCGGCGATCGCCCAAATGGTGTAATTCTTTTTCTTTGGTTGTTTTTTATTCAATTTATTTAAAAAATCAACCTGATGATCTGAACTCATTTCATGAACATCCCATTGATTCTCTAATCTTTTAAATAATTGGTCTAAATCTTCATTTTCCTTTTTCATATACTCTCTAATTTTTTTCGTAAACTTTCTTTAGCTCTGCTTAATGTCGTCCTGCAATTAGCATAACTGATATTTAAGATTTCGCTAATTTCCTCCTGATCATAACCTTCAATATAAAACAGCGTCAAAACCATTCGATAATTATCTTTTAAATCTGAAATGGCCTCTAAAACCTGTTTCACTTTAAGTGAATCCAAATCTATGTTTTCAGCAAAGAAACTATCATTTTCTTCTATTTTATAAAGCGTTTTGTTGATGTCTTCCATCTGAAAAGCATTATTTTTTTTATAAAAATCAATACTATAATTAATAATGATTTTTTTAAGCCATGCTCCAAATGCGACTTCCTGCTTATAATCGTTAATTTTTGTAAAGGCTTTCAAAAAACCTTCCTGCATGACGTCTTGTGCAAAATGTTCATCTTTTACAATTCTGTAAGCCACATTATACATGGCTTTACAATAACGATTGTAAACTTCAAATTGTGCCTTTTGGTTATTGTCTTTACAAAGTGCGATTAACTCTTCGATATTTTGATTGGTTGTACTCAAGTAATGGTTGCTAGTTTTTTATAATGACTTTGCTTTTTTCAGGATGTTACAGTTTTTCAATATTTTTTTTAAAATTAGTTAAAAAGAACTTTAAAAGTAATTGTCATTTTGAGATCATTATTTTAGAAATGATTATAATAAGTTGATAATGAATAAATTAAATAAAAACACTTCTTCTAAGAATTCATTTGTTAAAAAATGTTAAAATTGAATCAATGTTTTTGTTATTTTTGAAGAACTAAAAACAAAATTTAACCATGAAAAAATTAAAAAGCATTGCTTTAGTGGCATTATTTATGTCAACATCTTTATTTGTTTCTTGTTCTAGCGATACTGATAATTCAAATGAAGAAACACCAGAAGTAACTACAGGAGATTATTGGCCAACTGCAATTGGCAATCAGTGGGTTTTAAACCAAAGTGGTTCTGAAACTACTATGAAAATTATTAGCTCAGAAAAAATAAACGGAGAAACTTATTTTAAATTTGATAAGTTTTTCTCTTCAACCAGTGACGTTTCAGCTTCAGCTTCTGCTTCACTTAAAAAAGTACAAGGAGATTATTATATTAAATTAGATGATATTGTAAGTAGCGCAAACGGTATATCAAGCAAAATTAGCGGATATGAATTTGTTTTCTTTAAAGATTATTTAGAAGTAAATAAAACATGGACCGGAAGCTATACACAAACTACTACATTTGATTATCCTGGAATTCCTGCTATGAAAATGAATGTAAAATATACAGGAACAATTTTAGAGAAAGGTGCAACGGTTACTATTAAGAATGTTACTTATAAAGATGTTATTAAATTTAAACTAAAATTAGAGACTTCATATGAAGGACAAACTGCCAGTTCAACAGAGGCAGAATATTCGATTGCAAAAGGTGTAGGTATCATTAAGTTTGGTTTCAATAATTCATCTTCTGAATTGGTTTCTTATAAACTGAATTAAAATATTTTTTATAAAGATTATAAAAGCCTGAAAGTTATTTCAGGTTTTTTTTATGCTTTTTTTCTAAGTGTTATAAATAGTTAGGACTAAAAATACTAAATTTCAAAGCTGACTCTTTTGCATTTGGCATAATGATTGTCTATTTTTACGATCTATCTTGTAAATGAAACACTTATTATGGTTTGTATGAAAACGGTAATATTTAAGACAGCAAATACAATTAGAATTAAACTTTTAATGACAAAAAGACTTATATATTATTATGTCAAATCATAAAATACTTACTATTGACAATCTGTCACTTCAAGAATTTGATTCAGAAGCAGAATTAATTCCATTATTAACTCCAGAAGACGAAGAGGAAATGAACAATGAAGAGCTTCCGCTTTCGTTGCCAATTTTACCTTTACGTAATACTGTTTTATTTCCGGGTGTAGTTATTCCAATTTCTGCAGGAAGAGATAAATCGATAAAATTAATAAATGATGCCAATGCCGGCGGAAAAATAATTGGTGTAGTTTCTCAAATTAATGAAGAAGACGAAGATCCGTCAAAAGACGATATTCATAAAATAGGAACCGTAGCGAGAATTCTGCGTGTTTTAAAAATGCCTGACGGAAATGTAACCGTTATTCTGCAAGGAAAAAAACGTTTTGAAATTAATGAAGTAGTTTCAGAAGAGCCTTATATTACGGCAACTATCAAAGAAGTTTCAGAAGAACGTCCTGACGAAAATGACACAGAATTTACGGCAATTTTAGATTCTGTAAAAGAGCTGGCAATTCAAATTATAAAAGAAAGTCCAAACATTCCATCTGAAGCTACTTTTGCGATCAAAAACATTGAAAGCCAATCGTTTTTGATCAATTTTGTTTCTTCTAATATGAATTTATCCGTAAAAGAAAAACAAGGACTTTTATCGATAAACGGATTAAAAGACAGAGCGCTTGAAACCTTACGTTATATGAACGTGGAGTTGCAAAAATTAGAATTGAAAAATGACATTCAGTCAAAAGTTCGTTTTGATTTAGACCAACAGCAACGTGAATATTTTCTTCATCAGCAAATGAAAACCATTCAGGAAGAATTGGGAGGCGTTTCGCAAGAGGAAGAAATGGACGAAATGGGAATTAAGGCGAAAACCAAAAAATGGGACGAAAAAACGCAAAAACATTTCGAAAAAGAATTGTCTAAAATGCGTAGAATGAACCCACAATCGCCAGATTTTGGAATTCAGCGTAACTATTTAGAATTGTTTTTAGAATTGCCGTGGGGTGAATATTCTAAAGATAAATTCGATTTAAAATATGCTCAGAAAATATTAGATAAAGATCATTTTGGACTTGAAGAAGTAAAGAAAAGAATGGTTGAACATTTGGCAGTTTTAAAACTTCGTAACGATATGAAATCGCCAATTATTTGTTTGACAGGGCCTCCTGGAGTTGGTAAAACATCTATTGGGCGTTCTGTTGCTGAAGCTTTGGGACGTGAATATGTTCGTATTTCTTTAGGTGGTTTGCGTGACGAAGCAGAGATTCGCGGACACAGAAAAACGTATATTGGTGCAATGCCAGGCCGAATTATTCAGAGTTTGAAAAAAGCAGGAACTTCAAATCCGGTTTTTATTTTAGATGAAATTGATAAACTTTCGAGCGGAAACAGCGGAGATCCTTCGTCTGCATTATTAGAAGTTTTAGATCCTGAACAAAACAGTTCATTTTATGATAACTTCCTTGAAATGGGATATGATTTATCTAAAGTGATGTTTATTGCAACCTCAAATAATATGGCTGCCATTCAGCCTGCATTACGTGACAGAATGGAAGTAATCAAAATGTCAGGTTATACAATTGAAGAAAAAGTAGAAATTGCAAAAAGACACCTTTTTCCAAAACAATTAGAAGCACACGGATTAACCAGCAAAGATTTGACAATTGGGAAAAAACAATTAGAAAAAATTGTTGAAGGTTATACACGTGAATCCGGTGTTCGTAATTTAGAAACTAAAATTGCTCAGGTAATTCGTAATGCAGCAAAAGCAGTTGCGATGGAAGAGGAGTATAATAAAAAAGTTACTGATGAAGATATTGTAACTGTTTTGGGAGTGCCAAGATTAGAGCGTGACAAATATGAAAATAATGATGTTGCAGGAGTTGTTACAGGTTTAGCCTGGACAAGTGTTGGTGGCGATATTTTATTTATTGAATCCTTAATTTCTGAAGGAAAAGGTTCATTGACTATTACCGGAAATCTTGGAAATGTCATGAAAGAATCGGCTACAATTGCTTTAGAATACATTAAAGCAAATGCCAAAAAGTTAGGGCTTAGTGTAGAATTATTTCAAAAATATAATATTCATTTACACGTTCCTGAAGGTGCAACGCCAAAAGACGGACCAAGTGCCGGTATTGCAATGTTGACGTCATTAGTTTCTTTACTGACACAAAAGAAAGTAAAGAAAAGTTTAGCGATGACAGGTGAAATAACGCTTCGTGGAAAAGTTTTACCAGTTGGCGGAATCAAAGAAAAAATATTAGCGGCTAAAAGGGCTAACATCAAAGAAATCATTTTATGTCATGAAAACAAAAGTGATATTGATGAAATTAAAGCAGAATATTTAGAAGGTCTTACATTTCATTATGTAAAAGAAATGAGTGAGGTTTTAACGCTGGCTTTGACAGATCAAAATGCTAAAAACGCTAAGACTTTAAAATAATATTTTTTTAAAAATACAGTCCAAATTTCAAGCTGATTAATTTCAGATTGAAATTTGGATTTTTTTTATCCCATTTTTACTTACTTTTGTTTTGAATTAGATTTGCAAAATCTTTATAAATATTGATTTATAGTAAGTTAGCAAATTTATTTTTTTCCAGTTACACAATTTTATATCAGTATTTGCGTTATTCCCATATAGGAACGCCTAAAAAGCATGCTAAAACAATTTGTTTTATTTTTAATGTTAATGGTTTGTTCGGTTTCCTTCGGACAAATTGGAGGGCGCTACACCTATCAGTTTCTTAATTTAACAACGTCACCAAGGCAAGCAGCGTTGGGGGGAAAGACAATAACGATTTATGATGAAGATGTTAATCAGGTCATGTATAATCCAGCAACTTTAAACGAAGATATGGATAATCATCTGGCTATGAATTATGGAAGTTATTATGGAGAAGCTTCCTACGGAACTGCTTCTTATGCTTATACTTACGATAGGCATGTACAAACTTTTTATGCCGGAATTAGTTATATAAATTACGGTTCATTTGAAGGTTATGATGAAAACGGACAGGCAACTTCAAACTTTACAGGAAGCGAAGCCGCGTTATCACTGGGATATGCTTATAATATTCCTTTTACAGATGTTCATATTGGGGTTAGTGGAAAGCTAATAACTTCTACTTTAGAAAGTTATAATTCTATTGGTGGAGCAATTGATGTGGGAATTATGTATGAAATTCCAGAAAATAATGTAAATTTGGCCTTGGTAATTAGAAATTTTGGGACACAATTTACAACGTATTCAGGAATACATGAAAATTTGCCCCTTGAAATCATTGCCGGAATGTCACAAGAATTAGAGCATGTGCCAATACGTTGGCATCTTTCATTAGATAATTTACAGCAATGGAACGTTGCTTTTTCGAATCCAAATCGTGGTGAAACCAATATCGACGGATCGACAAGTGAAGAAAAGGTTTCTTTTGTAAATAATGCTTTAAGACACGTTGTTTTTGGTGTTGAACTTTTTCCAAAAAAAGCAGTTAATTTGAGATTAGGTTATAATTTTAGAAGAGCAGAAGAATTGAGAATTAACGATCAACGTAACTTCTCAGGGCTCTCATTGGGTTTCGGTTTAAGAATGAATCGATTAAAATTTAATTATTCATATTCAAGATATACTTTAGCGGGCAATTCGAGTCTTTTTGGACTAATATTAAACTTTCAATAATTAGGTAATTTTATGAAACTATTTTATTTGATTCTGTTTTTTACTGTAGGTTTTTTTAATACCTCAAAATTAAATTTTAAAGACGAAAATATGACTGATGCTGAAATCGAAAGATTTAATTATCAGTTAAATGTGGTAAAAGAGAAGATTGAAACCGGTTCTAACTACAATACTAAAATCGCTTTTTTAGTAGACATGAGAATAAAATCCGGCAAAAATCGCTTTTTTGTTTATGACTTAATAAACAATAAGATTTTAGATCAAGGTCTTGTAGCTCACGGATCAGGCTCTGACACTGGAATTGGAGGAGAATTGAAATTTAGCAACGAGCCAAATTCAAACTGTACGGCACTAGGCAGATATTCGATCGAAAAGTGTTACAAAGGAATTTTTGGTAAAGCGTACAGATTAACAGGATTGGATGAAACAAATAATAATGCTTTAAAAAGAGCAATAGTTTTGCATCACTATTCTGCAGTTCCACTTGATGAACAAGAATATTATATTTCACGCAGCCACGGATGTCCAATGGTTAATGAACAATTCTTTAAAAGAATAGAAAAGATAATTGATAGTTCTAAGTCGAAAATTATTTTAGATATTTACTATTAGTAAATTATATAGTTAAAATCTTAGTTCTTCAATTTTAGAACTCATTAGGCTTTTTATCAATAGCTACAGATAATTTTAAATTTCCATAAATTTTATACAAGCATCATATGAAAAAGATCTTTATCGTTTTTCTTTTGATGCTTTTTCTTTTTATTGGTTTTATTTTTTTTAATGAAGAGAAAACTGAAGTAGTAAAAGTTGATAGGGAAATTGAAATTGCCCGACTAGCTGAAGTAAAAAAAATAATCAATAGTAATTCGAAGTATAACAATAAAATTGCTTTTTTTATTGACATGAAAATTCCTTCCGGGAAAAATCGTTTTTTTGTTTACGATTTAAAAAATAATAAAATTATTGACAGAGGATTAGTTGCACACGGTTCTGGTTCTGAAACTTCTATTAAAGGCAAATTGAAATTTAGTAATGTTCAAAATTCATTAAGTACATCGTTAGGAAGATATTCAATAGGAAATCACTATAACGGAAAGTTTGGCAAAGCTTATAAACTCTACGGATTAGATACTACGAATAGTAATGCATTTAACCGTGATATTGTATTTCATTATTATTTTGATGTTCCATATAAAGAACAGGATAACTATATTTGCAACAGTTATGGTTGCCCTATGGTCAATGAAAAATATTTTGACCGAATTGCCAAAATAATTGATAACTCAAAATCAAATATTGTAATGAGTATTTATTATTAAGGAAAGAACCTAAACGACAGAAAATTAAACTTTAAAAATATAAAATTGAAAAAAATAACCATTGCAATCGACGGATTCTCGTCAACAGGAAAGAGTACATTAGCAAAACAGTTGGCAAAAGAACTCGAATATGTTTATGTTGATACTGGTGCAATGTACCGTGCTGTGGCTTTATATGCAATGCAAAATAAATTAATAGGAGCTGATTTTTTTGATAAAAAAAGTCTTATTGATGCTTTATCAAAAATTCAATTAGAGTTTAAGTTTAATGCTGATTTGGGATTTGGCGAAATGTATTTGAACGGAGAAAATGTCGAAAAACAAATTAGAACGATCGAGGTTTCTAATTTTGTTAGTAAAGTAGCTGAAGTTTCTGAAGTGCGCTCTAAATTAGTAGAACAGCAACAGGAAATGGGTAAAAACAAAGCTATTGTTATGGACGGAAGAGATATAGGAACTGTAGTTTTTCCTGATGCAGAGCTTAAAATATTTATGACAGCAAGTGCCGAAACCCGAGCGCAAAGACGTTTTGATGAATTACAGCAAAAAGGCGATAACGTTTCTTATGAAGACGTTTTGAAAAATGTTGTAGAAAGAGATCATATAGATACACACCGTGAAGATTCTCCTTTAGTAATAGCAAATGATGCAATTGAAATAGATAATTCTTACTTAACAAGAGAAGAACAATTTTCAGCTGTTTTAGAATTAATAAATGACGTTGTTAAAACAGTTTAATTTTTTGTAGATATCATTTTTAATGGTAGTTTTACCGCTTCATTTATTCTAAAGACAAATTTCATCATATGGGCATAAAAAACAGGTTGATTATAATGAGCTTTCTTCAATTTTTTGTTTGGGGAGCCTGGCTTATAACAATTGGAAATTATTGGTTTGGAACTAAAAACTGGGAAGGAACTCAGTTTGGTCTTGTTTTCGGAACCATGGGAATTGCTTCTTTATTCATGCCCACTCTTACCGGAATTATTGCAGACAGATGGATAAACGCTGAAAAATTGTATGGTTTTTTACATATAATTTATGCAGTAGTTTTATTTGGTATTGCACATGTTACTACACCGGATAATTTTATATATGTAATGTTTGCCGCAATGTGTTGCTATATGCCAACAATTGCATTAAGTAACTCGATTTCATATACCTCGCTAAAGCTAAATAATAAAAACATTGTAAAAGATTTTCCGCCAATTCGTGTTTGGGGAACAATAGGTTTTATTGCAGCAATGTGGATTACTAATTTAAGTGGAAGCAAAGCAAATGAATATCAGTTTTATATTGCCGGAATTGGTGCTTTAATTCTTGGTATTTATGCTTTTACATTGCCAAAATGTGAACCGCAACGTTTAACTAAAGAAGATGCTTCATTGGTTGAAACTCTGGGTTTAGAGGCTTTTAAATTATTTGGAAATTATAAAATGGCCTTGTTTTTTGTATTCTCTATGTTTTTAGGTGGTGCATTGCAATTAACAAACGCTTATGGAGATGTTTTTTTGGATGAATTTAAACATTTTCCAAAATATGCGGATTCTTTCGTAATTAAATATTCGACTATTATTATGTCGATCTCTCAGGTTTCTGAAACATTATTTATTCTGGCTATTCCTTTTTTCTTACGACGTTTTGGAATCAAACAAGTTATGCTTATTAGTATGCTGGCTTGGGTTTTACGTTTCGGATTATTTGCTTTTGGAGATCCTGTAGGAGGTTTATGGATGATTATTATGTCTTGTATTGTTTACGGAATGGCATTTGATTTCTTTAATATCTCAGGTTCATTATTCGTAGAGAGTAATACGGATTCTAAAATTCGTTCATCAGCTCAAGGATTATTTATGATGATGACCAATGGAGTAGGAGCAGTTCTGGGAAGTTTAACTTCTGGTTGGGCAATTGATCGTTTCTTTACAAAATCATTTAGTAATACAATTGAATTGTCTGGATTTTTACAGACTGATGAAAATAACTCTAAAATGCTAGAATTTGTAAAAGGTCAAGGCAATACAATTTCTGCTGATGGAATTTTTTCAAATCCAATTCTAATGAAAGACTGGCATACGATCTGGCTTTCGTTTGCTGCTTACGCTTTGGTAATTGCAATTGCTTTTGCTGTTTTATTTAAACACAAACACGATCCAAAAGAAATAGAGAATCTAAGTCATTAAAGACTAACAAAATATTCTAAATCCCGTTTTTCAATTTATTGAAAACGGGATTTTTTTTTATTACTCTGTTTACGTTAATATGTATATTTGAATATGCAAAATCAACAAATAAAGTCACTTCCACCTTTTCAATCTGTTAGTTCAATTCCAACGATATTTCTTAATTTTGTCTTTGGGCTTTTTTGGGTATTTTTTGTGTTATTTTTTATAACAGGAATAATTTATTTGTTGTCAAGTTCTTTTGAGGAAACCGGACTAGATGAAATTGCTACCATTGCTCTTTTTTTTATATTTTTCATCGCTTTATCAGGTATAGTTACATTATTAATTTATGCGAGAAAAAAGATGTTTACAACTACTATAGTTGATGAAAAAGGGATTCGTTATTTGAATAAATTTAATGGATTTGTTGTGAAAGATTTACCTTGGAGCAGTTTTGCGAAGAAAGAAGATTTTACATATTTATTAGAATCTCCAAAATATGATGTTAGCTCAAACACACCCATGAAATCTGTTTTTGATCAGTTTGCCTGGCCGGTTTTAATAAATAAAAATGTAGTCATTCATACAGATGCTTTTTTGGGAAGACACTTTTTTTGCATGTTCTATTCAAATCGAACAGAATTGATTCGAAGTTTTTTATTAGGAATTGCTCGTTATAGACCTGATATTACTGTTAATCCTGCTATTTTTGTGAATCACAATATCGATATGGAAAATTATATTATTGATTATCGTAAACGTAGAATTACTCAAGTTTTAGGATTCGGAGTTTGTGTATTTATTTTAGCATTGTCATATTATTTTGTATTTCATTGATTTCTAACTTAAAAAGGTTTTGGTTATGATTAGACAGATTTTAGCTGTAATTGCCGGTTATGCGATTTTTGTAATTAGTTCGGTATTGCTTTTTAGAGTTTCAGAAGTTAATCCGCATTCAGATGCTTCTCAATTGTTTATGATATTGACATTTGTTTATGGAACTGTCTTTTCTTTTATAAGCGGACTTGTAACGCAAGTTATTTCGAGAACAAAAAATCTTAAAGTCAATTATATTTTATTGATTATAATGGCTGGTTTTGCTGCATTTTCATTTTTTAAGTCAAATGGTAGTTCCTGGACGCAATTGTTGGCAATTTTTATTTTTGCTCCGGTTTCTGTTTTAGGTGGTTATTTTTGGATTAGGCAAAAACTAAAATAAACTATAGTTGGATGATAGAAGATTTAAAAAAGTTATGGATTTTTTGGTTTAGTTTTTCCGGAAAGATTGGAAGAAATGAATTTAAGGTTTATTTTTTAATTGATAGTATATTAGAAATAGGCATTATTGTATTATATGCTAACGTCAATTTAGATAATAGAAATATTCTTAATTTATTCTATCTCTGTATTTTGTTATTATTGAAGTTTATACCAATGCAAGTTGCAATTACAAGACGTTTGAGGGATATAAATTTAAATCCGGTTTTTATTTTTATAAATTTTGTTCCAATATTAAATCTGTTATTTAGAATTTATTTATCTGTTGCAAAAGAAAAAGTTGATTTATCAATTGAGATAAAGGAAATTGGAAATTAAATTCAGCTCAAAGTATGAAGATATGATAAACCCGACAGATTTTTAAAACCTTGTGGAGTTCTATATAAAAGGTTCTTATAAAACTCCAAATTTTCTAATCTAGCCCCGATAGAGTGTTTATCCTTTTATGGTGGGGTTCACCATAAAAGATAATAGCGAAAGCGGGACTTCAGGTGTTGAAAACCTAAAATGTTCTGCTCCTGAACAATTGGCTGAGAATCATTTAGAATTATTTTGCTATTACAAATAAATGTAGTAATTTTGCAAACCTTTTGGCAGAGAAGAGTTTCCATTAGGTATCAACTATTTATGTAAAACAACTTCTGTTTTTTCTATCGCATTAAGAAACTCAAGAAAAACAGAATACAAATTTTTTATCAGCATGTCTGAACAATTAAAATCACAAGAAGAGTTTTTAGCAAATTTTAACTGGCATAACTTCCAAGAAGGAATTGATGCAGTAGATGAGAAAAACTTACAAGAATTCGAAGAACTAGTATCTAAAACTTTTATCGCTACAGATCAAGAAGAAGTAGTTGAAGGAGTAGTTGTTAGAATTACAGATAGAGACGTTATCGTTGATATCAACGCAAAATCGGAAGGTGTTATTTCTTTAAACGAATTCCGTTACAACCCGAACTTAAAAGTTGGTGACAAAGTAGAAGTATTAATCGACATCCGTGAGGACAAAACTGGTCAATTAGTATTATCTCACAGAAAAGCACGTACTATTAAATCTTGGGATAGAGTTATTTCTGCAAACGAAACAGGTGAAATCGTTAATGGTTTTGTAAAATGCAGAACTAAAGGTGGTATGATCGTTGACGTTTTCGGAATTGAAGCTTTCTTACCTGGTTCTCAAATTGATGTTAAGCCAATTAGAGACTACGATGTATATGTAAACAAAATGATGGAATTCAAAGTGGTAAAAATTAACCACGAATTCAAAAACGTTGTTGTATCTCATAAAGCGCTTATCGAAGCTGATATCGAAGTACAGAAAAAAGAAATCATCGGTCAATTACAAAAAGGACAAGTATTAGAAGGTGTTGTTAAAAACATTACTTCTTATGGTGTGTTCATTGACTTAGGTGGTGTTGATGGATTAATTCACATTACTGACCTTTCTTGGAGTAGAATCAACCACCCAAGTGAAGTTCTTGAATTAGACCAAAAATTAAACGTTGTAATCCTTGATTTCGATGATGAAAAAACAAGAATTCAATTAGGATTGAAACAATTAAACGCTCACCCATGGGATGCTTTAGATGCTAATTTAACTATTGGTGATAAAGTAAAAGGTAAAGTAGTTGTAATCGCTGATTACGGTGCATTTATTGAAGTTGCTGAAGGTGTTGAAGGTTTAATCCACGTTTCTGAAATGTCATGGTCAACTCATTTACGTTCTGCTCAGGATTTCGTAAAAGTTGGAGATGTTGTTGAAGCTGTTATCTTAACTTTAGATAGAGATGACCGTAAAATGTCATTAGGTATCAAACAATTAACTCAAGATCCATGGACTGACATTACTTCTAAATACCCAGTAGGTTCTAAACATACAGGTATCGTTAGAAACTTTACAAACTTTGGTATTTTCGTAGAATTAGAAGAAGGAATTGATGGATTAATTTACATTTCTGACCTTTCTTGGACTAAGAAAATTAAACACCCATCTGAATTTGTAAATGTTGGTGAAAAACTTGATGTAGTTGTATTAGAATTAGATGTTGAAGGACGTAAATTATCTTTAGGTCATAAACAAACTACTGCTAATCCTTGGGATCAATACGAAGATTCTTTCGCTGTAGGAACTATCCATAATGGTGAAATTTCTGAAATCGTTGACAAAGGAGCTACTGTAGAATTCGGAGATGATATCGTTGCTTTCATTCCTACTCGTCACCTTGAAAAAGAAGACGGAAAGAAATTGAAAAAAGGTGATTCTGCTGATTTCAAAGTAATCGAATTCAACAAAGAATTCAAAAGAGTAGTTGCTTCTCACACTGCTATCTTCCGTGAAGAAGAAGAGAAAAATGTGAAAGCTGCAACTGAAAATACTTCATCTAACTCTACTACAAATGCACCAGCTGCAACTTTAGGAGATAACAATGATGTATTAGCTGCATTAAAAGCTAAAATGGAAAAAACTGAGAAAAAATAATTCTTAAGTTTCTTTAAATAGAAAGTCCCACAGCAATGTGGGACTTTTTTTTGGTTTCAAGTTTTCTTTATTTTTTGACCTGCTTTTCAACATAGCCCCCGGTTTCAACCGTGGGAAACGTGTTGTGATTCCTTTGCGTTTCAATGGTTAAAACCATGTTTTATTTTGAAGCCAGTAATTTGGTTTCTTCAGGACTAAACTCAGGAACTATTGCATAAGAATGTATATTAGCAATTTTCACTTCATCCAAAATATCAACCAAATTTTTAAAGTTACATTTTTTGGTTGGTTTTATAATTACCGTAATTCCTCGTCCAGGTTTTCCTAAAGCAGCTGAATATTCAAGCATGCTTTTATTTCTTTTTAGTAATTCTTGGCGAATTCCTTCTTTGCCGTATTTAATTTCTTTAGGAGAAATTATAGGAGAACCTAAAATTCCCATGTAATAGATCAATTTATTGTTTTCACCTAGCATTATAGTTATTGATCTATTTTCTCCGTAATGCGGAACAGGACAGTCACAACAATCGTTTCTAATACTTAGATCCATGACTTTTGGTTTTGACAATTCACCAACAACCATAAAAAAGATGATTAACAAAAACGAAACACTGACCATAGCCGTTAAATCTACTTTTGTGCTTAATTTTTTACTTCTAACTTTTTTAGGTAGATTTTGCATAGATTTTCGTTTTAGTTAATTTAAGAATTATTTTGAAGCTAATAATTTCGATTCTTCGGGAGTAAAATCATTTACAATGGCATAAGTATCAATTTTTGCAATTGCCATTTCGTCTAGAATATCGACTAAATTTTTATAATTGCATTTTTTACTAGGCTTTATAATTACAGTAATTCCTCTGCCGGGTCTGCCAAGTGCAGCAGAATATTCTAATACTGTTTTATTTCGGGCGTAAAGTTCCTTCCTAATCCCATTTTTACCATATATAGTTTCTTTAGGGGCAACAATAGGTACCTGTAAAAGTCCTGTATACGATACTAGTTTATTATTTTCACCTAATAATATTGTAACGGATCTATTTTCTCCTCCACAACCTCCATGTGATCCTCCAAATTCATCTTCATCATAATATGGCAAACTCAAATCCATAACTTTAGGTTTTGACAATTCAATTGTCACCATAAAAAATATAATCAATAAAAAAGAAACGCTAACCATTGCCGTCAAATCAACTCTTGGACTTAACTTTTTACTTCTGACTTTTTTAGGTAAATTTTCCATAAAAATATATTTTTAATTTGATGCTAATAATTTTGTTTCTTCATCAGTAAATTCATCTACAATAGCGAATGTATCAATATTAGCAATATTCATCTCGTCTAAGATTTCAACTAAATTTTTAAAATTGCTTTTTTTGCTTGGTTTTATAATTACTATGACACCACTTTTAGGTTTTCCCATTGCTGTCATATATTCGACAATTTGTTTCTTTTTTAAGAAAACTTCTGTTCTAATACCCTGTTTTCCAAATCGAACTTGTTTAGGATTTTCAGTAGGATAAGATAATAAACCTGAATAAGTTACTATTTTATCATTATCATCAAGCAAAATTGTATAAAGTCGATTTCCATCAACACAACCTATCGGACCACAGCCTGGATCTTTATCAGGCAATCCTAAATCAATTCCCTTTGGTTTAGACAATTCAATTGTCACCATAAAAAATATAATCAACAAAAAAGAAACGCTCACCATTGCCGTTAAATCAACTCTAGTACTTAACTTTTTACTTCTAACTTTTTTAGGTAAATTTTCCATAATGAATTAATTTGTTACTAAAGTTATCGAAAAAACAGATACAATGAAGATGCGAATTTCAAAAATATTTAAAAATAATTTTAAGCATTAAAGCCTTGTTATACAGTGTTTTTTGAAAATGTTTTAATAAAGTTTATGCTTTTTTAATTATTTCATAAAACCAAAACCAATATTCCAGCGTAAATGAGCTTATAACTTAAAATATTAATTATGAAAACTAGAAAATTTTTAGCCGTTGCAATCTTAACATTAGGATTTGGATTTACATCATTTGCGCAAAAAACTGTAATGGTTGGTGGAGCAGCAATGTACCCAAATAAAAATATTGTCGAAAATGCCGTTAATTCAAAAGATCATACTACACTTGTTGCTGCTGTAAAAGCTGCAGGATTAGTAGAAACATTACAAAGTAAAGGACCATTCACCGTTTTTGCCCCAACAAATGCTGCGTTCGATAAATTACCAGCAGGAACAGTTGAAACATTATTGAAACCAGAAAACATCAAAACATTACAAACTGTTTTAACATACCACGTTGTTGCCGGAAAACTAAATGCATCTGATATTGCTAAAGCAATAAAAGCAGGTAAAGGAAAAGCAACTTTTAAAACTGTTAGTGGTGGAACTTTAACTGCCTGGATGGATGGAAAAGATTTATACATAAGCGACGAAAGCGGAAGCAAAGCTAAAGTAACGATTGCAGATGTAAACCAATCAAATGGTGTAATTCATGTTGTTGATACAGTATTATTGCCAAAAATGTAATTGAGCATAATTCCACGATCAAAGAAAAAAGTCCTGTAGATTTATTTACAGGACTTTTTTATGAATTCTCATTTTTCACAATGTAGAATACAGATAATAAATTAAATGAAAGTGCAAAAACCAGTGCTCCATTATCATCAGTATGATCCATTGTACTTTTTAAGTAAAATATGTCATACATTAACATCAGCGCTATTAGCACATATGTAATCTGTTCTTCAATTAAAAATTTGTTTTTTGTAAAAGAATAAAAAATTGCACTGCCAAATAAAACAATGATTAGATTGAATATTATAAAAAATGATACTTTTAATGTGTCAACAATAAATATACCATCAGAAATATATAAAAAAGGTATCCAGGTTAAAGAAGAAATTAGATATATTCCGCCAATAATTTTAAACAACTCAAAAAAACCTTTCTTCATATTTAATTTATTTTTTTGCCGTCAAAGTACTTCCTGCCGAAGCAACAACCACACAAACAACAGCTAAAATCTCATAAAAGCTTAGATTTTCCTGCAAGAATATAAAAGCACAAATAGAAGCTGCAGCTGGTTCGAGACTCATTAAAATACTAAATGTACGAGGAGGAAGTTGTCCTAAAGCTTTCATTTCTAATGTAAATGGAATCGCACTTGACAAAAGAGCCAAAGCAACACCCATTCCCAAAAGTTTTGGAGTAAGATTTGCAAGTCCGTTTTCGTAAAAACCGAAAGGCAGAATTAAAATAGCGGCAAAAAGCATTCCTGTAGAAACGGCCTGACCGCTGTTCATTATTTTAGAAATTTTTCCACCCAAAACAATATACGCAGCCCAAAGCGCACCGGCAATGAGAGCAAACAATACACCTAAAGGATCTATTCTTCCATTTGACCACGGAGCAATCAAAACGATTCCTGCTGCGGCAAGCAAGACCCAACAATAATCGATTAAGCGTCTTGAACCTATAATGGCAACCAATAATGGTCCGATGAATTCTAAAGTAACGGCTAACCCAATTGGAATTCTTTCGATAGCAAAATAGAAAACCAAATTCATTGCGCCTAATGACAAACCATACGGAACTACAATTTTCCATTGTTCACGTGTAATTTCTTTTAAATTAGGTCTATATGCAATTAATAAAATTAAAGCCGAAACTCCAATTCGGATTGACGCTGTTCCTGCCGCTCCAATTGCAGGAAATAATGTTTTAGCAATTGCAGCACCACATTGTACACTAATAATAGCTAAAAGTACTGCCGGAACAGGTGGGAGGTTAAATTCTTTATTTTTCATCGAAATTTTTAGAGCGGTAAAGTTATAGATTTTGAGCTATTATGCTTTTCGGCATCTAAGGAGATTTAATCAACGGAATAGTGCTGAGGAAATTTCTTTAGAATATATTTTTTTAGTTCTGGGTTAAACCTTGGATCAACACCAAAAATATTGTTAGAAGGTAATCCAAATTTTATTTTAAAATCTTTTTTAGGATATGTATAAACTCGATCGCATCCAAAAGATGAAAAATTATTCCAAAACCAAAATCCATAAATTAACTTATTATTTAAAACCATAACTACCGGAATGCCTGAAAGTGCAATTTTTAATTTTGAAATTTTGTTTTTTCCAGTTTTGGATAATGTAATTTTCTGCTTTTTCCAGTCAAAATAATCTATATCATTTTCCTCAAGTATTGGCTTATCGGAAAAAACTAATTTTTTTTCATCAAAACAATAACAGCATTTTGGTTCTGTGTTTTGATATTTTTGCAAAAAATAAATTTCAATACCGGATTTTTGTGAATGGCCAGAAAATCCAAATGAGACTAAAACAATAAAACATATTAATTTCCTCATATTAGGATAAGAATTAATTTTATTCTTTAATTATTCCAAAGCACGTTTTGTAACGTATGCGCGATAGCCAATAATAGCCATTTGCCATTTTTTTGCTTTTGCGATATCTAAACCTTGTTTGGTAAAACTAGGTAAAAGAACTTTATTTAATTTGGCTAAAATTTTATACATGGTTGGTTAATTTTTATCAAAGATATAAAAAAAGACTTTGCGTTTTGGCAAAGTCTTTTTGAGTCATAAATTTAAGATTATTTACTTAATTTCATGTCAATTTTTTTCAGCATCTCTTTAGCATTATTGTTGTCAGGCGCTAATTCTAGTGATTTTTTGTAATTCAATCTTGAAATTTCAAACTGATTATTATAAAAATAACTTTCGGCCAGACTATCAAAAGCGTTTCCTGATTGTGGATTTTCTTTGGTATTTAATTCAAAAACTTTGATAGCATCATTTACCCTTTTAGAACTCATTAGAGCATAACCAGTAGTATTTAATCGATCTTCAAAATTCCAATTCGGATGTTTCTTTTTAATAGCAACATAATTTTCTTCTGCTTTTTTGATATCCAATTTTAAAAAATCAAAAGTTATTTTTTCATCCGTAATTGCATATTCGTCAAACAAGGTTTTATCTACAATTCCGGCCACGTGATTTACAACCTGATCTTGTACACCAGAATATTTATGTCCATTTGATAAAAAGATAACAGTTAAATTGTTTTTGGTAAATTTTCTGAAAGCAGTTTCATTTCCACCGCTAAATCCATAACTCAGAATATTATTTACAGGATAAATTCCCCAGCCATATCCAAAATCATATTTAGTTTTAAATTCAAAAGGCTTCCACATGGCATTCTTTGTTTCGCTTTTTAAATAAGTATTATTATCCAGATTTTGATTCCATCGAATAAATTCGTGAAGCGAAATATTTATTCCGTTTGACGAATGAGAATCAATCCCACTATCAAAAAAACTTTTTTGATATGAATTTGTTTCTCTGTTAAAATTGTATCTAACAGCAGTATTAGAAAAGATTTCTGCAAAGTTAGAAGAAAGATACAGACCCGATTTTACATCTGAAAATTGGTCTTGCAATATGTATTGATCAAACGTTAAACCGGATATTTTTTCTATAATTTTTGCTAAAAACAAATAGTTAGTCTGATTATAGCGATATTCATTTCCGGTAACAAAATCCATAGGTTTTGTTGCTAATAAATCGATTCTCTCTTTATAAGATAATGTAATTGGTATGTCATTAAACTTTATAATATCTGGTAAACCAGAAGAATGCGTTAATAAATTTTCGACTTTTATTGCCTGCCATTCCTTTGGTAAATTTTCTAAATATTTAGAAATTGGATCTTCTAAAGCTAATTTTCCGTTTTCTATAAGCTGAAAAACACCAACATTTGTAATTAGTTTTGATGTTGAGAAAATTTTAAAGATCGTATTTTTATCTACTGCTTTATTTTCTTCCAAAGAAGCCTTTCCGTAATATTTTTCATAGATAATTTTGCCATCTTTAATAACCGCTAAAGCCGCGCCGGGTATTTCATTTATTGCTATAACGTCTTGAATATAAGTATCTATTTTTTGTTCAGTTTCTTTACTTTCTTTTGTTTGACCGGAACATATCGTAATAGTCAGCAACAAGAATGTGATAATAAAAGTTTCTCTCATTTTTAAGGTTGTAAAAGGTTGTTTTTTTAGTGAGGAATATTTCTTTAAGCTTTTAATTGTTTAATCGATTTTCAAAATCAAATTTTGATCTCCACCAATTTCACTGTTTGAAGCATTTTTGGGAGCTTCCATCCAGCCTGTTTTATTAATTACGAATTTAAACATGTAGATTTTATTTTTTTCAAATTGACTTTTCGGAACAGAAAGTTCAAATGTATTTTTATCTTTTCTAACCATCTGATAATTTTTATCTCTTGGATTCCAATTATCAAATGATCCGGCAATTGAAACACTTTTTACTAAATCTGCGTTCAATGATTTATCATGCTGATAAGTAAAAACAACATTATCATTTACAATTTTATATCCGTAGATTTCCTTTTTAGAATCGTCTTTAGATAATAAAGCGCCGGATAAACTTATAATAGCATTTCCTAATGCATTTGCTGTTTTTTCATTACTTATATTAACGATTATAGAAATTCCTAAATCGCGTTCCGGATAAACCAGAAACATATTTTGCGTACCAAAAGCACCACCATGTTTCCAGCAATTTCTGCCATTTTCATCAACTTGTATTCCGTCCCAAAAATAACCGTTAAAATCGCTGTCGCTGTTGTTGATATTTCTCTGAGATTCCAGAACAAGTTTATTTTTAGTATCTAATTCAAAAGCAAGGAATTTAGTCAAATCACCTAAAGTTGATTTTAAATAACCGGCGGCTCCCCAAAGATTATCAGATATGGTTGGCATTAATTTCGTTCCGTTATATCCATTTGCAATAACAGTATTTTTGCTCACATTTAATGCTGTAGATTTCATGTTCAGCTTAGAAAGAATATTTTCTTTAAGCAACGTTTCATAACTTTTATGATACACATTTTCTAAAATATGAGCCGCAAGTTGAACGCTGCCGTTGCTATATTTAAACTTTGTTCCTGGTAAAGTATCTAATTTCATTGCTTTTAAATCTTCAAAGAATTTTTCTCTGGTATAAGATTCATCAAGCTTTTTAAAACCAATATAACTGCTGTCATTTTGAGTTTTTCTCAACTCGCTCGTATCCGGTAAATCTTTGCTGAAACCTGATTTAAAAGAAACTAAATCCTTAATCCGAATAGGTTTTCCCTGATATTCTAAATTTGGATAAGAACCCGTTATGAATTTTCTAATATCATCATCTAAATTTATTTTATGTTCTAAAACAGCTTGAGCCATTAATAACCCGGTAAATAATTTCGTGATCGAAGCAACTTCAAAAACAGTATTGTTATTGGCCTGATTGCTTTTTCCTTTGTCTATTTCACCATAATGTTTGGTATAGGTTTTACCATCTTTTACGATACCAATAGAAACTGAATTGGATTTGGAATTTTCTAATAAAACAGCGGCATTTTTATCCATCAATGCTAAAATTTCTTTTTCAGAAAATGTCGCCATCTTTTGTTGTGAGAAACAAGAAAAACTTATTCCCATTAATATTATTATAATTGATTTTTTCATATCTAAAAATATTAGGAATTGTTATTTATTTTTTGAAATCGTATTCAAACTTATATTGTCTTTTAATTTTAAAGACTTTCAAATTAGATGTTTGTTTCACTTTTTAGTAAAAAATATCTGAATTTTATTTAAAATAAGGCAATAAAAAACCAGTGAGTTATTCACTGGTTTTGTTCTTACAAAAGAAAGATCCTAAAAGCATTTTTTATTTACTTCTTTCACTTCTTTTATATAACGCTCTATTTTGTGTTTCGTTTCTTTATCTTCTAATTTTTGGCCAAAACATAAATTTAAAACGAACAATAATGCTGCAATAAAAAATGTCTCTTTCATTCTAAAAAAAATTAAGATCGTTTATTTTCTTTCTGAAGTTTCTTCATCGCTTTTTCATGTTCCTTCATATTCTTTTCATACTCTTTCATGCCTTTCTCATACTGTTTCATACTTTTCTTGTACAAATCACTATCTACGCCGTATTTTTGTTCCATGTAGTCATTGAATTTCTCCATATCAGCATCGTATTTTTCCATGGCTAGATCGTACTTCTCCATATCCTTTTCAAAAATAGCTTCACGTTTAGACATGACTTCTTCTACTTGTTTTTCGTAAGTAGATAAATCCGGTTCAAAAGATTCCATTTTTTTCTCAAATTCCTCCAGTTCTTTTTCAAACTGTTTCATAGCTACCTTATCATTTACATTTTTAGGCGCTTTAGGAGCTTTTGGCATTTTAGACATGTCTATATTCGGGGCTGGAGGCATTGGTCCATCAGGAAAAGTTGGCATTGTCGGAGGAGAAGGTGGAGAAGGCGGAGATGGAGGATCAATCGCATCTACATTATTATTGTTGTTGTTATTATTATTGTCGTTGTGAATTTCTCTAACTTCAACAATACGATTTTCAATAACCATTGGTTTATCAATTCCTCCATCTGTAATAACGTTGATTTTTTTAACACCGTCATTATGGGTTGTAATAACAATACCGCAACTTTTAATGGCATTATTTCCTTCAATTTGAATAGTTTGTGCTTTTCCTGTCCCTTTTTCGATATCAACCTTAATAGCAGTCAATTCATTAGCAGCATTTCTTTTTACATCAGATATTTCACAATTAAGATTATGATTTTGTTTTAGCTTTTCGGCAATTGTTTTTAATTCCTGATCTGTTGTTGTTTTTCTGATTTTATAAACATCAATATCTTGCTTTTTCTCTACCTGAACTTCTTTTTCGATTTTTTCTTCGATTTCTTTTTTCTCTTGTGCAATTACTTTAATTTGAAATAATAGTACAAAGGCTACCAGTGCCGGAATTACGGCATAATACTTCCAGTAATTCCATTTTTTTGATTGATTTTTGTTTAACATGACAATTCGTTTTTTGATTAATGATTGATAAAAATGATTGGTGATTGCAACACAGCTTTCATGTGTTGTTATTTTTAAAAGCGTGTATTGATACGCTTTTTTGTCAGATATTTTTTTGGCAGCTTCGCTATCGGCAATAAATTCAAGGTTTTGAAGAATGGCTTTTTTGTACAGCCAAATAATTGGGTTGAACCAAAACAATACACAAAAAACTCTCGAAATTAGCACATCAATAGTATGATTTTGATCGCTATGCACTTTTTCATGTTCCAAAATATTTTCTAATTCTGCCTCAGTATACATTGATGAGTTGTACACGATATAATCAAAATAAGAAAATGGAGCAATATTTTCGTTGATATCGACAAATTTAAAATCAGCTTGTTGCTGTACTTTTTTACCTTTTAAAACTGAATTTAAACTATAAAAATCTAAAGCAAATTTGATCATAAAAGCAGAAAATCCTATCGCATAAATAGCAAGTGAAACTAAATTCCAATTAACTTCAAAAGATTCTTCTTGAATTGTTTGTGGAATATAAGCATGAGAATAATTCAGAGTTGGCAGTGGAGTAGGATCGACCCAAACAATCTTGGTGTAAACCAAAAAAGGCAATGCTACAGAAGTCACCAAACCAATTAACAGGAACCATCTATTACTATTGAAAAATGTTTCTTTGCGTAATAAAAAATAATAAGCAAAGTAAAACAAGACTAAAAGTCCACTTGATTTTGCGATAAAAATGAAAAGTGCTTCCATAAATAAATAATTATTTTGCTTCTATTTTTCTTCTTTTGGATTTTCGATCATAGCCAGAATTTCGCGTAATTCATCTGCCGAAATTTTTTCTTCTTTAGCAAAAAATGAAACCATATTTTTATACGAACTATTAAAATAGTTGTCTATGGCCGTTTTCATATACTTTTTGCTGTAGGCTTCTAAAGTAATAATTGGAAAATATTGATGCGTATTCCCAAAAGCATTATGTCCCACAAAACCCTTTTCCTCAAGATTACGAACAATAGTCGATAGGGTATTGTAATGCGGTTGATCTTCAGTTATCTCAGCCTGAACTTCTTTTACAAATGCTTTTTTAAGCCTCCATAAAATGTGCATGATTTCCTCTTCTTTGTTGGTTAACTTTTGCATGTTTTCTAATTTTAATTCAAAACTACAACTATTTTTTTAGTTACACAACTATAAATATAGTTATTTAACTAAAAAACAAGTTCAATTTGAGTTTAGAGTATAAAAAAACCATTCAAATTTAAATGTAATAAATTGAATATTAATGATTTATGTGCAATAAAATTTTTAAGATATTTTTTCGTCCAGCAATGCTTTTTTAATCCAAAAGCAACAAAGCGTTGCAATAACTCCAGCACAAGCCATAAAAAACCAATTGATTTGATATCCTAAACGAGATATAATTTCGAAACCAACTTTTGAACTTATTATATGTGCCAAACTAAAACTCATTGTATAAAGTGCCATATAACGACCTTCCTGACCACGTGGCGCACGACTTAGAGCAAAAGCATTTGAAAAAGGAAAGGTCAAAATTTCTCCAATAGAAATACAAATCATGCTAATTACTAATATTCCGGCCCAGACATTAATCAATAATAGAAAGAAACTCAACGCCATTATAAATGACCCAAGAATAATAATTCGAATTTTAGGAAATGCTTTTCTTTCCATAAAACCAACAGTTGGCATTTCTAGAGCAAAAATTAAAAGTCCGTTTAAAGTCATTAATAACCCGGTTTGGAATTCGCTTAAACCAAATTTCTCGTTATGATATAATGGTAAAGTGGTAAACAACTGGAAAAAAATCATCGCGGTTATAAAACTCACAAATAAGAAAACCCAAAAAATGCGGTCATGAAAAACTGATTTTATTTCTGCCGGAATTTCCATTTTATCACCATGAACTGCTTTCTTCTTTTCTTTAACTAATAAAGCAAAAATTGAAATTGAAATAATACAGGAAGCACCATCAACCCAAAAAAGCCCTTGATATCCAATTCCCATAATAATTAAACCTCCCAAAGCAGGACCGGCAGCAAAACCTAAATTTACCGCTAAACGAACTAAAGTTAAGGCACGAGTTCTATTTTCTGGTTTTGCATAAGCGCCCAATGAAACAAACATTGCAGGTCTAAACATATCTGCAATAACCATTAACACAAACATTGCAAAACATAATGCCCAGAAAGTAGTAATATATTGTATGAAAAAAAGTGAAACACCACTCGTAAACAAACTAAAAATCATGATTTTATAAAATCCGATTTTATCAGATAATTTTCCACCCAACCATGAACCTAACATAGAACCTAATCCAAAAGAAACCATGATCCAACCCACTTGATTATAAGTAAATTGTAGATCTTCTTTTAAATATTTTGATAAAAAAGGAAGCACCATTGTTCCTGCACGATTGATAAAAGTAACAAGCGTAAGTATCCAAATTTCTCTTGAAAATCCCCTAAAATTATTGATGTATTGGTTAAAAGCAGTTTTGAGCATTATAAATGAAGTTATTTGCCACAAAGTTAGGAAACTTTGTCGGGTATAGCGGTTGGTGCTTTGTTACTTTTAAACTATTTTTGCTCAAAATTTCAAAGATGAAAAATAGTATTGCTTTTTTAGTGTTGCTGGTTTTTAATTTTTGCTTTAGCCAAAGTAAATTTAATAAAACTGATACAGAAAAATTTCAGAAAACAATAAATTCAGAATATGCTGATGCTAAGACGAGTCCGTTGATGGAAGAAGATTTAAAGGCTTTTAAAGCCTTGGATTTTTACCCGATTGATGGAAAATATTTTGTGAATGCAAAGTTCGTAAAAGCAAAGAATGAAAAAGTTTTTGAAATGAAAACTACCGGAACAAGAACTCCAAAATATATAAAATACGGAACTTTATATTTTACTTTAAACAATGTTGCATTGCAATTGAATGTTTACAGAAATATTGAACTTTCTAAAACGAAAGAATATAAAGATCATTTGTTTTTACCTTTTTCAGATTTAACTTCAGGAAAAGAAAGTTATATAGGTGGAAGATATATTGATCTAAAAATTCCGAAAGGAAGTACTATTGCAGTAGATTTTAATCAGGCTTACAATCCTTATTGTGCTTATAATCACAAATATTCATGTCCGCTTGTTCCTTTGGAAAATGATTTGAATGTTGAGATTAAAGCCGGAGTGAAAACATTTCATTAATGGAATTTTTTAATTTTCATACACATCATTTTACAAACCAACCTGATATTTTAGAGTTGGTGAATCAATATCCGCATGAATTTGATGCTTCAATTCCGTCTTATTCAATTGGAATTCATCCCTGGTATATTGTAGAAAACAGAATTGATGCTGATTTGAAAATTATTGAAGAGAAATTGCAAACCCAAAATTGTCTGGCAATTGGTGAATGTGGTTTAGATAAGCGAATCGAAATTCCGTTAGAATTACAAATTTCAGTTTTCGAAAAGCAATTAGTTTTAGCCGAAAAATATAAAAAACCTGTAGTAATACATTGTGTTGCAGCTTTTCAGGAAGTTATAGCAATTAAAAAGAAATTGAAAATTTCAGTTCCGATGATTATGCACGGTTTTTCTAAAAACAATCAAATTGCAGAACAACTTATTAAAGAAGGATTTTATATTTCGTTTGGGAAATATTTACTTAGAAATCCGGATTTGAAAACTGTTTTTCAGAACATTCCAAATGATCGTTTTTTTCTGGAAACCGACACAATTGAAGAAAATATTAAACAGGTTTATGATTTAGCTTCAGAATATAAAGAATTAACAATTAAGAAATTACAAGATATTATTTCAAGTAATTTTAGAGATGTGTTTAGTGAAGAGTGAACTTGAAACTTGAAACAAAAAAAATAAAAACAAACAAAAGAATATATATGGCAGAGTGGACAGAAAGAGCCGAGCTTTTATTTACAAAAGAAGGATTAGAAAACTTGCGTAATGCAAATGTTTTAGTAGTAGGCTTAGGCGGAGTAGGATCTTTTGCAGCTGAATTTTTAGCAAGGGCAGGAGTAGGAAACATGACAATTGTTGATGGTGATGTTGTTGATATTACGAATATTAACAGACAATTACCTGCTTTGCATTCGACAGTTGGACAGCCAAAAATTAAGATTGTTGGAGATCGTTTGATGGATATTAATCCGGAATTGAAATTGACTCGTGTGGAGGAATTTTTATCTCCGGAACGCGCTTTTGAGATTGTTTCGCCTGAATTTGATTATGTTCTGGATTGTATTGATAGTATTACTCCAAAACTAAATTTAATTATTGCCGCAAAACGCAAAAGAGTTAAAATTATAAGCAGTATGGGTGCTGGCGGAAAAATGCTGGCTTCGAAAGTAAAAGTGAGTGATATTTCTAAAACAATTAATTGTTATTTCTCTAAAACTATACGTAAGCGTTTAAAAGAAGTAAAAATCAATAAATTGAAAGTAGTTTTTTCATCTGAAATTCAAGACGAAAAGAGTTTGAAACTAACAGACGGAAAAAATTTTAAAAAATCTTTTTACGGAACCAACAGTTATATGCCAGGTTTATTTGGACTTCATGCCGCAGAAACTGTAATTAGATATTTGCTTGCTAAAAAAAGAGACTAAGATACTAAGGTTCTAAGTTGCTAAGATTTTAGCTAAAAAACTTAGCAACTTAGTATTTCATAATCCTGGCACTTTAGAAGAAATTTAAAAGCATTATAAAAGAAAAAGACGCACTGCTGTGCGCCTCTACAGAAAACCTTTGCACCTTTGTGACTTAGAACCTTAGCACCTTAAAAAAAATGATAAAAACAGTAATTTTTGATATGGACGGCGTAATTGTCGATACAGAACCCGTTCACCGTTATGCGTATTACAAACAATTTTCAGAATTAAATATTGAAGTAACCGAAGAAATGTATACTTCGTTTACGGGATTTTCTACGCGAAATACTTTTCAGACTTTAAAAGGTTTTTTTCCAACAATTGAGCATGAAGTTGAAGATTTGATTCAAAGAAAAAGAAACATTTTTAATGATGCTTTTGATACTAAGGAAGACTTGTATTTATTAGAAGGAGTTGAAGATTTGATTAAAGATTTGTATGCTAATGGAATTCAGCTGATTTTGGCTTCTTCTGCATCAAAAGTAACGATTGAGCGTGTTTTTACAAGATTCAATTTACATCAATATTTTACGTATGTTGTAAGTGGTGAAGATTTTCCGCAATCAAAACCAAATCCGGCTATTTTCCTGCATGCAGCTTCATTATCAATTGCTCCAAAAGAAAATTGTATTGTGATCGAAGACAGTACAAATGGAGTGAGGGCTGCAAAAGCAGCAGGAATTTTTTGTGTTGGCTATAATAGTCATCATTCTAAATTGCAGGATCTATCTGAAGCCGACTTAATAATAAACGAGTTTAGTGAACTAAATGCACAAAAAATATCACAGTTAGGAGCTTGAATTATATAAAATTTAACATTCGTTCGCTAATTGAATTTGTAAATTTGAACAAAACAAAATAAACTTAAAAAATGAAGAAATTATTTATTGCATTGGCCATTATTTTGGCTCCTTTTGCTATAGAGGCGCAAATAAAAACACCACAAGCGAGTCCAAAAGGTTATATAAAACAAACTGTTGGTTTAACGGATGTTGAAGTTACTTATTCAAGACCGGGAGCGAGAGGCAGAGCGGTTTTTGGAAACTTGGTTCCGTTTGGTAAATTATGGAGAACAGGAGCTAATGAAAACACGATCATTAATTTTAGTGATGATGTTGTTATTGATGGTAAAACATTAAAAAAAGGGAAATATGCAATTTATACAATTCCTAAAATCGAAAGCTGGGAAGTAATTTTTTATCTTTCAACTGATAACTGGGGATTGCCTGAAAACTGGAACGATGCTTATGTTGCTTTAAGAACTACAGTTAAAGAAGATGCTTTACCAAATCCGGTTGAAACTTTTACAATTGGAATTAATGGTTTAGATCCTAATTTTGGTTATTTAGAAATGGCTTGGGAAAATTCTCATGTTGCTTTGAAATTTGAAGTTCCTACTGCTAAAAATGCAACTGCAAGTATTGAAAAAACTTTGGGCGGACCAACTTCTAATGATTATTATGCTGCGTCTCAATATTTGTTTCAATCAAACGGAAATATTACAACTGCTAAAGTTTATATAGACAAAGCACTAGATATGAGCACTGATAAGCCTTATTTTATGTCGAGATTAAAATCATTAATTCAGGCAAAACAAGGTGATAAAAAAGGAGCAATCGAAACGGCAAAAGTTTCATTAGCTGCTGCTGAAGCTGCAAACAATCAGGATTACGTAAAAATGAATAAAGATAGTATTGCTGAGTGGAGTAGATAATACTTTAAAATTGCAATATTTTTGAAAAACCAAATTCTAAAGTTTAGCTTTAGAATTTGGTTTTTTTTATGCTTTACAGGAAAAATAAACGTATCGAAATAACACAACAACTAAACCTGAAACCTGAAACAAAAATAACATGAAACTAGATTATCTAATTCATACTCGGCGGTTCAGGGATTTTGATTTTTCTTTTTCTTTTTTTTACAATCAGTAAATAAAAAGTAATTCCTCCTAAAATAATAAGCAAAGCAATCTGAAGTTGTCCCAAACTATTATTTTTGTTATACATCGCATTGGCATTTGCTAATTTTGCTTTTCCTTCCTTAATCTGAATTTCAGATAATGATTCTAAAGTTTTTAAAGCTTCTGCACTGGCAAAGGCAATTTTATTCCAGTTTTTATTTTCTACCTGATTATTGATTTCTTTACAGGAAGCTAGAAACGTATCAAAATGTTCTTTTTCTTTATTGGTTAAAACAGTTTTAGCATAGAGATCATCAATGTTATGAACGATATTTAAAGTATGAATAATTTCATCTTTTTTAATATTATCGCTTAAATCAAGTTTTTCGGCCTCGCTTTTTATAAAATGAAGTTCTTTAGAATATTGAAAAATATAATGTGCAACAACCAATCGATCGTTATAAATTGCATTGATGTTTTCGTTGACTTTTTTAGAATTTTGTAATGTATTCAAATTACTCAGAATAATAATCAACATTATAATTAGCAAAATGAAAGCAGCTTTTGTTTTATTGCTATATTTCTTTAGATCTTTCATAATGCTGATTTTAAAATTGACTTACAAATGGTTAGCTTCTCAAAGATAAAAGATTTTGATGTAGAATTTACAAAGCTATTCGAACACAAAATTTAGAAATTGAAATTTCAATTAATAAATTTCATTATAATTTTTAATGTTTCTGCTTGTTGCTGTTCGCGTGAAATTTCGGCAGAATTATCGCCCAATTGAAAACCATAATAACCAAATTGAGCATGATTTGCACCTTTGATTTCTACAAATTTTGCAGTAGCGGGAAGTTTGCTCTTATTTTTAAAAATCGTTCTTTCATCTGCAATACCATCATTAGAACCATATATTTTTAAGATTGGAATTTTACTGTCTGCAAGTGAAATATCTCGAGGATGTGTTGTTCCGATTAAAATCAATTTATCAATTAAATTTGGATTTTCTTTCACGAATTGCGCTGCCATTTTTCCGCCTTGCGAGTGTCCGGCTAAAATATATGTTTTGTTTTTATCTAATAATAAACCAAGCTGTTTTGGAAGTTCGTAACCATTTGTAGCTAATCTCCAAGGCATTTTAATCAAATAAACTTTTATACCGTTTTCTGAAATTTTTCTGCATAATGGCACGTAAGCTTTAGGATCGACCATTGCACCAGGATAAAAAACAAAGACTTTATCTGTAGTTTGTTGGGGATCAAATAGAAAATAATCTCCATTATCTTTTACCGTGATTTTATGATTACTTTCTAAGAATGATTTTGAAACTCCATGAGATTGAGCAGAATAGAATAACCAAAAAATAAATGAAATGGCACAAACAAACCATATTCTTTTTAAGGTTTTTAATATTTTATTCTTATTATTCATTTTAATAAAAGATTAATTAAACGAATATAATATTTTACTTTCTATTTATTAATTGCATTGTTTGCTCGTTTACTATTTCTTGTGCTTTGGCTTCAAATGATAAAGTTAGACAAGCCGCAATACTAATATAAACGATATGATTATCATCTTCGAGATTTTTGTTTTTTTCCTGTGCCGTTAAATAACTATCCATTCCGGAAATTAAATATACTGGATTTCCTTCCTGAAAAAGTTGTGTTGCAATTCCTCTTAATCTTTGTTCAGCGACGCGTTTTATTTCTTCATCTTTATAATATAATAACATCATGCAATATGCTATAGAACATAGTTTTACATCTTTAAACGTAGGATACTTTTCTAAAATATCTAAGCCTTGATTTAGATTATCAAAACATTTTGTGTAAAGTTGAGCTGAAATCGAATTACCCTCAATTTCTTCGTTATCTGCTATATTTTGACTTTCAACTTGAACACAGAAAAACAATACGACGACCAAAAGACATTGTTTTAACATAGTTTTTTTATTAAATTTTATTATCTAATATCTTTGAATTTACAGAGTCACTCAATATCAATTTAATTTGTTCTTGTATTTCTGGGTAAGTATTGGCTTCTTTTAGTACAAGTATTAAAGGTTCTATTTCCTTTAGATATATTTCTTTGGTTAAATTATCACACTTGGAATTTCCAAATCTTAAATATTGAAATACATTACTCAGTCTGTTCTCATTATTAGATTTTAATGCTTCTTTTATAGCTGAAATTCTATTCCATTTTTTTCGATTTTCTTTCCACCATTTTTCAGTTTTCTTAAAAAGTATTTTTTTGTACTCTATGTTTTTTTGTTGTGAAGTTTTATTTTTCCAATCTAACTCATAAGTTCCATTATTAATGTAATCATAATAATTCTCTTTCATGAGTTTCATAAGTGTTTCATCATTAACTTCAGAATTTTTATAACCAAAATCTTGAAATGTTAAATCTTCAAGCAGCCAACCAGAACGTATCGATATCCAATCCATATTATAGGGTATATAATGCCCATGTCCATAATAAGTTGTAGTTCCTGGATAAATTAAATCTGCTGTACCCTTTAATTTTACAAAAGTTGTATCACTTAAAAGTTTAATTAACTTAGGTATGACTGCTATTTGGTAGTTTTCAAGTTCTTTTTTTGCAGGATAAATACTTGCATAGAATGAATTTTTCTTAAACTCGTTAAATAAACTATCAAGTTTTATTACATTTAGTTTTTGAGAATAGCAATTTAGAGGTAGAATTATAAAAATTAAAATGATAAATAAAGCTATTTTTGATATTTTCATTTTAAAAGATATTAGTTTATGAGAATAAATTAGAATTACTATTTAAAAGTTTTAGCTTACAATCTAAATTTTTTGCCTTCTTTATGGCCAATTGGAAATGTTGGGCCTTTAATTCCAAATGGAGCAAATCCGTCATCGTTATAATAATACACTTCTTTGTTTTCAGAATAACGTCCAGCGCATGCAAGATTTAAGATTGTAGTTTTTCCATTTACTTTAAGAACATTTATATCAATCCAAATTGGAATTTTATTTTTTCTATAAAGTAAATCTACAACTTCATTATCACTTAAATTTAGTTTTATAATTCCTTCATCTTCAGGATAAATATCAAACTGATCAATATTTCCACTTGTATTTGCCGGCGTAAAGATTACGTTATATCTGAAATTAGTAGTCAATTTATCTTTAACATAATTTTCTGCAAATTTTAGCGCTACAAAACTTGCACCTTTCAAATGAAATAATAATTCTTGTTTCGTCATTTTTTTATATCAAATTATTTAACACAATTCAAAACTCTAAATTATGTAAATATTTAAAAATATTATTCCAAAACTATACCATCACATTTTGCTTTTCTTTTACAAAATATAAACTGAATAATCAGAGCCAGTAAAATCGTTAAAATTGCCCCAATAAAATTCAACCATAAATAGCCCAGTCTTTCCTGTTTGTATATCAAGAAATAATAAATGATAAAAATAGTCGTTTGGCTTATTACAGCACTTGTAAACATTGCTTTTGCGCCTACATGACGCAAATAAAATCCAACTAAAAAGATTCCTAAAACAGTTCCGTAGAAAATAGAACCAATAATATTTACAAGCTGAATTAAATTCTCAAACAATGTACCAACGCAAGCGAAAAGGATCGCTACAATTCCCCAGAAAAGTGTAAAAAATTTGGTTGCATTTAGATAATGTTTCTCTGATTTTTCTGTTTTAAGGTTTCGTTTGTAAATATCAATTGCAGTTGTAGATGCCAATGCATTTAAGCCTGAAGCTGTTGACGACATCGCTGCTGAAAGAATTACAGCCAGTAATAAACCAATAAGACCTTTTGGCAAATAATGTAAAATGAAGTGAAAAAAGACATAATCTTTATCATTGGTTTCACTTGTACTGTCGGCTCTCGAAATAATTTCTTTAGCGCGATCTCGCAAATCTCTTTCTTTGTTTGATAAAGCGACCAGTTCTTTACGCAAAATAGGATTATCAAAATCCTGATTCAACTGATCGATGTATAAAAGATTAATTACTTTTTTATCTTCTGAAAGTGTTGCCAGTTTTTTCTCTAAGGCATGATATTCTTCTTTATAAGCAGATTTTTCAATGACAATTTTATTGTTCGGATTAAAATTTAAAGGAACCGGATTGAATTGAAAAAACACAAAAACCATAACTCCCGTTAGCAAAATAAAAAACTGCATCGGAACTTTTAAAAGTCCGTTCATGATTAATCCCATTTGGCTTTCACGAACCGATTTTCCGGATAAATAACGTCCAACCTGAGATTGATCAGTTCCAAAATAGGCGAGGGCAAGGAAAAAACCACCTGTAATTCCGCTCCAGAAAGTATATTTTTCTTCAGGATCAAATGAAAAATCAACAATGTTCATTTTATCATTTGCTCCGGCGATATGCAATGCGTTATTAAACGTCATATCGTTTGGTAAGTAATGTAAAATCAGGAAAAAAGTAATTATCATTCCCGTCATAATCACAAACATTTGCTGTTTTTGCGTTACGTTTACGGCTTTTGTTCCTCCGGAGAATGTATAAATGATAACTAGAAGACCAATAATGATATTCATATACGTTAAATTCCATCCCAAAAGAGCCGATAAAATAATAGCAGGCGCATAAATTGTAAGTCCGGTTCCTAAACCTCTTTGTACCAAAAATAAAATTGCAGCAAGAGAACGGGTTTTAAGATCGAATCGTTTTTCAAGAAATTCGTATGCTGTAAAGACTTTATTTTTATGATATAAAGGAATAAAAGTCACGCAAATAACAATCATTGCAATAGGCAATCCAAAATAGAATTGCACAAAACCCATTCCGTCATGATAAGCCTGTCCGGGCGTCGATAAAAAAGTAATGGCGCTGGCTTGCGTTGCCATAACAGAAAGTCCAACGGTATACCAGGGAGTTTCGTTGTTTCCGAGAATAAAATCTTCGACGTTTTTACTTCCTTTGGTTTTCCAGGATCCATATCCAACAATAAACAAAAGCGTAACAATCAGTACGATCCAATCAAATAGTTGCATAGGTTATGAGTATAATTGCATGATTAAGAAAAAAATCACAATGTAAACAGCGTTGGCTACCAAAACGTAGGTATAGCTTTTTTTCCACTTTTTTGTTTTTTTAACTTCCATGATTTTGATTCATTTAGTTTTTTAATTCCTGTTTAGGAGCTTCTATCGGTTGTTTTAATGAAATTATATTCGACAACAATCGGTACGCACCTGCAACGCCTTCCGGTAATTCTCTAAAAAAGCTTAAACCGGTGTAAATATAATATCCTTTCCCGTAAGGAGCGACTAATAATGCGCCGTCTTTGGCAGATTCTCCTCTGTCATGCGAAGATATAATAGGGATAAAGGCAGGATCATATTCATTAGGATAATATAAACCTTGCTCTTGTGTCCAACCTTCAAAATCTTTCGTACTTATTTTATTTGGTGTATTCAAAACAGGATGATTTGGCGCAAGAAAGGTAATTTTTGCATTTTCTTCGGTTACACGATCATTTGAAAGTTTTAAATCATACGGCGCAATTTTATCTGTAACCAGACTATGCGGTGTATTATACTGAACGATCATATTTTTACCGCTTTTTACAAAATCAAAAAGTATTTTTTGTTTGTTGGCTAAAACGTTTACTGTGTTGTAGGCGCGAATTCCTGTAATAACGGTACTAAAAGAATCTAGTTTTTCGGGCGTAATTTCTTCTGCCTTTAAAATCGTTACTTTATATCCCATTTGGGTTAAACTTTCCGGGACTTCGTCACCTGCACCCATAATATAACCAATGGCATCTCCAGATGTTTTTAAATCGATTCTGATGCATTTTGACTCAGCTGGTTTTAATACCATTTGTTTGGTAATATGGCTGTAATCAATGATCGTTTCATCTTTATCAAAACGTTTATTGTCTATGGTTACAATGCTTTTTGCAACGGCTTCTTCCGGTAAAGTTGGCGGTGTAACTTCAAAATAAAATACTTGTTCATTTCCTTTTTTGTCTAAAGAAAACGGAATTTGTTGCGGAGAAACGGCCCAGCTTTTTGGTAATTCTAATTGTAAATTTCCTTTAATTCCGTCTTTTCCTGCACGAACTTTTACAGGAATCATTTTGCTTTTGGTATCTTTAAAAATCAAAACTCTTTCAGGAATCGAAGTTGTAGCTTCAGGTACAATATCCAGAAAATTGTACATTTCGCCTTTTACGCCATCATTGTATTTATAAATTACATTACGCTCAAACGGAATTTCAACGCCATTTATTTTTACATTAAAAACAACTTTTACTTCTCTGATAATATCCGGAATTCCAATATTTTCCTGATTTGAAACCGTGTACATTCCAACACTTGCTTTTTCTTTAAGCCAGTACGGTTGTGTGTATTCAATGTTATTAGGAAGTTGTAATTGAAGGTTTATTTTTTGATCGTTATTGTTTTTTAAAATACTGTTTTGAACCGTAGTTTTATTATCCGGCAATGTTGTTAAACTTGTTAATTGCATTTCGACAGATGATCTGTTAATTGCTTCAAGACTTAATTTTACTGTACTTCCCGGAGTTGCTTCCTGCTCACTTGCAACTGCTTCCAGATATAATCCGGAACAAGAGCTGATGATATTTTTTATGGCAGTTGTTTTTAACGTTTTCCAATGGTCATCTTCTAAAGCTTCAATCATTGCATAAGCTTTTACCAAATCCGGAATACTTGCAGAAGGGTTACTGAAATTATAATTTGCGATAATTTTAGTGATTAATTCACCAACAGGTTTTCCGTTTTTAACACGATTCCAGGTTGTATCAATTCCATCAAATAAATTATCACGATCTTTTGGATTTTCTCCATTTATAAGTTCTAAATATTCAGTTTCATTGCCACGTGCTCCCGTACTTCCAAAACCTTGCGATTGATGGCGGCTGCGGCTTAAAGCGGCAATTTCCTGATTCGATTTCCCGATTCCGGTATAATAAACACCTGTTTCTAACTTTGTAAATTTTGATTTATTGGCAGCATCAAATTTTTCCTGACTTCCATAAAACCACCACGACGGATTAAAAAACTGACGTTTTACCTGCCAAGGTGTTACGTATTTTAATTGTTCCGGATATATTTTTGAATCGTTTGTTAATTTAAAACTTTCTACACTCAGCATTGCAGATGATGTATGATGTCCGTGCGTTGTTCCAGGCGAGCGGTGATCAAATCTATTGATGATAACGTCTGGCTGAAATTTTCTGATTGTCCAGACTACATCGGCAAGGACTTTATCTTTATCCCAAATTTGTAACGTTTCATCTGGATTTTTTGAGAAACCAAAATCATTGGCACGAGAAAAAAACTGTTCTCCACCATCAATTTTTCTGGCTTCAATTAATTCCTGAGTTCTAATAACACCTAATAATTCGCGCAATTGCGGACCAATTAAATTTTGTCCTCCATCACCACGTGTTAACGATAAATAACCTGTTCTGGCATTCATTTCATTTGCCATATAGGTTATTAAACGCGTATTTTCGTCATCAGGATGTGCAGCAATATACAATACAGAACCTAGAAAGTTTAGTTTTTTAATTTGATTGTAAATTTCTACAGAACTTAGTTTTTGTGGTTGTTGTGCAAAAGAAATAGAAATCCCTGTAAAGAAAAATAAAAGAATTTGTAATTGAATTTTTCGCATAGCGCAATTAGGTGTTTTGAAAGAGCTTCAAAAATACTAATTATATCTTTGAAGATTATTTAAATGAAATGTTAATATTGAATTTAATAACCACCAATAAAAAAAGAGCATCATTGTCTGATGCTCTCTAATATTTGTATTATTACCTTCTTCCGTGATGATCATCGTGGCGATCATCATGTCTGTCATGGTGATTGTCGTGTCTATCATGTTTATCATGATTTCTGTTATCTCTGTGCTCGTGACGAACTGGACGATCATTATATCCATAAACCGGTCTTGGTCTGTATGGTCTTTGTGGTGCACCGTGATATCCTTTATAATATTTAACTCTGTGTCTGTCAAAGTAAGTATAAGGAGTTCTTCCGTGGTAATCTGTTAAAACTACTTTATATCCTCCGTATAAGTCATAATTGCGGTATTGTCTTGGTAAACGGCTTGCTCTAACCCATCTTCCTCCGCCAAAATAAATAAATTGAGAGGCTCTAACATCGTAGTATGCTTCTACGTCTGGCAAATAGTAATATTCCATTTGGTCGTAATCTGCTGGTCCCCAATCAGGGCGTGTCCCAATATTTACGTTTACTGATACCTGGGCTTGCGTGGCATTTGCAATCAAAAGAAATAATCCTGCGATTGCTATCTTAACTGTTTTCATTTTTTTTAGTTTTTATGTTAATCGTAATCCTATTTACCGATATTCATATACTGTGCCAAAAATGAAAATGAGGTGCATTTTGTCGAACAAAATATCCATTTGGTCGAGCTTTATCCCTTACGATATCTGGAAACAATTGATTTTTAAAAAGTTATAAATAATTTAAAAATAAAATAAATTTCTATTTTTTTAGGGCTATTTATATTCAACAATTCTTGGTTTTGCCAGTTCAAAATTTTGCAAACCATAGTCTGTGGTTTCAAAAGTATTGGTTTTAAATACATTATCTCCTTGCAATGGAATACTTGGATAGTATGACATGGATAATTGAAAGGAACTGAAAACTAAATAATCATTACTTATTAATAAGCCAAGTGTAACTTTATGATAAGCTTTGTTATTAAACATGGCATCATTTGGACTTCCTAACAACGCTAAAGTATAATTAAAAAATGGATTCAGACGAAATCCTCCAATTGCATGTGGCGCATAGGTTTGGGTTTGTAAAGACAAAAGCAATTTACTGGTTCCGTACAAAGCAGTATTAAATCCCTGCAAACCATTTTGGTTATTTATATTAAGCTCATCGCCAATAATTTCTTCGCGATTTGCGCCTAAAACCAATTTAGGATTAACGAATTGTCTTAATTTCCAATTTCCGATACTAAACAATTGTGTAAAATAATTGGACTCTAATAAATAGGCGGTTTGATAGGTTTTTGATTGATGAATAAAAGTTCCAACTTCAAGATTGGTACTTAAAAATCCCCATTCATAATAATTTCCAAACGAAAACTGCGCTCCGACATAAGGCCGCCACATTTTATTTTTATATTGATAACCAAGTGTTATACCGTAAATTCTACCAATAGGTACATCTTCTGTAACACCGTTCCTAAAAATATAACTGTCCTTGATAAATTTTCTTGTATTGATTCCGATACCGCTCAAAATGAATTTTTCATCTGAATAAAAATGTGTAGGATCATATATTTCTGAAGGCATTTCTGTGTAATCGACATTTAAAAAACGAGCAGAAACAATCAAATTAGTTATTCCGTTAACATCATCTTCAAAGACTTTTGTAGCTTTTCCAACCCATAAATCCTGAAAATTATTTTTAAAAGTCTGAAAAGCATACGTTGTGTCAGGCGCAGGAGCCTGTAAAGAATCTTTTCTGAAATTTTGCCCAACATAAATTCCTCCGGCCCATTTGGTTAGCGGAGAATAAAAAGCCCTTTCAAAATCAACACTTTTACTGTAATTATTATCTAAGTCCATGTTGTACTTAAATACAGCGCTTACATAAGTATTTTTTATGTTTGGTACAGTGTAGGTTACGTCATTTCCATTTTGACCATCATCAAAACGATTGGTAAAACGATATTCCAATTGTTGACCGGAACCAAAAAAATCTTTTTCTTTGAATCCAACAGAAACTTTACTTCCTGATATTGAAAATCTTGGAATAGTGCTCCAGGAATCTAAAACACGAATTGTAACATCGACAGAATCTGATGCTGTACTAACCAGTTCATTTGTAATTTTTACTGCTGAAACATATCTTTGAGAACGTATCAAACGTTCAGATTCCTGTATTTTATAAGAATCATAAGGTGTATTTCTTCTAAAAAGCAATAAGTTGTAAATGGCTATTTTCTTTGTCTTTAAATGCAGTTTATTACCGGTTCTTTCTCCCCAGTTTTTGGGTTGTTTAGTGGTATCTACTATAGATTGGCCAAAAGGATCCAGCGTAATAACATTAATTTTTCGAATAATTTTACCGTCGTAATCCTTGATTTTATTCTCTAGAATTTGATCTTCTTCGCGCTTAGGTTTATTGGCTCTGAAAAGTAATTTGTGCAGTGTTTTGGTAAATTTATTTTTTTTAGAATAATTCTGAATTTGTTTGTATACAGCGGCACTATCTTTTTTAACCTCTTTTTTAGGCTTATCTGATTGTGCACAAATACTTTGTAAACAAAAGCAAAGTAAAATAGAAAATAGTATTTTTAATTTTCGATTCATTCAGATTTATTTTGGCTTTTAAAAAGAGGATTTTCGTATGAATATAAGTCAAATAATACTCATACCCTCTAAAGACTTTGTTAATATTAATTTTCAACTTTTATTTTTCGAACTCTCCATGTAAATTTTTTAGGCATATGATTGCCCATCAAATATCCCCATGGTTCTAATGATTCTATTCTTTCAAAAATAATTTTTAAAATAGCTAGTAACGGAATCGCTAAAAACATACCTGAAATTCCCGCTGCGGCACCACCAACAATGATACCGATAATAGATACAAAGGCATTAATTTCTACTTTAGAATTAATAATTAAAGGCACGAGCAAATTATTATCAATTAATTGAACTACAACATTTACAATTAATATGCTTATAAATATTGATGTATCCGGTGTTCCCGATAAAGTAGCCAAAAGAGTTATAACACCTGCAACTGTTATCCCTATATACGGTATTAGGTTTAAGATTCCTGTTATTAATCCTAATAGAATAAAATATTTTACGCCAACAATCCAAAGTCCTAAGCCAGTCAGGATTGAAACAATAATCATTTCTAATAATAAACTGACAATATAATTATTTATGGAAACTCGTATTTGCGCCAAAATATCTTTTAATGCAGAATGATCTTCCTTGTTCACTAATTTTGCCAGAAAAAGAATAAAATGGTCTTTATAAAGAAGAAATAAAAACGTATATATTGGAATAATAGTACAATCTATTAGTAGATCTGTGATAGATAATATTGCCGAACCTACAGTAACAACACCTCCGTTTTTAACAGAATCTTTCGTAACTGTATCAAGATATTTCTTTTGTTCGCCAATACTGATATGAAAATTATCTTTTACAAACTTATGTATCTCAGTGATAAAAACATTTGTATTTTTCTTAATAGTATCAAAATCGTTAGCAATATCCTTAACCTGATAAGAGATAAAAACTAATATACCAACGATAAATGCGGCAAAAATAAGGACGCAAATAATCGCTGCAAGATGTCTTGGAAATTTAAGTCTTACATGTAAAAGCGTAAAGATTGGAAGTAGTAGAACAGCAAATAAAAAAGCCATCAAAACGGGCGTAATGATATCTTTTCCGAGACAGAAAATAAAAGCAAAACAAATTAAACTTACAAGAATAAGGGAAAGTTTGGCATAAAATGGCAATTTTACTGAACGAGTCATTTGGTGGTGAAATTAGGTTTAGAAATTAGATAAGATCTATAACAAAATTCCTCTTTTATTCTATAAGTAATGTTGTACGTTTTCTGAATTACATTACAAAATTCCCATTCAAATTTTAATCAAAAAACTCTTTTTCCTCGTAGTGACTTGGCATTATAGAAATACCTTTTTGCAATAATAAATTGTTTGGAAAAATAATTCTTTCGCCTTCTTTTGTTTTCAAATTAACATGAAAAGCACTAATGTCTTCAATTTCTGCTTCGATAGGAAAATCTTTATCATGAATCTTGATTGTATCTCCAATTCTGAATGGAAATGAAAAAAACAAAATCATTCCGGAAGTTATATTGCTCAAAATAGACCATTGCGCAAAAAAAGCCACACCAATTACCGTTGCAATTGAAGAAACGGTTATAAAAATATCATCTGTATTAACTCCCCAGATTACAACTAAACTGATAACAACTAACACATTCATTAACAAGTGAATATATTTGATTACCAAATTAGTACGATGTTCTAATAACTGGCTTGTTTTGGCATAACGACGAATTAACTTCGCAATAATTAAGCGTAAAGCCACTAATGCAAAAATGAGAATTCCTGTTGCCAATATTTCCTGGCTATATCCTTTAAAAGAAAACATAGATAATTTTTTTATACTAAAGTACTCAAATATTGGTAAACTTTATCTGTTGGAAGCCCCATTACATTGGTATATGAACCTTCGACTTTTGCAACTGCCATAAAACCAAACCATTCCTGAATACCGTAAGCTCCGGCTTTATCGTAAGGTTTATAATTTTCGATATAATACAAAATTGCTTCATCAGATAAATCATTGAAAGTAACTTTTGTAATATCGTGCAAGAGGGTAGAAGCAGAGTCTGTTTTAAAACAAACCGACGTAATAACTTCGTGCGTTGTGTTCGACATAGATTTGATCATTTCAAAAGCTTCTTCGGCACTTTTTGGTTTTCCCAAAGCTTTATTCTGATGCCATACAATGGTGTCGCTTGTTACCAAAATTTCGTTTGGTTTTAACTTTCCTTCAAAAGCAGCCGCTTTTAATTCAGCTAAAAAATTAGTGATTTCAGCCGCTTTTAATTGCGGAGGATAAACTTCTTCGACTTCTTTTATTCTAATTTCGAAATCAAGATCTAAATCCTTAAAAAATTGCTGTCTGCGCGGTGATCCCGAAGCCAGAATTAAAGTATATTTTTTTAATTTTTCCTTAAGCATTGTACTTGATATTTAGAGTGATAACCAAAATTGATAAAATTCCGAAAAGTAAAATCAACTTTAAAACGGTACTTAAATGATGAAAGTCCTTTTGTGATTTTGCACTAAATATTTTAACGATAAAATATAAAAGTGGTGCTAAAACAAAAGCAAAAGCATAAAAAGTAACAATGAAAAGTTTATTTTCTACAAAATATTTGTTGATGTAAAGCAAACATGAAATAAACGGAATAATAGCAAATCCGATAACAATTTTTGAGGTTCGGCTTTTACCAATCGCAATCGGTAAAGTATTCATTCCCTGATTATAATCTCCATTTACATCTTCAATATCTTTTACGATTTCGCGAATAAAATTAATCATAAAAGCAAATAAAGCATAATCGAGTAAAATAGAAAACATACTTGCCATTTGCGCTTGATTTTCTGCATTTGTAGCCGGAAAAAGATCGAAAACGCCGATAATAATAACACTAAAGGACAGTACAGCAGCCACGACAAAATTTCCTAAAATCATAATTTGTTTTAGCGACGTAGAATAAAAATAAAGTACAGAAGCAATCAGAATAAATATAACTGCAAAACTTGGTCTCATGATCACGTTCGATAAATAGCAACCAATAGCAACACCGGTAATATTAAGTCCGATATAAATATTATAAGCTGCAGTTTCTGAAATTCCTTTACCAATAATAACGTCATTTGGCTTGTTGATAGTATCTGTGGCAACATCAAGGATATTATTAATTAGATATCCCGCAGCGGCCAATAAAACTGTACTTAAAACCAATAAACCATATTGCCAGTCTGCTAAAGACAAAGGAATATCTTGCTGTTTTAAGAAAGCATAACGAAATAAAAGCTGCATAAAAGCCAGCATTAGTAAATTTTGATATCGGATTAGTTTTAAAAATTTCATTTTTTTTTTAAAGGTTCTGAGGTTCTAAGTAACAAAGGTGCAAAGGTTTAAAACTAAGGTTTAATCTTTGTAGAATTAATCTAAAATTATTTAGTCGTGTTTTCCATTAAAATATTCCATCCATTTCCCCTGTACTTTCATGACTTGTTCGATTACGTCACGTGCAGCGCCTCTTCCGCCTTTAACGTGTGAGACGTAACGACAAATATTTTTGATTTCAGGACTTGCATCTTGCGGGCAAGTTGGCAATCCTACTAATTTCATAACATGATAATCAGGAATATCATCTCCCATATATAAAACCTGTTCTGGTTTTATATTATAAGTATCGGTATATTCTTTAAAAGTTTTAACTTTATCCGGAGTTCCTAAATGAATGTCTGTAATTCCTAAATTACGAAGTCTAATGCGAACGCCTTCATTGCTTCCGCCAGAAATAACACAGACATTATAACCGCTTTCAATAGCTGCTTTCATGGCATAACCATCACGAATATTCATTGTGCGAAGCATTTCTCCTTCATTGGTAACAAAAACTGAACTATCTGTAAGCACGCCATCAACATCAAAAATAAATGTTGTGATGTCGTTCATTATTTGTTTAAAATGTTTGTCTATCATCTTGAATAGATTGAGTTAAAAGTTTATAGATATTTTTTTGATTTTCTTTTGATAAATATTCCAAATGCGCTTCGATTGTTGTCGAATCACCGCGTTTAGCAGGTCCGGTTTGGGCATCAATTGGATTTAATGTATTGATTTTTTCTGCAGTTTCCTGAATTAAAGGTTTTAAAACGTCAAAAGGAACCTGGTGTTCTTCACAAATTTCGTGACCAATCTGGTATAAATGATTCGTAAAATTATTGACAAAAACAGCGGCAACATGCAGCGCTTTTCGTTGTTCTGAACTAATGGAATAAACGGCATTCGAAATACTTTTCGCAACCGTTTCCAGAATAGCATAATCTGCTTGATTTTCAGCTTCTAAACAGATCGGAATTATGGAGAAATCCACTGCTTTATCTTTAGAAAATGTTTGTAACGGATAAAAAACGCCTCTTTTATTTTTAGCATCCAAAGTATCAATTGAAGCCGTTCCTGAAGTATGAACCACAAGCTTATTTTGAAAAAGTAATTGCTTAGAAACGTGTGCAATAGCATTATCTGAAACAGCTATGATATATAAATCAGACTCTTTTAGAGCAGAAAAATCATTTGTAATTTTATCAGAATCGAGTAGGTGAGCTAGAGTTTCTTTTTTTCTCGAAAATACCTGTACAATTTCAATAAGCTCACTTTTGGTGAAAGCTTTTATTAAATGTTGCGCGACATTTCCGGAACCAATTAGCGTTATTCGAATCATATCGCAAAATTAGCATTATTTTTTAAATGTAAAGACGCACAGAAGTGCGTCTTTGGAATGTTTTGTATATTTAATTTATTTAAAATTTCACAGCTCCTTTAGAAACTGTTTCTGTGATAGTTGTCTTTTTAGAATAATCAGATTTTTTATCTGTAACCAATTCGATTTTCTCACTTGCTGCGCCATCAATAGTAATTGCTTTAGTTGAAGTTGAGTTGAATTCAACATTTTTCAAAGACATATTTTTACCATTATAGATTTCAAAAACAGTCGGGTTTTCAATGTCTAGTTTAGCGTTGTTAATTTTGATTCCGTTGGCATCAATAATCGAAAAGCCTTTTTGTGCTTTTGCAGTAAGATTTGAAATTTCAATATTTTCAAGGTTCATTTCAGGTAAACCTTGCAGAAATACAGCTTGATAAGCTCCTGAAATGGTTATGTTTTTGATAGAAATATTCTTAAACTGTGGCGTTTCATCATTTACAGGAACCATTTTAGTACTTACTTTATTTCCTCCTTCAGCCAAAGTTTCGGCAATTGATTTTCCTCCATAATAAAGATCAAAAGAAATTGCCTGCGATGGAATATCAATCATATAAATATCAGAAATAAAGATATTCTCAACAATTCCGCCACGTCCGCGTGTACTTTTAAAACGTAAACCAACATCAGTTCCCATAAAAGTACAATTAGATACATGAAGGTTTTTTACGCCTCCGGACATTTCACTTCCCACGGTAACACCGCCGTGTCCGTGGTATACGATATTATTTTTGACAATGATATTTTCGCACGGAACACCACGATCACGACCGTCTTTGTCTTTTCCTGATTTAATACAAATAGCATCGTCACCTACATCAAAACTAGAATTTTCTATGACAACATTTTTGCAGGATTCTACGTCAAGGCCGTCTCCGTTTTGAGAATACCATGGATTTCTAACGGTAACATTGCGTACAATTAAATCTTCAACCATCAAAGGATGAATGTTCCATGCAGGAGAATTTTGAAAAACAGGTCCGTCAAAAAGTACTCTTTTACTATTTTGAATGCTTACCATTACCGGGCGAAGAAAGTCACGAATAGCCTGAAATTCTTCTTTTGTTTTTAAATCCGGGCGTACATTTTGATCTGCATTTTGGTTTCCTTTTACATATTGTTCAGATGGATACCAACTTTCTTTTTTATCATTAAGAACACCGCCGGAAGCTATTAAAGTTTTCCATTGGCTTTCGGTTAATTTACTTTTCTTTACCATACGCCAAACTTCCCCTGAACCATCATAAACGCCATTTCCTGTAAAAGCTACATTTTCTAAGTTCTTTCCATAAATAGGAGAGATGCAGCGCCATGTATTCAATCCCTCAAAACTGGTTTCTATAATAGGATATAAATCTTTGTTTGTCGAGAATTTAATTAATGCTCCGGTTGAAGCATATAATTCGATATTACTTTTTAAAATAATTGGTCCGGTTAGCCATATTCCGGGTGGAATGATAACTTTTCCGCCGCCTTTTTTAGAAACTGCATCAATGGCATCGGCGAAGGCCTTTGTATTTAAAACATATCCGCCATTTACAGCACCAAAATCGATTATGTTTACTGTATTTTTTGGTATTATAGGTTCCTGAACTTTTGCCATTTTGAATTCTATATTTTTATAGGTTTCGCTTGGCTTTGAATTTTGTGCAGTACTTTTTAAACAGTTTATAGATAAAACTGTCAAAGTAATCCACAACAAGTTTGTTGGTTTAATTTTCATGTTAGTTATTATATGAGGTGGTTATTGATAGCTATAATTCTTATTTTGATTACTACTTTTTGCGGATCCTTAAAAAATCTGTTTTTATAAAAAACAAATTAATAATGTAATCGATTACACAAATCTAATAAAAAATATCAATTATCAAAGAAATTGTTTAATAGTATTTGCACGTAAATAATAACTTACGATTTAACATAATTCGACATTGTTAAAGATCCTTTTTTTGGTTTTAATTAACAAATACCAAATATTGGAACTCAACATTTTTAAGTACTTTTGTGGCACTTTTATACAATGTAATTCCTCAAAAATGGATAAAAAAATATTCTCTTTTTTGTTTTCTACACGATTAATGGCCGTTCTTTTTTTAACATTTGCAATCGCAATGGGTGTTGGAACTTTTATCGAAAGTAAGTACAATACTGATACAGCCAGAATTTTAATTTACAATACTTGGTGGTTTGAGGCTATAATGGCCGTTTTTATGTTGAATTTCTTTGGAAATATTAAGCGTTATCAATTGCTTAAAAAAGAAAAATGGGCCACTTTTTTACTTCATATTGCTTTTGTTTTTATCATTTTAGGAGCTTTTATTACACGTTATATTAGTTACGAAGGAATGATGCCAATCCGTGAAGGTGCAGCAGAAAACCAAATTTATTCAGACAAAACATTCATCACTGTTTTTGCAGATGGAGAATATAAAGGCGAAATGAAACGCAGGGTTTTTGATAAAAGCCTTTTGCTTTCGCCGGTTACCAATAATGATTTTTCGATTTCAGGAAAGTTTGATGAAACTCCTTTTGAAGTGAGTTACGTAAACTATATTATGGGAGCGAAAGAAACGATAAAACCAACCGCTAACGGAACTTTATACTTAAAATTAGTTGAAGCCGGTGCTGGCGGACGTGAAGAACATTTCCTGAAAGAAGGTGAAGTTCAGAACATTCATAACGTTTTATTTGCTTTGAATAAGCAGACAGACGGTGCCATAAATATTAATACAAAAGGTGAAAAATATACCATTCAAACTCCTTTTGAAGGGGAATTTATGCGAATGGCAGATAAACTAAAAGGAACTGTAACCAAAGATAATGTTCAGCCTTTAATGATGCGTTCGTTATATAGTATTGGTGATATCCGAATTGTTTTTCCGGATCCTGCTGTAAAAGGAATTGTTGATTATGAATCAAGTAAAGATTTTAAAGCAAAATCGCATACTGATGCTTTAATTGTTAAAGTAAAAGCTGAAGGCCAGGAAAAAGAAGTACGACTTTTAGGTTCTAAAGGAAGTGTAGGAGAGCCTCAAACCGTTAAAATTGGTAAAATAGAATATTCTTTATTTTATGGAAGTAAAGCGTATGTTTTACCTTTTAAAATTAAATTAAACGATTTTATTGCTACAAAATATCCGGGAACAGAAAAAAGTTATTCTGCTTTTGAAAGTAAAGTTACCGTTCAGGATTCAGCTGAAACTTTTGATGCTGATATTTATATGAACCACGTTTTAGACCATAAAGGATACCGTTTTTTCCAATCTTCATTTGATCCGGACGAAAAAGGAACTGTATTATCTGTAAACCACGATTGGTGGGGAACTTCAATTACTTATTTAGGCTATTTTATATTGTTTTTTGGATTAATGGCTATCATGTTTACCAAACATTCTCGTTTTGCAGATTTAAAACGCAAATTAGAAGTTGTTAAAAAGAAAAAAGAAAAATTAATTACCATTTTGGTTTTAATGATTGGTTTGAGTGGTTTTGCACAAGCACCTCACGTTCACACACCTGGACACGATCATAATCATACAGCAGATCCTAATGATCATGCCAATCACGTTACCGCTCCGCCAAGTCAAAAACAATTAGATTCGTTATTGTCTATTTATAAAGCTCCGGAAGCGCATGCCGCTAAATTTGGACGCTTGATTATTCAGGATGCGGGAGGAAGAATGAAGCCTATTAATACTTTCTCATCTGAATTATTGAGAAAAGTAAGCCATGATGATAAGTATAACGGAATGAATTCTGATCAGGTATTTTTGTCTATGACACAATATGCTCAGGTTTGGATTCAGATTCCTATAATTTACATCAAACCTGAAAACGACAGTATTCGCAGAATTATCGGAATTGAGAAAGAAGCTAAATTTGCTCCTTTTGTAAAATTCTTTGATGAAAACGGAAATTATAAACTTTCTCCTTATTTAGATGCAGCATATAAAGCAGCGAATCCAAATAATTTTGAGAAAGATTTTATTGAAACTGATAAGAAAGTAAACTTAATGGAATCTGCTTTAAGCGGAAGTATTTTAAAAATATTTCCAATTCCAAATGATCCCGGCAATAAATGGATTTCTTATTTAGAAATACAAAACGCAGGTTTAAAAGGCATGGATTCTACTTATGTAAAGCAAATTTTACCTATGTATTTTAGTGCTTTAAATAATGGTTCGATTTCTAAAAACTTTACTACAGCCGATCAGTTGGTAGAAAGTATTAATGGCTTTCAAAAGAAATTTGGAAGCGCAGTACGTCCTGGCGAAAGAAAAATCGATCTTGAAATTGCCTATAATACCTATAATATTTTACCAAAAATGTTTTATTGGTATTCACTTGCCGGTATTTTTATGTTGATTTTTACTTTATTTAACATTTTCTTTGAGAAAAAGTTTTTACGCTACACTGTAAATGGTTTCCATATTTTGATAGGGTTAATATTTGCACTTCATACCGTAGCTTTAATCGCTCGTTGGTATATTTCCGGGCATGCACCGTGGAGTAATGCTTATGAAGCAATTGTATATGTAGCGTGGGCAACGATGTTCTTTGGTTTAGCTTTCGACAGAAAATCGAAACTTACTGTAGCATCTGCAGCATTTGTTACTTCAATGATTTTCATGGCCGCAAACGCAAACTGGATTGATCCTGAAATTGCTAATTTACAGCCTGTATTGAACTCGTATTGGTTAATGATTCACGTTGCAGTAATTGTAGCAAGTTACGGACCTTTTGCTCTTGGAATGATTTTAGGTTTTGTTGCCTTGGTATTGATTTTCTTTACCAATGAAAAAAACAAAGCCAAAATGAGCTTAAACATAAAAGAAATCACTTATATCAACGAAATGTCATTGACAATTGGTTTGATTATGTTAACCATTGGTAACTTCCTTGGAGGACAATGGGCAAACGAAAGTTGGGGACGTTACTGGGGATGGGATCCAAAAGAAACCTGGGCATTAATCTCAATTATGGTTTATGCGTTCGTAATTCACGCACGTTTTGTTCCTTCTTTAAGAGGTAAATGGTTCTTCAATTTAATGAGTATGTATGCCTTTGTATCGATTTTGTTTACGTATTATGGAGTAAACTTCCATTTGGTTGGTTTACACTCGTACGCAAGTGGAGAAGCGCATTCACTAAGCTGGATTTGGTATTCGTTGGGAACAATTTCAGTCATTGGAGCTTTAACATATCCAAAATATAGAAAATATTATAAAAGCAAAAAATAATTAATTTTCATAAAAAAGGTTCAACGTAAGTTGAACCTTTTTTTATGAATGAATATTTGATTTTAAAGATGTTTAATTTCTTTAAGTGTAAATGTTATTTGTTTAAGATGAAAAATATTTCTTTCGAAACCAAAAAGCGACATTTACCAAAGCAATTAAGGCTGGAACTTCAACCAAAGGACCAATTACGCCAGCAAAAGCCTGACCGCTATTAATTCCAAATACACCAATCGCAACGGCAATTGCAAGCTCAAAATTATTTCCAGTTGCTGTAAATGCAATTGCTGTACTTTTAGAGTAATCAGCTCCAAAATATTTTCCGATGAAAAAGCTAAGGATAAACATGATCACGAAATATAGTGCTAATGGTATTGCAATTCTAATAACATCTAGTGGAATCTCAACAATTAATTTTCCCTTTAAGCTAAACATAATTACAATCGTAAATAGTAGAGCTATCAAAGTGATGGGAGAAATAAAAGGCAAATATTTATTCTGGAACCATTCTTCGCCTTTATATTTTATCAAAATATAGCGGCTAATTATGCCAAGTGCAAACGGAATTCCTAAATAAATACCCACACTCTCTGCAATCTGACTAATACTTATAGCTATATTAAAACCTGAATATCCAAAAAATGGAGGTAATATGGTTATGAAAATATAAGCGTAAAAACTATAAAGAAGAACCTGAAAAATACTATTTAAAGCAATTAATCCTGCCGCATATTCTCTGTCTCCATCTGCAAGATCATTCCAGACAACAACCATCGCTATACAACGCGCTAATCCAATTAAAATCAGTCCGATCATATATTCTGGATATCCCTGTAAAAATAATAATGCCAAAGCAAACATAAGAGTTGGACCAATAATCCAATTTAAAACTAATGATGCACCAAGTACTTTTACATTTTTAAAAACATTCAGCATTCGTTCATACTTTACTTTTGCAAGAGGAGGATACATCATTAAAATAAGTCCAATTGCTAATGGAATATTGGTACTTCCTTTGGAAAATGTGTTTATTATATTTCCGCTTGACGGAATAAAATATCCAATTGAAACTCCAATTGCCATCGCTATGAAAATCCAAAGCGTTAGGAAACGATCGAGAAAATTAAGCTTTTTTCGGCCTATAACTGGACTAGATTGATCTATTAACATTATTGCTTTTTAATTTGAGAGAAAACATAAAACATTTCTAAACCAATTTGAAGGCTTCGTTCCTGATATTTTTCATCTTGTTCATCTGAATTATCAAAGATTTTAGGGTCTTCGTATGTAATAGGAATTCTTTTTTCAGCACCTGCTATAAAAGGACAACCTTCATCAGCTTGTGAGCACGTCATAATAGCTGCAAAACCATTTTCAGGATTAAAATCATCATCATATGTTTTAGAAAATCCAATAACAGGTGCTGAATCCTGAGCAAATTTTATAGCATAAACCGGATTATTTTGTTCTGAAAGCTTTTTAATTTTAAAACCTTCCTTTTCCAGAATTTCGGCAACTTTAGGAAATAAAGTGGTTGCTTCAGTACCGCCTGAATAGCAAAAAACATTTTTTATATCATAATAATAAGCTGCCGTTTGCGCCCAAACTTGCGATAAATGACTTCTTCTTGAATTGTGGGTGCAAATTAAATTTAGTCTGATTTCTTGCTTAGCATCAGTTTTCGATTGAATAAAATCAATTAGCGGTTGCAAAACATTTTTACGTTCTACACTAATCGTTTCAAAATTAAAAGAAGTAATAATTTCTTGTATTTCAGGAAATAATCTATTTGAATTGGTCATAGCTACAAATATTAATTAACAACATCCGCCGCCGGGAGCACAAGAATTTCCGCTATCGGCGTTTAATTGAGTTAATTTAAGCTTTGGTTTCTCTGCAGGAATTCCACATTGATCTTGAGCCAGACAAGCTGTAGTTTTATTTAATAATTCAAAATCTTTTCCATTAAAACCTAAATCGTATTTCCCAATGGTTTGATCCTGATATTCTACTTCAATTTCAAAATCTTCAATTCCTAAAACTTTTTCTGAAAGTTCGATAATGTGAATTAATTTTTGAGGTTTTAAGCGATGCTCAAAATCGTTAGCATCCCAAAGCTGAAAGTTTACAACAGTTTCTTTACGAACAACTCCGCCACAATCGATAAAATTTTTAGTAATTAAACCTACTTCAGTTACATGAAAATGTTCCGGAACAAAATTTCCGTTAGGCAATTGAAAATTTACTGTTTCAACACTATTTAATATTTTTTTAATTTCTGAAAGTTTCATAATAATTTGATTTAATGATTAACAACATTCGTTTTTTCTTTTCTCCAGATGAAGCGTTACAACATCAAAAAAGCCTCTAATTTTTTCAAATCCAGTTTCGTTAATGCAATAACAGATGGCATTTCCTTCTATATTTCCTTTAATTAATCCGGCATTTTTAAGCTCTTTTAAATGTTGGGAAATTGTAGGTTGAGAAAGAGGAAGCTCGTTTACAATATCACCACAAATACAAGTATTTACTTTAAGCAAGTATTGTATAATGGCAATTCGGGCCGGATGACCTAAAGCTTTTGCTAAAATGGCCAATTCATTTTGATTGTCTGTAAAATGATCTGATTTAGTAATTCCCATCGTTTTATTTTTATATTGCAATATTACGATATAGATTTTTATAAAAAAAGGAAAAACCTGAAAATTTCATTTTTGGAATGTATTAATTAAATGTTGCTTTCAATATAAAAATGATCACCAATAGTGTAATAAAACAAACTAAAAATATAATATGGCTCAGTAAGGATAAAAAGAAGGCCTTTGTTTTAGATATTTTATTAAAAAACTGAATATTTGTCCAAAAAATTAAAACAAGATCAATAGTGTATATCAGAATTGTTACTTTTTGAATGTGTGGTGTATTATTGAAGATATATAGTAAAGGAAATGTGACAATGTGGGCGCAGAGTTTTTGCGAAGCCTTGAAGGTGTTTAGAATGAAATATTCTATAAAATTATAGCCTTGATTTCTAAAACAGATATAAGTTCCTAACGTAAAAATAGGAATGGTAGCGATAGTTACCCAGGAAAAATGCGTTGCCATCCATTCATTAAACTTCAAATAATCTACTTTAGGATCTGTCGACGTTGCATGTATTACATTAATACGAAAATAATGATACAAAAGCCCGTAAAGTGTTGCCAAAATCACGACTAAAGACAATGGTTTAAAATGCCTTACGCGTTTTCCTTCAATAAAATCTCTTATAGAATCTCCTGGTCGTGTAAATAATTGTTTAACAGAATATAAAATTCCTTTATCAAAATGAAATAATCCATGCTGAATATCATGCCACAAAAAATGCAGGTTTATTTTATGGGTTTCAGCAGATTGTCCGCAATTATTACAATAATGACCTTTGTAAATTTGATGACAGTTTTTACAGATTATTTCCATGTTTAAATTCTTTTGAATTACAACTCATTTTGTTTTTTCAAACCGTTTGGATACATAATAGCCAATAAAACGCAAATCAATAAAAAGTTATACTCAACGCCGTTTCTTCCGCCGCCAACAACAAACCAGCCTTCCTGAAAATGAACTAAAACGATTCCCATAATCAAAACAAAAATGGTTACAAATCCCGCAAGTTTTATATACTTATTAAGAAGCAAAAGCACAGCCGCAACAATATGGGATAATTTAATAGACCACGCCAAAAAAACGCCGAAAGGAGCAAATCCAATCTGATTTAGATATAAGTTCCCAAAATCATTTATGCCATTATCAAAAATTCCGATAACGGAATGGGAGAGCAGTATAATAGCAGTTGCAATTCTTAAAAGTAAAGTTCCGTTCATGTTTGATTTTGGTTTTTTGGTTGTTATTTTGTTTTAAAAATAATAAAAAAACGCATATTAAAATAAATTAATATGCGTTTTGAGTTTTATAATAAATTGATTTTTAAACTTTTCCTAAAGTATACAGTTGTTCCATAGTAGGAGTTAAACTTCCTCCGGCCGGTTCAAGCGTAATTCCAAAAGCTTCAGCAGAATCTGTTTGCTCTACAGAGAATATCTTTTGATCATTTCCTTCAAAATCGCTTAACAAACCAATACTTGTTGGTGTAAGTACCGGACTAAGTTTTAAAGCCCAAACCTGATAAACCATTCCTTTTGGTGGTTTTGGTAAACCTGCAGCATCAATATAAGTAGTTTTGGTTTCTTTGTTCCAATATACTTTTGCAAATGATGTAGGAGAAACCGCCTGACCGCCAAGTGTTACACCAGTATTTTTGATATCCCTAACGATAGTTAAGTTTTTCTCAGTCTGCTTATTTTGTTGATCTAAATAAGCAAATTCTCTTTGAATTTTATTTTTTTCAGTGCCAACAGTAGCAATTGCTTCTTTTGTTTTTGTTAACTCTAAGGTTTGGTATCCAAGTCCTAAAAGCAATAAAACAGAAGCTGCCCAGCCCACATATTGAGACCAGTTTGAAGCCGGTTTCATGTCGACCACTTTACCATGTTTAAGCTCTAAACGAGCTTTTATCTTCTCGAAATTAGCTACCGAGTGAAAAGGTGAGAAACTTGATGACAGGGCTACAATAGCTTTTTCTATCTCAATAATTTCATGATCAACTTCGGGATTCTTTTTAGCCAGTTCCGCTATTTCCAGATTTTCAGTTTCGGTTAATAAACCGTAAACATACAATTCTAAAATTCCTGATTCTATATATTCTTGTGCTTCCATTAGATTTTTAAATAATTACGTAAATCGTTAATACAGTTTCTGTTTTGAGTTTTGACAGTTCCCAGTGGCATTGCTAATTCTTCTGAAGCTTCCTGCTGGGTATATCCTTTAAAGAATAATAAATCTATAATCTCAATACATTTTGGTTTTAGTTTTTTTACAAACTCCTGAATTCCTATTGTATCAATTCTATTAGTTAATTTATTACTGTCATCTAACAGATTTACGAAATTATCTGAAGAAAGGTTTTTTTGGCTGTTATTAAAATTTTTGGATCTTAACTTATCAATCGACGTATTACGAGCTATATTAAGGATCCAGGTGTAAAATCGTCCTTTACCTTCATTATAGGAATCTATGTTTTTCCAGATTTTGACAAAAACTTCCTGCAAAACATCTTCGGCTTCTTCGCGGTTTTTTATTAAAACGTTAATGACCGAAAACAGACTTTTAGAATACATGTCGTACAAATGGGTAAAAGCTCTTTCGTCTTTTTTATAAATTAAAACTAATAATTCTTCTTGACTCATAGATGTGGTTTTTAAGCTTAAACAAATTTTATAGAATCTTTTTTTAGATCTCTGAGATAAAGATAATTTATTTTTTTGTGAAAAACGCATTTTTTTTAACAGTCTAAACCTTAGCAAAATAAGGGATTATGAAAAAAAATAAGTTTTTTTCACGTTTTTTAAAACCAAAAGTAATCCTATTACGTAAATGCTATTATAACATAAAATGAAATGTGCCAGTAAATAGCAAAGCAGATCAAATTTGTAAGAATTAAAATATATGCCGATAAACAACTCTGCGATGATTATTACAAACGGCGCTTTTTAAGATTGAAATTGTAAAATAATTAGAATAATTAAAGAATTAATATCATGAATAATATGACAAATAATTTGAAAATATTAATTGTAGGATTAACTACTGTTTTGGCACTTACAAATTCTAACGACAGCAATTTTAAAAATAGTAAGGCCCGTTTAAGTATTTCGATTGATTTTAATAATAATTAAAAATTTATAAAGCTTATAGTTGATGTCCTTGGACTTCCAAGTGAAAGATTTTATCAATGCACACTAAATATACACCAAGCAAATTAAAATAACATTTACAAGCCAATTAAAATATTTTGAGATTAGTGTAATTTATTGATTAATAGTATAATTTCATTAAAACCAAGGCGTCAGCTATAATTTTTAAACTAATAAATAACGAGTAAAAACAAAAGAAAATTTTGTTACTCAAAAGATATATAAGGATTAATTCATGGTTTGATTTGTTTGTATGGGGAGAAGCCTAGCGTCTGATTAACGCTAGGCTTCATTTTTTTATTTAACTTAAGTTTAATAAAAAATAAAGCGCTTAAACTCAATCATCAAAACAGATTTTGATTAATTTTATAAAAAAATTAGAAACAATGAAAAAAATATTATGTTTAGCGTATGGCGTTCTATTATTATTTAGCTGCCAAAACCAAGCGCAAACCAATAAAACAAAAACGCCTAAAACGGATCAAGCCATGACAAAAGAAACTATTTACCAATTTAAAGTAGAAGATTTATCTGGAAATACTTTTGATTTTGCGTCTCTGAAAGGAAAAAAGATATTAATTGTAAATACCGCTTCAAAATGCGGATTAACGCCTCAATATAAAGATCTTGAAGCTGTTTATAAAGAATATAAAGATAAAGGTTTTGTAATTGTAGGTTTTCCTGCTAACAATTTTGCTTCTCAGGAACCTGGTACAAATGAGGAAATTGGTGCTTTTTGCCAACAAAATTATGGTGTAACATTTCCTATGATGGATAAAGTTTCTGTAAAAGGAGATGATATGTGCGAAGTATACAAATTCCTGACACAAAAATCTAAAAATGGTTTACAGGATTCTGAAGTAGAATGGAATTTTCAAAAATACCTAATCAACGAAAAAGGAGAATTGGTAAAAGTAATTAAACCAAAAACTTTAGTTACAGAGCCGGACGTTATCAACTGGATTAAAAGCTAGTTAGAACTATCTAAACCAAAAAATCCACAAATTTGAATAAATCAAATTTGTGGATTTTTTTTGTGCTATTTCGATCAAAATATTAGTAAAATAAAAAATCCGTTTTAAATCCGCGTTTTCGCTTTAGCGAATCCGTGTCATCCGCGTGCAAATAAACTACTTCAAAATCAACTGCATAAAAACCAAATCAAGCCAATGATCAAATTTATAACCTACTTCGCGAATCGTTCCGGTAGCAATAAATCCGAATTTTTCATGAAAAGCAATACTTCCTGCATTATCTGCATCAATAGCGCCAATCATTACGTGCAGGCCTTGTTCTTTAGCCAGACGAATTAATTCGGTTAATAATTGAGATCCAACACCTTTTCCAATAATATTATCTACTACATAAACCGAATGTTCTACAGTATATTGGTAACCAATTTTCTCACGAAATTGCCCGTAACTTCCAAAACCAACGACTTCGCCATCTAAATCTGCTACAACAATAGGCATGTTTTTAGCTTTTTTATCTTCAAACCATTTTGTCTGTACTTCAAGAGTCTGAATATCATAATTATAATTTGCTGTTGTATGCAAAATAGAATAATTTACAATCTCGAGGATTTTTTCTAAATCGTTTGTGGTTGCTGGTCTAAGAGTAACGTTCATGGTTTTGGTGAGTTTATTTTGTATTTAATTCTGCTAATAAAGTATCAACTTCTTTAGGATTCCAATTCATTTCATTCGAAATAACTTTAGCATCTTTGGCGTATTTTAAAGCCGATTTTTTGTCTTTGATTTTATTGTAAAGCTTTGCAATCAATAAATTTCCATCATAAGAATCATTTAATTCTAAGGAATGTTTTACCCAAAAAATAGATTTTTTCAAACTTTCAGCATCAGAGATATGTTTTAAAAAGGTTTGACCAATATCTTTTAGAAAACTGGCATCATTCCAAACTAATTTTTCGGTATTTTCAAGCGTAACCTTTTTATAAAAATCCCATTTTTCAGTTCGTTCAGCCAATGTCAAATCAAATTTAAAAACAAGAGAATCTGTTTTTTGTAATCGTATTGATTTAGCAATTTCTCTTTGTTTATAATAGTTTATAGTATCTAAATTATCAACAAGAGGCCGAAGTAACTCATTGACAATACTTTCAACTTTTCGATCAATGCGATTTTGCGAAGCTACAGCAGCAAATTCCTTTTGATGTTTTAAAACATATTGAAATTCTCTCGAATTAATATCAGTAACACCGTTTGCAATAACACGCCAGTTGGTTTCACTTACTAGTTGTGCATCAGATTGTGTTTCAAGATAAATATGAGTAGGAATCGATAATTCAGTTCTGTCTTTCCCTTTTTTCAGGGTATTTAAATATGCGAAATACTTTGTTGAATTGCTAGGATCTGCTAAAAAATCTTTTTCTAAATAAGGCAGTTGAAATTTCGGGTTTAAAGCATAATTGGCTTCAGCTAAAAATTCAGGCGTTTTCATTTCGCCTTTTAAAGCATATAAAAGTGTTTTATTTGAATCTAAAAATAAAAATGAAGGAAGGGATGTCGTTTTAAATTTATTTTTAAGAGCAATTCCTTCTTCCTTTTCTATATTTTTCCAAATACAGATATAATTCTTATTCAGGAAATCCATAACATTTGCATCGCTAAAAACCTCTTTTTTCATTTGATTGCAATGCGGACACCAATCTGCATAAAGCATTACGAAAACAGGTTTATTTTGTGTTTTAGCATTCTCTAACGCAGTTTTGTATGAAATTCCATCGACAGTAAATTGATTCTGAGATTGTACAGCCTGCAGGGAAACAAAAACAAAAAATAAATATAAGAAACGCATAAAGTATTTATTTTGATAAAGAAAATTATGATTTACAAATATATTGCCTTTTTCTAAAATCAGTCTTAATATCTTCCTAATATATAAGTCAAATCAAACATGAAGTTTGTAACTTTGTAATAGTAAAAGAAAATTTTTCAAGCAATAAATTTTCTAAAAATATTATACACCATTTAGAATGATTTACCCCAAAATACCGCTTGCACAAAGCATTATCGAAATTTGTTTAGCAAAAGGAATCACCAATATTATTATCTCTCCGGGATCAAGAAATGCTCCCTTAACAATAGGTTTTGCACAAAATCATAATTTTAACTGTTACAGCATTGCAGATGAGCGTTGTGCAGCATTTTTTGCTTTAGGAATTGCACAGCAAACCAAACAGCCAACCGCTATTATTTGTACGTCAGGTTCTGCCTTATTAAATTATTATCCGGCTGTGGCCGAAGCATTTTACAGCCAGATTCCGTTAATCGTAATTTCTGCAGACAGACCTCAGAGTAAAATTGATATTGGAGACGGGCAAACCATTCGTCAGCAAAATGTTTACGAAAATCATTCGGTTTTTAATGCCAATCTAACCGAAGAAGCTTCTGTAGAAAATGATTTAAAAATCAATAAAGCAATCGAAACTGCCATTCTTCAAAAAGGACCGGTTCATATAAACGCTCCGTTTGAAGAACCTTTGTATGAAACTGTTGAAACACTTTCTGTTGAACCAAAAATCACACATTCTGAAGAAATTATCGGAACAAAAATTATAGAAAATGTAGAGGAATTTGTTTCAATTTGGAACTCAGCCAAACGAAAATTAGTTTTAGTTGGTGTAAATGAAGCAAATTCTATTGATGAAAAAATTATTCAAAATTTTGCCAACGATCCATCAATTGTAGTCTTGACAGAAACTACTTCAAACCTACATCATCCTGATTTTGTTAGTAGCATTGATACTTTAATTACACCATTTGATGATCATGATTTTGAGGCCTTTAATCCTGAAATTCTGATAACTTTTGGCGGAATGATTGTTTCAAAAAGAATAAAAGGCTTTTTACGAAAGTATAAACCAAAACAACATTGGCATATTGATACCTTACGTGCTTATGATACATTTGGAGCTTTGACAAAGCATTTTGTCATGAAACCAAACGATTTCTTCAATGAATTACTGGCGAAAACCAGTTTTACGGAAAGCAATTATTTTGAAGAAATAAAGGAAGTTTATGATTTAAGAAAATTAAAACGAAGTAAATATTTAGATAAAATCTCGTTTTCAGATTTCAAGGTTTTTGAGAAAGTGATTGAATCTTTGCCGGTTAATTCTCAATTGCAAATTAGCAATAGTTCTGCAATTCGTTATGCACAATTAATTGATATTGATCCTTCAATTGAAGTTTTTTGCAACAGAGGAACCAGCGGAATCGACGGAAGTACGTCTACAGCAATTGGTGCTTCAGTTGGAAACCAGAAACAAACTGTTTTCGTTACTGGAGATATTAGTTTTTTATACGATAGTAATGCTTTATGGAATTCTTATATTCCTAAAAACTTCAAAATTATTTTGATTAATAATGGAGGAGGTGGAATTTTCAGAATCTTACCGGGACACGAAGAAAAACCTGTTTTTAATACTTATTTTGAAACATCGCATCATTTAACCGCTGAACATTTGGCTAAAATGTATAAGATGAATTATTTAACAGCGAGTGATTCAGATACTTTAAAAGAAGGAATCAACAGTTTATATGCTAATGACGAAACGCCGGTAATCTTAGAAATATTTACTCCAACTATTGAAAATGATAAAATATTAAAACAATACTTTAAAGAGTTAATTTAATTGTAAGTTAAATAGTGTTAAAATTAATTATTCACTTGATATAATTTATATATTTGGAAACATTAAAAGTAACCAATATTTATATTTATTATGAGTGCAAGAGAAGAATTAATTAAAAAGTATGCAGAAGATTTAAAGGAAAAATGTGGTGTAACTCCAAACATGGATTTGCTGACAAAAGTAACAATTGGTTGCGGACCATCAATTTACAACGCTGATTCATCTACAGTTGCAGCAAGCCAACAGTCTGAATTAGATACTGTAAAGAAAAATTTTCTAATTAAAAAATTAGGCCTAAAAGATTCGCCTGAATTAGATGCTGCAATTCAAGCTGTTTTAGAAAAATATGGCAGATCTAACAAACACAAATATAGAGCAGTAGTTTATTATTTACTGACTTTGCACTTTAAAAAAGAAAGTGTTTATAAATAAGATTTAAAGCAATTCAAAATTACAAAAGCGCCTTTATTGGGCGCTTTTGTTTTTATATTGCATTTATTGTTGCTTTTATCTAAAACATTTCTTTGAACCATTTTCAAACTTCGTACATTTGCAGCAAAGAAACTTAGTCACTTATCGGCTTAGAAACTCAAGAATATGATTGAAATAGGAAAATACAATACACTTACCATATTACGTGATACCAAAGTTGGTTTATTTTTAGGAAATCCTGAAAAAGACCCTGAAGGAATTCATGATATATTATTACCCAATAAATATGTTCCAAACGAATTTGAAATAGGCGAAGAGCTTATTGTTTTTGTCTATTTGGACCATGAACAGCGCCCGGTTGCAACAACACTAGAACCGTATATTTTATTGAATGAATTTGCACTTTTAAGAGTAAACTACATTAATCAGGTTGGTGCTTTTATGGATTGGGGAATGGAAAAAGATATTCTGGTTCCGTTTAAAGAGCAAGCGCGTCCTATGGAAAAAGGAAAGCGTTATCTAGTTTATCTGTATATGGATGAAAAAACAAATCGTTTAGTTGCATCAAGTAAAACCAATCAGTTTTTAAGCAATGATGATTTAACAGTTGAAAAAGGTGAAGAAGTTGATTTAATTGTATCACACATTACTGAAATTGGTATTAATGTTATCATCAATGAAAAGCACAAAGGATTATTGTACAAAGATGAAGTGTATGATGATGCGATTAGAACAGGCGACAGAATGCGTGGTTACATCAAAAACATTCGACCTGATAATAAAATAGATATTGCTTTGCAAGTACAAGGTTATCAAAGTATTGAACCAAATGCAGAAAAGATTTTAGATGAATTAAGAGCCAACAGAGGTTTTTTACGTTTAAATGATAATTCGCATCCGGAGGATATTAAAACGGTATTGAAAATGAGCAAAAAAACGTTTAAAAAAGCAATTGGAGCTTTATATAAAGAAAAACTCATAGAGATTAAAGATGACGGAATTTATATTGTAAAAGAATAATTCATAAAAGAATAATTAAGTTTTTTTTAAAATCATTATAACAAGAAAGGCTACTCATACGAGTAGCCTTTCCCTTTTTTATTCTAGTTTTAAAAAAAATTGTAATTAAAAAAAAACAGAAATAAAATTATTCGAATCAATCAAAAAAATAACAGCTTTAAAAATTTTAGAAATTACTTCTTTGATCTTTTTTTTGTATGTCTTTAAATAGCTTAATGCATTCGTTTTAAAAGCAAAAAATCAATTTCACGGCAGAACCATTTAGTTGGATAATTATATATTTATAGAAAGTACTTCAATTTTTAATTAAGTCCCCATTATCGTAATCCTTTTAGACAAATTGAATACACAATTCTATTCTTTAACCATAGGTGTTACTATCTCTTCCTTGAAGTTTCAACAAACGAATAAACCATTTGCCCATCAATTAAAGTCTTAGTATTTAAAACCCCAAAAAAATGAGCGACAAATTTTTTAAATTTTCTCAAAAAAATCATTTTTTAGGTTAATAAATCAGTGAAAGAAAATCAATCTGAAAAGAATGAAATTAATTGTATCTCATTGATTTCTAGGTTGTAAAATTACTTCTTTTTTTTTAAATCAAATGTTAAATAATGTTATTTTTTGTAAGTAAATACCAATTGTTAACATTCGAAGATATTTTCATAAAGACTTAAAGCAAATTGAGTAGGTATAAATATAAAAATGCTTTATTTTTACGCTATAATTTTTAAAAACAAAACAAATAGCAATGGATTGGATAACTGCCAGAGAATTTGAAGATATAACCTATAAAAAATGTAACGGAGTTGCAAGAATCGCGTTTAACAGACCCAATGTTAGAAATGCTTTTCGCCCAAAAACAACTTCAGAATTATACCAGGCTTTTTACGATGCACAGGAAGACACGTCAATTGGAGTCGTTTTGCTTTCTGCAGAAGGTCCTTCTACCAAAGACGGAGTATATTCTTTTTGTAGCGGAGGAGATCAAAATGCACGCGGACATCAGGGTTATGTTGGAGAAGATGGTCAACATCGTTTAAATATTCTTGAAGTACAACGTTTAATTCGTTTTATGCCAAAAGTTGTCATTGCCGTTGTTCCCGGATGGGCTGTTGGTGGCGGACATAGTTTGCACGTAGTTTGCGACATGACTTTGGCCAGTAAAGAACATGCAATTTTTAAACAAACAGATGCTGACGTAACCAGTTTTGATGGTGGATACGGATCTGCTTATTTAGCTAAAATGGTAGGTCAGAAAAAAGCGCGTGAGATTTTCTTTTTAGGAAGAAATTATTCAGCTCAGGAAGCGATGGATATGGGAATGGTAAATGCTGTGATTCCGCATGACGAGCTTGAAGACACCGCTTATGAATGGGCGCAGGAAATACTTCAAAAATCACCAACTTCTATAAAAATGCTAAAATTCGCCATGAACTTAACAGACGATGGAATGGTTGGTCAGCAAGTTTTTGCCGGAGAAGCAACCCGTTTGGCTTATATGACCGAAGAAGCAAAAGAAGGAAGAAATGCCTTTTTAGAAAAAAGAAAACCAAACTTTGGAGAAAATAAATGGCTTCCATAAAAATATTTTAGATTTTAGATTGCAGATTTTAGGTTTTTGAAATCTGCAATTTAAATTCAGTATGTAACAATCTAAAATCAATCCCGAAGCGTCGGGACTAAAATCTAAAATTAAAAAATAATGAAACATTGGATTGAAGCCGCCAGATTGCGCACATTACCTTTATCAGTTTCCGGAATTATAGTAGGAAGTATTTATGCTTTGTCTAACCCAACCGAAACCATCAATACGCCAACAGAGGTTTTTAGCTGGAAAATTTTTGGTTTTGCACTTTTAACAACACTTGGTTTACAGATTTTATCAAATTTTGCAAACGATTACGGAGATGGTGTAAAAGGTACTGATAACGCAGACAGAGTAGGTCCCATGCGTGCTATTCAGAGCGGAGTAATTACACCTCAGGCGATGAAAAAAGCAATAATAATAACTTCTGTACTAACATTATTATCTGCCATAACTTTAATATATTTTGCCTTTGGACAAACAAATTTCCTTTATTCAATCTTTTTCTTATTACTGGGAATCGCTGCAATTGTTTCGGCAATTCGTTATACAGTAGGTAATTCAGCTTACGGTTACAGAGGATTTGGAGATGTATTTGTATTTATTTTCTTTGGGCTTGTAAGCACTTTGGGAGTTAACTTTTTATATTCAAAAGAAGTAGATCCACTTTTAATTTTACCCGCTATTTCAATTGGTTTATTAAGCGTTGGCGTTTTAAACCTAAACAATATGCGTGACGAAGAATCAGATAGAAAATCAGGAAAAAACACAATTGTAGTTCAAATAGGCGGCAAAAAAGCTAAAATTTATCATTTCACTTTAATTGTTACCGCTATGCTTTTGGTGGTTATTTTTGCTTTTTTAAGCGATTATAATTTTGATCAGTATTTGTTTTTATTGGCATTTATTCCTTTAACCAAACATTTAATTACTGTTTATAAAAACCAAAATCCTAAGCTGTTAGATCCAGAATTAAAAAAACTGGCACTTAGTACATTTTTGCTTTCAATATTATTGACAGTATGTATGATTTCATTAATTTCAGACATCATTGTTAATCTCTTCCTGGGAGGAAGATAAAAATAAGTTCAACTTTAAAATTTATAAAAATGAAAATCACATTTTACGGACACGCTTCTTTAGGCATTGAAGTTGGAGGAAAACACATCATTGTTGACCCATTTATTACAGGAAATCCAAAAGCTGCGGCAATTGACATAAACACATTAAAAGCCGATTATATTTTACTAACACATGCACATGGCGATCACGTTCTTGACGTTGAAGCTATTGCAACTCGTACAAATGCAGTAATTGTTTCAAATGCAGAAATTACAAGCTATTACGCAAAACAAGGACTTAACGCGCATCCCATGAATCACGGCGGAAGCTGGAATTTCGATTTTGGAAAAGTAAAATACGTAAATGCAATTCATTCAAGTTCATTCCCTGACGGAAGTTATGGCGGAAATCCTGGAGGTTTTGTGATCGAAGGAGAACACAAAAACATCTACATTGCCGGAGACACCGCTCTTACATTTGATATGAAATTGATTCCGTTAAGAACTAAATTAGATTTAGCGATCCTTCCAATCGGAAACAATTTTACAATGGATGTTGAAGACGCTATAATTGCTTCTGATTTTGTAGAATGCGATAAAATTTTAGGTTACCATTTTGATACTTTTGGTTATATCGAAATCAATCACGAAGAATCTATCCGTAAGTTTTTTGACAAAGGAAAAGATTTGATGCTTTTAGAAATAGGAGAATCAATAGAATTGTAATAATTCTTATTCTCAGCAAAATGAATTTGTCATTCTGAGCGGAGTCGAAGAATAAGGAGCTAATCCCGCTTTCGGCTATATCTTTTTTAAGGCGAGATCCCGAAGTTTCAGGACGCCTTAAAAAAGGATACCGCCTCTATCGGGGCTAGGGCAATCAGTTTCATAACAAAATTATTTTTGGCATAATATGTGTCATTCTCATCTAAAAAATCCAGCTAAAAAGAACAAACCAAATATGAATTTAAATAGAATATTTTTATTCGCTTTAATTATCGTTTCAAATGCTTCCTTTGCGCAAAAATGCTCATGCGAAGATAATTTTAACTGGCTTAAAAAAACTTTTGAAGATAATGATGCTGGTTTTCAATATGTAATAGATAAAAAAGGATTAGCAGAATATCAAAATCATAATGATCTATTTATTAAAAAAGTAAAAAAAATAAAAGATCTGACTGATTGTAGAAATGTCCTTTTTGATTGGATGCTATTTTTTAGACCTGCACATTTATCTTTAGCAATAAAACCCGAATATGCTGAAAAAGCAGTTGCTAAAAGTGATACAGAAACTGAAACAAAATGGGAAAAAATAGAAATAACCGAAGCAGAATTAAAAAATAATTTTGCAAAGATTTCTAACCCAACATTCGAAGGAATTTGGCTCTCTCCTCCTTATACCATTGGAGTTATCAAAAAAGATAATGAATATATTGGTTATGTTTTAGATGTAAAAGACAGCAAATGGAAACAATATCAAGTAAAATTTAAGATAAAAGAGTTTCCGGATAAAACCAATAATGCTGTTTATTATATGGGCGATTATACTGCTCAAAAGTTTGATAACGTGAAACTTGTTGGCAATAACTTTCTAAAATTTGGATCAGTTTCATTAAAAAGAATTTTTCCTAACAATCCTGAAGATGATTCAGACATAAAAACTTATGTTGAATCGCTGACAGCTCAAATCCCTTTTATAAAACAAATTTCAGACAAAACTGTTTTATTGCGCATTCCGTCATTTAAATATGCTAATAAAAAAATAATTGATAGTATCATCACAGCCAATCATGAACTCATAATTTCAAAAGAAAATTTAATTATTGACATAAGAAATAATGGAGGAGGATCTGATGCCAGTTTCCAAAAAATAATTCCATACATCTATACAAATACAATTAGAAGTGTAGGCGTTCAATATTTATCGACACCTCTAAACAACAAGAGAATGGAAGATTTTATGGCAGATCCTAATTGGTCAGCAGAAGAGAAAGAATGGGCAAAAAAAGGATTGGATAAATTAAACGCAAATATTGGTAAATTTATAAATATTGAAGACCAAATAGTTGACGAAATTAAATCGGATCTATTCTATGCAAATCCAAAAAATGTTGGTGTTATTATTAATGAAAATAATGGCAGTACAGCAGAGGAATTTTTATTAATTGCAAAGCAAAGTAAAAAAGTTAAACTTTTTGGTACTACTACTGAAGGCGTACTTGATATCTCTAATATGTATTTTGTTGATTTTCCATGCAAAACTTTAAAATTAGGTTATTCCCTAACCAAAAGTTTTAGAATTCCAGACATGCAAATTGACGGTAAAGGCATTCAGCCTGATTTTTATATTGACAAAACCATTCCTGACTATGAATGGATTAGATTTACAGAAAATAAATTAAAAGCAAACTAAGTTTAAAATCCATTTAGAATATGAATCTAAAACGAATATTTTTAATCCTTTTAATAGCTTCTACTTACAATTCTTTTGCACAAAAAGATGGTTATTGGGATAAAGAGCGTGCAACAACAAAAGAAATTATTGCATACGCCCGCGATAGAATTACTTTAAAAACAGAAGATTTACCAGTTGGAACAACTGAAATTGTATATAGAATTACACTTTTGGATGAAAACCAACAAATGGCAAACAGTTTGGTTTCAGTTTTAAAAGCAATTCCGGATCCAACCGGAATAAGTCAGGGTTCTGCCGGAGCAGTTTTCTTAATGTCGAAAATTTCAGGCGATGACAGTTGTACTTATGCACTTTTTACTTCAAACGAAGATGTAAAAAAATATATTGATGATGGTAAAACAGATAAAGCTTGTTATGCACAAGAAGAAGCAATCAGTAAAGATGCCAAACGATTATCACTGGATAAATCATCTTGTTTAGGACAAAATATAAGCACCATATATTTTGGATTTCATAGCAAAAACTGGGTTTTAAGCCAGAAAATTGTTTTAGAAGTTGTGCCTTGGGTTGATACAAAACTAAATCGTGGTTGGAATCAGGATAATAAAAATGAAATTATCAGTTTGTGCAAAACATCAACAATGGCGCAAAAAATGGCCAATTCTGATGATTTCTGTGTTTGTATTTTAGAAAAAATCATGAAACAATACCGTTATACAGAGTTTCAGAAATTATTGCCAATCGAAAAAAATAAAGTCTACAAAGATTTCGGAAACCTTTGTTATAACGATGCTGATATTTCTAAAAACGTTTATAATGATTTAAGAACACAAGCTTCAACTTTAATAAACTTGCAAAAATACAACGAAGCAATTCCAAAATTAAACACCATAATTAATGACGGAAAAGCTACAGCAATTGATTACAGTTCAATTGGTTATTGCTATATTTTAACCAAACAATACGCCAAAGCAATTAAATCTCTAAAAGAAGGTGAAAAGCTTGACGATACTGAACTACTTGTCAAACTTAATTTAGCGCATGTTTATTTGATGAGCGATGATTATAGCGAAGCAAAAGCAATCTATAAAAAATACCAGACTCAAAATGTTACCGATAGTTTGAGCTGGACCGATAAAACAAAACAAGATTTTGCTGTTTTTCAAAAAGCAGGATTACCATCAAAAGATTTTGAACGCGTTTTAAATCTTTTTAACTAAATCTTTTTACCATATAAGTTCATTAAACTTTTACTTCAATTTTAAACTTTCTTATATTACTTATATGGTGAAAAAACATTTCTATGAAAGCGACCTATCATAAATACATGCTCGAATTTAAACGCCCGTCCGGGACTTCTCGTGGCATTATGACCGAAAAAGAAACCTGGTTTATCGTTCTTGAAAAAGATGGCAAAAAAGGAATAGGTGAGTGTGGCATTTTGCGTGGTTTAAGTGCAGATGACAGAGATGATTATGAGCAAAAACTTAAATGGACTTGCGAAAATATTCATTTGGGAGAAACCGCGCTTTGGGAATCTTTATTAGAATTCCCATCGATACAATTTGGAATAGAAATGGCCTTTTTATCATTAAAAAGTGAAAATCCATATCTATTATTTCCTTCTGATTTTACCAATAATTCTAAGTCAATTGTAATAAATGGTTTAGTTTGGATGGGAGAATCTTCCTTCATGAAACAACAAATCGAAGAAAAATTAGCCGAAGGATTTAAATGCATAAAATTGAAAATTGGCGCAATTGATTTTCAAAAAGAATTAGAATTATTGCAATTTATCCGAAGTCATTTTTCTGCTGAACAAATCGAAATCAGAGTAGATGCCAATGGCGCATTTGCTTTAAATGAAGCTTTAGATAAATTAAATCAACTCAATCAATTTCAACTTCATAGTATTGAACAGCCTATTAAAAAAGGAAACATTGAAGCAATGAAAAGTTTATGCGAAACAACACCATTTCCTATTGCTTTAGATGAAGAACTAATTGGTGTATTTTCATTAGAAGAAAAAGAAAAATTATTGCAACAAATTAAACCACAATACATTATTCTGAAACCAAGTTTTATAGGAGGTTTTAGAGGAACGCAGGAATGGATTACTTTGGCCGATAAATATAATATTGGTTGGTGGATTACATCTGCATTAGAAAGTAATATTGGCTTGAATGCTATTGCACAATGGACATTTTTGCAAAATTCTGAAATGCCGCAAGGTTTAGGAACGGGAGCACTTTATACCAATAATTTTGATTGCCCGCTAGAAGTCTCAAAAGGACAATTATGGTACAATACATCTAAAAATTGGAATTCAGATTTTCTTGATAATTAAAGTTACAAAGGTTCAAAGGTGCAGAGTTACAAAGGGACAAAGTATTAAAAACCTATGAACCTCTGTAACTCTGCACCTTTGAACCTTTCTCCTTACTCTTTCCCTCCAGTCATTCCTGCCTGCCAGTCTTTTAATTCCTGCCATCTGCCTTCATAAGCCAATAATCCCTGTTTTGCCCAGGTACTCGGATTATGAATTGCATAATTTTCTCCTCCGGCATCCAAAATTGCTTGCAGCTTTTCTATTGATGCGTCAGATAATTCTTTCCAGGTATTGATTCCGGCAGCATTAAACAAAGCTTCTATTTTTGGGCCAATACCTTCAACAATTTTCAAATCATTATTTCCTATTTTTTTTCCATAAACTAATTTCGCTAATTCAGCGTCAAATAAAATTGATGGCGGTACATTTGCTTTAAAAGATTGTGGTGCAGAAGTATTTGCTTTTGCTTCTAATTCAGCCTCTAACGATGCTATTTTTGTATTTAAGCGCTTCGTATTGTCTTTGCAGAGATCTAAATCAGATTGTAAAGCCAATGCAAGCGAATCATCATTTTTTGAATTCAATTTTCCTAGTAAGTAACCTAAAATTCCACAGATTAATCCCACTAGCACAGGTATTAAAATACAAGGTATATTCATAATAGTATATTTTTGATTAATTATTTGATTGTAATTACTGTTCTTCGATTACTCGCTTTACCTTCAGTAGTTGTATTATCTCCAATTGGTTCATCTGGCCCTTTTGATTCTGTTATGATATGAGATCCGTCAATACCATTTTTGGTCAAATAGTTTTTTGCAAATTCAGCACGTTTTTGCCCCAAAACAATATTTGCATCTCTATTTCCAACATTGTCAGTATGGCCAACAATCAAAATTGTTGCATCTTTTACATGCTCTGAATACTTAACAATTTCGCTTATTTTTTGTTTTTCATCAGCGCTAGTTTTGTCACTGGCTTTATTGGTATTAAAATGAAGAATCAATGCATCAGAGTTAATTTTTTCCTTCAAAATACTCCATTCATCATTAGCGATTGCCGTCGTATCCAAAGTCGCAAATTGATATTCAACCGGACCTATAAGCGTGTCTGAATTTGATTTCCATTTATCGATAATCTCACCTTTTGCATCAAATTGATTTCCTGATAAACCTTTAGAAACAAAATAATTTTTAACCTCATTTGCCCTTGCAAGACCAAGATTCTCGAATTTAGTTGTATTGGTTTCATCAGAAGTTGCATAACCGGTAATTGTTACTTTTTGCTTAGGATTTGCTATTAAAAATGATTTAAGATTTTCAATTCCAATAGTCACAGAATCACTTACAGGAACAATAATCGATGGACTATTTTTTAAGAACTTGATATTATCATTGGTATGATAATCAATTCCTGAACCACTAAGAACAAAAGGAACCCATTTTGTTTCCTTTACCACTACAGTCGAATCTTTTTGAGTATCAACTACTGGTGTATTCATACTGCAATTGCAACAAAATTTTATATACAAAAACGTACCTAAAATAATGGTTATAGCAATGCCTAATAGATAGAGCGCTTTTTTAGACATAAGTATTGAAGTTAAGATTATATCAAATTTAACAAAAAAATAAATACAGAATAGCGATTTATCTAAATATTTAATAGTTAATAGTTTGGTTATTAAGTAATTATGTTTTTGATATGTAAAGAGAAGTTATTAGAATTCTCAATCTTAAGACTGAATTAAATTGAGTAACTTGCATTATAAATTAATTTATAAATTAAAATGATTGAAATTGAAAGAAAGTTTCTTGTAAAATCAGATAATTTTAAAGAACAGGCTTTTACTCAAAATAAAATTGCTCAGGGATATTTAAGCTCACTTCCTGAAAGAACAGTTCGTGTTAGAATTAAAGGAGAAAGAGGTTTTTTGACCATAAAAGGAATTGGCCACCATGGCGGAATGTCGCGTTTTGAATGGGAAAATGAAATTCCGATTGATGAAGCGCTGGAATTGCTTAAACTTTGCGAGAAAGGTAAAATTGAAAAAACTCGTTTTGAAATAAAATCCGGAGATCATGTTTTTGAAGTAGATGAATTTTATGGAGAAAATGAAGGATTAATTATGGCTGAAATTGAGTTGAAATCAGAAACAGATACTTTTGAAAAACCGGATTGGCTGGGAGAAGAAGTAACTAATGATGAACGATATTACAACGCATATTTAAGTAAAAATCCTTTTAAATATTGGGGAAAAGAATAGATTTATGACAGATCAATACGATTTAATTATTGTTGGAGGCGGACCAATTGGACTTGCCTGTGCAATTGAAGCTCAAAAGAAAAACTTACGTTATTTAATTATAGAAAAAGGTGCGATTGTAAATAGTATTTTTAATTACCCGTTATACATGACTTTTTTCTCAACAGCCGAAAGACTTGAAATTGGAAACATTCCCTTTAATTGCCTGGCATCAAAACCAGGTCGTCAGGAAGCTTTAGAATATTATCGAAACATTCACTGTTATTTTAATTTTTCGATCAATTTATTTGAAAAAGTAAATCAGGTCCAGAAATTAGACAACAACTTATTTAAAATTGCGACAGACAAAGCTATTTACGAATCAAAAAACGTAATTATAGCAACCGGATTTTATGATATTCCGATTGAAATGAACATAAAAGGAGAGGAATTGCCAAAAGTTCGTCATTATTACAAAGAAGCACACGAATATGCTTTTAGGAATATTTTGGTTGTTGGTGCCAATAATTCTTCTGTCGATGCAGCGTTAGAGTGTTGGAGAAAAGGAGCTAACGTTACAATGGTTATTCGCAAAAACGAGATCAATAAACGAGTAAAATATTGGGTAAAACCCGATATTGAAAACCGAATTGAAGAGGGAAGTATCAGAGCTTATTTTGAATCGAATATTACTGAGATTCGAGAAAATGAAGTTGAAATTGAAACTCCCGAAGGAAAAGTTACGATAGAAAATGATTTTGTTCTGGCTCTAACCGGTTACAAACCAGATTTGACTTTCCTTGAAAAAATGGGTATTCAACTTTCTGATGATGAACTAAAAACGCCAACGTATAATCCGGAAACAATGGAAACAAATATTGAAGGTTTATTTTTGGCCGGTGTAGTTTGTGGTGGAATGCAAACACACAAATGGTTTATAGAAAATTCACGCGTTCACGCTAGTATGATTGTAGATTATATTACTTCGAAATAAAAATTTTCGCCACGAATTTTGTTGTCAGTTCGAGCGAAGTCGAGAACACTTTGTGTGCATTTCGACTTCGCTCAATGTGACATTTATTATCAATAAAAAAATTGTGTAAATTCGTGAAATTTGTGGCAAAAAATATTGTTAAGAACTACAAGAAAGCATTGAACACCCCACTTTAGAACGTGCCCAATCTGGTCGTTTTGCAAACCATTTTTCTGATTCTGGTTGTTGGTCGTATGGCTTTTGCAAAAGCAGAAATAGTTCATCTATTAATGAATAATCGCCTTGATCTGCGGCATCGATTGCTAATTGTGCCATATAATTTCGCAATACATATTTCGGATTTATGGTATTCATTTTTTCTGCACGATTTTCATCTGAAAGCTCTTCTGTGTTTAATCTTTCGATGTAAACCGAAAACCACTTTGTCCACGAATCTAAAATATCTCCTGAAATTTCTTCTGGAATATAGAAAGCATCACGAATTTTTTCGATGGCATCTTTTGCAGAATCAGTCTTTTTTATTCTATTTAAATTTCTAAAAAAGATCGTCATATCAGTTTCAGATAATTGCAAAATAGTTTCTAAACCAGTAATTAATTTACCATCAGCTTCAGTTGAAGTAAATAAACCTAATTTACTTAAAAACATTGTTTTATAATCTGAATCAAAATCAGCAATAAATGTTTCTAAGATTTTTTCCAGAGGTTCAGCTTCATTAAGTAAAGGATAAAGTGCATTTGCTAATTGATACAAATTCCATTGCGCAACCTGAGGTTGATTCCCAAAACGATATCTTCTGTTTTGGCTATCAGTTGTATTCGGAGTCCAATTAGGATCATAGTTTTCTAACCAACCGTATGGGCCGTAATCAATTGTGATTCCGTGAATAGACATATTATCAGTATTCATGACACCATGTACAAAACCCACTCTTTGCCAATGTAAAATCATTTCGCGTGTTTTGTCCGCCACCGATTTAAAGAACTGTAAATATTGTTCTTTTGGTTCGCCTTTAATTTCCGGGAAATAGTGCTTGATATTATATTCTACAAATTCTTTTAGATTTTTAAGTTCATTTCGGGCAGTAAGCATTTCAAAACTTCCAAAACGAATAAACGATGGAGCAACTCGACAAACAATGGCTCCTTTTTCGTAAGCAGGATTTCCGTTGTATAAAATATCACGCAAAACTTCATCGCCAGACAGCATTAAAGAAAGTGATCGGGTAGTAGGAACGCCCAAATAATACATAGCTTCGGCACACAAATATTCTCTTATGGAAGAACGTAGAACCGCTAAACCATCTGCAGTTCTTGAGTAAGGAGTTTTTCCGGCGCCTTTTAATTGCAGCGTAAAAAAAGCATTATTATGTTCAACTTCTGTTAAGTTAATGGCGCGGCCATCACCTAATTGTCCTGCCCAGTTTCCAAATTGATGTCCTGCATAACACATTGCATACGGGCGAGTTTCAGGAAGAATTTCTTTTCCTGAAAAAACATTTAAAAAAGATTCAGACTGAATTTCATCTTCTGAAATTCCAATTAATTCGGCTACTTCTTTTGAAGCATGAATTAACTTCGGATTTTTTGGTTCTGTTGGATTTACATAAGAAAAAACAGCATTTGATACCTGACGAATTTCATTGGTTTCGTTAGGATCAGCAGGTAATTCAGCAGTAAATCGATTATTTATTTTTAAATTTTTCATTTGAGTTTTATTTTTAACCACAGATTAAAATGTTTTTGTTTCTCGCAGATTCTACAGATTTAAGCAGATTTTTTAAATTTAGAAATAAATAAATCTGCTTAAATCTGTGTGGAATAAACATTTAAATAATCTGTGTAAATCATTTTTAATCTGTGGCTAAACTTTTTTAAATTAATTTATCAGCGTACATTTTTTTTAATTTCTGTACTTTCGGATCGATTACGATTTGACAATAACGCGCTTCCTGATTATTATTGTAATAGTTTTGATGGTCTTCTTCAGCATTATAAAAAACTTCAAAAGCTTTTAATTCAGTTACAATCGGATCTTCATAAAAAGCTTTTACTTCTTCAAAAACCTGAGCAGCAATGCTTTTTTGCTCATCATCATGATATAAAACAATAGAACGATATTGAGTACCACTGTCTGCACCCTGACGATTTAACGTCGTTGGATCATGACTTGTCATAAATATAAAAACCAAATCATGATATGAAATTATGTCAGGATCAAAGGTAACTTGTATGACTTCTGCGTGTCCGGTTCTGCCAGTACAAACTTCCCGATAGGGTGGATTTTTAATAAAACCTCCCGAATATACTGATTTTACGGATTCTATTCCTTTTAAACGCTGAATAACAGCTTCTATACACCAAAAGCATCCACCACCAAAAGTGGCTACTGATAAATTTTGCATAAATGTTTAGAGTTAAGTTTATATGCCCTATTAATCTGATAGAATATTATGATAAATTAATTAAAAAAAGACCATTTAACTAAAGATACTAAAAGGTTGTTTAATGTTTGAAGTTTATAATTGATAAATTCACAATTCTATAAAAAAGCAATATATTTGCAATCAAACTAGGCACACTAATGAATAGCAAAAATAATACCATCACTTTAGAAACCTATTTTCAGGATTTTAGAAAAAATATTGTCGGAATTAATCAGGAATTTACATCTCCTTACGGAAAAAAACAGATTATTTACACCGATTGGACTGCCAGCGGAAGATTATATCGCCCAATTGAAGATAAACTTCTTAATGAATTTGGGCCTTTTGTAGCCAATACACATACTGAAACTACCGTGTCAGGTACTGCCATGACAAAAGCGTATCATCATGCCAGAAATATTATTAAGCGTCATACTAATGCTAATAATGATGATGTTTTGATTACAGATGGAACAGGAATGACAGGCGTTATCAATAAATTTCAACGTATTCTGGGTTTAAAAATTCCGGAAAATTTAAAAGATTTTATAACAGTTCCTGCTGAAAAAAAACCGGTTGTTTTTATTTCACATATGGAACATCATTCAAATCAAACTTCCTGGTTAGAAACAATTGCAGATGTTGAAATTATTCCGTCTTGCGAAAAAGGACTTTTTTGCTTGGATAATTTAGCTCAATTGCTTGATAAATACGAAGATAGAACAATCAAAATTGCTTCGATTACTTCCTGTTCGAATGTTACAGGTTTAAAAACACCTTTTCATGAAGCTGCCAAATTAATGCATCAACATAATGGTGTTTGTTTTGTAGATTTTGCCTGCTCAGGACCTTATGTAGAAATTGATATGCATCCTGAAGATCCTGAATCGTATCTTGATGCTATTTTCTTTTCGCCACACAAATTTTTAGGTGGACCCGGAACTTCGGGAGTTTTGATTTTTAATAAAAAATTATACAATAATATGATTCCTGATTGTCCGGGTGGAGGAACGGTAAGCTGGACAAATCCTTGGGGAGAACATAAATATATTGACAATATCGAGGATCGCGAAGATGGCGGAACTCCTGGTTTCCTTCAGGTTATAAAAACCGCTTTGGCAATTGAGCTAAAGGAAGAAATGGGAATTGAAAACATTTTGCAACGTGAACATGAAATTGTTGATTATGTTTTTAATGAATTGGATACTGTACCAAATATCAGAATTTTAGCAGGACAACATAAAAACCGTTTGGGTGTAATTTCATTTTTTATTGAAGATTTGCATTTTAATTTAGGTGTAAAATTATTGAATGATAAATTTGGAGTTCAAACCAGAGGAGGATGCAGTTGCGCGGGAACTTACGGTCATTTTTTATTACACGTAGATCAGGAAACTTCGAATAAATTGGTTAATGAAATTACGATTGGAGATTTAATCAAAAAACCGGGATGGATCAGAATGTCGATTCACCCAACAACTACTGACGAAGAAATTGCTTTTGTTTGTGATAGTATTAAAGATTTGGCTAAAAATCATAAAACATGGGCTTTAGATTATTCTTATAATAAAAGCACAAACGAGTTTATTCATAAAAATGCGAATTCATTTGAAGATGAATTGGTTGCCGGCTGGTTTAAATCGTAGTACTATTTTATTGTAGCGTTATTTTACCGCAAAGAAACACTAAGTATTTATATTTGAGGTTTTATAAAAAATGTAAAGTTCGCAAAGCTAAATCTAATAAGCTTTGCGAACTTTGTGTGTTTTTAACATTATACAAGATAAAACAGTTAGCGTTCTTTGCGGTAAAATGATTAGTAGTTTCTTGATTTTTTTCTAACCTTTGTCGAAACCAGAATTATAATAAAATGAAAATCTTTAAGGAATTCGAATCGTTTAACGAATATGTTGGATTAAAAAAACCAATCGATAACGACATTGATATTGGTTATTATGATTCTAAAAATATGCGTTCACAATCGGAACCGGTAATGGCTGATTTTTATCGTATTTCTATAAAAATTGATTATATTGATAAATCAGTAACAATTCCAAAACCTATAACCGCTATTTTTTTCAGTAGTCCTCACATGGTAAATGGCTGGGATGTTGAACCTAACTATACAGGAATGTATGTGCAACTTTCTAAAAAGCTAATAGATGAAAATAGATTTCTATTCAAAACTTATCTTGATTACGGACAACATGAAGCCTTATATTTAACGCAAAGTGAAGTAGAGGAAATAACTTCTATTTTTAGTTTAATGTTTAAATATTACAAAAGCGAAAAAGGAAGTTTTGGTGTTTTACTTTCTTATGTCAATGTTTTGATTTCTGTAGTTGAATCTTTTTATATCAGACAATTTTCTACAAATCCAAAACAATACAATCGTATTGTATCTGATTTTCAACAAAGTTTAAAAGATTATTATAATCAACCTGTAAAACAACTTCCTAATGTTCAGTATTTTGCAGATCAATTGGGTTTGACTCCAAATTATTTGGGAGATATTATTAAACATTTTACAAATAAATCGGCTCTTGAAAACATTCATGAATTTGTCATAAAAAGAGCAAAAGAATTATTAGAGAAAAATAATTCGATGAATAATACCGAGGTTGCTTATGAATTAGGTTTTGAGTATCCTAACTACTTTTCTAAGTTTTTCAAAAAGCAAGTCAATTTAACTCCTAAAGAATATAGGGAACAAATAAATAGCAATCATCAATAATATTCCAAAACTCAAAAAAATACAGCGTTTTTTTATCAGTAATTTGTTTCTTTTTTACTGGTAGTTTGTTTCTTCCTGTCCGATCATCCATTTTTACTTTTGCTGAGTAAAAAATATTAAAATGGAAAAACAGAAAAAAGTACTATTAATCAATACACATTTAACTTACCCAAATTGGACAGAAGGAAAATTGAATAATTCCTTTGTTGAAAAAGCTAAGCATTTTTTTGAAACTAAGAATTATGAGGTTCTTGAAACAAAAGTCGAAGATGGGTATAATGCTGATGATGAAGTAGAAAAACATTTAAAATCAGATATTGTTATTTTGCAAACTCCGGTAAATTGGTTTGGTGCACCGTGGATTTATAAAAAATATGCAGATGAAGTTTTTAATAGTGGATTGCATAGTCAAAAATTTCTTTCGGGAGATGGAAGAACAAGGGAAGATTTAACAAGACAATATGGAAGTGGTGGAAAATTACATGGAAAGAAGTTTATGATTTGTGCAACCTGGAATGCGCCGTCTGAAGCTTTTGGAAATGCTAATCAAAAATTTATGGAAGGAAAAACAACATCAGATTTATTTTTGAATATTTCGAGTAATTACCGTTTTTGTGGTTTCGATATTTCACCTGATTATAATTGTTTTGATATTTTTAAAAGTGGAACTATAGAAAATGATCTTGAAAATTATCCTAAACATTTGGCTAAAGTTTTTAATTTATAGAAACTACAAATCCGACATTTTTGTCTGAGACTTCAGAATAAAAATGTCGGATTTACTATTTCTTAAAAATCGCTATTGGTTCTTGTTTAGCCCCGATAGAGCCGGTATCCTTTGAGAGGAACGAACAAAGATAAAGGCGAAAGCGGGAACTAATGGTCTTGAAAAAACCGTGATAGTTCTGCTTCACAAAATTAAATTGTAAAAGATGAAAGTTATTTTGATTCCTGAAATTTTCTCAGTGACAATAATGCCTGCTCTTTTATTTTATTCTGAAAAAAACCTGTCCAGCCTAATAAATATCCTGTAACTCCGAAGGCTTGTTTTGACCATCTCCAAACATCAAAATTATCAGTGTGTTTGATGATTAAGCCATCTTGAAAAACAAATTCGGCAGCAATTTTATTAATGACGTTTCTATTGGTTTTACTGAAATTATAAGTTGCGACCCAATTTGCTGAACCGGTAAAATCATCGGCTTTAATATTGGAGAATTCGATCTTTAAATTTCCTTTGCTTCTTAAAAGCAGCATTTGCCACATGCGAGAAACTTGTCCTTCTTTTAGTAAGCCAAAAGCTGGATCTATAAAATGAATTTTTGGGTGGTAGCATTCGCTCATTGTTTTGTAATCAGCGTTTGCAAAAGCAGAGTAGAATTTTTCTATAAGTTTTTCGTTTGAGTTCATAAAATACGTTTAGTTTATAAATATAAGATTTATTACATTAAAAAATCTTTATAAAACACTAATTTCTTTGGCCGTATCGAATGTTTTTTTTGATTGATCGTAAGCGGTAGAAAAATAAGATATTTTGTTTTGTGCCGTAAAATATCCTGTTTGATCACCAAAGGTATTTGAACTTCCTGTAATTATAAATCTAATTGCCTTGATATCAGTCTTTTTAAGTTTATTCATTTCTGCCGGAGTAAAATAATAGTAAGAGGTTGTTTTACCATCAGCAGATTCTTTAACGTTTTTATCAGTGCAGGCAATAACATCTGCATTTGCCAAATCGACATAAACACCTCCGGCAATTTTGGTTTTGCCGTTTGATGTTGCAATTGTTAATTTTAAAATTCCTCCTTTTTCTGTTTTTGCAACCTGAACATTTACTTCGCCCGTAAAAGCATATTTCTCGCAGATAAAAGTATAATTTTGTGTTGCTGAGAAAGGTTTAGAACCATTTACAATCATGGTTTGCTGAGCATTTGTTATAGCTGAGATAAACAATAACACAAAAAGAGGGAATTTTATATTCATATTTTTAGATTTTTTAATCTGTTATTTGAGACTCAAATTTTTCATCCCAGTCCATTGATTTTATGGCAGAAACTAAATTATTTTCATTCACAAAAACACGTAATTCTTTGTTAGCTACTTTTTTTGTATATACAGCATGGTATCGATAAATAGTCTCTTGTTTTGTTTTATAAACTCCATCTAATTTCAAATCAACAAAACTTCCATAATATTGTCTAAACCTTTGACAGGTTTTTGTCAATCGTTCTTCAGTTGTATTTTCCATTACAGACTGGGTAACTTCTGTTTCGTTAAAAGGTTTAAATTTTGATGTATTACAAGTTTCTAAAACTCGTTTGCCTAAATCATAAGCTTTTCTTTGTTGATCTGAGCTAACTTCAGTCGAAACAACTTTTTTAATTTTTAAATCTTCTGTGTCTCTACTGATGTTTTTCGATTTACAACCAATTAGCAACAACAAACATATAATCAATCCCGCTTTCTTCATAATCATTTAAGTTATTTTTAATAATAAGTTTGGGTCGGGACAGTTTTCAATATAAAAGTTTAAGTCGTTTATGTTACAAACTCCTGGATAATCACCATTATAATTTTCGATATTATTTATAATCTGAAAATGTAGGTGTGGAGCATAATCTCCATTAACTGCCGAATTTCCAAAGGTTGCAAAACTTTCGCCTTTTCTGAAAATTGTCCCAACGGTAAGGTCTTGTATACTTTCTAACGATAAATGTCCGTATAAAGTATAAAATTTTTCATTTTCAATTTCATGTTCCAAAATAATCGTTGGGCCATAATCTCCCAGTCCTACATTGTCTTTAAAACTATGCACTTTACCATCTATAGGCGCTAAAATTGTGGTGCCTTCTTTGCACCATAAATCAAGACCGATATGAATATTACGTTCAGGATTCGATTCATTTTTAAAAATGGTACTTCTTTGATATAAATTCCGTCCTTCAATATAGCCGCCATAAGCAACTTCTGCATTGTTTTTTTTTAAATAATTCGAAATAAAAGCTTCAAATTCAGTAGCATTTTCGGGTTTTTTCTCAACCAATTCCTGATTGGTAACGGATAAATCCAAAGCTATATATTTTGAAAATTCTATACTCGAATCGATAACTTTAGTAGGGGGTAAAGCTTTTAAAATAGAAACTAGGGTCTTCATAAAATGGTAAATTAAGCGACTTTTTCAATGATTATTAATTCGTTGTGAACTTCTACGCGAGGCAACATTTTTGAGGTAAACAATTTAGGATTTATTTCTGAAATATACTTTCTATTCCGCACATTATGTGCTTCATCTAATATCATAGTATTGAAAATAACAAATCCTTTATTTTTTAAAAGAAATAATATTCGTTCCGTAAAAAACGTCTCAAATAAAAAATTCGGCATTTTTATATCTTCAAAAACATCAATAATAATTAAATCGTAATTTTCTTTGGTTTTTAGGACAAACTCAAAAGCATCATCAATTATAATTTCAAGTTGTTTGATTTGGTCAAGATTAAAATATTGATTAGCTATCTGAATCATATCAGAGTCAATTTCAACACCGGTAATTTTACCTTTATATTCAACTTCATCAACCAAAGTTTTAATGACGCTTCCACCAGCAACTCCTAATAATAAAATATGATTCATCTTGGTGATTTTTTCATAACCAATATTTCGTAAACCATACCTTAATATACGTTGCAAACTTCCGTACGAATAATTTGTATTTTCAGAATCTAAAACTAATTCTCCGTTTGCCCAGGTAACTTCAATAGTTTTACTTCGGGCTGATTTTTTTTTAAATATTTTGATTGGAATAATGTAACTAAATATTTTTTGGATCATTTTGTACGGGTTTTACTCAAATTTACCATTTTAAATCTTTTATTTTGCATGAAATAATAAATTTTAATGAAGAAACAATTGTACAAGTTCATCTTTTATAAGTTAATTGGCTGGAAGATAGTAGGGTTAGAAAATGTTGAAGTGAAAAAATGTGTTATGATGGTAATGCCCCATACAAGTAATCATGATTTTTACTTGGGAGTATTAACGCGTGGGATTTCCGGAAAGGAAATGAACTGGGTTGGAAAAAAAGAATTATTCAAATTTCCTTTCGGATATTATTTTAGAAGTGCAGGAGGCGAGCCATTAGATCGTACAGGTGGTTTGAATAAAGTAGATTCGATTGCGGCGATTTTTGATCGAAAAGAAGTTTTTCGTTTGGCCGTTGCACCAGAAGGAACACGCAAAGGTGTTAAAGAAATAAAAAGCGGTTTTTATTATATTGCACTTAAAGCTAATGTGCCAATTATTCCTGTTGCTTTTGACTGGGGAAAGAAAGAAGTTAATTTAGGAGCGCCATTTTTTCCTACTGGAAATTATGAAGCCGATTTGCAGATTTTGAAAAAGCATTATGAAGGAGTTTTAGGTAAAATTCCCGAAAATGGATTCCAACTCTAAATTTTCGATGTTTTTTTGCTTCCGTGAGAATCGCTTAAATGAAAAATATTTTAAAAAATTTTCAAATATGCGAAAATTTCAAATTAAGGATTATATACCTTAAAGGTTCCGTTTTTATAAAAAAAAACAATTTTTTCAATTTCATTTTCATCAGTGCCAAAATTTGAGTTTTTGGGATCTGAAAAATTTCTTATTTCTGTACTTTCATTTTTTGTCTGACTAATATCCGAAAATAAATTAGATGAAATTATATTTTGATTGGATGGAATAGGAGCAGAAGATTTTTCAATTTCAATAATTTCTTCTGTTTTTGAATGTATAGTTTCATCATTTTTAGGAAAACTTCCTTTACCATTTAAAATCCAATACAGATCTACATCCGGAAAAACTTCCATAATTTTCATTACAAAATCAAGACTTGGTTTGTTTCTGCCAGAAAGCAGGTGCGACATGCTAGAGCGTTGCACACCAATTTTATCTGCAAAAGAAGAAGCATTTAAGGCATAATAATCGAGGATTATTTCGAGCCTTTTTACAAAATCATCGATGTTTACCATTGTAAATTCTGTTTTTAAATTGGTGAGTTTACAAATGTAACTAAAAGAAGTGATATAAGCAATTTTACACTTGTAAAATGGTTTTTTATACCTGTAAATAGAGTAAAATCACTAGAAGTAAATGATATTAACTAATTGATTTTTAAATATTTAATTAAGTTTATTAACAAAGATAACATTTGTTAACTCCATTAGGCAAAAGAGTTGATTTCTGCATTAAAAACCTGTTTACATTTCTAAATTATCTTTTCTTTTCACTGTTTACAATTGTAAAAATAAAGATGTTTACTTTTGTAAACTAATCGAATTATAATGAATTTAGAAGAATTATTTAACCAACACAAAGAACAATCTATTCAAGGTCGTTATTTGACTTTAGATCATATTCAACCCTTATTAGATAAATTAAGTATCAATAATCCGGTAAAAGTTATAGGCAGATCAGTTTTAGACAAACCTATATATAGTTACGAAATTGGTACAGGAAAAACACGCATTTACTTATGGTCTCAAATGCACGGAAACGAAAGCACAACCACAAAAGCTTTATTTGACTTTATCAACGTCTTAAACAGCGGTTCTGATTTTGCAAAGAAAATGCTCGAGACTTTTACTTTTTATGCAATTCCGATATTAAATCCTGATGGAGCTGCCTTATATACACGTGAAAATGCCAATAAGATAGATCTAAACCGTGATTCTCAAAACCTTACACAACCAGAAAGCAATGTATTAAGAGAAGTATTTGAGACTTTTAAACCACATTATTGCTTTAACCTACATGATCAGCGTACTATTTTTGGTGCCGGAGAAACAGGAAAACCGGCAACTGTATCGTTTTTAGCACCATCTTACAATGAAGAAAGAGAGATTAATGATAATAGGTTAAAAGCAATAAACCTTATTGCGGGGCTAAATGATGTTTTACAGCAATACATTCCGGGTCAGGTAGGTAGATTTGATGATTCCTTTAATATTAATTGTATAGGAGACACTTTTCAGTTTTTGGGAGTTCCGACAATTTTATTTGAAGCAGGACATTTTGCTGACGATTATCAAAGGGAAATCACAAGAAAGTTCATATTTTTCTCACTAATTTCGAGCTTCAAACTACTTTCCGAAAACGATTTAGTTGATAATCGAATTAATGATTATTTGAATATTTCACAAAATAAAGCTGTTTTTTATGATTTTATGTATAAAAACATCAAAATAAATTATGATGGTATCGAAATTATTACGAATTTTGTCGCACAATACAAAGAAGAATTGATTGAAAATGAGATTCAGTTCAACGCTTATATAGTTGAAGTAGGCGAATTGGAAAATTATTTTGGACATTTTGAATATGACGGGCAAGGCGCCAGTTATTCTGATGACAATACCAATTTTCCGAAATTGAATCAAAAAGCAGATTTTTATTTAAATAAAAATGTTAAATTTGTTAACGGATTGACAAAAAGTTAATTTTTATGTGAATTTGTTATTTTTTATATATATTTTTATACTTTGTTATAGCAATTAGTAATATTAATTAAAGAATTATGAGTAAATTTCGTTTAGATGAAGTAGATCACCAGATTTTAGATATGTTAATAGACAATACGAGAGTTCCGTTTACTGACATTGCAAAAAAACTATTGATATCTGCTGGAACAGTACATGTTAGAGTAAAAAAAATGGAAGACGCAGGAATTATCATGGGATCTTCACTAGCCTTAGATTACGATAAATTAGGGTATTCATTTATTGCTTATGTAGGTGTATTCCTTAACAATACGTCTCAAACAAAATTTGTATTAGAGCGAATCAATCAAATACCATTCGTAACTGTAGCTTCAGTAACGACAGGAAAGTTTAATATTTTTTGCAAAATTAGAGCAAAAGATACGAAACACGCGAAAGAAGTTATTTTCATGATTGACGATATTGAAGGTGTTTACAGAACAGAAACAATGATTTCATTGGAAGAAAGTATAAACGATAAGAAGCGTTTGATGCATACTATTTTTAAAAATATGTAATAACTTCTTGAATGCTATATTAAAATATAACCTCAAGTTTATTCTTGGGGTTTTTTTATGACCTATTAACCAACCAACTACAACAAGATTATGTATACGTTACCAAAAATTGAACGTTTTAATCAAGATGTTTTATCGAAATATCATATTTATAATAGTGTTTTTATAACATTACCTTTTGATTCGATAGATAATACTGGAGTTTTACTTCCTTTATTTACAGAAACATGCGAAACGGGCTTTAAAAAACAAGAAACACCAAAAGAAATTTTTGATTTCTTTTCAAACAAATATTTAAATAATGCTTCAGAGACTGAAAAAATCGACTTAATGTTTCGATTTATTCAGTATATAGAGCGCCAAATTGTACTATTTGATGCTATAGAAGACGCAGCTTTTCCGGAAGTTAATAACATGGAAGGTCGTGGTTCTCTTCGTGATATTAAAGAAAAAACAGATGCAAAAGAGAAGGAAGACGAACTTGTTGAATTCCTGGAAAACTTTAATGTCAGAACAGTTTTAACAGCACATCCTACACAGTTTTACCCTGGTCCGGTATTGGGTATTATCAATGATTTAACGGCAGCTATTCGCTCAAATGATTTGTTTAAAATTAAACAGTTGTTAGCTCAGTTAGGAAAAACGCCTTTTATTCAAAACGAAAAGCCAAATCCTTATGATGAGGCTGTTAGTTTGATCTGGTATTTAGAGAATGTTTTTTATGCTACTTCGGGAGAAATTGTTCATTATTTACAGAAAAATATTCTTCACGGAAACGCAATTCAAAACCAATTAATAAAACTTGGTTTCTGGCCGGGAGGAGACAGAGACGGAAATCCATTTGTCACAACAGAAATAACTTTAAAAGTTGCCGATCGTTTAAGAACGTCAATCTTAAAGTGTTATTATGTTGAAATGAGAAACTTAAAAAGAAAGTTAACTTTCTCAGGAGTAGATACTTTAGTAACTGAACTTGAACAAAAACTCTACCGTTCTGTATTTTATTCTAAAGGTGAAATTTACATTACTTTAGAAGAAATGCTTTCGCAATTAAACAAAATCAGAAACATCATAATCGAAAAACATCAGTCTTTATATTTAGATGAATTAGATGCGTTTTTGGTTAAAATAAATTTGTTTGGATTTCATTTTGCAACTTTGGATATTCGTCAGAATAGTAAAATTCATAATGTTGTTTTTAAAGATGTTGTGAATTATTATTTAAATTCCGGTTCAAACATTTTCCCTAAAAATTATTTTGAATTATCTGAGGAAGAGAAATTAGTTGTTTTATCTAAAGTTAAAGGAGAATTGAATCCTGCTGATTTTGAGGATGAAATTACAAGATCTACTTTAGAATCAGTTCAGGCAATTAAAACAATTCAGGAAAACAATGGTGAATTTGGTGCAAACCGTTACATTATTAGTAATAACGAAAGCGCACTGAATGTAATGGAAACTTTTGCCATGATTCGTCTGAATAACTGGGAAAACCCTACAGTTGATATTATTCCGCTTTTCGAATCGGTTGATGATTTGCAAAAAGCCCATGAAATCATGGAGCAATTGTATACAAATCCTGAATATTCTAAGCATTTACAAGCAAGAGGAAACAAACAAACCATTATGCTTGGTTTCTCTGACGGAACTAAAGATGGTGGTTATTTAATGGCTAACTGGAGTATTTATCAGGCAAAAATTGCATTAACTGAAATTTCAAGAAAATATGGCATTAAAGCAATTTTCTTTGACGGACGCGGTGGCCCTCCGGCACGTGGTGGCGGAAAAACACATAAATTCTATGCTTCGTTAGGTCCTAAAATTGAAAATAACGAAATTCAGATAACTGTTCAGGGACAAACTATTAGTTCAAATTTTGGTACTTTAGATTCTTGCCGTTACAATATCGAAAACTTATTAAGTGCCGGTGTAACTAATCAGGTTTTTAGTAAAGAGAAAAATGAGTTAACTAGCACGGAAACTGAGATTTTAACGCAGTTGGCCGGTTTAGGATATGATAAATATTTAAGCTTTAAAAATCACCCGAAATTTATTCCGTATTTAGAGAAGATGAGTACGTTGAAGTATTATTCTAAAACAAATATAGGAAGCCGTCCTTCGAAAAGAAGTAAATCTGAGCAATTGGATTTTGCAGATTTAAGAGCGATTCCTTTTGTAGGTTCATGGAGCCAATTGAAACAAAATGTGCCAGGATTTTTTGGAGTAGGAACGGCATTGAAATATTTTGAAGACACAAATCAATGGGATAAAGTGCATGATTTATATCAAAACTCTTTATTTTTCAAAACATTGCTTGAAAACAGTATGATGTCATTGGCAAAATCATTTTTTCCATTAACGGCATACATGAGAAAAGATCCTGAATTTGGTGAATTCTGGCAAATTATTTACGATGAGTTTTTAGAAACTAAACGTCTTTTGCTTAAGATTGCAGATCATAAAAGCTTGATGGAAAATTATCCTGATGGTATAGCATCAATTCAAATAAGAGAGCGTATCGTAATGCCTTTGTTGACAATACAACAATATGCTTTATTGAGAATTAATGAATTGAACAAAGAAAATGATAATCACGAAGAGTTAATTAAAGTGTACGAAAAAATCGTGACCAGATCTCTTTTTGGAAACACAAATGCAAGTAGAAATTCAGCTTAATTATATTTTAAAACACGTTTATAAAAATATCAAAATGAATTCAGACCAATTATTAGAAAATGAATATTCAGGCGGATTTAAAACCTATATTCAGGAAGCAGGAAATGTAAATTTGATCGAAGAGTTAGAAATATCCCTTCATGATTTTATCAGGTTTGTTCAAAACATTCCAATGGATAAATTTGATTACCGTTACGCTGAAGGCAAATGGACAATCAAAGATATTATTCAGCATTTAATTGATAGCGAACGTATTTTTGCTTATCGCGCATTACGTTTTTCAAGAAGTGATAAAACTCCTTTAGCAAGTTTTGAAGAAGATGATTACGCAAATAGTACTAATTCAAACGGAAGAAGTATTCAGGATTTACTAACTGAATTGTCAGCCGTAAGACATTCAAATTTATTATTTTATAAAAGTTTATCTGAAGAACAACTTAAACGAATTGGAACTGCATCGAATAATCAAATTTCTGTGCGTGCGTTGGGCTTTGTTATTATCGGACATCAAAAACATCATCAAAAAGTGTTTGCAGAAAGATATTTGTAAACTTTTAAAAATGTTTGAAAATAAAAAAATCCTGTGAAATTACTTTTCACAGGATTTTTTATTTAAGCGCAATCTTGTGTCATTTCGAGGAACGAGAAATCACATAACATATTTTCAGTTCGTTGCTCTCTGGATGTGATTTCTCGTTCCTCGAAATGACACAAAATGATAATAATCTATTTTAACTACAATTTAACGGTTTCAGTATCAGCTTTCTTTCTCTCTATAATAGCAAGACCAAACCTAATTTTGTCATAAGAAACTTTTTCTTCAAAATGATCAAAATAAGATCTTAGAGCTGTTGGATATTCTAATTCAATTTGTGCTTTTTGTATTTCAGCAACTTCTTCGTTAGTTATAAATTGACTTATATTTATATCATGACCATCAACATATAATTTAGCTAAATGCGAAATTATAGTAGTTTGCCCAAGATTTCGTTTTCCGGCAATTTCTTCTACAGTATTTCCATTTTCAAAAAGCTCTAAGGTTGTTTTATACGTATTGCCCTCTTTTTTACTTTTTGTATTTGTCTTTTTTTCTTTCTGAAATTCAATTATCGCATTTATAAACTCCGAACCGTATTTTTCGAGTTTTGCTTTTCCAACTCCTTCAACAGCAAGGAATTCTTCATCACTCATTGGTCTTAAAACTTCCATTTGTCGTAAAGCAGCATCACTAAAAATTACATACGCCGGAACTTCTTCTTCCTGGGCAATTTCGTAACGTAATTTTCGAAGTGTTTCAAAAAGTGAATTCTTTGTCATTTTTGCTTTAGCTTCTTTGATTTCGTTTTTATCAATTACTTTTTTGACAACTGTTGTCAATTTTACTTTTTCACCTTCAAATAAAACTTTCCTCGCAAAAGGAGTTAATAAGATTTTATTGTGCTGATGAAAGGCAATTTCCAAATATCCCAGATTAATCAACTGAATTAAGTATTGATTCCAGTCATACCATGAAATGTCAACGCCAATTCCGTACGTTTTTAAGCTTTGATAATTTTTTTCGTAGATATATGCGTTTCTCGAGCCTCTTAAAAAGTCAACAATTACAGCTAAAGGCTCTGTTTCTTGCAAACGGCTAATAGCTGACAATGCTTTTTGTGCTAAAATCGTTCCGTCAAAAAATGTTGGAGGTTTTTTGCAAATATCACAATTACCACAATTCTCTGTAACCAATTCACCAAAATAGGAGAGAAGTATTTTTCTTCTGCAGCTCAAAGCATCTGCATATTGCTTCATTCGCTCTAATTTTGCCAATTGAACATCAGAGTTCAATCCTTCAGAAGCAAATTTCTGAAGCTGAATTACATCTGCATAACTTTCAAATAAAACAGTTTCTGCGGGCAATCCGTCACGGCCGGCACGTCCAATTTCCTGATAATATCCTTCAATATTTTTTGGTAAATTATAATGAACCACCCAACGAACATTCGATTTATCAATTCCCATTCCAAAAGCAATAGTAGCACAAACAACCTGGCAATCATCATTTATAAATTCGTCCTGAGTTTTGGCACGAAGTTTATTTTCTAAACCAGCGTGATAAGCTTTCGCTTTAATTCCTTTTTTTTGCAATTTATCTGCCAGTTCTTCTGTTGTTTTACGGCTTAAACAATAAATAATTCCAGATTCATTGGGCTTATTTTCAACAAAATCAATGATTTGTTTTACTCTGTCTAAAGCTGGACGAACTTCTAAACTTAAATTTTTTCGGTCAAACGAAGCTACAAATGTTTTAGGATTTATAAGTTTTAACTGTTTTGTAATATCTGTACGTGTTGCCTTGTCAGCAGTCGCAGTCAAAGCTAAGACTGGAGTAGAAGGGAAGCGGCTTTTTAAATACCCTAAATTAGTATATGCCGGACGAAAGTCATGTCCCCATGACGAAATACAATGTGCTTCATCAATTGCAATTAAGCTTACCGTCAGTTCATTAAAAACAACATCAAGATAAGATAAACTTTCAGGAGCAATGTAAACCAGTTTAAAATTATTAGATTTTAAGTTTTCAATATAAAATTGCTGTTCTTCACTAGATTGACTGCTATTAATATAACAGGCATTAATTCCGTTGGTTTTTAAGCTATCAACCTGATCTTTCATCAAAGCTATCAAAGGAGAAATTACAATTGTAATTCCCGGCAAAACTAATGCTGGTAATTGAAAACAAATTGATTTTCCTCCACCAGTTGGCATAATAGCCAAAGTATCCTGACCCGAAAGTATGGTATTAATTATAGTTTCCTGATTTGGCCTGAATTTTTCAAATCCGAAATTTTCTTTCAGTTTGGCGTGTAGAATTTCTGAAGTCATTGTAATGATTGTATAAGCAGTAAATATAATAAAAAGTATTAAATATAGTATTTTTCTTATATTTAAAATATTCTTTTAAGTAATAAAAAAAGGAACCCGAATGAGTTCCTTTAATTTATTTAGAAAGAGATGAATTAATCTTCATCGTCTTCATCATCATCTTCGTCAGCAATATCATCCGGATCCCTGTCATCATCATCGTCATCATCTCCACCGTCAGCATCTGGTTTATCTTGTGTGTCGTCATCTTCGTCATCATCAATATCATCATCAAGATCAAGACCTTTAACTGGCTCGATTGTATCAACATCAACGTCAATATCATCGTCTTCATCGTAATTTTCGATTCTGTCAGCAAGTTTAGTACTAATTTTTACTAAATAAATAGTGTCTTCAGTACGAACTTCAACAGCTTCGATCAATTCGTTTTTAGCATTTCTAAAACGGATAACATCCGAATCATCATAACCATCAGGAAATTTTTCTACCAAAAGGTTCAAAATTTCGTTGGTAAGTTTAGCGTAGTCTACTATAACTCTTTTCATAAATATCCTATAAATCTAATAAGTAAGCAAAAATTAACGGTGCAACAATTGTAGCATCCGACTCAATAATAAATTTAGGGGTTTTAATATCTAATTTACCCCAAGTAATTTTCTCGTTTGGAACTGCTCCGGAATAAGAACCATAACTGGTTGTTGAATCTGAAATCTGGCAGAAATATGACCAAAACGGAACATCATGCATTTCCATATCCTGGTACAACATTGGTACCACACAAATAGGAAAATCTCCTGCAATACCACCACCAATTTGAAAAAATCCAATTCCGTTAGTGCTGTTTTTTGGATACCAATCTGCCAGGAATACCATATATTCAATTCCTGATTTCATGGTAGAAGCTTTTAAATCTCCTTTGATTACGTATGATGCAAAAATATTACCCATAGTACTATCTTCCCACCCCGGAACAATAATAGGTAAATTTTTCTCTGCTGCAGCATACATCCAGCTATCTTTCAAATCTATTTCATAATATTCTTCTAAAACGCCAGATAAAAGCATTTTATACATGAATTCATGAGGAAAATAACGCTCACCTTTATCGTCAGCATCTTTCCAGATTTTGTAAATGTGTTTTTGTAAACGACGGAATGCCTCATGCTCAGGAATACATGTATCAGTAACACGGTTTAATCCTCTTTCAAGCAAAGCCCATTCGTCTTCTGGTGTCAAATCACGATAGTTAGGCACTCTTTCGTAATGAGAGTGTGCTACTAAATTCATGATGTCTTCTTCTAGATTGGCTCCAGTACATGAAATAATTTGTACTTTATCTTGTCTAATTATTTCGGCAAAAATTTTACCAATTTCTGCTGTACTCATAGCGCCAGCCATACTTACCATCATTTTGGCACCATTTGCTAGTTGTTGTTCGTATGCTTTTGCAGCATCAACTAAAGAAGCAGAATTAAAGTGTAAATAATGTTTTTCAATAAACTGACTGATTGGTCCTTTCATTTTTTTTGTTTTTTTGTTTTTTTTTGAATTAAAAGTTTAACCTTTTAGATGGTACTGCAAATTAATAATTTTATGGATATTAACATTTAATTTGCAGGTTTTTTTTTATATTTTTTTTGTGTACCCTAAAATCTTCAATACATCATCAGAAGTTTGTTGTTCTGAGAAAACCTCAGTTGCCAAAATTCCATTTTCATCACGATCTATCAAAATATGTTTAGGTTGTGGAATCAAACAGTGGTGTAAACCTCCGTAACCTCCAATAGTTTCCTGATACGCACCAGTATTAAAGAAACCAATATATAATGGCTTTTCCTTGTTGTATTTAGGTAAATAAATAGCGTTCATATTTTGTTCTGAATTGTAATAATCGTCACTATCACAAGTCAATCCTCCTAATAAAACCCGCTCATAAGTATCATTCCAACGATTCACTGCCAACATTATGAAACGCTTATTGATTGCCCACGTATCCGGCAAAGTGGTAATGAATGATGAATCGATCATATTCCATTTTTCTCTGTCGTTTTGTTGCTTTTGATACAAAATCTGATAAATTGCACCACCGCTTTCTCCTACTGTAAATGATCCAAATTCAGTAAAAATATTCGGAACATCAACTTCAGCTTCATCACATGCTATTTTAATCTGATTGATGATTTCGTCAATCATATATTGATAGTCATATTCAAAAGCTAATGAATTTTTAATTGGAAAACCGCCTCCAATGTTCAAACCATCAAGAGTAGGGCATTCCTTTTTAAGTGCAATGTATACTTTGATACATTTTACCAACTCATTCCAATAATATGCTGTATCATTTATTCCGGTATTGATAAAAAAGTGAAGCATTTTAAGCTCTAATTTATCATTTTCCTGAATTTGTTTTTTATAGAACGAAACAATGTTTTTATATCCAATACCTAATCTTGAAGTATAAAACTCAAATTTAGGTTCTTCTTCGGCAGCAATTCTAATTCCTATTTTGAATTTTCCTTTAATTTCAGCCTGAAGCAAGTCTAATTCTTCATAATTATCAATAATCGGAATCGTGTTTTTATGTCCGTTATTAACTAATCTTGCAATATTGCTGATGTATTCATCTCTTTTAAAACCGTTGCAAATGACATAAGTACTTTTGTTTATTTTGCCATTTTCCAACAAATTCTCTACTATATTAACATCAAAAGCAGATGATGTTTCAATATGAATGTTGTTTTTAAAAGCTTCATTCATAATGTATTCAAAATGAGAACTTTTAGTACAATAACAATAATAATATTTTGCCTCGTATTTATTTTTTTCCATCGATTTTCTGAACCAGGCTTTTGCCTTGTTGATATTTTCAGAAATTTGAGGTAAATAAGTAAATTTTAATGGGGTACCATATTGCTCAACTAATTTCATCAAATCGATGTTGTGAAATTGTAAGTTGTCTTTATTTAATTTAAATTCCTCTTGTGGAAAATAATAAGTTTGATTTATTAGGTCAGAATATTTTGTATTCATTTATTTGTCAATATTTTAAGTAGTAATTATTAAATTTAGTGATTTTTTGCTAAATCTAAAATTCAAACCCTAATATTGGCAAATATAATTTGCAGTTTTTCGTGTTCTGCTTTTGAGCATTGGAAAACATCAAAACAAAACGGACTTTTACTATTATAAAAACGATTCAACATCCTTAGTAAGGAACTATTGAGCCGGTTTCTATAAGAACTGAAATGTCTTTGTTTATTGTTTGTTTTCATCGTGGCAAATGTAAAAAATAATATATACCTAAAGCAATGCTTTTGATTAAAAAAAGTTTAAGATTTATAATCTTGAAACGCGTTCAGAATTAATTTATTTTCAACGGATTGGTTAATTTTTATTTTACCAATGCCTTCAATTAAGGCAAATTGAATTAAACCGTACTCATTTTTTTTGTCGTGAATTAGCAATTCCAAGATCGGTTCGATGTCATTTTCTTCAATAATTACATCATCATAAATGCTTTTAATTGCGGTTTTAATTTCAGCATATTCTTCTGCTGTAATTAAATTTTTATGTAATGAGATATAACTTTCCAAAATCATTCCAATCGCAATTGCTTCTCCATGTAATAATGTTGTTTTGGTTTCGCTTTCTAAGAAATAACTTTCTATCGCATGTCCCAAAGTATGCCCGAAATTCAATGCTTTACGAATGTTTTTCTCTGTTGGATCCTGAATTACGATTTCATTTTTAATTTCGACTGAACGATAAATCAATTCATCAAAGTCAGCATAATCGATAGCTTTTAAATCTAAAAACTGTTTCCAGTATGCTGCATCATAAATTAAACCGTGTTTTAGCATTTCTGCTAATCCGGAACGCATTTCGCTTTGCGGTAAAGTTTCAAGATATTGAGTATCAATTAAAACCATTTGCGGAACGTTGATAACACCAATCTGGTTTTTTAAATTTCCTAAATCAACTCCGGTTTTCCCTCCAACAGAAGCATCAACCATTGATAATAGTGTAGTTGGAATATTTATAAAATCAACACCTCTTTTAAAAGTAGAGGCCACAAATCCGCCTAAATCTGTAACAACGCCGCCGCCAAGATTTATTATTAATGCTTTTCTATCTGCGCCAAGTTCTGTTAATACATTCCAGATTTCAATACAAGTTTCAATATTTTTATTTACTTCGCCAGATTCAAATTCAATAATTTCGATATTTAAATCCGTTTCAATTACAGGTAAAAACTTAGGAAGACAATATTCATTTGTTTGAGTATCAACTATAATAAAGATATTAGAGTATTTATTCTCTCTTAAATGTTTATTTAAAGCTTCGTAAGCATTCTGGTTAAAATGCACGAGGTAATTGTTCGCTTGAATAGATTGCATAATTCTTCGGTTAATTGAAACCGCAAAATAAGGGATTTTTCAACAAATAATATTCAAACTTTAACCCTAATTTGTTTTAAAACGAATCATTCTAAATTAGTCCTTTAAATAGAACAGAAACTATTTACAAATCTTTGCCGTTAATTGTTGCGCACCAGAATATTTTTTTTCCTCGGATATATTTAAATATTTGCACGCATTAGTTTTGTCATTTTCATTTAAATAACAAATTGCCAAGAAATACTCTGTTTTTCCGTTGTTTAAGCCTGGATATTTTAATGCGTTCAATAAATAATTTATTGCCTTTTTACTTTGCCCTACTTTTAAATAGTAGAAACCTATATTTTGAAAGGCATAAATGTTTTTAGAATCAACTTTTAAAGCTTTCTGATAAGATTCAAGTGCTTTATCCATCTTTTTTTGTTCTTCAAAGCTTTGACCTTCTGCAATATAATCTGCAATTAAAAGATCATTTTTTCTTTTGGCAAAGGATTTTTCAGTAGCAGGATCTTCATGATACAAATAAGAAGATATTAATTGTTTTGCCAAAGGGAAATTTCTGGTTTTTGAAATATTAAAATATTTCAAGGCATTCGTTTTGTCTCTTTCTTTTAAATAGGCAAGACCCAGATAAAACTCTGTTTTACCATCATTTAAACCGGAATATTCCAGCGCATTTAACAAACTGCTTATCGCTTTTTTATTCTGTCCTTGTTTAAAATAATTGAAACCGATATTTTGCAATGCATATATATTCTTAGAATCAATCTTTAAAACCTTTTCATAGGAATCCAATGCTTTATTTAAGTCTGAATTCATTTCAAATCCTTGCCCGCCAACAAGATAATTCGTTATTAACAGATTATTTTTCATTGCTGTTAATGAGCTGTCTTTAGGAAAAGTTTTTAATCCCTGATCAACAAAACCAATTAAACTTTTATCATTATATCCTGAAAACTGCAGCCCTTTTGCTGCTTTAATCCAGGTTTTGGGCATTGGTCTGTATTTATTAAATAATTTATGTTCTTTTAGTATTTCTAATGTATCTTTTTTTGATATTGCAAAATCAATTGCAGGTTCAAATATTGCATAATTTCTTGGACGCAAATAAAAAGATTCTTTAGAATAGATATAAGCACTATCTATATCTCCTTTGTGTTTAGAAATAACTTGTTTATAAAACTCAATACGTCCTGAATAGCCATTAATTTTACTTGCTTTAGCAAAACATTTTAAAGCTTTGTCGTATTGTTTTTCACGTACGTAATAAATTCCCGCATATTCATAAAATGATTCTGAACTGCTAAATGTATTTGGATAGGCTGACATTCTTTTTATTACTTCATCTCCCGTCAATCTTCCTTTTTGATTCATATTAATGTTATCTCCGGAAATTAAATATTCAAGATTTGAAGCTTTAAAAATTATAAAAGCAGAATAACTCGTTAGTATGGCTACACCAGTTAAAATTGAAATTATTATTTTATATGATGTTTTCTTTGCTTTAAACGCTGCCAAATTTTCATTTGAATTATTAAGTAAACTTAGGGCTAAAATTAAACTGAAAAAGATCGCCATTGTTGGCCTGTACATAGGAAAATTAAATAAAGAATCTATTCCGTAAACAATTAGCAGCATCATAGTTAACAGAGCAATTACCTGATCTTCTTTCTTTTTTGGTTTTATTATGTTTTTTAAATTGATAATAAAAAGATAGATGAAAATAGAAAGATAAACGAGACCATTGATTATTCCGGTTTCTGCTGAAATTTCAAGAAAATCATTATGCGTATGTAAAGACACCGTAGAGTCGTTTGAGGTTGTTCTTTCATAAGGAATAGATTCAACCTGATAATTACCCAAACCAATTCCAAATGGTGCTTTTTCATTCATTTTAAGCGCATTATTCCAAAATGTTAACCTCGCTTGTGATGATTCATCTTTGGTGTTAATTTGGCTAACTCTGTTTTCTAAAGAAACGTATCTGCTTTTATCTTTTGATTTTTGAAAAATGGAGTTTGAAAATAAAATAGCAATTAATACCGGAATTATTAGAAATAAGATTTTTGAAAGAGCTGTTCTTGTAAACGAAAATTCTCTAAAAAGATAAATGATGTAAATACTAAATATTAAAAACAAGTTGATAAGCGGAGTTCTGGCGCCTGTTAAAAAGATAACGGCAGTAACTGAAAACAAGCAAAAAACAGTAAACCATTTTTTGTATTTATTAAAATGTGTTATACCACATAGCAGAAACGGAACTTTAATAGTAAGGCTGGCAGCAAGTATATTAATGTTTCCTGTGTTTCCTTTCATATTATTTAAAAGATCGATAATTGAAGCATTTCTTGGAATAATTACAAAATGACAAAGTTGCTGCCAAGATTGAATTAAGGCTGAAATACTTACGATGAATACAATTTTGTAAACCAAATCCAGCTTGTTTTTCAGTAAAATAGTAAGGTTTATAAAAAGGCAGAAAATAATAATTATTTGAGTCAGTTTTGTGTATACAAGTGATGTGTTTTTGGCTGAAAAAACAGAGATCCCGCAAAGTAAAACAAAGACTAAATAAAGTTTAAAAACAGAATTACGTTTAAAAATAGGTAAGATATCCTGAGAAATGGCTTTAGAATTGGCATAAAAATAAATGCCCATAATTACATTTAAAAGCGATAAATATAAAAACTGCGGATTAATGATCTCTAAGGTCTTAAAATAAGGGAAAAAGTCAATAATTAACAGAGAACATATAAAAGAAAGAACAACAAAACCGGATGTAGCCTGTTTCCCTTTGGTTTCGTTTATTATATTTTCGATCGTATTATTCATGATATTTTTATTTCTTTTGCAAAAATACATAAAAAAATAAAGTAAAATCTTACTTTTTAAATATAAAACAATTTTGAACTGATTAATGATATTAAAAAATATGATACGTTTTAGTAAATAATATTCAAAACAGTCTATATCTTTGCACAAAAACTAAACTTAATGGAAAAAATATTCGATAACACTCAAGTTGCATTTTCACTAAAAAGTGATACCGAACTTGACAGGGCTTATTTTCTTTTTAAAATGATCGACAGCGAACCTTTGGTTAAAATTGGTACTGCAGTTACTAATTTTGCTATAAAAGCACATCTTCCGGTTGAAGGATTGATTCGTGCAACGGTTTTTGATCATTTTTGTGGAGGAGTAAATGAAAATGACTGTATAACTGTAGTGGATAAAATGTTTACTAAAGGCGTTTCGTCTGTATTAGATTATTCAGTTGAAGGAAAAGAAGAAGAGGCTCAGTTTGATGCAGCTTTAGAAATGACATTAAAAACGGTTGAATTTGCAAAAGAGCGCTTAGCGATTCCGTTTGCTGTTTTCAAGCCAACAGGTTTTGGTCGTTTTGAATTGTATGAAAAATTAGGAGAAAAACAAACGTTAACTCCAGATGAGCAAGCAGAGTGGGATAGAGTAGTGGCTCGTTTTGATCATGTTTGCAGCGAAGCTCACAAAAAAGATGTTGCCTTATTGATTGATGGTGAAGAAAGCTGGATGCAGGATGCTGCTGATGATTTAGTTACCGAAATGATGCGTAAATACAATAAAGAAAAAGCAATTGTTTTTAATACTTTACAAATGTACCGTTGGGATCGTTTGGATTATTTGAAAAAATTGCATGAGATTGCCAAAAATGAAGGTTTCTTTATTGGAATGAAATTGGTTCGTGGCGCTTACATGGAAAAAGAAAACAAAAGAGCGGAAGAAAAAAATTATGTTTCGCCAATTTGTGTTTCTAAAGAAGCAACCGATGTTAATTATGATGCTGCTGTACAATATATGTTAGAGCATTTAGATATAATGTCAATTTTTGCAGGAACTCACAACGAATTGAGTTCATACAAATTGATGAAAATGATGAAGGAAAAAGGAATTGCAACTAACGATAATAAAATTTGGTTTGGGCAATTGTACGGAATGAGTGATAATATTAGTTACAACCTTGCCGAAAATGGTTATAATGTTGCTAAATACCTGCCTTTTGGGCCTGTTAGAGACGTTATGCCATATTTGATTCGTCGTGCTGAAGAAAACACATCTGTAGCCGGACAAACAAGCCGTGAATTATCGATGATAAAAGCAGAACGTAAGAGAAGAAAAGGGAAATAGTTTTCAGTCTCAGTTTACAGTTTACATAAAAAAAGCTCCAATTTTCATTGGAGCTTTTTTATTCCGTTGTGTTGGTAAACCCGACAGGTTTTAAAAACCTGTCGGGTTTGTTGTTGTAGACAAAGTTTGTGTCATTTCGACCGGAGGGAGAAATCACATAACGGAATTCCGGTTCGTTGCTCTCTGGATGTGATTTCTCCCTCCGGTCGAAATGACACAAAATAAGCACAAAAAAAATCCAGAATATAAATTCTGGATTTTTTATTGAAATTTGCAATTTAAAAATTGAAAATTCTAATTTAAGAATTACTAAACTGAAGATTACTTAGGTTTTTGTAAATTCCGTTTTCCAGGTTTATTAATTCCTGATGTGTTCCTTCTTCGGTAATTTTTCCGTTGTCTAAAACCAGGATTTTATCAGCGTTTCTAATTGTCGAAAGGCGGTGTGCAATAATAATACTTGTTCTTCCTTCCATTAATACTTCTAATGCTTCCTGAACCAGTTTCTCGCTTTCGCTGTCTAGTGATGATGTAGCTTCATCTAAAATCAATATACTTGGGTTTTTAAGCAGTGCTCTTGCAATTGCAATACGCTGACGTTGACCGCCAGATAATTTTACACCACGTTCACCCACTAAAGTTTCGAATTTTTCAGGAAATCCTTCTACGAAATTTAATGCATTGGCTTGTTTAGCAGCCAACATAATTTCTTCTTCTGTAGCATCCGGTTTTCCGTATGCTATATTTTCTCTAATGGTTCCTCCAAATAAAATAACATCCTGCGGAACAATACTCATATTACCACGAAGATTTTCTAAATCGTAATCATAAATATTTTTCCCGTCAACCAGAATTTCTCCAGAAGTAATGTCGTAAAAACGCAATAATAAAGAAGAAATAGTAGATTTTCCGGCACCACTTGGTCCAACGATTGCAATTTTCTGACCAAATTCAGCTTTAAAGTTTACATCTTTAAGAACCTGAACTTCCTTTCGGGAAGGATAACTAAAAGCAACATTATTGAAACTTACAGTTCCTTTTATTTTTTCTATAGCTGATGATGATTTTGAGTTTGCTTTAATATCTTCCGGAATTTCTTCTAACAATTCAAAAACACGTTCTGTTGCTCCAACAGCTTTCTGAATTTGTGCATACATTTCAGCAATTCCTCCAAAAGAAGCACCTATAAATGTGGTATAAAGTACAAATGAAATCAAATCTCCAACGCCTTCAACTTCACCTTTAATAGTCAACGTGATTCCGTACCAAACTACGGCAACAACGCATCCAAAAAGACATAAAATTATGAACGAAGCAAAATAACCTCTGTATTGACCGCCTTTTATGGCAATTTTTACAATTTCTTTAATCTTGTTTTTATAACGCTGAATTTCATACCATTCGTTAGCAAAAGCTTTTACATTGCTAATTCCCTGCAATGTTTCTTCAACAATAACCTGGCTTTCTGCTACTTTATCTTGTGTTTTTTTACCGTATTTACGAATAAATCTTCCAAATATTACTGCTGCAACTGCTACGATTGGCACAATTGCGAGCATCATAAGCGTTAATTTTGGGCTTATATTTCCTAAAATAATAAAACCACCAATAATTAAGATTAACTGACGTAAAAACTCCGCTATGGTTGTCGTAAAAGTGTCTTGTAATTGCGAAATATCGGCACTGATTCTGCTGTTAAGTTCTCCAACACGTTTTTGAGAATAAAAAGACATTGGCAGTTTTACCAAATTTTCATAAAGTGCGAAACGAATATTTGACAACGAGTTTTCGGTAAAATTTACAAAAAGAGAAATTCTGAAAAAAGAAAAAACAGCTTGCAGCGTTAATATAACCAAAAGTGCAAGAGCAATTTCGTTAGCTCTGTTTAAATCTTTATTGGTTACACAATCTACCAGCATTCCCATTAACTTAGGAAAGGCGAGGGCAGTAGCGCTGGTTAATAAGAGAAAAATTAAGCCTAGAAAAAATTTCCATTTATGATTTTTACCATATTTAAAAATTCGGAGTGCTTTTTGAAGTGAGTTAGAGTCTAATTTAGCTTTCGGTAAATCATTTTCTTGGTATCTTGCCATTTGAATATACAATTAAGGTATGCAAATGTATGATTATAGCAAGTGAATACAAAAGAATATTATTAATTAGAGTACCAGATTTCATTTTTTAACTTAATACTAAGAAAAAGGCAATTTTTATTTTCTTTTTAAAAAGCTGAAAAATAGATCGATAAATAAAATTGCAATAAATTATTTCATTTTATTTCTAAAAACGCTTGCAAATACGAATTCTAGCTGTATATTTGCACTCGCAATCAGTAATGATAGCAACCTAATAAAATAGGGCGATTAGCTCAGCTGGTTCAGAGCACCTCGTTTACACCGAGGGGGTCGGGGGTTCGAACCCCTCATCGCCCACCAAGAAACTCCTTAAGAAATTAAGGAGTTTTTTTGTTTTATATTTTTCTACAGCTTCTGTATAGATTCATTAAAAATTCATTTGATAGTTTATAAAGAATAGTTTTCTATCTTAGTAAAAACACACAAATAGGTAACATAGAAAATGGCAAGCAGTTTCGTTAATATTAAAGAAAATGGATTTTGGGCAAAACATGGCTTTGTTGAAGCTATGCAATTATGCCTGATAAATGAAATTGAAACTCAAAAACTCGACTCAATAGAATGGATTAATGAATTCAAATATGAATTAGCGATACAATCATTGCCACTTATATATGGCGGAATGTCAATGGAACTTGAAGAGTTCATTATTACTGATGAAAGGAAAGCGCAAATAATTGAATTGATCGATATAATAATTGAAAAAATCGAATCAACCGACAAATATATAACAGGTTCTAATTTACATGAAATGAGAAGAAGAGCCATGAATATAATTTTTGAAAATGGGAAATTGGAATTCACCGACTCAAAAGAATTTGAAAAAACAGTCAATAGCTCAGGATGGGAGTCATCATCAGGAATAGAAAAAGTTAAAGACAGATATCAGCATTCATTTAAACTTTTAAAAATGCTAGTTAATGGTGAAATGAACACAACGGCTTCTTCACCGGAAACTTATTGGAATTATTAGAATAATATATTATTTCAATTTCGTTTTTCATTTTTTAATTTATGCCATAATAATTTTAAAACAGTTAAATTAACTCTTTTAAAACCTATACACAATTGCTTCATATTTTATGGGAAAACCAAACATAGAAAAATTATCTAAAACAGAAACTTTTGAATTGGTCAATTCAGAAGGTATATTGAACGAAGAATACACAAATTTCCTTACTGAAGAATTTGATAATGGAAATTTTATATTAAATCAAGTTTTCTTAATTAGTAGAAATAGAATACTATATATTCAAGAAGCGAACCAGAAAAAGGGCGGGCAAGGTCTAATATTTGAGAAAGAATATTTTGATAATTTCGTGTTCAAACTCAAACGAATGAAAGAGGACAAGGAAAATGGCAGGAATAGTAATTTTCAACATTGGTCATTTTATTCAAAAAATAAAAATTCTATAATAAATAAGGTTGATCAATTACAAAAAGACTTAGCAAGAATTCTTGAAACAGATATTAATCAATTAAATTATTCAACAAAAAGCCTTGATTTATTATCAAAATTAGTTTTTGATTTTGGTAATGTAAAAGCAATGACTGAAATTTATGATAATTTGGTTGCTTATATTGGACAGGTAATAAAAATGAATTCTAAAAAAGAAATAAATTGGAATCTGGAAACTAATTTTGATTTTCCCATAATTGTAACAGATTTTAAAGGCGTCAATTACAACCCCATAAATATTGTTTGGGAAGAATTGACAAATTACGACCAAATTGATTTTAGAAAAGCATATAGTAAAGAAATGAGAAGAATAGGAAAGTTATTAAATGATTAAAAGATAAAAAATTATACAGCTCCAGATATATAATTAAACGATAATTTCATGAAAGACATTAAGCTAAAGCTACAAGACTTAGTTTTTAATTTCAGAAAATGGCTTTCTGAAAATTACTCTCAACAAAATATTCAAGAGCTTTTATTTGACGATGCAGGTTATCCAGACTGGAATGAAATTGAAGATTTTTATTCTGAGTTATTAGAAAAAGATCTAATAAAAAACTTAGATAAAGAAGATGAAGAAAATTTACTTTATCTAATTTCACGTAATTGGGATCGAGGCAGAATGATTGCATGGCTTTCAACGGGATCACAATTATCTAATCTAGGAAATCTTAAAAAAAATGATTTTATAAATCTTAGTAAAACACTTTCTAAGATTAACAAAGTTGAATTAGACGATGCTAAATCTCAATTTGTATCTTCATTTAAAAAAATTAGCTCTTTAACTCAGGAAATTGAGGAAATATTGCTTGTGTTTTACAATGAAAAAAATGAATATACCAAAAGATTAGCTTTAATTACACTTGGAAAACTTGGTTATTCGGACATAAAAAAAATAATAAAAATTTCATGGGAAACTATTGATGATGAACATCATAAAATGGGATGTCTATATGTCATTCATGAAATTTTAAACGACAAAGAACTATTAACCCATTATTTATCCTTGTTACAAAATAAAGAAAGTGAAAATTTAAAAAATTACATTTCTGAAATAACAAAACAAAAAAACTACAATTAACGGAGGCTTTACAAATAGCTAGTTTAATGTCTATAACCGGAAATCCGACAAAAGGAAAACACAATACTTATAAGAAAAATTGTATTTTTGTCTCAAGCCCCCATCAACATCTGTAGTTTACATTTTAAATTATGTTTTTTACAGTTCCTGTTTTTTATACTTAATTATTATCTTTGAATTATGAGCACAATAACAAAACCAAAACATATCGGAAGAAACATAAGCCGCATTCGTGAACTTCGCGATATGAAACAGGAAGCATTGGCGCAAGCTTTAGGCACTAGCCAGCAAGCGATTTCTGCTATTGAAAACAGCGAAACTATAGATGATTCAAAACTGGCTGAAATTGCAAAAGTACTTGGTGTAAGCGCAGAAGCTATTAAAAACTATAATGATGAAATCTTATTAAGTGTTATCAATAATACATTTAATAGCCATGACAATTCAACATTAAACGCAATCAATATCCAACCTAGCTTTAATCCGCTTGATAAAGTTGTAGAACTTTACGAACGTTTAGTTCAGGCTGAAAAAGATAAAGTCGAATATTTAGAGAAAATAATAAAAGAAAAATAAATCTTTAAAAAGTAAAAACTCCAAAATCATAAGACTTTGGAGTTTTTTTTGTTCTTATATTTTTTACAACTCTTTTTTTACAACTCTGCTTAAATTATCAATCGAAACAAAATAAGATTTGGATTATTTTCAACTACATCATCCAATTTCTTAAAATTCAATTTTAAAAGAAGTTTAGTTGAGCTTTGATTATCTTTATGCGTTTGTGCATCTATCGTTTTTAGTCTAAGCGCATTAATTGCATATTCTAAAACCTTCTTTGCAACTTCAATCATAATTCCCTGATTCTGATATTCAGTAAGAAGCTCATATCCGATTTCACATTTTTTTAAATCGACTAAAAACTCAAATAAACAAATTGTACCAATTAGTTTATCCTCACCAGTTTTTGTAATTGCCCAATAAAAAAGTTCATCACTTTCATTTTCAATTATACTGTTGATGAAATTTAAAGCATCTTGTAATGTTTTGCTTGGTTTCCTGCCAAGAAATTTATTTATTTCTATGTCCGATCGCAATTGCAATATTTCTTCGGAATCACTTTTTGAAATTTTTCGAAGCGTAAACCTTTCGGTAATCAATATTGGAAAAGTTTGAAAGTTCCTGTTCATTTTTCTTTTATAACAGTTTTTCTGTTGATAGCTAATTCTCTTATACTTGCCATAAATGGCATTAATACAACTTTTTTTAGTTAGCTTTAAACAATTAGTTGACTATTCTTCAATCGAATATAAGAAATTATTTAAAAGCTTTTCTTTTCTGTTTATTACTTTTTTTGAACTTAAAGACGTTATAACTTCTAAAATCCTGTAATATTTTTTTACTACATTTGACATAGATATTATTGTTTGGCAAATTTATTGCTATAAAAGAAATCAAATCATAAAACCCCAAATTTTAAAATGAAAAAACTAATAACTCTTTTATTTGTATTTACTGTTATAAATATCTTTGGGCAAACGGCAACGATCTCAAAACCAGGTAAAAATATTTATTCTAACAATAAAGATTTAAGCACTAATGATATCGTCTCTAATAAAGCCACAAAACCTGTTGCAAAAGTTCCGTTAGACGAAGCATTAATTTTAATTTATGATTACGACGGCACCTTTTTTTCATTTGATTTAGAATCTGAGCAAATTGCCTGGACTGTAAAAGCTAAAGATGCTTTTACTGAAATGTGCGCCAATAAAATAACACTAAATGATGGCGTTATTTACGTTCCGTTTATTAACGGTGAAATCTTTGCCATTGATAACCAAACCGGTACTGCTTTTTGGAAATCAAGAATTGGTAATGTTACAGATCAAATTGTATTAAAAGATCAAGTACCAGTTATAAATGATGGAAAACTGTTTATAACGACTCAAAATGGTAATATTTACGCTCTTGATACAAAAGATGGTAGTTTAATATGGAATTATAAGCTGGAATCTACAAATAATGATATTCCGGTGCTTTATTTTGACAACAAAATTTTTACCCAAAGTGGTAACTCTTTGTATAGTTTTGAAGCAAATACAGGAAAACTTCTTAGCCAAAAAACATTTGAGGAACCTATACACGGAAAACCTGTAACAGATGGTGAAAACATATTTATAGCAAATGAAAAAGATATAGTTTTTGCCTTAAGCCCTGATAAACTGGATATTTTATGGCAATTTAAATTAGCTGAAAATCAATCGAATATCAAGGAACGTATATTTTGCAAAGACAAAAAAGTCTATTTTGGGGCACAAGGCACAGAAGTTTCTTCTGTATACGCTCTGGATTCAAAAACAGGAACTCAGCTTTGGAAAACTGATTTTCAAGGCGATAATGTCGAATATATAGTTGAAGAAAGTGATAATGTTTGGGGATATACCCGTAAAGCAAAACTTTTTCAATTAGACTTAACAAATGGTGAAATTGCATTTGATGCAAAATTAACGACCAAACCTATTTCAAATCTTGAATTTACAAGTGATGATAATTCTTTATTTTATTATTCTGATGCTGCTTTAATTCAATTTGAGTTTAAAACAAAAGATGAAAACGAAGTTTATCTGCGAACCTCCATTAGTGATAATGTTTATAGCGCATTTGTAAAGAAAATTCAATAAAAAAAAGCCGTTTCAATTGAAACGGCTTTTTTTTGAGATTCTGCTTTTTTCTAATTCCCAATATCCGGAATATAAAATCGAGCCATTTTTTCAATGATTTCTTCCGGAGAAACACCAGTTAGATTTGTAAAAAAAATGATCGTAAGATTATCTTTTGGATAAATAATAAAGGCTGCGCGTCCACCGCCAAGAGGTGCAACTGCAGGGTGGTTTTGTCTGGTAATAACTGGCCACCCCAAAGCATACGCATTTAAAAGTCCACCAAAACCATCATAAGATCCATTGTTCAGTTTTACAGGCTCCCAAATCGTATTAATATCTTCATTTTTTTTAAGAAGTTTACCCGATTGCAGGCCAATGATCCATTTTGCTATTTCTTCAGCAGTTGTAAATGCACCGGCATCGGTTATCATTTTTGACGGGAATTCTTCGTATGTTTCCTTTAATTTGTTGCCTTTGATATATTCATTCGTTATTTTGTCCTGATTATAATAGCTATAAGTCGGGCATTTATTTTCAATTACATCATAAGAATTTCCATAATATATTTGTTTCATTCCTACTACATCAAACTGATTTTTGCGGACAAATTTTTCAAAGGTTGTTGCACTGCATTTTTCAATAATACGTTGCAAAATATAATAGTTGGTGGCATTATAATTAAACTTTTCGCCAATTTCGGCTTGCAATGGTAACTTTTTGACTTTTGCCCAGGCCGAATCTTGTCCTTTATCTCCAATCAAACCTTTTTCATCCTCAATATCAGGAAGTCCGGATGTATGGCTCATTAATTGTTTGATGGTTATTTTTTTCCAATTTTCAGGAATAGAATCTATATAACGCGAAATAGGATCATTAATATTAAGTTTATTTTGCTCTTGCAATTGCATCACAGCAACTGAGGCAAAAACTTTGGAGATAGAATTTATAGAAAAAATGGTATTCTTTTTTACAGGTATTGAAAACGGTACATTAGCAATACCAAGCGCTTCAGAGAATAGGATTTTATTATTTTTAAGGACAACCAACTGACAACCCGGGATTTTTTTTTCGCCCATTTCTTTTTTGAGAAAGCTAATAATTTCGGTCTTTTTATCCTGAGCTAAAACAGAATTACGAGAAAGAATCAGTATCAATAAAATAAAAAATTTGATTTTCATAAATGTAAGTTTTTCAAAGTCATACATATTAGTTTTGTTTAACGTAGCCGCTTTTTTATTCTTTTTTAAAAACAAAATAACAGAGAAGTAAAGAATTTAATTGAAATAAAAATATTCCATATCTCAGTTGTCCAAAGGGAATTATCGAAACCAAAATGATAAAAGCAACCAACGATAATAAGGCATTTAAAAACGTAAGAATTCCTATTTCGAAATTTTGAAATGTAAAAACCCAAATGATAAAATTTAGAAACATGATTACTGTAAATATAGACAACACCGAAATTTCAAAATTTAAAGCTAAATCATAACCCGTTAAAGTTGCACTTTTTTTAGCTTGTTCAAAATCTCTGTTTTTTTCTAATTGATTTCTAGAATCTGATTGACTTTTAAAAACCAGATTTCTAGTTTTAAGAGAGCTATCGGAACACATTTGAAAAAACGGAAGAAAGAAAAGCAATATTCCGGCTGTAGATAAAATTCTCTTTATATTTTTATTATGCATAGGTTTAAGTCTGTTTCTCAACGAATATAATAATTAATCTCCTTAATATTAGGTTAGTAAAAGGTGTTTGTAAGATATTATATAAATTTAAAATTCTTAACTTAGTTAAATCATACATTAAAAAACTAAAGTTATGAAAATTAGATTAATATGGGGAAACCTCGTTTCGCATGATTTACAAAAAACAATTCAGTTTTATTCTGATTTGGGTTTCAAACAAAACGGAAAAGAAACCGACGAATTGGTAAGTTTCATATTTGCTGAAAACAATTTTATAATTAACTTTTTTACCGCCGAAAGATTTGAAAAAACGGCTTTAAAAGGCAAATTAGCCAATACTAAAATTGAAAACGAAACTATTTTTTCTTTATCTGCAGACAGCAGGGAAGAGGTTGATCAATGGTTTGAAAAAATTAAAAAAATAGGTGGAACAATATTCTCAGATCCGGAAAATTTTCAACAAGGTTATACTTTTGGTTTTGCTGATCCTGATGGTCATAAATTCAACTTTTTATATTGGCCGGGAATGTAAAACTCGATTAGAAATAATCGAGCTTTATCTTGCATCTTGCTTCTTATATTCTTACTTATTGTTTTATTGCCATAGCAACTCTGTAAAACTCATATCCTTTTTCAGGTCGGTTTGGTAGATAGATTTCACGGTATTCCAGAGCGCCTTTATCTTCTATAAGACTCATATTAAACTGTTTTAAATAATCCGGTAATTCTTCCGGCAGAAAACCAAAAGTCCATTTTTCTTCAAGTTTATCAAGATCTTTCAATAGTTTTTTGCCCCCTAAAAATGAACCCGGATTTTCGAGTATTTTTTTGTGAACATAAGTAAAAATAACGTAGCTGTCTTTTGGAAAATTTGAAATAAAGCTAAATGTTCTTTTTATGGCAGTTTCAGTTAAATAATTCGTTACGCCTTCCCAAATAATGGTTGTAGGCTTACTAAAATCAAAATTGTGCTCAATTGCTAATTCGTCAAGACTTTGTTTATTAAAATCTATTTGATAAAAAGCAATGTTTTCAGGAAGACTGCCAATACTTTTTTGATAGGTTACAGTTTTAAAATTTGATGTGTTCGGATGATCAATTTCTATTACCGGAACAGATTTCAAAAAATCAAGCCTTAATGCCCTTGTATCAAAACCGGCACCTAAAATTATTACTTGTTTTACTCCATTAGAAATGGATTGTTTTAATAAATCATCAATGTATTTTGTTCTGGCAATTCCTGAAGAAAATGCTCCCGGAATTTTCTTTTGAATTTTTTTACTAATATATTTTCTAATAATTGAATATTTGGACATACGTGCAGCAAATCTCAATTTAGCTTCAAGAAAATGGATTGCATAAGAATCTGAAAATAATTGATCGGTTGAATCACGTTCTGTTTCTAATGCTCTAAAAAGAGCCATATATTGCGCTGTACGACTTGTTTTATCTTTTTTCATATCTTTATATTACTAATACTACATTCAAATTTAATTCTTTTTTTTATTCTAAAGACTTATAAATGTTAGGATTAAATAACTCCATATAAATTTCCGGCTTAGGCAACTTATTAAAACCATATTTTTCATATAACCAATCAGCAGTAGAAGTTAGTAAAATCCATCTTCTTAATCCTTGCAGATTTGGATGTTGTATCACAGTATCCATGAGTTTTTTCGAAATCCCTTTTCCACGATATTCTTCTAAAACATAAATATCACCCAAATATGCAATTGTCGAAAAATCTGAAATTACCCTCGCAAATCCAATTTGTTTATCGTTATGAAAAACTCCAAAATTTAAAGAATTCTCAATAGAAGTTTTTACTCTTTCAAACGGAATATTGTCGCTCCAGCCTGAATATTTTGATAAAAAATCATGAATAGCCACAATGTCCATTTTATTGCGATCTGTGGTAATAAAATAGTCATCAAAACTTAATTCAACTAATTCCATATTTCTATATTTGTTTATGACGTATTAAGCTGGTTCCCAAAGTTCTATTTTATTGCCATCTGCATCCATAATATGCACAAATTTTCCGTAATCGTACGTGGCAATATCATCAAGAATCGTTACTCCGTTTTCTTTTAGTTTGTTTACAAGTCCTTCAATATTCTGAACTCTGTAATTAATCATAAAATCTTTTTTGGAAGGCGAGAAGTATTCATCTCCTTTTTTGAAAGGACTCCATTGCGTAGATTCTATTTCTTCAGGTTTAGTCAGGTTTCTGGATTCAAAAGTTGAGCCCCAATCATTGGTCTCAAATCCTAAATTTTTCGCGTACCAATCTCTCGTTTCTTTCGGATTATCTGTAAAAAAGAAAATACCGCCAATTCCTGTTACTTTTGGCGTATTATCGGCAGATGAAGAAGTGTTTTCTGCCTGGTTTTTTAAATCTCCCATTTGGTTAGTTTTTAGTTATCTAGATACAAATTTAATCTTTTTTATAAATTCTTTCCAGACCATCTTCATATACTCTTTTTATTGCTGTGACAACATTATCCTCAAAGACGATTTTAATTCTGAAGTTATCAATTCCATCCACCAAAAACAGATCTTTTTCTAAAGGTATAAGCAAAAAACTAACTGCATTATTCCACTTATAATATAAAATAGTATTCTCAAATACCAATTCAGATTTGCCGTATTTACCTTGATAAGATTTTAAAATCGAGCTGTCAATAACTGCTGGTTTTTGTCTGTTTTTAATAATAGGAACAAGCCAATTATAACTTGTATTTACTGAATCTTTATTTTTTTGAGATAATTTTTCTAAAGCCAACAAATGAGAAGTATTTATGGCTTCTTCACTTTTGCACAAAACATCCGGAAGAATGCCTTTTCCTTCAAAATCGAGGTTTGTAACAGGATCTTTTACTTCTCCAAAAGGTATGTTTACAGAAAAACCATGAGGCAATATTTTGCGATCGATAGGGTGGGCGCCACCAGCCGTTTTTTCTCCAATAATAGTAACACGTTTTAAATTTTGAAGAGAATAACTCATCCATTCTGCTGCAGAAAAAGTTGCTCCGCTTGTTAGAATATAAATATCAATATCATCTAGTCTTTTGCCCGGCACAGAAGGCAATAACCACATTTCTCTGTCCATTTTTTTTCTGCCTTTTTCGTAATAATAATATTTATAAAGCGGCAATTCTTTATTTGCAAAAAAATAGCTAGTAATGAATTGTCCCATTTCCATTGCGCCGCCATTATTTTTACGTAAATCAATAATTAATGCATCCGTATTACTTAAAAATTGCATAACAGATGTTGCTGTTTCGCTTGCAATTGCTGGATCTTCAAAATAATTAAATTGAAGATAACCAATATTTCCTTCTAAAATTTTGACTTGTTCAAACCCGAAATTCTTCTTTTTAGCTTCTGATAATTCTTCTGCTTTAATTTTCTTTTCGTTTTCTTTATCTAAAATTTTTAAATGATCCTCATTCCATTGCGGATCATACATTATTCTAAAATGCAAATCCTTACTAATTTCAAGAAGATCTGCCGAAAGTTTAGAAGCAAATTCATTTTGTGCTGAAATGTTTTTATAAATTCCTTTTTTATAATTTTCATTCAGTTTTTTCTTTATATCGCCAACAGCATTTGGTTTTATATAGAATTCCTCAAGTTGTTTTACTAAAGAATCCAGTATTTGTTTTTTGTCAGCTTCATTTAAAGAAATTTCTTTTTTTAAAGTTTCATTTTGAGCGTAAATGCAAACCGAAAATAGTAGTATCAGAAAAGTAATAGCGTGTTTCATATCTATAGAGTTTTACAATTTGAAATTATTTTATGAAGGATTTTATCCAGAAATTCAATTTCATCAAGAGACAAATCGTTTAATGCCGTTTTTCTATTCTGTGCGATCACTGGTTTAAGCAACTCAATGGTCTGAATGCCTTTTTGAGTAATTATTAGATTAGATTTTCTTTTATCAATTGCATTTACTTCTCTTATCAAATAATCTTTTTTTACCATCAATTCAATTATTCTGGTAATAGAAGCGTTGTCTTTAAAAATTAGTTTAGCAATTTCGATTTGAGCAATTTTAGCATTTTCATTTAAAATGATAAGCACCAAACATTGATCGACAGTAATATCGCTGACTATTTTTTCAATATTTTTTTGGCAAATTTTCCGGTATTCTTTTATGGTTTGTTCAATAGTATAGAGAACCGTTCCCGTTGGATTTTTATGCACCATAATAATTAGTTTTAAAAAGTATTTGATATATCAAATATATAAATAAAATCTACAAATGAAATTTTATTTATCATGAAACTTACTTATTGATAATGCTTTAGAATTATAAACAAAAAAAATCCTGACGTATTTTGGCACTTCAGGATTTTTTATAAAATTGATATTCTATGAATATCGCACTTTAAGATTAAAAATGATACCTTTTCCTGTAAAGGAAAATAAGATCAAAAATGATAATTTCATTAAATGGAAATTTAGAGATTTGCGAACGAATCGTTAAAGAAGTTTTATTGGAATATAAATATCAATAATATGAAAGTTTTCCGGATGTGTTTTCGGGTCATTTAAATGGCTTAAAAAGAAATTTCTGTTGTCTGGCTGATATCCATTTTCTTCAAACCAAACATCATAAATATAATTCCATGTTTTAAAACATTCTGTTATAGGCGCTTCTTTATGAAAAATAGCATATAAACCACCACTTATGATCGTATTTCCAATTAATCCTTCACCAACCATTTTATCCGAAACAGACAAACAAACATCTGCCTGAAGCATTCCTTCCAAATTGGCATTGCTTCTGTAAACTGTTAATGCTTTTGTTTCAGGAAAATTGATCAGATTTCTGGGAGCAGCCCAGCTAAAAAGCTGATCGAACATTTTACCAAATGTTTCGCTTTCATGGTTGTGAATATTCAGATTTCGAACATAAATCACATTAAATTCTTCGATTTTTTCAATTTTAAAATCAAGTTTAATTGCTTCACTCATTTTACTGTTTTTTAAGTTGTTTAATTTGAGTGCAAGGTAATTTTCGATTTCTGATTGCATTTTTCCAATATTGCTATTCATTGTACCAATATTGCTTTTTTTATGGGATTCTCTCCACGCGCTTGGAGTTGTTTTTTGTAATTCGCGGAAACTTCTCGAAAAAGATGACATGCTTAAAAAGCCACAATCGATAGAAATTTCATTTATAGTTTTAGAAGGATTATTCATTAAGAAAAAGAGTGCTCTTTCTATTTTTGCTTTTTTAATAAATTCATTTACTGTAATTCCCGTAACAAGCTTAAAAATTCGGTGGAAATGAAATTTCGAAAAATTAGACAAAGATGCCAGTTTTTCAAGAGAAAGTTCCTCATGAAGGTTTTCTTTAATGTAATCTATACTTTTATTAATTCTAAAGTAATATTCTTTAATAGACTCTTCCTTTGTCATGTTGGCAATTCTATATTATTCTTTGGAATTATTCTTATAAAGTTCAATTTTTCTTTCGTCAGGATCCGAAATAATAGCCATAAGTCCAAATTCAGTTTGTATTGGTTCGACTGAAAATATAATTTTTAAATTTTTTAATTTCTCAATAGTTTCTTCAAAATTATCAATTCCAAAGCCTAAACGTAAATTTTTATCGGGTTCCTTCTGGCTTTTTGTCAATGGATATATTTCTAATACGGTTTGCCCGATCGTAGTTGAGTAATGAAATGGAGTATCTCCATGTTTATGATAATCAAAACTTAATCCTAACAAGCTATAAAAGTCGGCAAGTTGTTTTGTGTTGCCTGTTCGCAATACCAATAAACGTATATCCATAATGCATTCCTTTTTTACAATATTTTTTTATAATTAAACAAACCAAATATTTTCAAATTGCTTATAAATTTAAAAGTTTGGTTTACATAGGCAAACCAAACTTCTAAAAAAGTATTGAATTCAAAGATATAAATCAACTTTTGATTTAGCCTTTAAATTGCATTAAATTATATACGAAACACCTACCAAGGACTAACTTCAGTTTCATCTTCAATATCATTGCTGTAGAATTTTCCTGTTGGAGCATTTTCATCCGTATACGTATGCTTAATGATAAAACTAGCTGCACTTTCAACACTTCCTGGTCCGCTGTGGTGATTAAAATCTGTTGCGGTGTAACCCGGATCGATGGCATTTACTTTGAATGGTAAATCTTTTAGCTCATGCGCTAAAGTGATCGTAAAGGCATTTAAAGCCGCTTTTGAAGTAACATAACTCGTAGCTTTAAAATCATAATATTTCCAGCTAGGATCACTGTGAAGCGTTAAAGATCCTAATCCAGAAGTTATATTACTAATTCTTGGGCTGTCTGATTTTTTAAGCAATTCTAAAAAAGCCTGCGTAACGCTAATTACACCAAAAAAATTCGTGTCGAATACATTTTGAATAGCCGTAATTGCTGCTTCTGAGGATTTTTGAGGATATTCTCCGCTTATTCCGGCGTTGTTAATCAAAATATCCAATTTTCCCTGTTCACTTTCTACAACGCTTTTTGCTGCTAAAATTGATTCTACATTCGTAACATCAATCTGAATGGCTTTGATGTTTTCAAATCCGTTTTCGTTTAGTTCTTTTACAACTGCATTTCCTTTTTCAAGATCACGCGTTCCTAAATAAACAAATAATCCTTTTTTCGAAAGCTGTTTCGCAGTTTCTAATCCAATGCTTCTATTTGCTCCTGTAATTAATACTGATTTCATTTTTATTGTTTTAAATTATTGAAGCAAAGGTCATTCGTTTAAAAATAAAAACATTTGCCATTTGGCAAAAAGCAAAATACTAGATATTTTTTCTGATTCGGCTTAACGAAGATTGTGTAATTCCTAAATACGAAGCCACAAAAGAAAGCGGAACACGATTTACGATATTAGGATATATTTCTAAAAACTTCAAATAACGTTCTTTAGCATCTTCTGTAATCAACGGGCTTCGTCTTTCTACTTTTTGGCGCAATGCGTGCGAAACCAATTTGTATACAATCGCTTCCCAACCTACAATAATGCTAAAAAGTTCTTTCCAGCTTTTTTTAGAAAAAACTAGAATTTTGCAGTCTGTAATAGCTTGTACATAAGCTGTGGAGGGAATTTCGTTATCAAAACTCTCTAAATCGACTACAAGATTATTTTCGTCAATAAAATATTTGGTTATTTCTTCGCCTTTGTTGTTATAATAACAAACACGGACAATGCCATCTAAAACAAAACCAACTTGTTGCGCTATTTTTCCTGCTTCAGAAAAATAATCGTCTTTTTTAATTTCTATTACAGTTGCTTTCTTAGAAATTAAATCTATTTGCTGTTGGTTTAAATGGCCAAATTGCAGTATATATTCTATAAATTCTTTCATACCGCAAGATAAGTAAAGTTATTTTTTTAGAATTTGTCATTTGGCAAAAAGTGAATTAAAAATAATCTGGAAAAATACTTATTTTATTCCTCCAAACTCACTAATTAATTTATTTCCAATAGCTTTGTTTTTAGATTTTGAAGAACGAAAAATCATCGTGTTACATACAAGTTCGCCGCTAACAGGAACTTCAGACACATAGGTTTTCCAAATAAAAAAATTTGCACCTTTATTTCCAACAAGAATAAAATAATTTTTATCTAAATTGAATTCTTTCCTAACTATTTTTGAATCCAATAATTCAGGATGTTTTCCTGAAATGATTCTTTCATAATATTTTTCAAGTTCAGCAGCTTTGTCTTTTCTGTAAAAATAATTTTCACTAAATAGCTCTATGCGATATGTGAGGTCTTCAGAATTATTAATTGATATTTGATAATCTTTTGTTGTACCTATTATTTCTTTACTCATAGTAACGGGCAATACATACGAATAACCAAATTCTGCATTTCGAACGTTATAAAATTCCTTTAATTTTTGAGCAAATGAAAAATAGGGAAGTGCTGAAAATAAAATAATTGCAAATAATTTTTTCATGTAAATGTTTTATACGTTTTCAAAAATGATAATTTTACGTTCTAATCTCCGCCACAACCGCCGCACGAACTACCACAAGAGCTTCCGCAGGAACTCCCGCATGAACTTCCGCCAGAGCTGCAACTGCCTGAACTACTATTGGAACTTCCAAAATTACTTGTATTATTGATCGTTAATAACGGCATAAAAGAATTAACCAAAACCATATTTCCTAATAAAAAATAATTCAATTCCCAATCATTTTCACTTGCTGTGTTTTCTTCTTTAAAAGATTGAGGAATTGTTTTTTCAAATAAGTGTTTTATGGTTCGATTCAGGTAATAATCAGAGACGACAACTAAAAATAGCATGCTAAATACTAAAAAAGTCACTGGTTTATCTCTGGAAATTCCTGAAATAAGCCTGCTGAAACCTATACTCAACAATAATCCTAAAACGCTCATTACAATTATTATAACAAATGTAAAATGTTTTGAATTGGTTATGGTTTCCTTAATTCGATTTATAGATTTTTGTATTTGATTATATGCCGGTATTCTTTTTAAGGTGTTGTATAATTGAAAATAAAGCATTGGAGCATGATAGGATTTCATCATTTCAAGAACACAATTTTCGTATTGATTTTCAGTGTAATTGCCATCGATTATTTCTAATTTATTATCACTAACAACTTTAATTTTTTTATTGCTGATAAGATTATTGACAACGCCATGAACTACAAACTCCATTTTATTTTGTTCCATAAAAACCAACTCAAACGGACTTAGGTTTGATAAAATTAAATTTGACTTTATTTTATTATAAAATGAATTAAAACTAAATCGGACGTACAATTCTAATAAACCAATTGCAGCGCCAAATAATATGAAATATTCAAGTAAAAAGTCCGGATTACCAATTTCTACCAATATAGGTTTGATTGTGAAATAAATAGGAAAAATTAAAAGGAAAAGGAAAACTAAAAAGATCTTCTTTAAAGTTGAAATTTTATTTGTGCTTTTAATCAGGTGTAAAGAATCTAATTCATTACTATAATTCCAAATTTCATCCGGTTGATTTCCGAAATTTAGTTCATAAAGTTCTTTGGTTCTTTCTTTAGCTTTATGAAATTTCTCAAAGTCAGCCCTGTTATGCGTAGACGGAATATGTTCTATTCTTTTGCCTAATAACGTACAGAGATCCGAATATGAATTGGTAAATATTAAATGTTGATGCCAAACAATATCTACAGATTCTGAAGGCGAAACCATTTCATTTGAAGTCGCTGCCAAATACATGAATTTTTTGTATTCGAGAATGACCATTTTAGTAAAAAATGATGTCCAACTATTTTCAAACGCCAATCTTGTCGAAAATCCGTATTGATCATTCGGATTGTCTAAATCAAAATTTAAAACTTCTTCCCAAAGTGCTGTATCCATTAAGATATTTGTTTTTGTTGATGTCAGAATCCTAAAATTCCCTGATTTCTTTATTGCTATTAATTTCTAATTCTAAAATAGGCAAATATCTATTTTTGATAGAAGATTCTAGTTGTCCCACTTTTATAAAACCAAATTTAGCATAAAACATTTCGGCATTTGGTTCTGAATGAAGTCTTATTTTTTTGAAGTTTGTTTCTTTTAATCGATGAAGAAAATCATTCATTAAAAAAACTCCAATTCCTTTTCCGATATATTCCGGCAAAACAAAAAGATTGTCAAGTTTTACAGTTTCTTCATCTTCATCAAAAAAAGAATAATAAGCAACAATTTGATTGTCAATGTTTAATTTATAAACTGATTTAGTTTCAATATCATTTTTTGTAACCGTTAATGAATCTGACCAAACTTCAATTTGTTCTGCAGAATAACCCCAATAAGCTTTTGACTTTTTAGTTATTATTGTCAAAATTTCGTGATCGTTAGGTTTTGCTTTTTGTGGGATCATTCTATGAAATTATTCATTTTTATTACGATCGAAAATAGTGTTTTTAAATCTAATTATCCCAATAAAGCAGAATTTAAAAAAACTAAAGGTTTCTTAAACAGATTGGCATTCAAGCTTTTTTGTATTAAATTAGTTATAATAATAACTAAATATACAAACCATGAAAAAGAAAATAATACTTGCCACATTATTACTAAGTTTTGTAATAACGGCAAACGCACAGAAAAAAATTCAATTTACAGAGTTGCCAAAAACATCTCAGGATTTTATAACCAAGTATTTTAGTCATACAACTGTTGATGTTGTTAAAAAAGACGCTGAACATGGCGAAAAAGGCTATGAAGTCATATTAAAAGATGGAACAGAAGTAGAATTCTGGAAAGACGGATCATACAGAGAAGTTGATGGAGAAAACAAACCAATACCGACAGATTTTATTCCGCAAGTAATTAAAGATTATGTAGCGAAGCATTATCCAAATGAAAAAATAACGCATATCGATTACGGTCACAAAGATCTGGACGTAGATTTAACGAACAAAATTGACCTGGAATTTACCAAAGAAGGAAAATTTATAAAAGGTGATAAAGATTAAATAAACAAAAAAGGCTTCATAAATCATGAAGCCTTTTTTGTTTTTAAACTCTTAACGAACCGCGAAATCCTCTCGCAGCATAATACGATTCTGCGCCGTTATGATACACAAAAACAGTATTATAACGAAAATCTGCAAAAATGGCGCCGCCAAGTTTCCTGATTTCAGAAGGCGTTATAATCCAGCTTGATGTTTTTGTGTCGAAATTTCCAAGTTTTTGCAATTCGCGATATTCTTCTTCATTCAAAATTGAAATTCCCATTTCATTTGCCCTATTTATCGCGCTGTCGTTTGGTTTATTTTCTTTTCTTTTTTCAAGCGCTTCGTGATCATAACAAAAACTTCTTCGCCCTTTTGGGCTTTCTGCGGCACAATCATAAAAAATATATTCTTTGGTTTTTTCATCAAAACCAACAACGTCAGGTTCGCCTTCGGTTCTTTCCATTTCATCAAGCGACCATAATTTTTCAGGATTAGCCTCGAGTTTTGCTTGTATTGTATTCCAATCTAAGCCTTTATGACGGTTCATATTTTTCTCGAAACGCGATTTTAAAACCTTAAATAATTCTTGAGATTGTTCTTTTGATATTTCTTTTTTAATGCTTTTCATCTCTTTTGATTTTATTGTGACTTTTTATTAACCCTGTCTGCGAACTATTTCGTTGATCCAAATAGGAGCAAAGGGCGAAGTACATCCTTTTGAAGTTGGATAATCTCTGTAAATTCCCAATTTTTCTCCAATAGCAATAGCACGTTCGCGATATTCAGGAAAATGAATTCCGATATTGGCTAATGCCGAATTCATTGTCCATTGAATTTCCGGTGCAGCTTTTGGCATTTCGGTTTCAATTGTATCAAGTAAAACGGGGATATCAAGTACTTCCGGGTTTCTTGCAACGCATCCGCTTGTAAGGCTCCACGCGGCACGAACCACCATCGTATTGGATGATTTCATCCATTCGTTTCGTAATAACTCTTTATCCGGATTTACTTTTATAACATTTGAATAAAGCCAGTCTGCAACGTGCGGGAATTTTTCAGATTCTACCAATTTAGTCAGTTCTTCTTTAGTTATTTTTTTTGGATCAAGTAGTAAAACGGCCAAAAATCGGGCATCAACATTTTCGGTTTTCCAAAGTTCTAAAGCTAATTCATGATTGGTTTTTATTTTCTTTGCCAAGGCACGAATATCACCCATTTTTACACCGAACTGGTTATCACCAGCGCCGTATTTAGCATTGTGTATTCTCATTTTTTCATCGCCAAGTTTTTCAAGCTGGCTAAGTATTTCTTTTGAATTCATGCCTGAGATGATTTAATCTAACATCAAATATATTAATCATTTAACCCTTTTCCATCTAATATCATCGGAATGTATTTTTCAACTCTTGACTCTCTTGTTTTAGATTGCTTTGGCTGAGAAAAATGCAAAAGATAAGCTCTTTGTCTTCCCGGAGTTAAGGCCTCAAATGCATTTTTTAAATCTGGAATTTTATCTAATTTTTGCTGAAATTCTTCTGAAACCGGAAACTCTGTTGTTTTCTTGAGTACAACTTTTAATCCTGCTTTCTCAATTTCTACAGCTTCATAAATATATGTTTTCAAAATAGATTCTAAATCGATTATTTCCTGAAGATTAGTAAATCTAATTTGGCGCGCTGCCTGTACATTTTTACTTTGCTGAATAAGAATATTGTTAGTGTCATTTAACAAAGCACCTTTAAAAAATAAAAAGGCACAATATTCTTTAAACGAATGAATTAAAACAACATTGCTTTTTTGAAAGACATAACAGGGAGTTCCCCATTTTAATTCTTCCGTAAGACCGCAATCGAGAGCAATTTTTCGTAATTGTTCCTGTTCTTTCTGCCATTTTTTTTCTTTGTCAAAATAAAAATCAACTTTAGGGTTCATTGCGCAATTTTTAAAATTAAACCAAAACAATTTTTCTTTCAGCAGGTCTAAAATACCAGGAAATTACAATTAAAACAAGTAATAATGTTGGTCCAAAAAATTCTTTAGCGCCATCGCCACAAGCCAAATGAGAAAATACTGCGCCCGACATTGCAAAAAAGAAACCTGCATAAGTCCATTCTTTTAATAACGGCGTTTTTGGAATCAGAATTGCGATAACACCCAGGATTTTCCAAACTCCAATTAGCGTTAAAAAATAAACAGGATAGCCCAAATGTGCCATCATATCAACTTCTTCCTTCATTTTTATTATTTGTACAATTCCAGTCGATAACATTCCTAAAGCCAGCCATAATGTGGCAATCCAGTAAATAATTTTATTTCTTTTTGTCATGATTTATTATTTTAGTTTGTTTAAAACATCTTGTAATCTGTTGTGCGCCATATTTAAACCTTGTGCAAAAGGTAATTTTAACATTTGATCTCTTAAATCAACACTTTTATAAACGATTTGTATAACAAGTTTGCTCGTATTGTCTGTAATTTTTTCAAATTCTAAAAACTCGAGCTGAACAGCAAAAGGAGAATTTTCCATTTCAAATGTTCTTGTTATATTTTCATTCAAATTAAAATCATGAATAGTTCCATTGGCTTTAAAAACAACATTTCCGTTTGCATCAGAAGTTTCAAATTGATAACCGCCGTGTTTTTTGTTTTCCAGTTTCAGTACTTTCGTTCCCATCCATTGTTCTACAATTTCAGCTTCTGTGTAAGCTTTAAAAAGCAATTCCAGCGGCAAATCAAATACTCTTGTTATTATAATTTCCTGCTTGTTATCTTCGGCTTTTATTTGTGTTTTTAATTCCATAATTGGTTATTTTTTAGGTTGGTAGTTTTTCATTATCGATTCTAAAGTATTAAATCGATCATCCCACATTTTGCGGAAAGGCTCAATAAAATCGGCTATTTCTTTTATTCTTTGAGGATTTAGCTGATAGTAAATTTCTCTTCCGTTTTGTGTTTGATGCAGTAAATCGCATTCATTCAGTATTTGAATGTGTTTTGAAATTGTTTGTCTCGACGAATCAAAATTTTCGGCAATAGTGCCCGGAGTCATGGCCTGTACCGCTACCAAACTTAAAATTGCCCTGCGGGTAGGGTCGGCTATAGCCTGAAAAACATCTCTACGAATTTCCATTGTGCAGTTATTTGACTGCAAATATAATGCAGTTATTTAACTGCGCAAAATTTTATAGGATTATTTTTTGATAAATTTTAAAATTGATTGATTTTATGATCGTTACTTCTGAATCAATTTCTTTGCAAAATCCATTTCAGGATCTTCGCCATTTAAGTATTGATCGATTGTTGGCTCAATAGTATAATCCGGCAATACGCCGTGCCCGAAAGGAATTCCGTAGTTTTTATCTTCAACAACAAACTTACATAACGGAATTCTGCCAGTAATTTTTGAGTTTGGAAGTGTGAATTTCAAGAAGCTTCCGCTGGAATTTCCATAATATCCGCCGCCGGTTTCTTCACCAATAAATTTGGCATTTGTATTGTTTTTTGCCAATGCAGCAAATTCAGAACCGCCAGAAAATGTTAGTCCGCTAATTAAAATATAAACATCGCCTTTAAAATTATTTGCATTGGGTTTTTCTCCAATATAATGTCCATCACGATTTATAAATCTTCCATCATTAGACTGATAAAAATCTTCATTCAATTCTTTAACTAAAACATCTTTTTGATCCTTATAATCAGTATATTCTATAAACGAATAAGTAAATCCGGGAATCTCTACATAGTTGTATTTTTTGTATTCCTGATTTATCAAATAAGACAGAAGATGATCTTCCATTCCTTGTTCGCCGCCTTCATTTTTACGAACATCAAGAATTAAATGTTTGATTTTTTGTTCAGCAATACTATTGAAATTTTTAGCCAAAAAATCCTGAAATCCTTTTCTTTTATCTTTAAAATTTCCAAGATTAAAGGTATTGACTGTTAATGTCGCTGTACTCGTAGCGGCATCAATTGCAAAAGTAGCAGCTTCTTTATAACTATAATTCGGAATTGTCTCTACAATCTTGCTATACAACTTATTAAAGTCTTTATAATTATAGGTTGGAGTTTCATATACGACTTTTTGATTGCTTTTTGGATCAATTAATTCTAATGAAACTTCTTTTTTTAGTGCATAATAACGTGCATAATATCTTGAAAAAGCTTTTTCTATCCATCGATATTTACTTGTAACGTTAAAACCGTCAGCGGGTTCGATACTCAAAAAGTAATTTAAAATGGTATCAATATTTTCTCCGTTTATTTTAGCAATTTGCAAACCTTTGGTTTTATGGTTTTCTAAATCATTAATGAGATATACTTTTTTGTCGAGTATTTTTACACAAAAGGGCAGGTAAGTACCATTTTGTTTTAAGTAAACGTTTGTTTCGTCTGAAGGTTTAATATTGCAATGACCTTCTTTCGTAAAAGCAACAATTGGCGCAAGAATTCTATAAAATTCCAAAGCATTCATATTGTTTTTTATTTTGCTTTTTTGAACATTACAAATACTGTCAAATTGTGTTCTTGAATTGTACCAAAGTCCGATTCTGGTTTCGTAATAAGCATTTTTAAGAATATCAAAATCCTGTAGAAGTTCGGCAGTGTTTAATTTCTTTAAGTTTTTTGGAATTTCCTCAAATACTATTGAATATTTCCCTTCTTGTGAATTTGAATCTTCATTAAGTGGTTTTACAGTGATCGAAAACGCATCTGAATTTTCAGGAGAAAATACAATTTTTTCAGGGCCAAACATTCCATTTGGAGAATCGACTTCCTGAATTACTTTTCCGGTTTTATCTTTTAGTGAAACAATTAAATCGATGCCTTGCTGCGTGGCTACAATAGCGTAATAAGTATCTTTTTTGAAATTCAAACTGAAGTTTTGCTCTTCGTTTCTCTTTAAAATTAAACCATCCAGCTGATGATTTAATTTTAAAGGAATTGTTTTTTGTTGCGCTGAAACTGAAACGATAACGAACATAAAACCTATTAAAATATTTTTTCTCATCCTATTAAAATTAATTTAAAATAAACGTAAAAGTGTTTTTAAAAATCTATTGTATGATAGTATAGACTGATTATTTTAATTTTTGTTTCACTAATTTGAAATATCTTAATTAAACGAAATAAAATAAATAATCTTATTTTACCTGAACTTTCTTTCCGGTTTCTGCCGCTTTGTAAATCGCATTAATTATCCTGATATCTTTTAATCCTTCTTCGCCTGTGATATGATTGGGTAGTTTTTTATTTTCTACTAATACTTTACAAATTTCATCCAATTGTGTTTTCTGTTGATTTATTACAGGAAACTTTAATTCTTTTTCTGAAGTTTTCCCTTCAAACGGTCCGTAACTCAACGCAGGACTTAATTGAAAGAAACCTTCATCTGCCGTGGCATAAAATCTGTCTATATAAAAACCACAGGAAGTATTGCAATTCGCAACTGCACCACTTGGAAATTCCATTTGCCAGCTGATACTTTCTTCTGTTTCAGAAAATCTGTCTTTGTCATTTACAGTTCCAAATTGAGCCGTTACTGCAATTGGTTCTTCTCCCAAAACATAACGCGCACTTTGAATGCAATAAATTCCCAGATCCATCAATGGGCCGCCGCCGGATAATGCTTTGGTCAATCGCCATTCGCTGCGGTCTTTTTTATCAACTTTAACTTTACTTGTTGTATCGTAGGTTTTATATCCCAATGAAGCTTCGATAAAACGAACTTGCCCGAAAACTTTATTTTGTCCTAATCGTTTCAATTCTAAATGATAAGGTTCATAATGCAAACGATAACCAATTGCCAATTGCACATTTGCATCATTGCAGGTTTTTATCATTTCTTCGCAATCTTTTACAGAAACGGCCATTGGTTTTTCGGTTATAACATGTTTACCGGCTTTTGCTGCACGAATAACAAACTCTTTATGCAGGCCGTTTGGCACAACAACATAAACCAAATCTATGTTCTTGTTGTTTATAATTTCATCAAAATTTTGATAGTTATAGATGTTTTCGTTCGGGATATTATATTGCGCTTTCCATTTTTCAGCTTTTGATGGAGTTCCGGTTACAATTCCCGTAAGTGTACAATATTCAGATTTTTCAATTCCGTAAGCCAGCATCTCAGCATAATTTCCGAGTCCGCAAAGCGCAATATTTATCTTTTTCCCTTTATAAGATTCCTGATTCTCTGAAGGAACTAAAAAGGATGGAAGCGTTGTCATAACAACCGAAGCACCAACACCAATACCAAATTTATTTACAAACGAACGTCTTGAAATTTTTTGCATAAGATTTTACTTTTTAAATTAAACACCTAATTTATTAGTAAGCAATCTTTTAAAAATGTTACATGAACTTTGATTGTAATAATTTTACAAATGTAAATTATCTAAACTGTTTTGGTTTTAGTTGTTGGGCAGCAAGTTCTGCTATTTCATTAATTCGGTTTTGTCTGGTTTCAGGACGTTTAGCAAGAACAAGCCATTGTAAAATGCTCTTTTTAGCAGATTTACTCAAACTCAAAAAATACGCTTCAGAACCCGGTTTTGCTTCAAATCCTTTAGCAAGATCCTCCGGTACAAATAATTCTTCGGCAGCATCTAAAATTATCCAGGAACCGTTTTCTTTTGCTTTTTTAATGCATTCAAGACCTGCAGGCATCATTAATCCGTCATCGATTAATCGTTGTACTTTTTCTTTGTTAATTTTAGACCAAACGCTTTTTGGTTTTCGTTTGCCAAAAAACTGTATAAACCTGTCGTTATCGATCGTTTTTCGAACGCTGTCTATCCAGCCAAAACAAAGCGCTTCATCAACAGCATCGCTCCAGGTGATGGTGGGAATATTGGCCTTCTTTTTATAACAAACAAGCCAAACAGATTGTTTTGAGTTATGATTTTCATGCAACCATTCTCTCCAATCCGCTTGGCTTGTCGGACAAAAAGTTTCTATTTCATTTTGTTCCATTGTTTTATGTTTTATTTCATAGCAATTATGATCGTGTTTACAATCAAAATTCCCACTAAATGGTAACTTCCACTTATGATTCCGTAGAAAATTGGTTTTGGAATATTTGGATTAATCGCAATGTTTACGGTATTTGCCACTAAAAAACCGATACCAATAAATGCGGAAAACTCAAATCCATCTTTTAAAGAGGAAATATTTAAGGCGTAAACTAAAACGGCACTCGCAATTGTAATTACCAACGAGCATAAAGCGGGACCAACGATAAATATGAGCTTGTTTTCTAAAATTTCATTTTCACGACCCAGCGATTTTTTATACGATTTGCTAAAGAATAGTGTAAACCACAAAGCGCCAAGTAAAAAATAAGCCACAAAGGCAAGCAAAACACTAATCCAGTTTAAATTTGGTAATTGATTAATCATAAAATTAATTTTTAAAAGTTTATACCGCAAAGCTAAATGTGCCGTATGACAACAGTATGTCAGCAGTAAAAACGGGTCTTAATTTTATTTCGTTAATTCATATAAAATGTATTGTCCGTGATTCGAAAAAGCTTTTTCTTTTTCAGTAAAACCTTTACTTTCATAGAATTGTATTGCGTTGGTATTTTTTGCTAAACACTTTAATGTAATCGGAGAATTCATGACTTTGATCGCTTCATCTAAAAGTTTTGTTCCGATATTTTTGCCTTGATATTTTTCATCTATATATAAGTGATGAATAAAATTACCAGACATCCATAATGAAATAAATCCGGCAACTTCATCATTATAAACAGCAACCAGAATGAATTCGCCTTGTGTATCACGTTCAAAATCAGTTAAATTATATTCTTTAACATCTTCTAACCAATGAAATGTTTTCCGGCGAACTTCCAGATAAATCCTTTGCAAATCCGGAATATGATCTTTTCTTTTTTCAAATATTTGAAGCATCTTAATTTTGATATTTATTTTAAAGATAACAAATTGGATTATTTCAAAACATCGAAACATAGGTTAAAAAAATAATAATCTGCTTGATCTGTTAAATCTGCGAGCAAATTTCTCACGCAGATTTAGCAGATCAAGCAGATAAAATAAAGATTAACTTCTTTTTAGTTTCCGTCGGGCATTCGGTCAGCGTCGCTTTTTTTGCGATTAAAACGATAAATAACATTCAGGTTTATATATCGCCCTTGTGATTTAAATTCAGATTCTAAATAATACGAATCTGTGATTGTTTTTTCTTTCGTGATTTGAGAATTAAACAGGTTGTTTACATTTAGCGTTACAGACATTTTATCTCCTAAAAAATCCCGGCTTAAGCCTAAATTCGAATTGTATTGCGCTTCTCTAAGTGTTTGAACTCCCTGACTTTTTCCGCGATATCTAAAACTAAATTCTGCCGAAACAATTTTAGGAAATTTAAGCACTGAACGAAAATTCGAAAGCCATGTCTGATTTTCAGAATTATAAACCACATTTTCATAAGTTCCTTCTTGTTTGAATTTATAATAATTAAAATCGAGAGACAATCGCAGCCATTGTGTTGGGTTATAAGTTGCAGAAACTTCTGCACCGTAACGATCTTCTGTATCAAGATTTACCGGAGTGCTTACAAAATAATTTTCATTGGTGCGCTGAATTATATATTGAAAATAATTGGTCGTATGCTGATAATAAACCGAAGGATTGATGCTGAATTTTCCCGGTTTTGCCAAAACAGTAAACTCAAAAGAATTGGTAAACATTGGATCTAAATCCGGATTTCCAACAGTAAGATTTCTCAAATCCGAAAGTCCTGAAAATGGGTTCAATTGCCAGAATCTTGGTCGGTTGATACGTTTACTGTAGCTTAATTGTAAATCTGTTTTCTCCGTTAAATTATAAACAAAATGCAATGTTGGAAACAAGTTGATATAATTTTTTGAATTATTGAAGGTATTTTTAGCATCAGCAATTTTTATATCTGATAACTCAGATCGTAAACCTAATTGATAATTGAATTTTTTAATTTTTCCGGCAAACTGAAAATAAGCGCTGTACAGGTTTTCATCATATTTTAATTTATTGGTAAACTGTTCTTGTCTTACTTTGTCAAGAATTGTGTAATAATCGCTTCTTAAGGCTCTTAAATCACTTCTAATACCCATTTCTATTTTAGAATTTGCCGTAATTGGATTTACAAAATCTGATTTTATAAAAATATCATTGCTGCTTTCTATATCTCTCGAATACAAATTAGAAATTTCATCTTCAAGCGGATATATTTTTTGCTGATCAATGTATTGATTTTCATCATCATTCCAAAAATCATATTGCAGACTTGTTGTCCATTTTTTATCTTTTTTATCGAATGTTTTTACATAATTCAATTCTAAAGCATTGTAGTTTTGTGGTTCTTTGTAGTTTTCAGATCTTGAAATAATGCTGTCCGTTACTTTTGCTGCATTTGCATAATTGTAGTTAAAGTTTGTCTTGTAATTGTTGTGGTTTCTATTGAAATAATAGCTTCCTGTAAGCGTATTTTTATCGTTTATGTAATAATCGCCACCAACATAAATACTGTAAGTGTTATTATTTCTTTTCGTTTCATCGGATTGATTCAGGAATGTAGTTACACCATTATTGGTATTAATTTGAAATTGTTTTTCCGAAGCATAAATATCAAAATAACGATAACTAATATTCGAAAAAAGATTTATTTTCTCGGTTTTATAACTCACATTAGCATTTAGATTATGATTGGCAGGATTTCCAATACCCGCCTGAAGCGAACCGTTAAAACCTTGCATACTGTTCTTTTTCAAAATAATATTAATGATTCCTGCGCCGCCTTGCGCTTCATAAGCTGCAGAAGGATTGGTAATTACTTCAACTCTTTCAATATTGGCTGCAGAAATTTGTGATAATCCGTTATTTGCAGTCAACATCGAAGGTTTTCCGTTTATTAAAACCGTTACGCTGTTATTTCCCCTAAGACTGATAACGCCTGCAACATCAACATTTACAGATGGAACATTGTTTAGGATATCATTCGCAGATCCGCCGCGCGAAAGAATATCTTTTCCAACATTAAACACTTTTTTGTCAATTTTTAATTCAACTGCCGATTTTTCTGCAATTACATTTACTTCATTCAGTTCATTTATATTTTCTTCAAGAGAAATGTCTTTTACTAAATTACTTTCTAATTTTAGATTATTAATTATAAAGGTTTTATAAGACATAAACTCAACTGTTAGTTGATAATTTCCAGAGATGGTTTTCAACGTATAATTTCCGTCAGCATCTGATGAAACTTCTTTTTTTAGTTGAGAATTTGATACTGAAACCGACGCAAATGGTAATGGCTGTTTGGTTTTAGAATCTGTTATTTTTCCTTTGATTGTAAATTCTGTTGATTGTGCTGTGGCTGCAAATCCTGAAAGCAAAATCATTAATACTATAAACTGTTTCATTTTTGATTGGTTTTAAATTTTCATCAAAACTCCAGTTTAAATCCATTCAAAATTTACACACATGTCATAAGTACATTTTTCTACTATAAACAATCAAATATTGCTTATAAACCTTGTTTAGGCTCATTTTTTATTTATTGATAGTTGTTTTTTCCCTGTTTGTCGACAACCTTTTTGTATTTACAAATAAATACTAACTTTGGCTGTATATGACACCATTCGAAAAACTCTTAAACTTCTCTACGGCTCACAGACTGAGCGCGCACGCCATTTTTTGGACGTCTATTTTTATTATGTTCTTTAGTAAAAATACTTCCTCTAATCCAGAAGAATTACGGATTGATATATTGTATACGGTATATTATGAGGTATTTTCGATTGCAGGCGCTTATTTTTTGTCGTATAGAATTTTACCCCGTTTAATGGCGCCTCAAAAACACATGTGGGTTTGGGTAGAATTTATTATTGCCTCTTATTTTATTTCAATAATTGCCAGAATAGCAATGATTTATTGTTTAGAGCCTTTTGTACGTACACCGCCTTTTAATCAGGAACCTATTAGCGAAATCCTGACTGATTTACCAACTTTGTTTGGGTCTTATTTTTTGCATATTTTTTCGTTATCTATGTTTTTCGTTTTTATAAAAATGATAAAAGACCAATATCTGATTCAGAAAAAGGCATTATTACTTCAAAAACAAAAAGCCGAAACGGAATTGAAAATTTTAAAAGCGCAGTTAAATCCTCATTTTCTGTTTAATACGCTTAATAATATTTATTCGCTTTCTATTATAAATTCTCCAATTACATCAAAATCGATTGCGGTTTTATCTGAAATATTAGATTGTATTTTGTACCGATGCAGCAGTACTTATGTGCCAATTTCACAAGAGATAACGTTGCTTAACAATTATATTTCTCTTGAAAAATTACGCTATGACGATCGCCTGAGTGTGATTTTTAACCATTCTGTAGATCATAACGGATCTATTGCGCCTTTGATTTTACTTTCTTTGGTTGAAAATGCTTTTAAACATGGGGCAGGAGAGGATACAGGCAGTTCGCCAATTATTGAAATCGATCTAAAATTGCTGAATAATTCTTTTGAATTTGTAATTAGGAATACCATTAATGAAATTGATATTGAAGCTGAAAGTGGAAAAATTGGATTGAATAATATCATTCAGCAACTTGACAAAATTTATCCTGAAAATTATACTTTTAATGTTATTAAAACTGAAAAAGATTTTACGGCGCATTTAAAAATTAATCTTGCAACTGAATATAACTTAGCCTAACCCATGAAAATAAAGTGTTTATTAGTCGACGACGAGCCTTTAGCGATAAGTTTATTGCAAAATCATATTAGTAAATTAGACTATTTAGAAGTTGTTGGCACTTGCCCAAATGCTTTAAAAGCTGCTGAAGTACTTAGAACAACTGCAGTAGACCTTTTATTTTTGGATATTAAAATGCCTCAGATTACGGGAATTGATTTTTTAAAAACCTTAAAAAATCCGCCAGCCGTTATTTTTACAACTGCTTATCGTGAATATGCTTTAGAAAGTTATGAACTCGAAATTGTAGATTATCTCTTAAAACCCATTACTTTCGATCGTTTTTTTAAAGCAACTGATCGTTATTTAAGAATAAGCGGGCCAGTAAACAATAAGGTTATTACGCCTGCGCAGGAAGATTTTATCTATATTAAAAATGGCCCGAAATTTAATAAAATAAATATTGATTCCGTTTTATATATAGAAAGCGTAAAAGATTATATTGTTGTACATCAAAAAGATGACGTTAAACTTACGGCCAAATATAAAATAAGTGATATTGAAATAGAATTGCAGGATAAAAGTTTTCTTAGAATTCATCGCTCGTTTATTATCAACTTAAAAAACATTACCGCATTTACGGCTTATGATGTCGAAATTGGAAAAATCGAAATTCCTATTGGCGCCAGTTATAAAGAGTACGTTTTTAAGATGTTGAAGCATTCATAGAAAAGTTAATGTCAAAAAAAAAAGCTTTGTCAAAGTTTAAAACTCTGACAAAGCTTTTTTATGGATTGTGTCATTTCGATACAAAATGAGACTTTTGATTTAGTCGTGATTATATTTTTTTGAGTGTTAATTTCATTTCTTTACTATCAAGTACAAGCTCATCTTCTGTTATCGTACTTTCGCAAGGATATGGCGTTCCGGTTTCATCTTTAATTACTAAACTTTTTCCTCCTTTTGTTAAGGCGTATGTTCCATTATTTATTTCGCTCTGCAAATATCCAGTTACATGTCCGTCTTTTGTAAACGTTAGTGTTCCGTTGGTTAAAATTACATTTTTTGCAGAATCTGAAAGTGGAATTTTTGCTTCGACGGCGGTAACCTTCCAGGAATTTACCAATTTTCCTCGTTTTTGGCATGAAACAATTAATACAAACAAAAATGCAATTCCAAAGATAAATAATTTAGATTTTTTCATGGTTTTTTGATTAAGGTTAGACCACAGAAATTTACAAAATTATTTTTAATTAAAAATCTAAAAATCAAATATATAGAAGAAAAAAGTTATAAATTAAAGCAACAGTCCAATAAAACAGCACTATTCAGGGTTAAAAATGAAACCTCAGATCCTTAGCAACTTAGCACCTCAGAACCTTAGTTAAGCGTTAAAGCTCCCAAAATCTCCTCATACATAAACGGGCCGCCGGGATATTTGGCCGTATAATCTAGATTTAGCCAAACCTGACCGCGTTCATCAATATGATAATGCAGTTTTTGTTTGTAACTTTCTTTTACAAAAAGCACATTCTTAATCAAATAATTAACCTTTTCTAAGTCGATTAAAGAACCAATTAGTATTTCCGGATAAATATGACCTTTGGTATGAATAAGTCGTGGAGTTCCTCCGATAGATCGAATTGCAGCGGCCATTAAAATAGAATGATCGTCGCAATCGCCGGAAAAATATTCTAACGATTCACTGGCAGTAGCAATATAATCGCCTTCTTTCGGATCATTGACATAATTCCAACGGCTGTTGATTTCTTTAAAAACAGCAAAACATTGTATTGTAGTTCTATAATCAGAATAGCCTTTTATGCCTTTAAAATGCTTTGTTGTGGCCATAATAGCAAAATTCCGAACTTTTGGATTCTGATATTCTATAGCACTAAGAATTAATGATTTATTTGGAAACGGAAGCAATTTTGCCACAATAATATCCTGAGGATACGGATTGTCTGACATGGTATAAATCATCGAATTGTAATCTTCAGAAATCTCATTGAAACCATAATTTCCAATAACAGATCCGTAAACCAAAACCAATAAGTAAACCGCAATACAAACAATAATAATAGTTCGCAAATACATTAAAAGGAAAAAAATGGCCGTAAAAACAAAGATGAAAATAAATACACGATCTAAATTAAAAGGCCATTCTAAGTCTATTAAATTTTGATGCAGAATGATAAATACCGGAATTGTTATCAAAAGACTTAACAGCGAAATAATAATCCTGTCCCAGGGTGATTTCACCTGTAATCTGGATTTTAATTGCGGAAAGTCAATTTTAGGAATTTTTATCATAAGAATCAAAAAGCAGAATTTACAGTGCTTTTACCGTTTCTACAAAAGTACTTTTTTTATCAATAATTCCGAGATCAAATAATTGATTTTGAATTTTATCGAATGCTTTTTCGTTTAAATGTTTTTGTGACCATTGCGTTAATTTCAGCCATTCCTGAATATCTTCAAGTTTCTGATTAAAAAGCTCTGCTAATGTTTTATCAATATCCGGAATCTGGGCAAAATCGTGTGTTGTTTTATTGATTACTTCCAGGATTTTTTCGATTGTTTTTGGATTCTTTTTCAAAAATTCGTCACGAACCGTAATTACAAACGATGGCCACGGAGTAGGACAGTCGCCAACTCTTCTAAAAATTCCCTGATCTACAAGAGGTTTGGTCATAAAATGCTCCCACATAAAATAATCCGCAGTTCCGTTGGTTAATGCTTCAACAGCACCGTCGATTGTGTTTACGATTTCAAATTCTAAATCATCAGTTTTCCAGCCTTGCTCATTGGCATTTACATAAGCCATTAGTTCAGATCCGGAACCTCGTCTTGAAATAGCAACTTTTTTGTTTTGGAGATCTTTTATAGTTTGAAAATCAGATTTTGCAGCCACATGAATTCCCCAGATTAAAGGAGATTGCACATAAATCTGAACAATTTTACTTGGATTTCCCGCAATAATATCTTTTACAATTCCTTCCGTCAGAATAACAGCAATATCAGCTTCTCCGTCACGAAGCATCTGACACATTTTTCCTGTTCCTTCCGGAATATTTTTCCATTGTAAATCAATGTTTTCAGCTTCAAATTCGCCATTTTCGATCGATATACGCCATGGCAAATTGAAGTGTTCGGGAACACCAACAATTTTTACAGTTTTCATTAGGTTTAAGTTTAAGTTTGTTTGGTATGCGTAATATAAGTTTGTTTGTTGTTTATATTTTTAATTTTTTAATCTGTTGGGTATAATTATTTTAACACATAGAAACATAGAATTATTGGACTCAATAAAGGCGTTTCACTTGCATTAATTCATCCCGATGCTTCGGGACTATGTGTGAGAAACGAGTTTCTTTTTGATTTACTTTTTTCAAAAACATAAAATCTATATTTCTATGTGTTTAATTATATTTTTTATGCATTTACTCATGGGCTTAATTTTTTAATAAATCAGCTCTGTGTTTTTCTGAAAGGCAAGGTTCTGCAAATTCGATTACAGAAATTGATTCATATTCAAGCAAAATACTTTTTACAATCGAATAATCGATCTCTCTTACGACTTCAACAGCAAATAAAGTATCATTTAATCCTTCTGAGAGACAGTTAATTTCTTTCAGTTTTTCTCTGATTATTTCTTTGTCAAAGCCTTTTTCTAAAATTACAACCTGAAGAATTGAATTTCCGAAACTTTCTATTGTTTTTCTATAAACCAGAGTTTGTTCTGTTTCGTCATATTCTGCAAAGAAAATATCGTCTGTTGCGATTAAAGGCCCAAAAAATGGAATATTATCTAGTTTGAAATATCCTTTTTCTAAGTCGATAATTTCTCCCCACATCGTTTCTACAACCGTATCTTCTAATAAATCACTATAATATCTAAATAGGATTTTTTTGTGTGTTTCTGCCATTATTCAATCTCGCTTATTACTGCTTTTAATGGTGATACAACAATTCGATAACCGTCAGGATCCTGGAACATTTTCCCGTTTTCATTCCAAAAAGGATTAATTGCAGTTATAGTTGAAATGTTGTTTCGTAAAAGTTTATTTATTAATTCATTATAATCTAAAATTGTTTTGGGATAAAGCACAATAACATCATCTTCATCAAACGTATGATTTGCTTTTGCCTCAGATTGCGTAAATTCAAAATGCCAGTCTAAACCTGATTTTCCAATAAAAACGCCATCATAATTGTTATGATTTTGAAAACCTCCCAAACGTTCAAAACCTAAAATATCGACATAGAAATTTTCTATTTTCTCTAAATTATTGGTATGTCTTGCCACTCTTAAAAACATAATTCAGGATTTTATTTGATTGATATGATGTTCTAAATGTTCTACATAATCAATCATCAGAAATCTTAAATCCATTACAGACTGATCACTCAAAAGAATTTTATAATCTAAAGCTTCTTTATCAACAGATTTCATGATTCTGACAATTTGTTTATTTATTGAAAACCACAACGTTGTCAATTCAGTAATATCCATCTTTTGATATTCATTCAAATTTACTAAATCTATTTGGTTGTATGGCCTGTGTTGATAAGGCTTTTCTACATAATTTATTTCTGTAAAACGAACCAAATTATGAATCGCTGAATCTATTAAATGTCCCAGGATTTCTTTTTTTGACCATTTTCCCGGAACTTTAGCTTCTAAAACTTCATTTTTTAACGTTGAAAAATAATTGACATTGTCATTTAGTAATTTCTCAAATTTAAAAATTGCGTTTTGCATTATTTAGTGCTTGAAAGTTTATTCAATGTATAAGTAATCAATTCATCAACCGCTTTATACGGATCTTCACTAAAAGTTCCCGAAGCACGATTGGCAATAATAGCATTCAATGACAACGCATTATGTCCTAAAAGCGCAGAAAGTCCGTAAATAGCGGCCGTTTCCATTTCTAAGTTAGTAATTCTTTCGCCATTAAAATTAAAATTATCCATTTTATTGTTTAATTCCTGATCCTGAATATTCAAACGTAAAACACGCCCTTGCGGACCGTAAAATCCTCCTGCAGTTGCTGTAATTCCTTTAAATATTTTATCAGATTCAATAATTTTTTCTAATTTCTCTGAACACGGAATTGCGTAAGGTCTTCCTTTTCGAATATCCCAATTCGTGTGCACGATAAAAGCATCTTCAAGAGCATCTTGCGAAACTTCATCAATTAAATAGGAACGAAGCATATTGTCTAATCCTAAACCAAATTTAGACATTACAAAACTATCCACGGGAATATCAGCCTGCAAAGAACCCGAAGTTCCAATTCTGATGATATTCAAGGAAGTAAGGTTTTCTTTTGGCAAACGGGTTTTTAAATCAATATTTACCAACGCATCCAATTCATTTAAAACAATATCAATATTATCAGGTCCAATTCCGGTTGACATAACTGAAATACGTTTTCCTTTATAAATTCCGGTTTGGGTTTTAAATTCTCTCTTTTGAGTAGAAAATTCAATTGAATCAAAAAACTGAGTGATTTTTTCTACTCTGTTTTGGTCTCCAACAAAAATTATATCGTTGGCAATATGTTCAGGAAGAAGATTTAAGTGATAAACACTTCCGTCTGGGTTAAGTATTAATTCTGAGTTTTGTATCATTTTTTTTTAAGGTACTAAGGTTCTGAGGTGCTAAGGTTCTAAGGTTTTTGTAGAAGCTTGTGGCGCTTCTTTTTAAGGTCTGCAAACAACTTGAAACATGAAACCTTAAACAGGAAACTTTTTTATCCGCCGACTCTTTTTGTTTTAAATCCTTTTTCTTTTAAAATAGCCATAATTTTATCGCGATAATCACCCTGAATGATGATTGAATCGTCTTTAAAAGTTCCGCCAACGCTTAATTTGGTTTTAATTTCTTTAGCAAGAATTTTAAAATCTTCATCGCTTCCTTCGTAACCTTCGATTATAGTTGTCGCTTTTCCTTTTCGTTTTTCGAATTTGCAAATCATCGGCTCTTTTTGAACATAAAGTACATGTTCCTGTTCCTGAACTTCTTCAGGCTCATTTGATTCGACATGATCCGGAAACAAATTTTTTAATTGATCTTGTAAGTCCATATTTTTTTTATTCTAAAACATAAATCCTAACCGTTAAGGCTTTTAAAAATTAAATTCCAAATTCCAATGTAAGTTTGGAATTTGGAATTTTAAATTTAGAATTTATTTAAGTTCTTATTTTTTTATTAAACCTAAATCTACCAAACGTTCGTATAAATAATCGCCCGCAGTAATATCTTCAAATTTCTTAGGGTTTTCAGCATCAATACAATTTTCTAAACAATCCAGGCGCATATCGCTTACAGGATGCATAAAAAACGGAACTGAATAACGAGAAGTTCCCCATAATTCTCTTGGAGGATTTACAACCTGATGAATTGTCGATTTTAGTTTGTTATTGGTATGTCTTGACAACATATCGCCCACATTAATCACTAATTCATCATCTGCGGCAATAGCATCAATCCATTCTCCATCATGATTTTGAACTTGTAATCCTTTACCTTGCGCGCCCATCAAAAGCGTGATAAGGTTAATATCTCCGTGAGCCGCTGCACGAATGGCATTTTCTGGCTCAGAAGTAATTGGCGGATAATGAATTGGTCTTAAAATTGAGTTTCCGTCTTTTGCATATTCATCAAAATAAAACTCATCTAAACCTAAATGCAAAGCCAAAGCTCTTAACACATAAACACCTGTTTTTTCAAGCATTTGATACGCTTCTTTACCAACAGCATTAAAATGTGGCAACTCTTTTACTTCAACATTTTCAGGGTATTCTGAAGCGTATTTTGAATCTTTGTCAACATACTGCCCAAAATGCCAAAACTCTTTTAAATCTCCCTCTTTACGTCCTTTAGCATGTTCTTTTCCAAAAGAAACATAACCTCTTTGACCGCCAATTCCGGGAATTTCATAATTATGCTTAGTTTCTACTGGCAAAGCGAAAAATTTTCGAATTTCGCTATAAAGTTCGTCTACCAACTGATCATCAAGAAAATGACCTTTTAGGGCTACGAAGCCAATGTTTTCAAATGCACTGCCGATTTCATTTACAAATTTTTGTTTACGTTCCGGGTCGCCCGAAAGGAAATCACGTAAGTCTACACTAGGAATGTTTTGCATACTTTACATTTTTTGTTTTAAAAGAAGAATTTTAAATCCTTATAATAACAAAGGTAGATAATATTTTAGTTTTGAATTTTAAATTTTACCATAAAATTTACTTTTTAATGCACTTTTTAAGCTAATTTATGGAGCGTAATTTTTAATTATTGTGAAATTTACACCTATTATTTTGTAAATAAATTAGTATAAATTTTAATTTCAGATAAAAATATACTGCTATCTTTGACCTCGGTTTTATTAAAATAAAAAAGGTAAGATTATTTTTTTATTTTTATTATAACTAACAATAACGATTTAAAATTATTTAACAAATAATGTTAAAATTGTTATATTTTTATATATTTGAAAACAATAAATCAAAACTAAAATGATCTTTTACAGACAAGACCTAACCAATAATGAATTACTAGACCTTTATAAGAAAATCTTAAAACCTCGTTTGATCGAAGAAAAGATGCTTATTCTTATTCGGCAGGGTAAAGTTTCAAAATGGTTTTCGGGAATAGGACAGGAAGCGATTGCTGTTGGTATTACTGCCGCTTTAGAAGAATCTGAATATGTATTGCCAATGCATAGAAATCTTGGTGTTTTTACAACAAGAAATATTCCTTTGCACCGCCTTTTTTCGCAATGGCAGGGAAAAGCAAATGGTTTTACAAAAGGCAGGGATCGTAGTTTTCATTTTGGAACCCAGGAATATAATATTGTTGGAATGATTTCGCATCTGGGACCACAATTGGGAATCGCAGACGGAATTGCTTTAGCTGATAAACTTCAAAAAAATAAAAAAGTAACAGCTGTTTTTACCGGAGAAGGCGCTACAAGTGAAGGAGATTTTCATGAAGCGCTTAATATTGCTGCAGTTTGGAAATTGCCTGTAATGTTTGTTATTGAAAATAATGGCTACGGACTTTCCACGCCAACAAACGAACAATATTTATGCGAAAACCTTGCTGATAAAGGGGTTGGATACGGCATTGACAGTTATATTATTGATGGAAATAATATTCTTGAAGTCTATCATAAAATAAAACAGTTAAAAGCCCACATGCAGGAAGATCCACGTCCTGTTTTATTAGAATTTAAAACATTCAGGATGCGTGGCCATGAAGAGGCAAGTGGTATTAAATATGTACCGGAAGATACAATGAAAACCTGGGCTACAAAAGATCCTGTTGATAATTACAGAATGTTTTTGCTCGATCAGGGAATCCTTTCAGAAGAAGATGATGCTATTTTAAGAGCCGAAATCAAACAGGAAATAGACGAAAATTTGGCTATTGCCAATGATGAGCAAGAAATTGTTCCTACTTATAGTGGAGAATTAGACGACGTATACAAACCTTTTCAATATGAGCAAATTATTCCTTCGGCAGATATTAAAAATATCCGTTTTATAGATGCCATTAAAACTAGTTTAGAGCAATCTATGCAACTTCACAGGAATCTTGTTATTATGGGACAGGATATTGCAGAATATGGAGGCGCTTTTAAAATTACAGAAGGTTTTGTAGAAGTTTTTGGAAAAGATCGTGTTCGTAATACACCAATTTGCGAAAGTGCAGTGGTTTCAACCGCAATGGGATTATCGATTAATGGTTACAAAGCCATTGTCGAAATGCAATTTGCTGATTTTGTTTCTACAGGATTTAATCCGATTGTAAATTTATTAGCCAAATCACATTATCGTTGGGGAGAGAAAGCGGATGTTGTGGTTCGAATGCCTTGCGGAGGCGGAACTCAGGCTGGACCTTTTCATTCACAAACAAATGAAGCGTGGTTTACCAAAACGCCAGGTTTAAAAGTAGTTTACCCGGCATTTCCTTATGATGCCAAAGGATTATTAAATACCTCAATCAACGATCCGAATCCTGTATTGTTTTTTGAACACAAACAATTGTACAGAAGTGTTTATCAAGATGTACCAACAGATTATTATACGATTCCGTTAGGAAAAGCTGCTTTAATAAAAGAAGGAAATGCAGTTACGATTATTTCTTTTGGAGCTCCGGTTCATTGGGCTTTGGAAACTTTAGCTGAAAATCCGGAAATAGAAGCAGACTTAATAGATTTAAGAACTTTACAGCCTTTAGATACGGAAACGATTTTTGCTTCGGTTAAAAAAACAGGGAAAGTTATTATTTATCAGGAAGATACTTTGTTTGGCGGTATTGCAAGTGATATTTCGGCTTTAATTATGGAAGAATGTTTTGAATATCTTGATGCTCCGGTAAAAAGAGTAGCCAGTTTAGATTCTCCAATTCCGTTTACAAAAGCGCTGGAAGATCAGTTTTTACCAAAAAATCGTTTTGAGCAGGTTTTAAAAGAATTACTAGCTTATTAATTTGATTTTAAACACATAAGAAATATAGTTTTGATAATGCTAAAAGGCGTTTGACTTAAAATAAATCGCGTAGCAATTAGAAAATACGGACTTAAAGATTTTTAATTTTTAGGTCCGTTTTTTTATTCGTTTAAATCTGAACCATACAACAAAGTAATTTTGGACTTTATAACAAAGTTACGAACTGTTTTTATAATGAAATTTGTACCATAAAATTATGGATATGAATTTAAATCATGCAAAAACAGTTTTGGTTACAGGCGGTTCCGGCTTTGTTGGTATACATTGTATTTTACAATTGCTTGAACAAGGCTACATTGTAAAAACCACACTTCGTTCGATGAACAGACAAGACGAAGTAATAAACATGCTAAAAACAGGCGGGATAACTTCTTTTGAAAATTTATCTTTTATAGAAACCAATCTTTCCAAAGATGATAATTGGGATGAAGCTGCTAAAGGTTGTGATTATATACTTCATGTTGCAACCCCAATTTCATTAGCCATTCCAAAAGATGAAAACGAAGTTATTTTACCTGCTGTAGAAGGAACAATTCGCGTTTTGAAAGCTGCAAAAAAAGCGGGCGTAAAAAGAGTCGTTTTAACTTCTTCTTTTGCAGCTGTTGGTTATAGCCACACTGATCCTACTACTTTAATCACCGAAGAATGTTGGACAGACCCAACTGATAAAACGCTATCGGCTTATTTAAAATCAAAAACTTTAGCCGAAAAAGCAGCCTGGGATTTTATTGCTGCAGAAGGAAACGGATTAGAACTTACGGTAATTAATCCGATGGGAATTTTTGGTCCGTCATTAGGGCCTGATATATCAAGTGGTTTTGAGGTTTTAAAACAAATGCTTGACGGTTCAATGAAATTTATTCCCAAGATTTCTTTCGGAATTGTAGACGTTCGTGATGTTGCAGATTTACATTTGCGCGCCATGACAAATCCGGCAGCAAATGGTCAGCGCTTTTTGGCTTTTGCAGGCGAAATAATTTCGTTGCCGCAAATTGCTTATCTTTTAAAAAGCAAATTAGGAAATAGAGCGATTAAAGTATCCACTAGAATTTTACCCAATTGGGCGGTGATAATTATTGCTTTATTTAATGATAAAGTCAAAAATATTGTGCCTCAGTTAAATAAAATTAAAAACTCAAGCAATCAAAAAGCAAAAACAATTTTAGACTGGAAACCAAGAACTAGCGAGGAAGCATTATTGGCATCTGCAGAAAGTCTGTTTCAATTTGGAACACTAAAAATTTAAAACAAAAAGATATGAAAGTAATTATTACAGGCGCAACAGGAATGGTGGGAGAAGGTGTTTTGTTAGAATGCTTAGAAAACAGCGCTGTAGAAAAAGTTTTAATGGTTAATAGAAAATCATCTCCATTAAAACATCCAAAATTGGCAGAATTAATTGTTCCTGATTTTATGAATCTGGAATCTTTTACTAGTGAACTTACAGGTTATGACGCCTGCTTTTATTGTGCCGGCATTAGTTCTGTAGGAATGAATGAAGAAAAATTCACTCAAGTAACCTATGATACAACAATATATTTTGCGGGTAAATTAGCTTCTTTAAATCCTGATATGGTTTTTACTTATGTATCAGGAACTCATACCGATAGTTCTGAAAAAGGAAAAATAATGTGGGCGAGAGTGAAAGGAAAAACCGAAAATGATTTAATAAAATTACCTTTTAAAGGCGTTTACAATTACAGACCGGGATTCATGAAACCATTCAAGGAACAAAAGAATGTAAAAACCTTTTTTAAGCCTATAATTTTCTTATTCCTTATTCTATTGCCAAAAAGATTATCATTAACACTTAAGGAAGTTGGACAGGCAATGATAAACAATGTAAACAAAGGATATCCTAAAAATATACTTGAAATTGAGGATATTAAAATTGCAGCAAAATAACAGTTAATGAAGAAATTTTTTAAAATAGTAAAAAGAATCATGATTAGTCTTCTTCTGCTTGTTGTTATTTTGGCAATTGCAACTTTTGTCTATTTAAAACAACCTCAGTTTGGCGAAACTCCTTCGGGAGAAAGGCTTTCCCGAATTGAAAAATCGGTTCATTATAAAGATGGAAGATTTCATAATATCGTAGAAACGCCAACGCTTGCAAAAGGATATTCGCTTTGGGGAGAATTGTATAAAACAGTTTTTAAAGATTATCCGCGAAGAGAACCTTCAGATTCATTGCCTTCCATAAAAACGGATTTGAAAAATATTCCTTTAAATTCGAACGCGATGGTTTGGTTTGGACATTCTTCTGTTTTTATTCAGGTTGATGGTAAAAGAATATTAATCGATCCTGTTTTTAGCGGAAAAGCTTCACCATTGCCTTGGGGAGTTCGTGCTTATAAAGGAAGCGATATTTATACTGCCGAAGATATGCCGGTAATTGATTATTTATTCATTTCGCACGATCATTATGACCATCTCGATTACGAAACGATTTTAGCTTTAAAAGATAAAGTAAAACATGTTGTTTGCGGACTTGGAGTGGGAGCACACTTTGAACATTGGGGGTATAATGCGAAACAAATCATAGAAAAGGACTGGAATGAAAAAATAGAAATCGACAATAACTTTACTATTTTTACTGAAAGCTCTCATCACGAATCCGGAAGAGGATTTACACGCGGTCAGAGTTTATGGATGTCGTATTTGATAAAAACCCCGAATCTTAAAATTTATATTAGCGGAGACGGTGGTTATGATAATAGATTTAAAGAAATAGGTAAAAAATTTGGACCAATCGACTGGGCTGTTATGGAATGCGGACAATATGATAAAGCCTGGCAATCTGTACATAATTTACCGGAAGAAGTAATGCAGGCTACTTTAGATTTGGGCGCAAAAAATATGATTCCAGTGCATCATTCAAAGTTTACGTTGGGAAAACATGCCTGGGATGAACCTTTGAAAAAAATCACAGAATTATCAAAAAACAAATCCTACCGTTTAGTTACGCCAATGATTGGAGAACAAGTAGATTTAAGTAATAATAAACAGCAATTTAAACACTGGTGGGAAGGTGTTAACTAATTTTATTATCGCAACTAATGAAAATAACTGAAATAAAATCATGTTATATTGGGCCTGAAATTTCGCCTGAACAGTTTATTGCCGAGCATTTTTTTCTGTATCTCGCAAAAGGAACCGTAATTGGATATGACGGCAGTAAAAACTACACTTTAAATTCGGGTGATTATTGTCTTATTCGTAAAAATTATTTAGCGCGTTACAATAAGCAAAAGGAAAATGATGAATTTGAAAAAGTTGTAATCATTTTTGATGAGAAATTTCTAAAAAAGATAAAAGATAAATTCAGAATTTTAAGTTCAAATATCCGACCAACGGAACCTTTTATAGCGCTCGAAAAGAACGAATTAATTCCGAATTTCATACAATCTTTATCGCCGTATTATAACCAAACCGGAGTCATAGATGAAACTTTTGCTGACATAAAACGCGAAGAATTGATGATGATTCTTTTAAAAATGAAACCTGAATTAGCAGATATTTTCTTTGATTTTAGTATTCCTGAAAAAATTAATTTAGAAGAATTTATGCTTAAAAACTTCAGATTTAATGTTACTGTAGAACGTTTTGCCTATTTAACTGGCCGAAGTTTATCAGCATTTAAAAGAGATTTTGGCAAAATTTTTAATAGTACGCCAAGTCATTGGCTGGTAAAAAAACGATTAGAAGAAGCTTATTTTTTAATTGAGAAAAAAGACAAAAAACCATCCGATATTTATCTGGATTTAGGTTTTGAAGATTTATCTCATTTTTCGTTTGCCTTCAAGAAATTATTTGGATACGCGCCTAAAAAACTAATTGAAAACAAATAATAAAGGTTTGACGAAAAACTATTTCGTCAAACCTTTTTCTTTTTTAGATTGTAACAACTAATCGTTTACCGTCTGAAACTTCAGTATTCCATATTTTTTCAATATCAGATAAAGGAAATTCTTCGATATTAACCTTCAATTTATTTTGAGCGGCTAAAAGAAACATTTCGGGAAGTATTTCTGAAAACAATAATTTCACTTCGTCTTTAGTCCAGCTTCCTAAACCAGAACCTGATAACTGCAAATCAACGCTTCTTAAGATACTTGCTGACAATTGAATGATATCACCAGACATAGCACCAATTGAGACATATCGCGTTTTAGGAGTAAAATTTCCATTTCCTTTTAAAACAGAAAAAATAAGCTCTGCAGAATGTCCCCACAAATAATCTAAAACAATATCGATTGGAGTTTCCTTATGAATTGCCTGAATTTGTTTTACAATAGTTTCATCATCTTGTTTAAGCGAAATGATTTCATCTGCACCTAATTTTAAAAGCTCCTGAAGTGTATTTTCATTTCTTCCGGTAACAATGATTCTCTTCGCGCCATAATGTTTCGCAATCTGAATCGCTATTTGACCTGTAAAACCAGTTGCACCGTTTATTAAAACCGTTTCTCCTGGTTTTATTCCGGATCTAAATCTCAGAGCCATTGCAGAGCCCGCCACTGCATTTGGCATTGCTGCGGCCGTTGCGTTACTAATTCCGTCGGGCAATTGAACCATTCTGTTTTTCTCAACAACTGCTTTTTCGGCAATTGTTCCGCTGATTCCGCGAGCATAAACCCTTGTTCCGTTTTCTAATAAGCCAATACAATCGCTGCCAACAACAAATCCGTTTTGGTTTTCATTTTCAGATGAATAATGTTTCCCGCTGGCTTTTCCTTTATCCAAATTTGTAATGGCAACTGCTTTAACCGAAATTAAAACTTCATTCTCATTTTCTATAATTGGTTCCGGAAATTCTGCATACTTTGGCATTTCGCCTTTTGTATAAATTACTGCTGCTTTCATAATTATTAAATTTTATGAAGCAAAATTATACAGCAGTTTACGGGCAAACGATAACATTTGTTATCAAATACAATTGATTATTTTTTCTGAAGCAATTTACTTTTTATACGGCTTAAATGAACGGTACTTACGCCAAGATAAGAAGCAATATAATGTTGCGGAACGCGCTGAATGATTTGAGGTCTTTCTTCAACTAAATTAAGATAACGCTGAGTAGGAGAGTCTTTTATAAAAGAAACAAAATATTTCATATAATCGAATGTACGCTGAAAAAGCATATTGATTAATCGCTCTCTCAACTCCGGAATTTCCTTGATTTCTTCCAGAATTTTATCCAAATCATTTTTGTGAATCCACCATAAAACAGAAGCTTCAATGGTTTCAACAACAACCGGACTTGGCGATTTTTTCATAAAACTTTCAATCGAAGCCACACTTTGATTTTCAAAAAAGAATTGTGTTGTAAGATCTTTTCCATTATTATTAAACCAAACTCTGATACAGCCTTTTTCAATAATAAATAACTTTTTTGAAATTTCTCCTTCTTCTAAAAGAATCGTTTTGGCAGGAACTTCAATTCGATTGAAATAGTTGGTGTATTCAATCCATTTTTCATCAGTTAAAGGGAATTTATTTCTGAATTGATTGAACATTATCCTTTTATTACTTTAGTTCTAGAAATTACATCATGAAAACCATTTCTGGAATATAAGAATGAGAATCTGTCAAAAGGAATTAATCGGCAAAATGTTCTGCTAATAACATCTATAAGTTCTGGTTTATTGTTTTCTAAAGTTACAACCTTAGTTCTAGTTACAATTTTTCCAACAGTTTTTTGATATTTATACTCAAAAGGAATATAATAAAGTGACATGAAAATTATCAGCGAACCAATTCTGTAAATTGAACGTTCAAGTCTGCTTATTAAAGGCAGAAACGTTTCAATTACAGGAACAATGAATAAGAAAAGAATAAATACAATTATAAAATCAATAACAAAATTCAGAAAACGAATTCGAGAACCAACAGAATTATTCTCAATCTTCTGAGTTATTTTCTTTTCATTTTCAAGTTTTACAGATATTGCCTGGAATTTAAATTCATCAATTTTTCGTATATCAATTTCTTTTTCTGCAGCTTCAATAGCCAATTCTTGATATTTATTGCGATTTACTGTCACGATTGTAATTAATTCTTCGTCAGTCTTATTAGACATAACTTTAGTAAAACTGTTATCCATATTTATAGAATTGACATGTAAAATAAAAAACTATTCCAAATTCGGTTCAACTTCAAACAACTGAATCTGGCTTTTCAAACGATCAATTAATAAATTCATCATTCTTTTGTTTAAACTGGAGGAGTTTTGAATATAAGTATCATATTCCTGAATAGTAAAAAGCGCCATCACAATTCCTTTTAAAGAATTACGGAACTTAATATCTTTCTGAATGGAATTTTCGATGGTTTGAATTTTCTTTTCGACGGTATACGAATAAAAATCGGCTTTGTTTTTATTTACATAGTTAATGAAAACGGCTATAAATAAATCATTTTGAAGTTTTAAAATAGGCCTAATCGTCTGATTTTGGAACAGCTCATCTGCAGAAGACTGAGCACTAACGGTTCCTAAAGTATCGCCTCTGAATTCTTTTAAAAAAATATCTCTATCTGCCATGTTTTTTCTTTAAATTTAGAAAAAAATATAATACAAAAATTAGTTTAACCATATAAGTGATATAAGAAATTCTAAGTTTTATTTTAAATGAACTTATATTACTTATATGGTTTAAAAAAACTTTATTATGAATGTAAAATCTTTTCTATTTCTGCTATTAATTTTAACTACAATAGTTTCCTGTAATTCTAAAGACGAAAAAAAGGGCTACAAACAAGTTTTATATCGCGCTATAAATAATAAAGACACAGCCGTTTTAGCTATTAATATAAGTGATAAGCGCTTTTACGGACGTTATGAAATATCTCATTACAGAATTGGAAAAGATTCCGGCGATGTAAGAGGAAATATAACAGGTGATACATTACGAGGTGATTTTCATTTTATAACGTATGGCGGAGAATGGAAAAGAATTCCGTTAGCTTTACTAAAAAAAGAAAATAAACTGTTTTTAGGCACAGGAGTTATTGGTACTTTTATGAATCTGCCATGCTTTGTTCCACAAATTCCTATAGATTATAAGAGTTCGCAAGTTGTTTTTGAAGAAATTGAAAATTAGTTTCAGTTTACGATTAAAAATTATTCCACAAATTCAAAAACGGCAAATTCCCGTGGTTGATGAAACCCATATTTCAAACTTTTATAAGGCTGTAATGCAAGATATTCTGTAATATTACCGTAATCGATTCTAAAAACATTTGCCTTCCATTTTGTTCCGGTTTTGGGTGTTGCAAAATTGCCGTTTTCAATAGTAGTAAGACTTGAAAATGGAATTTTTATTTCGGTACAAAAACCTTCGGGAGTTATTTTGCTTACGGTTTCTAATCCTGAAATATTAAAACTAGTCGAGGTTTTCCAACCACCACAATCGGGAGAAACACATTTAATCAGCATATCATAATTTGTTGAAAAAGCATTTACTCCAATTTCTGCATAATTTTGTCCATCGCCGTCAGGATCTATAAAAATTTCAACTAAATCGTCTGTTTTATATATTTCAGAATCTTTCATTTTTGATTCGCCAATAATCTTGGAATCATTTGAAATATAGGCGATATAGAGGTTTTCATCATTCCACGAAAGTGAAACCATTGTATTTTGAGTTGCTTTTTCTCCGGAATTATGAATTACAAACGGACCTAAAAAAGGTGTTTTCCAATCGGTTAAATCTCCGTCAATAATTATTTTATCGTTTGTTTTATGAACAGGAAATGTCTGGGAATAATTATTTATTGAATAGAGAAATATTAAGAGGTATAAAAGCGAGCTACATTTCATAAAACGGGAAATTTTAGCTAAAATAAAAAACAATTGTATAGGGATACAAATTTGTAACATAAATTAAAAATTTATACTAATAGTATAACTAATTCAAAACTTAATTTATAAATGATGAAAAAATATGTTGGAAGTGTTATAATAGCTTTTCTAATTGGCTTTACTGCTAATGCTCAAGGACTTCTTAAAAAGACAGGAACAGTTTTTACGCATCAGGATACTTTACGAGGAAGTATTACGAAAGAAAGAGCCTGGTGGGATTTAAAATATTATCATCTTGATATAAAAGTAAATCCAACTGAAAGAACCATTACAGGATTTAATACGGTTCGTTATACTGTTTTGACTGAAAACAATATAATGCAGATTGATTTGCAGGAACCTATGCAAATTTATAAAGTAACGCAAAACGGTAAGGAATTGAAGTTTGACCGTAATGGAAACGCATTTTTCATTCATTTAACTGAAAATCAAAAAATTGGTGAAACAAAAGAAATTGTAATTTCTTATGGAGGAAAACCGAAAGAAGCCGTTAGACCGCCGTGGGATGGCGGACTTACTTGGCAAAAGGATAAAAACGGAAAAGATTTTATAGCTTCAACTTGTCAGGGATTAGGCGCCAGCGTTTGGTGGCCTTGCAAGGATCATATGTATGATGAAGTAGAAAATATGTTGATTAGCGTAAATGTTCCAGGAGATTTAACGGATGTTTCTAACGGAAGATTACAAAGCGTTAAAAAACAAAAAGACGGTACAAAGACTTTTAATTGGTATGTTTCGAACCCAATTAATAATTACGGTGTCAATATTAATATTGGAGATTACGTTAATTTCTCCGAAAAATATAAAGGGGAAAAAGGCGATTTAGATTGTAATTATTATGTTTTAAGGGATAATTTGGAAATTGCCAAAAAACAGTTTCAAGATGCGCCAAAAATGCTAAAAGCTCTTGAAAATTGGTTTGGACCTTATCCGTTTTACGAAGACAGCTACAAACTGGTTGAAGCACCTTATTTAGGAATGGAACACCAAAGTAGTGTTACTTACGGAAATGGTTATAAAAATGGACATAGCGGAACTGATATAAGCGGAACAGGCTGGGGATTAAAATTCGATTATATTATTATTCACGAATCCGGACACGAATGGTTTGCTAATAATATTACCTATAAAGATATTGCTGATATGTGGATTCATGAGAGTTTTACAACCTATTCTGAAGTTCTTTTTATTGAATATTATTACGGAAAAGATGCTGCTAATGAATATGTTAGAGGTATTCGGAAAATGATTACGAACAAGAAACCTATTATTGGTTATTATGATGTAAACACCGAAGGATCAGGAGATATGTATCCAAAAGGAGCAAACATGATTCATACAATTCGTCAGGTTATAAACGATGATGCAAAATGGAAATCGATATTAAGAGGTTTAAACAGTACTTTTTATCATCAAACTGTTACTACAAAACAAATTGAAGATTTTATAAGTAAAGAATCGGGAATAGATTTGAGTCCGGTTTTTGATCAGTATTTAAGAACAACGCAGGTTCCTACTTTTGAATATTTCTTTAAAAATCAAAAGTTAATTTATCATTGGATAAACGCTGTAGAAAAATTTGATTTGCCATTAAAAGTAACTTTAAATGGAGTAGAAACCTGGCTAAAACCAACAACAGACTGGAAAGCGGAAGATGCAAAAGGAGATAAACCAACTTTAGACATTGATAAAAACTTTTATGTGACAGAATTTAATATTACTAATTAGATTTTCTTACAAATGAAAAATAAGCCCAATAAATGATACTATTTGTTGGGTTTGTTTTTTTATAGAGAAATCACAAAATTTTAAAAAATTTAATTCGAATGTTTACATTTGTGAAGACTAAGTTCTATTAAATACCCTATTATTTCAAATTTCTACAATTATGAAAAATTACTTTGGAGGCTTTTTTATTGCCTTTTTGGTTTGTTTTACTACCAATGCCCAAGGACTTCTAAATAAGTCTGAAACGGTTTTTACACATCAGGATACTTTGCGCGGAAGCATTACAAAAGAAAGAGCCTGGTGGGATTTAAAATACTATCATCTTGATGTAAAAGTAAATCCGTCTGAAAAAACGATTACAGGATCTAATACTGTTAAATATACTGTTTTAACAGAGTATAACAAAATGCAGATTGATTTGCAGCAACCTATGCAAATTTATAAAGTAACGCAGGATGGAAAAGAATTGAAATTTGAAAGAGACGGAAATGCCTTTTTTATTCAATTGACCGCGAAACAAAAAGTTGGAGAAACTAAAGAAATTGTAATTTCTTTTGGAGGAAAACCTAAAGAAGCAATCAAACCGCCATGGGACGGTGGAATTACATGGAAAAAAGATAAAAACGGAAAAGATTTTATCGCTTCTTCTTGTCAGGGATTGGGCGCGAGTGTTTGGTGGCCAAACAAAGACCACATGTATGATGAAGTAGAAAATATGCTGATTAGCGTAAATGTTCCGGGAGATTTAACAGATGTTTCTAACGGAAGATTACAAAGCGTTAAGAAGGAAAAAGACGGAACAAAAACGTTTAATTGGTATGTTTCGAATCCAATTAACAATTATGGTGTGAACATAAATATTGGAGATTACGTTAATTTCTCTGAAAAATATAAAGGAGAAAAAGGCGATTTAGATTGTAATTACTACGTTTTAAGAGATAATCTGGCAATTGCAAAAGAACAATTTAAAGATGCTCCAAAAATGTTGAAAGCTTTTGAAAACTGGTTTGGACCTTATCCTTTTTATGAAGACAGCTACAAACTGGTTGAAGCGCCTTATTTAGGAATGGAACACCAAAGTAGTGTTACTTACGGAAATGGTTTTAAAAACGGTTATTTAGGACGTGATTTAAGCGGAACCGGTTGGGGATTAAAATTTGATTTCATTATTATTCACGAATCCGGACACGAATGGTTTGCCAATAATATTACCTATAAAGATATTGCAGATATGTGGATTCACGAAAGTTTCACAAACTATTCTGAAAGTCTTTTTGTTGAATATTATTACGGCACAGAAGCCGGAGCAGAATATGTAATTGGATGCAGAAAAAACATTCACAATGATGCTCCAATTATCGGGCATTATGATGTTAATAATGAAGGATCTGGAGATATGTATCCGAAAGGAGCAAATATGTTGCATACGATTCGTCAAATTGTAAATGATGACGCTAAATGGAAATCGATTTTAAGAGGTTTAAACAAAACTTTTTACCATCAGACTGTAACTTCTAAGCAAATTCAGGATTATATAAACACACAGTCAGGAATTAACTTCAATAGAGTTTTTGCCCAATATTTGACAACAACACAAATTCCTGTTTTTGAATACATCTTTAAAAACGGAACTTTAGGATATCACTGGACAAATTGTGTTGCGAAGTTTGATATGCCGGTAAAAGTAAAAATTAACGGCGTTGAAACCTGGTTGAAACCAACAACAGAATGGCAATCCGAGAAAACAACGAATGAAGACCGAAAAATTGAAGTTGATAAAAACTTCTATGTAACGAGTTCTAATATTGTAGAGTAAAAAAAATTAAATAAAATTCTAATTTTTAAATCCCAAATTCCAATTTATGGAGTTTGGGATTTTTTTTGTTGTAGACAAAGTTGTGTCATTTCGACCGGAGGGAGAAATCACATAACGTTAAGAACGCTGCAATAGATATACAGTTCGTTGCTCTCTGGATGTGATTTCTCCCTCCGGTCGAAATGACACAAAAGATGCAAAAGAGCCTAAATAATAACCCTAAAAAAGTACGAATATTATTATTTTATTTTTTACTTTTAGTTTACAATAATCTGTTGATTAACACTTTATAATCAATAGATTAAAAGCGTAATCCGAAAAGCTTAAAGAGTAGGAAAACAAATCAAATCAAACTATTATGAAAAATTTAAAAAACCTAAAAAACATTGAAATTCTAAGTAAAAATGCTCAAAAGTCAATTTTTGGAGGCGTTCCTAAACTTGATATATGCGGGATATTATGTGGCGAAGCAGGAGGCGTTATTTCTAACACGCCGGGCAGAGGAGATGTTTGTCAGCCAGGAACTTCAGTTTGTTGTTATTGCAGATAATAACTAAGATTCTTGAAAATAGTATATTTTCAAAGTTGTGTCATTTCGACGAAGGAGAAATCACATTTGTAATTCTGTTATTAAAGTGTCAATCTTTGTCGAGTTTCTAGTGTGATTTCTCGTTCCTCGAAATGACAAAAAAAGCCTGAAAAATTTTTGTTTTTCAGGCTTTTATATTGAAAATTAATAATTTATCGGCTATTCAATTTTGCTTTTTCCTTAATAATATCTGCAATCTTACGGTTTTCGATTTTACTTTCAAGCCATGAAATAATGTCTAAATAAAGAAAAGCTCTTTTTTCGTAAGTGTTTTTTTCAAGCTCCACAAAACGGGCATGCATTTTTTTGAATTCTTTCTTAATATCAGCAGGATAAAAACTATTCAGATTTCTTAAAAACTTAATAATTTCTTTTTGAACTTCATGTAAATCATTCATTTTCAACAGAAACTTATACGTGCTTTTAAGATGATTTTCTAAATAATAATCTTTTCCTAACTCATAATGTGCAATTAAAGATAAAAGTCTGGCAAAGCACATTAAATCTTCACGCATCGTTAAGTTTTTATTATTGATGATTTTATCTAAGTAATGAATGCATTCATTATACTTTTCATTTCCAAAATAAATCGATGCAATCTTATAATAAAACAACATTTCGTGGTGTTCATCGAGATGTTCACTGTGTAGTTTTATTTTATCTAAAATTTCAGGAATCAAATATTCGCTTTCGGCAAACGTTCCTTCCAGAATATGAAGATTCAGTTTATTATTATAGATATATAGAAATGATAGCGATGCAATGTTATCATTTACAGGAAATTTATCATCATGAATCGTTTCTTCCAAAAGCGATAAATACTTCTTGAAATTCGATTTATATTTCAACATATATAAAGACTCTAAAAAGTAATGATTCCCTTTTAGAAAAAATACCGGATTCTGATAAATCATATTTGGATTATCATAAAATAACGTAACCCATTTATAAGCATATTTATAACTAGCTAAAAAGTCCTGAACCAGGAAACTACGCCATAAGTTGGCATTATAAAACCAGTATTTTTCGCGAAATCCAAATTTGCTTTCGTCTAATTTTGAGATATGCTTATTAAAATAATCATCTATATATTTATATTCCTCATCGCTTTTTACATAACCCGTTTTAAGCATGATTCCGTATAACTGAAGCGATAAATTTGATAATTTGCTTGAAATTGTATTTCGATAATTTAATTCTTTGGCCTGAATTACCAATTCATCGGCACGACCCTGAATACTTCGGGTAATGTATTGTGATTCGATCAGTTTTTCGAATTCTACAATTTCATACGCCATATATTTTTCATCATTTTCGAGCGCAATGATTTTTGTTTTATCCAGAATTTTCAAACTCTGTTTATACAATCCTTTATTATATAAAATAACAGCAAAATCTATTTGTTCACGCAATTGATATCGAATATTCTGACTCGGAATATTCAATCGAATGCTTACTAAAATTTGTTTGTACAGATATGATTTTAAGTTAGATAGCTGAACTTTTTTAATAATTCCGTTCTTCAAAATCAGCTTTTCATCATAAGTTTCAGATTTATCTAAAATATTAAATAATTCGATGAATTTAGTATTTGAACTCGTTTCTAATCGGCTTGCAAAAATCTTAAACTGTCTTTTTTCAGATTTGGAAAGCGATTTTATTAATACAAATAAGAAATCTTTTTGATGGTTAGCCATTGTAAAATATAATAGTGTAACTTATTGGTTTTTAGTTGTTTAATACGTTATAAATTGTGTTATAAGCAGTATAATTTCATTAAAATGAATTTCATACTGATAAAGTACAATATATATTTGTTATCAAGATGTGAAATTACATTAAATAAATGAATATGAATAGAGAGAAAGTTCAAATTTTTGACACCACTTTGCGCGATGGTGAACAAGTTCCAGGATGTAAGTTAGATACTAAACAAAAATTAGTTATCGCAGAACGACTAGACAAAATGGGAGTTGATATCATCGAAGCAGGTTTTCCTGTGTCAAGTCCGGGCGATTTTTTATCGGTCTCTGAGATTTGTAAAATAGTAGAAAATGCAACCGTCTGCGGACTAACAAGAGCTGTAAAAAACGACATTGATGTTGCTGCTGCTGCCTTAAAACATGCAAAAAGACCTAGAATCCACACAGGAATCGGAACATCTGAATCTCACATACTCCATAAATTAAATACCACAAGAGAAGATATTATTGCCAGAGCAAAATTTGCTGTATCTCACGCAAAATCTTATGTAGAAGATGTTGAGTTTTATGCAGAAGACGCCGGTAGAACTGATAACGCTTTCCTTGCAAAAGTTTGTGAAGAAGTGATTAAATCCGGAGCAACCGTTTTAAATATCCCTGATACAACAGGATATTGTTTACCGGAAGAATACGGAGCAAAAATCAAATATTTAAAAGAAAACGTAAAAGGAATCGAAAACGTAATCCTTTCATGTCACTGTCATAATGATTTAGGAATGGCAACTGCAAACTCAATCGCAGGAGCTATAAACGGAGCGAGACAAATAGAATGTACTATTAATGGTATTGGAGAAAGAGCCGGAAATACAGCACTTGAAGAAGTAGTTATGATTTTCAAACAACATCCATACTTAAATTTAGATACAAACATTAATACAAGAGAATTGAACGAAATGAGTCGTTTGGTTTCTGAAAGCATGGGAATGATTGTGCAACCAAACAAAGCAATCGTTGGAGCAAATGCTTTTGCACACAGTTCAGGAATTCACCAGGATGGAGTGATCAAAAACAGAGCAACTTATGAAATCATGGATCCGCTTGATGTGGGTGTAAATGAATCTTCAATTATTCTAACAGCAAGAAGCGGAAGAGCTGCTTTGGCTTACCGTGCTAAAAAAGTAGGTTACGAGCTTACTAAAGTACAATTGGATATTGTATATGTTGAGTTTTTGAAGTTTGCAGATATCAAAAAAGAAGTTATCGACGCAGATATTCATCAGATTATTGAAGCTTCTAAAATTGAAGGTGATTTAATCAGAAGCTAGTTGAAAAGAGAAAATAGAAGATAGAGAATAGAGGAAAGAACAAAGAGAAAAAAGATTTAAATACATAAAGAACGAGGCATTATGAATTTGAAAATAGCAGTTTTACCAGGAGACGGAATTGGACCGGAAGTAATTTTACAAGCCAAAAAAGCATTATACGCTATTGGCGAAGTGTACAATCATGAATTTGTTTTTGAAGAGGCGCTCATGGGTGCGATTGCCATTGACAAAACCGGAAACCCACTCCCGGAACAAACTTTAAATCTTTGTTTAAATACAGATGCAGTTTTACTTGGTGCTATTGGTGATCCAAAATACGATAATAACCCAAATGCTAAAGTTCGCCCTGAGCAAGGTTTGTTAAAACTTCGTAAAGAACTTGGTTTGTTTGCCAATATTCGTCCTATTAAACCTTACAAAGCCTTAATTGACGCTTCTCCTTTAAAAAGAGAAATTATTGAAGGAGCTGATTTTACAATTTTTAGAGAATTAACAGGCGGTGCTTATTTTGGAGCTAAAACACTCAATGAAGAAGGTACACACGCTTCTGATTTATGTGAGTATTCAGAAGAAGAAATTACCAGAATCACACATTTAGCTTTTAAATCGGCGCAAAAACGACGCAAAAAGCTAACAATGGTTGACAAAGCAAATGTTTTGGAAACTTCAAGATTGTGGAGAAAAGTAGTTCAGAAAATTGGCGAGAATTATCCTGATGTTAAGCTTGATTTCTTATTTGTTGACAATGCAGCAATGCAGTTAATACTAAATCCAAAACAATTTGATGTGATTTTAACTGAGAACTTGTTCGGAGATATTTTATCTGATGAAGCCAGTGTAATTACAGGTTCAATTGGTTTGTTGCCATCGGTATCTTTAGGAGAAAAAAATGCTTTGTTTGAGCCAATTCATGGATCATATCCACAGGCAAAAGGAAAAAACATTGCCAATCCAATTGCTTCAATTTTAGCAGCAGCACTTTTGTTAGAACATTTTGGATTAACTAAAGAAGCTAATGTTATCTATAAAGCGGTAGAAAAAGCAATTGAATATAAAGTTGTTACGGTTGACTTAAAACCAGATTCAAAATTCGGTACAAATGAAGTAGGGGAGTTTGTTTCAAATTTTATTTTCAGCAAAGATGACTTGCTTTATTTTAATAATGATAATGTACATATTGGTCAATCGACGATTGTTTAAGTTTTTTATTAAAATTTTGAAATAAATAACAAGAAGTATTGTAAATGTTGAGATTTTATTTTTTTAGTTCTTAAAGTTTTCATACTTTTGTAACACTAAAAAAATAAAAATGCAAATCTCAATTATTATTACTTCTGTCGTTGTTGTCAATGTGTTTAGCACATCTGCATCGGGAATGGTATAAATATAATTGAAAAACTATATTACAAACCTTCCAAATACTGGAAGGTTTTTTTTTGGAATAAAAATTAAAAAAATAATACAATAATGGAATTAAATAAGTACAGCAAAACCATCACTCAAGATCCAACACAACCTGCAGCGCAAGCCATGTTGTACGGTATTGGTTTAACTGAAGAAGATTTGAAAAAAGCACAAGTTGGTATTGTAAGTATGGGTTACGATGGTAACACATGTAACATGCACTTGAATGATTTAGCAAAAGATGTTAAAAAAGGTGTTTGGGATGCAAATCTGGTCGGACTTATTTTTAATACCATTGGTGTCAGTGACGGAATTTCAAACGGAACTGAAGGAATGCGTTTTTCATTAGTTTCCCGCGATGTAATTGCCGATTCTATCGAAACAGTTGTGGGAGCACAATGGTACGACGGTGTAATTGCAATTCCGGGTTGTGACAAAAATATGCCTGGAGCGTTAATCGCAATGGGAAGATTAAACCGCCCTGCGATGATGGTTTATGGAGGTTCAATTCACTCTGGAAAATGGAAAGGTGAATCGCTTAACATTGTTTCTGCCTTTGAAGCCTTAGGAAAAAAAGTGAGAAACGAAATTACCCCGGAAGATTTTAAAGGTATAATTCAAAATTCTTGCCCTGGCGCTGGTGCCTGCGGTGGAATGTATACTGCAAATACAATGTCTTCTGCAATTGAAGCATTAGGAATGAGTTTGCCATACAGTTCATCGAATCCTGCTTTGAGTCAGGAAAAAAGAGACGAATGTCTGGCTGCAGGAGAAGCAATTAAAATTTTATTAGAAAAAGATATTAAGCCAAGAGATATTATGACTCGCAAAGCTTTCGAAAACGCTATTACTATTGTAGCTGTTTTGGGAGGTTCTACGAATGCGGTTATGCACTTAATTGCAATGGCTCATGCTGTTGATATTAAAATTACTTTGGATGATTTTCAGGCTATTAACGACAGAACACCTGTATTAGCTGACATGAAACCAAGTGGAAAATATATGATGGAAGATATTCATGAAGTTGGAGGTATTCCTTCAGTAATGAAATATTTATTGAAAGTTGGATTGATTCATGGAGATTGTTTGACTGTAACTGGAAAAACAGTAGCTGAAAATTTAGCTTCAACTCCGGATTTACAAGATGGACAAGAAGTAATTCATGAAATTCAAAAAGCGTTAAAACCAACAGGAAATATTCAGGTTTTATACGGAAATCTTGCTTCTGAAGGTGCTGTAGCAAAAATCAGCGGAAAAGAAGGAGAATATTTTGAAGGACCTGCTGTTGTTTTTGAAGGTGAATTTGAAGTAATTCCAGGTCTTGAGGCCGGAAAAATAAAACCGGGCAATGTAGTCGTCATCAGGTATTGTGGACCAAAAGGTGGTCCGGGGATGCCTGAGATGCTAAAACCAACATCGGCTATTATTGGTGCCGGATTAGGAAGTACGTGTGCTCTTATTACAGACGGCAGGTTCTCTGGAGGTTCACATGGCTTTGTCGTAGGACACATTACACCAGAGGCTTATGATGGTGGTGGTATTGCTTTAGTTAAAGATGGTGATTTAATCGCTATTGATGCTGTAAAAAATACAATCGACCTGAAAATTTCCGACGAAGAATTTGCAGCTAGAAAAGCGGCTTGGGTACAACCACCGTTAAAAGTTACAAAAGGGGTTTTACTTAAATATGCCAGATCGGTTTCAAGCGCTTCTACAGGTTGCGTTACCGATAATTAATTATTCAAATAATAAAATATTAAAAAACAATAACAGTATCAGATAAAATTGACATTGTTATTGATTTTTGAAAACAAAATATACTATGAAAATATCAGGGGCAGAAGCCGTTATAAGATGTTTATTAGAAGAAGGTGTAGACTTGGTTTACGGATATCCGGGAGGAGCCATAATGCCGGTTTACGACGAATTATATAAATTTCAGGAGCAATTACACCACGTTTTAGTACGTCACGAACAAGGTGCAACGCATGCAGCTCAAGGATATGCAAGAGCTACAGGAAAAGTAGGTGTAGCAATTGCTACATCCGGACCGGGAGCAACAAATTTAGTTACAGGAATTGCAGATGCACAAATCGATTCTACACCAATGGTTTGCATTACAGGTCAGGTAGGAAAACATTTGCTAGGTTCTGATGCATTTCAGGAAACAGATATTATCGGAATTTCGACTCCGGTAACAAAATGGAATTACCAAATTACAGAAGCTTCTGAAATTCCGGAAATCATTGCAAAAGCGTTTTACATTGCACGTTCAGGACGTCCGGGACCTGTATTAATTGATATTACTAAAAATGCTCAGTTTGATGAGTTCGATTTTAGTTATGAAAAATGTACCGCAATCAGAAGTTACGTTCCGGTTCCGAAATTAAAATTAGATAAAGTTGCTGAAGCTGCAGCATTAATCAATAGTGCTAAAAAGCCTTTCATCGTTTTTGGACAGGGAATTATTCTTGGTCAGGCCGAAGAACAACTAAAAGCATTTATTGAAAAATCAGGAATTCCGGCTGCATGGACAATTTTAGGACTTTCGGCTTTACCAACAGATCATCCGTTAAACGTTGGTATGCTTGGAATGCACGGAAATTACGGTCCAAATTTACTAACAAACGAATGCGATGTTTTAATTGCTTTGGGAATGCGTTTTGATGACCGCGTTACAGGAAAATTAAGTACATATGCAAAACAGGCAAAAGTAATTCACTTTGAAATTGATCCTGCAGAAGTTGATAAAAACGTAAAAACAGAAGTTGCCGTTTTAGGAGATGTAAAAGAAGCTTTAAATGCGTTATTACCTTTAATTGATGCGAAATCACATGATTTATGGCATAATGAATTTAAGGAATTACATAAAATTGAAGTTGAAACGGTTATAAACGAAGAATTAAACCCAACAAATGGAAAAGGAATTTCGATGGGAGAAACTTTAGAAATGATCAACAAACATTCAAAAGGCGATGCCATTATTGTTTCAGATGTTGGTCAGCACCAAATGTTTGCTTGTCGTTATGCTAAATTTAATTCAACCAAAAGTAACATTACTTCCGGAGGTTTAGGAACTATGGGATTTGCTTTACCTGCTGCAATTGGAGCGAAAATGGGTAAACCGGAACGCGAAGTTGTAGCGATTATTGGAGATGGCGGATTCCAGATGACGATTCAGGAATTAGGAACCATTTTTCAAACAAAAGTTCCCGTAAAAATTGTGGTTTTAAACAACGAATTTTTAGGAATGGTACGTCAATGGCAGGAACTATTCTTTGATAACAGATATGCTTCAACAAAAATGATAAATCCAAATTTTGTCGCAATTGCAGAAGGTTATCACATTAAATCTAAAAAAGTTTCACAAAGAGAAGATCTTGATGCCGCCGTTGCAGAAATGCTGGCTTCAAAAGATTCTTATTTCCTGGAAGTTATGGTCGAAAAAGAAAACAACGTTTTCCCAATGATTCCAACAGGAGCATGTGTTTCAGAAATTAGATTAAGTTAGAAAAAAGTTTCATGTTTCATGTTTCAAGTTTCACGTTCTCAACAGAACTTGAAACATGAAACAAAAAAAACTAAAAAACAAATGGAAGATAAAACATTTACCATATCGGTATATTCAGAAAATAATGTTGGATTGCTAAATAGAATATCTGGAATATTCTTAAAGCGTCACATTAATATATTAAGTCTAAACGTTTCAGAATCAGAAATAGAGAATGTTTCAAGATTTATTATTGTAGTAAATACAACAGAGAAATGGGTTCAGAATATTGTTGGACAAATCGAGAAACAAATTGAGGTTATAAAAGCATTTTATCACACAGATGAAGAAACAATTTATCTTGAAAATGCATTGTTTAAAATTGCTTCAAGTTTGTTGTTTGACGAAAAACAAATTCAGAATATCATTAAAGAAAGTCAATCAACGATTGTTACCGTTTCCAGAGATTTCTTTGTGATTTCTAAATCAGGAAGACGTTCAGAAATTGAAGAATTATACGAAAAGTTCAAACCTTACGGCATCATGCAGTTTGTACGTTCTGGAAGGATATCAGTTTCTAAAGAAAAAATGGAAATTTCGACACTATTAGAAACATTCAAATAACAATAAAACTGCGATTTCCAGATCGCAATCATTTATAAATCAATTATTAAAATTTCATTTCATTAAATATTTCAAAACAAAATGGCAAATTATTTCAACACATTACCACTTAGATTACAATTAGAGCAACTAGGAGTTTGCGAATTTATGGAGCAGTCAGAATTTGCAGACGGAATTTCAGCATTAGCAGGAAAAAAAGTTGTTATTGTTGGATGTGGTGCACAAGGTTTGAATCAAGGTTTAAACATGAGAGATTCAGGTTTAGACATTTCTTATGCATTGCGTGCAGATGCAATTGCAGAAAAGAGAGCTTCATATAAAAATGCAACTGAAAATGGTTTTAAAGTAGGTACTTATGAAGAGTTAATTCCAACAGCTGATTTAGTTTGTAACTTAACTCCGGATAAACAACATACAGCGGTAGTTACGGCTATTATGCCTTTAATGAAACAAGGATCAACATTAGCCTATTCTCACGGTTTTAATATCGTTGAAGAAGGAATGCAGATTCGTAAAGATATCACAGTAATTATGTGTGCTCCTAAATGTCCTGGTTCTGAGGTTCGTGAAGAATACAAAAGAGGATTTGGTGTACCAACTTTAATTGCAGTTCACCCGGAAAATGATCCAAACAGTTTTGGTTTAGATCAGGCAAAAGCTTACGCTGTAGCAACTGGAGGTCATAAAGCAGGAGTTTTAAAATCATCATTTGTAGCTGAAGTAAAATCAGATTTAATGGGTGAGCAAACAATTCTTTGCGGATTATTGCAAACAGGATCTATTTTATGTTTTGATAAAATGGTTGAAAAAGGAATTGATAAAGCTTATGCTTCAAAATTAATTCAATACGGATGGGAAACTATCACTGAGGCTTTGAAACACGGAGGTATCACCAACATGATGGACCGTTTATCGAATCCTGCAAAAATTGAAGCTTATGAATTAGCAGACGAATTAAAAGACATTATGCGTCCGTTATTCCAAAAACACCAAGATGATATTATTTCTGGAGAATTCTCAAGAACTATGATGATTGACTGGGCTAACGATGATGTTAACTTATTGAAATGGAGAGCTGCAACCGGAGAAACTAACTTCGAAAAAACAGCACCACAAGAAGCTGCAATTCCGGAACAAGAATATTTTGACAATGGAGTTTTAATGATTGCTATGGTTAAAGCTGGTGTAGAATTAGCTTTTGAAACAATGACAGAAGCTGGAATCATTGAAGAATCAGCATATTACGAATCATTACACGAATTGCCTTTAATTGCAAATACAATTGCAAGAAAAAAATTGTTCGAAATGAACCGTGTAATTTCTGATACAGCAGAATATGGTTGTTATTTATTTGACCATGCTTGTAAACCGTTATTGACTGAATTCATGAAAAAAGTGGAAACAAACATAATAGGAAAACCATTCTCAACTTCTAACGGAGTAGATAATGCAGTTTTAATTGCAGTAAACAAAGAAATTCGTCAACACCCTATCGAAGAAGTAGGAGCATGGTTGAGAGAGTCAATGACAGCGATGAAAAAAATCGGATAATAAATTGGGAATTACCACACATTCGACTGTGGTGGGATTTGCACTGTATCTCTCCTTATATAATATTTTGAATTAGTAAGCACTTATTAAAATAATATGGATATAGATGCATATTGCATTCACTTAACTTCTTACACAAAGAAAGTTAAGTGAGGTAATCCCAAATAATGGGGTATATTTTGGTTATAAATATACTTGTAGAAGTTTCTATATTAATTAATAAAGCTGCTGCTATTTTCAAAATAGAGAAGGCGTTGTAATACAGAATTACAATATTAATTGTTATTGAAATTGTTAAAATAAAAAGGCATGGTATTTATTTATCGTGCCTTTTTTGCGATAAGCATTTTTTCTTCAAAACACATTTTTTTTCACTATATTCATTAAAAAATGATATTTTTTTTAAAATGTGTTTTTTTTTGATAAAATTTATGAATTAAATAATTTTAAGAATACGCACAGATTTAATACATTTATAAAAAAAATAGACTACCTATGAGTTATTATAAAATTGAAAATTTAGAACAATATTTTAAACATTACAATAAGTCAATAAGAGAGCCAAGGAAATTTTGGGGAAAAATAGCCGAAGAAAATTTTACCTGGTATCAACAATGGGATAAAGTAGTAGATTTTAATATGGCTGAAGCCGAAGTAAAATGGTTCACTGAAGCTAAAGTAAACATTACCAAAAATTGTATCGACAGACATTTAAGCAAAAGAGGAGAAAAAACGGCTATTATTTTTGAACCGAATGATCCTTCTGAAAGTGCTTTACATATAACGTATAACGAATTATACGAAAGAGTTTCAAGAATGTCGAACGTTTTGCGTGAGCAAGGAGTTCGTAAAGGAGATCGCGTTTGTATTTATTTACCAATGATTCCTGAATTGGCAGTTGCCGTATTGGCGTGTGCTAGAATTGGAGCAATTCACTCTGTTATTTTTGCAGGATTTTCAGACTCAGCTGTAGCTGCAAGGATTAACGATTGCGAATGTAAAATGGTAATCACTTCTGATGGTGGTTACAGAGGAAACAAAACAATCGATCTTAAAGGAATTGTTGATGAAGCATTAAAAACTTGTCCTTCTGTTACTAAAGTTTTAGTTGTTAAAAGAACTAATACAGCAGTTAATATGAAAGAAGGCCGCGATATTTGGTTGCAGCCTTTATTAGATGAAGCAATAGACAATAGCGTTGCTGAAATTATGGATGCTGAAGATCCTTTATTTATCTTATATACCTCAGGATCTACAGGAAAACCAAAAGGAATGGTGCATACTACAGCCGGATATATGGTTTATACAGCCTATACTTTTAAAAATGTTTTCAGCCACGAAGAAAATGATATTTTCTGGTGTACTGCAGATATTGGCTGGATTACAGGTCACTCTTATATATTATACGGACCATTATTAAATGGAGGAACAACCGTAATTTTTGAAGGAGTACCGTCTTATCCTGATTTTAGTCGTTTTTGGGATATTATCGAAAAACATAAAATCACACAATTTTATACAGCACCAACTGCAATTCGTTCATTAGCAAAAGAAAGTTTAGATTATATTCAAAAATATCCTCTAAAATCACTTAAAGTTATCGGATCTGTTGGAGAACCAATCAACGAAGAAGCCTGGCACTGGTTTAATGACCACGTTGGAGATAAAAGATGTCCGGTGGTTGATACTTGGTGGCAAACTGAAACTGGTGGAATCATGATTTCGCCAATCGCTTTTGTAACACCAACAAAACCAACATACGCGACTTTACCATTACCAGGAATTCAACCTGTTTTGATGGATGAAAAACGTAATGAAATTGAAGGAAACCAAGTAGTAGGAAGTTTATGTATTAAATTTCCGTGGCCGGGAATCGCCAGAACAATCTGGGGAGATCACCAACGTTATAAAGACACGTATTTCTCATCTTTTCCTGGAAAATATTTTACAGGAGACGGAGCTTTAAGAGACGAAGTAGGATATTACAGAATTACGGGTAGAGTAGATGATGTTGTTATTGTTTCTGGACATAACTTAGGAACTGCTCCTATTGAAGATGCTATTAATGAGCATCCTGCAGTTGCAGAATCTGCAATTGTTGGATTCCCGCATGATATTAAAGGAAACGCTTTGTACGGTTATGTAATCTTGAAAGAAACTGGAGAAGTTAGAAATAAAGAAAACTTGACAAAAGAAATCAATCAGTATATTGCTGACCATATTGGACCAATTGCTAAATTAGACAAAATTCAGTTTGTGTCAGGTTTACCAAAAACACGTTCAGGAAAAATTATGCGTAGAATTTTACGTAAAATTGCCGAAGGTGATTATTCTAATTTTGGTGATACATCAACTTTATTAAATCCTGAAATTGTTGAAGAAATTATGAAAGAAAGAGTTTAATAACTCTGACATAAATAGAAATAAAAATGCCTCTTAAATTTAAGAGGCATTTTTTATTATAATAGATAATTTTTTTCTCAATATTGTCAGAATGACATTGGATTATTTAATTCCCAATCTCGATTTTAATTTTAAAAACAAAAGAGAAATTTTATATGCATCTTCAGAAGAAGAGTTTCTGTCACTTTTCGGGATTTTAAAAATCTCACACAAATCATCCAATGAAAATTGTTTGTCATTGATATCCATTAACTTTCTGTACATCATATCAACATCCAAAGCTTCGTTTTTTAATCTTCCGCAATCAAGGCGTTCTAAAGCGCTATTCAGCATTTCGATGTCAAAATTAATATGATGACCAACCAAAATGGCATTACCAATAAAATTTATAAATTTTTCTATTGCTTCCGCTTCCTCCATTTTTATCATTTTACTCTCAATGATAAATTCGTTAGAAATATTATTATCCTGCAAAAATTTAGTTTGCAGCAAAACAGATTCAAAACTATCCTTAATTATCACACTATCATCTACAATAGAAAATGCGCCCAAAGATAAAATAACATCTTTATCGGGATTCAAACCAGAAGTTTCGGTAGACAAAACGACAAATCTATTGGGTTTTGTTTCAAATTTGGTTACGTAATCCTTCCAAAAATCAGGATGTTCTTTGTTTATATTTTTAATCCAGTCTAACATATTATGAGAATTGCGTAAGTTGAAATTTGCTTTTAATTAATTCCTCAAGATCTTTCATTGGGGTTAAGGCATTCTTTAATTTCTCTCTATCCGTTTTAGACATTTCTTTTATGTTAATATATTGCCCGGAATCATCGTTTTTTAACCCTTCAACTGTTCTGAATTTTGATAGGGTTAAAAATGCTTCAGCACAACTTAAATATATTTCTGCATTTTTAGAGTCAGTTATCGCTAACTGCTTGAATCTTAAATTGGTATTTTGTATCCCTTTTATATTTGAATTTAAAATTAATAAACGTGCACCATCAATAAGAGGCATCAAAGCGCGTGTTTTAATATCAAATTTTCCTTTATTCGGGCCTTCTTCTTCAACAATGAATTTTTTGAAAAAACTCAGGGGAGAATTTCTCTTTAAAGCATCGTTTCCTAAAAAATCAAAGAATAAAGTATTATTCACCGCATTCTTAAAAATAACATTTTCTATCGCTTCTTCAATTTTTGGTTCACCAAAAACAATCTCATAATCAAAGAAAATACTACTTAAATCATTACTGTTTTCACCTGGAGTATTCATCCAACTGTTATATTGTTTTGTCCAGTCACTCAATGACTTACACCATAACATATTGCTTCCCATGTGCCCGTTTGGACATAATTCGTAACCTACTTTTTCTAATATGGCTGTAGTTCTTTTTGCTAATCTTAAAAAGTAATCTTTTACGTCTCTATATTTTTCTGGCGTAACATCTTCAAATATCAAAATACTATCCTGATCTGTAAGCAAAAGTTGTTCTTTACGCCCTTGACTACCAATACTTAACCATGCAAATCGTGCAGGAGGAGAGCCTAAATCTAAAATAGACAACTCAACAGAACGTTTGATTATAGCCAGGTTAATTTCACTCGCTATATTACTAACATGCGAAAGTGGGATATTTTTTTGAAGCGAATTCTGAATCAAATCAGATAAACGATCTCGTATTTGTTTTAAGTCTTTTGGAAGTTGAGAACGCTTGATTTCTTTAATTAAAACACCAGGGTTACTGGCCTGAGCTACAATTAAATCATGTTCAGAAATAATTCCTTTAACAGCAGATTTACTTGTACCGTCTTTAGTAACACATAAATGCGTTACATTATGTTTTAGCATCAATAATTGTGCTTCGGCCAAAGAAACATTTTCTAATACCGTAACAACCGGCGATGACATGATTTTGTCAATGGTTTCAGTAATAGGATAGCGGCCTGTAGCAATTTTTGAAGATAAATCAGCGTCTGTAACAATACCAATTGGATGGTTTTTTTCGCAAACTACAATATTATCAACCATTGATTCTGTCATTAAAATAGCAACATCCTTAACAATACGGTTTGGTTCTGTTTTTAATGGAGAATTATTATAGGTAAGCGACTGGATATATTGCATTTCTGACTGTTGATCTACATAAAATGAAGTATCAGAAATCAATTTTCCGTTAGAACTTAAATTGTCTTTAGTATGTCTTGAATTTATTGCAAAACTTTCAAGTAAAAAGTTTAAAACATCTGAATTATTGGCAACAAAAGGTCTAAATACAGCAATTGGGATAGCATAAACAATACTTTCCTCACGCGCTTTAGACGTCATCATATAGTTATTTTTGGCAAAAAACGGACGTAAACCAAAAATATCTCCTTCATGACATTTATTGATTAGCGTTTCTTCAGCGTCTGCAATAGTGGTTAGATTTATAACACCAGAAGCCACAACATAAAAACTATCATGCAGAGAATCATTGTTTTGAAACAATACTGCATGTTTTTCTAAATTAATAACACGAATATTGGTTGCAATATCAGTTAATTCCTGAAAAGTTAATTTGTTAAATGGCGGGTATTCTTTTAAAAAATCTGCAATATGCTCAGCAATTGTATTCATATATCTTGATAATTTTTTTAAAGTATCGAATGTAAAAATAATAAAATAAACTCTTACAATGACAGCATCTGTAATAGAATATATTTATTATTGATTAGATATTAATTTTCGTGAGTTTAAAAAGTTTTAATCGATTTTTTTTGCTTTTAATCGGGATAAATGAAAATGGTTTTCGGAAGGGAACATTATAAAATTGGATAGATTGAGTTTTTTGCAGAAAACAAAATTGCTGTAATTGGCTAATATAGAGAAAATTTTAAAATATTCTATTTTACATAATATAAATTATAGTTCAAATTGTATAAAGCTAATAATAGCTTTTATTCGTATAATTTCTTTAAAATAACTTCTTTTGGAACTAAATCAGAACCGCCACTCTTGTTAAACTGAATCACATCTTCATTTACATAAAGCGTCGCGCCTGCAGATGATCCTTTTGGAGATTTCATTGTAATTTGGGCTTTTTCACCAAGCACATATACATTCCCGGTAACTTCCATAATACCGCTATTAAGTTCAGCGTTGTCACTTATAACTTCGGCAGTTCCGTAAATTTTATTGTTAGATTGTGCCATAGTAATTTTCAAAATATATTTTTTGCTGCAATCCTTGCAATTTTCATTGCTCCAGGTTCCGGTAAATCGATTTGCTTGAGAATACGCCGAAAAAGAAATAAATAAAATAAACAGAATGATTTTTCTCATTGTGATGAAAACTTTTAAAATTGATTTTCAAATATAAATAAAAAAGCATCCGTCGTAACGAATGCTTTTAATAATTAAAAAATTAATTTATTTGATTTTTTTAAGGTAAACAGATTTTCCGTTTAAAGAAACATTAATCTCATTGTTTTTTTCTGTGAAAGTTGTTCTTAACGCATTTCCTCTAAAAATTTGAACATCACCATATACTTTTCCGGTTTCATCAGAAACGTACTCAAATAATAATTTTTTATTATCCGGATCAATTCCAATTTTATAGCTGGAAAATTTTGAAGTTGTTAAATTGAATTCTTGTCTCGTGTCAATAATTTTCCCATCAGCATAAAAATTCGTTACAGATTTGTTTAATGTAATATCCGGATAATACTGATTTACTTTTTGAAGTAATGCATATTGTTCCGGACTTGCTTCCTCAATTTTTGTTGTTATGGATTGAGCGAATGACATTGTTGTAAAAATAAGAGCTAATAGTAAGGTGAATTTTTTCATAATTTGTAATTTTTTTATAGTTATAGTTTCAAAACAATTTTTAAAACTTACATAATATCCATTTTTTGCATAAATGCGATTATTATATATATCAAGGTACTAAATATTTATCTTTGCACGAAATAAAAAGCAAAGTTTTAAGAAAATGACAACAAAAAAATATATTCAACTCATTCTTATTTTAGGTTCTTTAACAGCACTTGGTCCTTTTTCAATCGACATGTATTTACCTGGTTTTTCAGGCATTGCAAATGATTTGCATACCACTGTGGCTAAAGTTTCGATGAGTTTATCAAGTTATTTTATTGGAATTTCTGCCGGACAATTACTTTACGGTCCATTGTTAGACCGTTTCGGACGTAAAAAACCATTATTCATTGGTTTACTGGTTTACATATTGGCTTCTTTAGGATGCGTTTATGTAGCTGATATTGATACTTTTATATTCTTGCGTTTTATTCAGGCAATTGGTAGCTGTGCTGCGACCGTAGCTTCGGTAGCAATGGTTCGCGATTTGTTTCCTGTAAAAGATATTCCAAAAGTATTTTCATTATTAATGCTTGTTCTTGGGCTTTCGCCAATGTTAGCGCCAACTATTGGTGGTTATGTTACAGAAGATTTTGGCTGGCATATGGTATTTTTTATATTGATGTGTATGGGAATCGCTATTTTAATTGCCGCACAATTCGGTTTACCAAATAGTTACAAACCTGATACTTCAGTTTCATTAAAACCAAAGCCAATTATCTCAGGCTTTATAAAAGTGTTGAAAGAACCACAATTTTATACTTATGCGTTTACCGGTTCTATAGCTTTTTCGGGATTATTTACATACGTAGCGGCCTCTCCTATAATATTTATGGATATTTATCACGTTGATGCCAAAATCTACGGTTGGATTTTTGCCTTTATGTCTGTGAGTTTTATTGGTTCAAGCCAATTAAATTCTGTTTTATTGAAAAGATTTTCGAGCGAACAAATGATTTTTGCTGCATTGATTTTACAATCTGTCATAAGTATTGTTTTCCTGATACTTTCTGTAAATAACCTATTAGGATTATATACAACAATTGCAATGTTATTTTTGTTTTTAGGCTGTTTAGGAATCTCAAATCCAAATACTGCGGGACTTACAATGGCTCCATTTGCCAGAAATGCAGGAATTGCTTCTGCTTTAATGGGTGCTATTCAATTAGGCTTGGGAGCTTTAGCATCATTTGCTGTCGGCGTTTTTGTAAAAGATTCTGTAGCGCCAATGGTTCTTATCATGACTGTAACTACTATTATTGCTTTTATAGTTTTAAATATAGGGAAACGTTTTATCAAAGAAAAAGTTGAAGTGTCTGCGGATGATGATGTAATTGTTGGGCATTAATTATTATAATTGTGTCATTTCTTCTTCTTCTTCGAAATGATACAAAATGAGTCAAAAAAAAATCCAGAATCTAAGTTCTGGATTTTTTTTTATTCTTATTTTTTAAATTTAATTTATTTCCTGTTTTTTATCCGGTCTGATAATCATTCTAAGAGATTGATCTCTTGCGAAATAAGCCACCATCCAATTCCAAAAAGTATTTAATCTGTTTCTATAAGTTATTAATGAAATCAAGTGAATAAACAACCAGATTACCCAGGCAAAAAATCCTTTGAAATGCCATTTTGGACTTGGTAAATCTACAACAGCTTTGTTTTTTCCTATAATTGCCATAGAACCTTTATCATTGTAAGCGAATGCTTTAAGAGGTTTATTCTTTACGATTGCTTTAAAGTTTTTGGCTAAATTTAATCCTTGCTGAATAGCAACCTGAGCCACTTGCGGATGTCCGTCAGGGAAATTTTTATCTCCGGCTAAAATTGCTGTATCTCCAATGGCATAAATATTTTCAAGACCATTTACTTTATTATGCTGATCTGTTGCCATACGTCGACCGCGACCGTAGCTTTCTTTTGGAATTCCTTCAAAAATTTTAGCTGAAACTCCCGCCGCCCAAATTAAGTTTTTGGTTTTGATTGTTTCTCCATTTTCAAAAAATACAGTATCATCAACATAATCAGTAACTCGTGTATGTAGTTTGACTACAACACCTAATTTTGTAAGCGCCTCAAGCGTGTCTTTTTGAGAAGCTTCACTCATTGGTGAAAGTAGCGCATCTCCTCCATCAACTAAATAAACATTACTCGCAGATGTTTCCAGTTCCGGATATTCTCTCAATAAAATATTTTTTCGCATTTCAGCAAACATTCCTGAAACTTCTACTCCTGTTGGGCCTCCACCGGCAACAACAATAGTTAATAATTTACGACGTTTACGAATATCTTTAGTAATGGCGGCTTTTTCAAGGTTTTTAAGTAACGCATTACGCATTTCGATGGCATCATTTAAGGTTTTCATCGGAATGGCGTTTTTCATTACGTTTTCCATACCAAAATAACTTGTTTCTGCGCCGGTGGCAAAAACCAAATAATCGTAATTTAATTCGCCGTTGTTAAGGATTATTTTATTCTCTGCAGGAACTACAGATAGTAATTCGCCCAAACGAAACTGAAGGTTCTTTTTACCTGCAAAAAATTTTCTGAAAGGATAACTGATACTGGAAGGCTCTAAAAAAGCGGTAGCAACCTGATATATTAGTGGTGGAAAAAAATTATAATTGTTTTTGTCTACAAGTGTTACTTGTATTTCTGGCTGGTTGACAAGTTCTTTTGCAAGATTTATACCTGCAAAACCACCTCCAATAATGACTATTTTCATATATATTATTTATTAAATAGGTTTTATGAGTAAAACTATTCTGCTTCTCGCAGCTTTATAAATTTAACATTATAATTCCACATACAAAACCCCTTTTTAAGTTTTATTTTTAAAATTAATTTGTCAGTTTAAGTTTCATCATAAGATCCGTTTGCTCGTCATTTCCCAGTTTAAAAATATGTTTGTCAAATTCGACAAAACCATTTTTTTTATAAAAACGAGCAGCTCTGTAGTTTTCTTCCCAAACTCCTAACCAAACATATTGAGAATTTTTGCTTTTGGCGATCTCAATTGCTTTTTCGTAAAGTAATTGCCCAACATGCTTTCCGTGAAATTCTTTTAAAACGTAGATACGCTCAATTTCAAGCGCTTTATTGTCTTTTAATTCTGTTTGTGAATCTCCAAAATTGATTTTTAAGTAACCAATTATTTCATTTTGCAGAATAGCGAAATAAAATTCAGAGTCTTTATTGGTAAGTTCTGCAGTCAGTTTTTCATTAGAGAATTTCTCATCCAAATAGCTTTTCATATTTTCCTCAGAATTTGATTCTGAAAAAGTATCATAAAAAGTTTGTCGGCCAATTTTTTGCAATTGATCAATCTCGTTTAAAGCTATTTTTCGAATTTCAATAGTTTCCATAGATAATGTATGTTGTATTTTGAAAGTTTAAAATAACTTATAAAAATACAACACAAATCAGGAAAAACAGCATTCTAAAATATTACTTTTTGAATTTTTTAACAGGCTTTTCAGTTATTTCAACCTTGTTTTGCAAAACATAATTGGCTAATAATTTTTCAATTAATTCATCTTTGGTAAGATGATGAAAAACCGTTTTTACCTTTGTTTTCAAATCAGTTGAAATATCGTGATTTGGCTTTGTTTTGAAGATTTGTTTCGCCCATAAAAGCGTATTATTTTCTTCTAAACTTACTGCCGAAGGTTTTTTGAATTCAGTAAATTTCAATCCCAATTCTTTTTCAAATTCCGGAATCTCCACTAATTCTTCTTGCTGTAAAACCGTTAGTGAAAGCCCTTTAGCTCCTGCCCTAGCCGTTCTTCCGCTTCGGTGAACGTAGTTTTCGTACGTGTCAGGCAAATGATAATTTACAACATAAGAGATTTCCTTAACGTCAATTCCTCTTGCTGCTAAATCTGTAGCTACCAAAATATTAATATGTCCCTCGCGAAATTGCTCCATGATTCTGTCACGAATTCCCTGAGATAAACTTCCGTGAAGTGCTCCCGAAGAGAAACGATTTATAGCCAGGTTTTTAGCCAGTTTATTGACTGCAGCTTTTGTTTTACAGAAAATAATACCACGTTCTCCATCTTTTGAATTCAAAAAATGCATTAAAACATCTAATTTTTCAATTGGGTCAACAACAATATATTCGTGATCAATTCCCTGGTTACCAACAGTTTCCATGCTGGCACTAACCTGAACTACATTTTTATTTAAGTAATTCTGAATCAATTGTTTAATTGTTCCGGGTAAAGTAGCCGAAAACAATAAAGTTCTGTGTTTTTTAGGAAGTTCGGCAACGATTTCGTCAAGACTTTCTTTTAGGATCGAAACCATTTCATCGGCTTCATCCAAAACTAAATATTGTGTTTGTTTTAAATCAATTGCTTTACGCTGAATCAAATCGATTAAACGTCCCGGTGTTGCTACAACAATATGAGTTGGTTGCGATAAACGCTCAATTTGTGGCTTTATTGGGATTCCACCACAAGTTGAAGCTATAGATATATTCGGAATATGTTTTCCGAAATCTTCTAAATTTCTAAATATTTGTTGTCCAAGTTCTCTCGTTGGTACCAAAATTACTGCCTGAACAATTGGAGATGCTACATCTATTAATTGTAACAAAGGCAATCCGAAAGCGGCTGTTTTTCCCGTTCCCGTTTTGGCTAAACCAACAACATCATGAGTTTCAGATAAAAGTAAAGGAATTGTTTTTTGTTGAATTTCTGTTGGTTCAACAATGTTCAATTCGCTTAAAGCTTTTAAAATTGGTGCTGAAATTCCTAATGCTGAGAATTGTTTAGACATCTTTTATTTTTGTTTATTTTGTTTTTATTTGTTTCAATTTTCAGGTTGCTTTGAGAACTTAAAAATGAGTTTCTAGTAATTTGCAAAGGAGAAATCGCAATAGAATAAATTACTCTAAAATGCTATTTCTCCTTTATAAGAATATAATTTTGTTTAGATTCCAAAAAAAACTTGAAACCTTAAACCTGAAACAAAATTTCTCTATTCGTCAGGTTCGTTCATGATTTTTTCACGGTATTTTTTACCGATCAATAAAACCAATTTCAATTTATAATCATCAACCAGCCATTCTCGGTAGTTTTTACTGCATTGGCTCAAACATTTTGCATAACGCTTAATTCTGCATTCGATATCGTCCTCAAGTTCTTTACCTAAAGATTTTGCTTCCTGCAATGTTTCAGTATTATCAACACACATACCTGCATGTTGTTCTAACGATTTGTCTAATACTACTTTAGAACGTAAATTTTGTTTGATGATTAATTTATGCTCTTCATCAACATCAAAAGTAACATCAGGAGTTTTACTAAATTTTGCACGTAATTCCGGAGGCATACTGTATTTAAAATACAATTCGATTTCAGTATCATCACGAAGATTCTCCAAATAAAATTCAGGAGATTTAAAGATATGCTGCCAGTTTACTGGCTCGCTCCATAAACCAAAACGTGCTGCATTGTTTCCTAAATCGATAACCGTAAACTCGTCTTTACCAGGTAATTTACGAGATCCACGACCAATCATTTGGTAATATAATGTCAGCGATTTTGTCGCTCTGTTTAATATAATAGTCTCTACCGTTGGTTCATCAAAACCTGTTGTTAAGATTCCAACAGAAGTTAAAATCGCATCCGGAGTTTTCTTAAACCATGCCAAAATATCTTTACGTTCTTCTGAACTGCTTGTATTATCAAGGTGTCTGATGTCGTAACCTGCTTCTCTAAAAGTTTCATATACATATAATGAAGTGTGAATACCGTTATTAAAAATCAAGGTTTTTTTACCTAAAGAACGCTCAGTATAGGCATGCAAAAGTTTTTCCTGCATAACGGTATTCGTATACAAATCATCAGATGATTTTACGGTATAATCTCCGTTGATACCTACTTTTAATGATGTTAATCCAACATCATAACTATAAGTAGTTGCACGTGCAAGGAAACCTTTGTCAATCAACGAACTAATAGTGTCTCCCACAATAAGTTCATCATAACTCTGGTGCATTGGTAATTTTATATTCGAACTCAAAGGCGTTGCTGTTACTCCAAGAATAAAAGCATTTTTGAATGAGTTTAATAATTTTCTAAATGAATTGTAATGTGCCTCATCAATAATAACCAAACCGATATTATCAAGATGTAATTTTTCATCATTGATACGGTTTTTTAAAGTTTCAACCATTGCCACAAAACAAGAATAATCATTCTGATCCGGCAATTCCTTTACTTTACTATTGATAATTTTGTTAGAAACACCAAACCCTTTTAGCATTTTTGAGGTTTGTTTACAAAGTTCTATACGATGCGTTAAAACCACCACTTTTTTATCATTATTAGCTAAATAACGGCGAACGATTTCAGAAAAAATTACTGTTTTTCCTCCACCTGTAGGCAATTGATATAATAAATGATGTTGCGGAGGAGCATTGTCTAAACGTTCAAAAATGGCATCGATATCGCCTTTTTGATATGCATAAAGTTCTTTTTTCTCTTCTCTTTCTATTTCTAAAGTGTTTTGAGACATTGTTAATTTTTGGATTTTTGCAAAAATACACCTAAAAAACAGTTATTCGTCCTATTTTAACGTAAAATAAATCTTTTTTTTAAATAAGATTTTTTATGAGAAGTGCTTTTTTTAGTCGATTTTATCTAAAATAACTTCAAAATCGTACTTGTTTTTCCATTTTTGTTGAATAGTTTGCTGTTGAATTTCTACTATTCTTGATTTAAATTCATTCAAAATTCCGTTCGAAATGACAAAATTTACTGCTTGCTCAAAAGAATTCAGAATACTTTTGTAAAACAATTCCTGCTTAATAAAATTATTCGATGAGAATGTTTGTGCTATTTCGATGTTATAAAGCATTAAATCTGCAATAATAAAAGAATCAACACCCAGCATGATAAAATGTTTTATGATTTTTTGAGCTACAGAACGACGCATTTTTGCTTTTGGACGCCATTTTGCATTTGGCTTTTTGACAGGGAAATATTCCTGTGAAATTTTAACCTTCGATTCCTGTAAAAGTTTGTCTTCTTTTGGATTAAAAACGAAATCATAATACACTTTTACGGGACTAAATTTCTCATACAACTCAATAAGCTGCTCTTCGAGTTGTTCTTTATTTAATTCGGCTAAATATTTTTTTAAATCGCGTTTGCTCATTATCAAAGTTTAAGACTACAAAAGTAAATTACTTTCCTGATACATAACTCAAAAACCAATCCTAATACTTAATTTTGCTTATATAAACTCAAAAGAACAGCTATATGCTCAAGATTTTTAAGGTTACTGCCATTTTAGAAGGAATTTCATATTTGGTATTATTTGCTAATATGTTGATTATTAAAACCAACAATCCTGAACTTTATCATACTTTATTGCGCCCTTTAGGAATGACACATGGCGTTTTATTTATAGGTTATATTGTATTGGCAATTTTACTGAGAAAATCTCAAAACTGGGATTTAAAAACTTTCGGAATTATATTAATTGCTTCGCTTATTCCATTCGGAACTTTCTATATTGAGAAAAAATATTTAGAAAATAATGCATAGCCTTTTGGATAAAATATTCAATTTCTTATATCCTCTTTTTAGGCATTGGGGCATGAGCCGCAACTTTGCGTCTTATATAAGCCTTGTCTTTAATATCGCCATTATGGTGGCGCTGGCTTTTGCTATATATTATGTTGCCAAATTTGTTTTAGTTACGCTGACGGCCATTTTTGCACAGCGTACCAAAACGAAATTTGACGATTATTTAATTCACAATAAAACAACAAAATACACGGCGTATTTAATTCCGTTTTTTTTTATTTATAAAGCCGTTCCCATTATTTTGGATAAATACGAATATTGGGAATCTCTTTTTGGAAAAATCGTTGGGATTTATATTGTATTAATCACTTTATGGATCGTTAGAACAATTTTTAATTCGATTCGTGATTACTTAAAACAAAAACCGGAATACAGCGACAAACCTATCGACAGTTTCGTTCAGGTTATTATGATTGTATTATGGATTTTTGGAGTTGCTCTTATAATTTCTACTTTATTCGGAATTAAAAAAGGAGAACTTTTAACCATTTTAGGAACTCTTTCTGCTATTATTATCTTGATTTTCAGAGATACTATTTTAGGATTTGTTTCGAGTGTTCAGGTTGCGATAAACGACATGGTTCGTATTGGCGACTGGATTACGATGGAAAAATTTGGTGCAGATGGAGATGTTATCGAAATTAATTTAACGACGGTAAAAGTGCGAAATTTTGATAATACCATAACGACGATTCCAACGTATGCTTTGAGTTCAGACTCTTTTCAGAACTGGCGCGGTATGCAGAAATCTGACGGAAGACGTATTAAAAGGCATATTTTAATAAAAAGCAGCAGCATTCGTTTTCTTCATAATGAAGATTTGAACCAAATGAAAAAAGTTCAGCTTATAAGTTCTTATATCGAAACAAGACAAGCTGAAATTGAAAAATACAATAATGTGCACGGTGTCGATAAAAGTCTTGCGCTAAATGGCCGAAACATGACTAATTTAGGTTTGTTTAGAAAATATATTATGCAATATTTAGTAACGCATCCTGGCTTAAACAAAGACATGCACATTATGTGCCGTCAGTTACAATCGACCGCACATGGAGTTCCGTTAGAAATTTATGCTTTTTCGAGCGACAAACGCTGGGCAAATTACGAATATATAATGTCTGATATTTTTGATCATGTTATGGCTTCGGTTATTTACTTTGATCTTGAAATATTTGAATTGCCTTCGCAGATTGGGCGTTTAGATTAGTTCTTTTTCTGAGGTTCAAAGTTGCAAAGGTTCTGAGGTTCTGAGGTTTTTTTTTGGGGAACTTAAAGCGTTATTTTAAAGACGCATTTTGTGTCATTTCGACCGGAGGGAGAAATCATATAACGAAATTCCGGTTCGTTGCTCTCTGGATGTGATTTCTCCCTCCGGTCGAAATGACACAAACTTTGTCTACAACAACAAACCCGACAGGTTTTATCCCGAGGCTTCGGGACTGTCGGGTTTACTACATCGCACAGATAGAAAAATCAAATATTTTAAGCAATACAACCTACTAAACCTTTGTTCTTCTGAACCTTTGTCTCTATGTACCTTTGCACCTTTGTTCCTTATCAAAAAAAACCAAATAATTTCTTTCTTACTACCACACGCAATCCTTATATTTGTAATCTTATTCAAGAACAAAAAAGTTAACATGAAAATATCTTACAACTGGTTAAAACAATTCATTAAAACGGACTGGACTTCGGAAGAAACTTCAGAATTACTAACAGATTTAGGTCTGGAAGTTGAAGTTGTCGAGAAATACGAATCGGTAAAAGGCGGTTTAGCAGGAGTTGTTGTAGGACACGTACTTACTTGCGAAAAACATCCTGATGCTGACAGATTAAAAGTTACAACCGTAAATATTGGTGGAGACGCTCCTATACAAATTGTTTGCGGGGCTGCAAATGTTGCGGCAGGACAAAAAGTACCGGTAGCTACTATCGGAACTATTTTATATGATAAAGACGGTGCTGAATTTACCATTAAAAAAGGAAAAATTCGCGGACAGGATAGTCACGGAATGATTTGTGCGGAAGATGAATTAGGATTAGGTACGAGCCACGACGGAATCATGATTCTTGATGAAGAATTAGTTCCGGGAACACCTGTTTCTGAAGTGTTTCAAATAACAAGCGATGAAGTTTTCGAAATAGGTTTAACGCCTAATCGTGCTGATGCTATGAGCCATTTTGGTACGGCGCGCGATTTAAGAGCGGGAATGTTGCAACGTGGTGTAAATATAGAATTGATTACACCATCGGTAAGTAATTTTAGAGTTGAGATGCGTACATTAAAAATTGATGTAAGTGTTGAAGATTCTCATTTAGCGCCAAGATATTGTGGTTTAACGATTTCAGGTATTTCTGTTGCAGAATCTCCAAGCTGGTTACAAGATCGTTTGAAAGCAATCGGATTAACTCCAAAAAATAATATTGTTGACGTTACTAATTATGTTTTACATGAATTAGGTCAGCCTTTACACGCTTTTGATGCATCAAAAATTAATGGAAAAATAATTGTAAAAACACTTCCGGAAGGAACAAAATTCACCACTTTAGATGATGTTGAAAGAACATTGCATGCTGAAGATTTGATGATTTGCGACGAAAAAGGACCGCTTTGTATTGCAGGAGTTTTTGGTGGAAAAAAATCAGGTGTTACTGACGGAACAACAACTATATTCTTAGAAAGTGCTTATTTTGACGCTGTTAGCGTTCGTAAAACAGCTAAAAGACATAATTTAAATACTGATGCTTCTTTTAGATTTGAAAGAGGAATTGACCCAACAATAACAGAATATGCTTTAAAACGTGCAGCTCTTTTAATTCAGGAAGTTGCCGGAGGAAAAATCACTTCTGATGTTGTAGAAGTATATCCTAAAAAAGTCGAAGATTTTTCTGTTTTATTGAATTTCGATCATGTTTCGAAAATTATTGGTCAGGAAATTCCAAAAGATACCATCAAGAAAATCTTAGTTTCTTTAGACATTAAAGTAAATAGTGTTTCTGATTCTGGTTTAGGATTAACAATTCCGGCATATCGTGTTGATGTACAACGTGAAATTGATGTAATCGAAGAAATCCTGAGAGTTTACGGTTATAATAACATCGATTTTTCTCAAAAATTTAATGCAACCGTTTCTAATTCGCCAAGAACAGAAGATTATAAAGTGCAAAATGTAATTGCATCACAATTGAACTCGCAAGGTTTTCATGAAATGATGGCAAATTCTCTAACAACAGCTGCTTATACAAAACTATCGGCTGTTTTAAAAGAAGAACATAATGTTACGATGTTAAATCCTTTAAGCAGTGATTTATCGACAATGCGTCAGTCTTTGTTGTTTTCTGCACTAGAAGCGATTTCTTATAATATCAACCGAAGAAATTCAGATTTGAAATTGTTTGAATTTGGAAAATCGTACCATAAATATTTAAATGGTTATGAAGAACATAAACATTTGACTTTATCTATTTCCGGAAACAGAAATAAAGAAAGCTGGACAAATTCTCAAAAATCAACTGATTTCTTTTTATTAAAAGGATATGTTACGGCAATTTTAAATCGTTTAGGAATTGAAAAGATTTCGAATGCGCCTGTGCAATCCGATATTTTTTCTGAAGGAACTTCAATTTGTTATAACAACGATACATTAGTTGAAATGGGAGTTGTTAAAAAACCAATATTGAAACATTTCGGTATTAAACAAGATGTTTATTTTGCTGATTTCAACTGGGATTTGGTTTTAAAAATTATTACAGGGAAAATCAAATATTCTGAAATTCCTAAATATCCGGAAGTTCGTAGAGATTTAGCTTTATTGATTGATCATAATACATCTTACGAAAGTATTTATAACCTGGCCAAACAAACAGAGAAAGTGCTGTTGAAAGACGTTAATTTATTTGATGTTTACGAAGGTGAAAAACTTCCGAAAGGCAAAAAATCTTATGCGTTAAGTTTTACGATTCAGGATAATTCAAAAACGCTTACAGATGCTCAAATTGATAAAATCATGTCGAAATTGCAACAAACTTTTGAGACTGAACTTGGAGCAAGTTTAAGATAAAACCTTATTTTTATAAAACATCAAACCCGACAGATTTTTAGAATCTGTCGGGTTTTGTTTTTTTATAGTTTTTAAGTTTCAGACTCCCCTATTTTGAATCTAATTGTGCCGGAAAGTTCGCGAAGGGTTTCGTAAGATTTTTTAAATTTTGGCGACTTTAAGTTTGTAAAAATTTACTTTCTTTACGCAAGCCTTCGCGAACTTTGCGTTTGTTAGATAAAACATTGACTTGATGTTCATTTTTTTCTTGAAAATTCATTCGATCAAACATTACAAAGGTTTTTCATATTTATTTATTCGTTTAAATTTATAAAATGAACAATGCAAAAATGATTTTTTATAAAATAGTATAAAATAGTATTTTAACCCATTTTTTCAAATAAATTTACCCTAAAAAAAAGGGTGATTTCACCCTTGTATCAATCAAAGCTTTAAAATAATTTTGCCCAAAATATTTAAAAAAATATTTGTTAACTAAACTTTTAACCATAATCAAACTACAATCATGAAAAACCCTCCCGCAAAACCAAATCAGTTAATTACAAAAGAATTTGCTAAACAGCTAAATCTGAATTACAACAATAAAAAACAGACTAATAATCTAAAAGCAAAGTCTGTTGAAAAAGAAGATGCAAATGCCATTTGGTATTCTATAGAAGAATTAGAAAAATACATTCATTACGCAAAAACAAAAGGAGCTGAAGATGGATATGCTGTTGATGGTATTCGTTTTTATTTTGGAGTTTATCCGGATGATGAAAAACACGGAGAAAAAGCAGGATTAACCACTTTATTTTTGGTTCCAACCGGAAAAAAAGTAAAATCAAAAACGCCTAAAGTTCAAAGTTTTGCTTTGGTTGAAGAGCAAGAAGAAGAAACTGTCGATATACAAAGTCTTGATCCTATGAATTATGGAAATATTGGCAGACCACCAAGTTTAATCTATTAAAAAATTATGTTTGAATTTTTAAGATCTTATATTATCTATTTAGCTTTATTATCAGGAATTATTGGTTTGATTTCGTCACACAAACTTCCTGGTAAAAAAGCTAAATTTTTAGTTATTTTAATTTGGTTTTCGATACTGACTGAAATTATTGGCTATTACTTTACGTACTGGACCGGTTTATTAAACTATTATGTTTATAACTGCTATATGCTCGTTAGTTTTTCGGCTTATATATTAATAATCAGGAGTGTTTTAATCAAACAGAGTAACAAAATATCAGCCATTCTCTTTTTAGTTTTGTTTGTATTTTCTTTTTTTCTAAATGTTATTTATTTCAAAGAAAACATTAATAAATCATTCATTTACAGTTTTGCCGTAGGTGTACTTGCGGTTATGATATTATCTTGCTTATATTTGGTCGAGATTTTCAATTCAGACAAAATATTGAATTTTAAAAAATCTGTTTTTTTCTGGTACATATTAGGCATATTATTATTTCACGTTCCTTTTTTGCCTTTTATGCTTGCCCTAAAATGGTTTTTAATCAAACAAGATGAATCAGTATTAAGCCTGGTATTGTTTCTTTTAAATTTTTTAATGCACAGTTGCTTTATTATTGGATTTATATGGAGCGAAAAGAAATACAATTATTAGTCATTTCGTTAGGTATTGTTTTCTTGACTTTACTGGTAACTGTACTCGTGATATTCTTTTATTTTTTGAAGAAAAAAAATAATTATCTTGTAGAAAAAATGGAAGCCGAACTTTACTTTCAATCCGAATTGATTAAAACCAGAATTGAAATTAAAGATCAGACGCTTTCTGAAATCAGCAAGGAACTGCATGACAATATTGGGCAAATTGTATCTGTTGGAATTATGCAGCTCAACATGTACATTAATAGCGGAAAAGCCGTTCAGGGAAATGAATTAATTGATTTAAAAGAAATTTTAGCTAAATCTCTTGATGAAATCAGAATTTTATCCCGAATTGTAAATAAAGACAACTTACTGCAAAGCAATTTTATACAAGCCATAAAACAAGATTTAGAGCGCATAAAAAAGCTTAAAAAAATCGAATATAAGTATACCCTTTCCGGAGAAATGCCTGAAATTAATCAGGAACACGATTTGTTTATTTATCGCATTTTTCAGGAAACTTTACACAATAGCCTTAAACATTCGCATAGTGATATGTTTGAAGTGAATATTAAAACAACCAAAAAACTTTTTTGTTTAAAATTTAAAGATTTTGGAATTGGTTATGATCCGCAGAAGATAAATTCAGGCCTCGGATTAAACAATATGAAATTAAGAGCTAAATTAATTGGAGCTACATTAATTATGCAATCAGATGCATCCGGAACAACTGTAACCTTAGAATACCCTTTAACCAAACCTGATGAAACCTAAAAACAAAATTATTATTGTAGATGATCACTCGCTGTTCTCGCAATCGCTGGAGCTTTTGATCAATAGTTTTAAAGATTTTGAAGTCATTAATCGCTTCGAGAATGGCAAAGTATTTATTTCGTACTTACAAGAAAATATTGATACCGAAGTTGATTTAATTTTATTAGATGTTAATATGCCTGTTTTGGATGGCATTAGCACCATGAAATGGATTAAAGAAAATATGCCGGAACTCAAAGTTATTGCGTTATCTGTAAATGATGATGAAGAAGTGATCATAAAAATGATTACCAGCGGCGCCAAAGGTTATTTATTGAAAGATACTTCGCCGGAAATATTTAGAGATGCTATTGAATCTGTAATTGAAAAAGGTTTTTATTTTACTGAATTAGTGTCTGGAATGTTGGTTAAAAAAGCCAATGACGATTCTAAAAAAATCAATTTAAAAGAAAAAGAAATCGTTTTTATAAAACATGCCTGCACTGAAAAAACATACAAGGAAATTGCTTCAGAAATGTGTTTAAGCCCCAAAACGATAGATGGTTATCGCGAATCTTTATTTGATAAACTCGAAATAAAAACCAGAATTGGATTGGTACTTTATGCTATAAAACACAAAATTGTCTTAGTTTAAATTCTAAGACAATTTTGTGTTTCTTTTTTATTCAAATTTGATTAATTTATCATTTGGTAAATCATATTCATATAAATTTCTGGTTTCATTATCTAAATATAATGATTCAAGAATGCTCGAATTATGTTGAACATCAGTTGAGATTGCTAAAACAAAATACGATTTTCCTCCTTTATCTTTTTCTTCAATTGCATACGTAAAATTTGTCTCCGGATTTTTTATTGCAGCTTTCACCGCTTCGTTTTTAGAATTCGCCAAATAATATTCTACTTCAGTTGATAAATAATCCTGAAAATCGGCTGTATACGTGTTTTCTTTATCAGAATAATATTTTATCGGATTCTTATATTTTTTTCGAAATAAACTTACTGGTCCGTCTTTTACTTTTTTAGCCGTAATAAGCCATTCTCCAAAGTCCTGCTTCTCTCCTTCTCCGGCTTCGTAAATCGTATCCATTTTCCATTTTACATCAAGTATATCACCTCTTTTAAATATGCCTGCATCTTCGAGATTCGTGTAAAATGAAACTAATTTTTTATTTTTCTGAACGGTGAATAAAGCATAATCACCATTGCCATCAAAATTTACAAACTCAACCTGATCAGCATAGATTTCCAGGGTTTTTAATTTTTCGTCTGGCCTAAGATCGCTAACTAAATTTTCATTTGAAGCAATATTGGTTGCTGCTTTTACATTTGTACTGTCTTTTTGAACAGTTTTGTCTAGATTTTCAGCGGTTGTTTCTTTGTTTTCTTTACAAGACAGTAGTAATACAAAGAGCGCCAAACAATAAAATTGTTTCATTTGTAGATTTGGGTTTAAATTGGAGTTTAATTAATAGGTTATCGCAGCAAATATAGGGTTGTTCTTTATTTTATCTCTTCCATTTATAAAAGAAAGTTCCATTAAAAAATTAAACTGAACAATTTCGCCACCAAGTTCATTTACCAATTCCTCAAGTGCCTTTGCGGTTCCTCCGGTTGCTAAAACATCATCGTGAATTAAAACTTTATCTCCTTTTTTAATGGCGTCAGTATGTATTTCTAACGAATCTGTACCATATTCTAATTCATAAGAAGCCGAAATAATTGTAAATGGAAGTTTTTTTGGTTTACGTACAGGAACAAATCCGGCATTTAATCGATCTGCCAATAACATTCCGAAGAAAAAACCGCGACTTTCGGCTCCAATAACCTTATCAATTTTTTGTCCTTGTAAAGAATCAAGCAAAATTTTCAGGCATTCTTCTCTTGCAATTGGGTCATTTAGCAGTGGTGTGATATCTTTAAACAAAATTCCTTCTTTAGGAAAGTCCTGAATATCACGTATATAATTTTTAATGTTCATTTTTTTTTATTTTTCTGTTATTTTATGCTTGTATATCTCACATTTATATCTATATTTGCACCCGCAAACAGCATTCAACAAAGCTACGAAAATTAGCTGAATGTAGCAAAATGGCCTCGTGGCGCAACTGAATAGCGCACTTGATTACGGCTCAAGAGGTTACTGGTTTGAATCCAGTCGAGGTCACTTTTAAAAAAAAGTTAAAACGAAAGTTTTAGCTTTTTTTTTGCTTTTTTCTTCATATTTAACCAGTTAATACGTCTAAAAAACAATGATTTGATTGTCCTGTCAAGTTAACCCTACTTGATTCAAACCGCTTCAAAAGCCTGTAAAAATTATACTTGCAGAAATTCCTTGTCTTTATATTAACAATAATTTTAGTTTATGGAATTTGAAGAAGAAAAGGTTAAACGAAAAATTAGACCCCGCAAGGCACAGAAAATGCTCAGCGATGAAGGAATGGATGTTACATTGCAAGAAGCTGCAGAAATTTTAAGCTTTCTAAAATTCATGCCAAACGGAGTAGTCAAGAAGTTTTTAAACGAATAAGAAGATAATTATTTATCATTGTAGCTATATCAACATTTTAGAAATTGGTGAAGGATTTCATTATTATTTAAATCTTCCTCTACATATCTGTTATTATTAATTGTTACTCAAAGGACTTTAAAACTTGATTTATTTCTTTACAGACGATTGTTGTTTTACTCTAAAAAAGGAAGACATCAGAATAAAGAACGCGAATACTAATACAATAATAAAAAATGTACCATGATAACATTGATTTATGTTTATATGATGTAGTAAATTACGAATTTTATGGTGATAAATAATTATTTTATTTTGAAGATTTTTTTTGTTAATTTTTATTTTATTTTTGAGGTAAATTAAAATAAAAAACAAAATTTATGAAAAAAATACTTTTAAGTATTGCTATGTTTTCTACAATTTATATATCTGCGCAAGCGGTAATTGTTGAAGAAAAATATGAAGATAGAAATGAACCAATTACTTTTCAATACCTACCAAATTCTAAAAAAATTGTAGTTTATAAAGGTTCGCCAATTTCAATGTCATATTCTTATATAACTACAAATGCTTTAAGCTTTGATGTCAATGGAAAAAAATCTGTTCTTTTTGAAAATGAAAAATTAATGAGTCCTACATTTTCAGTCACAGAGAATACTTATAAAGCAAACGATGCTACAAAAATTAAGAAGGCTAATTATAAATATTTTCAGGATAAGAATGTTTTCCCTGTTAATTATGATACGCTCGAAGATCTAAATACCAATTATTTTGGGCGATATGATTATAATAGCGTATTATGCGCTGTTGAAGATAGATCGTCAGAAATGTTTTTTGATGCTTCTTTCAATGATTCTCATGATTTTGGTTTTACAAATCAAAAACAAAAAGGTACAATTAATTTTGAAAAAGATGATATTTATTTAGAAAGCATTGAGATTACTAGCAATGCAAGGAAAAGATTTAAGTTAGAAAAACCAAATTTATCTCTATTAAAGGGTGATGCATTTGCAGAACAAGATTATAAAACATCTTTTATTTGTAAATTAAACGGTAATGAAAATTTTGATATCATTACAAAATCTGTTTCTGCAGATTTTCAAACTACAATATTATACAAAACAACTTATGATTTTGTAGGCAAAAAAATAAATGAAATACCTCTGACATTAAAACTTAATAATAAATTTTTCATTACATCAGATAATTCTGGAGGACCAAAGGGTTTTGTGTCAGCTTACGAAAAGCCAGGTAATCCTTTCACAGCAGCTGCAAAAGGTTTAGGAACATTATCTGTGAATAATTATTATGAAGATAAAAAGACAGGTGATATTTTTGTTTATGGAGCTTTTAGTGAAAAAGCAACTAAAATAATAGGTGGAGTAACTACTCCAAAAGGTTTTTATGTTTTTAAGTTTGATAAAAATGGTACTAAATTATGGGAATCTATTAATGCTATTGTTAGTAAAGATTTTTTTGAAAAAACACATACAAGTTCTAGACTACAGATTAATTTATTGGAGTATAAAAAAGATTTAATTTTTTCAGTTTCTGTTAATGATTTTACTGAATTTTCATATTCTACAAAGGTTGATAAATTGACTGGATCTATTTCAAAAATTAATTTTATTGAGTATAATAATAATACAAGTAATTTAAAAAATAAAGCTTTTATAAATAATAGCTACGTTAGCGGTGAATTTAAAAATAAAGTTTTCTCACAGATGACTTTTGTAGCTATGATTGTAAATCCTAATGTAATGAGTTATGTAAAAAGTGTATCTAAAGATGGTAAAAAATTATATTATGAAAGTATAATTTGTGATGAGGGTATTTGGTTAGTAGAAACAGATAACAAAGAAAGTTATAAAATTTTATTTTTTAAAGACTAAAAAAAAGCTCCCATTTGGGTAAGAGTGGTCTGAAGAAATTCCGGCCACTTTATATTTTAAATACTTTTGCCGGATCTCCGCCTGCGAAGATTAGGAAATAAATCAATTTTTAGCTTCAGTGGAAGAATAATAAACAAGTAGACACATATTTTTTATTTTCATCCAAATTAGCAAACATAATCATCAAATTTTGACCTGAATAATCTCAAAACTAATATTTAATTTTGTAAATAACTGAATTAAATCTTCATTTAAACATTGAGTTAATATTCGGATTTAATACTTGAAATTGATCCAATAACAAATTAGTGAAATCACATTCTTTAACATTTTTCAAGATTTAACCTCTGCAATACATACAAACAGCATTTGAATAAAATACAAAAATAATTATCTTACAAATCGAGCGAAAAATAAACTAATTTCTTTAAATCTTGCATAAAATGATTTGTAATTTGTATCGTCGAGGTCACAAAAAATCCCATTTCTAACGAAATGGGATTTTTTTTATATTCTTTTCTTTACTGTTTTAGTATACTATTTAATATTTAAGCTTTTAGTATATTTATGCAAGTATTCACGAGCTAGAATTAATTATGCACCAGCTTTAATGATTGTTTCATTTGTTGCCAATGCAATATAGTTTACCGTATCAAAAAAGTTGGGTTCATCTGGATGAACCTTTGTTAAATAATTTTCTGAATTGAAGAAGCTGTTGAAATCCTCAAACGAATCAAACGAGATTTCTACCACAGCATCGTATAAAGGTTCAGGAAAACCTTCAGCTGCCATAGGATGGTTAACTACATACTTTCTAACATAAAGTTCTGTCTCAGGGATCGAACAGAATAAAGGAGCGTGTTGATTTTTGTGATAATCAATAAATTCTTCACGACTCATGTTTGGTAGCTTTTGTACCAAAAACGTAAATTTGATCATTATTTCTTTATTTATAATTTGACACAAAACTATTATATTAGTTACTTCAAATCAATTACGCACAAATTTGTGCGGTAGTATTTTATAATTTTTCAACCAATTTTATGTACCAAAAAAAAATTCCTGTTAGAACAGAATGCGGACTACATCTATTTAAAGAACTTTTGAGTGGAAAGTGGAAATTAATGCTAATCTATTATATATCTGAGGGTATAATAAGACCTGGGGTTTTGCAGAAGAAAATAGCGGCAGACAGACGGGTGATGACTAAGCAATTGGATGAGTTGGTGCAAGATGGATTCATAACTAAATGTTCTTACGAAACTAAAATTCCCAAAGTTGAATATCAGTTAACAGCTCTTGGAAATAGTCTGCTACCTTTGATAATGACCTTGGAGATATGGGGTGAAAACAATAGAGAAGTTTTGGAGTCAGCCCTAAGCGGAAAAGTGTTACCGAATCATTAATTAGTCAAAGCAAAAAAAATAAAGATATGAATCAATTTGTTTTGGGCCTGCAGGCGCGCAATTTAACTGTCGAAATACATCACCATTCTGCATACCAAATCGTTTTATCAAATGACAACCCATTTAATTCAACTATCGATGGTAAGCTTTATGAGCATATTCACGGCTTTCTCATTAAGCCTCATGTCAGGCATTTCTGTGTTGCAGAAAAAGGAACATTAAATATTTTAAACATAGAGCCCTATTCCTCCATTGGTTTACAGTTATCGGGAAGCTTTAAAAGAGATGAAGAATCTATAATTTTTGATTTTCCGCAGGAAATAAATTCTTTCTTTGATACGTCAAAAAACACTCTTAACATTAATGCAGTTCTTGATTCTCTGCTTTCAAAACAAACAGTAACAGATTATGATCAAAGGGTTAGTAAAATACTTGAATATATTAAAGATAATTACTTTAGGTCAGATATAACACCGCAGACCTTTGCGGATATTGTTTTTCTTTCTCCATCTCGTCTGGCTTCACTTTTTAAGCAGCAAACCGGCAGCAGCTTGTCAAAATACTTATTATGGACAAGGATGCGTCAAGCAGTCTATCTTACCCTGACTGATAAAGAAAAAAGTCTCACAGACATTGCATACGACACAGGTTTCTATGATCTTCCCCAATTAAACAAGTATATGTATGAAATGTTTGGGATGCCTCCTAAAGCCTTAAAATTCAGCAGTGATTTAATACAGATATACTAAGTATACCGATATTATAAACCTAATTATCGAAGGGTATCAGCATTAAAGCTGATACCCTTTTTTATTTCGCTGATTTTAATTCTTACTCCCTCGAGATAACAATAGTGATTTGATACAAGTTTCCGTGGCAGCTTATCTGCAACTTTGCCATATCAAATTTAAACAATTAAAAATTTAATATATGAAAACAATAGCCTACAACAAATTTGGAAACACAGATGTTCTTCAGACTTTAGAACAAGTAAAACCTGCATTACAATCAAACCAGGTACTGGTGCGAGTAAAAGCATTTTCCATCAATCCAATGGATTGGAAAATTAGAAAAGGTGAAATGAAATTAATGTCAGGATCAAAATTCCCAAAAAATACGGGAACTGACTTTGCGGGTATAATAGACGATATTGGATCTTCTGTAAACGGTTTCAAAATTGGAGATGAAGTTTTTGGAGTCGTAAAAAATATGATGAAAGAAGGTGCTTCGTCAGAGTATATCGCAGTGCCGTCTTCACTTGTCTGGAAAAAACCTGAGAAAATCAGTTTTACACAAGCGGCTTCTATTCCTGTGGCCGGAACAGCCGCAGTCACCGCTATTGAGAAAATGGGAAAGATTAATTCTCAAACAATGATTTTAGTTAATGGTGCTACAGGCGGTTTCGGAATGTTCTTACTTCAATTATTAAAGCAGTACAATGCAAAAATTACAGCAGTCACAAGTACAAAAGGAATAGCGTATACTAAAAAATGGGGTGCCGATAAGGTCATAGACTATACAAAGGAGAATGTTCTTTTACAGAAAACTGCCTATGACATCGTCATCGACTTATCAGGCAAGATGGGTTACAAAAATGCTAAACAGATTATGAAACCTAAATCCATTTTTCTTAACCCGACTCCACAGCCAATTGAAATTCCTACCTCACTTTTCAAAAACCTGTTTACTGGTAAAAAGCATATCGTTGTTCTTTCAAATCCTAATACAGCTTACACTAATGTTCTACTAAATGCAGTCAGCAAAGACTTGGATATCGAGGTGAACAAAGTATTTCCTTTCGAACAATATAAAGAGGCGTATCAATATGCAGAAAAAGGTGGATATACAGGAAAAATTGTAGTAGAAATACAATAAAGATATTAATAACTAAAAATGAAAAAAATGAAACGAAGAATAGTAATACTTGGAGCAACAGGGACTGTTGGAAGCAAAATTTCAGAAAATCTTTTAAGGGCCGGTCATCATGTAACTGTTATTGCTCGTAATATTGAGAGATTGGAAAAATTCCGCAAGATGGGTGCAGAAATCATTTCCGGTGATGTAAATGATGTTGAGATTTTAACTGATGCTTTTAAAGACGCAGATAGTGCTTTTCTTATTCTGCCGGATAATGTCATGGCCGAAAACACAAGAAACTATCAAAGGCAGGTAACAGGAAATTTCATTAAAGCTATTAAAAAGTCTGGGATAAAACATATTGTAAACATGAGTAGTCTGGGTTCTCATATGCATGAAGGAAACGGAATGATGGGAGGAACAGGAGAACAGGAAGTCCGATTAAATCAATTAACTGATGTAAATATTATACATATTAGATCTGCTTATTTCATGGAAAACTTCTTAAGAACAATTGCTCTGGTAAAAAGCAAAGGAATAAATGGAACTGCCGCGGATGGAGATTATTCAATCCCGATGGTGGCCACAAAAGATGTAGCAAAAATTGCAGCAGGACATTTAGCAGATCTTGATTTTCAAGGTAAAAGCGTTCATGCAGTTATGGGACCACGAAACTATACGATGAGGGAGTTTACTCAAATTATTGGCAAAGCTGTTGGAAACCCAGATTTACAATATGTTCAAATTCCTTTTGAGCAGGCTAAACAAATCTTTTTAGGCAATGGATTTAGTGAAGATTTTGTGGCCAATTTGTTAGGAATGGCAATTGGTATAAAAGAAGGAATCTTCAATTACCAGAGAAGAAATGAATACTCCACTACCCCAACAACAGCTGAAGAGTTTGCAGTCGAAGTTTATGCAGCCGCTTACAAGTATTAAATCGCTGAAAAAATATATGAAACTATTAGTAACAACACATTTTAAAAAAAAATTAAAAAAAAACAAATGAATATTATATTAAAGTCCCTGGGATTTGCAGCGATTGGCAGTTTAATACTAACATCCTGCTCAATATCAAAACCACAAAAGGTCAGCGAGATCTTTAGGAATTCTAAATCAAAAGAAGTGCTCCTCGTGGGTATTGACCCAAAAAAATTAGATTTTACAAAAATTACTAACCTAACAGAGCAGGAATTAAGTACAGCTCTGGAAACACAAAAACAAAAACTTATCACTGCAGGGTATAATGCAGAGTGGTGTTTAGTAGATTTGGGTATGACTGCAGAAAAAACTGTAAAGGATAAATTAAGTAAAAAGGAATACGATTTAGTATTGATTGGTGCTGGCATCCGTACCTTGCCAGATAATTTTATATTGTTTGAAAACTTAATAAATATAATTCATCAATACGCTCCAAACTCTCAAATTGGATTCAACACTAATCAAAATGACACTGAGATTTCCGTACATAGGCGCGTAAAATTAAAAACTGAATAACTTTTGGCTATTATACCTTTTCTGCCACAAAAAGTTATGGCGGTTTTAATAAAAAGAGATTAACGATTTGTTTTTTGACGATACATTTTCCTTCAATCCTCAACAGTACAGCCAAACCAAATTCATAACGCCAATGAAAGACAGATCCTACATTTAGTAAGCCAATCTCTTCAAATTTTCCATAAAATTTATAGAAATTTGTCCAGTCGATCACAAAAAGAGACAACTATATAATAGTTGTCTCTTTTTTTATGCACTAATATGTAGATTTTTCAAGCCTTTACAATCTAACATTTCATGGTTCGATTTTTTTTACAAGAAATCCTTAGACTGTTTAAAATAAACAATCTAAAAGTCGCTTCATTAAAGATTTAATCGATGCTTAACGATGATTCGAAGTCCCGTTAAGGATATAGATTTTTTTCTCTTTTGGTTTATTGCAGTTTTTCGATGTTAAATATAAAATAATTCCAAAATGGACTTAATACATTTTCTGTCACAAAAGCTAAGGCGAATTTCAAATAAATAAACCATCGTGGAACTATCCGTACAAATTTTTTATCTCCGACATAACAAAGGTACTTTGGGTACTCCCTATACTTTCAACTGATCCTAATTTATTAAACACAAAATCCTGATAATGCTTCATGTCTTTGGCAGATACTTTCATTAAAAAATCGTAATCACCAGAGATATTGTAACATTCCACAACTTCTTCTATTTTCATAATATCACTAACAAACTGATTCCCGATATTACGATCGTGCTGTTTAAGTTTGATATTACAGAAAACAATAAACCCTCTGTTTAGCTTTTCTGCATCCAACAAGGCTATATATTTCTTAATGTAACCGCTGTTCTCTAATCTTTTAATCCGCTCAAAAACAGGCGATGCCGAAAGATTCACCATCTTAGCAAGCTCTTTTACAGTGTATTTAGAATTATCATGCAGTATATTTAATAACTGAAGATCTATATCGTCTATTTGTTCCATAGAATTTTTACTTTAAACAGGTTTAATTTATTTCTAAAACAGAATAAAATTCTTCAAATATAACCAAAAACAATACAAAAATCTTATTTCATACAATTTTAAAATATAACATACTGCAGCGTTTATCTTCACAGTATAAAAATCTAAAAGGCATTATTTTATAGGAGGGAGCGTTATCCTTGGGGACCCCTTTATCGAAAGAAGATAAAGGGTCACGCCATAAATAAAAATTATACTTCTTTTCGTCGAGCCATACCCTGAGCGATGATACTGGCGGCAATCAATTGCAAGGCATGGTAAAGCATGAGGGGAAGCAATACGATGCCGGTGATGGTACTGTGCTGAAAGAGGACTTTTGACATGACAGTGCCGTGCACCAATGACTTTTTAGACCCGCAAAATAAGACAGTAATACGGTCTTCATCTGAAAAACCAAGAAGGCGGCTGAGTAGTCCGACACAAAAGAATACGGTAAAAAACAACGCCATCATCCCTGCAGCGAGTCGAGCAAGTTCAAGGGCGGTGAAGCCTTCAAAAAGATGTTCGGAAAATGACTTGCAAAACGATGTGTAAATAATCGTTAGAATAACTGCCTGATCGAAATATTTGAGCTGTTTCTTGTATTTTTCGGCAATGTCGCCGAAACGGGAATTGAGGCTTATGCCAATGATGACAGGCAGCAAGACTTGAAGAATCAACTTTATGACGATTTGAGTGACATCAAAATCGCCTGTTGCAGAAGCTATAAACAGCCCAACCCAGAGCGGCGTAACCACTACTCCGATCAAACTGGAAATACTCGCATTGAAAATGGCTGCAGGAATATTTCCTTTAGCGATGGAAACCATGACCACCGAAGAGGATACTGTAGACGGTAAAGCTGCCAGAAAAAATACACCCAGCCAAAGCAGCTCGAAGCCGTTATTGACAAACAACGGGCGAAATGCCAAAACAATGAGCGGAAAAAATAAAAAGGTTGTCAACTGGACGACAATGTGCATTTTCCAGTTGGAAAGTCCGGCTTTTAGTTTCTCAGCACTCAGTCGCATGCCATAAAACAAGAAAATCAAGGAAACACCAGCATTGGCAATTTCCTCCAGCGAAACAGGTTCTTTGACCATGCCTGGTTTTGGCAAAACATAAGCCATCAGAATCATGGTGGCTATCATTAACAGGAAACCGTCGAAACCTGCTTTTTTTAATACTTCTAATAATTTCTTCAATGTGTTTTAAATATTATTCCTCCGTGAAGGCACGGACTCCATTATTAATATATTGAGACTAAATCCCAAGTTCTTTGCGTATAATTTCTGCTCCTGCGCTTAAAGCATTTAACTTGCCTCTAGCTACGTTTCGAGATAACGGGGCCATACCGCAATTTGTAGAAGGGTAAAGATTTTCGGCATCTACAAACTCAAGAGCTTTACGCAGGGTAGCAGCTACTTCTTCTGGTGTTTCGATAGTGTTGGTAGCCACATCAATGGCACCAACCATTACTTTTTTACCGCGAACAAGTTCCATTAAATTTAAAGGCACATTGGAGTTGTGACATTCTAAAGACACCACATCAATTTTAGATTTTTGAATTTTCGGAAAAATTTCTTCGTATTGTCGCCACTCTGAACCTAATGTCTTTTTCCAATCAGTATTTGCCTGTATTCCATAACCATAGCAAATATGAACCGCCGTTTGACAGTGTAAACCTTCAATGGCTCTTTCTAATGCTGCCATTCCCCAATCGTTTACTTCATCAAAGAACACATTAAATGCAGGTTCATCAAACTGGATAATATCTACCCCTGCGTCCTGAAGTTCTCTTGCTTCTTCATTAAGTGCTTTCGCAAATTCCCACGCCAATTTTTCCCGGCTTTTATAATGGTCGTCGTACAAAGTATCTACCATTGTCAACGGGCCTGGCAATGCCCATTTTATAGGCTTATTAGTCTGTTTACGTAAAAATTTAGCATCTTCAACAAAAACTGCTTTTTGACGTGCAACCTCACCTACAACCACTGGAACACTCGCGTCATAACGGTTACGGATTTTTACTGTTTTACGATTTTCAAAATCTACACCGCTTAAATGTTCGATAAAAGTCGTTACAAAATGCTGACGTGTCTGCTCGCCGTCACAAATGATATCCAGATCTGCCAATTGTTGTTCCTGTAGAGAAATGCGTAAAGCATCTTGTTTCCCTTCAATTAGCTGATCGCCATCTAATTTCCATGGTGACCAAAGTTTTTCGGGTGGTGCAAGCCAGGCAGGTTTGGGTAAACTTCCAACAATAGAGGTAGGTAATAATAATTTCTTCATAATAGTATAATTTTAATGCGTTGTAATCAATTAAAGGGTAAAATTAGCAGACCATTGTTCCAGGAGACTTTTGTAAGGCTTAATGAAATGCTCTTCTGCATATTTACCCTGTTCAACAGCCAATTGGCTGCGCTCTTCACGATCATAATCCACGCGAGTCAGTGAATAATCTTCGTGTTTAAGACTAGGTTGATAGATTTTCCCAGCCACTGAGTTTGCATTGTAAATTTCAGGGCGATAAATCTTCTGGAAAGTCTCCATCGTGCTGATTGAGCTGATTAGTCCAAGATCAGTATAATCCGCAAGCAGATCTCCGGAATGATAAAAAGCCATCGGTGCCACACTATTCTGAGGCATGAAAAAACGAACCTTTAAGCCCATTTTAGAGAAATATTCATCAGTAATAGAATACTGATCCTGCAGATACTCAAAACCCAGAACCGGATGCTGATACTCAGTGCGAGTATAAGTTTTGTTGCTCGATACACTTAGACAAATGATCGGTGACATTTTAAAGTGCTCTTTATAAGTGGCTGAACTCACAAAACACTTATAAAGTTTTCCATGCAAATCACCAAAATTTTCAGGAATACAAAAACCAGATTTATTTTTATTGTGCTTGATCAATAAAATACTAAAATCATAATCACGAACATAAGAAGAAAAATTATTTCCGGCAATACCTTCGATACGCTGGTTAGTCTTGTGGTCAAAAATATTCGTTTTTAAAACTTCAATCAACGGCAGATTGTTAATACCATTCTTATCATCAATACGCATCGTTACTGTGATGATTTCAAGCTCTACAAGATAACGATCAGCTTTTGGATTATCCAGATGAGCCAATGCATTGAATCGATTGTTAATCATATTTAAGGCATTACGTAAGTTTTGCTGGCGATTAGCTCCTCTAGCCAAGTTTGCAAAATTGGTTGTCAAACGCGTTTCATTTGAAGGGTGATAGTTTTCATCTAAACAAGTGCTCTTTAGTGTGAATACAAAATCATTCTGGATTGTATTCTGAATGTTTTCAATATCCTGCTTTTCGTTTATTCCCCTATCTTCTTGTATGTTCGCTCTCATCTGATGATACTATTTAGTTTTTTTACCCTGCAAATTTGAAAATAAAAGATTTAATATTTTTATTTTAACTTAAAATCAGATAATTATTCTTTATATTAATGTTTTTAAAGATTATTAATCTTTAAACGAATATAATAATAAAGGAAAACAGATAATTATTCTTTAGTGGACTAAGACGATTGATTTGGAGTTTCCCAGAGTACTTCCAAAACTCGAAAAAGAAAACAATATCATTTATATTTGCCAAAATTTAAGATTGACATAGTAATGAATTTGATAGAAAATTTAAAATGGCGCTACGCCACAAAAGCTTACAATAATATTAAAGTAACAGAAGAAAAGATCGATCAGATCTTAGAGGCTATAAATCTTTCAGCATCTTCTTGTGGTCTGCAATCTTACCGTGTTTTTGTTGTAAGCAACCCAGAAATTCAAAAAAAATTAGGTGCTGATTCGTATAATGGACAGATTAGCTCTTGCTCTCATTTGTTGGTTTTTGCCGCATTCACTGACATGTCTTCGACTTACATTGACGATTACATGGCAATGACAGAAAAGCAAAGAGGTCTTGATGCTGGTGCCTTATCAGGATTTAGAAATGGACTGCATTCCTATTTTAGCACTATTAACGCAGAACAAAAAGCCTTTTGGGCGGCCAAACAGGCTTATATTGCACTAGGAACTGCACTTATTGCTGCGGCAGAATTGAAAGTGGATGCCACTCCCATTGAAGGATTTAATGCTTCTATTATCGATGAGGTTTTGGGTTTGAAAGATAAAGGGCTACATTCTACAGTTATCCTCGCTTTAGGATATCGGGATTCGGAAAAAGACTATATGGCAGCTACGAAAAAAGTTCGTTTACCTATAAATGAAATGATAACTAAAGTTTATTAATGTTATAAGAATGCATCTGTTTTAACATTTTTAACATTTAACCTTGACAGGACATACAAACCGTTTACTAATAAAAATTTAAAATAATTATCTTGTAAGTTAACTTGAAAATACGCCAATCTCTTCAAAACTTCCATAAAATTTATAGAAATTTGTCCAGTCGAGGTCACAAAAAAATCCCATTTCGTTAAAAATGGGATTTTTTTTTGAGTTTTTCTTTAAACTTATACTTCTTTGAAGAGATTTTTAATAAATAGCAAATAGATTTACAACGTAGAAATAACAAACGTTTCCGAAGTCAGGAGACTTCGAACAGCTGGGCTGGGTATTTAATGAAAGGTTATCCTTTTCCTTATAATTATATTCACGAATAATTATTATAATTACAATTAAATTTCAATCTTTCTATTGTTTAATTACTTGCGGTATCTTGTATTTACCACTTAAAATCTCATCACTAGGTTGGTAAAGCCTTAATATCAAATAAAAACCGCCTTTTGGTGCTGGAAGCCAGTTGTTAGTGTTGGCAGGTTTTGCATTAGAAATTGTAATTTCAAATGTACCGTCCGCTTTTTTCACAAATCCTTTTGTATCGTTACTTATTTTAAATCTGTTTAATTCGTTCTTAACAAGCAATTTATTATTTGCATCATACATCGTAAGCGACCAGAAAGCATTAACAGGAGGTTCTTTATCAAAAGATATCTTGTATGTATTTTTACCTTCTAGTGCATTATTTTCACTATCTGTGTATCGAATAGGATATAATGCTTCTTTTTCGCCCTGTCCGCCTAAATAAGGTCCTGCAATCATTGAACGCAACGCATAATCATATCCAAAATTATCTAGTTTAGTTACCCATTGCCAGCCATTTACTACTGAAGCTGCCGATTTTACAGATGCTATGATAGTCAAAGGTGCCTCAAGTGTTGCATCATATAAACCTTTTCGCTGCATTTTATTTAATTTTGAATCATCAAATTTTCCTGGAGTTAATCCAATTTTTTCAAACTGGCCGACTAAAGATTTATCTACTTCAGGAATTGGATTATTTGCCATTACAAAAGCCAGTTTTTTATAAAATCCTAAACTGTCTTTGTCAGCTACTTGCGGAAGCGGAGGTAAACTTGATGCTAACTTTGACGGTGCACCTCCATTATATTCGGATAGAGAAATTAGTTTAAACTGATCCTGCAATGCATGCAATTGATTAATGTCATCACCTTGTTTTATATTTAAACGCCCCCATAACCAAACTTTTTGAGTGGTTGGTGAGATAACTTTAGAAATGCCTTTTGGTAAAGTTCCTTTCCAGTTTGGAGGAACGATCAAAAATATGCCCGGTTTAGTTCCTGTTTCTCTTCTGCCAATATAATTAATTAGATTTTGGTACATATCAAACACATCTACAACATAATAACGGTCTTTTGTGTCTGGAGTTTTTAAAACCATTGGCTGCTGAAGGTCTACAACGGCACTTAAATAAAAAGTATCATTATTGGCTGTCGGCATATCTGCATCTACATCAGTAGGTAAGGCTCTTGCCCACCCTATTTGATTTAACGGAGCACGATAACTAGTTGAAGAATTAGGTTTTGGAACATCAATATAAGATCGCATGCTTTCTTCCATTCTAAGAAGTGCATAACCCCATTGATAAGCCAGTATTCCTGCAGTTTTTGCTGCTAAATAATCTCCTTGATCCTGAACTTCATTTGTTCCGGGAATTTCAATTACCGGATCTTTCTTAGAAGCTACCTGTTCTAATAAACTTTTTCCGTCAGTCTGTTCAGCATTTTCTGGCTTTATTTGACTTGGTTCATTATCATTCTTTTTACAAGCTGATAATCCAATAGAAACAGCAAAAGTAAAAACAATTATTCTAAAAATTTTCTTCAGGATTATGGTTTCATTTTTCATTGATTGATTTTTTTGCATTAAAAATTTTGTAAAAAAAAGTTACTTAAATTATTTAAAAACAAGCTTTTTGCTATTTACTAATCACGTACAACTAATTTACAATATAACTGCTCAAAAATCCATAATGCGATGTTGCATATTATAATTTGAAACCAATTTATTTTTTTTAATCAAGAGATAAAATAGGCTAATCTCTTCAAATCTTCCATAAAATTTATAGAAATTTGTCCCGTCGAGGTTACAAAATTAAAATCCCATTTCTAACGAAATGGGATTTTTTTTTATGCCTTTTCCCTTACTGTTTAGTATATTATTTTAAATATGTAAACTTTTTTCAGTACAAGACACAAATATTTAAAATTGGATAAACACAAAGCCAAGTTAGCAATACAATTTTACTGCTTTCTGTGTCATTGTTTGGGTTTAATTCATTTTAGAAACTAAATTTTCACTCATCCACTCTTTAATCGTTGTTGGTGTTGTAGTTGCTTCTGTTCTCGGTTCTGTGTCATACAAGCCGTTACCAATTACAGTCAACATATCTGTCAAAGAGTTTGCAAATGCTTCTGTGGTTGAATGATGGTCTAAAAGTGATTTTACATAGTCCTTCTTTGAAACTTGTTCAAAACGAATATGCTTTCCTGTTAATTCACTCATTTGTAGTGCAATGTCGTTATAGCTTATGTTTGCTGGACCGTGAACAGCAAATCCTTCAACGCCTGTCCAAGTTTTATCAATTAGAAATTCTACTGCTTTTGTTGCAATGTCTTTTACTGCAACTTGTGGGATTTTATAATTTCCGTCAATGGGCAAAAAGAACATTCCCATTTTTTTTAGTGATGCAATTTGATATAAAAGGCTTTCAAAAAATACCGGGCAACGCAATGCTCTTACTGATGCACCTGATTGGTTAATTATGTCTTCTCCTATGTGGAGTGCTGTTATAATACCTGCTTGCAAATTACTTTCTTTGCCACCGCTTGATAAATAAACGACTCTTTTTGTACCTGCATTTTTAATTGCGTTTGAAGCCACTTTTGCAAAGCCTTCATAATAAGCGTTTACATCTTCTTGTGTGTTGGTTTGAGGAACACAAAAATAAAGCGTGTCGCAACCTTGTAATGCTTTTGTAAATTCATATTCATTAAGTAAAGAGCCTGTGGCAACTTCTACTTTTTCTAAAATGTCGGCTGGTATTTTTTCAGGGTCTCTAACAAAAATTCTAACCTGTTGTCCTTGCTCAACTAATTGTTGCAAAATCATTGAACCTGTGTTGCCTGTTGGCGTTGTTACTAAAATCATAATTGAACTTTTTATTGTTTAATGAAGTGCAAAGATGATATAAGCATTTTCTGCGAACATTGTCCTATGTTCACATTTTTAGATCTTTGATTTTAATCTGCTTAATGTTTGAGGTGTAAGCCCTAAATAAGATGCAACCATTTTGTTTGATAATCTTGTCAACCATTTGCTTTGATTTGTCAAAACCCAACGAACTTTTTCTATAGCTTCTAAACCTTGAAAACAATAAATACGTTCTTGGGATTTAATAAAAGCTAATTCTAAAATTTGTCTATAAACAAAAGCAAACTGCGGAACTGTTTCAACCAAATGAAAGTAGTCGTCGCGGTTTATAACCATTAATTCCGAAGATTCAATAGTCTGCATAAATTCAAATGAAGGTTTTTGATTAATTAAACTTGGTAACGCAGTTCCGAAAGCATCTTCAAAATGAAAATATCTTGTTCCTTCTTCACCTTCCTTATTAACGTTAAAAAGACGTATACAACCTTTATTTACAAAATAGTAATGTTTGCAAATTTCGCCTTCTTTCAACAGAAATTCGTTTCGTTTGGTCTTTTTAAATTTGAAATATGAGAAAATATAAGAAAGTGTCTTATCATCAATTTCAGTTCTTGATTTAAAATATTTTTCTAATTGTATATACACTTTAATTTTTTTTAGGGTTTCGTTAAAATGGCAGGTAACGTTCTACTAAAGATTTTTTTTATTCAATTTCTTTAATTTGGCCACTTTTATACAATTCGTTAATCACTGTTCGTAACTCTTGCCAGTTTATATTTTTTATTTCGTTTTTATATATTTCAGTTGATTGCATAAAAGAAAAAAGAAACCAAGCATTTATATGACCAAACTCTGGCGGATTACTTAAAACAACTTCAACTTTTTGGTTGTGTTTTTTATTATAAAAAGCACATTCGCCACCGTGAAAATAATAATTCCAACGTTCAGATAGCTTTCCTTTTCTTGGAATATTTTCATTACTTCTTGATATTAATTTTTCATATTCTTCCAAATTATTTATATCAAGCTCAAATTTTTTTCCAAGTTCAACCATTAATTTTTTTCCCTGAATTCGATAATCAAAAATGGCTTGTTTTATGATATTAGAATCAACTTTATTTGTCTTAAAAAAGTTTTTAAACCAATTTTTTATCATTTTAATATAAGTTGTTGGATTCTCCTTGTTGATGCAAAATGACACATAATTTGTGGATAGATCTGACACAAAGACCTATGCACCCAAATCTGGCTAGCTTTGTCTCACAAACATAACTTTTATTTTTTGGAACGAATATCTTTTTTGCCACGAAAACTTAAGGCATTTATTATTATATCGGCATTATATCAGAAAAGATTGGGGTAAAGTAGAAATAGAATTGGTACAATATCTGACAAAAAGAATCTTTTACGGGATATTTTTTTATCTTTGAAACTCAGGATTTTTTATCCAAATGGCTTTATCTTTGAGCCTTTAGAAAAATTGATATTCATTATGGAACAGAAAATACATCAGGGAAGAAACATAAAACGTTTCAGAGAAATGCTTAACATAAAGCAGGAAGCATTAGCTTATGATCTGGGAGAAGACTGGAACCAAAAGAAAATTTCTATGCTCGAGCAGAAAGATGTAATTGAAGACAACGTGCTTAAACAAATTTCAGCTGTATTGAAAATTCCTGTTGAAGCTTTTCAGAATTTTGATGAAGAACAAGCCATAAATATTATTTCTAATACATTTGATAATTGCCAGCAACCTGCATCTGTATTTTACAATTCTACAATAAATCAAATTGATCAATTCATTAAATTGCACGAAGAAAAAATTGCTTTATACGAGCGTATGTTGAAAGAGAAAGAAGAAATGATGGTGAGGCTTGAAAAATTAATCAATAAGTAATTATTTATAAGATATATTATTCAATAAAAAAGAGACTTTAAAAGTCTCTTTTTTGTTTTAGAAAGTATTATGAGTGCGAAGTCAGGAGACATTCGAACAGCTTTTCATAAGAACACTTCGGAGAGCGGAGTTATAATTTCAAGTAACTAATCTTTTATTTAAAGACTTTTAAACCATAATTATCTTTTGAAGTGATTCAAAAAGCTTTCTAAAGTTCGTACGCTTCTTCAAAAACTTTACTCTTTTGAATTTCCCTATGGCATCCTGCAGCATAACTTCTGAATTTCGGGAATAAAGTATAACTGGAATTTTTTTTAAACCTTTTATATCGCGAAGTAATTTAAGAAATCCAGTTCCATCAAGATATGCCATATTATAATCCAGGAAAATAATATCTGGTAATAATTTTGAATCCTGCAGCTTTTTTAGAGCTTCAAGTGCACTGTCTTCAACTGTAGATATAATTTTATTATTAATTGCATTCAAGACTGATACAAAAGTCTCTGCATCATCAATATCATCATTGACTAATAATATATTTTTGTATTTCATAGTGCAATACATTTTAAGGAAAAAAGTTCTACAATAAGACAGTTTTTGTCTTTAAACTGAGAGCAATTTTATAACAAAATAAAACTATATCAAATAGTTGCAATGCTAATTTGTAATAACGCTGAAAAACTTTGTAATAACTTGCCACCTGCTTTTTAAAAATATAAATGCAGGCCTGTGTTTTTTTATATTTGTATATAATATTTAACCATGGAAAAATCTATTTCTTCACATATCATTGAAAACTGGCTTAAAGCTTGGAGTATATCAAGAGAATTGCCATTGCCTGTTAAATTTAGATCTGGCTTAAAGGTTGATGTGGGGCTTGAAAAACAAAAAACTCGCTATGTTTTTACTGAACTTAATAACGATTTTATTCAGCTTACAAAAGATATAGATGAACCTTGGGTCTTTTTAAAAGTTTGTTCTCACCCAAGCGAATTAAAACATCATATATCAGAGAAATGGATAGTTCAACCTCAAGGTTATATGATGTCTTGTTTTCATCCGATGGCTATTCCTAATATAGGTTTACACAACGATTATAAATTAGAAATAACGCATTATAATTCAACTTCTCTGATTAAGGTAGTTACTCAAAAAGGCGAAGTAGCATCCACAGGGCGCCTCATTCTTGTTGACGACTTGGCGGTATATGACAGAATTTTGACTGATGATAATCATAAAAGAAAAGGTCTTGCAACAGTTTTAATGAAAGAACTTGAAAAAATTGCATTATCAAAAGGCATTTCCAAAAACTTTTTAGTTGCCACAGAAGAAGGAAAATCTTTGTATGAATCACTAGGGTGGAAAATTTATAGCCTTTATACTTCCATTGTTATTCCTCTTTAATCTTGGAAGTTAAAAATTGATTTATAGCTATCCCGCCCGTTAGCGCAGATTTGTAATCTGTGCCCGCAAAGCTAAGTAAAGACAACAGTTGAGTATTTTAAAATAAGTATAACAAAACAACATCTAAATCATTTTCTAAGTTGGAATAATTCCTTGCCGAACTAAAATAATAATCTTCAGCCGAATTAACAGTTTTATCTTTTACAGGATTATTATGGATGTAATCTATTTTTTGCTTAATAAACTTATTGCTATAAATATGTTCTGCATGGTAACCATTTTGCCAAACTTTATAATTCTGATCCTTTTTTAAATGCTCACATGATTTTTGAAAATATTCAAGGATCCATTCTCTTCTACTTTCAGGTTCATTTATTATAGTCTGTATTATTTTTTTTGATGTAAATTTTTTAAAATCTCTAATAATATCAGATAATACAAAACCATTCGTTCCTTTGCAAATCAAATGAATATGACTGCTCATAATACAGTAAGCATAAATTTCCAAACCTTTGTTTTCCTGACAATATTTTAAAGCATTTATTAAAATATTTTTCTGATTTAGTCTTGTAAATATATCTATCCATCCTACAGCAGTTATAGTTATAAAATATGCTTCCTCAGTTGTTGTTGCTTTGTACTTTATTGACACGTCTTTTTTCTTACAAAAATAAAAAGTATAACGGAAAATTTTAATCTTTTTATTTATGTTTTGAAGAAATTACTTTGCGGCCACAGATTGCAAATCTGCGCTATCGTTGCGGAAATCATTGTGTCAAATGGAAAATTGTAAAATTACGAATAACTTTTATTTTAATATTTAGAAAAGAATCGACACACCTGGAACTTTCTAATTTTTATTATAACAACATTCTTTCCGTAATAGTTTTATTTGAGGAAGCATCAATTCCGGTAACTTCGACATACTTTACATTTGGTAACCAAAAAGAACCTCCTTCAATACGAACGAATATTTTTTCTACCTGAATTTTTTTCTGATTTACACTTACAAAAACATGATATTTTTGATCTGAATCAATCTTCTTCAAGGTTAAGGATAAATTTTTATATGATACAAATTGAAGCTCAAACTCCTCATTATTTACCGTTTTACTTTCTATTCCGTATGCAAATTTGCGTTGTATATAACTAAAATCTTTTTTTTCTCCTTTCTCAGCATATCGAATCCAATACGCTTTTATTGGATTGCTTATGTTTATTTTTCCGTTTTCCTGATAATTTACAGCATAAATAGCAGTGTTTATATTTGGATCCCGCTGAATGTAAAATACCATATTATCGATGTTTTTGGGCGTTGGAAAATGTAATGGTGATGGATTTTTGGATTGTGCCGACACCTTTCCAGAAATTATATGTACTAAGATCGTTATAACGATTAGTGATTTTGTAAAATTTTTAAATGATAGTTTGTTCATAAACAACATATTTATATAACCCGTTGGGCATAATTATTTTAACACATAGAAACATAGATAAGTGATGCTTAAAAAAGGCGTTTCACTTGTTTAAAACAAACATAGCTATGTGTAAAGAAACTAGTTTCTTTTTTTATATTCTTTTTACACATCTAAAACCTATGTTTCTATGTGTTTATTGTTTTTTTGACCCGAGTGAAGCGAACAGACGAAGTAATTTCACCTAACGGATTAATTTGATTCGGTTACATTTTGTTTTTTGCTAGTCTTAAAAACCCAATATTTAATCAGCGGATAATTAAATCCATAAGAAACAAAACTATCTGTGATTAATCTTCCGATTTTATAATCGATTTGAAATACTTTTTGCAAAATAAGCGTACCAAATGATTTTAAGGAAATGCTTCCCAATACGACCAACGCAAATTTAAAAAGCTGTTTATTGATGGGACTGCTATAACCGGATTGATTTTTAAAGACCCAAAATCTATTGATGCTGAAATTGATAACTGCTCCAACGGTTCCGGAGATTAGAATAGAAAAGGTAAAATGCAACTTAAATACTTCTGTTAATAGGATCATTAAGCCATAATCAGTAATGCCGCCTAAAAATGCCGCAACTTGTGCTTGTAGAAAAGTCAAAATAGATTTTTTCCTGAACATATTAATCTTGGTTTTTATCTCTTAAATCACCCAACTCCAAAAGTTTGAAGCTATCAATGGTATTGATTATAAATAAAACAATAGTGATTAAACCAGCCAAATATGCAATTGATCCATGAAACAAAACTTCTATAATTAAAATTAATGCAATAATAAATCGCAGTTCTGTTGGACCAACAAAGCCTGAATCTATACTGTATTCATTTGTAATTTTGTAGCGTAACTGGCTAATGATAATAGACCAGCCATACAATGCGACAAAAGCAAAGGCTACTATTTGTGTGCCATTTTTAGCATAAATGTAGTAGCCAAAGCCTATAAGTACAATACCAATCCAGTCGGCAATAATATCGAGTGCAAAACCATACCAACGACGCGGAATATTTCTATAATAAGCCAATCTTCCATCTAAAGAATCGCCTAACCAATTTATAGCCAAACCGATAATACCCAAAAGCAAATACCAATTTGTTAAATATGTACCTAAAACAAAAGCTAAAAAAACCAATCCAGAACCAAGTACACCAATTAAAGTGAGTACATTTGGCGAAATAAATTTAGGCACTTTTGAAAGCAAAAATACAATCGTTAACTCTTCTGCTCTTTTTAAAATATTAGTTCGCTTACGGTCTGAAAATGTTCTTTCTACAATTGAACTATAATCTTCAACCTGTGTTTCTTTTCCCATCATTAGCCCAATATTTGTAAGCCTGATACTATAGCCAATTCTAGTTTTGCAATTTTTAGTTTTATTTTTCTTTGGGTATTTTTAAAAAAATCTGTGGTACTCTTTAGTTTACCTGATCTAACCAGATAACTAAATGCGATAATAATCAGCATAATTATTTTACAATGCCCGCAAAACGTTGATAGAAAACCGTTGGACTGTTTTCATTTTTAGGAGCATATTTTCCTGCTATAATTGGAATATAAATAACCCTTCTTCTACTCTCTTCGCCACGAATAGATGATTCTGCAACTCTGTGCCATAAACGACCATCGTGAATAGTTAAATCTCCAGCTTCCGGAGTGATAGAAACTTCCTGTGAATCGGGTTTATTATCCAAAAAATACTTTTTACGGAAAAGCATTTGATAAATACTTTGCTTGTGAGTACCCGGAATGATTTTAAGCCCGCCGTTTTCAGGTTTTAAAGTGCTTAAGTGAATACCTACATTTAGCATTGGGTTTAATTTTGCACCATAAAAAATATCTCTCAAACCATCTGTATGCCAGCCCATTTTAGTAAACTTACTTTCTGGCCCATTGATATAATGATTGAAAACCATTCCATCTTTTTCCTCAGTTCCTAATCTTGCGCCATCGCCTGCCAATGGCAATAAACCATTAAATCTAGGATCAAGTAAAAGACCGCTTAAGGTTTGATGATGTTGATTGATAAAAGCAAAACGTTGTACAATAGCAGCGCCATCTAAATCTTTTCCATATTTTATTGGAACACCGTTTACTTTTTGAAGATCGTTTTCAATCCAATTTTGCTCCACTTGTTTCGAGGCATCAATAATTGATGAAACCGTTTCCGGATTTATAAATTTTTTGAAATGGATGAAGCCATGTTCGTTAAAAAAGTTTATTTGCTCATTAGTTAATTGCTCAGTAAGGGTAAAGGTTTTATAAGAAGATACCATGATAATATAGATTTAATAAATGAAATAATATAGTTTGTAATTTTATCTAAAACAGAATAACAACAACAGCAACAACACATTAGTGTATTGGCGTGCATTCGGTTTTCAGATAAATTAACCATATTTTTTCTTTTATTTAACATACTCTATAGAATTAGTAGAATTTAATACAAACATAATATAAATTTTTCTTTTGCAAAGAATATTTTTTTATTTTTTTTGAAAAAATTAAATTTTATAAATCCCAGCTGCCGTTTTTTCTATAAATGCCTTTGGTAATATACGGTTGGCATAAACCGAAATGATATTTGTAAAACCCGGAATAACCTCTGATTTTTTGTTGAACATGGCTTTTACTGCAATTTTGGCAACTTCATCAGGCTGCATATTAAACTTTTCAGCCATTTTGCTAAAAGCGTCTAAACCAGCTCTTGCAGCAAAACCAGTATCTACCGGACCCGGACTAAAACAAGTTACTGAAATTGAAGTTTGGGCAAGTTCGAAACGCAAAGCACGGGTAAACGATAAAACAAAAGCCTTTGTAGCCGAATAAACAGCCAGCGTAGGTACAGCTTGATATGCAGCAGTACTCGATATATTTAAAATGTAGGCTTGTTTTTCTTGTGAAAGTATGGGTACTAATAAATGCGAAAGTTCTACAACTACATTCATGTTAAGCTGCATCATGCCAAGCTGATCGGTTAGAGAAGATTCACTAAAGTTGCCCCAAACACCATAACCAGCATTGTTAACCAGAACCCCAACCGGATAGTTATTCATTTTTATCCAATTGATTACTTTTTGCGATGCAGCATTTATCGAAAGATCAATCGATAAAATAGCAGTATTGATGCCGTATTTACTTTGAAGATCATCAGATAGTGCTTTTAATTCTTCTTCATTTCTTGCAACAAGCAATAGCGAATAACCCTGTTTAGCCAATTCATAAGCAATAGATTTTCCAATGCCTTTGCTGGCGCCAGTTATTAAGGCATACGGTTTTGGTTTTTGGCTCATTATTATTAATTTAATGATCAAATATAAAGATTAATTGTAAACCGTTGGGTGTGCAACTTTCATAATGGTTGCCTTCTGCCCTTCCCTATCCTATAGAATTTATTGCACTCGGGATATTTTATTGTGTTACAAAATCAATCTGATTCGTTTTATTGATTTTCTCAACGCCCCTTTCTCGCATTAGTTCTACTGCATCGAGCATTTTGGTTAAATGAATATAAGGCGTCGTGAGGTCAGATTCAGGATCTCCGGCATGGGGAGACAATGAAAGCTCCAGGATTTGGCATAGAAATAATTCAAATTCTTCAAGCTTTTTTTCATCAAATGCTTTTTGAAATACAATAAAAGGATTATCGTATTCTTCTTTCGTTAGCGAAGAAAGATGAAAAACCGTTTCACAGCGCAAAGACGCTTTCACTTTCCATTTTTTGCTTTTATATTTCAGACAATAACAAACTTTAAGAAAAGAGCTGAAAGCAGTATACAAAATAAAAACATCAGAAGGATTGTCTTGTTTACAGACTTTTCTTTTATAACTATAAATTACCGCTTCAGTTAAACTCTGTTTATAGTAATCAAGATGTGCAAAGTCAAAAAAGGCATTAATTGCCTTAAATGGATTTCCTGTCACAAAGCTTGCCCAAAAGCCAGTGTCGAAGGATATTTTATTCTTTTTCATACTACGAAGATTTAAAATTCTCCAGCGAAATTGCGTTCTTTCAAAAGGATAATCTATTCAAAATGCGGATATAATACCGATTTCCAAGAGAACTCTTCGGAAAACGTTTTTTTTTAAATCTTAAAAAGAATAGATTTAAAATAATTCGCGATGAAAATTTTCATAATAAATCTCAATCAATAAATCGGCACCATTTGCAGATGCCAAATCGATTAATCCTATTTCGCAAAGTGCATCAATTCTGCACATTTGATCTCTGGTCGATCTAAGTTTTCCGATGTATTTATCAAAAATAGCGATGTTTTCGATTGCATTTTTTACAATTTTAATCAATTGTCTAAAATCATCCGAAGATAATTTACCATCTTTTAGATAATTTTCTAATCTGCCACCTTCTCTGTAATGAGGATAATTTTCTAAACCCATAAAGGTTAACATCCACATTTTATTATAATTCCATGTAGTTTTAATAATACCAATGTAATCGGCTATTAAATCATCGTGCAAATTATCGGTGGCTTGTCCGTATTTTTTAAGCGTATACAAATGCGTAAATTCATGTTCTTTTCGAATAGAAACTGAATATGAATTCCATAAATCCTCTGTTAATCCTAATTGGCTTGCCCTTACATTGCTGTAAGGTTTTGTGCTTAAAATGATCATTTTATCTTTATATAAAGATTTATTGGGCATTACATTATCTAAAAATTCTGTGTTCCAATCTCCTGATGGATTATTTTGCAACCAGTTTTTTTTGATCGTATTTAATCGTTTCGAATTGTTAAGACCATTCAATAATACGGCTCCCATTGATGAAGGAATGGTTACCGGATTATTTTTATAAACTAAACATTGTACTATTTTTGCAAAATCTTCTTTGTGAGGTATGATTAAAACCGGGATTTTGCCTGCGATGCTTTCATGAACTTCAAATCTGATATTTTTTGAATCTTCTAATTTTTGATAATGCTTTAATTTTATATCATTCGTTTTTCCTTTTAAAACAACATCGATATAGCGTTCTATTTTATCACTTTCTTTTTCAATCAAAAAATTCAATGGTGAGTAACATTCTTTTAATAGACCAAAAATGTCTTTTCTGCCGGAAAAATTAAATAACGTTTCTTTCCAAAATTGAATTCCCTCATCTTCGACAATACTAGATACCTCATAGTCATCATTTAACGAGAATTTGTTAAACAAATAAGCTTTAAGTTCATAAGATAAATCAATTGATACAACTTGATCAATTCGTTCGAGTGTAAGTGTATTATTCATTATTATTACGAAATTTGACGTTGGCCCTATTTATATATGTTTCGCAAAGAATTATACAAACTTTCATAGTCTGTAATAACAGAGTTACATGAATTTGCCCTGTTTAATTTGCTTTTTTTTTTTCGTTTAATTCCTGATCAGTATGCTTTAGCTGTATCGGAATATTGATGTATAAATATTCCGGATCAGACTGATCTGTTACTTTAATTTTTTTTACGTTTGGCAAACTTCTCCCAAAAAATTTTTCTAATGTTTCTTCGGGATTAGTAATTAATGATTCCTTAAAATCATCGTTTTCCCAGGCTTCTGTAATTATCTTAAAAAACACATCCTGGCCTTTTTTTTGTTCTTCTGTTAAAATCATTTTATTTATTCTTAAAATTCAACTTTTACTTCGCACTTATCAAAGATTATTAATCTATACCGTATTTGCAGAGAATTCATTAATTATCATACATCATAATATTTTAAGCTGTTAGTACAGAGTATTTAAACTCCTTATTTTGAAATGTTTTATTAGGCATTTTATCAATATTATCAGATGTTATCAAAAATTTATTATCAGCATAAAACTTTTTCAAACCATCATAACTCATTGCTATCGGTATCGTTTCAGAACCCAGATAATTAATAGAATTTCCTATAACTTCGGCTTGTATACCAAGCAAATTCATAATTCTTAACAGTTTGCTATCACACTCTGCAAAAGCAATTCCTTTTTTTTGCTCGCATAAAGGAGCAATTGCACACACCATTAGTCTTCTAAATAGTGTTTTATCTTTTATGTTTCTTTTCGTCGCAAATCGTCCAATGTGCCAAACAGAGGATAAATTTTCTGAAAGATTTAAAACATTTAAAGGATTAATATCAAAAATTTTCTGAAGCGGAAGCTTCGTCTCATAATCCCATTTAATTACTCTGATCGATCCTTGAATATTTCCTGAGAAATCTTTGGCAACAAAAATTTCCGAATCTTTAAAATAATTCAATTCTTCATTATAAACTTCTTCTGTATCTGTGTCAATTTTTTCGGTACTTACATTCTCGCAATGATGATTAAAGTTTTCTTCTACTACAAACTTTGCTAATTCTGTTAATTGATCTAATTCTAATCTTTGAAGGTAATTCTGGTTAATAGTCATGAGAGTCCATTTGCTTTTGGTTACCATCAAAACTAATTGTAGAAAACTGCACTATTACTACACTAAATAGTAGTATTAAGCCATCTGCAAAAAATTATATTGCAGCATAATATTGTCTTTAAAATATAATTATGAAGAGATAAAATGATGTGATAAAGAAGAATTGACCAACCAGCTTTTAGTAAATATTGACTTTATTTATTTTAAAAGAAAACGCTATAGTTAATGTAACCCACAAAGCGTCTAAAAACTAATAATCAATAAGTTATAATAAAATATTTTTTTTCAAAGATCTGTGTGATTATTGTCACACATAACAAGAAAAAAAATTAAATTTGATCAAAATTATCCAAATGAAAGAACAGGATTTAAACTCCTTTTTTGATTCCAGAAATACCATTTATGGTATGACAGATGAAGAAAGGTCTAAAATATTTGATTATTTAGAACCTATTAAGGCATTTGCAAGAGCAACATACACAAGTCTTTATGTTATAGATTATTTAGTACAAGGATTTGAGTTTGTTTCTGACAACCCATTATTTTTATGCGGCAACACGGCAGAAGAAGTCCTTGAAATGGGCTATTCATTTTATTTTAAACATGTTCCTGAAGCCGATTTAGAATTATTATTAAAAATTAATATGGTTGGATTTGATTTTTATGAAAAAACAGCCTTAGAAGATCGCACTCTTTATACCATATCTTATGATTTTCATTTAAGAAATCAGGAAGGAAAATTAATTTTAATCAATCAAAAACTTACTCCTGTTTTTTTGACCTCAAGTGGAAAAATATGGAAAGCAATATGCATTATTTCATTATCATCTGAACGTAAGGCGGGTAATATCAAAATACACAGAAACGGAGAAAACACAGTTCTAAAGTATAATCTTGAACTGAATCATTGGGAAGATTCTAAAAAAATTACTTTATCTAAAAGAGACAAAGAAATTTTACAATTTTCTACCAGGGGTTTTACTATAAATGAAATTGCCAAAGCGCTATTTATTTCGCCCGATACGGTAAAATTTCACAGAAGAAAACTTTTTGAAAAATTAGAAGTAACGAATATTTCAGAAGCAATTGCTTTTGTAACCAGCAATAAATTAATCTAAAAAAGTAATCTGTTTAGATTACCATTTTAGATTTCATGTTTTTTTTATCTGATTGTCGTTAAATAAAACTCCGGAAATACTTTTATACGCTTATTGGTGCAAATATCAAACGCAATATTACTGCATAGTCCGGCCACTAACCAGGAAGCAATAGAAAGTTGCGGAGGCGAAATATTTTTGTTTTCATTTATATATTCACCCAGAATTTTTTCGAGCCAGTCCTGCGGATTTTCCCAATATCTCATATATTCTAAAACATAATCGACGACATTAATTTCGCTAAATTTTTGGTCCGGTTTTCTTAAAACATCCAATCCTTCATCATCTGAAATGACCAATACCAATGCTCCCCATCCTAAATTATACGGATGCAAAACCGGTATCTTTTTTTTCTGGCAAATAGAGTCAAACAAAAGCGGAACGTCTGAAGTAAAATCTAAAGCGTTTATGGCAATTTTATGATCTTTTATATAATCTTCGGCATTTTCGGGTGTTAAAAAACAATTATGAATTGTAATTTTCGCTTCACTATTAATCGCAAGTAATCTTTCTTTAAGAGCTTCTACCTTAGGTTTTGAAATATCTTTTTCGGTATAATTTTGTCTGTTTAAATTTGATAATTCAACAACATCGCCATCTATTATGGTCATGGTTTCGAAACCCAGTCTTAATAAACATTCGGCAATAACACTGCCTATACCCGCGCCGCCTAATAATACGGGAGTATTTTTTATTAATTCTTGTTCTTCAGGACTAATATAAAGTCTGTTTCTTATATGTCGTTGATTCATGTCTAAATTTTACAAATAATTATAATTTATCTTTGAAAGATAGCACAAAAGTAATAATATGATATTTGAAAATTGATTTTATTCCGGTTGATAAATTGAATTAATTATAACAATATCAAAACAGAAATTTTTTAAAATTCGCAAGCGAAATTCTATTTTTTCAAAAGGATAATTTATTCGGAATGCGGATATAATATCTGACAAAATTGATGTTTTATGGGATATTTTTTTATCTTTGAAACTCAGGATTTTTAAGCCAAATGGCTTTATCTTTGAGCCTTCAGTAAAATTGATATTCATTATGGAACAGAAAATACATCAGGGAAGAAACGTAAAACGCTTCAGAGAAATGCTTGGCATAAAACAAGAAGCATTAGCTTTTGATCTGGGAAATGACTGGAACCAAAAGAAAATTTCTATGCTGGAGCAAAAAGATGTAATTGAAAATGATATATTGGATCAAATCTCACATGCATTAAAAATTCCTGTGGAAGCTTTTCAGAATTTTGATGAGGAACAAGCAGTGAATATTATTTCTAATACTTTTGGAGAACACGCTTTCAGTAATTCTTTTAATTACGGAACAATTAATATTCATCCAATTGAAAAATTGATTTCACTTCATGAAGAAAAAATTGCTCTTTATGAAAGAATGTTGAAAGAGAAAGATGAAATGATGGTTAGGCTTGAGAAATTGATTAATAAATAATTGTTTATGAGAATTATTTTTTTTATCTGATCGAGATTATCAGTGCGAAGTCACGAAACATCCGCACATTTTTGCATAAAAACTCTTAGGTGAATGGGGGATTTTTTCAAATATGAGAAAAAAATCAAAATACGCTAATAAGGTAATTCTGTAATCAAATATTGATTTTCAATTTTTTTAATAGCAATAAAAGTTGCATTAAAACCTTGTATGCTATTTAAATCTATCTGAAATGAAAAATTATCATCAATTAAGCTTCGCTGACCAAATGCTTGAATATTACCACTACTATTAATAAAACATATATCTTCAATATTTAAAAATTGTCTTTCATTTGCACTATTTATTACTTCAATTTCCAAAATAGAGTTTTGAATTTGAAATGAAAATGAAAAACTACCAACTCTTTGAATTTCCTCAAATTCAAACCAAGTATAATCAACATCAGGTAATTGTAATAATTTAAAAACTATTCTATGAGTTGTTGTGTATGGGTTTAAATTATAGACTGGTAAATGATTTCCTCTGTAACTGTTTTTTAATTTCACAGCTCTTTCAATTGCTTGATTTACATTCGGAAAATATTGCGAAAAGAGAAATTCTTTTTTAGGCATTTCGTACAATAAGTAACCCTGATCAACTATTCTCCCACAGACACAATTTCTACCTTGACAATCTAAAGCATGAGTATTTTGTCCACAAAAATGATATTCTTTTTTATCATCAGGAAGATTTGTACGACACATTGATTTTTGAAAAACAGTTGGATTACTTTCAAAATGTAATAAAATCCAATATTCAAATGATATGCTGTTAAATGCTATATTTACATTTTTATTATTAATTCTATTTTGCGCTAATTCAACTGCTTCTTGATGTGAAGCATGTCCATCTTTATCATATACTGCCCATACTTCATCATATACTGAATCTACTAGTCCCAATTGAGCCTTTCTGACATAATAAGTTGGTTGTGACAAGTATCTATCTTCGACCATTAAATCTGGAAATTGAATAGCTGTATGTTTTAGAACCCGAGTTCTTCCACCTTCTCTAAGCTTTGTTTTTTTTTCTATTTCCGCCTTTTCTTTGTCATCTTTAGGAATTGGATCTAATTTTATATAGATGTCTGCATCTTTACTAATAATAATATCTCTGAATTCTTTAAAATAGTCGGGTTCTGTCCTAGCCCCTTCACAAATAATTAGTATCGTTTTTCTAAAATGTTGTGACATAATTTATTCAAATAAGGATTCAATTGACTTTATTTGAGGTAAACCACCAAATTTTCCCGCTAAATACCATCTTTCTAACGGTACATCTTCTTTTAGCTCTTCAAAGTCCTGTAATGAATATAAATCAGTACTACCTTTCTCATTTTTTTCTGCTATCCAAATTTGGTCCTGACGAATTAAATCTTTATCCAAAAGGGAGACATCATGAGTAGTAAAGATCAATTGAGCATTTTTTGGATTAGTCGTATTTGATTGAAATAACATAACAATCATTTTCGTTAAATAAGGATGTAAACTAGTATCTAATTCATCAACAATTATTACACCTCCCTTATCTAAAACTTTAAGAACTTCGGCACCAATAAAATATAAAGATTGAGTACCTACAGATTCTTCTTTTATAGGTAAATTATATTCTTCTATAATTCTATCATTATCATAAACATCATGATTTCCAAAAACCGAGTAATTAACCTTTCTTGAATTTCCTAAGTTTCTTTCCTGATCTTTTACAATTAAAATATTATTGACTTTTGTATCCGCTCCTTTAATTAACTTTGATAATTTTTCTTTAATAATTTCATTATTATACAGATAGTCAATCAATTCTGTTTCTGTAAGTTGTCTATGCATTTTATTGGTTGCATTTATAACACTATAGGTTCTAAAATACAAAAATACTTGGGTCAACAATTCATGTGGTTCATCATCACCGAATTTTGATAACAACAATTGGTTTTCAAAAAGATTATATTCCTTATTATTGTATAAATCTCCTAATGTTCCTTTTTGAAAATGAGTTTCTGGATCAAATGGTTTCCTAGAAAAAAGATTTATTTTTTCTCCCTCAGGAAAGAAATATAGATCTTCCTCTAATATTATATTATTATAAATAATTACTCTATATTCATATTTTAAATTATTAGGACCTTTGAACCTTAATTCGATTTCTGTTGGCTTATTACTAGAATTTTTATCAAATAAAAACGGCTCATATATCCTAATTTTTTGGTCAATTACAGGTTTATTTAAAATTAAATATGTTAATTCAAATAATACCCTAATAATGTTTGACTTACCCGAAGCATTAGCACCGTATATTATTGCTGTCTTAAGTAACTTAAAGCTTTCTTTTTCATTTTCTATTTCCCATACATTAAATAACTTAGAAGAAGAATCATTTGCTTCCATAGAGAAAACTGTTTCTTCTTTATATGATCGGTAGTTTTTAACTTTCAATTGAAGTATCATAACTGCAAACTTTTTTATTTTGGCGTAAATTTAGGGAATATTATTTGTATTTTTTTTTCAAAGTTTAAATAGTGTTTTAAGTTTATTTACAACAAAAATTACCCTAGACATATATTCAATTTGACTGATTATTATTATCTGCACTTAATTTATTACCCGATCGCCGGATTTGTAATCCGTACCTGCAAAATATATCTTAAAAGATTTAAAAAAGAAAATCCAGTTTTTATTAATATTAGGAAAGAGAACGGAAAGAATTTCCGCGCTATCGTTACGCATATCCGAGCGATCGGGATTTTTGTAGCATGAAATTTTATTTTAACAAACATAATTAAAGTTATTGAAGCGTTGATAAATTTATTAATTTTAAATTTTCATAAAAATTAACAAATAAAAACTTAATTAACAAATGCCGAAAATTTTCATTTCATACAGTTGGTCAAGTTCCGATCACGAACAATGGGTTCTCAATCTAGCAGAACGTCTAGTTTCTGATGGTATAGAGGTAGTTTTAGATAAATGGGATTTAAAACCAGGAAACGACAAATATAAATTTATGGAATCCATGGTTGGATCTCCAGAAATTGAGAAAGTGCTATTGATACTTGACAAAAAATATGCAGAAAGAGCAAATGGAAGATCGGGCGGAGTTGGTACAGAGACGCAAATTATTAGTCCTCAAATTTATAACAACACTTCACAGGAAAAATTTATACCCATAATTGCTGAAAGAGATTCGAACAATAGCGAACATGTACCCGTTTTTTTAAAAGGAACTGTTTATATTGACCTTTCATCGCTTGATCATTACGAAAGCAATTACGAGCAACTATTGAGGAACATTTTTAAAAGACCTTCTTATACAAGACCTAAGTTGGGCAAAGCACCAAGCTACTTGTTTGAAAATATTGAAACTACAATAAGAACTTCATCCATTATACGAACTTTTTCAGTGCAAATAGACAAAGATCCAAAGCGATTAAATGGAATAATTAAAGACTTTCTAGATGAATTTTATAGTGATCTACAAAACTACAGGTTAGAACCAACAAGTAATGAATTTCTAGTTTTCGGAAAAGAAATATTAGATAACATTAACTCATACACACCTTTGCGAAATGATTTTATAGAATTCATCAATAAGTTATTAAAAACTGATCTTGATTTTGATCTTGATATTATAATAAGTTTTTTAGAAAAATTGCCTCTATATTTACACCACGAAGAATCAAATCACAGATATTCTTCGGATAATTTTAAGTTTATAATACATGAACTATTCCTTTACTTAATTGCTGTTGGATTAAAAAATGAAAGATATGACTTTATTGATGGTATAATGAAATCTACTTATTTTGTAGAAAATCGCTATGAAAGTAAACTTCAAGCATTAGGTATTGAGGTATTCTACAATTATATAATGTCAATTGAACAATATTATAATGAAACCTATTCTGGTAATTTCGTTAGTCCAATGGCAGACTTAATGATTAAGAGAATTCCTGAAAAATATACCAAAGAAAATTTAATTGATGCAGATTTAATTTGTCATTACATTGCTGTTATTTGTATGGGGGAATGGTTTCCAATTACTTATCATTATAAAGATCGATGGAAAAGTTTTCCCTTCTTTGATAAATTTTTATCAAGGAAGCATTTTAACAAAGTTAAAATGTTGTTCGGTGTAGAAAACGAGGAAGAATTAAAACTAAAACTTATAGAATTAAAAAAAACAACAGATTCACAGCCACTTCGACATAGTAAGACATTTGATAAAATAATTCCAATTTTTGACCGTATAAACATCGAGGAAATAGGCACGGTTAACTAACCCTGCTCCGCAAAGTATATCTCACAAGCGTTGCGCAAATGTCTCTGACTTTGCGCCAATTTGCAAAATATGTAATTTAAAACGTATAAGTCATAAAGTCTCTGGCTTTAAAACTAAATTTCTTAGCTGTAATTTTCAAAAAAGAAATCAAAACAATATTAAGAATAACTATAAAAAGTCGGGAGACTTTTATAAACTTTAATAATTTATAAGTGTAAAAAAACTACGCAAAGTCAGAGACATTTGCGCAGTTTTTCAGCTGAACTGATAACTAAGAAACTAATTATTAGTAGTCTATCTTTCAGTTGAGAATATATTGAGTAATTTATAAACCATTTTTATATATAATCTTTTAATGCTAAATTCTTTATCTTCTTGACATATTAAGCTCTGACCATTTTTCAGGATCTCTTTTATCTAGCATTTCCCTTATCAAGCCTACATGGGAAAGAAAAACTCCTCTCGTAGCTCTTTCCATATCTTCCCTATCTTCATCATTATATGAATCACTATTTACAAACTCTTCATCTGATTCTAACGCAATCATTAGATAATCATTTATGAGTTTTTCCAACTCCTCGCTTGTATTAATATTAAATACTCGTAAATCTTCAATTAATTCTGAATAATTTTCGAAATAAGCTTTATTGTCTGGCGGAAGTTTTTCATTAAGTATTGATTCTAAGATATCAACATTTAAGGTTTGATTTATCGCAGTTGATAAGTTAAAAGATAAAAGATTTTTATATTTTTCACGCTGATCTAATAATCTATCCAATTCTAAATCGACGGTTTCAAGTAATGCGGAAACCCTTCCAATTGATCGAAATAACTCTCTAGGAATATTTTCTTCTTGCTTATATTGGAGTTGTTTAGGTGCTTCTGCCCAAGTATGTTGTGATAATGTTCTTACTTGAATTTCTGCTACAAACCCTCCTAAATCTTTAAATGTAGGTACGTTAATCCAAGTTTCTGGAATTTTAACAACAAAATGTTCTGAAGCATAACCAAATTGATTATCTAATAATTTTTCTGAAGTATTGTATCTTTTTATTTTGGTTAGATTATCTTCGATTAGTTTACATACATTTTCTACGTCTTTATTAAAAAGTAAAATTATTCTCAGCCCGACAATGTCTTGCAACTCCGTAATTGAACTTTTTATATTAAATCTTTTACTTTCAACCTTATTTACAATTGAATCCCAGGATTTGGTTCTATTTTGAATTGGAAAACCTAAAGGTATATTCTCTAATTCCAATAGTTCTTCAACCTGTATTATAATTGAATCTTTTAATCTATCAAATTTAGGTTTTAATGATTTATATTCAATTTCCAAACTGTTAAGGTCTAATTTTGCCATAGAATATATTGATAATTTTTTCTGATTTTTGAAGTTGGTTTTCGTTTAAAAATGTAAATTAAAGAACTAGCGGAATTTGTTTTTAAATACAAATGACTAAAATAGTTTTTTTATTTTAAATTCAGGATTTTTAATCTAGAGTATTTTATTATAAGAAAAATAAGAATATAGAATCATATATTTGAGCAGCTTTTCAGTTGAACACTTCGGAGAATTAAGGGTAAGCTAATTTGCATTAAATCTTCTAGATAGTTTGATTTCTATTAACTCTTGGCTTTCTAAAATATTTAGGATTTTAAATGATTCTACAATCATTTTGTCATATCTCAAAATATCAATCATAGTTTCTTTTTCAACATTATAAATTGCAATTTTAAAATAATCTTTTGGATGTTGAGTAACCTTTCTTGACGGCGGTTCTTTACAGTTTGATTCTTGACCAAAAACAAAAGCATTTTTTCGGTAAAATGTCCAATCAACTAATTCACATAAACTTTTATGTTTTGGTGACTTATAAACAAAAGCTGTTAGAGTATCTTTCTTAAAATACAAACTGTCAATGTTATTGAATTCCCATGATGTATTTGAAGGTAAAGAAAACTTACCATTTTTCATTTTCACTTGACTACTTCTAATTATTTTTTGGATTGTAGATTTTGTCGGTGCGTTCTGAGCCAATAAACAAATCGGAATTAAAAAAATGATGTATATTAATCTATATTTATTCATTTTAGTTTTCTTTTACAAGAATATTTTTTTGTTGATTTCGTGATAACTTACCATGTTTTCGACTAAATTAAGCCTATTATTGGGATTTGTCAAATCTTGTGCTCACGAACGGGATTATCTTTAAATTTAGCATTAAAGCTCCAATTTCTTAAAACTGTTGTTGTATAACGTTTTTACTTTCCTCCTAACCAAACTTCCCCTTTTTTAAAAATATAAGATTCTCGATTTTCTCCTAACCATTCAAACTTTTTCACTCGATGTTCTTTCTTCATCATTTTTTTAAATCGACGTCTGGATTCAAAATAGTCACTTTCAAAAATATACATTTCTTTGTCTCCAACTTCATCATCATAATAAACATCTTCATCTAAAAATAACTTCCAATCAATTAATTCCATTTCTGACTGCATTTCTTTACCGTATCGGTCATTTTTAAAAACTATAATTTCTTCCGATGCTGTAAAAGTATTTTTGTAATAATCTATATCATCTCCGATTGCACAAACAACTTGAGATTTAGAAAATCTAGGCTCAAATAGCCAAATTTTTAAATAAAATGGCTTGCCAGTTTTTTTTAGCAATTCTTCCCAATACGAATATATTTCTAATAGTGAAGATAAGATCAGTTTTTTTGTTTTTCCTTTTGGTTCAGGAATAATACTGTTCGTTATTGAAAGATTACAAAAAGGGCTCACATAAATTTTGATGTAGTCTCGGTGGTTTTCATTTTCTAGATAAGGATTTAAATTATATGACAAACTATCAATTTTCCATTTTTCAATTTGTCTATGAATTCTATTATGCCCTCGTATTTTTTTTATTCTCATCGTTTTTAGTCGCTAGCACTACTTTTTTATTTTTTTAATTCGATTCCATTTACCGTTTTTAAATTGATAAATTGGAAGTGGATAAGTCTTTGTACAACTAAATGCAAAACTATAATCAAGAACTGCTTTTTGATACGTTTTATCAAAAACTGGTTTATTAAAATTGATTATCCCTTTTGGACACATTTTTAAATTTTTTTCAACATTGCCGTTACCAATAGTATCTCCAAACTTAGGAATATCTTTAAGGTTAATAATTTTGACATTATTTTTTTCTAATGCATCTATATTCAATGTGAAATTTTTCGAAAGACTTACCAAAGTATCGAGATCAATATTGTTTTTACTTTTTAATTCATTTTTCAAGAAATTACGAATATCATAACTTGGATTTTCATAACTACTCATTTCAATCAAAGATTGTTTTGGAATTTCTAACAAACAATTACAATTGTTTTCTTTTAATGTTTCAAAAATTATTTCATTTGCTTTTAGGTTATAAAGCTCTTTAGGTTCTAATTTATTTTTAACACAACTATTTAATGTCAAAATAATCAATAGTATCAAATGAATCTGTCTCATTTTTTATTGTTTTTCGTTTAAAATTACTGGCAACTTATTTATATATATGACAAACAAAATGACCCAAATTGAGGTAAATATATATGAATAAAAAAGAAAAGCATATAAATAAATACCTCATAAAAGAGATTTCAATCGAAATCTCCGTGTCGCAAAGTATATCTTAACAGAATTAAAAAAGAAAATCCAGTTTTATTAATATTAGAAACGGAAAAGAATTTTCGCGCTATCGTTGCACATATCCGAGTGATCAGGTTATTTTAGCTTTGTTCGGATTTCTGAGACATTCTCACAGTTTTCCATAAGAACTCCTCACTGAAAACCAACAATTTAACACAATATTTACTATATTAGTAGTTTAATAATTTAATACTCATTATAAATATGTACTTTATAAAACGAAAATTATTGACAATTGCAATTTTACTGAGTTCATTTTATATAATGGCTCAAAAAACAATCCTTATCAACAATGTTCAAATTTTTAATGGTAAAGATGAAAAAACAATTAATGGAAATATTTTAATTGTTAATAATCTGATTAGCAAAATTTCTACATCACCAATCTCAACTGATAAAAGTGGAAACACTACCATAATTGATGGCAAAGGAAAATTTTTGATGCCAGGCCTTATTGATGCCCACACACATATCATGATGGAATCGATGAATATCACAGAACTAATGAACAGTGATATAGAATACATTACTGCAAATGCTATTAAATCTGCAGAGAAAGACCTTATGCAGGGCTTTACAACTTTCAGAGATCTTGCTGGTCCTGCAGGTGGTTTGCAAAAAGCGATAGACAGAGGTTTAATTATTGGTCCACGTATTTATCCTTCAGGTGCCATGATTTCCCAAACCGGTGGTCATGGTGACTTTCTTCTGCCTAATGCTGTCCCAAAAGATATCGCAGCAAGCCTTGATTTTACCGAACGTAATAATTTTGGTGTAATAGCTGATGGTCCAGATCAGGTATTGAAACGTGTACGGGAGCAGCTTCGCCTTGGTGCCACACAAATAAAACTAGCGGCTGGTGGTGGTGTTTCTTCAACTTATGATCCTTTAGATGTATCTCAATTTACAGAAGCAGAAATGAAAGCCGCTGTTGATGCAGCAGAAAATTGGGGTACGTATGTTACTGTTCACGCTTATACACCAAGAGCAATACAAACTGCATTGCGTGCAGGAGTACTTTGTATAGATCATGCTCAACTTATTGATGATACAACAGCAAAAATGTTAGCCGATAAAAAGGCATGGTTAAGCCTGCAGCCTTTTATAGATGAAGGTAAAAGTTTATATGCTGATGGTTCTCCAAATCGTATCAAGCAACAAACTATGATGAGCGGTACTGATAAAGCATATAATTTTGCAAAAAAATATAACATTAAAACTGCATTTGGAACTGATTGTCTGTTTGAACCTGAGCATTCGGTAAAAAGAGCAGGAGATCTTGTAAAGTTATTGCGTTGGTACAAGCCTTATGAAATATTAAAAATGGCTACTTCTACAAATGCAGAATTACTTACTATGAGCGGTCCACGTAATCCATATCCAAACAAATTGGGTGTTATAGAAGAAGGTGCTTATGCCGACATTATATTAGTAGACGGAAATCCTATTGCAAATTTGAGTATACTTGAAGACTACGACAAAACATTATTGTTGATTATAAAAGATGGAATAATTTATAAAAACATACTTGATAAATAGTTAGAGATCTAAAATAAGAAACGTATCAAAATAAAAAAGTAATAAAAGAGATTTCAATCGAAATCTCTTTTACTTTTGCCCAATGTTAGAAATTCTTTACCAAGACGAATATATTATCGCAATTAATAAACCAAGTGGCTTGTTGGTTCACAAATCATTTTATGCGCGCGATGCAAAAGTGTATGCCATTCAGGAATTGAGAAATCAAATAGGGCAACACGTTTATCCTATTCATCGCTTAGATCGTAAAACTTCTGGCGTTTTGTTATTTGCTTTGGATACAGGCGTTTTAAAAATTATGAATGATCGTTTTGCCACGCGCGAAGTCGAAAAAAAATATTTAGCCATTTTACGTGGCTGGTCTCCAGATGAACTAACGATTGATTATGATTTAACGAATGATGATAACATTACACAAAATGCAATAACCTACTTTCATCGTTTGCAAAATGCCGAAGTTGAATTAGAATTTAATAATAAACCAACGTCACGATATTGTTTGGTAGAAGCGATTCCTGAAACCGGACGTATGCATCAATTACGAAAACATTTTAAACATATTTTTCATCCCATTTTAGGAAGTCGCCCGCATGGTTGCAACAAACAAAATAAATTATGGCTGGAGAATTTTGACCTCAAAGGAATGATGCTTCATGCACATCAGTTAATTTTTAATCATCCAATACACAATCAACAACTAGTCCTGAATGCAAAGGTTAATGAAGAGTTTAGCAAAGTAGGCACTATTCTTAATCTCGATTTGAGTAAGTATCAATAAAATTTATTTAACAAGTTAATATGAAGGCAATTATAAAGATTTTAGCAATTTCATTTTTATCTATATTATTAAATAGCTGTTCTAATGAAATAAATACAATAGAATTATCTGGAACCTGGAAATCTCAGGATGGTGCATCAATCTCCTTAAATGAAGATGGAACTTTTACAGGAAAGAAAATTAACTTTTTTTATATATCCGATGACGATCTTTTTAAAAATCGAACAATTGATATTTCTGGTAAATGGCATATCGGTAAAAGCGGTAATCAGAAAGTAAAAACGGTTCAATTAATTAGCAATACAAGATATAAAGATTTTGGGATCGATAAAACATATATAGACAAAAATGGTGTGCAGCAAAGCTATACAATCAATTGCAGCTTTGAAGTTTCAGGTTCAGGATTACTGAGCAATAAACCTCCCTATTATCTATCAGTAAATATTGGCGATCCGGACGATTTCAATATGTATAAATTTGAAAAACTATGATTTAACATTATGTGGTTTGTTATCTCTTACAATACCTAAATTCTGCTCTTTTTTCAAAATTTTTCGAAATCTTCCGATAGTTGACATTCCGTACAGCTTTCAAAAAAAACTCTTCTAAAGATAGGACTAGCGAGAAATAAAGATAATCTATTAGGATTTTAGCGTGCTGGATCGAAAATTTGAAAGATTTGAAATAAATTCCAAAGGCTCTACATAATGTTCGTTTTTGCTGATTTTTCCGTTCTTGATTACGTAAGGATGTGTAAGCAATATATCGGTAAGTGTACTTTGACTAAAACTACTGATATCGTACATACAAATCAATGAACAAGAATGTTTTGGAGTTAGCAGATTCAGTCTGGCTTCATACTCTAAAAGTTCATCGGTTCCAGGCAGGTTCTTCAGAGCCCATACCATATCTCCGCAAGCTCTGACACTTTCATAACCAGCTCTTGAAGCCGATAATAAAGTTTTTTCGAGCATATCATACATTTTGTCTGCAGCAAACTCACCGCCTTTGATATAGGTGTTTTCTGAAGCGAGTACTTCCAATTGACCGCTCGACAGTTTTTCAGTAATAGATATTCCATTATCAGCCAGACAACGGCAATGTTCACCGTGACGGTTGCCTTCAAGAATGTTAATGACTTTATCATTCGCATCCAAGCCCTCCATAATATAAGGAAGAATTACCTCATATTGCTGTTCTCTTGAATCGAAAAAACCGCAAATATGCATTGGAGCCGACAATGATTCTCCACATACCGAAAAAGGTGTCTGTTTGTTCATATATCAAAGATAAGAAATTAGTTTTTTTGAACATAGTTACTGCGATCTAAAATTTCAATATAAGTTTCTATGTTTCTACTGCTTCATTATTTCAACAATTTCCCTAGCAAATCAACAACAATCGGTATTCTCCTTCATTTTCTATTGGCGCTCTGTGTATACAAGGCAGCACTTTTTGTTTTGGATGATCTACGGCCAGTCGCCAAAGATTTCCTAATCCTAAATTAACAGGTTCTGCATCCTGATGAATCTTATAATGCAAATCAAAATAATTTTCCTTCAAAAAATCTTCGAATTCTTCCTCTGGTCCATCATGCAGTTCTTTTAGCTTTGCTCGAATTTCCGGAATCAGGATTTTTTGCTCGGCTTGCGAATTAGAAACAATATCACTTGCCGCTCCGTGATAGGTACATAAAAAAGTATCTGTTGCAATAGGCGAACGATCGACATGAAACGAATACACATCTGTCGATATGAAATCAAATTCATCATCACGCTCGTAACACTTCAATAAATTAAGAGCAGGCGAAGCGCCAAAATCAGTTAATAATTGTAGATCATTTAAAATTATTTCTCTTGCTATACTCCCCTTTTCTGATAGTTGGAGCGCGATTAGATCTTCCGGATGAACTTCGGTTATATTTTCTTCTAAAGATAATTGAGCTACAATCTCGTTAAAATCGCCATCTAAATTTCTGTGCCAGCAAAGTGCGTTCATTTCATCTTTGAAATCGGTATTTATAAGTTCAGAGAAAGTCGATACGATGCCTATTTGGCTGTTGTCAGAAAATGTATTGTTCATAGTAAGATATCATTGATTTGATTCTAAACGTTTCAAAATTAGGGTTCGTAAACGTGCCTCATGTTCATCTCCCCAATTTCCAATAGCTGAAATTACCGGAATTAATGTTTTTCCAAATTCGGTCAGGCTATATTCGACTTTTGGAGGTACAACAGGATAAATGACCTTTGAGACTAGTTCATGCTCCTCTAATTCCTTAAGCTGAATGTTTAAAACTCTGCGTGAAGCATCAGGAATTTTTCGCTGTAGTTCACTTGGGCGCTTATGTCCCTGATCGATAAACCAAAGTAAACGAATCTTCCATTTACCATATAAGACTTCACCAATAAGGTCGAGTCCGCAGTTTAAGTTCGGTGTTGTTTTTCTCTCATACATATTGCAAAATTAAACGTATATCCCAATCTGTGCAATAGGGGAAAAATTTATCCCTATATGAATCGTAACTCCGTACTTGTGAGGAATTAACGTACTTCCGAGATTTGTACAAAGAAATTTAAATCGAATATATCATGGATTATCAAAATGAATTATCAGGCAAAATTACCTTAGTAACCGGAGGTACAAAAGGAGCTGGAAGAGCAATTGCGGAAAGATTGCTGCAAGCTGGCGCAACTGTTATTATTACCGCAAGGAACGCTCCCGAAAATGAAAACAGTAATATGCATTTCATCCCTTCCGATTTAAGCAAAGCAGAAGGAACGCAGAAAGTAATTAGCGAAGTGCTGTCGACTTACGAAGGCTGGACATTCTTGTAAACAACCTTGGTTCTTCAGTAACTCCTGCTGGCGGTTTTTCAATGTTAACTGATGAAGACTGGGAATCAACTTTTCAGGCTAATTTGTTCGCTCCTGTCCGACTTGACAGAGGATTTTTACCACAAATGATAGATCAAAAAAGTGGTGTTATTATTCACATTGCTTCTATTCAGGGTAAGCTGCCTCTATTTGATTCTACTTTACCTTATGCAGCTGCAAAAGCAGGATTAATAAATTACAGCAAAAGTTTATCCAATGAAGTTACGCCAAAGGGTATTCGCGTGCTGACTGTTTCGCCAGGATGGATAAATACAACAGCATCGACAGCCTGGCTGGGTGAGATTGCAAGAAATTCAAATATTACTGTAGAAGAAGCGCAACAAAGTGTCATGGATGCACTTGGCGGAATACCTTACGGCCGACCTGCCCAGCCGGAAGAAGTAGCTGAATTAGTTGGTTTTCTTGTTTCACCAAGAGCCAATTATTTAACAGGGACTGAATTTGTAATCGATGGCGGAACCGTACCAACTATTTAATAACATTAAAAAATTAAAAAAAATGAATTTACCGAAAGTAATAACAGATTTGATTAATGCTCAGAACAATTTTGACAGCATTGCATACACCAATTGTTTTTCTGAAAATGCCGAAGTGTTTGACGAAGGCAAAACCCATAACGGAAAATCGAATATCCAGCATTGGATTGAAGAATCAAACCAAAAATACAGATCAGTAATGAAACCTCTTGAATATAAAGAAAATGGTATTTCAAGTGTTTTATCAGCTGAATGTTCAGGTACATTTGACGGAAGTCCAATACTATTAAATTTTCATTTTGATATTGTTGATGGACAAATTGAATCTTTAAAAGTGACAGGATAAAAATTGTTCTGTATGGCTACAAAAAAAACTCTAAATCAATAATTTAGAGTTTTTTTTTTATTTTTTATGTTTAAAATCTATTGCTGAGACAATTCTGCTTCTGTATGTAATGCACAAACCCAATTATCATTTTCTTTAATCCATGTCGAAGTGCAGGCACATTTTGTTGGAGAATTTTGCTTATCATCCGTAATTCCTAATTCTATTATATATCCTATAATCGCCGTATTTTCGGAAATTAACTTTGTTTCTACATCAGAAATATTCAATACTTTGATTTTGTCTCCATCACCGGATTCAAACATCTTTTTAAACTTAGATTCGTCTACACTTTGTACACCATTTTTACTGGCAATTATACAAGGAAACTGAGTAAGGTTTTTTACGGTTTCATATTCATGATTTTCCATTCCCTTCCAGTATTTTTTTTCCAGTTCAATAATTTGCGTTTCCATAATCGTGATTTATTAATTAACAGTAGGAAATCTGATGAACAGTGCTATTTATTATCAAATTCTCTACGGTTGTAAAAGCCGTCATCATCACTATAATAAACCGAGTCTGGATCATTTTCAGGATAATAAGACTTCATTACTTTTCTTTCATATTCCCTGTCAAAATTTTGCACAGTGTTGTATCGGTTTGTATTTCTAAATGTATCGTATCCAATGCTGTTTGCCATGACAATTTTTGTGTCTTTATTTATACTTACAGATCCAATTGGTATAATAATATGGCTGTCTCCTTCCTTATAAATAAATTCTCTGTTGCTATCATTCGCTATAACATCATGCACTTCATGTCGGTTATCCTCTATGAGTTCTTTATCTACTTTTACATCAAGATAAACAACGCGCTGCATATCCTTATTCACCCAAAGATTATCAATTTTACCAATAGTGCGGTTGTCAGCGTCTACTATTTTCCATCCTCTTACATCAGAATAATTTGATGCAATTTTATAATCAGATAACTCGTCGAGTCTATATAAATTTCTGTTTTTATTTTCCATAATTTCTTTTTTTAAGTATTTTTTTTTCAGATTCCTTTGAGATTTAACTGCGTTACAATACAGCTGGTTAATACCAGCCCATTCTGTTTGAGTTAAATTTTCATAAATTCTTTAAGCACTTTTCTTAAGCAAACGCGCAAGAAGTTTTAAAATTTTCCTGAGCAGCTAAAGAAAAATAGTATTCCGTCTGTTTTACAGTTGTTTTGTTCTATTGCGTACTTGTAGTGTTTTCGATTTCTACGCTGTTTCCACTTTCAACCTGATGATCTACAAAATAAATGTAGTATATAATTGCACCGATTACCAATAGTACTGCAATCCAAGGCCATACAGGTTTCTTTTTTTCTATTTTTATCTCTACCATAACTTTATTTTTTTGATTTTTATAATAGTTTTAATACACTATTAAAGATACAAATGACAAGAGACTAAGAAGTATTAAATTTCAGCAGGATGTTACAGAATTTCCAGTAGAGCTGATTTGCGGATAGTTTTATTTTTTGAGTAAAAAAAAAGCCCATTTCTTATGAAACAGGCTTTGTTAGTTATGCTTTAGCTCCATTCCGGGAACTGAGTTCGATTTAAATCAAGTTTTTCGATCGCTTTTATATCTGCATCATCAAGTTTAAAATCAAATATCCTTAGGTTTTCTACAATGTGTGCTTTTTGCGAAGATCTGGGAATAGCAACTATACCACGCTGATAATGCCATCTCAGATTTACCTGAGCAACAGTTTTGTTGTATTTTTTGGCAATTTGAGTAAACACTTCATTTGTAAAAAGTCCGTTGCGGCCTTCTGCAAAAGGTGCCCACGCTTCCATTTGAATATTATGCTGTTTTAATACATTATATGAATTGCCTTGCTGATAATAAGCATGTGTTTCAATTTGGTTTATAGCCGGTTTTACCTGCGCATAAGACAAAAGATCAGCCATTTGGTCTGAATCGAAATTGCTTATACCAATAGCCTTGATTTTTCCTGCTTTGTAAAGTTCTTCCATTGCTTTCCAGGATCCTTTTACATCACCTCTCGGGCGGTGTATAAGGTAGAGATCAAGATATTCAACTCCTAATTTTGCCAATGTCTCTTCAAAACCTTTTTTGGCATTTTCATAACCTGCATCATCAACCCAAAGTTTCGAGGTAATAAAAAGTTCTTTCCTATTGATTCCGCTTTGTTTTATTCCTTTGCCTACAGCTTCTTCATTTCCGTAGATTTTTGCGGTGTCAATAAGGCGATATCCTGTTGATATGGCATCAGCTACAGATTGTTGGCATACTTCTCCCCTAAGACCGTAAGTTCCAAATCCGAGCATTGGCATTTTTAGTCCATTATTCAGCTTAATATTTGGAATTTCTGTACCATCTTTATCCATTATTTCATTTCCGAATAATGTGGGCATTCCAAACATTCCCAAGTAAATTCCGGCTGCTGCGAGTTTTGCGCTTCTTTGTAAAAATTTGCGTCGGTTTATGTCATTTTTTTGATTTTGAGAATTCATGTGGTTAGTGTGTTAGTCAATTTAATTCAGCTAATAAAAGTATATATTATATTTTAATTTCGCTATTGATTATATTACATTTAGAATTACCGAAATTTATTCTACTTAATAAACATAATATGGTATACTATACAAGCATCTTACTGGTTTTCCGTCTTTTATCGCCGGAACCCAGTTTGAGGATAATTTCAAAACTCTCTTTAGTTCCGGTCCCGATCCATAACCAAAATCCCGAATAATTTCTATTTCAGACACGGTTCCATCTTTTTCAATTTTAATAGTTGCAAAAACCGGATGTCCCAGAGCTTCATTTTTAATTACTTCTTCTGGTATAACATAATTTTTCTTTAAAAAAGCATGAAATTTTTCTATACCACCCGGATATTTAGGTAAAGTATCAACCGATGCCAGATTATAAACTTCATTATCATCAGATTTACTATTTTCTAATTTAACTACTTTTAAAACAGGCTTCTTCAACACAGGTTTGCTATTATTTTGACAACTAAAAAGTAATACAAAACCAACAACAGTAAAAAGCATTTTTCTCATGAGTTTTTATTTATGTGATCTGTTTTTTTAGAAGTAATAAACGAAATATTATTCATTAAAAATATAAAAGATTGGAAAGCAATGAAAATTAGTTTTGCCTGGGTTTTATTTTTAGTGAATTAAATCTGCTTTTAAATAGGAGATTTTATTGTTTTTAAAGGTGATTTCAAAAGTTCCTCCAATTTCTCCTTCCGGAAAATTGCCAGTAAATTTTACTTCTAGATACACTTGATCTTCTTCTGAAATATTCAAACTTACAATTTCAGTATGTGTATTGTAACCAATAAAATAGCTTTTAAAATAGTCTTTGATTCCTTCATGTCCCAAAAACTTTCGACCAACAGACGGATCGTCTAAAACGGCATCAACCAAATAGAAATTCAGGTATTTTGAGGTGTCGAAAGTATTACCAGCTTCAATCCAGTCGTTGATAAAAGTGTATATATTCATGTTTTTATATTTTAATTAATAGTATTGCAAAATTGGATAAAACAACACCGTTTTAATTCGCCAAAATGCCTTTAATTGTAGCCATTTTGCCGAATTAAACTTATATCAATTTATTATAAATCATATCAAAACAGATCTGGAATATCTCTCAAAATAAATAAAGAATCTTTTTAATAATATTTGTTATATTCGCTAAAAGAAGCGCTAAAAACAATTATAAAACACCAAAACTAAATGGGATTTTTTGATAAAAATCCAGATAGTAAACTGACATTACAAGAAATTATAAAACAACCAAAAGATAAAACCTGATGCTTAAAAATACGCTAATTTGTTTCTTATCAATTTTATTTCTTTATGCCTGCAATCGTAATGAAAAGCTACAATCCGAAAAAACTGTAGTTGCAAACGATAGTTTAAAAAATATAAAACCAACAGATACTTTAAGTTCTGCCGTAAAAGTACATGAAACAGTATATTTTAATGCTAGTAATACAACAATCAAAGAAGAATTTAGAGATTCTCTCTTTACAAAATTTTCAGATTTATCAACTGATGATAAATTTACCTTAAATGTTCCCAAAGGGAATATAAATAAAACAACATCGGTATTAAAAATTTTTAATAATGGTGGTGAAATGATATATGAAAAATCATTCGATACTTATCATTTGATAAATGGTTATGATTTGGAATATATTAAAAGTGATGAGGAACTTGAAAAATATATGCTAAACAGAGCAAAAGAGATATTAAGTGTTGAATCATTTACTGACATATCTGATAAAAATGAAATAAAAAAGGATGACGTTCTTGGCCAATCAAAAGAGAGATTTATAAATTATGATGCTTTTATAGAATGTCAAAATAATAAAACACCTTTATTCACGATTTCGCTTGGAGAAGAAGATACCACTTATATTGGTTATTCAAAAAAACTAAAAAAAGCAGTAGATATTATAGATTGCTGTTAGTAATCATCTTCCTGTTTTTTTAATCATACAATATTTAAAAATCATCAATGCAAAAAACAACTACTCTAATCCTTATTATTTTATTTTCCTTGTTTATTTCCTGTAAAGAAAAAAACAATAAAGTTGGAAATATTCCATTAAAAAACGTAGCAGACGATACTAAACAAATAGAAGCAAAAATTACAGATAACACAATTTATCCTGTTTATAATCTGGCAAATAATACAACTGCAATAGTTGTTGAAATATTTGATTCCGGTAAAAATGCTGAATATGAAAAAATCTACACCAGAATAAACGAAACGGATTCTTTAGAAAATGATTTTTATAAACATGCATCTTTAAACGTTAGAAAATTTGAGTATTATGATACTTTAGGAATCGTTCAACTTATTAAAAGTAAAGAATTAGAAAAGGAGATTAAGAAAATTATCGAGCCAAAATACTATGTTTACGGAACCAAAGGATTTTCTGAAGTAACTGTCGATGAAGTAGTTTGCAGAATTGACGATTGTAGAGAAAATTTTATTGGTTTGACGTTTAAAAATTTTGATACAGCCAAAAATGGTAAACCTATTCTCTGCTCCATCAAACCATTGCAACTAAATTACGGAAAGAACTATTTTGCTGTTCAAAATAAAATCCAAAAAATGGATGATAGTCTGGTTTATAGATATAGTGATACAGATCCCACCAGAGTAAAAGTTTTTGCTAATATTGGTCCGGCATATTTTGCTTATAATGATGATTTTTTATGGGGGAAAAATTCAAAACTATCAAAATGTAAATTCCCTGAAAGAAGAGTTCTCGTTCAGCAAAAAAATAATAAATTTAACACCATACTTCTTGGCGGATTAGATTTGTATGGTTTAAGTTGTGATTAAATATTAAAACTATGGCAGCGATAAATATTCTTTGTATTCCATTTTATTATCACTGTTTTTATAAAAGATATAATTGTTTTCACCGCCCTGAAAAAACATATTTATTTTTAATGTATCCTGCAGAATCCAGCTATAGGTAACTTCTGCATCAGCAGCTTTCCAGACTGAATTTTTCTGTGGTAATTTTTTCAATAAATTATCCTGAATGTAATCCGGCGATTCATCATAAAATATTTTGTATGCACTGTTAAATGTACTGTCATTGCATACACATGTTTTATTTAGAGGGTCGTCGTATCTTGAAATACCATTGTCATTTTCTTTGCATTTGAAAAGAAGTTCAGAAAGTTTTTCAGTCTTTTCAACCTGCATAGTACTGCCAGTATCTTTCTCCTTTTTTGAAAGGTATTTTGAATTGCTACTATTCTCTTTTTTTACATCTAAAGATTTATTCTCATCATTTTGTTGTTTGCAGCTTATTAATGTTAGTACAGTTATTAGCAGAAATAGTATTTTTTTTACCACAATTTGTTTTTCAGTAAAACTAGCAAATTTTATGTACCAATTATAAAATTTTAAAATCGTTTTAAAAAAGACTTTGGATACTTTTAAATTATAAAATAAATTTTATCTTTCAGACAACCAAAAACTAAAAATTAATTGAAACAGATTAAAAACAAACTAGCTCTAATTCTCTTATCTATCATCACTTTTTGTTCTTGTAAGAATGACAAAAAGATTTCTGACCACAAAATAAAGAAGGAAAACATACAACAAAACACTGAAGAAAATAGCGATGAAATAGTAAAACCGATAACTTTATTCTCGATTAGTAACCCGGATAATAATGAAATAATTAAAATATCAGGTAGCGAAGCCAGCGACGATAATAATTTTTTGCTGGCTGGAGATAAAATCGCAGTTATCGTTTCAAAGTTTAAAAAAAACAAGGAAGGCTTAGAATTAATTCAAACCGATACTTTGTTAAAAAGAGAATATAGTCATGTCAAAATTCATCGACAACACTTTTTAAGAAAAAAAATTAAAAATATAGATTATTTTCTATTTGCAACAAAAGAGTCTCCAATGGGTAATGGCGATGTTAGTTTGTATTTGCGCTTTATAATGTTAAACATGAATACGCTAAAATTTTACACATTAGAATATATTGGAGAAAATTCTCTGAGATCCGGAGAATTTGTTGATGGTACATTCTCAGAAAATGAAACCTTAGAGCATAACATGATAATCAAGAAAGAATTATACGAGTTTGCTAATCAAAGTAAATGGATTTACAAGCCAACTGAAAAAGAAAAAGACATTAATTATTATACCAACTTTGAGCATAAATGGTATAAAGATAATTACCCTGGAGGTTCTGAAATTTTTTATCCCACTATTGTAAGAAGCACTTATTATTCTGAAAATTTATTTCAATTTAATGGAGATTATGATGATGATCAAGTGATTGAAAATGCCGATTTTAAAATTGTTTCTTATTTTCGAAATAACATCATTGGATATGACAAGAATAAAGAATTATATTTTCCAATTACTGTAGAATCCTGTACTATGGGATGTGATAAGGAAATAGAATTTGTATCTGAACATGAAATAAAAATATCATACGAAACGGACAGACAAGAAGCTGATATTATTGATTTGAATAAAATTAAATTTAAAAATAGTCCTTTGTAAAAATAGATTATGATTTACTAATATAAGATCCTGTTATCCAAAAAAAATCCATAACAACAGAAGAAAATTTTAATGCCCTAATTAAGAGTATTTAGAATATCTTCTATTTGTTATGGAATTTTTAAACTATTTAATTTCTATTGTTATTTGCTTTTTGTTTTAAAGCATGTATTCACTATTGAGCATCCCAGGATGCACTTGGATAATAAATAGAACTTGTTACAGGAGCTTTCCAGTATTCCTGACTACCACCACGGAATGTATGAAGACTTACCGCATTAACATTTCGTTTAGCATCGTTTGTTACCCAACGAATGGTTTGATTTAACATCTCGGTTCCATTTACATAATATTTTACGTATCCGTTTGTATTTGATCCGGTATTTAACTTCACAGATATTTGGCAGTTATAGGTCACTCCTTCTTGTATGTAGTATTTCTTTCCAAAATCATTACCAAATTGTCCTGGCTGATCTTTATAATAAACGTAAGGCTGAAGATAAGCCCCGCTTCCTTTGGCAGAGTTTGATCCATTTGGGCAATACCACATAAATCTGGCACTACCGCCATTTCCATCCCATCCCGGATCGCCACCGGTATTTTGATCACCAATTAATATACCATATCCGCATTTTCCACCTCTGCTCCAATAAAATCCGGAATTAAATTTCATCTGGAACCAAACGGTGTAAACTCCCTCTGACCAAACACCATACGATGTACACAAACCACCAGGACACGATAGTGTATTGGTCTGCAATGTAATCGTTCTTGCTCCGGCGGTTCCTAATGCTGCAACATTAGTTTCTAACGCGGCACTAGACGAAGCGGCTTCTTTTTTAGTAACTTCAGGCGCATCTTTTTTAGTGCTTTGCAGCTCATTTAAATCTTGTTCCTTTTCACAGGAATTAAACACTAATGCTGTAATAAATAGCAAACTTGTTAATTTTAATAATTTTTTCATTTTTAAAATGTTAAGGTTAGTAAATAATAAATGGTTAGTAAATTACAATTACAATCATTTGATACTGAAAAAGAAAACTTTTATAATTCTCAAAATCGATAGCAATACAATTAGTAATTGATATTGCAAAGTTGCTTAATAACCATTAGCAAGAGGGTTAAAAAAGTACGATTTTAGGTACACAAAAATCCTGTTTATGCGTTTTGTACATATTTTTAAGGTTTAAAAAATAATATCGCTAAAAAAAACATCAAAAAATTACACTGTATTCAATCCGTTAATAATTAACGATTTAGTATTTTTTAATTTCTGTATTGGAAACAGAAAAAAGACAGCATAAAAAACGAGTTAAATATTAAATGAATAATATTAACTCGTTTTTACTTTAGCTTTCTTTGAATATTATAAAGCTATTTATTTGATCATTTATTTAAATCCTCGATTTAGTCCAAAATATAGATTTAAATTTTACTTTCATCTTCAACGGCATCTTGCCATTTATCCCAGACTTTTACACCCGCATTGTAACCATCATAACCAAAGTTCTGACTTAACTGACCTTTTATATTTGGCTCAATAGCAAGTCTATACGGAATTGGCCAGTAATTATTACGTTTGTCCATCGTATAAAACTTTACGCCCGGTTTAATAGAAATACCAGCCGGATATTTGTTGTATAGGGTATAATGTATAATACGTTGGTACCAATAACTTCCTCCGGCTGCATCTGTTCCGGATTGTTTATCCCAATTAGCTATGCTGTACGTATGACCCCATTCATCTGGTTTTCCGCTAAGGGCCAGACAGTGCGAAATACGTTTTAACTCTACATTTCTCCATTCTTCCAGATAAAGTTCTCTTCCTCTTTCTGCACAAATATCACCAATAGTTACAGTACCATACATTTGTGACGCTTTTGCTCTTGCTCTTACAACATTTACATCCTGAGCTGCTCCACTAGCATTACCTTGATAAAAACGCGCTTCTGCACGCAATAGATAAGTCTCAGCTAAACGATATATGTACAAATGCGCAGTAGATCCTGAACTCGCTCCCTGAAAATCATTTGCGGCCGGATTACCTTCTGCCACAACATCGTGTAAAAAGATTTTATAATGAGGAAAATCAAACCAATCACGAATAGAATCTTGTGCTAACAGTTTGCCATTTGCATCCTTCATTCTAAAATTTTGTCCAGCCCAAGTTGCACTTCCACCTGCTCCGGGAGCATATTTTAAATCTGTCATGTGCACCCAGTTTCCAACTGTACTGTTATGTCTAAGATCCAGATTGTCCTCAACACCGTTCACAACCCACATAGGATGCTGTGAATAATAAGAACCACTAATAGTACCAATACCGCGCCCTAGTGCTCTTTGATAATCATATTTTGCATTATAATTGACTTTATCTGTCAATGGAAAACGCGGTGCTGCTGTTTTACCATCAGGCGTAATTAAATTAGCATCATTCCAGTTAGGTCCAAAAATTCTCATTGAAGTAAACGATAAAAATGATTGTGCTCCTCCGTTTGGTGCAACCAATATAGCTTCTGTATTAGAAGAAATCACCTTGTTCTCAGGTCTGTGCAAATCCCAGATGACATTTCTGGTAATTGGCCATGCAGTAGGATTTCCTCCCGGATCAAAAATTCCTAAAGTGTTTTGCACCAAAGAATACCCCGATTGATTAATAAGAATATCTGCTTGTGCTTCAGCTTCTGCAAATCTACCAGATGCCAAATAACATTTTATCAGTAACTGGCGGCATGCTCCTTTGCTAACCATACCTACATATCCTATTTTTGATTGTTCTGGCACGAATTGTACAGCTTTCTCCATATCTGCTGTAATCATTTCTATGATGGCTTCTTTTTTAGTAGAATAATAACTCTGCTTTGGAGCCTCCAAAATTTTAGTAACCAACGGTATATCTCCAAATTGATACACCAGATTAAGATAACGGTATGCTCTGTGAAAATAAGCTTGCCCAATATATTTATTTTTAACCTCCTCGGATAAAGTTGTCACATTACCAATATAGGATAATACAGTATTAGCATTCTTAATACCTGTATAGGCTTCAGTCCAGTAAAAACCAAGATAAATTGATTCGCCTACCTCTCTTTGATAGGTTCCGGTAGGAACGACAGTAGCAGCATAATCAGCAATATTACCAGCCGTATCCGTTTTTCCATATTGTGCCATATCAGAGAAAAGATATTCTGTACCAATGGGCACACTAACACCAGCAGCATTAAAGTGAATATAATTATTACGCAACTGTTTATCGCACAGTGCTAAAGTTGCCTGCAACCCCGCTTCTGTATTAAATGTAGTTTCAGGTTTGTAAAACGAAAGCGGGTCTGAATCCAGAAAATCTTTTGAACAAGAACCAGACAGTGTAGCCAATACTATAAGAGGCAACAGTCTTGATATTTTATTATTTATATATATTTTCATTATTGAATAATTTTTAAAGTTGTACATTAAAACCTAAATTAAACGTTCGTGTCGCCAATCCTCCTTTATTATTAACATCTCCTTCCGGGTCTCCATAATATTTCCATTGTTTAGAAGCAGACCATGTTGCTACGTTTTGAACCGAAGTATAAATTTTAAAATTTTTAAGGTGTACGCGATCTAAAAAATCTCTTGGTAAAGAATAGGCCAGTGAAATATTGTCAAGACGAATAAAACTTCTATCATACAATTTTCCTGGTGCAACCGGAGTTCCGGCAGGTCCTTTAGCATCAAGACGCGCCCAATCATTGGTTGGGTTATCAACTGTCCAATACGGATTTACATACGGATTGAAGTTGAATTTATACAAACTGCTATCATTGAAAGTATTCATATAGCCTGAATTAAGGTCTTTTTGCCCCATATAGGAATACATACTTATAGCAAAATCCCAATTTTTATAAATCTTAAAATCATTGCGCAGCGACCACTGTACAGGAGGCGTTTTATCTCCTAAAAACTGTTTATCTTTTTCATTGTAAACCGCTTTTTTATAAGGAACTCCATTTGCATCTACCGCATCTACATCGTCTCCGGTATAGCTGTTTTCAACTTTTGGATCTCCGGGACGCTGTCCGTATTTTAAAGCCTCTTTCCACTCGTCTTTTTGCCAGATTCCGGTTATTCTGTAATCCCAAATTTGAGTGATCGATCTGCCTATAAACCATCCGTTGGCTGAATCATCACCCTCTTTAGTTCCAACGACATTACCATTGCCATCCTTAACTTCTACCATATTGCCATACAATGAATTAATCGTATTCTTATTGTATGAAAAACCAAGTGTAGTACGCCATTCAAAGTTTGGTCTTTTCATATTAAGCGTGCTAAGACTCAATTCAAAACCTTTGTTTTCAACCTCTCCCAGATTGGTTGCAATTGATGAAAAACCAGTAAAACCAGGAAGGGACTGGCTCATAATCATATCATGGGTAATCTTTTGGTAAGCATCTATAGTAGCAGTAACACGATCATGTAAGAAACCTAAGTCAAGGCCAATATTTGTTGATCTTGTTTTTTCCCATTCCAGATTTTTATTTGCCATACGATCAAGTGATAAATACTTCAGTTCAAGAGGTTTTCCTGAAGCATCTAAATATCCCATTGTCCCTGTATTTGTTAAGTTTGCCAAAGAAATGTATGGATTGTCAAGCGATCTGTTTCCATTTTCACCCCAAGACACACGTAATTTACCTGCAGACATCGGATCCCAGTTAAACCATTTTTCATTTTTAAAGTTCCATGCAAACCCAATAGAAGGGAAAACGGCATAAGGATTTGAAGATCCAAATGCTGAATAACCATCACGACGAACAGTTGCTGTTAGCATATAACGATTATCAAACGAATAGAAAAGTCTTGCCATCAAACCATCTGCCGTTTGATGTGTATCTTCTGATCTAAGTTTACTATTCGCCAATGTTGCAGTAGAAACATTGTGAAATCCTAAATCATCCGTTGGCAGAATGTTATAAGCATCCATTCCATCTGACCAATAACGACGTTCTTCAGCTTCCTGAACAAGCGTCAATATAAAATGGTGTTTTGCAGCAATTGTATAATCCCACGCTAATGTATTATTCAGGTTATAATCAAATCTTGTACTATTATTTCTGGTTGCTCCGTGGGTAGCAGCAGCCCAATTTGGATTTTGTGCCGATTCGAAATAACGATCATGATAAAATTGATAACGAGGAGCAACGTTAAATGAATATGTAATGCCCCAAGGTAAAGTTACCTTTGTATTAAAAATGGTATTCAATGTGGTATATCCTGTCTCTTTCTCAATAAATTGACGGTCGTAGTAATAATTATAATTCTGTCCCGAAACATTTTTTCCCATCGGCTGTCTTTCGTAGTTGCCATTTGCATCTGTAAAAGTTCCAAACGGACTGGTTCTCATCATATTATTAAAACCGGAACGTGTATCTAAAGAAGGCGTAACATCTCCATCTGAACGATCCTGAAAATTAACATTTACCCCAAAATCAAGCCAATCCGTAATTTTAGCGTCTACTTTCATATTGGAACGAGCTGATTTATAATCATTTCCAACAATAGCTCCTTCCGAAGTTAAATAACCGAAAGACATATAATAATTTACCTTGTCGCCTGCTCCGGAAATACTCAAATTATTGTCATGATTAATCCCTGTTCTAAAAGAGCTGTCACTCCAATCGTGTGTTTTTCCTGCCAGGAAATTAGCCATAAGCGAAGGATCGAAATTCAAACCTAAACGATTTCCCCATACTTCCTTCGTGCTTTTTCCTGTTGTTTGTGCAGCTGGCTGGTACGCTAACCATTGATCCTGAGTAATACCCCACTTGCCTAAATCCTCAGGATTTGAAAAATATCCGGGTTTACCATTAGCAACTGTTCCTACCATCCATGGTCCGTATTCGCCAGTTGTTGCATTACCACCATAAGTTGCAGAAGTTTCCCAATCTTCACGGTATTTTAAATACCCTTCCGGGGAATACACACTACGATAGGCACTCTTACGGGTAGTCGTCGTGTTTGTAGTAAAACTAATGACAGGCTTACCGGCCTTACCTTTTTTGGTTGAAATAATAATAACTCCTGCTGCCGCTTTCGCTCCATATACAGATGCTGCCGATGCATCTTTTAAAATATCGATCGAGCCGATATCATCAGGATTAATTTCTGAAAGCTCTCCATAAAACTGCATTCCGTCTAAAATAATAAGTGGTGAATTATGCACACCATCATTATTAGGATTATAAACAGAACTTTGTCCACGAATTTGCATTCTCCCTCCTCCTTTTGCAGAAGGATCGTAACCTACGTTTATACCGGGAGTTCCTCTCAGGATATCCTGAACCGTTTGCGGATTTTGGTTTGCCAGCCTGTCAGGTGTTATCTGAACAATTGCTCCCGTTAAATCCTTTTTTTTCATTTTACCATAACCAACTACAACAACCTCTTCTAATGAAGTTGTAGCTTTTTGTAGTTTTACATTAACGATAGTTTCGCCCTTTAAAGTAACTTCTTTAGTTATATATCCTAAATAGGAAAATACTAACACTGGGTTTTCGTTCTCTGTTTTTAAAGTAAATTTTCCGTCAAAATCTGTTAAAGCACTATTTCTTGTTCCTTTTTCTAAAATAGTTACTCCCGGCAGCGGCATGCCATTTTCATCATTAACTTGTCCGTTAATGTTTTTTTGTTCTCCTACATTTTTTAGCACTGTTGTACTTTCAGAACCAATAGCATATCCATGAACTTGAGATAAAGAAAACAATACACATAACATGAGCATTTTCTTTTTTAAATTAAATCCGGATACGTTATTAGGACTTTTTTTGATCCTAGTAAAGTTTGTCATTTTCGGTTTGTCATTTTTGGTTAATAGTTAGTTTGACAAAATCACTTCAGGATTTATTAAATCCATTCATAATTTGTGTTACAAAAATGACTAATAATGATTTTAACAGGGGGTAATAAAATACGTTTTTGGGTATATTAAAGTCTTGCGAATGAGCTTAATTTATTTTTTATCATAAAATAAATTAAATTTGTAAAAAAAATAGTAGAAAAAATAAACAATACATAATTATGAATATAATATTACTCAAAATGATTTCGATTATTTTGAGGATGAAAAATTGCATAAAAAGGATCAAAAAAAAAGCTAAATCTTTCGATTTAGCTTTTTTCGTTTTGCTTGTAAAATATGTTGGTTATTTTATCCCGAACGAGATATTTATATCATTGGGGGAACAGATTTGTGTATCTCTTTCGGGATGCAGTTTAATTTACATCAAACCATAATTTTGTAGTAAGCAAGTCTTTTCCCTGAACAGATACTGCCGCTTGGTAACTAGTACCGTTTAATGACTGTTCTGTACCTGGATAAAAGAAACGCGAAGGTATCTTTCCATCCAAAACCGTAGCAGGACCAGCTGTCAATACAGGATAGTCAAGTCTTCTCCATTCAGCAAAAGCATCAAGACCCTGACCATAGAATGCAATCCATTTTTGTGTACCTATCGATTTTGCATAATTTGTTGCATCATACTTCACAATTGCCTGATTCAGGTAATTAGAAATAACTGTTGCATCAGTAATACTAAATTGATTGAACGATGCTGTAATTGCACTTTTATAAAGTTGTTCTGCATCTCCGGCAATATAACCACGGGCAACTGCTTCAGAAAGATTGAACAATGTTTCTGAATAAGAAGCAATAACAGCAGGCGATGTAGACGTAAGGAAATAAGTACCCGGTTTTGATGTTTTAGCAAATCCCTGGCTATTAGCATCACTGTTCGATAATCCATTCGCACCACCAACGTATGTACCCACGGTTGCATCTGATGGCAACTGAGCATAAACCGGTAAACGCGGATCTGATAATGCTTTTAATTTATCAACCAAAGTTTTCGAAATACGATAATCATCTCTGGTTTCAAACCATGCCGAAGCCGGATTTTGTTGAGGTGAACTGATGTAAGTAAATTTAAAAGTATCTGCGTTACTGCTAATTAAGCCTGCAGCATCGCTTGTTGCATCAATTGCAGCTTGTTTCGCTAAAGCAGGTTCTCTGTCAGAAATTCTCAATGCAATACGCAAACGAAGCGAATTCACAAATTTTTTCCATTTTGCAATATCTCCTTTATAAACCAAATCACCCGTTACGGCACCGTTTGATGTATTTAACAATGATTGAGCTTGTGTCAAATCTTCCAGTAATCCTGTATATACTTCTTTTTGAGTATTATATGCCGGTGTTACTTTTAGACCTGCTTCTTTATAAGGAATGCTTCCGTAAGCATCTGTCAACAATAAAAATGTCCATGAACGTAAAGTCAATGCAATTCCCTTATAATTTGAATTTGCCTGATCTGCAGGGAAATTCAGGATCGTATTTAAATCTGTAATTAAAGTTGCATATCCCGTATTCCACAAAGTAGTAAACGAAGTATTTGACACATCATATCTGTCCGGTTCCGTATATTGGATTTTAGCCCAATGCTGCACAAATAACAAAGATGAATCAAAGTTATTTGTTGATCCCCAATATAAGTCAGCGCCTTGTTTTAATGTTCCAGTTAACAAATAAGGTGCTAATGGAGTTTCTGTTGCATTTGGATTTTTGTTAATATCATCCAGCGTATCACTGCAAGAAGTCAGTGACAATGCAAATAGAGTTATATAAGCTATCTTTTTTAGCATGATTTTGTGTTTTAGAATTTAAGATTAACATTAAGGCTGAAATTTCTGGTAGTTGGTAAAGCTAAACTCTCCAAACCTTGTGCATTTCCAGTATTGAAAGCTGTTTCAGGATCAATATTTGGTGCATCTTTGTAAATGAAGAACAGGTTACGACCTACAGCAGTAATACTTGCTCCTGCTAATCCCAGTTTCTTAACAAATGATTTATTGAAATTGTACGCCAATTTTACTTCTCTTAATTTTACAAAAGTTGAGCTGTAAATGTAGGCTTCACTAATGTTGTAAGATGCTTTGTAATATTCCTGTGCACTAAGAACTGAAGTATTTGGAGTTCCGTCAGCATATACTCCTTTAAAGATCATTCCATCATCATATACCACCGCGCCTCCTGGAGCACTTCCTCCAGGCAATAAGGTTTTCGTCGTTCCATCAAGATAGTAGTTTAATCCGCCATTAGCAGCATCACGACCTTCCATCGTTTGAGCTAACACACCTGTATAATTACCTGTTCTGTTTGTTCCTGAAAAAAGTTCTCCACCTACACTTGCATCAACTAAAAATGAAAATTCAAGATTTTTGTATGTTATTGTGTTTGTAACACCGGCTATATAATCCGGAGTATAATGTCCTAATACTTTCTTTTGCGGATCAGCTTTCGGTAATCCGTTTGCACCAACTACAATATTTCCATTTCCGTCACGTAAATAAGCTGTACCATAAAGTGCGCCATACGCCTCTCCTACTGATGCTAATACATCAACTCCTCCAGAAGAACCAATTGTGTAGTTTTGAATCTGTTTATCATAGTCAAGAATTTTTACTTCGCTTATATTCTTTGAATAATTTACGCCAATATTCCACTTGAAGTTTTCAGTTTGAACAGGAGTTCCATCGAACTGAATTTCAATACCATGGTTGTTGATTTTTCCTGCATTGATTAATTGTGAATTATATCCGCTCGCAGCAGTTGTTTTAATTTCCAAAATCTGGTCAAAACTATCCGTGTTGTAATAAGCCGCATCAAAATGCAATCTGTTTTTCCAGAAAGAAGCTTCTAAACCAATTTCAGTAGAGCGTGTAGTTTCCGGTTTAAGGTCTGGATTAAGTTTCTTTTGTGAAGAAGTTTGAATCGGATTTCCGTCAAATGCAGTTTGAAAATTATAAACTGTAGACAATTGATACGGATCTGCATCGTTACCTACTTCAGACCAACCACCACGTAATTTTAAGAAATCAAGTGTATTGCTTTTCAGATTTAAAGCTTCTGATAAAACTAAACTTCCACTAACAGAAGGATAGAAATAAGAACGGTTGCTGCTTGGTAATGTCGATGACCAGTCATTACGTGCTGTAAGGTTTAAAAACGCATAGTTTTTATAACCAAATTGTGTTGAAGCATAAGCACTATAAACTCTTAATCTTGCTATTGAGTTTGAAGAAGCCAAAGGATCTCTCGAATTAGTTAATGTATATAAATCAGGCACAGCCAAACGAGGCGCTTTTTGATAATTGTTTGCATCACTGTGGTTACGGATATTGAATCCGCCAAGAGCATCCAAACTAAAATCATCGCTCAGTTTTTTAGTATAAGTAAAAATACCTTCCGTATTTCTTTCACTTACTGTATACGCATCTTCAGCATACGAACCGAAAGGAGTTCCGTTTGTACCATACTTAATCGTGTATTTTCTACGATCGTTATAGTAATCAACTCCGGTACGGAATTTAAAGTTAAGTCCGTCTGCAAGTTTTGCATCTAAATGGATATCACCAATTAAACGGTTACGTTGTTGGCTGGTTGTGTTGTAATAAGCATTCCAATATGGATTGCTGTAATAACTGTTGTTCCAGTTGACATCTCTGTTATTTTGAAGTTGATTGACATCAACCTGACGTCCGAACCAAAGAAACTGTAACATTACACCCGCAGCACGACCACCAGATGGACCACCCGGTAATGCCGGAGCATCAGTAACAACATAGTTTGCCGTTACCCCTACTTTTACATTTTTAGATATTTGATAATTAGAGTTAACAGTAAAGTTTGTTTTATTTATTTCACTGTTAGGCACTATTCCTGTTTGTTTTTGATTATTTACTCCTAAACGGAAATCTGCTTTGTCATTTGATTGCGCTACAGAAATACTATTATCAAGCGTAATACCTGTTTGAAAGAAGTCTCTAACATTGTCAGGGTGAGCTACAAAAGGTACAGCTTCTCCATTTGAATAAAATTGAGGAATAAGACGTCCGTCTAATTTAGGTCCCCAGCTTTCATCAACTCCATCATTAATACCGCCACCTTTACCATCTACATAACTAAACTTTCCGTTTGAACCTTGTCCAAATGAATTTTGAAACTTAGGTAAAGTAGCCACTTGAGAGATCGTTATACCTGAACTAAAGTTTATACCAAGTCCTTTTTGACTTTTTCCTGATTTTGTAGTAATAAGGACAACACCATGCGCAGCACGTGAACCGTAAAGAGCAGCCGCATTTGGACCTTTCAATACTGTTAATGTTTCAATATCCTGTGGATTTAAATCGGCAATTGCATTTTTAAAATCACGTGAAGCTGCAACTCCTGCAAGAGAATTTAACTGAGAATTATCAACCGGAATTCCGTCTACCACAAATAATGGCTGATTATTTCCTGATATAGAAGTTTCTCCACGAATAATAATACGTGAAGATCCCATATCTCCTTGTGAATTGGTAATACGTACACCCGCTAATTTACCTGAAAGACTATTCAAAAAGTTTGTTTCTTTTGTATCTACCAAATCCTTATTTTTAAGTGATTGTGTAGTATATCCTAAAGATTTCTTTTCTTTTGAAATACCAAGTGCGGTAACAACTACTTCTGATAACGCATTTTGTTCTTGAGTAAGACCAATAACAACTGAATTTTCAGTAACTACCGTTTCTGTTTTTTTATATCCCAGAAAACTTACGATTAATGTATAAGGAAGTTTTTGTCCTGTCTGGAAAAAAAACTTACCATCGAAATCTGTTAAAACACCGTGTGTCGTTCCTTTAATGTTTATTGAAGCACCAATAATAGGCTCCTTTGTAACAGCATCTATTACTGTTCCTTCGAGTTTTGATTGGATTAAAGGTTTGGTCTCCTGAGCCTTAATCCCTATGGAAATCAACAAAATGCATATCCATGCATATCTATTTAATTTTTTTTTCATTACTTTGTTTTGGTTTAAAAAATAAGGTAAGTCGAAAAGGATTTACTCCATTCTCGCTTTCCTTACAGAGATGAACAATTTCTTTAAGCTTTGCCATTTCTGCTGCAACAGAAATGGTTTTTTTATTTGCAGCACATTCGTTTTTTCATTTTTTTTTATTTTGGATTACTATTATTTAAATTGGTCTTTGTAAGATTTCAATCCTAAATTTTAAGGATCCATCTTATTTGAAAATTTGAGAAATTAGAGATTGAAGAAATTTTAACAGCGATAACTCATAAGACATAAATCGAAAAATGGTTGTTGCTTGTTCAAAAATGAAAATGTATTTTAGTCTTTAATCCTTATTTTACTGAGTTCTTTTAAATTCTACTAGTTTGATAGAACAAAAGTAAATTAAAAATATTAAAGCAAAAATTTTAATCGATTTTTTTGCAAAAAAAATGTTAACTAAAATTTTAGTAAATTTTAAATCATTAGAAACAAAGAAGTTAAGATCACAATGGATTTTTCTATTGTGTAGGATTTTTTTTAAACTGATAACATTAAATTAGCAATATTGCTATCTGAGATTAAACAAATCTTAATTATATGCCAATTGAATCAGGCATTTTATGATAATTAAACTGCGATTTCCTTCTTATAATATCGTGTTTGGAATACATGAGAAATAAAAACCAAAAAACCTCCAAAATCAATGACTTTGGAGGTTTTTAATGTATGGCTACGATAATAAATTTGAATCAATAAAATTTAGTTCATTAAAAGTATTTTTTATCTATTACTTAATAATCAGTTTTTTAGACACATTAAAAGCATCCGAATTGATTGTAACAACATATATTCCTGAAGCTAATTCATGATTGATTTTTGCAGACGTATTGATTTTTTTTACCAAAACCTTTCTGCCATTTATATCAATAACCGTTACTGTTGCCAAATCACCTGCTTTTAATTCCGGCAGGACAATATTAAATTCATTATTCGTTGCCGGGTTTGGATAAACACTAACCGCAGCATTATTTTGGGCTATTACTCCTACTTCATCAACATTAACTTTTTTTGCTGTAGAAGTGGTTTGAAATTGCCATTGTGCACTTTCCCAATTGTTTTGAGCTCCATTATATTGAGCAGAACCGTTTAGGTTTTCAATATGAATCATAGCTCCTGTCTGCCATCTGTTTTTAATTCTTACGTAAGTTCCGTCCACGTTTTCGCTTGACCATTGTGCACTGTACCAACCAGTTGATCCAACATTACATTGTACTGCTCCGGTTAAGTTTTCAATGTTCATCATATCTCCCGTACCCACATTTTTTAAGATATAAAAAGTAGCATCAATCGCAATTTTTTCCCATTTGTAATTATTGTTGGCAACCGTTGCTCCGTATCCAACATTGGCTCCCGCATCATATAAATAATTACCAGTCCATCTGTTTTTAATTGTAAAATAGTTTCCTGTTGCAGCATTAACCGTAATTGCTGCCGTACTTGTTTTATTTCCGTCTACAGTTGTTACAGTAATCGTAGCCGTTCCTGCTGAAACTGCTGTAACCAAACCTGATGAATTAACTGTTGCTACGCTCGTATTGTTTGAAGCATAATTAACCGATTTATTTGTTGCATTTGATGGCAAAACTGTTGGTATTAATTGCTGCGTTCCGCCTACAGCTAATGTTGCAGATGAAGGACTTAAACTCACACTTGTAACCGCAACATTTGATGAATTTACAGTGATTACAGATGTAGCCGTTTTAGCTCCATCCTGCGTTGTAACCGTAATTGTTGCTGATCCCGAAGCAACAGCCGTAACTAAACCTGAACCATTTACAGTTGCTACGCCCGTATTATTAGAACTATACGTTACTGTTTTGTTCGTAGCATTTGCCGGAGCAACAGTTGGCGTTAATTGTTGTGTGGCACCAACGCTTAAAGTGGCTGTTGTTGGCGAAATGGTTACGCCTGTAACTGGAACATTTACAGTTGAACAGTTAGAACTTTGTGTCCATGAAAATGTACCAATAGCGCTTATTTCTTCATTTGCTGTTGCATTTCCGCCTCTATTCGAATAATTCATATTGCAATACGTACCATTTCCCGCAGGAGAACCTGCTATGAGTACAAAATAACCTCTTCCCCAATTTCTGTTCAATGCATTATTGTTTGGAAATTCTTTACCAGTTCCGTTAACAGTGATATCTTTAAAACTAAGATTATAAATACCATCGCCTGATCTTTTACTGATAGAAATAGCATCATTTCTTGAATCTATAATATCGATATTATAAAGCTGAACATTTTTAACCTGAGATCCCGCATTTGTAGCACTAAAAATGTCTACAGCCGCTACAGGATTATTGTATGTATCATTAAAAGTTCCGCAGGTTGATACCGTAATATCATGAATTTCATGCATTCCATCGTTGTTGAATGGAGCTCCCGGAAAATTATTACTCACTCGGATACCCGCTTCCAGATTGTCTTTAATAATTAAATTATACGCTTTGTTATTTTTTCCGCCGTAAATAGCAAGACCACAGGCACGCCAGCAGTTTTCTGAAGTATTGTATCGAAACGTGTTATTGATACATTCCAATCCGTCTGCAGACCAAATCGCTTGATCATCATCACCGTTATTTCTGAAGTTACAATGTTCTACAACAGAATTTGCAGTTCCTTTACAAAGGTTAATTCCATCAGCGTAATTGTTTCTAAAACGACAATGAGATAATGTAAATCCGTCAGCAATTACAGGACCTCCTGTATTGTATTGTGCAATCCAGGCACCGCATTCAAAATGTTCTGCCCAAATATTTTTTACAATTGAACCACTTGTGAAAACTCCATTTATACCTTTATAAGAATTGCTTCTTGAAGCTGAATTTGTTGTTAAATAAAGATCAGTAAATGAAATATTACTTGCATTCGCACGCAATCCTCCGTTTAAACTGCTCGTGTTAGTAAAATTAATTTGAGTATACCACATTCCTGCTCCAATTAATGAAGTGTTTGCCGAACCAAAATATAATTCACGGTTTACGTTATAAACACCAGTTGGAACGAAGATTTTTTTACCGCCGTTTGCGTCGATAAAAGTTTGAAGATCACTTCCGTTTCCGCTATACGTTACAGCGCCTGACGGAGCTGTCACCGCTGTTGGAACCGGTTCCATTTCTGCAAAATCCAAATGAATGTTACCCGATTCTCTCACTATTTTTAAAGTTCCGGAAACAGCTATTTTAGCAGGAAGTTTATAACGAACTTCATCAAATCGCATTCTTGGGTTTTGATTTGTGATTCCGTTATTATTTGGATTTCCGTTACTCCACAAATATTCCCAAGACCATGTCGAAGTCAAAGTAAGCGTTGTAAGCTTTGTGTTTCCATTATACACGCCTACAGTACCCGATTGTCCGTCAGGAACACTGTAACGAATTACAAGTCCGTCTGCAGCTTCTGTAAGTGTCCATTGAACCGTTGCATTTGTAGCAGAAAGATTCACACATTGCTGATCTGAAGCTTCTGATTGAAGATCAGACTGAATGTATGATTTTGAAGTAACTGTAGCGCCATTCGATAATTGACCTAAGTTTGCTTCATACCTTTTATATGGCGCGTCATAATAGCCACGCTGCGCATATAAATTTGAAGTTAAGAAAATAAAAAAGATCCAAATTAGATAACAACATTTGTTTCTTTTAAAAAAAATAACGTGTAATTGATCATTCATAATTTTAGGTTTTAATTAGTTTGTTCCTACAAAAAGGATATAACGAAACTAGAATTAAAAAATAAATTAAAGAAAAGATGTGTTAAAAATCAAGATTCATACAACGATTTCGTCATATCAACTTATTGATAATTAATGAAATACATTTTAAAAGCAAATAAAAAATCAAGAATAAATATAGATATGAAGTTTGTTTTGTAAGGCAAAAAAGATGAGAATATAAAAAAATAAAATAATCAATTTTAATATATTCTCTTTTTTATAGCCAATAATAAAGAATTTAGTAAATAGGTTCAAAATCACTAATCAAATTCAATGCTTATTTTGTTTCGGATTATACAACATCGCTGTACATAAACAGTTTTTTCTTTCTTTGCTCTTTAATATTGGGCAATTGACACATGATTTACAGTTTTCCCAAAAAGCTTCATCGGTAGTTAATTCTGAATAAGTTACGGGTTCAAAACCAAGTTCGTGGTTCATTTTCATTACTGCCAAACCTGTTGTGAGACTAAATATGCTGGCTTCGGGATATTTTTGGCGGCTTAATTCAAAAATTTTTCTTTTTATGTTTTTTGCAAGTCCGGTATGTCTGAATTCGGGAGCAACTATTAATCCCGAATTAGAAACAAAACGACCATTATCCCAGGAAGAAATAAAAGAAAAACCCGCCCATCTTCCGTCTAATGCAAAAGCAATAACAGCTTCACCCTTTTCTATTTTTTCCTTAATCAATTCCGGTGAACGTCCGGAAATACCAGTTCCCCGAGCCAAAGCAGATGATAATGTCATGTCACAAATTTCCTGTACCCAAAAAATATGGTCAGAATTGGCAGTTTCAACCCAAAATTCAATTAGATCTTCAGGGTTTTGATCGTTACTAAATAAGTTCGTTTTATCTGAAATTTGGTGAGGCAAAAAGTCTTTGTCTGAAAAATCTACGGCTTGCTGTTCAGTTTTCATGTTTGTTTTTCGTGTATTTCTAATTTATTAATATACAATGCAAATACATCATCCAAATTAGATACCAATATCAATATTGCAATCCGTTTTAGAATATTAAACTCTGTTTATAAGCAGTTTACATCAAAAAATACAGAACTGTACTCTTTATCAATATGCCTATCAAAATGATACGCTTTTATCATTTTGATTTAAGATTGTCAATAAAATCTTCTAATTTAATCTCCATCCAGACAGCTCTAGAATTTAGAAGAAATCTCATTTTGATAAGTTTATTTAATATTATTTATACTTTTGTACTTTACTTTCCTTTAGAATGAATAATCCCCAGCAACCTATACCTCACAACGAGTCAGAACGTTTAGCAGCATTAAGACGTTATAATATACTTGACACACTTCCTGAACATGCTTTTGATGACGCCATTAAACTTGTTTCTTATATATGTGCTGTGCCTATTGCGCACATATCATTTATAGATGAAAACAGACAATGGTTTAAATCTGAAATTGGAATTGGGGTATCTGAAGTACCGCGTGATATTAGTTTCTGTCGCTATACGATTATGCAATCAGAAATGGTTGAAATTGGCGATACACTTTTAAACGAAACATTTAAAGATGATCCTAATGTAGTTGATGGTTTTAAAGTTCGATTTTATGCCGGAGTTCCGCTTACAACACCAGATGGTTATAATATCGGAACCATTTGTGCTATCGATCATGTTTCGAAAGAACTTGATGAAAACCAGCGAAATGCACTTTCAATTGTTGCAAAGCATATTATAAACCAATTAGAATTAAGAACAAAAAATACAGACCTGGCAACTCAGAAAAAAATTGCACAGCGCGCTGTATTGGCAAAAGATAGTTTCCTGGCCAATATGAGCCACGAGATCAGAACGCCATTAAATGCTATTATTGGTTTTACGGATCTTCTTGCCCAAACAAGACTGGACGCTATTCAGCGTGATTATATTAATAGTGTACAAATTGCTGAAGAAAACCTGCTTTTGATCGTTAATGATATTCTCGATTTATCGAAAATCGAATCTGGAAATCTAACGATAGATGCACATCCATTTAATTTAAAAAATACGCTTAAACATATCTATGATTTATTAAAGGTAAAAGTTCCTGCAGATGTTGAATTCAATCTCTTTCTGGATGCCGATATGCCGGAATTTGTTATTGGCGATCAGGGAAGATTAAACCAAATACTGGTTAATCTTGCGGGAAATTCCCTAAAATTTACTGAAGAAGGTGAAGTTACTGTTTCTGTAAAAAAGATTGCTGAAACTGATGATGATTATTCACTTAGATTCTCTGTAAAAGATACCGGAATTGGTATACCTGAAAAGAAACTGGAAACTATTTTTGAACGTTTTACTCAAGCAGAAGAAAGTACTACACGTAAATTTGGAGGTACAGGACTTGGACTTAATATTGTAAAACAGTTAATTGAATTGCAGAATTCTGAAATTCATGTAAAAAGCAAACTTGATAACGGTTCAGAATTTTTCTTTGTTCTTACTTATAAAAAAGCCAGTGAATTTGAAGAAGTAAAAATTCCTTTACCCGAATATAATTCGGAGAAATTTAAAATATTACTTTGTGAAGATAATGTTTTAAACCAAAAATTGGTAAAAAGCGTTATCTACAACTTTGGTTTTGAGTTGGATATTGCCGAAAATGGTGAAGAAGGAATTCATTTATTATCAAAAAACAAATATGATTTAATACTAATGGATCTTCAGATGCCTGTAAAAGACGGGTACCAAACTACGCAGTACATTAGAAATGAAATGAAGTTAAATATTCCTATTATTGCGATGACAGCGCACTCTTTGGTGGGTGAACAAGAGCGTTGTTATAAGGAAGGAATGAATGGTTACGTGCCAAAACCGTTTAAACAGGCTGTACTTTTAGAAGCAATAAAAACGGTAATGAATAAAGATATTCCTCTTGTTCAAAAACGAAATATAGATTTTTCTTTTATAGATGAGGTTTCCTGCGGTGATCCTAACTTTCGACAAGATATGATCGATTTGTTTTTAGAAAAAATCCCGAATGAAGTAAAGCAATTAGAAGAAGCAGTTCATAAAAATGATGTTGATACCGCTAAAAAACTTTCGCATACTATGAAATCCAGTTTGGATATATTTATGCTGAAGGATCTTAGCAATTATGTATCTGTTATTGAGAAAGAAGCCAATCTGAAACAATTTACCACCGAAACCATTGGTAAAATAAATATCTTACGTACCGAAATTGTTGAAATCATTACGATTTTAAAGGATGTTAAATAGCTGTAAACAATTAACAATTATCAATTGATAATTGTTAATTGTTTAATTGTTTATTTCATCGCACTCATAGTCACTTTATCAAACATTTTATCAGACAAAATTTTTCGCATAAAAAGAGCTGGTCCGGCCAAATAACCTCCATGATAACGTGTTTTCGGTTTGTTTGCTTTTAAAGCTTTCAAAATTAATTCTGCAATAATTATTGGGCCTGGATTCTTTTTTTCAATATTGGCAAACGTCTTCATCAGTTTATTAACCGTTGCCCCATAAGCGCCATGACCGGAAGTTTTAACCATACTGTCAAATGCAATCCCCGACCATTCAGATTGTATTCCGCCCGGTTCAATTACAACAACATCAATTCCAAATGGTTTAACTTCATTACGTAAACTGTCACTCAAACCTTCAATTGCAAATTTACTGGCATGATACCAGCCGCCAAAAGGACTCGCAATCTTGCCGCCAATCGATGATATATTCACAATTTTTCCCCACTTATTTTCTCTCATATACGGAAGACATAATTGAATTAATCGTGCTGCACCAAATACATTTACCTCTAACTGATACTTTGCTGTCTCCATAGAAACGTCTTCAATTGCGCCATAAGAACCAAAACCGGCATTATTTATCAAAACATCAATTCTTCCTTCATTTGTAATAATGGTATTGATGCCGTTCAGCATCGATGCATCATTTGTAACGTCCATTTCAATACATTTTATACCTAGCTGAGCCAGATCCTTCATTTTATCTACTCGTCTGGCAGCACCATAAACGATATAATTATTTGCTGCTAAATGTTTTGCCGTTTCTTTACCAATACCTGCAGATGCACCTGTAACCAATACTACTCTTTGCATAATTCTTTTTATTAAGTGGTTGTTTTATAAAGGCAAAATTAGACCGAATTAAAACTAGTCGCTTTAGTCAAAAGCTCAATTTACTTTGTTTAAAAGATCAAATATCCTTGATCTATATCAATACATTTCATATCAAATGTCAATGTTTTAAAATAAGATTTGTTTGAAATTTGTATCATAAAAATACATTACAAAAAATACAAACTTTTAAAATCCTCTAAACATGCAAAATACAGCAATAAATAAAACAGGGCTTGCCTCCTTCTCACTTTACAATATAGCCTTTACGGTTTCAAATATCGATCAGTCTATTAAATGGTACTCTGATATATTTGATTTCAAATTAGTCAGCCGTACTACATTTGCCATTCCATCAGGATCTGCAGAAGCGGCTATTTTGGAAGCCGGCGGAATGCGTATCGAACTTTTGAATATTCCGAATCCCGAAAGAATCGAAGCTTTATTTGCCGATGCCCCGCTCCACTTAATTCCGCTTGGCAATAAATCAATTGTTTTGCAAGTTGAAGATCTGGCGGTTGCTACAAAAGAACTTGAAGAAAAAGGAGTTAGTTTTGTCTGGAAAGAACAATATCTTGCAGGTGATAAAATGTTATGTACTATGATTACAGATGTTGACGGAAATAAAATAAACATTTTTCAGACCAATACTATTATCGGAAACTAACAATCATAACATCATAATTTAAGGCCGGAATTAATCACTAATTCCGGCCTTTTTATTTCATTTAAGCCGTTTATAAATACTATATCTTTGTAATATGTTTAGTGTATTAAAAAAATATATCGAAAGTAAAGCGACTTTGTCTGATGACGAATGGGCGTTTATAGAATCTGTCAGTACCGTTAAAAAATTCCGCAAATACCAACTTTTATTAAAAGAAGGTGATGTTTGGAATTTTCACGCTTTTATTTGCGACGGCTGCGTCAGACGTTATTCTGTAGATGCTGATAATGTTGAACATACGATTCAGTTTTCTATAGAAAATTGGTGGACAGGCGATCGCGACAGTTTATTAAACGAAACACCTTCGAAACTAAATATCGAAGCCATCGAAAACACTACTGTACTTTTAATACATAAAGACGATTTCGATAAAATCTGCGAAAAAATTCCAACCTTTAGTTCTATCATAAGCAGCATACTTCAAAAAAGTATGAATACCACGCAAAAAAGAATTCAGGCCGATATTAGTTATACTGCGGAAGAAAAATACCTTCATTTTCTTGAATTTTATCCACAACTCGCCAATCGCGTACCGAGGCATATGTTAGCCTCATATTTAGGCGTTACCCCTGAAACCTTAAGCAGAATAAGGAAATTAGCTTATAAAAAATAAAACAATACGTCCCGTTCTTCCATTCTCTTGACAAATGTCAAGATTTTTTGTAATAAACATCAATGGCTTCACTAGTGTTCCTGGCGCAACTTTGTACTATAAATATTTCACTAATTAAAATATGATAATAATATACACAGGTTACCAACTACGAATATCTTAAAAATATAAGATTGGTTTGGTTTGTTTTTAGTATATATTCTAACTCAAAAATACTCAAAATATCATTTAACTAACATTTAAAAGCCAGTTCATTTCGAACTGGCTTTTTCAAACTTTCCAAAAGTGATTTAATCTTTTTGACAATGTTGTTGAATTCAAATATTAACTGTAAAAATATTTGATATGCAAAATTTAAATTTCTACAACTGCCAAGTAACAGTTGTAATCATTTCAGAAGCTGAAAATGACAATTCTCAAAGCGAAACCAACAAATTGCTTTCATCAATTTTATGGGATTTGATTCCTGTCATATCAATTGGATTAGAATTCATTGATGTTTTCATAAAGTAATTGTTTTTCAAAAACCTTATCTATTACCAGTAGGTAAGGTTTTCTATTATAAGAAATTAAACAATATCATTGATTTACCTCCTCGATTTTCAAAACTTTTCAAATTAAATTCATTTCATTTTTCAAACATTGTTGAATTCGTCATAATTCTAACTCAAAAATTATGACTGACATCAAATATGACTTTAAATCTTGCTATGAAACATATGATTTCTCACAGTTTGACTATGATGACTTAATACATGATTACGAGTCAAATTCTTTACAAGAAAGTGTTGAAGATATTTTAAATGCTCTACTAGTTCAATGCGAGATAGAACATCCAAAACCCTCCTTTGTTAGGTTTCCTGACCCTACAAAATTGTTAACAACTCGTCTAAATAAAGTACGAAAAACCTTACCAATTACGCCAAAAAGTATTATTTTTAATAAAACAAATATGAGCAAACATATTGATATTGAACTTGATACTGCACAGATTTTTAAATCTGTATACGACATGGGAAAGGTATTAAACACCGATAAAGCTTGTCGAGAACACCTAGAAAAATTGCGTTGGAATGGAGAACCAATTTGTCCACATTGTGGAAGCCAACGTGATAGTCATTATCGAATCAAAAAGAGAGGATATGACAACGGTTATTACAAATGTAAAGATTGTAGATCACCATTTAGTGTAACAATAGGAACAATCTTTGAAAAATCAACTATTCCTTTGGAAAAATGGTTCAGAGCTGTTTATTTATTTACCTCAAATAAGAAAGGTGTAAGTAGCTATCAATTAATGAGAGAAATTGGAGTTACACAGAAAAGTGCTTGGTTTATGCTAAGTAGGCTTCGAAATTCGGTTCGTACAAGAGTTGATTTTGAATTTGACGGAATAACTCAAGTTGATGAAACCTACGTCGGAGGGAAAAATAAAAATCGCAGTAAAGGTAAAAAGATTGCTAATACACAAGGTAGAAGTACCAAAACTAAAACACCTGTATTTGGAATGCTTAACAATGGAATTGTTTATACGAAAGTAGTTGAGAATACAGAAGGAATAACTCTCAAAGGTATCATCAATGGAAAAGTTAAAAAAGGTTCTACTATTGTTAGTGATGGATGGAGAGGATATCGTGGATTGGAAAAACATTATAGTCATAAAGTTATCCAGCATAATTTAGGATTATTCAAGGTCGGCTCATATCATACGAATGGAATCGAAGGATTTTGGGGATTATTAAAAAGAGGTATTATTGGAATATATCACTTCACAAGTGATAAACATCTACATCGATACTGTGATGAATTTGCATATAGATATAACATACGTACTTTAAGTACGGGGGAACAATTTAACCTTACATTGATCAATTCTGATGAAAGGTTAAGTTATAAGGAGTTGATAGCAAAGGTTTAATAATAGAAATCCCAATCTAATGATTGGGATTGACTATTAACCTCTTCCACAACATTTACAATTATTATTGTTTGTTGGCCCTAAGTTTGCAGACATTTTGACTGAAATCTCTCTTTTCTTACTTAGGTTGGTATATTCATTTGTCAAAACTCCCGAAATGATTAAATCATCAATTTCTTTTTTTAACTCAATTTTTTCTGAAGTAGATAATTCTAGAAATCCATTAAGTACCCTAAGTACATTTTTGTTATTAGTCATATTATAAATTGTTAGTTAAATATTAAAAATCACCACATACGCCACAGTTAGTTGGTTTCATATCAACTGGTTTTATGCCACATCCAGCACATGTACGTTGAAAATTTCTTAAAGAATATCTCATACCTTCTCTTTTTTGCTTATCAGATAATCGATATTTAGTATCATTGGTATTTCTAATTTGATACTTCACATCAATGAGGTCTTTTTTTAATTTTAATTCATTTTTGCTTTCTGGAGGATATCTAGCTAAATTATTATAATCATTTGATAGTTGAGAATTATCGTTGGTTGATTCGAGATAATAAGAGTAAGAATCATCCCATTTATTACTGAGAGATAGGACTGATAAAATAAGTTGCATTAATGAAATAGGCGCAGCAAAAAACAATATCACTTTTAATGCTTCAGTAGAAATGTTGTAGGACGTTACAATACCCCCAATCACAACGGGAACTATTATACCTAGAAAATTATTTGTTTTTAAAAGCCAACCAATTTTTTGACTCTTTTTCGAATAGATATATGCTGTTCCAAAAGAATGTAGCGCATCGTTCCAGCAATCTTGTCTTAAACTATTATACTCTTCAATTTGATTTTCAGTATTCATAAATTAATTATATCTGATAATTTTAAGATTTACTCAGCGTAAATCATTCAAATATAATAAAACGGAAACTAATTTTATGCTGAATATTTTGACAAGAGCTTAATTATAGACAAACGGAAAATAAACTCGACAAAATGCATCATTTTAACAAAAGTATTTTTTAAATCCTTATATATATTATAAACTCTATCTTATGAAACCACTTGCAAAACATATGGAAGAATCGCTAAATAAAAAAACAGTAAAAGAAGTTTTCGAAGAGAAGCCTATAGAAGAAGATTTATCCACCCTAATGATGACAAGTCCTGCAAAGGAGGGTGGTATTATGAAAGGTACTTTGAAGAATGAGGAAGAAAAGAAATAATTAAAGTCCTTCTATTCTGATTTCTTTACAGTATGGTAAATTTTGCTTCCATATCTCAGGATTCAATTGAGGACCTCCTTCTTTCAATAATGTATAACTATTATTCGGTTCTATTTTAAATAGTTTATAGCTATATGTGTATCTGCTGGTCGCAACATCGTACAAATTTATACAGTATTGAATAGTTGTAATGTGTCTTGCACTTAGTTGAAATACATAAAATAATGATCGTGTTTCCTTTCGAAATGCATAATTCAATGGAGATATTTTTCCTGGTTTTAAATTGTGATTTTCGAATATGATAGCGTTGTTAGCTAAGAAACAAGCTCTGTTAACAATCACTTCGTTTGCAGATTCATTTATTCCACAATTTTTTAACTGAGTGTAATTTATACCTGATAACTCACTATCATAAATCGGGTATTTAGAAGTATTTTCTAAAAATACGTTAAAAGTATTTTGATTCGGATTCTCACCTAATAAAACTACTGCATAACCGTCACCCAGAGCATATTTAAGTGTTTCATTTTGATAATATTCTGTTTTCACTTTTTGATTTGATAATTCATCATCGGATACAACACTTTGATAATATTGATAAAGAGAATAAACTGTTGCAGAGGCTCCAGCTGAAAAAATAACAAAGAACCAAAACCAATTCCAAGCAGAAAAAAGATCAATTTTCATATACATTAAATTTCGATAAATATACAGACTTGATATTAAATCTTTACAAGTATAAATACTGGTTTTATATACATTTATCGAAATAAAAACTTTAAAGAAACTTACTAAATTAATATAAAATAACTCCTTTATCCATGGCTTAAAACGAATTGAATTTGTCTTATTAAATTTTGAGTTGATATTGATTCAACAAATTGTACAAAACGAGAAATATCAAATAATGCTGTTTTAGAAGAAATTAATTCAGTTGAAAGAAATGAAATTTCCATTTGATTGTTAATATATTCTATTTCAATTGAAAAGTTTACATTTTGATATTTTACTGCATATTTAACATTATTTGGTTTTACTGAATTAGTAATAGGTACTATTGTAAATAGATCTTTCTGAATATATCCCTTAATGTGATTGTCCGCACTAGTCTTAATAAGATTATAAATAGAATTCATTAGTTTCCTTTTAAAGTAAGGAATAAAGGTACTCAAAAATTTATACAGACGAAGTTTGAACATGATATAGATGTTTTAAATTATTTATAATATAACATCTATCATAAGTAAAATCAGAACTATTCTGTTCATAAACAATCAAAACATTGTGTAACTTTCATTGTCCCACGTCATCCTTTTTAATTATTTTTGTAATGTAAAAATATTCGTGCTTAATTACGTTATTGCTAAATCCGAATTACCACCCTGAGGCTCAACAGCTTCTCGATTTAACAAGCAAATAATGTATGTGAAGTGCGCCGTCATGGCGTGGCTTTGCATCATTGCTTGTTTAAGGGTGTGGTAATCCTGGATTTAGCTTGGTGTAAATGTCCACGCTTATTTTTTGCAATAAACATTTATAAATCCTAATTACCACACAATGAAAAAGCACTATCAAAAGTACTGCATGCATTTCGCGTACGCCATTATTTCCACTTCAACATTTTTATTTACTACACGGGCAGTAGGCCAAGAAAACAATTCTCTATCGATTTCAGGAAATGTATATAAATACATGAAAGATAAAGACTTTAAATTATGGTCTCTTCTACATGACACTATTATCGAGACTAAAAGACCGGTACTATTTCTAAGCAATGAGATTCCAAGTGACAATCAAATCATTGGCTCTTATTCGAAGACACCTAATCAATATCGTTACGCTAGAAGAGACGACCGTCGAGGAAATTATATTGAAAATGAGTTGGTTGATACATCGAATGAATATAATAATGATGGTGGTTTATCTGAAATCGTTTACAGTATTTATAAAAATGATTCTTCTGGTAAATTATATGTAATGAAGGAAGAAAATTTAAAATCTATTATGGCTTTCATTCAAACGCAAGAACTAATAAAGATTGTAGAGAAACAAGGGTACAAGGTGTATGAAACAAAGGAAGCTTACTACGAAAACTATTATTACATCAAATCTAAAACCTGTGAGGTTAAATTAGATAATTGGACATATAATGAACTAAAAAATAATCCGTCATACATAACTTCACTAGACAATTATCAAATCAAGCTCAAATCACTAGTTCAACAGACTATTCCACATTCTAAAACTCTTGATAAATATTTAGGATTATACAGAATTCAGAAAAGTAAATTGTCCACAGGAAACATAAATGCTTGGAAAAATGCAACATCACAAGCACAAAAGCTTAACGATCAAATTTCAAAATTAGGAGAACTATATGCAGGAAATCCTTCTTTTGTGCCATTTGATCCCATGACAAATACTCGAAGACAATTTACAGATAGTTTAGGTGCTTCGAAAGGACTATTAGGGATTTAAGTTTTTATATTTAATAAAAAAGCCAACTCAAATGAGTTGGCTTAATATATTAGCACGGTTTAGTTTTAAATAACTCAGTTTCCTTAAAATTCTTAGGGACATTTATTTTAAGTTTTTTGTTTCCTAAGATAGAATCAATTTGTTGTTGTAAAAGCATATTGCTTTGTTTTTTCATTCTATCGACTTCTTTTATCTTATCAGTAAGTTGAGTCCAAGCCGAAGGTTCTATTTGTTTATTTTCTGCTTTCATAACTTATTCGATTTAAAAATTACACAAAAGTATTAAATTATTTTGGATGGTACAATCTTATCTCCTGAAATCCATTGAAAACCAGTTTCTTTATTGATTATAGCAAGTCTTATAAGCCCGCCTACTGTAGGAATTTTTTCTGTATAAACTTGAATGTCCATTATTATTTTAATCAATAAAGATGCCAAATCTACTGCTTCTTGCAAACTTAATTCTCTAAATTTTATGTAAAAAACATCATTTTTTATGATATTTTCTAAAAAGGACATATCTTCTATTTCTGAAATTATTTCTGCTTTTTTAGTAGACTTTGGCTTGCATTTCTTTATAATATATTCTATGAAAAAATCTTTAACATCGATTATGTTTGTATATAAAGAGCCAAAAATCAATCGATCGACAAAACCATCTTGACCATCTGTTATTATCTTTAAATGAGATTTCTCAGAATATGAAACAATCGTATCATCTGCAACATCATAATTGTCTTTGCTAGAAGCTCTCATTCGAATTACAAAAACTTGTGGTTTATTCTTGCCTCTATTAAAATGTGAAAAAACAAAGTCAGTCTCACCGAAATCATTATTTTTTAGATGTTCAAAAACTTCAACTCTTACTTTTGAGCATAAGTCTTTTAATATATCTTCGATATCTCTTGCGTAATAAACACCTTCGTCAGCTTGAATATCAATAGCTATTGATTTTACAATATCTTTAATTTCTTTACCATTTATATATGCTGAACCTGCAGTTGAGATGGCTGAAAATTGATCAAATTGAAATAATTTATCGGCAAAATTTCTGGTATGGGAAGGCCTTTTGTTGAAAAGATCAACGATATCTTCAATTGGTATCGATTTTTTATTCTTGGTTTTACTTAGATAATCCAGAAAAGAATCTCTGTCAATGGATTGATCTAGAGTTGTTACAAACGAATCTGCTACAATAGCTACTCCGTCTTTAGCAATAACTGAAGCGATAAATGTCATAAATAAAATTGAATTTTACTATTAAGAAATTAATTGTTAAACTAATTCAAAACTAATATAGCAAAAAACCGAATAGAAAAAACAAAATATGCTTATTTTGCAATAAATCAGGTATTTATACGTAGTGAAATAATAAAAAAGCCGTCCTTATTCAGACGGTTTTTCTTTTTCTACAGATTCATCCTCATTAACAACTTCTTCTTGATTGTCATTTAGATTCTCTATAACTGTATTTTGTTCTTCTTTAGGACTGAAGCTTTCTTGAATGTGATCTGAAAGTGTTTTCATGATATGTTTGTTTTAATATTATAGTTTATATATAATTAAACAATATTTGGAATGGTGTGTCTGATATTATTACTGTGATACATGCTATTATGAATTTTACATTTGATAAAACTAAACAACAACACCATAAAGGGATTTATTAATATTTTCAAATTCTTCGATTGTTTTAAACCCCAAATATGAATGCCTTCTTTTTTTATTATACCAGTTTTCGATGTATTCAATTACATCTAACTTCATTTGCTTTCTCGTTAAAAGTTTAGTTCCTCTAATTAATTCAGCTTTAAAACAATTGAAAAAGCTTTCCGAAACAGCATTGTCATAATTATTTTGTCTACGACTCATACTTCTTCTAACACACTTGTAAGAGTCTAATGTATCAGTGAAAATTTTATTAGCATATTGAGAACCTCTATCAGAATGGAAGATTAAATCTTTACTGATTTTCCTATTTTTAACTGCCATTTCCCAAGCAGACAAAGTAGTTTGCTTAGTGCTCATTGTGTCACTTAAACTCCATCCTATGATTTTCCTGTCAAATAAATCCATCACAATGGTAAGATATACAAAGCCTCTCATTGTTTGTATATATGTAATGTCCGAAACCCACACTTTAGCAGGCTCACTAACTTTAAACTCTCTATTTAAAACATTTGGAGATACATAATGATTATGATTTGAATCTGTCGTCGGCTTATATTTTCTTTTAGGTCTGCTACGTAGACCTAAAATATTCATATAAATATTTACTTGTGAACTACATAGTATAAATCCTTTCTTTTCAAGTTCTTTAGCAATTTTTGTACATCCATATCTCTGCTTATTTTCATAAAATATGGATGTAATTTCGTCTTTTAATAAATTTATTCGAATTTCTGTGCCTGAAAGTTCTTGTTTTTTCCTTAAATAATATGTGGTTCTAGATACCTGTAATGCGTCACACATTTTTAAAATTGAAAATTTATGTTTATTGTTCTCAATGAATTCCTTAGTCATTACTTTTCCTTGAGCTACATATTTACTGCCACTTTTTAAAATTTCCAATGTAAGTTCCGAATTTTTAATTTTTTTCTCAAGGGTAGTAATTATTGCCTGATCAGGAGTTAATTTCAGGTAACCAGTTCCACAGAAACTTCCTGTTCCAAATTTTTCAAAGTCTTGTCGCCATCTGTTTAAACAACTTGGAGTTATTCCCAGCTCTCTTTCGATATTGACAATTTGACCTTTGCCTCGTTCGTAGCTTAATTTAACTGCATTCTCTTTGAAAGTACGTTCATACGTTTTCATAGGCTAAAGTTTAATAACTTATTGTAGAATCCCCTCTTTTTTGTCATACCAATTTTCAATATATGCAAATACTTTCTCTGTCATCTCTTTGTCCGTTAAAAGCATATTTGAATCTACTAGAGCAGTTTTAATGGATTTAAAAAAGCTTGAAACAGCATTATTGCAATGACTTCCTTTTCGATTCATACTTCGTCTTATATATTTATAAGACTCTAGTTTCTCAGAAAGCATTTTATTGGCATATTGAATGCCTCTATCGGAATGAAATATTAATTTCTTCGTAGTTTTTAGATTGATGACAGCCGATTCCCATGCCGGTACAGTAGTCCCTTTAACGGTTAAAACATTACTTAGACTCCATCCAACAATGTTTTCGTCAAATAAATCCATAATAATTGTAAGGTATAAAGCTCCTGTTACTGTTTGAATATGATTTATATCAGAAAGCCACACCTGACAAGGTGCTTCAATATTCAACGTTGGCTTTAAAAGATTTGGAAAAACATAATGATTATGACGTGCATCAGATGTCCGCTTCCTGTTTCTTCTAATTTTGCTAGTAAGACCTAGTTTTTTCATATAGACAGAAACTTGGGACGTGTTTATTTTAAAACCTCGACTTTGTAATTCTGCAGTAATTTTTTGACCTCCATAGATTTCTTTAAATTCATAAAATATGGACTTTATTTCTTCTTCTAATAAAAGTGTTTGACGTTGTCGTGGTGAAAATACTTGATTTTTCCATTTGCAATATGAGCTGTGAGTTGTACCTAAAAATTTACACATTTTTCTAAGTGGATACTTATCTTTATTACTGTCAATAAAATGATAAATCATTGGCTTGCCTTGAGAAATATATTCACTTCCACTTTTAAAAATCTCAATGTTCAGTTCTGATAATTGAAGCTTTAATTTAAGTATTCTTTTTAGTTCATGTAATCTTTTTTGTTCGGAGTTTCTAAAGTTACCAATTCCGCAAAAACTTTCTGATCCATATTTAAGATATTCTTTTTGCCAATTTATCATTAGTGAGTGTGAAATGTCAAGCTCTTTTGCAACTTTTAAAAGACCTCTCTCAGTACCTAATTGGACTGCTTTTATTTTGAAATTGCGATCGTAAATTTTACGTGTTCCCATATCTTAAATTTCAAATTATACACTTATGTGAATTTAAGAAATATAAATCAAATGGATGAGTATTAAATTGTTGGTTTATTTAATGTGGCGGATAAATACATAAGATATAATGAATTGGATAATTAATTCACGTCATAAATAATAGAAGATGATGGTAAATCATTATCTAAACTTTAACACTAAGTAAGTATAAACTTACTTTTGTTTTTTATATATTTGATAATGTGTTATTTACATGTGCGAATTGAATTATTCAATCATCAAAATTTTATATGCCCATGCAAATAACACAGAAATAAGACTTTAAAAATTAACCTAAGTCCAAACCTGTGATTTTGTGATTTTTATAAGCACTTAAAGAGCAAATATTTCTATTTGCTCTTTTTTATTTTTGTATAAGGAAGTGTTATATATAATTAAACAGGTATATCTTTATATTAAAAACTTCCTCAGTCAGATTAAAAAATAAAGTGGTAACCTGTGTATATTATTATCTAAAATATATACAAAATGTCAAAAACAATCTTTATTACAGGAACAAGTACAGGATTTGGTAAATTAACTGCAATCACACTTTCAAATGCTGGTCATACCGTTATTGCAGGTATGCGCGGAACAAACGGTAAAAACGAAGCCGTTGCAAAAGAATTGGCAGCTTTGCCAAATGTTGAAGTCGTTGATATTGATGTTACAAACGATGAGTCTGTAACAAAAGCATTCGAACAAACTTTAGCCAAACATGGTACAATCGACGTACTTATAAACAATGCCGGAGTTGCCGGATATGGTGTTTGGGAATCATGGACTTTAGACCAGATCAGAAACATGTTTGAAGTTAACTTTTACGGAGTTATTCGTACGTATCAAGCCGTTTTACCAAGTATGCGTAAAGCTAAAAATGGTTTAATTATCAACCTTACTTCTGGCGCTAGCGGACATACTTTATCTTTTATGGGTCCTTATTTAGCTTCTAAATTTGGTGTAGAAAGTATTACAGAAGGAATTCAGGATGAATTAAGCGAATTCGGAATTGAAAACGTAAGTATTCAGCCGGGCGTTTATCCAACAGAAATGAACAACGGTCAAAAATCAGGACTTCAAGCTGATAAAGCAGATATTATTGCCGAATACGGAGAAGAAGCTGCGGCTAAATTCAACGCGCTTGGCGGTGCTTTATTTGGAAAAATGGCGCAATACGATATGAACCCTCAAACTATTGCCGACGGTATTTTGTCTCTTGTAAACATGGAAAAAGGTACTCGTCCGTTACGTTTACCACTTGATGCCATTGCCCAGGGAACAGATCAGGAATTTATTACTGCAAGAGCAGAGATTAAAGCGAAATGGCTTTCTGCTTACAGCAACTAATTCAACTAAAATAAGGCTTTGCAAAACTCGTAAAGCCTTATTAACTCTTCAAAATAAACTACTATGAAATCTATTATAGAAGCACTGAACTGGCGTTATGCAACCAAGAAAATGACAGGCCAGAAAGTTCCTGACGAAATTGTCGAACGCATTATTCAAGCCGCTCATCTTGCACCTTCGGGAATTGGTTTACAGCCTTATGAAATCATTGCGATCAGCAATCAGGAGCTTAAACAACAAATTCTGCCAATCGCCATGAATCAACCGCAAGCCATTGAATCATCCCATTTATTGGTATTTGCAGCCTGGGATAATTATACGCCTGAAAGAATTGATGGTGTTTTTAAACATCTTAACGAACAGCGAAATCAGGAAGAAACCGTAACCGAACGCCAAAAGAATTTCGCCATCAATTACTTTGGGAATTTTACTAAAGAAGAAAATTTCCATCACGCCGCAAAACAGGCACATATTGCACTTGGGCTTTCTGTAGCTGCAGCCGCACTCGAAAAAATTGATGCAACACCAATGGAAGGTTTCAATCCTCCACAACTTGATGAGTTATTAGGATTACCGGAAAAAGGATTAAGAAGTTCCATGCTTTTAGCTTTAGGCTACAGAGACGAAACCAACGATTATAATTTAAAAGTAAAAAAAGTTAGAAAACCAATTTCAGAGTTTCTAACAGAAATAAAATGATAAAACAAATGAAAACAATTTATAAAACAATCTATATGTTAACGCTAACAACAATATTTTCGCAAAATACATCTGCTCAAACTCCTGTAGTTAAAGGCATTGAACACATTGGAATTACAGTTCCTGACATGAAAACGGCTTTGCCATTTTTTAAAGATATTTTAGGTTTTACGCCTGTAACAGAAATTGGCCCTTTTGAACTTGATGATGCCTGGAGAGAAAAATACAAAATTCACTCTGGTGCTCAGGTTGAAAAAATCATATCGTTAAGAGCTGGTGACGGAGCTAATATTGAATTATTTGAATACAAATCACCAAAAGGAAATAAAGAAGTACCTTATGGAGATGATCTTGGCTGGAATCATACTGCTTTTTATACTGATGATATTAATAACAGCGTAAAATATCTTAAATCAAAAGGGATAACCGTTTTGAGTGATCCTAATATAAGTACTGCGGGACCAACTGCAGGCGAATCATGGGTTTATTTTTTAGCGCCTTGGGGAGCGCAGTTTGAACTGGTTTCGTACCCTAACGGAAAAGCGTATGAAAAAGAAAATCCGAAGACTAAATTATGGTCACCAAAACTGGCTGGAGAATCTTTTGCGATTACCAGCGCAACAAAAGTTATGGCTACAACTGAAGTAGAAAAATTACTTCAGTTACATTTGGCAACCTGGGGTGAAAAAAATGTAGAGAAAAGAACCAAAAACTTCAAACTGATTTATACCGAAGATGTGAATATTGTAGATCCGTTTTTTATTTTAAACGGAACTGCAGACTTGAATCCGTTTATTGATGATCTTCAGAAAAAACATCCGGGATTTAAATTCTCTTTGGCAAAACCAATTGAAACACACAATAATATTGCACGCCTTTTCTGGCAGTTTGGCCCAGAAAGCAAACCCGATACAATTACTGGTCAGGATGTTTTTGCGATAGAAAACAACAAAATTAAATCGCTTTACATTTTTATCGACGGATTAAAAAAATAAACATCCAAGTTCTTTTAACTTCAAAATCCCGCTTTATGGCGGGATTTTTTTATTATATATCAAAAAATCGATAATTTTACTCAAACTCATTCTTATGTATCAGGATTTTCTCGATTATTTAAAAACGAAACTTCAAATTTCTGAACCCGAATTTGAATTAATACAGGAATCTCTTATTCATAAAAACATTAAGAGAAGAAAATTTCTGCTGCAGGAAGGTGATATTTGGCGTTATTATGCTTTTGTTTTAAAAGGACTTTTGCGCACGTATAGTGTAGACGATCGCGGCATTGAGCATATTATTGATTTTTCTTTGGAGAATTCCTGGACGGGAGATATGGAAAGTTATTCTTCTGAAATTCCTTCAAATCTAAATATTGATGCTCTCGAAGATTCTGAAGTGGTATTGATTTCGAAAGTAAATTTTGAAAAGCTTTTAGCTGAAATCCCTGATTTTGCAAAATTCATGAAAAAGCTGTTTGAGATTAGTTTTATAGAATCTCAAAATCGGGTTTTGTCGAATATCAGTTTAACATCGGAACAAAAATATACCAATTTCCTTCATAAATTTCAGGATGTACATTCCCGATTTCCGCAACACATGATTGCTTCTTATTTGGGAATTTCTGCAGAAACGCTTAGTCGAATTAGAAATCAAAACACCAAAAAAATATAAATATGCTGTTGTGTGTAATTATTTTAAACACATAGGAACATAGTTTTTCTGTGGGTTAAAAAGGCGTTTCACTTGCATTAATTCACATAGTTCTGCGTGTAAGTCTATGTGTTAAAATCTAGATTTTTTTTAACACCTTAATAAATCATTTTTTAAATCTATGTCTCTATGTGTTTAATAAAAAATTTATATCATAAAAGATATTGATATAAATATTATAATAACAAAACCAATTGTCCTAAATGATAATTTTGATGATTGGTTCTGCTAATTAAAACATTCAGTTTATTTCGGGTTGGATCTTTCTTAAAATCATCTTCACTGACAGAAGCATGTTTTTCTAACCATTGTTCCGGCGACATATTTTCGATATGTTCTAACATAACAGCATTTATCTTTTCCCAATTTTGTTTTAAAACTTCAAAATCTGGAAAAATTTTGCCTGATTTATCGGGTGCAGAAACAAAAACAGCATCGAGTTCAGGATATCTTTTTTTATCAAAACCCAATAACTCAATCATCGTATCGGTTGTAGAAACAAGATGTCCCAAAAGATAAATCCCTCGGTTTCTTTCGGGAGAAATTTCTTTATAGATTTCTTCTTCAGAAAGTTTGATAATTAAATTGTGTAATCTTCTGTTAGATAAAAGCCACGCTCCTACATAAAGTTTGGTTGTTAACAAGAGCGCTTCATCGCTTTTAAAATGTGACATAATACAATCGTTTAATTATTATAAATGTTACAAAGTTCTTGTTTCTAACTTTGGAAAACATTGATATATAATATCAAACAAATTGACTTTAATCAAGGTTTTTAACTCTTGAATTATCTTTTTTTGAAGTAACTTAGCTCATCAAAAAGTCTGTAACCGATTATGAAAAATACTGAGGAAACTCAAAATACTGCCTTCGAATTTTTTAAGACCTATATTAATAGTAAAGTCACTATTTCTGATCATGATTTTGAAAAGATTCGTGAGGTTGGAAAAATTAAAAAACTGCGCAAAAAACAATATTTGCTGCAGGAAGGCGATCTTTGGCAACATTATGCTTTTGTATGTTCCGGCTGCCTGAGAACGTATACCGTAGATGACAAAAGTGCCGAACATATTATAAAATTCTCCATAGAAAACTGGTGGGCTGGCGATCGCGAAGCTTTACTAAATGCAACGCCATCCAAATATAATATTGATGCTCTCGAAGAATCAATTTTGATACTAATTAAAAGAGAAGATATGGATAACTTATTTATTGAGATTCCTGAATTTCTCTCAATGATAAATAATCTTATAAACAGAACCTACATTGCGGCACAAAACAGAGTAAATGATGCCATGACGTTTAGTACAGAAGAACGATACAATCAGTTTATTCAAAAATTTCCCGATATTTTTAATCGCGTTCCCCTGCACATGATTGCTTCTTATTTGGGCGTTTCGGCCGAAAGATTAAGCAGAATCAGAAGTTTATCTGCCAAAAAATAACAAAAGCCTTGACATAAGTCAAGGCTTTTTTGCTTTAAAGGTCATTGGTCTGCCCCTCACTCCTGCTATAACTTTGTCTTATTAAAATCAATATCAACAATATAATAATAAACGATATGAAAATAGGAATTATAGGAGCCGGAGCTATAGGTTTAGCTTTTGCTCAAAGAGCAGCTCAATCCGGACACGAAGTTTTTATCAGCAACAGCCGAGGAGCAGATTCACTAAAAGATGCAGCACAAAGAATAGGTTATAATGTAAAAGCAGTCAGTAAACAAGAAGCTGCAGAAGCTGATATTATCATGCTTTCTATTCCGTGGCAAAAACTGGAAGATTCTGTTAAGGATTTGCCGGATATGACAGGAAAAATTATTCTTGACGCCAACAATCCCATTATTAATCCCGGATTTATTCTTCCTGATTTGGGCAGAAAAACATCAAGCGAAATTGTGGCTTCACTTTTACCGAATGCACATATTGTAAAAGCATTCAATACTTTACAGCCTGCGGTGATTGGTTCAAATGGTAAAAATCAAGAAAGAACTGTCATCTTTTATTCCGGTGATAATTCAAAAGCTAAAAACAGTGTCAAAGTATTTTTAGAAACCTTAAACTTTTCAGGAGTTGATCTCGGAAGTTTGGTTCCCGGCGGCGCAATGCAGCAATTTCCAGGCGGACCACTTTCGGGATTGCATTTATTAAACACTTCAAATTAAATCAATTATACATTAATAGAATTCATAAATTAAAAATTAGATCATGGAAAAATTAGCAAACAAAGTAGCATTAGTAACTGGTGGAAGTCGTGGAATTGGTGCTGCAATCGTAAAAAAATTGGCTGCAGAGGGAGCTGCTGTAGCCTTTACTTATGTAAGTTCTGAAGAAAAAGCACAGGCATTAGCCAATGAAATTATAAATAACGACGGAAAAGCATTTGCAATAAAAGCAAACAGCGGAGATCCTGTTTCTGTTAAAAATACTGTAGACCAAACAGCTGAAAAATTTGGAAAATTAGACATTTTAGTAAACAGCGCGGGAGTTTCTGTTTATAGTGTAGTTGATAATGCTGATGAAACACTGGATGCTTTAAAAGAATTACACGCTGTAAATACGGCAGGTGTTGCTGCAGGCGTAAGAGCTGCAACCAAATATTTAGGCGAAGGCGGACGTATCATCAATATTGGTTCTACTTTTGCAGATCGTTTACCTTTTGCAGGTTTTGCAGATTATGCGGCTTCAAAAGCTGCTCTTGCGGCTTATTCAAGAGGCTGGGCTTGGGATTTAGGAAAAAAAGGAATTACGGTAAACACCATTCATCCCGGGCCAACAGCGACCGATATGAACCCTGATAATACAGATTTTTCAGAAGTTGTAAAAGCAAGTGTAGCATTAGGACGTTATGCTGATCCTTCTGAAATTGCAAATGTAGTAGCATTCATTGCAAGTCCCGAAGCTTCTTTTGTTACCGGAACAACCATTACAGTTGATGGCGGACAAAACGCATAATTCAATTTTATAAAAATAAAAAAGGGTAGAAAACATTGTTTTCTACCCTTTTTTAGTATTCCGTATTTCTAATTAACAATTCATAATTATCAACTCATTTCTTCAAACTCTGCTTTCTAATCCTGCTTAAAGTTTCAGGCGTTATTCCTAAATAAGAAGCGACCATGTGCTGCGGAACTCTTAAAGCAATATGAGCCTGTTTTTCCATAAAGTTTTTATACTTTTCTTCGGCAGAATGGCTTATACTGCTGTTAATTCGGTTTTGACTTGCAACAAAACTTCTTTCAATAATTAGGTTCACCAAATCCTGAAATTGAGGAATGCTTTTGGTAAGTATTGCAAAATTATCTTTGCTTATCAATAATACTTCGCTGTCTTCGATTGCATCGATATTAAAACGTGAAGGCGTTCCGTTAAGAAGGCTTTCCCTGTCTCCTATCCACCAATTTTCAATGGCAAAATTAATGATATGCTCGTTCGATTTATCATTTACACTATACGTTCGCAAACAGCCTTTTGTAATAAAAGCATTAAAACGCCAAATATCGCCTTCCTGAAGCAGGTATTGATTTTTTCTCAATTTGCGTACAACGGTAACTTCCCGAATCATTTCTAATTCTTCATCACTTAATTGTATCTGATTCAGTAAATATTTGGCAAAAACTTCAAACATATCGTGGGTATAAAACTTTAAAAAGCTAATTTTTCTAGCTTAACAAAGATAATACAATTGCTCGCTTTCCCTTAAAATATATAATCTGTACTTAAAAAATTAGAATCATGATCTCTTACAATCGAGTTAAACAATTTTTTATTGGCATCTGTAGCTTTAGTGGCAACGAGCGAACGAATTGAAAAAGAACGTAATGCATCTGAAATCGATAAAGTTCCTTCTGCGCTGTCTTTTCTTCCGGTAAACGGAAAAACGTCCGGTCCACGTTGTGATTGGCAATTAATATTTACACGGCTTACCAAATTCACAAACGGATCAATTAAACTGGCTACTTCTCTCGGATCTTCACTAAAAATACTTACCTGCATTCCATGCGAAGCATTAATTTGATAATCAATTGGTTCATCGATAGAATCAAAAGGAACAACCGGAATAATTGGACCAAATTGTTCTTCGTGATATAATTTCATTTTATCATTTACTGGATAAACAACAGACGGAAAAACGAATGAATTATTAGTATATCCTCCGTTTTCGTTTATAATTTTTGCTCCGTTTGCCAAAGCATCATCCAGACAATTTTTAAGATAAGCCGGTTTATCAAATTCCGGAAGCGGTGTAATTTTCACATCTTTATCCCACGGAAGTCCCGGTTTTAAGGCTGCAACAGCTTCGCTTAATTTTTGAACAAATTCATCGGCAATCTCTTTCTGCACAAAAATTAATTTTAATGCCGTACAGCGTTGCCCGTTAAACGATAATGAACCAAGTAAACATTCACTTACAGCAACATTTATATCGGCATGTTTGGTTACAATGGCCGCATTTTTTGCATCAAGACTTAAAATAGAACGTAATCTGTTGGCTTTTGGATGCAGTTTTTTTAATCCATTTGCGACATTACTTGACCCAATAAAAGCCAATACATTTACTTTTCCGCTTTCCATTAATGGAGAAATAATTTCTGCGCCTCTTCCGTAAAGTGTATTTACCGTTCCCGGAGGAAATGCTTCCTTAAAGGCATTCAATAACGGATAATGCGCTAAAACACCATGTTTTGGAAGTTTAAATAAAATGGTATTTCCCATTATTAAGGCCGGAATCAGCGTGGTAAAAATTTCATTTAAAGGATAATTAAATGGTCCCATACTCAAAACAACACCAAGAGAAGATCGTCTGATTTGAGCCAAAACGCCTTCTGCTTCTTCAAATCGTGAAGATTGTCTGTCTAAATCTTTTAAGGCATCAATTGTGGCATTGATATATTCTACAGTTCGGTCAAATTCTTTGGTAGAATCAGGAAGACTTTTTCCAATTTCCCACATCAAAAGTTTAATAACTAATTCACGTTGCTGAATCATTAAATACACAAATTTCTGCATGCATTTAATTCTGTCTTCAACGCTCATTGTTGGCCAAACTCCTTGCCCGTCGTCGTAAGCTGCAACAGCTGCTTCTAACGATTCTAATGCTTCTTTTGCAGAAGTATGCGGAATTGTTCCAACCAGTTTACGTTTAAGTCCGTCAGCACCATTCACAAAAACGGGAGAAAAAACCTCTGTAACGTCTCCGTTCCACGGAACTAATTTACCGTTTAAGAGATATTCTCTTTGATGGATTTCTGAAATCTGATATTCTTGGGGGATACTATTTTCATCTAAAAACAAACTATCAATAGCAGTTAAAGATGCTTTTACATTTTCCATATTTATATATTTATCGGTTATTAACGAATTATATTAAAAAAAAATTAGACAGCCTTTTACCTCTTTTTATAAAGCTTTTTTTGAGTTCTATAAAAGACTATTAAAGACAATAATTAAATTTACTAATAAACAATGAATATACCATAAATATAAATCACTATAAATCATCGAATTAAAAACAAACTGATTTGTAATTTTATTTTATTTCGCTATTTTATTATGGAGGTCTTGATATTTAAAATAAAAAAGGTTTTAAAAATTTATGTCAATACTATTTATCTTCCACTATTTGCGGCTTTTCTTTCATTATATTCAATTACTTGTTTTTTAGTTGAAAGGCCTTTCCAACTCTGTTCAAGTATTTCGGTTAATAATTTCCGATCGTAATTATGCAGCCACATACAGATATAAGGATACGCCTTAAAGTGGTCGGGCAAATGAAAAATTTCGGGATGACTATCCAGATACTTGTCCCGTATTTCAAAATCTAACCGAATAGGAATAAATTCTCCGCTGTCATGAAGTCGGCACATTAATTTACCGCGAACTTTTACTGATGGCGTTCCTTCGTGCGAAATTCCTTCTTCGGTATTGGGGAATGATAAAGCAATATTTTTTACTATTTCAAAATCGGCATAGTTAAATTTTATCATTTGTATCAATTTTAAGTTATTGGATAACCAGCTATTAATTATGCAATTATACTTTATTTTTCTGTAATAAGTTCTGTATTCATCTAAAGTAAATTTGTAATATATCGAATTTGGGTTCTTCAAAATCAGAAGAAAATTGAAGAGTTAGAAATTATAATTTTAAAAAAAAGCAATATTATGGAAAAGCAAAACAACCACGAATATGGTCAGACAGATCCTGATTATATTGATCAAAATACGCTTATTGATGGAAGTTATATATTAAATGAAAATCAATATGAACAAAAACCAAATCAGGAAGATAAATTAGAATTTGGAGAAAGTGATCCTGATTATATAGAACAAGATACTCTTGTCGATAATGACAATTATGCGAGAGACGAAGATCCATATCAATATAAGGAAGAGTTTATTGAAGATCTTAAAAATCCGGAAAATAGTAAATATGTTGAGTCACAAAACACTTTAAGTCAGGAAGAAATTGCAAATAAGCAACATGTGATTTCAAATGATGAAAAGAAAAATAATGACAACGAAGACAAATAGTTATTGAACTTAACTGTTTCAAACACAAAAAGGCGAACTTATAGTTTGCCTTTTTGTGTTAATTCGATTCTTATTTTCTATAATTTGTCTTTATTCGTAAGCCTTTAGAAAGTTAAATAACTATATTTACTTTTTGGTTCACAATAATATGTTGTAATAATGGTTAATTTCTATAACATAAAACCAGATAATTTTAAGCAGTTAAGATGGAAGAATCTACCGTATCAGTAGCATCGGTACAATTGGATGATAATCCGATACCGAATAGTCAAATAAAAAAAGCCGATTTATTACCAGATCCTGAATCTCGATTAGATTCTATGGAAATGAAAGAAAAACCTATCGCGGATTCCACTATTCCGTTTAGAGATTTGACTACTATTGCGAGTAAAAAAGAAAGCATTCACCAACTTATTGATAAATTGGATGTTGAACAAAACATCAGATATCAAAGAACTGTAGAAGATACCTATTGCAATGTATACTCTTATGATTATTGTTATTTCTCTAAAGTGTATCTCCCGACGGTTTGGTGGACAGACGAATCTCTTGAAAAGATATTAAATGGACAAGAAGTTGAAGCCATTTTTGAAGAAACTGTAGATCGTATTTACTCAAGCGCGATACACGATTGGTTTTTACAATGGGGAGCCAGTTTTGGATGGAAAAGAATGTTTTCTGTTGATGAAATTCAGAATGAAGTAAATACTAATGGCGGAATTGGAATGATTTGTGCCAAAAGAAAAGAAAAAGGACTTTCCGGACATATTGTTCCTGTTGTTCCTGAAACAGATTTACATAAAGCGTATCGCGAAAATAACAAAGTAGTATATCCGCTACAATCTCAAGCAGGAAAACTTAATTATAATTACTTTTCAGAAGTTAGAAAAGATTGGTGGAATGACGAGTTATATTCCTCTCATGTCTTTTATTACCATGAATAAAAATACAATTCAATAATTTGCGCTAACATTCAAAAAAAAATATTGATTATCAGCTTGTTAAGCACTTGCAAATACGATAATAATAAACTACTTTTGCAACTTAGAAAAAATAAGGATGTCAAAAATTGTGATTGCGCCATTCTTCTGCCTAAATTATTGATATAAAAGAGATTAATAACAATAGTAGTTTTATTACCCCAATATAAAATTTTACTTTTTAATCTGTCATTAAGTCGATACAAGTGCAAAATTTCTAAAATATAAATTCCTATATTTTTAAAAGTAAACTAAAAACTTTTATAATGGAGGCGATAATGCTTAATCCGTTATAGGTTTTCTGTCTCTAATTTTAACTAATTAGGTTCCTATTTCGATTAAAAAAATAATGACTTTACAACTATAATAACCTTAAAAAAGAAAGCAAGTATAAATGAAAGACAATCAGACAAAAAAATATTATTGGGGAATTGGATTAGAAAACGAAACCTATATGCAATTTGAAGAATCCTTAATAGTTTCTGGTGAGTTTATACAAGAAAAAATTGGTTTTGAAAAATATAGTATTGACTACAGAAAATGCTATAAACCAGAAAGTTTAGCTCCTATTTTGAAGAAAGCTTTTAGCTTGAAAGAAAATTATAAAGTGAGCCGAATGATGAATAGTCATTCGCTGGAAAAACTGGATATTAATTACCAACACAAAACATTATCGCCTGTAAAACCATTGGTTGATACAGAAAATGGTGAGGTGATCGCACAACCACTTGAAAATCCTGAATATCTTGGAAAATCGATCATGGAACTTTTCCTTGAAGATCAGCCGTATAATATTCAAAGTATGATTACCCAAAGAAATAAAACAATGGGTTCTGTACATTTTGATGGAGATTCTATCGAGTTTGTAACTAAATATTTTGAAAACCGTACAATTGCAGATTCTTGTAAAGAATTAAAAGCTACCAAAAAATTATTCCTTGATAAAATCAACGAATCGTCTGTATTGAATGGAAAACTAAATTTTCCTGATTACAACAATGGGCTTAATATGTTTATGACGAATCAGGAAAACCTGGTTTTGTTTAATAACGGAACGTATCATTTTCATATTACTTTACCATCATTAACGGAGGACAGCAGAATTGTTGATTATACTGATTTTGAAAAAACACATGCCAACGCTATTTATTTATTGCAGTGGTTTGAGCCTTTTTTCATTGCAACACTTGGAAGTCCTGATATTATGGGCGTAATAAGTGATAAATACAGTTTAGACAAAAAATTTACTCTGGGTTCTATGCGAAATGCAATGTCGCGTTATATTGGCGTAGGAACGTACAATAAAGCGATGCCAAAAGGTAAAATTTTAACCTATAATGTTGATAATTTTAGAAAATTGCTAAAATTTGAAAAAGAGGAAAACATTTGGTGGCGCGATCAGATTGAAGCTGAAATGGAATATGAAATGCTATCTGAAGTTGGTCTTGATTTTAATCAGGAAAAAATGTACCAAAGTGGTTTTGAATTCAGAAGTTTTGATGAATTTCCGGCAGAATATTTAAATGATGTTCTTTTTTCTATAATTCTTATTTGTGAGCATTCTTTAAATTTACCTGATGTTCAATGGGGACATGATAGTAAAGCCTGGAATAACTTAGTTTTTAAAACTTTAAAAATGGGTTATGCAACTGAAATCAATGAAGAAGAAAAGAAAGAAGTTTTAGATTTATTACAATTATTAAATCCATCAGACAGTAATTATAATGCACTAAAAGCTGAATTTGAAACGATTATAATGTTAGATGAATTTTTCTTTAAAATTCTGGCTGTTTTACATGATATGTACAAAGACAATAATGTTTGTCTGGATTCTATGTGCGGGCAAAAAACAAGTTTTCCTCCAAAATGGGATAACTTTAATAAATACCAAACTGAAAGACATTTAAAGCAAATTGGTGATTTTTGTGATAATTAAAAAAGTTTCATTAACAACATAAAAAAATCCCATTTCTATTATGAAATGGGATTTTTTGTTTAACTAATTTATTTAAACTTATTCTTCTAAAATATATTCGTACTTTTTTAATTTTAATAATTCAGCACCAACCTTTTTGATCCATTTCTGCTGATTAACATTATTTCCATAAACCTGATGGTCATAAAGATCCTGATAAGAATTACATTTTTTAATGTTTAAATTATAAATTTCATTAAAATCTTTACTACTAATATTTTTCTTTACTGTTAAGCTATCAAATGATCTTCTAATTTTTCTGGCATAGAGTTCTGTAATATCAAAATGTAATTGTTCATGATCCAAAGTCTGCTTATGAGCAGTTACTGTCCATGATTTGCTTTTAATAAAGTTAGTTTGAATAATATAAGTATAAGTGTTATAATATTTAAAATTTATTACAGAATGAGTTAGAGCTTTCGTAAATGCTTCAGTGGTATCTGGCACACCTTGAAAATCATCCCAGGTCAATTTTTTATTTGACCAAGGAATTATATCATCATCTTTAAAAACTGATTTATTTTCTTTCTGATAACTTGAACAACAAATTATCAAAATTGAGATAAATATTAATGCTTTATATATCATTTTTTTAATTAATAAATTTAAGTTAATAATTTACCCATTAAGTAAATAAGGCTGGTTCTAAAAAATATCTAAGTATAATCCCTACGGGATATTTTATCTGGCGGGTTGATTTTATATTCTTATAAATTTTTATACGAATAATATATAAGATTCCATTTATTCTCTATTTTTTTAAAAGCATATTGAATGTCATATCCAGAATTTTCTTTATAGATTCTATAAATTATTGTAGAATCTTTTTTAATTGTTTCTGTTTTTATCACATCTTTACTTTTCGTATTTTCAAAATCTTCCTCTGAATAAAAAAGCCAGTTTTCCTTTTCCCAGTGATAAGGTTTATTTTTTGAATTATATTCATTTTCATCTGAATTGAATCCCTCAAGAGGAAATTTAATGTGAGCCACTCTAAATTGCTTGTCTGAAGAAAAAGATTTGAAAAAAGAATTAAAATCTTCTGAAGATTTTTGCCCGATGAATATTTCCGGCTTTTTAAACTGTTTTAAATCAGCTTTATTTTTTGTACTTACTTCTATCCCTTTATCCTGCCTTTTAACATCATTACAATTGAGTAAAACCAAGGCTAATAGTAGTAAAAATATTTTTCTCATAAATGAAAATAGATTTAGATTTTTTCTGAAATTAAATTCTAACAAATAGAAGAAAAAAAGCATTTCAATTTTATTCTTAATATTAATTAATCATTACTATTTGCTCTCAATTTACATAACCCGAAAAATATAAAATCAAGTATAATTACCCGTAAATTATTAGCAAATGATCTGTAAATTTATTGTGCCTTACGAAAGTTAATCAATCTTGATATTTTAGAAAAATAAGACTTCAAAACTATGCATTGGAATATTCTTGAAAAACTATGGAAACGTACATTAGATCCTTCCACTACTTCTACTTTAGAAGATATTCAGAATTGGGATAACGAAATGAAAATCTTATATGAATTTGGTATTGGTATGGAAGATACTTTACAATTTCTATATTCTGAAAAGCCTGATTTTGAAAATTTTAAAGTTTGGATTAATAACCGAAAGAAAAACGACAAAATAGATTTCGAAAATCTTACAGATGATGTTCTTTCAAAAGAAGATCTTGAATTTTGGAATAAAAATGGCTACATAATTGTAAAAAATGCTATTTCAAAAGAAGATTGCGAGAATACACAAAAAGCAATCTGGGATTTCCTAGAAATGGATCCCAACAAAAAAGAAACCTGGTATTTAAGACACGAAAATCAAAAGGGATTAATGCTTAATTTTTCAGACCATGAAACCTTAAATAGAAACAGATTTTCTCCTAGAATAAAAAAAGCCTATGAACAGCTTTATAATTCAACCAAAATTTACAAAACGATTGATAAAGTAAGTTTTAATCCGCCTCAAAATAAAAATTTTATTTTTTTAGGAAGCGCGCTGCATTGGGATACAAGTTTAAAACTACCCATTACATTTGGGCTTCAGGGACTTCTCTATCTTACCGATTGTGGCATAAATGATGGTGCTTTTCATTGTGTTCCGGGATTTCAAAATAAAATAAATGACTGGCTAAATAATCTTGAACCAAATGAAAACCCAAGAAAAAAAGCTCTTGAAACACTACAACCGGAACCTATAATTGGCAATGCTGGCGATTTTATAATATGGGACAATAGATTACCTCATTGTGCAAGTCCTAATAATGGTGAAAGCCCAAGAATGGTTCAATATTTAACCTATTTACCAAATGATTATTCTGCAGCCGGAGAATGGATATAATTACTGTTTTCTTGTTCATCATTTAATCGATACTGATCTAAAAAAGCTTTTAAAGCTTTAGAAGGCATTTCATCATTTCTATAAATTAGCAATGTGGTCATTGTAGATAATTCTTTGCTTATGGGAAAAGTTTTTATATTTCGATTGCTGTAATAGAGGTTTATAACTTCTGCCGGAAGTATGCTAATGCCTAAACCTGCTTCAACAAAATTAATAATACCTTCTATAGAATTAAGTACAGTACTTTTATAACGCAGAATTCCTTTTGAACCAAGCCACGTTTCTAGTCTTGCCCTGAAAAAACAACCCTGATCAAAAACAACTATTTTTAAAGGATCTTCTTTTAATATATCAGTAAGCTTGTTATTATTTGCTGCAGCAATTATGACAACTTCCTCGTCGCGAACTACAATCTGTTCTAAACCGGGAATATTCATTGGAGCGACAACAAACGCTGCATCAAGTTTATAGTCAAGTACATCTCGTATCAATTTTGGGAGCATTTCTGAATGAAATTCAAGTTCAACTGCTGGATAAAGTTCTCCAAAACTGCTAATAATTTCAGGAACTTTAAGTGCCATTGTCGTCTCGATACATCCAATTCTTATCGTTCCGTTTATATGTTCAACGCTTTGAATATCACTTTTTGCATCGTCAAGCAATCGTCCTATTTTTTTAGAATATAATAATAGAGTTTCTCCAGCTTCGGTAAGCACTACTTTTCGCGAAACTCTTCTAAAAAGCTCAGCTCCAAATTCTTCTTCAAGATTTTTAATTCTGGCCGTAACATTAGATTGTACCGTAAAAGTCGCCTCCGCAGCTTTAGTAAAGCTTCCTAGTGTTGCGGCAGCTTCAAATATTTTAAGATCATTACTATTCATATCATCATAATTAGTGATTAATTACATCACAATATATCGTTTTTGAATATCAAAGGTATAATGTAAATTTGTATTAAACAATTGATAACATGAAAAATATAATTAAATCGGTAGCAATATTACTAATCGTAATCCTACCCGGAATATTCGTAAATGCGCAAGCAAAAAAAGCTTCAACTGAAGCTGAGACAATTCATTATAACAATATAAAGGTCAACGATCTTAATATTTTTTATCGCGAGGCGGGTTCTAAAGATGCTCCTACAGTATTGTTGCTTCATGGATATCCTACTTCATCGCACATGTTTAGAAACCTGATTCCTATTCTGAGTAAAAAGTATCACGTGATTGCACCAGATTTGCCTGGTTTTGGTTTTTCTGACGCTCCGGATCATCTTAAATTCGATTATACTTTTGACAATCTGGCTCATACGATGCAGGGATTTATCGATCAGCTTGGTTTAAAACGTTTTGCTGTTTATGTATTTGATTATGGTGCGCCAACCGGTTATAGACTTGTACTTGCAAATCCGGAAAAAATTACGGGTATAATATCTCAAAATGGTAATGCATACGAGGAAGGTTTAAGCACTGGCTGGAATCCTATTCAGAAATACTGGCAAGATCCTTCGCAAGCCAACAGAGATGCGCTTAAGGCATTTGTTACTAAAGAATCAACTTGGTTTCAGTATCATGAAGGTGTTTCTGACCCTACGCTTATCGCACCGGAAACGTATACTTTAGATCAGCATTTTTTGGATCGTCCAGGAAATGCAGAAATTCAGCTTGATCTTTTAAAAGATTATAGAACAAATGTAGCATTATACCCTAAATTTCAAGATTATTTTAGAGATAAAAAACCAATGATGCTGGCAGTTTGGGGCAATCAGGATCCTTATTTTCTTCCTGCAGGAGCCGAGGCATACAAAAGAGATAACCCAAATGCTACGGTTAAATTTTATAAAACAGGGCATTTTGCGCTAGAGACACATTATAAAGAAATTGGTGCAGATATAGTTGCATTTCTTTCTAAACTACCTAAATAATTTATGATTAGAAATAATCAGGAAAAAGATAAAGTTATGTTTATTCATTTCTATTAAAACAAAAAAGAGCCAATTATTAAATTGGCTCTTTTGCTATTTGTTGATTTAGTTTGTACGTTGTACTGAAAGTTTATCCAAACAAAAATAAGCTGCTGTATTTATTCCATACATAGGATCTGAATCTGTTGAAGCCATTTGGAATATTAAATATTTTACATTTCCAAGGTTATGCAAATTTGTAGTATTAACATTTACCCAACCTGTTGGCATAACCAAAGAAGATCCGGTATAATTTGCCAAAGAATGTGTAATAGGTTCTGAAATTACTCCATCTTCATCAACTCCATAAATTAATAACTCAAAATGGTCTCCGGATGTAAATGCTCTTGCGAATCCATCTCCATAAAGACAACCATAATAAGGCCATGGATGAATATTAATTTTTAAACCTTTAACTTCATAAAGTCCTGTATTTCCAATCTTAATCCAGTTCGAAAAATTAGATTCGCTAAAAGTACTTCCTTCCGGATTTTGAGGATCTAAATAACTTGACCAATATGCTACAATATAAGGATCTCCGGTTGTTCCTGGTGTTCCCGGCGTAATTGTAGAAGAAGTTCCAAAGCCACTTCCTGCCATAGCTCCCCACTGATGAGGCACCCAACCATCAGATCCGCCAGATCCTGAACCAGATGCATAATTGGTAATATCATTTACATTAGAAACAATAAATCCGTCCCAGTAATTGTATCCAGAAGATGTTGCGGTATGCGAAAATTTAAATATATCAACCGTTAAGTTTGTATTTGATACATACGTATTCTCCCAATATTTTCCTCCTGTCGTTGTTGTACCGCTGCTTAACAAAGCGCTGGTTAAATTAAGAGTTGTAGTGGTTCCTATAGAAGGATCTGTTACAGCTATTTTTGCTGTTTTACCTGAGTTATTAAGTGTAGAAACTGTTTCATTACTTAAAACTTCATCGTCGCTGCTGCAAGACGAAAAGCCCAGCATCAAACCTAATGTCAAAAAATAAACTACTTTTTTCATGATTTATAAAATTTAAGGTTAATATTTATATATAAGCATTTTTAATTATAGTTCTTATCGCCAATTAGTTCATTAAAATTTATTGCTTCGGGAAATTTAAGTCTGATACTTCCTGAAAAACACTTGTCAGCAGATCGTTGGCTCCCAATGCTGCAAAACTTGAAACATAAACTTTTACAAAATCTACTCCCGGTAAATGAACTTTTTTTCCGTCTTTGTCTACAGCCCAGCTAATATCTATCGAAGGATCTTTAATTCCGCCGTAACCCCATTCAAAAGTTCCAACGTTAAAACTTGTTCCGGCACCGTCACTTACATCCTTTGTTGGTATAAATACTTTTGTTCCTTTTAAGGTATAAGTATCTCCTACCCATGCCGGATAATAATTATTTCGTCTGCGTGTATTGGTTTTTGTAATTGTACCAGATCCGTTTTTGTTATCTGTCCAAGGAAGATAAGCTGTGTCGTATTGCCAAGTTGCAGCTCCCGCTATTGGACTTGCACTTGCATTTGGTTTGTGATAGGTAATTTCATAATTCTTAACCGTTGTAGATTTATAATATTCACTTCCTGCGATTTCATACCATTCGTTTTCATCTGCTATTCCGTTTTTATTTGCATCATAGGCTACAGCTATACTTACAGGAGCATATTTTGTGGTAGCAGTTCCGGTTGCCATCAAAACATTAAGATCACGCTTACCATAAGCATTAACAACGGTATGGTCAAAAGCAGTGACAATATATCCTCCAAATGTTCCCAGATAAGCAGCACCTCCCTCGTTTAGACTTACTTGAGTTTCCTGTAGAGATTCTTCTTTTGTGGTGTAACTTCCAATATTATAGCTTGGTGCAGGTAAAAAATCGATAAGTTTTAATGCTTTTGCAGTATAAGTTTTTCCGGTTTCAGAAACCGTAACTTTAGTCGAAGCTTCTTTCACAATTTTATCTACTGTAACTTTAAGATCTACCACATAATTATTTGCTTTTGGCGTAATAAACAATAATGTTTTGCTATCGCCGATAACAGAATCTTTTGCAACACCATCTTTGCCTGAAACTTTAACTGACCATTGGTACAATGCCGTTTTTCCGTTAGCATTTTCAATTGTTACTTCCGGAGTTATTTCTGTAACATTATAGTTTTGTACGGCAAACTCTGAAGCTAATTTTATAGCAATTGTTGGATCTTTTACGGGTTCTTCTGTAACTATTTCCTGTTTTGAATCGTCATTGCTGCAGGCATGAAAAGAAACAAAAGCGATTAGAAATAAACTATACTTTAAATACTTTTTCATCGTCTTAATTATTTGCTTTTTTTAGATTGTACTTTTTTAATATATGAAGGTCTGCAGCTCCTGCAAATACAGTTGCCATTGAAGATTGTTGCTGGCAAAGTCCCATTGGTTCGCTCACACAGTTAACCACTTTTATGAAATCTATTCCGGGAAGATTGGCCTTGTTTCCGTTTTTATCAACTGCCCAGTCAATATCAATATTTGGATTTACGGCATTTACATATCCCCATTCCGGAGGAGTCGAATTCCACAATGTTGTTTGATTAGCACGTGCTGCTGCGAAATCGACATCAAGCTTCAGGCCTTCATAACTAATTGTAGTCTGAGTTGCCCACAAAGGATAAAATTCCTTCTTAGATTTAGGTCTTGCCAAGTAATATGTTTCTCCCTGATTATTTTCGCAAAAAACGTGTTCATAATCTAAAAAAAGAGCACTTCCTGTAACCAAAGGCTCTCCAGCAGCTTTTTTATGGTAAGTAACTTTAAAGTTCTTAATTGTATTCGCTTTAGCGTGCTGACTTCCTATAATTTCATACCACTCATCGGCATCTGGTTTTCCGTTCTTATTTTTATCATAAGCCACATAAATCAATCCTGGTGCCGGTGGATTTGCTTTTGGTACTGTTGGATTCGTAATATCTCCTCCATAAACTCTAAAATCACTTGCTCCGGAAACATTAACAACCGTATGATCAAAACCAACAACAATAGAACCTCCAAAACCTCCTAAGTCTAATAAATAACCCACATTGGTTTCATTGATTCTTCCTAATGCTATTTTCATTACATCTTCTTTAGAATTGCCATCTTTGTAAATATCATTGGCAAACATTCCCGGTGCAGGATCAAAGTCAAAAATGCGTGTGATGTACGGATTATAGTTGGTTACTTCATTCGTTACATTCACAATAGTATTTTTTGATCCTTTTTTATTATCCGCAGTTACATTCAATGTAAATTCATAAGAACCGGCGTAAATAGGCGTAAATCGTAAATCTTTCGTGTTTCCAACAACAGAATCTGTGACTTGATTGACTGGATTTTTAATCATAATCCATTCATATTTAGCAGTTGAACCAGCATCAGAAGCTGTAATATCTAAAACCGTAAAGGTTGGTGTTTCATATTTTTCCTGAAGTGTAATGCCAATTGTATTAGCATTTTCATCAGCTTTATCATTATCACTACTGCATCCTATAAAGGCGAATGCAAATGCCAGTGATAAAAATCGGGTAACATTTTTTTTCATAATTCGGGTATAATAATTTGATTTGATACTAGTTAATAATTATCGCGTTGGAATATTTTCTCCTGAAAGATGCAGGTCTGTAGCTCCCATAATTTCAGTTGAAGTTTCTCCAAGCCAACCTGCCTGCTGATTCAGTCCATTGTAAACTTTTACAAAATCAATAGCCGGAAGCTGTACTTTTTTTCCGTTACTATCAATTGCCCAATCAATATCTATGGCCGAATCGTCATCGTTGTTTGGGGCATTATCGGCATAGCCATATAAAAACGCATATTGTACAAAATAGCTTCCGTTACCGCTTTCATCTACTGCATTATCCGGTAATCTTGTTCCTTTAAAAGTGATAGTTGCCTGATCTTTCAGCCATTTTGGCCAATATTCTAATGAATGATTATAGGCATTATTTTGTGCTAGATAGCCTTCTTTTCCCTGATTGTCTTTCCAGTAGATATATTCCATATCAGTAAAAAGAACAGTTCCCGTTCCGCCACCCGGAACAGGTATTTTATTAGGATCTGGTCGGTGATACGTAATTTCGTAATTTCGAATAGTCTTTTCCATTTTGTGCCCTCCGCCTTCAATTTCGTACCATTCATCATCCGGAAGCCCGTTTTTATTTTTGTCGTAAGAAACCATTATTACGCCTGCTTCACTACTTCCTCCTCTAAATTCAGCATTCGGATTTGGATTTGCTCCTGCCCAAAAAGCATTTCCTAAAACTCTAAAATCACGTATGCCCTTTATATTTACAATACTGTGATCAAAACCAAAAACCACGTAACCTCCAAATGCACCAAGCGAAATAAGATCTCCACTTTTCTTCGCGAGATATGAATTGGCTCTTGTTAATATTCTCTCTGCCGTATCGCCATCATTTGCCGCTGGAAGATCATTGATAAATTGTCCCGGAGCTGGTTTAAATTCAAATACTTTCGAGATGTAGTTTTTCAGTTCTTTGGTTTCTGCCGTTACAACAACAGTAACTTGTTGTTCCTGTGTGGTTCCTTTATCAGTAATTTCCACTTTAAATTTATACGTTCCTTCTGCAGCTGCTGCAAACAAGGCTTCTTTTGATGTTGTATTGGCTAACGAATAATTTTCTGATGAGACCGTTTCGCTAGTCCAATTGTAAGTTGCATCTGCACTTGCAGTTGTTTTTGAACTTAAAGTAACAATCGTAAAACGTTGTGTTTTAAATTCATTATTAGCAGTTTCTCCCCCGCCCGACTCAGAAGTATCGTTATCGCCTCCTGAACAATTTGTCAATAGTATTGACAAAAAAGCAAATACTATGATTCGGTAATATTTAAAAAATCTCTGGCTCATTTTTTTTATTTTTTGGTTATAAAGGCAATATGTGCGGGAATATTTCCTGCTGTAGTTTTCCATTTTAATTTTCCTTCAGGCGTAAAACAATAGATATAACCCGTTACTACATAATTCTGAGCATCGGTGATATAAATTTCTTTTGTTTCCGGATTTACCTGAAGTCCATACGGAATCATGATTTGTTTGTCTGTTCCGTCTGTAATAATCTTATCGCTAATTACTTTTTTGGTTTTAGTGTCAAATATTCCGTAAGTTATTTTGTTGCTATTGGTTAGATAACTCCACTCTACGCTATAGAAATAGAGCAAATCATCAACGAGACACATTCCCAAAACAGGAATATCGAGTTGCATTTTTTTCTCATCTGTTTGAGAATCAATTACAAAAAGATTAGAAGATGTACTGTAATAATCTCCTCTTGAACTCACATAAATATCTCCGCGACTATCTATTTGCATGCCGTAGAGATTTATACCAACATCTATTTTTTTTGTTTCGGTAAAGGTTTCAAGATCAATTACAGAAACAGTTCTGTCATAATTAGGAACTCTGTAACCTCCAGAATTTGCTACATAAAGTTTCCCGTTATGTACGACCATTTGTTCCGGTTGATACCCTACTGTAACTTTTCGTTTTATTTCTAATGTTGTAGTATCAATCTCGGCAACAAAACCTATTTCTGCATTAGGATCAATGGCTACGGGACCGGAATAAGAACTTACATAGGCTTTATTTTTGTAGAAAGTCACATAACGGCAATTGGGAATGTCTATTTTTTTGATACGTTTTGCGGTCCATTTATCTAAAACTTCTACTTTGTTTGAAACATTTATAACTGCGTAGACCTTGTTACCGTATATCTGAATATCGTTTCCAACATCGCCCAGTTCTTTTACAACTGTCGGATTTCGTTCTGAATAAACATCTGTTGTATAGTTTCCCGTTCTGTAATTAAACACGTCTATACTCGCTCTGTTCATTCCCATGTTTCCTTCGTTAAGAAGATAAAAACCTTCTATATTGCCGTCGCTTCTTGGCGCAGCAACACTTTTATCTGTCGACGGAAAAACGGTTTCATCCTCCCGGCAGGAAGTAAAAGCCAGGACTATAAATAAACTGAGAATTAATTTTGTGATTATCTTTTTCATAGTTCAATGCTTATTATAAATTTCATTGTTCGTCCCGGCATTGGGTAATTGTATATTACCTCATAATTTTGATTGAGTACATTATTGAGTTCTATTGCACCTTTTAATCTGTAATTAGAAAATGAAAAAGATTTTTGTACTGATAAATCATGAGTATACCACGGTTGCACTTCATTAATCTTAATATTATTTACGTTACCGTTATAGCGTTTTCCAACATATATAAAGCTGTAATTAAAATTCCACGACTCATAACTGGCGTTTAATATTCCGGAGCCACTATGCCACGGTGTATACGGTATTTGATCGCCATATGACGATAATTCCAAACCTGCAAATTTTGTGTAATCCCTGCTTTCAGAAAAAGTATAAGTAAGGTTCGTGGTTAAGTTTACTTTATTGATATGAAACCCCATATTGATAACCGATTCTATTCCCTTCCCTTTTACCTGTCCAATATTTGTCATCATCCAGCGGAACAAATTTCCGGTTGGAGCAGCTACAATTTTATCTTTGGTATTGGTATAATATCCATCTGCCTGAATAGAAAATTTATCAAAAAAACCATTTTCTACAGGTAAATTATAAGTAAATCCAACATCGTACTGGTTCATATATTCAGGTTTTAAAGTACTTGAACCAACCATTGTATAATACAAATCATTAAAAGTGGGCATTCTGAAAATTCGTTTTGCAAATGCCCTTAGATTAAAATCATAGTCTTTAAATGGTGTATAACCTAAAAATAATGCGGGTGTAAATTCGGTTTTATCAGGAGCTTTTGCATTATATCGCACTTCTTCCTGAACATGAGTGCCTACAACGCTTCCTAAAACTTTAAAACCTCCAATTCTGTATGTACTTGCAAGAGAAAATAATGCGGTATAACGCTGTGGAAATGAAAATTGAGTCTGAATTCCTTTTCTTGTAGCGTTTAGTTTATTGTACTGAAAATCTGTAGATAATGAAATATCCCACGTTGGCAATATGCTATACATATTGAGGGCTGAGAAGTAATATTCCTGTTGAAAATAACTGTCATCAGATTGCGCTCCTTCGGTTACAGTTTCACCTAATATATTAGTAGTATCTCTGGCGACATAATGTGTATAATCATATGCATATTTTCCTCTGGCCTGAAATTTATATCTTTTTGTAAAATCCTTAATGAAGGTTCCCTGTGCAAAAAAATTCTTGTCGTATTGCCTGTAACCGTCAGAAAATTTATTCTCTACAATTGCTCCCGGTGCGCCCCTATCAGAATCATAATAATAAACTTTGGTATCCCACGAACCATTATTTATTTTTCCGTAAAGTCCGGATTCTATTCGTAAAGCCGCTATATCACTATTCATTCTGGTTGCGGTAGTATCGTAAGCTACAGAACCATCGAGATTATTTCTTTTATATCTGAATTTATATTGCCCGTTCGATTTTATATATTCAGAGCTTACACTCATGCTTACTTTGTCGCTCAATTTTTGTTCCCATCTCAAAGAAGGATCAAAATAATTAATAGACATTGTTTTGAACCGAACTAATAAATTTGATTTTTTATTGGCAGTAAAAACAGGACGTTTTGTTCTTAAATAGATTGTAGAAGCCGCTGCAAAGTCTTTTGCTGATTGAAATATTTCACTTTTCTGACCGTTATACATCGTCAGGGATTCCATATCATCCAGAGAATATTTCCCTAAATCTGTAACTCCGTTTTGGGCATTTCCTAACTGAATACCATCATAAAAAACACCTACGTGATGCGTTCCCATATTACGAACATCTACGGTTTTAAGACCGCCAAGTCCGCCATAATCTTTAATTTGGGTTCCCGCAAAATACCTGAGAGCATCAGCAACATTATGGCTGGCTAAATTTTCAAGTAATTTTCCTGAAAGCGTTTGTACGGGAATTACTTCCTGATACGGTTTTGATTTTAATACTACTTCTTTTAAAAGCCGTAAACTATCATTTGACACTTGTGAATGAAGCACAAACGAAGCAAAAAAGATAAAAATAAATAAGAGTAGTTTTTTTGTATTATACATCACTGTTTTAATTAAATAAACTCCGGGATGTAATAATTAAAAGCAATAAGAGATAATCCTGTTATATAATAACAGGTCAATTCTTGTTGTTCAACTTTATTCCACGAAAGTCTTAAACTATGTGATTGTGGCAGGTCTCCTGACTTGTTCCATCTTTAAAACAACCTTCCCATTCGCCGTGGCAAACAGTGGCATTAGTAACGTTTAAAGACTTATATAGAACTTACAGTAGCGGGTCTGTTCAGGATTTACACCTGATTCCCTTTTAACTATTATTTGTAAAATATTATAAATAATAGACCAAAATCTGACGTAAAGATAGAACTATCTTTATTAAAACAAGAATTATTGTGCAAAATTACATTAATCGCAAAAAGTCAAAAACTGCATTTTTCTCGTTATTCAAAAGCTTATAAAGCTTCGCACATTAAAATTAAATAAATGACAGCCATAATAGTATAATAGATTTTGCAACACATCACGCTAATTTTGATTAAGTCGAAATTTTTAAAGCAAATTAATATTTCGAAATCTTATAAATCAATCTAAAGAAAAATAGTATGACAACAGATACCAATAGAAATTACGATCAGGATGAGAATAATTTCACAAACGATAATCAAAGCTATGTCGACCAATATCAAAAAGAACATATTAGTGAGGAAAATGAATTTGAAGAAGAAGCTTTAAATGAAGATGAGGCTTTAGATCTTGAATTTTCTGATGCAATTCAGAGAGACGATCAGGAAGATCTTGAAGATGACTACGATGAGAATGATTTGGAAGATGAAGAAGATTTAGACGAAGATGATATGGATGATGATTTGGTAGAAGATTACGATGAAAATGATCGTGAACCCGAAACTTTTGCTGATGACGCATATAAGATTGATTAATTAAAAATATATTAAGAATCAATTCCTCATTAGGCAATAAATACTATGATTTAGATGTTATATATTAAGGAATACCACTTATAAATATATTTATTACTACAAAAACAGATATGAAAAAAATATTGTTCTTAATTATTATTACTGTTGCGTCTTTACAAGGATTTGCACAAGAAGGTAATAGTAAATTCACTCCGATAAAACCTATAAATCCTGAAAATAAAGAAGTTATACCACCAAAAGAAACGCCCCCAAATGATCCCGCGCCTTTGAAAGAACAAACGGTTTTAAAAATCAATCCGGATGAGCTTTTTAATAATAGTAATTTGTATAAAAAAGAAGCCAATGTTGAAGGCATTTTTTACAGACGAAATGAATATCTGGGAGGTTTTGTAACAAACACATCTGTTTCTACAATTCGATATCGTGATGCTGCTTTTGTAGATGGCGATAAGATTAGAGTTTATCTGAATGATAAAGTTATTGAACCGGAAGTTAATTTGGTTGGGGAATTTAAAGGCTTTAAAATAACTTTGGTTAAAGGAATGAATAAAATTGATTTTGAAGCTTTAAACGAAGGTTCTGCTTCGCCAAATACAGCTGAATTTCAGGTTTTTGATGATGAAGGAAAAGTGATAGAAAATAGCCAATGGAATGTTGGAAAAGGGTATAAAGCTACAATTATTTTGTATAAAGAAAAGTAGGATTATTTTATAACTACTTTACTTTTAAATTTTATTTAAGTCTTTATTTAGCAATGAATCATTGTTAGATAAAGACTTAACTTTTTTAAGGCATTCTCATTTGTGTTACAAAATTCCTCATTTAAGCTACATGTTCTTCGGGACATCTCCTGAACTTTGCTGTATTAATTTAAATATATATCATCATGTCACATCAAAATGAAATTACAAACGAGAATGCAAATCAAAATGCTTCAGCTTCAAATAAAGTTTGGTTTATAACCGGTGCTTCTCGCGGATTTGGAAGTGTTTGGGCCGATGCTGCGCTTAAACGCGGAGACAAAGTTGCAGCCACCGCACGTAATCTGGCAAGTATCGCCCATCTTAAGGAAAAATACGGAAACAATGTACTCACTTTAGAACTTGACGTTACTAAACCTGATCAGGTAAAAACGGCTGTAGAGCAAGCTTACAAACATTTCGGAAGACTCGATATTGTACTTAACAATGCCGGATATTCGCTTGTTGGTACCATTGAAGAAGCCAATGCAGACGAGGTTCGTGCGCTTTATGAAACCAATATTTTTGGAACTCTTGCTGTTATTCAGGCTGCATTGCCTTTATTAAGAAAACAAGGCGGTGGGCATATAATGGGTACATCAAGCAATGTTGGTCACATAACATTACCCGTTATTGGTTATTATTGTTCTTCAAAATGGGCATTCGAGGCCATTCATGAAAGTCTTGCTTTAGAGGTAAAATCTTTTGGTATTAAAGTAACGATTATTGAGCCTGGAGCTTATGCTACAGAATTTGGAAGTCAGGAATCTTTGAAGTTTGCTGAAGGCATGGACATTTATACTGATTTTAAAGAAAACTTTTTCGGACAGTTAATGAGTCTGGAAAGAGGAAATCCCGAAGCAACGCCAGAAGCAATATTTAAAGTTGTAGATGCAGAAAATCCTCCTTTACGATTATTTATTGGCAGCAGCAATCTTTCAACTGTAAAAGAAACGTATGCAGAAAGAATAAAAATATGGGAAGAATGGGATGATGTTGCAAAAGCAGCGCAAGGTTAATTGATTTAATTAAAGAACAATAACGTCTAAATTTTATAACCGATAACATAAATGCTATCGGTTATATTCTTAATTTTATAAAATGAAAATGGAAGACAACAACCGTCAGGAATTTGATTCCTTAGCCGCAGCGCATTTGGCATTTGGTTTGCCCAAGCCCCAACATCCGTTAATAAGTCTGATCAATAACACGAATACTGATCTAATTGCTAACGGACCATCTGGATCTCATGTATTGCAATTTTATAAAATATCTTATAAGACCAGAGTGAGCGGCAAAATAAAATACGGTCAGAGTTATTATGATTTTGATGGTGGCGGATTATTGTTTGCTTCGCCTAATCAGTTAATTGGCAGTAACGATGAAGCGAACGGTAACGGACATTGCTCCTTATTTACGGTGCTCATTCATCCGGATTTTTTGCTTTCTTATCCTTTGGCAAAAAAAATCAAACAATATGGTTTCTTTTCTTATTCAATCAATGAGACTTTGCATTTGTCTGATGAGGAAAAAGAAATAATTTTATCTGTATTTAAGATTATAGAACGAGAATTGAACAGCAGGATTGATGAATTTAGTCAGGATGTTGTTATTGCTCAAATTGAATTATTACTGAGTTATGCCAATCGTTTTTATAAACGTCAATTTATAACCCGAAAAGCCGTAAACAACGAATTATTAGAACAATTAGAAGAACTTCTGGACAATTATTTAAACAATGAAAATACTTTAAAAGAAGGAATTCCGACAGTGCAATATCTTTCGGATCATCTTAATATTTCGCCAAGTTATCTCAGTGATATGCTTCGTTCTTTAACAGGTCAAAATGCACAACAACACATTCATAACAAACTTGTAGAAAAGGCAAAAGAAAAATTATCTATTACAAATCTTTCCGTTTCTGAAATTGCTTACGAATTAGGTTTTGAACATCCTCAATCTTTTAGTCGCTTCTTTAAAACCAAAACAAAATATTCGCCTTTAGAATTCAGACAAAAGTTCAATTAAGGGAAAGTTTGCCACGAATTGCACAAATTTACACGAATTAATTAATGCAAATTCGCGAAATTCGTAGCAAAAAAATAAACAAAAATGGAAGAAAATATTCCTGGATATAACAATTTTAGAATAGCAGTTCCTCAAGCTTTTGAGGACGTTTTTTCTCATTTTTATTTTGCAGAAAATAAATCAGATCAAATCATTACCAAAACTTTATTACCATCTTTTCAAACGATTATGGCTTTCAATTTTGGAGCAAAACCTTCCTTTCATTCCAAACAAAACACGAATATCGAAGTAGACAAATATCTTATGCTTGGCCCGATAAAACAAGCATTTGAATATTCGCTGCCTCCAAATACTGAAATATTAACGGTCAATTTTAAAGATGATGCTTTTTACCGTTTTTTTGGCAATGTTTGTATGGCAGAACATGTACCAATGAATCCTGATGAATTATTAAATGAAGATTGTTTTACTATTTTATGGCATGAGCTCAACAAAATAAGCGATGTAAATTTAAAAGTAAAACACATTTTGAATTTTTGTGAACCTTATTTAAAGAATCGGAATAAAGTTGCAGAGCAATTAGCCAATTTCAGGGAACAAACCTTAAATCCCATAAAATCTGTAGCGAGCCAAAACAGCCAGACAGAGCGCAATATGCAACTCAACCATAAAAAACATTTTGGTTATTCTGCTAAAGAACTCAGTCGGTACGAAAGGTTTTTAAAAGCGATTGATCTTATACAAAAACTAGCTCCAGGCACTTCAAAAATAGATTGGTTTGATGTTGTAGCCGAATGCGGTTATTACGATCAAAGTCAAATGATACATGATTTTAAACATTATATCAATATTAGTCCCACTAAATACGTCAAATTTCAACAAGATATTTGCAATCCAGTAACCTGATTTCGTTTTGATACAATTTTTGTAGAATACACCATATTACATTTGTTTGAAATAATTTATTAAAATTAAAAAACAAATTCTATGGAAATTCTAATTAAAATTGAAGAACTGATTATGTTTCTGGGTTGTATCTATTTATTTTCACGTTTCAATCTAAAATGGTGGTGGTTTCCTGTTTTACTTTTACTACCGGATTTCGGTATGATTGGTTACCTAATAAATCCTGCTGTTGGAGCAGTTTCGTATAACATTGTTCATTTTAAAGGAACTGCAGTAATCATCGGACTTATTGGCCTTGCCAAACAAAACCGAACTCTTATGTTAGTTGGTATTATATTATTGGCACATGCATGCATGGACAGAGCAATTGGAGCCGGATTAAAATTTCCGGATAGTTTCTGGCATACGAGTTTAGGCACAGAGAAATTTTGGTAATGAAATAAATAATCTATTAAAAAAGCGCTTTCTATAAGCGCTTTTTATTATTTATACTTTCTATTAAAAACACGAATTTAATAGATTTTTCAAATAAAAAATAACCTTCATAATTTAGTTTTAAGCAAACTTTTCAATTCTTCCATCTCAGAGATTATTTTTAAAAAAATCATTCAATAAAACGTCTTATTTTAATTCTTAATCATTTTATATGTCTGCTTAGGGCTTATTAACAGTGGATTGTTTATAACTTTGAAACAGAATTAAATTCAAATTCAAGATTGAAATTTAATCTAAACAATTTGCATTATTAATTTCTTTCCTTCGGTTTTATTTTCCCGAAGTTTGGTATGCGCTTTTAAGATCGTAGCAGTTTCAAGTTTACCTATAATTTCAATTGTTGGAGGCGTAATCAACTTTTGCTGCAATAAAATTGCTAATTCCTGTAAACCTTGTTTATAATAGGTGTAGTTTTTTTCAAGTCCGTAGGCATAATTAGAAATGTTCAGGATTGTTGCGCCTTTGCTAAATAGTATTTCGCGAGAATCTGAAGTAGAAAAATTGGTTACATCAACATAAATTCCGTTGGTTTGCAAAAGCCTGGCTGCAACAACTGCAATTTCATTTCCCACTAAATCAACAACAAAAGGAAATTTTTTAGTATTGTTTAAAGCCAAAGCAGCTTCGTATATATCTTGATTTTTATAATTAATAATTTTTTCAGATTTTATTCCGAGTTTTACTAATGATGCAATACTATTCTCGTTTCCGGCTGTAACAATCAGATTTTCATAACCTTTAGCAAGCAATAATTTCACGAGTATATTCCCTACTCCGCCCGCAGCGCCTGTAATCAAAATAGAATCTGTTATTTTTGCCTGCATACGATTTATACATTGTAGCGCCGTAAGTCCTGCAGATGGCAATGCTGCGGCTTCTTCAAAAGAAATAGTATCAGGCATAAGCATAGCAATTTCTTCCGGAACACAAATATATTCGGCATAAGTTCCGTTAGAACCCATACTTCCGGAACCACAAAAAACCTGATCGCCTACTTTAAACTGCGTTGCGTTTTCTCCCAAAGCTGTTACAATGCCAGAAAATTCACGACCAAGAATAGGTGAATGCAGCAGCTTTTTTTCAGAAGCATCATGATCTGTCATTTGATAATCAATAGGATTAAATCCTGAAGCCATAATTTTTACCAAAATCTGAGAATCTTTTGGTTGTGGAATAACTACTTCTTCTAATAGAAATTCGTTGTTGTTATGTAATACAATTGCTTTCATATTTATGTCTTTGTTGTACAAAAGTATAACAGCAATACTTTATTTTTGTTATAGGTTAACACATGGTAACCGGTTACCAAAGAGAAACTAGTATGGCAAAAATTAATGATAACGGAATTCTTCGTGAAGCCAAATGTTCTGAAGAACTTATGGCAATGCGGGATAGTCTTGATGTTTTGGGAGGTAAATGGAAATTGATGATTTTACGTTTCTTGACCAACAGAACAAATCAGGTAATTCATTTTAAGAAAATGCAGCGCGAAATCGATGGTATTTCGGCCAAAATGCTAAGCAAGGAATTAAAAGAATTAGAAATCAATTTACTTGTAAGCAGAACAACTCAGGAAACAAAACCTGTTACGGTTGTTTACGCCATTACAGAATATGGAAAATCAGTCTTGCCAGTCACAGAAACACTTGTAAATTGGGGACTTAGCCATCGAGAAAAAATAATTGATTCGATTAATAAATAGAAATTAATCGTATTTGCCTTTACAACAAATCCAAAACATTTTTAGTGCCAATGTAGCGTTCACTTGTAAGTCCTTCGGCATATTTTACATTAATGGCACGGCCAAAAATTTGATTCGTACTTTCAATTTGTTTCAGTAAATTCAAAATGCCATTGGCTTTATTATCGTGCGCCGTAATAAATTGAGAACTATACGCTTTAATTACTTCCATTTTCAAATCAAAAAAAGCGCTAATATCGACTACAATATTGGGTTCTATAAACTGATCCTGAATATAATGATATACAACATCAGGTCGCCATTTTTCCTGGATTTTTCCTTCTTCAAACGTTTCCATTTTTTTTAAACCCGATAAAAAAGAAGCTTCTGCAACTAATTGAGCTGCTTTATGGTGATCGGGATGACGATCTTTAATCGCATTTGCCAAAATAATTTTAGGTCGGTATTTTCGAATAAGATGAATTATTTTTAACCTGTTTTGATGATTGTTTTCTATGTTTCCGTCTTCTAAATCTAATTGTTCCCTTTCAAAAAGACTGAGCATTTTTGAAGCTTTTGTTGCTTCATCTTTTCTTGAATGTTCATCACCAAAACTGCCAAGTTCTCCTCTGGTTAAATCAACAATAACAACTTTTCCTCCATTTGATGTTGTGTTCAAAACAATACCTGCAGCAGCACATTCTACATCATCAGGATGTGCGCCAAATGCCAAAATATCAATATTCATCTTATAATTTTATTTATCTGCCAATTTCAATTCAAGTTCTTTTATCTTGTTTTCCAGATCATTAATGTATTTTTTTTGAGGCAACAAAGCTTCTTCTACTTCTTCTGTTGTATAACGGGGCGTAATATGCTGCGGGCAATTCCAATCATACGCCTGAATTTCAAAAATCATCATTCGTTCAGGACGAAATTTATAATCTTCGGGTTTCAGTCTTTCGTATAATGCTTCATGATCTTTTAAATCAACCGTTTTTGCATGTGCATATATTTTTAATCTCGCTCTTTGCGGATATGACATTAAAATCAAAGCCACATTTTCGTTTTTAGAAATATTACCTGTTGAAATAAATTGCCTGTTGCCGGAAAAATCAACAAATCCGATTGTTTTATTATCGATTACTTTGATAAATCCTGCCGGTCCGCCGCGATGTTGAATATACGGATATTCATTTTCTCCAAAACTTGCCATATAAAAACTATCCCTGTCGCCAATAAAACGAATTTCATTATCCGTTAATCCGTCAACAACAGACATTTTTTCTACACGATCATACGAATTTCTGCTTCCAGCTTCTTCCTGAATTTTTTTTATGGTATCTGTAAATGCTAATTGTGCGTAATTCATAATTGAAAATTTTAGATTGTTCTGAAAATATTTGATTCCTGCCAATACAAAATTGCACTTATTTCTGCCGTTGGGGTTAGACAAATTTTCCCGAAGAGTTGGCTATTTTTCCTTAATTAGAAATAAATTATCAGAGTTTTCAATCTAAACGAGAAGTTCTATAAATATACAATTTATTATCCAACCATAACTACAGCAAAATGTCCCGCATCAAAAAGATGGTATTCAGGATTTTTAATGTCTTTTTTTGAAAGATATTCCCAAACGCATGTGAATTTTCTCTAAAATATCATAAGGCATTTTTTACCATAATAATTATATTTACATCTTAAAAACCGATATATTTAGTACCATGATTTATAAAGGAACCTCACACGAATATTTATTTTTAACGGATATTAATCCTGAAAATAAAGATTTGATTTTTGGGGCGAAAGACACTGAATTAACGTTGATTTGGAATACGGGTTCTGAAATGAATATAACGGTAGATAAAGTTAAATACTGTTTGTCTCAAAATGATATTATCTTTTTGACAGAATTTCACCAAATTGATTCTATAGAAGTTGAAATGGCAAAAATGTTACGATTTAATCAAAACTTTTATTGCATCATTAATAACGATAATGAAGTTGGCAGTAAAGGACTTTTGTTTTACGGTGCAATGGGAATTCCGGTTGTTTCGATTCCGGAAAACTATCTTGAAAGTATGAAAACCTCATGGGACATTTTGCTAACGGAAATGGATGCCAAAGACAATTTACAAATCGATATGCTGCAATCGATGTTAAAACGAATTTTGATTTTGTGCGCCAGAAGCCTGATGTCGACTACTGATTATATTAAGCTTGAAAATAATCAGGCCGATATTATCCGAGAGTTTAATTATTTAGTTGAAAGCCATTTTGCCAAACATCACGATGTTGCGTTCTATGCTTCAAAACTCAATAAATCACCTAAAACCTTATCCAATCTTTTTGCTGTTGTTTCTGAAAGACCACCTTTAAGCATTATTCATGACCGAATTATGATTCATGCCAGAAAGCAAATTCGTTATACACAATTATCAATAAAAGAAATTGCGTATGATTTGGGTTATGAAGATTTACAAAGTTTTAGCCGGTTTTTTAAAAATAAAGAAGGAATTTCTCCTGCGCAATTCAGGGAAAAAGCAAGTTAGCTATTAAAAATTTGATTGGTTTTTTCGTAATTCCAAATCAATTATAGAAACAAAAAAATCCCAATGCTAACGAACTGGGATTTTTTTTGTGTTTGAAATATGTTTATTTAAGATAAAATCTAATATATAAGATTTATTCTAAAATAAACCATTCTTTCACTTCTTCTTCAATAGCATTTTCATTTTCAAGATTCTCAAATTCGTTCGAAGCCTTGTTGTATTTATAATCGTTTTGCCAATTTTGATGATTTAAAGCCACTTGTTGAATGGCGTCACAAATAAACAAAAGTTCTTCATTTGTCATAATTGGATGTAAAGATAAACGAACCCATCCCGGTTTATTTATTTGATTTTTTTGAAGAAGTTCATTTGTAATCTCATTCGATTTTTCGGTATCAATATCAAATAAATAATGCGCATAAGTACTCGCACAAGACCAGCCGCCGCGAACCTGAATTCCGAAACGGTCATTTAAAAGTCGTACAATTAAATTGTAATGAATGTCTTCGATAATAAAAGAAACACAACCAATTCGTTCGCTTTTAATATCTCCCAAAATTCTTAAACCATCTATTTTTTGAAGCTCAGCGTAACATCGCTCCAGCAGTTCTTTTTCTCTGTTTTTGATGTTTTCAATTCTCATTTGCTCTTTTAGCTGAATCGCCAAAGCCGTTCTTATAACCTGCAAAAAACCCGGAGTTCCGCCGTCTTCCTTTACTTCTATCGAATCGCTGTATTGATATCCTCCCGATGGATTTGTCCATTTTACATTTCCTCCGCCCGGATTGTCCGGAATATCGCTTTTGTATAATTTTTGATTAAAAACCAATACGCCGCAAGTTCCTGGTCCGCCTAAAAATTTATGTGGAGAAAAGAAAATAGCATCCAATTGTTTTTCAGGATCTTCGGGATGCATATCGATTTGAACATAAGGCGCCGAAGCAGCAAAATCAACAAAGCAAAAGCCACCGTTTAGATGCATAATTTTAGCCAGTTCGTGATAAGGCGTAATAATTCCCGTAACATTTGAGCAAGCCGTAAACGAACCAATTTTTAAAGTTCTGTCTGCATATTTTTTTATAGTTTCTGAAAGGATTTTTGGGCTTACTAAATTGTTTTCATCCGCAGGCAAAATCACCACATCAGCATTCGTTTCATACCACGGAACCTGATTGGAATGATGTTCCATGTGTGTGATAAAAACCACTGGTTTATCAGTATTATCAGATTCAATTGCTGATTTATTATCGCCATTGCGCAAGCCTAAAAAACGCTGTAACTTCGATAAACCTGCTGTCATTCCGGTTCCTGTAGTTACCAAAACATCAGATTCGTTGGCGTTTACATGTTTCTTAATTAAATCTCTGGCATACTGATAGGCAGAAGTCGAAGCTTTACCGGTTTGACTTGAAAATGAATGTGTATTGGCAATCATCGGACCTATTTTATTAAGCATAATATCCTCAATCGGAATATATAATCTTCCGCTGGCAACCCAGTCAGCATAAAGCAGGTTTTGTTTTCCGTAAACAGATTCAAAAGTATGATTTACGCCAATTGTATTTTTTCTAAACTTAGAAAAATACTTTTCTAATTGGCTTGTTTTTGTTTTTTGCTCAATAACATTCATTTCCATAATCATTTAAATTAACATATTCTATTTTTGATTGAACCTTTCTAAAGATTCAAAATTCGAGGCAATTGGTTTATTGTTTGGCGGTTAACGTGCCTTCTTGCAAAAGTGTTTTTAGTGTCGTTTGAAGTTCTTCCCCACGAAGATTTTTGGCAACAATAATACCTTTTGAATCTATAAGATAATTAGACGGAATGGCTCTTACGCCATATAATTTGGCAATTTCGCTGTTCCAGAAAATAAGTTCAGAAACTTGTAACCAGTCTAAATGATCATCATTAATTCCTTTAACCCAGTTTTCTTTCTTTTTATCTAAAGAAACCCCAAACACATTAAAACCTTTTTCGTGATATTGTTTGTATGCCGCAACTACGTTTGGATTTTCTCTTCGGCAAGGTCCACACCACGAAGCCCAAAAATCAATTAACGTATATCCTTTCAAATTTTCTGAAAAACGAATTGATTTTCCATTTGGATCTGTACCTACAAAATCCGGTGCTTTTTTACCTATTGCAAGTCCGTTTAAAACCGTTACCAGTTCCTTAAGTTCTTTTACATAAGTTGTAGTTTCCAGGCTTTTATCTAACAATGCGATATTTTGAGTAATTTGATCCGGAGTTAATCTATACGACCAATTTCTATATAACACGTATGCAGAAACAATAGAGCTCGGATGTTCTGTTATAAATTTATTTATATCAATATTCTCTGTTTTATTATAAATATTGAATAAATCTTGTGATGCGGAACCTTCGATGACAGAGTTACTATAATATTTTAGAGGGCTTAATTTTACTGTAATCGGTGCTTTTTCAAGAAAAATATATAACGGACTATTTGCTGTATTTACACTTAAACCGTAAAGTTCAGGAAGCTTAACTTTAGTTTTAAAACTGAAATTTCCGTTTACAACTTTTACCGAATCTACAGTGGTAAACATTTTATTATGGAATTTTTGCAGGTAGACAAACTTAGCTACTGTATCTACAACTGTTCCTTTTAGTTGTACTGCTGTATCCTGCGCCTGAGTTCCTGTAATGCTTAAGCATATAGCAAGAAATAATAATGTTTTTTTCATATTAATGGGTTTAAAATTAGACATATAAATTGCTTGACCAATGTTGAAATGGTCTGGTTAAATACTAAAAAAAGAGAATTTGAAACTGAAAAAATGTTATGAGCTGCGCATTCGGAAAACCTGTAATTTGTTTTCTTCGAATTGTAAAGTAATCTGTTTTGAATTGACGTTTAATACTAGCTCGCTTTTCATTTTAATCCTAAAAAAATTTAATATTGATGAGCTTATTCAGATTCACTAAGAAATCTCTCTTATCTGTCCGCTGTAACGGAAGGATTTAGCACCTTATTGAGAAACAGGTTGCTAAGACATCATTGGGCCTCTTCCCTCAGTCTTTCTGGATAAGTCATGTAGAAATTTTCTACTTTACATATATATATAAATTCTATGTATTTAGTAGAGTTTAAATGTATTTATTTTTCAAATAATAATAAAATAAATAATTCATCATAATATTTCGGGTAATAAACAAACCTATAATATTCTGAAAATCAATATATAAAATAGAATTTAATTTATTAGTTTAAAAATGATCAGTAACAAATAATATCTTACAGAAATGGAATATTATGCAATTTAAGAATCAAACAGAAACAGTATTCAATTGATTTCGTATCGAAAATATTATTTACTAAGAATAATCCAATTTGAGTCAAAAAAATAATAAACGACTCTTTTTAAGGGGATTGAAAGCTACATTTAAATTATATAACAATGGAATAAAATTATATAAATGGAAACTTGGGTTGTTAAGGTAGTTTTGGATAGAAATAATGGAGAAGAATAATTCAAACAGAAATTCATTTTCATTGATTTAAAAACCAAAACATTAAGTACCAAAAACCAATTTATAACCTTTTATAAATAATTTACAGATGGCTTACGCAAATAATGATTTAACCCGATTTTTGGATGCCCAAAATAAACTTTATCTTACTGCAGTTTCAGAAATTAAAAAAGGAAAAAAAGAAAGTCACTGGATGTGGTTTATTTTTCCGCAAATAAAAGGATTAGGAACAAGCAGTATTGCTGATTATTACGGAATTGCTGATCTTGATGAAGCTACTGAATTTCTTCAACATCCGATTTTAAAGAAACATCTTGTAGAAATTTGCGAATTGTTATTAACTAAAAAAAGAAAAGCACCTGAGGCTATTCTTGGAGATTTAGATGCCCGTAAATTGCGTTCGTCTATGAGTCTTTTTAGCCAGGTTGAAAATGCGAACCCAATATTTCAGGAATTGTTAGATACTTTTTTTGCCGGTGATTTAGATCCGCTTACTATATCTATTGCTAATTCGAGAAAACCGGTTGCAGCTGTGGCATAAAACTTTACTTATTCAAAACATATATTTAGTCGAAAACAAATAATCGGCTATTGATTCAATAAAAAAACTCCAAAGTCAAATGATTTTGGAGTTTTTGGTTTTATAAAATCTTCAATTATTTTTTAGAAGATGCAGCTTCTTCAATAATACGCAACACTTCTGTTGGATGTGAAAGCATTACGACATGGCTTGCTTCTATTTCTGTAGTTTTTGCATTCGCTCTTTTTGCCATAAATCTTTCTAATTCAGGACTTATTGCTTTATCACTTTTGGCTAAAATGTACCAGCTTGGTTTGGTTTTCCATGCCGGTTCTCCGCTTTTATCAGCAAATACGCCTTGTGCTGCAGGAGTTTGTGTAGCAAAAATAAGATTTTGGTCTTTCTCTTTCAAATCCTGAGCAAAAACGGTTTTTACACCTTCTTTAGACAAATAAACAAAACCATCTAAAGGCTGAAGATATTCGCCTAATTTATTAGCAGGTCCTTGCGCTGATAAAGTTGGCAGCGTTTCTCCTAAATCAGGAACTAACGCCGCAACATAAACCAATCCTTTTACTTTGGGATCGTTTCCGGCTTGCGTAATAACAAATCCTCCCCAGGAATGACCAACTAAAATAACATTTCCTTTTGCCTGTGCGATAGCTCGTTTGGTTGCGGCTACGTCATCTGCAAGCGAAGTGATCGGGTTTTGAACTGAAATTACAGGATATCCTTTTGCCTGCAAAGCAACAATTTGATTCGTAAATGAAGATCCGTCAGCCCAGATACCGTGAACAAAAATAATAGTTGGTTTACTTGATGCTGTTTCTTGTGAATACATTTTAACGGTACTTAATGATACCAATAATGCGAAGGCTAAAATTTTGATTGTTTTCATTTTTAATGATTTAGTGTTGATTTTAAAATTTATAATTGTGGTAGTATTGCGATTTTCTGTTGAAGCAAAATTTGAATTCTATGCTGATTTCCAATTGTATCTTTTTTAATTTGAATTGGATTTCCTTCAAATCTTTGATAGTGTGGATTTGCTTTTTCAGCATCAAATTCAAGAATTTCTAGAGATATTAATTTTCCCGGAATAAGAGCGCCAAACCAATTAGGATCTGATTTTTGATTCCATGTAATCCAAACGATTTTCTCGCCTTTTTCTATTTTTTTGCTGTCACTTTTTATTCTTTCAATTGTTTTTCGATTTCCATATAACAATGCTGTTGTATGTCTTTTGTTATTGATGGAAGAATTAAGTACTTGCAAACCAGAAACTTTATCAAGTAAATTATCCGGAAGCGATGCTTCGTTATTTAAATTTTCTTTTGAATGATCTGAACAGGAAAAAAGAAGAAACAAAGAAAAAATTGCTGTGAAATAAAGTATCGTTTTCATATCTATTGTCGTATTGGAAGCGTGAATACATAATCGTTATTTTTCATAGGCTGATGGCAATTCATACAATCAATTACAAAATCAGCGTTTTTGCCATACGGCAGCAGTTCTGGTGTTTTAAATCGTGCAAAGCCCCAACCGTATGTTTTCTTATATTTATCATGATCTTTAATCATAAACTCAACTTGTTTAAAAGCGCCCTGAGAAATATTTCCGTCTGAATCTTCAATTTCATCATAAGCCGCTTTTGCCAAAATAGTACCGTCTGGCCAGGAATCAATCTTTTTTTCTTTGATTGCTTTTACTGCAACACTATTTCCATAAATAATTCTCATAGTTCCGTTGTCAAGACGCTGCGTTGTACTTACTACAGCCCAATTTTTATAATCGGCTATATATTCAATTCCGTTAACCGTCATCGGAAGTTTAGTTTTATTTTCAGATTTTATAACCGCTGCTGATTGTTTATTTAGTGCTTTTATTTTTGCTGTATCCTGAATTACATTATTTATTCTAAGGCTCCAGATATAATCTTTTAGCACTTTAATATCTTTTTGAGATAATTTAGCCTGCGGATGTGCCAGTGTATAACTGCTTAAAGGCATTGCTCCCAACGAAATCTGATTGATTGATTCCCAAAGTTTTGCTTTTTGATCTGCGGGAGATAATGCATCCCAATTCGAAAAATTAAGTCCGCTCCTACCGTCTTTGATATGCTGTGCAACCAACCACGAAACAGGAGCAATTTTATCATACCAACTTAAATTTGTTTGATTTGAATGACAATCGTAACAAGAAGTTTTTAAAATAGTCTGGACTTCATGAGGCACTTTTAAATCTCCCGTAACCGGAGGATTTATAATTTTAGGACCAAAAAATTGCAATCCTGCAAAAATCAGAAACAAGATCACTAACAGTATCATGATTCGCTTTCTTTTGTTGGTTTTTAGCTTATTCATATCGATGTTTTTAATTAATTTTCTACTTAATTTCTAAAGTTGCAATTCATTTAAATTAAAATCAGATAAAACAACAATGCTGTTATTCTGAAATTTTATACTGCAAATGAAAGGCTGTTACTTGCCTCACAGCAAAGAAAAGTGCACGAAAGGGAAAAAAAGAACTTAAAAGGGAATAATTAGAATTGAATAAAATTCAGATTTTCAATAAAGAAATATTCCAATAAAAGCTTTTGCTGCGCTATATTCTTCTTTGGTATAAAAAATAGCTGTTGGTTATGGTTATCATGTTCAAAACTTATAAATATTGAGTAAATTTGATTATTCAATACACACATTTTTATGAGGAAAGACAAACTTTATCTTTTTACTTTTTTATCGTTGCTTGTTGTTGTTTATATCTGCGGATATTTTAGTATGAATTATTTAGTTGGCCTGAGTACGGAACAATTTTTAAAAATTCAGATTGAATCCAGTAAAAGAGAAGCCAAAGAAATGGCAAATCTTATTTCTCTTCATACACAACAAATTGGCGATAAGAAATTAATTATCAACAATGTACAGAAAAGTATTGAAAAAACGGATATGCAAACGGGCTTTATTTGCATGTTTGACCAAACCGGAAAAGAAGTATGTCATCCTAATCCCGAAAGAATTGGTGCCATGACAGGTCCTGATGAATCTTATATTTCTAAAACCCATAATGAAGTAAACTCTGAAGATTTCTACAATTATCTTAAAAATAAAACAGAAGGCGGCGGTGTTCGAAATTTTAATAATCCGAAAATCGCATCAGAAATTATTTATCTCTATCCGGTTAAAAACACAGAATGGATTATTGCTTCTCACGCCAATCTAAAAAGCATTAATGAACAGGTTCAGAACTTGAAATTCTATTTTATTATAGTATACATGGCAACCGGAGCTTTGATAGTTTTGTTTTCTTTTTTTATGATACGCCTTTTCGGAAGCCGTTATGAAAGAAAACTGGAAGAAAAGAATGAATCTCTTTTTAATGAAGTTTTAAGTTTATCTAAACTCAATTATGACCTGACGAATTATAAATCGAAACTTGATTCAGCTGAAAAATTAAAAACTCAAAATGTTTCAATTCCTCCGTCTCCTAAAAAGAGAATTTTAACGCATTTAAAAAGTGAACTTGTAGCATTGGAAATACAGCAAATTGCTTACATCTATATGGAAAACACGATTACGTATGTTAAAGATATAAACGGAAAAATATCTACGAGTACGAGTAGTTTAGATGAGATTTGTAATGAACTGGATAATACATCTTTTTTCAGGGCGAACAGACAGTTTATTTTATCCATAAAATCGATTAACAAAATACTTAAATATGGTAATAATCAGCTGAGAATTGAAGTAATACCAGATTCTAATATTGATATTATTATAAGTAAAAACAAAGCTGCAGAGTTTAAAACCTGGCTTAATAAATAGAAAAAGGGAATATTTCATGAAGAAATATTCCCTTTTTTATTCGTTGAAAAATTATTCAGTTTAAATCACCTTAAAATTTAAAAGTAAGATTCGCAGTTATACGTGTTGGGTTTTGAGCCGCAAGCCTGTAAGACCAGTATTTTTCGTTTGTTAAATTATCTACTTTAATACCAAGTCTGTATTTTGGCTGATCGTAAAAAAGAGAGGCATCTAAAACGGTGTACGATGGAATAGAAAATTTAAACGCTGTTGTATTGGTTTGATAATATTCGCTTCCGTAAATACCTCCAAAACCAATTCCTAAACCTTGCGCAGAACCTGTTACAATCCTGTAACTTGCCCATAAATTCGCGGTTCTTGGCGATCCGGCCGTTGTTGGTCGTAAACCCTGAACACTGGCATTCGCCTTTTCGTATTTACTGTCATTATAAGTATAACCGGCTATGATATTAAGTCCGGAAATTGGGTTTGCAATTAACTCTGCTTCAAAGCCTTTACTTACTTGTGTACCATCCTGAATTGAATAACCCACATGATCAGGATCAGGATCGTCGCGTGTAATATCAGTTACTTGTATGTCGTAATAACTAAGTGTAGCCGATATTTTATCTAAATCAAATTTAAAACCTCCTTCAAGTTGATTTGCCTGATTGGGTTTGAATGTATTTCCGTTAAAATCAGAACCTGAAACATTGCTAAAACCGTTCATATAATTACCAAATACAGAAATTTTATCTTTCATAATTTGATAAACAACTCCAAATTTTGGAGAAAATGCCGTTTGGTTGTAATTTCCTGCAATCGAATCTTTACTAGGATAATACGTTCCATGATTTTCATATTTGTCTACACGAACGCCCGCCATTGCGATTAATCTGTCTGTAATATTCAAAACATCAGAAACATAGGCACTGTATGTCTCTTCATCATTGGATACAAAATTTACAAAAGTAGCAGTGTTAAACATTGGAGCTACTTTTTCAAGTGTAAAATTATTATAAGCATCTCCCGGTTTTTTATAATTCATTGCAGGCATATTAACCGTTGCATCATTTCGGGTAGCACGAAGGCTGTAATAATCGACACCAGCTACAACCCTGTTTTTCAGTGGTCCAATGTTGAATTTACCATTAAAATTTTGCTGAATATCTGTTCCGTAAAAAGGAGATTCCTGATACGTTACCTGTTGTCTTAAAGTCGTTGGCGATCTCATAGACAAAGCCACAGTATAACCGTCAGAAGAAGATCTTGTTCTGGAGAAAACAGTTTGAGAAGTCCAATTATCAGACATTTTATATTTTAACTGTGCAAAAACATTATACTGCTGACTTGTGTAGTTAATCGTATTATTGGCAAAAGATAATTTATACGGAATTTCAAGGTCTTCAATACTGCTTTCTGTTCCGTTTACAACAAACGGAGCTAGTCTTGTTGGTGAAGTTGCTTTGTACATACTGAATTCAATATCAATTAAAAGGCTTAATCGATCGTTGATTGCATACGAAAAACTCGGCGCAATAGAGAAATTTTTATTAAATCCTGCATCCTGAAAACTTCTCTCGCTATGCAAAGCCGTGTTAATTCTTAACAAAGCTGTTTTATCCTCATTTATTGGCGTGTTTACATCAAAAGTCAAACGGTTAAGATCCCAGCTCGCTCCTGAATATGAAACTTCTCCTTTAAAAGTGTCGAAAGGCTTTTTGGTAACACGATTAAATAATCCTCCAAATGAAGATAAAGTACTCCCAAAAAGTGTTGCAGATGGTCCTTTGATAACTTCGATACGCTCTAAATTTGATGGATCGACAGTTGTATACGTAAAACTTCCTACTCCGTTTCTAACCACTTGCGGAGTCGGAAAACCTCTTGATATTGATGTAGTTCTTCCTTGATTTCTCACTTCTGCAATACCGGCACCAGGAACGTTTTTAAAAGCACTATTGTAATCTGTAATTACTTGTTCTTTCATTAATTCCTTGCTTACAATGATGTAAACCTGCGAATTTTCGATGTTTTTTAATGGCATTTTAGCAACATCAATACTTTCTTTTTTTGCAAAACGATTTCCTCCGGAACGAATCACAACATCTTCAAGATTTTGAGAAGAAGAGTTTAGTTTGATGTCAACTACAGGTGATGGATTTTGTTCTGAAATTTCAACACTTTCAACAGTTGGTTCATAACCAGCCATTATAACTTCAACAATATATTTTCCGAAAGGCAATTTTTTAAATTCATAATTACCGGCAGAATTTGTTACTGTACTTCTGTTGCTTTCACTCAGTTTTACTGCTACTCCCTGCCCTGCAGTTCCGTCATTTGTTATCACGACACCGCTTATTTGACCTGTTTGTGCCTGAACAAAACCGCTTGTAGCCAACAAACCTAATAAAATTAAATATGTCGGATTCAATTTTATAATTCCTGCTTTTCTATTTAAAAATCCTAAAAAAGAAGCAATCAATAGTATTGTTATTTTCATGTTATTATTATTTAAACCAAATCTAAATTAAAGCGCAAATGAACAATATTTTTTTTAATCTATAAAACGAAAAGAAGTAAAAATTTTAGCTATTAATGATACAAATAACCTTACAAAACCCTGTAAATAAAGGAATCGTGAGGAATTTATTATTTGGACTCTTTCTAAAATACTAGTATATTTGCCCGTCGCATTCAGGAATTTTAATAGAAATATAACCGATAATTATTGCAATGAATTTTAAACTGAACCAGAAAAAACTCAAAAATGCAGCACGACAAATTCATTTGTGGCTAGGTTTATCAACAGGAATTATCGTTTTTATTATTAGCATAACAGGTTGTATTTATGTTTTTGAAGAAGAAATAAGAGACGCTACAAATCAGGATGAATTATTTACCCCAATTCAGCAAAAACCATTTGTTGGACTTGAAAAAATTATAAATAATTTCAAGAAAGAAGTTCCCAAACAAAAAATTGCTTCAATACGCATAAACGAGCAAGTACCTAATGCTTCAGTTGAATTATCTACAAAAAAGAAAATCTATTATTTTAATCCATACGACGGTACATTAATCAATCAGGAAAAACAGGATTGGTTGGTTACGGTGCGAAAACTTCATACGAATTTGCTTCTTGGTGAAACAGGAAGTTTTATTCAGCGCTGGTCTGTTGTCATTTTTGTATTGATGCTGATTACGGGAATTATTATCTGGTTTCCCAAACAAATTAAATCTTTAAAACAAGCCTTAACGATTAAATGGAGCGGAACTGCGAAAAGAATTAATTATGATTTGCATAATGTTTTAGGGTTCTACGCTTCTTTTATATTAATTATCATTGCGCTTACAGGTTTATTTTTCGCATTTAAAGAAGTTAAAAATACGGCAGCATTTTTAACCGGTTCTGAACTTACAGACGGAAAAAAAGCTGACGAAAAACCAATTGAATTAAAAGAATCTTTAGCAGTTCGCTACGACCGGATTTACAAAACGGCGATGCAGCAATATCCTGGCGCTACTACTTCTACCCTATCTATAAAAAAGAACGGCGACCTAAGATTAAGATTGTTATATCCTTATAATTGGTACAGAAAACAAAATACATTTTTCTATAGCCCATCGACAGGGCAATTGCTTCGTTATAAATTATACAATGATTTTAATAGTGCCGATGTAATCGAAGCAACGAATTATGATCTTCATACAGGCCGTCTTTTTGGATATTTCGGAAAAATTATTGCTTTTCTGGCAAGCTTAATTGCAGCAAGTTTACCTATTACCGGATTTATAATCTGGCTTAGAAAGAAAAAGAAAAAACCATCTAAGGCTAAAATTAACCGCAAAGATCGCTAAGTTTTTATACACAGCGGATTTTATAAAATCTTAAGCTTTCTTTCCGTAAAGTAAAATCCTTTTAAACGAATATATCGCCGGAAGTTTAGGGAAATTTTCAGCAATTCTCTCTTTATACGTTTTAATGAAAAGTTCTTGCTGATCTCCTTTTAAGCGTTCGATATACGGAATCAAAGCTGATCCTAAAATAAAATTATAAAGGGTTTCGTGATCGTTGGCAATGATTGGATATACTTTTTGTGACACCTGAATATCTTCAAGACCGCCATCAAAAAGTATTTGCGCATATTCATCAATACTTAAAACAGGCGAATCTCTTTTATAATCTTTCAGATAAGATTTAAAAGGTTCTTCATCAACCAATTCTGAAAGGATTTTATTGAGTTTGTTTTCCGGCTGAACAGGCATTTGTACTGCAAATTGACCTTGTGGATTAACCAAATCAATTAATTCAGGAAATAATATTTCATGATTATTTGACCATTGCAAAGCGGCATTGCTAAAAATTAAATCCCACTTTTCTCCTGAAGCTATTGTTTCTTCTGTGGTTGCTTTTTTGAAATGCAGATTATCCATTTCTAAAGACTTTGATTTCTCCAGCATTTCTGGAGATGAATCTACACCCAGAAAATTCGCTTCTTTAAATTTATCAGCCAAAATAGCCGTTTGTTCGCCGGTACCACAACCTAAATCAATTGCTTTCATGTTTTTAATCGGTTTAATAAAATCAATTAAATCGTAAAAAGGCTGATAGCGAATATTTTTAAATTTATTATAGATTTCAGGATTCCAAGGCATTTGATATTCTTTTATAATTTCGATTTTAATCGGAAAAAATACTCCCTGATAAAATAAAATTTGATTACTAGCTATCTAATATACAAAATATGTGATTTACAATCAAACATCCCAAGTTTGAATGGTTAACTTTGACATTCACATTTTAAAAAATTCACCATGAAATTGACTTTTGCATTTTGTTTGCTATTTATTTGTTCGTTTGTCTCGGCAAAAAAGAAAATTGAATCAACAGTCGACAAACGAGTAGAATTAATGAGTATTGTATTTCGACTTGCCGGAAATCCGGAATATAATATGAAATTAGCAAAGAATTATGTAGCTGATATTCATGCTTATTTTGATGTTTATAAAAACGATCCTTTGATAAATTACGCAAAAGAACTGGCTGAGACTAAAAATATAGGTTTTTCTAAAGTGATGTTTCTCGCCGTAAATTTAGAGCTTGTAAATAATCGATTTTCTTTTATAAAAGAATCTGAAAGTTCATTAACGGGTAAATGGGATAAAGAAGATGCCATAAAATTTGTTGCATTATTAAATGACTTTTATCTCAAGTCTAAATTTGAAATATTCTTTAAGGCACACGAAAAATTATACACTGATGCGACAAGTCAATTTGATCAATCTATCAGCGAATTCGATCAGCAATGGTATTTGGATTATTATGGAGATCAGGAAGTTGAATATAAAATAATAATCGGACTTAGTGATGGCGGTGCTAATTATGGCCCAAGCGTAAAGCCTGTTGGAAAAAAGAAACTTGTTTATGCCATTATGGGTTCATGGACTTTTGATGAAAGCGGAAAAGCATTATTTCCAAAAGAGGTTTATTTATCGTATTTAATTCATGAGTTTAATCATTCTTTTGTCGATCATTTATTAGACGATAAAAATATTGAAACACAGCTTAAACCAAGTGGCGAGATTTTATTGGAAAGAGAAAAAAATAATATGAAACTCGAAGGTTACGAAGACTGGCATAGTCTTATAAATGAATCTCTAGTAAGAACTTCGGTTGTGCGATATATGATTGATCACAAAAACAAAGATGAAGTTGTGAAGGAAGAAATTCAAAAACAAACTAAAAAAGGTTTTTTGTGGACAAAAGATTTAGTTTCGCTTTTAGGAGAATATGAATCTTCCCGAAATATATATCCAACGTTTAAAAGTTTTTATCCTCGTATTATTTCTTTTTTTAATACTACAGCTTTATAAAATATAACGTAAAAAACAAAACCCTCAATTATTGAGGGTTTTATTCACTAATTAAAGAAAATCAGGCCGGAATTAAATTCGTTGAAATACCAATTCTGTTCCAGGCGTTAATCGTAATAATGGCTAAAATTACTTGTGCCAGATATTTTTCATCCAAAACTTTCGCAGCCGCTTCATACGTTTCATCTTTTACATGATTGCTAATCAAAGTAATTTCTTCCGTTAAGGCTAGAATTGCTCTTTCTTCTTCTGTAAAAAATGGTGTGTCGCGCCATGCATTCAAAGCATAAATTCGCTGTTCTGTTTCTCCTGCTTTACGAGCTTCTTTAGTATGCATATCAATACAAAAAGCACAACCATTTATTTGTGAAGCTCTTATTTTAATTAACTCTTTATGAGTTCTTGTTAAAGGTGTGCTCTCAATAAATTTTTCAAGTCCAAGAATAGCGTTATATCCTGCTGGTTCTAATTTATCAATATGAATTCTTGTTTTCATGTTTTATAGATTTATAATTATTATTTGAATTAGTTACAGTATTTTTCCAAAAGAAAATTAAGGTTTTCGAATTCCTTTAAAGTCAGGTTATGAGAAAGTTTTTCTTCGTATAAATCTATTTCCGGTTTTAAATCTTTCATAATTGCTAATCCGGATTTTGTTATAAATACATCTATTTTTCTGCGGTTTTTACTGCAAACTTCTCTTGTAACAAAACCTTTTATCAGTAATTTATCTACCAAACGAGTTGTATTGCTTGTCTTGGAAATCATTCTTTCCCGAATTTCACACATATTAAGGGGTTTTCCATTTTGATGTTCTAACACCTTTAATACATTAAATTGTTCTGAAGACAAATCATAAGGTTTTAAAATCTCAGTAAAACTTTCTGACAGCAAATTTTGAGTGTACATAATATTCAACAAAGTCCTTCTGTTTAAAGCGACCAAGACTGATTTGTTTGTTGAAGTTGCATTCATAACTTGTTTTCTTTACAGCAAAATTAGAATAACAAGCTGGATGCAAAATATGCCAATTTTAAAATAAAGACTAGCCCAGATTTTATTTTAATACTTTAATACCTATTATTTTTAAACACATAGAAACATAGATTTTACGCTTTCTTTTAAGATCAGTTCAAAAAATCTAGATTTTTACACATAGTTTCGCAATCAGAAACTATGCGGTAATATTTAAAAGTGAAACGCTTTTTTTTAAAGTTTTCTAAATCTATGTTTCTATGTGTTAAAAAAATACTTGATACGCTTAGTAAAAACTCTTTTTGAGGATTTCGAATGCTTTTATCATTTCTTTTTCTTCTAATGATGCAAAACCAATTCTCATCGCGTTCATATCAAAAGATTCATTTTTATAAAATTGACCATTATTGATAAAAAGTCCATTTTTCAGGGCGTTTTCAGACATCTTAATTAAGTCGATGCTTTTGTCAAAAACAGACCAAACGGCAAGTCCGCCTTCGGGAATTTCGAATTGAATTTCATTTTTAAAATCCGATTGAAGTATTTCACAGAACAAATTTCTGCGTTGTTTGTAGATTTTTAGCGATTTACGAAAATGTCTTTCCATTTCTCCATTATTAAACAATAACGAAAAAGCATCTTCAAGCAATGTATCACCTTGTTTATCTATGAATTCTCTTAATGAAGCTGCTGCGTTGATAAATGCCGGAGGTCCAGACATAAACCCGATTCTTAAAGCCGGGGCAAAAGTCTTTGAAATTGAACCAATATAAATAACATTGTGATTGTGATCAATACTTGCCAAAGGCACATAAGGTTTGTTTTCATAATGAAAATCAAAATCATAATCGTCTTCAATAATCGCAAAACGGTATTCTTTGGCCAGATTTAATAATTTTAATCTGCGCTCCATACTCAGCGTTACCGTTGTTGGAAAGTGATGATGCGGAATTACATAAATTGCTTTTAATGTTTGTTGTTGCAGTATATTTTCAAGATAATCGATATCCATTCCGTTTTCATCAACAGGAATTCGAATTAATTTTGCTCCCGAATGTTTAAAAGTATCATCTGCAAATTTGTAATTTGAAGTTCCAACAGCAATAAAATCACCTTCATTTAAAAGTAATTCTGAAGTAAGATAAATTCCCATTTGGCTTCCTTTAGAAATTAGGATATTTTCAGGCGAAGCCAATAATCCTCTCGTATTAGAAAGATAATTTGAAATCGAAATACGAAGATGTTCCGAGCCTTTTGAACTGCCGTATTTCAGAAAGCTTTTTCCGTAAAATTTTCTAGAAAGACTTCTGTATTCTCTCATTAATTGATCTACAGGCGCCAAACGAACATCAGGGAAACCATCATCTATAGTAAGAATGGTATTTTGATAATTGGGTCCCGGAATCGTCTTTTTAAAATTATTTGTCCATAAAAAAGATTCTTCTTCGCTATTATTGGTATTATTTTTTGGAATTACATTTTTGGATATTGAAGGCAATTTAGAAAGTACAAAAACACCTTTTCGTTCTACAGATTCAGCCCAACCCTGACTAATTAATTCTTCGTAAGCCAGTTTTACCGTATTTCTGTTAATGCCAATTAATTCTGCTAATATTCTGGAACTCGGTAATATATCTGAAGGCTGCAGCGTACCATTTGTAATTAATGATATGAAATTATTACATACCTGAATGTAAATCGTTATCGAAGAATTTCTATCAATCTGAATTAAGGATTTGTAAGGTAACATCTGGGCTGTAGTTTTTATAAAAATTGGTATACAAAGTTAATCCAAAATAAGCATAATTTTGAAAAAAATTATCGAAATGAAAAAAGTATTAGTCATTAATTCAAGCGCTAGAACGCTTAGATCTCACAGCCGAAAACTTACAGAAGTTTTTGTAAATCACTGGAAAACAACCCATAATAATTCTCATATTACTTTCAGGGATTTGGGAACTGAGAATGTGCCGCATATTAACGAAAATTGGATTGCTGCAGCTTTTAAACCTGAAACTGAAAGAACTGGGGAAGAAAAAGAGGCTTTAAAAATAAGTGATATTTATATTTCAGAATTGCATCAGGCAGATATTATTGTTTTGGGAACTCCAATGTATAATTGGTCTATTCCGAGTGTGCTTAAAGCATACATCGATCAGGTTGTGAGAGTTAACCAAACCTGGAAACTTAATCCGGAAAATTTAAAGAATCCCTATATTGGTTTATTAGAGAACAAAACGTTGTTTGTTTTACTTTCAAGAGGTGCAGAAGGATACGGAAAAGGAGAATATAATGAACATATGAATTTTCAGAGTGATTATTTAAAAACGGTTTTTAATATTATGGGCGTTCATAATATTCATGTTGTTGCCATTGACGGAACATCATTTGATCCGGAAATATTAAAACAAACGATTCAAAACTCACATCAAAATGTAAAATCTCTTATTGAGAAAGAGTTGGCTTAAAGATTTATCAATGAAAAATAATATACTCAAAGGAAGTCTTTTTATTGCTCTTGGCGCTTCGAGTTACGGAATGCTGGCAACCTTTGTGAAGATTGCTTATCAGGAAGGATTTTCTACGGCAGAAGTTACGATATCACAATACATTATGGGTTTTATCGGACTTTTACTTTTAAGTTTATTCAAGAAAAGAAAACAGGAAACAAAACCTAAAGTATCTGAATTTAAAAGCGTTTTGAAATTAATTGTTGCCGGAACTTCATTAGGATTAACGAGTACTTTTTATTACTTGTCTGTTCAATATGTACCAGTAAGTGTTGCGATTGTGTTGTTGATGCAAACCGTTTGGATGGGTGTAATTGCAGAAATGATTCTTTATAAAAAGATGCCGGGACTACGTAAAATTATTTCTGTTTTTATTATTCTTGGCGGAACAATATTAGCCACAAATTTATTGAAGGAATCTGTTAGTATAAACTGGAAAGGTTTTTTCTGGGGACTTTTGGCAGCGCTTTCGTATACGGCAACCATGTATTCTTCTAACAATATTGAGTTAAATTCTCCTCCTTTAAAAAGAAGTCTTTTTATGATTTTGGGCGGATTTATTGTTGTTGCCTTGATTTTTCATTCTTCTATAAATGCTAATTTTTCGTTTGGAATATTTATGCGCTGGGGCATTTTACTTTCTTTATTCGGAACAATTCTTCCGCCTTTGCTTTTTACCAGAGGAATGCCTTTAACCGGAATGGGTTTGGGCGCTATTATTGCTTCGGTTGAAATTCCTGTTTCTATAATTGTAGCCTATATTTGGCTAAAAGAACCGGTAATTTTTCTGCAATGGATTGGTGTTGTTCTTATCTTGTTTGCTGTAGTTTTAATGAATATCCGACAAAAAGAAAAAGTATAAAAAAAGCCTCAAATTTCAACTTGAAATTTGAGGCTTTTACATTTTAGAAATTAATTATTATCTAATTAATTTTCTGTATTTCAATCGTTTTGGAGTTAAATCACCACCTAAACGTTTCTTTTTGTTTTCTTCGTATTCAGAGAAACCTCCTTCGAAATAGTAAACTTCAGAATCTCCTTCGAAAGCCAGAATGTGCGTACAAATTCTGTCTAAGAACCATCTGTCGTGAGAAATAATTACAGCACAACCTGCAAAATTCTCTAAACCTTCTTCAAGTGCACGAAGTGTATTTACGTCTAAGTCATTCGTTGGCTCATCCAGTAAAAGTACATTTCCTTCTTCTTTCAATGTCATCGCTAAGTGCAAACGGTTACGTTCTCCACCAGACAACATTGAAACTTTTTTATTTTGCTCGCCTCCACCAAAATTGAAACGTGATAAATAAGCTCTTGAATTCACTTGTTTTCCACCCATCATAATTAGTTCCTGACCATCAGCAAAATTTTCCCAAATAGATTTATTCGGATCAATATTAGAGTGTGACTGATCTACGTAAGCGATTTTCACTGTTTCACCAACTGAAAACTCTCCACTATCCGTTTTTTGCTCGCCCATAATCATTTTGAAAATAGTCGATTTACCAGCACCGTTTGGTCCAATAATTCCAACAATTCCGGCTTGTGGTAAAGTGAAATTTAAATTGTCATACAATAATTTTTCACCAAAAGCTTTGGCAACATTTTTTGCTTCAATAACATTCGTACCTAAACGTGGACCATTTGGAATATAGATTTCCAGGTTTTCATCCAATTGTTTTTGGTCTTCATTTAATAATTTATCGTAATTCTGCAAACGCGCTTTTTGTTTCGTCTGGCGGCCTTTTGCCCCTTGGCGAACCCAGTCTAACTCCCGCTCTAATGTTTTTCTGCGTTTTGAAGCTACTTTTTCTTCCTGTGCCATACGGCTTGATTTTTGGTCTAACCAAGAAGAGTAATTTCCTTTCCATGGAATACCTTCTCCTCTATCCAACTCTAAAATCCAGCCTGCTACATTATCAAGGAAATATCTATCGTGCGTTACAGCAATTACAGTTCCTGCATATTGCGCTAAATGCTGCTCTAACCAAAGTACAGATTCAGCATCAAGGTGGTTGGTAGGCTCATCAAGTAACAATACATCAGGTTGTTGCAATAACAAACGACATAAAGCTACACGACGACGCTCTCCTCCTGAAAGGTTTTTAATTGGCGTATCACCTTCCGGCGTACGTAACGCATCCATTGCAATTTCTAGTTTGGTATCGATTTCCCAAGCGCCAAGAGCATCAATTTTGTCTTGTAAAGCTGCCTGGCGATCCATCAATTTATCCATTTTATCTGGATCTGAGTAGTTTTCTTCAAGACCAAATAAATCATTAATTTGATTGTATTCTTCTAAAACTGCCATAGTTTCAGCAGCACCTTCACGAACAATTTCGATAACGGTTTTAGAATCATCAAGAATTGGCTCTTGTTCTAAGTAACCAACAGTATAACCCGGTTGAAAAACAACATCTCCCTGATAGTTTTTATCAACTCCTGCAATAATCTTTAATAGAGAAGATTTTCCTGAACCATTAAGTCCAAGAATACCAATTTTAGCACCGTAAAAGAAGCTCAGGTAAATATTTTTAAGTACCGGTTTGTCTGCTCCCTGATAGGTTTTGCTCAATTTCTGCATTGAGAAAATTACTTTCTTATCGTCTGACATTCTATTTATTTTTTATTTTGATTAATTATTTTTTATTGATATTGACTAGAATTAAACTCTACCTTTCAAAGCATTAAAAACCCAGGCATTAGCAAAAAAACCAACGCCTACCGCTACAAATCCCCAGCCAGACACATCTCTGTATCTAAAAGCGCCAAGTCCTATAAGTAACAATCCCATAAGTACCATTATAAAAGTAGCCCATCCTAAAACGGTATTTTTATTCATTCCCATAATCGTGCAATTATTATTTTAAAGTAGTAAAAATTTTCGAAAGGCAAATATCGTGAATTTTCACGGCTTAATTAAATATTTTGTAAAGCATTTCTTTTAACAAATCCGATTGTGGTAAAGCATTTGCTCCTACTCCTTTACTTTTAACATCTACATCACGCAAAGCTCCAACAATCTGACTTACTTTTCGCATTGGATAATTTTTTATTGCTAAATCATATTCCTTTAAAAAATAAGGATTTACGCCAATCACTGCCGCAACATTTTTAGGATTTTTATCTTTTAATCCGTGGTATTTTAAAAGCTGCACAAAAAATCCAAAAACCAATCCTGTTGTCATCACTAATGGATATTCTTTCGGATTATGAGCAAAATTTTCAGCAATTTTATAAGCTTTCAATTGATTTCTCTCACCAATTGCTTTTCTAAGTTCGAAAACATTATAATCTTTACTAAAACCAATATTTTCTTCAATATGTTGTGGTGTGATCATAGTTCCCTGCGGTAAAATAATCTGAAGTTTTTCAAGCTCATTGTTGATTTTACTCAAATCTGTACCTAAAAATTCCACAAGCATGGCATTTGCTTTTGGGTCAATTGTATATTTTTTTCCGGCAAGCACACGTTTTATCCAGTCACCAACCTGATTTTCATAAAGCTTTTTACTTTCGTAAACGATTCCTTTTTGTGCTAATAATTTGGTAACTTTTTTACGCTTATCAAGTGTTTTGTATTTATAGCAAAAAACTAAAACGGTTGTTTCCATCGGGTTGGCAACATACGATTCTATTTTATCAATAGTTCTTGATAAATCCTGCGCTTCTTTTACAATAACAACCTGACGATCAGCCATCATTGGATATCTTTTTGCTGTTGAAACAATATCTTCAACAGAAACATCTCTTCCGTATAAAACAGTCTGGTTAAATCCTTTCTCTTCTTCCGAAAGTATATTTTGCTCAATATATTCAGATAATTTATCTATATAATATGGCTCCTCGCCCATTAAAAAATAAATTGGCATTATATTTCCCGCTTTTATATCATTAACAATTTTTACAACTTCGTCCATTCAAAATTTTGTTTCAAAGTTTCAAGTTTCAAGTTTCCCGCTTCAATAACTTGAAACTTTAAACTTGAAACCTGAAACCATTTTTATATTTTTGCCTTATGTTAAAGCTAAATTTCCCTTCCTACACTTTCCGATTCAAAAATAGCGAAAATAAAGTGTCTATTTTTGATGAAATCAGGAAAAAATTTATCATTCTTACTCCGGAAGAATGGGTTCGTCAGCATGTTGTTCATTACTTAATGAAAGAAAAAAAATATCCAAAATCACTTATAAATGTAGAGAAAGTTTTAACTGTCAACGGATTACGAAAACGTTATGATGTTGTAGTCTTTAATTCTGATGGTTCTATACATATATTAGTAGAATGTAAAGCGCCCGAGGTAAAAATTTCACAAGCAACTTTTGATCAAATTGCCCGTTATAATATGACAATGCAGGCACGGTTTTTGAAAGTCACAAACGGTCTGAGTCATTATTATTGTCAGATGGATTTTGAAAACGAAAAATATGAGTTTTTAAAGGCCTTGCCAGACTACAAGGAAATTTAATAAATTATAAAAAGAATACTTTTGGATAAAATAGCAGTTGTCATTTTAAATTGGAACGGAATAAAATTATTAGAGCAATTTTTGCCATCAGTAATTCAATTTTCTGAACAAGCTACCATATATGTTGCTGATAATGCTTCAACAGACGATTCGATAAATTTTGTCAAACAAAACTTCCCTACAATCAAAATCATCAAAAATGATGGTAATTATGGTTTCGCAAAAGGTTACAATGATGCCCTTAAAGAAGTAAATGCTGAAATTTATGCCTTAGTAAACTCTGATATTGAAGTTACAGAAAATTGGTTAAAACCAATTATTGAAACATTTGATACTGAAAAACATACCGCTATTATTCAACCCAAAATTCTTGATTTTAAAAACAAAGCATATTTTGAATACGCTGGTGCGGCCGGCGGATTTATCGATAAATATGGTTACCCGTATTGTCGTGGACGTATTTTTGATACTGTCGAAAAAGACAATGGCCAATACGATGATTCTTGTGAATTATCATGGGCATCAGGGGCTTGTTTTTTTATCAGAAAAGAAGTTTATGATGAATTAGGAGGTTTTGATGAAACTTTTTTTGCACATCAGGAAGAGATAGATTTATGCTGGAGAGCTTTGAATGAAGGATACATTATTAAGTACAATTCAAAATCTGTCGTTTATCATGTTGGAGGAGCAACTTTAAACCAGGCAAACCCACAAAAAACATATTTGAATTTTAGAAATTCATTATTAATGCTTGTCAAAAACTTACCTAAAAAAGGTTTGTTTACAATAATTTTTACCAGAATGGTTTTAGATGGAGTTGCAGGTATCCGTTTTCTTACGCAGGGAAAATTCGGCCATACTTTTGCTATTTTAAAGGCTCATTTCTCGTTTTATTGTATATCTTTAAATTATCTAAAAAAACGTAAAGATTTTCAAATACAGCAATACTATACCATAAAAAGTGTCGTTTACTTGTATTACGTGAAGAAATTACGGGTTTTTAAGGAAATCTTTAACACTATTCAAAATATTAAAAACTAAATTTGTAATCAACGTTTAATTAAATATAATACCTATGAGAAAAATAGTTTTAGCACTATCAGTATTAATGGCCTTAACTTCTTGCGTTTCGAAAAAAGAATATGCAGCATTAGAAGCTAAGAACAAAGAAATCCAAGATTTATTAAACTCTTGCACAGTTAAATTAAATTCTTGTTTAGAAGAAAAAGCAGGATTAGCAGCTACGGCTCTTAGCTATAAAGAACATAATCAAGACTTAATAAACAGCTCTAAAGATTTAACAGTTTTAACTACTAAAGGTGCTGAAAATCTTGAGAAATCATTGGAAAGCTTAAAAGAAAAAGATTTAAAAATATCTAGACTTCAAGATGCTTTAACTAAAAAAGACAGTGTAACACTAGCTTTAGTAACAAGTTTAAAAGGAGCAGTTGGAATCAACGATCCGGATATCGAAATCAATGTTGAAAAAGGGGTTGTATTTATTTCTATCGCTGATAAATTATTATTTAAAAGTGGAAGTTATGACGTAACTGATGCAGCAAAAGGTGTTTTAGCTAAAGTTGCAAAAGTAGTAAACGACAAACCTGATTTTGAATGTATGGTTGAAGGTCACACAGATAACGTTCCTTACAAAAGCAATGGAGTTTTGTTAGACAACTGGGATTTAAGTGTTAAACGTTCTACTTCTATTGTTCGTGTATTAACAAATGATTTAGGTGTTAACCCTGCAAAATTAATTGCTGCTGGTAGAAGTTCATACATACCTTTAGTTGCAAATGATACGCCGGAAAACAAAGCACGTAACAGAAGAACTCGTATTGTTGTTATGCCAAAAATCGATCAATTCTATGATATGATTGAAAAAGAAATGAAAAAACAACAAAAATAATTTAAAGTTTAAATACTAAATTATACAGAAAAAGCAGGTCTATTGACCTGCTTTTATGTATTCTTAACTTTTTTAATAACCAATTAAATATAATCAAGAATAGCATTATTTTTAAATTAACTAACTAAATTTTAACTATAATAAAGTTAATTAAATATTTTAAATAATTATACTATTTCAGTTTTTTTTTACAAAATACCAATATCTCCTTTTCCTTCCCTTACAATTACTGGCTCATGCTCTGATAAATCTATAATAGTAGAACCTACATTATCACCGTATCCACCATCAATAACCATATCAACAAGGTTTTGCCATTTCTCAAAAATTAATTCCGGATCTGTTGTATATTCAATAACATCATCTTCATCACGAATAGAAGTTGAAACAATAGGATTTCCTAATTGGCGAACAATTTCTAAAGCAATATTATTATCAGGAACACGAATTCCCACAGTGGTTTTCTTTTTAAACTCTTTTGGCAAATTATTATTACCAGGCAAAATAAACGTATAGGGTCCAGGCAAAGCTCTTTTTAGGATTTTAAAAGTTGCCGTATCAATCTGACGCACATAATCTGATAAATTGCTCAAATCATGACAAATAAAAGAGAAATTAGCTTTTTCTAATTTTACGCCTTTAATTTTTGCAATTTTTTCTAAAGCGCGAGAATTGGTAATATCACAACCCAAACCGTAAACGGTATCTGTTGGATAAATTACCAAACCTCCATTTTTTAGCAACTTAACTACTTTTGCAATAGCCGCTTCATTTGGTTTATCGGGATATATTTTTATAAATTCGGCCATTTTTTTATAATAAAGAAATTAGATTATAGAATAAAGACAAAGCTTCAATTCTTTTAGAATTTTAAATGTAAACAATAGCATTCCAACAGCAAATAAATTAAATTTCAAATGAAAAATATCTGTATTTCCGTTAACCGCTATTAGAAATTGTGAAGGCTGCAAATCAAAACCTGTTATAAAATCATTCGTTAAATCAAGTGTAAAATTAATTCCAATTCCATTAATAGAAGTGTAAAATATTCCGTAGACCTGAAAAGATACTAGTTGTAAAAATAATAAAAAGATTACTAAATTTAAACCCTGGATATATCTTTTTCTATTTATTAATATTCCTGAGTAAATACATACTGCAAAAAACAAAAACGGAAATACTATTAAAATATAACTTGAAAAACTATTAGAATTAATTACATTTTCTGTTAAGATTAAATAAATCGTAAATAGGAAACCAATAATTCCACCAAAAATTTGATAAAGTTCAATGAAATTTAATTTTTTCAAAAGTCTTTTTTCCTGCATCTACAGTCTTTTATCTATTTTTAACCTATAACATCCAATTTCGCAAATCTCAATAATAATTTTTTAAGACCACCAACTTCAAATTTTATTTCAGCTTTTTTATCAGCTCCAACACCTTCAAGGTTAATCACTTCTCCTTTTCCGAAACGTTCGTGCATAACAACATTTCCAATCGTTAATTTACTGTCAAATAAATTAGCGTTTGATGAACTCGGAGCATTTCCGGCAACTGGTTTTAATTTGCGAACATTTAAGTCCGGTTTTGGTTCATTATCCGTAATATGTTTTGGCGGAGTTCCTCCAACAGGTTTTGCCAATCGTAATTTAGATTTATCAACATCTCCAAAAATATCGCTGTCAATCATAGGTTTATAGCGATAATTACTTTCTGCGGGCGTTAAATATTCTAAATACTGTGCATCAATTTCTTCAATAAAACGAGATGGTTCGCTGTCTGTCAATTTTCCCCAACGATAACGCGATTGCGCATACGTTAAATAAGCCTGATGTTCAGCACGAGTCAGAGCCACGTAGAATAATCTACGCTCCTCTTCCAATTCACTTCTGGTACTCATACTCATAGCACTCGGAAACAAATCTTCTTCCATACCAACCACAAAAACATGCGGAAACTCAAGTCCTTTTGCTAAGTGAATCGTCATTAAAGCCACACGATCTTCATCAGATGTATCTTTATCTAAGTCAGTTGCAAGAGCTACATCTTCCATAAATTCAGATAATGCTCCTCTTGCTCCGTCTATTTCTTTTTGACCTTCAGTAAAATCCTTAATACCGTTTAAAAGCTCTTCGATATTCTGAATTTTCGCCATTCCTTCCGGCGTAGCATCTTTTTTCAATTCCTGAACCAAACCGGTTTTTTTTGCCACATAATCGGTAATATAAAAAGCATCCTGATTTTGGTCTATAACCTGAAAACTCTGAATCATCGTTACAAAATCATTCAGTTTATTCTTTGTTCCGGCGTTCAGTTTCAAATCAATTTTATCGATATTCACCATCACTTCCCAAATCGAACGTTTGTAATGATTGGCTGCAATCGTCAATTTTTCAACAGTAGTATCTCCAATTCCACGAGCCGGATAGTTGATGACACGAATCAAAGCTTCTTCATCTTTTGGATTAATTACCAAACGTAAATAACACAAAACATCCTTGATTTCCTTACGTTGGTAAAATGATAATCCACCGTAAATTCTGTACGGAATATCACGTTTTCTTAATGCATCCTCCATCGCACGCGATTGCGCATTGGTACGATATAATATGGCAAAAGATCCATTATGCAATTGATTTTGCATTTTTTGCTCAAAAATAGTACTGGCTACAAAACGCCCTTCTTCAGCATCTGTTAAACTGCGGTGAATTTTTATTTTTGGGCCAAAATCATTCGCCGTCCAAACAATCTTGTCAAGTTTGGTTTTATTATGATCAATAATCGTATTTGCAGCTTCAACTATATTTCGGGTTGAACGGTAATTTTGCTCTAATCTAAACGTTTTTACACCTTCGTAATCCTTCTGGAAATTCAGGATATTATTGATATTTGCTCCACGGAAAGCATAGATACTTTGCGCATCATCACCAACCACACAAATATTCTGAAATTTATCTGATAATGCCCTAACAATCAAATATTGAGAGTGATTTGTATCCTGGTACTCATCAACCAGAATATAACGAAAACGATTCTGGTACTTCGCTAAAACTTCCGGAAAACGAGTAAGCAATTCATTGGTTTTCAATAATAAATCATCAAAATCCATCGCTCCGGCTTTAAAACAGCGTTCTACATATTGCTGATAGATTTCACCCAAACGCGGTTTTTTTGCCATGGCATCCGCTTCAACTAATTCCGGATTATTGAAGTATGCTTTTACAGTAATCAAACTATTTTTATAACTCGAAATTCTCCCTAAAACCTGTTTTGGTTTATAGATATCACGATCCAACTGCATTTCTTTAATAATAGAAGAAATAAGTCGTTGTGAATCCTGAGAATCGTAAATGGTAAAATTTGACGGATATCCTAAATGTTCAGATTCTGAACGCAGAATACGGGCAAAAATCGAGTGAAAAGTTCCCATCCAAAGGTTTTTAGCCTCCGTTGCTCCCACAATATCCGAAATCCTGTGTTTCATTTCACGAGCCGCTTTATTGGTAAAAGTTAACGACAAAATATTGAATGCATCAATGCCCTGAGCCATCAAATAAGCAATTCTAATCGTTAAAACACGGGTTTTTCCAGATCCTGCACCAGCAATAATAATCATTGGCCCATCTTTTTGTAAAACGGGTTCTCGTTGTGCTTCGTTCAGCTGGTCAATATATTTTTGCATGAAATTTTTCTCCTTTTATGCAAAAATAAGAATTAATGATTGAAATAGCTACTAAGTTTCTGAGGTTCTAAGGGACTAAGTTTTTTTTCTTTTTTGAAGCCAAAGAATAGGCCTTTTAATAAGCAAAATTCCCGCTTTCGGCTATATCTCTCCGTTTCACTTCGAGGATACCGCCTCTATCGGGCTAGTTTCAAACAATTGGTTTCTTTTAAATATTTTAACCATATAAGTGATGTAAGTTCATTTAATTCTGTCTTAAATAAAAACAGAAATACTTATATGTTTTAAATTTTTAAAAACTTTATTGAGATACAACTTATAATTTCTTATATCACTTATATGGTAAAAAACTACTTAAAAAACACATCATAAGCAAAGCGAATCAAAGTTCCAATAACCACAACTAAAAAGAAAACACGAATAAAACCATTTCCTTTATTAATAGCTAATTTAGCGCCTATCCAGCCACCAAGTCCGTTACTTACGGCCATTGGAATTGCTATTGACCAAATGATTTTTCCTTTTATCATAAACAAACAGATCGAGCCAAAATTGGTAGCCAGATTTACCATTTTAGCATTTGCAGAAGCATGCAAAAAATCAAATCCCAAAAGTGCAATAAAAGCAACTACAAAAAAACTTCCGGTTCCAGGGCCAATAAATCCGTCATAAAAACCAACAATTATACTAATAACAACCGCATAAATAATTTGCGTTGCAGCAGAATGGTCTTTGGCTACATGCTGGCCAAAATTTTTCTTTGCATAAGTATATAAAAACAAAAAAGACAAAACGACAAGCAAAAGCGGTTTCATAAAATCATTACTCACCATCGTCAAAATAGTAGAACCCAAAAATGCTGAAGGAACTGCTAAACACATCATTATCAAAAGTAATCGCCATTGAATAACTACTTTTTTAAGATATTGAAAAGCAGCAAAAGCAGTACCTGTAAAAGCAGGTAATTTTAAAGTTCCAATAACAGTAGAAACAGGTAAATTTGGTAATAAAATTAACCCCATTGGAGTCTGAATTAATCCTCCGCCGCCAACAATTGCATCAATAAATCCTGCGGCAAAAGCAGCTAAACAAAGTAAAATTATGATGTATGATTCCATTTATGGTGAGTTTCAGCGGGTTTTGTGAATTGCTCACAAAAGTAGGTTTACATTTTGTTTATTACAATAAAATTTAAAGTGGATTTCTCAGCAAAAAGTATATTTTTGTTGAAAATTTGAACCCAATGGATTTTACAAGAATTATAGAATTAGCCAGTTATACTTTACCTGCCATCGTTACCGGATTTGTAGCGTATAGTTTTTTTGAATTGCACATTAAAAACAATGATAAGAAACGTAATTTTTTATTAAACAGAGAAGCGCATAAAGAATCGTTACCAATACGTTTACAGGCTTACGAGCGTATGACTTTATTTTTGGAGCGTATTAATCTGACCAAATTATTAATCAGAATTACTCCAATTTCTAATGATAAACACGATTACGAAAATTATGTAATTGATCAAATCGAACAGGAATTTGAACATAATCTAACACAGCAAATCTACATGTCTGACGAATGTTGGACAATTATTACAACGGCTAAAAACTCAACGATTCAAATCCTGCGTAAAGCCGCAATGAGTGACCGTGTTGACAGTGCCGATAAATTACGTGAAGTTATTCTAAATGATTTATTAGAAAAACAATCGCCAAGTAATGCTGCTTTGGGCTATATTAAGAATGAAGTTGCTGAATTGTGGTAGACTTTTTATTTTTCTATTCGTTTCTTTAAAGCATTCAATAACTTATTCTCAAAATCAGAAATTATATTTTTAGAACAAAATTCACCATAAAACGGAACATTTGTTCTTATTTTATAATCGCAAACAAGAGTTAATTTTGTTTGCGATTTATTTATTGGTTCCAATTGATAGGTTATCGAACTAAAAACTAAATTTTTGTTTTTAAGAACATGTTTAAAAGTTTGACTACTATCAAGCTCTGATTTATCGACATTTATAGAAAAAGACATTTTTTTGAATTGGTCTGATTCAATAATTTTTTCGTTCAATATAATTCCGTTATCAAAGTATCCTAATCTGGTATTTGTTTTAGAATTATATTCTGATTTTACAGGATTAGGAAAACCTAAATAATTATAAAGAGAATTATCAATGTAGTTTGTAAGTTCAGGAACAGAAGCCAGATTATTCCATATAACTTCACGCGGAGCATCAATTTTTATTGTTTTAGAAACCTGAAAATTAGATTCTTGTTTTTCAATATATTTTTCAAAATGCCCTAAAAGAATAGGAATTACGATTATAAATAAAGTATTTCTTTTAGTGTTTTTCATTTTATTTTCAGTGCTGGACTGAATAAAATACCTAAGAATTAAACTGACCGAAACAGAAGCAAGTGCATACGGTGGAAGTAAAATAATCAAACAGCCCAAGTCTTCAAATCTGGCTTTAAAAGCAAAAAATAAAAACAAAAACGAGCTTATTAAAGGAAAAAATACTGCTTTTAAACTACTCTTTGCAAAAACTTGAGGATCTAATAAAAAAGGTAAATATCCCATTATTAAAGGAACAATAAGAAGATAACCCACAGAATTGAAATCAATAATATTGAATTCAACTAAAACCCTAAAAAGCATTGCATAAACAACTGCAAATATAATTCCGTAATATTTTTTCATTTTTAAATCCGAATCAATTATGATTAAACTCTATTATCACTCATAACTTCAGATTTATTCTGAGCATATTCATAACCTTGTTCCCACCATTCTTTCATAACCTCCTTATTAAAAATAAGAGCATTATCTGTAAGTTTGGTTGGTGTATAATATAAGTTAAGCTTTACATTCTTATTGTTTGCCATAAGTTTTCCTATAGCAATATCGTGTTTTTCAACCTGATCTAGAGCAATCCGAAACAAATCAATCATTAGCGAAAAAGGGTTTTTACCTATAACCGTTTTAGTCATATTTACTTCGGTTTCCAAAATAATTACATCAATTTCAGTAGCTCCGCGATTGATGGCTTCACGAATTGGTACTAAACTTGAAAATCCGCCATCGCCGTATTCGAAATTATCTTTCTCGACTAAACTCATAAACGGAATATAATTACTCGAAATCCAGGTCCAGTCACAGAACTCTTCGTAAGTGCAATCTTTAACTGATTTATATTCGGCTTCGTTTTTAGTTAAATTGGTAACAGTGACAATTACGTCGCATTTAAGCTTTTTTAGTTTATTAAAATCAGCTAAAGAAAAATTTCCTTTAATGTATTTTTGCAAACCTTTACTTTCTCCAAAAGTTCTTTTTCCTTTAAAAAACTGACGCAGTACATTGAAGTGATTAATGGTTACAATGTCGATTCCGTCTTTTACCTTAACAACAAATGGACAAATATTAAAAATTTTACTCATGGTTACATTGGTATAAACCCAATGAATTTTCTTGATATGGCCAAGTGCTAAATGGGGAATTAGCAAGCTTCCTGTTGAAGTTCCTAAAAACAAATCATATTCGTGTTTTTTCTCTTCTATTAAATACTGTGCAACACCTCCGGCAAACGCGCCTTTACTGCCACCACCAGAAATAACCAATGCTCTCATATAATATTAATAATGTAGGTTTTGTTTTTGGGCTTTTAAGAGTAGAAAAGAGAATAGAATCAAGAACAAAGATTTTTCTTAACACAAAATCTTTGTTCTTGATTCTGTAATCTTGATTCTGTAATCTTGTTTCTTTACTCTTACTTCTTTTCTCTATTCTCCTCTTCATTCTTTCAACAAACGATTCAATTGAAACTGTTCATCGGGGGTCAAATTAGGCAAAATTCTTTCAAATGAAGCACGCATTTCAGGATTTTTTAAAAGAAATCGAATTGTATCTCTTCCAAATTTCGAAAATTGCCACATATGATGCGTCGTAGAACTAACTAAATTACTCAAAACCTGATCGTTAATCATTTTAAAGGCAATCAATTTTTCGAGTGCATTTTGTCGTGTTGTTGCCTCATATTTTTTGGATGAAAAAGAAATTAATTCTGCAATTAAAGCTTCTTTATTATCAGCGTAATTTGGCGTTGATAAAGCTAATGAAAGCCACATCGTACGAATATTAAAATCATTAAAACCAATCCAGGTTTTAGATTTATCAAGATACGTTTTGCGATGATCCGGAAAATTTTTCCATAACCAATACAAAGCAATTTCCTGGGTTTGATAGGATTTATCATCAAGCAATGTTTCATAATTTGCTCTAAAATCTTCAGGAATTTTACTTAAAGAACTGGCAACAGCCTGACGGATTTGTATATTATTGGTTTGTAATGCAAGCAATAAAAGTGCTTTTTTATCCTCGTATTTTTCATTTTCTAACTGATCAACAACGGCTTCTTTTACAGCATAATAAACATCAGATTCTAAAGTCTTCTTTAGAAAAGCTTCTTTTTCAGCCAAAGGAGTTTTCTTTAATTTATCTAATTCTAAACGAACCTGAATCGCTTTGTTTTTACTCAATAATGCATTTGCTGTTTGTGTATCAAAAACAGTAGATTCTAACCAGGTTTTCTGAAATTGAACCAAATCGAAATTCGATACTTTTTTAATTTCATCAAAGAAATTTTGAGTATCTACGTTCTGATAAGCATATTTATTTAAATAGCTTTTTATAGCTTTTTTAAAAGCCTTATCTCCAATAGATTCATGCAAAAAAAACAATGCCCAAGCGCCTTTTTCATAAAAAGTCAATGAACTTGCTTTTGCATTTAAAACGGGAATTGTATCCGTTCTTGATGCAAATTTTATTTGTTGTGCAGTATCATATAATTTCGAATAAAAATAATCTTCACCATAAATATCCTTTTCTGCAAGCAAAGCATAATAAGTTGCAAAACCTTCCTGAAGCCAATGGTGTGTGCTGCTTTCTGCCGTAATTAAATCTCCAAACCAATGATGTGCCAATTCGTGAGCATCAACATTTGAATAATTTCGATCTTCAAAACCTATAGAATCAACAACATAACGTGTTGTAAAAAGTGTTGTCGTCGTATTTTCCATTCCACCATATAAAAAATCGCGAACCGGAATTTCTCTGTAAATTCCCCACGGATACTTCACTCCTATTTCTTTCTCTAAAAAATCAAAAATGCGTTTAGAATAACGATATGTTGGTTCAAAACGAGCTGTATCATTATTTTCCAGATAATATTCTAACGGAATTTTTGATTTTGATTTGAATTCTTTTTTGTCATATTTTCCAATGGCAAGCATTAATAAATAAGAACTCATCGGGTTTTCCATTTGGTATTGCCAATGAAACAAATTTCCGTTAATCGTTTTATCCTTCAAAATTCCGTTCGAAACCACTTGATAATCTTTATCATAAGAAATTCCCAAACTAAAAATCACTTTTTCATTTACATCATCAAAACTCGGAAACCAGTTGCTGGTATATCTTCCCTGACCTTGCGTCCAGATTTGTGTATCTGAATTTTCTATATCAACAAAATATAAAGCTTGTTTTGGCTTTGCAGAATATTGAAAAGTCAAATGATTTTGTCCTTTTTGAAAATTAGAAACAATTTGCAATTGTTTGCCTGTATTTACAAAAACAACCTCTTTATTATCAATTTGAACATGAGAAAACTCCATGTTTTTGGCATCTAATTCTATCGTATCAATTGGTTTTAAAACCTCAAATTGATAATCTACAAAACCGGAAATTGATTTTTCTTTGGCGTTTACGGTTAATTGACCGGAAACCGATTTAAAATCAACAAATTGGGTTTGTTGCGCAAAAACGAAACTGGTAAATAATATTAATATGTATTTCATTGAAATGGATTTGAAGGCAAAATCCCAAAGTTACAAAGGTTTCATTTACAAATCGAATGAAATTTGTATGTTTACAATAGAAAATTAAATCATTGTGTCGACACCCAAAAAAGCCTTATTTAACTGGAGCAGCGGAAAAGATTCTGCTCTTGCCTTATATAAAATATTGCAGAATCCGGATTTTAAAATTGAATATTTATTGACCAGCATTAATCAACAATTTCAACGAATTTCGATGCACGGCGTTCGTGTTGAACTGTTGGAGGCTCAGGCAAAAAGTATTGGTTTACCATTACAAATCATGCAGGTTCCTGAAATGCCTACTATGGAAGTTTATGAAAATGTTGTGGCTGAAACTTTAACCGAACTAAAAAAACAAGGCATTACCCATTCTGTTTTTGGTGATATTTTTTTAGAAGATTTGCGAAAATATCGTGAAGATCAATTAGAAAAATTAGATTTTAAAGCCATTTTTCCAATCTGGAAAATTCCAACAAAAGATTTAATTCAGGAATTTATTTCGTTAGGATTCAAAACTATTGTGGTTTGTGTAAACGAACGTTATTTAGACAAAAGTTTTGTGGGACGAATTATAGATCAGGATTTTATAAATGATTTACCCGAAAATGTAGATGTTTGTGGCGAAAACGGCGAGTTTCATACTTTTACTTTTGATGGACCCATTTTTTCTGAACCTATTCAATTTGAAATTGGAGAAATCGTTTATCGCAAATATGAAAAACCAAAAACTGAAGATTCTTCAGATAAAGCTTGCGATACAAGTGCGAGTGATGCTTTCGATTATGGATTTTGGTATTGTGATTTGATTTAAAAAAGTTCGCCACAAATTTCACGAATCAACACGAATTAAATTAGTGAAAATTTATTTAATACGTGGCAAAAAAAACTTATTCAGAATACATTCCTAACAAATTCGTAACCGTATTCCAGTTTCGCATTGTTACTATAACATTTAGTTTTTTCTCGATATACTTGCCTTCTAATCTGGTTTTTCCGGCTCCTACAGCATATTTGATAAAAATTCTGTTACCGTCTATACTCGCTTCATCTGGCTTAAACTGACTGATTTTTAAATCATTTATATTTTCCTTTTTCAACAAGGTTGACACAAAAGCAACATACAGTTTTTTTGTATCTATATCTTTTTCTTTCAAAAACGGATTGTTTGCAAAACACAATTCCAAGTCTTGTTTTGTAATAACAATCGTGGGAACTTCATGTCCAAAAACCTTAAAAATTTCCTGTTTTATCATAAAACCCACTTTTGTGGCTTCTTCTTCACTGTCTACAAAAAAATTTCCGGATTGCAGATACGTTCTTACATTTTGAAAACCAATATTTTCTAACATTGTTTTCAAAGCGTCCATCTTCATCATATTATGTCCAGAAACGTTGATTCCGCGTAAAAGAGCTAAGTGAGTTTTCATTTTAATAATTTAATTTGTTCTAATGTAAATTTCATTACTCTAAGATATATATTCGTTTTTTAATTTATCAATTTTAATTTTGGCTACTTTCAAATGCTCAATATAAATTGATGCATGAAAATTGAGGAGATTAGCGCTTTCTTTTAAATTTAGTAATGAAATAGCAACTTTTCTATTATCTTCTGCAGCCTCCAAATCTAAAGAAACATCATAAACATCTTGTCTTAAATTCTTATTTAAACTCAAAAAAACATCAATTTGGATAACCATTTTAAAATTTGGAATTTCAAACGTCGAAATGCCGCTAAATATTATCGTTTCATTAGTCTCTGTCACTACAGACTGATTATCTGCCATTGCAAAAGCAGAAACAATTTTATCAATCTTATACAATTCGATCTGAAATATATTTAAAGCTCTCTTTCTTTTGTCATATTCTTGATATTTAATTGTAGCGATTGATGCTCCAAAACCAAGAAATGTTCCAATAATTAGCATTATTATATCATTTGTCATTTACTCTATTTTAGTTTGATTATAACTTAATTGCTTTCAATGGCTATTTTACCAAAGGTAATATATAATAAAGTTCAATTTGAAAATTATTGCCTCTTTCAAATTTCCTAATTAAAATCTATCTTCGCTATCTCAAAGAAAATAGAATAAAGAGTAAAGAATATAGACTAAATCTTTGTTCTATTTTTCTTTATTCTGAAATCTGAAATCAACAATCTAAACTCTAAAATAATTAATGTCTAATAATCTCCTGGATACCCCAATTGAATACCTAAAAGGTGTTGGTCCCAGTCGTGGCCAATTGCTTCGTAAGGAATTGGGAATTCATAAATACGGAGATTTAATTAATTTTTTTCCGAACCGATATATTGACAGAACACGTTATTACAAAATAAACGAACTTCAAAATACAGGATCTGAAGTTCAGATTATTGGAAAAATTATCAACATCAAAACGGTTGAATTTGCTAAAAACAAAAAACGTTTGGTGGCCACTTTCGTGGATGATACAGGGCAAATTGACCTGAATTGGTTTCAGGGACATAAATGGATTCGAGAGAGTTTAAAGCTCAATGAAGTTTGTGTAATATTCGGAAAATGTTCACTTTACGGAAGTCAGTTTAGTATGGCACATCCGGAAATCGAGTTGTTGACAGAACATGAAAAAAGCCTTCGTTCAGCGATGCAGCCTGTTTATCCTTCAACGGAAACATTAACGAATCGTGGAATTTCAAATCGTACAATAAACAAATTAATGCAGCAATTGTTTATTGAAACGCAGAATTTATTTTCTGAAACTTTTCCTTCTTATTTAGTCGAAGAATTAAAGTTGATTTCTAAAAAAGCGGCTTTATTCAATATACATTTTCCTAAAAGTACCGATGCTTTGGCGAAAGCACAATTCCGATTAAAATTTGAAGAATTGTTCTTTATTCAGTTGCAGTTGATTACCAAAAATCTGATTCGGAAACATAAAATAAAAGGACATCCGTTTACTAAAGTTGGCGAGTTTTTTAATGAGTTTTACCAAAACCATTTGCCTTTTGAATTGACAAATGCTCAAAAAAGAGTGGTAAAAGAAATTCGTTCAGATATGGGAAGCAATGCCCAAATGAACCGTTTATTGCAAGGAGATGTTGGTTCAGGAAAAACAATTGTAGCTTTTTTAAGTATGCTTTTAGCTATTGATAACGGCTTTCAGGCTTGTTTAATGGCGCCGACTGAAATCCTGGCAAATCAGCATTTTATTGGTTTATCAGAATTAGCGAATACCTTAAATATCAACATTAAAATATTAACGGGTTCAACCAAAATAGCCGCCCGAAGGATCATTCACGAAGAGCTTGAAAACGGAACTTTACATATTTTAATAGGAACTCATGCTTTACTTGAAGACAAAGTAAAATTTAAGAATTTAGGTTTAGCCGTAATTGACGAACAACATCGTTTTGGAGTAGAACAACGCTCTAAATTGTGGAAGAAAAACGAAATTCCGCCACACGTTTTAGTGATGACCGCTACGCCTATTCCGAGAACTTTGGCTATGAGTTTGTATGGCGATTTGGATATTTCTGTAATTGATGAATTACCGCCGGGAAGAAAACCAATTCAAACCGTGCATCGTTTTGATAGTAATCGTTTGAAGGTCTGGAAATTTCTGCGCGACGAAATCGCTAAAGGAAGACAAATTTATATAGTTTATCCGTTAATTCAGGAATCTGAAAAAATGGATTTTAAAGATTTGATGGATGGTTACGAAAGTATTTCACGTGATTTTCCGTTGCCTCAATATTCGATTTCGATTTTGCACGGAAAAATGAAACCTGCAGATAAAGATGCTGAAATGAAACGTTTCTCTGAAGGTAAAACTAACATTATGGTGGCAACAACTGTTATTGAAGTTGGTGTAAATGTACCCAACGCCAGTGTTATGATTATTGAAAGTGCCGAACGTTTTGGTTTATCTCAATTGCACCAATTACGTGGCCGTGTTGGTCGTGGCGCTGAACAAAGTTATTGTATTTTGATGACAAGCCATAAATTAAGTGCTGACAGTAAAACGCGTATGGAAACTATGGTACAGACCAATGATGGTTTTGAAATTGCCGAAGTCGATCTTAAACTTCGTGGTCCTGGTGATTTAATGGGAACACAACAAAGCGGCGTATTAAACCTTCAAATTGCTGATATTGTTCGCGATCGCGATATTTTGACTTTGGCCAGAAATTATGCCATGAAAATCCTGAAAGAAGATGCTCCATTACAAAAACCGGAACATGCGGTCTTAAAAGCTGTTTTTATTGAATTGACAAAGAAAAAAAGTATTTGGAATTATATAAGTTAGGTTCTGAGGGACAAAGGTTCTGAGGGACAAAGGTTTCTTTTAAGTTGTTAAGTCTCTAAGCTACTATGGTTCTGAGGTTTTGTCTCGGGGTTTTAATTCCAGATTTTTAATTTCAAAAAAAACTATATACTTCAAAGTTTAAAAATATTCAATTACCGTTAAGGTAAAGTTGATTTAGATTTGTTGGGGTGCAAATTTTAAGTTGAATATTTTAGTTATAAATGAAGCATATAGTTATATTTCCACTCTTTATTCTTTATTCTTTATTCTTTATTCTTTATTCTTTATTCTTTATTCTTTATTCTTTATTCTTTATTCTTTATTCTACTCTATTTTCACTTTTTAGTATTGTTTTTCTTTTCGAAGAAACCGTTAAAAAAACCTTTACTTACTTTGTTTTTATCATCTTTTCCTGTTGCCACAAGATGATCCACATATTCCATATAGGTTTTCTTTCGTTCTTCTAAAAAACCAACCAAATAATCTTCTGAAGCCCCTATTCCGCTAACTTCCTCAATGTGAAGTAGTTTTTTATACAGAGGTTCAATAAATTTTACAATAATGTCTTCAGGAACAGATTTTCTGGTTCCAAAATACCCTACAATTTCCCCATCTGTATCGGCTATAATTTTAAAATCGGTGATTACCCAATAATATCGGCCTGTTTTAGACATGTTTTTGATAATTGCATGAATATTTTCGTTCGATTTAATACTGTCCCATAAAAACTTAAAAATTACTTTTGGCATATCCGGATGACGAATAACGTTGTGCGGCTGTCCGATCAACTCAAATTCATCATAACCGGAAACATCAATAAAAGCTTCATTGGCATATAAAATCGTTCCTTTTGTGTCTGTTTTGCTGAGTAATACCTTAGTTTTAATCCAATCAACTTCTCTGTCAGATGGGTTCGGGCGGGTAATTCTGGTATCCATAAATCTTGTATTTTAAATTAATGATGTAATTACATTTCTAAAGTATTATGCTAATGAAGTTCTTTTTCTAAAATCGCTAATAAGTCTTTTATTTTCTTGAAAACCGCTTCTAATTCATCTTCTAACCAATCAGGTAAAGTATTGTCATTTACTGATTTTAGATGGTGAATATCGTTGGCGATCTGAATGAGTTTTTTGTATTGAAAATCTAAATTTTTAGCGTTGGGATTATCCTTGTTATCATTAAAAATTTCAGTAACCACTTTTCCAAATTCGGTTTGTGATTCGATTCTTTCAAAGGAATCCAGCGCGGCGTTATTTTTCAGAAAAACATCAAAAGACCTTCTTAAAATAATCAGCTTGGTGTTTGCTGATTCAAAATCATGTTTAGACATAAAATGAGATTAAGTTTATAATTGATTTTGGTATAACATCAGCTTTTAGCTTTTGCTATTTGTCGATTTTACGTGAATATCATTCACTAAATCATCAATTTTTTTGGCACTTTCTCTCATCATTTCCAGATAACTCAGTAGTTTGTCATTATCGGTATGTCCTTTAGAAACATCAATTAATTTTAAAACAGAACTTACAGGCAATTTTAAATCTAAAGTAGTTCTGTGTACAAAATCATTATACTCTTTAGTAGCAGACTGTGAACTGTATTTAGCCGATGCTAATTTGATGTTTTCTAATTCATATTCATCAGATATTTTAGAAATATGGTTTTGGCTGTGTTCTTTAAAATAATACGCCCAGTAGCCGTTCATAAAAAATACTACAGCCGCTAATACAACGTGAATAAGTAAAGTTTCGATATCAAAATTTACTTGTGAAAAATAAATTTGTAATCCTTTTGGATCCTGATAAAGAAAGTTTTGCAAATACGCCAAACCTGCATGATGCACAACCACCAAAAGCGTTAGTGGAATTTGCAATTTCCAGTTTTGGTAAATAATCAGGATTGTACTTGCTATAAATACCGTGAAATGCATTTCGAATAAACCATGCATCTGATAAATATACTGCGCCATAAAAATCGCCAGTACAACTGACAAAACATACTGGTAGAAATTTGATTTTTTAAGTAAAATTTTAGCCGAGTAATACATTAACAAATTTAAAGTACCAACTCCTACTCCAATCTCGAAAGTATCGTATTTAAAAGAAAGTCCGATCCCGAGAAGAAAATAAGCGGCAAGAACATAGTTAATAATAGTGTCCGATTTTTGCGTCATTGTCGACATAAAACTGTGCAGATAGTCCTGCTCATTTAAACTGGCTTTTGTTTTCATAATGTTTGTAATTTAGGTTAAGGGTTAGATTTATTTAGTACATTTTGGTAACGAACATCCATAAGCTCTAAGAGCTAAAGCATCAAATAAGGGGGGCTGGTTTTGTTTAAGCAAAGAATCTATTGCCATTTGTGCATAATTACTATCGGCATTGGTGCAATATCTTGTTTTATTGTAGTTTCCGCGGTAATATAATTTTTGAGAAGCGTCAATAAGTACCGCTTGCGGAGTAGAAAAAACACCACATTTTTTTGCCATTGCGTCATCAAAATACACCGGAATACTGGCGCCAAACTTTTTCTGGATTTCTTCTATAGTAAAATCCTTGTGTTTATTGAGAACAACAATTTTAAAATTGATTTTGTCGCCGTATTTTTTAATTAAATCGCTTACGTGAGGAATATTGAAGCGTGAACACGGACAATCCGGATTAAAAAAATGTATAAAAATTGGTTTGTTGTGCGTTGACCAGCATTTGCCTAAATCAATTCTGCTGCCCATAGCAACATTATGATAATTGGCCGGAACCGGCGTAGGTAAGGAGAATTTTAATTCATTTTGCCAAAATAAAAATGAGATGGCGCAAAACAATAATGTGATCCATAAACCAACGAGTATTTTTTTTCTCATAAATAGGTAGTTTTTGATATAAAACTGAATCAATATTAAACACTTGTTAATTTATTAATTCAAGCAAGGCACATATTTAACTTAAAATAAAATAAAAACTTACATAATTCAACACTTAACCGCCGAAAACATTAATATTCTCACAAAAAAACTACCATTTTGTTTAAGCTTATCAATGTTACGAATAAAATCGATAAAGTGCAAAGAAAATCGGACAAAATCAGAAAAAAAATATTAATTTTTAACTCACTCCTTGTATTTACTGGGCGCAAAAGAAAAAAATATTCTCAATTAGTTTTTTCTTTTACAATTAATAACAAACTGATTTTAATATCAATACCAAAAAATTACTGCAGGGATTGAAAATTAATTTCAAAAAAAACTAAATCACATTAAACCTTTCATCGAAAAGCGTGTCTAATTGCAAAAAGTTTTGCAAAAAAGCCTATTAAACAGTTGTTTGAAATTATCGTGATCCAAGTGTTAAATAAAAGCTAACGCCTTTTGGTTTCGATACAAAAAGTTAAATTTGTGAGCTACTAAACATATCCAAAAAAATACATTTACCTCAATTTTATGAAAGTAAAAAACCTTATTTACGCCCTTATAATTATAGTACTCGGAGGGTTCATCGCTTACAGAGTTGTATCTAACAAAAGTAAAAACGACGAATCTAAAAAATCTGGCGATAAAGACAAACCAACAACTGTTACAGGAATAGTAGTTAAAACTACAACTTTTGATAATAATTTATCATTATCAGGTTCTATTGAAGCAAATGAGCAAATAGAAATTCACAGTGAAGTTTCGGGAATTGTAGAAGGTATTTATTTTACTGAAGGAACGTATGTAAATAAAGGTCAGGTACTTTTTAAAGTAAATGATATTGAATTAAAAGCACAACTAAGACAAGCCGTTACCAAAGAAGGTTTGGCTGGAGAAAACGAAAGAAGAGCCAAATTACTTTTGCAAAAAGAAGCCATTAGTCAGGAAGAATTTGATGTTGCCAATGCTGATTATGCTTCGATGAAAGCGCAAAGCCAATTGATAAGAGCCCAAATTGCAAAAACAGCTGTAAAAGCTCCATTTTCAGGAAAAATTGGTTTACGTTCTATTTCACCGGGAACTTATATTACGCCAACTGTTGTAGTAGCAAAACTGGTAAATACCGGAAAATTAAAAATAACATTTTCTATTCCTGAAAAATATGCTGCAGAAGTAAAATCAGGTTCTATAATCGATTTTTCTGTTTCTGGATCAGATAAAATTTACACTGCAAAAATTTACGCTATTGAACCGGAAATTGAGGTTGCAACCCGTACCTTAAAAATTCGCGCCATTGCAGATAACATCGACGGAAAACTTTTTCCGGGAACGTTTGCAGATGTAAAATTGCCATTAAACATTATTAAAGATGCTATCGTAGTTCCTACAGAAGCGATTGTTCCTGTGCAAGACGGTAAAAAAGTATATGTTACAAATATGGGCAAAGCCAAAGAAATTATGGTAGATGCTACAACAAGAACAGATTCTTCTATTTTGATTTTATCAGGATTAAAAGCCGGAGACACCTTGATTACAAGTGGCGTAATGTCATTAAAAAACGAAGCCCCGATAAAAGTTAAAGTAAAGAAATAAGTCTTAAAGTCGAAAGTCTTAAAGTCAAAAGTTTGAAAAATCTAAAATCTGAACTCTAAAGTCAGCAATCTAAAATCATAATGAGTTTATCAACTACAAGTATAAGAAGACCCGTTTTAACCATTGTACTGAATCTTTTGATTATTTTATTCGGTTTCATTGGTTATACCTTTTTGGGTGTTCGAGAATTCCCTTCTATCGATCCGGCGCAGGTTTCTATCAGAACAAGCTACACCGGAGCCAATTCTGATATTATAGAATCACAAATTACTGAACCTCTTGAAAAAGCCGTAAATGCTATTGACGGAATCCGAAATATTACGTCATCAAGTAATCAGGGAAGCAGTAATATTACCATAGAATTTAACTTAGACAAAAATCTTGAAGAAGCTGCGAATGATGTTCGTGATAAAGTTTCGCAAGCCGTGAGAAGTTTACCGCAGGATATTGATGCGCCGCCGGTTGTTTCTAAAGCTGATGCTGATAGTGAAGCTATTATCTCGATGACAGTTCAGAGTGACAGCAGAAACTCTTTAGAATTAAGTGATTATGCAGAGAATGTAATTTCACAACGTTTAGAGACAATTCCCGGAGTAAGCAGCGTGCAAATTTGGGGACAAAAACGTTATGCAATGCGTTTGTGGATTGATCCTGTAAAATTAACGGCCTACGGCTGTACGGTCGCTGAAGTCCGAGATGCATTAAACGCACAAAATGTTGAATTGCCTTCAGGAAAGTTAACCGGAAATAATACAGAGTTAACCGTAAAAACAATCGGAAATTTATCTAAACCGGAAGAATTCAATAATATTATCATTCGTACCGATGGAGATAAAATTGTTCGCTTAAGTGATGTTGGAGGTGCAGAATTAGGACCTGAAAATTTAGAAACAAAATTAAGCCAGTCAGGACTTCCGTTAATTGGTTTGGCAATTGTACCAATGCCTGGTGCCAATTACTTAGATATTTCGAAAGAATTTTATAAAAAATATGAGGCTTTAAAGAAAGATCTTCCAAAAGATATCAAATTAAACATTGCACTGGATAATACCATTTTCGTAAAAAAATCAGTACTTGAAGTTGCTGAAACTTTAGGAATTTCTATCATTCTGGTAATTATCATTATCTATTTATTCTTTAGGGATTGGGCAATTGCTTTCAGGCCTTTAATTGATATTCCGGTTTCATTAATTGCTACTTTCTTCATTATGTGGCTTTTTGGATTCTCTATCAATGTATTGACTTTATTAGCAATTGTTTTGGCAACCGGTTTGGTTGTAGATGACGGAATTGTGGTAACAGAAAATATCTTCAAAAAGGTAGAAGAAGGAATGTCGCCAATTGAAGCGGCCATAAAAGGTTCAAATGAAATTTTCTATGCTGTAATTTCTATTTCGGTAACACTTGCAGCGGTATTTTTACCTGTAATTTTCTTAGAAGGTTTCGTTGGCCGACTCTTTCGGGAATTTGGTGTTGTAATTGGAGCCGCGGTATTAATTTCTGCCTTTGTATCATTGACTTTAACGCCAATGTTGAATGCTTATTTAATGAAAGGCGGAGAACAGAAAAAATCTAAATTCTATGTAAAAACAGAACCTTTTTTCGAAAAATTGAATAGTGGTTATGCGGAATCTTTACAACGTTTTATTGATAAAAAATGGATTAGTTTTCCAATTCTGATTGTTTGTTTTGGATTGATTTATTTGTTTTTTACCATACTTCCAAAAGAAACTGCTCCTTATGATGATCGTAGTTCTGTAACCATGAGAATGACAACTCCTGAAGGTTCTTCGTATGAATATACAGATCGTTTCATGCAGGAAATCTCGAAACTAATTGACGATTCTATTCCGGATAAAAAAGTAAGTTTGGTGATTACTTCTCCCGGATTTAGCTCTAATTCTGTAAACTCAGGGTTAGTGAGACTTACTTTGAAAGATGTTGAAGATCGAAAAACATCCCAAAAAGATATTGCTGATAAATTAACAAAATGGACTAAAAAATATCCGAGTGCCAAAACTTCTGTAACGCAACAACCTACAATTGCCGTAAACAGACGTGGCGGACTTCCTATTCAATATATTATTCAGGCACCTACTTTTGAAAAACTGAGAGAAAAAATTCCTGTTTTTATGGATGAAGTTGGAAAAAGTGATGTTTTTTCGACTACAGATGTGAACCTGAAATTTAATAAACCTGAAATCAATGTAAGTATCGATCGTGCAAAAGCAGAAAGTTTAGGAATATCGATCATGGATATTGCTCAGACACTGCAACTTTCGTTAAGCGGACAACGTTTTGGATATTTCATTAAAAACGGAAAACAATATCAGGTTATTGGTCAATTTGATCAAAAAGACCGTTCGAAGCCTTTGGATTTAACTTCTATATTTGTGAAAAGCAAAAGCGGACAACTTATTCAAATGGATAACGTTGTAAAAGTCGAAGAACAAAGTAATCCGCCGCAATTGTATCATAATAACAGATATATGTCTGCAACTGTTGCTGCAGGTTTGGCACCGGGAAAAAGTATCAGTGATGGTATTGAAGAAATGGACAGAATTAAGGCAAAAGTTTTAGATCAAAGCTTTACAACAGATTTAAGTGGAGAATCGCGAGATTTTGTTGAAAGTAGTTCTAATACTTCATTCGCTTTTGGATTAGCATTATTATTAATCTTCTTGATTCTGGCCGCTCAGTTTGAAAGTTTTATCGATCCGTTTATTATCATTTTAACTGTACCAATGGCAGTTGCGGGAGCTTTATTCTCTTTATGGTTATTCAATCAAACATGGAATATTTTTAGCCAGATTGGTACCGTAATGCTTATTGGTTTGGTAACCAAAAATGGTATTTTGATTGTTGAATTCGCGAATCAGTTACGAGAACAGGGAAAACCAAAATTAGAAGCCATTTTAGAAGCTTCAGAAGCGCGTTTACGTCCAATTTTAATGACGAGTTTAGCCATTGCTTTAGGAGCTTTACCAATTGCAATGTCACTTGGAGCTGCGTCTACGAGTAGAATCGGAATGGGAGTTGTAATTGTTGGAGGAACTATTTTCTCATTAGCATTAACACTTTTTGTAATTCCGGCAATTTATTTAATGTGGTCTAAAGCCAGAAAACATTATCCGGAATTTGATCATATCGAAGAATACGAGAGAGAAAGTAAATAATTTATTAGCCTGGAATTCACGAATTAATTCAATAAAATTCGTGAATTTTTGGCAAAAGAAATCAAAATATGAATACTACAATTTTGTTCCGCAGTTTACTAATATGCTTCTTTTGCATTACTAAAATAAATGCACAGGAAGTTCTGAATATTGAAGATGCTATGAAAATAGCACTTGAAAATAATTTTGAAATTAGGATTGCCAAAAATAATACCCTAATCAGCGAAACTAATGTTACTATTGGAAATGCCGGAATGCTGCCAATTGCAACGGCTTCGGTAACAGACAATAATAGCATTCAGAATTCATCTCAAACACGTCAGGACGGTACTTCGACATCATTGAACAATGCTAAAAATAACTCCTTAAATTACGGGGTTAATCTTGGCTGGACGGTTTTTGACGGAATGAAAATGTTTGCCAAATTAGATCAGTTAAAAGAACTTCAAAAATTAGGCGATTCTGAATTAAAGAGAACTGTTCTGGTAAAAATTGGTCAGGTAAATTCTTCTTATTATGATTTAGTGCAACAGCAACACCAATTGGCAGCTTTAGACACTACAATTGTAATTTCTAAACAAAGATTAACACTGGCTCAGAATCGTTTCAGTATCGGAAAAGCTTCAAAATTAGAGGTTTTAAACGCTCAGGTTGATTTAAATTCAGATCAGGTTGCTTTGTTAAGACAAAAAGAATCTTATGCGAATGCCAAAATTTTACTGAATCAATATTTAGCACGTGATCCAAAAATCGATTTTAAAGTAACTGATTTAGTTACTGTAGATAATACTTTAGTTTTGGCTAATTTGATAGATTTAGCACAAAAACAAAATCCGGCATTAGAATCTCAAATCATCAATAAACGTATCGCAGAATTGCAGCTTAAACAGGTTAGAGCAAATCGTTATCCAATCGTAACTTTAAATTCAGGATATAATTTTGCCGAAAGCCAATCTAGTTTAGGATTTACAAGTCAGTCTTCTGCAAGAGGTTTAACGTATGGTTTTACAGCTTCAGTAAATGTATTTGATGGTTTTAACCAGCATCGAAACGAGAAAGTAGCCAAACTTCAAATTGAAAACTCTCAAATTGCAATCGAACAACAAAATATGATTTTGAACACGCAATTGAGTACTGCTTTTCAAACGTATTTAACGAATCTTGAATTGATTGATCTGGAAGAAGATAACGAAGCAATTGCAAAACAAAATCTTCAAATTACGTTGGATAAATTCAGAATTGGAACGATCACAACTATTGATTTCAGAACGGCTCAGCTTAATTATGTAAACGCAAAAGTGCGTTACAGTAATGCTCAATATGAGGCAAAATTATCTGAAATTGCATTGAAAGAATTAGCAGGAAATATTAATTTTTAATTTAAATTTGTTTCAAAACAAACTTAAATGATTTCATACAATACCAAAGACTGGTTCTCTTTTATCTTTCATTTTCATAAATCAGACACCGTTAGAAAATTATTTCCAATCATGCTGGCTATCGGAATTTATGCTGCAGCAGTAGGTTATCTGGAAGTTGAATATTTTAAAATTGGAAAAAACGATTATATTCATAATATTCCAATTATGCACGGAATGTTAGGTTTTGTAATTTCATTATTGCTTGTTTTCAGAACCAATACTGCCTACGACCGCTGGTGGGAAGGCCGTAAATTATGGGGCGGACTTGTAAATAATAGCCGAAACCTTGCTATTAAACTTTCGGCAATGCTGAAAGATGAAAATGACAGAAAGTTTTTTAGAAAATTCATTCCGCTATATGCAGATATTCTGCATAAACATTTAAAAGATGCTGACATTAGCAAACAGCTTTTTGAAGATGTAGATCTGGAAATTGACCATCATAAACACAAACCTAATCAGGTAAAAAGAATGATGTTTCATAAGATTAATGATCTTTACGAAACAAAAAAAATCACTGGAGATCAACTTCGAATTTTAAACGAGGAATTACAATCGTTTACAGATATTTGCGGTGCTTGCGAGAGAATAAAAAACACACCTATTCCCTATTCTTACAGTGCTTTCATCAAAAAATTTATATTTTTCTATACAATGACTTTGCCATTTGGATATTCTGTGAGTTTAGGATATTTAGTAGCGCCTGTAGTTGTTTTTATTTTTTATGTATTGGCAAGTTTAGAACTTATTGCCGAAGAAATAGAAGATCCGTTTGGTGATGATGAAAACGATTTACCAACCAAAAAAATCTCAGAAAATATCAAAAAACATGTTGAAGAATTGATTTGATAATTATTTAGAAAATCAAATTTTATAAATTATTTTATTTCGAACAAAGAGAAATCACATAACGGAATTGCAGTACGTTGCTCTCTGGATGTGATTTCTTCTTCGTCGAAATGACACAAAGTATCGATTAACTAATAAACGTTTAAACGATTAACCAAATAAACACTTAAACAATTAAACGATTAACCAAAAAAACTACTTCTGGCGTTTCTTCAAAACTTCTACAACATCATTCAGTTTAAAACCTTTTGCCTGCAATAAAATCAGGTAATGAAATAATAAATCAGCACTTTCGCTCAGGAATAGATCATCGTTATTATCTTTTGCTTCAATAACTACTTCGACAGCTTCTTCACCTACTTTTTGAGCAATTTTATTGATTCCTTTTTCGAATAAAGATGCTACATAACTTTTCTCAGAATCAGCATTTTCCCTACGAGTTGCAATTGTTTTTTCTAAGTCAGAAATGAAACCGTAATTTTCCTTATTTTCTTCCTGCCAACAAGTATCTGCACCTGTGTGACAAGTTGGCCCTACTGGTTTTGCCTGAATTAAAAGTGTATCGCCATCACAATCATTTTTAATATTGACAAGATTCAAAAAGTTGCCACTCTCCTCGCCCTTTGTCCAAAGTCTTTGTTTTGAACGGCTAAAAAAAGTTACTTTTTGAGTTTCGATTGTTTTTTGAAGCGATTCTTCGTTCATATAACCCAGCATCAAAACATTTTTTGTTTCAGAATCCTGAATAATAGCAGGAATTAATCCGTGTGCACTTTTTATATCTATGTTCATATTTCTTTTAATCTAAAGTTGTAAAGCCGAAAGTCTTAAAGTTAAAACTAAATTCGAACTTCTATTATTATTTTATTGTTTAGATTTTAATCTATTGTCTTATATCTTGCTTCTTGCCTCTATTTCTAAAGTCTTGTTATTTTAGATTAACTCTTTTGTCTTTCTTCTTTGTTCTATTTTCTAGATTCTAACTTCAATACCATTATCCCTAAGTTCTTCCTTCAAAGTTTTGATTTCTATTTCTTTAAAGTGAAAAACGCTTGCGGCCAAAGCTGCATCAGCTTTTCCGACTTTGAATGAATCTACAAAATGCTGTATATTTCCTGCGCCGCCAGAAGCGATTATCGGAATATTGATTAATTCAGACAATTTAGCTAAAGCTTCGTTCGCAAAACCATTTTTAGTTCCGTCATTATCCATTGATGTGAATAAAATTTCGCCGGCGCCGCGTTCTGCAACTTCAACAGCCCAATCGAATAAATTGAGTTCTGTTGGTACTTTTCCGCCAACCAAATGCACAATCCATTGTCCGTCAATTTGTTTGGCATCGATAGCAACCACAACGCATTGACTTCCAAATTTCTGAGCTAAATCATTGATCAATTGCGGATTTTTTACTGCCGATGAATTAATAGATACTTTATCAGCTCCATTATTCAACAGAATTTCAACATCTTCGACAGATGAAATTCCACCGCCAACGGTAAACGGAATATTGATTTTTCCCGCAACGCTTCGTACCATATTAACCAACGTTTTACGTCGTTCTTCGGTTGCTGAAATATCCAGAAAAACCAATTCATCAGCACCTTCAGCAGAATAAATTTCTGCCAGTTCAACCGGATCGCCCGCATCGCGCAAGTCAACAAAATTAACGCCTTTTACGGTTCTTCCGTTTTTTATATCCAAACAAGGAATGATTCTTTTTGCTAACATTTTTTTTATTTGTTTCACAGAGATTCACTAAGTCTCACAGAGATACGCGAAAATTTGTGAATCTTTGCGCTTCTTAGAGTGTCTTTGCGAAATATCTATTTATTTAAAATATAGTTTTCTAACTGTTTTAAAGTAATTCTTCCTTCGTAAATCGCTTTTCCGATTATCGTTCCTTCACAACCCAATTCAGCTAATTTTGGTAATTCATCAAAAGTTGAAATTCCGCCGGAAGCAATTAGTTTTACACCTTTGGCTTCGTTTAATATTTTCTCATATAAATCAAAACTTGGGCCTTCTAACATTCCGTCTTTTGCAATATCTGTACATATAACATACTGAATTCCTTTGTTTTGATAATCCTGAATAAACGGAATTAATTTTTCATCAGAATCTTCTAACCAACCAGAAACGGCAATTTTTTCATCTTTTGCATCAGCGCCCAAAATGATTTTATCTGAACCATATTCTGAAATCCATTTTTCGAAAATCGCTCTGTTTTTAACCGCAATACTTCCGCCCGTTATTTGATTTGCACCGCTTTCAAAAGCAATTCTCAAATCATCATCAGATTTTAAACCGCCGCCAAAATCAATTTTTAAACTGGTTTGATTTGCAATTTGTTCCAGTATTTTATAATTCACAATTTTACTCGATTTTGCACCGTCTAAATCGACTAAATGCAAATATTCGATTCCGTGCGCTTCAAATGATTTCGCTACTTCAAGCGGATTTTCGTTGTAAATTATTTTGGTATCATAATCACCTTTTGATAAACGAACACATTTTCCGTCAATGATATCTATGGCTGGTATTATTCTCATTTATTTAAGTCTTAAAGTTTGAAAGTCTAAAGTCGTAAAGTCTTTAAATCTCTCTTTATATTTTTAAAAAATTCTCTAATATTTTCTCTCCAACCGCTCCACTTTTCTCCGGGTGAAACTGAGTTCCGTAAAAATTATCCTTTTGCAAAGCCGATGCGTATTCTAATTCATAATTGGTTGTAGCAATGGCTTCAACACAATTTGGAGCGTAAAAACTATGCACGAGATACATAAATTCATTCTCTTGAATTCCTTTAAATAAATCCGATTTCAAATCATAAATCTGATTCCATCCCATTTGTGGTACTTTTACTTTTGGAGTGAATTTAACCACATCAACATCAAAAATACCTAAACCTTTAGTATTTCCTTCTTCAGATGATTTACACATTAACTGCATTCCCAGACAAATACCCAAAACCGGTTGTTTCAAGTTCGGAATCAAATTATCCAAACCGCTTTCTTTCAGTTTTTTCATTGCCGAACTCGCTTCGCCCACACCAGGAAAAATCACTTTATCTGCCGCCAGAATTTCTTCGGGATTATTGCTCAAAACAGCCTTAAAACCCAACCTTTCAATAGCAAACATAATGCTCTGAATATTTCCTGCTCCGTAATTTATAATTACTATTTTCATTTTGTTTAGTCTTAAAGTCCAAAGTCCAAAGTCTTAAAGTCGCTTCTTGATATCTGGAATATAGAAATCTTTTGACTTTATGACTTTCAACTTTTGACTCAATTAAAGCATTCCTTTCGTCGAAGGCAAAATCATTTTTTCTGTATCTCTTTTTACGGCTACTTTTATTGCTTTTGCAAAAGCTTTAAAAATTGCTTCAATTTTGTGGTGTTCATTCGTTCCTTCCGCTTTTATGTTGATGTTAGCTTTGGCTCCGTCAGAGAATGATTTAAAGAAATGATAGAACATTTCTGTTGGCATTTTACCCACCATTTCGCGTTTAAATTCGGTTTCCCAAACCAGCCAGTTTCTTCCGCCAAAATCAATTGCTACTTGCGCTAAACAATCGTCCATTGGCAAGCAAAATCCGTAACGTTCGATCCCTAATTTATTTCCTAATGCTTTTGCGAAAACTTCGCCAAGCGCAATTGCAGTATCTTCAATTGTATGATGTTCATCGACTTCAAGATCACCTTTTACCAAAATTTCCAAATCCATTTGACCGTGACGCGAAATTTGATCTAACATGTGATCGAAAAAAGCAATTCCGGTTTCGATTTTACTTTTCCCGGTTCCGTCAAGATTCAAATCGATAAAAATATCGGTTTCATTGGTTTTACGAGTAATCGAAGCCGAACGCGCTTCTAATTTTAAAAACTCATAAATTGTTTTCCAGTCTGTTGTTTGCAGAATAATGGTATCGTTTAATTCTTCACGTTTCGACGAAATTTCATTGCTTCCAATTCCGTCCGTCATATTCATGAAAATGGCTTTTGCACCAAGGTTTTTTGCCAATTCGACATCCGTCAAACGATCTCCCAAAACAAAAGAATTTGCCAAATCATATTCCGGATTATCAATATATTTCGTCAACATTCCTGTTCTTGGCTTGCGTGTTGGCGCATTATCTTCCGGAAACGATCTGTCAACAAAAATTTCATCAAACAAAACGCCTTCATTTTCAAAAGCCCTTAAAATAAAATTCTGTGTTGGCCAAAACGTATCCTCCGGAAAACTATCCGTTCCTAATCCGTCCTGATTGGTTACCATTGCCAATTCGTAATCTAATTCGTTGGCAATTTTAGCCAAATATTGAAAGGCTTTTGGATAAAATTCTATTTTCTCCAAAGCATCTAACTGATAATTCTCCGGTTCTAAAACAATCGTTCCGTCACGATCGATAAAAAGTACTTTTTTCATAATTTATTTATATTTTGGGCGTGTCCCTCCGGGTCGGGCTTTCGGCTATATCTTTTATTCCGTTTCACTTCATAAAAGGATACCGCCTCTATCCCTCACGCAAAAACGGTTTTCGAGATCTTTTTTGTTTTGCCACGAATTTCACAAATTTTCGCTAATTTAATTCGTGTTAATTCGTGAAATTCGTGGCAAAAAACTTTGTTACTTAGCGTAATTCTTAGCGAACTTTGCGATTAAACTTTTACTTCAACAACTTCAGTTCTTTAATCAAAACTGCATTTTCTTCCGGAATTCCAATTGTAAAACGCAGGCAATTTTCGCATAAAGGCTGAGTTGTTCTGTTACGAATTACAATTCCTTTTGCAATTAATTCATCATATCTTTTATTGGCATCATCTACTTTTACTAAAACAAAATTAGCTTCTGTTGGATATACTTTTTCTACAAAACTAATATCAAGCAAAACTTTAAGCAATTCTTCTCTTTGTTCAATAATCGAAGCTATTTCTTGTTTTATTTTATCTGAATCCTTCAAACGTTCAATCGCTCTTTGCTGTGTTAATTCATTAACATTATAAGGCGGTTTTATTTTATTTAAAACCGAAATTACAGCCTCTGATGCATAACAAATTCCTAAACGAATTCCGGCCAAACCATAAGCTTTAGAAAGTGTTTGGGTAATTACTAAATTCGGATATTCATCGATTTCTGTCAACCAGCTTTCTTTAGCAGAAAAATCAATATAAGCTTCATCAATTACAACCAAACCTTTAAAATTTTGAAGTAAGGTTACAACACTTTCATCAGAGAAAGAATTTCCAGTTGGATTATTTGGCGAGCATAAAAAAATGATTTTTGTATTCGCATCAACAGCATCTAAAATTTTATCTACTTGCGGCTGAAAATCAGTAGAAAGTAAAACTTCTCTGTTTTCTACAGCATTGATATTTGCCAAAACACTGTACATTCCGTACGTTGGCGGTAACGAAATAATATTGTCAATCTTTGGCTCACAAAAAGCTCTGAAAAGTAAATCAAGTACTTCATCGCTTCCGTTTCCTAATAAAATCTGGCTTGATTTTACATTATTATTTTTACCTAAAATCGCTTTAACCGAATTCTGCTGCGGATCCGGATAACGGTTTACACCATTCTGAAAGGGATTTTCATTGGCATCCAAAAAAATCATTTCGGCTGTATCAAAATCCTCAAATTCATCGCGCGCAGACGAATACGGTTTTAATGTTTTTACGTTTTCACGTGTTATTGTATTTATATCGAATTCCATTTCTTTTCTTTTTTTAAGAAGAAAGAATCAAGATGAAAGAAAAAAGACTTCTCATTTTACGTTACACTCTTTTCTCTTGCTTCTTGCTTCTATTCTCTTGCCTCTATTCTCTTTATTCTATTCTCTTGCTTCTATTCTCTTTACTCTAAACTCTTCAATCTCAAAGTAACTGCATTTTTATGGGCTTGTAAACCTTCAGCTTCAGCCATGATTTCAATTGCTTTTCCGATATTCTGAATTCCTTTTTCAGATATTTTCTGAAACGTCATCGATTTCATAAAACTATCCAGATTTACACCGCTGTAATTCTTAGCGTATCCGTTTGTAGGTAACGTATGATTTGTTCCAGAAGCATAATCTCCGGCACTTTCCGGCGTGTAATTCCCGATAAAAACAGAACCTGCATTTACGACTCCATTGCAATAGAAATCATCAAATTCTGAACAAATTATAAAGTGTTCCGGTCCGTATTCGTTGATTAAATCTAAAGCAATCTGATCATTTTCTACATAAATTAATTTCGAATTTTCGATTGCTTTTTTTGCTATTTCTTTTCTTGGAAGTTCTTCTATTTGAGTTTGAATTTCTTTTTCTACAGCATCAATTAATTTTCTTGAAGTCGAAACTAAAATTACCTGACTATCTGTTCCGTGTTCTGCCTGCGACAACAAATCTGATGCTACAAATGCAGGAACGGCCGTGTCATCTGCCACAACCAGCAATTCTGAAGGTCCGGCCGGCATATCGATTGCAACTCCAAATTGCGTTGCCAATTGTTTTGCAACCGTTACAAATTGGTTTCCGGGCCCAAAAATTTTATACACTTTCGGAATTGATTTTGTTCCAAATGTCATTCCCGCAATGGCCTGAATTCCCCCTACTTTTAATATTTTGGTTACACCGCATAAATTTGCTGCGTACAAAATTGCAGGGTTTATTTTTCCTGTTTTATCCGGAGGCGAACACAAAACAATTTCTTTAGAACCTGCAATTTCAGCAGGAACAGCCAACATTAAAACGGTTGAAAATAAAGGTGCGGTTCCGCCCGGAATGTACAATCCAATTTTTTGAATTGGTCTTTTTTCCTGCCAACAATTTACGCCTTCAATCGTTTCAACTGAAATTCTTTCAGTTTTTTGAGCCGTATGAAATTTATAAATATTTGATTTTGCTAACTGAATCGCTTCTTTTAATTCATCAGAAATCAATACAATTGCTTCCTGGATTTCTGCCGGAGTAACTTCATAATTTTCTAAAGTAATTCCGTCGAAGATTGAAGTATATTTTGCAACGGCTTCATCTCCTTTTTTCTGAATTTCTTTAAAAATTTCTTTTACCGTAACTTCGATATCATCAATAGTTTTGGTTGGTCGTTTTAATATTTCTGACCAGATTTCTGGTTTTGGATTGTCTATTTTATTCATTTTTTTTTATGCTTTAGGCTTTAAGCTCTAGGCTATAAGCTTTATTATCTTGTGTGTTTTTTAATGCTTTAAGCTATAGGCTTTAGGCTGTAAGCTTTATTAACTTTGTGTTTTTTTTTGGCTTAAAGCAGGCGATTTGCAATATGCTTTTCAAAAGCCTATAGCTTAAAGCCTATTGCCTAAAGCGAGCAAAGCTCTAAAGAACCATTTTTTCAATTGGGCAAACTAAAATTCCTTCGGCTCCGGCTTCTTTTAGCTGATCTATTACATCCCAAAATGTATCTTTATCAATTACAGAGTGTACGCTGCTCCAACCCGGTTCTGCTAATGGCAAAACGGTTAAACTTCTTAAAACAGGTAGAATTTTGCCAATTGTATCAATTTTATCGTTTGGCACATTCATTAAGATATATTTTGAATTTCTTGCTCTTAAAACGGCTTGAATTCTGAATTTTAAAGTGTCAATGTGTTTTTGAATTTCCGGTGAAACTTTTGGTGAAACGGCTAAAACTGCTTCACTTTTTAAGATCACTTCAACTTCTCTTAAATTATTTTTGAATAAAGTGCTTCCGCTTGAAACAATATCTACAATAGCGTCGGCAAGGCCAATATTTGGTGCGATTTCTACAGAACCTGAAATTTGGTGAATGTCAACTTTTAATCCAAATGAATCAAAATATTCGTTAACCGTGTTTGGGTAAGAAGTGGCAATTCGTAAACCGGCTAAATCCTGAATAGAATTGTATTCGAAAGTTTTAGGAACGGCTACAGAAACTTTGCATTTTGAGAATCCCAATTTCTGAACAACTTCTATTTGTTTTCCTTTTTCTACCAAAAGATTGTCGCCAACAATGGCAAGATCTACAACGCCATCAATTAAATATTGTGGAATATCTGAATTTCTTAAATATAAAACTTCTAAAGGAAAATTTGAAGCTTCAGCTTTTAACTGATCGTTTCCGTTGTTGATCGAAATCCCGCAATCTCTTAGAATTTGAATGCTGTCTTCGTTTAAACGACCTGATTTTTGAATTGCAATTTTTAAAGTACTCATTTTTTAGTTTTTTGGGTTTATAGTCTGAGTACAAAGAAATAGGTATAAAAAAACCCGTTTGATGTACTCAAACGGGTTTTAAAATATGATGATTTACACACATACCATTAACACATCGCTTGAGAGCAATAATGAAAATGATGATGATGTAATTGATTTGAAATCATGATTTGTTTTTGTTTTATTCTTTGATTCGGTTGCAAATATACTAGTTAATTTCATAAAAAAGCAATTTTTAATTTAACTTAACGATAGTTTATTGTTAAAAAAATTAAAGTTGCTGTTTTTTGATGCAAACTTTCGATTTACGATAACGATTTCAGGTTTTCATCAAAACTTAAAATTACCGTGGTTCCTTCCCCTATTTTACTGGTGATTTTGAATTTAACATGAAGTAATTCTGAAATTCTTTTTACAATAGAAAGCCCTAAACCTGTTCCTTTAATTTCCGGATGTTCTGATGATCTTGATCTGTAAAAAGGATTAAAGACCGTTTCCAAATCTTCCTGATCGATCCCGATTCCGTTATCTTTTATTATGCAGATTGTTTTATTATTTTCTTTTAAAAGTGAAATAAATACTTCTCCTTCTGTATTGGTATAATTAATGGCATTTGAAATAATATTTCTCAAAACTGTCAGAATCAAATACGTATCTGAATGGATGTAAAAATCTTCTTTGGCTTCAAATTTTACCTGAAGTTTCTTGTTGTTTATTTTATCCGAATATAAAGTCAAAATATCAAGAATCAGTGCATTCAAATAAATTGATTCCGGAACAATATTTTGTTTTTGATTTTCAAAACGAGCCAGTAAAAGCAGCTGATCAACCAGCATATTTAGGTGATCGACTTCTTCAATACAAAAATTAATTTTTTCTTCGTATTCCCATGTTTCACGAGGCTTGCGAATTAATACTTCAAGTGTGCCTTTAATAACGGTTAACGGCGTTCTTAATTCATGCGATGCATCTGATGTAAATTGCTTTTCGCGCTCGATAGCATCTTCAATTCGGTTTAATAAATTGTTTATCGTTTTAGAAAGTGTGTACAATTCGTCACGTGTTTTTGGCAACGGAATTCTTGTTTTTAAGTTGTCTTTCGTAATTGTTTTAGATGTATTTGTAATAGCATTTATAGGCTTTATGCTTCGGCCTGCAAAAAAACGTGCTATTAAAAACAATAAGACCAAAATCGCAGGAAAAGCAAGACACATAATGTCAAACAAATTGTTTAGCACTAAACGCGAGTTGGTTAAGGACATTCCGATAATCAAATAGCCTATTTTCTTAGATTTTATAGAAAGCGGAACCTGAATTTGCCTTATTGTATTACTGCCTATTTTAGTATCAAACAATTCAAAGTTTTCTACACTGTCATGAAACACAAGTGTTTCTGATTTAAGGTTTGGTGATTTCTCTATAATTTTTTTATTCGTATCTAAAAACTGAACAAAAACAGGATTTATAGTAACGGTATTATGCTCGCGTTCTTCCCACTCTTCTTTATCAACTAAAATTACGACACCGTTTACAATTTTAATTTCTTTAAAATGATTTTGAACTTCAACCTTAATGTCTTCATCAATGCGACTGTAAACAGAGAGTTTTACGATGGCATAAATAGCAAAGAAAACTACTAAAATCAATAAACCTGTTGTGATAATGTAGTTTAGTGCAATTCTGTTTTTAAAAGAAAGTTGTGCCATTTATTAGTCGTTAGCAATGTATCCTACACCGCGAATTGTTTTTATATAATCTTCTTCAATTTTTAAATTGAGTTTTTTTCTGATGGCGTTCATAAATACATCAATCACGCCTGTATCATACTCAAAATTAATATCCCAAACATCTCTTAAGATATCGTTTCGGGAACAGACTTTGCCTTTGTTCCGAATTAAATACGTTAACAATTCAAATTCTCTGTGTGTTAAAGGAACTTCTTCATTATTTTTTAAAACAATATATTTTGATAAATCAATTTTAATGTTTCCTAAAGTGAGTGTTTCTGATCCTTTATGTTTTCTAAAATGAATTTTAATGCGTTCTGCAAGTTCTTCAAAACTAAAAGGTTTTTTGATATAATCATTGGCTCCGGCTTTTAAGCCTTCAATGGTTTCCTGAACAGTATCTTTTGCCGTTAAAAATATAATTGGAGTTAGCTGATCCTTAATTCTAATGGCTTTGCATAAATCCAAACCGTTTATTTTCGGCAGCATCCAATCTAATAAAATTAAATCAAATTGTTGATTTTGAGTTAATTCAAATCCTTTTGAACCATCATTGGCTGTCGTCACCTGATATCCTTCTTCCTGCAAACCTTGTTGCAAAAACTGAATGATTCCTAACTCATCTTCGACTATTAAAATATGCATATCATATTATTTAATTAAGATTTGATCTCTGATTATAGTTTCAAAGATAAAATATTTTAAAATCATTACAACAGAAAAAACACCTCCATCTTAAGTAAATATTAAGTTAACCCTAAGTAATGTAAAGGTTTATCTTAATCTCCTATTAATCAATCGGAACTAATTTTGTAAAAAAATTAATACCATGACATTTTACAAGAAACTTTCTCCTTTTTACAATCTTGGCGTATTTTACTTTATTATCAGTTTTATATTAAGAGTTGTTTTGTTTTTTCATCCTATTACACAAAGTTCTTTTACTTTTATTGAAAGTTTAAAAATCTTTATTTTAGGGCTTGTTTCAGACTTTTTTGTCTTTATTCTTGCTGCAGTTTTTTTGTGGTTATATCTGATTTTTATCTCTAATTCTAAATACAACAAACCATACGGTTATATTATTTTAGGCGCTTTTATAGCTTTATTCGCTTATGTGGCTTCCGGAAAAAGTATTCTTGACGAATACGGCGGCGCTTTGCCCAGGATTGTTTTAATTTTTATCGGAATCAAAACGGTTTTGTTTTCACTTTTACTTTTTCTTCCAAAATTAAGAGACAAAATAAGATATTGGTTATTTGCTTTTGTTATGTTTTTGTATGTTTTATTGATTCTGCAAAACGGTTTAAGTGAGTATTTCTTTTGGAATGAATTTGGTGTAAAATATAATTTCATTGCAGTAAACTACCTGATTTATACGAATGAAGTTATCGGAAACATTATGCAGTCTTATCCTGTAATTCCTATATTTTCGGCTTTGTTTCTGGTAACGGGAATTGTAACTTATTTTATTCTGAAAAATTCTAAAAGTTATATTGATGATATCCCAACCTTCAAAGGAAAACTAAAGATTTCTGCACTTTATATAGCATTATTTATAGTTTCATTAGTTGTAGTTCCTACTTTGGCTAAAACAGAAAATTCTAAAAATGTTTTTGTGAATGAATTACAGTCTAATGGATTGTATAAGTTTTATTTGGCTTTTGAAAATAACAAATTAGATTATTTTAAATTCTACAAAACACTGCCAAATAAAGAGGCTTTTGCGATTTTGAAACAGCAATTTCCAACCATTTCCGGCGAAAATACAAGCAGAAAAATTGAAAGTGATTCAACAGAAAATCATAAAAATGTGGTTTTGATTACGATCGAAAGCTACAGTGCAGAATTTATGAAAGCTTATGGAAATGAACAAAATATAACTCCTTTTTTAGATAGTTTAGCTCAACAAAGTTTACAATTTACTAATTTGTATGCTGCAGGAAACCGCACTGTTCGTGGCCTTGAAGCTGTAACTTTATCTTTGCCTCCAACTGCAGGAGAAAGTGTTGTAAAAAGAGAAGATAATAAAAACAAATTTTCAACGGGCGCTATTTTTAAACAGAAAGGATATAACGTAAAGTTTATGTACGGCGGTGATGCTTTTTTTGATAATATGCAGGATTTTTATTCTGGAAACGGTTATCAGATTATTGATAAATCAAGTTTTGCTCCGAGTGAAATTTCATTTTCTAATGTTTGGGGCGTTTGTGATGAAGATATGTATTATAAAGCAATTAAGGTTATGAATGTTGAGGCCAAACAAAACCGACCTTTCTTTAATCATATTATGACGGTGAGTAATCACAGGCCTTTTACGTATCCTAACAATAAAATTGATATTCCGGGTGATATAAAATCGCGCGATGGTGGTGTAAAATACACTGATTATGCTTTAAGAAAATTCTTTGCAATGGCCAGCAAACAGCCATGGTTTAAAAATACTGTTTTTGTAATTGTTGCCGATCATTGTGCGTCGAGCGCCGGAAAAACTGAGTTACCAATGGATAAATACAGAATTCCTGCTTTTATTTATACTCCAAATGGAAAACCGGAAAAATTTAATAAACTGATGTCGCAAATTGATATTATGCCAACGCTTTTCGGATTGCTTCATTTTGATTATCAAAGCAAGTTTTTTGGTCAGGATGTTTTTAAAACGGATTATAAACCAAGAGCTTTTATTGCAACTTATCAGGATTTAGGATTGATAAAAGATAATGTGCTGACCATTTTATCTCCAAAACAACAGGTAAAACAATTTGAGCTAAAACTGGATTCAAAACCCGGTGTTGCTCCCGAATATCAAATTGATTACGATCAAAAATCTATGAAAAAAGAGAGAACTGATTTGGTAAATGAAACTATTTCGTTTTATCAAACGGCTTCGGCTATGTTGAAAGAAAAGAAATATCAGATGTAGGGTTTTGTTTCAGGTTATTTTAGTTTCAGGTTTCAACGCAATAGGTTTTTGTGTCATTTCGACGGAGGAGAAATCACATCCAGAGAGCAACGAACTGTAAAAACGTTATGTGATTTCTCCTCCGTCGAAATGACACAACTGGAATAAAAAAAGGCTAAAATTCACATATGAATTTGAGCCTTTTTTTATATTTCAATCTAAAACAAAAATTTAATCATTTTGATTTTTCATTCCGAATAAATCTCCATTTTGAAACAATTTTACATCTTCCTTTAAAGCTTCGTTATTTCTTTGTGTAAGCGATGGCGAATCTAAATCGCTTAAATCAGGTTTTCCTGCATTAACCCAGGCAGTATACCAAAAACTAGATGTTGCAACGATTGCCTTTTTCATTTGGCTTTCAACCATTCCGTTAAGCTCTTTATTTAATTTAGCCGCATAATCATCAGAGAATTTAGCCGAATTATATTTATTTTTAACGATTTTTCCATCAGCATCTACAACATAAACCTGATTTTCAGGAGTTGAAGTTCTTAATTTTTTATCGATGTCTAATAATGGTTGAGCTAAACTATGCGTGTCATTAATCATATCCCAGGTTGCTTTATGAACATCTTCATAATAATGTGCCAGTGGAACATTTAATTTGTAATTTTTAGCAAATAATTCAGGAAGTCTGCTTTCCCAAAGTGAATGAATTCCTTTTTGGTCGCTTAATTGTCCATCATGATTTGCAGAAGTATGCAACGGCATATGTGCATCACCAACATAATGACCTAGATCTGCAGCAAGAAATAAGATTTCTACTCTATTTTTATCTTTAAAAGCTTTGGTTAATTTAACCATTAAGTCTTCGATATACCAAGGTAAAATTCCGTTATCGTTCAGGAATTTAGCATCGTATTTTTTCTTTGCTTCTTCCATGGTTTTTGGTAAACTGTCAGCAGAACCAAAATTTTCCATATCAAAATAATGTCTTGGATTTTCATCTTTATAATTCAAGGCATATTTACGAATATCCGGTACAGAAGCTTCTTGTGTAATAAAATCGATATGATTGTAAAAGAAAATCTGAAGCGGACGCGGCAAAGCCATTACTGCAGCTTTATTAATACGTTCGTGGCCAACGATTCCCCAGGATAATGTCAAAAAACCAATTGCTAATGCGAATAATGCGATTAGTCTTGGTTTCATTTTAAAATTTTTCATTTGTAATTTGTTTGAACTGCAAATTTATTTTATTTAAACATAATTCAAAGGATTAGTTATAAATATTGTGTTAATTTAATTTTAGCTTTTCTAGTCGCATAACTACTATTACTTCTACTAAAGATCTAAACTTTCTTTGTAGATTTGTTCTGTTTTATTTTAAACTTTTCTATATGCGCCTAATTCTATCCAGTATTTTTTTCTTTCTGTTTATTTCTATTTCTTCAGCACAAGACGATGATATTGTGCAGCTTAAAAACGTTAGCGATACCATTTTAAATACCAAAAGAACATTGTTGATAAAAGGACCATTAGATCCTGTAAAAACAATGCTAAAGTTGTTTCCCGGTAAATTATATAATATGCCGGATCATAATACTTTTATGAGCTGGAAATGCAAAACCTGCAAACCTGTTGCTTATGTTGATGCAAATGGTGAAGAAGGCGATCAATTATTTCCGTATACGGAAGGTGTTGCTACAAGATTACTTACCACAATTGATTACTCTGATTCTAAAGCAAACCAATTTAAGTTTTTGGTTTTTAATCATTCTGTTTATGATGCTGATGGATTACAAACAAGCAGATTTACGGGCGGCCTTTTGAGTATTGCTAAATTTGTAAAAAATGAGAATGCCTGGGAAATGAAATCTTTTCAACCTGCTATCCAGGCTTTTGGTTCTTTCGCTAAATCTCCTGTTCCCAAATTGGTACAAATTGGTGAAGATCAATATGCATTAACTCTTGTGCATGCCAATGGCGGCGGTGGGGCTCCTTATTCCGGTTATCTTTATCTTCTTGTTGGTTTTGATGGAAAATACCAGCCTTTAATGGAAGTTGATTATTATAGTCTTTTTAATAGTGTAAGTTCAGAATGGTCAAGTTCTTATACTGTCGTTAATGATAATAACAAAAAGTTTTTCCGTGATTTTGTCATTACAACAACTGGTTCTTATAAAAAGGCAAAAGGCACTGAAGATGATTATGAAGTAGATTTGCCAAGTGAAATTGCACAAATGGGTAAAACTAAAAAGCAATTTAATTTTGTAATTGAACGACGATTTTCATTTAAAGGAAAACGCTATAACATTGTAGGCAAACCTGTTGTGAAATTCTCAAATATAAAATAGATCTTAGTTGAGATAAATAATCGAAATTAAACTCAATCCGGCAATAAATATCCAAAGGAAAACACCTTGCAATAAAGGCTTTACTCCTACTGATTTTAAAGTATTAATATTTAATGTTGCTCCAATTAGAAACAATGTTATTGTTAAACCAATTTTAGCAATACTAACAATTGCCGGAGATATAATCGCTGTTGCAGGCAAATAGGTATTGAAAAGCATTGCCAAAATAAACAAACCAATAAAGTATGGGATTTTTATTTTTGTTCCGGTGCTTCCTTGTTGTTTTTTGAAAATTGCTGCTGTCAAAAGTGAGATCGGAATAATCCATAAAGCTCTGGCTAGTTTTACTGTTGTTGCAATTTGCAACGCTTCGGCTCCGTATTTATTGGCGGCACCAACCACAGAACTTGTATCGTGAATGGCAATAGCGCACCACAAACCAAATTCTTTTTGAGAAAGATCAAGTTGATGGCCTATAAACGGGAAAGCAAATAATGCGATAGAATTCAACACAAAAATAACTCCCAAAGCAATCGAAGTTTGGTTTTCATTTGATTTTATTACCGGGGAAATAGCTGCAATGGCACTTCCTCCACAAATTGCAGTTCCACACGAAATTAAATGCGAAGTTTTTTTATCAGTTTTAAGCCATTTTCCTAAAAGTGTTCCAAAAATTAAGGTGCTGAAAATAGAAAATATAGTCAGTAAAAAACCTTCTTTTCCTGCTGAAATTGCTGATGTTGCATTCATTCCAAATCCTAAACCTACTACCGAAAATTGCAATAGAAAAGTAATCGCTTTGCTATTGAATGTAACAAACGGATTTCCGAAAATATTCACAATCAAAACGCCTAATAATAAAGCAATTGGTGGCGAAATAATCGAAAACAAGCACAAAACAATAACCAAAGCAAAAATGGCTTGCTGAAAATAAAGGTTAACTTCTAATAAATGTGTTGCTGAATGTTGTTGCGTTTTCAAAATAAGGTACTTAAATATTACCTTACAAAGGTCTGGTCTTTATATTGAAATCGCCAATTGTAAATTACAATCGACTATAACTTCAGGTTATAGTAAGCTGAAATATTTTGGATAAACAACTCTGATAACGGATCTGATTTTCCGAGTAATGTTATAATGTAAAAGTATCTTTCGATAGACAAATTCTCTACATCTAAAACAATCAATTCGTTGTTTTTAAGTTCTTTTTCTACTGTATGTATAGACATAAAGGCAAAACAATCTGAATTTAAGAGATATGATTTTATGCTTCCCGTACTACCTAATTGCATTTCGATTTGTAAATCTGAAAATTTTACGCCAACTTGTTTTAAAGCATATTCTATAACTTCAAGTGTTCCTGAACCACGTTCTCTTGTTATAAATTGTAGTGATTTTAAATCATCAAGCGAAATTTCATTTTGTTTTGCTAAAGGATTATTACTGTTACAAACTAAAACCAATTCGTCTTTTAAAAACTGTACATATTTAATAGATTGATTTTTAGATTGTCCTTCGACAATTCCAATTTCTATTTCTTTATTGAGCAAAGCGTTTTCGATTTGTTCTGTATTTCCATTCAACAAATTGACCTTTATCTCTTTTTGCTTTTGATGAAATTTTGCTAAAACCGGCGAAATAATATACTGAGAAATTGTTGTACTTGTCCCCAACCTTAATAAACCTTGACGTTCGCTGATGAATGAGCTCATGTCAAAATCGATTTCACGATAAATTTCGAAGATTTTTTTGGTATGTTTTAGCAGAATTTCTCCGGCTGGAGTTAAAACAATTTTAGAACCGTTTCGTTCGAAAAGTTTTGTTTTATAGGTTTCTTCAAGTTCCTGAATATGTTTCGAAACTGCTGGCTGCGTAATATACAATTCTGTTGCCGCTTTAGTAAAGTTAAGGCGGAGCGCAACGGTGTAAAATACTTTTAGCCTGAAGTCCATTTTATAAGTGATTTTTGTTTCAAGTTTAAAGTTTCAAGTTACAAAACTTTGAGCCTTTGTACCTATGAACCTTTGCAACTACTTAAAGTAACCCATTATACTTTCTAACAAACCATTCTGTAGTTAATAAAATAGCAATTAAAATCAATAACCAAACCCAATCAATTAAAGGAGTTTTTGTTGAGATATTTTTTTCTATTGATTTGTATTCTTTATTTTCTAAAAGCTGCTGAATCAATTCATCAGTTTGATTTTCAAAGAAAGCTTTTCCGTTGGTTTGTAATGCTAATTGTTTTAGTTTTAAAACGTCAGGATTTACAAATTGTTTTTCGATATCAAAATCTAAAATTTCAAAATGACTCGAATATGAAGTGTTTGAGTTTAATTCTTTTACTGAGAAATTATATTTTCCGGCCGTTAATCCGTCTAAATTTACGGAGAAAGAATTATTTCCTTTTAATAAATCGTAGTTTTTCGTTTGTTTAGTTGCTGCGTTTGTAACGGTAATTGTTAATCTTGCTTTTTCGTCAAACTCATAGTTTTTATTGAAATATTGCGCGTTGATAACAATGGCTTCTCCTGAATTATAAAAACTTTCGTGTGTTACTACCAATGATTTTTTTGATGTTGCTGTTGCTAAATACTGAATAATTTTATCTACAAAAACATCATATTTATCGAATGACTGATTATCGATATGGCTTTGCAAGCGCCATTTCCAGCTGTTTTCTCCTAAAAGAAAAGCGGTACGTTTGCCTTGATTTTCGGCGAAAGCCAATAACGGCGCATTTGTAGAAACGTTTCTAATTTTCGACGAAAGCAAAACTGACACATTTCCGTTTGTAGAAATGGTTCCGAATAAATTTTGCAATGGTGGAAAATTTTCAAAACCGATATTATCTATAGCAAACAAATTAAACTGAGGCTGAAATTCAGTTAAATAATCTTCAATTTGATTGCTCATTTTAAATACCAGATTATTCTGCTGTTGGTTCAGAAAATTAAAATCGGTACTGTTTCCTGTTATTATAAAAGTATTTGTTCCTGCCAGTTTATTATTATCAAAAATAGCTTTGAACGCCGTATTTGGCTGATATAAAACTAAAACCGAAGCTTCTTGCAATAAATTAAGTCCATTTGGTTTCACCAAAATCACTTTACGTTGTGCATTGACTTCTATAGAACGTTTTAATGCCGCAATATCAGGATGGTTTATAGCCGAAACTATTGCAATTGTTGATTTTTGATCTATAATTTCGACAGCAAAATTCTTGATATTATTGTAACTGTTTTTCTCTTTTAGATTTGAAGAAATACTGGCTTTAAAAATCTGTAAACCAACTTTATCAGCAGGTAAAAGCAGATTTAAGGTTGCTGTTTTTTTCGATGGAGAAAATGAAACATTTTCTTTTGCTACAACCGTGTTTCCTTGCGAAATGGTAAAATTAGCTGTTGTATTTTTATCTCCGGCATATTGCAGAAAAACTTCAACGGGGAATTTATTTTTATGAAAAGCGTATTTATTTACATTAAGCTGATTGATTTTTAAATCAAAAAACGTGGTTGTATCTCCCACAACCAAAGGATAAACTTTATTAACAGGATCAAAACGATATACATAATCGTTTCCTGTAGTTTGATTTCCATCAGTAATTATGACCGTTGGAAAAATCAGATTTTTGTTGATGCTTTTTAAATTCTTCGCAACTTCATCTAAATTGGTTTGCTTTCCTTTAAAATCAAATTGTTCTGAAGTTTTAAAATCAGCATCGAATTGATACGACTGAATTTCAAATTTTTCTTTTAATGCTGGATTTGAAACTAGTTTTTGATATAATTCAGTAACTTTTTTATCTGATTTTAATGCTGTAATCGAACTTGAATTGTCTACCGCAATAGCCAAAGGCGTTTTGGTAATTTCAAGTGAATTTTTAGTCATTATTGGATTTATCAATAAAAGTAATAATCCGAAAATGGCTAAAAAACGTAAAAAAGCCAAAAACCAAATCACATTGGATTTGTTTTTGGCTTTGAAAAAATATTGAAAAAACGACAAACCACCCGCTATTACTAAAGAAAGTAATAATAATAAAATCGTGTTTGTAGTCATATTTATTTAATAATTGGAAGATTTAACAATTCAAAGATTTCAAAAAACCTTTGAACCTTTGCAACTTAGTCCCGAAACTTCGGGAGAGTACCTTAGGTTAGCATTCCTCCGCAAACATTTAGTACTTGTCCTGTAATGTAAGCACTCATATCTGAAGCCAGGAAAAGACATGCATTGGCAACATCTTCAGTAGTTCCGCCACGTTTTAACGGAATTCCTTCTCTCCAACCGTTTACTACATCTTCAGATAATTTTGCAGTCATTTCTGTTTCAATAAATCCGGGAGCGATTGCGTTGCAACGAATATTACGTGAACCCAATTCTAATGCTACTGATTTTGTAAAACCGATTGCACCAGCTTTTGATGCAGCATAATTAGTTTGGCCTGCATTTCCTGAAACCCCAACTACAGAACTAATATTGATAATAGAACCGGCACGTTGCTTAAGAAAAGTTTTTTGAATTGCTTTTGTCATATTAAAAACTGATTTCAGGTTAACATCGATAACCTGGTCAAAATCAGCTTCAGACATACGCATTAATAAATTATCTTTTGTAATTCCGGCGTTGTTGATTAAGATATCAACAGTTCCAAAATCAGCTAAAACAGCTTCTACAAAAGTTTGTGCTTCATTAAAATCGGCCGCATTTGATTGGTAACCTTTAGCTTTAACCCCTAAACTGTTCAATTCTGCTTCTAAAGCTTCTGCAGAAGCTGCAGATGAACTGTATGTAAATGCAACATTTGCACCGTGTTTAGCAAAAACTTCAGCAATTCCTTTCCCAATTCCACGACTAGCGCCCGTAATAATGGCAACTTTTCCTTCTAGTAATTTCATATTAAAAAATTAATTTTATTTTTATTTTTATTCTTCCTCCTTCCTGTAATTAAAAACAACCGCAGAAGATTGGTTCATTCGGGGGCTTTGAATGACACGTCAAATATATGACAATTCCCTTTTTAAAAAAATAGCAAATGTAAAAAGGTTCAAAGTTGCAAAGGTTCATAGTAACAAAGAGGATAAGTTTCTGAGATACTGAGTTCCTAAGTATAAAAAAGCTTTTAAAAACGAGAATTTTTAAATATCAGTAAAAACTCTTACTAGCAAATATTTTCTAAAATCAAGAAAAGCAACTCTTTTGAGTTGCTTTTCTTCAAAATAAAAATAGGAACTAACAATAACTTATATATGATTTTGTTTCGTTATAAAAAAGAAAGCTAGCAATACTGCCGCCATGATCAACATTCTATAAATAGATGCTTTAAATATTGTTGTACCATTAAGTTTATCTTCTTTTCTCTGTTTTATCATATTTAAAATCATTATTGGAATGAATATTAATATGGAGAGGTAATAAAAATATCTTACATATTCTGTGAAAAATACTGATATAACGACAAATACTAAGCCCCATAAAAGAAGAATAATATTTATTTCTTTACTATTTCTCATTATTACACTTTTAAAATTTAAAATTAATTTATTCTTCCAACATACTTACCATTAGAATCTGTTGTCCAACAACTATCAACTGTTGACGACCACCTATCAGTGCAATGTATCGTTAACTCTCCAGTTACAGGGGGAGGTCCGTCAGGAGATACTGGTTCGACAAGGCATTCTCTATAATCTTCTTTTGCTCTTCCATCGCAACTTAATTTAGTTGCCATACAATACGCTGCTCCCAATAAACCTGGCACTATTCCACCATATGCTCCAGCAACGGCAAATACTGCACAAACTCCGAAATCACTTGCACATCTATTTATTGTTTTATTAAAAGTCCTAGCACAATTATTACTACCAACTAAACCACCAGGTGGATTTGAATTAATATATACTTCAACACTTGCATTCAATAATATTGTTTGTTCTTCTATTGTCAAGTTATAAAAGTCTGGGTTTTGTAATATAAAAGCTTGTTGAGTCTCAACAATATTTTTTAGAATTGTAATAATTTCCTGCGTGTTTGATATTCCTGCATTAGCAAAAACATTTTTTAAGTCATTTTCATTGGTTGCAGAATTCAGCATTTGCATTGTATTTGCATTAAAGTTTACCTTGGAATTTTTATTTAATGCTACATCTAAACTTCCAAAATTGGTAAAGATTTCTTCTGAAAATGAAATTACATTCTCTTCAGTATTATCAGAAATAATAATTCCTAATTTATCTAAACTTTTAGTTTTTTCTGATTGTTTTTTAGTTGTGGTATTTCCTGGTTTATTTACAGATGCATCTTCAGTTGAACATGAATAAAAGACTATCATAATTAACGCCGTGATAGATCCGAATATACATAATTTGAGATTCATTTGATTTAAAGAAAAATGATAAATTACATTTCTTAATCTTTTCATAATATATTTTTTTTTAGTTGTTAATAACTAGCCAAATATATTAAAAATATACGAATAATCTTGTTTTTTTTATCAATTAAATTTATTTTTATTCGGTAAAATCTTAAAAAAAAATATAATTAAAAACTGAAATGCCTTTTCTTTAAAATAAAAAAAGATAACTAACAATGACTTATATATGATTTTGCTTCGTTATAAAAAAGAAAACTATTAACGCTACTACCACCATAAAAAACATTTTATAAATAGATGCTTGAAACTCTCTTGTATCATTTAGTTTGTCATCTTTTCTTTGTTTTATTATTTTAAAAACCATGACTAAAAGGAGTACTATTATGGAGAGATATAAATAATATCTTGCATAATCTGGATAGAACCATGATATAGCCATGAGTATTGGACCCCATAAAAACAAAGTGATATTTGTTTGTGTGATATACTTTTTAATCATACTTTCTAAAATTTAAGGTTAATTTATTGTTTCAAAAATTTTATCCAAAAAAGCAGCTCAAAAATTGAGCTGCCTTTTCTTCAAAATAAAAATTAAAACTAAAACTATTATTGGAATGAGTACGCAACCATTCTAAAAGGAGTTGTTGTACTTGTAAACGTATAAGCTGTATAACCTGAAACTGGTGTTTTAGCAAAATATAATCCTTGTGGATTCATAAATTCATCATCTAACGCTTTCAAGAAAGTTGGTGTTGCTATTGCCGGAGCGGCTGCTGTTGCAGTAGCTTTCCAGACACCTGGAGTTAAAGTAACTGTTTTATTTACAGCATCTCCTGTTATGGTGAAATAATGATATCTTCTGGCGACTACTACAGTTGGATTTGAAACAGCAGCAAATCTATATTCTATATAATTTGTTCCGTCTGCATTATTAAACCATGGCTGTATTCTCTGAATCAATAGACCTGTACCTGCAGCTGCCTCAGCATTTGCTAACAACGATAGGAATAAAGGAGAATTCGCTGGTTCTGGTTTCGTTAAATTATAAATATAAGCATAGACATTGTTACCACTTGGTGGCAATAATAATTTATAATCATCTGTTAAAAGAAGTGGCTTCGCAGAATACTTGATGGTTGCACTTACCCCGTTTGTTCCTGTAGCAGTAAAACTTCCATCAGCATCATTGTATACGAAAGTGCTTAATTTTTGCCCTCCTACTTCAACTGCAGGATTTACTTCAATTCCTGTTGGCGTGTAACCAACACCAAAATTAAAACTTACAGAATAACCTGTTTCTATAGAATTAGCTGCTGCATAACGTGTAACAGGTGAGAATGAAAAATCAAACTGATGTTTTGTTGTTCCGTCATTTGTTTCTAATAACCTGAATAATGGTCTTGAATCAGATCCTATCACATTAGCCTCTGTGTCAAAATTCTTTGGTAGATTATCTCTATCTTCTTTAGTTGCCTTTACAAAACGTATTTCTTGTCCGTTTCTATTGGCTTTAAAAATAATTTGTCCGTTTTCCTGTCCGTAATACAAAAATTGAAAATCTCCTAAATATCCTTTTGCTTCTAATTCATCAATTGGATAATTGTCTGATTCAGATAAAAGGTGAATTCTATTTTTTGTTGTAAATACTAAACTTACTGTACTTCCGAGTTGTATTTGATATTCACTTTTATAAGTGTCTGTATCTTCATCAAAATCAGAAGACATTTCAACTGTACCGTCAGCAGCAAATTTGAAAAAATGAGTATAACCACCCAAAATAGTATTATCTGTAAAATAGATTGCTTTCCACCCTTCAGGCGACGAAAGTAATGCCGCTTTTAATTCAGCCATTCGGGCATTTAAACGTTCAGTAGGGGTTTGATCGAATTTTGGATCTGCGTCTGTATTATTATCGCAGCCGCTTAATTGCAACGCTAGAAGCGCTACAAATAAGAACTTATATATGTTTTTAATTTTCATGATACTTCTTTTAGTTGTTTATTACAGCAGTTGTATTTTTTTCAGCTTCATCTCTCAATGCATAGAAATCCATGTTGTAGGCTTCTTTAAAATATTTTACAACAAGAGCTTCTTTCGCTCTTAATGCTGCTAAGGCAGTTGGACTTTGGATGCCAGCTAAAAATGCAGCATATTCTGCTTTTGAATATATTAATATCATTGAAGCTGTTTCTGCAAAATCTTCATTAATATTTGATCTGGCATAACTGGTAATAAATCCAATTTCGTTTGATACCGGAATTGAGAAATTATACCAATCAGCTGTATATCCACCAGGTGTTAAAGCTGACCATGATTTTTCATCAAATGGTTTATGCTGATTCAAAATATGGATATATTCATGTTGAATTGTGTGAATAAATTCTGAAACATTTTCGCGATCAGATTGATCTATATAATCTGTTTCAAATAAGGTAACACGTTGTCCTCCTTCGGCTAAACCTAAGGTTCTTGTACCAACACTATTTAAATTCACACCACCAATTAAAACAATTTCTCGAGGCGCGATTTTTTTTACGAAATCTGCACCACCAATTGTAGAATAACTTTTAAGCCAAATTGTTTCAACAATCTCAAGGGCTGGCTGTACTTTATCTATTGTTGGAGGAAATAAATAACGACTGTTATCAACCGTATTTTGATTCCATTTATATTGTACATTAATATTATATGGATTCAAATATGTAGTTGCTATCCAATTATCTAAATCTGTTCTTATTGGTTGTGTATAATCTAATTGACTATCTCCCGGTTGATCATCGTGTGCGCATGAAATTACGGCCATTGAAACCATAAGTAACATTGCAATTTTATTATATTTTATTAGTTTCATAACAATTTACTTTTAAAATTTATCTAGGATTTAATTCAACACCAGTATTTGACGCATGAAGCGGAATTTGCAAAGCTCTGCGGTTGTCATCTTTTGCTAAAATATTAGTTGGTCTATTAGTTGTTTCGTGATTAACTACAAGGTTAAAACGCTTAACATCAAACCATCTCATTCCTTCATGTACAAAATCTCTACGTCTTGTTTCTGCAAGTGCTTTTACATAAGATGTCTGCACCGGAGTCATAGTGTAAAATGGTGTAAATTCATCAGCAATTACCGGATATTTGGCTACAACTTTTGCCTGAGTTACTTTATCTGTAGCAACATAACCTACTGTTCTTGTTGATAGAAAATATTCAAGCTCATCATTTGCTAAAGCAATATCGCCTTTCATTACGTGAGCTTCAATTCTGTTTAAGAAAAATTCATCATTACTCAATAAAACTTCGGCAACATAAGGATCTCCAATTCCAGCTGTTACATTCGAATATTTAAAATATTCGTAGAACTTTGGAAGAAAAACTGTTATACTACTATTTGAAGAATAAAAGTTATAATACCATGGTTTAGCAAAAAGGCTTGTAGCTGTACCGAAAATTTCCGGATAACGAGAACCTGAAAGGTAAAAGCGATTTGAATAGTAAGATCTGCTCACAATAGAATTTGCAGATACAATTAATAGGTTCGTTTCAACATCACTGCTTGCATAAGCTAATCTTTGTGCATTAACAGCTATTGATTCATAAGATAAAAAGTCTCTTAATCTTCCTACTGGTTTAGAACCTAAATCATTAGATACTTCAATAACTTTGTCCCAATCACCTTTTATTAAATAAAATCTACTTGCGAAAGCTTTTGCTGCACTTACATTAAAGTGAAATTTAGGCTGTTTGTAATCGTTTGTTACTAATGGTAAACCATCTTCTATATCTTTTTGAATAAAATCGAAAACTTCTTTTATAGTATTTCTTTTATATTTTGTCAATAATTCTGTTTCTGGTTTTGTTACATAAGGAATTCCTAAATCTGTAGCAGCAGTAGCAGGATTATAACGTTTAGACCAAAGAGAGACCAACATAAAGTGAGAATAGGCTCTGGCTAATAATGCTTCTCCCTTTTGCGGATTCAAACTTGCTGAATTTCCTAATTGATCAATAGCTTCAAGCGCTTTATTGGCGTGTGCAATTGCTTTGTAACAAGCATCCCAATAGTATGCCTGAGTGTCAATATCAGCTGTTTCTGTCTGAATTTCCCAATTATAGTTTTGTTCGTTTTTTAGCAACGTTTCCGGCATTCTACTATCAAAAACATTATCTGACATTGTTTCAGCAATATCAAAATAACTCATTTGAGGATAGGCATTTACTAATATTTCGGATATTTTATCCGGAGTATCTATTTCTGTTCTGTTATCTGGTTTTTCAGAAAGGAAATCATCACAGCTAGTAATACTTATAAGTATTAATAGGGATAATGCTATTTTTAAGTTTTTCATAATTTTGACTATTATAATGAAAGGTTTAAAGTAAAAGTATATTGAGATGTTACCGGTAAAGCAACTCCTCCTGAATTACGGAACTCAGGATCCTGACCGTTTAATCTCTTATCAGAGTAAAGTAACCAAGGATTAACTGCTGAACCTTTTAGGGTAAAAGTACTAAGTCCTAATTTTCTCTTGAAATCACTTGGAAATTCCCAACTTAAAGAGATGTTTTTTAGTCTAACAAAATCTCCATCTGCAATACGAGCATCAGAATAATTATACGTATTGTAAGCTCTTGCAAGTGTACGTTCTCCTCCGTAATTAGCATTTAAACGTTTATCTGCGATTACTGGAATGTTTGTATAATTTTCATCTCCAGGATTTATCCATCTGTTGGTAAAATCTTTTGTGAAAACCGTTAAATCATCATAAGTACTGTCATATACTGGATTTAAACGAACTTTGTTTCCTCCTGATCCAACAAAAAATACATATAAAGACCAGTTTTTATACGTAAACGTATTTGCTAAACCTATAGATTTATTTGGTTCAATAGATCCTTCGTATTTCAAATATTTAGTAACATTTAAATTATCCTGAAAATTTGCTCCTGTAATATTATCCGTTTCTCCGTCAGCCATTACAAAAGTTGGCAAACCTTGATTGTTCAAACCTGTAAATTGGTATGAATACAATGAATTTCTAGGATGTCCAAGTGTGTTACCTCCATTTGCATCGATTAAATCAAATGCTGTAGGAGTATTTTCTAACTTTGTAATTTCTTGTTTATAAACAGAAAAATTAAGCGTTGTAGACCATTTAAAGTCTTTAGCATCAATATTTTTAGTTGTAAATCCAATCTCTAAACCTTTAGTTTCCATATCAGCATTGTTTCCTTGTCTGATTCTTTGACCTCCAATTCCTGAAGTAATTACATAATCTACTAAATCAAATGCTTTACGACGGTAAATATCTGTTGTTAACTGAACTCTATTGTTAAACATACCAAGATCAACACCTATGTTAGTTTCAAATTGTTTTTCCCAAGTTAAACTTCCATTTTGTAGTTCATCAATCTGAATTCCGGTTTCTCTGTCATCAAGATTAAAACGATCTGTAACATAACTTTTGTAAATTGCCAAAGAGTTTGTTGCTGGTCCTGCCGTAGCTGTTAAACCGTAAGAAGCTCTTAATGCCAAAGTATTAACTGATTCAATGTTTTTCATGAAACTTTCTTCAGCAACATTCCATTTTCCACTAAAAGTATAAGTTGGTAACCATCTTGATGAATCACTGTTTCCTTGTCTGTTTGATCCGTCATAACGTCCTGTAACCGAGAATGTATAACGACGATCATACGTATATCCAACTTTTCCGAAGAAACCTACTGTTCTTTCTTTTTCTTCATTAAAACCATAATAAGAATCTCCTCCATTGATGATTTTTTCGATAATTCTAGGATCAGTAAATGCAGTTAAACCTCTGTCATATTGTAAACCTGCAGCAGTAAAATTATCACTGCTTCTGTCAACTACTCTTAACTCTGTACCAAATAAACCTTCTACTTCATGTTTATCATTGAATGTGTTTCTGTAATTAACACTATTTCTTAAGTTGTAAGAAGTTAAGTCGTTTGTGAATTTTCTTAAGAAACCTCCATTTGGTAAAACAGAAACTTTAGGCGCTGTTAAATCATTAGGATCCTGATATAAAAAGATATTAGCATCTCTTACTAATGTATTTACTCCATCTTCACCATCTGGTGTACCCGCTTTATAAGCTCCAACAACGTTTGAACCTTCTAATATTTTATGCTCACGGCTTGTGTTTGCATAACGAGCTGAACCTGTCAGATTGTAATTTAAATGCGGCGTAATTTTATAATCTAAATCTAATTGGAAACGGATATCTTTAACTTCGATTTCCATATAATTGTTTGCCAATTCGTTAATGATGTTCATTTTAGCCCAGTTATTTCTGTAATATTCAAGATTACCTTTTTCGTCATAAGGACGTAAAGTTCTACTTGTATTTAATACATAATTAAATGGGTTGATATCAAAATCACGAGTTACTTTTCCAAATACAACATCTTTTTCACTTTCATAACTTCCCGGCGCACCTTGATCACGAATCGAAGCCAATGTAGATAAAGTAATATTTAATCTGTCATTTACATAAAATGTACCTCTAATATTTGATGAAATTTGTTTTACATCATCAGCAATTGTCCATCCCGGATCTGTATAATATCCTAAAGAAGCATAAAATGTATTGTTTTTACCACCTCCAGAAAAACTTAAAGAGTGATTTTGTGTAATAGACGGTCTGAATAAAACATTAAACCAATCTGTATTTGCCAATTCGTATTTCTTTAAAAAATTATTACGGCTAACCGGATCATTGTTAACTAAATAACTATCTGTTTCAGGCACATAAGTATTTATAGCTCTACCTAAAATATTATAAGCTCCACCATATCTTCCGTTTACTGTAGAAGGTAAATCTAAATAACCTTTAGCTTCCATTTCCTTCATAATACTCATAGATTCCTGAGAATTTAAGATATCATATTGGCTGTAATTTGGAACTGCTCTAACACTTTGTTCTAAACCATAACTTACTTTTAATGGAGAATCTCTACGACCTTGTTTTGTTGTAATAACTACAACTCCATTTAATGATCTTGAACCATAGATCGAAGTTGCAGATGCATCTTTAAGAATCTCAATACTCTGAATATCGTTTGCATTTAAACCTGCAACAGAAGAACTCAATAATGTTTCTGAATTTCCAGAGGCCAAATCTGCAAATGATAAATTAATGATATCTTCCTGAACTACACCGTCAATTACCCATAATGGTTTTGTATCTCCAAAAATAGAAGAAGATCCACGAACGGTAATTTTAGGAGCTGTACCAAAAGTACCTGTTACGTTTTGAACTGTAACTCCGGCAGCTTTACCTTCAATCATTCTACTCACGTCTACAACACCATCAACTTTAAGTTCAGCTCCTGAAATTTTACTGATTGCTCCTGTAAAAGTTCTTTTAGATGTTTTTTCGTAACCTGTAGTAACTACAACTTCTTTTAAGTTTTGCCCTGCTTCATTTAAAATAATCGTTGGTGAAGTATTTTCAATACCTACTTCTTTGGTTTCCATACCAACATAAGAAATAACAAGACCTGTGCTGTTAGCAGGCATTTCGATAGAAAAATTACCATCAAAATCTGTCAATACAGCAATTTTTGTTCCTTTTGCCAATACTGTTGCTCCAGGTAATGGTACTCCACTTGGGTCAGTAACTTTTCCTTTGATAATTGGACCTGCCGTTAATATTTCAAAAAGAGAATCGCGATTATCTGCTTTTGCAAAAGGATCTGCAGCTGCACTTTTTTGCAAAATAATCTGATTACTAATTTCTGAGTAAGTAATATTAAAAGGCGCTAGAATTCGGCTAAGAATACTAGACAGTACTTCATCATTAGCATCTATACTAACTTTATAATTTAGCTGAGGAAGTCTTGAATTGTAAGAAAATTTTACATGTGCAGACTTCTCAATTTTAGACAATGCATTGTCCAAAGTCAAATTTTCAACTGTAATTGTAACTTTGGTATCTAGTTTTTTCTGCCCGTTTATACTGTTTGCCATCGTAACACTTGAAAATACAAGTGCTAAGACAAACTGAAATAGCGTTATTTTCATGATTCGGTAGAGTAATCGTTGTTTAACAACTGGTTTTTTCATAATTTTGGTGTGTTTTGATTAATACTGTTCGAGTGTATTTTTAAGAAACGTAATGAATAACTCTTTACAGAGAGAAATTCAATTTTATTAAGTGTCGATAATGTTACAGCATTTCGGCACTTTTTTTAATGTATTTTATTGTTACATAGGCTTTTAATTATATTTAGTTTTAGTTTAGTTTATAGATAAAATTTATTTGAAATAAATATGCTTAATTACAACCTTCTGAATGTATGGTAATTTGATTTCCATTCATCTCGAATGTACTATCACCTCCAATACTTTTGCAAATGATTTTAAGTTTTTCCGGTAACGGCTGATCGCTTAGTGATGTTGTTAAGTGACAATCTTTTAGTTTATCTTTTGGATAATCAATATTAACTAAATAAGCCTGCTCGATTGTCTCAAAAATTTGAGTGATTGGAATATCATTAAATTCAAAACTAAGCTGCTCAATATTTCCAACACTATGAACCAGAACTTCGTCTTTAGTTATATTTGTTATTTTATTAAATACCAAATCTTTACGAATGAATCGAAGTGCCTGATTTGGAAGCAATACTACTTCGTGATCAGTTGCGTTAGAAACAAGACTATTTGATTTTACCCTTACTTTACCGGTGCGAACAAGAACTTCAACATTTTGTTGATCCTGATATGCTTTAATTCTAAAACTAGTACCAACAACTCTTGTTACAATTTCGTTAGCATAAACAAAAAAAGGCTTTTTGGGATTTTTACTAATTTCAAAGAAACCTTCGCCGGATAAATAGACCTTTCTTTCATTCCCGGTAAAGATTTTAGGATAACTTAATTTACTATTAGGTTGTAATAAAACAGAACTTCCATCTGATAATGTTATGATTTGAGATATATCTGAATTATTGGTTTGTTCAACCAATCCTTCATTATTTTCTTCAATCAATTCATTGTAGGTAACAACAGTATTGGTTGTGATGTTATTATTTCTGAAAACATAAAGTGATATAAAGATTAACAAAACTGCCGCTACAGAAGCACTTAACCAATATCTTTGCAAAAATCTAATTTTTGATTTTGCAGTTTGCTTATAAAAGTTTTCTTTTTCTTCGATTTTATTCCAGGTAGATTCTAACGCTTCGTGAATCTCATTTTGAGACAAATTCACATCAGTAACTTTCATTGCTAATAATAAAAGTCTGGCATCCTCAACTAATTTGGCTCGTTGACGATTTTCTAATGTCCATTCTTCCCAGCCTTGTTCATCAATTTTGGAAAGAATCCATAATTGAAATGATTCATCAGCTAAAAAATCTTCGATTTCGGTATAATTATTACGTTTTTGCATCTTAGAATTAGGGTTACAAAAACATAGAGGACACTTTTCTTATTACATACTCACCTAATTGTGATTATTTTTAAGTTTTTTTTAAGAAAATTGCAAAACCCCTGAAGATACTAGTAAAATATAAGATAAATTACCTTTCCATTCTTTGCGAAGACTTAATAATCCTCGATATAATAAGTTATTTGCTGATTGATAATTAACATCCAGCAATTCTGCAATTTGTTCTACAGCCAAGCCTTGATGATATCTAAGATACAAAGCTTCTTTTTGACGTGGAGGCAAATCGTTCAATAATTTATTAAGATACAAAACACGTTCTGCAGTTACTTCATCTTCTACTAATTCATTTTCTATAGAAAAATCAAAAAGAAATTCAAGTGCTTCTGTTGAAGTTGTTTTACGAAATATATGATCTCTTTGAAATAAGCGGGCAATTCTTTTTCTTACACTTGATAGCAAGTACGCTTTTACAATTACACTTTCCTGCAATGAATTTCGATATACCCACACATCAGCGAAAACATCCTGTACACAATCCTGCACTTTTTCCTGAAATGGAGAAAGCGAATTTCCGTAGCTAATTAAATCTTTGTAATATCTCTCAAAAAGTAATGAAAATGATTTTTCATCACCAGCTTTTAAGTTACTCCAAAGCGTATTATCATCTAAAAGTTTATTGTTTAAGATTGGGCTTTTCATATTTATTTGAGGCGTCGTATATTTAGAAAACAGGCTTTGCTTAATAGTAAGAGAATAATATTTTAACATTATTCTTTAAGTTTGTTCGATAAATATATAAAAGCAAATAAATAAAAACCAATTTATTTACAAAAAAGAAGCGGTTTCTTAATACAGAAACCGCTTGTAACTTTGACTATGACAGACTTCTTAAATAAATGTTAAAAAAAATATTATTTTAAAGAATATCTAAAATGTAAGAATTTATCATGTTATATGGATATAAGTTTATTCCTTAATAAACTTTGTTCCTGAAATTCCTTTGTCAGTTTTAATTTTCAAAATATAACTTCCAGTTCGTAATTTTGAAACGTCGACTTTTGTAGCCTTTTCAGCATTAGGAACAGCAATTACCAATTGTCCCAAAATATTATATATTGAGATTGACTGGATTGCAATTTGATTATTCAAAGAAATATTTAAATCATTTTTTGCCGGATTTGGATAAACATTAAAATAATTAGAAAATTCAAAATCCTGAGTTCCTAGAGTTTTAAAAGTTGATGTTGCTTTATTTGTTAAAATTGGGAAGTTATAATCAAAATAAATATTAGCTTCATTTTGAAATTTATCGCCTACTTTCAAACTTGACAAAGTTTTGATTTTAAAAGCTATATACCCGTCATTGTTAGCATCATCAAAAGGAAGATTTATTTTTTCGAAGATGAATTCTACTTTATTTCCGTTTGATATTTTAGTAGTATACGAGTGGCTTGCACTAGTTGGTACCAAAGTTGAAATGTCAAATTTTGATAAATCGATCATGTCTTTTACTACAATATTTTCTGCCGGATAAGTTCCGGTATTTTCAAAGCGAATTAAATAATGAACATATTCTCCAATTAATTCCGGTTTAATAACATCACCCTCCAAACATGTTTTATCATTTGGATCATAAGAGCCTAATACTGTTTGATTTAATTCAAAAATGTTATCTATAGGTGTTTCATCAATTTCAGAAGAATTTATTGATGCGGTATATTTTAAAATATCATTGTTATTTACTGCAGGTATTTCTGTTGGAGAATTGACATTCAAAGTTAAAGTTATTTCTCTTGACTCAAAAGGCTTTAAATTAGAAAAATCCCAAATTAAATTATTTTGTGTTTGATTTGAAACTGTTAAACTTGTAGAAACTAAATCTAAAACAGAATCACTAAAAGACAGATTGATTTTACCGGATTGAACTACATTTCCTTTATTTTTATAAATAATTTTATACTTTACATCAAAACCCGGACTTGCAGTTTCCAACGGTAGAAAGCTTATTTCTAAATCTTTATGAGAACCGTTTGGTACTAAACAAACATTCTGATTTAAAGCACTAGTTTGTGTTGGAAAAACAATATTTATAGAAGCTGGTAAAATCGAAAAATAGCTTGTATTTTCAATAATGGGAGTAATTGTGTACGAACCTGCAGGAACCTTAAAAGAATATAAACCATTTGAATCTGTAATATAGCTCTCTACTTTATTACCATTTGAAATAGAAAATTTTAAATATGAAGTTGCGATATCACCAGCGTCGCAGCCATCATTATTGAAATCGACTTGGCTTTTACCCTGAAATGTGTAATTTATTTCGCCAGGCTTAAATGAACAATAATTTCCAACTACACAATTTATATAATTATATGGAGCTATTTTTTGCGTAACAATCTCTAAATTAGATTCATCATCGCAAATATATTGAAGTTTTGGACAATTTGAAAAATTAAGTCCGTTATATCCCAAAGAGATTAAGGCAGTTTCTAAAAAATTTAAATTTTCAATAGTTCCATTCTTAATATTAAGAAATTCTAAATTAGGACAATCCGATATATTTAGATCTTTTAAATTTTTTAAATTACTTAAGTCTAACGTTTTGATAAGCGTATGCCCTATCCATAAAGTTTTTAAAAGCTGCAAATTAGATAAATTAATAGACTCTATCGGATTTATTCCGCCATAACAATCTGTTAATTTATTAGAATTTGAAAAATCAATATTTGCAATTTTATTATTCCAAAAATCAAAATATTGGAGTCCTTTTAATTTTGTAATATCTAGACTAGTTAATGAATTTTGGGCACATCTTAAAAACCACAATTGAGTAGAGTTTGGAAGTTTCAATTCAGTAAGTTTATTTTCATAACAAACAAGTTCTTGAAGATTAGAACTATTTGAAACATCTAAATTATTTAAACTATTATTATTGCATTCAAATATGTTTAAGCTTAAATTAGAGACGTTTATTGAAGTTAACTTATTTTGTGCACAAATTAATGTTGTTATCTTGTTTAAATCTGCAAGGTTTAAATCGCTAATTTCATTTGATGAGCATACTAATCTATTAAGATTTTTTAAATTACCTACATCCAGTAATTTCAAGTTATTATTTGAACAATTTAAATCATTTAAATTGTTCAAATTTTTGATTTCATCTAATGAAGAAATATTAGAATTCGTTAAATCTAGATATGTCACGTTTAAGGCTTCTGCTATTTCAATTTCTCCATTATTATTAGAGTCAATTTTAAAATATTTTGCAGTTAAATCTTTGGCAATTTTATTATTCTCGCTTGCCTGAAGTAATTTTGTTTTAAAATTAGCATCAGTAAAATTTATTATTTGAGCATTTATAGAAGAAAAAAAGCATAAAGCCAGTAATAATAAGTAGTTTTTTATCATAGTTTTGGTTTGTTTTTGGATGATAAATATATAAAGCTCAAAACTTAAAACCTAATTACTTAATAAAAAAAGCCTTACTAAATAAATAGCAAGGCTTTCAATAAATTTTATTTAAAAACAGCTTTTAGAAAGCTACATTCCATCTTGGTAATTTTGCATTTTCATCTAAGAAATTTTGCAAAACTTGTCCTTCAACTGCAGTTGGAATTGCTTTTGCAGCTGCATTAAAAGTTTCATACCAAACCACTTCAAGAGCAGAGATATTTTCTAATTTCATTTGTGCCGGCCAAGAATATTTTCTTCCTGTTTTAGCAAATTGGTGTCCGTTTACGATTTTATCATACAAACCACCATTTTTGCTTTTCAAAGTTCCGTCATTCTGAACAGTTCCTGTAGAACCAACCATAATCAATTCTTTTGCATCACCTTCAACTGCATAAACAACAAAAACACCTGCACCTCCTTCAGGAGCATTGCAAACTTGTTCTAAACTGTCTTCAATAGTAAAAGTAAAACTATTGCTTACTTTAAACTTTTTTAATTCTTTGTACATATTTTTCTTTTTTAAGCTTCTAAGGTTCTGAGAATCTGAGCTGCTAAGATTTTTAATTTTATTCCAACATTTTAAAAATGTAAAAAAGTCTCAACAAAATATTGAGACTTTTTTTGGAATTTTTTATTTCAAATATTGGATATTATCCAAGTACTTCTTTTACTTTTTTACCAATTTCAGCTGGTGAATCAACAACGTGAATTCCATTGTCTCTCATAATTTGTTTTTTAGCAGCAGCTGTATCATCAGAACCACCAACAATAGCACCTGCATGACCCATTGTTCTACCAGCAGGAGCAGTTTCTCCAGCGATAAAACCAACAACTGGTTTACGGTTACCATCAGCTCTTACCCATTTAGCAGCATCAGCTTCTAATTGACCTCCAATTTCACCAATCATGATGATAATTTCAGTTTCCGGATCGTTCATTAATAATTCAACAGCTTCTTTAGTAGTAGTTCCAATAATTGGATCTCCACCAATACCAATAGCTGTAGTAATTCCTAAACCTTGTTTTACAACTTGGTCAGCAGCTTCATAAGTTAAAGTTCCTGATTTAGAAACGATACCAACTGTACCTTTTTTGAAAACGAAACCTGGCATAATACCAACTTTAGCTTCACCCGGAGTAATTACTCCCGGACAGTTTGGTCCGATTAATCTAGAATTTCTTTCTTTAACATAATTATTTGCTTTAATCATATCTGCTACAGGAATTCCTTCTGTAATAGCAATAATTACTTTGATTCCAGCATCAGCAGCTTCCATAATTGCATCAGCAGCAAAAGCCGGCGGTACAAAAATGATAGATGTATCAGCTCCAGCTTGATCTACAGCGTCTTTTACTGTATTAAAAACCGGACGATCTAAATGGCTAGTTCCTCCTTTTCCCGGAGTAACACCACCAACAACATTAGTACCGTACTCAATCATTTGAGAAGCATGGAAAGTTCCTTCGCTTCCTGTAAATCCTTGAACAATTATTTTGGAATCTTTATTAACTAAAACACTCATGATATATATTTTATGTAGTTTTTAAAATTGTGTTGCAAAAATAAGGTTTTGTAATCTATTTTAACCTTTTTGTCTTCAAAAAAATTAAGAAAATTGACTCATCTGATAACCGCGATATAATTTGTCATCTTTAATTTGCCAAATTGTAGCAAAATGAGCTAATAACATCTCTTCTCTTGGGTTTTCAATCGTTTTTACAAAATGAGAATAACGTATTGATACTAAATCATCTTCGGCAATAATATGACTTATTCTAACTTTCGAACGTACATAAGCACGACTTAGTTCATTCGCCATAGCTAACATCGAATTATAATCCATTTCGATTAATCCTTTGGTGCTATGCCAATCTAACTTTACCTCAGGATGCAAGTAAATTTTCATGATTTCACTATCAATCAAGGCATCCGACTTATAAAATTTTTGAACAAATTCTTTTATAGACATATTACTTCAATTTATTTAGAATTTCAGGAATCTTCTTGATATTGGCTAATTGCTTTAACTTTTCTCTTGATTCTTCAATTGGAGTTCCAAAATAAGATTTTCCGCCTTCAACCGATTTAGTAACACCTGTTTGTCCCATAATAACAGCCTTCGCTCCTATTGTGATACCGCTTGTTGTACCAACTTGTCCCCAAATTATAACTTCATCTTCAATAACAACGCAACCGGCAATACCAGTTTGTGATGCAATTAAACATTTTTTTCCTATTACTGTATCATGGCCAACATGCACCTGATTATCAAGTTTTGTACCTTCTCCAATTGTAGTGTCACCTGTAACCCCTTTATCAATAGTACAAAGGGCACCAATACCAACATTATCCTGAATGACTACTCTTCCACCAGAAATTAACTGATCGAAACCATCCGGGCGTTTTTTGTAATAAAAAGCATCGGCACCTAAAATAGTTCCTGCATGAATAATTACATTATCACCAATTACTGTATGGTCGTAAATAGAAACATTAGAATGTATCAAACAGTTTTTACCTATTGTAACGTTGTTTCCAACAAAACTATTTGGCTGAATTACAGTTCCTTCTCCAATCGTTGCAGAAAGAGCAATAGATACAGAAGTTGCCTGAAAAGGTCTAAAATGTTTGGTTAGGGTATTGAAATCTCTGAAAGGATCATCAGAAATTAAAAGTGCTTTACCTTCAGGACAATCTACTTTTTTGTTAATTAAAACAATCGTAGCCGCAGACTGTAAAGCTTTGTCATAGTATTTAGGATGGTCAACAAAAACAATATCACCAGGTTCAACAACATGTATTTCATTCATGCCTAAAACCTCAAAGTTTTTGTCACCAATAAATTCGCAATTAAGCAAATTTGCAATTTCTTCTAAAGAGTGAACTTTTGGAAATTTCATAATATATTTAGTTTTTAGTCTCAGTTTTCAGTCTCAGTTTTCAATCTATCAACAAACTGCTAACTGCGACTGAAAACTGAAAACTTATAAAAACTACTCTTTTACACGCTCCATGTAAGAACCTGAAGCTGTATCAATTTTAATTTTATCACCTTCGTTGATGAATAACGGAACGTTTACTGTAGCACCTGTTTCTACCGTAGCAGATTTAGTTGCATTTGTAGCTGTATTTCCTTTTACTCCCGGCTCAGCGTATGTAACTTCAAGGATTACAGAAGATGGCATATCTACTGATAAAGGCAAATCAGTTTCAGTATTTACCTGAACCATTACACTTGTTCCTTCTTTTAATAATCCCGGAGCATCCAGGATATTTTTATTCAAAGAAATTTGCTCAAAAGATTCTGTATTCATAAAATGAAATTCATCACCTTCAGCATATAAAAATTGGTAGTTATGTGTCTCTACACGCACGTCGTCAATTTTATGTCCTGCAGAAAATGTATTGTCTAATACTCTTCCTGTAGTTAAACTTCTTAATTTTGTTCTAACGAAAGCCGGACCTTTCCCAGGTTTTACGTGAAGAAATTCGACTATTTTATAAATATCGTGATTAAATTTAATACACAATCCGTTTCTAATATCTGATGTAGACGCCATTTGTTTTATTTTAGATTTTAGAATGTAGATTTTAGATTCTCAACAGAATAAATCTTCCATTCTTTTATTTTTAATAATTCTATTTTTAATTTTAATGTGCGGTTTAGAAATCTAAACTCTAAAATTAATAGTTTCCTGAATAACCTTTCATAATTCCTCTTGATGAATTTCTGATAAAATCTAAAATTTCATCTCTCTCAGGAGTAGCTTCCATTTCAGCTTCAATAATACTTAAAGCTTGCGTTGTATTGTAATTTTTTTGGTATAGAATTCTATAAATTTCCTGAATTTCTCTAATTTTTTCAGTACTAAATCCTCTTCTTCTTAAACCTACAGAATTAATCCCTACGTATGATAAAGGTTCTTTTGCTGCTTTTGTATATGGCGGAACATCTTTTCTTACCAAAGATCCTCCAGAAATCATAGCATGATCTCCAATATGAATAAATTGGTGAATAGCTGCCAAACCTCCAATTACGGCGTGATTTCCAACTACTACGTGACCTGCTAATGCAACTCCGTTTACGATAATGGCATTATTTCCAATTTCACAATCGTGCGCAATATGTGCATAAGCCATAACCAAACAGTTATTTCCTAAAATAGTTTGCCCTGAAGCAACTGTACCTCTATTTATAGTTACACATTCTCTAATTGTACAATTGTCACCAATTATTGCAAGAGAATCTTCTCCACCAAATTTTAAATCTTGTGGAACAGCTGAAATAACAGCTCCTGGAAAAATATTGCAATTTTTACCAATTCGAGCGCCTTCCATGATGGTTACATTTGAACCAATCCAGGTACCATCACCAATAACAACATTATTGTGAATTGTTGTAAAAGGCTCAATTACAACGTTTTTAGCGATTTTGGCGCCAGGATGAACATATGCTAATGGTTGATTCATCTGTATGTTTTATATTTTAAATTAAAATAGTCTAATTTGGGCAACAAACGTAAACAATAAATTTGATTAAAATTATTGTTTTCTAACAATTTGAGCCATTAATTCTGCCTCAGTAACTAATTTGCCATTTGCGTATGCATTTGCCTGCATGTGACAAATCCCTCTTCTGATAGGAGAAATCAATTCGCATTTGAAAATTAAGGTATCTCCCGGCAATACTTTATGCTTGAATTTAACATTGTCAATTTTCATGAAATATGTCAAATAATTTTCCGGATCAGGAACCGTACTTAAAACCAAAATCCCTCCTGTTTGTGCCATAGCTTCAACAATTAGAACACCTGGCATAACCGGAGCCTCAGGAAAATGTCCCACGAAGAAGTTTTCATTCATCGTAACATTTTTCAAACCAACAACATGACGATCAGACATTTCTATAATTCTGTCGATCAATAAAAATGGAGGTCTGTGTGGCAACATTGCCATGATTTTGTGAATATCCATCAATGGCTCTTGGTTCAAATCATAAACAGGAACGTGATTTCTCTGTTCTATTTTAATAATTTTAGCCAATTTTTTAGCAAATTGAGTATTTACGTAATGACCAGGTTTGTTTGCAATAATTTTTCCCTGAATACGAACTCCAATTAAAGATAAATCTCCAATAACATCAAGCAATTTATGTCTTGCTGCTTCGTTTGGATAATGCAAAGTAAGGTTATCTAAAACTCCGTTTGGTTTTACAGAAATCTCTTCTTTACCAAAAGCTTTCTTTAAATTAGCCATTGTAGATTCAGAAATTTCTTTGTCTACATAAACAATAGCATTGTTTAAATCTCCACCTTTAATTAATCCGTGCTCTAATAAAGATTCCAATTCATGCAAGAAGCTAAAAGTTCTTGAATTTGCAATTTCAGCTTTAAAATCAGAAATGCTTTTAAGAGTAGCGTTTTGTGTACCTAATACTTTAGTACCAAAATCTACCATTGTTGTTACCTGATAATCATCGCTTGGCATTACAAGAATTTCGCTTCCGGTTGCTTCATCAGTAAATGAAATAACTTCTTTTACAACATAAACATTACGGCTTGCATCTTGTTCTTCGATACCGGCTTTTTCAATTGCTTCAACAAAATATTTTGATGAACCGTCCATGATAGGAAGTTCAGAGGCATTCAATTCAATAATAATATTATCCAAATCACAACCAACAACTGCTGCTAAAACGTGCTCCGGAGTTTGTATTTTTACACCTAATTTTTCTAAATTAGTTCCTCTTTGAGTATTAACAACATAATTGGCATCAGCTTCAATCACTGGCTGGCCTTGCAAATCTATTCTCACAAAAGTGAAACCATTATCTATTGGAGCAGGTTTAAAAGTCATTGTAACTTCTTTTCCAGTATGTAATCCAACTCCTGTTAGTGAAATTTCATTTTTGATGGTCTTCTGTTTAACCATTATTTCCATTTTTTGGGTTTATTATTTGTTTCTTTAATTCTTCCACTTCGGCCACTATTTTAGATAGGTTTTTAAAATGAACATATGATTTATTAAAATCACTATATCCTAACGATGGTGACCCTTGCAAAATTTCATCATCTTTAATGTTTCTTGCCACTCCTGATTGAGCCTGAAGCCTAACATTGTTACCTATAACTAAATGGCCTGCGATACCAACCTGCCCGCCAATCATACAGTTTTCGCCAATTTTTGTAGAACCTGCAACGCCTGATTGAGCAGCAATTACAGTATTTTTTCCAATTTCTACATTATGTGCAATCTGAATCTGATTGTCTAATTTGACTCCTTTTCTGATAATGGTAGAACCAAGAGTTGCCCTGTCTATTGTCGTATTAGCACCAATATCAACATTATCTTCTATAATAACATTTCCTATTTGCGGTACTTTACTGTAAACTCCTTCTTCATTTGGTACAAAACCAAAACCATCTGCACCTATAATAGTTCCTGAATGAATCGTACAATTATTTCCTATTATAGTTTCAGAATATATTTTAGCGCCTGCAAAAATATATACATTATCTCCAATAACAACATTATCACCAATAAAACTATTAGGATATATTTTTACGTTATTACCTAAAACAACATTTTGCCCTACATAACTAAAGCTTCCTAAATATAAATTCTCTCCATATTTAGTTCCTTCAGATATAAAAGAGTGCACTTCTATTCCGTTTTTATTTAACTTTACCTGATTGTAAAAATGTAAAAGTTTAGAAAAAGATGCATAAGCATCTTCTACTTTTATCAAAGTTGTAGTGATTTCGGCTTCTGGTACAAAGGTATCATTAACAATTGTTACCGTTGCTTTTGTACTATATATGTAATTGATATATTTGGGATTAGCCAAAAAAGTAAGCGATCCTTCTTCGCCTTCTTCTATTTTAGATAAGCGAGAAACTTCTGCATTGGGATTCCCAACTACTTCTCCTTCTAAAATTCCTGCTATTTGTTCTGCTGTAAATTTCATTGCGACAAAAATATAAAAAATAGATTTTAAATGTTAATTTTATATAAGTTGTTTTGGAAAACAGATATAATATTTTGTCACCAATTTAGATAACGATTTCAAATTCAGCTGATCAGACGCTTCAACAACATCTTCAATTGTCTTATCTTTTTTCAAAATTCTTATCGGTTCAGCCTCTTTACTATATGCCTGGTTTTTAATTTTTCCCCTAAATATAAAATATCCTGCTTCTAATAGTGTAATATGGTGTTCGCTGGCAAACTCTTCTTTTAACAATTGAGATTCTTCCATCGGAATTTTTTCCGCACTCAGTTTAATCTTTAATAAATCTCTGTTAATGATCATTTTACTCAAAGTAGAGAGTATAAAATCATCTTGTTTTTGCCACGCTTTTAATGCACTTATAATATCAAAATCATCCAATTGCGAAAACAAATCCAATTTTTCGGCATCAAAATCTTCTAACGTTATTTTGTTTTGCATAAAAAACAACAAAGGCTCGCTGCAAGGCAATGAAACGCCTTTTAATGTCAATTCTTTAGCCCTTTTTAAAGCTTTCATCAAAATTAATTCGGCAACCAAACTCGTTTTATGCAAATAAGCCTGCCAGTACATTAATCGTCTGGAAAGCAGAAATTTTTCGACAGAATAAATACCTTTCTCTTCAATTACCAAAACCCCGTCAACCACATTCATCATTTGAATCAAACGTTCAGAATTAACGTTTCCTTCTGCAACTCCGGTATAAAAACTATCACGTTTTAAGTAATCCATTCGATCCATATCTAACTGACTAGAAATCAATTGCAACATGAATTTTCTATGATAATCACCTTTAAAAACCTGAATTGCAAGGCTCAGTTTTCCATCAAATTCATCATTTAACTGATTCATAAATAACAATGAAATAGCTTCATGATTTACATCTTCAACAATACTTTTTTCCATGGCATGCGAAAAAGGACCGTGACCAATATCATGCAGTAAAATAGCAATTAATAAAGCACATTCTTCATCATTTGAAATAGCAACTCCTTTAAAACGAAGTGTTTCAATAGCTTTCTGCATTAAATGCATACATCCCAAAGCATGATGAAAACGCGTATGATTAGCGCCCGGATATACCAAATAAGATAATCCCATTTGAGAAATACGGCGCAAACGCTGAAAATACGGATGCTGGATTAAGTCGTAAATAAGCTCGTTTGGGATGGAAATGAACCCGTAAATGGGATCGTTAAATATTTTTAATTTATTTATATGGGTCACTATAGAGTTCTTTTTTAGGTCAACAAATATAAGGAAATAACTATAAAGAGATTTTAGTTTTTTACTTTAATATTAGCATTTTAAAGTAACTAACTGTTAAATAATAATACAATCAAAAAACATTTATAAATAAAAACTCTATTTCTTATTCTGAATTTTATACTATTTTTAATACTTTTTAAGTTCTATACTTCTAAATTGCATTAAAATTAAATTTGTTTATGGATAAGATTAAAATACTTTGGGTCGATGATGAAATCGATCTTTTAAAGCCACATATATTATTTCTTGAAAAGAAAAACTACGCTGTAACCACTTGTAACAATGGTTTAGATGCAATAGCATTATTTGAAGAAGACAATTTTGATATTGTTTTTCTGGATGAAAATATGCCCGGAATGAGCGGTTTGGAAACACTTTCGGACATGAAAGAAAAAAAATCAGCCATTCCGATGATTATGATTACCAAAAGTGAGGAAGAATATATAATGGAAGAAGCCATTGGCTCAAAAATCGCTGATTATTTAATTAAACCGGTAAATCCGAATCAGATTTTATTGAGTTTGAAGAAAAATCTGGATCATTCGAGGTTAATTTCTGAAAAAACAACTTTAGATTATCAAAAGGAATTCCGTAAAATTTCCATGGAAATGGCGATGGTCAATTCTTATGAAGATTGGGTAGAATTATATAAAAAATTGATTTTTTGGGAATTAGAACTTGAAAATATCAATGATCAGGGAATGATTGAAATTCTCGAATCACAAAAGGTTGAAGCAAATTCTCAATTCGGAAAATATATCGAAAGAAATTATGAAGATTGGTTTGCGCCAAAAGCTGACAAACCTATTCAATCGCACAACTTATTTAAGGAATTGGTAGTTCCCGAAATCAAAAAGAAAGACAAACCCGTTTTATTTGTTGTGATTGATAATTTGCGTTACGATCAATGGAAATCTTTTGAAACCGTTGTTGCCAATTATTACAAATTAGAAAAAGAAGTTCCGTACTTTTCTATTCTTCCAACTGCTACACAATACGCCAGAAATGCTATTTTCTCTGGTTTATTGCCAACCGAAATGGAAAAACAATTTCCCCAATATTGGAAAAACGATGTTGAAGACGGTGGAAAAAACCTTTATGAAGCTGAATTTTTATCGGCACAATTAAAACGTTTAGGGCTGAATCTTAAAGAAGATTATTTTAAAATCACCAATTACGCCGGCGGTAAAAAATTAGCCGAAAATTTCAAAGCCTTAAAAGGCAATGATTTAGTGACCGTAGTTTATAATTTTGTAGATATGTTATCGCACGCCAAAACAGAAATGGATGTTGTAAAAGAACTTGCATCTGATGATAAAGCGTATCGTTCACTAACATTAAGCTGGTTTAAAAATTCGCCATTATTGGAAATTATTCAGCAAGCCCAACTTTTAGGTTTCAAATTAATCCTGACAACAGATCACGGAACGATTAATGTAAAAAACCCTTCAAAAGTTGTTGGAGATAAAAATACAAGCTTAAATTTGCGTTATAAAACAGGACGTAGTTTAACGTATGAACAAAAAGATGTTTATGTCGTAAAAGAGCCTAAAATAATTGGTTTGCCTGCTATAAACATGAGTAGTTCGTTTATTTTTGCCAAAAATGATTTGTTTTTAGCTTACGTAAACAACTACAATCATTATGTAAGTTATTATAAAAACACGTATCAGCACGGCGGTATTTCGTTAGAAGAAATGATTATTCCGTTTTTGGTATTTAATCCGAAATAAAAAAGTTTTCAGTCGCAGTTTACAGTTTTCAACTGAGACTGAAAACTCCGACTATTATATAAAATAAATATAGAAATGAATATCGTTTTTTCATTAGATCAAATTCAAGAAGTTGCAGCGCAAATTATAGCATCAAATCCAAAAAAAATTATTCTTTTTAATGGAGAAATGGGTGTTGGAAAAACGACCTTAATCAAACAATTATGTAAAAGTTTAGGAGTTCAGGACGCTACAAGCAGCCCGACATTTTCTTTAGTGAATGAATATTACACCAACAAAAATGAAATTGTTTATCATTTTGATTTTTACCGATTAAACAAAGAAACTGAAGCTCTTGATATGGGAGTTGATGATTATTTGTATTCCGGAAACTGGTGTTTTATTGAATGGTCTGAAAAAATCGGCAGTTTAATTCCTGATGAACATTCTACAGTTACCATTGCGTTATTGGCAGATGGAAAAAGAGAATTGAAATTAGCTTAATTGGTAAAACTATAACACAGAGGTTCATGAAGTTTTTCACAGAGAAACGCAAAAAATAAATAAGAAACTTTGTGAACCTTTGTGCAATCTTCGCGAATCTCTGTGAAACAATTGATTTTAAAATACATTACAATGAGCCTTCAAAATACAGTAGAAATTATTCCATTTTCTCCAGATTTAAAAGAACCAATAAAGACTTTAAACATAGAATGGCTTCAGAAATATTTTAAAGTTGAAGAAAAAGATGAACTGACGCTTTCAAATCCGCAAGAAGAAATTATTGATAAAGGCGGAATGATTTTCTATGCTAAATATAACGGGGAAATTATCGGAACTTTTTCACTTATGAAGGTTGATCATAAAACTTTTGAGTTGAGTAAAATGGCAGTTTCAGATAAAGCACAAGGTCTTGGAATTGGAAATAAATTACTGGAGCATTGCATGGCCGTAGCCAAAGAAAACAAGATAAAAAAGTTGTTTTTATATTCAAATACAAAGTTACTTCCTGCCATTCATTTATACGAAAAATTTGGTTTTGTTGAAGTGCCTTTAGAAGATGGAATTTACGAAAGAGCCGATATTAAAATGGAAAAAATAATGACTTGATTATTAAAATACTATTAGCAGAATTTTTGCATTAATTTTAAAACTTTTTACGTAATTTGTACCCTTAATTTTTCGCACAATCCATGTCAATAACCTTAACTCCATTTACGAAACAACAATTGTTGCCGCAAGAAGAAAAACTTGAAGTTGGCCGATTCAAAAGAGAGCTTTTCATAGGAATTCCTAAAGAAACAAGTTATCAGGAACGTCGTATTTGCCTGACGCCGGACGCAGTAAATTCTTTGACTTACGAAGGTCACCGCGTTATGATTGAATCCGGAGCAGGAGAAAGTTCAAGTTATTCTGATAAAGAATATAGTGACGCCGGAGCGGAAGTGACAAAAGACACGAAAAAGGTTTTTGGATGTCCGATGCTTTTAAAAGTCGAACCGCCAACATTGGCCGAAATTGAAATGATTAATCCTGAAACTATTATCATTTCTGCCATTCAGTTAAAAACTAAAAAGAAAGCTTATTTTGAAGCTTTGGCGCAAAAAAAGATAACAGCTCTTGCCTTTGAATATATTAAAGATGAAGACGGATCTTATCCGGCTGTAAAATCGCTAAGCGAAATTGCAGGAACGGCGTCGATTCTTATTGCTTCAGAATTAATGATTACGGATGAATTCGGGAAAGGACTTTTATTCGGAAATATTACTGGAGTTCCTCCTACTGAAGTTGTTATTTTAGGAGCCGGAACTGTAGGCGAATTTGCTGCAAAAACCGCAATTGGTTTAGGAGCAAACGTGAAAGTTTTTGATAATTCGATTACAAAATTACGTCGTTTACAAAATAATTTAAATCAGCGAATTTTTACTTCTACAGTACAGCAAAAAGCATTATTAAAAGCTTTAAGACGCTGCGATGTTGCTATTGGTGCGATGCGTGGTAAAGAACGCTGCCCGATTATCGTTACCGAAACTATGGTCGAACATATGAAAAAAGGTGCTGTAATTGTAGATGTAAGCATTGATACCGGAGGCTGTTTTGAAACCTCAGAAGTTACAACACATGAAAAACCAACTTTTATAAAAAGTAATGTTTTGCATTATTGCGTGCCAAATATTCCATCAAGATATTCTAAAACTGCTTCATTATCAATAAGTAACATACTTACCCCTTACCTGCTTCAGATAGCCGAAGAGGGTGGTTTAGAAAGTTCTATAAGATGCAATAAAGGTCTTAAAAATGGCATTTATTTATACCACGGAATCTTAACAAATAAGGCAATTGGCGAATGGTTTGATTTACCGGACAACGATATTAATTTACTTGTATTTTAAAAGAACTTTAATGTACCTTTGCAAAAAAATTATTTCATGAAGTTCGTACACCGTTTTGCTTATTATTTGATTGGTTTGATTATGGGATGCTTTTTTGTAGCCCTTGTTTTCAGTGGAAAAGATACGCGTTGCAACTATTTTCCTAATGCCCGCGTTTTAAATAATTTACGTACCAAACCTTTTCAGTATTCAGATAAAGCAATTCAGACTTTGAATGAAAAATGGGTAGATACTTCTGATATCAGAAAAACATTGACGTATGGCGATGTAGATTTTGACCAAAGTAATGTTCCGTTCAAAAAAGGGAAATTATACATTATTGAAGGAAAAACTTCTAAAGATCAAGAAATTATCCTAAAAGTAGTAAACTACGAAAACAAAGCTATTTTAGACGAGATTGTAAAAAAACCGGCCGAAAAATAATCGATTAATTATAATTACAATCGAAACTTTGTGTCATTTCGACGAAAGCAGAAATCACATCCAGAGAGCAACGAGCGTAATTCCGTTATGTGATTTACTTCGTCTGTTCGCTATCGCTCGAGTCTCGTTCCTCGAAATGACAAAATTGATTGCTACCATTCAATCTCTTTCATACCTTTAGATTTCAGGAAAGCATTTGTTTGGCTAAAATGTTTATTTCCAAACCAAAATCCTCTGTTTGCACTTAAAGGAGAAGGATGTCCAGATTTTAAAATGTGATGTTTTGAAGCATCAATTAAAGCTGATTTCTTTTGAGCAAAACCGCCCCAAAGTAAAAAGACAACATTTTCACTTTCAGCAGAAATTTGTTTAATAACAGCATCTGTAAATTTTTCCCAGCCTTTTCCCTGATGGCTTCCTGCTTCACTTTGTCGAACCGTTAAAGTTGCATTTAAAAGAAAAACACCCTGATCTGCCCAACGTTCTAAATTTCCGGTTTTAGGAATAGGTTTACTTAAATCAGTTTCGATTTCTTTGAAAATATTTTGAAGTGAAGGAGGAAACGGAATCCCGTCATTTACAGAAAAACATAAACCATTTGCCTGATTTGGTCCGTGATAAGGATCTTGTCCTATAATAACAACCTTTACCTGATCGAAATGGCAATGATCAAAAGCAGAGAAAATCTGACTCCCTTTCGGGTAACAAACCTTAGTGGCATATTCAGATTTTACAAATTCAATTAATTCTTTGAAATAGGATTTTTCAAATTCATCATTCAAAACTGGCTTCCAAGAAGAATGCATTTTTACGTCCATAATTTTTTTATGCGAATTTCAGAAATTTTTAGTTGAAATCATATTTACAACGAATAAAATTAGACACAAACTTAACAGTATTCAATGATACAATTTTTGTACTTTTGTATACTTTCTTAAAGAGATTAAATGATCAGTATTACCGAAAAAACATTACAAGATTTACAATTTCCAACCGTTCTAGAAACTATTTCAGCAGGCTGTAATACAGATATTGGAAAAGAAAAAGCTTTACAAATAACTCCATTTAGAGATAAAGAAACTTTGATGCAGGCTTTAATGCAGACATCAGAATATGTTTCATCTTTTGAAAATAACAACGCCATTCCGAATCACGGATTTGACGCCATAACGCATGAAATAAAGTTCCTGGCAATTGAAGACAGTTTCCTTGAAGTTGGAAGCTTTAGAAAAATTGCAACACTTTCATCAACAGCAAATTTCTTATTGAATTTCCTTAAAAAATTCGATGATTATTATCCAAATTTAAATGCAAGAGCTTCAAGAGTAGAATATACTAAAGACATTGTTACTCTAATTGACGCAATTGTAGACAAATACGGTGAAATAAAAGACAACGCCTCGCCTGCCCTTTTGAGTATTCGCCAGAATATGAATATTGTTCGTGGTAAGGTAAATCAAAGTTTTGGAGTTGCTCTTACACACAATAACAGTCTTGGTTATTTAGATGACATCAAGGAAAGTTTTGTGCAAAACCGACGAGTTTTAGCGGTTTTGGCAATGTATCGTCGTAAAGTAAAAGGTTCTATTTTAGGAAGTTCGAAAACAGGAAGCATCGCTTATATTGAACCGGAAGCAACTTTACAATATTCAAGAGAATTAGCTAATTTAGAATACGAGGAAAAAGAAGAAATTACCCGAATTCTAAAACAATTATCAAATGCTATTCGTCCGTATTTACCAATATTAATTGATTATCAGGAGTTTTTGAGTGATATTGATGTTGTTTCGGGAAAAGCAAAATATGCGAATAGAATCAACGGAATTTTGCCAACAATTACCGAAGAAAGAAGATTATTTTTTAGAGAAGCCTATCATCCTATTTTGTATTTGAATAATAAACAAAAGAACGAAGTTACGCACCCGCAAACTATTGAATTAAAACAAGATAACCGAATTATTGTTATTTCCGGACCAAACGCCGGAGGAAAAACAATTTCGCTTAAAACAGTTGGTTTACTACAATTGATGCTGCAATCCGGTATGTTGATTCCGGTTCACGAACGCAGTGAAACTTTCTTGTTTGACAGAATCTTAACTGATATTGGTGATAATCAATCTATTGAAAATCACTTAAGTACTTATAGTTATCGATTAAAAAACATGAATTATTTCTTGAAGAAATGCAACAAGAAAACCATGTTTTTAATTGATGAATTCGGAACTGGTTCTGATCCTGAATTAGGTGGTGCTTTGGCTGAAATTTTCCTTGAAGAATTTTACCATCGTGAAGCTTTTGGAATTATCACAACGCATTATTCAAATTTGAAAATTCTGGCGAACGAATTGCCTTTTGCAACAAATGCGAATATGATGTTTGATGAAAAATCATTAGAACCGATGTATAAATTGGCTTTAGGTCAGGCCGGAAGCTCGTTTACATTTGAAGTTGCCTTGAAAAACGGAATTCCGTTTGGGTTAATTAATCGTGCTAAAAAGAAAATTGAAGTTGGTAAAGTTCGTTTCGATAAAACGATTGCAACGCTTCAAAAAGAACGTTCTAAACTGGAGAAAACTTCTATTAACTTAAAAGAAGAAGAAACAAGAGCGCGCGAAGAAAGTAAAAAAATGGAAAACATCAATGTAAAAATCAAACAGAAACTGGAAAGCTATCAGGAATTGTATGATAGTAACCAAAAGACGATTTACATTGGTCAGAAAATTGAAGATATTTCAGAGAAATATTTCAATAATAAAAATAAAAAAGAGCTTATTGGTGAGTTTTTGAAAATCATTGAAATTGAGAATTCAAAACGTAAAAAGGCAACTCCAAAAGAAACAAAAGCTATAATCGAAAAGAAAAAAGAAGTTATTGCAGAAGTAACTGTTCAGGTTGAAGAAATCAGAAAAGAGAAAAAAGAAAAGAAACTTAAACCTGTTGTAGAAAAACCAAAGCCAGTTTTAAAAGTTGGTGACAGAGTTAGAATGCTTGACGGAAGATCTGTTGGAAGCATTGATTCTATTGAGAAAAACAAAGCAACTGTAAATTACGGAATTTTTACTTCTAAAGTAAGTTTAGATGAATTGGAGTTTGTTGAAGCTGGAAAAAAATAGGTTTTTAGTTTTAATTTTCAATTATATATCTACAATTTATATCTACAATTTTGTGTCATTTCGACGAAGGAGAAATCACATCCAGAGAGCAACGAACCGGAATTCCGTTATGTGATTTCTCGTTCCTCGAAATGACACACTTAATCAACTTTAAAATAACTTGAAACCCTAAATTTGAAACTTTACCCCAATGCAGGATCTTCCAAAAAATAAAAAAATAATTCTCTTCGATGGTGTTTGCAACCTTTGCAACGGTGCGGTTCAGTTTGTTATCAAACATGACAAAAAAGACAATTTTAGATTTGTGGCTTTGCAATCTGAAACAGGAATTGAGATTTGTAATTATATTGGTGTCGATCAAACTAAAATTGACAGCATTATTTTATACAATCCTGGCGTTGCTTATTATTATAAATCCTCTGCAGTTATTGAAATTGCCGAAGAATTAGGTGGATTTTATAGTTTGATTTCTGTCTTTAAAATTTTTCCTGAAAAACTTCGAAATTATATTTACGATTATATTGCTAAAAATCGTTATAAATGGTATGGCAAAAAGGATAGCTGCATGATTCCGACACCAGAATTGAAAGCTAAATTTTTGTAAATAATTTTAGCCATTTATGCGATCCCGATGACATAAAATAAAAAAGCCTCAATTTGAATTTGAGGCTTTTTTTATTTGAATTATTTGATAGTAATTGGTTCAGGTTTCAGATTCAATATTCTATATCTGTTAAAAATCATGAAAACAACAACGATAATAAAGATTAAGGAAATGTTTGCAAATCCTAATAATAACTGGCTTTTTACAGCATATAAATTTACAAATCCGTAGCTAAAAATTGAGCTTACCATATATGTTCCGCCGCCAGTAAGTCCGCTTGCAACTCCGGCATTTTTAGAAAAACGGCTTAAACAATATCCATAAATATTATTGAAAATAAAGCCTCCACAAACATTGATTCCCATTGTAAAACCTATTAAGGTATAAATGTTACTTGTTATGGTCGCTGTAGAAATCATAAGCAATACCAGAGCAACTTGTACACAAACTGCTATGGTTACTTTTTTAGCCAAAGGTTTATGAATAAGTGATTTAGAAATTATACCTCCTGCCATAACAGCTAAACCAGATAATAAAGAACTGTAACCTGTTGTAATGGCTGAATAACCCATTACGCGTTCTACAATAAACGGACTAGATAAACTATAAACAACAACAAGCCCAAAACAGATGCCCAAAATTAATATTCCTAAGGTAAAATCGTTAGATTTTAGCATTCCTGAATAAGTTTCTGCAATGTTTTTTAATTTAAAAGGATGAAAATATTTTAAAGATTCACCACTGTATAATAATTCCAAAATCAGGAAAAGAAATGATAATCCGCCAAGGAAATAAAAGTTAGATTTCCATCCAAAACTATGTTCTAAATATCCGCCTAAAAACGGCGCCATAATTGGTGCACACGCCCAAATAATAGAAAATAAGCTGATATAACTTTTTAATTTTTCACCGGAATATAAATCTACAAAATAAGCTCGTTTGGCAATTACAATAAAAGCAATGGCGATTCCCTGAATGATTCGCATGGCATATATAACGTAAATATCCGGCACCAAAGCAATAACAAAACTTGTAATTGAAAACACGGCAAGCGATGCAATGTTGATTTTAAAACGACCGAAACTATCTAATATACTTCCTATAAATATCTGGCTCACGCCTAAACTAAACATAAAAAATACCAGCGAAAGCTGAATTGCTCCTGCTGAAACGTGCAAATCTTTTGCCATTGCCGGAAGCGATGGCAAATAAATATCCGTAGCAAATCCGGATAACGGGATAAGTGACAAGGCCAGTAAAGTACTAAAACCTTTGTGATTTTCTTTTAAATTTCTCATTTTGAAAATTGATAATTAATAAATAAGACCGATTGGTCTAAAATTGGGTAAAAAAAATAGTTTATAATAAATAGGCTTCAAATTCATTTTTGATACCGTCCATGATAATTTCCATTTGGTAATTATTTTCTAACACTTTTCTACATAAAATAGCGCCTTCGATCATCGCAAAAGCTTTAATGCTAAAATGTTCCGGGTTTATTTCTGTGGATAATTCATTGTTAACAATTCCGAATTCAATTATATTGAACAATCGCTTTTGAGCAGATCCAATAGCACTTTTTACCTGTTGTTTCATGACAGGATTTGTATCATCAGCTTCTACTCCAAAATTTAATATAGGACAACCATCTTCCAGGTTTTTATCATTTCTATAAACCTCTAATAAATTGAATAACTTTTCTTTAGCTGTTTTACCTTGAAAAACTGCTGCATCGAGTTGGATTCTTAATTGAGATCTTAAATAGAAAAACGATTCCATGCAAATTTCTTCTTTGCTTTCAAAATTTCCGTAGATACCTCCTTTCGCTAACTTTGTAGCCTGCATAATATCTGTCAATGAAGTTCCCGCCATTCCCTTTTTGTTGATTATTGGCGCTGATGCTTCAATAATAAATTGTCTGGTTCTTTCTGCTTTACTCATGATCTATAAATTTTACGACACAAAGATAAGACCGATCGGTCTTATTAAGCAAGTTTTTTAACTTTTATTTTGGATTAATCAAATTATTCGCTCTTAAACTAGTTTTCTGGGCTATTATTTATATTAAAACTGGTATGTAATTACAGTCCAATAAGAAACTAATTTTGCGGTATAAATAATAACACTTAAAAATAAAGACATGAAAAATTCATTTAAAACTCCGCAGCTTCTTTTACGTATTGCATTAGGAATTGGCTTTCTTACAACTGTTTCTGATCGACTTGGTTTACTTGGACCAATGGGAACAAATAATATCGAATGGGGCAATTGGGAAAACTTCATCAATTACACCGCAACCTTAATGCCTTTTCTGGATCGTCCAGCAGTAAATATTATGGGAAGCATTGCTACTATTGCTGAAGCCATTATTGGAATTATGCTTATTGTTGGTATTAAAACAAGACAAGCCGCCATTGCCAGTTGTATCCTGACACTTATTTTTGCTTTGTCTATGACTACTTTTTTAGGAATAAAAGCGCCAATCAATTTCGCAGTATTTCCTGTTTGTGCCGCTAGTTTATTATTGGCAACAATTCCTGTTTATTATTTGAGCCTTGATAACCTTTTCGCAAGAAGTGAAGAATAATTCTTTTAAAGCAATTATTCAGCATAATCCTTACATGAAAAAAATTGTACTTATTTTATTTCTATTGTTTCCTTTTTTTGCCCAGGCTCAATTAGAAACTTATGGAAGATATACCAATGGTGGTTCTATAGAACTTAATATTAATTATTTTACATCTAAAAAAATTACTAATAAACTGGCGCTGACTTTCTTTGGGCTTGTTGAACAAAAGTGGAGCGAAGCACTTATTGGTGTTTCTTATTCTCCATCAAAATTATTTAATTTTGGCGCAAGTGCCGGGATTGAACACGGAACAAAAAGTCCTAGATATAGTATTAGCATGCGAACAGGAAAAGAAAAAACAACATTTGCAATGCTATGGGAATTGGGTGACGGAAAAGATAACTATCTATATAAAGCGAATTTATTTCATCAATATTCTGATGTATTTACCTTTGGTTTTACCGCTTCGAGATTTCATGGAGTTGGTCCTAATTTTCGATTTTCAATTCCGAAACTTTCATCTACTATCTGGACAATGCCTGCTTATGATTTTGAAGCACATCAATCAAAATTAATGATTGGTTTGGTTTTGAAGATGTGAAATATCCTAACAGGTTTTAGAAACCAGTTAGGTATTTATTAAATATTTCTACTAACAATTGTTCTACTTCTAAAATAGATACCTAACAGGTTTTGAAAACCTGTTAGGATACTCAAAAAAGATTTTATTTCGGGAAATAATTTCCTTTTAGAATCAATTTTACAGATCCAATTATAACTCCTAAAACCAAAAGATTCGTTAAGCAAAAAACAATCAAAGCAACGATAGTAACGGCTGTATCTGATGTTTTTAAGGCAAATATTGATAAGCCCTGAGATAAAGTTGCAATTCCAAAAGTATACGCCCAATATCCGGGAGCAAAAGCCTGTTCTTTTAGCCATTTTATAGATAAAGTTATGGCTACAAAAATGAATAAAGCATAACCCATTAAACCATAAACAATTGGAATACTTAAAGTTTCGCCTGCCAAAACCTGATAGACCACAAATAAAATTACCGGCGGCGCCATATAAATTCCCATGAAATTTCTGGTTTTTGCACCAAGTCCTCCAACGAATAGTTGTTGTGAAATTACAGAATCCATTATCAGCCATGAAATAGTTCCAATTCCGAGCAATAAAAAACCGTAATGATTATACCCTAATATTCCGGCTACAAGGGCATTAACTAAAATACTTGCGGTAAAGGTTAAAAATAATGACGGTGTTGTCTGTTCTGCCTGACGTTCCTTTGTCCACAATGTCGAAAGTCGGAAAGCGCCGTACGTTAAATTTAATACAGAGCCAATCCAAAACAAAGAAACTGCAATTGATTCATTGTAAATATGCAACGCCAATGCCATTAAAATTACAGATTCAGGAATCAAGGCTAGAAAAGACGATTGTACCGGATCATTAAATTCATTTACGGCAACTTTTCTATGCTGAATCCATTTGTTGATGTAAAGTGTCATCCACCAAACAAACGAAATTACGGCTAAAGCTTCGAGAATTTCACCAATATACCAAGGCATATTCCATAAAGAAGTTGCATTTCTCCAGGCATTTCCTGTTTCTGCCAATCCTAAAGTCATTGCAAAAAAAGATGCGGGTGCAATTGGTAACGTAATCTTTTGTATTTGAGATTCTTGTTGTACTGTTTTGTCTACAATTTTATCCATTATTAAAATATTTAATTTAACTTTGAGCAAAATTATACTGATTTAATTGTTTTTAAATTGTAAAATCATTCGTTAATTTAGTAATATTCTGTTATGGCAAAGAATAATTTATATCTTCCTTATGAAATTATTTTTAAGGAAGTCGAGGAATCTCTTCATACTTCAGTGGGAAATAATTTCTTTGAGTTAATCTATATTGTTTCCGGAACCGGCGTACAAACTATCAATGAAAATCGATTGTTGTATGAATCTGGACATCTTTTTTTGATAACGCCCGAAGATTCTCATTCGTTAGAAATAAAAACTCCAACCAACATTTTTTTATTACGCTTTACGGATATTTATATCAAAAACGGTCCACTAACTTCTAATAGTCTTTACAAATTAGAATATATCTTACAACACGCGCATCATCAACCGGGTTGTATTTTAAAGAGAATTACGGATAAAAATCTGGTGCATCCTGTTATTGAAGCCATTCGGCATGAATATCAAAATCCTACGCTTTATAATACAGAGTTAATTCAATTATTAATTAATACTTTGATTGTCATTATCGCGAGAAATATTTCTGAATATCTTCCTGAAAATATCAACAAACAATCTGATGGAAAGGCTCATACGATTTTAGAATATATTCAGACACATATTTATGAGCCTGAAAAATTGAGTGTTACGATTATGAGCGAAAGGTTTGGAATCTCTGAAACGTATCTTGGTCGCTATTTTAAAAAACAGGCTAATGAAACTTTACAGGATTATATTTCGAAATATCGAATAAAACTTGTCGAAAACAGACTATTATACAGTGATTTACGTGTTGGTGAAATCGCAAACGAATTGGGTTTTAATGATGAAAGCCATCTTAATAAGATCTTTAAAAAACATCACGGCACTACTCCATCTGCATTTAGAAAATCGTCTAATTTTATTGCTTTATAAACCAAAAACCCATTCAATTGAAATGGGTTTTAATGAAATTAAATCGTAATTATATTTTTAAAATTCCTGTTTTCTTCCCATAAATCAGTTTCCCAATTGGCAAGCTGAGTTCCTAATGTATAAGTGCTTTATTTGTAATTATGCCAAGCTCTTTATTAATGCCTAAATCTTCTGTTGGTTTTATCTTTTTCATAGAAATAAGGCTTAAAAAGATCTAATTTCTACATTAGATTTTCCTGTAATAATCAAAACATTTGTATGGTATAAATATAGTCAATCTCAAATTAATATTAAACCCTGATTTATTCAAAAATCTAGAACTGTTTTTGTAAGAATCTGAGAGTTAACAACTATTACGCAAACAAATAGGATTTTTTTTACACCCTTAAAATAAGCAAAAAAAAATCTATATATAAAGGTTTGATAATGTAAATCACAATAATTTTTGATTAGTTTTACGACCGAATTACCCCGATAAATATCCAAAATAGAATGGCTTACAATACAAATAATTTGGTTAGATTTTTAGATGCCCAAAATAAATTATACTTAGTTGCTCTTTCTGAAATTAAAAAAGGAAAAAAAGAATCGCCCTGGATGTGGTTCATTTTTCCACAAATAAAAGGATTGGGTTCGAGTGATACTTCAAAGTTTTATGAAATTCAAAATGCTGACGAAGCAATAGCATATCTGGAACACCCTATTTTAGGGAAACATCTTATTGAAATTACAAAAGAGCTTATCAATACTAATGAAAGAAGCGCTTTGGAAATTCTTGGTTTAAGTGATGCCGAAAAATTAAAATCGAGCATGACACTCTTTGCAAGCATTCAAAATACAGAACCCGTTTTTCAGGAAATAATCAATAAATATTTTGATGGAGGTTTAGATTTTCATACGATACAATTGTTATACGGCAATTTGTAAACCTGATTACCAACGCCTTAAATCTTCCTGAGCTTAAAAAAGTAAAAAATAATCATAACTGGTGTTTATTATTTGGAAATATTCTAAATAAGCAATAACTTTCGGCCTCGAAATCTCGTAGCAGAACGTTTCGTTAAATCAATACCACATTCGTATATATCGAAATTATGAAAAAAATACTTTTTACAGCATTGCTTTCGGCTTCTCTGTTTGTTAATGCTCAACAAAACAAACTTTTAGATGCCAGTTTTTGGAAAACATCTCCAGATTTAACCACCGTAAAATCTGAAATTGAAAAAGGAAATAATCCTGCAGAAGCCAATATTTTTGCCTTTGATCCAACCTCTTTAGCGATCAATAACAGTGCTTCTAATGAAGTCGTTAAGTATTTGGTCGATCTTCCAGGCAATGGCGTTAAAAAAACCACACATGACGCCCGTACCTATTTGCATTGGGCTGCTTATAAAGGAAATACCGAATTGGTAGAATTTCTTATAGCAAAAGGTTCTGATATTAATTTTGAAGACAGCCACGGCACTACTCCAATTGTATTTGCTGCCGGATCCGGAACTACGAATCCTGCAACTTATGATGCTTTTTTTAAAGCAGGAATCGATCCGAAGAAAAAATATGCAGACGGAACAAACCTACTTTTACTTGCAATTCCTAATGATAAAGACCTTACAGTTACCAATTATCTTGTATCAAAAGGTTTATCGCTAAATGACGTTGATAATAATGGCAATACGGCTTTTAACTATGCAGCAAGATCAGGAAATATCGATTTATTAAAATCGCTTGCTGCAAAAGGAGTAAAATATACAGACAATGCTATTTTAATTGCTGCTCAGGGAATGCGTCGCAATACTGCACCAATTGAAGTCTATAAATATTTAGTTGATGATTTAAAATTAAAACCTACGGTAACTTCTCCTAGCGGACAAACTGTACTTCATGTTTTGGCACGCAAGGAAAAACAAACCGAAATCGTAAAGTATTTTATCGATAAAGGTGTAGATGTTAATAAAGCTGATAAAGACGGAAATACTGCTTTTATATTAGCAGCAGAAGGAAAAGATCTTGATTTACTGCAAACGTTATTACCAAAAGTTAAAAATATCAATGCTGTAAATGCAAAAGGAGAATCTGCGCTAACGCAAGCCGTAAAAGGAAGTTCGGTTGAAGTTATAACATTACTTTTAAGTAAAGGAGCTGATATAAACATCAAAGATAAAAACGGAAATAATCTTGCTTTTTATCTTGTAGATTCTTTTAGAACTGCTGGAGAAGCACCACAAAAAGATGATTTTACCGATAAATTGAATCTTTTAAAAAGTAAAGGAATAAATTTTGCTACGCCGCAAAAAGATGGCAACACGGTTTTGCATACCGCTGTAATTAAGAATAATATAGGTCTTCTTAAAAAACTGGAAGGACTTAATGTTGATATCAACGCCAAGAATAAAGAAAGTTTAACGGCATTGCATAAAGCGGCAATGGTTGCCAAAAATGATGCAGTTTTAAAATATTTAATAGAATTGGGCGCTAAAAAAGACATCAAAACAGAGTTTGATGAAACTGCCTATGATTTGGCAAAAGAAAATGAAGTTCTGAAAAAGAATAATACATCGGTTGAGTTTTTAAAGTAAACAATTATACATGAAATCATTATCTAAAATCTGTCTTATGACAGCATTTGCATGCCTTTTCTCGTTTCAGGCATCTGCACAAACTGAAAAATACAAATGCCTTTTGCAAATGTCCAATTACGTTGGCGAAGGCGCTTATATAGTAGTATCACTTATTAACCCTAAAGGAGAATACGAAGAAACATTGTCTGTAATGGGCGATGATAAAAAATGGTACAAAAGCATTAAGGAATGGTATAAATTCTATGCTAAAAAGCCGGATATCAGTGCAAAAACAGGAGCTTCTGTAACCGGAGGCGATCGTAGCGTAACAACATTTGAAATTGACGCTTCTAAAATTAATAAAGGTTACAAATTACGTTTTGAAACGGCTGTAGAAGATCAAAAATACCACGTAACTGATGCCGAAATACTGTTGACTACAGAAGGAATTGCAGAAAAAGCAGAAGGAAAAGGATACATTAGATATGTAAAAATCAACAAGATCTAACACGCATGACATTATCCGTTTGGAGATACGCGCATTTAACTTTGGCTGTATTTTCTTCTCTGTTTCTTGTCATGGCATCCGTTACAGGAATTGTACTTGCCGTAGATGCTGCACAGGAGAAAACACAGCCTTATAGCGTTACTAATTTTAATGATTTAACTGTTGCTCAGGTAATTCCCGCTTTGCAGAAGAAGTACTTAGAAATCAGCGAAATCAATATCAATCATAATAAATTTACCACGCTTAAAGGGCTGGATGAAGACAGCAACGATATTGATGCCTACATAAATCCTCAAACAGGAAAAATATTAGGTAAACCCGAAAAGAAAAGCGAGTTTATACAATGGATAACTTCACTTCATCGTTCGTTATTTTTGCATGAAACCGGGCGTTTTATTATTGGAGTCAATTCGTTTTTACTTTTTTTAATCGCCATTTCCGGTATTGCATTGGTTTTACAAAGACAGAAAGGCTTTCGCCGATTTTTCTCTAAAATCGTTAAAGACAGTTTTACACAATATTATCATGTTGTTTTAGGAAGGCTTATGCTTATTCCTATTTTTATTATTGCACTTTCAGGAACTTATCTTTCGTTGTTACGCTTTAAGGTTTTTACCGAAAAACCGGTTCAGGCAAAGGAAATTAAATTTGATGCAAAAGCAAAAAAACAAGATATCGCCAATTTTGAAATTTTCAAAAACACAAAACTTGCTGATGTTCAAAAAATAGAATTTCCTTTTGATCCTGAAGATCCTGAAGAGGTTTTTATTCTTAAACTTACAGACCGCGAATTGCAGGTAAATCAGCTTACAGGACAAATTTTAAGCGATGCTCCTTACGCTTCAACAGTAATATTCGAAAATCTAAGTCTTGATCTTCATACAGGTCGTGCGAATATGTTTTGGGCGATTTTTTTAGCAATTGCATCAGCGAATATCCTGTTCTTTATTTATTCAGGATTTACGATGACTTTCAAGCGAAAAGAAACGCGAATCAAAAACAAATATAAAGCGAAGGAAAGTCGTTTTATTTTATTGGCCGGATCTGAAAACGGAAGCACCTTTCGTTTTGCAAATGCGATTCATACACAATTACTCAAAAACGGATTTTCTTCTTATTTGGGAGGATTAAATCATTATAAGCAATTTCCGGAAGCAGAACATATTATCATTTTTTCTTCTACACACGGTTTGGGCGATGCGCCTTCAAACGGAGGGAAATTTTTATCGCTTTTAAATCAATATCAACAGGAAAAAGCGGTGAATGTATCTGTAGTTGGTTTTGGTTCGAAATCGTATCCGGATTTTTGTGGATTTGCGAAACAAGTTAATGCCATTTTAGAAAGTCAAACCTGGACCAAAATGCTTTTGGATTTGCATACGATCGACGATAAATCACCTTTGCAATTTACAGAATGGGTGAAAAACTGGAGTACTAAAACAGGAATTCACCTGAATAGTACGCCAGCATATTATGCACAAAAACCAACAGGTTTGCAAAAAATGAAGGTTCTGGAAAAAACGAAATTATCTGAAACGGATCATACTTTTATGCTGACTTTGAAACCACGAATGCGAACTACATTTACTTCTGGCGATTTGCTGGCTATTTATCCTGCAGGCGACGGCAGAGATCGTTTTTATTCGATAAGCAAAAGCAACGGCAACATACAATTGGTTGTAAAATTGCATGAACATGGTTTGGGTTCGGGTTATTTAAACAAACTTGAAACCGGTGCGATTATTAAAGCAAGAACGATTGAAAATAATGGATTTCATTTTCCTAAAAAAGCTCCTTTAGTTGCCATGATTGCTAACGGAACTGGAATTGCTCCTTTCCTGGGAATGATTGAAGGAAACAAAAACAAAACGGAATGCCATTTGTATTGCGGTTTTAGAAATGAAACGGAAATGATTGGCAAATACAAACAATTTGCTGAAGAACAAATTAATAAACAAAACCTTAAAAGTTTTCATATTGCTTTTTCAAGAGAACAAAATGAATGTTATGTAATGGATTTGATTCAAAAAGATGCCGATTTCTTTGCTAATTTGCTGCAACAAGGTGGAAAAATTATGATTTGTGGTTCGCTGGCGATGCAACAGGATGTAGAAAAGGCTCTTGAGATTATTTGTTCTGATAAAAACAATAGTAATCTTGCTCATTACAAGAAAAACAAACAATTGCTTACGGATTGTTATTAACCAGCGCATAAAATTTTAAATATTAGCCACAGATTAAAGGATTTAAACGATTTTATTTCACGCAGATTCTGCAGATTAGAGCAAATTATAGCAGATTTAATTAAAAATGCTTGCAAATAAATCTGCTTGTATCAGCTTAAATCTTTTAAATCTGCGTGAAAAAATTAAAATGCATTTTTTGAGAATGTCAATTTTGCATTAACCTAGTTTAAAATGAACGCTGATGACACAGATTTACTTCGTAAAAACGCGGATAAAACGGATTTTTTACTCGTTTGGCATAACTAAAAAATCCGTATTATCCGTGTCTTCGCTTTAGCGAATCCGTATAATCCGTGTTCTATATTTGTGCTTTATCTATTATAAATAATTATGAAAAGTAAATATATTTCATATTTGAAATCCTTCACAACCCTTTTTTTATTGGGATGTTGTTTTATCTCGAATGCACAGGTTTTGCGTAAAAGAACTACAATGTTGATGGGAGGCCGTTTCGATATTTCTATTGTTGCAAACGATTCTTTAACGGCAGAAAATTCGATTAATGAAGTTATTGCCGAAATTACGAGAATTGAAAACCTGATTTCGGATTGGAAATCAACTTCTCAGGTTTCAGAAGTGAACAGGAATGCGGGAATTGCGCCTGTAAAAGTAGATCGCGAAGTTTTTGAGTTAACGCAAAGGGCGCTTCATTTTTCTAAAATTACCAACGGCAGTTTTGATGTAAGCTTTGCTGCGATGGATAGAATCTGGAAATTTGATGGTTCGATGACGGTTATGCCAACGCCGGAAGCAATTAAAGCATCGGTTGCAAAAGTGGGGTATCAAAATATTATATTGGATAGTGTTCAATCTACAATCTTTTTAAAATTAAAAGGAATGAAAATTGGTTTTGGAGCTTTGGGCGAAGGTTATGCAACAAACAAATGCCGGGATTTAATGCTTTCTAAAGGGATAAAAGCGGGAATTGTAAATGCTTCGGGAGATATGACGACTTGGGGAACGCAGCCTAATGGTAAAGACTGGAATATCGGAATGACAAATCCTTTTGATACCAATAAACTTTTTGCAATTGTGCCGCTAAAAAACGGTGCAGTAACAACATCTGGAAGTTATGAGAAATTTGTTGTTTTAGACGGAAAACGTTATTCTCACATTATAAATCCTGCAACGGGATATCCTTCTACAGGACTTTGCAGTGTGAGTGTTTTTGGTCCGAATGCTGAAATGGCAAACGGTTTTAGTACTTCTATAATGGTTTTAGGAAAAAAAGCGGGACTCGAATTAATTAATAAATATCCTGAATACAGCTGCGTTATGATTACGGATAACGGTAAAATAATAAAATCGAAAAACTTTAACATTGCTAAGTTTCATCCTAAAATCTAAGTAAGTCGAAAGTTTAAAAGTCGTAAAGTCAAAAGTCTTACATCATTTTAAAACCATTATTAATCTTACTCATTTATCTAATTTTAAAATACAACTATATCTCAATTATTATTTAAGCTGCTGTGTGTGGTATATAAATATTAAATTTTGCACCATTATTAGGTTCACCGGTTGCAGAAATAAGACCGTTATGGTTTTCTACAATTTTCTTTACAATGGCAAGCCCAATTCCGGTTCCTTCATAGACATCTTTGCTGTGCAATTTTTGGAAAACGCCAAAGATTTTTTCATTGTGCTGCGCATCAAATCCTATTCCGTTATCGCCAAAACAAATGTGGCAATATTTTGTATTTGGAGACAATTTTTCATTTTCCAGTTCAGATCCAAGTCCAATACGGCTTGTGATTTCGATTTGCAAAGGCACATCTTCTCTCGCAAATTTTATCGCGTTATGAATTAAATTCTCCATCAACTGAATAAACTGAAAAGGGATAATATTAGCAGAACCGTGCAAATGGGTAATAATTGTTGCCTTTTTTTCTGTTATATTTTCATGCAATGCTTCTTGTACATCGGCTATAATAGCATTAAGATCTATATTCTCGAAACTGCGATCTACAATGGTCGTGCGCGAAAAAGCAAGTAAACTATTGATAAGTTCCCTCATTCTGTTGGTCGAATAAAGAATTCTGCCAAACTTCGATTTTCCATCTTCAGATAAATTCGCCGCTTCATTAGAAAGTATCAGATTCGTAAAAGTCTGAATTTTTCTTAAAGGTTCCTGAAGATCATGACTTGAAATGTACGTAAACGCATCAAGTTCCATGTTTTTCTTTTTCAGTTCTTCGGCATGTTTTTCTATTGCGGCGTATTGTGCTTCAAGTTTGGTATTGGCTTTTAAAATCATTTCATTTAATGCCCTGGCTTCTTCTTCCTTAACACGCAATTCCTGATTTTTCTTAAATAATTCGGTAAAAACCATAACCTTCGCCTGCAAAATTTCAGGAGATAACGGTTTAATCATATAATCTACTGCACCGGATTGATATCCTTTAAAAATATATTCGGTCGTATTCATGTTTGCGGTCAGAAAAATGATCGGAACATGTTTGAGTTTTTCACTCTGACGAATTAATTCGGCTGTTTCAAAACCATCCATCAATGGCATTTGTACATCCATTAAAATGATTGCAAAATCCTGATTTTTCAAGAGAATTCGCAAGGCATCTTTTCCGGAAGATGCCTCGACAAATTTATATCCTCTATCGGCCAGGATAACCTGTAATGAAAGCAGATTTTCTTTCTTGTCATCTACAATCAAAATTTTGATCGGATTATCTGCAATTATACTTTTCATCGGATATCTGATTATTTAAGCCACACACGCATTAACGTGGATAATTGTTCAACATTTACAGGTTTTGTCATATAATCTGAAGCGCCGGATTCTATACAGCGCTGTCTGTCGCCTTTCATCGCTTTTGCCGTTACAGCAATAATAGTAAGATCTTTATGTTCAGGATCTTTTCTGATGTTTTTCATTGTTTCGTAACCATCCATTTCCGGCATCATAATATCCATCAAAACAATATCTATAGCTTTATCTTCATTAAGAATATCAATTGCTTCCTGTCCGCTTTCTGCACTAATAACATCAAGTCCATAGCGTTCTAATGCTGTTGTTAAAGCAAATAAATTTCGAACATCATCATCTACCAAAAGCACTTTTTTGCCTTGTAATACATCTTCTTTCAAATAGAAAGATTCGATTCTTTCTCGCATTTCTTCCGGTAATTCCTTATGAACGCGGTGCATAAATAAAGCCGTCTGGTCTACAAGTTCATCAATAGAATCAATGCTTTTTAAAATAATACTGTGGGCAAATCTGTTTAATTTAGCTCTTTGCTGTTTGGTAACATCTCCTGCTGAATGTATTATAATCGCGGTTTCCTGCCCTGCAATATTGTTTTCTAAATCACTAATAAGATCCAGACCATCTGCATCCGGTAAAACCAAATCTAAGATAATACAATCAAATGATTTTTCTCTAATTAAAGTTACTGCTTCTTTGGCTGTTTTTGCACTTAAAACTTCAATATCTTTTCCGCTTACAGCTTCAAGTATTCTGTTTAAATCCAGTTCATTATCATCTACAACTAACAAGTTTTTGATTTTCTTGTTTTTAAAATCATGAATATCATTAAAAAGATTGGTCAGCGAATCATTTTTTACAGGTTTAAGAAGAAAGTTTCTTGCGCCACGTTTAAGGCCTTTGTTTCGTTCATCTTCACCTGAAATTATATAAACCGGAATATGGCGTAAATTAAAATCTGTTTTTAATCGGTCAAGGATTTTCCAGCCGCTGGTGTCCGGCATATTAAGATCCATCGTAATAGCATGCGGGTGAAACTGATTTATAAAATCAATAACATCGTTCCCTTTTGTAGTAACGATAGCTTTAATTCCGTTATTGTGTGCCTGATCTAACATTATTTTTGCAAACGTAAGATTATCTTCTGCAATCAATAAAACCTTATCATTTGGTTTAATGTCAGTCCTGTCATCACCAACCTCATCAACAAAGAACAAATCAATATCAGATCTGTTGAATTTTTCTGATGGCAATGATTTAATTCGGCCTTTTAAGTCTGAATCTTCATCAACAGTAATATTTTCTATTTCAGCAATATGAACATATTTCAGCGGAAGGAATAAGGTAAATTTACTTCCCACATTCGTTTCACTTTCAAGTTCAATACTTCCGCCTAATAAATCAGAAAGTCCACGGCTAATCGATAATCCTAAACCTGTACCGCCGTATTTACGCGACGTTGAACCTTCGGCTTGTTGAAAAGCTTCAAATATGATGTTTTGTTTTTCTTTAGAAATACCAATTCCCGTATCTGAAATTTCAAAAGCAACGACCGCTTCTGCGTTTTCAAGACTAATATTACTGGTTTTCCAATTGTTATTGGCTTTGTATATTTTAAGTTTAACTTCTCCTTTTTCAGTAAATTTAAACGAATTCGAAAGCAGGTTTTTCAAAATCTGATTCAATCGCTGTGAATCTGTTTCTATTAATTCAGGAAGATTTTCATCCATTGAAATATTAAATCGAAGATGTTTCGCTTCAGAAATCGGGTCGAAAGTAGAAGCCACAAATCGGCTAATTTCATCAAAACTAATCGGATTGTAATCCACAGAAATATATCCTGATTCAATTTTAGACAAGTCAAGAATATCGTTAATCAGCTGAATAAGGTCATCTCCGCATGAATTGATCGTTTTAGCAAATTGAATTTGTTTTTCAGATAAATTTCCGTCACGATTGGCAATTAATTCATTCGCTAAAATCTGCAAACTGTTCAACGGCGTTCTTAGCTCATGCGACATGTTCGCCAGGAATTCCGATTTATATTTGGATGTAAGCGTTAACTGATCGGCTTTTTCTTCTAATGCTTTTCTTGCAACCTCAACCTCTTGGTTTTTAAGCTCTACTTCTTCTTTTTGATTCGCTAATAAGAATGCTTTTTCTTCCAGTTCCTCATTCGTATTTTTCAATACTTCCTGTTGGCTTTTAAGCTCTCCGGCCAATGATTGCGATTGTACCAATAATTCTTCGGTTCTTGAATTCGATTCGATCGTATTTAATACAATACCTATACTTTCTGTTAATCCTTCAAGGAAATCCAAGTGCGTTTCGCTAAAAGTATCCAAAGATGCCAATTCTATAACCGCTTTTAATTGCCCTTCAAAAAGTACGGGTAAAATAATAACGTCTTTAGGTTTGGCGTCTCCAAGTCCTGAATTAATTTTGATATAATCTTTTGGAACATTGCTCAGAATAATTCTTTCTTTTTCGACTGCAACCTGACCAATAAGTCCTTCTCCCATTGCATATTGCGTTGGAGAATTTTTTCTTTTTATGTATGCGTATGAAGCAATAAGATTCAATTTTGAATCATCAAAATTCTCATCTTCCTGCAGAATATAAAACAATCCGTGTTGTGCGGTTACAACGGTAGCTAACTCCGAAAGGATTTTTTTGGTAACAGAATTTAATTCTTTTTGCCCTTGAAGCATTTGGGTAAATTTCGCTAAATTCGATTTCAGCCAGTCTTGTTCCTGATTACGCAACGTTGTTGCCTTAAGGTTCGAAATCATCTGGTTAATCGTATCTTTTAACGCCTCAACCTCACCTTTTGCTTCAACACCAATTGTTCGTGTTAAATCTCCTTGTGTTACCGCAGAAGCCACCTCAGAAATTGCACGTACCTGCGTGGTAAGATTCGCCGCAAGCTGATTTACGTTTTCTGTTAAGTTTTTCCACGTTCCGGATGCTCCCGGTACGTTTGCCTGACCTCCCAGTTTTCCTTCTGCTCCAACCTCACGGGCAACCGTAGTTACCTGATCTGAGAAGGTTGCCAATGTATCAATCATTTCGTTGATGGTATCGGTAAGTTGTGCCACTTCTCCTTTGGCATCAATCGATAGTTTTTGTTTTAAGTTTCCTTTTGCTACCGATGTTACAACCTTTGCAATTCCACGTACTTGCGACGTTAAATTCGAAGCCATCAAGTTAACGGAGTCTGTTAAATCTTTCCAGGTTCCTGCAACCCCTTTTACTTCAGATTGTCCTCCCAGTTTTCCTTCGGTACCAACTTCACGCGCCACACGGGTTACCTCTGATGCAAACGAATTCAGCTGTTCCACCATCGTATTAAAGGTGTTTTTCAAATCCAAAATCTCCCCTTTTACGTCAACCGTAATTGGTTTCGAAAGGTCGCCATTTGCTACGGCTTTGGTTACCTCGGCAATATTACGTACCTGATCCGTTAAGTTCGATGCCATCTGGTTCACAGAATCCGTTAAATCTTTCCACGTTCCTGCAACTCCCGGTACAAAGGCTTGTCCTCCCAGTTTTCCGTCAGTACCAACCTCACGCGCCACACGAGTTACCTCTGATGCAAAGGCACGCAGCTGATCCACCATGGTATTTACGGTTTCTTTTAATTGAAGAATCTCTCCACGAACGTCGGCTGTAATTTTTTTCGACATATCTCCGTTGGCAACGGCAATCGTAACCTCGGCAATATTACGTACCTGCGTGGTTAAGTTACCCGCCATCTGGTTAACAGAGTCTGTTAAATCCTTCCACGTTCCGGCAACTCCGGGTACATTTGCCTGACCTCCCAGTTTTCCTTCGGTACCAACTTCACGCGCCACACGAGTTACCTCTGATGCAAACTCACGAAGCTGATCTACCATCGTATTCAGGGTTTCTTTCAATTGAAGAATTTCTCCACGAACGTCAACGGTAATTTTTCGGGACATATCTCCGTTTGCAACGGCAATTGCCACATCGGCAATATTACGTACCTGAGCGGTTAAGTTACCCGCCATTTGATTCACGGAATCTGTTAAATCTTTCCAGGTTCCTGCAACTCCCGGCACATTCGCCTGTCCTCCAAGTTTTCCTTCTGTTCCTACCTCACGTGAAACCCTTGTTACCTCCGAAGCAAAGCCTCGAAGCTGATCTACCATGGTATTAATGGTATTTTTAAGTTCGAGGATTTCTCCTTTTACGTCTACGGTAATTTGTAATGATAAATCTCCTTTTGCTACGGCTGTGGTTACCTCGGCGATATTACGTACCTGACCCGTAAGATTCGATGCCATTTGGTTCACGGAATCTGTTAAATCTTTCCAGGTTCCACCAACACCTTCTACCTGCGCTTGTCCTCCAAGTTTTCCTTCGGTACCAACCTCACGCGCCACACGCGTTACTTCCGAGGCAAATGAGTTCAGCTGTCCCACCATCGTATTAATGGTGTTTTTAAGCTCTAGGATCTCTCCTTTTGTATCTACGGTAATCTGGCGTGATAAATCTCCTTTTGCTACGGCTGTGGTTACCTCTGCAATGTTACGTACTTGTCCGGTTAAGTTCGATGCCATTTGGTTAACGGAATCTGTTAAATCTTTCCAGGTTCCTCCAACTCCTTTTACTTTGGCCTGACCTCCCAGTTTTCCTTCGGTTCCTACCTCAAGTGCCACACGCGTAACCTCAGATGAAAACGAGTTCAGCTGATCTACCATCGTATTAATGGTTTTCTTCAGCTCCAGAATTTCTCCTTCGGCTACAGCTGTAATTTTTTTAGAAAGGTCGCCATTTGCTACGGCGGTTGTTACCTCGGCAATATTACGTACCTGACCCGTTAGGTTTGATGCCATCTGGTTAACGGAATCGGTTAAATCTTTCCAGGTTCCCCCAACTCCTTTTACTTTGGCCTGACCTCCCAGTTTTCCTTCTGAACCTACCTCACGCGCAACACGAGTTACCTCGGCACCAAAGGAGTTCAGCTGATCCACCATCGTATTAATGGTATTTTTAAGTTCCAGAATTTCTCCCGCAACGTTTACTGTAATTTTTTTAGATAAATCTCCTTTTGCTACAGCGGTTGTTACCTCGGCAATATTACGTACCTGACCGGTTAAGTTCGATGCCATTTGGTTTACGGAATCGGTCAAATCTTTCCAAACTCCACCAACACCTCTTACTTTGGCCTGACCTCCCAGTTTTCCTTCTGAACCTACCTCTACCGCCACACGCGTAACCTCAGATGAAAATGAATTCAGCTGATCCACCATGGTATTAATAGTATTTTTAAGTTCAAGGATTTCTCCTTTTACGTCTACAGTAATTTTTTTAGAAAGATCTCCTTTTGCCACGGCGGTTGTTACATCAGCAATATTACGTACCTGACCGGTTAAGTTCGATGCCATTTGGTTAACGGAATCTGTTAAATCTTTCCAGGTTCCCCCAACTCCTTTTACCTGCGCTTGTCCGCCCAGTTTTCCTTCGGTTCCTACCTCTCTCGCTACACGGGTTACCTCAGATGAAAACGAGTTCAGCTGATCTACCATCGTATTAATGGTATTTTTAAGTTCAAGGATTTCTCCTTTTACGTCTACGGTAATTTTTTTAGATAAATCTCCTTTTGCTACGGCGGTTGTTACATCGGCAATATTACGTACCTGACCCGTTAAGTTACTCGCCATTTTATTTACAGAATCGGTCAAATCTTTCCAAACACCACCAACTCCTCTTACTTTTGCCTGACCTCCCAGTTTTCCTTCGGTACCAACCTCACGCGCCACACGCGTTACCTCCATCGAGAATAAATTCAGCTGTTTTACCATTCCGTTTACCTCTTTTGCAATTCTAAGAAATTCTCCCTGAAGCGGGTTTCCTTCAATAGAAAGCGGCATTTCCTGAGATAAATTTCCTTTTGCTACGGATGTAATTACGTGTGCAATTTCGATGGTTGGATGCACCAGATCTGAAATCAGTGTATTTACAGAGTCGACGCAGGAACTCCACGATCCTCTTGCTCCGTCTAATGCTACTCTATTGGTTAGTTTTCCTTGTTTACCAATACTTTTTCCAACCTTTTGAAATTCAAAAACCATTCTTTCGTTCAGGTCGATGATTTCATTCAAAGTATCGCAAATAGACCGTTTAATCCCGCTTTGATCTGTTGGAAAACGCTGGGTAAAATTCCCGTTTTTGACTTTTACCAAAATCTTTAAAAATTCAGCATCTGTCAAAACAGATTCTTCGAACTCTTCATGTGCTTTTTTCATAATTCTTTATAGAATGAATTAAAAATCTTTATGTTTTTTTCTGTTATTTTCAAATCAAACAACAGTAATCTTTATGTTCTAAATATTTTCGTCGAGCAAAATTTTCCTTAAATGAAATTGCACAAAAGCATCCATAGAATCTGATCTTTTGGTGTTATCATTGTAGTTTAAAGGCTTTATGATGTATCCTGAAATTCCTAATTTTTCTGCTACTGACCTGTCATTTCCTTCTGATGAAGTTGTCATTATAAAAACTTTCAAATCTTTTAATTTTTCATCTTCCCGAAGCACTTTCAAAAATTCAATTCCGTTCATTCTCGGCATATTAATATCCAGCAGAATTACCATCGGATTTAATTTTAGTTCGGTATCTCTTAGCATTTTTAAAGCTTCAATTCCGTTATATGCGGAAAAAAGCTCGTATTCTATCTCCAATTTTTTTAATGACCGCTCTACACTTATAATATCGAGTTCATCATCTTCTACTAGTAAAATGGCTGGTTTTTTCATAATTTAACTATTTCTCCACGTAAAAATAAATTCTGCACCTTCGCCCACTTTCGAAATTACAATAATATCTTCTTGTTGATCATCAATAATTTTCTTTACAATAGCGAGTCCAACTCCGGTACTTTCCTGTTCATTTTGTTCTCTCAGCGTCTGGAATATTTCGAATATTTTTTTGTGATATTCTCCAGCAATTCCAATTCCGTTATCTTTTACAGAAAATTCATAATGCTTATAAAATTTCCTGCAGCTAATCTCAATTTTTCCGTTTTCCTGTGGTGTATATTTTACGGCGTTGCTAATTAAATTAGCAAATACCTGTTCAAGTTTGATTCTTTCTGTAAATAATTCCGGTAAATCAGCAATTTCAAGTGTGAAGTTTCTCGGAACAATCGAATCTGCAATTTCGCGAACCAAAGTATTTGTATTAATAAGCTCTGGCGGAACATTTATATTCAGTCTTGCATAATCTAACAAACCATTAATCAAAGCTTCCATTCTTTTGGTTTTTTGAGGAATGATGTTCAGGTATCTTTTTAACTCCGGCGAAAGCTCATTATCAAGATCTTCTTCAATCCACGTAATTACGTTGTGAATGCCGCGTATAGGCGCTTTAAGGTCATGAGAAACGACGTAAGCAAATTTATTGAGTTCAGCATTTCTGCTTTTAAGTTCGCGGATATTCTTGTCTAATTTACTGGACATACTGTTTAATGATGATGCCAATGCCGTCAATTCATCATTTCTGGTATCTTCAATACTGGTAAATTTTCCTTTTGAAATATTTTCGGCCAGACGAACCATCGAAGAAATTCGTTTGGTTGTAATGAGCATTATATAAATGGTACTAATTACACCAACAATAATGGTTAAGGTCAGGAAAATAAGTGAGAAAGTGCGGGTATATTTAAGCGAAGTAAGCAGCATCGCACTATGATGTTTTCTTCTTTTGTATTCTATTCGGTCAAATCTGGTAAACTTTCTGGCGATATCATCGTTTATCTTTTTGCCAACATGTTTTCTTAAGGTAATTTGTAATGAATTTGCATCTCTTTTTCTGGATTCGATCAATTGTTCTGAATATTTCAGCCAATCGTTATGAAGTAATTCGATTGAATCTAATATGGTACGCTGTGTATTATGATCTCCTATTTGTTTTTTTTGAACTTTAAATAAATACGGAACGTTTTTGAGACCTTGAAAATAAGAATCTAAAAAAACTTTATCATCTGTGAGCAAATAACCTCTAAAGGCACTTTGCATCCCGATAATCGCTTTATGGGTTTTGTTTGAATTCCGAATGATTTCTTCTGATCTTGCCAGGAAATGCGAATTAAGCTGCACTTTTTTCGACATCATATAATTCGTATATGAGTCTGCAACGGAGAGCAAAATTATCAATGTAAATGCTAAAAGGATTTGGGTAGATAATTTCATTGTTGGGAATTAAGCATACATAAGACTATGGGATATTTATTTTTTAATAAAAATATAAAAAAAATAAATTCAAAATTCCCGAAAGTTTAAAGTTATTATACTTCATCTCAAAAAATTATTCAGTAACTTAAACATGTTTTACTTCAGATGCATATTGCTTTAGTATGTTTTTTAATTCATTAAAGTTATTGGGTTTCGAAATATAATCGTGTGCTCCAAGCGACTTAGCTTCCTTGATAATATCGTCAAGTTGTGAAGTAGAAAAAATAATAATGGGAATTTGTTGTAGTATATCCTGTTTTTTTATTTCGGATAAAAGTTCAAGGCCAGACATGATTGGCATATTAAGATCCAGAAAAATAACATCCGGTTCGATCTCTTGTCTGATTAACTTATGATAAGCTTCTACAGGATCATTGATTGATGTGTAATGCGAAGTCGAAACCGCACTGAGTGCTTCCATAAACAATTCGCAATCGTCCGAATCATCGTCGATCTGCAGAAAATTTTTATATGTCATTGGTCGTATTATATTTTTAGAGATAAGTCTGAAAAATGTTATTTTCAAATTTAATTTCTCTATTTTGTTTTTGCTGTAATTTTAGATCTCACTCTGTAAAATTTTATGATGTCAGATAAGACATTATTTATAAATTAACACTAAATCTATTTTCTTTCCTATCAAATGTAATAATTTAATTATTAACAATAGCTACTAACTATTAATTATAATTTTGCATCAAATTTCTTTATAGAACAATTCTTTAATTCCCTGTTAATTTTTCTTTTTTGAAAACGTAAGCTTTTCTATTTCGTTTAAAAACTCAGGATCGAATTCTGAATATGCCCGAAGTTTGTATTTTTCATCCCTTTTACGCATAACGAAATTTATTTTCTGAACCATTAACCAGATTGGTTCATAGCGTTTGTGTCCTAATAAATATTGTATTTGAAGTGCCGAGAATTTTCTCTTGGATAATGTCATTAATTCAATACAAATCATCCAGTACTTTATTGGCAAATTTGAATTCTCCATTACGGTTCCTGAACGAAGGCTCATTCGGTTACCGCATTTTTTACATTGAAATTTTAAATCAACCTTTCTAAAAGAATGTACATTGTGCTGGCATTTTTTACAGACTAAATTATTCTCAAGACGTTTGTTCTTAAATTCTTCAATACAAGTTTCTTCGTCCGGATATTTTTCGAAAAACGCACGTAATTCCATTGCTGCACTTTATGTTTACGGAATAAATATAGGATAAATATTTATAGATCTTTATAACATATTGTCATAATATATTACGTCCCAATGGTTGAAGTCATTGGCTATACTTGTAATCATTATAAACATATCCCGCAGTTTAAACTGCGAGAGACGGATTATGATAATATATTGTGATAATATTGCGTCCCAATGGTTGAAACCATTGGCAATGTTTTCAATCATTATAAATATAGCCCGCAGTTTCAACTGCGGGAGACGGATTATGACAACATATAGTGATAATATTGCGTTCCAATGGTTAAAACCATTGGTTATGTTTGCAATCATAATAAACATAGCCCGCAGTTTAAACTATGGGAGACGGATATGAATCGTGAAAATAAAGAAACAAAAAAAAGGGAATACACAATTTGAATATTCCCTTTGAATTACGAAAAAGTACAGTTATAATTTTTCGGCAATCTCTTTTTTATATTTATTAAGAATAGATTTTGTCATTCCTAAATTTGCTTTAGTAGAATCTACTGCTAAGTAAATAAAATAATCTCCGTTATCAGAAACATCAAGAATATGAATTTGAGATGTAAGCGTGATCATAACATTATCTACTACTTGCCCTTGTAAATTCAATGCTTTTATAGCGTTCATTTTAGCTTTTACAACTTCAAGGTTAAATGCAGATGCCAATTCAGGATCAAAATCAGATACAACAGATTGTGAGTAATATGACATTCCGCTTTTGATTTCAGCTACAGAAACTGCGATAAAGCCAGGAACATTTTTTTGAAGATCTTCTCCAAATTGTTTTAAAAAATCAGACATAGGTATTTTAGTTTTATTGGGTATTTATAATCGTTTCTTAAGGATTTAAGGCAAAAATATAGATATCCTACTAGTTAATTATCCGCAATACGTACCTTAACTTATTTTTTTTCTCAAATAATAACATATTCAGTCTCAATCCTTCAAGTACATAAAAAAACTCCTACTTTATGGGCAGGAGTCTTTCAAACAAATAACAGATTCTAATTTAAAGTAGTAAATATTTATGGTAATTAATTTTGTTTCGTTTCAGCTAAACCTCGGGTTAACCAACCTCTTTTATTTGCGGTTGCAATAGCGTATGGCGTAATCCAGAATAAACTAAAAGTATAAAAAACACTATATGAATAAGCCCAAAGAGAATCTTTCAGATTATATCTTTTAGCATAAAATATAACTGGGAAAGTTGATATTATTAATATACTCGCAAGTGTTGAACTAAAAAATAATAACGGATGTGTTGCAATAAAAATGAACATGAAGATCAAAAACGGATATGACATCATCATTTTTAGCGATTGGTTGATAAGCAATAATCTTGAACCAAATTTAGAACCTTCTCTAAAATCTGTAAAAACAAATTTTGCCATTGCAATGTTTTCACGAACATTACTTCTCGCCCATCTAATGAACATTTTATACAAACCTGTATATTCTTCAGGAACGTTTGTTAAAACAGTAGCATTTCTTTGAAACAATACATGTTGTCCTTGTTTTAAAATCATATTGGTCATCGCGCGATCTTCACCAATATCAGATGGCTGTCCCATAAAAGTCTGGTTGATCCATTCGTCAAGACATGCAAATACTGCCGTTTTACGATAAGCCGCCGCAGCGCCCGGAGTACATAATACAGAACCTAACATGCTTTCTGCAGAGCGCATAAACTCAAAACTCATTACGAAACTTACGTTTAGCATTTTTGGAAGTACAGCTTTCTTATTATTCAAAACCTGAACGTTTCCTGCAACAGCTCCACAGTTTTCATTTGTTACAAACGGAGTAACTAAATTACGTAAGGTATCTTTTTTTACGATAGAATCACTATCTACGGTTACAAAAATATCTCCCGTACCAAGTTCAAATCCACGGTGTAGTGCGTGACGCTTTCCTTTGTTTTCTGGTTGTTGAAAAATCGTTAAACGATCTCCTAATTTTATTTTTGCTTGTTGCATCCAATACCATGTATCGTCTTTACTTCCGTCATCAATAGCTAATAATTGCATTTTGTGTTCCGGAAAATCACTATCTGCCAAGCTTATTAGAGTATCCCAAACTAATTTTCCTTCGTTGTATGCAGGAACAATTACGGTACAAGTTGGTAATAACTCATCTGAAACAGATTCGATAGGTTTGTAACGAAGATATAAATAGGCGTTATATAAAAATGATGCGGTTTGAAAAAAGAACAACACCATTGTGAAAATAAGAAATGGATAACCCCAAGTCGAATTTATTCTGTCTAATTGAAATTGGTCAAAATCCGGTTGTAATTGATATACTAAAAAAGCACCCATTATCATTAAGGCAAATGTACCGGCCAGTACAAAAGATCCAAATGGATTTGATTTTTTTGCAATATTATTGTTTGGTTTGTCGTTATCTATACGAAAGATGGAATTGTTTAAAGAATGTTCGGCATTTATTACTTCACTTGAAGAATAAAATTGTTTTGAGATGATTGTTTCGCTTTCCATATTTTGTATTTATTTTATCTAATGGCTCTTACTTAAAAACGGTTTCTTTTGTTATTATTGAATTTGTATACAGAAACACACTTTTTCATTAAGCAACCAACATGCCATTATCTTTTTCAACTGGAATTGAGCGTTTTACCTGATTTTATCAAAATTTTATGTGTATAATTTTTACCCATTTGGTATACAGTATACACATAAAGTGCAAAAAATTGAACACAGATAATACAGATTTACTTCGTAAAAACGCGGATAAAAACGGATTTTTTATTGCTTTAATATTGATAACTAAAAGAAAAAATCTGTTTTTATCCGCGTTTTCGCTTTAGCGAATTTGTGTCATCCGCGTTCTTTTTTTTAGATCTGAATTTTTTTTCATTTTTTTTTATAAATTTTGTCCAATCCTGAAAGTTCAGTTGTCATTAGGGTATAACATTTAAAAATTATACAAGATGGAAACTAGAATCAATGCATTCGAAAAAGGTCAAAAAGCGTTAAGTACTTTATTTGGAATCAGCGCGTATTTAAAAAAATCAGGACTTGAAAAATCTTTGGTAGATTTAGTAGATTTCAGAGTATCTCAAATTAATAGCTGTGCATATTGTTTAGACATGCACTCAAAAGAAGCTTTAGCAACAGGAGAAACTCCACAACGTTTATTTGGTTTAAGCGCCTGGAGAGAAACTCCATATTATACTGCTAAAGAAAGAGCTGCATTGGCTTACGCCGAAGCTGTAACGGCTTGTCATGTTACTGATGAAGTTTATAATGAAGCAAAAAATGAATTTTCTGATGAAGAATTAATTGATCTTACTTTGGCAATTACGACAATTAATACCTGGAACCGTTTTAATCTTGCTTTCCCTAATACTCCGGGAACTTACAGAGTGGGACAATTTGGATAAATAAATCAAGGCTGTTTTTTATATCTGGTAAAAGAGTAATTTTATCTTTATAAAAAACAGCCTTTTATCCTTATAAACAATTTATAAATGATAATTGACAACGTATAAAAAATGAAAAAAATGAATGAGTTCATATTAATTTTCAGAAGAGATTTTACATCAAAAGAAATACAGCCTTCTCCGGAAGAAATGCAACAACACTTTAAACAATGGCAAAACTGGTTTGGAGGCCTTGCCGCTCAGGATAAACTTGCAAGACCTTTGCAACGTTGGGATGGCGAAGGAAAAGTGGTAAGCAAAAGCAAAGGAATCACTGACGGGCCTTTTGTAGAGATTAAAGAATCTATTGGCGGACTGATTATCATAAAAGCAAAAGATTACGATGAAGCGGCTGCAATTGCACAGGAATGCCCAATTTTGAATTTGGGTGGAAATGTGGAAATAAGAATGGCGGTTTAGATTTTTTGGATTTTAGATAAAGGTGTGTCATTTCAACCGGAGAGAGAAATCACATCCAGAGAGCAACGAACCGTGAATCCGTTATGTGATTTTTCCCTTCGGTCGAAATGACACAAACTGCGTTAAATACAATTAGAATTTATCTTAAATTAGCCTTTTAACCTTTACATGAACAACCAGGAACTCATCCCCAATTTATTCAGAACCGAATACCAAAAAATCGTTTCTGTACTTTGTAATCTGTTTGGCATTTATCATATCGAAATTGCCGAAGATATTGTGAGTGATACTTTTCTGGCGGCTTCAGAAACCTGGGCTATAAAAGGAATTCCCGAAAATCCTACAGCCTGGCTTTATACCGTGGCAAAAAACAAAACCAAAAATCACTTTAAGAGAAATGATATTTTTGAAAAGAAAATTGTTTCTGAAATAAAATACAATACCCCACTAAACAATCCTGAAACGGAAATCGATTTATCCGAAAAAAATATTGCCGACAGCCAGTTGGCGATGATATTTACGGTTTGTAATCCCTGTAATTCTGACGAAGCACAAATTGCGCTTGCACTGAACTTATTGTGTGGTTTTGGAATAAATGAAATTGCAGATGCTTTTCTTTCTAACAAAGAGGTGATTTATAAAAGAATTAATCGCGCTAAGGAAAAACTAAAGGAAGAAAATATCAAAATTCAAAATCCGAGCGCAACACAGGTACAAGACCGAATAGAAACGGTTCTTAAAACCATTTATCTCCTCTATTCCGAAGGTTACTATTCTACTTCGCAAAATACTACTTTACGCAAAGATCTTTGTACAGAAGCGATGCGTCTTGCTTATTTGCTAATTCAAAATGAAGCTACCAATTTGCCTGCTACTAATGCATTAATGGCATTAATGTGTTTTCATTCTTCAAGATTTGAAGCCCGAACAACTGAAAGTGGCGAAATTATTCTTTATCAGGATCAGGATGAATTACTTTGGAATCAGGAATTAATCGATAAAGGAATTTATTTTTTAAGTAAATCTTCTACAGGAAATACACTTTCAAAATACCATTTAGAAGCCGGAATCGCTTATTGGCATACACAGAAAAAAGATACTACCGAAAAGTGGCAGCATATTTTAGAGCTTTACAACAATCTGATTATTTTGGAGTATTCTCCAATTGTAGCTTTAAACAGAACTTATGCTTTATCTAAAGCAAAAAACAAACAAGAAGCGATTGTTGAAGCTGAAAAACTAAATTTAACCGACAATCATTTTTACTATTCCTTACTTGGAAATTTATATACTGACGTTGATAACAAAAAAGCACGTCAATATTTTGAAACTGCAATTGGCTTAGCCAAAACAACTTCCGATAAAAATATTATTCGCAAAAATATTGACCAACTTGATCGATAAAAGTTAATATTTTTATTTTTTAACTATTTTTCTCATCTTTTGCGTTTTTTGGTCGCGAATATTTCTAAAATCTTATTAATTTTCATTAAACATCTGTTAAATCTTAATAAATAATTTTTGAAAGTCTTTTAGGAAAACGTATATTTGAGTAAATAGAATATTTTATATCGTGCAAGAAAAAGAAAAATCACATAGTTTTATATTTCCCAAAACTCCTACCGGAGTAGATGGCCTAGATGAGATTACTGATGGAGGATTCCCGAAAGGGCGCCCTACTTTAATCTGTGGTGGAGCCGGATGCGGAAAGACCTTATTGTCAATGCAGTTCCTTATTAAAGGCATAACTGAATATAATGAACCCGGAGTCTTCATGTCTTTTGAAGAACCTTCGGCTGACCTTACCTTAAATGTTAAATCACTTGGTTTCGACCTTGAACAGCTTAAAGCTGAAAAAAAACTCGTAGTAGATTACGTTAGGGTCGAAAGATCTGAAATTGAAGAAGCGGGCGAATACGATCTTGATGGTTTATTCATCAGGTTAGGACATGCTATAGATTCAATAAAAGCAACAAGAGTAGTATTAGATACTGTTGAATCTTTATTTTCCGGTTTAGATAATCAGGCAATTCTTAGAGCTGAATTGCGAAGATTATTTCACTGGCTAAAAACAAAAGGCGTTACAGCAATTATAACAGGAGAACGTGGCGAAGCAACTTTAACCCGTCAGGGATTAGAAGAATATGTTTCAGATTGCGTTATTGTTCTGGATCATCGTGTTATCGAGCAGGTCTCTACCAGAAGACTTCGTATTGTAAAATACAGAGGATCAACTCACGGAACAAACGAATATCCGTTTCTTATTGATGAAGAAGGAATTTCTGTATTACCAATTACATCGCTTAAACTTGATAATGAAGTTTCTTCTGATATAATCGAGACAGGAGTTCCGGGATTAAACGATATGTTTCAGGGTGGAGGATTTTACCGCGGAAGCAATATTTTAGTTTCAGGAACTGCCGGTACAGCCAAAACAACCATAGCGTCTTATTTTGCTGACAAGCAATGTGAAAAAAACGAAAGAACTATTTATTTTGCTTTTGAGGAATCGCCACAGCAATTGGTTCGCAACATGAAATCGATAAATGTTAATCTTCAAAAACATCTTGACAACGGTACATTACAAATTCACTCTTCACGTCCGTCATTAAATGGTCTGGAGCTGCATTTGCTTACCCTTAGAAAATTGATTAAGGAGTTTAATCCAACAACTATAATTATAGATCCTATAAGCAATCTTATTACCGTTGGCAGCGAGCAGGAAGTTCGTTCGATGCTGGTAAGGCTTATAGATATGCTCAAAGCCAATAATATTACGGCACTTTTTACTTCTTTAAATAAACAAACTGATAATTTCAGACCTGACCTTGCAGAAGAATCTGTTTCTTCATTGGTAGATACCTGGATTACGGTGCGCGATATGGAAGGAATTGGGGAAAGAAACCGTGGAATTTTTATTGTAAAATCAAGAGGAATGGGACATTCTAACCAGGTAAGAGAATTTGTAATTACCAATAACGGAATAGAATTACTGGATGTAGAATTGGGTCCACAAGGAATACTTACGGGAGCTGCAAGAAAATCTCATCAGTTCAAGAAAACAATTTCGGATATTAAACTTCAAAATGAAATTAACCGAAAAGACAGAGAAATTGAGCGTAAACGTAAAGTTTTAGAAGCAAATATAGAGGCGTTGAAAAACGAGTTCGAATCTGCAGAGGAAGAATTGAGTATACTTAAAGCAACAGAAGAATTACAGGAAAAACTGGCTTCAAAAAAATAATAAAAAATAGCAGTAAAATGAAGAAAGAAGTTGTAGCCGAATGGCAATTACTGCTCTATATAGCGGGTCAAACGCCAAAATCAATCAAGGCGCTTGAAAACATAAAAAAATACGCCGAAGAACACCTGAAAGGAAAATACAGCATTGAAATTATCGATTTGCTTAAAAGTCCACAATTGGCCGAAGGCGATCAAATTTTGGCTGTACCTACTTTGGTGAGAAAATTTCCAGAACCTATTCGTAAAATCATTGGTGATCTTTCGAATGAGGAAAGAGTACTTGTTGGGCTTAATATCAAACCCTTAAACTCTTAAAAATGGACAACTCCTCCGATGATTCAAGTTCAACCAGACATAAGTTTATGCTTTTTGTTTCGGGTATGTCTGTAAAATCAGGTCATGCCATCGAAAACCTGCGCAGGGTATGTGATAAATATCTTGCTGAAAATTACGAACTTGAAATTATAGATATAAGTCGTGATACAGAACAGGCGGTATTGCATCAAATTGTAGCAATACCAACTTTAATAAAGACAAATCCTGCTCCAAGAAGAATCATATTAGGCGATTTATCCGATAAAGAAAAGGTATTACGAATACTAAACTTAAGTGAATAATTTGGAGGTTAACGATAAAAATATAGACTCTTTACTAGCTGAAATAGCCTCTTTAAAGGACCAACTTTACGAGTCAAATAGTATTGTTGATGCCATAAAAGACGGAGATGTTGATGCATTGGTGCTAAATAGTAATGGAGTGCCTCAGCTTTATTCGCTTGAAACTGCTGATTATACTTTCAGGTTATTAATTGAGAAATTCAGACAAGGCGCTTTGAGTATTTCAAGAAATGGACTTATATTATATTGTAACACCTATTTTTCAAAACTTGTGGGTTTACCTTCTGAAAAAATAATCGGAACTTTTTTAAATGAATATTTTGATAATCCGGGAAATTTTGTTGCGCTTATCGAAGCTTTAAAATATGGTATAACTGACCATGAAATACAATTTAAGACAAACAATGCCAAAAAGATTTTCCCCGCAAATATAACCGTCACAGATCTTGAACCTTCTGTAGAAGCCATTGGAATTGTTGTCACGGACCTGACAGAGAAGAAAAAACATGAAGAAGCATTAATACGCCATCAGAAAGAACTTGAAGAAAAAATAAACGAATTAAATAAAACCAACAAAAATCTTGAAGAATTTATTCATGTTATATCGCATGATTTGAAAGAGCCTTTAAGAAAAATTGTAATGCATAACGGAAAAATAGACGGAAGTTATCTTAATGAAACAGATGCAAGATCTATAAGTGTTATGAAATCATCGGCATTACGATTGAACTCACTTGTAGATGATTTGGTTCAATATTCATCGCATACCGCGCAGGAACAACGTACAGAAATTAATTTGGTTGAAATAATTTCTGAAGTTCAGGATGATCTCGAAATTATAATTACGGATAAAAAAGCACAAATTCAAATAGGAAAACTACCTTTAATACAAGCCTCTAAAGTACAAATGCGCCAGCTTTTTTCTAACCTGATTACAAATGCCATAAAATATAGCAAAGCAGATGTTTCGCCAATTATAGAAATTTCTCAGCAGGAAAATTTTGAATCTGAAATTCCTAATGAAGCCAATCAATTTGTGAAAATTCAGATAAAAGATAATGGTATTGGAATGGAGAAAAATCATCTTAGTAAAATTTTTACCATTTTTCAGCGTTTACATGCCAGAAATGAATATTCCGGAAACGGTATTGGACTTGCAATTTGCAAAAAAATAATGGAAAACCATTCAGGAAAAATAACTGTAGAAAGTAACCTGAATGAAGGTACAACATTTAATCTTTTTTTCCCAATCTTATAAAATGCCACACTTACATAATTTACATATTATTATTGCCGAAGATGATATAGACGACGCAGATGTTATTTGCGAAACGTTTAATAAAAACCCCAATTTTGGGAAAGTTAGTCTTGTGGCAAATGGAGAAGAACTTTTAAGTTATCTGAAAGATACCTCTAATGAAAATCCCGATGTTATACTTACGGATATTAATATGCCCATAATTGATGGCATCGAAGCACTGCAGGAAATATTGAATAACAATGATTTAAAGACAATTCCGTGCTTTGTTTACTCTACAAGTATAAATCCTGCATATAAAGAAAAGTGCGATTTATTGGGCGTAAAAGCGTATCTGATTAAACCTTATTCTTTTGAGGCATTTGAAGAAATACCAAAAAGCATTCTGACTATTATTGAACATGAATAAGTAATGAACAATCATAAATTTTTCGAATCTAATTATAAAAAACTGGGGTTTCTGGTTTTGAACCAGGATTCTATTGAAGAAATTAATGGCGATTATTACAAACCTTATATAAAAGTCCTTTATTTACCCAAAGATTATTCGGTTACGATCGATTTTAAACAATATAAAACCACAAGACCTTCCCTCTTTTTCATTAACAGCAATCAGTATTTGCAGATTGATAAAGAAGGAAAAAGCCAAGGATATTTTATGTACTACAATCGCGATTTTTATTGCGTACAAATTCACGATGCCGAGGTTGCCTGCGACGGATTATTGTTTAATAATATTTTCGAAATGCCAATGACGGCTTTACCGGATAAAGAAGTTTTATTTGTAGAAAGTATTTACGACCAGATTCAGGGAGAATTTGATGCTCCTGATTCTTCGCAGGAAGAAATGATCAGAACATATTTGAAACAACTTATTATAAAAGCTACCAGAATCTGGAAAATACAACAATTGGGAGTTTTAAACGATGAACCTTCAAAAGAAATGGATTTTTTCAGAGATTTTAGCCGTTTGGTCGAAATTCACTTCAGAACCAAACATACTGTGGCTGATTATGCTGATATTCTTGGCGTGGCTCCCAAAACATTATCGAATAAATTTAACCGATTAGAACTTACACAACCCAACGATATTATTAAAGACCGAATTATGCTGGAAGCAAAAAGGCTCTTGGGATATTCTGCTTTAAGTGTAAAAGAAATCGCTTACCAACTTGGTTATGAAGATCCGGCTTATTTTAACCGCCTTTTTACCAATAAAGTTGGTGACACTCCATCCAATTTCAAGAAAAAATACCTTCTAGGGAAAAATGTACAATCAGAATAGACTTTTGTCTATTTTTAGAGCTTTACTACCGCCATATCTTTGTCCTATCAAATTATAACTGATAAAAAATTAGAGATATGAAAACTATTAAAGTATTACAACAAGGTTTATTTATTGCAGCATTGTTAACCATAAATACAATTGCTTTAGCACAAGAAAGACAATTTAAAGGAGAAAATGACCCACAGGTTTTTACAGAAGTCCGTACATTTTTGAAAGCTTTAAATTCTGGTAACGGAAAACCATTAGAACAATTAAGTGTTGCAGATGCACGCGGCGTTTTAGTTGGTGCTCAAAAATCTGTAGAAGTGGATTATTCAGGAATTGAAGAATCTGAAAAAGTGATTTCTCAAAACGGTTTAAAAGTAAAAATTCATATTACAAAACCAAAAGGAGCCAAAGCAAATGCACCGGTATTTATCTTTATTCACGGTGGCGGATGGGTTTTAGGAGATTATCCAACTCACCGAAGATTGGTTCGTGATTTAGTTGTAGAAAGTGGTGCCGTTGCGGTTTTTCCAGACTATACTCCTTCTCCTGAAGCGCAATATCCTGTAGCAATAAACGAGATTTATGCTGCAACGCAATGGGTTGCAGAAAACGGAAAAGAAATTGGCGTAAATGGTAAAAACCTTGCCGTAGTAGGAAATAGTGTTGGTGGAAATATGACTGCAGCTATTACATTAATGGCAAAAGATAAAAAAGGCCCACAAATTAAATTACAGGTTTTATTATGGCCGGTAACTGATGCTAATTTTGAAACTGAATCTTATAACTCATTTGCTGACGGAAGATTCTTAACTAAAAATATGATGAAATGGTTTTGGGATAATTATTTGCCTGACACTAATAAAAGAAAAGAAATCTATGCTTCTCCATTACAAGCTAGCACAGAACAACTTAAAAACTTACCTCCTGCATTAGTTCAAACTGCTGAAAATGATGTTTTAAGAGACGAAGGTGAAGCTTATGCACGCAAACTAAACGAAGCCGGAGTTCCTGTAACATTAACAAGATACAGCGGTTTAATTCACGATTACGGGCTTTTAAATCCTATTGCTAATGTTCCTGCCGTGAAAACTGCTATTTTGCAAGCAGCAACAGTTATTAAAACTACATTGAAATAAGAATCATTAATAAAGATAAAAAAAGAGTTGACTTGTCGTCAACTCTTTTTTTTATTGTAATATAGCTATTTATAAGCCTATTTTAAACGTGCTTAAAGGTAAAGTATATCAATTATGAAAAGTAAAATTACTTATTACAAAACATTGCTTTTAATTAGCCTTTTCTTTCTTTCCTGTAAATCAGATAATAAAACAGAAATAAAAAAAACTAAAATAATCAAGGCACAGAAAAACAAATCTTTAGACACAAAAAATTTTGAAACCGTCAGTAATGTTTCTGTATTTATGTATGGCCCGTATGACAATAGAGTCGGATTTAGTTCGTTGAACGGATATACAATAAATGTAAAAAAGAATAGTTCGTATGTAAGATACAATATTGGCTATGAAGGCTTATATAGGGATACGATGAAAGATAGTATTCTCATACATAAAGACGAAAATAAGTACATCCTCAATTTTTTTCTTACCGACAATAAGGAATTAAAAGAAACGTATTGGGATTCTGTAAGCGAAGGACGTGTTAGGAAAATTTATTTTTTAAACGATGAAGAAGCCGTAGTAAAACAACTTGCTATTACAGGCAATCCTCACTTTATTAACAACCTTAAAGAGAGCTGCGATTTTTTATTCGAAAAAGTAAAGAAAAAAGATTCTGCTAAATGAACCAGAACAAAAAAGAGCTGATTCTAAAATCAGCTCTTTTTTGTTATAATAAACTTGGTGCTTTTCCGAATTGCTTTTTGAAGGCAAAAGAGAAATGTGATAAATCTTCAAAACCAACTTCAAGATAGATTTCACTTGGTTTTTGATTGTTATTGTTGATCAGAAAATAAGCTTCGTCTAAACGTTTTTTCGTTAGCCAGTTTCCGGGATTGCTGTTGAATGTCTTTTGAAAATCTCTTTTAAAGGTTGACAAACTTCTTCCGGTTAAAAATGCAAAACGCTCCAGGCTAATATTAAACCTGAAATTTTTATTCATAAATTCTTCCAGATCAATCTTCTCAGGAATTCCGAAATTGAAAAATACATTAGCCAGATCAGGATTATTCTTTAACAGAATTACCAGTAATTCTTCTCTTTTAATATCTACAAAAGAAGCATCAATTTGTTCAGAACCATTATAATAAGGCTCTAACGATTGTATAAAATTCTTTATTAGTTTATCTTCTTCAATAAACAAAAAAGCATCGTCGTTGCCAGAAACGGAAACAGAATAAGAATGTCTTTCCAAAAACTTCTTTAAAAAGGCTTCATCAAGAGCAATAATAACTTTCTCAAACATTCCATCTTCTTTATGTTTTGTATAGCGAACCAAATGATTTTTTCGGGCAATGCAATAATTGCCTTCTTTCATTTGATAATGCTTTTTTCCATCATAAGCAACCATCGAGCCTTTCAATAAAAACAAAAAGAAATGTTCCGGAATAAATTGCTCAGGAGAAATTTCAGGTCCGAGATGGCAGGATTGTATGTTGTTAAATTTCATATTTATTTTAATAAACTGTTGCGTGTAATTTGTTCTAACACATAGAAATATAGTTGTTGCAAACTTAGACAAAGGCGTTTTACTTGCAATAACACATCCCGATAGCTATGTGTGAGAAACTAGTTTCTTTTTATATTCTTTTTCCTCGTATATAAAATCTATGTTTCTATGTGTTAAATATTTTTTTATAATACACAAGTTCCTGTAAAGTTAAGCAATCTTTACGGTATCAACGCTTGCCAAAATAGCTTCTTCTTTACTAATTGGTTTCCAATCTAAAATAGATTTTGCTTTTTCATTAGACATTTTAATATAAAACGAGGTATCGGTTGGTTTCATGTCGGCAATATTTGCAGATAATTCCGGTCTTTCTTTTCGAATTAATTCCGCAACATCATAAAAACTCATTACACCATCAGATGTTGCTAAAAACCGTTCGCCGTTTGCTTTAGGATTTGTCATCGCTTTGATGTGAAGATCAGCAACATCACGAACATCGACAACGCCCAAAGTAAAATCAGGGCTTTCTTTCACCATTCCGCTTAGAATTCCTGTAATAACAACCTGTACAGAAGCTGAATCGTTATTATTCAGAACTGGGCCAAATATTCCAACCGGATTTATAACCGTAAATTCTAAATTTCCACCTTCATTTTCGATGAAATCCCAAGCCGCTTTTTCGGCAATAGTTTTAGATTTAATATAGGGCTGAATCGGAGCTTCAGGATCTGTCCAGTCTTCTTCTGTAAAAACATGATTCTGATCTTTTATACTGTAACCAATGGCCGCAAATGAAGAAGTAAATACCAATCGTTTAACGCCTGCATTGCGAGCAGCTTTTAAAACTCTTAAAGCGCCATCACGAGCCGGAATAATTAATTCATTCTCATCTTCAGGTTGTTGTGCAGGAAAAGGAGAAGCAACATGCAATACATAATCGCAATCTTTTACCGCTTCGCTCCAGCCTTCATCATTATTTAAATCGGCTTGAAAAAAGCTTAGTTTTTCGAAAGATAAAATTCCGCCACTTTTTAAAGATTGCAGAATAGTATCTTTTTTTGATAACGAACGAACTGTTGTTTTTACGGTATAACCTTCCTGCAATAAATGCAAAATACATTGCGTGCCTAAATAGCCTGAACCTCCCGTTACAAGAACCGTTTTATTTGAATTTGACATTTTATTTATTTTTAAATTGATTAATAAGGAAATTGTAAACCGGTAATTTCTTCTGAAAAAGCCCAAAGTTTCACAGAAAGTTCTTCATCCTCCATGGCTTTTGAGGTATGTTTAGAAAGAGTAGGATAACCCGTATATTCTTTTTCGCCATCTGGACCGTAAAATTCTCCGCTTTTTACTGTAGATTCTGTCGCAGCAAAAAGTGATGGCAAAGCGCCTTGCCACGGCTGAGAAACTTCTTTAAATTCTGCAAAAGCCGTTTCTAAAATTTCTGACGGAATATGACGTTGTAAATCTGTATATACAACACCGGGATGTGCTGCTACAGAAATAATTGTACTGTTTAAAGCTTTAAGTTTTTTATGCAACTCAAAAGCAAATAAAACATTTGCAAGTTTGCTCACACCATATTCGCGTTGTGCGTCGTACGGTTTTTCTAATTTTAAATTTTCAAAAACAATTCCGTCAACCAAGGTTGCGGCTCCGCTGCTAAGCGTCATCACTCGGGCATTTGGAGTTTTTTTCAATAACGGAAATAAATGTGCAGTTAAAGCAAAATGCCCTAAAAAATTAACTCCAAATTGCAATTCAAAACCATCAACTGTAGTTGTTGCAGGCGGCATCATAACGCCAGCATTATTAATAAGAATATCTAATTTTTGATGTTTTGATTTGAAATCATCTGCAAAAATTTTTACCGCATTTAAATTCGTAAGATCCAGAATTCCAATTTCTAAAGTACCTTTCCCTCCACTCGATTTCATTTTATTTATGGCATCCTCTGCTTTGTCTTTATTTCGGCAGGCAATAGTAACATTAGCTCCTGCTTCATAAAATGCCAATGCAATTTCGAATCCAATTCCGGTATTCGCTCCCGTAACAATTACTGTTTTTCCTGATTGATCCGTAATATTTTCTTTTGTCCACATTTTTATTTGTATTAAAAAATTATAAAGCAAAGTTCAGAATATTGCAAAAGCACGGGTTTGTTTAAAAGTTCAAGTTTTATTTGTTTAAAAGTCCATTGTTTACAACAAAAAAATCCCAATCGAACAATTGGGATTTTAGTTTAATGTAATTAAAGGTTTGAAGAATTCTATAGCATTAAAACTTTATGGCGATTTTTCCAATCGTTTTACCTGATTCTAAAAGCTGATGCGCTTGTTTAAGATTATCAACTGTAAGTCCTGTAAGCGTTTGTTTTAAAGTAGATTTCAGCGTTCCGTCATCTAGTAAATCGGCGATTTTGTTGAGAATATTATGTTGTTCCTGAATATCTTCGGTTTCAAACATCGAACGCGTGTACATCAATTCCCAAGAAAAAGAAACACTTTTACCTTTTAATTTATTCAATACAACCGGTTCACTACTTCCGGTAATCGATGCAATGTGTCCTTGCGGCTTGATAAGTTCAACCATTGTATCCCAATAAAAATTGGTATCTACAAAATCTAAAATAAAATCAACAAATTCAAATCCTGCTTCTCTCGTAGATGCAATTAGGTTTTTATGATCTACAACAAAATCGGCACCTTGTTGTTTACACCAATCTATAGTTTCAGGACGTGATGCCGTTGAGATAACCGTTAAACCTGCAATTTTTTTCGCTAATTGAATCGCGATTGAACCAACTCCGCCTGCTCCGCCAATGATTAAAATTGTTTTGCCTTTATCTTTTTCAGGATTAATACGAATACGATCAAATAATATCTCCCATGCCGTTAAACCCGTTAACGGAATTGCAGCGGCTTCTTCAATACTTAACGATTTTGGTTTTCTGCCTACAATTCGTTCATCGATAACCTGAAATTCTGCATTACTGCCTTGTTTTGTAATATCGCCTGCGTAATAAACTTCGTCGCCAATATTAAATAAAGTTACGTTTTCTCCTATCGCTTCAACAATTCCCACGGCATCCCAGCCAATAATTTTCGGAGTTTCAAGAACGGTATCTTTTGCACTATTCTGGCGAATCTTAAAATCTACCGGATTCACAGATATGGCACTAATTTTTACCAATAAATCTCGTGCTCCCGGAATTGGTTTTGGAGTTTCAAATTCAATGAAACTCTCTTTTTCTGCTATGTCTAATGATGTTTTAAATCCTATTGCTTTCATTTTCTCTCTCTTTAAGTTAAAATAATACATCAAAGATAACACCCTGTTAAATTTTAAAAATGGTATAAATTAATCGTATATCGGTATAAATTCATCAGTAAGGAATATCAATTTAAACATTAAATCAAACATCCATTCTTACATCTTAATCTATTCTCTTTATTCTTTATTCTTGCATCTATTCTCTTTCATCTTGCATCTATTCTCTTCACCAACAAATAATCCAAAACAATCAAATAATAATCTAAACGGCATAAATAATAATTGGTGTTATGATAGTTGAAAACATATTATACATTTGTCTCAACCAACCAAAACAGAAACCAGGTGAATCCCAAATTCCGCTTAACCGTTTTCTTATTATTTAGTTCTCTTTGCAGCATTGTTCATGCACAAAGCGCTCAAATCGACAGTTTACAGCATGTGTTGCGTATTATCAAGGCCGACACTGCAAAGGTTAATCACTACAATACAATTGCTGATTTATATAAAGAAATCAATCCCGATTCTACTTTATTTTATGCCCAAAAAGCAGCCGTATTAAGTACAAAAACAGGATATAATTTTGGTTTGGCAACTGCTTTTATGAATAAAGGAAATGCTTCTATTATTTTAGGAAATTATCCTGTTGCCATAAAATATTTTAAAAATGCCCAAACTCAATTTGAAATTGAACTGAAACAAAATCCTGATAAAAACCAACTCAAAAAAGGATTAGCCCGCGCTTATGCAAGTTCCGGCGTAGTGTATTCAGAACAAAGCAATTATACTTTCGCCTTAAAAAATTTCGAAAAAGCATTAAAATTATATCAGGAAATTCAGGAACAACTTAGCATTTCGAAAGTATTAAACAATATTGGCATTGTCTATAAATCACAGCTAATTTATCCTAAAGCCTTATATTATCTTAAGGAAGCTCACAAAATACAATTGGCTCTTGGCGAAGAAAATGCGCCTATGACGCTTACTAATATTGGTGTTATCTATTTTGAAATGGGCGAATATCAAAACGCTATTCAATATTACGAAAAGGCGAAAAAAGGCTTTGAAAAAAATAATAACAAACGCGGATTTGCTCTCTTAAACAATTACCTGGGAGATTATTATAAAAAGCAAAACAATAAATCGCTGGCTTTAGATTATTATCAAAAATCATTGAATCTATACGAAGAAATTCAGAATAAATTTGGTGCTTCCCTTTCCTTATTTAATATTGGATCATTACTGCAGGAACAACAAAAATATAGTGAAGCGCTTCCTTTTGCCATAAAATCATTGGCGTATGCAAAAGAAATTGGTGTTCAGGACCAGACTTTTCATACTGAAAAATTATTGAGCGAATTGTATGAATCTCTAAACGATTCGAAAGCGGCTTTAACGCATTATAAAAATTACATCATTGCCCGCGACAGCATTAACAATCAGGAAACGAATAATAAGTTTGCCAGAGCTGAAATGAATTATGAGTTCAATAAAAAAGAAGCATTACTTTCTGAAGAGCATAAAAGGCAAATTCAGTTCGTTATTTTTTCCATTTTTGGAGCTTTATTACTGATTGTTTTAGGCATCGTAATTTATAACCGAATGCAGGTAAAACGCCAGCTCACACTTAAAAAAGAAGTGGCAGAATACGAGCAAAAAGCGTTGCATTTGCAAATGAATCCGCATTTTGTTTTTAATTGCCTGAGTTCAATATCAAGTTTTATTGTTCAGAACGGAACAGATTCTGCCTTAAAATATCTTTCTAAATTTTCAAAGTTGATGCGCCTTACACTTGAATATTCTAAAGGTTCGCTGATTCCGATTGATAAAGAAATTGAAAGTCTTCAGAATTATCTGGAACTGGAACAACTTCGTTTTCATGATAAGTTTGAATTTGATATTCAGTCAACAGAAAATGTCGAATTTAATATGGGATTGCCGCCTTTATTGATTCAGCCTTTTGTAGAAAATGCGATTCTGCACGGAATGGTTCCCAAAGAAGGAAAAGGAAAAATAAGTGTCAATTTTGATGTTCAGAATCAACAATTGGTTTGCACGATTACGGATGACGGAATTGGTTTATCAGAATCAAAACTTTTAAAAGAAAACTCGGTTACGGCACACCAATCGATGGCTTTGGACATTACAAAAAAACGCTTGAAGATTATGGAATCGATCACTTCCAAATCGGCAAAAATTGAGATTATCGAATTAAATTCAGACCAACAAAAAACAGGTACAAAGGTTACTTTGTTTCTGCCTATTCAATACATACCATAATACCAAAATCATGATAACAGCATTATTAATCGACGACGATAAACATTTACGAACAGGTCTAAAAGCGCTTTTAGAACGTTATACAAATGATATTTTTATTGTTGGAGAAGCCGAAAGTGTAAAAACAGGAATCGCTGCCATAGAAAAATTGCGCCCACAGGTTATTTTTCTTGATATTCATTTAACAGACGGAACCGGTTTTGATATTCTCGAACGAATTTCTCAGGCAAATGCAAAACTTAAATCGCATGTTGTTTTTATTACCGCGCATGAACAATATGCTTTGAAGGCTTTTAAATTTAGTGCTTTAGATTTTATTCTAAAACCTGTTGATCCTGAAGAATTGCAATTGACAATGGCTAAAATAAAAGAAGCTGTTGGAAAAAATAATTCATTTGAAAACATCGATTTATTGTTGGAAAACATTCGAAAAAAGGTCGATAATTTCAAAAGAATCGCTTTATCTACGAGTGACGGAATTCATTTATTTGAGGTTTCGGATATTATTCGCTGTGAAGCCAAAATAAATTACACGCAGTTTTTTATTAAAAACCATAAACCTGTTTTGATATCGAAAACACTTAAGGAATATGAAGAATTGCTTGCTGAACATGGTTTTGAACGCATTCATCAATCACATTTAATCAATTTATCTTATCTGAAATCATACATTAAAACAGATGGCGGATATGTGATTATGGCTGATAATGCCAATATTCCGATTGCCCAAAGCAAAAAAGAAAAATTGCAAGAATTAATCAATTCACTTTAACAAAAATCATCCCCAATATTTTCTAACGAATACTTAATTACCCAAATTATGAAAAGAAAATTACTCTTAATGGTGTTATTGCTTACCGGAATGGTAAATGCCCAGACACTTACTTTTACAGATAGCACATTCAAAAACATGTTAGTAAATGGTGGTTCAGCCAACTTTACAGCCTTTTCAGGCGGTGTAGCTGTGACAAGAATAGATACGAATTTTGATAACCAGATTCAGGTTTCTGAAGCGGCTTTAATTGATCGGCTTTGGATTGAAGGTTCAAATGCGTATTTGGTAACCAATATTCAAGGAATTGAAGGTTTTACCAACGTAACCGAATTAGGTTTTAAAGGAATCAGTGCAACATCAATAAGTTTAAGCGGAATGCCAAACCTAAAAACTATTTATGTTGACAGTCCAACTTTGGTAACAGCAACGGTTTCAGGAATGAGTACTTTAACTGGTGTTACCTTTATGCAAAGTCCGTCATTAACCACTTTAAACATCTCAAATAACCCGAGTCAAACCACAATTGTTGCACAGCAAAACCCAAGTTTTTCTACTTTTAATGTGAGTAATCTTGCTTCCGTAAATCAAATATATCTTGCAGATAATGTTCTAACATCTCTTGATTTAACCGGTTGTCCAAATTTGAATTATTTTAATGCGGTGAACAATAAACTAACCTCATTGAATGTTTCCGGCCTCACAAAATTAACTACTTTTTTAATCGAAGATAATCTAACGTTAACTTCTGTAAATGCTGCAGGTTGTACATTGCTTAATTTTCCGCAATCTACATTTAGTCTTCATCATGATATTACAACAGCTAATTTTTCAAACTGTTCAAGTCTTGAATATTTAAAAATACCGGACAATTTGATTACTGCTTTAGATCTTTCCGGTTGTAGTGCATTAAAAGAAATAGATGTAAAAAACAATGCTTTAACTTCATTAACCCTTACAGGTTGTACTGCACTTTATAATTTAGATTGTAGCAATAATCAAATTACAGCACTAAATTTAAATACATCACCAGGTCTTACAGATCTTAGAGCTTCAACAAATGCAATTGCTACTTTAAATCTAACGGGAACAGGTAATTTAAAGAATGCTATTTTAAATTCAAATCAAATTCCGTCTTTAAATCTTTCAGGAAATACCAATTTACAAGTTCTTAATTTAGATGAAAACCCAACTGCTAATTTAAATCTTTCAGGTTGTACGGCATTAAATAATCTTTTGATACAAAATACGGATCTTGTCACAGCTGATTTTTCAAATTGTAGTGCATTAACCTACATTAGTAATCTTAGTAGTGTATTAGCTTCTGTAAATGTGCAGGGTTGTACGGCACTTCAAACACTTTCATTAAACGGAACTGCAGTACAAAAAGCGCCATTAACAACTTTAAATGTTTCAGGTTTAACTAATTTAAAAAGTTTAGATTGTGGTTATAATAGCCTTACTTCTCTGGATATTTCGGGTTGTAGCAGTTTAACTTCTTTATTTTGTATAGAAGCGCCAATTACAACTTTAGATTTTTCTGATGCTCCAAATATTGAAACATTGAATGTAAGCGCAACTGGTTTAGAAACCATAGATGTTTCAAATTTAACAAACTTTCAATCTTTATCTGCCAATAATAATCCGAATCTAAAAATGGTTTTTGCTAAAAATGGAAGAAACGAAAACTTATTTTTTAGCAGCGCAAACACGAATTTGATTTTTGTTTGTCAGGATGAAGCCAATATTGATGCGACAAAATTGTATTTAGGCAATTTAGGATTATCAAATGCTGTTGTAAACTCGTATTGCTCTTTTAATCCGGGCGGAAATTATAATACAATAACAGGAACGATTGCTTTTGACATTGATAATAATGGCTGTGACGCTGCTGATGCTAAACAAGCTAATGTAAAAATAGGGATTAACGATGGTTCAATACAAAGTGAAGGTTTTACCAAAACGAACGGAAAATATACTTTTTATACCGATGCAGGAAATTTTAATTTAGTTCCGCATCTTGAAAACCCAACGCTTTTTACAATTTCTCCGGTAAACCCAACACTTACTTTTACAGACAACAATAATCATGTTACCGCTCAGGATTTTTGTATTACAGCAGCTGGAAATCAAAGTGATGTCGAAATTGTGATTGCTCCAATTTCGCCAGCAAAACCTGGATTTATGGCATGGTATCAAATCGTGATTAAAAACAAAGGAAATCAGGCAGCAAGCGGAAGTTTTAATTTTGCATACAATCAGGATATTTTACATTACGGACTGGCTACTTTAGCGCCCAATGTGCAAAGTCCAGGATTAATGACTTGGAATTATAATGATTTACTTCCTTTTGAAAGCAGAAGTTATTATGTGGGTTTAAATGTAAATACACCAATACAATCACCTCCTGCAAATATTGGAGATGTATTAAATTTTACAGCGACAGTAAACCCAATTGCAGGCGATTTTAATCCGGATGACAATGTATTCAACTTCAATGAGATTATAGTTGGTTCATATGATCCAAACGATATAACGTGTCTTGAAGGTCCAAGTATTTCGCCAAGTACCATTGGAGATTATTTACATTATGTGGTCAATTTTGAAAACACAGGAACTGCTGCGGCAGAAAATGTAGTTGTAAAAGTTGTGGTTGACCAAACCAAATATGACATTAATTCGCTACAGGTATTAAATACATCTCACGAATCTGAAATTGTTATTCACGGAAATGTAGCCGAATTTATTTTTACCAATATTAATTTAGGTACAGCTAAAAAAAATAAGATTACGTCTAAAGATCCTCCGGTTAACGGACATGGAAATATTTTATTCAAAATTCAAACACAAGGAAACCTGCTTTCAGGCGACCAGGTTGGTAAAGAAGCTGATATTTATTTTGATTACAACGCGCCAATCGAAACGAACAAAGCTGAAACGATCTTTAAAAACTTAGGAACTAAAGATCATCAGGTTGATAAAACTGTCACTTTATATCCAACTCATACAAAAGGAAACGTAAATATTACGGCAGATAATGCTATAAAATATATCGAATTATTTGATGTTCAGGGAAGAATCCTGCAAACAAAAATAGAAGACAATAACTCAACTCAACTTAATATTTCAGACAAAGCAAATGGTCTTTACTTCATCAGAATCACAACTGAAAAAGGCAGCAAAGTCGAAAAAGTAATCAAGGAATAAATTTAAGTAGATTATTATTCCAATTTAAAAAAGCCTTCTAAAATCATTTTGATTTTTGGAAGGCTTTTTTTTGTTCTAAAATAAGATAAATATCTATTTATCCTTTTTCTATTATTGATTTGGGTTTTATAATAATCTAAAAAATCAAATTAAAAACTAATAAGATCCTTCATACATAACAGAACCTTTATAAATACGGACACTATCTACTTCTAAGGGTTCATGATTTAAATACAATTTCATAGTTCTGTTATCTTTACTAATCCTGACTTCAAATTCTTGTTTATCCTCGGTCTTAAAATTTTGAAATTTTTCGAATATTATTTTTTCATTCAAAAAAATATTTCCTCTAAAACTTTCTCCCACACCAGTTTCCCAATCTAGTTCGAGAATTTGCGGTAAAGCACGATTATCATAGCTCGTAGCAGGAAGTGGTGGCATAAAAATAATATCTTTCTCTCCATTGTAATTGGTAAAACAATATCGGAATAGGCGCAATGCTGGATTTTCGTTTTCCATTTTTATCCGAAAAGTGTAACGCTTACGATACATATCCCATTTGGCACAACTTGCATCGGGCAAAAAATCTCTTTGTTTGACTGCCAAACGGTTCATTGACCAGCCTTTAAACAGTTTTTCTTCCAGTTCTGCGTCGTCTTTAATTACCTGAGCCTGATAACGTCCCAGTTCAATCCTAAAAATTCCATATTTTTTCCATACTACTACCATACCTTGTGGTGCAAAACCAAAAATTAATCCTGAAAATTTTTCGTTCGTATGGTCATTGTAACGATAAGTCGTATCCATTGCTTTTTTCATTTCTTCTACAGGAAAGTCAACTTTTAGCTGGTAAAACTTATCTTCGTAACCAGCATAATAGATAACATCGGCTCCTACAGGTAGACCATGTTGTGAAGTCCATGCAGCACCAGTATATCCCCATTCACCTGAAGAACCACCAAAAGGCAAATGAGCGTGATCTCCATCAAGCGTAAGGATGTCACCTCTAACAAATTCTACACCATATATATTTTCATTACCCTTATATTCTCGTGAAGGTTGGCAGGTATAACTTTCCCATTCGTATTTTTTCATTTGACAGCTTGTGTTTAATGTGATGATTAAAAAAATCAATATTTTGTTTATTTTATCCATTATGTATTTCTCTTTTACGTTTTTCGACGGGTAAAACTTCATTAAATCTGGGGCCTAGTCCAAAATGATCTGCTTTCACCGACCAATGCAAATATCTGTTTCGTAATTCTTTTAAATCTGTTGGACTTAAATAATCCAGATAACTTATTTGTTTTGATTCTGCCCAATATTGATGAACGGGTTTCTTTTCTCTTATAAATTGATTTCTGTGCATCATAACTGCCTGGCTATATTTTGTAAGCTGATCGAAAATACTAGCTAAAAAAGGATCTGAAAGATTTGTCTTTTTCTTTTTTTTGTTTTCATCATATTCGACACCAAATTGGTTAGAAACCATAATCATTTTATTCAACGCGATTTTGTCGTAAGCATTTTCTAATTCTCTTCTGCCAACCAAATAGGCTATACCAGCATCTTCATTATATTCCAGTATTAGTTGATGATCTTTGTACCAGCCTTCATTTACCAATAATTCCTTAAATGCATCTGCTTTTTTAGTAGTTGGTCTAAACTTAAAATGTGCATCGCGTGTTCCTGTAAAATACTTTTCTTTTAGTATTACAGAACGTTCAATATCACAGGCAATATAGGAACCTCCAATATCTGAATGTACACCAGGCAACGTTAACTCCAATCCTTTTAAACCTGCGCTATCAATATTAGTCAAATCGAAATTCTCTCGATATTCATCAGCCGCCGAAAGCTGAAAAACCATTTTTGCTTTTTTTATGGCATCAAGGCCTAAATCTTTTACATCATTATTATGATTAAAACCGTGAGAGGAGACGGTATCATACAAACCTACAAAATTGAAAGAAACGTTTTTTATCTCAAAAACACCATTATTAACCAGACATCTGCCAAAATAACCCAATTTAATATCAAAACTTTCGGGATAGTCAGGTTTGCTTTTATCTTGATTTTTTGGATATCTTTTTGGCAACAAATCACCTGGAAACGTAAAATATCCTTCTTTAGAAACTTTTACGGTATAAGCTACATTAGTAATATCTAAAAAATGTCTCGCAGTTGCTGCGCCACGGCTAAAGCCATAAACGTTGATAGTGAGAAGATCAATGGGTTTTCCATCAGAAGCATCTTTTATTTCCAAAGCTCCCTTTTCACAAGCCACTTTTACTTTGTCTTTTATTCCTGTGTTCCAAAAACCTGCATTTTGTGCAATACCCATTGGCAACATATCATCGCTTTTTAAATCTCTAGTACCAACTCCTTCTACATATACTTTTAAAGGTTTTGAAGCATTAATTTTAATAGGCTTTTTAGTTGAAATTACATCATAAGCCCTTGCAATATTGGTATAGTCGTTCTCATAGCTATCATCTTTCTTGTTCGATTCTTTTTCATAATCACTCGTTCTATATTCTCGGGCACTAGTATTTTCTCTATTATTTCCAGTGCCATCAAAAAATAAATTCAGCGTGAGATCCAATCTATTACTCATTAAATCCTCCGGATGTGAAGGTTCATAATCGTGATGAAAAATACCATTTTCTCCTCCGTCCCAGTTATTTTGTGTGGCTGCATGAAGATTGATATTGCCATTAGTTGCATGCAATTCTATATTTCCGGTGGCTGTCTTTGTGAATGATCCGCCAATAATTCTTGTAATGCTCATATCTAATAATTTCTTGAGTTTTCACCACTGTGGCTGTTAATATCTTTAGAGCCTTTTAAGTTTATACTTTTTTCGGTACTACTTATAAATAACTCCTGCGCCATTTCCTTAATTTCTTCACTTTTTGTTTCTTTAGATCCTTTTATCCACTCAAACATTTTTCCTGTAACATTGAGTATAAAATCAATACCAATATTAAGAGATTTTGATCCCGTTATTGTTTCCGTATAATCACCACCAACAGTATCTGTTTTATTAAAACCTATATTCGTATTCATATTTTGTCCAGCATTGATATTGATGTTTTCCCCAGCATTAAAAGTCATGTTTTTAGGAGCATCTAATTCCATACTCCCCTTCCCATCCATAAAATATTTATTCCCGCTTGGGTCCTCAATCAAAACACTTCCTTCTTCATCGTTACACACAATTAAGATTCCTGATCGTGTTCGAAATACCTTCAAATCATTATTTGGTGTACTGTAACCGCTTTTTTCTTTTGCGCTCGCTAAAGTTCCTTCTACAATTGGCAATTCCGCATTGTCTCCCTGAAAACTGACATAAACCGTATCGCCAATTTCAGGTATGACATGAGCTCCTCTGGCATCTCCTCCATATTTTTGCAATACCGGTATGTATGGTGTAGTTTCGCCTTTGAGTTCCTGCCACGGCATTTGTATTTGTACACCACTGAGTCCGTCCGGATCTGCATTGGCTGTTACAATGGCTGTCTGACTTTTGCATATTGGTATCAAATCAGGATTGGTTTTAGGTGAAAACACATTGCCATTAAAATTTACCGCTGTAAAATGATTTTCGTAACCGCCGCCATCGTCACAACTATGCGTTATTTCGGTTACTGTGTAAGAACTGTCCAGTTGAATGTCGACACCTCTTACAATTACGTTATTGCCTATTGTAATGCCCGGAACTTCGCTGATAGCTCTTATCTGCATCATTTTGCCTGCTATTTCACGCATTTTATTTTTAGCATATTCCTCGCCTGTGCTGTCTCCGTATCCTTCAACAGGATTTTGATTGCGCTGCATTACAGTTTCCTTATTGAAAACCTCATTAGATTTATTGATAAAATTTTGGTGGAAACCGTCAATTTCTTTTCTGTATTTTAAAACATCATCGCTCGAATAATCTCCTTTGCGATTGTCATTTTCAAGGATTTTGAGCAATACAGGCATTAATTCTATATCATAACTAAAATCATGCAGGTTAACGCCGTGAACCAAAGTGGGTTCTACGGATGAACTTCCCGGAGTTCCAAAAACAATCATGCGTCCGTTATCATAAAACCATTGCCCGTGACGCATGGCCAGACGGTTCAGGAAATTAAAATCGCTTTCGTTATACTGCACTGTATAAGCTAGTTTATCCTTATAATACGGATGCACATGCATATCGATTTCATAACCCGATTTTACTTTATTGACAATTTCTTCGAGCGTCATTTTGGTAAATGAGCAGCAATCCTGAGCATTGTCTAATAATTTTGAAGTACTGTGTCCCTGAATCAATATTGTTTCTTCTACATCCCGAATATTCGATTTTTGAAAGTTTACTTTGGTGATAACCCCATAAAACTGCATGACATAATCTTTTGGGTTTTGAATAATCATAAGATCATCCAAACCTTTTGCAGGTATTATTTCGATGCTGATTTTTGCGCCCGATAATTGCTGTGAAACCGGCATTACACTTTTAAACTCATCAACCAACAGGTCTTTTCGTACTTCTAAAGTAAAACTATGATGGTCATGAATTTTTTGAATAATGGCTAAGCGGCTGAAATTTCGGATAATCGTTTCACCAATTTTAATTGTTGTATCAGTTTGTAGTGCCATGCTTGCTTGGTTTTAAATTAGTTAATGGTATATTTTCGACTTAAGAGTTTTTCCAGTTATTATCAAATAAAGTATTGCCTACTTTTATTTCATTACAAGTGATTAAAATCTCTGTAGTCATAGGCACAGTTCCTTCGCTATTGATTTTTTTTTGAAGCGAAATACAATACGCTTTCTTAAAACTTACTTTTTTCATGGTACTCATGGCGTCTCTGCGGTAAAAAATTACTTTCCCGTCTTTGATACTTGTATAAGCCATCATCCAATCTGAAAATAAATCGGTTTGGGTTGTTTCAATTACTAGTCTAATTTGTCCGCCTTTGGCTTTACTGGCGGGTTTTCCGTTGTTATCAATGCTTTGTGTAAAATTCACATCAAATTCTAAAACATTAAAAACTTCATTGTCTAATTCTAATTTTGCTAAAAAACTCATATTTGTATTTTTGGGTTATTATTTCGAATCGCTTTTTTATTACTCAGCATTAGCAGGTTTTATGCAAGAATATCCACAAAAGGTGCTGTGGACCAGAAAGCAAAAGAATGTAAGGCGTTAGTAAAATAAATTGAAAGCCAATCACGAAACAGCCTCAATAAGTTTTATAAGTATTAGAATAAGACAAGCGATTTTAAAAAAAGCCTTCTAAAATCTTTTGATTTTGAGAAGGCTTTTTTCGTACTTTTATTCCCGAACAAAGGCAATTCAACCATGGGATTTTACATCAATAAAGAGCATTTATTAAACGAAATTGAATATCCAACCCGATATCAACCAGAAAATCTCCTGAAAAGTTCGCTTTCCGTTTTTGCCGTTCTTTTTGTATTTCTTTTATTGTTTACTCCGTTTGGTGTTTACGAACCGGAATTCAGAATGAATTATTTCCTGATTTGTTTCTTCCACGCTTTTTCGCCTGCCTTAATTTTGTTTGTTTATTTTGGAACATTCAATTACATCAAACAAAAAAGAAATCGGTTTAATAATTGGAGTTTATTGCACGAATACCTTCATGTTGGCTTTGTTTTGCTGTTGTGTGGCATTGGAAGTTTCTTAATGCGTGATCTGATTTATAATAACAAACTCAATTGGTCATTACTTTATTTATACGAAGAAATCAGAAATTGCTTTGTTGCAGGAATCTTTTTCTATTTTTTTCTGAGGTTGACCGGTTTTTATTTTCAGTCCAAAAAAGGTTCGCCGTTTGTACTGCAATTTGTTCCGTTAGCGAATGAACCTGAAAAAACAATTCTAAAATCGACGCTTTTCATTAATACGCAAGTCAAACAAGATGATTTTACGCTAGATTTAGAACATTTACTATTTGTAAAAGCTGATGGCAATTATATCGAACTTACCAAATCTGAAAATGAAGAAGTCAATGTCGAATTAAAAAGAATTTCCCTTACTCAATTCGAAAAACAAATAACAGATTATCCTCATTTTTTCAGAAGCCACAGAACTTATTTGGTCAACATGTTTAAGATTCAAAAAGTATCCGGAAATTCTCAGGGATATGTGTTATCGTTTTATAATACCGATCTGAAAGTGCCTGTTTCCAGAAATCAAATTGAGAGTTTTAACAGCTGTTATAACCAATTGAGAAGCCGACAAATAGCTTAAGCTTGTTGTTCATCACAAAAGCTTGTTGCCGATAACATGCGTACTTACAACCCTGTTTTCTTGTTGTACGTTTGCCATCAGTAACTCAAAATCTATTTATTATGTCATCTCAAAATGTAGCTTTATCTCAAAATGCAGAACAGCCAAATAAGCTTGTTTACATCAACAACATCAAAGTATTATTAACCATTTTGGTTATACTGCACCACACTTTTATTGCGTATTCCGGTTCAGGTTGGTATTATACAGAACCCACTACAATTATGGGCGTTTTAATTCCAATGAAAATGTTTATCAGTATCAATCAGGCATTTTTTATGGGCTTTTTCTTTATGCTTGCCGCCTATTTTACTGATGCTTCCTTCACCAAAAAAGGAACTTTCAAATTCATTACAGATCGTTTAATCAGATTAGGAATTCCGTTAGTCGTTTATGCCCTTTTAATTTCTCCATTTACGAGTTATTTGGTCTATTATTTTGCGCTCGAACATCACATTACCTTTTTGCAATATATGAGCGGTTATGATACCTGGGAAGTTGGCGTGATGTGGTTTGTGTTGGCTTTGCTTGTATTTACTTTTATTTATGTAATCGTAAAAACGGTTTTCAAAATCAATTTCGAAAATACTTTGCCTGTTCCCGGATCAAGAACCATTATTTTATTTGCAATTGCTTTAGGTCTTGTCACTTTTTTGGTTAGAATTATATTTCCTGTTGGATGGGTTTTAGAACCATTCGGATTTCAATTAGGACATTTTCCTCAATATATTGCTTTTTTCATAATCGGATTATTGGCTTCTAAAAACAATTGGTTCGAAGCACTTTCTGAAAAAACAAGAAAACGTCTTACCCTTTCTTCATGGTTATGTTTATTGTTTTTTCCCGTATTTTTCGTTATCAGAATCACGCTAAAAATGCCTGTAGAATGGTATGCAGGAGGTTTTCATTGGCAACAATTGCTTTATGCCGTTTGGGAACAATGGATTGGGCTTTCTATCTTAACCGTTTTATTAATCAAAGGGAGAAAAAACTGGAATAAATCATCTGTATTGCTAAACAAATTAACACGTTATAGTTTTGTCACTTATATTTTTCATCCTGTTGTAATTGTTGGCTTTACATTAGCCGTAAGAAACTGGGCTGTTGATCCTGCCATAAAACTTCTGGTAGTTTCACCATTGATAGTCGCAGGAAGTTTTGCTTTGGGAGGATTGGTTTTACTAATTCCGGGCGTGAAAAAAATCCTCTAATCATCTAAAATCATCAATCAAAAAACGAACAAATCAATCCAAATAAAAAATCCTCTGTATCTACAGAGGATTTTTTATTTGGATTGTAAAAACATTACCAACGGTTTCAACCGTTGGGTCGCATATTATCACAATCCGTATATCCCCGCGGTTGAAACCGCGGGCTATATTTGAAAATCTATGTTTTTAATAATGGTATCGAATGCAAAACAAACATTACAATAACGGATTCAAATGATCGCAAGGAAAGTAAATCGTTATTGCTGTTCCTTCATTTGGTTTTCCAACAGCCTGAATATTTCCACCGCAAGTCTGCATTATTTTTTGCACAATGCCAAACCAACTCCGGAACCACTGTATTGTTCCTGCGTATGTAATCTGGTAAATATTTTAAAAATCGAAGGCGCATATTCCTGTTCAAAACCAATACCGTTATCGGTAAAAGTAATCCAGTGGCAATAAATTTTATTCGAGTAATTGTATATTTCAGGCTCTTGCGAAGCCGTAACTTTTATAATCGGTAATCGATCCGGAGAAGCGTATTTTAATGAATTTTGCAGAATATTAGAAAACAGCTGTTTCATCAAAAAAGTAATACCATAAATTTCAGGCAAATTTTCGTATTCAATTACGGCGCCTGTTTCATTAAAAACCTCTTTCATCTCGTCGATAGTCGATTCCATAATAGTATTTAAATCAACTTTTTGAAGTGCTTCTTTCGTATATTTTACACGCGTATATTTCAAAATATCCTGCAGTAAAACCTGCATTCTGTTGGCCGAATTCGAAACACGCAGCAAAGCATCAAAAACCGATTCTGGCGGAATACGATCGATCTCAGATATTAATTTCGAAATAATTAACTGAATCTTACGTAAAGGTTCCTGCAAATCATGCGTACTAATCCAATTTATGTTTTCGAGTTCCGCATTTGTTTCTTTCAAAACCTCGCTTTGGTTACGGTATTTTTCTTCCTCTTCACTCAGCATCAGCAAAATAATCTGATTGTGAAGCGCGTGCGCATAACTCGCCGCAGCATTTATTTCGAGATGCAGCCAAATACTACTTTGGTTTTTAACCGTTTGTTTCCAGATATTAAACGAATTTCTCGGATGCAAACCTTTGCTGTCTTTTACAATTGCCTTTTCAGGATCGCCCGCCCAATTAATTTCAGAAATAGTTTCCGGTCGATACCAAATAATATTGTTGTTATTAACAAGCGAGTGATAAATAATTCCCGCAACATCAGCTTCAGGATTCAGCTCCGGAAAATAATCGGTGATTTTCTCCGTACTAAAAATTCCTTCTTTGGCATAATGCGCAATTTCTGACGCTATTCTATCAATTTCATCATCAGAAGGCGTTATGCCGTGCTTGTAAATCTTGCCTCCAACGCAAATAGAAACGCCCGCAGCATTGCAAACATGCAGTAATTCAGGATCAGCAATAATGGTTTCAAATGATAAATGATCCAACGGAAGCTCTAAACCCGTTAAATGTTCCAGCGCCAAAGCTGTTTTACGCGCAATCTGATATTCATCTGTAGATTGGCGCAAATCGATTTGAGAGCTAATAAATTGTCCCTGAAGTTTTGCGGCAAGCCTAATTTCCGGTGAAATATTTTTGGCCGAATAATGATGGCACGCAATTAAACCCCAAAGTCGGTTATGGTGAATAAGAGAAATTGTAAGCGTTGCGCCCACTCCCATATTTTTAAGGTATTCAACATGTATTGGCGAAGTGCTTCTTAAAATAGAAAGGCTCAAATCGAGGTTTTTATTTTCCTGATTATCCACCGTAAAAATCGGAACAGGTTCATAATCCATATCCACAATCAAACGCAGCTGGTTTTTCATGTACAATTCCCTCGCCTGAACCGGAATATCCGTATGCGGATAATGCAAGCCTAAAAAAGGCTCTAAATCTTCCCTGCAATTTTCGGCAAAAACTTCACCGTTATATTCCGCATCAAAACGGTAAATCATCACACGATCATAACCCGTAATTTCACGCGTTCCCTTCGCCACAAGCGCACATAATTCCTGCAGCGTTCGTGTCGAATTCATATCTGTAATAAACTGTATGTTTTGAAGATAAAGCTCCGCAAGCTGTTCTTTATTTCTAAAATGCGGTTCAGCTTCAAGCACATAAACGTCATGGCTTTTGTGAATACTAAGCTGAAAATATTTGCCCAAAAGCTCTATTTCAAGCGGAAAAACCGACTGGATTTTATCGTCATTGATATAATGCGTTATTTTCTCCTTAACGTCGTTTCCGAAAACCGAACAAAAATCTTTTCCAATAATTTCTTTATAAACCAAGTCTACAAATGCCGAAATATTTGCCGTACAAAAATCAATTTTCCAAGCTGACGTAACGCCAATTAAAAAACCATGCGGCTGAATACTTCCTGGTATGTGTATGGGTTCGTGTTCGCAATTGGTCAAAGTGACTATATCCCGATTTACAATATCTTTTAATTTCATTTATTTTTGGGTCTGCAGGAAATGATTATGAATACAATCGAAGGCATAAACTGCACCTTCAATTATTTCATTTTCAACATTATATTTTTCTTCATATGCAGTTAACAAATGTAGGAAAGTTTTCCAATAACTACCAGTTTTATTCCCATATCCTGCAAAATACGAAACCCCTTTTCCGTCATTAAGACCCTCAATTGTTTCCAGGTTTTTTAAGATAAATCTCCCGCCAAGCGAAGAACCTTCAACCACGTACAAAACGCCCAAAGCAAACGGAATCGATATGTTTTGCGTATTAAAAACGGGTCTTGCAACAGGTTTTGAATAATTTAAATACAAAAGATCATCTTCGATTAAATGTTTTTTCTCCCTTTCGTTCAAATCATCAACAACGGCAGAAAGCAACGGAAAAACATCTGTTTCGACGCTATAATGCACATCGTACATAAGTTTTAAATAATGGGCATAATCATCCATTTTCATGTTTGGAGAAAGTATATACGATGAGACCGGAAGTTCCTCCAGCCTTTTATGCGATGCTGCAGTTTGTGTTTTTAGATTATTTAAAAAATCCTGGGATACAGAAGTATTCAATGTCGAAATTATTTTTTTAGGTTGTTCTATTTTTCTTAGTTACACAAATATAAGGTTTGCAATACTTTATTCCCACTTTTTCATGTCATTTTAAGGAATAATATATGCTGTTTTCTTATAATTTTTTTCAGGAGCTATTTCCAGCTATCCGCTATATCTTTTTCTCTGCCGATGGCCGAGAAAAAGGATACCGCTCCTATCTGGGCTAGAACACTCTTTTTCATCAGAAATTTTATCGTTTTTATAAAACCCGTATAAATACCTGTTGTGGCATTTTTATTTAGTGGTATCCTTGTTGAGAATAAATTTTGGTTGGATTATGGTTTTCCGTAAGGTTGATGATTATTAAGGAGTAATCTTTGCTAAAAACAGTTGAGAAAAAACGACCTTTTACTTGAAATATTAAATTTCATTATCATTCAATTCTTAAAAATTTAAGAAAATTTTAAAACTACTATTCATTTTAAACAATCACTATGGAAGATGACGATTTAATTGAAAACATTATTCTTAATGAAAATGCATATTTTTATATAAAAGATAATGATAGATTTATTACTAAAAGAGATATTAATGAGGCTTTTAAGGATGCCTCTAGAGAAAAACAAGGGCATTTTCTTTTAAACGTTGTAAAAGAACCTTATAAAATTATTGATGGCAAAGATATTTTTTATTCCATCGCAGTTTTTAAATATTATAGAAAACCAACCTTTATTGAAGAAGAAATAGCTGGATGGGAAGAAATAAAACTTGCTTACATATGCATATTAGATTTTGAGAATCATGTTGTAATTGCAAAAAAAAACATTTCAGGCATAAAAGATTTTCTAGATAAATTTGATCCAATGGATTATAATGTTATTACATCAATTTTCACAGGAGATGAGACAATCTTTGAAAAAGCAACGATGAATAACATGAACATCGCAAATAATGCAATTCGACAAAAAAGTTTAGAATCCACTGATTTAAAAGAGAATCTTCCGGCATTAGGATTACAAGGTTATATTTTAAACAATGTTAGAGTTAACAATGATGATGATAAAATTTCTTTGTCTGTAAACTCTTCCCGAATTAACAAATTTGGGTCAAAAAATAACTTTGAAACTTTTATTAAATGGTCAGATAAAATTGTAGACAGAATAATAAATTATGTTCCTCGGACAAGTTTTTTATCTTCATTTGCAACTTCAGTTGACTACGTTAAATATAAAGATCAACTTTTTCCAATTTCAATCTTAATTGTACTATCAAAACTTTATTCTGATTTTGAAGAAAATAAAATTGAAAGATGCTTTGTAAAAATTAAGAATCAAGAACGAGAGATTAATTTAATAAAAGTTGTAAAAAATTTCGAACGCTTATTGAGTGTTAATATCGAAGCAAATGGATATAAAATACAAAGCACGATAATAAACGATTTATATTTATCACTAAATTTAAAATCTATAACTTTAAAATCCACTAAGCTGGCAAATGTATATATACAATTTGAAAATGATTCTAAAACTCCGATATTGCAATATCTCAATTGGAACAAAAGCTTTATTATAACTTTCGATGATCCAGAATTGGTATATTGTAATAGAAAATTATTCAAAGACAGTAGACTTTTAGGAAATATTGATGCATTTATGAAAATCTTTATTCCATTTAACGAATTAAGAACTGTTACTAGCGAGAAAGGTACATTCAATTCGTCCAGTACAAAATTCAGTTCTAATTCCATTTTTGATTTTGTAGAAAACAATTATTCTAATGATTTTGATTATTTTATTTGTGACGATTTAGGAAGAGAATGGGCTGATCATATTGGTTTAAGTGATCAAAGTATCTCTTTTTTTCACTCTAAATATAACAACTCAATTATGTCGGCTTCTGATCTACACGAAATAATTGGTCAAGCACAAAAAAACTTAGGAAATCTAAGTCCTTCCGATAATCAATGGCCTCTAAAAGAATCTTTTTGGGCAAAAAACTATATCTCATCAAAAGGAATTCAAACTAATATAAAAAGAATTAGAAAAGGATCAAATTCAGCTGATACAATAGATTATTTTAAAACTTTAAGATCTTATGCAAATCTAAAGAAAAGAGTATATGTTGTAATTAATTTTATTTCAAAAGCAGAACTTGCTGATCGATTAGAAAAACTTAAAGATGGAGAAGATTTCGCAGAGCGTAATGAAGTTATACAAATTCTTTGGTTTGTATCATCTTTAATTTCTAGTTGCTTTGAATCTGGCTCAGAAATTTATATTTGCTGTAAACCATAAGGTATCTATCGGATGATTTAAAAATTAGTTTATTTTTAAATCATCCCCGCTAGCGCGAGCGTCCCGCTCGTGAACGCAAAGTATTTCTTACATTCGCTCAAAATATAATAAATGAGCAGAAAATATAAATTTGGTGAAAAGACTGGAGCATATTTCATAAGTTTTGCAACTGTTTACTGGATAGATGTATTTATAAGAGATGAGTATTTTGGAAATATTGTAGAATCTTTAGATTACTGTCGAAAAAATAAAGGAATGGAGATTTATGGATATTGCATTATGTCAAATCACATTCATTTAATTTTTAGATCCGAAAATGGAGACCCTTCCGGACTTATAAGAGATTTTAAAGGATTTACGTCTAGAAAAATGCTTAAGGCAATTGAAGAAAACCCGCAAGAAAGCAGAAAAGAATGGATGCTATGGATGTTTGAGAGAGCTGGGAAGAAAAACAGCAATGTAAAATTCAGGCAATTTTGGCAGCAAAACAATAAACCTATTGAGATTTGGTCATTAAAAGTTTTTGAGCAAAAGTTAAACTACATTCATAATAATCCCATCGAAAGTGGTTTTGTAACTAATCCGGTAGATTGGAAATACAGTTCGGCAAGAAACTATAGCGACAATGATCAAACTGTTTTACAAATTGATATTAATTGATTTAATTGATAATCTTTGTGTGCACGAGCGAGACGCTCGCGCCAGCATAACGAACGTAATCTCAAGTATTAGCTATAAGTGGTGAGCTTAAGTTTAACAAACAAATAATTATGAAAGCAATAAAACTATACATCACATTTTTTTTATTTTCTACATTTCAAATTCTATATGCACATAAAGATAAGATAGTTCAAAAAAGTTATGGTAATATTCATGTTGTTATTACTGCTTCAGATTACGTAGAAGAAATGAATAAATCTCTTATTATTAGTAAATACGCAGAATTGCTGGCTAAAAAAATTCTTTATTCAGATAAAGTGTATTTGTACTTTTTAGAGGAGCAATCAGAAAATTTTACCATCAAAACTTGGATGCCAAATCTTTCAGACAATAGCGATAATGTTGACGGAATCAATATTATGTTTAACATGAGAAACTATAACATTTCAGGATGTTTACAAGTAATTGAAAACGCATTATTAAATAAGAACATACTCCCGAATTTTGCTGACAAACAGTTCGAAATATATAAAAGGGAACCTTCCAAATCTGTTTTAAAGATACTACAACAGCGTATTAATAGACCAAACGAAATAATTGAACTTCCAAAATCAGAAGTATTCAGTTACTACACGCAAAATAACCAATATCATTTTTTCACGATTAAAGATGCGACTTCTAAAGATGTTTTAGTGCTTTTTAACAATATTCTTGATTATAAAGTTTTATCTTCTGAAATTTCTATTGTCTTTACCAAAGAAGATGAATTTAATATCGTTAAGAATAATTCTGTCATGAAAACACAACATATTGACAATACATTAAATTTGTATTGGTCTTATAAAGTTCGTTTAAGTGGTGAAAACAAAATTTTCATCGAGTTTTATGATCCCTCTCAACAAAAGGATAGGATGATGATTTACTATCTAAAAGACGAAACTTTTATTCAGGATGTTGATAAGAGTTTAGGAAATTGATAGAGTTTGCCAACTCGTCTCTGATAACAAAACATCTTTCTCTTCATGCTAGCACGAGCGTCTCGTTCGTGAACGCAATCAAAATCCATAATTACTAAAAAATAGTCACGAGCGGGACGCTCGCGCCAGCCTAAACCAAAACAAGCGCAAAGTCCAAAAGACATTTGCGCTTGTTTTATAAGAAACTCTATATAGAGAATACTATTTTCCTTTAAGTAATTTTTCTAAATACTCAACCTTTTCTTTTTCAGCCTGAACCAAACGTTCATAAAGTTCAACCACTTTATCCAAAGGATTAAAATTAAGAATATTGTTATTGCTACTTCCTTGAGCACCATTATTAGCACTATTATCGTAAAAATTATTAAAAAAATTAAGAACTGATTCTTCCGAAAAATTTTCAATAGCTTCTATTGTAACGCCAAGCGCTTTTGCAACTTCTGAAAGCTTTTCCATATCGATTGTCTCACTTCCTTCAATACCCGAAATAGCTTGCTGACTTGTGCCAATTGCCTGCGCAAGTGCTTCTTGTTTCATTCCTCTAAGCTCTCTGATTCGGCTTATATTTCTTCCTATATGTCTTGGTTTTGTTGCTGTGTTCATAGTTCAAAGATATTTAAAATTCTTTAAAAAATTATCTAAATTGTAAAATACAACTGTATCTTGTACGATACAATTTCGAATGTTTCAGTAGAATGTTATTGTTACATCGATGAAACAAAAATACAATTTTTCGGACAGCGAACGATTAAAAAACTAAAATTGTGAATGTAATGAAAAGAGGCTTATTATTAGTAAATTAGTTTATCTGCAATAAGATAGAGATATGGAATTATTTGAAGAAATTCAGAATGCATGTAAAACTCACAAAGTAAGTTGTGAAATTTTAAATAAGGAAGATGCAAATAGATATTTAAATGATGTGTTTAAAAAATTTGATGTTCATAAAAAGTTTGGACATCTTTCTATTGGACACAATGTTGAAAAAATATTTACCGAAGAATATGAATTAATATATTCTAATTATTTAGACGAAGAACCAATTTTTATCTTTTTTGATCAAGAAATTTATAAGCAAAAAGTTATTAGGATTGGCAATTCTAAAAAATTTCATTCAATATTAGAAGACTGTTATGGTTTTGAATATTTTTTATCTAATGAAAATATAAGTTATTTAATATCTGTTAATTGGTATGTTATAGAAGCTACAGGAAATCAAATAAAAAATGTTTTTAAAGAGTTGCAAAAAAAATCAGGTAATATCCCAGAATATTAGAATATTTATTGGAAGGATAACAAAATTTATATTATCACTAAAATTTAATTTACTTTGCGACGAAAGATTCCAAATCTACACTATTCAACCCATAAAAACTAAGTCAAAAACAATGAAACAATTTACGTTTATAATTATTGCTTCTTTAATGTTGTTTTCTTGTAAAAAGAATGACGACTTTGTTTTACTAAAAAAAATTGTTGCTGATGAAGGTCAATATATTGAGCGCGAAGAATACTTTGATAAAGACGAAGTTATAAAACTAAGTTCTGTACTAATATATTATGGAGAAAGTATTAAAGTGGTAAACGACAGTATTTTTATATCGAAAAAAAGTTATTCGGATAAGAATTATTTATGGAACATTCAAAATAAAAGTAATGATTCTGTATGGTATTCTACTCATATTTTAAATCCTGAAGTTGAAGTTTTCGATACAAAGTAACGCAACAGTCTGGACTAAATATATCAAACTTGTATTTCATTTTAATTTGTATTTTCACCTGGCAAAAAACGCAATCTCCTATGAGAAAATTTCTATTTCTGACGATTTTATTAGTTCAATATTCTTTTTCGCAATCTCGATATGACAAAAATGCACAATGCGTTCGAAAAAATAATTTTTCGGAGAAAGAAAGATTAACTCGCTTTCCTTTTTCTAATACTTCTCAAATCAAAATTATATCTTTTAAAGGCAAAACAGATGGTCCTTTGGGGCACGATCTTATAAATTACATGAACTCTATTGTAATAGGAAAAGATACATTATCTCTAAACTTGTATGAGGAAATTACAAATTTGTCTCCCGAACAAACAAATCAATTAACGGATATTATTTTTAATTATACCCATAAAAAAGAACGTTATGCAATAACACCGTTTGGTTGTTATACGCCTAGAAATGCGATCTTATTTCTGGATCAAAACAACATTATAATTGCATGGATTGAAATTTGTTTTGGCTGCAATAGTTATCGAACAAGCGATAGGAAATTAACTATTGGAGAATATTGTGACAAAAAATTCGATATGCTTAAAGCTATCTTTGCAAATGCTAAAATTCAATATGGTATCACTGTAACTGAATAAAATAATTTGAATAACTTTGAGCCTTATGCAGGCAAACCTTAGAGAACATATCGAAAAAATAATTCCGCTTACCGATGATGAGTTTGCATTTGTAGCTTCTCATTTTACCACTAAAAAGTTTAAGAAACACCAATTTCTTATTCAGGAAGGCGATACGAATGTCTATTCTTACTTTGTTATTTCGGGGCTTTTAAAACTGGTTTATACAGATCATTCAGAAAAAGCGCATATTGTTTCGTTCGCAATGGAAGATTGGTGGGAAAGTGATTATTATGCTTTTTATACCCAAACCGAAGCCACAATGTCGCTCGAATGTCTTGAAGATACAGAAGTACTTTGCTGCACATTTGAAGATTATAAAAAACTCTGCAACGGTTTACAAAAAATGGAACGTTTTTTTCTGGAGAAATCGAATTTCGGTTTTCTCGGATCGCAACGCCGCATTATTTCCTGGCAAACTTCGAACTCTAAAGAACGTTACGAACAGTTTCTAAAGCAATATCCATCTCTGATTCAGCGCGTTCCAAAAAGCCTGATCGCTTCTTATCTCGGCGTTTCCCGCGAAACCTTAAGCCGATTATCATCTTAAAGTTGCAGTTTTCAGTCTAAGTTTTTCAGTCTAAGTTAATAGTTGGCTTTAAAATTAGAATTGTTTCACACAGCTTTTACAGATTTCACAACTCATAACTAATAACTCATAACTCATAATTTATAATTCATAATTAACAATTAATAACCTTCCTTTGTGACATTTCTCACTTTATAATCGTGAGAAATGTCAAGACCTGTTTCCAAATGTTATGCACAACTTTGCAGTATCAATTTTAAACTGTAATCGTGAAAAAAACAGCAAAATTTTTAGTCGTATTAGTAATAACCTCGATGCCGTTATTGGCACAAACTAAAAAAGGAAAACAAATGGAAAAAAGAATCATCAATCCGTGGGAATGGCAAAATGAACGCAGCTATGCGCAAGCCGTAGAAGTTAAAAATCCGGAAGGAACGCTATATGTTTCCGGACAAGCCGCCGTAAACGCTGACGGAACTTCGAGCAATGAAAATATGGAATCGCAAATAAAACTTGCCTTAAATAATCTGGAACAGGTAATTAGCAAAGCCGGATACGAACCCAACGGAATTGTTCGTTTGACTATTTATACTACCGATACCGCAGCTCTTTGGCCACATTTCAACATTATTCAGGAATGGATTGCCAAACACGGAGTTAAACAAGCCACAAGTCTAATGGAAGTGAAAAGCCTTTTTGAAACTTTAAAAGTAGAATTCGAAGCAACCGTAGTAAAATAATTCTGAATTGTAAATTATCAATTGATCCTATAATTTTCTCTTTCTGATTATGCTCAAAAATACTGGTGTTATGCCTAAATAAGAAGCAATATGTTTTTGAGAAATTCTATTGATCAGCATAGGATATTGTTTGTTGAAAAGTGTATACCGAATTTCTGCAGAAGTTGAAAGTGCGAGTGTTAACCGGTTTTGATAAAGTGCAAATCCGTTTTGAAATAAGATTCGGAAAAAGCGTTCTAACTTGGGAATCTCCATATAGAGTTCTTCTAAATCTTTAAGGTCAATTCCTATTACTTCGCCATCTTCAAGTGCTTCTATTGCATAAGTAGCGGGCGTTCCCAGAGAAAAACTCATAATATCGCAAGCCCACCAATTTTCAGGACAAAACAAAATATTGGTTTCGTCTCCGTTTTCATGGTTTTGATAAATGCGTAAACATCCTTTATCAACAAAATAAATCGTTCTGCAATGTTCTCCGATCTTTAAAAGCGGTTCATTTTTAGCAACGTTTTTAAAATGCAGTTTCGATTTTAATTGTAATTCTTCAGCAGAATTCAATTGAATATGTTTGGCAATATTCTGAAAAAAGAGTCCGTACATTGTATTATTTTATAATGCTAATGTAAGGACTCTTTTAGATGATATAAAGTAAATCAATGCTTTTTGAAAATTTAGCTTAATCTTTCTAAAGGATAATCTTCCGCTAATTTAAAAAAGCTTATCAAGCGCGTAATCTCAAAATTGCTATTGAATTCAAAATAATCATAACCAATATTGGTTTTACCTGAAATCTCTACTTCCCAAACATATTTTCCAAATGAGTGGTGAAATTCGGGTTTCTCAAGAATACTGAATTTTCTTGTTGGCATAATTTCCAGAGATTTATAAGCAAAATGCGCTAATTCATCTAAACCATTAATTTCTGAATACGGATCTATGTAAACGGCGTTTGTTGCCCAACATTTTTTAAACTCACTTTTATAAGCTTCAAGATTGTTTTCATTCCACGCTGAAACATATTGTTCAATCATTTTTTCTACTGATGTTATCATAATTTTGTGTTTTAATTTATGCAAACATACAGGAGCTATTTCGGGAAAAAATATAACTAGTTTAATTAATAAACTGATTTTTATGTTATTAAAACGGTTATTATTATTTCTTACAAATGAAAAAAAAGTAGTCTTTATTCTACTTTTAAAACAATACAACTAACTGATTGTAAGTTATTTAGCTAAATAAATTAATAAATATCTAAAAAAAATCAAAAACTTTTAAAACCAAATAGTCAAAATGAACGTAAGTAGGAAAAGACGGTAATCTGGAATGAGATAGATTTGATAATGAGATAAAGTTCAATTCATTATTACGTTTTTTGGGAAAAAATATTGAGTTTGTTCTGTTCCTGATTATCGTTTTTTATTTAATTTTAAGAATAGTAAAACTTGGAAAAAAGAAACGTTCAAAGGTTAAAAAAGACCTTAGATTATCTGGAAAGCAAACAGCGCGAATTGAAAAGACAATACGAAACCGATACGCGAAGTATTGAATCAATGATTAAATATTTAAAAAAAGATATGCTCGATCAGTTTAATTTATCTGATTATCATATCTCTATTCAACAAGAAATAAAAAATACCGACGCTTTTATTAATAATGTGAAAGATATTATAAAGGTGAATTGTGAGGAATAAGATATTTACTCTTTCAAACTTTCAATGAGCTCAATCATATCAAGTTTGATAAGCTCCCAATGTTTACCTCTAAGACATAAAGGTTCAAAATCATTGTCGGCTAAAGTAAAATCAGTAAATTTTTCTATTAAAATTTTTCTATCATGAGTAAAAGGGTATCTTTTGTCATGTAGTTCGAACATTTCATTGATACTAAAATCCTCAAGAAGCTGATCAATATCCCAAAAATCTTTTTTTCTTCCTGTTCTTTGTATTACATCCAGTTTCATAGCCACAATTTCAGTTTTACTACCTAATCTTAAAGTATCAAATTGTTGCATTTCATCGATAAAGGGATCTGTATAAAAGACATCAACTTTGACATTATCATTATTACTATTACCAACGTAATATGATTTTCCCATTCCTACAGGAGTAATATCCATACTATCTACGTACAAATAATTTGCTCGCAGATAATCATCAATACTATTAAAATCTAAACTTCCATATTCGGCATCACTAAATAAATCAATATCTACAGACATACGATGCCCGTAATAAAGACTTAGCGCTGTTCCGCCAACAAGTCTAAAAGAAGAAAATTCTTTTGCCTGCATTAAATTTTCTAAAACACTTTTAAGTAATGGTGTAACAGTATTAAAATACAAAGACATACCTTATTTATTTAAAAAACTATTCACTGTTTCGCTTCCATAAAAACGGATTATTTCCTCTTTTTCGGACTCATTACCACGTTCAAAAATTCTTTGAATAACTGCTCTTTTTTGTTTTTGCCAATCTATTTTATTTATATCTGTATCCCAAAATACTACTGAGCGAAGTAAAGTCAAATCAGGAGATCTTTTTTCCAGCTTGTTGTCTTGTTTTTTCTTCTCATTTTCAATATCATAATAAACTTGTAATACCATAAAATAACCTTCCTCAATCGCCAATGACTTTTCTATCTTCAGCGCTAAAGATGTATTCATTCTTCGCTTACCTTTTGTAATTGCGGTAAGAGTCTGCGGAAATTCTCCTAAAGAAATTGCAAATTGTCCTTTACGAATATGACGTTTGTCTAATTCGCGCTCCAGAACAAATCCAGGATGAATTCCTTTTATCGTATCAATTATTGTTTTCATAATACAAAAATAAACAATTTTGTTTACACAAAAATGTTAAATAGTATTAAATTAAATTCTCAAACCATAATCCTCTTCCATTTTCCTTGTCGATAAACAAGTACACTTAATATCGTGATCAAAGTTTCAGCAACGGGAATTGCAATAAAAACACCAGTTGGTCCCATTTCATAATAATGTACCAAAAGATACGCAAACGGAACCTGAAAAATCCAGAATCCTAAAATGTTGATCCAGGTTGGTGTCCACGTATCTCCTGCTCCATTGAATGTATTGTTTAAAACCATTCCTAGACCGTAGAAAATAAAACCCACGCTCATAATCTGCAATGCATTTACGGCAATTCTGATAATAATGGGATCATCTGTAAAAAACGAAATCAGAAAATGCGCGCTAAAAAAGCAAACCAACATAATAGATCCCATAAAAATCATATTGTATTTGGCGGTTTTATAAACGGCTTTTTCTGCTCTTTCAATTTCATCGGCGCCCAAATTTTGTCCAACTAAAGTTGCAACCGCATTGCTTAATCCCCAAGCCGGAAGAATGAAAAACATCATAATTCGAATTGCCGTTTGATAACCTGATGAAGCATAATCTCCACCAGTTACAGCAACCAGATTAGCCAGGAAAATCCAGCTGCAGGAAGCAATTACATATTGTAAAACTCCGGGCGTTGCCAATTTTATAATGCCCTGAATTAATTTGTAATTAGGAAGAAAGTAACTCCATTTGATTTTTAAAATTCCCTGTCCGTAAAAAAGGAAATAACATTGATATAAAACGCCAATTCCTCTTCCGATAGTTGTTGCAATGGCAGCGCCTGTAACGCCCATTGCGGGAACAAACCAAAATCCGTTAATGAGAATTGGACATAAAATAATATTCGAAATATTGGCAATCCATAAACTTTTCATCGCGATTATGGCATTTCCTGCACCTCTGAAAATTCCGTTAATCAGGAAAATCAGCATTACGAAAACACTTCCTGCCATCATGATTCTCGTATAATTTACGCCATAAACTACCGCAGATGCAGAAGCGCCCATTAACATGAGAATTTCTTTTGCAAAAACAAAACCTTCCAAAGTAATGAATACATTTATGGCAATTGCAATTATAATAGCTTGTACGCCAGATTTTGCAGCTTCTTGCGTTTCTTTTTCGCCAATACGCCGCGCGACAATCGCCGTTGTTGCAATACTGATTCCGATGGCAATCGAGTAAATAATCGCAAAAACAGATTCGGTTAAACCAACAACCTGAATCGCATAATTACTTTCTTTTAAATGTCCGACAAAATACAAATCAACCAAAGCAAAAACAGATTCCATTGCCATTTCTAAAACCATCGGAATGGAGAGAATCAGAATTCCTTTTCTAATACTTCCTTTGGTGAAATCGAATGATTCTGCATATTGCATTATTTTATTTAAACGTTTGAACATAATTTTTTTATTGCCACAAAGGCGCTAGGGCGCAAAGTTTTTGTTTTACGCAGATTATTATTCGCCACGAATTCACGAATTATAAAAAAAAAATTCGTGAATTCGTGGCGGAAAAAATATTTTGATCTTTTAAATTGTAGTTTCTTGTTGACTGAAAACAGCAACAGGATTTGTCAATTTACCAACAAATTGAAGACTGTCAATAGGATCAGCTAAATCAAGCATTTGTTTGTTGTTTCGCAATTGCAAACGGTTCAGGCAGCACGAATCAAATTTAGGAACAAACAAATTGTATTTTTTAAATTGTTCCTGCAAATGCGGCTGAGCTGATTGATATTCGTGAATACAATCGGCAACGGCAGACCAGAAATCTTCTTCGGAAAGTGTTTTGGTTTCGGATAAAATAGCAGAAAGGAAACGGAAATAAAACTGAAAAACATCATTAAAAATACAAAGGATTTTCAACGGTTCTTTCATGTCAATATGAATGCGTTTTACTTTTTCGGGCAGCGGAATTTCTCCATTAAAAACCATCACTTCTTCGGTAATGTCTTTCATAATAGCTTTTACCGGAATATGATTTTCTAAGACTAAAATCAGGTTTTCACCATGTGGCATAAAAACCATTTCATGCTCATAAAAACAATGCAATAAAGGCGAAAGATAAGCATCTAAATAATGACTAATCCAAGCTTTTGCAGTGATTCCTGACTTTTGAATCAATTCTGATACAAAAGCATTTCCGGATTGATCAACATGCAATAAAGCTGCCATTGTCATAATATGCTGTCCTTTCGATAATTTCGGAATCGGGCTTTCGCGCCATAAAGTGGCCAGCATTTTATTATGCGGAATGCTTCTGCCTAAAGGTTCATACAAGAAATTTCGATAACCAATTGTGGCAACTTCTCCCAAAAGTGTAAAGCCTTTTTGCTGTAAATACGAATCGTTTTCAACCAAGTCTGCAACCCATTGAGTAATTGCAGGCGTACTTTCCATATAATATGGAGAAAGTCCGCGCATGAATCCCATATTGATTACCGAAAGTGCCGTTTTTGCATAAAATTTCTCCGGTGAAGAAGTATTAAAAAAAGTGCGAATCGATTGTTGTGCAGAATATTCATCATCGCCATAACCAAGGCAAACCAGATGATTTTCGGCAATATCAGGTGCAAAAATCAAAGCCAGTTTATTAAACCATTGCCACGGATGTACGGGAAAGAAATAATAATCATCAACATTTAAATCCTGAGATTTTAATACATTTTCGAACAATGCAATGTTTTCTGCAGATAATTCCTGTTGCAATACTTTTTGATAATCTAATGTTTCAATAGCTGTAAAAGTGGCTTTGCTCCTATGTCCGGCAATCCATAATAATCTTACGGGCGCATTGGCTTCTGGAGAAAAAGTGGCGAAATCATCAATATTAAAACCATTTTTTCCGCTGTTCGCTACAAAACACGGATGCCCTTCGGTCATGGCGTGCTCTATTTTTTGATAATCTAATTCCAGTAAATCTTTCGACGTATATTTTTCGTTCGCGATTTTATATGCCGTGCTGTATAATGTACTTGTAATTTCTTCTAAATACGTTGGCAATAAGCTTTCACTAATTCCTAAAGTATCTTTAAATTCGATAATAAATTCTAATAAACGCAAAGGCGAATTTTTTCCTTCGATTGTCTTTTGTATAGAATCTACAGCAATAGACCAGTGATTTAATGCCAAAATTGTGGCTTTAAAAGTATAGACTGCTTTTTCATCGGGAGAAAAAATATGATAGGAATTAGAATCGCTTTTTATCGGAACAATCAATAATTCGTGTGCAAATTCACTTAAGGTTTTCTTTAGCAAAATGGCATTGGCTTTGTCCCAATTCTCCTTCGTTAAATGCTGTATATTTTGGGTTGGTATTTTCATTTGTTTCAATTTAAACCTGTTGTAATGCCTTGTAATAATCCTCACGTGTGCAAAATTCCAAGTGCGCTTGTTTGTGCGGCAAATCGAGAACACGCTGAAAAACAAATCCCGCTCTTTTATTTAGTAAATGAATTTTATGATTTCTCGCATCGGGCTCAACCACAATTCTTTGGTTTTTACCGTCACTAAAAATAAAATCAAGAATTACCGTAAAAATATTCCAGGTGAAATTCGGAATTGGTTTTTCTGAAGGCGCAACCAGTATGTGCATGCCTTTATCGCCTTTTTGCGATTCGTAATATTTACCCACAATATCATCTTCAGGATTATAACATTCTAATAGAAAAGCGACATTGTTATTGAATTTGCCAATATAAACCTGCGCTTTTTCCTGAATATTATAGTAGGTATTTTTTACTTCTTCTTGAGAAAATCCATTCATTTCCCAATAAACGGCGTAATCACGGTTTACCCAATTGTGAATCAACGGAATATCTAATTCCATATCAAGCGGACGCAGCTCAAAAACCCCTAAACCGGGAATTGTTTTTACAAAAACAACGTCGTTTGCAACATCATTTTCAGGATGAGTTATTATACTATTCATCTTTAAGGAATTAAGCTATTATTTTTTTATACGGAGCAATTGGGTTTTGCAGTTTTCCCTGAAATTGTAACAACGCCACAGGATCATCCAGATCGATCATGGTTTTGTTATTATTCAATTGCAAACGGTTCAGGCAAGACAATTGAAATTCATTGGCAAATAAATCATATTGTTCAAATTTAGCTTCCAAATGCGGATTTTGTTCCTGATAATCAGAGATACATTCTGCCACTAATTCCCAATAACGATCTTCAGAATAATTATCACTCGAAACCAAAATAGCCGACATAAAACGGAAAAATCCATCAAAAACATCTATGAAAATCGAAAGTAATTTTACGTCTTCAGGAACTTCAGCATAAATTCTGTCAATGTTTTTAGGAACCACAACATCAGGATTTAAAATAACGGCTTCTTCGGTAATATCTTTCATGAAAGAACGAACCGGAACGTGATTTTCTAATCCCAAAATAAGATTTTCACCATGCGGCATAAAAACCAAATCATATTGATAAAAACAATGCAATAACGGACTCAAATAAACCTTAAAATATTCGGCAAGCCAATTGTCTATTGATAATGACGATGCTTTTATAATTTCAGATAACAACGAATTTCCTTCTTTATCCAAATGTAAAAATGCTGCCATTGTCATTAATTGTTCGTCATTTTTGAGTTTTGCTACGGGACTTTCTCTCCACAATGAAGCAATCATTTTATTGTACGGATTGTGTTTTCCGAAACTTTCAAAATACGGATTGATGTAACTTACAGAAGCGACCTCGCCCAACATACCGAAACCTACTTTTTGAAGATATTGATCTCCACTTAACAATTGATCCAGCCATTCTGCCATTTCTGGAGCCGTTCCTAAATAAAAAACCGGTAAACCTCTCATAAAGCCCATGTTCAGGATGGAAAGAGATGTTTTAGTATATAATTTTTTAGGATTGCTTAAGTTGAATAACGTTCTAATGGATTGCTGTGCTTGATATAAATCTGGGCCGTAACCTACACAAATCAGTTTTTGTTTGGCAATTTCTGGCGAAAACAAATTAGCTAGTTTATTAAACCATTGCCACGGATGCACGGGAATAAAGAAATAATCGTTTGGATTTTGCCCTTTTTCTGAAATTGTGGCATTGAATTTTGCGATGGTTTCTGATCCTAATTCTTGTTGAATCAAAGTGTCATAATCCAGTTTTTGAGTTCCTGCATAAACGGTTCTGTCGCGATGTCCGGCAAGCCATAAAATCCTGAACGGATTTCCGGCTTCGGGCGCGTAGGCTTTATAATCCATGCTGTTGTAACCAATTCTACCGTTATTGGCAACAAACCCCGGATGGCCTTCCATCATGGCTTGTTCTATGGTTTGAAAATCAGAATTAGCAAGCGATTTTGAAGTTGAATTTTCCTTTAATAATTTGTAACAGCTTCCGTAAAGTGTGCTGATAATTTCTTCTAAATAAGAAGGAATTAGTTGTTCTGAAATTCCTAAACTGGTTTTGAATTCCTGAATAAAATCAACGGCATCTAAAGGAATTAACGCATCATTTTTAAATTTTGAAATCGAATTTACTTCAATATTCAAATGATTCATGGCAAGTAATTCTGCTTCAAAAGTATATTTAACCGAATTATCATCAGAAAGCAGCGAATATTTATTTCCAGATTCTAATGTTGGTTTTATTAAAAGTTCGTGCGAGAACTCACAAATAGCTTTTTTTACCAACAAACGATTGGCTTTTTCCCAAACTTCGGGCTGAATATGTGTGATGGCTTTTTCAGGAAATTCTAATTGATTTTCGTTATTCATTTCGGTATAATTGAGGTTAAATGAATCTATTTTTTTAATGAATTGCTCTCTTGTACAAAAGGCTAATAATGCTGTTTTGTGTGGTAAATTGACCACATCCGCATCTTCAAAACCTACACGATGGCAGATATCGAACATTTTTTTGTTACTAATGTCCGGCTCAACAAGGATTCTTTCGATGGTAAGATCTCTGAAAATAAATTTCATGATGCTCGAAAAAATATGCCACGTAAACTGATGCACCGGTTTTGTTGACGGCGCGACAATAATGTGAATGCCGCAATCGTAATCCTGAACCGTATAATAATTCCCGATTATATCTTGTTTTGGGTTGTAACGTTCTAATAAAAACGAAATTTCTTCATTTACAAGTCCGATAAAAACATCCGATTCTTTGGTTATTTTTTCATATTCTAAACGAACTTCTTCGAGATTTTTTCCCTGCATGCCCCAATATTGTGCATAATCACGATTAACCCAATCATGAATTATTGCAGCATCTGTCGGTAATTGCAACGGACGGAAATCTATAGTCCCGAAATCCGGAATCGTTGTGCTGTATATAGGTTTCATTTGATTTTAGATTTTAGATTGTTGATTTTAGATTGTTAGACTTCTTAGACATAAGATTTCTTAGACTTTGGACTTTTGGCTTTTGACTTAGGACTATTTTGATTTCATTGTAAGCAAGCTGAATGCTAAGACTTGAAGCAATTACAACCGGAAATAATCCTAAAACAATCCATTGATCATATTCCCAGAAACCTAAAACATACATTCCCCAATTGATCAAAACCCACTGAATTACGTATAAACTTGTTACGTGTTTACTGCAAAAAGTCAATAAATTAAACACTGGATTATTTTTGTTAAATAGCTTTACAACGATGTTCACAAACCAATATAAAACGAGATTTGTTCCCAATAATAAAATACTTCCGCCAGGTCCTAAATGGTAATAATCTCCAAAATGATATTCTGGATTCGAGAAATTCAAAATTCCGCCAACAGCAATAAAAGCCAAGCCAACGAATAACATTTTCTTAAAAAAGACTTCCTGATTTTCGTTTAATTCTTTATACCATCTTCCCAAAAACATTCCAATTAAAATGAAAGCGCTCCACGGAAAAACAGGGAAATAAACATTAAACTGATTGCTGAAAAGTAAATCACAGATATAATCTAAACCAACAATTCCGACTCTGAAACCGCTGAGTTCCTTAGAAATAGAAATGATTGCTAAAGCCACGATTAACGGAACATATTTACTTTTGCTAAAATGATTAATAAGTCCCATAATAAACAAAGTAATTCCGGCCAATTGCAAAATATCGCCCAAAAGCAAAAAGAAGATTCCAGTTTGTAATGTGCCTGATTGTAAACCATAAGCCGAAATAAAAGCCTCGGGAAGTCCTCCAAAAAGGAACTCAGGAACCAGAAATTTCAAAATATTCATTCCGTAACCAACGGCTAAAATGTATAAAGCTCTTTTGCAAACCGCTGTAAAAGTTTGTCTTCTTGATAATACAAAAGAAATTCCCATACTTACCAAAAACATAGTTGTTCCGCGGCCTAACCATAAAATAATTTCTCCTAAAACCGTAGTGGTTTGTGTGGCAATTGTACCATAAATAAGCATGGTGTGCACCATCATCATCAAAATCACACTTGTTCCTCTGGCAAAATCTATTGCCAAAACTCTCTTTTTTTGTTGTACTGCTTCCATAATTTTATGCAATAGTTTCAAATGCCGGAGATTCAATCACTTCTGCTGCGGGAACTCCAAATTCCTGAAACGCAATTTTTGTTTCTACAGCATAATGTTCAACTCCGATAATTTCTTTAATGATATAGGAGTTGCGGTAACAAGCCATTCCTAAATCTGGCGTTACAAAACCATGTGTATGTAATTCAGCGTTTTGCACGAAAACTTCGCTTGCGTTATTATCAATTGAGTAATTTCTGTTTGTGGCAAAACGACCTTTTTCGTCCCATTGAATTCGGTTTGCAATTCCTTCTAAAAACTGAGGCAGTTTATAACCATAACCCGTTGCTAAAACCAATGCATCGGTTTTGTGACGGTATCTTTTATCTTGTTCAACCTGATGTAATTCTAATTCAAAAGACTGATTCGTTTCGTCATAAGTTCCTTTGGTACAAGCCGCATTGGTTCTTAAATTCACATCAATCTCCGTAATTACTTTTTTGTTGTAAATGGTATCGAAAATTGTCGCAATCAAGTCCTTATTGATTCCTTTGTACAATAATTTCTGATTCTTCAACAAATGATCTCTTTTGTCTGAAGGCAGATTATAGAAATAATCTACATATTCAGGAGAAGTCATTTCTAGCGTTAACTTGCTGTAATCCATTGGGAAAAATCTTGACGATCTTGTAATCCAGTTTAACTGATAGCCGTAAACATCAATTTCCTGCAATAAATCATTAAAAACTTCGGCTGCGCTTTGTCCGCTTCCTAAAACCGTAATCGATTTTTGTTTTTGAAGTGAAGCTTTATTCTGAATATAAGCTGACGAATGAATCGCTTTTCCTTTTAAAGACTGACAAGATTTTGGAATATGCGGAGCGGTTCCGGTTCCTAAAACGATCTTTTTGGTTTTGTAAATCGTCGTAACATCTGTTTTGGTACAAAGTGTTTTTACGATATAAAGTTCCTCATTTTCATCGTATTCGATCGCTGTAACTTCTGTATTAAAATAGATATTCGGTAGCTTTCTAATCGCCCATTGGCAATATTGATTGTATTCATTTCTTAATAATAAGAAGTTTTCGCGAATGTAAAACGAATACATTTTTCCTTGTTCTTTGATGTAATTCAAAAAACTAAACGGACTTGTTGGATCTGCTAAAGTCACTAAATCTGCCATAAACGGAATTTGTAATGTCGTGTCTTGCAACAACATTCCCGGATGCCAGTTGAAAGATTCATTTTTATCGAAAAATAATCCGTCAAGGTTTTCAATTGGAGCTGTTAAACATGCCAGACTTAAATTGAAAGGTCCTACTCCAACTGCAATGAAATCGTATATTTTATTTTGCATTTTATTTTAATTTTTTAATGAATATTCATTTCCGTGAAATACGATCAAATCAATGATTTCTTCAATGTCTTTTTGGGTTGTTAACGGGTTTAATAAAGTAAATTTCAGGAATACTTCGTTGTAGACTTTTGTACTGGTAATGATGGCTTTACCTTCATTAAAAATGGCTTTACGAATGTAACTGTTGATACCACAGTACGAATTTCCGTTTCCGGTAAATGGTGTATAACGAAAGACAATCGCACTAATTTCAGGTTTATGAATGATTTCGAAATCGTCTCTGTTTCTCAGTAAATCTGCCGTAAATTGAGCATTGGCAATCGCTTTTTCCATATAAGAACTCAAACCTTCTGTTCCGATCATTCTCAATGTAAACCACAATTTTAAGGCATCAAAACGACGTGTTGTCTGGATTGATTTTTTTACCATGTTTGGAATTCCTTCGTCTTCCTGTTCTTTAGAATTCAGATAATCAGCATGGTACTTGATATAATCTACAAATGATTTATCTCTCATAAAAAACCCGCTTGAACTTACCGGCTGATAAAAAGTTTTGTGATAATCGATTGTAACTGAATCTGATAATTCGATTCCACTCAATTTTTCTTTGTGAAGATTGCTGATTAATAAACCACCGCCGTAAGCCGCATCTACGTGAAACCAAATATCATTTTCACTGGCAACTGAAGCAATTTCGGTCAACGGATCTATTGAACCAAAATCAGTTGTTCCGGCAGTTCCCACAATCGCAATTGGAATATTTCCTAAGTCTTTTTGCTGCTGAATTACTTTTTTCAAAGCGCTTATATTCATCTTAAAATCAGGATCTACAGCAACAGGAATTACGGCATTTTGTCCTAAACCTAAAAGACTTAGGTTTTTCTTTAAACTAAAATGGCTTACTTCTGAACACAAAACCCTGAATTTTGAAGCTTCAGGAGGCAATCCGTCCATTTTTGGATCAATTCCGTAATGTTTTTTGATATAATGATCTCTTGCTAAAAGCAATCCCATCATGTTAGACTGTGTTCCGCCACTGGTAAAAATTCCGTCAGCGTTTTCAGGATAACCTAATTTATCTAGCGTCCATTCTACCAATTTCAATTCGATAAAAGTCGCTCCCGTGCTTTGATCGTACGTATCCATCGAAGAATTTAAAGATGATATAAAAGCCTCGGCCACAAGTGTTGGCGTTAGAATTGGGCAATTAAGATGCGCTATGTATTTGGGATTATGAAAGTGAATACAATCATCTAAATAAATGTCTTTTAATTCATCCAAAACATAATCCAGGCTTTTTCCTTTTTTATTTTCTTCCAGATAAATGTTGTCGATTTTTTGCTTAATCGTCGAAATACTGGTTCCGGTAAATGGCGTATCTCTTTCTTTTAAATGATTTCCAATTGTTTTAATGGCCTTTTTCATGCTTTTCTTATAAATCCCGATTGATTTATTATTGTTAGAAAAAACATGTTTATCATGCGCATTATCAATTACGACTTCTTGCAGTATTGTTCCTAATTTTTCTTGTGCCTCCATTTGTGGTATTTATTTAGATTGATTCTAAAGAATAATTTTCACAAATGTAGATTTGTACGAAAATTAAATCAATACCATAAAAAAGTGAAAATCATTTCTATAATTGAGGTAGTCAAAATACCTCAATTATAGTAGGAATTAAAGCATAAAATACCCTTAAATTATACGAAAATTACTTTATTTTTTTCTCTAAAGCATAGAGTATCAACTCAGAAGTCGTATGTCTGCCTGTTTTTTTCATGATGTTTTTTCGATGCGTCCTGAAAGTATGAATGCTGATAAAAAGCTGCGATGCTATACTTTTTCCGTTATTTCCCTGTGCAATTTGTTTGAGAATTTCAAACTCTCTTAAAGTAAGCTTTTCATCACTTTCGGCTGTTGGTAAGGCAAAAACATCAATAAGTGCATTTAAGGTTTTGGGGCATAAATAGCGTTCTCCGTGCTGAATTTTATACAAAGCATCATAAATGGTTTGTTCCTCACAATCTTTTGATATAAAGCCATTTATATTGTCTTTTAAGAAACTATTAATGGTTTGTTTATTCTTAAAATAAGAAAGGATTATGATTTTGCATTTGGGATAGTTTGTTTTAATAATCTTAAGATCATCATCATAAAACAAAAAAATATTATTGGGATCAATAATCAGGCATTCTATATCGTTTTTATCCAAACACTTAAACAATTCTTCTCTTGAATTTGCCTCTTTTAGGTTGGGTGTTTTTACCAACTTTTTAAGTGTGTGCCTCAATCCAATTATGTGTAGGTTTTCGGAATCGGCCAAAAGGAAATTTTTCATCACTATTTAGATTTATTCTAAACAAAATTACTAATTAAATTGTATTGTAGAATAATTAATTATCAAAAAATAGTTATTTTCTTATAATCCTCAGGTATAGCAAGAAAGGTTATAATGACAATAAGATCTTCAATAATCTGTATTTCTTTCAAAAATGAAGTAACATCTGAATTAAGCCAAAAAAAACGCCTCATAAACTGAGGCGTTTTAAAAATTACTTTAAAAATAATTATGCTTTAGCTTTTCTTTTTACAGTACAGCCAATTTCTTTTGTTTCCGTTATAGCTGGCTTTTTATCGCTTTTTAGCGATGCAATTACATCTTCAACATATTTCGTTTTTTCTGCCTTAGTTCCTTCCGGATCATTATCAATTGCTCCCGTATATTCTACAACAGTTCCTTTTGATGTTTTAGATACTACAAAAAGATGTGGTGTATGTTTCGCTCCGTATTGATCTGTAACGACTTGTCCTTTATCAAATAAGTATGGAAATGAGTATTTTTTCTCTTTTGCCAATTCCTGCATTTTATCAAAAGTATCTGCTTTTGATGCTTCCGGATCGTTTGGATTAATCGCGATTACCGGATAACCTTGTGGTTTGAACTTTTTGTCAAGATCGATAATTCTTTGCTCATAAGCTTTTGCATACGGGCATGTATTACAAGTAAATACAACAATAAAACCTTTTGCGTCTGGATAACTGGCAAATGAAACTTCTTTATTATCTACATTTTTAAGCTTAAAATCCGGTGCGGTTTGTCCGGCTTTAAGCGTTGGAGCTTGTGCCTGTGCGATAATGGCACTTAAAAATAACATTAGGGAGATGTACTTTTTCATAATTTATAGGTTTTTATATTCAGTAAGTAATTGTTCGTAAGTCAGTTCGCTTTCGATAAATTTTCTTTTATCGTTTTTGATGAAGATTGTTGCCGGAATACTTCCCGACCATGAAGGATCAATACGATCTATATATTCTTGCGGATTGCTTTCATTTAAAAGGAAAACCTCATTTTTAAGATTCTTTCTTTTTACAAATGGAACCACGTTAGAAGCCAGTTTCGATTTAAAATCAACACTAACCAATAATACGGCTACTTTTTGTGATTTATATTCTGCTCCAAGCTTCTCAAAATTGGGTAATTCTTTAATACATGGCGCGCACCAGGTTGCCCAGAAGTTTACGACATAAGTACTGTCTTTTCCGTTTTTGATTCTTTCCTGAAGCTGATCTACGTTTATCAGCTTTACTTTCTGACTTTGAGCTGTTAATGTAAACGCTAAGCAAACAAAAAGAAAAATCTTAAAAGTTTTTATTTCTTTCATACAATTATATGGTATTTCCGTTGAATTGGGCAATTGTTAATTACAAATATAAAACTAATGCAATTTTAAAAATTGTAATTTATTGTTAATAAATATCCTTCAAAAGTGACTATTACTATGATTTGAGATTTAGAAATTCAGATCAAACTTCAGATTGTCTATTTTAAAGTTTAAATTGTCCGTTTCGGCAAAATTTGAATTTGAAAACGAACGTCAATCCCGCAATTTTGTCCTGTTTAACAACTTAAAATAATTAAAATCATGAATGCAAAAACAACAAAAATCATTTATTGGACAGGAATTGTATTAACTTCTTTATGGTTTGGTGCCAGCGGATTTTTTGAACTTACAACCAATAAAATTGTTTGGGATATTACAGTATTATTAGGTTATCCGCCTCATTTTATTTACTTGCTTGGTGTTTTGAAAGTATTGGGCGTAATTACTTTATTGATTCCGAACAAATTGCTTCGATTAAAAGAATGGGTATTTGCAGGAATCTTTTTCGATATTACTTTTGCCTTTTTCTCAAAAGTGGCTGTATTAGGTTTTCCTGCGACAATTGATGCAATTATTGCCTTTATAATGGTTAGCGTGACTTATATTATGTTTAGAAAATTATATGCTGCAACATATGCCGTTAAAACTTTAGAGTAAGCTTTTTAATGTTTTCTCTCGCAGATTTTGCAGATTAAGCGGATTAGAACTAAATCCAAAAAAAATCCTCTTGATTTGTGACGAAAAAATGATCTGCTTAATCTGCAAAATCTGCGAGAAAAAAAATCCATTTTAATCTGTGACTTTAAAAACCAAGCTTACATTTAATTCGCAAAGTCGCGAAACCGCAAAGTTTAATTTCTTTGAGGCTTCGCGACTAATCTTATTGTATTTATACACTTTATTTTTAAATGATCTTTATAACAAATGAAATTGAGCTTTTCAACAAAATAACTACCCTTGCTTCCATCGTAAATTTGTAATGAATTTAAAACTCAATTACAATGAATAAGATATGGTTTATTACAGGAAGTTCTCGAGGATTAGGACGTAACCTTACTGAAGCGGTTTTAGAAAGTGGTGACAAAGTTGCTGCAACTGCACGAGACATTAATCAGTTAAATGATTTAAAAGAGAAGTTTAAAGATCAAATTTTGCCAATTAAATTAGATGTCACCAATTACGATCAGGTTCACGAAGCGGTTAGCGAAGCTGTTGAACATTTTGGACGCATTGATGTATTGGTAAACAACGCCGGATTCGGAATCATTGGTGCTGCTGAAGCTTTTACAAACGAACAGGTTCGTAGTCAGTTAGAAACTAATTTATACGCGCCAATCGAAATTACACGCGCTGTATTGCCTTATATGCGCAAACAGAAATCAGGTCGCATTTTGCAGATTAGTTCTGTTGGCGGACGTGTTGGAAATCCGGGTTTAACGATGTATCAGGCAGCAAAATTTGGTTTAGGAGGTTTTACTGAAGCTTTGGCAAAAGAAGTTGCTCCTCTTGGAATATTCGTAACCAGCGTAGAACCAGGCGGATTTCGTACGGATTGGGCGGGCGCATCAATGACTTATGCAGATGATATTGAAGGTTATGAAATGGTAAAACAACGTACGGATTTCTTTAAAGGTGGAAATTTTGTTCCTGTTGGAGACCCTGAAAAAGCGGCTAAAGTAATGGTAGATTTAGCATCACATCCAAATCCGCCGATGCATCTTGTGTTAGGAAGTGAGGCCATTGGAATCTTAAAAAGTGCCGATCAGGCCCGAGAAGAAGAAATGGAAAAATGGATGAATGTAAGTTTATCGACAGATCACGATGATTCTGAAAGTTTTCTAAATACAACATTGGGTAAATTGTATACTGGTAAAAAGTAAATTTCAATGTCAATTTCTTAGTATAACGCATAATTTTATTTAAACACATAGAAACATAGTTCTCCTTTGTCCTGAAAGGCGTTTCACTTGTTGGAACAAACATAGCTATGTGTGAAAATCTAGATTTTTTTAAACATCTTTTATTTTAATATAGTCTATGTTTCTATGTGTTTAAAAAACATCCAATTAACAACAAAATCAGTATCGGGTAAAACTTATTCGATGCTGATTGCTTTTTTTATAAATTTGTGATATGAACGATTCTAAAATAAATCAAAAAACATCGCCTATTGCCTATTCTTGCTATTATACCCAAAATCGGGAAGGCGAGCAATTTGCTGCAGAACATGTTTTGAGTTTTCAAATTTCGGGAGAGCTTGTTTTGAATAACGGTACTAAGGAATATATTTTTAAACCCGGTGATTTTCGGTTTATTAGAAGAAATCAGCTTATTAAGTTCATGAAACAACCTGATCCGAATATCGGCTTTCAGTCTATTTCTATTTATCTCTATCAGAGCGCGCTGCGGGATTTCTCTATACAATACAGCCAGAAAACCAATTTGATTAAAAGTCCGGAAACAGAAACTGTTTTTCAACTAAAGGATGAGCCGTTACTTAAAAGCTTTATGAATTCGTTGATTCCATATATCAATGATGATCAATTGATTAACGAAAATCTTCAGACTTTAAAAGTAAATGAAGCGATTACTATTTTATTGCAATGCCATCCGGAATTAAAAGATATTTTATTTGACTTTAACGAACCGGGAAAAATAGATCTGGAAGCTTTTATGAAGAAGAATTTCCATTTTAATGTGCAATTAGATCGTTTTGCGTATCTCACAGGGCGCAGTTTAGCTACTTTTAAAAGAGATTTTCAACGAATCTTTGATAATTCTCCAAGCCGTTGGTTATTGCAAAAGAGATTGCAGGAAGCTTATTATCAGATAAAAGAAAAAGGAAAAACCCCTTCTGAAGTATATTTAGAGGTAGGTTTTGAGGATCTCTCGCATTTTTCGTTTGCGTTTAAGAAACAATTTGGATTATCGCCTTCGAAAATATAGTTTCAGGTTTAATTTGTTTCAGGTTTATATTGCTTTGAATACCAAACTTCTCAAAGTTAATGAAAACTTGAAACTTGAAACTTGAAACTTGAAACCTGAAACCAAAAAAACTAAATTAATTACCCTAAAAACAGAGCCGACATTTCTCTACGCGACGCTTCTGCCCCAACTTCTAAACGTCTGTCAGACATTTGTTTAGAATCAGCTCCGGCTGTATAATGTATCTGATCTTTTCCATCGGTAACAGCTTCGTAAACCACTTGTGCAATTTCTTCGGCCGTAGAACCGCTGCTTTGAGGATCCATCATATCGTTTACGGTTTTTAGATAACCATCCATCAATTCCTGATAAGGTTCTGAAGATGTAATAACTATGTTTGAACTAAATTCCGTTCTGATAAATCCCGGAGCAACCGTTTTGATTCCGATTCCAAAATGAGCTAATTCATAACTCATTCCTTCACTCCAGCCGTGCAGACCCCATTTTACAGCGTGATATAAACTATCAAGCGGAAAAGTAATTAATCCGGCAATAGAAGTAATATTAATGAAAAGTCCGCTTTGTTTTTCTCTAAAATGCGGAATAAAAGCTTGTGTAACACGAATAGCGCCAAGCAAATTGGTGTTGACCTGTTTTAACAGAACATCTTCAGAAACACTTTCTAACGGGCCAATTGCACCATAAGCTGCATTATTTAAAACAACATCTATATTACCTAATGAAATTGCTTTGTTTACGGCAGTTTTAATTTGTTCTGGCTCTGTAATATCAAGTGGCAAAACTGTTACTCGCTCTAAAGCTTCAAAATCGGCTTTGTCAACATTACGCATAGTTGCAATAACATTCCAGCCTTTGCTGTGAAATAAATGAACCGCAGCTTTTCCCAAACCGCTTGAAGTTCCTGTAATAAAAATTGTTTTCATAAGTATCGTATTTATATTGGCAAAGTTCATTATAACCCTAGAAATCAACATTGTTATAGCGTTCAACTTCAATTGCTGTAACGTTCAGTTTTATCTAAAGCACTAAATGGACTATTCAACTGCTAATTTGGACGGTTCGCCATTATTCGCTTATAAATCAGGGATTACGATTCTACCTTTGAGAGAAATAACAGAATTTCAATTCGATTTAAAATCAAAAATTATGAAAAATAGTATCTTCCTCTTTCTGGCAATTGTGCTTTCAGGACTCTTTTTCCTGAATTGCTTTATGTTTCCTGAAATGGAATTATCTGAAAGGAAAACAGCAAAAACGGAAATAAAAACAACGAATAATAATGGTTTTGCGATAGTAGAACTTTTTACTTCTGAAGGATGTTCCAGTTGTCCGCCTGCCGATGAATTAATGGCAAAATTACAACGTGATACCAAAGGCATGAATATCTATTTCCTGGCGTATCATGTTGATTATTGGGATCGTTTAGGCTGGAAGGATCAATTTAGTTCGGCTGAATTTACAAACCGCCAACAACAATATCAGGACTGGCTTAATTTGTATGTGATGTATACGCCTCAGTTTATTATTAACGGAACTGCTGAATTTGCAGGCTATAATGAAACTGCACTTTCTCAAAAAATCACTGATGCTTTAAAAACTAAGCAAACTGAGAAACTGGAACTTATCGCCCATCCTGACAAAGATTCAATAACGATTCATTTTAAGACAAATTCAGTTCAGAAAGACACAAAATTATTTATTGCAACAATATTGCGAAAAGGAATTTCAAAAGTACAACGTGGTGAAAATAAAGGAAATACATTAAATCATGTTCAGATTGTAAAAGAGCTAAAAAGTTATACTCTCGGTGCAAAAGAAGGGAATCTTACTATATCTAAACCTAAAAATTTTAACGCAACAGACTGGCAATTAATAGGTTTTATACAAAATACAATTACAGGAAAAATCTACAAAACAACAAAAGCTGATTTAAATTAATAAATCAGCTTTTGTTGTTTTAATCTATGTGGAATTTTTAAAAGATAATTATCTGTTTTCTAACCAACTCAAAAACGCAGTAGCTTTCTCTTTTCCTACCAATAGTTTTTCTTCGGTTGGAACGGTTAGTTTGATGATTAATTTGCGTGAAAAATAATGCTCTGCTTCTCTTATTGCTGAAAAATTAACCAAATATTGCCTGTTGATTCTAAAGAATTGTGTTGGTGATAAGAGTTTATGAATTTCATCTAACGATTGTGTAAGCTGATATTCTGTTTTATCAAACGACATAATCGTTGGCGTTTCGTTTTTGATATAAAAAAATGCAATATTCTCTGTTAGAACGGTTTGGTATTTATTGTTTTTAAAAACCAGGAAGCTGCTTTTTCCTGTATTTTCGCCGGTTCTGGTTAATAAATACTCAAAATCAGGCATTGCTTTTTTATTTCTTTGAAAGAAATTCTTCAATTCTCCCGCTTTTTTAATGGCCTGCGCAATGCTTTCTCTTGAAAAAGGTTTCAATACATAATCGATTCCGTTTGATTTGAATGCTTCAATCGCATAATCATCAAAAGCTGTACAGAATATCACAGGTGACAGAACCTCAACATTTTTAAAAATCTCAAAGCATAAACCGTCTGCAAGCTGAATATCCATAAAGATAAGATCCGGTTGATCATTTTCTGAAAGATAACTAACCGCTCCGTCAATACTTTGAATATACGACAGGATTTGCGCATCTGGCCTGATGCTCAAAATAAGCTGGCCAAGTGCTTTGGCCGTTTTTACTTCATCTTCAATTATTACGATAGTCATAAATCAGTGGTATTTTTACTTTAAAAGTAGTTTCATTTTTATCAATTTCAATTTCTTTATGAACCAAATGGATAAAACGCTGGTTGATATTATCTAAACCTACTCCGGTCGATAATACGCCTCTTTTAAGCTGAATTTGGTTTTCTATAACCAGAAAGTCGTCTTCTGTATATAAATCGATTTGCAGCGGTTTATCGAGCGAAACAACGTTATGTTTGATGCAATTCTCGATTAGCAATTGTAAAGTAAAAGGCGGAATTGCAGAATCGTATTGTTTTTGATCGACGTTATTATTCAAAACAAAACCGTCTTCAAAACGGGCTTTCAGTAAATAAACATACGAATCCAGGATTTGAAGTTCTTCCCGAAGCGATATCAAGTCTAACTTTCGGCTTTCTAATGTAAATCGGTAAAAATCAGATAGTTTCAAAATAAAATCAGAACTTTGAGGATCCTGAATATCAACCATCGATTTTAATGTATTTAAACTGTTGAATAGGAAATGCGGATTGACTTGTTGCTTTAAAAGTTCGTATTGTGCGCCCAGATTTACGGCTTTGGTAATTTCCAATTCTACACTCATTTGTTGGGTTTGATAGTTTTGAAAAAGCAAATGCAGGAACATATAAACAATCAAATTGATTAAAATGCCTCGCAATTCGAACATAATTGGAGCGTCCATTTTAGAAATCTGAAAAAGTTCCTGATGTCCAATTACAATCAAAACCATTACCAAAATACCCATTATGACGCTCAATAAAAGTTTCCAGTTGAATAAACTGGTATGAGTTCGTTGTGCCGAAAATTTAGGCAGACTATAAATATTATAATACCATATAAAAATAGAAAATAACAGCGTAATCGATGAGTTGATTATGATATCGCCAACCGTCGAATCTCCATCAAATAATTTGGGTATTGAAGCAAGAATTGCCAGTGCTATAGAACTTCCCCAAATGACCTTTCGGGAAACCTGAAAGCGTTTTATTTTTTCCATAATTTTAGTCTGTTTTTTTAATCCTGCTTCGTCAAAGATAGCATATTTTAGAGGTATTTTTAGCCCATAAAAATGAATTCTGATTTTTAGATGGCAGAAAAATAGTGCTCAAAACAATATTTAATAACAACTTTAATTATTTCAACTAAAGTAACTGGTTATCTATTAGTTATAAATTTAAAATCATACCGACTGCCATTTCGTCATAACGCTAAAAATGACCATTTTAACGTTTATTATGATGAAATTTGTCTATTTTAAAATCTAAAAAATGACTTCTGTTTTCTTTGATTTCTGACATTTAAAATTTTGCAAAAAATCCACTATTCTACTACTGTAAATTGAATTTATTTTAAAAAACAATAAATTCATAAAAATCAGGATCAAAACCAACCTTTTTAATACCCTGAAACAGTATAAAAACGACTTCAAAACAGTCTAAATCTTTGATAAAAAGGGTTTTTAAATTTAACAAAAAACAAATACTTTAAATTCATAAAAATAAAACACTTATTTATTGATATTAAATATTTTAACTAACTTTATATTTATTTTTACTTTAAATATAAAATATATTTTTCATACACAAAAAAGCCTCTGTTTAGAGACTATAATTGTGTTTATTTAATCAACAATATTTTATAATGATGATTGTTGTAAAATTGCTTTGGTGACGCCCAAAATACTTCCGGTTTTCATATCCTGCACAAAACCGATTATTTCGAACTCTTTTGCATCAAAATTTTTAGGTAAATGAATGGATGTTGTTCCTTTTTTTTCTTTGGCTAAATCAACAATTTGTAAATGATGAACAATTTGATAATGGGATAAAATACGATTTGCATTCTCTCCTCTTTTCACATTACTTTTTGCATATTTTTGAACAATCGCAATTAACAAATTGCTGTTTTTTGAAACTCCTTCAACAGTATAATTTACGTTTAGATTATTATTATTTTGATTCGCCTGTAAAGATAAATTGGAAGCGGCAGGTTTCGAAAGTGCTTGCTTAATAGCATTTCTCACAATCGTTTCCTGAGAAGCAATATAATCAGCTTTTCCGTTAACGATTACTTGTGGCGTATAGACTTGTTGTTTTCCTAAAAAAGTTGCATATTCGTATTGTCTTTTGGTGAAATCTGCATTGCCAAAAACATCCTTCCAGCCTTGTCTGTCCCAATAATCAACATGATATGCCAAAATATAGACATTTTCGTCTTTGTATTCATTTTGAATTCTTCCCATCAATTCATCCGCAGGCGGACAACTCGAACAGCCTTCTGAAGTATATAATTCTAAAAGCGCAAATCCCTTTACGGCTTTTTTCTCTGTAGTATTTTGTCCAAAAGCTGTCATAGCAATTAGCTGTATTAGTGTGATAAAAAACGCTGGTATTATTTTTATTTTTTTCATGATTATCTTCTTTGGGTTTCCTGCAAGGTTTTGAAAACCTTGTATGCATGATTTGTAAAAGCTGAGAAAAATATCTTGCTGATACTGTTTAAACCTACAAGGTTTTGAAAACCTTGCAGGTTAGAAAGATTAAACAGATTATTACAGAATATTAATTTCAACATTAATATTTCCTCTTGTTGCTTTAGAGTAAGGACAGGTTTGATGTGCCAAATCAGCCACTTTTCTTGCTGTTTCAGCGTCTAAACCCGGTAGAGTGATATTAAGACGTGCCTGTAAAGAATAAGCGCCATCTGTGTTGCATAAATCGACCTCAGCATCTACGACTGTATCTGCAGGAAGTTTAATGCCTAATCCTGAAGCTGCGATTCCCATTGCGCCAATAAAGCAAGCTGACCATCCTGCTGCAAAAAGCTGCTCCGGATTTGTTCCCGGACGTGAAGTTCCCGGTGAGCTAAGTTTAATGTTTAATTGATCATCTGAACTTTGAGATGCTCCTTCGCGACCGCCTGTTGTGTGTGTTTTTCCTGTGTATAAAACTTTTGTTTCCATAACTTTTTAATTGTGAATTGTGAATTATTAATTGTGAATTTTATATGCTTGATATTGATTTCTAAAATGTGAGATGCAAAAAGTAATTAATCATTAGCAACATCAATAATTGCTTGTGCAAATGCCTTTGGATCTTCTTGAGGTACATTGTGGCCAATTCCTTTTAGAATTCTGTGAGTGTATTTACCTGTAAATTTACTTGCGTATGCTTTTCCGTCTGCGTTTGCGCCGTCGAAATCACTTCCTATCGTAATGGTTGGAACTTTAATTTCAGGTCTTGACGCCAATTTTTTCTCTAACGCATCGTATTTAGATTCTCCTGTTTCAAGCGATTGTCTCCATCTGTAATTGTGAATTACAATTGCAACGTGATCCGGATTATCAAAAGATTGTGCGGTTTGATCGTAAGTTGCTTTATCGAAATTCCATAACGGAGAAGCAATTTTCCAGATCAGTTTATTAAATTCATACGTGTTTTGTGTGTAACCTAATTTTCCTCTTTCTGTAGCAAAATAATACTGGTACCACCATCCTAGCTCTGCTGTTGGAGGCAATGGTTTTAGGTTTGCTTCAAGATTTACAACCAAGTAACCACTTACAGATACCAGTCCGGTTAAACGTTCCGGCCAAAGTGCTGCCATAACCACTGCTGTTCTTGCTCCCCAATCGAAACCGCCAATAATCGCTTTATCAATTTTAAGTGCATCCATCAAAGCGATAATATCACTTGCCAATGCTGCTTGTTGTCCGTTTCTAAAAGTATCTTTTGAAAGAAACGTTGTTGTTCCCGATCCTCTTAAATAAGGTGTAATCACTCTGTAGCCTTTTGCGACTAATATTGGCACTACTTCATTGTAACTGTGAATATCGTAAGGCCAGCCGTGAAGTAAAATTACCGCTTTTCCTGTTGAAGGTCCGGCTTCGGCATAACCAACATTCAAAAGTCCGGCATTAATTTGTTTTAACGTTCCAAGAGAACTTGTTGTTGGTTTTTCTGATTGTGCATTGATTGATGCCATTGTGAAAAATAAAGCAGCAATTAAAACTATTTTAGAAGCTATTCTGTTTGTGAAGCTGCTTTTGTTTTTTTGTATTGTTTTCATTAGTATTAATTTTAATAGTTTGATTATTAGTTAATTTCTTCGTCAAAGGTATTCTGACAATGCTCGTTTTACAATCAGAAAATAGCTCAAACGGACAAAGTAAAGGTTGAAACGGACAGACAAAAACCTGAGGTTTTAAGAATGTTTTATTTACTTAGTACCAGAATAGGTTTTCCTTTCTCGACAATATAAGTTGCCAGTTCTGAAGCTTTGGCATTTGTATTGTTTTTCGCTGAATGAACCTGACCTGCGGGAATAAAGAGTACTTCTCCTGCTTTTAATGTTATTGGCGTTTTATCTTCAATTTGATATTCCAGAGAACCTTCAAGTACATAAATAACTTCTTCGCCGGGATGAGAATGTTTCCCAAAAGCTGTATGAGGCTCAAAATCGATTCGTGATTGAACAGTTTCATGTCCAGCGACACTTATGTCGTGTTTTTGTAAATCTGTTCTTGTAATGCCCGATTTTTGCGCCGAAACATTATTTGAAATGAATAATGCCATAAAACTTAGAACAGCAATAGTATATAAACTGTATTTTTTATTTGTTTTCATATTTGTTTGATTTGAATTGTTGTGTGTGTGTTTAAACACATAGATTTTGTGTTGATTTTTAGGCTAAATCTATGTGTTAGATGTTTTTTCTCGCAGATTTTGCAGATTTTGCAGATTTTATTTTTAATCTGTTTAATGCTTAATCTTTGAATTGACTTTAATTTTTAATTTCTAATTTTTAATTGTTTTTCCTCAATGATTTAAAAGCAGCACGAAGTTCAATTGTAAAAAGTTGTGGTTCTTCCCAAGAAGCAAAATGTCCGCCTTTGTTTACTTCGTTAAAATAAATCAGGTTTTTATATGCTTTTTCAGCCCAGCTTTTTGGTGCCTGATAAATTTCTCCCGGGAAAACGGTAATCGCAACCGGAATTTTAATTTCATTAGTTCTTTGTTCTACAACATTGAAATTGTTGGTATTGTTTTCCCAATACAATTGTGCTGATGAATTTGCTGTGTTTGTAAACCAGTATAATGAGATGTCGTCAAGAATTTCGTCTTTTGTAAGTGATTTTTCGGCATTTCCTCCGCTATAAGTCCAATCGTTGAATTTATCTAAGAAAAATGAAGCCAAACCAACCGGAGAATCTGTAAGTCCGTAACCTAAAGTTTGCGGACGTGTTACCATCATTCCGGCATAACCTGCACCTTTGGTATATAATTTATTAAGCGAATTGAAAGCTGCTTTTTCTTTTACTGATAATCCTGCAGGTGCGGGATTTCCGTTTTGTAAAGCTTTTGAAATATCTGCGGGAACTGTTGCGGGCATATTTAAGTGAATTCCCAATAACCCTTCAGGAGCCTGGCGTGCCATCGCATCTGCAATTACAGATCCCCAGTCTCCACCTTGAGAAACATAATGTTTGTAGCCTAAACGTTTCATTAAAACATTCCAGGCTTTTCCAATTTTTTCCGGCCCCCAACCTGTTCCTGTTGGTTTTTCTGAGAAACCGTAACCCGGCATTGACGGAATTACAAGATCGAAAGCGTCTTCGGCTTTTCCTCCATAAGCAGTTGGATCTGTTAATGGACCAATCACTTTAAGAAGTTCAAAGAAAGATCCAGGCCAACCGTGAGTAATAATTAACGGAAATGCATTTTTATGTTTTGATTTTATTTGAATGAACTGAATATCCAATCCGTCGATATTAGTTACAAACTGAGGCAAAGCATTTAGTTTTGTTTCTGTTTTATGCCAGTCATAATCCGTTCCCCAATATTTTACAAGATTTTGAATTTGTTGCAGTTTAACGCCTTGTGATTGATCTGTAACGGTTTCTTTATCCGGCCATCTTGTAGCGTTTACACGATTGCGTAATTCTGTTATCGCTTCCTGAGAAATGCTAATATGATACGGACGAATTGCATCTGAATCGGCTTTAGTTTGTTTTTGTTGTGCGAAGCCTGTCGCTGCGATCAACATAAAAGTTCCTGCTGCAATTGCATTCAGAAAACTGCGTTTGTTTTTAATTGTTTCCATTGTTTTTGATTTTTTAAATTATATGTTTATCAGTTAATTTCTTCGTCAAAAGTATAATGGCAACAGCGCTGTTACAATCACGAAATAGCCTAAACGGACGAAGTGTATCCTGAAACGGACATACATAAACCTGAAAATTTTATATGCTGAGGAACATACAAATTTCATACAGTCAAATTGATGGAAGAGAAAGGAATTAGTAGGTTAACTACCTGTAGGTGATACTTCTAAGAATCGAATTATAATCATGTAAATTTAAACATTAACAACATTGAATATCTGATAATCAGAACTTAACGTGTCTTTTTTATTATTTTGTGATTAAATATCTCACGTTATTTATAAAACAAAAAAAGAACCTGCTATGAGGTTCTTTTTAAACAATCTGTGTTTAACAACTTAAATTAAGCTTTCAGATCGCCGAAATACGTTGATGTTTCTTCTATTAAAGAATGCATTAACTCTTTTGCTTTTGTGTGTTTTAAAATTGGAGCTATTTGTCCGCCCCAAAATAAAATCATATCCCATTTTTGTTGATCAAGAGCTGCTTTTCGCAATGGTGCCATAAGTGTGGTTTGCAACGGAAATGGTAAAATGCTTTCTTCCTTTCCTAAAACCTCTTTGGCAATTCTGCTTGTAATTCCACGTCCGAGTCTTCCTGTGTAAGCACGAGATAGTGTTGTATACTTTGCAGCATCAGAAAATAACATTTCTCTGTGAATAGGCAATGCATTTGATTCATCGGTTGCCAGAAATGCGGTTCCAATTTGAGCTGCATCTGCTCCCAGCGCTAATGCTGCTGCAACGCCTTTTCCGTTAGCAATTCCTCCAGCGGCAATAACGGGGATTTTTACTTTTTCGCGAATCAATTGCAGTAATACAAAACTTCCTGTTACAGATGATTCTGCCGAAGCCAAAAATGAAGGTCTGTGTCCGCCGGCTTCAAAACCAGATGCGATAATCATATCAACTCCTGCCGCTTCCAGAAAAATGGCTTCATCTAAAGTAGTTGCTGCGCCAACGGTGACAATTCCTAATTTGCGACATTGTTCTAAAATATCGGCAGAAGGAACTCCAAACATAAAACTGAATACTTTGGGACGTATGTCTAAAATTACTTCCAGTTGATTTTCAAATCTTGATTGAAATGGAATTGGCTTTTCCGGTAACGGAAGTCCAACTTCATCAAAATAAGGTTTATATAATGCCTTCGCCTGATTGTATTTTTCATCGGTTAACCCAGATTCAGGAATATCATGATCTGAAACCCAAAGGTTGATGTTATAAGGTTTATCTGTTGCTGCTTTTATTTGCTTGTCTACATCAAAAATTTCCTGAGGAGACATTGTGTACGCTCCGTAACCGCCAAGTCCGCCAGCGTTTGATACTGTAGCCGTTAGTTCTACCGTTGATAAATTACCTCCAAATGGTCCTTGCAGAATTGGATATTGAATACCCAATAATTCTGTAGCTTTTGTATTGTACCACATTATTTCTCCTTTTAAAGTTTATTCACTTACATCAGTCAACATTTTATTGACGATAAGCCATTTTCCGTTAATCTTATGGAAAGATAAAAAATCACGATAATTAAAATCGTACATCTTTACATTAACTTCTGCTATGGCAATTGAATTTACGACTTTTATTTCCAAAATTTCGCCTTTAAAAGGTTTTCCTGAATCTTTTGGACTTTGTCTGTTTTTTACGCCATCTAAATAAAGTTCTGCCGTTTTAAAATAAGGCTGTTCATTTATATCTCCGTAAACAAATGTTCCTGACTCAAAAATACTTCCTAGACGTATTACATCTCCTTCATAAATACCTTTGAAATAATAATTTTCAACGACATCTGTAATTGCTGCTATTTCTGCTTGATTTTCCATTTTACCTTTATATTGTGCTTTTATGCCCTGAAAACTCCAGAGCATAATAGCAGTTAATAAAATAGTTTTCACCTTAGTTTAAATTATGTCCGGCTGCTTTACCTCCGTCAACATTGATGATTGCGCCGGTGATAAAAGTACTTTTTGCAACAGTATAAACCATTTCTGCAACATCGTCGATTTCTCCTACTCTGTTTAACAAATGTAAACCTGCGCTTAAATCTGCTTTGTCTCCGTGCATTGGTGTACGAATTACGCCTGGTGCAACGGTATTAAATCTGATATTTTGTTTTCCGAATTCTGCTGCCAATTGTACTGTTATAGCGTGAATTGCGCCTTTGCTCGCGATTGGTGCAGTAGCTGGCCATCCGCCTAAACCATGGTTTACAAGTGGAGTTCCGATATTAATTACAACGCCGTCTTTTTGTTTCAGCATTTGCGGAACAACGGCTTGTGTAGTAAAATAAGTTCCTTTTAGGTTTGTTGTCAAAAATTTATCCAAATAAGCTTCGTCAACTTCTAAGAATGGTTTGCTGTCAAAGATTCCGGCATTGTTAACCAATACATCTACAGAACCGAATTTTTCTAAGGCAATTTTCACCAATTGTTCTCCTGTTTTTTTATTGCTTACATCTCCGGCAAACATGGCAAGGTTTTCTCCTGCTCCAAATTCATTAAAAGTGCTTTCTAATGAAGCTGGTGTTACTGAATTGATAACTACATTATCGCCTCTGTCTAAAAAGTATTTAGCGATTCCTTTTCCGATACCTGAAGCTGCTCCGGTAACGATTATGGTTTGTTTTTTCATGATATTTATTTTTTATCGGCTGTAATGCCTTTTTCTCTTAAAACTGATACTTGTTCTCCTGCATAGCCCCAATCGTCTAACTCTATTTCCTGAATTACTACGTGAGTTAAATGTGGATCTTTGTTTAATACGTCGGTAATTAAATTTGTAATACCGCTTATTAGTTCCTGTTTTTGCTCGCGAGTAACTCCTTCGCGGGTCAATTCGATTTTTACGTAAGGCATGGTCTTAGTTTTTAGATTGTCCTGAAAATGTAGCTTCGGCAGTGATTTTAAAGTCTAAATCAAAGTCGTTGTAGATTAAAGTGTCTCCTAAATTCACGAAGAAATTACCTGAACGGAATTTGATATCGTATTTAGTACGGTCAATTACCAGTTTTCCTGAAAGAGAAATAGTATTTCCATCATTCGCTACCTGAGCTTCAAAACCAACAAGATGTGTAATATTTTTTATAGTAAGATTACCTTCAAGATAATAACTCTGGTTTGAAACTTCTTTTACTGAAAGAATATCAAATGTTGCAGTAGGGAATTTTTCGCTTGAGAAAAAATCATCCGAAGCCAAATGACCGGCAAATTGTGCGTTTGTTGCCGGATCAGTTACGTCCAGTATTTCGATTGCAGTTGTGTCAATGATAATGTTACCACCATTTACTTTTCCATCATTAAAGATGAAATTACCTTCTTTGATACCAATTGTACCATTATGTGCTCCAGTAACTTTTCTACCAGTCCAATCGATTTTGCTATTTGTGCTTACGATTTTAAAATTTGTTGTTTCCATTTTTATTGTATTTAATTGTGTTTAAAAGTACAAGGCAAAGGAACGGCGAGTATGGAGATTGGTTACGTGATGTAGATCACATTCTGATTTACGCTTGAATTAATGAAATGCTGGAGTTTTGTTTCACGCAGATTTTAAAAGGATTTAGCAGATTGACGCTGATTATTTTTATACTATGATTATTTTTTATTCACGTTTAGTTTGTCATCCCAAGGAACGAGGGATTACAAACTACATAAAAAACAGGAATTAAATAAAAATCTGCCAGATCTGCCAGATCTGCGTGAAAAAAAATCGTTTAATCCTTTTTCATCTGTGGCATGAATAAAAGTATATTCTCGCAGATTTTGCAGATAGAGCAGATTTAATTTATAAAGCTAAACGATTATCTGCGTGTATTTGCTTAAATCTTTTTTAAATCTGCGTGAAACAAGAATCTTTTTAATCTGTGAAATTTGTGGCACGAAGTAAAAGTATGTTCTCGCAGATTTTGTAGATAGAGCAGATTTAATTTATAAAGCTAAACGATTATCTGCGTGTATTTGCTTAAATCCTTTTTAAATCTGCGTGAAACAAAAATCTTTTTTATCTGTGGCAAAAAAATTACGAATTATAAAGCCTGCTTAAGGTTTCTCTTGAAACGCCTAAATAAGCAGCAATTAAGTGTTTTGGAACTAAATTATAAAGTTGAGGATACAGCGCTAAAAGTTCTTCGTAGCGTGTTTTGACATTATTATTCATAAAAGATAAAAGCCTTTTTTGAGAGGCAATATATCCTTTGTTGGTTCTCCAACGGAAAAAATGTTCTACCTGATGAAATTCATTGCAAAGTTTTTCGCGATCAGCATTAGAAAGACAAAGCAATTCGACATCAGAAATACAATCAACATTTATTGTTGCAGGCGTATTATTGTATAAAGCCGTGTAATCAGATGTCCACCATGTTGGCATTGCAAACTGCAATATGTACATTTTAACTTCATCATTGATAAAAAAAGCCTTTAAACAACCTGAGATTACAAAATACTCGCAATCAACTTTATCTCCTTCACTAATAATAGTTTGCCCTTTTTTGAAAGTCTGTGTTTTAAAATGAGAAAAGAAATAATCGAATTCTTCTTCGGTCAATGAAGCCGTTTTGGAGATGTGTTGTTGTAGTATTTCTTTGGAAGTCATTTTTTGAAGGTTCTGAGTTGCTAAGGTACTAAGTTTCTAAGGTTTTCTTAAGGTGTAAAAGTTTTTTTTTAAAGGTCCTAAGGTTCTTAGGTTTGATCTTTGTTTTTTCTTTTGAAAATGAGTTTCATAGCCCTGATGGGAGGGAAAATCCTTTTGTATCCGCGGCGGCGGATACAAAAGATTTGGAAGGACAGCAGGAAATAGCTCCTAATGAAAATTGATTTCAATCTTCAAAAGCCTTCTCACGAAACCTCGGGACAGAATCACAATAAAGAAAAAAACTCAGTCCCTTAGCTCCTTAGAACCTTAGTAACTTTAAAAAAATATTAAGCTAAAACCATCCCACCATCCATAAGGAAATCAGCTCCGGTGATGAATTTTGAGGCATCGCTGCTTAAGTAGGCAACCATTTTGGCAACATCCTCTGAAGTTCCCATTTGTTTTAGTGGAATTTTATCGACAATAGTATTCATCAGGGTTTTAACTTCTGCTTCATTTAAGCCTATTTTTTTCATTATTTCTGTTTCTGTTGGACCCGGACTAACTGAATTGACTCTGATTTTTCTTGGAGCTAATTCTAATGCAGCAATTTTCATAACTGCATTAAGAGCAGTTTTACTCGACGAATAAATAGATGTGCCTGCGTAACTCATACTTGCTGTATTAGACGAAAGAAATACAACGGATGCGCCATCTTTCAAAACAGGAATAAATTTGCTTAAGGTAAAATAAGCGCCTTTAAAATTAATATTGATTATACTATCAAATAAATCTTCGGTTGCTTGCTCAATTGTTGTTGCTCCAGTAATTCCGGCATTAATAAACAGAATATCAACGGAACCAAAATCTTCTTTTACTTTTGAAGCCAGATTTTCAATATCAGTAATATTTGACTGATCTGCAACAATAGCTGTTACGCCTAATTCTTGTGCGGCTTTATCTATCGCTTCTTTTCTTCTTCCGGTAATGATAACGGTTGCGCCTTGTTCTTTTAATTGTTTTGCTGTTGCGTATCCGATACCGCTGTTTCCGCCTGTAATGACTGCAACTTTATTTTTTAAATTGTCCATTTTTTATGTTTTTAAATTAACGGGACAAAGTTAAATCTCAAAACATATTGCTTTTTCAGCAGTATCATTGAGTATACCGAATTAAATTTTCACCATATAAGTAATATAAGTTCAATAAAGCTGGATGGTTAGTTTAATGATTTTTTTTGCCAAAAGGCGTTGAAGGCAAGCTTTGTCGGCGTTTCTAATTAAATGAACTTATATCACTTATATGGTAGAAAAAAAATGTTTTTATACCTTAGTCTAAAATTATTCGCAATGGCAAGAAATCAGAAAGAAGAGTTTCAGGCGCTTCAGGATACGATATATGTTTTGGGTGGAAAATGGAAACTGCCTATTATCAATTCAATCTGTAATGGAAATAACAGATTTAAAGAAATTCAGCAAAGTATTCCCGGTATTACTTCAAGAATGCTTTCGAAGGAATTGAAGGATATGGAATTGAATAATCTTGTCAAACGAACTGAAGATCGCGACGCAAAAGTGCCTATACTTTACGAATCTACACCGTATTGCCAATCTTTTGGACCTATAATTTTAGAGATGATCAAATGGGGAATCTCACATCGAAATCATATCAGAAATAAAGAAAAATCACTATAAAATCTGTCATCAAAATAAATAAAATCAAAAAAGATTGCTAAATTATACCGATTGGTATATATTTGCAGTCTTAAATCATTTGCGATCATGAGCAAGGCAGAAAGAACAAAGCAATTTATTATAGAACAAACTGCGCCAATCTTTAATATGAAAGGTTACAGCGGTACTTCTATGAGCGATATTACAGATGCAACCGGACTTACAAAAGGAAGTATTTATGGCAATTTTGAAAATAAAGATGAGGTTGCAATTGCTGCTTTTAAGTTTAATGTAAAGAAACTGCAGGATGCTTTTTCAAGAGAAATCGACATACAGACTACTTATAAAGACAAATTATTGGTTTATCCCCGACTCTATTCTGAATACGCTAATTTGAAAGTTACGAAAGGCGGCTGTCCAATTTTGAATACCGCAACTGAATCTGATGATACACATCCAATATTAAAGAAGAATGCCGAAAGAACGCTTAATTATTGGAAGGAAAAAATAATGTACTTTATCGATCAGGGAATTCTTGCCGGAGAATTTAAAGCAAAATCAATTGATACAGAACGAACAGCATTAACTATAATCGCTTTAATTGAAGGATCTGTTATGATGAGCAAGTTAACCGCAGATTTAAAAGTTTTGTCGAGTGTAATGCTTTCCGTAAATAAAATTATAGAAGACTTAGAATAAGCAATAGTAAATTATATTGCTTTTTTTACAAATAAAAATATACCAAACGGTATTATTTAATTATCAATTGTTAATTATAAAACGGCATCAACCTGAAACTTTAAACCTGAAACAAAATATAAAATGGAAATAAAAACAAGATTACAAGTATTACAAGATCATATTGACAGAGAGTTTACTGCTTCTCCATCGCCTTTTATGCTTTGGATGCGACCAATAGTATTAGCGGCCGAAGATGGAAGTGTCACCTTTCAATATTTAGTTAGAGAAGAAATGTCAAATCCTGTTAAATCACTTCATGGAGGTGTTATTGCAGCAATTGCTGATGATTGTATTGGCGCAACGATGTTTTCATTGAATGAAGAAAATTTCTATACAACGATAAATCTCAATGTTGATTATTTTGCTCCGGCTAAAGTTGGCGATATTATTTTGGCAAGAACATCGATCATTAAAAAAGGAAGACAATTTGTAAACGCACAATGCGAAATTTGGAATGAAGCCCAAACGAGATTAATTGCTACAGCATACTCGAACCTCTTTAAAACTAATGTTGTAAAGCAGCAGTTATAAAATTTCAATTTCGCTATTTTTTTAATTAAAAATATACCAATCGGTATAATAAAATATTATGAATCCTTTACAACGCAAACTTTTAATAATCACGGTCATTTTGGCCGCGATTATGGAACTTATTGATATTTCTATTGTCAATGTAGCGCTTTCTCACATGAGCGGAAACCTTGGCGCAACGCTCGAGGATACTTCCTGGGTTATTACCGCTTATGCGATTGCCAATGTTATCATTATTCCGATAACAAGTTTTTTGAGTGCCAATCTCGGGCGACGCAATTATTATATTGGTTCTATAATCTTGTTTACTTTCTGTTCTTTTATGTGCGGACATGCATCTAATATCTGGATGTTGGTCTTTTTTAGATTCTTGCAGGGAATTGGCGGTGGCGCTTTGTTGTCAATATCACAGGTTATTGTATTTGAGCTTTTTCCAAAAGATAAACAATCAACTGCGGGCGCTTTATTTGGAGCCGGAATTTTTATTGGACCAACGATCGGACCAACTCTTGGCGGATATATTACTGAAAACTACGATTGGCCCTGGATCTTTTTAATTAATATTCCGATTGGAATCATGGTCGCTATTTCCTGTTATTTTCTATTGAAAGAACCACCCGTAAAGCCCGAAATTACAAAAGTAGACTGGACAGGAATTGCTCTATTGGCGATTGGAGTTGGTGCACTGCAAACTGTTTTAGAAAGAGGCGAAGTCGAAGATTGGTTCGAAACCCGATATATTGTAGTATTAACTGTTATTGCAACCATAACATTGCTTGCTTTTATTTATTGGGAATTAAAAATCGATAAACCTGTTGTAAATCTTCGCGTGCTTAAAAGTAAATCGCTGAGTATAGCGGCAATTTTAACCTTTGTTACCGGATTCGGCATGTTTATTTCTATTTATATAAGTCCGGTTGTGGCACAACGCCTTTTGAGTTTTTCGCCTTATCAGACTGGTTTACTCTTGCTTCCTGGGGCATTATTTGCTTTAGTAGCTTTAAAACTATGTGGTACTTTATTGCAAAAAGGCGTTTCTCCGGTTATTATTATAGCATCCGGATTTCTATTGTTTATTTATTTTAATTGGAGAATGTCTCAAATATCATTAGATACCAGCGCCTTAGAAGTTTCTACAGCACTTATTTTCAGAGCGCTTGGACTGGCTCTTTTAACGGTTCCGCTTACTATGCTAGCTGTTTCATCTCTTGATGATAAAGATGTTGGACAAGGCGCGGCTTTAAACAATATGATGCGACAATTGGGCGGATCTTTTGGTGTGTCGATCATCAATACTTACATCGCACATCGATTTGCGGCACACAGAAATGTATTGATTTCGAATGTTACTTTGGATAATGTAAAAGCAATGGACCGAATTAATGCTTATATCAATTATTTTCAGCACAGAGGTTTTGCTTATAACGAAGCGAGAGCAAAAGCGCTTAAACTCATGGAAAATATTGTAACCAAACAGTCTTCGCTGTTAAGTTATCGCGATGCTTTTTTTCTGGTAGGATTATTTTTCGCAGTTACTTTGCCTCTATTATTACTGGTAATGAATAAATCAAAGAAGCCCAAAACGAATATAATTTTGTCTGATCATTAATCCAAATTTGGTTCTACAATAATTAATTATAGCCCGTGGTTTCAACCACGGGATGCCGATCGTGAACTTTTATTGCTTTCCAACGGTTTAAACCGTTGTCCATGTTTCATTCTTAGTGCATAAATCCATGCTTTTGTGTGTTAAAAACAACACCTCCCAAAAATAAATCAAAATAAATTTGCATATATGACCAATCGGTCATATATTTGCAGTGTTAAATAGAAACTATCATGACAAAGGGAGAAGAAACCAGACAATTCATCATAGAAAAAGCAGCTCCGATTTTTAATACAAAAGGGATTGCTGCAACGGCTATGAGTGATATTATGGAAGCTACCAAATTGTCTAAAGGAAGCATGTACGTTCATTTTGAAAATAAAGATGTCCTGGCTTGCGCAGCGGTTGATCATAATATGAAAATATTAGGCGACAAACTTGTTTCTGAAATCAGTAAAAGCAAAACGGCAAAAGGCGAATTATTTACTTATATCGATTTCTTCAGTAATGCTGTAAATCCGCCTTTAACAGGAGGTTGTCCGTTATTGAATTTTGGAACAGAAGCAGATGACACCAACCCTATTGTAAAAGAGAAAATAAATAGAGGTTGTAATGCTAATCAACAATTGTTGGCCGGAAGTGTCAATAAAGGAATCGTCAACGGAGAGTTTAAACCTGACTGGAATGCCGAAGAATTTGCAGTAGTTATGTTTGCGATGATGGAAGGCGGTCACTTAATCTCCAGAATGTCCGGCAATAACGACAAGATGAAAATCATTACCAAAACCCTAAAAAATTTAATAGAGGAAAACACTCTCTAATTTTTTTTATCAAAAAAATGACCGAAAGGTCATATTTAAAACAAATAAACGATTAAACAACATTCACAATTAACAATTAAAAAGTAGAAAACATGTCAAAAACAATTTTAATTTCAGGAGCGTCAAAAGGATTCGGAAAAGCCTGGACAGAAGCATTTTTAGAAAAAGGATATCAGGTAGCTGCAACAGCCAGAAATATTGATACACTAAACGATTTAAAAGCAAAATATGGCGATGCCATTTTACCACTAAAATTAGACGTAAACAATCGCGAAGAATCAATTGCAGTGGTAGAAAAAATACAACAACATTTCGGAAAAATTGATATCCTGATCAACAATGCAGGTTATGCTTTAAACGGAGCAGTTGAAGAAGCGAGCGAAAAAGAAGCGAGAGCACAATTTGAAACTAATTTCTTTGGAACTCTTTGGTTAACACAAGCGGTTTTACCAATTATGAGAAACCAAAAAAGCGGTCATATTATTCAGGTTTCTTCTATTTTAGGAATCGCAACTTTACCAAATTTAGGACTTTACAACGCTTCAAAATTTGCGGTAGAAGGTCTTACTGAAACTTTAGCTACAGAAGTAAAACAATTCGGAATTAATGTTACTTTGGTGGAGCCAAACGGTTATTTCACAGACATTTGGGGTAACGGATTCAATAGTGAAAGCATCGACGCTTATGATGGAATCAGAAAAGCAATTGCAGAAGGACATGATCCTGATACTTTCGGAAAAACAAGCGCTACTGTACCAGCCATCATTAAATTGGTTGAAGCAGAAAACCCTCCTCTACGCCTATTCTTAGGAAAAGTAGCTTTACCATTCGCAAAACAAACTTATGAACAAAAACTAAAAACGTGGGAAGAATGGTCTGACGTGTCTGTAGCCGCTCACGGATAATTTATTTCTCTTTTTTTAAGTTGATTGAAAACGGGACTGTTTCTTTTTAAGAAGAAATGGTCTCGTTTTTTTAAGCCATCATTCCTTTTACATAAACCTCCACAAACTCCTTCATTTTGGTAATAATTCGATCACCAATAACTCGCGCTTGCAGGATACTTGGTCTATTATCCAAACATTGAAAAACTTCATCCTTTATAGGTTCACGACCGCTGTAAATATATGCGTCAATTAAAGCTTTAAATTGCGCTTTGTCTAAATGTTCTTCTTCGCATAGTTTTCCTAATGCTAAAACTTTTTGATCTTGCCAGAATTTTTCAAATTCATCTTCAATAGAATCGCCGTCTTTTATCTGTGGCATATTTTCATCAATGAATTTCTGAATTAATTCTCTTTTACTTCTCAATTGAATATCACCACCCAATAAATCTATAATGATTTTTCTTTGAGTAGCGGCCGTACTAGGAGTTTTAGCTCCTTTTAATTGTGCTAATAATTTCAGAATATAAGCGACATTAATTTGATCTCTGTGAATTAATTCTAATTCAAAATCAATATCATCAAGTATAGAAGTTTTTTGTTTTTTATTGTCTTGTTTTACTTTTTCATATAAATCCAGATACTTGCTTTTGTAGTCTTCAAATTCCTGCTCATCAATTGGTAAATCTTCCCAATCAAAATCAGTGTAGGATTGTAGGACATTCATTGCTCGCATCAACTTTCTAAAAGCTTGTACAAATTTTGCTTCGTCTTCTTCGCTTTCTAAATTATCTACACTTTGGTAAGTTGGCGTTATCTCTCGTAAGAGTTTTAATGCTTCATCTAATTTCTCCGCTATCTTTTCATAATCTGGCATTGTAACAACTTCGATTGCCTCTTCATTTGAAAATAAAGTAATGGCATCATCAGTCGCTTTTTTAAGATTTCTGAATGATAGAATATTTCCTTGTGATTTTTGTTCTCCTAGAATTCTATTTGTTCTTGAATAAGCTTGTATTAAGCCATGTTGTTTTAGACTTTTATCTACATAAAGTGTATTCACTTTTTTAGCATCAAAACCAGTTAGCATCATATTGACAACAATCACAATATCTAAACGATCTTGCTCATTGTTGAAATTTTCCTTTTCACGATTTTTTAATCGTTTACTTATATTTTGAAAATATTTTTCAAACGAAGAGTTGTCTTTGTTTGTAAAACTCGTACCAAACATCGCGTTATAATGTCCGATGTATTTTTCAAGTTTATCTCTTGTATGACTAGATTCATAAAGAGTTCTTGGTTCTGCCAAAACATCAAAATCTACTTCATCAGCAGGAAGAAAATCCTGAGCTTCGTCTGAATCTTCATTTGTGCCGTATGTAAAAATAGTAGCAATACGCAAATCGTGTTCTCCCGCTTGTTTCTTTTGCTGAAAAAGATCATAATACTGAATCACATTATTAATACTGCTTACTGCTAAAAGTGCTGAATAATCTCTGTTAAAGGTTTTTTGATTGTGATAAGCAATGATATAATCAACGATTTTATCTATTCTTTTGTGAGAATCTAAAACTTCTTGTTTATCAATATCCTCAACTTCAATATCAATAAAAGTATTGCTTTTGTTTTTATATTTCCCCACATATTCGATTCCAAAACGTAACACATTTTGATCCCTAATAGCATCTGTAATCACGTATTTATGCAAACAGTTACCAAACAAATCTTTGGTGGTTCGTTTTCCTAAATCATTTTTAGAAGCGTTTTCTGCAAATATGGGCGTTCCTGTAAAGCCGATTAACTGACTTTTCTCGAAGAATTTTGTAATACGTTCATGCGTTTCACCAAACTGAGATCGATGACATTCATCAAAAATAAAAACAATTTTCTTATATCGTAAAGGTTCAATATTACCTTTAAATCGTTCCGAAACCGCATTGTTCAATTTCTGAATGGTGGTTAAAACCAATTTTGTATTATCCGTTAATTGCCTAATTAAAGATTGCGTATTATCTGTAACATCAACACTGTCTTTTTTGAAAGCATTGAATTCGTTCATCGTTTGATAATCCAGATCTTTTCTGTCCACTACAAAAACGACTTTGTAAACATCTGGCAATTCCATCAAAATTTGGCTTGCTTTAAAAGATGTCAACGTTTTACCGGAACCTGTTGTATGCCAGATATAGGCATTATCATTAGAGTTTTTGACTTGATGGATAATCGCTTCTGTGGCAAAAAATTGGTAAGGTCGCAATATCATCATTACTTTGTGAGTCTCGTTTATCACGATATAATGAGATATCATTTTACCTAAATGATCACGGTTTAAAAAGTTAGCAGCAAACGCCGTTATATCGGTGATATTTTTATTTTTGGAATCTGCCCAAAAGAAAGTTTGCTTAACAGATTGCAATTTGTTATTCGCCAAATATTTGGTATTTACACCATTGCTAATAACAAACATTTGTACGTATTGAAACAAACCGTGATTGCTCCAAAAAGAATGCATTTGGTAGCGATTGATTTGATTGAAAGCTTCTTTGATTTCAATGCCGGAGCGTTTGATTTCTATTTGAACCAAAGGCAAACCGTTTACTAAAAGCGTTACATCAAAACGATTTTTGTAACTTCCTTCCAAACTTATTTGGTTGGTAACCTGAAATAGATTTTGGCTATTATCTTCGGTATTGAAAAAACGAACATAAAATGACGTTCCGTCTTCTTTGATTAAATTATAATAGTCTCTTAGTGTTTTGGCTTTTTCAAAAACATTGCCTTTAGACAAATGATTTAAAATAGCATCAAATTCTTTAACAGTAAAAGTAGTTTCGTTAAAAACTTCGAGTTGGCTTTTAAGGTTAGAAACCAAAGCATCACCATCCGAAATTTTCACAGATGTATATTTTAAACCAACCAATTGTTTGATTAAGTTATTTTCTAAAACTGCTTCAGATTGATGGCTCATTTATACAAATAGTTGCTGAAAAATTATTTCTAAATGCTTATTGTAAATTCAGCATCTTTGTCTACTAACTCATTGACATTAATAACAGGAAGAATAAATTTATTAAATTCTGTACCTTCTGTTTTAGCGTGTAATACACCTCTTGCAGTTCCTATTGTTAACATTGTTAAATGACCAATAAACCTTTTAGGAAATATAATCACATTCTCTTTAATAAATGATTTCCAGGAATTAGGATCTATTACAAAATGACAGCTTACTTGTGTTTTAACAAAAGTTTTTTTTGTTTGATCAAATGTAAAAGTCGCAAAAACACCAATTCTTTTTTCTCCTTCATTAATTTTGAATTCTAATGAAGTAGTAACATTCATTTCTTTTTTTGATGAGTAATTTTCTTCAAATAAAGCAAATTGTTCTGTTTTAATAGCAATTAAAGCAAAACCTGCAGATTCGTTTTCCATTATGCAATTAATTCAAAATAGTTATACTGATTGGTAACAATATCGTAATCCATTTTAATTTCTTTTTTGTTCAATAAAATTTTATCTTCCTGGATAAATTTACTTTTTGGAGCAGTGTAGGGCTGAGTTGTTTTTATAACTAACTCTGAATTACTTTTTTGCTCTACAATATCATCGTAATACGAAGCTAAAATTGGAATATCTAAAACACGTTGCAGCTTAATTTGAGTTTCTAAGGTAAGATTCTCTTGTCCTTTTACAATTTTGGTAATTTGTTGAGGGCTTACTCCCATTTCAGCCGCCAATTTTTTCTGAGACCATCTTATTTTTTCTAACTTATCTAATACTTTCAGAGCAATTTTTTGAGATTCTCTCAACATTTCCCTGTTTTTTATCCTGTCTCTATTTTTGGCTATAGTATTCGTTTTTTCCTTAGAAACCAGAGCTAAAAATTTTTCTTTATTGTTCATTTTGTTCGTTTATAAGTTCGTAAAAAGAATCTTCATCAATAACTGAGTTTTCTTGTAAATAATTTTTTGCATCCTTAATTTTCATTAATTCGTTATTAGAATCGGGATGACCTTGCATCGTCTGACTCATTTTTATTGCTCCTCCTGTAATAACAAAACAGTCCTTATCAATTTTAATAGCATAGATTCTAATTCCATTTTTATCAATTTTTCCTTTTTGTAAAGAAAGTGTTTTAATACCTGATTCTGTATCGAAAAGTGTTCTGAAATAAAATTCTAAAGGCTGTTTGTTTGTTATGATTTCTTCTAATAAATCTTGTATTTGTTCAGCATCTTTTAGCCTTTCTCTCACAAATTGATTTACATTTTCTATTCCATTGCTTTTTGCATATTTTCTAAGATAGTTAACATCTGTCCAATTATCCATTAGTCGATCATATTCATTATCAACTTCACCATCATAGTGAAAAGAAAATAATGCTGGTGCAAATATATCAACTATTTTCATTTAATCAACTTATAGGTTTACTTTATTATTGTTTTATAACTTTTTAGACAAACATCTGTTGTAACAAACCTTTTTTAAACATTTGCGTTTGCACGATTTGTTGATTAGTACTTTTTATTTTTGAATCAATACTTGATAGGGATTTAGCGATTTTTTGCTGTTCCTCTATACAAGGAAAATTGAATTTTAATTTCTCAATGGTTGATTTTGATAAACTAGGCACTCCTGAAGCTTCGTTATGCAATTTCCAATTTATTTGTTGAAATACACAATAAATAAATTTTGGAATAGCATTTTTAAAACTATGAGTATAAAACAATGTATCAACAGTCCAAAATTCACCATTGAAATAAAATGGCTTATCTATTGTTCCTTTTCGACCAATAAATACTGTTTCTCCACTATAAAGATATTTATTTACAGATCGCATATAACCACCTGTTCCAAAAACAGGAATAGTACCATTTTCTAAATGCTTATAATCTTTTCCACTTCCAATTTTAAAAACCTCTCCCAATTTTTTCTCCTCCCAGTTTGGATAATCCTCCCCATTCTCATCTTTAAATCGCAATTTACCAGAGAACAATTGTTGCATTACTCCTTTTTTGTATTGTTCTAATAATTCTTTTTTGCGAGAAAGCTGCTGTGTTTTTTCATCGACTGCACTTAAAAAAGAAGCAATTTTTTGTTGTTCATCAAATGTTGGAATATTTATTTTTATTTTATAAAAATCACCATGATTTAAATCTGGAATTGTTGATGTTCCAGCTAATTTTAGAATATCATGTTGAGTTTTATGAGAAGTTAAGAAAAAATATAAAAACCATTTATTACAAGTTTCATCATATTTAATCTTAAAAAAATTGTTATGAAAAGCTCCATGAACACCAGTAACAACTTGACCAGTATTACCTGTACGAGTCATTAAAATATCATCTTCATAACAAATTACAGATTCTGAAGGGTTTTTAATAAAATAACTTTTGGAAGAATCTTTTCTTAAAAACTCATTTGTTATATAAAAATAATTATCATCTGTTTTTTCATAGAATCTTTCTGAAATTGGAATTTGAAGTCCCTGATTAATTTTTGTTAAATCTCTCATTGACTTATTTTTCCATTCTTCTCTAAATTCTTGAAATCTCAATTTTGGAATAAGTATTTTTTTCTTTTCTATATCTAAAATTACCGTGCTCATTAAAATGGTCTTTCAATTCCTAATTCAGCACAAAATTCAGCAATAGTAGCATCGGTCGCTTTACCAAGAATTGCTAATTCTCTTAATTCAGCAGTTATAGCTTTTAAATCTATCGCATCTTCTTCTTCAAAAGTGTCTACATAACGAGGAATGTTCAGGTTATAATCGTTAGTTGTTACTTCACTCAAAAGAGCAACATGACTATATTTTGGTTCTCCCATACGATTTTGATAAGTACTAATAATTTTATCAATATCTTCCGTACGTAACACGTTTTGAGTTTTTACTTTTTCAAAATGCTGGCTAGCATCGATAAATAAAATGTCATTAAGATTTTCTCTCTTTTTCTTCAAAACCAAAATACACGTTGGTATACTTGTTCCGTAAAAGATATTGGCTGGTAAACCAATTACGGCATCCAGATAATTTTTTTCTTTTATTAGATATTCACGAATATGCCCTTCTGCACCGCCACGAAACAAAACACCGTGAGGCAAGACAACCGCCATAGTTCCGTTATCCTCAAGTTGGTGCACCATATGTTGTACAAAAGCAAAATCAGCTTTACTACTGGGAGCAAGTTTTCCATAAGCAGAGAAACGCTCGTCATTCATAAACAAAGGACTTGCGCTCCAATTTGCAGAAAATGGAGGATTTGCAACAATAGCTTCAAAACGCATATCATAATGTTGCGGGCGTTCTAAAGTATCTTCGTTTTTAATATCAAAACGTTTGTAATGCACATCGTGCATAATCATGTTCATACGACATAAATTGTAGGTCGTAGGATTCATTTCCTGTCCGTAAAAAACATTTACAGTTTTTACTTCTTTAGCAACGCGCAATAATAAAGAACCGGAACCACAGGTTGGATCATAAACACTTTTAAGTTTGTCTTTACCAACGGTTACCAATTGTGCCAAAATACTACTCACTTGTTGTGGAGTATAAAATTCTCCTGCTTTTTTACCGGCACCACTGGCAAACTTACCAATTAAGTATTCGTAAGCATCACCGAGAACATCGCTATCGGTATTTTCTAAATCAAAATCAATTTCATCCAAATGAACAAGAACTTTTACAATCAATTCGTTTTTGTCAGCTTCTGATTTTCCAAGTTTATGAGAAGTTAAATCTAAATCAGAAAATAGATTTCCAAAATCTTCTTCACTTTCAGAGCCCATAGTACTTTGCTCAATGTGCGTCAGTACTTTGGCTAAATCTCCCAGAATAAAATTATTTTTTCCACCTGCGTTTCCTCTTCTAGCCAACTCCGAAAACAATTCAGACGGTTCTAAGAAAAAACCCAAAGCTTCAATTGCCATAGGTTTTAGTTCCTGCATTAATATAGCTTCGTTTGGATGCGCTTCTATTTCCTGATAAGTCAGACCATCCGGTTTTAAACTTTTGTTAGCATACAAATCCATTTTTGTACTCAAGTATTTGTAGAAGATAAAACCTAATATATAGTCTCTGAAATCATCGGCATCCATTTTTCCACGAAGGGTGTTAGCGATATTCCAGAGTTGTTGTTCTAATTTTTGTTTGTGTTCGGCTGCCATTAAGCAAGTATTATTTTTAAATTAAATCTGATATTATTGAGTGCTAAATTATCGATTATATATGGAAGTGTAAAGAGGAAAACCATAAAGTCTATAAATATGTTTGTATGAACTATTTTTTTATTAAAACAAGTACTAATACCTACTGTTTAATTTTTATTTAGTAGTATACTTGCCTAAAAAAACAAAGATTTGTTATGGTTTTCCGTAAAGATGATAATTACTAAATACTGACATTTGTTTTTAAATAAACATTTAGTCTAATCCTTAGGAAGAAAATATGTGATTTAGATTAATGTTGGAAACTTTGTTGGATATATAAGTAATATTAGAAAATTAATTAAAAATGATAAAAGATAGAATAGAACAATATTTAACAAATCAATTTACTGAAAGAATAATTAATACTCAAGATTTCTTTTTTCAAAAAGGTCAAGATGCATTACAAAAATGGATGAATCTATCCATAAATAATGAAGACAAATCCGATTTAGAAAAATTAGCTGCTGATTATGAAGGTTTGCAAAAACTAGCTATTAAAAGGCAAACCATCAATGAAATACTCAACTTATTATTTGAAATTATTTCATATTGTGATAGCAAAGCAAAAAGCAAGGATTATTTCAATCAATACGATGATAATAGAACTTTAGCAATGGCTTATGTAAGAATGAATCATTGGGTTGAAAAATTAATAACCTTCAAATTTAATCCAAAGAATGTTCCTGTTGGTTCTATTGGAAATGCAATAAATTATCTTCTTGATCCAACAAATAATGCTACTATTTTAAGTGAAAATCATAGAACAATGATTTCAAAAGCATTATTTGAAAAAGAATATGACCCTAAAAATTTCATTACCGATTTAAAAGAATATTTTTCTTCTTACCAAATTACTGTAGTTAATAATAAAAACTACACTTATTTACTTTCTTGTATTATTTATTCTATCAAAAAAGAATGGCTGGATGATGTCATTGGATTAATGGCTGCTGATAATACCTTATGGAAAGATAATCTTATAAATGATATGGATGGGGATGATTATACCATATTATGGAATTCCAAAACACCAACCGGTACAGATAAAACATTAAAAATGTTACGTAACAAGATCAATGACGATGGCTATTTTAAGCTATTCTATTCGGTTCACGGTAACATTCAATATGTTGCTGAGATAATTGATTTTGCACAAAATGATGATCAATTAAAGCAAAAAAACTGGGTCTCAAAATTTAAAAAAATAGCTTGGTACCAAAATGACTTTAATCAATATGTAGATGGTAATAAGTCCGCAAGTATTGTTTTTCTTGCAAAGAATTTTTACAAAATTAATAAAATACCAGCGAATAAATTTGAAGTTTATAAAGATTACTCTTATCCAAGACAAGACAATTTAACTCCAATAATATCCGAACCAGATATTATCTCAATATCTTCAAATAACAATTCAACAACATCTTCTATTATGAATAATAACACTGAAAGTTCGTTAAACCAAATTCTATATGGTCCACCAGGAACTGGAAAAACATATAAATTACAAAATGAGTTTTTTGAAAAATTTACACTTAAAGAATCATCTATATCAAGAGATCAATTTCTTGAAAATTTAATTTCAGAATTGAGCTGGTGGCAAGTAATTAGTATTGCACTATTAGATTTAAAAATTGCAAATGTTAAAGAAATATATAATCATGAAGTAATTAAAATCAAAGAAAAGTTATCTTCATCAATAACAGTAAGACATACTATCTGGGGCCAATTACAAAGACATACTATTCTAGATTGCCCTAACGTGAATGCAAGAGAAAGATCGGAACCGTTATATTTTAGTAAAAATAAAGAATCAAATTGGACTATAGACAATGAGTTATTAAACCAATATTATCCTGAAGCGTTTGATATTTTAAGTTCGATTCAGAATTTTAATGGAAGTGAAGGAATAATTATTAAAAACTACGATTTTGTTACATTTCATCAATCATTTAGTTACGAAGATTTTATAGAAGGAATAAAACCTAAATTAGAAGACGGCGAAACAGAACTAAGTTTTGAAATTAAGGATGGAATATTTAAAAAACTATGTTTAAAAGCTGAAGCAGATCCAGGTAGTAATTATGCCATCTTTATTGATGAAATCAATAGAGGGAATGTTTCTGCAATTTTTGGTGAATTGATTACTTTAATTGAAGAAGACAAAAGGCTTGGTGCCACTAATGAACTTAAAATAAAATTGCCTTACTCTAAAAGAGAATTTGGAGTTCCGTCAAATTTATATATTGTAGGCACAATGAATACTGCAGACAGAAGTGTAGAAGCATTAGATACAGCTTTAAGAAGACGTTTTTGTTTTGTTGAAATGATGCCAGATTCATCGATAGTTCAAAAGAAGAACTTTAAAGATCGAGTTTTAATTATGGAAAAGATTAATCAACGAGTTGAATTACTATTAGATCGTAACTACACTTTAGGCCATTCTTATTTTATAAAAGAAGATTTTGAAAATTCTTTTAAAAATGAGATTATTCCTCTACTACAAGAATATTTCTATAATGATTGCGGAAAAATAGGCTTGGTCTTAGGAAGAGGATTTGTAAGAGAAAAAGAAATTTCAAAAAATAATAATGCATCTATATTTGCAGATTTTGATACTAGAAATGATATTGATATAATTAAATCGTACGAATTAATTCCTTTCAATGAAATTGATTTTAAAGCTGCTATAGAAACTTTGTTAATTTAAGTATGTTAAAAGAAAATACAATACAAGTTTTTGAACATAGCTTTCTTCCGATTAAAGGAAAGTTCGAACAACGCCATTTTGTTGCTCTTTCCAAATTAAATGCTCTACATAATTATCAGTATTTTGATTTAAAACACAATGGTGTAGTGTTTAAACAATTTGTTGGTGTTATTCAAGTTGACGGTTTAACAATTGAGATCTTGCCAAAAATCGATAATGATGGTAAGAGTACTAATGTGTGGCAAAAAGCATTAATTGAAATGCTTCGTGTCACTAAAAAACTTAAAATTCAGAATGTTAATAATGCAAATGTTAACAAACAAAATATTCATCTTTTAGATATTTACTTTGAATGGTTTTTAAATGAAGTTCAATTATTAATTCATCAGGGATTAATAAAACAATATTATAAAGAAACTAATAATGTTAAAGCTTTAAAAGGTAAATTAGAATTTGCAGGGCATATTAGCAAAAATTTAGTTCATAAAGAGCATTTTTACACTACTCATCAAGTTTATGACAAAGATCATCTTATTCATCAAATACTTTCTAAAGCTTTAAATATTGTAGAAAAATGCACTAAAGGCAATTATTTATATTCCAAATGTAAAACGGTACAACTAGATTTTCCTGAAGTAAAAAACATTTCAGTTACTGAAGCCACGTTTACAAAAATTCCTAAAACCAGAAAAATAGCTCCTTATGAAACTGCTTTGGCAATTTCAAAATTCATTATATTAAATTTTGCTCCAAATATTTCTAGTGGCTCAGAAAACATGTTAGCCTTATTATTCGATATGAATAATTTATGGGAAGAATATATTTTAGCCAGATTAAAACAATCAGATAGAGAGGTAACTGTTTATGGGCAGCAATCGACACATTTTTGGAATGGGATTTCAATTCGACCAGATATTGTTATCGAAAAAGATAAAATGAAATTCATTATAGATACTAAATGGAAAAACATTTCTTACAGCAAACCTTCAACGCAGGACTTACGCCAAATGTATGTTTATAATGATTATTGGAAATCTGATAAAGCAATGCTTTTGTATCCATCAAATACAACAAACTTTAGTTCTTTTGTTCAATTTCAGAACCATCATGTTCATGCATACATAATTGATAATGAGCAAAAATTCAAACAACATAAATGTTGTTTAGGGAAAGTTTCTATTTTCAAATTAGATAAAGATTCTCTAAACGATAAAATTGGAGATGAAATTATAGATTGTTTTTTAAATGAAAGTACATTATAAAAATACAACTTAAAATAAATCATGCATCATATTGAATTACTAGGAGCCGACAATAAAGATTTTAGAATCAAGTTTATAAGTATCTTAAAGTATACAAGTATTTATGATACCAAAACACTTTCTTCTTTTTATGATGATTTACTCAATTCTAAAAAAGTAATAATAGAATTTCGAGAACTTGATAATAAATTTTTAAATGATATTGCTTCAAAGCTTACAGATTTATATATTAGAATTGGAGGATCTTCATTTCATGAAGATGATGAGTTCTACATTGAAGAATAAGTAATAAACCTAATCCGCAGCCTCAAACAAAATCTCAATCCCCTTCCCCATTTTCCCATCAACCTTCTTAATACTCGTACTTTCAGAAATCGAAGAAAAACTCAACTCAGTACCATCAAACTGAATTGAAATTCCGTAAGCACCGGAATCTTTTGAGGAAGGAATACGATCAGAAGTTTTAAGAAGAAAATAGGCTTCTTCTAAAGTTAAATTCGGAATAAAATAAGTAGTGTGACTATCATAATCGCTTCCGTTTTCTGTAATTGATGCTCCGTTTTTATAAATGTAAGAACTGGAATAAGCATTGTCTTTTTTAGGATCTGGTTTTTTAGCTTTTGATTTCATCAGTTTAAACTCCTGATCGAAATAAGATTTACTCAATTCAAACCCTGGTTTTGTTTTAGATAAATAAGCATCGAAAACATAACCTGTTTTTCCGTCTTTAGTTTTTACTTTTACCCAAAAACCAGATAAAGAGAATCCTTTAAAATCATCTTCTGCATCTTTCTTGGGCTTAATTTCTATAACTGTGTGGGCTGTTTTCTTTATATTATCATCAATAACAATACAATCTTCTGCAGCGTTTAAAACCGTTACAATTTTGCTTTTAGTATTTGAATCAGCATATAGTTTTACTTCTTCTCCACTACAATTATATAAAATATCTCCTTTTTTGTATGAACCAATACTATAAATTGCCTGAACAGAAATGCAAAAAAAGAAGGCGATGATGAATTTCATATACTATTATTTTTGGTAATGCTGTTTTTTTTCAGCAACACAAATGTAATCGAACCTATCCTTAATCACTTCTATAATAAGGGAATTTGTTAAATATAAATCATGATTATAAATTATTTTTATAAGTGTAAAAAATTATTAATTTGATTAATAAACACCTTCGCCATAAATTTGTCCTATCAAAATCAAACAACTGATTTGAGAAATTTAAAAACAACTTTAAAAAATAGAAATCATGAAATTTACAAGAAGAGCAAACGCAAATTGGAAAGGTACAGGAATGGAAGGAAAAGGTACTATTAGTACTCAAAGCACAACACTAAACGAAGCTCAATTATCTTTTAAAACCCGTTTTGAGCAAGGTGTAGGAACTAATCCTGAAGAATTAATTGCTGCGGCACATTCTGGCTGTTTTACCATGCAATTAAGCTTTTTACTTTCTGAAGCCGGATTCGTTCCTGAAGATTTAGACACAGTTGCCAAAGTAACTTTTGAAGACGGAACTATTACTTTGATTCAATTAGAATTGACCGGAAAAGTTCCTGGTATTTCAGCCGAAGATTTTCAGCAAGCAGCACAAAAAGCAAAAGAAATTTGTCCAATTTCTAAATTATTGAATACTGAAATTACTTTAACTGTAACATTGAATTAATTTCCAATAATTAAAAATTCCAACTACTTTCAATACAAAGTCAACGCAATCTTGTCATTCTGATCCCGAAGCTTCGGGAGAAGAATCACACAAGAAAATCGACAAAGATTGGCGGCATTCTGTACGAAGCACTTCTCCTCCGTCGAAATGACAAAATTGCGTTGGAATTTAGAATTTCAAAACTGGAATTTCATTTAAAAATAACACAACAATTTAAAATTTACAATTATGAAAACATTTAATCGCTATTTCGCATTCGCGGCATTCATATTAAGTTTAGTATTTACAACTGCAAATGTAAACGCACAAACAACACCTCAAATTAAAAATGTAGTATTGGTTCACGGTGCTTTTGCAGACGGTTCAGGATATAAAGGATTATACCAGATTTTGACTAAAAAAGGCTATAATGTAACGATAGTTCAAAATCCGTTAAGCTCTCTTGAAGATGATGTGAGAGCAACAAACTTAGCTTTAGACAAACAAGACGGACCAACAATTTTGGTTGGACATTCATGGGGAGGAACTGTAATTACAGAAGCCGGAAATCACCCAAAAGTAGCTGCATTGGTTTACATCGCTGCATTACAGCCAGATAATGGCGAAAACTCTATTCAATGGTTACAAACTGCGCCTCCGGCTCCGGAAAATGGTGTATTGGCTCCGGATGATAAAGGAATCGCTTATTATGACAAAGCTAAATTTCACGCTGGTTTTGCAGGTGATTTAAGTAAAGAAGATGCTGATTTTATGTTCGCTTCACAAGGTGCTTTTTATGCTAAAGGTTTTGGAACTCCAATAACAAAAGCAGCCTGGAGAACTAAACCTGCTTACGGAATCGTAGCGACTGAAGACAAAAGCATCAATCCTGATATTGAACGTGCGATGTACAAACGTTCTAACACGAAAATTACAGAAATAAAAGGAAGCCATGTAGTTTTTATTTCACAACCTGAAGCTGTTGCGAAAGTGATTATTGCTGCATCTAAGAAATAAATTCCAAATATTTTTAAATTCCAAATTCCAATACTTTTAAGTAAGTATTGGAATTTTTTTATTGGAAATTTAAACTTCTACATAAACTTACTAACAGCTTTTACAAAATAAGGCGAATCATTCCAGCGTATTTTTCGGTACGCAAAATCTTTTTTAAGCGATTCGGGAAGGCAATTCCAAATGGCTTCGTTCATTTTTTCGAGCAATAATTTCTTTGAAAACGAATCTGAAACCACCAAACTTATTTCTCTTACGGGTATTGGTTCTTTAAAAGGTTTAAAAAGCCCCGATTTTGCCTCGTTCATAATAGAAAGCTGCGGAATTATTGCAAATCCTAAATGCGCACGAACTAAGTTTTTTAAGGTTTCAATCGAACTGATATCGTACGTAAATTGTTCTTTTATTTTATCGGAACTTTTTAAGCCACAGATGTCTAAAAGCTGTGCATTATAGCAAAATTCATGATGAAGCAATAACAATTCGGTTTTATCGCCGGGTTGCATTTCATAAAATTCTTCATTAGCCATTGGATGAAATTCATTCAAATACGCCACAAAAGGTTCTTTAAAAATAGGATGTTCAATTAAATTGGGATTTCCGGTTGGCGTTGCCATAATAACAACATCGAGTGCGCCGGTTTCTAAATCTTTCATTAATTGTCCCGTATTGGCTTCTCTGATAATGAAATGTACTTTTGGAGTCGCTTCTTTCATTGCCTTAATAAACAACGGAATAAGATAAGGTGATAAAGTTGAAATAATTCCAAGCTTTAACTCCCCTTCCAACAGGTTTTTTTCATTGACCACAAAATCCCGAATTTCATCAGCTTCACGAAGAATTTTTTTTGCTTTATTGATAATCTCCGTTCCAAGCAAAGTTGGCGTTAGCGGCACTTTATTGCGATCAAAAATTTTGATTCCAATTTCTTCCTCAAGATTTTTTAACTGAATCGTAAGTCCGGGCTGCGTAACCATACAAACTTCAGCCGCTCTTGCAAAATGGCGTTCTTCGTCTAAAGCTACGATATATTTTAATTGCTGAATAGTCATCCTTATAATTTTATTTTATAAAGATAAGTAAATATCAATTTTATTTTATAAAACTATAAAGGTTTAACCGCAAAGTTCGCGAAGGATTACGCAAAGTTCACAAAGTTTTATTCAGGAAGCTTTGTGAACTTTGCGTTTTTTACAAAGCACCAAAAATTAAAAATCATTGCGCACTTTGCGGTAAAATATCAAAGCTGCTCATCTTTAATTCGTCAATTTAGTATCATCCATCAAAGATTCTAATTTTTTCAGTTTTGAACCCCAGAATTCATCAAAATAAGAAATCCAGGTTTTCAGTTCTTCAAAACCATCTTTTTTCAGGCTGCAATAACGTTCTCTCCCACTATCTTCTATCGAAATAAAACCGGCATTATGCAAAATCTTAACGTGTTTAGAAACCGCTGGACGGCTCATTTCGAAATGATGTGCAAGCGAGTTAATTGTTAGTCGGTCTTCACTAAGCAATAACAGCATTTTTCTTCTGCTGGAGTCTCCAATAACCTGAAATATGTCAAGAGTTGGTGTTGCCATTTTATGCGTTTATTAAGTTTTCTATTTTTACAAATTTTCCTGGCCAGCCATTGTTCAGTGCATCGTATATTCCAAGATTTTCTTCTTTATCAAAGCCACTGTGTTCTAAGTAAACTTTTGTTCCTTCTGTAGTTGCTTCAAGCTTCCAAACTACTACAGAATCTAATGTAATTTTACCGTCACCGGGCCCGCTTTTCCAACTGTAAGAAAGCTTTTTAAAAGGTTCAACTTCTAAAACGGTACAATAAAAAATTCCATCAAAATTCAAATCTGCAACCGGATTGGTCCTAAACTGAAAGTCAGTTCCAACAACGGGTTGAAAATTATTTTTCATTAGCCAAAGCTCCATCAAATCGGAGTTGGTTAGATAATGCCACACTTTTTCCGGAGAATGGGCAAAAAAATAGTTGTGTTTGATTATTCTTTCCATAATGAGTAACTTTTAAGTTACACAAATATATAAGTAACTTTTGAGTTACACAATTCTTTTATCAAAAAATACACAAAATCAAATACTTGTCTATTTTTATAAAATCTTCTTTTAGAAATTAAGATAATACCCGATACAAAAAAAGCGATCTATTAAGATCGCTTTTCGTTATATAATTAGTTGCAAATTTAAATCGGTAAGGATTTTAAATTTTGCAATGTTTTTTTTGCCAGTTCAATTTTCTCCGTAAACAAATTTTTACCATTTATTTCATCTGCTACTTTAGAAATCTTTTTCTTAGTTGCATTAGACATTGAAATGATGTTTGTTGTGTTCTCCATTTTTTTATCTTTTTCCATAACCCTCATATTTAATTGCTATTAATATAAACGCCAATTGTTTTACAAAATTATCTATTTTTTCTTATAAACCAGCACCGCAATGTATTTATTTTTTGGAACATACTGCACAAAGTTATTTTCTTCTTCATCAAATCCAAAAAAAATGTACTCTTTTGAAAGTTCTTTAAAATATTTATCTACAAAATAAGTATAGGTTCTTATTCTTCTGTTTTTATTTTTACAGGTTCCGTAACAGTTTTTAGAGCATGCATTTCTACATTCTTCTTCAAATGATTCTGAACTATCGCTACCTTGAACATAGATAGGAAAACCGGGATTATCTTCAAAGAATTTAGGCACTGTACCCAATACAGTATTAAATACATTTCTCATGTCACCATTATTGCTGTTTTCCTTATCACAAATATCTTTCGTCTCAAAATTATAATCTCCAAAACCTAAATTATAAATAGCCACACCATTTTGAGTTTCAAAACGAGAATATTGAACTGCTTTAATGATTTTTTTATCGCCTGCGCTTTCGAAAAGATATTGAACAATAGAATTTTCTATTGATAAACTCGTTTCATAAATATCAATGTTTGTCAAGTCTTTTTTTTGCAATGATATTAAATTTTTACTAATCTTTATAATATTTCGTAATATTATTTTTACAATATTTAAAACAAAAAAATCTGAAATCAATCGTTACAAATTCTTTTCTTCGCTCTTCAATTGCAAAGCACGCTGTAAAAAACTCTGATGCATAATTTTGTTTTCGGCTTCATTAATCGCCTGAAGTAAATTGTTTTGATTGTCGGCAATATCACTTAGAACACTTGTCATTACAGCCCAGACCGGCTTCATTTTTAAAATAAGTTCCTGCCCTTTTGCCGTAAGCTGCAAAAGCCGTTTTCGTTCATCGATTTTGTCTTTTTTAGACCGAATGAGTTTTTGCTTTTCTAATTCTTTTAATAAACTGATAGTCGAAGGATGTGTATAGCCAATTTCATTTGCAATTTCAACAACACTTAAAACCTCTTTATGATATAAAGTATAAATTACAGGAAACCATTTCGGCTCAAAGTCAATTCCGTATTCTTTATAAAGCAATGCGCCGTCTTTGCGCAATTGCTCGCTCAAGCGTTGTAATCGTGTTGAAATGGCTAAAATTCCTGATTCATCTATAATATTCATTCTTATACTTTTAGGTTTAAATGGCAGAAAACGTTGTCTGCACTCATTAATGGAAATGCTTCCGGAAGCAATACTTTTTCGATGCGTACAAAATGATTTCTTTCATAAAAACGCAAAGCAGCTTCTAATACTGATACTGTTCCCAAATATAAATCATCGATTCCATTTTCTTTACAATATTGAATCAAAGTCTCTAATAATTTTTGAGCAATCGAGAATTCTTTTCCTCGATACTCCTTTTTCACAAACATTTTTCTGATTGCTGCCGCGTTATCATCAAATTTAATTAAAGCAATTGTACCAACCAATTCATCATTTATAAAAGCGCCCCAGAATCCGCCTCCAGTAGCGTAGTAAAAACTCTTTATATCTAATAAATCTGGCTGATCTTGTAAAGTAATGGCAATATTAAATTCTTTTTGCTGAATGTTTAAAACTAAATCTATAACTGCATTTGCATATTGATTTTCGATCGGGATAATAACTGGTTTCATAGTTTTTATATTTACAATACAAAACTACGTAGTTAACTACATAAAACCAAATTTATTTTATAATTAGGTTATTTAATTTATTAAAAATTTATTAGGTTATATTTCTCCGGTCATTAAAATATTCTCTTTTACTCCATGGTTTTTCAGCATTCTAAAATGAGACCGCACCGCATGATAAAAGGGATAAGAAGTATAAGGAAGATCGTATACTTCTGCATAACGTCTGATTATAGGTGTAATATGAGGATAATAAGTATGCCCAACACCGGGAAAAAGATGATGTGCGACGTGATGTGTAAATCCTCCATATAAAAAATTAGCCAGTTTGCTGTCCGTACTAAAATCTTTAGTTACAATCATTTGATGTAATGCCCAAGTTGCTGAAAGATTTCCGTTATCATCTGTTACAGGAAAATGTGCATCTTCATCAACATGTGTAGAAACAAGAGCTACTACACCCAACATGCTTCCGCAGAGATGCATTGCAAACCATGCGCTTAATACTAAATACCAGGGCTGATTTAGTACCAACATCGGAATAAATAACAAATAAAAAAGATTGAGCACTTTTGCAGCAAAAAGTATGTAGATTTCTTTCTTCGGAATTTTTTCAACTACCTTTTTTACATAGTTGTCTTTCTTTCCAAAAAAATCTTTAAAATCTCTGATGTAGATCCAATTCAGGCTATAAAGTGGATAAATAAACCACATATAAATATGTTGGTATTTGTGGTAATTGAACAACGGACTGGTTGGGAAAATCCTGATAATGTCGCTTTGTTTGATGTCAATATCCCAATCGGGAACATTTGGGTATGCGTGATGAAGACCAATATGCCGTCGGATCCAAAGCCAGTGATTACCACCAAAAAGTTCCAGCGAATATGTAAATAATTGGTTGTGGAATGGCTTTTTAAACAATGCTCCGTGCGCTGCGTCATGAAATGCGTTTATAAAAAGCACAATCATATTCATTCCGCATAAAATATAAAACAGAAAGAGCAAAGCCGTATTGTTGCCAAATAAAAGCACGCAGGCATAAAACAGAAAAAAGAGCACTAAAAGTCCTAAAGACTTAAATATATTAACCAGATACAATGATGAATTTTTTAAAACGGTTTCTTTCACTTCTTGTTGCAGCATTTTAAAAAAATCATCCGTACCAGGTTTGAGATAAACCGGACGTTTCAATTTTTCCATAATGGTTATTGGCTAGAAATTGCTACATCAAATTTAAAAAAAAATCTTATAAAAAATAATACATTTTTTAGTTTATTTTACACATAATCAAATACATAATAGCTTTTTATATCTTTTTGTTAATGAAATATTTTAATAAACCAAAAATAGGTTTAGTAGTAAAAAAAATGTTAAATTTGATTACCCACAATAAAATCTACTAAAAATAACTTATGAAAAAAGAACTAAATTTTAGAGGAAATCAGAGGAAACAATTAAGGCAATTTTTATTATTTGCTTTCTTTTTACTGATTTCATGGCAGGCAAATTGCCAGTACATTACACAAACCCTCGCTCCTACTGCGGTAATTAAAGAAGGTTTATCATTAGAACAATCTTCTGACGGAAGAATATTTATTGCCGAAAGAGCCGGTATTGTAAAAGTGTTTCAAAACAATGCTGTTTCAACTGTCTTTACGGTAACAACTGTTACAGATAAAGAGCAAGGATTGCTTGGGTTGACCTTGCATCCTGATTTTGCAACTAACGGATATATTTATGTATTTTATTCTATTGATGACGGAACTGTGATCAGACATCGAATAGAAAGAATACAAATCAATAATGCCAATCAGGTTTTAGCCAGACAGGAAATTTTATTATTAGAACCTATTGGTGCAGGATTTCATAATGGCGGTGACTTAAAATTCTTTAATGGTTTTCTATATGTAACTGTTGGAGATAGTCAACAAGACACAAACGCGCAAGATTTAGATACATATAAAGGAAAAATATTGCGTCTTACCGAAAATGGACTTCCTGCACCGGGAAACCCATTTTATGGAACAGGTTCTATACAAAGGCAAAGTATTTGGGTGTACGGATTCAGAAATCCGTGGAGACTTATTGCTAATGCCACAGCCAATAAATTATTTGTTTTGGATGTTGGAACTTCATGGGAAGAAATAAATGAAATCAGCAATCCAACGATTCGTAACTACGGTTGGGGGCATCCACAAGGTGGCGACGGAAAACAAACGGAAACAAATTTATTTACCAACCCGATATTTACTTACGCAACCGGAAGTATTGGAAATGCGTTAACAAATGGTGTATTATACAATCCGACAACATCTCGTTATCCTAATCTTCAGGGAAAATTCATTATTAAAGACTATGTCAGAAATGCCATAAGATCTTTTGATCCGAATGTTGCTGATCCTGTTTCGACTGAATTTTATGAAGCTCCGCAACAACAGGCGCTTGGTATGATGTTAGGAAACGACGGTTACATTTATTACTGTGCTTACGGCAATAACGGTTCATTAATTAAACTTGATTATATAGAAACCGCTGCTCCAACTATTGTAAATCATCCGCAATCACAAACGATTATGGCAACTTATCCTGTAACTTTTAATGTTACGGCAAGCGGCGTAGGACAAAGCTATCAATGGCAATTTAATAATGTAAATATCAACGGCGCTACAGCGGCGAGTTATACAATTCCAAACGTAACGACAGCAAATGCAGGAGCTTATCGAGTTATCGTCACCAATACAGCAGGAAACGCAACAAGTAATTCGGCAACACTTACCGTAACTCCGTTTAGTAATGCACCAACAGTTACTTTAAAATTTCCTTTGGCTTCCTTAAAATGGAATGCTGATGATGTTGTAAATTTTGAAGCTACTGCAACTGATATTGAAGATGGAGAATTACCTGCAAGTGCTTTTTCATGGAGTATTGATTTATTTCACGAAGATATTCCGGGAGCCGGACACTCACATCCCGGTGCAAGTCCGCAAGGCGTGAAATTGGGCACTTTCGTAGCATCAAACCAAGGCGAGAAAACACCAAATGTATGGTACCGATTTACTGTAAAAGTAACCGATAGCAACGGCTTAACGGCTACAAAATTTGTAGACATAAAACCTAATTTGGTTGATGTTACAGTTACGAGTTCACCAGCATTACTCAATTTAGAATTTAACCAAAAACCAGTTGTAGCGCCTGCTACCAAACAAGTTGTTGCAAACGCCAAAGTACAAACACTAAATGCTCCAACTCCGCAATATGTTGGCAATATAAGATATGATTTTGATCATTGGGGTCAGGGCGGAGCTGTTAACCAAACGTTTCAGGCTCCTGCTACAGGAACAATAACTTATACAGCATTTTATACGGCAACAACGCTTCCAAGTGCGCCTTATCAGGGATTAATTGCTCAGATTCCGGGAATTATTGAAGCTGAAAATTATGATATTGGCCCAAATGCCGTTTTTGATTCAAATGGCGGTGGAGATACACAATACAGAGCCGGAGATGGCGTAGGAACCGAAGTTTGTAATGAAGGCGGATTTAATATTTCGTACGTTGCAAAAAATGAATGGCTTAAATACACTTCAAAAGTAAATACTACAGGTAATTATGATATTAAATTAAGAGTTTCAACACCTTATGCGAACAAAGCTTTACACATTGAAGTTGATGGCGTAAATGTTTCGGGCAGATTCAATATTCCCAATACTGGTGGATTTCAGAACTGGCAAACTGCAACAATTCCAAATATTCCTTTAACGCAAGGTGTACATGTTATTACACTTTGGTTTGACGAAGCAGATATTAATGTCAATAAACTTGAATTTTCTTTATCAGGAAATGCAACAACACCGGTTGCAGACTTTGAAGTGAGTCCACAAATGGGATGTATTAATACTGCAGTTACTTTTGTATCCGGTTCTATTGGCACAATTGATACTTATGTTTGGAGTTTTGGCAATGACGCAACACCCGCAACAGCAACAGGAATTGGTCCGCATAATGTACTTTATGGAACTGAAGGAACTAAAACAGTCTCTTTAAAAGTTACCAATACTGCCGGAACTAATACAAAAGAGGTTGAATATATGGTTCATAACTGTAATCTTGGAGTTGAAATTCCAACGGAGGATTCTAAAAAGTTTGTCGTTTATCCAAATCCTTCTTCGGGAACATTTCATTTATCAAAAGAAATCGAATGGAAGATTTATTCTCCTTTGGGCATTAAAATTAAAGAAGGAAAAGGAAATGTAATCAATATATCTGAAGTCGCTTCGGGAATCTATTTTATTAAAAACAATGAAGGCGATAAAGCTATTTCTATTGTGAAGAAATAAAACTTATTATTACAATTAATAATTAAAAACGGGACAGGTAGAAATACTTTTTGTCCCGTTTTTTTATATCCAATAACCAGTAAAAAAACAGTTTTTTAATATCTTTACTAAATGATAGAAATAGGAATAGACAGTTTTGCTTCGGCAATGTATGGCGACAACAACTCCTTAAGCAGTGTTGACGCTATGGAGCAATTGCTTCAAAGAATTGAACTTGCCGATCAGGTTGGGCTTCATGTTTTTGGAATTGGAGAACACCATAAAAAAGAATTTTTAGATTCGGCCACAGCAGTAATACTTAGTGCTGCTGCATCACGAACAAAAAACATACGTTTGGCGAGTGCCGTTAATGTTTTAAGCGCTGCAGATCCGGTGCGGGTGTATCAGGAATATGCCACTTTAGATTTAATTTCGAAAGGAAGAGCTGAAATCGTCGTAGGCCGTGGATCTTCTATTGAAGCTTATCCTCTTTTCGGTTTTAATCTGAATGATTATGATGCGCTTTTTAAAGAAAAACTAGACTTGTTATTACAAATTAGGGATAATGAATTTGTAAACTGGTCTGGAAAATTTCGTCCGGCGATTAATAACCTTCCGGTTTATCCGAGAGCATTACAGGAAAAACTGCCTATTTGGTTAGGCGTTGGCGGAACTCCCGAATCTTTTGTAAGAGCAGGATCACTTGGTTTACCTTTGATGGTTGCCGTAATTGGAGGGCAAACACATCGTTTTCGTCCGCTAATCGATTTGTATCGCGAAGCTGGTCAGGCTGCAGGATATAAACCTGAGGAACTTAAAGTTGGTTTGCATTCTCCTGGTTATGTTTCAGGAACGAATGAAAAAGCAATCGAAGAATACTATCCTGGTTATGCTGAACTTTGGACAAAATTAGGCTTAGAACGTGGTTGGCCGCCCGTAACAAGACAAAAATTTGATACTTTAATCGACAAACAAGGCGTTTTAGTTTTAGGAAGCCCTGAACAAGTTGCTGAGAAAATTCTACGTCACAGTGAAGCGCTTGGTGGAATCTCAAGATTTACGTTTCAAATGGATAATGCAGGACTTACGCATGAACAATTAATGAGTTCAATAGAATTCATCGGAACAAAAGTAATTCCGTTAATTAAAAATAGTTAATCGCATAAATATTATTTTTTTGGATTTGATATTCTCTATCAAATCCAAAAAAATAATTACTCTTCATGCATTTCCATCCATAAACGGGTTTCTTCAAGATCGAGTTCTTTTTCAATCTTTCTGAAAATCTCTTCGTTTACAGAACCTTTTTTATGCATTAGTTCTAATTTAGCTCTTTCTACATTAAGCAAATCAATTTGTATTCTGGTAAAATCATTAAAAATCTCCCCTCCCATTACTTTTCCTCCTCCAAAGAAATTGGCCGGAAGTTCTGTTCGCTGCAAACGATTAAACTTTACTTCATATTTACTTTTGATATTATGAAGTAAATCATCATTCAGTAACGAAAAATTATCTTCGATATGCGCAATGGTTTCAGATACAATAACATTCCTAATTTCATATTCTTCGGCTAATATCGAATAAGGCTGTATTTTTAGTTTTTTAATCACCCACGGAAGCGTTAATCCCTGAATAACCAACGTAGAAAGTATTACACAAAAAACCAGATAAATAATCAGGTTTCTTAACGGAAATTCTTCATTATCATTAACCGTTAATGGAAGCGCCAATGCAGCCGCCATAGATACAACGCCACGCATTCCTGCCCATCCAAAAACAAGCATGTTTCGATAATCAAATTCTTCATTAAGCCTTATTTTTTTACTGATAAACCTTGGAAGCAAAGTCGCAGGAAGAACCCATAAAAACCGAACTAAAATCACGACTAAACTTACTGTTCCTCCCCAAATAAATAACGACATTCCGGAATAATGACCAATTCCAGAAATAATAGAACGCAACTGTAGCCCGATTAAAATAAATATTAAACCGTTTAATATATTCGTAAGAACGCTCCAGATTGTATTGGTCATAATGCGGCTTTCATGCGTAAAAATAGTGCCTGATCTTGCAGAAAGATACAAACCTGTTGTTACGACCGCCAAAACACCCGAACATTCAAAATGTTCTGCTATTAAATAAGATGCAAAAGGTGTTAGCAAAGTAAGCGTAGCTTCGATAACATCGTCGCAAACAAACTTTTTATGAATAATACTCATTACAAAACCAACGACTACACCAATTGCAATACCAAGTGTCGACATGATAAAGAAGTTTAATCCTGCCTGCCAAAGCACAAAATTTCCTGCTGTAATAGCTGTTAATGCATATTTATAAGCTACAAGTCCGCTCGCGTCATTCAACAAACTTTCGCCTTCAAGAACGGCAATAAGTCTGGGATGCAAACCTAAACCTTTTGTAATGGCTGTTGCCGAAACTGCATCGGGAGGAGAAACGATTGCCCCAAGCAAAAATGCCAATGGCCATGAAATATCTTCAATAAGCCAATGTGCGGCAACTGCTACTGCAAAAGTTGTAAAAAAAACCAAACCCACAGCAGCAAGCGTTATGGGACGAATAGTTTGTTTAAATTCAGACCAGCTTGTGTACCAGGCTGCGTGATATAAAAGCGGTGGTAAAAAGATAATAAAAACTACTTCGGGATTTAGTGCAATTACGGGAAGTCCGGGAATAATACTGATAATTACACCACAAAGTACAAGCACAATTGGAACAGGAAAATTATATTTTTTACTTAAAAGGCTCAGGAATGCCACCCCGAACAACAACATAATAATGACTGTGATATTTTCCATTTAATTGATTCTGTTTGGTGTTACCAGATTTTTATTGATTGTAATTGTTTCTAAATTGATGGTACTAATATAGTATTTTATGCTAATTTTTTTTACTCTAAAACAAAAAAACGCCTCAATTACTTGAGGCGTTTTAAAGTCATGTTTGTTTAATTAGTGGTGACCGTTATCTTTATGGTCTTTGGAATTTCCTTTATGACCATTATCATTTTTACCATTACCATTATTATGCTTATCCGGTTTATTTTGTTTCTCCGGTTTGTTTCCTCTGTTTTTCTGAGGTTTTCCTTTATATCCTTTTGGATAATTGGTTATGTGTTTTTTGTGGTACGTATAAGGAGCATTTCCTCTGTAATCATTTAAAACTACTTTGTAACCATTATAAAGATCATATCCTCTGTATCTTGAAGGCAATCTGTTTACGCGCGCCCAATTACCGTTATTGTCATAAATAAACTGGCTTTGAGTTACGTCATAATAAACATCGATATCCGGCAAATAATAATATCTGCTGTCGTCATATCCAGCGGGACCCCAATTTGGTGGTGTACCAATATTGACATTGACTGAAACTTGTGCATGGGCAAAAACACTCATTAAAAGTATTAATGCAATTCCTAATTTTTTCATTTTTGTGGTATTAGTGTTAATTAATTTAAACAAAGCGAAAGTAGTGCCAATAAATACTTTTAAGGCATTCATTATACAGAAACACAAAACTAATCGACGAATAGTCTTTTACAACCGACAAGATGTTAAAAATACAGATATCAAATATTATTTCCAACCGCCGCCCAAAGCGCGATATAAATCAACTAATGCCTGTAGCTTTTGTAAATTATCATTTACCCCGCTTAATTGTGCCGCCAAAAGATTTTGTTGAGATGTTAATACATCTGTATAATTGGTAGCAGAACTATACTCTAAAAGTTGTTGCGTAAAATCAACTGCTTTTGTCAATGATTCAATTTGTTTTGCTCTTGAATCTTGTTTTTCAACGGCCATTTGATACGCATACAAAGAGTTCGAAACTTCTTGTCCTGCAACCAAAAGACTTTGTTGAAAATTATTCAACGCCTGCAATTGTTGAGATTGCGCCGTTGTTAATCTGGCTTTATTAAGACCATGATTAAAAAGTGGCTGCGTTAAACCTCCAATAATAGAATAAAAAACAGAATTTGTAAAAAAGTCTGTCAATTGTAAATTCGAAAATCCACCGCTTGCTGTCAATGTTAAACTTGGATAAAAATAAGTACGTGCCAAGTTTGTCGATTCAAAAGCAACTCTGAAATTCAATTCAGCCTGACGAACATCAGGACGATTTTGAAGCAATTGAGAAGGTAAACCTATCGCAATATTTTCAGGAATTTGCTGATCGCCCAAAACGCCTCTTTCAATTTCACCCGGAGCTTGTCCTAAAAGAATATTCAATGCATTTTCGGTTTCGCGAATACTTTGTTTTAAATCCGGAATTAAAACTTCTGCTGCATAACGATTGGCTTCACTTTGCACAACAGCAGCTCCGGTAACAATTGCACCTTCTTTCAAAGACTTAATTGTTTCTACATTTTTGATACGGCTTTCTAAGGTTTCTTTTGTTATTTCAAGTTGTTTATCAAAAGCTAATAACAAGAAATAATTGTTGGCAATATCTGAAATTAATTGTGTCTGAACAGCTTGTTTAGCAGCATCTGTAGCAAGATAAGTTGCTAAAGCAGCTCTTTTTGTACTGCTTAATTTTCCCCAGATATCAGCTTCCCACGAAGTACTTAAACCAAGTTTGTAAGTCGTTGTTAAGGTATTGATATTAATTCCTGCCGGAAAATTCAATCCCGCTTCTGATTGCTTTGTACGTGTTACATTGGCATCGATATTCAACGTTGGATAATATGCCAATTTGCTCTGACGCAAAGTCGCACGCGCCTGAACGATGTTTTCGATAGCATTTTTAAGATTCAGATTCTGGTCTAAACCTTTTTGAATTAAAGCATTCAGTTTAGCATCTTTAAAAACACTTTGCCAAGGCATATTCGCAATAGTTGTAGAATCCGCAGCAGCCTGGTCTCGGAACAACTTTTCCGTCGAAACTGTCTTGGGACTTTCGTATTTTTTGGTAACGCAGGCACTCAAAAGAGTGGCTGCAATTACCATTAAAATATATTTATTTGAACTATGAGTCATCTTTGTTTTCTTAATTAAATTATTACTCTTTAGGAGTTTCTAATAGTTGTACTTCCTCGTCGTCATCTTCATCATAACCGTCTTTTGCAGGACCGCTAACTTTTTCCTGTAAAGTCTGGAAAACGATAAACAATACCGGAATAACAAATACTCCTAAAACGGTTCCAATCAACATTCCGCCAACTGCACCTGTACCAATCGATTTGTTACCAACAGCTCCTGCTCCGGAAGCAAACATTAAAGGAACAAGTCCTAAAATAAAGGCAAAAGATGTCATTAAAATTGGACGTAAACGCGCTACAGCTCCTTCAATTGCAGACTGAACAATTGGCAGACCTTTTCTTCTTCTTTCCAAAGCAAATTCAACAATCAAAATACCATTCTTGGCAAGCAATCCAATCAGCATGATTAATGAAATCTGCAAGTAAATATTACTGTTTAGTTTGAATATAATCGAGAATAAATAGGCTCCCGCCAATCCAAACGGAATCGAGAATAATACCGCAAAAGGCAAAATATAACTTTCGTATTGTGCACTTAACAAGAAATAAACGAAAACCAAACACAAAATGAAGATGAAAATAGTTTCACTTCCTGATGCTAATTCCTCACGTGTTAAACCTGAAAATTCATAACCATAACCTGCCGGAAGATTTTCTGCCGCCACTTCCTGAATTGCTTTAATAGCATCTCCGGAACTGAAACCCGGATTTGGTGCACCTGTAATCGAAATAGAGGTAAAAAGGTTAAATCTTGAAATAGATTCCGGACCAAAAACCCTTGTCATTTTCACAAATTCTGTAATTGGAGCCATCGTTCCTGAACTGTTTCTAACGAAAATTTTATTCAGTCCTTCAGTATTTGTACGAAACTCAGGAGAAGCCTGAATCATGACACGGTATTGTTTCCCGAATTTATTAAAATTCGAAGCATATAAACCTCCATAATATCCTTGCATGGTTGACAAAATCGTATTTACAGAAACGCCTGCATCTTTCGCTTTTGCCAGATTAATATCCATCATATATTGAGGAAAACCTGGATTAAATGGTGTTGTTGCATATTGAATTTCAGGACGTTTTGATAATTTTTCCAAAAACTCAGTATTCACTTTAAAGAATTCTGCCGTTGTATGACCTCCTTTATCCTGAAGTTGGAATTCAAATCCACCACTTTGTCCAAATCCCTGAATTGTTGGTGGAGAAATAAAGAAGATATTGGCTTCACGAATGCCGCTTGTTTTAGCAAAAAGCTGACCAATTACGTCATTAACACTTAAATCACGTTTGTCCCACGTTTCCAGTTTTACAATAACCATACTGTAAGCACTTCCCGCTCCCGCTGTAAAGTTTTGCCCTACAATACGAAGCGTGTTTTTAACACCCGGAATTGTCTTGGCAATACTGTCTACTTTTTTCGCTATAATATCAGAACGTTCCATCGAAGCTGATGGCGGCAAACTAATATTAGCAAAAACAGTTCCCTGATCTTCAGCAGGAACGAAAGCTGACGGCGTCGTTTTCATCATATAAAATAATGCTGCACCAGCAATAAGAATAGCTGCAAGAACAATCCATTTTTTGACTGAAAGAAAACTAACAGAACGTTTGTATCTTTCTGTTACATTATCAAATGCAACGTTAAACGATGTATAAAATCTTTGAATAAAACTTTTATGTTTATGATCGTCAGCATGCGGTTTTAAAAGTAAAGCACACAAAGCCGGACTTAAAGTCAAGGCATTAATTGCCGAAAGAATAATCGCAACCGCTAATGTAATACCAAATTGTTTGTAGAAAACCCCTGTTGAACCTGTAATAAATGTTACCGGAATAAATACGGCCGCCATTACCAGCGTAATCGAAATAATCGCTCCGGAAATTTCATCCATCGCATCGATTGTGGCTTTTTTAGACGATTTATAACCGTGGTCTAATTTGGCATGCACCGCCTCGACGACGACAATGGCATCATCGACGACAATACCAATCGCAAGTACCATTGCAAAAAGCGTTAATAAGTTAATCGTAAATCCGAATAAATTCAGGAAGAAAAACGTTCCTACAATCGCTACCGGAACCGCAATGGCCGGAATTAATGTCGATCTAAAATCCTGAAGGAAAATAAATACTACGATAAAAACCAGTATAAAAGCTTCGATCAAAGTATGAATTACTTTTTCAATAGAAGCATCCAGATTCTCGTTAACATCTACTAGAAGCGTATATTTTACTCCTTTTGGGAAGTTTTTTGCCGCTTCTTCAATCAGTTTTTTAGAATTATTAATTACATCACGCGCATTTGATCCCGGAGTCTGGCTAATGGCCATTGCTGCAGATTCTACACCGTTTGTTTTAATCGTTGCCGAATAACTTAGAGATCCTAACTCTACTTTGGCAACATCTTTCAAACGAAGCATTTGTCCGTTTCCAACAGATTTTATAACGATATCTCCAAATTCCTGAGCGCTCGTTAAACGTCCTTTATATTTAATTACATATTGAAATGCCTGATTTCCGTTTTCACCAAATTTACCCGGAGCAGCTTCAATATTTTGTTCTGCCAAAGCTGCCGAAATATCACTCGGAATCAGTTTATATTGCTGCATGATATCCGGTTTCAGCCAGATTCTCATCGAATAATCTTTTGCTCCAAAAACCGTTACGTCTCCTACTCCAACCACACGCTGAATTTGAGGAACAAGGTTGATTTTTGCATAATTTTGAAGGAAAGTCTGATCGTACGCTTTATCATCACTGTATAAAGAGAAAATCAATAAGTTACTACTCTGGCTTTTAGTTACGGTAACTCCGGCCTGAGTAACTTCAACAGGCAATAAACTGGTGGCTCTAGAAACCCTGTTTTGCACGTTTACCGCCGCTAAATCAGGATTTGTTCCTACTTTAAAGAAGATTTTTATAGAAGCATTTCCGTCGTTTGTTGCTGTAGAAGTCATGTATGTCATGTTTTCTACACCATTAATTTGCTCTTCAAGCGGAATTACGATACTTTTTAGTACCACATCTGCATTAGCACCGGTATAACTCGCTGAAACGTTTACCGTTGGAGGAGCAATATCCGGATATTGAGAAATAGGAAGCGCTACCAGTCCTAAAACACCCAGAATGACAATAATAACAGATATTACCGTCGAGAGGACAGGTCTTTGTATGAATATTTTAAACATTTTTTCTTATTTTAAATCGGCGTATACAGTTTCGGCATTTTGATTTTGAGGTTTAATCTCAGTTCCGTCTTTAAGCGTCGCAACTCCCTCTAAAACAATTTGATCTCCGGCCTTTAAACCACTTGTTACTACATAATAATTTCCGGCTTTATTGTCTAAAATCGTAATATTTGTATTTTTTGTTTTTCCGTCTTTTCCAACAGTTACTGCGAAAATTTTATCCTGAAGCTCAAATGTTGCGCTTTGCGGAATAATTAATCCTTCTTTTACTTCGTTTGGAATTCTAACTGTTGTGCTGCTTCCGCTTCTGATAACTCCTCTTGGATTTGGAAAACGAGCTCTGATATTTACCGTACCGGTTTCTGTATTAATTAAACCGTTTACAGTTTCAATTCTTCCTTTTTCTCCATAAGTTGATCCGTCTGAAAGTAATAAGGAAACCTGAGGAAATTCTTTGATTTTTTGAGCCAGCGTACCTGTACTTTGTGTAAAGTTTAAAAGTACTTTTTCGTTCATGGCAAAATACGCATAAACGTTTCCAATACTTGAAACTGTGGTTAAAGCTTCTGCATTATTAGAACTTACCAAACTTCCTAAACGAAACGGAATTGAACCTACAACACCATCAACCGGACTGGTTACGGTTGTATAACCCAAATTTACTTTTGCATTAACCAAAGCTGCATTTGCCTGTGCTAAGGTTGCTAAAGCTGATTCGTAATTATATTGTGCCGATTCAAGATCATATTTACTGATGATTTCTTTTTCAACAAGCGGTTTTACTTTATTTACAGCTAATTTTGCTGTACTTACCGCTGCCTGAGCGCTTTTGATACTGGCAGATGCCGTACGAACTTGTTGCTCATATTCAGGAGCATTAATTTTAAACAAAGGTTGTCCGGCTTTTACGACCGCACCTTCATCAACATATATCTTTTCGATATATCCTTCAACACGCGGACGGATTTCTATATTTTGTTGTCCTTGTATACTTGCCGGATAATCAGTGTTTAGAGTTGCTGATTCTGGCTGTAAAGTCAGTGTTTTATATTCTTTAACTTGTGGTGCACCTCCGGCCTGAGCCGATTTGTCGTCTTTATTACCACACGAGGCGATGATAACTGATGCTGCTAAAATGCTTAAAAAAGATTGCTTATTCATTGGATAAATGTGTGATTTCTATATTTACGATATCAAAATAAAAGAATTAAGATACGCAAAAAATATCGAATAGACGAAGAGCCTGACACAATCGATAGAGATAACCTTAGAACCGATGGATTTTCTTCAAAACTAAACAAGTGTTTAATTTTAAAACTCGTCGGTTCTAAAATGGTTTTTATGGACTGTAAATCTCTATTTAGCGATTGGTTCCAAATTGCATTCAAATAAAATGTAATATTGTCAAAAAAAATATAAATTATAATGTCAATAAACATTTCAAGACCTTATTTATTTGCCGGAATACACATTTTCGGCTGGTTATTATTGGGGTTTATTATGCTGTTTTACATTCCAATAACATGGAATGTAGTGCTTCCGTCTGTTTTTTGGCTTTGGCAGATGATTATATTGGTTTTATTAATTATTATTTTCTATTCTAATGCCAAAATCATAGTTCCAAAAACAATAATAAAAGACAATACTTCGCCCTATTTAATTTGGGCTTTTCTTGCCATTATTGCCATGCAGTTTATTGCCTATTTTTATACTTCTCAAACAGATCTTCACAATAAAATCAGTCTCGTTTTAGGATTTAAAAAATACAGAAATCCTTATTTCGACAATTATGTGCTTATGCTTACTTTACTGGTTTTAGGAATCAGTACAAGTTGGGCAATGTTACAGCATTGGCAGAAAGCTGCACAACACAAGCAAAAACTGGAACAGGATAAAACAATGGCCGAATTGGCGATGCTAAAAGCGCAGATTAATCCACATTTTTTCTTCAATTCCTTAAATAGCATTTATTCGCTGACTTATACTGATATTGAGGATTCTAGAAATGCATTGCATACGTTGAGCCGCATGATGCGATATTTGCTTTACAGTACTGAAGAAACGACAACATTGCTAAAAGAAGCCGCCTTTATGAAGGATTTTATTGCTTTGATGAAACTTCGTGCCAACAGCAAATTAACGATTACTACAGACATTCCACAAAAACTTCATGATTACCCAATTGTTCCAATGTTATTACTACCTTTAGTAGAAAATGCTTTTAAACATGGTGTGCATGCCACTGATAAAAGCGAAATTCATATTTCGCTTACGCAGCATGGAAGCAATCTCGAATTTGAAGTAGAAAATACTTATTTCGAAAAATCTTCAACATCTGATGAAGGCGGTATTGGGTTAACAAATACAAAACGCAGACTGCATTTAATTTATCCAAATAAACATTCGTTAATAGCCGGAATTGCTAAAAATGGAATGTATAATGTAAAACTGCAAATAACTTTAGAATAATGACAATATTAAAATGTATAGCAGTCGATGATGAACCTCTCGCATTAAAATTGGTGCAAACTTTTATTGAACAAACGCCTTTTTTAGAATTGTGTGCGAGTTGCGATAATGCTGTAGAAGCCTTGACTTTAATTCGTGAGAAACAGCCTGATGTTGTTTTTCTTGACATTAATATGCCAAACTTAACGGGAATGGAATTGGCCAGGCTTTTGCAGGAGCAACCGGGAACAATACCTAAAATTGTTTTTACTACGGCTTACAATCATTATGCAATTGAAGGTTACAGAGTTAATGCTGTTGATTATCTTTTAAAACCTTTTAGTTATGAAGAGTTTTTGCGCGCAGCCAATAAGGTTTTGCAAATAGCAGAAGATACTTCTAACCACTTTCAGTCTATTACGGCAGATGATGAATTTATTTTCTTAAAAGTAGAATATCAATGGGTTAGAATTTCTCTTAAAGATATTTCTTATATCGAAAGTTTAAAAGATTACGTAAAAGTACATCTCGACGATTCTCAAAAAGCAGTCCTTTCGCTAATTTCACTAAAAGCTTTAGAAGAAAAACTGCCTTCTTCAAAATTTATGAGAGTACATCGTTCTTATATTGTTTCTCTTGATAAAATTAGTGCAATCAGTAAAAACTCCATATTTATTGATAAAGCAGAAATAACCGTTGGTGAACAATACAAAGAGACTTTTAAAGCTATTGTTGAAAAATGGATCAAATAAAAAATTAAAATACCATGGAAAAAAGATCAAACAAATATCACTTAACACTGAGTCTAAAGCAATATGCAAACGGCGATACACATCCGGCAAAAGAACTGGGAATTGAATTTGATAATCACGACGAAATATTTGATATCATTGAAAGAATAAAAGACAAAAATATATTCGACAGTGAATCTGAAGCAACACAATTTGCACTTGGTTTAAAATTGTTCAGCGAAATCAAACTAAAACATCGCAAAAATCCTTTATTTGAAGAATTGAATGACGTATTTCCTGTCTTCATGAAAAAACTAAAAAGTTTATAAGAAGAAAGTTTGCCACGAATTTCCACGAATAAAATTTTAAAAAAATTAGTGGAAATTCGTGAAATTCGTAGCAAAAAAATAATCATCATTATAATGCGTTTTATTTCATAATTTAGTTTCAAAAATTAAATAATTATGGAAAAGCTAACCAAAGAAGATATCAGTCAGGAAGTATTTGATTTATATGATGATTACGCTCATAATAAAATCAACAGAAGACAATTTGTCGAAAAACTCTCCATATTTGCTGTAGGAGCCGTTACGTTGCCTTCGCTTTTAAGTTTTATGACACCCAATTATGTCGACAGCATTTTGGTTCCTCCAACAGATCCAAGATTAAAAACGGGTTATATAAATTACAACTCTCCAAAAGGCGGCGGCAGTATTAAAGGGCTTCTCTCCCAACCTTCTGAAACCAAAAAGAAATTACCCGGAATAATCGTTGTACACGAAAACCGAGGCCTTAATCCGTATATTGAAGATGTTGGTCGACGTGCTGCAATCGAAGGTTTCATAACACTTGCTCCCGATGCTTTATCGCCTTTAGGTGGCTATCCCGGCAATGACGATGACGGACGTGAATTGCAAAAAAAGCGAACCAAAGAAGAAATGCTCGAGGATTTTATTGCCGCTTATGAATACTTAAAAGTACACAAAGATTGCAACGGTCACATTGGCGTAGTAGGATTTTGTTTTGGTGGATGGATTTCTAATATGATGGCCGTTAAAATACCTACTTTGGCCGCAGCCGTTCCTTATTACGGCGGACAACCGACCAAAGAAGAAGCCGAACACATAAAAACGCCTTTGTTATTGCATTATGCAGGTTTAGACACTCGTGTAAACGAAGGCTGGCCGGCTTATCAGGAAGTGCTTAACAAAAATAAAGTAGAAAATACCGCTTACTTTTATCCAAACGTAAATCATGGTTTTCACAATAATACAACACCAAGATATGACGAAGCTTCCGCCACTTTATCATGGACGAGAACTATTGCTTTTTTTAAGGAAAAACTAAAATAGAACTTTCTTTTAAATGACAAAATTAAAATCAACGGTTTATTTTTACATTCCTAAACATGTTTCATTACTTGATTTAAGCGGTGTTGTAGAAGTATTTCAGGAAGCTAATAATCTGGTTTTCAATTATCAGTTGAAATTCGTGAGCAGTCAAACTTCCATGAATTCTAATTCAGGTTTAGAGCTTTCTTCTTTAACGCAATTTACGGAAACAAATCCTCAAAAAAATGATATTATTTTTGTTTCGGGATTTAGTACACATCAATTAGCAAAACTTGCTGAAGAACCTTCTTTTTTTGAATGGCTGCAAGATGCAAACAAAAATCAAGCAACAATTTGCAGTGTTTGTACGGGAGCATTTTTGCTTGCAAAATCAGGACTTTTAGACCATAAAGAATGTACGACGCATTGGAAACTTGTTGAAAAACTGAAGAAAGATTTTCCGCTTTTAAAAGTTCAAACCAACACTTTATATACCAAATCTGATAACGTATATACCAGCGCTGGAATTGTAACCGGAATCGATTTGGCTTTGTTTATAATAGAAGAAAGACACGGAAAAGAAGCTGCAACTGCCATTGCCAAAGAGCTTGTAGTTTATAAACGAAGAAACGGAAGCGACGAACAGGAAAGCGTGTATTTGCAAAACAGAAATCATCGTGACGAAAAAATTCATACGATTCAGGATTGGATTATTTATAATTTAGAAAAGACTTCGAATATTGAATTTTTAGCTGATTTAGTTTTCATAAGTCCAAGAAATCTAACCCGTATTTTTAAGAAAGAAACGGGAATTACAATCGCCGAATACCGAACTAAATTGAGAATTGAAAAGGCTAAAAGCCTGCTCGCCAATTCAGATTATAAAATAGAACATATCGCTCATTTATGCGGTTATAAAACCTCTAAACAATTAAGAGTTGTTCTGGATCAGCATGTTTATGCATTGCCAACAACGATTAAAAACATACTGGCTTAAAACGACTATTGTTTGTCCTTTTTCAACAATAAGTACCAAACTACATTTGTAATCTAATAATCAAAAAGAGATACAAATGAAACTAAGAGAAAAAAATCCGGCTTTAATTATAATTGACGTTCAAAAAGGTTTTAACGAAGAAGATTTTTGGGGCGGAAACCGAAATAACAAAGATGCTGAAGCAAAAATGGCTCAAATTCTTGAAAAATGGAGAACACTTCAATTGCCTATTTTTCATATTGTTCACAGTTCTGTACATCCAAATTCAAAATTACATGCCTCAAATCCAGGTTTTGAAATCAAAGACGAAGTAAAACCAATTGACGGAGAACCAATCATTTCAAAAAACGTAAACAGTGCTTTTATCGGAACAGATTTAAAAGAAAGACTTGACACACAAGGAATAACAAATCTTGTTATTGTTGGGTTAACTACAAATCATTGCGTTTCTACTACAACCCGAATGGCAGGAAATTACGGTTATGAAAACTTATTAATCGCAGATGCCACGGCTACATTTGACAGAATTGGAATTAATGGTGAAAAATTTGATTCAGAATTAATTCATCAAACCAGTTTAGCCAGTTTAAACAATGAATTTGCAGAAGTAATTACTACAGAAAAACTTTTTGAATTGCTATAAAGAATTAAAATATCTGTTTTTTGAAATCGGTTTTGGGAAAGCAAATTTCTACCGAGAATATTGCGGAATAAAATCTAATTTTGCAGCAAATAAAAACTCAGATGAATCTGTACGAACTTACCGTAAACGATACCGAAAAAATAGCATTGAGTGATGTGCTTTTTAGTGATGAAAATAAATCTGCTTTAGCACAAACGATCAAAGAGCATCAATATATTGAGGAATTAAAAAAGTACAATCTTAAAGTAGATCATAAAATTTTACTGCACGGACATTCCGGCTGTGGCAAAACAACAACTGCAAAAGCTATTGCAACGGCTTTAGATAAAAATATTGTAATCATCAATTTAAGTACTTTAATTAATGCCCGAATTGGTGAAACTTCCAAAAATATAAAAGCTCTTTTTGACAAGGCAATTCGCGAAAAAGCAGTTTTATTTTTAGATGAATTTGACCAAATAGGAAAAAGCCGTGACAGCGACGATAAAGATGTTGGCGAAATGCGACGTCTAGTAAACACTATTATTCAATTGATTGATTATTTGCCCAATGAAAGCTTACTTATTTGCGCCACAAATCATTATCACAGTATTGACATCGCTTTATTGAGAAGGTTTCAAATACGATTAAAATTTGAAATGCCAAACGAAAAAGAACTAGACGTTTATTATGATAAAATATTAAATACTTTTCCGGCTCATTTACAAAATATTCCACGTAAATATGCTATTTCTTATGCAGAGGCAAAAGATTATATTCATACTATAATGAAAAAGCAAATTATTGAAGAATTGGAGCTTTTGAATCGGTAAAAACTAGATTAAATACGATTTAGATAATGAGTCATCCCATTTGCGAAATACTCAATTAGAGGGAGATCGCTCTTTTCATTTTCACATTGAACAATTTTTGATATGTATTCAATTTGTTGTTCCTGACTATTTATTTCAGGAAAAATTGGAGGACAATTATGTGACATTAAGATAGCACCAATCATTATTCTGCAAACTCTGCCATTACCATCTGCAAATGGATGAATCTCGTTTAAAAATTTGTTATGAAAGTAAGCTATTCCTGTTAGTAAATGTTTTTGGAAATCTAAATTATCTATATCATTCAATCTGGAATTAAACAGATTTAAATAACTTGCCATAATTATTTCAAGATTGTAATGAGGAGCGTACTCTTTATTTTCAAAAAAAGGCTCTCTGGATCCAACTGTGGGAACATTACGATAATTACCAACCAACTCAAGTTTAAAATCCGTTTCCCAAGATAATGGAGAACTCATTAAAGAAGCATGTACATTCTTTATTGTTTCTTCTGTAAATTCAAAATTGTCCAAGTTTTGCAAAAGATTTTTTAAAACTAATTGATGTTCTGAAATACCTAGCAATGAATCCAGATTAATGCCGCGTACACTTTCATTATTAAGAAAACGAATAGTATCACCGTATTGAAGTTTAGAATCTTCAACTCTGGCAGAATAAAAAGAATAATCATTGATTAAAGAATCTTTAAATTCTTCTGACCAATTTTCTCTGGGAAATTTTTCTTGAAATTTTAAAAGTGCAGTATTGAAGTTTATTAAATAATCTGGAAGCATAAATACTATCCGTTATATTTATTAAACATAAAACGTGTCCAATTTTTAATATCGTGAGGGTATGCAAATAAAGCATTGTCTTTTTTTAAAAAAGTTTTTCCAAAGAAGAATAACTGGAAATCTTTTTTAAAAGTACTCGGAATCGTATCAACAGCAACAAGATCTTTTGTCGTTGATAAATTTCTTAATGCAATTATGTCTTGTCTAGTAACTAACATATTGCAAAGGTATTAAATACTTTAATAAGTCTAACATGATCAATATAAAATTCAACCCGTAATAAAAGCAAATTATTGAAGAATTGGAGTTTTTGAATAAATAAAAAAATACAGCGTTTAGAAAATTTCTAAACGCTGTAAAACAAAATAAAGTAAAAATGATTTTTATCGGCGTCTAAAGCCGCCTCCGCCGCCTCTAAGACCACCGCCGCTACCTAATCCGCCACTTCGTTGAAAGTTTTGAAAATTTCTAGTTTGCGTTTCTCCTCTGTCCCTTGCAAAATCAGATTTATTAAGACCGTCAATTGTGTTGGCACGACCCGGTTCTCCGAGTGGTTTATCAGGCGAACCTAAAACTCTGTCTGATTTTTGTAAATCCAGATTATTATTTTGAATTTTATCTGCCGGACGCTGGATTTTTTCTCCGGAATTTTGTGCAGAACCTAATGTTCCCGCCTGAGTCCAGCCACCGTTACCATTATTATAATGGCTCCAATTTCCATTAGCATCCTTTTTATAAACGTGTCCGTCATGTCCTGCATACAAATTATCATTAGTATGAATGGTAGTTCCTCCGCCTCTATGATGCGTAATTACACCTTCATTTCCACCCGAAGTTTTATACCCAATTGCAGTTCCCTGTCTTGTAGTTACATGCCCTGTCTGAACCCAATCACGACCATTTGTCGCTGCCGAATGTCCCCATTGTGCGTATGCGTTATGTCCTTGTGCTGTAGCTGCATAATTTCCAGTCCACGGATTGTACGAATGAGCAACCGTGCGTCCGCCATACCAACCCTGAACACTTGCAGAACGGCCATATCTTCCTGTCGCAGGATTATACCATGCCGAAGTTCCTGCTGATCCGTAAGGTCCATAAACCGCTCTTCCGGCAGCCCAGCCGCCTGTCCAAGGATTATAAACAGCTCCAACACCATACGTACAAGGCCAGGGACGATAAATAGGATACATTGGACCGTAATAAAAATAAGGTGGATAATAAAATCCAGTTCCATACGTAAGTACTGAACCAATTATTGCACCTGCAATAAAAGCCCCAAAATAGCCTGCTGTAGTACTACTTTCTACCGTTGTATCGGTAACATTTGTTTGCGTTACATAAGTTACATTATAAACAGGTGAACTCGGCGGAATAGAATAAATTTCTTTAGGTACAGAAGTAGTTACTTTCCACGGTCCGTTTGGTGTAGTCGACATAAACCAAACTGCCTGAAAACACAAATAATACATATCACCAACTTTTATTACTTTCTCTTGTGTATTGCTCGCATACTGAAGTGAGGTTCCTTCAATTGGTTTAAATTGCGGTGTTCCATCATAATTTACCTTTGCTTTAGCTTCGGCATCAGCTTTTTTTATCACTGCAGTTGTAGGCACCTGCGCAAGCATTACTGCATCACTCGCTTCTTCCGTTCCCGGAACAGAAGCTAAAACACTCGCACGAGGTGAATTTTTAGGAATCTTTGCAAAATCTGCAGGTAAACTGGTAGTAGCATAACTCCACGGTCCCGTCAATTCTTTAGACTTAAACCATCTGCCGGAAAGCAATACATAATATTGTCCGTCTTTTTCATCGGCAAAAACGTCATTATCAGTATTATCGATATACATTAATTCTGTTCCTGGAATTTTTAAAAATTTAGGAGCTCCGTTTACTGAAATAAGTTCTGCCGGTTTATTACTAAAGAAAACCTGCAAATCTACATTAATAGCTTGAGCCGGAACCATTTTTTTGACATCATCAAAATTTTGTCCGGATGGCAAATTGTTCATTTCTTTTGGTAAATTTTGAGTTTTTGTCCATTTTCCGTTTAAATCTGTAGCCGTAAGCCACACATTTTCTGCCAATAAATAGTACTTTTTTGAAGGCTTATCAAAAAACAAATCCCAATTGGTATTCACAACATAACTCAAACTTGTTTTTTCTATTGGAGCCAAAACCGGTTCGCCCTGAACAATTAATAAAATTGACGGACTTGCACTATAAAAAATTGTTGGAGGATCATTTTTAACAGCCACACCTTTTGCAGGAGTATGACTTCGGCTTAAGCCAGCCATAACACGATCTAAAGCAATCGGATTTCCACTTTTTGGCATTAATTCTTTAAATAATTTCTCCATCTGAGGTGTTTGTTTCTCGTCAAGAGCAGGAAATCTTATATCAGTAACTTCTACATTTTTAAAAAATACATTATGAGAATCTTTATCAACCAAAGTTTCTACCTGCAAAGAAGCAACGCCTAAAACTTCTTTTCCGTCTTTTGGAGTCAAAGAAAATGCAATATCTGCCGTTAATTGTTTAAAATCTCTCCATTGATCGACTTGAGGCTGATAATAAATCAGTTTTGAGCCATTGTTGTTTACTTCCCGAGGCCAGCCAATATCGGTTGTGGCAGTAGAATCAGCAATTGATTTCTTTGTTAAATCGGCTAGATTTTCATCTTTATTATCCTTTTTACAGGAGAAAAATAGTAAAACAACACTAAATATTATGCTTGAGAGTATCTTTTTCATAATTTAATTTATTTCTTTTTAAGGTTTTACTTCGCTCGATTCTTCACTCTTTTCGTATCAGGTAAATCAATATTTCTTCTTCTAATTCTTTGGATAAATTTTCATATTCTAATTTGTGCCGAAAGTCTTTTTCAAATTTTTTCTTATATTTTTCAGCACTATTTTTACTCTTACAATATTCATCACAGATTTCCTTAAACTTATCATCTACTAAATATAAAATCTTAAGAGAATCGAGATATTCTGCAAATTTTGCATTGTATAATTCGTTTGGAAGAGACATAAAAATGGATTTTTTGTATTAAAAATTTAGTGGTCTTTAAGCTAAAACAATACAAATACTACACAACAAATCGGAAAGCTATAATTTGATGAATCTAAATTAGGAATAAGTGCGCAATAATATCCTGCAAACATGTTTCATGCGATAAAATGAAACATCAATTGCGCTATTTTGAAACATGAAAACATGAAAAATTTTTATTTTTAAAAACTTTTCGTTTCAAAAAAATTTATACATTAGCATGATTAAAAGCGTTTTGGCTTCTAAAAAACAATATTTAGAGAGCCGGAAAATATTCATCCAACAATTTTCGATTAAGCATTTTTGAAGCCTTTTTTAATGATGCATGCTTGAAAATTAAAGATCATTTTTTTACCTAATTTGTGTTTTATTTAAATCATAAACTTAGTAAGCATGACAACCGATATACTCGAATTAAACCACTTTATTGTTTTAATCGAACAATCGAATGCATCAAAAACATTTACTCAGAAATGTGAAATAGATGGTGATGCTGTGGGATTTGCTTTTTATGGTTCTGGCAATGTCGAATTAGAAATAAAACATAACCAGCAAACAAAATATTTAACCAATACAACCGGTTTGGCTATTTGTTTTTTTGGAAATCAGAAAGTAGAATTTTCTCACAAAATCGAACCCGGAAAACCACTACAGTCGATTAGTATTTTTTCTAAATTAAAAAACATGCATTTGCTATCGCAGGCAGAAAAGGAAATTTTCGAAAAATATTTACCTCAATTATTAAATCCTCAGGAACATTTTGTAAAAGGACCTTCTTTTTATATGACGCTGGATATGCAACTTGCGGTTCATAAAATTTTCAACACCAATTATACCGGCAATACGAGATTAATGTTTCTAAAAAGTCAGATCAATGAACTTTTAGCTCATTTTTTTGGATTGTTGGCAAGCGAGCAAAAAGAATTCTTTTCAGAAAAAGATAAAAACAAGCTTTTTAAGGCCAAAGAAATAGTGTCTCATAACTTTTCGCAGCCGCCATCGATTACACAGCTTTCTAAAATGGTTGGACTCAATAGCAGCAAACTAAAAAAGAACTTTAAAGAGTTGTTCGGAATTCCGGTTTTTAAATATATACAGGAAGAACGTCTTAACAAAGCTTATGAATTGTTGCAAAACAGCGATAAAACAGTTCAGGAAGCCGCCTGGGAAGTTGGTTATGAAAGTCTTGGTTCTTTTTCGAATGCTTTTTATAAAAAATTTGGAGCAAGACCTATTGAAATCAAACAAAAAAGCTTTTCAAACAAATCGTAATTCTTTTGCGACAAATGATTTAATTTATTCCTAAACACCTTTGTATCAGTATTAACTAAAAAATATTGATATGAATAACCAGAAAATTTTAGTACTTGGTGCTAACGGAAAAACAGGAAGCAGAGTCGTTGAACGTTTGCAAAAAATAAACGAAGTAGAAATTAGAATTGGCTCCAGAAGTACAGCTCAACCTTTTGATTGGGAAAATCCTGAAACCTGGTCGGCTGTTTTACAAGATATCGATTCTGTTTACATTACTTTTCAACCGGATTTAGCTGTTCCTGCCGCTGCAGAAATTATTCAGCAATTTGTTGTTCTTGCCACAAAACTTGGTGTGCAAAAGATGGTTTTATTATCCGGAAGAGGCGAAAAAGAAGCCCAGATTTGTGAAGAAATTATAAAAAATACAGCAAAAAACTGGACAATTGTAAGAGCGAGCTGGTTTAACCAAAACTTTAGCGAAAGCTTTTTTCTCGAACCCATTTTAGCCGGTTTTGTCGCTTTGCCAAGAGCTGAAGCACTCGAACCTTTTACCGATGCCAATGATATTGCCGATGTGGTTACAGAATGTCTTTTGCACGATCATAACAATCAGACTTACGAACTTACCGGACCAAGATTGTTAACTTTTCCTGAAGCTGTTGCAGAAATTGCAAAAGTAACTCATAAAGAGATTCAGTTTCAGGCATTAACTTTAGAAGAATACAAACAAATGCTGCGAGAATATCAAATTCCCGAAGATCATATCTGGCTTGTCAATTATCTTTTTGAACAGGTTTTAGACGGACGAAATTCTCATATTACAAATGATATTGAAAAAGTACTGGGCAGAAAACCAACTGATTTTGCAGCTTATGCAAAGGAAACTGCCGAAACGGGAATCTGGAATACGATAACCGTTTAATCTTATAGTTATGAATTATGTAAAAATTCTTTTGCCTGGCATATTAGTCTGGATTGCTGTAAGCATTTCGTTTTATATCTTAAGTTTTGTTCCGTTGGTAAATAGTTCGTTCCCGCTGCAAGCCGCATTGGTGATGCTTTTGATTATTTTTTATGCTAACGAAAGTGCCAAAATTTATTATAAAAGCGGATCTAAAATTCACGGCTTTGTTATTGGTATAACTATGTCTATAATAGTTTTGTTGTTAGATATTATAATAACAGTGCCGTTTTTTGAAATTCCAAATGGGAGAAGTTATCATCATTTTTTCAGTAATCCGGTGCTTTGGATATTGGTTTCTTTAAATATTTTGACCGTTTATTTTTATTGGAGAAATCAAGTTAGAAACAATCGTTGAAACATCAATTACATCAAAAGAACTTCTTAAGAAGATTCATAAAAAAGTTCAATTTTATTTAATTGGACTTTTTTACCTTTTATTATTATAAACTTACTGTTATGCTATCTAAAGTCATCTAAAAAAAAATTAAATTTGAGCACCCAAAACTCATTCTTAAAATTATGACGCAAAAGAAAAATTCTATTTTATTCGCCTTACTTACCGTGTTGCTTTTTGCATCACATTCCTACTCGCAAACTGCTGCTGCGAAAACAGATAGTTTAAAAACGGATAGCATAAAAGCTAAAAGTTCTAAAACAGTCAGCAAATCCAAATTATTTGAAGAAACCACAACAGATAGCGATTATTTGATGGCTATTGAAAAAGCCGGTGCTGTTATGGAATCTGCTTACAACGATGCCGATTTTGATGGAGCAAGTCACCATTTATTTGGAGAAATTAAAAGAACGCAAAGCAAACTTGATTTAATCTTAAACAGTTTGAGCGGCGCAAACCCAAACGTGCGTAACCAGCAAATGTATCGTATTGTACTGAAAGAAATCCAGCAGGAACTTGACGATCAAAACAATGCGATTAATTTACGCAATCAGAATCTTGAAAAAATCAAAAGCCGTTTTATCGAACTTCGTAAGGATAATACCTTAATGAGTCTTATAAAAGACACTATAAAACGTAAACAGTTTAAAAAAGAATTTGGAAATCTTAGAAAAAGATACAAAGCTACTGATAGTTTAATGACTAAAAATCAGGGCATTTTAAATACGAATAAGCGATTAACGGTTCAGCGAAAAATTGCAGTTTCAAATGCTTTGATTACTGTAGAAAATAAGCTTGAAAAGTCCGGAATTAGTATGCTTAAAAAAGAATATCCTTTTTTATGGAGCATCAACGATTCTGTTACCAAAAAACAAGTTGCCCAAAATATCAAAGCAAAAGTCATTATAGAAGAAAGCGTCGCGGCTTATTATTTAAGTTATCGTGCGGGCGGATTAATCACTTTGGCTTTTTTAATGGGAATTCTGGGTTGGTATATCAGACGTAATCTAAACTACTTAAAGGATAATGGACATACCGAAAAACTTGCTTCTTTTAATTTTAAATATCTTAACAGAGGTGTAATTATTCCGGTTATTGTAATTGGTTTAAACATTGCTATTGTTGGTAATTTGTACGCTCCGGCATTTTTTATAGAATTGCTTCATCTTATTTTACTTGGTGCTCTTACGCTCCTTTTCAAGAATAAATGGTCCGGAAAATCAATGCGAAACTGGCTGCTGCTTTTAGGATTATTCCTGGCGCTTTGTTTCCTTGATTTATTTATTGGAGTTGGCTTGTTTCAACGTTGTTGTTTTATTGCCATTAATGTTTTCGGAATTCGTTATGGTTTGGTGCAAATCAAGAGCATTAAAGATGAATTGTATATTAAAGGTTTCTTTAAATGGGCCAGTATTATTTTTATTGGTTTAAATGGTTTATCTATACTTTACAATCTTTTTGGACGCGTTTCGCTTTCAAATATGCTTAGCTTAACGGCTTTTATATCGCTTACTCAAATTGTTGCGCTTAGTGTTTTATTGAAAATAATTCTGGAAATCATTATTTTACAGATATATACAACTCGCCTTAAACGTGATATCGAAAAGCTTTTTGATCACGAAAGTTTATCAGATACGCTTAAAAAACCCTTTATAATTGTTATCAGTTATATGTGGCTTGTGGTAATTGCTTCAAATTTAAATATTTGGGAATCTTTACGAACTTCATTAGGATCAGTTCTGAGCCATCCTAATACAATAGGAAGCATAACTTTTACTTTAGGAAATATTGTGCTGTTTTTTATTATTATCTGGACAGCGCATTTATTGCAGAAATATGTAGCGTACTTTTTTGGTGAAATTGATGATGAAAACGAAGAAAACATCAATAAAAGACAACATTCTAAATTGTTAATTACCCGATTGGTGGTCTTAATTGTTGGTTATCTTTTGGCCGTTGCCGCTTCTGGAATGCCTTTGGATAAATTGAGTATACTTTTAGGAGCTTTAGGTGTGGGTGTTGGACTTGGATTGCAAAATGTGGTAAACAACTTTGTTTCGGGTATTATTTTGATTTTTGATAAACCTATTCAAATTGGAGATGTAATTGATATTAGTTCTGAATCTGGCCGTGTAAAATCGATGGGACTTCGTACGACTAAAATCAATGCTCCAAATGGTGCAGAAATCATTATTCCGAATGGAAATTTATTATCGCAAAACATTACAAACTGGACGTATACTGACAATTTTAAATTAGTAGAAATTTCAATTGAAGTTACCGGAGATATTAATCCTGAAGATATTAATGTAATTATAAACGAATCGTTAGAAAGTCTTCCGTTAGTAAATAATACAAAAGCTTCGCAAATTTATTATACTGCCATTTCTGACGGAAAATATAAAATCCTGATTAAATTCTGGTGCAGTATTTACCGTACCGAAGAAACCGTTAGTAGTGCAAGACAAGTTATGTTTAGCAATTTTAAAGCTAAAGGATTAACTTTTTCATCATAGAAAAAGGATTCTTCTTAAAATCAAAAAGCCGTCAGATATTAATTTGACGGCTTTTTTTTTGAAACATACTATTAGAATTTTGCTGTAAATTCTTTTGCAAAATCTTCCAGTTTTATTTTTCCATCAACAGAAGCATTAGTTTTAAAGAAATCTTCTGCAATTTTTCCGCTTCGTAATCCTGAACCCATTTCAGTATATAAACCTGCAATCTCCTCCGGTAATCCTGCTTGTGCCATTCCTTGCAACGATTGCTCATCAGTAAATTCAATCCACGGTAAATCTGTTTTGTCAATTGCGGTTCCTAAAACTTTTGCCACTTCTGCAGGCATGCGCACATCACTAATGATGTAACGAATATTTTTACCAGAAGTTTCTTTTTGCAATTCTTCGGCTACAGCGGTTGCAATATCTTCAGGATGTACAAAAGGTATTTTTGTATCTGCTGAATAATTAGAACCAATTATTCCCGCTCCTTTTATCATTGGAACATCATTGTATAAATTGGTGAAAAAGAATCCTGCGCGTAAAAATGTAACGGCAGTATTTTCTAATTTCTCATACAATTTTTCAATTTGATAAAGTCCTTTAATTGGCCCAGTTCCGTTTTCTAAATGAGCACCAATACTGCTAAGCATTACAACACGCTTTACTCCTGCTTTTTCTATTGCTTCTGCAAAAGATTTCCCTGCATTTACCGTATTCAAAATTACATTTGAACCTCCTAAATTTGGCGGCGTCATAGCAAAAAGAGCATCAGCTCCGGCAAAAGTCTGTGCCAGGAAAGCAGTATCACTAACAGAACCAATTGCAGCTTTTGCGCCTAAATTTTCTATTGCTGTTTTTCTGTCTTCATTACTGCTGATAACCATTACGTTGTGTCCTGCAGCAACAAGTTTTGTTGTTAATGGTTTTCCGATGTTCCCTAAAGAACCTGTAATTATAATTTTCATCTTTAATTGTTTTGATTTTACAGAAACAAAGGTATATTTGTACTTACTTTTATACAAGTACTCACCCGAAAGTATGTAACATGACAGCAATTAAAGAATCATCGACAATTCAGGAAAACAAGAAGTATGCCTTAGATAATTGTCCCGTAACGTATGTAATGGAAAAAATTGGCGGTTATTGGAAACCTATTATCGTCTATCATTTATCGCTTGGCGATAAGCGTTATAGCGAACTAAAAAGAACAATTCCGGCAATATCCGAGAAAATGCTTATTCAGCATTTGAAACAATTAGAGGCAGATGGTCTTGTTATCAGAGAAGCAAAACCTGTTGTGCCTCCATTCGTAACGTACCGATTGAGTAAAGCCGGAAGCGGTTTAATCCCTGTTATTGAAGCAATGGCAGCTTGGGCATTTAAAGAAAAAGATGGCATTTTTAGTGTTTAACTAAATCACATAATTTAATTAATGAACGGCCAGCTTTTTAATCATTTCAACTGATATTGAATCAGCATACATGCCAAAAGCACTCATTAAAACACCTTTAATATCATTTTTTACAGAACTTATTCCGTAAACTATATCTTCATCTCCTGGATCTGTATCACCTTCAAAACGGAAATAATATTCGATATTAAATTCATCCGGCGATAAAGATTGTTTTCCGTTATTGAATACAATACAATCTTCGGCAATATTAAAATCTTTTGTAAATCCCTGATTGCTTAACCAAAGTAAAGCTTCGGTAACGGTATCAAATGAGGGTTGTTGGTTTGGGTTTTCCATATTTTAAGTTTTAATTTTTTGTTTTATTGTCTATTCTATTTTAAGTCTCATATTTATGAAACCAAATAGCGTACCTTAATTTAAAAAACTGATATTTAATCAATTACAAACAATAACATTTTCTATTTTAGCGATATATCATAGAATTACTGTTGAGTTTAGCAATAATCTTGTCATCCTGACAAACCAGGAGTATTTATTCCAAAAAATGCTTCTTCTTAATACCCAGTTTTTGCATTTTAGAAATTAATGTAGTCGAAGGAATTTCTAATTTTACCGCAGCTCCGTTTGGACCGGAAATTCTGCCATTGCACATTTTTATTACTTTAAGAATATATTCTTTTTCCATTTCTTTTAATGGCTTAATTTGAAATTCATTAAAGCTATTCGAAGCCATAATCTTTTCATTATCAGATAAAAAACTTACTTCATTTATGGTAGATTCGTTGGTTAGAAGAATACTTCTTTCCAGGCAATGTTCTAATTCTCTGATATTTCCGGGCCAGGAATAATTTAGTATCGATTTTAATGCATTTGCCGATAAACCGATATTTTTCTTGTTGCAATTATGGGCGTATTTATTCAAAAAAAATAAGCATAATTCCGGAATATCTTCTTTACGATTTCGAAGTGGCGGAACCAAAATAGGAAAAATATTTAAGCGAAAAAACAGATCTTTTCTAAATCTTCCTTCCTGCATTTCGAGTTGCAAATCCCGATTTGTTGCCGCAATAATTCTCACATTTACTTTTATCGCTTTTTTTCCTCCAATTCTTTCAAATTCTTTTTCCTGCAATACGCGAAGTAATTTCGTTTGCATTTCTGTTGGAAGATCTCCAATTTCATCTAAAAACAAAGTACCGTTATGTGCTAATTCAAACTTACCAATTCGTTTTTCTACAGCTCCTGTAAAACTTCCTTTTTCATGTCCAAAAAGCTCACTTTCAATTAGATTTACAGGAATTGCAGCACAATTAACCTTTATCATTGGGTGCTTTCTTCTGGAAGAATTTTGGTGAATTTCGCGCGCCACAACTTCTTTTCCCGTTCCGCTTTCGCCGAGAATCAAAACGCCGCTGTCAGACGAAGCAACCTGATTTATAAGTGTTTTTACTTTTTGAATTGCGTCACTATTTCCGATAATTTCAGAATCTTCGTTTCCATTTTGATTTTTAGCTGTTTGAAATGAAATTGAAGACGCATTTTCATCAATATTTTCTATTTTTTCTAAAAGAAGAATATTTGAAACCGTTAATGCTAATGCCATTTTTAAACCCCTAAGCAATCGCAACGCATTTCTGTCGAGTGTTTGTGGCTTTTTAAAAAAGAGAAATAATACTGAAGGATTATTTTTGTGATATTGCAATGGCAACGCAATAATTTCACGTATTCCCAACAAATTTGTATCTGTAATAAAAGAGTTTGAATGCGTTTTTTTGCTTAAAAAAGTACAATCAAATATAAGTGGATCAGCAGATTGCAAAGCAGAATTAAAAAACCCGTCGTTTACATCATACTTTATTCCTTCATTTTGTTTGGCTATTTTTACATCATTATGAAAAAACAATTGGTATTGCATTTCTTCCTGATTTGTAGTTCCGATGGCAAAATAATCAAAAAGAAAATTATCTTTTAATTCACCATTAACAACCGATAAAAGTTCATCGTAACCAGAAACATTAGCAAGATAAGTGCTCAGGGAAAGTAAAAGAAAATGTTCTCTTTCACGTTCCTGCATTGATTTTAACATTGCTTCTGTTTTGTCCATATTAATATTGAAATAAAATTAGTGGCAAAAAAAATCTTTACGATTTAAAAATAAGTTTATTCACCAAATCAATTTCATCCTGATTTATAGTGTGCCCCATATTATTGTAGACTTTTTCGGTTACATCGGCACCTAATTCTTTCAGGATATTTGTTGTCGCATAAACTCGTTCTACAGGAACATGAAAATCAGGATTGCTTGTGCCAATGAAAATTGGAGTTCCTTCAAAATTTCCTGAATAATGCTCGTTATAAATCTGATCGCCAATTAATCCTCCGGTAAAAATAACCGCGCCGCCATATTTAGTGGCATTTCTGGCAATAAATTCAGCAGATAAACAAGCACCTTGCGAAAACCCAAGAAAGTATATGTTTTCTTTTGAAATTCCGTCTTTTACAATTTCCTCAACAACCTGTCCTACAACATTTAATGCAGATGAAAGCCAAGGTTCATTTGCTTCAGGTTTTGCCAAAAAAGATTGCGGATACCAACTATTATTGGTTGCCTGCGGCGCATAAAAAGCAAAATCATCTGTATTTAAGTTTGATGTTAAAGACAAAATATCGTGTGCGCTTGCTCCTCTTCCGTGCAATAAAATAAGTGCTTTATTTGCGTTGCTTTTCCCAGCTTTTATTATTTGAATTTCGTGCATATTACTATTATTTAGGATCGTTTAAGGTAAGTTTTGGCAAAGCTTTTTCGATCGTTTCTCTTTCTTTTTCAAACCATTCCGGCAATTTTAATTCTTCGCCAAGATGGTTTATATCTTCATCTACAGCAAATCCGGGACCGGCAGTTGCAACTTCAAATAAAACACCTCCGGGCTCTTTAAAATAAATCGAAGTAAAATAGTTTCTGTTTAATATTTCAGTCGGATTTAATCCTCTTTCGACTATTTTTTCTCTTATTATTTCCTGAGAAGTCCTATCCGCTGTTTTAAAAGCCAAATGATGCACGGTTCCGCTTCCTGCAAGACCTCGCAAACTATTTGGTTCACACAAAATATCGATATAATTTCCTGATGAATTCGTTGCTGCAAAACGAAACCTATTATTGCTTTCTGCGATTAATTCATGATCTAAATATTCGGTCAATAAACCTCCGGTTTGTTCGTAACCTTCGTGCCAAATCTCGACATTATGAAAACCTCTTATAGCGTTAGATTCGTTAAACGGACCTTTATGATACCCAACTCTTTTATCATTATCATTAAAAATCAATTCCATACCAAGTCCGTCGTGATCTTCAAAATAAATTACAACTTCAGTTTCAAAACGCAATTGCGGATCTTTATAATTTATTCCGAATTGTTTGAACCGATTCTCCCAAAATTCAATTGAGTTTGCCGGAACAGAAAATGTCGTTGTATTCAGCATTCCTTTTCCGTGACGTCCCATTTTTAAGCCATCATACGGAAAAAATGTCAAAACACTTCCCGGATTTCCTTCGGCATCTCCATAATATAAATGATATATCTGATTTGCATCAAAATTGACTGTTTTCTTGATCAGTCTTAAACCCAAAAATCCGGTATAGAAATCTAAGTTTTTTTGAGCATTTCCTGCCAATGCGGTAACGTGGTGAATTCCTGTAACTAACTTTTCCATAATTTATTTAATTAAAAATATGCTCCAAGGGTTGAAACCGTGGGTTACGTATTATTATAATACATTACGTTCCAACGGTTTAAACCGTTGACTATATTTTATGTGTTAAAAATGACAAACAGCTTTGTCAAAGTTTAAAATTTTGACAAAGTTTATTGAAAACTGAGACTGAAAACTACTTCTGCCAAATATCAGCATATTCATCCGGATGTCTTGTAAATTGGGCAAAAACATACGGGCAAAGTGCTTTTACCATATATTTATGTTCGCGAACATACGCCACCATTGCATCTAAAAGTAGTTTTGCATATCCTTTTCCGTTGAATTTTTCATCAACTTCTGTGTGGTAAACAGTCAGGGTTGTACCTGAAATACTAAGTACCATTTCGCCTATTTTCTCCTCATTTTCAATTAATTGAAAACCTCCGTGTTGCTTTTCGTCTAGTTTTAATTTTACTTCCGGCATCTTTTCTTTATTTAAATTAATTTTGGTAAAACTTCTTCAATTCTGGCTCTTAACGGCTCGTGTTGTTTTGGCAGTTTCAAATGTGTTCCTAATTCTGACAAAGGTTCATCAACTGTAAAACCGGGATTGTCTGTTGCAATTTCAAAAAGAACGCCGCCCGGTTCACGAAAATAAAGCGAATAAAAATAATCGCGATCAATTTTTGGTGTAATTCCTAAATTTTCGCTCATAATTCTTTCGTGAAAAGCCATTTGAATCTCTTCATTAGCTACTCTAAACGCTACGTGATGGTTCGTTCCTGCAGCGTTTTGTCCGCTGGTTCCCGTTGGGCTCTCCAACAAATCAATTATAGAAGCATTTTCTACGGCACTTGTTGCAAAACGAAATCTATTGGCTTCTTGCGAAACTAATTCGTAACCAAAAATATCGGTTAGAATTTTAGCTGTTTTATCAATCGATTTTAAAGATAAAGTGGTGCTGTGAAATCCTTTTGTGCCAACATTTTTCTTTACTTCTTCGGTTTCAAAAGCAATTCTGCTGTCTTCTTTTTTCGGAATAATTAAACTGATATTCAAACCATCCGGATCTGTAAAAGGCAAAAATGTTTCTCCAAATCTTTCTGATTGTTCTCCAAAACTTACATTGTGTTTTTTGAATCTTTCTGTCCAGAATTCTAAACTTCCTTCGGGAACTGCGTAGCCAATTTCAGTTGCTTGTCCGTTTCCAATTTTTCCTTTTCCGATTCCTTCCCACGGAAAAAAGGTTAAAATTGTTCCGGGAGTTCCGTGTTCATCTCCGTAATAAAAATGATATGTTCCCGGATCATCAAAATTTACGGTTTTTTTTACCATTCTTAACCCCAATACTTTGGTATAGAAATCATAATTAGCTTGTGCATTGCTTGCGATTGCGGTGATATGGTGCAATCCCTGAATTTTTTCTTTCATCTTTATATAGTTTTATATTGAGTGCAATTGTTTTTAACACATAGAATCATAATCATAGTTATTGTAAATAGTTAAAAGGCGTTTTACTTGTTTAAATTCACATAACTAATACTATTTTAAATATGCTCCAGTGCATTTTTTGTTATTCTGACGGAGGAGGAATCCCCTCAAGAAACTCTATACAGAAAATCGCCTATCTTTGTAGAGATTCCAGTGTGATCGTCCCTCCGTCAGGATGACAAGCTTTGTGAAAAAGCTGTCATAATTAAAAATAACCTTGTTTAATATTTAGTTTTTTCATTTTTGAATACAATGTCGAAGGCGAAATTTTGAGTATTTCAGCTGCTCCGCCGGGACCAAAAACTTTTCCGTCGGCTATTTTTAGCACATTCATAATATGTTCCTTTTCCATATCTGCAAGCGACAAAATTTCGCTGTCATTTTCTTTTTTTGGAGCAGGAAAATCTCTTGTAATATCAAATGTTTTAATTTCGTTTTCTGTCGCCATCAAAACGCTTCTTTCTACTAAATGTTCGAGTTCCCGAATATTTCCCGGCCAATCGTAATCCTGCAATTGCTGCAAGGCTTTGGCTGATATTTTTTTAATATTCCTTTTCGATTTTAAAGCATATTTCTGCAGAAAATAATGCGCTAAATCTTCAATATCTTCTTTTCTGTCGCGTAAAGCGGGCAATTCCAGCGGAAAAACATTCAATCGGTAATATAAGTCTAACCTAAATCTTCCTTCGGCAACTTCATCAGGAAGACATCTGTTTGTTGCGGCAATAATTCGAACATCTAATTTAATCGTTTTTTCGCTTCCAAGTCTTTCAATTTCTTTTTCCTGTAAAACTCTCAACAATTTTACTTGTGAATCTAACGGCAATTCGCCTATTTCATCCAGAAAAATAGTTCCTCCATTGGCTTGTTCAAATTTTCCTATTCGCACATTATCAGCTCCCGTAAAAGCGCCTTTTTCGTGTCCGAATAACTCAGATTCTATAAGCGATTCCGGCAATGCTGCACAATTTACAACGACTAAAGGTTTTGCTTTTTTAGCTGATAAAGAATGAATTAAATTGGCAATTTTTTCTTTCCCTGTTCCGCTTTCTCCCAAAATCATTACAGAAGTTTCTGTTGGCGCCACAATCTCGATTTTCTGCATTAAATCGACGAGTTTCTTGTTTTTACCAATTATATCGAGATTTTTATTTCCTTTTGAAGCAAGATTCGCTAGTTTATTTCCATTTTCCACACTGTATTTATATCGGGCAATATCGAGCATCACAAACAAATCACGCTCCCTAAATGGCTTTACTAAAAAACCATACGGCTGGGTTTCTTTTACTGCATTTAGAATAGAATGATTTGTATTTGCTGATATGTATAAAAACGGAATTTTCATTTTTTCTAATTCCCAAGCAAGGTCAATTCCGGTAAGATTGCCTTTCAGTATAATGTCTAATAATACCCAATTTGGTTTTTTTGTTTCGATTAAAATTCGGGCTTCTTCAACAGACGCGGCGATTCCACAAACTTCGTAACCGGATTTTACGAGAATCATTTTCAAATCATTCGCAACAATAAATTCATCTTCAACTATTAGTATTTTCTCCTTCATTCTTGTTTTAATTTGCTGCTTTTTTAAAATGTATTATAATCGAAAGTCCGTTTTTCTTCTCAATCGTAAATGTGCCTTCGAGTTGGGTAATTAAACCCTGCATTAGATTTATCCCAAATGTGTTTCTGTTTTTAAAATCGAAATCATCAGGAACTCCTGCTCCATGGTCTGAAATTATTAACTGATATTCTTCTTCTTTTATTTTCCTGAGCTGAATATCAATCGCTCCTCTGTCTACTTTTGGATACGCATATTGAATCGCGTTTACTATGGCTTCATTCAAAATTAATCCTAGCGGAATGGCCTGAACTACATCTAATTCGACACTTTCGATATCCAGATTATAAGCTATTTTATTATCGGTATCAAAAACGTTTTTTAAATAATTTGCCAGTTCCGGAATGTACCAATTCATATCAATCGTAGACAAATTCTCATTTTGATATAATTTTTGATGAATAATAGCCATCACATACATTCTGTTTTGGCTGTTTTGTATGGCCAAAAGCGCTTCTTTATTATCAAGATAGGCCGATTGTGTGTTTAAAAGGCTAATCACGATTTGCAAATTGTTTTTTACGCGATCATGAAGTTCTTTTAATAACCATTCTTTATCCAAAAGTAACTTTTTTAGGCTTATATTTTGCTCATTAATTTGCTCTTGTTTTAATGAAAGATCCTTATTGATTCGGTTTTTAGATTTATAACAAAAAAATAACAGCACAAAAATTACAAACAGAAACACAAGAATTACAACGAAATTATGTTTTACAACTTTTTGTGATAAAACGATTTGGTTTGCAGTAAATTTTACGCCATTGTTATGCATAGAGAAATTTTGGTTCGTGACCAGCAACAAAATCACGAGCCAAAAATGCAGATATTTTTTTCTTAAAAAATCTTCTTTATACATTGTTACAGCAATTTATTCAACTCATAACTTTGTTTCTGTTTTTACATGGCTGTTTTTTAAGTAGCATAAAACCATGATAACTCCCGGTAATAAAACAGGTATTAAACCCCATTTTTTTCCGGCAATTGCGCCTAAAAAACATCCGGTTAAAAAACCTCCAATGGTAACAAATTGTTTTTTAAAGCTTTCTTTACTGCTTAAATCGGTAAATTTTGTTTTTAGTAAAATCCCAATATCAAGCGAAGCCTGCGTTACGTTTCCTGTCATCATGGTTGTTGGGCCGTGCGTTTCTTTGCTAAAAAGCTTGCCAAACGCATTTTGTAAACCCATTGCAAAAACTATTATCATGGCTGTAAAATATAACGACCAGGTACTTGTAATATGTAAGTAATGGAACACAACTGCAAATACTCCGCTAAGCAGTAAAATACAGCCTTCCCAAAATAATATTTTATATTTTACTGTTGATTTTGATGCGATATAGCCGCCAATCATTACCGAAATAATGAAGACCGGAAACGTCAGCAATTTTACCCACGCATTTATATCGTCTCCATTAATGATTTGATAGGCAAACACAATAAAGTTGCCCGTTACGTGTGCTGAGAATAAATTGTCTGCCGCAACAAAAGTCAATGTGTCGCAATATCCTGCAATGCAAGTTAGTAGCAAAGTAATATACCAAATGTTTTTAGGCTGCTCCATAGTTTTTATTTTAAATGTGAACGTAACATCCAGGCCATTTTTTCGTGTGTTTCCATCAAACCTGTTATATAATCGCTTGTTCCTAAATCCTGATATTCATTAGCATAAACAGTAATATTTTCACGCAAGTGAATAATAATGCTTTCATGATCAATCAAAAGTTCTTTTATAAATCCTTTGCTGTCATTTTTTTCTTTTACTTGTTCTGAAAGGTGTGTTAGTTCAAGAAATTCTTTTAATGTTGCCGGCGCGTAATGTCCTAACATTCTGATTCTTTCTGCCACTCCGTCAATTATTTCATCAACCTGATTGTATTGTTCTTCAAAAAATAAGTGTTTGTTGTAGAAATCATCACCTTCTACATTCCAGTGTGCTTTTCTGGTTTTGGTATACAAAATAAATTCATCTGCTAATATCTTGCATAATGAATGTGCAGTTTTTGAAAGGTTTTCTTGTTTGATTCCGATTTGGGTTTGCATGATTTGTTGGGGTTTTATAATGAATTTAAAATAACTTGGGATTGTGATCTTTTTTTAAACACATAGAGACATAGTCAGGTTTGCGTTTAAAGGCGTTTCACTTGCATTAATTCATATAGCTATGTGTGGAAACTAGTTTCATATTTTATTCTTTTTTCAAACAATAAAACCTATGTTTCTATGTGTTTAAAAATTATACGCAATGGGTTAAAATATAATGATCTATGGAATAAGTTCCTGCGCCTAATGCTAATAAAAACAGCAAAGTGACGGTGTATATGTACGGAACATCTCTAACTTCAAGAGAATCTTTTCTGTGAACGATAAAATAACCAACGGCCGTAACGCCAATTGTTGGTAAAATGAATAATCGCGTTCCTAAACCTAAAATCAGAAAAAAAGGCACAACTGTGTCTGAAAATGTGGCCACTAAACCGTTTAGTTTTTCCGGCAAATGTAGCGGATTTGGCACGTGTTCGCGTTCTCCGTTTTCGATTCTGAATTTTTTCATTCCGTGCACTCTGAACAATTCAACAGCAACTAAAATCCTAAAAACCAATAAAGCGATGTTATTGATGTCGCTTCCAACATCTGAATAAAGCAATAATTTAACTATTTCCATTTTTTTATGTATTTAAAAAGCAAAACATGAACATCCTAAAGCGCCCCAAAAAGCATTGTAATTGTTTACAGGAATATTGCTTAATCGCGCCGCATTATGATCGTGAGCGTGAACGTCACAACTTCCTGAACAACAATGAATTTGTGCAGAAGCATTGTTTATTACCGAATTTGATTTATTTAATTGAAGGTCGATCGCACTTTTATTATGCGATTCTGCGTGGTAATATCCGTTGTAAATATTGGTTGGCGACCAATCCGGAAGTATGGGAACTGATGGCGGTGAAAACGATGAAAAATCACCTTTTGCGTACACGATTTTTCCGTCAACAACGGTTAGAACTGATTCTATGTTTTTGATATCTTCGTCATCAACAGAAAAATAATCACGATCCAAAACGGCAAGATCGGCAAGCATTCCGTTTTGAATATCTCCTTTTTTATTTTGTTCCTGCGAAAACCAGGCGCTTCCTCTTGTATATAGCTGTAGAGCGGTGTCACGGCTTAAACGGCTTTCGTTATACAATTGCAATCCTCCAACGGTTTTACCAACTGTAAGCCAATACATTGAAACCCACGGATTGTAACTGCTAACTCTTGTAGCATCAGAACCTCCGCCTACAGGAATTTCCATTTCCAGCATTTTTTTGATTGGTGGCGTATTTTCAGCGGCTTTTGCACCGTAACGATCTGTAAAATATTCACCCTGATACGCCATTCTGCTTTGTATTGCGATTCCGCCGCCAAGCGCTTTTACCCTTTCCATGTTGCGCTCGTCAATTGTTTCGGCGTGGTCAAATATCCACGGTAAATCGTTAAACGGAATTTCTTTGTTTACTTTTTCAAATACATTCAAAAATCGTGTTATGCTTTCGTTATACGTTGCATGAAGCCTGAAAGGCCAACGATTTGCAACCAATAAACGAATTACTTTTTCTAATTCAGCTTCCATGTTTTCAGGAAGATCTGGTCTTGGTTGCAGAAAATCCTCAAAATCTGCTGCCGAAAAAACCAACATTTCTCCTGCTCCGTTATGACGGTACATATCATCGCCCTGATATAATTTTACTTCCTGAATCCATTCGTCAAAATCTTCAAACTCTTGTTTTGGACGTTGTGTAAACAAGTTATAAGCGATACGAACGGTTAATTGTTCTTTTTCATTTAGCTCATTTACAACTTTATAATCATCGGGAAAATTCTGAAATCCGCCTCCGGCATCAATCACACTTGTAATTCCAAAACGATTTAATTCTTTCATATAATGACGCGTAGAATTAATCTGATGCTCATAAGAAAGTTTTGGGCCTTTTGCCAATGTCGAATACAAAATCATGGCGTTTGGCGACGCAATAATTAAACCTGTTGGTTCGCCTTTTGCATCTTTTTGAATTACTCCGCCTTGTGGTGCAGGCGTATCTTTTGTAAAACCAATTACTTTTAGTGCAGCACGGTTTAAAAAAGCACGATCGTACAAATGCAATATAAAAACCGGAGTTTCGGGAGCAATTGCATTAATTTCCTCGAGCGTTGGCATACGTCTTTCTGCAAACTGAAACTCAGACCAGCCTCCTACTACACGCACCCATTGCGGCGATGGCGTTCGATCAACTTGTTCTTTCAGCATTCGCATTGCATCTGCTAACGAAGGAACACCGTCCCAACGCAATTCAAGGTTATAATTTAAGCCGCCACGAATTAAATGAATATGCGAATCGTTTATTCCGGGAACAACTCTTTTTTGCTTTAAATCTATAATTTTAGTATCGGCATCGCTGTATTCTAATACTTCGGCATCATTACCAACAATAATAAATTTTCCATCCTTTATGGCGACAGCCGTAGCGTTTTTATTAATTGCCGTGAAAGAATGTACTTTCCCGTTGAATAAAATAATATCTGCTTTCATACTAAAATTATTTATTGTTTAATGATGATCGTGCATAAGCAATAAAGATACCTAAACTTTTAAGTAGTTATTATACAAGTATTTTATCGTTTTTTAACCGATTTCAATTTACGAAATATCGTTAATTCCTGAAGTTATTTATTAAATGAAGAGATTTAAACAGATCAATTCAATCTTTTTCAGGTTTGATAAAAGCGTTGATTTTAGGAAATATTTTTGATACGGCTTTCTGATTTTTTATTATTTAAAAATTAACTTCATTTTTAATAATACTTTATTTTTATTCGTTTGAAATATTAAAAAGATAATTATCGTTAAGTTCTTGTTTAAGCATGAATTCTAAAGAAAAAATGACCTAGTTTTGTTTCCTGTAATAATTAGGTTTCACTTCTAAAAAAGCTTATTTATTTCATCTAAAAACACTTTTCCTGAATTAATAATATGAATTTCCTTTAAAATTCAGCTGAACCATTTATGTATCATTTATTTAGAACATTTCTTTTAATTTTTATACTGCAATTCAGCTTAAATGTTTGGGCGCAGCCTTTGTCTAAGAAAAAAAGTGATGCTATAAAAATTGAATTAAAAACAAAACTAAACGATACGATTCGGGTTCTGAAACTGCAAACTTTAAGTTTATATTATGTTACAAAAGTTGGCGAAGAAAAAGCTGATATGGACAGTAGTTATGTTTTTGCCAGAGAAGCTGAATTATTAACGAATAAAATAAATTTCAATCGCGGAAAATGGATGAGCTATATTTTATATTCTCAAATTTATCGTGAAGGCGGACATACTGATAAAGGAAAAAAACAACTTGCAAAGGCTTTTAAAATTGCGAGGGAAAATAAAAATTTCTGGCTCGAGGCCGAAGCTTATCGGGAACTGAGTAATTATTATGAGTTTGATAATTCTGGCATTAATACAAGAATAAAAATTGTTGCGAAAGCACTTGATGCGGCTGAAAAAGGAGGTTCTAAAAGACAAATTGCCGATATTCTGGTCTATTATGGCGGTCATTATAATATGATGGGAAATTTTAAGGAATCTCTTGAAAAATTTAATGAAGCAAAAGCTCTTTATAAAGCAATAGGTTATACTGATTTACAAAATTTATACAGTCAGTTATTTTCTACTTATTTGAGATTGGGTTTGTATCCTGAAGGAATAGAATATGGCTTAATATCAATAAAATACGGTGAAAAAATTAAAGATTATTTCTTTTTGACTGAGGATTATACCAATTTGGGTTATGCGTATTATAATATGGCAAACTATGAATTGGCATTAAAATATCATCTGAAAGCGTATGAATATAGTTCGAAAATATACTCAGAATTTTATCCTTTTTACAACGCTAATTTCATCATAAAAGATTTACTGAAACTGGGAAGAAAAAAAGAAGCTATAAGTTTTTTAGATACTGCGGTGAAAAACGAAAAAATAAAAGATTTTCGGGATGAAATGTGGTTTAACATTTGCCATATAACGCTTTATGATGAATTAGGATGGCTAACACTGGCTGATAAATACTGCAAGTCTCTTATCGAAATTCAGAAATCAAAAAGAAATTTTTTTCCTGAATTCTCTAATCTTGAAATAAATAATACGATAATAAATCATTTATGTAAGATTAAAAATTATCCGTTAGCATCAAAATACCTGGCCGAGAACAGAAAGTTAGGAACTGTAATGAAAGATGTTAATATGCTTATAAATGTGCATTTAATGGAGTTTAAAATAGATTCTGCAACAGGCAATTATTTAAACGCGATCAAACATCTTAAAAATTATCAAAAAACAAAAGACAGGCTTTTTAATGAAGTGAAGTCGTATCAGATTTCGAATTTGCAGATCAAATATGAAACGGATAAAAAAGACAAAGACATTAAATTATTAACTCAGGAAAGCGATCTGCAAAGAACTAAAATAGAAAAGGATAAAACCGAAAAGATTATCGCGGGAGTCATTCTGATTTTGGTACTTATTATTACAGGTTTAATTTTTAGAGGATATCAAAACAAAAAAGAAAGCAACAAAAACCTTCAGATTAGCCAGGATAGAATTCAGAAGAAAAATAAATTGCTCCAGAATGTTATTCAGGAAAAAGAATGGCTTTTGAAGGAAATTCATCATCGGGTAAAAAATAATTTGCAGGTCGTCATGAGTTTATTGAACACGCAATCTAATTATCTTAAAGATGAATCTGCGGTAAATGCCATAAAAGACAGTCAAAACCGAATTAATTCGATGTCTATGATTCATCAACGATTGTATCAGTCAGAAGGACTTTCGTGTATTAAAATGCAGGAATATGTTAAGGAACTTATCAGTTATTTAAAAGACAGTTACAAAACAAATTTTAACTTTGTTGTTGATGTTGAAAATATAGAAATGCATGTTTCGCAAGCAGTTCCGATTGGTTTAATTTTAAATGAAGCCATTACAAATGCAATTAAATATGCTTTTACGGATGGAAAAAAGGGAACCATTTCGATTGCATTAAAACATTTTCGTGATGATTATTTTATGCTTGAAATTGCTGATAACGGAATTGGAATTGAAGGAGAAATTGAGGTCGAAAAATACGATTCGCTTGGAATGCAATTGATGGAAGGTTTAAGTAAAGATTTAAATGGTAAATTTAGCGTTATAAATTCTAATGGTTTAAAAGTATCGGTAATCTTTATTTACAATTATACGTTTAATGCCAAATAAGTAGACAGACAATATAAATTTAACAAATAACAAGATGGAAAATCAGGGTAAAATTAGAAGAGTTGCTATTGTAGGATATAACCGAATTCCTTTTGCAAGGGCAAACACTTTTTATTCAGACGTTAGTAATTTACAAATGATGACTGCCACACTTGACGGTCTTATTCAGAAATATGATCTAAAAGGTAAATTACTTGGAGAAGTTGTTGGCGGCGCTGTAATCAAACATGTGTCAGACAATAATTTGATTAGAGAATCTGTATTGAGAACTTCTCTGGATCCTGCAACGCCTGCCTGCGATTTGCAACAAGCTTGTGATACCGGTATTGAAAGTGCTATTTATATTGCCAACAAAATTGCGCTTGGCCAAATCGAATCCGGTATTGCGTGTGGTGTAGATTCTATTAGTGATATGCCAATTGCCGTGAGCGAAAATTTGAGAAAAATATTGCTTAATGCTAGAAAAGCAAAATCGCTTGGCGAAAAAATAAAACTGTTTTTAAAATTAAGACCGAAAGATCTTTCTCCATTGGTTCCCAGAAACGAAGAAGCCCAAACCGGACTTTCGATGGGTGGACATACGGAGATTACGGCTAAATATTATAAGATTCCGAGAGAAGAACAGGATCAACTGGCTTTAAAAAGTCATTTGAATATGGCAAAAGCGTATGATGAAGGCTTTTTTGATGATATGATTACGCCTTTTAACGGTCTTGAAAAAGATAATAATCTGAGAAAAGACAGTACTTTAGAAAAATTAGCCAAATTATCTCCGGCTTTTGATAAGGTAAACGGAACGCTTACAGCAGGAAACTCGACTCCGCTTACAGATGGTGCTTCGAGTATTTTATTGGCAAGCGAAGAATGGGCGAAAGAAAATGGATTACCAATTTTAGCTTACATCACGCATGCAGAAGTTGCTGCAATTGAATATATAAAAAATCAGCAAAATCTATTATTGGCGCCTTTATTTGCTGCTTCAAGAATGTTGGAGAAAGCAAACTTAACATTACAGGATTTTGATTATTATGAAATTCACGAAGCTTTTGCGGCTCAGGTTTTAGCAACTTTAAAAATTTGGGAAAGTCCCGAACTTAGTGCTGAAATTGGTTTGAAAAAACCGCTTGGTGCCATCGACAGAAATAAACTGAATGTAAAAGGAAGCAGTTTGGCCGCAGCGCATCCGTTTGCTGCTACTGGCGGAAGAATTATTGGTGTAATGGCTAAATTACTGAATGAAAAAGGTTCAGGAAGAGGTTTTATATCCATTTGTGCCGCTGGCGGACAGGGAATTACGATGATAATTGAGAAGTAATTATTAATGGTGAATTGTTAATGGTTAATTATGTTGAAATCAATTATAATTAACCATTAACAATTTATAATCAACAATTAAAAGGCAAATTCCTCAACACTTGCCAATGCTTTTGGTAAAGCTCCTTCTGCAAAATCCGGAATTGCGGTTCCTTCTACGCGGAAAACCGTGACATCTGTCATACCTAAAAAGCCAAGTACAGCGCGCAAATACGGTTCTGAAAAATCATAAGATTTATAAGGTCCGTCAGAAAATATAGCGCCGGAAGCAATAGATAAATATACTTTTTTATCGGTTACCAAACCTTTTGGTCCACTTTCTCCGTAGCTAAATGTTTTTCCTGCTCTTGCAACCTGATCGATCCAGCCTTTTAATACTGCGGGAATTCCAAAATTGTAAAGCGGAACTCCAATTACAACAATATCAGCTTCTAACAAATCATTTATGGCATCGTTAGAATATTGAACAGCTTCTTTTTGTGTTGTAGTATGTGTTTCTTCAGGCGAATAAAATGCACCTAAATTTACTTCATCTAAATATGGCGAAGGCGCTTTTGAAAGATCAAGCGTTTTTACCTGAATTTGTGAATGTGTTTTTTCTAATTTTTCGAGAACTGCATTCGATAATTTATTACTAAATGAAGTATCACCTTTGATACTTGTAACTATATTCAGCACCTTTTTGCTCATGACTTTTATATTATTTTGTTTATGATACAAACTTATCTACATTTGCTATCTCTTTTATAGTACTATCCCAAAGGATAGCGCTATCCTTGAAGATAGTAACGTAAAATCGTAAAGTATGTCAATAAAAAAAACAGATGAATTTGGTTGCGAGCCAAAAGAATGCATGGCGGCGTTGCTTCCGGTAAGAGATGCTTTGGAGGTTTTGAGCGGAAGATGGAAATTGCCTATTTTGATTGCTTTATCAGACAGACCAAAACGATTTAAAGAGATTTCTAAAGACATTAACGGCATTACCGATAAAATGCTTTCGAAAGAACTTAAAGATATGGAAATAAACAAACTTGTAACGAGAACGGTTTATGATACTTTTCCGCCAACGGTTGAGTATGCCAGAACAAAACACAGTGAAACATTATCTGATGTTATTATGGCATTAAAAGATTGGGGAACATTACACAGAAGAGAAATTATTGGAAAATAATTGCTCTTCTAATGTTTTTTAATGAGAGAAACCGAATGAAATACTCAGTATAATAATTCCGATAACAATTGTTGTAATGGCTACATACAAATAATCTTTCTCTAAAAGGAAAGAAAATAACGAAAGTAATACACGAAATACAGGCGTTAGAAATAAAAGTATTACGCCAAAAAATATAATCGATTCTCCCCTGCCCTGAATAACGCCGTTGTAAACAGCAGTGATAACTTCAAAAATATTTCTGTCATTTTCTTTAAATACAGAATAATCCTCGATGTCTTTTCCGTGGTGCATTAAATAAATGATTCCGCCAATAAAAGCTACTGATAATGAAATCCATACGCCGTAACGCAATAAGTTTCCTATAATAGTTTGAAAATCTTTTTCTCCGAATTTTTCTTGTGACATAGTTTTAGATTTTTCCATTAATTCCGTTATAAATCATATTTAATGCCAGCACAAAAATTAAGCAGGCAAAAAAGATTCGAAGTTTTTTAGGGTTTGTTCGTACCAATATTTTAGCTCCGGCCATAGCGCCAAATAATACACCAATAACAACAGGCATGCATATTCCGGGTTCGATATATCCTTTTTGAATATAGATTACAGAACTTGCCATTGCGGTAACGCCCATCATAAAATTACTGGTTGTGGTAGAAACCTTAAACGGAATTCTCATGATATTATCCATCGCAATTACTTTAAAAGCTCCGGAACCAATTCCTAATAATCCGGACATCATTCCGGCAAGTCCCATCATGCTGAATCCGCCAATTACATTTTTAGTTCCGTAATGCACTACTTCACCATCGTGTGTAGGATACGTTCCTTGTAATTTTAGTTTTTTTGCTAGCGAACTTGATTCTAAAACAATATGTTCTTCTTTTTTTCTTAGGGAATTAATGGCTGAGAAAATTAATGTTAACCCGAATAAAACGGCTATAAATGAAGTTGGTGCAATCGCAGAAAGTAATGCTCCGCCAACGGCGCCAATTGTTGTGGCAATTTCGAGGAAAATCCCCAGACGCATATTGGTAATTCCTTCTTTTACATAAGCTGCCGCAGAACCTGAAGAAGTTGCGATTACTGAAACTAAAGCTGCTCCAATGGCATAATGAATATCAACTCCAAGAACGACCGTTAAAAGCGGTATAATAATGATTCCGCCGCCTAATCCTGATAATGAACCAATAAATCCTGCTAAAAAAGCGCCCAAAATCATAATTAGGGTAAATGTAAGTACTGTCATATGGTATTTATTTGGCTACTAATTTACGAATGAATATTGGCACGGGATTACTTTTATTTTCATACATCTTTTAAAAAACGTATTATACCGATATAACTAACTATTTTACAGCATTATAAACCAATCTTAAAAAGAACTTAAAAATGCTTTAGTATAAAAAATGTAAATTTATTTAGACAACAATATCGCTTTCAGAAATATCATTTTTGAAAGTCTCATTCCGGAATTCGTTTATACTTTTAGATGAATTGATTCACCGGAATTAGCCTGTTTAAAGGCCTCATTTTTCTTAAAACCGGCTTTTTTCGTCTGAATATAGGGATTTACTAAAACTTTTAGTACGCAAAAAATAGTAATCTACTTAAAATCAATTGAATAAAAATCCTACGAAAATCATTTTTTTAACAAATTCAGCTTAAAAAAGTAATTAAAAAGAGTCTGTTTTAATCCTTTTTATTATTTTTAGCATTGAAAGCTCTTTTGCTTTATTCTTATAAATCCCAAATTTACAAGACATTAACCTAATTTAATCTATTTATTAAAAAACTAAAGCGTATGGTACTTTGTTTTAAAAGGCTTCATTTATTGTTGCTCTTGTTTTTATCTTTTAGTGCACAGGCAAAGATTGAAAATAATAAAAAATTGATTGTTTATAAAAACGCTATTTTATCTTTTCCAAATGCAGTCAATAAACCGCTCATTCTAATTGCTTTTCTCACCATTTTTGTTCTCACCATCGGATTTTTGCTTCAACATTTCAGGTATTTAAAAACCAAGAATTTATTACATGCACAGCAATTTGAAATCAATTCGCAAGAAATCAATACTATTTTACTCGAACAGGAATTAAAGTTATTAAAAGCTTTTATTATCGACGAAGAAAAAGAGCGTGAACGTATTTCGCTAGAAATGTATCAAACTATTGGCAGTAAACTAGCTTCTATAAAATTGCAAATCAATCATTTGAATAATAGCAATTTAAAAAACATCAATACCATCAATTTGCGATTAGAAGAAACGTATCAGCAATTCAAAAATTTATCAACCAATCTTATTCCCAGAAAATTCAACAAAAATAAATTTTGCGAAATTTTAGAATCTTATCTTAATAATATCAGTTCGGCCTGCGAATTAAAAATTTCATTTTTGACTTATCCTAAAAAAGAAATTAATGAAATTGATGAATCCGTACAATGCGATGTTTTCAAAATAATTCAGGAATTGGTAACAAGCACAATTAAATATTCGAAAGCTTCACAGATCGAAATTCAGTTGAATTTTATTGACAATAATCTGAATGTTTTTGTACAAGACAATGGTGTTGTTTTTGATTCTAAAAATTATATGGAAGAATCTGGTTATGTTGATTTTGAAAGCCGAATTAAAAAATTGAATGCTTCTCTTTTAATTGATTCTAAACCTGAAAATGGAAGAGTTGTTACTGTCGAAATTCCTTTATTAGCAGAAATCACTGAAACGGGAAGTATGAAAGTAAAAGGCATCAATATCAGAAATCAGCTTAACAGACTAAAAAGTAAGTTTTAGAATTTATACGCTAAATATCAGTAAATTATACAATTACAGAATATCTTTCTATAAATGATTCTGTATCAGACCGGTTAAATTTGTAATATATTAATCATTAAAACTATATATTATGAATACTTCAAGTCATGATCCTAATTTTTCTCATTTTGAGCAGGATGTAGTTACAGGCACAAAATATTATTCTGATAATAATTTTGGAGAACTGGATTCAGAAAATGATATTAGCATTTACCAACAAACAGACAGTCATCATCCAAGATATCTTAATAATCCTGATGAAGAGCAAATTATAAATGAAGACAATGCTATCACAAATGATGAAGATCAGGACGAAGCTGATCAAAAGCTCGATCTTTATGATGATCCTGATGATGAAGATGACGGTTTATTTCGCGATGCCGATTTATCAGGACAAAATGATATTGACCAGGATTTAGAAGAAATTGATCCTGTAAATCATCCGAGACAATTTTAAATTTCAATTACGATATTTATAAAAAAACCGTTAGTTCAATACTAACGGTTTTTATTTTTTAATTGCTTGCCTGCAAAATTTATAAATTGGCTTCTCTTTCCCAAAAACGATGTTTGGCAATTGCCGTAACAAAAGAAGCTGCGAGATTTTTATCGCCTATTTTATCGCTTACCAAAACTCCGGCATCAGTGCTGGTTTTTTCTTTACCGTTATTCATAAACGGAAGTATTTTGATTCCCTGCCCTTCTGCAGCAATAAATTTGCAATGTTTATATGAGTCGTTCAAAAATTCTTTTACATCTATATTCTTTTTTAAGTCTAAAATTCCTTTTCCTGACGGAACAAAAACGGCATCAAAAAGTACAGATGCGGCAGTTAGATAACTTTGATCTACAACTACTTCTAGTCCTTCTTCTGAAACTATTGTACCTAAATGCGGTGCAATTATTTTAACGACTGCTCCGGCATCTTTTAAGGCTAATTTCATGTTTTTTACCGAAGCTGCATTTACGCCATCGGCACATAAAAAGGCAATTTGTCTCGTTGCAATTGTCTTAGAAACATCGGCATTTTTTAAAATACTTAAAGCGTCTGAAGTATCAATTTTGCTTTTTACAACCGTTGGTTCATGTTTATTTGGGTCAGCATCTGCACCTACTACATGATTTATTGGTTTTTCTAAATCTTTTGGTGTTTTCAAGCCTAAACACTTGGCAACTTTACTCACCAAAATGGGATCTACACGAGATAATAATCCTAACATTCTTTCGCGAATAGCTACGGTTTCTACTTTTCCCAATTCAAAAGTCAATGCTTTTATAATGTGTTCCTGTTCCGTATCAGTCTGACTTTGGTAAAAAAGTGTTGCCTGACTAAAATGATCAGAGAAACTGGCACTTCTTTCTCTTACTTTATGTGCATCGATGCGTTCGTTAAAACTGGCAAAACCGCCTTCTTCTATTTTTGCCTGAAACGGACATCCGCCGCCCAGTGAATTAGGATGATAACTTACGCGGCCAACCGGAATTTCCTGACGCATGTGTCCGTCACGCTGATTATTATGCATGGGTGCAATCGTACGGTTTATTGGAATTTCATGAAAATTAGGACTTCCTAATCGGGATAATTGTGTGTCTGTATAAGAGAATAAACGTCCTTGCAATAAAGGATCATTTGTAAAATCTATTCCGGGAACAACATGTCCGGGATGAAACGCAACCTGCTCAGTTTCTGCAAAGAAATTATCAGGATTTTTATTCAAAGTCATTTTACCAATGATTGTTACGGGAACCAATTCTTCAGGAATAAGTTTTGTCGGATCCAGTAAATCGAAATCGTATTTATGCTCGTCGCTTTCAGGAATAATCTGTACGCCTAATTCCCATTCCGGAAAATTTCCTGATTCGATAGCTTCCCATAAATCCTGTTTATGAAAATCTGAGTTTTTACCTGAAATTTTCTGTGCTTCGTCCCATAAAACACTATGAATTCCTTGTTTTGGTTTCCAGTGAAATTTTACAAAATGAGATTCGTTTTTATTATTTATAAAGCGAAAAGTATGAACACCAAAACCTTCCATCATTCTAAGGCTTCTTGGTATGGCGCGATCGCTCATAACCCACATAATCATGTGCATAGACTCTGGCATTAGCGAAATAAAATCCCAAAAAGTATCATGTGCAGATGCTGCCTGAGGTATTTCATTATGAGGTTCCGGTTTTACAGCGTGAATAAGATCCGGAAATTTCATGGCATCCTGAATAAAAAATACGGGCATATTATTTCCTACCAAATCATAATTTCCTTCCTGCGTATAAAATTTTACGGAGAATCCGCGTACATCACGTGCTAAATCTGTAGAACCTCTTGAACCTGCAACGGTAGAAAAGCGAACAAAAACCGGTGTTTTAATACTCGTATCGTTTAAAAAACCCGCCTTCGTATATTTCTCCAAAGGTTTATAAAGCTCAAAATAACCATGTGCCGCAGAACCTCTTGCATGCACTATTCTTTCCGGAATTCTTTCATGATCAAAATGGGTAATTTTTTCTCTCAGAATAAAATCTTCTAATAGCGACGGACCTCTTTCTCCTGCCTTTAATGAGTTGTTATTATCATTGATTTTAACTCCCTGGTTTGTAGTGAGAAATTGATTGTCGGCATTCGATCTGTTTGTATCCAGGTCTTTTTGCTTGTCACTGGAATGATCGTGATTGGGGCTTTTCGAATTTTTCATGTTATTAATTTTAAAGGTTTATAAATACTATACTAAATCTGTATTCTATGTAAGAATTTTAGGTTATCGACAAATTCAGCAATATAGATAGTCAAACAAATTTAACTTACATTGAAAACCAAGAGCTTACATCATTCTAATCAAAGATTACAATATTTAAATATTTGATTATCATTGCTATATATGAGGCTTGTACATCTTTAAGTAAAAAAAAACTGATTTATAACGTTTTGAATTATGTTTTTTTTTAAATCAAAAAAACACAAGCAACTGTTAATTATACAATTAGAATTAAAATTTCTGTAAGGCTTTTTATTGTGTTCTGAATTAGATTTGTAAGTATTGAAAAACTTAAAATTTTACTCTTTAAACTTATATAGTATGAAAACTGAAAATAATAGAAATAGCGGTCAGTTTGAACGTAACTTTCACCATGACGAAGACACGATTATAGATTCTAAAAGAGATTCATCTGTTGCAGAACTATTTGATAATGATAAATATCAATACAAAGAAGATGATCTTCAGTATAAAGACGAAGAACTTCATGATATCAATCACGAAACAAACGATTATAACCGAAATGAAAATATTCCGAACGAGGAAAGAATCGTTAATGAAGATGATTTAATTACCAACGATGAAGACAACGACGATTTTAATCAAAACGATCTCGACGAAACGATAGAAAAAGATGGCGATCTTGATAATGACGAAAATGAAAAACTGGAAGAAGATGACGAACATTTTCACGAAAACCATCCCAGAGAATAAGAGATGATTGCAGATTTTAGATTGAAGATTTTAGATTTCAACTAATAACTTATAATTCATAACTTATAATTAACAATTCATAATTAAAAATATGGATATATCAACTCAAATTGTTTGGCTTTTCGTTCTGGCTATTCCTATTTCGTGCGTTAGCTGGACTGTAACGCACGAAGAAATATTTAAGGAACCACGGGAATATTGTATTGAATGTTCTAAAAACAGTAAGCTTTTGCTAACCCGAAAGCTTTTTTATCTTTTCACGTGTGAATATTGTTTTAGCCATTATGTCACTATATTTTTTATTATTCTTTGTGATTACAAATTATTAATTGATGATTGGCGCGGATATCTAATTGGAGGGTTTGCTTTGGTTTTTGTAGCCAATATTTATATGAGCTTATTTGGGTTATTACGACAAGCCATTAAAAAAGAAAAAGTCGAGATTAAAAAGATCGAAAATGAAAATGGGGATGATCAAATTTAAAATACAAGACATGGGAATTATATAACAATTTTTAAAAATTATATAAATAACACCTTTTTCGCTTATTTATTTTTGCGGAAATACTGATTGTATAACTCCATAAAACGAACATTATGAAGCACTTGAACATTTATGTCTTGGTGTTAATTATCTTCATTGCATTGGTAAGTATAAATTGCGATCACTGCGATGACGAAGATGTAAACCACAGAGACAAAAACTTAACAATTGTAACAAAACACACAGACTCACTCGAAATTGACTAAAAAAAGCGGTAACATTATGTTACCGCTTTTTTGTTTTTATCCAACTATTTTTTTGTCTTTCTTTTAGTATTCAGAGTACTAATAGTATCTTTTGTGGCTGGATGAGTTAGATCTGAAGTCATTTTGGCCTCATTTGCTTTTTGTTCTTTATTTGCCTTTTTAGCTTCAGCAGCACTTCTTTTTTTTGCTAAATGCTCCTTTACTGTATCCTGAGTACTTTTGGTTTGTTTTGGAGTTTCTTGTGCAATCGCACTTCCAAAAAACATAACCATGGCGATTGTTATAAATAAATTTTTCATAATGCTATTTTTTGAATTAATAATTTGATTTTGATATGAGGTTAATATTTACATATTCTCCTTTTACAAAGATTATAAATAAATCAAATTACTAAGTTATATGTTACCCTTCCAGAATTATATCATTATCATTTGAGATAGAGAAAGTTACACAATTAAAGTTTATCTTTTTTCTTTTTTGTGCTGCTTTGCTCTATAAATTCATTTTTGTGCCAATATTCAAGAATTGTCTTGATAATTTCTTTAAACTTTTCATAGCTGTAAGGCTTAACCATGTAATTTTGTGTTGGTACAGAATACAAATCCATTACAAAACATTGGTTAAAAACAGTTGTAAAAAACAAACAAGGGCAATTTAGTTCAATACTTAAATTTTTAAAACTAATATTAATTTCCTGTTCGTCATCCATGTGGAGAAGTACAATATCTGAAAATATCAAAAATGGTTTTACATGATTAGGTTTCAAATAATTATAAGCGTCATTTCCTGAATGAAAATAGAGGATATTATTAGAAAAACCTAATTCAGAAAATATTTGCGTAAATAATTTACGATCTCCCTGGTTATTTTCTATAAGTACGATTGGTCCTTTTTTATTCATGGTAATTCATTTTAACATTAATAAATTGATTGATATTAAACACAAATCCTTTAACGTTTTTAAATCAATCTTTAAATTATTAAACAAATATTGGAACTTTTTAATAAGAATGTATTACAAAATAATTATGCGATTTTATATAATTTTTAGATTCATTTTTTTTAAATGTTAATTTTTTCAGCATTCATTTTTGCTTTAACATACTGCAAATCCTGATAATTATATAATCCAAAATGTTAATTGTATAAGCAAGATGGAACCATTTTGCGTAACTTTGATAGTATCAAAATAATGAAAAGTAATTTTTTAAATTAAAGGTTATGGTCGAGAAGAATTATGATCCTGATAATGATAATTGTCCGGAAAAAGAAACAGTAGAAAATCTTCATGAATCAAAATTAGATTCTGATAAAAATAAAAACACTCAGACTGTTGAAGAATTTATAGACGACAGTCCAAATCGTATTTCAAAAGACAAAACAAAAGATTTAGAAGACAAAAAGAATTAATCTGATGCTTTAAAATTTAAAAATAGATCAGATCCTTACAAATGTTTAATTAATATTAAAAAACTCATGGAAAACTTAAATTTCATTAATCCATTGTTACACGGAATCGTACCTGAAGAACTAGAAAATAAAACGTTAAATATTTCTGCAAAACAATTGGTTGTTGCCGGAGTCGGAACATTAATTGCCGGTGCCGTTTTAAAGAAAACAGGGCATAAAAAAGCCGGAGCTGTTGTTGCAGGACTTGCTTTACCAATTCTGGCTTCAGCTATTTATAAAAAAATTCAGAGAAAAGCATCTGAAGCGAAAGCAAATGCAGATAACTCAGATACTATTACTGAACACGCATAAAGATCTTGTACTTCCCGGTTTCACTTTTGTTTTTAATTTTTTCAATTAAAGAGCAAAATGACAACTAGGAAGTACATTTTTTTTTACTTTAATTTCACTTTAAAAAGCAGACTATGAACCGATAAATACGCTAATCATGTCACTTTCCAAATACAATCAAAAACGTAATTTTAAGCAAACAGAAGAACCGAAAGGCAAAATTGGAAAATCTGAAAAAGACCTGATTTTTGTTGTTCAAAAACATGCGGCCTCTCATTTGCATTATGATTTTAGATTGGAGTTGGATGGCGTTTTAAAAAGTTGGGCCGTACCAAAAGGCCCGTCGATGGATCCTGACGTAAAACGACTGGCGATGATGGTCGAGGATCATCCTTATGATTATAAAGATTTTGAAGGTTCTATCCCCGAAGGAAATTACGGCGCCGGAAATGTTATTGTTTGGGATAACGGAACGTATTCTTCTGCAGATGATACCTCTTCTTCTGCAAAAAAAACACTGAAATCAGATTTAAATAAAGGACATTTAAGTTTTATCTTAAAAGGAAAAAAACTTAAAGGAGAATTTTCATTGGTGAAACTAAATGGCAAACAGGAAAATGCCTGGTTGCTGATTAAGAAAAAAGATGAATTTGCTTCTACCGAAGATATTCTGAAAAAAGATAAATCAGTACTTTCTAACCGAACTCTGGAATCGCTGGAAAAGAAAACTGAAACTTCAGAAAAAAAGGCAGTTCCTGCTGCTAAAAAAACCAAAAAAACAGCCACTATTTCTTTTGTAAAGCCAATGTTGGCAACACTTTCAGAAGAGCCATTTAATGATCCTGAATGGATTTTCGAAAACAAATATGATGGTTACAGAACGGTTGCTGTAATTAATTCTGATGATGTTGCATTATTTAGCCGAAACAAACTTTCGTTCGATAAAAATTTTGAATCCATACAAAAGGAATTACAAAAAATAAAGCATCAGGCTATTTTAGACGGCGAAGTTGTGGTAGAAAATGCTTCTGGTGAAGCTAATTTTCAGTTGCTTCAAAATTATCTTAAAACCGGAAAGGGAATTATAAAATATTATGTTTTTGATATTTTAAATCTCGATGGTTTTTCAACTACCAATTTGCCTTTGCTGGAAAGAAAGGAACTTTTGAAAATGTTATTGGAAAAATATTCATTTTCGAATGTTTTCTATTCAGAACATACAATTGAAAACGGTATAAAACAATTAGAATTAGCTGCTAAAAATAAAAGAGAAGGTATTATCGCCAAAAAGGCTTCAAGTCTTTATTTCGTTGGAAAAAGAAACAGCGACTGGCTTAAAATAAAAATTGCCCAACAAGAAGAAGCGGTTATTATTGGTATTACAAAACCAAAGAATTCACGTCAGTATTTTGGTGCCATTTTACTGGGACAATATTATGGAAAAGATCTGAAATTTATTGGAAAATGCGGAACGGGATTTACTGAAGATACGCTGAAACAACTTTATACAAAGTTTAAACCTTATTTTATAAATGAATCGCCGGTTGCTGAAAAAGTTCCGTTAAGAGATTCTATTCAATGGATTAAACCAAAATTTGTGGCGCAGGTTAAATTTACAGAATGGACAGATGATTTGCGGCTCCGTCATCCGGTATATTTGGGTTTAAGAGTCGATAAAAAAGCAACTGAAGTTTTTCTTCCGTCAAAAAACAAAACCAAACCAAATAAAGATGTTATGACTGCAGCTGAAGATCCAAAAACAAATAAAACAGAGGATAATTTTGATTTGAAAGTGGGTAAAAATACCGTTCATCTTACGAATCAAAATAAAATATATTTTCCTGATGATAAAATAACAAAAGGCGAAATTGTGCAATATTATAATGAAGTTGCCGATTTGATTCTTCCCTATCTTAAAGATCGTCCGCAATCGATGAACCGTTTTCCTAACGGAATTACAGAGCCTAATTTTTATCAAAAAGATGTTGATGTAGATAAAATACCTTCCTGGCTAAAAACAAAAAAGGTGTTTTCTGAATCTAATAATGAAAATTTAAATTACCTGATTTGCAATGATAAAGCGACTTTACTTTATATGGCAAATTTGGGTTGTATTGAAATAAATCCGTGGAATTCTACGATTAATCACATCGAAAATCCGGATTGGCTGGTTATCGATATTGATCCTTCCAACGATAAATTTGAAGAGGTAATACAAACGGCCTTGACCGTAAAAGAAATTATGGATGAACTTGAAACTGAATGTTATTGTAAAACGTCCGGCGCTTCCGGTTTGCATGTTTATATTCCGCTTGGAGCGCAATATGATTATGATTCGATCAAGATTTTTGCCGAATTAATTGCCAGAAAAATTCACGAACGTTTACCAAAAATAACGTCTCTGGAAAGAAGCATCAAAAAGAGAAAAAATAAAATCTACGTTGATTACTTACAAAACAGACGTGGACAAACGCTTGCTGCACCTTATTCTGTAAGGCCAGTTGCCGGAGCGCAGGTTTCTACGCCATTAGAATGGAGCGAAGTAAATTCGAAACTGCATCCGTCGCAATTCACCATTAAAAATGCACTACAGCGTTTTGAGAAAAAAGGCGATTTATGGACTCCCGTTTTAGGCAAAGGCGCGAATTTGAAGAAAATAATGGGGAAATTATGAATTGTTAATGGTTAATGGTTATACTAAACTCTTAACTCATAATTTATAACTCATAATTCATAATTAAACAATTAACAATTAAGAAGAAAGACTTGCTTTCAGCATGCTTAATAAATCGTCCCTTTGTTTGTGTACAACTTCTAGTTTTGGTGTTTTTGTTTGTTTTTTGCCTTTGGCTTTGGTCTTAATTATTTTTAAGAGCTTATCTGTATATTCGTCTTTATAATTGCTTATATCAAACTTTTCAGTCAGTTGCTCAATTAGTTTATTGGCCATATCCATTTCTTTGGTTTTGGTTTTAGAAATTGGCGGAAGCTTGAGTTCTGTTGTATCTCTAATTTCCTGCTCGAACCGAATTCTGTTTAAGAGAATAACATTTTTATACGGTTTTAAAATCGCAAGGCTTTCTTTGTTTCTTAAAACAAAACTCGTCACTCCTACTTTTCCTGTTGCTTCAAGTGCATCTCGCAATAAACCGTAGGCATTCATCGCACCTTTATCCGGTTCGAGATAATAAGGTTGTTCATAATAAATGCTTTCGATTTCTTTTTCGAAAGCAAAACTCTGAATGTCTATTGTTTTGGTTTTGATGGCATCTGCGGCTTCAAAATCTTCATCTTCAACAATAACATATTTATCATCGATTTTATAGCCTTTTACAATGTTGGCAAACGTAACTTCTTTTCCTGTTTTTTCGTTTACACGCTTAAATTTTATGTTGGCATGATCTTTTTCATCCAGCATATCCATATCAAGCGTACTTTCCTGCACGGCAGAAAACATTTTTATGGGAATATTGATTAACCCAAAACTTATAGAACCTGTCCATATTGCCCTCATAATACGTTCGTTTTATTGTTAGCTTGAAAATCGTAGAAAATCGAGAAGCCTCAGCAGTAAATCTAAAATCTATCCCGTCCCGAAATTTCGGGATCGGGACTAAAATTTAAAATTATATATTCCCTTCAACCCAGTTTAAGGCTTTATTGAAATCTAGTTTTTTAAAACCTTTAAATTCTCCCGGAACTACATAACTAAATCCGTTTGTAAACGAAATAATTTCTTCAGAATCTGAAATGATGGCAGCTCTGTTCCATTTTCCTAAATGTTTAAGTCCTAACATCGCATCCTGAAGCCATGCACCGGCAGTAAAATTCTCTAAGTCAGTATCTAAAACCAATAAAAAATTGATTTCGTTTAATTGTTTTACTAACTTTTCTACTGCGGGAACTACAACGCTTTGAAAATCTTCTTTGGTAACTTCTGCTAATGCTCTAAAAGCAACAATATTATCTGCTGTATCGATTTGATGTATCATTTTTTTCTTTAATTAAATAGTTTATTTTTTTATTCTTTTGCAGTGTTTTTGAATGCTCTTTTTTTAATTAAAAAAGGGCAGTTTTAAAATCATACTAAAAGTAATTCACATCTTGTTTCTTTATTTTATATGATCTATTTTTAAATTTACAAAATCTCTATTTTTCAACGATTTAATATCATCTATAGCGCTAATTTTTGATTTTTTCCAGTTAAGTTTTTTTTGAAAATCCAATTATTTTAGTTCCTTATTAATGACTTAAAATTGAGGATTATGGAAACAGAAAAACCAAAAAAATTTCCCGAACAAAAACAAAATCTTCCCGGTAACGAATTTCAAATGAATCCACAACCGGAGATTATTCGGGAGAACTACACAGGAAGCGGAAAACTTTTTGGTAAAGTTGCTTTTATAACGGGCGGCGACAGCGGTATTGGCCGAAGTGTGGCCGTACATTTTGCCAGAGAAGGCGCCAATATTGCCATAGTTTATTTAAAAGAAGATAAAGACGCCCTTAAAACCAAAGAACTTGTTGAGAAAGAAGGTCAGGAATGTTTGATTATAAGTGGTGATTTAAAAGACGATAAATTCTGCAAATCAGCGATCAAAAAATGCCATTCTCATTTTAAAAAACTCAATGTTGTTGTGAATAATGCCGCAGTACAATTTCCTCAAACGGAATTGGAAAAAATTACGCCGGCACAGCTTCAAAAAACATTCGAAACCAATATTTATCCTTATTTCTATATTTCAAAAGCAGCGTTGCCTTTTTTATCAGAAGGCGATACAATTATCAATACAAGTTCTGTTACTGCATATCGCGGAAGCGAACATTTAGCCGATTATGCGAGTACAAAAGGCGCGATTGTAAGTTTTACAAGATCGTTATCGACAATGTTGGCCAAAAAGAAAATCCGTGTAAACGGCGTTGCGCCAGGACCAATATGGACGCCTCTAATTGTAGCAAGTTTCGACAAACTCTCTGATTTCGGAAAAAACAATCCGATGGAAAGAGCCGGACAACCTTCAGAAGTCGCGCCTGCTTATGTTTTCCTGGCCTGTGAAGACAGCAGTTATATTACCGGACAATTTATTCATATTAATGGCGGTGAAATTGTGGCTTGAAAAAGCTTAATAGAGTTTGCCACTAATTACACGAATTTTCACGAATTTATTTTTAAATCAATCTTAAAAAAAAGCGGATATACTTTAATTGGTATATCCGCTTTTTTTATTTTGATGCGCAATCTTTCTTTTTGTATTTATTAAAAATGTGAGGCGTTACTGGTCTTAAAGATTTACCATTTTCTGGATGTTTACCGTCGATATTAAAAAAAGTAACTTGATTATTAAATTTTCCATACCAAATAATCGCCTGACCATTTTTAAAGCATTTTGTAGTATCACAGACTGAAATTTTCTTAACCTCAAATTGATTTTCATCAAAAGGATCTATTAAATTGAAAGTTCCTATGCCACTTATTTCCGGCTTACAATCTACTTTCTCATAATGATCTCCAGACCATTGCATACATTGTTTTTTTGGATAAAAGAAATAACTTATTACAAATCCTAGACAAAAAACAATCGCAATTCCTAGTATTGTCAATTTTAGTTTTTTAGGAGATAGACCTGAAGACTTAACTATAGGAGGTTCATTAGGAGATTTAGTATCTGTTGATTCATTATCTATATTCAAATCTTCTGTTATACCTTCATTTTCATTTTCGTCTTCAATCTCCTCTATTTTTTCTCCAATTTCATTTTCAATAATAATCGATTCTAATTTATTAGGACTTTCAGTTGATTTATTCTCTTCGTTTTTAGGTTCCTCATCTAGAAATTTTCTAGAAGGCCGTGGTTGAAAATTAACCAAAATAGCTGCCATTTCAATTCTGGGTTTATTATCTGTATTCTTTCCCTTTAAAAAAGAAATTATGGGTCTAAATTTAGCAATATTGCAATTTTCAATTGTTTTTTTTAACGAAGAACTTTCATTCGCTTCCAGAAACATTTTCATTATTTCTTCATCACTCTTGCTTAAACCCCTTTCCAAAAGTCTAAGGTAAAAATCTCTTAATTGTGCTGGCGTCGGATCAGATAAAATACCAGACACATCTTCTTTAATAGCTATTTTATGTCTAGTTCTAATTGCTGTTTTATAATCTTCAATAGTAAAGTTATTCATAAGCTATATGGAATTATTGGAAATATCGGAAATACTGGAAATACTGGAAACATCTATAAACACTGGCTTGTAAGCGTCGCATCTTTGCCATATCAAATTAGTTAAACGTTTTGATCTGCAGGTTAAAACAAATGTACAAAACTAGTTCTATTAAAAAGTGAGGAAAACCGTAAGACGGATTTTATCCCGGGAAGTATAGATGAAAATCTTACTGTTCTACTCGCTTCACTTCCCAACAAAAACTAAGAACCAGTCCGCAAGGTGCGGTCTGAAAATCAGCAGAAAAAATTTCGATTTCAAATATCGAACAGGCTGATCTATGTCCAATTTTTAACAAAGAAGTATTATGAAAAAGTTATTTATATTATCAGTTTTTATATTAGCCAGTGGTACATTCGTATCTTGCACAAATGATGAAGAAGATGGAACAACAACCACAAAAAGCAGTCTTCCTGTGTCTGCAGATGATCCGGATACAGGCGGAGGACAAAGTGGACAAACTCCTGTTCCTCCACCAAAATAACAATTAATGTATTAATCTCAATCAGTTCAGATTAATTTTATACTTTCGGGAAATGAAACTGTTAAAAGTACATTTCCCGAATTTTATTTTAATACTTCTTATAATCTTAAGTACAACTTCTTGTATAAAAAAAGATCCTCTTCCTATTAAGGAAAAAACAAAAAAAACAGACTACGCTCATTATTTATCATTGGCAGATAAACATTCTGAAAATCAGGTTTACGACAGTGCTTTTTATTATTACAACAAAGCAAGATTAGAATGCAAATCAGATGAAAATGAAAGGATAATATATACCTTGATAAAAATGTCTGCTACGCAGCAAATACAAGGCGATTATTCGGGCAGTGAAACCAATGCAACAGAAGCAATTCCTTTTTTTACTAAAAAAACCAACTCTTATTATGTAGTAGCCATTTATAATATTTTGGGAATTAACTACAAAAACATTTTTGATTTTAATAATGCTATCCTCTATTATAATCTTGCTTATAAATTTTCAGAAGATGATTTACAAAAGTCTATTATAAAAAATAATATTGCTGTTGTATACATCGACAGAGGCTCTTATGAGCGTGCGTTACAAATTCTTCTTCCTTTAGAAAACAAACAACTTGCCGATAATCCTGAAAATAATGCCCGTGTGTTGGATAATATAGGGTTTTGTTATTTTAAACTGAAAAATCCTAAAGCAATAAATTACTTAAACCGATCGCTACAAATAAGAAGGGATATAAAGGATAGTTTTGGAATTACTTCGAGTTTAATGCATTTTTCAGAAATTTATGCCGAAACAAATCAAAAGCTTGCCAAACACTATGCCGACGATGCTTATAAAAAAGCAACGGAAGTAAACAATGTTGATGATCGTTTGTTGTCTTTGGGACTTTCTATCAAAAACTCAAATGGCGATGAATTAAAAAAAACTACGATTCTTTATCTAAAAATAAATGACAGCATTGTTAAGGCAAGACAAAAAGCCAAAAATAAGTTTGCGAAGATTAAATACGATTCTAAAAAAGAAAAAGAGGAAAACCAAAAACTTCGTTTAGAGAAAGCTGAACATTTATTATCGCTTCAGGAAGCTAAATATCAAAAAATAGTTGGTCTGATTGTGTTCTTTTTTCTGGGAATTGTAATTGTAATTCTGATACGATATTATAGACATAAAAACAGGATCGTAAAAATAAAAACGGCTTATGATACTGAAACCAGAATTGCCAAAGATATTCACGACGAACTAGCCAATGATGTTTTTTATGCCATTACTTTTACGCAAACGCAATCTTTAACGAGCGACAATATAAAAGAAACCCTGATTCAAAAACTGGATCATATTTATACCCGCGTCCGCGGAATTTCAAGAGAAAACAATAATATTGATACAGGCGTAAATTATGCCGAAAATATGAAAGAAATGCTTTCGACCTATAATAGCAAAACTACCAATGTTATCATCAACGGTATCGAAAAAGTAAATTGGGATGATATTGATGAAATAAAAAAAGTCGCTGTTCATAGAATATTACAGGAATTGATGGTGAATATGAAAAAACATAGTGATGCACAATTAGTAGTTTTAAAGTTTGACAGCAATTCAAAATCGGTATTTATTGACTACGCGGATAATGGAAAAGGTTTTGAAAAAGAAAAAATTTCAAAAAATGGTTTGCAAAATATGGAAAACCGTATTCAGGCCATAAAAGGATCTATTATTTTTGACACTGAACCTGATAAAGGTTTTAAAGTAAAAATAAAACTGCCTAAATAAAAGCCATATGTTTAAAAAAGTAATAATAGCTGAAGATCTTGATGCAATGAATTTAGGAATTCAGCAGGTCTTAAAAGATTTAAATATTGTAAATTTTCAACATTCAAAATATTGCGATGAAGCTTTACTAAAAGTACGAAAAGCTATTCAGGATAATGAACCTTATGATTTATTAATTAGTGATCTTTCGTTTAAAACTGATCATCGTGAAGTAAAAATTGCCAATGGTGACGAACTGGTTCAAAAAGTTCGTGAATTACAACCGAACATAAAAATTATAGCTTATTCTGTAGAAGATAAAAGTTACCGCATAAAATCGCTTTTTGATAATGCAGAAATTGATGGTTTTGTATTAAAAGGCCTTAACAGTATTGAAGAATTAAAAAAGGCGATTAACTTAATTTATACTTCAGATCAGAAATATATTTCGCCTGAAGTTGCTTCTGCTTTACAGGAAAAGAACAACTACGAAATAGATGATTTAGATATTCAAATCTTAAAACATTTATCGCTAGGAACTCCGCAAGATGATATAACAGAAACTTTTAAGGAATTGAATATAAAACCCAACAGTAAAAGTACCATAGAAAAGAGAATCGCAAAACTTAAAGATTTTTTTAAGGCTAATAATACGATCCATTTGGTTTCGATTACAAAAGATATGGGCATTATTTAAGTTCATCATAATCTTATTATTAATTTCTAAAAGCTCCTTCGGGAGCTTTTTTTATTGGTGGAATATAAAAGTTTTTTGAATTATGGTTTTCCGTAAAATACTGGTTTTTAATGGACTTACTTTTGATTTTAATAAAAAGTAATCCATGAAAATCAAACAATTATATATCGGTCATGTTTGTACATTATGCTGCGGAAGTTTAATTTATATTCTATTTAGAACTTCAAGTTTGAGAATGTTTTCTTGGTTTGAATCATTGAACCTTTTAAGCTTTATAAAAGCGATTAGAAACCGTACCACTATTTACACAAACGATTTATCAGATTTAATTTTATTCTCACTACCAGATGGTTTATGGTTATTTTCATACATAAGCTTAATGTTGTATCTCTGGAAAAATGAAGTGAAATATGAAAATCTACTTTGGATTTTTAGCATTCCAATAATCTCAATTATGTCCGAATTAGGACAAATAATAAAAATTGTACCAGGCACATTCGATATCACAGATTTAGCAATGTATTTGCTAGGAACTTTTTTACCCTTTTTAATTTACCAAAAATCAATAACTATAAATTTAAAACAATCATGAAAAGAAAAGTACAACATTTATTCTCTGCACTAGCTCTTGCAGGATTTATATTCATCGCATTTGGAAGTGGTGATGATGAAAAAAGTAATTATAAAAACAATTATAAAAGTAGTTCTACAGAAATATCAGATACCGAAAGCTCAAAACCCGATGTTGAAATAATTAAGCAGTCTGCAAAATTTGAGCCTACGCTGAATTCGTATACAATTCATTGCCGTCTTAGAAACAATACCAATGAATTGATCACTTATCTTGATCTAAAGGCTACTTTTTATGATAAGGAAGGAAATATAGTAGGAACAGGAATGGGTAATGCCGCAAATTTTGCTGCCGGTGCAGAAAAAACTGTAGATGTCATGGGACTTGATATCCAAAACTGTGAAAATTATGAAGTTGAAATTGGAACTGTATTAAATTAAATTATTAACCAAATAAATCAAAAAAAATGGCAACATCACATGAAATTAAATGTATTAATAAATCTGATAGATATAATATACATGAACGCATTTTACGCATTGGAGGAATAAACAATAATGGCACAATTTGGAGATTATCATTAGATGAAGCAATAGAAGCTATAGAAAATGATAAATGGACATTTTATGTCAATAATGTTTATGGCCAAAAAGTAAATGTAATTATTGCAAAAACTGTGGCTGGAAATAAATATTTAAAAACCGAAGCAGATACGACTGAAAAAAATAATTTACTGGAATTACCTGAATGTAAATAATACAATCATGGGCTTTCGATTTCAAAAAAGAATTAGACTTGGAGGCGGACTGGGATTCAATATTAGTAAATCCGGAATTTCTCCAAGTTTAAAAACGAAAATGGGAACATTTAGCAAAAATGGTTATTCCCTAAAAACAGGCATTTCAGGAGTACGATACCAAAATAGCGGATGCATGATGCTATTTGCATTTACAGGAATCATAACATTTTTAATTTATATCATATGAAAACATTACTAATCATGAACAGCAGAATAAAATACACTGCAATTTTTTTAGCCTTACTATTATTGGGATTAATTTTTTCCTGCTCAGAATCATCAGATGCATCAAGTAAAGATATTTCGAGTTCTACAGAAAATTCATCAGGCTCAAATTGTCCGACTAAAACCTGTGGCGATTTTTCAAGTCAGGCTCAGGCACAGGCAGCTTATAACAGTAACAAAACCTGTTATAAAAACTTGGATGGTGACGGTAACGGAATTGCTTGCGAAAGTTTAAAATAAAAATCTTAAACAATGATAACACTAGAATTAAAAAGCCATTTTTTGAGATTGTATCAAATGGCATTATCCGACGATCAATTTGATGTTTTAGAACTGCAAATGATGTATCATTTTGCTGATGAAAGAGGGATTCCGAGAGAAGAACTTGATAAACTTTTTCTGAATCCGGTTAGCAATGAATTAATTATTCCTGAAGAGCTTAACACGCGAATAGAATATCTATATGATTTTACAAGAATCATTTGGGCCGACGGAAAAATTACTGAAGATGAGCTTAATATGCTTAAAAAGTATTGCAGGAAATTTAATTTTCTGGATGAAAACATCAATGAATTATCAGGCTATCTTATTGATTGTGTTCAGAAGAATATTCAGAAAGAAGAAATTATTAGTCAACTAAACTCTTAAGTTATGAAGTCACTTACACAATTATTCAGTTTAAAAAAAGAAGAGTCTCCTCTTAAGAATTTTGAAGAAAATGAAGAAGACAGAGAACAAATAAGAATTACGTATTATCAGAGTGGTTTTGCCGCTTCTGTAAAAGCTACCGGAAAACCGATTGTTTTAAAAGCGTGTCTGCAAAATCTTTATATGAGTTTTGAAGATCAATGCCGAAAACAAAAACTGGAACAAGACAGACTGAAACAACCTTATCGCGAAGAGCAGGAAAAAAACAGAACTGAACTTAAAAAATCTGAAGCCGCAATTGGTATTTACGAAAAAAAGGAACAAGATCTTAATGATAATATCGACCATATCAAAAACGAAATTATTGAAGTAAAACGCAATCCTGACAAATACGGAATTGAAGACGGAAAAGGGTTAAAAGCGCAATTTTACATCGGATTATTTCTGTTGTTGCCTATTACATTGTATGTTTTGGTTTTCTATATTTCTGCGTCGTATTCTGCTTTTTTTAAAGAATTTGCAAATGATAGTTTAACAGCCGCAATTTTTGATGCAGATGCTCTAAACAATTCTTTTAAAGCAAGTTGGCTAGAAGGTGTTTTGGTTGTTACCATTCCGTTTGTGTTTATGGGATTAGGTTATGTAATTCATATGGTTCAGAAAGGAAAAGGCATAAAAAACGTTTTTAGAATGATTGCGCTTTTTGTTACCACATTTTTGTTTGATGCATTGTTGGCGTATCAAATTGAAAAGAAAATATATGAGTTCAATAAAACCACTGATTCAGCGCCTTATAATTTAAATATAGCATTGGGCGAAGCAGAGTTTTGGATGATCATTTTTGCCGGATTTGTCGTGTATATTATCTGGGGACTTGTATTTGATTTTGTGATGAAAGAATTTGAAAACATCGATAAAATCAGGGCTTTTATAAGAGGCAAAAAAGAAAATCTTCTTGATTTAGAAAAATTAAAGGCAGATTACATCAATAAAACTAATGGTTTTAAAGAGCAAATTGTAACTATAAACGGTAAAATATCAGAACTTCAATTGAAAGTCGATGGTTTTGTTTTTCCTGTAAAAGAATATCTGCATTATCACCATCAATATAAAGAAGGTTGGTTTCAGGCCATTAATACCGAAATTGCTTTACCTCATAAAGAAAAAGTAGAATTACTTGAAGGATGTGAAAATTTATCTGAAGAACATCTTGGCAGATTAAATTTAGTTGACCCTGATTTTCAACATTTAGTATATTTTAAAAACTAGTATTATGAAAAATATTTTACTAAAAATGGGAATGTCTTTATTATTGATTTTATTTTTTTCATGCAAAGAAGAACCTAAGAATGAACAAAAAGAAGCTGTAACTAAAAGTCCCGCAAGCGAAAACTATAATATTAGTATTCTCCTGGATTTATCAGACCGAATAAGCCTTCAAAAAAATCCAAATCCTACAATGGAATATTATGAGAGAGATTTAGGGTATATAAAATCTGTTTCGGAGGCATTTACGCAACATTTAAAATCAAAAAGAATACGACAAATTGATGATAAAATGCAGGTATTTTTTAATCCGGAACCTTTAGATCCTGAAATCAATTCGATATCAAAAAACCTAAGAATTTCGATTGATAAAAATAATGCATCCAAAAATTTATTGAATTCTATTAATGCAAGTTACGCTTCAAAAACATCAAAAATATATGATTCGGCGATAAAAGATAATAATTTTATTGGTTCTGATATCTGGAACTTTTTTGACAGTAAAGTAAAAGATCAATGTACGGAAGATGGCTATCGAAATATTCTTATTTTATTGACGGACGGTTATATGTTTCATGAAAATACGGTTGTAACAGAAGGCAAACGAACAACTTATATTACTCCCGAATTAATTAGAAAGAATGGATTAAATACTCAGGATTGGGAGAAAAAAATAAAAGATCAGGATTTTGGATTTATAAAAGCCAGTGACGATTTCTCAAATCTCGAAGTTTTAGTTTTAGGAATTAATCCCAACAAAAATAATCCTTATGAGGAAAAGGTGATAAAAGCGTATTGGACTAAGTGGTTTACAGAGATGAAAGTAAAACATTTTGAAATTAAAAACGCTGATTTACCGTCTAATATGGAAAAGATAATTCAGGATTTTATTCTTAAAAAATCAAACCAATAATCACGTATAAATACGCAATTACAGCATAATTGTTCTAACTATATTTATAAAAAAAACAATGCTAGCTAAATGTAGAACTTTATCATTTTTTGCATTCTTCATTATGTGGGGATGCAAAAAAGAAATCCCTCCGTCGTATAAAATGAACACCTTTTACAAAGAGGTAATTACATCGGATGACAGAAAAATTATTACGCCCGAAGAAGCCAAAACGTATCATGTTAACAAAGAATATCAATACGAATACCGAACAGGAAAATCAGGTCATTATGAGTATAATTACGATGTAAAAGGTGTGAATACAAAAGGAGATTCTGTTCGGGGAAATATTAATATTGAAGGAAAATATGGTGCCGGAATATTAATTTTTGATACGATTGAAGATCTTGAAATTAAAGCCGAATGGATTAATCATGGAAAACTTAAAGCCGCAGACAAATATGGGAATGAATATTACTTAATCGTGAATTAATTCACAAAACCTCAAACCTGCTTCAATGAAATATACTACTCTCCTACTATTTATTTTTTTGACTTCTTTTTGTCCTGTTGAAACCAGTGTTTATATCTGCGGGCCAACAGGAGCGAAAAAATATCATTATAAAGAAAATTGCCGCGGATTAACCGCCTGTAGACATGTGTTAACCAAAGTAACGGTTTCTCAGGCTCAAAACTACGGGCTAACTCTTTGCGGTTGGGAAGATTAATTTTTGAATTGAAGTCGAATAAAAATAAGATTTAAAACGTATTACAAATATCATTTTTAAGGGCAAAAGGTAATCTTTATCTTTTGCCTTTTTCGTATCTATTAATTTCTATTTACCTCATTATAAACACTATAATAAATTTAAAAATGAGTATTATTAAAAATAATATTATAAACGAAAGAAAAATTTAGTTAACTTTAACAATAATTACCACATAAAAATAAAAGCCATTTAAGGCTAACTTTTACTCCAAGCCAATAATCATCGCCATTTCTCTCAAAATTACATTAGTAGTCCTATTTATTTTAAGCAGTTTTATTAATCATATTAAAAACTCTATACAAATGAAATATAATACACTAATATCTGCCATTTTTTTAATTTTTAGCTTGCAAATTTCCGGTCAGGTTTATACTGAAAAAATAGTTGGAGAAAAAAACAAGGAACTTAAAGACAGTCTTAAAGTCGAAAAATATCCTTATGCATTGCCAATTTGGGGAGAAAAAGTAGCCCAAAAGGGATACAAATTACCTTATTCTGCAGGATTGTCAATAAATTACTTTTGGCAGGATTCTGAAATTGTAATAAGCGATTTGGAAATTGGCTTTAATAATGGCCCAAAATATAATCTTGACGAAATTGTACGATTTGACAAATCTTCTGTCGAGGCTGCAGCAGTTACCATTCGCCCGGATGTGTGGTTGCTGCCTTTTTTAAATGTATACGGAATTTTTGGTAAAGGTAAATCTACAACAAAAATCAATGCTGGAATCTGGGTTCCTGATGCTGATAATAATTGGTCGGAAATTGCTAATTTCAGTACAAGAGCAAATTTTGATGTTACAACATTTGGTCTTGGGCTAACTCCTACTATTGGTATTGCCGGCGGTTGGTTTGCGCTTGATATGAATATGTCATGGAGTGATGTTAGTGGTCTGGAAAAACCTGCTTTCTCGTATATTTTTGGCCCAAGATTAGGTAAGACTTTTAAACTTAATAAGCCGGAACAAAATATTGCTGTTTGGGTTGGTGGTTTTAGAGTTCATATTGGAGGCGACACTGATGGAAACATCAATTTATCCGATATTTTGCAATTAGACGGCGCTCAGCAAAAAGTAGACAATGGCATTGAAAAAGTAGCTGAAAACCAAACAAAAGTTGATAACTGGTGGAATTCATTAACGCCTGCACAACAAGCAAATCCTGTAAACAATGCGAAACATAATACAGCAAACAGAGCGCTTGAAAGTGCGGGAAATATTCTAACAACTTTAGACGGTGCTTTAAGTACTGCCGGTTCATCGACTATACAATATTCGCTTCAGAAAGCGCCAAAAGATATGTGGAATTTTATTGTTGGATCTCAATTTCAATACAACAAACACTTTATGTTTAGAGTTGAAGCAGGATTTCTGGGAAGTCGTACACAGTTTTTAGGTGGGCTGCAATATCGTTTTGGACTTTAACTTCATCAATATGAAAAAAGGTATATTATTACTTAGCACTTTTTTTTTTATCGCCAATGCGCAATCTCAAGTTTTAATTTCCTTAATTTTTGGAGATAAACTTAATTCTCCTTTTTTGGAATTTGGTTTGGATGGTGGTCTTAATTTTTCGACTATTTCTAATTTAGATACTTCGGGAACAGAACCGGGATTTAATCTTGGTTTCTATTTCGATATTCGATCTAAAAAAAATCCGGCATGGATGATTAATACAGGAGTAATTGTAAAATCGCCAATGGGCGCGCACGGTTTACCGGTGTATTCTCTAAACGATGCTAATTTAGATAACACTTTTGCCGGCGGAAGTGTCGACAGGGAAATTCGTTATTTTAATGTTCCGATTCTAATTAAATATCAATTTAAAAATAATATTTATCTTAAAGCCGGTCCTCAATTAGGATTGCTGGCCAAAGCTTTTGATAAGTTTCATAAAGAATATGATGGCGATGATGTAGTTTACAAACACAATATCAGGGATCAGATTCATGTAATAGATGCCGGAATTGCATTTGGCGCGGGTTATCACATGAATGTTGGAAACGGACTTAATATCACGGTTCAGTATTATTTAGGATTGGTTCCTGTTATGAAAGGCGATTTATATCCTGATCAATATAACAGATCTTTATATGTAACGGCAGGAATACCAATTGGAAAAGGAAAAGCTGCCCAAAAAAGAGCCGAAAAAGAAGCCGAAATGAATAAAATTATTCTTCCTCAGGATGAAAAATAATATAAAAGCCTGCTCAAATTAATGAGCAGGCTTTTGACTTAAAAATAAACTAACACAAAACTAATTGTATCCTTGATTTTGTTTAAATAATTTTTGATCTATAACGGTTTGTGGAATTGGAAATATTCTTCTAAAAGGTTGAGAAGCAGCTTTTGCAGTTCCGGCTAAATCAAATTTCCCAAAACGGATGCTTTCCGGTCTTCTTTGTAATTCCCAATACAATTCGAAACCTAATTCTTTATACAATTGCTCTGAATCTAAAGCAGTAAGTGCTTTCCCCGGAGCATTTCCATACAAAGATTCTCTTTTTCTGCTTGTACGCAATTTATTCAAATCGTCCATTGCTGAACCTGTAGCTCCTTTTCTAAAATAAGCTTCAGCTCTGATTGCATATATTCCTCCTAAACGGAATAACGGAATATCAACATTACTGTTACCGTTTCCTCCTTCCGGATCAAATTCATATTTAAAAACACGCGCTCCCTGATTGATTTCGTTTTGGGCAAAAACAGATTTAGTAGGATCTGCAAACGTTAATGTTGGCGTAAAATCCATTCTGGTAGTCGTACTTTTTTCCATAACTAATGGAGAAACTTTAATACGGTTACCAATCATTTCGAACGCTGCCGAAGTCAATAATACTGGACCATATTGTGGTCCGGCCTGAATACCTCTGTTAAAATGAAACCAAGGCGTAGCAGGGCTACTTTTAATTACGATGTCTGTTGCAGGAACACTTACATCTGTACCATCATTCATAAACCATGTACCATCAGCATATTGGTAATGTTGTTCAAATCTTGGATCATCATGATTACCAGCCCATGATGCATAGAATTCAGGAGTTGTACAAGCAGCATTTGTTCCTCTATTAACAGCAGATGTTCTCTGGTTACGCTCCATACATACATAAGCAAAACTGTTTGAACCGTTTCTGATGTAATCTATTTTTTGAGAAATAGCAAAAATAAGCTCTTTACCATTATCGTTATCTCTTGCAAAGTTTTTAAAATAATCGCTCTCCAAACTAAATTTCCCTGAGTCGATTAGCAAAGAAGTATAATAAATAACACGGTCCATATCTGTTCCTGTACTTCCGGTTACAGCTGGTTCATTAAAATTAAAGCCTGATCCTGCATTGAAACGATCTTTAAATACAGCACGATTTAAGTACATTGTAGCTAAAAAAGCATAACCGGCTTGTTTAGTAAAACGCCCGTGGTATGTTCTTTGTGTACCAATATCAGCCAAATCAGGTAGTAAAGCTTCAACATCAGTGATCAATTTATCGATTTGAGTTTCTGCTTTTAAAATTTGTATAGGTGCCTCCACATTCAATGGATCTCTATATGGAGCTTGTCCGTAAAGATCTAACGTCGTGTAGGTATAATAAGCTAAAAGCGCTTTTGCCTCTGCCAAAAATAATGTCTTTTCAGGAAATGTATTTTCTTGTGCTGACTTAATAGCAGTCAAAGAACGTGTAATTCCGTTTGTCAATAAATCCCAGTTACCTACTACAATGGCATTACTTGAACTCCATGTAAATTCGTGCATGTCTCTCCATTTTCCACCATCTCCCCAGTCACTTCCGCGAGTTGGTAAAATAGCTTCATCTGTAGTATATTCCTGCATAGAAAAAACAGCTCCGTGATCTGTAAAAGTTCCGTCTCCAAGTCTGTCATAAGCTGCAGCAAGCGCCCCTGCAGGATCTGTAGCGTCAGTTCCCAATTTTTCATCTAATACAGCTTCATCAAGATCTGTACAGCTGTTTAAAAGAAAAATAAAAGAGAATATAGTTATAATTTTTATGCTAAAAAATGTCTTTGTCTTCATGATTTATAATTTTAAAGTTGCTCCGAAACTGAACGTTCTAGAAGTTGGGTAAGCAGCGTAATCAATACCAATAGATTGGTTTCCTCCGTTAGATTTTGGACTGTTAATTAATGGGTCATATCCTGAATAATGTGTGATTGTAACAAGATTTTGACCTGTTATATAGAGTGTTAATCCGTTTAACCAGCTTAGGTTTTTTAAATCAAAATTGTAACCTATACGAGCCGTATTTAATCTGATAAAGTCAGATTTCTCTAAGAAAAGCGTTGATAAAATTGGTGAATTTGTTGCGTTTGCACCAGACTCATAATAACCTGTAGCAACGTTTCTGTCAGAAGCAAGGTTGTTGATGTTTAAGGCATTTAATCCTGTATTATTCAATAAATAACCTCCTGTTTGACCAATGATTGAGAATGAAAAACTAAAGTTTTTATATTTCATATCACTATTAAGACCGTAGTAAAAAGTTGGTAAAGCGCCTTCGATAATAACTCTGTCGCTGTTATCAATTTTACCATCTCCGTTTTGATCCTTAAAAATATTTCCACCTTTACTATCAAAACCAGTATGCTCTAACAAATAAAATGAACCTGCTGCATAACCACTTTTGTAAATGTTGGCATTTACCCCAGATTGTCCAGGACCTGAAATTGTTCCTGTTAAGATTTCTGAAACCGGTAAATCTTCAATTTTATTGTTTAATGTAGCTCCGTTTACATCAACATTCCAGCTAAAGTTTTTAGTGTCAATTAATTTTGTACCCAACATAAACTCAAAACCTTTATTAACGATTTTACCGTCAATATTAGTCCAAACTGTTGTTGTTGGTTTTAAAGGGCTTGAAGGAACATTTAAGATTGCATCTGTAGTTGTTTTGTTGAAATAATCAAGAGTTCCGTACAATTTATCACTCCATAAACTGAAATCCAAACCTACGTTGTATTGTGTAACAACCTCCCATTTTAAATCAGGATTTGCAGTTCTCGTTACAGAAACTCCATTTACTAAAGTCAAATCATCATACAAATAATATCCGTCAGGACCAGATAAGGAATAACTTGCTTTTGTAAGTTTGTTTTGAACTTCCTGATTTCCAGTTTGTCCCCAACTTGTTCTCAATTTTAAATTGTTTATAGCCGTTACATTTTCTAAGAAACTTTCTTTAGAAATATTCCATCCTAAAGCAAATGAAGGAAAGTATCCATATTTGTTATTATCACCAAAACGAGTAGACCCGTCAGCTCTCATCGAAGCTGTTAGTAAATATTTATCGTTAAAAGTATAGTTTAATCTTCCAAAATAAGATTGCAATTCGTTTTCCTGAGCAAACCCTATTGTTCCTGATTGCGTTCCTGCAAAACCAGGGTTAATTGATGGTTTTATACCAGCTCCCTGAGCAGCAATTCCGTCAATACTGAAAGTAGTTCCTGATGTTTCAAATTTTTGATAAGAGAAACCACCTAAAACTTCAAATTTATGTTTATCTAACAATAAATTATAAGTTAAATAATGCTCGATCAAAGAGTTTTTAGAATCTAAATTATTTTGAACATATTTTCCTTTTGGATTTAAATCTGTTACGTTTGGATAAATAGTTGTATTTCTTTCAGATGTTGAACGATCTATACCAACGTTTAATTTATACTCTAATCCGTCGATAATTCTAAAAGAAGTCTCTAAATTCCCTAAAACTCGTAACGTACGAGTCTGATCCTCATAAATACTTAATAAATAAGCAGGATTATAATGCGCATTCATGTTGAAGTTTGTATACTTTCCGTTAGCATCAAAAACAGATCTTGTTGGGTTTGCCATCAAAGTATGTACGATCAATTGTCCGTTAGAACCACCGTCATCACTTGTAGGAACACCATCATCTGTAGTTTGACTCGCCGTAAGATTCACTTTTAGTTTTAAACGTTTGTTATCTAAAAATGATTCAGCAGCATTAATTCTACCAGAAAGACGTTTAAAATTACTATTACGAATAATACCTTCCTGATCCATTTGTGAAACAGATGCATAATAATTTCCTGATTCTGTTTGTTTAGCAAAAGACAAAGAGTTGTTTTTAGTAACTGCACTTCTGTAAATTACATCTTGCCAGTCTGTGTTTCCTCCGTGATCAAAAGCTGGATCTTTAATCGCTTTTCTGTATTCATCTGCGCTTAAAACATCTAATTTATGAGCTACATTCGAAACTCCCATATAAGTATCATAAGTTAATGTTCCTTCGCCTTTAGATCCTTTTTTAGTGGTAACCAAAACAACTCCGTTAGAACCTCTTGCTCCGTAAATAGCAGCTGCAGAAGCATCTTTAAGAACCGTAATCGACTCAATATCACTTGTATTTAAAAAGTTTAATGGATTTTTTGCTGATGAAGCTCCAAAACCAACATTAGTTCCTGTTGGGCTTACATCATCATTAGACAATGGCAAACCATCAACAACAAATAAAGGTGTACTACCGCTTCTGATAGATCCAACTCCACGAATGGTAACGTTTACACCAGCTCCAGGCTCCCCGCTTGTATTAACCACACGTACACCGGCGACTTTTCCCTGAATTAAATTATCTACAGAAACGTTAACACCTTGTTTAAAATTTGCTGCTTCTAATTGTGTTACAGCTCCGGTTACATCTTTTTTAGATTGTTTACCGTAACCAACCACTAATACTTCGCTTAATTCTGATGTATTAGGCTCTAACTGAATCGTCATGAAGTTTCTTTGAACTCCAACCGTTTTCGTTTTATAACCTAAATAAGAAACTTCGATTGTTTTTCCTTCTGTTACAGAAAGCTCAAATTCACCGTCAAAATTACTAGTTGTAGCATTTTTAGTTTCTGTTTCTAAAATTGAAACTCCAGGCATTGGTACACCGTTTTCGTCAACGACTTTTCCTTTTACTTTAATTTTTTCTGCTGATGCTGCAATTTTTGCAGGAGCAGTTTTTTGGATTAAAACTAGTTTTCCGTTGATGTTGTAATTGAAATTCGCTTTTTTAGAAAGATCGCTTAAAATTACAGCTACAGGTTCGTTCGTATAATTTACAGTATAAACTGTATTATCAGAGATAATAGCTTGTCCGTAGCTGAATTTATAATCCGTTTGTTTACTTAATTTCGAAAAAATAGAAACCAGTGTTGCTTTTTCTATTTTATTATCTACATTTGATTTTTTGTAATTGGTTGTACTGTAACCACTTTGAACGGTCAGTAACGCCAGGGCTAAAAAGAAAATTCCTTTTAGAAGATTTAAATTGATTCGTTTAAAATACATGATTTAAGTTATTGGTTTTTCGATACTTAATTATTAATTGCAGTTGTTCTCAGCAACTGCTTTTTTTGTTTTTAGTTCACTTTTACTATCTTGTCATACACATTAAATTTTAGGTTTGTGATATAATTTATTTGTTTTAAGATACTTTCTAAAGAGGCATTTTTTTCTATAAACACCGTTACAGGAACTGTTAGAACCGATTTATTTTCGAATTCAAATGTTACTCCGTATTTATATTGCAAAATGGTAGTTACTTGTTGCAGCGTAGCTTCATTTAAGGTAATATCAGTGTTATACCAATTAATACCCAATGTTTTATCAATAGGAAGTTTGCTTAGTTTTTCACCAGAAAATAATGCTTCTTCATACGGTACTAAATCGACACTTTGCCCTTTTGAAGAAACATTTACTTTTCCGGTAACAACAATTACTTCGCATTTTGTTTTTGATAGCTGAATGTGGAAAGAAGTTCCCACAACCCGCGTTTGAATTTCTCCTGAATGAATAATAAAAGGATGTTTTTTGTCTTTGGCTACTTCAAAAAAAGCATTTCCTTTTAAAAGGGAAACTTTTCTTTCTGAACCAGTGAATTTTTCAGGATATTGAAATAATGAATTTGCTGCCAGATAAATTTTCGAGCCATCACTTAAATTGATAGATTTGGGGACATCTGATGTTTTAAATGTTAATTGCTTTTCGTTAGCAATACTCGGTTTATAGAAAATTCCTAAACCAACAAGAAAAAGAATACTGGCAGCGGCCATGTATTTTAAATAAGGAAAAGATTTTTTCTTTTCCATTCGAAGTTGAATTCCTTCGTATATATTTTTAGAAACTTCATCTGGATTTCCCATGGAAGCATCGTCCCATTTTGAATTCTGATATTCATTTAATGCAAAATTGTGCAACAAATCTTCTTCTAATCTTGACGTTTTATTTCGAGAACTTTTATCGATTAAACGTTCCAGACTATGCTTGATTCTTTTTACCATAATATTTATTATTACTAGTAAGTACAAGAATCATCAAATCGTACTATCCGCAAATATTATGAAACCATTAACAGAAAGTTATCTTAAAAAATTATGATTAAAAATAACGATTGGAGCCAGCCACGTCATATCTTTCAAGCCTTCGCGCAATTGTTTTAAACCAGAAGAAATTTGATTTTTAACAGTTTGCTTAGAAATTCCAAGTTCATCAGCAATTTGATCGATCGTCATATCCTGCATTTTATACATTAGTAAAACCTCTTTTCTCTTTTCGGGAAGTTTATCTAATAAGGTATAAAGCATATCTAAAATTTCAGGATCAATTGTCGCAAAATGATCAATTACATAATCTTCAAATTTATCTTCGAGAACCGTCTTGTCAAACTTATTATTTTGGTAATGTTTGAAAACCTGATTTTTTACCGCACGAAATAAATAAGGTTCGATAGCATTAATATTAAGTTCCTCTTTTCGTTCCCATAAATCGATAAATACATCCTGAACAATGTTCTGTGCCAAGTCTTTATCCTGAGTCATCGTATACGAAAAAGCATTCAGCTTTTTCCAGTATTCGGTATACGTTTTCTCAAAGATTTCGGGAGTGTTCATAGTTTATTTTGGTAGGATTTGTTGATGTAAAATAATAAAATGTTATACCAATGCTTTTTTCCTGAACGTTATCTTTAAATTAAGAAATGCCTGCATTTGTTTTATTAATACTACTTTTTTAAGTCGAAAATGACACTCAGTTTGTGATTTGTTTTTTTTTAAGTAACACAAAAATCAGATCTTGATTCTAATTTAGTAATCTCAAAAAATGACAAAGTTCACTTGTCTTGTCCCCACTCTATTTATTAATTTCTATTTACTTCAATCTATGAAACAAATTCTGTTTACATTATTAATTACTATTGCCGTAACTTATAATACTTCCGCGCAAAGTGATGATCTAAAAATAAATCAATTACAAGTTATCGGATCTCATAATAGTTACCGACACAATATTGAAACCGATTTATTCAATTTTATTCAGGCAAAAGATACTACGCGTTCTTTAAAAGGTTTGCAATACACGCATATTCCTCTTACAGACCAATTGAACAAAGGTTTGCGAAATCTTGAAATTGATGTTCAGGGCGATGTTAAAGGTGGAAAATTTACGCATCCAAAAGGTTTAGATCTTGTAAAATCGCAAGAAGCTTACGACCCAAATGGAGAAATGAAAAAACCGGGTTTTAAAGTCTTTCACATGATTGATATCGATTTTAGAACTTCATGCTACACGCTTCAAAACTGTCTTGCAGAACTAAAAAAATGGTCTGATGCAAATCCTGATCACGTTCCGGTTTTTATTACTTTAGAACCAAAAGATGATGATAGTTTTTTAGGCACAAAAGCAGAGAAATTTACATCTGAACTTTTTGATGCTTTGGATAAAGAACTTCGTAAAGGTTTAGGAAATAAACTCATTACACCGGATATGGTGCGAGGAAAATATAAAACGCTTGAGGAAGCTGTTTTAAACAACAATTGGCCAACATTGAAAAAAGCCAGAGGAAAATTTTTGTTTATTTTGGATAATAACGGAGCCAAAAGAGATTTATATGCTTTAAATCATCCGTCATTAAAAGGGCGCGCGGTTTTTATTAATGCAGAACCTGGAAAACCCGAAGCGGCAACTTTATTCAGAAACAATTCTGAAGATCCTGAAATTGCTGATTTAGTGAAAAAAGGATATATCATCAGAACCAGAGCTGATTCTGATACCAAAGAAGCCAGAGCGAATGATTACAGCCATTTTGAAGCTGCAAAAAAATCTGGTGCTCAAGTAATTACTACAGATTATTATTTGCCAAGTACGTTTTTTAATTCTCCATATCAAATTAAATATGATGACGGAACTTATGTGAGAGTTGATCCGGTTAATGGAGCTAAATAAGTTTCAGGTTTTTTTAGTTTCAGGTTTCAGGTTTTACGTTGTGTGAAACTTGAAACCTGATTTTTTTTGCGTTTTTTTTTACGCAGATTTGGCAGATTGAGCAGATTTTTTTCATTCTGTTGATAGTGATAAAGTTGTGTCATTTCGATCCCGAGGCTTCGGAAGAGAAATCACATTCAGAGAGCAACGAACGTAACTCCGCAATCAAAGTCAGAAACAATAATAAAGATTCTGCAGACGGATACAGCAAACGGATACAGCACATGTGATTTCTCCCTTCGATCGAAATGACACAAAATGAGCAGATTTTTTATTCTCATTTAATAATTAACCACGAAGCTGTGTCATTTCGATCGAAGGGAGAAATCACATCCAGAGAGCAACGAACGTAACTCCGCAATAAAAGTCAGAAACAATAATAAAGATTCAGCAAACGGATTCAGCACATGTGATTTCTCCCTTCGGTCGAAATGACACAAAATGAGAAAAAAAACTTTGCGATTAAATATTACTTCAAACTCTTAATCTCTCCTGTTTTCAAATCAACCGTAAAATGATCTGCCGGAACTTCGTGCATGAATTTATTAAAGATTATAAGAAATAATCGCATTTGGTTTTGCAATGGTTTTTCTTTTGAATTATCATCTTTATGGTTTTCAAAAAATAAGTTTGAAAGCAATTTGTATACTTTCGCTCTTTTTTCTCCAACATCAGTTAAAGCCAATTCATCGGCACTTCTAAAACGATAAAAATCGACCAGGAAATCATAACCAGTCCAATTAAGGTCTTGTTTTTTGAGTTTGTTTTCGGCTAGAATTTTGTTTGTTTTAAGTTGAGCTTCCTGCCATTGTTTTTGAAAGGTTTCTTTGTTTTTGAGAATAACATCAAAATCTTTATCAGCTTGAATATTCGCCAATACCAATAAATCTTCTCCTGAAACATTCAAAATAAATTCTTTGAATGCTGCAGGCCAATCATCTGCCAAAAACCTCAACCTAACTAATTCTTTCAAATGGAAATCGGTGAAATCGTGGTAATTTTTGGTTTTTAAAATATCGATATTCCAGATATCTTTTGTTTTTTGATTTTGTAAAAATTGATATTCCATTTTATACAAATCAAAAAGTTCATCAAATCTTGCAACTTTATCAATAGTTATGGTTTGAATATCAACAAGATTATCTTTTTTAATCGTCAATAATTTATAAGCCGGAATATATGCTGCCAATGATGGCGTTTGAATATTTACCAAAGTATTGCCTTTTTGCGTTGTGCGTGTTCCCGTATCGTTTATGTGCATGTGTCCGCCAAAGTGAATTTTAAGTCCTGCATCTGCAAAAACCTGTGCTACTTCTTCAACAGGAACTCGGTTTAATTGCCATTTGTTTGGGCCAAGCAATTCTTTTATTTCCGCAGAAGCGTCATCATTAAAATCAATCATTGGGAAATGACTAAAAGCGATTAATGTTTTGCCTTGCTGTTTGGCTTGCGCCGAAATTTCTTCGACCCATTTTATAAGATGTTTTTTATTCGAAAGTACATTATTGTATCCTGTACTGGCTTCAGAGTAATTTTTAGGATCTTTAGGATCTGTTGTTGCTTCTTTTTTAGGAATATAAACATTTCCGTCAATTGCCATTAACCACAGTCCTTCAACAGGTTCTACGACATAACTTACGTCAGGAACTTCATATCCGGGCGCAACATTATAAACTCTGTTTGATAATAAAGCAGCTTGAGAAGCTTTTTCAAAACTATAATTTTGACTGTTGTAAGTTGCAAAAGGCGTTGACCAGAATTTGTATTTTTTGTCTGGATAAAAACCGAAATTTTTTAATCCGTCTGTAATTCCTAAATAACCCATTTTAGCAATATCGGCGGTTACAACTACAGGCAGTTCGCTAGTTAAATTTGGCTTATACATGTCGATTTTGCTATAAATGGGCTGGCTTTTACCTTCTTTTCCTAAAAAATCTTCTTTACCGGATTCTTGCGCAAAAGGTCCAACGGGATCGTGATTTCCTGTTGTAATAAAAAATTCTATGTTGTATTTTTTGCTGTATTGATTTAAGATTTCTTCTAAACCACGAACGTGAATAGGCTGTCCGTCATCTGTATAATCGCCCGGAAGTGCGACGTATTTTATTTTTCGCTTTGCGATATCTTCTAAAGCGGCAATAAAGGCAAAGTAATTTTCATTGAATATTCTGGTAGAATGCAATTGAGAAGCCATCGTTCTCATTAAGGTATATTTTCCGGTTTTTGGATTTAAAATGCCTCGATATTCATTATCTGAAAATTTTCCGAATAAATCCTGCAAATGCACATCAGACAAAAAAGCAACCTGAACGCCGTCGAGATTTTTTTGTTGTGCTGAAATCGTAAAATTGAAAAGGAAAAGAATAAGAAAAGTTGAAACGTAATTTTTATGTGGAAATGTAATTTTTGAAGTCATTGGTATTCTTTTTTGCAAATGAAATTTTTGGAATGTTTTTAAAGTGGTTCTCAAAAAACAATTTGCAATTTTATCGATTTAAACCCAGAACGGGTTTAAACTATTGTTACCGAATGATAATCTTATTTATTTACTGAAATTATTTAATCTATAGCGTAATAAATTTCAACAAATAGAAACATAGATTCTGTGCGCTAAAAATAGGCATTTCACTTGTTTGAACACACATAACTATGTGAAGGAAATTTGTTTCTTTTTGTATTCTTTTTAAAATAGAAAATCTATGTTTCTATGTGTTAAAAAAAATTATTTATTTACTGAAATTATAAATTTCAATATTCCCTCAATGTCTAATACATAATCGGGTGTTGTATTTAAGATGGCGTTGTTGGGCATAAAAGGCATATCTGCAGAATCAGGATCCTGCACAATAACCAATCCGCCGGCATTTTGAATTGCTTTTAATCCTTCTGTTCCGTCAGAATTGGATCCTGATAATAAAATTCCGACTAAACTATCGCCATAAATTTCTGCTGCCGACTCAAAAGAAACGTCGATACTTGGTCTGCTGTAGTTTATTTTTTCAGAAGTATCGAGAGCAAGAAAATCATTTTTTTCGAATAATAAATGATAGTTTGATGGTGCTATATAAATAAAACCCGGTAATAATGGCGTTTTGTCTTCTACGGGTTTTACGGTTATATCTGTTTTTAGTTTTAGTAATTCTTCCAGGGTTAAATCATCTGTGCTTCTTCGGTGAAGTACAATTACCAAGGCAAACGCATTTAGGGCGGAAACATAAGGCAAAATCTGCAATAATGCATTTAAACTTCCCGCTGATCCGCCTACAATAACTACTTTACATTTTGGTATTATTTGATCTTCCTCCATATTTTCTCTTTCTCTAACTGTTTGTATTTAGTTGTAGATATCGAATATTTGATCGTTTCTTTTGTTCCTAAAGCCAGAAAACCTAACATAGACAGACTGTCGTCGAATAAATTAATAACTCTTTTTTGCAAATTGTTGTCGAAATAAATCATCACGTTACGACATAAAATAAAATCGAACTCATTAAATGAATTATCTGAAACTAAATTATGTTGTGAGAAAACCATTTTTTCGGCTAAATCTTCATTGAATTTTGCAATTCCGTAATTGGCAATATAATAATTCGAAAAGTCTTCCTGACCACCAGATTCACGATAATTTTCTGAATATTCTTTCATGGCACGCAACGGAAAAATTCCCTTTTTGGCTGTTTCCAGTACTTTAGAATTTATATCTGTTGCATATATCAACGATTTATGAAGAAGTCCGGCTTCTTTTAATAAAATAGCCATCGAATACACTTCTTCGCCCGTTGAGCAGCCTGCATGCCATAAACGTATAAAAGGTTTTGTGGCCAATAAGGGCAAAATCTCGGTTCTGACTACTTTATAAAATTGTGGATCACGAAACATCTCCGTTACATTTACGGTAATTTCGTCGATCAGATTTTTATAATATTCAGCGTCGTATCTAACTTTAGACAAAAATTCATAAAAGCTTTTAAATCCGTCTAAATGGTAAATTCTGTTAACGCGTCTTTTTAAAGAAGCTCTGGAATAACTTCCAAAGTCAAAACCGTAATATTCGTAAATATCGTTTATAAGGGTTTCTAACTCAATGTCTTCTATCATAATAACTTATATATTACTTAATGCCCGAAGTAATCTGTCTACATCAATTGGTTTAGATACATAATCATCTGCTCCGGCCTCAAGGCATTTTTCTTTATCTCCTGTCATGGCCTGCGCCGTTACAGCAATTACTAATACATCTTTTCTGGATGGTATTTTTTTTATTATCGGAATTGCTTCATAACCATCCATTTCAGGCATCATCATATCGATTAAAACAGCATCGATAACTTCATCTGTTTCCAGTAATCTTATCGCTTCTTCTGCACTTAAACAAGACAAACAATCAAATGATTTAGCCCGCAGTGTATTTACCAAAGCAAAAATATTTCGAGAATCGTCATCAATAATTAAGAGTCGTTTTTTGCTCATATTTTCTTTACATTAATTTTTATCATACAACCACACACGCAATAATGACAATAACTGATCGATATCTACAGGTTTTGTAATGTAATCTGAAGCTCCGGCTTTGATACATTTTTCTCTGTCTCCGGTCATTGCTTTTGCTGTTACCGCTATTAATGGCAAGCTAATAAATTTAGGGATCGTTCGTATTTTTTCGGCAGTTTCGTAGCCATCCATATTAGGCATCATCATGTCTAACAAAACAATGTCTGTATCAGGATGTTCCTCTAATATTTTTATGGCTTCGTTACCGTCAAATGCTGAAATTACGTTCATTTTAAAAACCTCAAGGGCTTTTGTCAGCGAATATATATTTCGAACATCATCATCTACAATTAAAACCTTTTTATCATGTAGAATATTATTTAGTAAATTTAGTTTTTTATAACTTTCTTTTTTACTATCTCCTCCTTTATTTTCTTCTACCAAATGTAAAAATAGCGAAACCTCATCGAGCATTCTTTGGTATGAATGAGCTGTTTTTACGATAATAGAATCGGCGTATTTTTTAATTTTAACTTCTTCTTTCAATGATAAACTTTTTCCTGTAAATACAATTACCGGAAGATTTTCTAATCCAGGCGTTTTTTTAACACTGTCCAGAATTTCATAAGCATGCTTATCCGGAATTCCCATATCGAGAATAACGCAATCTACTTCTGTTTTGTTTAAAGCCACTAAACCATCTGCAACTTCACTTTTAATCTCAGAATTAATATTATATGTTTCTAAGAAATAAGCAAGTGCCTGAGCATGTTTCGGGTTATCTTCAATAATTAAAACCTTTTGAGATTCTTTGTTAATGATGTGTTCTATACGCATAAACACTTCGGGAATTTTCTCGAAAGTGACTGGTTTATGCAAGAAATCGATCGCACCTTTTAATAAACTTTCCTGTTTTAATTTGTGCGAAGACATAATATGAACCGGAATATGTTTGGTCTGAATGTTATTTTTTAATTCTTCCAACACTTCCCAACCGCTTTTTATTGGTAATTCGATATCGAGTAAAATTCCGACTGGTCTGTAAAGAATAGCAAAATTTAAGGCATAATCTCCACGAACAGAAACAATGGCTTTGTAACCATTTTTTCGGCTAAATGTTAAAAGTGATTTTGCAAAATTAATATCATCTTCAACAATCAGGATTACTTTATCACCTTCAACAATATCATCTCTGTCATCTTCTATTTCATCCGGAATTATCGTAGAGAGATATTTGTTTTTGACCTCTTTTAATTCTTCAACTTCTGCATCTGTAATTTGTACCGGAGGCGATTTATCAACAATTACTTTTTTGTTAATTGATCCGTAAACCGGTAAACATAATGTAAAACTACTTCCCTTGCCTACTGTACTATGCAGGATAATTTCTCCGCGAAGCAATTTTGCCAGTTCACGGCTAATCGATAATCCTAAACCTGTACCGCCATATTTACGTTTTGTAGAACCGTCTGCTTGTTGGAAAGCTTCAAAAATAAGTGGTTGTTTTTCTAACGGAATTCCGATTCCGGTATCTTTTACGATGAAGCAAATAACTTTTTCATCGTCATCATTTATTTTAATTTCTAAACTTACGGACCCTTTTTCTGTAAACTTAATGGCATTCGAAATTAAGTTTTTAAGAATTTGCTCTAATCTCATTTTGTCTGTTTTAATGACAATTGGAGCTTCTTTCGAGATAATTTCGAAGTTAATATTTTTCTCTTTCGCTACTTGTGTAAATAAACTTGATATACTATCTGTGATTTCTTTAGTAGAAACATCTAAAAATTCAAGTTCCATTTTACCGGCTTCAATTTTAGATAAATCCAAAATTTCATCAATAAGTCCCAATAAACTATTTCCTGAACTCTGAATAACTTTGGCAAATTCGATTTCCTCGTTATTCATGCTTTGGTTATTATTCTCAGACAATAAACGGCTTAAAAGCAAAATAGAGTTTAAAGGCGTTCTTAATTCATGCGACATATTGGCAAGAAACTCAGATTTATAACGCGTTGTAAGTTCTAATGCTTCAGATTTCTTTTGAATCTCGTTATTTTTTTCTTCTAATAAAACACTTCTTTCAGAAAGTTCTTCATTCGTTTGTTCCAGTTCTTCCTGTTGTACTCTTAATTCTTCTTCAGAAGCCTGTAATTTCTCTGTTTGCGCTTCTAGTTCAGCATTAATACCTTCCAGTTCACTATGTTGCATACGTAACTCTTCAGATTGTGATTGGGTTTCTTCCAATAACTCCATAACACGTTTACGATTTTGGGTCGATTTTATCGCAATTCCGATATTATTAGACACAATTCTCAAAAACTCTAAATGAAGTTCTGAAAAACCGTAAATACTTGCCAATTCCAGCGCACCTTCTACTCTTGTATCAAGCAACGGAAGTGCTACAATATGTGTTGGTTTTATTTCGCCCAAAGCATAATTAATCTGAATGGAATCCTCCGATATTGTTTTCAATTCTAATAATTCACCCGAAACAATCGCTTGTCCTAATAAACCTTCTCCTTTTTGTATACGTTCACGGTTTTTGGTTGGTATATAACTATAACCCGCAGTCGCGTACAATTCATCGCCGTCAAGAACGTACAAAATCCCTGCGCTGCTATTGGTGTAATGGCATAAAAATTCGATAATATCTTTTGCCAGCTGATTCATTACTTTATCGCCCAACATGACATTATTAAGGCTCGCAATACCGGTTTGAACCCATTCTTTTTCAGATAATAAACCAAAAGATTTTTTTAAGGCACCGCTCATGTTGTTCAGTGATTCTCCCACGCTGCCCAGCGCATCTGCCTGATTATCATCGACACGAATGTCATAATTTCCATTCGAAATATTAACGGCAATTCCGCTAATGGCTTCAATTCTGTCTGCGGTTTCTTTATCTTTTTTGACTAACTCTTGTTGAAGCGCAGTACGTTCGTTATAATCTTTTAAAATTCGAATTAAAAAAACAATCGAAATGACAAAGGCAATAATAAAAGCAATAACAATTAAAATAATACTGTAATTACCGTAATTATCAGAGTTTTGGCTTCGTTCTTTTAAAAGTAATTGCTCCCGGTTTTCAATTTGCTTAAAATAACTTCTCAATTCATCCATCATTCTTCTTCCTTCGTTAAGGTCGAATACTACGGATGTTTTTCCTAATCGTTTTTTTACGATTTGATTGTTTAAATATTTAAAGAAATTAGATCGAAGTCCTTTTAATTCAGTTAAAGCTTTTTGTTGGAAAGGATTATCAATAGTAAGCTCATCCAGTTTTTCAAAGTATGTATTTGATTCTGCTTCATAAGCATTATATCTTGACACAAACTGTTCATCTCCGGTGATCAAATAGCCCCGCATACTCGTTTGAGCATCTGTAAGTGTCGATGATCCCTGATTTAAGTTATAAATAACATCCTGAGTATGATTTACCCAAAAATTACTTTGCAGCAAATTCTTTATACTAAGAAATGAAGCTGTTGAACTAATCATCAATACTAATATCGATGCCAGCGAACTGACTAATAAATTCCTTTTAAAATTGTTTTTCATAGGTTAAATCCAATTATTTTTAGTTTTCGTGTTTTATGGGCAACACCATGATAAAACTGGCGCCTTTACCTGGTTGACTTTTTGCTGTAATTATTCCGTTGTGTTTTTCCATTATCTTTTTGGCAATGGCAAGACCAATTCCGGTTCCTTCATAAGTTTGACGATCGTTTAAACTCTGGAAAATGATAAAAATACGATCCAGGTAAATTTCGTCAAAACCAATACCGTTATCAGATACCGTAATTCGGCAAAATTTTCCGTCGGGATCAACTTCACCGTCAAACTCTTTGGTATTTATGATTTCTGATTTAATTTCGATAACAGGCGTTTCTACATTTCCGGAGAATTTAAGTGCGTTTCCTATCAAATTTTGAAATACTTGTCGCAATTGACTCGGAATACTGTCTATTGTTGGGAGTTCGCTTGTTTTGATAATGGCACTTTTGCGTTCAATAAGATAATCAAAGTCAGAAAGTACTTCCTGCAAAACGATATTCAGGTCTGTTTGTTCAGGAACAACTTTCGATGACAATCTCGAATAAGCAAGCAAATCTGTAATTAAGGTTTGCATTCTCTCTGCCGATTTTATGGTTCGATCGACATAATCAACACCTTTTTCATCTGCTTTTAAATAAAGTTCTTTTATTATTTTAATGAAAATCTGAATTTTTCTGATAGGTTCATTTAAATCATGCGAAACTACCCAGGAAAATTGCTGCAGTTCGTGATTTCTCATCTCTAATTCTTCGTTTTTCAAAACCAGTTCTTTGGTTCGTTCAGCGATTTTGATTTCGAGATTATCCTGAGCTTCTTTACGAATTTTTATTTCTTTTGAAAGTAAATCTTTCATTAGGCGTAATTCGTTTTTTTGCTCGTAAATTTTTAGGAATGTTTTGACTTTTAGAATTAACAAGTCTGTATCTACGGGCTTTGTGATATAATCCACAGCGCCGGTTTCGTAACCTTTAAAAATGTATTTTTTCTCGATATTAATTGCCGATAAAAATATAACGGGAATGTCTTTTGTTCTTTTGTTTCCGGAAAGTATTTTAACTACTTCAAAACCATCCAGCCCAGGCATCTGAACATCCATGATGATTAGAAAATAGTTTGTTTTTAAGATTTTCTTTAAAGCTTCTTCTCCGGATTCTGCGGTGTCAACCTCAATATTGTGCAGTTCAAGTGTTTTCTTTAAGGCAATTATATTAGCCCGAATATCATCTACAATTAATATCATTTTATTGGGGTAAAACGTTATGAATTAAGTTTTAAATTAATTCGGTTCAGATCAGTTTGTTTTTCAATTTGTTTTTATCTTTTAAAATTGATTAGTTTTTTAAAAAGTTCGCATAAAAACATAGTTCAAAACTTCCAAATTTATAAAAAAAATACACAGGACTTTTTTATCGTAATCAGAAATAGTTTCATAATTCCCATGTTTGCCCTTTATTATTTTTTGTTGGCAATGATTGTTAAGTTAATAGGTTTTTCTTTCAATTCAATTGAAATATTTTTAACGTAACTCTTTTCATACAAATAAAAAATATCTTAAATTTATTGTAGAACTTTAGCTTTTATAATGCTTCAACAGAACATAAATTAATCGAAAAGAACCCAAAACTATTTTATTACTTAAAACAAAACTTATGAATTTAATTGATATCGTTGGGCTTTTTGCGGGGATTTGCGTAACAATATCTGTTATTCCACAAATCTATAAAATATGGAAAACCAAGAAAGTAAAAGAGATTTCATTGCTCACTTTTAGTGTTTTAACTTTCGGGGTTGCCGTGTGGATTGTTTACGGAATCCTTAAAAATGATTTGCCTATAATTGTTACCAACAGCGTTTCGTTATTTCTAAATTTAGTAATGGTGTACTTTATTATTTATTACGAAAAAGAAAAATAAAGGCATAAAAAAACAGCCCGTAAAAGCTGTTTTAGATCATACAAGTTAAGGTGTATATTAGGCTGTTTTAGCTAGCGAATTTTGAGGATATCTCTCTTTAAATAATCTTGGGAAATAGTTTTTACCAACATGTCCAATAGAATATAAAACTTCTCCAAAATTGATATTTGAAATTCTTTTCAACTCATCAATTTGTTTATTGGCCAAATCTAAAATTGGCGAAATCATCGTAATGTAATTATAACTATGTTGGGCTACCTCTATGGCAACTATGGTATTTAAAATACTTTTTTGAAGTAAATTTTTAACGATTCCAACTTGAGATGTCGTTCTGAATTCTTTTAGTTTTTCGAAAATTTTAGAATTTCCTGAACCAACATATATAAAGTTTCCGGATTCATCTGTAAACATTTCTTTTAATTGAGAAGCCAAATCATAATTCTCATCTTGTTCATCTACAGTTGTTGGCATACTAATTAAAGAAAACTCAGTATGTTTAAAACCTTCAAAATGCAAAACACTATTTATTGCCGATGTATTGCTTAAAATACCTGATTGTTGTTTTTTAAGATTTTTTCTATTTCCATTTTGACCAAAACTGTGCGTCAACATTCCATCTTCGCAATAAGCAAAAAATATTGGAGATGTCTGGAACGATTCAATGCTAAAACTTGTATCGTTATAAAAAACAAGGTCAAAGTGCACGTACGACATTTCTTTTTCAAAACGTTTTCCGCTAATAGTACCTTTTGCCCATTTTGTTTTTATAGTTAAATTGTATTCATTATTATTAACAGTTAACTCACCATCAAAGCTATCTTTAAGATCATTAAAGATAGTATCAAATCCTCCTGTATTTAAGTATAGTTTTTTCATTTCAGTATGGTTTAGTAAATCGGTTAGTACTTATTTACGTACAAAAATCAATTTAGGTTTTTATTCCTTTTTTATATTATTCAAATTTCGTACATATTGCTAATCAATTTCTTATACAATTTCAGAGAGATATTTCATAATTATTATCTTACGTATTAAACACCTGATTTATAAGGGAATTTTGATCAAAAAAAAACAGCTACTTCAGATAGAAATCTGAAATAGCTGCTTTCTGCAAAATAAAATAGTTACGTTTATTATGTCAATTCACTGATATCAGCATTGTTAGAATAGTTGTCTTCTGGAATATCTTTAAAAAATTCGGCTTCTTCCAAATCTGCCGTTGGTCCGTATCCAATTAAATGAGTTCCTTTTACATTATCTTTTGTTTCTATAATATATAGGATAGACATATCATCCGGATCGCTCATTCCTTCATAACGGTGATGGGCTACAATAATAATATCTTCGGGTTTGTACTCGTGTTTGGTTTCAGAATCGATCAAACTATTATTGCTGAACAAAAAGTTACTTTTATACCCTTCATTTTCATACTTTTTGATATAGTCGGTTTCATGTTTTGAATATTCTTTTTTCATGATATTTAATTTTAAGAGGTTTTGTAATCTGTACTTACCTCAAATTTCATCATTGAAAACAAATAAAATTAACTCAATAGATTTAAATTTTAGCTCATTTGAAAAATCAAATTTATATCAATTTTTATTTTAGTATTTTTAACAATTCTTCGGATTGATTATATTTATAATTGAGCCATTTTAACTTTAACCAAAACCGAAAATAAACATTCATGACAGAAATGAATCATGACTTTCTTGCTAAAGGAGGCGAAATGGGCGCATTAACCCGCGCTAAGGACTGGAGCAAAACCCCTATTGGTTCACCAGATACCTGGCCGCAAAGTTTACGCACTACATTAGGACTCTTATTAAACTCAAAGTTTCCCATGTTTTTATTTTGGGGACCGGAACTTATTTGTTTTTATAATGATGCTTATCGGCCAAGTCTTGGTAATGATGGAAAACATCCGTCTATATTAGGACAAAAAGGTGAAGAAAGCTGGCCGGAAATCTGGCATTTTATAAAACCTTTAATCGATCAGGTACTTACAGAAGGCGAAGCAACATGGCATGAAGACCAGTTATTGCCCATATATCGTAATGGAAAAATGGAAGATGTTTACTGGACATTTAGCTACAGTCCTGTAAATAACGAATCCGGAAAACCTGCGGGAGTTTTGGTTATTTGTAATGAAACAACTGAAAAAGTTAAGATCAACAAGAAATTAGAAGACAGTAATACACGATACATCAATAATATATTGCAAACTCCAAGTGCGATGTGCATTTTTAGGGGACCGGAATTTGTTGTTGAAATTGCCAATAATCCTATGTTGGAATTGTGGGGACGAAAAAGTGATGAAGTTCTTAATAAACCCGTTTTTGAAGCATTACCTGAAGCTAAAGGACAAGGTTTAGAAATGATGCTTGGAAATGTATTTGAAACCGGTGAAAAATTTGAAGCACATGAACGTCTTGTAAAATTATCCCGTAATGGCAAAATAGAAGATATATTTATCAATTTTGTATATGAAGCCCTAAAAGAACCGGACGGAACTATTTCTGGTATTGTAGCGGTTGCCAATGACGTGACGGCTCAGGTAGTTGCCAGATATGCTGTTGAAGATAGTGAGAAGAGATTTAGAAATACGGTAAAACAAGTTCCGCTTGGAATTTTAATTTTAAAAGGAAGCGATTTAGTGGTTGAAATGGCGAACCCAATTTACTTGCAAATTATAGATAAACAAGAATCTGAGATTCTTAATAAGCCCATATTTGATTCCGTTCCGCGTACGAAAGAAATTATGTTTCGGTTGCTTACGCAAGTGCTTGAAACCGGAAATGCTCATAATATTGATGAATATACGGTGACATTGAACCGTAATGGAAAAGAGGAAATTTGTTATTTCAATCTTGTTTTTCATCCTTTAAAAGAAGAAAACGATACTATTTCAGGTATTATAATTGTTGCTTATGAAGTTACAGAAGCTGTAAAAGCACGTTATCTTTTGGCACAAAATGAAGAAGCTTTTAGAAATTTAGTAATGGACTCTCCTATTGCGATGACTATTTTTAGAGGAAAAAATCATATTGTTGAGATGGCGAATAAAACGATGATGGAAGGGATTTGGCAAAAAAATCCTGAGGAAACATTTGGTAAACCTATAGTTGAACTTTTTCCTGAATTAATAGAACAAAAATATCCTGAATTACTGAATGAAGTTTTTCTAAACGGAAAAATTATAACCGAAAATGAGTCTTTGGCTTATGTTGATGTTAAGGGAAAACTTGAAAAATTTTATCTTGATTATCAATACACGCCTTTATTCGAGAAAGAAGGCGAAATATCGGGTGTAATGGCAACCGTTTATGATGTTACCGCAAAAGTAGAAGCCCGAAAAAAAGTAGAAGATGCGGAAGAAAGAGCTCGTTTGGCTGCCGAAATTGCCGAAATCGCAACATGGGATCTAAATCTTAAAAATAAGGATATTGTATATTCTGAGAATATATTAGCCATTTTTGGTTTTGATCATAATTATAAAGCTACACATCAGGAAATTCGCAGCAGAGTTCATCCTGATGATGAACATATTCTTGTAGCTGCTTTCAATGAAGCTTTGCAAACTACTATTTATAAATATGAAGCACGTCTTTTAAAGCCTCACAATGTAATTAGCTGGATAAAAGCGCACGGAAAAATATTTTTTGATGAAAATGGTGATCCGGTAAAAATGGTTGGAACTATCATTGATATTACCGACGAGAAAAACAATCAGGAGGTTTTGATGAAAAGTGAAGCCAAATTTAGATTGCTCGCCAATTCGATGCCGCAACATATCTGGACAAGTGATGCATTGGGAAACATTAATTATTATAATCAATCTGTATTTACCTATTCCGGAATGTCTGCTAAGGAGATTGAGGAAAATGGCTGGTTACAAATTGTTCATCCTGATGATCGCGAAGAGAATATTAATACCTGGATAAAATCGATAATTACCGGAAATGACTTTTTGTTTGAACATCGTTTTCGTCGTTATGATGGTGAATACAGATGGCAAATAAGCCGTGCTATTCCTCAAAAAGATGCTGAAGGAAATATACAAATGTGGGTTGGTACAAGCACCGATATTCACGACCAGAAAAACTTTACCGATAAACTGGAGAAAGAAGTTTATGAACGAACTGCAGAACTGGAACAAAAAAATAAGGATTTGATTAATATGAATATTGAGCTTCAGTCTTTTGCTTATATATCAAGTCATGACTTACAGGAACCTCTCCGAAAAATTCAGACTTTTGCCAGTCGATTAGCCGATTTGGACGATGAAAATATTTCAGCGAAAGCCAAAACTTATTTAAGCCGTATTGAAGTTTCTGCCAAAAGAATGCAGACTTTAATACAAGATCTTCTCGCCTACTCCAGAACGAATTCTGCAGATCGGGTTTTTGTAAAATCAAACTTAGATGAAATTGCCGAAGAAGTTACCAGCGATTTCTCTGAACGTATTGAAGAAACAAATGCTGTTGTAAATTTTCATCCGTTGGGAGAAGCTACTATTATTCCGTTTCAATTCAGGCAATTACTGCATAATTTAATCGGAAACGCGTTGAAGTTTTTAAGAAAAGATGAAACGCCATATATAGAAATCACGGCTGAAAGAATTAAGGGCGATCAGATAAAACATCCTGTAGATTTTCCAGAGAAAATATATTATCATCTCAGGATATCAGATAACGGAATTGGGTTTGATGCTGAATATAATGAGCGAATTTTTGAGGTTTTTCAGCGTTTAAATACCGAAAGTGAATTTTCAGGAACCGGAATTGGTTTGGCAATTGTGAAAAAAATTGTAGAAAACCACAAAGGCATTATCACTGCAAACGGTGAAAAAGGCAAAGGCGCGACTTTTGATATTTATTTGCCTGAATTGTAAAAATAAAAAAACACCAAACTTATTAAAATGAGTTTGGTGTTTTTTGTTATTCTCTTTATGATTTATAAACGAAGTTTTTAGGTCCCGGAATAAATTCTTTCCAATTAATTGTCAGTGCATGTTCGATAGATTTTACAATATCTTTCATTAAAACCGGCTTTGTAATAAAATAATTAGCGCCAAGGTTTCTGCATTTTTCTATAATACTTGGTTCGCTTGACGTAGAAAAAATTACAATCGGAATATGTTTTTTTTCACCTGAATCCTGAAGTTCTTTCAAAACATCAAAGCCGTTTTTTCCAGGCATATTCAAATCTAAAAATACCACAGATGGTGTAGGCGGCGGATTGTAAATGGCGTTCAATAATTTTTCGCCTCCGTTATATGTTTTTAATTCTATTTTTTTTGGTAATGATTCAACGGCATCGGTAAAAATGCTCAAATCGTCTTCGTCATCATCAGTATAAAAAATCGTTACGTCTGTCATGGTTTTTGTTAATAATTCGTGATTATTATGGATCAAAGATAATCAATTTTACAAATTAATCATCCTGCTTTTTAACTCTCTGCCATATATTTTTAATACTTGAAATCTCATAATATATTGCTTAAATTATGTAAGTAAAACCCTTTAAAAAAATAGCAATTTTACAACCATGAATTCAATTTCTGAATAACAATTATTTCTATTAAAATCTTAAAAAATATAGTCATGGGAGATCATAAAGACCTTACGAACGAATTTGCTGTTGATAAAATTAAAGATCTGGCAGAAGACATTAAAACATGTATGTTATGTACTTATAAAGATAACAAATTGCAATCGCGACCAATGTCTGTTCAAAAAATTGATGAACTTGGTCAACTTTGGTTTTTGTCAGACACAAACAGCAACCAAAATGCAGAAATTATTTTAAACCCAACGGTTGAACTCTTTTTTTCTGCTCCGCAGGATAAATTCCTGACATTACACGGAACTGCCCGCGTTTTGTACGATCAGGAAATAATTAAAGAATTATACGACCCAATTGTAAAAGTCTGGATGCCAGGCGGTGTAGATGATCCTCGCCTGAGCGTCATCAAAGTAACTCCGGATGAAGGTTATTACTGGAACAATAAACACGGTAAAATGGTTGCCATTGCAAAAATGGCTACAGCTCTCGTAACCGGAAAAACAATGGATGACGGTATTGAAGGTGAATTGAAACTTTCATAAAAAAAGGTTGTTTTTATAAAAAAAGCAGTTCACAATAAATTGTGAACTGCTTTTTTTTTGTTTAGATTTCTTTTGTAATGTTATGTATGTTCTGTTGTGTCATTTCTCCTCCGTCGAAATGACACAAAATGCGAAAAATCACTTTCCTACTCCTTCGCGTTAAACTCCAAAGCATTCAAGATTCCTGCTTCGCTGGCTGTATTATTAAAATAAATAAAACCGGATTTATTAGCTATTTTCTTTTTTATACTTTCTAATTCTTCTGATGAATAACTCGAATAAAACAATTTCCTGTTTCCGTGCAAACGAATATAAACGATTGGAAATTCAGTGAGAATATCTTCCGGTAATCCAGGATAACTCACGCTGCAAAATGTGATATTATTTTGTAAAAATGCATTCCAAACATCCTGATTCCACCAGCTTTTGTGTCGAAATTCGATAACATTCTGAAAACTTTTATCCAGATTATTTATAATATTATGAAGTCTCTCAGTAGTAAAATCATAACTCGGTGGAAACTGAAATAAAATTGGGCCAAGTTTTTCTTTTAATCCCATTTTAGAAACTCCATAAAACTCTGAAAGTTGGTTTTCGCAATCAATGAACTTTTTTATGTGTGTGATTTCTTTTGGCGCTTTAACTGAAAACACAAAATGATTTGGAACTTTATTATACCAATTTTCCATTACTCTAATTGTTGGTGCTTTATAAAAAGTACCGTTCATTTCGTATGTATCAAAATGCTGGCAATAATAATCGAACCATTTAGAAGTGGGTACATTTTCAGGATAAAAAATACCTTTCCAAAAACGGTTGTTATAACTGGAACATCCTATTAAAAAATCATTTTTCATTCGTATAAATTTTGGCAGTTAGTACAAAAAAAGCTTCTTCGTTTCTTCTTTCCCGTATATTTTTTCAACAGTGGAAGATCACATCTCACACATCTATTTTGGCTATGTGCCTGCCAATGTTTTTTTAGTTCGAATTTCTTTTTCCATTTCAGGAATTCGAAACTATAAATTGAACTTTCATCCACTATTTCATCGATTTTAGCTTTTGGAATTTTTCCAACTAAAGATTCGGGGTGAATGTAACATCGGTATAAAACTTCATTTTTAATAATATTACCAAGTCCGGAAAATATATTCTGATTGAGTAAGGCGTCACAAATCATTTCATTCGGAACTTTCCCGAGACTTCGTTTTGCTTTTTCAGGATTCCAATTTTCATTCATAATATCTTCATCCCATTCATAATAAAGGTCGATATCGCCTTCGAGAATTTTAACTGAACAGGTATAAAAATTAAGTTCTCCATTAGAAAAAAGCAAGCTGAGTCTTGGTGGTGTTTCTTTTCTTTCATTTATTAAATAAGTTCCAAACATCAGCAAATGAATTTTAACCGTAAAACCATCAAAACAAATCAGGAAATGTTTTCCCCAGGTTTTAAAAGATTCGATTTTTTTATCCTGCAATCTTTGTATGTCGATAGCAGCGTTGCCGGAAACAGCGATTATTTTGTGTCCTGAAAATTGTTCTACTTCTTCTTTAAGTATTAGTATTGATGGTCCTTCGGGCATACTATTTTTATTTTGAGTTCAACATTTCGTATTGATTTAAACTGAAAAAAGTGCAGCTTTTACACTGCACTTTTTAGTTATTTTTCCTGAAGCTTAATTTTCGTCTTCTTCGGCAGCTTCAACGTTAATGGCGTTTACAGCAACTTCTGTTAGTTTTTTATCTGCTCCTTTTTCTTCATCCAGAGTCAGTTCTAATAAAGAAGCGGCTTCAGTAAAACCAAGTGTTTCAGCAAATTGTCTTAATGTTCCGTAAGTTGCAATTTCATAATGTTCTATTTTTTGACTTGCGGCAATAATTCCTGCATCACGAACAACGCCAAGTTCAGTTTCTTCAAGAATGCCTTTGCCTTCTTCAATTAAACCTTCCATAGCGTCACATTTTTTAGCGGTAGCTTTTTTACCAATGCTTTTAAATACTTGCTCTAATCTTGAAACATGTTCTTCGGTTTCAGTCAAATGGCTGTTAATAGCATCAATAAGCTCAGCAGAAGTTGCGTTTTTAGACATTAATGGCAATGCTTTTGTCAAAGCTTTTTCTGCCCAGTAAATATCTTTCAATCCATCTTCAAAAAGTTCTGTTAGCCCTGATGCAGCATTCGACTTGGCTTTTGTTACTCCTTTTGCAGCACCTTTAGCATCTTTGCTTGGTGCGGTCTGTTTTTTATTCTTGGTTTCCATAATAAATGATTTGTTATAATTAATAATGGTAAAATTAGTTTTGAAGCACAGTAAATTTGTTATAGTATTTTTTCTTACAATTACAACATAAACATCTGTAAATTATAGAATTAGCAAATAAAATTCTGTAAAAAAAATAGTAACTTCGTAGTTAGCTTTGTATAATTACGAACCAATAAAATTTCATGTTATGAATACTTCAGATAACAATAATATAGGAACAAGAGATCCACGAAATCAAAATTTAAACAGACAAAACACTGTTCTAAATGACAAGCTGCATAATAACTCCGAAATGCGAAGAGCACAGCATAAGGAAGAAATCAAAAATCAAGGTTATACCATTAGAAACGGGTATGATCCTAATAAAGCAATTCCGGATCAGGAAAGAATTACTCACAAAGAAGATGATTTGGATGATGTAGATTATGATTTTAATGCTCCGGGAGATCTTGAAGATGACGATGAATTCGACAATCCATCAGACAATTTAGATGATCTTGATGAAGATGACGAAAACTATCTTGATGATCATACGCATACAACAGGAGATATTCTTTACGATGAAAATGCAGATAATCTAAATGATGAATTTGATAATCCATCTGATGATGAAGATTTAACTGAATCTGATAATGATTTGCAGGCATTAGATCCTGATGACGACGATTTAGAAGATGATCTTGAAGATGATCTTGAAGAAGGAGAAATCGAAGAAGAAGATTCTGAGGAAGATTATCCTGAAAACGATCCGAGAAGATTCTAAAAATTAAAAAAGCCGTTAAAATTTTAACGGCTTTTTCTATGAATTAAAAATTAACGCATATATAAGGAAATCAATAAATTAATCTCCTATTTTATCCAGAGTTGGTATATCATCCATTTTTTCTAAACGCTCTGCAAGTCCCATTCTGGCTTCATTTAACTCTAATTCGGCTTTGCCTAATTCTTTATACCATTCTTCTTTTCCTGTCTCTGAGCTTTCGATTTTACGCATGATTTCGAAAATTTCTCCCTGCGCTTCCATAACTGCCAGTCTTTTATAATAAGTCAAACTTTCTGTCATGTGTGCCAATGCAATCATTGCGGTTAGAAACGGATGATTATTGGTCACATTTACGTCTTTTATTCTTCCGTGTTCTAATTCTACTTTCAAGGCAAAAGCAAATTCTTCCATATTAAATCGTTCATGTTTGCTTTTTGGATTCAAATAAGCCTTTATAGCATTAACATTATTCATTGTAGAAAGATCGACATCAGTATCTTTATCTTTATTTAAATCGCGATAAACAACAGCGGCAATAGCTCTTGCTTCGTCTATTGTTGGATCGTTTTTTGGATTTTCAAAATCACGAACGGACCAATCCCAATTTTCAGGATGGACAGGCTTAATATATTTTTCGCAAAAATCCGTAATATCGTTTTTTAAACTTACCATTACATCATCTCTTTTTATATATACATCCTGATAAGCGCCACTTTTAGTTCCCATAATTTTTAATTTTTACTTTAAATAAAACGACACATTTATCAATTAAGATAATGTGTCGTTTTGTTTCCCCAATTTTGAATTCCCATTTTAATATCTCAAAGTTCCGACATTAAACAGTGAATCATTAACTCAAAACGTTCAATTTTTATCTCAATCCATTTAATTATGAAAATTCAGGCTGAAAATTTCCGATTAGTTCTGAAAAAGCAATTTCAGAATGCGAAAAATGCGGCTGATTGCTTCGGCATTTTCGTGCTCTGTCAAAATATTGCTGAATCGAACCGTCTTCATAACTTGCTACAATAAGCGGATGAACGTAATAGTTTTTGCAAACATTTTTAGTATTTCCCAAAGCTTCGGCAGTAATCTCAAAAGCGTCGAGAATATTCTTTTTAATTTCTTTTTCGTCAGTTGTGGTTCCGATACTGGCTAAGGTTTCGAAAAATATTAGCGATGCCGCCCAAGTTCTAAAATCTTTGGCACTAAAATACTTTCCTGTAATTTCATGCAGATATTCGTTGACCATGTGGCTATCGAGAACTTTGCGTTCACCATTTTCATCATAATATTTAAAAACTTCCATTCCCGGAATTTCCTCGCATCGGCTTACCAATTTTACCAATTGTTTATTTCTGGTTGTTATAGTATGTTTTACGCCTTTTTTACCAACAAATTCAAATCGAAGCGTATTTTTATTGATGTTGATGTGTCGCTTTCTTAAAGTCGAAAGGCCGTATGATTTATTGTCTTTTGCATACTTTTCATTTCCGATTCTAATATGCGTTTCTTCCATTAACCGAATCACAAGTGCAATTACTTTGTTCTTATTCCATTCTTTTTGCTCTAAATCCTGATCGACTTGTTCTCTTATTTTAGGCAGATATTTTCCGAATTCGGCTATTTTATAGAATTTAGTCTGGTTTCTGATCAAATTCCATTTTGGATGATAGCGGTATTGTTTTCTGTTTTTTACATCAGTACCAACCGCCTGAAGATGTCCGTTTGACAAATCTGCAATCCTGACATTTTCCCACGCTGGCGGAAGCACCAGACTGCTAAAGCGTTTCAATTCACTTTTTTGTTTTACGTGCCTTCCGTTTTTTTTATAGATAAACCCCTCGCCTTCTCTTAATCGCTGAATGGTGAGCACATGATCTTGTACATAAACTAAATCTAATTTTTCTAAAACCAATTGAGGTTCTTTTATCAATTGATTCATTAATTTTTCCTGGGTGAGTTTGGCATTCATATTTTTTCGTTTAGAAATGAATTCTAAGTATTACTTCGTAATGATTTGATAAGATTGTTTTTGTTCATATAAGAGCGGCCTTCAACACCTATTTTCCTGGCTTGTTGATACAATTCATCTTTAGTCCATTCTTCATAAGGTTTTGCATTTCCTCCTTTTTCGACTACATCAGGCATGTTTGCAATTCGCGCCGCATTTTCTTTACTATATCCTATCTCTAATAGCGTTTGATATTGCTTTTCGTTTTTGATTCTTTCGTCTGGCATGATCATAAAATTTAGGTTAATAATAGTAGTTGTAAGTCATACAAAATTCCTAAATAATAGCGCCAAAGCCGTTATATAATTCATTCGCACATTTTATATAATTAGCTTAAAAACAGCGCATAAAAAAAGCCTGATTCTTTTGAGAATCAGGCTTTTTTTATGCGCTGTTTTTGTTTATTTGGTAAATCGTTTATTCGGTTAATCGTTGCTTTGCGGATAAACCGTTTAGTAATTCATCCATTAAACAATTACACGATTAAACAAATAACCGATTAACCAATTTCCATGTATTTTTCTTTCATTAAACTTAAGGCAAAAGCGGCCGCAGCCGATGTAAAAACAGAATAATCTAACGGACCTTTGATGCCTATAGTAAATGTCATTGACAGGGCAAATAACAAAAGTAAAAAGCCGCTTAGTCTGGCAAATAGTTCGGTTTTGAATCCTATCAGAAGAAAAATCGCGAAGATAACTTCTGCAGCGGTTGCAATTATTGCAACGGGATTAATAAGACTTTCCGGAATTAACGGATTTAAAACTTTTGTATACGCAACGAAGTTTTCCCAATTTCCCCAAGCCGAAACTTCTTTGCTCCATAAACCGAATCGATCTGCAACTGCAGAAAGAAAACCAATGGAAAGTGCGAGACGTAAAAATATTTTAACTGCTTTTTGATTGATGGTGAAGGCCATATTTTGTTTTTTTTGGGTTAGAATTAGTAACAACGAAAATACGAATTAAATCTATTTTAGGATTAAGTATAAATATGCAAACTTTTTTTAAAACAAGACACAAATTGAAGCTTTTGGTCATTAAGAAGGATTTGAGGTAAAATGAATTTCATTATATTAGTAAATAAATTGTGATAGTTATAAGGTAATACATATAAAAGAAAGATTTTTCTTATATTTGTTTTTCCTATTATTACGACTTTAAGGCTAAAAAAGAATTGCCCTTGTATTATGTGTACGGTATCGGAAACGACCGTAAATGCTGTCGTAAGCATTAGGAATACTAATATACAAGGGTTTTTTATATTCCTAATTTTACGACATTATGAGTACAAACACATTTTCAAAAGAAACTGAAATACGGCTTCTTAACTTTTTCAACAATAAAATTGATCCGGAAGAGATGGCCAAAGTAATAAGGCAAATAAATTATCTCCTTGCTTTAGGAATTATGAGGGAACATGACACGTTTCAAAACGGAATAATGAACGTAGAAAATAGCTTTTTTTGGCTGAATGAATTAGCCGAAGTTTTGAATCCTTATCTGGAAATAGAATGACTTTATAATTTACAAATAAACAAAAACCTCGATTTTAGTCGAGATTTTTGTTTATTTACTATTCTTTTATTACTCACTAATTCTATTTATTAAAATTTTCATTCTTAATTGCTATCTCATCAAAAAGAGATTTTAAATTTTTATATTGAATTTCAAGATTAGTAATGTAATCATTAATTGCATCCTCATGTATAAAAACATTTTTTATTGCTTCATGTTGTTCATTAGAATATTCTTTTTCAGAAACTTGATTGAGGATTTCTAAATATTGACCATTTGTAATATTAGAATCAGGGAAAGCTTCTTTATCCCAAGTATTAGTTTTATCCAAAAAAAAATTGTACAAAATTTTAAATTCTCTCATAAGGTTTAAATTCCTCTCAAATTTCTCTATTAATTCTTTTCTATTAGACATAAATATGATTTAAATTTCAGTTAATTAAATATGTATCTCTAAGTATAAACATTCACAAAACTCACTTATGTTTTCCTAAAATTGGTTTTAATTTTTTTGCCAATTCATTTTCTAAAACTTCCATTAAATTAATCATTTCAGGTTCAAATTCAAAGACTGTTACTTTTATATTTAAATGAAGTTCTTTAGACCAATAAAAAAGTTGAAGCCCTTGAGTTCTGTTTACTTTATAAAAACCTAAATGTTGCACAAGTCTTCCCCAAAAATGACGCTTAACTTTTCCAACATATAATATTTTGCTTTCAGGAATATTTTTTTTTATTGCTGGAATTGACTTCGCATTTTCACTAATTGAATATTCTCTTATTTTGTTAATTATTTCAGATGATAAATTATTGGAAATGATTTCAAAGAAGTATAAACATGGTCCATCCATTTCTTTTAATTCCTTATATAACAATTTATGTTTTTCTGATTCTCTTATATCATTATAATTATAATCTTCTAGTGTAGAGCAATCAATATAAAATTCTTTAATTCTTTTAGCTCCATTTTTTGAAACATTAAGTAAAGGAGTTACTGCATTTTTACTTATTTCTTTAATTGTTGATTCCATATAATATTTTCTTCTACTTAGTGCTTAATAATTACTCCGTTGAAACTTTAATATAGGCATAAGAAATTTTATTAGAACCATTGTTGAATATGCTTATTTCATTAATATTTTCAATGTTTTTCCATCTAATAACATCTTGTGGATTATTGAATTCTGGTTCTGTAATAGGAAGACCGAAAATTTCAATTTTATCTTGGTCAAAATTATATTGCGATAAATTATTAACGGTTATCCAATCCGCTTTACCATCTATAAATATTATCTCAAATTTATCCTTTTGATAATATGCCTTTTCACAAGGTTTATTTCTACAAGGTGTACTGCTTTCTTTAAAAGTTTCAACGGTTTCTGCTTTTCCAAGTATTTTGTCAACCTCAATTCTACTTTTACCAGCAATTTTTTTTAGATCAACTTCAACATTCTTTTCAATTGAATCCTTTTCAGTTTTTTCAATTATTATAGAACTCTTTTTAGTTTGTGTTTTATTACAAGAAATTAATATTGTAATAACTATACACGAGAATAAAATTTTCTTCATAAAATATATTTTTTAGTTGCACTAAGAATTTAAGTAATAACAAATATTATCATTTAATTCTCAGCTACTTTACGGAAAACCATATTTCACTGATAAATTAAATTCCTTGAACAAGTGTATGAATAAATCAAAACCAATACAATGCGTATTTATACTCGATTATTAAAATATTCAAATCCTGTAACATTATTTAAAAATGCTGTAAAACAAACCATTCTGTTCTAATATAATTTTACACTATAACATTTAAACCATAAAATCATGAAAAAGTTACTATTAGCAGGAAAGGTTATTTTAGGAGCCGGACTTATCATTATATTTTTGAATTCTTGCAAAAACGAAACTAAACAAGAAGATCCAAAAGAGGTTGCTGAAGATGCTAATGAAGCAAAATTTGATTCTATTGATAGTAAAGAAGACGATTCTGAATTTTTAGTAGATCAGGCTGAAATTAATTTAGCTGAAATCGAAATTGGAAAATTGGCACAATCAAAAAGTACTAATTCAGAAGTAAAAAGTTTTGGTAAAATGCTTGTTGATGAGCATACTAAATCAGCTTCAGAAGTAAGTGCTTTAGCGAAAGCTAAAAACTTCACTTTACCTACTTCTTTAACAGAAGAAGGACAAGAAGAATACAATAAACTAAATGAAAAATCGGGTGTTGATTTCGACAAAAAATTTGCTGATATGATGATCGATGGTCACGAAAAAGCAATTGACAAGTTGAAAAAGGCTGCTGAAAATGCAAAAGATCAAGACATAAAACTTTGGGCAACAAACAATATTGCCGGTCTGACTGCACATTTAGAACATGCTAAGTTGTTGAAACAAAACTTAGATAAAAAGTAAAATTGGTACTGGTATTTTTTTTTGAGAAACCCCTTAAGAGTTGAATTGCTTAAGGGGTTTATTTTTTTTTAAAAGGTTCTGAGATACTGAGTTGCTAAGGTTCTAAGGTTTTATAAACTTTGTGTCTATCCGAGACTAAAAATCTACACATAAAAAACTTCAATAGAAAAACTTAGAACCTCAGAATCTTAGCAACTTAGAACCTTAGTTTAAAGATTAAAATACTCCTCATCAGTAACGCTTTGCAGCCACATTCCTGCACCTTTATCAATTTCTGTGATAATGGCTATATAGGAGAATTTGCTGAAAGGTGTTGCTCCGTACCAATGTTCTACGCCTGGTAATATCGTAACAACTTCGTCTTTATGAAGTAATCGTATTGCGCTGCCTTTTTCCTGAAAATAGCCGCTTCCATTTGTTGCAATTAGCAATTGCAAACTCGGATTGATATGCCAATTGCATCTCGCGCCTGGTTCGCAGGTTACTTCTTTAATAACTGTATTTTCGGGATGAATATCGCTGGTTTGTTTCTTATATGAAACTTCGCCAGTCATATAAGTATTGGGAACTTTCCCTTCTTCGATAACGGTAGTGTAAGTTGTTGACATATAAATTGGTTTAGTTGGTTTATTTAAAACTATTGTACTGCTCGTCGGTTACGGGCTCAAGCCAGTCGACAATTCCGGTTTTTGTATTCGTACTTATGGCAATATGTGTGAATTCACTTTTTGGAGAAGCACCGTGCCAGTGCTTAACTTCGGGTTGAATGTTGATTACATCGCCCACGTGAATCAACTGAATTGGTTTTCCTTCTTCCTGATAATAACCCGTTCCGTGCGTTACGATTAATATTTGTCCTCCCGGATGTGTGTGCCAATTGTTTCTTGCGCCAGCTTCAAAAACAACATTTCCTACAGCTGTATTTAAAATTGGATCATTCGGAACCAGCATTTTAATCCACGCTTTTCCTGTAAAGTAATCTGCCGGAGCTAAATCTCCTTTTGGAAAAATGGTTTCATTTAATTGGTTTTCTGATGCTTTCATAATTGTTTGTTTTTAATATCAGCATTGAAATAAATCAGGAAAGCAAGATGCGCTTTTAGAAGTATTATTTAGTTCGCTAAAAACCGATAAGTGATTAATACTCATTATTTGGGCGCAAATTTACTATAGTAAAGAAGAACCCGGATAACAATAATCAAACAAAAAATTAAGAATATGAAACAATTTACATTCGTAATGATTTCGGAATTGTTCCTGTAAGCCTTTTAAAGTAATTATTGAAATAACTCGGATATTCAAATCCAAGTGAATATCCAATGTCTGAAATACTCCAGTCTGTATGTTGCAGCAATGCTTTTGCTTCACCAATAATTCTATCCGTAATATGAGCCGTGGTAGGCTTTCCGGTAATTTCTTTTACAGAACGATTTAAATGATTTACGTGTACAGAAAGACTTTGTGCATAATCTTGTGGCGTCTTTAATATCAACGGTTCATTTTTGGTTTCTATTGGAAATTGTCTTTCCAATAAATCCAGAAATAATGAAGTAATTCTTGAAGATGCATTTTTATGTTTGAAGAAATTCTCTGAAGGCTGCATTTTCATCGATTCATGAATAATCAAGTTGATATAATTGCGCATTAAATCATCTTTAAAAACATAATCTGTGGCTTGTTCTTCGATCATTTTTTGAAATAAAGAATCTATAAACACCTTTTGTTCAGGTGATAATGCAAAAATTGGAGTTCCGCCTATTTTAAACAAAGGTGATTCATGAAGGCTTTCTGAACGATCATTAACCTTTAAAAATTCTTCGGTAAAAACACAGGCGTAACCATTAAAAGAAGGCGAAATAGTTTCCCATGAATATGGAATATGCGGGTTGCCAAAAAATAAAATCGTCCCGTCAGTTTCTATTCCGCGGTCAGCGTAGTGAATTAAACTTTTGCTTGTATTAATACAAATTTTATAAAAATCCCTGCGGTTATAGGTCGGAATTTTAGTAACATCTTCATTAATTTCATAAACTTTAAAGCCTTTTAGCTTTAAATCGCTTAAACCAAAATCTGAAACCTGACAATCTACTTGATCTTTCATTCTGCAAAGTTATGAAAATCAAATAAAACTGAGGAAGTTTTTTTTGTTTCAGGTTTCAGGTTTCATGTGTGAAGTTTCAGGTTTCATGTTTGAGGTTGAAATTAGGACAAATTTTACCGCAAAGTTCGCAAGGTTTTTTTATCAGGAATGTTAAAAACTTGAAACCTGAAACCTGAAACTTAAAACCTGAAACAAAAATATTTATCTTTGTTTCATGAAGGATTTGCTGCCCGTTATAGATTATATATCAAGATATGTTGATTTGACTGAGGATGAAAAAAATCATCTGGCTACTTTTTTGAAGATTACCAAAGTCAAAAAAAGACAATTTATTGTACAACCGGGTTTTGTGTGCAAACATAAAAGTTATGTTGTAAAAGGCGCTTTCAGAGGTTATTTGGTCGATAATGAAGGTAAAGAACATACGTTATCATTTGCCATCGAAGACTGGTGGATTTCAGATTACAGCAGTTTAATTTATCAGGAACCTGCAACTTTATTTGTAGAAGCGCTCGAAGATTCGGTTTTGATTCAGATTGAATACGAAGACGAACAAAAGTTTCTTGCTGAAATTCCGAAACTCGAAAAGTTCGAACGTATTATTACGCAACGTTCTCTGGCTTTTCATCAAAAAAGACTTTTATCAAATTTTACTAAAACAGCCGAAGAACGCTATGACGAATTCATGAACAAATATTCGGCAATTGCAAAGCGTGTTCCGCAATATGCGTTGGCTTCTTATCTTGGTTTTAGTACTGAATATTTAAGTAAAATTCGCAATCGAAAAACTTCTAAATAAGGTTCTGAGGCTCTGAGTTGCTAAGGTTCTAAGATTTCAAATACATGCTTAAAATCTCAAAAAGTTAAACTGGTTCAACCTTATTTCCTAAACCAGTTCATTTTTATTGTTTCTATTCTGTCTCAAATTTGCATAGTCAATAAAGACAAAATAATTTAAATCAATAAAAATGAAAAAGACAATTTACACCAACAATCTAAGAATGTTTTCTTTATTGTTGTTCTTATTAGTATTAACTTTCCCTTTAAGTATTCTTGCACAAAATAAAACTGATGGCAAAAAACCTCAAATTTTTCACATTCAGAATTACTTTTCAGAGGCTTATTTGGTAAAAGGAAATAGCGAAAAATTAATTTTGATAGAAACCGGAGTTTCTGTTCCGGGATATCAGGATAGTTTAGTGAATTCTATTAGAAAGCTGGGCTTTAAACCTGAAAATATTAGTTTGGCAATTGTTACGCACGGACACGGAGATCACGCAGGAAATGCCAGATTTCTTCAACAGACTTTTAAAATTAAAATTGCGGGAAGCAAATTTGATCTTGATAAATTTACTTCGGGTAAAACCGAATTATCAAAATCTGAAGATGTTAGTATTTGGGGAACAAGACTTAGACCTTATACTGATTTAAGTTATACGCCTTTTACACCGGATATTATTGTTGAAAACAATACTATTGATCTTGAAAAATATGGCGTAAACGGAAAAATAATTCCGATTAAAGGTGGACATACGTCTGGCGATTTATTAATACTTATTGGAGAAAATCTTTTTGTGGGAGATGCCTTTTTGGGAACATTCAAAGCGCAAGGCGGCGGATTAATTCCTGACGGTCATCACGTTAGAGAACATTTCTATCATGAAAACAAAAAACTCGCAGATGAAAATTTAAAAGTTATTGAGAAAATTGCTATTGAAAATAAAATAAAAACGGTTTACCCAACGCATAATGGTCCGGTAACCACTTATGAATTAACAAAATACATTAAAGAAGAACCGTTATTGCGCCTTTTATCAAAACAAGAATCAAATTTAGCTGCTGAAGATTTCAGAATTGTTTATGCTAATGAAAATACAGCCGTAATGACGTTTTTAGAAACAAGTAAAGCTGATGGAAAAGACGCCAAAACTGCTTCTGTAACAGAAACTTATTCTAAAGAAAAAGGAATTTGGAAACTGGTTTATAAACAGGTTAATTAGTTTGTTTTGTTTCAAGTTTCAGGTTTCAGGTTGAAATGAGAATAAAAAAAATTAACCACAAAGTTCGCAAAGCTTTGTTTTAAAACTTTGCGAACTTTGTATATACCGAGGTTTCGGGATTATGCACTTTGTGGTTAATTTCTCATTTCAACCTGAAACCTGAAACCTGAAACTTGAAACAAAACAAACTATAAAAAATGTAGCTTCTCCTCTTCAAGATCAAGGTGCAGAATATGTTTTCGAACAATTTCTTCGTCTATTCTGTGGTCTTTATTTTTTTCAGTAAGCCATTGTCTTTGCATATTTAATATTTCCCTATAGACTTTTTTAGCTTCATCTGTCATCAAAATATCATCGTTGTTAGAAACGCTTGCATGTTCCCATTTAGTGGCTAATTGTTGTAAAACAGGCTCTATTTCAAGTTGTTTGCTATAATTTCCTTTTAAATAGTCTAAAGCTTGTTGAGCAAGTAATCTTCTTAATTTATTATACATTTCATCATCAGGCATAATAAGATCATAATCAGTCATGTGCAGTTTTTTAATCAGCCACGGCAAAGTAAGTCCCTGCAATAATAATGTCGTTAATATGACAACAAATGTGATAAAAAGAATAAGGTTTCGCTGCGGAAAATCTACTCCGCCCTGAGCGTGAACGGGTATAGATAATGCTGCCGCCAACGAAACAACCCCGCGCATACCGGACCAGCCAATAAGTAAAATTCCTCTGTAACCCGGATGTCTGTTATCTGCAACAGTAATATAATTTCTGGCAATCAGTGTTACAATTACTGCCACATAAGTTGATATTACTCTGGCAATGATCAAAACAAATGTTACAAGAAGTCCATAACCAATAGCTGACGGAAGACTAACTTCTCCCAGACTTGATGTAATTTCAGGTAAATCAAGACCAATAAACATGAATATTAATCCGTTGAGTATAAAGCAGAAACTTTCCCAAACATTAACACCCCGCAATCGCGAAGTACTGCTTAAAAAAGAAAGTCTGTTGTTTGATAATAACAAACCGCCACTTACTACAGCAAGAACTCCTGAACTATGAACTTCTTCGGCAGCGAGATAAATAATATAGGGCGTTACTATAGAAAGTATAATATCTATATTGGCATCTGTAGGCAAATATTTATGCAGTTTCATAAAAACGAATCCAATTGCCAAACCTATTCCAACGCCTGCAATTACCATCCATCCAAAACTGGTTACGGCGTTGTACCAAACAAATTGTCCCGTTCCTGCGGTTATTAATGCAAAACGAAAAATAATAAGCGAAGATGCATCGTTCAAAAGACTTTCGCCCTCTAAAATAGAAGACATACGACGAGGCACTTTTACAAATTTTAAAATAGCACCAACACTCACGGCATCAGGCGGAGATACAATTCCTCCTAATAAAAAACCCAATGCTAATGAAAATCCGGGTATAAAATAATTGGTAACAAGCGCAACCGAAAGTGCCGTAAAAAAGACAACCAAAAACGCAAAACTGGTTATAATACGTCGCCAACGCCATAATTCTTTCCATGAAATTTTCCAGGAAGCTTCATATAATAATGGCGGCAGGAAAATGAAAAAGATAAGTTCGGGATCAATTTTTAAAACTGGAATTCCCGGAATAAAACTGATCGCTAATCCCGCTAAAACCAATAAAACCGGATAAGCAACTTTGATCTTGTTGCTTACCATAATTAATAAAAGTATGACGATGACAATACCTAAATAAAACGCGAGATCATTTAACATTTAAAAGTATTATTTAAAATTAAAAATTCTATTTGTTTGAATATCAATAAAAAACATATTGAATGTAATTATCAAAAAAAAAAAATTAACACATAGAAACATAGGTTTAAAATCGAATGTTGAAGATCATTTTAAAAATCCAGATTTTTCACATAGCTATGAGTTTTATTTTAAGTGAAACGGCTTTTATTCATAATCAAAACTATGTTTCTATGTGTTAAAAATAATTATACTCAATGCGTAATATAAGAAATATTCTATATAAAAATAAACCTGAAATTTAAAAGTTTACTGCTTTTTCAAAATTACAAGAGATTGCGGTTTTACGCCTTTGGCCGAAGCCGATAAAACAACTTCATTTTCTAATGCATCTTTCTGAATAATTACTTGTGCATAACCATTAAAAAGCTTTCTTTTCCAAGGTTCAGATGGCGTTATTACCTGAATAATTCCCGGATCAGTATTCATAACATCCCAGTCTTTTATTTTTTGCAAAGGCGGCGCAATAATCTGAATCGTGTTCGGACCTTGTTTTAAAACAACAGCGTTAAAAACATATTTTTCAGGATCTTCTGCACTTGGCGCAATCTTATTTCCGTTGACAAAAACGACTGCATTTACTCCAATTTTTTTATAAAAGAAGTTAACCGTATTTGATTTTAAATTGTTTTTCAAATAAAATTTCCCTCTGTACACATACGCCGGAGCCTGATTTTTATAATCCCTGTCTTTAAAAGCTTCCTTCCAGTTATTTTCAGAATCAGAAATTTGATTTGGAAGATCAACCGAAGCCAGTTTTTTCTCTTCAAAATCAGTAATCGGAACAAACTCCGTTTCCTCAAAAAACTGATCTTTTTCTAACGAAGTCGGATTTCCGTTTCCAACACCGAGAATTTTCCCACCTTTTATAGCAAACGTAATTTCATGATTTGCAGTTGGCACATGCAATCCTTTTTTGTCTGTAATTTCTACCGTTACAACAGCTACATTACCATTCGCAACATTTTCCTTATCAACCGTAAGTTTTATATTTTCAGCAATTTCGGTTGTTTTTTGAGTTTCAGTCAGGATCTTTTTTCCGTTTTTAAAACCAACAGCTTCCAGCGTTCCCGGTTCGTATTTCACTTTCCATTCTAAATGGCTGTTTACTTCCATTTTCTTTTTACCGAGACTTTTCTTGTTCAGGAAAAGTTCTACTTCATCACAATTCGAATGCACCCAAACATCGATTTCTTTTCCTTCCTTTCCACTCCAGTTCCAATGCGGCATAATATGTAAAACAGGTTCATTTCCCCACCATGATTTCAAATAAAACACATTGTCTTTCGGGAAACCACAAACATCCATCATTCCAAAATAAGACGTTACAGATGGCCAGCCATAAGGCGTAGGTTCTCCGCGATAATCAAAACCAGTCCAGATAAACATTCCAGCCAAATAAGGTCTTTCGGCATAAAATTTCCAGCCTTCTTCAATACTGTAAAAAGTCGGACGCGGTTTTTTATCATAAGCGCTTTGGTAATGTTTGGCATCATCCGTAAAATAAACCCCGCGCGTTGCAAAAGTCGAGCCTTCCTCCGTTCCCATTCCGGGTTGGTTTTTAAACTCATTTCGGTGCGCATCAATATCTCCGTTTCCAAGATAATTATATCCCATAACTTCAACAACAGACGAAATTCCACTTTTAAAACCGCTACTAATTCCAACCGTTACAGGTCTTGTCGCATCAATACTTTTCGTAAATCCCTGCATAACATTCGTAATGCGTTCACCAACGATCCCGCCTTCGATGTTCCATTCTTCATTTCCAACAGACCAGCAAAAAATACTCGGATGATTGCGGTCACGTTCGATCATTCTTTTTAAATCATTCAAATGATAATCGTTAATGCCCATCAATCGGGTTTCATCAATAACCAACATTCCCAATTCATCACAAGCCTTCAATAATTCAGGCGTTGGCGGATGATGTGAGCAACGATAAGCGTTTGAACCCATTTCTTTCAATTTACTAATTCTGTAATATTGCAATTCATCCGGCAAAGCCGTTCCTATTCCAGCATGATCCTGATGATTATTGGTTCCTTTTAATTTTACCGATTTTCCGTTAAGAAAAAATCCTTTTTCAGCATCAAAACGAATCGTTCTAATTCCGAACGGCGTTTCATAACGATCAATTATTTTACCGTCCTGCTTAATCTGAGTAATTAATCGGTATAAATTTGGCGATTCAATATCCCACAATAACGGATTTTGAACCTTTAATTTTGAAGTATATGTTGCTGTTTTATAGAAATCCGGAGCTGTTGCATTTTCTGTATTTGTAGCAACTTCTTTTCCTGTTGCATCCTGAATAGTTTGAAGTATTTCAAACTGACCTTTATAATTTCCTTTATTTTCAATCGTAACTTCTGCCGTAACTTCAGCATTATTCTCTTTTATTTCTGAGGTTACATAAGTTCCGTTGGTTACAACATGAAGCGGATTCGTTTTTTGCAAATACACATGTCTGTAAATTCCGGCGCCTTCATAAAACCAGCCTTCTTCCATCGAAGCATCAACACGAACAACTATTGTATTTTCTCCACCATAATTTGCATAAGCTGTAACATCATATTCAAATCCGTTATAGCCGCTTTCTTCTGTTCCGAGAAAAAATCCATTAAAAAACACTTTCGAATTTCTAAAAACGCCATCAAATTTTAAAGAGATTATTTTTCCTTTATCACTTTCCGGAATGTTGATTTTTTTTCGGTACCAACCGATACTTTTTTCAGGAAAATTTTTTCCCGCTGTTTTAAATCCATGGCTGTAACTGGCTTTTTCACTAAAAGATTGTTCAACTGCCCAATCATGCGGAAGATCTAATTTTCTCCAGGCGCGATCATCAAATCCCGCTGCTGCAGGTCCGTCGCCAAATCCGGTTTTAGTCAAATAAGAAAAATATCCGGTTGCGTGCCCAAAATCTTTTTGAGTATCATACAAATGTCCAAACGAAAAACGCCAGTCTTTATCGATTAAAGTTAGTTCTCTTTCTGATTTGTTTTGTGCTGAAGCATAACACGATATCAAAAAAATAAAACAGAACAGAATTCCTTTTGGAGAAATAGTTTTCATAAATAAAGCGGTTAACGAATTTGGTTTTGGAAATAGCGATAAAAATATTGTTTTTAAGCCGAATAAAATAATAGTATTTCATCAAAATATGATTGTTTCTGTCTGATAATTATAACTGATAATTAAGCATCAAAAAATTTAGAATCATTCTATCAGCCCTTCTTTACGAAATATTATTCTTTTGATGTAATTTTATATAGAAAACCAATAAAACCAAGTATTATATGAGTGTTATAAAAGACGAAAATACGCTTCTTAGCACTATTAAGCGTATAGATGAAGAGATTGATAAGCTAAACGATAAAAAGATAATTGCCTTTTTTGAGCATCTTGGATTAACTGACAGAGCCGATGTCCCAAAAGATTTCCTGAAATGGGAAACGATACTCATTGTTGTTCCGGACCGACATATTTCGCACGAATTAAAATTCTTTAAATACTCTATTTCAAGACTTTCATTCGTTACAAATCCGTATGCGCAAAACATTCATATTTATGATTTTAAGGAATGGAATGCCGTTACCAGAAATAAAACGCAATTTCAGGTTAGAGAAATGCTGAAAACAAGTTTTGGCGGTGTTCGGAATATTATTGATGGAATGAATTAACTTTGGTTTGTAAAAATGTAATAGTTTGATAAGTATCGTTGTATTCCAAAAGTAAAATTCTAACTATGCTTTATCTTTTTTTTGCCACGAATTTTACTAATCTACACTAATTATTTTATTAATAATTATCCCAAAGCTTTGCGAATATTGTATTCTTTAATCATTGAATACTTTGTAACCTTTGCGCAAAATCTTTGCGAACTTTGCGGTTAAAAATACTTTTCAAAATGAAATGGATTACCAGAGAAAGACCAAAAATTGACCGAATTGCCTGTCCGTGGCTGATCAGGAAATTTGTTGATCTTGATGCTGAATTCATTTTTGTGCCTTTTGATCAGGTTTTAAATAAAGCGAAAGAATTAGATGCGATTCCGTTTGATATTCCAAACGTAGAATTTACGCATTATAACGAAGAATGTACTTTTGATTACATCATAAAAAAGTATAAAATTGTCGATCCGGCAGTTCTAATTATGGCTAAAATTGTTCGCGGTGCTGATACTGACAGACATGATATTGCCAAAGAATCTGCCGGACTTTGGGCAATTTCTGCCGGACTTTCGCACAATATTACAGATGATGCTGAATTATTAAAAAACGGAATGATTATTTATGACGCGCTCTACAGTTGGGCAACTCATTTATACAAGCAAAAGCATTTGCAGAATAGTCCTTTTGAAAATTTACTTCATGAAGTTTACAACAAGTTTTTATCTGAGAAAAAATCAAATAAAAAAACGCCTTCGTGGGTCAAAGATTTAAAAGAAATGATTCAGGATCAAATAGACACACAATTTGCTTTTGATCTCAAGAAAATATCGAGTGATTTAGAACTCAATCCTTCTTATTTATCCAGAGAGTTTTCTAAATATTTTGAAGATTTAAATTTTGGCGAATATGTTAGAAAACTTCGCATCGAAAAAGCCATAAACCTCATTCAAAATTCAACTTATACACTTACCGAAATTGCTTATATGACGGGCTTTTCAGATCAAAGTCATTTTACCAGAATATTTAAACTGCATACCGGAAAAAATCCTTCTTCATACAGAAAAAATGCACTAAAAAGTAATTCAGATACAAAAGGTAAATAGCCTTCTATTTATCGCTTTCAAGTATCTGTAGTTTTGTTTTTTAATAAAACCAAACTATCATGAATTCTTTAAAACATATTGCATCAATTGCTCTGTTTGCTTTTAGTGCAACCGGATTTTCTCAAACTATGTATCCAAAAATAACGGGATATTTTGGAATCCTTCATCCTATTGTAACGGTTAGTAATGAACAAACCAACTTAAATTTCAGAGATTATTATGCGGTAGGTTTTCCAACCGGAATCAACATTTGGAAGAATCAAAAAATTGGTTTTTCTTTTGAAATTGTACCGAATATTAAAGATGAAGACGGACATGATAAAGTAACCAATATACTGTTTCATCCCGGCGTTCTGGTCGCTTTAGGAAACGGTTATACATTTGCGGGAAGACTTGCTTTTGAAAGTGGCGGAAGATATGGTGTAACGCCTGTAATTAATAAAACCATAATTAAGAGTGATAATTGCAGCTATTTTGTTGCTGTTCCTTTGCCCGTTCGTTTCGGCAACGATCATCCTGCTACTTTTACGGTTGGTTTTCAATTTGGAATTGCTTTCTAAAATTTTCTATTTTGACTTAAATACTACTAATTCAATAAAATAAACTAATGAAATAGAATAAATCATACTTCATATATAAATATAAATCACTATATTTCAACAACTTAAACAAAGACATATTCATTGTTTATTTTATGTCTATGTTGAGCAATAATTCTTTTGAAATACAACTGAAATATTTATATATGGAGACAAATTTTGATATTATTGTTATTGGTTCAGGTCCTGGCGGCTATGCTTCGGCCATTCGATGTTCGCAATTGGGTTATAAAACTGCAATTGTCGAAAAATATAAAGCACTTGGCGGCACTTGCACCAATGTTGGCTGTATCCCCACAAAAGCATTGCTCGATAGTACTGAACATTATCATGAAGCGGCAACCAAATTTGCAACTCACGGAATTATTACGGGAAAATTAAGTTTGGATTTTGCCCAATTCATTAAAAGAAAATCAGAAGTTGTCGAGCAAAATATTGCCGGTCTTAATTTTTTAATGAAGAAAAATAAGATTGAAGTTTTTGAAGGATTTGGTTCTTTTTTGAATGATAAAGAAATTAGCGTAAAAGCAAATGACGGTTCTTCGACGACTATTTCTGCTACGTATTATATTATTGCAACAGGTTCTAAACCAGCTACAATTCCCGGTGTTGAAATTGATAAAAAAAGAATTATTACTTCGACAGAAGCACTTTCGCTTCCCGACAAACCAAAAAGTATGGTCATTATTGGCGGCGGCGTTATTGGTGTTGAAATGGCTTCGATTTATGCCAGAATTGGAGTTGAAATTACAATAATTGAATATTTTGACAGCCTCATTCCAACAATGGATAAAGATTTAGGAAAAGAGCTTAAAAAGATATTTACCAAACAAAATATCAAGATTTTATTGAGTCATAAAGTTCAGTCGGCCAAAAATAATGGTAAAAACACAACAGTAAGTTTTCTTGATTCTAATAATGCCGCGCAGGAAATAACGGCAGATTATTGTTTGGTTGCCGTAGGAAGAAAACCGTATACTGAAGGTTTAGGATTAGAAAATACAGCTGTAGAAACAGATTCGAAAGGCAGAATTGTAACGAACGAAAAACTCCAAACCAAATCTGAAAATATTTATGCTATTGGCGATGTTGTTGCCGGAGCCATGTTGGCGCATAAAGCGGAAGAAGAAGGAATATTTGTCGCAGAAACAATCAACGGTCAAAAACCACATATCAATTACAGATTAATTCCCGGTGTTGTTTATACCTGGCCAGAAGTTGCTTCTGTAGGCTACACTGAAGAAGAACTGAAAGAAAAAGGTATCGAGTATCGTGTTGGGAAATTTCCTTTTTCGGCAAGTGCGAGAGCGAGAGCGGCAATGGAAAAAGATGGATTTTCTAAAATACTTTCTGAACCTAAATACGGTGAAATTCTGGGAATGCATATTATTGGTCCAAGAGCTGCCGATTTAATCGCGCAAGGTGTCATAGGAATGGAATACGAAGTAACGGACGAAGATATGTTCCGAATTTCGTACGCGCACCCAACGTATTCTGAAACGCTAAAAGAAGCATATATGATCGCTTCCGGACAAGGAGCAATAAATATTTAAAAAAAAATGTTTCAAGTTTTTGTTTGTTTCAGGTTTCAAGTTTAACCGCAAAGCAACCTGAAACAAAGAAAACCTGAAACCTGAAACAAAAACCTTAAAACTATGAAAACTTCAAACAACACTATCCTTATAACCGGCGGCGGATCAGGAATTGGATATGAAATTGCAAAGCTTTTTGCTGCTGATAATAAAGTAATTATTACAGGAAGAAATGCCGAAAAACTAGAGAAGGCTGCTTCGAGTTTACCAAACGTTACTCCAATTGTTTCTGATATCAATGATGCTTCTGATATAGAAAAACTTATATCACGACTTAATAAAGATTTTCCGGATCTTAATATTGTCATTAATAATGCGGGACTGGCAAACTATTTTAAATTGACGGATGAAAATGCCAATGCTTTTGAAAAAGCGAGTGATGAGATTCTAACGAATTATCTTTCTATTGTAAGATTAACCGAAAAATTATTGCCTTTATTGCAAAAACAACCCGAAGCAGCTTTTGTAAATGTTTCGTCTATTGCAGCGTTTTCTCCAGGATATACACTTCCGGGTTATGCGGTAAGTAAAGCAGCACTTCACTCCTATTCTCAAGTGCTGAGAGTTTCTCTTGAAAAACATGAGAAACGACCAATCGTTAAAGTTTTTGAATTAATGCCGCCGCTTGTTAATACAGAATTCTCTAAAGCTATTGGCGGCGAAAATGGTATTAGTCCGATCGAAGTGGCGTTAGAACTAAAAAGAGGTTTAGAAACCAATACTTACGAAATTCACGTGGGCGGAACTGCCGATTTTTATAAATTGTATTTGTCTTCGCCAGAAAATGCTTTGCAGGCTATGAATGCGAATCGATAAGGTTTTTTGATTTTTTACGCAATATTGTCATTCCGGAGGACGAGGAATCTCCGCAAGAAACTAACACAATCTATGTCGAGCTGCTTGCGGAGATTCCTCGTTCCTCGGAATGACAAACTACATCTTAAAACTAGTTTTATTTTTTAATTTCAAAAATCCTTATAAACTTTTGCTCTAGTTTTTTCCTTTTTCTTTCCTCTTTATATCTTGAATAGAAAGCTACAAAAAGCAAAAACAAATTAACAATTGTAGATGCTCTTCTAAGTCCTCGTGCAAAAAAAAGAAAGAATATATTGATTCCAATTATACCAATTACTGGAGAATATTCTACCCAAAGTGATTGAAATCTATTATTGGACTCAACAACGTAATTTACTTTAAGTACATTATTAACGTTTTTGTAATTCCCTTTTACAATAAAATGTGTTGGTGATGTTGTTGAATTTATGGTTAATCGAAAACTTGCATCATCAAAAAGTCCATAAAAAGGTTTTATTCCACCAAATTTAGGAAATAGTCTAAACAGATTTAATTTTACTTTTAGAGAACCAATTTCAGTATTGTTTTTTAATCTTGCGCGGAATTCTGATAAAGTAAGTTTTGATTCCATTAATTATTTTTTAAAACTCTTTAAATTCTTTTAATAAGTTCTTTTACTCTAACAAAAACATAATCTGCTTTCAGATCAAAAATAACCATATCAAAATCACTGCTTCCTTCTTCAAAATAGCCTTCTTTTTTGGTATCAATATATACTTTTCTAAAATATTGATCTCGTTTCTTTAACCAGCCTAATTGTTCTGTTCTTAATTTAGATTTTTCTTGAGAACTCAATTTCAATCTTAAATTCTTGTAGGCAAGATTTAGCAAACTATCTGATTGGTAATAATATGTAATCGAACAATTCTTCATACCAATCCCAGTGTCTAAACAATCCTGATGCGCTATTTCTAATTTAGTAACGGTTTTCATCGTTTGTGCAGTGCAATGAAATGAAAACAGAATAAAGAGTGATAGGATTATTTTTTGAATCATAATTCTCATAATAAATTAGAAAATAAACTTTGTGATCGTTGCGTAAATCCTAGCCAGCTTATCCGCTAAATTCAAAACACCTGAAACAAAGAAAACCTGAAACAAAAGAATTACTGACCAAGCAAACTCTTCACCATTTCATTCAGAGCATTTCCATGAATGTTTTTAGCCAAAATAATTCCGTTTTTATCGATTAGAAAATTTAGTGGAACTGACTGAAGCATATAATCACCAACAACCGGAGATTTCCAATATTTAAGATCACTCACTTGCGTCCATGGTAATTTTTGTTTTGCAATGGCAGCAAGCCAAAGCGGTTTTTTAGTATCCATAGAAACACTGTAGATCGTGAATTTATCCGGATAAGTATTGTATAATTTTATCAATTCGGGTTGTTCTTTAATAGAAGGCCCACACCAAGAAGCCCAGAAATCTACCAATACCAATTCTCCTCTAAAAGAAGAAAGTACAACATTATTTCCTTTTGTATCCGGAAGATCAATTTCCGGAGCGATATCGCCTACATCGGTTCCAACAACCTGAGCTTTTGAACTTGTTATTACACAACATAAAAATGCTGCAATGAGTAAAGTTTTTTTCATAATTGATTAAGTTTATTTATTTGGGGCTTTTTAATCTCGCAAAATGATACCGTTTACTAGTTGACTAGCCTCCTGCTTTAGCTGGAGTCATCATAAACCAGATTCGAAGGCTTTAGCCAAAAATATGGGTTTCGGCTAAAGCCTTTATATTATCATTTTTAATACCTCCAGCTAAAGCAGGAGGCAATTCAAAACAAAGTCTTGCAAGATTAATCTACAAGCAAATATAATTTTTCTTTATTAAATCTTTCAACATTCTTCTTCTCCATCTTAAAATTATCCTAAAAATTTTTCTTTAAATTGGTATATCGGGAAAAGTCGATATATTTGCAGCATGGAAAATATAGAAATCTTTAAGGCATTGTCTAACAAATCCAGATTGCAAATGCTGGAATGGTTAAAAAATCCCGAAATAAACTTTCCGGAACAACTGCAACATGCAGGATTTGAACACGGAGTTTGTGTTGGACAAATACAAGCCAAGGCTGGCTTAACACAATCGACAGTTTCTGAATATCTATCTATTTTACAGCGTGCAGGCTTTATAGAAGCAACGCGCGTTGGACAATGGACTTACTATAAACGCAACGAAGGTGCCTTTGAAGCACTCAGTAAATTAATTCAATCTAATTTGTAAATTACTATGAGTACAAACAACCTGTTTTCGCCATTTAACTTAAAAACGTTAAATCTTAAAAACCGAATCGTAATGGCGCCAATGACGCGTTCATTTTCTCCTAACGGAATTCCAACTGATGAAGTAGCTGCTTACTATCAAAAAAGAGCTGAAGGCGAAGTTGGTTTAATTTTATCTGAGGGAACTGTTATCGACAGACCTTCATCATCAAACGACGGAAATGTTCCTCATTTTTATGGAGATCAATCTCTAAAAGGATGGAAAAAAGTGATCGAAGAAGTTCACGCTGCCGGAGGTTCAATGGGACCACAAATTTGGCATATGGGAATTATGGATAATCATCATTCTGGATGGGTTCCGCCAGTTCCTTTTGAAGGACCATCAGGATTAAACAGACCTGATTTCAGCAATGGAAATATCATGACGGAGAAAGATATTGAAAATACTATTCTTGCTTTTGGAAAAGCTGCTGCTGATGCCAAAAGATTAGGTTTTGATACGATTGAAATTCACGGTGCACACGGTTATTTAATCGATCAGTTTTTTAGAGCTGAAACGAATTTACGTACTGATATTTATGGTGGAAAAACGCTTCCTGAACGTAACCGTTTTGCTATTGAAGTGATAAAAGAAATCAGAAAACAAGTGGGTAACGATTTTGCTGTTATCATGCGTTTTTCTCAATTTAAACCTTCTGATTACAACTATAAACTGGCTAAAAATCCACAAGAATTAGAAGCATGGCTTACGCCTCTTGTTGATGCCGGAGTTGATATTTTGCATTGTTCTCAACGTCGTTTCTGGGAACCTGAATTTGAAGATTCTGACTTAAATTTTGCAGGTTGGGCTAAAAAAGTAACCGGAGCGCCAACTATTACTGTTGGTTCTGTTGGACTTTCAGGAGATTTCTTTGGAGCATTTTCAGGAGAAAGTTCTGAACCAACTTCTTTAGAAGAATTAAACAGACGTTTCGACAGAGGTGATTTTGATTTGGTTGCTGTTGGAAGACCTCTTTTATCTGATCCGAATTGGGTTGCAAAAATTAAAGCCGGTAAAACAGAAGAATTGAAAGGTTTTAGCAAAGAAGCTTTGGGACAATTGGTTTTAGAATAATCTAAGGTTCTGAGGTGCTAAGATTCTGAGATACTAAGGTTTTCTTTGAACTTTGTTCAAATATACAAAAGGGATGAAACTCATAAAGTTTCATCCCTTTTTTGATTTCTATAACTAACAAAATAGAAAATCATTTTTTTTATAGGTTTAGAGAGGCAAAGATGCAAAGGAACAGAGGTTTCCTTTGAACCTTTGCACCTTTTTTTACCTTTGTACTATGCTACTTTGCTCCTTTGAACCTTCTTCTGAAGCCAATTTCTAACTGGTTCATCATATAATTTCAAACATAAATAAGCCATGACAATAGTCGCAATTAAAAGTCCGATTCCCCATAAATAGCCATCTGCTAAAGAAACTTTATTATCGACAACCCAAGCAGTATACCAATAAATTAGCGGATAATGTGTTATGTAAATTGGATATGAAATATCGCCTAGAAGTTTGCATATTTTAGCCGAAAATGGATTTCCTACTTCTCCACCCGCACCAATGGCAACAATTAAAGGGAAAACCAGAATAATACAAAACGATTCGTATAAACCATTCATCCATAAACTGTTTTCATCTCCAAATCTTGGTAACGCTAAAACGATGGCTATTAAAAGACTGCAAACCCAGAAAGCGCCTTTTATGTGAATCAATTTTCCTAAACGGGAAAGCAAAATCCCCGCAAAAAATGGATACAACAAACGTGTAAAACCAACATTCATTTGTTCCAGATTTAAAGACCAACCGCCAATAACATCTCCTTTTGGGCCAAAAACGGTGTAATTAATTAACAGTCCGGCAAATATCAGTACGAAAACCGATAGCACTTTGTTTGAAAATTTGCGAAAAAATAAGGCGTACAAGATATTTGCAATATATTCAAAGAAAAGCGACCATGCCGGACCATTTAAAGGATGCATTTCGGCCCAGCCTCTAATTTCTAATGATGGCGGAATTGGTAATAATGTAAATCCAATGATCATCGTTAAAATCACTTTCCAAACTTCCATTCCGCCAATCATCGGAAACAAAATATCCGAAGCCTGAAAATAATAGAAAATAGCTCCAATGATCATTCCCATAATAACCATGGGCTGTAAGCGAATTAAACGTCTTTTGTAAAATTCCCATTGCGTCATTTTTCCCCAACGATCGTCATACGCATAAGCGACAACAAATCCTGATAAAAGGAAAAAGAAATCAACGGCTAAATATCCGTGATTGATGATTTGCACAAAACGATTTCCACCTGAAAAGGTTTCAAAAATATGAAAAGCAACAACTAAAATTGCCGCTACTCCACGCAAACCGTCTAAAATTTCATAATGTTTTTTAGGTTTAATATCGGTCATATTAATGGTTAGTTATTAATTGTTAATGGTTGATAATTAATTATTTATGGTTTATGGCTAATTGATAATTTATAATTAACCATTAATAATCAAATAATTATTCCTGATGATTTTTAAGCCACTCTAATCTGCGTTGATCCGGTAAATGTGTTACTTTAAAGTTTTCGAATTTAGCTTCAAAACCTTTTCCGTCCGGCGATGCGGCCATTAAACCAACCATAACTGGTGTATTATCCTGTAAAGGCGCATTTCTTGTCAAAATATAATTTTTATCATCAAGCGAAAAGAAAACTTCAATGGCGTCTAGTCTTCTCACGACTTTTATCCATACAAACGGCGGTGCTTTTTCAAGGGTTGTTACGCTCCAATCACTTTTGTCGTGTGTTACAACGGTGCTGATATTAAATTTTCCGTCGACAAATTCAACTCCGGTTTTGATGTAGTTTTTTTCGTCAACACGAATCATTAATCCCATTTGGTCAAAACGGGCAATATAATTTCCTGTCAGTTTTACTTTGGCTTCAAATTCACCGCCGTAATTGGCATAGTAAAAAGGTGCATCATCAACAGTGAATCCGTAATGCGAAATACGCCAGTAATCGCTGTTTGCGGTTACATTCATGATTAAGGCATTGTTTTTAATTTCCCATTTTTCAGGTTCATTAAACCATTGCATTTTATTCAGACTTTGTGCCGAAATATTTTGTGTGACAAATAATGTAAAAACAATAAGTAGAATATTTTTCATGTCATTTATTTTTTATTGAACCATTAAGAGATTATGAGAAATTAAGCCGTGTGTTTACTAAACTTTTAAACCATTAAGATTAAGTTCAAAGCTTAATACACTTAATAGCTTAATGGTAAAAAGAAAACTTAATTTTAAAAAGCAAAGCTGCAACTTTTTACAATCGCAGCTTTACAACCAACCAATTTAGAAATAATGAAATTATTGAAGTGAGAATCCCACTTTAGATTTTATATCTGTCGAAGATGCTCCAACGATAGCTTCAAAAGCTCCTGGTTCTGCAACCCAGTCGTGTTTTTTGTCATCAAAAAAGCTTAAAGCTGTTTTATCAACTGTAAAAGTTACTGTTTTTTCTTCTCCCGCTTTAAGCGAAATTTTATCAAAACCTTTTAATTCTTTTATCGGACGTGGCAATGAAGATTTTAAATCGCTAATATATAACTGAACAACTTCTGAACCTTCTCTAGTTCCTGTGTTTTTTACTTTTACAGAAAATGTAATTTTATCTCCAGCTGACATTTGTTTTTTATCAGCCGTTACATTTCCGTATGCAAAAGTCGTGTAGCTTAAACCGTGTCCGAAAGAAAATAATGGTTTTGCTTTTTGTTTGTCTGCATAACGGTATCCAACAAAAATGCTTTCTTTATAAGTAACTTCGTCTCCTCCAGGAAATTCTCCTAAAGCATGTGCACCGTTATCTGATAATTTTACAGGGAAAGTAAATGTCAATTTTCCAGATGGATTTACATCTCCAACCAAAACTGCAGCCAAAGCATTTCCTGCTTCAGTACCTAAAAACCAACCTTGTACAATTCCCGGAACCTCTTTTACCCACGGCATTGCCACAGCATTTCCTGAAATATTTACAAAAACTACATTTTTATTTACTTTAGCTAACTCACTAATCAATTTATCCTGATTGTACGGAAGCTCTAATTCTTTACGGTCATGTCCTTCATCATCCTGGTTTGGACTTTTATTCAAACCTCCAATAAACAGTACAATATCAGCATCTTTTGCTACTTTTAAAGCTTCTGCAGTTAATTCAGCCGGAGAGCGTTTTTCTTCTAAACTTACTTTCGCAATAACGCCGTTATAATTACTTGTAGGATCTCCCACATAACCACGAGCGTATACTATTTCAGCCTGATTGCCAATTCTTTTCTTTAATCCTTCAAGCGGTGTAATTTCATATCTTGCTTTCAATGAAGAACTTCCTCCACCAACGGTCATCATTTTGATCGCATTTTCTCCAATAACAGCAATCTTTTTCGTTTTAGAAAGGTTAATTGGTAAAACGTTATTATTGTTTTGAAGCAATACAATTCCTTCTTCTGCAATTTTCAAACCTGCATCAGCATGTTCTTTAGTTCCGAAAGATCCAAAAGGTCTGTTTTTATCCATTGTAGTTAAAAAAGCTAAACGCAAAATACGACGTACTTTATCATCTAATTCTTTAGTTCCAACTTCACCTTTTTTAATCATTTCAGAATATGGTTTCGCTAAATAATAGTTGTCATACGCATTACTGGTTCCCCATGTAAGTCCGTTTGTCCAAGAACCAAATTCCATATCCAAACCATTATGAATCGCTTGTTTTGTATCATGAACTCCTCCCCAATCAGAAACTACAACACCTTTGAAGCCCCATTCTCCACGAAGAATATCATTTAATAAAAACTCGTTATGGCAACAGTGTTGTCCTTTATATTTGTTGTAAGAACCCATAATTGCCCATGCATCACCTTCCTGAACAGCAGCTTTAAAAGCTGGAAGATAAATTTCGTACAATGCACGATCATCAACAATTACGTTTACGGCATTACGATTCGTTTCCTGATTGTTTAAAGCAAAGTGTTTAACACAAGCCGCAACTCCATTCGATTGAACTCCTTTAATATAAGGAACGACCATTATTGAAGTTAAAAACGGATCTTCTCCCATATATTCGAAGTTACGACCGTTTAATGGTGTTCTGTAGATATTTACTCCAGGACCTAATAATACATTTTTGTTACGGTAACGCGCTTCTTCACCAATTGATTTTCCGTATAATGAAGCTAAATCTTTGTTCCATGTTGCAGAAAGTGCGGTTAAAGCCGGAAACGCAATACAAGAATCGTTTGTCCAGCCTGCCTGGTCCCATTCGTCCCATTTTACTTCGGTACGAATTCCGTGTGGTCCGTCGGTCATCCAGTTTTCAGGAATTCCCAGACGTTGCACGCCCGGTGAACTAAATTTTGACTGCGCATGAATCATGGCAATTTTTTCAGCAGTTGTCATTTTAGAAAGTGCATCTTCTACACGTTCATTTATTGGCTTTTTATCATCAAGATAAACCGGAACTTTATTTTGTGCATTCAAACCGAATGAACTCAATAAAACTAAAACAAGAATTGTTTTAACGTTTTTAAACATAACTATTAATTTATTTAAAGCATTTAATTTCACATCAAAGTACTTCAAGTCAAAAGTACCTTTTAATAATATTGTAAAGCTAAAACGTTATAGTATGCTTTGGATTTTTAAACGAAAAAAAGTAGTGAAATAAAAAATTAAAATATTGATTACCAAATATTTAATTAATTTTTAGATGTAAAAAAAGTAGTGAATTTAAAATAAATCGTTATACTATCAAGGAAATTAAACCAATTTTCATGACCATTTCTTCTAAATCATTTCGCGAAACTGCGGCTTTATTTCGAGCTCTGGTTCTATAATTATAAATTGTGCTTAAAGAGTAACGAAGAAAGGCTGCAATTTTTACGCTGTCGGTAATTCCAAGTCGAATAAGGGCAAAAATGCGAAGTTCCGTATTAAGTAATTCACCCTGTTTTAAAACGATTTGTTCTTCCTTAATCAGCAATTCATTAAAGTCTTTTACGAAAGTAGGATATAAATTCAGAAAGATAATATCGAAATTCTTGTATAATTCTTCCAATTCATTATCAACCAACGTAGTCGATTTCAGCATTTTGTAAATTTCATCAAACTGTTTTGCGGTCGCTTTTTTATTTAAAATAATGCGGTAATTTTCTAATTTATTGATGTATGCGGAACAAAGATTAAAAAAATGCGCAATATATTCTTCCTTAACGTGATTAGATTCTGATAACTGCGAATTACGTTCCTGCAATTGATTATTGGTTTCGGTAATATCTTTGTTTAATTCGGCTAATTTCTGGCTTGTTTCATAAAGTTCTCCACGAATCCTGGATACTTTTTTCATTTGTTTGTAGACATAAATAACCGCTACAATCAGAAATAACGAAAGTAAACTAATGCATAAAAGATACAATTGAAGCTCTGTTTTTCTTTTGGCTTCTCTTTCTAAATAAACCGTATTTATAATCGAATAAACCTCAGACATTAAAAGCGTACGAAACTGTACATTGCAATAAAGAGCGTCTTCAATCGCAGATTGTGTTAGTTTATAAGCCATATCGACATCGCCAACTTCATAAAAAACCAAAGCCAGTTCCTGAAGCGATGCATTGTCTTTATTCGCATTTTTAATATCTGCAGTGGCCGAAAGTGCGTAGTATTTTTTTCTTAATTCTAATTGATGCGTGGTTTCATAAATACTTCCTAAAAGATAGGTAATCATCGCATATTGCGGATTATCATCTTTTGCATTTTTCAATAATTCCATCAACTGTTTTTGTGCATTTCCAAATCTCATTTTAGACATGCCCTGCTGAATTTTATTGATCTGATAATCTAAAGTATTCGGATCTAAAACCGTTAATAAGGAATCGCGGTATTTTCGAATTTGCTGAAGGTATTTTACATCGTAACTATTTGCAGCATAATGCTCAAAGAATTCACGATATGCAATATAATACGTTTGAAGTAATGCTTTTGATAATGTTTTTTTATCAATACTTTTTAAAATAGCTTCAGATTCGCGGTATTTTCCTGAAGATGAATAAAGCGTTACCAATTGCAGGTTTGCTAAATCTAATAAAGGTTTATTTTGAAGTTCTGCAGCAATTTTAAGGTTCTTTTTTACATAAAAAATAGCTGAATCTGAATTGAATTTTTGATATTCAGCATACAAAGTTTTATTGTAATTGTACTCTTGCTCTTTCGTTAAATCTGCCGATTTAATTTTTTTGAAGTTCAAAATACGTTCTTCTTTCATTTGAACATAACGCTGCTTATTTCTAAGAGCATCATTAAGCTTATCTAAAATAGTATCGGTACTATCTGCTGCGTAAACAGGAAAGCCAAAGAGAACAATTAAAAGAAACAAGAATGAATTTTTCAAACTACTTAAAAATAAATGAGACTTACAAATATAAGAAAGTGTAAATATAAATGTGAATTATTTATGATTTCGTATATTTTAATGAATAGAAAATTTAATTCATAAAAAATAGATTTTGAACGAATCCGGGAAATGTTTTTATAGTTTTGTTTAAAACTGAATTCCTAATCTAAAACCACAAACCAATGCCGCATTTTATTATTGATTGTTCTGAAAATGTAATCCGCTTAAAATCTGCTGACGAAATAATGCAGGAAGTTTTTGATTCGGCCGTATCAACAGATCTTTTTATTGCGTCTGAAATTAAAGTGCGCATTAATCCTTTTACATATTATAATAACGGAAATTCCTTAGACGATTTTATTCATGTTTTTGGCTATATTATGGAAGGCCGAAATACAGATCAAAAAGCTACGTTATCAAAAGCTATTGTAACAAAACTGAATAAAATACTTCCTGAAGTTCCGGTAATTTCGATCAATATAAAAGATTTTGAGAAGGCTAGTTATTTTAATAAAACCATGATTTAAAATATAGATTGGTTCTTATTGTTATAAATAAAATGATTACATGTTAATTTTGATATAAAAAAAATGGTTTCACTTTAGATTCAAAAAATGAATTTTCAAGTGAAACCATTACCTTAATACAATTCTTATCTAACCACGGATCTTATTTTAATTAAGGCTTTAAGTCTGTAAATTTAGTGTCAGGCTCAAAAGCCTTTTTAACTTTTTCTACTACAATTTCATTTGCTACAGAAAACTCAGCTGTTTTCTTAATATTTTCTGATGAAGCACCAACCAAAACTTTATAAGTTCCTGCTTCTGCAATCCAGGCACTTTTATTTTCTAAAAATGAAGCCAGGTCTTTTGGAGATAAAGTGAGCTTTAAAGTTTCACTTTCACCCGGTTTTAATTCTTTGGTTTTACCAAAAGCTTTTAATTCTTCTTTTGGTTTGTCAATAGATTTTGATGGTGCAGAAAGATAAACCTGTACCACTTCTTTTCCTGCAACTTTTCCGGTATTTTTTACTGTAACTGAAACTGTCAATTTATCCGTAAATGTTGAAGAGCTCAATTTTACATCTGTATAATCAAAAGTGGTGTACGAATTCCCAAAACCAAATTCATAAGATGGTTTTACATTAAAAGTATTATAATAACGGTATCCAACATAAACGCCTTCTTCATAAGTCACTTCTTTTGGATTATCAGCAGGAATTCCGGGGAAATTTTTAGCTGATGGTGTATCAGCATATTTCACAGGAAAAGTCATTGTTAATTTTCCTGACGGATTTATTTTTCCGGAAACGACATCTGCAACAGAATGCCCGCCTTCCTGACCTGGCTGCCAGGCTAATAAAATAGCATCTACTTTATCTTTCCACGATGCTGTTTCAATTACACCGCCAATATTTAAAATAACCACTACTTTTTTTCCTTTTTCATGAAACGCTTTCGAAATTTTATCCAGCATTTCGATCTCTTCTGTAGCGATATTAAAATCATTATCAACAACGCGATCTCCGCCTTCTCCGGAATTTCTTCCTAAAGTCACGAATGCAATTTCTGAGCTTGCTGCTTTTTTAGCAATAAAAGCATCGTCCATTTTCAATTCAGGAAGTCTTTCAGGCAAAGCCAAAATTCCTCTTGCTTTTCTTCTTTCTTTTTCAGCTAAAACCTCTTTTTCAGCGTGCGGTTTATACAAATCAACCAATTCTTTATCTAATTTGTAACCTGCTGCTGTTAAACCTTCTAAAAGAGAAACGGTGTGTTTATTGTTCACGCTTCCGCTTCCTGTTCCGCCTGTAATCCAGGCATACGAAGTAACTCCAAATAAAGAAACTTCTTTTTGTTTGTCAGCAAAAGGCAATGCATTTTTTTCATTTTTAAGCAAAACCATTCCTTCAGCAGCAGCATTTCTGGTTACTTCAGCATTTTTAGTTAAGTTTGGTTTGTCGCTGTATTTATATTTTGCAAAAGTTGGCGTACGAAAGATATATTCTAAAATTCTTTTTGCGTTTGCATTGGCAACTTCCTGAGATAATTTACCAGAATTTAAAGCTTCAATTAATGCTTTTTTCTGAACTGGAATTCCTGGCATCAAAAGATCGTTTCCGGCATTCATTTGTAGTACAACATCAGAACTAGAACCGTTTTGTATGCTCTCAAAACCAGGAAAACCTCCAAACCAATCTGTCATTACAATTCCTTTAAAACCCCATTCCTCTCTTAAAACCTGAGTTAGCAAATCTTTTCTGGCAGAAGTATATTCGCCATTTATTTTATTATAGGAAGACATTACAGTCCACGGTTGTGCTTCTTTAACCGTGATTTCAAAACCTTTTAAATATAATTCTCTGATCGCTCTTTCAGAAACGTGAGCATTTATTGTTAAACGATTTGTTTCTTCATTATTAACAGCAAAATGTTTGATTGAAGTTCCAACTCCCTGAGACTGAATTCCGTTTACAATCGCTGCAGCGGTTTTGCCTGAAATTAACGGATCTTCAGAATAATATTCGAAGTTTCTTCCGTTCAAAGGATTTCTGTGGATATTTAAAGCCGGCGCCAATAAAACATCAACACCATATTCCTTTACTTCATTCCCCATTGCTTTTCCAACTTCTTCTAAAAGCGCTTTATTCCATGTTGAAGCTAAAGCAGTTCCAACCGGAAATGCCGTTGCATAATAGGTTTTTGAATCATTTTCTCTGATAGGTTCAATTCTTAAACCTGCAGGACCATCAGCAACAACAGTTGCAGGAATTCCAAATCGCTCGAAAGCTTCCGTTCCGCCCGCAGCTCCAGGAACTAAACCTTGTTTCGAATCACCAACAGGACCAGTCAAAACTTCGATTCCCGGCATTCCGGTTCCGATAAGTAATGCTGCTTTTTCTGCATTCGTCATTTCTTTGATAATCGCATCAATTCTTTGATTTACAGAAAGACGTGTATCTTCCCAAAGATCTAATTTTCCGTTTCTGTTAAAATCTTGAAACGTAAAACCTTTAATAGTTACAAGCGGTGGATTCGTTTCATCACTTGGAAGCGTATTCCATGATACATTAGAAATAACCAACGCCGTCAAAAGTGATACTCGCGCTGTTTTTATAATTGTTTTTTTCATAAGTGGAAATTTAGAATGTGGTTGATAAATAGTAAAGTTGTGATATTTGATATTTTCATTGCTTCATTATGAAGCAATATTAATTACTTTTTTTCATATCAACAAATAAATTCGCTTAAATTTTCATTTATCATAATCAGGAACTAATAAACTTAACATATTCTTAGTCAGATAAATATTCAATTGAAAATTAAGCAGAAGCCAAAAACCTCTAAAAGCATTGATTTTAAAAGAAAAAAGTATTTTTTTGAGGAATTACATTGATTTATAATTTTCAAAAAGAGTAAATTTGAAAACAAATCAATACAATGGAATTTAAGAAATTACTTGAACAACAGTCTGAAGAAGCGTTTGAAAAATATATTCCGACGCTTTCTATTGATTGCGTTATTTTTAGCTTTCATGAAAATTCCCTGCATGTTTTAACGGTAAGAATGAAGGACCAGGATGCTTGGGGACTTCCGGGAGGATATGTAAAAAAAGAGGAAAACGTTGATGATGCGGCGGTTCGAATTTTAAAAGACAGAACGGGAACAGAAGATATTTATCTGCAGCAATTTTATACTTTTGGAAATCTAAAACGATCAGAAAGTGCTTTTGAGGCTTATGATGATCGTATTTGGAACAAACAGCGTTTTGTTTCTATTGGATATTATGCTTTGGCCGAACATTCGAAAGTAAAATTGGTTATTGATCAATATTCGAACGCCGTTGAATGGAAATCTATTGATGATTTACCGTCGTTTATGATGGATCACAGAACTATTCTCGATAAAGCTTTGCTTACGCTTCGTGAGCAATTAAACAATCATCCAATTGGTTATAATCTTTTACCTGAGAAGTTTACAATGCCGGAACTTCAAAAATTATATGAAGCGATTTTAAGTAAAAAGCTAAATCGCGGTAATTTTTACCGAAAAATTCTTCGCTATGATATTCTTACCAAATTAGATGAATCGCGCAAAGGCGGCGCTCATAAAGCTCCTGATTTGTATAGTTTTGATTTGGAGAAATATAACAATGCTTTAAAAGAAGGTTTGAAGGGAAATTGGTAGAACAATTAAAAAATTAAATGATTGAAAGATTGAAAGATTAAAAAATGAATTAATAAATCTTTCAATCTTTCAATCATTTAATCTTATAATCTAAACTGCAATTGGCGCCGCCAGACAACTCTCCGGAATATCAAAAGCATTTACCAATGCAACGGCATCCGGGCGAATATCCCAACAAAGTTGGTTTACGATTTTACGAATTGCTTTGGTTTTTACGGCTTCCATATAACCGTCTTCAAGATACCACGCTTTATTTTTTTCTATCTGTGAAAGCGCATATAATTGGTATAATTTTGTCAATATAACTTTTGAATTTTCGTCTTCAACCGTTTTTATAGCTTCCTGAAATTGCTCTAAAACAATTCTTTCCAAATAAGCCTGAGCAACATCGATCATTTGATGCTGAACAACATTGAATGCGTCGTAAGGTTCTAAACCGCCATCAACCAATTTTTTGATACGTCTTGCTGCCGATGCCAAAATTGTTTTTTCTCTGTGGATGAAAGCCTGCAAATGAAATTCTGAATCAAGTAAATGTTCATCATCTGCCCTTCTTGTTGCAATTGGGTTTTTCTCGGCAATAGCCACTTTTGCATTTTCATACACATAATTGATGATTCCCAAAGAACCCATTTCTCCGAATGCTTTTCTAAATTCAGACAAACGATTTTTAGCCACTAATTGCATCAAAACGGTATTATCACCTTCAAAAGTTGTGTAGATTTCAGTATCATTTTTTAAAGCGTCGATTCTGTTTTCAGATAAATAACCTTTTCCGCCGCAAGCTTCACGACATTCCTGTAAAATATCTCTTGTACTCCAGGTCGAATAGGATTTCATTCCGGCTGCCAAAGCTTCAATTTCCTGCATTTCTGATTCTGTTTTATTCAGGAATCGGTTGGTAAGATATTGTAAAGCAAAATGAACGGCGTAAGTTTTCGCTAAATGCGGAAGTAATCTTCTTTGATGCATTCTGTAATTTAAAATCGGAACTTCAGAACCGCCTTCAGGACCAAATTGTCTGCGTTGGTCGCTGTAACGAATCGCAATTGTTAAACCTGATTTTGCTGCCGCCAAAGCTGAACGCGGAATTCCGATTCTTCCTCCAACCAAAGTTCCTAACATGGTAAAAAAACGTCTGTTATCACTCGGAATCGGGCTTTCGAATTCTCCTTTATCATTTACAGAAGCAAATCTGTCTAACATATTTTCTTTCGGAATCACAACCTGATCAAAACTAATTGTTCCGTTATCAACGCCGTTTAATCCCATTTTATGGCCACAATCGCCTATTGTAACACCGTTTATCGTATTTCCGTTTGTATCACGCAACGGAACTACAAATGCATTTACGCCGTAATCGTGATCGTTAATGATAAGTTTGGCAAAAACGGTTGCCATTTGCCCGTGAACGGCTGCATTACCAATGTATTCTTTTTGGGCGTTTTTATTGGGTGTATGAATCGTAAACGTTTGATCGTTATGATTGTAAGTTGCTGTAGTTTCTAAGCCTTTTACGTTCGAACCGTGATGCGTTTCAGTCATCGCAAAACAGCCCGGTAATTTTAGCGAACCAATATCGTTTAAATATTTAGCGTAATGTTTTTCTGTTCCAAGCGATTGTACGCTCATTCCCCAAAGTCCGAACTGAACACCAAATTTTATCACCAAACTTAAATCGTGATAACTTAAGGTTTCCATAATCGCAAAATAATCGGCGATGTTTTCTCCTCCGCCATATCGTTTTGGATAGGCCATGTTTCCAAGGTTTTCTTTGGCTAAAATTTTACACCAATTGTATACCGTTTGGCGAAATACATTGATATCTGTTGAAGTTTCATAAGCAAATTCAGGTCTTGAAATTACCGATTTTACTTTTTTGATTATCGCAGCTTCTTTTCCGTCAAGAAGTGCTGTTATTTTTTGAATGTCAAAATTAGATGTTGTTTGAGAATTGGATGTAAAGGAATTTTCTTTTGTTTTAAAATTCTGAATTACTTCTTCGCCTAAAACTCCCAAATCGTTTTCCAGCTTTGTAAAATCTGCTTTTAAAGATGAAATATCCAAGTCTTTTTCAGAAAGTGCTACGGCAATATCAAATATTGATTTTATGGATGATTTGTCTTTGATGCTTTTTTCAATATCCAGTTTCCATTGTGTGAGTTCATTTCGCGAAGGCGGATTTGAAATATCTACTTTAGAAAGAAGAAATTGTTTTTCTTCCGGCGAAAGTAACGTTTGTGAAGTAATGAATTCCTGCAAAGTTGTAAACTCTTTTTGAGTTAACAAATCATCGGACCACACTAAGTAAAATAATGGAATAAAGGCTTGAAGTTTGGTAGCTTTCATATAAAAATATTGAATCGGTTTGGAAATTGAATTTTTAACTGTCCTTCTGTTAAACAAAAAAACAGAAATGAAAAATACTCATTCCTGTTTAAACATGCTGTTAAGATTCTGGTAATTTTATGAAAAAGGTTTGCCTCGAATTGCACAAATTTTCACTATTTGAAAATGTCTTAAAAAAAAGTTTGCCACGAATTTCACGAATTTACACGAATTAGAGTTTTGTCTAATTCTACAAATTAAAAAATAAAATTCGTGCAAATTCGTGAAATTCGTGGCAAAAAAATCGTGCCTGAAATTATTTTGAAACGGGAATATATCGTTGTTTTAAACTCACAAAAAGATGCGAATTAAAGATGATTACAGCTATAAAAATAATGCTGTATACTGCAATTTGCAATACGCCAATTTGTTCATGATAAACGAATGTTGCCAAAGCAAAAGCAATCATCGGGTTAATGTTTAAAAGCATTCCAACTGTTGATGAATTGATGCCTGAAAGTGCATATAAATTCAGGAATAACGGGAATATCGTAAATAATATCGCAATGGTTTCGATACAGAAATAGAATCTAAATTCTGTTGGAACCGGACCGCTGTAAGCCGGATAAAATGGCAATAAAAACAACGCTGCCAATGTAATATGAAAGGTTAGAATGATAAACTTATCAAAACCTTTATTAACACGTTGGCTTACTAAATAACAGGCGTATGTAAGTCCAATGATTATACTGAAAACCATATCCATAATATCAGCATAAGACAATAATAAGCAGCCTGAAATACTTAATCCGACAGAAATCCATTGTGTTTTGCTAAGTTTTTCATGCAAAAGAAAATACGCTAATAAAGTGGTTAGAATCGGGCAAACCAAATAGGCTAAAGATGTTGCTTTTACGCTAACATGGTTCATTACATAAATAAATGTAAACCAGTTTGCCATTAAAAAAACGCTTCCACCAATATTCAGTAATATTGCTTTTCTTTTTTCGGCTTTGGGCAATGCTTTAAAAATCTCGATTGTTTCTTTTACTTTTTTTCGCTTGAAAGCAAAAACAATCAGTAACATTAAAATACTACAGCTAAAAACGCGGTTGAATAAAATATCTAACGATGGATAATCATGAATTGGCTTTAAAACCAAGCTGAAGAATCCCCAAATGGTGTATGCGGTAATCGCGGCGATGTAGTATTTTGTTGTTTTCACGGAAGTTGGTTTTTTGGTTTGAATATTATAAAGCAAATTTCTAAAAAATAATACAGCAATACAGATACAGTTTTTGTAAATTGCACCGTAACAGTTTTTTTTATGAAAAATTCAAATTACTTATATCTGCAGTTTGCGGACCGAATTGAAAAGCAAATAAAATCGGGTGTTTTAAACGTTGGTGATAAGTTGCCTTCTATTCGTGAAGTGGTTGCCGAAACGGGCTACAGCATGAGTACAGTTAGCAAAGCTTATTATGAAATCGAAAGCCGGTCTTTGATTGAATCACGGCCGCAATCCGGTTATTATGTAAGCAATATTTCGGCCAGAACGATTCCTGAACCTTCGTCAAGTAAACCTGTTTTAATATGCGAAAATGTTGATCGCGAGGATTTAATCGATCAGGTTTACGGTAATATGACGGATAAAAATATTACGATGTTGTCTTTAGGTTTTCCGTCGAATGAGCTTTTGCCTATTGCTAAATTAAATAAGGGAATGGTTCAGGCTATGCGTCAGTTGCCTAATAGCGGGACGAATTATGAAGAAGTTCAGGGCAATCCGAATTTAAGAAAAGAAATTGCACGTTGGTCTTTTAGTTGGGGCGGATCTTTAACTGAAGATGATATAATAACAACTCCCGGCTGTACAAGTGCCATATCACATTGTTTGATGACTTTAACAAAACCGGGCGATACTATTATTACAGAAAGTCCGGCGTATTTTGGTGTCCTGCAATTGGCAAAATCATTGGGATTGTATATTATGGAATTACCTACGAATATGACGACGGGAATAGAACTTGAAGCATTAAAAAAAGCACTTTCTACTAAAAAAGTAAAGTTGTGTTTATTGATGAGTAATTTTAGTAATCCGTCTGGAAGTATGATGCCGGTTGAACATAAAAAGGAAGTGGTAAAATTGATGGAGTTTTATAATATTCCGTTAATTGAAGATGATATTCATGGCGATTTGTACTTTGGCTCAAGCCGACCAACGAATTGCAAAACGTATGACGAAAGCGGCATTGTACTTTGCTGTAGTTCTGTTTCTAAAACTTTGGCACCGGGTTATCGCGTTGGCTGGGTTTCACCGGGAAAATTTAAAAAGGATATTTTAAGGAACAAAATTTATCATACGCTGTCACCGGCTACAATTACGCATGAAGTTGTGGGTGATTTCCTGAAAAACGGACGTTATGAAAATCATCTTCGCAAAATTCGCCATATCCTGATTTGCAATTGCAACAATTATATTAATACGGTTTTAGAATCTTTTCCGAAGGGAACAAAAGTGAGTCAGCCTCAAGGCGGTTTTTTTCTTTGGATCGAATTAGACAAAAAAATAGATACGGCTGCTTTTTATCATTTGGCGATGAAACATCATATTAGCATTGCACCGGGCCGAATTTTCTCGTTTCAGGATCAGTTTTCGAATTGTATGCGATTGAGTTTTGGTTTGCCGTGGACAAATGAATTGCGACAATCGATTCAAACTTTGGGCAGATTGCTTCATTCTTATTAAAAAAAGTTTGCCACGAATTACAGCAAATAAAAAACCAGACAACACAAATAAATGCGCTGTCTGGCCAACAATTAAAATAGACTAAAATTAATTATAAAACATAGTATGTGTTCTTATCTACTTTTGCAGGTTCAGTAGTTAGATTAAATTCTTTAATGATATCAAATTCGCTTTGATATTCGTTTAACATCTGCATGATATTTTTTTCAATTGTGTTCGAAATAGCGGTTACAGGTGTATCTGTAGGTCTGTTTTCGAAAGGATCCTGTAAGTGAATTGCCATTCTTTCAATTAAAAAGAATGCTCCGGCAATTGCGGTAATCAACGGAATTGCAAACCAGCTTAATACGCTGATTAATCCGAAAGGCAATAGTAAAATAAATAAACACAAAGTCAATCTGATATACATACTGTATGTCGTTGGGAAAATTGTGTTTTTAATTCTTTCACATTTACCCATATGATCACATAATCTTGACAACGTATTATCAATTTCTACTTGCTGGTACATATTAATGTGCTTCGTGTTTTTAGCATTTCGAAGGTCTTTGGCGTGAAGCATTAAAATAGCATTGGGTATATTTTGATGGTTTTTTATAAAACGCAATTCTTCCTCACTAATTAAACCTTCAATTGGTTTTATGGCATCTCTGTTTCTTAATGCCTGACCTAAACTATAACACCATGCAATTTGTCTTTTAGCAAAATTTTCTTTGAATTCGCTTGCTTCAACAGAAAAATCAGGATCTTTATAAAAGGTTAATACCTGACGGATTAATGTTCTGGAATCGTTTACAATTGCACCCCAAACAATACGTGCTTCCCACCATCTGTCATAAGCCTGATTAGACTTAAAAGCTAATAATAAGGATATAATTGTACCAATCATGGTTGGTATCGCAATTGGAATATCTACGGGAAGGTTTATAAAATAATTATGGAAAATTTCAAACAAAATCGTGTAAGCCAGTACGAGGCCTAATTCTACTTTAATTTTTCCGAGAACGTACTTCATTGGGATTCTTTTCTTTAATAACATATTTTCGGTTTTAAATTAAACTCTTTTTTAAGTTGGATTTACGCCATTTCGTAAAGTGATAAAACAGGAAGTCCTAATTTATCGCTGGTGTTTTCTTTTTTAGTTTTTTTGAAATTTATTTTTTCGCCTTTACGGGTTTCTACTAATAAATCGATGTCATATTTAGAAATGGCTTCTGATAAATAAGGGGCAAATTGTTCGTAATTGTCATCAAAATTGGCTGTTTGACTTACAATTTCATAAGAGAAATTCTGGCTCAAAAACTGCTGTACATCTTTTACATGCATATTTGCTTTGGCATTTTCGATGTAAAGTGCTTTATTGAAATCATCTTTTGCAACTTCTGAACCTAAGTGTAAAATTGGACATTTTTGGTTTCCTGCTAATTTTACTAAATATTGATGAATTCGTTTTGTTTCTTGTTTGTATGAATTTGTCAAAACAACCAATTTCACATCAAAAGCATCAATAATTCCTTTAAAAATAGGTGCAGAAATTCCGTATTGATTATGTACTTTAATTTTGCAATTCGCAGTATTTTCTATAATGTATCTGCACGTTTCAAGAACTTCTTCCTGGCTTGAGGTTAGCGCCGTTCTCATTTCGCGTAAAAATTGTACAGAAGAAAAAGCATCCGGAGTTTCAGAAACCATCATTAAAATGATTTCACAATTGGTGTTTTTTGCCTGATTAACAGCTGATTTTACAGCATTAATTGTATCTTCTTCTAGTGTGGTGGGTATAAGGAAATTTTTCATAAGTATAATCGTTTAGTTTATACATACAAAATAACACCGCGCAAATTAGAAGGGTATTAATCTAAAATTAGAATTTCCTAAGATTCAACATTAGAATTTCTAATGTTGACTTTTTTAGTATTGTCTTTTCTGAAAATAATAGTAACAATGGTTCCTTTGTTTTGTTCTGATTGCACCTGGATTTCGCCATCGTGCATTCTGATGATTTTAGAAGCTAAAGGAAGTCCTAAACCGTAACCTATATATTTAGCTGCAATTTTTCCTCTGAAAAAAGGTTCATACAAATGTGGAATATCTTCTGGCGGAATTCCGATTCCGATATCGTTGATACTAATTTTAATCCAATCACTATTTGCAGAAAGCGTTACAAAAACCTCATTATTGTCAGAGTATTTCACCCCATTTGTAATGATATTATTAAGCGCCAGCTCTAAAAGCGGTTTATTGCACGGAATTAAAAGCAGATTAGAATCTTTTGGAGCAAAATTAAGTTTGATGCTTACGCGATTATCAGGATAAATTTTATCTAAATCAGATTTTACTTCCATTAATAATTCATCAATTCTGGCAATATCAAGCACTTGTTTTTTTCCGTCGTAACCGGTTTGGGTCAACTTCAGTAAGCTTTCGGTTAAATTTCCTAATCTTGAAGCCTGACCGTAAATATTTTGTAATGATTCTATATATTCAGGAACTGCTCTTTCTTTTAAAAGCATTATTTCAGACTCAGCAATTATGGTCGTAATTGGCGTTTTTAATTCGTGAGAAGCATTATTAATAAAATTAGCCTGGATCTCAAAAGAGGTTTCCAAACGATCTAACATATCATTGAAAGTTGCTGTAAGATCTGAAATTTCATCTGAATTCTTCACTTCCGGTAATCTGTTATGCAGGTTTGATGCACTTATTCGGTTTACTTCTTTGGTAATTCTTGCAACCGGATTTATGACACGTTTGGCCAGAAAACGCCCCAAAAAGAACGCCAGGAATATAAAACCAATCCCTCCAAAAATCAATATTTTTACAATATAAATGGTTGTGGTTTTTCCTCTTCGGTCTCGCGCGCCAACAATTACAATGTATTTTTGATTGTTTTCTGTAAAAACCTGTCCTAAATAATATTTGCTGTTAATTTCAAAATAATCTTTTCCTGTTGCCAGAATATTAGAATAGAATGAATTGGGTAAATTTAATTTTGTATTGTAATCAAAACTATTGGCACTGTTTATTTTAAGAACATATTCTTCTTCTTCGATAAGTTCTTCGAGTCCATTTTTTTTAAGATTACTGTAATATTTTATCTTTTCGGGATCGTCCTGAAAATGTATGGAAGAGACGATTTTTGCTCTGTCTTCTAATCGTTTTAAAAAGTGGTATCTGTTATTTTCACGGAACAATACAAAAACTATAATACACAATAACAGCGTACTAAAGGTAGAAAGGGCAACGTAAGTAAAGGTAATTTTCTTTCTGATATCCATTTTATGGCTGTATAACGTAACCTAAACCTTTCATGGTATGAATAAGTTTGGTTGTAAAAGGTTTGTCTATTTTTTTTCTTAAATAATTGATATAAACATCTACAACATTTGTGTTCATATCAAAATTGATGTCCCAGACATTATCTAAAATCTGGTCTCTTGAAACAATTCTGCCTGTATTCTTGGCCAAATAATACAATAATTTAAACTCTTTGGCGGTTAAAACAATCGATTCTCCTTCTCTTTTAACAGTTTTAGCTTTTCCATTTATTTCTAAATCGCTGATCACTATTGTATCTACTTTTTCAGTTTCCTGATTGGCTCTTCGGTTTAAGGCATTTACCCTTGCATCGAGTTCTCCAAATTTAAAAGGCTTTACAACATAATCATCGGCACCGGCATTTAATCCTGTTACAATGTTTTCTGAAGTTCCAAGTGCTGTTAAAAGTAAAACAGGGACAAAATTTTTGCCGGCACGTAATCTTCTGCAAATTTCGATTCCGTTAATATCCGGCAGCATTACATCTAAAATTACCACATCAAAAGTATAATTCTCAATCATTTCCAAAGCCGTTTTACCATCAAGAGCAACGCTGACTTCATTGTTATTTTCAGCGAATCCTTTGCGTAAAATAGATAATAGATTGGGCTCGTCTTCGACTATAAGTAACTTCATTTGAAAAAGGTATTAGTAACAAAAATAAGGATTGAGTTTTAAAAACGAATTACAATAATTTAGAATTATGAATTTATTATGAAGAAAACAATTTAAAGTAAGAAAATTGAATTTTATGTTTTTTAACCTTTAAACTATTACCGAAGTCTTTTTTTAGAATGTTTCGCCGGCATTTAAATAGAAGGCTTTTGATCTGTTTCCCCATGCATAATCTACAATTAAGTTCGTTCTTGTGGCTTTGTCTATCAAAATACGCAAGCCAACACCAATTGCAGGCTGAACGTATTCAAAAAGATTTGTATTTGTTTCCGGATTGCTCGTGGTTACAAAATTGGTAAAAACAGTGCCGCTTATCATTTGGTTGCAGGTAATTGGAAACCTGAGTTCTGTAGAAAGATAAATTAAATTTGTTCCTCTAAACAAGCCTTGTGTATAACCTTCTCCGCTCCTGCTTCGCTGATCCCAACCAATGGCAGGCAAATTTAGGTACGGAACTTTTCCTCTGGTAATGAATTGTCCGTAAGCCCAAATTCCTAAAATATAATGTTTGTTCTTTTGAGAAAGGGGAATAAAATTGCGGTATTCTGTATAAAGAACGTTGCTATAACGCTGATTTTTAAAGAAAACAGGATTAAAACGATAGTTGATATTGGCAAACCATCCGTGATTGGTATTTACCTGATTATCTCTTGAATCATAAATTAAATTGAGGCTCATTCCGGTTAAGAAATATTCTAAATCATTAAACCCATATTTTTGACTGTAGTTATAATGATACGTCAAGTTTCCGTTGGCAACATCGAGTTCTTTGTCTTTAATGGTTGAATACCAGTCGATATTGATTCCGCCGCCCACATAAAAATTTTTTCTTACTTCAAAAGAAGCGGTTTGGTGAAACTTAAAATAATTATAATCCATAGGTTGTGCAATAGAATCAATACTAAAATTGTCATCTTCTCTACGCTTTGGAATAATATTGGTTCCTAAGCCATAATTGGGTTGCGAAAAAATATACAATCGATAATCTCCACTTAAAAATATCCTGTTGTTTTTTAGCAGAATATTGTTTTTAATATTCACCAACCATTGCTTTTTAGTCGTATACGTGATTCCCACATTGGCAATTGAAAACTTATCTGTTTTTTGTTTTCCTTTAAAAGTATATTGGGCAACGGCGCCAAAAACAAATCCTGTGGCAGGCTGAGAACCAATTACGGGAATAACGAGAAAAAAACTGTTTTTAACGGGTTTAACAACATAAATGGAGTCTTTCTTTTTGAAGATTTCGAATATTGTGTTAGGAGGGCAAAATTCTGCGTTAATAGAATCGTTTTGAGCAATTAAACTAAACGGTATAAAAAATAATAACCCAAAGATTTTAAATCTATTCTGAAAGCAATTATTTTTTAAAAGTTCTACCATTGCAAGTTTTATTTTTTTGAAACAATAAGCAACCTTACTGTAAATATAAACCTTATTATCAATAGTTTAGATATATATTCTTATAAAATAAATAATCAACGTTCTTATATTTTTAAAAATAAGTCTGGAAAAAGACTTTAATTATCTGGCTTAATTATTATCTTTTCGGTCTTAAATAATCTTTAAAACAACATTGAAAAAAGAGTCTGAATATTTCCTGGATAAAGAATACGACACCAAAATTTATGGTAGAGATGATCTTAATTTTAAGGATTTTGAATGTTGTATTTTTAATAATTGTAATTTTTCGGCTTGTACTTTTTTAGCGGTTACTTTTATTGATTGTGTTTTTAATGATTGCATTTTTAGTGAAGCAAAAATCAATTATGTGGCTTTTAGAACGGCTAATTTTAATCGTTGTGAAATTAAGGAAGTGAATTTTGCCATGTGCGATAAACTTATTTTCGAAGTTCATTTTCACGATTGCATTCTCGATTTTTCTAAGTTTTATACATTGAAAATAAAAGGAACTACATTTACAAATTGTAGCTTAATTGCGGTCGATTTTATGGCAACAGACTTAACAAGTGTTCTTTTTGAAAATTGCGATTTATACCGCTCTGAATTTGATAAAGCAATTGCCAACAAAGCTGATTTTAAAACAAGTTATAATTATACGATTGATCCATCAAAAACTAAACTAAAGAAAGCAGTTTTTGCTTTGAAAGAAGTAAAAGGTTTATTGTTTAAGCATGATGTTATTGTGAGTTTGTAAAATAAAAAAAGCCAGTATAAAACTGGCTATTGATATATTTTTTGTTTGGAATTAACCTACTATAACATCTCTTTTCATGATAAATAATTTTAAATTAATTATATAACAATATTATCGAATAATTGCTATTTACACAAGTTTAATGTGTTAAATCTTATCCAACATCTAAATCATCTCCTGACTTAAATTTTTTACTAGTAATTACATCTTTAGAGTAAAAATCTTTGACAAAAATATCTGTAAAACCAGAAAGTGAATGTTTTGCGATTACTGTCAGTCTAATATATGAAGATGAATCACTCCAATTTGCTTCTAAATCCTCTACGGTTCTAATTCTCATTGCATGCAGGCTATTTGTATCAGCATTTTTTTTACAAGGAATATAAGAAATGAAGTTATCTTTTAATACGATATCTTTTCCTTGAATATTCATTCCTCCAACGCCGCCAACTTGTTTGTAAAATGTAGGTTCAATTCTAATATCGAAAATTTCACAATTGGTTTTGTTTACAAATTTGAAAAAGTAATTTGTTTGTCCTTCAAAGGTAACTTTACTAATATGAGATGATATTTCTATTTTTGCTCTTTTCCGATTCAAAAAATACATCAAAAATAAATACGATGATATTACGCCAGTGACAATGCTGATTATTATACCTAAAATTATCTCAGTCATGTTTAAATTTATAATTATTTAAGCAAAGGTATATTTAAATTTAACAAGTAAAATATTATTTTTAAAATAAATTAATTATTGAAAACTTACATCATTTTTCATATTTAAAATTGCAGATATTTAGAATAATTTCTGATTGAAGTATGCAATCTCAAAAATTAAATTTTATTAAATAATTTTAAAATATTGTAAGCTTTTAACTCCATTTAACATATTTTTGCAAGGACTAAACCAAATTTACATAGAAAAAATGGCAGAATTAGAAGTAATAAAACATACCAAAAAAATGCATGAAGTAGCAACAAGCAAAAAACATAGTTTTGTAGAAAAAGTAAAAGAAATTGGTTTAGAAATTTTCATTATTGTTTTTGCGGTTTCCTTATCGATTTGGCTGCACGGTTGGAGCGAACACAACCACGAACAGGAACAAGTTAAGAAGTTTTTACTTGGATTAAAATCAGATATCCAAAGTGATGTTAATGATAGTAAAGCTATTATTAAACAATATCAGGATTTTGGAAAAACATACGAATCTCTTAGTAATTTAGATAAAAACAAACCTTACAATCAAGAAGAGTTAAAGAAACAATTGCCTTATATTAATATTAATACTTATTTAAGACCAAGTATCTATCGATTTAATGGCTTTGTATCTTCTGGGAGAATTGGAAATATTGAGAATGATTCGCTTTCATTAAATATTTTAAAATACTATCAGCAAACTCTTTCTGAAGTAAATTCATCAGAGTCCGGATGGATGTCACGTCAAAAAAAGTTACAGAATTACTTAGAAGAAAATTTAAATAATCCTGAAAGTATTTCTGATAACTGGAATTTGTTAACGACACCAAAAGGAAAACAAATGACAAAAAATCTTATTCCGTGGAATCAGATTTATGAGCGTTATAATAATGTAATTAAGTCTGGAGAAACTATTATCAAACAGATTAATGAGGAATATAATTTGGATAAGTAAATTCCTGAAATATTACCTAAAAAAAAGACCCGATTTAATGATAAAATCGGGTCTTTTTTATTTTTATAACCTAAATAATTACAATCGTTTCTCCATCACATAATCCTCCATTAAATATCCGTTTCCAATATCAATATTGACTTCATCCGTAACTTCAAAACCTAATTTTTGATAGAAACGTAATGCATTATTAAATCGATTTACGTTTAGGGATAATGCAGTTGAATTATTTTCTAAAGCTAATTTTTCAATCTCTTGAAAAACTATTTTTCCAATTCCTTTTCCTTGTGTTTCCGGCAGAAGATATATTTTGTGAATTTTTGTTGCCAATCCATTTTTATAATTATGCTCGATTCCGATAAATCCAATTGTTGCTTCTGAATCTGATACTAAATAAAATAATTGTTCTTTATTTTCGATCTGTTTTCTTAAAGCTTCATCAGAATAAAATAATCCTAACATATACTCTAACTGCGTTTGAGATAAAATTTCACCATACGTAATTGGCCACGTTATATTTGTAATTTCCTGAATCACTTTAATATCTTCTAATCCTGCTTCTGAAATTGTAATCATATTATATTAAAAACTACTCTTATTATTTTGTAAAAATTTGATTTTCCTGTTCGCTTACGCGGATGAAAGTCGTACGTTTAGTCAATTCTTTTAATCTTGAGGCACCAACATACGTACAAGTGCTTCGTAAACCACCTAAAATATCTAAAACGGTATTAATAACATTTCCTTTAAACGGAACCTGAACGGTTTTACCTTCGCTCGCTCGATATTCTGCAACGCCGCCAACATGTTTGTCCATTGCTGTTGTAGAACTCATTCCGTAAAATTGCTTGAATTTATGACCGTCAATTTCGATTAATTCTCCTCCGCTTTCTGAATGTCCGGCTAACATTCCGCCCAACATGACAAAATCTGAACCTGCACCAAATGCTTTGGCAACATCGCCAGGAGTACTGCAGCCACCGTCGCTAATAATATGTCCTCCCAAACCGTGAGCAGCATCTGCACATTCGATAATAGCAGAAAGCTGTGGATATCCAACTCCGGTTTTTACACGTGTTGTACACACAGATCCGGGACCAATTCCGACTTTTACGATATCGGCTCCGGCCAATAAAAGTTCCTCAACCATTTCGCCTGTAACAACATTTCCGGCAATAATAACTTTATCGGGATATTGTTTACGTGTTTGTTTTAAAAACTGTACAAAGTGTTCAGAATATCCGTTTGCTACATCAATACAAATAAATTTCAGTAACGGGTTTGCGGTTATTATTTTTCCGATTTTATCAAAATCTTCTTTTCCTGTTCCGGTGCTTATGGCAATATAATCGTAGAAATCCGGTGTTACTTTTTTTAGAAAACTATTCCATTCTTCTAAAGTGTAATGTTTATGAATGGCCGTGAAAAGTTTTTCTTTTGCCAAAACCTGAGCCATTTCAAAAGTACCAACTGTATCCATATTTGCCGCCATAATCGGAATTCCTGTCCAATTTAATGTGCTGTGCAAAAATTTAAAATTTCGATCTAAAGAAACTTCAGATCTGCTTTTCAGCGTTGATCTTTTTGGTCTAATCATTACGTCTTTAAATCCTAATTTAAGATCAGTTTCTATTCTCATGGTTTTACATTTTGGTTACTTTCAAATGTAAGGAATTTTAGAATTTGGATTGTGGATTTTAGATTAAACTTTGCGATTATTTCAACGCGGATGACGCAGATTCGCTAAAGCGAAAACGCGGATTTTATACGGATTTTTTATTTTAAAAAATTTTCCAATTGGAACGTGTTTCGGATTCGCTCAACGTGACAAACCTGAAACTTGAAACCTGAAACTAATAAAACTTGAAGCAAAAAACTTACCCGTGAATCGTTTCTCCTTTTCCGTAGTTTGTAATGATTGATTCTTCGAATGCCAGCCATTCTCTCCAGCGCTTTTCTACGTCTATTCCAACTCCGTATTTACGGGCGTATGTGATGAAAGTAACGTAATGTCCGGCTTCGCTTTCCATTAAATCTCTATAGAAAACTGCTAATTCTTCGTCCTGAATGTTTTCAGACAATACTTTAAAACGTTCGCAGCTTCTGGCTTCGATCATAGCTGAGAATAATAATCTTTCTACAAGACCAGAAACTCGACTTCCGTCACCGCTTTTCTTCATATATAAATACAATTCATTTACATAATCGTCTTTGCGTTCGCGTCCTAATTTTAATCCTCTTTTGATGATTATATTGTGAACCTGCTCAAAATGGTCGATTTCTTCTTTGGCCAACGCCAATAAATCTTTAACCAAATCCTGATGTTCAGAGTTATTGGTGATTATCGTAATCGCATTTGTTGCTGCTTTTTGCTCACACCAAGCGTGATCTGTCAAGATTTCTTCTATATTTTTTTCAACGATATTTACCCATCTTGGGTCGGTTGGCAATTGTAATCTTAGTACGCCCATTCTTTTAAGTCTTAAAGTTGTAAAGTCGAAAATTGTAAAGTCAAAAAAAAGTCGAAGATCAAAACTAAAATAGTGTTTTACATTCTATTTTAAGACTTTCGACCTTCGACTTTAAGACTTTATGACTGATTTTAGTAAACGAAAATTGGTCTTTCGCTCATCATTTCATTTACTTCGTTTGCTACTTCTTCGATAACTGCTTCATTTGTATGATCAGCAAGTACTCTGTCGATAAGCGCTACGATAGTTTCCATATCTTCTTCAACTAAACCACGAGTTGTGATTGCAGCTGTTCCTACACGAATTCCAGACGTGATAAATGGTGATTTATCATCAAACGGAACCATATTTTTATTTACTGTAATTTCTGCTTTTACTAATGCATTTTCAGCTTCTTTACCAGAAACATTTTTGTTTCTTAAGTCAATAAGCATCATGTGGTTATCAGTTCCGCCAGAAATAATATTGTATCCTCTTTTTACAAAAGCATCTGCCATAGCATTTGCATTCTTTTGCAATTGCATAGCGTAAGTAAAGAATTCATCTTTAAGAGCTTCACCAAAAGCTACTGCTTTGGCAGCAATGATATGCATTAAAGGTCCACCTTGATTTCCAGGGAAAACTGCAAGATCTAATAAAGATGACATCATTCTGATTTCTCCTTTTGGAGTTTTTAATCCTTGTGGGTTTTCGAAATCTTTACCCATTAAAATCAAACCTCCACGTGGTCCACGTAAAGTTTTGTGTGTTGTAGTAGAAACAATATGGCAATGTGGAATCGGGTCATTCAATAATCCTTTTGCAATAAGTCCTGCAGGATGAGAAATATCCGCAAATAAAATTGCTCCAACGCTATCAGCGATTTGTCTGAAACGTGCAAAATCCATATCACGAGAATAAGCTGAAGCTCCTGCGATGATTAATTTTGGTTGCTCTTTAGTAGCAATTTCCTGAATTTTATCATAATCTAAACGACCAGTTTCAGCATCTACTCCGTAAAAAACAGGTTTGTATAAACGACCTGAAAAGTTTACAGGAGAACCGTGAGTTAAGTGACCTCCGTGAGATAAATCGAAACCTAAAATAGTATCACCAGGATTTAAACAAGCGTGATATACTGCTGTATTTGCCTGAGAACCTGAGTGAGGCTGTACGTTTGCGTATTCAGCACCAAATAATTCTTTTGCTCTGTCAATTGCAATTTGTTCAATAACGTCAACTACTTCACAACCGCCGTAGTATCTTTTGCCTGGATATCCTTCGGCATATTTATTAGTTAAAACAGAACCAGCTGCTTCCATTACTTCATCACTTACAAAATTCTCAGAAGCGATAAGTTCTAATCCATGAATCTGTCTGTCTTGTTCCTCTAGTATAAGGTCAAAAATTTGTTCGTCGCGTTGCATTTTTTCGTTTTTCGTTAATTTCCTGCAAAAATACAAAAAAACGTTTGTCATACTGTTAGATTATGATATATTTGACATACAATTTTTCAACAAATAATTAACATTCACATGCCAATAACCGCCAACGATACCAAAAGAAAATCATGGTTAGAAGTACCAGAACATAGTGACTTCCCTATTCAAAATATTCCTTTCGGTGTATTTCTTACCAAAGAAAATGTCGTTACTGTAGGAACAAGAATTGGCGATTATGCTATAGATTTAGGGGCTTTACAACAATTGAACTATTTTGAAGGAATAGATTTAACTGATGATATGTTCATGCAGGATACGCTAAATGATTTTATTTCTGATGGAAAAAAAACATGGCGTTTGGTTCGAAATCGTATCGCTGATATTTTCGACGAAACCAACTCACAGCTTAGAGATTCAACAAAAGATCGCGATATTGTTATTTTTAATATCGATGATATAGAAATGCAATTACCAGTTTTAATTGGTGATTATACTGATTTTTATTCTAGTAAGGAGCACGCAACGAACGTTGGAAAAATGTTCCGCGATCCTGAAAATGCCTTATTACCAAACTGGTTACACATTCCGGTTGGTTACCACGGAAGAAGTTCTACTATTGTTCCGTCCGGAATTCCGGTTCACAGACCAATGGGACAAACCTTGCCGGCTGGAGAAAAATATCCGGTTTTTGGTCCGTCTCGTTTAGTAGATTTTGAATTGGAAACTGCTTTTATTACAACTGATGTAAACATCATGGGAGAAAACATCCCAACGTATGAGGCCGAAGATTATATTTTCGGAATGGTTTTACTGAATGACTGGAGCGCGCGTGATATCCAGAAATGGGAATATGTGCCGCTTGGACCATTTTTAGCGAAAAACTTTGCTACATCAATTTCTCCGTGGATTGTGACTATGGATGCTTTAGAGCCTTTTAGAACTAAAGGTCCTAAACAAGATCCGTCGCCGCTTCCTTACTTACAAACTAAAGGAAAAAAAGCTTTTGATATTCATTTAGAAGTTTCAATACAGCCTGAAAATCAAGAAGAAACTATCGTTTCTAAATCGAATTTTAAATATCTATACTGGTCAATGGCACAGCAACTGGCGCATCATACTTCAAATGGATGTCGTATAAATTCTGGTGACATGATGGGTTCAGGTACTATTTCAGGTCCAACTCCGGATAGTTTTGGTTCGATGTTAGAATTGACTTGGGGAGGACAAAATCCTTTGAAATTAAAAGACGGAAGCGAACGTAAATTCATCGAAGATAATGATACTGTAATCATTAGAGGTTTCTGTGAAAGCAATGAAGTCAGAATTGGTTTTGGAGAAGTTTCCAGCCAATTATTACCTCCTTTTATCAGACCGTGAAGAGCAGATAAAGTATCTGAAGATTTATAAAATAGAAAACCTTGTTATTGCTAACAAGGTTTTTTTTATGTTTTAATCTAATAGCGTTTTTATTTTTTCACGCAGATTTTGCAGATTAAGCTGATTTATTCTGAGTTTTTGAGTTTAACAGATAATGCTTTGATATTGATATTGATATTGTTATTGATGTTATTTTGAATTGCCTCCTGCTTTAGCTGGAGGTATTTATAATGGAAGTAAAAAGGCTTTGGCCAAAATAAGAATTTAACTAAAGCCTTTTTATTGATTTTATTTTAACCTCCTAAAGCGAGAGGCAATTCAAGAAATTTTACTCTAAAACCACTTTTACCCAAACCAAACGATGATCCGAACTTGATTCACGTTTTTCAACCAATTCTGACATTGGTTCACCTTTGGCAGGCCAGAACACACCACTATTGATAACCGTAAAACCAAATTTGGAAGGCAATACATAATCAGCGCGCATTCTCCAAAAGGCAGTATGATTAATTCCAAAAGGATTTTGAGGACTATATTCAGCTCCGCCTTTACTGGCAGGTGTAGGCTCGCTATTAATTTTCGGATGATCAAGTAATGATTTTATACCTTCCGCGATGGCGTTTCCTTCAACCGACGAAGCATTTTGATCTCCCATTATAACAAATTGAGAATTTGCTGGCAAACCGCCTTTTATGCCTTTGTCATCATAAATATACGAAGCGGAATTGCCTGAAATATAATCCCTCCAGAATCGGATCTCATCATGATTTCTTTTGCCATTACGATCTTCGCTACCATCAAAAGAAGGAGGAGTAGGATGACTGGCTAAAATATGAATTGTTTTCTCACCGATCTTAACAGGAACGTCCCAGTGAGATTTGGAAGATAATGGAAATTGCTCCCACGCCTCTTTGCTATACCAATCTGACCCATCCTCCTTTTTGGCGAGTAATGCTCCCGGCATATCTTTCCATTTAAAATGTTGAAAAGTGCGAACAGCCTGAACATCAATAGGATATTTTGACAAAATCATCATCGCATATTGACCGGGATACATACCAAATCCCCATGCGTCACTTCCAAAATTTTCAGATTTTCCGTCATTGTTCAAATCGTAAGGACTTGGCTGACCGGTATTCACGGTTGAGTAATAATAGTAAGGATAATCAATGGCCGTTGCTCCGCCTTGACTGATTTTTAAATAATTTTTAATAAACGCCTTTACACCAAGTTTAGGTTTTTTAATGTAGTCAAACTCGTTTAGCAGAATAACATCTGGTCTTACGGTCTGAATAATCTGGGCGATATTTCTGATTTGAACATTATTTCCTGATTTAAGCTCATTAATCAATACCTGCTCCGAATTTCCCTTTGTTCCTCTTGGAAAATAATTTTCAGATTCCATACTTACATTGTAGGTAGCAAATGTAAGTTCGGTTATTTTTTGTGGATTAGACTGTGAGAAAAGAACTCCTGCACAAAGCATTGAGAGGGTAAAAAATATTTTATTCATATAAAAATTAAATCTGCATTTCTGCATTGTTGAATAGACGAATATAAGAAGGTTGTTCCGTACACTCGGCAAGCAGTATGTTAAGTATATGTCAATAAAAAAAGCTTTAGTCAAAATGCGAGTTTTGGCTAAAGCCCTTAATAGTGACTTTATTTTTCCTCCAGTTAAAACTGGAGGTTATTGAATAAATTTAAACTTAAAAACTTTGCGGGCTTCTCCCGAAACCTCGGGGTCGCTCAGCCTGACAAAAGTAAAAAAACTGTAAAATCCTTTTAATCTGTGGACAATTTAAGCCGGAATCTGCTGGCTTAAACAATGTAAAGTTCCAAATCCCCAAATAAAATCGATACAGTTAATTCCGATTACTTCTCTGTCTGGAAAGCATTCTGATAATATATTTAATGCAACTCTGTCATTGCTGTCATTAAAAGTTGGTACAAGAACACATTTATTCAAAATTAAGAAATTAGCATAACTTGCAGGTAATCTTAAATCTTCAAAATCAATACGTTTTGGCATTGGCAACGCTACGATTGTTGGCGATTTTCCGTCTTCTAATTTTGCGTTTTGCAAGCGTTTCAAATTGTCTTGTAACGGTTTGTAATTAGAATCATTTTTGTCAGTTTCAACAATTGTTACAATTGTATCTTCATTTACAAATCGGCATAAATCATCGATATGTCCGTGCGTGTCATCACCTTCAATTCCGTCTCCAAGCCAAATTACATTTGTAACTCCAAGATATTCTTTAAAAACTGCTTCGTAATCTTCTTTGGTAAAATTTTTATTTCGAACCTGAATTGTTGGGTGCATCAAACATTCTTCAGAAGTTAACAACGTTCCTTTTCCGTTTACATCAATTGCACCGCCTTCAACAATTACCGGTTTTCCTTTATACATAACTTGCGTTAAAGGAACATCAATAAAATCGGCAACTTTAGAAGGAACAAATTTATCTAACTGATAGTTTTTGTATTTCGCCCAACCGTTAAAATTGAAATTCAACGCTTCTCTTTTTGAACCATTTTTTACAATAATTGGTCCTGAATCACGCATCCAGCTTCGGTTTGTTTTATGAATAATAAACGAAACGTTTTTAATGTTTACACGGGCTCTTTCAAGCATTTCTGCTACTTTTTCTTTTAAGTTTTCATCGGCTACGACCAAAAAAACGGTTTCAAAAGTGGCTACTTTTTTTATAAATTCTACAAATGCCCATTGAACTGCCTCGTATTTTCCCGGCCAGTCGTTACCATTATGCGGAAAACACAATACAATTCCTTGTTGTTTTTCCCATTCTGCTGGAAATCTTCTATTATTTGTTGACATATAAAGGTTCTAAAATTTGAAAGAGCACAAAGATAAGCATTCGTAAGGATTATAAAATAGCTGAACTAAAATCATGTCAATTTAAGAGAATATATCTTATAAAAATTAAGTTAAAGATTAAATAATACACTCTTAATATACACTCCACATCCGCGAATTACTTTTGGCGAAACTAAAAACTAAAATAATATGAAAAAATTAAGTCTTTCATTATTGGCCTTAATTACAATTTTTGCAAGTTGTAATAATGATGAAAATTCTAACAACGAAGAACCGGAAGTTGTTGTAAACGAAAATCCTGCTACTTTTAAGGAAATTGGTTCTATAACTATTGGCGGAGAAGCAGCAGCAGAAATTTCAGCTTATGATGAAAAAACCAAAAGACTTTTTACCGTAAACAATAGCGGAACAAACCAAATTGATGTAATTGACATTTCTGACCCGACAAAACCAACAAAAATTGGTAAAATTGATTTAACTCCTTATGAAGGTGCATCTAATAGTGTTTCTATTTTTGATGGTAAATTGGCTGTTGCTTTAGAATCTACGGTTAACAAACAAGGAAACGGAAAAGTTGTTGTTTTTAATACTACAGATTACAGCTTAATCAAACAAGTTACTGTTGGCGCATTGCCTGATATGGTTACTTTTTCGCCAGACGGAAAATTTATTATGACAGCTAATGAAGGTGAACCAAGTACTGATTATTTACAAGATCCTAACGGAACAATTTCTATTATCGACGTAACTAACAATTATACAGTTACAACTTTAGATTTCAGTTCTTTTAGCGGTCAGGCCGAAACTTTGAAAAAAGACGGATTTAGAATTTCAAAAATTGCAAAAAGTTTTGCTCAGGATATTGAACCTGAATATGTAACTATCTCTGATGATTCTAAAATGGCTTGGGTTACTTTACAAGAAAATAATGGTGTTGCAAAAGTAGATTTAACTTCTAAAACTATTACAGCTATTTATCCTTTAGGTTTTAAAGATTATAATACTGCTGACAATGCTATTGATGTAAGCGATAAGGATGACAAGGTTGCTTTTAATCCGTGGAAAGTAAAAGGAATGTTTATGCCGGATGCTATTAGTCATTTTTCTGCTAACAATGTTCCTTATTTTGTTACTGCCAATGAAGGTGATACAAGAGAATATACGGCTTATACTGATTTTAAAAGAATGAAAGATATGACGTTAGATGCAACCGTTTTTCCTGATGCAGCTACTTTAAAATTAGAAACTAATTTAGGAAGACTTAATCTTGTTGCTGATATGGGAGATACTGACGGAGATGGAGATTTAGATGAATTGGTTAGTTTTGGAGCGCGTTCTTTTTCTATCTGGAATGGAAATACTGGAAAAATTGTTTATGACAGTAAAAATGATGCTGACAAAAAATCAAATGAATTAGGAACTTATGATGACAAACGAAGCGATGACAAAGGCTCTGAGCCAGAAGCTGTTGTTGTAGCTAAAATGGGAAATCAGAATATTTTATTTGTAGGTTTAGAAAGATCTGATGCTTTTATGACTTATGATGTTACAAATCCTGCATCGCCACAATATTTACAAACTGTAAAAACAGGTGACGCACCAGAAGGTGTATTATTTATTCCGGCTTCTAAAAGTCCAACGAAAAGAAGTTTACTTGTTGTAAGCAGCGAAGGCGACGGAACTATAAAAATCTATCAGCCAGATTTGAAATAATCAATTTTTATTAGAATACAGAAAAAGGGAGCAAATTTTTTATTTGCTCCCTTTCCTTTTTTACAAAATTTCATATTCCTGTATTGAATTCCCATGTAAAGGAGTTAAAATATGGAAATTATATAAAAATACGATATTATAATCGGAACAAATTCTCAATATCCTATTTTAAGTTTGCAAAAAAGTTCACTAAAAAACTTATAAATCAAATCAAACTTAATACTTAGATATCATGAAAAAGAAACTAGCTTCCGTATCGTTTTTAGTATTATCATTTGCAGCAGGTGCCCAAAATATGGCAACAACATTGGCTCAGCCTTCTGTTGAACCTGCCTATAACAAATGGTCAATTGAATTAAATGGTGGTGTAAACAACCCCATCAGAACCATGACTCCCGGTTATTCTACCGCAACACTTAATCCCTTTCACGCTGATTTAGGTGTAAGATATATGTTTAGTCCAACATTTGGTGTAAAATTCGATGTTGGTTATGATCAATTTCAAGAACGTGATGATACCCCGGAATTTGAAAGCAGATATGTGAGAGCAAGTTTGCAAGGTGTTATAAATATTAGCAGGGCTTTAAATTTTGAAACATGGACAAATACGATTGGTGTATTAGTTCATGGCGGTATAGGTGTTTCGCAATTAAGCGCTGACAATGGATTTGACGGAGAAGATTATATGGGACATGGCATTTTAGGCTTAACCGGACAAATTAAATTAAGCAATAGTATTGCCTTAACCGGAGATTTATCCGGAATTGTAAATGGAAGACAAAACTGGAATTTTGACGGAAAGAGCCAGGCAAGGACTGGTGCATTTGATGGAGGTTTATTAAATGCTTCGATTGGTTTAACATTTTACTTAGGTAAAAATGAAAAACATGCTGACTGGTATGCAGAGGAAAATGAAAGATTAGATAAATTAGAAAACAGGGTTGATCTTATTGAAAACGGTCTTTTGGATACTGATAAAGACGGTGTTGCTGATTTGTATGATTTAGAACCAAACAGTATTGCCGGAGTTGCAGTAAACACAAAAGGACAATCTATTGATAATAACCTAAATGGAGTTCCGGATGAATTAGAAAGCTACTTAGAAAAAACGTATGGTCAAAATGGCAAAGGCGTTACAAATAGTACTGTAGAAGAATTAATTAATGGAGGATATGTAAATGTTTATTTTGAATTTAATTCTTCAAAACCAACAAATGCTTCGCTTTCAGGGGTTGATTTCTTAGTTAAATATTTAAAAAACAATCCTGGTAAATCTGCAGATATTATTGGATATGCCGATGAAATTGGAAGTTCTAATTACAATACTGAATTATCAAGAAAAAGAGCTGAAGCTGTGAAAAAAGTAGCGGTAAATGCAGGAATTGATGCCTCTAGATTGAATGTAATTGCTAACGGTGAAGATGCTTCTGTGAATAAAAATTCTAAAGAAGCACGTCAAATCGTGAGAAGAGTAACTTTCCAGGTGAAATAAATTACTGTGATAATATAATAAAAAAGGCTGTTTCAAATATTTGAAGCAGCCTTTTTTAATTGTAAATCAACCGAAATTAGTCGATTGCTCTTTTTGTAATATCTCCAAAAGCATCAATTCTTCTGTCTCTGAAAAATGGCCAGTTTTGACGAACATTTTCCTGTAGATCTAAATCAACTTCTGCGATTAATATTTCTTCCTGATCGTGTGATGCCTGAGCTAAAATTTCTCCTTGTGGACCAGCAATAAATGACGCTCCCCAAAATTGAATTCCTTCAGTTCCTTCAATGTATTTTTCTAAACCAATTCGGTTTGCAGCCGCAACGAAAACTCCGTTTGCAACAGCGTGACCTTTCATAACATTCATCCAGGCTCCGTATTGATTTTCTCCGTATTGTTCTTTTTCTTTTGGATGCCAACCAATTGCGGTTGGATAAAACAACACTTCAGCACCTTTTAATGCTGTAATACGCGCTGCTTCCGGATACCATTGATCCCAACAAATAAGTGTTCCGATTTTTCCTTTTTTAGTTTCAATTGCCTGAAACCCTAAATCGCCCGGAGTGAAATAGAATTTTTCGTAGAAATGCGGATCGTCCGGAATGTGCATTTTACGGTATAAACCTGCTTCTGTACCATCTGTATCGATGATATAAGCACTGTTGTGGTAAATTCCTGCCATTCTTTTCTCGAAAAACGGAACGATGATTACTACTCCCAATTCTTTTGCTAATTCGCTAAAAGCAATAAATGAAGTGCTGTATAATGGTTCTGCTAATGCAAAATTATCTACATCTTCGCTTTGGCAAAAATAATGGCTGCTATATAATTCCGGTAGTAAGATAACTTCAGCGCCTTTGTTGGCAGCATCTTTTACCCAACTGATACATTTTTTAAGATTATTTTCGGCTACGTCGTTAAGATTTAACTGAACAACGGCTATTTTATATTTTCTTTTCGGCATGACATAAAATTTTAGAGTGCAAAAATAGTAATTTTTAGAGGAATGACAAAGTGGGTTATTACCTAACCTAAATATAAAAAAGAGCTAACTAAGCTCTTTTTTATAACTATTTTATTGAATCTCGTTTTGTTGAAAATATTCTAACAATAAAAACAATCTCATTCTCTACCAAATATAATATTTTAAAATCTCTAATAATAATTCTTCGATATTCGGGTTCAATTTCATCCTTTTGATATTGCTCACTAAAATGAATGTTTTTAGTAATTTTTAAAATATCATTCTTTATACTATTTGCTCCCTGCTGAGATTTCTCTTTGTAATAATAGTAAATTGTCTTTAACTGATCTTTGGCAACATTTGTCCAAACTATTTTTTTTTATGTTACTCATTTACCAATTCTCAGATTCTTTTTCTAAATCATCCTGTGAAGTGATTTCTCCCTTTTCAATTTCTAATTTTGCCTGAGCCAATTCAGCTTTATAAACACTTCTTGTAATTGGTTTTCCATCAACTGAAAAAGCAACTATTTCTTCCTCTTGATAACTCTCAATAACTGCTTTAACAACTTTTAAAAGTCGTTCATCTGCAGTATTTATATATTGCAAAACACTATCTCTTAACTCTAAAGCTCCCATATTAATATTCTTTTATTCCTTCAAAGGTAGTTATTTTCGATCTTATTTTAAAAAGCCTGTTGACAAAACAATTTTGTATTAAACTCATAAACAGAAAACAAGTGACTTAATAAAAATGATAATTTCTGCTTTAAAAAAAACATCAACCTTGCGATTGATGTTTTGATTATTTTTTATAATGCTTTCTCTTTCTTTTTGAAGATCAGTTTAAATAGGTTTACAAATCCTAAAACAATAAATCCTAATGCTAAACCTATTACAAATTCTTTTAGAATTGTAGGGATTGGGATTTTAGGTACTAAATGATGAAAAAATGGAATGTAATGTACAAAAATACCTCCGGCAACTAATAGCAACGCGATTGTACCAATTACAGTTAAACTTTTAATAACCAGCGGAAGCGCTTTTACTAGTATATTACCAATAAATTTTGATATACTTTTTTCTCTTTTGCTAAATTTAATAAGCTTATAACCTGCTTCGTCCATTCGAACGATAAGAGCTACAATACCGTAAACACCAACAGTTGCAATTACGGCAATTATAGAAGTTACTATTATTTGTTGTGTAATAGGTTGTCCAATTACGGTTCCGAGAGCTATAATTACAATTTCTACAGATAATATGAAATCAGTTACAATCGCAGATTTTATTTTGCCTTTTTCGGCTTCTAAAATTTGTTCTTCTGTAAATTCTTCTGTTGTTATACCTTCTGATTCTTCGTGTTCGTGAGGAAATATAAATTCGTAGATTTTTTCGGCTCCTTCATAAGCCAGAAAAAGTCCTCCGAGTACTAAAATTACAATGATTGCAACAGGCAAAAATGCACTTAATAAAAATGCAATGGGCAAAATAATGATTTTGTTAAGAAGCGAACCTTTACTGATGGCCCACAATACCGGAAGTTCTCTTGATGAAGCAAATCCTGAAGCTTTTTCGGCATTTACGGCAAGATCATCACCTAAAATACCCGCAGTTTTTTTTGCTGCAACTTTGCTCATTACTGCAACATCATCCATAATTGCTGCGATATCATCTAATAGTACGAAAAAACCTGATGCCATTTTGTTTTAATTTTCTGCGAATTTAATACTTTTTTATTTAATTAATTCCTACAAATTAATGACTGCACTGACCTAAAAGTACCCAAATAATAATAAAAACAAAAATTGTCCCGAAGCATCCGCCTCCTAATTTTTTTGCACCGTAGCCTGCCAATAATCCTCTAAATAAATTGTTCATATTATATTAGTTTTAGTTCGTTAAATTTTAATGTAAAGATGAGAACTTAGCTAAGATTTCTTTTATAATACTTTTCAAAAATGTTTCATTATTCACGGATAATACTCTTATAAACAAAAAAACACCAGACTTTCGACTGGTGTTTTTATAAATATTTAACATGTAAAAATTATTCTACAGGTTGCGTTTGATTTCTAAAAACCAATTTTCCATCAAAGGCATCAATCAAAATAATACTGTCAGTAGTGATTTTTCCTGCCAGAATTTCTTTTGATAACTGATTTAAAACTTCTCTTTGAATAACACGTTTCACAGGTCTTGCACCAAATTGCGGATCGAAACCTTTGTCTGAAAGATATTTAATTCCTTCAGGCGTCGCATCCATTGTAATGCCTTGTAAAGCCAGCATTTTGGTAACGCTCTTAAGCTGTAAACTCACAATTCTAGAAATATTATCGATCGTCAATGGTGTAAACATTACAATTTCGTCGATACGGTTTATAAATTCCGGACGAACAGTTTGTTTCAATAATCCTAAAACTTCAATTTTTGCAGCTTCTGTAGCGGCTTCAATTCCGCCTTTTAGGTTTTCAAATTTCTCCTGAATAATCTGACTTCCCATATTGGATGTCATGATAATAATCGTGTTTTTGAAATCAGCCAAACGACCCTTGTTATCTGTTAATCGACCTTCATCTAAAACCTGTAACAAAATGTTGAATGTATCCGGATGTGCTTTCTCAATTTCGTCTAACAAAATCACAGAATACGGTTTACGGCGCACGGCTTCAGTTAATTGACCACCTTCGTCATAACCTACATATCCCGGAGGCGCGCCCACTAAACGGCTCACACTATGGCGTTCCTGATACTCACTCATGTCGATTCTCGTCATCGCATTTTCGTCATCAAAAAGATATTCTGCCAAAGCTTTTGCCAGTTCGGTTTTACCAACTCCTGTAGTTCCTAAAAACAAGAAAGTTCCAACCGGTTTTTTCATATCCTGCAAACCTGCTCTGCTTCTTCTTACAGCATCACTTACTGCTTCAATTGCTTCTTCCTGTCCTACAACTCTTCGGTGTAATTCTTCTTCAAGATGCAAAAGTTTTTCTCTTTCAGTCTGAAGCATTTTCATCACCGGAATTCCAGTCCATTTTGCTACAACTTCAGCAATATCTTCACGGGTTACTTCTTCTTTAATTAAAGAATGTCCGGATTGATATTCTTGCAATTGTTTCAATAAAACATCAAGGCGTTCTTGTGCTTCTTTGATTTTTCCGTAACGAATTTCGGCTACTTTTCCGTAATCGCCATCACGTTCTGCACGTTCTGCTTCGTATTTAAAATCTTCAATTTCTAATTTTACAGCCTGAATTCCGTCAACAACGTCTTTTTCAGATTTCCATTTTACGTAGATTTCATTGCGTTCTTCTTTCAGGTTCGCCAAATCCATGTGTAAAATTTTCAGTTTACTTTCTTCTTTCTCACGTTTAATGGCTTCAATTTCAATTTCCAGCTGCATGATTTTACGATCTAAAACATCCAGTTCTTCTGGTTTCGAATTGATTTCCATACGAAGTTTTGAAGCCGCTTCATCCATTAAATCGATGGCTTTGTCCGGTAAAAAACGATTCGTAATATAACGTTGCGAAAGTTCTACTGCCGCAATAATTGCTTCATCTTTAATTTGAACTTTATGATGTGTTTCGTATTTTTCTTTGATTCCACGTAAAATCGAAATTGCACTTTCAGTATCCGGTTCATCGATTAAAATCTTTTGAAAACGTCTTTCAAGCGCTTTATCTTTTTCAAAATATTTTTGATATTCGTCTAAAGTTGTTGCTCCAATTGCTCTTAATTCTCCACGTGCCAAAGCAGGTTTTAAGATATTGGCGGCATCCATTGCACCTTCTCCTCCACCCGCGCCTACCAGCGTATGAATTTCATCAATAAACAAAACAATATCGCCTTCTGCAGCTGTAACTTCTTTTACAACTGATTTTAAACGTTCTTCGAATTCACCTTTGTATTTTGCACCGGCAATCAGCGCTCCCATATCAAGCGAATAAACGATTTTATCTTTAAGGTTTTCAGGTACGTCTCCATCAACAATTCTGTGTGCCAAACCTTCGGCAATAGCGGTTTTACCAACTCCTGGTTCTCCAACCAACATTGGGTTATTTTTTGTTCTGCGGGTTAAAATCTGCAATACACGACGGATTTCTTCATCACGTCCAATAACAGGATCCAGTTTTCCCGTACGCGCTAATTCGTTAAGATTTTTAGCGTATTTGTTTAATGAATTATACGTTTCTTCAGCTGAAGCAGAAGTTACTCTTTCGCCTTTTCGAAGTTCTTCGATCGTTGCTTTTAAAGCTTTTCCGGTAACGCCCTGATCTTTCAAGATTTGGGCAACTTTACTTTTAGAATCAAAAATTGCAAGAATTAAATGTTCGATCGAAACATATTCGTCGTTCATTTTTTGCGCAATGATTTCAGCTTCATTCAATGCTTTGTTTGCATCTCTTGAAAGCACAATATCGCCTCCTGTAACTTTTGGAAAACTTTGAATTGTTGAATCTAAAATTTGTAAAAACAATGGGACATTTACGTTGAGTTTTTTCAAAATAAAAGGCGCTACATTTTCATCAACTTCAAAAATAGCTTTAAAAATGTGTTCATTTTCTATTTGTTGTTGTCCGTATCGTTGCGCCAACTGCTGTGATAGCTGAATGGCTTCCTGAGATTTAGTTGTAAATTTATTTATGTTCATTTTTTTATATGATTTAGGTTTTCTTTTTTCAGTTTGATAATCGATACCATTAAAATTAGATTTTATTGCATTACCTTTTTAACTTTAAATGATATAACTTTGCTGCAATATTCAAATTATATTCCATAATAAAATTACAGACAAAATGTCGTTTTTTGTAGCTTTTTAGCTAATTATTAACGCCAAAAAGTCATAAATCAAGTCAAATATGAGTTTTTTAAATTCAATCTTCGGAAGTTCAGAGAATACAGATTCTCCTAAAAGTAATGTAAACTGGACTGAATTAACAGATGTATTACAATTGCAGGAAATAGAAGCAATTTCGAATGAAAAACCTGTTGTAATATTCAAACATAGCACCAGATGCAGTATTAGCAAAATGGCCTTAAAGCAATTTGAACGTGAATACGATTTGAATGATACGGTTGATGCGTATTTTTTAGATTTAATTGCGCACAGAGATATTTCAAATGAAATTGCAAGCAGATTTAATGTTTATCATGAATCGCCTCAGCTTATTTTAATCAAAAACGGAAAAGCAGTTTATGATGTTTCGCACAGCGATATTGATGCTAAAGCATTGAAAAGTAAAGTGCAGTAATTTCTAAAAATGATTAAATGGATGTTCAGACAATTTATCAAAAAACAATAATTTTTGCAGCTTCAAAACATTTAGAAATCAATCAGACCATCACAGATTCTGATCTTCCGTATGTTATTCATTTGAGTAATGTTGCCATGGAAATTTTAATTGCATCGCATAATACAGAAGGATTTGATTTGAATTTTGCAACTCAAATTGCTTTGTTGCATGATACTTTAGAAGATACTAATACAACATTTGAAGAATTAAAACTTGAATTTGGAATTGAAATCGCCGAAGGAGTTTCTGCTCTGACTAAAAATGACAATTTGCCAAAAGAAGAAAGAATGCTTGATAGTCTGGACAGAATTTCTAAACAGAAAAAAGAAATTTGGGCTGTGAAATTAGCAGATCGAATTACAAATCTTCAAAAACCTCCAAAAAGCTGGGATAATCTTAAGAGAATAAAATACAGAGAAGAAGCCAAAATTATCTTAGAAAAATTAAACGGCAGTAATCAATATTTGGAAAATCGTTTACGCTCAAAAATAGAAGAATACGAACAATATCTTGATTAAAAAATCTGGAAGACAATAAAAAACGCTGAAGTTAAACTTTCAGCGTTTTTTTATAATGTACGATTTAAAAACTTCCTTCAGATCCGCCGCCGCTAAAACCGCCACCTCCAAACTCCATTGGTGAATCTGTTTTTACTTCCGGTTTCATACCAAAAGTTGAAGCAACAATTAAAGCTTCTGCGTTTAAAAGTGAATTTGAAGTATTGATTCTGTCTGGTTTAAATGTCAATCCAACTTCATTATCTTTTAATTTTCTTATTGAGAAATACGCTACTGCGAATAAAACTAATCCGCCAACTGTTAATGCTATTTCTACTGGTAAAACCGAATAATAAAATCGAATGGTAAAAATAGAGAATGCAATAGCTAAAAAGCTTAACCAAAGCATAATCCTGTCTTTGGTTCTTAAAGCCTGTACTAAATAAACAGCCGGAACAATAAATGTAAAAGCATAAAAGAAAAATGCAAACGGAATATCGGTTCCTGGAAGAACTTCATTTCCTAAAAGCAATACAGAAAGCTCTCTTACAACAAGATAATTACAGGAAAGGTAAAACAGAATCAAACAAAAACTATTTGCCCACAAAAGACCTTTATAGTAATAACTCTGAGTAAGATTATTGATTAATTTTTTAGTAAAAAAGTAAAAACCTGCTGCAAATAACATGGCTACAAATGGCAATATCGCTTTTCCGATGTCGCCAAACTCAAACATTCCGTAAAATAAAAATGCCGAAACTGAAATACAGAAAATAAGCATTGATAATAAATGCAAATATCTTTTATAAGCTATAAACGAAGCTATTGCGACAAAAAAAGCAATTACAATTTCATAGCCTTCGGTCGTTATTCCAATAGCGAATCCTACGTTTAGAATAGCTCCTAAAATAAAAGCATCATCTAAACCATGTTCGTAATAATTTTGCTTTGTCAAAAACTCTGCACCCGCAAAACCAATTATCGCGAAAATAAAGCAGCAAATTTCAAAAAAAATCCTTTCTGAACTTAATCCCACTAATGAAATTACGGAACAAATTGACGAGTATAAAAATGATCCTAATAAAAAGAATCCTAATCGCACCAAAATATTACTTTGCCTTTTAAAAGCAGGTAATTGTTTTTTGATTAAGTCTTTTTGTTCTTTGCTGATAAAACCTCCCGAATGTAACGAATTTGCTTCTTCGACAAGACTTAAATTATCTAATAAATTTTTATCGTATACTATCATGCCGCGATTTCTTTATTGAAGTTTTTAATCAGTTTAATAAAAAGTATTATTGAGCCAATGAAATAGGCCGGTAAAAGCAGCACAAATAACATCCAGATATCAGAAAAATCAATATTGGATAAAATTCTAAATAAAAAAATATTCACCCCAATATAAGCGTAAATAATCATAAAGACATACAACGAAATTGCTTTATATTCATGGCTAACTTTGTAGAAATAATAAGAAGACGCAGCTAAAACCACCGCAAAAAGTAACCAAACGATATCTTCAAAATAATTGATTAAACTACTAATTGTTGCAATGCTTATAATATGCAAAGCAAAGGTTAGATATAGTATATTAAAATGTGTTTTTAATTGTATTCTTGAACTATAAATTGTCCAAACAATAAGTAAAACACTCAACATTATTGCTGAATAGCTTAAAGTTTGATCTTCGTAAAAATTGGTATTATTTAATAAATCCTGCGGCGTTACCGAAAGCCCAACGTATGCTGCTAAACCTGTAATTGCAATTGCTAGCACACTTTTATTATCAAAATAATATGCGCAAAAGAAACTTACGATTGTGGGTATTAAAGTAGCTAATCCGTAATGTGTTCCGAAAGGTTTGTATTGAAATTGTAAATATCCTATAAAAATACAAGTGAGAATATTAGCCGCCAAAACGAGATATTCTAAAACAGGATTTTCAAAAACAGCTTCTGATTTCTGAAAACCTTTTGAGTTTTTAAAACAAAAATAAAAACAAACTGCAATGACAATTAATAGTAATGAAAGAATTGCGATATGACCAATGCTATCAATGTTTTTATAAATTAAAACTCCTATTCCTGAGGTAAATAATAAAACAGATAAATAGAGAAACAGCTTTAGTTCTGCATTTAGTGAGAAAATATTCAAATTGCGATAAGAGCTGATTTCCTGATATTGATTTTCGGTAATTAGGTTTTTATCCAAAAGTGCTTTAGTAGCCTGAACATCAAATTTATTCATACTTTAGGTTTATAAATGTGCAAATCAAAAATAGTCTTTTTTTGTTTTGGATAAACTTTACCGGTAAAAATAAACTTACTAAACAGCTATCATAATTCATTTTTATTTATGATTACTTATAATATTTTGATAAAATAATTGTTTGTAAACTTTAATAAATTAAATTCGTGTAATCGATTACATTAAACTATCTAAACAAAAACCACAAACTGACTTATCAAATGAAAAAAAATCTCTTTCTACTCTTTTTTGTATTGAGTATATCCAATCTTTTTGCACAGAATTATTACATGGCTGCTCCGGAAGGATTTGGTGCTGCAACAACTGGTGGAGGAACTGTAACTCCTGTTACGGTAACTTCTTATGATGATTTACTGGCAAAAATTAAAAGCAGTTCTCCAGAAGTAATTTTAGTATCCGGAACAATTACAATTCCTAGTGGTAAACCTATACAACAAATTGTTTCAAACAAGTCTATTATTGGGTTATCGGGCGCAAAACTTGTAAACGAAAACCAATCAAATCCGGGAGCCGGAATTTTATATCTAAAAACGGGTTCTAATAATGTAATTATAAGAAACCTTATTTTTGTTGGGCCAGGTGCTTATGATATTGATGGTCAGGATAATTTAACGGCTGATTGTACGAATCTTTGGGTTGATCACTGCGAATTTCAGGATGGTCAGGACGGAAATTATGATAATAAAGGAAAAACAGATAACGTTACTATTTCCTGGTGCAAATTTACGTATCTAAAAGAGCCAAAATCAGGCGGTTCAGGCGGAGCTGCAGATCATCGATTTAGTGATTTAATTGGTTCTGGCAAAAATGATTTTCCTGTTGACGGACATTATAGTATAACATTTAAAAATTGTTATTGGGCAGATGGCTGTAAACAAAGAATGCCACGTGCGAGAAACGCAGAAATTCATATTTTAAACTGTTATTATAACACGTCAGAATCTGGTTCTTTGGCTATTGGTTTAGGCGGAGGAGCAAAAAATGCAACTTGTTATGTTGAAGGTACTGATTTTGCAAAAATTGATAAAGTATTTAAAGAATATATTGACACTGATGGAGGAACTGTTGGCATTGCATTCGATCATTGTCGTAAAGGTCCGGCAGATTTTGGTACAACAGTAAGTAAACCTAATTACAGTTATACAACTATTCCTCTTAATAAAGTGGAAGAATTTGTAGCGAATAAATCATGTGGTGCGGGAGCAACACTTCAGGTTACTTCTACTGGTATTATATCTTCGGGTTGCAGTAATAAAAGCTAATTGCAAATTCAAATTGCATAAAAAAACCGATTTGTATTTCGATACAAATCGGTTTTTTATTTAATGAAAATGTTTTTATAAAGCGGCTTTCATTTTATCTTTAATCGCAGCTAAACATAAATTATTGATACTGCCTTCGTGCGTATGTTTTGTTTCTTTTGGAGATTGATACGTTCCGGCTTCTAATTGTTCTGCAACGGCTTTGTATGCGTCTCTAAATGGCATTCCGGCAACAACCATTTCGTTTAAAGTATCTACGGTAAACAAATAATCGTATTTTTTATCTTTTAAAATATTTTCTTTTACAGTAATATCTTTTACGGAGAAAATGGCAATATCTAAACACGATTTTAAGGTTTGAATTGCTGGAAACAATCCTTCTTTTAAAAGTTGTAAATCTCTGTGATACCCGCTTGGTAAATTATTTGTAATTAAAGTAATTTCATAAGGAAGCGCCTGAATTTTATTGCATTTTCCTCTGATTAATTCGAAAACATCCGGATTTTTTTTATGAGGCATAATACTTGAACCTGTTGTAAGATGTGCCGGCAAACCAATAAAATCAAAGTTCTGGCTCATGTACAAACAAACGTCCATTGCAAATTTTGATAATGTTGCCGCAACGCTGCTCATGGCAAAAGCAACTGTTTTCTCAGCTTTTCCACGACTCATTTGTGCAGCAACAGCATTGTATTTTAAGGTTTCAAAACCTAATTCCTGCGTTGTAAATGTTCTGTTGATTGGAAACGAACTTCCGTAACCTGCAGCAGACCCTAACGGATTTTGATCTACAATTTTTGAAGCTGCGTTCAACATGGTAATGTCATCAATTAAACTTTCAGCATAAGCCGAAAACCACATTCCGAATGACGATGGCATCGCGATTTGTAAATGTGTATATCCTGGCAATAATACATTTTGATGTTTTTCTGCTGATTCCATTAACAAATCAAACAAGGTTTTTACTTGTTCTTTTATTGCTTTTAATTCGTCTTTTAAATACAAATGAACGTCTACTAAAACCTGATCGTTACGGGAACGGGCGGTGTGGATTTTCTTTCCTGCATCGCCAAGTTTTACTGTTAGAAGATATTCGATTTTAGAATGCACGTCTTCAAAGCTGTCTTCGATTTCGAAATTTCCAATTACAATATCAGCGATGATTTCGTTTAATGCCTCTACTAAAGAGGTTGTTTCTTCAGTAGTTAAAAGACCAATTTGACCCAACATTTTAGCATGAGCGATTGATCCTAAAGCATCGTATTTTGCTAAAACTAAATCCAGTTCACGATCGTTTCCAACGGTGAATTGTTCGATTTGTTTATCTGTTGGTATTCCTTTTTCCCAAAGTTTCATAGGTTATGTTTTTTTTTCGCCACGAATTCACGAATTATTTTTGATAATCTTTGAATATATAAATTCGTGAATTCGTGGCGGTTTTTCTTTTCTTATAATTTAAAGAAATCGGTTAGTATTTTGATATACAAATCGACTCCTTCTTCAATTTCATTTACAAAAATAAATTCGTCTGCTGAATGTGACCGCAACGTTTCTCCTGGTCCAAGTTTTAAAGACTGACAACTCAAAACAGATTGATCTGAAAGTGTTGGCGAACCATAAGTTGTTCTTCCTAAAGCGATTCCGGCCTGAACTAAACCGTGTGCAATTGGAATAGAAGATGCATTTAAATGCATTGATCTTGGTGAAACTTCGGCATCTACATTTGCTTTTACAACTTCAAGAATTTCAGTATTTGAGTAACGATCTGTTACGCGAATATCTACAACCAAATCACATTCTGACGGCACAACATTATGTTGTTTCCCTGCGCTGATTTGCGTTACGGTCATTTTTACAGGACCTAAAACGTCTGAGATTTTGTCGAATTTATAGTTTTTAAACCATTCCATTACCGGAATTGATTTGTATAATGAATTATCGTCATTTTGATGTGCAGCATGGCTTGCAGTTCCTTTTACTTTTACGTCAAGGACTAATAAACCTTTTTCTGCAACTGCTAATTGCATTAAAGTTGGTTCGCCCACAATAGCACAATCTAATTCTGGTAAATGCTGTAAAACACTGTTTAAACCATTTTTTCCGCTGCTTTCTTCTTCGGCAGAAGCTACAATTACAATATTGTGTGACAGATTTTGATTTTCGTAAAAATGTACAAACGTTGCTAATAATGAAACGAGACAACCGCCTGCGTCATTACTTCCTAATCCGAATAATTTCCCGTCTTTTTCAATTGCTTTAAAAGGATCGTTGGTGTAAGCCTGATTGGGTCTTACGGTATCGTGATGTGAATTAAGTAAAAGTGTTGGTTTATTTTCGTCGAAATACTTGTTGAAAGCCCACACATTATTGTTTTCTCTTTTGAAAGGAATCTCGTTTTGATTGAACCAATTTTCGATTAAAAGTGCCGTTTGATCTTCTTCACTTGAAAATGAAGGTGTTTCGATTAGGCTTTTTAATAAACTAATTGCTTCCTGGGTAAGCGTTGCAATATTTTTCATAGGTGTGTAGGTTCTTTGCCACGATCCCGATAACTATCGGGACGAAGTCACAAAGTTTTTAATTAATCTGTGACAATTTTAATTTGCGCAAATTTCTTAAATTAATATTTAACTAACTTACGTAGTTGTATTTTTTTGCCACGAATTACTCGAATTTTCTCTAATTTTTTTATTTTGATTAATTATAATTCGTGAAATTCGTGGCGACCATTTTTATAATGTAATCGTTGTATGCAGAATATCAGGATTCTGAAGCATTTTATGATGCCCAATTTTGATTTTCTGAACGCCTCTTGATAAACTGTTGAAGCAATTATCTAGTTTTGGGATCATTCCGGAATGGATTACTTTTTCTTCTTTTAGTTTATTGTATAATGTTTCGTTTATTGCTGTTATTACAGATGAATCGTCTTCTGAATCTTGCAAAACTCCTTGTTTTTCAAAACAATATGTTAGCGTAACATCAAAAACCTCCGATAATGCAATTGATAATTCACTCGCAATTGTGTCAGCATTTGTGTTTAATAATTGTCCGTTTTTGTCGTGTGTAATGGCACAGAAAACGGGAACAATTCCTGTTTCTAATAAAGTTGCCAATAATTTGGTATTTACCTGTTTTACATCACCTACAAAGCCATAATCAATTGTTGGATGATTTCTTTTTACGGACTGAATTAAATTTCCGTCAGCTCCAGAAAAACCAATTGCATTATTGTCTTTGGCCTGCAATTGTGCTACAATATGTTTGTTGATTTGTCCGGCGTAAATCATTACTACAACATCAAGCATTGGAGCATCTGTAATTCGGCGTCCGTCTATCATTTGCGGAACTAAACCAATACTCTGCGCCATTTTTGTAGCTGATTTTCCACCACCGTGAACTAAAACTTTATGTCCTTCGATTTTAGAAAAATCAGTTAAGAATTGTTCTAATTCTTCTGGATTGTCGATGATGTTTCCACCTATTTTTATTACGGTAACTTCCATGAGGTTCTAAGTTGCTAAGGTTCTAAGGGACTAAGGTTTTTTACTCATAGTTTCTTAGTATCTTAGAAACTTAGAACCTTAGTACCTCAAAAATTACATTTTTTTAAGAATCTTTTGTAAAACTAATTGTGCTGAATAAGTTCTGTTATTCGCTTGTTCGATTACGATTGAATTTTCTCCGTCTAAAACTTCGTCGCTTACAATTACGTTACGACGAACCGGAAGACAGTGCATGAATTTTCCGTTGTTGGTTAGAGCCATTTTTTCGGCTGTAACGGTCCAGTTCGGATCGCTGTTGGTTACTTTTCCGTAATCGTTGAAGTTACTCCAGTTTTTTACGTAAACGAAATCGGCATTTTCGAAAGCTTTGTTTTGATCGTATTCTATTTTGCAGTCTTTTGTAATTTCCGGGCTTAATTCATAGCCTTCCGGATGTGTAATCACAAAATCCATATCTTTTTGCATTTGCATCATTTCTACGAATGAATTTGCAACGGCTTGTGGCAAAGCTTTTGGATGTGGCGCCCACGAAAGTACTACTTTTGGTTTGTGCTTTGTTTTATGTTCTTCCATCGTAATAGCGTCTGCCAAAGATTGCATCGGGTGACGAACTGCACTTTCCATGTTGACGATTGGCACTGTTGCGTATTTCAAAAATCCTGAAATAACGGTTTCAGCATAATCTTTTTCTTTGTCTACTAAACCTGCGAAAGCACGAATTGCGATAATGTCGCAATATTGAGAAACTACTTCTGCTGCTTCTTTTATATGTTCTGAAGCACCGGAATTCATTACAGCTCCGTCTTCGAATTCTAATGTCCACCCTTCGTTGGTAAAGTTCATTACCATAACGTTCATTCCTAAGTTTAAAGCTGCTTTTTGAGTACTCAAACGCGTTCTTAAACTCGGATTGAAGAATAACATTCCTAAGGTTTTGTTTTTCCCTAATTTTTTATTCTTAAGCGGGTCTTTTTTGATCTTGATCGCGCTTTTTACCCATTTTGATAATGAGTCGATATCTTTTATTGAAATATAATTCATGTCTTTTTGTTTAATCGTTTATTTGTTTAACTGTTTATTTGCTCCATCGATTAACCGAATTAACGGTTAAACAAATAAACATTTCTACACAATTTTCGTAAATGGAATTTCGTCTTTTAATGCTTTTAGAATAAAATTATCATTTAATCCGTTGACAATCCAGGTTTCGATGTTGGCTGCTTTTGCAATTGCTGCAGCTTCTATTTTTGATTGCATTCCACCAGTTCCGTGTGATGATTTTGATTCTCCTATTTCTTTTTCTAACGTCTTTAAATCACTAACTAATTTAATCGTTTCCGGAATTTCATCATGAATAGAATCTTTCGTGTAAATCCCGTTTGTATTGGTAGCAATTATCAGAATATCAACATTTAAAAGAACTGCAGTCAAAGCCGCTAATTTATCGTTATCTCCAAACCGAATCTCATCTGTGGCAACGGTATCATTTTCATTAATAATCGGAATATAATTGTTCTCAACCAAAACGTTTATCGTATTGACAATGTTTACTTTGGATTGTTCTTTTTCAAAATCTGAATAAGACAATAAACATTGCGATGTCAATAAACCTAAATCGCTGAAATTTTCATGGAAAATCCGCATTAAATGTGGCTGGCCAATTGAAGCTAATGCTTGTTTCAACGCAATTTCTTTTCCTTTACTTTCAAGCTTTACAAACTGTTTTGCTGCTGCGATTGCTCCGGAACTTACAATTACAAATTCGTAATCTTTGTTTAAAGCTGCAATTTGCATTCCGAGGTCTTCAATCTTTCCCCGCGAAATATGATTGGTTTCTTTGGTTAAAGTATTACTTCCTATTTTTAATAAAATCCTTTTTTTCATTGTTACTGTTTTTGCCACGAAGACTCGAAGGCACTAAGTTTTTTTTAACCGCAAAGTGCGCAAGGTTTTTTATATTGTTTGTGTTTACAAACGCTAAGTTCGCAAAGCTTTATCTTTAAAATCTTAAATCAAAAATCGTTAATCATCAATCTAAAATCAAAAATTATCTTACCTGTCCTTCTCCATACACGTACCATTTGTTTGTTACGAGATGCTGAAGTCCAATTGGACCACGTTGATGCAATTTATCCGTACTTATCGCTAATTCTCCACCAAGACCAAATTGTCCGCCGTCTGTGAAACGGGTTGAGGCATTTTGGTAAACTGCGGCTGCGTCTATCGCTTCCATAAACTGTTGTGCTACATCATTATCTCTTGAAATAATTGCTGCAGAATGTCCGCCACAATATTTATTGATTTTCTCGATCGCATTTTCCTGAGAATCGATTGTTCCAATTACGATTTTATAATCTAGAAATTCTTCGTACCAAATATCTTCGTTTTGGAGCGTCTCCGTATTTTCGAAATTCTCTAAAGATTTATCAACAATAACTTCCACTTTTGCTTCTATTAAAGCTTCAACCAGCATTGCTGTGAAACCTTCAAAATTTGGCAGTTTTGAATCAATTAAAACTTTATCTAAAGCATTACAAGCTGATATTTTAGATGTTTTAGCATTTAAAATTACTTTTAAAGCTAAATCTGTATCAGCATCTTTATGAACGTAAACAAAATTATTTCCTCGTCCGCTTACAATTACGGGACAAGTGGCGTGTGCTTTTACAAATTCAATTAGTTTTTCTCCGCCTCTTGGAACTATTAAATCAACTTTTTGAGTTGGTTTTTCTAAAAATGCCTGAGTTTCCGTTCGGTTATAATTCAAATATTCAACCCAGTCTTTCGAAACCCCGTTTTCTTCTAAAGCTTTGTGCCAAAGACTTACGATCTTCAAATTTGATTTTAGAGATTCTTTTCCTCCTTTTAATAAAATCTTATTTCCGGATTTAAAAGCAATTCCACCTGCTTCGATTGTTACATCGGGACGAGATTCGTAAATAATTAAAATCGTTCCGAAAGCAGCGGTTTTATTTATAACTTTAATTCCATTATCATGAGTAAAATGAAAACGCTCCACTCCAACCGGATCTTCCTGCGAAGCCAATTGGTTTAGTGATAAAATCATTTCATCAACTTTTTTATCATCTACTTTTAAGCGTTCTTCCATCGCTAAATCTGAACCGTCGTAATCGGCAAGATCTTCCTGATTGGTCAGGATAATTTGATTCCGCTCCTGCTCAACCAGATTTGCCATAGACCGCAAAACGAGATTGCGTTTTTCAATTGATAATGGATTCATTTTTTTGTTTTAATTGGTTAGTTGGTTTAATCGTTTAACTGGTTAATCGTTAATTTGCTTAACCAATTAAACGATTAAACGAATTAACATTATAGCTCTTCTAAACTTTCTTTTAAAGCTTTTACGAACGTATCAATATCAGCTTTTTTCACTGTAAGCGGTGGTAAAATTCTTAACAGATTTTTGTTGTTGGCGCTTCCTGTAAAAATGTGTTTTTCGATGATCAGTTTTTTTCTTAAAGCTGCAACATCAAAATCAAATTCAACGCCAAGCATTAAGCCTTTCCCTTTTACTTGTTTGATGCCATCAACTTCTTTGATTTTCTCTAAGAAATATTCATAAACTTCGTTTACATTCTTTTGTAAATCTAGTTTTTCAATTACATCCAAAACTGCAATTCCTGCTGCACAAGATAAATGGCTTCCGCCGAAAGTAGTTCCTAATAATCCTAAACTTGCTTCAAATTTTGGAGAAATTAAAATAGCTCCAACCGGAAATCCATTCCCCATTCCTTTTGCAACTGAGATAATATCAGCGTTGATTCCGTGATGTTGAAACGCGAAGAATTTTCCGCTTCTTCCATATCCTGATTGTACTTCGTCTAAAATCAAAACAACATCGTGTTTTTTACATGCTTTTTCTAAAGCCTGAAAAAATTCAGTTGTTCCTTGATCTAAACCTCCAACTCCCTGAATTCCTTCAATAATTACTGCCGTAACATCACCTTTAGCTAATTCAGCTTCAACTAATTCTATTTGGTTAAGTGGTAAAAAAGTAACGACTTGCTGTGCGTTAATAGGTGCAACGATTTTTTTATTGTCTGTAACAGCAACGGCTGCAGAAGTTCTTCCGTGGAAAGAATTATCAAAAGCAACAACTCTCGATTTTCCATTATGGAAAGAAGCTAATTTTAAAGCATTTTCATTGGCTTCGGCACCAGAACTGCATAAAAACAATTCGTAATCTTCTAAACCTGAAAGCTTTCCTAATTTTTGAGCCAATTCAACCTGTAAAGGATTCTGTATTGCATTTGAATAAAATCCTAAATGGTCTAATTGATTCTTCAGTTTTGCTACATAATCCGGCTGCGTGTGTCCGATAGAAATCACACCATGTCCGCTGTATAAATCTAAATATTCTACTCCTTTATCGTCTGTAATTGTACAATCTACTGCTTTTACTGGAGTTATGTTATATAATGGGTAAACGTTGAATAAGTTCATTTTTTGTTTTGTTTAATTGTTTAATCGTTGGTTTGTTTAATCGATTAACCGAATAAACGATTAACCACTTAACCAACAATTTAAAATCCGCTTGGTTTCAAATGTAAACCTGTAGTTTCTTCTAATCCGAACATTAGATTCATGTTTTGAATCGCTTGTCCTGAAGCACCTTTGGTTAAGTTATCTATAATTGAAGTTATTAAAACCCGGTTTCCTTTTTTCAATAAACTAATGATACATTTGTTCGTTTGCACCACTTGTTTCATGTTGATGTTTGTCGTTGTAACGGTTACAAAAGGTTCATCTTTGTAGAAATCCTGGTATTTAGCAACTAATTGCTCCAAACTATCATCAGAAAGTGTGTATAATGTTGCAAAAATCCCTCTTGGAAAATCTCCTCTATTCGGAATAAAAAGCAATTCACTTTCAAAATCGTCTTGCAATTGCACCAAACTTTCTCCGATTTCACCCAAATGTTGATGTTCGAAAGCTTTATAATGTGACATATTATTATTTCTCCAACTGAAATGAGAAGTTTCTGAAAGACTCACTCCTGCGCCTGTACTTCCTGTTGTAGCATTAATATGAACGTCATTATTTAGCAAATTATTTTTAGCCAATGGCAACAAAGCCAATTGAATAGCGGTTGCAAAACAACCCGGATTTGCGATATAATTTGCTTTTTTAATATCTGCTTTATTCAATTCAGGCAGACCGTAAATAAAATCTTTTCCTTCGAAATGAGCAGCTGCATTCAATCTAAAATCATTTCCTAAATCGATGATTTTAGTGTGACTAGCGAATTGATTTTCCTGTAAAAATGAAATAGATTTTCCGTGACCTAAACATAAAAAAACCACATTTACGTCAGGATTTATCACATCAGTAAAATTCATTTCGATATCGCCCATCAAATCATGGTGCGCCACAGAAAGTGGTTTTCCGGCATTTGTGGTACTGTAAACAAAATCGATGTTTACTTTTGGGTGATACATTAAAATTCTGATGAGTTCTCCGGCCGTATAGCCTGAACCACCAATTATTCCGACATTAATCATGATCTAATTGATTTACAGATGAAAATATGTTTTGTGCATTTCCAAGAATCTTAATAAATCCTTTTGCATCATCAGATGTCCATGCATTGTTCATTTCTCCGTATTGACCAAAACCTGTGTTCATCAAATCGTTTTTAGATTCTATTCCGTCAAGTGAGAAATGATATGGTTTTAATGAAACTGTTACCGTTCCGTTTACTGTTTTTTGTGTGTCTTGCAGGAAAGTTTCAATGTTTCTCATCACCGGATCCAAGAACTGACCTTCGTGGAATAACATTCCGTACCAGTTTCCTAGTTGTTCTTTCCAGTATTGCTGCCATTTTCCAAGCGTATGTTTCTCTAATAAATGGTGCGCTTTGATGATAATTAACGGAGCAGCGGCTTCAAAACCAACTCTTCCTTTAATTCCGATAATGGTATCTCCAACATGAATATCTCTACCAATTGCGTAAGCATTTGCCAGTTTTTCAAGGGCAACTATATTGTTTGATGGTTTATCTGTTTTACCATTTATTCCAACTAATTCTCCTTGTTCAAAATGTAGTGTTACTTTTTCTTCGCCTTCTTTTTTTAATTGAGATGGATAAGCTTCACTTGGCAATGGCTGTCCTGAAGTTAAGGTTTCTTTTCCTCCAACGCTTGTTCCCCAAAGTCCTTTATTGATAGAATATTGTGCTTTTTCCCAAGAATAATGAACTCCGTTTTGTGCTAAATAATCTACTTCTTCTTGTCTTGAAAGTTTTAAATCTCTAATTGGAGTAATAATTTCGATTTCCGGAGCAATAGTCTGGAAAATTAAATCGAAACGAATTTGGTCATTTCCTGCACCTGTACTTCCGTGTGCAATGGCGCTTGCTCCTACTTTTTTAGCATATTTTATTGCTTCAATTGCCTGAAAAACACGTTCTGCACTTACTGATAACGGATATGTATTGTTTTTTAATACGTTTCCGAAAATCAAATATTTTATAGCTTTGTCATAATATTTATCTACGATTGTCAGGTTTGCGTGTTGTGCACTTCCTAATTCGTAAGCTCTTTTTTCAATTGCTGATAATTCTTCAGCATCAAATCCTCCTGTATCTACAAGTACGGTGTGAACTTCGTATCCTTTTTCATTTTTTAAATATTTCAAACAATACGAGGTATCTAATCCTCCGCTATAAGCTAATACAACTTTTTTCATTTTTTATAATTTAGGCTAATACTTTCGTATATAGCAAGTTTGAGATTTCTTTTTGATTAAATTTTAAATAAAAAAATAAAAGACAATATTTTATTTAGGAATAATGCTTGCTTTATTTTTTTCAATCTGTTCAAGACAGCTTCGTTAAAAGGATGTCTTGGCGGACCTTTTGGTTTGTCTTTCGGATCGTATAACATTCCTGTACACAAACACATTTTGTTCTCTTTACTTTTTAGAATTTCGTAATTGGTACATGTTTTACAACCAGACCAAAAACTAGGATCTGTTGTTAGTTCTGAGAAAGGCACAGGCTTATATCCTAAATCAGAGTTGATTTTCATTACAGCCAAACCAGTTGTAATTCCGAATATTTTAGCTTCCGGATATCTTTCCAAAGAATAATCAAAAACCTTTGATTTTATCTTTTTTGCCAGACCTAAACTTCTGTAATCCGGATGTACAATTAAGCCGGAATGGGCCACGAATTTTCCGTGTTGCCAACTTTCGATATAACAAAAACCTGCAAATTTTCCATCTGCCAGAGCAATCATCGCATCACCGTTCGACATTTTTTTCTGAATGTATTCAGGAGTTCTTTTAGCAATCCCCGTACCTCTTAATAAGGCAGATGATTCTATCGTATCGCAAATTTCCTGCGCGAATTTGAAGTGTTCTTCCTGAGTAACAACAATAGAGATTTTCATTTCAATAGTTGAAGTTAGAGTTATAAATTAAAACGTGCTGTTTAGTTTGAAATCTAAAAATCAATCCAATAAAATTAAACAAAATAGAAGTAACATTCTCAAAATCAAAAACTTGATTCAGAAAATTCACAAAATAGTATGTAGTTTTAGGATATGTTTGCCCAATGGACAAATTGTATGATTTCAAAATGAAAAATGAATATAAATAAATACGCGGCGAAAAACTCTGTGAATACTATAGAGATAGTATCCGTACTTCGGGAGAAGTTACAGGAGAGTTTGTCCGTGACAAAGAAGTTATATGTAAACTTATTTTATTCATCGGTTGCAAAAGTACACTATTTTTTTATTTACAATACAAAAAAATAAAAATCTAACATTTTTTTAATGTAATGTTGTTTTTTGAAGGCGCAAAGGTTCTGAGGTGCTAAGGTGCTAAGGTTTTTAATTTCTGGGTTTTATTTAAAGTTTAAAAACTTTAAAAATCTAGCGTTTTCAAGACTTTAAACTTTAAACCTGAAACTTTAAACAAACCAAAAAGAAAAACCCGATAGCTATAAATAACTATCGGGTTTTTAAAATTTTATTATTTTTTAGTTTTAGTCTCTTTTAAACGGAATTACTTTTCCATTTCCTAAAAGAATCATATCAAAACCATTTTTAGCTTCGTTAAATTTGAATTTTAATCCAGCTCTATTCGATTGAAAAGTATCTTTTTCTCCTTCTACAGGTTCAACAGCAAACTTTGGATAATTTGTAAGTTCTGCATTAAGAACACTATTTTTCTCTGTAAATTCAATTTTTAAGGGTGCTTTATCAGTTGAAAACTTCCCTAAATAACCATCTAAAATGATATCTTTTTCAACTTTTCCCTTTCCCGCTGTCCATACATTATTACTTTCGTTATAATCAGGAAAAGCATGATCAGGATCTAATGTTATACTTTCGATTTCTTCTGTAGAATTGTGTTTGAAAGACCAATCATTGTTACGTTGCCAAATTTCTACAGGCAATTTTACTCTGGTTACTTTTCCACTTTTTGTTTTTACATCCAAAACAATTGGCATTGGCATTTTATCAAAATTTTCTACTGTAATAATAACTCCTTTTGCAGGGTCATTTTTTACATATTTAATAGAATTAATTCCCTGATCAAATCTCCAGTTGTTTACGAACCAGCTTCTCCAGAACCAGCTTAAATCTTCTCCGGCAACATTTTCTATCGTTCTAAAGAAATCATCAGGAGTTGGGTGTTTGTAAGCCCAACGCTCTACATAAGTGCGTAATGCTTTATCAAAACGTTCTTCTCCTAAAACTTGTTCTCTTAAAATTATTAATCCTGAACTTGGTTTAGCATAACATAAAACACCAATATTAGCTTCCTTCATATTATCAGGAGAACTCATGATAGTTTCTAATTTTGGACTTGTATAATATTCTGCATCTTCATGCAAATCAGTCGGTTTTTGTTTGTATTCCCCTTTATTAAAATCATAAGAACTGATAGAATTAATAAACGTATTAAAACCTTCATCCATCCAGGCAAAATAACGCTCGTTTGAACCAACAATCATAGGAAACCAAATGTGTCCGAATTCGTGATCTGTTACGCCCCATAAATCATCTCCTTTAGATTTCCATCCACAAAAAACAATTCCGGGATATTCCATTCCACCTTCGTTTCCAGCAACGTTTGTAGCCGCCGGATAAGGATATTCAAACCATCTTTTTGAGTAATTTTCGATCGATGCTTTTACATATTCTGTCGAACGTCCGTAAGCATCATTACCGGCACTTTCTACAGGATAAGCAGATAATGCCAATGATTTTTTACTGCTTGGCAGGTTTATTTTTGCTCCGTCTAAAATAAAAGCCGGAGAAGATGCCCAAGAAAAATCACGGGCATTTTTAATTTGATAATGCCATGTTTTTTCTGCTGTAGCATTTGTATTTGCAGTTGCAGCAACTTCTTCCGCAGAACGAATTATAACTGTTTTATCGCTTTGAGAAGCTTCTTTATAACGTTTAAATTGCTCAGCAGGCAACACTTCTGCTCCATTTAATAATTCTCCTGAACCTACTACATAATGATTTGCAGGAACTGTAAGTTTTACATCAAAATTACCGTATTCTAAATAAAACTCAGATGCTCCTAAATATGGTGCTGTATTCCATCCTCTTACGTCATCATACACACACATGCGCGGGTACCATTGTGCAATTGTGAATATTTTACCGTTTTTAGTTTCTAAAACTCCCATTCTGTCTGATCCTTCAAATGGAGCAATGAATGAAAATTCTATTTTAATTTTTACAGATCCTCCTTTTGAAGCTAATTCTTCCGGAAGAAAAATTTGCATTCTGGTATCTGTAACTATAAATTTTGCATTGGTTTCAACTTTGTTTTTTCCTCCAGAAATAACTTTTACAGATTTGATTTTATTTCCACCATCAAAAACCTGTCCTTGTGCACCGTTACGGCTTCCTGTTAAAGGCACAACAGCGTTTCCTCTTGAATCTTCCTTGAATAAATTCTGATCTAAATTCAACCAAACAAATCCTAATTTATCAGGGCTATTATTAGTATAGGTAATTTCATCTGTACCAACAATTTCATTAGATGTTCCGTTTAATTTTGCCGATATCTGATAATCAGCTCTGTTTTGCCAGTACTCAACTCCTGGCTGACCACTTGCTGATCGCGTTGGAGTTCCGTTTTTTGTATAAAAATGAGGTGCAAATGCATCATGATAATTATAATTATTAACTGGATTTACTGCTGTTGTAGCTGGCGTTTGTTGCGCCCAAACAGAAGAAATCCCTACAAACAAAGCCATGGTTAATAAGGCTTTCGAGGATTGTTTTTTCATATTTTTTAGCTGTTTATGTAGCAAATTAATGAAAAAAAAAGCTATTTACAGAGAAAAACTAAAGCTTATATTGAGTTTTAGCAAAATTTTATCAAAAAAATAATTTAAGCCATTTTCCTAAAAAAATAAAATTTATAAAATATATTTACATCAGGATAATAAACTAATTCTTTTCAATTAATACTATTTTGAACACAACTATAACAAATTCAAGACTTAAAGCTTCTATAAAACATGCGGGAGCCGAATTATTTTCTTTAAAAGACAATCAAAACAAAGAATATATCTGGGAAGGTAATCCTGATTTCTGGGGAAAACACTCGCCTGTTCTTTTTCCTATTGTTGGGACTTTGAAAAACAACACTTATAAAATTAATGAAAAAAAATATCAGTTGCCAAGACATGGTTTTGCTCGTGATATGGAATTTGAATTGATTGAAAAAACAGAAAATCGTGCCGTTTTTTCATTACAATCGAATGAAGAAACTTTAAAAAAATATCCTTTTGAATTTGAATTGCAGCTTATTTACACACTTCAAGAAACTACTTTAGATATTCAATATAAAGTAATTAACAAGAGTAAAACTAAAATGCCTTTTTCGATTGGAGCGCATCCGGCAATTGCTTTGCCTGAAAATTTTGAAGATTATGCTTTTGAATTTGAAAAGGAAGAAACGCTGAAGTATTATCTTTTGGAGAATGATTTAATATCTGACAAAACAAAAGTTTTAGAAACTACTAATAATTTAGTTCCATTAGATTATAAATTATTTGAGAATGATGCTTTAATTTTTAAAACTCTAGAATCGAATTCGCTTACTATTCTTGAAAACTCTAAACCATATATTAAGGTAGATTTTGAAGATTTTCCGAGTTTGGGAATCTGGACAAAAGAACAAGCTCCGTTTATATGTATTGAACCTTGGCTCGGTTATTCAGATACAGCCAATAATTCAGGAGATTTATTCGAAAAAGAAGGAGTTTTACTTTTGGATGCCAACCAGGAATTCAATTCAAAATTCAGTATACAAATATTATAAGATTTAAGATGTTAGAATTCAATTTTACACCATTCCCAATTATAGAAACTGAACGTTTACTTTTAAGAAGAATTACTACTGAAGATGTAAACGAAATTTTTGAATTACGCTCGAATCCTGAAACCATGAAATATATCCCGAGACCTTTGGTAAAAAATACTGAAGATGCTTTGGAACATATCGCTATGATTGAAGATAAAATCGTAACAAACGTTGGTATCAATTGGGGAATTACTTTAAAAGATAATCCGAAATTATTAGGTATTATTGGTTATTACAGAATGCAGCCTGAAAATTATCGTGCAGAAATTGGTTATATGTTATTACCGGAATTTCATGGTAAAGGAATTATTCCTGAAGCTGTTAATAGATTAATTCGATATGGTTTTGATGATTTAAAATTACATTCGATCGAAGCTGTAATTGATCCTGAAAATTTTGCATCAGAAAAAGTATTACAAAAGTGTGGTTTTGTAAAAGAAGCTCATTTTAAAGAATCTGAATTTTACGAAGGCCGTTTTTTAGATAAAGTAATTTACTCATTGTTAGATAAATAAAATTTTTATACTTTTTAATAGAGTAGAAAGACTATTAAATCTTCTTTTTTCACAATAGAAGCTTTCATTTTGCGTTATATTTGTAGCTAAATAAGTAACTAAAAACTTATTTTTTTGCAGTGAAAATCCACCTTATGAAAAAATTATCTATTCTCTTTATACTTTTATTTTCTATTCAATTACAAAGTCAAACTTATCTAAAATTTAATGCCGCTACTGCTCTTATTGCAATACCGAATATAGGAATTGAAACAAGTATTGGAGAAAAAACCACTTTTAGTGTTGATGTTATGGCTTCTTTTTGGGAATCTTTCAATGGGCACCATCCTATGAAACTTTATACTTTAACTCCTGAAGTTCGTTATCATTTTAAAGAAAAATACAACGGATTTTATGTAGGTGGCCATGCAGGTCCTGATGTCTATGAATTACAAAAATGGAATTATTTTAACTCAAATATGTACGAACACGGTTTTGGTTACAGATTAGGGGTTACAATAGGATACAATATTAAAATAAACGATAAATTCTTGTTAGATATTTTTGCAGGCGGCGGCTGGCACCAAGGTTTTTATCATGGTCTTTATAACGATGGAACTCCCGGAAGGTATGAAAAAGCTCCTAATTGGAACAAAAGCGGCGAATGGCTTCCGTACCGTGGCGGCGTAATGCTTTCGTATAAATTATAATTAATTGGTCAGTTTAGGAAGAGATTTTACATACAACTCTTCAACCTTCTTGCGTGCCCAATCGGTTTTTCTTAAAAAAGTAAGACTCGATTTTACACTGGGATTTGATGTAAAACATTTTATCGGAATTAATTCTGACAAAGTATCAAAACCATAATGCGCTACTAATTTTTCTAATATAGATTGAAGCGTAATTCCGTGTAAAGGATCTTTAGATTGATTTTGCATTTTATAAATAATATTAAAAAGACCATACTCAAAAAAGTATGGTCTTTGTTTTTTTACAAAATTAGTAAATTGAATTCTAAATCAATTGGAATTAATTAGAATATAAATTTAAATCCAAAAGAAAGCGGAGATGTTAAGTTTGGATTACTTCCTGCCATAGCCGTATTATAAAATGGATCTACATTTGCAACATGAGCCAGTCCAAAATTTGTAACCGTTGTTTTTTCCCCATTCTCAGGTTTAAGAGTTGTTGAAGTAAAATTGGCCAAATCATAAGAGAACTCAACTGAGAAGTTTTTTGTTACAAAATAGTCAAAACCTCCTGATACTGACAATCCTACCTGATTAACTTTTAATCCGCTTTCTTTTTCTTTTCCGGTAATTACTGGTATTGCTGCCTGTCCGAAGAAGTATAATGAACCAGCTACATTCCAATATTTTCTTGCCAAGGGTTGAAAAACGAATAAATCTGTTTTAGCAACTGTTCCTACTTCAGAATCTGCTTTAATATTAATATAACCAATACCAGCACCAACTGCTACCGATGGAGTTATGAACGTACCAACTATTGGAAGAACAGCTAAATTTGTACTTTTTAATTCAGGAGATTTTGTCTGCTGATAACCAAATTGCGATGTTGCAAACCATGCTCCTTTTAGACCTTGATTTGTATCTTGGGCATTCATCGTTAAACCTACCAATACAAAGCTAATAAATGTTAAAATCTTTTTCATTTCTGTTTTATTTTTTAAATTATTTAACAAACTTAGTAGTAAGGTTTTTTCTTCAGAATGATTAAAATCATAGATTGATAAAAATCTTTAATTATCTTAAACTGAAAAGTTTTTCAATTTTGTTTACATTTGTACTTATGTTAAAAACAGTCAATATACTTAATAAGAGAGCTCGATTTGATTATGAGATAATCGACACCTATACTGCCGGAATCGTTTTGTCCGGAACTGAAATTAAATCTATAAGATTAGGGAAAGCTAATATTACTGAAAGCTTTTGTGAATTTAGTAATCTTGAACTTTTTGCGATAAATACTTATATCGAAGAATATTCGTTTGGAAACCAGTTCAATCATAAATCAAGAAGCGAAAGAAAATTGCTTCTAAATAGAAAAGAATTGAAAAGCCTTCATAAAAGTGTTCAGGCTAAAGGATTAACTATTGTTCCTTTGAAATTATTTACAAATGAAAAAGGTCTTGCAAAATTGCAAATCGGACTTTGTAAAGGAAAGAAAAACTACGACAAACGCGAATCTCTAAAAGAACAAGACACTAAACGCGACTTAGACCGAATTAAGAAGGCATACAATTAATTTACTCAACAGCCTGTATTTTAGAATTTTACACTTATTTTTACTACAATTTAATTGTATAGGATATGAAAAGGTATTTAATTTTATTAGTATTTCTTATGTTTTTGAGTTGCGGCAGTAATACTTCTATTGTTAGCAGTTGGAGAGATCCTAAAATTACAGTAGCTCAGGAACATTTTAAAAAAGTATTAGTTGTTGTTTTATTAAAAGATGAAGCGTCAAGAAGAGTCGCTGAAAATAGAATTGCCGCCGGTAATGCTATATTCAAAACATCTTATCAGTATTTAAACGAAACCACTTCAAATCTTACTAAGGAACAAAAATTAAAAATTTTACAAGACGAAAATTTTGATGGCGTTATTACAATGCGATTAGTAAGTATCGACAAGGAAACCAACTATGTTCCAGGAACATATACCGGAATGTATTATGGAGGTTTTGATGGAATGTACACAGGTATGTATGGTTATGGTTTTGGAAATTGGTACGGCATGTATTCTCCAACTTTTTATGACCCGGGATATTATCAGGAAACTACATCATATATGGTAGAAACAAATATATTTTCATTAAAAGAGAATAAGCTTATCTGGACGGGAACTACAAAATCTGAATATGTAACAGATGTTGGTCAAACTGTAGATGCTATTATGCAGGCAGTTGTGGCAGAAATGAGAAAAGACGGTTCTTTGCCTAAAAAATAACAGAATAGAAAAGCAATATCTAGAATATTGCTTTTTTTTGAAATCGTATAATGACTAATTTTGTCAAGACTTAAATTACCATCGTGAAATCACTTTTAAAAAATGGACGGGAGCAAAAAGGTTTAAAAACCCGTGAAGTCGCACAAATACTTGGCATTGATCAGGCATTAATTAGCAAATTTGAATCCGGAACAAGAAAACCAACCCGAGAGCAAATTTCTAAACTTTCTCAACTTCTAGAAATCGATTATGAAACTCTGATGATTGCATGGCTTAAAGAAAAAATTCTTTATGAAATTGGCAATGATGAGTTTGCTTTGAAAGCACTAAAACTTGCAGAAGATGAAATTAAATACAACAAAGCTGCATCAAATTTAAAATTATCAACATCTTTAGAAAAAATCCTAAAAGAGATCGATGCCTTAAAAGATAAACTAGATTCTTATAAGCAATTTGACAGTGACAAAATTAAGCAGGTATTCGAACTTGAATATACCTTTGAAAGCAATAGAATTGAAGGAAATACAATGACACTTCGCGAAACTGATATGGTCATTAATGAAGGTTTGACTATTTCAGGAAAAAGTATGAGAGAGCATCTGGAAGCGATAAATCATCACGAAGCTATTGCTTTTATTAAAGATTTAATGAATAAAAACAATTCTTTAAACGAACGTGATCTTCTATCTATTCATAATTTAATTTTGAGAGGAATTATTCCCGAAGACGCAGGTCGTTATCGTAAAGTTCAGGTTATGATTCAGGGCAGCAACTATATGCCTCCACAACCTTTGATGGTTACTCAGGAAATAGAAGAATATTTTATTTGGTACGAAATCAATAAAAACAAATTACATCCGGTAATTTTAGCTGCAGAAATGCATGAAAGATTAGTTACAATTCATCCTTTTATTGATGGAAACGGAAGAACTTCCCGATTAATAATGAATTTAATTTTAATGCAAAAAGGTTATGTAATTGCTAATATAAAAGGAGATTATGAAAATCGAATGCGATATTATCAAGCATTAGAAACAGCTCAAACCAAAAAAGATAAAGAAGATTTTTTGCTTTTTATTGCTCAGACTGAGAAAGAAAGTTTAGAAAAATACATTGCAATGCTGACACAATAAAAAAGCCCAACTCAATGGGCTTTTCTTTTTAATTTTTATCTTCTAATAAAGGAACAAATCGAAACTCTCCAAACTCATGTTTTTCAAATTGAGTTTCGTTTTTCCTGATTAATAAAGTCATAATCTGAACATCTTCTCCTAACGGAATAACAAGCCTTCCGCCAATTTTTAACTGCGCCATTAATGGTTGCGGAATAAAAGGAGCGCCAGCCGTAACGATAATACTATCAAACGGTGCATAACTTGGTAATCCTTTATAACCGTCTCCAAAAGACAAATGTTTTGGACGAATATTCAATTTCGGAAACAAATTTGAGGTTTGTTTAAACAATTCATTTTGTCTTTCAATGCTATAAACTTTAGCGCCCAACATGCACAAAACAGCAGTTTGATAACCTGAACCTGTTCCTATTTCCAGAATTTTATGTTCTTTTTTAACTTCTAATAACTGAGATTGAAAAGCAACTGTGTAAGGCTGAGAAATAGTTTGTCCTGCGCCAATGGGAAATGCCTTATCCTGATAAGCATAATCTTCAAAACTTGAATTTAAAAAAAGGTGTCTTGGGATTTTTTTTATGGCGTCCAAAACCGCTCTGTCAGTAATTCCTTTTTGTTCTAAAGTGCTTACTAATTGATTACGAAGTCCTTGATGTTTTGCGGTATCTTTCAAAATGGGCAGGTTTTATTTTTGCAAAAATAAGAAACTAAAAAAGAAATCAAATATTGATTTTTAATTATTAAATCGCTAAATCTTTATTGCATTCATTTTTACATTCAACAAATAAATTCTATTTTTGTTTAAAATACATTCTCATGTTAAAAGTAGGAGTTTTAGGTGCTGGTCATCTTGGTAAAATACATTTACGCTTATTACAACAATCTGACAAATACGAATTAGTTGGATTTTACGACGAAAATCAGGAAAATGCCGAAAGAATTTCAAAAGAATTTGGTTATAAAAACTTCAGCACAATTGCAAAATTAATACACGCTGTCGATGTCATCGATATTGTAACGCCAACACTTTCACACTACAAATGTGCCAAAGTAGCAATCAAATCAGGTAAACATATCTTTATAGAAAAACCAATTGCCAATACCGTTGAAGAAGCAGAAGAAATTATTGCTTTAGCAAAAGAATACAACGTAAAAGGACAAGTTGGTCATGTCGAGCGATTTAATCCAGCATTTATTGCAACAAAAAACATGATCGAAAATCCGATGTTTATAGAAACGCATCGTTTGGCCGAGTTTAATCCGCGTGGTACTGATGTTCCTGTAGTTCTGGATTTAATGATTCATGATATTGATGCTATTTTGAGTGTTGTTAATTCAAAAGTTAAAAATATTAACGCAAGTGGTGTTTCAGTTATTAGTGAAACTCCTGATATTGCCAATGCAAGAATTGAATTCGAAAATGGTTGTGTTGCCAATTTAACGGCAAGCAGAATTTCGATGAAAAACATGCGTAAAACACGTTTCTTTCAAAAAGACGCTTACATTTCAGTAGATTTTCTGGAGAAAAAATGTGAAGTTGTTCGTATGAAAGATGCTCCGGAAGTTCCTGGAGATTTTGATATGATCCTGCAAAATGCGGAAGGTGTAAAAAAACAAATCTATTTTACAAATCCTGACGTAGAGCAAAACAATGCAATTCTTGACGAATTAGAATCTTTTGCACATGCAATAAATACAAATACAACTCCGGTTGTAACGCTTGAACAAGCTACAGATGCCTTACGAGTAGCCTATCAAATTATAGATTGCTTCGATAAATAATACAAAAATATAACTCATTATTTTTAAGGTTTAAAGTTGGCAAAAAAGTCACTTTAAACCTTAACTTTTAAAATTAAAATACCAAAATCAAATGAAAACTATAGCTGTAATTGGTGCAGGAACAATGGGTAACGGAATTGCTCATACTTTTGCACAAAGTGGTTTTACTGTAAAACTAATTGATGTTTCTGAGAAATCATTAGATAAAGGAATGGCAACTATTGCCGCAAACTTAGACAGAATGCTGTCTAAAGGAACAATTACCCAAGAAGATGTTGCCAAAACAATCACCAATATTATTACCTATACAGATATAAAAGATGGTGTTGTTGGTGTTGATCTAGTAGTTGAAGCTGCTACAGAAAATGTAGAGTTAAAACTGAACATTTTTAAACAATTAAACGAAGCTTGTTCTCACAATACAATTTTAGCAACCAATACTTCTTCAATTTCCATTACACAAATTGGAGCCGTTGTTGCACATCCTGAACGTGTTATCGGAATGCATTTTATGAATCCGGTGCCAATTATGAAATTGGTTGAAATTATTCGCGGATACAATACCAGCGATGAAGTCACTAAAATCATCATGGATTTATCTGAAAAATTAGGTAAAACACCTGTTGAAGTAAATGATTATCCAGGATTCGTTGCCAACAGAATTTTAATGCCAATGCTTAATGAAGCAATCGAAACATTATACAACAAAGTTGCTGGTGTTTATGAAATTGATACCGTAATGAAATTAGGAATGGGACACCCAATGGGACCGCTTCAGTTGGCTGATTTTATTGGTCTTGATGTTTGTCTTGCTATTTTAAATGTAATGTACGAAGGTTTCAAAAATCCAAAATACGCTCCTTGCCCACTTTTAGTAAATATGGTTAGAGCCGGAAAGCTGGGTGTAAAATCTGGTGAAGGTTTTTACGATTACAGCGAAAGCAAAAAAGCAGAGAAAATTTCGAAGCAGTTTATTTAGAAAATAATCTAAACAATTATGAGGAATCTGTTTTTAATTTTTGTGTATTTTACAGTAACAATTTGTATATCTCAAAACACAGATCCAAATTCTAATAAACAGTTTACAATTCATGAAATTGATAGCATCTCTGAAAAAAATGGCAGATATATAATTTCTGAAGGAAAAATAGGCGCAACTTTAGAAATTAAAGAAAAGAGAAAAAAAACAAAAATTTTAAACGGAAGCGGAGGTTTCTCATACGATCTTTATCAGCATCATTTTAATGAAGAGAAATACAATGCATTATCACAAATAGAACAGAGAAGATATAATTTTGATAAATACACTAATTTAATAAAAGGAGAATTTCATCAGGGAATTCACTACGAAAATGCATATACTGAAAATATTTATGGTGAGTTTTATTATTTTAAAACATCGCTTTTTTATGTAAAAATTAGAATTATTAAATCAGAAAAGAATAAAGAAGATATTTCAGAAACATTCAGCTTGAGTCTTGCAGAATTAGACGATCCAAAAGAAATAAAAAGTTCTTTCATTAATGTAAAAAGCTGGGTGAACGAAAAAAATAATGAAATATTAAAGATTTACAATCGAAAATGAGTGCAATAAAGCAAAATCTGATTCAAATAAAATCAGCACTTCCTGAACACGTAACTCTAGTTGCAGTTTCTAAAACCAAACCAGTTTCAGACTTAATGCAAGCCTACGAAGCCGGGCAGCGCATTTTTGGAGAAAACAAGATCCAGGAAATGACGGAGAAATGGGAACAAATGCCAAAAGACATTCAATGGCATATGATTGGTCATGTACAGTCAAATAAAGTCAAATTTATGGCGCCTTATGTAAATTTGATTCACGGAGTTGACAGTTTGAAATTATTACAGGAAATCAACAAACAAGCTTTAAAAAACAACAGAACAATAGATTGCCTTCTTCAAATATATATTGCTGAAGAAGAATCTAAATTTGGTTTGGATGAAAATGAATTAAATGAATTATTATCTTCATCAGAGTTGATAGAATTGAAAAACATTCGTATCTTAGGTTTAATGGGAATGGCGACCTTCACAGAAAACCAAAACCAGATTAAAAAAGAATTTACACATTTAAAATCTATTTTTGATTCAATAGAACAACAAAAAAGCACACTGCAATCCCCTGCATTAGATAATTTTTCGACAATTTCAATGGGAATGTCAGGAGATTACCAATTAGCAATAGAATCTGGAAGTACAATGGTTCGCATTGGAAGCAGCATTTTTGGAGGTCGTTGATTATCAAAGACCACTTATAGTAAGAGACACTTCGGTGAATCTATACGCAAAACTGATTACTAAAACTGAGACTGAATACTGAATTTGTACGCAATACTAGACATAGAAACAACTGGAGGCCAGTTTAATGAAGAGGGAATTACAGAAATCGCCATTTATAAATTTGACGGTCACGAAGTAGTGGATCAATTTATTAGCCTCGTTAATCCTGAAATTCCGATTCAGCCTTTCGTGGTGAAATTAACCGGGATAAATAATGCTATGTTGCATTCTGCACCTAAATTTTTTGAAGTAGCCAAACGAATTATAGAAATCACTTCAGATTGTATTATTGTAGCCCACAACGCTTCTTTCGATTACCGAATTTTACGAACTGAATTTAGACGTTTAGGTTATGATTTCGAAGCCAGAACACTTTGCACAGTAGAACTTGCCAAAAAATTAATTCCGGAGCAGCCATCCTATAGTTTAGGAAAATTAGTTCGTGCATTAGGAATTCCGATGGCAGACAGACATCGTGCCAGCGGAGACGCTATGGCAACTACAAAGTTGTTCAAGATGCTTCTTGAAAAAGACTTAGAAAAAACTATTGTAAAAGATTTTATAAAGTTAGAAGTCGAAAAAGGAATTGCTCCAAAATTACTCGATTTGGTAGGTCAAATGCCCGCTAAAACCGGTGTATATTATATACATAACCAAAGTGGAACTTTAATTTACATTGGCAAAAGTCAAAATATCAAAAAAAGAGTCAATCAGCATTTTACCGGAATTACAACCAAAAGTAAAAAAATACAAGCCGAAGTTTTTACCATTACTTATGATGAAACCGGCAGTGAATTACTCGCATTATTAAAAGAAAGCGAAGAAATAAAAATAAACAGGCCAAAATACAATCGCTCACAACGAAAAACTAATTTTCCGTTTGCGTTATATGTTGAGAAAGATGCCAATGGTTATTTAAACTTAAAGCTGGAAAAAGCAGATGGACGTAAAAAAGAAATTACTTCTTACACCAGCTTACAAGAAGGTAAAAATGCATTATTTAAGTTTACTGCAAAATACCATTTGTGCCAAAAGTTAACCGGGCTTTACCAGACTAAAAAAGAATGCTTTCAATATAAAATTAAAGAATGTGACGGCGCTTGTATTGGCGAAATTACCAAGGAAATCTACAATGCCAGAGTACAGGAATTTATTGCTGAAAACAGTTTTGAAAATAAAAGCATGATTTTGTTGGACAGAGGCAGAAATGTAAACGAAAGAAGTGCAATTCTAATCGAAAACGGTGTTTATAAAGGTTATGCATATTACGATTTGAATTATCAAATTACAAATATTGATATTCTGAAGAATATTTTAATTCCGATGCAGAATAATCGTGATGTTAAGAACATTATTCAAAATCACATTCGTAAAAGCAAATCGCTTAAAATTCTTCATTTTTAACACACCTAAACTTTCATTATCTTTGTTATTATGAGAAAAATGAAATCGAAATACGAAATTTTTAGAGAGAAAATCAAAGTCGTTCTTTACGGTACTAATACTATTTTAGGCCGAATGTTCGACTTGGTTTTGTTGGGATTAATACTTTTGAGTGTCATTTTGATAATGATGGAAACCGTTCAGGGAATCAACCAAAAATACCACACTCAACTTATTATTTGCGAATGGATTATTACCGTATTTTTTACGATCGAATATATCTTACGAATCATTTCAATACAAAAACCAGTAAAATACATCTTTAGTTTCTACGGAATTATCGATTTACTTGCCGTTTTACCCATGTATTTATCAATATTTTTTCCCGGAGCAAGTATACTTTCTATAGTAAGAGCGTTACGTTTTTTCAGGTTATTCAAAATCTTGCATATACCACAAATATCACATCAATCAGTACAACTGCGCGAAGCAATTGAAGCCAGTAAAGAAAAAATTCTTGTATTCATTTATTTTGTACTTATAAGCACCGTAATAATTGGCTCAATAATGTATTTAATTGAAGGCCGGGAATCAGGTTTTACAAGTATTCCAATGAGCATTTATTGGACAATTGTAACCTTAACAACAGTTGGTTACGGAGACATTTCGCCACAAACACCACTCGGACAATTCGTTGCTTCTTTAGTCATGATTTTGGGTTACGGAATAATTGCCGTTCCAACCGGAATTGTAACGGCTGAATTCGCAAAAAGCAGTCTTAAAAACAATGCTGTAAGTGGAAAAAAACAATGCAAAAAATGTAATTCTCAACTCCATTTTGATAATGCAAAATATTGTTATCAATGCGGAACCGAACTACCAAATAATTAATTTAAGGAGCTATTTCCAGCTGTACGCTCCAACTCCTCCTTATCTTTGTTGTTTTTTTAAGCCATAAAAGGAGCTTCTAAAGTCGCTCTTTTATACCAAAAAAACTAACAAACATAAGTCCGGGGTTTTCGCTTCCATCTGGGCTAAAAAAATATGAAGTACTTAATCACTATTGTCGGACCAACAGCTATAGGCAAAACTGCCTTAAGTATTGCTTTGGCACAGCATTTTAAATGCGAAATAATATCTTGTGACAGCCGTCAGTTTTTTAAAGAAATGACCATTGGAACTGCAGTTCCCAATCACCAAGAATTAAACTCAGCAAAACACCATTTCATTCAAAATAAATCGATTTTTGAAAATTATACCGTTGGCGATTACGAAAAAGAAGCACTTTTAAAATTAGAAGAATTATATCAAAATAATGATTTTGCAATTTTAATTGGAGGTTCCGGTTTGTATGTTGATGCTATTTTAAAAGGTTTTGATGAATTTCCTGAAATAGATCCCGAAATACGATCAGAAGTAAATTCAAATTACGAAAAACTCGGAATTGAATATCTTCAGGAACAATTGCAACACTTAGATCCGGAATATTATCAAAAAATTAAAGTAGAAAATCCACAAACACTTCAAAACCCACAACGAATGATGCGTTTTGTAGAAGTTTGCATCGGAACTCAAAAACCGTATTCATCATTTCTAAATCAGAAGAAAAACAATAGAAACTTCACTCCTATTCTAATTGGTCTTGATGCTGACAGAGAAATCATTTACAACCGTATTAACCAACGCGTTGACATTATGATGAACGAAGGATTGCTGGAAGAAGCAAAATCTTTATATCCAAATAAAGCGTTAAATGCGCTTCAAACCGTTGGTTATAGAGAATTATTTAGTTATTTTGACGAAGAATTCACGTTGCCATTTGCCATAGAAGAAATTAAAAAAAATACAAGAAGATTCTCCAAAAGGCAATTAACGTGGTTCAAAAGAAACGAAAACACAAAATGGTTTGATTACGCGACAGACAGAAAAGAAATAATAGCTTACATAGAAAATATTCTAAAGTAAAAATCAAAAATCTATCCTCTTTATTCTATCTTCTATTCTCTAAAAAAAAAATTAAAAAATGCCAATATCTCCAAATTTCACGTCCGTTTTAAGTAAAGACTGGGAAATCAATTTCACGCAATGCACACCAAACGGTTATTTAAAATATACCGATTTATGTAATATTTTACAATTAACAGCAGCGGCACATTCTGAAGTTGGAGGCATTAGTTTTTTTGATATGCAGGAATTTCATCAAGCCTGGGTTTTAAGCAGAATGCGTGTCGAAATCACCGCTTTACCAAAATGGCAGGATGTTGTAACCGTAAAAACATGGATCAACAGTTTAGAAAATTCACGTTCTGTACGTGCGCTTGAAATGTATGTAAACGGAAAGAAAATTGTAGGCTGCGAAACGTATTGGGCAGTATTTAATACCCAAATTCGTCGCCCCGAAGCATTAGCTTTACCATACGAACATTTCGAATTATTTCCTGAAAAAAGAGCTACAACAGAAGGGTTTTCGAAAATAAACATCAATCATGAAAAAGAAGCTGTTTTTGAAAAAATAGTTTATTTATCAGATTTAGACATTGTAAATCACGTTAATAATGTAAAATATTTAGAGTGGTGTCTAGATCATGTAGAACCAAAAAGAATTCTAAAACAAGAAGTTAAAAGCTTTGAAATGAATTTCATGAAAGAGCTTTCTTTAAAAGATAATGTCGTAATTCATGAAAGTGAAGACGACGATCATACGACTGCAATATTCAGTATTACAAAAGGCGAGAAAACGTGTTTTGCCTTAGAATTACATTGGAAATAAATTCCGATCCCATTCCTGCAAGTTTTTCAAAACCTTGTAGGTATTTACATTTGTAAGCATTTGATTTAAATTTCGATATCACAATTTAAATGGCAAACCTACAAGGTTTTGAAAACCTTGCAGGAAATTGCAATCAATAAAAAAACGATGCAATTTGCATCGTTTTTTTATTAAAATCATTTCGATTTCTTTTTAGAACCTTTTTTAGATTTCTTCTCTTTCTTCTTTTTAAGCAAATCAATTTTATTTTCAATTCTCTTCTCAACATCTATAATATCAGATTCATAATTAAATTGCAACAAATGAAGTTTCGCATTTTTAATTTCTTTCAATGCTTTTTTAAATTCGTTTTGCGCTTCTAAAAGAATTGCTTTCTTAATATAAATTTCTGATTTATTGATTCCTTTCACCGTCAAAGCAAAATCGATTAATTTTTGTGCTTCTTCGTAATCTTCATTTAAAATCAATGTCTTTAAATAGTACGGATACACTTCAAGAGCATGAATATTAATCGCTAAAGCTTCCTGAAAATAGGTTTTTGCCTCTTCATAATTCATTAATTGTTCTGCCTGAATTCTTCCGTACAAACACAAAACCATTGTATTTTTTGCATCATAAGAAAAAGCATAATCTAAAGATTCAATCGTTTCTTCAAGCGAATATGGATAGTTATCCAAAGCCTGAAAAAGGTATTTATCAATTGTTTTCATTTTATGTGTCGATATTTATTGTTTTTTTGGTCACATATAATTCGCATATCATCATTGTTTTTTGTGACCAAGTTTTTAATTATGCTCATTTCGTAAATCGTTTTTTAATTTCTGACGAGTTCCTTTGTAGTTTTTCTCAACTTTATTCTTTTTGAAATCACTTCCGGTAAAAACCCTAACCGGATTTCCCCGTTCAATATTGAGCTGATTTTCCCATTGTTTTCCAACGTGATTCTTAAGTTGAATTAATTTTTCGTCTTCTAATTTTTTTAATAATCTTTCTGTCGCCAGTTTTTTGTTTTGATGTTGCGAACGGCTGTCCATAGAAACAACTGCAATTCCTGTGGGAATGTGAGTTGCTCTAATCGCAGAACTCACTTTGTTAACATGTTGTCCGCCCGCGCCTGAACTACGCATGGCCTGATATTGAATATCATTTTCTAAAATTGATGCGTTTTTTTGCGGTTCAATTTCAAAAATGCCAATAAACCAGTTTTTACGTTTGTGCATTTTTCTAAACTGACTCTGACCAATCCATTGAATTGTTCCAACCCATGAACTCACAAACTGATCCACATTTTTTCCTTTTACAGAGATAGTTGCTGTTTCAATAGTTCCGTTTTCGTCACCTACTTCTCTTTGAAGCAGAATTACTTCTAAATGTTGTTCTTGCGCTTCCTCCAAAACTTTTTTAAGCACTTGGGCGACAACCCAAGTGCATTCTGCAGGTCCGCGACCCGCTGTTATCTGAATTATTTTTTCCATCTTTCTATAATTTTAAGAAGCTTTTGTCTATTTTTTGCTTCTTTTACAAATTTTGGAAGTCTTGAAATTAGGCTTCCGCTAGAACTTCCTTTATTGCTTCTCTCACGTAATTCTGCTTTAATATATCTTTCCAGATAATTAATATGCTCTAAATTAAATGCCCAAAAAATTGATTCATCAAATTCTTTCTGATACCATAATTCAGCATTAAAACAACCTTCCCTGACTACTGCAGTATCTGAATTTAAAACAAAACGAACCTCCTCAATATAAGGTGTAAACTCTTTAATCTCATTACATATCAAGCATTTTAATTTAATTTTATGTGGCTTTTCATTTAGCAATTGCGACTTAAACTTTATTTTATCTTCATTGTTACAACAATAGGCATCTACATATGCTCTGTATTTTACTATACCTTCTTTTACTGAATAATGGCAATTTTTACATTCTAAAATTTTTTTATCTCTATAATAAAATTCAGATTCAAATGTTCTTTTTACAACTGCTTGTAAAGTACATTTAGGGCACTTAATATTTACAATATTTCCAAAGCTTGCCAACCATTTGTTTTCATCTTGAAATCTTTCCATAATCTTTATCTTTTATCGGTCCATTCTAACAATTCTCGGTGTAAAAGTTCCCAAAACTTCAACCAAATCCGTTTGATTTCCCATTACTTTTGTAATGTCTTTGTAAGCCATTGGAGCTTCGTCTATATTTCCCCCAATTAAGGTTACATCATTCGCTTTCAATACTTTTTTAATATCACTTTGCGTGAAAGTACTTTTGCATTTTGATCTCGAAAACAAACGTCCTGCCCCATGCGAGGCCGAATTTAAACTTGCTGCATTTCCTTTTCCTTTCACAATATATCCCGGAGCCGTCATAGAACCCGGAATTATGCCAAGCTGACCTTCAGCAGCGGGCGTTGCGCCTTTTCTGTGTACAATACATTCTTTGCCGTCGACCATTTCTTTCCAGGCAAAATTGTGATGGTTTTCTATCGTTACCACTACTCTTTTTCCTATTGCTTTGGCGATTCTTCTATGAATATCATCATGACACGCTTTAGCATATTCTCCTGCTAAATTCATTGCCAGCCAATATTCTTGTCCGTCATGTGTGTTCAAATCAAGCCAGGCCAAATGCTGCACATTTCTTGGCAACGGGCATTGTTTAGTGGCTAAATACGTGTAATGTTTAGCAATGTTTGCACCTAAACCACGAGAACCACTGTGTGACAATACAGCAAAATACTCACCTGCTCCCAACTTCCATTCGTTTTCAGGATTATCAATCTTTGCAATACCAAACTCAACAAAATGATTTCCTCCGCCGGAACTTCCCAATTGTTTATAGGCTTTTGGTAAAAGGTTCTTTAAGAGTGGAATATCCTGAAATTCACTTTTATAAAAAACATCATGATCTGCTTTTGTCGCGTGAGTTTCATTCATTCCAAATTTGGTATTATCTTTTAAAATTGCCTGCAATTGATGCTCTTTTCCTTTGAAATAAGAAGCCGGTATATCAAAAATTGACAGACTCATTCGGCAGCCAATATCTACTCCAACTCCGTATGGAATAACAGCATTATCTGTTGCTAATACGCCACCAATTGGTAATCCGTAACCTGAATGTGCATCCGGCATTAAAGCGCCTGCAACTGAAATTGGTAATTTTAATGAATCATACAATTGAAACTTAGCTTGTTCGTCAATTTCATTTTCTCCAAAAATCGTAAAAGGAACTCTTGTTGTTTTAAGCTGATGCATCCTTACCTGAACCGGCTTTATTAAACCTTCGGCAACTTTTCCCCAGGTTCCGTCTCCTTCAAATTTTTCAGGGTGCAGTAAAACCTCTTTTGCTTCTGTTAGAATAGATTCTTTTTTTTCTCTTTTTCTATATCTGTTTATTTGCCCTAAGGCTATGTTTATTGAATTGTTTTTAGGAAAGCCTAATTTAATCAGGTCTTTTCCGGATAATTTATTTCCCATAAATTGTTTAATTATTCTTGTTGTTGTGCAAGCTGATGCTTTCCAAAACTGAATAGTTTGAATAAGATAAGCGTGCGGAATCTTTTATCCTTTTGGGATAAATAATAAATCGATTATTCGGGAAAATTTGAAGTGTCTAGAATAAAAAAAGCCCGAAACTAAATGTCTTCGGGCTTTTTTATATATCTAAAAATGAATTTCTAAGATTGAAATAAGCCACGAAGAAGCGCTGCACAAAATTCGTTTGGTGTGAAGCTTTGAGATGATGATGTAAATACAAACATTTTCTTCGTTATTAAAGGGTTATTATTATTTTTTTCGTCTGCAAATATTCAGAATAGTTTTTTGATTTTCCAAATTATTATTAAAAAAATTCGTGTAAAAAAATAAATGAGGTGTTTTTTGAGTTCGAAAAAACACATTATAAATCTACAAACCAAATACTTATACTTTAAAAAAGTAATATCTTTTTTTTTTCTTCACCAAGAAAAAAAATTATTCAGACAGCAAGAAATGGCTTTTAAAATTCCACATTATCTGTGTCATTTCGACCGAAGGGAGAAATCACACTCGTATATCTACAAAGATTGGCGACAACCTGTGCGGAGTTTCTAGTGTGATTTCTCCTTCGTCGAAATGACACAAAATGCAAAACATTTTTAAGCACAAAAAAAAAGCCCTGATTTCTCAGAGCTTTTTGATTTTTTGGATGAACTAGTTTGTTTCTGTTTTATTCTGTTACTTTGCTTTTAACAACTAATCTGAAACCTTCACCGTGAATGTTTAAAATTTCAACATCTTCGTCAGATTTTAGATATTTTCTTAATTTTGCAATGTAAACGTCCATACTTCTTGAAGTAAAGTAGTTATCATCTCTCCAGATTTTTGTTAATGCTAATTCTCTTGGCATTAAATCATTTTCATGAAGAATCAACATTTTAAGCAATTCATTCTCTTTTGGAGATAATTTTATTGGCTCATCATTTTCGAAAGTTAAAAATCTAAGTTTAGAATTTAAGTGGAATTTACCAATATTAAACTCAAACTGAACTTGTTCTGCTTTTGTATCTGCAGATTTTCTTTGAATGATCGCTTTGATTTTCATCAATAAAACTTCTGAATCAAAAGGTTTATTCAAATAATCATCAGCACCCGCTTTGTATCCTTTTAGCACATCTTCTTTCATAGATTTTGCAGTCAAGAAAATAATTGGCACTTCGCTATTTTTTTCTCTAATCTCTTTTGCTAAAGTATAACCATCTTTATAAGGCATCATTACGTCAAGAATACATAAATCATATACGTCCTTCTTGAATTTCTCGAAACCTTCCATACCGTTTTTAGCTAAAGTAACTTCAAAGTCATTTAACATTAGATAATCTTTAAGAACTGCCCCAAAATTAAGGTCATCTTCTACTAAAAGTATTCTTTTGTTATTATTTTCCATATTTTAATTTATTAATGGTATTTTTATTATAAAGGTGCTACCTTTTCCTTTTTCGCTTTCAACATATACTTGACCATTGTGATCCTCAACTATCCTTTTTACATACGCAAGACCCAAACCGTGCCCTTTTACGTTATGTAAATCTCCTGTGTGTTCTCTGTAAAATTTCTCAAAAACTCTTTTTTGAGCAATTTTACTCATACCTAGGCCATTATCTTTAACTTTTATCAGAATCATGTCTTTAACATTCTCTGTAAAAATTTCAATTTCAGGAACATCCGGAGAATATTTTATGGCATTTTCTAAAATATTAACCAAGACATTCGTAAAATGTACTTCATTTATCAAAGATGTTGTTCTGGCAGCATTATAGTGCTTTACAACAGTTCCTTGTCTGTCTTCTAAAATTAAATTTACGTGCTCAATTGCATCATCAATAATATCATGAATTGCAGTAGGTTCTTTTGTAATATCAAGTTCTCTTTTTTCTAATTTAGAAATACGAAGAACGTTTTCAACCTGAGCGTGCATTCTTTTGTTTTCATCCCTAATCATTTGAAGATATCGATAAACCTTTTCTTTATCTTCAATAATCTTTGGATTCTTTATCGCATCAAGCGCTAAATTTATTGTCGCAATTGGAGTTTTAAACTCATGCGTCATATTATTTATAAAATCTGTTTTGATTTCAGAAATATGTTTTTGACGTAATAATTGGTTCAATGCACTTGTATAAGCTATAATTATAATCAGTGTAAAAATGATTGATAATATAGTTATGCTTAATAATTCTGATAATAAGAACTTCTTTTTATGAGGGAACGTAATGAATAATTCATATTTACTATTTCCTTCATTATCAGTATATATTGGTATATGGTAACTCGCATCTTTATCATAATGAAAACCATCAGATTTTATCTTTGTTGCCAAACCGCTATTAAGAACTCCAAATTCAAACTTGGTTTTTACACCATATTCTTCCAGCTCTTTACGTAATAGTTTATGTAGCTTATCTTTTGTAATTCTCCCTTCGATAGGAGTTAGAGAAGCAATATCCTTATACTGAATCTGTTGCTGAACTTTATTTAAAATATCTAAACTACCGGATTTTTCTATCTTTAAGTCTGGTATAATACTTTGTCCCAAAGCATTATTATCGATACCGTTATTATTATTGTAAACTTCTGTTACTCGTTTTGAACTGAAATTTTTAAATCTCTCACTGCTGAATTTTTTATTAAAAAGCGATCCGCTTATATCATAATCTTCAGAAGTAAGTGTATTAGAATATACAATCGTTTTATTTGTTTTTGTATTTCTCTGAACATAAAGAACCTCTAGTAGATCTTCTTTTTTAGGAATTTTGCCAGTACTGTCTTTTATACGGTTGTATTTATCGTAAAAACTGTATTCTTCCTGCTGTTCAAGTTTATCAGCAACATTGCCAATAACCTGTGTAACGTGGTATTTAAATTGTTCGTCATTATTTTTGAACGAAGAGTTGAACCAAAATACCTGGACAAGAATTATCCCGATTAAAGACAAGCTCATCAACAAAACAAGTATTCTAAAAAATAATTTATTCATCGAAACAAAATTAATATTTTAACAATATACTAAATAATACATTAACCAAATATTAACATTTAAGACTGATTTTGTTTAATATTCAATATTTTAAGAATTTTAACAACTTCTTTTCTGGCATTTTTAAGATTATCGTTATTAATAACAAAATTGCTTCTGGAAATTCTGTTTTCATCACTCCATTGCATTTGCATTCTGCTTAAAACCTGCTCACGTGTGGTATTGTCGCGCTTTAAGACTCTTTCAATTCTAGTTTCTTCCGGGGCAGTAACTGTTATTATAAGATCGCAATCTTTATATCTGCCACTTTCAAATAAAATAGCAACTTCATATATTATATATTCGTAATTTTTATGTTGCAATAACCATACCTCAAAATCATTTTTTACTGCCGGATGAACGATTGCATTTAATTGTGCAAGTTTATCTTTATCATTAAAAACAATTTCGGCAAGCTTAGCTCTGTTTAAAATATCATTTTCAAAAAGACCTTCGCCAAATACTTTTTTTATTTCATTTATAATACTTTCAGACTGCATGACTTTTTTGGCTCCATCATCAGCAATATAAACAGGAACTCCCAATTCACTAAAATAATTGGCAATTGTTGTTTTTCCGCTGCCAATTCCGCCCGTTAAGCCAATAACTTTTGTCATATTATACTTTAAAAAACATACGAGGAAAAGCTTCTTGTGGTTTTTTCTTTAGAAGGATAATTTTTATAAATGATTCTAAAAATCCCGTTCCGTAACCATAAAATTGTTTCCAAACTGCTATTACAGACAAATACCCAATTCTTAAACTTCTGTTTTGAATACTTGCTGTAAGAAAAATTATAACGAAATATACGAAATATAATTGTAATAATATATCAATATTGAAAATTAACAGTAAAAAAGCTAATAATAAGCCTAATAAAAAAGCAGTCGGAAAGAAAAAAGTAAGCTTATTGTGTTCTGGATACCAGCTATTTAATATAGGTCTTGCCTTGCCAAATTTATTTACCTGAACAGAGAATTTTTCCCAGTCAATTCTGCGTTTATGATACACAAAAGCCTCTGGAAACAGTCTTGTTTCAAACCCAAGATTCCATAAACGAATAGATAAATCGGGATCTTCGCCCGGATGAATGTTGCCAAAACCTTTTGAAGCTTCAAAAGCTTTTTTCGAAATTCCCATATTAAAACTTCGTGGCTGAAATTTATTAATCTTTTCTGATCCTCCACGAATTCCGCCTGTAGTCAAAAATGAAGTCATAGCAAAATTAATCGCTTTCTGAATATTCGAAAAACTGGCCAGCGCTCTGTCTGGGCCACCAAAACAATCAACATATTTTCTATTCAATTCCTTGTAAACTTCTGTCAAATAATTTGGCGGAATGATACAATCTGAATCAAAAATGATAAAGTAATCACCTCTCGCCTTCTGCATTCCAAAATTTCTTGAATCTCCTGGTCCTGAATTTTCCTTAAAATAATAGGCAATATTCAGTTTTCCCTGATATGTCATTACAACATCTTTACAAGGAATTGACGAACCATCTTCTATTAGAACAATTTCAAAAGCTTCATTATAATCAGATTTTGACAAACTTTCTAATAGTTCATCAACTTCATCCGGGCGATTATACACGGGTATAATTAAAGAAAAAATCATAGTGGAATATGCGTATTAAGTAGCAGTTGTTTTAAACTTTAAAATTTTAACAAAGATATGTTATATTCATAAAAAAACCATTCGTAGAGACGAATGGTTTTCATATATGGCACTAATTTATAATTATTTTATGCTTTCAATTTCAACAACTTCATTTGCTTCAGCTTTATAATCAACTCCTGCAAATTCAAATCCAAATAAATTAAGGAAATCATTTCTATATCCTGCCAAATCTCCAATTGCCGGTAGGGTTTCTGTAGTTGCTTCTAACCAAAGTTTAGCCACTTTTGCCTGGACATCTTCGCGCATTTCCCAATCGTCGATTCTGATTCTTCCTTTTTCATCAACAGGAACTTCAGATCCATTGTATAATCTGTCTTGAAACAAACGTTGAATTTGCTCGATACAACCTTCATGAATTCCTTCTTCTTTCATAATTTTATATAAAAGAGAAATATATAATGGAATTACCGGAATTGCTGAACTTGCTTGTGTTACCAAAGCTTTGTTTACAGAAACATAAGCTTTACCACCAATAGATTTTAAACTATCTGTAATAGAGAATGCTGTAGCTTCTAAATGATCTTTTGCACGACCAATTGTACCTTTACGGTAAACTGCTTCTGTCAATGATGGCCCGATATAAGAATAAGCAACTGTTGTAGCTCCTTCTGCCAATAAATTTTCAGCTTTTAAAGCATCAATCCACATTGTCCAGTCTTCACCGCCCATTACTGCAACAGTATTTTCAATATCTTCTTCATTTGCCGGTGCAATAGAAACTTCAGTAACGTTTCCTGTATGAAAATCTACTGTTTTGTTCGTAAACGTTTGTCCGATTGGTTTTAGAACAGAACGGTGCAAAACTCCTGTTACAGGATGTTGACGAACTGGCGAAGCTAAACTGTAAATAATTAAATCAACCTGACCTAAATCAGCTTTTATTAAATCTAAAGTCTGTCTCTTTATTTCATTTGAAAAAGCATCTCCATTGATACTTTTTGCATATAAACCTGCTTTATGAGCTTCTGTTTCAAAAGCTGCTGAATTATACCAACCCGGAGAAGCTGTTTTTCCTTCAACTGGCGGTTTTTCAAAAAACACTCCAATTGTAGCTGCATCAGATCCGAAAGCACTTGTGATTCTTGAAGCCAATCCGAAACCTGTAGAAGCACCAATAACCAGTACTTTTTTAGCTCCTTGAATTGGACCTTTTGATTTTATATATTCTATTTGATTTTTTACGTTTTGTTCGCTTCCTTTTGGGTGAGCAGTCAAACAAATAAATCCTCTCATTCTAGGTTCTATAATCATCTTGTAATTATTTATCGTATTAATTCAGTTTCAGTTTTAATTTTTCAAAAATACTCATTTTATCTTTAACCCTTTTCATGTTGGCATTCATATTGTCAATAAAATTTGGGTTTAACGCATTTTTCTTGGCTAATTTATAATAGTTATAAGCAGGAGTATATTCGCTTTCGTACTCTGCCATTCTACCTAATTCACTGTTAAATGATGAGTAATCAACGTTTTCTAAATTCTTAAACGTAAATTCAATATGCTCTTTTGCTTCAGCATATCTTCCAATATCAATTAACAAATAAGTGTAGTTTAAATAAGGCGCTGGATATTTAGGATCAAATTTCATAGCCAGTTTATAATGATAAATTCCTTTATCATAATTGCTTAACTTATTATAATAGATCCATCCTAAATGATTGTGAGCCTTTCCAAAATCAGGATATTGAGATAAAATTTCCTCAAGCATTTCTTTACCATCAGCAATATTTCCTTCAGATATTAACGAATCTGCTTTAATAAATTGATTTTCGTAGAAGCTTAAACTTTCCATATCTATAGCTTAATTTAATAATTCTTTTGCGTGATTTAATGCTGAATCAGAAATATTGGCTCCAGAAAGCATTTGTGCTATTTCTGTAATTCTTTCATTAGGAAATAAAAGTTTCAATTCTGATTGTGTATCATCGCCAACGGTAGATTTGAAAACTTTAAAATGCGAATCGCCTTTTGCGGCTATCTGAGGTAAATGCGTAATGGCAAATATTTGCATTTTAGTACTCATTTCTTTCATGATTTCGCCCATTCTAATAGCAATTTCTCCTGAAACTCCTGTATCAATTTCATCAAAAATTAAGGTTGGCAGTTTTGAATATTGTGCTAAAATCGCTTTTACAGCTAACATTATACGGGACATTTCTCCTCCTGAAGCTACTTTTTTCAACAATCCAAAATCAGTTCCTTTATTGGCTGAAAATAAGAATTGTAATTCGTCTTTTCCATTTTGAAAATAGGTTTCAGATGGTAAAAGTTCCATATTGAAACGAACATTTGGCATTCCTAAGGTTTCTAAAATCGAAATTAACTGATTTGATAAAACCGGAATGGCATTTTCTCTGTTTTGGTGAATTGTTGCTGAAAAAGCATCTAATTCTATTGTTTTGTCTTCGATTGATTTTAATAATGAAGCAATTTCTTCTTCGATATTTCCTAATTCGATAACCGCATTTTCTAAATTTGCCTGAATCTGAATTAATTCGTCTACAGAAGTAACTTGATGTTTCTTTTGCAAATTGTAAATCAATTGCAATTTCTGATTGGTTAATTCTAATTTTTCAGGATCATTTAATAATTTTTCAGAAGCGTTTTGCAGTTCTCTTGAAACATCATCAAATTCTATTGCTACACTTGTAATTCTTTCAAATAAAGTTTGATATTCAACTGAAAACGGTGCTATTTTTTGTAGCGAAGTTTTGATTTCATTTAAATTATGAAATACACCAAATTGCTCTTCATTTGCAATTACCAACGATTTATCTATTGATTCTTTTATAATTTCAACGTTATTCAGCTTTTCAAAATCAGCTTCCAATTCTTCTTGTTCTCCTGATTTTAATTTAGCCGAAACCAATTCGTTCAATAAAAAAGTATTGTATTCCTGCTCTTTTCCTGAATCACTTTGCTTTTTTAGCAAAGCATTTAGTTTTGATTTTTCTGATTTATAGCTTTTTAATAATTTTTGATAGGTTGCAATTGTATCAAAGTTATTTGCAATGGCATCAATTATTTTAAACTGAACATTTTCATCTGATAATTCCTGTGTTTGCTGTTGCGAATGAATATCAATCAAAAACAAACTTAAATCTTGCAATTCCTGAAGATTTACAGGGCTGTCATTAATAAACGCGCGCGATTTTCCTGAAGGCAAAATTTCACGTCTTATAATTGTTTCATCTTCGTAATCAAGATCATTCGCTTCAAAAAACTCTTTCAGATTATATTTAGAAATTTCAAAATGTGCTTCGATTACACATTTTTCTTCTTTATTTTTTAATGAAGTTAAGTCGGCTCTTTTTCCTAATACCAATCCTAAAGCACCAAGGATAATAGATTTACCAGCACCAGTTTCACCTGTAATTATAGAAAAACCTCTTGAAAAATCTATTGATAATTTTTCTATCAGAGCATAGTTTTTAATCGACAGTGAAGTAATCATAGAATTAATATGTAAATATAAAATTAATGAAGAAAGTGAAAATTAGAATAAAATCAATTAAAATTTAATCTGAGACCATTTAGTAGAATTCAATGGAGAAACCCTATTTAGAACATCAGTTAAATCAGTAACCGAAATACTTGGTCCGCCGGAAAAAATAGAAACGATTTCATCTGATTTTGCATCAAAAAATACACGGGTTAAAAAAGCATTGGGTTTAACCGAATTTAATTTGGCTAAAAGTATTACTGAAGATTTAATTTTTTCTTTTGATACTTTTAGATCATTGCTCATTCCGTCTAAACCTGTATGGTATAAAAACATAGTTTGACGTAAATCAGTATACGTTGGTGAAACCATATCGTTTATTAGAAAATAACGGTTTTGAACGCCATCAGATTGAGTCCATCCTTTTGAACCTCCTTGTTGAGCAACATTGGCAATATTTTGTGCAGTTTCAAAATAAGGACTTCCCGCGCCCATTTGAAACGTATCTGCATCTATTCCTAAAATCATATAACTGTAAAAAGAAACTACAGATACTAAATTTGACTCAAAAGTAGTGGGATTAAACAATAAAGGTTCGTATTCAGTATAGTTGAAATTGAAATCTTTATCATTAAAATTAAAAACCGGTGATGAATAAGTTGAATTATAAATTAATCTTGAAGATTGTACCTGAATTGTACCCGAAAACTGATCTGAACTATTAGATGACAATGTAATATACATTGAGCAATTGATTCGTTCGTTTTGTTTTAAAACTGATCCTGTCCAGTCTGTTTTATTTACAAACTCAGACAATGATGTTTGAAGTGTTTTAAATACTTGCTGATTAGGATTTGGAAGTCTCTCTGTATTTATAGTTACAATACAATTTAGCTGTTGTGCTTGTGTAAAGCCAAAAATTAAAAATACTAAAAGAGTAACTATTTTATTATTCATATCAGATACTATTTGCTTTATCGAAATACGATTCAGCTATTTATTTCACTTTTGATTTAAGACTATTGCTGCTTATGAAAAATGAGAAATCACTTTGTTAATAATATCAACAGCAACAGATTCTTTTGTTTTTAATTCCATTGGTTCAATCTTAAAATTTTTGTCAATAAAAGTAACTTTATTGGTTTCTTTTTTAAAACCGGCACCTTCGTCCTGCAGTGAATTAAGAACTATCAAATCTAAGTTTTTTTTCTGAATTTTCAACTTAGCATTTTCAATTTCATTTTCAGTTTCTAAAGCAAATCCTACTAAAAATTGATTTTGCTTAATTGTTCCTAAAGAAGCTAAAATGTCTTTTGTTTTTTCAAGTTCAATAGAAAAATCATTTGCTGCTTTTTTAATCTTTTGTAAAGCTACAACTTTTGGTTTATAATCTGCTACGGCTGCGGCTGCAATTGCAACATCAACATCGTTAAAATACAAATGACAGGCATCGTACATATCTTGCGCAGAGACTACATCTATAACTTTAATTGCAGCGTTTTTTACCTTATAATGTGTTGGTCCAGAAACCAGAATAACATTTGCTCCTAAATTTGCAGCAGCATTTGCAATATCAAATCCCATTTTTCCCGAAGAATGATTTCCTATAAAACGAACAGGATCTATTGCTTCGTATGTTGGCCCGGCAGTAATTAGTATTTTTTTTCCTTTTAATGGTAGTTTACTTTCTAAATCAGCCTCAAGAAAAGCAATAATATTTTCCGGTTCTGCCATTCGGCCTTCTCCGGACAAACCGCTTGCCAATTCGCCGCTTTCAGCAGGAATCATTACGTTTCCAAATTGCTTTAAGGCATTAAAACTTGATATTGTAGAAGGATGCTTGTACATATCCAAATCCATTGCCGGAGCAAAATAAACAGGACATTTAGCTGATAAGTAAGTAGCTATTAAAAGATTATCACAGTTTCCTGTTGTCATTTTAGATAATGTATTAGCAGTTGCTGGAGCAATTAACATTAAATCAGCCCAAAGTGCTAATTCAACATGATTGTTCCAAACTGCATCTTCATCATCCTGATTAAAGAAACTGGAATGTACAGGATTTTTTGATAACGTAGATAACGTTAATGGAGTTACAAAATCCTTAGAAGCAGGTGTCATTATCACTTGGACATGTGCACCTGCTTTTATAAAAAGTCGTACTAATGAGGCTGTTTTATAGGCTGCAATTCCACCAGAAACTCCCAGTAAAATTTTTTTCCCGTTTAAAACTGACATTTATACTATATTATTTATTATTTGTTTGAACCTCTGTGGTAAGTTTTACCATCTAACCATTCCTGAACGGCTAAAGCGTGTGGTTTTGGTAATTTTTCGTAAAATTTAGAAACTTCAATTTGTTCTTTATTTTCAAAAACTTCTTCAAGACTGTCATTATAAGTAGCAAACTCTTCTAATTTCTCAGTTAATTCTTTTTTAATCTCAGAATTAATTTGGTTTGCTCTTTTAGCCATAATGGTAATTGCCTCATACACATTTCCTGTTGGTTCTTCAATAACTGTTTTATTGTAAGTTATTGTATTAACAGGAGCATTCGTCTTTTTTAAATCCATGACTTTATTTATTTAGTAAATTTTTGTAAATCTGTTTCAACTTTAGCATTCATTTCGTCTGCTTCTTTTTTATATTTTGTATCGCTTTTAAACTTTAATAAGTTATTGTACGCTACTTTGGCAACATTTAAACGATCATGCATTTTTGATGGAATACTGTTTATTGCCAATTTGTATGCCGAATCGTATTTATAAAACAATGCGTCTTCTTTAAAAGGTGTTCCAGGGAAATCTGCAATGAAATTATCAAAAGCAATTAATGCTGATTTATAATCTGAAATCGTATTGTATCCTTTTGCATTTTCGAATGCTTTTTTCTCCAGTTTTCCGTTTAAAACCTGTACAGTCGCATTCGCCTGAACAATGTATTCTGAATTTGGATAATTATCTATAAAAGCCTGTAATTTCTCTAAAGCCTTAACTGTATCGGTTTGATCTAAACTATAAACAGGAGATAATTTAGAATAACTGTATGCTCCTAAATATGCAGCTTCCTGAACTTTTTCGCTTCGAGGATATCCTGAAACAAAGCTTTCAAATTGATAACCTGCTAAGTAATATTGTTTTGTTTTATAATAGGACTGAGAAAACATATAAAATAATTTTTCAGCCTGAGGTTTACCTCTATAAGTAGGTGCTAATTGTTCAAAAAGACGAATGGCTTTATTGTATTTGCCTGCTTCGTACATTTTTGTTGCAATTTCAAACTTTGCCGCAACATCTTCATTTTTTAATGCTTTCTGGTAATCACTACAAGAACAAAAAAGGACAACAACAATTAATAGAGATACTATTTTTTTCATTTTCTTACTTTTATTATGATTTCTTAGACAATTATGCCAAAGCAAAATCACACCGAAGTTCCGGTGGCAAATTTAGTTATTAATTTAGCTACTACAAAATATTTTTTGGTATATTAAAATACCCTTAATCCTGCTCTACTCTTATGCTGCTTTTAACAAATTCATTCAGCCTTTTAGCTAACGAATCGTCAACAGAAACCAATGGCAAACGTACTGTATTGTCAGCAATACCAAGGGCTTGAAAAACTTGCTTGATTCCGGCAGGGTTTCCTTGCTCGAAAATCATATCAATACAATCTGATAAAAAGTATTGGGTTTTAAATGCTTCTGTTACTTTTTTATTCAGACCTAAACGTATCATTTCTGAAAATTCCTTCGGAAAACCTTGTCCGATTACTGAAATTACTCCTGCTCCACCGGCTAAAACAATCGGTAATGCGATCATATCATCTCCTGAAATTACAAGAAAACCTTTTGGTGCATTTTTTATCAATTGCATTGCCTGCACAACATCTCCTGCCGCTTCTTTTATAGCTACAACATTATCAAAATCTTTTGCCAGACGAATTACTGTCGATGGCAACATATTACTTGAAGTTCTTCCGGGAACGTTATATAAAATTACCGGAATTGGTGAAGCTTCGGCAACGGCCTTAAAATGTTGATATATTCCTTCTTGTGTTGGTTTATTATAATAAGGTGAAACGGAAAGAATTGCTTCAAAAGCTGAAAAATCTCTTGTTTTTAATTCTTCAACAACCTGCATTGTGTTATTTCCTCCAACACCTAATACTAAAGGCAATCTTCCTTTATTGGTATCGATTACTGTTTTTATAACCAATTCTTTTTCGGCTTGTGTCAGGGTTGCATTTTCTGCTGTTGTCCCCATAACTACAAGATATTCTACTCCTCCATCAACAGAAAAATTTACAATTCGCTGTAGTGCTTCAATATCAATTGAGAAATCTTTTTTAAATGGTGTTACAAGTGCAACGCCTGTTCCTATTAATGATTGCATATTATAATTTATATTTTATTTTAAACTTTTTAAATACTTAAACAATTCAGAAATGAAAAGTTTATAATTCTCTATATCGGTATCTATCATCCATCGATTTAATTTTTTATCAACGGCGGCAAATCCGATTTTAAACTTCGCTTCTGATTTACTTGTTATTAACATTAGAAATGATTTTTCAATTTCATAATAACTAATCAAAAGGTCAAATTCTGTCTCAATAAATTCAGTTAAGAAATCTTCTGCAATCTCAGCTCTCCAATTGATGTGTTTTTTACCAAAAGTAGGCCTTGAATACGTTTTTTTCTTGTCAAATTTATCTCTATACGCAACAATCTTTATGTTCTCAGGAGCAATTCCCTGCAGGGTTAATTCGTTGATTAACTCTTTTGAATGCCTAAACTTACTCTCATCTACCAATAAACCAACTGTTTGTATACGGCTAGTAAAAACTTCTCTTTTTACATTATGTAAGTTATTTTTTAATGATTTTTTTACAAAAAATTCCTTTGTATAATTTAAAAACATAGTACTTTTACTAATTACAAAATTAATTATTTAAGTCGCATTTAAAATGGTAAAACTAAAAAAGTATAACGGAGTTTTAAAACTTTTTGTTATATTCTTAACACTTTTTTTTATAGTTTCTTGCAGTCCCAAAAATTATAATCTTACGAAGATAGAAGGAAAGCAGCTTCCGGTAACAGAAAAGGCACAAGAAACCCCAGAAATCGAAAAATTTATTGCTCCGTATCGCGAGCATATTAATAAAGATCTAGATAGCGTTTTGGCATATTGTCCTGAAACTTTAGACAAAAGTACGGGAAAATGGCAAACTACCATTGGTAATTTAATGGCTGATGTTTGTGTAGAAAGAGGAAATCTGATTTTTAACGCACGTGAGAAAAAAAGTATCGACTTGTGTTTATTGAATCATGGCGGTATAAGAGCTATTTTACCTAAAGGAAATGTTACCAGCAGAACAGCTTTTGAAATTATGCCTTTTGAAAACAGCTTGGTTGTAATGGCTTTAAAAGGAGATCAAATTCTTGAAATCGCTTCTTATATTATTAAGGCACAAAAAGCGCAGCCATTATCCGGAATGACTTTTACAATAGGTAAAGATAAAATTGCAAAAAACATTTTAATTCAGGGAAAACCTCTCGACATTAATAAGATTTATTATGTTGCTACAAATGATTATTTGGCTAACGGCGGCGACAGCATGAATTTTTTCTCTAAAAGTGTTCAGAAATTTGATTTGAACTATAAACTTCGAGATGTATTAATTGATTATTTTAAAGAAGTTGATACAATTCCTGTAGCGAAAGATGTTCGTATTACTGAGGAATAAAAAATAAGTTTGCCACGAATTACAGTAATTTACACCAATTCTGTGTGTGCTAAAAAATAATCTACCGACAAAATACATTCTTGTTTCGGCAAAAAATATATAAAATGAAAAGAAGAGAATTTATCGAAAAAACTGCTGCTAGTACTGCTTTATTAAGTTTAGGTTTGTCATTAAGCAGTTTTGAAACTAACGATATTAAGCATTTAACTATTTTACATACGAATGATGTTCACAGCCATATTGATCCTTTTCCGGCTGATGATCCTCGTAATGCGAATAAAGGTGGTGTATCACGTCGTGCTGCACTTATTGAAGCTATTCGTAAAGAAAACCCGAATGTACTTTTGCTTGATGCGGGAGATATTTTTCAGGGAACTCCGTACTTCAACTATTATGGTGGAGAACTTGAGTTTAAATTAATGAGCATGATGAAATATGATGCATCTACGATTGGAAATCATGATTTTGATAATGGTCTTGATGGTTTGCATGCTCAAATGCCACATGCTACTTTTGAATTTATAAATTCTAATTACGATTTTAAAAACACTGTAATGAACGGTCTTGTGAAACCGTATAAAATCTTCAATAAAAACGGAATTAAGGTTGGTGTTTTTGGTTTGGGAATTGAGCTTGATGGTTTGGTTGACAAACAAATGTATAAGGAAACGGTTTATAATAATCCTGTTGAAATCGCTCAGGATATGACGCGGTTATTGAAAAAGGATGAAAAATGTGATTTGGTTATTTGTCTTTCGCATTTGGGTTATAAATATGGTAATGAAGATTCTAAAATTTGTGATCTAAAATTAGCTGAATTAACTCAGGATATTGATCTTATTATTGGCGGACATACGCACACATTTCTTGATAAACCAACTATTGTAACTAACAAAGCGGGTGAAAAAGTACTTGTAAATCAGGTTGGGTGTTATGGAATTAATTTAGGAAGAATAGATTTTTATTTTGACAAAAATAAAGCGCATACTAATGAAGGAAAATCAATTATCGTGTAATAGTTTTTTATGCGATTTTGCTTTTTCGAGAAAGTAAGCGACCATAAAGTAATAGGCCAAAATTTGAGTTACGTCGCGAATTAAAACTAATACAATCGAATAGGCGAAATATTCGTTGAAGATGTAGAATATATCTGAAAATATATAACTAATTGCCATTAAACTCATTAAAAAAGAGACGTATGTGCCTTTGGTGATGTAACTTACAAAGGCATAATAACTTAAAAGACTGAGTACAATTCCGTAAAAAGTATAAATAAAATTAAACTTTTTCATATTGTCTGATTGCAGGCTTAATACGGAAATTAATAGGTAGACTATAAAAATAATTACTATTGAAATTGGCAGAATATTTTTTTTGCTGAATTTTATTTTTTCGTGGTCGACAATTATAATTCTTAAGAGCAACATATAGACAATTAAGAAACTTAAAACACCGCCAATCTCAGAAATCTCTACATCCATTAATTCGAAAACTTGTCCTGTAAAACAAAACAGAAAAACTAATCCTTCAGTTTTTCCCATTTTATAATCGTTGCTAACTAAGAAATAGAAGAAAATAGCAGGCAATACTATTGTTTTGGCATAAACTGCCAAGAAGTCGTGCTGCATACAATCAAAAATAATGGTAAACAGTAACGCTAAAAAATAAAGAATTAACGACGGCTTATTAGCTTTCATTCAATTTGGTTATAAAATCTTCTTCAGACAATATTGGGATATTCAATTTACTGGCTTTTTCTAGTTTGGCAGGTCCCATATTATCTCCGGCAACGACAAAATCTGTTTTTGTAGAAATTGAACTTCCTACTTTTCCTCCGTTATCTTCAATTGTTTTCTTTAATTCGTCTCTTGAGAATTGAGCAAAAACTCCTGAAACTACAAATGTTTTTCCGATAAATTTTTCTGTAGCATCTGGATTTATGTTTTCGACAATTTCAAATTGAACACCATAACTTTTTAGACGTTCTATTATTATTTTATTTTCTTCGTTTTCAAAAAATTCAATTACGCTTTTTGCAATTCTTTCGCCTATTTCATCTACAAGAATTAAATCCATTAATGAAGCCTGACTTAGCGCATCGATATTCTTGTAATGTTTGGCTAATTTTTTAGCTACGGTTTCGCCAACAAAACGAATTCCGAGTGCAAACAATACACTTTGAAACGGAATTTCTTTTGATTTCTCTACGCCATTCACTAAATTTTCTGCTGATTTCTTTGCCATTCTTTCAAGATGCAAAATATCATCAACTTTTAATTCATAAAGATCTGCATAATTATGAACTAAATTGTTATTGAAAAGCAGTGCCACTGTTTCGCCGCCAAGACCTTCAATATCCATTGCTTTTCTTGAAATATAATGCTGAATTCTGCCTATAATTTGCGGAGGACATCCATAAAAATTAGGACAATAATGATTGGCTTCGCCTACATTTCTAACCAGCTCTGTATGGCATTCCGGGCAATATGAAATATATTGGGTAGGTTCTGAATTTTCAGGACGTTTTTCTAAATCTACTGCTATAATTTTTGGAATGATTTCACCTCCTTTTTCAACAAAAACGGTGTCATTTATTCTAATATCTAATTTTTCGATTTGATCTGCATTGTGCAATGATGCTCTTTTTACAATTGTTCCTGCCAATTGTACTGGCGCTAAATTGGCAACTGGCGTAATGGCTCCGGTACGGCCAACCTGATAGGTTATCGAATTTAATTTGGTCGAAACTTGTTCTGATTTAAATTTATAAGCGATTGCCCAACGTGGCGATTTTGCAGTATATCCTAATTCATTTTGATAATAACAATCATTAACTTTAATTACAACACCGTCTGTTTCATATGGCAAATTATATCTTGCTTCATCCCATTTTTCAATAAACTTAAGTACCCCATCCATGTTTGATGCAAATTCAAATTCTTTAGGAACTTTAAATCCCCATCTACCTGCACATTTTAAAGCTTGTTCCTGTGTATTCCAACACATATCTTCACTTGTAGCTCCTGTTAAAAAATATAATAAACATTCTAAAGGTCGCTTAGCTACCTCAGCACTATCTTTCAGTTTTAAACTTCCGGAAGCTGTGTTTCTTGGATTTGAATAAGGTGTTTCTCCAATTTCAATCAAATCTTTATTCATTTTTTCGAAACCAGCAAATGGTAAAATAATTTCACCTCTAATCTCAAATTTATAAGGGTAATCATTACCCTTTAGTGTTTTAGGTACCGTTTTTATAGTCCGAATGTTATTCGTAACATCATCTCCCTGAAATCCGTCTCCACGAGTTAATGCTCGATGCAGTTTTCCATCAATGTAAGTAATACTTATTGATGCTCCGTCATATTTTAATTCACATACGTATGATAATTCTGAATCAATACCTAAAAATTTCTTATTTCTCTTTTCCCATTCAAATAAATCTTCTTTTGAATATGAATTTTCTAAAGAATACATTCTATTCTCATGTGGAAAAGTTTGAAATTTATTAACAACAGAACTACCTACTCTTTGCGTTGGGGAATTTTCATCGAAAAATTCGGGATGTTTGCTTTCTAAATCCTGTAGTTCTTTTAATTTAATATCAAAATCATAATCTGAAATTGTGGCATTATCAAGTACGTAATAGTTGTAATTGTGCTGATTAAGTTCGTCGCGTAAGGCCTGAATTTTTTCTTGAATACTCATAAAATATTAAAATAGTGCGGATATTGTCATTTAGAAAACTGCTCCTCAAAATTAAGATTATTTTTAATGAAAAGTAAATAAAACGTAAAGTTTTAAAAAATCAAAAATCAAGCTGCAAAAAGATGCAACTTGATTTTCTTCTTGTCCATATTCTTAAAAAGAATTAAACAAAAACCAACTTCCAAATGGTTTTAACATTCATATTTAGGCCCACAATAATGTTGGTTAATTTAGTCATGTTTATTTTTGAATTATTATAAAATCAGAACGTCTGTTTAGCAAATGTTCTTCTTCTGTACATTTTACGCCATTTTTACATTTATTTATTAATCGGCTTTCACCATAGCCTATCGCGCTTTCTATTCTTGAGGCATCAATGTTTTGTGAAATAATATAATCACGTGTTGATTTTGCTCTGTTATCTGAAAGTTTCAGGTTGTAGGCATCTTTTCCGCGAGAATCTGTATGAGACTCAATTTTGATTCTGATGTTTGGAAATTTTTGCATGATGAAAACTACTTTTGTCAATTCTTCTATTGCCAAAGGTGTTATAGCATATTTGTCGTAATCAAAATAAATTGGATTGACATCTACTTTTTCTACTCCTTTTTTCTTCACTACTAAATCATCATAATTGCTTAGTTCAAAATTAATATTCGGAATTTCACCTTCATTTTCTTTTGTGGTTTCTACTGTTTTTTCATCGCTGCTGTAGTTCGGTTTTGCTGCGATCATTTTAACTGTTTTTCCGCATGGAACCACTAAAGCATATTTACCTTCATAATTGGTTTTTGTTTGACCAAGAATATCATTAAAAGAGTTATATCCCATAATAACAACATCAGTAAGCGGTTTTCGAGTTTTTCTGTCTAATGCCATTCCGGAAATAGTCTGGTTACAAACCGGATCTCCTTTTGTAAATGAGTAAATATCGTCATCGCCTTTCCCTCCTTCTCTATTTGAAGACATATAACCGGCATGACCTGTTTTATCAATTACAAAAGCAAAATCATCTTTATTACTGTTTATGGGTGCTCCAAGATTTTTTGGGTCTGAAAAACTTCCATCAGATAAAAATTTACTTTCATAAATATCCAGGTCTCCTAACCCGTAATGTCCATCTGAAGAAAAATAAAGCGTTCCTTTACTAAAGAATGGAAAAAGATCATTACCGATAGTATTAATTTTTGGTCCCAGATTTTGTGGAGAACTCATTGTTCCGTCAGCGGCAATTTTCACTACATATAAATCGGTTTCACCTAATCCACCAGGCATATCTGATGCAAAGAAGAGCCATTTTCCATCTTCACTTAATGCCGGATGCCCAACGGAATAATCATCGTTATCAAAAAACACTTTTTGTGGATTTTCTAATTTATTACCGTCGACTATTGAACCTTTTACAATTTGAAAATTATTGGTTTTTGTTTGATCTACGACCAATTTGTTTTTTTTAACAATGTTGGTTGTATAATAAATTGTTTTTCCGCTGGCATCAAAAGTTGCTGTGGCTTCGTGATATTTTGTCATTACATTTGACAGAAATACTTTTTCATTGAATAAACTTGCATCGGCCGGATTTCTTTCGGCAACATATAAATTCAGAAAAGGCTGATTGTTCCAGGTGTATAATTTTTCGCTAAACTTTGTTGTATCTCTTGCCGAGGTAAAAACAACTTGTTCCTGAAAATATGTAGCTCCAAAATCAGATTTACTGCTATTTATGGCTAGATTTTTTATGTCATAAAGCGATTTTGATTTAGAGAGACTATCTAATTGGAATTTTTGAATAAGATATCGGTTGATCTCATTTTTATCTCCTTTTTTATCCAGATATTCTTTAGTCACTCGATTCGCTTCATCGTAGTCCATTACGGCTTTCATCGATTGAATATAGCGCAAATAGTAAATATCAGTTAAGTTATTTCCTTGTGCTTCGTATAATTTTCTGTACCATTTCAATGCATTTCTGGAATCAGAAATAAAATAATACGAGTCAGCGGCGTTCTTTAAAGTTTGTGTCGAAGGATTTTTTATGTTTTGTAAAATTTCTTCGTAATCTTTAGAAGCATCTGCGTAAGCATAGTTTTTGAACAATGCATCGGCCTTTTTTAAATTAGTCTTTTGAGCAAAACAAATCGTAAAACTCAATACTAAACTAAGTATATATAATTTTTTCATAGGATTGTTTTTTAGAAGAATCGAGGAGATTTAATTTTGCTTTCACCTTTGTTAAACTGATAACGCAATATGATTTCGTGCGAACCGTCGTTGTATTTATTCAGGTCGCTCACGGTATAATCAAATGCATATCCGATGTAAAAACTTCTGGAGATTTGAAAACCTGCCAGGAAACTTACAGAATCATCTGTTCTGTATGCTCCACCAATTACAAATTTCTCTGCAATCATAAAATTCGCCGATACATCAGCAGTAAGCGGAGCACCGCTTACTGCTTTTACTAAGAATGCAGGTTTGAATTTTAAATTCGGACTCAAATCAAAAACATATCCTCCCATTAAATAATAATGCAAACGATCATAATCTATCGATTCCTGCACATCATCATAATAGCTATTTTCTATAAAACTAGGAATCGAAACTCCTAAATACCATCTATTTGTATAGTAATAAATCCCTGCTCCAACGGCCAATTTCATTTGGTTATCGATGTTTTGGTTTAATAAAACGTCGTTGTTGTTGTAGTATCTTCCTTTCGACCAGTCTACGTTTAACATACGCATACCGGCTTTAAGACCAAATGCTAATCTTTTTTCATATCCAAGCGGTATTGAATAGGCAAAATTTCCATCTAGGTATAGTTCATTTGATGGCCCGATTTTGTCATTTACGACACTTAATCCCAAACCGATATTCTCATTTAAAAGTGGTCCGTGAATAGAAAATGACTGTGTTTCGGGAGCGCCATCAATACCAATCCATTGTGAGCGATACAAAAGTGCTGCTTCTAAATTACCGGTAGACCCGGCATAAGCCGGATTGACTACCATTGTGTTATACATATATTGTGTATACTCGGGATCTTGTTGTGCACTCGCACTAAATGTTATAATAGAACATATTAAGATTAAATACGTTTCTAATGATTTTATATATAGTTTCATAACGATACTTATTTAGTTTAATTAATTAGATGATTAATCATGGTGCTTATCTCATTATAGATAACCATCCTTTTTTAACCGTTCCGTCTCCAATGTCTATCACATAAAAATAAGTACCAGTAGGCAACATATCTCCTCTATTTATAACTCCTGATACATTGGCTGTTCCGTCCCAATCATTTTCGTATTTCTTTTGGCTGTATACTAAAGCACCATATCTGTTGTAAACTTTTAGTTCATTGTTTGGATATGATTCGATACAGTCAATTCTGAAAAGATCATTTGCACCGTCGCTATTTGGAGTAAACTCGTTATAAACGGTTAAACAAATTGGTTCTACAAAAGCCGAAGCTGAATTATTTGTTGGATCAACATCTAAAGGAGTTGAAATTTCTATTGTTGCTACGTTTGTATAATTACCGCTTGGCAATACAATAACTCTAATTTGAAGTGTTTCGCTTTGTCCTCCATTTAATGTTGGAATTGTCCAAACTTGCGTATTAGGATCGTAAACTCCTGCTGATGTTGAAGATGATACTAAAGTATATCCGCTTGGTATTAAATCACTAACAAGTGTGTTAATGATAGTTCCCTGACCAACGTTGTTTACTGTTACTGTAAAGACTATTTCATCTCCAAAATTAGGAGTTGGGTTACTAACTGTATTGGTTATTGTAAGATCTGAACAGGTAGCTACTGTAACATTTAATGTTTTGGTAGTCGTTTCGTCACATGTATTGATGTATGTTACCGATACTGTTCCGGCTCCAACATCTCCCCATGAAACTGTTACTGTTCCATCTGCATTACCTCCACCAGAAGTTATAGTTCCTGTTGTGCTAACAGACCAAACATAATTTGATTTTCCGTTTGCAATTGAATAGGTAATTCCTTGGAAAACACATGGTGTATTATCACTTGCAGTAATTTGATACAATGCATCATTTTCAAATCCAACTGTTATTGCTAAACGTGTAGCATTGTCACAACCATTTGTTGTATTACTAAGTAAGGTTGCATAATAAGTAGTTGCAGTAAGTAATGTATTTGCTGCTAATGGAGTTCCTCCTGTTGCAGTAGTGTACCAAACCACATTTGGCTGATTTACCTGAATATCTGCAATTGTTGGTGCTTTTGATAAACAAAATGTTTGTGTTGTGCTTGTTGTTGTAACGATACCTGGTGTATTTACATTTACTGTTACGACTAATCTTAAAGCATTTTCACATCCTATAATGCTTGCAATAGCTCCATAATATGTACCTGTTGCTAAAGCTGTTGTTGCAGGTATTGCTGTTCCTCCTATTGGAGTACTATACCAAACTACATTTGCTTCGTTTACCTGAATATTAGCAACTGTTGGTGCATTTATTGAACAGAAGTTTTGTGTTGGTGCATTTGTTGTTGGTGTTGCAGTAGGGTTATTTATCGTTACTGTTACTACCAATCTTGTTTTACTTTCACAACCTGTTACCGGATCTACAATCGCTCCGTAATAAACTCCGTTTGCTAATGCAGTTGTAGGTGTAATGGCTGTTCCGCCTGTTGCTGTACTATACCAAACTACATTTGCTTCGTTTACCTGAATATTGGCAACTGTTGGTGAATTGGTAATACAGAAATCCTGTGTATTATCTGTAGTTGTTGGTGTGCCCGGATCTGTTACGCTTATTGTAACGGCTAATCTTACTGCACTCTCACAAGTTGTTACAGGATCTACAATAGCTCCGTAATAAACTCCGTTTGTAAGTACTGTTGTTGGTGCAATGGCAGTTCCGCCTGTTGCTGTACTATACCAAACTACATTAGGCTCATTTACCTGAATATTGGCAACCGTAGAAGCATTTATTAAACAGAAATCCTGAGTGTTATCTGTAGTTGTTGGTGTGCCCGGATCATTTACCGTAACAGTAACCGCTAATCTTATTGAACTTTCACAACCTGTTGTTGGGTCTAAAATGGCCGCGTAATATATTCCGTTTGCCAAGACTGTTGTTGCAGGAATTGCTGTTCCGCCTGTCGCTGCACTATACCAAACCACATTTGGTTCATTTACCTGAATATTG
>NZ_WMDQ01000001.1 GCF_009707955.1 Flavobacterium sp. LC2016-13 | reverse complement strand
TCACGAATTATTTTTTCTCGCAGATTTTGCAGATTCAGCAGATTCTGTGTGTAAAAAATCTATTTAATCTGCAAAATCTACGAGAGTAAATACTAAGTTAAATTAAAAAATATAGTCACGAATTATTTTTACGCAGATTTAAAAAGATTTGAGCAGATGCGCAAAGATTTTTTATTAATTAAATCAGCTTAGATCTGCCTAAATCTGAAGAATCTGCGTGAAACAAAAAAATATAGCCACGAATTATTTCTTCTAGTAGATTTTGCAGATTCAGCAGATTCTGTGTGTAAAAAATCTGTTTAATCCGCAAAATCTACGAGAGTAAATATTAAGTTAAATTAAAAAATATAGCCACGAATTATTTTCACGCAGATTTAAAAAGATGTGGGCAGATGCGCACAGATTTTTTATTAATTAAATCGGTTTAGATCTGCCTAAATCTGCAGGATCTGCGTGAAACAAAATATATAGTCACGAATTATTTTTTCTCGCAGATTTTGCAGATTCAGCAGATTCTGTGTGTAAAAAATCTATTTAATCTGCAAAATCTGCGAGAGTAAATACTAAGTTAAATTAAAAAATATAGTCACGAATTATTTTCACGCAGATTTAAAAAGATTTGAGCAGATGTGCACAGATTTTTTATTAATTAAATCAGCTTAGATCTGCTTAAATCTGCAGGATCTGCGTGATACAAAAAATATAGTCATGAATTATTTTTTCTCGCAGATTTTGCAGATTCTGTGTGTAAAAATCTATTTAATCTGCAAAATCTGCGAGAGTAAATACTAAGTTAAATTAAAAAATATAGCCACGAATTATTTTCACGCAGATTTAAAAAGATTTGAGTAGATGCGCACAGATTTTTATTAATTAAATCAGCTTAGATCAGCCTAAATCTGCAGGATCTGCGTGAAACAAAAATATATAGTCACGAATTATATTAATTAAATTCGTGCTAATTCGTGAAATTCGTGGCAAAAACAAATCATTTTAATCCTTTAATCTGTGGCAAAAAAAAAGCCACGAATTCATAAAAAAATCGTGGCTATTAAAAACTATAGACTAAAGTTTACTTTTTAGGCAAAGCCTTAAATCCCATATTATAAAGCGTGAACGCCTGAATATCGACACTTTCCTGAATCGTTGCCGCAACAGATTTTCCTGCTCCGTGTCCTGCTTTTACATCAATACGAATCAAAACTGGATTATCTCCCGTTTGTTTTTCTTGTAATTCAGCAGCAAACTTAAAACTATGTGCAGGAACAACACGATCGTCATGATCTCCAGTTGTTACCATTGTTGCAGGATAATGAACTCCTCTTTTTACATTCTGAACCGGAGAATATCCTTTTAGATATTCAAACATTTCTTTATTGTCCTGTGCCGTTCCGTAATCGTAAGCCCAACCTGCACCGGCTGTAAACGTATGATAACGCAACATATCCATAACACCAACGGCTGGCAAAGCTACTTTCATTAAATCAGGACGCTGCGTCATTGTTGCTCCAACCAACAAACCTCCATTAGATCCTCCGCGAATTGCTAAGAAATCAGATGAAGTATATTTTTGAGCTATTAAATATTCTGCAGCAGCGATAAAATCGTCAAACACATTTTGTTTGTGCAGTTTCGTTCCCGCATCATGCCATTTTTTTCCGTATTCTCCACCGCCTCTTAAGTTGGCAACGGCATAAACACCTCCGTTTTCCATCCAAACAGCATTCGAAATACTAAAAGCAGGCGTTAAACTAATATTGAATCCACCGTAACCGTAAAGAATCGTTGGGTTTTTACCGTTTAGTTTTAATCCTTTTTTATATGTGATAATCATCGGAATTTTTGTTCCGTCTTTTGAAGTGTAGAAAACTTGTTTCGATTCGTAATCTTCACTTTTAAAATCAACTTTTGGTTTTTGATATACTTCTGACTTACCTGATTCAGGATCAAAAGAAAAAATACTTCCCGGAGTTGTATAATTGGTAAAGCTGTAATACAATACTTTTTCATGCTTTTTTCCTCCAAATCCACCAGCAGTTCCTACGGCAGGAAGTTTGATTTCACGAACCAGTTTTCCGTTATAATCATATTGCAATACTAATGAAACAGCATCTTTGGTATAATTGGCAAAAAAGTATCCGGCACCGGTTGAAGGCGCTAAAACATTTTCAGTTTCCTTGATAAAATCTTTCCAGTTTTCAGGTTTTGGATTGCTGAAATCTACCGAAACAACACGTTTGTTTGGGGCATTAAGATCGGTTTCGATAAACAATTTAGTTCCCTCATTTTCTATAATAGAATTGTCACTGTTAAAATTGTCGACAATGGTAATAATTTCACTGTTTGGATTTGTTAGGTCTTTAATATATAGCTCATTTCCGTAAGTAGAATTCGCTGCTGTAATTACTAAATAGTGATTGTCTTCGGTAACATAACCACCAACATATCTTCTTTTTTGATCGGCACCAAAAATTACTCTATCTTCTTTTTGAGAAGTTCCCAATTTGTGGAAATACAATTTATGCTGATCTGTTTTTGCAGATAATTCGCTTCCTTTCGGTTTGTCATAACTAGAATAATAAAAACCTTCATTTCCTAACCATGAAACACCGCTAAATTTTACATCAACTAGAGTATCTTCAACCACTTTTTTAGATAAAGCATCAATGATAATTACTTTTCTCCAATCGCTTCCGCCTTCAGAAATCGAATAAGCTGCTTTATTTCCATCTTTAGAAAAATCTAAACCGCCAAGAGAAGTTGTTCCGTCTTTAGAGAAAGTATTCGGATCAAGAAAAACCTCTTCTTTGCCACTTTGATCTTTTCTGTAAATAACAGATTGATTTTGAAGTCCGTTGTTTTTAGAATAATAAGTAAATTTTCCTTCAATAGACGGAGCTCCTATTTTTTCATAATTCCACAGTTTTTCCATTCGTGTTTTAAGCGCTGAACGAAACGGAATTTTATCTAAATAACCATAAGTAACTTCGTTTTCAGCTTTTACCCAGGCACCGGTTTCAGCAGATTTGTCATCTTCAAGCCAACGATAAGGATCGCTTACTTTTGTATCAAAATATACATCGACAGTTTCACCTTTTTTAGTTTCCGGATACTGAATTTTAGTTTGCCCAAATGAAATTCCTGCAGTAGTAATAGCCATTATAAGAATTGTTTTTTTCATAATTTAAATTGTCGGTTATAACAAAAATAGCGCTTTTTGTACAAAAAAAATTAAACCATATCAGTTATATAAGTAAATGTAAGCAGGCTTAAATTAAATGAACTTATATAACTGATATGGTTTAAGAAAAAAAATTATATGGTGAAATTCACCCCTAAAACAATATTTCTTCCGATGTTAGGAATCCCGTCAGTTTTTAATCTTGAAAGATGCGCGATGTATGTTTTATCGAATAAATTGTTTCCGTTTAGATTTACATCAAAAGCAGTTTTACCTAGTTTTACTGTTCCTCCAAAACCTAAATTTACTAAAGTATAACCTTTAGAAGCTGTTTCGAAACCACTTACATTATCCTGGCTGAAAGTTGAAGATACATTCAATGAAGCAAAACCTTCGCTTAACCAGTTTTTGATGTTAAATTCTGTTCTAAGCGTATTATTCCAGTTATTGGCAGGAATTAAAGGCAAGTAATCATTGTTGTCTTTTTTACCCGTTACAGTTTCAAAACTAGTTTCAAAATGCAACCAGTCCAAAGGATGCGGATGAAAGTGGAATCCAACTTCACCACCATACAATTTTGCATTATCCTGAACATAAGCAAAAACATCATTATCATCACGGGTTTCTCCAGTTGGCGAAGTATAGATATAATTGTTTATGTGATTGTAAAATCCGTTTACGAAAAATTCAAAATGCGAATTTTTATATTCTAAATTCAAATCAGTCTGAACATTTTGTTCTGTTTTCAAATCGGCATTTCCAATTTCATAACGGTTTGTTCCTTCGTGAACACCATTTGATGTTAATTCTGCTAAATTTGGCGCTCTAAAACCAGTTGCCACATTCAATCGAAGCGTTAACGGTTCTGCAAGTTTCGTTTTATATCCCAAAGAAGCATTAAAACTATCAAACGATTTGTCTAAAGCCTGAAAATAACCTTCTTCACCTTCAGTTCCGTGTGCTATAGAAGTAATATTTCTATTGTCAAAACGCAATCCGGCTTGTAAAACACTGTTTCCCCATTCGTAATTTCCAGTTCCAAAAACACCAAAATCATTTGTAGTTGCATCCGGAATCAAATATTCTTCACCAGAATTAGTATTCGTTTGGTGCATTCCCTGAACCCCTAAAATGGTTTCAAATTTACCCAATTTAGGAAAATGATATTTTGCATTATAGTTAAAAGTATTCAGTCTCATGTGAAGCGAAGCATCGTTACTGTCTTCAAACTCACTTCTGTCATTGGCAATATATCCTAAATTAACATCTAATTTTGAATTCTCAAAAAAGATAACGTTGTTCAAACTCAATAAATGATTAAAAATTCCCTGTCTCGGAAATTGAGTGTCTTTGCTTGTAGATTGTTCTGCAATTCCATCGTCAGGCATTCCAAGATCTAATTTGTTGTAGTTATATCTTAAAACACTGGAAAAAGTCGAATTACTATAACCAATTCCGGTTTTAAAATCGGTTTCATTATAACGTGTATTTGTTACGCGTTCGCCATTATCGCCAATTTTGTAATCAGAATGTGTGTTGAAACTTCCGCGAGCCAAAAATTTCCAATTATCTGTAGAAGTTTTTAATCCAATTGATGAATTACTTCCTTGAGTATTCGAAAAATATTTTTGGCTGAAATTAGCTTTAAAAGTACCAGCATCAGCAAATTTTTCAGGATTAAAATATAAAACTCCACCAAGAGCATCAGAACCATATAATAAAGAAGCGGGACCTTTAATAACTTCAACACTTTCGATTCCGGCATCATTTAATCCTAAACCATGTTCATCTCCAAATTGTTGATTTTCGATACGAACGCCTTGAGAATAAACTAAAACTCGATTTCCGCTGAGTCCACGAATTACAGGTTTTCCGATAGAAGTTCCTGTTGAAATTTGCGAAACTCCGGGAATCGTAGCCAAACCTTCAATTAAAGTCGAAGTTCCTTTTTGCTGTAATGTTTTAATGCTTTCATGTTCTACTTTCATTACGTTTTGCGATTGCAATTTGTTGAAAGGAGTTGAAACCACAACTTCATCCATTTCAAAAATAGATTCAGAGATTACAACATCTAAAGTGTTTTCTTTTAATAATTTAGCAATAGTTTTGTTTTGTGTAGTATAACCAACAAAAGCAAAAGCAAGTCGTAAACTTCCGTTTGGAAGATTCTTAAATTCGTATTTTCCGTTTTCGTCAGTTGTTGTGCCTTTGTGTAATTCAGGAGCATAAACAGAAACACCCGGAACAGGTTTGTTTTCAAGATTTGTTACGGTTCCTGAAACAGAATTTTGAGCAGAAAGAATGCCCGAAAACCCTAAAATAAGGGCTATTATGATTTTTTTCATTTGAAAATGATGCTATAGTTAATTGGATTTTTTTTCTTTTTAGATAAAAAATTAAAATAACAGTAAAGCTTTCCGATCCTGAAACAATTCAAGATTGGGAAACCCAAAGTTTTTTTTCGATAAAAAGAGTTTGATTTTATTTCGAGTATTTCGAAATCTAAGAAACTAGAGCTGTGGGCGGGCCGCGTAATAAATAAGCACTTTCTGAAGTTGAAAAGACTTTTTCTGAAAGCGCGAAGAAATAAGGAATTTCTGTTTTGAAAATATGAAATTGAAAGTCAAATTCTTCAGGAACAATATAACTTCCAAAAGCAAAATGACATACATAACAAAGATCATAATTATGATGCTGGTGTGTTATTTCGCCACTAGGATCATTATAATTGTGATGACATTGTTTTTCTGAAAGCTGCTTTGCAATATGCTCATAACTGTGTATGGACTGAAACAATATTGAGAACAATACTGTCAGTGCCAAAGAAACACTTAATATGAGCTGCCTTTTTTTCATGCAGGACAAAGGTATAAAAGAGCAATGAATAATCGATTCGTTTTTTTGATTCTGTTGCCGATTTATTGAAAATTATTCAGTAAATGATTTTATTCTTCACGAAAAAGAGCATAATTAATCCTATCTTGAACTAGCATTATATTATATTTGTAAGTGAAATAAATCAACTCTAAAAAACGTTTACTTGAAAAACTCCTTAAAACCAAAACACAATATGCGATTCCTTTTTAGTTGTTTATTTTTAGTTTCTTTTTTTAGTGTTTTTTCTCAGGAAGATGTAAAACCAAAAGTAGAACCAGTTATAAAAATCGATTCTTTGTATCGTGAAGACCAGTTTTATTTCTCGGTTACCTATAATCTCTTATCCGCAATTCCGCAAGGACTTAGACAGGATAAGTTTTCTGTGGGACTTTCCGGCGGATTTCTTCGCGACATGCCCATCAATAAAAAAAGAACAGTTTCAATTGCTGCCGGTTTAGGATTAAGTTATCAGAACTTTTTTCAAAACCTTGGTGTTTCAAAAGATGGCAATGGAGCTTTGGTGTATGGTGTTAGCGATTATAATGAGATTGTTTCCAACAAATACCGTCAATATTTAGTAGATCTTCCTATTGAATTTAGATGGAGAAATTCTACTTATGAAAGTACTAAGTTTTGGAGAATTTATGCCGGAATTAAGTTAAGTTATGCTTTTTCGACTAAATCTACTTTAGATGACGGAGAAACTATTTATAAAGTCTCAAACAATCCGGATGTCAATAAGTTTCAATACGGACCTTATATTTCAACAGGTTATAATACCTGGAATGTTTATATGTATTACGGTTTAAACCCTTTGTTTAACAACGTAAAAACAGCTTCAGGATCTAGTCTTGATGTAAAAACAATGAATATTGGTTTGATATTTTATATTCTATAACCACAGATATAAAAATAGCAACTGAGGAAATATTCCGATAAAAGTACCAATTAGTAATTCGTTATTAGTGTGCGCTTCCATTACCAGGCGCGATGATGCTACAATTCCCGTTAATAAAATTAAAAAGGCTGCCCAATAAGGATTTTGCATTTGTAAATGAATATTTAAACCAATTACAAAAATCGCAAGTGAGCTAATGGCTAACATATGCAAGCTTGCTTTTATTTTAAAAAGTGAACAAACTAATGCTAAAATCGTACTGAACAAAGCTCCCAGAAAAAAGAAATGAAGTTCAGGATAACGCGATATTATAATACTTCGTTTTACCAATAATATATATAGAAAACATTGCAAAATAAGTGGAATTTTACGCTGCGAAGTTTCATGAACCATAACAGATTTTACGTGTCCAGTTGAGCGAAGCAATAAGAAAAACAAGATTGGAACTAAAATAGTAATAATCAGGATTTGAAATAAAACATAATATTTTTCCTGATTTGTAAAAATATCTCCCTTACAAAACAAATAAAATAAAGTAGCATACATCGAGATAAAAATCGGATGTAAAATATAAGAGAAAACAGGAAGGATTTTTTTCAAAATGCAGAAATTTGTGGTCTTTCAACAAATATAATAATTTTTTTTGCCATGAATTTCACAAATTTCCACTAAATTATTTTTTAATTTTTTGCCACAGATTAAAGGATTAAAAAGATTCTAATCTGTAATCCGAGGCAAACTTTTTTTAACACATAGAAACATAGTTTAGTTTGTATTGAAGAGGCGTTTCACTTGCATTAATTCACATAGCTATGTGTGGAAACTAGTTTCTTTTTTGCTCTTTTCACTAACAGCAAAAAACTATGTCTCTATGTGTTTAATATTTTTCACGAATTTCATTTAAAAATTCAAGTATTTAATTCCTGAAAATTTGTGAGATTCGTGGCAAACCTTTTTTTAAATTTGACAAAAGAAATTTTCTAAATGAGCATAAACCTAAAAAGCCTTATTTCAGTTCTCGACGCCAAATGGATTGGCTCTGAAACTGATATTTTTATCGATCATATTTCTATAGACAGCCGTTCATTGCAAAACGGATCCCAGACTTTATTTTTTGCTTTATCAGGCATAAATAATGATGCTCATTTGTATATTCCCGAACTTATAGAAAAAGGCGTTCAAAATTTTGTCGTGCAATATATACCGGATAATTACGAACAAAAGGCCAACTTTTTGGTTGTAAATGATTCACTAAAAGCGCTGCAGGAATTTGCGGGTTATTATCGTGATCTTTTCGGCTTTCCTATTATCGGATTGACCGGAAGTAACGGTAAAACGATTGTAAAAGAATGGCTCAATTTTTTACTGAGTCCCGATTATAATATTATCAGAAGTCCTAAAAGTTATAACTCTCAGGTTGGCGTTCCGTTGTCTGTAATTGCTATTAACGAAAAGCACAATTTGGGCATTTTCGAAGCCGGAATTTCTACGGTTAATGAAATGGTCAACCTCGAAAAAATCATTAAACCCAATATAGGAGTTTTAACCAATATTGGTTCTGCGCATGATGAAGGTTTTGAAAATTTAGAGCAAAAAATCAAAGAGAAATTACAGCTTTTCAAAAAATCAAAAATTATTATTTATCAAAAAAACGAACTTGTTGATCAGTGTTTCATTGATTTTTCTAAAGAGAATTATTTAGAAGAAAGAAAACTTTTTTCATGGAGTTTTTCAGATGAAACGGCTGATGTTTTTATTTTAAATAAAGAAACCAAAAACGATATAACCGTTATTAAATATGAATTTAATGACGAAGTTTTCAATTTAGAAATTCCGTTTCAGGATTCAGCTTCTATAGAAAATGCAATTTCATGTTTATTGGTTTTATTGTATTTTCAATATGATGCTGTAACAATTCAAAACCGTATGCAAATGTTGTATCCGGTAGAAATGCGTTTGGAAGTTAAAAACGGAATCAACAATTGCAGTATTATTGATGATAGTTACAGTTCTGATTTTCAATCGCTAAAAATTGCTTTAGACTTTTTGGAAAGCCAGAAAAAGAATGCTTCAAAAACGGTTATTTTATCTGATATTTTTCAAAGCGGATTTTCAAATGAAGAATTATATTCTAAAGTGGCACAGTTAATTACTGATAATAAAATAAACCGTGTTATAGGAATTGGTGCGACTATTTCTTCTTTTAAGGATAAATTCCCAAAAAGTATTATGTTTCAGAATACGGAAGAATTTATAGCCAATTTTGAAAGTTTAAACTTTGCCAATGAATCTATTTTGATAAAAGGGGCAAGATCATTTCAGTTTGAAGAAATCGTGACTTTGCTTGAAGAAAAAACGCATGAAACCATTCTTGAAATTAATCTGGATTCTATAAGTCATAACCTCAATTTCTTTAAATCGAAATTAGCCAACGATGTTAAAATCATGGTTATGGTAAAAGCTTTTGGTTATGGAAATGGCGGCTTAGAAATTGCAAAACTACTTGAACATCATAAAGTTGATTATTTAGGTGTGGCTTTCGCCGATGAAGGAATCTCACTTAAAAACGGCGGAATCAAATTGCCAATTATGGTTTTGAATCCTGAATCGACCAGTTTTGCTTCGATTATTCAATATCAGTTAGAGCCTGAAATTTATAGCATAAAAGGATTAAATGCTTTCTTGAAAATTGCCCGCGAAAAGAATTTAAAAGATTTTCCTATTCATATAAAATTAGATACCGGAATGCATCGATTGGGTTTTGAAGCCAATACAATTGATGAATTAATTGCGACTTTAAAAGGAAATTCAACCGTTCGTATTCAAAGTGTTTTATCGCATTTAGCGACAAGTGATGATATGAATCATTATGATTTTGTGATTTCTCAGATTAATTTATTCGAAAAATTATCTTCAAAATTAATATCAGAATTAAACATAAACCCAATTCGTCATATCTTGAACACATCCGGAATTAGCAATTTTCCTTCCGCACAATATAATATGGTACGTTTGGGAATTGGTTTATACGGAGTTTCAAATGATCCGTCAGAACAGAAATACCTGGAGAATGTGGGAACTTTAAAATCTATTATTTCTCAGGTTCGTACTATTCCCGCAGGAGATAGTGTGGGTTATGGCCGAAGATTTATGGCCGAAAAAGAAACTAAAATTGCTACAATTCCAATTGGTTATGCCGATGGAATTTCGAGATTATGGGGAAATGGAGTTGGTTATGTGATAATTAAAAACCAAAAAGCGCCCATTACCGGAAGTATTTGTATGGATATGTTAATGGTTGATGTCAGCAAAATTGATTGTAAAGAAGGTGATTCGGTTATTATTTTTGGAGAAAACCCAACCGTAACTGAAATTGCAAATGCATTGAAAACAATTCCGTATGAAATTCTGACCAGTATTTCGCAACGTGTAAAAAGGGTATTTTTTAGATAGTTGTAAGTAACTTTGGATAAAATTGTGTATTTTCGATATTCAAATAATATAAATTTAAATAAATAATTATGGGGATGTTATCGGAATTTAAGGAATTTGCAATGAAAGGCAACGTGGTCGATTTGGCTGTCGGTGTTATTATCGGAGCTGCTTTTGGTAAAATTGTAAGCTCATTAATCGAAGATGTAATTACGCCATTAATATTAAAACCAGCATTAGACGCAGCACATTTGGCCACTATTGACAAATTAGTTGCTTTTGGCGGCGTTAAATACGGTTTGTTTATTTCGGCTGTAATTAACTTTGTAATTGTGGCTTTTGTTTTGTTCTTAATTATTAAAGGAATAAACCATGCCAAAAAGAAAGAAGTTCCGGCACCAGCTGCTCCGGCAGGTCCTACGCAGGAAGAGCTTTTGATACAAATTAGAGATCTATTAAAAAATAAATAATATAATACCGCTACACTAAGTCTAACTTAACCGTTCTTTAAAGAGAGCGGTTTTTTTTGCTTTTGTTTGTTTTGTAACATTTTGTTATTTTTTGTGAATCGCCTTGTTTTGACTTTTATTATGTATACTTTTGCAGAGTAATTTAGATTAATTCATACTAAAAATATAAAAATGAGAATAGCGGTTGTAGGTGCCACTGGTATGGTTGGCGAGATAATGCTTAAAGTTTTAGCGGAAAGAAATTTCCCTGTAACAGAATTAATTCCTGTTGCATCTGAAAAATCAATAGGAAAAGAAATCGAATTTAAAGGTACTAAATATAAGGTTGTAGGATTACAAACAGCAGTTGATTTAAAAGCTGATATTGCAGTTTTTTCTGCCGGAGGAGATACATCACTAGAATGGGCTCCAAAATTTGCTGCAGCCGGAACAACGGTTATTGATAATTCTTCTGCATGGAGAATGGACCCGACAAAAAAATTGGTCGTTCCGGAAATCAATGCTTCGATATTAACTAAAGAAGATAAAATTATTGCAAACCCAAATTGCTCTACTATTCAAATGGTATTGGCATTGGCGCCTTTGCATGCAAAATATAACATTAAAAGAATTATTGTTTCTACTTACCAATCTATCACCGGAACTGGTGTAAAAGCTGTAAGACAATTAGAAAATGAGTATGCAGGAATTCAGGGGGAAATGGCCTATAAATATCCAATTCACAGAAATGCGATTCCACATTGCGATAGTTTTGAAGACAACGGATATACTAAAGAAGAAATGAAATTAGTTCGTGAAACTCAAAAAATTCTTGGTGATAATACCATTAGAGTTACAGCTACAGCGGTTCGTGTACCGGTTGTAGGCGGGCATAGCGAGGCAGTAAATGTTGAGTTTACAAATGATTTTGATGTAAATGAAGTTCGCGAAATTTTGCACAATACTGATGGAGTAGTAGTACAGGATAATTTAGATACCTTTACATATCCAATGCCATTATATGCAGAAGGTAAAAATGATGTTTTTGTTGGAAGAATCCGTCGTGACGAAAGCCAGCAAAACACTTTAAACATGTGGATTGTTGCTGATAACTTAAGAAAAGGAGCTGCAACAAACACGATTCAAATCGCTGAATATTTAATTGCAGCAGGTTTGGTATAATTAGAGATTAAAGAAAATTGTTATAAAGAAAAAACCGTAATTGCAGTGATGTAATTACGGTTTTTTTGTAAAAATGCATTCTTCTGATAACTATGAAACCCGACAGGTTTTAAATCCTGTCGAGTTTAGAAGTCTTAACAACAAAAAAGCGAGAACCTAAATTCTCGCTTTTTTTGATATTTTTAATATTCCGGAGCTAGTTCTAATTCTAATCCTTCTAATTCTGTTGTAATTGGAATCTGGCAGCCTAAACGACTGTTAGATTTAACATAAAACGCTTCCGAAAGCATAGCTTCTTCTTCATCTCCCATTTGCGGTAATGCAACATCATTAAGAACATAACACTGGCAAGAGGCACACATTGCCATTCCTCCACAGGTTCCTTCAACAGGAAGTTCGTATGCTTTGCATAACTCCATTATATTCATTGCCATATCAGTCGGAGCTTGTAACTCGTGTATAACTCCTTCTCGATCTTTAATCTTTATTAATACATCCATTTTAATTTTGGAATTTTTCTAATTTAGGATTTTATAACGTGAAAAAACCCTTATTTATATTAGCTAGGTTTTATGCTGAATGCATATTCTTTGTTGGTTTCATCTTTTGGACGCATTTTTACGCCAAGAATATTTCCGTTTTTTTCTAATATTACAACTATAGCAATAATTGAATAATAATCTCTGTCAGCTTGAAAAATTAACGTTCCTTCGTAAGTTGAATTTACTACACCTTGTTTGTCTGTAGTAACAGATACTTTTCTAGGATGTGAAAACTCTGCTGCGCTGTAAGTTGTTTTGTTTGCAAATTTAGCTTTTCCGTCGCAAAAGTCATATAAGAAATCGTAATTACCAATTCTTAAACTTCCTTCTTCTGCAGTAGGAATAGTAGAAAATACAATTTGTCCTGCATACTTAAAATCAGTCCATTCTTCTGACTCGTTTAGCCAGGCTTTGTCAACTACTAAAGTTTGAGGGCCGCTTTGTTGCGCATAATTAGCTGAAACAAAGAATAATAAAAAAAATAGAGCGTAAAAATTCTTCATATAATTCGAATTAAGGGGTTACGTCACAAATTTAATTTAAAAATGTAACAATCCTATGCGAAATCTCTTAAATCTTTAGATACTTTTTTATTAAAATCGCAAAAATCAGTCTTATTTTGAAGGTTTTCCTTAATATTTCGAAACCAAAATGATTAAAGGTCAATTATTCTTGTTAATTGATGAAATTGCAAAATCCAGAAAAAAGCTTAATGTGTTTACATGATGTTGACCACAGTTTCTATTTGTGGAGCATATTTTTTTATTGTTGTTTCAACTCCTGCTTTCAACGTCATTTGATTTACACTACAGCTAATGCATGCTCCTTCAAGACGAACTTTAACATGTTTGTCGTCGTCTATAGAAATAAGTGTAATGTCTCCTCCATCAGAATTTAAAAAAGGTCTGATTTCGTCAAGAGCCAATAATACGTTACTAGTTAATTCTTCTGTTGTCATAATTTAAATTGTTTGATTTTTAGATTACTAGACTTAAGATTTTCCGATTATTATAAACAATCGGAAAATCTAATGATCTAAAAATTTATTTTTTGCCTACTGCTGAACATCCTGCCATAGTTGTAATTTTAATGGCTTCTGTAGCTGGTAAACTATCGTTTCTGTTTACTGTTTCCTGTACAACGTTTCGAGTGATCTCTTCAAAAACAGTTTCTATTACAGACGCTGTTTGTAAAGCTGCAGGACGACCATAATCTCCTGCTTCACGAATAGATTGCACAATTGGTACTTCTCCTAAAAATGGAACATTTAAATCTTCAGCAAGGTTTTTTGCACCTTCTTGTCCAAAGATATAATACTTATTGTCAGGCAATTCTTCCGGTGTAAAGTACGCCATATTTTCAATAATACCCAAAACAGGTACATTAATATTATCCTGCATAAACATTGCAACCCCTTTTTTAGCATCTGCAAGAGCTACCGCTTGTGGCGTACTCACTACAACTGCACCCGTAATTGGCAATGATTGCATGATTGATAAATGAATATCTCCCGTTCCCGGAGGTAAATCGATTAACATAAAATCTAATTCTCCCCAATCTGCATCAAAAATCATTTGGTTTAATGCTTTTGAAGCCATTGGACCTCTCCAGATTACTGCCTGACTTGGAGCTGTAAAAAATCCGATTGAAAGAATTTTTATCTCGTAGCTTTCAACAGGTTTCATTTTTGATTTTCCGTCAACAGTAATCGAAATCGGTTTTTCGTTTTCAACATCAAACATAATTGGCATCGAAGGTCCGTAAATATCAGCGTCAAGAATACCAACAGAAAATCCCATTTTAGCTAATGTTACGGCTAAATTTGCTGTAACTGTAGATTTTCCAACTCCACCTTTACCGGAAGCAACGGCGATTATATTTTTAATTCCCGGAATAGCACGACCTTTAATTTCGTTTTTCTCAGGAGTTTCTACTTTAATGTTTACTTTAATTTTTGCTTCAGGTGATACTAATTCGTGAATTGTTTTTTTAATATCATCTTCAGCTCTTTTTTTTATGTGCATTGCAGGAGTATGCAGTACAAGATCTACTACAACTTCATCACCAAAAGTTATTACATTGGCAACAGCTCCACTCTCAACCATATTTTTTCCTTCTCCAGCTATGGTAATTGTTTCCAGAGCTTTAAGAATTTCTTTTCTGTCTAATTTCATTTTTATTGTCGTGTTTCAATTGATTGAAATGAATTTAAAAACTGTTTTTATTTAAACTGATTTCAGACTGCAAAGATAACAGATTCTATTCGGATTTTAACTTTTTTGGATTGGATTTGTTGATATTACAATTATTCAAAGTGATACTGCACAAATTTATTTTTTAGCTTTTATCTTAAAAAAAGCAAAGACGCTGGTTTCTATAGATAACTGATTAAGATTTTTACGCAATAAGTATGAATTTTCAGATAATTAATAAAATAATGTAGCGTAATCTTTTGTATCTTTGAATTACCCTAAATTTTTGATTTCTACTATTTTAAAAAATAGGCGAAAGCTTTTATTAAAGGGGTCTTTATGGTTTTTCGCTATTTTTTAAACGCTTTATTTTTAAAATTTAAACGATAAAATCATGCGAAATTCTACTTCCTTATTTTTAATTCTTGCAGCAGGTTTTTTACTTTCATCCTTCGATTTTAATGATCATGATAAGTTGCTGTTGAAAAATGGAATGTCTTTAACAGAAAATATTTGTCTTCCTGAAAAAGCAATCACCGAATTTTCTGTTGATAGTGTATCAATCATTACTTTTTTTAAAAAATATTCTAAACTAAAAAAATATCAAAAAGACGTTTTAGATCTCTACCGAAAAAGAGAACACCGAACCATTTGGTATGATGAGAAAAGTATTAGTGAATTTGGGCATTTGCTGTATGAAAAAGTAGACTTACTAAAAGAACAAGGTATTGAGAAAAAAATGCCTTATAAAGATGTGATTGATGAAGTTTTTAATGAAACAGCAACCGAAAAGCCATCTCAATTAGATACAGAGTTATTATTATCGAGCATGTATGTATTTTATGCAAGCAATGTTTTTTCGGGTGAAGATGCAGTAACATTAAAAAAAATTGGATGGTATTTACCCACCAAAAATATTTCATATTCAAGATTATTAGATTCGCTTATTGTTGATCCAAATCGTCTCAATAAAGATGAACATCTTTTATTTGAACAATATTACAAACTTCAGGAAGTATTAAAAAAATATCGGGAGATTGAAAAGAATAATTTATGGAAAAGAATTGATATCGACAGTGCAACGTATAAAGAATTGAAACCAATGGATAGCGCCGTTGTAATAAGTCAAATCAGACAACGCTTATTTGTTGTTGGAGATTTAAAACAAGATTCGAAGAGCAATAAATATGATGAGGAATTAATGGCCGGCGTATTAAATTATAAAAAAAGATACGGACTCAAATTGAATTACACCTGGACGAGAGAACAAATTAATCAAATGAACGAACCTATTGGCAACAGAATTAAAACTATAATGCTAAATATGGAGCGCTGCCGATGGATACCAACAAAATTGGCCTCTGCTAATGAATATGTTATGGTTAATATTCCTTCGTTTAGATTGATTTATGTTAAGAATGGCAAATATGAATTGGTTTCAGATGTTTTTGTTGGAACCAGAATGACTGAAACGGTAATTTTTAGCGGAATGATTGACAGAATTGTGTTTAGTCCTTATTGGAATGTTCCTCAAAGTATAATTGATAATGAATTAAAACTCAAAATGGCTGCAGATAAAAATTATCTGGAAGAGAATAATATGGAATGGAATGGCGGCCGCGTGAGACAAAAACCCGGACCGAAAAATTCGTTGGGATTGGTTAAATTTATGTTCCCGAATCCTAATGATATTTATTTGCATGATACGCCCGCTAAAAGCTTATTTGAGTTTGAAAAACGCACTTTTAGTCACGGATGTATTAATGTAAAAGAAGCTAAAAACCTTGCATTATCTATTTTAAAAGACAATCCTGACTGGCCTGTAGAAAAAATAAATCAGGCAATGAGCGGTGAAAAAGAAACAACCTGTATGCTCAAAAATAAAATACCCATCTATATTGGTTATTTTACCGCGTGGGTAAACGACGAAACTGGCGAAATTAGTTTTTTTCCGGATGTATATGAACGAGATAAACGTTTAGATAAATTGCTTTATTCAGATACTGTTGTAATGGAATAAAAGAGAAATTTACATCAATTTTAAATAAAAATACCCGCCAGTTCCAAAGCTTCGGAACTGGCGGGTATTTAAAAAAATGGTCTACAAGCTTTTATTCATATTTTAAATATTTCAAAATATCGATTTTGGTTACCTGATAAGCTTTGGCAGAAACAATTACTAAAGTCAATATTAATAAAGATATTAGAGCAACAGTAAACGGAACAGCTGAAACACCAATTCTAAAGGCGAAATTTTCAAGCCATTTCTGCAATAAAATATAAGCAGGCACAATTCCGATTGCGAAACCTATTAAACAAAAAAGTATATATTGTTTTGATAATTCTTTCAGCAAAACATCAGTTTCTGCGCCCAGCGTTTTTCTGATAGCGATTTCTTTCAATCGTCTTTCCATAGAAAATGAAGCCAGAGCAAACAACCCGAAAATGGCGATAATAATTACAACTAAGTTCAGAATAAAAAACAAATCCTTTTGTTTTACCTGTTCCTGATACGTTTTTGCAAATCCTTTGTTTACAAATTCATAATCAAAAGGATAATCCGGATTTACGTTTTTCTCCCAATATGTTTTAAGGTTAGCCAATGTTTGGGATAAATTATTTGGAGAAACTTTTAAATAAACATTATTAAAATTGTTCCATTTTAAAGTTTTAAGATTGATAAAAACCATTGGAGGAACATTGTCCTGAAGTCCCGTAATGTGAAAATCTTTTACAACACCAACGATTTTAAATTTTAAATTTTCTCCCCCTTCATCTCCCCAACCAGATGTTATAATTGTATTTATCGGATTTTTAAGATTTAAAGTTTTAACCAAAGTTTCATTCATCAACATACTACTAACCGTGTCTGATGCAAATTGTGGAGATAAATCGCGGCCCTGAACAATTTTAATTTTCATCATTTCAAGAAAACCAAAATCCATTTCAACATTTCTTGGCTGTACATGAATACTATTATGAGTAAATCCTGAACTCGAATTGGTACTGTTGCCAAAAGTTCCTGCGAAAGTAGATATTTCCTGAACCCCTGAAATTTTCTTGATTTCCTGTTTCATCGCAAGATATTTATCTGTTCTTTGCTTGCGTTCCGGATAATTAAAAGGAACTCTAATTACCTGATCGCCACTAAAACCAAGGTCTTTATTCATCATATAATCTACCTGCGAATTTACAATCAACGCACCAATGATAAAAAATGCAGCAATACCAAATTGAAAAATAAGCATCGAATTTCGAATCCAGATTCCGCTTTTACTTCTTGAGAAATTACCTTTTAAAACCTTTAAAGTTTCAAAATTTGAGATATAAATGGCAGGGAAAATACCCGCAAGAACGATTACTAATCCAAATATAAAAATAAGCTGCAGGTAAAATTCACTGCCATTCATAGTCAAAGTCTTCTTCAAAAAAGTATTATAATACGGCAAGGAAAGTTCAACAATTGCCAAAGCAAAAATTATAGCCAGAATAACAATTATAGCCGTTTCAAAAATAAATTGAGTAATAATTTGTCCTTTGCTCGCGCCTACTATTTTGCGGACACCAACTTCTTTAGCTCTTTTTATTGCCGATGCTGTTGCCAGATTAATATAATTTACCAATGATAAAACCAGGATCAAAATAGATAAGCCAACCATGATATAAAGCAATTGCAAGTTCCCTTTTCCTTCAGGAAAATTAATTCCCTGCGAAGATTTAGTTCCATGTAAACGGGCAGTTTCTAATTGATCGATTATAACCGTTGTTTCACCATTTTCCTTAACGAATTGTGCTACAGTCTGACCACTTTCTTTGGCATCTTTTAATGTTCTGTTGACAAAATTTACATTTTGCATTTTCTTTAAAAGAGCAACAGGATCAGTTCCCTTTTTGGCTTTAATCATAAGGCCATAATTAAAATTTCCCCAGCTCGTTTTATCGCCTTCACGCTGAATACCACCAAAAACGTAATTTGGTTCGATAGATGAAGGCCTCATTATATGATAAACCGACTTTACGGTATAAAACTTACTGCCATAATTAATTGATTTGCCAATAGGATCTTCATTCGGGAAAAGTAATTTAGCAGTTTCTTCAGATATGGCAACACTAGTATCTTCTTTCAGGATATTAGTTTTGGTTCCCTTTACAATTGGAAACGGAAAAACATCAAAAAAGCCATTATCAGCAACCGTAATCTTTTCGCCCATTATTTTTTTACTTCCGTATTTTATCGGGGCATTATCATACCAGGTATTGTTAAATAAACAAACAGATTCAATTTCAGGAATTGTGGCTTTGCAGGTTTCTGCAAAAGGTATTGAATTTGATGCCCAGGTGTTTCCGGTACCTCCAATTTTATTAAGAACCTGATATGTATTTTCCTTTTCAGGATTCCATTGGTCGTATGCATTTTCGTTATTCCAATATAAAATAGCGAAAATCACACCGGCAACACCAATGCTTAATCCCAAAACATTTAAAAACGAAAACAATTTGTTTTGCTTTAAATGATATATAAATATTTTAAACCAGTTAAAAATCATTTTGTAATTTTTTTAGTTATTTGATTTGTTTTGGTAAATCCAATTAAGGATTTAAATAATTGCCAATACTTTGCAAACGAATCCTATCAGAATTACAATCGCAGTTACAATAAATTTTATCATTTTGTTTTATTTAGCGTCCATAAAAACATCAACATTTCTCTGATTTAATCTCTCAGAAAATATAACACCATCTTTCATGTGAATCGTTTTTTGCGAAAACGAAGCATCGTAATCAGAGTGTGTAACCATCAAAATTGTGGCTCCTTTAGCGTGCAAATCAGTTAAAAGTTCCATCACTTCGTTACCATTTTTACTATCTAAATTTCCTGTTGGTTCATCGGCCAGAATAATTTTCGGATCGTTTACCAAAGCCCTTGCAACAGCAACACGTTGTTGTTGTCCTCCTGAAAGCTGTTGCGGAAAATGTTTTAATCGGTGTGAGATATTTAGTTTCTCGGCAATAGCTTCGATTTTTTGTTTTCTGTCTGATGCTTTTACGTTATTGTAAAGCAAAGGCAACTCAATATTATCATAAACAGAAAGCTCATCAATCAAATTAAAATTCTGAAAAATGAATCCGATATTTTCTTTACGAACCTTAGCTCTTCCTTTTTCTTTTAAACCAATCATTTCCTGATCTAGCAGTTTATAACTCCCGTCAGAAGCACTGTCTAAAAGACCAATAATATTTAATAAAGTAGATTTTCCACAACCAGAAGGTCCCATGATCGTTAAAAAATCACCCTTTTTAATTTCTAAAGAAACCCCGCTCAAAGCTGATGTTTCTACTTCTTCGGTTCTGAAAACTTTGGTTAAATTTTGAATCGTTATCATATTTTTTAAGGTTTTAATTGTTGTTAATTATGTTTTTTGATTGATGATTGAAACTTTGTAATTGTTAATTGTAAATGATTAATTGTTAGTTACAGAACTGAAAACTGTTACTGCGAACTAATAGAAAGCTCCTCAATATCCTTATAATCAGAATACGATGACGTTATCACAGATTCTCCTTCTTTTAATCCCTCTAAAACTTCATAATATGAAGGATTTTCGCGACCTAATTTTATATTCCTTCTTTCTGCTTTATTTCCTTTTACAACAAAAATCCATTTGCCTGCCGTTTCCTGATTAAAACTACCTTTTGAAACTACAAGCGTTTTGTTTTTCTCCGATAAAATCAGCTTCACACCAAAACTAAGACCATCCTGCAAAGTGATATTTTCTTTAGAAGTAAAAGCCAGTTCTACAATAAAATGACCGCTTTTTACCTCCGGAATTACTTTTGTAACTAAAACTTCAAGCGCTTTTCCTTTAAATTCGACTTGGCCTTTTAAACCTTCTCTGATTTTTTCCAGATAAAATTCATCCACTTCAGCGACAAGTTTATAACCTTGTTTCGAGTCAATTTTTCCGATGCTTTCTCCTGCCTGAAATGTTTTTCCCAAAACAGGTTCAAATGAAGTTAATCGGCCAGATTCAGGAGCAGTAATTAAAAAGTTCTTTTTATTATTTCTTAAAATATCCAAACTCATTTCCATCGTCTGAATAGAACGGTTGATTTGAGAAATTTGCAATTGATTAGATTGTTTTTCCTTTTGAATACTTTGCTGAATCGTTTTTTTGCGTTCTTCCTGAAAACGTAAACCTTCTTTAAACGTATTCCAGTCATTTTTCGAAATCACATCTTTAGCAAATAATTTCGAGTTCATATCGTACAACCTTTTTGCATCATTGTAATCATGTTCGATCAACACAAAATCTTTCGTTAAGCTCAATTCCTGATTTCTGATATTCAGTTTTCCCGTATTCAAATTATTAATTTGCTCAATAATGGCCGTTTCCTGAGTTAGATAATTTAGTTCAGTATTTGGATTGTATAAACGTGCCAGCGATTGCCCTTTAGTAACCATAGCACCATTTTCTACAAAAATCTCTTTTACAGATCCTCCTTCGGTAACGTTTACAAGCATTACATTCAATGGTTCAACTTTGGCCTGAAAAACCACGAAATCTTCAAAGAAATCTTTTTCGATTTTTTGAACGGTTATTTCTTCCGCTTTTACATTTAAACTTCTTTTAGTGTTAAAAGAAATAAAGATGATCACAGCCAAAACTAAAAAAGCTCCAATTGCTATTGTCAGATACCTAAATTTTCTATTTTTACGAGGAATTACCTTGTCCATTTTTTAAATAATTTACTGATAACCAATAGGTAAATACTGTGCCACAAAATTTATTATTTGTAAAGCATTGATTTTAAAGAAGCTTTTAAAACCATTCAAAAAAAGGAGTGTTCGATAATGAACAGTTGATCGTTCAAAATCGGACAAAAATAAATACCATGCGAAAAAAACAAGCCCAAATATTGATTGTTGACGATCAGGAAGAAATTCTTTTTTCGGCAAAAATGATTCTCAAAAAACATTTTGAAACCATTTTTACAACAAACAGTCCAAAAAAGATTATTTCTATTTTGAATGAAAATGAAATAAATGTGGTTTTGTTAGACATGAATTACCGAATTGGATTTGAAGACGGACGCGAAGGAATTCACTGGCTCAAAGAAATAAAAACACTTTCGCCACAAACCGTTGTGATTTTAATGACTGCTTTTGGCAAAATTGATACCGCTGTAGAAGGTATAAAAATTGGTGCTTTTGATTATGTTTTGAAACCGTGGCATAACGAAAAATTGCTCGAAACCATTGAAAAGGCTGTTGCCGAAAGTAGAAAAAATAGCAAAAAAAGTAAAGATGAAAAAATAGAAAAGCGCTATTTTGTTGGAACTTCTGCCAAAATAAAACAAGCCTATTCTATTGCCGAAAAAGTAGCAAAAACCGATGCGAATGTTTTAATTTTAGGTGAAAACGGAACAGGAAAATATGTTTTTGCCGAATTTATTCATCAAAATTCAGCAAGAAAAAAAGAACCTTTTGTTCATGTAGATTTAGGTTCTTTAAGCGATAATTTATTCGAAAGTGAACTTTTTGGTTATGCAAAAGGTGCTTTTACAGATGCTAAAACAGATACGCCCGGAAGATTTGAAACTGCCTCAAACGGAACTATTTTTCTTGATGAAATAGGAAATATTCCGTTGCATTTACAAGCCAAATTATTACATGTTTTACAAACCAAAACTGTTACTCGTTTAGGCGAAAGCAAACCAAGACCTTTAAATGTCAGAATAATTTCGGCGACAAACAGCGATATTAAAGCTGAGGTAAAAAACAAAACCTTTCGCGAAGATTTACTGTATCGAATTAATACAATGGAAATTAATTTGCCGTCTTTGCGCGAACGAAAAGATGATATTGTACCAATGGCGCATTTTATTCTTGATCAGATTGCAGAAAAATACAATCATGGTCCCGAAGCTTCGGGATGGCGTTTTGATGAAAACGTTTCGACTTATTTAGAAAAATATCCGTGGAAAGGGAATATCCGTGAAATGGAAAATAAGATCGAACGCGCTCTAATTTTAGCCGATAATAATACAATTTCTGTAAACGATTTGGATATTCTTGATTTTGAAGAAATTCAGGAAAACGATGATAATCCGTTATCTGAAATGGAAAAAAGTGCCATCGAAAAAGCATTGCTCAAACACCACGGAAATATCAGTAAAACTGCCGAAGAATTAGGTTTGTCAAGAGCAGCTTTATACCGAAGAATTGAAAAATACGATTTGAAAAACTGAGAATAAAGAATAAAGAATAAAGAACAAAGAATAAAGAATAAAGATTTTTTTATCTGCTAAATCTGCCGAATCTGCGAGAGATTAAAATTTTAAGACAAAGCCCAAAATCACTTTAATCTGTGGCTAATAAAATTATAATAATGAAAAACTGGAAGTTCTATAACGCCTTGTTCGTGAGAGTTTTGTTTGTAATGATTCTCTTTTTCTTTTGCGTTTTTCTGATTTACAAAATGTTTTATTACAACGCATTTTTAGTTGGATTTTTTGCCATTATCATGTTGGCAGAAATGTATTTTTATGTCCAAAACAGAGTGCTTTTTTACGACAGAACATTAATGTCGATGTTACAAAATGATTTTTCGACCAATTTTCCTGAGGAGAATAGAAAAGATAATTTTAAAACGCTGTATCTTTTATATGAAACACTAAAAGAGCAACAACAAGAAAAAACCTCAAAAGAAGTGGTTTATCAATCTATTTTGAACAGTATTGATACAGGAACTCTAATATTGGAAAAAGAAAATGAAGAATGGAATATTTTTTTGATGAACGATTGTTTTTCAGACTTGTTTAAAGTGCCAAAAGTCAGTCATTGGAAATATCTTAAAAATTACCTTCCATCGCTTTGTAATGAAATTGAAAGCCTTGGTTTTACCGAATTAAAATCGGCTATTTCTATAAAAATAGAAGAACAGGATTTGCAGACTTTTATGTTGCAAACATCGCTAACCAAAACCTACAATAAAGAATATTTTATCATTTTATTAGATAGTATTCAGCGTGTTATTGAAAAGAAAGAAAAAGAAGCTTGGATAAATCTGATGAAAATTATCTCGCATGAATTGATGAATTCATTAACACCAATTCGGGCGCTTTCGCAGAATTTACTTCAAATTGTAGATCAGGAAGAACTCGAAAAAGACGATTTTGAAGACATTAAAAGCAGTATTTCGACCATTATAAACAGAAGTGATCATTTGCAGGTTTTTGTCGAGAATTACCGAAAACTGGCCATGCTGCCAACACCAAACAAACAAATGACGCCTATAAATGCGCTTTTTGATGATTGTCTCCGAATCATGAATCCGATTTTGAAATCTGAGAATATTCAGTTGGTTAACGAAATCAATAGTCCGCGTTCGATTTTGATTGATAAAAACCAAATGGAACAAGTGATTATCAATTTGATTACAAATAGTATTTATGCCTTAAAAGACAAAGCAGAAAAGAAAATGTTTCTGTCGAGTTATACCGAAAACAATCGTTTTTTCATCATAATTTCAGACAACGGAAAAGGAATCGATCCTGAAATAAGAGACAAAGTATTTCTTCCGTTTTTTACCACCAGAAAAGATGGCGCCGGAATTGGCCTGACACTTTCTAAGAATATTATAGAAGCACACGGCGGTTATTTAAGCTACCAAACCGATGAAGAAAAAACCGACTTTGTGATTTGCTTAATTTGATTTTTTCATCTCAATTCCTGCAAGGTTTTCAAAACCTTGTAGGTATTCTGCACGTTGTGATTGAAGAATTTAAACCTACAAGGTTTTGAAAACCTTGCAGGAACCGCTAAAACGAACTTATATCACTTATATGGGGAAAATTTTAAAGTTCAACTTCAGGTTTCCAAAAATGTTTATCGAAATCTACAATTTGATTGTTTACGACTTTAATGCCTTCACTTTCGAGAAGTTGCTGCATTAAATTGGTTCCGTCAAAGTGAAATTTCCCTGTTAAAAGTCCTTTTTGGTTTACGACTCTGTGTGCCGGAATATCATCCATGTTGTGGCAGGCATTCATCGCCCAACCCACCATTCGTGCAGAACGCGCTGTGCCTAATGCTCTTGCTATTGCGCCATAAGAAGTTACTTTTCCGTACGGAATTTGTCTGGCGATCACATAAACTCTTTCAAAAAAATTCTCTTCAGCCATACGTTGTATTTTTTGCCATTCCTGATAGCTATCGGGATAAAAGATTAAAAATGATTCGTTAATGAAATTTTCACGCAGATTTTGCAGATTTAAGCTGATCTAAAAGGATTTTCAATTTAATTTTAATCTGCTTAAATCTGCGTGAAACCAAATTTTTAAAATCATTTTAATCTTTGAAATCTGTGGCATATTTTTTTACCCGAAATAATAATTCAATATATTAAAAAGCGTCACGATAGCAACTAAGCCGGTAATGCTTCCGATAATAGTATTCATATTACGCATCAAATAATCGGTTTTCTTTTCTATTCTTCCAAAGAAAGCAATATAACTGTATAAAACAGCAAATGATCCTAAAACAGAACCCAAAACAAAAGTAAGAATAACATTGGATTCAAATACAAAAAGATGATATGAGGCCAAAGTAACGCTAACCACAACATAATACGGAATCGGGAAGAAGTTCAAACCCGAAAGTAACATGCCTAAAAAGAAACGGCTTTTTTTGCTGCTTTTTTTAATCTTCGATTTTTTTTTGGTTTTTGGTTCTTTTGCGATAAACAAAAAGTAAATCGTTAAAATGGCAAAAATAACAAATCCAACTTCACGCAATAAAGTTACAACGTCTGGTCTGTTGTCGATTACGTGAGCAAATAAAACAGCCACATAAACCTGAAAAAAAATCACTAAAACCGCTCCGATTACAAACCATAAAGCATTCTTTTTTCCCTCTTTCAAATTTATTTTTGCAGCTGTCATGTTTATTAAACCGGGCGGAATAATTCCGATGAAAGCGGCAATAAAACCTGAAAGTAAAGGAGTAAGTAATGCCATTCAGTTGATTGATGGGTTAGAAAATTGTTTTCAAAATTAAATTAATCTTTAATTTTGAAGCGAATATACGTAATTGCCTTATTAATTTCTAAATATTGTTTTTCATAAAAAGTCTGAAAAGCAGTAACTTCTTCCGGACTTCCTTCATTTGTATATACATTATGATTTGCATATAAAACTTCGTGTCCTTCTCCGTGCAGCAAACCTAAAGTATAACCGTGCATAAATTCGCTATCGGTTTTAAGGTTTACAACACCATCTTTTTTAAGGATTTTTTTATACAATTTCAAAAATTCAGAATTCGTCATTCTGTGTTTTGTTCTTTTGTATTTGATTTGCGGATCCGGAAAAGTAATCCAGATTTCGTCTACTTCATTTTCGTTAAAAATATGATCGATCAATTCGATTTGAGTACGAATAAAAGCAACATTATGCAGGCCGGTTTCAACAGCGGTTTTAGCACCTCTCCAAAAACGGGCACCTTTAATATCAATTCCGATAAAATTTTTGTTAGGATATCTTTCTGCCAATCCAACAGAATATTCTCCTTTTCCACATCCTAATTCTAAAACTAAAGGATTATCATTTTTAAAGAAATCAGAGTTCCATTTTCCTTTTAGAGGCATTAAATCGCCTACAACTTCTTCTCTGGTTGGTTGAAAAACGTTTTGAAATGTCTCGTTTTCTCTGAATCTTTTTAGTTTATTTTTACTTCCCACTTTTACAAAAATTTTCAGCAAAATTAAGGAATATAAACGAATGAAAACAGTGCAATTAGGTTTTAAAATTTTTAGCCACGAATTCACGAATTATTTTAAAAACAAAATTCGTGAATTCGTGGCTAAAAAAATATATTTTTACCCGTAATGCGGTTCAGTAATTGGTTTTAATTTGGGATCAAGTGTTTCGTCGTGTTGCGATAAATCAAGTCCGATATGTTCGTTTTCCTCAGAAACACGAAGCGGAATAATGAAATTCGTTACTTTAAATAAGAAATAAGCTCCGAAGAAAGTAAAAATAGAAACCAAAACCAATGCCATCATATGATGTGCAAATACGTTCCAGCCGCCGTGTAATAAACTCGCATCTTCGCCGTGAGCAAATATTGCAGTCAAAATCATTCCCATAATTCCACCAACACCGTGACAGGCAAAAACGTCTAAAGTATCGTCAAATCTTTTAGAAAAACGGCAATTTACAACCGAGTTAGAAACCAAAGCCGTAATGAATCCGAAGAACATACTTTCAGGAACAGAAACAAAACCTGCAGCAGGCGTTATAGCAACCAAACCGACAACAGCGCCAATACAAGCACCCAAAGCGGAAACTTTTCTGCCATTCATTCTGTCAAAGAAAACCCAGGTTAACATGGCTGCGGCCGATGATGTTGTTGTTGTGGCAAAAGCCATTGCGGCAGTTCCGTTCGCGGCAAGCGCAGAACCGGCATTGAATCCGAACCAGCCAAACCATAACATTCCTGTTCCTAATAACACAAACGGAATATTGGTTGGAATATGATCGCTGTTTTTTCTTTTTCCTAAAACCAGAACTCCGGCCAAAGCCGCAAATCCTGAACTCATGTGTACTACCGTTCCTCCGGCGAAATCTTTTACGCCAAAATAACTGCCTAAAACGCCTGTTGGATACCAAACTGAATGGCATAAAGGCGCATAAATAAAAATGGTAAACAAACTGATGAAAAGTAAATACGATATAAAACGAACGCGTTCTGCAAATGAACCCGTAATAATTGCAGGAGCGATAATGGCAAATTTCATTTGAAACAAAGCAAACAGCATAAACGGAATCGTACTTGCCAATTTTTTATGAGGCAAAACGCCTACATAATCCATAAAAGCAAAAGTGGTTGGATTACCAAAGAAACTGTAAAAATGTTCTCCTGAACCAAAACCTACAGGATCTCCAAAAGCGAGACTAAAACCTACTACAACCCATAAAAGTGTTACAACGCCCAAACAAATAAAACTTTGTAACATAGTCGAAATAACATTTTTTCGGCCTACCATTCCTCCATAAAAAAAGGATAATCCCGGAGTCATGATCAAAACGAGACAACAAGAAGTTAACATCCAGGCAACATCGGCAGGAACAATATGTTCTGTAGTGCCAAATTCAGATAAAACATAACTATTTTCAGTAACCGTTGGCCAAAATGCGCCAGTAATGCAAACAATGCTTATTATGATAAAGGAAATGATCCAGCGTCTTTCTATTTTCATTTTTCAAATACTTTAAAGAACCCTATTTTTTTTGGGGTCAAAGTTAAAAAAAAATACAGATTTTGATTTTCAGTGCCGTTAAAATAGAGGTTGCCGTGTGATTTTAGTCAATATTTTAGATTTTGCTTTCTTTTTTTGATAGTTTGTTATTTTTGAGTTCCAAAAACAAGCCGTTATTGCTAAATATATTAAAATGAAATCGATACGTTGTTTTGTAAAGTGCTAGAAAAGTTAGGATTATAATAAGAAAGCCCGAAAATGTTTATTTTTTCTTAAGCTTGTCTATCAAAACATCTTCAACAGGCGATTTTATTTTGGTTACTGCATCAACTTCATCATTGGGAATTGTCATTGATAAAACATAATGTTGAATTTTCCATTCTTTGCCCACTTTTATCAAAACTCCGGATCCGCGGCAAATTTTCATTTGCGTATTCAGCAATTCATCAAACCAGGCAATTTTTCCGCTTTTATCAAAAAAAATGTGACGCTCAAGAGCCGTAAAATTCCACGTTGTTCCTTTGTCGAAAAAAGGTTTTGCCCAGGTTTTAAATTCTGGTTTTGTCCAGTTTTCTGTGGCATCTGTTCCAATATAAACAGCATCGCTTGCCAGTACATCAAAATAAGCTTCAAATTTTACATCGGCAGCAGCTTTGTGCCAGGTATCAAGGGTTTGATTGATTTTTTCTTTTTCAGCATTTTGTGCATTTGCGAATGTTGCAACGAATAAAAGTAGTAGAATTGATTTTTTCATGAGTGATATTATTTGAGTTTAAAGGTAAGAATGATTTTTTAGACGATAGAAAGTTTCACGCAGATTTTGCAGATTTAAGCGGATGTTTTAAAGTTTATTGTCCATAAATTAATTTCGCAAAGTCGCAGAGTCGCAAAGTTTTTGCTACAAATTATTTCACGCAGATTTTAAAAGATTTAAGCAGATATATGCAGATGATTTTTTAAAAGTGATTTTTAATTAAAAAGAAATCTGCTTAAATCTGTGTAATCTGTGTGAAACAAAACTTCGAGACTTCGCGAGAGATAATAAGTTAAATCTTAAAATCTCTTATATTACTTATATGGTTTAATTACTATATTTGAGAGCTTTTAAAATCTACAATCATGAATTCAAAAATACTTATCAGTTCGTTAGTTCTTTCTTCAATACTTTTTATTTCTTGCAAAAAAGAATTAGAACCTCAGGAAAACACACCAACATCAGAATTGGTAAAACTAGGATTAATGAAAGATACGACGAAAGTTAATTCTGTAGTTCAAACACAGCCTGCAACAAATCCAAATACGGTTTTGAGTTCAAATGCCGGATTAAATCCTGCACACGGACAACCGGGACACCGTTGTGATATTGCCGTTGGTGCGCCATTAAATTCGGCTCCAACGCAAGGACAAACAACAACAACACAGCCAACACAAAGCGTTCAGGTAAATGCGCCGCAACAAAATGTAGTTACAACAACTACAACAATTGCTGCTCCTGTAAAAGTAGGAAAAGGAATGAATCCGTCGCACGGACAACCCGGACACCGATGTGATATTCCGGTTGGAGCGCCTTTAAATTCGCCTGTAGCGGCAAAACAAACAGCTGCTGCGCCACAAGGCGGAAGCAGTTCGCAAACCTTTACAGTAACTCCGCCCGCAAATAATAATGTTCCGGCTTTATTAAGTACCGAAACCCCAACCGTTGCCGAAGGAATGAATCCTGCACACGGACAACCTGGACATCGTTGCGATATTCCCGTTGGAGCTGCATTACCAAAATCTTAGAGGAAGGTTCAAAGGTCCAGAGGTCCAAAGGTGCAAAGAAAAAAACCTTAGAGCCTTTAGTGTGTTTGTAGCGATATTGCCGTAAAAGTGCCACTGCCAAAATTTTAAAGAAAATGTACACAGATACAAAGTAACAAAGGTACAAAGATGCTAAGAAAACCTTAGAGCCTTTGTTACTTTGAACCTTTAAAAAACTTAATGTGCATTCATTTTTTCGAAAGTGGTAGTAAGTGATTTTTTTGCTTTTGCCAAAGCGCCACTAAAAGCTTTTTCAAGCGTATCGGCGTGTTCTGTTACGGTTAGCGGTTGTAGTTTTGCTGTACGAACTTCGATCACGCATTTTTTATCATTTAAGCTAAATTTCTCTCCGTTTTCGTCTCCAAAATGAACTTCTACGCGAGTTATTTTTTCTTCAAAACGGGCTAATCCTTTTTCTAATTCTTCAGAGAAATAAGTTGCTAATCTTTCGTGTCCTTCAATGTTTTTGTCTGTATTGATTTGAATCTTCATATTGGTTTATATTTTAATGATTGTTTCTCAAAGCTATTTTTTTTAGATTGAAAAGCCAAGCGAGTTAATAAAACATTGTGAAATTTTTATGCGAATAACGAAACACAATTTTGTCATTCTGAGGAACGAAGAATCGCACTAGAAACTCCGTTCGCTATATGATTTCAGTAAATAAGAAATCTCCCGTATTGTCAGGCTGAGCGTAGTCGAAGTCCACGCAACAATAAGCAAACTGAAAATTAAAACCTTTTAAATTGATGTAGAAAACCCGCACAAATCAAAGTGTTTTTTAATATCTTCGCAGTCCTAAAACTTTCAGATTATGAACATGACTAAATTTTTGCCCGTGTGGTACGCTGGCGGTATTGGAAACAACTGCAACGCTCTGAAAGGCGTAGGACAGCTAACCCATACGGGTTTTATATTTCCTAAATTTTCAGATTATGAGTGTAAACAGCCTTTCAAAAAAAACAGAATTGCAGTTAAACGAATTTTTCAATCAATCGATCGATCCTAAAAGCTTTGCAAAAGCAATTCGAAGAGTAAATTATCTTCTCGCTATATCTCTAATGCGAGAATGCGAAACCTTGCAAATCGATACAAAATCAGTTGAACAAGGTTACTATTTGTTGAATGAATTAGCCGAAATTCTAAATCCTTATCTGGATACTGAATAATTAAAAGTATTGAAAAAGCCACTGTGAAGTGGCTTTTTTTATTTTGTGTTCTTAATTTTCACCTGCTTTGTTATCCTGACGGAGGAAGGATCACACACGGAACTCGGTAAAGATTGGCGATTTACTTTGTGGAATTTCTAGTGTGATCCTTCCTCCGTCAGGATGACAAAAATGAGAATAAAACTAAAAGAAGCACCACAAGATTTTTTTTTATTTAACATAGGAATTTTATTTCAAAGGCAAATAAAAAGCCGACTATACTCCGTTGTTTTAGAGTCTACGTTTTGCAACTTTTGTTTACTATGGATATTAAGCAAAAATTTGGACTCAAAATTAAGGAGCTTAGAAAACTCAAAGGATTATCTCAAGAAAAGCTAGCCAATTTAGCTGAGATAGATCGCACTTATTTACCAACTATTGAAAAAGGTGAAAGAAATGTTTCTATTGAAGTTGTTGAACGATTAGCAAATGCTTTAGAGGTTAAAGTAAAAGACTTATTCGATGAATAGGGCTTATTACTCAAATTTCATTAATGATTTTATAGTTGAAAATAATGATAGCATTTATGGGAAAATATCTGGCAACTATGATTTGAATAAGTTGACCATTCAACAATCTAATGCATGGAAAACTCAAATTGAAATTCTAAAACAAACTATTTTAAATTTTAAGGGAAGAGTTTACTTTGAATTTACTATTCCTATAATGGGTAAAAGAGTTGATAATATTTTAATTATTGATAATTGCATATTTGTTTTAGAATTTAAGATTGATTCAAATAGTTATGACAAGTACGCAAAAGACCAAGCTTTTGATTATGGATTAGATTTGAATAATTTTCACGAAGGAAGTCATGCTAAGAATATTATTCCAATTTTAATTGCTGATAAAGCAAGTAATGTAAATAATGTTTACAAAAAATCTCTGGATAATTTATACGAAACAATTGTAGCTAATGAAAATAATTTATCAGAAGTAATATCTGAATCTTTAGCAAAATTTAAAGATTTAGAAATTGTAAATGTTGACACTTGGGAAAATTCAATATATAAACCAACACCAACAATTATAGAAGCGGCTACAGCTTTATATAAAAAACATAATGTTTCTGAAATATCAAGAAGTGACTCAGGTGCAGAAAATTTATCTGTTACTTCAGAATGTATTTCTGAAATTATAGATTATTCAAAAAATGAAAGCAGAAAATCAATTTGCTTCATCACTGGAGTTCCTGGTGCAGGAAAAACATTAGCAGGATTAAATATTGCTAATTTACGTTCAAATTATGAACAGGAAGAACATGCTGTTTTTCTTTCAGGTAATGGTCCTCTGGTAGATGTTTTAAGAGAAGCTTTAGCGCGAGATAAAGTTAAAAGTTCTAGGGAAGAAAATTCGATTATAACAAAATCTTTTGCTAAATCTCATGTAAAATCATTCATTCAAAAATATTCATCATTTTAGAGATGCTTCTATAAAAGATGAAAAAGCGCCAATTGAAAAAGTTACAATTTTCGATGAAGCGCAAAGAGCATGGACAAAAGAACAAGCTTCAAATTTTATGAAGAGAAACAAAGGAATTTCAGATTTTAATAAATCAGAACCTGAATTTCTTATTGAAGTAATGGACAGACATAAAGATTGGTGTACAATAGTTTGTTTGATTGGAGGAGGACAAGAAATTAATACTGGAGAAGCAGGATTAGAAGAATGGATTAGACCATTTTCTGATAAATTTGAAGATTGGGATATTTATTATTCTTCTAAAATTGTTGAAGACGAAAATTATATCAAAGATAAAGATGCATTACATGTTTTAAATAAAAGGAAAGCAATAAAGAAAGATGAATTGCATTTATCCATCTCTTTGAGATCATTTAGAAGTGCTCAATTATCTAATTTCATTCAAGAAATTATCAATAATAATATTGAAAAAGCTAAAGAAGTTTATGAGCATTTTATAAAAAGAGATTATCCAATTAAGATAACTCGTGATTTAGATCAAGCAAGAAATTGGTTAAAAATATCGGTAAAAGGCTCTGAAAGAATTGGAGTTGTGGCTTCATCTGGAGGTATTCGCTTAAGACCTTTTGGATTAAACGTAAAAGCGAAAATTGATGCTCCAATTTGGTTTTTAAATGATAGCAATGATATTCGTTCTTCTTATTTTCTTGAAGAAGTAGCTACTGAATTTGATATTCAAGGATTAGAATTAGATTGGACTTGCGTTGCTTGGGATGGAGATTTATTTTATCACAACAATCAATGGAATTATAGAAAATTTAAAGGAACAAAATGGCAAAACATCAATAGTCTTGAAATTACAAATTATTTAATTAATTCTTATCGTGTTTTATTGACTAGAGCTAGACAAGGAATGGTAATTTATATTCCTTTTGGAAATAATGAAGATATTACAAGGCCAGAGTTTATGTATGATGGGACTTTTGAATTTTTTAAATCATTAGGAATTGAAGAGATTTAAATACTATTTCTAAAACATTTCTAATTCAGTAAATTTAAAAAAGCGTAATTTATGTCGAGCTACTTGTGGAGATTCCTCGTTCCTCGGAATGACAAGATTGGGGAAAATTTACAGTTGTTAGATAGCGTATGCGGTTAGTTTGTCATTCCGAGGAACGAGGAATCTCCCGCGAGTAACTCCGTAATCAAAGCCTCAATCTTTGTCGAATTTCGAGTCTGATTCCTCGTTCCTCCAAATGAAAAAAAATGCGATAAAAAAAGCTACTTATCCTTCTTCCCCCACTTAATTTTCATTTTCCCTTCATCATCCAAAGCAATTAAATGCAACACAAGACCGCGTTCGCGAACGGCATCGCGCTCGGCTTTGGTAGCTAGATTAATGTCATTTTTAGAATTTCGAAGAGGAATTGTGAGCGCAAGATTGGTTCCGCGGCCAAAAGAATAAATTCCTGCAGCATCCATATTTAAAACACTCGAACTTATTGTAAAATCACCAACATCTATTTGTTCTCCACGCATTTTAAGATTGCCGGATAAATCGCTGAATGTAATGTTTTTGACATCGCGAAACGGAAAAGCAAATTTGCCCACTTTTACAATAGGTTCAAAATTAAGCAAAGCGCCCTGAGTGACATTAAAATTCAGATTTCCGCGCATCGAGTTTGTAATCATTTCGCCTTTGCTGTTGATTAAAGCGCTAACATTGGCATTGCTGCTGAGTTTTCCGCGAATATTATTAGGATTAAAAGACTGAACGCCAAAGTTATTAAACGAGCGTAAAAAGCTCGCAATATCAACACGATTTACCTGTGCGTTTGAGGTAAAAATATAGTTTTTTCCCTGAGGCGTTAGCGCGCCACTAAAAATAACATTTCCGCCAGAAGTTTGCACAGAACCATTTTTGACCAACAATTGAGAATTTATCATCGTAATCGTGGCTTTGGTATTGGTTGCCGTCAGTTTATTATACGTAATATTATCTGCTTTGATGTCGATTACAACAGAACATTTTTCGATTGCAGTTCGCATTTGATTCGAAAGCGTACTTTTTTTCTTGGGTTGTTTTGTGGTTTTTCTTTTTTGGGAAACCGCCAAAACTGCCAGCAATTGTTTCACATCAATATTTGGGCAATAAACGTTCCAGTTTACGATCATTTTTTCTGGAGCATCGTAATAGAGATTCAGGAAATTATCGATCTTACCGTCAATGAAAATCGTATTTTTTTTGTGTTTGTAAGCGATTTTTTTAATCACCAGCGCTTTTTCGGTAAAATCGAGCTGAACGTTGGTTTTTATAGCGTGAACATCATTTGGAATATAATGAAATGAGGTATTGTTAACATTTACATTTCCTATAAAACGTGGTTTAGTAATGTATAAATCGACAATATCAAACTGAAATTTTAAGTTGGCCGTGGCGTGACCTTCCGTAAACTGAATCCATTTGTCGCTGCTAATTTCGTTTAGCTTTGTAACATCAAAATCAGAATTTACGATTCCGGTTGCGATTGGTTTTTCTAAATTATTGATAACAGCCTGCGGAATTTTAAGCGGAATATTGCGGTAATTACCCGTAAAATGACTCAGAATTATAGCCGAATTTGCATCGTTGAAACCTTCTTTTGGTTTAAAATTATTGGTAAAAATGCCTTTAAAATTACAATCCGTAATTAATCCGTCGGGAATACTCAATTCATTATTTTCAATTTTAGCCTGAACGACAATTCTCGGATCTCCTTCGGCATTAAAATCACCTTTGATATCGCAATTCACATCGATTTCCTTTTTTAAATCGAATCGGTTAAGCTTAGAACTTATGTTTGCCGATAATAAATTCGATGCATTTTGCCATAAAATACTAGTGTTAATATTGATTCCAAAAAGCGCATTTCCTTTAGCGAGATTGAAAAAAGCAATAATATCAAAAGCATCCGATCCTATTTTTAGGTTTTTCGTTACAACATCAATTCTTTCTTTTTCATCAGAATAAGCGACTGAAAAAGTTCCTATGAGTTCTTTTTGTTTGGCAAAACTTCCGTGAACAGTATTAAAGGCCAAACTGCTAATTTGAGTATCTAGAAAAACATCGGTTTGCCAATTGTCTCCATCAAAATCTACTTTCGATTTTAAGCTTTCAACATCAAAATCAAATAATTTATGACCAATGCGATTGTCTAACGTAAAATGAACATTGTTGAGGTCAATCTGATCAATTGTAGTTTCGGTTTTTGATTTATTTTTGGGTGTTTTCTTCTTTTTTGGTTTAAAAATAGTAGCATTCGAATATCCGTTTTCGGCTTTGTAAACATAAATATTAGCATCGTTTATCAATATTTTATGAATGTTGATGTCTTTTTGCAATAAACTCCAAACATTCAAACGCACTTCGATTTCTTCTGCTTTTAGCAACGTATGTTTGTGGGTTTGCCATTGTTTGTCTTTTATTTCAACATCTTTTAGAGCAAGGGTAAAGTTTGGAAAACCAGTTAAAAACTTATAATGAACATCGCCAATATGAAATTCTCCGTTTATGTTTTCATTAATTTTAGTGTTTATTTTGGCAATGATTTCGGTTTTATTCTGATTGAAATAAAGTGATAATCCGCCACATGCAAGAAGCAACAATGCAATAAGTATCAATATAAAAATACCAGCACGTTTGGCATACTTTTTAAAATGTGCCGATTGCAATGCGTTTTTTATTTGAAGTAAAGTTGCTTTCATCTGAATCAAAATTTCTGATTATTAAAGATACAATAAAAAGACAATGGCATTTCATAAACATGACACTCAGATAGTTGTAAGACAAAACTTATAAATAAGAATTTTAGTATTAATATAATTATTGACAATACATTTATAATTAAAACTAATTTACGAATGACGTTTGATTGGTTTTTAATTTCTAAATTTGTACTCAGTTAAAAACACATTTAAAAACTGTAACCCTGAGCATAGTCAAAAGGGATAACTTAAATAAAATATTATGGCATTAGCAATAACAGATGCTACTTTTGATGAAGTAGTTTTGAAATCAGATAAACCAGTAATGGTAGATTTTTGGGCAGCATGGTGCGGTCCTTGTAGAATGGTTGGACCAATCATTGACCAAATTAGTGAAGAATACGCAGGTAAAGTAGTTGTTGGTAAAGTTGATGTTGATGCAAACCAGGAATTCGCTGCAAAATATGGTGTGCGTAACATACCAACCGTTTTGGTTTTTCATAACGGTGAAGTAGTAGGAAAACAAGTAGGAGTTGCTCCGAAACAAACCTACGCTGATAGTTTAGACGCTTTGTTGTAATCGTAAGATTATAATTTATATTTAAAAAAGGTTTGACGAAAGTCAAGCCTTTTTTATTTGGTGTTTTTTTGCCACGAATTATAGTTTGTGTGGTTTTTTTTGTCACAGATTTCACACGTAAAATTTGTTTTCTCGCAGATTTTGCAGATTAAGCGGATTAAAAGTAAATCAAAAAAATCTGCTTAATCTGCAAAATCTGCGTGAAACTTAAATTTATAGACAAAGATTACATTCAATCTGTAGCAAACCTTTTAAAATATAATCGTAAAAGTTGTTCCTGAATCAGGTTGAGATTTTACTTCGATTTTGCAATTAATGGCCGTTGCCAAATCCCGAATTAGATGCAATCCTAAACCAGATTTGATTCCGATGACTTCTGAGTCGTCGTAAAGCGCTTTAAATTGTTCCTGAGTTCCACCGTGGCCATTGTCTGTAATCGAAAGATAAGTTTGGTTGTTTTCCTGCCAGGCTTTCCAGATTATTTTTCCGTTAGGCGTTTTATCGAGTGCTTTTATGGCATTTCCGGTTAAATTTCTGATGATGGTTTTTAGGTAATTTTCATCGGTAATCAAACTAATGTTTTCCGGATTTTCGAATATGATTTGGATGTCTTCAACGCTTGAAAAATGCTTTTCACTTTCTTCAAATAAAACAGCAATCGAAATTTTTTGAAGATGAGGTTTAAAGTTTTCCATTTGACCTTTGCTCCACAACAAAATATCTTCCATAGACGATAATAAATTCTCTGCGCCCGAAATTACTTTTGTCTGCATTCTTAAAGCAGTGGCTTCATCAATCAATTCAGGATTTTCTTTTTGAAGATGTAAAAAGTGAATTAAATTCGAAACCGGACTTCTTAAATCGTGATTCAGAATACCAAAAAAACGAGCTTTTACTTTATTGGCTTCGTCTAATTCCTGATTTAAAAGTTGTAGTTTTTGGTTGGTTTTCTTTCTGTTTTGATTCTGTCTAAAAAGCAATAATCCAATAATTGCAATCAATATAATTCCTGATATTAAAAAAAATCGTTGTTTTTTAGCCTCTGAAATCTGAATATTTTTGATGGTATTTTGAGTCGAAAGATTTTTTATTTCCTGCCCTTTGGTTTTATTTTGGTAACGAGCTTCGGCATTGGCGATATTTTGCTTAGCAGATTGCGCCATCATTTCGTCGTTGTTTTTGCTGTAGATTTCGTTGTAATAATAGGCTTCTTTCCATTGCCCCAGCGCCGCATAACTTTGAGATAATTTTTTATTAATGATTACAAAAGATTCTTTATCGTATTTTAAAGCCTTTGTTGATGCTTTCTTTAATACTTCGATTGCTTTTTTGTGTTCTCCTTTTTCATTCAAAACCTTTCCTAAAACAGTATTTGCTTCCATTATGATATCTTCATCATTCGATTTTTGTGCATACAAAACGGCTTTTTGTGCATAATCATAGGCTTTGTTTATTTTGCCTTCATTTGTAGAATGCTCAGACATACTTCTGTTAGCGAAACTTAAATTGATAAAAAGAGAATCTTTTATTGTTGGGTACGTGTATATTAGGTTGTAATATTTGCGAACACTGTCTTTTTCCTTTAATGCAACGTAGCTGTGCAAGTAATAATTGCTTAAAAAGGCACTAACATAAGGAGAGTTTTTTACGTACGGTTTTGCCTCATTAAAATATTCAATAGCCTTACTAAATTGCTTCATTTTGGTATAAGCGCTCCCAATTTGAAGATAAGATATGCCAATATTTTCCTCGTTTACTTTATTTTTTTTAAGCAGTTTTTTATATGAAATTGCTTTTAATTGATAACCAATAAAAGTTTCATATTCCGAATTATTCTGATAGTATTCGGCCAGACTTCCGTTTAGAACAGATTTTGTGCGATTGCTTTTTGTAGTATCAACAACTTGTTTAATGTATTTTGCCAATGATTTGCCTTTTGCAGTATCCTGAACAGAATAATAAATGTAATTAAGCCGCATTAAAGCAGTTGTTTCATTTTTTAGATTTCTGGCTTTTCTGGCATATTTCCAGGCTTGTTCATAATTAACCAATGCTTTTTGATATTGATTATTACTAAATTCATACGCACTTCCGCGTTGTAAATAGAATCGGCTTAAATAGGCGGGATGATTTTCAGAAATCTCAATTCCTTTTTGTGTGGCAGCAATTAATTTTGGATAATCTTCCTTGTCTAAAATTTCAGTGGTGTATTTTAACCAGACTTTGAGTTTTTCATCAATAGTTTGATATCGCCCTAAATTCGGTTCTTGTTGCGCAAAAGCAGAAAGACTTGTAAAAAGTAAAAACAAAAAACCTATTTTTCTCATGAGAACAGGTTTAGGTTTTCTTTATAACTTCTTCCAACAGGAATTGCAATGTTGTTGTTTAAAATAATTTCGGTTGAATTTATTTTCTGAATAAACTGTTTTTGAACGGCATAACTTCTGTGAATTCTAATAAAAGACTGAAAATGATCTTCTTTTAAAAGATTCCCAATACTCGACAAAACACAATGTCTTTTTTTATTGGTAATAATAAGTGTGTAATCTTTTAAAGCTTCGAGATATAAAATTTCATGCAGTTTTACTTTCGTTTGTTCATGACCTTCTTTAATATAAATAGTGTCACCGCCAATACTGGCCTCAAAAAGAGAAGCTTTGAGTTTAATTTCCATAAACTCTTCAATACGACTTACGGTTTGCGCAAAGCGATCTAATTTTAAAGGTTTTACGATAAAATCTAAAGTTTCGATTTCAAAACTTTCAACTGCATGTTCCGGATGTGCGGTTATAAAAATACAAGCAGGAACTTCTAATGCTTTTTTTCTGAATTCAATGCCGCTTAAACCCGGCATATCAATATCAAGAAACAAGATATCTATTTTTTGATTTTCGATAAACGGAAGCGCTTCTTCAGCCGATTCAAAAACACCTAAAATATCCAGAATCGGAAATTTTTTGGCAAACGATACCACCGTTAACCTGTCAATTTCGTCATCATCAATAATAATACAGGTGTATTTTTTGGTCATTTAATTCAATTTTACGTCGTCTGTCTATTTAAAATGTCGTCTGTCTATTAGCTGTTTTTAGGGCTGTTTTATTCCTGCAAATTTGCCTCAGAATTAATTCAACACACAAAAAAAAGGATCATTTATATCATTTTGTCTTTTACAAAAATAATGTTATTGAATTAAATACGAACCATTTAACGAATATTAAAACTAAATTATTATGAAAGCTTTAAAAACAATTTTTACTATTTTATTAGTCGCAGTTTCTACAATTTCGTGCAGCAGCGATGACGGAACAAACGGAGTCGATGGAGAAAAAGGAGATACAGGAACAGCAAATGTTATTTATAGCGCTTGGTTAACAGCTCCAACAGCAGTTGCAGAAACAATAGACGGAACTTCAGGAATGTCTACCAGTATTAATGCACCGGAATTATCAGATGATATTCTTGCAAAAGGAACCATATTAGTGTATATGTCTTATGGCACAGGAACTTTTACATTACCTTATACATCATTGGCAGGCGGAACAGTTAATACAATTACTGCCATTTCTACTTTAAAGAAAATCAAGTTGTTCCGATTTACACATTCAGGATCAGGAACAGTAGGTCTTCCAACAACACTTAGCTGGAGATATATTTTGATTCCGGGCGGTGTTGCCGCTAAAACAGCAAAAGCAGCAAAACTGGATTATGCTAAAATGAGCTACGAAGAAGTTTGTGCACGTTTTAATATTCAACCGTAGTTTTTGAAACAAACCAAATAATAAAAACCAGTTAAATTAAAATATTATGAAAACTTTAAAAACACTTTTTGCTGTTTTATCAGTTGCGCTTATTACATTTTCATGCAGCAGTGATAACGACAGCGATGCAGTAAAATATAGTGAAGAAAATCCTTTAGATGCTTATTTGGCAGGTTCAGGATTCAACCAGAAAGCGTTAGATCAAAAAAACGCAGGAATTTATGAATATGGTTTTAGCTTTAAGCCAACCGTAACCGGAAAAATAAACGCGATAATAGTGAAAATTCCAGATGTAAATGCAGCTTTAAGAGTTACTTTATGGGATGCAGCAACAAAAACAGTTATCAAATCTGAAACTCTAAATGTAGCCACAGCAAACGTAACGGTAGAAAAAGCAATTACATCAATTGCGCTTACTAAAGGGAAAGAATATTTTTTTACGGTAAACAGCGATGACTGGATTAACAGGACAAAAACAGACGGATCTGCAGCTACTTATCCTATTGTAGCAGGAAATATTACAATTACAGGTTATGCTTATATTTCTAGTTTGGCAACAGAAACATTGTTTCCAACAAACGCACGTAATACATATTATGCAGGAGATTTAACTTTTAAATTTCAACAGACTGAATAAGTAATTTGTTAGATAGTTTTGAATTAGTTTTAAAAGGTTTGACGAAAGTCAGGCCTTTTTTGTGTTATTTTTTTAGCTACGAATTTCACGAATTAGCACAAATTATTTGTCAATTTTAATTGAATTAAAGATTTTTAAATAAATAGAATTCGTGAAAATTAGTGTAATTCGTGGCAAACTTTTTTTATTTTTAACGAATCTTATATTCCTCTAAAATGAAAATCTTCTACAGCTTTCTTGCGTTTTTTATGTTGATGACAATTGGGTTTTCTCAATCAAAACAAAAAGAAAAATTTTTAGTAGAAAATGGCGTTTCAGAACAATTGGCTAATTTTAGAAAATATCAGATTTCAGATTTGGGTTATGAACTTTTATTTGAAATTCCGAACCAGAAAAATGAAAATATTAATTCGAAACTGGATTTAAATTTGACTTTAACTGATTTGAGTTTGCCGTTGATTCTTGATTTTAAAGAGAAATCTGAAAACATAAAATCAATTCAGGTTAATGGAAAAAATGCAGTAATCAACCATGAAAATGGGCACATTTTTATAAATCAGAAAGATTTAATTTTAGGAAAAAATACAATTACCATTTCTTTTATCGGAGGAAATTTGTCTTTAAATAGAAACGATGATTTTCTATACACTTTATTGGTTCCTGATCGTGCAAGTACATTATTTCCTTGTTTAGATCAGCCGGATATAAAAGGGAGATATAAACTCCGTTTAACAGTTCCTAAAGATTGGTCTGTTTTAGCTGGAGCCCATGTAAAAGAAAAAGTCGAACAAGGCGATTTTGTAAAATATGAGTTTGAAGAATCAGATAAAATGAGTACTTATTTGTTTTCTTTTGTTGCTGGGAAATTCAAAAGTGTAACGCAGAAACCAGGCAATCTGGAAATGAACATGTTATATCGCGAAAACAATCCCGAAAAAATACAAATTAGTACCGATACTATTTTTAAACTACACCAACAATCATTAGACTTTTTAGAAAAATATACCCATTATAAATTTCCGTTTCAAAAGTTAGATTTTGCTTCAATTCCTGTTTTTCAATATGGCGGAATGGAACATGTTGGCGCAATTCAATACAGAGAATCGACTTTGTTTCTGGATAATAGCGCAACAGACAGCGAAAAACTTGATCGTGCAAAACTTATTGCGCACGAAACCTCGCACATGTGGTTTGGAGATTTGGTTACCATGAAATGGTTTGATGATGTTTGGATGAAAGAAGTATTTGCCAATTTTATGGCAGATAAAATCATGAATCCAATTTTTCCCAAAGTCAATCATAATCTGCAGTTTTTTAGTGCGCATTATGCCAGCGCTTACGCGGAAGATCGATCGTTGGGAACAAATCCGATAAAACAAAATTTGGCCAATTTGAAAGATGCCGGCTCGCTTTACGGAAACATTATTTACAATAAAGCACCAATTATGATGCGTCAATTAGAAGCTTCGATGGGAAAAGAAGCTTTTCAAAAAGGTATAGAAAAATACATAAAAAAATACGCCAACGACAATGCAGACTGGAACAATCTCGTAGAAATCCTGGATGCAGAAACGCCACTTGATATGAAAAAATGGAGCGAAGTCTGGGTAAACAAATCCGGGCGCGCCATTTTTACAGATAAAATAGAATACGATGCTGAAAACCGAATAAAGAAATTTGAAATTATTCAAAAAGCCGAAGATAAATCAGGAAATGTCTGGCCTCAGGTTTTTCAGATTGGTTTGGTTTATGCCGATAATGTCAAGGTTTTAAACGTTAATATAAAAGACAAAAAACTGATTTTAAAAGAAGCGATCGGACTTGAAAGACCGATTACGATTATTTACAATTATAATGGTTTTGGATACGGTGTTTTTCCGTTTGACTGGGATAATATAGAATATCTTTTGGTATTAAAGGATGAAGTTGCAAGAGCTTCTGCTTATAGCAATCTGTATGAAAATGCCTTGATCGGAAATGTTCTTGCCGAAAAAGCTTTTGATTGTTTTTTAAAAGGAATTCAATACGAACAAAACGAATTGGTGCTGAAAATAATTACCAATCAGACAAGTACTGTTTTTTGGAAATTCTTAACCGAAAATGACCAATACCCAAGACAAAAACATTTGGAAGATGTCATTTATGAACGTTTGCAAACCAATGTATCAAGTAATATTAAAAAGACTTTATTTAATTTATTCAGTTCAATTGCCTATTCAGATTCGGCGAAAGCCAAATTATACCAGATTTGGAATAAAGAAATTGTAATTCAGAATTTAAAATTAAACGAAGACGATTACACAAACATTGCAATGAATCTGGCCATTTTTAAACATGAAAAAGCAGATAAAATTCTGGAAAAAACAAAAACAACCATTACAAATCCGGATAAACAAAAACGTTTTGAGTTTTTAATTCCGTCTTTATCAAAAGACGAATCAGTTCGAAATGCTTTTATGGAATCTTTAAAAGACGATAAAAACAGAGAAAAAGAATCGTGGGTTTCTGTTGGTTTGTCAAATTTTCATCATCCGTTGCGTCAGGAAAGTGCGCAAAAGTATCTTAGATTTTGCTTAGATTTGACAGAAGAAATTCAACGTACCGGAGATATTTTTTTTCCGAAAGACTGGTTAAGTAATACTATTGGAAAATATTCTTCTAAGTTTGCTTTTGATGAAGTACAGAGATTCTTAAAAGAAAACCCTAATTTTAGTCCGATATTAAAACGAAAACTGTTGCAGGCGACAGACGGATTATATCGGGCACAAAATATTAAAAAAGAAACCGAATGAAAATTGAATCGGAAATAGAGAAAGTTTCAAGCTTTCAGCACCTCGAAATGCTGGCCAATCAGGTTGTAGAAGGTTTTATATCCGGAATGCATAAAAGTCCGTTTCACGGGTTTTCGGCTGAATTTGCAGAGCATAAAGTCTATAATGCCGGAGAAAGCACCAAACATATCGACTGGAAATTATTTGCCAAAACAGATCGTTTGTATACAAAACGTTTTGAGGAAGAAACCAATTTACGTTGTCATATTATTGTCGATAATTCATCGTCAATGCACTATCCTGAACTAAAATCGAATCAGCCATTTTATGAAAAAAAGATTGGTTTTGCGGTTTTGGCATCAGCAGTTTTAATGAATATTTTGAAGAAACAACGCGATGCAGTTGGTTTAAGTGTTTTTTCAGATAATTACGAATATTACGCACCCGAAAAAGGAAGCGATCGTCATCATAGAATGCTTTTGAATAAACTGGAAGAATTACTGCAAAAGCCAAAAGTCAAAAAAAGCACTGATACAATTACCTATTTGCATCAAATTGCAGAAAAAATGCACCGTCGTTCGATGATTATTCTGTTTACAGATATGTTTCAGTCTGAAGACGATGAGAAGCTTTTTAATGCACTACAACATCTAAAACACAACAAACACAAAGTAGTTTTATTTCATGTTATAGATAATGAAACAGAGCTAAAATTTGAATTTGATAATACACCAAGAAAGTTTATTGATTTAGAATCAGGCGAAGAGGTATCGATTTTTGCAGATAATGTAAAAGTAGAATATGAAAAAAGAGCAGGAGAGTACTTTAAAAACTTAGCTTTAACGTGTGCAAAGAACCAAATTAAGTACGTTCCGGTTAATGTTGGAGATAATTTTGAAAAAATATTGACTACATATTTAGTTGAAAAACAAAACTTTGGCTAAGAATTTGAAAATTAATTCAATTTTTTTTATCAAAACACTTGCAGAAACGAAATTCTGTACTATCTTTGCAACCGCAATAACGCAGAGGTTTGGTAGTTCAGTTGGTTAGAATACATGCCTGTCACGCATGGGGTCGCGGGTTCGAGTCCCGTCCAGACCGCAATATTGGGAAAAGCCTTTCGTAACAGAAAGGCTTTTTTGCCCAAATACGGTATCTAAGATTAGTTGTGTTGTTTTGCTACGACTTTGTAACTCGTAGCTGGTTTAGTAGTTAGACCAATGAAAAGCTTTCCACTTTTGTGGATGGCTTTTTTGATTTAAGCCTTTTCTGTTTTTGAAATATATAAGAGAAGTTAACCGTAGAGATTATTCCAAAGTTCGGGATACACAAAATCCGCAAAGTTTAAAAAAGCTTTGCGGATTTTGCGTTTATATGATTTATTGAATTAAATTTTAAAAAATAGCCCGTGGTTTCAACCACGCGGATACGGATTGTCTCATGATTATGTCTCCGTGGTTGCGTCCCCGTGGTTGAAACCACGGGTTATGTTTATAACCGATTGTGGATAATTATGTACGAAAAAACTTTAATAAAATTTCGAACTTTGTCAAAGGGCTGCGTATTCAATTAGAATTTGGTCCCGATACCTCGGGATAAAATATTGGAATTTAACCAATTAAAATTTTCTCAATTTTAATTCATAAAAACCCTTGCAGAATCCAAGTTCTGTTGTATTTTTGCAGTCACAATAAAGCAGTGGGTTTGGTAGTTCAGTTGGTTAGAATACATGCCTGTCACGCATGGGGTCGCGGGTTCGAGTCCCGTCCAGACCGCTTAAATTTAAAAATGCCTTTCTTAACGGAAAGGCATTTTTTTTATAATTAAAGTTTCATTTATGTTCTACGTTTATATTATTTATTGTAAAACTTTTGATGTTTATTACAAAGGTTTTAGTGAAAATGTTCCTCAAAGATTATTATATCATAAATGAAATTAAATAGAAAATCACTTGAAGCTTTGATTCAAGATCATAAATAAGAAAGGTAGAGTTGGTTAGGAACATGCCTGTCATCTCGTCTAAGGACGAGACGGGTTCGAGTCCTCTCGTTTCAATAACGAGACTAAATTTAAAAAAGCCTTTCCGTTAAGAAAGGCTTTTTTGTTTTATAACAATTTGAGATTTAACTACGCACAACACTAAGATTTAAGCAAAGTTATTTTAGCCACAGATTACACAAATTGACACAAATTTTGAAAATCCTTTTAATTCTTTAATCTGTGGCTAAACTTTTAAGCATATAAGCTTTGCGTCTTTGCGCTTAAATTTCTTTCTTATCTTTATAATAAGAAATCACAATAATGGAACAATCAACTTTTAAAGTAGACCAATATTACATTACAAAAGTAGATGCCGATAAAAAAAGCATTTATTGTCACCATGATATAATGGGAGAATTGTTTGTTCCAATCCACAAACACGAAAAAGCGCAAATGCTATATGCGGAAGGAGATGTAGTTTTTGTGACCACCGAAACGAAATCTTATTTTTTGCCTGCCAGACATTTTATTTGGATTCCTGCAGGTTTAGAGCATAGTATCGAACCAAAGTCGGAACATGTGATGATGCGAAATCTATATTTTCCAGTCGAAAAAGATGAAGATGACTTTTATAAAGCAGAAGGAATTTATCCGGTAAATAATTTACTGCTGCAAATGATGCTTTTCACCAATCGATGGAACGGCGATCTTAAAAAAGGAACTCCAAACTTTGCGATTGCTAAAGCAATAAAAGCAATTCTTCCTCAAATTTGTACTAATAATTTACCTTTAGAATTACCGCAACCAAAAGACAAACGACTTAGCAAAATTTTGCGTTACATCGAAAATAACCTTGGCGAAACAATTTTGTTTGCTGAGGTTGCTCATGAATTTGGTTACAGCGAACGCTCTTTGTATCGCTTGTTTCAAAAAGATCTTAAAATGTCTTTCATTCAATATTATACTATTCGCAGAATCCTAAAAGCGATTGAACTTTTATTAGAAAGAAAGCTTTCGGTAAAAGAGGTAGCCCAAGAAGTTGGTTATAATAGTGTTCCGACTTTTAGTAACACATTTTTCAAGATTTTAGGACAAAGACCTTCAGACTACTTAAATGGTGAGGAGATTTTAGAAAGAAAATAATCTATTTTTCTCTCGCAGATTTAGCAGATTGTGCGGATTTTATTTAATACATTAATAATCTGCTTGATCTGCTAAATCTGCGAGAGAAATCAAAAAATCAAAAAACAAACTTAATTTTATAATAAATTGTTTTTCAGCGATTTAATATAACGTTTTCGGGAAATACGATTTTAACATTTGTCCGAAATGAATATGTTATTGACTTTTTAGAATTATCAGTCACCAGAAAAATGCAGGAACTTTGCAACATAAATTATTATGCAATCATGTTCCTTAAAACAACACATTCTACAAAAGATTGTTTTCTTAAAATCCTGCTATTATTTCTAATCGTATTAGCATTCGATAGTTTACAAGCGCAGGAAATTCATTCGGTTTCTTTAAACGAAGCATTGAAACTGGCTAAAGAAAACAATAAAAAAATCCTTAGATCTCAATTAGAGACTACGCTCTCAGAGCAAAATGTAAAAGAAAGAAAAGAACTTCGCTTACCGGATATCGAATTGAACGGTGAGTATTCCAGAATTACCAATATTACTGAATTTAAAGGCAGCGGTTTCCTGAAAGACAAAGAAGTAACTAAGGCAATTCCTGAAATTTATCAGGTTAATTCAACCTTTAAAATGCCAATTTATGCTGGAAATAAGATTAATAACGCTATCAAAATTGCCAATCAGGAAAGCGAAATTGCCAAAATAAAAACAGAAAAAACTCAAAATGATATTGAGATCGAAGTTGTAGCAAATTATCTGGCGATTTATAAAATGATGGAACTTCAGAAGATTTTTGAAGAAAACATTAAAGAAGAAAAAAGCCGATTGAAAGAAGTTCAGTCGCTTCAAAAACACGGAACGATTACAAAAAATGAAGTCATTAGAGCCGAATTGCAGCTTTCGGATCGTGAATTAAGTGCGCTTACAAATTCCAAAAACATAAAAATTGCGCTTCACGATCTGAAAACTTTAATTCAGATTCCCGAAAATGAAGAAATAGCAATCGATACAACGGCCAATATTGATGAAATGAAAGGTTTAGATCCGTATGATTTTTATTTGGAAAAAGCTTTTCAGAATGAAGAAATGCGAATTGCGAGCCAGGAATTAAACATCAAAAAAACCGAACTGAAATTGGTTAAAGGAAATTATCTGCCAACGGTAAACTTTTTTGGTAATTATGGTTTTTATTATCCAAACTACAAATTTTTTCCGCCAAATCCTTATTTGTACACTTTGGGACAAGTGGGTATCGAAGCGCATTTTGATATTTCGGCTTTGTATAAAAATAAAACTAAAGTAGAGCAAGCTAATACAAAAATCGAATGGCAGCAAATTCAGTCTGAAATTATAAAAGATGAAATTCAGGATAAGTTGTTTAAAGAGCATACACAATATCAGGAAATCCTTGAAAAATTTGTGGTTGTAGATAAAGCTTTGAATTTAGCCGATGAAAACTACCGTATTGTAAAACTAAAATACCTGAACCAATTGGTTTTAATAACCGAAATGGTCGATGCAGATAATGCTTTGCTTCAGGCAAAATATAACAAAATTTCTACCCGATTGGATGCAGTTCTAAAACATTACGAATTGCTTCATACGGCGGGAATACTTCCGCAAGGCTAGAATGTTAGATTTAAGAGATTAGAAGCAAGAAGTTAGAGGCAAGAAAATAGAATATAGAGAATAGAAAATAGACAAGAAAAAGATATAGAGTTTATGGTTAAGATAAAAAATGAAACTAGAGCAAATAAATCGTTTCATATACTAATAACAATTATTGCGTGTGTGCTTGTGGTAAGCGGTGTTATTTTGGGAATTTGGTTTTACGTATTCAACAGAAACCACGAAGAAACCAATGACGCTCAGGTAGAACAATATGTAACGCCAATTATGTCGAGAATTACCGGTTATGTTCAGGAAGTTCGTTTTGATGAAAATCAGTTCGTTCATAAAGGTGATACTTTGGTTGTGATAGACAATAGAGAATATAAATCGAAACTAAATGTGGCTCTTGCCGATGTTCAAAGCGCGAAACAAAGCAGCGTTGTGGCCGAGAAAAATGTGGCAACAACGGCAAGTTCAACTGCAATTGGAGAATCGCAATTGGCTGCGGCCAAAACCAATCTTTGGAAAACGAAATTAGAATACGAACGTTACAAAGCTTTGGTTCAGGAAGAAGCGGCAACATCTCAACAATTAGAAAAAGTAAAAGCAGATTATGAATCGGCACAAGCCCATTTTCAGGAAATGCGAGACAGGATTCAGTCCTCTAATTTGAGTACTTCTCAAGCGCAGGCAAACGTTCCTACAATGCAAACAAATATTGCATCGAAACAAGCTGTGGCAGATAATGCAGCATTGTTTCTTTCGTACACGATAATCACGGCGCCTTATGACGGTTGGGTCGGAAAAAGAACCATACAGCCGGGACAATTGGTAAAAGAAGGACAATCGTTGCTTTCTATAGTAAGCAAAGAAAAATGGATTACGGCCAATTTTAAAGAAACACAATTGCAATATTTAACCGTTGGTCAGGAAGTTAGAATTAAAGCTGATGCTTTAAACGATAAAGAATTTACAGGAATTGTAATGTCGTTATCGCCTGCAAGTGGCGCACGATTCTCGTTATTGCCTCCGGATAATGCAACAGGAAACTTCGTAAAAATCGAACAAAGAATTCCGGTTAGAATTCAATTGAAAGACACTGATAAACAAGCTGATTTTTTAAGAGCCGGAATGAACATTACCGTTATTGCCGAACACCAATAAAATGGAAGATAAAAGTATTTTTAAATCCTGGGTTCCAAACTGGGCAATCATCATTATCTTATTTGTGTGCTTATTGCATTCGATGATTTTGTTGGGCGTTTACAGTTCGAACGTGGCATACGCAGCGAGTTTTCTGGATATTGAAGCCGAAGATTTGCAGTTTGCCATGTGTGTAACTTACGGAACTTTGCTGGCAACAATTCTGATAGAAAGCCGATTTTCGAATTACTTTCCTCCAAAAAGTTATTTAATCGCGCTTTATATATTAATTGCTATAACGATAATTTCATCAGCATATGTAACCAATTTTGCTGTTTTCATTATGTTAAGAGTTGCCGAAGGAATCTTGATGGCTTTGCCGGTTATGATTTTGAGACAATTATTAGTAGAACGTTTTAATTCTAAAAATGCCATTATTATTGGGTTTTCGTTTTATTACGGATCGCTTTTATTGGCAACGCCGTTTATAATGAATATTGCGGTTTGGTTTCTGGATCATTACGATTGGAAATACATGTTGTACGTTTCAGGAATGCTGCAGCTTATTAATGTTTTCCTGATTTTGGTTACGTTTAGAAGTCATAGAATTACAAAGAAAATCCCATTGTATCAAGTCGATTTATTGAGTTATGTTTTGGTTTTAACTTCGATTTTAACCGGCGCTTACTTTTTTGTTTATGCCGAAAAAAAATATTGGTTCGAATCTTCACAATTGATTCTGGCATTAATAATGTGTTTAATAACAGGAGGATAATTCATTTTTAGACAACTACTTGTAAAACGACCAAGTTTTGATTTTGAGGTTTTTAAATATGCGAATCTAAGAATTGGTTTTCTACTGTTCTTTCTTTTTTACATCGCCAGAGCAACCTTAAGCCTTTGTCATAGCGCCATGTTTTCGATCTGGAATTGGGATCCGTCGCGTGTTGCCGGAGTGCAATATATAAACGGACTCGGAAATGTAATTGGACTTGTTTTAGCCGCATTTTTTCTGATGAAATCCTTGTCGACCAAATACATATTTATGATTGGTTTTGCGCTTTTGGCCGTTTATCATTTTTGGTTTACGTTTCTGTTCGTGTCCGATGTTTCGCTGAGTGATATTATTATTCCGTATATATTGCAAGGAATTGCGGTTGGAATTTTATTTGTGCCTTTGGTTTTGTTTACCGTTACGGCGGTTCCCACAAAAATGATGACTTCATCTGGAATTATTGGGGTTTCGGGACGTTTCTGGGGAAGCACAATTGGCTTTTGTATCATGCAAAATGCACAAGTATTCCTGAATAAAAAACACTTTTTAAAACTAAGTCAATTCGTAACAGGCGAAAATCCCGAAGCTCAGGAAACGCTTTCAAAAACAGCGCAGGGTTTTATGGCAAAAGGATATTCGCTTGACGATTCGAATGCATTGGCTTTAAAAAAAGTTTTTAGCACCGTTGCCAAACAATCGACTTTATTATCGAATATGGAAATTTATACCATTGTTGGATATGGTTTACTGATTTTAGTTGTTTTAATTGGTTTCAACCAGCATTTAAGACACACGGCGAATTTGTTTAAAAAGAAAATTTGGATAAGCTAAAATAACGTATAGTTAAGGATTGATTGCCCTTAACTTTTTTGATTGATGATGAGAAAGCCCGTGTGTTGATTGCACGGGCTTTTTTTGTGATTTATTCGAAAAAAACTTTTTCATTATGATTTGTGAGGTACAAACAAGTATTACCTTTCTCGTCTTCTGCTTTTTTTAAGTCAAAAATATAAGATCCCTCAGATTGTAAATTTCTCTCTGTGCCACAGTCACTCCAATTAAGTTGAGATATCTTTTTTTTATTTACGATTCCGCTAATTTGTTCATACGGAATTCCGCTATCAAAAAGAAATTCCTTATAATCTATATATTCTGTTGAATTTCCATTTTTCAGATTTTCAATAAAAGTTCCTGCTATTACTAAGGAATCAATGTCTTTTCCGGTTTTGTTGTAGAACTTGATGTGTAAATTTTTAAAGTTTAAATAAAATGCAGAACCAATTATTATCAAAATAATAAAGATCATGATTTCTATTTTTCTTTGTTTTGATATTTGCATCTCTAAAATTATTTTAATGGTTTAATGTGTTCTAAGGTTACTTATATTGAGCATTATAATTACATATAGAAAAACAGAAGAACTCAATAAAAGCCATAAAACCTTTATAAACAACTTTGTTTTCAAATCCCGAAGAATCGAAATAGAATTAGCTAAAGAAAAAAAGAAAAGTAGAAAACACAAGATTAAATGTCCCATGCTTCCATAAACGTATATCCAATGAAATTCAGTAGAAATTCGAAACCGTTCAATATATGGTCTTGCTGCGCAGCTTAATACAAACAAAAGCGGAATTGCAATTGCTAACTTTTGAGTATAATGAAGATTCTTAAATTTTTTCAATGTCGTTTTATGGATTTTTGTTTTGAAAAAATGGCTTAATTGAAATGTAAAGTAATTTGAAACTATTTATTTTTAATTTTCAAAAACACTTCATTTCTAAACCAGTTTTCATCTTCTGAAGTTTCAAAAACTCGTTTTGGAAAGTATATACATTGAGTTTTTGAAACGTATAAAAGATAAAGATCTTTCAATTCTAAAACTTTTATGAAATTCCGCATATCCATTGTGCCTTCAGAGATTTCTCCCATACGAGTAATAATTTTGTCGGGGAAAATTTCATGCTGTCTTTCGGTATAAAAAATCTTGTTTTCTTTTGAATTTACAAATCTCCAATAAACAAAAATCATATAAAGAGGAAAAAGAAATCCAAAAACCATAATCGAAGAGTTAAGATAATCTTTATTGTCACCAAAAAGAATAGCAATAGAAAGGATCAACATAAATACAAGAAAATACCATCGTTTTTTTAATAAAATTCTAATAATAAACGAGAAGTATTCTTTTTTGGTAAGTTGAAATTTTTTGGTTTTAATCATTGGTGTTTTTTTTGGTTTGGTGTAAAATTAAAAATAGATTTTGTGATCAGATTAGTACTTCAATTTTTTTCATAAACAAGACAGTTTTAAAAAGAAAAGGCTTTTGCCGAATAAATACTATCTCATCCATCCTTCAATTTTATAATTTTTTGAGAATAGTTTTCTTTCTTCTTTTCCATTTTCAGGTTTGAACCAAACTTCAAATCTAGCAGCATACGGTTGTCCCCAATCTCCTTCATAAATTGTAAAATCATCTTTTGTACTAAATTTCTTTATGCTGTCAGAAGGGTTAAAGACTTTGATCGAACTTTTTCGTATTATTTCTTTGCTTGAAAGTTGTTCGTTTTTAGTGATTTCGAAAGCTTTTATATAGATAATGCCGCTTTCAATTTTCCCTGTCCAAAAATCAAATTCATAAAGTCCGGGTTGAAATGAGTTGTAAAGTTGAAATTCTGTATTTTTTACTATTTTATTCGTTATGCTGTCTGGTTTTTTAGCGTTAAAATTATCATCAAAATCCATATTAATAGGATTGTCAATTTTAATGTTTTTTGGAATTTTTAAATTGATAGCAAAAGTATCTGGTATAATTTGATCAATAAAAAAAGAAATTAAAATGTAAAATATAAATGAAAATATTGACCCGCCAAATAAACCGAAACTAATCAGACTTTTAAGCCATTTTCTTTGCGATAACTGATAAATCCCTGAAATTAATAAAACGAATAGTCCTAATCCAAATGAGAATAAACTAATGTCTTGAAAGATTGGCCTTTTTGCATAATTTGAAAAAATTAAAAGCAGAATTGTTAAAAACCAAAAGTACATTGGCTTCTTCCAATCATCAAAAAAACCAGAAAAAAAATTTAGCATAGTTTTAATTTCTATTTTAAAGGAAAATCAAGCAATTCTTTAGGTTCAACATCTAAAGCATTTGCAATTTTTAGGAGAGTTTTTACGGTAGTATTTATTTCAGCTCTTTCTATTCTCCCAATTTGATTTTGGGTGGTGCTGCAATCATCAGCTAAGTCTTGTTGAGACATACCTTTTTTCTCCCGTAATTGTCTAACGTGAATTCCGAGGTTTACAAGAAACGTTTCTTCTGAAATATTCATATTTCAAAAGTGATAAGATTTATTTTTCAATTACACCCATATATGGGTGTAATTTACTATATTTGGCGAACCAAAAAAATAAGACAATGACTACGGAAAATCTTTCAAAAGAAGTTGAAACAAGACTAACCAATTTTTTAATTAATACGATTGAGCCAAAAGATTTGGCAAAAACAATACGACAAGTAAATCACGCTCTTTCGATGTGTTCTATGCGAGGTTGCGAAACTCTGGAATCTCAATTAAACCACGTCGATGATAATTTTTATTGGCTGAATAAATTGGCAGAAGTTCTTGATCCTTATTTGGATGTTGAGTAATCAAAAGAAATTATTTTCATTTCGACGAAAGGAGAAACTAAAACAGCAAATCGACAAAAAATTGAGATGTTTACCAATAATTTTTTCATGATGTACACCCGTCGTGATGCTGAAATCTCCTTTCCTCAAGATGATTGAAAGGGTTTGTTAAACTAAATTCTAGATATTGGAATTATGAAATTAGTTGATTATTTAACAAAGGATATTCATTAAAACGGTAAGTCATCCGGCTCATCCGAAAGTGTTTTTTCATTTTTTGAAAGAGCAATTTTGGTTAGAAAATCTGTTGCTTCTTTGTTTAAATTTATTCCTTTTTGTTCTAATTCTTCAATAATTACAGATTTAAATTCAAGTTTGTCTATTAGATGTTTGTGCTTAATTACGAAAATTCGAAATAAATCATCCCAAGTCATGGCATATATTTCATAATTTTTTATTGACTGTATTAAGTATTTTTTTCCTTTTTCTTTTTGACTAACATGTAAATCTTTGATGTATTCGTCTAGTCTTATTCCAACTAAAATGAATTTCCAAGTTCTTGTAACGCTATTAAATCTTTCATCTTCAATTATAAATCTGAGATATCTTTCTACTTGTTGGAATTGTTCAGTGCCAATAATAACGTTAGGTCTCTTTAATTCAACAATGATATTCTCTTCAATTGTCAAGTCTGTATCACTACCGTCAACAATCTCTGATTTTCTTGAAATAAAAATATCTGGTCTTTGTAATTTATTTTTATGATCTATTTTCTCAGGCTTTTTTTTGTTTTTTTCTAAATGAGAGTAATAATTATTCAGGAGAATTTCGAAGTTTTTGTCAGCAGAAACTAAATGATATTGCTCTCCAAAGAGCCAATAATTGTCTTCAATTATCTTTTGAACATGATTTCTTTCATTAGTAAACTTTTTCAGATCAAAAACTAGTAATTTAAGTATATCAACTATCTTAAATCTATTTTCTAAAAATTTCACCAGTGAAGTAATATGCGAAAGTTTAGTTGTTTTCAGAACATTTGAAAGTTCGAGCCTATCTGCATCCGAAAGTTTTACAACATTATCGACAATATTTAAAACATGTTCTCTTTGATCAGTATCTAATAATAGATTTAAAAAGCCTACAATAGTTTTGCTTTGCGGGATACTAAGATTTTGAAAAATTTTGGGTTGGACACTATATAATTCTTTTACAACATTTTCTAAATCCTCTTTTCTAAGTTTGTCATATTTATTATCACTAAAAACGGGGAAAATATTGTTTCTATTATAGTTTTCAATTAAAGCATCAGCTTTTAAATTTCTAATAAATTCTTTCTCTTTAGAGCTAACAAACTCGTTAAGATGATCTATTAAAACTTTAAATGTTGTGTTACTTTGATTAAAAGAATCATCTAGAACGGGATGATCATTTTTAGTGGCTTTAAATAAATCAAAATAATCAGATTCAATATAAACAGAATGATGAAAATCTGCAGTTTTATTGTTAAAAGAAGTGTGTTTTCTATAAGCTTCTTTCTTATTGCTATTCAAGAAATAATAATAGTATTTATCTCCAATTTTTTCATTCCATCGTAAAAAACTTATTTTAAAAATGAATTTACCGAACTGAATTTCCTGATCATCTGAATCAGCAATTACTGTTTCATAATTTAGAAGATGGTTGTTTATAAGGATTTTATAGTCTCGCTCTTTATTTAAATAAAGAAACCACCCAAATTCGTTTGCTAGGTAATTCTCGAAGTCTTCATTGTCAAGCAAATCACCGGTTAATGCAGAAAAGTCTTCAAATATTACTTCGGTGCCATTTTGCTTAGTTTTTGTAATAACTGTATCAATAGTTTCAAAGTTCTGAATTTCGTCTTTGTTTATTTGAATATTATAATTTAAAAAACGTCCGTCATCAGATTTAAAAGTAGTATCCCATTTTGCTTTATTGCAAAAAAGTGAAAAGGAATATCTTCCTTTCCCTTTTTTTCCTTTAACAAATCCAGTTTCTGAAAATGAATTTGTCTTTAAAGAAACCATGAAGTTCCCGAATGTTTCTGAAATATTTGCAATATTTATCCCTGTTCCGTTGTCTGATATAGAAAAATTATGAATATATCCCACTTCATTAGCTGTGAAATCAATTCTTATGATAGAAGCATTTGCATCAAAACCATTCCAGATATATTCAGCGATAGCTCTTTTGTAATCAGTTGGAAGCCCACTTCCTTCTATGCTCTTTGATGTAAGTTTGGTTGTGTGTTTTTTCATTTTGTGGCTAGAATTGATTATAAATATAAAAATTAATAACCAATCTTATGCTTTGTAAAATAAAAATGACAAAGTAAAATGCAGTAAAAACAAAAAAGCTTCTGATTTCTCAGAAGCTTTTTTCGTGCGGATAATAGGACTCGAACCTACACGCCTTGCGGCACCAGATCCTAAGTCTGGCATGTCTACCAATTTCACCATATCCGCTCAATTGTGGGTGCAAAGATAAGCATACTTTCGAATATTCAAAGAAAATTTTCAAAAAAATATTAATTCTCTTTTTTGTATTTTTGAATTTCTATAAAAATAATTTAAATGGAAAATATAAAGTCGTACGTTCAACAACATAAAGATCGGTTTATCAATGAATTGATCGAATTATTAAAAATTCCGTCGGTAAGTGCTGACACTGCATATTCGCAAGATGTTATCGATACTGCAGAGGCTGTAAAAGAAAGTTTATCAAAAGCAGGCTGCGATTTTGTCGAAACTTGCGATACTCCGGGCTATCCAATTATTTATGGAGAGAAAATAATCGACCCAAATTTACCTACGGTTTTAGTTTACGGACATTATGATGTTCAACCACCAGACCCAATGGAATTATGGACATCGCCACCATTTGAACCTGTTATTAAAACTACCGATATTCACCCCGAAGGAGCAATTTTCGCTCGTGGTGCCTGCGATGACAAAGGACAAATGTACATGCACGTAAAAGCATTAGAATATATGGTGCAAAGCAATACGTTGCCTTGTAATGTAAAATTCATGATTGAAGGTGAAGAAGAAGTAGGTTCTGCAAGTTTAGCATGGTTCGTAGAACGCAATCAGGAAAAACTAAAAAATGATGTTATTTTAATTTCAGATACGGGAATGATTTCTAACCAACAACCTTCGATTACGACAGGTTTACGTGGTTTGAGTTATGTTGAGGTAGAAGTTACAGGACCAAACCGTGATTTACATTCTGGTTTATATGGTGGAGCAGTGGCGAACCCAATTAATATTCTGGCAAAAATGATCGCTTCACTTCACGATGAAGACAATCATATTACGATTCCTGGTTTCTACGACAAAGTTCAGGAATTATCTGCAGATGAAAGAGCCGAAATGGCAAAAGCGCCTTTTAGTTTAGAAAAATATAAAAATGCTTTAGCTTTAAACGATGTTTATGGCGAAAAAGGATATTTAACCAACGAACGTAACTCAATTCGTCCGACATTAGACGTAAACGGAATTTGGGGCGGATATCAGGGTGAAGGTGCAAAAACGGTTATTGCTAGCAAAGCTTTTGCTAAAATTTCAATGCGTTTGGTTCCAAATCAGGATTGGCATGAAATCACAGATCTTTTTACAAAACATTTTATAAGCATTGCTCCGGCTGGAGTTACCGTAAAAGTAACGCCGCATCACGGAGGTCAAGGTTATGTAACGCCAATTGATAGTATTGGTTACAAAGCAGCAAATATGGCGTATACAGAAACTTTTGGAGTTCCGGCAATTCCGGTTCGTTCAGGAGGAAGTATTCCAATTGTAGCGTTGTTTGAGAAAGAATTAAAAAGCAAAACAATCCTTATGGGATTTGGTTTGGATAGCGATGCAATTCACTCGCCAAACGAACATTTCGGAATCTTTAATTACTTAAAAGGAATCGAAACTATTCCGTTGTTTTACAAGTATTTTGTAGAGTTAAGTAAGTAAGGTTTGCCACGAAGTCATTAAGACACAAATTTTTATTTGAAATAATATTAAATCCGTTCAGAAATGAGCGGATTTTTTTATGGAAGAATTTAATTTTAATCTAGTATTTTTAATTGAAAATAACTAAAAAGTCTTTTTATGATTGTGAAAATTAGTTCAGGGTTTAGGATCAAGATGATTTTAATTTTGATTTTCTTGTTTAGTCTTAAAAGTCTTTCGCAGGAGAAACAGATATTAAAGTCTTATTATGTTAAGACAACTTTTAAAATTTTAGATGAAAAAGGGAATACTGCTGTCGAAAAGAAATTCGCAGACTTGACAGACAGAGAAATAAAAACGCTCGATAATGTTTTTAATGAAGAGATAGAAAGTCTTAGTAAAAGAGAATTGTATTCAAGACAACAAATTGATAAAAAGATTAAAGATGGAGGGCCTAATGTTGTAGAAATTGATATTTATAAAATTAAAAGAGCTGCAGGTACTGTAAATGGAGTATATATAAATTCCTTTCTAACGGTAAAGCCAATGCCTTCAGATGGACTGGAAATACTTTACGCATCTTTAAGAAATTCTTTTAAAGTTCCTGAAACTCCGGATGGTGTTTTGTTGAAAGGAAAAATATATGTCAATTTTATAATAAGAGAAGATGGTTCTTTGACAGATTTTAGAGTTTTGAGAGATTTAGGTTATGGTACAGGTCAGGAATTAATAAGGGTTTTGAAATTGTCTAAAAAATGGATTCCCGGAGAAATACATGGTGAAATAGTTGCGGCTGATTATACTTTACCTTTTACTATTTCGGAGCTTAATTAGGCTTACAGGAAGTAGGGGAATTTTTTTTGTTTCTGTAAAAGTAAAATATCGTATTTCTATTGTGTTTAAAAAAAATAAAAAAATCCGCTTCATCTAAATGAAGCGGATAAATTAAAAACTAAAAAAAATTCTCAAAAAAATTCTCAAAAAAAAACTAAATCAGAACTAAAAAAGGTCCGGATTGTAACCAAAATAGGGAACGGTTTGCTCGTTAAAAATTACCCCATATTCTTCTAACTCTTTTAAAATTGGCAAATACACTTCTTTATTTATCGGAAGTTGTACGCCCGGAGTTGTTATTTTTTTATTTAAAATCAGCAAAGTTGCCATAGCAACCGGTAAGCCAACCGTTTTAGCCATTGCAGTATAAGTTTGATCATCGCCAATGCAAACCATTTTAGAGTCAATTTGTGCTTTTTTACCATTTAGTTCATAACCAAACTTATGGTACATCACAATCATATCTTTATCATCAGGTTCAAGCGTCCAGCTATCAGAAAGTATTTTTTCTAATATTTGAGCAGGCGTTGCGTTGGGCAAATTCACTTTTTTATCGGGATTGAATAAATCCAGTTCTAAAAGTTTGTCCCACATAATATCGTCCTGATCAATTTTTAAGATCAAACGTGTTTTAATTTCCACAGAATCTGTTGGATGATAAGGCAAAAATGAATTCGTAAACTGACGATAACTCATGTTTTCAGAATCCTCCATAATATAACTATCATCAGTCATACCAAGTTGAACAAACATATTCCAGGCTTTCGAAAAACCAACTCTCCTGATTGTTCCTCTATATAAAGTCAGAATATCATCTAAACCATAAATAGAACGGTATTTAAGCGAATCGCGGTTCGAGTATGCTTCAAATTTTCCGTAATCTTCAACTTCCAGAAACTCAGTTCTGCGAAAAACAGTTCCGTACGGAATATATTTATAAGTGCCTTCCTGAACAAATTTTGCAGCGCCGCCTTGTCCTGCTAAAACCACATTTCGTGGCGCCCAGGTAAATTTATAATTCCACAAATTATTATCACATTCCGGAGCTACAAGTCCGCCGCAAAAAGATTCAAAAAGAAGCATATTGCCGCCTTTAGCCCTAATTTCATCAATTACTTTCATGGCGCTCATGTGATCGATTCCCGGATCGAGACCAATTTCATTCATGAAAATTAAATTGTTCTGCTTCGCTTCTTCATCAAGAGCCTGCATGGCATCACTTATATATGAAGCTGTAACAAGATGTTTTTTAAATTCTAAACAATCTTTTGCAATCTCGATATGCAAATGTGCCGGCAACATCGAAATAACAATCGACGCTTTTTCTATAGCCGACTTTCTTTCTTTGGTATCAAAAATATTTAAAGCAATAGGAGTTGCGTTTGGATGTTTTTGTGTTTTTTTCTCGGCTAAAGCCAAAGATAAATCGGCTACAACAAGATGTAAATTTTCACTTTCTGATTTTGATAGTAAATAACGTATCAATGAAGATGCAGATCTTCCGGCTCCGATAATTAAAACGCTTCTCATATTTTAAATATATAACACAAATGTATTAAAATGTTATAAATATAACAATAGAAATGTTTTAAAAAAATGAAATGTTTTTTATTTCAGGTAAAAACATAAAGATTTCCTTTTCCTGAAAAGATTTTTAGAAAGTAAAATGCTTTTTAAATACTTTGAAGTATTTTTGTTTTCAAATTGAAAGTATAGAAAATTATGAAAAGAAGAATTATCCTTACAGGTGCCTTTATTGGAATGTTAGCTATTATTTTAGGGGCTTTTGGAGCACATTTACTAAAGAAATGGTTATCTGTAGAGCAACTGGTTACTTTTGAAACCGGAGTTCGTTATCAAATGTATCATGCACTCTTTTTACTTTTTCTTTCAACCAGAAAAGAATTTTCTTTAAAAACTTTAAAAACAATCTATAATTTAATTGTAGCAGGGGTAATTTTATTTAGTGGATCGATCTATTTGTTGGCTACAAAAAACATTACTGTTTTTGACTCTAAAATTATCGTATTCGCAACACCTTTGGGAGGATTTCTATTAATTCTTGGTTGGCTGGCATTATTCGTTAGTATTTTGAAGCAAAAATCATAAAATACAGAATAAAAAATTCTATCTAAAAATTAATCTTTAATTTTGTCTCATAAATAACATATAACATTGGTTATGTGAATTTTTATTGGATTTTATCTGTATTGGTAAAAAATATAACAATTCATGAATTTAAGAGTAAGAGCTTAAAAATCAAAGTTTAATATGTTTTTCACTCAAAAAAATAAAACATACACAACAACAAATTTATGGACACTAACACACTTTTCACGCAATCGATTTCGTTAAAAGATTTAGGAATTGAAAATGCCAAGGTTCGCTATCAGTTATCAGCAGACGAATTGCATGCGATTACGGTGCAATCAGGACAAGGTGTTGAAAATTCTACGGGAGCATTAGCAATTAATACGGGTGAGTTTACGGGGCGTTCTCCGCAAGATCGTTTTATTGTAAAAGACAGTATTACAGAAGACAAAGTTTGGTGGGGAAATGTAAATATTCCGTTTTCATCTGAAGCTTTTGAAAAACTATACAATAAGGTAACGCAGTTTTTATCAAATAAAGAAGTTTTCGTTCGTGATTCTTATGTTTGCTCTGATGCAAATTACAGATTAAATGTTCGTGTCGTAACAGAAACGGCTTGGTCGAATTTGTTTTGTTACAATATGTTTTTAAGACCAGAGGAGTCTGAGTTAACTAATTTTACTCCGGAATGGACTGTTATTTGTGCACCAAGTTTTATGGCAGATCCTGCTGTAGACGGAACACGCCAGTCTAATTTTGCGATTTTAGATTTTACTAAAAAAGTAGCCTTAATTGGCGGAACAGGATATACAGGGGAAATGAAAAAAGGAATTTTTTCGGCCCTGAATTTTATTTTACCGGTTTTTGAAAATACTTTGCCAATGCACTGTAGTGCTAACGTTGGTGAAGCCGGAGATACTGCTATTTTCTTTGGATTGTCAGGAACAGGAAAAACAACTTTATCTGCAGATCCTGAACGTAAATTAATTGGAGACGACGAACACGGCTGGACTGCAGAAAATACAGTTTTTAATTTTGAAGGTGGTTGTTATGCAAAAGTGATTAATTTATCTGAAGAAAATGAACCGGACATTTTTAGAGCAATCAAAAAAGGAGCTCTTTTAGAAAATGTAGTTTTTAAAGCAGGAACAAAAGAAGTTGATTATGACGATGTTTCTATCACGCAAAATACACGTGTAAGTTATCCAATTTCTCATATTGATAATATTCAACCAGGGTCTATTGGACATAATCCTAAAAATATATTCTTTTTAACGGCAGATTCTTTTGGAATTTTGCCTCCAATCTCAAAGCTAACTCCAGGTCAGGCAGCTTACCATTTTATCTCAGGATATACAGCAAAAGTAGCCGGAACTGAAGCTGGAGTTACAGAACCACAACCTAACTTTTCAGCATGTTTTGGTGCGCCATTTATGCCTTTGCACCCAACACGTTATGCTGAAATGCTGACTAAGAAAATGAAAGATGCAGATGTAAAAGTTTGGTTAATCAATACTGGTTGGACAGGCGGTGCTTACGGAACAGGAACGCGTATGAAACTTAAATATACCCGTGCCATGATTACTGCTGCATTAAATGGAGAATTAGACAATGTAGAATATAAAAATCATGCTGTATTTGGAATTGCAAAACCACAATCTTGCCCAAATGTTCCAAGCGAAATTTTGAATCCACGAAATACTTGGGAAGATCCTGCGTTATATGATATAAAAGCAATCGAATTGGCTCAGAAATTTAAAGCTAATTTTGCCAAATTTGAAGAGTTTGCCAATGCTGAAATTTTAGCTGGTGCGCCAAAAACAGAATAAGGGAAGTTACTAATTCAAATTTAAAAAAGCTGTTCAGTGATGAACAGCTTTTTTTTTGTTTCAAGTTTCAAGTTTCAGGCTTCAAGTTCAAACTAAACTTGAAACTTGAAACAAAGAAAATAACTATTTTCCGGCCTCATCAATACGTTTCTGAATCAAATCCCAGGCATAATAATGAAAAGTCATTCCGTTGCTCATGGCTACAAAAAGCCCGTTTTTGTATGGTCCACCTAAATTAATGTTGGTTACATCCGCACCATCGCATTCAATTGTCGAAGTTGGAATTTCGGCTAATAAAGGATAATTGTTAGGATTTCCGTTTATACCTTCTCTTGGATAAACCATGAAAGTATTTGCTTGTTGGTTAGATACTAAAATATATCCCGTAGAATCTGTTTTTTTATAAATCGCGATTCCTTCATTATCGGCTTTAAAACCGGTTTTTCCAAAAAGAGCGATTTCTTTATTATCATTTAAAGCAGGATCAGCGTTGTATTTTCTAATTCCAAATTGTTCGTCACAGTATAAAACAGTTCCTAATTCGTTATCAACTGCAATAGCTTCGATTTCTTTTTTTCCGCTGTAAGCACCAAATTTTCTGACCACTTTTCCGGTTGCAAATTTTTCTGATGCAGAAAGCTCATATTGCCATAAATAACTTCCTGAAGGTCCTGATTTTCTTCCAACAATAGCAAAAATTTTACCATCGCTTTTTCTTGTATAAAGAGCAATTCCCATTGGGTCACGTAATGCTTCGCCTTCAAAAACAGAAATTCCACCATTATCAATAGCTTTTAAATCAGGCAAACTAAAAATTCTTATTTTATTGCTTTCTCTTTCTGTTGTTACAGCAATGTCTGTTTTTTTTCCATCTATCAACAATCCGTAAGCGATATCAACATTGTTTGGGCGTTTTAAAACTTCTGATTTTGCAACGATTTTTCCCTTTAAATCAAAAGCATATAAACCACCGTCTGTATCTTTATCTGTCCCTACAATAATACTTTTTGAAGCATCAGTTGGATGTATCCAAATAGAAGGATCATCGGTATCGTGAGGTAAAGGTTGAGTAATAGTTGTGGGTTTAACTGCATTTGTTGCAACAGGAGCTAATTTATCGTCTTTGCAAGCGGTGAATAAAACGCTTAAAAGTAAAAGTGCCAGTATAGAATTGTTTTTCATTCTGATTTTCATTTAATAAAATTAGACAGAACCGTTAAGTCCTGTCTAATTTAAGAATTTTATAAATTAATTATTACAAGTCAAACTTCAAACCGAAATTGTATCGAGCCTGATAATATTCTGCTTGTTTGGTATGCGCTTCAATTCCTTGATAATAGCGCAATGGTTGGTTGGTTAGGTTGTTGGCTTCGGCAAAAACGCGAAGATGTGACGTAATTTTATAAGAAGCATTTGCATCTAAGAAAAATTGCTTGTCATAATAACTGTCTTTATAAGATTCTGAACCTAATTCATCTAAATAATCTGAAGTGAAATTCGTTGAGATTCTTGCAGAAAAACGTTTGTTTTCCCAAGATAAAGATCCGTTAAACATATGTGGCGTTGTTCCCGGAAGACTAATGTCGTTTCTTTCGTTTCCGTCTTCATCGGCAATTCCTTTTGCTTTAGATTTCGTGTACGTATAGTTTAAATAAATACCAAAACCTTTTAAAAATTTACCAGGTAAAAAATCTAACTGACGTTGAAAAGCAACTTCAAAACCGTAAACATCAACCTGATCTCCGTTTCTTGATTGTACAAATGACCAGTTTTCTCCTGCCGGAATTGGGTTTGCCTGATTTGGAAAATCTGCAGCAAACTTAGCATCAGTATATTGATTGTCGCTATAATTGTAAATGAAGTCGTTTAATCTTTTATAAAAAACACCTCCGGAAATTAATCCAACTGATTTGAAATAATTCTCAGCCATAAAATCATAGTTGTAAGAGTAAGTTACATCAAGATCAGGATTTCCTGCTGTAATTTCTTTATCAGCAGCAATGTTATTTACATAAGGCGCTAATGCATAATAATTTGGTCTTGCCAAAGCTGTTGTTGCGGCAGCTCTTAAAACTAAATCTTTTGTTGCATTATATTGAAATGAAATGCTTGGCAATACATTAGTGTAAGCATTTGTAGTGTTGATTTTGCTTTCTAATTCTTCTTCATCCAAAACACGATTTCCTGTATAATCAATATGCGTATTCTCTACACGGAAACCTAAAACCATAGATAATTTATCATTAAAGTCCTGATCCCATCTTACATAAGCGGCATAAATGTTTTCTTTAGCATTATAATTTACAGCTAAAAATTCTGCAGGATTAGCTTCTTTATCAAATAATGCTGAATTATTTAAATCAAGGCTTCCTAAAAAGCTTGCCGAAGCAAAAGTTCCAGGAACATATTTACTCCCCGGATTAAAGTTTTTTCCATCAAAATAACTTGTCGGAACATCAGATAATAAATCCATTCCGCCATTTACAGATTCATAAGAGAAGAAATTATTATTTCTTTCTTTTTCTTTCATTCTTAAGCGAAGCCCTGTTCTAAGTCTACCTTTTTGAGATGGAATAATCGTAAAAGGAAAACGAATGTTAACTTTCGCACCAAATTCACTTTCGCTGGTTTCATCTGTATTTTCAGTAACTGAATCAAATTCGAATTGATCTACAGCTTCTCCGGTTGTTGTAACCAAAGGAAATCTTAGATCAGATAAATCCTGGGTCATTTCTAAACCTTTCTGACGATATTCGATATAACGTTCTCCCGGACGATATTCTCTCGCTTTCGCATAATTTGCTGACCAGTCTAAATCTAATTTTGAGTTGATTAAATGTTCTCCGCGAAGCGAATAATTTTGCACACGCTGATCTTCTAATCTTCTGTTTTTGTTTCTGCTATTATCAACACCACCTTTAGTCTGGCGCTTTACACGACCTTCAAAACCAATAATTTCTTCACCATTATAAAGTGGTTCAATATCATCATAAGTAGTTCTAAAACGGTTTTCTCTATCATCTCTCCAATTATAAATGGCATTTGCAAAAATCGTATTGTTTTCATCAAATTTATAGTCTAAAGCTACAGATCCGCTACGGCGAATACGTTGCACATCATATTTTCTAACCTCAGATGCCTGAACAAATTCGTTTCCAAATTCATCTTTTACCCATTCGTTCTCAACATCATCAGAACCATAATCTACATTGTTATAAGATCCGCTGAAAACGGCTCCTAATTTATTGTCAAAAAAGCGATTTCCGTATACAAAACCAGCTGTATAAGTTGCATTTTCACGTATTGGCATATATCCTCCTGCAAGCGTTGCAGAGACTCTTTCTCCGTTTGGTGTTGCTCTTGTTACTAAATTTACAGAACCACCAATAGCATCAGCATCCATATCTGAAGTCAACGTTTTATTTACTTCGATAGTCGAAATCATATCAGATGGAATTAAATCCATTTGTACATTTCTGTTGTCTCCTTCGGCAGATGGAATTCTGTCACCATTTAAAGTTACCGAGTTTAATGACGGTGCAAGACCTCTGATAATGATATTACGGGCTTCTCCCTGGTCATTTTGCATGGTAATACCAGGAACACGTTTTAAAGCGTCACCAACGTTGGCATCCGGAAAACGACCTACCTGATCAGAAGAAATTACGTTTCCTATATTTTTATTATTTTTTTGTTGATTCAAAGCTTTGGCCTGACCTTTTAAAATGTCTCCAACAACAACTTCATTCAATTCAGTTCCTGAAGTTTTAAGAGCAAAATCAAGAACATTGTTTTTTCCTTGTTCAACTGTTATTTCATGGGTTACTGCAGTATATCCAATGTATTTTACAGAAACCTGATATGTTCCAACATTGATATTAAGTAATTCAAAACGCCCGTTATAATCAGAAACAGTGTATTTGTTTTCTCCAACAATTTGAATCATTGCTCCGGGTAAAGGCAATTTGTCGTCTGTATCAAGCACTTTTCCGGATATTATTGCTTTTTGTGCATAACCGGAAACGGCTAATAGAAAGAATGTTACTACTAAATAAAAGTTTTTCATTGTGTTTGGTTTGATTTAATTGCGAAACTAGAACCTAAGTGTTACTAAACCCATTAAAAAGAATTAACATAGTGTTATGATTGCTGGCTTAAAATCAAAAGCGATTAATGTTTAAATAACATCTAAAATCTAAATAATTGATTCGCAAGTAAAAACAAATCAACTATTTACGTCAGAATTAAATTTTTGGCGCTAAATTTGCCCTATCAATCACAATCAAAAATCATCAATCATGTTAAAACAATTTTTTATCCTGTGTTCCGGAGCAGATAGAGATCTTCTCGAAGGCTGCTCAGAAGGCGAGCAAACCAAATATGTTGGTATTGGCGCCACCGTTTTTTTTACCGCAGTTATGGCTTTTCTGGCCAGTGCTTATGCGCTTTTTACTGTTTTTGACTCTATTTATCCGGCTTTAATTTTTGGCTTTGTATGGAGTTTACTTATTTTTAATCTAGACCGATTTATCGTTTCGACCATTAAAAAAAGAGATCGTTTTATGGATGAATTTCTGCAAGCGACTCCAAGAATTATGCTGGCAGTTATTATTGCTATTGTAATTTCTAAACCTCTGGAAATTAAAATCTTCGAAAAAGAGATCAATACCGTTTTATTGAAAGAAAAAAATGAAATGGAATTAGCCAATAAAAAGCAAGTTGGTAACTATTTCAAATCTGATTTGGATAAAAATAAAGCTGAGATTGCTTCTTTAAAAGCTGATATCCTAAAAAAGGAAAAAGAAGTAAACGCACTTTATTCAACTTATATTACAGAAGCAGAAGGAACCGCAGGAACTAAAAAACTAGGAAAAGGTCCGGTTTATAAAGAAAAACGTGAAAAACACGATGCCTCATTAAAAGAATTAGCAGCTTTAAAAACAATCAACGAAGCTAAAATTGCCGAAAAAGAAAAAACAGGAAAACAATTGCAAGACGATTTAGATAAAAAAGTATTGCAAACGCAACCAATTATTGAAGGTTTTGATGGTTTAATGGCACGTATTAATGCATTGAATAAATTGCCTTGGTTGCCTTCGTTCTTTATTATGTTATTGTTTCTGGCGATTGAAACGTCTCCAATTATTGCCAAATTACTGGCTCCAAAAGGTGAATTCGATTTTAAACAAGAAGAAGCCGAAACAGCAATGCAGGCAACTTTGACGCAAAATAAATACCAACGCGATTTATTAGTAAAAACAAGTGCCGAAATGCATGATAAAGTTTATGCTGATATTGCAGAAGATAAAAGCCTTTATGATTTGCAGCGAAAAAATGCAAAGGAGTTATTAGAATTGCAATCACATAACTTTTTAGACAAACAAAAGGCTACGCTTTAGTCATAAAGTCAAAAGTCGAAAGTCAAAAAAAAAGCCAGAATAGTTTTTCTATTTCTGGCTTTTCTATTTTATGTAAAGTGAATGACTTTATGACTTTCGACTTTCCAACTTTAAGACTTATTACATGTAACTTAAAATTTCTTTTTTATATGCATCATATTCACCTTGCATAATCAAACCGTTATCAAGAAGTTTTTTGTAATTCTGTAATTTATCAAAAAGTTCTTCTTTAGATAATTCGCTTAATTTACGATCTCCGGTTGAAGTAGAAGTCTGAGTTGGCTGAATTGGCTCATAAGTTTCGTATGAAGGAGTTGTTGCCGGTAAAATTTCGGCATAATTGGTTACTTCTTCAGTTTCTACTTCTTCGATTTCATCTTCAATAGGAGCTACTTCCTCAACTGGAACAGCAGCTTCTATAGTTGGAGCTGATATTATAACTGGATTTTTAAGTAAATCTAATTGTTCTTTAGCGTAAGTATAAATTTTTCTGGCTTGAATTTTCGGAATATAATCAATAGAAATAGATAAATCTGTATTGGTATTAAATGAGAATTCAGAACCTAAAATGTTTTCTTTTACAAAAGCACCCGCAATATCATCCCAGGTATAATCTGTAAAATCCATAGAAAGACCTAAATTTTTAGGTTTACAGATGATGATTCGTTTGTTTGTTAAAACTATACTATCTGGAAAAACAGTAATTGCAGGTTTTTTTTGCACTGCTATATATCCAACTTCTTCGCCTTTCATCAATAAATCGTTGAGTTTTGAAGTGATTTTTTCAATCGCTTTTGGATCTTGTTCTTCGTTCAGAAATTTTTTAAATTGTTCTTTCATGGTTCTATAAGTTGCTAAGTTGCAAATTAATTGAGTTGTTAAGTTTTTATCTTACGGTGCAAATGTAATGCCTAATTTTCTAATTCGATAATTTCATTCTGAATTTTCTTTGTCAAACTTTTGAACACCAATTCATACGAATGGTCAATAAGTTCTTTTACGAATTTCACGGGTAAATTTCCGTTTAATGCAATCGTATTCCAGTGCACTTTACTCATATGAAATCCCGGTTTTATCTCGTCATATTCAGCTCTCAGTTCCTGTGCTCGCTCCGGATCACATTTTAAATTTACCGAAGCTTCATTTTTTTCCCATTGCGATAAAGAGGAAAGTGCAAACATTTTTCCGCCCACTTTAAAAACCAAAGTATCTTCATCAAAAGGGAAATGTTCACTAACGCCTTTTTTTGAAAGACAATATTCGTAAAATGTTTCTAAATTCATATCATTTATTATTTACCAATTTCACCTAAATGCGTGTATTTAAAGCCTTTTTCATATTTTAATCCATAACCAAAAATACGATCCATTGCAGAATGTGAAAATAAAATAATTCCAGCCAATTGCAATGTTTCAAATTTTAAATAACATCCTAAAATGTATATTAAAACCGCAATTCCTTTATGATGAAATACATTATAGAAAAAAGCGCCGCTTTTATTTCCAAATAAATATCCCAACATTGATAAATCTGGCGATAAAATTAAAACTAAAAACCACCACCATTCAAAATTTAAAAGGCTGAATAAATAAATTCCCAGAATAAATAAAGCCGTTTCTTCGAGTTTAATAATTGTGTTCATCATACTATTTTTTCCATCATTTTTTCAGGATGGTTTAATTTTGTAAAACCGAATTTCTCATATAAAAAATGTGCATCACTTGTAGCCAATCTCCAAATTTTTACATTTTTAAGCTGAGGGTCGTTCATCATATTTTCAATTAAAATAGAAGAATAACCTTTTCCACGATGTTCTTCAGCAATAAAGACATCCATTAAATAAGCAAAAACAATATAATCAGTAATAACACGTGCAAAGCCAATTTGTTTATCGTTTAAATAAATTCCAAAACAAACCGAAGCATCAATTGTTGTTTGCACTTCTTCGATAGTTCTTCCTGCAGCCCAATAAATATCCTTCAAAAAGTTTTGTATAAACGGAACGTCAAGTTTGGTTTTATCTGTTGAGACACTAATCATTTTAATTTTAGATTTTAGAGTTCAGATTTTAGATTTTTTGCAGTAGAGTAATCTAAAATCTACAATCTAAAATCTGCAATTTTATATAGAATTGGTTTGCTTGGGCTCGCATCATTTTCAAACGAAGCGATTTGAAGATTTAGTATATAATTTCCATCTTCAATTTCATCAGACACATAAATCATTTCAGTAATTGTCGCGTTTAATCTCGCATCAGAATTTAGATTCACTGTGTCTTTTACATTCCAAAATGCTTTGTGCGCTAATAATTTTCCTTCGTCATGTTCTTTGTCAACACTTGGTAAATCAATTAGTAAATGTTGAATTTCGCTTTCGCGGATGAAAACTGCAGCGTCTTCAGACAAATAAGGCGGATTTGTATTCGAATATTTTCTTGATTTTTTTTCTAGCTGATTTGAAAGTGTTCTAATGATTAAAGCTTCAGTTTTTTCAGTAAGTAAGTTTACAATTTGTTCTTTCGTTATCACCAAATCATCCTCAATTTTTTCAGGCTCAATCGTAATCAATTTTGCAAAAAAGAAAAACTGTTTAAGCGATTGATTGATGCTGTAAAAATCTTTCGTAATATGTCCTAAACATTCCGTATGTGTACCATGCCCATGCGGATTAAAGAAAATGTTATTAAAATTTGTAGATGATTTTCCTTCAGAAACTTTCCCGATCCAATCGCCAAAAACCACAGGTTCAATAACCGGTTTTTCGATATACCAGGCAATTGGGTTTTCATCTGTATTGGTTAATGGAATAGAGATATCAATAGGTTTTGATAAGTCGACTTGATATTTATTGTCAATAAGTGCTAGCATAATGGAACACGGATTTTACGAATATTCTAACGCAGATTTTACGGAATTATCAGCGTTGCTTGCCTCCGTTTTATCAGCGTCCAATTTTTATTCTTCCAAATTTAAATAAAACAAATCACTTGCAATTCCATCCGTTAAAAATTTTCCTTTTGAAGTTGGTTTTAGAATATTATTTTCAATAAAAAGTAAATCATCATTTAAGAATTTTTGAGCTTGTTGTTTGAGATAATTCAAATATTCCGATCCAAATTCTTTTTCAATCCTATCTAAAGATACGCCCCAAATGGTTCGCAATCCCGTCATAATATATTCGTTATAACGATCTGAAACAGTTAGGATTTCAGTTTCTATAGGAAGTTTATCGTTCTGAATAGATTTTAAGTACAATGAATTATTAGCAATATTCCAGCCTCTTTTCTCACCATCATAACTATGTGCCGAAGGCCCGATTCCGATATATTTTTTGCCCAACCAATACGCCGAATTGTTTTTGGAGAAATAATTTTCTTTTCCAAAATTCGATAATTCGTAATGAATAAAACCATTTTGTTGAAGTGTTTCAACCAAAATCGTAAAATGGTTTGAAGCTACTTCATCCTGAGGTTCAGCAATTTTTCCGGCATCAATTAGTTTCTTTAAAGCCGTTTTCGGTTCAACTGTCAAAGCATAACTCGAAATATGCGGAATACCAAAACTCAAAGCAGTTTCAATATTCTGTTTCCACATTTCGTCAGTCATTCCGGGAATTCCATAAATTAAATCAAGCGAAATATTATCAAAATATTTAGTGGCTTCCTGCAAACATTTTATGGCTTCTGCCGAATTATGAGCGCGATTCATCATCTTCAAATCTTCTTCATAAAAAGACTGAATTCCAATACTTAAACGGTTTATTAGGCTTTTTGATAACTCCAAAATTCTTTCTGCAGACAAATCATCAGGATTTGCTTCAAGCGTAATTTCCGGATTTTCTGCAACTTTATAATTTTTATAAACTTCAGAAATTAAAAAGTTTATTTCTTCATTGGTTAATACAGAAGGTGTTCCTCCACCAAAATAAATGGTTTCAATTTGGCTGTCATTTTGAGCGGAGTCGAAAAACGCAAACTCATTTTTGCGCATGCCAATTTCTTTGGCCAAAGCCAAAACCATTTCGTCTTTCTTTTTCATTGAAGTCGAAAAATGAAAGTCGCAATAATGGCAAGCCTGTTTGCAAAAAGGAATATGAATGTAGATGCCTGACATAATAAAAAAAGAGCAAGATAAATCTTGCTCTTCAATAATCAATATTAAATTGTACTTTTTTTAATTTAGAGGTAAACCTTCTTTGAATGTACCACCAGAAATCACAATTTTGGCTTTTGTTACCGGATGTGTAGCTGTTAAACTAAATGTTCCAGTTACAAAAAAGGCACTAATAGTTGTAAATGTTATTGTTCCAGAAACATCATAATTTATAGTTTCATGTGTTGTAACATCGTATTTTTGAAAAGAAATTCTGTTAGCAGAATTATTGGTAAAACTGAAAGTTCCTGTTTTTGGTTCATAATCAGGAAAAGCAATACCAATTGTATATTCGCTATCGTTTTCTGCATATAATATTTGTGTTTCCTGATTTTCAACTGTACTGCTCATTACTAAACCATGCCAGTCTTTTCCATCTAATTTAGCAAAAGTACCTTGTCCTTCGATTGCTGGAGCAATTTCTTTGTACGAAACTTTAAATGAACCGCTTACATTGACAAAATCTGATTCATAATCGTATGCATCGTCATATACTTTTCCTGAATATTTTACCTGAACTGTTTTATCTGTGGTATTTAGATTTTCTATCGTAAAGGTAAAAGTATTAGAAGTAAAATTTTCTGAAGCTTCTAAGTAAGGAATTTCGCTTGTTACTGTAGCTCCATGTGTAAGAACCTGATACACGTTTCCGTAAACATTAAATTTGAAATCAATTACAACTCCTTCTTCAGAAGTTCCCATAACCTCTATAAGATCGCCTTGTTTAATTGCTTCCCAGGTTTTAGCCTTTTGTGCTTTATTGTTATAAGTGAAGTTAAAATAAGCTTCTGTAGATTGGGTTTCTTCAGTGTTTTCATCAGAAGAACATGATGTAATAAGCGTTGCGCATAAAAATAATACAACGAATTTAATTTTTGTCATTTGTTAAATATTAGGTTAATTTTAACAAATATAGCTATTTTCGCATGTTATCGTCATTTTGTTTCATAAAAGCATTCAAACCTGCATAACTTTTTCCTGAATTAAAAAGTGACAAGCCACTGTTGCTATGCATTTCGTCTTTAATAGAAGTCGAAAAGTGAAATTGCAATAGTGGCGAGCCTGTTTCTAAAATGATATGTGAATGAAGATTCTTGACAGTAATTAATCTATAATAATCGTTCTGTGAATACCCCATTTGTTACTACAATGCTTTCATTTGTAGTTGGGTTAACAGCTGTAAATGAAAAAGTTCCTATTATATTACTTCCTTTCAAGTCTGTGATTTCTAAAACTCCAGTAGTAATAAATTGTTCTGGCCCAGTTGAATAATCATCCGGTCCAATTGTATTTGGATAATATTTATAAAAGTTTACTGTATATAATGCATCCATTTCTAAATTCTTAGTAAACACATACTTTCCTTTTTTTGGTATGCTATTCGGAAAAAAAATAGCTATGCTATATTCATTATCTCCGTTAATTTTTATAATACGCCCGTTTTTGCTATAACCTTCTGACTCTTCATAGCCTAAACCTCTCCAGTTTTGACCGTTTATTTTCATAGTTGTTCCATTTGTTTTGTATGAATTAACCTCGCCTTTTTCAGAGTAGCTTATCGAAATAGAACCATCTAATTTTTTATTATATTGATAAATTTGGCTCCCATAATGTTCATATACATTCCCGCTAAAGTTCACTTTTATTTTTTTATTTGTTTCATCAATATTTTCAATATTAAATTTAAAAAGGTTTTTTGAAAAGTAGAAAGGAGAAGAAAGACCATTCTTCGATGAATTGTCATGAATTCCTGCTGTAAATAAAGTCCCATCTTTATGAAAATATAACGTAAAATCCGTTGCTATTTGTTCAGGTCGAGGAGTTGGAGGAAAATCGTCAGATTCACCAATAAAGAAATAATCACCATCTCTGGTAGCCTTTAGGTCCGGGAAGAGAAGAGGAGTGTTATTAAAATTAATATTATATTCTGCTTTTTGCTTATCATTATCTGTATCGGAATCAGATGCACATGAAGAAATTAATACTGAAAGCATTAGAAAGCTAATAAATTTTAGTTTTGTCATTGGTTTGTAAATGTTTTTGGATTGGTTTTTAAAGTAATAAATGTTTTATTTTCTAATCTTATCTTCATTTTGTTTCACAAAAGCATCCCAGCCTGTATAACTTTTTCCTGCAACAATTTTTCCTGAATTAAAAAAGTGACAAACTGCTGCTGCCAAACCATCCGTAGAATCCAGATTTTTTGGTAATTCTTTTAAACCTAAAAGTTGTTGCAACATTTTGGCTACCTGTTCTTTACTGGCATTTCCGTTTCCGGTAATTGCCATTTTTATTTTTTTAGGCTCGTATTCTGTAATCGGAATATCTCTTGAAAGTCCCGCTGCCATTGCGACACCTTGTGCGCGACCCAATTTTAACATAGATTGTACGTTTTTGCCAAAAAACGGAGCTTCAATCGCAATTTCATCAGGATGATGTGTTTCAATTAATTCAATCGTACGTTCAAAAATAATTTTTAGTTTTTGATAATGATTGTCATATTTGGACAATTGCAATTCGTTTAACTGCAAAAATTCCATTTTTTTATTGATGACTTTTATTAATCCAAAACCCATAATTGTGGTTCCTGGGTCAATACCTAATATGATGCGTTCTTTTGTCATTTTTTATTGTGGGTTACACAAAGTATCACCAACTTAACACAGAGATTGTAAAGTTTTTTTCAATCTCTTCGTGTATTTTTGTGACTCCTTTGCGAATCTTTGTGAAATAGCTTTTTCGCAATAGTTTCCTTTACTTTGCAGCATGATTTCAATTCCTCACAAAGCTAAACAATTCCTTGTTCTTCTAGTCAAACTTTTGATTATTGGTGGCGCATTTTATTTTATTTACAATCAATTGGCAAATAACGACAAACTCGACTGGCAAAAGTTTATCACGTTGTTTCGTAAAAATCAATCGGTTTTAGGAATTGGGTTTATATTGCTTTTGAGTGTTTTAAATCGTTATTTCGAAATTTTAAAATGGCAAAATCTTGCTAAAGTAATTCAGGAAACCTCCGTTTACCAAGCCACAAAAGAAGTTTTGGCAGCATTAACCGCCGGAATTTTCACACCAAATGGAGTAGGAGAGTATGCCGGAAAAGCGTTGTATTATCCAAAATCTGAAGCTAAAAAAGTAGTTTTTCTGAATTTAATCTGCAACGGAATCCAAATGATTTTAACCGTTGTTTTTGGCATTTTCGGATTGTTATATTTCAATGCAAAATTCAATGTTATCACAACCAAAACAGTCGGGATTTTATTTGCAATTTTTGTTTTAATCTTTGTGGTTTTCTTCTTTTTAAAGAAAATAAAAATCAAAGGATATTCCATTGAAAAATTGCTTCATAAAATTAATGGAATTCCAAAACCAATTCATCAACGAAACATCTTTTTAGGCACATTGCGTTACGTTGTTTTTTCGCATCAATATTACTTTTTGTTTTTGGCTTTTGATGTTGATTTGCCTTATTTTACATTGATTGCAACAATTGCAGTAGTTTATTTTTTAGCTTCATCTTTGCCTACTTTTCAGTTTCTGGATTTTGCTGTAAAAGGAAGTGTTGCGATTTATTTTTTCGGAATTCTTGGTGTAAACGAATGGATTGTAGTTTTTATAAGTACTTTGATGTGGTTTCTAAATGTGGTTTTACCAGTCATTTTAGGAAGTTATTTTGTATTGAATTTTAAAACTAAACCAACAACATGATTTTGGTTTTTTTCTTCATATTAAGCATTTATATCATTAGTATTGGCTTACTTATTTATGGTTTTACCAAAGTGAAAAAATATCGAAAACCGAATTTAAAACCCAAAACAAGTTTTACAATTATAGTTCCGTTTCGAAATGAAGAAGAAAATCTGCCAAAGCTTTTAAACAGTTTTTCAGTGCTTAATTACCCAAATGAATTATTTGAAGTGATTTTGGTTGATGATAGTTCAAAGCAAAAGTTTCAGGTTTCAGATTTCGGATTTCAGGTTTCGATAATTGATAATATTCGAATTTCAAGTTCACCTAAAAAAGATGCTATTTCAACGGCAATGCAACATGCAAAATTCAATTGGGTTATTACGACAGATGCAGATTGTATTGTGCCTGAAAACTGGCTTATAACATTCGATAATTATATCCAGGAAAATAAAGTTTCAATGTTGGCCGGAGCTGTTTCTTATAAATGCGAAAATTCTTTTTTAGATCATTTTCAACAATTAGATTTAACGAGTTTACAAGGAGCAACAATTGGAAGTTTTGGTTTAAAAAAGGCATTTATGTGCAATGGAGCTAATTTTGCATACACCAAATCATTATTCGAAAAACTAAACGGGTTTGAAGGCAATAATAAAATTGCCAGCGGCGATGATGTTTTTTTATTACAAAAAGCAGCAGCATTATTTCCCAATGAAGTTCATTATTTAAAATCGGAAGAAGCAATTGTAGCAACAAAACCAACCGAAGATTGGAAATCATTATTTTATCAAAGAGTGCGTTGGGCAGCCAAAACAAGTTCGTACCAAAGTACTTTTGGTAAGTTTTTAGGATTAGTTGTTTTCTTTGGAAATTTGACTTTTGTGATCGGTTTTGTGCTTTTTATTTCAGGAATTTTCTCCTGGCAATTTCTCGGTTTATATGTTTTTTTAAAGTTTGCAGTAGATTTTATTTTGCTTTATAACACAAACCAGTTTTTGACAAAAGAAAGAATTAAATATTTGATTTTAAGCAGTATATTTTATCCTTTTTTCAGTTCGTCAGTAGCATTATATAGTCTTTTTGGTTCGTATGAATGGAAAGACAGACGTTTTGGAAAATAGGATTTAATATTAAAATTCAAAAGAAAAATTCAAGTTTCAAACCAGAAAATTAAGTTTATTTATTTTCTTTTGCCTTAATAATTACAGGCAAAATAAACTGGGTTTTTACAGGAACACCACGTTTTATGGCAGGATTTACTTTAGGAAAATCGACCAGTCGTGCGCGTAGAATACTATCTATTTTTGTGGTATCATAATCTACAGAATCTTTAGGAAATTGTGGTTCAAATTTCATTGTAGCGTTAGGAAACACGGTAACTTTTACATCGATAGTATCAAGTTCCGGATACATAATAGATAAGCTGTCAATATCTAATTTTTCCTGAATAAGTTGTGACATTACCTCAAAAAAGCACTTTTGACGTTGTTTTTTATCATTAATTTTTTCGCAATCAACTACAGACGGATATTCGTCAACCACTTTCCAATTGATAGATTTAAGTTCTTTTTGAAGTAATTCTTTTTCAGACGGGACCTGCTTCTCAAAATATTGACAAGAATTGAAAAGTAATATAATTAAAAAAAAGAGTAACTGCTTCAAGATTTATTGTTTAGGGCTGATTATTGTAAAAATACGATTATTTTTTTTGGCTTTGTTTGTATTCCAGATATTCTTCATAGTTTTCAGCAAGCCATTTTTCTTTATTTTGGGCTGCAACTTCTTTTTGATCCGGATATAATTTTGCCAAACGATCAGAAAAAGTTGCAATCTGCACCGTATAATTATAAAACTCGGTTTTGCTCAACATAATATCCGGATTGTTTTTACGGGTAAAGTATTCAAAAAAAAGAGCATCAAATTCCTTCATTGAGAAATTTAATACCTTTTTCTTATTACTTTTATATATACTGTCCTGAAGCAATTGGTCATCTACAGACAGTTTTTTAGTTTGAGCATAAGTATAACTATTGGTCGCGACGATCAAAGAGCAAAAAAGAATTAATTTTAAAACGTTTCGCATTGTCTAATTTTTCTGACGATTTAAGAGACAAAATTACAAAAAAATATATGGATTTACTATTGTTAACACTTGGTTTTATATGCATAATTGTTGGTGTTTTTGGTAGTTTTTTACCTGTTTTACCTGGTTTAAGCAGTTGTTGGGTTGGTCTTTTATTATTATACCTCACAAAAGCAGTCGAAAATAATTATTGGGTTTTGGGTATAACTCTTGTAATTACTATAATAATTACAATTCTCGATTATGTAATTCCCGCTCATGGAACAAAAAAATTTGGTGGCAGTTCGTACGGAATCTGGGGAACAAATATTGGTTTAATCGTTGGTATTCTTTCTCCAATACCTTTTGGGGTAATTATAGGACCGTTTGTAGGTGCTTTTGTGGGAGAAATGATTTACGATTCTAAAAACCATACACGTGCAATAAAAGCAGCTACTGGCTCGTTGCTCGGTTTTCTGGCCTCTAGCTTCATTAATTTTATGTTTTGTATAGTTTTTCTTGGAATTTTCTTAACTATTGTGTGGCAAAACAGATTATTGTTGTTTTAAAGAATGCTGATATGTTAATATTTTTCTTATATTTTGATTTTTTTTGAAAAAATAACAGTTTTTCAAAATATTTTTTTTATCTTATTTTGAGAACGAAAGTGTTATATTTATTGGGACTTTGATATTTTGATGTCAGAAATGGTCAAAATTACCCCATAACTTTTTAACTTAATTTTTGGAAATGTTAAAATATTTTATATTTTTATCCTGATAAACGACAAAAAGCCCCACTTAGTCGATTATTTAGAATGGATTTAAATAAATTTTAAAACTATAACATATGACTCCTAACCTACAAATTGAACTTAGACGTTTTATTTCTTCTAATGTTGTTTCAAAATTAAATAAATTTTATTTCGAAAATGATGCTCTGTTAATTAAAGGAATCGATGTCTCGATCGGTACAGTTTTAATGGGCTTGTATAATAAAGCCGAGGAGTCGGGTTTTTATAAAAATATCACTTCATTAATTGCAGATGATTCTGTGTTTTACGGAGAAGTCGATTTTACTTCAGGAAGAATTTTATCTGTAGATGATTGTTACCGTATCGAAGGAAACGAGTTGTTAAAAGAGATCTTCAGCAACAAAAAAGGAAGAATTTCTGAAATGATTTCAAACGAAGTAGGAATCAAAAGTGAAACAGCAAGAGAAATACTTAATTTTTCAGCACTACTAGTTGTTTCATATCTTAAAAATAATGCTCAGTTATTAAAAAGTTTAAAATTATTGTTAGAAGAGCAAAAGCGAGATATTCTTAACAGTATTCAGCCTGGAATAAAAATCATCCTTGGTTTTTCATGCCACGAAACAGTTGAAGATAAAAATCAAGCTATGGGCAGATCTGTTTTTACACTTTTCGGACATAACTTTTTTTAGTATTCCATATTTTTTTAAAATAAAAAATCCCATTTTACAATTGTAAAACAGGATTTATATTGTTTAATTTGAAGCGTTTCTTAAACGTTTTTCAAATTGATAACTTCTTGTTCGGTCAAAAAGCGCCAGTTACCTCTTGGTAAATTCTTTTTGGTTAAACCAGCAAAAGATACACGATCAATACGCAACACATCATAACTAAAGTGTTCAAATATTGCACGAACCACTTTTACGTTAGATGAACGCAGTTTTAGGCCAATTTCGCTCTTAGGTTCATTATCAATATAACTAACTTCTTCAACAAACACTCGGTGTCCGTCAAGAACTAAACCTTTACTAATTTTTTCTAAATCCTCATATTTCAAGTTTTTATCTAACGAAACCTGATAAATTTTAGATGATTTCTGACTCGGTAAAGTAAATTTACGAATCATATCAGTATCGTTTGTAAACAACAACAAACCAGTTGTGTTTTTGTCCATTCTTCCAATCGGAGCAATTTTTGCATTGGTAGAACCACGAACCAATTCCAAAACATTACGGTATTCCTGACCTTCATCAAGAGCCGTTGTAAAGTTTTTAGGCTTGTTCAATAGAATGTATTCTTTCTTTTCAGGAGTCAAAGTAACACCGTCAAAATTTACAACATCATTTAATTTTACTAAATAACCCATTTCAGTTACCGGAACGCCATTTACTTTTACGTTTCCAGACTGAATGTATATATCTGCATCACGACGAGAACAAACACCTGAATTAGAAATGTATTTGTTCAAACGAATTTCGTCTGAAGCTTTTTGTCTTTTTGGAGCCTGATTCTGTTTTTTAATTTTTTCTGCCTTTTCTTCTTCAGCAGCCTTAACAGCAGGTTTCACTTTTTTTGGCCCTTGAGCGCGCTTCGCCATGGCAGGTTTTGGCTTGTTAGAGTTTGGCCTAGAGCTATTTGGTCTAGAACCACCACCTTTATTATTGCCTTCCTTTTTGTTCATAAATTCTGTAATTTGTGCAAAGATAGTTTATTCTTGCTAAATAATCCTAAGTTCATTGTTCTTAGATTAATAGCTATAAATTTTAAGTCTTTCAGAAGCATCACAATGAGCTTTTTTTGGTCATGGTTTCCCGCTATTGTTCCAATCTTTTATTTTTTGACGGCAAAAAATAAAAGGATTTCCACGCTATCGGGGCTAGAATCAAACAAATGGGCTTCTTTTAAACATTTTGAAAAGTTATTGCGTAGAGATTTGCAAAGCATTTTTGATCAGATTTTGTGTAACTCCGTGCTATTTTCGTGAATCTTTGTGAATCTTTGTGAAATAGATATTAAAAACGTGAAAGCAAATTCTTTCCGTGCCATAAAACACTCGGATTAATCAAAACAATGCAAAAAACACCAGAAACAATCAAGAATTTCAATACATTATGAAGTAGTAAATATTGTTCTTTAGAATTTGATTTCCAGAGATAAAGCAAGAAGAATAACAGTGCAATAAAGCAGGCGTAAAAGTAAATATCCATATAACCCACATCATAAATGTTGATTAAAACATAAACAGGAATTACTGTCATGAAGATTAAAACAGTAATAATTTGTTTTGAAACCGTTTCGTTATATAATATTGGAATAGTTTGGTAATCGTTTGCTAAATCGCCTTTTAAGTTTTCAAGATCTTTTATCATTTCGCGTATTAGCAAAAGCAAAAACAAAAACATGGCATGTGCTGAAATTACTGCAAAATGATTCATGTGATTTTCTATTTCCTCAAATAAAATCTTGTTATAGAAATATAATAAAATGGCAAAAAACGGAACAACAGCCAATAGCGCCGATGTTAGATTGCCAATTATAGCGTATTTTTTTATTTTATGAGAGTAAAACCAAATCAGGAAAATATAAACCGAAAAGAATAGGAAAGCGCGCCATGAAACAATCAACGCCATTAAAACAGCCAGGAAATTTAAACTAAAATAAACCGATAATTTTGTTTTTTGACTCACCAAACGATCCAACATCGATTTGTTGGGTCTGTTGATTAAATCTTTCTGGCTGTCGTAAAAATTATTGATAATATAACCCGAAGCAATTGTAATAGCCGAAGCAAAAACAATCAAGAATAAATTGAAATCCAATAAAATGTCAAGAGCTCTTTTTTCCGGAGCTAATATAAAAATGGCTGATAAATATTGTGCCAAAACAATAATTGGAATGTTGTAACCTCTTACCACAGAGAACAAACTAACAATTTTCATTACTAAAAGTTTGTGCTGTCTGCTTAACATTTTTTATTTAAGTTTTTGGATTTAGGTCTAAATTAGGATTTTTTTATTGATGGAAAAGAAAAATCAAAGTTTATTTTTTAATAATGCTGCAGAACCATACCCTAATTTTCGTATACACGCTAAAGCTTCTTTTTGAGAAATTTCTAACTCTTTGATGTCTTTTTTATTTACAAAACAAACAGAGCCGCTCCAGGGATTTGGAGCATCCGGAATGAAAACTGAAAAATTATTTTCATCTATTTGTTCGATTAAAAAAGCAAATTGCAAACCGGCATCTGTAGGAACCAGAACGACTTTTAATTCTTCATTAGACTCAAAACCCACTATGTTTTCGTTCATCTTTTTCATGAAAGAATAACCGGGAACAAAGCTTAATACTCCATCTTCTAATTTTTGTATTAATTTTTGTGCTTTTGCTTTTCGGGCAAGTAAACCAGCTAGAAAACAAATGATAATTATAATTAATATTCCGATAAGTTCCTGAAGAGCCAATCCTAAAATTTTTACTCTTGGCAAAAGGCTTACAAGTGGGAGCGTAATTTTTTGAACAATATTATATCCCTTCTCTAAAAGAACAATCAATAAAATTAAAGGAGCTAAAAAAAATATTCCTCCCAAAAAAGTTGCTTTGATGATTTTTAGAATATTTTTCATATAAATAGCTTTTGAGTAATAATTTTCAGCGAACTGAAAGCTGCCTTAAAGCTATTTATTATTAGAATTGATAAACCACTTCTAATTTATAGTCTTTTAAAGAAGCTTTTGCACGTTCTAAATCCTGAGTAAAACCCAGAATATAGCCGCCACCGCCAGAACCACAAAGTTTTAAATAATAATCGTTTGTGTCAATTCCGTTTTGCCAGATTCCATGAAATTGTTCAGGAATCATTGGTTTAAAATTATTTAAAACGACCTTTGAAAGCTTTTTAGTGTTGGTGAATAACGATTTCATGTCACCATGTAAAAAGTTCTCTACACAAGCGTCTGTATATTTTACGAATTGGTTTTTAAGCATTGCACGGAAACCTTTGTCTTTTAGGTTTTCCATGAAAATGTTCACCATCGGAGCCGTTTCGCCTACAATTCCTGAATCTAATAAGAACACAGCCCCTTTTCCGTCAAAACTTTGAGTCGGAATTCCGGTTGCTTCAATATTATCTTTAGAATTAATTAAAATCGGAATACTCAAATAACTGTTTAAAGGATCTAAACCAGAACTTTTTCCGTGGAAAAAACTCTCCATTTGAGCAAATATATTTTTTAGTTTCAACAGTTTTTCGCGAGTTAAATTCTCTAAAACCGTAATTTTATGCGTAGCATATTTGTCATAAATAGCAGCAACAAGAGCACCGCTACTTCCAACTCCGTAACCTTGCGGAATACTTGAGTCGAAATACATACCCGTTTCAACATCATTTTTTAAAGTTACCAAATCAAAAGCAACCAATTCCGGTTGTTCTGTTTGTAAAGTTTCAAGATAAGTTGCAAAACGTTTTAAACTTGAGTTTGATGCAATAGCTTCGGCCGAAGGATCTTCGATTTTCTTTAAAGCACCATTATAAAAATTATAAGGAATAGAAAGTCCTTTAGAGTCGCGGATAATTCCGTATTCTCCAAAGAGTAATATTTTTGAGTAAAATAATGGTCCTTTCATGTTTATTTTATGTCTTTCTTAATTTGAGGAGAATATTTCTTCGTTTTAATTAACCTTTAATGTATAATCCAATAATCATCATGGCCAGAGCAAAAAATAGGCCAACAAACCATTTTATCATGTCATTTTTTGCATCTGTAATTTCTTTTTTTACAAAATCTTTAGAAGCAATTTCATTTTTATCTTGTCTAATTTCTTCACTAATGGTTCTGTCAATAGCTTCAACAAATTCCTTAGCCTTACTCTCATCGAGATTAAGTTCTTTTCTAAATAAATCGGAAAGTTTTATAGTTGCACTATTCATAATTATTGACCAAAAAAGATATTATAATTATTAAAGATACGGAAAATTATAATGCAATTGCACCGTCTCCAATTTCGTCGCAAATATACTGCTGATTCTGGCAAAATACAACTAATTCGTCCTGAATAAATTGTAAGATTTTGTCTCTAACGTTTTCGGGATACAAAACATGAACATTTGCACCGGCATCTAGTGTAAAACAAACCGGAATTTGCGTTTCATTTCTAAATTTCCAGATTGCATTAATAATCTGTAATGTATTTGGTTTCATCAAAATAAAATACGGCATCGAAGTCATCATCATGGCGTGCAAAGTCAAAGCTTCACTTTCGACAACTTTAATAAATTCGTCTAAATTACCATTTTCAAAAATTGTGATCAATTGATCCAGATTTTCATGTGCCTGAGCAAAACGTCTTTCGGCATACGGATGATTGTGCATTAAATCATGCCCAACGGTACTTGAAACTTGTTTTTCGCCTTTATCAACTAATAAAATAGTGTCTTGATAATTCCTGAAATTTTCATGAATTGTGTGCGGAAACTCAACTCCAAATAAATCAGAACTTCCTTCAATGTTTTTCTGATTTCCCCAAACAACTACATTTCCTTTTACGCTTCGGCATGCACTTCCTGAACCTAAACGCGCTAAGAATGACGCTTTTTGATAGAAATATTCATCCGTCATTTCAGGATTTAAAACTTTCTCTAAACTCATAAAATTCATTGCCAAAGCTGCCATTCCAGATGCCGAAGAAGCAATTCCGGAACTGTGCGGAAACGTATTTTGTGTGTCAATCGTAAAATGATAGTCTTTTAAAAAAGGTAAATAAACTTCAATTCGTTCTAAAAACTTCTGAATTTTTGGTTTGAAATCTTCTTTTGGTTTTCCTTCAAATAATAAATCGAATGAAAAAGAATTTTGATTATCTCTTTTTTCAAAACCTAATTTGGTAATCGTTTTGCAATTATTCAGTGTGAAACTAACGGAAGGATTTGCCGGAATTTGATTGTCTTTTTTTCCCCAATATTTTACTAATGCAATATTGCTGGGAGCGCTCCACTCAAAGTTTCCGTTTTCGATAGTCGAAGTATATTTTTCAGGAATAAAATCAGCTGCTGTAAACATGAATTATAAATTTTGGCAAAGATAGTTTTTAAAATTAAACCAAGTATTTTACCATATAAGTTATATAAGAAAATTTAAGTCACACTTACTAAAATGAACTTATATAACTTATATGGTTTAAACTTTCTTTTTGACTATTTTTGACTAAAAAAATAAAATAGTAATGGGTAAAATAGCCAAAATTGCAATAGCTTTAATCGTTTGTTTAATCGTGGGATATTCTGCAAGTATTGTTACGAGACCAAGCGTTGAGAGTTGGTATCCAACAATTGAAAAACCAATTTTTAATCCGCCAAATTGGATTTTTATGCCGGTTTGGACATCTCTTTATATTTTAATGGCGGTTGCTGCAGGTTTAGTTTGGGATAAAATAAAAGAACAAAACGAAGAGGTAAAAAAAGCTTTAGGTTTCTTTTTGATTCAATTAACATTGAATGCAGTTTGGTCGTATTTATTCTTCGGATTAAAAAACCCGATGTTGGCTTTAATTGAAATCGCGATTTTATGGTTAATGATTTATGAAACGTATCTAAAATTCGGTAAAATCAATAAAATTGCTGGTTACTTATTGATTCCATATTTAGCTTGGGTTGGATTTGCAACGATTTTGAATGCCAGTATTTGGTGGTTGAATAAGTAGAATTTTTGTTTCAGGTTTTTTTAGTTTCAAGTTTAATCAATACATTTTATTTTATGAATAAATTCAAGGCTTATGTTGTTGTTTTTGTTTTAATCTCATTTAAGAGTTTTGCTTGTTTAAATGGTGAAACTAAAACATTGAAAAATGGAGTTACAATTTATGTTGATTACAGAGGACTTGTACCTCACGGACATAATTTTTTTATAAATAATTTTCCAAAATTGATTTCGGAGCTTGATGGTTTGTATAAAAAAACAAATAATATAGATTATTTATCTGATAAGGGATATGTTTTGATTGTTCAAAAAAGATATGATGAAGCATTGAAATTGTATTTGAATATTGAAAAGACAAAGCCTAATCGATATTCTACTGCATCAAATATTGGAACTCTTTATGAGTTAATGGGGGAAAATCAGAAAGCATACGATTGGATTAAAAAATCAATTGAAATTAACCCTGAGTCACATAATAGTTCTGAATGGCTTCATTTGAAAATATTAGAAGCTAAAATCAAGAATTTGTCTGATGTGCCAGGTCAATTTCTTATTAATACTAATTTCGGAACTACAGGGATTCCGAAAACAAATTTATCGAAAGAAGAAATAGACCAATTAGCAAAATCAGTTTACTTTCAAGTAAATGAACGAATGTCATTCATTGAACCAAAAGATAAAATTATTTCAATTTTACTTTTCGAATTAGGAAATCTTGTAGAGCTAAAGGGAGAGCATGAAAATGCGCTTCAAATTTATAGAACTGCAAGAACATATGGATATGAGGGTGATTTAATAGTTGCAAGAATGATTAATAGTACAGAAAGTAACACTAATTATTTGCAAAAAAAGACATGGGATTTAACTGGAAAAATTAATGCTTTAAAAAAAAGTAAAGATGGAGTAGATTTAGATTATGTAAATCAAATCGAAACCAGTTTGGTCATTGTTTCCATATTTGGTTTGCTTTTATTGATCGGTTTAATAGTGATCTATTTTAAGTGGAAGAATTTAAAGGATTATGTCATTTTGAATGATTTTACAAAATAGAATTTTTGTTTTGGATTTTACAATATCTTAAAAAAACTTTTATAAAACCTCAATCAAATCCAAGGGAGAATTTATAACCACTTTCGCACCACTAGCTTTTAATTCTTCTTCTGTTCGGTAACCCCATGAAACTCCAACCGGAAACATATTTGCATTTATTGCGGTCTGCATATCAATATCAGAATCTCCGACAAAGAGGATTTCTTCAGGTTTTATATTCCAGTTTTTGCTTATTTCTATTGCTTCAAAGGGATTTGGTTTTTTAAGGGCTTCAGTGCTTAAACCAACTGCAGAATCAAAATAATCAGGAAATATTTCTGCAGCTATTTTTTTGGTAAGTTCATCGGCTTTATTTGAGAAAACCGCGAGCTTGATATTTTGAGAAGTCAAGTTATCTAATAACTCGACAATGCCGTTATAAGGTTTTGTTTTAAGCGTGCAAACTTCACGATACTCAATAACCATAGCATTGAAACAGTTTTCGACTTCAATTTCTGTATTATTTGATGCGGGCAAAGCTTTGCTTACTAAATTACGCAAACCACTTCCTATAAAATATTGATACGTATCGTAAGTATGAGTTGGATAATTTAGACTTGTAAGTACCGTATTCATTGCGTCTGAAATATCTTCTAATGAATTTACCAACGTTCCGTCTAAATCAAAAATAATTCCTTTAAATTTCATTCTATTAAATATTATTCGCCAAAATAAACCCGCTTGTCCAGGCATTTTGAAAATTAAAACCTCCCGTAATCGCATCGATATTAACAATTTCTCCGGCAAAATAAAGGTTTTGATGTAATTTGCTTTCCATGGTTTTAAAGTTGATTTCTTTTAAATCAATTCCGCCTGCGGTTACAAATTCTTCTTTAAACGTACTTTTTCCGTTGACCTGAAATTTGGCTTTTGTAAGCTGTAAAGCTAAATTCTGCAATTGAATTTTAGATAAATCTGCCCATTTTGTTTCGGTATCAATTCCTGAAGCCAAAACTAAACTTTCCCATAAACGATTTGGAAAATCAAAAGGAGATTTTTTTGAAACGGCTTTTTTAGCATGCTCTTGTTTTAAATCTTTCAGGATTTTTTCGGCATCTTCAGTATCAACATCATTTAACCAATTTACGAAAATGGTAAACTGATAATTTTTATCGAATAAAGTATGTGCGCCCCAAGCCGAAAGTTTTAAAATCGCCGGACCACTCATTCCCCAATGCGTGATTAACAAAGGTCCGGTCGATTCTAACTTAGTATCTTTTACGTTTACAGTAACTTGTGCTGCAACGCCGGGTAATTCTTTTATACGGGAATCTTTGATGTTGAAAGTAAATAGGGAAGGAACAGGGCTAACAATGGCGTGTCCTTGTGTTTGTAACATTTCCCAAATTTTCGGATTACTTCCTGTAGCAAGAACTAATTTTTCTGTAGCGTAGTTTTCGTCTTGAGTATCAATTTTCCAATGATTTTCGGCTTTAAAAATCGATTGTACGCTTTGACCTGTCAATACTTTTATACCTAATTTTCCGGTTGCTTCTAAGAAACAATCGATAATAGTTTGTGATGAATTAGAGACAGGAAACATTCTTCCGTCATCTTCTATTTTTAATTCGACACCATGTTTTTCAAACCATTCTATTGTATCTCCGGAACAAAATTGATGAAAAGGACCACGAAGCTCTTTTTCGCCTCTTGGATAAAATTTGACCAGTTCATTTGGTTCAAAACATGCGTGCGTAACATTGCATCTTCCTCCACCGGAAACACGCACTTTAGAAAGTACTTCTTTTCCTCTTTCTAAAATGGCAATTTTTAGTTTTGGATTTTTCTCTGCAATATTAATCGCTGTAAAAAAACCTGCAGCGCCTCCGCCAACAATGATTATATCGAAATTTTTGATCATATTTTATTTTTTGCCACGAATTACACGAATTGGCACTAATTTTTTTTACTTGCCACAGATTAAAAAGATTTACACAGATTTTAAAATCCTTTTAATCTGTGGTTGAAATTTTAAACGTTATAGTTTATCCGGAAAATCAGAAATGATTCCGTCTACGTTGTAACTTTTTATTTTTTGAATGTCTTCTGGTGTATTTACTGTCCAGGGAAAAACGAGAAATCCTTGTTCTTGCATTTCTTTGGTGTTTTCCTGATTTAATAAAATATAATCAGGATTAATTGCACGTGCTTTTATTAAATTGGCGAAAGACAAAGCGGTATCGATATCTTCTTCTGTTAAAACTCCAATTGCAATATTTGAATTTAGATTATGAACTTCTTCTAAAGAAGTCCAATCAAAACTCGAAACAATGAAATTTTCGTAATTCCAGTTTTTGTGAGTAATATATTCTTCAATTAAGGTGACAACTTTACCCGCAGTTCCTAAACCTTTTAATTCGACATTGATCAGACATTTTTTGTCAACCAAATCAAAAACCTCGTTTAAAGTTGGTATCTGATATTTTTCATCAATCAAAAATGATTTCAATTCAGATAAAGAAAAAGTATTTACAAAGCCTTTTCCGTTCGTTGTTCTATCGATAGTTTCATCGTGAATTACAATAATATGTCCGTCAGTACTTAAGTGAACGTCGAGTTCAATTCCATCAGCATTTAAGTCTAAGGCTCTCTGAAACGATTTTAAAGTATTCTCGGGCTCGTATCCTCTGGCACCGCGATGAGCAATTTTCAGCATTTTGTGAAGTTTAACCGCAAAGGTCGCAAAGTTTTACGCAAAGTACGCTATTGATTTATTAAAAAAGTTTTGCCACAAATTTCACGAATTTGGACTAATTATATTCGTGATAATTCGAGAAATTCGTGGCAAAAAACTTTGAGGTTAGTTAATCTCCAATAAAACAAGTCCGAATTCAGAGTCGATGACTGCTTTTCCGTTTTCAACTTCTGTTTCTTTTCCGGAGAAAGCATCTATTAATTTTGTACCATCTTTAAAGATAGAATCAACCAAAAGCTCTTTTATTCCTATTCCCAAATCTAAGCCAACTATGACTTCATCACTATAATTTCCATTAGTATAACTTCTGGAGAAAATATATGGTTTTTCAGAAATCATAACGTGTTTTCCTGCTCCAATGGCTGGATGATTTCGTCTAAATTGACCTAATTTCTGCCAATGCAAAAGTATTTTTTTGGTTTCCGAATTATTTTGAATGTCATCCCAATTCATAAAAGATCGTAAAGTGGCATCGCCTTCTGTACCTTCAATTATTAGCGAACGACCAGATTCGTCTCCATAATAGACTTGTGATATTCCGGGCGAAAGCAATAATTTGGTTCCAGATTCAAATGTTCTGTTTCGATGCGCATCAAAAGGATCAGGATCATCGTGCGAGGTTACATAATTAAGAATGCTATAACCTTTCAATTCATTTTGAAGTTTTACTGAATATTTCGAAAATATAAATTCATAATCATTTTGGACATCCAATTTAAATTCAAAATTGATCATGTTGTTAAAACCATTCTCAAAATAATTTACTTTTCTGTCTCCAAAATCATAATATTGTCCGCCGCTGATTCCGTAACCGTAAACTTCGGCAATCGTGTAAAATGGATTTTGATCCAGGACTTGTAAAGGATGATGTTTTTTCCAGGTTTCAAAAGCGTAGTCACATTCTTTTTTAAAATCTGCCCAAACATCTTCATCAGTATGTTTTACGGTATCAGCCCGGTAAGCATCAATTCCAAATTCTACAATATAATCGGTTAGCCATTTTATGATGTAATATTTTGGAGTTCTTGGGTAATTTGTTCTTTTGAAGAATTCGTCTAACGAAGCAATTTCTTTTTCATACCGACCTTCGTTTTTCCATTTTTCGATTAAAAAAGAGGGCAATGCTACTTCCTGATTACTTTCGGTTCTCACGTCCGGAAGATTATCGACCAACGTACACATTGTCGTATTTTCAAATGATTTATAATCGCAGACAACACCTGTTCTTACCCAATCTTCGGGCCAAATAGGATCTTCGGGAGTTACTGGTCCGGTATGATTTATAACACCGTCAAGAATAATTCTGATGCCTTTTTCGTGTGCTTTTTTAACCAGATTGGCCAAATCTTCTTTGGTTCCGAAATTAGGATCTAAAGCCGTCCAGTCTCTTGCCCAATAACCGTGATAGCCATAAGTAAGCCCGGTTCCTTCATCAACGCTATCGTGAATTTGCTCTACAATCGGCGTAAGCCAAATGGCATTTATTCCTAGTTTATCAAAATAACCTTCGTCGATTTTTTTAATAATTCCAATGATATCTCCACCTTCAAAACCACGTAATTTTCCCGGAGTTTTGGTTCGGTTAAAGTTTACATCTTTAGGATTGCCATTGTAAAAACGATCGGTAAGTAAAAAATAAATATTTGCGCCTTCCCAAACGAAAGGTGTTTTCGAAGTGTCTTCTTTATTCATTGAAACTGATTTTGAGCCAGAATATTAAAGATAAAGAAAGGAAAGCATATAATTCAAAAAACCGCCACGAATTCACAAATTATTGTTTTATAATATTCGTGAATTCGTGGCGGAAATTATGTGTTTAAAAATTTATTCCAATTCTAAAACTAGAGCTGATTTTGGTTCTAAAGTAATTTCAGTAGTTAAATCGAATGTTTTTCCAGTCAAAACATCTTTTCCTGATTTAAAGTTTTTAATGTTTTCTTTAAAACGATTTGTTTTTACAACTTGCTCTTTTGCATTGTTATTGAAAACTACCATTACGGTTTTAGCATCAGTATATCTGAAATACACATACGTATTATTTTCAGGAATATAATGCGTCATTTTTCCGAAATGAACGGCTTCATTCGATTTTCTCCAGTTGAATAATTTTGAAGTGAAATCAAAATAACCTGCTTGCTCTGCCGTTCTTCCTGCTGCTGTAAAAGCATTGTTTTTATCGCCTGCCCATCCGCCTGGAAAATCCTGACGAATATCGGCATCACCGCCTTTGCCTTTATCACCGCCCATTCCAATTTCTGAACCGTAATAAACTTGTGGAATTCCGCGAATTGTTGCCAATAAAGTCATCGCCAGCTTGTATTTTGGTAAATCATATTTGAACTTATCGTTCATACGGTCTGTGTCATGATTTTCAGCAAAAACCAAAATATTATTGGTGTTTGGATATAAAAAATCCATCGCAAAATTGTTGTAGAATTTAATCAATCCGTTGTCCCAGCTTGGTTCATTTTCGTTGAAAGCAGAAGTTATCTGACTTTGAAGCGTAAAATCCATTACACTTGGCAAATTCGAATTGTAGTTTTCGATCGCGCCAATTTTACTGTCTTTTTGCCAATAGGCTAAATTCGCCTGATTGTGCATCCAGATTTCTCCAACGATATTAAAGTTTGGGTATTCATTTGTAATTGATTTTGCCCAATTTGCCATCGCTGTTTGGTCAGAATAATTATAAGTGTCAACTCTGAAACCGTCAAGATTTGCATATTCGATCCACCAAATAGCATTTTGAGTTAAGTATTTGGCAACAAGGGGATTTCTTAAATTTAAATCTGGCATTGAAGGCACAAACCATCCGTCAACACAAACTTCCTGATCTATTTTTGAAGCGTGAATATCTGTAATTACTTCACGACGGTGGTGTGTTTGCGTGAAAGTTTCGAACTGATTGAACCATGTTTTGGTTGGAATATCTTTCATCATCCAGTGTGTAATTCCCCAGTGATTGGTCACATAATCCATAACCAGTTTTAGGTTCTTTTTGTGCATTTCTGCCGACAAACGAGCGTAATCATCATTAGTTCCGTAACGCGGATCAATTTTGTAAACGTCCGATTGTCCGTATGTATGATACGAATGCTGTTTGTCGTTGTCTTCGCATAAAGGCGTGCTCCAGATTGTGGTTGCACCAAGAGACGAAATATAATCTAAGTTTTTGATGATTCCTTCGATATCTCCACCGTGACGTCCGCTTGGATCTTGACGGTTTCCTTTTTCAGTTAGAACAGGATCGCTGTCGTTTTTAGTATTTCCGTTAGCAAAACGATCTGGCATGATTAAATAAATCATATCTGATGCATCGTAACTTTTTCTGTCTGCAGAATTTGCTCTTCTTTCTTTAAGCGAATATTTTTGCGTAAAAGCGACTTTATTTTTGTTTTTGAAAGAGAAAACCAATTCAGAAGTTTTTAAGTTTTGCGTATCAATGGTTACGAAAAGATAGTTTGGATTTTCTGTTTTTTCTACATGTTTAATTACCACATTGTTTGAAACCGAAGTTTCATATTGTGAAATATTTTTTCCGTAAAACATAATCTGCAATTCCGGATTTTTCATTCCTGCGTACCAAAATGGCGGTTCTACTTTCTGGATTTGCGCTTTCGCGGAAGCGGAAAACAACAAAACCAAAAGTATTAATTTATAGATCGAATGATTTATAAGCGATGTTTTAAGGTTTTTCATAGTTTGTATTTTAAAAATTCTTGAAGAATTAGTTGTTAATGTTTTTGATTGGAGGAGGTGGAGGAGGCGGAGGTAAAACTCCTTTTGAACTTTCAAAATTTACATTTTTTTGGATTTCCTTAAGTTTTAAATTTGTTTTTATTCTGCCAATCCAATGTGAGATTGAATCAATTTCTTTTGGAGCTTTGTGACTATGAACAAAAACAGTTTTGCTTTTGGAATTTTTTTTTATGTTTATTCCATAGCTACTTCCGTCGGAATAATTCTCAAAGTATTCAGATTTATAATTAAAAAGATTTACTTTCTCTATGTAGTCAAAAAGTTTCAGTCTTTCTTCGGAATTTAAAATTCCGTAATAGTTTGTATTTTCTTTTGTAACAGAAGTAGTATCATCAATATTTCTTCCAATCCAATGGTATCGAACGTAGACAGTATCAGATTGAGTAAATTTGATAGAATAGAGTTCACTGAATGTATCTCCATAAGAATAGTCAAATGAATCAAAGACGTTCTCTTTTTTAGTGCAGCTTAAAAGCAATAAATTCAGAATAGTAATTATAAATAAGTTTTTCATGATTTCTAATTTTTAATCACATGGAATCCCAAATAAATCTAAACCGTCAACCCAGAATTTTGTTATTGGTTTATTCTTTGTTACAATATATATTGCTCTTCCCGGAAAGTCACATTTGCTTTTTCCATGATCTTTCCCCCACATAAAATCATCATTATAGGAAAAATAGGCATCGCCAAGATTGGCAAATATCTTTGTTTTGATATTGTCTTTATAATCATAATTTTTGCTTTGCTGATCATCATAATCACGTACTTTTTTTTGAATATCAAAATAGCTATTTTGATAATTTATTGCCAGCAGTTGTTTGGAACAAAAAATTGGTTTTCCATTTTTAGCCACATCAAAATTCTCAATTGGAAAAGCAATAATGTTTGTACGACATTCATCAAGTCCACAAACAACGTTGTTTATTGTTATTTTTGAAAAACCTTTTGTTCCATAAACATAATAACTGGTCTGGATGATTTTTTTAATCTGGTTTTCAAGCGTTTTGTTTCTAATTAGTTTGTATGTTCCTAATGTGTCATAATATTCAAAGTTTCTCATTTTATGAGTTTTGGGATTTTCCACAACATTGAATAAGGAATCTTTAGCATTTACGTCATTAAAGGTTTTGTCAAATTCAGCTCCCTTATAAGTTCCTTCTTCATTTAAATTGACTACAATTGCAGTTGTTTTTCTGGATAAATCATAAACAGAATAAAGTGTTTTATCAATATCAATTTTTTCTAAAGTATCTGATTTTTTATTTTCATCATCTTTTGCAACAACTGATTCTTTTTTTTGATTGCAGGAAATCAATAAAAGACTTAAAAAGAAACCTGTGATATATTTCATGTTAATTGGGTTAGGAAATGTTTTCTGCAATTTAAAAAAAAGACAAGCAATTCTGGGGATAATTACTTGTCTTTTTAGGGTGTTATTTGGTTTCAATAACGCTTATTGCATATCCTCCGCCCGGAGCAGATAACTGCGATAATTTTGATTTGCTTGTTACAGTAATTTTCTTGATTGTGTAAGCTTGCGGATTCGTTTTGTAATGCGCATCTTTTGCATCTGCATAAATTGTTGCCGTGTATTTTTTACCTTTTTCAAGGAAACTGAAATCGATGTTTGAAGTACGGGAAGTTTCTCCGTTTACGTTTCCAACGAACCAATTGTTTGTTCCTTTTGCTTTACGTGCAACAGTAATAAAATCGCCTGGCTCAGCCTCGATATATTTACTTTCTGACCAATCTACAGCAACATCTTTAATAAATTGGAATGCATCTGGAAAACGATTGTAGTTATCCGGAGTATCTGCTGCCATTTGTAATGGGCTGTACATTGTAACGTATAACGCCAATTGATTTGCAATTGTACTGTTTACATGCGATTTGTTATCAGGATTCATTTTGCTGATATTCATTTCGAAGATTCCAGGCGTGTAATCCATTGGACCTCCAATTAAACGTGTAAATGGTAAAACAGTAACGTGATTTGGTTTTGAACCTCCAAAAGCTTGATATTCTGTTCCTCTTGCAGCTTCGTTTCCAATTAAGTTAGGATAAGTTCTGCAAATTCCTGTTGGACGAACTGCTTCGTGAGCATTCACCATAATTTTATAATCTGCTGCTTTTTCAATTGCATATTGGTAATGGTTTACAATCCATTGATCGTAATGATTTTCACCGCGAGGTAAAATATCTCCAACGTAACCGCTTTTTACAGCATCATATCCGTTGTCTTTCATGAATTTGTATGCCTTGTCCATATGGCGCTCGTAGTTACGAACAGAACCTGAAGTTTCGTGGTGCATGATAATTTTGATTCCTTTAGATTTTGCATATTCGTGCAAACCTTTTACATCAAAATCCGGATAAGGCGTTACGAAATCAAATACATAATCTTTTGAGTGACCAAACCAGTCTTCCCAACCTTCATTCCATCCTTCAACCAAAACAGCGTCGAAACCATTTGCAGCAGCAAAATCAATGTATTTTTTTACGTTAGCATTGTTTGCGCCGTGAGTTCCGCTTGGTTTTGCTTTTGAGAAATCAGAAACTCCTAATTGAACTGTTGGAAAATCATTTGTGTATGACCAAGTACTTTTTCCTGTAATCATTTCCCACCAAACACCAACGTATTTTACTGGCTTAATCCAAGACGTATCATCAATTTTTGATGGATCATTTAAGTTTAAAGTCATTTTTGAAGCTAAGATTTCTCTCGCGTCATCACTTACCATAATTGTTCTCCAAGGAGAGTGACTTGGCGCTTGCATATATCCTTTGTCTCCTTTTGCATCTGGTGTTAACCAAGATGTGAAAGTCATGTTTTTATCATCTAAATTCAAGTGCATACAAGAATAGTTGATCAAAGCAGCTTCGTGTAAGTTGATATAGATTCCATCGTTTGTTTTTAACATCAAAGAAGTCTGAACTCCTGTTGGTGAAAAAGATTTTTGAGAAACGTTCGCTGTATATGCTTTTTCAGATAAACCTCTAATTTCAGATAATTTCGATTTTGTATAATCGTATTCCTGTGTGTCATAATCTCCCGGAATCCAAAATGCAGTGTGGTCGCCCGCCATTGCAAATTGTGTTCTTTCTTCTTTGATTACGAAATAAGTAAGATTCTTTTGAGCTGGAAATTCATATCTAAATCCAAGTCCGTCTTCAAATAAACGGAAACGGATAATGATTTGTCTGTCTGTTCCTTTTTGGTTTAAAGTTACAGCCAATTCATTATAATGATTTCTAATGTTGTCTACTTCTCCCCAAACCGGTTTCCAGGTTTCATCAAAAGTGGATGTTTTCGTATCAACAACTGTAAAGTCATTCAATAAAGATTTTTTATCATCTTTAAGTTCAAGACCTAATTTACTGGTTTTTACAACTTCTTTGTTTTTGTATTTTAAATTGTAAGTTGGAGTTCCGTCGTTTTGAAGAGAAAATTCCATTACGAACTTGCCTTCGGGTGATTTTAATTGTTGCGCTTCTGCAATAGAGCTAAAAGCAAACAAGATTAAACTTGCGAAAAATAAGTTTTTCATGTTTTTTAGTTTTTTAAGGGTATTGTAATTTAATTTATTTGTACAAATTTACTTGCAATTATAGAATTTCCATTCACTACAATTGTTAAATCTTGATCACTATCTACAGTAAAATTGGTTTCATTATGATTTACATCAACTTTTAGAATTTGATTTCTAAAGTTTATCTTGAAAGAGTAACCTTTCCATTCTTTTGGAATTTTTGGAGAAAAATGTAATTGATCATTTTTAACACGCATTCCGCCAAAACCTTCAACAATACTCATCCAGGTTCCGGCCATTGACGTAATGTGACAACCTTCTTCAACTTCTTTATTATAATCGTCCAAATCCAGACGAGAAGTTCTTAAGTAGAAAGTATAAGCCATATCCATTTTGTCTAAAACGGCAGCCTGAATAGAGTGTACACAAGGCGAAAGTGAACTTTCATGAACGGTAAATGATTCATAAAAATCAAAGTTTCTTTCTAATTCTTCTCTTGAAAAATGATCTTCGAAGAAATAGAAGCACTGTAAAACATCGGCTTGTTTAATATAGGGAGAACGTAAAACACGATCCCAAGACCATTTTTGGTTAATTGGGCGTTGTGAACGATCTAAATCTTTTACAGGAACTAAATCTTTGTCTAAGAAACCGTCTTGCTGCAGATAAATTCCTAATTCTTTTGAAGTTGGAAAATACATATCATTAGCTACTTTTTTCCATTCCTGAATTTCAGCAGCAGCAAGATTTACTTTTTCTAAAATACGTTTGTGATCTGCAGGATATTCCAGCGCTACTTTATTGATTTGATCTGCGGCAAAATCGATACACCATTTTGCAATATAATTGGTGTAGAAATTATTGTTGATGTTGTTTTCGTATTCGTTTGGACCTGTAACTCCAAGAATTACATACTGATTTTTCTCTTTTGAGAAAGAAGCTCTTTGGTGCCAGAAACGTGCAATACCAATTAAAACTTCAAGCCCTTTTTCAGGAATATATGAGTAATCTCCGGTAAAACGGTAATAATTATAAATTGCAAAAGCAATCGCACCATTTCTGTGAATTTCTTCGTGTGTGATTTCCCATTCGTTGTGGCATTCTTCTCCATTCATGGTTACCATTGGGTACAATGCTGCACCGTTTTTGAAACCTAAATTGTCCTTTGCATTTTCAATCGCCTTATCTAATTGATTGAAACGGTATGTCAATAAATTACGTGCAACTTGCTGATCTTTTGTTGCCATGTAAAACGGAATACAATAGGCTTCAGTGTCCCAATAAGTAGATCCGCCGTATTTTTCTCCGGTAAATCCTTTTGGCCCAATGTTTAATCGACTGTCTTTTCCTAAATACGTTTGGTTTAATTGAAAGATATTGAAACGAATTCCTTGTTGTGCTTTAACGTCGCCATCAATGGTAATATCTGACATTTCCCAAATTTTTGCCCAAGCTTCAATTTGATTTTGAAGTAAAGCATCGTATCCTGAATTTACTGCCGATTTTATTACTTTTTCGGCTGCAGCCAAAGTGTTTTCATGATTTAAAGAAACAGTATATCCACCAATTTTTTGAATTGATGAGGTTTGTCCTTTTGCAATAATAGTTCCGTAGGTGTATTGAACTTTATCAGTTGTTGAATCAATTGTAGATGGCGAAACATGAATATCCTCACCATTTGCCAAAATCGTATTGTGCATGAAAGTCGTAACTTTAAAATGCGTTTTAAAAGTCTGAGCGGTTACAAAAGCTTCGTTTGTCCCTTTTTTAACTTCAAGTGGTTCCCAGAATTTCTCTTCCCAGTTTGCATCTTCATTGGTTACACCTGCGTCAACATAAGGTTTGTAAACGATTTTTGCATCTTTGTTTAAAGGTGTAATATCGTATTTAATGATTCCGGCTTCGTCTAAATCTAAGGAAAGAAAACGACGAACATTAACCGCGATTTCAGTTCCATTTTTTAGAATTGCTTCAAAAGAACGATTGTACCATCCTTCTTTCATATTCAATTCTCTGCGGAAGTTTCTAACTTCGGTACAAGTGTTTAAATCAAGATTTTCTTCGTTGATTTCGATATCAATTCCTATCCAGTTTGGAGCGTTTAATACTTTGGCAAAATATTTCGGATATCCGTTTTTCCACCAGCCTACTTTTGTTTTGTCCGGATAATAAATTCCAGCGATGTAACTTCCCTGAAAAGTCTCTGCTGAATATGTTTCTTCAAAATTGGCGCGTTGTCCCATAGCACCGTTCCCGATACTAAAAAGACTTTCAGACGATTTTACTCTCTCGGCATCAAATCCTTCTTCTATAATTGACCAATTGTCTGGTTTTATATAATCTTGGTTCATTTGTTTTTACAGTGTTTTTCGTGATTGATTGATTTATGATTGATTATTTTGTGATTAATGATTCGATAAAGCTTTCATCTATTACTGTGAAATCTTTAAATATGAAATCAGCCTCATGCAAAATTGTTTCCTCACCAATTCCCACACTTACCATTTCTGCAATATTTGCTGCCTGAATTCCGGCAACAGAATCTTCAAATACAATTGAATTTTTTGGATCAATGTTTAATAATTGAGCCGCTTTTAAGAAAACTTCAGGATCTGGTTTTGCATTGGTAACGTCGTTTCCGTCAACAATAACATCGAAATACGAAATGATTCCTGTTTTCTCTAAAATTGGTCTTGCATTTTTACTGGCAGAACCCAATGCAATTCCTTGATTATTATCTTTTAATAGTTGCAGCGTTTTAAAAACTCCTGGAAGAATCTCACTTTCATCCATGTCAACTAAATAAGATAAATAATCTTCGTTTTTTTGAATTAACCATTTGTCTTTGTCTTCCTGCGAAGCCTGAACATTTCCTAATTCAAGAATTATATCTAACGAACGTACGCGACTTACTCCTTTTAGTAATTCGTTATTTTCGTGTGTAAAATTTATATTTAATGCTTTTGCAATTTTTTGCCAAGCTAAAAAGTGGTATTTAGCGGTATCAACGATCACTCCGTCAAGATCGAAGATGAATGCTTTTTTATTATTCATGAATTTCAATTTTAGTTCTGCTATTTACTCTAAGCGTAAGTAATCCGGCAAATATCATCGATACACCTCCAATTATTAAGGCGTAAATAGGTTCGTTGTGAAAGAATTGTTTAATTACAAATCCTAAGATTGTGGCGGCTACAATTTGTGGTATTACGACAAAAAAGTTAAAAACTCCCATGTAATATCCCATTTTTGCGGCTGGTAAAGCTCCGGAAAGCATCGCATAAGGCATTGATAAAATACTTGCCCACGCAATACCAACGCCTAACATTGGCAGGATTAGCATTTGTTTATCACCAATAAAATAAATCGAAATTAAACCAACACCTCCAGCACATAAGGCTAATAAATGTGTTGCTCTAACGCCTACTTTTTTTGCAATAACGGGTAATAAGAAAGCTACGGCTGCAGCGACTCCGTTATAAACCGTAAATAAAACAGAAACCCAGTCAGCAGCATCGTTATATACTTTTGAAGTTGTATCTGTGGTACCAAAAATATGTTGTGTAACAGCTTGAGTTGTGTAGATCCACATGGAGAAAAGGGCAAACCAGGAGAAAAACTGAACCCAGGCTAATTTTTGCATTGTTCTTGGCATATTCAATAAATCGGTCATGATTATGGTAAAACCATTCTGAACTTTTTTAGTTCGTAATTGAGATGCAATTACAAATAAAACGCCCATAAAAATCAATCCGATGAATAAAATATACAATTCTTTTGCCAGGTTATTTTCAAAAATCAGAAATGAAATTAATCCTCCAATAGCAGAAAAGACTAATCCTAAAAACAATTGTTTTTTAATTGTAACACCTGATTCTGTTTCTGAATTGAGAGCATCTTTATCTAAACCTTTTTTGCTGTTGGCTTCAAATGCATGAAGTTCTTCGGGAGTATATTCGGTTGATTTAAAAACAGTCCATAAAACAGAAAGCAGGAAAACAATTCCGCCAATATAAAAAGACCATTTTACTGCATCCGGAATAATTCTTTTTGGAGCAACGTTGCTTACATCAAAAACATTTGTGAAAAGATAAGGTAAAACAGAACCTACAACGGCGCCGGTACCAATGAAAAAACTCTGCATTACAAAACCTAATGCACGTTGGTGGTCGGGTAATTTATCGCCAACAAAAGCACGAAAAGGTTCCATTGAAACATTTATCGAAGCATCCATTATCCACAAAGTTCCTGCTGCAATCCACAAAGTTGGAGAGTTTGGCATAACGAATAATGCAATTGAAGACAAAATGGCTCCAATTAAAAAATAGGGGCGACGTCTGCCTAAACGAGTCCAGGTTCTGTCGCTGAAATAACCAATAACGGGCTGAATTATTAAACCTGAAACAGGCGCAGCAATCCACAAAATTGGAATGTCATCTATTTTAGCACCAAGGGTTTCAAAAATTCTTGAAGTATTTGCGTTTTGCAGTGCAAAACCAAATTGTATTCCCAAGAAACCGAAACTCATGTTCCAAATTTCCCAGAAACTTAATTTACGCTTTTCCATTATCGTAATTAAAAAATTAATTAGACGATAAGCGCTATGCTTATCAAAACTTACTGTTTTTTCGAAGTAAAAGTAAAAGCTTTGACGGCCGTAAAAGTATAAATTAATTTTAGATATATACTAACAAAAAAGCCATAAATATTATTTATGGCTTTAGAATATGTTGATTTTAAGAAAATTAGTCAGTAGATTCTCTTTTTATAAGATGCGTTTCTATAACTTCTGTCGTGTAATTTTCATTTTCTTCTTCATCGTCATCGTGTTCAGCTTCCAGTCTTTCAATAAGCATTTTAGCAGCTTTATTTCCCATTTTTTCCCCACTTTGGCTTACGGTTGTAATACTTGGTGTTGAGTATTTTGAGATAATTCCGTCAGTAAAAGCAATTACGGCTAAATCTTCAGGAACTTTAAGTCCCATTTTTGATGCAGTTTTGATAATTGTTACCGCAAAAAGCTCGTTTACAGCAAAAACAGCATCAAAAGCTCTATCGTGTAATAACTGACTAATTGTGATTTCGCAAGTATCTACATCTTCAATTTTAATGATTAAATCTTCGTTAAAAGGTAATCCATTGTCTAACAAGGCTTTTTCGTAACCGTCAGTTCTCAATTTTCCAACACTTACATAATCAACAGTTGTTACGAGGGCAATCTTTTTTCTTCCATTGTCAATCAAACTCTGAACGGCTTCATAAGCAGCAGCTTTATCATCGATAATAACTTTGTCGCATAAAATATCGTTGGTTACACGGTCGAACATGACAACTGGCATTCCTTGATTGATAACTTCTGTAATGTGGTGAAAATCACCTTTGTATTGAGTTTCTTTAGAAAGTGACATGATAAAACCATCGATGCTTCCGTTGGCTAACATTTCCATATTTAATACTTCTTTATCGAAAGAATCATCAGATAAACAAATCACAACACTATAACCATTTTCGTTGGCAACCTGCTCAATTCCGTTGATTACAGTAGAGAAAAAATAATGTACAATTTCCGGAATAATAATACCAATACTTTTGGTTTTTCGATTTTTTAAACTAAGGGCAATATTGTTTGGCTTATAGTTGTAAAACTTTGCAAAAGCCTGCACTTTTAATCGTGTTTCTTCTCCAATTTCAAGACTGTTTCTCAATGATTTTGAGACAGTTGAAATTGATACGTCGAGTTCTCTTGCAATCTGTTTTAAGGTTATTTTACGTTTCATACTAATATATGGAAAAAATCTAATTGTTAATAAAGGTATCTTATATTTTTAGAATTGACAATTTAAACGCTAAAAGATTACAAAAAATAGAAAGTTTTCAACACTATCACGTTTTCGTAATGTAATAAAAATTGTAAGTGGTTGGCCATGTTAATAAATTCCTAATTTTGAAATTCGAAGTAAAATTAAAAACTTAACTAACAATCACAAACTCAAACTAATTTAAACAAAAAGTATGAAAACAATTTACAAAAAGTTGTTATTTTTATTCCTATTGTTGCCTTTTACTGTACTAGCTCAAAGTACTTTAAGCGGAACTGTCGTTGATAAAGCAACAGGACAGCCAATACCGGGAGTAAACGTAAATGTACAAGGTGCTCCAAGCGGTGCATCGACCGGATTTGATGGTAATTACCAACTATCAAATGTTAAAACTGGTAACAAAATTGTGGTATCTTTTATTGGATACAAAACGCAAACGATTGATTTTACCGGACAAAAAACATTAAACGTTTCTTTAGAAGAAGATACAAACCAACTTAAGGAAGTTGTAGTACAAGTAGGTTACGGTACTGTTAAGAAAAAGGATGCTACGGGATCTGTATCGCAAATCTCTTCAAAAGAATTTAATAAAGGAATCAACGTAACTCCGGAGAGTTTAATTAGCGGTCGTATTTCGGGTGTTAATGTAACTGGTGGAGGAGCTCCTGGAGCAAAAGCTGATATTAGAATTCGTGGAGGATCTTCTTTAAATGCTTCAAATGAGCCATTAATTGTATTAGACGGACTTCCGTTAAGTAATGCAGTTCCTAGTGGTGCAACAAGTATTTTATCTACTATTGATCCTAATGATATTGAGTCTTTTACAGTGCTTAAAGATGCATCTGCAGCAGCTATTTATGGTTCTCGTGCTGCAAATGGTGTAATTGTTATTACAACTAAAAAAGGAGCAAAAGGTGGTGTAAAAGTAAACTTTAGCTCTCAGGTTGGTGTAAATACTGTAGCAAATACAGTTGATGTAATGAGTGCAGATCAATTCCGTGAATTGGTAAACACAAAAGGTACTCCGGCTCAACAAGCTTTATTAGGAAATGCAAACACAAACTGGCAAGATGAAATTTTTCATACTGCTTTAACAACTAACAACAATATCTCTGTAAGTGGTTCTTTATTTAATAAATTACCAGTTCGTTTATCTGTTGGAAATGTTGATAATCCTGGAATCCTAAGAAACACTTCTTTTGAAAGAACTACGACATCGTTATCGTTAAATCCTGTTTTATTTGATAATCACTTAAAAATTGATATTAGCGGAAACTTATCTTTCGGTAAAAACCAATTTCAGGACGAAGGTGCAATAATTGGAAGTGCTATCGGATTTGATCCAACACAACCTGTTTATCAAGCTGGTTCTCGTTACGGAGGATATTTCGAATGGTTAGAGCCAACTGGAAACTTACCATTATTGCCGGCAAGAAATCCTGTTGCAAGATTAAACCAAGATAATAGAAGAGCAACTTCTACAAGAAAATGGGGTAATGTTAGATTAGATTATAAACTTCATTTCTTTGAAGATTTAAGAGCTGTTGTAGAAGCAGGTATTGATAGATTTGACAGTAGCGGATATACAGAAGTAAGTACTCAAAGTGCTTTAGGATATCAGCCAAAACCATTTACTGATCCAGCTTATGTAAACTTAGGAAACTATAATAGTTATACAGATGCGCTTCAAAATAAAAACTTAAATGCTTATTTTAATTATACTAAAGATTTAGGAAAAATTAAAATTGATGCAACTGCAGGTTATAACTACCAATTGTTTCAAAAAGAAAAATACTCTTCAGGAGAGGTTAGACAACCAAATCCTAATGAGGATGTTGCTACAGATCCGGATGTTAATTTACAATCGTTCTTCGGACGTTTGAATTTAGGATATGACAGCAGATATTTATTAACTGTTAATTATAGAAGAGACGGAACTTCTCGTTTTTCTGAAGATAACAGATGGGGGAATTTTGCAGGAGGAGCTTTTGCATGGAATGTATCTGAAGAAGGTTTCTTAAAAGGAAACAATACTCTTTCGACTTTAAAATTAAGAGTTGGTTACGGTACAACTGGACAGCAAGATATTGTTCCACAATATGATTATTTACAAAGAGTTACTTTAGGAACCATTAATTCGCAATATATTTTTGGTAATACAATTTATTCTACGGCAAGACCAGAAGGATATAACGAAAATATCAAATGGGAAGAATTGGCTGAATCTAACGTTGGTGTCGATTTCGGATTCTTAAACGATAGAATTACAGGTACTATTAACTATTTTGATAAAAAATCGACAGATTTATTAGCAGATATTGCAGTTCCTGATGGTGCGAATCTTAGAAACCAAGGTTTCTTTAATATTGGTAGTGTAAGAACAAAAGGAGTTGAATTTAGTATTGCTTCTGATATTGTTAAAACGAATAATTTGACTTGGAATGTAGCTTTTAATACTACTTATATCGATCAAAATATTTCTGAATTAGGAATCACGGTTCCAGGTTTTCAAGGTTATTTAGCCGGAGATAATATCGCTGGTGGAAGTGGAAACAAAATCCTGATTAACTCAGTAGGATATGCACCAAATTCATTTTTTGTATACGAGCAATTGTATGATGCTAACAAGAGACCAATTGCCGGAGCTTATGCTGATAGAAACGGAGATGGAAAAATTGATACAGCTGACCGTTACAGAGCTGGTAAAGCAGCACCGGATTATACTTTTGGTTTGTTCTCTACTTTAAACTACAAAAAGTTTGATTTTACAATGAACTGGAGAGCAAGTGTTGGAAATCATATTTTCGATAACGTAAGTTCTAATTTAGGTTATTCTGATGCTGGATTAAGAAGACAGACTGATTTGTCTAACGTAAGTTCAGATTATTATAATACTGGTTTTACTTTTGAAGATAACGGAACACAACGTTACTTGTCTGATTATTTTGTAAAAGATGCTTCTTTTATCAAATTAGATAATGTTACGCTTGGATATACTTTTGATAAAACGATCATTAAAGCTGCTTCTTTAAGATTTACAGCTGGAGTTCAAAATGTATTTGTTCTTACAAAATACAATGGTTTAGATCCGGAGAAATTCAACGGAATTGATAATAATGTGTATCCAAGAGCAAGAACATTCTTGTTTGGAGTGAATGCGAATTTCTAATAGTAGACTGAAAATCAAAAATTTAAAAACAAACAAAATGAAAATATCATTTAAATATATATCTTATTTTTTCCTATTCATTTTAGGAATAAGTATGACGCTTACTTCGTGTACTGACGATTTAAACGTGACGCCAAAGGATGATGATGAATTTCTATCTGAAGCCTTTTTTAAAGATCCGGCATCGTATAAAGAAGTATTAGCTAAATTATATGCAGGTTTATATGTTGGAGGAAATGATGGTGATGGAGATGCTACAAAACCTGGACAAAATCCTGATATCGCAGGACTTGGAGGTGATTTTAGTAGTTACTTAAGATTACTTTTTGTAACACAGGAATTTACAACAGATGAAGCTATTATTGCTTGGGCTGATGGTACTTTACCAACTTTAAATACTCAAACATGGTCTGCGGATAATGAATTTTTAGCAGGAGCATTCTCAAGAGCATTTTATCACATTAGTGTTGCTAATGAGTTTTTAAGACAAACTACTGATGAGAAATTAACGGCAAGAGGTGTTGATGCAGGTTTAAAAGCAGATATCGCGAAATTTAGAGCTGAAGCTCGTTTCTTAAGAGCTTTTTCATACTATAACTTAATGGATTTATTCGGAAATGTGCCAATTACAACAGAAAATGATCCTGTTGGATTCTATTATCCGGTACAAAAATCAAGAGCAGAAGTTTTTGCTTATGTAGAATCTGAATTGAAAGACTTAGACAATAGTTTAGTGGCTTCAAAAGCAAATGAATACGGAAGAGTTGATAAAACTGCAGCTAAATTTTTATTAGCACAAATTTATTTGAATTCTAAAGTATATACAGGTGTAGACAGAAACAATGAAGCGGCTACATTATGTAGTGAAATCATTACTGGTTCAGGATATACTTTTGCAAATGTTCCTTACCGTTACTTATTTTCTGCGGATAATAACAGAAATGGTGCTGAAAGTGAATTTATTTTCCCAATTATTGGAGATGGTAATGCGATTAGAGCTATCGGTGGTGGAATGAGCTTTATTATGCACGCTTCTATTGGAGGTAGCATGAATGCGGCTTCCAGAGGAATGGACGGTGGATGGCAAGGAATCAGAACTCGTAGAGAGTTTGTAAACCTTTTTCCAGACGAAACTGCAACTGCAGATAACAGAGGTACATTTTACACAGCTGGTCAGTCAAAAGATATCAACAATATTGCAACTTTTACAGATGGTTACGCTGTAACAAAATACATCAATGTAAATTCAGATGGTTCTGCAGCGCAAAGAAATGATATGCCGGATATTGATTTCCCAATGTTTAGATTAACAGATGCTTATTTAATGTACGCTGAAGCAACTCTTAGAGGAGCTACTACAGGAAATATTAATACTGCTTTAGGTTACATCAATCAAATTAGAACAAGAGCAAACGCACAAACAATTACACTTCCTCAATTAACACTTGATTTTATTTTAGATGAAAGAGGAAGAGAATTATTCTGGGAATGCCACAGAAGAACTGACTTGATTCGTTTTGGAAAATTTACTGGAGGATCTAAAATCTGGCAATGGAAAGGTGGATCTATAAATGGTAACTCTACAGATGCAACCAGAGATTTAATGCCAATTCCTGCAAGAAACATTCAGGCAAATCCAACATTAAAGCAAAATCCAGGGTACTAACATCTTATAAACATTAAAATGAAAAATATATATAAAATTTTAATCGCATTTATTGGTGTATTGGCTGTTTCATGTAATGCTGATGATGTAGACAATAGACCCGTTATTGATGCAGGAACTGCTCCGGTATTATTAACACCAAAATCTGATTTTAGTATTGTACTTACAAAAGATACAGAAAAAGACATTGCTACAACAGTAACATGGAATAAGGCAACTTATACCGGAATTCAAACAATTGTAAATTATACTATTGAAATTGCAAAAGCAGGTACAAACTTTGCCAGCCCAACAACGGTATCAAATACAACTGCGCTTTCAAAAGAATTAACAGTTGCTGAATTAAATTCTGCGGTGCTTAATGGAGGTTTTACTCCATACCAGGAAAATAATGTTGATGTTCGTATTAAGTCTGTTGTAGGAGCTACAGGACTTCCTCAATATTCAAATTCATATACAATTAAAGCAACTCCTTATGCTGCTTGGGCAAACTGGGGTTTAATTGGTTCTGCAACTCCAAATGGATGGAATGATCCAGATACTGATTTAAATTATGATTTGGCTACTAAAAAATATTCTTATGTTGGACCATTAGTAGTGGGCGAAATTAAGTTTAGATTAGATGATGGTTGGGCTACTAATTATGGAGATGATGGTAATGACTTATCATTAGATCTTGGAGGTGCTAATATTCCTGTTCCAGTAGCTGGAAATTATACAGTTGAAGTAGATATCGCTAATAAAAAATACACTATTAAGAAAAACTAATATTTTTCTTGAAATTAAAAAAAGGGCTGTCTTAAGGATAGCCCTTTTTTAATCATACTAACCAATCAACCACATATTATGAAAAAAACTATACTAATCCTATTTCTTTTATTGTCCGCAATTTCTTTTGCGCAACAGCAAACAGCTAGTTATTCTGTAAGTCCTTCTACTTTTGAAGAAACGACTTCTATCACTATTACGATTAACGGAAGCAGTATTAACGAGGCAAACTGGGGAGTTACCGATCATTCGCTTTACTTATGGGCATGGGCTTTTGATATTAATGATACCACTCAAAAAGGAACTCCAAACAATGGAACCTGGGAAGCTTCAAGTGATGCCAGTAAATTAACCTATAATGCAGTTTCAGATACTTATACTAAAGTTATTACGCCAACAACCTATTATAATATTACAGGAATTGGTAAAATAGGTTTTTTGGTTAAAGCAAAAAATGGAACAGGGGATAAAAAATCACAAGATATTTTAGTTGAAGTAGGCTCTTTTCAGGCAACATTAACTGCGCCGGCTGAAAACAGCACAACGATTATAGCTTCAGGAGCAAACTTTGCTATTGCAGCAACAAACACAAATGGTACAGCAAGTTATACATTAAAAGCAAACGGAACGACAATCAATACCAATACAAGTACATCGAACTATTCTTATTCTCATACTAATATTACAAGTAATCAAAGCTATGAGTTGAGTATTGTTCAGGGAGCAACAACAATTGTAAAAAAGTTCTCTGTTATTGTAAATCCAAACGCAGTTTCTCAGGCAATGCCAGCGGGATTAGTTGACGGAATCAATTACAATACTGCCGATGCTACAAAAGCAACCTTGGTTCTGGATGCACCATTAAAAGATTTTGTTTACGTTGCCGGAAGTTTTAATAATTGGCAACCAACTTCGGCGTATGCCATGAAAAAAGACCCAACTTCGGGCAAATTCTGGTTAGAATTAACAGGATTGGTTTCGGGAGTCAATAATACATATCAATATTGGGTTGTAGACGCTACGCCACTTGCAAATTCTCCTTCATTGGTAAAAACAGCAGATCCATATTCTACTTTGGTTTTGTCGCCTTTTGATGATCCTACGATTCCTTCAAACTCATATCCAAATATACCAACTTATCCTGTTGGGCAAAATTTTGAAGTTACAGTTCTTAAAACAGGGCAAACACCCTACAATTGGCAAGTAACTAATTTTGCAAAACCAGAAAAGGAAAAATTAGTAGTTTATGAAGTTTTGGTTCGTGATTTTGATGCCAATAAAAATTATCAAAGTTTAATTGATAGAATAGACTATTTTAAAAATCTTAAAATAAATGCCATTGAATTAATGCCTGTAATGGAGTTTGAAGGCAATGAAAGCTGGGGTTATAACACTTCATTTCACATGGCTTTGGATAAATTTTACGGAACTTCGGATAAGCTAAAAGAATTCATCGATTTATGTCATCAAAACGGAATCGCTGTTATTCTTGATGTGGCGCTAAACCACGCTTTTGGAAGAAATCCAATGGTGAGAATGTGGATGAACGATCCTGACGGAGATGGTTTTGGTTCGCCAACTGCCGAAAATCCATATTTTAATACCGTAGCAAAACATGCTTATAATGTAGGTGAAGATTTTAATCATCAATCGCTAAAAACGCAATATTATGTAGATCGTGTGATTAAACAATGGATTGATGAATATAAAATTGATGGTTTCCGTTGGGATTTAACCAAAGGATTTACGCAAAACTGTACAGCTAATGATGGAGCTTGTACAGATAAATATCAACAGGATCGAGTAGATGTATTGAGAAAATATGCTGATTATTCGTGGAGTTTAGATCCTACACATTATACCATTTTTGAACATTTAGGTAATGATGATACCGAAGAACAGCAATGGGCAAATTACAGAGTAAATGAAACACCAAGTAAAGGTGTTATGATGTGGGGAAAAATGACCGGAGCATACAATCAGTTATCAATGGGATATGCATCAGACAGTAATATTTCGAGAATGTCAAGCACAAGTCATGGTTTTACAGCAAATCGATTAATGGGTTATGCAGAAAGTCATGATGAAGAGCGTTTAATGTATAAAAATGTACAATACGGAGCCTCAAGCGGATCTTATAATGTAAAAACATTAAACACAGCATTATCAAGAATGTCTGCTATTGGAGCAGTTTCTTTACTGGTTCCGGGGCCAAAAATGATTTGGCATTTTGGAGAATTAGGTTGGGACGATTCTATTTTTACGTGTAATAATGGTACAGTAAATACAGATGGAGATGCGATTTCGGGAGATTGTAAATTAGATACCAAGCCACAGCCTCAATGGGCAGAAAACTGGCTGGGAGATTCAAACAGAAATAAAATTTACAACGATTGGGCAAAAATGATCACACTTAAAACTACAGAACCTGTATTTTTAGGAACGCCAACAATTGCAAATGCAAATTCATTATCAGTAAACATAAAAATCACCAATAGCAATTTGGTTTCTACACAATTGAAAGATGTTTTGATTTTAGCCAATTTTGATGTTACAGCTCAAAATATTGCTACTGGTTTTCAATATATAGGAATCTGGTATAATCTAATGGATAATACAACAATAAATGTTGCTGATGTAAATGCTCCGATAAATTTAGCGCCTGGAGAATACAGGATTTACGGAAACAAACAAGCTAATTTAGCAATCGAAGATTTCGAAAAAGGAAATTCAGTTAGTTTACATCCAAATCCGGTTTCAAATTATTTTACCTTAAATATTGTAACAACTAAAGTTCAGGTTTATGCAATGTCAGGACAATTGGTAAAAAGTTTTGTTACAGATGGAAATCCGGAGTTTCAGTTTGGAGTAAGTGACTTAAAAACGGGATTATATATAGTTAAAGCATTAAATGCAAATAATGAAATACAAGTAATGAAGTTCATTAAAAAATAAGGTTTTGTTAGTAATGCAAAAAGGGCTGCCTAATTATTGGCAGCCCTTTTTGTTTTGTAATTTTTCCTGAAACTATTTCTCATTATTATATTCACCTATCATCGCAAAATATCCAAATGTACCCAAACCCAAAACAATAAGCGGGGTGAGGATAAAAAGGATTATAATGCCAAAGACAAGATCATCTTGTTGGTCTGAGAGCAATTTAGGTAATCCAAATTCAAATACACAAAAGTATGCTGCGGCAATGGCTAATACAGCCCATAAAACACCTAAAACCTGTTTAATCTTATTCGTCATGTTTATTAAATATTAAAGGTGATTCGTTTTGTTTTTATTATCGATATAAACCATTCCAATTACAAAGCAGACTGAAGCAATAATTATAGGATACCAAAGTCCGTCAAGATAAAAATCAGTTTTACCCGCTTGTTTAGAATGCGTTACAAAATAAGTTGATATGGCCGGAAGCAATCCTCCAAAAATTCCATTACCTACATGATAAGGTAACGACATTGAGGTATATCTAATTTTAGTTGGAAACATCTCAACCAAAAAAGCAGCAATTGGACCATAAACCATTGTAACAAATAAAACCTGAATGAAAACCAGAAAAATTATAGTCCATTCATCGCTGGTATTTATATTGATTGAAACAGTACTTTGAGATTCTTTTTTCTTATCATTAAAATCCTTCTTCTTCCCTACATACGTAGTTCCGTCCGTGTAGGTTTTTGAAACTGTGGTTATTATGTCATTATTTTTTGTTGTTTCAATGTTTTGCGTGGTTTTTTCTACAATTTCAGTTTTATGATTTAAATCTGTTGTTTCATACATCATTTTATAAATAGGCCTGTAGAATAAAATAGCCAGTAACATTCCGCCCATCATGATATGTTTTCGACCTATTTTATCACTTAACCATCCAAAAACAATAAAAAACGGAGTTCCTAATAATAAAGCAATCCCCAGTAATTCATCAACCTGAGATGACTCGATATTCATTACTGTTTTCATGAAACTCATCGCGTAAAACTGACCCGTGTACCAAACGACGCCTTGCCCCATTGTTGCACCAAATAAAGCCAATAAAACGAATTTCAAATTATATCGGTTGCCAAAACTTTCTTTCAGCGGATTTGCACTAGTTGTTCCTTCTTTTTTTGCTTTTGCAAATACAGGAGATTCATCCATGTTTTTTCGGATCAAATAAGAAACGCCAACCATCACAATAGAAACCCAAAAAGGTACACGCCATCCCCAAGTATCAAAATCTTCAGGTGAAAGAATGCTTTTTGTTGCAAGAATTACCATTAATGAAATAAATAATCCCACAGTTGCAGTAGTTTGAATCCATGATGTCCAATATCCTTTTTGTCCTTCAGGAGCATGTTCGGCAACATAAGTAGCTGCACCGCCATATTCTCCGCCAAGAGCTAATCCTTGCAATAAACGCAGAATTAAGACTAATAAAGGAGCTAAAAACCCGATAGTTTCATAACTCGGAATACAGCCTATTAAAAAAGTAGAACCACCCATTAATAATAAGGTAGCCATAAAAGTATATTTCCGGCCAATAATATCACCAAGTCTTCCAAAAAACAAAGCTCCAAAAGGTCTAACAACAAATCCTGCTGCAAAAGTGGCTAAAGTTGACAAAAATGCCGCAGTTGGATTATCACTTGGAAAGAATTTAGTTGAAATAACAACGGCCAAACTTCCAAAAATATAGAAATCGTACCATTCTATCATAGTTCCCATCGAAGACGCTGAAATTACTTTCCAAATACCTTTAGTAGAAGTTTCGTTCATAAATTAGTGTTGTAGACTTGTTAGTAAATAAAACTATTAAATATTTTTTGACTAATATAAAAGATAATTTTTTAATTATTTGATACTTTTTTAACAAATATTTATAATTTATTTGCTTTCTAAAATTTAAATAAGAAATAGCTGATGTATCTTTTTAAAAGAAAGAATTTTGGAGAAAAAGAGGTGAAATTTTAATAAGATTTATATAGCATCAAATAAAACAGAAGTATAAAAGATATTTTAAGGGAACCTTTGATGTAAAATTTTAGCTATTGACTTTCAGGAAAGTATTAAAAACAAAAAACCCGAATATTGCTATTCGGGTTTTGGTGGTGCCTCCAGTCCCGAGGCTTCGGGAGAACCAGGGACAATTATAGATTTTCTTTTAGAAAGAATATCTTTTAGTATAGATGGGTCATCAATTATTTTTGTATTAAAAATTTTGCTTTTCATTCTTTTGATAAACTTTTCCAAATAAACAGCTTCATCTTTATTGATACAATTAAAGAGTAAAACAATTTTCCAGTCGTTAGCTATCTTGGTAAAAGAATTTGAATAAAAATGATCATGATGTTTAGAAATTCGATTTTCAATACTTGCAGTTTCTCCAATATAAAATTTTTGACATGAATCAGAATAAATGATATATAAGTAATGCATTTATAAAAAGTATTAAAAAACAAAAAACCCGAATATTGCTATTCGGGTTTTGGTGGTGCCTCCAGGGATCGAACCAGGGACACATGGATTTTCAGTCCATTGCTCTACCATCTGAGCTAAGGCACCGTGCTGATTGCGGGTGCAAAGATAGAATCATTTTTCATTTATCCAAAACATTTTTTTAAAAAAATCAATTCGTACCTTCGCATTTGTAAATAAAAAAATATGGTTTTAACTGTTGATGTTGGTAATACTCGAATTAAAGCGGCTGTATTTGAGGGGAGTACTGTTCTTGAAAATTTTGTTTTTGAGAAAAATGAACTCGAAAAAAAAATTAAAAATATTTTAAAAAAATTTCAAAATTGTTCTGATTTGGTCGTTGCATCAGTCGGAAATATTGAAAAGCAATCTTTTTTAGCCTTCGAAGACCAACTTAATATTCATTTTTTGACTCATGAAGATGTTTTTCCTTTCATAAATAAATACGCAACGCCAAAAACTTTAGGGATCGACAGAATGGTTTTGGCTGCAGGAGCAACTTTACAATTTCCCAAACAAAATAGATTAGTGATAGATGCGGGAACTTGCATAACCTACGATTTTATCGACGAAAATGACAATTATTTGGGCGGAGCAATTTCTCCGGGCCTGAGATTACGTTATGAAGCCTTGCATAATTACACAGCCCGCTTGCCGTTACTAACTTTAGAATCTCCCGATTCATATATAGGAAACTCTACGAAACAGGCGATTCATTCAGGAATTGTTAATGGGTTCGTCTATGAGATTGACGGTTTTATAGATGAATATCGGGCAAACTTTTCAAATTTTATAATAATTTTAACGGGTGGTGATGCAGAATTTTTGGCTAAACGATTAAAAAATACCATATTTGCCAATTCAAATTTCCTTTTGGAAAGTTTGAACCAAACATTTCAATATAAAACCGACAATGATTAAAAAAATTATAATAAGTGCTTGTTTACTTATCTCGTTCGTTTCATTTGCTCAGCAAGGTACTTCATCGCCATATTCTTTTTACGGAATTGGAGAGGCAAGATTTAAAGGAACCCTCGAAAACAGATCTATGGGTGGAGTTGCGGTAGAACAGGATAGTATTCACTTGAATATTGAAAACCCGGCAAGTTATGCCAGCCTTGGACAAACCACTTTTAGTGTTGGTGGAACTTTTGGAGGTAATACAATAAAAAGCGATACAGAATCATCAAAAGCTCAAAGATCTACTTTTGATTATTTAGCAGTAGGAATTCCTATGGGTAAATTTGGAGCTGCTTTTGGTTTGATTCCTTTGTCTTCTGTTGGATATAAAATTTCTGATATTAACGAAGGAAATTCAGTAAATAGTCAACTTGAAGGAAAAGGTGGTGTAAATAGAGTATTTTTTGGTTTAGGATATAAAATTACTCCAAAATGGAATATTGGTGCTGATGTACAATATAACTTTGGTAAAATTTCTACAACAACTATAGAAGGTATTCCAGATGTTCAGGGTGCAACAAGAGAAACAAGCTCATCTGTATTGTCAGGAACAAGTTTTAATATTGGTACAATGTATCAAACTAAGATCGATAAAAAATTAAATTTATATACGAGTTTAAGTTACACTTTTCAAAGTAACTTAAGATCAGATAGTTCAAGAATTATTGAAGTTGACGGTGATGCGGATCCTTATGAATATCCTTCGTCTAGTATTACATTAAAATTACCAAACAAAATAACTTTAGGTGCCGGTATAGGACAAGCAAGAAAATGGTTAGTAGGTACAACATTGGCTTTTCAAGGCAATGGGCAACTGGCTAATTATTATAATACTAGCGATAATGTTCGTTATGAAAAATATGCAAAATATGCAGTTGGTGGATATTATGTTCCTAATTATGCTTCATTTACAAACTATTTCAGCAGAATCACTTATAGAGCAGGTCTTAAATTCGAAAAAACAGGTTTAATCGTTAATGACCAATCAATTAATGATGTTGGTATGACATTAGGTGCTGGATTTCCAATTACAGGAACTTTTTCAAATGTAAACTTCGGAATCGAATTTGGTAAAAAAGGAACTACATCTGCAGGTTTGGTTCAGGAAAATTATTTAAACTTTAGTTTGAGTTTTTCTTTTAACGATAAATGGTTTGTGAAAAGTAAATTCAATTAAACATAAAATTGCTGTTTTTTTAAGCTCATTACAATTTACTACATTTGGCAAATGAATTTACCAAAGAGATATATTATAAACGTTGTCACAGTTCTTGCTGTGACACTGTTTTTTGGATGCGAAAGCAATTTTAAAGAAGTTCAGAAAATTAACTTTTCAGAATTTGTTCCGGGAAGTGATGCTGATACGGTCGACATAAAATATACGGATTCGGGAAGAATAACCGGCGTTTTAAAAAGTCGTAAAATGCTTGATTTCTCTAATCTTGATTTTCCGTTTACAGAATTCCCTAAAGGAATTGATGTTACTTTATATGATAAAAAACAAAAGCGTACTTTTATAACCTCAAATTATGCTGTTTCATATAAACAAACCGGAATCATTGATTTGCAGGGAAAAGTAAAAATTACTTCAGAAACCGGTCAGATGCTTGAAACGGAACAATTATATTTCGATCAGAAAAATGAATGGTTTTATACCGAAAGAAAATTTAAGCTTACAGATGCTAAAGGAGTTTCATACGGACAAGGAATTGATTTTAGTAAAGATTTTAAAGTCATAAACTCACAACGAATAACAGGCGAATTAGAAGCCGAAGAATAAAAACAAGATCATGAATTACTTAAAATATACACAATACGTTTACATATTAATTGCAGTTGCGTTTATTTATGACGGAATTACAAAGCTGAATGATCCTACGGCTAATCCGTGGTTAAGTTTCGTGATTGCCGGAGTAAGTGTTTTTATGTTTTTCTTCAGAAGGAAATTTTCTAAGAAATTTGACGATCATTATAAAAAACAATAAAAAATGGAAATTAGTATTATAATACTATGTTTAATACTATCAGCCTTTTTTTCAGGAATGGAAATAGCTTTTATTTCCTCCAACAAAATTTATCTTGAAATAGAAAAAAAACAAGATAATTTTCTTTCCCAGATCCTTACTAAACTTACCGAAAACCCATCAAAGTTTATTGCAGCAATGCTTATTGGTAATAATGTTGCTTTGGTTGTTTACGGATTTTATATGAGTGAGTTAATTCTGAAGTGTTTCGCCGTTCTCGGATATCAATTTTCAGACATTACAAGCTTATTGGTACAAACTGCAATCGCGACTTTTGTAGTTTTGATTACTGCAGAATTTTTCCCGAAAGTTTTTTTTCAAATCTATGCCAATTCTTTAATTAAGATTTTTGCAATTCCAGCTTATCTTTTTTATAGGTTGTTCTACTATATTTCGACTTTTTTCATTTGGATTTCAGATTTCATTTTGCGAAAGTTTTTCAAAACAGAAGGAGATCAGGTTCAATTGTATTTTAGTAAAATCGAATTAGGAAATTATATTACAGAACAAATGAGTTCTGTAGAAGATAATGAAGAAGTAGATTCTGAAATTCAGATATTTCAAAATGCATTAGAATTTTCAGGCGTAAAAGCGCGTGATATTATGACGCCGCGAACAGAAATTGTAGACATTGATTTATTCGCAAATATCTCAGAGTTAAAAGAATTGTTTATAGAAACAGGATATTCGAAAATTGTAGTGAGTCAAAATTCACTCGATGATATTGTAGGATATGTGCATTCATTTGATCTGTTTAAAAAGCCCAAAACCATTAAATCGGTTTTAATGACAGTAGAGTTTGTTCCGGAAACAATTTCGATAAAAGACGCGCTTAATCTTTTGATTAAAAAACGAAAAAACGTTGCTGTAGTTTTAGATGAACACGGAGGTACTTCTGGCATTATAACTATCGAAGATATCGTCGAAGAACTTTTTGGAGAAATTGAAGATGAGCACGATTTAGACGAAGAATTGATAGAGCAGGAGTTAGGAGAAGGAAAATATTTGTTTTCGACCCGTTTAGATGTAGAATATTTAAATGAAACCTATAAGCTGGATATTCCTGAAGAGGATTCATACGGAACTTTAGGCGGATTCATTGTGAATTCTACTAAAGAAATCCCGCAAAAAGGAGATGAAATAGTCATAGATCACTATCATTTTGTGATAGAAGAAGCATCCAATAAGAAAATTGAATTGGTAAAAATGACGATAAAAGAGTAATTTTTTTAGGAATTAAAAAAAAATGTGTAAAATAAAACACTAGTTGTATTGTTATTAGCTAGATAATTGTATTTTCGCAAACTGAATATAAAATTAACGATAATAAAAATGGCAGTTTTAGCAAAAATTAGACAGCGTTCCGCTTTATTGATAGGAGTTATTGCACTTGCATTATTTGCATTTATAATACAAGATCTATTCACAAGAGGAAGCTTCGGTCAAAGTTCAAAAGATGTAGGAAGCATCGATGGAAAAGATATTTCATTTGAAGACTTTAGAGTTAAAGTTAGTAATGTTGAAAAAAGTGGTCAAGGAATTTCTTCCACTGAAGCTGCAAACAGAGTTTGGGATCAAGAGGTTTCAATCGCTTTATTGTCATCTCAGTTTGACAAATTAGGATTGAGAGTTGGTGAAAAACACCTTTTGGAAGTTTTAAAAACAGATCCGAATATTGGTAAAAATCCAATGTTCTTAAATGCTGCTGGCGCTTTTGACGTAGCAAAATTTAAAGAATACTTTAAAACAAACCCAGAAGCAGCACAATACATTTCTGCAAAAGAAAAAGATGCTGAATTAAACGCAAAATTTCAAATCTACAATACATTAGTAAAATCAGGTCTTTACACTACTGCTAGTGAAGGAAAAATGAAATATGAAATGGAAGCTAACAAAGTAAACTTTGCTTATGCTGCTGCATTATATTCTTCAATTAAAGACAGCGATGTAAAAATTTCTGATGATGAAATTGTAGCTTATATGAAGAAAAACGAGAAAAAATTCAAAGCGGATGCAACTCGTGAAATTCAATATGTTTTAGTTGAAGACAAAGCTTCAAAAGAAGACGAAGCTGATATTAAAGCAAAAATCACTGCTCTTTTAAACGGAAGAGTAGAATATAACGCAAAAACAGGTAAAAACGATACTTTGCCAGGATTTAGAAACGCAACTAACATTGCTGAATTTGTAAACTCAAATTCTGATGTTCCTTACGATTCTACATACGTACCTAAAAACAATTTGCCTGCAGTTGATGCAGATAAATTATTTAGTTTACCTGCAGGAGCAATTTACGGACCATACGTTTACGGAAGATACTATGCTATTTCTAAATCTTTAGGATTTAAAGCTGGAGTTAACGCAAAAGCAAGTCATATCTTAATTGGTTACGAAGGATCTCAAACTCCAAATGCTAAAGAAAAAAGAACTAAAGAAGAAGCTAAAGCCAAAGCAGAAGAAATTTTAGCTCAGGTTCAGGCAAATCCAGATAGTTTTATGATGTTGGCTTTTACAAGCTCTGATGACTCATCTGCACAACAAGCTGGTGATTTAGGATATTTTGGTCAAGGCCAAATGGTAAAACCATTCAATGATTTTGTATTCAATAACGGAATTGGAAAAGTTGGTTTAGTTGAAACTCCTTTTGGATTTCACATTATCAAAATTACAGATAAACAAGACGGTATTCGTTTAGCTACAATTGCTCAAAAAATTGAGCCATCTGAAGCGACTTCTGATAAAGTATTTACATTGGCAACCAAATTCGAAATGGAAGCTGCTGATAAAGATTTTGCTGCTACAGCAAAAGAATTAGGTTTAAAAGTTGCTGCGCCAATTACTGCAAAAGCAATGGATGAAGCATTTGGTCCTTTAGGAAACCAACGTAACATTGTAAGATGGGCATTTGATAAAGAAACTAATGCAGGAGATGTAAAACGTTTTGAATTAGCTAATATTGGGCACGTAATTGCGCAATACAAAAGCGAAAACAAATCAGGTTTAGTATCTGTTACAGTAGCAAGACCTTATGTTGAGCCAATCTTGAAAAACCAGAAAAAAGCTGAAATGCTAAAAGCTAAAATGACAGGTTCAAGCCTTGAAGCTATTGCTAAAAGCGCAGGTGTTGCAGTTCAACAAGCTACAAATGTAACTTTAGATAATCCGGTTTTACCTGGTGGAGTTGGTCAAGAGCCTAAAGTTGTAGGTAATGCATATGCATTAGCAGCAAATAAAGTTTCTGCTCCAATTGAAGGAAATACAGGTGTATATGTTGTTAAAAACATTAGTACTGTAAAAGCTCCGGCAATTGCAAATCACGCTGAATATGTTGCTAAATTAAAAACACAAAGTGCATCTGATGCAAGCAGAATTTTACCAGCGTTGAAAAACAATGCTAAAATTGAAGATAACAGATTGCAATTTAATTACTAGTCTTTTTTAGTAATTTAGTAATACAAAATAAAAAAAACCGAAACGTTCATTTGAATGTTTCGGTTTTTTTTATGAATTTAAGTTTCAACGTAATTTTTTATCAAAATTTAAAACTATAATAAAGAATAACTCGTATATAATTCTGAACAAGAACTGAATTATTAGCAATTGTTTTATTTGAAATAATTGTTTTTTCTTTTTCTATTTGTTAAGTAAATTCACGGTAATTTCATAATAAAATTCGCTCTATTTTTCTTTAGACATATAGGAATAATAGAAATATAATCTAAAATATTTGTGATATTCAAATTATTACAGTTTATTTGTTCAGTTTTTTGAAAACAAATTTAACCACTATTGTAGGATACCGATGATCGATAACTTTAATAATCAGGAATTTAATGTTTAAGTTTTTGTTTAGAAGAAAAGCGAAAGTATATACCAAAATTGAAAATCATATTTTTGGGATAATTACTGAACTTTTAAAAGTAAGCAGCACTGACATCAACGTTGATGAATTGGGTGGCAAATATTATTTGAGTAATGAGGAGCAACATTTTAAAGTTACTATATTGAGTAACGATTATGTTATCAGACTTACTAATACTCGTGATTCTGTTGCTGAAAAGTACGATAAATTTTTTGTTGAAGATGTTTTGAAAGCAGTAAAAGAAGAAAAACATCGCAGAATGGAACTCGTATATGATTCTATAACAAATAGTATAGAAAAAATGGCAGAGCGATTACACAATACACTAATAGAATCGAATGAGCAGGAAAATGAAAAAGTTCGACGTCTTGAAACAAAACAAAACAATAAAAAAGTAAATAATTACTAATTCAGTTTTTTGTTTTATAAAATCATTTCCTCATACGAAAGAATAGTTTCATAACCTCTTGAAACAAAATAAGCTGTCGGATCATCTTTTGAAATTACCATTACAAAATCTCCGCCCCATGCACCAAGGCTTTTTATTACGCCATTAAAATCAGGAAAAGCAATTTCTTTAATCGTTTGAATTTCCAAAATATTGCTCAACTGAATTTCGTGTTTTTGAAGATCGAAAGCAAATTCTTTTAAAGTTTTAGCATTTAAAACTGCTTCAGTAATTTTATTGTTGTCAGAAATATTTTTGGCTAAATGTTCATTTTTGTTATTATAATAAGCATTTATAGCAGCTTTACTATTTTGTTTTTTATTAAGGTAAACAAAATAAATATTTTGTGTAAAATCCGGATTAAAATCAACAGTCTCAACTATCGGCAAGCCCTGTTCCAGACGATAAGTAATTGCAGTGTCATTTTGCGCACACGCAATATCGTAACCACTACCTCCAAAACTGTTTTTAAGCAGTATAAAGGCATCTATTTTAGTCCATTGCGCTATGTTATTTAATAATGTAGATGAAGTCCCTAAACCCCAGTTTTTTGGAAAAGTAAGATGTGTACTAATTTTATATCCTTCACCGTCTTTTATGAAAGTCGGATTTAAAAGATAAGCTTCGTGCAAAATGTTGATCAAAGTTGTTTTTACAGTTTCAATCTTATCTTGCACATTGTTTACAATTTCAGAAAAGAGAATAGTGTCATCAAACCAAACTTGATTATCATAATTATAGCTCTTCCATTGAATTTCCTGATTCGAGCCATTTTCTACAATTAGGTTTTGACCAAATTTTGTTGGTAAAGCAAAAGCTTTTGCACCATCTAAAACTAAATATTCACCTGTAATTAAGAGTTTTCCGTTACTGTAAAAGGTTGTTTTCATTCTTATTTAGCTCTTCAATTACTTTCTTAAATTTTCAATAAACTCAACTACGGCACTATGTGAAATAGCATTTTTCTTGAAATGAGCCTTAATTAAATGACGTTCACCTTCATTAGCTTCAAACTGATTTATGATATTATTTAAATGCATTTTCATGTGACCTTCCTGAATTCCGGTTGTGGTTAACGAACGCAAAGCAGCAAAATTTTGCGCTAGTCCTGCAACGGCAACAATTTGCATTAATTCAGCAGCAGATGGTTTTTCCAGAATCTCTAAACATAATTTTACCAAAGGATGTAAAGAAGTCAATCCGCCAACGGTTCCTAAAGCCAACGGGATTTCCAGCCAAAAAGTAAATATTCCGTTTTCGATTTTAGCGTGCGATAAACTTGAGTATTGACCATTTCGTGAAGCGTAAGCGTGTACACCTGCTTCAATTGCTCTAAAATCATTTCCTGTTGCCAGAATAACTCCGTCAACGCCATTCATTATACCTTTATTATGCGTTACGGCTCTAAAAGGTTCAACTTCGGCAATCTGAACAGCTTGCACAAAACGTTCGGCAAAATCCTGTGGATTTGAAATATGTTTTTCAGTTAAATCTTCAATTGGGCAGGAAACTTCTGCTCTTACAATACAATTCGGAACATAATTAGACAAAATACTCATAATTACTTTCAGCGTTTCATCTTCAGAAAATAAATCAGAATTTTGAAATTCTTCTTTTAAAGTCGTGGCAAATTGCTCCAGACAAGAATTGATGAAATTTGCTCCCATACTATCTTTAGTTTCAAAAGTAGCATGAAGCTGGAAATAATTTTCAAGTAAACTTCTTTTGTCTTTAAGTTTAATATCTAAAATTCCTCCGCCACGTTGCTGCATGTTTTTGGTGATGCTTTGCGTGTCGGAGAAAAATTTAGATTTTATATTTTCGAAGAAAGATTGCAGTTTTGCTGTATCTCCATTAAAAGTAAAATGTACCTGGCCAATTTTTTCTGTATCAATAACAGTAGCTTTAAATCCGCCGCGTGTTGCCCAGTATTTTGCAGATTTTGAAGCAGCTGCAACAACAGAACTTTCCTCAATGGCCATTGGGATCGTTTTATAACTTCCGTTGATTAAAAAATTAGGCGCAACTCCTAAAGGAATATATAAATTGGTAATTGTATTTTCTATGAAATCATCATGCAGTTGTTGAAGCTTCTCGTCTGAATTCCAGTAATTTCTTATTATATTAAGCGCTTCGTCAGGCGTTGAAAAATATTCGTTAGCGATCCAGTTTATTTTTTCCTTTTTGGATAATTTAGAAAATCCGGCAACAGCGTTGTTCATTTTCAGTATTTTAAATAGTAATGTTGCGGCAAATATACCAATTTAAGGGTTTTGTTGGTAAACTATTTAAAAAATGAAAAGTACGCAATCGTTATTTTTTTTAACATTTAACACTTAAAATGTGTATTATGTTTATTTTTTTCACTAAAATTGGGCTCTTTTTATATTTAAATTAATTCAAATGAATACAAGTAAACTTACTGTTATATTTTTGTTTTTAGTTGCAACCGTTTTTGGGCAACAAAAAATTACAGTCGAAAATATTTATAGTGGAGCATTTCGTGCTAAAGGAATGGATGAATTGCAATCGCTAAAAAACACAGATCAATATACGGTTCTGAATGTTGATCAGGCTAACAGAAGCATGCAAATAGATTTATATGACTTTGCAACACTGAAAAAAGTATCAAATTTAATAGATACAAAAAATCACGCAGCACTTGCAGACGGAATCGATAGTTATACTTTTGATGCTTCCGAAAAAAAGATTTTAATTGCTTGTAATTCAAACCAAATTTTCCGCCACTCTTTTACTGCAGATTATTTTTTGTATGATATTACATCTAAAACGTTAACGAAGCTTTTTGACTTTCAGGTTCAGGAGCCGACTTTTTCTCCTGACGGAACTAAAATTGCTTATGCAAAAGAAAACAATTTATATGTTTACGATGTAGCTTCAAAAAAATCAACAGCAGTTACTACTGACGGAAAGAAAAATGCCATAATAAATGGTATTACGGATTGGGTTTATGAAGAAGAGTTTGCTTTTGTCCGGGCTTTTGACTGGAGTAAAGACAGTAAAAAACTAGCTTATATTCGTTTTGACGAAAGTGCCGTTCCGGAATTTTCAATGTCAATTTTCAAGAAAGATTTATATCCAACAATTGAAACGTTCAAATATCCAAAAGCCGGAGAAAAAAATTCAGTAGTTTCATTACACGTTTATGATGTTGCAGGAAATGCTGCTAAAAAAGTTGATCTAGGAAACTATAATGATTTTTATATTGCAAGAATGCAGTGGACAAATGATAATAACACATTGTCTGCTCAGGTTCTAAACCGTCACCAGGATAACTTAGATTTATTATTTATCGACGGTACAACGGCTACAGCAAAAGTAGTTTTGAATGAAAAAGACAAAGCTTATGTTGATGTTACAGATAATTTGACATTCTTAAAAGATAACAGTTTTATCTGGACAAGCGAAAAAGACGGTTTTAATCATATTTATGTATATGATAAAACAGGAAAACTTAAAAATCAGGTTACAAAAGGAAACTGGGAAGTAGTATCTTACTACGGTTTCGACGAAAAAACAAAAACTATTTTCTACCAATCTACAGAAAATGGTTCAATCAATAGAGATATTTACCGCATTGCTTTAGACGGAAAAAATAAAGTTCGTTTAACTACAAAAGTTGGAACAAGCGCAGCAACTTTCAGTCCAAATTTCCAATATTTCATTACAACATTCTCTAGTAATTTAGTGCCTACAACGTATACTTTAAATGAGGCTAAAACTGGAAAAGAAATTCAGGTTATCGAAAACAATCAGGTTCTTGCTGATAAATTGAAAGCGTATAATCTTCCTGCAAAAGAATTTTTTGTTCTAAAAACTGCAAAAGGAAACGAATTGAATGCGTGGATTTTGAAACCAAAAGATTTTGATCCTTCAAAAAAATATCCTGTTTTCATGTACCAATATTCTGGTCCGGGATCTCAACAAGTAAATAACGATTGGAATAATGCAGACGATTATTGGTTTCTTTCGCTTACACAACAAGGTTATATTGTAGCTTGTGTTGATGGTAGAGGAACAGGTTATAAAGGTGGTGATTTCAAAAAAGTAACTCAAAAAGAATTAGGAAAATACGAAGTTGAAGATCAAATTGATGCAGCAAAAGTAATAGGAGCTTATCCTTATGTTGATGCTTCAAGAATTGGAATCTTCGGATGGAGTTATGGTGGTTTTATGGCGTCAAACTGTATTTTTCAAGGAAACGATGTATTCAAAATGGCAATTGCTGTTGCTCCGGTAACAAACTGGAGATTTTATGACAGTGTTTACACAGAAAGATACATGCAGACTCCACAAGAAAATGCAAGCGGATATGACCAAAACTCTCCAATAAATCACGTTGATAAATTGAAAGGTAAATTTTTATTGATTCACGGATCTGGTGATGACAACGTTCATGTGCAAAATTCAATGCAAATGATGGAAGCATTAATTCAGGCAAACAAACAGTTTGATTCTCAGATATATCCTGATAAAAACCACGGTATTTATGGTGGAAAAACGAGAATTCAGCTCTACAATAAAATGACTAATTTTATAAAAGAAAATTTATAATATAACTTTATCAACCTTAAATAAATAGTGAATAATATGGAAGAAACTCAAGTGAAAACGGCGCACCCAAAAGGACTGTGGGTTTTGTTTGGAACGGAGATGTGGGAGAGGTTCAATTTTTATGGAATGCGGGCTTTATTGACTTTATTTCTTGTAAACTCATTATTGATGAAGGAAGAAGAAGCTTCGTTAATTTACGGAGGTTTTCTTGGGCTTTGTTATTTAACACCGATGTTGGGTGGATTTATTGCCGATCGTTTTTTAGGTAATAGAAATTGTATTTTATTAGGCGGATTGCTAATGGCTATTGGGCAAATGTTGTTATTTACCAGTGGTAGTATTTTTGAGTCTAATCTGGCTTTGGCCAAAGCGATTATGTATTGCGGATTAGGAGTTATTGTTTTTGGTAACGGATTTTTTAAACCAAACATCTCAAGTATGGTTGGAAGTTTGTACCCAAAACAGGAAAAAACAAAATTGGATACTGCTTTTACTATCTTTTACATGGGAATTAATATTGGTGCATTCTTAGGCCAGTCTATTTGTCCTTTGTTGGGAGATGTTAAAGATTCAGGAGGAATTAGAGATATTCACGCTTTTAGATGGGGTTTTATGGCTGCTTCTGGTGCAATGCTTATCGGGACTGTTCTTTTCTATTTCTTAAAAAATAAATATGTGGTTTCTCCGGAAGGAAGACCATTAGGAGGTTTACCTTCTAAAAATGTTGCAGCAGATTTTGAAGAAGGAGAATCGCAAAAAGCTAATTTCTCTAATAAAGCATTAATTGTTGCCGGTATTGCATTCGTTGCATTAGGATTCTTTTTTCATTATGTAGTAGGCCAGAATTTAATTTATACTTTGATTTATTCTAGTGGTTTGGCCTTGGCCGGATTAATTATTTCTGATACTTCTTTGACAAAAATCGAAAGAGACAGAATTATTGTAATTTATATCGTTTCGTTCTTTATTATTTTCTTTTGGGCCGCTTTTGAACAAGCAGGTTCTTCATTAACGTTTATTGCAGATAACCAAACAGACAGACACTTCTTTGGGTACTTAATGCCACCATCGATGGTTCAAATTTTTAACGGACTTTTTGTGGTTGTAATGGCAGTGCCTTTTAGTATACTTTGGGATACTCTAAGAGCAAAAGATAAAGAACCAATTTCTCCGGTAAAATTAGCTGCCGGTTTAGTAATAATCTGTGTGAGTTTCTTTATGATCGCCACTCAGGTTTCTTATATCGGAACATCTGGATTGTTATTGGTAAAATGGCTTATTTTATTATATTTCTTAAATACTTGTGCTGAGTTATGTTTGTCTCCAATTGGTTTATCATTGGTTGGTAAATTATCACCAAAACGTTTTGCATCATTATTATACGGAGTATTTTTCTTGTCGAATGCATCTGGTTATGCTTTAGGAGGAACTTTAGGTTCTATCTTGCCTGCTACTGGTGATAAATTCGTAAAAGCAAAAGAATTAGGAATTGATCTTCAGGCGGTTTTAGATAACAAAATAACACCAACAGCAGAGCAACTATCTCTTTTAGAGAAACATCAGATCAGTGCACACAATCACTTTTTTGCCGGATTCGAAATTCATAATTTATATGAGTTTTTTATGGTCTTTGTTGTTCTTACAGGTATCGCGGCAATAGTATTATTTGCTTTGACTCCGTTCTTGAAAAAAATGATGCACGGTGTTAGATAATATGGAAAACAATATAGCTTTAGAGGAAATTCAAAATTTTAAGGGTAAATATCCAAAACAATTGTGGTATTTATTTTTAGTTGAAATGTGGGAGCGTTTTTGCTTCTACGGAATGAGAGGTGTTTTAGCTTTTTTTATGGTAGACCAATTAGGTTTGCTTGAAGGAAAAGCGAATCTTCAATACGGAGCCATTCAGGCTTTCGTTTATGCTTTTACTTTTATTGGAGGAATTTTTGCCGATAAAATTTTAGGATTTAAAAAGTCACTTCTTTTTGGAGGAATCGTAATGATTTTGGGTAATTTACTTATTGCTGCAAATCCGCATGATTTCTTTTATTACGGAATAACACTTTCTATTATCGGAACCGGTTTTTTTAAGCCTAACGTTTCTTCAATGGTTGGTGAATTATATCATGAAAAAGACGGGCGACGTGATGCTGGTTACGGATTATTTTATGCCGGAATTAATATAGGGGGAATGCTGGGAGGCGCTATTCCTATTTATTTAGGAAAAAATTATTCCTGGAGCTTATGTTTTCTTTCTGCAGCGATCGTTATGATTATTGGAGTTGTTACTTTTCTTTTAACGAAAAAACATTTAGCACCAATAGGAAATTCTCCTTTAGAAAATCATACACCAAAAAAACGTAACGTTTATGAAATAGCGGTGTATGTAGGATCCTTTTTAGTGATTCCATTGGTTTATATCATGGTTATCAATTCTGATTTTACAGAGTATTTTATGTATGCAATTGGTATTGCGGCATTAGGATATTTCTTGTTTGAATTATTGAGAATAAAAGATAGAAGCCAGCAATACAAACTTTTGGCAGCTTTCGTTTTTATTTTTGGATATTTCATGTTTATGGCAATCTCTGAGCAATCAGGAGGTTCGTTATCATTATTTGCAAAAGATAACTTAACAAATAAATTGTTGTTTTTTCATATAGATCCAAACGTGGTTAATAATAGTATAAACTCATTATATGTTATTATTTTTAGTCCTTTAGTTGGGATATTATGGATTTATCTTTTTAAAAGAAAAATTGAGCCTAATACCGTTATTAAATTCGGATTCTCCTTTATATTATTAGCAGCCGGTTTCTTTATTTTTTATAGTGCCAGATTTTTTGTTGATGAAAAAGGACTAAGTTCTCTAAATGTATTTGCTTTGGGTTATTTACTGTATACACTTGGTGAATTATGTATTGGACCAATTGGAATGTCTGTAATTACTAAATTAGCTCCAAAAAGATTATTTGGTATGATGATGGGGCTTTGGTTTTTATCAAGCGCTTTTGGACAATTTGCAGCTGGAAAACTTGGTTCAGAAATGTCGAATGCGAATACAGGTACAACACTAATGTCTAAACTTATTGCTTACACTGGCGGATATTATCAATTAGCACTATATTCTTTAATTGCAGGTGTTGTTTTGATTATAGCAACGCCTTTGATAAAAAAATTAATGCAAGAAGTAAAGTAGACGCATTTTGCAATTTAAATTTTGTTTAGCTTTGTAAAAAATTAAAACGACCATGAAAAAAATATTTTTAATAGCCTTGTTTATAGTTGGCGCCTTTGCTTCTCAAGCACAGGAATTAAAATGGTATACTGATGTAAAAGAAGCTATTACTGTAAGTAATAAAGAAAATAAACCAATGCTGATGTTTTTTACAGGAAGCGATTGGTGCGGATGGTGTATTCGTTTGCAAAATGAAGTTCTAAAAACGACTGAATTTCAAAAATGGGCAACTGATAATGTTATTTTAGTAGAATTAGATTATCCTAGAAGAACCCCGCAAACTCCGGAAATAAAAAGCCAAAACAATGAATTGCAACAGGCTTTTGGAATTCAGGGTTTTCCAACTGTATTTTTTACGAGTGCAGAATCTAAAGATGGAAAAATCAACTTTAAAGGGCTTGGGCAAACAGGATATGTTGCCGGTGGGCCATCTGCTTGGTTAGCAGTAGCTGAAGGAATTGTACATCCTAAAAAGTCTTAAATAAAAAGACATTTTTCATTAAATATATCTAAAACTCCTTACAGCAATGTAAGGAGTTTTTTTGTTTAGTAAGAAAAATTTTTCAATTATGTTTTTGGTAATTATTATTTTGATATTTTATTGGTATTAAAAAAACATATAATTTATTTTTTATATTAATAAAACTTGTAAAACTAAAATATTATGTTAATTTAGTCGTGCTAATCTAACCCAACCAAATTAATATGACTAAAAAACTACTTATCCTACTTGTTTTTTTTGGTTCATACCTGTTGCATGCTCAAAATCTAGTTTGGAGAACAAATATGACTGATGCTATCGCAATAAGTAACGAACAAAGAAAACCGATGTTGATTTTATTCACCTCTGCAGGTGTACCGGAAAATCTTCAAAATGAAATTTTTAAAACACCAGATTTTGCTGTTTGGTCGCGTGACAATGTAATTCTCGTTAAACTTGATTTGTCTGACATTAATGCCTCTGACAGTGATAAAGATCAAAATGTAAGGCTTAAAGATGCTTTTGGCGTTGTTGAGCTGCCTGAAGTTTGTTTTGCCAATGCATCTGTTAAAAAAAACAAGACAACTTTTAGCGCTTTGGGCAAACTTGCCTACAAGCCTGGAGGTGCAAAATCCTGGATTAATGAATCAAATGCGATTCTACATCCGGTAGATAGCGAATAACTAAAAATTTAAATTAAGTTTCTTAGTTTAATTTGTAGAATCCCTTTTCAGTAACTGTATGAAAAGGGATATTTTTTTGAAATTATTAAATGTTAAGTATCAATCGTTTTGCTATTTAAACGTAGTATTAATTTTCATTATCACATTTTTTTTTATTTTAAATATCAAATCTGCTTTTATTGGGTTTTGTTTATTTTTTTAACTCGATCACGCTTGTTTTTTAGTGTTATTATGTTAAATTGGTTCAAAATATTTAACCAAATCTTATTATTATGACCAAAAAACTACTTATCCTACTATTTTTTTTAGGTTCATTACTGGTAGAATCCCAAAACCTAACGTGGAATACAGACGTGAGTACTGCAATAGCACTTAGTAATGAACAGAGAAAACCGTTATTGATCTTTTTTACAACTAAAGAGACATCAGATAAAATTCAGAATGAAATATTTAAAACTTCTGATTTTCAATCGTGGTCGGCTAAAAATGTTGTATTAGTAAAACTGGACTTGTCTGATACTTCAGTTTCTGATAGCGTTAGAGACCAAAATCTCTCTTTAAAAGATGCCTTTGGAATCGATCAATTGCCTCAGGTTTGTTTCGCCACAGCCTCTATTAGAAAAGGAAAAACCAATTTTGGTTTATTGGGAAAACTGGGCTATAAGTCCGGAAATGTACAAGCATGGATATATGAATCTGATTTAATTTTAAATCCCGAATAATTTCAATTCCTCAATTTATTTTATAATATCCCTTTTCACGAGTCGAATGAAAAGGGATATTTTTTTGCAAACAACTTGCTTCCCAATACTTTTGAAAAGAATATGAATTTGTTGCATCTGCGACAACAACTTTTGGTCGTACTTCTTCTAATAAACGGTTTAAGTTTATTTTTGGAGACTGAGTAAGTATAATAATATCCGGTTTAATTTTGTTTTCATAAACACCGCCACTGTCTATCAGGAGAATTTTTTTATTATTAAAAAACAACGTGTTTTTAATTGGATTAATTTCTTTTAAATTTCCAAAATTCCCCACTAAATAAGCATCAAGAATACTGTTTTTTGGTTCATTTTTTAAGAGACTGTCATTTGTAAAAAGTGAAATGTTTTTTCCGTATCTCGTAGTAATAATTGTTTTTTTTCTGGCGTTAAAAACAATTAATTCTTGCTGGTTTTCAATTTCCTTTTTAGTATAAATAAACGAAAGTTGTACAAGAATTATAGTTAATAAGAATACCACCAATTTGGTATAATTAGGTTTTTTAAGCCAAATTATAGACGTGATAGTCAATAGATAAAAAGTTATTAAATAATAAAAATTGAAACTGATATCCCGAATTACAAATGACTCGAATGAAGCCACATAATGTATGATGAGATTTAAAAGATAAATACTCTTTTCAAAAATTATAACTATAAATACGGGACAACTATGAAATACAGAAATAACCATAACAATAATTCCGGCTATCATTATAAAAGATAAAACAGGCAAAATTAGAATATTGGTTACAAAGAAAAGCCCTGGAAAAACTGATGGAAATAATACAAACAAATAGGGAAAGTACCTATTTGTGCTGCAAACGAAACGGTCAGGGCTTCCCATAGATAATTTACAATCTTATTTTTTGGATGACTTATATTTTTTAATAAGGGTTGAAGCCAAACGATAGAAAACAGCGCTATATAACTCAACTGAAATCCGACATCGAATAAAAAATAAGGTTCAAAAAGTAATATCAATAAAACAGAAACTAATAAAGTGTGATACGTATTTGTGCTTCTGCGCAAATGATTTCCTATAGCGATAAATGAAAACATAACAACCGAACGTAAAACCGGAGGAGAAAGTCCTGATACGATTGCAAATAATCCCAAAGAAATTAAAATTGCCATTAATTTTATAAACGAACCTTTTCGCGTATTCGGAATTGGTTTCAAAATAAAAAGGATAAATAGCATAATGAAACCAACATGTAATCCTGAAACAGATAGAACATGCGTTGCTCCGGAATATTGGTAATCCTGAATAATATCTGCCGAAATATCTTGTTGCTGTCCTAAAATTAATGCCATTGCAACATTCATTTCGGCTTTATTAAAATTAGCTTTTTCAAGATTCTTAACTATTCTGGTATTTAAGCGTGAAGCATAAAACCAGATGTCTTTTTTGATTTTTTTATTGACTGTAATCTCAGATTGTGAAATGTAAATTTGTGCATATATTTGTTTGTTAGACAAATATTTACCGTAATCAAACTGATACGGGTTTTTGGCAGAACTATTGGCTTGCAAAACTGTTTTTGCCCGAATTACATTTCCTGTTATAAGTAGGTTTGCCGATTTCTCTTTCTGTACGTTTACAATGATTTTTCCGCTATAACTCTTATTATCAATGCTATTTATAACGGCAATAAACCGATCACTATAATCATTGCCTTTTATTTTTTCGCGCAGTGTACAAGTAATGGTATGTGGTTTCTCAAATGTTTTTTTAAAATATAAATAATTAGCTTTTTGAAGAGAATCGGTATTCACTAACAAGCTAATTATTCCGATGCAAAAAGAAGTGCAATAAGTACTTATTCCGAAAAATAGATTCAAATTTTTATTTTTCTTAGAAGAGAAATATAAGATCAGAAGAAGTATTAAATTGAAAATCAATACAATTGCAGTAATCGGTATTGTTGGTTTATAATAATAGCAAACTAAAACACCTAAAATAAAGCCAATCGTAATTTTAATCAAAGGGAAATCTAATACTTTCATGATCTAAAAGTATTAAAAATTTGTAAGAAAAATAATATTTAATTATTAATTATCGATAACTCTGTTGATCTGTGCGAAAGAATTTTGATAATAAGATTCTTTAGTAGATGAAATGATAACACCTTTTGAAGTTGATGAATGAACAAATTTTATTTCATTTGAATTTACTTCTGTAATCAAACCAACGTGATTAATCTGCTTGCTTTTGTTGGTTTTAAAGAAAATTAAATCACCTTTTTCAGCATCTTCAAATCTAATTATTTTTCCGATTTTAGATTGCTCGTATGAACTTCGCGGCAATTTTATATTTTCAGATTCAAAAGTAGTGAAAACCAAACCAGAGCAATCAAAACCACTTTTTGTTGTTCCTCCGGCTTTGTAGCGCACGCCAATATTATCTGTTGCTTTTTCAATTAAGTTCTTAACAACATATTTATTTTCTCGTTTAGATTCACTTTTGTTTACTGCAACTGAGCTTGATTTACAAGAAGTAAAAATCACAACAACAAGCAATAAAAGGAGTATTTTTTTCAAAACAAAAAATTATGATTTTAAGTCAGCAACAATAAGTTTTGCTGTTTTTTTACTAGCACCAACTCCGCCTAATTTCTGTTCTAAAATGTCATAATTTTTCAACAGCTTTTCACGGTAATCAGATTCCAGTAATTTTTGTAATTCTTCTTTAATACGTTTCGTGTTACAGTCATCCTGAATTAATTCAGTTACAACTTCCTGATCCATAATTAAATTGACAAGAGAAATGTATTTTAAAGTAATAATACGTTTTGCAATTTGATATGAAGCCCAACTTCCTTTATAACAAACAACTTCGGGAACTTTAAAAAGAGCTGTTTCTAAAGTTGCCGTTCCGGATGTAACCAAGGCAGCTTTTGACGAACGAAGTAAATCGTAAGTTTTGTTCGAAACAAATTTGATGTTTTTATTACTTATAAATTGTTGGTAAAACTCAAAATCCTGACTTGGAGCACCAGCAATTACAAATTCGTAATCCTGAAAATCATCTACAACACTAAGCATTACAATAAGCATTTTGGTGATTTCCTGCTTGCGGCTTCCCGGTAAAACAGCAATAATTGGTTTTTCGCCCAACTGATTTTCTTTTCTAAAAGTACTTTCATCAAATGAAGGCTGATTTTGAATGGCATCGATTAAAGGATGTCCAACAAAATCTACCGGAAAATGATGTTTGTCTTCGTAAAAACTTTTTTCAAAAGGCAAAATCACAAACATTCTGTCAATATCCTGTTTAATGGCTTTTATTCTGTTTTCTTTCCACGCCCAAATTTGAGGCGAAATATAATAATGGGTTTTATAATTTAAAGCTTTGGCCCATTTTGCAATACGCATATTAAAACCAGGATAATCGATAAAAATCAAAACATCCGGTTTGAATTCGCTAATATCTTTTTTGCAAAAAGTGATATTGCTTAAAATGGTTTTTAGATTAAAAATAACTTCAACAAAACCCATAAAAGCCAATTCGCGATAGTGTTTTACTAAAGTCCCTCCGGTTTTTTGCATTAAGTCGCCGCCCCAAAATCTAATTTCGGCTTGAGGATCTTCTTGATACAATGCCTTCATTAAATTTGAACCATGTAAATCGCCAGAAGCTTCGCCAGCTATAATGTAATATTTCATATAGATTTTTTTGAAAGTGCGTTTTAATTTTTAAACACAACATTTTTTTTGCAATGCAAAGATAAGATTTAAATAAACAAAGTCGAAATCGCCAAAATGATCACAGCCAAAATAACGCCTCTCGCCATAAGTTCTTTATCTATTTTTAAAAGAATTGTAAAAACAACCAAATCTAAAACAGTACCTAAAGTAATCACTTTTCCTAAATAACCATATTGTCTAATCGTTTGAAGTCCTGTTGAAACGTCAAAAGGTGTAAAAAGAGTAATGAATAAATAACTTCCTAACATCGAAGTAAAAATCCCGATGATAAAACCAATGATTAAATCTTTTTTATTCATTTAATTTCCAAGTATTAAGTTGTTGCATAGTATGATGAGCAGTTAAATCAAATTGTACGGGAACTACAGAAATATAACCATTTTCTAAAGCCCATTCGTCAGTATCTTCGCCCTGATCTTCGTTTACAAATTTTCCGGTAAGCCAGTAATAATCTTTGCCAAAAGGAGTTTGTCGTTTGTCAAATTTCTGGGCATAATATGCTTTTGCCTGACGACAAATTTTTATTCCTTTAATTTCATTTTCTTTTAACTTCGGAAAATTGACATTTAAAACGACACCTTTAGGTAATTTATTTTCAAGTGTTTCCAATGTAATTTTTTTAATGAAAGATTTTACAGGTTCAAAATCCGCATTCCAGTCAAAATCCAATAACGAAAAACCAATGGCAGGAATTCCTTCAATTCCAGCTTCTACAGCAGCACTCATTGTACCTGAATAAATTACATTTATAGAAGAATTGGATCCGTGATTAATACCGGAAACACACAAATCCGGTTTTCTTTTTAAAATTTCATTTACTGCCAGTTTTACACAATCAACAGGAGTTCCGGAGCAGCTGTATTCTGCAATAATATCCTCTTCTTTCGAAATTTTATCAAGATATAAAGTATTATTGATGGTAATAGCGTGTCCCATGGCGCTTTGAGGTTTGTCTGGCGCTACAACAATCACATCGCCAATAGTTTCCATAACACTTATCAAAGCCCTGATTCCGGGTGCCAGAATACCATCGTCATTGGTGACTAATATAAGAGGTTTTTCTTTTTCCATAATTTAAAAATAGTAACATTTCAGGACTGTTTTTGCAGCCTTAAAAAGACAAATGTACTGACAGATTTTGGTAGAATAGTAACAAATAAAATAAAATTTGTCAACTTAACTTAAGTTGTCTTTGGTACTTCAAACATTTTTATATCTTTAACAAAAAATTATAGTGAACTTGGCTTTAGTGGCATAGTTTTTACCGTAACTTAGATTAAAAAATTGATGAATGCTATTATTAAATTTATGAAAAGAAATTATAAAATACTTATAGCCGTATTATGCTTGTCTTTGACGTTGTTTGCTTTTAAAATAAACGCTGATAAATCAGAGGATCCGGACCCAAATAGAGATAAAACACTTTTAGAATTACTTGCATTTGTTATTGAAAAAGGACACTATAGTCCTGCTGAAATAAATGATGAGTTTTCGAAAGGAATTTTTAAAGATTATATCGATGCACTTGATCCTTCAAAAAGGTTCTTTTTACAATCAGATATTGATGAATTTAAGCAATATGAATTGCAGTTAGATGATCAGTTTTTGAATAAAGATCTTACCTTTTTCAATCTTACTTATACAAGATTGATGAAACGTATGGAAGAAAGTAAAAAACGCTATAAAACTATTTTAGCACAACCTTTCAATTATACTGTTGATGAGACTTTTAATGCAGATTATGAGGCGATTCCTTATGCGAAAAATCTAACCGAAATTAATGAAAGATGGAGAAAACAAATTAAATTATCTACTCTTTCATCTTTGGTAACAAAACAAAAATTAGAAGAAGATAAAAAGAAAACAGATCCTGCTTATAAAGTAAAATCGTTTGAAACTTTAGAAAAAGAAACACGCGAAAGTTCATTAAAATCTTTAGATGATAATTTCAGTCTTATTAAAGATTTAAATAAAGAAGATTGGTTTTCTGTATATGTAAACTCTATCATGACACGTTTTGATCCTCATACAAGCTATTTTGCTCCAGAGGAAAAAGATCGTTTTGATGTAAATATCAGTGGTAAACTAGAAGGTATTGGAGCGAGATTGACCAAGAAAAATGATTTTACTCAAATTGATGAATTAATTTCTGGCGGACCAGCTTGGAAAGGAAAACAATTAGAAGCCGGAGACTTAATTTTGAAAGTAGCACAAGGAAACGAAGAGCCTGTAGATGTTGTAGGTATGCGTTTGGATGATGTTGTGAAAAAAATTAAAGGTCATAAAGGAACTGAAGTAAAACTTACCGTTAAAAAAGTTGACGGAAGTATTAAAGTTATTTCAATAATAAGAGACGTTGTTGAAATTGAAGAAACGTATGCTAAATCTAGTATTGTAGAAAAGAATGGTTTAAAATACGGAGTAATTTATTTGCCTAAATTTTATATCGATTTTGAAAATAAAGACGGTCGTGATGCCGGAAAAGATATCGCTCTTGAAGTAGAGAGATTGAAAAAAGAAGATATTAACGGAATCGTACTTGATGTTCGTGATGATGGTGGTGGATCTTTATCTACAGTTGTTGATATTGCCGGTTTATTTATCGAAGAAGGACCAATTGTTCAGGTAAAATCTGCAGGAAAAAAGAAAGAAGTTTTATACGATAAAGATAAAAAAATAGAGTGGGACGGACCATTAGTGATTATGGTAAACAGTTTCTCAGCTTCGGCTTCAGAGATTTTGGCTGCTGCAATCCAGGATTACAAACGTGGTATTATCATTGGTAGTAAACAAACTTATGGAAAAGGAACTGTTCAAAATGTTCTTGATTTAAATCAATTTGTTCGTAATACGAATTATGGTGATTTAGGAGCTTTGAAAATTACAGGTCAAAAGTTTTACAGAATCAATGGAGGTTCAACTCAATTAGAAGGAGTTCATAGTGATGTTGTTATGCCGGATCGTTATGCTTATTTAAAAATGGGAGAACGTGATATTGATAATGCAATGCCTTGGGATAAAATCGATCAGGCAGATTATAATACTTGGTCAGGAAATCAAAAATTCAATCAGGCAATTGCAAATAGTACAACAAGAATTGCCCAAAGTGCTCAATTTAAATTAATTGAAGACAACGCAAAATGGATTGATGTTAAGAATAAAGAGAATACTTATAGCTTAAATATCAATAGTTTTAAAGCTACTCAGGAGCAGGTTGAAAATGAAGGTAAAAAATACAAACCAATTTCAGATTATAAAAATAATTTGGTTTTTAAATCTTTGCCTTACGAAGAACTTGAAATTAAAAATGATGCTACTTTAAAAGAAAAAAGAGAAGCTTGGCACCAGGCATTATCTAAAGATGTATATGTTGAAGAAGCATTGAATGTTTTAGATGATTTGCAATCTGGAAGCAGCGCTGTTAAAGGTGCTCCAACAAAAATGAAAAAAGATAAATTAGTAAAATCTTAATTTCTCAGAAAATTAATTTGTTATTTGAACGCTCCGAAAGTTTATATTTACGGAGCGTTTTTTTATGAATTTAAGTTAAAATAATATGATGAAGAGTTTTGTATTTAGTTTGATTGGTTTGGCATTGTTTTCTTGTAAAAATGAAATAAAAAATAAGGAAGAGGATAAGGAAGAGATTGTAAAAGATGATTCTGTAAAAGATGCGTCATCTGGTTTTGTATACAATCAAAACAATACAGATTCAGGATATAATGTTACTTATTTGCCTACATCGACAACAAATCAAATTGTAAAACACAAGTATTACACATTATCATACAACGAGAAATTCGAGCAGGCGGAATGGGTTGCGTATGAGTTAAAGAAAGAATATTTAAAAAACAACGATTTTAAAAGGCCATATTTTATTGAAGATCCAAAAGTAACCACAGGTTCTGCTGATTGGAGAAATTATAAAAAATCAGGTTATGATAAAGGCCATCTTTGCCCAGCCGGAGATATGGAGTTTGATAAAGATGCTTATAATGACACTTTTTACACATCGAATATTTCTCCTCAAAAACATGATTTTAATAGTGGAATCTGGAATAGATTGGAGCAGAAAACCCGTTATTGGGCAGAAAAGTACAATGATGTGTATGTTGTAACGGGAGGAATTTTGAAAGACTCGGATAAAAAAATAGGAACAGAAAAAGTATCTGTTCCTAAATATTTTTATAAAATCATTTTAGCTAAATCAGGTAAAGAACATAAAGCAATCGCTTTTTTAATTCCGAATGAAGATAGCGATAAGTCACTTTATGACTTCGTTGTTCCTATTGAAACTTTAGAAAAAATGACCGGAATTGATTTCTTTCCGAATTTGAAAAACTTAAAAAGTAGTAAGGACTTTTAAGTCAGCGATAGTTTGTGTTGGGTTTTCGGCTTTAAATACAAAGCTTCCTGCTACTAAAACATCTGCACCGGCTTCTACTAGTTGTTTTGCATTTTTGTTGGTTACACCGCCATCAATTTCAATAATTGTCGAAGCGTTTTTGCGTGTTATTAAAGCTTTTAGTTTTTTAACTTTATCGTAAGTATTCTCTATAAATGATTGTCCTCCAAAACCAGGATTTACACTCATAATACAAACTAAGTCAATATCATTAATTACATCTTCTAATAAATCGATATTAGTATGTGGATTAATGGCAACTCCAGCTTTCATTCCTTCCGCTTTAATGGCTTGTAAAGTTCTGTGCAAGTGTGTACAAGCTTCATAATGTACGCTTAAAATATTTGCTCCTAAATCAGCAAAAGTTTTAATGTATTTGTCCGGATCAACGATCATTAAATGTACATCGATTGTTTTTTTTGCATGTCTTGAAATAGCTTCAAGAACTGGCATTCCAAAAGAAATATTGGGAACAAAAACTCCATCCATAATATCAATATGAAACCAATCAGCCTGACTGTTATTGATCATTTCGATGTCACGTTGTAAATTGGCAAAATCAGCTGCAAGAACAGAAGGAGCAATAAGTGTATTCTTCATTGTGTGTAGTTATGTGTGTTGTTTTTTTGCAAAGGTAGATTTTAGTTTGCTTAAAATGAAATTTTTTCGAACCATTAAGTATTAAGAAAATTAAGCTTTGAATGCTTAATTGGCTTGTTTTTTAGATAATTAAAGATGTTTTCTTCAATGACTCTTAATATCTTAATGCTTGAAAAAGAAAATAAAAAACTCCGGTAATCAGCCGGAGTTTCAATCATCAATCAAAAAACGAACAGTCAATCAAACTGTTGTTTACTGTTTAGCCGAAAGTCAAATGTCTTAAAGTTAAAAGAGACTTTTGGACTTTATGAACTTTCTAACTTTAAGACTAAATTAGCCTAAATAAGTTTTAAGAATTTTACTTCTTGAAGTATGTTTTAATCTGCGGATTGCTTTTTCTTTAATCTGACGAACACGCTCACGAGTTAAGTCGAAAGTTTCTCCAATTTCTTCTAAAGTCATTGGGTGTTGATCTCCAAGACCAAAATATAAACGAACAACATCAGCTTCTCTAGGAGTTAATGTTTCTAATGAACGCTCAATTTCAGTACGTAATGATTCGTGAATTAACTCTCTGTCCGGGTTTGGAGATTCTCCAGAACGTAAAACGTCATAAAGGTTAGAATCTTCACCCTCAACAAGAGGTGCATCCATAGATAAGTGACGACCAGAGTTTTTCATAGACTCTTTTACGTCATTTACAGTCATGTCAAGTTCTTTTGCAATTTCTTCAGCAGAAGGTGGGCGCTCGTTAGATTGCTCTAATAATGCGTACATTTTGTTGATTTTATTGATAGAACCAATTTTGTTTAATGGTAAACGAACGATACGTGATTGTTCTGCCAAAGCTTGTAGAATCGATTGACGAATCCACCAAACTGCGTAAGAGATAAATTTGAAACCACGAGTTTCGTCAAAACGTTGAGCCGCTTTAATTAAACCTAAGTTTCCTTCGTTAATTAAATCAGGAAGTGTTAAACCTTGGTTTTGATATTGTTTAGCAACCGATACTACGAAACGTAGGTTGGCTTTTGTAAGTTTTTCTAAAGCTCTTTGATCACCAGCCTTTATTCTTTGTGCTAATTCTACCTCTTCATCAGCGGTAATTAGGTCAACTTTTCCGATTTCTTGTAGATATTTATCTAACGATGCAGTTTCACGATTAGTTACCTGCTTGGTGATTTTAAGTTGTCTCATTGTATTGTCTCCTTATTTTTTAAAGTGTACAAATGGTTATACGTAAAGAGTTACGAAAAAGTTACAACAAAATGATTTTTTTTTAAAAAAGTAAATCTACTTGTGTATTTATTTTGTCCATATAATAGTCTATTTTTCGAATAGCTCTATTAAAAAACATGTTTTGCTCCTTAATTCCAGACTGATTTAAAGGTTTTGAGTTGATAATTTGCTGTTTAAAAAACTGATGCACATTTTTGCAACTATCTTCATTATCAGTAATAAAATAGCCCAAAAGAGTATAAGGAACAAACATCATTAATTTTTCTCCGGTTTCAATCAGCATATTATTATTTAATAAAATAAGCTCATTATAATAAATTGTAAACTTGTTTTGTGGCTGATTAGATTTTTCCTGAATTAAATTTATTATTCTCTTTAAATCTTTACACAATGCATTGGCGTTTTTAAGATTTAATAATCCGGCTTCGTGAAAATATAATATTTGTTGTAAGCTACTATTGATGGTTGTGTCATTCCAGATTTCATTGACAGTTACATTTTCATATACATTTTTTAGTTTCTCCATGTATTCTGTAAAAGATTCATCAATAATAAAATTTTCAAAAGCAACCTTCTTCTGGTTTGTATTTAAAAGATTTATCCATACAAAAGCTTTAAATTTTGATAAAATAGTTCCATCCATAAAATAAAATAACGGAATATCTTTTGCAGAATAATAGAGCACGGTGTCTGGACTCTTGGTCAGTATCTGAATTTGTTCTGCCGATGTTTTGAAGTATTGTAACATGTCTTTCAATGTTTCGATTTCTATTGTTTTTTCGACAATAACTTTTTCTTCTTTCATGAATAAGTTATCTAAAGAGATACTGAAATGATTAGCCAATCTAATTGTTTCGTCTATAGAAAACTTACTTTTTCCGGATATTCTTCGATGCGAAGCATCATAGCTAATTTCCAGAACAGTTGCTATTTCATCAATTAAAGAAGCTGACTTTGAAATTTTGCTTCTAATTGCCTTCAAAAATAATTCTTGATATTTCATAATTTGCGATAATCACAAATATAATAAATATGTTTATTGATTTTAGCAATTTTACATGTGATAATTGCAATAGGTTTGTTCTGTAATTTTAAAAAGAGAACAAATATGAAAGCTAAATATTTCAATAAATCTGAAGAGGAAAAACTATTTTTTTCTACTTTAAAACAAAGAGTAAATGAAAAACTTAAGACTAAAACAGTTTCTTATGGAGATACGAAATTTTGGTTCAAAGGTATATTTTGGACACTAATCTGCTATCTGTCTTACGGGATGCTATTTTTGGATTCTATAAGCAAAATAAATTTTTGGGTCTTATATGTAATTTTTCAGTTATCGGGATTGTTAATAGGCTTTAGTTTTGGCCATGATGCATCTCATAACACTGCATTCAAAAGTAAAAAGGCAAATTCGATTTTGCATTTTTTTAGTTTTCTTACTGTAGGAATCGATCCGTTACTCTGGGGATTAAGACATATTCGATCGCATCATTTATATGCAAATGTAGAAGGAAGTGATATTGATATAGATAAAAATCCTTTTTTAAGATTGAGTCCAACTCATCCATGGAAACCAAAGCATAGATATCAGGCTTATTATGCGCCATTTGTTTATATGTTCACTTTGTTGCATTCTGTTTTTATGAGTGATTGGGTTTATTTATTTTCAAACGAATATAATTGGATGAAAAGAGGAGTTTCTAAAATTGATTTGTATATCAGGTTTATACTTTATAAAATATTTTATTTTTCTTTAGTTCTCGTTCTTCCATTATGGTATGCTAACTTTTCGTGGAGTTTTATAGTTGTAACTTATCTTACTGCCAGCGCTTTTACATCTATGGTATTTATTATTATGCTTGTTGGTACGCATTTTTTTGATGGTGCAGATTATCCTCAACCAGAAGGAGAGTTTCTTGAACATACTTGGGCCGTTCATCAACTTCATACGAGCTGTGATTGGGATGCAAATAAAGGTTGGGCAAGATTTTTAAGTGGTGGCTCAAATTGTCATGCAGCTCATCATCTTTTTCCTAATATCTGCCATACTAATTATAGCGAGATAAATGCAATAATTGAAGAAACTACAAAAGAGTATAAGCAGCCTTATCATCATAAAACACTATTTGAAATGATGTTTTCTCATTTTAAACATCTTCATAAAATGGGTAGAGCTTAATTATGATGAATAACTTTATAAAAATGGAAAAGCCCAATTCATTATTTGAATTGGGCTTTTTTAAGTATGAGATTTTCTTTTTAGAACTTAATTTTAATTTGCTGTCGAATCTTTTACTTCAAAAGTTTCTCTTAACGATACAGGGATTCCTTCATTTGTAAATCCCTCTAAATTTATTTCGAATGTTCCTGACACACCAGAAGTAAAGAAAGTAATTGTAGTTTCCGGGTTTTCTAAAGATACTTCCGGTTGCCAAAGCAACTGATATCTATAATCCGGAATTCTGTCATATTTCTCTTTGTCAGTATAATCTTGCTTGAATGCTGATATAGTATTCTGAGGCCTTTGGATTTCTGTTTTTAAAATATAATCTCCTTTAGCTGAAGTTATGTAATCATTATTTTTGGTCGTAAAGTTTATAATTCCGTTAAAAGCCTTTGGGCCATAAAAATATATACCCGGAACGATATTAACTTTATATATGTTTTCTGTTTTATAATTAAATAACTCGTTGACATTTTGAATTAATAACCCATCAACTAACACCAATGCTGGTTCAGAAAAATAATTCATATCATAATTCACATCCCTAACCCCTAAAGAGTAATTATTGTCTTTTTCACGGTAATATACTTCTTTTAGAACTTCTGTAATTGTTTCTTTCAAACTAGGAAACTTGGTATAATCGCTTAGTATATATTCTTTTGATAAAGGCTGGTAAAATGGGATTGCTTTTGAATTAGTAGGTATGCTGTCTTTTTTTAAAGAATAATAAGCATTCTCAATTTGATTCGCTATTGATCTTTGTTCGATGCTGTTTTTATAATCAGCAGTTAGGTTAAGCTCATCAGCAATTTTTAACTCAGACAACTTATTGTAACCTCTGTTATTGTCAATCTCTATTTTATAGTCATTTTTATCATTTTCGAAGACCTGAAAAATAGCGTTAGTGAAGTTTGGATCTTTATCCAGAATAAAGTTAAATCTTCCAAACTGGTTTGTTTTAGCAATTTTAAATGCAAAATCTTTACCAGGTAATGACAATGCTATATTTTTACCGGCAACCTGTTTTGGGTCTTTATTGTTTATAATAGTACCTGATATTATTTCTCCTCGAAGTTCGGGAAGAAATAGGATTGAATCTTTTAACGCATTTGTTAGTTCGTTAGTAGATTTAAATTTTACAAATTCAGAAGCAGTCATTTGTTTTTTAAACGGAAGATCATCAATTTTCTTTACAGAGATAGAGTAACTTCCTTTAAAATCTTTAGAAATAAATGATTTTATTTTTAAGGAAACTTGTTCTCTTTCCTGAAACGTTCTTTTATTAATTTCTATTGCGAAACCATTGTCTTTATCTGAATTTTCAGCAACTGAATTATTTCCTAAAGTTTCTGCTTGACTCTTTTGCGAGCGAGAATCTTTTGAAGAGGTTGCTTTTTTATTAACGATGTATGGATTAATTAATAAAAGATCAGTCGTATTGACTTTGTTGTCAATCTTGTTTAACATCCAATTTGTATAAACTATAAGCTTGTAACTGCCTGTTTCAATTGTTGTTGGTATAAAAAAATTACCTTGTCCTCTGCCGTTATCCAGATAAATTTTATTCGTAAAAATAATCTGGTTCTCATTATTAACAAGATCCACATATGCAATTTTGCTTATTTTACTGAAAGTATTGTTTACTGGGTTTAGACTATACAATTTACAGTGTAATGTTTCGCCCACAATTAATGTCGTATTGTTTAAATGAACAAAAATACTTTCATTAGTAGATTTACTTATAATTTCATTTTTGTTCGGCAAACGATTTTGTGCAATAGCGAATGTATGAATTGCTATTAGCATTATGATACTGGTTATTTTTTTTAATCTATCCAAAATAAAGGTTTAATGTTAGAGGAAATTTTAGTACAGTCGCCACAAGGTGCAGGAGTAAAAACATAAGAAGCACCTTTATTAAGAGTTGCATAATAGACATATTCTGTTCCAGACCCAGTAACTATCAAGTATATTTGCGGGCCTCTGCAAAATTTAGTTGTAAAGCAATTTGATAATTCTATTGTCTGACTGCAATCAGCAATAAACGGAGGATATGGATCGTCAATAAATATATCTCTGAACTTAAAAAAGATTCTTTTTGATGAAACTGATGATATTTCAAAATAACCAACTATTTTTTCGTCAGAATTGTCATTTGATTTTAAATTACCATAATTAAACCCCGGTTGAACTTGTGAGAATAGACTCTCAGAAGAGGAAAGTTTTTTTAAGGTACTGTAGTACGTGTAAGATGCTAAATTTTGAACATATTCACGAACTATGATGCTGTATTTCTCATAAAGCATCGGACTTTTTATATCTATAAAACGTATTGGCAAATTGATACGATCTTCGTTGAGACCAACATTGCTTATTAACATCAAATCGTCTGATTTATTTGTCGTAAAACATATTCTTGATTCGCTATTATCTCTAGGGACACTAAGATAAGTGAAGTCCGGACCCGGATTACTTGGATCTAAAATCAGTTTATTTGGCTTCCAATCGGGAGATACTATTTTATAGGTTTCATCATATTCGAATCTGTAAAATTGTGATTTTCCATTTGGATCATAGCTAGTAACAACTATTTGTACTCCTTTTTCTCCGTCTATTGTTTCGATTTTTGGTTCAACCTGAATTTCATTAATAGGAGTCAAAGTTTCAGATGACGAAGAATATGATTTTCCATCTTGAGTTGTAATGTTTAATTGATAAGTTCTTCCCAGAACTGCCTGAAAAGGTTTTTTTGAAATGTAAAGTCCAGAAAAATCTTCTGCTTCGAATTCATAAGTATTATTTTCACTATCGGTTACATAAACAATTGCTCCTTTTTCAAAAGTTGGTCCGTTTTCTTCAAGACGATATGTTCGGGTGATCTTTATTTCCTGTTTTTTTAATTCATTGGTAATATTTGCCTGTACCACGGGTATACTTTCAAATGTAGCGCTATTTTGAAAAATATATTGTTCTGTACAACTGCCAAGAGAAAGGCAAAGAAGTACAAAAACAAATTTCGAGCGGTCGATATGTCGAATTATAAATTTCATTAATTTCCGTAAATTTTTAACAATATAATTTATTGATACTACTTTTTTAATCTATCCAAAATAAAGGTTTAATGTTAGATGAAATTGAAGTGCAATCTCCACAAGGTGGAGGAACAAATATAATCGTTGCCAAATTATCTCTGTCTGAGTAATATACAAATGATGGGTTAGATGATCTTACTAAGGCCAGAATTGTATATCCTGAGCAATACTGAACCCAGCAGTTAGCTAACTCAACTGGTGTACAATCAACAAAAAATGGAGGAAAGTTGGGGTCATCAATAAAGATATCTCTAAAATTAAAGAAAATTCTTTTTGATGAAATAGATGATACCTCAAAATAACCTACTATTTTCTCGTTAGGATCGTCAGTTGATTTTAAATTTCCATAATTAAACCCTGGTTGAACTTGTGAAAAGAGACTTGTAGAAGTAGAAAGACTTTTTAATGTTTTGTAAAAAGTATATGATTCTAAATTTTGAACATATTGGCGTACTAAAATACTATATCGCTCACTAATAATAGGGTTTTTAATATCTATAAAACGTATTGGCAAATTAATTCTATCCTCACTTAAGCCTACTGTATTCAATAAGATTATATCGTCTGATTTTTTTGTTGAATAGCAAACTCTTGTTTCCTTATCTCTTGGAACCCTTAAGAAATTTGGCATTTGGCTTAAGTCATTAGGGTCTACTATGAGTTTGTTTGGTGACCAATAGGGAGATACTATTTTATATGTTTCTTCATATTCGTATCTGTAGAATCGCGATTTTGCACTTGGATCATTGCTGCTAACAACTATTTGGACTCCTTTATTACCATCAATAGTTTCAATTTTTGGTTCTACATTAATCTCATTAACAGTAGTTAAAGTTTCAGATGATGAAGAATATGATTTTCCGTCTGTAGTTGTAATGTTTAATTGATAAGATCTTCCAGAAACTGCCTGAAAAGGGTTTTTTGAAACATAAAGTCCGGAAAAATCCTCAATTTCAAATTCATAAGTATTACTTTCACTATCGGTTACATAAACGATTGCCCCTTTTTCAAAAGCTGGACCATTTTCTTCAAGACGATAGGTTCTGGTAATCTTAATTTCCTGTTTTTTTAATTCATTTGTAATATTTCCCTGAACTACCAGTATACTTTCGAATGTTTTGCTATTTTGAAAGACATATTGCTCTGTACAACTACCAACGGTAAGACAGAAAAGTATTAAAACAAATGTTTTATATAAAAGTTTGGTATGTCTAATTATAAATTCCATTTATTTTATATTAAAATTTAACATTGTAAGTTATGGTTGGGATAGGCACTGAAAAAATCGACGTTTTATATGCTTTTATCTCACCATTTGTTGTAACAAAAAATATAGAGTACGGATTGTTTCTTCCTAACAGATTATAGATTGATATATTCCAGAAACTATGTGATAACTTTTTAATTTTGTGATTTCCTTCGATATTAAAACCAACATCCAATCGATAATAATCTGGTATTCTAAATTTGTTTCTGTCACTATACAATGTATATTCTAAGCCGTTGTAAACATAACTACCAATAGGATAGGTAATAGGTCTTCCTGATTGATAGACAAAGTTACTTGATAAACTATACCTTTTTGTAAATTTATAATTTAACACAGCACTCACTTCATGAGGTTTGTCAAAATTCGTTGGAAAATACTTGCCGTTATTAACTTTTTCTTCGTTAAACGGACTGTCTGATTTTATAAATGTACGTGAATAAGTGTATCCAAGCCAGCCATTAAGTCTTCCTGCATTTTTTTTAAGCAATAATTCAACTCCATACGCTTTTCCTTCGCCTTGTAATAGTTGTGTTTCAGTGTTTTCCTTTAATAATAATTCAGATCCTACTTTATAATCCAGAATATTGTCAGATTTTTTATAGTAACCTTCAATACTTAATTCTATATTATCATTATCCAGATTTTTATAAAATCCTAACGAAAATTGTTGTGCATTTTGTGGAGCTATATTCAAGTCAGACAACTTCCATGAATCTGTGGGCGATTGGGTAGTATTATTTGTTAACAAATGAATGTATTGAAAAGTTTTATCATAACTTGCTTTTACAGAAAAATCATCAGTAAATAAATAACGCATAGCTATTCTTGGTTCAAAACCACCATATGTCTTAATAACTTCATTCTTTTTATAATATTGACTTCCAATTACTGTATTGTCATTAATCGGAGCATTGGTTTCATAAATTCTCTGTGTTGATTCACCTAGAGCTGAAAATGTTGAATAACGCAATCCAAGGCTGATTAATATTTTTTCGGTTAAAGTATAGTTGTCTGCAAAATAAATAGCAGATTCTAAAGCTTTTTCATCATCTATTTTTATTGGAATTATGGTCGATGCAGGGTCTTTAGGATTTAAATAACCCGGAGAAACATTATAAAGCTTGCTTGAAACACCATAATTAAATGCATGTTTATTATTAAACGTGTAATTTCCGTTTATAATAAATTGAGTTTCATTTAATTTATATCCATAATCAAAGGAATTTAATCCGCCATTGTCATAATCAATATTGAATTTATATTCACTATTTGTCAATATTAAGTCTAATTTGCTTTTGGAGTTAAATGAATGGTTCCATTTTAATGAAACTAATGCATTACTATATTTATAAACCGAATCTGAAGAGATGCTGAAACGATCTTTACTGTAATAGAATGTAGATTCAATATTATTATTAGGACTTATCTTGTGATTGTATTTTAGAATTCCATCAAAAAATGCTGCCTCACTATTTTTTAAAGATTCATCTTTGAGACTTTTTAAAATCCATTCAGAATACGTAGTTCTTACGCCAACCAATAAACTTGATTTATTTTTTATTATTGGAGTTCCGATAGAAAGATTGCTGGTTACAGATCCAATTCCTCCTTCTCCGGAAAATTTTTCAGGATTGCCATTTTTTGTTGTAATGTCAAAAACAGATGATAATCTTCCTCCAAATCTTGAAGGAATACTACCTTTATAAATATCTACTTTGCTTGTAGTGTATGGATTAACAGCAGAGAAAAATCCCAGAAAATGTGATGTATTGTATAGAACAGCATTATCTAAAAGTATTAAATTTTGATCGTCTTTTCCTCCTCTGACATTAAATCCTGCAGAACCTTCTCCAGTTGTTTTTATTCCGGGTAAAGTTGTAGCTACTCTAAAGATATCTCTTTCACCAAGCACTAAAGGAATGTTTTTTATCCCTTCAACATCAATACTTGAAACTCCTGCAATAACGTTTTTGACATTTTTATCTGCATTTTTCTTTATAATTACTTCGTCTAATTCATTTATATTTTCATAAAGACTTATGTCTAACTTACCATTATCATAAACCATAATAGCTTCTATGTCTTTTTTATGATTTATTGATTCTACTTCAATATAATTAAGGCCATACGGTACTTCAATAGTATAATAACCTTCATCATTAGTAATTGTGCTCGTGTTTTTATCACGTACCTTGATACTTACATTAGAAAGTACTTTATTTGTTTTTTTGTTTTTTATAAAACCTGAAATAGTGTATGATTTTGATTCTCCTGACTTTTTTTCTTTTCCAATGTAAGTTACGTTTGAAGCAACATTATTACTTATTGTATCATATTGCTGCTTAAATATTGGTTTTGCTGAAGTTTTGTTTTCCGTTTTATTAGTTTGAGAAATTGTTGGAGTTTCAAAATAATCGTTCGGCAACGTATCATAGATTATACTGTTTTTTGTTAAAATTATTTTTTTACCAGAAAAAAAATAATTAAAATCAGTTTTTTCGAAAATACTATTCAATAAATCTTCAACGGAGATATTATTATAACTTTTATTAATTATAATAGGATTAGTATTAAACCAATTCTGATCAAAGTAAAATTTATAACCTGTAGATTTTTCAATGTTTTCTAAAGCTGTTTTTATGTCAGCATTATTAAATTCGATTGATATTTTATTTGTTTTTTCCTGACTAAATGATAATGCATGAAAAGTTAATAAAAATAGGGCGAGTATAATTTTTTTCATTTTAATTGGAAGCATTAGGAAGAAGATTGTTTATTTCTTTTATTAAATTTTCAATAAAAAGTTTATTATCTGATTCCTCTAACTGACTGTTATTGTTATAATATTTTTTTATTTGGCCTTTATATTCAGGGAAAATTTTTATAACATCGCTTTTTGAACCTATTTTGTAGTATTCATTCTTGTACTTCAGTATAAATTCGTTTTTTTCTTTAAATCTATCTGATGAATTTGCATTACTTCCATCAGAGATTTTTTGAGCATCAATAACTTTTTCTCTTCTTTTATGATGTTTTATGTAAAGTGTGTTGTTCTTCGAAAAAACAATTTCCTGATAATAACCAGTCATGTAAGCAGGATGTTCAGGATTATTAATTTCGATATTAATGAATTTTTTGTTTTGAAGAGTAAAATAAGCAGTTTTTTCTTTGATTAGGTTTATGCCTAAATATTCGTATTCGCCAACAGATTTCAAAACTAAAAGGTCATTATTAACATCATATTTGAGGTTGAGGTTGTAATAATTTTGACCTTGATAATTGAGATTACCATTGCTGTAATCTTCTGAAATGTAATAACTATGGCTCTTGTCAAATGTTCTGTAAAAGTTTATATGACGTGGTCCATTATAAAGCTCTAAGTTTTCTTTGCCAACAGCTTTATCAAACCAATTGTACAAAGCGACGTCATTATTTGTTTGGCTGTGTATAGAGTAAATATTTATGAATAATCCAAATAAAATAAGGAATGCAGATTTTTTTTGATAATTTTTCAAAGGATTGTATGGTTTTAATGTTTTGTTTTGGTAATTTCAAAAGTATCAAAAAAATGTTACAAAAATTGAGTTAAGGTGTTAAATTGTAATATAATGTTTATGGTTTAAACGAAAAACCCCAATTCAAATAAATGAATTGGGGTTTTCTATGAATAAACCTTTAGTAAACTAAGATCTGATTACTCTTTTTTGTCCTCACGTGGAGGTCTTTGTAAAAGCGCTTTTCTTGACACTTTTTCTTTTTTCGTTTTAGGATCAACACCTAAGTATTTTACTTCGAATACATCACCCATGTTTACAACATCAGTAACATTTTCAGTACGTTCCCAAGCTAATTCAGAAACGTGTAATAAAACCTCATTTCCTGGTGCAGCAGTATATTCAACCACAGCTCCAAAATCTAACATTTTAATTACTTTTACTTCATAAGCTTCTCCCATTTGAGGTTTGAAAGTGATTGACTTAATTTTAGCCAATACTGCTTCAATTCCAGCAGGATCTGTACCTAAGATTTCGATAACACCTTGCTCATCAACTTCGTTGATTACAATAGTTGTTCCTGTAGCTTTTTGTAATTCCTGAATTACTTTTCCACCAGGTCCAATTAATGCTCCAATAAAGTTTCCAGGAATAGTTCTGGTAATGATTTTTGGTGCATGAGCTTTTACATCAGCTCTTGGTGCAGCAATAGTTTCAGTCAATTTTCCTAAAATGTGTAAACGTCCTTCACGTGCCTGCCCTAAAGCTTGCTCCATAATATCGTAACGTAAACCATCAATTTTAATGTCCATTTGACAAGCAGTGATACCGTCAGCAGTTCCGGTTACTTTAAAGTCCATATCTCCTAAATGATCTTCATCACCTAAAATATCAGACAATACAGCAAACTTCTCACCGTCAGTAATTAATCCCATAGCAATTCCAGAAACTGGTTTTACCATTTGAACTCCAGCATCCATCAAAGCCATTGTTCCGGCACAAACTGTAGCCATAGAAGAAGAACCGTTAGATTCTAAAACCTCAGAAACAATACGAATTGTGTAAGGACAATCAGCAGGAATCATGTTTTTTAAAGCTCTTTGAGCTAAGTTACCGTGACCAACTTCTCTTCTTGAAGTTCCTCTTAATGGTTTTGCTTCACCAGTTGAGAAAGGAGGAAAGTTATAGTGTAAGTAGAATTTCTCTTCACCTTGCTCAGATGGAGAATCGATTTGGTTTGCTTCTCTGGAAGTTCCTAAAGTTACTGTAGCCAATGCTTGAGTTTCTCCACGTGTAAATAAAGATGAACCGTGAACTCTTGGTAAATAATCAGTTTCACACCAAATTGGTCTGATATCTGTAGTTTTTCTACCATCTAAACGAACACCTAATTCTAATACTACATTACGAACAGCTTCTTTGTTTGTTTTGTAAAAATATTTAGAAACTAAATCTCCATCAGCAGCTAATTCTTCTTCTGTAAATAAAGCTTTTACTTCTTCTTTTACTTCAGCAAATGCAGCGGATCTTTCATGTTTAGCTGAACCAACTTTTGCAATATTATATATTTTATCGTATGCTGCAGCTTTTACTTTTTTGTAAATTTCTTCATTTTCTTTTTCACCTTCGTAAGTACGAATTTCTTTTTTACCAAAAGCAGCTTGCAAACGTAATTGTGCCTGAATTTGAACTTTAATAGCTTCGTGAGCAAATTTAATTGCCTCAACCATTTCAGCTTCTGAGATTTCTTTCATCTCTCCTTCAACCATTGCAACAGAATCCATAGAAGCTCCAATCATCATATCGATATCAGATTTTTCTAAATCTTCTCTGCTTGGATTGATAACAAATTTTCCGTCAATACGTGCAACACGTACTTCTGAAATTAAGTTATAAAAAGGAATGTCTGAAACTGCTAATGCTGCAGATGCTGCTAAACCAGCTAAAGCGTCTGGCATAACTTCTTCATCATGAGACATTAATTGAATCATAACTTGCGTTTCAGCATGGTAATCGTCTGGGAAAAGCGGACGTAAAACACGGTCTACTAATCTCATTGTTAATACTTCGCTATCACTTGGGCGAGCTTCTCTCTTGAAGAAACCACCAGGGAAACGACCTGCTGCTGCAAATTTTTCGCGATAATCTACCGTTAATGGTAAAAAATCTACCGCTGGGTTAGCGCTACGAGCTGAAACTGCTGTTGCAAGTATCATCGTGTCGCCCATTCTTACTACTACCGAACCGTCAGCTTGTTTAGCTAAACGACCCGTCTCGATTGTGATGCTTCTTCCATCACCTAAATCGATCTTTTCTACAAATAATTGTGGAATCATAATTTTTCCTTATTGGTTATACAATGGGTTTTAGTTGTGTTGTAGTTGTTGTGTGTAGTTGTTGTTAATCTAAAACCCAATGAAAAACCAAACTTTTTTTCTTATAAAATGCTTGTAATGTAAAAACAAAAAGAGGCACTTTCGCACCTCTTTTCTATATTGATTATTTTCTGATATTCAATACTTTGATAATCTCACGATATCTGTTGATCTCTTTCTTTTTCAAGTAATCTAACAAAGCTCTTCTTTTACCTACTAATAGTACAAGTGAACGCTCAGTGTTGTAATCGTGACGATTTTTTTTCAAGTGCTCAGTTAAGTGTGAAATTCTGTAAGTGAACAATGCAATCTGACCTTCTGCTTTTCCAGTGTTTGTTGCTTCACCGTGTTGTGCAAAAATCTCTTCCTTCTTTTCTTTAGTTAAATACATTCCAATATTATTTAATGATTTTTATGTATGTCATACATCCTTTGTAAGACGGGTGCAAAATTACATCTTTTTTCCGAAAAAATAAATTTAAACTTTGAAAATTTTAATAATTAATCAAATTCAGGTGTAAATAATCCTTTTTTGCTGATTTTAAAGTAGTTTGGTTTTAAATATAGCTATTTATGATTGGTTTCGAGGCTAATTATCAAACTAAAACTTATTTTAATTTAAGAACCTTTTTACCAGTTTGTTTTTCTGCTAAAGAAGAATAGGAAAGTTTTATATTGTTCTCGTCTACACTTGTTCCCGAAATTAGAATTCCCTGATCATAATTATCTGTAAATGAAACTTTGCGTAAAGCATCATTTCCTATCCAAACACCCTGTTTTAAACCGTTTTTAATAATTCCTTTTTGAGTTATAATGCCATCATTTTCCTCATATTCGCCATTTCCATCAACTACGGTTTGATTTTTATTTTCATCCCAAAAATTAAGAATTAAAGTTTGAGATGTTTTGGTTTTAGGATTCCACGAATTCTGTTTCTCAGATTTTTTACTTTGGTTTTCGTACCAATTAATTTCTTTGCCAACTTTATGATCTTCAGAATAATTTACAACAGATTCTTTCGATCCATTTTTAAAATAATAAATAAACTCTCCATCCTTTTTTAAAATGCCTTTATCTAAAGTGCAGCCCGTCATTTTTTTTCTTCCGTTTTTGTAAAAATCGGTTACAACGTAGCGCGCGCTTTTTTGAGAATAATTAGTTATTACTCTTGTGTAGACATAGTTTTCGGGTGTAGCTTCACGATTTAATGAGTCAAGGAAAATTTTCTTTGAAACAAGATTAATTTGCCCAAATAGATTGACTGAACTTATAAGAAGAAATATAATGAATACATTTTTTTTCATTCAGATCTATTTTTTTATACATTAAAAAAGGTCTTTTAGAATAACTTAGCAACCTCTTGATTCACAAACTCTAAAAATCTTTCGTCAGCTTCTGTAAAAGGATCTATAACGTGGCTATCAATATCAATTTGGCCAATATTCACTCCATTTACAAATAAAGGAACCACAATTTCAGACTTTACAGTAAAGCTACAAGCAATATAATTGTCTTGAGCAGCTACATCCGGCACAACAAAATTGGCATTGCTTTCAGCAACCTGTCCACAAATTCCTTTTCCAAAAGGAATAACAGTATGGTCGGTTTCAGCACCTACATAAGGGCCTAAGTGCAAAGTTTTGTTTTCGTGATTGGCAAAATAAAAACCAACCCAGTTATAATATTCAACGTTTTCGTTTAGTAATTGGCAGATAGTTAATAGTTTTTCGTCTCTAACTAGATTTGTGTCGGCTACAATAGCACTTATTTTTGGTTGTAATTCCTGAAATGTCATAGTATAAAAATTTTATACAAAAGTATTTAAAGCTGAACTCAAAAAAAGCATAAATTTGAAAAAAAAATCCTTTGAGAAAATATTTACTTCAATTTAAGCCGTTTTTAATTTTCATAAGCACATTTTTTGCTGCTTATATCTTACTTACAGTGGCTTATAGATATTATCTAAATAGTTTTGAAACAAATGATATCGACGGAATAAGCAATATTGTTGGTCGTAATGTCGATCAGCTAATGCACTTATTTAATTCTGATGTAAATATTTTTAAAAGCATTTCGAATCCTTGTCTTGAGGTTTGGTATAATAAAAAGTACACACTTAGAATTGTTGAAGGCTGTAATGCTGTAAGTGTTATTATTCTATTTATTTCTTTCGTAATTGCTTTTTCCGGAAAAATTAAAACAACGTTAATTTTTATTCTATTTGGAGGCCTTATTATATATGTATTAAATGTTATTCGAATTGCGTCATTAACGATTTTATTATTTCATTTTCCTGAAAAAGAACATATTTTGCACGGAGTTCTGTTTCCGTTAATAATTTACGGATTAGTTTTTCTTTTGTGGATTATTTGGGTGAATAAATTTTCAAAATATGCTAAATAAAATTCTGGAACATAAGTTGAAAATAATAATTGCAATCATAGTTGTTCTGTGTTTTGCCATTATTAGGGCTTTTGAAAGAGAATTGTTTTATGATCCTTTTTTGCCTTATTTTAGTGGTGAAATTAAAGATATGGCTTTTCCGCAAGTTGATGCTTTAAAACTCTTTGAAGGACTTTTATTCCGATATTTTTTAAACACTATTTTGTCAGTGTTATTGATTTATTCCTTATTTCAGGATATTGATATTGTTAAGTTTAGCATTTTTTTATATGTGTTTTTTTTAATATTTCTTTTAGGAATGTTTTTGGCAATTCTTAATTATTATCCTGATGGGAGCTGGCTTCTTTTTTATGTTAGAAGATTTATTATTCAGCCCATATTTGTCTTACTTTTTATTCCTGCATTTTATTATCAGCAGCAAAATCTTAAAAAATAACATTTTATTACATCTTTTTTCAAGTCTTTTAGATAGTTTTGCAATATGAAGTTAAGAAAGTGCACCGGATTATTTTTAGCGTTCCTATTGTTGGTTTCCAACATTGGGTTTGCTTTTGATGTGCATTATTGTGGAGGTAAAATTGCTTCCGTTTCTTTAAATACAACAGCTTCTGCCGCACCAGAAAAAAAATGCTGTGGCGCATCCGAAAAAAAATCTTCTTGTTGTAAAGACAAAGTGGTTCATTTTGAAAAAAAATCAGATGATGCTACTTTTAAAATATTCTTTTTTCAGATTGCTTTTCCTGCAGTAATTCAGGAATTTAAGCCAATTGCTTTTTTATCAATTCCGAATTTCAAGAGCAATCAAATCATTTCGTATTATTCTGATGCGAATGCGCCCCCCTTATTCAAGTTATACCATCAATATATTTTTTATTCCTGATTTTAATATTTAGAATCAAGCCATATATGGCTTGTATTACTTATTTGAATGTTTTTCACTTATTGAAAACTTCAGATATTCTAAATAATATTAAAATCATTTTCTATGCAAAAAAATATAACACTTTTTGTTATGCTTTTACTATCTGTTTCTGTGTTTTCGCAAGAAGATTTGGAAGAAGTAAAGATTACAAAAAAACAAAAAGGACTTAAAAAATCCTATACACTTACCTCTAATACAACTTTAGTTACAAGTAAAGAACTACTTAAAGCTGCATGTTGTAATTTGGCCGAAAGTTTCGAAACCAATCCATCAATAGATGTTAATTTCTCAGATGCTTTAACAGGAACCAAACAAATAAAAATGCTGGGTTTAACAAGTCCGTATTTGATGATTACCGAAGAAAATATTCCTTCCGTTCGTGGTGCCTCCCAAGCATATGGATTATCTTTTACGCCTGGAACCTGGATCGAAAGTGTTCAGATTACCAAAGGTGCCGGAAGCGTTATTAATGGTTACGAAAGTATTTCAGGCCAAATCAATACAGAACTTTTAAAACCTTTAAGTGATATTCCGTTTTTTCTAAACGCTTACGGATCTACAGATTCTCGTTTTGAACTTAATACCCATTTCAATAAAAAATTATCTGATAAATGGGCCACAAGTTTGTTTGTTCACGGAAATACACGCGTGGCAAAAAACGATATGAATAACGACGGATTTCTGGATAATCCATTAGGGAAACAAATTAATGTTTTAAATCGATATCAATATTATAATCCCGAAAGTGGCTTGGTAAGTTTTATCAATTTTAGATATATGAATGATAAAAAACAAACTGGCGAAGTTGATTTTGATAAAGACAGAGATCGTGGAACAACCAATCATTGGGGTTCAGAAATAAATACAGAACGTTTTGAAGTTTCTACAAAAATTGGATATGTTTTTAAAGATATGCCATATCAGAGTATTGGCTTTCAAAATGCTTTTAATAGCCATAATCAAGATTCTTACTTTGGTTTAAACCAATATGATATTAAGCAGAACAGTTTTTATTCGAACTTAATTTTCAATTCGATTATCAATAATACAATGCATAAATTTACAACGGGATTAAATTTTACGTATGATCAATACCAAGAGTTTGTGAATGTAAATGATTATAGCAGAATTGATAATTCGGTTGGAGCATTTTTTGAATACACTTACGATAATACCGATAATTTCAGTGTGATATTAGGCGGAAGAGTTGATAATCATAATAGATTAGGTTTTTTTGTAACACCGCGTTTGCATGTACGATACAATCCTTGGAAGGATGGGGTTCTTCGTTTTTCTGCAGGAAGAGGAAAACGTTCTGCTAATATTTTTGCAGAAAATCAACAGCTTTTTGCAAGTTCAAGAACTTTTTCGATTTTAGATAATAATGGAAAAATTTATGGTTTAAATCCTGAAATAGCCTGGAATTACGGCATTAGCTTTTCTCAGAAATTCAAAATTTTCAATAAAAATGCCGAAGCAGGTTTCGATCTTTACCGAACCGATTTTCAAAATCAGGCCGTTGTCGATGTAATGCAAAGTCCACAGCAAGTTTTGTTCTATAATCTAAAAGGAAATTCGTTTGCAAACAGTTTGCAGATAGAATTTAATTATGAGTTAATTCATAATTTGAATTTAAGAACAGCTTATAAATATTATGATATTCAAACCGATTATTTAAGAGGAACATTCCAACGTCCTTTACAGGCGAAACATCGTTTTTTAGGGAATCTTGAATATGAAACCAATTTGAATAATGATAAGCAATGGAAATTTGATTACACGTTTAATTGGTCAGGAAAACAACAATTACCTTACACCGCAACAAATCCTGTAGAAGATCAGTTTACCGATTTTTCACCTTCTTATGCTGTTATGAATTTACAGGTTACAAGAGTTTTTTCTTCTGTATTTGAGGTTTATATTGGTGGCGAAAATATCGGGAATTATAAACAAGAAAAAGCAATTTTAGGAGCCAATGATCCTTTTGGCCCTAACTTTGATGCTTCTGTAGCTTATGCTCCAATTTTTGGACAGATGTATTACGCAGGATTGCGATTTAAAATAAAATAGAAATCAATTTCAATAACAATAAATAATAAACAAAATGAAATCAGCGATTCACGAAAGCATAAGTAAAAATATAGCTTTAATACTAATGATCACCTTTTTAGGATTTTCAGCTCAGGCTCAAACTAAAAAGAACAAGAATTTAAAATACACGACAGAAGTAAACGGGAACTGTGAGCAATGCAAAAAGCGAATCGAAAAAGCTGCTTTTAGCGTTCCAGGCGTAAAAACTGCAAATTGGGATATTAATTCTCATCAGCTGACCGTTATATTAAACGAAGAGAAATGTTCGCCAACTGATTTAAATAAAGCGATTGCAAAAGTAGGTCATGATACCAAAGAAGTAAAAGCATCTCAGGAAGATTATGATAATTTGCATACGTGTTGTAAGTATGAGAGATAGCTATTTTTATAGCCCGGATTTTAATGTCCGGGCCTTTTTTGAATAGTTAATTTATCTTTAAAAAACCGTATTTTATTGTGGTTAAAGTAAATTATTGTTACTTTCACACACTATAAATGTAACCAAACCATTTTATGAATAATTTTGATTGGACCCAATTAATCAACCCTGAATTTTATATTACTTTAAGTATTGGAGGTTTTCAAATTGGTTTGTATATTGTTCTGTTTATAATTTTTGCTGAAACAGGGCTTTTCGCAGGTTTTTTTCTACCAGGAGATAGTTTGCTTTTTTTAGCAGGTATCTACAGTCGTGACCTAATTCAAAATGTGGTTTATATTCCTAATGATTTTCTAAACGTTTTTATACTTTCCGTTTTGGTAGCCGTTATGGGAGTTTTTGGAAACATGACAGGTTATTGGTTCGGTGCTAAAAGCGGATATTACTTATTTAAAAAAGAAGATACTTTCTTGTTTAAAAAGAAATATCTTTTACAATCAAAAGATTTCTTTGAAAAGTATGGTGGTAAAGCAATTATTTATGCTCGTTTTCTACCAATTTTCAGAACCTTTGCACCAATTATTGCCGGTATAGTTTCTATGGATAAAAAGAAATTTATGTTCTATAATATTTTGAGCTCATTTTTGTGGTCTTTCATATTAATTTTTTCAGGACATTATTTATATGGAGTATTCCTTAAACAAGGTATAGATCTAAAAGAACATATAGAATATATTATAATCATTATAGTTATAATCTCTACATTCCCGGTTTTACTTAAACTATTAAAGAAAAGACCAGTTGAAAAAATATAATGAGTAAAAAAATATAAAATAAAAAAAGTCCGAAGTTTTAAGCTTCGGACTTTTTTTATGGTATTCAGGTTTGAAATCCGTGTACTTAATGTTTTTTAATTTATATCTCAAAGTAGGATATGGAGCGATAATAATATATTGCCTTCCCACGGTTGAAACCGTGGGCTATGTTTTTAGAATGAAATTATAAGAATGATTTTCTATGTTATTTAATCAGGAAACATAATCTAATCTTGAAAATTCTGCTGAGCTTCAAAATTAAATTTTAATTATCTGAGATGAGAGATGAAAGTTTTTAATAATTCTGTAAATAATAAATTATTAAACTAAACTACCATTCATTTACCTTATTAGCATCCATTTTTAAGAAAATAAACAACAAAATTGTGAATCCCCAAAGTCCGGAACCTCCGTATGAAAAGAAAGGTAGGGGGACTCCAATTGTTGGAAAAATTCCAACCACCATGGCAATGTTTACAAAAAAGTGCGTGAAGAGAATTCCTGCAACGCAATAACCATAAACCCTACTGAATTTTGTCTTTTGCCTTTCCGCTAAATAAATTACTCTTAAAAGTAATCCAACAAAAAGAAGAATAACAACAAGAGATCCTGCAAAGCCCCATTCTTCACCAACGGTTGTAAAAATATAATCGGTATGTTGTTCAGGAACAAAACCTCCTTTAGTCTGAGTTCCTTCCAGAAAACCTTTTCCTATCCAGCCACCGGATCCAATTGCAATTTCAGATTGATTAGTATTGTATCCGATACCTTTCATATCGACACTTTTTCCTAATAAGATATTAAAACGATCTCTATGGTGTTGCTTGAAAACATTATCAAAAACATAATCCACAGATAAAACGAAACCGGAAATTAATGCTAAAAGTATTGCACTTAAAAGTAAATTTCGATCAACCGCCCTACCTTTAAAATGTATAATGATTAAAACTCCCAGTGCGATTAATATTACGACATAGGGCTCTAAAACAAGGGTTAATACAAATAATAATATAGTAATAAAACCTGTCCAGACATACCATGAAGGCAAACCTTCTCTAAACAAAACGACGATAAAAATACTATATATTAATGCACTTCCGGGATCGGGTTGAGGAAGAATCAAAATAACGGGTAAAAATACAATAGCTAATGCCTGAATTTGCCTGTTTGTTTCCTTTAAATTAATTTGAGTATCACTCAGATATTTTGCTAATGCTAATGATGTTGCTGCTTTTGCAAATTCAGATGGTTGTATTGTAAAGCCTCCAATGGCATACCAACATCTCTGACCGGCAATAGTTTTTCCAAAAAGAAACAATCCGGCTAACGATAATAAGGCTACTCCAAAGATAATACTGGCGTACTTTTCGTAAAATTTTCCATCAACAAACAGCACAACAAAAATTAGAGGAATAGTACATCCAATAAAAATTAATTGTTTCTGATACGTTCCGTCAGTTGATAATAATGAAGAGGAATAAATATTTAACCACCCTAATGTTACTAAGGCAATGTAGATAAAGACACTTATCCAGTCAATATTATTTTTTACACTTTGATTTTTCATTTGAAATAATCCTTGTTAGTTCTGTTTAGTAGTGTCTACTGTTGTTTTTTTAACTTCTGTTTTTGGTGCTGTTGGAACTTTCGGAACAACAATTTTAGCTTTTAAAACAGAATCTTTAGGAGTCGATTCGATAGCACTTGCATCATTCATTCCTCCTAATTTGGCATATTCGCTTGCTAAACTTTTGTTTAAAACACGCACTTCTAAGTCATTTCTTGTAATCTTTTTTCTTAGATATTTCTCAATCATTAAACTCGCAATTGGCCCTGCAACTGTAGCACCAAAACCTCCGTTTTCGATCATAATTGCAATAGCAATTTTAGGATTATCTTTTGGAGCAAAGGCAACAAAAATAGAGTGATCTTTAAGCTGAGTTCTTTTTCCGTTAATCTTAGCAAAGTTTTCTGCGGTACCTGTTTTTCCACAAATATCGATGCCTTCTACTCTAAGAGCATAAGCTGTTCCTTTGTTATATACATCAAATAGTCCGCTTATAACTGGAGGGAAATATTTTTTGTCAATAGTCGTTTCGTGTTTAGTGGTAAATTTAGCATCTATTTTTTTGCCTTCAATCTGTTTAATGATATGAGGCGTATAATAGTAACCCTGATTGGCCACAGTCGCCATCATATTCGCTAATTGTATAGGCGTCATCAAAACTTCTCCCTGACCAATAGAGTTGGATATAATTGTTGTGCTTCTCCAGCCTCCATTAGGGTATATTTTTTTGTATGTTTTAGATGTTGGAATATTTCCTTTTTTACCAGTTGGTAAATCATATCCCATAAACTGGCCCAAACCAAAACTTTTTACGTGATCACTCCAAACGTCAACTGCTTTACCCGGATCAGAATATTTATTAATGGTTAGCATGTAAGCATTTGCAAAATAAGTGTTGCAGGAATTGTATATACCGTTATGCAATTGATGTGGGCCAAAGCCGTGACATTTCATAAAACGACCACCACCATAACTAAATCCATGGTGACACATAAAAGTAGTCTGTTCATTGATAACGCCTTCTTGTAAAGCAACTAAACCAGTCAATATTTTAAATGGAGAGCCAGGAGGATATTCCGCCAGAAGTCCTCTGTCATATAAAGGTTTCGCAATAGAATCGTGATATAAAAGCGTGTAGTTTTTAGAACGTTGTCTTCCAACCAAAATGCCCGGATCGTATGACGGAGCAGTTACTAATGCCAAAATTTCACCTGATTTAGGCTCAATGGCAACAATTCCTCCTCGTTTATTAATCATTAATTCCTCGCCATACTTTTGAAGTTCAGCATCTATAGTTAAATTGATATCTTCTCCGGCAACGGCAATGGTATCATATTTTCCATCTTTATAAGAACCAATTTCTCGGTTGTATTTATCTTTCTGAATGTATTTTACACCTTTTATACCGCGTAAAATTTCTTCATAACTTTCTTCAACACCTTGTTTTCCAATTAAATCCCCACTGTTGTAATAAGGGTTTTTAGCAATCAAGTTTTCATTTACCTGTGTGATAAAACCAAAAATATTAGCGCCATAATCTACTTCGTAATCACGAAGAGATCTTTTCTGGAAATAAAAACCATCGTATTTTCTGATTTTTTCCTGAAAAGCAGCAAATTCTGACTTGTTTAATTGTGCAAGAAAAACTGATGGTAATCGTGGGCTATATACTTTAGCTTTTGCAATTCTTTTATAATATTCTTCAGGAGCAATACTTAGTAAGTTGCAGAATTCAGTAACATTTAGATCTTTCTTAATTTCTCGCGGAATAACCATGATGTCATAAGAAGCCTGATTTGCTACTAATAACTTACCATTTCTGTCGTATATATATCCTCTTTCAGGATAGTCATACGCTTTTTTTATTGCATTATTTTCTGATTTTAATTTAAAAGAATCATCAATAATTTGCAAATAAAAGATCCTGATCACTAGCAAAGATGCTGCAATAATAATTAAAGAGGGCAGCAGGACTTTTCTCATCTTCTATTAGGCTTAATAAGATATATTATTATGATTGAAATGATTATCGTAAAAATCGAACTAAATAATGTTCGCAATAAGATATCCCAGACAAATTTAAATTGAAAAGCTTCAAGTACAAAAAGTATGATGTGATGAAGCAAAACAGATACTAAAATAAATGAAAAACGTTCAGGTGTAAGTGATTCATTTAATTTAATAGTTTGATATTCGTAGCTCAGTCCAAAAGAGAATTTGAAAATATAAGGTCTGTAATAGGCTAAAATAACACAAGCTGTTGCATGGATTCCGCCAGAATTACAAAACATATCCATGGTAAGACCAAGTAAAAAACTCGAGATTATTAATCCTGATCTGTTACTGTTTACCGGATAGAGTATGATGTATAGAATATAAGGAAAAGGACTTATGTATCCTAAAAAATTCATGTTATTAAAAATAACAACCTGAATTGCCAGTAATACAATAAATCGAAAAATATTGACTAACAATGCGCTATTCATCTTTCTCCTTTTTTTCTAAATTAATAAGTTCTTCTCTGTCTTTACTTTTGATGATATAAACATGTCCAAGATTCGTCATATCGTTAAATAGTTTAACTTTTATAACATAAAAACTTGTATTTTCTTTTTTGTATACAACATCTACTGTTCCAATATTTATTCCTTCAGGGAAAATTACAGATTGTCCTCCGGTAACAATAGTGTCTCCTTTTTTGATAGAAGCTAATCTAGGAACATCTTCTAACTGAACAAATCCTGTGCTTTTTCCGTCCCAGGTTAAAGAACCAAAGTGATTTGATTTTTTAATTTTCGCATTAATCTGAGATTTCATATTCAAAATACTCACTACAGTTGAGTAATTTGGCGAAGTATTATCTACAACACCAATAATTCCTAAACTGTTGATAACGCCCATATCTTGCTTAACTCCTTCTTTTGATCCGGAATTTAAAGTAATATAGTTTTCGTGTGTGCTGTATGAATTATGAATAACTTTTGAAACAATGATGTCAGCAGGTTTTACTCCTTTTATGCTATCACTCAAAGGTATTTTTGTAGTGTCTTCTTTATTAAATAAAAGACTTTTTAATCTTGCGTTTTCAAGTACCAGTTCGTCATTCTCAGTTCTTAAATTCAAATATTCGTTTACGCGATTGATTCTTTCATAAACACCTCCGCTTAAAAAATTGGCGGAATTGATTACTCTGCTTCTATGAAATGAATGAGATTGAATTGTGAGTACCAACGAAATACCTAAAAGCAGCAAAAACAGCAATCGATTACTGTTTTTTATAATGAAATTAAAAATTTGCTGCATTTCTTGTTCGGGTTATTTTGTTTCAGGATATGCTTTTGGGTTTCAAATTTTATTAGAGTTGAATGATTCAATTCAACTCTAATAAAGAATTATTTTTAGATCTTATTTTATTAAGATGCTTTTAAATTTTGCAATATTTTTAAGCGCCATTCCAGTTCCACGAACAACTGCTCTTAAAGGGTCTTCAGCAATATAAACCGGTAAATCAGTTTTTTGCGAAATACGTTTGTCCAAACCTCTTAACATCGATCCACCACCTGCAAGATAAATACCTGTGTTATAAATATCAGCAGCTAATTCAGGAGGAGTTTGAGATAAAGTTTCCATTACAGCATCTTCAATACGTTGAATAGATTTGTCTAATGCTTTAGCAATTTCTCTATAAGAAACATCAACTTGTTTTGGTTTACCCGTAAGTAAATCTCTACCTTGAACTGACATGTCTTCAGGAGGTCCATCTAAATCTTCGATAGCAGCTCCAATTTGAATTTTTATTTTTTCTGCAGTACTTTCTCCAACAAATAAATTGTGTTGTGTACGCATGTAATAAACGATATCATTTGTGAAAACGTCACCTGCAATTTTTACAGATTTATCACATACAATTCCGCCTAATGCAATAACGGCGATTTCAGTTGTACCACCTCCAATATCAACAATCATGTTTCCTTTTGGTTGCATGATATCAATACCAATACCAATTGCTGCAGCCATAGGCTCGTGAATCAAATAAACTTCTTTTCCGTTTACTCTTTCACAAGACTCTTTTACAGCTCTCATCTCAACCTCAGTAATACCAGACGGAATACATACTACCATTCTTAAGGCTGGAGTAAACATTCTTTTTTTCAATGCCGGAATACTTTTAATGAACATATTGATCATTTTTTCTGAAGCATCAAAATCTGCAATTACACCATCCTTCAATGGCCTTATGGTCTTGATGTTTTCATGTGTCTTACCCTGCATCATGTTAGCTTCTTTACCAACAGCAATGATTTTGCCTGATATTCTATCACGTGCAACGATCGACGGACTATCAATAACAACTTTATCATTATGTATGATTAAAGTGTTTGCGGTACCAAGGTCTATCGCAATATCCTCGGTCATGAAATCAAAAAATCCCATAAGTTTTTTAGGGGTTTAAAATGTTAAAAAATTATTTTGAACAAAGTTAAACAAATTAATGTTTAAAATGACGTGTTCCTGTAAATACCATTGCAACATTATTTTCATTGCAATAATTTATGCTTAATTCATCTTTTATTGAACCTCCTGGCTGAATTACTGCGGTAATTCCTACTTTTTTGGCTAATTCTACACAGTCCGGAAATGGGAAAAATGCATCACTTGCCATTGAAGCGCCTGTTAAATCAAATCCAAAAGCTTTAGCTTTATCTACAGCTTGTACCAAAGCATCAACTCTTGATGTCTGGCCAGTACCTGAAGAAATTAATGTTCCGTTTTTTGCAAAAACAATCGTATTAGATTTTGTGTTTTTACAAATTTTTGAAGCAAATATCAAATCTTCTATTTCTTGAGCAGTAGGCTCTGTGATAGTAACGGTTTTTAAATGCTCTTTATTATCTGTAATATTGTTTCTGTCCTGAATTAACAAACCATTAAGACATGTTCTTACTTGTCTTGACGGTAATTCAACTTCATTTTGAACTAATATAATTCTGTTTTTCTTTTCTTGTAAAACCTCAATTGCATCATCATCATAACTTGGAGCAATTACAACTTCACAAAACAATTTGTTGATTTCTTGAGCTGTAGCCAAATCGATTTTAGTGTTTGCAATCAAAACTCCACCAAAAGCAGATGTAGGATCACAAGCCAAAGCTGCTAAATAAGCTTCACTAATTGTTTTTCTTGAAGCTAAACCGCAAGCATTGTTATGTTTTAAAATTGCAAATGTTGGTCCGTCAGTTTTAAACTCATTAATTAAGTTTACTGCAGCATCAACATCTAATAGATTATTGTAAGATAACTCTTTTCCGTGAACTTTTTTAAACATTGCATCAAAATCTCCAAAAAAGAATCCTTTTTGGTGAGGATTTTCTCCATATCTTAAAATCTGACCATTTGCAATACTTTCTTTGTAAATGGTTTCGTCTGTATTAAAATAATTAAAAATTGCGCCATCATAATGAGATGAAACATGAAAAGCTTTAGTTGCAAACAATCTTCTGTTTTCAAGAGTTGTTGCTCCATTTTGCTCCGTAATCAAATCTAAAAGTAAACTGTATTCGTTTACCGAAGCCACAATTACAGTGTCTTTAAAGTTTTTTGCACCGGCACGAATCAATGAAATTCCACCAATATCAATTTTTTCAATAATATCTTGTTCGCTTGCACCAGAAGCAACTGTTTTTTCAAAAGGATACAAATCAACAATTACCAAATCAATTTGCGGAATATCAAATTCCTTCATTTGCTGAACATCACTTTCGTTATCCTGACGATTTAAAATTCCGCCAAAAATTTTCGGGTGTAATGTTTTTACTCTTCCACCAAAAATTTCAGGAAAAGAAGTAATATCTTCAACAGGAACTACAGGAATTCCAAGGTTTTTAATGAAATCTTCAGTTCCTCCGGTCGAATAAAGTGTAACATTTTGTTCATGTAATTTTCTAACGATTGGTTCTAATCCATCTTTCGAAAAAACTGATATTAATGCTGATTGTATTGTTTTAGTTGTGCTCATTGTGTAGTTATGATTTTCAGACTGCAAAAGTAGTTTTTTTAAATATTATTTTAAAGAAATTAATGTAACATTATGCTAAAAAAATCTACTGATGAGTAAGTTAACTTTTATTAGGTTTTTGATTTTAATTTATTGAATTTTACTTTATTGAAAAATACTATCATATGCTTCTTTATCTACGATTATTAAAAGAAAGTTTGAGCTTTGCCATAAACGCTTTACGAAATAATAAGTTACGAACTTTATTATCATTATTGGGCGTTACAATTGGTATTTTTTCGATTATTGCCGTATTAGCTGCCGTTGATTCTTTAGACCGAAAAATTTCTAAAGATTTGAGCAGCTTAGATAAAAATACGATTTATTTAATGAAATATTGCTTCGGGCCATCTGAAATTCCACAATGGAAAAGAGAGCAATTTCCAAACGTAAAATATGATGAGTATATCAACTTAAAAAACTCACTAAATAATACAGATCAGGTAGGTTATCAGCTTTTTGTAAACCGAGAAAGTTTAAAATACGATTCAAAAACCGTTGCCGATGTAAATATGGTTCCGTCTTCTTTTGAAATGGTCGATATTGACGGTTTAAGTTTTGATAAAGGAAGATTTTACAATGAATCAGAATCAAATTCAGGAACTGCGGTGATTGTTTTAGGATATGATATTGCCGATGGACTTTTTGGTGCAAGCGATCCAATTGGAAAAAGTATTCGTTTATACGGACAACGTTTTACCGTTATTGGTGTAATGAAAAAACAAGGTGCAGGATTTTTTGGAGACAGTAATGATACTTCGGTTTATTTTCCGGCAAATTTTTTACGCAGAATGTACGGTGACAACGATGCCATGACGCCGGTAATTGTTTTGAAACCTGTAAAAGGTATTGATATGGATGCTTATAAAGCCGAAGTTGCACAAAAATTACGAGCAATTCGCGGAATGAAAGCAGGGGAGATGGATAATTTTTTCATCAATGTACTTTCTGGATTTACTGATTTTATTGATGGAATTCTTGGTCAGATGAATGTTGTAGGGTGGATTATTAGCGGATTTTCTCTTTTGGTTGGAGGTTTCGGAATCGCTAATATTATGTTCGTTTCCGTAAAAGAAAGAACGAATTTAATTGGAATTCAAAAATCACTTGGAGCTAAAAATCGTTTTATATTATTTCAATTTTTGTTTGAAGCAATAATACTTTCTGTAATTGGTGGAGTTATAGGTTTGATAATGGTTTGGGGAATTGCCCTGATCTTAACTAAAGTACTCGATTTTGAATTTGTTTTAAGTTTTGGAAATATTGTTTTAGGAACAACTCTTGCCGCACTTATCGGATTAATTTCAGGGATTTTGCCAGCAATTTCAGCCGCAAATCTTGACCCTGTTGAAGCAATTCGAACAGGAATGTAGGTTTTTGTTCAAGGTTCCGAGATGCTGAGTTGTTAAGGTTCTAAGGTTTTTGATTATACATGTAATGTTTCGTAGGAGAGATTTGTTTTGTAGCAATGGGAATTTATTCCTTTGAAATTTATATAAAAAAATTCCCAAGAATATTTTCCTTAGGATTTTTAAGTTAGTATATTTTTAAAAAAGATTATTTCTCTTTTAATAATTTTTCCAAATATTCATTCTTTTCTTTTTCTACCTGAACTAAACGTTCATAAAGTTCAACTACTTTGTCTAATGGGTTGAATGTACAATTGTGTGGACTAGTCATTCCATGTGCAAAACTATTGTCGTAAAAATTATTGAAATAAGTAATCATATTTTCTTCAGTAAAGTTTTTTATAGCTTCAACACTTACTCCAAGTGCTTTTGCTATATCGGCGAGTTTTCCATCCTCTATTGTTTCGCTGTTTTCAATAGCCGAAATTGCCTGTTGATTAGTTCCTAAAGCCTGAGCCAAAGCTTCTTGCTTCATGTCTTTAAGTTCACGAATACGGCTAATTTTTCGTCCTATATGATTTGGTTTTGTTGCTATGCTCATAGTTCAAAGATATTTATATTGCTTCAAAGAAAATCGATCTTAGTAAAAAACAGGTGAATTTATGTTTAATACATTTTCTAATAGCTTAACTGGGGTGCAAAACTATTATTTACTGTTATATTATAAACAAAAATACAATTTTTCAGACAAGTATGAATGTGTTTAGCTAAAGTTAAAAGCTAAGAAATATTTTTTACTTAGTTTGAACGATTCAATTTCGGTTTTATGAAAGGGAATGTGATTCTTTTATTATCCCATTTTATATTATCTGAGTAGTAAGGCTGATTGTTTTTTTTATACTTTAAAACAGTATCTTCTTCCTGTGTAGATCTTCTTATAGTGAAATATTTTATTTTGCTAGCTGATGGATTATTTAAAAAGTCTAAAGTCTTTTCGAAGTCTTTATTTTTAATTGTGTCGTTTTGAGATGCAAATACAAGCATTGTATGTCGTTCATCTTTGTTGGCAATGTTTTCTTTAATGAAATCGCTTAAACTATGATTAGGTATTTTAATAATATCATTAGGTTCAATATTGATGAAATCCGGAATTGTATCTGACGGCGATTGAACACAATGCCAGCCTATAGTTTCTTTTTGATAGAAATAGAAGTTATTGTTTGTATCTATTATGATTTGATTGTATCCGTAGAATCCTGGAGGAGGCGGAGGAATCTTTTTTATTTTTAATTCTTTTAAGTATTTCTCATTCTCTTTGGAAATAATATAAGTAAAATTTTGTTCAGTTGTTTTTTCTTCTTTCTTGCCACAACTCATAAGGAGCAAACAAATCATAATACCAATAAAAATTCTCGTCATAGAAATAAGATTTAAAATAAAGATATAAAAAAATCCCATCAGCCGAAGCGAATGGGATTTTATATGTTAAGAAGTTCGAAAACTATCTAATTGTACTATTCTGAATCAAATCAATATATAAGTTGATTTTGTCTTTTAAATCTTTTCTTGGTGTAATAAAGTCAAGGAAACCGTGCTCTAAAAGAAACTCAGCAGTTTGAAAACCTTCTGGTAAATCTTTTCCTGTAGTATCACGAACAACACGCGGACCAGCGAAACCAATCAAAGCGCCTGGCTCAGAGATATTGATGTCTCCTAACATGGCGTAAGATGCAGTTGTTCCTCCTGTAGTTGGGTCTGTACATAAAGAAATGTAAGGTAAACCAGCTTCAGCAAGCTGCGCTAATTTTACAGATGTTTTTGCTAATTGCATTAATGAATAAGCAGCTTCCATCATACGAGCTCCACCAGATTTAGAAATCATAACAAAAGGCAATTTGTTTTTGATCGCGTGATCAATACCTCTTGCGATTTTTTCACCTACAACAGCTCCCATAGATCCACCAATAAAAGCGAAATCCATACAGCAAATTACAAGTTCTTTTCCTTTAGATTTTCCAACTCCGGTACGAACAGCATCTTTAAGATGAGTTTTTTCCATTACATCTTTCAATCGCTCTGCATATTTTTTTGTATCCACAAAATGCAAAGGATCTTTTGATGTCATGTTTTTGTCTAACTCAACAAATTCGTTGTTGTCGAATAAAATTTCAAAATAGGTTGCGCTTCCAATTCGAACGTGAAAATCATCTTCAGGGCTAACAAATAAGTTTCGGGCTAATTCGTCAGCATCAATAATTTTTCCGGTAGGAGATTTGTACCACAATCCTTTCGGAACGTCCATCTTATCTTCTGTAGCGGTCGTAATTCCTTTTTCTTGTCTTTTAAACCAAGCCATTTTTTTAATTTTAGAATGTAGATTTTAAAGTTTAGATTTTCAATCTGATTCAAAAAATTAGATTTCAGGCTTTTTTTAGAAGTCTGAAATCTAAAATCAAAAATCTAAAATTTAAAGCGTATTTACGTTATTTAAATCTGCAAAAGCTTGCTCAAGTCTTGTATTGAATGTCACTTCGCTTTCACGTACCCATTTTCTTGGGTCATAATATTTTTTGTTAGGAACTTCAGCACCTTCTGGGTTACCAATTTGCGTTTTTAAATAGTCAATGTTTTTAACCATATAATCACGAATTCCTTCAGTATATGCAAATTGCAAATCTGTATCAATGTTCATTTTGATAACTCCGTAGCTAATTCCTTCTCTGATTTCTTCAAGTGTAGAACCTGAACCTCCGTGGAAAACGAAATCTACCGGGTTAGGACCAGTTTTGAATTTGTTTTGAACGAAATCCTGAGAATTTTTTAAGATTTTTGGAGTCAATTTTACGTTTCCTGGTTTGTAAACACCGTGAACGTTTCCAAAAGCTGCAGCAATAGTAAATTTAGGACTTACTTTAGATAATTCTTCATAAGCATAAGCTACTTCTTCTGGTTGTGTATATAATTTAGAGCTATCAACATCAGAGTTGTCAACACCATCTTCTTCACCACCTGTAATACCAAGCTCGATTTCTAATGTCATACCCATTTTACTCATTCTTGCTAAGTACTCTTTGCAGATCTCAATGTTTTCTTCGATTGGCTCCTCAGACAAATCGATCATGTGAGAACTGAATAATGGTTTTCCTGTTTCTGCAAAATGTTTTTCAGATGCATCTAACAAACCATCAATCCAAGGCAATAATTTTTTTGCACAGTGGTCAGTATGCAAAATTACAGTTGCACCGTAAGCTTCTGCTAAAGTATGAATATGTTTTGCTCCTGCGATTCCACCAGCGATTGCTGATTTTTCGTTAGCGTTAGATAATCCTTTTCCAGCGTTAAATTGTGCTCCTCCGTTTGAAAATTGAATGATAACTGGCGCGTTTAGTTTCGCTGCAGTTTCAAGAACTCCATTGATTGTGCTAGAACCAGTAACGTTTACAGCTGGTAAAGCAAAACCTTTTTCTTTTGCATAATTAAAAATCTCCTGAACTTGATCTCCTGTAGCTACTCCGGGTTTAATGTTGTGTGCCATTGTAATTTTTTTATAGTTGTTTTTAGTTTTTAGGTTGCAAAAATAAGAATTAATTAGCATTAGAACGGATAATTTATTCCAAAATTTAAAACCGAGTGACCAAAATTGTATTCTTTGAACCAACGATCTCCTTCTTCATGCGCCGGATTATAGGTCTTGAAGCCTAAATCGAGCCGAACTACAAAAAAGCTTAAATCGTATCGTAAACCAAATCCTGAACCCAAAGCAATTTCAGCTAAATCGTTTACGTTGTCAAATTTTGCTTTCGTATCAATCACATTATCGAGCACATTCCAGATATTTCCGGCGTCTGCAAAGATAGCTCCTTTAACATCACCAAAAATTTTAAACCTAAATTCTGCACTCAATGCTATCTTCATATTGGCCTCATTAAAATCGTTCATTGCATTGGTACTTCCCGGGCCTAATGAATAAGGTTGCCACGCACGATTATCATTCGAACCTCCTGAATAATAACTTCGTGAAAACGGAATATAATCTGAATTTCCAAAAGGAATTGCGATTCCAAAAAAGCTTCTAAATGCTAATACTTTTTCCTTACCAAAATCCCAGTGTTTAATATAATCGAACTCCGCTTTAATATATTCTGAATATTCCAGATTAAATATTTCATAATTTCCTCTGGTATTTTTAGATAAACCTGCAACATTTGAAATGGCAGATAATAAACTACCTGCAGATTCTATTTTTGTTTTAAATTGATAAAAAGTATTATCAGCAAGATCTTTTTTTGTTGTTGTAGTAAACGTATAACTCGTTGCTAGAATAAAGTCGTTTTCTGTCAATCGAATTCTTCGTTCTTCAATACTTTCAACATCCTTATATTCCGGATTTGCAGGTGTTAGTGCTGTATTTCCGGTTAAAACTTCTCGGGTAAAATCAGTTGTTCCTTGCGAAATAACTAAATTTCCATCACCATCAACATTTGCCGGAACGGTATTATAAGTACTGGCAATATTATTTAATTCATTATAAGAAGAAGTATAAACTCTAAAATAATTATCAGGATTTAAGTTACGAACAAATTGCGCATTCAGTAAATCAAGTTTTACGGTATTACGACGTTTTGGAGACCAATTGTAAGCTATTCCGCCTGTAAAATTTTCTTTATCTAAACCAATATTTCGTTGTTTTGAAAAACCGGCAGCAATACTTGTAGATGGAATCATCCTTTTCGGAATAATTTTTTCAGTGCCAAAAGGCATTAATATTCTAGGGAAATTAAGTTTTGTATCAATTCCATATTCCGAAACATTAAAGAAATTATTGTTAGGATTGGCCATGTCTTTTGATGAACCAATATTCATACGTGCCGAAATTTCTAAGGTTTCAGCCCTGCTAAAGACATTTCTAATGGTTTCAGAAATACTGGCTCCAATTCCAAAATCCTGAATATTAGAGTGTGTAAAATCTAAAGTGGCTCCAAAACTGTATTTTTTTCTGGGCGTTAAATAAACATTCGCAATTAAAGATTGTGCTGTAGAATCTCGCTTATCGACTTCATATTGTATCGAAGGATAATTAAAAATTTTCAGGTTATTTAAATATCGGGATGAAAGCGTTGTACGTGTATCTGAAAAAGTACTTCCTTTTGTAATAAAAATAGCGTCGGTAATGGCGCGCGGTTTATATTTTAAGGTTTTATAACTGTATAAATTAAAGTTGTTATAAGTGGTACTATCGTTAATTTTTGTTTTTGCATTAGTAGGCGAATAATCCGTATAGATATTTACGTCGCTAATTTTATACAATTTAAAAGGCTCAGTTCTGCTTGAATCTCTTTCCTGAATATTATTGTTATTGATAATTAAAGTTACATCAGCTTTGTGTTGTTTGCCAATTGTATCAATATTATAATTGATATAAGTAGGTTGAAAAAAGTAAGCGCCATGATTTCTGAAATAAGTCGTAATACGGGCTTTTTCTTCTTCAAAATCAGAAGTTTTAAATTGATTTCCGGATTTTAAAAGAGAAGGTTCATTGTTTGTTTTGTACAAAGAATCTAATACCGGAGTTAAAATATTCGTTTTAATCGAATCTAATTTATAACCTGGTCCGGTAGTAATGTTGTAATTTACCTGTGCTTTTTTTCTGCCAATACTGTCAATCGTATAATCTGTTTTTACATTAAAAAAACCATTGTTGAAATAATAGAATTTTAAACGTACTAAAGATTTTTGTGTCTTTACGGTATCAATAATTACAGGTGGTTCACCAGTGTTTTTTAAAAATTCATGAATTCCTTTATATAAAAAAGACTGTCCAAGTCGGTCTACTTGTTTTGCAGATAATATTTTAGACTGGCGTTCATATAAGCCCGGATTATTTTTAAACTTTGCCTGATAAGTAGAATCTGGATTTAGATTGGCTAAGTTATACATGTTCAAACGTAATTTGTAGCCTAATAAAGTACCATTTGGTTTTTGGTACATTTGGTTTGATGCGGTTTCGTCATTTGTAGACTTACCATTTACAAGAATATTATTTTTTACAAGAAGGTTTTTTCCATCCGGAACTCTTTTTACGGCATTACAAGCAGAAATAAATATTGCTATTAGAATAAATGCTACTATTTTTGTGGAATTCTTTTTCAAGTGTTTTTAAATATTTAATTCAAAAGTACATTATTTTATGGTTAGTAAAAACCAAATAAAACTTATAACAGGTTTACATCAAAAAAAGCAACGCTTTGCAAATCAATTATTTTTTGCCGAAGGAGTAAAGGTAATTCAAGAACTGTTGCAATCCAATTTTGAATTAGAGCATTTATACACCACGCAAAATGATTTTGAAACCGTTCAATCTTCAAAACGAACGCTTATTAATGAGCAAGACCTTAAAAAAATAAGTGCTTTAACAACTCCAAATACCTGTTTAGCGGTTTTTAAAATTCCATCAGAAAATAAAATAATCAACTCAGGTTTAATTGTAGCGTTAGACGATATTCGTGATCCCGGAAATTTAGGAACGATTTTACGTCTTTGCGACTGGTTTGGCATCAAACAAATTATTTGTTCTAAAGAAACCGTCGATATTTATAATCCAAAAGTAGTGCAAGCCACAATGGGATCAATTACCAGAGTAAATGTAAATTATGTGGATTTGAAAACCTTTATCGCACAAACAGAATTACCGGTTTTTGGAACTTTTATGGACGGAGAAAACATTTATCAGTCAAATCTGCCTCAAAATGGAATCATTATTATGGGTAATGAAGCCAATGGTATTTCTGCAGAAATTGAAAAAATGGTTACAAGCCGACTCACAATTCCAAGGTTTGGAGAGCTACAAAAAACTGAAAGTCTGAACGTAGCTACTGCAACAGCAATTATTCTTAGTGAATTTAAACGAAATAGTTAAGAATTTGTTTTAATGGAAAGTAAAATTTATTAAAATCGCTCTGGATTTCATAGAATCAATATTATCCGTCCATCCACTAGGTCCATTTGCAGGATTATCGCGAATTAATTCATCAGTAATACCAAACATTCCTCTAATAGAAGGAGAGAAAATAAAATATTCTGAGAAAATATCAATTCCAAAACCAAGTTCGTAAGCTGAAGTCCACGGTTTTACTCTAAACTTGCCTTCAAAATTATCATCTTTAGATTTTGAGTTGGCAGATAAATTTAGCGTAGTAGACATTCCACCAACTAAATACGGACGGATGTTTCCGGTTCGTAAAGCGGAGAATTTTAATAATAAAGGAAAATGAATATAGGTACTGCTTACTTCTCTTAAATAAGCATTTTTACCTTGCTCAAATAATTCTGGATAGTATAAATCGCGTTTTGTATAATATAAACCCGGTTCAAAACGTAAATTAATATATTCCTGTAATCTTAAATCAGCAACAACACCAACATTAAAGCCAGTTGTTTTTTTAACCTGAATATCTTGAGGTACAGGAGTTTTGTAATCAAATTTAAAGTCGAAACTATTAAAGCCCAAATAATAGCCAAAATAAAGGCGTTGTTTTTGCCAGTTTTCGAGGTTAATAATAGGATCTTTGCTAAACATGTTTTTAGCAAATTGCGAATATCCGTTTGTCGTTAAGACTAATAAAAGTAAGATTACTGTTTTTTTCATACTATTTTTTAGAAGCAGAATAAATGGTTGCAACTCCAAAAGTTTGAGGCATAGCCACAACATCTATAAACCCAATTTTTCTCAAAATATTGTTTAAAGCTTCTCCGTATGGAAAAACAGCAGCAGATTCAGACAAATATCCATAAGCTGAATTATCTTTAGAAAACAATTTTCCTATTATTGGAAGTATATTTTTGGTGTAAAATTTATAACCTTGCTTGTATGGAGTTTTGTCCGGAACCGAAGTTTCTAAAATTACAAAAACACCATTTGGCTTTAAAACCCTTAAAATTTCAGAAAAACCTTTTTCTAAATTCTCAAAATTTCGAACTCCAAAACCTACTGTTATGGCATCAAAATAATTATCCTCAAAAGGTATATTTTCAGAATCTCCTAAAACTAAATCAATAACATTCGATAGTTTTCTTTCTTCTACTTTCTTTTTTCCAACTTCAAGCATTCCTGCCGAAATATCTAAACCAATAATTTTTTCAGCATTTGTTTTTGCCATTAAGATAGCCAAATCTCCTGTTCCTGTTGCGATGTCAAGAATGATTTTTGGTTTCGTGTCAGAAACTATTTTTAATACTTTTTTACGCCATTTAATGTCAATTCCAAATGAAATTACACGGTTTAAATTATCATAGTTTCCAGAGATAGTATCAAACATTTGGGCAACTTGTTCTTTTTTGCCTAATGTTGAATCTTTATACGGAGTTACTTTTTCGCTCATTACTTTTAATTTACGCAAATATAGTATAATCCAACGTAACTGTAATTGGGTTTTTTAAATTGTAAATCAAATGTTTTAGAAAATATTTTTTTGATCCGGATTTGTTTTTAAGTTATCACGGAAAACAGGTATTTTGAAAAAATCACGGAAAGTGGGTATTGTGACAGTTAGATTTTTTAGTCAATTTTGTCCTGTTAAATATTTTAAATTTTAATGATTGATAGCGGCTTTAGGATTAAATCAAATGATTGCTTTTTTTGCGCTGGTATTTCATTTGTTCTTGAAAGTAGTTTTGAAAGTGTTGTAGTGATATCAACACTATTTTAAAGTGCAAAATACGTTCTTAGGATTAAATTTGTTTTTGGAAATTTTAATTTTCTTTGCCTTTAATACCTTCGTGGTATTTGGTATTAAAGGCCTTTTTTGAGATGTCTCTCAAAAGAATTAATATATAAATTAGTTTCAGTTGTTTTAATAACTGGAGCTTTAGTTTACCAAAACTATTTCTTGAATAAGTCCTAAGCTAAAAATCATTTTTACTAAGAACATCCTCTTTAGAGGATGTTTTTTGTTTTATAATCGAATGTAAGTTTCGTAAGTGTAGTCATAAAGATGTTTTTCATCTTTAAAATTTTCTTCAGTTTCTACAAGCTGCCATTCATTTTTATTAATTTCAGGAAAAAATGTATCGGCCTCAAAGGCATGATGCACTTTGGTAATTTCAATAATATCTGAATACGGTAAAGCTAAATTATAAATTTCGCCTCCACCAATAATATATGAATCTTCATTTTCAGGACATACAGCAATGGCTTTTTCAATACTGTCTACTACAATACAACCTTCAGGATGATAATCGGTTTGACGTGTTATCACAACATGAACCCTGTTAGGTAATGGTTTTGGAAAACTTTCAAAAGTTTTTCTTCCCATAATAATGTGATGATTAGTCGTAAGCGATTTAAATCTTTTAAAGTCATTTGGTAAGTGCCAAACTAATTCATTGTTTTTTCCAAGAGCATTATTTTCGGCAACAGCCGCTATCATTATAATCATGGTAATGGTAACTAAATTTTATTATCGGTATCCTCATTTATCTTCGATTCTAATTGACTGATTCTTTTTTGCTGTAAAGCAACAAGTCTGTCAATTTGTTCTCTTTCCCATTTTTTATTCATGAATCTATCAGTAATATAAACTTTTATAAAGTGTAAAATAAAGATAAAAAGCCATATTGTTATAGCCCAGATACACCAGTTTGGCTCAGTTTCGCTAACGCCAAAGCCAAAAAATTTATTTGCTATAAATAAAAATAAACTACCTATAAGAAAAAGTACAAAGTGAAAATAGAGTATTTTTTTTTGTCTTAATCTTCTTCGGGCATATTCGTATTGCTCGTGCACTTCTTTTTCCATAACATCTAAATAATGAGTTTATAAAGTTAAAATTTATTTTGAAAACCACACTGTTTTAGAATCACAATATTTGTTTCAGAAACAGTTTTGAATTTGAATTGTAAAAATTTTAGTGCATTTAATTATGGATATAGCTAAAATGATATTGCCTTTTTGCTATTATCGCAAATCGATTATTGCAATATTAAAGTGTAAGATTTATTCTGTAATTTTATTGTATAAATCTAAAAATTAAACAGTTATGTCTTTGAGGAAACAATTTATTAAAACGAAACCAGTGGTTAAAGTTACATTTTCTGTAGAAGCTAAAGAAGCAAATTCAGCAGCTGTTGTGGGAGATTTCAATAATTGGAATGCTGAAGAAGGAACCTTGAGCAAACTAAAAAACGGAACTTTTAAAGCTACTTATGACTTAGTTAAAGATGCTATTTATGAATTTAAATATGTAATTGACGGAAGTTATGTGAACGACCCTGAAGCAGATTCATACAAATGGAATGATTTTGCAGGAAGTGAAAATAGTGTTTTGGTAGTATAAAAAATCCGCTTAAATTTTAAGCGGATTTCTATGTTTTATACAGCAACACTTCCTTTTATGCCCGCATGCGGTTCATAATCTAAAAGAGTGAAGTCATTATAATCAAAATCAAAAATGTTTTTAATCGCTGGGTTTAAAATCATTTTTGGTAATGGTTTTGGTTCACGGGTTAATTGAAGTTCTAATTGCTCAAAATGATTGTTATAAATGTGCGCATCTCCAAAAGTGTGAATAAATTCACCATATTCTAAATCGCAAACCTGAGCAATCATCATCGTTAAAAGCGCATAAGAAGCAATATTAAAAGGAACTCCCAAGAATATATCAGCACTTCGTTGGTACAATTGACAAGATAATTTTCCTTTTGTCTCACCTTTTTCAAGATCCGGACTTGTTACATAAAATTGAAAGAAAGCATGACAAGGAGGCAACGCAGCCTTATTATTCGCAACATTTTCTTCAAATGATTTTTTGGTATCCGGTAAAACTGAAGGATTCCATGCTGAAACAAGCATTCTTCTGCTGTTCGGATTTGTTTTTAGTTCCGTAATCAATTCAGAAATCTGATCAATTTCTTCACTATTCCAGTTACGCCATTGATGTCCGTAAACCGGTCCTAAATCCCCGTTAGAATCTGCCCAGGCATCCCAAATCTTAACTCCGTTTTCCTGAAGATATTTGATGTTGGTATCGCCTTTTAAAAACCAAAGCAGTTCGTATATAATAGATTTTAAGTGTAATTTTTTGGTTGTAACCATTGGGAAACCTTCACTTAAATCAAAACGCATCTGGTAACCAAAAACACTTTTTGTTCCGGTTCCTGTTCGGTCTCCTTTTTGATTCCCGTTTTCTAAAACGTGTTTTACTAAATCTAAGTATTGTTTCATTATTGCTTTAAGCTTTAGGCTTTAAGCTTTAGGCTTTTTTCCTAATGCTTTCAGCTTGTTTTTTTATGTTTGCGCTTTAAGCTTATTGCCTAAAGCTTACGGCTTACAGCCTTATAACTATCTTTTCGAGATTTCATCTCTAATTTTAGCTGCTTTTTCATAATCCTCCTGAGAAACCGCCTGATCTAAAAGATCGTTTAGTTCTTCTAAACTATGCTTGGCATAAACATCTCCGGATTGATTTGTTTCTTCTTCATGACCAAAAGTTTCCGGATTCGAAAGCACATCATCAATTTCCTGAGATCCCTGATCTGTTTCGGCAGTATTTGATTTTAAATAGATACCGGCTTTATCCAGGATGTTTTTATAAGTAAAAATCGGAGCATTAAAACGTAAAGCCAATGCAATCGCATCAGAAGTTCTGGCATCGATAATTTCTTCGATTTTATCTCTTTCGCAAATTAAACTTGAATAAAAAACACCATCAACAAGTTTATGAATAATGACTTGTTTGACAACAATATCAAATCTTTCTGCAAAGTTTTTGAATAAATCATGCGTTAACGGGCGAGGAGGTTTTATCTCTTTTTCTAAGGCAATAGCAATTGACTGAGCTTCAAAAGCACCAATTACAATTGGCAGTTTTCTTTCGCCATCAACTTCATTCAAAATCAAGGCATAGGCGCCATTTTGAGTTTGGCTGTATGATATTCCTTTTATGGATAATTTTACTAGACTCATATATAAGGGTAAAAAAGGGCAATTAATGCCACATTTTAGTACTTTTTTAAATTAAAAAATAAAGGTGCAATTTTAATCAAAAAATATGGAACAAAAAAGCCACCTAAAGCAAAGATACGATTATCTTATTTTTAGGCAGCTATATTTTTATAGAGATTTTTAAATTAAGAATGTTGTGCTTTAAAAGCTTTTAATTTCTCTGTTAATTTAGGAACAATTTCAAATGCATCTCCAACAATACCATAATCTGCAACCTTAAAGAAAGGAGCTTCAGGATCACTATTGATAACCACTTTTACTTTTGATGAGTTGATACCTGCAATATGCTGAATTGCTCCGGAAATTCCAATTGCAATATATAAATTAGTAGCAACCGGTTTTCCTGTTTGTCCAACGTGCTCGCTGTGAGGTCTCCATCCTAAATCTGAAACTGGTTTAGAACAAGCAGTTGCAGCGCCTAAAACAGCCGCTAAATCTTCAACTAATCCCCAATTTTCAGGACCTTTTAGTCCACGTCCGCCAGAAACTACAACATCAGCATCAGCGATAGAAACTTTTCCGCTTACTTTTTCTACAGATTCTACTTTAACTCCAAAGTCATTATCTCCAATTGATGGATTAAAATCTTCTACAGTTGCAGATCCTGCGCTTTCGAAAATTCCATAAGAGTTTTTAGCCAAACCAAGAACTTTTACATCTGTACTGATTTCAGTAATATTGAAAGCTTTGTTTGAGAAAGCATTTCTTTTTACCTGAAAAGGAGAAGTGCTCAATGGTAATCCAACAACGTTAGAAGCAAAACCTGCATTTAAAGCAACTGCAACTAATGATGAAAGATAAATACTATCTGTAGTTGAAGAAAGTAAAACTACTTTTGTACCTTCTTTTTCAGCAGCTTGTTTGATAACGTCAGCATAAGCCTTAGCTGTAAAACCTGCTAATTTATCGTTTGTAACTTTTAATACTTTATCAACTCCGTATTTAGATAATTCGCTTACGTCGCTAATGTTTACAGTTAAAGCTGTAACTGTTGTTCCTAATGTTTCAGCTACTTTTTTAGCGTATGAAGCTAATTCAAAAGCAACTTTTTTAAATTTTCCTTCTGCAGATTCTGCATATATTAATATTGACATGATAATTTTAGATTTTAGATTTTAGATTTCAGATTTCGAAAATCTGAACTAAAATGATTGTTATTTTAAATTAACGATTTAAGTTGGTTTTAGATTTCGTATTGCAATTCAGCAATCTAAAATCTAAACTCTACAATCTTAAATAACTTTAGCTTCGTTGTGTAATAAATTGATTAACTCATCTAAATTATCAGGAGAAATTAATTTTACTGCTGATTTTGGAGCTGGTTTTTCAAATTTTACCGCTTTTGTGTTTACCGGAGCGTCAACTGGCTCAAGAATAGTTAAAGCTTTAGTTCTCGCAGTCATGATTCCTCTCATGTTCGGGATACGTAAATCTTTTTCTTCAACAAGACCTTTTTGTCCACCAATAATTAAAGGAAGAGTAGTACTTACAGTTTCTTTTCCACCATCAATTTCACGAACTGCTTTTACATTGTTTCCATCAATAGTTACACTTGTACAAGAGTTTAAAAAGTTAGAACCTAAAATTCCTGCAATCATTCCCGGAACCATTCCACCATTATAATCTAAAGACTCTTTTCCTGCAATTACAAGATCATAACCGCCTGTTTTAATTACTTCAGCAAGTTGTTTTGCAACAAAGAAACCATCAGTTGGATTAGCATTTACACGTATTGCTTCATTTGCACCAATTGCCAATGCTTTACGCAAAGTTGGCTCAGTATCAGGACCTCCAACATTTACTACAGTTACAGTAGCACCTTGTTGTTCCTGAAACCAAATGGCACGAGTTAAACCAAACTCATCATTAGGATTAATTACATATTGTACACCATTGGTATCGAATTCTGAATCACCATTGGAGAAGTTGATTTTTGAAGTAGTATCAGGTACATGACTGATGCAAACTAATATTTTCATAAGTATATATTTTATATTTATAATATTCTTTTACAAATTTAGAAATTAAAATCGGAATAATATACTATGCATGCATAATATTTTTTAAAAACTATTACGTTTTCGAAGATTGTGGATTTTTACTGGTATTTTATCGTAAAACAAAAATGAAAATGCAGTCATTTCAACTGATTCTTAGGAAATTTGCAATTTTTGAAAAGCTATAAGAAGGGTAAAGTTGATATTATTTGCGCCAATTTTTAAGTTAGTTTGTTTTAAAACCCGATTTCATTAAATTTTACATTTACACAAATAAAGTAGAATTTGTGTAAAATGATTTTTAAGCCATATATTGTGTATTATATCGATTTCGTAAATAGTACAATAAAGATTAAAAAGTTAAAACCTAAATCCGGAAAGAAGTTCATGTGATTTTAAATTCAATTTATGCTTTTAAGTTATTTAAAATATTTATTTTTGCTCTTCAGAAAATTCAACATACAATATAAATATGAGAACAATACAATTTAGAGAGGCCATTTGTGAAGCGATGAGCGAAGAAATGCGTCACGATGAATCCATATATTTAATGGGCGAAGAAGTTGCAGAATACAACGGAGCATACAAAGCTTCAAAAGGAATGCTTGCTGAGTTTGGCGAAAAAAGAGTAATCGATACTCCAATTGCTGAGCTTGGTTTTACAGGAATTGCAGTAGGTTCAGCAATGAACGGCTGTCGTCCTATTGTAGAGTACATGACATTCAACTTCTGTTTAGTTGGTATTGATCAAATTATAAATAATGCTGCTAAAATGCGCCAAATGACTGGTGGACAATTTAATGTGCCAATCGTTTTCCGTGGGCCAACTGCTTCTGCAGGTCAATTAGGAGCAACTCACTCTCAAGCTTTAGAAAACTGGTTTGCTAATACTCCGGGTCTTAAAGTAGTTGTACCATCAACTCCTTACGATGCAAAAGGACTTTTAAAATCTGCAATTCGCGATAATGATCCTGTAATTTTCATGGAATCTGAGCAAATGTATGGTGACAAAGGTGAAGTACCAGACGGAGAATACACAATTCCACTTGGAGTTGCTGATGTTAAACGTGAAGGAAAAGACGTTACTATTGTTTCTTTCGGAAAAATCATCAAAGAAGCTTTTATTGCTGCTGATGAATTAGCTAAAGAAGGAATTTCATGCGAAATTATCGACTTAAGAACAGTACGTCCTATGGATAAAGATGCTATTCTTAAATCGGTTAAAAAAACAAACCGTTTAGTAATTTTAGAAGAAGCCTGGCCATTTGCCAGTATTTCATCTGAAATCACATATATCGTACAAGAACAAGCTTTTGATTTTCTTGATGCGCCAATTCAACGTATTACAACTGCAGATACGCCTGCACCTTACTCTCCTGTTTTACTAAAAGATTGGTTGCCAAATGCAGCTGATGTAGTAAAAGCAGTTAAGAAAGTATTGTACAAATAGTAAATTAAACGATATATATAAAACTTCATCATTCATATTAATTGATGAAGTTTTTTTTTGCCAGATGATAAAAAAACTAATTTTACTTAGCCTATTTTTTGTATTTGCACTCGCAAATATTGCTACTGCACAAACTAAAGTGAGTGGAATTGTTTTGGACAAATCGAATCAGCCAATTCCGTTTGCAAATGTTGTTTTCAAAGGTTCAAATACCGGAATCGTTTCTAACGAAGACGGGCGTTTTTATCTGGAATCGCCAAATACTTATACCGCTTTATTAGTTACATCGGCAGGATTTTCAGATAAAGAAGTTCCGTTAGAAAAAGCAGTTAATTATGAATTTAAAATTGTTTTAAGTGAAGCCGAAGCACTAAACGAAGTTGTAATTTTTACCGGAAAAACATCTAAGAAAAATAATCCGGCATTGGATATTTTGAGAAAAATTTGGGAAAGAAAGCGTAAAAACGGACTTTACCAATTCAATCAATATCAGATGCAAAAGTACGAGAAAGTCGAGTTCGACATGAACACGATCGACAGTGCTTTTATGAAAAACAAACTCTTTAAAGGAATGGAGTTTGTGTTTGATCATGTTGATACATCAGATGTTACGGGAAAAACATATTTGCCAATTTTTATCAACGAATCAGTATATGATGTTTACGGAGATAATAAATTAAAGAAAGTAAAAGAAAATCTTAACGGAAGCAAAACATCCGGATTTAACGGAAATCAGCAGATTTTGGCTTTTGTAAAAGATCTTTATTCAGATTATAATATTTACGATAATCACCTTAAATTTTTTGATAAAAGTTTTACAAGCCCACTTTCAAGAACCGGAATTGATGTTTATAATTATGTTCTGAAAGACAGTGCTTATATCGACAAAAAATGGTGTTATAATATTGTTTTTTATCCGAGGCGAAAAAACGAATTAACCTTTAAAGGAGATTTCTGGGTAAATGACACCACTTTTGCTATCAAAAAAATTAATATGGGCGTTACCAAAAGTGCCAATATTAACTGGGTAAAAGATATTTATATCGAACAGGAATTTGAAGTAGAAAACGATTCTGTTTTTCTATTAACAAGAGATTATATGATGTCTGATTTTGCTTTGAATAAAAAAGAAAAATCAAAAGGAGTTTACGGAAAACGAACAACCTTATTTAGAAATCATAAATTTAATATCCCAAAACCGGATAAGTTTTATAAAGAAGAAGTCAATTTTATAGACAATGTTGTTTATGAACGGCCGGATGAATTTTGGGAAGAAAATCGTTTTGAGAAATTAAACAAAGACGAACAAGGAATTTATAAAATGCTTGACACGCTACAAACCGTCAAGCGATTTAAACAATTGTATAGTCTCGTCTCGATTTTAGGAAGCGGCTATGTCGAATTTAAAAACTTCGATTACGGACCTATTTTTTCAACATTTGGTTATAATGAAGTCGAAGGATTACGACTAAGGGTAGGAGGAAGGACGTATTTTGGACCAAATGATCCTTGGCGTTTACAAGCATACACGGCTTACGGTTTTGATGATAATAAATTCAAATACGGAGCTTCAGGAAAATGGATGGTTGATAAGAAAAACCGAGTTATTATTTCTGGAGGAAACAGGCGTGACATTGAGCAAATTGGAGCCAGTTTAACCACAACAAACGATATTTTAGGACGAAGTTTTGCTTCATCTGCCTTGTTTACAACGGGAAGTAACGGGAAATTAACCAATATTAATTTGAGCAACGTTTCCGTAGAAATGGAGCCAATTAAAAACTTTGTAGTTTCGGCTGGTATATCTTATAGAACATTAGCATCAGCATCGCCAACGTTTAGTTTAGATTATTATACCACTTTGCCAACTCCAACAAATCCTGCGGGAATTATTGCAAGCGAAGTAAAACAGTTTGAAGCCAATGTTCAGTTCGAATTGATGCCAAAACGTAAAACGATTGGCTTTGGTGTAGAACGTGATCTTGTTGATAGTCCGTTCACCCATTTCTTTGTCAATTTTAGTTATGGACTAAAAGGTGTAATGCAAAGTGATTTTGCTTATGAAAAAATACAATTATATTACAAGCAGCCAATTATTATTGGGCCATTAGGAAGATCAAATATCATTCTGGAAACCGGAAAAACTTTCGGAACAATTCCGTTAGGATTAATGAGTGTAATTCCTGGAAACCAAACTTATTTTACAATCGAAAATACGTTTAGTAACCTGAATTTCTACGAATTCATAACCGATCAATATACCACTTTACAATGGAACCATGATTTTGGAGGAAGATTATTCGCCAGAATTCCATTTATGAGAAAACTGAATTGGAGAGAATTTGTTGGTGTAAAAGGAGTTTACGGAACAATTTCTGATGCTAACAGAGCTATCAATGCTTCTGATCAGGTTTACAATGCTCCAGAGAATGTATATTGGGAATATAACGCCGGAATTGGAAATATCTTCAAAGTTTTCAGAATCGATTTCTCCTGGAGAGGAAGTTATTTAAATACTCCTGATGCTAATAAATTTGCAGTAAAAGGATCGTTCGGATTCTATTTCTAATTATATAAGGTACAAAGGATCAAAGTTACAAAGTCGCAAAGGTTTAAAATCTTTGCGACTTTTTTTGTAGTTTAAAGTTTTGTTTCTCGCAGATTTGGCAGATTAAAGAGATTTTAATTACCATTTGAAAAGAATAAATCTGCTTAATTTGCCAAATCTGCGAGAAACAAAACTTTGCATCTCTGCAACTTTGTGAGAGTTGACTTCATTTTTCTTAATTTTGATTCAGTATCAAAAACTAAAGCAATGCAAGAAGCCATCGACTATTTATCAACCAAAAATCCAATATTTCAGGAAATCATAGAGAAATACGGATTACCACAAATCCCAAAACGTCCTCAGGGTTTTGAAACTTTAGTTTTGTTAATACTCGAGCAACAAGTCTCTGTAGATTCGGCGAAAGCCACATTCTTAAAAATAAAAGCCTATACAACCTGTACTCCTGAATCGATGGTAATTCTGTCCGATGAAGAATACAGAAATCTTGGAGTCAGCCGCCAAAAAACAAAATACATTAAAATCCTGGCAGAAGCCGTTTTAAACAAAGATTTAGATATAGAAAGTTTAGCCGTAAAATCTGCAAAACAAGTTCGGGAAGAACTTATAAAGTTAAAAGGAATCGGAAATTGGACAATTGATATCTACTTAATGTTTTGTTTACAAGAACCGGATTTAATTCCACTTGGAGATATTGCTGTCATAAATACCATCAAAGAATTACTCAATATCCATGATAAACAAGAGATGGAAATTCATGCAGAACAATGGAGTCCGTATCGATCTTATGCTACATATTTGCTCTGGCATTATTATTTGAATAAGCGAAATCGAAAAATCACATATTAATTGCTTGTTTTTGAAAACTTAATGAAGATATTACATTGTTTTTTATTGTAAAAAAGGATTCTTTGGTTACTTTTGCAGTCGCAATTATAGATATAATAAAAAACGAAAATGACCGCAGACAAACTAACGACTTTCGATGTATTAATCGAAATACCAAGAGGAAGCAGAAATAAATATGAGTACGATTTTGAAATCAAAAGAATGCGTTTCGACAGAATGTTATTCTCTTCAATGATGTACCCTGCTGATTACGGATTTATTCCTGAAACTTTAGCTCTTGATGGTGATCCTCTTGATGTATTGGTTTTGGTAAACGAACCAACTTTCCCTGGATGTGTTATGGAAGTAAAACCAATTGGTGTTTTCCACATGGCAGATGATAAAGGACCGGACGAAAAAATTATTTGTGTACCAGTTTCTGATCCAATCTGGAATTCATTAACTGACCTTTCAGATATGAACCCGCACTTAGTAAAAGAAATCGAGCACTTCTTCCAGGTTTATAAAGATCTTGAAAACAAAAAAGTAGATGTAGAAGGATGGGGAGACGTAAACGAAGCTTTCGCAATTATTGCAGAGTGTACAAAGCGTTTTAATGATATTGAGAACAAACCAGAGGGATTATTTAGTATTAAATAATTTTAACCCTATTCTATTATAAAAAAAGCAATACTCCCGTCAGGAGTATTGCTTTTTTGTTTAAATTCGTTTTAGTTAGTTTATTGACTATTAACCAAAACCATTAAAACATTATGAATGCATTTATGATTTACTTGCCAATCGTTATGGCAATTATAGGATTACTTTTCATGGGAATAAAAAGGACTTGGGTTTTAAAACAAGATGCTGGTGATGGCAAAATGAAAGAGATTTCAGATCACATTTACGAAGGCGCCCTTGCCTTCTTAAAAGCAGAATACCGATTGCTGACTTTTTTTGTAATTGGTGCCAGTTTAGCTTTAGCCGGAATTTCTTTTATTGTTCCAACCACACATATTTTAATCGTAGTAGCATTTATTTTTGGAGCATTTTTTTCGGCTTTGGCTGGGAATATGGGAATGAAAATAGCCACTAAAACAAATGTTAGAACAACACAAGCCGCACGTACAAGTTTACCGCAAGCCTTAAAAGTTTCTTTTGGCGGCGGAACCGTAATGGGTTTAGGCGTTGCAGGTTTAGCAGTTTTAGGGTTAACAGGATTCTTTATTGTTTTCTTTCAAATATTCATGAATGGGGTTTGGACTTCATCTGAAGATATGACTAAAGTTTTAGAGACTTTAGCAGGTTTTTCGCTTGGTGCAGAATCAATTGCTTTGTTTGCCAGAGTTGGTGGAGGAATCTACACAAAAGCTGCTGACGTTGGAGCTGATTTAGTAGGTAAAGTAGAAGCAGGAATTCCGGAAGATGATCCTCGTAATCCTGCAACAATTGCAGATAACGTAGGAGATAATGTTGGAGATGTTGCAGGAATGGGAGCCGATTTATTTGGTTCGTATGTAGCAACAGTTTTAGCTGCAATGGTTTTAGGAAACTACGTCATCAAAGATATGGGTGGAAACATTCAGGATATCTTTGGCGGGATTGGTCCAATTTTACTTCCAATGGCAATTGCCGGTTTCGGAATTCTATTTTCAATAATAGGAACTACTTTGGTAAAAATATCAGATGATAATGCCAAAGAAGCTCAAGTACAAAAAGCATTAAATATAGGAAACTGGGTTTCGATTGTTTTAACAGCAATTGCCTGTTTCTTTTTAGTACAATATATGTTGCCGGAAACAATGCAAATGACGTTTTTTGGAGAAGGTTCTAAAGATATTTCGTCAATGCGTGTTTTCTACGCGACTTTAGTTGGTTTAGTTGTTGGTGGAGCTATTTCATCAGTTACAGAATATTATACAGGATTAGGTACAAAACCTGTTATGGCGATTGTACAAAAATCATCAACCGGAGCAGGAACAAACGTAATTGCAGGTTTGGCAACGGGAATGATTTCTACTTTTCCAACCGTATTATTATTTGCAGCAGCAATCTGGATTTCGTATGCTTTGGCAGGATTTTATGGAGTTGCTTTAGCAGCTTCGGCAATGATGGCGACAACTGCAATGCAGTTAGCAATTGATGCTTTTGGACCAATTTCAGACAATGCCGGAGGAATTGCAGAAATGAGCGAATTGCCAAAAGAAGTTCGTACAAGAACCGATATTTTAGATTCAGTAGGAAATACAACCGCAGCAACCGGAAAAGGATTTGCGATTGCATCAGCTGCTTTAACATCTTTAGCTTTATTTGCTGCTTATGTAACTTTTACAGGAATTGACGGAATCAACATCTTTAAAGCGCCAGTTTTAGCCATGTTATTTGTGGGTGGAATGATTCCGGTAGTTTTCTCGGCTTTAGCCATGAATTCTGTTGGAAAAGCCGCAATGGATATGGTTTACGAAGTTCGTCGTCAGTTTAAGGAAATTCCGGGAATTATGGAAGGAACCGGAAAACCGGAATACGGTAAATGTGTTGAAATTTCAACAAAAGCCGCCTTACGCGAAATGATGTTGCCGGGAATCCTGACAATTGGTTTTCCGATTGCAATTGTACTATTAGGTAAATTAGTTTACGGAGATAACAATCAGTTAATCGCTGAAATGTTGGGAGGATATATGGCTGGAGTTACAGTTTCAGGAGTGCTTTGGGCAGTTTTTCAAAACAATGCCGGAGGAGCTTGGGACAATGCCAAGAAATCTTTTGAAGCCGGAGTTTTAATCAACGGCGAAATGACGTATAAAGGTTCAGATGCACACAAAGCAGCCGTAACCGGAGATACTGTTGGAGATCCGTTTAAAGATACTTCCGGGCCATCAATGAACATCTTAATCAAATTAACCTGTTTAATTGGTTTAGTGATTGCTCCAATTTTAGGAGAAGGTCGTGCTTCTCAAACATATATTCCGCATTGTGGATTGCCTCCTAAAGAGATGAAGTGTTGCATGAAGACTGAAATGAGTACTGATGTTCATTCTAAATGTGGAGACATCTCAAAAATGACCAAAGAAGAATGCGTTAAAATGTGCAAAGAAAAAGGATGTACAGCCGAAGAAACTGCAAAATGTTTAGCTCATTATGACGCGAACGGAAAATACGTAAATCAAAAAACAAGTTGTTTTGATACAAGCAAACATGATGAAAACCGACTTGAAGTTAATTTAGCAACAACTAATGGCGTTACCGTAGGAACTGTAACCAAAACTGAAAACGGAAAAACAACTACAGAAGTTTACGAAGGAACCGAAGCAGAAGTAAAAGCAAAAATTGAAGCTGCGAAATAATTTTAGCTATTCTAGATCTATCCTAACAGGTTTTCAAAACCTGTTAGGTATTGTTTGGATCACAGAATAAAAAAGAATATTTTTCCTAACAGGTTTTGAAAACCTGTTAGGAAATAACAAAAAATGCCTCTAATATATTAGAGGCATTTTTTTATTTCGTGCAAATCTGTGAAATTCGTGTTTCTAAAACAACCCATTCAATTCAGCATCAATTCTATTAATGATATTTCCAAGATCTTCCGGATTATCAACAAAATTGATATTGTCAACGTCAATAATCAATAATTTTCCTTTAGTATAAGTCTGAACCCAGGCTTCGTATCTTTCGTTCAAACGGCTCAAATAATCGATCGAAATTGAGTTTTCGTAATCACGTCCGCGTTTGTGAATTTGTCCAACTAAATTCGGAATAGAACTTCTTAAATAAATCAATAAATCCGGAGCTTTAACCAAAGATTCCATTAATTCAAAAAGAGAAGTATAATTTTCGAAATCACGGCTCGTCATTAATCCCATCGAATATAAATTGGGAGCAAAAATATAAGCATCTTCATAGATAGTTCTATCCTGAACAATTTTCTTTCCACTTTCACGAATCTGTAATACTTGACGAAAACGACTGTTTAGGAAATATATCTGTAAATTAAACGACCAACGCTCCATCTGGTGGTAGAAATCATCTAAATACGGATTATCTACTACATCTTCATAATGAGGCTCCCATTTAAAATGTTTGGCTAATAATTTAGTTAAAGTAGTTTTTCCTGCGCCTATATTTCCTGCTATTGCTATGTGCATTACGGTGTTACGATTTTATAATTTGTAATTCCTTTAGCTGTAAAAATAGATAAAATTTGGTCTTTGTAGCAGAATTTATCAAAGGTTTTTTCTAAAATTTCAATTTCAGAAATTGTACTTGAATTTGTGTCAGTAATGTCTTTAAAATACAACAAATTACCTTTGCTGAAAATATATTGATGTGCATTAATAATTTCGATGGTATCAAAATCAGATACTTTTCCTAACGAAGTTGTTTTTCCAAAAATATTACAAGAGAACCAATTGTTCTTTTTATCAATCCAATAAAAAGTATTAAAATCAGTTTGGTAATATTTTATCGTTTCTGTTAATGGCGTAGAAACCGTTTTATATTCATTTTTTAAATAATCAAAAAGACCTATTTGCTGGTTCAAAGCATTATAAACCCATAATTGGTTTTGAGTCGACATTCCGATTGCATTTACTACAATTGGAATTGCATTTTGAGAAAAATTAATCTCCGTAATTTTATTTAACTGATTGTCGAGTAACAAAACAGTATTAAAGTCGTCATAATACAAAACGATTTTAAGCGGATTTTGAAGATCAACTTTAGTAATGTTTCCCAGAGAAATGCTTTTGTATTCAAAAACCTCATTTCCTTTGGTTTTACTAAAGACATTGTTTTTAATTTGATACGAATATCCAAAAGAATCATAACCTAAAAAGTCATCAGCATCAAGTTTAAAATGAGAAAGAGAAGTCGCGCTTATTTTTTGATTTTGTGAAAAAATAGCTGAAGAAGAACAGGCGATGAAAAGTAAGAAGAAAATTTTGCACACTGTTTTGTTCATAATAATAGCTTTTTTGACGAGCCAAATTACAAAAAACTAAATTAGGAACGATTCAATTTAAAGATTTAGAGCGATTTTGTCCTTTAAATTGCAATAGTCTAGTTTATTAGCAATTTTGTCTATAGCTTATCGGTATTGATATATTTAACTTTCAGGATTTTAAAATTAATAATACATTTGAGAGTAAGTTTTTTTAGACTTACCTTATTTAAAAACTATCTAATGAAAAAACTATCATATTATTTGCTTTTAATGCTTGCTTTTAGTCAGGCACAAGCACAAAAAGATTTTCAGGGAATGGCTGTTTATGAGTCAAAAACCCAAGCGCCTAAATTTGAAGGGATGCGTGGAAACCGCGATATTACGCCCGAAATGCAGAAAAACATGGAAGAGCGTATGAAACAAATGCTGGAGAAAACCTTTATTCTGAATTTTGATAAATCAGCTTCTATTTATAAAGAAGAAGAAAAACTGGAAACTCCCGGACAACAAGGCGGTGGAATGCGTGTTATGATGAACTCGTTTATGGGCGGAGGCGGAACTTTTTATAAAGATGTAAAAAGCAAATCGTATACAGTTGATAAAGAGTTTATGGGAAAAGAATTTCTGGTTGTAGATTCTCTGCCAAAATTAAACTGGAAACTAGAACAGGAAACGAAACAAATTGGAGGTTATACTTGCTATAAAGCAACGGCTGTAAAACCAGCGAGTAAAACCGACTTTAGAAATTTCAGGCCTAAAAATAACGACGACAAAAAAACTGAAGATAAAAAGGACGAAGCCAAAAAAACTTCGGGAGAAACAAAAACCAATTTTGAAGATAATTTTGAAATGCCAAAAGAAGTTGCCATAATTGCCTGGTATACGCCTGAAGTTCCGGTAAATCAAGGGCCTGAAAATTATTGGGGCTTACCAGGTTTAATTTTAGAAGTAAATGACGGAAGAACCACTATTTTATGCTCGAAAATTGTTTTGAATGCCAAAGATAAGGTCGAGATAAAACCATCTAAAAAAGGAAAAGTAATTTCGCAAAAAGATTATGATGATACCGTAATTAAAAAGATGGAAGAATTTAGAGAAATGAATCGCGGTCGTGCCGGCGGACCGCCGCCAATGATGGGAAGATAATAGATTCTTAATTCTAAAATTCACTTATTTTAATCATTTCCTTAATGAACAAGATCCTTTGTTTCTTCGCTATTTTATGCACTTCAGTTACCTTTTCTCAAAGTGTACGTTTTGATGGATTTATTCAGGACGAACAAAAAAATCCGTTAGAGATGGCCAATATTATGGCTGTAAATAATGCTACAAAAGCAATGGATTCTTATGGAATTACCAATGATAAAGGAAGGTTTCAACTGACTTTAAAACCGAATACAGCTTATACGGTTAAAGTAAGTTATCTCGGTATGAAATCAAAAGAGATTTCGATTGCAACACAAACGACGAACATTATTCAGAATATTGTCATGGATGATACCGGAATCGAGCTTGAAGGCGTTGAAATTGTTCGGGAAATGCCTGTTTCGATAAGTGGAGACACCATTGTATACAACGCAGATTCTTTTAAATCCGGAACAGAAAAAAAACTGGAAGATGTTTTGAAAAAATTGCCCGGCGTTGAGGTAAATGCCGATGGAGAAATTGAAGTTGAAGGAAAAAAAGTCAGTAAGTTGATGGTCGAAGGCAAAGATTTTTTTGATGGAGATACCAAATTAGGCGTTAAAAATATTCCTGCTGATGCTATTGACAAAATTCAGGTTTTAAGAAATTATAATGAAGTCAGCGCATTAAAAGGTCTTGAAAATGATCAGGATAATGTTGCCATGAATATTAAACTGAAAGAAGGAAAAAAGAACTTTTGGTTTGGAGACATGACCGCAGGAATTGGCGTTGCAGAACTTGATAGCCGATATATTATTAATCCGAAATTGTTTTATTATAGTCCCAAATACAGCGTTAACGTAATTACCAATTTTAATAATATTGGCGAATTGCCACTTACGGCGCAGGATTATTTTAAGTTTACGGGCGGGTTTAAAAACATGATGAAAAAGGGCGGAAGCAATTTTAATGTTTCATCAAATGATTTAGGAATTTCGATTTTGAGAAACAACCGCGCCAAAGAAATCGAAACAAAATTTGGAGCCACAAACTTCGCATATTCGCCAACAAAAAATTGGAATATTAGTGGTTTTGGAATTCTTTCTACATCAAAAACAGATCTTGAAACCAAATCGCAGACTACTATTCTGGATTCTGGCGATCAACAAAAACGAGATGAATTAACACATCAAAAAAATAATTTAGGATTGTTTAAATTGAGTTCGAGTTATAAACCAAACACGAAACTTCAGTTTGATTACGACATCTTAACGAAATTATCGAAACAAAATGAAGATACAGATTTGTTACGCGAATCTGTGGTAAGCAATATTTCAGATACAGAAACCATTTTTACTACCAAAAAGCAAAATCCAACATCAATAAATCAAAACGTTAGTTTGTATTATACGCAAAGCGATAAAAACATTTTTGCTTTTGAAATGCAGCATTTATATCAGGACGAAAATCCGTTTTATAATGCCAATTTAAGAACACAACCTTTTATTTTGTCAGGTTATATTCCAGTTCAGGTAAATGAAAGAAACGACCTAAATCAGGATCGATTTGTAAAAACCAATAAAATAGATGCAAAATTGGATTATTACTACATGGTAACGCCAAAAAGTAATATCAATATTACGTTAGGAAATACATATTCACATCAGGATTTCAACTCTCATATTTTTCAAATCTTGGATAATGGAGACAGAAATGATTTAAATGATCCTGAAAATAATAATCAGGTAAAGTATAATTTTAATGATGTATTTCTGGGCTTTCATTATAAAATATTAACAGGTAAATTTACTTTAACGCCAGGTTTTAGCGTGCATTCGTACACAATGACAAATGCACAATTGGGAACAGATTATTCGCAGAATTTTACCAAAGTTTTGCCTGATTTTTTTGCGCTCTATCAAATCAAAAAATCAGAAACACTGACGTATAATTTCGCTTTATCAAATGATTTTACAGATGTTAATCAATTGGCTTCGGGTTATGTATTATCAGATTACAGTAGTTTATTCAGAGGAAATCGTTTATTAGAAAATGCAACTTCTCAAGTGCATACATTGCGTTACTTCAAATATAATATGTTCAATTTCGAGAATATTTTTGCGAATGCTGTTTACACGAAAAAAGTTGACGCTATAAAAACCAGCGCAGATTTTACCGGAATTAATCAGGAATCAAATCCTTATAATTCTAATTTGGCCGATGAAACTTTTTCAGGAATGGGAAATTACGGCCGCTCTTTTTTAAAGAATTATAAAGCCTCTGCAAATGCCAGTTTAAATTGGTCAAAATTCAATAATATTCAAAATGATAAATTAGCAACTACAGAAAGTTTTACGCAGAGTTACACCGTAAAAGCATCAACAAACTACAAAAATATGCCTAATCTTGAATTAGGTTACAATGCCTTAATTAATAAATATAGTGGCTCTACCTATTATACAGATAAACCTTTTGCAAGAATAGATTATTACTTTCTGAATAGTTTTTCGTTTGTTTCAGAATATGAATTTTACCATTATTACAATACCAGCAAAACGGTTAATAATGAATATGATTTTTTAAGTGCAAGCTTGATTTATCAAAAAAAGGATAGTAAATGGGAGTATAAAGTTTCAGCAACAAACTTACTAAATACAAAATACCTTAACGACGACAGTTTTTCGCAGTTCTCTACAAGAGTTTCGCAATATACCGTTCAGCCGCGTTATATTATCTTTTCGATGAAATACAATTTATAGTATCTATTAAGTATCTATTTTGGATTTTAAGGGACTTGATTTCGATAATAATCGAATATCTTTACGTTTAATATTAACAAGCCAAAATTTATATTATGCGCAATTATATATGGAGTTTCTTATTGTTTTTTTGTGTGATATTTGTTTCTTTCTCGCAAACAAAAACATTAGAAAAAGGAACCTATGTTTCGACGAATAAAGGTCAAAAAATCAAGTTAAACTTACTCGAAAATAACAAATACGAATTGGTTTTTTATTCTGGCGAATACAAAATCAAAGGCGATTCTTTATTATTTGTTCAAACTGAAAAAGCCGAAAACTCATTTAATCTTAGTTTCAAAAACGATAAAAAAGCTCAAAAAATTAAAATTAAATTTTTAGAACCTTCAATTTATTCTTTTTACATAGGAACACAAAATGGTTCTGAGCCGGTTCAATACCAAAAACTCAACGATATTAAAACTAAAGTAGATCCTGATTGGATCAATATTAATGTCGATTTCGAAATAGACCGTGCAGATTATTTATATCTGGTATACGAAGGATATGAAACTGAAAGTAAAATTTCTAAATATGCTTTGCCCAAAGATGTTTCAGAAATAACCATAAAATATGAACTTGATGCTTTAGGCAATTTAAACCTCGCCGGTTTTTTGGATAAAAGCACAAATGAGCTAAAAATTTCTGAACAAGGAGGAAAAAATCCGTTAGTATTTGTAAATGCAAAAGAGGCGCAGCCTGACGCTGAGCCAACAGTTAAACCAATTGAAAATAAAAGTGTTTTAAACTGGACTTATCCTGGAAAAGATGCTTTAATTAACGAAGATTTTGGACAAGATGTAACTGTTGATACCGCTGTTGCCGTTATTACATCTCAATATAATTTTAAATTTAAAACAGAAAATAATTTAAAAAGTGCTATTGCCGCCACTAAAATTGCCAAAAGTAAATTTTTGGTAGTTTATACCGATAGTAAAAATCCAACAGCAAAAGCTGATTTTGATGCAGTTTTAAAAGATCTTGAAACACAAGTTGGCTATTATATGTATGATGCCTACAATGCGCAATATGATGTTTTTAATTATTATTTGGCTACAGCCGATGATAAAAAATGGCTTAAAACCAATAAAATATCAGATAGTCCAGGTTTGATAATACTAAACGGAGACGGAGATGTTTTAGCAACTGCAAAATCGAATTTAATAGATAAAAAATCAGAGTTTACCTATTATGACGAGTTTACCAAAAAACTGCAAAGAGCAAGTGCTTTTTACGCTTTTAATAAAGCAGCTAAAAATAAAAAAGTAACAGATGTTGAGGTTGTTTCAGCTTTTTATAAAGCTTCGATACTTGACATACCTTATGATTATGAAACAACTGATGCCGTTACCGTTACGCCAGAAGTAAATCCGGCAGATTTTAAAATTGCAAAAGTTACTTTGGATAAAAAAGAAGTTGCCCAAATCTGGAAAAAATTAATCGAGACACATCAAAAAGACACAAAACCAAACAGAGAGCTGGTAGAAACTATTTTGAGAGAAATTAAAAACGTAGGTTTTACGAAGCAGTTTTTTAATGAAGAGCGCGTTTTTAATGATACCGATTTCTTAGCAATTGATTATTTGTTAAAACATTACGATGCGATAGAGAAAATGAATATAGAAGATGAAAACGGAAACGCTTTGGCATTATTAAAAGGAAGCTTAAGTTTTGAAATTTCATCTGCTTTGCAACAAAATAGTTATGTAACGCAAGAAGGTGTTGCAGGAAAAGCAAATCAAAATAAAATAATTGCGATTTATAAAAAATTGATTGCAACCGGTAAAGGAAGTTTTGATTGCTATAAAAATTATTTCGATTATTTGAATGCAGACAGCGAAAATAGTATTGATGATATTGCTTTCTTAAAAGAGTTTAAATCTTATTTTAATACGTATTTATCAACTGAAAAAGGAAATGCAATTGAAAGACTAGACGAGATGTTTACACGTTTAGATACAGATTCTGATTACTCGTACAACGGATGGAATTCTTTTAAAGATTATCATTCTAATCTTGTTAACACAGCTGCCTGGGCAACAGTATTAAAACCAGCAAATAATGGTTTTATAAAAGATGCTATAAGTTGGTCAGAATACAGTTTGGTTGTTACTAAAAACAATCCGTATTATTTAGATACGTTGGCGCAGTTGTATTATAAAGACGGTCAAAAAGATAAAGCAATCGCAACTCAGGAATTAGCAGTAAAATTTTTAACTGCCGAAGTTGAAGAACAAACCGCTACTGAAATACGAGAAACATTAAGCAAAATGCAAAACGGAACGTATTAGGCTCCAAAATTTATATAAAAAGAAACCCGACAAAATTTAAAATCTTGTCGGGTTTTTTATTTTATTTTTTGATGCCTACCATTACTTTGATTTGGTAATTTTCAGGAATTTTTTTCTTGTTTTCTATGGAACCAATAGCACTTATATAAGTCATTAAAATAGTGTATTTTGAATTCTCTACTTTTTGTTCAATTTTTTTCTTATGATCATAATCTCTTCTAAAATCAGAATTTGTAATGATAAAGTCGTTTATTTTAAGAGGAACTATATCCTGATTGATTATTAGATCCTGACCATAATCTCTTGCTTTTGTTTTAATTGAATAAACAGTATTATCAATATTTGTAGTCGCATCAAAACTATCATTATCAGATATTGTGAATATGAAATCATATCCATGAATATTAGTTACTTCATTGTGATTATTTTGATAGAAATAATAATTAAAAGAACTGTTTATATCATCTTTTCTATCATATTCAGATCGATATTCATAACCTAAGTTTTCCATTATTATGCTTGATCCTGGATCTTTATCTTTTTTGTAAAGAGCATCTAATTTTTTATGCGCATACGGAAGCATAACCTCAAAACCATAATTTTTATCTAAAAAATGAACAATACTGCTTAATTCCTGTTCCTGTTCAAAAGTTAGTTTTTTACCATCTCCTTTTTGTATATAAGATTCAAATCTAGATAATTGACTATATTTTGAGACAGAATTAGCACTTTGTGGACCAACAATAGAAAACAATCCCGCAAGGCACATACTTATAGGAATGAATTTTATTTTTGGATGTTTTGAGATTAAAAAATACCCCACAACAACCGCTAACCAAATTGATAATAATAAAACATAATAACGTTCGTGCGTAAATCCGTAAAGATTGATTCGGTATAAAATCGCCCAAAATAATAATAGCAATAATGGAATTAATAAGAAATAAAACCAGCGATTAAAAGTTCGCATCCATAAATTTCCGTTCTCATTCGCAATTGGGAGAACCAATAAAAAAGAAAGAATTCCGACAATGGCAAATGCCAAAACAAGATAAGAAACCCAACCTACAGGTAATGAAAGTGTGACAAGGATTTTGGCTTCATAACAAATTAAAATCACCAAATAAATACTTATTAATGGCAATAAAACATACTGTGTGAAATTTTTAAGCCCTTTAGGATAATTTAAACGTAACGGAATTTCTTCGTTATTGATTTCAGGAACGCCGCTTAAAAAGAAAATCGTATTAAAGATTCCTGCAATTGTAAAAAACAAATAGCCATAGATTTTACTATCAAATTCAACTTTAAATAATTGATCAACGGCTAATATGGCTAATGCTAAACCACCGTAAAGAACAATACTGTATAAGCCCGAAGTTAATATTCGCAAAAAAAGCTGTTTGTTAAATTCCCAAAACTCTTCCTGATTGTATTTTTTTGGCAGAAACCCTGCAAACGAAACAAGCAGATGTAATGCAAGATTGAGTACAAAAAACTCTTGTGCTTCAACATCAGAAATTCTTTCTCTAAAATTGAATACAAAAGCAGTTAGTAGAACTCCAAAAGCTAAACTAATAAGATATCGTATTATATTGTTTTTTTGTTTAGAAGCAAAAAACAAACTTACAGCGAGAAACCAAACCAGGCATAATGAACAACTCATTATCGTTTTTTGATAAAACTCTTGATTAGGATCGTTGTATTTTAATTCGATAAGAATAATGGCAGAAACGGTTCCGATAATAGCAGCTATAATTTCTAACGGAAATCTCAGAATAGTTTTTTTTGTGGCATTTAGCACGTTTTGTAACGAAGGAAGTTTACTCATTTTTTGGTCAGTTATTTTGTACTAAGAAAAGCAAATGCAACCAAATAACCAAATAAAAACCCCGAACTCTAAAGAATAGAATTCGGGGTAATATTAAGTAAGATTAAAAAGAAATTGATCCTGAGATCTAAGAATTAATAATCGTATGAATCAATAATTATAAGCCAAATGCAGCTTTTACTTTGTCTACAAAATCAAGTTTCTCCCAAGTAAATAACTCAACAGTAACCGTTTTTTCGTGCCCGCCCGGAGCGTGGAAAGTTTTTGTTACAACTTCTGGTGTACGTCCCATGTGTCCGTAAGCAGCAGTTTCGCTATAAATAGGGTTTCTTAATTTTAAACGTTGTTCGATAAAGTAAGGACGCATGTCAAACAATTCTTCTACTTTTTTAGCAATTTCACCGTTAGTTAAATTTACTTTAGAAGTTCCGTAAGTTTCAATGAAAATTCCCATTGGTTGAGCAACACCAATTGCGTAAGAAACCTGAACTAAGATTTCGTCAGCAACACCTGCAGCAACTAAGTTTTTAGCGATATGACGTGTAGCATAAGCAGCACTTCTGTCAACTTTACTCGGATCTTTTCCAGAGAAAGCACCACCACCATGAGCTCCTTTTCCACCGTAAGTGTCAACAATAATTTTTCTTCCTGTTAAACCAGTATCTCCGTGAGGTCCTCCAATAACGAATTTTCCTGTTGGGTTAATATGGTAGTTGATTTTATCATTGAATAAATGTGCGTGAGCAGGATTTTTAGCAATGATTCTTGGAATTAAAATTTCAACAATATCTTTTTTGATTTTTGCCAACATTGTAGCTTCTTCTTCAAAATCATCATGTTGCGTAGAGATTACAATTGCATCAATACGAGTTGGTTTATTATCGTCGCTGTATTCTAAAGTTACCTGAGATTTAGCATCTGGACGTAAATAAGTGATTTCTTTGTTTTCACGTCTTAAAATAGCTAACTCTTGTAATAATTTATGAGATAAATCAAGTGCCAATGGCATGTAGTTTTCAGTTTCGTTAGTTGCGTAACCAAACATCATTCCCTGATCTCCTGCACCTTGCTCTTCTGGCTTAGCTCTGTCAACACCTTGATTAATATCTGCAGATTGTTCGTGAATAGCTGAAAGAATTCCACAAGAATTCGCTTCAAACATATATTCACTTTTAGTATATCCAATTTTACGGATTACCTCACGAGCAATTTGTTGAACATCAAGATAGGTATTCGATTTTACTTCACCAGCCAAAATAACCTGACCAGTTGTAACTAAAGTTTCGCATGCTACTTTCGAGTCAGCATCAAATGCCAAGAAGTTATCAATTAATGCATCCGAAATTTGATCTGCAACTTTGTCTGGATGCCCTTCACTAACAGATTCTGACGTAAATAAATAAGCCATAATAATTTATTAAATTAAAATTAAGCGAGGAAAATAATTGCTGAAAAAGGCTAAAGGAGAGTTTCTGCTTTAGCATTTTTTACTACTGAAATCAATCTTTCAGTATTCATAACGAACCGTTTCATTATGAAGAGGTTGCAATCAGTTCAAATTTTTCCTCTGTATTCGCGTGCAAAGGTATAAAACCATTTTGATTTGCAAATTAAACTTTAACTTTTTTTATTTTTAAAGGCAGAAATTTAACATAATATACTATTTTGATAGGGTAATAGAAATTATTTCTGTTTTTGTTTGGTCGATTAAAAAATAGTTTGCACATTTGCCTCACCAAAATAGAAAGAAAAAAATGAAATTAACAATTTGCAATATGTCTTGTATGATGCCGGAATCTTCCGCAGAGACACTATTGTAGTTTTTTTTCAAACACATATATAGAAACCTCTGCTAACCGCAGAGGTTTTTTTTATGCCAAAAAATAACAAACGATAAAACCATTTTAAGCCAGATATTAACGAATCAAAAAGAACAAATGAAAAAAAATGTACTCGCAGTTTTAGGTCTTTTGACATTTTCAGGCCTTTATGCTCAGGATAATAAAACCGAGCAGGACTCTTTAAAGAATAACGAATTATCAGAAGTTACCATAGTTGGATCAAGAAGTAAAAACAGAGTAAAAACGGATGTTCCAGTTCCGGTTGATGTTTTTAATATTTCTGAAATCACAAAAGGCGCACCGCAAACCAGTGTAACCCAAATATTAAATTATGTAGCACCATCTTTTACCAGTAATGCAACATCAACAGCAGATGCTACAGATCACGTAGATCCGGCACAATTAAGAGGTTTAGGACCAGATCAGGTTTTGATTTTAGTAAACGGAAAACGCCGACACACCAGTTCGTTAGTAAACATAAACGGATCTCCGGGAAGAGGTTCTGTTGGGACAGATTTAAATGCCATTCCGTCTTTTGCGATCGAAAGAATCGAAGTTTTAAGAGATGGAGCAGCAGCACAGTACGGTTCTGATGCCATTGCAGGCGTTATTAATATTGTATTAAAAAAGAACGCCAATTATCTTACCGGAGATGTTCAATATGGCGCCAACATATCTTCGGGTTCCAATAATTTTAAAGGTGGTTCTGACGGACAAACGGTGCAGGCCGATTTAAACTACGGAACTTCTTTGGGTAAAGAAGGAAGTTTTTTAAACCTAACCGGAAGTGTCGTAACAAGACAGGCAACAAGCAGGGCAGGAATTAGAAACAATGGTATTTTTAATGCCTACAATGCTGTAGAATACAGAGCGGCACAAAACGGAGTAAGTATAAATTCATTATTTGGAAATATTAATAGTACGCCAAATTCTGCTCAAATTATTAGTTCATTGCAGCAATACGCACCACAAGTAAGCTATTTTACGCCGGCTCAGCAAACAGCAATTTCATCTGCAACGACAATTGGGCAATTGCAAACCGCTTTGAATTTTGATGTTACTAATAATGAAATCAATTTTAGAGGTCAGGAAAGAAGCGATTATAATATGAGTGTTGGTCAGTCAGAGCTGGCTTCGGGACAACTATATTATAATACTAAATATCCGTTAACAGAAACAACAGCTTTATATTCTTTTGGTGGACTTTCGTATAGAAACGGAAAATCGTATGCTTTTAACAGACTTCCAAATGGTTCAGGAACTTTCACGGAAGTGTATGCAAACGGATTTTTACCGGAAATTGAATCTAAAATATTAGATGCGTCTGCGGCTTTAGGGCTTACAACTCAATTATTTGGTTTTGATACTGATATCAGCTCAAATCTCGGAACAAATTCATTTCAATATGATGTAAACAATTCGATTAATGCTACTTTAGGAACCAATTCTCCAAACGGTTTTGATGCTGGTAAAGTTTCGTTTCTACAAAGTACAACCAATTTAGATTTAAGCAAAAAACTTGATGTTTTGGGAGGTTTGAACGTAGCTTTTGGTGGAGAATTTAGATATGAAAATTATCAGATAAAACAAGGCGACGAAGCTTCATACGGTTTATATGATACAAACGGCGCTTTAGTTTCAGGAATTTTACCAAGTAATTCACCATTAATTGTAACGGACTTTTTTGGCAACAAACGTGGAGCAGGGGCGCAGGGATTTTCTGGATTTCAACCAACTGATGCCAAAGAAAAAGACAGAAAAAGTGGCGCGGCTTATGTTGACTTAGAATTAAATGTTACTGGAAAATGGCTTTTGAATGGAGCGGCACGTTACGAGAATTTTTCTGATTTTGGAAGCACGGTTATTTTTAAACTGGCTTCTCTTTTAAAATTGACAGACAACATCAACTGGAGAATTTCAGGGCAAACAGGTTTTAGAGCGCCATCATTGCAGCAAAAATATTTTGAAGCAAGCTCAACACAATTTATCAACGGTTCGCCTTATCAGGTTGGTTATTTTACAAACGATTCTCAGGCAGCAAAAAGTATTGGTGTAGAAAATTTAAAACCAGAAAAATCTAAAAGTATCAGTACAGGATTTACATTCAAAATTCCAGATGCAAACATCACAATTGCTACAGATGCTTATTTTACAAGAATCGACGACAGAATTGTTTTAACAGGACAATATGCAAGACCAACAGATGCACAGATAACAGCAGCAACATCGCCTGAACAAGCAAATGCATTGACTTTGTTTCAGGAAGCATTTGACTTAAAAGGTGTAGAAAGAGCTTCGTTCTGGACAAACGGAATTAACTCTGAAACAAAAGGAGTTGATGTTGTAATTTCTCAAAAATATAATGTAATCCCGGATTTCACTATTAGAAATGACTTTGCTTTAAGTTATAATGAAACAAAAAGAGTAGGAAGTTTAAACGTTCCGAAATCTATTGTAGATGCGGGCGGAGATCCTTATATATATTCGTTTTTTCCGGAATCAAGCCGCGTTTATTTAGAAGAAGCAATTCCGAAGTTGAAAGCCAATTTAACAACGACTTTCAATATTAAAAAACTGGACATTTATTTAAGAAACAGCTATTTCGGAAAAGTAACAGATCCTGGATCTACAGATGTAAACTTAGATGGATTTTCTTCGGTATATGAACATCCTGAATACAGTGCAAAATTAGTTACCGATTTATCTTTAGGATATCAAATAAACGAACATTTAAGATTAACACTTGGAGTTAATAATATAGGAGATGTTTATCCGGACAGAAATATTGGTGCAGTTCCGGCTTTTACCAATACAACGCCAACATTGTCTCCGGTACCAAGTTCAGACTTAACCGTTGCAAATCAGTTTGCATATTCAAGAGCAGTATCACAATTTGGATTAAACGGCCGATTTGGTTTTGCACGTTTAAGCTTTAAATATTAAAAGAGGAGATTATTAGCCACAGATTTTTTTAATCCTTTAATCTGTGGCTAAAAATTTTAAAAGATTTTTTTTTAAAAATAATTACCAGTATTTACAAGGCTTAGAAAGCTTTTAATGTTAAATGTCAATTTTTGATTTGGTAGATTCAAAAATACTTATTACATTTACTCTATCGAATTAGTCGAGTTTAAAAAATATAAAAAATACAAAAATGAAAACAGTAGCAAATAATAAAATGATGGTGTGTTGTATGATGCAAATGTGCATCCCAAATTTGCTATTGCCAAAAGTGAAAGAGTAATCTTTGTTATAGAGTTAAAAACTATAAAACCCTTTTGGTAGCCATCCGAAAGGGTTTTTTTAGTTTCAACATTTTAAATTTTAAACCATGAATACATTAGATATAAATACAATCGCATTTCAGTACTTATTGAGAACAGATTCTCAAAAAAATAATAATAAAGCTGAAGAAGCAACAATTGATACTTTGAAGTATAATCCCGAACACTATATAAAAAGTCAAAAATCTTTATTGTCTCAAATATACCATCTCGAAGAAGAAGATCTTTATGTGTAAACAATATCAAATTTCAATTTCAATAACAATATATAATAGTATTAACAATACCTAAAAAACTAAACTATCATGAGCACACAAAAATTCGCAACAAACGCATTACACGCAGGGCACGACGTAACTAAAAACGGTGGAACAAGAGCAGTGCCAATTTATCAGACATCATCGTATGTTTTTAATAACTCAGATCATGCAGCCAATTTATTTGGTTTGGCCGAAGCAGGATATATTTACACACGACTGAATAACCCGACAAATGATGTTTTAGAACAACGTCTTGCAGCGCTTGAAGGCGGAATTGCAGCCGTTGTAACAGCATCCGGAGCATCTGCAATTGCGACTACTTTTTTGACTTTACTAAAAGCTGGCGATCATATTGTAGCTTCAAATAGTTTATACGGAGGAACTTATAATTTATTAAAAGTGACTTTGCCACGTTTAGGAATTACAACCACTTTTGTAGATCCTGCAAAACCAGAAAATTTTACAAAAGCAGCGAAAGAAAACACAAGAGCCTTTTTTGTAGAATCATTAGGAAATCCAAAATTAGATGTATTGGATTTGAAAGCGATTTCGGCGGAAGCCAAAAACTTCAAAGTGCCTTTTATTGTAGACAATACCGTTGCGACTCCTTATTTATTAAAACCAATTGAATACGGAGCAAATATTGTGATTCATTCTTTAACCAAATATATTTCAGGAAACGGAACTTCTTTAGGAGGTGTTATTATTGATGCCGGAACTTTTGACTGGTCTAACGGAAAATTCCCTGAATTTACAGAACCTTCTGCAGGTTATCACGGTTTAATATACCATGAAGCTTTAGGAAATGCAGCTTTTATTGCAAAAGCAAGAATTGAAGGTTTACGTGATTTTGGTTCCGCTTTAAGTCCGTTTAATGCTTTTCAAATCATTCAGGGATTAGAAACATTGCCAATCCGAATTAAAAAACACAGCGAAAATGCTTTGGCTTTAGCAGAATGGTTAGAGCAACAAGATGAGGTTGTTTGGGTAAATTACCCAGGTTTAAAATCGAATAAATATTATGATTTAGCCAAAGAATATCTTCCGGAAGGACAAAGCGGCGTTATCACTTTTGGATTAAAAGGTGGTTTTGAAGCAGCGAAAAAAGTAGTTGATGAAACAAAACTATTCTCGCTTTTGGCCAATATTGGTGATACAAAATCACTAATTATTCATCCGGCAAGCACCACACATCAGCAATTAAATGATGAAGAACAACTGGAAACAGGCGTTTCTAAAGATTTGGTCCGACTTTCTGTTGGAATCGAAGACATCGAAGATTTGATCGCTGACTTGAAAACTGTATTTGCGAGCGTTGCGCAATCACAATACAGTATCAATAAAAATTAGGTTTTTTTGTTTTTTGTTTGAAAAATTGCCTTTAGCAATGTGAGTTTTGCTAGAGGTGATTTTTTATGATGAAAAATTCAAGATAAAAGTTTTTTCACCATATAAGTTATATAAGTTCATTTAGTAGAGACGCACAGCAGTGCGTCTAATTAGCAGACGCGCATAGCAGTTCGTCTAAATCATATGCGTTGGTGATATTAAATGAACTTATATCACTTATATGGTTTAATTAACCTTAATAGATTAAAAATTATGTCAAAGCTTAAAATAAACATTATCCTTTTTGGAATTGGAAATATCGGAAGCACTTTAATCAATCAGATTATCGAAAGTCAGGAATTTTTTCTTCAAAGTAAAAACATCGATTTTCATTTCCCGATTATCACCAATTCTACCGTTGCTTTTTTCGAGAAAGAAGGCGTTGGATATGCATGGGAAACTAATTTCGTGCAATTAGCAGTTCCTTTTAAGGTAGAAGATATTGTTGAATTTGCTAAAGAAAATGAATTTGAAAATTTAATTGCCGTTGATGCTACAGCGAGCGACGAATTGATAAGTCATTATAATACGCTGATTCAAAACGGATTTAATATTGTAGCGGTCAATAAAAAAGCCAATACATTACCAATTGATCTTTATAAAGAAATACGAGCGAACCTTAAAAAGTACGATAAAGAATTTCTGTATGAGACTTCAGTCGACACAGGATTTCCTGTTTTGCAGACTTTAAGAGATTTGTATTATTCAGGAGAGAAAATCACTAAAATACGAGGCGTTTTTTCAGATAACCTGAGTTATGTCTTTAATCGGTTTTCGGCTGAAGAATCCTCTTCTTTTTCTTCTGTTCTAAAAGATGCGAGTTTATTAGGATTGATGCGCTCTACATTTAAAGAAGATTTATCAGGAAATGACACAGCAAAAAAGCTCTTGATTCTGACCAGGGAAATTGGAAAAGATTTTGACCTTTCGGACATAAAAATCAATTCTCTTATAAATCAAGAGCATTTAGAGAAAAACGGAATACTTAATAAGGACGCCGTTGACAGATCGTTTAAGATTGCAAAAATAACCCAATCTGATAATCATGTGCTGCGTTATATAGGTGAGTTTGATATTGCGAAAAACACATTAGAAGTGAAATTGGTTTCAGAGCCGGTAACATCAGCCATCGGACAGCTAAAAGGTTCTGATACCATTTTTGAAATTTATACGCAGTCTTATGCCGATGTTCCTATCGTAATTCAAAGCGCTTCGGCATGTAAACAAGCTATTTCGAGAGGAATTATAACCGATATTCTCAAAGTTGCAGAAAAAATCAAGCATAAAGAGACAATCTGGGTTTAGAAAATCGTTAAAAACCAGATTGAAATTTTTAGCAATGTTCTTTGATAAACTGATTTGTGGAGATCGTTTGAAGGCTTAAACTAGTTTTTGTAAGTTTTTACATCAATTTTTTAAAACAAAAGTTTTGTAAGATGTTTTATATCGTCAAAAAACGTTTTTTTGTCGGATTTTCGTATTAATTTATTTATTTTTATTTGTGTAATTAAAATAATATTTGCATATTTGTTAAACCCAAAAGCTACTAAATCAATGAACTTAAAGGTCTATAAAATGTTTTGTGCCATTTCGGTTAAAACCGTTGGGATGCTTATTGCTTAAATTGTAAGAAAACAATAATTATATATAGCAAAGCCTCCCGATAATTTTTTAGGAGGCTTTTTTTAATTTTATGAAAATGCAAGAATTAAATATAACAATTAAATCACAGATGGATAAATCCCTACAGATGAACAAGATGTTCTCTGTCGCATTTATTTGCGTGCACGTCTGTTGATACTAAAAGTATATATAAGTTTAAAAAACTTAAACCCTTTTGGTATCCCGGTCCAAAAGGGTTTTTTTATTTCATAAGGCAAAGGTTAACAAAACATAAACGAATAATAAAGATAAAAACACAACAAACTAAAACTTAATAACATGAGCGCAACAAACTACTTAACAAGAACATTTTCTAAATTGAAAAGCATCAGAACGAAAAGAAACAATCCGCCGCCAACGAACGAATTGATTCACCCAAGTTTCGGAATCACTGAAACCGATAAAGCAGAGAAAAAAACACCGAATTCATTATTATTTTTGATGTATTCTAAAGAGAATGAAACACTTTTTATCTAAATCAAAAAGTATCATAAAATAGGGTAAAACCGGCTTAATTTTACTGGGCAAATAGTTCGGTAATTTTTTGCGTACAATAGTTTTGGTTTGAATTATATTTAAGAAAATGAGTAATCAGTTTCGATAAAATTTGTTTGTTTAAGAAATTAGTAGTTAATTTGCACCTTTAAGTTCAAAAACGTATTGAAAATGTTATAAAGAAAGGACGAGGGATTAGACCCGATGAATCCTTAGCAACCCTTCGTTAACTCGAAGAAGGTGCTGCATTCTACCACGCCCAAACGTGGAAAGATAACAACAAGAATTTTTCTAGTAATACACTCTAGACTTTCTTTCTAATATTTCCGTATACAAATCAAAAATAAAAAGATTTGAAATTGGAAAATATACCAAGTCCCTTAATAATTCAGAAATTCACCACCGAAAGTGGTGCAGTTTACCGTTCGTTACCTTTAAGTTTTGCTGTTTTTGGCCAGCCATTATACAGCGCGCCTATTGTTTTGGTAAATCACGCCCTAACCGGAAATGCTCAGGTTACAGGCGAAAACGGTTGGTGGAATGATTTAATTGGCGATGAAAAAACAATCGACACCACAAAATATACCATATTGGCATTCGACGTTCCCGGAAACGGAAACGATTCGTTCATAATAGATAATTATAAGGATTTCACCACCAGAGATATTGCCAGAATTTTTATTGAAGGATTAAAAGCCTTAAATATTCAACAGGTATTTGCTGTAATTGGAGGTTCTGTTGGCGGCGGAATTGCCTGGGAAATTTTGGCTTTAGAACCAAACATCACAGAACATTTAATTCCGATAGCAACCGACTGGAAATCGACCGACTGGATGATTGCCAATTGTTATCTGCAGGAACAAATTCTGAACAACTCTTCAAAACCAATTGAAGATGCCAGAATTCATGCCATGTTGTGTTACCGATCTCCGGAATCATTTAAAGAAAAATTTCAGCGTACCGTAAATCAGGATCTTTTGATTTTTAATATCGAAAGCTGGCTAGCGCATCACGGCAGTAAATTGCAAAAACGCTATCAGTTATCATCTTATAAATTGATGAACCAATTGCTAAAAACCATAGATATTACCCGAAATAGTGCCGATTTCGAAACATTAATGTCTAAGACAAATGCAGCGATTCACATCATTGCAATCAATTCAGATTTATTTTTTACACCAAAAGAAAATCTGGAAACCTATAATGAATTAAAGAAATTTAAAAACAATGTTTTTTACAGCGAAATAGATTCCGTTCACGGACATGACGCTTTTTTAATCGAGTACAAACAATTAGATCATTTACTTGCCGATATTTTTAAGGCAGAAACAATAGAAAAATAAAATGAAAATATTAAAATTTGGAGGTAAATCGTTATCAAACGGAGAAGGATTAAACAAAGTAGTTTCAATCATTTCTGATAAAGTAAATCAAGGCGAAGAAATTGCCGTAGTTGTTTCAGCACGTGGCAATGCAACAGATGAATTAGAAGATATCTTAAGAATTGCTGCTAAAAACGGAAATTACAAACCTTTATTAGAAAGCTTCAAAACATACCAGATTTCAGATTATCCAAAAGTCGATTTCTCTGAAGAATTTAATATTTTAGATAAATTATTCGAAGGCGTAAGTTTGATTGGAGATTACAGCAATAAAATTAAAGATCAGATTTTATCAAAAGGCGAATTGCTTTCGGCTAAATTATTGACTTCAATTTTAGTTGAAAAAGGAATTCAGGCGAACTTTGTAGATTCAAGAGAATTATTAAAAACCGATTCTAAATTTGGAGATGCACAGCCTTTAGAACAACTTTCGAAGAAAAACGTAATCAATTACTTTAAACTTCATAACGGAGCAACCGTAAATATCGTTACAGGTTTCATTGGTTCAAATAACAATAATGACACAACAACCTTAGGAAGAAACGGAAGTAATTATACCGCTTCGTTAATTGCTAATTATTTAAATGCCGAAGAACTTCAAAACTTTACACACGTAGACGGAATTTATACAGCAAATCCTGATTTAGTTGCCGATGCCAAAAAAATCGAATATTTATCGTTTAATGAAGCAAACGAATTGGCCAATTTTGGAGCAACAATTTTGCACGCCAAAACCATTATTCCATTATTAGAAAAAAATATTCCGCTTCGTATTTTAAATACATTCAACGATGATAATCGCGGAACTTTAATTACTTCTGATGCTGAAAAAGAAGGAATTAAAACACTTTCTGTATTAGAAAATGTTTCCCTTGTAAATCTTGAAGGACGTGGATTACTTGGAAAAGCCGGAGTCGACGCCCGAATTTTTAAAGTGATGGGCGATCATAATATCAGCGTAAGTATTATTTCGCAAGGTTCTTCAGAAAGAGGAATCGGACTTGTTGTAGCAACGGATAAAGCAACGACAGCAATGGTCGAATTAGAAAAAGAGTTTGAAAACGACTTTTATTCTAAAGACGTAAATCAGATTACAGTAACAGATAATGTTTCGGTAATTTCTATAATCGGCCAGGATTTAAGCACGTTTCATAAACCATACACCGCTTTAATCAAAAATAAAATAGTTCCAATATTATTCAACAATACCGTTACAGGTAAAAACGTGAGTTTGGTTGTTAAGAAATCAGAACTGCATAAAGCCCTGAACGTTATTCACGGTGAAATTTTTGGAGTTTCTAAAAAAATCAATATCGCAATTATTGGTCACGGTTTAGTTGGCGGAACATTAATAAATCAAATATTAGAATCTTCTGCAGCAATTGAAAAACGTAAAGACATCAAGCTAAATGTTTTTGCAATTGCCAATTCTAAAAAATTACTTTTAAATAAAAATGGCGTAACTTCAAACTGGAAAAACGACATTCAGACTAAAGGCGACGCTTACACTATAAATGATATTATTGCTTATGCAACCGAACACCATTTAGAGAATTTAATTGCGATCGACAATACAGCAAGTGCCACATTTGTAGAAAATTATATTCCGTTTATTGAAAATAGTTTCGATTTGATTTCATCAAATAAAGTAGCGAATACTTTAAGTTATGGTTTTTATAAAGAAATAAGAAAATCATTAGCAGAAAATCAAAAGAATTATTTATATGAAACCAATGTTGGTGCAGGTTTGCCATTAATTGATACGATAAAATTATTGCATCTTTCGGGTGAAAATATCACGAAAATAAAAGGAGTTTTCTCAGGAACTTTGAGTTATTTATTTAATAATTTCTCTGCAAAAGATGTTCCGTTTAGCCAGATTTTGCAAGAAGCAATTGATAATGGTTACACAGAACCGGATCCGCGTGAGGATTTAGGTGGAAATGACGTTGGAAGAAAATTATTGATTTTAGCGAGAGAATTAGACTTGCAAAATGAGTTTGAAGAAATCTCAATTCAAAACCTAATTCCGGAGCATTTACGTGATGGAAATGTTGCTGATTTCTTAACCAAATTAAAAGAATTCGACCCAATTTACGAGAAAATAAAAGCAGATCAAAAACCAAATCACGTATTAAGATACATTGGCGAATTGTCTGGAGATTTACAAAATGATAAAGGAATTCTGGAAGTAAAATTAGTTTCAGTTCCTTCAGATACCGCTTTAGGCGGATTAAAAGGATCAGATTCTTTCTTCGAAATTTATACAGAATCTTACGGAGATCGTCCAATCGTTATTCAGGGAGCCGGTGCAGGTTCTGCAGTAACAGCAAGAGGAGTTTTCGGAGATATTTTGAGATTGTCAGACAAAGGATAAAACGATTTTTAAATTAAAAACATAAATTTAGTAGCCCCCAAGCAATTATGAACAAATTTTTTTTAGTAATATTTTCAATGTTATTTTTTGTAGCATGCAATAGTTATGATAATGATATTGATGATGATGAAGAAGTTTTTAATTATCCTTCGACTTTAAAATTAACGCAATATGAAATTTTAGAAAATGTCAGGGTTTTTACAAAGAACGGTGAGGTCAAAAATGAAAATCTTATTAATAAATTTATAACTGGAGGAGGATTTGAACCAAGTATTTTTGAATTAAAAGGACAATCATCAAGTTTCGAAAAAGGAGATATCATCAACTATAAAACTAAAGATTCGGTTGAATTCGAATGGGGAAACAGTAAACAAAAATTGACTGTTAAAGATGTAGGGAAGGAAGTTTATTTTTATCCAAAAGACACTTTAACATACTATTACGCAAATCAAGGAACCTTAGATACTTTTTTTTATCAAATGGGAAATTATAAACCATATTATAAAAAAATAGATATGCCGGGTAATTTTCCAGATGTTGCAGTGAAATATTACGCTGCTATTGTAGCTTCTGGAAATCCAAATAAATTGACAATTAATAGTATGACCTATAAATTAATAAGATCAAGTAACACTCAAATATTTGGTTCATCTCAAAGGTTTGTTTTGAATAACGGATTTGACAAAAATGTGCTCTCTTTATTAAATCAAGGAGATACAATAGCTGTTCAGAATACCAAAATGGTGTATGAAAAAAACTAAAAACTAATTGTATTTAAATTCGAAAACATTGATTTTCTTATTGATCAAAAAAAATAAAAAAACAAAATAACAACACAATGAAAGTAACCTTAAACAGAGTAAATGACGCATTTCATTTCAAAGTAAAAAATGAACGCGGACATGTAGTTGACGTTGATAGCAGAGCTGAATTTGGCGGAAGCGATTTAGGCGCAAGTCCAATGGAATTAGTTTTAATGGGCGTTGCAGGCTGCAGTGCCATTGATATGATTTCGATTTTAAAGAAACAACGCCAGGAAATCACTTCATTTAATGCTGAGGTCGAAGGAACCCGCGTTCAAATAGACGAAGCAAAACCTTTTAAAGAAATTGATGTTGTTTTCTATTTAGAAGGCGATATTAATCCTGAAAAAGCACAACGTGCGGCACAGCTTTCTTTCGAGAAATATTGCTCAGTTGCCAAAACAGTTGAGCCAACCGCAACCATAAATTACAAAGTTGTTTTAAACAACGAAATATTATAGTCTAAGTTTTAAGTTCCGATTTTTTCCAACTAAGAAAACCTGAAACTTGAAACCTGAAACAAAAAAACAAAAAACACACAATGAATAAAGAAGAATTTGGCTTTGAAACCCTTGCCATACGTACACATTTAGAAAAAACACAATTTCAGGAACATTCAACACCTTTGTATTTATCATCAAGTTTTATATTTGAAGATGCAGAGGACATGAGAGCTTCTTTCACAGAAGAAAAAGTCCGCAATATTTATTCTCGATTCAGTAATCCAAATACAACAGAATTTGTAGACAAAGTTTGTGCAATGGAAGGTGCAGAAGCTGGTTATGCTTTTGCAACCGGAATGGCTGCGATATACTCTACGTTTGCTGCATTGTTAGAATCTGGAGATCATATCGTTTCTGCAGGAAGTGTTTTTGGGTCAACTCACGCATTGTTCATGACGTATTTTCCAAAATGGAAAATTGAAACTTCTTATTTTGATATCAATAAACCGGAAACAATTGAAAGTTTTATTAAACCAAACACAAAAATTTTATATGCTGAAACACCAACAAATCCTGGTGTAGATGTAGTTGATTTAGAATTATTGGGTCAAATTGCAAAAAAGCATAATTTGATTTTGATAATCGACAATTGTTTTGCTACGCCATACATTCAGCAGCCTATTAAATATGGTGCTCATATAGTGATTCATTCAGCAACAAAATTAATTGACGGTCAAGGTCGTGTTTTGGGCGGAGTTGCAGTTGGAGAAGCTGAATTAATTCGTAAAATATACCTGTTTTCAAGAAATACAGGACCGGCAATGTCACCTTTTAATGCGTGGGTTTTATCTAAAAGTTTAGAAACTTTGGCTGTTCGTGTTGATAAACATTGCGAAAATGCTTTAAAAGTAGCTGAGTTTTTAGAAAATCATCCAAATGTAGAGAGCATTAAATATCCGTTTTTAAAATCGCATCCAAAATATGAGATTGCCAAAAAACAAATGCTTTTAGGTGGTAACATTATTGCAATCGAAATAAAAGGCGGAATTGAAGCTGGAAGAAAATTTCTGGATAAGATTAAATTATGTTCACTTTCGGCAAATATCGGAGACGTAAAAACAATTGTAACGCATCCGGCATCAACAACGCACAGTAAATTATCTGTAGAAGAAAAGCTGGCAGTTGGAATTACAGAAGGTTTAGTGCGTGTTTCTGTAGGTCTGGAAACTGTAAAAGACATTATCGCTGATTTAGATCAGGCGCTTTCTTAAATTAATTTTAGATTTTAGATTGCTGGAAATCTATAACAGGTTATAAATAACGATTTTTGACTGTAATTTTATTACTGTTAAAAATCGTTATTCTTTTTTATTGTGGTTTGAGTAAAAAGTATATTTTTGTTAAAACTGAAATTGGAAAAGTATAATAATCAAATAAAATCAAACTTGAATAACTCTATTTATGTTATTGAAAAGAAACTATTAACTTCTGATCGTGATCGTTTCGTAAATTGTATTTTGGATTTTATCTTTATTGTTGTTGCTATGTTTGTTTTTACATTACTTATTATAATTATAGGAAATATTTTGCAATTTAGCATATATCGAATTTGGACGGAAATTGCAATTTCATTGGGAATACCTGGATTTTATCTTTCTTTCTCAATGTTTTACTATTTGGTTTTAGAATGGCTTCTAGGGCGATCTATTGGGAAATTTATTACAGGCAGCACAGTCGTAAATAAAAATGGTTTGAAACCAGGTTTTGGTGAGATTTGCATAAGAACTCTGTGTCGTTTAATTCCCTTTGATGCTTTATCTTTTTTAGGAAAATCTGGAAGAATATGGCATGATTCCCTATCTAATACTTATGTTGTTGAGAAAAAAGCTTTAGAAGAAGATATAAAAATGTTTTATGAATTCAATTTAATTGGAGTTCAGGAAACTGATTTGTAAATTAAAATCATTAAAATAACATATTAATAACCATTAACTTAAACCAATTACAACATGAGTAACTCTACTTACATTCTTGACGACAAATTATTTGCCTCTAACGGAAGTCGTTTTTTAAATTATATCTTAGACCTTGTCGCTTTTGTTATTATTTTCTTTTTATTTTGTATTGCTCTCGGAATTTTCATTGGATTGATTGGCAAAACTGATTGGATAACTGACATGGGTGAATTAGGATGGAATTTAATCGCATTCACACTATTCTTATTATACTATACTTTATTGGAAGGTTTTTTCGGAAGATCAATTGGTAAATTTATTACAGGAACAATTTTAGTAGATGAAAATGGACAAAGACCAAGTTTTGGAACCGTTTTTAAAAGAAGTTTATGCAGATTAATTCCTTTTGATGCATTTTCCTTTTTAGGAAGCGACGGAAGAGGTTGGCACGATACAATATCTGACACCTATGTAGTTAATAAAAAAGCTTTAGAGGAAGAAGTAAAAACATTTCATGAATTTAGCTTAATTGGAGCTCAGGAAACAAATTAAGTTAAACTATACTAAATTAGTAGAATATACTTATTCATTCTGTTATTATTCTCGTTCAAAAAGCATATTTTTGTTGTAGAATAATATGAAGGTTGTTGATTTTGGAAAAAAAATCTAAAATCAACAATCTTCAATCTAAAATATAAAGAAGTGCTTTCAAAGAAAACAAAATACGGAATTAAAGCTTTAACTTATTTAGCCAGACGCGAAAACAATGAACCTGTACAAATTGCAGAAATTGCGAGAAGCGAACATATTTCGATAAAATTTTTAGAAAGCATTTTATTACTGCTTAGAAACTCTGGTTTTCTAGGTGCTAAAAAAGGAAAAGGCGGTGGTTATTACCTGATAAAAGATCCAAAAGATATCAGTATGGCCAAAGTTTATCGTATTCTCGAAGGTCCAATTGCGCTGCTTCCGTGCGCAAGTCACAATTTTTATGAAAAATGTGATGATTGTGATGACGAGTCAACTTGCGCCGCTAGACGCTTAATGACTGAGGTTCGGGATAATACGCTTAAAATACTTGAAAGTAATTCTCTCGCAGACATTGCTTTTTAATCGATAAAAATTAGAAAAAAAAAGTTTGAATTTAAAAAAAAGTGTTACTTTTGCAAAGTAATCTACTAAGCCGATAGGATAATGGATTTTAAAAATAAGAAAAAACATAGCAATATGGAGAAAGAGCTGAAATTAAATAATGTTGGAGTTAAGTCTGATACATCAATAAAAGAAAAATTATGGGTAGGTATACCTGTTATTCTATTGGTAGGTTTATTAACAACATTAATATATAATCATTATGCTGAATTTTCCTGGAACGGATTCGTAGGTGGTTTTAATCAGGAGTTTTTAGTTTTTTTCTTAATTGGTGTTTTTGCACAATTAGTAGATGGAACTTTAGGAATGGGTTATGGAGCAACTTCAACGTCATTTTTATTGGCTTATGGAGTTCCGCCAGTTGTTAGCAGTACAGCAGTTCACGTGTCTGAAATGTTTACAACCGGAGCATCAGCGCTTTCGCATCACCGTTTCGGGAATATCAATAAAAAACTGGTAAAACATTTGTTGATTCCAGGAGTTTTAGGTTCGATAACAGGAGCTTATTTATTAGCAGATGTTATTAATGGAGATATTATCAAGCCATTTATTGCAGTTTATATGATTGTGTTGGCTATTATCATCATCAAAAAAGCGCTTAAAAAAACAATTGTAAAAAAGAAGACTAAAAGATTAGGAGCTTTAGCTGTTTTTGGAGGTTTTATGGATTCTGTTGGTGGCGGTGGCTGGGGACCAATTGTAACTTCAACATTATTGGGAAGAGGAAGAAATCCGAGATATACTATTGGTTCAGTAAATGCAGCTGAGTTTGCGATTTCATTTGCAAGTGGTATAACTTTTATGCTTTTTGGCGGAATTCACGGTTGGCAGGTAATTATCGGATTGATTTTAGGGGGCGTAATTTCAGCGCCATTAGCAGCTTATCTGGTAAATAAAATCAAAAGAAAACCAATGATGGTTGCAGTAGGAATCTTAATTATATTATTGAGTTTAAAAACATTATCGAAATTATTATAATACATTTTCAGGAAGGAGAATAATATGAATGCAAAAGATATAGAAGTATTATTAGACATAACAAAAGATTTTTCTCTCGAAGAAACTTTGAGTTTCTTAGCTAAACAATACCCGAAAGAAGTTGTTTTTTCAACTTCATTTGGTCAGGAAGATCAGGTAATTACAGATTTTATTGCTAAAAATAATATTGACATTACCATTTTTACTTTAGACACAGGAAGATTATTTCAGGAAACGTATGATGTTTTTCACAGAACATTAAAAAAGTACAAAAAACAAATTGAAGTTTATTTTCCCGAAGCAGCAGCAGTCGAAAATTTACTAAAACAAAAAGGTCCAAACAGCTTTTATGAATCAGTAGAAAATAGAAAAGAATGCTGTTTTATTCGAAAAGTAGTTCCGTTACGAAAAGCTTTGGCAGGAAATAAAGTTTGGATTACTGGTTTAAGAGCAGAACAATCAGAAAACAGACATGATTTGAATTTGTTTGAATACGACGGAAATTTCGAAATCATAAAATTCAATCCATTATTAAAATGGACTTTGCAGGAAGTTGAAGATTATCTAAAAGAAAATAATGTTCCTCAAAATGCATTGCACAAACAAGGATTCGTAAGTATTGGTTGTGCACCTTGTACAAGAGCAATTTTGCCAGACGAAGACATCAGAGCCGGAAGATGGTGGTGGGAGTCAAGCCATAAAGAGTGTGGTTTGCATAGCGCTAAAAAAGAATAGTAGAAGCAAGAAGCAAGACTTTCTGTTAGAGAATAGAATATAGATTATAGAATAAAGAGTGGAGATTTTAGATCAGGCGAAAAACTTGAAACTTTAAACCTGACAAAATTTTTCACAAACAAAATATCAAACAAAAAAACAATGAGTTCAGTATTAAAAACAAATGCTTTAGAGAGTGAAGCAATATATATTTTCAGAGAAGTAATTTCACAATTTGACAAACCTGTTTTACTTTTTTCTGGAGGAAAAGATTCTATAACATTAGTGCGTTTGGCACAAAAAGCATTTTTTCCGGCAAAAATTCCGTTTCCTCTATTGCACGTTGATACGGGACACAATTTCCCTGAAACAATTGCTTTCAGAGATAAATTGGTAGAAGAATTAGGTTTAGAATTAATTGTTCGCAATGTTCAGGATGCTATTGATGAAGGAAAAGTGGTTGAAGAAACTGGGAAATATTCTAGTAGAAACAGCCTGCAAACGACAACACTTTTAGATGCAATCGAAGAGTTTAAGTTTGATGCCTGTATTGGTGGTGCACGTCGTGATGAAGAAAAAGCAAGAGCTAAAGAACGTATTTTTTCAGTGCGTGATGATTTCGGACAATGGGACGAAAAAAATCAAAGGCCTGAGTTGTTTGATATTTTAAATGGAAAAATAGAAAATGGGCAAAACGTTCGTGTTTTCCCAATTTCAAACTGGACAGAATTAGATGTTTGGAGTTATATCGAAAAAGAGCATATCGAAATTCCATCAATCTATTTTTCACATAAAAGAAAAGTTTTTTTGAGAGACGGTTTAATCTGGTCACATTCTCCTTATGTGTACCAGGAAGAAGACGAACAAATCGAAGAAAGAATTGTTCGTTTCAGAACCGTTGGAGATATGAGTTGTACAGCCGCTGTTGAATCTTATGCAGCAACAATTCAGGAAGTTGTGGGAGAAATCAGAGAATCAACCATTTCTGAAAGAGGAGCCAGAATCGATGACAAACGTTCTGAAGCCGCAATGGAAAAGAGAAAACAACAAGGGTATTTTTAATAATTGTTAATTGTTAATGCAATTCGGAACGAAATTTAAAAATAGAATCAAGAAAACAAAAACATACAGATTTAAATTTTAGACAAAGTTTTTCAACTTGAAACTTGAAACAAAAATTAAACCTGAAACAAAATATTACAGAATGGAAGTTTTAAAAATAGCAACAGCAGGAAGTGTAGATGACGGAAAAAGTACTTTGATCGGGAGATTATTGTACGATACAAAATCATTGACGACTGATAAAATTGAAGCAATCGAAAAAAGCAGTAAACAAAAAGGATACGATTATCTTGATTTTTCTTTGGCAACGGATGGTTTAGTGGCCGAAAGAGAGCAAGGAATCACAATTGATGTGGCGCATATTTATTTTTCGACTGCAAAGAAAAGTTACATTATTGCCGACACTCCAGGTCACGTAGAATATACAAGAAACATGGTTACGGGAGCTTCGACTTCTCAGGTTTCTATTATTTTAATTGATGCCAGAAAAGGCGTTATCGAGCAAACATACCGTCACTTTTTTATCAATAATTTATTGCGAGTAAAAGAAGTAATTGTTGCCATTAATAAAATGGATTTAGTTGATTATTCTGAAGAAGTTTTCAATAAAATCAAAGCCGATTTTCAGGCATTAAATGCAAAAAGCACATTCAAAGAGCAAAACGTAAGTTACATTCCGTTAAGTGCAATCAATGGCGGAAACGTGGTTGATAAATCAGAGAATATGTCTTGGTACGATGGACAAACTGTATTAGAACATTTAGAAGGATTACATGCTTCTGATGTTTTTGAAGCAGGAAAAGCACGTTTCCCGGTTCAAACCGTGATTCGTCCAAAAACAGAAGAATACCACGATTTTAGAGGTTACGCAGGAAAATTATACGGAAACTCAATAAAAGTTGGAGATGCTGTAACGGTTCTTCCTTCTTTAACAGAATCAAAAGTATCTAAAATTCACTTTTTCGATAAAACATTTGACGAAGCTGTTGCAGGTTCTTCAATCACAATCGAATTAGAAAATGATATCAATGTTACAAGAGGCGATATGATTGTAAAATCATCAGAACTTCCAAAAATTGAAAAAGAAATCACAACAACAGTTTGCTGGATGGATAGCAAGAAACTGGTTGCAGGAACAAAATACATTGTACAGCACAATACAAATTCGGTTTTAGCAAAAGTAGAAAGTATCAAAAATACCATCTCAACAGATTATTCCGGAACAAAAGAAGCTTCACAATTAGCCATCAACGAAATCGGAGAAGTAAGCATCAAATTAAGTAAGCCTTTATATTTTGACGCTTACAACGAAAATAAATCAAATGGAGCTTTTATCTTAATTGATACAGCAACAAATACAACAGCAGGAGTAGGATTTATTAGGTAGTTTCACTGCTGTAAGCAATAAGCTTTAGGCTGTAAGCTTTTAGCAAAAAACGTATAAAAAGGCATGCAAGGGCTTAAAGCTTATTGCCAAAAGCCAAAAGCAAGAAAAACACAAAGTTAAAAAAGCTTAGAGCCTAAAGCTTAAAGCCTAAAGCGAAAGAAAAATGGAAAGTTTTAGAACAGAAATAGAAAATCCGATAGTTCAAAAAGAAATTATCGATCTTGAAAAAAAGATTCATTTATTCCGTGGAGGAAAAATTGATGATGAGCGTTTTCGTAGTCTTCGTTTAGCACGTGGAATTTACGGACAACGTCAGGAAGGCGTTCAAATGATTCGTATTAAATTACCTTACGGTAAAGTAACGAGCGAACAATTAGTGCGTATTACTAAAGTTTCTGATGAATATTCAACAGGGCGTTTGCACATTACAACACGTCAGGATATCCAGATTCACTACGTAAGTTTAGACAGAACTCCAGAACTTTGGGCAAATCTGGCTAAAGACGATATTACACTTCGTGAAGCGTGCGGAAACACCGTAAGGAATATTACAGGAAGCGAATTAGCCGGTGTAGACGTAAACGAACCATTTGATGTTTCGCCTTACGCACACGGACTTTTTCAATACTTATTAAGAAATCCAATTTGTCAGGAAATGGGACGTAAATTCAAAATTTCGTTCTCATCGTCTGAAGAAGATACTGCTTTGAGTTATTTACACGATTTAGGATTTATTCCGAAAATTGTAAATGGAGAAAAAGGCTTTAAAATCATGTTTGGAGGAGGTTTAGGATCTCAGCCTGCACATGCCGAATTACTTTCAGAGTTTGTTCCGGTAAACCAAATTATTCCAACAGCAGAAGGAATCATCCGTATTTTCGACAGATACGGAGAACGTGCCAAAAGAATGAAAGCACGTATGAAGTTCTTGATCAAAGAAATGGGGAAAGATGTTTTCCTGGATTTGGTTGAACAAGAGAAAAAAGCAATCGCTTTTGAAACATACGAAATAGATACAACTGCTTTTGATGGTCCAATTCCAGAGCCATTATTAGAAGTTCCGCAAGTTACAATCGAAGATACAAAAGGGTATGAAGCCTGGAAAAAATCGAATGTAATTGCACAAAAACAAGAAGGTTATTACGCTATTGGAATCAAAGTTTTATTAGGAGATTTTTATACAGATAAAGCGAGATTATTAGCCGATTTAATTAAAAATTACGCAGCAAACGAATTACGTTTTTCATTGCGTCAAAATATTGTAATACGTCACGTAAAAGAAGCTAATTTACCTTTCTTTTACCAAGAATTAGCCAAGTTGGACTTTGTTCATTTAGGATATAATTCTACGGCAGATATTACGGCATGTCCGGGTACTGATACTTGTAATTTGGGGATTGCAAGTAGTACCGGTATTGCAGAAGAATTAGAAAAAGTACTAAATGCAGAATATCCTCAGTATTTAAACAATCACGAAATTGAAATTAAAATTTCGGGTTGTATGAATGCTTGCGGACAACACAATATGTCTGCAATTGGATTTCAGGGAATGTCAATCAATTCAGGAAAACTTGTTGCTCCGGCTTTACAGGTTTTATTAGGTGGAGGAAAATTAGGAAACGGTTCAGGACGTTTTGCTGACAAAGTAATTAAAATTCCAAGCCGTAGAGGACCGGATGCATTACGTACCATTTTGAATGATTTTGATGCGAATGCAAACGGAGAAAAATTCCTGAATTATTACGATCTGAAAGGAGAGAAATATTTCTACGAAATTTTAAAACCTTTCGCAGACGTAACCAATTTAACCGAAGCTGATTTCATCGATTGGGGTAATGCAGACAACTATGTAAAAGCAGTTGGAGTAGGAGAATGTGCCGGAGTTGTAATTGATTTGGTTGCTACCTTATTATTAGAAGCTAAAGATAAACTAACATTCGCACAAGAATCTTTCGACGAAGGAAAATGGTCAGATGCAATTTATCATGCTTACGCTGGATTTGTAAATGGCGCTAAAGCATTATTGCTTGCTGAAAATGAAAAAACAAATAATCACGCAGGAATTGTAGACTTATTTGATACTGTTTTTGTAACTACTTCTAAAATAGAATTGGCAACAACATTCAGAGAATTAGTATATCAAATCAATCAAAATGAACCTTCAGAAGCATTTGCAAAAGCATACATTCAACAAGGAATTTCATTTTTTGATACCATAGAGAAATACAGAGCTCAAGAATTAGCAAATGCTTAATAGTAAACCCAAAGTAACTTTAGTTGGCGCAGGTCCGGGCGATCCAGATTTGCTTACGCTCAAAGCCGTAAAAGCACTAGCTGAAGCAAATGTGGTTTTGTACGATGCCTTGGCCAATGAAGAAATATTAGCACACGCACCTAAAAATGCCATCAAAATTTTTGTTGGAAAAAAAATAGGAAATCACGCTTACACACAAGATCAAATCAATCAGTTGATTGTTGATAATGCATTAACGTACGGAAATGTAGTGCGCTTAAAAGGCGGAGATCCGTTTATTTTCGGACGCGGAAGTGAAGAAATAGATTTTGTAGAAAGTTTCGGAATTGAAACCATTGTAGTTCCCGGAATTTCTTCAGTAGTTGCAGTTCCTGCAAGCCAGGGAATTTCGATTACAAAAAGAGGCGTTTCAGAAAGCTTTTGGGCGATAACCGGAACAACTTCTGATAGAAAATTATCTTCAGATGTAGCTTTGGCAGCACAATCTTCTGCAACGGTTGTTATTTTAATGGGAATGCACAAATTGCCTCAGATTATCGATTTGTTTCAAAAAGAAGATAAAGGAAATTTACCCGTTGCGATCATTCAAAAGGGAACAACTTTAGAAGAAAAAGTTGGAGTTGGAACAGTAGATTCGATTTTAGAAATTGTAAAAGAACAAAAACTAAGCTCGCCAGCCATTATTGTTCTAGGAGAAGTTGTGAGAGAAAGCAATAAATTAAAAGGCTTTTACGAAGAATTCCTGTCAAAAGAAATCTCAAGATAAGACATAGCCTGAGGTTTCAACCTCAGTGATGCATGAATATTTAATTCAATATTCATCAAAAATCATCTAATTTTGTTTAGATGAAATTAAATTAAAATGGAACAGAACGAATTATATCCAATATTCTTAAAACTTCATAATCTGAATGTTTTGATTGTGGGCGGGGGAAATGTTGGATTAGAAAAGCTTACTTTTTTATTAAAGTCAAGCCCAAATGCAAATGTTGAGGTTGTCGCGCCAGATTTTCATTTAGAAATTAAAGTTTTAGCAGAAAATCATCCTTCGATTACATTAACAGAATCGAAGTTTAAAAAGAAAATGCTCAAAAAGCGTCACATGGTAATCGCTTGTACCGATGATTTAAAAGTCAATAAAAAGGTATATGAATTATCCCGAAAGCGTTATTTGATTTGCAATATTGCCGATACGCCAGATTTATGTGATTATTATTTGGGTGGAATCGTAACAAAAGGAAATGTAAAAATTGCTATTTCGACCAACGGAAAATCGCCAACAACAGCCAAAAGGTTAAGGGAATTTTTTGAAGAAGTAATTCCGGAAGACATTAATCAAATGGTAGAAAACCTCAATGAATACAGGAAAACATTGAAAGGCAATTTTGAAGACAAAGTAAAAAAGATGAACGAGATTACCGCTTCATTAAAAAATAAAGAGTAAAAAGTTTCTCAAGGAAATGAATGATAAAAATCATTGAAAATAGAATAAATTATTCGTTCCTTTGTGTTATTAAGAATGATTATAAACAAATACCATAATGATTAAAACAGATATACTTATAATTGGAGCAGGGCCAACAGGTTTATTTGCCGTTTTCGAGGCAGGATTATTAAAATTAAAATGTCATATTTTAGATGCTTTACCACAAGCAGGAGGACAACTTTCTGAGTTGTACCCAAAAAAACCTATTTATGATATTCCTGGTTTTCCAGAAGTTTTAGCAGGGGATTTAATTGATAATTTGCAAGAGCAAATCAAGCAATTCGAGCCAGGTTATACTTTAGGAGAACGTGCTGAAACCATCGAAAAACAAGAAGACGGAAGTTTCATTGTAACCTCAAATAAAGGAACTAAATTTCACGCGCCTATTATAGCAATCGCTGGAGGTTTAGGAAGTTTTGAGCCACGTAAACCACTTATTGAAGATATCGAGTTTTATGAAGATAAAGGAGTAAAATACTTCATCAAAAATCCGGAAAAATTCAGAGACAAAAGAGTTGTAATTGCCGGAGGAGGAGATTCAGCATTAGACTGGAGTATTTTCCTTGCAAATGTAGCTTCAGAAGTGACTTTAATTCATAGAAGAAATGAATTTAGAGGTGCTTTGGATTCTGTAGAAAAAGTACAGGAATTAAAAACAGCCGGAAAAATTAAATTGGTTACTCCTGCAGAAGTAATCGGTATTAATGGTGCCGAACACGTAGAATCAATAGATATCGAAGAAAACGGAGCACACCGTAAAATCGAAACAGATTATTTTATTCCACTTTTCGGATTGACTCCAAAACTAGGACCAATCGCAGACTGGGGATTAGAAATCGAGAAAAATGCCATTAAAGTAAACAATGCATTAGATTACCAAACTAATATTCCGGGAATCTTCGCAATTGGAGACGTTAATACATATCCAGGAAAATTGAAGTTAATCCTTTGTGGTTTCCACGAAGCAACTTTAATGTGTCAGGCAGCATACGCAATCATCAATCCGGGTAAAAAATACGTGTTGAAATATACAACAGTTTCTGGTGTAGACGGTTTTGACGGAACTCGTAAAGAAGCTCCAAAAGCGGTTGTTAAGGCGATTATCTAAATTACTAAGGCGCTGAGGTTCTAAGGAACTAAGATATTTTATATAAAAAGCTCAAACTTGTTATCAAGTTTGAGCTTTCTTTTTTAGAAAAAAGCATAAAAATATAGCCAGTGGTTTCAACCACTGGAACACAACGTTTGAACATAACGCATTATCGCGATACGTTTCCCGCGTTTGAAACCGCGGGCTATATTGGAAAAACAATAGTCAAACTTTAAACTTAGTCCCTCAGAACCTTAGCGTCTCAGACACTTAAAAAAAAACATTTGCAAATCGCAAGTCGATTTCATACCTTTGCACTGTTCTTAAAATTATTGAAAGTTATCACGAAAGGCGGAGGGATAGACCCAATGAAACCTTAGCAACCCTTTATCATAAAGAAGGTGCTACATTCTACTTTTTACTAATTCATAGTATTAAAGATAGATAACACAAATACATAAAGTATTTCTCAAAACTCTTCCTGACAACTTACAATATAATTTTACTGATTCAGTATTATGAGCGAATCATTGGCGCATTTTTGCAGTCAATAGTTCCCGCTGTATACAAATATCTTTTATTCTGAACCCCAGAATAAAAGGATATTTGCTTCCATCGGGGCTAATAAGCCATCAATAGTGAATTTTTGGAATTAAAGTGAATCAAAATATCGTGCTAAACCCGACAGGTTTTCAAAACCCGTCGGGTTTAAAATCGGAAATACAATTAAATAAAAAAACTTAGCATCTTAGAACCTTAGAGTCTTAGCAGCTAAAACAAAAAAATATGGCAATTACGATACAAGAAGCAATAAAAAAAAATATCCTAATCCTTGACGGAGCAATGGGAACCATGTTGCAGCGCTATAATTTCTCCGAAGAAGATTTCAGAGGAGAGCGTTTCAAAGATTTTCCGCATCCATTAAAAGGAAACAACGATTTACTATCCATAACACAACCACAAGCAATTCGCGATGTTCACGCTGCCTATTTTGATGCCGGCGCAGACATCGTAGAAACCAATACTTTTTCAGGAACGACAATCGGTATGGCCGATTACTTCCTGGAAGAATTGGTTTACGAGTTAAACTACGAATCGGCAAAAATCGCAAGAGAAGTAGCCGATGAGTTTACCGCTAAAAATCCGGACAAACCTCGTTTTGTTGCGGGTTCAATTGGCCCAACAAACCGTACAGCAAGTATGTCGCCAGATGTAAACGATCCGGGTTACAGAGCCGTAACTTTTGATGATTTACGAATTGCCTACAAAGAACAAGTAGAAGCCTTAATGGATGGAGGTTGCGATTTACTTTTGGTAGAAACAATATTTGATACCTTAAATGCAAAAGCAGCACTTTTTGCAATCGAAGAAGTAAAAGACGAACGTAATCTTGATATTCCAATCATGGTTTCAGGGACGATTACCGATGCATCAGGAAGAACACTTTCAGGACAAACCGTTGAAGCATTTTTGATTTCAGTTTCGCATATTCCGTTATTGAGTGTAGGATTCAATTGTGCTCTTGGAGCCGATTTATTGAAACCGTATTTGAAAACATTAGCACAACATACACAGTTCAACGTTTCAGCACATCCAAATGCAGGATTGCCAAACGCATTCGGTCAATATGATGAAACGCCAGAACAAACCCAGGCTTTCATCAAAGAATATTTAGATGATAATTTAATCAATATTATTGGTGGTTGTTGTGGAACAACTCCGGATCATATCAGATTAATTGCAGAAGTTGCGAAGGATTATAAACCGAGAGTTGCGCCTGTTTTTGCGTAATTATTTCGTTGTCCTGCAAGGTTTTCAAAACCTTGTAGGTATAATATAATTTGGAAGCTAATAAAAAGACAAACCTACAAGGTTTTGAAAACCTTGCAGGTTGAACTGAGAATAAAATGTAAAGTCGGGAACAATATATTTTGTAGCTATTGAAAAAGAAAAATGATAAAAGAAGACGTAAGAATAATTCATAAATCGAACGAGATTAAAGTAATCGTCTTTTTTATGCTAGTTGGTTTACTTATATATTCAATGTATTACAATGATAAAGAACAGGGTAATTATTTAAAATCTTTTAAAGGAGAAAAAATAGGATTGTTGACCAGAGTAAAAGATCATGATGAACACGGATATACATTACAATATTATTTTTATCTGGATAAAAAAATAAGAGCAACAATCTATGTTAAAGAATATGACAGTGAGATTTTAAACAAGTTTTTTAAAGTTAAATACAATATAAATAACCCGGAGGAAAACTATATAGTTTTAGAAGAAGAATTAGAACCTGATTCAATTTCATTAGTGAAAGCGGGTTTTACTAAAACAAAATATTACGTATATGATGCAGGTGTAACTTGTAAATATATAGAAAAGACAAAATGGAAATAGAAACCTACAAGGTTTTTAAAACCTTGCAGGTTGAAATCGTGAAGAATATAGTTGTTTTGAAACCAAATTTGCGTGAGGGATAGAAGCGGTTAGCCCACAGTCTGACGAAGGAAGTGCGAGGACTTGTAACGGATAGCCCGGTTCGCCGCGGCGAAACACGCCCAAAATAAGATTAAAGAAGAATAAAGGTTAGTAAAATCTTAAAACATATAGAATAAAACTTAGAATCTAAGCATCTTAGAATCTTAGTAACTTAAAAAGAAAATGGCAGAAAACAGAAGAGACCTTGTATTAGCAGGATTAGAACCGTTGATTATTACACCAACCAGTGTTTTTGTAAACATTGGGGAACGTACAAATGTAACGGGTTCAAGAAAATTCCTTCGCTTAATCAAGGAAGAGAAATATGACGAGGCACTTGATATTGCAAGACAACAAGTAGAAGGCGGAGCACAAATCATCGATATTAATATGGATGAAGGAATGCTTGATGGTGTTCAGGCGATGACTAAATTTTTGAATTTAATTGCATCAGAACCGGATATTTCGAGAGTGCCGATTATGATCGACAGTTCGAAATGGGAAATCATCGAAGCTGGTCTTAAAGTAGTACAAGGAAAAAGTGTTGTAAACTCGATTTCGTTGAAAGAAGGCGAAGAAGCCTTTATTCATCATGCTAAATTAATCAAACGATATGGAGCTGCGGCTATTATTATGGCTTTTGACGAAGTTGGTCAGGCCGATAATTTTGACCGAAGAGTGGAGATTTGTCAACGTTCGTATGATATTTTGGTCAATAAAGTTGGTTTTCCTCCACAGGATATTATTTTCGATTTAAATATTTTCCCAGTTGCAACCGGAATGGAAGAGCATCGTTTGAATGCTTTGGACTTTTTTAGAGGTACAAAATGGGTTCGTGATAACTTGCCTCACGCGCATATTAGTGGTGGAGTAAGTAACGTTTCGTTCTCTTTTAGAGGAAATGACCACGTTCGTGAAGCAATGCACTCGGTATTTTTATACCACGCAATCAAGAACGGAATGACAATGGGAATCGTAAATCCGGAAATGCTTTCGATTTATGATGATATTCCAAAAGATTTATTAGAACACGTTGAAGACGTAATTTTAGATAGACGCGACGACGCGACAGAACGACTTCTGGATTTTGCCGAAAACGTAAAAGGCGAAGTAAAAAGTGATGAAAAAGCGATTCAGGAATGGCGTTTAGGAACGGTTCAGGAACGTATTACGCATTCATTGGTAAAAGGAGTTGACGCTTTTATTGAAGAAGATGTCGAAGAAGCACGTTTAGCTGCTGTAAAACCCATTGAAGTTATCGAAATCAATTTGATGACTGGAATGAATGTGGTTGGAGATTTATTTGGAAGCGGAAAAATGTTCCTGCCTCAGGTAGTAAAATCAGCACGTGTAATGAAAAAAGCCGTGGCTTATTTATTGCCTTATATCGAAGCCAGCAAACAAGCCGGAGACAAACAAGGAAACGGAAAAATTTTGATGGCGACTGTAAAAGGCGACGTTCATGATATTGGTAAAAATATCGTTTCGGTGGTTTTGGCGTGTAACAATTATGAGATTGTGGATCTTGGTGTTATGGTGCCTCCGGAAAAAATTATTGCTGCTGCGATTGAACATAATGTAGACATTATTGGTTTAAGCGGATTGATTACGCCTTCACTTGACGAAATGGTGTATCTGGCAAAAGAATTAGACAAACAAGGAATTAAAATCCCGATTATGATTGGTGGAGCAACAACTTCGCGCGCGCATACAGCCGTGAAAATCGCTCCGCAATATAGAGAAACTGTAATTCACGTAAATGATGCTTCGAGAGCCGTTACCGTTGCAGGAAACCTATTAGATCATAACCGAAAAATATATGCAAGCGATATTCGTGCAGAATACGATGCGTTTAGAGAAACGTTTTTAAACCGTTCGAGAGATAAAAACTTCCTGACGATTGAGCAAGCGCGTAAAAATAAATTACAATTAGATTGGGACGAATATACACCAACCAAACCAAAAGTAATTGGCAAACAAATCGTAGAAGTTGATCTTGATGTTTTGGTTCCGTACATCGACTGGACGCCGTTTTTTAGAACTTGGGAATTGTTCGGAAAATATCCGGCAATTTTAACCGATGAAGTTGTGGGTAAAGAAGCAACTTCAGTTTTTGCAGATGCACAGGAAATGTTGAAAGTAATTTTGGCAGAGAAAAAATTATCTGCAAAAGGAATTTACGGTATTTTCCCTGCGAATCAGGTTGATGATGATGATATTGAATTGCGTGATGAAAACGGAAAAGTTTTAGAGAAATTCTTAACGCTTCGTCAACAATCACAAAAAACAAAAGGAGCACCAAACATAGCTTTGTCTGATTTTATTTTGCCAAAAGACAGCGGAATTACAGATTATATAGGAGCCTTTTGTGTAACAACCGGTTTTGGTGTTGATGAATGGGCAGCTGAATTCGAAAAAGATTTGGACGATTATAATTCGATTATGGTAAAAGCATTAGCCGATCGTTTTGCTGAAGCTTTCGCCGAATATCTTCACGAGAAAGTACGTCAGGATTTCTGGGGTTATGATGCGGAAGAATCGCTTTCGACAGAAGATTTAATTGAAGAAAATTATAAAGGAATTCGTCCTGCGCCAGGATATCCTGCTTGTCCGGATCACTTAGAGAAACCAACAATTTGGAAACTCTTAAATGTAGCCGAAGAAATTGGAGTAACCTTAACGGAAAGTATGGCAATGTGGCCGGCTTCATCGGTTTCTGGATATTATTTCGGAAATCCGAAAAGCAAATACTTCGGACTTGGAAAAATAAAAGAAGATCAGGTGGTAGATTATGCCAAACGACGCAATGTACCAACAGATTACGCAATGAAATGGTTAAACCCTAATATAGCAGATTAAAACATAGTCATAAAGTCAAAAGTCATAAAGTCTCAAAGGGCATGACTTTCGACTTTCGACATTCAAACTTTAAGACTTAAAATGAAAGTAACAGAACATATAGAAAACGCCAAAGGAAACACATTATTCTCATTTGAAATTATTCCGCCTCAAAAGGGGAAAAGCATTCAGGAATTATACGATAATATTGATCCGTTGATGGAGTTTAAGCCACCGTTTATTGATGTAACAACTTCTCGCGAGGAGTATATTTATATTGATAAAGGCAACGGACTTTTAGACAAAAAGCTAACTCGTATGCGTCCGGGAACGCTTGGAATTTGCGCTTCTATAAAACATAAATACAATGTAGATACCGTTCCTCATGTACTTTGCGGAGGATTTACAAAAGAAGAAACCGAATATCTTTTGGTAGATTGTAACTACTTAGGAATTGACAATGTGATGGCTTTGCGTGGTGATGCGATGAAAGACGAACAATATTTTATGCCAAAAGCCGGAGGTAATGATTATGCAATTGATTTGGTAAAACAAATTAGTTTACTAAACCAAGGCAAATATCTTCACGAAGTTATGGATGCGGATAACAGAGCCAATTTTTGTATTGGAGTTGCGGGTTATCCGGAAAAACATTTAGAATCTCCATCGTTACAATCTGACTTAAAAAGACTGAAAGAAAAAGTTGATGCCGGAGCTGATTATGTTGTAACACAAATGTTTTTTGACAATGCAAAATATTTTAATTTTGTAGAAAAAGCAAGAGAAATGGGAATCACGATTCCTATTATTCCGGGAATTAAACCCATTGCGGTTCAGAGACATTTGCAGGTTTTACCTCAAATTTTCCGTATCGATTTGCCTGAAGATTTGATTAATGCAGTTGATAAATGCAAGAACAATGTAGAGATAAAACAAGTCGGAATCGAGTGGGCAATTCAACAATCGTTAGAATTAAAAGCTGCCGGAGTTCCAGTTTTGCATTATTATTCAATGGGAAAATCGGAGAATATTCGCCAGATAGCGAGTCATCTTTTTTAGATTTCTCCTTCGTCGAAATGACAGGAATGTGGGAAATAAAGAGTTTAATCTTTGTCAAAGTTTAAAACTTTTACAAAGATATAGCAAGCTTGAAATTTGGTCCCGAAGTTTCGGGATTAATTTGAAATTTAATTTTACTCATTATGAAAAAAGAAGAATTACAAGCTATAGCTTCTCAGCTAAAACATCCAACGGGAGAAAAAGGAATAGAAATGGCAAATATGATGCATGAAACAAACATCAATATGACACGTCATTCTATCTTAAATCTAAATATTGCTGACGAAAATATTATTCTGGAATTAGGTCACGGAAACGCAGGACATTTAGAATTTCTATTCGAACAAGCCAAAAATCTAAAATATTACGGACTCGAAATGTCTGAGTTAATGTTTCAGGAAGCGCGACAAATCAACAGAAATTTTGTCTCCCAAAAACAAGCCTTCTTTTCACTTTATGATGGAAATATAATTCCGTTTCAAGATGCTTTTTTCGATAAAATATTTACTGTAAATACCCTTTATTTTTGGAAGGAACCTCAAAAATTTCTCTTTGAAATATACCGCGTTTTGAAATCAAATGGAACTTTTAGTTTAACATTTGCCGAAGAAAGTTTCATGAAACAACTTCCGTTTACGCAATATGAATTTGAACTTTACAGTACTGAAAAAGCAGAAGAATTAGTTCGAAAAACAGCTTTTAAAATAGTTCGTAAAGAAACTTCAACAGAGAAAGTAAAAAGTAAAACCGGAGAATTGGTTGACAGGGCTTTTACTACTTTAGTTCTCGGAAAATAACAAAAAAACAGCGGCAAAAATTTTAGTACTCTTTTTTTGAGTAATTTAATTGATTTTTATTTCAAGTTTTAATTCTAAATCCTATCTAATCTATTTAATTATGGAAGTTAAAAAAATCAATTTTCTCAAAAGTTACGGCAGTATTCTTTTACTTCTTGGTGGAATCATTCTTGGAAGTATTCTCGGATTAGTATTCGGAAAAGATGTTGAGGTTATAAAACCACTAGGAGATATATTTCTGAACTTACTTTTTACAGCAATTATTCCATTGATTTTTTTCACCATTGGTTCGTCTGTTGCCAATTTAGAACAAACAGAAAAACTTGGAAAACTTTTTATCATTATGCTGGCTGTTTTTTTAGGAACAGTATTAATATCAGCAATCGTAATGATTACAGCAGTTTATATTTTTCCAATTCATCAAAGTATTATTGTTTCTAAAATTCCATTAGAAACAATCGAATCAGGAAGTATTGGAGATCAAATCGCAAAATTGGTTACAGCAAATGATTTCTTCGAATTATTATCCCGAAAAAGTATGCTGGCACTTATTATATTCTCTTTTTTAGTAGGATTTGCAACATTACAATCTGGAGAAAAAGGAAGTGGTTTCAGAAGTTTTTTAGATTCTGGTAACGAAGTTATGAAACAGCTTTTAGGCATAATAATGAAATTAGCGCCCGTAGGATTAGGAGCTTATTTTGCCTATCAGGTTGGCGTTTTCGGCCCGCAATTATTTGGAGCTTACGCTAAACCATTGGGCGTTTATTATGGCGCTTGTGTTTTTTATTTCTTTGTCTTTTATAGTTTATACGCACTTATATCAGGAGGGAAACGTGCTTTTGTAGTGTTTTGGAGCAATAATATTACGCCTTCATTAACGGCAGTAGGAACCTGCAGTAGTATTGCAACTATTCCGGCAAATCTTGATGCGGCTGAAAAAATGGGAATTCCCAAACACGTTAGAAATTTGGTTATTCCGTTAGGCGGACCATTACATAAAGATGGTTCGAGTATGTCATCCATATTAAAGATCACAGTTTTATTTGCCATGTTCGGAAAAGATTTCACAGATCCATTAACCATACTTTTAGCGTTAGGAATTACTGTAATCGTATCAATTGTAGAAGGCGGAATTCCGAATGGAGGATATATAGGAGAGATTCTGGCCATTACCGTTTACGGTTTACCGATGGAACAAGCTTTGCCCGTAGCCATGATTTTAGGAACTTTAGTCGATCCAATTGCTACTTTATTAAATGCAAATGGTGACGTAATATCTTCTATGATGGTTGCCCGGTTTTCTGAAAAAACGAAATGGTAAAACAAAAATAAAATCCGTGTGAAAACAAATTAAATATATTATGAATTCAATACTTCAGGAAGATTTAAACGACTTCGAAAATATCTTAGAAAAAACAAAACAGCAAGGAATTGGTTTTTTGAATAATTTAGAAAATATTCCAACTTCAAATAAAAATACAATTGACCCAACGCGTGATTTAAACGAACTGGGTTTAGGTTCATTAGAAGCCTTAAAAGAATTTAATGAGCGATTAGCGCCATTATTAGTTTCTTCGCCAGGACCAAGATATTGGGGATTTGTTACCGGAGGTTCAACTCCGGCATCCATTGTGGGCGATTGGCTGGCTTCTGTTTACGATCAAAATACGCAGGCAATAAAAGCGCAAGGTGGAGTTTCGGCATTAATAGAATTTGAAACAATTCATTTATTACTGCAATTATTAGATTTGCCAACATCATTTTTAGGTGGATTTGTAACTGGCGCAACTATGTCAAATTTTACTTGTTTGGGAGTTGCCAGACAATGGTTTGGAAATCAGTTTGGGAAAGATTTTGCTAAAAACGGAATTTCAGAAAAGATTAATATACTAACGGCAACGCCACATTCTTCATCAGTTAAAACATTAGCGATGTTAGGAATTGGAAGTCAAAATTATACATCGGTTAAAACAATTGAGGGAAATAGAGAGGCAATTGATATTGATGATTTAGAAGAGAATATTAAAAATTTAAATGGAAAACCTTTTATATTGATTTCAAGCGCAGGAACTGTAAATACAGCAGATTTTGATGATTTTGAAGCAATTTCAAAACTAAAAGAGAAATATAGTTTCTGGTGGCATATTGATGCTGCTTTTGGAGGATTTGCAGCTGTTTCAGACAAATATAAACATTTTGTAAAAGGCTGGGAAGGAGCAGACAGCATCACAATCGATTGCCATAAATGGCTGAATGTGCCTTATGAAAGTGCTTTTTATTTAATTAAAAAAGAGCACACAACTTTGCAAGTAGAAACGTTTCAGAATTCAAATGCGCCTTATTTAGGGAATCCGTTAGAAAATTTCAATTACTTAAATGTGCTTCCAGAAAATTCAAGACGATTACGAGCTTTGCCTGTTTGGTTTTCTTTATTGGCTTATGGAAAAGAAGGATTTAAAGATATTGTAGAGAATAGTGTTTCATTGGCTTTGCATTTTGCAAACGAACTTATAGAAAATGGTAGTTTTGAACTTCTGGCTCCAATTCGTTTAAATAATGTTTGTTTCACTTTAAAAGGAGATCATAATCAGGAAAAAGTAGCTCAATTTTTGACTACTTTAAATGATTCCGGAACAGTTTTTATGACGCCAACGGTTTATCAAAACCGTAAAGGAATCAGAGCTTCTTTTGTAAATTGGCGTACAACTGAAAATGATATTAAAATCGTAATTGAGGAAATGAAAGTTGTTGCAGCAGATCTAGATTTATAAACAACGAAAGGTATAAAACAAAAGAGTCTGTTGACTACAAACAGACTCTTTACTAACACAAAAAAAAACAAAAAAACAAGGATTATAAATATACAAAAGGCTTATATTCAGTACATATAGATTATAGTAACAATACGATTATCGAGATCGTATATTTTACTAATAGCTATTGTACAATAACAGAAGAGTATAATTTCATTTTTCAAATACAACACTATTCATATTAAGTCTAAATAAAAATAAATACAATTTAATTCGATAAAATGTAAAGTATTGAGAATTAGTTGCTTTAAAAGCATGATAATTTTTGAAAATTTAGAGAAGTAAGAAAAGTTGAACTCTTTTAGGAAGTAATAATTCAAAAGAAAGTTTAAACTTAACTTATAGGCATAAAAAAATCGCTCCATTACAGAGCGATTTTTTTAATATTTGTAAAAATTGAGACCGAAACCTTATTTAGTAATTTCTCTAAAAACAGCTTCCAGGTTTTTATTTTTCTGATTTAATTGCAATGTTTTTAATCCGTTTTCAGTAGCAAAATCAAAAATAGACGGACGCATATCTTTTTCGGTAACAAAAGTTAATTCCCAAGTCATATCATGAGTGTTTTTGTATGAAGCGATATTTTCAAGTTTAGCCAAAAGTTGTTCTTCAATCTGATAATCAAATTCTACTTCGATAATTTGTTCAGAACCGGCAGCAACTAAATTGTCTAATTTTTTGTCAGCCACAATTTGTCCTTTGTCAATAATAATGACACGATCACAAATTGCTTCCACTTCCTGCATAATGTGAGTTGATAAAAATACGGTTTTGTCTTTCCCAACATTTTTAATAACATTTCTAATTTCCATTAACTGATTCGGATCCAGACCTGTAGTTGGCTCATCTAAAATTAAAACATCCGGATTATGTAATAGAGCGTTGGCAAGACCTACACGCTGACGATACCCTTTAGATAATTGGCTTATTTTTTTATGGCTTTCCGGTGTCAGTCCTGTCAGTTGAATAACTTCTTCAATTCTTGATTTGTCAACTTGATAAACATCGGCATTAAAAGCCAAATACTCACGAACATACAAATCCAAATATAACGGATTATGTTCTGGTAAATAACCAATAGAACGCTGAACTGCCTTTGCATTTGTCATGACATCGTGACCATTTACAAGGGCTGAGCCATCATCGGCCAATAAATAAGTGGTCAAAATTTTCATTAACGTAGATTTTCCGGCTCCGTTAGGTCCAAGAAATCCTACGATTTCTCCTTTCTGAATAGAGAATGAAATTGAGTTCAAAGCTTTTTGAGATCCGTAACTTTTTGATATGTTGTTTACTTCTATCGACATGACTATTTATTTGCTACAAAAGTAAACAGAAATAGTCTTGATTGCTAAATTTTTGTCTTCTAAAGAAATCATAAAAAAATCTTAATAGTCAGGCGCTACGGCATCGTTATTGTTAAAGGGATATTAAATTTAAATTATTTACAATGAAAAAAATGTTAGTTATTCTTGCATTAGCTATGGTTAGCTTTGCAAATGCACAAAAAGGAACAATCTTAGTTGGTGGAAGTATTGGTTATTCTTCAGAAACAAGAACTCTTGGTAATAATGAAGTTAAGAATAATGAATTTGATTTTTCTCCTAAAGTAGGATACCAATTTCACGATAATTGGACTGTAGGAGGTGAAGCTTCTTTTGGTTCTTCTAAAACAAAACAAGGAACAAACGAAGATAGATTCAACACTACTAAATTAGGTGCATTTTTACGTTACACAATGCCATTGAACCCAACTTTCTCATTCTTTGCAGAATTAGGAGCTGGTTTTCAAAGTGAAAAAGATAAAACGTATGCAGGACCACTTACTACAACTGCAAAAGGTGATGGTATGTATGTTGGAATAACACCAGCTCTTTTCATCGATATGAAAAAAGGTTTTGGTTTAAACTTTAACATTGGTGGTTTGAACTACGGTACAATCAACTATGACAACAACGGACCAGAATATAAAAACTTCAATTTTAATTTTGGTAAAACATTTAACATTGGAGTTTCTAAAAACTTCTAATCTTAAATCATATATTCAATTTCAGAAAGCACTCCAATTGGGGTGCTTTTTTGTATTTATGAAAGACATAGTTTTGATTTTAAATTCTTCAATTATAGAATACTATTTAAGGTCATTCTCGTTGCGTTTAGTTTTGTTGTAAGTTTTTAATTTGTAAGATATTGATAATTAGAATGTTGTTTTTCTGATTGAAATTATTAATAATGATGGCATCGTTGTTGGTAAATAAGTATTAAATTTTAATATACACAATTATGAAAAAAATGTTACTTATTCTTGCGTTGTCAGTTTTTGGCTTTGCAAATGCCCAAAAAGGTTCAGTTTTAGTTATGGGAAGTCTAGAGTTCAATTCTCAAAACGCATCAAGTTCAGATTTAGAAATTAAATCTAACTCTTTTCTTTTTTGGCCTAAAGTAGGATATCAATTTCACGAAAACTGGACTGCGGGTATTGAAGGAGGAGTTGGTACTTCAAAACAAGAATTCAATAATAATAATAATGAATCAAAATCTAATGTTTTTTCTATAGGAGGCTTTTTACGTTATTCTAAGCCTTTAAATCAAACTTTTTCTGCTTATGCAGATCTGGGACTAGGTTTTCACAACCAAAAAAATACTACTAGAAATGAAACACTTTCTACTGTTAATAAAGGTGACGGGTTTTATATTGGTGTTACGCCAGCAATTTTTATTAATGTTCATAAAGGATTTGGTCTAAACTTCAACATTGGAGGCATAGGTTATAATACATTTAACTACGAAGGAGATTACGGAAGTGATAGCAAAAGCTTTAATTTCAATTTTGGAAAAGCATTTTCTGTAGGGATCTCAAAGAATTTTTAAGTTTTAGAATATATTTTAATTTGAAAAAGGTACTCCAATTTGGGTGCCTTTTTTTTGTGAAATATAACTATGAATAAAATGCCAAAAATACCAACTAAAGTGAAGTCGAAATTAAATCATAACTACAAGATTTTCGACTTCACTCGCTGGCAATAAAAAACAAAAATGTATTTAAATAAAACTATTAAGTAACGGGATTTTCAACTGCAGCTCTCATTTCCTGAGCTGCGGCAACCATTTCGATTAAGGCTTTTTTAGTTTCATCCCAATGACGTGTTTTTAAACCACAATCAGGATTTACCCAAAGCTGATCTACCGGAATAACTGCTGAAGCCTTTTCTAATAATCTTACCATTTCCTGACTTGAAGGAACACGCGGAGAGTGAATATCATAAACTCCGGGACCAATTTCGTTTGGATATTTAAAGTTGGCAAAAGCATCTAAAAGCTCCATTTGCGAGCGTGAACATTCAATTGTAATAACGTCAGCATCCATATCAGCAATGTTTTGAATAATGTCGTTAAATTCGCTGTAACACATGTGCGTGTGAATTTGCGTATCGTCATGAACGCCACTTGCAGAAATACGGAAAGCTTTTACAGCCCAATCCAAATAATTTGCCCATTCTTCTTTTCTCAATGATAAACCTTCGCGAATGGCTGGCTCATCAATTTGAATAATTTTGATTCCGGCTTTTTCAAGATCTACAACTTCATCACGAATGGCCAAAGCAATTTGCGTACAAGTTTCAGAACGCGGCTGATCGTTACGAACAAATGACCATTGCAAAATCGTTACAGGACCCGTAAGCATTCCTTTTACCCATTTTGGAGTCAAAGATTGTGCATATTTTGACCATTTTACTGTCATAGGGTTTGGTCTTGAAACGTCACCATAAATAACCGGAGGTTTCACACAACGGCTTCCGTAACTTTGAACCCAGCCGTTTTTGGTAAAAGTAAATCCGGCTAATTGTTCACCGAAATATTCCACCATATCATTACGTTCAAATTCTCCGTGAACCAAAACATCGATTCCTGTTTCTTCCTGAAAACGAATTGTAGCTTCCGTTTCTTTTTCGATTAAATCATTGTATTGTTCCGTAGTCAATTCTCCTTTTTTGAATTTCGCTCTCCAGCTTCTCACTTCGGCAGTTTGAGGAAAAGAACCAATTGTAGTGGTTGGGAATAATGGCAGATTTAAAGCTTCGATTTGGCTTTTTCTTCTAACTGCAAAAGTACTTTTACGTTTGTCATCAGAAGCTGTAATTCCGACAACACGCGCTTTAACTTCGTTATTATGAATTAATTTTGAAGTTTTACGATTGTCATTCGCAATAGTATTTTGCTCAAATGCAGCTGAGTTTTTAGTGTCAACTTCATTTGAAGCGAATTGCTTTAAAAGAACAATTTCGTTGATTTTTTGTTTAGCAAAAGCAAGCCATTGTTTAATTTCCGGAGTTAAAGTAGCATCATTAGTTTCCAGATCTAAATCGCAAGGACTGTGAATTAAGGAACAAGATGGGCCAACCAAAATTCTGTTTTCTCCTAAAGCATCAGTTGCTTTTTTGATCAGGCTTAAAGAATTTTTAAAGTCATTTTTCCAGATATTTCTTCCGTCAACAACTCCCAATGAAAGGTTTACGTTTGAAGCTAATTTCCCGGATTCTAAAATATCATCTAATTGAAGCGGACAACGAACTAAATCTAAATGAAATGTATCAACAGGCAAAGCCAAAGCTGTAGCCAGGTTTTCTCCGAAACAATCAAAATAATTCGCTAAAACAATTTTAATTTTTGGGAAACGAATGTTGATTTCATTGTATACTTCTGTAAACGTATTTCTTTCCTTATCAGTTAAATTCAATGCCAGGAAAGGCTCATCTAATTGAATATATTTAACATTTTCTGCTTGTAGTTTTTCGAAAATTTCAAAATAAACAGGAAGTAAAGCATCGATAAGATCAATTCGGTGAAAACCTTCTTCTTTTTCTTTTCCCAAAAGCAAGTATGAAATTGGCCCGATTAAAACTGGTTTTGTAACGATTCCTAAATCTTTTGCTTCTTTAAATTCAGTAATTATTTTTTCTGAAAACAATTCGAATTTTTGGTTTTTAGTAAATTCAGGAACGATATAATGATAGTTGGTATCGAACCATTTTGTCATTTCCATAGCAACAACATCCTGTCCGTCTTTTTGTGCACCTCTTGCCATTGCAAAATACAAATCGATAGAAGAGTTTGTTTTGGCAAATTCGTGATAACGTGCCGGAATTGCTCCCAAAGCCAAAGTTAAATCAAGAACCTGATCGTAAAAAGAAAAATCATTAGACGGAATTAAATCTACTCCGGCTTCAGCTTGTAATTGCCAGTTGGTACGACGGATATCTTTTCCGGTTTGAATAAGTTCTTCAACCGAAAGTTGTCCCGCCCAATACAATTCGCTGGCTTTTTTTAATTCTCTGTTACTTCCAATTCTTGGATAACCTAAATTAGTTGTTTTCATTTTTGTTTCAGTATTTTTTACTGAACAAATTTATTGTATTAGATTTTATAACTTATATTTGGTAATTATTTCAGTAAAATGTATTTTAAAATTTAATTTTTAAAGTTTTAATTACTGTGAATATTATTTAAATGAACCTTTAGCCGTAAAAAATACTATGGAAAATCTAGATAAAACCGATTTATTGATCTTGAAACACCTTCAGGAGAACTCAAATATTAACACAAAAGACCTTGCAAGTAAATTATTCTTAACTGTAACGCCTGTTTATGAACGAATAAAAAGACTTGAACGTGATGGTTATATTACTAAATATGTTGCCTTGCTGGACAAAAAGAAAATGAATCGTGGTATGACAGTTTTTTGTAATGTTCGACTAAAAGAACACGCAAAAAATGTGGGAAGTAATTTTGTAAAAGATATTGTAGCGCTTCCTGAAATTATAGAATGTTATAATATTGCCGGCGATTATGATTTTATGCTTAAAATTCTTGTTCAGGATATGACTAGTTATCAGGATTTTGTAATGAATAAATTGTCAACTATTGAAAACATAGGAAATACGAATAGTATTTTTGTAATGGGGGAAATTAAGCACAGTACGGCGTTAGAGTTTTAATAAACAGATTATAACTTGTAGTGATTTTTTTTTCCGCCACGAATTCACGAATTTTTGCAGATTACTGTGGTAAAATTAATTCGTGAATTCGTGGCGGAAAAAAATATTTAATGTCACCTGAGGCCTATTTTTATTTAATATTATCCTAAAATAAAACGTATTTTTGAGCTTCAATCTAAAATCTAAAATCAGAAATCTAAAATAGAAAAATGAACTGGGAACAACTTTTATCACTCAAACGCCAAGGCGATACTAGCAAAAGATTACGTTTAGAACAAGACGATACCAGGTTAGGTTTTGAGGTTGATTATGACCGAATTATATTTTCGGCAGCATTTAGATCTTTGCAGGATAAAACACAGGTTATCCCACTTTCTAAAACAGATTTCGTTCATACACGTCTTACACATAGTTTAGAAGTTTCTGTTGTTGGACGTTCATTAGGACGTTTGGTCGGGAAAAAAATTATTGAAAAATACCCACATTTAAAAGAAGTCCATGGTTATCATCTGAACGATTTTGGTGCTATTGTGGCGGCAGCTTCTTTGGCGCATGATATTGGAAATCCGCCTTTTGGGCATTCTGGTGAAAAAGCTATAGGGGAATATTTTTCTATCGGAAACGGATTAAAATACAAAGATCAATTAAAGGCAAAACAATGGCAGGATTTAATTGATTTTGAAGGAAATGCAAACGGATTCTCAGTACTTTCAGCAAGCCGTCCAGGAATTGAAGGCGGACTCCGAATTTCGTACGCGACTTTGGGCGCTTTTATGAAATATCCAAAAGAAAGCCTTCCTAAAAAGCCAACAAACAATATCGCCGATAAAAAATATGGTTTCTTTCAGACAGATAAATCATTTTTTGAAGAAGTAGCCCAGGAAATGGGAATGATTCCTAATAAAGAAGGTGATGATATTGGTTTTGAAAGACATCCGCTTGCTTATTTGGTTGAAGCTGCAGATGATATTTGTTACACGATTATTGACTTTGAAGACGGAATAAACCTTGGATTAGTTTCTGAAGATTATGCTCTTGAATATTTGATTAAACTGGTAAAAGACAATATTGGCGTTGCCAAATATAAATTATTAGAAACTAAAGAAGACCGAATTAGTTATTTGCGCGCTTTGGCAATTGGAGCTTTAATTAATGACGCTGTTGATGTTTTTGTTGAAAACGAAGAAGCAATTCTGGCCGGAAATTTCCCTTTTGCTTTAACAGATAAAAGTAAATACAAAGCTCAAATGAATGATATTATTCAATTAAGTGTTGAAAAAATATACCAAAGCCGTGAAGTAATCGAAAAAGAAATTGTGGGTTATCAGATTATTCAAACTTTGCTGGATAAATTTATAACTGCTTTTAATAATAAATACGAAGGAAAAGCATCGAATTATGATAATTTAATTTTGAAAATGCTGCCGGAAAAACATCATTTAGAAAAAACTAATTTATACGAACGTTTGCTTCATATTTGTCATTTTGTTTCACTTTTAACAGATGGAAATGCGTTAGAATTATTCGAAACGATTAACGGAAGAAAAAGTAATTAACTCGTACTGCATATAAAAAAAGAGCCCATAAAATATTTTATGGGCTCTTTTTTTATATAATAGAAGTAAATGTTCTATTGAAAAGCATATACTAAACCAACACCTAAAACTTGTCTTAACTGAGCTCTTGGTCCGTCATTAACCTGAGATGTTGTTCCTGTAGTTGGATCAACAACGTCTTTTTTGGTTTTAATATCGTCGTCATATACTAAATGAATGCCAATATTTGCTTTTACATAAGCATTTACAACAAGATCAAGACGCGTATCGTAATCGACATCGACATTTCCAAAACGGTTTAAATAATCCGTATATAAGCTCAATCTGTTTTCGTAGAAAATATTTTTATAGATTTCGCTTTTCATATATCCTGTAAATAAAATACCAAATTCGGCTTTTACCTTTTGTCCTTCCTGAACTAAAATTTGATTTGTTGCATCATTAGGATCTGTAATATATACCGCTTTTTTAACACCAAAAGCTCCTTGATTTGCTAAATATTGATCTAAAACCAAAGTAGTTTTCAACGTAATAGGAGAGAAATAAAACGTTCTGTTTTTCTGCTTGTTCGAGTTCTCAGCTCCAGCTCCTAAAAAGATATAAGCCGGTGCAAATGGTTTAGAGATCGCAATATCACGGTTTGGATAATTATAACCGTTTGTAAACTGCGTATTAAAATTAAACTTACCAGAATAATACCAATTTGAAGTAGTATCTTTTCTAAAACCGTAAGTAGAGTTAAGCGCAACGGCATCGTCTGTTTTTCTTAATTCAGTACCATCTTGCTTATTTAAACCATATTTTATAATAAGTTCATTTGCCCATTTATGATTTCCTTTAATATAAGTTCTTCCAAATTCTCCTTTAAAAAGTCCGGAAATAGAACTTGTTCCCCCGGCACTCCAATTCACAAAAGCAATTTCTGAAATATCAAAACCAAGTTGGTTTTTCTTAGTCCAGTTTGAAGGAGGTGGAGGTAATTGACCCGGATCTAAAGTAGTCCGAATAATACTTTGAGCAGATGTCGAAATTGAAAAAATAAAGAGGAAAAATAAGAAAGGGAATCGAAATAATTTCATTAGGTTAACTTTTGATTTTTTTTTTGGCGGTGCAAAATAATTATTTTCAATGGTCTGAAAAAAGATTTACTAAACTTTTAACGTCAATTTTGCACAATTGTTGTAATTCTGAAACAGTTCCATGCTCAATAAACACGTCAGGTATGCCCAAAATTAGTACTTTATTTGTGAAGTTATTAGCAGCTGCAAATTCTAAAATAGCACTTCCAAAACCTCCATATACAACACCGTCTTCGATGGTAATGATGGTCTTAAAAGTTTTAAAAATATAGTGTAATAAGTTGTTGTCTAGTGGTTTAATAAAAGGAAAGTCATAATGGGCAATTGTTTCCGGATTGCCACATTCGTTAATGGCAGAAATTACATTATTACCAATTGCTCCCGTTGATAAAACAGCAGTTTTAGTACCGCTTTTTAAGCAAATTCCCTCACCAATTTTAATATTTTCATATTGTCCGAAATTTGCTACTTCCCAACTCGGGAAAACGCCTCTTCCTCTCGGATATCGAATAGCGATTGGATGATCTAAACCTAATTGAGCCGTATATAAAATGTTTTGCAGCGCAATTTCATTAATTGGGGCATAAATAATCATATTCGGAATTAATCTTAAATAAGCAATATCAAAAACACCGTGATGTGTAGCGCCATCTTCTCCCACCAATCCGGCTCTGTCTAAACAAAAAATAACAGGTAAATTTTGTAACGCAACATCATGAATAACCTGATCGTAAGCACGTTGTAAAAAAGTCGAATAAATATTGCAATACACGACCATTCCCTGAGTTGTCATTCCGGCCGCAAGCGTTACGGCATGTTGCTCTGCAATTCCAACATCAAAAGCACGTTCCGGAATTTCATCCATCATAAATTTTAAAGAACTTCCTGATGGCATTGCAGGCGTAATTCCGATAATTTTTTCGTTTTTTCGTGCCAAATCCAAAATGGTTAAACCAAAAACATCCTGATATTTTGGAGGAAGATTTTCTTCAGATTTTAAATGGATTTCTCCAGTCGAAGCATCAAATTTTCCGGGTGCATGGTATTTTACCTGATTTTCCTCAGCTTGCTGTAAACCTTTTCCTTTTGTAGTTACAATATGAAGGAATTTAGGTCCTTTTATCTTTTTTAATCGATTTAATTCTTTGATTAATGTTGGAAGGTCATGACCGTCTATTGGTCCTGAATAATCAAAATTTAATGATTTAATGATATTATTCTGTTTCGGATTTTTTCCGTTTTTTACCGCAGTCAAATATTTCTTTAAAGCCCCAACACTCGGATCAATTCCAATAGCGTTGTCATTCAAAATTACGAGAATATTGGCATCCGTAACTCCGGCATGATTTAAGCCTTCAAAAGCCATTCCTGATGCGATAGAAGCATCGCCCACAACTGCAATATGCTGTTTGTTGATTTCTCCCTTTAATTTAGAAGCAATTGCCATTCCCAGTGCTGCAGAAATAGCAGTAGAAGAATGTCCAACGCCAAAAGTATCATAAACACTTTCGCTTCTTTTAGGAAAACCCGAAAGTCCTCCGATTTGTCTGTTCGTATGGAAATTTTCTCTTCTTTCGGTCAAAATTTTGTGTCCGTAAGCCTGGTGTCCAACATCCCAAACCAATAAATCTTCAGGCGTATTAAAAACATAATGCAAAGCAATCGTCAATTCAATTACACCTAAACTGGCGCCCAAATGTCCTTCTTTTACAGAAACAACATCAATAATAAACTGACGTAATTCCTGAGCAACCTCAGGAAGCTGTTCTTCTTTTAAAAGACGTAAATCGGCAGGATTAAATATGTTCGAAAGTAAATTGCTTTTCATCGTAAGGTAAAAGGCAAATTTACGGTTTTAAATTTAATTTTATTGCTGAGATGTTTTTATAAAAATCTTTATTACAATGCAATTGGTAAAGAATATAGTCTCCTTACTTTTTTGCCATTAATTTCTCCCGGCAGCCATTTAGGGCATGAACTTAAAACTCTGATAATTTCTTGTTCTACAACATTATCAACAGCTGGAACACATTGAAGATAAGATACAGAGCCATTTCTTTCGACTGCAAAAGAAAGATTGATTTTAAGATTTTTAGAATCTATATTTTCAGGACTTTTAAATTCTTTTCCAAAGTAATTATAAAATTGTTCAATGCCTCCAGGGAATTCTGCATTTGTTTCAATAGCAGTTCCTCCATTATATACAGGTTCTTCTATTGTCTTTTTAGAATTGATCGTTGTTGCTTTTTCATTCTTCACGCTTACAGGTTTCACAAATTTAACCTGATCAACGTTAGGTGGCGGCGGTGGCGGTACATGAGCATGAACAGAATCATTTGGATCAAGTGGAACTTCTCCAACTAAAGTTACCAATTCGGTTGTTGTATCTTTTACTACTTCAACTTTATCAATTTTCTGTTTTTTTCCTTCTTTATCCTGACAGCTAAACAAAGTTGTTCCCATAGCAACAAATAATGCCAATAAAAACATTTTAGAATAATTCGTTTGTGTATATAAAACCCGATTTGGAATTTGAATTGTAATCGTATCTAATTGCGATTTTCTAAATCTTCCACAAACATTTTTGTTTTGATTTTGAATAAAAAAATGCTGAATTTCATTAGGCAGCATTGCTGTGAAATCAACAACCGCTTTAGAACAGCTTAAACAGAAACGACCATTTTCATCCGGAGTCATTTTGTTCCAGTCTTCATGGCACGGTTCAGGAATTGTAATTGTATGTTTTCTATTCATTATTTAATTGTAATTGGTAAAATGTAAGATGATCGAACAATACGACCTTTTAACTTTCCAGGAATCCAATTTTGAGCTGTTTTCAAAACTCTAATCGCTTCTTCTCCTATTTCTTTCGGCGTATTTTTAACAATGTTAAAATTACTCAAACTACCATCTTCTTCTATAACAAATATAACAAAACATCTTTCTTTAAATTCTTCAGTTGTTTTTGGTACAACATAATTTTTTTTAAAGAATTCAAGAAATTTTTTCATTCCATTTTCCGGAACAGGTAAAACGTCCAAATCAGTTGAATTATATATAATATTATATTGAAAACTCCCTGCTTCAATAGAATTAGGAAGAGCTGGCATTCCCATCATAATCCCTTCACTAAGTTTTCTTGTTTTTTCTTTTTTAGATTCGATCTGATGTCCATAACATGAGGAATGAACCTCATTTTCATCTTGATTCTGCGTTGTATTGTCAACAATCTCGATTTTATCAATTTTATTTTTGTTCCCATCTTTATCGGCACAGCTAAATAAAGTAGTTCCCATGGCAACAAACAAAGCAAGCAAAAACATTTTACGATAATGGGTTTGGGAATATAAAACACGACTCGGAATTTGAATTGTAATTGTTTCTAATTGCGAATTTTTAAATCTTCCACAAATTCTTTCGTTTTGATTTTGTATAAAAAAATGCTGAACTTCAGTAGGAAGCATAGAAGTAAAATCAACAACCGTTTTAGAACAGTTTAAACAGAAACGACCATTATCTTTGGGAGTCATTTCATCCCAGTTTTCAAGGCACGGTTCAGGAATTGTTATTTTATGTTTCATTTTTTACTACTTAAATAGAATTTGCAAAGTGTAAGTAGAGCGAACAACTCGATTTTTTCGTTTACCAGGAATCCACTTTGGCGTTTTTTCTAAAATTCTGACAATATCTTTTTCACTTGCTGAAGTTGTATTTTCAAGTATATTAAAATTGCTAAGACTTCCGTCGCCTTCAATTACAAATAAAACGGATATTTCTCCTTGTTTTGCAGTAATAAGATTTTTTGAAAAATTAGAATTGAATTTTTTCATTCCATTTTTTGGAACAGATGCAACGTCTAAATCATTTGAATTATAAATAATTCCATAATGTCCAGATTGAGGTTCCTCTTGTCCAGATTGAGAATGTTCTTCGACGTTTAGTTTGTCTATAGGCATCATTATAATTCCAGTAGTAGCTTGTTGTTCTGGTTTGACATCTTCTACAACTTCAACTTTATCTATTTTTTGTTTATTGCCGTCCATGTCCTGACAGCTAAATAATGTAGTACCCATAGCTATAAAAAGTGCCAATAAAAACATTTTTCGATAATGGATTTGGCTGTATAATATTTGAGACGGAATCTGAATATTTATTTCACTTAACTGTTCACGTTTAAGTCTTCCACAGACATTTTTATTTGAAATAAAATACTGCTGAATTTCCTCCGGAAGCATTGAAGTAAAATCAACAACCGTTTTAGAACAGTTTAAACAGAAACGACCATTATCTTTGGAAGTCATTTCATCCCAGTTTTCATGGCACGGTTCAGGAATTGTTATTTTAAGTTTTCTTTCCATATTTGAAATTAATTTACCTGACTTATAGCATCATCACTCTTGTTAACAGGATTAATTGAAACTATTTTCGAAAGATTTCTTTTTCTTCTTTCAGGGTTGAGACTGTCTTTTTGTACAATAATATTAAATCTAAAAACTTCAGAGATTGCTTTTCCTTTATCTAAGCCTGGTTTCCACTTTTTAGACTTTTGCAAAACCCGAATAATTTCTTCTCCTGTTTCGTACCCAATATTATCAAAAACCTTAATTTGATTTAAAGTTCCAGTCTTATCTATAACAAAAGAAACTTCGATTTCTCCTGTAATTCGTTTGGCTTTTTTAGGAATCTGAAATTCATCAGTAATAAATTCAGTAAATTTTGCAATCCCACCTGGATATTCTGGCAACTGATAAAGATAACAAGTAGGAGGAGGAATACCGCCTTGGGTTTCGTTATAATCATTACCAATATATCCTGTGGGTCCGGAAGGTTCGACATTTATTGTAAGGACGTCTTCAAGAGATATAGATGGACGTGGTTTTTTTTCAAATATACTATCCTCGCGATTAGATTTGACGAGAGGTTTCGGTGAATATTCTTCAACAACTTCTATTTTTTCAAATTGTTGTTTATTTCCATCTTCATTCTGACAACTAAACAAAGTTGTTCCCATAGCAATAAACAATGCCAATAGAAACATTTTATGATAATGGGTTTGTGTATATAGAACACGACTCGGAATTTGAATCGTTATTGAATCTAATTGAGATTTTTTAAACCTTCCGCAGATACTTTTATTTTGATTTTCAATAAAAAAATGCTGAACTTCCTCAGGAAGCATCGCTCTAAAATCAATAACAGTTTTAGAACAGCTCAAACAAAAACGGCCTTTTTCGTTTGGTATCATTTCATCCCAATTTTCATGGCACGGTTCAGGAATTGTTATTTTATGTTTTCTTTCCATTTTTGAATATCAGGATTTAAATGTAATAAAAAAATCATACGAAATTCTTCAACAAAATAAGTTTGTATTAAGGTGAGGCAATTATTTGGATTAATTGTCTTAAAAAAATCAACTTATTTGAGACGATTAACTCAAAAGAAACAAAAAGCTTAATTGATTCTTTATCATTTTATGTCGTAAAAAATTATTTCAAAAACGTATTTTTGCAATTATGATAAATCCTTTCACCGACGAATATTTTATGAAAAAGGCTTTGCAGGAAGCAGAAATGGCTTTTGAAAAAGGCGAAATTCCTGTTGGAGCAATAATTGTCGTTGCCGATAAAGTAATTGCAAGAAGTCATAATTTAACCGAACTACTAAACGATGTCACTGCTCATGCCGAAATGCAATCCATTACCGCTGCTGCAAACTTTTTAGGCGGAAAATATCTTAAAGATTGTACCTTGTATGTCACACTCGAACCTTGTCAAATGTGTGCAGGCGCTTTGTATTGGAGTCAGATTTCTAAAATCGTTTTTGGCGCTCGCGACGAACATCGCGGATTTATGGTTATGGGAACAAAATTACATCCAAAAACAACCGTCGTTTCTGGAGTTATGGCCAATGAAGCTGCTGATTTAATGAAACGTTTTTTTGTTGAAAGACGTAAATAATGCCTGTTTTTTATTTCAGTAAAAATATTTCCGATTACTGAATTTTCCTGCCAAAACATTTCAAAAAATAATATACATTTACTATAATATAATTGACATTTCATAGGTTATGGTTTTAGACCGTGAAATGTCATGTTCTTTATTTATAGTTCGTATTTGTAACCATTAACTCCGTATTAAAGTGAAAGTAAGAGGATTAGTTTACGTATTTTTTGTGTTTTTTATTTTTCAGGCCTGTGGCAGAAAATCAGATTTTAATTCTGATTTTTCATTATTCAAAGAGTATATAACTAGTTTTACGGGCGGAATTGTCTCGGCGCAGTCGGACATTCGTGTAGTTTTAGCTTTTGATAAAAAAGAATGGAAAGTCAATGAAGTTTTAGATAACGATTTGTTTGATATTTCTCCAAGTGTCGACGGAAAAGTAGTAGCACTTTCAAGCAATACAATTGCATTTATTCCGGAAAAAAAACTGAAAGCAGGAACTGAATATCAGGTTACATTGCATTTAGATAAACTAATCACGCTTCCTAAAAAAACAGAAGACGATAAAGAAGATCTTTCAGAATTTAACTTTACCGTTAAAACCATCAAACAGGATTTTACTGTAAATACACTTGATATTCAATCGCACAGTAAAGAATATCAATACCTTAATTGTGTATTAAAAACAGCAGATAATATCGATTTGGAAACTGCCATAAAATTGGTTTCTGCATCTCAAAACGGAAATAAAGTCAAGGTCAAATTTGAGAAAACATCAAATTCAGGAAAAGAATTTAAATTTATAATTGATAGTATACAGCGTTTCGATGCCGCAAGTAATCTTGAGATTGCTTACGATGGAAATGATTTCGATATCGACCAAAAAGGAAAAATGGATTTCCCGATTACAGCCATAAACGATTTTAAAATTGTAAAAATTGAAGTTCCGGACGAAAACAATCAATCCGTATTAATTAATTTTTCTGAACCTTTAGAAAAAGGTCAGGATTTTAAAGGTTTGGTATCAATAGAAAACACCAATAATCTAAAATTTTCGACTCAGGGAAATATCCTGAAAGTATATTTTAGCAATCAAAAACCAGTTCAGGAAGTTGTACATGAAGTAGAAGTTGTTGCCGCTGTTGATTCTACAAGTACCGTAGTAGATTCGGCAAGTGTAGCTGTAGATACTGCTGCCGTTGCCGAGCCAATTGTAGAAGATGTTGTAGTAGAACCAGAACCGGAACAAGCAGTAGTTTCAGGGGAGTTATTATTGGAAGTTTTTCAGGGAATTGAAAGCCAATATGGTCACGAAATGAAGAATAATTATTCTGAAAAAATATCTTTTGATCAGATAAAACCAAGTGTTCGTTTTATAAAAAACGGAACAATTTTACCAAGTTCAAGTAATTTAAAACTGAATTTTGAAGCTGTAAACTTAAGTTCTGTCGATGTAAAAGTGTATAAAATTTATAAAAATAACATCTTACAGTTTCTTCAGAATAATCAGTTAAACGGAACCCAAAATCTAAAACGCGTTTCTCAGCCCGTTGCAAAAACGACGCTTAATCTTAAAGAAAGCACATTAATAAATCCAAGCAAATGGAACACTTTTGCTTTAGACTTATCTAAAATTATTTCGCCGGAACCAGGCGCAATTTACAGAGTCGAGTTCTCTTATAAAAAAGCCTATTCACTATATAAATGTGAATCTTCGGATAGTAATGAAAATGAAACAGAAGAGGAAGAAGTTGATGAAAATGATGTAAACTACAGCGGAAACTCTTATGATGACTATTATTACGATGATTATGAATGGAGAGAAAGTCAGGATCCGTGTTCAGGTTCTTATTATTACAATGCTAAAATCGGAACCAATATTCTGGCTTCAGATTTGGGTGTAATTGCTAAAAGAGGCGAGAATAAATCGTATTTCTTTGCCGTAAATAATATCATTACGACAGAACCGGTTTCGAACGCGCGAGTAGATTTATACAGTTTTCAACAACAAAAGCTAACAACAGGAACTACCAGCAGCGAAGGAATTGCTACTTTTCAATTAGACAAATTTGCCTATTTTGCTATTGTAACTTTAGGCGATCAATCGACTTATGTTAAGCTGGATGACGGAAATTCACTTTCGGTAAGTAACTTCGATGTGTCCGGAGAAACACTTCAAAAAGGTCTAAAAGGATTTATTTATGGAGAACGTGGCGTTTGGCGTCCGGGAGATGATTTGTATTTATCTTTTATTTTAAATGATGAAGCGAATAAGTTGCCAAAATCACATCCGATAAAATTCAGATTAACAGACCCGAATGGTAAAGTAACCTATCAAACCGTTCAAAAAACAAATGAGTTAAACCATTATGCTTTTATTGTGCCAACAGATCCTGATGCGCCAACCGGAAGCTGGGAAGCAATGGTAAGCGTGGGCGGAGCAAAATATTATAAGAGTATAAAAATCGAAACGATAAAACCGAATCGTTTAAAAATTAAAAACAGTTTTAAAAACCCAATATTATCTTCTTCACATGCCAATACGGCTAATCTTGAAGTAGCATGGCTTCATGGCGCAATTGCTAAGAATTTGAATGTAGAAATGCAGGCAAAATTTTCACAGCAAAGCACAACATTCAAAAACTATGACAAATATGTTTTTGATGATTTAGTACGTCAGTTTAGTACCGAAGAAATAAACATATTTTCAGGAAAATTAGATGCAAACGGAAGAGCTTCAGTAAATATCGATCCAAAATTGCAAGGTCAGGCGCCGGGAATGCTAAAAGCTGCTTTTGTTACCAAAGTTTATGAAGAAGGCGGGGATTTTAGTATGGATGTAATTTCGACAACCTATTCTCCATATAAAACTTACGTAGGAGTAAAATCGCCAGAGCCAACCAAATACGGAATGTTAGAAACAAGAACCAACAATAGATTTGATATTGTTACGGTTGATGAAAACGGAAGACCAAAATCTGTCAAAAACCTTGAAGTAAAAGTCTATAAAGTAGAGTGGCGCTGGTGGTGGGACGCGTCGAGTGATAATTTATCAAACTACAATTCATCAGATGCAACAACGTCATACAAGACATTTAAAGTTAATACGGATTCTAACGGAAAAGGAAGTTTTCAGTTTGCTTTAACCGATGAAGAATGGGGACGTTATATGATTCGCGTTTCTGATGAAGTTGGCGGACATGCTACGGCATTAACCGTAAATATAGATTGGCCAATTTGGTCCGGAAAAACCAGAAATACAGATGCTTCTACAGCCAACATGCTTGTTTTTTCTACAGATAAAAAGAATTATGCCGTTGGAGAAAAAGCACAAATATCGTTTCCGTCGAGTGAAGGCGGACGTGCTTTGGTTTCTATAGAGAATGGATCAAAAGTAGTACAAACACTTTGGGTTGAAACGAAAACGGGAGAAACTAAAGTTGAGGTTCCGATTACTGCCGCGATGGCACCAAATGTCTATTTTAATATTACACTTTTACAACCACACGCATCAACCAAAAACGATTCACCAATAAGAATGTACGGAATTGTTCCGATTGAGGTAGTGGATAAAAACACCATTCTTGCTCCAAAAATTGCAATGCCGGATGTTTTAAAACCGGAACAGACATTTCCTTTAAAAGTAAGTGAACAATCAGGAAAAGAAATGACGTATACCATTGCGATTGTCGATGAAGGTTTGCTGGATTTAACCCGTTTTAAAACACCAAATGCGTGGGATAGTTTCTATGTGCGTGAAGCTTTGGGTGTAAAAACATGGGACGTTTATGATGATGTAATTGGAGCGTATGGCGGAAAAGTAAATCAGATTTTTAGTATTGGTGGAGATCAGGATTTAGGTGGAGGAAAAGCCAAAAAAGCCAATCGATTTAAACCGGTTGTTGTTTTTCTCGGGCCATTTAAATTAGAAAAAGGACAAACCAAAACGCATCAGATAAAATTGCCAAAATACATTGGTTCCGTACGAACTATGGTTGTGGCCGGAGATGCAGCAACAAGCGCTTACGGAAGTGTAGAAAAAGCAACTCCAGTTCGTAGTCCATTGATGGTATTGGCTTCATTGCCAAGAAAAATTTCTCCGTCAGAAAAAGTAACAATACCGGTTACCGTTTTTGCAATGGAAAAAAACATCAAAAATGTAACCGTGCAAATTAAAACCAGCAATGGATTAAAAGTTATAGGGAATGCTGTGCAAAAAGTAAACTTTACGCAGCCGGATGAAAAAATAGCTAATTTTAATCTGGCAGTTGGTAATGCAACCGGAATTGCCAAAGTTGAAATTATTGCCACATCCGGAAACGAAAAATCGAGTTATGATGTCGAGATCGATATGACAAATCCTAATCCGGTAACAAATACTTTTACAGATGTTATTTTAGAACCAAATAGTTCTAAAACAATTAGCTGGAAAACATTTGGAGTTTCAGGAAGCAATAAAGCAAAACTTGAAGTTTCGTCAATGCCAACCATTAACTTAAATGGAAGATTGCAGTTTCTTATTCAATATCCGCATGGTTGTGTAGAGCAAACAACTTCATCCGTATTTCCGCAATTATTTTTGAATGATGTTGCCGATATTGATGGTACACGTCTGGAGGTTATTCAAAAGAATGTTATGGCAGGAATTACAAGATTAGGAAGTTTTCAATTGCCAAATGGCGGACTTTCTTACTGGCAAGGAAATTCAATTGCTGATGATTGGGGAAGTTCTTATGCCGGACATTTTATGATCGAAGCAGAGAAAAAAGGATATGTCCTGCCAATTAATTTTAAATCGAAATGGCTTTCTTATCAACAAAAAGAAGCTAAACAATGGCGTTTTGAACCTCGTTACGGAAATGATTTAGCACAAGCTTATCGTTTATATACATTGGCTTTAGCCGGTTCTGCAGACTTGTCTTCGATGAACAGATTGCGCGAAACTAAAGGGATTTCTAACGAAAGTAAATTACGATTGGCCGCTGCTTATGTTTTGGCCGGACAAAAATCGGCAAGCCAAAACTTGTTTTTACAAAGTAAAATCGAAGACGAAACAAGCGATTATAATTACTATTATTACGGTTCAAGTTCCAGAAACAGAGCGATGGCTCTCGAAACAATGTTATTGTTAGGACAAAAAGAAAAAGCTTTTGGAATGGCTATAAAATTAGCTAAAAATATGGCAAGCGATCAATGGATGAGTACACAAACAACAGCATATTGTTTGTATGCTATGTCTAAATTTGCCGCAAACAATGGAGCAAAAGGCATTGATATTCAATTTAGTAAAGATGGGAAATCTCAAAATGTAAAAACATCAAAAACCGTTGCAGACAGGAGTTTGGTAGTTAAAACAGGCTCGAACAGTATTACATTAAAAAACAATAAAAAGAATACAATTTATGTTCGTGTATTAAATACAGGAATTCTACCAATTGGTCAGGAAAATGTAGTTCAAAACGATGTTTTGGCTTCTATAGTCTTCAAAAATCGTAAAGGCGGAACAATTGATGTTTCGAGAATTACACAAGGAACAGAATTCGTTGCTGAGGTTACCGTTAGAAATCAAAGAAATGAACATGTAGAAAATGTGGCGTTGTCGCAAATTCTTCCGTCTGGATTCGAAATCGTAAATACGCGTTTTACTGATTATGGAGACGCAACAAATAACATTGCCGATTATATCGATATTCGCGATGACAGAACTAATTTCTATTTTGGACTAAAAGCCAGTGAAACCAAAGTATTTAGGATTTTGCTGAACGCATCTTATTTAGGAACTTATTACTTGCCTGGATTGCAATGTGAAGCGATGTATGATAATACGTTTTTGGCCAGAACAAAAGGTTTTTGGGTTGAGGTTGTGAAATAAAGTCTCACGCAGATCTGGCAGATTTTACAGATTTTTTTATCTGCCAGATCTGCAAAATCTGCGTGAAAAAAAACTTTGCGGTAATTATTAGTAAACTTTGAAAAATAAATTAAAAGCGTTCTTTCAACGCATTATAAACACGATTAAACAGAATAAAATAAAATCAGCAATTGCATTTTCGCTTTTGCTGATTTATTATTTCTCGTTACCCCGAACATTATTTCACGAACCATATTCTACCGTTATCGAAAGTAGAGAAGGAGAATTGTTAGGCGCTAAAATTGCCCGTGACGGACAATGGCGTTTTCCTGCGCAGGATAGTGTTCCGGATAAATTCAAAAAATGCATTGTTTATTTTGAGGACGAATATTTTTATAAACATCCGGGTTTTAATCCGGTTGCAATGGTCAATGCGATTAAACAAAACAGAAAAGCCGGAAAAGTAGTTCGTGGTGGCAGTACGTTAACGCAGCAAGTAATTCGATTATCCAGAAAAGGAAAAAAAAGAACTTATTTTGAAAAAATTATAGAAATCATTCTCGCAACGCGGCTAGAATTAGGATATTCTAAAGATGAAATTTTAGAGTTATATGCAGCACATGCACCTTTTGGTGGAAATGTTGTTGGACTTGAAATGGCTTCGTGGCGTTATTTCGGATTAAAATCAAGTCAATTGTCTTGGGCAGAAAGTGCAACTTTGGCTGTTTTACCAAATGCGCCCAGTTTAATTTATCCCGGAAAAAATCAGATTAAATTATTAGATAAACGAAACAGGCTTTTACTGAAATTAAATCAACAAGGAATTATTGATCAGCAAACGTATGAACTTTCGGTAGATGAACCATTGCCTCAAAAACCTTATAATTTGCCTCAATTAGCGCCTCATTTATTGCAACGCGTAGCAGGAAATCAAGAAGGAACGAGAGTAAAAACGACAATTGATTTTGCTTTACAAAACAGAGTCAATCAAATTGCGAAATATTATTACAATCAATACAAGCAAAACGAAGTTAACAATCTGGCAATTTTGGTAATTGATGTTGCTAACAGAAATGTAATGAGTTATGTTGGAAATTCGCCAACAGATAAAGATCATCAAAAAGATGTAGATATTATCGATGCACCAAGAAGTACCGGAAGTATCTTAAAACCTTTATTATATGCCGCAATGCTCGATGATGGCGAACTTTTGCCAAATACTTTGGTGGCAGACGTTCCAACTCAAATAGCAGGTTATACGCCTCAAAATTTTAATCTAACTTTTGATGGAGCTGTTCCGGCACACAGAGCTTTATCACGCTCATTAAATATTCCGGCAGTTTTGATGTTGCAGGATTTTGGTGTGAATAAATTTTATGAAGAATTACAAAAGTTTCAATTAAGAGACGTTTCCAAATCACCGGATCATTACGGATTGTCACTCATTTTGGGTGGGGCCGAAAGTAATTTGTGGGATTTATGCCGAACCTATTCCAATCTTTCTTCTACAGTAAATTATTTTAATAAAAGCAACGGAAAATACAGAACAAAAGAATTTGCAGAGCTCAATTATGAAAATGATTTCAATCCCGATTTTGGAGACGAAAGTGATCAGAAGAATATTTTGGGCGCAGGTTCTATTTGGTTAACATATAACGCCATGGAAGAAGTAAATAGGCCGGAAGGCGACGAAGCATGGAAATTTTATGACAGTTCGCTAAAAATTGCCTGGAAAACCGGAACCAGTTTTGGTAATCGCGACGCTTGGGCAATTGGAACAAATTCGAGATATGTGGTTGGAATTTGGGTTGGAAATGCAACCGGAGAAGGAAGACCAACATTAACTGGTGTAACCAGCGCAGCACCAATTTTGTTTGATGTTTTTAATTTATTACCAAGACAAAGGTGGTTTCAAACTCCGTATAAAGATTTAGATGAGGTAGAAGTTTGTAAATTAAGCGGATACCTGGCTAAGGAAGGGTGCCCTAAAATAAAACAATGGGTAACTAAAAAAGGAAAAACAACTGCAATTTGTCCGTATCATAAAATGGTACATTTAGATCAAACAGAGAAATTTCAGGTAAATAGCAGTTGTGAAAGTGTCGAAAATATCGTTACTAAAAACTGGTTTGTTCTGCCCCCGGTTATGGCTTGGTATTATAAAAGTAAACACATAGAATACTTGCCTTTGCCACCATTTAGAGAAAATTGCGCAGGCACACAAACCGCTTCTATGGATTTTATTTATCCGAAAGCAAATAGCAAAATCTATCTGACCAAAAATTTCAATAGTGAAATACAGCCGGTGATTTTTAAAGTTGCCTATTCACAAAGAGAAAATAAACTGTTTTGGTATGTTGATAATGTTTATAAAGGCGAAACAAAAGTTTTTCATGAAAAACCAATTGTAATGAGTGCCGGGTCTCATTATATTACTGTTGTTGATGAATTTGGAAATGAAATAAGACGAAAAGTAGAGATTATCAGGGAATAAACTTTTTATAAAAACGAATGCCCTAGCCCAGATAGGAGCGGTATCCTTTTTATTTTTCTTTAAAAATTAAAAGATACAAGCGGATAGCTGGAAATAGCTCCTGATCAATTCTAAAAACTAGAAATGAGATTGCTTTGTTCCTCGCAATTCTCCATAAAAAAACCGCCAATCTTTCGAGAGGCGGTTTTTATTTATTCTGAAATAACATTTCCTTTTTTATCGTAGAAATGATATTCTAAGTACGTGTAAGCGTCACGAGGTATGATTTTCACCCATTTCTTATGTTCAAAAAACCATTTTGAACGTAATGATGGAAAACCTTTACTGAGGTATGCAGCCACAAATGGGTGTGTATTAAGCACAACTTTATTGTGGGTTTTTAAAATTCTTTCTAAATCAGAAGTGATTTTATCAATGATTAAAATTGGCGCTTCAATTTCGCCATGTTCATTGTTCGGATCTTCTTCTCTGGTTTTAATGTTAACTTCTGGTCTTACGCGTTGTCTTGTAATTTGAACCAAGCCAAATTTACTAGGTGGTAAGATTTTATGCTTTGCTTTATCGTCGCTCATTTCTTCTCGCAAGAAGTCGAACAAAACCTTCCTGTTTTCAGGATTAGACATATCGATAAAATCAACTACGATTATTCCGCCCATATCACGCAAACGAAGTTGTCTGGCAATTTCAGCGGCAGCAATCATATTTACTTCCATGGCTGTGTCTTCCTGATTAGTGGCCTTATTAGAACGGTTTCCACTATTTACGTCTATAACGTGAAGAGCTTCAGTGTGTTCAATAATAAGATATGCGCCTTTGCTCATAGAAACCGTTCTTCCAAATGAAGTTTTGATTTGTCTCTCTATATTGTATTTCTCGAAAATTGGAGTGTCATTTGATTGATAAAACTTAACAATCGATTGTTTTGAAGGTGCAATTTCTTGCAGATATTCCTTCGTTTGGTGGAACAACTCTTCGTCATCTATTTGAATACCACTAAAGGTATCATTAAAAACATCTCGAAGTATTGATGAAGCTCTGTTAAGTTCTCCTAATACTTTTGATGGATGATGAGCAGTTGGTAATTTTTTACACATTGCAGTCCATCTGCCAAGCAGGTTCTGCAAATCTTTTTCTAATTCGGCTACGTTTTTGCCTTCGGCTACTGTGCGAACAATAACACCAAATCCTTTAGGTTTGATCGATAGAACAAGTTTTTTTAGACGATCCTTTTCCTTTTTGTCTTCTATTTTTTGAGAAATAGAAACGCGGTCAGAAAACGGAACGAGAACAATAAATCTTCCTGCCAGTGAAAGCTCAGCGCTTATCCTTGGACCTTTGGTAGATATAGGTTCTTTTACAACTTGAACTAAAACAGATTGATTGGCACTTAAAATATCAGTAATGATGCCATCTTTGTCAATCTCTTTTTCAAACTGAAAGGTTTTTAGGGAGAAATCTTTTATTTTACCTGCGCTTACAAGTTTTATGAATTTCAGTTGAGAAGCTAAGTTAGGTCCTAAATCATGATAATGTAAAAAAGCGTCTTTTTCGAAGCCTACATTTACAAAAGCAGCATTAAGTCCGGCAACTGGTTTTCGTATTTTGGCAATAAAAATATCACCAACCTGAAAGTTGCTTTTCTCTTCTTCTTTGTGTAATTCAATTAGTTTTCCATCTTTTAATAAGGCAAAATCTACGGCTTCAGAACTAGATCTAATGATTAATTCTTTATTCACACTGTAAATTTTTATCTGTTTTTTCAGAAAATAGAATATTAGAGAGAAGAGCATAGATTAAAAAAATCTAAAATCTAAAATCCAAAATCTAAAATCTTATCTACAGATGGATTAAACAATATTTTTTAACAGGTATTGAACCCGGGGAAAAGAAGATTAGTAGAGAATTGAGCATAGAAAATAGATTTTGTCTATATTCTTTTTTCTTTTCTCTCTTTCGTCTTTTTTTCAATTTCAATGAACGTTTAAAAAGAAAAAAGTAGTTTAAAACTACTTTTTCTTTTTGTGACGGTTAGCTCTCGCTCTTTTCTTACGTTTGTGAGTAGCTACCTTATGTCTCTTTCTTTTTTTACCACTTGGCATATCGTGTCGATTTTATAATTAATTAATAGTATTATTTTGCTTCGTTATTCGTTTTAACTCCTTCTACAAATACTTTTGCAGGTTTAAAAGCAGGAATGTTGTGTGCAGGAATTTTGATAGTGGTGTTTTTAGAAATGTTTCTTCCTGTTTTCTCAGCTCTGGTCTTTACGATGAAACTACCAAAACCTCTTAGGTATACATTGTCTCCAGTTTCCAATGAAGTTTTAACTTCTTCCATAAAAGTTTCAACTGTTGCTTGAACATCTCCTTTTTCAAGACCTAATTTCTCTGAAATTTTCGCTACGATATCTGCTTTCGTCATTTTCTTTCCTATTTTATTTTTTATAAATGATGTACTATTTTTTTGAGTTTGCAAATATAGGAATTAAAAAAATAATTAATCAAGCTAATTCGTTAAATTTTAATTACATAAACATTTACTTTTGTTTTCTAAGAATTTTTCTATGGATTTTCATAACATATTGGTAAATTGGTATTTACAAAACAAGCGTGATTTGCCGTGGCGAAATACGGTCGATCCTTACCATATTTGGCTCTCAGAAATTATGCTGCAGCAAACAAGAGTTGCGCAAGGAATGCCTTATTTTTTTGCTTTTACAAAGGAATTTCCTACTGTATTTGATTTGGCAAATGCTTCAGAAGAGCAGGTTTTGAAACTTTGGCAGGGTTTAGGGTATTATTCTCGTGCCAGAAATTTGCATAAAACGGCTCAATATGTCGCAAATGAGCTCAACGGAATTTTTCCTCCTAATTATAAAGAGCTGCTAAAATTAAAAGGTGTTGGTGAATATACAGCTGCTGCTATTGCTTCTTTTTCTTATAATGAAGCGGTTCCTGTTGTTGATGGCAATGTATTTAGGGTGCTTTCTCGATATTTTGGAATTGAATCGGATATTATGTTGCCCGCGACAAAAAAAGAGTTCACAGAACTGGCTTATGAATTAATGCCAAAAGATAATCCTGCTATCTTTAATCAGGCTATAATGGAATTTGGTGCGTTGCAATGCGTTCCTAAAAGCCCTAATTGCTCTATTTGTGTTTTTAATGAAAGTTGTGTGGCTTTGCAGAAAAAGAAAGTTGATGTTTTGCCTGTTAAATCTAAAAAGCTAAAAATCACCAATCGGTTTTTTAATTATTTGATATTAAATGATGCTTTGGATAATACCGTAATTCAGAAAAGAACTACAAAAGGGATCTGGCATAATTTATATGAATTTCCACTTCTTGAAACAGAGAAAATTGTTGATTTTGATTTTATTTCAAATCAGGTTCAAAACAATATTTTTCCTTCCTATACTATATTAGGTATAGAAGAATGTAGCGAAGCGACTGTAATTCATAAGCTTTCACATCAACATCTTCACATCCAATTTTGGAAGATTAAGGTCGCAGAAATAATTGAAAATGGTTTGATTACCAGTGATTTAAAAACGTTTCCGTTTCCGGTTGCAATTTATAATTTTATTGAAAAGCAAGAATTAAATTGCTAAAAAAATGTATCTTTGGGATAAATACCACAAATAAAATTATGAACGGAACATTAAATAAGGTAATGCTAATTGGCCATTTAGGTGATGATGTGAAGATGCATTATTTCGATGGCGGAAACTGCATAGGGCGGTTTCAATTAGCTACAAACGAAATTTATATTAACAAAACAACTAACGAAAAAATATCATCAACAGAATGGCATAATTTAGTTGTGCGCAACAAAGCAGCCGAAATTTGCGAAAAATATCTCTCTAAAGGTGATAAAATATATGTTGAAGGCCGTATAAAATCACGTCAGTGGCAAGCCGAAGACGGAACTACGAAGTATACGACAGAAATTCAGGTTACGGAGTTTACTTTCTTGACTACCAAAAAAGAAATAGCAAGTCATAAACAAAATCACGAATCAGAATCCGCAAAAAACACTAACTTTGATGCGAATAACGAAGACTTACCAATTAATGATTTGCCTTTTTGATTGTTTAACTAATCTTTTTTGATTTGGACCCGGAGCCCAGTTTATTTTTATCTTATAATTTAGACACCAATTTAATTGTTGGTTTTGTCGGAATATTTATTTTACTTTTCTTATCGGCAATAGTTTCAGGTGCCGAAGTTGCACTTTTTTCCTTATCACAAAAAGATATCGACGATACATTACAAGAAAATCATTCAAAAGGAAAAATTATTTCCAATCTTTTAGATAAACCCAAAAAACTCTTAGCTACCTTATTAGTAGCCAATAATTTTTTAAACATTGGCGTGGTCATATTGTTCTCTTTTATAGGACGAAATATTTTTGCAGGTGTAAGTTCTCCAGCATTCAAATTTATATTAGAAGTTACGCTGGTAACATTTCTGATTTTATTATTTGGAGAAGTTTTGCCTAAAGTTTACGCGAGTAGAAACAATACGAAATTTGCAAAATGGGTGGCATATCCAATAGCATTTTTAGATCAATTACTATCGCCAATAAGTTTGCCTATGCGCAGTGTTACGCTATATTTGCATAATAAATTGGGCAAGCAAAAAAACAATTTTTCAATAAATCAACTTTCGCAAGCGCTGGAACTTACAGATTCTGAAGGAACATCGAGCGAAGAACAAAAAATATTAGAAGGAATTGTTTCTTTTGGAAACACAGATACAAAGCAAGTTATGAGTCCGAGGATTGATATTTTTGCTTTAGAAATATCAGAATCATTTGCCGGGATTTATCCTAAAATAATCGACAAAGGATTTTCAAGAATTCCCGTTTATCGTGATAATATAGACCAGATAGAAGGCGTTTTGTTTGTTAAGGATTTATTGCCGCATATTGATAAAAAAGAATTCGACTGGACATCTTTACTAAGAGAACCGTTTTTTGTTCCGGAGAATAAAAAATTAGACAATTTACTGAAGGATTTTCAGAGTCTTAAAAGCCATTTAGCGATTGTAGTTGATGAATATGGCGGAACATCAGGTTTGGTTTCTTTAGAAGATGTTATTGAAGAAATCGTGGGTGATATTAGTGATGAGTTCGATGACGAAAATTTGAATTATTCTCAAATAGACGAAAAAAACTTTTTGTTTGAAGGGAAAATTAATTTAAAGGATTTCTACAGAATTGTAGATGTAAATGAAGATATATTTGAATCTCATAAAGGAGAAGCCGAAACATTGGCAGGTTTTATTTTAGAGATTCTGGGTAATTTCCCTAAAAAAGATCAAAAAATAGCGTTTGAAAACTGTGTATTCACTATAGAAACAGTCGATAAAAAGCGCGTAAAACAAATAAAAGTAACATTAGAATAAAATGCTTAAAAGAATAATTTCAGTAGCAACAATTTTATTAACCTTAACTGTTGTAAGTTGTAAAGATGATGTGTTGCCTAAACCAACAAGTTTTTTGCGTTTAGATTATCCTGAAGCAAAATATGCAAATTTCGAAAACAATTGTCCGTTTACTTTTGAAATGAATGAAACCGCGACTATTAAAGGCGAAAAAGATTGCGGATTTGCGATTACTTATCCAAAAATGAAAGCAACCATTTACCTGACATATAAACCCGTAAACGGTGATATCGAAAAACTACTTAAAGATGCTCAAAAATTAACTTACGAGCATGTTATAAAAGCAGATGATATATTAGAACAACCTTATTTAAACCCTCAAAAAAAGGTTTACGGAATGTTTTACCAAGTTGATGGAAACGCCGCTACAAACTCTCAATTTTATGTAACTGATAGTACAAAACATTTCATAACAGGATCAGTTTATTTTTATGCTAAACCTAATTTTGATTCGATTATGCCGGCTGCAAGTTATATCAAAAATGATATGCAGCGAATTATGGAAACGTTGAAGTGGAAATAATTAGAATATTAAACATAAAAAAAGCGTTCAAAATTAAATGAACGCTTTTTTTATGTTTAATGGTTTCGATTACGATTTCATATTCGAAACTTTATATGTTTTTCCGTCTCCCGTTTCCTGAACAACTTTAGTCAATTTTTCAGGATTTTGAATCGTTTTGTCAAATGTTACAGTAGCCGTTTTTTTGTCAAAATCAACAGCAGCTTTTTCTACACCTTCAAGATCAGATAATTCTTGTTCGATCGTTTTTGCGCAACCAACAGCACAAGTCATTCCTTCGATTGTAAAACTTGCAGTTTGTACATTTTCAGGAGCAATTGGTTTGTGTTCTTTCGGAATACTTGCTTCGGCAGTTGCCGGAGCCAAAGTTTCAACAGTGTTTTTCTTGCAGCTTACGAATACTAAACCTGCTATTGCTAACGAAGCTATGATTTTTGTAAATTTCATTATATCTGTGTTTTAAGATTGTTCATGATGTTGTTCGCAAAATTAATAAAAAACGAAAGGATAGTTCGTAAAATTATTACAAATTTGCAGTTAAAATACTCTCTATGGATGCAAAACAATTGAAGTGGTTTTATTTATTTTTACTTTCGCTGATTTGGGGAAGTTCTTTTATTTTAATTAAAAGAGGATTAGTTGGTTTAACAGCTATTCAGGTTGGTTCGCTCCGAATTATTTTTGCAGCCTTGTTTTTACTCATTGTAGGGTTTTCAAGCTTAAAGAAAATTTCGCGCCGCCAATGGAAATTTGTTGCTTTAACTTCGATTTTCGGAACCTTTATTCCCGCTTTCTTTTTCGCTATTGCCGAAACTCAGGTTGATAGTTCTATTGTGGCGATTTTAAATTCACTTACGCCATTAAATACATTGGTTTTAGGAATACTTATTTTTGGAATCCAGTTTCAGAAAAGACAGGTTTTAGGAGTTTTTATCGGATTGATTGGTTGTTTGTTATTGGTTTTTAGCGGCGCGTCAAATCATCCGGGACAAAATTATTATTATGTTATTTTGGTAGTTATTGCAACTATTTGTTATGCAATAAATGTAAATTTAATCAAGAAATATTTGTCTGATTTAAATTCGTTAAGTATTACAACAGGAAACTTTACTGTTTTGCTTATTCCTGCGCTAATCATTTTAAGTACAACAGATTTTACACAACGAATAAATTTAGAAGCAACACAACATTCGGTTTTGTTTGTAATGATTTTAGGTGTCTTAGGAACCGGAATTGCGAATGTTTTATTTTTTAAATTGATACAAATGTCTTCGCCTGTATTCGCAACGTCGGTAACGTATTTAATTCCGATAGTGGCCTTTTTCTGGGGATTATTAGATAATGAAATGCTTACACCAGTTCAGTTTTTTGGAGCATTTGTTATTTTGATTGGAGTTTATTTATCGGCTAAGAAATAAATAGTTATTAAGGTTTAGCTCAGCCTGACAAAGCTAAACTCGCAGAGCGTGTCATTTCGAGGAACGAGAAATCACATCCAGAGATCAACGAACCGTAAATCCGTTATGTATTTACTTCGTCTGTTTGACATAACTTGAGTTTGGTTTCTCGAAATGGCAAACTGTGTTTGAAAATATTATTTGTAGTTATTTTCGTTCTTTTTAGGTATCTTCGTGATCCTAACTGTTCAATTATGATTTTCGAAATAAACTTTTGCCCGTGCAATATGGTGGCGGTATTGGAAACAACCGTAACGCTGAACAGCGTAGGACACCTAAAATGTGCGGGCTTCATATTTTCCTAACTGTTCCAAATTATGAGTACAAACAATCTTTCAAAAGAAACAGAATTGAAGTTAAATGATTTTTTCAATAATTCAATTGATCCAAAACTTCTGGCAAAAACAATTCGAAAAGTAAATTACATACTTGCTTTAAGTATAATGCGGGAATGTGAAACCATGGAAATCGAAAAAATAAGTCTTCAGGATGGTTTTTATTGGCTGAATGAATTAGCAGAAATTCTGAATCCTTATTTGGATGTTGAATGATTAAAACAAGAAAGGCTGTCGATTACGACAGCCTTTCTTGTTTTTACAGATATTGTATTTTTATTGTAAAGGATTACGGTTTGTTGCTCTCTGGATGTGATTTCTCGTTCCTCGAAATGACACAGATTACGCCAGAAAACCAATGTGCAAACAAAAAACCTTAGTATCTAAGCAACTTAGAACCTCAGAACCTTAAAAAAACCTTTGCACCTCTGAGCCTCCAAGCCTTTGAACCTCTTTTAAAGAAAATCCTTCTCAGTAACTCCTTCATTAATTTTTATGTCAGACATTTTAATATCTAATTCAAAACCTGCATTTTGTATAAGATTAAAAGGGACTTTTACGCCTTTTACCTCTTTATAATCATTAAAATAAGTAGTTTGCGTAGTCGATTGTCCGCTTTGTTCCTTTATTTTAGTTTCGGCAACTTTTAGACCCGATTTTACATCGTAATAATAAATAGTTTTGCCATCTTTTATAGAATACGCGTCGTTGCCATTTATTGATTCAATTCCTTCAACTTTTAAATCAGTTCTTTTGCTTAATTGTAATTCTTCAAAAGGAGCTGCGTTTGCTTTCATTTCGGCTAAAGCTTCACCTTCTAAGTTTTTACGTTGACCTTGTTGTTCAACATAAGCACCTTTGTCGTTTACAACTTGTTTCATTAAAGCCATACTTCCCATAGAAAGTGAAACCATCATTTTTCCTTTTGAATCTAATTTTGAAACAAAAGTTAATGGAGTAGGAGCTTGCGGAATTGTTGTAGATCCGTTCATAGCCAACGTTTTTACAGTCGAAACTGCTTTTTCGCCACCAATTGCTTTAAGATAGTTTTCAAAAACACTTTTTGCAGTAACTCCTGCCGGAGTTTCTTTTTTAGAAACAGGCTTGTCAACAGGATTTCCGTATTTATCAAAATAGAAAATCGGAATTTGTAGTTTTTCTAAACCATCAATTACTTCAGAACCTTTTCCAACGATTACGATTCGCATATTATCCAACAAGAAATATTTGTTCGATACGCGGTAAATATCATCAATAGAAACATTGTTTATCGTTTGAATGTATTTTTCGTAAAAATCAGCAGGAAGTTTTTCTGTTTCGATGTTTAAGGCATAACGTGCCACAGCTTGCGGTTTTTCAACTTGCATTACAAATCTTCCAATGTAACCTGCTTTTACGTTTTTTAATACATCTTCAGAAACTTTTTCAGTTCTGATTCGTTTTATTTCTTTTACAAATTCTGTTACGGCGCTATCGGTTACGGCATTTCTAACAGCCGAAGTAGCTTTGAATTTCGTTATGTATTTTCCGCTTCCAATATTAGAATTTGCGCCATAAGTCCACGCATGTTGTTCGCGTAAATTCATATTCAGATAACTGTTAAAATCACCTCCTAAAATTTGATTAGCAATTACAGCAGGGAAAAAATCAGGATCGCTCATTTTTAAATTTACTGTATTTACCAAAGAAATTTCAGATTGAACTGCGTTTGGAACATCAACAAAATCAATTTGAAGTTTAGAAACATTTTGCGGATCAGGATACGTATTTTTTGGAGCAGTTTGTTTTTTCCAATTTCCAAAAAGTTTTTCTACGGCAGCTTTTGTTTCTTTAAATTTAATATCTCCAATAATCACTAAATAAGCATTTTCGGGAACAAAATAAGTAGCATAATTTGCCTGAACATCAGCAAGAGTTACATTTTTTATGGTTTCTTCAGAAATATATTCTCCAGATGGATGATTTTTTCCAAATGTCAAAACATCAACCACACGATTAGCAATAGCAGGAACGCTTTTTTCATCGGCTTTAAGCCCTTCGATTAATTTAGCTTTTTCCTTTTCAAATTCTACTTCGGTAAAATTAGGCTGCAACGAACCTTCGGCTAAAAGTTCTAAAACGCGTCCCGAGTATTTTGAAAGTGCACTTGCATAAGCGCCTTGAGATGTAAAGTTTATGCTCGCTCCGTAAAAGTCAATTTCTTCATTAAAAGCCTCTTTGGGAGTTTTTTTGGTTCCGTTTCCAATCAAACTGCTTGTTAATTCATCAACGCCTTTTTTATTTCCTTCTGTAAAAGGAGCATTGTCTAAAGTAAGATTAAAACTTACTCGTGGTAATTTATGATTTTCGACTACCAAAACTTTCATGCCATTTGCCAAAACAAAAGTTTGTGGTTTTTTGATATTGACAACGGGCGAATTTCCTGGTTTTGGTTGTGGACGATCTTGTGCTTGCATAATTCCAGTTAGGAATAAAAGGATTAAAACTGAGTGTATTTTTTTCATGATTCGATATTCTTAGTTTTGAACTTTCTTTGAAGGAATATAATCTAAAATTAAACGCTGATTAGGGTTTAAATACTTTTTGGCAACTTCTCTAATCTCTTCTCTTGTAATAGAATGATACAGGTCAATTTCAGTATTAATAAGATTTACGTCTCCATAAAGTAAATAATAAGAAGCTAAATTTTCAGCAATTCCTTCAACACTTGCATTTGCGTTGACAAAATTATTGTCGAATTTATTTTGTAATTTTTCATAATCTTTTTCAGAAATCAAGTCGGTTTGAATTTTTACAATTTCCTCGTCCATTTCTTTTAAGATGTCATTTGTGGTGTAACTTCCCATTGGCAGGCCATACAAAATGTACATTCCGTAATCTTCCTGACTAAAACCAACAGCGCCAATTTGAAGTGCCATTTTTTTGTCGTCAACTATTTTTTTGTACAATTTCGAACTTTTTCCATCACTTAAATAAGAAGAGATTAAATCTAAAACTCTCGCATCTCTTGTTTTCATTGATGGAGTTCTGTACGAAGCAACGATCATCGGAATCTGAATGTTCGGATCTTCATAAGTCGCTTTTATAGTTTGCGTAATTGGTTCTTCTGTAAAAGTTTGTTTTTTTACAACTTCACCTTTCGGAATTGATCCGAAATATTTCTGAATCCATTCTTTTGTTTTTGTTTTTTCAAAATCACCGGCAACAACTAAAACAGCATTATTTGGTGTATAGAATTTTTTATTAAAAGCCTGGAATTCTTCAAGAGTTGCAGCATCCAAATCTTTCATTGAACCAATTGTTGTCCAGCGATAAGGATGATTTTTGAACATGTTTTTCTTCACCTCAGGAAGAATATTTCCGTAAGGCTGATTGTCGTAACGAGTTCTTTTTTCTTCTTTTACAACTTCATTTTGTGTATCGACTCCAATTTTATTAATAATTGGATGCATCAATCGTTCAGATTCCATCCATAAACCTAATTCAAGGCTGTTTGATGGAAAAACTTCATAGTAATACGTTCTGTCATCAGATGTATTAGCGTTGTTTACTCCGCCATTCGCCGTAACGATTTTCATCCATTCGCCACGTTTTATATTTTGAGTTCCTTCGAATAATAAATGTTCAAAAAAGTGAGCAAATCCCGTTCGGTCCGGACGTTCGTCTTTTGAGCCTACATGGTACATTACAGATGTTATGACAACCGGAGCAGAAGTATCGTTATGCAGGATAACATGCATTCCGTTGTCTAAATTGTATTCTTCAAAAGCTACTTTTTGAGCATGAGCTACTCCGCCAAGCATTAATGCAGCACCTAACATCATTATTGAGTTTTTCATAAAGATTAATAATTTTTGTTACCTATATATTATAGGTAGTCAAGAGTTGATTATAGTTACATCAAAAATACCTTTTTTTAATTACGATTTAAGGATTCGTATTTGTTTTGATAATACTTTAACAATCTTTTACGGCTAAAACGTTTTAAGAAAGGAGCAAAATACCTTGAAAAACAGACTTTAAACAGAAATAAATATTTTTGAAATTAGAGATTGCACAGTAAATTATTAATTGTATATTTGCAACCTTAAAAATCAATAAATCAATTTGGTATGTATGCAATCGTAGAGATAGCAGGGCAACAATTCAAAGTAAGCAAAGACTTAAAGGTTTATGTTCACCGTTTGGCTAATGAAGAAGGTTCAAAAATTTCTTTTGACAAAGTTCTTTTATTAGACGATAATGGAAACGTAACTTTAGGCGCCCCAGCTATAGAAGGTGCTTCAGTAGAAGCTAAAGTGTTACAACACTTAAAAGGAGATAAAGTTATCGTTTTCAAAAAGAAAAGAAGAAAAGGATACAAAAAGAGAAATGGTCACAGACAATATCTTACTCAAATTGTAATTGAAGGTATTACTGCAGCAGGCGGAACTAAAAAAGCAGCAGCTAAAAAAGCAGTTGTAGCAGAAGATGCTCCAGCTACTGAAGTAGAAGCAGCTCCAAAAGCAAAAAAAGCAGCAGCTCCAAAAGCAAAAAAAGAAGCTACTAAAGAATAATAACAATATTTAAACTCATACGTCATGGCTCACAAGAAAGGTGTCGGTAGTTCGAAGAATGGTAGAGAATCAGAATCAAAACGTTTAGGCGTTAAGATTTTTGGAGGTCAAGCTGCTATTGCTGGAAACATTATCGTTAGACAAAGAGGTTCAAAACATAATCCAGGTGAAAACGTTTACATCAGTAAAGATCACACACTACACGCAAGAGTAGCTGGAGTTGTTAAGTTCCAAAAGAAAAGAGATAACAAATCTTATGTATCTATCCTTCCATTCGAAGCATAATCATTAGATTACTTATTACAAAACCCGTTCGCGAAAGTGAACGGGTTTTTTGTTTATGGGCATTGTTATTTTGAATTTATGCGGTTGCTTGTGTCATTTCGACGAAAGGAGAAATCACATAACGGAATTCCGGTTCGTTGCTCTCTGGATGTGATTTCTCCTTTCGTCGAAATGACACACTATGCGGGAATTTGATCCCGAAGTTTCAGGATTAAAATTGAAATTTATTTATATTAAATTATTTGTATTTTTGGATGGATTAATTCCTCCAAATTTTGAAAAAAACACTACTGCTTTTATTCTTTTTCTGCATTACTACTTATGCAAAAGAAACTCCTTCGACAAAAGAGAATCAAATCACAAATGAAATCATATCGTTGAATGATTCCCAAAAAAAGATATTATTTGAATTTGCTGTTCTGCAAAAGAATGGTTCTGATGCAAATGCATATTGGCTCAAAAACAAAAACAAATTTCCGGCATTTACTGATAGCGTAAGAAATAATTTGGCAGCTGAAATTTTTGTCAATTCTCAACTGTTATATACGCCAGTAAAGAATTCAGCGATTCAATTATGGATGCAAACACAATCGCTCACCAATTGGATGTTGTATCTGGCTGCTTTTATTGCAGTCTGCGCTATAATAGGATTGTTACGCAATTATTGGAACCGACTTATCGAAATACTTATTCAGCAATTTGCGCCTATATTCAGACTTTTGTTTTCGGCAATTTTATTAACGTACGAATTATTGATTATTGGTATTGTTTGCATCATTGGAGCGCCTTATGTAGATGAAATGACATTACGAACCATAATTATTCATACAGGTTTGTTTTTATTGTGGAGTCAGTCGACAGCAATTTTTACCAGAAAGTATCTTGTCAAAAAATATATTTTTGAGGTAAGGAATAATTTCTGGGGAAGCGATCAATGGGAAACAGTAAAAACAATTTGTCTTCCGGCTATAATTGTTACCGTTGCGCTTTTGTATACTATTTATAAAGTGCCTGCCGATGTTTTATATAATTATGAAATAGTTGTGTCTGGTATGGCTGCCATTTGTGCGTTACCGTTTTGGCGTATTATCGAAAAGTATATTTATCCCGTTCTGATTCCTTTTAAGGATATAAATACAGAAAGAAGCATTTATTCGCTTGCAGCTTGTACAGTTTTAGCTTTAATAATTACTGTTGGGTTTATCTTGCAATCAAATCCGTTGTTTTATTATATAATAATTGCCCTGATAACTTTATTGATAATGTCGTTTTTGATATTGTCTCTTAAAGAAAATTACAAACGCAATTATAAAAACTATTATTACATGCAATTTGTTACGATTGCTTTTTTTATAGCTGTTTTATTATACAGTTTTTATGTTCGTTCCGGCGAAATAATATGGGTTGCACTAATAGGAACAAGTATTTATATTATTATCAAGTATTGGGAAATCCCGACATTTTTTAATAATTGGAGAAAAAAAACAACCTGGACTTGGGGGTTTTTAGGAATGGCAGTTTTGCTTTGGTTATTGGCCAAAGGGATTTTGTATATTTCTAAAATGGGATATATGGTTTAAAAAGGTTTCTTGTGTCATTTCGACGGAGGAGAAATCACATCCAGAGAGCAACGTACTTTGTGGTTACGTTATGTGATTTCTCCTCCGTCGAAATGACACAAAAGGCGTGGAATTTGGAATTTTTAAACTTTATTCACTATCCACAGTTTCTGTCAGATCTTCGGTTTTTCTTCCCACTTTTACTTTTGGACTATTCTGTGTTCCTGTTACAGTCAACGGAATTCCGAATATGCCAAGAGGAGGTAAGCCTAAACGCATTTTTAAGTTCAATCTTCCGTCTAAACTTGTTGTGCCTTCAATTCTTGGTCTGAAGCCGGCAAACTTAAATTTAAAACGTTCTATTGTCATGATATTGTTTTTGATAGTAGTTTTAATATCGACTTTAGATACATCCGGATTTTTCATCGATTCAGAACTTGTTTGTTTGCTTACGGCATTAAACATTTTCAGCCCTCTCACTTTTACATCTTTTACAGAAAGCGTTCCACCGCCAACTAATGACGGATAAACAGGTTCCATATTACCGTTTAAACGACCTTTTAGCTGGTAATCAAGAGAAACAATTCCCTGGGCTTTTTCTGCAGCACTTGCCATTTTTCTAAATACTTCAACTTCATTATAAGCTCTTTTAATATCAAAATCTGAAGCTTTAATGCTGTAGTCGAAATTTGCTTTTTGAGGCGTTACAGCTTGATAATTAGCGTTCATAGCAACATTACAGCCAATTAAATTGAAACCGGTATTTTGCATGCTCAATTTACCTTTATTCATTTTTAGATTTCCGGTAGCATTTTGAAGAAGCAATTTATCGAAATTTACTTTTTGGGCATTTGCCATTAATTGTAAATCTAAGTTTGTCGGAATAATTATAACTCCGGTTTGTTTGGTTTCTGCCGGAGCATCTTTACTCCCTGTTTTATTTTGTGTTACAGATGTATTAGGATCCGTTTTTGACATAAATTCATCAACATTGATATATCGTGCCGAAACTGAAAAAGAACCTCTTAAAATTCCTGTTTTTGTTGTTGCGTAATTAAAAACGTTTCGCAAATAACCATTCATCTTAAAATCTGATTCTCCGTAAGCCGCCAAAAAGTTATTGAACGACATTTTATCCTGATTGATTTTGAAAATACCTTCTTTGATGATAAATTTCTTCGGAAGATATTCTGATGCAACTCCTATATTTCTAAGTTCAAGCGTTCCTTTGTTTTGTAGTTTGCTGTAATTTCCTTTTTCAGCATCGCTTTGTTTGCCTTTCAGAACCAAATCGGCTTTTATGAAACCATCCAGATCAAGTCCTTTTTGAGAGAAAACTTTATAAATTTTATTAACGTCAAGTTCACCTTTTGCTTTAACATCATAATTTAAATCATCAAAATTACTTAAGTCTGCTTCTACAAAAACAGGCTTTCCTTCAAAAGTAAATTGAGCCGGTTTCAGGTTAATTTTTAAATCCTGAAAAGTTCCTTTTTGATTCTCAATTTTAGATTTAACGTTAATATTGGTTATGGCATTCGGATAATATTGCGTTTTCAGATATCCATTTTTCAAATCGATAATTCCGTTTGTAACAGGAAAAAGTTTGTTTTTTTGATCAAATTTACCTTTTGCTTTCAAATCTCCAACTAAAGTTCCTTTTAGCTGTAAACCAGGAATTCCCAAAGCAGCATTTAGTTTTTGAAGATCAAGTTTTGCTTTAAAATCTGCATTAATATTTGGCGTATTCATGCCTTCGATATAAAAATTCGATTTTAAATAATCCTTATCAACATTTAGAGATAAATTTTTACCATCGACAATTAAAAGATCCGGATTTAAGGACGGTACTTTTGTATTAATTTCTAAATTCAGGTTCGAAACCGGAATAGCACTTTTATTGTAATTGACAAAACCGTCTTCTATTTTTACATCCAGATTAAGATCCGGCGCTATTTTTTGCGATGCAATATAATCTCCCTTTAAAGTTAAAAGCAAATTTGTGTTTCCTTTTAATTCAGTTTTAGAAAGCCAGGTAATGTATTTTGGAGGAAAAGCGGTAAAAACATCATTCAAATTACTATTGTCTGATTTTATAACCAAATCCATTTTATAGCCATCTTTCAGGATATTAAAATTTCCTTTAAAATCGACTACAAGCTGATTTATTTTTAAGTTGTTTTGTTCGAAGAAGAACGATAAAGAGTTGAAATTTGCTTTGGTAATCAAATCAGCATCAACTTTTTTATTCATTAAATAAGGCTCATCTTCATAAATAATATTCAGTTTTTCGATTTTTGCTTTAGAATATAAATCGAATATAGATTTGTTTAAATCTCCTTTTCCTAAATAATTAAAACCCAAAGCATCAAAATGAACTTTTGTAGATTGATCGTCGTAAATGATTTTACTGTTGATAATCTCAATTCGTTCCAGTTTTAAAGCAGCTTCAGTACTGTCTTTTGGTTTTTTAGCTTGCGAAGTCGATTTGTAAATATTGTAATTTGCTTCACCGTTTTTATTCACTTTTACATTAATAAAAGAATCAGACAAATAAATCTGATCGATTTTTACGGATTTGCTAAAAATCAAACTCGCGACATTTATTCCAAAAGAAACCTCTTTTGCAGTTATAAATTTTTCGCTTTTATACGGCGCTGATCCGTTAAGGCTTAAATCGTTTAGTGTTAAGGTTAAAGAAGGAAAATGACGAAAAAACGAAACAGAAACATCAGAATAATTAAGCTCGGCACTTAGCTTTTGATTCGCCGTTTTTTTGATTTGATCTTTAATCTGATCTTCAAAAACAATAGGCGTTAAAAACAACAACCCCAGAATAACGGCAAAAGTTATCCCCAGGTATTTTCCTGTTTTTAATAAGGCCGATTTAAATTTATTACTTGACATTTTAAATTATGTATTATGTATGCTAAAATTAGAATTGAATAAAAACGATCATTTATCCGTGAACCGTTTCGTTTTTGCCGTAATTGGTAATAATTGAACCTTCATATTCAATCCATTCTTTCCAGCGTTTGTCAATATCTATGTTGTCTTGGTATTTTCTGGCGAATCCTAAAAAAGTAGTATAGTGTCCGGCTTCAGAAATCATTAAATCACGGTAAAATTTAGCCAATTCTTCGTCTTTTATGTTTTCTGAAAGTACTTTAAAACGTTCGCAACTTCTCGCTTCGATCATTGCCGAAAACAATAAACGATCGCAAAGTGCATCTTTTCTGCTTCCGTCTTTTTTCATGAATTTAAAAAGTTCATTTACATAATGATCTTTTCTTTCGCGTCCCAAAGTCAAACCTCTTTTCTTGATAAGGTCGTGAACCATTTGCAAATGCTCTAATTCTTCGCGCGCAATTACTAGCATTTCAGTTACTAATTCCTCTAATTCAGAGTTATAGGTAACTAAACTTATTGCATTTGATGCCGCTTTTTGCTCACACCAGGCGTGATCTGTCAAAATTTCTTCGATATTCGACTCGACTATATTTACCCAACGCGGGTCTGTGGCTAATTTTAATCCTAACATAACTTTATTGAAAAAATTGTATCCTGCAAAATTAGTCTTTTTTATGGCGGAAAGTCAGGAAATATGGTGCAAATCCGCGCAAAATAGTATTATTTTGTAAATTGAAACAAATCAAATGAATCGCGTAAAAAAACTATTAATTATTGGATTTGTCTGGCCCGAGCCAAATTCGTCTGCGGCTGGTGGCAGAATGATGCAATTGATCTCTATTTTTGGAGCAAATGGATTTGAAATTACATTTGCAAGTCCGGCTTTAGATAGTGATTTTATGGTTGATTTAAGTGAGTTTGGAGTTGAGAAAAAATCTATCGAATTGAATAATTCCAGTTTTGATGATTTTATAATTCATTTAAATCCGGATGTTGTTTTATTTGATCGTTTTATGATCGAAGAACAATTTGGATGGCGCGTTTCTGAAAATTGCCCTAAAGCGATTCGATTATTAGATACGGAAGATTTGCATTGCTTGAGAACGGCAAGACAAAAAGCTTTTAAGGAAAACAGAACGTTTCAATTAGCTGATTTACTTTCAGAAGAAGTTGCTAAGCGAGAAATTGCCAGTATTTTAAGATGTGATTTGTCTTTTATTATTTCAGAATTTGAAATGAATCTTTTGAAAGACGTTTTTAAAATAGATTCGAGTTTACTGCATTATCTTCCTTTTTTGGTCGATAAAATGATTGAAGATGATTTGCTAAAATTGCCGTCATTTGAAGAACGCAAGAATTTTGTTTTTATCGGAAATTTTCTTCATGAACCTAATTGGAATACAGTTCAACATCTAAAAGAAACAATTTGGCCTTTGGTAAAAAAACAATTTCCCGAAGCTGTTTTAGAAGTTTATGGCGCATATCCTTCGCAAAAAGTACTGCAATTGCATCAGCCTAAAAATGGTTTTTTTATTATGGGAAGAGCCGCAGATGCGAATGAAATAGTAAAAAATGCCAAAGTTGTTTTGGCACCAATTCGTTTTGGAGCAGGTTTGAAGGGAAAATTATTAGAAGCCATGCAATGCGGAACGCCAAGTGTAACTACAACAATTGGTTCTGAAGCCATGTTTGACACTTTACCGTGGAATGGTTTTATTACCGATGATGTGGAAGAATTTGCAAAACATGCAATTACTTTATACCAGAATGAAAATCTATGGAAAGAATCTCAAAAAAACGGAATTGCAATCGTAAACGAATGTTATCAAATAAGTAAATATTCAACACAATTAATCGAAACAATTCATGCATTATTAAATGATTCCGAAAGTCATCGTCTTCATAATTTTATGGGAAGTTTGCTGCAGCATCATACTTTAAAAAGCACAAAATACATGGCAAAATGGATAGAAGCCAAAAATAAAAATTAAGCCTTCATCGCCATTCTTCCAAAACCTACAGTTTCACGATACAATTGAGGCGAAACATCAGCATTGGTTTTAAAAAACCGGCTAAAATAATGTTCGTCATCGTAACCCAATTCATAAGCAATTTCTTTGACCGTTTTATTGGTCATATATAATTCTCGTTTTGCTTCGATAATAATTCTTTCAGCAATTAAATCTGTAAGGGTTTTGTTGAAGTAATTTTTGGATAATTTGGCTAAGGCTTTCGCTGAAATATTGAGCATTTCTGCATAATTTCCGGCAGAATGTTTGGTTTTAAAATTTAATTCAATTGCATCTTTCAGGCTTTGAAGGATATAAGGTTCTTTTGAATCCGGAGCGGATTTCATTTCTTCTAATTGCTCATTTTTTAATCGGGAAGCCGTGATTAAAAAAATCTTTAAATAGGAAATAAGCAATTCATATTGCGCCAATTCTGATTTTTGCATTTCTATTTTCATCTGGTCCAAAACCATTTTAAAAGTCCCTGCAGCTTCATCTGTAATTATTGTAAATGGCGGCTGATAGACATTATTGAATAAAATGCCATTGCATGAAACTTCTTTTTGATGATAATGAATGCAAAAGAAATCCGGATGAAAATGAATCGCAACACCTTCAATAGGCTCATTTACACAAAGCATAAAAGGCTGATAAGGCGAAAAGGCGAGAAGTGAGTTTTCTTCAAAGCGATGTTCCGCAAAATCAGCTTTTACTTTGCCTTTTCCTTTGGTAACCCAAATTAAAGAGAAATAATTGGTGCGTTGCAAATGATCAAAATGGCTGTTGTCATCAAACGGAAGTATTTTGAAAGCCAGACTCCCGGTTTGTGGATTGATTAGAGTATAAACATTTTGATTGCTCATTTGGTGCTATTTATAATTTTCGATCTGTTTCGTTAATTGGTAAATCGTTAATGCTGGCAAATCTTTTTTGCATATAACCATTTTCGTCAAATTCCCAAAGCTCGTTGCCATAACTACGAAACCATTGTCCGGAATGATCCTGCCATTCGTATTCGAATCTAACGGCCATTCTGTTTTCACGAAAACCCCATAATTCCTTTTTAAGTTTGTAGTGAAGTTCTTTTTCCCATTTTTTGGTTAGGAATTGTTTTACTTCTTCACGACCATTAATAAAGTCGGTTCTGTTTCTCCATTCTGTATCAATAGTATAGGCAAGTGCTACTTTTTCAGGATCTTTTGTGTTCCATGCATCTTCGGCTATTTGAACTTTTTGAAGCGCAGTTTCCGTTGTAAATGGAGGTAAGGGATGTCTTTGTGGTTCCATAATTAGTTTTTTATGATAAAGATAGTCATGAAATAAATCACGACTATCTTTAATAGATTCTTTTTTTGAAAATTAGTTTTGTAATGCTAAACTTGGAACTGCTGGAAAATCAATTTCTGTATTAGCAGTATTATTGAAATAGTTTGTTAGAACATTCAACGCTACGTGTGCAACAGTTTCAGCAATTTCAGCTTCTGAAACTCCTGCATTTTTAACTGCATTTACATCTTCGTTGTTTACCAAACCATTTTTGCTCACTAATGTTTTAGCAAATTGAAGAATCGCTGCAGTTTTTGCATCAGCAGAGTTTCCTGTTCTTGCATCTTGTAAAACTTGTGCATCAGTTTTTAATAATTTTCCTCCAATAAAAGTATGTGCGGCAACACAATAATCACAAGAGTTGCTTTCTGAAACCGTTAAGGCTAGTAATTCACCTGTTTTTGCACTTAATTTCCCATGGCTCAAAGCTCCGCTTAAGTTTAAATAACCTTCTAATACTGCCGGAGAATTCCCCATTGTTCTCATCATATTGGGAACAACTCCTAATTTTGCTTGTACGGCATTGAATAAATCTTTAGTTTTTCCTGTTGCTTCTTCTGGGTTTAATGCTGTTAATCGTGTCATCTTATTTAATTTTTTAAGTTATTTATAGTTGTTGTCTTTTGACATTACAAAGATGCGACGATCACAGATTTTAGAACATGGAGAATATACGCCATGTGATGGACAATTTTCCCTGCTTGCTTTTTAAACAAAAAAAAACCGATTACATATCGTAATCGGGGATTTTTTGTGCTCAGTCTCAGTTTTAAGATAACAGCTTTACTGATTGCTAAGGCTTAAAACTGAAAACTATTTCAAAATACCTTCAACAGCTTGAATAGTAGTTGCATGATAACCAGATTTTGCTTTGTCAAAAATCTGTTTTGCCCAAACTTTTCCTTCTGGGGTTTTCACCATTTCTTTGTAAAGCATCATTACTGATCCAGTTCTGCTGATTCCTATTAAAAATTGTTCAATTGCAGGATAAGCTGGTTTGTATTGGTGAATTAGCGCTTGAACAAACCATTGACGTTTAATGATGAAATTACCACCTTTTGTAAAGTTGAATTCACTGTCAAGTGCTTCCATTTCTTTTGGAGTAATATCTGTTGGAAGATGATCAATAAAATACTGTTTTTCGCTAGTTGTCGTAATTTTTTGACTTAATCCTTTTACGCCAGTTTCTTTCCAGCTTTTTTGAATTTTATCTATTGCATCAAAATCAGCAGAATTTACAGGAGTAATATTTGAAGGGATTCCAGGTTTGTAAATCCAATCTTCTAACTTTATTTTATCAGCTAGTGCTTTGTCTCCTTTGATAAGATTTTCGTTTATATATTTTACAAAATCTTCTGTAGTTATAGATTGAAAAGCATGTGCGTCGAAGTAATTTTTAATAAAAACGTCGAATTTTTCACGTCCAACAGCATTTTCAATTACTCTTAAAAATGCATATCCTTTTACGTATGGAATTAAGCTGATTCCGTCATCAGGATTTCTTCCTGTTAAACTAACTTTAAGTCTTGTATCAGGATTTGTATCTCCATATTCGGCAACATTATCCACTAAGTCTTTGCGGGCTATAACATTCTGCATTTCAAATTCTTTCTCTCCAAAAATGGCTTCACCAATGCGGTGTTCCACATAAGTTGTAAAACCTTCATTTAACCAAATATCATCCCAGGTTGCATTTGTAACTAAGTTTCCGCTCCAGCTATGACCTAATTCGTGCGCCAATAAACTCGTTAAAGAACGATCTCCGGCAATAACTCCCGGAGTTAAAAAAGTTAAGTTTGGATTTTCCATTCCGCCGTAAGGGAAACTTGGAGGTAAAACCAAAACATCATAACGTCCCCAACGATAAGGTCCGTAAAGCTTTTCGGCAGCAACAACCATTTTTCCTAGTTCAGCAAATTCCCAAGCCGATTTTTTTAACATCGATGGTTCTGCATAAACTCCGGTTCTGTTATCTATAGATTGAAATTCTAAATCTCCAACTGCAATTGCCATTAAATACGATGGAATTGCTTTGTCTTGTTTAAAAGTATAAACTCCTGTGTCGTTTTTCTTTTGTGGGTTTACAGCACTCATTACAGCCAATAAATCTTTAGGAACTGTAACTTTTGCATTATACGTAAAACGTACTCCTGGTGAATCCTGACAAGGAATCCAGGTTCTTGACCAAATGCTTTCGCCTTGAGAAAAAAGAAATGGTTTCTTTTTATCTGCGGTTTGTTGTGGCGTTAACCATTGCAGTGCAACGGCATCTTTGGTTGTTTTATAGTAAATATTAACTTTAGTTGTATTTGGCTCTATAGTAATGTGAAGTGGTTTTCCGTGGAATTCAACTTCCTTTCCAAGCTCAAATTTTGTTTCTTTTTCATCATCACCCAAAGTTACTTTAGTAATTTCCAATGTATTTTCATCAAAGATAATTTCGTTGCCTTTGCTGATATTGTCAATTTGCCAAGAAGCTTTTCCTGAAATAGTTTGTGTATCAAAATCAACTTTGATATCAAGATCGAGGTGTTTTACCACGGCAAGATCTGGTTTAGAGAATGTATGTTCGTCTTTAACAGTAGCTTTTTTTTCAACGCTGTCTTTTTTCTGACAGGCTACAACTGCTAAAAACAAAACTAATAAATAAACTTTTTTCATTTTTCTTAAGTATTGGATTTGAGAATCTAAATTAAATAAAAAATCCCGTTCTGATTGCTCAAAACGGGATTTAAATACAAAACCTTCGACTGCGCTCAGGTTGACAAGTTTATGCCAACATTGTAACTGGGCTTTCGATGAATTGTTTTAGTGTTTGTAAAAATTGAGCTCCCGTTGCACCGTCAATTGTTCTGTGGTCACAAGCTAATGATAACATCATTGTGTTTCCAACTACAATCTGACCGTTTTTAACGACTGGTTTCTCAACAATTGCACCTACAGAAAGGATGGCAGAGTTTGGTTGGTTGATAATTGAATTGAATTCAGTAATACCAAACATTCCAAGGTTAGATACTGTAAAAGTACTTCCTTCCATTTCTTGTGGTCCAAGTTTTTTGTTTTTAGCTCTTCCTGCTAAATCTCTTACTGAAGCACCAATTTGAGATAAACTCATAGCGTCTGTAAATTTCAATACAGGAACTACTAATCCGTCTTCAACAGCTACAGCAACACCAATATTAACGTGGTGGTTGATGATGATAGCATCTTCTTTCCACTGAGAGTTAATTTTTGGGTGTTTTTTCAATGCTAAAGCACAAGCTTTGATTACCATATCGTTGAAAGAAACTTTTGTTTCAGGAACAGTATTAATTGTCGCTCTTGCCTGCATTGCTTCATCCATACTTACTTCGATCACTAAGTTGTAGTGCGGAGCAGTGAATAAAGATTCTGCCAAACGTTTTGCGATAATTTTACGCATTTGAGAGTTTTTGATCTCTTCTGTGAAAACTTCTCCGGCAGGAACAAATACTTTTGGTGCAGCAGGTGCAGCAGCAGTTTCTTGTGGTTTAGCACCAGAAGTTGCAGCAGGTTGTGCTTGTGCAGATGGAGTAAAGTTTTCGATATCGCTTTTTACGATACGTCCGTTTTCTCCAGAACCTTTAACCTGAGTTAATTGAATTCCTTTATCAGAAGCGATTTTTTTAGCTAATGGTGAAGCTAAAATTCTTCCGTCTGAAGTATTGTTTACTGTCTCAGTTGCTTTTTCAGCAGCAGGAGCAGCTTTTTCTTCTGTTGCAGGAGCAGTTGCAGTTCCTCCGGCAGTATAATTGTCAGCAATTCCAGCAATGTCAGTTCCTGCAGGTCCGATAATAGCTAATAAACTATCAACAGGTGCAGTATTTCCTTCCTGAATTCCGATGTATAATAATGTTCCGGCATTGAATGACTCAAACTCCATAGTAGCTTTGTCAGTTTCAATTTCAGCTAAAATGTCGCCTTCAGCAACAGCATCACCTACTTTTTTTAACCATGTAGCTACAGTTCCTTCAGTCATTGTATCGCTCAAACGAGGCATAGTTACAACTACAACACCTTTTGGTAATTCAGTTGCAGCTTTTGCAGGAGCAGCTTCAGTTTTAGCTTCTGCAGCAGGAGCGTCAGCTTTTGGTGCCGAAGCTTCGGAAGCAGCAGCAGGAGCATCACCACCAGCTAATAATGCTGAGATATCTTCTCCTTCGTTTCCAATAATTGCTAATAATGAATCAACCGGAGCAGTTTCTCCAGCCTGAATTCCGATATGTAAAAGAGTTCCTTCGTTGAAAGACTCAAATTCCATTGTTGCTTTATCTGTTTCAATTTCAGCAAGGATATCTCCTTCGCTAATTTTGTCGCCTACTTTTTTTAACCAAGTCGCTACCGTTCCTTCCGTCATAGTATCGCTCAAACGAGGCATTGTTACTTTTATCGCCATAATATATTATAGTTTATGAGGTGTGAATGGGTAATCTTCTTGTGCGTATACTACGTCGTATAATTGCTGTAATTCAGGATATGGAGATTCTTCAGCGAATTTCACACATTCTTCAACCAAGTCTTTAACTCTTTGGTCAATTGCTTCAATTTCTTCTTCTGTAGCATATTTTTGATCCATAATTACATCTAAAACCTGAGTAATTGGGTCAATTTTTTTGTACTCTTCAACCTCTTCTTTAGAACGGTATAATTGTGCATCAGACATAGAGTGTCCTCTGTAACGGTACGTTTTCATTTCAAGGAAAGTTGGTCCATCACCACGACGAGCTCTATCAATAGCTTCTGTCATTGCTTCAGCTACTTTTACAGGATTCATTCCGTCAACAGGTCCGCAAGGCATTTCATAACCTAAACCAAGTTTCCAGATATCAGTGTGGTTTGCAGTTCTTTCAACAGAAGTACCCATTGCATAACCGTTGTTTTCAACGATAAATACAACCGGAAGTTTCCATAACATAGCCATGTTAAAAGCTTCGTGTAATGAACCTTGTCTTGCAGCTCCATCACCAAAATAGGTCATAGTAACACCGCCAGTTTCAAAATACTTATCTGCAAAAGCTAAACCAGCTCCAACAGGAATTTGTCCACCTACAATTCCGTGACCTCCGTAAAAACGGTGTTCTTTAGAGAAAATGTGCATAGAACCTCCCATACCTTTAGAAGTTCCTGTAGCTTTTCCTAATAATTCGGCCATTACACGTCTAGGATCAACTCCCATACCAATTGGTTGTACGTGGTTTCTGTAAGCAGTAATCATTTTATCTTTAGTCAGGTCCATAGCATGCAAAGCACCTGCTAATACGGCTTCCTGACCATTATATAAGTGTAGAAAACCTCTAACTTTTTGTTGAATGTATAATGCTGCAAGTTTGTCTTCAAACTTTCTCCAAAGTAGCATGTCTTCGTACCACTTTAAATATACTTCTTTTGTAACTTCTTTCATCTGAATTCTTTCTTTTGCTAAAGTTGTTTGTGTTATCAATTGTTGCCTATAACGCAAAATAGTTTCCTCCCACAAATTTGCGCCCGAAAGGTCGGGATGCAAAAATAAGACATTCCGTTTAAGAACTAAAATTTAAAAGAGACTTTTTGGCTTTTTTTTACAAGAACTTTTTATCGAACATAAAAGGAAGCAAATTTTTAAGGGATGTTGATTTATAAACTTCGCCAATTTCGCCCATAAAATAGATTTCTATAGGGGTGTCTTGCTTGATTTCATATTCTGCAATTGATTGTCTGCAAGAACCACACGGCGGAATTGGAGCTTTGGTTTGGTTGTTGTCTGAAGCGGCAGTAATAGCCATTTTTAAGATTTTAGCTTCAGGATAAACACTTCCTGCGTAAAAAATGGCAACACGTTCTGCACATAATCCCGACGGATAAGCTGCATTTTCCTGATTTGATCCTAAAACTATTTTTCCGTTATCAAGAAGTAACGCTGCTCCAACTCTAAATTGAGAATAAGGTGCATAAGCTTTTTTGCGAATTTCAATCGCTTGTTCCATTAGGTTTTGAACGTCGTTTGGCAGTTGTTCTTTCGAATCGTATACCAAAAATGATGATGTAACGCTTATCTCTTTCATTGTTTTTATGGGAAAAAAAATCCAAATTTCTAAAAATCAGAAATTTGGATTGTTATTATATTTTTATGTTTTTTGTTTAGTAAACTTCGTATTTGTCGCCAAAGTTAAAGGTTAAAGAAAAACGAAGGGTGTTTTCCAGTGGATTTTTAACTTTTGATGACGAGAATAGATAAGAAACGTCAACTTTTACTACATTATATTTGAAGCCGGCGCCTAAAGAGAAAAATTGTCTTGCACCTTTCATCGGACTTTCATGAAAATATCCTGCTCTTACTGCAAATGAATCCTGATACATATATTCTGCACCTACACTATAAGTAATTTCTTTTATCTCTTCGCTAAAACCTCCCGGAGCATCTCCAAAAGATTTAAATATTCCTGAAGTCCATCCAATATCTTTGTAATCCTGATAAGCTTTAGCATCTGCTGCTTCCTGAGTAGTATCTCCCGCATCTAAATAATCTCCATCTCCGTTAGCATCTACAGGAGTTCCAGGTCCCGGAGGAGTTGGTACTAAAAGTTTAGTAAATTCTACACTTACACCAACTTTATTATAGTCGTCTAAAATAAAATCAAAACCACCACCTAATCTTAAGTTTGCAGGTAAAAAGTTGGAACTGATATCATCTTTATCATAACTGATTTTAGGTCCTAAATTTTGAATATTAAAACCTGCTCTCCATCTACCATTAAAATCGCTGTAGGCAATTTCGTCAGACTGATAAAAACCGGCAACATCTACAGCAAAAGAGCTTGCGGCTGATGCATCAACTTCTTCTGAAGCAATTTTTAAATTAGAACGAATATATCTTGCAGCAACTGCCATTGAGAATTTATCACTCAATTTCAAAGAGTAAGATCCGTCTAAGCTAAATTCATTTGGTGAAACTATTCTTGGAACTTCATTTGGGTCTCCTGTAGCTCTTAACTCGATGTCTCCAAAACCAAAATAACGTAAACTTGTTGCAAACGCACTTCGTTCATTTATTTTGTTGTAATAAGTAACCTGACCAAGTGAAATATCGTTGGCTAAATCTGTTAAATAAGGAGTGTAACTTATAGAAAGACCTTGTGCTTCTACTGCAAATGCATATTTTGCAGGATTCCATTGTTGAGAATAAGCATCGGTAGATGTTGCTACTCCCTGGTCTGCCAAACCAGCGGCTCTTGCGTCTGCTGCGACTAATAAAAATGGAACTGCAGTTGTAATAGGACGAGTAATGTCTTGGGCTTTTGCGTATGAAATGACTAATAAACAAATTAAAAGTAGAGATATTTTTTTCATTTATAGATTTAGGGTTTTTTATGGTAAAAATATATATATTATTATAATATGACAAGTTTTTCGTACTTTTCTGCTTTTTTATTTGTTAAATTAGATTTAACGGTGAGTTTGTAAATATAAACTCCTTTTCCTATGCGGTCTCCGAAATCATCTTTTCCATCCCATGTTATTTCACGTGACAAAAATCCTTCGGTAGTAATAACCTGATTTTTTGTCCAAACTACTTTTCCTGTTATAGTCATAACCTGGACCTGAACCTCTAAAGGTTCATAAGGTCTGTTATGAGAAAACCAAAATTGTGTATAGGTCGAAAACGGATTCGGATAATTAAGAACATGTGAAAGTGTCAACGACTCGTCTCCAACAACTATAAATTGTATTTCGCTTGTCACCGGATTATTATAAACATCCCAGGCCGTGAAACTTATTGTGTGCAATCCTGCGGCTAAATTTCTTAATGGAAAACGTACATTTCCATTAGTATAATCATCTAATTTAGTTTGATAATAATCGTTTAAAATATAAGGATTACTAACATCTCCGTCTAAAATCGCAACAATATCATGACCAATTCCGCTAGCTGTATTTATTCCATTTTCATCCTCCAAAAAAGCCAATAAAAAAGGCGAACTATTTGTAATTCCACCAGAAACAAAAGTTTCGTCGTTCATATATAACTTCACTTTTGGATTTATATTGTCCACAGGAGCATTTTCATTTATTCCACCAATTTTTATAATACTGTTATAGCCCGATTGGTTTTCTAAATTTCCGTTTTTCTTCGAATAAAAACTAATTCTTCCATTATCTACAGGAATCCTTATATCTCTGGGAACTACAAAACTAAACTCAAATTGACCGTTGGTTACAGATGCATTTCCTCTAAATATTGTCTCGCCAAGAGTTTTAAATGACATTGCAGGGCTATATCCATCATTATTTAAGGTCGATCTTGTAATTAACTTGTCGAAAATAGCAGTTGCTAATTCACCATTATAATTGCTTAAAATAGTGTTGTTTTCATCTGTAATTTCTCCTGTAATTTTAATTTTTGCTAAAGATTTAAAATCGGGAAGTGTTTGGGAAATAGCAACATCATTAACTTTTGTTAAATTGATTCGGGGTTTTGGAATTGCCAGCATTAAGGCCGGGTCTCCAATATAAAAGACAACGTTACTGGAAGAGCTTGGTTTTTCATTTTTTGAAATACGAAGCGCTTCTGCAATAGTTGTGTATTGATTTGAATTATAAGAAAGCAGGTTTTTAGTAAGGCTGTCATTAAAATTTTCAGCATTAAATTGACCTATAGATCGAATGGTTGTAAGCATCGAGATTGCGCCGCCTTTCGGGTTCCAAAAAGTATATTCGCCTGCAGTTGGTCTTGTTGGGTCATCAAATCGCGAAAATTCACAAGTAATGGTTATAAATAAAGGATATCTATATTGGTTATTTAAATTTTGACCATCTGCTTTTTCCCAAATTCGTTCGCTCGCTAAACCATCTTCACCACCATGTCCTAAATAATTAAAGACTAAAGCTCCTTTTTCGAAAGCATTAAAAAAATCGGTTCTTGCTTTTGGATATCTTGAACCTCCCGCAGAAGCTTCCTGAGTATAAGAATCTAAAAGGATTTTATCAATGTTAAAAAATGGTTTTTCTGTTGCAATGACATCGGCCAAAGCATTTTGACGTGATTGTAGGGAAGCATCAGAACTTTGGTCAGCATCATCACTTAATAATACGTAATTGTTTCTCCAGTTTCCATAAGATTTTATGTCATGATATTCTAAAACCTTATTCACCATTTCTTCTGCCTGAGCATTGTCAGAAATAAGCATTCTTCCTACTGCAACGTCAATTCCTCCAAAAAAAGAAACGACATTTCCTTCGTCAGCATCCATAAGTCCGTAAAAATCGTCAGATGCAAAAGATGATTCTCCGGTAGTCGTACTATTTAAGGAGTGATATATAGGTACTATATTAGTGTTGTTCGTAATTCTGTTTTTATAATCAAAAGAAGCATCTCCAAATAAATTCAAATATTTAATTTTTTTATCTGAAGAAGAAGCATTGTCATAAATGTATTTAATGCAATTTCTAATGGCCGCAATATCTTGTTTGCCTGAAGAAAATTCCTGATAGATGTTTTCTAAAGCAATTACTTTTACATTTAAATTAGAATAAGTACGATGGAAACTTGCTAATTTTTCAGCTTGAGAAACTAACGATTTAGGCGCAACAATAACATAATCGATATCCTGAAAAGTATTTTGAATGTTTTTGAAAATAGTTCCTTTTAAGTTTTGATTTGTTACTTTGGGTTGATTGTCTTTTAAAGGTGTGTAATAATCTCCGCCATCAATAGCAATATATTTTCTGATTTCTCCTAAAGATGCCTTGAAGCTAAAAGTGGCTAAATTTGCGTTTTCTATTTTCGATACATTATATAGGTCTGTAATATCCCAAACTTGACTTATCGCTGAAGCATTTCCTATAGTGTAATTTACAATTCCCGGAGTTGAACCTGCAAGATTATATTGAAACTTAAATTGTTTCCCGGTTCCCAGAAGTTTTCTTTTTGCAATTAAATTGATATAATCCAGGTATCCTTTTGATCCAGGAACACCATTATTATTATACGTGAGTTTTATTTTGATATTATCGGAACCTGTGAAAGTAGTATTTGAAGGAAGTTCTGAGTTGTAAAATTTAGTATCTGAATTTACAACTATTGCATTAAAAGAGATAGTACCAATATTTTGCCCGTTTGAAGAAACTGCAAAAGAAGTCGGCGTGTAGGCGGCTGCGGCTGCATTTAATTCTATTTTTACAGGAACCGAAGTTTCGAGATTAGGAAAATTAAAGTCAAATTCTTGTTCCTGGTTAATTTCAAAAGCTTCTCCAAGCCATTGACGTCCTGCGTGTGCAATGTTTGTCAGGTCAGTTTCGTGATATTGATAGTCATCAAACGTGTTTAGTTCTAATGTAGTGCTGCCTGTAGGCTGGTTTAAAATAGGAATTCTTTTTCCGTCGCTTCCGCCAGACGTTATATAATAGTATGATTTTGTGTCGTATAAATTTAAATTGGTCTGGCTTTCTGTATTCCAGTTATCAACTCCTTCGGCATAAAAAAGAATATAATCTTCATTATTAAATGTACCGTCGCTTTCTCCTATAATCTGGATATTGTTTTCTGTTAAATCTTCGGGGTAATAAATGTTGTTTGCAAGCGGAAGCATTCTTCCACCGTTTCCATAAATTTTAATTGTTTTTGGGTTAACTTTTCCCGCATCGAATCCTAAACTTTGCAAAAAAGACTTTGAAATTCTATAAACACCTGATTTTTCGACATAAAAACGATACCAGTCACCAGAAGCTAAGACTGAATTTGAAACAAGGGCGGCTTTTTGAAATGACGAAGAAGCGCTATTTTTAGAAGTATTATTATTTGTAGAATATGAAAATGATCTGATGCGTTTGTAGCTATTTCCGTCTCTTATAATTGGGTAAAGTGAAAGGAAAATTTGTTTTTTATCTCTCGCTGAGGCGATTTTTAGCGTTTCATTTGGTTTGTCCGGGATATTTTGGAGTGTTAAATCTCCTAATTCGGCAATTGAAACTGACTCGTAAATAATATTAGTTAGCACGACAGAATTGCCGTTTGAAGAACCGGATTCAGACAGATTAAGGAGCAATGTTATGTTTTTTTTAGTAGTATCGTACCTAAAACTGTTTCCTGTAAAGTATGGAATCGTGATTTTAAAGTCGCCGTAACTCATCTCTTTTTTACTTTGCCAATCTAGCGTTAAGCTCCCATTTATCTGAGAAAATGAGAAGATTGGGAGTAGAAAAATATATAGGATTATGGCTTGTTTCATAGGATGAAAAAACGAAATTAAAATTAAATTATTTTAGTAAGTAAAAATATAGTATTTCATGTTATAGTAAATAATAAAAAGTATATTTTTGCGTTCGTAACTATAGGTTATTTTCTGGTAAAAAACAGCTAAATAAAATTATTAGAACAGATGTTGCTAATTAAATGTTAATTATTATATTGCAGCACCTAAATTTATCACCTAAGAATGAGTATGAAAGTAAACAAAATTGTAGTCTTGCAATTAATGATGTCAATGGTATTGATGTTGGGCACGGCTAGTTGTAGCAAAAAATCGAGTTCAAGCCACGCTTCTAGAGCAACAGGTTGGGATGTAGATAGTCAGAATGGAACTTCTGCTAGAAATGCAGGGAAAAAACAACAGGCTGGTCCTGGTTTAGTTTTTGTTGAAGGAGGTACATTTACTATGGGTAAAGTACAGGATGATGTTATGCATGATTGGAATAACACGCCGACTCAACAACACGTTCAATCATTCTACATGGATGAAACTGAAGTTACGAATGGTATGTACTTAGAGTACCTGGAATGGCTTAAAAAAGTTTTCCCTCCAACAGAAGAAAATTACAAAAATATTTATGAAGGAGCATCTCCTGATACTTTGGTATGGAGAAATCGTTTAGGATATAACGAAACGATGACTAATAATTATTTAAGACACCCTTCTTATGCTAACTATCCTGTAGTTGGTGTTAATTGGATTCAAGCTGTTGAATTTAGTAAATGGAGAACAGACCGTGTAAACGAAGCTGTTTTAGAAAAAGACGGATACCTTAAAAAAGGTGCTAAAACATCTGATGTTAGTGCTGAAAGTTTATTTAATACTGAGGCTTACTTAGCTTCTCCATCTACTACTTATGGTGGTAATGAAGAAATTGTATTAAAGAAAAATCCAAACGGAAGAAGACCTAAAAAAGGTAAAGATGGTACAGTTGCAGAAGAGAAAAATGTGTACGCACAACGTTCTTCTGGAGTTATCTTGCCAGAATACAGACTTCCTACTGAAGCAGAATGGGAGTACGCTGCTGCTGCTGATGTTGGACAAAGAGAATACAATATATATAAAGGACAAAAGAAATACCCTTGGTCTGGAGATTATACTCGTTCAGCTAAGCGTAAAAATAAAGGAGATCAATTGGCTAACTTTAAGCAAGGTAACGGTGATTACGGTGGAATTGCTGGTTGGTCTGATGATGGAGCTGATATTACAAATCAAGTAAAAAGTTACGCTGCAAATGATTTCGGATTATACGATATGGCAGGTAACGTTGCAGAATGGGTAGCTGACGTTTACAGACCTATTATTGATAATGAAGCTAATGATTTTAACTACTATAGAGGAAATCAATATGCTAAAAACAAAATTGGTAAAGACGGTAAACTTGAAATTATCACTAAAGACAATATCAAATATGATACTTTAAGTAACGGTAAAGTTGTTGCAAGAAACCTTCCAGGAGAAATTGCTCAAGTACCAGTTGACGAAAATGAAACATATTTAAGAACAAATTTCAGTACAAGCGACAACATCAACTATAGAGATGGTGATAAACAATCATCTAAATATTTTGACTTTGGAGATTCTGAATCTGGAACAAAAGCAGATCAGACTATGTACAACTCTCCTAAACATAACATCACTACTGATAGTTTAGGTAAGATGACTAGAAAATATGACAACTCTAGTAAACGTACTACTTTAATCGATGATAAAGTTAGAGTTTACAAAGGTGGTTCTTGGAGAGACAGAGCATATTGGTTAGATCCGGCTCAAAGAAGATATTTCCCTCAGGATATGGCAACAGATTACATCGGATTTAGATGTGCTATGTCTAGAGTAGGTTCTAAAGCTGAAAGAAGAAAATCGCCTAGAAACTAGGTTTTAGAAAATTTCAATAAAAAGATTCCAAATTCCAAAAGCTGAATATTCAGTATGGAATTTGGAATTTTTTTATTCTTTTTTTTCTATTTTTATCATAATAAAAAAATTTGTAAATGAATATTCAGGACATTCATAATTTGTTTTTGCAATGTAAATCTGTTTCAATTGATACGAGAAAAATTGAAAAAGATTCCATTTTTTTTGCCATTAAAGGAGAAAAGTTTGATGCCAATACTTTTGCTGAACAAGCATTAGATTTAGGTGCTTTATTTGTTGTTATAGACAATGAATCTTACTTTATAGACAACAGAACCATTCTTGTTGAAAATAGCTTAGAAACGCTTCAGGAATTAGCTAAATTTCATAGAGCTTATTTAAAATTGCCTATTATTGCCCTGACAGGAAGTAATGGAAAGACAACAACCAAAGAACTTATTAATGTTGTTTTAGCGAAAAAGTTTACCACAAAAGCTACCGTTGGAAATTTGAATAATCATATTGGAGTTCCGTTGACATTATTGTCTTTTACAAAAGATACTCAAATTGGAATTGTTGAAATGGGTGCTAATCATAAAAAAGAAATTGAATTTTTATGTGAAATTGCACAACCGGATTATGGTTATATTACCAATTTTGGAAAAGCACACTTAGAAGGTTTTGGAGGTGTTCAAGGTGTGATTGAAGGCAAAAGTGAGATGTATCAATATCTGTCTAAAAACGACAAAACAGTCTTTGTAAATCTTGAAGATCCAATTCAGATTGAAAAATCAAAATCTATAAATTCATTTACCTTCGGAATTGAAAAAGAGCAGGCCGATATAAAAATAAGCAATATTGAAGCCAATCCTTTTGTTAGTATTGTATATGAAGATTTCGCTGTAAAGTCTAACTTAATTGGACTATATAATGCGAATAACATCAATGTGGCTGTTGCTATGGGAATTTATTTTAAAGTTGCTAACAATGACATAAAATCAGCAATAGAGAGTTATGTTCCGGATAATAACAGATCACAACTTTTAAACAAAGGAACGAATCAAATTATTTTGGATGCTTATAATGCTAATCCGAGTAGTATGGCTGTTGCAATTGCTAATTTCATACAATTAGACAATAGCAATAAAGTAATGATTCTAGGTGATATGTTTGAGTTAGGAGATGAAAGTCAGTCTGAGCATAAAATCATTGTTGATTCAGTATTAAATCAATATAAGTCAGTTTGTTATTTGATTGGAAAAGCATTTTATGAACATAAAGTTTCGAATGAAAATGTTTTGTTTTTTGAAACTTTTGATGCTTTTGCAGCGTTTCTTAAAACGAAAACATTCGACAATAATACAATTCTAATTAAAGGTTCAAGAGGAATGGCATTAGAGAGAAGTCTCGATTACATTTAATCTTTATAAATCATAAAAAAAGCCATTCGTTGTTTTGCGAATGGCTTTTTTCGTTTGGTTAAATACTCATTAAAAATCCAATTAGGTTTTCTTTTTTATTTAGGTCCAGTTTTTTTCTTAAGCGGTATCTGGCAAGTTCAACGCCTCCGCTGGAAATATTCATGATTTCGGCTATTTCTTTAGTAGACATATTCATCAATAAATAAGTCGACAAATCGAGTTCACGAGGAGAAATAGTTGGGTATTTTTCTTTTAATCGTTTTAAGAACTCAAAATGCACATTTTTGATGTGTTTCTCTAAGTCTTTCCAGCTTTTGTCTGTGTTAACTTCCTTTACAATACTTTTGTGTAACTTGTTGAATTCAAATTTGGTAGAGTCATCTAATATATTAGTATCAATATCTTTTAGTTTATGAATGATTCCATTTAATACTTTATTTTTCTTTACAACCTGAAGAGAATTGTTTACCAACTCTTTGTCTTTTGCGAGAATTTTTATCTGAAGTTTATCGCTTTTAAGTTTTTCAATTTCTTTCTCAAGTTCATGTTGTTCATGTCTTATTTTAGACTCTTTCTCAAGATATAACCTGCGTTGTTCTATTGTTTCGTAATATTTATTCTTTCTGATTTTTGACTGAATTCTGCTCGAAATCGTATAAATTCCTCCCAAAACAAGAATAAAATAAAATAGATACGCCAGAAAATGTCGATACCATGGAGGCGAAATAGTAAAATTTACCTCGCTAACATCAGATATCACTCCATAACTATTTTTAGCCCTTATTTTCATTCTATAATTGCCTTCTCTTAAATTGGTGTATTCTTTTATAGCAACAGTCGACCAATTTCTCCAATTATCATCAAAAGGTTCTAATTTATAAGAGTAAAGCAGATTTTCCTGATTTTCATAGGTTGGAGATGAAAAAGTAAATTTTACGTGATTTGAACTGTAAGGCAAATCGAACTCTATTTCTGTTTTGTTCAAATTACCAATCAAAATTGTATCTTCAGGAGAAGAGAAGCTTTCAATAAACGCTTTTGGCTTAGTTATAAATGTATTCGGGATTTGCGAATCATAATGTGTTAAACCATCAGTTAAACCAATAAAAATATCATCAGGATCTACTGTATTTACAGAAATATAATTGTTTACCAAGTTTCCTGTAAGATTTGAAAATGGAGCTTGTTTTTTTATGAATTGCCCGTTTTTGGTTTTCGTTAATACACCTAATGATTCATTATAAGAATACCAAAGATTTCCGCGAGAATCCTCAATTAAAGTATTTATAGGAGGGATGTCTTTAAATAATTGAGAGATTTTTTTATCCTCAAAAAATGATTCCTGCTCTTTGGAAAACCTGTAAAAATGATTTTTTACCTGAAAATATATTTTCTTATTTAAGAACTGTATGCTTTCAATGCCTTTGTATTCTGTTGAAATCTGAGTATGTTTTTTTATGTAATCAAATCTTTTGAGATCATCAGAAAGTACCATTTGATATAAATAAGGATCCTTTTTTAACCATAAATAGTTTTCATCCAGTTCTATTTCAAATGTATTTGTTGTTTGATCAAATCCTTCAACCTGATTAACATATTCTATTCCATTCGGACTTTTCTTGAAAATTGAAAATCCATTATAGCTTTCTCCGATAATATAATTTTCATGATTAGGAATAGCTTTAAATCCAAAATATCCTTTTGTATCTAATACTTTCGAAACCTTGTTTTGATTAATAACTAATGCACCACTATTACTGGCGCATAATAATGTGTTGTTGATTACCTGAACGTTCCATGCCTGCGCAATTGTACCTTCAACCCGGGTAAAAGGTTCGTCTTTAAAAGGTTTTGTCCATGGATGATAAAATAACCCCTGATTTGTAGCAACATATAAATTTCCATTATATACTATTGAAGAATAAACCGTTCCGATATTATAACTGTAATCGAAAAAAGTAAAAGGCGAATTCTCATTTACAAACGTGATTCCGTTATCCAATCCCAACCAAAGATTATTCTTATTGTCAACAAATGAAGTTAAAATGGTATTATTCTGAAGCCCTTTTTGGCGATTTAAATGCTGAATTATTTTTCCGTTTAAATCGCAAACTATAAAACCGTTTAGGACAGAATTAAGGACGATGAATTTATTTTTAATAATAGATCCTCCTAATGATGTATTTTTTTTGATGAAGTCATTGGCTTCCGTTTCCCATGGTTTTACAGAATTTCCATCAGTAACAAAAAGCCCTTTTTCTAATGTTGCTAAAAGTAATCGGTTATTTGGTAAAGGAAATACAGACCAGATTTCTTTATCATTAAAAACCGTTGAGCCTTTAAGCGGAATTAATTTTCCGTTTTTGTATTCTAAAATTCCTAAAACTTTATCTTGAAAATAAAGCTTCTTATTTACAAGAAAAGAAAATTGAAATTTATTGGGAGCATCTATAAATCGCAGTTTATTGTTTTTGTAGAAAAACACCTTAGTAAAAGACTGAAAAATGATCTCTCCTTTATATATATGTATCCTCCAGATTAGATTGATATTTTTATTGGCTTTTTTATCGATTAATTTAGAAAGAGAGTAATATTTTAGAACACCTTTTTCGTTACTTTCAAAATAACCAAATTCATCATTTCCTCCCACAAATATTTTTCCCGTAGAATCGATTTTTAAACTTCGTATTGCAGTTCCGTTTGGTAGGGAATATTTATGCCAGGTAGAACCGTCAAACTGAATTAATCCACTGTTGTTTGCAAAGTAGATATTTCCTTTTTTATCCTGATCAATATTCCAATTTTGAGTCCCACCTTTATATTCTGTCCTTTTATAGTTCTTTACATCAGGTAAACCGATGCTTTTTACTTGCGCAAAAATCTGATTATGTAAGATAAAAACTACTATTGTTATTAATAATGAATTTATGAATTTCATAATTTTTAGTATCTATTTTTATGAGTAATGTTTTATATATTGATTTAAAATTAGATTTCGCAGTTGTGTATCAGGGATTTTGCAACATATTTTTGAATAAAAGCGAAAATAATTGATTTTTCATAAATGTAGTGTTTATTTTTATAATTAACATTTTAATAACATCTAATAATTTTTACTTATTTATTTAAAAATCAAATATTTATAAAAAAAATGATGTGTTTTTGTAATGTATTAAAATTTAGTTTGATGTGTTTTTGTAATGAAATTTAATTATAAATAGTAAAAATTTAACTTTATTATTGCATCGAATTACTAATTAATTAACCAAAATTTTTAGAAAAATGAAATTAACAAAATTACTTATTTTTTGTATTTCATCTCTATTGTTTTCAGTTATCGCAATGGCGCAGGATGTTACGGTAAGTGGAACTATTAATGATGAAAGTGGATTACCCGTCCCAGGGGCAACTATCTTAGTAAAAGGAACAAACAAAGCAACTGCTTCTGACTTTGATGGTAAATTCCAAATTAGCGTTCCTACTAATGGAACATTGACAGTTAGTTTTGTAGGTTATGTTACAGTACAGGAAGCTGTAAACGGAAGAACTAAACTTGATATTAAATTACGTCCGGAATCTCAAAACTTAAATGAGGTTGTAGTAGTAGGATACGGTACACAAAAGAAAAGTGTCGTAACAGGATCAATTTCTAGTGTTAAAGCAAAAGATTTAGAAAGTTTACCAATTACAAGAGTAGAGCAAGCTTTACAAGGTAGAGTTTCCGGAGTTTCTATTGCTGCAAACGCTGGTCAGCCAGGATCTGCTTCTACAATTCGTATTCGTGGTTTTACTACTTTAAACAACAACGATCCTTTATGGGTAGTTGATGGTGTAATTGTAGATAATGGAGGAATTGGTTACCTAAATCAATCTGATATCGAATCTATCGAGGTATTAAAAGATGGTGCTTCTGGTGCAATCTACGGTTCTCGTGCTGCTGCGGGGGTTATTCTTGTAACTACTAAAAAAGGTAAAGCTGGTAAAATCTCAGTAAACTATACAGGTTTTGCAGGAACTTCTAAAGCTGCAAAAAAATTAGATTTATTAGATGCTCAACAATACGTAACGATTCAAAATGAAGCTAACGTAAATGGAGGAACAGCAACTAGATTTAGTGTTCCTGCAGGTATTGGAAATGGAACAAACTGGCAAGATGTTATTTTTAACGATCATGCACAACGTACTTCTCATGAGCTAAGTTTTAGTGGTGGTAATGATACTTCTACATTCTACATGTCTTTTGGTATTTCAGATCAGGAAGGTATTGTAACTAGTGATATCTCTAATTACACAAGAAAAAATATCCGTTTAAACTCTAACCATAAAATTGGTAAGTATATTAAACTTGGTCAAACTTTAGGATATTCTAACGAAAAAACGCTTGGTTTTGGTAATACAAATGATGAGTTTGGAGGACCTTTATCGTCAGCGGTTAACTTAGACCCTTTAACACCTGTGTTAGTAAGCCCAAGTGCAGTAGGAGGAAATCCAGACTATGCAAATCCAAACGCACTTAAAGATGCAAATGGAAATTACTACGGAATTTCTAACATTGTTACTCAGGAAACTTCAAACCCATTGGCATATACACAAACAAGATTAGGCAATAATAATTTTGCTGATAATTTTGTGGGAAATATTTTTGCTGAAATTGAATTTTTGCCAGGTTTAAAATTTAAATCTGCTGCAGGTGCAAAATTAGCTTATTTTGGTTCAGATAACTTTACTCCGGTTTATTACCTGAATGGTGCTACCAGCAAAAATAAAAATGAACTTTTCAGATCATATCAAAAAAGTTTTAGCTGGAACTGGGAGAACACTTTAAATTATGATAAAAAAATTGGTGATCACCATTTTGGTATCTTATTAGGAAAAGGAACTTATGTAGATAACATTACATCTGGTAATGATATTACTTACCAAGGTGTTCCGGCAACTACACATGATGAAGCTTCTTTTAATGTTGATATTCCAATCGCTGATAAACTAGCTAATGCATATAATTCACAAGCTGTAGAGCATAGAGTTGAGTCTTTATTTTCAAGATTAAACTACGATTACAAAGAGAAATATATTTTTACTGGTATTCTTCGTCGTGATGGTTCTACTCGTTTTGGTCCAAATCATAAATACGGAACTTTCCCTTCTGTATCTTTAGGTTGGGTACCTTCTAAAGAAGGTTTCTGGAAAGAAAATGAAGTTGTTAATAATTTAAAAATTAGAGGAGGTTACGGTGTAACTGGTAACGATTCATCTCCTGATTTCTTATATCTTTCAACTATCGGAATTCAAAGAAATTATACTATCGGTGGGGTAGTAAATACAGGACAAAGTCCAAATGCAATTCCTAACCCGGATTTAAAATGGGAAGAAACAAAACAACTTAATATTGGTTTTGAAACTACACTTTTTCATGACTTTAATTTAAGTGTGGATTTATTCAACAAAAAAACAGATGGTATCTTGATGAAAGTACCAGTTCCTGGATATGTTGGAGCAACAGGAGATACGTATGCTAACTTAGCAGACATGCAAAATAAAGGTATTGATATTGAATTAGGATACCGTAAAAAAATTGGAGCATTAAATCTTTCAGTTAATGGAAACTTCTCTTATATCAAAAATGAGATTACTTACATTTCTCAAGGAGTTAATTACGTAGTTGGAGACGAAACAGTACAATCTACTGCTTACGAAATCAACAGAACACAAGTAGGTCAGGCTTATAACTCATTCTACGGATTTAAAACAAATGGTATTTTCCAAACTCAGGCAGATGTAGACAACTATAAAAATGCTGCAGGTGTAGTAATTCAGCCAAATGCTAAACCGGGAGATTTCCGTTGGCAAGACTTAGACGGAGATGGTGTAATTGGATCTAATGACAGAACTTTCTTAGGAACTTCATTACCTAAATTCACTTATGGTTTAACATTAAACTTAGACTACAAAGGATTTGACATGTTAGTTTTTGGTCAAGGTGCAGGTGGAAACATGATTTACCAAGGATTAAGAAGACTTGATATTACAAACGCAAACTATCAAACAGAAGTTTTAGGTCGTTGGACAGGACCGGGATCAACAAACAGTTATCCAAGAGTTACTACACAAGACACAAACAAAAACTTTAGTAACCCATCTGATTTTCAGTTGCAAAAAGGAGATTTCTTTAGATTTAAAACAATTCAGCTTGGATATTCATTTCCAAAAGAATGGATAGAAAGCATTTCATTGCAAAAAGTGAGATTGTATGTAACTGGAGAAAATTTATGGACAATTACAAAATACACTGGTTTTGATCCTGAAATTGGAGGACCTACGACAGCTGGTGCAAATAATGTGCAAGGTGTTGACAGAGGGTATTATCCTCAGGCAAAATCATACATGTTAGGAGTTAATTTGCAATTTTAATTAAAAAAATAAAATATTATGAAACTTATAAGTTTTAAACAGTCATTAATCGCCTTTGGAGTGCTACTTACACTTGGGGCGTGCGATACCGATGAAAAATTAGAGGTAAAAGGAGATGGAGTAGTACTTGAAGATAATTTTTACCGAAACGATAAAGAGGCCTATTCAGGACTTGTAGCAGCCTATGATAAATTAGGAAAATATGCAGGAGCAATGGAAACAGGACCGTTATTATTCCTGAATTCTGCATCTGATGATTTTTATGCAGGTGGTGGTGGTGCAGATGATCAGGCTGGACTTCAGGTTGCTTCAAACTACACAATCAGTCCGGGTAATATTAAGCCACAAATATGGGCAGATTATTACAAAGGTGTTGCCAGATGTAATATCATGGTTGTAAAACTTCCTGGAATTCCTATGGATGAAGCTAAAAAAGCAAGATACATGGCAGAAGTAAAAGCATTGCGTGCATATTACTACTTTGATCTTGTTAGAATGTTTAAAAATGTTCCTTTGATTTTAGCGCCAGTTACTCAATCGGAAATTAATACTATTGTACAAGCAAAACCGGAAGATGTTTATGCTCAAATCGAAAAAGATTTAAACGAAGCAATTCCAGGTTTACCAATAACTATCCCATCAAATGAATCAGGAAGATTGAGTCAGGGAGCTGCAACAGCACTTTTAGGAAAAGTATATTTATACGATAACAAAAAACCGGAAGCTGCTGCACAATTAGCAAAAGTAAACGGAGCTACTTTAGGAGCTAGTATTTATGGTTATAAATTGATGCCTAATTTTGCAGATTTATGGAATCATCTAAACAAATTTAATTCAGAATCTATCTTAGAAATTAGCTACTCAGACAAATCTAACGCTGACTGGGGTAATTATGAAAGAGGTGATGATGAAGGAAACCTTGTTGCTCAGTTAAGTGGTATTAGAGGTTACTCTAGAAAACCTTTAGGAGCAAATCTACCGGATTATATTAACGGTTGGGGCTTCATGGTAGTTACGCCACAATTACAAGCTGCTTTACAGGGAGATCCTCGTTATGCTTCTACTATTTTTGATGCAGGCGCTTTAAGAGGTGTTAATAATGATGACCCAAATGGTCGTATAACTTATACAGACAGTTATCAGGAAACAGGATATCACTTTATTAAATATGCAGCCGTTAATGCTGATATTAAAGCTTCTAACCCTTTCTTGAATTTTGGAGTAAACGCTTATGTTATTCGTTTAGCAGATACTTATTTACTAGAAGCAGAAGCTTTAGGAGGTACAGGAGCAAGAGCTCAGGCACTTTTAGATGCTGTTAGAGCAAGAGCAGGTGTACCATCTGTACCAGTTTCTATTGCTGCTATTTTAAATGAAAGAAGATTAGAACTTGCAGGAGAAGGACACCGTTGGTTTGACTTAGTAAGAACAGGTCAGGCAGCTGCTAACCTTGCTTTTAAAGGATTTAAAGCTGGTAAAAATGAAGTTTTCCCAATTCCGAATACTGAATTCAACAACACTAAAATGGTTCAAAATCCAGGATATAATTAATAATATTAATATTGAGAATTGATATAGAAAAAGCTGTTTTTACAGCTTTTTCTTAGAACAATCTCAACTATTATGTTAGTTTAAAATTAAGTTTAAGTTTGGTTGTAAATAGCCCATAATCAATATGAGTATGGGCTATTTTTAAATCAGGACGGATATGAGTTTGACTAAGAAACTTCATTAAAGTCTTCAATTATTAAAACATACTCAATGAAAAAAATCAGCTTAATTATTACTTGTTTATGTTTTTCTTTATCTGTTTTTCCACAACAGAAAAACCAAAAACAACAGCAACAAAAATTTACAACAACCAACAAAAAAATCACAGTATATACTACTGCAGATAATACAAAATTAAGGTTAACCCCTACAGATAATTTAAGTTTTACAGCATCAAAACAACCTATTGAAACAGAAATATCTGTTTTTGTAGAACCTTCTAAAAGATTTCAAACTTTTATGGGAATTGGAGGTGCTATTACCGATGCAAGTGCAGAAATTTTCGCCAAGTTATCAAAAGAAAAACAACAGGAATTTTTAAATGCTTACTACGATACCCAAAAAGGAATTGGATATTCATTGCTAAGAACAACAATTCAAAGTTCTGATTTTAGCAGTGGAAGCTATTCTTACATCGAAGAAGGAGATAAAGATTTGAAAACTTTCTCTATTGATCACGATAGAAAATATCGAATTCCACTAATTAAAGATGCCATAAAAACAGCTGGCGGAAAATTAACTACATACGCCACACCTTGGTCTCCAAACGCTTTTATGAAAAGTAATAAAGATGTTTTAAAGGGTGGAAAATTATTACCGGAATACTTTCAGCCTTGGGCTAATTTTTATACAAAATTCATAAAGGCATATAACAAAGAAGGAATTCCAATTTGGGGAACATCGGTACAAAATGAACCAATGGCAACTCAAACCTGGGAATCTTGTTTGTATACCGCTGACGAGGAAAGAGATTTTCTAAAAAACTACCTTGGGCCAACATTAAAAAAAGAAGGTTTAGGCGATGTTAAAATTATTGCATGGGATCATAACCGTGATTTAATGGTACAAAGGGCCAACGTTATTTTCTCAGATCCTGAAGCATCAAAGTATGTTTGGGGAATGGGTTTTCACTGGTATGAAACCTGGACTGGCGCTCAGCCAATGTTCGACAATGTTGCAAGAGTTCATGAAGCATATCCGGATAAAAAATTAATGTTTACCGAAGGATGTATTGAAAGATTTGATGATACAAAATATCAGTTTTGGCCAAATGCCGAAAGATATGGGACATCAATGATTAATGATTTTAATAACGGAACCGTAGCCTGGACAGATTGGAATATTCTTCTTGACGAACGAGGTGGGCCAAATCATGTTGGAAATTTCTGTTTTGCGCCTATTCATGCCGATACAAATACAGGTCAGTTAATTTATACACCGTCTTATTATTACATAGGTCATTTTTCAAAATTCATTCGTCCAAATGCGCAGCGTATTGCCACTTCAGTAAGTAGAAGTTATTTATTAAGCACTTCATTTTTAAATACAGATGGTAAAATGGCAACAATTGTAATGAATCACACCGATAATGAAATTACATACAATTTTATTATTGAAACAGAAAAAACGATTGTTAAAATTCCGGCACACGCAATACAAACGCTGGTTTATTAATCTTTTAAAATAAACTTTTTGATCTCTTCATTGTTGAGATCTGATAATTAAATAGTTTTTAAAAACACATGAAATCAATCAGTAGTTTAATAATAACACCAATACTAATTCTGCAGGTAAGTTATGCTTCATCTCAAAATGTTGGTTCTTCTAAAGTCTCTGCATCACATTCAAATAAAAAAGTAGAATTATACACGACAGCCGAAAATTCAAATTTAAGATTGTCGCCGTCTAATAATTTAATTTCGAATAAACCTTCAAAACAAACAAGTGAAAAGGTTTCTATTGAAGTAGATGCAAATAAAACATTCCAGACTTTTCTCGGAATTGGAGGTGCTATAACAGATGCAAGTGCCGAAGTTTTTGCTAAACTATCACCAAAAAAACAACAGGAATTTCTAACAGCTTATTACGATAAGAAAAAAGGAATAGGATACTCTTTAGCCAGAACAAACATTCATAGTTGTGATTTTAGCAGCGAAAGTTATACTTATATTACTGAAGGTGACAAAGATTTAAAAACATTTACTATTGATCACGATCGAAAATTTAGAATCCCATTACTCAAAAAAGCAATTGAAACTGCCGGCGGGAAATTAACTTTATTTGTTAGTCCTTGGAGTCCCCCAGCTTTCATGAAAGACAATAATGATATTTTGCACGGCGGCGTTTTATTGCCAGAATTTGCACAATCATGGGCAAATTATTACGCGAAATTTATCAAAGAATATGAAAAAGAAGGAATTCCAATTTGGGGATTAACCATTCAGAATGAACCAATGGCAAGTCAGCGTTGGGAATCTTGTATTTATACGCCCGAAGCCGAAAGAGATTTTCTGAAAAACTTTCTTGGCCCAACTTTAGAAAAAGACGGATTAGGTTCGAAAAAAATAATTATCTGGGATCATAACCGCGGCGATATGCTTGAAAAAAGAGCACAACTCGTTTTCTCAGATCCAGAAGTTTCAAAATATGCCTGGGGAATTGGTTTCCATTGGTATGAAACATGGAATGGCGGAACTCCAAAATTTGAATCAGTTGGAAACGTCAACAAAGCTTTTCCAAACAAAAATTTACTTTTTACCGAAGGTTGTATTGAAAAATTTGATGCCACAAAATTTCAGTTTTGGGGAAATGCAGAACGTTACGGTCTTAATATGATTAATGATTTTAATAACGGAACCGTGGGCTGGACAGATTGGAATATTCTTTTAGACCAAAACGGAGGGCCAAATCATGTAGGTAATTTTTGTTTTTCGCCAATTCATGCAGACACAAATTCAGACAAGTTAATTTACACACCAATGTATTATTATATTGGTCATTTATCAAAATTTGTTCGTCCTGATGCGAAACGAATAAGCAATGTAACCAGCAATAAAACATTGTTAAGCACATCATTTCTAAATACTGATGGAAAAATTGCAACCATTGTAATGAACCAATCAGATAAAGAAGTTGTTTACGAAATAGCCATTAATTCTTTTAAAAATACAATTACAATTCCAGCACATGCTATGCAAACTCTAGTGTATTAGAGTTTTTTACAAGGATATTAATTTAAAGACATAAAATGAAAAATACAACGTTTCTTGCGATTGCTTTACTTTTTTGTGGAGCAACATGGAGCCAGGAAGTAAAAAATACAAAGGCAGAAATTGATGCCAAAGTTTCGGAGTTATTATCAAAAATGACACTTGAAGAAAAAGTGGGACAAATGACCCAAATTACGGTAACCATTTTTGAAGATGCTAAAAAACCAGGATATTTTGATGCGGCAAAACTAAAACAAGGTATTCAGGATTATCATATTGGTTCTATTTTAAATGTACCAAATCCGGGCGCACCAACTTTAAAAAGATGGCAGGAAACCTTAACCGCAATTACAAACGAAGCCAATAAAACAAGATTAAAAATTCCTGTTTTATACGGAATCGACGCCATTCACGGAGCAAGTTATACCGCTGGAGCAACATTATTTCCACAACAAATTGGTTTAGCAGCAACTTTTAATACAAGTCTTGTAAAACGTGGTGCCGAAATTTCAGCTTATGAAACCAGAGCTTCATCAATTCCGTGGGTTTTCTCACCAGATTTAGATTTTCCCAGAAATCCAGCGTGGTCAAGAATGTGGGAATCATTTGGAGAAGATGCCTATTTATCTTCAAGAATGGCCGTTGCATTAGTAGATGGTTTTGAAGGAAACAACAATGTAGGTTCTAAATACAGTGTAGCTTCTTGTATGAAACATTACATTGGATACGGAAGCACAACAACAGGAAAAGACAGAACACCAAGTATAATTCCTGAGCGTATTTTAAGACAATACGATCTAACCATATACCAAGCCGCAATAAAAGCAGGAGCAAAAAGCGTAATGGTAAGTTCAGGAGAAATAAACGGAACACCGGTTCACGCAAGCAAACATTTAATCACCGATATTCTTAAAAACGAATTAGGTTTTCAAGGTGTTGTCGTAACCGATTGGAAAGATATTATTTATCTAAATACCAGACACAAAGTTGCAGAAACCAAAAGAGATGCCGTACGTATCGCTGTTATGGCAGGAATCGATATGAGTATGGTTCCTGAAGAATTCTCTTTTTACACAGATTTGATAGATCTAGTTCAAAAAGGAGAAGTACCAATGTCACGAATTGACGATGCCGTAACCCGTATTTTAAGAATGAAATTCGAGTTGAATTTATTCCAAAATACCGTAGCTAATTTAAAAGATTATCCAAAATTTGGTTCTCCTGAACATATTCAGGAAGCTTATAACACCGCTGCAGAATCGATTACTTTACTTAAAAATAATGCGGCTGCTTTGCCATTAAACAAAACAGAAAAAATTCTGGTAACAGGTGCAACTTCAAACAGTATGAAATACCTTAACGGAGGTTGGTCTTATACTTGGCAAGGTGAAAATTCAGATACTTATGCAGCTGAGAAATCAACAATTCTGGAAGCTTTTCAAAATAAATTGGGGAAAGAAAATGTCTTGTATACCGTTGGTGCAGATTTAGAAAAAGAAGACGATGCCGAAATTCAAAAAGCAGTAGAACTAGCTAAAACCGCATCAAAAATTGTATTGTGTTTAGGAGAGAAAAATTATACTGAAACTCCGGGAGACATTAGTGATATTTTTATAAGCAAACCACAAATAAAATTAGCGCTTGCCTTATCAAAATTAAACAAACCAATTATTTTGGTTTTAAACGAAGGAAGACCAAGACTAATTAGTGATTTTGAAGATAAAATGAGCGCTGTAGTTCAGTGTTATTTGCCAGGAAATGAAGGAGCAAGAGCTTTAGTTGATATTTTATACGGAGACGTAAATCCAAGCGGAAGATTGCCATATAACTACCCAAGATATCCAAATTCACTTGAAAAATACAACAGAAAATATACCGAAAGTATTTCTGAAGGAGAACAAAATAACGATGCAACTTATGAGAAAAGTTATTTGCCACAATTCGAATTTGGAACAGGATTATCGTATACAACTTTCACTTATTCTAATTTGAAAGTTGATAAAACAGAAATCAATAATTCAGATGAAATTAATGTTTCTGTAGACGTTACAAATGCTGGAAAAAGAGCCGGAAAAGAAGCGGTTTTATTGTATTTGTCAGACAATTTTGCTTCGATTACACCAGAATTTAAAGCACTAAAAAGATTCGAGAAAATCAGTTTAGAGCCAAATGAAACCAAAACAGTAAAATTCACCTTAAACCAAAAAGACCTGCAATTTGTAAACGAAGACCTAAAATGGATTTCTGAAAAAGGAACATTCACCATTCAAATCGCAAATCAAAAAAAGGATTTTCTATTAAAATAATATAACACATTTATTCCTGCAAGGTTTCAAAAACCTTGTAGGTATTTTTAGTTTAGTAAAGTTTAGAAAAACAGCATGAAAAAAGTATTTATAACATTACAACTGTTACTTTCATTAACCACTTTTGCGCAAGGATTTTTGCACAGAGATGGACAAAATATTGTTGATGGCAACGGAAAAAATGTACTATTAAGAGGTTTAGGAGTTGGCGGCTGGATGGTTCAGGAAGGCTACATGTTACAAACGCAGCCTTTTGCAAGTCCACAATATGTCATCAAACAAAAAATTCAGGAAGTAATTGGAGAACAAGGAACAAAAGAATTTTATGCAGCCTACAAAGCAAACGGAATCACGAAAAGAGATGTAGATTCACTGGCAAAGTGGGGATTTAATTCGATTCGTTTACCAATGCATTATAATCTTTATACACCATCAATTCAAGAAGAAAAAAATGGTGAAATTACATGGATTGAAGAAGGTTTTACGATGACCGATAATTTGGTAAAATGGTGTGCCGAGAATAAAATGTATCTTATTTTAGACTTACACGCAGCGCCGGGCGGACAAGGAAATGATGCTGCCATTTCAGATTACGATACTACAAAACCATCATTGTGGCAAAGCGATGCAAATCAGAAAAAAATGATTGCATTGTGGAAAAAACTGGCTTCCAGATACAGAGATAATCCGTGGATTGGAGCTTACGATATTATCAATGAACCTAACTGGAATTTTACAGGAAGCAATAAAAACGGCTGCGATGAAAAGTCAAATGGGCCTTTGAGAGATTTGATGGTTCAGGTTACAAAAGCAATTCGCGAAGTCGATACAAACCATTTAATTTTTATTGAAGGAAATTGTTGGGGAAATAATTACAACGGAATTTTTCCTTTATGGGATGAAAATATGGCGTTGAGTTTTCATAAATACTGGAACTATAATACCACAGCTTCTATCCAGAAAATGCTCGATTACAGAAAACAATATAACGTTCCGATTTGGTTAGGGGAAAGTGGAGAAAATTCAAACGTTTGGTTTAAAGATGCACTTTCGCTTGTAGAAGGCAATAATATTGGCTGGGCATTTTGGCCAATGAAAAAAATCGAAAATATTGCAGGCGTAACTTCTGTGACCAAGATTCCGGAGTACGATGTTTTATTGAAATACTGGAAAGATGGCGGACAAAAACCATCTGCAGAATTTGCTAAAAAAGCATTATTGAAAATGGCAGATAATTACAAAATGGAAAACCTAACCGTAAAACCGGATGTAATTGATGCGATGTTCAGACAAGTACAAACCAACGATACAAAACCGTATAAAAAACATATTATTCCAGGAAAAATTGCCGCAACACATTATGATTTAGGTACAAACGAAAAAGCCTATTCGGATAAAGATTTTATAAACTACAGAGTAGAAACCGGAAAATTTGATGAATGGAATAAAGGAAATACCATGCGAAATGACGGAGTTGATATTTTACCATGCAAAGATGCGGGTTCAAAAAATTATCAGGTTTCTTTTATTGAAGATGGAGAATGGCTTCAATATACTGTTGAAGTTTCAAAATCAAATGTATACAATGTAGCGATTCGTTATTCAGCTGAAAACTTAGAAGGCAAACTTCATTTAGAAATAGAAAACGGAAAAACCTCAGAAACAATTACGCTTTCTCCAACAGGAGGAAATGACAAATTTAAAACGGTTGTTTTATCAGGCATAGCATTAAATAAAGGAATAAATAAAATCAAAGTAATATTTGATAAAGGCGGTTTCAATTTAAATTATTTAGATTTTTCTGAAGCTAAAAAAAGCTCCCCGAAAAAGTAAAAAGATGTTAAAAAAAGACTTATTAACTGTAAGGTAAAATGCATGATTAATTATTTTGTTACATTAGTTTTCTCCATCAAGGCTCTAAAACATTGGAGCTTTTGTGGATTAAAATTATTTTATATGAAAAAATTAAATGTACTAGTTTCAGTTTTAATGTTGCTTTTTGTAAGCATCTCGTCTTATGGTCAAAATCTAAAAATGATGACCTATAATATTCGGTTAGACAATCCATCAGATGGAGAAAATTGGTGGCCAAACCGTAAAGATTATTTTACATCACAAATACAATTTTACAGCCCGGACATTTTTGGAGTTCAGGAAGCAACTCCAAATCAGGTTATTGACATAGCATCGGCTTTGCCAGATTATAACAAATTCGGAATAGGAAGAGAAGAAGGCGGAACAGGTGAAGCCTGTACTATTTATTACAAAAAAGATCGTTTTCAGGTACAAAATACAAACACATTCTGGTTATCAGAAACGCCAAATACAGTTTCCAAAGGTTGGGATGCTGCTTGTAACAGAGTCAGTACGTCGGCTCTTTTTAAAGATTTAAAGACAAAGAAGTTTTTTTGGGTTTTTAACGTGCATCTCGACCATATTGGAAATGAAGCAAGAATAAAAGGCGTTCAGCTGGTTCTTGCCAAAATAAAAGAATACAACACCAAAAATTTTCCTGTTTTCTTAATGGGAGATTTTAATTCAGAACCGGAAACCACACAAATTAAGGAAATAAAAAAAGTAATGGATGATACGAGAGATGTTTCAAAAGAAAAACCTTTTGGACCATCAGGAACATTTAATGATTTCAAACATGATCAGCCCGTAACATTATTAATAGACTATATTTTTATTTCAAAAAATAGTGGGTTTACAGTTCAAAAACACGCCGTTTTAAGTGATTCAAAAGATTTAAAATATCCATCAGATCACCTTCCGGTTTATATCGAAATTAACTAAATTATAATGAAAAAATTAACCACATTTACCTTGTTGATGGTCTCGTTTTTTGCGGCCGCACAACAAGAAACAATCGATCAAAAAGTAAATGCTTTATTGAAAAAAATGACTATTGAAGAAAAAATAGGTCAGCTTAATCAATATACAGGCGATAATTCTGCAACAGGGCCAATTACCATTAACCCAAACAAACAAGCAGAGATAAAAGCAGGTTTAGTGGGGTCGATGCTAAATATCATCGGAACAAAATACACCAGGCAATATCAGGAATTAGCGATGCAGTCGCGCCTTAAAATTCCTTTGTTATTTGGTCAGGATGTTATTCACGGATACAAAACAACATTTCCAATTCCGTTAGCCGAAGCAGCAAGTTGGGATTTACCGGCAATCGAATTAGCCGCAAGAGTTGCCGCTACAGAAGCTTCTGCAAGCGGTATTCACTGGACATTTGCGCCAATGGTAGATATTGGCCGTGATCCGCGTTGGGGCCGCGTTATGGAAGGTGCCGGAGAAGATACTTATCTGGGTTCTAAAATAGCTTACGCCAGAGTAAAAGGTTTTCAGGGAAATAAATTAGGAGATTTAAACTCGGTTATGGCTTGTGTAAAACATTTTGCAGCTTACGGTGCAGGTGTTGGCGGAAGAGATTATAACTCCGTAGATATGAGCGAACGCATGTTGTTTGAAACCTATTTACCGCCTTTTAAAGCAGCTCTTGATGCAGGAGCAGCAACATTTATGAACTCTTTTAATGATTTAAACGGAGTTCCTGCAACGGGAAATGCACATTTGCAACGTGATATTTTAAAGGGAAAATGGAACTTTCAGGGATTCGTAGTTTCTGATTGGGGTTCTATTGGAGAAATGGTTGCACATGGTTATTCTAAAGATCTTAAAGAAGCAGCCTATTCAGCAATTACTGCCGGAAGCGATATGGATATGGAAAGCAATGCTTACCGATATAATTTAGCCGAATTGGTTAAAGAAAGCAGAGTTTCTATCGAACTTATTGATGATGCAGTAAAACGTATTCTTCGTAAAAAATATGAATTAGGATTATTTGATGATCCATATAAATATTCAGATCAAAAAAGAGCTGATAAAGCTTTGAATGATCCTGAAAATAGAAAAGCAGCGCTTGAAGTTGCTCAAAAAAGTATTGTTTTATTGAAGAATGAAAACCAAACTTTACCACTTTCTAAAAACCTGAAAACAATTGCATTCATTGGTCCAATGGTAAAAGAATACAAAGTTAATATGGGATTCTGGTCTGTAGAATTGCCAGATGTCGATTATGATAAATGGGTAGTTTCGCAATGGGATGGTTTGCAAAATAAAGTAGGTAAAAATACCAAATTGCTTTACGCAAAAGGCTGTGAAGTAGATGGAGACAACAAAGATGGTTTTGCCGAAGCTGTTGCAACTGCCAAACAAGCTGATGTTGTTGTTTTGAGTATTGGAGAAAGACGTGACATGAGCGGAGAAGCAAAAAGCCGAAGCGATATTCATTTACCAGGCGTTCAGGAAGATTTGGTAAAAGCAATTCAGGCAACAGGAAAACCGGTTGTGGTTTTGGTAAACGCAGGAAGACCACTTATTTTTAACTGGACGGCTGATAACGTTCCTGCAATTGTATATACGTGGTGGTTAGGAACAGAAGCAGGAAATGCAATCGCGAATGTTTTGTTTGGAGATTATAATCCGTCAGGAAAATTGCCAATGACATTTCCAAGAGAAGTTGGTCAGGTGCCAATTTACTACAATCACTTTAGCACAGGAAGACCACCGAAAGATGAAAATTCTAAAGGTTATGTTTCGTCTTATATCGATTTAAAAAACTCTCCAAAATTTCCTTTCGGATACGGTTTGAGTTATACCAAATTCGATTATTCAGATTTGAAACTTTCTGCAACAAAAATAAAAAGCAACGAAACCATTAAAGTTTCTTTTCAATTATCAAATGTTGGAAAAGTTGCCGGAGAAGAAGTGGTGCAATTGTATCTAAAAGACAAATTTGGATCTGTAGTAAGACCGGTTTTAGAATTGAGAGATTTTCAAAAAGTAAAATTAAATGCGGGAGAATCTAAAACAATTGAATTTACAATAGATAAAGAAAAACTTTCTTTCTACAATAATAAATTAGAATGGAATGCTGAACCTGGAGATTTTGAAGTAATGATAGGAACTTCGTCAGCAGATATTAAATTAAGATCTGACTTTGAATTAGTACAATAAAATTAAAAGTCAATTTAAGTTGGCGTTATGTATTTTATAAAGGTTTTGAAATTATTTCAGGACCGTATTTATAAAATCCATAGCGCCAATTCCTTTATACGATGCGAATAAAGCCTTATCAAAAGCTTCGCGTTTTTCCTTTTTATTTTTAGCTTCATTTTCAACAATCATCTGGTTGAAAATTCTTTCCTGCTCTTCGCTGTATTTTATAGAAGCTTCTAAAAGATCGTTTTTTGATACCAATCCAAAAGAAGAATAGACTTTTTTAATAAGACTCTTATTCATTTTTGACAAATTTGGAACGCTCATAATTAATCGATTTATGTTTTCTAATACTTAGTAGACAGCTTTTATGAATTTTTGTTACAAAAAATGCAATATTAAAGACTGTTTATTAAGATGTTATCTGCTATATAATAACTTTTTTTAATACTTATTTTGCCTCAAAAATAACAAAACAAGCATTTAATGTGTTATTATGACGCAATGTAATTATTTTTTCAATTCGATTTCCATTTTAAGTAAAAATTAGGACTTCTCAATTACTCATATTTTACCCGATTTGATTAAACAAGTCGTTAATTTGTAAAAATGATTTAAATTGCGTGTTAAATTGAACCGAAATAGTGTATCTAAGAAAAATCGAATGTCTGACGGAACTATATTAAATAACGAAAATTATCAACCAGGGCTTTCTATCGATTGTGTTATTTTCGGATTTCATGACAATCAGCTTAAAGTTCTATTGATTAAAACTCCTTATGAAGACAAATGGTCTTTACCGGGCGGTTTTGTTCCTATTGATCAGGATATTGATACGGCAGCCGTTACCGTTTTAAACGAACGTACGGGAATGGAAGGTATATTTTTAAGACAATTTGCTACTTTTGGAAAAGTAAAACGAAATGATAACCATTTTGGAAAAGTAGTTTTAGAACATTTTAAAATTCCAAAAGAAGCCGGAAAATGGTTCAGACAGCGATTTGTAACCATTGGATATTATGCTTTAGTAGATTTTCTGAAAGCAATTCCACATAAAGAAAACAGTCAGGAAGCTGTAGAATGGATTGATCATAAAGAGGTTCCGGCACTTATTTTAGATCATAAGGAAATTCTCGATAAAGCGCTGGACACTTTAAGGATCGAATTGAATTTAATGCCCGTTGGATATAACTTATTACCAGAGAAATTTACGATTCCGGAACTTCAAAAATTGTATGAAACGATTTTAGATAAAAAACTTGACAGAAGGAATTTTCTGCGAAAAATAACCAATATTGGAATCCTGATTAAGCTTGATGAAAAGAAAAATAATGTAGCACATAAAGCGCCAAATTTATATACTTTTGATAAAGATAAATACGAAGAAGTCCTTAAAAGTGGACTGAATCAAGGGTGGTAAAATTGAAGTTTTAACTTTAAAGATTAACGATTATGATCTCAATTGAAACATTCAGAAATTTAGCTTTATCATTTGAAAATACAACAGAAGAGCCTCATTTCGAGAAAACCTCATTTCGCATAAACAAAAAAATATTTGCCACTTTTGATGAAAAAAATAATCATGCAGTTTTAAAATTAAACGAAATTGATCAATCTGTTTTTTGTGCTTCAAGCGAAATGATTTTTTATCCATTGCCCAATAAATGGGGAAAACAAGGCTGGACAATTGTAGAACTTTCAAAAGTAAGACCAGAAATGTTTGAAGATGCCTTGAAACTTTCCTATCAAAATGTTGCACCCAAAAAAAAATAACATTAGGCAAAACAGCAAACCTGTCAGGTTTAAAACGTATTTATAATGAAAGAAAAAGAAATCATATCAAAAACATTGTATGATTTATATAATGATTTAGGACTTCCTGTTGATTTAATTCATCAGGACTCTGGATTTACGATTCATAATCTGAAAGATATTCCGTTTCAATTGCCGTATCAATCTCCTGTTTTTCGTCCCAATTATTTTTCTTTTGTCTTTGTAAAAAATGGTTCAGGTCAATATACTATTGATGGAAATACGTTTGAAATACTTCCTGGATCCATCTATTTTACAAACCCAAGTAACTACAGAACTTTTAGATGGAATACAATCGAAGAAATCTATTTAATAACGTTCGATGAAACCTTTTTGAAAGAGAATTTACATCACGATATCTTCAATGAGTTTTCTTTTTTATTGACAGAAACCATTCAACCCAAAAAAATGGAAGTTGTAGCTTTCGTCGAAATGGAACGCTTGTATCTTCAGATTCATAAAGAATATCATGAAAATTCGATTTATAAATACAGAATCATCGGGAATTTATTTATTGTAATTCTGCTAAAAATAAAAGAACATTTCTGGACAGATTACGATCCTATATATGAAGGAAACAGAAGTTCTCAAATCGTAAAAACCTTCAAGCAAAATATAGAAAACCATTTTCGAGATTTAGTGAATCATAAAACTGAAAGAATTTTTAGAGTAAATGATTATGCCGAGCTTCAAAATCTGCATCCTAATTATTTGAGTAATGTGATTAAAACCAAAACAGGAAAAACCATTATGACATGGTTATCCGAGAAAACAATTGCCGAAGCAAAATCACTTCTTCAGAATTCGGAAATGAGTATAAAAGAAATCGCCTTTCTTTTAGGCTTTACCGAGTCGGCTCATTTTAGCAATTATTTCAAAAAAAATACCCAAACCACACCTGCGAATTACAAAAAAGAACATAAAAAAACCTAATCTTAGAAATTTGCATCTTTTGCTTTAAAACGCGTACTTTTTCACCACTACATCCGTCGCAACTTTGTACTATAATTTTAAAACAAAGAAAAAATGGAAACTTTAAACGGAAAAGTAGTATTAGTTACAGGAGCTTCAAGAGGAATTGGAGCTACAATTGCAAATCAAATTTCAGAGGCTGGAGCCAAAGTAATCGTTAACTATTCAGGCAATAAAAATGCTGCTGATAAAGTTGTTGCCGAAATTATTGCAAAAGGTGGAGATGCAATCGCAGTTCAAGCCGACGTTAGTAAAACAGACGAAGTAAAAAACTTATTTGATGCTGCAATCGCACATTTTGGTAAAATCGATGTTTTGGTAAATAACGCCGGAATCATGATTACCAAATTAATCAAAGACACCACCGACGAAGATTTTACAAGACAATTTGATATTAATGTAAAAGGAACTTTCAACACGATGCGTGAAGCCGCAACACGTTTAGAAAATAACGGAAGTATCATTAACTTCTCAACTTCTGTAAATAGAATCATGTTGCCTTCTTACGCCACTTATGTAGCCACCAAAGCTGCCGTAGAACAATTAACCCGAGTGTTTTCTAAAGAAATTGGAAGCAAAGGAATCAACGTAAATTCTGTTTCTCCGGGACCAACAAATACTGAATTGTTTACAAACGGAAAACCTCAGGAAGTTATTGATCGTTTGGCTTCACTTTCTGCCTTCAATCGTTTGGGAGAACCGGACGATATTGCAAAAATAGTAGTGTTTCTGGCAAGCGATTCAGCAAAATGGATTACAGCGCAAAACATAGGAGTAAATGGGGGAATGGCTTAAATTTTAGTCTAAAGTTTAAAAGTCATAAAGTCTAAAGTCAAAAAAATCTAAAAATCTATAGTATGAAAACTTTAAAAAATAAAACAGCAATTATTACAGGATCAGCAAGAGGATTGGGAAAAGCAATCGCAGAACGTTATGCAGCATTGGGAGCAGATATTGTTATTAATTATTCTAGAGATAAAGCTTCTGCCGATGAAGTTTTGAGCAACATTTTAGCGATGGGCGTAAAAGCGATTGCAATAAAAGCTGATGTAAGCAAAGTAGCCGATTTAGAATATTTGTTCGGAGAAGCCAAAAAAGCATTCGGAAAAATAGATATTGTCGTTGCTAATGCCGGAATCGAAATGGTAGAGGTTCCCGTAACCGAATTTACCGAAGAACAATTCGATAAAGTATTTTCGATCAATACAAAAGGGACTTATTTTACTTTGCAGCAAGCAGCAAAACATGTCGAAAATAATGGTAGAATTATCTACATCGCATCAAGTACAACCTCTTTCCCGGTTCCAGGAATGGCAGTTTATGGAGGTAGCAAAACTACGCCGAGATATTTGGTTGATATTTTGTCTAAAGAAATTGGTCATAAAGGAATCACGGTAAATTCTATTATTCCGTTTGCCGTTGATCATTCCGGAATTTTTGCAGAAGCAAATAGTTATCCTGAATTAAGAAAGCAATTATTAGACAGTTGCCCAATGCAGCGCTTGGCAGAAGTTGAAGATGTTGCCAACGTAGCCGAATTTTTTGCCAGCGATTTAGCTTCATTCGTTAACGGTCAGCATTTATTGGTAAATGGAGGAGCAACAAACTAAGAATCAATACAAACCAGAAAACAGCAAAATGTCAAGATGTTTTGCTGCTTTTTTAAATTTTAAAAAGATGATATTAAAAATAATACATTCAGGATTATTTCTATTCGTAGTTTTTATGGGAATAAAACAAGGTTATTCAATGATAAGCGGCTCGCCCGAAATCGTGAAAATACTTGAAAGTTTAAGTTTCAATAAAACTGAAATTTTACTATTCGGAATAGTCACTTTGCTTAGCGGTATTTTGATTTTTCATCCAAAGACATTCTTAGCAGGAAATTTTATAATGTTCACAACTATTTTACTTTTAATAGTTGTTCAAATTCAGAATCAAAACTTAAAAGGAGCAGTTATTGAAATACCATTTTTATTGATGAACATCTTTTTGGTGTATTTGAAATATCCTTTTTCTAATGCTTTTTTGAATTAACAAACCCGACAGGTTTTTGAAACCTGTCGGGTTTACGAATGTGTGTTTACTTAACAATTGTTCTAAAAGTTAAATTTACTCTAGGTTTTGATGTTGTTTTGGTTGGCGGTAAACGATGCAGCCAATGTGTTTGTGTTTCATCTTTCATAATTAATAAACTGCCATGTTCCAGAATTAAAGAAACCGTTTCTTTTGATTCTTTATGTTTGAAAGCAAACTTTCTTTCAGCACCAAAACTTACCGAACCAATAGCTCCGTTCTTTTTCAAATCTTTTTCGGCATCGCTGTGCCACGCCATTCCTTCATCGCCGGAATGGTATAAATTAAGCAAACAAGAGTTGAAAGTTTCGCCGGTTTCTTCTTCAATAATAGCTTTTAATTCCAGAAGTTCCTTCGTCCACGGAAGCGCTTTTTTTGTCGTATTCGAATACGTATATTCAAAACCCGAATCACCGTACCAGGCCACTTTTCGTTTCGTAAGAATTAATTTTCCAAAGATAATGGCTTCATCATTTTTCCATTCAATTGTATGAAGTAAAACATCCAAATAACGATTTGAATCTTCTCTGGAAAACAATTTTCCGTAATAATTCACCGTTCCTTCTTTTGGAAGCAAGTTAGTTGTTTCGTTAGTTTCGGGATTAAATAAGTCCATTTTTCCAGTTTAAATAGTCGGTTTTCATGCAATGTCCACAAGGTCTGAAACCATTTTTTCTGGCTTCATTTTCAGATAAAAAGAAAACCCGGTTTTCACGTTTCATTCTTTTTCCTGAAGAACATTTTAAAGTTCCGTAGATTTTTAGTTTTCGGTTTCCACCGAAACAAATTTCCGCATTTTTAATTTTATTTCGAAGATCTGAATCTGAAATTTCAATATGTTTAATCATTTGTTTTTAAGGTTCAGAGGTTCAAAGGGGCAAAGATTTAGAGATTCGAAAACCTCTGAACCTTTGCGCTATGTATCTTTGAACCTTAGTTTAACGCATCATGAAAAATAATTCCCAATGTATGTCGTTCGCCGGAATGAATTTCGCTAACGCCATGTTTCATATTCACGCGATAATAACCTTTTGTTCCTTTTACAGGTCTAAAATTGGTTGTAAAAACTAATACATCACCTTTTTTAGGTTTCAGGACAATTGCCTTCGATTGCGCTCTTGGCGTTTGTTGTGTCAAAACAAATTCACCGCCGGTAAAATCCTCATCAGGTTCATTCAGAAAAAGCACAGTTTGAATCGGGAAATAAATATCGCCATATAAATCCTGATGCAAAGTATTAAATCCGCTTTTGCCATATTTTAAAATTAAAACCGTTGCTTTAAGCTGATTATTGGCATGACATTGTTCTAATAATTTTTCGTGCGTTTCCGGAAAAACAGAGTTTATATTTAATGCTTTCATCCATGCATTTGCAATTGGCGCCAATTTAGGATAAACAGAAGTTCTAATGTTTTGAATTAAATCAGGCAACGGATAATTAAAATATTTGTATTCGCCCAAACCAAACCGATAACGTTCCATTACAACCGTTTTTCGATATAAAGTTGGATTATCATAATCGAATTTTAAATCTTCGCATTGTTCGTTATTAAGCACTTTTGGAATGATTGCGAATCCATTTTCGTGCATAGATTCGGTGATGCTTTCCCAATTAAGAGAAGCAATTTTTGATTGTATATTTTGCATAAAATAAGTTTAAAGATCTGCGTTGACTTGAGAACCTTCCCAGCCAATTATAGCCGTTTTACGAGTGTTTCCCCACATATAACCGCCAAAGTTTCCTGAAGATTGTATAACGCGATGACACGGAATTAAAAAGGCTACAGGATTACTTCCAATCGCTGTTCCAACCGCTCTTGAAGCATTTGGCTTTTCGATTTGTTGTGCGATGGAACCGTAAGTAGAAAGTTGTCCCATCGGAATTTTAAGCAAGGTTTCCCAAACTTTCAATTGAAAATCGGTACCTTTTAAATGCAGTTTTATTTCAGATAATTTACTCCAGTCGTTTTGAAAAATAAATAATGCATTTTGTTGAGGCAAATCTAGTTTTCGGGAGAATGTAGCATTCGGAAATTTATGTTTTAAATCCTCGAATCCAGTTTCTTCATTTTCGGCGAAAGCCATAAAACAAATGCCTTTTTGGGTTGAAGCAACAATAATATTCCCAAACGGACTTTCGGCAAAGCTGAAATTAATTTCTAAATTTTTACCACCGTTTTTATATTCCGCCGGAGTCATTCCTTCAATATTAACGAATAGATCGTGAAGACGGCTTGTACCGGAAAGTCCAGTCTCAAAAGCAGCATCAAATAAAGTGGAACGGTTGTTTTCTTTTAGAATCTTTTTGGCATTTTCAACACTAATATATTGCAAAAACTTCTTCGGACTTGTTCCTGCCCATTCTGTAAACAAGCGTTGAAAGTGAAACGGACTTAAATGCACTTTTTCGGCAACCTCATCTAAGTTGGGTTGTTCTTTAAAGTTGACTTTGATATAATCGATAGCATCAGCAATGCGATTATAATTGATGTTTTCCTGTGTGTTCATTTTCGTTCAATTTTATAATGCAAATATCGACTGGTTTTTGCGGGTATAAAATCCGAAACTTGCTGAGTTTTTTTACCGCAAAGAGCACAAAGTTTTTTTTTTTCGCAATATTGTCATCCTGAGCGAAGTCGAAGGGTCACCAACAAAGTTAACCTTTATGAATCGAAATGAAGAATTCTAAATTTTATCCAAATATTAAAGAAGGAATTCCAATTCCGATTGCCACACCATAAATAACATCCGCCCAAATTATTCTTAAGATGTTAAAAACATAAATTAGACCAATAATTGGAAATGAAATTATGGCTAATATGTTTTTATTTTTGATTGCTATTTTAGCTTCCTTAAATACATTTTCAGCATCTTGATTTGATGGAATAGCATGCATTCCTATTGAAACGCCCAACCAAATTAAAAAGTAAGACAAAGGATGTTCGAGGTTAAAAAACTTTATCGGCATATATGCAGGAAGACAAATAAGCAAACACAATAAAGTATTGACAAAGAAAGGTCCCATTGAGATTAAAAAAGTAGAGGTAAAGTTATTAGAGTTTTCATGTATAACATATCCTGCAGGATTTCCTACTCTAAAATAGCAGGCATCAAAAACAGCAACTTTTCTAATTTTACAAAATAACATATGAGCAAATTCATGCACAATAATTCCAGGAAATGATACAATCGAAATTAATTCACCAGGTATAAAAAACATATCTTTTACTTTTTAGTCCAACCGTTTGGAAATTGTTTAATAAATTCTTCTCTACTCATTATTTTGTGGGCAAACATCCTATATTCTACAAGATTGTAGTAAAATTTGGCTTCGGCACTTGTACTGTCAATTGCTTTTGCCTTTTTTAGATACTCGTAGCTTTTTACTTTTGCAGATTCATCATTTCTGCTTGCATATATACAAGCATACGCAGATGCTACACTGGCGTATGCGTCTGATGCAGTCGAATCAATCTTAAGGATTTCTTTTGCTGCAGTCAAAAAGCCATCATAATCTTTTTTGTCAAAAGTTGCCCCAATTTTTGCCATATTGATGTAAAGATCAAGATTGAAATCAGGTGGAATTTTTCCAATACAAGCATTGAATTTATTTAATGCTTCTTCATTTTTGTCTTTTTTGAGTAAATCGAAACCATCGTAATAGTCTGCAAGAGTTTTTAAATCTTCAACTTCAGGAACTTCTTTGCTGGCTTTCGCCATTAATTTTGTTGCATTTGCAAAATCTCCTTTATCAAAATAAGCATTAGAATCTTGAATGTTACTGTAAGCATCATAATACTGCCAATTCCAATAAAATGAAAAGAGAATAATAACAATAATGCCAATGAAAAAAGCTTTTACCCAATTTGGAAAAACGCGGCTTTTGACTTTTGCTTCACAATCATTACAATGAGGATAAACACCAATTTTATTAAGTTCTTTTTCTTCAAAATCTGTAGCACAGGCAGAGCATATTGTCGGATCATATTTTTTTTCGACTGTTTTTCCGTTTAATTTTTCTTCATCTGAAAAATTAGCTTCAAAACAGGGTTGGCAAAAATCCTTTTCGTTAATGGTAATTGTTTCGTTGAGAGGTACACTTTTATTGTCACAATTAGTACATTCTGTTTTTCTCATTATAAATTGGTTTCAAGTATAATTAATGATTTATTTTGTCTTGAATTTGATGCCGAAGATATAAAAGTTTTTGAATGTTTTGTTGTCAAAAAATACGATTGAAGATTAATTTGTTGACAAGTTAAAAGTGTTTAAGTTAATAAGTTATAAATTATTAAATTCGATTCAATTTTTAAGTAAAGAGGAAATGCTTTGATATGAGTGTTTTATGAAATTAAATTGGTGTAAACGACGCTATTTCAAATTATCTTTTCGATCTGAAACACTGATCAATTTATACCCATTTTCAGTTCTTAAAAATTCAAAATGATCTTGTCCGAAATCAGCTTTGTTTTTTGGATTTATCACAATTCTTTTAACCGGATACAACCAATCTTTTGATTCGTTGCAATTATTGAAGTAAGTCTCGAATTCGCTTGATTCAAAAATAAACTTATTTAATCCGTCAGAAGAAACAAAATAATCTGTTTTTGAATTTTGAAGTTCCTGAAGTTTTAACTTTAAGTAAGTATAATTTTGATTGATAAATTTTGTTTTTGATTCGCTTATCCAGCCATTCGGTTCTTTCCAATAAGTGATTTTATCGAAAGAATGTTTTCCTAAATTGGTTTTAGATAAATCTGAAAGCAACGTTTTTTTAAGCCACAATTTAAATTCCTTATCAAAATTAACAAACGAATAATATTGACCGTCGACTCCACGGAAATTTTCTCTTATTGGATCTTTACTTGGATCTTTTGATATTTCTAATGAATAAAAATTCAGTTCATCATTATAAGGAAAATTTTCAATTAAGATTTTATTATTGATATCAACTAGAAATTCTTTTCCACCTTTCCAGAAAAAATGTTCTCCATCCTTTTCTTTTTCAGCATCTTTTAACCCTATGAACATTCCATTTTTGGCTTTAGTTAAATTGCTGTATTCTGCAGGAATTGCAATTTTTCCTTCTCCATTAAACATTCCCATTTTATCAGTTTTACGATCCGTAAATCTTATAAAACCTTCGTTTTCACAATCTGGACCATTATCAAAATAAAACAAACTATCACGACCTACTATTTTTTGAGTTTTGGTTAGATAATAACTTTTCCAACTATCGTTTTCTTCTTCGCTTACAGCAATGATATTTTCGAATTTATTGGCAATTGTCATTCCCACAAATTTAGGTTCTATTTTGATGATCCCGTTTTTATCTTTAAAACCAATATGTGTTGTGTCTTTATCCCAAAATGAAATCCACTTATCATTTTTTTGCGCAGATAAAGAGCAGTTTATAAAGAGAAATATAGAGAATAGAATAAGCCGTTTCATGAAAAAGTATTTCTAGTAAATTAATATTATAAAAATAAAAGTTTATTAGTAAAATCAATTAGATTTTTGTGCTTTTAAAAGAGCTTTATTTATTTCCTCTTGTTTTTGTTTTCTCTCTTGCTCTTCTTTTTCCTTTTTTTCAAGTTCTGCTTTTTCTGTTAAAGAAATTTCTTTTTCTTTTTTCAAATCTTCAATTTTTTTAGAACTCGCTTCTAGTTGTGTTTTGGCTTTGTCTAATTTTTCTTGAGATTTAGCTGTTTTTTTCTCCGATTTTTCAATGTTTTTTTGAAGATCAGGATTGTTATTGTTTTCGGAGTTATTTTTCAGGGCTGTTAATTCGTCTTGATTTGTTTTCAAATCAGCATTTAATTTTTCTGTTTTCTCTTCAAGTTTCTTTTTGTTTTTTTCTTCTTTAGCGAGTTTTTTTTCTGCGATTTCAATCTTATTCATCGATTGAGACATCATAGTTTTCATTCGCCATTGTTGATCTGATCTTGCACGCTCACTTGCCCATTTCTGATTTTGGGTGTTCATTTGCTGATGCATTGCTCTGGCTTGGTTGTTGAATTGTGCAGAAGCAAAAAATGGTAACATTAATAACATCATTAAAATAAAGCGTGTTTTCATAATTTAGATTTAGGGTTGGTTTTGTGAATTCAAATGTATACTTAAACTATTAAAAAAAACATGTAAATATCTGATTAATTTCAGGTTGTTGATAGCTCATTTTATAGTAAACGTATTATTTTAATTTAAGGCAGTTTACGCTTATTTGGAGAAAATTTGAATACCAAATCCATAGAAATAACATGATCAAAATGAGAATCATTTGAAGAACCAACATTATAAAAACTCTGATTATAATTTAAACCAAGATATAAATAAGCGGTAAATTGGTAATAACCATTTAATGTTGCGCCCAATGTTTTATTTGTTCTTTTAATTGTTTCCTCAAAATAATAATACAGGTTATTATTATCCTCAGGGTCTATGTAATATTCAGTATGCTTAACCCAGGTATTCTGAGTATAATTTACACCGTAACCAATAGAAAATCTTTTAATTCTGTGATTGTGTGTAATACCAAAACCTACTGAATTTATTCTTTCATAATTTTCAAAATATTCGAAAGGGTCAAAAGGAGATAAAGCCCTGAAGTTTGCAGCAAAATAGTTTTTGTTATTGTAAAAATATTCAAGACCTAATGAAAGACCTCCGAAACCGGTTTTATTGATATCAGGTTGTTGAGCTAGTTCGAAATGATAATTACTTAGCAAAGAAAATCCCACTGTAAAATTAATTTGCCCTTTTTTAACTGGGTATTCCTTTGTGAAATGATGCTTAAGAGTATCAAATCTTTTAGTTGTATTTGTTTTTATGATATCAATAGAGTCATTAATGTCAAGAAAAACTTTTTGCTGATAAGAGAATCTTTTTTGGTTTGTTAAATCCGTTATATAACCAACTGGAAAAAAGTCAAAAAACAATAAATTACCAAACAGAAACTTATAATTTACAGATGGTTTAAGTGTATATTTTTTGGTTAAGCTATCAGAAATTAATTCAATTGGTAAGTTCTTTTTAGAATGCTTAACAGTAACTTTTGCCGGTAACTGATACAAGCTGTCATTTACTTTTACCTTAGCGTTAACAGCATTTGTACTAATTGAAAGAGTGTGGTTTTTTTTATTGAAAATGGTTGTGCAAGAACCTAGCGTTAAAATAATTAGTAATAGTAATATTCTCTTCATTTAAGGATAGGAATTGGTTTTTGGTTTCGGTTTGGTGAATCCAAATATATAGTAATATTTTAAAAGTGATGTAAAAATCGGGTTAACTTTTATATTCTGAAATTCTTATAAAAAAGAAAACCCGACAGGTTTTTAGAACCTGTCGGGTTTGAATATCTATTTCTAAAAAATCAGAAATCTAAAATCAGAAATCTAAAATTTACTAGTATCTGTAGTATTCTGGTTTGAATGGACCTTCAACAGGGACACCAATATAAGCAGCCTGATCGTCACGTAAAGTTTCCAATTCAACTCCTAATTTAGCTAAGTGCAAAGCAGCAACTTTTTCATCTAAATGTTTAGGTAACATATAAACGTCATTGTTGTAAGCAGCGCTGTTTTTCCATAATTCGATTTGAGCCAAAGTTTGGTTTGTAAATGAGTTACTCATTACAAAACTTGGGTGACCTGTAGCACAACCAAGGTTTACTAAACGACCTTCAGCAAGAATGATGATATCTTTTCCAGCGATAGTATATTTGTCAACTTGTGGTTTGATTTCGATTTTAGATGCACCGTGATTTTTGTTTAACCAAGCCATATCAATTTCGTTATCAAAGTGTCCGATGTTACAAACAACAGTTTTGTCTTTCATTTGTTCGAAATGAGATCCAAGAACGATATCTTTATTTCCAGTAGTTGTAATGATGATATCAGCATTAGCAATTACAGTGTTTAATTTTTTAACTTCATAACCGTCCATTGCAGCTTGTAAAGCACAAATTGGGTCAATTTCAGTAACAGTTACAATAGATCCTGCACCTCTGAAAGAAGCAGCAGTTCCTTTTCCAACATCACCGTATCCACAAACGATAACTCTTTTTCCAGCTAACATTAAGTCAGTTGCACGACGTACAGCATCTACAGCAGATTCTTTACAACCGTATTTGTTATCAAATTTAGATTTAGTAACAGAGTCGTTAATGTTGATTGCAGGCATTGGTAAAGTTCCGGCTTTTACTCTTTCGTAAAGTCTGTGAACTCCAGTTGTAGTTTCTTCAGACAATCCTTTAATTCCAGGAACCAATTCCGGGAAACGATCAATAACCATATTAGTTAAATCTCCACCATCATCAAGAATCATGTTCAATGGTTTTCTGTCTTCACCAAAGAATAAAGTTTGCTCAATACACCAGTCAAATGATTGCTCATCAAGACCTTTCCAAGCATAAACCTGAATTCCTGCAGCAGCAATAGCAGCAGCAGCCTGATCCTGAGTAGAGAAAATGTTACAAGAAGACCAAGTAACCTCAGCACCAAGAGCAATTAAAGTTTCGATCAAAACTGCAGTCTGAATTGTCATGTGTAAACATCCGGCAATACGAGCACCTTTTAGAGGTTGTTCGTCTTTATATTCAGCGCGAAGTGCCATTAAACCTGGCATTTCAGCTTCAGCTAATTCAATTTCTTTTCTTCCCCAAGCCGCTAGAGAAATGTCTTTTACTTTGAAAGCCACAAAAGGCGTAGTTGTAGTACTCATTTATAGTATATTTGTATATTGTAAAATTTTTGCAAATTTACGGAATACCTTTTTATTTTTACTACTTTCTGTAAGATTTGTGAAATCTTTAAAATCTTAATCTCTAGAATGTTAGTTATAAAGGTTTTTAGAAGCTAATCCTGCTGTCCGCTATATCTTTTCCTTGCTAAAGAAGCAAGAAAAAGGATGCCGCTCCCATCAGGGCTAAAAAGATCAGACATTAAATTAGAAGTTTTATTTTCAAAAGGAATATTTACAATTAACCATTCATCATTTATAATTAAAAAGAATGCCTTTATTTCAAACCATACAATGCAACGAAACGACCAAACTTTTAATTTGGGAAATAACCGAATCTTTTGAGGAATTATTGAGCAAAGTAGTTTTGAAAGAAAAAACGCAGTTGAGGTTGAACGGAATGAAATCTCAGTTACACCAACGTGCTTTTTTGAGTGTTCGAATGCTGATTCAGGAAATGGGTTTTACAGATCACGATTTGCATTATGATGAATTCGGAAAACCATATTTCGATTGTCATAATTATATTTCGATTACACATTCGTATCATTTCGCAGCGATTATAATAAGTCATGAAACTGTTGGAATTGATATGGAATTGCAACGCGAAAAAATCCTTAGAATCGCCGATAAATTTGTCGATACGGAATTCAAATATTTAAATCAGAATATTTTAAAGGAATACGTTAAAAAACTCACCGTGATCTGGGGCGCAAAAGAAGCCATCTTTAAAATCAGAAACGAAAAAGGAATCAGTTTTAAAGATCATATACAGGTTGAAGATTTTTCATTAGCCAAAAATCAAACAGAGGCAAGTCTTCATTTTGATGATTTAATAAAAGATTTTGATGTGCATTACAAAGAAATAAAATCAGATCATTTTGATGGCGATTTTACTTTGGTTTATGCTTTCGAGAAATAAATTTAAATTAAATTCCAAAATTTTACCATACAGCGTGTCATTTCGACGGAAGAAGAAATCACATAACGGATTCACGGTTCGTTGCTCTCTGGATGTGATTTCTCGTTCCTCGAAATGACACAAAATGCGTTTAATGTTCAAAATTCTGTCGAATTCTCTGCCATTTTTTTACGATGTTCAAACATACTCATAAACAAAAAAGTTCCCATTTTTCTTGCACGGCGTTTTAGTGTTTCGACATTTTCACCTTCAAAATGTTCCTCTAAAGTTTGAAACCAATAGTTTAACCAGATTCCGAATTCGTTTGAAGTTATTTTGCCTTCAAAATGAGCATCAACTTCATTATGAACGGCATGCGGATTTCCTTTGTATTTTTTTACGGCAAACAAATTCGTTTCCCAAAAATCAGTCAGCTTTTCCAGATGTGCATCCCAGTCTTTTATTATCGTATTAAAATAAAAGCCAATTTCGGCATCGGCTCTTATTTTGGCATAAAACTGATTTACTAAAAAAGCAATATCAGCTCTGTTTTCTATTTGCTTTTTCATATAAAAAATGTGTTTAGAATAATAAATAATACACTAAAAAAAGCACTTGCAATAATTAGGTTAAAAACCAATTTATGTTTCATTTGTGCTAAAATAGAAGTGTTTACAAAAATACAAACTAAGACAATAATTGCCAATTGAATCATTTGAGCAATAGAAGTTCCGTGAGAAAGAATATACATTGCAGCGGCTGCACCTAAACAGCTTTGGCCAATTACAGCCATTGTTGCAGAACCAATGTAATTTTTATTGAAATTTTCGAATGTTGTTTGATAAAGTGTCATGATATGTGGTATTAAGTTTTTATAATACCAAAGGTACGTGTGCTTTACCGCTGCTATTTATGACTTAAATCATAAAACAAGAACTTTTTTATCGGTATACTTTTCTGTTTATAATCTTTAGAACGCCTTTTTTTTCTAAAGCTTTAATCGTTCTTATAACTGTTTCTACCCGTAAACCGGTTAAGTCTCCAATTTGTTGTCTTGTAAAATTGATGAGGTAACCATTAGCATCTTTTTTAAAATTAAAATAAGCGATTCCGTGATCAATCAGTTTTAAAACACGATGTTCCGGTTCTTGTGTAGACATTTCAGCTGCCATAACCGATTTATAATACAAACGCTGTGCTAAATTTTCAATTATTTTTAAGCTAATGAGAGGATTTTCTTCCAACAATTTCATGAAGCTAATTTTAGAAAGAAGAAGCACTTCTGAGTCCTCAACAGCAATAGCATTGGCAGGATATTTTTGATTTAAGAATAATGGCGGTTCACCAAAAGATTGCTCTTTATAAAAGATTCCCTGAATAAATTCACGGCCATCATCATTATAATTGCTCATTTTTACTTCACCCGAAAGAATTTGGTAGTAATGTGTTGGGAGATTTCCTTCTTCAAAAATAATAGCTGTTTTTTCAAAAAACTTCTTCAAAGCGCCATATTTTTCTAATAATTCTGTAGCAATCATAATGTTGTTTTTTGGATTGTAAAAAGCCTTCACGCAAATATAATTCATTCAAAATTGTTCTTCTGCATTAAAAAACTTTTACTTTTACAGCCATTATGCAACAAAAAATACCCAACATCTACGAGCAAATTATTCAAGCTAAAAGAAATGGACAAAAACTATTAGCCATTCTTTTAGATCCGGATAAAATTGCTTTAGAGAATTTAGATGGTTTGTTAGTAAAAATAAACCAATCGCCTGCCACACATATATTTGTGGGAGGGAGTATTGTACAAACTACTATTTTAGAAGAATTAATGGCAAAATTGAAACAAAAAACAAATTTGCCCGTTGTTATATTTCCAGGTGATCCTTCGCAAATTTCATCTCAGGCCGATGCTATTTTATTCTTATCATTATTATCAGGCCGAAATCCGGATTATTTAATAGAATATCAGGTACGTGCAGCTCCAATTCTTAAAAAAACCAATCTTGAAGTTATTTCTACAGGATATATTTTGATAGAAAGTGGAAACGAGACAGCCGTAGCCCGTGTGAGCAAAACAAAACCACTTAAAAGAGAAAATCTTGATTTGGTTTTAGCAACTGCTCAGGCCGGAGAAATGCTAGGAAATAAATTGGTTTATCTGGAAGCCGGAAGCGGAGCGAAGAATGCTGTGCCAGTGGAAATGATTGAGTTGATTTCGCAAAATATTGAAATTCCTATAATTGTTGGAGGAGGAATTGTAGATTTGCATGGGATTCAAAAAGCATATAATGCCGGTGCCGATTTAGTAGTTATAGGAACTGCTTTTGAAAATAACAGTCATTTTTTTGAATCTTAAAAATAATAACTAAAAACAACCGCCCCAAATGATTGATTTTTTTTTAGAAAGTTATAAAAACGCTCCATTGTGGCATATTGCTTTAGAATTTTTAGTCTTTGTGTTCGGAATATTGAGTGTTTGGTTTGCTAAAAAAGAAAATATCTGGGTATATCCAACAGGATTAATTGCAACTGTAATTTCAGTATATCTTTTATACATCGCAGGTTATATTGGTGATATGATTATCAACGGATATTTTTCTGTAATGAGTATTTACGGTTGGTATGTTTGGGCAAAAGGAGGAACAGTCGAAGACAATTTACCTATTACGAGAACAAATCGTAATGAAAAAATAATTGGAATTTTACTGTTCTTTGTAACCGTTTTTGTAGTTTTCGGTATTTATAAATATTTTGATTATGAAATTAAAAATGACAATTATGTCGATATGATTTCATCAGGAATATTTTTCGCTGGAATGTGGTATATGGCCAGAAAAAAGATCGAAAACTGGACACTTTGGATTATTGGTGATATTATTGTAGTGCCTCTTTACGCTTATCGTGGCTTAGGGATGCTGTCACTTCAGTATTTAATTTTTACAATTTTAGCTATTTCAGCTTATTTAGAATGGAAAAAAATCTTAGACAGCAAAAAACAACAATAATAAAAATTGCTTTATTTGGTCCTGAAAGTACAGGAAAAACCACTTTAGCAAAACAGCTTGCAGCTTACTTTGAAACCGAATGGGTTCCGGAGTTTGCACGCGATTATTTACAAAAAAAATGGGAAGAAAATCAGCATATCTGTGACGCTGATGATATGTTGCCTATAGCTTACGGACAAGTTGCTCTTGAAAATCAAAAACTTGCATCATCAAAAAAATATTTGTTTTGCGATACCAACTTAATGGTAACGAAAGTTTTCTCTGAAATGTATTATGGTTTCTGCGATCCGCATTTAAATGAAGCAGCACTTGATCATGACTACGATTTGTTTTTTCTTACCGATATTGATGTTCCCTGGGAGAAAGATGATATTAGAGATACTCCTAAAGGAAGAGAAACGGTTTTTTCTGTTTTCAAACAAACATTAATTGATACCAAAAAGCCTTTTATAACGCTTTCAGGAGATAAAGAAAGCCGATTTACAAAAGCCACTGCAATTGTGGAGAATTTGACGATTGCTAAAGAAAAAGGTTTTTCATCCCGAGATTTTGTTGAAATCTATAATCATGGAATTTCCTTTGAAAATATATTAAAACAACTTGAAATTTTTAAAGACGGAATTGTAAAAAGTAACTTAATAAGTCCTGCTACAATTAACAACGGAATTTTAAGTTTAACAAAACAAGATTTTCAGGAGAAGGCTATTTTTTTTGACCTTCAAAAATCTAAACTTAAATTAAAGAAGTTCGTTCCCGCTTCTGGCGCAGCGAGCAGAATGTTTAAGTTTTTGAGTACTTTTTTAAGTGATTTTGATATTCAGAAAGAAACAATCAATGCTTATATAAACAGAAAAAAAGACAGCAACCTGTCTATTTTTATAGTAGCGATGGATAAGTTTCCTTTTTTTGAAGCTCTGGATACAAAGCTCAGAGAAATCTATCCTGATTTTGAAACCTTAGAAAGAGATTATAAGAATTATTATTTTATAAAATTATTGTTGTCTCCGGATTATTTCGACTTTGCAAATAAGCCAAAAGCTGTTTTGCCATTTCATCAATACAAAACCCATATTGCAATTCCTATAGAAGAGCATTTAAATGAATGCGTGCATTATGCAACTGCAGATCATGTTTCGAATTTGCATTTTACAGTTTCAGAAATACATCAAAGTCAGTTTGAGAAAGAAATAGAATCGATAAAATACAAAGTAGAAAAATCGTCAGGAGTCAAAATTAAAATTCGTTATTCTTACCAGAACAGAAGCACAGACTCTATTACAGTTAATGCTAAAAATAAAATTGTCAGAGATAAAAAGGATTGTTTAATTTTTAGACCCGGAGGACATGGCGCTCTGATTGAAAATTTAGATACACTTGATGCAGATATCGTTTTTATAAAAAATATCGATAATGTAATTCAAAACCATATTGAGCAAATTGCATTATACAAAAAAGCTTTAGCGGGAATTTTAATAGAAATTCAGCAAAAGGTTTTTGGATATTTAAATGCTATCGACAGACAGGAAATTACACCAGGTGATATTGAAGGAATAGTTCCTTTTTTAATGCAAAAACTGAATATTGAACTATCGAATGATTTTAATAAATTTACTTTAGAAAATCAAATTATTAAGATTAAAGAGCTATTGAACAGGCCAATACGTGTTTGCGGAATGGTTAAAAATGAAGGTGAACCCGGCGGTGGACCGTTTTGGGTAATGAATGACAAAGGATCGGTTTCACTGCAGATTGTTGAAACATCGCAAGTAGACTTAACAAATGCAAAACAAGTAGATATATTAGCTGAAGCAACGCATTTTAATCCGGTTGATTTGGTTTGTGGTATCAAAAATTATAAAAACGAAAAATTTGACCTTACACAATTTACAGATCCTAAAACAGGATTTATTGTAGAAAAAAGTGTTGAAGGAAAAACGGTAAGAAGTTACGAATTACCCGGTTTATGGAATGGCGCAATGGCAAATTGGTTAACTATTTTTGTTGCAGTTCCGTTAATAACTTTTAATCCGGTAAAAACCGTAAACGATTTATTAAAACCAGCGCATCAGCCACAATAATGGATATTGACAAAATTATATCAGAACTTAGTTTCAAAGCCGTTAGAAGCAGTGGCGCCGGCGGACAAAACGTAAACAAAGTTTCGTCAAAAGTGGTCTTAACTTTTGATTTGAATGCTTCTCAAGCTTTATCTGAAGAGGAGAAGTTGCTTTTGCAAACCAATATTGCACCAAGATTAACAACTGAAAATATCTTAATTCTAAATTGTGACGAAGACAGAAGTCAACTTAAAAATAAAGATATTGTTATAAAACGTTTTTTAGAAATAATTAAAAAAGGATTATTTGTTCCTAAAATTCGTAAAGCAACCAAGATTCCAAAATCGGTCATTAAAAAACGAATTAAGGATAAAAAGAATATTTCTGAGATAAAACAATCGAGAAGAAAGCCTGATTTTGATTAAAATTCCAATTTTTTAAATTCCAAATCCCAAAGAGAGTATTGCAAAAAGTGAGTTTTTGGAATTTGTTTTTTGTTTTTTGGAATTTAACACATTACCTTTGCACTGTCTCAAAGGGGTGCTCTAAATAACGAGCTGAGATCATACCCAACGAACCTGAGCGAGTAATGTCGCTAAGGGAAATAAACGACAAATTTTAGCGTGCACACTATATTTTGTCGTGAAACATTTATTAATTTAACAAAAGAATAATTCCCCCTTTTATTCGTAATTCTTTTACGGATGAAAACTATTTTTAAAGGTGCTTTAAAAGGTACAAAGGTACAAAGGTACAAAGGTTCAAAGCTGAACAACAAATCTATTTTCTTTCTTCTTTCTTCTATTTTCTTCACACAATTTTCTTTTTCTCAGGAGCAGGATTCTACCAAAGTCAATAAACTTGATGATGTGTTAGTTTCAGCCGTTCGTGTTACTACAAAAACACCTGTTAGTTTTAGTAATTTAGATAAAAAAGACATTAAATTTCGAAATCTCGGTCAGGATATTCCAATTCTTATGAATTATTTGCCATCAGTTGTAACTACTTCTGATGCAGGAAACGGAATGGGTTATACCGGAATCCGAGTGCGTGGTAGCGATGCAACAAGAGTAAATGTTACTATCAACGGAATTCCATACAATGATGCTGAAAGCCAGGGAACATTTTGGGTAAATATGCCCGATTTTGCTTCTTCAGTAGAAAGTTTACAATTGCAACGTGGTGTTGGAACTTCAACTAATGGTTCTGGTGCTTTTGGTGCAAGTTTAAATATGCTGACAGATAATTATGCTTCAAAAGCAAATGGAGAAATCTCAAGTTCTTACGGAACTTTCAATTCTCGAAAAAACACCGTAAAATTTAGTACAGGTTTATTAAACGATCATTTTGAATTAGCCGGACGTTTGTCTGCCATTAAATCTGACGGATTTATTGACAGAGGAAGTTCAGACTTAAAATCATATTTTTTACAAGGAACTTATGTTGGTAAGACGACTTTAATTAAGGCTTTGGCTTTTGGCGGAACTGAAAAAACATATCAATCCTGGAACGGAATTGATGCTGAAACGCTAAACAAAGACAGAAGATTTAATTCTGCCGGAATGTATACAGATGAAGCCGGAAATACTCGTTTTTATGATAATGAAACCGATAATTACCAACAAGATCATTATCAATTACATTGGAACGAATCATTTTCGGATAAATGGAGTACAAACTTAGCTTTGCATTATACAAAAGGAAAAGGGTACTACGAAAATTATAAAGAAGATGCTGATATGGCAGATTATAATTTGTTACCGGTTGGTGCAATAACAACAACAGATTTAGTACGCCAAAAATGGTTAGATAATGATTTTTACGGAACTACTTTTTCTGTAAAATATAAGGAAGAAAAACTAGATGTTATTTTTGGAGGAGGCTGGAATAAATACGAAGGCGATCATTACGGAAAAGTAATCTGGGCAAGATACGCTTCACAATCAGAATTGGGAGATCATTATTATGATGATTACTCAACAAAAACAGACGGAAATATTTTTGCAAAAGCCAATTATCAATTTACAGAAAAATTAAGCTTTTACGGAGATTTGCAATATAGAAATGTACAATACAAAGCCAATAGTGCCGAAACTGGTTTAGTTGATGACAATTTCAATTTCTTTAATCCAAAAGCAGGTTTAAATTTCGAAATCAATCAAAAAAGCACTTTATATTTTTCATACGCCAGAGCCAATCGCGAACCTAACAGAACCGATTATGAAGGCGGAAATGTAAAGCCGGAAAAACTGAATGATTTTGAATTAGGATGGAGATTCAATTCAGAGAAATTTCAATTAAGTTCGAATTTCTATTATATGGCATACAAAGATCAATTGATTTTAACTGGAACACTTGATGACGTTGGATCGCCAATTCGATCAAACAGTGAAAAAAGTTACCGTTTAGGTTTTGAAGTTGATGCAACGATTAAATTATCAGACAAATTTTTGCTGCGACCAAACTTCACTTTAAGCAGTAATAAAAATGTTGATTTAGCTGTTGAAGGTCAAAATTACGGAACAACAGATATTGCATATTCTCCGTCAGTTATTGCAGGTAATATTATAGTTTATAGTCCAATTTCAGATTTGCATATTTCACTATTGCAAAAATACGTTGGCGAACAATACATGAACAATATAGAATTGCCGGCAGCAAAATTGGCTGATTATTTTGTAAATGATTTGAATGTATCTTACGAAATAAAACCAAGATCAATTTTTAAATCGATTATAATTACTGGTTTAGTAAATAATATTTTAGACAAAAAATATGCTTCAAACGGATATATGTATGATGTTTATCCATACTATTATCCTCAGGCGGGAATTAATTTGTTAGCAGGATTAACTTTGAAATTCTAATCAAATTAGTATAAAATAAAAAGCCTGAAAATTTAAAACTTTCAGGCTTTTTATTTTAATTATAAACGTGAACAACGCCTCCGGAATATTCAACACGATATTGTTTCATTGGATATTCCTGACCACCTTGTCCGGTAAATAAATTGTAAGAAACCTTATCGCAGGAACAAACAGCATTAATACCATCAATTGTCATGGCTGTGCAAGATGTTAAAGCCTGATTTGGGCATGCAGCATCAAAAGCAGTATAAGTTCCTTCACCTGTTTTCATAACAATTAAACCTTTTGCACCATAGTTAGAAACAAAAACCGGGTTGCTAATATAGGTAAGACTGTTATAAGCGGGCAAACTAGTATTAAGATAAGCATTAACCGAATAATTAGGTATATACGGATTACTGTTACTTCTATTGTTATCGCTACAAGATAAAAGAACAGAAGTTAATACGATGAAGAGCCAGATTTTTTTCATTATTTTAGAAGGTATTAGTAGGACAAAATTAAATTATTTAGTTTTGAATTCTATATGATTAACATATAATTATGTACTATTAAAAATAATAGTATATTTGTAATACAAAATCCCGTTCCGATGGGATTTTTTGTATTTATATAAACGATGAAGTTATGAGTAAAGTATCTTATTATACAGCAGAAGGATTAAAAAAATTAAAAGATGAATTGGAGCACCTTAAAAGTGTAATGCGTCCGAAGGCATCTCAAGATATAGCAGAAGCAAGAGACAAAGGAGATTTATCTGAAAATGCAGAATATGATGCGGCAAAAGAGGCGCAGGGTTTATTAGAAATGAGAATTTCTAAGCTGGAAGAAGTGTATTCTAACGCGAGATTAATAGACGAATCACAATTAGACGTTTCAAAAGCATTGGTGCTTTCTAATGTAAAAATTAAGAACCAAAGCAACGGAATGGAAATGAAATATACGCTTGTTGCTGAAAGTGAAGCTGACCTGAAAACTGGAAAAATATCTGTAACATCTCCGATTGGAAAAGGTTTACTTGGAAAGTCTGTTGGAGAAGTAGCTGAAATTACAGTTCCAAACGGGGTTTTGAAATTTGAAATTCTTGAAATTTCAAGAGACTAATATTTTTAAAAGTGTAATCGGTTAAACGATTAACCAAATAAATGAATAAATAATGTCAATATTTACGAAAATAGTAAACGGAGAAATTCCATCTTATAAAATTGCTGAAGATGAAAATTATTTAGCTTTTTTAGATGTAAATCCAAATGCAAAAGGACATACACTTTGTATTTCAAAACAAGAAATCAATAAGATTTTTGATATGGATGATGAGTTGTATTTAGGATTAATGAAGTTTTCTAAAAAAATTGCAATTGCTTTAGAAAAAACGGTTCCTTGCAAAAGAGTCGGAATGGCAGTAGTTGGTTTAGAAGTTCCTCACGCACATGTACATTTGATTCCATTAAACGAAATGGATGAAATGCGTTTTCATAATAAAGTTTCCCTTTCTAAAGAAGAATTTGAAGCTTTGGCTAAAAGTATTGCAGCGAACTTATAGAATCGTATTGTCAGGGGCAGAGCGAAGTCGAAATGTCAGACTGAGCGAAGTCGAAGTACGAAAAAAAATATAAAGTGTAGTAAAGTAATTTTTGCTACACTTTTTTATTTAACTGAATTTGAAAAGTAGTTCCTTTTCCAATTTCAGAATGTAAAACTTTGATTTTTCCGCTATGATATTCCTCAACAATTCTTTTAGTTAAAGAAAGTCCTAATCCCCAACCACGTTTTTTTGTAGTAAAACCAGGTTCAAAAATGGTTTTGAATTGCTTTTTCGGGATTCCGGTTCCCGAGTCTTTTACTTTTATTTTTACATGGTGAGCATCTTGCTCAATAGAAAGATTTAATGTTCCCTTGCCTTTCATGGCATCAATCGCATTTTTTACCAAATTTTCTATGGTCCAGCTATGAAGTGCCGGATTTATCATACCGAAAATTGGCGTTTCCGGAACATGATATGAAAACGCAACCTGTTTTGAAAAACGAGATTGTAAATAGTTATAAGTATCCAGCGTTTCAGCAATAATATCATGAGGTTCTAAAACAGGAATTGATCCAATTTTAGAAAAACGATCCGTAATGGTTTGTAAACGTTCAATATCTTTCTCAATTTCTAATGTAATTGATTGATCGATTTCCTCCGTTTTTAAAATTTCAACCCAACCAATTAAAGATGATAATGGCGTACCAATTTGGTGAGCCGTTTCTTTTGCCATTCCTGCCCAAAGTTTATTTTGAGTCGCCATTTTTGTGCTTTTATAGAAATTATAAATCAAAGCACCGCACAAAAAAATAATCAGCAATAAAGCGATCGGGTAATATTTGAGTTTATTAAGTAAAGCCGAATTTCCGTAATACAATTTTTGATATTTTCCGGGAGAATATTCAAAGACAATAGGTTCATTCTCACTTTGCAAATTTTTCAAAAAACGCATTGATTTCTTCTCATCATTTAATATTTCTTCAGGAACATTTCTGGTCGTCAGAATTTTGTCATACATCGTTAATATAACAGGAATAGAAGTGTTGTTGCTCGAAATTTGAAGCGGAAGTTCAAGATCAGTATTTTCATCAGCATTAATTAATGCGATTTGCGCATTGGCCAAAAGCTTCATTTTGATCCTTTCTTCATTCTTAAAAATTTGAAAAAAGGTATAAGTGTTCCAAAGAATCAGACTAATGATTGAAAAGGAAATAAAAATGATAATCCAACGAGTTGTATTTCTACTTTCAGAAAAACGCATAAAGTAATTTTTGTGGTATAAATATAACGAAATATACATATTTAATATTTTGTATTGCGTTAAACATTTTTGTTTTTAAGTCAAAAACTATTTCATTAGCTTAAACGATTTCTATACTTTTGTAGTTGCCAAAACGAGATTTGGTTAAAAAGAAAAAGTATGATTAGCATTGATCCAAAAGAGATTTCAACGGTAAAATTGCACGGATATTTACAAAGTACTGTCGGGCCAAGACCTATTGCTTTTGCCAGTACAATGAGTGCAAAAGGAATTCCGAATTTATCACCTTTCAGTTTCTTTAATGTATTCAGTGCCAATCCGCCAATCCTGGTTTTTTCACCGGCGAGGCGCGTGCGAGACAATACAGTTAAACATACTTTGATTAATGTTGAAGCAACTCGCGAAGTAGTAATTAATGTCGTTAATTATGACTTGGTACAGCAAACATCATTAGCCAGTACAGAATATGCAGAAGGCGTAAACGAATTTATAAAAGCCGGATTAACACAAATTCCGTCAGATTTGGTAAAACCATATCGCGTAAAAGAATCTCCGGTGCAGTTTGAGTGCAAAGTCACACAAATTATTCCGTTAGGAACAGAAGGCGGAGCAGGAAATCTAATACTTTGTGAAGTAGTTAAAATGCATATTCACGAATCAGTATTAGATGAAAATGGAGGTGTTGACCAGCATAAAATTGATTTGGTTTCGAGATTAGGAAATAATTGGTATTCAAGATCTAACCAGGGACTTTTTGAAGTCGCAAAACCACTAACAACTTTAGGAGTTGGAGTAGACGCAATTCCGAATAATGTCAAAGAAAGCTCCGTTTTTAGCGGAAACGATCTGGGTAAATTAGGAAACATTGAAGCCTTGCCTACAACAGAAGAAGTTAGTATATTTGTGAAAGAAAATTTTTCTGTAAAAGGAGTTTTAAGCTCAGATGATCAGGAAAAAATATACTTAGAAGCTAAAAAACACCTTGATAATGATGACATTGAGTCGGCTTGGAAAGTACTTTTAGCAAAAAAATAAGAAAAGAAACAATAATAAATATAGACGAAGATGGAAGTTACAGGAAAAGTAAAAGTGGTTAACCCAGAGCAACAAGTTAGTGCCTCATTCAAAAAAAGAGAATTAGTTGTTACTACTGATGAGCAATATCCACAACACATTTTAATCGAATTTACACAAGATAAATGCGATTTATTAAGTAGCTATAAACAAGGAGAGGCAGTAAAAGTTTCTATCAATTTAAGAGGAAGAGAATGGGTTAATCCACAAGGAGAAACCAGATATTTCAATAGTATTCAAGGTTGGAGAATCGAAAGAGTAGCTCCAGAAGGACCTGGACAAACTCCTCCAATGCCTGCTGCAGAAGCTTTTGCTCCGGCTACAAATTTAAACGAAGACGAACCGGACGATTTACCTTTCTAAAAGTTTAAATTACAAAAAGTATAAATTCCAAATTCCAAATCATTAACGTGTATTTGGGATTTGGAATTTTGTTTTACCCTCAGTTTGTGTCATTTCGACCGAAGGGAGAAATCACATTCAGAGAGCAACGAGCCGGAATTCCGTTATGTGATTTCTCCCTTTGGTCGAAATGACACAGATTATTTGGTATTTCTAACATTGGATTTTATTTAAAAAATGTATTACGTAGATAAAGATTTATTTTTCCCTCCAGTTTCAGAAACCGATGAAGAAGGCATTCTTGCAGTTGGCGGTGATTTAAATCCGGAGCGTTTGAAATTAGCTTACAAAAGCGGTATTTTTCCGTGGTTTAATGAAGGAGAACCAATTCTTTGGTGGTCGCCGGATCCCAGAATGGTTTTGTTTTTAGATGAGTTAATAGTGTCTAAAAGCATGCGGAATATTTTGAATAGAAATATATTTAAAGTTACTTTTAATCAGAGTTTTGAAGCCGTTATTTCGAATTGCCAAAACATAAAAAGAGAAGGTCAGGACGGAACCTGGATTTCAAACGAAATGATTGATGCTTATTGTCAATTGCATGCTCAGGGAATTGCAAAATCTGTTGAGGTTTGGCAAGATGAGGTTTTGGTTGGAGGTTTATACGGAATTGATTTAGGTGATGTTTTTTGTGGAGAAAGTATGTTCTCGAAAGTATCGAATGCTTCAAAAGTAGCATTTATTACTTTGGTAGATTATTTGAGAGAAGAAAATTATAAGTTATTGGATTGTCAGGTTTATAATCCGCATTTAGAAAGTTTAGGTTGTCGCGAAATTGATCGTGATGAATTTATATCTATTTTAAAAAGTAAATAAAATGAGCGCAATTCATGTTGTAAAAGAAATTTATATTTATCCGATAAAAAGCCTGGCCGGAATAAGCTGTAAAAATGCTCTGGCCGAAGAAATGGGATTTGAAAATGACAGAAGATGGATGTTAATCGATGCTGAAAATCAAATGATAACGCAAAGAGAACACCGCATTATGAGTCAGTTTTATCCACAGATTTCAGATGGAAAAATCAGTATTACTTTTCAGGATCAAAAGCATGAATTTTCGATTAATGAACATTTAGAAAACCCTCTAAAAGTGAATGTTTGGGATGATAAAAGTGAAGTTGTTGAGGTAAATCAGGCAACTTCAAAATGGTTCAGCGAACACTTGGGTTTTGAATGTAAATTGGTCAAAATTATCAAAATTGGAAATCGAAAACATGAAAGTTCCAGATTAAAAGAAACCTTCAATGTAAGTCTGGCAGACGGTTATCCATATTTATTAATCGGAACAAAAAGTCTGGATTTTTTAAATGAAAAATTAGAAGATAAAATTACTGTTTTAAGATTTCGCCCAAACATTGTAATAAGCAGCAAAAATCCTCATGAAGAAGATGATTTTAATACTTTTAAAATTGGAGAAGTTCAATTTAAAAATGTAAAACCATGCGGAAGATGTATTATGGTTAATAATGATCCGGAAAATGGCAAATTAAAAAAAGAACCGTTAAAAACCTTAAGCAAGTACAGAAATGTAAATAATTCGGTTTTATTCGGAACTAATATTGTGAGTTTAAATTCGGGAATTATTAATGTTGGAGATGAAATTATTTTCTAGAAATTCAATTTTGTAAAATTCCAATTTAGCGTATTAAACAACACTAATTCATTTTTTAAAGTAGGTAATTTTAAAATTAATTTCAAAGTTTCATGCGCCATCATTGTTCCAATAATCCCAGGTAAAGTTCCTAAAACGCCATTTAAATTACAATTGGGAACATCTTTTGGATCCGGCATTTCTGGGAATAAATCACGCAGATTTTTGCTTCCGTTGTGATTAAAAACCGCGACTTGACCTTCAAATTTCAAAATACTTCCGTAAACTAAAGGTTTCTGAAATTGAACACAAGTATCGTTTACCAAATAACGTGTTGTAAAATTATCAGAACCATCAACAACTATGTCATATTGTTGAATAATTTGTGATGCATTTTCTAAAGTCAATTTTTCAGGAATCGCTTCAACTTCAATCAGCGGATTTAATTTCGAAACCACTTCTTTGGCAACTAGAGATTTTTTCTGACCAATTTCATTTTCAGTATATAAAATCTGTCTGTGAAGATTGTGAATTTCAATAGTATCAAAATCCATAATTCCAATAAAACCTACTCCAGCCGTTGCAATATATTGTAAAATCGGACAGCCCAAACCTCCGGCTCCAATTACTAAAACCTTTGCTTTTTTGAGTTTTTCCTGACCTTCATCGCCAATTTCAGGTAAGATAGTTTGTCGATTATAGCGTAAAAATTCTTGTATAATGCTCATTTTGCAATTTTAGATTATTGATTTTAGATTGAAGATGGAATTTTTAAATAAAACTTTTACTCCAGTCCTTCCAAACGGGTTCGTAGCCGGCATTTTTTATGATTTTTGAAATTTCATCTGCTGAACGTTCGTCGCTGATTTCAAATTGTTCCAGTGATTGTGGATCAACAACATAACCACCCGGATTTGTTTTAGATCCTGCACTCATACTTGTAACTCCAATTGGAATTATATTATTTCTGAATTTTTCGTTTTCGCGTGTTGAAATAGAGATTTCCAGATCTTCATTCCACAAACGATAAGCGCAAATAAGTTGTGTCAAATCTTTATCATCCATAATAAAATTGGGTTCAATAATACCTTCCGCAGGGCGCAATCTCGGAAATGAAACCGAATATTTAGTCTGCCAGTATTTCTTCTGAAGATAATCCAGATGTAAAGCATTAAAAAAACTATCGGTTCGCCAATTTTCCAGGCCTAATAAAACGCCTAAACCTATTTTATGGATTCCTGCAGTTCCAATTCTATCCGGAGTTTCCAATCGATAATCAAAGTTTGACTTTTTGCCTTTCGTATGATATTTTTTGTAAACTTCCTGATGATAAGTTTCCTGATAAACCAATACAGAATAAACTCCGGCTTCATGCAAACGCTCATAATCTTCTGTAGAAAGTGGCTGGACTTCAACAGAAATAATAGAAAATTGTTCTCGTATTAGAGCAATAGCATTCAGGAAATAGTTAATATTTACTGTATAATTCGCTTCGCCTGTAACCAACAAAACATGATCAAAACCTGTTTGTTTTAAAGCTTCAACCTCAATTTTAATTTCTGAATCTGAAAGGGTTTTTCGTTTGATTTTATTGTCTAAACTAAATCCGCAATACGTACAGATATTTTGGCATTCATTGCTTAAGTAAAGCGGCGCATACATTTGGATGGTTTTTCCGAAGCGTTTTTTGGTGACTTCATGGCATTTCTGTGCCATTTCTTCCAGATAATTTTGAGCAGCGGGAGAAATTAAAATCAAAAAATCATCGAGATTGAGTCTGGTTTTTGCCAAAGTTCGTTCGACATCTTTTGATGTGGTTTGGTATATTCTGGATTGAATAGTATTCCAATCATATTGCTCAAAAATTGATTTAAATGTTTTCATTTTTTATTTTGTTTCCCGCAGATTTTGCAGATCGTACAGATTAAATTTTATTAACTACACGATGGACATTTTCAAGTATATTAGAACAGTTGAAATTGACTAATAATCCGAGTTTTTTATTAGTCAATTTTAAATAAGTATTTAATTGTTTAAAGTGAATAGATTTTATCTCTTCAACTGATTTTAATTCTATAATTACTTTGTCTTCGACTAAAATATCCAGTCTGAAAGTTATGTCTAAATAAATATCATCGTATCTAACTGGCAAATCAATTTGCTTAATGACTGTTAATCCATCTTTTTTTAACTGATAATAAAGAGCACTTTCGTACACCGACTCTAATAATCCTGGCCCAAGAGTATTATAAACTTTAAAAATTGCTCCTCTGACTTTATATGAAATTTCATTTTCTGACATAATACTGATTTGATTTTTTTTGAATCAAATTTAATGAAAATTCTTACTTTTTCTCTCGCAGATTTTGGAGATTGAACAGATTATCTTTTTCTATACTCATAATATATTTTAATTGAATAAATCTGCTTAATCTCCAAAATCTGCGAGAGAATTAAATTAGTCGTATAAAAATGAAGTCAAAGGACTAGAAGCTACAGCATAATTTTGTTGATTACCAATTTTAGCTTCAAAAGCTTTTCGGCCTGCAATGACAGCTTCTCTAAAAGCTTCGGCCATTAATCTTGGATTTCCGGCAACGGCAATTGCAGTATTTACCAAAACGGCATCGGCACCCATTTCCATTGCTTTTGCGGCATCTGATGGAGCACCAATTCCGGCGTCGACAATTACAGGAACATTACTTTGTTCGATGATAATCTCTAAAAAATCAATTGTTTTTAAACCTTTATTACTTCCAATTGGCGAACCTAACGGCATTACGGCAGTAGTTCCTGCACTTTCTAAATGTTTGCATAAAACAGGATCGGCATGAATGTAAGGCAAGACAAAAAAACCAAGTTTAGCCAATTCTTCCGTCGCTTTTAAAGTTTCAATCGGATCTGGCATTAAGTATTTTGGATCGGGATGAATTTCCAGTTTTATCCAATTGGTTTCTAAAGCTTCTCTCGCCAATTGAGCGGCAAAAACAGCTTCTTTTGCGTTACGCGCTCCTGAAGTATTAGGTAATAAATTTATTTTTGGATGCTTTAAGTGTGATAATATAGCATCAGTTTCAGTTTCTAGATCGATACGTTTTAGGGCAACCGTAACCAATTCACTTTCTGAAGCTAAAATGGCACTTTCCATTTCCTGGTTTGAGCCAAATTTTCCTGTTCCTAAAAACAAACGAGATTTGAAGGCTTTATCTCCAATATTAAACAATGACGTTTGCATATAACTTTTCTTTTAGTTGTTTAATTAATTTCTTTTTTTGATCATCATCTGTAAGCATTCCTGAAACAGCAATCCCGTGAATTCCGGTTTCCATTAACGGACTTACATCTTTCAATGTGATTCCCCCAATAGCATAAACCGGAATTTCTATTTTGTTTTTTTTCATTTTTTGAAGAATTTCAAAATAGCCTGATAAACCTAAAATCGGACTTAATTTTTCTTTTGTTGTAGTAAATCTGAAAGGCCCCAAACCAATATAATCGCAGCCATTTTTTACATGATTTTCAATATCTTCAAAGGTATTTGCTGTTCCGCCTATGATTTTAGTATTTCCTAAAATGGCTCGCGCTTCATCAATTTTCATATCTGATAAACCTAAATGAACTCCGTCAGCAACGATTTGCTGTGCGAGAAAAAAATTGTCGTTTACGATAAAATTGGCGAGATATTCTTCGCATAAAAGCTTTACAGCTTCGGCTAGAACAAAAGTATCCTTAATGGTTTGATCTTTAAATCGCATTTGTATCCAACCGCATCCGGCGTCTAGTGCTTTGTGAATATTGTACAATTGTTCTTCGATAGTTTTTCCCTGTGAAATGTATTGCAGTTTATTATACATAATGATATCCGATTAAAGTTGATGTTGAACTCAGGTATTTTTCGATATAAATTTTGGCGTTTTTGCAGGCTTCTTTTATAGTTTGATTAAATGCCAGATTAGAAGCAATTGCTGATGAAAGCACACAGCCTGAACCATGTTTTTCAGAACAATTTTTTTCTGTTGGAAAAAAATCATAAATCTCATTTTTAAGAAATAAGCGATCAGTTCCAATTTCAGTTTTGTTATGTCCGCCTTTTAATAAAATAATGACTGGAATCTTCATTTCTTTATAAAGCATTTTTGAAATAAACCCGGGAAATAAAATTTCGATTTCATGATAATTAGGAGTAATCAAGTCAATTTTTGACAAGATCTTATACAAATAAGAATAATCGTCGATTGTAGTAAATTCAAATTTTGTTGTCGATTTTAAAACAGGATCCCAAACAATTTTAGTTGCAGGAGATAGCGTTTTTATAGTCGAAATAATTTGGTTTAAGTCATTCAAAGAAGAAACAATTCCAATTTTTACCGTACTGATTTTATAACTGTTAAACAGCGTTTCTATAGAACGAATAACAAAATTTAAATCAGTCCATTGAATTTCATGAAATGCATTTTCTGTCTGAATTGTATTGGCTGTTGAAATAGCAAAACCAGTTACTTTATGCTGTTCAAATGTTTTGATATCAGCCAAAATACCAGCGCCTCCAGACGGATCTAAGCCTGCGATTGTGAGTACGAATGGACGATTTTCTGACATAATTTAAATTGTTTTATCGGGTTTTCATTATTCCAAATTGTTCCTAAAAGTGCGACATCATCAAATCCATTTTTCATTGTTTTTTGAATGTTTTTAGCATCAATTCCGCCTAAAGCAATCACTTTTGTTTTGTAATTTGTTCTAGACTTTAATGCTTCAAAAAGATCTGTTTTTGGAGCATAATTTTCCTTTGAAATACTTTTAAAAACCGGACTTAAAAACGCGTAATCAAAATCATTTTCTAACGAATTAAAACTTTCTATAGAATGTGTTGATGTGGAAAATTTATACCTACAAGGTTTTGAAAACCCTGCAGGAAATCCAAAAGACTCTTTTTTTTCTTTTTCAGAAAAATGAATTCTATTAATCCCAAAATCTTCTGCCAGCACATGATGATTGTGTAAAACAATTCGATGTCTAAATTCTAATTTTATTTGATGAATGAAATTCGCCATTTCTAACTCAGAAAAATCAGGTTTTCGAATATGAAACAAAGACAATCCTTCATCAAATAAAGAATGAAGAGTGTTTATTTCATCTACAACAACAAAAGCATTAGAAATTACAATCATATCTTTTCTCTTTCTTCTTGAATCTATTTTCTAAAATTCTAGATATAAATTTCTTTCCCGTGCTCAATAAACTCTTCTGATTTCTCCTGCATTCCTTTTTCCGCGGCAGCGACATCACGAATTTCCTGAGATATTTTCATAGAACAGAATTTTGGTCCGCACATCGAACAGAAATGCGCCACTTTTGCGCCATCAGCGGGAAGTGTTTCGTCGTGAAATTCTCGTGCGGTATCAGGATCAAGTGAAAGGTTGAATTGATCTTCCCAACGGAATTCAAAACGAGCTTTACTTAATGCATTATCACGATATTGTGCTCCCGGATGACCTTTTGCCAAATCTGCAGCATGAGCCGAGATTTTGTAAGTGATCACTCCATCTTTCACATCTTTTTTATTGGGTAAACCAAGATGTTCTTTTGGAGTTACATAACACAACATCGCACAACCGTACCAGCCAATCATAGCAGCACCAATCGCTGATGTAATATGATCGTAACCTGGTGCAATATCTGTAGTTAAAGGGCCTAAAGTATAAAACGGAGCTTCATGACAATGTTCTAATTGTTTATCCATATTCTCTTTAATCATGTGCATTGGTACATGACCCGGGCCTTCAATAAAAACCTGAACATCATGTTTCCAGGCAATTTTGGTTAATTCACCAAGTGTTTCTAATTCCGCAAATTGAGCGGCGTCGTTAGCATCTGCAATCGATCCCGGACGTAAACCATCTCCTAATGAAAAAGCAACATCGTATTGTTTCATGATTTCGCAGATTTCCTCAAAATGAGTATACAAGAAATTTTCTTTATGATGAAATAAACACCATTTTGCCATAATCGAGCCGCCGCGTGAAACGATTCCGGTAACGCGATCAGCAGTCAAATGAATGTATCGTAATAAAACGCCTGCATGAATAGTGAAGTAAGAAACACCCTGTTCTGCCTGTTCGATTAAAGTATCTCTAAAAACTTCCCACGTTAAATCTTCGGCAATTCCTTTTACTTTTTCCAATGCCTGATAAATAGGAACGGTACCAATTGGAACTGGGGAATTTCGAATAATCCATTCTCTGGTTTCGTGAATGTTTTTTCCTGTTGATAAATCCATTATCGTATCAGCTCCCCAACGACAAGCCCAAACGGCTTTTTCAACTTCTTCTTCAATACTAGAAGTCACAGCGCTGTTTCCAATATTTGCATTTATTTTGACGAGGAAATTACGCCCTACAATCATAGGTTCACTTTCAGGATGATTGATGTTGTTTGGGATAATTGCTCTTCCACAGGCAACTTCTGCGCGTACAAATTCAGGTGTTATTTTACTTTTTGGTGTATTGGCTCCAAAACTATGTCCGGAATGTTGACATTGCATTGCTTTGGTTTGCTCGTTTAAAAGTTCAATTCGTTGGTTTTCGCGAATCGCAATATATTCCATTTCAGGCGTAATAATTCCTTGTTTTGCGTAATATAATTGAGTTACGTTAGCTCCTTTTTTAGCTCGTTTTGGCTGATGCAAATATTCAAAACGAAGATGATTTAGGCTTTCGTCTTTCAATCGGCTTTGACCGTAATCGGAACTTATTTCGTTTAGAATTTCAACATCATTTCGATCTAAAATCCAGTTTTCGCGCAGACGTGGCAATCCTTTGCGGATATCGATTTCGATGTTAGGGTCTGTGTATGGACCAGAAGTATCGTAAACTGTTACAGGTGGATTTTTCTCGATTCCACCATTCGAAAGTTTGGTGTCGCTAAGTATAACCTCGCGCATCGCAACTTTTATAGGATGAATTTCGCCATTGACGTATACTTTTTTTGAGTTCGGAAAAGGGGTTCTGGAAATTTGTTCTTCGGTAGTCATAATGTTTTTGTTTCAGGTTTAAAGTTTCAAGTTGATGTAGATTGTGTTTACGTCTGGTTTTTAGTAGAGACACACAGCAGTGCATCTACGTTCTATATGAAATTGGAATTTGTCTTTTTGGAATTTAAATTCTATCCTCCCTGCGTGGCTGAAATAATGAGAATTTCGTCGGTTTCTTGTACGAGGAATTCGTTCCAATTAGTTTTTGGAACAACGGTGTTATTAATGGCAACGGCAATTCCGTTTTGTTTGTGGGGAATTTCGAGATCAAGCAATGATTGAACGCTTAGCGATTCAGCATTGAATTGTTTGATTTGTTGGTTGATTTTTAGTTCCATTCCTTTTAGATTTAGTATATGTTATACCTTAGGAATGGCTACAATTACGCATAAAAATGCGCGCAGAAGTCATCTTACTTTTCCCTACGCTAGTATGAACTAGATCAGGTTCAGAGGGTAAAATCTCAGCCTGCTTTTTAGCAGACACCCCTAAAGTGTGAAGCAAATGTAGTAATTTTTTGTTTGGTTGTTTAAAAAAGTTTCAAGTTTAAGGTTTCAATTGGTTTGTAGAAACTGAAAATGGAGACTTTTTACGGGTTTCTTTTCCAGCAATTTTCGGCGTGATCATTGACCATTCCGGTGGCTTGCATGTGTGCGTAAATTACTGTTGAACCAACAAATTTAAAACCTCTTTTTTTTAAATCTTTACTGATTTCGTCCGAAAGTGGAGTAGTGGCCGGAACATCTTTTGAGGTTTTTGGATTGTTTATTATAGGTTTTCCGTTGGTGAATTTCCAGATATAATCAGAGAAAGTTCCAAATTCTTCCTGAATTTTCATAAAAGCCTGCGCATTAGAAACGGCCGCTTTTATTTTAAGTTTATTACGGATAATTCCGGTGTCTTGAAGTAAGTCTTCAATTTTTTCTTCGGGATAATGAGCTATTTTTTTATAATCGAAATGATCAAAAGCGGCTCTAAAATTCTCTCTTTTGTTTAAAATCGTTATCCAGCTTAATCCTGCCTGAAAAGTTTCTAAAATTAAAAATTCAAATAAAGTAGGATCGTCATAAACCGGAACGCCCCACTCTTCATCATGGTATTTTTTGTATAAATCGCTGGCTGTACACCAACTACATCTAATTGGTTCTTGCGGTGTCATTCTTTTGAATTATTATTTTCTGAATCATGATTGTCACTTTCAAGATATTTTTTAATCAAATGATGTCCGGCATAAATTAAAGGAGTCAATAAAACAGCAACCGAAAGTTTAAAAACATAACCTGTTAATCCTGATGAAATAAAAGTATCAAAATCAATTTTTCCGGGCAGCCAAAATGCAATTCCGAGTACGATAAATGAATCAAATAATTGTGAAATTACCGTTGATCCCGTTGCCCTTAGCCATATTTTTCTTTCTCCCGTCCGTCTTTTAAAAAACCAAAATATCCAAACGTCTATTATCTGAGATGCCATAAAGGCGATTAAACTACCAACAATAATCCACATACTTTGTCCGAAAACAGCATGAAATTGTTCATCATTTACGGGGCTAATTCCTTTTGCAGCAGGAATAACTATGGCCATAAATAATATTAAAAAAGCATAAGCAATTAGACATGCCGTTATTAGAGAAAGTTTTTTAACTCCTTTTTCGCCAAAATATTCATTGATTAAATCGGTAGTAAGAAAAACAATAGGCCAGGGCAAAATTCCAATACTCATTACAAATGGTCCAATCTGAATTAATTTTCCTCCTATTAATTCTGCTACAACAGCATTGGTTATAAAAATTCCGGCTAGAATTACAAAAACAATTTCTCTTTTGGTTTTAAACATAGTGATCTGGTAAATGAAATTCAAATTTAAGCTATTTCTATATAATTCAATAGTCGATTATATTTTTAAAATTCAAGGTTTTTTTATAAGGAGAATCTCAAAGTTAAAGTTCTGTTTGATTAATGATTTTTGGTTACTTTTGAGTATAACCATTTTTATTATCCAAAAAATCAATTAATGAGAATGAAAAAATTAATGTCAATTTTTATCATGAGTACAACTTTTTTTATGGCTAACGCACAAACCAATTCTGATAATCCATTATTAAAAAAATGGACAGGACCTTACGGAGGAGTTCCTGCTTTTAATGAATATAAAGTCCCTGACTTTAAACCGGCAATTGAATTTGCAATTCAGGAAAAGCTAAATGAAATCGATGCTATTGCTAACAATCCAAAAGCACCAACTTTTGATAATACGATAGCGGCTCTGGAGCTTTCCGGTAAAACAATTTCGAGAATCAATTCTGTTTATGGAATTTACAGATCTAATTTAAGTAGTGCCGAATTTAATGTTGTAGATAGAGAAATGTCTCCAAAATTTTCTGAATTCAGAGATAAAATTAATCAAAATAAGAAGCTTTTTACGAGAATTGAAACGCTTTATAACTCTAAAGAAAGTAAAAAACTGACTAGCGAACAACAGCGATTAATTTGGTTGTATTATACTAATTTTGTTCGTGAAGGTGCTAAATTGAATGAAAAAGACAAAGAAAAAGTAACCAAAATTAATCAGGAATTAGCAACGCTTTTTACACGTTTTAGTCAAAACTTATTAGCAGAAGAACACAATCAATTCGTGGCTTTAAAAACAGAAAGTGATTTTGATGGTTTACCAGTCGAAGTAAAAAATGCAGCAATTGCCGAAGCTAAAGAAAGAAAAATTGATGCTTTAGGATGTATTGCAAACACGCGTTCGTCGATTGAGCCATTTTTAACTTTTTCTAATCGTAGGGATTTAAGAGAAAAGGCATTTGATATTTTTGTGAAACGTGGTGATAATGGAAATCAAAACGACAACAATTCAACATTAGTTTCTATTTTACAATTACGTACTGAAAAGGCAAAATTATTAGGTTTTGCTTCTTTTGCAGATTGGAGTTTGTCTAATAAAATGGCAAAAGACCCTAAGAAAACATTAGATCTAATGATGTCAGTTTGGGAACCTGCTGTAGAAAAGGTGCATGAAGATGTTGCTGAAATGCAAAAAATAGTAGATGCAGAAGGTGATAATTTTAAAATTCAACCCTGGGATTATCGTTATTATGCTGAAAAAGTCAGAAAAGCAAAATATGATTTAGATCAAAATGAAGTTAAACCGTATTTGCAATTAGAAAACTTGCGTGAAGGAATGTTTTGGGTTGCAGGTGAATTATTTAACTTAAGTTTTAAACAAATTACAGATGTTCCTGTTTATCATCCAGATGTACGTGTTTGGGAAGTAAGTAACAAGATAACCGGTAAAAAGGTTGGTCTTTGGTATTTTGATCCTTATGCGCGCACAGGCAAGCGTTCTGGTGCATGGATGAATTCGTATCGTGACCAGCAAAAATTAGATGGTGATGTTTTAACGATTGTATCTAATAATTGCAATTTTATAAAAGGAGCAGAAAATGAACCAATTTTAATTTCATGGGAAGATGCAAACACATTGTTTCATGAATTTGGACATGCATTACACGGACTATGCTCGAATGTAACCTATCCGAGTTTGGCAGGAACTGCTGTTGCAAGAGATTATGTTGAGTTTCCTTCGCAATTATTAGAACATTGGCTGGCAACTCCGGAAGTGTTAAATAAGTTTGCTTTGCATTATAAAACAAATCAGCCATTGCCACAATCATTGGTAGACAGAATTGAAAAAGCAGCTAATTTTGGTGAAGGTTTTGCAACTGTAGAAACAATTTCAAGTTCATTAATTGATATGAAACTGCATTTAGCTACAGAAACTATAGATCCTCATAAATTTGAAAAACAAACTTTAGACGCGCTTCATATGCCGTCTGAAATTGTGATGCGTCACAGAATTCCACAATTTGCACATATTTTCTCCAGTGATGGATATGCTGCTGGTTATTACAGTTATTTGTGGGCTGATGTTATTAATGCAGATGCTTATGAGGCTTTTACAGAAGGAAAAGGGCCATATGATAAAGCAGTGGCAAAAAGGCTTTATGATACTGTTTTTAGTATTGGAAATACTATTGATAATGAAAAAGGATATGAAAATTTCAGAGGAAGAGCTCCTAAATCTGATGCTTTAATGCGTGCCAGAAATTTTCCTATTGTCAACAAAAAATAACAGAAAAGTTGAGAGATAAAAAAAGCCCGAATAAATAAATATTCGGGCTTTTTTATATTGAAATAATATATTAACCTAAAGTAACTCTTTTGAAACCTGTGATTTCAACATTGTATCCTTTAACGTAATCACCAACTTTTTTACTGTCATCTTTGATGAAGTTTTGATCTAATAAAGCTTTTTCCTGATCTAAAGTAGTATTGTCAGAGATAAAACGTTGAACTTTTCCTGGGATAATTTTGTCCCAAATTTGCTCTGGTTTACCTTCAGCTTTTAATTCAGCTTTAGCATCTTCTTCAGCTTGTTTTAAAACTTCTTCAGTTAATTGAGAGAAAGAAATATATTTAGGAACATTTTTTAAAGTTTTTCCTAAACGTTTTGCTTCTTCATTATCCTTTTCGATTACAGCAATACGAGCAGCAAGTTCAGATTCAACGAAAGCAGGATCGAAATCTTTGTAAGATAATGTATCAGCTCCCATAGAAGCAACTTGCATAGAAACATCTTTAGTTAAAACGTCAGCGTTAGGAATTGCAGCAGAAATTGCAGTTAATGCAGCAATTTTGTTAACGTGAACATAAGATCCAACGAAAGCACCTTCTAAAATTTCAAAACCACCGATTTCGATTTTTTCTCCGATAACTCCAGTTTGCTCGATCAATTTTTCAGCAACAGTAATTCCGTTGAAATCTGAAGCTAAGAATTCTTCTTTAGAAGAGAAGTTAATAGCTCTTTCTACTAATTCTTTAGCCAAAGTTACGAAAGCCTCATTTTTACCTACGAAATCAGTTTCGCAGTTTAAAGTGATGATAGCTCCTTTAGTATTGTCAGCATTGATAAAAGAAACAGCAGCTCCTTCAGAAGACTCACGGTCAGAACGGTTAGCAGCAACTTTTTGTCCTTTTTCTCTAAGGTTTTGTATAGCTTTATCGAAATCTCCATCAGCTTCAACTAAAGCCTTTTTACAGTCCATCATTCCGGCACCTGTAGTTTGTCTTAATTTATTTACGTCTGCAGCAGTAATTGTTGCCATAATATTTTGAATTTTAATGTTAAAAGTAAAAATTCCATCTTTTAAATCCCAAACTCCAATTTTATTAAATTATCAACATAACGTTTTTAATTTTGTGTTTGGAATTTGGAATTTAAAATTTGGAATTTAAATTTGATTTATTCTTCAGTTGCAGGAGCTTCAACAGCAGGAGCAGCAGCTTCAGTTGCTGGAGCTTCTTCTGTAAAAACTTCAGTTTCTTTTTCAGAACCTCTGTCAGAAAGACCGTCGATTACAGCAGCAGTTACTAAAGATAAAATTTTGTCAATTGATTTAGAAGCATCATCATTTGCAGGAATAACGTAATCAACCTCTCTTGGGTCAGAATTCGTATCAACCATTGCGAAAACTGGAATGTTTAATTTTTGTGCTTCTTTTATTGCGATATGTTCAGCTTTGATATCTACTACGAACAATGCAGCTGGTAGTCTAGACATGTCAGCGATTGAACCTAAGTTTTTCTCTAATTTAGCACGTAGACGATCAACTTGCAAACGCTCTTTTTTAGATAACGTCATGAAAGTACCATCTTTCTTCATTTTATCAATAGAAGACATTTTTTTAACTGCCTTTCTGATAGTTACAAAGTTAGTTAGCATTCCACCAGGCCATCTTTCAGTGATGTAAGGCATGTTTGCAGCTTTTGCTTTTTCAGCAACGATGTCTTTTGCTTGTTTTTTGGTAGCTACGAATAAGATTTTTCTACCTGATGCAGCGATTTTTTTCAAAGCTTCGTTAGCTTCTTCAATTTTAGCTGCAGTTTTATATAGATTGATAATGTGAATACCATTACGCTCCATATAAATGTAAGGGGCCATATTTGGATCCCATTTTCTAGTCATGTGTCCGAAGTGAACACCTGCTTCTAGTAAGTCTTTTACTTCTATTTTGTTTGCCATTTTTGTACTAGTTTACGTTCTGTTGATTAGCAATGTATAAATGGCGGTTTCCCAGGCTTTATACATTTAGATGCTAAACTATATCCTACCTCGATAGGAGAGCAACAACAACTGTGTTTTTTAATTTCAATAAATAATTGATAATGTCTTGTCCCATTTGAACAAGACAGGTAATATTAACGTTTAGAGAATTGGAATCTCTTACGAGCTTTCTTCTGACCGAATTTCTTACGTTCAACCATTCTTGGATCTCTTGTTAATAAACCTTCTGGTTTTAAGATAGCTCTGTTTTCAGCGTTAACTTCACACATTACGCGTGCTAATGCCATTCTTACAGCTTCTGCCTGACCAGTTGAACCACCTCCGTAAACGTTTACTTTTACATCAAAGTTGTTTACATTTTCTGTCATAGACATTGGTTGTAAAACTTTGTATTGTAAAGTTGCAGTTGGAAAGTAAGTTGCGAATTCTTTTTTGTTTACAGTGATTTTTCCTGTTCCTTCAGAAACATATACACGTGCAACAGCGGTTTTTCTTCTACCGATTTTGTGAATAACTCCCATTACTTAAGATCGTTTAGGTTAACAGTTCTAGGTTTTTGAGCTCCGTGAGTATGCTCAGCACCTACAACAACATTTAGATTTCTAAAAAGTTCAGCACCTAATTTATTTTTAGGTAACATTCCTTTTACAGCTTTCTCTACTAATAATGCAGGGTTTTTAGATTGCAATACTTTAGCAGTTAAAGTTCTTTGTCCTCCTGGGTAACCTGTATGACGCATGTAAATTTTGTCATTCATTTTTGTACCTGTAAGGTTAATTTTTTCTGAGTTGATAACAATTACGTTATCTCCACAGTCAACGTGCGGTGTGTAACTTGGTTTGTACTTACCTCTTAAGATCATTGCAACCTTTGAAGCAAGACGACCTAAGTTATGACCTTCAGCGTCTACAACGATCCACTCTTTCGTTACAGTGGCTTTGCTAGCTGAAATTGTCTTGTAGCTTAATGCGTCCATAATATTATTTTAATTAAACATTCCATCCCCAATAAAGGGGATGCAAAAGTACAATTAATTATTTTAAAACCAAATACCTGAAAAGATTATTTTATGTACTGAAAATCAGGGTATCAGTTTTTTATTTAAAACAATAAAAAAAACCACCTTCACAATAACGCGAAGGTGGTTCAATATTTAGGATTGTTTTGTTAAACAATAAATAAATTTGCAATGTCTACAACTTGTTGTGTTGTAAGTGGCTCATCGTAAGCTTCAGATCCTGCAGTAGCTCCAAATAAAGTAGCAGTGTTGTATCCTGCTTGCATCGTAACTCCTTCACCAGCGTAAACAGCTTGTGTGGCAGATGGCATTCCTGCACCTCTTTCTTCATTTGAAATCCAGCCTTTTAATCCGCGTAAGCGTCGTACTTCTGATGCGTGACGTGCTTCTACAGAGTGTATTTGTAATGCAGCTGTTAACAAATCAGGAGTAGAAATTAAATTTGCTGCCTGACCTTTATATGCTCTAACACCAGTATCTTCAAAAGCTTGTGCCAATGCTAAAAACGTTGGGTAATCATTAAAAGGATCAAATGCGCCTCCTACAGTAAAATCGAAAGTTGGTTTAGCAACGAAATTAGCACCTGACGGTCCGCCCAATCCTGCTATTAAGAATTTAACGTGATCTGATTCATGAGCTGCTATTTGTTGGAAAACTTTTAAATCGCGTCCGTTATTTTCTGATGCCGGAATTACGCCATGGTCTAATGCCATAGCATAAAATTCGTTTTCCAGATATTCTAAAGTCAATGCAAACTGCAAAGCTCCAATTGGAGTTGCCGGTGTTGCCGTAATATCTTTTGCTAATGCTTTATTCGCCATAGCAGATAATCCAAAAGGGATTGATGCCAGCGCAAGATTTCTTCCTATGTTTCCAAACTGATTAAAACTATCTCTTCGAGAACCAGTGCTTCTCATTAAGCTATCATCAGTAAAAGTTTCTATAAATTTTAAAATATTCATAATTTCTATGTTTTAGCTAGTTAAGATTAAGGTAAATATTTGGCAGTAAATTTTGTGGTAATAAAACCTCCTGCAATTGGTAAAATTTTAGAAGGATCTTTAGCAGCATCTAATCCGCTTGACATATCTACAATATCATCACCCGCAAAATCACTAGAATTTGGGTTAATTAAACTTCTAATTGCAGAAGCATGACGTGCTTCTACCGAAACAATTTTTCCTGCTAATAATAAATATGCAGGAGTTTTAATTAGCTTTCCGGCTCCATTATAAGCAGCAACTCCGGTATCTTCTAATGCTTTTGCGGTAGCAAGAACTTCGTTACGGCTATTAAAATTTAGTGAACCATAATTAAATGCCAAAGAAGGAAGTAATTGTGAACTTGGATCAGGAAGACCGCCACTCAGGGCAGCTTTAAAAAAATCTCTGTGAATTACTTCATGATGATATAAATCAGTCAGAACCTGACGTTCGATATCATTAAAAGTAGCATTGAAACCTGAAGCATTTACAACTTTCGTATAAAAATCAGCTTCTAGTTGCTCTAAAGCATACGCGTAAGTTAATACGCCAAAATCTCCGGATCCTAAATCGAACACTCCATTTCTTACTCCAGGTAAAGATGTATCCTCCATAACAGGATCGTCATCATCGTTATTGCTGCAACCGGCCACAACTAAACCGGCTGTTACTAATGTCAAACCACCGAGCTTAAGGAAGCTCCTTCTCGTATTCAATGAAGGGTCTACCTCATGAATTTTAACTTCGTTTTTCATAATTTCTAGTTTTTTTAAAAAAAAAGGTTATTAATAGTGATATTATAATTGTAGTCTAAGTATATATAAACGAAATTATCTGGTGTGCGGTTTTTGAATTTTGGCTTTTTTTTAGGATTTTTCAGTAATTTATTATAAATATAAGTATATTCTTTATAATTTTATAATAATAAAAGGAAAATTATTATATAAAAACCTAAAATTCTTTGTTTTATTAAAAAGAAATTAATAAAATTCGATGATTTTCCTGATTTATGAAGGATTTGTAAGGTAAGGTTTGATAATAAAAATTAAATTTAAAATTTTAATCAATCTTATTAAAGGTAAGTAATTTCTTAAAACACGAATACTTTTGTCGAAAAAATTTCTGTAGATTTATTTATGCATTCAATTTTACTAAACTGTTACTGTAGAATAATATAATTAAATAATTTTTTTGTCGAACTATTGTATGTTTTTGTTATAATTTACGTAATTCTACTATATTTGTATCAATTCAATAAAATCATACTAAATGAAAGCTAAAGCAACTTTAAAACAAATCGCAAAAGAACTAAATGTTTCGGTGTCTACAGTTTCTAAAGCACTTAATGATAGTCCGGAAATTAGTGAGCAAACAAAGGTGAAGATTAAGGAGTATGCCAAACTCAAAAATTATAAGCCTAATGTTATTGGTCTGAATTTGAAGAATCGTAAAACCAAAACAATCGGAGTAATTATACCTAATATATTAAACTCCTTTTTTGCAAAGGTTTTTAGTGGTATCGAAAAAGTAGCCGATAAAAAAGGATATAATGTAATTACGTGTATTTCGAATGAATCTTTAGAAAAAGAAATTCATACACTTGAAATGTTGAGTAACGGAACTATCGACGGATTTATTCTTTCGGTTTCAGAAGAGGCTCAGAAATTACAGGAATACAATCACTTTTCTGCTATCATAAACGACGGAACTCCAATTGTAATGTTTGATAGAATTGCTGATGAAGTAGAATGTGATAAAGTTGTGGTTGATGATTTCGATTCTGCTTTAAACTCTACACAGCATTTAATTAATTTAGGATGTAAAAATATAGCCTTAATTTCTTCTGTAGATAATTTAAGTGTTGGAAAGTTAAGAGCTGATGGATATTTGAAAGCTTTAAAAGACAATAATATTCCGGTAAACGAAAAAATTATTCTTCGTACCGATTCTGAAGATGATATGAAAGCTAAAATTGATGCAATTTTTGATCATAAAATTGACGCGATTTTTGCTTTGGATGAAAATGATTCAGTAGCTGCTTTACGAGTGAGTTTGAAAAAAGGATTCAGAGTTCCGGAAGATATATCTATTATAGGATTTGCGGATGGAATTTTGGCTTCGAGACGTTTGTCTCCAAGTTTAACGACAGTAAGCCAGCACGGAATTGAAATTGGAGAAGTTGCTGCCAAAAAATTAATTGAAAGACTTGAAGAAGCAGAAGGCGAAACCTCAGATTATCAAACTATAGTCATCAAAACAAAATTGAAAGAACGAGAATCTACTCGAAAAGTATAAAACGAAAAAAATCCATTCGCCGCGGCGAATGGATTTTTTTTATTCTAAGTTATAAGGAAACTTTGGGTTTTTATATTTTTTGAGTTTTTCAAAAGGAACTAAAAAAGGTTCTTCGCAAGATCTGTCTACTCTGGCAAAAATAGGCGTAAACTCGATGCCTTTTTCGGTAAAATTCCATGAAGGATAATCCCAATATTCGTCATTAGTATAATCGCATGAATCGTCAGCATCTTTAGGTTTTGTAAAATGTTCTACTGAATTGATTACGGCAAGTAATCTTGGAGCAAAATAGCTGTTTCGGTATTTCATAAAATGATCAAAATCACTTTGCTTTTCTGTAGTAACACTTTTATCAAAAGCAATGATATCGTCTATTTCGTAGTTTTTTCCGTTGTTTAAATCAATTAAATAACCGCTGCTTCCAAAATCAGGATGCGCGCCTCCACAATCCCAAGAGTGTAAAATTTGAAAGCCCAATAAGTTTTGATTCAAAAAGTTTATGGTTGAATTTCCTTCTATACCTTTTCCTTCACTATATTCAAAATTAGAAGTACAATTTAGTTGGTCTAAAGTATTTTCAATATGTATTTTTTCTAAAATAGGATTTATAACGGCTTTGTTTTTGTCTGAAAAATTGCTTCCCAATCTAAAAAAATCTGAATCACAATGTTTTTCAGAATACCATACAAATTCTTTATTCTTATAAGATGTCGTTTTATGTTTTTTAAACTCAAGAAATTTACATTTTACAAGATTTAATTTCTCATCGGCATAACGGCCATCTAAATTTGATTTATAATTTGAAAAATCTATTACTTGCAATTGAACAGGAAGTTGTTTTCCGGCTTCATTATACCAGGATCCTTCAAATTTATTTCCCGATTTGTTCAGATAAAATTTCTCAAGAATTGCATCATTTGGTTTAAAAAAGAAGGTAAAACTGTTTTTGTTCATCTTTCCATCTAACTTAATGTCTTTTAATGAATTTTGATAGAAGTAAGTTGCATTTACATTTTCATCAGAATTAAAAATCTCGATTTTCATGTAAATTTTACTTTTTGCCAAAGTTCCTTCCAGATAGTAAGTTCTATCCTGACAAATTGCAATTATGGAATGAAATACAAAAAACAATACAATCAGTTTTTTCATGCTTACTGAATAAATTTGATTAGGTAAATTATGGCAACAATTACAACAATATGATTATAAAATATTTGTGTTTTAAGGGTTAATTATTCCCATCGAAACTGTAAATATCACCATATTCATTATTGCATTTTCTAAAAAACTCTTTTGGTAATCCGTTTTTAAAACTAATTCTGGAAGCAACTTTTTTGTCGCATTCAGAATCTGTATTTCTGAATACCAAAATTCCATTATTTAATTCCGTAGGCAAGTCGCTAGTCATTGTTACAGCATAATTACCTAGATATTGATTGTTGCCATTAAATATTAGGATTCTATTTGTAGCTCTGTGTGAACCCCAAATCCATGCTGAATTCATCAATTTATATGTTTTTCCCTTTTTAGTTTTTATACGTCCTAAATAGGTTAAATGTGTTTCTGTTTTAGCTTTTTCATCACATTTTCCAAAAACGAACTCTTTTCCTATAACATTTTTATGAAGAACTTTTACTCTAATATTTTCGTCATTTATTTGAGAAATTCCAATTTCAGGAATTCCTATCAAAATGAAAATAAAAAATAGTTTAGGAAACAATGTTCTTTTTATTTAAAAATTAAATTAATGTCTTCATTTATAAAATCTAAAATTATTAATGCGCCGCCAACCAATCTGCACCCAAACCTAACTCAACATCTAAAGGAACGCTCATCATAAAAGCATTTTCCATTTCATGTTTAATCATCGGTTGAATTTTTTCTAATTCGTCGTTGTGTACATCAAACACAAGTTCATCATGAACCTGAAGCAACATTTTAGATTTCCAGTTTTCTTCTTTTAGTTTTTTGTGGATGTTGATCATCGCAATTTTAATAACATCGGCAGCACTTCCCTGAATTGGAGCATTAACAGCATTTCTTTCAGCAGCACTTCTAACAACGGCATTTGCAGAGTTAATATCTTTTAAATAACGACGACGACCTAAAATCGTTTGTACATATCCTTTTTCACGGGCAAATTCTACTTGTTCCTGAATGTATGATTTTAATCTCGGATACGTATTATAATATGCTTCAATCAAAGCAGCGCTTTCGCTGCGGGATAATGAAGTTTGGTTACTTAATCCGAATGCAGAAACACCATATATAATTCCGAAGTTAACTGTTTTAGCGTTACTTCTTTGTTCGCGTGAAACTTCTTCTAAAGGCACATTAAAAACTTTTGCAGCGGTTGCTTTGTGAATATCTTCTCCGTCCTGAAAAGCTTTGATCATGTTTTCTTCACCGCTTAAAGCAGCAATGATTCTTAATTCTATCTGAGAGTAATCCGCAGAAATTAAAGTGTGATTTTCATCGCGTGCAACGAAAGCTTTACGAATCTGACGACCTCTTTCTGTACGAATCGGAATATTTTGCAAGTTCGGATTATTAGAACTCAAACGTCCCGTTGCGGCAACCGTTTGCATATAATCAGTATGAACTCGTAGTGTTTTTTTATCGACTTGTTCCGGCAAAGCCAGGATATAAGTGCTTTGTAATTTTACCATTTGGCGCCAATCCAAAATTTCTTTTACAATCGGATTGTCATTTGCCAGATAAGTCAAAACCTCTTCGCCAGTCGCATATTGACCCGTTTTGGTTTTCTTTTGTTTTGCTCCGCCAATTTTCAATTTATCAAATAGAATATCTCCTAATTGTTTCGGAGATGCTAAATTGAATTTCTCTCCGGCAGTTTCATATATTTTTTGCTCCAAAGATTTAATCTCAACATCCATTTCTTTAGACATGGCGCTTAAAAATTCAACATCTAAACGAATTCCTTCTGTTTCCATATCAGCCAAAACACTAACTAACGGAATTTCGATTTCATCAAATAACTTTTTAGTTTCTGTTTTGTCTAATTCAGCAGTAAAAAGTTCTTTTAGCTGAAATGTAATATCCGCATCTTCGGCAGCATATTCTTTAATTTCTTCAAGCGCAACATCGCGCATCGAAATCTGGTTTTTTCCTTTTTTACCAATTAAGGTTTCAATTGATTTTGGAGAATATTTTAAATACGTTTCCGCTAAAATATCCATATTATGACGCATATCAGGATTAATCAAATAATGTGCAATCATGGTATCAAAAAGTTTCCCTTTTACGGTTACACCATAATTAGAAAGGATTTTTAAATCGTATTTTAAATTCTGACCAATTTTCTCGATATTTTCATTTTCGAAAAATGGAATAAATTTATCAATTAAAACCTGAGCTTCTTCCTGACTTTCCGGAAACGGAACGTAATATCCTTTTCCTTTTTCATAAGAGAAAGAAATTCCAACCAATTCCGCATGCAAAGCATCTAAACCTGTAGTTTCAGTATCAAAACAAACAGAAGTTTGTTTTTGTAAATTTTGAAGCAATAATTTAATTCCTAAATCGCCTTCAATCGCCTGGTAGGAGTGAGGCGTATTTTCTAAAGTATCATAAAATGAAGTTCTCTCTTCTGTATTTTCATCTAAAGTTGCACCGCCGCCAAAAAGATCAAATTGATCTTCGTTTTTAGGTTGTGGTTTTTTGTATAATTTGGCTTCATCAGCTTTGTTTGCTAATTCATTTCCACCGCCAACTTTAAACAGATTATCAAATTGTTCCGCCATTCTTCTAAATTCTAATTCCTGAAAAATAGCATCAGTTTTTTCGATATCCGGACGCGAAAGTTCATAGTCGTTTTCGTTGAAAACAACATCGCAATCGCAAATAATAGTCGCCAGTTTTTTAGATAAAATTCCTTTGTCTTTATTTGCTTCGATGTTTTCTTTCATTTTACCTTTTAGTAAATGTGTATTTTCTAAAAGGTTTTCCATCGAACCGTATTCTTTCAGGAATTTTTTGGCTGTAACTTCTCCAACGCCAGGTAATCCGGGAATGTTATCGACAGCATCGCCCATCATTCCAAGGAAATCAATAACCTGTTCCGGTCTTTCGATTTCAAATTTTGCCAAAACTTCGGGAACGCCCCAAATTTCGATACCATTTCCCATACGGGCTGGTTTGTACATAAATATATTTTCAGAAACTAATTGCGCAAAATCCTTATCGGGCGTAACCATAAAGACTTTGTAGTTTTCTTTTTCAGCTTGTTTGGCAATTGTTCCAATTAAATCATCGGCTTCACAACCTTCTATTTCAATAATCGGAATATGCATTGCTCTTAATAAATCCTGAATATAAGGTATGGCAATTTTAATCGCTTCTGGAGTGGCGTCACGATTTGCTTTGTATTCAACAAACATTTCGGTTCTCACATGACTTCCGCCTTTATCAAAAGCAACGGCCAAATGATCCGGTTTTTCACGTTTAATAACATCTAAAAGCGAATTCATGAATCCCATGATCGCCGATGTATCCATTCCTTTTGAGTTAATTCGAGGGTTTTTTATAAAAGCATAATATCCACGAAAAATTAATGCATAGGCATCGAGAAGAAAAAGACGTTTTTGAGTTGACATATAAAAAATATTAGTCTGTAAAAATAAACAATTGGGTTCTCAAAAATTAGACTAACAAGATTTTTTTTCCACCATGGATTTTTTTTCACCATAATAAGTTATACAAGTTCATTTTAGTAGAGGCGCACAGCAGTGCGTTTATTTTAATACCATAATATATTAAATGAACTTATATAACTTATGGTGAAAATCTTCAAATCGTTAATGTCAAGTTAAATTTTTTTATTCGGAGATTTCTTCATTTTGTCTTCATTTTACTGAGGTAATTTTGATCTGTAAAATAAAAGGTATTAATTCAAATATTAGAAATCATGAGAAATTTATTAATGTTATTAGTGGCAGTTTTAGGAACAAGTGCAATGGTTCATGCGTTTCCTGCAAAAGATGGGAAAACAGTTCCTGCAAAAGAAGTTAAAGCAACAAAACACCCAAAAAATAAATCTGATAAAAAAATAAAATCAGAGAAAAGTGAAGCTTCAAAAACGGAAACTTCAAAAGTAAAAAAATAAAGAAGTAAAAAATTAAACGATAATTATTTAAAATTTAAAAACATGAAAAATTTATTTATTGTATTAGCAGCAGTTCTAGGAACAAGTGTAATGGTTAGCGCACAAACAACTCCGGCTCAAACAGCTCCATCAAAAGAGGTAAAGGCTACAAAACACCATAATCATAAATCTGGTAAAAAAGCAAAATCAGAAACTCCACAAGAAGAAACTGCTAACGTGAAAAAATAATAATTGTTTTTGTTTTGCTTTCAAAAAATTGTAGGGAATCAAAACAGAGAGAATAATTATTACGCTTGCCAATGAGAAAGCTGATGAAGAAATTTGTCAGCTTTTTTTATTCGTTAATTTTTTAATAATGCGCATTTGGACTTTTTATAATTGTTTAATTTTAATTGCGCTAATAATTCGTGTCTATGAATATTCTGATTGTTGAAGATAATAAAGAGCTTGCCGTTGAAGTTTATGATTTTTTGTGCAATGTGGGCTACATTTGCAAAATTGCCAATACTTGTGCTGATGCTTTTGAAGAGATAAACAGCAATGATTATGATGCAATGCTACTTGATTTGGGTTTGCCTGACGGAGATGGTTTTGAAGTTTTGAAAACGGTTCGCAAAACGAAATCAAAAATTGCTGTAATTGTCCTTACTGCGAGAGGCGAATTAGACGACAGAATAAATGGCCTTCATCTTGGTGCCGATGATTATTTGACAAAGCCTTTTGCTTTAACAGAACTTAGCGCAAGATTATTTGCTGTAATTCGCAGGATTCATGGTTTTACTTTAAACAATCTCGAAGTACATGGATTTTTACTTCAGCTGCAGGATTATAAAGTAAGCTACAACGGAACTCCAATTAACCTTACCAAAAAAGAGTTTGATATTTTTCAATATTTAGTTTTGAATAAAAATCGTGTTATTACAAGATTGCAATTAACAGAACATATTTGGGGAGATATTCTTGAGGTTAATTCAGATTCTAATTTTATTGATGTTCATGTTCGAAATCTCCGAAAAAAACTTGATAAACATACTGCAATAGATTGGCTTGAAACAGTTCGAAACGTTGGTTACCGTATTAATGAGTAAATAAAATAGAGTGAAGATAAAACATCAATTGGCCATTTTTAATGCACTAACGCGTTTGTTGGTGATTTTAGTTTTGTGGTTAATGTTGCCAATTTTGGTTCAAAACGTAGTTTATAAACACATTAATAATGGACTGCTTGAAAAGAAGAAAAAATTTATTGATCATTTAAATCAAAATGAGATTAATGATTTTATCGAAAACTCTGATGATTCTACAGAAACCTATTCACAGTTTTCAACTTTACACAGTGAATTTTTGGTGCTGTCGAAAGTTGCCATCAATCCGCATCAAAAGCAAACAAACTTTATTAATGATAATCGAATTATTGAAGGCGAAGAAAGTGAATATAGAATTCTGCAATATCATTTTACTTACGAAAAAGTAGATTATCAACTAGAAATAGGAAGTAGTTTGAGCGAAGTAAATGATTTGACTTTTATTATTCGCTTGTTTATTATTATCGTTTTGGTTGTGATTCTTTTGGTTACATTTTTGGCAGATACGGTTTATATCGAATATTTACTCAAACCTTTTTATAAAATTATCGATACTAAAATAAGGCGTGTCAATGAACCGGAAGCTTTTGATCATACACCAATAAAGGCAAACTCGAGAGATTTTAGGGAACTTGATTTGGTTTTAAACCAAATGATGGATCGTATTGGAGAGCTTTTTAAAAAAGAAAAACAGTTTATTTCGAATGTTTCTCACGAACTTCTTACGCCAATTGCATTACTAAAAAATAAGCTGGAGAATTTGCTGCAAAATGATTCTTTAGATGATAATGCGTTTGATAAAATTGCCAGTTCGCTTAAAACACTTGATATGCTGAAAAAAATAATCAATAATTTATTGTTGATTTCCCGAATTGAAAACAATCAATATGAAGCCAATGAAGAAATTGATTTTAATGAAATTGTAAACGGATTACATGAAGATCTGGAAGACAGGATTGAGGATAGGGGATTGAAGTTCTTTAATAATATGCAGCATGATTTTAATTTTAAAGGAAATAAAACCTTACTTCATATTCTGATTTATAACCTGGTAACAAATGCTATAAAATACAATCAGGAAAATGGGAGTATTACAATTACAGACGGATTTTTAAATCAGCATTATTTTATTTCCATAAAAGATTCAGGAATTGGAATGGATGATTCTCAAATCGAAAAAATATTCAATCGTTTTGCCAGAATCAGCTCTGATCAGGACGGACAAGGCTTAGGTCTTGCGATTGCTGAGAGTATTGCCTCTTTTCATCATATCGAGATTAAAGTTACTTCTCAAATAAATGAAGGTACAACCTTTACTCTTTTGCTCCCTGAAGTGAGTAAAACTTAATTAAAAGTTAATTTTTTCAGGTAAGGTTTATCTTCATTTTATCTTCATTTAGTGATTATATCTTTGACTTATAAATAAAGAAATAATAATAATCATAAAAACTTAAGTCATGAAAAAATTAGTAATGTTAGCAGTAGCCGTTTTAGGAACTACTGCAATGGTAAGTGCTCAAACTACTCCAGCTCAAACAACTCCTGCAAAAGAAGTTAAAGCAACTAAAAAAGATCATAAAAAAGCAAAAGCTGAGAAAAAAGAAGCAAAAGCTGAAGCAGCTAAGCCAGAAGCAGCTAAAAAATAAAGGTTAATTCTTATTTTGGTTTCATAAATTATTGGTTTGGTTTATGAATATTGGTTGAATAATAATAATTTTTAGTCAGAGAAAAGGCTGGTAGAGTAATCTATCAGCTTTTTTTATTTGATTTTTGAGTTAAAATTTTGATAATAAAAAGCCATAAAATTTACATTCTTTGTTACTTTGTTCAAAACTATACCTACATGATAATTCGCTTTCTAATTCTTTGTGCTCTTTTCTTATTTATTGAGTTCTATTCTTATCAGGCCTTTCGTACGTTAATTAAATTAAGATGGGTTTTGGTTAGTTACCAAGTTATAAGTTTACTTGTTTTAATATTTATAATCTATTCATTTTCGCAAGTAGATCGTTCTGTTGGGCAAACAAAACAGTTTATGTTTACTACAGGATTAATGCTTTTGGTTTATGTACCAAAAATTGTAATGACACTTATTTTATTTGGTGAAGATATTTTTAGAGTAGGTGCAAGTATCTTAAATTACTTTATTTATAACGCTCCAAGAAAAGAGATGATGCCGGACAGACGAAAGTTTGTGAGTCAGATTGCTTTAGGTTTGGCGGCTGTTCCGTTTTTATCTTTGATTTACGGAATTTTCGAAGGTAAATATAACTTCAAAGTAATTAAGCAAACAATCTTTTTTCCTGATTTGCCGGATGCTTTTGATGGCTTTAAGATTACGCAAATTTCAGATGTTCACAGTGGAAGTTTTGATAATCCCGAGAAAATAAATTATGCCATCGACCTGATAAATGAACAGGAAGCGGATATGATTTTATTTACCGGAGATATCGTAAATACGCATGCTAATGAAATGCATCCGTGGTTAAAAACTTTCAGTAGAATAAAAGATTATAAATATGGAAAATTTTCTGTTTTAGGAAACCATGATTATGGCGAATATGTAACATGGCCTTCTGAAAAATTAAAAGATGAAAATTTTCAGGAAATTAAAAGCCTATACGGACAAATTGGATTTAAGCTTTTACTAAACGAACATACTTATATTCAAAAAGGCGATGACAAAATTGCTTTAATTGGAGTAGAGAATTGGGGACAGAATTTTAAAAAGGCCGGAGATTTAAATAAAGCTTCGCAAAATGTTGCTCAAAATGACTTTAAAGTACTAATGAGCCATGATCCAAGCCATTGGGAATATGAAATAAAGAATCATCCTAAAAACTTCCATTTAACGTTGTCAGGCCACACGCACGGTATGCAATTTGGAATAGAAATTCCGGGATATTTTAAATGGAGTTTAGCGCAATACATTTATAAACAATGGGCTGGACTATATAAAGAGTTTGATCGTTATGTTTATGTGAACCGTGGTTTCGGATTTCATGCCTATCCTGGACGAGTTGGTATTATGCCGGAAATAACGGTAATTGAACTAAAAAAGGGTGAGAATGTGGCTTAATTCGTTAAAAATGCTACATTTGTATTAATTATATCTTTTTAAGAGAATAAAAGAATTAAATTTTTGGTTTTATGTCAAAATTTGGAGAACTTATAAATGCTCAAGTTCCAGTGTTAATAGATTTTTACACCGATTGGAACGAATCATCTGTATCGATGCATCCTGTAATTAAGGATGTTGCTGCGGCGCTTGGCGATAAAGCCAAAGTTATTAAAATAGATGTTGATAAAAACCAGGAACTGGCTGAAGCATTGCGTATAAAGGGACTACCTACTTTAATGATTTATAAAGAAGGACAAATGATCTGGAGACAATCCGGAGAACTTGATGCGAATACCATTATTGGAATCGTTCAGGAGCAATTTAACGTATAAAACTACTCTTTCTTGATGTTATTTAGTGAATGATATCAAAAGCAAAACCGTTTTCTTTTAAAAAATGCAATGTTTTAGGCAATGCAAATTTTAAATTTTGTGAAGCTTTTATGCTGTCATGAAAAACAATTACACTTCCTGATTTTACATTTTTAGTAACATTTTCAAGACATTTTTCAGGGCTAATGCTCTGATCAAAATCAGCGCTCAAAACATCCCACATTATTATTTTATAACCTAAATTTCGTAAAATTTTAGATTGTTCCTTTTTGATTTTTCCATAAGGAGGACGAAATAATAAAGTTTCTACATTTTTTTCTTCCTCTAATACAGCGGCACAATTTTTTACGTTTTCGATATAATCATTCGTATGGCTTTTCCAGCCATTAACGTGATTCATTGTGTGATTTCCTACCGAATGTCCTTCTGTAATCAGTTTTTCAAATAAAGATAAATTGGCTTTTATATTTTTTCCAATACAGAAGAAAGTAGCTTTTGCTTCAAATTTTTTCAATTCAGATAAAACCCAATCCGTAATTTCCGGCGTGGGACCATCATCAAAAGTCAGGTATATTTTCTTTTCATTGTTCGGAATATCCCAACAGTATTTAGAAAATACCCTTTTTATAAATGAATTTGTCTTTACCCAATAAAAGCTCATCTTGAATTGATTTAGATATATGTAAAAATAAAAAATGTAGCGCTATTTTTCAATAATGCTACATTTTTTTAATTGCTATGTTTTTCGTATATTATTCTTTTTCTCTTCCAAAACGTTCAAACACGTTTACATAAGTATTAAAAGTTACTTTATGTTTTTCGTAGAAAGCAAGATCTTTATTGTCTTTCATTACTTGCAATAAGCTTCTGTAACGCTCGATATCAGTAATAATATCCATTGCTAAATCAGTTTGATCACCAGCTGATAATGTTGCGTAATAATTTAAGTTCTCTTTATATTTCTGAACTAATTTGTTAAGCAAATCTTGTGCTTTTGCAGTTTCATCAACTTGATAATATCCTCCGGCAAAAGGTTCTACTAATGAATAATAACCAAATTTATCTAAAGGCATTTTTGTCATGGCTAAATTAATAATGTTTTTAGCTTTGTCAATTTTTCCTTCTTCAATAAGTTGATACATTAAACGAGACAGGTTGGTACGATATGTAATACTGTTTCTGCGTGTTTCAGGATCATGATAAATCTTATCGCTGTCGCTATTACCCCAATCCCATTTCATTACAATGTCGTACATTTTATCGGCATCAATTTGACCCATATCCATTGGTCCTCCATCTTTAGATGGTGTGTTTTTTACAGGAACCAATTTGTAAACCATTCCGTCTAATTGCAAATAGTCTTTTAACCATAAATAATCTTCATCATCAAAAGCACCGCCACTAAAGTAGATTGGTCTTTTCCAATTGTTATTGGCTAAGATATCCAACATCATCAAACGGTTTTTGTAAAGTGCGCTTCCTTTAATATCAATATCCATATAAGGAACAATAGAATCATTGTATTTGGCGTTAACAACCTTGTTTTTGATAATTAGATTTTTATCAACACTAACTCTGATTTTATTCGTTGGATAAAAATGAATCGTTTGTCCGTTTTGTAAACCAACAGTCGATTTTGGATTTTTAATAAAACTGATGAAGTCATTAATATTCCAACGCGTTTCTATTTTAGGAATATGAGCCACATAATCTAATTTATCACCCACATATTCTGCATGCGTAAATGAAATAGGTAACGGGTCAGATTCGTATGATTTGGCTTTCATTTGATCAATGTACCAATCCGTCATAAATAAACTCGTATTCACGATTTTTACATCAGTTCTAAAATGCTCAATTTCCTGTGCATACCATAATGGGAAAGTGTCATTATCTCCAATCGTAAATAAAATGGCATTTTTATCGCAAGAATCCAAGTAAGCTTTTGCCATTGCAACCGCAGTACGTTTGTTAGATCTGTCGTGATCGTCCCAGTTTTGAGAAGCCATTAAAACTGGAGCCGCTAAAAATGTTGCCGCAATAATAATTGGTCCCGCGATTCTTGGAGCCACATATTTCGTAATACTTTCATATAAAGAATAAACCCCAAAACCTATCCAGATTGCAAACACATAAAAAGATCCTACAAGAGCATAATCTCTCTCACGAGGTTCAAAAGGTCTTTCGTTCAGGTAAATTTTCAGCGCAATTCCGGTAAATAAAAATAACGCTAAAAGCACGTAAAAACTTTTAAGATCCTTATTAGCGTGATACATTAATCCTATAAGTCCTAAAATGAAAGGCAGAAAAAAGTAAACATTTCTTCCTTTGTTGTTTAAAACGTCTGATGGTAAATTATCTTGAGACCCAAGGTGTAATGAATCCAGAGGTTTAATTCCGCTAATCCAGTTTCCGTCCAGATTATCGTATTTTCCCTGAACATCACTCTGGCGGCCAACAAAATTCCACATCAAATATCTCCAGTACATATATCCAAATTGATATTCAACCATAAAGCTGAAATTGTCAACAGTAGAAGGTTTTTCGATGATTAAATAATCGCCATAACTTTTTAAGAATTTAACATAGCCTTCGTTGTCAATTTGTTTTTGAGCATAAGCTTTTCTGAATTCAGAAACTGTTTTCTCAACTTCATTACGCAATTGAGCAGTCGCTTTATTGTATTCATCCTCGCTTAATTGACTTGCATCAATTCCGTATTTTGCCAAATCATCTTCATAAGCATAATTTGGATTTATTTTGAATTGAGGAGGATTTGTAAAGTTGATATAATTTTGAATGTGTCCTGTTTCAGTACTCCACATTCTTGGCAGAATCGTTTTCTGATTATCATCAGTATTTTGTTCTGCGTTTTTATAATTATTGGTAATGATATATTTACCCGTTTTATAATCTCTTTCGTAGTTAGGATTTTTATCCAAATAAGGTGTTTTTGCATCTAATCCAGCAAAAACTTCAGTGTATTGAGGTCCGTAAAACAATGGGTTTACACCATATTGCTCACGATTGTAATAAGCTAAAACCTCAGTAGCATCAGATGGTTTATTTTCGTTAATTACCGTGTTTGCATTTGCACGAACCGGCAACATCATCCAGGTAGAAAAACCAATTAAAATAAATAAGATACAAAGGATAATAGTATTGTAGAAAACCAAACCTTTTTGTTTCGTGTATTTTAATCCAAAATAAAAGAAAGCAATAAATACCAAAGCAACAAAGATTGTACCTGAGTTAAAAGGTAATCCCATGCTGTTAACCATAAATATTTCGGTTTTACCGAAGAAAGCCATAGTTAATGGTAAAAGCAATTTAAAGATAAACAACAAAATAGCAATTACAACAGCATTTGCAATGATGAAGTTTTTTATGGTAACTTTTTCGTAGTGTTTAAAGTAATAAAGAAAACCAATTGCAGGAATCGTTAATAATGCCATGAAGTGAACCCCAAACGAAAGTCCGATAACAAGCGAAATTATCAATAACCATTTATTCCCTTTTGGATGATCCATATCTTGTTCCCAACGTAAACCAAGCCAGAATAATAATGCGATTAATAATGAAGCCATAGCATAAACTTCGGCTTCAACAGCATTAAACCAGAAACTATCTGAGAAAGTATAAGCCAAAGCTCCAACAAAAGAACTTCCTAAAATTACAATCGAATTATTTTGATCAATCTCGGCAAATCGAGCAATAATTTTCTTCAAAATCATTGAAGAAGACCAAAACATGAAAAGAATAGTAAAAGCACTTGAGAAAACAGACATCATATTTACCATCACGGCGACATGTTGAGCGTCTATGGCAAACATAGCAAAAAAAGCACCCATCATTTGAAATAAAGGCGCTCCCGGCGGATGCCCAACTTCTAATTTAGCGGCTGTAGCAATATATTCACCACAATCCCAAAAGCTCATGGTAGGTTCAACAGTTAGCGTGTAAGTAATTAAAGCGATTGCAAATGCAAACCAACCAATAATTGTATTCCATTTATTGAAATTGAATTGTGCCATATTTAGGTGTTAAAATTTTGTATGTTTTTCTATCCTACAAAGAAAATGTTTTTTTATGTAAAGAAACGAGCATTAACAAAAAATTCTATAAAACTATCTGTAAAGATTAATGTGTTGTGTATAAGGAGCTTTGAAGAAACTTCGTGGCTTTAAAGTGAAAAAAAAGGAAAAAAAACATTTTTTTTGCCTAAAAAGTTTGTGCAAACTAAATAAAACCTTAAATTTGCACTCGCTTAACAGCATTGCTGGTCTATGGTGTAATGGTAACACAACTGTTTTTGGTGCAGTCTTTCAAGGTTCGAGTCCTTGTAGACCAACATAAAAGCCTCTCAATCGAGAGGCTTTTTTTATGTAAAAAAAATTAGCTTAAAAATTTGCATAATTTAAATAAAGGTTTAATTTTGCACCCGCTTAACAGCATTGCTGGTCTATGGTGTAATGGTAACACAACTGTTTTTGGTGCAGTCTTTCAAGGTTCGAGTCCTTGTAGACCAACATAAAAAGCCTCTCAATCGAGAGGCTTTTTTTATGCAATAAATTTAAATAATGTATTTTTTAGCATAGGCTGTTTAAATTTTAAAAGTAATAACAGGTTTGATGGCATGGTTAACCAATCCTTCACTGATGCTTCCGTTGAAAAAGTGTGCAAATCCAGTTCTTCCGTGCGTACACATTCCTATGATGTCAGCATTTACACTGTTAGAGAAATTGATAATTCCTTTTTCGATGTTAGTATCGTTATAAATGTGAGTAGAATAATTCGTAAGGTTAAATTCGCTGACAAACTCAATCATTGCTTTTTCGATAACGTGAGTTGGTTTAAAGCTGTTTGGGGTGCAAATGGTAACCAAATGAATTTTCGAATCAAAGAATTTGGTAAAATCTAAAAGCTTTGCAAAAGGTTTTTTGGTTTCGCTTGTAAAATCAGATGCGAAAACAATATTAGAAGCGCTAAAATTTGATATGTCTTTTTTGATAACCAAAACCGGAATTTCAGAATTCCGAACCACTTTTTCCGTATTGGAGCCAATTAGTAATTCTTCAATACCCGAAGTTCCATGCGATCCCATTATAATTAAATCAACATTGTAATCTTTGCTTATTTGAGTAATTCCGTGGATAGGCTTGTCTATTTTTACGATTTCAGTTACAGCAACTCCGTCCAGATAAGGCCTTGATGAAATTTCGTCGAGTGTTTCGTTTGCTTTTTTCATGAAAAGCATAGTTTCGGGTATACTAACGCCTCCTAAAATTGCATCATTCATTTGGTGAGGTAATTCAAGCATGTGTAAAATGATGATTTCAGAATCATTTTTTTTAGCAATTTGCGCAGCAACTTTTAAGGCATCTTCAGCATGTTCTGAGAAGTCGGTAGGTACTAGAATTCGTTTCATAGTTTTTTGGGTTAAATAATGTGAAATTCTTTTGTTTTTAATGCTTATATAAAGATAAGAAATATTTTAGAGCAATGTATTTATTTTGATTTATAAAAAAAACACTATATTTGCACCGTTATTTATTAAAATCTAAATAATGAGGGGACTAAGTGTCCCCTCTTTTTATAAAATTATGACATTTAAAGAAAAAGTAAACGAACTAATTACAGAAGCTCTTCTGGAAAAACCTTCAATCTTTTTGATTGATTTGGCTATTTCTGATTCTTTTAAAATTAGTATAGGTTTAGACGGTGATAATGGAGTGGCGCTTCAGGATTGTATTGATATTAGTCGTGCAATTGAGAATAACCTGGATCGTGAAGAACAGGATTTTTCGCTTGAAGTAGCATCGGTTGGAGTAGGTTCACCTTTGAAATTGACAAGACAATATAAGAAAAATGTAGGTAGAACGTTGATTGTTACTACAAAAACTGAAAAAATTGAAGCAGAATTAGTGGAAGCTAACGATGTTTTTATAATTTTGTCTTGGAAAGCAAGAGAACCGAAAAAAGTAGGAAAAGGAAAAGAAACAGTTCAAAAAGAACAACAAATACCTTATACAGAAATTAAAGAGGCAATTGTTACAGTAACATTTTAATTAAAGAATTCGCATGGAAAATTTAGCATTAATCGATTCATTCTCAGAGTTTAAAGATAATAAACTTATTGATCGTGTAACGCTTATGGCAATTTTAGAGGACGTGTTTAGAAATGCATTGAAGAAAAAATACGGTTCTGATGATAACTTCGATATCATTATAAATCCTGATAAAGGAGATATGGAGATTTGGAGAAGAAGAGTTATTGTTGCTGACGAAGATCTTGATTTTGAGAACGAAGAAATTACTTTGACTGAAGCAAGAATGATCGAAGCGGATTTTGAAATTGGTGAAGAAGTTTCTGAAGAGGTAAAATTGATTGATTTAGGAAGAAGAGCTATTTTAGCTTTACGCCAAAACTTAATATCTAAAATTCACGAACACGATAATACAAATCTTTATAAGCAATTTAAAGATATTATCGGTGATATTTATACAGCAGAAGTACATCATGTACGTCCTAGAGTAGTTATCCTGGTTGATGATGAAGGAAACGAAATTGTACTTCCGAAAGAAAAACAAATTCCATCTGACTTTTTCCGTAAAGGAGATAACGTTCGTGGAATTATTGAAAGCGTTGAATTGAAAGGAAACAAACCTCAAATTATTATGTCTAGAACTTCTGAAAAGTTCTTAGAAAAATTATTTGAACAAGAAATTCCTGAAGTATTTGACGGTTTGATTACTGTTAAAAATGTAGTGCGTATTCCTGGTGAAAAAGCAAAAGTAGCAGTAGATTCTTATGATGATAGAATTGATCCTGTTGGAGCTTGTGTTGGTATGAAAGGTTCTCGTATTCATGGAATTGTTCGTGAGTTAGGAAACGAAAATATCGACGTAATCAATTATACAAACAATATTCAATTGTTTATTACAAGAGCATTAAGCCCTGCAAAAGTTTCTTCAATCAAAATTGATGAAGAAAACAAAAGAGCCGAAGTTTTCTTGAAATTAGAAGAAGTTTCTAAGGCAATTGGTAGAGGTGGTCACAATATTAAATTAGCAGGTCAGCTAACAGGTTATGAGCTAGATGTTATCAGAGAAGGTGATGTTGCCACTGGAGAAGATGATGACGTTGAATTAACAGAGTTTTCAGATGAAATTGAAGGCTGGGTTATCGAAGAATTTGCAAAAATTGGTTTAGATACAGCTAGAAGTATCTTAAAACAAGAAGTAGAAGATTTAGTAAGAAGAACAGATTTAGAAGAGGAAACAATTCTTGATGTTATGAAAATACTAAAAGAGGAGTTTGATAGCTAGTTATCTGCTCCAACAACACAACGAAAAAGGTAATAATAAAAAGGTTATATGTCTGAAGAGAGAGTAATAAGAATAAACAAGGTTTTAAGGGAATTAAATATTTCGTTAGAAAGAGCTGTTGATTATCTAAAAGATAAGGGAATTGCTATTGATGCAAATCCAAATGCGAAAATTTCTGATAGCGAATTTAATATCCTACAAAGCCAATTTGCGGGCGATAAGGGGAATAAGGAAGCTTCTAAAGAGGTAGGAGAAGAGAAAAGAAAAGAAAAAGAAGCATTGCGTGTTGAACGTGAGAAAGAAATTGAAGACAAACGCAGACAAGACGAAGAGCGTCAAAAACAGCAAGAGATCATAAAAGCGAAAGCTGTTGTGACAGGACCTGTTCAGGTTGGTAAAATTGATTTGAATCCAAAGAAACCTGCAGTTGTTTCTCCTCCTGTTGAGGAACCAGTTAAAACTGAAGAATCAAAAGCAGTTGTTGCTCCAACTCAACCAGAAAAACCTGCTCAAAAAGAAATTGTACAGCCTGAGCCAATTGCTCCTCCTGTAGTTTCTGAAGAGAAAAAGGTAGAAAAACCTATTATTACAGAGAAAAAAGAAGTGAAAATTGAAGCTCCTAAAGTAGTAACACAAGAGCCTGTTGTTTCAACAGATCCGTCAACTGCAGAAGAGACAATCACTACGCAATATCAAAAATTATCGGGAACAACTCTTACTGGGCAAACAATTGATTTATCTCAATTTAATAAACCTAAGAAAAAGAAAGAAGATCCGAAAATTACTCCTAATAAACCAGGAGCTCCAGGTGCAAATAATAACGCTAATAAAAATAAGCGTAAAAGAATTGCTCCTAAACCAGGAGCGCCGGGTGCGCCAAAACCTGCTACAGGTAATGCGCCGGGAACTCCAAATCCTAATAAAATTACCCCAAATACTGGTGGTAGCGGTGGAGGTTTTAATGCTAACAGAAGTGCAAGACCAGGTTTTGTAAAAGGAAACCGTCCTGCAATTGTAGCTAAAGTAGAGCCTACTGAAGAGGAAGTAAAAAACCAAATTAGAGAAACTCTTGAAAAACTTCAAGGTAAAGGTGGAAAATCAAAAGCCGCTAAATACAGAAGAGATAAAAGAGATACACACCGTCAAAAATCTGATGAAGAGCAAAGAGCACTTGATGAAGGAAGTAAAACTATTAAAGTTACGGAATTCGTTACTGTTGGTGAAATTGCAATCATGATGGATGTGCCGATTACTAAAGTAATTGGAACTTGTATGTCTCTTGGTATAATGGTAACCATGAACCAACGTTTAGATGCTGAAACTTTAACTATCGTAGCTGACGAGTTTGGTTATGAAGTTGAATTCATCACTGTTGATATCGAAGAAGCTATAGAAGTAGTTGCAGATAAAGAAGAAGACCTAGTTGTCAGAGCACCGATTGTTACCGTAATGGGTCACGTCGATCACGGTAAAACATCTTTACTGGATTATATTCGTAAAGAGAATGTTATCGCTGGTGAGTCTGGAGGTATTACACAGCACATTGGAGCTTACGGAGTTACTTTGGATAACGGTCAAAAAATCGCATTCTTAGATACACCAGGTCACGAGGCGTTTACCGCGATGCGTGCACGTGGAGCTCAAGTTACCGATATTGCTATTATTGTAGTAGCCGCGGATGATGATATCATGCCACAAACAAAAGAAGCAATTTCTCACGCACAAGCTGCGGGAGTGCCAATTATATTTGCAATCAATAAAATTGATAAACCCAATGCTAATGTTGAGAAAATCAAAGAGCGTTTGGCTGGTATGAATTTACTTGTTGAAGATTGGGGTGGAAAAATTCAGTCACATGATATTTCTGCAAAAGTTGGAACAGGAGTAAAAGAATTATTAGAAAAAGTTTTATTAGAAGCTGAAATTTTAGATTTGAAAGCAAATCCAAATAAAGCAGCTCAGGGAACTGTTGTTGAAGCGTTCTTGGATAAAGGAAAAGGATATGTTTCTACAATCTTAGTTCAACAAGGTACATTGAAAATTGGAGATTATATGTTGGCAGGAAAACATCATGGTAAAATTAAAGCCATGCATGATGAAAGAGGGCATATTGTTATAGAGGCAGGTCCTTCGACTCCAGTATCAGTTTTAGGTTTAGATGGTGCTGCAACTGCGGGTGATAAATTCAACGTTTTTGAAGACGAAAAAGAAGCAAAACAAATTGCATCTAAACGTTCTCAATTAATGCGTGAACAATCTGTACGTACACAGCGTCATATTACACTTGATGAAATTGGTCGTCGTATCGCACTTGGTCAGTTTAAAGAATTGAACGTAATCCTTAAAGGAGACGTTGATGGATCTGTTGAAGCATTATCAGATTCGTTCTCTAAACTTTCTACAGAAGAAATTCAAATTAATATTATACATAAAGGTGTTGGAGCAATTACTGAAACTGACGTTATGTTAGCTTCTGCTTCTGATGCAATCATTATCGGATTTAACGTTCGTCCTGCAGGAAATGCAAGACAACTTGCAGATAAAGAAGAAATCGATATCCGTTACTATTCTATTATTTATGCTGCTATCGATGACCTGAAAGATGCGATGGAAGGAATGTTAGCTCCAGAGATGAAAGAAGAAATTTTAGGAACTGCTGAAATTCGTGAGATTTTCAAAATTTCTAAAGTGGGTTCAATCGCTGGTTGTATGGTGATGGATGGTAAAATCATGAGAACTTCTAAAATTAGAGTTATTAGAGATGGAGTAGTGGTTCATACAGGTGAACTTGTTGCCTTGAAACGTTTCAAAGATGATGTTAAAGAAGTTTCTAAAGGTTACGATTGTGGTATCCAAATTAAAGGATATAATGACATTGAAGAAAGAGATGTTATTGAAGCATACCATGAAGTTGCAATCAAAAAGAAATTGAAATAAAATTCAATATTATATTAAAAAAGTCCCAATGAAAATTGGGACTTTTTTTGTTTCTGATCTTTCCTTGTAATGAATATGCTGGGTAAGTTGTTTTTAATCTTTTGATGCGTTAGATCGACGTAAATTGATAATAAAAGCAGTTTGTCTCCTAAGTTGTGATTTGGTTTTTTCGTAAATCTAGGTATAAAAAAACCACTGCTAGAGTGGTTTTGAATTTGTTATTCTGAATTCTTATTTACTTGGTTTAATTAGAAAAACACTTTTGTATTTATTCTTAATTTCGGCTAAATTTCGTTCCGCTTCGATTCGGGTTCTAAAATTTCCAACCCACACTTTATAGTTTGGAGTGTTAAAAATTATGGTACCGTCAATGTTAGTATACTCTCTTTTGAAATCAGTTAAGGTTTTTTTTGCTTCTTCGCTTTTCCCGCTGAAGATTTGAATTTTATAAGTATCGTTTGTGCTTATTGACGTGTTAATTTTACGTTTATCATTAAGCAACTGTTCAAATTTAGGGTCTTGATTAAGTGTTAAATTTTGGTCTTGAGCATTAATATTATATGCCAAAAGAAACATTGGAATTGTTAAGAAAACACTTTTTGAAGGGGTTAAAATTCTCATAATGTGATGGTTTTTATGCAAAAATAGTATTTAAAGTTTGTATTTAAAATTTTGATATTATTTAGAATTGATATAAATTGATATTTAAGAGTATTTTAAGGTTTTGAGAATAGTTCATAAGTCGTATTTTTGTGCAAGTTTTAAAAGAAGGTGTTCGGTTTTTACTAAATTAATATAGAAAAAACCATACCAAAAATTAGTAGATAATTATTATACTATATGAAAAAGGTGGGTAACCATAATTCGATCTCAAGAAAATTGCTGCTTAGCTTATCGCTAACGCTGATTTTCTCCCTAACTTCATTTGCTCAAGAAGCTGCTGCTCCGGCGGCACCTGCAGCTGCTGCTCCGGCCGCAACAACAGGTGGTGATCCAGTAAAAGGGAAGGAACTTTTTAATGCAAATTGCGCTGCATGTCACAAATTAGATGCTAAATCAACAGGTCCTGCTTTAAGAGGAGTTGCTGCTAAGCATGAAATGGCTTGGATCTACAAGTGGGTTCACAACAGTTCTGAAGTTATTAAATCAGGTGATGCTGTTGCTGTAAAACTTTTTGAAGAAAACAACAAGTCTGTAATGACTGCTTTTCCTCAATTGTCTGAAGGTGATATTGATAATATTATCGCTTACACTTCTGAAGTAAAAGTTGATCCTCCTAAAGTGGTTGGTGAATTGCCAACAGGGCCTCAAGAAGGAGGAAGTGGGATTTCTAATAACATTATTTTAGGTGCTCTTGCGCTTGTAATGGCTATTTTGGTTGTTATGTTGTTCATGGTGAACAAAGTGTTGACTAAAGTTGCTAGTAATAATGGTATTGAAGTTGCTCCAAAAGAGGCTAGAACGCCAATTTGGAAAGCTTTTGCTAAAAATCAATTTTTAGTATTGGTTACTTCAATCTTTTTGCTTTTGGCAAGTGGTTATTTTGTGTATGCTTTCTTAATGCAAGTAGGTGTAGATCAAAATTACGAACCAATTCAGCCAATTCATTATTCTCATAAAATTCACGCTGGTGATAATGAAATCAATTGTAAGTATTGTCACTCTGCTGCACGTGTAAGTAAAAATGCTGGTATTCCATCTTTAAATGTTTGTATGAACTGTCATAAAAACATTTCTGAAGTTGCTGAAACTACAGCTACTGCTGAATACAGTAAAGCGTTTTACGATGCTCAGATTCAAAAACTATATGATGCTGTAGGATGGGATAAGACTAAACAAGCTTATACCGGAAAAACGCAGCCAGTAAAATGGGTTCGTATTCATAATCTTCCTGATTTTGTTTATTTCAACCACTCACAACACGTTTCTGTTGCAGGTGTTGAATGTCAAACTTGTCACGGTCCGGTACAGGAATTTGAGATCATGAAGCAATATTCTAAATTAACAATGGGATGGTGTATTGATTGCCATAGAAAAACTGATGTTAAGATGGAAGGAAATGCATATTATGATAAAATTCATGCTGAACTTTCTAAAAAATACGGTGTAGAGAAATTGACTGCAGCGCAAATGGGAGGTTTAGAATGCGGTAAATGCCACTATTAATCGAATTATTAAGATTTTAATATTTATATACAATGTCATCAAACAAAAAATACTGGAAAAGTGTTGAAGAACTAGAAAATAGTTCTATTGTTGAGGCGCTTAGAAATAACGAATTTGTTGAAGAAATTCCTACGGATGAATTCTTAGGAAATGCAGATGCTTTAGCTTCATCTGGAACTTCACGTCGTGACTTTTTAAAGTACGTAGGATTTAGTACTGCAGCGGTAACTTTAGCTGCCTGCGAAGGTCCTGTTCACAAGTCTATACCTTATGTGTTGCAACCAGAACAAATCATTCCTGGTGTTGCAGATTATTATGCAACTACTGTTTTTGATGGTTTTGATTTTGCTAACCTTTTAGTAAAAACTCGTGAGGGTCGTCCAATTAAAATTGATAACAATACTATTTCTGGAGCTAAGTTTTCAGCCAATGCTAGAATTCATGCGTCTATCCTGTCATTATATGACAGCATGCGTTTGAAAGAGCCTAAATTGGATGGAAAAAATAGTAGCTGGTCTGCTGTTGATTTAAAAATTAAATCAAGTCTTGCTGATGCAAAAGCAAAAGGTGGACAAGTAGTGTTATTGACAAATACTTTGGCGAGTCCATCTACTGAAAAATTAATTGCTGAATTTATCGCTAAAAACCCTAATGCAAAACATGTTGTTTATGATGCAGTTTCTTCATCAGACGCATTAGATGCGTTTGAAACAGTTTATGGTGAAAGAGCTTTAGTTGATTATGATTTTTCAAAAGCTTCTTTAATCGTATCTGTTGGTGCTGATTTCTTAGGAGATTGGCAAGGTGGTAGCTACGATGCTGGATATGCAAAAGGACGTATTCCTCAAAATGGAAAAATGTCTCGTCACTTTCAGTTTGAATCAAATATGACATTATCCGGAGCTGCTGCTGATAAGCGTGTTCCAATGACTACTGCTAATCAAAAACAAGCTTTAGTTCAAATATATAATATTGTTGCTGGTGCTTCTGTTCCTGTTTCTTTGGATGCTGCTTATAAAGCAGAAGTTACAAAAGCTGCACAACAATTAAAAGCTGCAGGTTCTAAAGGAGTTTTAGTATCTGGAATTGAAGATAAAAATGCTCAATTATTAGTTTTAGCAATCAATCAGGTATTGGTTAGTGAAGCTTTCAATACAGCAGGTACAAGACAAATTAGAAAAGGTTCTGATGCAGTTGTATCTCAATTGATAAAAGATTTGAATGCAGGAAGTGTTCATACTTTAATCATGAGTGGTGTTAATCCGGTTTATACATTAGCTGATTCAGCTTCTTTTGTATCTGGGTTGAAAAAAGTAAAAACTTCAGTTGCTTTTTCTTTAAAAGAGGACGAAACTGCTTCAATTACTACAATTGCTGCTCCTGCACCTCATTACTTAGAATCTTGGGGAGATGTTGAGATTACAAAAGGTACTTATAGTTTAACTCAACCAACTATTCGCCCTATATTCAATACAAAACAATTTCAAGACGTTTTATTATCTCTAAACGGAATTGGTGGAAATTTCTACGATTATCTTAAAGTTAATTCAGCTGGAATTATTGCTGGTTCTTCTTGGAATAAAGTATTACATGATGGTGTTTTTGTAATTGGCTCTACTGCTTTATCTGCAGGTTCTTTTGATTATTCTGCTGCCGCAAATGCAGTTTCAAAATCAAAATCAACAGGAGATTTCGAATTAGTATTGTATACTAAAACAGGTATGGGTGACGGACAACAAGCAAACAATCCTTGGTTGCAAGAGTTTCCGGATCCAATTACTAGAGTTTCTTGGGATAATTATGTTACAGTTTCTAATACTGATGCTAAAAAACTTGGATTATCAAATGAAATTGTTGCAAACGGAGGTTTAAACGGAAGTTATGCTACAATTACTACTGCTGATGGTTCTAAATTAGAAAACGTTCCGGTAATTGTTCAGCCAGGACAAGCTGTTGGTACGGTTGGTTTGGCAATTGGTTATGGTCGTAAAGCGGCTTTAAAAGAAGAAATGCAAGTAGGTTTAAATGCTTACGCTTTATATAAAAACTTTAATAGTGTTCAGTCTGTTTCACTTGCAAAAGCAAATGGAGTTCATGAGTTTGCTTGTGTTCAAGGACAAAAAACATTAATGGGTAGAGGAGATATCATTAAGGAAACTACCTTAGAAATCTTCAATACTAAAGATGCTGAATTTTGGAACGAACAACCAATGGTATCTTTAGATCACCAGGAAGTTGCAGCTACAACAGTTGATTTATGGGAGTCATTTGATCGTTCTACGGGACATCACTTTAATCTTTCAATTGACTTAAACGCTTGTACCGGATGTGGAGCATGTGTTATTGCTTGTCACGCTGAAAATAACGTTCCTGTTGTTGGTAAAGCAGAGGTAAGAAGAAGTCGTGATATGCACTGGTTGCGTATTGATAGATATTATTCTTCTGAAAGTACTTTTGCAGGAGACAATGAAAGAAAAGAGAATATTGCTGGTTTATCTAGTTCATTATCTACATTTAATGAAATGGAAAAACCTGGAGATAATCCACAAGTTTCTTTTCAACCAGTAATGTGTCAACACTGTAATCACGCACCATGTGAAACAGTTTGTCCAGTTGCTGCAACATCTCACGGTCGTGAAGGTCAAAACCATATGGCATACAACAGATGTGTTGGTACTCGTTATTGTGCAAACAACTGTCCGTATAAAGTACGTCGTTTTAACTGGTTTTTGTATAACAAAAACACAGAATTCGATTATCATATGAATGATGATTTAGGTCGTATGGTATTAAACCCAGACGTAAACGTTCGTTCTCGTGGAGTTATGGAAAAATGTTCTATGTGTATTCAAATGACACAAGCGACTAAATTAAAAGCGAAAAATGAAGGTCGCCCAGTTGCTGATGGGGAATTCCAAACAGCTTGTTCAAACGCTTGTTCTTCTGGAGCAATGATATTTGGTGATGTTAATGATGCTGAAAGTAAAGTTGCTAAATTAGCTGCTGATGAAAGATCATACCACTTATTAGAGCATGTTGGAACAAAACCTAATGTGGTTTACCATGTTAAAGTTAGAAATACTTAGAATAAATTATTAATTAAGAAACATATAAAGGATTATGTCGTCTCACTACGAAGCACCCATTAGAAAACCTTTAGTTATAGGTGATAAATCTTATCACGATGTAACTGTAGATGTCGCTGCACCTGTTGAAGGTCCTGCAAATAAACATTGGTGGATTGTATTTTCAATCGCATTAATAGCCTTCCTTTGGGGGTTAGGCTGTATAATTTACACCGTATCTACCGGTATTGGAACATGGGGATTAAATAAAACAGTTGGTTGGGCTTGGGATATCACGAACTTCGTTTGGTGGGTTGGTATTGGTCACGCAGGTACATTAATTTCTGCGGTATTATTACTTTTCCGTCAACGTTGGAGAATGGCTATTAACCGTTCTGCAGAAGCAATGACTATCTTCTCAGTAGTTCAAGCAGGTTTATTTCCAATTATTCACATGGGACGTCCATGGTTAGCATACTGGGTTTTGCCTATACCAAATCAATTTGGATCTCTATGGGTAAACTTTAACTCACCATTACTTTGGGACGTTTTTGCAATTTCAACTTATCTTTCAGTATCATTGGTTTTCTGGTGGACTGGTTTATTACCTGACTTTGCAATGCTACGTGATAGAGCAATAACACCTTTTAATAAAAGAGTATATTCTATTCTAAGTTTTGGATGGAGTGGTAGAGCAAAAGACTGGCAGCGTTTCGAAGAAGTGTCTTTGGTACTTGCAGGTTTGGCTACTCCACTTGTACTTTCTGTACACACAATTGTATCGATGGACTTTGCTACTTCTGTAATTCCGGGATGGCATACAACAATTTTCCCTCCATACTTCGTTGCCGGAGCGGTTTTCTCAGGATTTGCGATGGTAAATACATTGTTGATTGTTATGAGAAAAGTATCTAATCTTGAAGCTTATATTACACTACAACATATTGAGTTAATGAATATTGTAATCATGATTACAGGTTCTATTGTAGGTGTAGCTTACATCACTGAGTTATTTGTAGCTTGGTATTCAGGTGTAGAGTATGAACAATATGCGTTCTTGAACAGAGCTACCGGACCTTACTGGTGGGCATATTGGTCAATGATGACTTGTAACGTTTTCTCTCCACAATTTATGTGGTTCAAAAAGTTAAGAACAAGTATCATGTTCTCATTTATTATTTCGATTGTAGTAAACATCGGAATGTGGTTTGAAAGATTCGTAATTATTGTTACTTCTTTACATAGAGATTACCTTCCATCTTCTTGGACAATGTTTTCACCAACATTTGTTGATATTGGAATTTTCATTGGAACGATAGGTTTCTTCTTCGTATTGTTTTTATTATACTCTAGAACATTCCCTGTAATTGCTCAGGCAGAGGTAAAAACAATCTTGAAAGGAACAGGAGATAATTACATTAGAGAAAGAGCAAATAAAGATACACATCATGAGTAATAAAGTAATATACGCCATTTATAATGACGATGATATTTTGATGGATGCAGTAAAGAAAACAAGAGCTGCTCATCATCATATTGAAGAGGTTTTTACTCCATTTCCGGTTCACGGGTTGGATAAAGCAATGGGTCTAGCACCAACAAGATTAGCAATTTGTGCTTTTTTATACGGATGTGTTGGTATTTCTTTTGCAACATTCATGATGAGTTATATTATGATTCATGACTGGCCACAAGATATTGGTGGAAAACCAAGTTTTAGTTTCATTCAGAATATGCCATCTTTTGTGCCAATTATGTTTGAAATGACAGTATTTTTTGCTGCCCACTTAATGGTTATTACTTTTTATATGAGAAGTAGATTATGGCCATTTAAGCAAGCTGAAAATCCTGATGTAAGAACAACAGATGACCATTTCTTAATGGAAGTTGCTGTAAATGATAACGAATCAGAACTAGTTTCTTTTTTCGAAAGCACAGGAGCTGTTGAAATTAAAGTAATTGAAAAGAATTAATTGTAGCTATGAAAAGGATATATAAAATAACACTTTTAGTTGGTATAACTATTTTAGTTTCATCTTGCCACAATAATTCGGCACCAAACTATCAGTATTTCCCTAATATGTATGAGTCTGTAGGTTATGAAACTTATTCAGAAGCAAAAATATTCAAAGGTGGAAAAGAAGGACAGCTTCCTGTAGAAGGAACTATCAATAGAGGTTTTGAACCTTATGAATATGAAAATTCGACTGCAGGTTATGAATTAGCAAAAGCTAATTTGAAATCGCCTTTGACTGAAGCAGATAGAAATTCTGGAAAAGGAAAAGAGCTTTTCGAAATTTATTGTATCAGTTGCCATGGTGCAGCTGGAAACGGTAAAGGTAAATTGGTTGAAAGAGAAAAATTTCTTGGAGTACCTAGCTACAAAGACAGAGTAATTACTGAAGGAAGTATCTTTCACGTTGAAACTTATGGTTTAAATGCAATGGGTTCACATGCAAATCAATTAAGTGCCCATGAACGTTGGTTAGTTGCTGACTATGTTCTAAAACTAAAAAGCCAATTATAATTGTTGAACAAACTGATCGTAATAGATATGTACACATTTTCAAGTAAATTAAAAACGTTTTCTTTCATTCTAATGGCCGTTGGTATATTAGGGATTGGATATGGTTTTTTAAAAGCTCCTAAAAATATTGAAGAGGTAAAAACTCTTCTTGCAAAAGAAGCATCTGAGCACGGTGGAGAACATGGTGAGGCTACAGCTGCACCTCATGAAACTGCTGAAGCAACTTCTCATGCAGAATCATCTGAAGCTGTTCATCATGAAGAAGCTGCAGCTGCACATGTAGAAGCTGCTGTAAATACAGATTCAGTTCTTTCAAGTAAAGATACTGTTATTGCAAAAGAAGTTGTTAAAGAAGGACAATCAGAGGAAACACATGCTGCTCCAGTTGTGAAACTTGAAGTAAAAGGTGATAAACATGCAGAAGTTTCTCATGAAGAGCATGATCCTAATGCACATGCTGAGCACGTTTTGCACCAACTGCAAAATAAGCCATGGTCTGCATTATATGTTGCTTGTATTTTCTTCTTACTACTTTCTATGGGTGTTTTAGCATTCTATGCTATTCAACAAGTTGCTCAGGCAGGTTGGTCACCGGTTTTGTTTAGAGTTATGCAAGGTATTACGGCTTATTTGCCTGTAGCTTCTGTAATTTTCTTTATTATATTAGTTCTTTGCGGATTACATTTTAATCACATATTTGTTTGGTTAGAAAAAGGAATTACAGATCCAAATAGTGCAAATTATGATGAAATCATTGCTGGTAAGCATGGGTATTTAAACTTTCCTTTCTGGATTGTTAGAGCTGGTATCTTTTTGTTAGGATGGAACTTATACCGTCATTATTCTAGAAAGAATTGTTTAGCTCAAGATGATGCTAATGACGATTTAAATTATAAAAAGAACTTTAAATTATCTGCTGGATTCTTAGTGTTCTTTATCGTATCTGAGTCTATTATGTCTTGGGATTGGATTATGTCATTTGATCCACACTGGTTTAGTACTTTATTTGGTTGGTATGTTTTTGCTTCTTTCTTTGTAAGCGGAATTACTACTATAGCATTAGTTACAATATACTTAAAATCTAAAGGATATTTAGAATATGTAAATACAAGCCACATTCATGATTTAGCTAAATTTATGTTCGGTATCAGTATTTTCTGGACATATTTATGGTTCTCACAATTTATGTTGATTTGGTACGCAAATATTCCTGAAGAGGTTACTTATTTTATTACAAGAATTCAATTATATAACTTGCCTTTCTTTGGTGCTGTAGTTATGAACTTTGTTTTTCCATTATTGATTTTGGTTAATACTGACTTTAAACGTCTTAGCTGGGTTATTGTAATGGCTGGAACTGTTATTTTATTGGGTCACTATGTTGATTTCTTTAATATGATTATGCCTGGTACAGTTGGAGATAAATGGTTTATTGGAATTCCTGAAATTTCATCGATTCTTTTCTTCTTAGGTTTATTTATATTTGTTGTATTTACTGCATTAACTAAAGCGCCTCTGTTAGCAAAAAGAAATCCTTTCATTGAAGAAAGTAAACATTTTCATTATTAATATTTAAAGAAGTAAACAGATGACAAGTTTGTTGGTAATTATAGTTTTAGTTTTATTAGCAGTTGCATTATGGCAATTGACCAAGATATTTGATCTTACTCAAGTAGGATCTTCTTCGGACGATTCTCAAGTTGCATCAGATAATGATAACAATATTCAGGGATATATCATGTTTGGCTTTTTAGCTTTCATTTATATCTTTACAATTTACGGTTTACTAAAATGGGGTGGTTTAGCGCTTCATACTCCTGCTTCAGAGCATGGACTTTTGGTAGATAGTTTAATGAATATTACTTGGGTTTTAATTTTTGTAGTACAATTTATTACACAAGGTTTATTATATTGGTTTTCTTTTAAAAATAGAGGAAATAAAGATAAAAAAGCATTATTTTTTGCTGATAGCAACAAATTAGAGGCAATCTGGAGTATTATTCCATCTGTAGTTTTAGCTTGTTTAATTCTTTACGGATTATATGCTTGGAACAACATTATGTTTGTTGACAAAGACGAAGATGTAATTGAAATTGAATTATATGCTCAACAATTTAAATGGACAGCAAGATATGCCGGACAAGATAATGTTTTGGGAAAAGCTAATGTACGTTTAATCGAAGGTATTAATACTTTGGGTGTTGATATGTCTGATCCTAATGCTCAGGATGATATTATTGTTTCTGAGTTGCATATTCCTAAAGGTAAAAAAATACATTTCAAAATGCGTTCTCAAGATGTATTACACTCAGCTTATATGCCTCACTTTAGAGCACAAATGAACTGTGTTCCCGGAATGGTTACTGAGTTTGCTTTTGTTCCAACTTATACAACTGCAGAATATAGAGAATTGCCATTTATGATTGAAAAAGTTGCTAACATTAACAAACTTAGAGCTGAAAAAAGCGTTGAGTTAGTTGCTAAAGGTGGTACAGCTTTAGATCCTTACACATTTGACTATTTATTATTATGTAATAAAATTTGTGGAGCTTCTCATTACAACATGCAAATGAAAGTTATTGTTGATTCTCCGGAAGATTATAAAAAATGGTTAAGTGAAAAAACTACTTTAGCTCAGGATATTAAAGCAGCTGCTGCAGCTGAGAAACCAGCTGAAGGAGTAGAGGCAACTAAAGATAGTAGCGTTGCAAAAGATACTGTTAAAGCAGTTATCGATACTGTTAAGGCAGTTGTAGCTAAAGTTGCTATGAAATAATATTTATTAAGAAAATTTAAAGTATACATATATGTCAGCAGAAGCGCACGATCACGATCACGGACACGATCACGAGCACGAACATCATCATAAAGACACTTTCATTACTAAATATATCTTTAGTATTGATCACAAAATGATTGCTAAGCAATATTTGATTACCGGTATTATTATGGGTATAATTGGTATTGCAATGTCTTTGCTTTTCAGAATGCAATTAGCATGGCCAGAAGAGTCTTTTAAAATCTTTAATGTTTTACTAGGAGATAAATTTGCACCTGATGGTGTAATGGCAAATGATATTTATTTGGCTTTAGTTACAATTCACGGTACCATCATGGTATTCTTTGTACTAACGGCAGGTCTAAGTGGTACTTTTAGTAATTTACTTATTCCGCTTCAAATTGGTGCGAGGGATATGGCATCTGGATTCATGAATATGATTTCATATTGGTTGTTTTTCTTATCTGCTGTAATCATGTTAAGCTCATTATTTGTTGAAGCTGGACCAGCTTCTGCAGGTTGGACAATTTATCCTCCATTAAGTGCTTTACCACAAGCAATTCCAGGTTCTGGAACAGGTATGACTTTATGGTTGGTTTCGATGGCTATCTTTATTGCATCTTCATTAATGGGATCTTTAAATTACATTGTAACAGTTATCAACTTAAGAACAAAAGGAATGTCTATGACTAGACTTCCGCTTACAATCTGGACATTTTTCGTAACAGCTATCATTGGTGTTATTTCATTTCCAGTATTATTGTCTGCTGCTTTATTATTGATTTTCGATAGAAGTTTTGGTACATCATTCTTCTTGTCTGATATTTATATTGCTGGTGAAGTTCTACACTATCAAGGTGGATCTCCAGTATTATTCGAACACTTATTCTGGTTCTTAGGTCACCCTGAGGTTTACATCGTAATCTTACCAGCAATGGGACTTGTTTCTGAAATTATGGCTACGAACTCTCGTAAACCAATCTTCGGATACAGAGCGATGATTATGTCTGTTCTTGCAATTGCATTTTTATCTACAATTGTTTGGGGTCACCACATGTTTATTTCAGGTATGAATCCTTTCTTAGGATCTGTATTTACTTTTACAACTTTATTGATTGCAATTCCATCTGCTGTAAAGGCGTTCAACTGGATTACAACTTTATGGAAAGGTAACTTACAATTCAACCCTGCAATGTTATTTTCAATTGGAATGGTTTCTACTTTCATTACTGGAGGTTTAACTGGAATCATTTTAGGAGATAGTACTTTAGATATTAACGTTCACGATACTTACTTTGTAATTGCTCACTTTCACTTAGTAATGGGTATCTCTGCACTTTACGGAATGTTTGCTGGTATTTACCACTGGTTCCCTAAGATGTACGGAAAAATGTTAAATAAAAACTTAGGATATATTCACTTTTGGGTAACAGCAGTTTGTGCTTATGGAGTATTCTTTCCAATGCACTTTATTGGATTAGCTGGTTTACCAAGACGTTATTATACAAATACAAACTTCCCATTATTTGATGATTTACAAAATGTGAATGTTTTGATTACAACATTTGCTCTTGTAGGAGGTGCGTTTCAGTTAGTATTCTTATACAACTTCTTTAGTAGTATTTTCTACGGTAAGAAAGCAGTTCAGAATCCATGGAAATCTACAACATTAGAGTGGACAACTCCTGTAGAACATATTCACGGTAACTGGCCAGGTGAAATCCCTCATGTATATCGTTGGCCGTATGACTATAGTAACCCAAATCACGATGTAGATTTTGTACCGCAAAATGTACCAATGAAAGAAGGTGAAGAAGTTTTACACCACTAAAAAATATTTAAAAAAGACTGTCATAATTGACAGTCTTTTTTGTTTTAGTTAAAGTTCTAACCGTTCACTTTTACTATTTTACAAACTGATTACTTTGCCTATCTTTGTAGAATGAATGAGAACCTAGATCCCACAACAAAAGGATACAACCCGGAAGAGTTAGATCTTGAAAAAAGATTACGCCCACTGTCATTTGATGATTTTGCAGGGCAAGACCAAGTTTTAGAAAACTTAAAAGTTTTTGTTGCTGCGGCGAATCAACGTGGCGAAGCACTTGATCATACCCTTTTTCATGGGCCTCCTGGTTTAGGAAAAACTACTTTGGCTAATATCTTAGCGAATGAACTTGAAGTAGGAATTAAAATTACTTCCGGACCTGTTTTGGACAAACCTGGAGACTTGGCAGGTTTACTGACTAATCTTGATGAAAGAGATGTTTTATTCATTGATGAAATTCACCGTTTGAGTCCTATTGTTGAAGAATATTTGTACTCGGCAATGGAAGATTTCAAAATTGATATTATGATTGAATCGGGACCAAATGCTCGGACAGTGCAAATCAATCTAAATCCTTTTACACTTATTGGTGCTACAACACGTTCAGGATTATTAACAGCTCCAATGCGAGCTCGTTTCGGAATCTCATCACGTTTGCAATACTATACCACTGAACTTTTGACAACAATTGTTGAAAGAAGTGCTTCTATATTAAAAATGCCAATTTCATTAGACGCTGCAATTGAAATTGCAGGTCGTAGTCGTGGTACACCTCGTATTGCAAATGCATTGTTACGCAGAGTTCGTGATTTTGCACAAATAAAAGGAAATGGAACTATTGATCTTGAAATTGCACGTTATGCTTTAAAAGCCCTTAACGTAGATGCACACGGACTTGATGAAATGGACAATAAAATTCTATTAACGATCATTAATAAATTTAAAGGTGGCCCTGTTGGACTTTCAACTTTGGCAACTGCCGTTTCTGAAAGCAGCGAAACAATCGAGGAAGTTTATGAACCTTTTTTAATACAGGAAGGTTTTATTATGCGTACACCGCGTGGACGCGAAGTGACCGAGAAAGCATATAAGCATTTAGGAAAAGTAAACACCAATATTCAAGGCGGATTGTTTTAATAATTATATTAATGTCTGAGAATAAAAAATATAATTATCCAAATAAATTATCAATAGGTAGATTTCTGATAGATGCTGAAGGAGTGCGTAGAAATCCCATTCCTTATCATAGAAGATATTTTGATAAATTTGGAGATTCCTTTTCAATCAAGATTGGGTTTTCTAAGTATATTATTTTATCACGAGATAATGAGGTTGCTCAGTACATATTACAAAAGAACCATAAGAATTATCATAAGTCTAAATTTCAATCTGTTTATCTTTCAAAATATTTAGGAAATGGACTTTTAACAGTTGATGGTGATTTTTGGTTAAAGCAAAGACGACTCATTCAGCCTGCGTTTCATAGGCAAAAAATGAATCAGTTAGTCGAAAACATGAATCAGACTATTATTTCAGAATTAGATGGTTTAATGGAAGAAAAGACAATTGATCTTTTTCCTGTAATGAGTCAGTTAGCATTTAATGTCGTTGCTAAATCTTTATTCGAGCTTTCAATTTCGGAAGAAAAACTAAATAGAATAAAGTTTATTATTGAAGAAGTTCAAAACTTTTTAATCAAAGAAATCAGGCTTCCGCATAAAGCGTGGTGGTTCTCTTTAACTGGTCAGGTAAAAAAACACCAGCAATTGGCTTTAGAAAATAATGCCATTATTAAAGAAATTATTGATATTAGAAATTCTTCTCATGAAGAATTTAATGATTTACTTAACATGCTTCTTGAAACTCGCTATGAAGATACGGGTGAACCCATGTCTATAAGCCAGTTAATTGATGAAATAAAAATTCTGTTTATAGCAGGGCATGAAACTACTGCAAATGCATTGACTTTTGCTGTTTATCTTTTGGGAAGACATCCCGAAGTACAACAAAAGATACTAAACGAAATTATAGAGATTGAATCGCAAACAGACAATATTGTTGAGCAGTTACAAAAAATGACATATACAAATGCTGTTTTGAATGAAGCGATGCGTTTATATCCGCCAGCATGGATTACTGATAGACAAAATGTAGAAGATGATACATTGGCCGGATTTAATATAAAGAAAGAAACTCTTATTGGAGTTTCATTTTATGAGTTACATCGAAATCCGAAATACTGGGAGAATCCTGATAAATTTGATCCGGAACGTTTTCTGGGAGATCAAAAGAAGATTTCTATGCAATACTTTTATCCTTTTGGCGCAGGACCAAGAATGTGTATTGGTTCAGGATTTGCTATTTATGAAATGTGTCTGACTATCGCTCATATCATAAAAAAAATATGAGATTAAAGCTAACAATGATAATGTTAAGTTTAATCCTCTAATTACTTTAAAACCTGTTAATGTAGAAGTTTTATTCTCAAAAAGATGAGTATTAATTCTAAAGAAACATATTCGGAATTTATAAAATCAGAAGCAAAAAGGCTTGGCTTTCTTGCTTGTGGTATATCTAAAGCTGGTTTTTTAGAAGAAGAAGCGCCTCGACTTGAAAAATGGTTAAATAAAAACCATCATGGTCAAATGGCCTATATGGAAAACCATTTTGACAAACGCTTAGATCCGACCTTACTGGTTGATGACGCAAAGAGTGTAGTGTCACTTTTATTAAATTATTACCCACCTGAAACTCAAACTCAGGAAAGTTTTAAAATCTCAAAATATGCTTACGGACAGGATTATCATTTTGTTATCAAAGAGAAATTAAAAGAATTTCTTTTTTCTATTCAGGAAAATATTGGAGACGTATCTGGTCGTGCTTTTGTAGATTCGGCGCCTGTTTTAGACAGAGCCTGGGCAGCAAAAAGCGGATTAGGATGGATTGGTAAAAGCGGTAATTTAATCACTCAAAAAGTAGGTTCTTTTTATTTTATTGCCGAATTAATACTCGATTTAGATTTAGAATATGACCACGCAACTACAGATCATTGTGGTTCATGTACTGCCTGTATCGACGCTTGTCCTACACAAGCTATAGTGGCACCTCACATAATTGACGGAAGTAAATGTATTTCTTATTACACCATTGAACTTAAAGAAAATATTCCTTATGAAATGAAAGGTAAATTTGATGAATGGATGTTTGGTTGTGATACTTGTCAGGATGTTTGCCCGTGGAATAGATTTTCAAAATCTCATTCTGAACCATTATTTAACCCAAATCCTGAGTTACTTTCATTCTCCAAAAAAGATTGGATTGAAATTACTGAAGAAACTTTTCGCTCTGTTTTTAAAAATTCTCCAATCAAAAGAACAAAATTCGAAGGCTTAAAACGCAATATTAAATTTTTAGAATAAATCCTAAATGTAAGTTTAGGTTGAAAATTTATCACAGTTTTTTGTGCTCCCTTTCTTATTATTTCATTTTTTATTGGCACTAAAATTTAAAATAAAGTAATTTTAAGTGTAAATATTTTCTTGTATTTTAAAGATTTCAAAATACATTTTCCCAAATTTTAATTCGTAAAATTCCTTTTAAATCAAGGTTAATATTTCGTAAGATATTAATTTGTTTATTTTTTATTTAAAATATTGAATTAGAGTTTGTTAGTGTATTTTTTGTATGCTTGTATTGTAAGTTTTATTTGCGTTTTTGTTGCTTTGTTCTAAAATTATTGACAAATCAATAAAAAATTAAGAATTTTCTTCATTTTCGTTACAGAATAGTTAAGTTTTCTGTAGTTCAGAGTTAATTTTGAGCGATAAAAAGTGTTGTTTAACGTTTTTATGGGTAGTTGATCGACTAAAGTGGCTAAAATACAGGGGGTTGCATACTTTCGCTGTGCCAAAAACTACTAATTTAATCTAATCGCTATTTTTTTAGTCTGAACCCTTCAAACAATATGGTCCGTACGCTGAGTCATTTTTATAAAAATCTTAGAAAGACTTTTATAAAATTTCCAAAATCCATTTTTACTATTATTTCGTATCTGTCCTATATGCTGAAAACCAAGATAGGTTCTTTGGTTTACAATATTTTTATTTTTCAAATCACAGTTGTGTATGCGTAACTTTACTTTTAGGAAGTTTAATTTATTTAGACTAATCTCTTTTATTTTATTTTTATTCGTTAGCTATAATGCTTCAGCTCAATTTTATAACAAGCATTATATTGCACCTGCGCCTTGGCAGTATTTTAGTAAAGCAAATGAAATTGTAATTGCAACTAATTCTACAACTGCTGTAAGTATTACTATAACAAAAAGTGATGGTACTGCAATAACAACTTTATCAGCTGTAAAAGGAACGCCTGCCGTGTATAGATTTGCGGGGTTACCTAGTGCAGCACCTGCATTTGCGTTTGATACAGTTTTGAATGCGGCGGGATTGATCGTTACAGGTACTGGCCCGATATCGATCAATTTACGAAATGTAGCTTCTGATGCTTTAGGCGGTGATGGTACAGATCAGGATATAAAAGGAAATGCCGCATTGACAAGTTTTGGAGATGCAGGAGTTGGAGTAAGATTTAGAGTAGGATATTACAGAGATGGTTCTTTAGGGAATTTTAACAATTATGGCGATCAACGTCCAATCTATAGCATTATGGCTATCACTAATGGTACGACTGTTACAATTGGTGGTGTTGTAAAAGCTACATTAAATGCAGGACAAAGTTACTTATTTAAAACAGCAATAGGAACTTTAGTGCAGTCTTCAAATCCTACTGTAATGAATACGTCTGCAGCGATTGATACTCCTGGTGGCTGTGGAGATGGAGCTTATAATCAAGTTCCTCCAGAGGCAGTTTTAGGTTCAGAATATTTTATTGAAAGAGGAAAAGGAAATGATACGGCAGAACAAACTACTGTTGTGGCAACAAAAGATAATACTACTGTTACAGTAAATACTTTTTCTGTAACGGGAGCATTAACAGCAACAACAACAACTGTTTTAGCTACAGCAGGAAACTTTTTTACATTTAAAAATGGTGTTTCTAATACCAGTTTTTCAGCTTCAAGAGTTTCTGCAGATAAAAATGTTGCCGTTTACTCAGGTACAGCACAATCATGTGAGGTTGATATTTCTACAATTGCTCCCGTTTCTGAATGTGGAGGATCTAAATTTATCGAAACGGCAAAATTTAGAAATTACGGTACAGGTTCATTACCATATTTTGGATATGTTCTTTTAAAAGATGCTACTTCAAAAGTATATATAAATGGAGTAGATATTGAGACAAAATCTGGAGTAGCAGTACGTCATCAATTAGGAACAACCGGCTGGTATTTGATAAATTTTGAAGATACTAATATTGGAAGTCCAGATATTCTTTCTATATCAAGTGATGCCAAATTAACAGTTTCGATTGTACAACAAGGTGGAGGTTTCTCTATGGCGGGTTTTTTCTCTAATTTTGCTGTTCAGCCTGAAGATCCAACATTTACTTATGTTTCTGGAGGAGGATGTACAAATAGCTCTGCAATGTTAACAACTCCATCAGGATTTGCTCCATACCAATGGTATTTGAATGGGACGGCAATTTCCGGAGCAAATTCAAGTACATATACAGCCACTAAAACTGGTGCTTATTCAGTAGCTTCAACATTAACATGTGGAGCTCAAACGCAATCAAAACCTGTATCAGTTACTTTATGTACTGATTTAGCAGTTACAAAAACAGTTGATAATGCAACACCATGTGTAGGATCAAATGTAGAATTTACAGTGAAACTAAGTAACCTTGGTTCAAATAATGCCTCTGGAGTTTCGGTAAATGATTTACTTCCTACCGGTTATACATTTGTTAGTTCAACACCATCAGTTGGTACTTATAATTCAACAACCGGAGTCTGGAGTATTGGCGATGTAGATGGTGGAATTTCGGCAACTTTAAAAATTGTTGCTAAAGTAAATGCAAGTGGAGTTTATACAAATACAGCTGCAATACCAAGTTCAGTTCCGGATACTAATTCGGCAAATAACTCAGCTAGTGTTTCGACTACTCCAAATCCTTTGCCAACAGTTGTTATTACTAATCCGGCATCAGTATGTGCTCCATCAAAAGTTGATATTACTGCTACAGCAATTACAGCAGGTAGTACTTCTGGTTTAACATTTACTTATTGGACAGATGCTGCAGCTACAACTGCTTACAGTACACCAACTGCTGCTACTGCAGGAACATATTATATAAAAGGCACAACTGCAGCTGGATGTTCAGATATAAAACCAGTTGTAGTAACGGTTGCAACTGCACCAAATGCAGGAACGTTATCCGGTACACAAAACATTTGTATTTCAGGTACAACAACTTTTACATCAAATGGAAATTCAGGCGGTACATGGACAAGTAGTGATGCAACCATTGCCACAGTAAATTCAAGTGGACTAATTACAGGAGTTGTTGCCGGAACAGTTACAATTACATATAGAGTTACAGGAACCGGAGGTTGTGCAGATGCTACTTCGACAAGAACCGTAACAGTTAATCCAACTCCGACAGCTTCTATAACAGGAACATTAACGGCATGTGCTACAACTACTTTGACTGCTGTTACAAATGCAGCTTCTCCAGCTTATGTTTGGTATAAAGATAATATTGTAATTAGCGGACAAACAGCATCGACATTAGTTGTGACGGCTGATGGAGCTTATAAAGTTAAAGTTACAAATTCGACAACAACTTGTGAAAACACTTCGGCAGCTTCGACAGTTAAAGTTAGCGATACACAAAAACCAACAATTACTTGTCCTGCGAATGTTACCAAAGCAGCCGATGCCAATTCATGTACAGCAACAGGCGTTGTTTTGGGAACACCAACAACGGCAGACAATTGTGGCGTTGCTTCGGTAACCAATAATGCACCAACAACTTTCCCTATCGGAGTAACCACAGTTACATGGACGGTAACGGATAATTCAGGAAACACGCAAACGTGTACTCAAACGGTAACCGTTACAGATACACAAAAACCAACAATTACGTGCCCTGCGAATGTTACCAAAGCGGCCGATGCCAATTCATGTACAGCAACAGGCGTTGTTTTGGGAACACCAACAACGGCAGACAATTGTGGCGTTGCTTCGGTAACCAATAATGCACCAACAACTTTCCCTATCGGAGTAACCACAGTTACATGGACGGTAACGGATAATTCCGGAAACACGCAAACTTGTACCCAAACGGTAAAAATAGTAGGCCCAATAAAAGCAAATGATGATATTGTTTCTAATTTTAATGGATATTCAGGCGGAACAGCAGTTTCAACTGTATTAAGTAATGACAGTTTGAATTGTAATAATGTAATTGAAAATGATGTAACTATTACTTTAGCAAGTACTTTACCATCAGTTTTAAACTTTAATACAACCACTGGAGCTGTTAGTGTAAATGCATTAACACCAGCAGGAAATTATACTTTTGATTATACTATTTGTGAAAAAATAAATCCTACAAATTGTAGCACAGCTTCGGTAAAAATAACTGTAGTTGCGCCAGTAATCGACGCGGTTACGGAAACAACAACTTCAATCAACGGAAACACAGGCGGTACAACAGCAACGTTAGTAGCAAATGATACCCTAGACGGAAATCCGGTTGTGATTGGAACCGCTGCAGGACAAGTTAAATTAACTGCCATTACAGTTCCAACAGGATTAACGCTGAATGCAAACGGAACGGTAACAGTTGCACCAAATACACCAAAAGGAAACTACGAAGTAGAATACAGCATCTGCGAGATTACAAACCCGACAAACTGTGATACAACAAAAAGTATCGTGGTTGTGGATCAGGCAGTAATCGATGCCGTTACGGAAACAACAACACCGGCAATCAATGGAAATACAGGCGGTACAACGGCAACGTTGGTTGCCAATGATACCCTGAACGGAAATCCTGTTGTGATCGGAACCGCTGCAGGACAAGTTAAATTAACAGCTATTACAGTTCCAACAGGATTAACCCTGAACGCAAACGGAACGGTAACAGTTGCACCAAACACACCAAAAGGAAATTACGAAGTAGAATACAGCATCTGCGAGATTACAAACCCGACAAACTGTGATACAACAAAAAGTATCGTAGTTGTGGATCAGGCAGTAATCGATGCGGTTACGGAAACAACAACTTCGATCAACGGAAACACAGGAGGTACAACGGCAACGTTGGTAGCCAATGATACCCTGAACGGAAATCCGGTAGTAATCGGAACACAAAACGGACAGGTAAAATTGACCGCGATTACAGTTCCAACAGGATTAACGCTGAACGCAAACGGAACAGTAACAGTTGCAGCGAACACACCAAAAGGAAACTACGAAGTAGAATACAGCATCTGTGAGATTACCAATCCGACAAACTGTGATGCAGTTAAAAGCACAATAGTTGTTGGAGAAGCTGTAATCGATGCCGTTACGGAAACTACAACACCGGCAATCAACGGAAACACGGGTGGTACAACAGCAACGTTGGTAGCGAATGATACCCTAAACGGAAATCCGGTAGTAATCGGAACACAAAACGGACAAGTTAAATTAACAGCGATTACAGTTCCAACAGGATTAACCCTGAACGCAAACGGAACAGTAACAGTTGCACCAAACACACCTGCAGGAAACTATGAAGTAGAATACAGCATCTGCGAGATTACTAACCCGACAAACTGTGATCAGGTAAAAAGTATCGTGGTTGTAAAAGAAGCAGTAATCGACGCAGTTACGGAAATGACAACTTCAATCAACGGAAACACAGGCGGTACAACGGCAACGTTGGTAGCCAATGATACCCTGAACGGAAATCCGGTAGTAATCGGAACACAAAACGGACAGGTAAAATTGACCGCGATTACAGTTCCAACAGGATTAACCCTGAACGCAAACGGAACAGTAACAGTTGCAGCGAACACACCAAAAGGAAATTACGAAGTAGAATACAGCATCTGTGAGATTACCAACCCGACAAACTGTGATACAACAAAAAGTATCGTGGTTGTGGATCAGGCAGTAATCGACGCGGTTACGGAAACAACAACACCGGCAATCAACGGAAATACAGGCGGTACAACAGCAACGTTGGTAGCGAATGATACCCTGAACGGTAACCCGGTTGTAATCGGAATCCAAAACGGACAAGTTAAATTAACGGCTATCACAGTTCCAACAGGATTAACGCTGAATGCAAACGGAACAGTAACAGTTGCAGCGAACACACCAAAAGGAAACTACGAAGTAGAATACAGCATCTGTGAGATTACCAACCCGACAAACTGTGATACAACAAAAAGTATCGTGGTTGTGGATCAGGCAATAATCGATGCCGTAACGGAAACGACAACACCGGCAATCAACGGAAATACAGGCGGTACAACAGCAACGTTGGTTGCCAATGATACCTTAAACGGAAATCCGGTAGTAATCGGAATCCAAAACGGACAAGTTAAATTAACGGCTATCACAGTTCCAACAGGATTAACGCTGAATGCAAACGGAACAGTAACAGTTGCAGCGAACACACCAAAAGGAAACTACGAAGTAGAATACAGCATCTGCGAGATTACCAACCCGACAAACTGTGATACAACAAAAAGTATCGTGGTTGTGGATCAGGCAGTAATCGATGCCGTTACGGAAACAACAACTTCGATCAACGGAAACACGGGTGGTACAACGGCAACGTTAGTAGCCAATGATACCCTGAACGGAAACCCGGTTGTAATCGGAACCCAAAACGGACAAGTTAAATTAACGGCTATTACAGTTCCAACAGGATTAACGCTGAATGCAAACGGAACAGTAACAGTTGCACCAAATACCCCAAAAGGAAATTACGAAGTAGAATACAGCATCTGTGAGATTACCAACCCAACAAACTGTGACGCTGTTAAAAGCACAATTGTTGTGGATCAGGCAATAATCGATGCCGTAACGGAAACGACAACACCGGCAATCAACGGAAACACAGGCGGTACAACGGCAACGTTAGTAGCAAATGATACCCTAGACGGAAATCCGGTTGTGATTGGAACAGCTGCAGGACAGGTAAAATTAACGGCTATCACAGTTCCAACAGGATTAACGCTGAATGCAAACGGAACAGTAACAGTTGCAGCGAACACACCAAAAGGAAACTACGAAGTAGAATACAGCATCTGCGAGATTACCAACCCGACAAACTGTGATACAACAAAAAGTATCGTGGTTGTGGATCAGGCAGTAATCGATGCCGTTACGGAAACGACAACTTCAATCAACGGAAACACAGGCGGTACAACGGCAACGTTAGTAGCGAATGATACCCTAAACGGAAACCCGGTTGTAATCGGAACCCAAAGCGGACAAGTTAAATTAACAGCTATTACAGTTCCAACAGGATTAACCCTGAACGCAAACGGAACAGTAACCGTTGCAGCCAACACCCCAAAAGGAAACTACGAAGTAGAATACAGCATCTGCGAAATAACAAACCCGACAAACTGTGACGCTGTTAAAAGCACAATAGTTGTTGGAGAAGCAGTAATCGATGCAGTAACGGAAACGACAACACCGGCAATCAACGGAAACACAGGAGGTACAACGGCAACGTTAGTAGCGAATGATACCTTAAACGGAAATCCGGTTGTAATCGGAACGGCTGCAGGACAGGTAAAATTAACGGCTATCACAGTTCCAATTAGATTAACGCTGAATGCAAACGGAACAGTAACCGTTGCAGCGGGAACACCTGCAGGAAACTACGAAGTAGAATACAGCATCTGTGAAATTACAAACCCAACGAACTGCGATTCAGCAAAAAGTACGATTGTAGTTTCTGCAGGAGATTTAAAAGCCAATACCGATACAGTTGCTTCAGTTATCACAACAAATCAGCCACAAACGGTTGTAAATGTTTTTGATAACGATACCAATAACGGAGCAGCAGTTGTTGCAGCAGATCTGAGCCTTTCAATAGTAACAGCAGATCCAAAAGGAGTTTTAACCTTAAACCCTGACGGAACCGTAACGGTAGGCGCAAACGCACCAGCAGGAACATACGATTTGACATACCAAATTTGTGAAAAATTAAACCCAACCAACTGCAGTACAGCAACTATCGAAGTAACCGTAACGGCTCCTGGAATTGATGCGGTAACAGAAACAACATCTACGATAGTAAGAGGAAATATAGGAGGAAAAACAGAATCATTGGTTTTAAATGATACGTTAAACGGGAATCCGGTTGTCATCGGAACAAGTGCAGGCGAAGTTAAATTAACAGCTATTACAGTTCCAACAGGATTTACCTTGAATGCAGACGGAACGGTAAGCGTACCAGCGGGAACACCTACAGGAAACTACGAAGTAGAATACAGCATCTGTGAAATTACAAATCCAACGAATTGCGATTCAGCAAAAAGTACGATAGTTGTATCGGCAGGAGATTTAAAAGCGAATGCTGATACAGTTCCATCGGTTATCACAACAAACCAGCCACAGACGGTTGTGAATGTTTTTGATAATGATACCAATAATGCAGTAGCAGTTGTTGCAGCAGACCTGAACCTTTCAATCGTAACGGCAGATCCAAAAGGAGTTTTAACATTAAATACAGACGGAACAGTAACGGTAGGCGCAAATGCGCCAGCAGGAACATACGATTTGACATACCAGATTTGTGAAAAATTAAACCCAACCAACTGCAGTACAGCAACTATCGAAGTAACAGTAACAGCTCCTGGAATCGACGCAGTTACGGAAACAACATCAACAATAGTAAGAGGAAATGTTGGAGGTAAAACAGAATCATTGGTTTTAAATGACACGTTAAACGGAAATCCGGTTGTGATTGGAACACAAAACGGAGAAGTTAAATTGACTCCAATCACAGTTCCAACAGGCTTTACGTTAAATGCAGACGGAACGGTAAGCGTACCGGCTGGTACAACGGCAGGAAACTACGAAGTAGAATACAGCATCTGCGAGATCACAAATCCAACCAATTGCGATTCAGCAAAAAGTACGATTGTAGTTTCAGCAGGAGATTTAAAAGCGAATGCTGATACAGTTCCTTCGGTTATCACAACAAACCAGCCGCAAACGGTTGTGAATGTTTTTGATAACGATACCAATAACGGAGCAGCAGTTGTTGTAGCAGATCTGAACCTTTCAATCGTAACGGCAGATCCAAAAGGAGTTTTAACATTAAATGCAGACGGAACAGTAACGGTAGGCGCAAACGCACCAGCAGGAACATACGATTTGACATACCAAATCTGTGAAAAATTAAACCCAACCAACTGCAGTACAGCAACTATCGAAGTAACCGTAACGGCTCCTAGAATTGATGCGGTAACGGAAACGACAGCCACTATAGTAAGAGGAAATGTTGGAGGTAAAACAGAATCATTGGTTTTAAATGACACATTAAACGGAAATCCGGTTGTGATCGGAACCCAAAACGGAGACGTTAAATTAACGCCAATTTCAGTTCCAACAGGATTTATCTTAAATGCGGACGGAACGGTAAGTGTACCGGCAGGAACACCTGCAGGAAACTACGAATTAGAATACAGCATCTGTGAAATTACAAACCCAACGAACTGCGATTCAGCAAAAAGTACGATTGTAGTTTCTGCAGGAGATTTAAAAGCCAATACCGATACAGTTGCTTCAGTTATCACAACAAATCAGCCACAAACGGTTGTGAATGTTTTTGATAATGATACCAATAACGGAGCAGCAGTTGTTGCAGCAGACTTGAACCTTTCAATCGTAACGGCAGATCCAAAAGGAGTTTTAACATTAAATGCAGACGGAACAGTAACAGTAGACGCAAATGCACCAGCAGGAACTTACGATTTGACATATCAGATTTGTGAAAAATTAAACCCAACCAACTGCAGTACAGCAACTATCGAAGTAACCGTAACGGCTCCTGGAATTGATGCGGTAACAGAAACGACAACTACGATAGTAAGAGGAAATGTTGGAGGTAAAACAGAATCATTGGTTTTAAATGACACGTTAAACGGAAATCCGGTAGTAATTGGAACAAGTGCAGGCGAAGTTAAATTAACACCAATCACGGTTCCAACAGGATTTACCTTAAATTCAGACGGAACGGTAAGCGTACCTGCGGGCACACCGGCAGGAAATTACGAAGTAGAATACAGCATCTGTGAAATTACAAACCCAACAAATTGCGATTCAGCGAAAAGTACGATAGTTGTTTCAGCGGGAGATTTAAAAGCCAATACCGATACAGTTGCTTCAGTTATCACAACAAATCAGCCACAGACGGTTGTGAATGTTTTTGATAATGATACCAATAACGGAATAGCAGTTGTTTCAACAGATTTAAACTTATCAATCGTAACAGCAGATCCAAAAGGGGTTTTAACATTAAATCCTGATGGAACAGTAACAGTAGGTGCAAATGCACCAGCAGGAACTTACGATTTGACATACCAGATTTGTGAAAAATTAAACCCAACAAATTGCAGTACAGCAACTATCGAAGTAATCGTAACGGCAGGAGATTTAAAAGCTAATCCGGATACAGTTCCATCAGTTGTTGGAATAAATCAGCCTCAAACGGTTGTGAATGTTTTTGATAATGATAAAAACAATGGATTACCAGTTGTTGCAGCAGATTTGAATCTTTCAATCGTAACAGCAGATCCAAAAGGGGTTTTAACATTAAACCCTGACGGAACGGTAACAGTAGGAGCAAATGCGCCAAGAGGAACTTATGAAATAGTTTATCAAATATGCGAAAAACTAAACCCTACAAATTGTAGCACAGCAACTATCGAAGTAACTGTTGATGAACCAACAATGACAGTTACGGCAAACAGTTATTGTTCTAATAATGTTCCTTACGTATCTTATAATGTTGTCCCTGACAATTTTACGCCAAATAATTTATTGACAATTAAATGGATTGACAGTAATAATAATGTAGTAGCAACTCAAACCAATTTACCATTAAGCGGAAATATTTTATGGCTGGGTGCTATTATTGATAATGACGGAAATGGATTAGACTGGCCGGGATGGTTATTGGCAAATGGTCAATGGACAGAAGGTGCTGATGGATTTGAAAACACAAAACCGGCAGTTACAATGGAGTTTTCATTAAACCCAACAGTTAGTGTTCCTGTAAATTATCCGGCGGCAACTCCGCAATGTAATGCAAGTCCAACTTTTACAATTAAAGCAAATGATGATACAGCTGGACCAATAGATGCTAGTAAAGGAACAAGTACATCAACAAATGTATTCGATAATGATAAACTAAACGGATTAACAATTAATCCTGCAGATGTAGTTTTAAGTACAGTAATTTCAAATGCTAATTTAATTTTAAATGCAAATGGTTCTGTCGATGTAAAACCAGGAACACCATCAGGAGATTATCAACTTACATATCAAATTTGCGATGCATTGCATTTATCTAATTGCAGTCAGGCTGTTGTAAATGTAAAAGTGTTAAATTCAGTGGTTCCGGTTACTCCAAATAAAGTAATTGTAGCCAATAATGATGGAGAAATTGCAGTTGACGGAATTAATGGTTCATTAGAATTTATCAACATTCTGGATAACGATACATTAAGCGGATTACCGGTTAATGCAACAGATGTTATAATTTCAAATACACCGGCAAGTCCTTATTTTGAATTTAATTCTGACGGAACTATTAGTGTGAAACCAAATACACCAGGCGGACATTACACATTAAATTATCAAATTTGCGAAAAAGCAAGTGCATCAAATTGTAGTAGTGCAACGCTGAATGTTTTTGTCGAAGTTCCGGCAATTGCAGTGATCAAAACGGCAACTTTTAATGATGAAAATGCAAGCGGATTTGCAAATGCAGGTGAAACAATTACCTATAAATTCAAGATCACAAATACAGGTAATGTTCCATTAAAAGGTATTACAATCATAGATCCTTTACCTGGAGTTATTGTTTCGGGACAAGCGATAGATTTAGATGTAAATGAATCAGACGAAAACACTTTTACGGCAAAATACACCATAAAACAAAGTGATATTAATTTTGGAAGCGTAAGCAATCAGGCAACTGTACAAGGACGAAGTGAAAAAGGAATTCTTGTAGAAGATAAATCAGATAACGGAAGTAACCTGGAAGATAAACCAACAGTTTTACCGCTAAACGGTTGTCAAATTAATGTTCTAAATGCGTTTTCTCCAAACGGAGATAGTAAAAACGAAAGATTCTATATTCAGGGATTAGAATGTTATCCTGATAATACAGTTGAAATATATAATCGTTGGGGAGTATTAGTATTTGATATTGATCATTACAACAACGAAGAAAGAGCTTTTAGAGGTTTTTCTGCGGGACGTACAACAGTAAAACAATCTGAAGGTTTACCGGTTGGAACTTATTTCTACATCTTGAAATACAGAGATAGCGAATCAAATCAACACGAAAAATCAGGCTACTTATATCTCAATAAATAAAAAATAAACGGCTTAGTTTGACTAAGCCATTTTAAAACTTATTATGAAAAAATTAATTTTAGTTTTTATGTTTTTTTCAGTTGTGTGTTCAGCTCAGCAAGACGCGCAATTTACACAATACATGTATAATACGATCGAAATTAATCCGGCGTATGCAGGTTCGCGAGGTGTATTAAGCGTTTTCGGGTTATATCGTACACAATGGGTTGGACTTGACGGAGCGCCGGTAACAAGTACTTTTTCTGTAAATACACCTTTAAATAATAGCAAATTAGGATTAGGCGTTTCTTTGGTAAACGATAAAATCGGGCCAACGAATGAAAACACATTGTCGGCTGATTTATCTTATAGTATTCCAACTTCTGAATCATTCAAACTTTCTTTCGGAATAAAAGGAACAGCAAATCTTTTTAATCTTGATGTAAATAAATTATCATACGAAGATCAGGATGATCCGCAATTTCAGGATTTAAAAAATAAATTTACACCAAATGTCGGAGCCGGAATTTATTGGCATTCAGATAAAGCATATTTAGGATTATCAGTTCCTAATTTTATCCAGACAAATCGTTATAACGATGATGATGTTGCTATTTTTAAAGATAAAATCAACTATTATTTTATGGCAGGTTATGTATTTAATTTAGATCATTTAGAATATATAAAATTCAAACCGGCAGTATTAACAAAAATGGTCGAAGGAGCGCCTTTACAAGTTGATGTTTCGGGTAATTTTATGTTCAACGATAAATTTGTTGTTGGTCTTGCGTATCGCTGGAGCGCATCAGTAAGTGCAATGGCAGGTTTTCAAGTTACTAACGGACTATATATAGGTTATGGTTATGACCATGAAACGACTAATTTAAGAAGATACAATTCAGGATCTCATGAAATTTTCCTGCGTTTCGATTTTTTCAATAATTATAACAGAATGACATCTCCAAGATTCTTTTAATAGAGTAAATATGAAAATTAAAAATTTAGCTTATTCCCTTTTGTTGATATGTTTTTTTATAAATGCAAATGCGCAAACTTCAACCATAAAAAATGCTGATAAAAAGTATGATAATTATGCTTACGCCGATGCTATAAAATTATATGAAAATGTAATAAACAAAGGTTACAAAGACGAACATGTTTTGCAAAGGCTTGGTAACTCGTATTATTATAGCGGAGCATTTACAGAAGCATTAAGATGTTATAAAGATTTGTTTTTATTTAATGAAAATCAGCAGGCAGAATATTTTTACAGATATTCCCAATGTTTAAAATCGGCAGGAGATTATAGCAAATCAGATGAAGTTTTAGAAAAATTCAGTCAAAAAACACCTTCAGATAAGAGAGCAATTTTATTCAAAAAATACAGAAATTATCTCGAAGACATTAAAACAAATTCAGGCCGATATGAAATTGCCGATGCCGGAATCAATTCTAAAGATTCTGATTACGGAAGTACCATTCTGGATAATAAATTAGTTTTTACATCTGCCAGAGATACGGGAAGTATATTTAAAAAGAGTTTTAAATGGACAAATAAAGCTATTTCGGCTTTATATTCAGTTGAATTAATGGCGGATGGAAGCATCGGAACGCCAACACTTTTTCATAAAAACGAATTGATTGTAAATTTCAATGAATCGACACCGGTTTTCTCAAAAGATGGAAAAACGATGTATTTTACCAGAAATAATTCTATAAATGGTAAAAAAAGACATAATGAAAATAGAGTTACATTATTAAAACTATACAGAGCTATTTTAATCGATGGTAAATGGAATAAAGTTGAAGAACTTCCATTTAATAGCGATCAATACAGCGTTGCACATCCATCATTAAGCAGTGATGAAAAAACATTATATTTTGCATCAGATATGCCCGGAACTTTGGGGCTTTCAGATTTATTTAAAGTCGCTGTAAATGGAGACGGAACTTTTGGTAAACCCGAAAATTTAGGTCCGGAAATCAATACCGAAGGAAGAGAAACTTTTCCTTTTATATCAGATGATAACGAGCTTTATTTTGCAAGCGATGGCCGCCCGGGTTTAGGCGGACTTGATGTTTTTGTTTCAAAAATAAATAAAGACGGTTCTTTTGATGAAGTTCAAAATCTTGGTGAGCCAATCAATAGTAAACAAGACGATTTTGCTTTTATTATCAATAGTAAAAACAGAAACGGATTTTTCTCTTCAAATAGAGATAACGGCCACGGACTTGATGATGTTTATCGATTTACAGAATTCCGTAAACTAATTTGCGAACAAGAATTATCAGGAACAATTACAGATTCTGAGACAAACGAACCGCTGCCAAACGTAAGTTTAATTTTGTTTGATGAAGGTCGTTTAACAGCAACAGAAGTAGTTTCGGATTCAAAAGGGAATTATGTTTTTTCAAATGTAAAATGCGGTAAAAAGTACTTCATAAAAACATCAAAAACAGATTATGATATCAAAGAAGTTTCGGTAGCCATTAAAAAATTATCAGGAAAAACAACTTTACCTATTGCTATAGAAAAGAAAGCCAAACCAATAATAGTAGCAAAAACTATAATGGTAAAAGTAGCAACATTAAAGACTGTAAAACTTCAGCCAATGGCAGTAGGAACAGATTTGGCTAAACTGCTTAATTTACCAATGAACTTTTTTGATTTAGGTAAAGCAACAATCAAAAAAACTTCAGAGCCGCAATTATTAAAGCTTGTTGCGATGTTAAAACAATATCCAACTATAAAATTAGATATTCGTTCGCATACAGATTCTCGCGATACAGCTTCAAAAAATATGGTATTATCTGAGAAAAGAGCAGAATCAACAAAAAACTGGCTCGTACAAAAAGGAATTGATCAAAGCCGATTAACGGCAAAAGGATATGGAGAAACACAATTGGTAAATAAATGTGCCGACGGTGTAAAATGCAGTGAGAAAGAACACATGAAGAACAGACGAAGTGAATTTATAATTACCTACTTATAAATACTATTTTTAATGCAAAAAGCTCTTTTCCCTAATAAGAAAAGAGCTTTTTTATTTTCAATCTTTTTTATTAACACTTGAATAATCTGCAATAAGTATCTCGCTAATATCACTTAATAGTTCAAATTCATTCATAGGAAACATTTCTAAAATCATTTCTAGAATAAGTGACACATTAATAGATGAATTTTTATCTGAAATTTTATGCGAATCTTGATCTACTGCCAAAATGCATAATTTTATCATATTGGTAATAACGCAACCCAACTCAAAATAATTTGCAAACTTAATTTGAGCGGTATAAGTCCCGGTTTTATCATTTGATGGATTTAATGTGTTAAAATAGCGAGCGGTTAATTTTCGTAGATTTTCTAAGTTTTTAGTTTCATTTTCAACCATCAATAAGATTTTTTTAATTATATATTTTCGTCTAATGTTTTAAAATCAAATGTACGAAAAACTTTAAATAACATATTATAGTATGTTAAAAATAATAAATAGAAAACGCAAATTGTCTGAAATATAAAACAGTGGATAAGTCAGAAGAATTAAAGCGATTAGGTGCTCGGATTAAAGAGCTTAGGAGTGCTAAAGGATTGTCACAAGCTAAATTGGGATTATTGATACTTAAAGATCAGCAATCTATCCATAAAGTTGAAGCGGGTGAATTTAATCCTACTTATTTATATCTGCTTGCAATATGTAAAGGTTTAGAAATATCAATAAACGAGTTACTTGATTTTGAATAATTTAAACATCTTCACTATTCTCAAAAACCCTGCATTCTTCGCAAAAAAGTCTTAAAATTCATTCATTTTTTTAAATTAAAATTTCTTTAAAACGAAATTTAACTTATTATATTCAAAATGAATGCGTTAGGTCTTAAAAAATGTCATTTATATACATTTTTTTTTAACTTTATAGTTATTAAAATTTTTCAGATATGACTGTAGATCAAATACTAAACACAAAAGGGAGAAATGTTTTTTCGGTACGTTCAACAACAACTGTTTATGAAGCCCTAAAAGTAATGGGAGAAAAAAACATTGGAGCAATTCTGGTTATTGACGGAACCAGTTTAAAAGGAATATTGTCTGAAAGAGATTATGCCAGAAAAATTGTTTTGAAAGACAAATCGTCTAAAGAAACCTATGTTCACGAAATTATGGAAAGTACCGTTTTCTCTGTAAATCTGTCAAACAATATCGAAGATTGTATGGAGCTTATGAGTACAAAACGTATTAGGCATTTACCGGTTTTAGACAATGAAATTGTAGTTGGAATTATTTCTATTAGCGATGTGGTTAAGGCTATTATAGAAATTCAAAAAGACACTATTAACCACTTAAATTCTTATATTTCGCAATAAACAAATCAAAAAAATAGTAAAAAAACAGAGCCCAATATTGTGTTGGGCTTTTTTTTTGATTCGCCTCAATTTTCTTTTTAACAAAAGAAAGCTATAAAAACACGCCATTTTAAACCAAGACTTATATCTTTGTAAGCTCGAATAAAAGCTAAAAACAATGAACAAAGAGAGTAAAAGAAAAGAGGCGTTACTGTATCATTCAGAGCCAACTCCAGGAAAAATTCAGGTAGTTCCAACAAAAAAATACGCAACCCAAAGAGATCTTTCTTTGGCTTATTCGCCAGGTGTTGCAGAACCATGTTTAGAAATTGCAGCAAACATCGATGATGTTTATAAATATACAGCAAAAGGAAATCTAGTTGCCGTTATATCAAACGGTACAGCTGTTTTAGGCCTTGGAGACATTGGTCCCGAAGCATCTAAACCAGTTATGGAAGGTAAAGGTTTATTGTTTAAAATATTCTCTGATATTGATGTTTTTGACATCGAAATAGGAACAAAGGATATTGAAGAATTTATTCAGACCGTAAAAAATATTGCTCCAACTTTTGGAGGAATAAATTTAGAAGACATTAAAGCACCGGAATCTTTTGAAATCGAAAGAAGACTGGTAGAAGAATTAGATATTCCGGTAATGCACGATGATCAGCACGGAACAGCAATTATTTCTTCTGCAGCTTTAATCAACGCGCTTGAATTGGCAGGAAAAAAAGCAGAAGATGTAAAAGTAGTAGTTTCTGGAGCAGGTTCGGCTGCAATAGCTTGTACTGATTTATATGTTTTGCTAGGTGTTAAAGTAGAAAATATTTTAATGTTTAATAGTAAAGGACTTTTAACAAAAGATAATCCTTCACTATCAGATTTGCAATTGAAATATGCAATTGACGGTCCTAAAATTGATTTGGCAGAAGCTGTAAACGGAGCTGACGTTTTTATAGGTTTATCTTCAGGAGATATCCTTTCGCCAGCAATGTTATTAACAATGAAAAATAATCCGATTGTTTTTGCAATGGCAAATCCAAATCCGGAAATCGATTATAATTTAGCTGTAGAAACTCGTAAAGATGTTATTATGGCTACAGGACGTTCAGACTTTCCTAATCAGGTTAACAACGTTTTAGGTTTTCCATATATTTTTAGAGGAGCGCTAGACGTTCGTGCTACGAAAATTAACGAAGCAATGAAAATGGCTGCTGTAAAAGCGTTAGCTATTTTGGCAAAAGAGCCAGTTCCGGAGCAGGTTAACGTAGCTTACGGTGCAACAAAATTAGGTTTTGGTCAGGAATATATTATACCTAAACCATTTGATCCTAGATTGATTACAATTGTAGCACCTGCAGTTGCAAAAGCAGCAATGGAATCCGGTGTAGCAAAAAATCCTATTACAGACTGGGCAGCTTATGAAGATGTGCTTCGCGAACGTATGGGTAACGATAATAAAATGGTGCGTTTGATTACAAACCGTGCTAAAATGGACCCAAAACGAATTGTTTTTGCAGAAGCTGATCAATTAAATGTTTTAAAAGCAGCACAAATTGTTCATGAAGACGGTATTGGTTTTCCAATTTTATTAGGAAACAAAGAAGTTATTTTAGAACTAAAAGCCGAATTAGGTTTTGATGCTGATCTTGAAATCATTGATCCTAAAACAAACGAAGAAGAAGCAAGACGTAACAGATTTGCAACTTCATACTGGGAAACAAGAGAAAGAAGAGGCGTTTCATTACTGGATGCTCAAAAATACATGCGCGAAAGAAACTATTTTGCGGCAATGATGGTAAACGAAGGCGAAGCAGATGCTTTGGTAACAGGTCATACAAGAAGTTATCCAAGTGTGGTGAAACCAATGTTACAATTAATTGAAAAAGCACACGGAGCATCACTTGTTGCAACAGCAAACATGATGTTAACCTCTCGTGGCCCAATGTTTTTATCAGATACTGCAATCAATATAAATCCTTCTTCAGAAGATTTAGTAAATATTGCAATTATGACTGCTAAAACAGCAAAAATGTTTGGTGTTGAGCCTGTTATTGCAATGGTTTCATTTTCAAACTTTGGTTCATCTACAAGTCCTGGAGCGTCAAAAGTAAGAGAAGCTGTAGCTTATTTACATAAAAACCATCCTGAAATGATTGTTGATGGAGAAATTCAGGCCGATTTTGCTTTAAATCCTGAAATGCTACAAGAGAAATTTCCTTTTTCTAAATTAGCAGGTAAAAAAGTTAATACATTGATTTTTGCTAACTTAGAATCAGCAAACATTACTTATAAATTATTGAAAGAATTGTATAAAGTAAGTTCTATTGGTCCTATTATGATGGGAATGGGTAAACCGGTTCACATTTTTCAATTAGGAGCAAGTGTTGAAGAAATGGTAAATATGGCGGCAATTGCTGTTATTGATGCGCAGGAAAAAGAAAATAAAAAAAATAAATTAGCAAAATAGCATTTCTTGTAAGGATCAAATAAAATTGTCTTATTTTTATTGCATTTTTGTTATATTTGCTGCAATAAAATATAAATATGATAGCACATTTGCAAGGAAAGTTAGTTGAGAAAAATCCTACAGAAGTTGTAATAGACTGTAACGGAGTTGGATATCAGGTAAATATCTCTTTACATACCTTTTCTCTTCTTCCAAATGCTGATTTTATAAAATTGTATACGCATCTTCAAATCAAAGAAGATGCGCATACATTATTTGGTTTTGCAGAAAAATCAGAAAGAGAAATATTCAGAATGTTATTATCCGTCTCTGGAATTGGGGCTAATATTGCCAGAACAATGTTATCTTCAATAGAACCAAGACAAATCATAAACGCTATTGCCTCCGGAGATGTAGGAGTTATTCAATCTATTAAAGGAATTGGAAACAAAACAGCACAGAGAGTTATACTTGATTTGAAAGAAAAAGTGTTAAAGTTGTACGATTTGGACGAAGTTTCAGTAGTTCAAAACAATACAAATCGAGATGAAGCGTTATCTGCTTTGGAAGTTTTAGGATTTATTCGAAAAACTTCTGAAAAAGTAGTCGAAAAGATTGTTAAAGAAGATCCAGAAGCGACCGTTGAAACAATCATCAAAAAAGCCTTAAAAAGTTTATAACTCAATTAACATAAACGAATTGTATGCGTAAAATTTGTATTTTTTTACTGGTTTTATTTTGCGGTAATGTTTTGCGGGCACAAGTAAATCCAGCAGTTCAAGATACAACTAAAACTCAGTTTTCTGTAGGTAAAGTTGAGTTGGAAAATCCACCAAGCATACTTTCGGCTTATAAATACGATCCGGCAACAGATCGATACATCTATACAAATTCTGTTGATGGTTTTTCTATCGACTATCCAATTGTTTTAACCCCAAAAGAGTACGAAGATTTAGTTTTGAAAGAATCCAGAAGAGATTATTTCAGAAAAAAATCAGATGCGATCGATGGTAAAAAGTCTGGCAGTGAAGCAGCTAAGAAAGATTTATTGCCGAGATATTACATAAATTCAAGTCTTTTTGAAAGTGTTTTCGGAAGTAATACAATCGACGTAAAACCTACAGGATCCGTAGAAATGGACTTAGGTATTCGATATACAAAACAAGATAATCCTTCATTTTCTCCAAGAAACAGGTCAAGTCTTACTTTTGATTTTGACCAGCGTATTAGTATGAGTTTAATGGGTAAAGTAGGTACCCGACTAGAAGTAAACGCAAATTACGATACACAATCTACATTTGCATTTCAAAACCTCTTTAAACTAGCCTATACGCCTTCTGAAGATGATATTATTCAAAAAGTAGAAGTTGGTAACGTTAGTATGCCTTTAAATAGTTCCCTAATTCGTGGGGCTCAGAGCTTATTTGGTGTAAAAACACAATTACAATTTGGAAGAACAACGATTACCGGAGTTTTCTCAGAACAAAAATCCCAAACAAAGAGTATAGTTGCAGAAGGTGGCGGAACGGTTCAGAATTTTGATTTATATGCTTTAGACTATGATAACGACAGGCACTTCTTCTTATCTCAATACTTTAGAGACAAGTATGATGAATCGTTAGTAGGTTATCCATTAATTAGAAGCCGCGTTCAAATTACAAGATTAGAAGTTTGGGTAACCAATAAGCAAAACAGAGTAAGCACTACAAATAATAATTTACGAAACATTATCGGACTTCAGGATTTAGGAGAAGGCCAATTAACCAGAGTTCCTGAGAATGAACTTGTAGTAGTAAACCCTACCACAGGATTTTTTAATGTTCCGATTGATTCACCAACAGATAATAAGAATAATAAATATGATCCTAAAGCAATTGGGCAGGGAGGATCATTTTTAAATCAAAATATTAGAGAAATTGTAACGGCAAAATCTGGTTTTAACAGCGCAACAGTAAGTGAAGGAACTGATTATTCGGTTCTTGAAAATGCCAGGAAATTAACCTCAAACGAATATACTTTTAACTCACAATTGGGATACATCTCTTTGCAGCAACGTTTAGCAAATGACGAAATTTTAGCAGTTGCATACGAATATACGGTTGGAAACGAAGTGTATCAGGTTGGAGAATTTGGTAGTGATGGAGTTGATGGTACTATTGTAACAGGAAATAACACATCTAATCAGGCTATTATTACACAAAGTTTGATTTTAAAAATGCTAAAAAGCAGTTTAACAAACGTTAATACTCCTGTTTGGAACCTGATGATGAAAAACGTCTATCAAATTCCACAAGCTTATCAAATAAAACAAGACGATTTTAGATTAAATATTCTTTATACAGATCCTTCACCAATAAATTATATTAGCCCGGTTACAGGAACTAGTTTTCCTTCTAATCCAACTGCAGATAACAAAGTCGAGCAAACCCCATTATTGAATGTATTTAACTTAGACAGATTAAATTACAATAATGATCCGCAAGGTGGTGGTGATGGTTTCTTTGATTATATTCCGGGAGTAACGGTAGACGTTCAAAACGCACGAATTATTTTCACGACCAAAGAACCTTTTGGAGAACTTTTATTTAAGAAATTACAAAATACAGGTTCAGCAGAAAATTATAAAGATCCTAATACCTATAATGCCAATCAACAAAAATACGTGTTTAGAAACATGTATAGAAACACACAATCCGGAGCTTTACAAGACAGTGATAAAAATAAATTTTTATTACGCGGAAAGTATAAATCATCAGGAAGTAATGGTATTCCAATTGGTGCATTCAATGTACCGCAAGGTTCAGTTGTAGTTACCGCGGCAGGAAGAAAACTTATGGAAGGTATCGATTATAGTGTCGATTATCAATTAGGAAGAGTTCAGATTCTTGATCCTTCACTTCAGGCTTCAAATACACCAATTGAAGTTTCGTTAGAAAATAATTCAATCTTCGGGCAACAAACCAGAAGATTCATGGGCTTCAACATTGAGCATAAAATTTCTGATAATTTTGTAATTGGAGGTACTTATTTAAAAATGACTGAAAAGCCATTTACTCAAAAATCAAGTTACGGTCAGGAATCAGTAAATAATACAATTTTCGGTTTTAACGGAAACTACGCAACAGAAGTTCCATTCTTTACACGATTAGTAAATAAATTACCAAATATAGATACGGATGTTCCTTCTAATCTTTCGATTCGTGGAGAAGTAGCTTTCTTGAAACCCGATGCTCCAAAAGCAAGTGATTTTGAAGGCGAACCAACAATTTATATTGATGACTTTGAAGGATCACAATCTACTATAGATATGCGTTCGGCTTATGCCTGGAGCTTAGCTTCTACGCCGTTTATAAATTCGATCAATGATAATACTTTTAATGCCAATTCAAGTACCTTATCTTACGGTTTTAAAAGATCAAAATTAGCTTGGTATACTATTGATCCTGTTTTTTATTCTTCAAAACCATCCGGTATTTCAAACGACGATTTGTCGTTAAATACAACAAGAAGGGTTTATAGTAAAGAATTGTATCCGAATACAGATATTGCACAAGGACAAATACAAGTTATCAATACGTTAGACTTAAGTTATTATCCTTCTGAAAGAGGACCATACAATAATAATCCAAGTTTTAGTACAGATCCTGTAACTTCAAATTTTGGTGGAATTATGCGTGCTTTAAATTCAACCAATTTTGAGCAGGGAAATGTAGAATATATCCAGTTTTGGGTACTTGACCCGTATGTAGGAAATGGAGAAGCGCAAACAAATAATACCGGTAAAATCTATTTCAATTTAGGTGAAGTCTCTGAAGATGTCCTGAAAGATGGAAGAAAACAATATGAAAACGGATTAGGCCCGGATCAGGTAATGGTAAATCCGCAACCACTTTGGGGAGACGTTCCGGCATCACAATCTTTAATTTATGCATTTGATACGAATGCTGATAATCGAAGAAATCAGGATGTTGGTTTAGATGGATTGCCAAACTCAAGAGAAGGATCTGTTTATAACAATTATGCAGGAGAAGCGGATCCGGCTGCAGATGATTATACGTATTATTTAAATACCGAAGGAGGAGTTCTGGAGCGTTATAAAAAATATAATGGTTTAGAAGGAAACTCTGCTGTTAGTATTGACGACCCGAATCGTGGATCTACAACATTGCCGGATGTTGAAGATATCAATCGTGATAATACAATGAATACGATTAATGCATATTACGAATACAGCATTGATCTTAAGCCAGGAATGCAAGTTGGTCAAAATTATATTACGGATATTCGTGAAGTATCTAATGTTGAATTGCCAAACGGAACGACAACAAATGCAAGATGGATTCAGTTTAAAATTCCTGTTTCGCAACCACAAAACACAATTGGAAACATAACAGATTTTAGATCTATTCGATTCATGCGTATGTTTATGACAGGTTTTAATGATCAGATGACTGTTCGTTTTGGAGCTTTAGACCTTGTAAGAGGTGAGTGGAGAAGATATACAAGCTCACTGGATGCAAATGATACAAATCCGGATGACGATAATACAGAATTTGATGTTGCAGCAGTTAATATTCAGGAAAACGGTACAAAATGTCCTGTAAACTATGTAATTCCTCCAGGAGTACAAAGAGAGCAGTTGTACAATAATAACACAGTTATAAATCAAAATGAGCAAGCTTTAGCAGTACGAGTTGGTGGTGCCGGTTTACAATATCAGGATTCAAGAGCAGTATTTAAAAATGTGAGTGTTGACATGCGTCAGTACAAAAAACTTAAAATGTTTTTGCATGCTGAATCTTTGCCAAATGAAAGTACATTATTAGACGATGAAATGGTTGGATTTATTCGTTTTGGAAATGATTTTACTCAAAACTTTTACCAAGTCGAGATTCCTTTAAAAGTAACCAGAACCGGAGGATCATGTGCCATAAGTCCTGATCAGGTGTGGATGGAAGATAATGATATAGATTTAGCACTTGATTTATTGACCAAAATGAAAATTAAGGCAATGCCTCTTGACATTAACTCTGCAAAAAGAGATATTAACGGAGTATATTATCCAGACGACGATGGTGATGTAGAAGGAGGAGATGGTGATACCAGATTAAGATTAGGTATAAAAGGAAATCCTAATTTTGGTTTAGTGAGAAACTTAATGGTCGGAGTAAAAAGCAGGGCAGATCATAAAGATATAAAAGGAGAGGTTTGGTTTAACGAACTTCGTATGTCTGATATGGATAACAAAGGCGGTATGGCTGCGATATTGAATATCGATACAAATATGGCTGATTTCGCTACTATTTCTGCATCAGGTAAAAAGAGTACCATTGGTTTTGGATCATTAGAGCAAGGTGCAAATGAAAGAGACCGTGAAGATATTCAGCAATATAATATTGTTACCAATTTAAATTTAGGAAAACTGCTTCCGAAAAAATGGGGAATCAATTTGCCGTTTAATTATGCTATCGGAGAAGAGGTTATCACGCCGGAATATGATCCTTTTAATCAGGATATAAAACTAGATCAGTTATTAAGAGAAACAACAGATCAGGCTGAAAAAGATAATATCAGAACGCGTGCTATAGATTACACAAAAAGAAAAAGCATCAACTTTATTGGCGTAAGAAAAGACAGGGCTCCTGAGCAAAAACAGCATATTTATGATGTTGAAAACTTAACAGTTTCTCAATCATACAACCAGGTTGAACGCCATGATTATGAAGTAGAAAGTTACGAAGATGAGCAGTCAAATACAGCAGTAAATTATGCTTATACTTTTCAGCCTAAAGAAGTAGTTCCTTTTAAACAAACCAAATTCATGAAAAAAAGTGATTATTGGAAATTGTTAAGTGACTTTAATTTTAATTATTTGCCTTCTAATATCACGTTTAATACTAATATTTTAAGACAAAGCAACCGTCAGCAATATAGAGAAGTTGAGGTTCAGGGAATTGGGCTTGATCCGCTTTACAGACGAAATTTTGCTTTTAATTATCAATATGGATTTGGTTACAACTTAACAAAATCACTAAAATTAAACTATACAGCAGCGTCAAATAATATTGTTCGAAACTTTTTAAATGATGATAATTCGCCAAAAGAAGACTTCAATATCTGGGATGATTATTTTGATATCGGAACACCAAATCAACACATACAACAATTAGTGTTGAATTATGATATTCCAATCAATAAAATTCCGGTGCTTAGTTTTGTAAAAGCAAGTTATTCATATACGGCAGATTATAGCTGGCAACGTTCGTCAACTGCATTTTCTGAATTTGTTGATGAAACTACAGGTACTGAATACAATTTAGGAAATACAATTCAAAATGCTAACTCAAATACGTTGACTACAACTTTTAATATGAATATGTTGTATAAGTATTTAGGTTTGGTGCCGGGGGGGAAAAAACCTGCAAAACCTAAAGTTGTTGCACCGCCAAAACCAGGAGAGAAAATTGTAAATACAGCAACAAAACCGGTTGTTAACAATAGCCCGTTTTATGATGGTTTAATTGGTGTTTTGACTAGCGTTAAAAACATTCAGGTTAATTATACAAAAAATAGCGGAACGGTATTACCTGGATACACACCAAGTGTTGGTTTCTTAGGAACATCTAAACCGACATTAGGTTTTATATTCGGAAGCCAGGATGATGTACGTTATGAAGCAGCTAAAAACGGATGGTTGACAGATTATCAAGAGTTTAATCAGAACTTTACACAAGTAACTAATAAGCTTTTAAAAGTAACGACGAATATAGATTTGTTTCCTGATTTGAAAATAGATTTAACGATGGATCGTTCGTATTCTGAAAATTCATCTGAGCAATATAAGGTTGAAAATGGGGTATATGAAGCACAATCGCCTTATACGTATGGAATGTTTTCGATTTCGACTGTATTAATTAAAACAGCATTTTCTACAAGTAACGAAACGCAGTCTGCTGCTTTTGATGATTTTAGAAACAACCGTTTGATTATTGCGAATCGTTTAGCTGAAAGTTATTATGGTTCAGCAGATGCAATTCCGAGATATGGAGATGCGGCAAATCCAATTCCCGCGCCTCCTGTAGATCCTAACAACGATCCGGATAAAAACAAAAGAGATATTTATACATCAAATGCAGGATATCCTATTGGGTACGGAAAAAGTAATCAGGCCGTTTTATTACCGTCGTTTTTAGCAGCTTATTCAGGAAGTGATGCTTCCGGGGCTTCGACAGGAATCTTTAAAAGTTTTCCTATTCCAAACTGGAGTATAAAATATAATGGTTTAATGCGTTATAAATTCTTTAAGGATAAATTCAAGCGTTTCTCTTTACAGCATAATTACAGAGCATCATATACAATTAATCAGTTCAGGTCTAATTTTGATTATGATAAGGCTTTAACAACTGGGGAAAATCAAGATGTAAATTATAATTTTTACAACAAAACGATCATGTCAAATGTCAATTTGGTAGAGCAATTTAGTCCGCTTATTCGAGTAGATTTCGAATTAAAGAGTTCTTTAAGATTGCTAACAGAAATCAAAAAAGACAGAGCATTATCAATGAGTTTTGATAATAATTTATTGACAGAAGTAAAAGGAATCGAATATGTTGTAGGATTAGGATATCGTTTTAAAGATGTTATTTTCTCATCGAGGCTTGCTGATAGTCCAACAGGAATTATTAAAAGTGATATCAATATAAAAGCAGATTTCTCTATGAGAAATAATCAAACGTTAGTTCGTTATTTGGATTATGATAATAATCAGTTAGCTGCAGGACAAAATATATGGTCGCTAAAAGTGACAGCAGATTATTCATTTAGTAAAAACTTAACGGCTATATTTTATTACGATCACTCATTCTCGAAAGCGGTAATTTCAACATCGTTTCCGTTAACAAATATTCGCTCAGGGTTTACACTTCGATATAATTTCGGAAATTAATTTTAGGTTTCTAAACTAGATTTCATTAGAAGATTATTACATTTGTGACTAAATTATTAAATTATCAATTTTCAAACATACTATTATGAGCATACCAGCAAATTTAAAGTACACAAAAGATCACGAATGGGTTAGCATCGAAGGAGATGTTGCAACTGTAGGAATTACTCATTTTGCTCAAAAAGAGTTAGGAGATATCGTGTATGTTGAAGTAGAGACTTTAGATCAAACACTTGATAAAGATGAGGTTTTTGGAACAGTTGAAGCTGTAAAAACAGTTTCAGATTTGTTTTTGCCTTTAACAGGAGAAATTATTGCTTTTAATGAAAGTTTAGAAAGTGCTCCTGAAACAGTAAACTCTGATCCTTACGGAGCAGGATGGATGATTAAAATAAAAATTGCTGATGCATCAGAAATAGATTCTTTATTGTCTGACGAAGCTTATACACAACTTATCGGTGCCTAAACAACTCTTGCTTCTTTGGGCAATTATCCTTTCAGGAGTTATCACTTATTTTTGTTTAACAGATTCAAGTAATATTCCTGCGGTAAATTTTCCGAGTATTGACAAAATCGTTCATTTCTGTTTTCATTTCGGATTTACTTTTTCGTGGATTTTATTTTTCAAAAAAGAACTTAAAGGAAAAGCACCGGATGACTATAAAGCGTACTTAATTTCGTTTATATTTTCTGTTTTTTTCGGAATTACAATCGAAATTCTGCAAAGTGTTTTTACCACTACAAGATCAGCTGATGTTACAGACATTTTAGCAAATGCAATTGGAGCGACAATAGGAATCTTTACAGCGATAGTTCTTAAAAAGCAAATCGATAGAATATAATATAATTCCCACTTCGGTGGGTTTTTTTATTGCCTGAAAATGAAGGTTCAAAAGAGTATTTTTTTTGAATTTAAAATGTATTTTTGTCCCAATTCTACATGTGCCTAAAAATCATGAATGTTAAACAATATTTAGATTCTACTTACTTAAAAACTGCCTCTCAAGCCGGACTTTCAGAAGCAGAAAATAATATTGTGGTTACAAATGCAATTGCCGAAGCTATCGCCGAAGGTTTTAAATTGATTATGATTCGGCCGGAACAAGTTTCTCTGGCTAAAAAAATGATCGTACAAGCTAATTCAACTTTACTTATTGGTACTGTTATAGATTTTCCGGAAGGTAAGTCTGATACTCAAACAAAAATTAAAGAAGCCACAGAAGCGATTGAAAATGGTGCAGATGATTTAGATTTTGTTTGTAATTACAATGCATTCAAAAATGGAGATCTTGAATTAGTAAAACAGGAAATTTTATTAGGAACACAAATTGGATTGTCAAACAATAAAACAGTAAAATGGATTATTGAAGTTGCGGCTTTAACGGATAAAGAAATTATTCAGCTTTCGGCTTTGATAAAAAATATTGTAATGTCAAATTTTAAAGAAGAAAATTATGCATCTGTTTTTGTGAAATCATCGACAGGTTTTTTTAAAACTGAAAATGATTTACCAAACGGAGCAACCATTCCAACAATTATAATGATGCTGGAGAACGCTTCGCCTTTGCCAATCAAGGCAGCAGGAGGTGTTCGAACGTATGATGAAGCAATAGAAATGATTCGTTTAGGAGTAAAACGAATTGGAACTTCGGCAGCAAAAACAATTGCCAACGGAGGAAATACCACAAATCAATATTAAATGAAAACCAAATTTTACATCATTAAGAATTCTTTATCTTTTATTCTTATCCTGTCTTCCTTAGTTACATTTTCACAAGAAACAAATAATAGTTCTGTTAAACCGGGTTTTACAACCGAACAATTTCCTGTTTTTCCAAATTGTGAAAATTTGCAGTCTAAAAAATTAGAAAATTGCTTTTATAAAGAAGTTCAGGATTTTGTTTATAATAATTTTCAAGTTCCTGAAAATTTAAAACAAACGAACTATACTGGAGAAGTAAAAGTTCTTTTTGAAGTAGATATTAATGGAGAATTCAAAGTTATTTATGTTGGTGCTGAAAATGAAGCATTGTCAGAAGAAGCTAAAAACGTGTTTGGTAAATTCCCAAAAATTAAACCATCAACTTACAGCGGAAAACCAACATATTCTAAATATACCATTTCAATAGCAATTCCTTTAAAAAGTGCCGATCAAATTGCGGCAGAAGCTTTGGCAGCATCTAAAATTGAGAAGCCACTTGAAACACCAATGACAGAACTGGATAGTATTGTTTATAAAAAATATACAAATCCGGAGTTCGAAAGCCATTTAAATATCCCGTTTTCTCATAGTTATTATGCACAATTTGATGGGGCAATGAATCATGTTGGAAGTAATAATCATACAGCTTCAAAACCATATACTTATGCTGAAGTTTCAAAATATTATAATTTAAAAGCAGTAAATGAATCACTTCAAAAAAATGTTTCGACCTGGTTGGGTAGAAAATTTTGGAATCAGAATTTAGTTCAGATTGAAGGTGAAGATTATTGGCTGGCATTAAATCCTATTCTTGATTTGCAAATGGGTAAAGCTTCAGATATTGATCCTTCTACTTATGTAAACACAAGAGCTTTAAATTTTAGAGGAGGTTTAGGAAAGGAAATTAATTTTACAACGACAATTTTTGAAAGTCAGGGTCGATTCGCAGGTTATTATAATGATTATGCCGAAACGCTAAAACCTTCGGGAGGAAATCCGGCGATTATTCCGGGAATGGGAATCGCAAAAAGATTTAAAACTGATGCGTACGATTTTCCTTTGGCAGAAGCCAATCTTACCTATGCACCAAGCAAGTTTTTTGATTTGCAATTAGGTTATGGAAGAAATTTTATTGGAGATGGATATCGTTCTTTGCTTGAAAGTGATGGAGCAAGCCCGTATCCGTATTTTAAAATCAATACCACTTTCTGGAAAATAAAATACACCAATACCTATATGTGGCTTAAGGATGTTCGTCCGGATGTAACAGTTGATAAAACTTATGCATCTAAATACATGGCGAATCATTATTTGAGCTGGAATGTTTCGAATAAATTGAACATGGGTTTCTTTGAATCTGTAGTTTGGACAGATACAAACAATAGAGGATTTGATGTGAATTTTGTAAACCCGATTATTTTTTATCGTTCTGTTGAGTTTGCTTCTTCTTCAAGAAGCGGAAATGCGCTTTTAGGAATGTCTGCAAAATATAAATGGAATAACAGTGTTAATTTATACGGTCAGTTATTAATTGATGAATTTTCATTTGGAGATGTAAAAGGTGGCGATAATAGCTGGAAAAATAAATTTGGATACCAATTAGGAGCAAAATACTTCAATGCTTTTAAAGTAAAAGATTTATTGTTGCAATTAGAATATAACCATGTGCGTCCTTATGTGTATTCGCATAGTGCGGCAATTACCAATTATGCTCATAATAACCAAAGTATGGGACACCAATGGGGAGGTAATTTTGAAGAGCTTGTAGCAATCGGCCGTTACCATAACGGACGTTATTTTGCAGATGCAAAATTTACGGTTGGTAAACGAGGTTTAGATTTTGATACTGCACAGGATAGTTATAATTACGGAGGAAATATTTATAAAAGTTATGATGAAAAACGTCCGTACGATACAGGAGTAAAAGTAGGACAGGGTAATACAACCAATGTTTTTATTGCTGATATTCAAACAGGATATTTAATAAACCCAATGACTAATTTGAAGTTCTTTGGAAGTTTTATTTATAGAAACTTTGATCCAACACAAGAAACAGCAACAACTTTTAAGCAAAATACAACTTGGTTCACAATCGGATTGCGTTCTGACATCTTCAATTGGTATTTTGATTATTAGGATTTAATAAGATTTTTCGAAATAATGTGTTAAAGATTTGCAAGTCCTTATTTTATAAAGGTTTTATTGAAAAAATCTAAATTTATAGTTCAGGATTCTACAATCTAATTTGTACATTTGCACCACTCAAAAAAAACATACAAATATTTACTGTATTGAACGCTACAAAAAATACATTTTCATTAAAATCAATATTTCAGGATTTCAAAGAAATAACTAAGGCAGGTTTGGCTATTAGTGTATTATTCTCTTCGATTGCCGGATATTTATTGGGTGTTAATGCAGATCATCCTTTTAAGTGGAGTGTTTTAATCGTTTTGTCTATTGGAGGATATTGTATGGTTGGAGCTTCAAACGCTTTTAATCAGGTAATAGAAAAAGATATTGATTCATTAATGGATCGAACTAAAAATCGTCCGGTTCCTTCGGGAAGAATGTCTCCTAATACAGCACTATTTGTTGCAAGTTTGCTTGCCATTATTGGTATTGCATTACTTTATAGCATCAATGCAAAATCAGCAATGTTTGCTGCAATTTCGATATTTTTATATACAAGCATATATACACCTTTAAAAACAGTAACTTCGTTATCAGTATTTGTTGGTGCTTTTCCCGGTGCAATTCCGTTTATGTTAGGATGGGTTGCGGCAACAGGAGAATTTGGAATAGAAGCAGGGACTTTATTTTTGATTCAGTTTTTCTGGCAATTCCCTCATTTTTGGGCAATTGGCTGGTTTTTATATGAAGATTATGAAAAAGCAGGAATCTTTATGCTTCCAACAGGAAAAAAAGATAAAGGCACTGCGTTGCAAATCATGTTATATACAATTTGGTTGATAATTGCTTCATTATTACCGGTTTTAGGTTATACAGGGCAATTGTTTATAACGCCAATCGCTGCGATTTTAGTGTTTTTATTAGGTTTGTGGATGTTGTTTTATGCAGTACGTTTGTATCAGTTACGAACAGCAAAAGCAGCAAGAACATTAATGTTGGTAAGCGTTTCGTATATTTCGTTATTGCAGATTGTATTTATAGTAGATAAATTTTTAAGATAGTTATGGAAATGACAATGACAACAGGTGAGGAACAATTAAGAAAATCAAAATCGGCAAAACTGATTTTGTTGTTCGCAATGGTAAGTATGACCATGATGTTTGCCGGGCTTACAAGTGCATTTGTAGTAAGTAAATCAAGAGCTGACTGGTTGAAGAATTTCGAATTACCAACAGCATTTTTATATAGTACAGCAGTTATTATAGGTTGTAGTGTTACTTTTTATCTGGCTAAAAAAGCAATTCAAAAAGATAATAGAAGCGCAACAACAGGATTGCTTTTAGGAACATTAGCATTAGGTATTTTATTTGTGGTTTTACAATTTGTAGGTTTTGGACAAATCGTAAAAAGCGGGTATTATTTTACAGGACAAGGTAGCTCAATTACTACAACTTTCCTTTATGTAGTTACCGTTACACACTTATTGCACTTAGCTGGTGGGCTAATTTCACTTTTAATTATAATTTATAATCATTTTAAACAAAAATACAATTCGACTCAAACTCTTGGTATAGAACTAGGTGCGATGTATTGGCACTTTTTGGATTTATTATGGGTATATTTATTTTTATTTTTATATTTCTTTAAATAAGAAAAAAACGTAAATTTGGGAACTTTTTAACGAATATCTTTTATGGAAGCGACAGTTACTACTGCAAATAACGAAGAAAAAACTTGGGGAGGCGGCAATGAGCCATTAGGAGCAAGTTATGGTAAAATGATGATGTGGTTTTTTATCGTATCAGATGCCCTGACATTCTCTGGATTCCTGGCTGCTTATGGTTTTTCTAGATTTAAATTTATTGAAACTTGGCCATTGGCTGATGAAGTGTTTACTCACTTCCCATTTATGCATGGTGTTTCGGCTCCAATGTATTATGTAGCCTTAATGACTTTTATTTTAATTTTCTCATCTGTAACAATGGTTTTGGCTGTTGATGCTGGTCATCAATTGAAAAAAACAAAAGTTGCAATTTATATGTTCTTAACTATTATTGGAGGTTTTATTTTCGTAGGTTCTCAAGCTTGGGAATGGAAAAACTTCATTAAAGGTGAGTACGGTGCTGTTGAAACAGTAGGAGGAAGTTTGTTGCAGTTTGTTGATAAAGATGGTAAAAGAGTAGCTCTTGAAGAGTTTGCTGTAAAATTACCGGAACAACCGGAAGCGCTTACAAGAGCAAAAGGGAAATGGTTTATGGAAAGTGCTGAAACAGTGCCAACATATTCTGTTGCTGAAATTCAGGCTGGTTTTAAAGCTCATCCTGATTTGTTAATAAGAACTGAAACACTTACTGAGAAAAAGAAGAAAACTATTTTATCAAGAGCAGATTCTGAAACTCGTTTAAGTACAGCAAAATACGTTGTAGAAGGTGCAAACCTAACAAGAAACGAATACGGAAGTAAATTGTTTGCTGATTTCTTTTTCTTCATTACAGGATTCCACGGATTCCACGTATTTTCTGGAGTTATCATTAATATCATTATTTTCTTTAATGTATTATTAGGTACTTACGAAAAAAGAAGAAGCTACGAAATGGTAGAGAAAGTTGGTTTATACTGGCACTTTGTCGACTTAGTTTGGGTATTTGTATTTACAGTTTTCTACTTAGTTTAATTTTTAAGATTTATCATTATGTCACACGGCCACGAATACGTATCAAATACAAAAAGAATCTGGTTTGTTTTTGGATTACTGTCTGTAATAACTACAGTAGAGGTTATTTTGGGTATTATAAAACCCGAAGGATTAGAGTTTAGTCATTTTGTAGGTTTGAATTTATTGAACTGGATTTTCTATATCCTGACAATTGTCAAAGCTTATTTTATAGTATGGGCATTCATGCACATGGAAGGTGAAAAAAGCAGCCTTAGATGGTCTGTTGTATCGCCAGTTATCTTCCTGGTATTATATTTATTGTTTATTCTGTTGACAGAAGGACATTATATTTATGGGGTTTTTAAAGATTCTACTATTAAATGGAATTTTTAACATGATATTAATTCGAAAAGAAGCTCCGTTTAACGGAGCTTTTTTTATTTTTGTACCTCAATAACTTCCATTAATACAATGAAAAAAAATATAGTTCTTTTTGTGCTTTTTGTTTTGCCAATTGTAGCCTATTTGTTTTTTGCTTCAGGTGTAAATAGTTTTACAAAACTTCCCGTAATTACTCCCAAAATTGCTGACTTTGGAAATTGGAAATCTTTAGACGGCAAAAAAGTATCTCTCGATAAAAAAATTACTGTTTTAGGTTTTTCCGGTTCTGATATCTTAAACAGCAGAGGAAATTACTTTAATCTTAATGAAAAAATTTACAAACGCTATTATGGTTTCGAAGATCTTCAGTTTGTAGTAATTTGCCCTTTAGGTACAGAAATTGAAGCTCAAAAGGTAGTTGATGCGCTTAAGCCTTTTACAGATGTTAAGGGATGGAATTTTGTTTTTGCGCCTCCGGCAGAAATTGAGGCTTTCTATAAGCAATTACATTTGAAAGGAAAACTAGATAAAAATCTCGGAACTCCTAATGTTTATATTGTAGATAAAGAAAGAAATCTAAGAGGCCGTAAAGGTGGAAATAAAGATAAAAAGGATGAATACAAAGAAGGATACGATACTTTTCATCCATCTGAATTAAGCAACGAAATGCTGGATGATTTTAAAATCATTTTATATGAATATCGTGCAGCCCTTAAGAAAAATCACAACGCCACTAAACAACTTTAAATTGAAATCATAATGTTTAAAAATAAATCTTATATCGGAATTTCGTTTATCATTTTAATCTTCGGAATTTATGCTGTGCCTAAAATTGTAGAAAGAGTAAAAAATGGTGAAGTGGTAAAAGGAAATCGTTTAGATAATGTTGGTTTAAAATCTTCAAAATCTGATGCAAAATTGTTGACAATTGGTCCTGCACCAAAATTTGAATTAACAAATCAGGATAACGTTAAAGTATCAAATCAAACCTATAAAGGAAAAGTATATGTGTTAGAGTTTTTCTTTACAACATGTCCGTCAATTTGCCCGAAAATGAACTTGAGCATGTTAGAAATTGAGAAAACATTTTTTGGTAATCCTAATTTTGGAATTGTTTCCATAACAATTGATCCAAATCATGATACAGCACAAATTTTAAAAGAGCACGCAAAACTATTGGGAGTTAAATCATCTAACTGGAATTTTTTAACGGGTGATAAAGCCACTATTATGGATTTATCTAATAAAGGATTTAATTTGTATGCCGGAGAAAATTCTAAAGTAAATGGAGGTTTTGAACACTCAGGTTTATTTGCTTTAATTGATAAAGACGGAAATATTCGTTGTCGTAAGGATGAATTTGGAAATCCAATTTTGTATTATGACGGTTTAGATAAAAAAGGAGTTAGAGACATTCAGGAGGATATTAAAATATTATTAGAAGAATAAAAATGGAAGATCATTCATTAGAAAAAAAATTCAGCAAATTTATTATTGCAGTTTCAATTATAATTCCGGTTGTAGTAGGTATTTTATTCGGAGTTAAATTAAAAGATTTAGGGTTTCATGTAGAACCACTTCCTTTTTTGCCGCCAATTTACGCAACAACCAATGGTATTACAGCAATTGTATTAGTTTGGGCGGTAATAGCTATTAAAAGCGGAAAACGAAAGCTTCATGAGCGCTTAATGACTTTTGCTATTGCTTTGTCAGTTGCGTTTCTGGTTATGTACGTAGCTTATCATATGACAACAGATTCTACTAAATTTAGAGGTGAAGGAATAATTCGTTTCGTGTATTTCTTTATTTTAATAACACATATTTTGTTATCTATCGCTATTATTCCTTTGGTTTTAATAACGTATGTAAGAGCTCTTGCAGAACGATTTGACAGGCATAGAAAAATAGCTAAAATAACATTTCCACTTTGGTTGTACGTTGCTGTTACAGGCGTTGTGGTTTACTTAATGATTTCTCCTTATTATGTTTAAAATAGAAAATAGAATAAAGTATAAAGAAAATAGAATGGTAGATAGAAGTAGATTGGTGAATTTTTTCTCAACGAAATGTTTCTATGCTCTTTTCTCTATTTTCTTTTCTCTGAGCGCAAATGCACAATGCGCAATGTGCCGTGCTGCTCTTGCGGGAGATTCTAATGTAAAAAAAGCAGAAGCTGTAAATGACGGAATTGTTTACTTAATGGTTATTCCGTATTTGCTTGTGGCTTTAATTGGAGTTCTAATTTATAGGATGTACCAATCGAAAAAGAAAAAGGCAGAATAATTATTCTGCCTTTTTCTTTTTGTTATTTCAGTCCATCAACAGAAACATTTACAGTTCCGTTTATCTTTATAAAGGCAATTATAGCCTGATTTGTGAGTTGAATTTTATCAAACTGAATATCTTCCATTTTTCCGTTTACAAAAACGCCGGGCATTGGAGAATAGTTTTTAAGATAAGCAGCCATACTTTTTTTGCCTTCTTCTAAATTGGTTTGTATAGAATAACGACAGCTTTCTTCCATTTTCTTCAGAATATAACCTTGAGCAAGCCAGCTTGCAGTTCGCATTAATTTGCTTTTGGTATCTAAAACATAATCTAATTTGTCAAAATATATTTCTTTAGTTTGAGGATTATATTGTGGAAATCCGGTTACATATATGGTCCCGTTTACAGATCCTAAAACATCAAGCGCTATAATCATTTTATCATTTTTATGCCAGATTGCTACATTTTTCACTGTAACTTTTTTGCTTCCTGAACCAAATTCCTGGCCTGCAAAATTTTGGGTCATAATTTTAGAAGCATCGGCATAAGTTGAAATCGCAGCAATATTAGCAGCAATTTGATTCGGAATTTTAGCCACAGGTTTCAAAACAATTTTACTCGCATTGAATTTAGAATCAGGTTGCTTGCCAACAATAGTCTCCATGTTGCATTTCATTCCCATGTCTAATAAAAACAAATCGTTCTTAAGTTTTGCATTCGTCGAATAAACTTCAACCGGAACAATTCGTAACCAAGTCTCAAAAGTATCACTCATTTTAAACGGAGTACAGATTTTTTCTAAAGCCGACAAAACATTCGGTTTAAAATCCATAGATTTTTCGATCGCATCATCAATACTTTTTTCAATTTTTGATTTAAAAATAGAAATTGCCGGATTAACTAAATAAGTTATTGGCATGTTTTTCCCGAAAACACTCATCGTTGGGCTTTCGTTCCAGTCAAGAGATTTGAATTCAGTTTTCGTATTTAGCTTCCAGTTCGTCAGAGCAACTTCGCTAGATAAAGTAATTATCCCATTTAAGTTGAATTCGCGCGTATCATAAAGTTCAACGCCTAATTTTTTAGTACCAATGCGGTATTTAATTGTTGCTTTTAAAGGAAGAATCGTTTTTATTTTTTTATCCGGATTTGCAGGATCATTTTGAATTTTTATAGGAGCCTGTTTCCAAATCTTCATTTCGATATCATCATCTTCAATGTTATTATCTTCATAAATTAAACCATTTAAAAGAGTATTGGTTTGATTTTCAATATCATGAAGTTTTACAGTAATTGGCAGATTAATAAACGATGGATTGCTGTCATAAACTAATGGACTTGCATCATCTGGTTCAGGTTTTAAAGTTTCTAATTTTTGAGTTGTTGAACAGCTAAAAAGTACGGTAAGTAGCGTAAATAAAGAAAGTGTTGAAAAAAACTTCATTGTTATGATTTTTTTGAGTGATGCAAAATTAAGAAAACAATTATATTATTTTAAATAAGTGTAACAATTGATAATAAATAGAGTCTTATTGTAATAATGAAATCAAACTATTAACGTTTTATTATCATAAATTACTTAATAAAAATATTATTATTGTCGTTAAATTTAACAAGATCATGATCGAAATCAAAGATTTGCACAAATCCTATAAAATGGGAAGTTCAGAGTTGCATGTGTTAAAAGGAATAAACTTTAATATTCAGGAAGGCGAACTGGTTGCGATTATGGGATCTTCAGGATCAGGAAAATCGACGCTTCTTAATATTTTGGGAATTTTGGATGAGGCAGATTCTGGCAGTTATATTTTAGATAAAACCCCGATAAAAAAACTTAACGAAACGATTGCTTCAAAATATCGAAATAAGTTTTTGGGATTTGTTTTTCAATCTTTCAATTTAATCAATTATAAAACTGCACTCGATAACGTTGCTATGCCATTGTATTATCAAGGTATAAAAAGAAAAGAGCGTTACGAGATTGCAATGAGATATTTAGAAAAAGTTGGTTTGGGATCGCATTCGCACCATTTACCAAGCGAACTTTCAGGAGGTCAAAAACAACGTGTGGCGATTGCAAGAGCTTTGGCATCGAACCCAAAAGTTTTATTGGCCGATGAACCAACAGGAGCTTTGGATACTAAAACTTCTTACGAAGTAATGGAACTTATTCAGGGAATTAATGATGAAGGTAAAACCATCTTAATTGTTACACACGAGCCTGATATTGCCGCAATGTGCAAAAGAAATGTGGTCCTGAAAGACGGACTTATTATAGATGATAAAATGGTAGAACAAGTTAGAGCTACATCTTATGTTTAATATTGAACGTTGGCAGGAAATATTTGAAGCAATCTCTAAAAACAGGTTAAGAACTTTTTTGACTGGAGTTTCTGTAGCTTCAGGGATTTTTATTTTGGTGATTTTGCTGGGAGCCGGAAAAGGGCTTCAGAACGGAATTGAAAAACAATTCGAGCGCGATGCCGCCGGAATTATTGAAGTTTGGTCTGGTACAACAACCAAAGAATATAAAGGATTGAATCCCGGAAGACAAATTCAGTTTAGAAATAGTGATTACTCACAATCTGTTCAGAAATTTGAGGATAAATTAGATTTGAGAGCTTCAACACAGAATTATTGGGGAGCAGCTTTCTCTTATGGAAAAGAATCTGGAAGTTACCAATACAGAGGAGTTGATCCTGATTATGGCGGAATTGAAAATTTGACGATTGTTCAGGGCCGATTTATTAATGCTAAAGATTTAGCTAATAATGAAAAAGTGGCGACAATTGGAATGAAAGTCAAAACCGATTTGTTTAAAGATAAAGATGCATTAGGAAAAGAAATCTCGATTAGTAATATCAATTTTAAAGTAGTAGGGGTTTTTACAGATCCTGGTGGAGAAAGAGAAGAAACAAGAGCTTATTTGCCTAAAACTACGGTACAAAGAGCTTTTGGGGCAGGAGATAAAATTAGTAATTTGTTTTTTACTTTAAAAAAGACAAATGATTATGATGAAGCTTTGGCACAATCTGAAAAATTTACGCAGGATTTAAAAAATTTGCTAAAAAGTAAAAATGTTGTAGCTCCAGAAGATGATGGCGGAATAAATGCTTATAATTCGGTTAAAGATGCCAAACAGTTTTATGATTTAAATCTTTATATCAGATTGTTCTTTTGGTGGGTTGGTATTTGTACTATTATTGCCGGAGTTGTTGGTGTAAGTAATATTATGCTAATTATTGTAAAAGAAAGAACAAAAGAAATTGGAATCAGAAAAGCACTTGGTGCATCTCCATTTTCGATTATTTCGATGATACTTCACGAATCTATTTTTATAACTACGATTGCCGGATTTACGGGATTGCTGGCAAGTTTATTATTGTTGGAATTTGTTGGACCAATGGTACAAAGCGAGTATTTCAGAAATCCGCAAGTCGATTTTAGTGTGGCTTTAACAACACTTGTTTTACTTGTATTTGCAGGCGCACTCGCCGGATTTTTCCCAGCTTACAGAGCAGCCAAAATAAAACCTATTGTAGCACTTAGAGACGAATAATTATGTTTAATAAAGATAATTGGGATGAGATTTTACAGGCTTTAACAGCCAATGTTTTCAGAACGGTTCTAACTGCTTTTGGGGTGTTTTGGGGTATATTTATTTTAGTAATATTACTTGCAGCCGGAAATGGATTAGAAAACGGAATTAAAAAAGGTTTTGACGGTATTGCGACAAACACAATGTTTATGTGGAGTCAGACAACATCAAAAGCATATAAAGGATTGCCAAAAACACGTCGCTATGATTTTAGAAATAGTGATGTAATGGCTTTAAAACAAGCTTTTCCGGATTTATTATATGTTTCTCCAAGAAATCAATTAGGTGATTTTAACGGGACAAATAATGTAGTACGCGGAACAAAAACTTCTTCTTTTACAATTTATGGAGATTATCCGGAGCTGATTAAACAACAGCCGATGGATATTATAAAAGGGCGTTTTATAAACCAACAGGATATTCTTGAAAGACGAAAAATAGCTGTTATTGGGAAAGGTGTTATTTCTGAACTTTATGGAAAAGAAGAAGAGGTGATTGGAACGTACGTTAAAGTAAATGGAATTAATTTTATGGTTGTTGGTGTTTATAAATCTAAACAACAAGGAGGAAATGCTGAACAGGAACAAAAGAATATCTTTATGCCGTTTACGACTTTTCAACAAGCCTTTAATTATGGAGATAAAGTAGGATGGATGGCATTAACGGCAAAAGACGAAACATCAATTACTTCTTTGAAACCAAAAATTTTAGAACAAATAAGAGCACTGCATTCTATAAATCCTGCAGATGACAGAGCAGTAGGAAATTTTGATTTATACGAGCAGTTTAATAAAGTGCAAAGTCTTTTTAGTATTTTAAATATCATTGCTTATTTTGTAGGAACTTTGGTTTTGATTTCCGGAGTTATCGGAATTTCGAATATCATGCTTATTGTAGTTAAAGAACGTACAAAAGAAATAGGAATTCGAAGAGCTTTAGGCGCAACGCCGGCAGCTATTCGCGGACAAATTTTATCAGAAGCTATTTTTTTAACAATCATTTCAGGGATGTTAGGCATTGCTGTAGCCACAGGAATTATCGCATTGCTGAATATGGCTTTAGATTCGATGCCGCCAGGAAGCAATACAATGTTCGCCAATCCGAGCGTTGATTTAGGAGTTGTATTTGTTGCATTATTAATATTAGTAGGATCAGGTTTATTGGCAGGATTTATTCCGGCCCAAACCGCAATTAATGTAAAGCCGGTAGATGCTTTACGAACAGAATAAAAATTATCAATCAAAAAAATAATCGAATTAAACCAAAAACAAAATGAAAAAAGGAGTAACTGTAACCATTTTAATTTTTATTGCTATAGTTTTCTTTGGCGCATTATATTATTTATACGCTAAAAATCAAGAATCTCCAATTGTATTTAAAACGGAGAAAGCAGAAATTAAAACGATCGTAAAAAGTACTATTGCGACAGGTAATATTCAGCCGGATGAAGAAGTCCTAATCAAACCAAACATCTCGGGAATTATTGAACAAGTGTATATTAAAGCAGGTGAAAAAATCAAAGCAGGCGATATGATTGCCAAAATTAGAGTTGTTGCCAACGTATCGAATGTGAGCACAACTCAAAATCAGGTGCAAACCGCTAAAATTGCTTTAGATAATCAGGAAAAAATCTATAAAAGACAGAAAACATTGTTTGATAAAGATGTTATTTCTGCAAACGATTTTGATGCTGCACAATTAACTTATACGCAAGCCAAACAAAACTATCAGGCAGCGAGACAAAGTTTAGATATTGTAAAAACAGGAACGACAACTTCATTAGGAACCTATGCAAATACACTAATTCGTTCAACAGTAAACGGAATGGTTTTAGCTGTTCCCGTAAAAGTAGGAAATCAGGTTATTGAAAGTAATAACTTTAATGAAGGAACTACAATTGCAAGTGTTGCTGATGTGGGAAGAATGATTTTTATTGGAAAAATAGATGAATCTGAAGTTGGAAAAATAAAAGAAAAAATGCCAATTGAGATTACAGTTGGAGCTATTGAAAACAAAAAATTTATTGCTGTTTTAACTGATATTGCTCCAAAAGGTGTAGTAGAAAATGGTGCAATTCAGTTTGAAATTAAAGCTTCATTAGAAAACAGAGACGCTACTTTTATTAGAGCCGGTTTAAGCGCGAATGCTTCTATTATTTTAGAAAAAGCAGATAAAGTTTTGGCAATCAAAGAATCATTGGTTCAATTTGACAAAAAAACACAAAAACCTTATGTTGAAATTGAAACTGCTCCGCAAAAATTTCAAAGAAGAGATTTAGTTTTAGGAGTTAGTGACGGAATTTATGTTCAGGTTAAAAGCGGAATTAGTGCCACAGATAAAATTAAAATCTGGAATCAGGGATTAATTACTGAAGGAGAAAAAAAATAATTTGAAATTGTAAAGGTTTTTTTGGTTTTAAAAAATGTTAAATTTGTGTAGCTTGCTTGCTATACTTTCATCTAAAATATATGAAAATAAATAAATATAATAGTCTTGTTTTTGCTTTGTTATGCGGGTTGACTTTGTCAGCTCAAACTCAGCCAAAACAATGGACTCTGGAAGAATGTGTTCGATACGCATTAGACAATAACATCACAATCAAATTATCTGAATTGGATGTGAAAAATGCAGTGATAGATAAAAGAGGTGCTTTAGGTAACTTTCTACCTTCTGTAAATGCAAATGCTTCGCATTCCTGGAACATTGGTCTGAATCAAAATATTACAACAGGTTTGCTTCAAAATTCGACAACTCAATATTCATCTATTGGAGCTTCTGTAGGTGTTGATCTTTATAAAGGTTTGCAAAACCAAAATACACTTCGCAGAACTAAACTGGCTATCATTGCATCACAATATCAATTGACGAAAATGCAGGAAGATATTTCATTGAATGTTGCGAATGCATTTTTAGAAATTCTTTTCAATAAGGAAAATTTAAAAGTTAAAAAAGAGCAGCTGGCTATTGATCAAAAACGTTTGGCCCGTTCTGAAGAAATGGTAAATGCAGGAACAATTCCGCGTGGCGATTTGTATGATTTAAAAGCAACTGCTGCAACAGATCAACAAGCAATTATTGTTGCAGAGAATAGTGTATTAATTTCTAAATTAAGTTTGGCCCAATTATTACAGTTAAAAGAGTTTGCTGATTTTGATGTAATCGACAATACAGATGTAAAAGACGAAAACAATATCATGGCACAAAGTCCAATTGATATTTACAATAAAGCAAAAGAAACCAGAACAGAATTAAAATTAGCACAGACTAATCTTGAAATTGCTGAGAGAAATGTTATTATTGCAAAAGGTGCATATCAGCCAACTTTGAGTGCTTTTTATAATTTTAATACAAGAGCTAGTTATTCAGATATTATTACTGGTTCTACTTTAAATACTGCAAACCCAACAAGACAAATAGGTTATGTAGAAGGAACAAATCAGGCAGTTTTAGAACCGAATTATTCTCCAACTTTAGGTGGACCGGCTCCTATTTTAGATCAATTTAATGATAATAAAGGACAATCATTTGGACTTCAGCTTTCTGTTCCAATTTTTAATGGCTTTTCTGTTAGAAATAATGTTGAAAGAAGTAAAGTAAGTTTAGAGAAATCTAAAATAGATTTAGAGCAAAAAAGTTTAGATTTGCAACGTAATGTTTATACTGCTTTTACAGATGCTAAAGGAGCTTTAAATGCCTATGAATCTTCGACAGTAACTTTAGAAGCAAGACAGCAGGCTTATAATTATGCAAAAGAAAAATACGATGTAGGTTTGATGAATTCATTCGATTTCACACAAGCACAAACATTGTTAACCAATGCACAATCAGAGGTTATAAGAACAAAATATGATTACATGTTCAAAATAAAAATACTTGAATTTTACTTTGGGATTCCAATCGTTCCAATTATCACAAAATAATTTACTATGTCAAAAAAAACAATTTATTTCTTAGTCGGCGGTGCAATAGTTATCATTGCAATATTAGTTGGTCTTTCAAAAGCGGGAGTAATAGGAAATAAGGATGAAGGAAAAGAAGTAGAGATTTCAAAAGTTGTAGCATCAACTATTGTTGAAACCGTTTCTGCAACAGGAAAAATTCAACCCGAAATTGAAGTAAAACTTTCATCAATGGTTTCGGGTGAAATTATTGCATTAAATGTAAAAGAAGGTCAGGTTGTTAAAAAAGGAGATTTATTGGTAAAAATAAATCCTGATTTATATACTTCAGGACTAGACAGATCAGTTGCAAATTTATCAGGAACAAAAGCCAGTTTAACACAGTCTGAAGCAAATTTTAAAGAAGCAAAGGCAAGTTACGAGCGTAATAAAACATTGTACGATAAAGGAGTAATTTCAAAATCAGACTGGGATAAATCAATCGCTACTTTTGAAGTTGCAAAAGCGACAAGACAAAGCTCTTATTATAATGTTCAAAGTGCATCTGCATCTGTAACAGAAGCAAAAGACAACCTTGGACGTACTTTAATTTATGCTCCTGCAGACGGAACAATTTCAGTTTTAAATGTTGAGTTGGGTGAAAGAGTTTTAGGAACGCAACAAATGGCGGGAACAGAACTTTTGAGAGTTGCCAACCTAAACAATATGGAAGTTGAAGTTGATGTAAACGAAAATGATATTGTAAAAATTAAAATTGGAGATGAAGCCAATGTTGAAGTTGATGCTTATTTAAAAAAGAAATTTAAAGGAGTTGTAACCAGTATTTCTAATTCTGCCAGTACTACATTAACATCAGATCAGGTAACTAATTTTAAAGTAAAAGTTCGTATTCTAAAAGAATCATATCAGGATTTACTAGAAGGTCAGCCAGCTGCATATTCACCTTTCAGACCCGGAATGACTGCTACAGTTGATATTATTACAAAAACAAAAACAAATGTTTTGGCAGTGCCAATCAGTTCAGTTGTTGTAAAATCAGATACTACTGCAGTAAAAGATTTTAAAGTTGAAGATCCAAGCGAAGATAAAAAAGCAACACCAAAAAGCGATAAGAAATTCGAATGTGTTTTTGTAAAAGTTGATGATAAAGCTAAAATAACAATCATTAAAACAGGTATTCAGGACGATACTAATATTGAAGTAATGTCTGGCTTAAAACCTGGAGATGTTGTCATTACGGGGCCATATACAACGGTATCTAAAGAATTGAATTCTGGGGATAAAGTGAAGCTTAAAAAAACGGATGCTCCCAAAAAGTAGATCAATAGTATGATTATTGCATTACATGGAGTTCCGGCAGAAATGCTTTTCAGTTTATTAGGTGCTTTTATTACTGTAGTTATTTATTTGATATGGGTGCATTACAGTGTCTATAAGACAGAATATTATAATTATAAATTTAAATATTTTGCAATAGAAAAAAGACTGATTATATATTTAGGCTTTTTATTAGCAAATTTAGGTGTGGCATTTCTGTTATTTTGGTTATTAACCTTTATTTTTGCAACTTCAATTTTTACATAATTTTTTAATAAAAAACACTTTACTACTTTGGCTTTTATTCTCAATATCGAAACCGCGACCAAAAATTGTTCAGTCTCTATCGCAAAAAATGGTGAGACGATTTTATGTAAGGAAATTGCAGAAGAAGGCTATTCGCATGCAGAAAAACTTCATGTTTTTATTGAAGAAATAATCGCCGAAGCCGGAATCACCGTTCAGGATTTACTTGCCATTGCAGTAAGTCAGGGGCCGGGTTCTTATACAGGTTTACGAATCGGAGTTTCGGCGGCAAAAGGATTGTGTTTTGCATTAAACCTTCCGTTAATTGCTGTAGATACTTTGCAAACTTTAGCATCTCAGGCTAAAGTTTCTGTTGGAAAAATTATTCCGATGCTTGATGCCAGAAGAATGGAAGTTTACAGTGCCATTTTTAATTCGAATTTAGAAACCGAAAGACCAATTCAGGCTGAAGTTATTGATGAAAATTCGTTTGCAGCTATTACTGAAACCGTTTATTTTGTTGGCGATTGTGCCGATAAATGCAAACCGGTTTTAACAAAAGATAATTTTGTGTTTTTAGAAGAAATCAAATATCCTTCAGCGTCAGCAATGAGTAAAATTAGTTTTGATAAATATCAAAAAAGCGACACTGTAGATGTCGCTTATTTTGAACCTTATTATTTAAAAGATTTTATGATAGCGCCGCCATCAAAAAAATAATCTTATTTATTTTTGAAGTGTAAAAGGTTGAATAGCAATTCCTGCTTCGTCTAAAGCTGCTTTGCAATTCTCTAAAGTTTCAGAAAAAACAGATCCGTAATTTACATTTTTCGCCCACGGACGCACTGCAAATTCTACAGAGCTTGCCGTTAGGTTTTTTACAAAAACTTCAGGAGCAGGCTTTTTAAGTACTTTAGGATTTTTGTTTAACACATCCAAAAGAATATCCTTCGCTTTTTTAATATCAGAATCATAAGATACGGCAAAGGTCAAATCTGCCCTTCTTTCTCCCTGCATCGAATAATTAATAATTGTTCCGTTAGATAATGCGCCATTTGGTACAAAAACAGTCTGATTATTTCCCGTAAGCATCTTAGTAACAAAAATTTGAATTTCTAAAACCGTTGCTATAACGCCTTGCGCTTCAATTGTGTCTCCAACTTTAAAAGGTTTAAAAACAATAATCAGCATTCCGCCTGCAAAATTAGAAAGCGAACCCTGCAATGATAAACCTACAGCAAGTCCCATTGCTCCTAAAATGGCAACAAACGACGAAGTTTCAATTCCCAGTTTTGAAATAAACGTTACAAATAATAAAACGCGTAAAGCCCATAACAAAATATCAGCAAGAAACTTGGTTAAAGTAGGATCAAGATTTCTCTTAATCATTACTTTTCTAATAATTCTGTTTATTAATCTTATCGCATATAAGCCAATAAATAAAATTAAGATTGCAGAGATTAATTTTGGGGAATAATCAAGCAATACGCCAATAAATCGGGTCGCGTAATTGCTAAGTTGGGTTGAATTCATTTCCATTTTATCAAAATAAAAAAACCTTCTCTGGTGAGAAGGTGGTATTAAAAGTGCAAATATAAAAATATTTATTGCTATAAGAAAAAAAGTAATTTTTTATTCCTTGTCTGTAGTATTATCAACAGCTTCGTCGGTTGCTGTTTTAGTTTCTTCACTGGCGTCAACCACAGTTTCTGAAACCACAGTTTCTGTTTCAGCAGTTTTTTCTTTTGCAGAATCGATTACATCACTTAATGAATCGGAAGCTTTTTCAACATATTCGCTTACAATGTCTTTTGCTTTGCTGGCATATTCTACAGCACTCTCCAATATTGGTTCAGCAGCTTCTTTAACTTTAGCGAAAGTTTCTTCTGCAAAAACTTCTGCTTTATTAATTAAAGGAGCAGCTTCTTCTTTTGCTTGTTCAAAAGTGCTTTCGGCTTTATTTGCCAAATCAGTAGTGGTTTCTTTGGCCGAGCCAAATAAATTTTTAAAGAATGAAGATAATGCCATAGTTCTAGTTTTTGGTTATTAGTTTAGAACAACAATATAACTATTTAGAAGATATGAAAAACGTGTATTTAAAATAATTTATTGAAATTAGAACGATATGCATTAATAAAAAAAAGCGCCTCATTTGAAGCGCTTTTCATATTTTTTAAAGGTGTTTTTTATGCATTTAAAGCTTCTACCTTAATACCTTCATCGTTCAACATGCTTTTTAGCATATTTTCGATTCCGCTTTTTAAAGTAAAAGTAGATGACGGACATCCACTGCAAGCACCCTGAAGAATAACTTTTACAGTTTTGTCATCTTCATTATAAGAATCAAAAGCAATATTTCCACCATCTGCAGCAACTGCCGGTTTCACATATTCTTCCAGGATATTTATAATTTGTTGAGAAGTAACATCTAATTTATCAAAATTTTCATCCTTCGTAACATCATTTTTTGTTGTAACTTCAATTAAACTTTCGTCTAAAACAGTTCCGCCGTTTTCAATAAATTGTTTGATAAAAGTTCTAACTTCTAAAGTGATTTCCTGCCAGTCGTTGATATCATATTTTGTTACCGAAATATAATTTTCATCGATAAAAACTTCTTTTACATACGGAAATTTGAATAATTCTTTTGCTAACGGAGAAGAAGCAGTCTGATCGATATTTTTATATTCAACCGGATTTCTGGTTAACATTCTGCTAACTACAAATTTCAATGCTGACGGATTTGGAGTTGTTTCTCCGTAAACCGTAATAGGTTGTTTTTTAGCTTGATTTTCGTCGATTTTAATAATAACGCCGCCTTTGTCTACAAACGCTGCAATTTGTTCAGAAACAGCATCTTGTACATCATCCCATTCTACAATGCTATATCTTTCTATAGCAATAAAATTTCCTGAGATATAAACTGTTTTTACAAAAGGAAGATAAAATAATTGTTGTGCTAGTGGTGATGCTTGAGCCTCATCGATATTTTTGAACTCAAAATTTTGATTTTGAGTGATGAAATCTTCAAATTCGAACTTTAGGATAGTAGGATTTTGAGTTTCTCTTATAGTGATTTTTGTCATGAGTGGTAATTTTTTACAAATTTAAGAAAGTTATTTTCTACTAATGGCTATATTTGATTTTTTAATAAAATAATTAAGACTCTTTTCAAATTAATCGTATTAAAATAGAAGAGCTGACAATATTTTTAAATATTATTGCCTTTATGAAATTTAGAATCAGGCTTTTATTGTTTTTTTTATTGAACTCCTTTTTTTCTTTTTCTCAAGAAGGCATTCCTGTTTATTCAGATTATTTATCAGATAATTATTATTTAATTCATCCTTCGATGGCTGGTGCGGCGAATTGTGCCAAAATAAGACTAACAGCCAGAAAACAATGGTTTGGTCAGGAAGATGCGCCATCGCTTCAAACTTTAAGTTTTAACGGAAGAATAGGAGAAAGGTCAGGTGCTGGAATTATTGTTTTTAATGATAAAAACGGATATCATTCTGAAAAAGGATTTAAGCTTACCTATGCCCATCATATTATGTTTTCGAGAGATGAAGTCGATTTAAATCAGCTTTCATTTGGTATTAGCGGAGGCGTAATTCAGAGTCAGTTAGATGAAACAAAATTTGGAGGAACTTTTGACCCCATTGTTTTTGGTCAGATCCAGAAAGATTCTTATTTTAATGTAGATATCGGAGCATCTTATAATTATCTTGATTTTTATGCGCATGCTACTGTTCAGGGCGTTCTTGAAACCAGAAGAGAAATTTATACAGAGTATGAAAACGATAATTTAAGAAAGTTTCTATTTAGCGCCGGATATGTTTTTGGCAAAAGAGAAAATATTACCTGGGAACCTTCTATTTTATTTCAGTTATTTGATCAGACGAAAGAAAAATCTATTGATGTAAATTTAAAAGCTTACAAAAACATGGATTTTGGAAGTTTGTGGGCTGCATTATCCTATAGAAGAAGTTTTGATGGTGCACAATATAGAGCCGGAAGCGGAGTAGCTTCGCAAAAACTGCAATATATTACACCTATTATTGGTGTCAATTATAAAAATTTTATGTTTGCTTATACCTATTCGCAAGTTACAGGAGACGTAAAATTTGATACTGGTGGTTATCACCAGATTACTTTAGGAATCAATTTATTTTGTACCAAGGAACGTTACGATTGTAACTGTCCTGCTATTAATTAAACACTTTTTATTATGTTAATTAAATCTGTAAACGGAAAATCTCCAGTAATTCCAGAAGATTGTTATGTTGCCGAAAATGCGACTATTGTAGGTGATGTTACTTTTGGAGATTCTTGCAGTGTTTGGTTTAATGCTGTAATTCGCGGCGATGTTCACTTTATTAAAATAGGAAATAAAGTTAATATTCAGGATGGAGCCATTATTCATTGTACTTACCAAAAACATCCAACTATTATCGGGAATAATGTTTCGATTGGACATAATGCGATTGTTCATGGCTGTACCGTTCATGACAATGTTTTAATAGGAATGGGCGCTATCGTAATGGATAATTGTGTTATCGAAAGTAATTCGATTGTAGCAGCCGGAGCTGTTTTAACACAAAATACGGTTGTGACTTCTGGAAGTATTTATGCCGGTGTTCCTGCCAAAAAAGTGAAAGATATAGATCAGTCTGATTTTGCAGGTGAAATCGAACGTATTTCGAACAATTATGTAATGTATTCCGGTTGGTTTAAGGAATAAATTTAAGAAATCCCAAATAATAAAAATTCCAAATTCCAATGTGTGTCAGCATTCTTGGAATTTGGAATTTTTATTTTGAAAGTTAAAAGCAAATTATAAATTGATTCTTTCGAAGAAAGCATTTTTATAACTTTCACTAATAGGAATTCGTTTATCGCTAATTAAAACTTTATTTTTTTGAATTGATTTTACATGTTTTATATTGATAATATAAGACCTGTGAATTCTTGAAAATCCTTTGCTCGAAAGTAAATTCTCTAACTTTATCAGACTGATTAAGGTCAGGGTAAATTTATTATCAGTGGTGTAAATTTTCACGTAATCTTTTAAGCCTTCGATAAATAAAATATCCGAAAAATTCATTTTTACATTTTCATATTCAGCTCTCACAAACATAAAATCCTGTTCTAATTCAGGAGCAGTTGTATTTTCAGAAATGGCCTGAATTGCTGCAGTCGGATTAAAAATCTGCTGTGCTCGTACTACCGATTTTAAAAAACGATGAAACGGAATTGGTTTTACTAAATAATCAACAGCACCAAGATTAAAACCTTCGACAGCATAATCAGAATAAGCTGTGGTAAAAATAATTAAAGGTTTTTTTTCGATGGTATTTAAAAATTCAATTCCCGAGAAATGTGGCATTTGAATATCCAAAAAGATCAAATCGATATTGGTTTGATTGATAAATGAAACAGCATCAATTGCATTATTAAAAGTGCTCACTAATTCTAATGAATCTACTTTTCGCACAAAATCTTCTAATAATTCAACCGCTAAAGGTTCATCGTCTATAATTACACATTTCATCTGTTTTGGATTAAATTTTTAGAAATTTGTTTCGGCAGTCAAAAGTAGTTTGAAACCAATGAATTAAGTTTTAAAATTTTCATAAAATACTGGTTTTATTACATGTAAATTATGCTTTTACTGTTATAGTTTTGCTTAATGTATAACCATCTGTCAAATTTCCTGTTAATGTGGCTAATTCATCAGATAAACTATCAGAAAAAACATTGTCTCTAGTGTTCGAAGTATCGGCTTGACCGTGAGCAGAATAATTTGTACTTGAATATACTTCGCTGGAAACATTTTCAGGAAAAGCGATTTGTGTCACCAATAATGAAGATCCCGAAGAAGTTAAAACTTCAACATGTACATGCGGCGCTCTGCCTTGATACCAACCAGGGAAAATCGACAGAAATGAAACATTTCCTTTAGCATCTGAAGTTTGTCTTCCTCTTAAAAAATGTACAGATGTATAATCTGTTTGTTGCATGGAAGTGCCGCCATATTCAGAATAATTTCCGTCTTTATCACAATGCCAAACATCGACCAAAACACCTTCTAATGGCGTACAATCTTTAGTTTGATTTTCAATAGTCAAATTGATTAGCAATGCAACTCCAATTCGGTCTGATTTTATGTTTTCTAACACTAACTGACTTGGTGTTTTGATTGGAAAAGGCCCTTTAGTTTCTGAAGGCGAAACAGTACAACTTCCGTCAGAAGAAGATTCTGAACCGTTATCGTCGTTGTCGCTTTTTGAACAGGATTCTAATATTTTTGTAGCAGTTGCTAATGAGGCAATTCCTAAAATACTGTTTCGGATGAATTTTTTTCTGTCCATAAAGTGATATTAATTTATTGACGTTTGAATTTTGTCCAGATTTAAATTTAAATGGACACGATAATATTGATTATCTTGTGTTATGTTGAGTACGTGTGCATTTGGATAAAGCAAATCAAGTCGATTTTGAATGTTTACTAAACCAATTCCTGAATTTTCAGGGTCCTTTACATAATTTTCAATAGTGTTTTCAATCCAGAAATCCAGATTGTCATCTAATATGAAAATCTTAATTTTTACATGGGCTGCCCCTTTATAATCAGTCCCGTATTTAAAAGCATTTTCTACAAATGAAATCAATAATAAAGGCTCTATAAACTTGTTTTTGGTATTACCGTGAACGTTTATTACAATGTCTTCGATATTATTAAGCCTTAGTTTTTGCAGTTCAATATAATTTTGAATATAGTTGATCTCTTTTTCTAAAGCCACCGTTTTGTTATCCGTTTCATACAGCATATAGCGCATTAATTCTGATAATGTCACGATGGCATCAGGGACCAAATCAGATTTCTTGTGTGCCAAAGAATAGATACTATTTAAAGAATTGAATAAAAAATGCGGATTCGTTTGTTTTCGCAAGTATATTAATTCAGTATTTGTTCTATGTGTTTCGGCAATTAATTTATTTTGCTGATTATTATAAAACTCGGTTAATGTTCTAATAATAGCGCTTATTGCAATAATTAAAATATAAAATAAAGAAGGCCCAATTTTAAAAAACAGCGGTTGATGCCTGGTTGCCATTATACCTCTTACTTTTCCGCCTCTATACATGAATCTTACATCCATATTTCCCGGTGGCGGCATGTTTCGTGGCCTTATGTGTTTAAATTCAGGAATAAAATAATTAATCCTGATAACCATAAAAATTATGATTAGCGCAAATACAAAAACAAAGTAAAGCCAATATTTTTTTTCTAAAAGTAAAACCGGAACCAGATAAAAATAATTCAGATAAAACAAAATAATTCCCGTTGCCCATTGTACATAGAAATCATTATTGATACTAAAAGGACTTTCGTAAAATTGAATTAAAGAAGTCAAAATAAAGAAAGTCCATATAATACTATGGAATAAAATTTTGTTAGAGTTTGTATTTTTAATGGCGCCTATATTCATTTAGATTTTTATTTTTAATAAAATTAAATCATTTTTTGTTACCGTAGGCAAAATGCCATCGCGGAGTTTTTTTTCTACTAAACTCCCCACTTTTAATGCATCTTCTTCTGTCGAAAAGCTTTTGGTATCGCTTAAAACCGGAATAACGGATTGTTTGATTACAATTTTATTTTTATAAGCTATTGAATATCCCCAACCTGATGTGGTTTTGAAAGATTCAGTTTTAAATGTTTCACTTTTTTTGCAAGATGCCAAAAGTAAAACAAGCAGGATAAAAAGTAAATTCTTCTGGATTTTGGCCCAGAAGAATTGTTTTTTACTATTAATTATCATCGTCATTTTGTTCCTCTAAAGGTTTAAATTCCCACGCATCATCAAAATAAGTAGAACCTAATCTTCCTAACATATAAAAACCTCTGTTGTTAATTGCAAAACCAACAGCGTCAGTTCTCGAAGCTCCTTCCATAGAAGTTCTTTCAACCCATAAGTCAGTAGTTGGAGTATATTCCCAAATTGTTTTTAAACCTTCACCACCAACTAAATATCCTAAACCGTTTATAGAAAAAGTAGAAGCATTAGAACGAACAATAGTATAATCATCATTGAATGAATCGTCATCATCTTTATCCTGATCGATATCACGTTTTCTTGTCCAAACATCTGCAGCAGGATCAAATTGCCAAAAATCTGCCTGTAAAACACCATTATTAATTCCGGCTACCAGGTAAGCTTTATCGTCAATTATAAAAACAGAAGCATTACGTCTTTTGTTTCCGCTAAAACCATTCATAAGTGTCCATGTATTGGCTTGATCATCATATTGATAAAAATCTTTCAAATAATTTCCATCATAACCAGTTCCAAAATACGCTTTTCCGCCAGCCTGAAAACCTACAGCAGCGTAACGTGCCGTTCCTGCAAAATCCGTTTTTTGAGTCCAACTGTTGCTGGTAGGATCGTATTGGTAAAAATCTTTCAATTTATTTGTTCCATCATAACCAAGCCCTACATATCCTTTATCGTTAAGTGTAAAACTTGAAGCAGAACTTCTTGCAATTCCTGTAAAATCAGCTTTTTGTTCCCAATAATCTCCTGTTGAGTTGTACGCCCATAAATCTTTCAAATACACATCTCCCGTGTAACCAGTTGCTATATAAGCATAATCTCCAATAACAAAACTAGTAGCACTAGATCTTGCAGGTCCGTCAAATGCAGATTTTTTAACCCAGTTTCCTATTAAATCATCTTCGTCATCACTTTTGCTGCAGCCTATAAAAAAGAGGCTCGAAAATAATGCCGCTAATAATATTCCATTTTTTAAATTATTCATAGTGTATTAAATTTATTTATTGTTTGTATTTGATGCCAATTCCCAAAATATATCCGTTCCCGGTATTAAAATCATAGACCTTATGATTATTATCATCAATAAGATTATACGTCTTATTGAAATCGTAACCGGCTTTAAAATTTATAAACCAATTTTTATCAACATTTCGCTCATATTCAAGTGCCGAAGTCATTTGTGATACACTAACTTTTGCAGCATTATTTACCTGATTTAAAGAATTATCTAAGTTGTAAAAATTGCCATTAAAGCTATTGGTTAAACTAAATGCATTTCGAACATTATTCGAATATGAAATCTTAGAATCCGGAAACCCAATTAACAAAGCACTTTTATCATTAACTTTATACTGAAATGATAAAGTTGGAATGAACTTAGGATAACCAAAAATTGCTGTTCTCGAAACACCAATATTAAGGTTTGCCTTTGCGCCAATTTGCTGACTTATTTCAAAACTTCCTAAGAGCGTTATATCAGATGCTTCCAAATTTCTCTGAAAATTAGCTGTTGGCGTTAAAGCAAGATTCAGTTTTGGACTCGAAAATGTATGAGCGATTTCAAATTTGTTTTTTATCTGTACAAATTGATCCAGATTTTCAAATGCTTTAAAGCTTCCCTGTTCGTAATTCACTTTCAAATTCGAATATTCAATGGTGTTCTTTATTTCATTTTTTGAATTAATTGCGGCATTGAAAAATATTCCAATACTTGCTTCATTAAAATCAATTTTGTCAGTGGGCTCTGTTTTTAAATTCATATTAACCGAAAACTTTTCCTGAGCCTTCATGTTCAAAAACGAAATCAAAAAAAGAGAACCTATTAAAAGCCTTATTTTCATTACTTAATTATTGGTTCAAAAGTAGGTGCCTAATGGTTTTAAAAAAAAGAAGATATATGTATGGTGCTTTTTGATAGACTAAATACCGTTTTTTATGGCTGAACCAATTATTTGTTGCCATAAACCTATTGTAGATGTTTTTTTGCTATTTATAGGTGAAAATAGCGAGACTGTATATGTTATAGTGTAATGCAGAATTGTGCCCTATATATTTGTTCAAAAAATACGATTATGCATAAGTTTATATTGATGTTTCTTTTTGCTCTTACAATACTTTCATGTGGTACTGATACAGATTCCGGCGAATTTGTAGTTGGATCTGATTATCTGGCTGTAAATAATAAAGTAATTTTAATTGATACCGTAACAGTTGATCTTTCTACTATAAATTTCGACTCATTGGTAACATCAAATCAGAGCCGGATTTTAGTTGGTAATTATGAAGATCCGATTTTTGGAAAAATAAAATCAGAAAGTTATTTTCGATTATCTTCAAGTAATTATAATTTAATTAATAACGGTTCTGATACAGAAGCGGTTAATTATGTTTTTGATTCTATATCGATGATCTTAAGATATGATAACTATCATTATGGAGATACAACAAAAGTGCAAACATTTGATATTCATAGAGTCCTGCAAACCATTAAGCCAAAAACAGATGATGTTAGTTTTTATAATAATTCGACTCTAACGTATGGCTCCGAAAGTTTGGGCAGCATATCTTATAAACCAAGGCCTGTAGAAAAGGATTCTATTAATATAAAAATGGATCCTGTATTTGGTGAAGCTCTTTTTCAGAAAATAAAGAAAAAAGAAGTCACTGATCTTGATAGTTTTACGGAATATTTAAAAGGACTTGTTTTAGTTCCTTCGACATCTAATTCTTCTAGTGTTATTGGTTTTAACACAAGTACAAGCGTTGTTAGAATGTATTATTCTAAATATCAGGGTGAAGATGAGAAATCGTATTTTATAGAATTTAGTATTGGAGATGCAACTAAGCAATTCAATTCGATTTCGTCTGATAAGACAGGAACACTCATTCAAAATTTGCCTATTTCAAGCAGCAAATTATCCAGTTCGCTAACCAACCGACAGGGATTTATTCAATCAGGCGCAGGAGTTGCTTGCCGGATTGATTTCCCTAATATAAAGCAGCTCAGGTATATTGCTGATAAAGGCACAATTGTCGATGCCGAACTGATTTTAAAACCAGTTACCAATACGTTTTCAAAAGAATATCCTCTGGCAGATTCTTTAAGTATTTATGTCGCTGATAATTTAAATAGAATTAGCAGTGTATTATTAAATTCGGCAGGAGCTACGGTTTATGGAAGATTAAATCAAAAAACGGATGAGTTTAATGAAAATATTGGATACTCAATTTCTGTAGGCGGATTTCTTCAAAAAGAAGTGACGAAACAATCAGATTCGAGATCTTCTCTTATTCTAACATTGCCAGGAATTTCTAAATCTGTCAACAGAATTGTTTTAGGAGATCAAAAACATTTGAACAATAAAATTCAGTTGAAAATTTATTACATCTCATATTAATGAAAAATAAAATAGCTTTTTTAAGTTGCTTCATTTTAATGTCGTTAACTTCATTTTCTCAAAGTATTTCAAGTTCACCTTATTCATTATATGGTTTAGGGAGTTTGTATGATTCAGATTTTGGTTCAATTCCTTCTATTGGTTCTTCGGGAATGGCCTTACCATCAAGTATATTTATTAATAATCTGAATCCTGCTTCATTAGCGTATCTTCCTTTAAATCATTTTATGTTTGATGTTGGAGGCAAAGCTATTGCGACAACTTATGAAAGTGGTTCAAGGTCTGAAAAACGTAATAATTTTCAATTCTCGCATATTGCTTTTGCTTTTCCTGTTACAAAGAATTCAGGATTTAGTGTGGCTTTAAGGCCTTACTCTAGTGCTGCTTTTAAAATTTCTAATTTAAAATTACCCATAATTGATAGTCAGGAATATTATTATTTAACGGCAGCAGGTTCTGGCGGATTAAATAATTTTGACTTTTCGTATGGATATCGATTTGGTAAAAAATTAGCAATTGGTGCTACAGCAACAGTGTTGTTTGGAAATACCTCAGATGACAGGGCTTATTTAATTTCGAATTCAGTTACATCAATTAGTAAAAAAACAGATTACAATGGCGTGCGGGCAACATTAGGAGCTCAATACAAAATAGATTCTACTTTTACGATTGCCTCAACTTTCAAAGCTCCAGCAAGATTAAAAGCGGCAAAGGTGCAAACAGTTCAAACGATAACCAACGACGTCGTTACTACTGTTGAATCTAATGTTGCTTCAGATACAGATGATTATTATATGCCTTTGGAGATTGGAGTAGGGATTAGCAAGCGTTTTAAAAATAATCTAAACCTGACAATGGATTATGAAAAAAGCTTGTGGAATAGTACCAATCAATCTGAACTGTATGGTAATTTTGTTAATCAGGATAGATTTGCGTTCGGTTTTACTTATAGTGCCAAAAAAGATGTTCGAAGATATCTGGATCGTATTCAATATAGTGCAGGCGCCAATTTTGATACTGGTTATCTAGAAGTTGATGGAAAAAGAATCAATAACGCTTCTATTTCTTTCGGGCTTTCATTACCAATAGACAACACTTATTCAGCGTTGAATATATCGTATTCTTATGGGCAAAAAGGAAGAATTTCAGATAATCTGATCAAAGAAAATTATCATAAAATCTCACTTAATTTATCTTTAGACGGAATTTGGTTCGTCAAGCGAAAATTTGAATAACGATTTAAAAATCTTTTTCAATAACGTCGTATTTGTCGTTTAAAATTGATTTTAATACGGCAGGATTTGAATTCACATAAAAAACAGGCGCTTTTTTTTCTGCTTCTGAAAAGCCTACTTTTTCACGTAATACGTTTTGAGTTTGGCGCGCAACAGCTTCTCCGGAATCGATAATCTGAATATGTTCAGGAAGTATTTGTTTAATCTGAGGAATTAAATACGGATAATGACTGCAGCCTAAAACCAGATAATCAATATTAGCATCAATCATTGGTCGTAAATATGATTCTAATAATTGAGTCATTTCCGGAGAATTTAAATTACCATCTTCAATAAGTTGAACCAAGCCATGACCTACTTGTTCAATTATTGTAGTATGTTGAAACATTTCGGCAGTTTTGTTGAATAACTCACTGTTCAAAGTTCCTTTGGTTGCCAGAATACCAATAATTTGTGTTTTAGAATTATTTGCAGCAGGTTTTATGGCAGGTTCAATTCCTATAAACGGGATGTCATATTCAGCACGTAATTCCTGAATTGCATTTGTGGTTGCAGTATTGCAAGCAACGACGATTAATTTGCAATTATTTGCAATTAAAAAATCTACGTTTTTTTTACTCAAAGCAACAATCTCTTCTTTGGTTCGCTGACCGTAAGGAGCATTTTTGCTGTCTGCTAAATAGATAGTATTTTCGTTGGGAAGTAAGTCATGAATAGCATTCCAAATGGAAGTTCCACCAATACCAGAATCAAAAACGCCTATAGGATTGTTGTTTGTCATAAAGCAAAGTTACATATTTTTCAGAATCTAAATTCGTACTTTTTATTCAATTTTAGGTTAAATAATTTTGAAATTTATCTAAATAGGATTCATTTTTTTGTAAACTGATCATAGAATATTTCTTTATCTTTACGACATGAAATTTATTTGTTTTTTGTTTTCAATCTATCTTGTCGCATTGTCATTACTTCCTTGTAATGATATAGATGATTGTACTTCTTTCGCAAAAACAGAACTTCATAAAAACCATTCTCAAGATAAAAAATCAGATTTTCAAAACGATCAGTGCGCACCTTTATGTTCTTGTGCTTGTTGTGGAGTTCATGGTTTTCAATTTCAGAAAAGTATTTTTACTGCAGATAAGAACGTAAGTTTTGTTGAAACTAAAAGACAAAATGACTTATATATTTCTGGAAATTACAAAGATATTTATTTAGGTATTTGGCAACCGCCAAAGCTAAGTTAGATCAATATTGATTTTTTACTCGTAGTTTTTGCTTCGGGTATTTTTAGTATTTATTTAATTTAATATCAAATGACAAAATATATAATTATTTTGGCTATGCTCTCGTGTTCGTTTATGTATAGCCAAAACACTTTAAAAGTTATCGTAAAGGATAGCAAAACTCAGGAAAATTTAACTGGTGTTTCAGTTCAGGTTCAGGAAACTACTATTTCAGGAATAACAGATAATAATGGTAGTTTAGAATTAAATGCCATTGAAAACGGAGAACATAAAATTGTTTTTAGTTTTTTAGGTTATGAAAATTTCTTCATAAGCGTAATTTTTCCTCAAAAGAATAATGAAGTTTTAACTGTAGAATTGACTCCGGGCGAGGAAGAGGAATTAGATGAGGTTATTGTACAATCTACACGTACAAGCAGAACGATCAAAAATACTCCAACACGAATAGAATCTATAGATGCCGAAGAACTGGATGAAAAGGCAAATATGAAACCGGCAAATGTAAGTATGGTTTTGCACGAAAGTACGGGCTTACAAGTACAGCAAACATCAGCAACGAGTGGTAGCGCAAGTATTCGTGTGCAAGGCCTTGATGGTCGCTATACTCAACTATTAAAAGATGGTTATGCAAACTTTGGTAATTTCGCGAGTGGTTTAAGTATTCTTGAAATTCCGCCTTTAGATTTACAACAAGTAGAGGTTATTAAAGGTCCGTCTTCAACATTATATGGAGGAGGGGCAATTGCGGGAGTAATTAACTTTATATCTAAAACTCCTAAAGAAAAAGGTGAATATAACTTCATTTTGAATCAATCTAATATTGGTCAGACTAATATTGGAGCTTATGCATCACAGCGAAAAGGAAAATTTGGATATGCTTTACTTGGATTAGTAAATTTTCAGAAAGCCTATGATGTAGATAAAGATGATTTTTCTGAAACACCAAAATCACACAATTTTACCATAAATCCACGTTTGTTTTATTATCCTTCAGAAACGTTTAGTTTTATGCTGGGAAACAGTTATACAAGCACCAATATGGAAGGTGGAGATATGCATGTAATTGATGGAAATGCTGATGCCTACCATGTTTATTTTGAGAAAAACAAAACAACTCGAAACACTACAACTTTTGAGTTGGATAAGAAATTTGAAAATCAGAATAGTTTTAAATTAAAACAAAGTTTAAGTCTCTTTGACAGGGTAATCAATATTCCTGGGTATAAGTTTTCCGGTCTTAATATAAATTCTTTTACAGATGCTTCTTATGTTATCAATAAAAAGAAATATACTCTTATAACAGGTGCTAATGTAGTCTATGATAATTTTGAACAAAGAAACTCAGGTATTTTAGATTCAAAATCTTTTACAACAGGAGTGTACGTTCAGCATACCTGGGATGTTTCTGAAACCATCAAATTAGAAAATGGTTTACGAGTTGATAATGTATCTTACTCGAATATTAATTTCTCTAAAAATCAAACTTTTTTCTTGCCGAAGATTTCAGCATTATTTAAAATAAATTCGCAATGGAGCAGTAGAGTAGGCGGAGGTTTAGGATATAAGATTCCAACTGTTTTTACAGAACAGACAGAAACGATGCAATATCAAAATGTACAAGCTTTACAGAATGTTGTAGCAGAAAAAAGTATTGGAGGAACTGCAGATATAAACTATAAAGGAAATATTTTTTCTGATTTAAAATTTTCTGTCAATCAGATGTTTTTTATTACGCAAATCAGTAAACCAATGGTTTTGCAAAATGAAACAGGTTATTCTTTCTTTTTCAATGCTGCGGATCCTGTTTTAAGTAATGGTTTTGAAACGAATTTAAAGTTTATTTATCATGAAGATTTTAAGCTTTTTGTTGGATATACTTTTACAGATGCAAAAGCGAAGTATTTAACCAGCAATCAGGTTTTGCCTTTAATGCCAAAAAACAAAGTTAATCTGGCATTGATTTATGAAAAGGAGAATAATTTTAAAATGGGTTTGGAAGGCTATTTTACCGATGAGCAATATTTGTACAATGGTAGCAAAACTCCAACCTATTGGGAATTTGGATTCATGATTGAAAAAACATTATGGAAGAATTTTGCCTTTTTTATCAATTTTGAAAACTTTACAGATACGAGACAAAGTAATTATAAAAGAGTGGTAAATGACCCACACAATGCACCAACTTTTGATGATATCTGGATGCATACTGAAGGCTTTACCATTAATGGAGGAGTGAAGATAAAATTATAACACAAAAAAAAGGCTCAACTTTTTAAGTTGAGCCTTTTTTATAATAGAATGTATTTCTTAGAATCCTAAATCTTTTTTAACATCAGCAGTAATGTTTGGACCATCAGCTAATAAAAGAGTTGAACCGTCTAATACATATTGGAAACCTTTAGCTTTTCCAACTTTTTGAATAGAAGCTCTTACTTTTTCCATTAAAGGTTTTACGATATCAGTTTCTTTTTGTTGTAGTTCTTTTTGAGCATTGTCTCTATAATCTACAATTCTTTTTTGCATGTCCTGAACTTCTTTAGAACGTTCACCGTTTACAGCTTCAGTTACAGTAGCAGCTTCAGCTTCATACTTTTTGATTTTTACTTGATATTCGTCAACCATTTTTTTGTATTCCGCATCGTATGTACCACTTAATTTTTGAAGTTGATTTTGAGCGTCAAGCATTGCAGGCATTTTCGACATAATCTCGCTAACATCAACATGAGCTACCTTAGCTTGTGCATTCATTGTGTTACTTGCTCCTAAAACTAACATGGCAGCAATTAGTAAAGTTTTGATTTGTTTCATCATTTTTAAAATATTAATTAATTATCGGTCGTATTTGTTTTTTGTGTTTCGGCTTCTTTTGCTTTTTTAGCCGCTTCTCTTTCTTCAAGAATTTTCTTTTTTCTTTCTTCTAATTCTTTTTTACGTTGCTCGTAAAGTTTTTGTCTTTCTGCGGCTTTATCAACTACTGGTTCAGTAGTTGTTGCAGGTTCTGTTGTTGTTGATACAGGTTTTGCTGTAGCAGCATTTGTATTAGCATCAGTTTTTGTTGTTTCAGTTTTTGCTGGTTCAGAAACCGTGCCATTTTTTTTAGCTTCTCTTTCGGCAGCAATTGCTTTTCTTCTATCGTCGTATTCTTTTTTCTTAGCTTCTTGCTCCAGCCTTCTGTCTTCAATTAATTTTTCTCTGGCAGCTTTTCTTTGATCTAATACTTTTTGTCGATCAGCCATTGCCGGATTTTCATCAATTTCATTCTCACGTTTTTCTTTAACTTCCTGATCTTTCAATTGTTTTTTAGTCAATTGCTCACGTTTATCAGTTCTGTTTAATATACGTAAAACCTGGTCGCTAATATCAAATCTTTTATTGCTAAAAAGCATTGTTAAATCTGATGACTTATCAAAAACGAAATCATAATTTTTTGCTTCGGCAATATCCTGAACAGCTGTAAAAACCTGATCTTGTATTGGCTTTGCCAAAGCCGCTTTATGTCTTATTAAATTTCCGTCAGCTCCAAATTGCTTTTCCTGATAAGACAACATTTCATCTTCAAGAAATTTAATTTCAGTTTGTCTTTCATCAATAAGTTCTTTCGTAAGTAAAGCTTTTTCGGCTTTAAGACTTTCTTTAAGATTATTAATTTCTAACTTTTTGGCCTCTATTTCTTGTTTCCATTTCTGAGCTTTTAGCTCTAACTGGGCTTTTGCTTCTTTATAATCAGAGACATTCTCCAGTATATATTCCATGTCAATATACCCAATCCTTGTCGTCCTTGTCTGAGCCTGACTTGTATATACTACAATCAAGGCTAAAAATATAAATAAAAACTGTTTCCTCATAACATTACTTTATTTTCAAATTTTTAACCAAATGTACTAAAATTTGTACTAAAACTGTTGTCCAATAATGAAATGTGTTTCCCAACCGTTTGCCTTGTTTGTAACAGAGCCAGGTAAAGCATCGAAACCATAACCAAAATCAATACCTAATAATCCAAATGCCGGCATAAATACACGTAAACCAACACCTGCAGAACGATTCAAATCAAACGGATTGTATTCTTTGAATGTTGGATAAGATGATCCGGCTTCCAAAAATGTTAAGGCATATATAGATGCTGATGATTTTAATGTAATTGGATAACGTAATTCCATAGAGAATTTATTATAAATTGTTGCTCCAATTTGTTCTCCTGCACTATTTACTGGTGTTAATGAGTTATTTGGATAACCTCTTAACTGAATCGTTTCTCTACCATCCATAGAGTAGTTCGCCATTCCGTCTCCTCCTAAATAGAAACGCTCGAAAGGTACAACACCTCTTGCTTGATCATAAGCTCCTAAGAAACCAAATTCGGTTAATGTTCTTAAAACTAATTTACCATATACTTTAGTATACCAATCTGCTTTAAATTTAATTTTATAATATTCTAACCAGTTGTATCTCTTTTGATCGACTTTACCAACATCAGTATCTGCACTTTGGTAATCAGATCCCACACTTACGGTAGTTGACTGACCATTTACAGTTTGTGTTTTTGTATAATCACCAGGGCTTATTGCTGATCCATCTGCAGTGGTAATTGTTGTTGTTCCTGTATATCTTGTTTTGTATTCTTTTTGATTTTTTAGATCACCGTAATCAATATTGTTAAATAATGAGTATGGAGGTGTTACTTTGGCAGAAATACTAAATTCAGATCCGTATGTAGGGAATATTGGGTTAACCCCTTTATTACTTCTTGAAATTCCGATAGTGTAAGCTAAGTTTCTTGATGCTCCGTTACCAAAAGTAAATAAACCTGTGTTATAGTTATTTAAATCATAGTGTTGGTAACTTACCGATTGAGATAAGACAAAATAATCATCTGGTACTGTTAACCTTTTAGCCAGACCAACTTGTACTGTAAAAATATTAAAACTTTTGCTTTTATCTACACGTCTTGTAGCATAATCATTCAAAAACTGCTTACTGTACGATAAAGATGAACTAAATTGTACTGGTTTTTTTCCACCAAACCATGGCTCAGAGAACGATAAACTATACGTTTGGAAATAAGTACTTCCTTGCAAACGAAGTGATACTTTTTGTCCATCTCCCATTGGTAAAGGCTTATAAGAATCTTTTTTAAATAAGTTTCTGGCAGAGAAGTTATTAAACGATAATCCTAAGGTTCCAATGAAACCTCCACCACCGTAACCTCCTTGAAGTTCTACCTGGCTAGATCCTTTTTCTACTACGTGATATTCAATGTCAACAGTTCCTGCTGCTGCATCAACATTTTTAAATTTAGGATCGATAGCTTCAGGATCAAAAAATCCTAATTGTCCAATTTCACGAATAGTTCTAACCAACTGTTCTTTACTGTATTTTTCACCCGGTTTAGTTCTTAACTCACGGTAAATAACATGATCGTTCGTTTTGTCGTTTCCAACAACCGATATTTTATTAAAATATGCAATTGGACCTTCAGTAACTCTAATCTCAAAGTCAATTGTATCGTTAACAGTTTTTACCTCTACAGCATTAATATTAGAGAATAAATAACCGTTATTTTGGTATAAGTTTGTTATATCTTCTGCGTCAGGTTTTGTCTTATCGGCAATTCTTTTTTCAAGCAAAACACCATTATAAGTTTCTCCTTTTTTGATTCCTAAATAACGATTCAAAAGTTGGTCTGAATAAACTGTATTTCCTAAGAATTTAATATTTCCAAAGTAATATTTATTTCCTTCTTCCAGATTAATTTTGATAGCAAGCATATTTTTCTGTTTGTTATAAGTAACAGAGTCATATATAATACGCGCATCACGATATCCTTTTTCTTTATAGGTAGCAATAACTTTTTCTAGGTCAGCTTTGTACTTTTCAGGAATAAATTTTGACTTTTTCAGAACACGGAAAATGTTTTTTTGCTTTGTATCTTTCATAGCTGATCTTAACTGATTATCAGTAAGTTTTTCGTTGCCTATGAAGTCAATTTTGCTAATTTTTACCTTATCACCTTTATCTACACGAACAAGCATGTTTACGTGGTTTCCGGCAGTAGTGTCAGGTGTATTTGTAATAGTAACTTTAGTGTTATAATAACCTTCTTTTTTATATTTATTTTCAATATAATTTTTAGTTGTAGTAATTAAGTTTTCGTTGACAATTTTGTTTTTTGTCAGGTTATTATCCTTAATTAATCCTTCGACTTTACCTTTCTTGATACCGACAAATTTAACTTCGTTTAACTTCGGAAGTTCAATAATGTTTAAGTCCAGATAAATACTATCGTTATCAATTTTATTTACATAAAAAGAGATCTCATCAAAAAGGCCAAGTTTGCCCAGTTTTTTAATTGCACCACTGATTTCTTCACCGGGAACAGTTATTTCCTGTCCTTTTTGAAGGCCAGAGAAGGTAACAACGGTTTGTTCATTGAAGCTTATTTTACCAACAACAGAAACTTTAGCAAGAATATATTTTTTTCCTTGATCAAAAGGAACTCTTTCTTGTGCTTTTATTTGTGAAAAACTACCCAATAGAAGAAGGGTAAAGACTATTTGTATTCTTTTTTGTAACACTAAAAAATTATTTAATTTGTTCACTGGTTTTTCCAAATCTACGTTCTCTTTTTTGATAACTAATAATAGCCTCATATAAATCTTGGTCTTTAAAGTCTGGCCATAAGACATTAGTAAAATATAACTCTGCATAGGCTATCTGCCACAACAAAAAATTACTTATTCTATGTTCTCCACTTGTTCGTATTAATAAATCTACGTCTGGTAAATTTTGCGTGTAAAGATGCTCATTTATAATTGAATCGTCAATAGTGTCTATTGAAATTATATTATTTTTAACTTTATCACTGATGATTCTTACGACATTTACCAATTCTTCTCTTGATCCGTAACTTAAGGCCAGTGTTAAGGTAAGACGCGTATTATTTTTGGTTTTATCGATGACATCTAAAAGTTCTTTTTGAGCACTTTTTGGCAATTTCTCAAGATTTCCAATTGCATTTAACCTGATATTGTTTTCTTGCAAAGTACCAAGCTCTTTTTTTAAAGAATTGATCAATATTTTCATCAAAGCTTCAACCTCCAATTTAGGACGATTCCAGTTTTCTGTAGAGAAAGCATAAAGTGTTAAGTATTCGATACCAAGTTTTGCACAAGTTGTAATTGTTTTTTTTACAGATTTTGTACCGTTTTCATGGCCAAAAGCTCTCAAAAAACCTTGTTGCTTTGCCCAACGTCCATTACCGTCCATAATAATGGCCAGATGTTTAGGTAGGTTTGTTAGGTCTATAGAGTCTATTAAGTTCATTTTATTATTCTGCGCAATAGCAAGGTTTTAGTCCAAAGGTATATGTTAGTGTAACACCTGAGAAAACATACCAGTCATTATTATTTATATTTCCAAATCTCAAAGCTTCATTATTCGGATTACTTCCGTCAATGTTATCTGTAAAAGTATAACGTGCTCCAACTTCTACTGCTAAAATAAGTTTTGGAGATACATTTGATTTTATTCCTAACGTCATAGGAATAGCAATTGAACTTGAAGTTTTTTCTTTTCTTGTTTGTCCTCCTATAATATATAGATCATCATAAAAGAAATAACTTAAACCTGAATATACATAAGGAGTAATTTTTGGATGATAATCGTGAAGATTAAAATCAAAAAAGTTGAATTCTAAACCGGCAGATAGTTCTTTAATATTATTTTTAAATTTGTAACCTCTTTTGTTTCGCCCTCCTTCTTCTGATTCAAAATCATTTCCTGTAACGGATGATTGTGTATACGAAAAGCGATATGAATGACGAGGACTTTTATTCCACTTGTACAAAACACCAAAAGCCAGTTTATCCGGATTGATATAAGTTGTGCTTCCTACGTCACCAACGAAGTTACTTCCACCAAGAAAAACACCTATCTCGTTTATTTGAGCATTAAGTGTAATAAGGGGGAAAAAACATAACAATAAATTAAAAATTTTCTTCATTTAATTCAAAATTGCGTGCAAATATAATAATTATCGATACGAATCAACGTTCCTTTAGTTAAATGTGCTTTTTTTTCAATATACAACATGATTTTGAGACATTTAATAATGATTCGATATATGCAAAACGGCAAAAAGTACTATAATCGTATAGTGGCGAATTAGAAAAAAGCTTAATTTCTCTTATCTTCTCCCCAAAGTAATTTGTTTCTCAAGGTTTTTAAGAAAGTTTCCCCCGGGATTTCGACCATTTTTATTTTAAAATCTGTTTTTTTGATTGTTAAAACTGATTCATTTTTTACAGAAGCTATTCTTGAATCTAATGAAACCAAATATTGATCTTCTCTTCCCGAAACACGTAACTTGATTTCAGTATCATCAGGAATAACAAGAGGTCTTGCTGTTAAATTATGTGGAGCAATAGGTGTAATTACCAGACTTTTAACATCAGGTGTTAACAAGGGGCCGCCACAGCTTAAAGAATAACCTGTAGAGCCTGTTGGCGTAGAGATGATTAAACCGTCAGCCCAATATGAATTTAGATATTCATTATTAAGATATGTTTCAACTGTAATCATCGAAGTCGTATCTTTTCTGCTCACCGTAATCTCATTCATCGCAAAATTCAAATCTTCTTCAATAGCATCATTTTTAGGATCGCATGTTATGCTTAATAAAGTTCTTTCAGAAGTAGTGTAATTTTTGTCAATAACAAATTGTAAAAAGCTGTCTATTTTTTCTTTTTGAACAGTAGCCAAAAAACCAAGCCTTCCTGCATTAATACCTAAAATAGGAACACCTGAATTACGTACTAAAGTAGCAGCCCTTAAAATAGTTCCGTCACCACCAATACTAATCAGCATTTCAAAACTGCTGTCTAAGGATGTGATTGCAGAAAAAGTTTTATATTCTTTTTTTACAAGTTCCTTTTCGTGAAGCATCTTTAGAAAGTTTTCTTCTATAACCATTTCGACATTATTCGTTTTAAAAAACAAAAATATATCCTTGATAATAGGTTCTGTACTGTTCTGATAATACTGTCCGTAAATGGCTACTTTCATCTGGTGTTGAAGAGTTTTTTATTTAATTGTTTATCGCTATTTTTTTCGTCAAAACGATTAAACAAGTAACCGGTTCAACATAGAAAACTATATATTAAGGTATTTGTCTAAATAATCAGAACGTTCTTTCAGGCTATTGATGTATGCATCTTCCTGATGTTCTGAAATAATCTCGTAATTATATCGTCTAAAAGTCTGAATAATTTCATTCATCGGTCCAATGCCAATTTTTACTGTAATCTGAACATTTTCTAAATCAGCTTCAGATATAAAACAGCCCAGTATTTTGCCATTATTACTTTCTACAATTTGAGTTACCTGACCCATTGAATAATCTAAAAGACCTTTTTGCACAATAATAATCCCGCCTTGTTCTTTTAAAAATGGAGTTTCCTGAAAAAATTTCATGATATCTTCCATTTCATAATATCCTATATAGGTATTATTTTCATCGATAACCGGAACAGTGTTGGTGTGGTTCTTGGCAAAAACTTCTAGAACGTCAAGCCACATCATTGATTTTCTGGCAAAATAACGTTCTAAAGTATATTTATAGTCAATTGCTTTTTTGTCGATATCAAAAGTTTCGACATCATCAGAAGCAATACTTCCAATGAAAATACCATTTTCTAAAACCGGAAAATGCGAAAAATTCACGTCAGCAAAAAAGTCCTGAACCGATGCTATCGTTTCCTGACTATCAATTGCTCGAAAATCGTTTGTGATATAGTTAGTAATTTCTGTCATAAATCAATTGAAGATATTTCACGCAAAATAATCAAAAAATAGCAAAAACTGCTACGTTTTACTTTGTATTTTTGTCGTAACAAATATAGTGTTACTAGAATTAATTATCTATTTATATGACAAAGTTAAGTGTAAATATCAATAAAATTGCAACCCTGCGAAATGCGCGAGGCGGAAACGTTCCAGATTTACTAAAAGTAGCGACGGATATTCAGAAATTTGGAGGGCAGGGAATCACCATTCACCCGCGTCCGGACGAGCGCCATATTCGTTATCAGGATGCAAGAGATTTAAAAGCCATCGTTTATACCGAATATAATATTGAAGGAAATCCGCAACATAATTTTATCGATTTGGTTTTAGAATGTAAACCAACTCAGGTAACTTTAGTTCCGGATGCAATTGGAGCAATTACGTCTTCTGCAGGTTGGGATACACTAAAAAATCAAGCTTATTTGACTGAAGTTATTCAGGAATTTCAACGAAACGGAATCAGAACTTCGATTTTCGTAGATCCAATTCTGGAAATGATCGAAGGAGCGAAAAAAACAGGAACAGACAGAATCGAATTATACACGGAAGCTTTTGCACATCAATATGATTTAGGAAATAAAAACGGAATTGATCCGTATGTTAAATCAGCAGAATTGGCAAATGAATTAGGTTTAGGAATTAACGCCGGACATGATTTAAGTTTAGATAATATTCAGTTTTTCAAACAAAATATCCCGGGGTTATTAGAAGTTTCTATAGGTCACGCTTTAATTTCAGAAGCGCTTTATCTAGGTTTAGATAATGTGGTAAATATGTACCTGAATAAATTAAAATAAGATTAAAATTAAAACAATTATAACCTGATGTTATTGGGTTATAATTGTTTACTTTCGCACTTTTCTATTATTAAAACCAAGTGCTGAAACCAATTATTATCCTTTGTTTATTATGTTTTTCCAGTGTATTTGCGCAGTCAAAAGCCAATATTAATGGAAATGTGAAATCCGGTGAAAACGAAAACTTAGTTGGGGCAAGTATTTCTTTTACTTCAAATAATCAAAACTTTTACACCTTAACAGATACTCTTGGTAATTTTTCAGGAAGTATTCCTTTAGGAAAAATTAAACTAACAATAAATCAATTGGGTTATATTCATAAATCTATTGATTTTGATTTTTTAAAAGACACTCTAATTTCAATTACTTTAGAAAAAGATATTTCTCTTTTAAAAGAAGTAATCATAGAAAATGACAAGAAAAGTGGTGTTACAGCTTTATCAGGAGGTAAATTATCTTTTAACTTAAAAGAATTGTCTTCTGTACCAACTTCTCTTGGAACCACAGATATTATTAAAATTTTACAATTAATGCCCGGCGTTCAGAATTCAGGAGATGCCAACGGATATTTATATGTAAGAGGAGGCGATCCTGGACATAACGCCATATTATATGATGGAACTCCCGTTTATGGAATGTCACATTTGTTAGGTATTTTTCCTTTTTATAACACAGATCATATTAAAGAAGTTGAGTTTGATAAATCAAGTTCTAATTCAAAATATGGCGGGCGTTTGAGTTCTACAACGTTATTAATTCCCAATAAAAAAATACCTTCAGAATTTGCGATTCAGGGAAATCTTGGCATTTTAGCATCGCAATTAACTTTGGCTGTTCCCGTAAATGAAAAGACCGGAGTTTACATTTCCGGACGAAAAACATATATTGATGAAGTCGTTGCGCCATTAGTAAATTCAGGTTCAAATAGCAATGATGTTCAGGATATGAAATATGGATTTTCAGACGGAAACATAACTTTTATATCTCAAGTTTCAAAGAATAATTTGTTATCTGTAGATGCTTTTATCAGTAGCGATGATCTGAAAATTAATGATAATAATCTTACTTTAAAAACAAATATGAAATGGAGTAATCTCACCGTTTCTCCAACTTTGGTAACCACATTTTCGCCTAAAACAAGCATGTCGAATTCAGTTTATTTTAGCAAATATTCTAATGATTTGAATATGGAGCAGGCAACAATTCAATTTGGAGTTTCTTCGTATGTAAAAGATTTCGGGTTTAATAATGCTTTTAAATATTGGATAAAAAATATTCCTGTCGAATCTGGATTCCAATATGTTCATCACAATTTACAGCCTCAAAATATAAATGTTGAAAATTTTACGGACAGCAGTAATACTACTCAAAATAATATAATTAATGCCAATGAAGCTGCCGTTTTTACTACGATTAAACCAAAATTAACCGATCATTTAAATGCAGAATTAGGGCTTCGGATTAATTATTATACGTCTGGTTCTAATGATTCTTATTTGCATTTTCAGCCACGGGTTTTATTGAATTATTTAGCAAATGAAAAATATTCTTTTTACGGATCTTATAACAGACAATATCAATATTTGAGTTTGATAACAACTTCGAGCGTTGGAATTCCGACAGATTTTTGGATTGCAAGTTCGGATGGAATAAAACCACAAACTTCAGATGAATTTTCAGTAGGATCAAATCAAAATATTTCAAGAAATTTAAGTTCTTCTTTTGGAGGTTTTTATCGATCAATGAAAAACTTACTTGAATATCCATACGGAATAACTCAGTTTAATGAAATTACAACATTCAAAAATGATTTATTGGTTGGAAAAGGAAAAGCGTATGGTTTTGAAATGATGTTGAGAAAAAATAATGGAAAATTTAACGGCTGGATAAGTTATACTTTGAGTTGGTCTGATCGAAATTTTGATAAACTCAATAACGGAAATACCTATTTTGCCAAATATGACAGGCGCCATAATCTTTCGTTGGTAGGGATGTATGATTTAAATCAAAAATGGAACTTTGGTGTCACGCAAATATTCAGTTCAGGAAATCGATTTACAATGCCAACTTCATGGTATTTTATAAACAATAATCCGGTTAAGGAATACTCCGAATATAATAATGCACAAATGCCAAATTATATTAGAACAGATCTTTCAGTAAATTACTTTTTCCTGAAAACCAATAAGAAAGAAAGTGCTTTAAATTTTTCGATTTATAATACTTTCAATCTTGATAATCCGATTTATGTGGTTTTGGATGTTCAGGTTAATAATGATAAAAATACCGTTGTTGTAAAGCAAGATAAGAAAGTTTTGTATCGAATTTTGCCTTCCATTAGCTGGAGATTTAAATTTTAAGAAATGAAAAAATATATACTATTTCTTTTTGCCTTACTGATAACAAGTTGTTCTAAAGATGATTTTAAGGAACAAAGCATAGAATCTAAAATTGTAGTTGAAGGCTGGATTGAAGAAGATGATTATGCTCAGGTTTTATTGTCAAGCAGTATTCCGGTAACCGATGTAATTGACACTACAAATGTTTTAAACCATGTAATACGCTCTGCAAAAATTACAATTTCTGATGGTGTGAATTCAGAAGTTTTAAGAGTTAAAAATGATAAAAACAGAATACCACCCTTTGTGTATTTTGGATCTACTTTAAAAGGAGAAGCGGGAAAAGAATATTCACTAAAAATAGAATATTTAAGTCGTGTTGTCGAAGCTGTAACGACGATACCAAAAAGTGTTGAGCTTAAAAGTGCCGAATATATAAAAAGTAATCCAACAGATACCACAGGTTATGTTTTTGTGAAATTTGATGATCCTTTAAACGAAAAAAATTATTATCAGGTTGCGACAAAAATCGTTGATGAAGAACCGGTTTTTGTTCCTGCTTTTTATGGCAATTTAGATGATAAAAACTTTAGTTCACCAAATATTTCCGTACAAATAAACAGGGGGATTTTGCTTTTTCCTAAAACGAAATTTACACCTTATTTTGCCGATGGAGATTTAATTTATGTAAAATTAAGAACTCAAAATAAAGACGCTTTAGATTTCTGGAACAGCTGGCAAAACGAAATTGTAAACAGTAAAAACCCAATTTACCCATCGAATACAAGTTTAAAATCGAATATAAAAGGCGGAATTGGTATCTGGGCAGGTTACGGACAAAGTATTATTGTTGTTAAAACACCTCCGAAAAAATAAAGCCGATTTGAATTGTTTCAAACCGGCTTTATGTTATAATTTCAAAAGCGTATTACTTTTGAAAACTTGCAGTAAACTCATTAAATTTAGTTTGAAAAGTGTTAAATCCTGTTGAGAAATAAGCTCCCATTTCAACTTCGGTTTTATCATTAAATTTTAAGTAATTCACAGCATTATAATATTCGATTTCAGAAGGATAGTTATTGTTTTCTTTTTCTGCATGCTGTACGATATCTGCGATTTTAGTTCCATCTTTTTTAGAAACTAAAATTAATTTTATATTCTTATTAAAAGCAGCTGCTTTGCCTTCAGCTATTTTTTTGTGATAAGTATTTATATCAGTATAGTAAGTTTGGGAATTGTAAGCCGGATATGGCACATTTTTCTCCAATGCAATACGATCAGCAGCGTCTGTTGCTAAGTTCATATCAGCTAAGATGACAAAATTATCCAATAATGTAAATAAACCATTTGCTTTACCTCGGTATTGACCAAGTTCGTCATTGCCGATTAATTTGTCAACTTCAGTATTACTTCCGCCAGTAAATGAAATTAAATTTTTGCCATTGTAAGTAAGATCTGCTTTTGCAGTATTTTGTACTGCTTTAGTACTGCTCATTTCCCAAGTGTAGCCATCGTTTAGGGTTACTTTATAAGTAAGGTCAGTTGGAACTTCTTTACCGTTAGCATATTTTGCTGTCAGGTTAAAAGTAGCTACTTGTCCATTATCGATAGTTAAAACGGCATCTGCAGATGTTGGTAAATAGAACCAGTCGTTTAGGTCTGGTGTAACTTGTGTGTATTGACCTGTAGTTGAATTCCATTCCCATTCACCATAAGTATCAATAGATAAAAATTTAATATCAGAAGAAGTACTTTTTACAGTAAATACTGAGTTGTTGGTAGTTTGTCCTTTTTTAGCAGGAAAAACAAATTTCAAGTCAGTAGACGAAGCTGTCTTCAACCAGATTTTTTGGGTATTGTTCCAAGTGTAAATTCCATAAGCACCTGATACCGTTAAGGCCTCTTCAATACCATTGTTGCTTTTTCCATTAAAAATGTCAACGCTGCTTTGGATAAGTAGATTGTTTAAATTTTCAATGGCTTCGATAGCGCTTGATTTTTTTGTTTTGTCCAATTGAACAAGCATTTCGTTAGCTTCTGCTTCCAATTTAATTTTTTGATCAGCAGGACTCAAACTAGCATAAGGTTGTTTAAGGATATTAGCAATTTGCTCTTCTAAAGTTAGTTCTTTAGTTGGATCAGTTGTTGGATCAGTTTCAGGACTGTCATCACTAGAACATGAAACCATAAGTTGAGAAGCAACTAATGATAATAAAAATAATTTTTTAATCATGGATTTGGTGTTTTAATTAAATGAATAAATCAATTTTTGGTTTGATTTTTTAAAGCGCGAAGATACAATTTCATATTGTGTATTAATTACGTAAAACCGTAAAATGTAAACTTTATTTTAATAAAATGATTTCCTTAAAATTATTGTACTAATATTGATAAATAAGTTTTTTACTTTTGTAATAAGCTTAAAATATTATATAAATGTTATACTCAAAAATAGAAGGCGAAGGAAAACCATTTATTATCATGCACGGATTTCTGGGTATGTCTGATAATTGGAAAACCCTTGCCGGACAATATGTAGATGCCGGATTTCAGGTTCATATTTTAGATTTACGTAATCACGGTCGTAGTTTTCACTCAGATGAATGGAGCTATGAAGCCATGGTTCAGGATGTATTCGAATATTGTCAGGCCAATCAATTAACCAGAATTGACATTTTAGGACATTCAATGGGAGGGAAAGTAGCAATGCTTTTTGCGACAACTCATCCTGAAATTGTAGATAAATTAATTGTGGCAGATATAGGTCCGAAATTTTACAAACAACATCATCAGGATATTTTGGCAGGATTAAACGCCGTTGATTTTTCTGTAAAGCCAAGCCGAAACGATGTTGAAGAAATTGTAGCGCAGTATGTATCTGATTTTGGAACCCGCCAGTTTTTATTAAAAAACCTGTATTGGAAAGAACCGGGACAATTGGCTTTTAGATTTAATCTGGAGGTTTTCAACAATAATCTAGAAGCTATAGGAAAAGCGTTGCCGGATAATTTGGTTTTCGATAAACCAACATTGTTTATTCGCGGCGGAGAATCAGGATATATTTTAGATTCAGATTTTGACTCGATACGCCAACATTTTCCAAATACTAAATTTGAAACCATTCCAAATGCAGGACATTGGCTTCATGCCGAAAATCCTAAAATGTTTTTTGAATTAACAACAGAGTTTTTAAAGGAGTAAATACGTTGATAAAAATTTTACTACTTTTATTAAAATTTAAATTAAAAAAATATGAAACTATTACTGAGACTTCTTGTTACTGCTGCTTTGGTTTTACTAATTGCAAATTTTTTGTCAGGCGTAAATGTTGCGAGTTTTGGAACAGCTGTAATTGTTGCAGTGGTTTTAGGATTGCTTAATCTTTTTATAAAACCAATATTAGTTATCTTAACATTGCCTGTAACAGTGATTACATTAGGATTGTTTTTATTAGTTATTAATGCAATCATTATTTTGTTATGTACAAATATTGTAGGAGGCTTTGCAGTAGATTCGTTCTGGACGGCATTAATTTTTAGTATTATATTATCTGTACTTCAGTCTATTACTTATAAAATATTAGGAGACGATAAAAAATCATAATAAAAAGTGAGTTTAAAAACACTCTAAAATACAATAGATTAAAAACTTGGTTGGGTTGCAAAAATTTTATAATTTTGCAACCCAATTTTATTACGTAAATTAAAGAAGAAGATGGATATTAAAAGAGTAGCAACAGACGCTGTGAATGAAACGATTGTATTAAACGTTGTTCACATGGATTATAAAGGTCAAGTAGCAAAAAGAATAAACGAAAAAATGCCATTGGCTACTGTAAAAGGTTTTAGAAAAGGACAAGTTCCTAAAGACCTTGTTGAAAAACAATACGGAAAAGCAATTAAGCAAGAAGAAGTTAAAAAAGTAGTTGATTTGGCTTTAGAGCGTTTTGTTCAGTCTGAAAGATTAAATCTTTTAGGAACTCCTCTTGCTAAAGAAAACGAAAACTTTGATTGGGATGCTGAAGAACTAACTTTCGAATACGAAATTGGTTTAGTACCAAACTTCGAAATTGATTTAGAAGCAAAAAACAATATCGTAAAATATATCGTTACTGCTGATGATAAATTAATCGACGGACAAGTAGAGCGTATCCAAAAACAATTCGGAAAAGCAATTCCACAAGATAAAGTTGATGCAGATTCTGATTTAACAGGAACTTTTACAAACGAAGAAAAAGGTATCAGCAATACAACTACAATTTCTGTATCTACTTTCAATAAAAAAGCCGGAGATAAATTCATCGGTAAAAAAGTTGGAGACGTTGTTAAAGTAAGCACAAAAGGTTTATTCGAAGATGATCACCAATTAATGGATTACCTAAAAGTAGGTCATGATGACGTTCACGGTTTAGATATCGAAGTAAACTTTACTATCGAAGCAATCAACGGAGCAGAATTAGCAGAATTAAACCAGGATTTATTTGATAAACTTTTTGGTGAAGGAAAAGTAGCTTCTCTTGAAGATTTGAAATCTAAAATTAAAGAAGATGCTGAAGCTCAATTCGCGCAACAAGCAGATCAGAAATTATTATTAGACGTTCAGGATTTCCTAATCGAAAATACAAAATTTGATTTACCGGCTGAATTCCTTAAAAAATGGTTACAAACTGTTGGAGAGAAAAAACTTTCTGCTGAAGAAGCTGAAGTTGAATACGCAAGATCTGAAAAAGGATTACGTTTTCAATTGATTGAAGGAAAAGCAATGGCACAAAGTAATATACAAATTACATTTGAAGATTTGAAAGGATTTACAACAAAAGCTATCAGACAACAAATGGCTCAATTTGGTCAAACAAACCCAACTGACGAAGAAGTACAAGGAATCGTGGCTAGAGTTTTATCTAACCAGGAAGAAGTAAAAAGACTTTCTGAGCAAGTTGTAGCTGAAAAATTGTTAGAAGTGTTTAAAGAAAAAGCAAATCCAACAACAAAAGAAGTAACTTACGAAGAATTTATTGCAGCTTCTTACGGAGAATAATTTCTAAAAATTAATTATATTTGAGCGTCAAGAGATTTTTTTCTTGACGCTTATTTTTTTGTTTAAAGTTTATTTTGTTTCAAGTTTCAAGTTCTCGAACTTCAATAAACTTGAAACTTTGAACTTGAAACAAAAACTAAGACAAATTGACATCCTTTTTAAAAAGGTATGACCTTTGATGAAACTATTATACGCCATATTAACGTAAAACTTAGAACAGATACATATGAACTACGGTAAAGAATTCAAGAAATTTGCTACAAAGCACCAAGGAGTAAACGCAATGTACTACGATAAAATCGTAGCAGCAATGAATCCAACAAACATGACTCCATACATTATCGAAGAACGTCAGTTGAATATCTCTCAATTAGACGTGTTTTCAAGATTAATGATGGACAGGATTATCTTTTTAGGAACCGGTATCGACGATCAAATCGCAAATATCGTTCAGGCACAATTATTATTTTTAGAAAGTGCAGATGCAACAAAAGATATTCAAATCTATCTAAATTCTCCTGGAGGAAGCGTTTACGCAGGATTAGGAATTTACGATACAATGCAATACATCAAACCAGACGTAGCTACAATTTGTACAGGTATGGCAGCATCAATGGGAGCTGTTTTATTATGCGCAGGAGCAGCAGGAAAACGTTCGGCTTTGCCACATTCAAGAGTAATGATTCACCAACCATCAGGAGGAGCTCAAGGAGTTGCAACTGACATGGAAATCAACTTACGTGAAATGTTGAAATTGAAAGATGAGTTATATAATATTATCTCTCACCATTCAGGACAATCTTTCGAAAGAGTTCATAAAGATAGTGAGCGCGATTACTGGATGAAAGCTGACGAAGCTAAAGAATACGGAATGATTGATGAAGTATTAAGAAGAGGGTAATTTTTAAGTTTCTAAATTACTAAATACTAAGTTTTTTAGTATTCTTGTAATTAAGAATGAATAAAAAAGATAAGATGTAAGATACTAAGTTTCTAAGTTTTAATTGAAAAGCTTAGAAACTTAGTATCTTTGCAACTTAGCAACTAAATAAAGAATGGCAAAAGTAGTATTAGAATGTTCGTTTTGTGGAAGGAAAAAGCCAGAAACTAATTTATTAATTGCGGGTATTAATGCACATATTTGTGATAAGTGTATTGAACAAGCGCACGGAATTGTATTAGAAGAATTAAAATCAAGTGGAAGTTCAAAACTAGTTGGGGACTTAATTTTAAAGAAACCAAAAGAAATAAGAGCATTCTTAGATCAATATGTTATCGGTCAGGATCAGACAAAAAAAGTAATGTCGGTTGCAGTTTACAATCACTACAAACGTTTAATGCAACAGCAATTAGACGACGAAGTAGAGATTGAGAAAAGTAACATCATCATGGTTGGTCAAACCGGAACAGGAAAAACATTAGTAGCAAAAACTATTGCTAAAATGTTAGACGTTCCTTTGGCGATCGTAGATGCAACAGTACTTACAGAAGCAGGTTATGTAGGAGAAGATGTTGAAAGTATTTTGACACGTTTGCTGCAAGCTGCTGATTATGACGTAACCAAAGCAGAAAGAGGAATCGTATTTATTGATGAAATTGATAAAATTGCCCGTAAAAGCGATAATCCATCAATAACACGTGACGTTTCTGGTGAAGGTGTACAACAAGCATTATTGAAACTGTTAGAAGGAACTGTTGTTAATGTACCGCCAAAAGGAGGACGTAAACATCCGGACCAGAAATTTGTTGAAGTAAACACACAAAACATCTTGTTTATTGCAGGAGGAGCTTTTGATGGAGTAGAACGTATTATTTCTAAACGTTTGAACCGTCAGGCAGTTGGATATTCAACATCGAAAAATGTAGATAATATCGACAAAGACAATTTATTGCAATATATTATTCCAAAAGACATTAAAGACTTTGGATTGATTCCTGAAATTATTGGTCGTTTGCCGGTTTTAACACACATGGATCCTTTAGATAGAGAAACATTGCGTGCCATTTTGACTCAACCTAAAAATGCGTTAATCAAACAATATCAAAAATTATTTTTGATGGATGAAGTAGAATTCAGTATCACTGATGAAGCTTTAGATTTTATTGTTGATAAAGCTTTAGAGTACAAATTAGGAGCTCGTGGATTGCGTTCTTTATGCGAAGCAATTCTAACAGACGCCATGTATGAATTACCAAGTTCAGACGATAAAGTTTTGACAATCGATAAAGATTATGCAGAACATACTTTGAGTAAAAATTTATTGAAACGTATGGAAATCGCTTCTTAAAACCGTAAAATATTTTTTATAAAAAGAAAAACCACCTTTCAAAACTTGTCAGGTGGTTTTTTTATTTTGGAATAATTTTATTTAACAATTTTCAGGTAAGGTTCAATTTCCGTTTTTATTTGATCGTTAAGCCAAACTGTTTTTTTAGTAACAGAATTACTTGATCTATTGTATTCAACTTTTATAATATCAGTATGATTTTCATCCCATTGAATATAAGTTTCGGGATATTTTTCTTGTCCTTCATCATTTAAGAAAACTCTTATTACATTATGACCATCTTGTTCATAAACTAAAAAGTTATTAGGGTAATCAGTGCCATTAGGTTTTTGAATTAATTTACCGTCTACCAAATACAATATTTTTATTTTATTTTGAGCGTATGCGTTTGGATTTTTAGGGTTCAATAAATCATCAGCATTAGAATTAGATACGCTAATATTTATACTGGCGTCATAATCGAATCCTCCTATATCGTGATCATCAGAATTGCAGCTGATTGTCAAAAAAGTAATTAGAAAAAATAGAACTATTTTATTCATAGTATTGGTTATATTTGATTAGTTAATATAGCCTAAAAATAAGAAAAATAGTAATTAAATTTGAAATAAATTTTTTTAAACTTTTTTCGTTTTCAGTTTGTAAATTGGGATCATGAAAAATATAACTTTTGTAATTGGTTTAGCACTCATTTTGTCTTTTAATAAAAAGGAGGACAAAGAAAAAAATGTCTTAAAAAAGGAATATAAAATAGAAAATGTTTCTAAAACTAAAGATATTGATTACAGCAAATATTATAAAGAAGCAAAACAATATTGTGAAAGCCATAATTTAAATAAAAGTACCTTTATTTTAATTGATTTGGGATTGCATTCTGGTTTAAAAAGATTTTTTGTTTATGATTTTAAAAAGAATGCTGTTTCAAAATCGTGTATAGTAAGTCATGGCTGTGGCGATAACAGATGGGGAGCGACAGCAACCAAAGAAAAACCGCAAATTAGTAATGAGTTCGATTCGCATTGTTCTTCTCTAGGTAAATATGTGATCTTAAACAGAGGTGTGAGTCAATGGGGAATTAAGGTAAATTACATCTTAGAAGGAAAAGACAAAACAAATTCAAACGCACGAAACAGAGCAATCGTTTTACATTCCTGGGATGCAGTTCCTGAAAATGAAGTTTATCCGGAAGGAACTCCGGAAGGCTGGGGCTGCCCGGCGGTATCAAACGAAAGCATGAAAGAGATAGATGAACTTTTAAAAACGAACAAAAAAGTATTAATGTGGATTATTAAATCCTAAGTTTTCAAAAAGATCTTGGTTTTTATTTCTTCTGAAAATGAAAAGGTCTCTTTAGCCCTGATCGAAACGGCATCCTTTTACTGCGTCCCGAGGCTTCGGGACCGCAGTAAAAGATATAGTGAAGAGCAGGACTAAATGTTATTTTGAAAATGAATAGTACTGCTGCTAAAAAAATTACTGCACCCTAAACTTCTCCCGATATTCAATAGGTTTCATGCCAACCATTTTATAAAATACCTTTCTAAAAGCTTTTGGATCATTATATCCTGTTTTTTCTATAATTTCAGAAATCGAAAGTTGCGTTTGCTCCAGATATTTTTTAGAGCTTTCAACTCTTACATTTTGTAAATATTCAATTGGCGGAATTCCCGTAACCTGCTTAAATCTTCGTGTCATGTTTCGCGCGCTGGTTGGAATATCTTTCGTGATTTCTTCCAGTTTTTCAATAGTATGATATTGACTTTCAATTTTTTGCTGCAACATGGCAACTAAAGTGTCATTATGTAAATGATTCGGTCTGAAAGTACTAAAATAGCTTTGTTTGTATCGGTTTAAATCAATAGAGAAAATCTTTGCGATTTGTACGGCAATTTCGTTTCCGCAATATTTCTGAACCAAAAGAATCAGTAAATGAAATGTTGAGGTTGAACCTCCGCTGGTATATAAACTGCCATCGGCGGTTAAGGTTTCTTCTGATTTTAATTTCACTAACGGAAAAGCTTTTGTAAACGCACTGCAAGCATCAACATGAGTAGTGGCTAGTTTTTCGTTAAGCAAACCAGAAGCAGCAAATAAAAAAGCACCCGTACAAAAACTCGCTAATTCAGCTCCAATTTTATGCTGTTTTTGTAACCACGGAATAAAATTGCGATTCTTTGCAATCATTTCACTCATATTATCCGTCGTAAATGCAGGGATCAAAATCAGTTCTAAATTTTCTTTTGAAGTTTCTATAGCATTGACCTCATAACCAAACAAATGCTTTTCATTGATTTGTTCAGCCGATTGAAAAAGCATTATTTCAAAAGGTTTTTCGGCTTCTTTACTTAATTTATTAGCAGTTTCAAAAACTTCTAAAATCGCGGCTATGCTTAATAATTTATAATCGTGCGGAACAATTAAACCTACTTTTTTGCTCATGATTTTTGATTTACAATAGTACGAAGGTATAAATTTTGTCTTAAATGACCCTAAAGTTGACTTTTAATGTAGTTTTAGTCTTATCATAAAAATTTAAATTTGTTTTTATAATTTGTAATTTTATATAGTTATGGAAACAAAAATATTCTTAAATCTTTCCGTAAAAGATTTAAATCGTTCGATTGCTTTTTTTACTGAGTTGGGTTTTTCATTCAATCAAAAATTTACTAATGATAAAGGAACTTGTTTAATAATTGGCGAAAACATAAACGTAATGCTTTTGGTCGAAGAATTTTATCTAACATTTACAGATAAGCAAATATGCGATACCGCTACAACGAGCGAAGTTCTTATTTCTATTTCTGTCCAAACACGTCAGCAAGTAGACAGAATGATCGAAAAAGCAGTTAACGCAGGCGGAACTCATTACAGAGAAGCAAAAGATTATGGGTGGATGTACCAAAGAACTTTTCTTGATTTAGACGGGCATCATTGGGAAATCTTTTTTATGGATGAGAGCCAGATACCTGATAAAATGTAATGAATATGATACAAGTTCAAAATAAAATAAATGCCTCAATAGAAAAAGTTTGGGAGCTGTGGACATTGCCTGAACATATTAAAAATTGGAATAATGCTTCTCCGGATTGGCATACTCCTTATGTAGAAAATGATTTGAAAGTAGGAAGTAAATTTAAATTTACAATGGCTCTTAAAGATGGAAGCGAAGAATTTGATTTTGAAGGGATATATACGAACATCGAAAAATTTTCATTAATAGAATACAAACTTTTTGATAACAGAACTGCAACTGTTCATTTTGAAAATCAAGATACCGAAGTAAAACTTACGGAAATATTTGAGCCCACAACGGAAAACTCAGCCGAAATGGAAAAACAATTTTGTACTGCAATCATTCAGAATTTTAAAGAATATGTCGAAAATTTTAAAGAATAAGTCAATTTATAAATTACAAAACTAACTAGATAATGATAACTGTAAAAAACACAATCAATGCATCAATAGATAAAGTTTGGGAATTTTGGACCTTACCGGAACATATTAAAAACTGGAGTTTTGCATCTACAGAATGGCATACTCCTTATGCAGAAAACGACTTGAGAGAAGGCGGAAAATTTAAATCGACCATGGCAGCAAAAGACGGAAGTATGAGTTTTGATTTTGGAGGCGAATACACGTTAGTCGAAAAAAACAAAGCAATTGAATATGTTTTGGATGACGGAAGGAAAGTTGAAATTACTTTCAAAGAAACGCCAAACGGAGTAGAAGTTATAGAAAGCTTTGATCCCGAAACTCAAAATTCTGAAGAAATGCAGCGCGGTGGCTGGCACGCAATCCTGGATAATTTTAAAAGTTATGTAGAGAATAATTAGTTTTTTTGAGGTTCAAAGAGACAGAGTTACAAAGGTTCAAAGGTTTTATTTTGTTAGCTATTTAGTGAAAAATTCATCTGAACAAATACAACCTTAAATTATCTTATATCACTTATATGGTTTAAAAACAGTAAAACATAAAATATGACGAAACAAATATGGTTGAATTTGCCCGTAAAAGACGTGGCGAAATCGAAAGCCTTTTTCTCGAAAATAGGTTTTTCTTTTAATGAACAACACGACACGCCAAGTTCTACTTGCATGTTGGTGGGCGACGGAAAATTTGTAGTTATGCTTTTTGAAGAATCATTGTTTGCTAGTTTCTCTCAAAACAAACTGACAGATACACAATTGAGTTCAGAAATTTTAATTTCGATTGATGCTGAAAGCAGAGAAGAAGTTGATCAGTTAGCTGAAAAAGTAAAAGATGCCGGTGGTAATGTTTTTGGTTTGCCAGGAGAAAGCCAAGGCTGGATGTACGGCTGTGGTTTTGCCGATTTAGACGGTCATCGTTGGAATGTTTTATATATGGATTTCAGTAAAATGCCAAAATAAATTAGAGATGGAAACACTAGAATTTAAAATTAGAATCAAAGCTTCTTCAGAAAAAGTCTGGTCGGTTTTATGGAATGATGAAACCTACAGAAAATGGGCAGCAGTTTTTTATGAAGGATCATATGCAGTAAGTGATTGGAACGAAGGCGGAAAAATACACTTTCTGGGACCTAATGGCGGAGGAATGAATAGCATAATCGAGAAAAAAATTCCAAATGAATACATGGCTTTTAAGCATTTGGGAGAGATTAAAGATTTTAAAGAGCTGCCTATTGATGAAGAAACTCAAAATTGGAGTGGTGCAATGGAAACTTATCGACTTACTCCTGACGATGAATTTATTGATTTGGTAGTTCAGGTTGATGTGGTCGAGAAATATATCGATTATTTTAAAGAAACTTTTCCTAAAGGGTTAGAAATCGTAAAGGAATTATCAGAATAAAGAGAATAGAATAAAGAGAATAGAATAAAGAGAATAGAATAAAGAGAATAGAATAAAGAGAATAGAATAAAGAGTGGACAACTAAGACTTATTAATTATAAAATAAAATATCAAAATCATGGCAACATCAGTAAACCCTTATTTAATTTTTAATGGAAATTGCGAAGAAGCATTTCTATTTTATAAATCCGTTTTTGGAGGCGAATTTCCATACATCGGAAAATTTAAAGACATGCCTAAAGGTGAAGACGGAAGCTGTCCAGAAGTTTCAGATAAAGATGCAAATAGAATTATGCATGTTTCATTACCAATTGGCAATACTGTTTTGATGGGAAGTGACAGCAACGAACAATCTGGCGACGTAACTTTTGGCGGAAATTTTTCTGTTTCTATTAATGTCGAAAGTGCGGCAGAAGCGGATCGAGTTTTCAACGGACTATCGGCAAACGGAACTGTTTATATGCCAATGAATAAAACTTTTTGGGGTGCTTATTTCGGAATGTTCAAAGACAAATTCGACGTAAGCTGGATGGTTAATTTTGACGAAAATCCAAAATAATTTTTTTGCCACGAATTCATGATTTTTTATTTTAAATAATAAAGTAATTTGTGAATTTGTGACAAATAAAAACAATTCATACACCTTTTTTAAAATTCCGGATTAACTCAATGTTAGGTTATTTTAATAGCAAGGCATAATTGTTAAATTAATTCAAAAAGCACATTCTTATGTGCTTTTTCTTTTCAAAAAAACAAACAATATCCTTTTTTATCAACAATAGATTGCCGATTTTTGTCGCTTCTTAATAATAAAGATAAAATGGCAATAGAAGATAAAGAGATTATTTTATTAAAAGTTTCAGGGCATGATAAAATAGGAGTTACAGCAGGTTTAACAGCAGTATTAGCGACTTACGAAGCTAACATTTTAGATATTGGCCAGGCTGATATTCACGATACGCTTTCTCTGGGAATTTTGTTCGAAATTGAAGCAGGTTCTTCTTCAGGTCCCGTTTTAAAAGATTTATTATTTAAAGCTTATGAATTAGAAATTAAGGTAAAATTTATTCCAATTTCTATTGAAGATTACGAAAAGTGGGTAAAATCACAATCGAAACAACGCTACATTATCAATATTTTAGGCGAAAAACTGGCAGCTTCTCAATTGGCAGCAGTGACTAAAATAATGTCAGATCAAAATTTAAATATCGATTCTATTATAAGATTAACAGGCAGAACTTCTATCGTTGAAAAAGAAGAATATCCCCGTTCTTGTATACAATTATCCGTAACGGGCGAAATTGTAGATAAGATACTTATGACAGCCAGTTTTATGGAAATTTCCAGAACCTTAAATGTCGATATTTCATTTCAGGAAGATAATATTTACAGAAGAAACCGTCGTTTGGTTTGCTTCGATATGGATTCTACTTTGATTCAAACCGAAGTTATCGACGAATTGGCAGAACTAAACGGAGTAGGAGAACAAGTTCGTGCCATTACAGAATCGGCAATGAATGGCGAAATAGATTTCAACGAAAGTTTCAAACAACGTATGGCGTTGTTAGAAGGCCTAAGCGAAGATGTCTTGCAAAAAGTAGCCGAGAATTTACCCATAACAAAAGGAGCACATCGCTTGATGAAAGCGTTGAAATATTACGGCTATAAAACAGCTATCTTATCTGGAGGATTCACCTATTTTGGAGAATATCTGCAAAAAGAATTGGGAATCGATTACGTTCATGCCAATCAATTAGAAATTAAAGATGGTAAACTAACCGGTAAATATTTAGGCGATATTGTAGACGGTCAAAAGAAAGCCGAACACCTAAAAGCCATTGCCGAAAAAGAAGGAATTCACATCAACCAAACTATTGCAGTTGGTGACGGTGCAAACGATTTGCCAATGTTAAATTTAGCAGGTCTCGGAATCGCTTTTCACGCAAAACCAAAAGTAAAAGAAAGCGCTTCAACCTCAATTTCAAGTTTAGGTCTTGATGGTGTTTTGTATCTTTTAGGATATCATGATCGATATATTGATATGATGTAGATACTATTTTGTGTCATTTCGAGGAACGAGAAATCCCCCGCAAGGTTTGACAATCAAAATAAAGTGATAAAAGCCTTATTTTTTAATAAAGAGTAAGGCTTTTTTATAGACATGTCTCTTCGGATCGGACTATCTTTTACTATCTTTTTGTGCGATCAATTTATTCATTCTTATTTGAAGATCTGCATTTTTATCATTTAGAGGCCAATACATTGTAATATTATAAAATCCCAGTTCTAAATAATCAAAGAGTATGTGATTTTTATATTTACTTAATTGTTCTTCAACAATTTCAGGATTACAAATAAAAATGTTGCCTAACACATCTGCAGGGCTTTCGTTTGCAGACCCCGAAGATCTTATAATCATTTCTAAAAATTCTTCCAAAAGTTCTTTGTCTTTAGTTTCGCAGACTATAGCTTGAATTTTTATTAACGTTGGATTTAGTTTTTTATCAACATAGTCAAATGAAAATTCTGGTTTATTATAATTGTTGCTATAATCGGTAATTATCTTCATGCATTCTTCTTTAGTTTGACAGAATGTTTGAAATGAAATAAAAAGTAATATTATCCAGCTTTTTTTCATCAATTTTCTTGATAATAATTTTTGTTGTATAAGTCTACATCTCCTTCAACTGCTCCAAATAATCTCTCTGATTCGAAAGTCTCGGAATCTTATGTTGTCCGCCTAGTTTATCACGTTCCTTTAACCAATCATAGAATAAATTCTCGCGCGCAACATTAATCACCAAAGGATTTAACGTCATATTGTTATAACGTTTGGCTTCATAATCAGAGTTTAAAGTCTGTAAAGTTTCATCAAGAACTTTTTGGAAAAGGCCAACATCAGCAGGTTTTTTCTTGAATTCGATCATCCATTCATGAGCGCCTTTTTCTTTGTCGTGCATAAAAATAGGAGCAACCGTATAATCGATAACTTCGGTTTGAGTAATCTGACAAGCTTTTGCAATCGCCTGATCAGTATTTTCGACCATTAATTCCTCACCAAAAACATTAATATGATGTTTGGTTCTTCCTGTTACGCGAATTCTGTACGGATTTAATGAAGTAAAACGAACCGTATCTCCAATTAAATAACGCCATAAACCAGAATTGGTGGTAATAACAATCGCGTAGTTTTTATTCAGTTCAACATCAGCCAAACGAATTACTTTTTGGTTTGGAGAATCAAAAGTGTCCATTGAAATAAATTCATAGAAAATGCCATAATCCAGCATTAGCAATAGATCGTTGGAATTGTTTAAATCCTGAATTGCAAAAAAGCCTTCAGAAGCATTGTATATTTCGTAGTATTTAAAATCCTTGCTAGGTAAGATATTCTTGTATTGTTCTTTGTATGGAGAAAAACTCACACCACCATGAAAATAAACTTCAAGATTTGGCCAGATTTCCAATAAATTTCCTTTACCAGTATCTTCTAAAACTTTATTCATTAAAACCAGCATCCAGGACGGAACGCCGGCAAAACTGGTTACATTTTCATTTTTAGTTTCATTAATAATCGCGGCAATTTTAGATTCCCACTCCGTCATTAATGAAATTTTGTTACTCGGCGTACTGCTGAATTCAGCCCAAATAGGCATGTTTTCAATCAAAATAGCAGATAAGTCTCCAAAAAAGGTATTGTTGTTTTCGTAGATTTGAGAACTTCCGCCTAAGCGAAGACTTTTTCCTAAAAACAATTCAGAGTCTTCATTATTATTCAAATACAGGCAAAGTAAATCTTTACTTCCTTTATAATGACAATCTTCTAAAGCTTCATTACTTACCGGAATAAATTTACTTTTAGCATTCGTAGTTCCGCTTGATTTGGCAAACCATTTAATTGGAGTTTCCCAAAAAACATTTTGTTCACCCTGACGTGTGCGTTCTATTAAAGGTTGTAATTCTTCGTAAGTCGAAATTGGAACTCTTTCTACAAAAGTCTGATAAGAGTTTATCGATGAAAATTCATATTTTTTTCCAATTACCGTATTCTCAGATGCCGTTATTAAATTATGCAATAATTCTTCCTGAACTTCATTTGGATATTTTAAAAAGAGTTCTATTTGGTGAATTCTTTGTTTAAGAACCCAAGAGGCAAACGAGTTAATTATTGATATGGGCATTGGTAATTTTAGATTTTAGATTGTTGATTTTAGATTTCTCATTTTTGCATTTGAATAAAAAGTCAAAAATTTAAAATTTGAATATCGACAGACAAATACTAACTTTGCTGTTGTATCAAAAATAGTGTTTTTTTGTAAAAAACAATTCCATTTACAGTAAAGTTTCCAGTTTTAAAATGGAATTTTAACAATAAAATATCTAAAATTCTTCAAGCAATCTAAAATCTAAAATTCAAATGACATATCAAGGCGTACTCACAAAAATGCAAACCGAACTCGGAAACCCTATTCAGTATTATTTAGTTTTCGAAGATAGTTTTCTAAGCGTTAATCAGTTATTGAATAAAGAAATTGAGATTAATTTTGCAGGTTATCAATGTTTAAATTGCAATAAAAAGAAAAAGATATTCAGACAAGGTTTTTGCTACGATTGTTTCTATTCTAGCCCGGCTGTGGGCGATTGGATTATGAGACCTGAATTAAGTACGGCACATTTAGGAATTGCCGATAGAGATTTAGATTACGAACAAAAAGTACAATTGCAGCCTCACATTGTTTATTTGGCTGTTGCAAGTGAAATAAAAGTAGGAGTAACGCGCAAAACTCAAGTTCCAACAAGATGGATTGATCAGGGCGCAAGTCAGGCAATTGCTGTAGTTGAGGTTCCGAACAGATATTTGGCCGGAATTACAGAAGTTGCACTGAAAAATTATTATACAGATAAAACTAACTGGAGAAAAATGCTGCAGCATACCACCGAAACTTTTGATCTTATTGCAGAAAAAGTAAAAATTGAAAACCTGATTCCAACAGAAGCTCGTGAATATTTTTTCAGTGAGAAAAATGATTTATACGAACTGCAATATCCGGTTTTAAATTACCCTGCCAAAGTAGCAAGTTTAAATTTGGATAAAACACCTTCATTTCAGGGAAAATTGGTTGGAATTAAAGGCCAATATTTAATCTTCGAAAATGGAACCGTTTTTAATATTAGGGGTTCAGAAGGATATGTTGTAAATATAAACGTCTAGCGATATGAAGAAACCGTCTGGATTTATCGGGTAACTGTCTAATAATTTATTGATTACGTAATAATTACTTTAATTTTAAATCGCTTTCAAGGCCAAAAAGATGTGAATGTTGATACATTTACTTACAATTTTGTAATAATAGCTTATTGAAAGAAATTAATTTTAGAAAAGAAAACTGCCTAGTTTTGAACTAATTAAACGCATAGGTTTTTTTAAAATTAATTGGAGATTTCTAATTCTAAAAATTATTATAACAGATGAGTGTTTTAGGCAAAATAAATCATTTTAGACGTGGCGCAATGCGCAATCTGACTAAGAATATCGGGAAACCAAAAACCGAAAGGAATATTATTTTGGTTGATAAAACTGAGATTAAAAGAGTTTTAATTTGCAGACCAAACGGAAGATTAGGTAATCTTTTGCTTATTTCTCCTCTTATTCAGGAAGTTGCAGAAGTGTTTCCAAATTGTAAAATCGATTTATTTGTAAAAGGAACATTAGCACCAATTATTTTTGAAAACTATAAAGTGGTTAACAAAACAATTCATTTGCCTAAAAAGCCCTTTAAAAATTTACTGGAATATATGAAGGTTTGGATTTCTATAAAACAAGAACCGTATGATATGGCTATCAATGTCGACCAAAATTCTTCTTCGGGTAGGCTGGCAGTAAAATTTTCAAATGCAAAGTATAAATTTTATGGAGATTTAGAAGATCAGTCCTCAGAACCAAAAAATGATTACGACCATATTGCAAAATATCCGGTATATAATTTCCGAAACTATTTAACAAAATTAGGATTGCCGAAAAGCAATAAAATAATTCCGCCTTTAGATCTTAAACTTACTCCATCTGAGTTTGATAACGGAAAGAAAATCCTTGATCCTATAATCGATCCTTCAAAACGAACAATTTGCTTATTTACATACGCTACAGGCTCTAAATGCTTTTCTGAAGAATGGTGGGAAAACTTTTATTCTAAACTTTTGACAGAATATGAAAATTATAATATTATTGAAATCCTGCCAATTGAAAATGTTTCTCAAATTGGGTTTAAAGCTCCAACCTATTACAGTAAAGACATTCGCGAAATGGGATCGGTATTAGCCAATGTTGATCTTTTTATTGGTGCAGACAGCGGAATTATGCATTTAGCAAGTTCTGTTAAAACACCAACCGTAGGATTGTTTTCTATATCAGATATTAAAAAATACGAACCTTATGATAGTGGAAGTATTGGTATTGATACTCAGAATTGTTCACAGTCAGAATATTTTAAAATAATAAATTCAATCCTCGCAAACGGAAAATTAAAAACATATTCAAAAGCAGTTTAAAATAAAAAAGGCCATTCACCGCAGTGAATGGCCTTTTACTTTTTGTTAGATTATTTTTTCTTAAATAAACCGTTTAATAAGTCACCAGCTTTTTTAGTAGCTTCTTGTGTTTTAGTTTCTTTTTCTGTTTTTGCAGCCTGCGTTGTATCTTTAGCTTTTGTATTTTTGTTGATCAAATCACTAAGCGCAGAAGCTCCTTTTTGTGTTAATTTCTCTTTTTGCTGACTCACAACCTGAGAAGCTAAACTGTTAACCGCACTTTTCATATCAGTTGATATTTTAGGATTAGAAAAATTCCCTGTAATCAATGCATTTATCGGAATATTATCCAGTTTTGCAGCATCGGCAGGAGACATTTTTGCAATCAAAGCGTTAGCCTCAGATCCTAAATATTTAGCAGGAACATCTAATTTTAAGTTATAGTTCATAGTTTGGTCAAAACCGTGCGTTCCGCCAACAGTAACTTTAATATCTTGATATTTAATATCAAATGGTTTTACATTTACTTTTCCATCCTCAAAAGTCAACGCCATTTTCAAATCATTCAAATTCAATTTGCTTGCATCAAGAAATTTAATATTTGAAGTTAAAGAATTCAATAAAGTTGAGTTTTTAGCATTTACACTTGTAGAAAGCAATTGTCCAACTAAATCTCCCGTAATAGATTTTAAGTCCGGAGTCAATTCTTTTGCATCCAGATTACCATTTAATTTTATAGTCGAATTAATTTTTCCATTTACAATTCCTGCCAATGGCGCAATTTTTTTCATCATGTCTAATTGCGTAAAAGTTTGCGCAATATCAACTTGATTGAAACCTAAATTCATATCAAAAGTTGGAACTTTTGCTTTAGTCGAAACAGCTCCGTTTAAGCCAATTGTTCCACCAAAAATAGATGTTTTAAAGTTTTCTAAAGAAGCTTTTTCATCTTTAACAACCAATCTTCCTGAAACATCTTTTAATTTCAAATTATCATACAAAACCGTATTTGCTTTTGCATTTATCGTACAATTTAAAAACGCAGGAATCTTCATCGCTTCAGCAGGTTTTGCAGTTCCTGATTTCGTTTCTGTAGATTTTGTTTCTGTTTCTGTTTTTGCAGGTGCAGGTTCACCAGAAGTCATGAAATCATCAACAGCCAATTGGTTTGAGCTCATGTTGAAGTTTCCTTTCAACTCTTGTTTTTTGAACATAAAACCATAGAAATTCTCTAAAACCCCATTAATGCTAATATCACTTTTTCCTGTAGTAGCATCAAATTGTTTTAAGTTGATTCTGCTTGGATTAAATTCTACCAAAGCCGTACTAATATTCATCGACTTGTTGTTTTCATCAGTATATTTAAATCCAGACAAACTCATAGTTCCGGCATTTTTGATGTTTTCGTATTGGCTTTTTTCTACAGATGCCATATCAAATTCTGTAGTAACATCAGCTTTAAGAATACCAGCCAAAGGTTTATCCATTTTTATAGGATATGCTTTTGAAAGGTTTGCTAAATTAATAGTTCCTTTTAAAGCCGCTTTTACTAACGGATTTACCGTAATGTTTCTAACATTTGCTTTAGCGCTAAAAACATCCTGGTCAATTTTGAATGATAATTGATCTAAGTTTACATAAGTATCATTTAAAATACCCGTTTCATTGATGATTTTGGTATCAATAACAATATTTTGAACTGATTTTGGTAAGTTCGGATATTGGAAAGAAGAGTTGTTTGATGCAATTGCAATATTGAATTTAGGAACTGTAGTTTCTGTTAATTCTCCTTTTGCAAAACCAACAACTGTAAAATCTCCGGTTGTTTTTACGCCTTCTAAACTCGATGCATAAGCCGAAGGAATTAATCCTAAGAAATTGGTAAATGATGAAGTTGGTGTTTTAAATTTCAAATCATAAATCTGACCTTTTTCAACCATTTGAATAAACCCGTCAAATTCTAAAGGCAATTGGTTTATTAAAGCTTTATTCTCTTTAAAAGTATATTTGCTTTTGTCTAAATCAATTCCTAAAACAGCATCTAAAGTCAATTTTATATTTTTCATATAATTAACCTTGTCCATATCTAATGAAACGTTAGCCGTAGTTTTTGTATTTAAATCAAGTATAGAATTGGTAAAATCTCCGGTTCCTTCATGGTTTAAACTATCAATAACCATTTTTATTTTAGAACCCTGATCGATATATCTAAAAGTAAAATTCTCGATTTTATAGTTCTGGATTTTTAAAGAAAGTGGTTTGCTCGCTTCGTCTTTTTGTGTTTCTTCTTTTTTGTCTTTTAATGCAATATCAAAGTTTCCAACACCATCTTTATTAAAGATAATATTGATTATACCATTCTCAGAGCTAATTCCCTGAATGTTTAATGGTTCATCTTTTCCTTTAAAAAGTTCTTTGATGCTCATTTTTAAATTCAATTCGCCTAACGAAACAAGCGTATCGCCTTCAAAAGGAGCTTTATTGATAATTAATAATTTCTCAATTCCTACAGTAGCATTCGGAAAGTTTTTGAATAAACTTAAATCAGCATCAGCAAAACTCACTTTTGCATCAACACTTTCATTAATGGCTTCTGTAATTTTTGCTTTTATCTGATCTTTAAAAAGATACGGAATGGCAAATAATGCGGCGATAATTACCACAAGGACAATGGCTGCGATTTTTAAAATTTTCTTTAACATAATTAATTATAGATTTGAGGTTTTAAGGTTCTTAATTTATATGTACTATTCTTGCAAAAATAGACTTTTTATAATTGTCTTCATTTGAAATTTATCATAAAAAACAATAGCCTGCCGTAAATCGAATTTCGATTATGGGCAAGCTATCAAAAAAAAATAAATTAATTTTCTATGCGTTTATATGTAGGCGTGTACGGTTTTGTCTGATGCATTAATTTTTTGCTAAAATAGGCAGGACAAAGGGCTAAAGGCGTTAAGTGTAAATTAACTTTGGGTTAATTTAATAATAGCTATTGAGTATAAACGCCGCGATATGCTAAGAAATTGTTTTTATTTACACAAAAAAATCCGTTTGAAATGAATCAAACGGATTTTGGGACGTTTTGCAATTTTATTATTTTTTGCTAAAAGAAACTATTTTATTCATCATTACTTCCGAAATGGGTAAAGTTTCATTGTTATAACTGGCAAAATTGGCCTGTTCATCACCATCAATAATTTTCATGACATGGTTCATCTTATCTATAATTAGCAATTCAGCCTTTTTGTTCGCTTCAGATAAATTTTCAGCATCTTTTATGGTGACTTGCAAATCTTTATTTCCTTGCAAAATTAAAACAGGAATGGTTAATTTTTTTATTTCTGTTTGAGGATTATATTTAAACCACGAAATAATATAAGGCTGAATACTTGGTCTAAATAAACTATTAAGCATCGGATCAACATTTTTTACGGTTTTTCCATTCTTTAAACTGTCAATTATCGGAAACGTAAGATCCTCAATTTCTTTATTAGATTTTCGGGCTATTTGTGCTTTTAAAATTTTATCTGCTGAGTCTCCGGCACCGGCAATCGAAATAAATTTATCAGCTTTTGCTCCCGCAATCATTCCAATCAAAGAACCTTCGCTATGACCAATAACAATCAACTGCGAAAAACGTTTGTCTTGTTTTAAATAGTTTATCCAGCTTTTGGTATCTTCAATATAATTTTCAAAAACTAAAGCAGATTCAGTTGCAGCAGCGGTTTTACTTTCGCCAATTCCTCTTTTGTCAAACCTTAAAGATGCAATTCCATTTTTTGCCAGAGTTTCGGCCAGCATTTTTAATGAATTGTTTTTCATCATCGCGTTATTTCCATTTCTGTCTGTAGGTCCTGAACCGGCAATTATTAAAGCAACGGGACATTTTTTCGTAATATCCGGCATTGTTAACGTACCATAGAGCTGATCTTTATTGATTTTTAAAATCGCAGAAGATTCCTGAAAAGTGATTTGGTTTTTATCCTGTGCATTTACAGAACTCAGCAATAAAAGAAAAAACAGAAAAAAGACATTTTTCATTTTAGTATGCTTTATTTAATATTCAACCCGAAAGGTAAGATCGCCTGAACGCCTTTTTGTTTTTGAAGTCTTTTTACCTGTTCTATAAGAAGGTAGTTTTCCTGACCAATTTCTTCTTTAATAAAAGCTTCTTTAGATTTTGCAAAAGGCAAGCCTGATAATACATCATTAAACGACTTTTTGTATTCAGGATAGTTTTGTGTGCTGTACGATTTTATTTTAGCAATTTTTGCAGCTTCGGCAACAGCGTCATTCAAACCACCAATTTGATCTACTAAACCAATTTTTATAGCTTCAGATCCTGACCATACTCTTCCTTGTGCAATGGCATCAACTTGCGCAAAAGTCATTTTTCGACCTTCAGCTACATGTGTTACAAAAGTGTTGTAAATATGTTCTACGCCTTCTAAAGTAAAAGCTTTGAATTTTTCATCAACAGGAACAAATGGACTGTAATTGGCAGAGTTTTCGTGTGTTTCTACTTGTTCGGTATTAATTCCTAATTTATTGGCTAACGGACTAAAGTTTGGTAAAATACCAAAAACGCCAATCGAACCTGTAATGGTATTTTTTTCAGCAAAAATTTTATTCGCATTACAAGCAATATAATATCCGCCCGAAGCAGCATAATTTCCCATAGAAACCACAACAGGTTTTACTTTTTTAGTAACTTCAATTTCTCTCCAAATTAAATCAGAAGTTAAAGCACTTCCGCCAGGACTGTCAATTCGAAGCACAATAGCTTTTACATCATCGTCTTTTCTGGCTTCCTGCAAAGAACGACGCATGGCACCTTCACCAATTACGGTTACATCGCCTTCACCACTTTCGATTTCACCCTGAGCGTAAATAATCGCAATTTGATCGCTTGATGTATTGGTTAAAGCCGTTGTGATGTTATTTTGAGTATAATCTAAAATCGAGATTTTGTTGTAATCGTCATCGCCTGTAACTTTCAATTGTTTTTTGATCGCGTTATGATATACATCTTCATAAGCAACGATGTCTACTAAATGTTGTGCTTTTGCCATTTCCGGAGTTCTGGCCAATAAACCATTTGCAATTTCATTTAGTTTAGGAAGCGGAATATTTCGGCTTTTTGAAATATCCGTAGAAACATTTGTCCAGATAGAATTCAATAAAGCTGTAATTTGTTCCCTGTTGGCGTCGCTCATTTTATTTTCTAAAAATGGTTCAACCGCACTTTTATATTTTCCGTGACGAATCACTTCCATATGAATGCCTGATTTATCCTGAAAGTCTTTAAAAAACATTACTTCAGACGAAAGCCCTTTAAAATCTAAATCTCCCGCAGGATTCAAATAAATAGTATTGGCAACCGAGTTTAAATAATATTCTTTTTGAGAATAAGTATTCGCGTAAGCCCAAACAAATTTTCCTGATTTCTTAAAGCTTTCAAGCGCATTTCTCAAATCTTTATATTGAGCCAATCCCAAAGATGATTCATCATTTAAGATAGAGATTCCTTTTATTTTATCATCAGTTTTAGCCGCTTCGATAGCGTTGATAACATCGGTTAAGCCAACTCCTTCTTTATCAGAAAAAACACTTACCCACGGATCTTTATATTTTCCGGCATAATCATTATTAATTTTTTTTAAATTTAATTCTATAACAGAATCCGCTTTAACAGAAACACTATCGTCTCCTCCAAAAATGGCTCCGATAAGGATTACTCCAAAAAAGAACAACATGATAAATACAAAAATACCAATTACTGTGGCAACTACATTTCCTAGAAATTTCATAAATATATTTTTTTAATAAGTATCGAAAAAGAGTAATAAGTTACAAATTTTCAGGACAAATTCACAATTAAAATGCGGACTCGTTTCACAAATATATTGTTAATTCTAAAATAGTTTTAGTTAATTTGCATTAATTATGAAATCACAGCATCAGGTCGTTTTATCTATAGGCAGTAATCAGGGAGACCGATTAACAAACATCCAAAGTTGTATTGCTTTGATACATCAGGAAGTAGGAACTGTAATTGAGGTTTCAAGGCTATATGAAACGCCGTCATGGGGTTTTGAAAGTGATGCTTTTTATAATTGCGCATTGCTTTTGCACACCACTTCATCAGCACAAAAAATACTAAATCAGGTTTTAAAAGTTGAAAAACAATTAGGCAGAATCAGATCAAATCAGGAAGGTTATCAATCCCGACTTATCGATGTTGATTTGATTGTTTTTGATAATGAAATCATAGATTCTGAAAAACTACAAATTCCGCATCCATTAATGCAAAACAGAAAGTTTGTATTACTGCCAATGCAGGATTTAAAGTTAAACTGGAAACATCCAATATTTCATAAAACAATAGCCGAATTAATTGCTGTCACGTCAGATGATAGTATTTGTACAGTTGTGCAGGATTTGAAAAACCCGTTGCAGGAAATTCCGCTAGAAAAGTTTAATTATATTGCTTTTGAAGGAAATATTGGTGCAGGAAAAACAACTTTGGTAAATAAAATTGCTGAAGATTTTAATGCTAAAACCGTTCTGGAGCGTTTTGCAGATAATCCGTTTTTACCCAAATTTTATAAAGACCAGAACCGATACGCTTTTCCGTTAGAAATGTCTTTTCTGGCCGACAGATATCAGCAATTATCAGATGATTTGGCACAGTTTGATTTGTTTAAAGACTTTATTGTAGCCGATTATCATATTTTTAAATCACTGATTTTTGCCAAAATCACACTTGCCGAAGACGAATATCGTTTGTACCGAAATTTGTTTGATATTATTTATAAAGAAATGCCGAAGCCGGATTTGTATATTTATTTATACCAAAATACGACACGTTTACTGGAAAACATCAAGAAACGCGGACGAAATTATGAGCAAAATATTGAAGCAGAATATTTAGATAAAATCAATAACGGTTATTTAGAATATATTAAATCTCAAACCGATCTTAATGTTTTGATTATTGATGTTTCGAATCGTGATTTTGTAAAAAAACATGAAGATTATCTTTTTGTTTTGGATGAAATTCAGAAAAAGATTTCTTAAATATTTTATCTCTTCAACGAAAAATGACCCTTAAAAATTGGTTTTGTATCGTCAATTTTTAGCACATACCAATAATCAGACGCAGGCAATGGAATTTTGTTGAAAGTGCCATCCCAACTCATTTTAGAAAGACTTAATTGTGCTAGAAGTTTTCCGTATCGGTCAAAAATTGTGACTTGTGCCTGAGGATAATTTTCCATTCCCGTTACTTCCCACAAATCATTATAAGAATCGTTGTTTGGCGTGAAAAATGTCGGAAAAACAAGAACAATAAAACTTTGAGTTACGCCTCCACAGCCATTTTTTTCTTGCGCATAAGCAGTTTGCAATCCACCTGGAACATTATAAAATACATTAGAATTCTGAAAATTTATCCCGTCTACAGAATATTCATAATAGGTTTCTTCTTTGGTTAGAGAAATTACAACTTTTGTTCCGTCTACGTCAATTCGATCTATTGTGGGAATCAAATGTTCAGTGACCGTAATTTTTTTTGTATTCGAACAGTTTTCAGGAAAAGGACTTATCACATCAACGGTATATACGCCGGGACCATTAATTTCGATTTTTTGAGTTGTTTCTTCAGTGCTCCATTTATAGCTCATTCCTGCAACTCCTGCATCTATTATTTTCTTTTCAAACTCACATATCGAAATTTCTTCATCAGCAACTACAGGAGGCGTATAAATAACAACATTTACCGGAGTACGATTTGTATTAGTACAGCCATTATTAGAAGCCTGGGCATAATAAGTAGTATTTGCTGAAATAACTGGTGTTGGAAAACTATTACCATTATATACACTTGTGTCGCCTGTAGGAGTTGTAAACCAACTAATAGTACCAATATTTGAATTAGCTTCGAGCGTAACACTTCCTGCACCACATCTTGCAACAGTTGTTAAAGTTGCTGTAGGAGTTGCAGGAGTTGTATTTATTGTCGCTATGACTGATTTTCGATTACTTTCGCAACCTGCATCAGCATAATAGGTTGTTGAAGAAGTTATAGTTGGTGTTGTATACGTGTTTCCGGTGCGTAATAAATTCCCACCAGTGGCAGCATCATACCATTTAATTGTTGCTCCCGCTGTAGCGGTTGCGTTTAAAATAAAACTTCCCGAATCGCAAATAGGAGCAGGAGTGTTTATTGTAATTTGCGGAATCGTAATTTTTGTACTGGCTGCTATTTGTAGAGGCAGTTCGCCGGGCATTCCTCCATATTCAACAACATATCCTTTAGGCTGATAACTGCCGTTTGTATCTCCGGTATTTGATAAATCATTCCATGATCCTCTTACGCCAATTCCGGGTTGCGTAATGTGCGCGTAATCTTCATCGCCCAGTTGATTTGGTTCACCTGAATTCCAGAAAGTATAATTCATGATAGTTCCAGCTTCGGGACCTGTTACCCATTTCCAAATTCCTTCCGTTTCAGCGTCGCTTCCGCCAATCCATCCTGTTCCTGATGCCTGTTCACCAATTAATTGAGCTTCATCTGCGGCTAAAATCGTGGCTAAATATCCTTTCAGCCCGTAATAAGTACTTGCTTCAGCAGCTAATTTTGCATTTGTCCAGGTAATTCCAATATTGGATACAAATAGATAATAATGTTGTGTAGAAGGTAAATAATTTGCCTGACCAATTGTAATTGAAAAAGTTTTGGTTCCGGTTGCAGTAATTGAAGAATTAGAAAACACAACATCTTTTATAGCATCTATAAAATCAGAGTATAAAACAGCAATACCGGTTGGACTTGATAATTTTAATTTTCCGGCAGTAACATCCCAACTCGTTATGATAGAAGGATGTGATGTTGGATTTGAAAGTTCAAGTTTGTCAAAACCATTAGAGTAACCAGAAGAAATTTGAATATAAACAGCTTCTGTTGATGGTTCTGCAGGATCATACGTAATACTAATGTCAGTTACAACATTTAAGGTGTTTTGCGGGCAATATAATTGATCTCCTGTTGCTTTGATTACTGGAGGTGTTATTGCGAACAATGCTTTTGAACTATACTTTTTATTAGGTTTTAGAGTATCGTTTGTAGTTGTATTTCTATTTTTATTTAAATTTTTAATAGTTTCATTTCCATGAGATTGATTAAAACTTAAAATAAAAACTAAAATCAGGATTGTTAAGAAATTGATATCTTTCATATTATAAAAGTATCAATTTTATAATAACAATATATATATATCTATTTAGGCCAATTCAATTTTTGAAACAAATCCCAAACTACGATTCCGGCACTTACAGAAATGTTTAAAGAATGTTTTGTTCCCAACTGAGGAATTTCAATACATCCATCGCAAATTGCAACGGCTTCCTGTGAAACACCATATACTTCATTTCCAAAAATCAAGGCATATTTTTGATTTTCTTCAACTTTAAAATTCTGAAGAAAAACCGCACTTTCAACTTGTTCGATTGCTAATGTTAATACGTTTTCTTTTTTAAGGTTTTCAATAACTTCCAAAACATTTTCATGATGTTCCCAGGCAACGGTTTCTGTTGCGCCAAGAGCAGTTTTATGAATTTCCTTATTTGGAGGCGTAGCTGTAATACCGCACAAAATTATTTTTTCGATCAAAAAAGCATCAGCAGTTCTAAAAACAGAACCAATATTGTGAAGACTGCGAATATCATCTAATACTAAAATTAGAGGAGTTTTATCTGATTTTTTAAAATCTTCAATCGATTTTCGGTCTAGTTCGCTATTTTCCAGTTTTCTCATTTGGGTTGATTTCAAGTCATAAAAAAAGCTTCCAAAGATAAGGAAGCTTTTTCTATTATTTTATTGTTTTTCAGATTAGCTTTTTACTGGATCTGGTAAAACTGTACCTTTAATTGTAAGTACTTTTGTTGGTTGTCCTTCAGCGTTAGAAGTAACAGTAACAGTTTTTGTAAAAGCACCAACTCTGTCAGTAGCATATTTTACACCAATAATACCTTTAGCACCCGGAGCGATTGGCTCTTTTGGAGTAGTTGGTACAGTACAACCACAAGATCCTTGTGTATTTGTAATGATTAATGGTTTAGTTCCGTTGTTTACAAAAACAAACTGACGGTTACCATCAGCATTGTGAGCGATAGTTCCGTAATCAATAGTTTCATTTTCAAAAACCATTCCGGCTCCTTCAACTTTTGCAACTTTTGCTTTTTTAGCAGTTTGAGCGTTAGAAGCTGTAATTCCAACTACAGCCAACATAGCGATTAAGATTATTTTTTTCATCTTTTATGAGTCTTTTTTAATTATGACAAATCTATATAAAATTCTTATATATGGACTTAAAATATTCTTAAATTATTTTAATTTTTGAAGCGCTTCTATATTCCTTCAAAATATTATAAATTCGCTGTCTTAATTTTCATTTAAAAAGACATTAATTTGGCAGCTAAAGATAAAGTGGTGAAAGAAACACCCTTAATGAAACAGTACAACGAAATCAAGAGAAAATATCCTGATGCATGTTTGCTTTTCAGAGTAGGAGATTTTTATGAAACCTTTGGAGAAGACGCTATTAGAGCATCTAAAATTCTTGGTATCACACTAACTAAAAGAGGAGCCGGTTCTGAAACTGAAACCGCTTTGGCTGGTTTTCCACATCATTCTATCAATACATATTTGCCAAAATTGGTAAAAGCCGGACTTCGTGTAGCAATTTGCGATCAGCTTGAAGACCCAAAAATGACTAAAACGATCGTGAAACGTGGCGTTACAGAACTTGTAACTCCGGGAGTTTCATTAAATGATGAGGTTTTACAATCAAAAACAAATAACTTTTTAGCATCTGTTTATTTTGCAAATAAAAATATCGGAGTTTCATTTTTAGATGTTTCTACCGGAGAATTTTTAACAGCGCAGGGAAATGCTGAATATATAGACAAACTATTACAGAATTTTAATCCGAGTGAAGTTCTCGTTCCAAAGAATAATAAAGGAGATTTTAAAGCTGCTTTTGGAGAAGATTTTCATAGTTTTTACCTTGAAGACTGGATTTACAAAGAAGATTATGCTTTAGAAACCTTGACAAAGCATTTTCAAACCGTTTCCTTAAAAGGTTTTGGTATCGAAGAATTAAAAGAAGGAATTATTGCTTCGGGAGCAATTTTGTATTATTTATCTGAAACACAGCATAATCGAGTACAACATATTACCGCCATTCAGCGTATTGCAGAAGATGCTTATGTTTGGATGGATCGTTTTACCATCAGAAATCTAGAATTATATCACAGTTATAATCCAAATGCTGTAACGCTTTTAGATGTAATAGACAGAACACTTTCGCCAATGGGCGGGCGTTTATTAAAACGTTGGCTGGCATTGCCTCTTAAAGACAGCAATAAAATAAAAGGACGTCATGATGTAGTTTCGTATTTAAAAGCAAATTCGGAAGTTTTACATACCATTCAATATCAAATCAAACAAATTTCAGATTTAGAACGTTTGATTTCTAAAATTGCTGCAGGAAAAGTTTCTCCTCGCGAAATTGTTTATTTGAAAGAATCTCTGGACGCTATTATTCCGATAAAAACTTTAGCGCTCGAAAGTCCGCAAGAAGCAGTAAAAATTATTGGAGATAGTTTACATGCCTGCGATTTATTGAGAGAGAAAATTAAAACGACCTTAAATCAGGATGCACCTGTAGCAGTTGCGAAAGGAAATGCAATTGCGAAAGGAATTAGTGAAGAATTAGACGATTTACGCGCTATCTCTACGTCAGGAAAAGAATATCTGGAAGGAATTGAAAAAAGAGAATCAGAAAGAACCGGAATTTCTTCATTGAAAATTTCATTTAATAATGTTTTTGGATATTATATAGAAGTTCGAAATACACATAAAGATAAAGTTCCGGAAGAATGGATTCGTAAACAAACTTTGGTTAATGCTGAGCGTTATATTACCGAAGAATTAAAAGAATATGAAACCAAGATTTTAGGTGCCGAGGAGAAAATCTATAAAATTGAATCAGATCTTTTTGAGCAATTAGTATCATGGATTTCGACTTATATCAAACCGGTTCAAATGAACGCCAATTTGGTTGCTCAACTTGATTGTTTATGTTCGTTTACACAATTGGCTGTCGAAAATCAATATGTGTGTCCGGAAATTGACGATACTTTTGAACTTGAAATCAAAAACGGAAGACATCCTGTAATCGAAAAGCAATTACCGGTTGGAACGCCTTATATTGCTAATGATGTTTTTCTGGATAGAGAAACCCAACAAATCATTATGATTACCGGACCCAACATGTCTGGTAAATCTGCTATTTTGAGACAAACTGCTTTAATTGTATTGTTGGCTCAAATGGGAAGTTTTGTTCCCGCAGATAGTGTGAGAATGGGAATTGTAGATAAAATATTTACCAGAGTAGGGGCGTCGGATAATATTTCGATGGGGGAATCTACTTTTATGGTTGAAATGAATGAAACAGCTTCTATTTTGAATAATATATCAGACAGAAGTTTGGTGCTTTTGGATGAAATTGGAAGAGGAACGAGTACGTATGACGGAATTTCGATTGCCTGGGCTATTGCCGAGTTTTTGCACGAACATCCATCAAAACCAAAAACATTATTTGCGACGCATTATCATGAATTAAATGAAATGACAGAATCGTTGCCTAGAATTCAGAATTATAATGTTGCGGTAAAAGAATTAAAAGACACTGTTCTTTTTATTAGAAAACTGGTAAAAGGAGGAAGCGCTCATAGTTTTGGAATTCACGTAGCAAAAATGGCCGGAATGCCTCAAATCGTAATTTTAAAAGCACAGAAGTTATTGAAGAAATTAGAGAAGAATCATTCAAGCGACGCGCTGAACGGAGTGAAATCTGCAGCAGATGAAATGCAAATGAGTTTCTTTAATTTAGACGATCCTTTATTGGAAGAGATCAAAGAAGAGATTTTAAGCCTCGACATAAATGCAATAACGCCGGTTGAAGCACTAATGAAACTCAATGAGATCAAAAGAATGTTGGTTAAGAAATAAATTTTCATATTTAAAGTTTAGGTTATCAGAAAGTTATAAAATAAGTATAATTTTTTTTCGAAAAAGGCTTGTATAATTGAATAAATGTCCTAAATTTGCACTCGCAATACGAAACAAATAAAGTATTGTTGTTCTTACAAGAATTTGAAACGCGAAAATAGCTCAGTTGGTAGAGCGCGACCTTGCCAAGGTCGAGGTCGCGGGTTCGAGCCCCGTTTTTCGCTCAAAACCATATAATGCTCGGATGGTGAAATTGGTAGACACGCTGGACTTAAAATCCAGTGAACAGCAATGTTCGTGCGGGTTCAAGTCCCGCTCTGAGTACTAAAGCCTCTTCTTTTGAAGAGGCTTTTTTTATTGCATAAACTCAAACTCTGAATAAATAAATTTGCGAAGTGAATTTATTTAGAAGAATATAAGAATCTAAGGCAGAAATCTAAAATCAACAATCTAAAATCTAAAATCAAAAAAAAATGGGTGCTTTTGTAATTAGTAAAAGATTTAATGATGAATATAAATTTGTATTTACGTCAAGGAAGGGGAAAGTAATATTTACAAGTTTGAGTTATGAATTGAAATTTGAGGGTGAAGAAGATATTGAAAGATTTAAAGCTAATATTGATCAGGTTAAATTTTTGAAATTTAAAGGATCCGGAGGGAAGTATTTCTTTAAATTGATGTTGGGTGAGGTTCACTTCGCGACAAGTCGAAAATATACAACAGAATTGCTTTTGCAAAAAGGAATTAAGGAAATTGTAACATACGCTTCAAGAGCAGAAATTTTGGATTTCTCATCGAGCGATTCAATTTTTGAAGATGAGGTAGTAGTTGAAGATGAAATAGAATAAAAAAAAGCGTTCGCCTTGGCGAACGCTTTTTTTTGCGTTTTTATGATCAAGTAGGAAAAAACGATCATAAAAAAAACCATCGCAGTGATGGTTTTAAAATCTTTAGAATTTAGGTTCTAATTATTTTTTTACTTCTTTAGCAGCGTCTTCAACTTTTGCAGCAGCAGAATCAACTTTTGCAGCAGCAGAATCAACAGTTACAGCAGCAGAATCAACTACAGCAGCAGCAGAATCAACAGCAACAGCAGTAGAATCTACAGTTTCAGTAGCTGCAGCGTCAGCTTTTTTACAAGATACAACAGTTAAAACAGCAACAACAGCTAAACTTAAAAATACTTTTTTCATCTTACTTTATTATAAAAGGTTAATTATTAATTCGTGGCAAAGATATAAATTTTTTAATATGTAAAATATTTTTTTATTTTTTTTTTAAAATATTTTCATTGCTCACGATTATCTTATTTTATCAAATATAATGCCAAAACAGCAAAAATATGTTATATTATGGTATTTTTCGCTATGATTATTTTTCGTTGAATATTCTATAAGGGAATTAGCTTTTTATATTCATTTACTTGCGGTTTATTTTGCTTTTAGTTGATTATTCTGTAAGCTGAAAATGCTAAAATAAGCGCTTTTAAGGTCTTTTCTCTATAAAAACGACCCAAAACTAAGGTTTGATATTTTTTAAAAGCCTAAGAGACGATTTTCATAATGCTATTTGTAGCGCCTGTATTGTTCTGAATATACGACTCACAAATTTCACCTTTTTCGTTCAGTAATGTTTTATTATTAATCAACTCGTCAAGATTGTGTTTTAACTCCTCCTTATTAGATATAACAATACAACCGCCTAGTTCGACTAATTGAACTGCTTCGGCAAAGTTTGAATAATTAGGTCCAATTATAATAGGAATTCCAAATGTTGCAGGCTCAAGAATATTGTGAATACCCGGATTTCCAAAACCGCCGCCAACATACGCTATCGTTCCGTAGCTATAAATTTTGGTTAATAAACCTATTGTATCAATAATAAGAACCTGAAAGTTAGATAAATCGATATTCTCCTTTTCTGAAAATAAAATACTTGATTTTGTAATTTGTGATTTCAGATCAGAAATTTGATCTGCTTTAATATTATGCGGAGCAATAATAAATTTTACAGTTGAAGGAGCCTGATTGATATATTCGGCGAGTAGAACTTCGTCTTTTGGCCAGGAACTTCCAATGACAATTGTAGTTTGGTTATTTTTAAAGTTCTCAATAAACTCAAGCTTATTGTCTCTTTCCAATATAGCATTTACGCGGTCAAATCGTGTATCGCCCGAAACAATTACATTGTGAAATCCGATAGATTCAATTTTTTCTTTAGAACTTTCATTCTGAACAAAGAAATAAGTAAAAGCTTTTAATGCTTTTCTGTAAAAACCGCCGTACCATTTAAAAAACATTTGACTGTCTCTAAAAATGCCTGAAATTAAATACGTTGGCGTTTTGCTTTTTTCAAGCTCTTTTAAATAATTCAGCCAAAATTCATATTTAATGAAGAACACCAATTCAGGATGTGCTAATTTTAAAAACTTTTTTGCATTTTTTTTAGTGTCCAAAGGCAGGTATAAAGTGACATCAGCAACATTATTATTCTTTCGAACCTCATAACCTGAAGGCGAAAAAAAGGTAACTATAATTTTATGATAAGGATATTTTTCTTTGATTTTTTCGATTACAGGCAAACCTTGTTCATACTCGCCAAGTGATGCTGAATGAAACCAGATTGTTTTATCTGTAGATTTAATTTTTTCTTCTAAAATGGTAAATACACTTTTCCTGCCCTCAACAAAAAGTTTAATTTTTGGACTAAAAAGGGCAATAATTTTCAGAAAAAAACCGGCAATAGAAACAACAATATTATATAGAAAAAGCATGTGTATAATTTTGGTGCTAAAATACATTTCTTTCGATTATTTTCATTGGTTTGAAGGTATTAAATAACTATTTTTGTTCTTCGTTTTGAAGATTCAGTTCCAAAAACAAATCTTAAGTTTTAAATAAAGAAATAGAAATGAAAAAAATACAAATGGTTGACTTAAAGAGTCAATACGAAAAAATAAAAGCTACTGTTGATGCTTCAATTCAAGAAGTTTTAGATACAAATACTTATATAAATGGACCTTTAGTTCATCAATTTCAAAAAAACCTTGAAGATTATTTAGGGGCAAAACATGTTATTCCGTGCGCAAATGGTACCGATGCATTGCAAATTGCAATGATGGGATTAGATTTAAAACCGGGCGATGAAGTAATTACAGCAGATTTTACTTTTGCTGCAACTGTAGAAGTAATTGCTTTATTGCAATTAACTCCGGTTTTGGTAGATGTTGATATTACCAATATGAATATTGATATCGAGGCAATTAAAAAAGCAATTACACCAAAAACCAAAGCAATTGTTCCTGTACATTTATTTGGCCGTGCCGCTAACATGGATGCGATTATGGAAATTGCTGCAGAACATAACTTATATGTAATTGAAGATAATGCACAAGCAATTGGAGCTGATTACGTTTCTAAATCAGGAACAAAAAGCAAAGTAGGTATTATTGGTCATGTTGCTGCAACTTCATTTTTTCCGTCTAAAAATTTAGGCTGTTATGGTGACGGTGGAGCAATTTTTACAAACGACGATAAATTAGCGCACATTATCCGCGGAATCGTAAATCACGGAATGTATGAGCGTTACCACCACGATGTTGTGGGAGTAAATTCGCGTTTAGATAGTATTCAGGCGGGAGTTTTAAATGCAAAATTGCCTTTGTTAGACGAATATAATAAAGCACGTCGTCGCGCAGCAACAAAATATAATGCAGCTTTTGCCGGAAATGCACATATTGTAACTCCGGAATTTGATGCTGAACAAAATGATCACGTTTTTCATCAATATGTATTGAGAATTCTTGACGCAGACAGAAATGGATTAATGCAGCATTTGCTGGATAAAGGAATTCCGTGTGCAATTTATTACCCAATTCCGTTGCACTCTCAAAAAGCTTATATAGATACGCGTTATAAAGAAGAACAATTTCCTGTAACAAATCAATTGGTTAAAGAAGTAATTGCTTTACCAATGCATACAGAATTGGATGATGAACAAATTAAATTTATTACAGATTCAGTTCTTGAATTTTTAAACAAATAATAATTATGAGATTCTTTCATGTTTTAATTTTGATGTTTCTTTTTCAGGTTTCAGTTTTTGCTCAAAAATCGAATTCTAAAGAAGAAACAGCTGTCAATAGTCGTGTTGAAATTTTGCGTCAGGCAATGATTGATGCAGATGGCGTGAAATTAAAAGCATTGACTTCTGATAAATTAGAATATGTGCATTCAAATGGCAACTTTCAAAATCAATCAGAATTTATAGAAGGAATCGTTAGCGGGAAATCTGATTTTGTAACAATAGAATTTCAAAACCAAACCATTAGTATTAATGGCGATGTGGCAATTGTCAGACACGTTTTATCAGCTCATACTAAAGATGGCGGAATTGATAAAGACATTAAAATTGGAATAATGCTTGTTTGGCAAAAACAGAAAAATAACTGGTTACTTATTGCAAGACAGGGTTTTAAAATATAAACCAAATAAGAAAAAGTAAAAAATGAAAATATTAGTAACAGGAGGATTAGGATTTATTGGTTCTCACACCGTAGTCGAATTGCAAAATGAAGGCTTTGAAGTTGTGATAATTGATAATCTTTCTAATGCTACAGAAGATGTTTTAAAAGGAATTACTGCAATTACAGGTAAAACGCCTTTATTCGAAAAAATTGATTTAAGAGAAAAAGCGTTAGTTCAGGATTTCTTTAAAAAACATAATGACGTTACAGGAGTAATTCATTTTGCAGCTTCAAAAGCAGTTGGTGAAAGTGTTGAAAATCCGTTATTGTATTATGAAAATAACATTAACACTTTAGTGTATTTGTTGCAGGAATTAAAAGAAAAACCTGAAGCAAGTTTTATTTTTAGTTCATCTTGTACAGTTTACGGTCAAGCCGAAAAAATGCCAATTACAGAAGATGCTCCGGTTCAAACAGCGATGTCTCCTTACGGGAACACTAAACAAATTGGAGAAGAAATTATTACCGATACAGCTAAAGTAACTAATATAAGTGCTATTTTATTGCGTTATTTTAATCCGGTTGGAGCACATTCTTCAACTGAAATTGGAGAATTGCCTTTGGGAGTTCCTCAAAATTTAGTTCCGTTTATTACACAAACCGGAATAGGATTACGTCAGGAATTATCAGTTTTCGGAAACGATTACCCAACAGCGGACGGAACTGCCGTTCGAGATTATATTCACGTTGTTGATTTAGCAAAAGCACACGTTATTGCGTTGCAGCGTTTATTGAATAAAAAGAATCTTCAAAAAGTAGAAACCTTTAATTTAGGAACCGGAACAGGAAGTTCAGTTCTTGAAGTGATTCATAGTTTTGAAAAAGTAAGCGATAAAAAACTGCCATACGTAATTAAGCCTCGCCGCGAAGGTGATATCACTGAAGCGTATGCTAATACAGACAAGGCAAATAATGTCTTAGGCTGGAAAGCAGAATTAAGTTTAGATGAAGCAATGGCAAGTGCTTGGAAATGGGAACAAAAAGTGAGGAATGTATAATTCCTTATATTAAAATTATAAATTTTAAAATCCCAAATTATAGTAATATAGTTTGGGATTTTTTTTAAAATGATATTAAGTTTTTATGAAACAAAGTTTAGATTATAAATTAATTTTTGCTCTTGCAGCAGTTGGAATCGTTTGGGGAACTACCTTTTTAGGGATTCGGGTTGCAGTTGAAACAATTCCGCCCTGGTTTGTAACGTCAATTCGTCAAGGGCTGGCGGGATTGATAATGTTGACTATTTTGTTGTTTAAAAAAGAACTAAAATGGATTGGCTGGAAGAATTTAAAACAGCAGCTTATTCCGTCAGTTTTAATGATTGTAATTGCGAATGGTTTTACGACAATTGCAGAGCAGACTTTGCCCAGCGGATTAGCTTCGGTAATAAGTGCTTTGTCTCCGATTCTTATTTTTTTAGGTAGTATTTTATTTGGCTTGCAAAAAAGGAGTTTAAGAGGATTTGTAGGTGTAATTGTTGGATTCTCCGGAGTAGTTTTTATTTTTAAAGATGGACTAGAGTCATTTTTAGATGCAAATTACAAAACAGGAATGATGTTCATGGGATTTGCGATTTTAGCCTGGGCAGCCGGAACAATTTATACTAAAACGCACGCTGCAAAATCGAATAATATTACGCTCAATTTGTTTTATCAATTTACGATGGCGTCTTGTATTCAGTTGGTTTTGGCATCTATTTTTTCGCCAAATCCGGATTTTAATTCTTGGAGTTCAAGAAGTATTCTGGCAGCTTTGTATTTATCAATTTTTGGTTCTGTGATTGCTTTTTTCTGCTATAACTATGCTTTAAAACATGTTACAGCGGTACAGGTTTCTATTTTGTCGTATATAAATACCATAATTGCTGTGTTTTTAGGTTGGCTGCTTTTGGATGAAATCATTACAATTGATTTTATTATTGCCACAGCGCTTATTATTCTTGGTGTTTTTATTGTCAATTATAAGAAGAAGGAAAAGAAAGTTGTATAAATTTGTGAGAATTAAAAATGTAGGAATTATGAATAATGAAGAGGGAAATAAAAAAAAAAAATAGTAAGATTAGGGAATGGTGGGGAAAATAGAAGTTGTTTTAAATTGTACCCTTTTCTGCTACTTAAATTTATTCAATCAATTTTGATACTTCTTGAAACCCTTCACTTAATGTTCTGAAGATTGATGCGATAATTGTTTTTTCTAAAATTTTTTCTGTGGTCAAATCAATCAATTTGCCTTTTAGAAGTTGAAACCAAGTTTTTTTTCCTAAATTAAAATGATTTTTTAAATCCTCTATTTCGTCAAAAATAATTTGTTGGCCAAAACCTTGTTTTTCAAGTTCACTAAGAATATCGTTAAGCTTAGAATGCAGATTGGATTCTTCTTGATTTGTAAATGCTTGTTCGGGTTGAGGTTGATAAGTATAAAATCGATTTATATCATCAATCTCTTGGTCGATTGCAAAAATTCCAATTTTTTTCTCTTTCTCATATCCACAACCATTACAGTTTTTCATGTGATTGTCCATGTCTGTAACAGCTTTTATTCTTAAAATTTTTAAAAAGTCAAGTTTATCTCTGTTTTTGTTGAAATCATATAATTTTAATGTCAGATCAGATTTATAATTTGCTAGATTATGAATTTTTCCTCTGCTGAATAAATCTCTATAAAAACTATTTGCTTCTTCTTCAACTACATTCATGTGAAAAATAATTTGTTAATATATTCAAATATAATAAATCCTCATAAACAATCAGTTCATGAGGATTTTTTTATAAGTATAGTTTTCAACTGATCACTAAAAACGGAATACTGAACACTAAAAATTAAGCATTAGCAGTAACCGCTTCTTTGTCAATTTTATTAATCAAACCAGCTAACACTTTTCCTGGACCAACTTCAGTAAACAAAGTAGCGCCGTCAGCGATCATTTGTTGTACAGATTGAGTCCATTTTACAGGAGCAGTCAATTGAATAATTAAGTTCTTTTTGATTTCGTTTGCATCAGAAACTGCATTTGCAGTTACGTTTTGGTAAACCGGGCAAATAGGAGTAGAGAATGTTGTAGCTTCAATTGCTGCAGCCAATTCTTCTCTTGCAGGTTCCATCATTGGTGAGTGAAAAGCTCCACCAACAGGTAAAATTAAGGCACGTTTTGCTCCGGCAGCTTTCATCGCTTCACAAGCTTTTTCAACAGCAGAAGTTTCTCCAGAAATCACCAATTGTCCAGGGCAGTTGTAGTTTGCTGCAACAACGATTCCGTCAATAGAAGCACTAACTTCTTCAACAATATTATCAGCTAAACCTAAAACTGCAGCCATTGTAGATGGAGTAATTTCGCAAGCTTTTTGCATTGCCAAAGCACGTTGAGAAACCAATTTCAAACCGTCTTCAAAAGATAAAGCTCCGTTAGCAACCAATGCTGAAAATTCTCCTAAAGAATGTCCTGCAACCATTTCTGGTTTAAAATCTTCGCCTAAAGTCTTCGCTAAAATAACCGAATGTAAAAAAACGGCCGGTTGCGTAACTTTAGTTTCTTTTAGTTCTTCGGCAGTACCTTCGAACATGATATCTGTAATTCTGAAACCTAAAATTTCATTAGCTTTTTCGAATAAATCTTTGGCTAAAGCCGATGATTCATATAAGTCTTTGCCCATTCCTGTAAACTGTGCGCCCTGACCCGGAAATACGTATGCTTTCATTTGTCTAATTTAAGATTGAATTTTTTTGAATTGAAAATTAGTTTCAATTGAAAGGCAAAAGTAATATTTTTTTAGCTCGTATAATCCTTAAACATATAAATCCATACTAATCTTGAAAATCGGAGATTGAAAGAAGTCAGTAAAGTAATTGCAACAGCAATAATAGGAATGATTCGCAAATCGAATGTTTGTTCAAAAAACATTTGAGCAACGCAATAAGTAGCAATACCTTGCGCAACAGTCAATCCGTAATTTACATACATAGCGCCAAAGAAATAACCAGGCTCTTTTTGGAATTTATAATGACAATGACTGCAATATTCATTCATTTTTGGTAAACCGAAATTCAGGAAAATATTCTTGTCTTTAAAAACTTTTCCTTTATGACAAACCGGACATTCGTTGCTTAAAATATGAGTTAATGTATTTGACATGACTTTGTTGTTTTTATTTATACAAAGGTATTTTAGATTCTATTAAAACCTTTTTTATATCTTCGCTACTTATAGCACAATAAAGACATTTGTTGTAACATCGCCTAACTTTAAACGACTTTGTGAACGAAAAACATGATTGGGTGATCGTATAACCAATAAAAATAAATTCTACAGATATGAAAAAATATCCAATCTATAGTGTTGAGAATTTTAGCTGTAATGATATACATCGCGAATTTTATGTAAACACATTCAAAGAACATTTAAAAAGCCACAGTTTTGTCGAAGAACCGCACAGACATGATTCCTATTTAATGGTGTTTTTCACGAATGGTTCCGGAACACATGAAATTGATTTTGATCAATTCGAAATTAAAACAGGAAGTTTATTCGTTTTGCAACCCGGACAAATGCATCATTGGAGCTTATCTGAAGATATTCAAGGATTTGTAATTATCTTTTCGCAGGAACTTTATAATTTATATTTCGGACAGAAAAAAATCAAGGATTATAACTTTTATAATTCTATTCTTAACCGCCCCGAAATGGTTTTTGATAAAGAAGAAATACCGAAAATTTTGCCGTATTTTGATTTGTTGATTAAAGAAAATGATCAGAATAATAAATTGCAATTAGATAAAATGCTGAATTTGTTAGATTGTATTCATATCGAAATTGCCCGCAAATACAACGAAACCTATTCACATCAAACACATTCTTATAACATAAAAATCAGCGCATTCGAAATTCTTTTAGAAGACTATTTCAAAACTCAAAAACTGCCTTCGTTTTATGCAGAAAAATTAAATATTACCTTGAAACATTTAAACAGAATCTGCAATGAAATTCTGCAGAAAACAGCAACCGAAGTGATTACAGATCGTGTGGTTTTAGAAATAAAAAGAATGTTGATTGATAAACAATTAGCCGTAAATGAAGTGGCTTTTAAAGTTGGTTACGAAGATTACTCTTATTTTTCCAGATTCTTCAAAAAACAAATAGGATTGTCGCCAACAGAATTTCGAAATACAGTTCGATAAGTTTTTGTTTACCACGGCCCAAGCGATAGCAAACAAAAAAAGCCTGCACTTTCCAACAAGTACAGGCTTTTTAACCAACCAAATTAAATAGAATATTACAAATTATGCTTGTTTAGCAAATTGTAATTCAATGTTTAAACGAACTTCTTCGCCTACTAAAACTCCACCAGTTTCAAGAGCTGAGTTCCAGTTTAATCCCCAATCTTTACGATTGATTTTTCCTTCTATGCTTAAACCTACTTTAGTATTTCCCCAAGGATCAGTCATTACTCCGCTAAAGTCTACAGGAAACGTTACAGATTTTGTAACACCTTTAATGCTTAAATCTCCAGTTATTTCATAATCTCCAGCATCAATTTTTTTGAAAGTTGAAGCTTTGAAAGTTAATTTTGGATTGTTTTCAACGTCAAAGAAATCTGCACTTCTTAAGTGACCGTCTCTGTCTGCATTTGCAGTATCGATAGAAGCGATATCGCCAGAAAATTCGATTGCAGCATTTTCGAAGTTATCTCCGTCTGTAGTAATTGTTGCATCGTAAGTTCCAAATTTACCTGAAACATTTGTAAACATCATGTGTTTAACTTTAAAACCAATTTCTGAATGTGTTGGGTCAATTGACCATTTTGTAGTTGCCATAATTTTTATTTTTAAATAATTAATTTCATTTTGATAGGACAAAGTTACTTCGACTGTCTTCATTAAGCACTTAACCTAGATTAAGAAATAAATAACGAAGTAACTTTTTGAATATCAGTTTTTTTTGTTTTTATTGTTTGAAAAAGTTTGAATTAATAGTTCATCGGAATATCCATTAATAAGAATTCCGCGTCTGTATTTGCTTTGATGTTTAAAATATCAGTGCCTGAAATTCCAACCGCATCACGAGTGTTTAATTCCTGACCATTGATCGTTACGTTTCCTTTTAAAATGAAAGCGTAAACTCCATTTCCTTCTTTTTTAATTTTATATTCTGTTGCAATTCCGGCATCAAAATTCCCCATATTAAACCAGGCGTCTTGGTGAATCCAAACTCCTTCATCATCAGCATTTGGAGATAAGATCTGAGCTAATTTATTGTGTCTGTCAGCAACATTCAAAGTAATTTGTTGGTAACGTGGATCAACATTTCTTTTATTTGGAAACAACCAGATTTGCAATAATTTAGTCTGCTGATCTGCATTTGGGTTAAACTCACTATGTTGTACTCCAGTTCCTGCACTCATAACCTGAATATCTCCATTTTTGATGATTTCAGTATTTCCCATGCTGTCTTTGTGTGCTAAATCGCCTTCTAAAGGAATCGTAATGATTTCCATATTATCATGCGGATGTGTTCCAAATCCCATTCCTCCCGCAATCGTGTCATCGTTCAAAACACGAAGTGCTCCAAACTGAATTCTTTCCGGATTGTACCAGCTTGCAAAACTAAAACTGTGATAAGCATTAAGCCATCCGTGATTTGCATTCCCTCTTGTTTCTGCTTTGTGCAATACTATATTTTCCATGATTTCTCTTTTATTAATTTTATAGTACAAAGATACGGTCGAGGTAAAGGAAAAGCACTTAACCTAGATTAAGTTCTTTAAGGAGCTGAGTTTTTGAGGTTTTAAAGGACTAAGATTTTAGGTGCAAAGGCGCAAAGTTGCAGAGGTTCAAAGGTTTTTTTAAAGATTCTGAGGTTCTAAGATGCTAAGATTCTAAGGTTTTTTCCGGAGCAGAAATTTTGGTTTTAAAAAGACTTCTAGTCCCGCTATCCGTTTCAATCTTTTGTGCCATCCCGAGGTTTCGGGATTACCACAAAAGGATTTCCACTTCTATCGGGGCTAAACTAGAAAATTCATTTTTATAAGTTGTTGGGTACGTTGAAGGCAAACGTTCAAAAGTTCCAGTTTGTCATCCTGAGGAACGAAGGATCACACTAGAAACTCCATTCGCATAATCACTAATCTTTGTCGAGCTCCGAATGTGATCCTTCGTTCCTCAGGATGACAAGATTGCGTGGAATGGTTGTGCTAAAAGCTTTAAAAACTGAATTATTTAATTCTAATCAATTTGCCTTTTCCTACTACCTCGTCAAGATAATTTGCAGAAGAACTTTGCTTATCATGCATATAAAATAGAATAGTATCTTTTTTGATTTGATCTTTTGAAATGGTTATAATTAAATCTCTATTTATAAAATTCTCCAATAGTATTGTATTGCCATATGAAATTTTTCCTTTTGGCATATACTTGTTATCAAAAACAAAAACACTGTCCTTAAAAGTAATTTTGTCTTTTTGGATGTATAAGCCATAGTCTTCTAATAAATAATTATAACGGCCAATAAGTTTATCGTTTTCCTGATGGTTGAAATTGATAAAAAAGAGAGTGATTATTGATACAAAATATTTCATAACATTCTAACTATACTGATTAATAAACTGCTGAACTACTATATCCGTATTCTCATGACGTTTCTTTCTTTCTAAAGCAATTGGTGGAGCAGCTCTTTCCAAACAATCTTTTACATCGCAAGTTTCACAAGTAACGCCTACAATTCTCTTAACTAAAGGTTTTCCTTCAATGAATTTGAATTTCTTTTTCATCGTTGGATTAATCAAAATTCCAACAGAAATACTACGGATATTATTTTCTACAAAAGGATCTTTTGTCGCCGATGAAAAAACCAAATATTCATTTCCGCTATGAGCGTAACTTGAAATTTGAGCATCAAAAAAATGAGGTTTGTTTTGTTTGATGGCCTCGTCTATAGTTTTCACAGAAACCCATCTTCTGCAATAATGCTCGTTAGTTTCGTTGGCGTGCGGTTCTTGTTGATTCGTAATATGAAGTTCTTTTTTTATCTTATAAACATCAGAACCAATTGGATGCGACATTCTCAAAAAGAACAAATTCTTCAAATGAAAATCTTTCGGTAACAAATTAGTCAATCTCTGATAAAAAGATTCAGGCGAAACTTCAAAACTTTCAATTAAAGCCACAAATTCTTCCGGATTTGGTTTCTCGTTATTTAAGAAATCATTGATTTTATCAACAACCAATTGTCTCGGCAACAATAATGCGCCAGCAAAATAAGAAGCGTAAAAATTATGCAAAACCTGATCGAAGTTTTCGAATTTGATCCAGCTAAAAGTTAACAACCGATCTGAGATTTTTAAGTAATTATAAGCGATTTCCTTAGCTAAAATAAAAGCTTTCTGCGGATCATCAATTTCTGTAGAAAGCAACAATGTTTTACTTTTTGGAACATAAATCGAACGCAAATCGCCCAAAGCTTCCTGATCTGTAAAAGCAATTTCTTTAATTTGATAATCGTATTCTTCTTTTAAAATAGCTTCTAATTCTTCAATACTAATTTTAGAATCTAAATTAATCTGAAATGACTTCGAAAAAGCGATTACCTTTTCTTCTAAATCTTCAAAATAATTGCTGTGTGCTTCCTGATACGAGCGTAATGCGGCCAAAAAGAAACTTTCACGGCTTAAATTATAATGCTGAGCAATTTCAATAATAGTACTAATAAAGGCATTGACTTTGGCTGGAGCATTAGCAATAATATCAATTAAATCAGCTTCCTGAATTCCGAAAAGTTCTAACGGAATCTCTTTTAAAATGCCTGATTTTAAGATTTCGCCAATCGGAGCGAGGTTATTATCGAGTTTTAAAGATACCATTTGGTCGTAACTAACATCCAAATGTTCGCAGAGAAGTAAAATTTTATCTGTTTTTGGATATTTTTTCCCCTTTTCAATTTCGTTTAAGTACGATTTTGAAAGATTTGTCAATTTGGCTAAGCCAAAAAGAGAAAGATTTTTTTGAGTTCTGACTTGCTTGAGTTTTAACCCAAATATCAGCTTTATATAGTCTTTTTCGATATCCATGTATCAAATATAACCATTTAAAAAATAATCGCCAAAAAATTATTTTCAATATTTAGCGAACGTTCGCTTGTTTTGTAAAAAACTTTTTGTAACATTGTAGTGTAAAACAGATTAGATATGAGGTTGTTATTCATAAAACATCTTTAAAAAGATAGAAAGAGATAAACAATTAATATGTCTAATCAATGAAAAAATAAAATTTACAGCTATGAAAAACCAATTAGAAATTACCGAAACGGCAATGGAATTTTTAGCCGAAAAGAAGCTTTCTTATCCAACAATTTGGACGGAAGAAGCAGTTGCGTTTATAACTGATTTGCATCGAAAATTCGAATCGCAACGAAAATTGTTATTGTTACAACGAGAACAAAAACAAACCGCTTTTGATCAGGGCGTCATGCCATCTTTTCCTTCAGAAACCAAAAACGTCAGAGAAAGTAATTGGACAGCTGGAGAAATTCCGAAAGATTTGTTGGACAGAAGAGTGGAGATTACCGGACCGGTTGATCGTAAAATGATTATCAATGCCTTGAATTCAGGAGCAAAAACTTTTATGGCTGATTTTGAAGACAGTACTTCTCCAACCTGGCAAAATCTGATGGATGGACAAGTGAATTTAATTGATGCTGTAAACAAAACGATTTCTTATACAGATGAACTTAAAAACAAAAGTTATCAGTTAAATGAAAAAATAGCGACTTTGATTGTTCGCCCAAGAGGATTGCATTTAACAGAAAAACATCTTTTGGTTGAAGGAAATGAAGTTTCGGGTTCTTTGGTAGATTTTGGATTGTATGTTTTCCATAATCATAAAAAATTGCAGGAAAATAATTCCGGACCCTATTTCTACATTCCAAAATTAGAACATTATCTCGAAGCGCGTTGGTGGAACAATGTAATTGATTTTAGCGAGGATTATTTGAAATTAAAACGAGGAACGATAAAAGTGACAGTTTTAATTGAAACCATAACAGCAAGTTTTCAATTGGATGAAATTATTTATGAATTGAAAGAACATATCGTTGGTTTGAATTGCGGACGTTGGGATTATATTTTCTCTTATATCAAGAAATTTAGAAAAAATCCAAAATTCATTGTTCCGGATCGCGATCAGGTAAATATGACTTCGCCTTTCATGAATGCCTATTCGAATTTGGTGATTCAAAGATGTCATAAACGAGGAATTCATGCGATTGGCGGAATGGCAGCTCAAATTCCGATTAAAAATAATGAAGAAGCGAATACTGTTGCTTTTGCAAAAGTAAAAACAGATAAAGAACGTGAAGTTCGAAATGGTCATGACGGAACCTGGGTTGCGCATCCGGATTTGGTTTCAATAGCAAAAGAAATTTTTGATAAAGGAATGCCAACTCCAAATCAAATTCACATAAAAAGAGAACATCGTAAAATAACAGAAGAAGATTTGATTGAGCCACCAATTGGAATCATAACTGAAAATGGCGTTCGAAAAAACATTAATGTTGGGATTTTGTATTTGGCTTCATGGCTAAACGGACAAGGCGCTGCAGCATTGCATAATTTGATGGAAGACGCTGCAACTGCCGAAATTTCGAGATCGCAATTGTGGCAATGGCTTCAGAATAAAGTGGTTTTGGATAATGGCAGAAAATTAGATTTGGCTTATTATCACGAATTGGCTTTAGATGAATTCAGGAAAATTAAAGACGAATTAGGAGAGGAAAATCACGAAAAAAGGCAATTTCCTTTGGCTGAAAAAGTTCTGGAACGATTGGTTGTGAATCCTGATTTCGTTGACTTTTTGACGATTCCTTGCTACAAATATTTATAAGAAAAAAAATCCGCTTAATCTGCAAGATCTGCGGGCGAATAATTTTTTCACGCAGATTTAGCAGATCAGGCAGATAAAATGAGAGTTAAAAAAATCTAAGCAGATTTTTTAATAATACAAAAATAAGTCCAGTTAAAACTGAGCATTTTTAACTGTGAACTGAATACTATTACTTACTAACCACTTTAACTTAAACTATTTATGAAAACAACAGAAGACAGAATTCAGGAATTGATTAACGATTGGATTACGAACCCAAGATGGAAAGGTGTTGAACGCCCTTACACTGCTACAGAAGTAGTTACGCTTCAGGGTTCCTATCAAATTGAGCATTCTATTGCCAAAATGGGAGCGCAAAAATTATGGAGAAAGTTAAAAAATCAGGATTATGTTGCTGGGTTGGGCGCGTTGACAGGAAATCAGGCGATTCAGGAAGTCGATGCCGGTTTAGAAGCAATTTATTTGAGCGGATGGCAAGTGGCTGCCGATGCAAATTTGGCAGGAGAAATGTATCCTGATCAATCGCTTTATCCGGTAAATAGCGTGCCGATGGTTGTAAAAAAAATAAACAATGCTCTGTTACGTGCTGATCAGATTCAGACTGTAAACGGAGTTGAAGATAAAAAAGATTATTTAGTTCCGATTGTGGCTGATGCCGAAGCAGGTTTTGGGGGAAACCTAAATGCTTTCGAACTAATGAAATCAATGATTGAAGCCGGAGCTTCAGGAGTTCATTTTGAAGACCAATTAAGTTCTGCGAAAAAGTGCGGACACTTGGGCGGAAAAGTTTTGGTACCAACTCAGGAAGCAATCAATAAACTGATTGCAGCGCGTTTAGCATCAGATGTTATGGGTGTTTCTACTTTAATCGTTGCCAGAACAGATGCTGATGCTGCTAATTTATTAACGAGCGATGCTGATCCAAGAGATGCTAAATTTATTACAGGCGAAAAAACAAACGAAGGTTTTTTCTACGTAAAAAATGGTATCGATCAGGGAATTGCAAGAGGTTTAAGTTACGCGCCTTATGCTGATTTAATCTGGATGGAAACCAGTAATCCGGATTTGGTTTATGCTAAAAAGTTTGCTGATGCGATGAAAAAAGAATTTCCGGATAAAATGCTGGCTTACAATTGTTCGCCTTCTTTTAACTGGGCTGCAAAATTATCAGTTGCCGAAATGGAGACTTTTAGAGAAGATTTAGCAGCAATGGGATATAAATTTCAGTTCATTACTTTAGCAGGTTTCCATGCCTTGAATACAAGTATGTTTGAATTGTCTAAAGCGTATAAAGAACGCGGAATGGCAGGTTATTCTGAATTGCAGGAAAGAGAATTTGCTTTGCAGAAAAACGGTTTCAGAGCCGTAAAACATCAGGCTTTTGTTGGAACTTCTTATTTTGATGCCGTTCAGAATACGGTAATGATTGGGAAATCAACCATAACAGCAATGAAACATTCTACGGAGGTTGAGCAATTTTAAATTTTTTCCGCCACGAATTCACGAATTTTTATTGTCAAAAATAATTCGTGAATTCGTGGCGGAAAATCTTATTTTTTCAAAAGCCGAGCTTTCATTTTGCTGAAAAATTCAGGTGTAACGCCAATGAAAGACGCAATTTGTTTTTGAGGAACTTTATGGACTAACGTTCCGTATTTCTTAGTGAATTTATCGAATCGTTCTTCGGCTGGCAAACTCAAATTATCCATTAAACGTTGTTGATTCGCAACCAATGAATTTTCGATTAAAATCCTGAAAAAACGCTCTAATTTCGGAATATCAAGATATAATTGTTCCTGATTTTCTTTAGATAATGAAACGATTTCGGAATCTTCTAAAACTTCAATAAATAGCTGTCCCGGTTTTTGCGAAAAAAAACTGTACATATCACTCATCCACCAGCCTTGACAAGCAAACGCTAAAACATGTTCAACAATATTATCGTTGATATTAAAGCTTCTTAAAATTCCGGAATTTACAAAATATGAATGTTTGCAAACTTCGCCCGCATTTAATAAAATGGTTTTGGCTTTGTATGTGTTCGTTTCTAATTTCGATAAAAAATGAGCTTGTTCTTCAGGCGTTAGTGAAACGTGTTTGGCAATGTTTTCAAGAATTAACTCCATTATTTTTCTTTTATCAAAGTGAATGAAGTTGCTTTAAAACGATTATTTTCTATCGTTCCGGTTACAGAAGCTTTTCTAATGGCGTTGCAAAAACCATCTTCGGCATGCGCGTCACCGTGATCATGAATCGTTGTTCCGTCGACAAAATAAGTTTTTCCCTCAATGCGAACAGCTAAATCACAACTTTTTCCTTTCATTCCAAATTGGCATTCTCCGCAAGAAGCTTCTACAATTTGTGGTTTGTCAATTATTTTTTTGTCTTGAGCCTGCATTGCAATTCCAATAAAAAGAAATGCTAACAATATTATTTTTTTCATTTTTAAGAATTTACAGTAATTAATTTTGAAGTTGTTTTGGCACGTTCTACAATTTCTTCGATTGGAGTTGATAATGAATCATAACTTAAAACAACACCCATTCGGCGATAAGGTCTTGAAGTTGGTTTACCAAAAATCCTGAAATCAGTTTTTGGTAAAGCAGCTACCTTTTCGATTCCGCTAAAAGTAGGATTTGTAGAATCTTCTGATGCTAAAATTACGGCACTTGCTCCGGCTTTTTCTAAAGTAATTTCGAAAATTGGAAGACTTAAAATGGCGCGTAAATGCAATTCGAATTCATTAAAATTCTGAGTTCCGGCCAAAGTTACCATTCCGGTATCGTGTGGGCGAGGAGAAAGTTCAGAGAAATAAACACCTTCATTGGTTAAGAAAAATTCAACACCAAAAAGCCCGGCTCCGCCAAGTGCTTCCGTTATTTTTTCGGCCATATCCTGAGCTTCGTATAAATCTTTTTCAGAAACCAAAGCCGGCTGCCAGCTTTCCTGGTAATCGCCACGCTCTTGTCTGTGACCAATTGGAGCACAAAACAACGTTGGATTATTATTTTGAGTAATCGTTAAAAGTGTAATTTCTGAATTGAAATCTACAAAAGCTTCAACAATAACTTCTATAACATCGCCACGGGAACCTGCAACAGCATATTGCCACGCTTTTTCAATATCACTTTCTGTTTTTATCGTCGATTGTCCTTTTCCTGATGAAGACATTAAAGGTTTTACCACACACGGAATTCCAACTTCCTGAACGGCTTTTTGTAGTTCTTCTGCCGAAGTTGCATATTGATATTTAGCCGTTTTTAAACCTAATTCTTTTGAAGCTAAATCACGAATAGCTTTACGGTTCATTGTAAAGTTTGCTGCTTTCGCCGAAGGAACAACCGTAATTCCTTGTTTTTCGTAATCATAAAAACGTTCGGTGCGAATGGCTTCTATTTCAGGAACTATAAAATCTGGTTTGTGTTTGGCTACGATTCTGTCAAGAGCTTCACCGTCAAGCATATTAATGACTTCAAAATCGTGTGCAACTTGCATTGCCGGTGCATTTTCGTAACTATCAACAGCGATTATGGTTTGTCCGATTCGTTGTGCGGCAATGACAAATTCTTTGCCTAATTCGCCTGAACCCAGGAGTAGTATTTTCATAGGATATTTGAAATTTTGGAAAATAATGGAATCGTAAAAGTAACGAAAAATGTTTTTAACCGCAAAGTTCTATTTATATGTATTAGTGTAGAGGCGCACTGCAGTGCGTCTACGCAATTTATATTTAACCGCAAAGTTCACAAAGAATTACGCAAAGAACGCGAAGTTTTATTTTTTTAGGTTGAATTGCCTCCAGCTTTAGCTGGAGGGAGCTATGTTGATTTAGTTAAGGGCTTTAGCCAAAATTCTTATTTTTTGGCTAAAGCCGAATAATGAAATTTATTTTTAACCTCCAGCTAAAGCTGAAGGCAATTCATTTTTGGGATTTTTTCTAATTGTCAGTTTGAACGAAGTCGAAGACCTTTTGTGATAATAGGTTTTCGACTTCGCTCAGGATGACATTCTTTTTTAAATGAATTTTTCTCGTTTTGTGATTTGCGTGAGGGATAGAAGTGGAAAGCCCACAGCCTGACGAAGGAAGTGCGAGGACTTGTAACGGATAGCCCGGTTCGCCTTTTTCGGCGAACACGCCCAAAATAAAAAAACCGACACTTAAAAGTATCGGTTTTGTATATTAATGAAAATGATCTTCTTCAATTTCGAATTCAGCATCTTTTTCCCAAATTTCCATTTCACAAGGCTTACAGTTGAATTTTAGTTTGTATTCTAATTCGCCTTGTTTTAATACCAATGGTTCTTTTACCTTAACACCTACTATGTCTTTTTGGTGTATCGGACATTTTTTTAATTCGTATTTTATGCAATATTTGGTTGTCATTACACGAGATTTTCCCGGATCCCATTGTAATTCGAATGCTTTTTCGATTTCTGTTACACCATGGCGTTCGTAGAATTTACGTGCCGTTTTGTTCGAAACGTTGTACATGAAATCTAATTTGGTTTCAGGATACGGATGCGATGTTTTTACCATTTGGTGTTCCTCACGTTTGTAATTAGCCAAACGAATTTCCGTCAACTGATCGTAAACCGTTCTTCGCATTTCGTTGATTTTTGAAATAGGAAGGAACCAGTTTTGAGAAAACATTACGTTAATTTCATCAGCTGTATAAGGTGTAAAACCTGTTTTTGCCAATTGCGTTTTAATATTTTCTTCGATTGATTCGCCGGTTTTAGTTTGTTCTTTAGAGTGTTCTAAATTTACAATACTTACATTTCCGTCTTCATCGGTTGCGATTAATTCGAAGCCGGTTTCATTTTCGGTAAGTAATAAAGTCGTGCTGATTTTTCGAACTGCACTATCTTCTCTTTCTACTATTTTGATAAAAGCGGCGTCATTATTTCTGTAGATAAAAGTTCCGTCTTTTATTTCTTTTAGAACATTCGGATATATTTTACCGTTTTCAGCTTTGTTTACGTAAATTCCATCAGCTTCGTTGTTTTCGTTGATGAAACAAAGTCCGTCGCCGTTGTTTAAGAATTCGCCGTTTTCGATTTCGTAAGCGTTTCCAACAGTTCTAACCAGTTTACCAATATATTGACCTTTTGATTTTGGGCTTTCCCAAGAACCAATAGAGCTGTGTCTTTCGTTTACAAAATAATCGGTATAACCGCGGTTGAAAGTTCTGTTTAAAGAAGAATCAAAAGTATACGTACATTTTCCAGAAGAAGCTTTCATGTATTTGTCATTTCCTTCGGCTTCTAAAAAGCTGTCTAATTTCTGGCGTAAATAAGAAACGTTATTTTTTACGTAAACAACATCTTTTAATCGGCCTTCAATTTTAAAAGAAACAATTCCGGCTTCAATTAAATTTGGAATTTGATCTGAAATATCTAAATCTTTAATAGAAAGTAAGTGACTGTTTTTGATTAAAGTTTCTCCGTTTCCGTCGATTAAGTTATAAGGTAAACGACAGTTTTGTGCACAAGAACCACGGTTTGCACTTCGTTCTCCGTTGGCTACACTCATATAACAGTTTCCACTGAATGATACACATAAAGCTCCGGTTACGAAGAATTCTAACTCAACATCGGCGTGGTCGTAAATCGTTTTAATTTGATGCAGGTTTAATTCTCGGGCTAAAACCACACGTTTGATTCCGGCATCTTTAAGAAATTTAATTTTATCAGCGTCACGATTATTGGCTTGTGTGCTGGCGTGAAGTACGATAGGAGGTAAGTCCATTTCCATAATCGCCATATCCTGAATGATTAAGGCATCGACACCAATATCATATAACTCCCAGATCATTGAACGACAAGTTTCAAGTTCGTTGTCGTATAGAATTGTATTCATAACAACAAAAACCTGAGCGTTAAATAAATGTGCATATTGTACTAATGCAGCGACATCTTCAATAGAGTTGTTGGCATTAGATCGTGCACCAAATTGAGGTGCTCCAATATAAACGGCATCGGCTCCACTATTTATGGCTGCCATTCCTCCAATTAAGTCTTTTGCTGGAGCTAGTATTTCGATTTTCTTCTTCATTTCTAAAACTTTAGCCTTCGGTGGTATTCACGGAAAAAAGTTTGCAAAGTTCTTATAATTATTTCTAGTTTGCTAATGATGGAGGGATTTTTTTGAAATTGTTAACTTAATATGGAATGATTGTGTTTTATCTTGCTTTCAACCGATTTTAATCCGCTTTAAATATGAATTGCATTAAAACAAAAAAACTACCCGGTTTTAATAAACCAGATAGTTTTCTTCTCAAAAAAACAATGTCAATTATTAAGACAATTTTTTCGCTTTAATTTTAGTCAAAGTAGTTTGAATGCTATTTAATTGTTTTGAAACAATAGCGATTTGACTAGATTCAAGTTCGTTTTTTTCTAAAGCCATTTTGTATTTCTCAATAGCGGCTTCTTCTCCGGTAATACAAGCATTGATAATTGCTTCGGTATCTCCACCAGTAAATGATGATTTAATATCAATCCATGTACGGTGTAAAGCTCCTAATGGACCTCCGCCAGAAGTATCGGTTGATTTCCCCAGTTTATTGATTTCGTCCTGAATTTCTACAATAAATAAGGCGCGTTCACGTGCATAATCTAAAAAGTCAGTTTTTATAGCCGGACTTTCTACATGTTCAGCAGCAATTGTATATCCCAGTTTTCCGTCTTCAAGAATTGAAATTAATCCTTCTAATGTACTAACGGCTTCTTTTGTGGTTTCATCTGTATGTATCATGACAATAATTTTTTAATTAATTTATATTACAAAGATGGGATTTTATGAAGCCTGACGTTTTACAGAATTACTGTAGTGATTTATAAGATTGTGGAATGGGAATTTTGAAAGGAAAAAAGGTTTCGCAGATTTAACAGATTGACGAAGATTTTCTTTTAAAATGATAATTTGACGCCATTTTGCGTGAGGACTTGTAACGAATAGCCCGATTCGTCGCGGCGAACATGCCCAAAGTAAGCCCATAAAAAAAACAGCTCAAAGTATAAAGTGATGAAACTTTAAACCTTAAGCCGTTTTAGTAAAATTATTGATATTGTTATGCAGCCAAAGCTTCTTTGATTCTGCGTAATGCTTCTTTTAAAATATCGTTGCTTGTTGCATAAGAGAAACGAATACAGTTTGGATTTCCGAAAGCGTCACCGGTTACGGTTGCTACGTTAGCCTCACCTAGAAGATACATTGATAAATCGTTTGCATCTTTAATTTCAGTTCCTTTTAAAGTTTTTCCGAAGAAAGAAGAAACGTCAGGGAAAACATAAAATGCTCCTTCCGGCACATTGATTTTTACACCTGGAATTTCTTTTAATAACCCAACTACTAAATCTCTACGCTCGTGGAAAGCCTTAACCATGTGGTTTAAAACACTTGGATCAGCATCTACAGCAGTAATTGTAGCACGTTGTGCAACAGAATTTGCTCCTGAAGTTACTTGTCCCTGAATTTTTGTACACGCTTTTGCGATAAATTCCGGAGCTCCAATATAACCAATTCTGTATCCTGTCATTGCAAATGCTTTTGCAACTCCGTTTACAGTAATGGTTCTTTCGAACATTCCCGGGATAGAACCGATGCTGCAGAAAGTTCCTGAGAAATTAATATGCTCATAAATCTCATCGGCAACAACATATATATTTGGATGTTTTTCTAAAACTTTTGCAAGAGCTGTTAATTCTTCTCTGCTGTATACAGATCCGGATGGGTTACAAGGAGAACTGAACCACATCATTTTTGTTTTTGGTGTAATTGCAGCTTCTAATTGTGCTGGTGTAATTTTGAAATCAGTATCTACTGATGTTGGAACTTCTACCGGAACTCCGCCTGAAAGCTTTACGATTTCAAAATAAGAAACCCAGTATGGCGCTGGTAAAATAACTTCGTCGCCATCGTTTAACATTACTTGTGCAATGTTGTATAAAGATTGTTTTGCTCCTGTAGAAACTACAATTTGAGTTGGTTTATAATCTAAATCATTGTCTCTTTTAAATTTTCTGCAAATTGCTTCTCTCAATTCTAAATAACCTTCTACCGGAGAATATGTGCTGTAATTTTCGTCAACTGCTTTTTTAACAGCTTCTTTAATAAAATCGGGTGTATTAAAGTCAGGCTCACCTAAACTTAAACTGATAATGTCTTTTCCTTGTGATTTTAACTCACGTGCCAAAGCAGCCATTGCTAAAGTTTGTGATGTTGCTAAGTTGTTGATTCTGTCTGAAAGAATATGATTCATTATAAAATTTTTGAATGTCCTTAATTTCAACTTTAATTAAGGAAGGTTAATTATTAATAGATTTTTATGCTAGTTCGGGTTTTATTCCAAGATCTTTCAAATGCTTGTAATGTGCAATAACAGCACCTCTCATGGTTTTAAATTCATGGTAAGGCAAGTTGCATTCTTTTGCGGTTTGTTTTACGATTTCAGCAATTTTTCCGTAATGGATGTGGCTGATATTTGGAAAAATGTGGTGTTCGATTTGGTGGTTTAATCCTCCGGTAAACCAGTTTACAATTTTGTTTTTTGGAGCAAAATTAGCAGTTGTATACAATTGGTGAATTGCCCATGTATTTTCCATTTCTCCTTCTTCATTCGGAACCGGATTTGAAGTTTCTTCAACAACGTGTGCTAGTTGAAAAACAATACTCAAAATTAATCCTGCAACATAATGCATTACGAAAAATCCAACAACAACTTTCCACCATGTTACACCAAGAACCATTGGTAAAACCATCCAGATGATAACATAGATTATTTTTGTGATTACCAAAACAGTCCATAATTTAGCTGGACTTTGAGGAGTTCCGTAAGATAATTTTCTTTTTAAATACCCTTTCATTTGTTTAAAATCGGTTGTTAAAGCCCAATTGAAAGTCAATAGTCCGTATAAAAAGAAAGAATAGTAATGTTGAAATTTATGAAAACGGTGCCATTCAGCATTTTGTGTAAAACGAATAATTCTTCCTGCATCAAGATCTTCATCATGACCGTGAATATTTGTATAAGTATGGTGTAATACATTGTGTTGTACTTGCCAGTTGTGTACGTTTCCGGCTAAAACATAGATGCTTCCACCCATAATATTGTTAATCCAGGATTTTGAAGAGTAAGATCCGTGGTTACCGTCGTGCATAACATTCATTCCAATTCCGGCCATTCCAACACCCATTAAAATGTTCAATAACAATTGTGCCCAGAACGGCATGTCAAGCGTCAAGATCAAAAAATAAGGCGTCAGGAAAACAGCAAACAGAATAACTGCTTTTAAGTGCAGCTTCCAGTTTCCGGTTTTCTGAATATTATTCTCCTTGAAGTAATTGTTTACTCGTGAGTTAAGTGTTCTGAAGAACTTCAGATTGTCTTGCTTAGCAAATGTAGGCGCAGTGTTATTCATAATTAATTTAAATAGTTTTCAAAGGTAATTATTATAAATTTTCAATTTGCAAAATTGAGTTAAATATTTCAACTGTAAAGTAGTACTTTTGTTAAAAAATTACAGCAATGGATGAGATATTGAAATATTTTCCTGATTTGACGGAGATTCAAATTGAACAATTTCAAAAATTAGACTTTTTATACCACGATTGGAATGAAAAAATCAATGTCATTTCACGTAAAGATATTGATGCCTTATATACAAAACACATTTTGCATTCGCTTGGAATTGCAAAAATCATGAAGTTTGAACCGGGAACATTTGTTCTTGATGTTGGAACCGGAGGCGGATTTCCAGGAATACCTTTGGCGATTCTTTTTCCGGAAACGCGTTTTTATTTAATTGATGTTATTGCCAAAAAAATAAAAGTAGTTCAGGGCGTTGTTGACGCATTAGAATTGAAAAATGTAAAAGCAGAACAAAAGCGTGCTGAATTGGTAAAAGGAGATTTTGACTTTATTGTAAGTCGTGCCGTAACCAATATGCCGGATTTTGTTTCCTGGGTAAAAGGTAAAATCAAGAAACAGCATAAACATACTTTGAAAAACGGAATTCTGTATCTTAAAGGTGGAGATTTAGCCGAAGAATTAAAGGATTTTCCAAAAGCAACTTTATACGATTTATCTACAATTTTTGAAGATGAGTTTTTTGAAACTAAAAAAGTCGTGCATTTGCCTTTGAAGTTTCAGGTTTAATTATTATTTCAATTTTGAAATTGTTTCACGTTTCAGGTTGAAAATCTTTGAATATAAAAAAAATCCGAATCTTATTAAGATTCGGATTTTTTTATTGCAGAATATTATGATCTAAATGATTCAGCCAGTTTTCTTTGTAACTATTTCCAATTGGAATTTCAATAGTATTTATTTCGACTTCATTTTTAGAATATGCCGTTAGTTTTTTGGTTTGAATAATGAAAGAACGATGAATTCTAACAAAATTAGAATCTAATAGTTTTTCAAAAACAGAAATATTTTGTTTGATATGATGTGATTTTCCGTTTTCGAGATGAATCGTAATATAATCTTTGAGGCTTTCGACATATAAAATTTCATCAAATACAATTTTGATATTTTTACTTCCGCTGGTTACAAAAATATGATTTTCATTAATTGGTTTTATTTCCTTTTGTGGCGTTTGCAATTGTTTGAATTTTTCTATCGAAACAAAAAAACGATCAAACGTAATTGGTTTTAAAAGGTAATCAATTACGTTGAGTTCATAACCTTCTATCGCATATTCTCTATAAGCGGTTGTAAAAATTACTTTAGGCGGATTTTTAAGTTTTTTCAAGAAATCATTCCCTTTTAATAAAGGCATTTCGATATCTAAAAAAATCAAATCGACCGTATTTGTTTCTAAAAAAGTATATGCTTTTAGTGCATTTTCGAAAGAATCGATCAATTCGAAACTCTCGAAATTTACCAAATGAGAAGCAATTAATTCTCTCGCCAAAGGTTCGTCATCAACGATAATGCATTTGTATTTCATTCAAAAAAGAATAAATATTTTAATTCTAAAAATCTAATTTAAGGTTTTGAGTTGTCTTTTGTTATTCTTTCCAAAACTTCTTTAGCATTTTTATTTTCAGGATTCAGTTCGATCGATTTTTTATACATTTTTATAGCTTCTTCTTTTTGATTTGTTTTTAAAAGAATCTCGCCATAACTATCATAAACATTTGCACTTGCAGGATTTAAAAGCATATTAAGTTTAAAAACTTCTGCTGCTTTTTGAGTTTCATTTTTTCCTAATAATTGATAACCCCAAGTATTCAGATCATCTTCAGAATTATTAAAAGCCAAAACCTCAGCTTTTTCTTCATTGCAAGCCGTTATTGAATATTGTAAAGCGCGATCTAAAATTTCTGCTTTTTGTTTAGAAGCATTGGCGTACAATTTTGCTATTGAATTAATGACCAAAGGCGGATTTCCGATCCAAATAGCATGACCGCAATCATTTGCTGTAATACCTGTAACATTCGGATTATTGGCTACAAATTTTCTATGGCATTCTTTCCAGCGTTCGATGTCTTCGGTCGTTTTTAAGAAAGGAATTCCGTTCACGAAATCAACAACCGGAATACTTTGAGGAATTGTTATTTTACTCATTATTTTGACGGTTTCAAGAATAGTTGCCGACATATAATAAGTGCCTTTATTGTTTTTCTTCCATTGTGGAATCAATTTTTCTTGTTTGATTAGTTCCTTTTCGATAACGCCATCTTCAAAATAATTGTGATTCACATCAATAAGTACAATACCTTTCACTAATTTGGGATGTCTGGCAGCATAAAGCGACGAAAGATAACCTCCATAAGAATGAGAAACCAAGAGAATTTCTTTATCATAACCCAATTTTTTCAATCCAATTTCTAAATCTTCGATACTGCTTATAATACCATGTTTAGATTCGTCCGTTTGTAAAGTATCAATTGTACTTGTACCAAAACCGGCACGATCGTACGTAATAAGAGTTGCATTTGTAATGTTGGAAGTTTTATCAAGAATTGAGTTCCAAACTGAACCATTGTTTCCGCCGCCAGCATCAAAAAGTATTGGCATTCCTTTGCCTTTTACAATTTTGAAATGCAATTTATGATTTCCAACATCGATCAACGTATCTAAAGTTTTAGATTGACTATTTGCTGAAATAAAAGAACAAACGAAAAAGAAATGTATTAAATGTTTCTTCATAAGTTGAAAAGGATAATGAGTTTAAGTAGTAAAATAAAGTTTAACAGTATAGTTCGTTTGCGTTTCTTCAATCTCTAATTGATGCTTTTTAGGATACAGCAAATCCAATTGTTTTCGAACATTTTCTAAACCAATTTTAGATTTGTCTGAAGTTCTTGCCAATTCATTTTGTGGTTTTGTATTCTCAATACTAAAAATGATTTGTTGTTTTTTACTTTCTAAATTCAACCGAATTATTGCTTTTTCGGTTTCATTAACTACGCCGTGTTTAAAAGCATTTTCTATAAAAGTCAATATAATTAAAGGAGAAATTTTATTACTTTCCTGAATGTCTTTGGTAAACAAAATATCTAATCTGTTTTCATTATAACGAAGCTTTTCCAGCGAAATATAATTCTCGATAAGTGTAATTTCTTTTTCAATAGAAACATAATCCTCGTTGCAGCGGTATAAAACAAAATCTAAAATTTCAGATAATTTGGCAATAACTTCAGGTGCTTTATCATCCTTTTTTAAAGTTAAAGTGTATAAATTATTTAGCGTATTAAATAGAAAATGAGGATTTAACTGGTTTTTTAAAACCTTTAACTCCATTGATTTTTTTTCTTCTTCCAGTTTCAAAAGGCGTTGTTGCTTTCGGTTAAAACTTATAAAACCCAAAATAATAACCGGATAAGTAATAAAAGAGAATTCTCTTAATATCAATTTGAAAGAAGTCAGTCTTTCAGGAACCGTCATTTTATGCCCAAGCCAATCATCAAAGAAACCAGGGAATTTTGGTTCGAGATAATAATATTTTAAAGTCATTAATAGCGCAAAGACAAAATACAGCCAACCTATGCTGGAAATTAAAAAAAGTAAATATTTCTTTTTATTTAAAGTTTCAGGAATAATCCAATAAATCAAACCGTATCCAAATATTGCCTGCGCCACAATTTTCCAGCAATAGACAAAAGTAAATTCGTAAGAACCTTCATTATCAGATTTGTTAGATATGTAAAAGAATAAAAAGAAAATCCAATATAAACAGTGAAGCGCTACTCTTTTTAAATCAATTTTTTTGATGAAATCCATATTGTATTTTAATTGTGGGCAAGATAATAAAATATAGAAGTAAGCTTCGTTGTGAGCTATAAATAATGCGTTTTTGCTTCTAAAAATGCTATTTGAGCATACGAATGAAAAATTTACTAAAAACCTATTCTTTGTGTGCTAAAACAACATTTTTAATTGCGCGAAAAATAGAGCATTTGCTTGCAGATTATATTCGCTTAAAAATATAAAAGATGATAAAAATTATTCTACTGTTAGTTTTATTTCTAGGAAAAGAGCTGAAATAAAGAAGCGAAATTTCAAATAAAATTAATTACAAAAACTGTAAAATATGAGAAAAAAATTAAACAAAATTGTGCTGTTACTTGCCATTTTTATGATCACTAACGGAATTTATTCGCAAGGCGATAAAGTTGATAATGTGGTAAGAGAAATGATTCAAAAAAATAACATTATTGGTTTGCAATTGGCAGTTGTTAAAGACAATAAAATTGTTAAAGAATTGAATTACGGATTATCAAATATTCAGGATTCGGTTTTGGTTGATAATGAAACAGTTTTTAATATTAATGCTATAACCAAAGCATTTACAGGAGTTGCATTAATGCAATTGGTTGAAAACAGAAAATTAAATTTAGAAGAACCAATTTCTAAATATTTAGATGATTTGCCAAATACATGGCAGAGCATTACGATAAAAGAATTGGCAACGCATACATCTGGACTTCCAGATATTTGGACTTCTGAAGAAAACTTGCTGACTCAAAATAATATAACTTCTTTAAATAAAATAAAAGAGCTACCGGTTGTTTTTGAACCCGGCGAACGGTTTGATTATAATCAGACGAATTATCTTTTGCTTGTAATGATCATTGAAAAAGTAAGCGGAAAATCATTTGATAAATATCTTATCGAAAATGAGTTTGAAAAAGCTGAAATGAAGAACTCAATTAAAGCAGGATTTGCTGATTATTATAATGTATTTAAACGCAGAAGATCATCATATAAAAATGCTAGAAATGGTGATGTAATAGATGTATATGAAATAATTCCTGAAAATTTGAGAACCTCAGCAGGAATTTATTCAACCGCAAAAGAAATCGCACAATGGATAATTGCATTGCAAAATCATCAATTAATCAAAGAAGAAAAAAATCTTGAAACACTTTTAACATCAATGATTCTAAAGAATGAGGTTATTGCTTCTTTAGGTGTTAGTTCAGGAATGTATATTTATCCAAAAGACAATCTTTCTGTAATAATTTTGACCAACGCACAAGGTTTCCGTCCGGAAGGTTATTTAGAAAATATAGCCAGTTTATTTATTGAGAAAAATTAAAAAGAAGCTAAAATAAAATAACCCGTCAAATTCTTATTTTGACGGGTTATCGTGAATTGAATAATTAATATTAAGATGCTTTTCTGGACAAGTTTAAAAACGGATTTGCTTTATGATCTAAATTATCGATAAAATTATAAAGAGCTCTTTCTACAGCTTCCGGAGAATATTTAAATTCAGAATCGAAGAAAAATTCGCGACATATTACAGGTTCATTTGATGAATTGTAAACTGCTTCATCAGATTCATCCAAATCTGTATAATCATATTGGCAAGGATATAAACGAATTAAATCTGAAATAACTTTATTGATCCATTTGTCAAAAATTTTCTTTTTTGGTGTAATATGACGTGCCAGTAATACCAATCCTAAAAGTTCATTTTGCAAAAAGTAAGATCCTTTTCTATATCTTACATCAACCATTCTTACATTCATTAAAGCAATCCATAATGCGCCATCAACAGAACCTACGGCAGGAACTTCAAGATCAGTATCAAACAATAAAGGATTCGTTTGCTCATTGATAGAACACCAAAGCGCTTCGATGCGTTTTTGAGTATCATGAGTTGCTTGTGTGTAACCCGTAAAACGCCAGTAAATCCACTCTAATAACGCAGCAGTAAATCCAACAGAACCTTTATGATTAATACGCATTAATGCTTTTTCCAAATCCTCGTTTTGTTCAATAGGATCTAAAAATTTATCTATTTTCTTTTTATTCCAGGTAAAATCAATTGCATGCCCAATGCTTTTTGATTCTAAAATTACTTTAGGAACATTGTTTAAATTTCTCATAACACTGTATTTTTATTTTTTATTAATTAATGTTTTTTTATACAGGCAAATGTAGAATCATACAGTTTTATAGATGGGAATAAGAAGTTTTAAAAATAACAGAATAAGATTTTTAATAATTGTAACGTGTTGATATTCAATTGAATAAGAAAAGTACTACAAAAATAATTTAATCTTCACGGAAGGCTTATTATTGAATTGTTTTTCAATGCTTTAGCTTTTAGGTTTTGCTTGCAGAAATAAGACAAAAGCAAAAAGCCGAATCTTAATTAAAAGATTCGGCTTTTTTGTTTTTATGGTCAAAGGTTTTCAACTTGAAACCTGAAAACATTGAAACTTCGAATTAAATTAACCTAAGAAAGGATATCTGTAATCTTCTGGAGTTACAAAAGTTTCTTTAATAGTTCTAGGAGAAGCCCAACGTAATAAGTTCAATGCAGAACCTGCTTTATCGTTAGTTCCGGAAGCTCTTGCGCCACCAAAAGGCTGCATTCCTACAACAGCTCCTGTTGGTTTATCGTTGATGTAGAAGTTACCTGCAGCATTTTGCAATTTCGTAGTTGCAACTTCAGTAGCATAACGATCCTGGCTAAATACAGCTCCGGTTAAAGCATATTCAGAAGTAGTATCAACTAATTCTAAAGTCTCTTCCCATTTTGCATCTTCGTATACATATATAGTCATAACCGGTCCGAATAACTCAGTTTCCATTGTCGTATATTTTGGATTTGTAGTTACAATAACCGTTGGCTCCACAAAGTATCCAACAGATTTATCGTAATTTCCACCAACAATGATTTCCGCATCAGCATCTTTTTTAGCCTGATCAATATAACTCGCTAATTTATCAAAAGAACCTTCATGAATAACTGCTGTAATAAAGTTTCCAAAATCTTCAGGAGAACCCATTTTAAAAGATTTTACATCAGCAATTAATTGTTCTTTTACAGCTGGCCATAAACTTTGCGGAATATAAGCTCTTGAAGCTGCAGAACATTTTTGCCCCTGATATTCAAATGCACCACGGGTAATTCCTGTAGATACTTGTTTTGCATTAGCGCTTGGGTGTGCAATGATAAAATCTTTACCACCAGTTTCACCAACAATTCTTGGATATGTTTTATAGTGGTGAATATTTGCACCAATTTTAGCCCAGATATCTTTAAATACGTGAGTTGATCCGGTAAAGTGAATTCCAGCGAAATCACGGCTAGCCAAAACAGTATCAGTAATCATTAAAGCATCTCCAAAAACAACGTTGATAACGCCATCAGGAACTCCAGCTTCTTTGAAAACTTCGATGATAATTTTTGCAGAAAAAACCTGGCTGTCGCTTGGTTTCCAAACCACAACGTTACCCATCATTGCAGCACTTGCAGGAAGATTTGCAGCAATAGCAGTAAAGTTAAACGGAGTAATTGCGTAAACAAAACCTTCCAGAGGTCTGTACTCTAAACGATTCCAAACAGTAGAATCAGATTTTGGCTGATCGTTGTAAATTTGAGTCATAAATTCTACGTTGTAACGTAAAAAGTCGATCAATTCGCAAGAAGCATCAATTTCTGCCTGGTGAATGTTTTTAGATTGACCAATCATAGTTGCAGCATTAATACGAGCTCTGTAAGGACCAGCGATTAATTCAGCAGCTTTTAAGAAAATAGCAGCACGTTGTTCCCATGCCATATTTGCCCATGCAGTTCTTGATTCAAGAGCATTTGCAATCGCTTTTTCGATATGTTGTTTTTCAGCTAAATGATACGTTCCAACGATATGTTTGTGATCGTGCGGAGCTGAAATTGTTTTAGTATTTCCAGTTTTGATTTCTTCACTACCAATGTATAATGGAACATCAATTTTAGAGTTCCACATTGAAGTGTATGCTGCCTGAACAGCTGCTTTTTCTGGTGAGTTCGGTGCGTATCCTTTTACAGGCTCGTTTACCGCTTTTGGTACATGAAAGAATCCTTTTAACATGGGATGAAATATTTTAAAATTACGAATTATTTAATTTTATACAAAAGTACAAATGATATTTTGATTATATCATAACACAATATTAAAAAGTTGTAATTTAATAAAGTAATAGCGTCAGGTTGTAATATGCCTTTCTGTATAAATACCTAAATTTGAAGTTGATGCGCTCACCATTTTTGTAATTTTTAAAATGTAATAAGATGAAAATCCCACTTTTGGCTTTTAATGATAAAGGAATTTATTGCCAACAGGCCGATGTATATCTCGATCCGTGGCGACCGGTAAAAAATGCCATTATTACACACGGTCATGCCGATCATTCGCGTTGGGGACATCAAAATTATATTACGCACCATACCAATATTCCAATAATTCGTCATCGTTTAGGAGAAATAAATGTGACCGGAAAAGAGTGGGGAGAAACCTTTGTGATCAACAATGTAAAATTTTCGCTTCATCCTGCCGGACACATTATTGGCAGTTCACAAATTCGGGTTGAACACAAAGGTGAAGTTTGGGTTTTTACCGGAGATTATAAAACAGAAGATGACGGAATTTCAACACCTTATGAAGTGGTAAAATGCGATACTTTTATAACCGAATGTACTTTTGGTTTGCCCGCTTTTAACTGGACACCGCAAGCTGAGGTAATCTCAGAAATTAACAATTGGTGGGCAGAAAATAAAGCAGAAGGAAAAACATCCATTCTTTTTGGATATTCCTTAGGCAAAGCACAACGACTTTTAAAATACCTAAATACTGATATTGGAACGATTTATACACACGGCGCGATCGAAAACATGACCAATGTTTTACGTCCGATGGTTGATTTTCCACCAACAACTTTAGTAACCAGAGAAACCAAAAAAGAAGATTTATTAGGGAATATAGTGCTTGCACCACCAAGCGCACACGGAAGTATCTGGATCAGAAAAATGACGCCTTTTGTAACCGGTTCAGCAAGTGGCTGGATGGCATTTCGCGGCGCAAGGCGAAGACGTGCGATAGATAAAGGCTTTGTTTTGAGCGATCATTGCGATTGGTATTCTCTATTGGACAGCATTAAAGCTACAGGCGCAGAAAAAATAATATGTACACACGGTTATACCGATATTTTCTCTAAATATTTAAGAGAATTGGGTTACGATGCCAGAACCGAAAAAACGCAATACGAAGGCGAAGCGGCAGAAATGGAAAAAGATGAAAAAGAAGCGGCAATAGATGAAAATGAAACTTTGATTAATACTGAAAATTAATCCATAAAAATAACACATAGAAACATAGTTTTTCTTTCTGGTTAAAGGCATTTCATTTATTTAAACAAATCCCGACGCTTCGGGACTATGTGTGAAAATCTAGATTTTTTAAAATATCTTTTTCTTTAATTTAAAACTATGTTCCTAAGTGTTTAATAATTATGCGCAACGAGTTAAAATAATATACGCAAATGAAGAATTTTGCCCAACTCATAAAAACATTGGACAGTTCGAATAAAACGAACGTAAAAGTCGACGCCTTGACGACGTATTTTAAAAATGCTTCGCCAGAGGATAAAGTGTGGACAATTGCGATTCTTTCACATCGTCGACCGCCAAGACCTGTTAATACCACTTTATTGCGAATTTGGGCAAATGAGCTGGCCAATATTCCGCTTTGGCTTTTTGAAGAAAGTTATCATATTGTGGGTGATTTGGCCGAAACGATTGCTTTGATTATTCCCACCACAAAAGAACATTCAGATAAAAGTCTGACTGAATATTTACAGGAAATCATCGCTTTAAAAAAGAAATCAGATCCTGAAAAAAAAGAATACTTACATGAAAATTGGCTGGCGTTGAATTATTACGAACGCTTTGTTTTTACCAAATTAATTACCGGAAGCTTAAGAATCGGCGTAAGCCAAAAATTAATGACACGCGCTTTGTCTAAAGCAGAAAATGTTGATGAAGATGCTTTAGCTTATAAATTAATGGGAAATTGGGATCCGAATACAATTACTTTTCAGGAATTGATTTTGGATGAAAAAAGCAGTGATTATTTATCAAAACCATATCCGTTTTATCTCGCGTATCCAATTGAAGGCGAAGTAGAAAATCTCGGCGATCCAGAAGATTGGTCGGTCGAACATAAATGGGACGGAATCCGATCTCAAACCATCATCCGCGAAAGCGAAATTTATGTGTGGTCAAGAGGTGAGGAGCTGGTTACCGATAAATATCCGGAGTTTAAATCCTTTGTTGGCATTATTCCAAACGGAACTGTTATTGATGCCGAAATCCTGGCTTTTCCCGAAAAAGAAATCGGAACTTTTAATGATTTACAAGCCAGAATTGGACGCAAAACCATATCGGCAAATTTGCTCGAAAAAGTGCCTGTAATTCTAAAGGCGTATGATGTTTTAGAATGGGAAGGACAAGATATTCGCCATTTACCTTATTCAGAAAGAAGATTATTATTAGAACAATTATACGATTCGATAAAAGATAAAACCACTAATTTTCAATTATCAGAAAGAGTTTTGCTCCATTCCTGGGAAGATGTAACGAACGAAAGAATGCGTGCCCGCGAAATGAAAAGCGAAGGTTTGATGCTAAAACGCAACAATTCGCCATATCAGGTTGGAAGAAAAAAAGGCGATTGGTGGAAATGGAAAATTGAACCTATTGTAATTGATGCCGTTTTAACGTATGCTATGCGCGGACACGGACGACGTTCGAATCTTTTTACCGATTATACTTTTGCGCTTTGGCAGAATAATGATAAAGGCGAAAAAGAATTGGTGACTTTCGCAAAAGCATATTCCGGATTAACCGATGCTGAATTTAGAAAAGTCGATGATTTTATAAAGAAAAACACTTTAGAGCGATTTGGACCCGTTCGAAGCGTAACGCCACAATTGGTTTTCGAAATTGGTTTTGAAGGAATCGCACTTTCAAAAAGACATAAAAGCGGTATTGCAACCCGATTTCCAAGAATTTTGAGATGGCGACATGACAAGAAAATTGAAGAAGCCAATTCGATTGAAGATTTAAAAAGTATGATTTCATAAAATGTTCGAAGAGACAAAGTAAAAGAGTTTCAAAGAAAAAAACTTTAGGAAACAGCTAAACTTTGTCCCTCTGAACCTTTGCAACTTTGAACCTCATAAAAAAATGAACAGAGACGAATTATACACCATTGCAGAGAACTGGTTTCACGATCAGGGCTGGAAATCTTTTCCATTTCAGACTCAAACCTGGACCGCCTTTCTGCAAGGCAAAAACGGTTTGCTGAACGCTCCCACCGGAAGCGGAAAAACCTATGCCTTATGGTTTCCGATCGTTCTCGATTATATGAAGAAAAATCACAATTATAAAATCAAGCATAAGCCTGGATTAAAAGCCATTTGGATTACGCCTTTACGCGCACTTTCGGTAGAAATTAAACAAGCAGCAGAAAGAATTGTTACTGATTTAGATTTACCGTTAACAGTTGGAATTCGTTCCGGAGACACATCGCAAAGCGAAAGAGCGAAGCAAAGCAAAAAAATGCCGGATTTATTGATTACAACGCCTGAAAGCTTGCAATTGCTTTTGGCATCAAAAGAATTTGCCAAAACCTTTGCCAATTGTGCTGCGATTGTGGTTGATGAATGGCACGAATTATTGGGCACAAAACGAGGCGTACAAATGGAATTGGCTTTGTCGCGTTTAAAAACAGTCGCACCAAAAATGAGAATTTGGGGAATTTCTGCCACAATCGGAAATCTCGAATTAGCACAACAAGTTTTATTAGGTTTAGATTCTGAAGCCTATCAAAATTCAGTTTTGATCAAGGCAAATATCAATAAGAAGATAAAAGTGCTTTCGATATTGCCCGAAAAAATGGATAGCTATCCGTGGCGCGGACACATGGGATTACACTTAATTGATGAGGTTGCAAAAATCATCAGAAAAAGTAAAACCACTTTAATTTTTACCAATGTGCGTTCTGCCTGCGAAATGTGGTTTCAAGCAATATTGGAAAAATATCCTGAATTTGCTGGAGATATGGCCATGCATCACGGAAGTATTAGCAGAGAAACACGTTTATGGGTCGAAAATGCCATTAGAAACGAAGAATTAAAAGTTGTAGTTTGCACGTCAAGTTTAGATTTAGGAGTTGATTTTGCGCCTGTTGAAACCATTATTCAGGTTGGCGGACCAAAAGGCGTTGCCAGATTTCTGCAAAGAGCGGGACGAAGCGGACATCAGCCGGGAAAAGAAAGTGTTATTTATTTTTTGGCGACTCATGCTATAGAACTTATAGAAGCTTCGGCACTTAAAAAAGCGGTTGAAAAAACCATTGTCGAAGACCGAATTCCGTATCTCAACAGTTGGGATGTTTTGGTTCAATATCTAAATACTTTGGCAGTTTCTGATGGTTTTTTTGCGGATGAAATTTTTGAAGAAGTGAGAAAAACATTCTGTTATCAAAACATTACAAAAGAAAACTGGAACTGGATTTTAAATTTCATTACCAACGGAAGCCAGAGTCTGCAAGCTTACGACGAATTTAAAAAAGTAGAAATTGAAGAAGACGGACGTTTTAAAATCAATAGCCGATTGATTGCCATGCATCACAGAATGCAAATAGGGACAATTGTGGGCGACGCTTCTCTCAACGTTAAATTTTTAAGCGGCGGTTATATTGGTTCTATTGAAGAATGGTTTGCCTCAAAACTAAAACCCGGAGATGTTTTTACGTTTGCCGGAAAAAGGCTTGAATTATTCCGGGTAAAAAATATGCAGGTTTTGGTACGAAAAGCAGATCCTAAAAAAGCGTCAAAAGTAGTAAGCTGGATGGGTGGCCGCATGGCTTTATCAGTACAAATGAGTGAATTATTGCGAGAAGAATTATATGCAGCAAATACAGATAATCTAACACCGGAATTAAAAGCATTGCAGCCGATTTTTACCAGACAGCGAAAAGAAAGTATTGTTCCTGATACCAACGAATTTTTAATAGAAACCTTTAAAACAAGAGAAGGATTTCATGCTGTTTTTTATCCGTTTGAAGGTCGGTTTGTGCATGAAGCTTTAGCGAGTATATTGTCATATCGCATTAGTTTATTGTCGCCAATTACTTTTTCGCTGGCTTATAACGATTACGGTTTTGAATTACTTTCGGATCAGGAAATTGATATGCAAGCTGTTTTTGATAATGATTTATTTTCTTCAGAATACATACATCACGATTTGCAAAAAAGCCTGAATTCGACCGAAATGGCACGTAGAAAATTCAGGGATATTGCCGTAATTGCCGGTTTGGTTTTTACCGGAATGCCGGGAAAACCGGTTAAAACCAAGCATTTGCAAAGTGGTTCGCAATTGCTTTTTGAAGTTTTTAGAGATTATGAACCGGATAATTTATTGCTTCAGCAAGCTTATATTGAAACTTTTGAACATCAGTTAGAAGAAGGACGTTTGCTTCAGGCTTTAGAAAGGATTAATAATCAGACTATTGTTTGGAAACAATGCAAAAAACCAACGCCATTTAGTTTCCCGATAATTACAGATCGATTGAGAGAAAAATTATCAAGTGAAACTTTAGCAGAAAGAATCAAAAAAATGACAGCGAGTTACATGAAATAATCGTGAAGATTATAAAAAAGGTTACTATATTTAAATATGAGAATTACAATAAACAACCAAAACTTCATTCTGCATCAATCCGGTGCAGCGTTTTGGGAAGAAAAAAAGATGCTTTTAATTTCTGATGTGCATTTAGGAAAAGTGGCACATTTTAGAAAACACGGAATTGGAATTCCGAAAGATGCAATATTCGAAAATTTTACAAGATTAAACAACGTTTTAGCATTATTCCGTCCGGAAACAATTGTTTTTCTGGGCGATTTATTTCACAGTAAAATCAATAACGAATGGGATTTTTTTGTTGAATGGACAAAAGAACATCAACAAAAAATAATTTTAGTTGAAGGCAATCACGATATTATTTCAAAAGACTATTATACAGATTTGAATATCGAAATTTACAGCGAATTATTATTAGATGACTTTTTATTGACACATCATCCAACAGAAAAAGAAGGTCTTTTTAATTTTTGCGGACACATTCATCCGGGAATACAATTGAAAGGATTAGGTCGTCAGTTTTTAAGTTTATCGTGTTTTTTTCAAAAACCAAATCAATTAATTTTTCCCGCTTTTGGCGAATTTACAGGAAATTCTTATTTGATTCCAACAGAAAATGACAAAGCATACGCCATTACAAAAGAAGGAATAATAGAAGTAACGATAAATTAATTTAAAGCAAAAGGAGCGCACATTCTAAAAGTCGGAACAATAACTTTGAATGTTTTTGTAGTCGTGAAATTAATCATATTAAAATGACCTTTCATCGCACCATAAGGAGATGATAGTAAACAACCAGAACTATAAGTATGGTTTTCACCCGGTTTTAAAACAGGTTTTTTTCCAATAACACCTTCTCCATCAACGAATTCAAGATCATTTAGAGAATCAAAAATTTCCCAGTGACGAGACGTTAACTGAACAGAATCTTTACTATGATTTTCGATTGTGATTACATAACTAAAGGCAAAGTGAATCTTGTAGTTCTTGAAGTAAGTACCTTCAAAACTAGTCAAAACGGATATTTTTATGCCTCTTGTAATCTGAGAAACCATACTAAAGTCGTATATATGTGTGTGTTATAGAGGCAAACTTACAAAAAAAAATCATTGAACAGAAACCTTTAACAATGTTTTAATTGATGATATTTATAGAGTTTGCGTTGCCTTTTCCAATTACGCGTTCGTAACGATCAGAACTTTCTTTATAGTAAACCAGGATAGTATATTCATTTTCTGTTTGATAGAAATTGCCATCAACTGCATTTTCATAATCAATTACACCTTTTTTGTCTGCAATTGTATACTCAAAATTGGTAAAACCCTGTTTAATCATTACAGCTTTTTCATAAACTCCTTTATCCTGATTATAGTCCATTTTATATTCAGGAGACAAACTGTAATTGTTGAACATTCCTGTAATATAAATGTCTTTGTTTAATCTGAAAGTGGGCGCCGAAAGCGTGAAATAAACCCAGGCATAATCTGCTTCAATAGAATTATCTGAACCATTTATGTTTTTCACCACAAAATTTCCGTTTACATCCTGATAATTCGTATAAACCTGGTTTGCTCTCGCGGCATTTGTGTATAAATAAGAGTTATAAATATCATTGTTAAAACCTACTTTTCCAACATTATTGCTGGCAGAACGAATGTCTTTATTTTCAAAATATAAAAATTCATTTCCGGCCCAAAACTGGGTTTCTTTATCGTACTTGTAAACCAGTTGGTTTCCGATAGTATATTGCGGAACAACATTTTTAATACCGGTATTAAAATCGCCATTTTGAAATAATAATATTCTGATATTTTGTAATGGATTCTGAAAAACGATATCATTCGAAAGTATCGAAAATTCCAAATTTTGCTTATAATCAATATTGCTGATGTTTCGGGTTCGTTTTACCTGAGCTGCAACCGTAGAATGGTCTTCGTATAAAATAAATTTTCTCGAAAAAAGAACTTCTTTATCTTCATTTAAAATTTTCAGCATGTAATTTCCCGAAATACGCAATTGTGTCGTGAATTGATTTGGAAAAGCCAATCGATAATGCGAATAAACCTGAAGCGTATTAAAAGAATTAGAGTAATCCGTAATTCTTTGATTATCAAAACCTCTAACGTAATCTGTTTTAGGAATATCAGTTGGTTTCCAGTTATAATCACAATGCGTTACTTCAAAATAGTAATTCGCTTCATTACCAAATAAATCATCAAATTGAAATTCAAATGAAGAACCCAATTCAAATATCGGAACGACATTATTTCCGCTCTGAACAAACGAAACGGTTTTGATATTATAGGGAGGAACCACTTCTGTTTGAATTTCCTGCGCTGTCGCCGAAGCGAAAATGAAAAACAAAAAAAGGTTTTGAAACAAAAATTTTGGCATCTTATTATGTTCTAAGATTGTAAATATAACAAATTATATAACGAAAAATAGGACATTTTATTGGTTTTAAAAACAATTTATTAAGATCCCAGAATGAATTCTAAATTAACTTCGATTTCATCGTTAACAAAACTTTCCTCTAAAAGCGAATCAGATAACAGCTTTTTGTTTTCCTGCAGTTTGATTATTTTTTCTTCTACCGTATTTTTAGAAATAAATCGAATTACGTTTACTTTATTCAATTGTCCAATTCGGTGCGCCCTTCCAACTCCTTGTTTTTCAGCAAAAGGATTCCACCAGGGATCTAAAAACAGCACATAAGAAGCTTTCGTAATATTCAAACCAACGCCACCCGCCTTAAGCGAAATAAAAAACAACAAAGGCTCATCTTTCTCCTGAAATAAATTTACCTGCTGTTCTCTTTTCTTGGCAGGAGTTTCGCCTGTAATCTCGCAATAGGCTATTTTGTTTTCCTTGCACCAATCCGTGTAAAAACTCAAATTAGTAACAAACGAACTAAAAATGATCGTTTTTTGTTTTCCTTTTACTAAACTTTCCAGATAATTAGTAACTGCAATATATTTTCCTGAATCAATTTCTGATTCCTGATCGACCATTTTTGGATGATTACTCAATTGTCTTAACTTCATCAGCGTATTGATAATGCTGATTTTGTCAGGGCTGGATCCGTCAGTTTTTAGTAAAAAATTACGAGCTCTTGATTTTTCTTTTTCATACAATTTCTCCTGTTCAGGATCCATGTCACAATAATAAATCTGTTCAGATAATTCAGGTAAATCCTTTAAAACCTGTTCTTTTGTTCTTCTTAAAATATAAGGCTGAACAAGATTTTTTAATTCAGATAAACTATTTTCATCCTGTTTTTTCTCAATCGGATTTTTAAAATTTTCTACGAAAAAAGCATAACTGCCCAAAATATCCGGATTTATAAATTGCATTTGCGACCATAAATCGTCAAGCGAATTTTCGATAGGCGTACCACTTAATGCAATTTTATGGGCCGTATTTATTTTATTAATCGCTTTAAAAATCTTAGAGTTTTTATTTTTAATGTATTGACTTTCGTCCAAAATTAAATAACGGAAATCATATTTTTCTAAAATCGAAATGTCGCGGTGCACAATACTATAGCTGGTAAAAATCAAATCAGAAGATGCTAATCGGCTTGCTAATTGCTTTCTGTCATTGCCAACATATTGCATTTTCGAAAAATGCGGTGTAAATTTTGAAGCTTCATTATACCAGTTAAAAACCAATGAAGAAGGCAAAACAATCAAAGTTTTAAGCGGTTCTCTTTCTACAGTAGTTTCGTTTGCAAACAAATCAAAATTTGATGTTTTCGTAGTAAATCCTAATTGTTCCTGAACAGCAACCAGAACGGCTAAAGTTTGTAATGTTTTTCCAAGTCCCATGTCATCAGCCAAACAAGCGCCCAAATTGGAGTTAAAATGACCTAAAAGCCATTTTACGCCATCAATTTGGTAAGGTCTCAAAGTTGCTTTCAGCAAATCAGAAGCTACATATTCAGCCTTATGAGAGTTACCTAAATCGCTTTTGATTTCCGGAATAGCATCTAAAGCAGTAAAATTACTTTTACGTAAAAGAAGATCCCCATTTTCTGTTTTAGCCAGTTTTGCCAGCGAGCTATATTTGCTGAGCCATTCTAAAGGAATCAAAAAATAGTTTCCGTCAGGCAATAAAAAGAGCCTTTCTTTGCTTTTTATATTCGGGATAATTTCACTGAAATTGATCGTGAAAGTTCCAATCGTAATAATTATTTTAATGTCAAACCAATCTTCTTTTGTCTCATCTTTTGAAGCCAAAATGGTATGGTTTTCCGTAATGATTGCTTTGCTTTCCAGTTTTAAATTTTGAATTGTAAATCCTAAACTTTCCAGTTTTTCTTTATTGTCAATTATCAATTGAATATTGACATAAGGATCAGAAGTTTCAACATCAGAATTCAACCCAAATAATTCGTTTTTGATTTTTATTAAACCAATTTCGATTAATTTATCGGCGTATAAATTTTCATCAGCATTTCGTTTAAACTGAATAATTTTAGGTTCATTAGCAACACTAAAATCAACAAACGAATGTGTTTTCTTCGTTTTACTCGCATCAAATGAATAACCGTTATAATCAAAATAAAGGTTGAGGTAATAACAATTTTTAAAGAAATCATAAACGGGCTGAATCGTGCAGGAAGTAATTTCATCACGCTGCTCGATTTCAAAACCTGTTGCTTCAATGTCAATTTTTTTGGCTATTTCGGGAATGAAATTCTTAAAATAATCATCCACTAATTTTGACGGTATTTCGATTGATTTTTTCTTTAAAAAAGGCGAAAGTTTTTTAGCATTAAGCTCTTTTAACTGTCCTAATTTTTTATTGATAATTAACCAGCCTGGTTCATCCAGCAGCACATCAACATTGCTGTTCATGGGCAAAAATGTAGTTTCGTTTTCTTTTAAAGAAAGTGTATACGTAATTCCTTCCGTGTGTTTATCGAATTGAATTTGAGGTTCAAAATAAAGCGGATTGATATCGACTCTGGAACGATAAAAATCCTTTTCAACTCCCATATTAATGGATAACGGAAATTGTTCCTGTACAATTAAAGTATAAAATGAACTTAAATTTAATTTTAAGTGCTGACGAATGGCAAAGTCAATTTTGGAATCTTTTTGCAGATCGACAATTGTTTTTGCCGACTTGATTTTGGCACTGAATTTTTTGAAAATAAAGTCAGGTTTTAAAGCTTCACAAGCTGCGAGTATTTTTTTAGAATTAGAATCTAAATTTTCAGAAACAATTCCGAAACTTTCAAGTACGCCTGGAGTTGCTTTTTTATTTAAGTATTTGATTTCATTGGTATTCTCAACGATATAGGCTGTTGGAATATAAACATTCAGATTTTTTTCAAAACTGATGTCAAAACAGAACTGAAATGATTTTGTAGGTTCCAAGGTTTAGGGATTTGGTTGGCTTGTAAATTAGGAATTGGGTTAAAAAAACAAAGAGTTTTCAAAATATCAATAATTTGAAAACTCTTTTAAAATGAACTTATATCACTTATATGGTGAAAAAAAATTAGTTTTCCTGCTTAAAGCAAAGCGGAATAATTTCTCCTTTTGCCAAACAGTATTTTTCTACCAATTCTGGTGCAATTTTGTTGGTGTAATCTTCTTCGATAACAATAAAACCAATGCTTCTTAATTTGTCAAAATAATCGCGCCCATAAATACGAACGTGATCGTATTGACCAAATATTCTGGCACGCTCTTTTTGATCTGTAATCGAATCATCGGCAAAAGTAACTTCTCTTGACAAATCTTGTGGAATTTGAAGAATCGCCATTCCGCCCGGTTTTAATACACGAAATAATTCCTGCATAGCTTTTGTGTCATCCGGAATATGTTCTAAAACGTGGTTACACAAAATAACATCGTATTCATTGTCTTTAAAAGGTAAATTACAAATGTCTGCTTTTACATCGGCCAAAGGCGAAAGTAAATCGGTTGTTGTGTAATCAAGGTTTTTTTGCTTGCGAAATAATTTGTAAAAAGCTTGTTCCGGAGCAAAATGAAGCACTTTTTTTGGAGCCGTAAAAAAATCAGTCTGATCGTTTAAATACAGCCAAAGTAAGCGGTGTCTTTCCAACGAAAGTGTACTTGGCGAAAGCACATTGTTACGTTGTTTCCCATATCCGTAAGGCAAAAACGATCTAAAGCTTTTCCCGTCAATAGGATCAGTGTATTTGCTTCCTCTTAATGATAAAGCTAAAATTGGACGCGCCACATAACTCAAACGAATTAATAACGGGCGTGGAATTGTATTTAAAATAAGTTTAAAAAGTTTCTTCACGGTTAAATAAATTTGAACACGAATTTCACGAATTTACACGGATTAACGTTGTGGTGAAATTTCACGAACCTTGATTTGGGTTAAAGTATTATTCTTTTGTATTTGAGGCTGTCTTCTCCAAAATTTATTAATAGACCTAATTTATTTTTTGAAGCAGCTAAATAATTTAATGTTTGTTTAATTTCACTCGTTGACAGTGCTGTAATTGCTTTTAACTCTAAAATAATTTCGTCGAAAATAACAAAGTCGGCAAAATAATAACTCGGTAAAACAATATCTTTATAAGCAATGTTATATCTTAATTCCCGATTATAAGGAATTTCATTTCTTTGAAACTCATATTCTAATGCATCGCCATAAACTTTCTCACTGTGCCCTTTTCCTAAAATCTTATGGACTTCCATACAGATTCCAATAATTTTATAAGACTCTTCTCTTAAATATAACTCACTCATCATTCAATCATTCAGTGTAATTTTACGACATCACAAATCCGTGCAAATTCGTGGAATTCGTGTTATAATACAAGAGGTACTTTTCTGAATTCATCTTCTTCATTACTTTCAATTCCTAAAGCTTTGTAGATGTAATAGAAAGTCGATAATATTTCTGGTTTTCCGTCAATTAGGGCAACATCGTGTTCGAAATGTGCACTTGGTTTTCCGTCGGCAGTCAGGATTGTCCAGCCGTCTTTTAGTTGTTTGATGTTTCTTGTTCCCATGTTGATCATTGGCTCAATAGCAACAACCATTCCTTCAACAAAAAGTTTTCCACGACCGCGTTTTCCGTAATTTGGCATTTCTGGTTCTTCGTGCATTTTTTGCCCTAAACCGTGTCCAACCAATTCACGAACAACACCGTAACCGTGAGATTCTGTATATTTTTGAATCGCATTTCCAACATCTTCAACGCGGTTTCCAGCTTTAAATTCTCTGATTCCTACGTAAAGAGATTCTTTAGTAATTTGCAAAAGTTTTTTAGTTTCCGGAGCAACTTCTCCAATCTGAAAACTATAAGCGTGATCACCGTGATATCCGTTTTTAAAAGCACCGCAATCAACAGAAATTACATCTCCGCTTTTCAAAGGTGTATTATTAGGAATTCCGTGTACAACTTGTGCATTCGGACTCATACAAAGCGAGTTCGGGAAATCATACAATCCTAAAAAGCTTGGAACTGCTCCGTGATCACGGATAAATTCTTCGGCTAATTTGTCAAGATGTAATGTGGTAACTCCTTCTTTAATTTCAGAAGCAATCATTCCTAATGTTTTAGATACGATCAAAGCACTTTCGCGCATTAATTCGATTTCTTCTCTATTTTTTGGGATAATCATATTTTTCAGATTTTCAGTTCGCAAAAGTACGATTTTAATATTATTTTTTTAAAGTTGATTTTGAAATTAATATGTTATGTTTTTTTGCCACGAATTTCACGAATTATAATTTAATAGAATCATGAAGCAAATACAATTCGTTTAAATTCGTGACAAACCTTTTAATTGCGCGGTTATTATACTTTTTAGTTTAATATCTCAGAAAAAAGCCATAAATTAGTAGTAAACACGTTGCATCATGAATACTATAGATCAGGAAAATATTTCGAAACAAAAGGCTTTAAGCAAAATGAAAAACAATGCTCTGGCACTTTTAGGTGTTGCAGTACTACTTTTTATTGTTGCTATTTATTTTAAGATTCCGATGTTACAGGCTTTTAGCGAAGCTGCAATGGTGGGCGGAATTGCAGATTGGTTTGCTGTTGTGGCGTTGTTTCGTCATCCGTTGGGAATTCCGATTTGGCACACGGCTATTATTCCGACTAAGAAAAATGAAATTGGCGAGAATCTTGGAAATTTTGTTTCTGAAGAATTTCTAAACCGGGAAAAATTAGAAATTAAATTAGATGAATTCAATTTTGCCGCAAAAGCTTCAGATTGGCTTTCGCAACAAGAAAACGCCAATAAAATTGCCAATTCGATAGCGCTGAATATTATTCCCGGAATTTTAAAAACCATAAAAGACGAAGATATTAAACGCTTCATTCAGGTTCAGTTTAAGGAAAAACTAGAAGCAATTAATTTTGGAGATTGGGTTGCATTGGCTTTAGAACCTTTGCAAAATAGTCAGGTTAAAGATCAATTATTGACGAATCTTTTGGAACTGATGAGTCAGGAATTGGCAAACAATAAAGATTTGATTCGTAAAAAAGTAAAAGAATCAACGCCCTTTTTGAGTTTTGGTTTGGCTGATAAAAGTATTTCAGAAGGTATATTTAATGGATTGGCTGAATTTTTAAACGAGGCTAAAAATCCGAAAAGTGCAGTAAGAACCAAAATAGATGAATATGTTCATGATTTTCTTGATAAAGTAAAAAACTCTGAAGAAATGAGAATCAAGATCAACAATTTGATTCTGGGGTTTGCGGGCAAAAAAGAAGTTCAGGATTATATTAACGGAATTTGGGATGAAATAAAACTTTCAATTTCAAATGATATTGAGAAAGGAGATCAATCTTCCATTAAAAATAATATTGCAAACTTGATTCAGGGTTTTGGAAGTGGAATTAAAGAAGATCCAATAATGATCGATAAAATAAATAATTTCATCAAAAATGATTTATTATCAGTACTTCTGAATAATAAAAAAGTGATTGGAGATTTAATTTCTTCAACGGTAAAAAGCTGGGATGGAAAAGAGGTTTCTGAAAAACTGGAATTAGAAATCGGAAAAGATCTTCAATATATCAGAATCAACGGAACTTTGGTAGGAGGAATGATTGGTTTAGTGATTTATGGAGTTGAATGGATATATCACTATTTTATAATGTGATATTCGCAATTTGTGTCATTTCGACGGAGGAGAAATCTCCGCAAGTAGCTCTATAGAGATTGGCGTTTTTAGGGATGGAGTTTCTTGCGGAGATTTCTCGTTCCTCGAAATGACAAAAAAAGGTTTAAAACAAAAAGAGACTAATTCTAAAATTAGTCTCTTTTTTTATTTAAAAATGGTGTTTTCTACAAAAGCGAATGACAAGTCATTGCAGCTGGTTGCTGAACGCCCATTAATTCTAAAATAGTAGGAGCAATGTCTCCTAAAACTCCATCATTGATATTTTTTAATTGTTTGTCAACTAAAATAATCGGCACAGGATTCGTTGTGTGTGCTGTATTTGGGCTTCCGTCAGGATTAATCATGGTTTCGCAATTTCCGTGATCGGCAATTACGATAGTAGTATAGTCGTTTGCAAGAGCCGCCTCGATCACTTTTTTTGCACAAGCGTCAACCGCTTCGCAAGCTAAAATTGCTGCACTCATGATTCCGGTATGACCAACCATATCACCGTTTGCAAAATTCAGACAAACGAAATCAACTTCGCCTTTATTTAATTCAGGAACAAGAGCTTCTGTAAGTTCAAAAGCGCTCATTTCTGGTTTTAAATCGTAAGTCGCTACTTTTGGGGAATTTCTTAAAATTCTGGTTTCTCCTTCAAAAGGAACTTCTCTTCCTCCAGAGAAGAAGAATGTTACGTGAGGATATTTCTCTGTTTCGGCAATACGAATTTGTTTTTTGTGTGCTTTTTCTAAAACTTCACCAAGAGTTTCGGTAATGTTATCTTTATTATAAACCACTTTTACGTTTTTATACGTTTCATCGTAGTTCGTAAGCGTTACATAATACAAGTTTAATTTGTGCATGTTTTGCTCGTGAAAATCTTGTTGAGAAAGTGCTTCTGTAAGTTCACGGCCTCTGTCAGTTCTAAAGTTGAAGAAAATTACAACATCATCTTCAACAATTGTTGCCAATGGTTTTTCTTGTTCATCAACCATTACAATTGGCTCAATAAATTCATCTGTAACATGATGCGCATAACTGTCAAGAACACTTGCAACGGCGTTTTGAGATGTTGTTCCCTGTGCATTTACAACCAAATCATAAGCTTGTTTTACACGTTCCCAACGTTTGTCACGATCCATTGCGTAATAACGACCAATGATTGAGGCAATTTTTACGGGAGTTTCTTTAATGTATTCTTCTAAATCATGAATGTATTTTGCACCAGATTTTGGGTCAACATCACGTCCGTCAGTAAAAGCGTGAACAAAAACATTTTCAAGACCATATTCCTGAGAAGCATCGATTAATCCGCGTAAATGCGAAGTATGCGAGTGAACGCCACCATCAGAAACTAATCCCAAAAAGTGTACTTTTTTATTGTTTTCTTTGGCGTATGTAAAAGCATCAACAAGTACTTGCTCTTTAGCAAGTGTTTTGTGTGCTACAGCCAGGTTTATTTTAGCTAAATCCTGATATACAATTCTTCCGGCACCAAGATTCATGTGACCAACTTCACTGTTTCCCATTTGACCTTCGGGTAAACCAACATTTAAACCATCAGTTCTAAGTTGTGCGCTTGGGTAATTTTGATAAAGACTGTTTATAAAAGGAACGTGTGCATTGTCTATTGCAGAAACTTTAGGGTCAGGAGATTTTCCCCAACCATCTAAAATCATAAGTATAACTTTTTTGTTCATGATTTTTGTTTTCTACAAAGATAAAGCATTTATAAAACTTGCAAAGAAAGCTTTGTTACAATTATGTTTAATAAAATGAACTGTATTTAAAAATATTAAATTAATTATATAAGTCTTTATTTTTTAAAATTAATTCAGGCTAAGCTCTCTTTCTAATCTTATTTTTGACGGCGTTATAGTCTATAAAATATTTTACACTTATCGAAAAAATGTGTTTTAAGGAATCGTTCGTCAGCAAGCTCGTTACATTATGCTTGAAATCCTTATCAATAACACGTTCAAAATTTGAAGCATTATTTCTGTACAATGCAGAAAGCTGGCTTCCCGGAGCAAACCACCAGGAATATGATAAATCTGCGTTCCAGGAATAAAAACTCGAATTTTTGTTCTCTGTATATTGAGAATATGGATCAAGAGTTCCGTCAGGCTGAAGTTCAAGAATATCCTTGTTTTCTGCCGAGGACCAATATTGACGTACTGCCAAATTAAGCGTCATAGCACTATTGATGGCATACTTTCCGGATATAGTATTAGCGTAAGTGATAACATCTCTATTCGCAAAAATGATTTTGTCAGTAGTATTTTCATTATCATCGTCATCAAAACTATCAATATATCCTTTATTGTTGTGTCTTTTTAAAATGCTAAAAGTATACGTCAGTAAAAGTTTGTCGTTAAAGCGATATCTCGGACCAATATCAACGCCGTATGTAAATCTTCCCTTATCTTCAGTAACAGAAATTGACGGATTTAAATCTAAAGCGAATTTATAATTGTAATTTGTTGATATGCTAAACCATGTTTCTACTCTTTTCGGAATTGCAACATATCTATTTTCGGCTCTTGGTTCATAATAATCATAACTTTCTAACGGATAAACCGTAACGCCCATTCCGTAATAATTGTTTTTTACTGTAGTCAGGTTTATGTTGGCATTAATACTGTTATCCTGTACTTTTCCGGATTCTTTATTGAATTCGGTATACATATTATAGTTAATTTTAAAACTATTAAAAAGTTTTGTTGGGTTTAGAATTCTATAATTTGCATTTCCGTAAAAATTATAATAATTGGTGTAAAAGTTGATTCCCAAATCATTTGGGTCAAAATCTTTCGTAACATAATCAGTACCAAAACTGTAACGATACTTGCCACTGGTTTCGGCAAAACCTATAGTTGAATAAATACCTGTTTTATCTTCAGGACCATTTATAGTACTGTATTTTACATTTCCTGATAGATTATAGGTATTTGCTTTTGTATTTAAATCCCAGGCAAGCCCCGTAACATTTGCATCCCGATAATGTGCATTTCGGGAAACATTAGTATTAATAAGTGTTACAGAAGAATTTTTACGAAAACGCTGATCCAAAACCAAAACATTATAATTCGTTAAAGGTTCAACAATTTCACGTCTTGTTGCTCCCGTTATCGTATCTTTTATAGTTGCGTATGTTTTTTCGGTAACAGCATTTAAAATTCCAACCCCTAATCCGTTTTTAGTTCTTCCTGAAACTTTCAAAGCATTAATAAGATTCACATTTTGAACCGTTTCAAATACTTCTTCATTATCCTTCAAATCCGGTTCAACAGATGGTTTTCCTCCAATTCTTCTCGAATAGAACATTTTTCCTTTATTAAACAAATCTGTTCCTTCTGTAAAAAAAGCCCTGTTTTCATTAAACTGCTGCTCAAACGGACCCAAATTTAAAATCTGATCATCATATTTTGCCTGTCCAAAATCAGGAATCAAAATAGCATCAAGCGTAAAAGCATCATTAATTCCATACTTAATATCCATTCCGCCTTTTACCGTACCGTACGTTTTTTGACCATCGGCAGCATTTAAATAATAAGAAGCATAAGGCATAAAAAATAATCGGGTAGGAGGTTTGATGTTTTCAATTCCTTCCAGATTTCCATTTTGCTGCGTAAAAGTGCCTACTTTAGTATCAATTAAAGACCATGTATATTTTCTGCGTTCGCGTTTTATTTCCCTAAAAAAATTAATTCCCCACGTTTGTTTATTTTCTGCAGAAAAACGCAAAGCCGCATACGGAATCTTCATTTCTACAATCCAGCCTTTGTCTGTTATTTTTGCTTTGCTAATCCAGACCGCATCCCAGGAATAATCTTCCCCAATGGCATCGGTCATAATACAATCGCCCTGAACATCGGCAGCAGAAACAAAAAACTCAAAATTTTGCTGTCCATCATTGAAACCATTAATGAAAACGCCGAAAATATCTGCAGTTCCAAAATTATCTCGTTGCGAGATTTCTTTTAAAATCTTTTCAGGTTCATCATCATGCATGATGGCGCCAATATAAATTGCGTCATTATTATATAAAACTTTAATATCTGTTTTTTTAGAATCTGGCATAGGTTTGCCATTATCAGGATCAAACATAACAAAATCTGAGGCTGTTGCTGCATTTTCCCATGCAGCTTCATCCAATTTTCCGTCGATAAGAATATTTTGCGAAATAGATTGCGCTTGCAGCGTTTTCTTTTGGCTAAAGCTTAAAAAAGTAGAAAACAGAAGACATAAAAAAGCTATTTTTTTCATGACAATTTTAAAGAAAGTAATTATTAATTGGATTATCAGTTGGATTAATAGACACACTTTTAATATAAAAGTTACAGTTTTCGAATGTAAAAGTACTATTTTCTTATATTTTCTTTAAGAAAGTACGTTAAAACGTTTAGTTTTTTAGCATAAGTAAATATCTTACAGAAACGGGTTTTTTTAGTTAATAATGTTAAAGTTTGATAAAAAAGTGCCTGATTTTCAGGCTTCTATTTTGTCAAGTATGAATTTTTTATACTTTTGCCCTACCCAAATTTATTATTAACCTAAAGAGATTCAATGATTTACAAAATTTATCCATTAGTGGTGTTTTTGTTATTGTCTTTTGGAAAAGACACAAAAAGCACTCCCGAATTAAAAGAGGTAACTGCAAAAAGTTTTGCGAAGGTTGAAAAAGTAACTATGGATGCTAAAATTGAAAGCGTTTATAGTGCATTAAATCCTAACAATTTTAAGTTACCGGAACTACGAACTTTTTCTGAAGCCTTAAAAGGTTTTTACTTATTGAAAGAAAAAGGATTAATTCAAAAAGACATTTTAACTTTAATTGATTTTAGTTTATCATCAAACACCAAACGTCTTTGGGTGATTGATTTGTCGACGAATACAATTTTGTTTCAGTCTTTAGTTGCTCACGGCAGAAATACCGGAGAAGAATTTGCAACTGCATTTTCAAACATAAATTCATCTTTTAAAAGCAGCCTTGGATTTTATTCTACCGGCGAAATTTATCAGGGAAAACACGGTGCTTCACTACGTTTAGATGGTCTTGAAAAAGGTTTTAATGACAATGCCCGCGAAAGAGGAGTTGTTATGCATGGAGCAGATTATGTTTCTGAATCTTTTATAAGAGAGCATAAAAGATTAGGCAGAAGCCAGGGTTGCCCGGCACTGCCAATTGAATTGACGGATGAAATAATCCAAACTATTAAAGATAAATCGTGTTTGTTTATTTATCATCCATCAAGAAGTTTTACGATGGAAGAAAAACTAATCTCTTAGTTTAGTATACAAATCCGAATCTAAATTATAAATATCAGCTCTGAACAGGAGCTGATTTTTTTTGCTCCACGCTGTCCAATACCATTGATATAAAGCATATTTTTTGGCAATTTTGATGTTTATCGTTTTCTTAGTTTCAATAATAGAATCGATTTTTTCTTTCGACCAATTTTTTGCAGGGATAGTATCACTTAAAATATGCTGTGCTAATTCTAAAGGATTTTCAATACGAACACAACCCGAACTTAACGAGCGATTATTTCTTCCAAAATAATTACGGTGATTTGTATCATGCAAATAAACACTATGATGATTTGGAAATAAAATCTTCATTAACCCCAAAGAGTTGTTATATCCGGGGCTTTGAACATATCTGTAACTATGAGGTTTGTTTTCATTCCACGCTTTCGGATCAACTTCATGATTAGAAGAATCAAATATCGTAATGTGTTTTTTTGCCAGATAGTTTCTGTTTTTTTTCATTTCAGGAACAATATCTTCCTTCAAAATAGTTGGCGGAACCGTCCAGGTTGGGTTAAAAACTACGGTTCTAAGTTTTGATGTTATAATAGGAGTTCTTCTTTTGCTCGTTCCTACGACAACATTTCTAACTAAAGTAGTATCTTGGTTTTCAACTACATTTAAGCTGTAATTAGGAATATTAATGATAAAATAACTATCTCCTAAATCAGTGGTGTACCATCTCCAACGCTCCAGATTGGCAATGATTTGTTGTTTTCTTTTTTCTTTAGAATAATTCAAAGCGCTTAAAGTTCCATAACCAATAACACCGTCAGCAGCCAAGCCGTGTCTTTCCTGAAATGTTTTTACAGCCTCAAATGTTTTTTTGTCATATATATTAGTAAGACTATCTTTTCCTGTAAGGTCTTTCCAGAATAAAAGCTTCTTTTTAATGTTGATTAAAGCATTATTAGTGTCTTTTAATACTATTTTATCAGCAGATTTAATGGTGTCTATCGCTTCTTCATCAGGATAAGTATTAATGATTTGAAGCGCATTTAATAACTCCTTGTAGGTTTGTGATTTTGGCTGAATATTTTCTACAACGCTGTCTAGTTTGTTTTTATTAAAAGCCTTTACAAGAACATTATTTACGTCAAAAGGTTTTTCTTCTAAATCCCAATCAGTATATAATTTCTTCGGATCAAGTTTTCCTTTATAAAGATGTTTTAAGTATAATTCAAAATTATAAGTAAGCAATATGTCGTAAGTAGCCAATTCTTTATCATTTAAAGAACTGATTCTTTTTTCGAATTTCTCAAGTGTTGAAGCCTTATAATCATCAGGATTTAAACCTAATTCGTCTGCTTTTTCTAATTGAGACAAAACATACGTTCTTTTTTTAAGATTTCCCCAAACAGTTTTATTTTCAGATGAATTATAAAATTGTTGAAGTGTTTCACTCTTAAAAACATTTATTAAGGCAGTGTCAATAACTACTTTTCTTTCGTCAGTAAGTATGATTGTAGGTGGAGGGGTTATTTTTCTGGGAACTGGTTTTGGTTCCTTTTTACAACTAATAAAAACACATATTACTAACAGAAAGTAAAGTTTCTTCATTTTATAATTTTTTAGACATTAAATAATGTTCGCCGACATCTTTGATATCAAATGGCGCGCCAATTATTTCGTAATTCATTTTTTTGTAAAAGCCAACAGCTGCTGTTCTGGCGTTAAACCAAATTAAATCAACATTGTTCTCATAGCAATAATTTTCGCAATGTTTAACCAGAGCTTCGCCAAATCCTTTCTTTTGATGCGTTTCTAAAACAGCCATTCCGCGAATTTGAGCCTGTTTTTTTTCAGCAAATATAGTGTTGGTTTGGGAGAATAACGAAATAATTCCTATTAATTCACTATTGTCAAATAATCCAAAATGATGGGTAGTGTCTAAATCGTCGCCTTCAAAAATGCAACTTTCTATAGGTTTTCCGTTTCTAAGAACGGGTTGACGAACGATATATGTTTCTTTTGATGGTATTTCCTTAATGAGATTCATAATTTGTAAAAAATATTTAAATGTATAACATTTTAGTTTTAAATAGGTTATAAGAAATAGTTGTTTTTAATTAATTTTTTTTCAAAAAAAGCTTGTTTTGAACTGAACTTATTTTTTATATTTGCACCAGTAATGCGAAAGTAGCTCAGTTGGTAGAGCTCCAGCCTTCCAAGCTGGTTGTCGCGAGTTCGAGCCTCGTCTTTCGCTCTAAAAAACCGAAACTTAATTGCTTCGGTTTTTTTATCAAAATTAAATAATTTTTGATTTTTATTTTTTTGAATCATTTAATTGTTTATATTTGCACCCTGTTAATGCGAAAGTAGCTCAGTTGGTAGAGCTCCAGCCTTCCAAGCTGGTTGTCGCGAGTTCGAGCCTCGTCTTTCGCTCTTCAAAATCCTCAAACATTGTTTGAGGATTTTTTTTTTGGTTTTATTTCACCATATAAGTGATGTAAGTTCATTTAAAAAAGTTTTGGTTCAATCCTAAAAAGCTTAAATTTTCTTATATCACTTATATGGTGAAAAACCACTTTTATTTTAAACTACTCAAATCGCTTTCAGTTTCTAATTCTTCCGGGATTTGGTTCTGTAAAAACAAACGAGCAGATAAATTTCCTTTTAAAGTGATTTTTTCTCCTTTTACTTCAAGCCAGCTTCCTTCTCTTAAGCCCAAAACTGGAACAGAATTAAAAGCATGAAATTCCTTAATTCTTGTTTCGCGTGTTTCTCCCATGTGTTTTGATTGTGTATCAGGATCTAAATAATGCGGATTTAAATTGAAAGGAATCAATCCTAAAGTCTGAAAGCTTGGAGGATAAACAATAGGCATATCATTCGTAGTTTGCATCGATAATCCGCAAATATTGCTGCCGGCGCTTGTTCCAAGATATGGAGTCCCATTTTTTACGGTTTCGGCAAGTAATTGCATTATATTTTGTTGGTATAATTGACTTACCAGTAAAAAAGTATTTCCGCCTCCTGTAAATATTCCTTCTGCATTTTTTATTGCATTTTCTGCATTTTCAAACTCATGAATTCCTTTTACAGAAATGTTAATTGCAGTAAATGCCTGCGCGACTTTCTCTGTATATTCAGTATGTGAAATTCCGCCCGGGCGAGCATACGGAATAAAAAGTATGCTTTTGCAATTTTTAAAATGAACTTGTAAAGTAGGTAATAAATACTCTAAGTAACTGCCTTCATGTAATGTAGATGTGCTGGCAATGATAATGCTTTTCATAAATTTTAAACTCAAATTGTTGCGGCTAAAGATATTAAAAAACAATTCTTCAGATTGAAAAATGCGGAGTAAATGTTTAATCATAAAGTTTAAAAATAAAGCTTTGTCAACTGTGTGTTTTTTATTAGTGTTCTTGGCGTTTAAATGAAAATTTAATTAACATTTTTTTACCAAGCTCTTAATACTAAATTTGGAATACATTAGGATATTTTTACATTTTAAGAATAATTCTAATTTTATTTCATTTTGATTAACAAAGTTTTCTGTGTTTTGGCAATTGTTTTGAGTCAGACTTCTTGGTCTCAGGATCAGGATCGTTCTGTTATAAACGGAAAAATCATTTCTAATACCAATGATTTAGAAGGTGTTTATGTGGTAAATGCTCAAACTGAAGCTATGGTCACAACAAGTGCAGACGGATCTTTTTCGATTATGGCCAAATCAGGCGACACACTTGTTTTTTCATCAATACAGTTTAAGGAAAACAGGGTTTTAATAACCCCTGAAAAATTTTCAGATCTTAATTTTACTGTAAAATTAAATCTGGTAATGCATCAATTACAGGAAGTAATTATTAAAACATACGATAATATTAATTCTGTTGCTTTAGGAATTGTTCCTGCGGGACAAAAAAAATACACCGAAGCAGAAAGAAAACTTCATACTGCAACCGCTTTAAATCCAACCGCAAATGCTGGATCGATGGCTGGAGGATCTATTTCTGCAGATCCTTTATTTAATTTTTTTTCCGGACGTACTGCAATGCTGAAAAAAGAAGTTGCAGTCGAGAAAAAAGAAACTTTTATGAGACTTTTAGAGAATATGTTCAGTCTCGACCACTTTGTGAATCGATTAAAAATTCCTAGTGAATATGTAAAAGGATTCGAATATTATGCAGTAGACAATGATAAGTTTACGGCAATATTAGATTCTAAAAACAGAACTTCAACAGAATTTCTTTTAGGAGAATTAGCTGTTAAATATAAAGAAATACTTGCTGTTGAAAACAAATAAATCCCTTGTTATATTACTATTCTGTATTTTTCAAATTTCGTTTGGACAAAGCAACGGCGCAAAAGAAATTCTCGGAAAAATATTGGAACAATCAACTTCTGTTGAAGGTGTAAACATCATTAATAATACAACGCAGGTTACTGCGGTTTCTGATGCTGACGGAATGTTTTCGATTGTAATTAAAGAAGGAGATGTGTTGGTTTTTTCATCAGTAAACTTAGAAACGCTTCAGCGCAGAATTTCTTCAGAAGATCTGAAATCCAGTTTGCTTCAGATAAAAATGGTTGCCAAGGAGATAGAGCTGAAAGAAGTTGTGGTAAACGAAAATGCAAATATTAATGCCGAAAATCTCGGAATTATTCCGCGTGACCAAAAAAAATATACGCCTGCCGAAAGAAAAGTTTATACAGCACAATCGACTGCGGGAGATTTGTTGTTGAATGCAATTTCCGGAAGAACTACAATGCTTAAAAAAGAGGTTAATATTGAGAAAAAAGAGGCGCTTTTTAGGAAAATGGAATATCTTTTTGAGGAGAATTATTATACGGAAAGATTGAAAATTTCTGTAGAAGATATTAAAGGATTTCAGTTTTATTGCATAGAAGATGGCGAATTTGCCGTATCTTTGGATAGTAAGAACAAAACAATGAGTATGTTTTTAATAACTGATTTAGCCAGAAAATACCTAAAAATTCTAGAAAATGAAAAAAAGCCTTAAAATACTCGCTATATGCCTATTTTGTCAAATTATGACAGGACAAAATTCAAGAAAACCTTTGCATGGACAAGTTGTAAATAAATCGCTGGCAATAGAAAGTGGTTATGTTATGAATATAAATGCCAATGTTAGAACTTTTATTGGCGTAGGCGGATTGTTTGATATTATGGCAAGACCTAAAGATACATTGTTGTTTACGGGATTGGCGTTTCAATCTAAAAAAATTGTTTTAACAGAGAAGGACTGTGCAGAAATACTTTTTTCTGTGCCTTTGGATTTAGTAAATATTGAACTGAAAGAGGTTTTGGTTCATAAAGAGCTTAAAGTGAAGTCATTGCAAGGAGGATCGCAAAGCATTACTGATATGCAATTTGAAGATGACAAGCTATCTAGTCCGGAGAATAAAGTAATGTATTCTGATCAGACGATTAAATACGGAATGGATTTCGTCAGAATCTTTAAAGATGTTAAAAAGCTCTTGCGCAAAGATGATGCAGTAAAAGAGGAAGTTATAAGTGATATTGCTTTTGTTGAATACGCGAAAGATAATTTTACGCCTGATTTTTATACAAAAACATTAAGTTTGAAACCAGACGAAGTAGACTTGTTTTTGATGTATTGTTCTAACGATTCAGAGTCTAAAAAACACTTAAAACCAGAAGATAAGTTTGAATTGATTGACTTTATGATCAATAAAAACAAAGAGTTTAAAAAAATTGAGATGAGTCAAAAATGAAAAATAGATTAATTTATCCTTTAATCGGGATATTGTTTTTATCACTTTCTGCTTTTTCATTCCATAAATTTTATATGGGAGTTTTTCAGGTCAATTATGCCGCTGAGAAAAAAATGATTCAAATTACTTCCCGCATTTTTATTGATGATTTGAATAATGGAATGGAAAAGAAATACCATCAAAAAATTTTCGTAGGAACTGATAAGGAAACTCAGACTGATATTGATTTATTGAAAAAATATCTTGCTGAAAATTTCACGATAAAAATAAACGGACAATCTAAACCCATTACTTTTTTATCTAAAGAAGTTGAAGCCGGAGATGTTTTAGTTTGTTACTCAAGGATTAAAGATATTGATAAGCTTAAAACGATCGAAATCTCAAACACTATTTTAGTTGACTGGAATGCTGAACAACAGAATATTACACATATTTCAGCATTTGGGACTAAAAAGAGTGTTCTCTTTACAGAATCTTCAAGGAAAGAAGTGTTAAAATATTAATGAATAAGTAAAATTATTATTTTAATTGTTATTTTCACACCCTGACAAAACTACCTATTCTATTTTATGAAAAAACTTTCATTATTATTACTTTTTCCTGCTTTTTTAATGGCTCAGGAAAAAAACACAACAACAGTTGCTCCAAAACAACAAGGAAAGTACGATACGAACAAATTTAGTCAAATGTATGACTTGTTGGCGACTCCTAATATGTTTCGTACAGCTTCTGGAGCGCCGGGTCCTGCTTACTATCAACAACAGGCAGACTATAAAATTGACATCGAATTAGACGATAAAAATTCAAAACTAAGCGGATCTGAAGTTATTACTTATTCTAATAATTCTCCTGATAGTTTAGAGTATTTATGGATTCAGTTGGATCAAAATCAGGCAAAAGCAAACACACAGTCGACTTTAGCCGAAAGCGAAAAAATGAATCAGGTTTTGGCACTTGACGGTTTTTCAAATAAATACTTAAGAAAAGACTTAGAACGTGGTTTTAATATCGAACAGGTAAAAGATATAAAAGGAAATCCAATGTCATATACGATCAACGAAACGATGATGCGTATTAATTTGGCAACTCCTCTAAAACCGGGAGAAAAAATTTCGTTAGCTATAAAATGGTGGTACAACATCAATAATTACAGAAAAGAAGGCGGACGTTCCGGTTATGAATTGTTCGAAAAAGACGGAAATAAATTATATGTAATTGCACAGTTTTACCCAAGAATGGCCGTTTATAACGACGTTGAAGGATGGCAAAACATGCAATTTTGGGGAAGCGGAGAGTTTGCTCTTCCTTTTGGAAATTTTGACGTAAATATTACAGTTCCTGCAGATCACGTTATTGATGCTACAGGAGAATTAACAAACAGAGCTGAAGTTTTTACAGCAGAACAGGTAAAACGTTACGAACAAGCTCAAAAATCATTTGATAAACCGGTTGTAATTGTTACTCAGGCTGAAGCTGAAGCAACTGAAAAAGGTTTCTCAGACAAGAAAAAAACATGGAAATTTAGTGCTAAAAATGTACGTGATTTTGGAATTGCTTCTTCAAGAAAATTCATTTACGATGCAATGGCGGTAAAATTGGGCGGTAAAATCGTGATGGCAGAATCTGTTTATCCTAAAGAAGCAAATCCGCTTTGGGGAGAAACTTCAACTATGACCGTTGCTCATACTTTAAAAAGCTATTCATCTCATACATTCGATTATCCTTATCCAAAAGCAGTTTCAGTTTCTGCAGAAGATCAGGGAATGGAATATCCAATGATTTGTTGGAATTTTGGTCGTCCTGATGAAAATGGAGTGACTAGTAAAGAAGTTAAAAACGGAATGATTGGTGTTGTAATTCATGAAGTTGGACATACTTTCTTCCCGATGATTGTAAACTCAGATGAACGCCAATGGACTTGGATGGATGAAGGTTTAAATTCATTTTTAGAGTATTTGGCAGAACAGGAATTAGATCCAAATTTTCCTTCAAGACGCGGACCTGCAAAAAATATTGTTCCATACATGAGTGGAGATCAAAAGTTTTTAGAGCCAATTATGTCTAATTCTGAAACAATCGTTCAATTTGGTAATAACGCTTACGGAAAACCGGCCACAGGTCTTAATATTTTAAGAGAAGTAGTTATGGGGAAAGATTTGTTTGATTATGCTTTTAGAACGTATGCAAACAGATGGAAATTTAAACATCCAACACCGGAAGATTTCTTTAGAACTATGGAAGATGCTTCTGCTGTAGATTTAGACTGGTTCTTTAGAGGATGGTTTTATTCAACAGATTTCGTAGATATCGGAATTAAAGATGTAAAACAATATTATGTTTCTGAAACCCCAACAGCTGATATTAAAGATGTAAAAGTGAGAAAAGGACGTTTTGGATTTGAAAAAGGACCATTCGTTTATTTAGTTTCCGGAGAAAATGCAGAGGTAAGCAGCTCAAAGAAAAAAGCATTAAAAGTAGAAGATGTAAAATTATTATCTGATTATGTAGATCAGACTTTTACGGCAGATGAAAAAGCGAGTTTAAAATCGCCTAAATATTTCTACGAAGTTGAATTTAATAAACCAGGCGGAATGATTATGCCAATCCTGGTTGAAATTACTTATGAAGACGGTTCTAAAGATAATTATCAATATCCGGCTCAAATCTGGAGAAAAAATAATGATACTGCCAAGAAAGTTTATGCAACTTCAAAAGCAATTAAAAGTATACAAATTGACCCAAAATTAATGACTGCTGATATTGATGTAACCAATAACTCTTGGCCAAAAGTAGAAGAAAAGTCAAAATTTGAATAAATATAAAAATGAAAGACTCTGAAAAGAGTCTTTTTTTTTTAAGTAAATTTTAAAACTCGCAGCTACAAAATTTAATATCTTTGTAGCTACACAAAAATAAAAGATATGTTTGGTATAGGTGGAGGTGAATTAGTTTTTATACTGTTTATAGTACTAATGCTTTTTGGTTCAGACAAAGTTCCTGAAATTGCCCGTACAATGGGTAAGGCGATGGCACAGTTAAAAAATGCGACGAACGATATTAAAAGTGAAATTCAGAAAGGAGCAGAAGCCAATGGTTTTGATGCTAAATCCTTGACAGATATCACCGGAAATATCAATGCTCAAATTAACGAGGCAAAAACTAACTTATTAGGAGATACTGCTAATTTATCGAGTAATTTATTAGGCGATACTGCTACAGAAATCGACAAAGTAAAAGAAGACATAGATTCAATCTCCGGACCTGTAAAACGCCAAATATAATGCTTGAAAACATAAAAGAATTAGATACCAATTTGCTTGTGTATCTGAATGGTTTAGGTTCTGAAACTTACGATGGATTTTGGCTGTTTATTACCAATCAAGTTTATTGGACACCATTTTTCCTATTTCTTTTTTATCTTATTTATAAAAAAGTAGGAGGTAAGCAAACCTTATATATTGTACTTTTTATAGCCATCCTGATTACATTTACAGATCAGGTAACTAATTTGTTCAAATATAACTTTCAACGTTTACGTCCGTGTAATAACCCTGAAATTAATTCACATATTCGTCTTGTTCTGACTCGACAATCGTATAGTTTTTTCTCTGGTCACGCTGCTAATACAATGGCGGTTGCAACCTTTTTGTATTTGATTCTGAAAAGCCGTTTCAAATACCTGGGATTTCTATTTCTATGGCCGCTTATTTTCGCGTATAGTCGTATTTATTTAGGATTGCATTATCCTGGAGATATTCTAACAGGTTATTTCTTCGGAGCGCTTTTCGGATTTTTATTATTCTTGGTTTATAGAAAATTAAAACCACAATATTTTCCTGAAAAGGTTGTATAAAAGGTTCTGAGGTGCTAAGTTGCTGAGATTCTAAGGTTTTTAAAAAAGAATTTAAGTAAAAAATTGTGTCATTTCGAGGAACGACAAATCATATAACGGAATTGCGGTTCGTTGCTCTTTGAATGTGATTTCTCGTTCCTCGAAATGACACAAACTATATTAAAGCTTAAAATAAATCAATTCTCAGGAATTATTTTCTCACTCCATTCCATTTCATTAGGAAGTTGTTGATTGCTGAACTCTATATGAATGACTCTTCTTCTTTCGTTATTTGTAGTTTTGTTAGAAGCATGAAATAATAGAGGTTTCATAATCATTATTCCACCTTTCTGTACTTCACAAATCGTTTCTTTTTCATTTTCAAAGTCAAGATTTTCAATCCTTAAAATTCCTTTTGAGTGAGAATTATTGATAACCTTTAAAGCACCATTGTCTTTTGTAGTTTTATCAATATGAATTCTAATAGTAAAATTATCTTCTAGAATTTCTTTTGGCGGCTGAACCGCAAATTGATTTTGCTTTACAGTCCAGTTCTCAAAGTTTTCTGTTTCTGTTTTTTTATCGACTGAAATGGTCAAATCCTGATGATAAGCAACAAACCAATTCGACTTTTCAGGTTTGTCAAAATATATGGATTTAGTTATGAAATAACCTTCTCCAAAGTTTTCTTTAATAATTTCCTTTAGGTCTTGATTGAAAATAAAAGGCAAAGTTTCAGGAATCTCTTTGTGAAATTGTCTAATAGCGAATAAATCCTGCGATTTTCTAAAGGTTCCATTATCGGTTTTGTTTTCTGTAGTATTTTCAATTAATGAAATCAGTTTCTCGATTTCATTTTCAGAATAAACATCATTAATAATTGCAAAACCTTCAGAATTTATTTCATTGCTGTAGCTCATTTATGTTTTTTTGAATAGAGTTAAAGAACCCGACTAACTGTCAAACCATCACGAATTGGTAATAAAACAGTTTCTACTCTCGGATCGTTTTTCAAAAGTAAGTTATATTCTAAAAGTACTTTCGTACTAACATCATTTGGGTGTACCGGCTCTAAGATTTTTCCGCTCCACAGAACATTATCAGATAAAATGATTCCGCCTTTATTCATTTTTGGAACAATCATTTCCCAGTAATTGAGGTAATTTTCCTTATCAGCATCAATAAACACCAAATCAAATTTAACATCCAAATTTGGAATAATATCAATTGCTTCGCCTAAATGCTGAAAAATTTGTTTTCCCCAAGGTGATGCATCAAAATATTTTCTTTGAAAATCGACCAATTCTTCTTTAATATCTATTGTGTGCAATTGCCCGTTTTCCTGCATTCCTTCGCATAAACATAAAGCAGCATAGCCGGTATAAGTACCAATTTCAAGAATATTTACCGGACGAATTAATTTAGACAGCATACTTAAAACGCGACCCTGAAAATGCCCGCTTAACATTCTTGGTAAAAGTATTTTCTGGTACGTTTCCTTATTTAGTTTTGCTAATAATTCTGGTTCGTTTTCAGAATGTTGTTCAATATAATCTTCCAGGTCTTGTGAAATAAAATGCATCTTGTAAGTGTTCTAATTTAAGAGCAAAAATACAAAAAATATTGGCTTACTTTTTTGCATAAAAAAAACCATCCGCCGCCGCGGATGGTTTTAATTCTGAATTTAAATAGAATTATTTTTTCAAAGCTTCATTTACATCTTTTGCTGTTTTTACAGTTCCGTCTTTAGCGGCTTTTGCAGCAGCTTCTGCTTTATCTGCAGCTTTTTTAGAAGCTTCTTTTACTTCTGTTGCTGTTTTTTTAGCAGCATCTTTTACTTCTTCAACCGTTTTATTCGTAGCAGCTTTTGCTTCAGCAGCAGCGTTTTCTACTTTAACTACAGCAGTATCTTTTGCTTGTTCAATATCTGTAGTAAGCGTGTCAACCTTGTTTCCAAGCGTTAAATCTTCTTCTCCCGGTTTTGGTTCTTTTTTCTCGCATGATTGTACAGCGAATGCTAATAAGGCAACAGCAGCTAAGCTTAAAATTTGTTTTTTCATGATTAATTCATTTTTAAAGTTGATAAAATATAAAGGTTATAAAGCTGAAAAAATAAAAATACAAATTTTAAAATTAAGCGCTCTTCGTAAGATTATTTTTCTTTTCAGAGCAAGACAATTGTTGTGCCAAAATTTTATTTTTTTTGAGTTTGATCCATAATTTTTTTTTCATAAGTATTATAAGAGTATTTCATGCAAACGAAAATCTGTTATAATTTGATTTTTTATTATTAAGGACAATTTATTTCAGTATTTAAAAATAATGGTTTTACTATTTAATGACCAAAACATTGTCATTTTTACTAAAATCATTTAATGTAATGTTGAAAATCAAACTCAGTTCTTTTCCGGCTCGAACAACTCCAAGAGCCGCTGTTGGAGGAGACATACCAAAATCAGCAAAGGTAATTTGGTTAGATCCTTTTAAAATAAAAATTCCGTTACCAGCCGTTACATTTACCACGGTTTTGTAATCTTTACTGATTCCTGCAATAGTATAAGTTCCGATCAAATTCCAGGTTGTTTCGTTTAGTTTATTTGCAGATTTTAGAACGTACTTGATATTTTTGTATGTTTTTGTGTCAAGGGTTTCGTAAGCCACGTCATCCATACTTGTTTTACTGCTTTTTATGCTCTCTGCAGGTAGCGTAATCGTTAAGTTGTTTATATCTGCTAGTTTAGAGTCTATAACGGTTAAGTTAGCAGTACCATTTCCTTCTGTAGATTTCATTACCCAATCGTGTACATTTGAAGTTCCGGCAACTTCAAAAGTTGATTTTGCCACACTATAATTTCTTTGTGCATTTGTCTGTAATGACAATGTTATAAAAATCACTGTCAATAAAATTGATTTAATTGCTTTCATTTTGATATGGTATTAGTTTGTTTTTGGAATAAGGAAAACTTCAATTGAGTTTTTTGTAGAATTAAAATCCTTTCCTTATTTCTTAGATCAAATTTATGATGAACACATATCGTAGAGAATGATAAAAATCATAGTTAGAAATTTATTTAATAACTATAATTATTATTCTGATTTAGTGTAGGCTCAATATAGCATCAGAATTTTTAAAGCAAAGAAGTTAGTTCTTGTAAAGGCTGAAATTGATTATAATATCATCTTTAACTTTTATTAATCCGGCCATTTTTACAGGTGGTTCTAACTCAAGATCTGAAAACTTTAGATTAAGTGTTCCCTGAATTTTATCATCAGAATTGTATAATATAAAGTCTTTGTATTTTAATATTTTATCTGTAATGAAAAAGTTGAGTTTGCATTTGTAATTTTTTCCGCTGGGTTTTACATCTGTAATGCAAACAGAACTATTAGGAAATTGTTTGACTTTTACGGTTCCCTGTAAATCTTTCGTCATTATTTTGTTGCCACAATCAAAACTTGACATTTTAATTTCGGTATTAAAAGCATTCTTTTTAACCGAATTTATATAAATGGTATCTTTTATAGAAAGGGTATTAGAACAATTGTATTTGCCAACAGTTGATAGTCCGGTAATTTCTATTTTAATTTTGTTTATTACCAAAGTTGTATCATCTGTTAAAAAAGTGGGTTTAGCACTTCCTAAGAAAAAGAAAATAGCTAAACCCATAATTAAAAAAATAAATCTCCTGAACATTTTATCAAAATAAAATTACTGCTTCGAACATCATCCCTTTAAAGCTTCCGCCAAAAAGATCGTTTGGAGTTGCTCCGTTAAATTGAGTAAAGTTTTTATAGTGTTGATCAACATATCCTAGTTTTGCTAAAACATTTTTAGTCATAAACCAGCCCGCTGCAGCTTCAAATCTGTTTATTTGAATAGCTTCGGTACTTGCATTTGAAAGTTTTCCGTCAACTAAATTGTATTTTCCGCCCACATAAAATCTTTCTCCCTCGCCAAAACGATAAATTAAATCTCCTACATATTGATTTACTTTACGACTGTCATCTGTACCTTTATAATCTCCTCCGGAAGTAAATTCTAACGTTCCAAAAAACTCAAAACCTTTGTATTTGATAAATGGGTTGACCATGTAAGATGTTGCCCAGTTTCCGTACCCGGGATTAAATCTTCCTGTATCCTTATTTGCAGTTGGATCAAAGTTGTTTGCTACAGTACTCATAGTTGCTCCGGTTGTTGGATCTGTAATGTTGTAATCAGCATGGCTCATTACACCGTAAAAACGGCTTCCGGCTCTATCAGAAGAGTATAAATTTCCACTAGAATTTGCAGTATGGTAATAAGACCCTGTTAATCTAATTCTCAAATCATTGTTGATTTGTTTATCCCAGCCTAATTTTGCAAGAATAGAAGGACTTATAGTTGTATTATTATCCGGTTTTGCTGCTGTAGAAGTAGCTGGTACAATTTCCTGAACGTTTTGGTTTAGTTTCGAATTGGTAACTCCAATCATACTCACAAAACCAGATCTGTTGTAATAAACTTCAGCTCCCATTTCTGTAATGAATGCATCCATAATATTGTTTCCTACGAAGGGATTTATAAAAGCATTTCCGTTATCAGATCTTCTAAAGTGTGCGTCACCATAGTTATTCTCCATTTGACCAATTTTGATCGTTGTATACTGCATGAAATCAGCAAGGAAATCTTTTTTAATGAAGTCAAGTTTGTCAATTTGCAAATAACCTCCTTTTACCCAGGTTTCATTGTGATGTCTGGAAGCCAGATAAACATCTAAGTTTACACGTACACCATCATATAATTGTGCTCCAATTGTAAAATTAGCATTTGGCAGATTGAAGTTGTTCTCTAAATTATTTAATCGGTAATTTGGGGCCGTAGCCAGGTTTTTTTGATCGTTAAACGAATTTAAAGCTTGAAATTGAAGAGCAAATGCAGCTCCCATATCTACACTTAGTCCTTTATAGGCAACAGTATCTTTTTTTACATCAAATTGATTAATGCCTTTTTGGCTTCGTGGAATCTGGTTTTGAATATGACCAAAACTTACCTGGGCATTAACAGCAAACGTGCTGACTAATGTTATGCATAGAATATAAATTTTCTTCATGGCGTTTATAGATTAAAGTTTAAATTGAATTTTATAGTTAAGTCTTGTCCTGTTCTAATAGTTCCGAGCATTGCGGTTGGTGATTTCATCCCGAACTCTGTAAAAGTGATTTTATTAGATCCTTGGAGGTTTAATCCGTCTTTTGTAACGGTTGCTTTTGCGGTAGTCTTGTACACTTTGCTAACTCCGGCAATGGTATAAGTTCCGGTTAATTCCCAAGTGGTTTCATTTACTTTTTCTGCAGATTTTAAAACGTATTTTATGTTTTTGTTTTTGTCAGTTTTTAAAGTTTCATACGCTACTTTATCCATGCTTTTTTTCTCGCTTTTAATGCTTTCTGCCAAAAGAGTAACTGATATAGATTCTATTTCAGTAAGCTTTGAATTAGTTATCGTAAAATTTGCTGTTCCGGTTCCTGAGGCTGATTTCATTTCCCAATCATGAAGCGTTGAAGTTCCTGCAACTAAAAAAGTAGATTTGTCATCTAATGTGTATGATTTTTGTGCTGTAGCAATTGAAGTGATTCCGAAAAGAGCAATTACAATTGCAAATAATTTGATTTTATTGGTTTTCATTTTTTTGTCATGTTTTTATTATAAAAAATAAGTTAATAAATCGACCGGTTTTCTTTTAGTACTAAGGATGTTGTTTTAACTTGTATCAAAGATCTTCTTATATTTCAGTGAGATACATGATAAAGATCATTGTTAAAATTTTACTAAAATTGTATTTATAACTACATCGTTTTCAGTATTGCGTTATCTCGACAAACAGCATGAAACCTAGTTAAACAACCTGTGATACTAATTTTTTTAAAATGTTAATTTTTTGATTTTTATAGATTGACAGGCACTTTGTACTTTTAGAAGTGAACAAATACTTAAATTTGCACCATGCAAATTGAGAAAAAAGATATAAGAGCCTTATCAAAAGATCAGTTGAGGGATTTTTTTGTCGAAAATAATGACAAAGCATTTCGTGGCAATCAGGTCTATGAATGGTTATGGAGCAAAGGCGCACACAGTTTTGATGATATGACGAATGTTGCCAAGACAACACGTTCTATGCTTGAAGATAATTTTGTAATCAACCATATTAAGGTTGATACAATGCAGCGCAGTAGCGACGGAACAGTAAAAAATGCAGTTCGTCTACACGATGGTTTAGTAGTAGAATCTGTTTTGATCCCAACAGAAACCAGAACAACAGCTTGTGTTTCAAGTCAGGTTGGCTGTAGTTTAGATTGTAATTTTTGTGCAACATCAAGATTAAAAAGAATGCGAAATCTGGAACCGGGAGAAATCTACGATCAGGTTATAGCAATTGATAAAGAAAGTCGTTTGTACCATAATCATCCGCTTTCGAATATTGTTTTTATGGGAATGGGAGAACCTTTAATGAATTATAATAATGTCATTAAAGCTATTGACATGATTACATCTCCGGAAGGTTTAGGAATGTCGCCAAAACGTATTATGGTGTCAACATCAGGAATTCCGAAAATGATTAAAAAAATGGCCGATGATGATGTAAAATTCAAGTTGGCAGTTTCTCTGCATTCGGCTATTGATGAAATTCGTGCCAGAATTATGCCTTTCAGTAAGAACTTTCCATTGGCAGATCTGCGTGAAGCATTAGAATATTGGTACAGAAAAACAAAAAATAAGATTTCATACGAATATGTCGTTTGGAAAGGAATTAACGACGACAAAGCGTCTATTGATGCTTTGGTTAAATTTTGTAAATATGTGCCTTGCAAAGTCAATTTAATCGAATACAATCCAATTGATGACGGAGAGTTTCAACAAGCCTCAGAAGAGTCAATTATGGCTTACATAAAAGCACTTGAAAATATTGGAGTAGTAGTAAAAGTTCGTCGCAGCCGCGGAAAAGATATTGATGCCGCTTGCGGACAATTGGCGAATAAAGAAGGATAAAATAAAATTCATTTTATTTGTATTGGTAGAAAATATCGGTAGAAAATAAATGATAAGAAATTAAGACAGTATCCCGTAGCGACTATATAAATAATAATGTGATTATTTTAAAATAAAAAAGCATTAAAGACAAGGATAGAACTTGTTTTTAATGCTTTTTTCATTGGGCAAAAAGGATTCTTATTTTTTAGGTCAATTTGTTTTCATAATAATTTCAAATATGTTTACTTTAATTAATGAACTCAAATTAGTCTTTAAATAGAGAATGATTTTGGTGTACTTTCTTAATTATTATATAAATTATTAATATACTAACATAAAATAGACAACGTTTTTTTATTTAAAATAGTATATTTGGAATCGAAATGAATATTACTTCTCAAATAAAACAGCCCATCTTTAACGAGATGGAACTTTTTGAAACAAAGTTCCATGAATCGATGACCTCAAAGGTTGCATTACTAAACCGCATAACCTATTACATCGTAAATCGAAAAGGAAAACAAATGCGTCCGATGTTTGTTTTTTTGACTTCAAAAATGGTTTCAGGTGGAATTGTAAACGAAAGAACCTATCGTGGTGCATCTGTAATTGAGCTTATTCATACGGCAACTTTAGTACACGATGATGTGGTTGATGACAGTAATCGCCGCCGCGGATTTTTCTCTATTAATGCACTTTGGAAAAATAAAATTGCTGTTTTGGTTGGTGATTATTTACTTTCAAAAGGTTTATTGCTTTCGATAGACAATGGCGATTTTGATTTACTCCGAATTATCTCTGTAGCCGTTCGCGAAATGAGCGAAGGAGAATTGCTTCAGATAGAAAAAGCAAGAAGACTTGATATTACAGAAGATATTTATTACGAAATCATTCGAAAAAAAACTGCTACACTTATTGCGGCCTGTTGCGCTCTTGGAGCAAAATCAGTAATTGAAGATGATATTCAGGTCGAAAATATGCGCAAGTTTGGCGAACTTATCGGAATGGCTTTTCAAATAAAAGATGATTTATTCGATTATAGCGAAGAAGCTATAGGAAAACCAACCGGAATTGATATTAAAGAACAAAAAATGACTTTGCCTTTAATTCATGTTTTAAATACTTGTACTCCGCAAGAAAAAAAGTGGTTGATAAACTCCATCAAAAACCATAATAAAGATAAAAAACGTGTTAAAGAAGTGATTGCTTTTGTAAAAGACAATAATGGTTTGGCTTACGCCGAAAATAAAATGGTCGAATTTCAACAAGAAGCGCTTTCACTTTTAGAGAATTACCCCGATTCTGAATTCAAAGCAGCGCTTATCTTAATGGTGAATTACGTTATAGAAAGAAAAAAATAAATTTTTTAATTAGATAATTATAAAATTTATCAATTAGATAATTGATTTACTTTGTTGTAAATCAGTTGTGTATTTCTGTGTTTTGGAATTTGGTTCCGACACTACGGGATATTTTTTCTTGAAATTTTTCTCCTTCATGCAACCATTTTAAAACGATACTCGTCTATGCTAATAGAAGTCTGTTAGTAAAACAAAATTTGAACGCTTATTAATGAAAATTATTCATTTACATCAAGAAGAAACCGAAATTATCAGGTTGGCTGTCGAACATAATCGACAAGCACAACAACAGATATACAGCAGGTTTTCATCAAAAATGTTAAGCGTTTGCCGACAATACATAAAAGATATTCAATTGGCCGAAGATGTCATGATAACCGCTTTTATGAAAGTATTTACCAACCTAAATAAATTTGAACACAAAGGAAGTTTTGAAGGCTGGATTCGCAGAATTATGGTTAACGAATGCATATCCTATTTAAGAGTTCAGAAGAAAATAAAATTTACTGAAGATGAAATATATGTCGAAGAAAGTTTTAATGCGATAGACATTCAGTTTTCGATAGATCAGATTCAGTTTTTAATTGATGCCTTACCGGATGGTTATAAAATGGTTTTTAATTTATATGCTATTGAAGGTTATAAACACAATGAAATTGCAAAGATGCTGGGAATAAATGAAGGAACATCGAAATCGCAATTATCACACGCAAGAAGAATGCTCCAAACTCAAATTAATACATTAAAAAAACAAGATAATGGAACCGAATAATTTTGAAAAGGATTTCCGTGATAAACTAAACCAACGCAAAATTGAGCCAAGTAACAAAGCCTGGGATCGATTAGATGCAATGTTGAGTATTGCCGAAGAACAGAAACCAACAGCTCAATTTCATTCAATGCAAACCAGAAAAAACAAATGGCTTTATATCGCTGCCAGCATTGTTGGGTTTTTATTGGTTGGAACTTTCTTTTTGAATCAAAAGAAAAATACGACTGAAATACCTAAAAGTGTAGTTGTTAAAGAAAATTCCAAAAAAGATTCTGTTGCAAAACCAATTTTAAATAATGTTGATTCAATTCAAACTGAAACTGTAATTGTAGAAAAAACTTCAACAGAAATTTCGGTACAAAAATCAAATAAGCAAGAAAATAGTCTTAATCAGAAATCAAATAAAAACATTAAAAACGAACCAAATCAAATAGCGGAGTCTTCAATCATCATCAAAAACAATCAAGAAAAACAATCAAATACTGTTCAAACCGTAATTGCTGAAAATCCTAAAAAAGAAAATGTAGATCAATTATTAGAAACAGCTGAAAAAAACGTAGCTGAAAGTGCTGTTAAAAAAGCAAAAGTAAAAATTAATGCTGCCGATTTACTAAATCAGGTCGACGGCGAACTGGAACTTTCATTTAGGGAAAAAGTAATTACAAAAGTCAATAAAAACTATCAGACAGTAAAAGTGGCTTTAGGAAACCGGAATCACCAAGAGTAGGGAATAAAGAATGAAGAAGATAGAGAATAGAATAAAGAATCAAGATTTTAAAATTCATAATTATAATTCACAATTAAATAATCATCAATCAATCAACAATCAATCATGAAAAATTTTACCGTTTACCTCGTAATTTTATTTTTTTTATTTGTCAGCAAAGTGCTTGGACAGGAAACTTTTGAATCAAGAGCAAAAGATATTGCCAACAAAATCGAGAAGATTACAAAAGAAGAAAAAGAAGCTTTAAAACAAGAAATCGAAGCTGTAAATGTTCAGTTGTCTAACGGAAGGATAACGATGGAAGTGGCCGAAAAGCGAAAAAAAGAGTTAGCCGAGGCAAGAGCTGTTATTATTGAAGAAAAAGTGACTTTGGCACAAAATGAACTTAATGATTTAGTACAACAAAAAGTAGATGGAAAAATCAAAGAACAAGATTCAACAAAGAGACATGCTTTGATTTTGCACTGGGATGATAAAACCTGGAGCGGTAAACGACATAAAGATTCTATTTATGGCGAGAGAAGAACGACTTCGCAATTTGTATTTGCAATGGGTTTAAATAATATGATGGTCGACGGAAAACTTCAGGATTCTAATTATGGTTTTATGAGTTCACATTTTTACGAATGGGGTTTAACGTATAATACCAGATTAATAAAAACAGATAATTTATTGCATGCTAAATATGGATTATCATTAATGTATAACAATATTCGCCCAACAGATAACAGAAGTTTTGTTGTAAACGGAGATCAGACTAACTTAGAAGTTAATCCCATACATTTGACCGAATCACGTTTTAGAAATGTCTATTTAGTGGCGCCAGTACATTTAGAATTCGATTTCTCCAGACCTAAATACAGTGACGGAAAAACCTATTTCAGAACGCATGAAAGTTTCCGTTTCGGGATTGGTGGTTATGCTGGAATCAACGTAAAATCAAAACAAATTTTAAAATTTGAAGAAGAAGATTTAAAGTATAAAACAACTATAAAAGGCGATTATAATGTCAATAATTTTATTTACGGACTTAGTTCTTATATAGGTTACAAAGCGGTTAGTTTGTATTTGAAATACGATTTAAACCCATTGTTTCAGGATAATTTAGTAGAAGAAAAAAACATTTCATTAGGATTGCGTTTTGATTTAAATTAAAAATTGAGTTGAGTTTAGTTAGTAGAAAAAGTGCTTCGAAAGAGGCACTTTTTTTGTGTAAAAATTTCAAATTTCAAGATTGATTTATGTACTTTTACAGGCTCTCAATTTTAAAAAATTTTACGTTTTGATTTCACAAAATACAATTGATACTGTTTTTGAAACCGCTCGTGTAGAGGAGGTTATTGGTGATTTTGTAAATTTAAAACGCGCCGGAAGTAACTTCAAAGGTTTGAGTCCGTTCTCAGATGAACGCTCTCCGTCGTTTATGGTTTCGCCTGTAAAACAAATCTGGAAAGATTTTAGTACAGGAAAAGGAGGAAATTCTGTAAAATTCCTGATGGAACATTCACAATTTACCTATCCCGAAGCCATTCGGTATTTAGCCAAAAAATACAATATCGAAATTGAAGAAACCGAACAAACAGACGAAGAAAAAGCAATAACAGATGTGCGCGAAAGTATGTATCTGGTTTCTGAGTTTGCATCAAAATATTTTCAGGACGTGCTTTTAAATTCTGAAGAAGGAAAAGCAATTGGATATTCTTATTTTAAAGAAAGAGGTTTTACCAACGAAACCATCAAAAAATTTGGTTTGGGATATTCTCCCGAAACCTGGGATGCATTTACAAAAGAAGCACTTGGAAAAGGGTATAAATTAGAATATTTAGAAAGTACAGGTTTAACAATAGCAAGAGAAGATCGTCCTTTTGATCGTTTCAAAGGCAGAGTTATGTTTCCGATACAAAGTATGTCGGGACGTGTTTTAGGTTTTGGAGGACGTATTTTGACCAATGATAAAAAAGCAGCAAAATACCTGAACTCACCTGAAAGTGATATTTACCATAAAAGTAAAGTGCTTTATGGTATTTACCACGCAAAACAAGCTATAGCCAAACAAAATAATTGTTACTTAGTTGAAGGTTATACCGATGTAATTCAGTTTAATCAGGCCGGAATTGAGAATGTCGTAGCATCGTCAGGAACGGCTTTGACGCCAGATCAGATTCGGTTAATTAATCGTTTGACAAGAAATATTACCGTGCTTTTTGATGGTGATGCTGCCGGTTTAAGAGCTTCTATTCGAGGAATTGATTTAATTCTGGAAGAAGGAATGAACGTTAGGGTTTGTTCTTTTCCTGATGGAGAAGATCCGGATAGTTTTGCCAGAAAAAATTCTCACGATGATTTAGTACAATATTTAGAAGAAAACAGTAAAGATTTTATACAGTTTAAGGCTTCGATCCTGATGGGCGATGCTAAAAACGATCCTATAAAAAAAGCCGACTTGATTAGGGATATGGTTAGTAGTATTTCTAAAATTCCAGATCGTATTCAGCGTGAAGTATATATTCAGGAATGTGCCAGAATAATGGATATTTCTGAACAGGTGCTTATGAGTACATTGGCGCAGTTGATTCAAAAAGATGTTGCAGAAGCTAATAAAAAGCAAAAGCAGGAACAAAAACCTTTTGAAGTTTTTAGAAACCAAAACCCAAAACAGACTGGATATTCAGGAGGAGATCCGGAAGATCCAAGAACAGGGCCGCCGGAAGGTTATCATGAAGAGCCGGGATATCCGCAGCAACAGGCAGAAAAAGTAGATATTTTGTACGGTTTCGAAAGAAAAATTATCGAAATATTATTGCTTTACGGAAACGTTTTGGAAGATTTTGAAGATGTTTTCCTAAAAGCAGATGAAGAAGGAGTTGTAAAAGAAGTTTCAGAAAAAAGAAAATATAAAGTTTACGAAAAAGTATATTTAAGTCTTCAGGAAGACGAAGTAGAATTATCAAATCAACTATTTCAGGATATTTTTAAAGGTTTGATCGATTTTTACAATCAAAATGAAACGTTTAGTTTAGATAAATATTTGATGCATCTTCATCCTGATTTTGCGCAGGAAGTGACCAATATTTTAATGGAAGATGAAAAAGTAACCATTCACAACTGGGAAGGGCAAAATATTTTTCCGAAACATAAAACAGAAACCATAGAGCAAAATGTTTCAGATACTATTTTTTCTATGCGTTGGTATTTGGTTTCTAAAATTATCCATGAATTAAAAAATTCATTGCTGTCAGACCCGCAAGAAGATAATTCAGAACTATTGTCAATGGTTGTAGACTATTCAAAATTGCTGAATAATTTTTCAAGAAAACTTGGAAGAGTTGTAGTTCCTTACCATTAAATAAAATTAAAAAGCTCTATATAACTGATAAATCAGATAATACAGAGCTTTCGTCTACGGTTTTTGGATTATTCGCCGATATTTGGAAGATACCGGAAGAGTAATTTTACACCATTAAATAATTTCTAATGTCTTAGCTTTATTAACTAAGTCAACTAAATTAGTAACATTTAATTTAGTTAATAATCTCAATTTGTAAGTACTGATCGTTTTTTCGTTCAGGTTTAAAATTTTTGAGATTTCATTGTTTTTTTTACCATCGCTTAAATAGCGCAAAACTTCAATCTCGCGATTAGAAAGTTTTCTGTACAAACGTTCGCTCTTGCTTTGTTTAGCAATTAGGGCCATGTTTTTGCGAACTGTTTCATTGATAATAATTTTTCCTTCATGCACTTTAATGATAGAAAGACCTAAAGTTTCAAGTTTTTCTGTTTTGTGCACGTAACCAGAAACTCCTGCTTTAATTGCATTTGGAGCATACATCTGTTCAGCGAGGTCACTAAAAATTACAATTTTTGTTTTCGGAAAATTTTTCAGGATAGATTTCACTTCGAAGATGCTCGAAAGACCTTCTAACTCTAGATCTAGAATTAGGATGTCAATCTCCTTCGTCTGAAGAATATCTCTAACCATTGAAAAATTGCCTACGTTGGCAACAATTGAAATTTGATCGTGGTCTTTAAAATAAGACTTAACGCCAAAGTGAGTCACAGGATGATTGTCTGCAAGACATACTTTAATCATAATTTTACCTTTTTAGAATTATTATCATGTTTTTTGGAGTTGTAAAATTAATAAATAAATTCTGTAATTAATCGCAGACAAATGTTAAAAAGTTTTATTTTAACGTTTTTGGAATTAAACAAACAGGTATTGCATCCATTTTATGCTTGTTGCTGGTGTTTAAACGTTTATAAATTTCAAAGACAGATTTTTCTCTCCCAGTGAAGTCAGCTACCGTATTTCCTGACTCCGCAGCAAGCATCGCCCATTCAAGTTCGTCATAACTGGCTCCTAATTGATCCTCATCGGTTCTGTTATCACCAAATAATCCATCTGTAGGAGCTGCTGTTAAAATTGAGTTTGGAATTGTTAAATATTCCCCAAGAGCATAAACATCAGACTTCATTAAGTCAGCAATTGGGCTTAGGTCAACTCCTCCATCTCCGTACTTTGTATAGAAACCAACACCAAAATCTTCTACCTTGTTCCCCGTTCCTGCTACTAAAAGCCCGTGAATACCAGCTAGATAGTACAAAGAAGTCATTCGTAAACGAGCTCTTGTATTCGCTAACGATAAATTAACTTTTGTTGAATCTTTTGAAGATGGCACTGAGCTCTTAAAAGCTTCAAAAGTAGTCGTTAAATCAGTTTGCACGTTCGAAACATTCGGAAAACGCTTTTTTAATTGCTCAATATGTTCTCTTCCTCTTGATACCTGACTTTCAGCCTGATGAATTGGCATTTCTACACATAAAACCTCTAAACCGGTCTGTGCGCATAAGGTTGAAGTTACAGCAGAGTCAACTCCACCGGAAATTCCAATAACAAAACCATTTACTTTTGCATTGTTAGCATAATTTTTCAACCACTCTACAATGTAGGTATTTACTTTTTCTGTCTGAATAGTACTTTTTTTAGCCATAATAGTTCAAGTTTTAAGATACAGGGATGTATATTTGCATAAAATTTTTTAAGTATACATTTTGCTTAAATTTTAGCAACACAAATCTAATTAAAATAAAATGAAAATATATCGCTTTGCAGTGGTTCTGTGCTTGTTTTTTTTGTCTTGTGATCAAAAAAGTAAAGTCGAAAAAGCAGTTGAGGAAATTCCTGTTGATATTAAAGTAGAACGTTTTGATAAAGTGTTTTTTGAAACCAAACCAGAGGATCTGGCAAAAGTAAAAAGACAATATCCTTTCTTTTTTCCACCTGGAAATGATGATGCAGTTTGGCTAAATAAAATGCAGGATCCAATTTGGAAAGAAGTTTATACAGAAGTACAAAAAAGATACGCCAATTTTGAACCGGTTCGTGAGGAATTCAATACGTTGTTTCAACACGTAAAATATTATTTTCCAAAAACAAAAACACCTAAAGTAATTACGGTAATTGCAGAAATGGATTATAATGCTAAAGCGATTTATGCAGATAGTCTGGTGATTGTTGCATTGGAATTGTATTTAGGAAGAGAACATAAGTTTTATCAGTTTCCGAATTATTTGAAACAAAATTTCGAAGAAAAACAAATCATGCCGGATGTGGTTTCTAGTTTTGCTTATAGAAACATTCCGCCTTCTGCTGATAAAACGCTACTTTCTCAAATGATTTTTGAAGGAAAACAATTGTATGCAAAAGATTTGCTTTTACCTGATTATACAGATGCAGATAAAATGGGTTATACGCCGGAACAAATAAAATGGTGTGAAGAAAATGAAAACTATATGTGGCGTTATTTTCTTGAAAAAGAAATGTTATACAGCGCCGATCCTAAATTAAATACCCGATTTATTGCGCCAGCTCCGTTTTCTAAATTTTATTTAGAACTGGATAACGAATCACCGGGAAGAGTTGGAGCCTGGATTGGCTGGCAAATGGTGCGTTCTTACATGAAAAACAATAATGTTACGTTGCCTGAATTATTAAAAACAGATGCAAAAGAAATTTTCGAAAAGTCAAAATATAAACCTAAGAAATAATGTCAGATACAATAAACTCAGAAATTAAATTCAATATAGAATTAGACGAAAACCGCGTGCCGGAAAAATTAACATGGAGCGCTCAGGATGGCGGTGTTCAGGCCGAAGAAGCAAAAGCGATAATGTTGTCTATTTGGGATAGTAAAGCCAAAGAAACGATGCGTATTGACTTGTGGACGAAAGATATGCCGGTAGATGAAATGAAGATTTTCTTTCATCAAACTTTAGTAGCAATGTCAGACACTTTTAAACGTGCTACCGATGACGAAAAAATGTCAGATACAATGAAAGATTTCTGTGATTACTTTGCAGAGAAATTGGAATTGACAAAATAAATATTTAAAAATCCCAATAAAAAAAATCCCAAATTTCAATCTTATAATTGGAATTTGGGATTTTTTTTGTCTTCCTGAGCGAAGTCGAAGGATTGGAATTTCGAATTTAAAATTCGCTATTGTTTTTAAAAACCTCCTGATTAACTTCGTCAATATAATTTAAAACTTCATCTTTTCCTGTTTGTTCTGTTGCTGAAGTCACAAAATAATGTGGCATTTCTTCCCAGTTATTGGCAAACATTTGTTTTTTGTATGCAGCAATATGCGAGTCAACTTTGGTTTTACTGATTTTGTCTGCTTTAGTAAAAATAATGCAAAACGGAATTTCGCTTTCTCCCATATACGACATAAATTCAATGTCAATATTTTGAGCTTCGTGGCGAATATCAATCAAAACAAAAGCACAAACAAGTTGTTCTCTGGTTTCGAAATAATCAGTAATAAATTGCTGAAAAACCGACTTTGTTTTTTTAGAAACTTTAGCATAACCATAACCAGGCAAATCGACAAGGAACCAATTGTTGTTAATCTTAAAATGATTAATTAATTGCGTTTTTCCTGGTCTTCCTGAAGTTTTGGCTAAATTTTTATGGTTGGTAAGCATGTTAATCAACGATGACTTACCTACGTTTGAGCGGCCGATAAAAGCATATTCCGGCAAAAAATCCTTAGGACATTTTGCAACTTCAGAATTACTGATAATAAATTCGGCGGTATTAATTTTCATGTGTTTTGTTTTTAAAACCTCCTAAAATCGAAAGTTAGATGCTATAAATTCTTTTTAACGAGCCATTCTTCAAGAATCTTGTTGAATTCCTCAGGATGTTCCATCATAGCAGCGTGTCCACATTTGTCAATCCAATATAAAGTTGAATTAGGCAATAATTTATCAAATTCTTCTGCAACATTTGGTGGAGTTACGGCATCATTTTTACCCCAAATAATACAGGTTTCAGCTGTCATTTTTGGTAAATCTTTTGCCATATTATGACGAATGGCACTTTTAGCAATCGTTAAGGTTTTGATCAGTTTGATGCGGTCATTTACGGTAGCATATACTTCATCAATTAGTTCAGGAGTTGCAATTTTAGGATCATAAAATACATCTTCAGCTTTTTTTCTGATGTATTCATAATCGCCTCTTTTCGGGTAACTGTCTCCCATAGCACTTTCGTAAAGTCCCGAACTTCCGGTAATTACAAGTCCTGCTACTTTTTCAGGATATAGTTTAGTGTGATACAGGGCGATATGTCCTCCTAATGAGTTACCTAATAAAATTACTTTGTCAAAGCCTTTAAAAGTGATAAAGTCCTTAACGTATTTCGCAAAACTTTTTACGTTGGTTTTTAAAATACTTTGGGTATATATTGGCAAATCAGGAATTACAACTTTATATCCTTTCGTTGGGAAATATTCTGCTACAGCATCAAAGTTACTTAGGCCTCCCATTAAGCCGTGTAAAATAACGATAGGAGTTCCTTCTCCAGCTTCATAATAGCTGTACTTGCCTTCTTTTTTGTAGTTTTTGTCCATCTAATCTAATGCCAATTTCAATTTGGACAAATATAGGGTTAAATAAATAAAAATGGATTTTTGCTGCCATATTTTAACTAGATAATTTTAGTCGAATATCTAAGTGATTAAAAATCAGTATTTATTGGGGGTATTGATGGAATAACAGAATGTTAAAATTTTTGTATTATAATTATGTTTTTAAGAGAATTACTGGGTATTTTTTACAATTTCTCAGCAATATTCTGTGTAGAATAATTAATGTCTAATGTCTTGATTGTCTATTAATTAATCGTTTTAGGCTCAAAGTGGTTAAACTTATTAACAAAGTGGTATTTTGTGGTAAAATGTGGTAATATTTTTTATATTTTTGCTGTATAACATATTAATGTATTTTTTTTGAACACAATTGTCGGAACATATGAGTGTAAAGTCGATGCTAAAGGGAGGCTAATGTTGCCTGCGCCCTTAAAAAAGCAATTGACTTCATCTCTTCAAAACGGTTTCGTTTTGAAGCGCTCTGTTTTTCAACAGTGTTTAGAATTGTATCCAATGGAAGAATGGGATTTGATGATGCAAAAAATCAACAAGCTGAATCGTTTTGTAAAAAAGAACAATGATTTCATCCGAAGATTTACTGCAGGAGTTAAAATGGTAGAGATTGATGCATTGGGTAGGTTATTGGTGCCAAAAGATTTGGTAGCTTTTTCAGGTATTGCTAAAGATGTTGTTTTTTCATCTGCGGTTAATATTGTTGAGATTTGGGATAAAGATTTATATGAAAAATCAATAAGCGGCGAAGATATGGATTTTGCAGATTTAGCCGAAGAAGTAATGGGAAATATTAATGACGACGACAATGGAATATCATAATCCGGTTTTGCTTCATCCTACAGTTGATGGTTTAAATATTAAACCTGACGGAATATATGTAGATGTTACGTTTGGCGGCGGTGGTCATTCAAAAGAAATTTTGAAACGATTAGGTCCAAACGGAAAATTATTTGCTTTTGATCAGGACGAAGATGCTTTAGCAAATGCATTACCAGATGAGAGGTTTACCTTAATTAATGAGAATTTCAGATTTATAAAAAGGTTCTTGCGTTTTCATGGTGTTAAAGGAGTAGATGGAATTCTGGCAGATTTAGGAGTTTCATCACATCAGTTTGATGTTCCCGAGCGAGGTTTCTCGACAAGATTTGATGCGGAACTCGATATGCGAATGAGTCAGAAAAATGATTTAAATGCTTACAGAGTTGTCAATGAATATGAAGAACAGGATTTGCGTCGTGTTTTTTTTGATTATGGAGAGTTGAAAAACGCACCGCTTTTGTCAAGAACAATTGTAGAAGCCAGAGACCATCGACCAATCAAAACGACAGATGAATTGAAAGAAGTTTTGGCAAAATATTTACCGGAAAGAGTTCGAAATAAAATATTAGCACAGATTTATCAGGCAATTCGAATTGAAGTAAATCAGGAAATGGATGTTTTAAAAGAATTTATCGAACAATCGTTAGAAATTCTTAATCCGGGCGGAAGATTTTCTGTAATCTCTTATCATTCTTTAGAAGACAGATTGGTAAAAAGATTTATTAAAAACGGAATGTTTGAAGGAGAACCTGAACGTGATTTTTTCGGAAATTTTTCAGTGCCGTTTAAAACAATCGGAAAATTGATTGTTCCTGATGATGCCGAAATTAAGATTAATAACAGAGCAAGAAGTGCAAAATTAAGAATTGCAGAAAAGATATAATAATAAGGTAGAAAATGAAAGGCGGAGTATTTAGCATATTAAAAGCAAGATTTCTATTAAACGATGACGCAGTGAAAAACTGGCGTTTCATTGTTTTTATCATTTTGCTTGCCATAATAATGATTGCAAATACACAACGATACGAACAAAAGGTTTTTGAAATTGCAAAACTCAACAATGATGTAAAAGAATTGCGATCAGAGTTTGTAGACCGACGTTCAGAATTAATGAAGTTAAAAATGGAGTCAACGATATCGGATAAAATGCTCGAAAAGCAAATTTTTCCATCAACAGTTCCTCCGGTAAAAATAGAAGTTAAAAAAGAAGAAGAAAAAAGTTTCCTTAAAAGAATATGGCAGTAGACGATAAACATATATCCTACAGAATTTACCTCGTAGCAGTTTTCATCTTTTTGATGGCAATTGCTATTGTCGTTAAATTAACTAATATTCAGTGGATTGAAGGTGACCACTATAGACAACTGGCAAAACAACGTACCGTTAGAAATTTTGTAATTCCGGCAAACAAAGGAAATATTTATTCGGCAGACGGAAGTTTATTGGCAACCTCAATTCCTAACTATGAAATTAGATTTGATGCAAAAGCGCCAAAAACAGAAGCTTTTGAAAAATATGTAAAAGCATTATCAGATTCATTAGTAACTGTTTTAGGAAAATCAGGCAGTTATTTTGAAAAAGAATTAAGAAAAGCCAGAGAAAATAAAAATCGTTATTATTTGATTGCGCGTAATTTGAGTTATACCGAATATGTAAAAATAAAAGGTTTTCCATTATTCAATTTAGGTGCTTTTAAAGGCGGAATTATAATTGAACAAGAAACCGTTAGAAAACACCCAATTGGTAAAATTGCCGAAAGAACAATTGGTTACGATCGTATCGATCCGGCAAGTGGAGTAGAAGTAGGTAAAGGAATCGAATGGGCTTTTAAAAGCTATTTGAACGGGAAAGACGGAAAAATTTTAAAGCAGAAAATTGCAAAAGGACAATGGAAACCTATTCGTGATATAAACGAAGTAGATCCAATTGACGGTTACGACGTTATTTCTACAATTGATGTTTTCATTCAGGATATTGCACATCATGCTTTATTGAAACAATTAGAGGATTACGAAGCAGATCACGGTTGTGTAGTAGTTATGGAGACTGAAACCGGATATGTAAAAGCAATTTCTAATTTAGGAAGAGCAGAAGACGGATCGTATTATGAAACAACAAATTATGCAATTGCTGAGTCTCACGAACCAGGATCAACTTTTAAACTAGTCGATTTAATGGCAATTTTAGAAGATAAAGTTGCTGATACAAGTACAGTTTATGACAGCCACGGTGGTATAGTAAAATATTACGGACGTTCAGTTCGAGATTCGCATAATGGTGGTTACGGAAAAGTGTCATTAGCCCGCGGATTTGAACTTTCATCAAATACGGTAATGGTTCAGGCAGTTTATGAAAACTATAAAAACAACCCGGCAAAATTTGTAGATCATATTAAGAGTTTTGGATTAAATAAAACACTAGGATTGCATTTTCAAGGAGAAGGAAGAGCAATTATTCCGCATCCAAAAGATAAAAACTGGTCAGGAGTTTCACTTCCGTGGATGGCTTTTGGGTATGGAGTTTCGGTGACACCAATGCAGACTTTAACATTATATAATTCAATTGCGAATAATGGTGTAATGGTAAAACCGCAATTTGTTTCTGAAATAAAAGAATGGAATAAAAGCATTAAGAAATTTGATGTTGAAGTAATGAATCCACAGGTTTGTTCGCCGGAGACGCTTAAAAAAGTAAGAGCAGTTTTGCAAAATGTGGTTAAAAAAGGAACAGGTTCTAAATTGTATTCGAAAGATTTTTCTATGGCAGGAAAAACAGGAACAGCGATGGTAAACTATGGTAAAGCAGGAAGAGAAGGAATGTATTACGCTTCTTCTTTCGCTGGATATTTTCCGGCAGATCATCCTAAATATTCCTGTATTGTAGTGGTTCATAAGCCAAATACAGCCAACAATAATTATTACGGAGCCGATGTAGCCGGGCCGGTTTTTAAAAGAATCGCTCAAAAAATATTTACAGATGCACCATCAACAAATAAGATTAAACAGCTGGATTCTAAAATTCCGAAACAAGAAATCAGTTACGACAAATACATTACAGAATCGAACAAAAAATCGAGCAAAATTCCTGATTTAAAAGGAATGCCGGGAATGGATGCCATCGCTTTACTGGAAAACTTAGGTCTAAAAGTAAAAGTTAATGGAGTAGGAAAAGTAAAAAAACAGTCGTTGCAGGCTGGACAAAATATTAGTAAAAACTCAACCATAGTATTAGAATTATCGTGAAAATACTGAAAGACATATTATATAAAGTAGCTATTGAATCTGTAACAGGTTCAACAGAAATCGATGTACATAAAATTGATTTTGATTCAAGAAAAATTGAAGCAAATGATGTTTTTGTTGCAATTCGAGGATCTCTTTCGGATGGGCATGATTATATCGAAAAAGCAATTCAGTTAGGCGCAACAGCAATTATTTGCGATACATTGCCAGAAAATGTTGCAAAAGGAATTACATATATTAAGGTAAAAGATACCAATACAGCATTGGCTTTTATGGCGGCTAATTATTTCGGAAATCCTTCTGAAAAATTAAAATTAGTGGGCGTAACAGGCACAAACGGAAAAACAACAATTGCTTCGTTATTGTTTCAGTTGTTTCAAAAAGCAGGTTTTAAAGTTGGTTTATTATCAACCGTAAAAATTGTAGTTGATGAAACAGAATATAATGCAACACATACAACGCCGGATTCTTTGACAATCAATCATTATTTGAATGAAATGATCGAAGCCGGAGTAACGCATTGTTTTATGGAAGTGAGTTCACACGGAATTCATCAAAAAAGAACAGAAGCATTGCATTTTGTTGGAGGGATTTTTACAAATCTTTCGCATGATCATTTAGATTATCATCCAACTTTTGCAGAATACAGAGACGTTAAAAAGTCATTTTTTGATTCATTGCCAAAAACGGCTTTTGCTTTATCAAACATCGATGATAAAAATGGAACCGTAATGTTGCAAAATACGGTTGCAAGAAAATTTACATACGCCTTAAAAACTTACGCTGATTTTAAAGCACAGATTTTAGAAAGCCAATTGTCAGGATTATTATTGAAGGTTAATGATAATGAAGTTTGGGTAAAACTTATAGGAACTTTTAATGCTTACAATGTTTTGGCTATTTATGGTACTGCTGTAGAGTTAGGAATGGATAGTCTTGAGGCGTTACGTTTACTGTCTGATTTAGAGAGTGTTTCGGGTCGTTTTCAGTATATAATTTCAGAAGGAAATATTACTGCAATCGTAGATTACGCACACACTCCGGATGCTTTAGAAAATGTTTTAAAAACCATTGACGACATCCGAACTAAAAACGAACAGCTAATTACGGTTGTAGGCTGCGGAGGAAACAGAGATAAAACCAAAAGACCAATTATGGCTAAAATCGCAGCAGATTTTAGCGATAAAGCGATTTTAACCTCAGATAATCCAAGAAATGAAGATCCCGAAGTAATTCTGGATGAAATGGAAAAAGGAATCGAAGCGCACAATTATAAAAAAATGTTGAGAATTACAGATAGAAAGCAAGCCATAAAAACCGCTTGCCAGTTAGCTCAGCCAAACGATATAATATTAATTGCCGGAAAAGGGCATGAAACGTATCAGGAAATAAACGGTGTTCGTCATCATTTTGATGATATGGAAACTGTAAAAGAAATTTTAGATCAATTAGGAAAATAAAAAGTTTAATCGGTTAACTGATTATTCGTTTAATCGAATAGCTATTAAATCATAAAACTTACAAATAAACAAATCAACGATTAACCAAATAAACAAAGATATATGCTATACTATTTATTTGAATACTTGAGAAAAACATTAGACATGCCGGGAGCTGGAGTTTTTCAGTACATCACTTTTAGATCAGCTTTAGCATTTATGCTTTCGTTACTTCTATCAACAATTTACGGAAAAAGAGTTATTAATTTTTTGCGTAGCCAACAAGTAGGAGAAACAGTAAGAGAGCTTGGTCTTGCGGGTCAAAATGAAAAAGCAGGAACACCAACAATGGGTGGACTGATAATTATTTTTGCAACTCTTGTGCCGGTTTTGTTATTTGCCCGTTTGCAAAATATTTATATAGTATTACTTATTGTAACCACACTTTGGATGGGAACAATTGGTTTTATTGATGATTATATCAAGATTTTCAAAAAAGATAAAGCAGGACTTAAAGGAATTTTTAAAGTTATCGGACAAGTTGGTCTGGGAATAATCGTTGGATCAGTTTTATATTTTAATCCAGCGGTAACAGTGAGAACAGATGTTGGAAGAACAGATATTTATAAAAATGTAAATTCTACGGTAGTTTTACCAGCACCAGTTGAAGAAAAGTCGACAGCAACGACAATTCCTTTCATAAAAAACAATGAATTTGATTACGCTGAAGTTTTATCTTTTTTAGGTGAAGGATATGAAAAATGGGCGTGGTTAATTTTTATTCCGGTTGTAATTTTTATTATCACCGCAGTTTCTAACGGAGCTAATTTAACAGATGGTATCGATGGACTCGCCGCAGGAACCTCGGCAATATCTGTCCTCGCGCTCGGGATATTTACATTTGTTTCAGGAAATATAATTTTTTCGAATTATCTAAATATAATGTACATCCCCAATTCGGGAGAAATGACCGTTTTTATATCCGCATTTGTGGGCGCATTAATTGGGTTTCTCTGGTACAATTCCTACCCCGCCTCCGTGTTTATGGGCGATACTGGAAGTTTAACTATTGGTGGAATCATAGCTGTTTTAGCAATCGCTGTGCGTAAAGAAATATTGATCGTTTTTTTCTGTGGAATTTTCCTTGCAGAAAGTGCTTCGGTAATTATTCAGGTGGCTTATTTTAAATATACAAAGAAACGTTTTGGCGAAGGCCGAAGAGTTTTTCTGATGTCACCATTGCATCATCATTATCAGAAGAAAGGGTATCATGAAAGTAAAATCGTAACCAGATTCTGGATTGTTGCAATCATGTTAGCCATATTGTCAATTGTTACATTAAAATTAAGATAGATGAGGCTAGTAGTATTGGGCGGAGGAGAAAGTGGTGTTGGAACCGCGATTCTTGGTAAGAAGCAAGGATACGATGTTTTTGTATCTGATTTTGGAAAAATAAAAGAAAGCTATAAAGAAGTTCTTATTATAAATGGAATTGCCTGGGAAGAAGAAAAACATACAGAAGACCTGATTTTGAATGCCGATGTCGTCATGAAAAGTCCGGGAATTCCAGACAAATCTCCCATCGTAAAAAAGCTGATTGAAGCCGGAGTAAAAGTGATTTCTGAAATCGAATTTGCAAAACCTTTTACAGAAGCATTAACAATTGGAATAACAGGAAGTAACGGTAAAACCACAACAACAATGTTAACCCATCATTTGTTAAAATCAGCAGGTTTGAATGTAGGCTTAGGAGGAAACATCGGGAAAAGTTTTGCCTGGCAAGTAGCCGAAAATAAATACGATGCCTATGTTCTTGAGTTAAGCAGTTTTCAGCTCGACGGAATTATAGATTACAGGCCGGATATTGCCATTATAACAAATATTAGCCCGGATCATTTAGATCGATACGAATATAAATATCAAAACTATATCAATTCGAAGTTTCGAATTACAATGAATCAAACCGAAAGCGATTATCTTATTTATGATGCAGATGACGAGGCAATAGCAGAATGGTTAAAGAATAACAAAACAAAAGCAAAATTAATTCCTTTTTCACTGACTGAAAAATTTGACGAAGGAGCTTCTATAAATAACAACAAAATGGAAATAAAGATCAACCAAGAAGAGTTTACAATGGAAACAGAATACATTGCGTTAGAAGGAAAACATAATATGAAAAACGCAATGGCAGCAAGCTCTGTAGCAAAATTGATGCAAATAAGAAATGCAACAATACGCGAAAGTTTATCGAATTTTCAAGGTGTTGAACACCGTTTAGAGAAAGTATTAAAAATTCAAAATGTACAATACATTAACGATTCAAAAGCAACAAATGTAAACGCTACTTTTTTCGCATTAGACAGCATGAATGTACCAACTGTTTGGATTGTTGGAGGAGTTGATAAAGGAAATGATTACAATGAATTAATGTCTTTAGTTCGTGAAAAGGTAAAAGCAATTATCTGTTTAGGACTAGACAATAGAAAAATCATTGAAGCTTTTGGTAACGTAGTTGATATTATGGTCGAAGTAAATAATATGAATGATGCCGTAAAAACAGCTCAAAGATTAACAGAAAAAGGCGATACTGTTTTATTGTCTCCAGCCTGCGCAAGTTTCGATTTATTCGAAAACTACGAAGACAGAGGAAAGCAATTTAAGCAAGCAGTTCACAATTTATAATTTTAGATTTCTGATTTTAGATTTTAGATTGTTCTAAACTTTGATATCAAAATTGAAAAATAATATAAGTTCTTTAAAGTATGACGACGGAAGAAATGAAGTTGAGAACTAAAAAGTTCTCTTTGATGATAATTGATTTGGCTGAAAGTATGCCAAATACAAATGTGATTAGGTCGATCACAAATCAAATAGTAAGAAGCGGAACGTCAGTTGGTGCAAATTATCGAGCAGTATGCAGAGCTAGAAGTGACAGAGAATTTGTTGCAAAAATGAATATAGTTTTAGAAGAAGCTGACGAGACTTTATTTTGGTTAGAAATTATAAAAGAAAAAATGTGGATTGCTAAATCTGAATTAGAATTAATTTGGAAAGAAGGAAATGAATTAACTGCAATTTTTGTCAGCAGTTTAAAAACAGTAAACAACAGAATTAATAAATAGAAAAGACAAAGATTTTAAATAATCTAAAATCTAAAATCAGAAATCTAAAATTGGACTTATGAAAGAACTAGTAAACAAACTAAAAGGAGACAGAGTAATATGGTCATTTGTGGCTTTATTAGCACTGTTTTCGTTTATGCCTGTTTTTAGTGCGAGTAGTAATCTGGCATACATTGGGCACGGAACAGGAAATACATTAGGTTATTTGGTAAAACATTTAGCACATATATGTATTGGTTTTCTGATTATTTATTGGGTTCACAAAGTCCCGTATCATTATTTTAGAGCAATTTCAAAAATTGCACTTCCCGTAGTTTGGCTTTTATTGCTTTATACATTACTAAAAGGAACCGTAATTGCCGGAGCAAATGCAAGTCGTTGGATTCAGGTTCCGTTTATCGGAATCACATTTCAGACTTCGACTTTGGCAGCAAGCGTTTTGTTTATTTATGTAGCGCGTTATTTATCAAAAACCAAAGAAGAAAATGAACCATTTCAAACTTCATTAATTCAGCTTTGGATACCGGTTTTTATCACTCTGGCACTTATATTACCAGCCAACTTCTCAACCACTGCGTTGATCTTTTCAATGGTAATTATGTTGGCATTTATTGGTAAATATCCATTAAAATATATTGCTTTTATTATTGGTTCAGGAATAGCCGTATTGGCGTTTTTCTTTTTAGTAGCAAAAGCGTTTCCTGATTCAAGATTTTTTAGCAGGGTTAGAACATGGGAAAGCCGTATTGAAAACTTTACTACGGACAAACCGGATGAAGATGATTATCAAATTGAAAAAGCAAAAATTGCTATTGCATCTGGCGGATTAGGCGGATTAGGACCAGGAAAAAGTGTTCAGAAAAACTTTTTACCACAATCATCTTCCGATTTTATCTACGCAATTGTAGTTGAAGAATATGGTCTTGTAGGTGGCGTTTCGATATTGTTATTATACTTATTGTTATTGTTTCGATTTGTAATTGCATCACATAAAGCCAATACATTATTTGGGAAATTAGTCGTCGTCGGACTCGGTTTTCCTATGATATTTCAGGCCATGATTAATATGGCTGTTGCAGTAGAATTATTGCCGGTCACAGGACAAACGCTTCCGCTGATAAGTAGTGGAGGTAGTTCAATCTGGATGACATGTTTTTCTCTTGGAATTATTATAAGTGTGACTAAAAAAGATGAAGAGATCGTAGAAGAACAACAGGAAAAAGAAAGAAGGAAAGAAGCACTTCAAAGATTAATTGACAAAGAACTGGGCGAAGAAGATTTGGTCAGAAACGAAAATCAAGAAGTGTATGAAGAAGAGCAAATGTATTCTATCGAAGATAATTCAAGAAATCCGATGAATGCAGTATTAAACAAATAAAAAAGAATAGTTTTTAGAGCGTTAAAACTTTTAAAAATATGACAAATTATAAATTCATATTAAGTGGTGGTGGAACAGGTGGACATATCTATCCTGCAATTGCTATTGCAAATGAGTTAAAATTACAATTCCCTGATGCTGAATTTCTTTTTGTAGGAGCCAAAGATAAAATGGAAATGCAAAAAGTGCCTCAGGCAGGATATGAAATAAAAGGTCTTTGGATAGCAGGTTTGCAAAGAAAATTAACATTGCAAAATATGATGTTTCCTTTAAAACTGGCAACAAGTTTGCTAGAGTCAAGAAGAATCATCAGACAATTCAAACCAAATGTAGTGATAGGAACAGGAGGCTTTGCCAGCGGTCCGTTATTACAAGCGGCAGGCGGAGCAGGAATTCCAACCGTAATCCAGGAACAAAATTCATTTCCCGGAATTACGAATAAATTGCTAAGTAAAAAAGCAAATGCTATTTGTGTTGCCTATGAAAATTTAGGACGTTTTTTTCCAAAAGAAAAAATTGTTCTAACAGGAAATCCGGTTCGTCAGGATTTGATTGATATTGACAGTAAAAGAGATGAAGCGATTGCTTTTTATGGTTTAGACCCGAATAAAAAAACATTGTTGGTTTTAGGCGGAAGTTTAGGTGCAAGAAGAGTAAATCAATTAATAGAAAAAGAATTGCAAAATATATTGTCGCAAGACGTTCAGGTAATTTGGCAATGTGGGAAATTATATTTTGAAGACTATAAAAAACACAATCAGCAAAACGTAAGAGTAGTTGATTTCATTGAAAGAATGGATTTTGTTTACGCTGCTGCAGATATTATAATTTCACGCGCGGGAGCATCATCTGTATCTGAATTATGTATTGTTGGAAAACCGGTTATTTTTATTCCGTCGCCAAATGTAGCTGAAGATCATCAAACTAAAAATGCGCAGGCAATTGTTGATGCAAAAGGAGCTGTTTTGCTAAAAGAGTCAGAATTGGATGTAGAGTTTTCTTTAGTTTTTGAAGCTTTACTCAAAGATCAGGGAAAACAAACCCAGTTAAGTGAAAACATAAAAAAACTGGCCAGACCCAACGCAACAAAAGTTATAGTAGACGAAATAAAAAAGTTGTTATAATATAACTTTTAGGTAAAATTATACAACACAATTAAAAAATTAGAACGCTATTTTTAAGCGTTTTGAGTTATTAAAATAAGAAAAATACAAAGGCTTAATTACTAGTTTTTTAGAAAATAAAGTAACCTGTAAATAGCTCAAAATTAAATTGAAATGAATTTAAATCAAATACAAAACGTTTATTTTATTGGCATCGGAGGAATCGGTATGAGCGCCTTGGCCCGATATTTCAAATATATCGGAAAAGAGGTTTCAGGATACGATAAAACGCCGTCAATGTTAACCAGCGAGTTGATTGAAAGTGGTATTGATATTCATTTTGAAGATAATATAGGTTTAATTCCGAAAGACTATTTTGTAGAAAACACATTGGTGATTTTTACGCCTGCTGTGCCTAAAACACATTCAGAGTGGAATTATTTTATTGAAAGAAATTACGAAATTAAAAAACGTGCCGAAGTTTTAGGGATTATCACGAAAGGCACGTTTAGTTTCGCAGTTGCAGGAACTCACGGTAAAACAACAACATCCAGTATTTTAGGCCATATTTTATATGAAAGTGGTGCCGATGTTACAGCTTTTGTTGGGGGAATTGTAGAAAATTATAATTCAAATTTAATTGGAACAGGAAAAACCGTAACAGTTGTAGAAGCAGACGAATTTGATCGTTCGTTTTTGCACCTTCATCCAAACATCGCATGCGTAACATCTATGGATGCAGACCATTTGGATATTTACGGAACAAGCGATGCTATTGAAGCTTCATTTTTGGAATTTGCATTAAAAGTAGAAGATAAAAATAAATTGTTTATCACTACAGAATTACCTCTGGAAGGAGTTCAATGTGCTATAAATGAAGATGCTGAATATAAAGCATTCAATGTTCGAATAGAAGACGGAAGTTATGTTTTTGATGTGCAAACACCATCAGAAATCATGAAAGATTTACGTTTTGGATTGCCTGGAAAACACAATTTAATGAATGCGCTGATGGCTATTGCGATGTCAAAAACCTACGGTACGTCAACCGATGCAATAGCAAAAGCTCTGGCTTCATTTAACGGAATCAGAAGACGTTTTTCATATCAGATTAAATCTGAAAAATTAGTTTATATAGATGATTATGCACATCATCCAACAGAAATAAACGCTGTACATCAAGCTGTTACGGAATTGTATCCGGGACGTAAAGTTTTAGCAATTTTTCAGCCGCACTTATTCAGCCGCACAAGAGATTTTGCTGATGGATTTGCAGAGAGTTTATCTCAATTTAATGAAGTGTTTTTAATGGATATTTACCCTGCACGCGAATTACCGATGGAAGGGATTACATCAGAATGGCTGTTGGGGAAAATGACAAATTCGAACAAAAAAATTGTTGCAAAAAATGATTTATTAGCGGAGATCAAAGCCAGTGATGCGCCAATAATTGTAACAATAGGAGCTGGTGATATTGGAGAAATGGTACCGTCAATCAAAAAGATATTAAATGAAAATATTTAATTGGACAAATATTCGATTATTGTTGATTTTTGGACTTGTACTTTTTTTGTATTCGTTCGCTCAGCATCGAAATGGGAATAGAAAATTAAAGAAGGCAACAGTTGTTTTTGTGGGAGAAAACACACTGTTTGTGAAGCCTGAATCGGTTAATAAATTGTTAATAGAAAATAAAAAAGACGCTTCCAGTATCCGAAAAGTTGAACTAGATTTGAATAAGATAGAAAAAACCCTTGATACGCAAGACATGATTGAGAAGTCAGATGTTTTTGTAAGTATCGATGGCGTTCTAAAAGCGATAGTAAAACAGAAGACACCAATAGCGAGAGTTTATGATGGTGATAACTCTTTTTATATTGACTATGAGGGAAATAAAATGCCTTTATCAGACAATTTTACAGCGCGCGTTCCTCTTGTTTCTGGGACAATAAATAAAAAAAATAACGAAGATTTAGCTGCCCTATTTCGCACAATTTATGACGATGCGTTTTTGAAAAAAAACATCATTGCAATCCAAATTATGCCTAATGGTAGCTTAAAAATGTTTAATAGAAATTATAATTACTTCATCGATTTTGGCAGAACGATGAATGTTGATAAAAAATTTAGAAACTATAAAGCGTTTTTTCAAAAAGCAGTTTTAGACAGTTCGTTATACAAATACAATAAAATTGACCTGAGGTTTACGGAACAAGTAGTTTGCACAAAATAATAGAAAATGGAAAAAGATAACATTGCAGTAGGTCTAGATATTGGAACCACCAAAATAGTTGCCATGATTGGCAAGAAGAACGAGTATGGGAAATTGGAAATTTTGGGTATTGGTAAATCCAAAAGTTTGGGTGTTGCGCGAGGTGTTGTAAACAACATTACGCAAACTATTCAGTCAATTCAACAAGCTATTTTAGAAGCAGAAAACAATTCAGGTTACAAAATAAAAGATGTAGTTGTTGGTATTGCCGGACAGCACATCAGAAGCATTCAGCATACAGATTACATCAGCCGTAGTAATCCGGAAGAAGTAATTGGCGAAAATGATATTCAAATGTTGATTGACCAGGTTAATAAACTGGCCATGTTACCGGGAGAAGAAATTATTCACGTTTTGCCGCAGGAATTTAAAATCGACGGACAATCTGAAATTAAAGAACCAATTGGAATGTACGGTGGAAGATTAGAATCTAGTTTTCACGTAGTCGTTGGGCAGGCATCATCAATCAGAAATGTTGGAAGATGTATTCAGAGTTCAGGAATCGAATTATCAGGCTTAACATTAGAACCATTAGCTTCTGCTGATGCCGTTTTAAGCCAGGAAGAAAAAGAAGCTGGAGTTGCACTTATCGATATTGGTGGTGGAACAACAGATTTGGCCATTTTTAAAGATGGTATTATTCGTCATACTGCAGTAATTCCTTTTGGAGGAAATGTAATTACAGACGATATTAAAGAAGGATGTTCGATTATCGAAAAACAAGCCGAGCTTTTAAAAATAAAATTCGGATCAGCCTGGCCGGGAGAAAATAAAGACAACGAAATTGTTTCTATTCCGGGATTGAGAGGAAGAGAGCCAAAAGAGATTTCGCTTAAAAACTTGTCTAAAATTATTCATGCCCGTGTAGTAGAAATAGTAGAGCAGGTTTTCGCTGAAATTAAAGCTTACGGACACGAAGATCCTCGTAAAAAATTAATTGCAGGAATCGTTCTTACAGGTGGTGGAGCTCAACTAAAACATATTAAACAATTAGTAGAGTATATTACCGGAATGGACACCAGAATTGGATATCCAAACGAGCATTTAGCAGGAAATTCAAGTGAAGAAATTTCAAGTCCGTTATTTGCAACTGCAGTTGGTTTAGTAATGAACAGTATCGAAAATAGTACACAAAGTGCTGTTAGAATGGAACTTGTAAATGAACAGCCAAAAGTAGTATACAGAAACGCTCCGGCGCAGCCACAACAACCAGTACAGCAGCGATACGAAGTAGAAGAAAATTACGTTGAAAGAGTAGAAACTTTCGAACAACCAAGAGAAGTTAGAACAAACGCGGTTAAAGAAGAATCTACAGAAACAAAAATAAGAAGATCATTTTTTGATCGTTATGTCGATAAAATCAAAGATTTTTTAGACAACGCAGAATAAAATAGTAATAAACGAAAAGGATTACTTTTTGCCCCAAGTCAAGAAGTAAAAAATATATTAAATAAGAATTTCAAAAACCAAAAAGATGATGAGCAACTCAGAATTTGGAAGTATTTCATTTGATTTACCGAAAAACCAATCAAATGTAATCAAAGTAATAGGTGTCGGTGGAGGCGGAAGTAACGCCATCAACCACATGTTCAAGCAAGGTATTAAAGGGGTAGATTTTATCGTTTGTAATACAGATTCACAAGCATTACAAAATAGTGCTGTACCAAATAAAATTCAATTAGGAGTAAACTTAACAGAAGGTCTTGGAGCAGGAGCAAATCCTGACGTAGGGCAGCAATCTGCTATTGAAAGTATCGCTGACATCGAAAAAATGTTAGACCGTGGTACTAAAATGGTGTTTATTACCGCTGGTATGGGTGGTGGAACAGGTACCGGTGCAGCTCCGGTAATTGCACAATTAGCAAAAGAAAGAGAAATCCTGACCGTTGGTATCGTAACAATTCCGTTTCAGTTTGAAGGGAAAGTACGTCAGGAGCAAGCACTTTTAGGAATCGAAAAATTGCGTAAGCAAGTCGATTCATTAATCGTGATCAATAATAATAAATTAAGAGAAGTATACGGAAATCTTGGTTTTAAAGCAGGATTCTCAAAAGCGGATGAAGTATTAGCAACAGCCTCAAGAGGTATTGCTGAAGTAATTACGCACCACTATACTCAAAATATCGATTTACGTGATGCAAGAACTGTTTTAGCGAACAGCGGAACTGCGATCATGGGATCTTCTGTTGCTTCGGGTGAAAACAGAGCAAAAGATGCGATTGTTTCTGCATTGGATTCTCCGTTGTTAAACGACAACAAAATTACAGGAGCCAAAAACGTATTGTTGCTTATCGTTTCTGGATCAAATGAAATTACGCTTGATGAAATTGGAGAAATCAACGATCATATTCAGGTAGAAGCAGGTCATAACGCTAATATTATCATGGGAGTTGGTGAAGACGAAACTCTTGGTGATGCTATTGCAGTGACTATTATTGCTACTGGTTTTGATGTTGAACAACAAAATGAAATCGTAAATACAGAGCCTAAGAAAATCATTCATACGCTGGAAGATGAGCAAAGAAGTGTTCATAATCTATCAAATAAATCGGTTGTATCTTTTGATTTAAATGCAGAATCATCTACAGCAAAATCTGAAGAAAAAATTGTTTTTGAATTGATGGAAGATACGGTTGCTCCCGTAACACATACACCCTTAGCAGTTGCTCCGGTGGCTCCGTCAATCAATCAGGAAGAATTAGTAGTAATGTCAGAGTTTATTAAAAACCTTGATGTAACTTTTGAAATCGTTTCGCCAATTACAGATATCGATTTTACTATTTCGACTCCTCAGGTTCAATCTTTTCAGGAAGTAAAACCTGCTCAGCAAAGAACTTTTGAAAGAGAAGAACAAACAACTTTCTCTTTTGATTTACCTCTTTTTAGAGCAGAACCAGAAGTTAAAAAAGAACCGGTTGTTGAGGAAACTAAAATTTTATTTGAATTAACAAACGAAACCCGCAATATAAAAGTAAACGATCCTGTTTCATTTGTTCCTGTAACGGAACTTTCTGAAAACGGAATTATCAAATATTCGTTAGAAGAATATATGGAGGTTGAGAATGAGTTAATCACATCAAAACCTGTTGATAAAGTGGTAGAAGACGTAGTTCCTGCGGAATTAAACATTACCATGAAACCAAGAGTTGATTTTGCTCAGGAAGCTTCATTTACAACGACAGACAATGTATCTCCGTTAGAATTAACTATCGAAGAAACGTTACGTTTAAGAGCAGAAGAAAGAAGAAAGAAACTAAAAGAATTTAATTATAAATTCCATAACAATGTTTCTAGAATTGATGAACTTGAAAAAGAGCCAGCTTACAAAAGGTTAGGTATCGATCTTTCAAATAATCAATCGAATACAACCAATTCAAGAATATCTGTTGGTACTGATAGTAATAACGATTTACAATTGCGCTCAAACAATTCATTTTTGCACGATAACGTAGATTAAGGTTACATTCATAATATTAGGATAACCCGAAAATTGGATTTAATTTTCGGGTTATTTTTTTTATCTTCGCACAGAATTTAGAAATTTGACTTTTAAAAGTAATTTATAAAAGAAATATTGTCATCCTGAGCGAAGTCGAAGGTTTATTGCATAACTGGGCTTCGACTTCGCTCAGCCTGATAAATGATAATAAATTATAATTGGTCGAGAACAACTATTCAGAATAATATATCAATTATAAGCATTAGCTTATTCAAATAAAAAAATAAAATGAGTTTACAAACATTAATCATGGACGAGATTAAAACCGCCATGAGAGCAAAAGATACAGTAGCATTAGAAGCTTTAAGAGCAATTAAATCAGAAATGTTATTAGCTGCAACAGCTTCAGGTTCTAAAGAAGAATTAACTGAAGACGATGAAATAAAATTGCTTCAGAGATTGGTTAAAACCCGTAAAGAAAGCGCAAGAATTTTTACAGAACAAAGCCGTCCTGATTTAGCAGAACCAGAATTGGCTCAAATCGCTGTAATCGAAAAATTCTTACCAGCTCAATTAAGCGAAGAAGAAGTAGAAGCAGTAATTGCTAAAATCATTGCTGAAACAGGAGCTTCAGGAATAGCTTCAATGGGTAAAGTTATGGGATTAGCATCTGCTCAATTAGGCGGAACTGCTGAAGGAAAAACTATTTCTACTATTGTTAAGAAGTTATTAGTTTAAATAATTTAGAGTTCAGATTTTAAATTTCAATCAGCAATTTAAAATCTAAACTCTAAAATCATAAATCAACCGACCGCGTAGTTCAACTGGATAGAATATCAGATTTCGGCTCTGAGGGTTGGGGGTTCGAACCCCTCCGCGGTCACTTAATAAAAAGTCTATTTCATTACGAAATAGACTTTTTTTATGTCTTTTTAAGAGTATTTGTAATCTTTATTTTATAATATTAGTGGTTTGCAAATTCCATGAAATTGACCTGATTAGATTAGAACCACACTTTCAAACATATATAATTACCTGCATATTAAACGGATTACTTTATTTTTACCATAATTCCTTCACTTTCTGTTTTTTGCAACTCGTTTGCATATGTTTTTCTGTATCTCAAAGTTTTTTCTTTTGAAGTTATCTCAAAAACTGTCGCTCCAAAGTTTTTATAAGCCGTATAAGTACCTATGTTAATAGAATCTCCAGAACCATTTGCTTCTTTAATTACTCCATTGGCTCTTTTTAAAACTAATTCATTACACACCAATAATTTTTTTTCTGAACTTAAATCTAAAATTTTGAACTTCCCTTTTGAAAACGTTCCACCGGGCCATTTGTGAGTATATTGTTTAGCAGACAAATTGAAAGTATAATTTGTACTGTCAGATAAATTAGCTTGATATTCTCCTGTTAGTTTTGAGTTTGTTCTACAACTTATAAGAAGAAAACTAATAAGTATAAAAATTATGCTTTTCATATTGTGTTTGTTTTGATATTCTGTGAAGGCCTTCTGCTAATTATTTATACGTTAAATAGATTCAATTTCATTGCTTCAGAAATTTAAGCCAATTTTAGTTTATAGCTAAGATATTACTATTTTTAAAAGATAAGATTAATTGACTTCATTTAAAGTCTTCAAGTCTCCTAATAAAAGGTTCGAATTTTTATAACCCTTCGACTTTACCAACAATTACATCATAAAGTATAGTAAGGAAAAAATTAAAAAAAACAGATGTAATTTCATTACTTGTCACAAGACAAGTGCTGCAGGTTTTATTCGCTCTTTCTTTGCATAGTATTAAACAAATAATATTATGGAAACAGAAAAAAACAACACACAGAACGAATTAAATTCTTCATCATCAAACAGTAAAAACACAATTGTAATTGTTCACGGAGCATGGTCATCTGCTAATGACTGGCATCATGTTGCAGGTCATCTTGCTTCTGCAGAAAGTGATCTGATTATTGTAAATCTTCCTGGTCATGGTAGTGATCAAACACCTGTATCGAATATTAGCTTACAACTTTATGTATACGAGGTTTTAAAAGCAATTGGCAATGCAACAGATGTTACTCTTGTAGGTCACAGCTTTGGCGGAATAGTCGTAAGTGAAGTAGCCGAGCTGATTGCTCCACAAATCAAAAAACTAATTTACATCGCTGCCTTCGTTCCTAAAAATGGAGATAGTTTACTGTCACTTGCACAAATGGATTCAGAGAGTCTTGTAGGTAAAAATCTTATTGTAGATGAACTAGCAGGAGTTGCCGCTATAAATAAAGAGTCAATTACAGATGTTTTTTTAGCCGATGCGCCAAAACCAGTAGCAGAATATGTTACCAATAATCTTCGACCTGAACCTTTAGCTCCATTATCAACTCCGGTCAGATTAACTGATGTTAATTTTGGTCAAATTATTAAGGTATATATCCACAGTCAAAATGATCATACCATTGGTTATTCACTTCAACAAAAAATGGTTCAAGATGCGGGGATTTTAAGAACGTATTCGCTTCCTTCAAGCCATACGCCATTTGTAGTATTTCCTCAAATATTATCCGCTATTATAGCTTTAGAATCTAACTAAAAAAACATTTCACAACATAAATAACACTTTAAAATTATAACTATGAAAAATTCAATTTTATTAATAGCAATGCTATTATTGACGACTATTACAGCTTCATCACAAACGAATAAAGCTAAAAATGAAAATACAATTGTAATAATCCACGGCGCATGGTCATCGTCAAATGATTGGCAACATGTTTCGGAAGATTTAACTGCAGGTGGAAACTCGGTTATTTCTGTTAACCTTCCCGGACACGGAAGTGATAACACAGCAATTTCAACAATTAGCTTAAAACTTTATGTTGAAGAGGTTAAAAAAGCCATTGGAAACAAACAAAATGTAGTGCTTGTTGCACATAGTTTTGGCGGAATTGTAGCAAGTCAGGTTGCAGAAGACATTGCACCACAGATAAAAAAGATAATTTACATTGCTGCTTACGTACCAAAAAACAGTGAAAGCTTATTGTCTATTGCGCAAACTGATGCAGAAAGTCATGTTGGAAAAAATCTTATTGTAGATGAGAAAGCAGGAATTGCGAGCATCAAAAAAGAAGGTATTGCGGATGTTTTCCTTGCCGATGCTCCTAAACAAGTAGTAGATTATGTAAGTAATAATTTAAAACCTGAACCATTAGCACCTTTAGCAACTCCGGTAATGCTGACTGAGGGCAAATTTGGGAAAATCAGTAAAGTATTTGTTTACACTTTAAATGACCACACAATAGGATATTCGCTTCAGCAAAAAATGACAAAAGATGCGGCTATTGAAAGATTATATTCTCTTCCGTCAAGTCATACACCATTTATCATGTTCCCACACGTTTTGGCCCAAATCATTGCTGTAGAAACAAAATAACTGTAGTTTGAATTAAAAATATTTCAGGTAAGGATCATTGTAGTCAATAAAAATCTTGAAACGAAACACAGTGGTTCTTACCTCAAATTATAAATAACATCTATTAACGTATTTGAATTGTATAATTTATCGAAGTAGATTTAAATGCACAGAAAAAAAATAAACAATGGGTTTATGCAATTGCAAAGTGAACATGAATTTTATTATTCAATAAATATAATAATCCTGCTCATAGTGGTGCTTCTGATGCTGATACAAAGGCAAAAAAGAATAACAGCCCAGAAAAAAAATCTAGAACTGGAAAAGCAGATTCATGAAATGAAGAGTGAACAGGAATTGCTTCAAAAAGAAATTGAATTGAAAAATAAGAAACTTTCTGCGAGAGCATTATATCATTCCGGCAGAAATCAACTTATCAATAATTTGCTTTTGACTATCGAAAATATACCGGAACTTTCGAAAGTGCCCGCTTTAAATACACAGATTAAACATTTAAAAAATTATTTGAGAAGCGATAACGAATGGGAAACATTTGTTTTTCATTTTGAAGAGATAAATCCAGGTTTTTTGGGCAGACTTCGAAAACTACATCCTGAATTAACATCAAATGATATGCGTTATATTGCCTATATCTATATGAATTTAACGACTAAAGAGATTTCAAACCTGTTGAATATAACAATATATGCAAGTAAAAAAAGAAAAGAGAGAATCATTTCTAAGATAAAACTTCCTAATGATATAACTCTATATTCATATCTCTCAAATATTTAGAAAAAATGTCTCTCTTTTGTCCCTTAAAGGTGTCCTTTTTTTTAAGTAATTTAATATTGTGTTTTACTTAATTATTAGGTAATTGATTAATTTTGACTTGCAATGGTCTTGTAAAGAAGCTGTTGAGTGTAATTATTAACAAAAAAATAAATGGACAAGCAAGGACTAAAAAATTACATCATAAAAAATTTACCATTTCCAGATCGCACCTTAGATGATGTGGTAGAGTTCTTTGAAGAAATTACGATTGAAAAAAATGAATTTTTTCTTAGAGAAGGAAAGATAAATGAACATTATTTCTTTTTACAGAGCGGTTTTATGAGAGCGTTTACACATGATATTGATGGGAATGAAATAACTACAAATTTCTATCAAAAAGACAGTGTGGTATTTGAAGTCTCATCATTTTATTTAAAAACCAAATCAACTGAGAATATACAGGCAGTTACAGATTGCAGAGGTTATGCCATTAGCTATGAACAATTAAATTCACTGCTGCATACTATTCCGGAATTTAGGGCTTATGGAGTAAAAATGTTGGCTAAAGAATACATGATGTATAAAAAACGTGCGCTCGAATTAATTAATCTGAGTGGTGAAGCCAGGTATGAAAACCTTATTACGACCAATAAAGAAGTATTTCAATTTGCACAGCTCAAACAAATAGCTTCTTATCTAAATGTTACCGATACATCATTAAGTAGAATTAGACGCGAATTTTCAAAAAAATAGATCGAATTTTGTTATTCATTTAAATCAATTATTTCATGCCAAATATTGTGAGATTCTTTCTAATCACTTTTTTTTATTTCTTTTCATTGTCCGTTTTTAGTCAGGAAAATGCTGTGGATGAAACGAGTAAAAAACAGCTTTTCTTCACTACAAAACACACCATAGATATTAATGGAAAACCTTTAGATTTCACCGCAATAGCAGATGAAATATTTCTTAAAAATAATGATAATAAAGTTATAGCCAGCGTATTTAGTTTTTCCTATATAAAAAAAAGTAAAAAAAATGAAGTCAGGCCAGTCATTTTTATATTTAATGGCGGTCCCGGATCATCTTCTATTTGGTTGCATCTGAGTAGTATTGCACCATGGAAAGTAAAATTGACTCCGGAAATTAATTCCTCTAATTTACCTCCATTTGAATTAGAATCGAATACAGATTGTTTGCTGGATGTAGCAGATTTGGTTTTTGTTGATCCCGTAGGAACCGGTTACAGTCATATTATTTTTCCTGGTACGCCACAAGATTTTTATGGAGTAGATCAGGACGCTGAATCAATGGCGCAGTTTATAGAAAAGTGGTTAAATAAAAATAATAGATGGAATTCTCCAAAGTTTCTTATTGGAGAAAGCTATGGAAGTCAACGAGTATCCGTTCTTCCCAGAGCACTTATGGGTGGTGTAACCTATTCTGGTGTAATGAGAGGCATTACATTAAACGGTATTATTATGTTGGGAACTACGCTGGAATCACCCTTAAAAAAGTTAACAGTAGAGGCTAAATTAGAAAGAGCAGCATCATTACTTCCCACTTTAGCAAAAACAGCCTGGTATTATAATAAAATAAACAAAACGCCATATTCTTACGAAGAATTTCAAAAAGAAGTTGTAGCATTTGCAGAAAGAGACTATTTGAATGCACTTTTACTGGACAACCAACAAAAACTTTCGGTACAGGAAAGAAGCATTATAATTGATAAACTTTGCACATATACAGGACTCTCTAAAGATTTTTTTTCGTCAACGCTTGAAATAACTCCAAAAATTTTCTCAGACAGCCTTTTATTAGAAGAAAATCTACAGATTGGATTATATGATACAAGATACAATCTTCCGCTTGAACATTCCGGTAATGATCCGGTTGCAGATGATCCGTCAATGGCGAGGTATGTTCCCGGATTTACGGCTGCATTTAGAGAACTATTAGCTTCAAAATTAAAAATTGAGATTCAGGATCCTTATAAAACTATCGATTGGAAAAATATTTCGTTTCAATGGCAATGGTCGCGAAAAGAAACTAAAGAAGGTCCTGATTTTACAGACGATTTAAATGTTGTTTTACGCAGAACTCCAAATCTAAAAGTATTTATAGCGGGAGGAAGTTATGATTTGGCCACTCCGATAGGATATGCTAAAAAAAGTACCGAAAAAGCAAATTTTGCTGCAGACAGAGTCATTTTTAAAGAATATGAATCCGGGCATATGTTATACTTAGGTAATACCGGAAAATTATTTAGTGATGATTTAAGATCGTTTATTTTAAGTTGTTCAAAATGAAATTGATATAAGTATTTTTTAAGAATTTTTTTAATTTTCATGCTTGCAATATCCGAGATAAAACATTGGTCTGGGATATTTTACTTTGTCAACTGATTTTCCAATGGGATTTAAATAACCATTTGCTATTAAAATTGTATCTCCAAGGTTGTTCAACATTTTTATCATCATATTTAAGCAATAGAAGATTTCCTTTTTTCTGCCACTTTCCCGTCCACCATTCGTTATATCCAAAAACACCAGTCCAATTTAGCTCAAATGTTTTGTCTTCACGAAATAAAATGTAAGCTTGATTTTGAGTTCCTTCATAACAAGCTCTAAGCTCAACTTTACTTTCAAGATTTTCAGAGTCAAGTCTATAAGGAGAAAAAAAAGTATATAAAATTGTTAATGAACAAATTATTGTTGGAAAACATTTTTTTAAATTTAAATTATGTCTGTTTTTAATAACTTTAATAATTCCTTTAATGCCAAAAACAATGATTGTTAAAAATGTTATTGGTATTAGTGATGTAAAAAAAATGTAAAGAACTCCGGATAAATTCTTATCAATGTGATGGTAAAATATTATCAGTAAAAGATAAACACAACAAATTATTGTTGTCAAAATTATTGTGTTTTTTATCTTTTTAGTTTCTTCCATAAAATTAGTGCGAATGTTTTTTATTAAATAGTTTTAAATTTTCTTGTTTTTATAAGATAAATTATTTTAGCAGAAGTGTTTAATTTCATTTTCCCCTTTCAAATACCAACGAAGAAAATGTCCTAACTCCAATTCTAATGCACTCTTCATCGACTTCAAAATTAGGAGCGTGATTCATTGCGATCATTCCTTTTTCGAAATTAGAACCTCCGAGTAAGAAATAAACACCAGGAATTTTTTGTTGAAAATAAATGAAATCATCATTAAAATAAGGAACTTGTCCGTAGTCATTTGTGACAAACCCTTTTCCGTAAATAGTATCAAGTGTATTTATAGACCTGCGGGTTAAATTTGGATCGTTTAAAACGGTTGGATTTTCTTTTATGAAACGAATAGAAAGTATTTGAGAAGCATAATTATTGTCCTTTAATAGCTGCTCAACCGTAGGAATAATGTTTTTTAATCGAGTTGCATCTGTTTCATAAATTTCTGCATTGACATGAAATCCATCGCTTTTAGAATAAGCCCTAAAATTTTCTTCAGTAATTAAATAATCCTTAAATATTGTGTTTACATTCGTCAATCCAATTTTAGGATCTATAATAGATTGAATTTCCCATGGCTTGCTTCCATCGGTTGATCTAACTAAGGAATTACGAATTTTTGATGTGAGTTCTTTTACCTCTTCACCCGATAGTGTATTTTTAAATTGTATTCCTATTTCTTTTTGGTAGGCAAACAATTCATTCGGCTTTACCATTATTTGTCCAACCGGTAATGCTGTTACATGAAGAGCATAAATCTCATCAAGCTTAAATTTGACAAAGATTTTATTTTCAATAATTCTTTTTGCCCCAATGAACGTTTCTTCTTCCGGCTGAAAAATAAAATAAACCGTACCATGCAATGACTTTTTGTTTTTTGCCAAAACTTCCGCTATTCCTAGTCCAATTGCCATGTGTACATCATGTCCACAACCATGTTGAACACCTTTTACCTTAGATTTAAAATCAGATTTATCAGGAAAGTCATTTGGTAAAGCATCCATATCTGCACGCCAGCCGATTTTTTTACCCTTTTTAGCACCTTTTAAAATACCAACCACGCCATAGCCGTAAATATCGGTTTCAACTTGAAGACCTAAATCCAACAAGTATTTTTTTATAACTTCCTGAGTTCCCTTTTCTTTGCCCGCAAGTTCAGGATTTTCATGAAGTTCCCTTCTAATTTGAACAAGCCTGTCGAAAATTTTATCAGTCTCAATACTAATAGATTCTGAAGTAACGATTTCACTCTTTTTTTCCTGTCCGTAAACAATGTATTGTGCGCAAAATATGTTCACAAGAAGTAATGCCAATAGGATTTTTTTATTCATTTTATGTTTTGTTAAATGTCAGCTAACTTAGCTTTACATGCCATAAAATAACATCAATCCTTCTATTTCAGAAAGATTTAAGTCATTACTATGTTTTTGAAATAGCTAATATAAACTAATTTTAGAATGGATTGTTTTTATTCTGGTTTGACTAATTTTATTAAATCAGTATTTCGTTGATTGAGATTGAAACTATAATTTTTTGAAACTATATTTTTTCAGTTAAATAATTTTAGAATAAATTCCTGTTCTTTGCAACTTCAAAATTTATTTAAAAAATAAGCAAGATAGTCTTAGCTATCCACTTTGGAGTACAATATTATTTTAGACATTGAGTTTAGAATAGTGATCGATATTTACGTTATGGACAACAGAAAGTTTATATTAAGTTTAAAAAAAGGTAATGAAGCTTCTTTCAGAGAAGCTTATCTAAATTACTATGACAAACTAATAAACATTGCCAAACGATTCAATTTTACAGTCCTTACTCCGCAGGATTTCGTTCAGGAAACTTTTTTAAGACTCTATAATAAAAGAGAATTGCTTAATGAAGAAGTGTTATTTGATAAACAATTGTTTACCATCTGCAAGAATATCATTATCAATCATGTCAACAGAGAAAATAAAATAATTCAGCTTGATCCTTCACAGTTTGAAATGGAGCAGGAGCAGCCGGAAACAGGAATTTTTGAAGAAAGAAAAGAAAAACTATACAATTTCATAAATCAGCTTCCTGAGCAACAGCAAAAAATATTTACTTTACATAAACTGGAAAACCTTAGCTATAAGGAGATTGCGGCAATTACAGACCTTTCTGAAAAAACGATTGCCAATCATATTTACCTCGCCAGTAAATTTATTAGAAAAAAAATCGAAGACCATTAGGAACTTTTATGTTCTCGTTTGTTATAGATATAAACAGGAACATAAAAATGCATATTGAGTCTTATAAAACCGATGTTACAACCACAGAAGATGCAAGCTTTATTGTAGTGCTTCTGCAGTTTATCATTTCTGATTGTATTATGAATTTTGATTTAGAAAATAATGATCATATTCTAAGAATCGAAACCAACAGAGATATAAAAGAAATGGTTTATAATGTTTTTAATAAACAGGGATTTTATTGTCAAAAACTTTAACACTGAGAGATATGGACGAAAAGAAATTAGAAGAAGAATTAAAAAAAATATGGGACGAAACACCCATTTCTCATTCTGATAATGAAAAAGAGCTTTCCTGGGAAAATTTCCAATCAAAAACATTTCCTTCAAAAAAGCAGAAGTTTAAGCCATGGCGTTATTATGCGGCAGCGGCCGTTTTAATTTTTGTTCTTATTGGGACTGGAATTTATTTTAATACTAGTAATCCTTTAATTAATAATGTTCAGGTTGCCGAAAATACAATTGAAAATACAACTTCTGTAATAAAAACGATTGCATTGCCGGATAACTCAATAGTAGAATTGAGTCCAAGTTCTAAAATTGTTTATGCCAATAATTTTGCGAACAACAGAAAAGTCGAAGTTTCGGGTGAAGCTTATTTTAAAGTTAAAAAAGACAAAAAACATCCTTTTCAGGTATTTTGTAATGAAACAACAACAACAGTTTTAGGAACTTCTTTTACCGTAAAAGGATATACTAAAAAAGAAGTGGCTGTTGAACTTTATGAAGGAAGCGTTCAGATGAGCGTAAAAAACCAGACTGAAAAATGGATACTGAAACCCGGCGAAAAATTTACTTATGGAAACAAAACCGCTTTGGTAACAGAATTTAACAGATTTATGGATTTTGATAATGAAAAACTAAGCGTTGTCAGCACTTATATCGAGTCGAATTATGGTTATAAAGTCACTATTCCGGCAGAATATTCGAACCAGAGGATTACAGTTCGAATAAATAAAAAAGAAGATTTAAATACGATTGTCCAATTAATATCAGAAATGTATAACCTAAACTTTGAAATAAATGAAAAAGTAAAACAGATTACTTTTCAATAGAAAAGAAAAGGATGTCCTAGCCGCGAAACTAAACATCCTTCCTAATATTCTTCAGGATAGTATAGAACTATTCCCATTTAATAATATTCAAAAATACGAAATTTCATGAAGCATATAATTTCAGCATGCTTTTTTTTATTCAGTTTGTGCATGTTCTCTCAAAATGTCACAATAACTGTAGATAAAAATGTTACTCTTAAAGAGCTTTTCAAACAGATTGAAAATCAAACAGATTATAAATTTGCTTTTACCGATCAAATTGATAAAAATCAGAAGTATTTTACCCAAAAGAACACCTACAATGGTATAGAAATAAAAGAACTTATAAGTGAACTGAACCAAAATAAGTTGATTCAATTTTCTATTGTGGGCAATAATATTTTTGTAAAACAGAAATCCACAAAAACAACCAAAAAAAAAAGCAAGTTAACAGGACAGGTTCTTGATGACAAAAAAGAATCGGTTATTGGTGCCAATGTTTTTATTAAAGAAATAGAAACAGGCGCCACAACCGATAGAAACGGAATGTTTTCTATAGAACTGGACAAAGGAACTTATACGGTTTTGATTAGTTATGTAGGTTTTAAAAATAAAGAAAAACAAATTACCGTTTCTGATGATGTCAGGGTTGATTTTAATATGGAAGCCGACAGCCAGCAATTAGATCAGGTAATCGTTACGAACAACAAAGCAGTAGATGTAAGAAATACTCAAATGAGTGTTAATAAGCTTACTATGGAAGAAATAAAGAGAATTCCGGCCGCAATGGGCGAGCCGGATCCTTTAAAATCTATATTAACATTGCCCGGAGTAACAAATGCAGGAGAACTTTCTTCTGGTTTTAATGTCCGCGGAGGAGCTGCAGATCAGAATTTGATTCTTTTAGACGGAGCTCCTGTTTATGGAGACTCTCATATGTTCGGTTTTTTTTCGATCTTTAATGCAGATATTATCAGCGGACTGGATTTATACAAAGGTGGTATTCCTTCTAAATTTGGAGGAAGAGTTTCTTCAGTTCTTGATGTAAGTCAGCAAACCGGTGATTTTGAAAACTATAAAGTAAACGGTGGTATTGGTTTAATATCGAGTCGTTTATTGGTACAAGGGCCAATCAAAAAAGAAAAAGGTTCATTTATTATTGCTGCAAGAACTTCGTATGCACATTTATTTTTAAAGCTGGCAAATAATGCTAATTCAGCCATGTTTTATGATATTAATACCAAATTAAATTATCGTTTTGGTGCAAATAATACGCTGGCTTTTTCCGGATATTTAGGAAATGATGTTTTCGATATCAATGATCGTTTTTCAAGCACATACGGAAACACAATGGGAATTTTAAGCTGGAAACATAAATTTTCAGATAATTTAAACACCAATTTATCTGTTTTCTACAGTGATTATAAATTTAATCTGGGCATTTCAACAGAAAGTTTTGAGTGGAACAATACTATAAGAACCTACGGATTTAAGTATGCGTGGAATCATGCTGTAACAGAAAAGCTTAAACTTAATTACGGAATCGACGGTCAATACTATGACTTTAATCCGGGAACCGTACAGCCAACCAGTTCAGACTCACAATTTAATTACAAGCAGCTTGATAAAAAATATTCTTTTGAATCTTCTGTTTATCTTGATTTCGAACATCAGATAACAGAGAAGTTAAATCTTCGATATGGGCTTCGTTACAGTATGTTTTACCGTTTAGGAGGTGAGGAAATTAGCACCTACGAAAATGGACAGGCAGTAGTTTATAATCCGCTATATAATATTTATGAAGAAGGAACTCCAACAGGAAGTATCTCGTATAAAAGCGGAGAAACAATAAGTAAATTTAATAATCTGGAACCACGTGCAGCATTATCATTTGCTTTTAACGACAATACTTCGGTAAAAGCAAGTTACAATAGAATGGCACAGTATATTCATATTTTGTCTAATACCCAGTCGCCATTGCCAATGAGTATCTGGACTCCAAGCGGACCTTTTACAAAACCTCAGATTCTGGATCAATATGCTGTAGGTTATTTTAAGAATTTTAAAGACGGCGATTATTCTTTTGAAGGAGAAATGTTTTATAAGAATATCCAAAACCGAATCGATTATATAGACGGAGCAGATATTTTGGCAAATAATAATATAGAGCAGGTCATCCTGAACGGTAAAGCCAGATCGTATGGTTTAGAATTATTATTGAGAAAAAATACAGGCGATTTTACAGGCTGGGTTTCGTATACTTTATCAAGAGCAGAACAAAAAACACCCGGAAGAACGCCGGAAGAACCTGGAGTTGCAAACGGAGACTGGTATTTGTCAGGATATGATAAACTGCATAATCTGAATGTTGTGGGCAGTTACCAATACAATCCAAAATGGTCTTTTAATGCTAATTTCTCCTTACAATCAGGCCAGCCCGTAACGTATGCAAATTCATATTACGAGTTTGGAGGCATCAATATTCCTAACTTTTCATTGAGAAACGAAAACAGATTGCCAGTTTTTCATCACTTAGATCTGGCAGCAACCTATACGCCTAAACCAGATAAAAAGAAAGGATGGCAAAGCTATTGGGTATTCAGTATTTACAATATCTACAACAGAAAAAATGCTGCTTCTATGACGTTTGCAACAAATGCTGATACGGGAGCAAATGAAACCAGAAGGCTTTCTATTTTTGGAATAGTTCCTGGTGTTTCTTATAATTTTAAATTTTAATGATCATGCAAAAGTTAGAAAAATATAATTTTAAAAATAAGGTTTTAGCTTTATTTAGTCTTCTTTTTCTAGTGTTCTTTTCATCTTGCGAAGATGTGGTAACGCTTGATTTAGAAACTGGTGAAACAAAAATAGTCGTAGACGCTGAAATTATTTGGCTAAAAGGAACAACAGGTAATGAACAGACTATAAAAATCAGTAAAACGGCTCCGTATTATAATAACACGACACCAAAAGTTTCAGGAGCTCAGGTAAAAGTACAAAACAGCAACGGAGATGTTTTTACTTTTAATGAAACTGAACCGGGATCGTATGTATGTACTAATTTTGTTCCTGTTCTCAATATGAATTATACACTTTTTGTAACTGCTGAAGGACAAAGTTTTACAGCAGTTGAAAAACTGACTTCGGTAACACCAATTGACAGGGTAGAACAAAAAGTTGTTCCGGATTTTGGAGGAGAAGATGTAATCGAACTTACTTTTTATTATAAAGATCCAGTTGATGAGACTAATTTTTATTTGACAGATTATAAAAGTGATTTCCTGATTTTTCCGGAATACGAACTTACAAAAGATGAATTATATAATGGAAATGAAATAAACACGCGATTTTCTGATGAAGATAAAATACAACCGGGAACCGTTGTAGATATTACAAATCGCGGTATTTCTAAAAATTTCTATAACTATATGAATCTAATTTTAGATATATACGGAGGAAGTCCTTTCTCGATTCCACCCGGTAATATTAGAGGTAATATTGTCAATACAAGCGATGCTAATAATTTTGCTTTTGGTTATTTCAGGCTTTGCGAAGCAGATAAAGTTTCCTATGTAGTAAAATAAGAATTTAATTGAAGGTTGATTTGTAAAAACATCTGGCATTAAAGTAATTTTAATGTCAGATGTTATGTTTTTAATTACGATTGGCGCTATTGGCTTGTCTGATCGCTTTTTGATCCGTAAGGTTAAAACGATAAACAAAACTAAGTCGATAACGTGCGGCGTTTGGGATACTGTTTTCAGTAAATAAATAATCCGTACCAGTCGTAGTGCTTTTGTTTTGACGCAGGTTAAAAGCATTACTCACATCAAATACAATAGTAGCCTTATCTTTTAATAAAATCTTGCTCAAACCAAAATCGAGCGATTGCAATGCAGCATTTCTGGTTTGTGCATTTTGTTGCGCACCACGAAAATTATAGCGACCCTGAAAACTAAATTTAGCAGGAAATTTAATTTGTGTGCTTAAACGTCCCGTAAAAGTTTCTCCGCTATAGTCAAGATTTTTTTCCATATAATTTCCTTTTTGCGAGAAACTATAAAAATTCATTTCAGCATTTATCTGTAACCACTTCAACGGATTGTATAATGTAGAAAGCTCGATACCACTGCGCGTTTCATAATCGATATTAATAGGCGTTGTAAAAAAGATATCATTCTCGCGATACGTAAAATCCTGAATATAACCTTTTTCCCTTTGGTAATAAACAGATGGATTCAGGGTTAATTTTTTCCAGGTTTTAAGAAAACCAAGCTCAAAAACATCAGAATAAGAAGGATTAAGCTCAGGATTTCCAATATATTGTGCGTTTAAATCAGTCAGTTCATTAAACGGATATAAGGCATACAACGACGGACGATTAATACGCTTGCTATAATTCAGTTGTAAAGTTGAAGCATCAAACTTATAACTCATATTAACCGTAGGAAACAACTTGTCGTACTTTTTATCGTCGCTATAAGTATTTTTAATATCTGTAATAGAAATGCGTGTCAATTCTGTACGCAGACCAAGCATATAATTAAACTTCTTAAACTTACTGCTAAACTGCGTATAAGCGCTGCTAATAGTCTCCTTGTAATTTAAATGATTATCAATATCCTGATACACTGACCAACTATCTCCTTGTTGTTCTTCAGCTAAAAAATCACTCGATACTTTACGAATTTCCGTTTTAACACCAAGTTCTAATACCGAAATACTATCAATAGGCTGTATAAAATCACTCTGAACAAGTAAATCCTTGCTTTGGCCAATTGAGTTTGTTCTAATGCCGGGATAAATAATCGGAGTTGGAGATAAACGCTGAGTAGAAAGATTCCAGTTCTTATCGCTATTCCACCAATCATACTGCATATCAACAGTCCATTTTTTTGCAGGCTGTTTAAAGGTGTGCGTATAATTAAATTCTAATTGATTATAATCTCGTTTTTCCAAAGATTTTCCATCCCTTGTCAAAGTGCTGTCCTGAGCAGAAGTATTCGCATTCTTGTAATCATATAGTAAATGCGTTTTATCATTATCATGCGTGGCATTCTTTAAAAAAGCAGCCGTAATCGTTTGATGCTCATTAATAAAATAATCAGCACCAAAATAAATTAGTTTACCATCATCGTGACGATCCTCATTCTGCACACGATTCATTAAAGTTGGCGTGCCATCATTAATACTCGACTGATTTGTAGTATACAAACCCACATAATCAGAAGAGCGAATACTAAAATTAGAAAAGATGTTAATTTTATCCGATTTAAAATTGATGCTTGGATTAAGTCGGCTGTCGTTTGGCGAACCGGCAACTAATCGTACCTGACCGCTAAAACCACTTTTTTTGTTTTTCTTCAATATAATATTGATAATTCCTGCAGAACCAGAAGCGTCGTACCTCGATGAAGGATTCGTAATTACTTCTATTCGTTCAATTTGGTCGGCAGCGATCTGATCAAGTGCATTGCTTTGCGTAAGACCTGACTGGCGACCGTTAATTAACACCAATACACTGCTGTTCCCTCGAAGACTTATTGTTCCCGTTGGACTAACCGCTACAGAAGGCACTCCGTTTAAAACATCATGAGCAGAACCATTTTGAGAAAGGACATCTTTGCCCACTTCAAAAACCTTTTTATCCAGCCTTAAACTAACATTCGGTTTTTCACTGCTAATTTCTACCGCATTCAATTCTACCGCATCAGTTTTTAAACCAATAATTCCCAGTTCTGTTTTTGTTTTACCGGAAATTATTTCAAAAGGTCGATTATAAGCCTGATAACCTATAAAACTGAAAGCGATCGTCATTTTACCAATTGGTAAATTTTCCAGACGAAAAATACCGTGTTCATCAGTAATACCAATGGCTAATGTTTTGAGAGCGTTATCTTTTACCGTAACGGTTACATACGGCAAAGTTTCTTTGGTTGTATTATCCTGTACTTCGCCGGATACAACCGTTTGTTGAGCGGTGGCTGAGTAAAAAAACAGGATAAGAATGTTGGTTATTAGTGTTTTCATACTGCAAGATTAGCAGATAAAATAAAATGGTATCTTTTAAAACATGTCAACGGCTCGATGAGCTTTTGAAATGCATTTCTCCATTCGATATTTATATTATCTTTATCTCATGTATCGTTTTGTACTTTTTATCGCCTTTCTGCTCGTATTTACATCATGCAAAAATGATGTAGATTACCTAGAATCAGATCCAAGTTACTATGATAGTAATGGAGTCCCTCAAAATTATCTGGGAACAACAAATCATTCGATTTTTCAGGCTCGGATTGATTTAAAGTTGCTCAAACGTGATAATAAGGCTCAACCATTGGGCATGCAAATTAATGGTTTTGGAGCTTTTGATGTTTATTGGGATGGCATTTTAGTAGGCAGCAATGGGCAAATGGCTAAATCAGGTCAGGCAGAAGTGGCAGGAACCGAAACAACTTATTATCAGGTACCAGAAAAATTAGCTACTATAGGTAAACATGTTGTCACCGTAATCGGAACACAAACCTCACTAAGAGAAGAGCATCGGGGAATTGATGTAAAGCTCGAAAGCTACCTTCAACTTATTCGCATCCCACTCATTATCATGTCTTTTATGAATCTCATGGCGGGAGCATTTTTAATTGCCGCTATCTATTATTTTTTTCTCTATATCAACAGTAGTCGCCAGGAAATAACAGTATTGCTTTTTGGGATAATCTGTTTACTTTTCTTCAGTTTGCTAATTATAGAATACGTCAAGTTTTACATCAAGATTCCGTATACTAAATTTTATGTTCGACTGGAAATCGTTGGTTGGCTCACTTTTGCAATTTCACTATTGATTCCCTTATATTTTATGCTGCAGTTTGGTTTTGAGAAAAAACGACTGTTTTTGCTGCTTTTATTTAGTAAACTTATTGCGATTTATATTCTTAATTACCATCATTATGATATTACAGCCATGCGTTTTAGTTATGCTATGTGGCTTGCTTCTGTTGTGATTGCAAGCAATGCAGTATTTAGAAAAATTAAAGGCGGACTAATTGTAATGACTGGCTTATTTTTTAGTGCAGTAGTGAATTACTATTTGGTTTATGATTTTGGATTGTTTATGACATTTACCATTATTGTACTTTCTATGCTCTATTTGCATACAATTCGGGCTAAAGCTATTGAAGAAGCTCATAACGCATCTTTGTTATTATCGTCAAGATTGCAGCTTGAATTGGTTAAGAAAAATATCCAACCGCATTTTCTTCGTAATACGCTAACTTCATTGATTGATTGGATTGAAGAATCACCGCAGCAAGGAGTTGTATTTATTCGCGCACTGGCAGACGAATTTGATATTATGAACGCCATTGCCGAAGATACCCTTATTCCTGTCAGGCAAGAAATAGAATTATGCCAAAAACACCTGCAGGTAATGTCTTTTCGTAAAGAGGTTTGTTATGATTGGAAAGAAAATAATATTGATGAAAATGAAACCATTCCGCCCGCTATTATTCATACTATTATAGAAAACGGAATTACACACAGCTTGCCACCTAAGCAAGGCTGTATCGAATTTACTTTAAGTTTTATTAAAGAAGAAAATGATAAACAATATACGCTGCTAACTTCTGCAAAAAACAGAAAAACAAAGAAAGACAAAAGTAACGGAACAGGTTTTAAATACATCAAAGCCAGATTAAATGAAAGTTACGGCAATAATTGGCATTTTGAATCCTGTGCGGTAGAAGAAGGCTGGCTAACAACAATTAAAATTTTTAATAAAAAATGAAGATTCTGATTATTGAAGACGAAGCCCGAATAGCCAAACGTATCGAAAGAATGACGCGCGATTTTTTCGATAAAGATGTGCAAATTTTGCTTTGTGATTCACTTGAAAATGGATTGAATGCTATCGGGCAACAATCGATCGATTTGCTTTTGCTGGACTTAAATCTGAATGGCGAAGACGGATTTGATATCCTGAAAACTTTTGTTGCCAAGTCATTTCAAACCATTATTATTTCGGCTTATACTGATAAAGCAATTACAGCATTTAATTACGGAGTGCTCGATTTTGTACCCAAACCATTTGATGAAATCAGGCTCGCGCAGGCTTTTACGCGTTTCACAACGCCAACAAAAGAATCAGGTCGTGATATTCAGTATTTGGCGGTAAAAAAAGGAAAAGCCATTAAACTCGTAAGCATTAAAGACATTCAATACATCAAAGGCGCGGGAATTTATACTGAATTGCATCTGTCAGATGGACGTATTGAACTGCATGATAAAACGTTAGAATCGTTAGAAAAATTGCTTCCTCTGACATTCGAAAGAATACATAAATCTTTTATTCTTTGTTGGAACGAAGCAGACAAACTTGTTGTAGAACCTGGTGGAAAATACAGCATGTTACTTAAAAATGGTGAAATGTTGCCTGTAGGCCGTTCTAAATACAAAGAAATCAGACATAAACTGATCTGAAATCTGAGATTAATTACTGTCTTTTAAATTCTTATTTTCTCAAATTTTCTTCTTTCATAAATACTGTCAACTTCAATAAAAAGTATAGAATTAATAAAGATGAAAATGATCATGTACCAAAAACTATAAAATTGGCTTAACCAACTTGATGCTCCAAAAGAATGAACAATTAAAACAAAGAGAGCAAAAATTTTCAGTTTTTTACCTGATAAATAATGGCCAATAATTCCAATTAATACAAGCCATAACGCACTAATTATAAATAATCCGGAAGTATGATGTGCCATCACAAATGCTCCAATAGGATTTCCTTCATTTGCTTTGCTTAAATCACCTTTCCAATATTGATCAGATTGATTTATAATTGTAATAATTTCGTCAAACAAACAAGCCCAATATGCCGGAATTAATAAGATCAATTTTGAGTTCAGGATTTTTTCTTTCATTAAGGAGCTGTTTGTTTTAAGGTTTGATTTTTCTGTTGGGCTAATATAATATTTTTTATCAGTTTTTTACGGCAAAATCAACCAACAAGTAATAAAATTATAACTCGATTGTACTATCAATTTTTGGTAGATAAAGATTCAGATTTGCATTTTTAAAACCCTCATCAGCTTTTTGATGGTCCATAATAATGAAACCAAAAGTGTCATAATGAACCCCTAATATTTTAGTAACCCCAACTAATTTAGAAGCTTCAATTGCCTCTTCAATTCCCATCGTAAGTCCGTCGCCAATTGGGAAAACAGCAAAATCAAGTTTCGTAAATTTTGGAATCAATTGCATGTCTAAAGTCAAGGCCGTATCTCCGCTGTAGTAAAAATTTCCGTCAACAGTTGTTAATACAAAACCACAAGCAATTCCGCCATAAGATCCATCCATAAAACTACTCGGATGTTGTGCAATAACACATTTTACAGATCCGAAATCAAAATCATATTTTCCACCTGGATTAATAGGATGTGCATTTTCGATTCCGTTTTTTAAAAGCCAGTTATAGATTTCGAAATTCCCAAGAACCTTCGCTCCGGTATTCTTTGCAATGCGTTCTACATCAAAAATATGATCATAATGTGCATGCGAAATAAAAATATAATCAGCTTTAATAGCATCAATATCAACATCTTTTGCTAATTCATTTGGCGTAATAAAAGGATCAAAGAGTAAGTGTTTTCCATTAGCATAAACCGAAAAACAAGAATGTCCATAATAAGTTACTTTCATAATTAATAAAATTTAAATTAATAATCATTTATAATTGAAGTAGTTAAGTGATGTTTCATTCAGTTTTTTCTAAAATCACCTTATTCTTCAAATATTTTTTCAGTATCAACAGGATTGTTTTCCTGATATAATTTTCGCCCAATTTCTCCCTTATCGCCCAAAGCACGACCTTTAATTAACCACGCAATTCCGAAAGCAAAAAGTGCCAATGCCTCAAAAACCAAAGTCGAATACGGAAACAATTTAAAAGTTTCAGAAATGGGAACCATAACAACAAAAACCAATATCGAATAACCGCAAACTCTATAAATATTGTTTTCGTTTAAAATGCTTTTCGGGTCTCTTGTTTCATTTTTTTGACCAATGGTAAAAACGTTAATGGAGAGTAATGCCATAATTAAAAATAATAAAGCGGCAAAAGTGTAATGAAGCCATCCGAACCATTTTTCAGGATACGGAAAGAGCGTATATATTTTAATAGCAAAATCATCCGGATTCATCGGGACGAACGCTACACCAATTGCCATAATTCCGGCAATATTGGTTAATACACCATCATTTTTAAATAAAGAAGCATTGCTGTTGCCTTTATAGCAAATCAAAAATAATCCTACCGCACATAAAGTTCCGGTAAAAATTTCCCGAAGATTAGTATAATAATAATCGCTTATTGAGGGCTGAAGCTGCGTTTTGAAAATAGCAATAAAAGAAAACCCAACTAAAAGAAAAGGCAGACTTATTCCTAAATAGCCAATCGAGCGCCTGATTCTTCTATAAGTAAAGATATCATCACGTTCAATTTGGATTTCTTTATTATCTATTTTCATAACTATTGATTTCAATAAATAAACCCTAAGATTTGTCATTTCGATGGAGGAGAAATGACAAATCTTAGAGAAAAGAGTTATATTCCCTTCTTCCCGGAAAACAAATTCTCTACAACCCACGCCGGACCAATCATTAAAAACTGAAGATCTTTTAAGAACGAAGGCTTTTTGCCTTCAATATTATGTCCGTAGAATTGTCCAATCCAGGCAATAACAAAAACACCAATAGAAAAAGCCCATAACGGAACAATTTGACCAATGTAATAATTAACAACAAGACAAATTGCAGATAAAACAGCAATCTTAATTGCCATAACAACCGATAATCGAATGTAGAAAACAAGCACAAAAAGCAAAACCACAACTGCCCAATTTTCTATAATTGGCGTATTGAGTTGTAATGTATTGGCAATAATACCACTCGGGATACTCATTAATAAACCTACAATAGAAAAGTAAATTGCCGGAACACATATATAATGTATCGCCTTGTTTGTTGGGTTTTGATGACTAACAGCGTATTCATCAAACCATTGTTCTAATGTTCTCATTTTTTTTGGTTTAGTTGGGTTAGATAGAATAACAAAGCTATGTAAATTTTTCTGAGTTTGTTTAACTCAGAAAAATTTACAAAACTCATAACCTTAAAAAATATTGATATTATCGGTTACCAATATTAATTTTTGAAAACGGCTTCTGTCAAAATCTATTCTGTTTGCCTTAACCGCAATTGGAAAATAAATACCAACATTCGAAACCATTTTTAATTTGCTTTGGCTGCTCATTGTAAATTCCAGTTTACCTTCAGCAACAGCATTCAGGCTCGTAATTAAACTTGCGTCTAATGTAAAATCAGTTTCGATATTCACGACAAGATTTTTGGCAAAAACAGTTCCTGTGATAAGCAGGATATTATTGTTGTTTGCATTTCTTAAAAGCGATGGATTAGGATGCAGGAAATCAGCATCGAATAAATATTCTTCCAAATTTCCAATAGCATATTCTTTTGTAATCGAATTTTCATAACTAATAGTTACTGTTTTCCCCGATTTTATTTTCGCAGAAATCTCAAAAGTACCAAGCCCGAGTGTTTTTAGAATTTCTTCTAAAAGTGTAATCCCGATATTAAAACCATAATCGTCTTTTTGAGTAGCATCAACGCTTAATGCCGGATTTTCAATTTCATTTAAAACAACATCACTTTTAAAAGCGTGTTCGATACTCGCATAATAAAGCTGTGCTTCATCAAAGGTTTTTTTGACCCATAATTGCAATGGTTTATGGCTTCTTGCCGGACCTTCGATTAAATCGTAACCTTGTCCGCTTAAATACTTAGTAAGTTTCATTCTTTTGATTTTTAAAGTTTTATAAATAGATTGGGGTATTTTATAGATCTATTAAATGTTTTTTTTAATGGATTATACTTACAAATCTATCAAATAATATCGAGTTTATAGTATAGTTTGAAATAGCATTGTGTTAAATCATAAGTAAATTCCATCCGAAAAAAAGAATAATGGTTGAAATAGAAATTTATCTCAAATTGTGAATATCTATTTCTCTGAATTAACAATTTTATTTTCTTTAAAATCTATCTTTGGCATCCTTAAAAAAATATAGAGATGAGCGCAGTTTGGTACGAATGCAAAGTAAAATATAGAAAAACAGATGATATAGGAGCACAAAAGGTTACAACAGAACCTTATTTGGTAGATGCTATATCGTATACAGAAGCTGAAAGCAGGATTAATGAAGAAATGGCAGCTTATGTTAGTGAAGAATTTAAAATTACAAACATAAAAGTGGCGAACTACGCTGAGATTCATCCGTTTGAAAATGCAGATCGCTGGTTTAAATCGAAAGTTTCATTAATCGCTTTTGATGAAGAAAGTGGTAAAGAACGCAAAACAAACATGTATTTGTTAGTTCAGGCCAATGACGTAAAAGAAGCGTATGATAACACGGTTTCGGTTATGAAAGGCACTATGGGAGATTATACTATTCCGGCTATTTCAGAATCACCAATTATGGATGTTTTCCCGTATTTCAGCGGAGAAGAAGGAGAGCTGGAGCAACTGGAAAGATTCAACGCACTAAAAGGTTCTAAACCTGAATTGGTGGCTGTTGGAGATATGGGCGAAAACATAGAAGATCTTGTAGAAGCAGATAACGAATAATGTATCTCAACACAAAATAAAAAAAGAGGACTTTTTAGTCCTCTTTTTTTATGCGCAAAGTTTGTGTCATCCCGAGGAACGAGAAATCACATGCAGGATTCGACACAGATTGGCAATTCAATCCGTTGAAAAATAATATTGCTATCCCTTATTATAATCAAAAACGCCATCCCACAATTCATCAATTTGAACAAGTGCTTTGTCTAACGGAATAACTTCCCATTTTCCATTAGTTTCTGTACCAAGACCAATGTTTTTTAACTTTAATAAAGCATCTTTTACATCAAAATCGAGTTCAGTATTAAACTTTGTTTTAAACCAGGTTTCGATTTGATCATCAAGTTCTTCTGCCGTTAACGGATTATTGTTTTTATATAAAAAAGTATAAGCCAAAATAGTTTCCTTTAGTACTTCTTCTTCAGAAGAATTTAAGAGCGAATAAAAAGCACCGCTGTTGTTTCCGAGATTCTTGAAATACAAACTATCCGAAAGCATTTTAGAATATCTGATTTTCTTGTTTACAAAATTATTGTACTGACGAAAGCAATAAGCAGATAAAATTCCCAAAGCAATTAAACCTTGATTCAAGGAAGTTTTGCTGTTTAATAAATCGATCGTTTCGCCCGTTTCGTAGGCATCATACATGTTTATAAGAGCCGGAATTACTTTAGCACTCAACAGTGAAATTCCACCAAAAAGCCCCGGAACCCAAAGTAATAATTTATCTTTTAGGGACATTCTCGGAATAGCATTTGGAAATATCGTTTCGACATCGTTTTTAGGAACACGTTTAAAAATCTTCAAAGCAATAGTTCCCGGATCAATTGGCATTTTGCCTAATTTGACTCTTTTCTCGCTCAGATAATCGGCTTCGTTATAATTCAGATAAATCATAACGCGATCATAATATTCGATCTCTATTTCTTTTGTCCAGAAAATATATTTTTTGACTTTTTCTTTTGCTTTATGACTGCCGCGCACATACAGCTCATAATCTCTAAAAGCATTAAAATCTATAGAAAGATTTAAACCTATTAAATCAGAGTCTTTAAACGATTTATCTAAAGTTTCCTGATCTACACGACGATAATTACCGTGTTCTAAAACCGTAAGAAGCGTTTCTTTAAAAACAGAAAAATCACTTTTGCCAACAAATATCTCACGCTCTTTTAAGCTTAAATCAGGATCAAAAAGCGCATAATTTTGTTTTAAATTCCGATTGAGGTTAAAAGCTTCATAATGATAATAATGTTCGATAATATCGAATAATTTTTTAAAATCATCAACTTTTTTCTGGTCTTCGGCGAAAGCTGCTATTTGTTGCTCGAGTAAGAATTCCTTATTAAAGGGAATATAATGTTCTCGTGTCATATCGATTTTGGGCTTTAATTTTGTGGTATTACAGGCAAATAAATGCAAATAAGTTGCAAAGGCTCAAAGATACATTTTTTTTAGAGGTTCAAAAGTTTAAGCATTCAAAGGTTTAGAATTACAAAAAGAATACTGATATGGATATTACACAACGATTCTATAAAAATTTACAAATAATTTACGGCTTATTGTTGTAAATTTGAGAAAGGACTATTTTTAGTAAGATGCTCTTTTTAAACATATAAACTAAAATAATTTTAAGCAAATTATACTTGATATGGAAAATATTGAAACTACAAACACTCAAAATTTCTTTAGAATATTGTTGGGAATTTTTATGATTACAGCAGCAATTGGTCATTTTACTTTTCAGAGAGCCGATTTTCAGGCACAAGTTCCTAATTGGATTCCATTAGATAAAGATCTTGTTGTTATACTTTCAGGAATTGTAGAGATAACATTAGGACTTAGTATGTTATTTTTAACACGTCATAAAATTCAAGTGGGAATCGCGCTGGCTGTATTTTATGTATTGATTTTTCCCGGAAATATCGCCCAATATTTAAACGGAACTTCAGCTTTTGGACTCGACACAGATTTATCTCGTTTGATTCGATTATTTTTTCAACCCGTTTTAATTTTTCTGGCTCTGTGGTCTACCGGCGCAATTACTTTTTTTAAATTCAAAAGTTCTGAGTCACAAAGGCTCTAAGTTTTTCTCTTTTGCAGCGTTGAAATATGGGATTTAAAATTTGAAAATTAATTTTATAACATAAACGATTCACAATAAAAATACAATTCTGGCATGAGCCATTTCTATTAGCCTACCTTACAGAAAAAAGAATGGCAATAGAACATAAAGTTCGGCAGGTTGAAGCATTGTTTGATCGTCTCGAAATTGAAATTAAAGCTTTTCAATCTGAAACTCATTTATCCTGTAATGCCGGTTGTGGTAAATGCTGTTCGACACCCAATATTGATGCTTCGCCTTTAGAATTTTTGCCTTGGGCATTTCATTTATTTTTGAATGGAAAAGCCGAAGAAACCTTAGCGTCGTTAAGCAACTTCAAAACTAAAAATTGCTTTTTATACCGTTCACTTTCTGTTTTAGAATACCATAAAGGAAGCTGTAGTAACTACCGTTATCGCGGCTTAATATGTCGTCTTTTTGGTTACGGAGCGAATACAGACAAATTTGGAAAACTACGATTGGTTACCTGCAAAATCATTAAAGAAGAACAGCTCGAAAATTTTAATAAAGCCGAAGAATTTATAAACAAAGAAACATACGTACCTATCTTTTCCGATTATTATATGCAATTAGCGCAAATTGATCTTAGATTAGGAATTACTTTACTTCCCGTTAATGAAGCACTAAAAATAGCAATTGAAGAAGTATTACATTATTATGCCTACAGGCCATTTCCGGGCGGGCTAGAACATATTGCTTAAATCTTATTAAAAACCAGTCTTTTACAAAACTTAATTCGTAAAACTGATCGTAAAAACAAAAACCGTAAAGATGTTTCTTTACGGCCTTGCCTTTCCTAAAGGAATAAAGAGATGCATGATCAAGTGCATCTTCTAAAATTGAATCTATTGCAAGAATAGATTTTTTTGGCCCGTTTCATAAGCTTATAAAGATAGTTAGGATTCTTCTTTATTGTTTTTGCAAACGCTTTTAGATAGAGCAGGGCCGCTTCTTTGGTAATCTTAATTTTTGTATCTTAGAACCTGATTGTGTTAGTGTTACGGTTTGTTTTTTTCGTTCTTCAATCTATTAGTCTGATTTTCGAGTAACTTTTTATATTCATTATTAAGCCTGTTATATTCTGACTTAATAATGTCGCAAATAATACCAACACGATCGCCCCGAATAGACTTTCTGATATAATCATACGAATATCCATGTCTTTCTTTTATAATCTTTAGCACATCTTGATTATAACTTGGTTTAGATTTTATATTTTTGTCCATCGCTTCGTTTGTATTAAAAGTAAGACAAATATAGTAAGATATTTCTTAGAAGCAAAATTAATAGTAAGACATTATCTAAAAAAATAAGTTTTTATGACTGAAAACACTTTAAAAAGGATTAAACAATATCTAGATTTCAAAGGCATTAAAGTTAGTGCCTTCGAAAGAGAAGTTGGCATGTCAAATGGTTCTTTTGCCAGTCAGCTAAAACATGATAAAACAATTGGAGTTGATAAATTAGAAAATATCTTAAGTAAGTATCCTGACGTAAATCTCGACTGGCTTTTAAAAGGCACAGGAAATATGCTCAATTTTGATGTATTGAGCGAAAACTCTGAGCTTTACGAAAAATTAGAGAAAATTCAAAAACTTGATATTCCGGTTTATGATGTTAAAACAACTGCCGAAATTATAGATTTGTTTGGAGACAATCTGGAGCAGATGCCGGTTAATTATATCAGAATACCTAAAATAACAAAATGTGATGGCGCGTTGTATGTTACAGGCGATAGCATGTATCCTCTCTTAAAAGGCGGAGATATTGTAGTTTACAAGAAAATCAACAATCTGGAGAACAATATAATTTGGGGCGAAATGTACCTGATTTATGTAAATAACGATGATAATGAATTTTTCTTTATCCGATTTTTAAAACAATCAGAACGAGAGTCTTATGTGCAATTCGTGTCTCAAAATCCGGAACATCAAACAATAGAATATCCTATAAGCAGTATAAAAACACTTGCATTGGTTAAAGCCTCAGTAAGGATTAATACGCAGTTTTAGGATTTTAGCCCCGAAGCCTCGGGATTAGATTTTGTACATACAAAACCTCTGAGCCTTTGCAACTTTGTTCCTCTGAACCTTCAAAAAAAAGCTCTAAACTAAAAATGAGATTTCAAAGCCCCCAAGGTTTGAAATCTCACTTTATTGCTCCAAAAAAAATAACATCTTTAAATAATCTCCTTCCCAGGAAATTATAATTTTTTGACAAAAATTATTCAAGAGCAATTTTACCACAAATTATAATTCTGGCAATGCGTATTTATACCTGTTTTTGATTTTTTTTGAAGGTTCAAAAGGTTCTTTTTGAAGGTTCAGAGGAACAAAGGTGCAAAGGCTCAAAGGTTTTAAAGACGACGACGTCTGGTATTGTCCTCCTGAGCGAAGTCGAAGGACACTTTTGCTGCTCGTAAAAGATTAGGTAATTAGTTTGCGGATTTCCGTGCATGTCCTTCGACTTCGCTCAGGAAGACAAAGATAAGCAAACCTATGTCCCTCTGAACCTTTGCGTCTTTGAACCTTCTTAACCCTCAGACCTTTTCAATTCAATTATTTTGTGAATATATAATATAAGGTTTTCTTTTTCTACTGAAAACAACGCTTTGTCATCTTCGGTATTGAGGTATAAATCGGCAATACTTTGCGCATCCATATCTTCGTGCAGATAATGATATTCAACATATTTTATAAGATTGTCTATAAAAAGTTCTTGTAATTTCCCTTTTTCTATAGCTTCCTGATCACCATTTTTTATTTTTTCTATTTCAGATTCCGGCAAATCTATTGTGAGATAAGTGGTATCTACGGGTAATTTTGAAAGCAATTCTTCGGTAACTTTTCCCGAAGCATTACAATAAGCACATGGGCCGGGCGCCCATTTTAGTTGTTTGTTTAAGCGTTTTATATCTTCTGCATCAACAAATCCTTTCCCTAGACATCTGGGGCATTCTAAATTTGATTTTTTAAGTAGGAAATTAAAAATGGTCATTCGGTTTAAATTTGGGGGTTAACGTTTTATGGCTCTGCGAAGATAATTATTTATGTAAGAAAATTATTTTAAAGTTGATTATTTTTTAGAATAGGAGGTCTGTAGGGCATTTTATGGGTTTTTATTGTTGAGGTTTAAGTACATAGAATGATAAAATAAAAGTGTAAGAATTAATTGCCATTGTTTTTTTGATTGATCATCAAACCCATAGTGATTACGCGGGTTTTTTAATATCTTTGGAGTCCTAACAGTTAAGATTATGAACTCAGAAAAAATTTTTGCCCGTGTGGTATGGTGGCGGTATTGGAAACAACCGTAACGCTCTCTTAACAGCGTAGGACACCTTAGCTATGCGGGTTTTATATTTCCCTAAAGTTAAGATTATGAGTACAAACACCCTTTCAAAAGAAGCCGAATTGAGGCTTACTGATTTCTTCAACAAAACAGTAGATCCTAAAATTATGGCAAAGACCATTCGGCAACTCAATTATTTAGTAGCACTAAGCGTAATGAGAGAAAACGAAACCTTTAAACTAGAAATGATCAATCTCGAAAATGGTTTTTATTGGCTAAATCAATTAGCCGAAATTTTAAATCCTTACTTGGAGGTTGAATAAGAATTGAAATCAAACAAAAAGCCACTGTGAAGTGGCTTTTTTGTTTGATTTGTAAAATTGTCTATTTGCCTTATTGCTTGCGCGAGCGTCTCGCTTGTGCAAGCATGGGGTATTTACCCGACCTATTTATAAATCCACTTTATTAAGAGGTAAAATGTTATAATTTTATTGATATTTCTCAATAGCATCTTTATACACATTTTCTGCTTCATCTTTAAATCTGTCTTTATTCAAAAGAAAACTTGTGAATTTTTCAGATAAATGTTTATAGATTATTTGATGAGCCTTATTTCCAAGTAAATTCTCATCATATGCGTCAAGTTCAAAATTTTCGTTGGTAGCATATTCTAAAAGCTTTAATAAATCATCTTTTTCAATTTGGTCAATATCATTCCAAACTTCTGGTTGATTTTTGTCCTTTATAAAATGTCCTTTATTCTCTTCAATCTTTAAGTATTTCATATGTTCTGTTTTTTCTTTCGTAATATGCTTCTTGTCCTGCTTCTAAACAATTAAATAAAATATCTAAGTTTTGAATTTCTTCTCCATTGACATTTTTTAATGTTTTGCTTGTTGGATGACCATAATAAATCTTGTAATCTACATTTTCATCTTTAATTATTTTTTGTGTATATAATAAATAATCGGGCTTTATAGAAGCTCCAATTGTACTGTTATGAGTAACTACGATAACGGGTATTTCTCTAGAGATTTCTTTAATTAATTCATTGACTTCATTCTTAAGAAAAATATTATCAAAGGAAGATTCAGGTTCATCTATTAAAAGGATATCATGTTTTAAGGCATCGCTTATTTCATGTAAAAGATTAAACTCAGAGCGTTCTCCGCCAGAAACTTCAAATCCATATTTATTTAGAGTTTTATATTCAATGTCAGCAAAATATTTATAATATTCCGTTTCTTCAAGTCCAATAGTTTTTAAAACAACTAGAAATTTGTAAGGATCATTATATTTATTAAATGCCTCAGTAAAGGCTAGCTGCCTTTTGCTTTTTGCTTTAAGTTGACTTGCACCTGTATATTTTTTTGTTCTTGCAACTACTTTAAAACCTCTAATTTCCTTGCTATCAATCTCTTTTTCATGCTGTAACTTCCTTACTAACTCTATAAATTTAATTGTTTTAATCTTATCCATTTGAATTTTAGCAAAATCAGTATCTTCTATTGCAGTAGTTGAAGAGCGAATTCGTAAATCATTTTTTACTCTATCAATTAAGTCATTAGTCCAATTCTTTTTTAGATTTCCTCTATATGTTTCGTTATGAGTTTCAATTAATTCAAGAATTAATGATTTTAAGAGTTGATCTGTAATATGTTTGTTTATAATACTTTTATATTCTTTGTTTTCGAGTAATAATTCTGTTGCTTTAATTAACTTTTTTAAGTTTTCTAAGTCATCAGTTTCAAAACTTGTCTCATTATATAATTTGCATTTTGAAAATGAGTCTAGTTTATCATTTTCTGATGCATATTTTTTTAAGGAGTCAATATATTTCTCTATTTTGTTATTGTTAGCTTTAATGTCAATTTCATTTACATCATATACAACATCTTTAAATTCTTTTAAATAATTTTCAGATACAAGACTATGCCTTGTCGTTACTAATTCTCTAAACTTTTCTTCATCATTTTGAAGTAACGAAAATTGCTTTAAGTATTTAATATTATCATAACTATGACTAATTTTGTTTAATGTATAAGTTTTTCCTGAAGACCTTTCACCAATAATTACATTTAGTCCCGTAGACAGCATTACTCCGTCATCAGTAGCTTGGAAAGAGTCATTTCCTTCTTCTTTTGACAAGAAAACTTTTGATTTATCGAACAAGCATCCTTTTATAGCTCTTAATGTTGATTCTTCTGCATCGACATATGTTTGTCTTGTAGGAAAAACAATCATATTTTCTGTAAACCTGTAATCACTAAATATCACTGGTACTAATTTATCAGATTCTTTAATACAAGCTTTGAATTTTCTCAAACTAGTTACTTCACCAGCAAAAATATTATCACCTAACTTTTTTAAAGTTTCTTCTTTTATATTAGGTTTTTTATCATAATGTGGAATCAATAGATATTTATCTAACAATGGAAAAATAGCTATTAATTGTTCATATGTGATCCAATCATTTTTAGTTTTGATTAGTTCAGTTACTTTTTTGCATTTAGAGTTGAAATCCTCTAATTCATCATTTTCAGAAATTAATAATATATGACCACTTTCTAAATCAATCTCAATTCCAGGAAAAACTTTTATAGATAATTCTTGAGAAATTTGTTCAAATTGGGGTTTGTCAAAAAGATTATGATTTGTTATTGCAATGCAATCTATCTCTAATTTTTCAACATAATCCTTAAGAGAGTTTAAGCTAAAAAAAAACGTAGTGTCACTAATAGAAGGGACCGTATGTATGTGTAAATCAATTTTTTTCATTTTTTTTGATTAAAAATTACAAGAAAAGTATATAGGATATATTTTGTTTTAGTATAAGAGTTACTTTAATTGGTCCAAAACATTTTGAATTAATTTAATAGTTTCTTCATCCTCTGAATCGATATTTAACGAAAACCCCTTTGAGTCTCCACTTATTACAACTTTAGCATCATGTGGCGAGTTAATTCTTTTTATTTTCTGTGTTAAGTCTTTTATAATTAATTGTATTTGTTCATTTATAATAGCATTCGCATCTATAAAAGATTTAGGATTTTCTTTTAATTTTTTAACATTATTTACAATTGTTATCATGATAATTTATTTTAATAAATATTAGTTATGATTTGTATTCCATCAAAATATATTAAACAAAGGTTAGTTGTTAATAATTAAAGATTTTACGGAAATCCATAATCTTAAAAAAAATTTATTCTTATCAACAAGTATAATAATAAATAAAAACCAATCACCCAGTATTTATACCTGTTTCTTTTAAAACATATTGTGCAAATGATATAGTTTTATTAGTAAGTGTCTAGGGTTATAACGTGATATTTTTGTCACATTGAGATAAAAAGTTTAGCGAAAGAAGATAGTTTAAATCAGCCTAAATAACATAAAAAGGAAGATTATGGATCTGCATGCATAAAAAAACCTCCCGAAACATTAATTTAGGGAGGTTTTGATACTAACTAAAATGAAATAATTACAAAACACTTTATAGAACTTGATAAACTATCTAAATACCAAAATTATACGTGACATTTAAAAACCCCAGAAAATTCGAATTTTCAATATCATATTTTACAATCAGAGGAACCCAAAGATCATTGGCTATTCTAATTCTAATTTCTGCGTTTGCTGTAATTACTTCGCTATCTTCATCTGGTAATACATTATTGAATATTTTATTGTATTCTCCAGCTACTTTAATTTCAAAATAGCTTTGTTGTTGCGGAGCTTTACCTATTTTAAAATTCATTCCGGCTTTGACATCTAATGCTGTTCTTGGTAAATGTTCTGTTACTAAAGTATCGGCATAAATGAATTTTGCCCGAAGATCAATTTCATTCCAGGCTTCTTTATTGCCTTTGAGAAAAATAGTTCCAATAGAAGCTTTATTAAATTTGCCCTCTTTATTCGCAGTTCCGTCTACAGCAATTGTCCAAAGTGCCTTTGATTCAACTTCTTGGTAAAACTTGTTTTTGTATGCATGTACTTTTTCTAATAGATCTTGTGTACTGGCATTGTTGTTTTTTAATTGCAGATTAAATTCCGCGACCAGATCGCTGTCTTTAGAAGTAATGTCTTCCTTGTTGATGTATCGGTTTATTATATTGTCATTAAAGTCTTTTAGTTTTGCTTCTTTTTCTTCGGGTTTTAATCTTTCGTCAGTTGCGATTTTGACAACGATATCCGCTTGAATTTTTTGCAAATTAGAATTAAATTCTGTGTATAAACTGTCGAAATCTTTACCAAATTCGACCACACTTTTGTCTCGGCCATTTATTATAGCATAAGTCAATCCTCCGGTAAAACCAGTGTATTTAAAATCTTTATTTAGATTAGCTTTAAAATTAAATTGTAAGTTTCTTGAAAATGTTTCTTTAATATAATTAATATCTCTTTCTAATTCAGGATTGGCTTTTGCCTTTAATGCAAAAAGAGTAGAGTTAAAATCTATCGTTTTTTCGTCGCCAGATAAATTAGTTGTCGCTAATTGAAAAAAACTGGTGAGGATATCTTTGTAGTTTCCCGATTTAGTTTTCTCATTAAAGTTTATGATGTCACTTTTAGAAGTATCAGTCGATTGAGATTTACTAATTGTCGTGAATAACAATATAATAGAAATAAAAATGATTTTAGTTTTCATATTATGATGTTAAGATTTCAAAATAAAAAATTTCAGAATAAAATTGAGAGCTTACATCTCTGTGGTCATTATGTAATGGACCGACTGAGAATTCGCCAGTAACTTTAATGTCAGTGTGGGCATTTGCAGAAGAAGGATTAATGCCTGAAACCGTCATCATATATTTACCATCGGGCAAATCAAAATTTTGATTAAAGGAAGACTTGCTGTGGTAATAAAAGTCATTCGTATTATTAATATTATCAATAACAACTTTAATAGGATTAGGTGCTTTACCACCATAAACATTTAGGGTTACATTAATCATGATTTTTGGATAATTTAAATTTTTACCTACTCTGTTACCTCTTTTCGGTTTGCGAGTGCTTAATTGTTTAAATAGTAATTAGTGTTTTGGCGAGTAATGGCATTTTAACTTATTAAACAATATTAGTACTAATTAGAATAAAATGCAATAAGTATTTACACGTTTTTTAGTACAAAAAAAATCTCAACTGTTTAAAATTGAGATTCTTGATATTTTGGTAAAAGTATTTTTTAAAGGAAGTTTCAGTAAAATCCCATTCTACAAAGTCTCTTGACTTTATGCGATATGTTTTTTAATATTAGTTATAATACTTATAAAACGAATCGCTTTTAGGTGGCAAAGACAGAGACATTAACAGAGCTTTGCAATGATACTTTGTAGAATAAAGGAAAATACTTCGTGGAACTTTGAAATTAGGTGGTTTTGAATAAACAATATTACCAAAAATCCACAAAACCCACAATACGTATTTATACGGTTTTTTATTACAAAAAAAAGTTCAGCTATTTAAAGTTTAGATTTTTATAAATTAAGAATTAAGCACGGTTTATTTAAAGAAACTATCCAGCAAAATCTGGTATTTTCGTCCTACAGGAATGATTTCATTATTGCACATCGTTAAATTTTTGAAGGTAACCGAACTAATTTTATCGACATTTACGATAAAAGAACGATGTACCTGAATGAAGTTTGTGCTGTCAATTTCTGATGCAATGCTCGAAAGTGAACCATAAATGATAATAGGCGATTTAAGTTTCGCGCTATACAGTTTCATATAATTGCCAAGGCTTTCGATATAAATAATATCACATAAAAGCGTGTCGATCATTTGCCCGTTTACACGATGCGAAAGTACTTTTTGGTTGGTAGTAGTTTCTTTTTTAAGGCTTTTACCGGAAAAGTAAATCTTAGCTTTTTCGATTGCTTTAGAGAATTTTTCGAATGAAATAGGTTTTAGTAAATAATCTATCGCATCGTTTTGATAAGCCGAAAGTGCGTAATCAGAATAAGCAGTTGTAACAATCGTAAGCGGTCGATTGGGTTGTAACTCCATCAATTCGACGCCTGAAATTAGAGGCATATTAATATCCAAAAAAATAATATCGTAACTATTGGCGTTCAGCATTTTTACCGCTTCCATTCCGCTAAAAGCACTTCCGGAATGTTCCAGATCTTCAAATTTCGAAATATGCGATGCGAGCGCCTTGTGTGCAGGCGATTCGTCATCTATAATCAAACAGCGGTAGGAAGATGCCATATATTTAATTTTACTGTAAAAGTATTCTTTTCTTTTTTGCAGTTAAGTTCATGTTTTAAACCGTAAACCTCAAGACGCCTTTTTAGGTTTTCAATTCCAATTCCCGTGCTCGAAAGCCGCGAACCAGAATCGAGATAGTTGTTTTTTATTGTAAAAGATAAATTTTGACATTTCACCTTCAAATCAATGTTGATAAAAGGCTCGGCAGTTTCTCCGGAAAACTTAACGGCATTTTCGACCAAAGGCAAAAAGAACAAAGGCGGAATTTCGATCGTATCAAAAGTACCATCATACTTTTGAGTTACGGCTAATCTTTCGTTTCTAAAAGTATAATAATCAACATATTTTTTAATGAAATCGAGTTCATCATCTATTAAAACATAATCTTTTTTCGTGGCTTCAATCTGATAACGCAGCATGTCTGAAAGATTCAAAATCCTGTCCGGCAATTTATCCGGTTCAGATAACGATTCTCCATACAAATTATTCATCGCATTCAACAAAAAATGCGGATTGAGCTGCTGTTTTAAAAACGAAAGTTCAGACTTAAAATTCATGATATCTTTATCAGTATCCATGATTTTTTTCGTGATCACAACATGAATAAAATAAAAAAACATTCCGTTAATAATCAGCGATAATATTTGAAGCGTTTTAAAATTCCCTAAACCCATAAGAGGAAAAAACCAATTCATGAAAAAGTAAAAACAAGTCCAGTAAATGGCAAAAAGTATAAAGAATGTTTTAGCCTTTTTCTTGAATAAGAAAGGTTTGATGATAAAAAGATTGAAAATTGTAATCCATACAATGCAAGGAAAATAACCAACCGTTATTTTACTAATCATGTATGACCAACTGTGGCCATCTAATCGTATTTCGTCATACACACAGGCCAAAATCACCAAAAAGATAAAAGTGTGCACGATGAGGTTCCGGAAGAAAAAATTCTGATATACTTTAAGAATCGTCATAACGGCAAAATTAAGGTAATATTATAGTTTATAGTTGTTTGCAGCATAAAATTATACGAACGCCATTGGTATAAATGATACGCCATTGGTATAATTATACTATAATAATAGAAGCTTCTCGATTACTTTTGAACCGCATTTGAAATACCATTCAAAAACAAAATTTAATTTTTACATCATTTATGAAAGCAAGAATCATTTCTGTAATATTCGTCTGTACCTCTTTGCAAAGTATGGCTCAGGAAAAAGAACCGGGTATGAAAACCTTTGGTAAAGCGGTAACAGATAAATTTCCGACAACCAGAACTTTTGATGTGCAATACGAACAATTAGGCCCGACAAATTATGATTCGGAACTTTTTGGAAATGATTTTGAAAGAGGAAGAATCGAAAGTCATAACCGATTAAAAGTTGCATTCAACATGCCGTTTTATAAAAGTGATTCTAAGCGTTTTGTTTTAACAGGCTCTTTGCGTTATAAATATGAAAGCTACAATTTTGGTGATATTTACAATTATTCTTCAGCAGAAACCTACACCAGAAACCAGCAGGATTTTCATTATCTGGCGGCCGCGGTGAGCGCAACTTATATGTCGACTCTTTTTAGTAAACCTGTTATTTATAATGCAACCGCAACAGTTGATGGAAATCAGGAAAATGTACAACGTGTAAAAGGTTTTGTAACGGCAAACATAGTGGTTAAAAGAACAGAAAATACAACGATTACTATTGGTGCTTTGGCAATGTTAGATCCTTCATCTATAATTCCGATTACACCGCTTTTTACTTACAATCATAAGTTTACAGACTCGAAATGGGATATTGATTTTATTTTACCACAACGATTATTGTTTAGAAGAGAGTTGTTAGAAAACGGACGAATTTCCTTAGGAACAGAGTTAAATTCTGAAAGTTTTTACTTAAATTTAAACACCTCAAATCTGAAGGGGATTTATGAGTTAAATCAGTTGGAGTTAAAGTCGGGCATTACTTATGAATACAGCATTACGCCAAAAGTAATCAGTTTTCTTAAAGCCGGAGTAAATAACGTATTAAGCACGCGAATTACCGCAAAAGGCGAACGCACCAATCGTTATGTTTATGACCATACAGAAGATACTCAGGGATATTTTAGATTCGGAATATCCTACAATCCTTTTTAATCAGATTCAATAATTAAAAACAAATAATTATGGTTGTTGAGGTTTTTAAAACAAACGTTCAGAAAGAAGCAGATAAAAATTATGTTATCGCCGTTATTCAAAGTCAGTTTCCGGATTATAAAATCAATTTTGATTTAGAAGATTGTGATAAAATATTAAGGGTTGAAGGTGCTGAACTTGAACCCAAAAATATCATAGATTATGTAAATTGTCTGGGATATGTTTGTGTTGCACTAGAATAACTTATTTTATTACTATTTGAAAAAAGGGTAAAAATACCCGTTTTTTTATAATAGATTATCAATAATTTTGATGTCATAAATTTTTTTGGCAAGACTTATAATGAAGCACGAAGAAAATTTTGAAATAATTACATTTTTGAAATATGATAAGTTTTATTCTTTTAGTTATAGAATTGTTTTTAGAACAATTTTGTTAAACGGTATTTTGGCATAGAGACGTTTTATTGGGTTTGCAGTAAATTATTCTTTAAATTTGCGGCTTATGAAAAAAGCCTTGTCTCTCTTTGACTTTACCCAAAAAGTCAATTATAAAAATGAAATTTTAGCTGGTTTAACAGTGGCGATGACAATGATTCCTGAATCATTATCGTTTGCAATTTTAGCCGGATTTCCACCTTTGGTAGGTTTGTACGCTGCTTTTATTGCCGGTTTAGTGACTGCGATTTTTGGAGGAAGACCCGGAATGATTTCTGGCGGGGCGGGAGCAACCGTAATCGTTTTAATCGCTTTAATGAAATCGCATGGTATAGAGTATGTTTTTGCAGCCGTCGCTTTAGGCGGGGTAGTACAAATTTGTATCGGACTTTTTAAACTCGGAAAATTTATTCGATTGGTGCCTCAGCCCGTTATGTTTGGTTTCGTAAACGGATTGGCAGTTGTAATTTTCATGTCACAATTAGAACAATTTAAAACCATAGTAAATGGGCAAGTTGGCTGGTTGCAAGGCACACCTTTATATATTATGTTAGGTTTAGTTGCGCTTACAATTAGTATTGTTTTGCTTTTTCCTAAAATTACAAAAACGGTTCCGGCTTCTTTAGTAGCCATAATGGTAGTTTTTGCCATTGTAATTATATTCAATATAGAAACAAAAACCGTTCAGGATATTGCATCGGTTCAAGGTGGATTTCCTCCATTTCATATTCCCAATATTCCAATTTCTTTTGAAACTTTTAAAGTGATATTTCCTTATTCTGTTATTGTTGCAGCCGTTGGTTTGACTGAAGGTTTGCTTACGCTGAATTTAGTAGATGAAATTACCGGAACACGCGGAAATAGTAACAGAGAATGCATTGCACAAGGAAGTTCGAATATTTTAAACGGTTTCTTTTTCGGGATGGGAGGCTGTCCGATGATTGCACAAACTTTAGTGAATCTTGGTGCAGGTTCTAGAGCCCGACTTTCAGGAATAATTGCCTCTTTAACAATTCTGTTAATTATACTTTTTGGAGTACCCGTAATCGGAAAATTGCCAATGGCAGCTCTGGTTGGCGTTATGATGATGGTGGCAATTACTACTTTTGAATGGGCAAGCTTTAAGGTTATTAATAAAATGCCGAAACACGATATTTTTGTTGGAATCCTCGTTGCCGTCATTACAATTTTATTGCATAATCTTGCTTTGGCAGTTTTGATTGGTGTGATTATTTCAGCTCTGGTTTTTGCCTGGGAAAGTGCGAAAAGAATTCGTGCACGTCATTTTATTGATGAAGCAGGAGTGAAACATTATCAAATTTACGGGCCTTTGTTTTTTGGTTCGATAGCAGCTTTTATGGAAAAGTTTGATGTACAAAACGATCCAAATCATGTAATAATTGATTTTAAAGAAAGTCGTGTTGCTGATATGTCTGCAATTGAAGCTCTAAACAATCTGACTAAAAAATACCTTCAGGAAAATAAAATAATAGAGTTACAGCATTTAAGCGAAGATTGCAGACAATTACTTAAAAATGCAGATGCCGTTATTAATGTCAATGTGATTGAAGATCCTACGTATAAAGTAGTTTCTTAAGTAATGATGAATTATTAGTGGTGAATTAAAGTATATACTTTTATTTACGTTGCGGTAAACCCGACAGGTTTTTAAAACCTGTCGGGTTTGTTGTTTCGTAGAGTCGTACCGTAATGAATCTAATCGGTAAAAGATTCGCCACGAATTGCACGAATTTGCACGAATTTTTATACGCAATGCTTAGAAAATTAATTCGCGAAAATTTGTGAAATTCGTGGCAAAATATTTTATAATTAAAATAAAGATTGATTTTCGTAACTTTACAAAATGAAACTCACAGAAACCTTAGAAGATTTTTACACCATCAAAGTAAACGGAATGCCCGAGAATCTTAAAAAAGAAATCGGACATTTTAATGTTTTTAAATTAGATGATTTTGTTGGTAGTATCTGTAAACCATTTCCTTATACAAGAAAAGACTTTTATAAAATCAGTTTGATCATCGGAAAAAACAAAGTGCATTATGCTGATAAAGTGGTTGGGATTGAAGATCAGGCTTTGTTTTTTGCAAATCCGCAAATTCCGTACAATTGGGAACAAATAGATGAAAACCAAACCGGTTTTTTCTGCATTTTTACAGATGCTTTTTTTAGTCAATACGGAAATTTAAAAGAATACCCTTTATTCCAGCCAGGCGGAAATCCGATAGTTCCGATTTCTATGGAATTAGCTGAATCTTTAAAAACAGTTTATCTAAAAATGTTTGACGAAATTAATTCTGATTACGCTTTTAAATATGATGTACTTCGAAATCTTGTTTTCGAAATTATTCATTTAGCATTAAAAACGCAGACTGTAACTACTTCATTATACAGTAAATCAAACGCTACAATTCGAATTTCTTCATTGTTTCTGGAATTATTGGAACGTCAGTTTCCGATAGAATCAATTTCGCAGCAAATTAATTTTCGTTCGCCTTCAGAATATGCAAGTCAGTTAAATGTACATGTAAATCATTTAAATAAAGCTTTAAAAGAAACTACCGGTAAAACAACTTCTCAGATTATTTCTGAAAGAATTGTTCAGGAAGCGATGATTCTACTCAAACAAACCAATTGGAATATTAATGAAATTGCATGGTGTTTGGGTTTCGAAGAATTGTCTCATTTCATCAATTTTTTTAAGAAGAATGTTCAGGTTTCGCCTAAAAACTATCGTATTGCCGAAATTGTTTGATTTTCGTAACTTCTTGCTTGATTACTTTAATTTTTAAGAAGTACCTCGCTTATATCTTTGTCCTGTAATTAAAACGTAAAAATTTAAAATCATGGGACATAACAAAGTTTGGTTTATCACAGGTGCTTCAAAAGGACTTGGATTAGAATTAGCTAAAAAATTATTAGCAGAAGGTTTCAAAGTTGCTGCAACATCAAGAAGTGAAGAAGCTTTAGTAAAAGTATTAGGAAATCCGTCAGAAAATTTTCTTCCTCTGGAAATGGATTTAGTTAATGAAAAAAGCGTTAAAAATGCAATTGAATTAGCGGTAAGCCATTTTAAAACAATTGATGTTTTAGTAAACAATGCAGGTTATGGTTTATTAGGAACATTAGAAGAATTAACTGATGCAGAATCAAGAAAAAATTACGAAGTAAATGTTTTCGGACTATTGAATGTAATCAGAAATACAATGCCGTATATGCGTGCAGCAAGATCAGGACATATTTTTAATATTTCTTCTGTTGGAGGTTATTACGGAGAATTTCCGGGTTGGGGAATCTACTGTTCTACAAAATTTGCAGTTGCTGGTTTAACAGAATCTTTATCTGCAGAAATTAAACCATTTGGAGTTCATGCAACGATTGTTTATCCGGGTTATTTTAGAACTGATTTCTTAAAAGACAGTTCATTATTATTACCAGAAAACCCAATTGCAGAATATAAAAGTGTAAGAGAATCTGAAAGCGCTCACAAAGACGATATCAACGGAAATCAGCCTGGAGATCCTGTAAAATTAGCAGAAGCTTTAATTAAAGTAAGTCAGGATCAAAATCCACCGTTACATTTGTTTTTAGGAGAAGATGCTTTCAATATGGCGAACCAAAAAATAGCAAGTGTTCAGGGAGAATTAGAAGGATGGAAATCAGTTTCTGTTTCAACTGGTTTTTAAAAAAGGTTTTAGCCTAGTATTTTTTGTCGGTGTAAAAGCCCCCAATAATGCAATTCGTTTAGAACATTTTCTAAAGATTTTCCGTGTTCTGTAATAGAGTATTCAATAGTTGGCGGAAAAGTATCATAAACTGTCCTTTTTATCAGTTGATTGTTTTCAAGGCTTTTGAGCTCTTTGGATAAGGTTTTATCAGTTATTCCGGTAACAGCTTTAGATATTTCGTTGAAACGTTTGTTTTCTGCCGAAAGAGAAAACAGGATTAGCAATTTCCATCTTCCTTCCAGTGCTTCTAAAGCATCTTTGATTGAAAGTGCAGTTTTTGGACAGCCGCCTTTAATTAGCATTTTAGTTTATTTTAGAATTATACCACTTCCACTTTGGATAGCACTTTCCAAAGTGGAAGTACTGTAAATAAGGAAGTAAATATAAATATTTTTGAGATCTTAATTTATAATTTATCTCAAAATGGAAAAACACCCACATTCGAAAACGGTTCTTATTATGCTTTGGACGTCACAGATTATCTTATCTGTATGTTTTATTTGGGGAGCATCAATGAAATTATTTCTTTCAATAAAAGAATTATCCATGATGTGGCCTTGGACAGGTGAAGTTCCTGTTGCATTGGTAAAAGGAACAGGAATAATTGATTTACTGGCCGGAATAGGGATTATAATTCCATCATTTATTCAAAAACCTAAACTTGTATGGTTAACGTCTATTGGAACAATTGCTCTTATGTTTAGTGCAAGTATTTTTCATATCTGCAGAGGAGAAGCTTCTCAAATTGGCATTAATGTCTTTCTTGCTATTTTGGCAGCTTTTGTTGTCTGGGGGGAGAAAATAATCAAAAAAAAGCCTCATAGGATTTCTATGAGGCTTTTCTGTTGTGGTTATAATTAGTTTTTCAGCATGTTTTTTACTTCACTGAATTTTCCATCAATTTGGCCAATTTGCAAACCTAAAATATGAGCAATTAAAGGATAAACCGAAACGTTTTGAAAGGTTTTTACAGTTTTGTCAATTTTAAAAGCAGGACCTTTTCCATAAAAAATAGCATGCATATCTTTCTCATCATTATCATAGCCATGTGTACCACCATTTATGTGCGTAGTTTCTTTACCAACTAAACTCCATCCTTTATCGGCTTCAATAACAAAATCATGAACACGCGGATTGGTTCCGTAATGCAGTCTTTCAGGAACTTCACTTGATTTCCAAAATTTAATGTGAGGTACTTTTTTCAAAGCTTTTACAATAGAATCCTGAAAACCTGGTTTTGCCTGCAAACTCATAATAGGATTAATTACATCTTTATAACCTAACCATTCTGGTTTTAAATAATCTAGAACAGCTACTTTTTTATCATTGCTAATATCAGCCATTCCATGATCTGAAACAATAATTAAATTGATTTGTTTTCCGATGGCTAATTGATCTAATCTTCGGGATAATTCCCCCATAATGGAATCCATTTTAATGACCATTTTTTTGTTTTCAGGAGAAAGCGGACCAAAATTATGTCCCGTGTGATCCGGTTCATCAAAATATAAAGTCACTAGATGCGGACGTTGTTTTTCAGGAAGCTGTAACCATTTTAAAATCGTATCGATTCTGGCTCCATACGGAATTTTATTATCGTAGTTTTTGTAATAACTTGGGTTTCTTTTATCAATATCAGAACCCGGCCAGAAGAAAGATCCTGCTTTTACGCCTTGCTGTTCAGCAACATTCCAGATTGGATTTCCGCCATAAAATCTTGAATCATTTTTTGCATTTGATGACAATGAAAATGATTCGTTTAAAGCCGCATCATAAAAAACATTATTGATGATTCCGTGATGATCCGGATAAAGTCCTGTTACAATCGAATAATGATTTGGGAAAGTTTTACTCGGATAAGAAGGTTTCATTGACTTTGCATGACTGCCTTCTTTTGTAATTTGTTTTAAATTTGGAAGATTGAATTGTTTCTGATAATCCCAGCGAAATCCATCCATAGAGACTAAAACAACATAAGTATCTTTATTCGTTTGTGCCTGTAAAATAAAAGAAAACAAAAGGAAAGTAAAAGACAGGAGAGTGGTAAAATGTTTTTTCATTATTGAATTTTATTGAAGCCACAAAGTTACCCATAACTGCCTTTAAGAGCAAAAACAGAATGTTAAACAATCTTAAAATAAAACCCTTTTAATCCTTGAAATCTGCGGCAAAAAAAAACGCCAGACATTAATCTGGCGTTTAAGTTTTAAGAAAAGAACGATTACATCATTCCTGGCATACCGCCACCCATTGGCATTCCGCCAGCGCTTTCTTCTTTAATATCAATTAATGCACATTCTGTAGTAAGGATCATTCCGGCAACAGAAGCAGCATTTTCTAATGCAACACGAGTTACTTTTTTAGGATCGATAATTCCAGCTTTTAGCATGTCTACGTATTCGTCAGTTTTAGCATTGTATCCAAAATCACCAGAACCTTCAGCCACTTTTGCAACAACTACAGAACCTTCAAGACCTGCATTTTCAACAATAGTTCTTAATGGAGATTCAACAGCGCGAGATACAATCTGAATTCCTGTTGCTTCGTCAGCGTTATCTGCTTTAAGGTCTGCTAAAACAGCTTTTGCTCTTAATAAAGCAACACCACCACCAGCAACAATACCTTCTTCAACAGCAGCGCGAGTTGCGTGTAAAGCATCGTCAACTCTGTCTTTTTTCTCTTTCATTTCAACTTCAGAAGCTGCACCAACATAAAGAACCGCAACACCACCAGCTAATTTAGCCAAACGTTCTTGCAATTTTTCTTTATCATAATCAGATGTAGTAGTTTCCATCTGACCTTTAATTTGGTTTACTCTGTTTTTGATAATGTCAGCTTCACCAGCACCACTTACAATTGTAGTGTTGTCTTTATCGATAGAAACTCTTTTTGCAGTTCCTAACATTTCGATAGTTGTATTTTCAAGCGTATATCCTCTTTCTTCAGAAATTACAGTTCCACCAGTTAAGATTGCGATATCTTCTAACATTGCTTTTCTTCTGTCTCCAAAACCTGGAGCTTTTACAGCAGCAATTTTAAGAGCACCTCTTAATTTGTTTACTACAAGAGTAGAAAGAGCTTCTCCGTCAACATCTTCAGCAATAATTAATAATGGTTTTCCTGATTGAGCAACTGGCTCTAAAACTGGTAAAAGTTCTTTTAAAGAAGAAACTTTTTTGTCGTATAACAAGATGTATGGAGAGTCTAATTCAACTTCCATTTTCTCTGGATTTGTTACGAAGTAAGGAGAAAGATATCCTCTGTCAAACTGCATTCCTTCAACAACATCCACGAAAGTATCCGTTCCTTTAGCTTCTTCAACAGTAATAACACCTTCTTTGCCCACTTTTGCAAAAGCAGTAGCGATTAATTCACCAATAACTTCGTCGTTATTTGCAGAGATAGAAGCAATTTGTTTGATTTTGTCAGAATCGCTTCCAACAACTTTAGCTTGTTTTGCAAGGTCAGCAACAATAGCTTCAACTGCTTTATCGATACCACGTTTCAAATCCATTGGATTTGCACCTGCAGCAACGTTTTTAAGACCTTCTTTTACGATTGCCTGAGCTAAAACTGTAGCAGTTGTAGTTCCGTCACCCGCTAAATCATTGGTTTTAGAAGCAACTTCTTTAACCATTTGCGCGCCCATATTTTCTAAAGGGTCTTTTAATTCGATTTCTTTTGCAACCGAAACTCCGTCTTTAGTAACAGTTGGTCCACCAAATGATTTTCCGATAATTACATTACGACCTTTTGGTCCAAGAGTTACTTTTACAGCATTTGCTAATGCATCAACACCACGTTTTAATCCGTCACGTGCTTCAATATCAAATTTTATATCTTTTGCCATTCTATTTTTGCTTTAGGCAGGAGGCTTTAAGCTCTAAGCTTTTCCTACTGCTGAATTAATATTTGTTTTAATTTGTAAATTTTGCTTTTTATACTGTTGATTTTTTGTATTTGATTCACTGCAATTTCAGTATTAAGATATTGCAAATCTTTAGCTAGAATCAAAAGATATTCTGTTTCACTGGCAGAACCTAAAGCAATGTTGAGAAATTGATTGAATTCTTTGTCGCTATTTCTTCCACATCCTTCACTAATATTAGTTGGAATTGATGAAGATGCTCTTCTAATTTGACTTGTTAACCCATAAAGTTCTTCTTTCGGAAAAAGAGAAGTTATTTTATAGATTTCTAAAGTGAAAGAATGACTTAGCTGCCAAATATCGTATTTTTTAAAATCTCTCATTCTTTTTTGGCTTTATGCTTTAGGCAATAGGCTTTACGCTTTTGTTGGAGCATATAGCTTACGGCTTAAAGCTTACAGCAATTAAATTATTGCAAGAATATCATCCTCACGCATAATCAAATAATCAGTTCCTTCTAGTTTTAATTCTGTTCCTGCATATTTACCATAAAGTACAGTATCACCAACTTTTACGGTCATAGTGTGATCTTTAGATCCGTTTCCTACAGCAACTACAGTTCCTTTTTGTGGTTTTTCTTTGGCAGTATCTGGAATAAAAATCCCTGAAGCAGTTTTAGTTTCAGCTGCAACAGGCTCAATAAGTACGCGATCTGAAAGCGGTTTAATGTTTAAGGCCATGATTTTATATTATTATAAGTTATACGTTTTTTAATGTTCAATTAACTTTCAGAAATTATGCCATGCTGTTTTAACTGACATTATTTCCTAAAAAAAATGCCAGCTTTGACAGGCTGGCATTTCATTTTATATCAAAATTATTATTTTGCTGCAGGTGCTGTCGGAGCAGGTGTTTGCTGTACTGGAGCAGCTGGCGTATTAGTTGCCGGAGCTTCAGTTTTTTCAATAAGTTTAGAATCAGTATCGCTTAATGATCCTGTAAAGCTTAAGCTTGAAAGTAAGATTAAAGCAATCAGGATAGTAGCCAATGTCCAAGTACTTTTATCTAAAAAGTCAGTTGTTTTTTGCACTCCACCTAACATTTGAGTTCCACTAATTGTAGACGATAATCCGCCTCCTTTAGGGTTTTGAACCATGATTACTACGATCAATAGAAAACAAACTATTGTGATTAAAACTAAAAAAATTGAAAATGTGCTCATTGCTTATTTGTTATTGTTATTTTGTTGTAAAATCTTTATATCTGAAATACGGTCTGCAAAGAAACTAATTTTTTCTGGATATTTCAAAATTAATATTTCATATGCTTGTATTGCTTTTGTATATTTTTTTTGTTCCAAATATACTCTGGCCAAAGTCTCTGTCATTAAATAAGAATTATCTTCTTCATTAATGTCAAATTGAATTGGTGGAAGCGTTGTCGCCGTTGCTTTAACGGGCGGAATTTTAGGATTAGTTTCGATGAACTTATTGATCAATTCTGCTTTTTTCCTTTTTTCGTCCTCAACTATTTCGGGTTCAACAGCTATTTTCTTTTCAGTAATATTCTCAATAGCAACTTCAGGAGTTTTTTCGACTTCTTTAATTGCTTCGATTTCTTTTACCTCTTGAACTTCCTGAACAACTTCATTTGTTCTGTCTATAGGTTCTGGTCTTGCTAGTTGAAGCCATTCCTGAAAAGAATGCTTTTCATTTACTGAAAAATCTAAAGGTTTGCCTATTTCAAGATTTTCTTCAGCAATTTTTATAGTTTCTTCTAATGGAGTTTCTTTAGCTTCTTCTTCAATTACTATTGACTCTTCGATAATAACAGGAGTAACTTCAATAGGTTTCTCGTCTATAGTTTTTATTTCTTCAGAAACAACTGTTACGGCTTCTTTAGGTTCTTCTATAAATGTTGGCTCTTCAAGAATAACAGTAATAACTTCTTTCGGATCTTCTTCTATAGCTTTTGGCTCTTCTAAAATAACCGGAAGAACGTCATTAGGTTCTTCAGTTTTTATTTCTTCAAAAACAAGTGTTGCAACTTCTTTAGGGAGTTCTATAAATTTAGGTTCTTCAACGATAATTTTTTCTGAAGGTTTTGACTCTTCAAAAATAACTGTTGTAGATTCTTTTATAGACTTATATATTGATTCTTCAATAGGATCAATTCGAATTTCGTTGTATTTTTTTTCTTCCTGAATAACCGGAATAGTTTCTTCAATAGTATTTAAAACAGTTTCTTCAGCAATAGGATCTTCTGTTTCGTCTGTTACAACTTCATCAAAAAAGGTTATTCTTTCTTTAACGGGAACAGAAATAACTTCTTCTTTTATAGTTTCAATTATTGGTTCTTCTTCAGTTTTTGCATCTTCTTCAAAACTAACAACTGGTGTTTGTTCAAAAGAAGTTTCAGCAGCTTCTATAATAGGTAGCTCTTCTGTTTTAATTGCTTCTTCAAAAATAACTGATGGCGTTTCTTCAGTTACATTTGAAATAGTTTCTTCAATAATAGCATCAACAGTTTTCTCTTCTGTTGTAATTGCTTCAACAGGATTTGGAATAACTTCTTCGATAACAGAATCATTAACTTTTTCCTCGATTTTAGTCGGTTCGTCAAAAGATGTTGATGTAGCTTGACGGATAGAAGTTAAAATAGATTGTTCAAGCGGATCAATTTTGGCTTCGGGAATTTTCCTGGTTTCTTCGGGCAAAACAAGTTCGCTGTCTAAAACATTAATATTTAAAAGGTCACGAAGTTTTCGATCGTAAAATTCATTTTGAATTGAAGTAAAAGTCTCCGAAGTAATAAAATCAAATAAAACAGAACGATCTGTAGTATGAGCCGCAGCAACTTTTAAAGCATAATTATACTTAAAACTATTTTGATTATAAAGCCCTTTTAATCGCAATGCGCGTGCACTTTGAAAATACGGAAATTCAATCAAAACATTGCCTAATGATTCCGTTTGCTTTTCTGTAATAGCGTCGGGTTTATTTATTAGGTATGTATAATCAGTTACGTTCATTTTTTTTGTTTAATCGTTTATTCTCGTTTATTTGTCTTGTTCGTTTAACTGTTTAATCGTTTATAGAACCGACTTAACGATTAACCGATTAAACAAATCAACAGTTTCTTACCATTTTGCCAATGACTCATTAAAGATATCTTGGGTAATTCGTTCATAAATTTCTTTAATGGCAGCATTTAAAGCAGAACCAACAAGTTGTTGTGTTCCTGGATAATCTTTGTAGAATTCGAATGTTTTTTCAAAATCATCAGTTTCTTTCTTTCTATTCGAAAATCGAACATTTATTCTGATTGTCAAACGGTTTTGTGCTGCTTGCTGGTCTGCAGTTGCAGTCATTGGTGTTGTTCTGTAATCTACAATTTCCCCTTCATAAATCAAATCTCCACCGCTGCTTACTAAGTTTAAGTTGGTTTGATTTTGAATTAAATCCTGCAAAGCCAATGTAAAATCTCTGTCGATTCCTGGTTCAATCAAATCAGCATTATTCTGAAAGAAGTTAACCTGAAAGGTTTTAGCATCGATTGGACCTTTTGCTCCGGTAAAATTGTAATATCCGCAACCACTAAATGTTGTGGCAACCAGAAGAATTAAGATATATTTTAAGTTTTTCATTTTTTATTTATAGATTGCTTCGCCACTTCACTGACGATTGGGTCAAAGATATAATTTTCGTTTAAAATATTTTGAGTCTTAGTGTCTTTGTGGCAAGACTACAAATCGAATTGTTTAATTTTTCGGTATAAAGTCCTTTCAGAAATACCCAATTCGTCAGCAGCAGCTTTTCGTTTTCCCTTGTTTTTTTCTAATGATTTTTTGATCATTTCGATTTCTTTCTGCTCTAAACGTAAAATTTCTTCCTCTTCAATTGTTTCGGCAAATAAGTAATTGTCATCTTGTATCTGATAATTATCTTCGCGAGTTGCAGGCGTCATAACAGCGGTTCTTGGTTCTTCTTCAAAATCTATTTCGCTGTCATTTTCTTGTGAACCGTATATTTTCTGAATTAAATTTGGATTGATGTCCTGAACTTTAGAATTTCCATTTTTCATTAATTCTAAAGTGAGTTTTTTCAAATCATTCAAATCACTTTTCATATCAAAAAGCACTTTGTACAAAATATCTCTTTCAGTACTAAAATCGCTTTCTTTTTTCTTATCGTTAATTACAGACGGCAGATTGCTTCCTTCAGTAGGTAAATACGATTGTAAAGTAGCAAGTGTAATATCGCGGTTGGTTTCTAAAACCGAAATTTGTTCTGCTACATTTCGCAACTGGCGAATGTTTCCGTTCCATCTGAATTTTTGCAAAAGCTGAACCGCATCATCATCTAATTTCAACGGTGGCATTTTGTATTTATGTGCAAAATCGGCAACAAATTTTCTGAACAATAAATGAATGTCCTCGTTTCTTTCGCGTAATGGCGGTAAAGTAATTTCGACTGTTGTTAGACGATAATACAAATCCTCACGAAATTTTCCTTTTTCGATTGCATTAAATAAATTCACATTTGTTGCAGCCACAATACGAACATTCGTTTTTTGAACCTGCGAAGAACCTACTTTTATAAATTCTCCGTTTTCAAGCACACGCAACAAACGAACCTGAGTTGTTAATGGTAATTCTCCAACTTCATCAAGAAAAATAGTTCCGCCATCGGCTACTTCAAAATAACCTTCACGAGTGCTTGTTGCACCGGTAAAAGCGCCTTTTTCGTGACCAAAAAGTTCACTGTCAATTGTTCCTTCCGGAATAGCTCCACAGTTTACAGCAATATATTTTCCATGCTTTCTATGTGAAAGTGAATGAATTATTCTTGGAATATTCTCTTTACCAACACCACTTTCCCCAGTTACCATTACCGAAATATCAGTAGGCGCAACCTGAATGGCTTTTTCAATAGCGCGATTTAATTTCGGATCATTTCCAATAATTTCAAATCGTTGTTTTATTGCTTGAACTGTTTCCATGTATGTTTTTTATCTTTTGCCACGAATTTCACGAATTTCCACAAATTTTTGAAATCGGGTTAATGAATAACTCTTTTATGTTGTAAAGACTTTTTATTAAAGTTAACAATAATTCCTAAATCGCTATCTGCTAGTCTTAAATAATTAATTGTTTGAGCGGTATGCTCATCTATAATTTCTTTAGATGCTTTTATTTCTAAAATGATTTCTTCATAAACTACAAAGTCAGCATAGAATTTATGTGCTAAAACAACGTCTTTGTATTGAATATTATATTCTTTTTCACGTTCAAAAGGAATATTATGTTTTATAAATTCATATTCCAATGCATCTTTATATACAATTTCAAGAAGTCCTCCTCCCAGTATCCTATGAACTTCCATGCAAATTCCAACTATTTTATAATATTCCTCTTTTCTATATAATTCCATATTTTGTTTTTGTACAAACATATTGAATAAAAAATAAAGTAAGAAAATTAGTGTAAATTAGTGAAATTCGTGGCAAACTATTTTAATTCATTTCAGAATATCCAACAGCTTCACCTTTTAGAGTTCCGCTTGTACAGCTTGTGATTTTTACGTTTACGAAATCCCCAATTTTATAATCTTCTTTTGGAAAAACTACTGTAATACTTTGAGAGTTTCTTCCTGAAAATTCTTCTGTTGATTTTTTAGAAACTTTTTCTACTAAAACTTCAACAACTTGTCCAACGAATTCTTCGCTTCTAAACCAAGCGTGTTTTTGTTGTAAATCGACAATTTCCTGCAATCTTCTGGCTTTGGTTTCTTCGGGAACATCATCTTCCATTTTTCTTCCGGCCAAAGTTCCCGGACGTTCAGAATACGAATACATATAACCGAAATTATATTTTACATATTCCATCAAACTCATTGTATCTTGGTGATCTTCTTCGGTTTCTGTTGGAAAACCGGCAATCATATCTTGTGATATCGAAGCATTCGGAATAATAGCTCTGATTTTATCAATCAAAGTCATATATTCTTCACGAGTGTGCAAACGATTCATTTCTTTTAAAATTCGGTTACTTCCAGATTGAACCGGCAAGTGAATGTGTTTGCAGATATTTGGATGTTTCGCAATAACATGCAACACACTTTCGTGCATATCCTGAGGGTTTGAAGTCGAAAATCGGATACGCATTTTAGGGAACCCAACAGCAACCATTTCAAGCAATTGATCAAAATCTACGGCTGTGGCTTTTTGCATTTCAGAAGCACTTACAAAATCTTTTTTCAAACCGCCGCCGTACCAAAGGTAACTGTCAACGTTTTGTCCTAAAAGAGTGATTTCCTTAAAACCTTTATCCCACAAATCCTGAATTTCTTTCATGATACTTTGAGGTTCACGGCTGCGCTCACGACCACGTGTAAAAGGAACAACGCAAAACGTACACATATTATCGCAACCACGGGTAATCGAAACCAAAGCTGTAATTCCGTTGCTCATCAAACGAACCGGCGAAATATCTCCGTACGTTTCTTCTTTTGATAGAATTACATTGATAGCGTCACGGCCTTCTTCAACTTCTGCTAATAAATTAGGTAAATCTTTGTAGGCATCAGGACCAACAACAAGGTCAACGATTTTTTCTTCTTCCAAAAACTGACTTTTCAAACGTTCGGCCATACAGCCTAAAACGCCTACTTTCATTTTCGGATTAATACGCTTTACCGCATTATATTTTTCAAGACGTTTACGAATAGTCTGTTCAGCCTTATCTCGAATCGAGCAGGTATTTACAAGCACTAAGTCAGCATCTTCAAGGGTTTGTGTAGTATTGTATCCGTTTATTGATAAAATAGAAGCTACGATTTCACTATCCGAAAAATTCATCGCACAACCGTAACTTTCAATAAAAAGTTTTTTAGTATTCTCAGGTTTATTTTCTAAAACAAGACTTTCGCCTTGTTTGCTTTCTTCAATAATCTTTTCCATTGTATAATTTCAAAGTGCAAAGATAACGCAAAAGGTATAAATATGACAAGATGTCAGATAAAGAATTAACAATGTTTTCAGAAATGTTGAGAAATTGGTAATTGGAGATTTTTAGAAATCAGATTCCCATGGAGTTATTCAAAAAACTTCTTTTTAGAATCATCATTCCAACCCGCCTGATTCGAGTATTCAACATAAAATATTTTAACATCGGCCTGATTCGCGTATTGTGTAAAGAATATTTTCTTGTCGGCTTGATTTTCATATTCTGTAAAAAACCACTTTCCATTATTTTTTCCAGCCTGATTATTATGATCTGCCTTATAAACTTTTAGATCAGCATTATTAGCATATTCTACAATAAAAACTTTTACATCTGCTTGATTAGCATATTGAGCAGAATATACTTTTTGGGCATTTGCTGAGAAAGAAGAAGCAATAATTGCTAAAAAATATAGTTTAGTAGATTGAACTTTTAAAACTTTGAATTTATTGAATGTGGTATTGTTCATAAATATTCTTTTAAACTTTACAAAAAAGAAAGCGGTTTGTTTTTATAAAACCAAAGATAAGATTTTCTCGTAATTGAAGAATTACGAATTCGAGGTTAAAAATAATTATATCTGATTATTGTTGGTTGAAGTGGTTAAGGATAAATACTGTAAGTATAATTTTAGGTTTACATTATGATATTAATAGGTATTATATGCCATTAAATCATTAAAAATTATACCTATATATATAATAGATCGGATTACAGATAAATCTGCAATTTTTGGAAACATAATATTAAAATAACTCAAAAATGCGTTATCAAGGTTAATATTTAAAAAAAATAGATACTTTTGTTGCAGAAAAATAGAGCAATGGCAAAGAATTTAGTAATAGTGGAATCACCTGCAAAGGCGAAAACGATAGAGAAATTTCTAGGAAGTGATTTTCAGGTTGAGTCTAGTTATGGTCACATAGCCGATTTACCGTCAAAGGAGATAGGAGTAGATGTTGAGAATGGATTTAAACCTAAATATGAAGTTTCACCGGATAAAAAAGCCTTAGTAAGTAAATTAAAAACACTATCTAAAAATGCCGAAATGGTTTGGTTGGCAAGTGATGAGGACCGCGAGGGGGAGGCTATTTCATGGCACCTGGCGGAAGAATTAAAACTAGATATTAAAAAAACCAAACGAATTGTTTTTCACGAAATTACCAAGTCAGCGATTCTTAAAGCAATCGAAAACCCAAGAGAAATTGATTATAATTTAGTAAATGCGCAACAAGCACGTCGTGTTTTAGACCGTTTGGTAGGTTATGAATTATCTCCGGTTTTATGGAGAAAAATTAAAGGAGGATTGTCTGCGGGTCGTGTACAATCAGTTTCAGTTCGTTTAATTGTTGAAAGAGAACGTGAAATTCAAAACTTTAATGCAGTTGCTACTTATTCTGTTGTTGCAGAATTTGTAAATGAAGCCGGAAAAGCTTTTAAAGCAAAATTGCCAAAAAACTTCAATACTAAAAAAGAAGCCGAAGATTTCTTAAAACAAAACATCGGTTCACAATATAAGGTAGCAGATTTAGAAACTAAACCTACCAAAAAATCTCCAACAGCACCATTTACAACTTCTACATTGCAACAAGAAGCAGCCAGAAAATTGTATTTGCCAGTAGGAATTACCATGCAGCTTGCACAACGTTTATACGAGGCAGGACTTATTACTTATATGAGAACTGATAGTGTGAACCTTTCTAAAGATGCAATGGATGCCGCTGAAGCTGAAATCATAAAATCTTACGGAAAAGAGTTTTCTAAACCGAGAACTTTTGCAAATAAAAGCAAAGGTGCACAGGAAGCGCACGAAGCAATTCGTCCGACTGATATGTCACGTCATAGTGTAAATATCGATCGTGACCAGGCTCGTTTGTATGATTTGATTTGGAAAAGAACGTTGGCATCTCAAATGAGCGATGCACAATTAGAAAGAACTAACGTAAAAATTGAAGCGAATAATCACGACGAAATTTTCACTGCTTCTGGTGAAGTTTTACTTTTTGAAGGTTTCCTAAAAGTGTACTTAGAAGGTCATGATGATGATGAGGAAGAACAAGAAGGAATGTTGCCTGCATTAAAAGTAAACGAAAAGCTTGCGAATAATTATATTACAGCTACAGAACGATATTCAAGACCTCCGGCTCGTTATACAGAAGCATCTTTGGTGAAAAAATTAGAAGAATTAGGAATTGGTCGTCCGTCTACGTATGCACCAACTATTTCGACTATCATCAACAGAAATTATGTTGAAAAGGGAACTCTTGAAGGTCAGGAACGTAATTATACACAACTTACTTTGCAAACAGGTAAAGTAGGTGAGAAGTTGCTTAAAGAAAATACAGGTTCTGATAAAGGGAAATTAGTACCAACAGATATTGGAACTATCGTTACAGATTTCTTAGTAAAAAACTTCGGAAATATCCTTGATTACAACTTTACTGCAAAAGTAGAGCAGGATTTTGATGAAATTGCTGAAGGAAATATTGATTGGGCAACCATGATGCAGGAATTCTACAATAAATTTCATCCAAATGTAAAAGAGGTTGAAGCTAATGCAGAACGCGAAAGCGGAGAAAGAATTCTTGGTAAAGATGCAGATGGAAGACAAGTTTCTGTTCGTTTAGGAAAATTTGGTCCGATGGCTCAAATTGGAGAAGCTGATGATGAAGATAAAAAGTTTGCCAGTTTAATGTCTGATCAAAATATTGGAAACATTACACTTGAAGAAGCTTTGAATTTATTTTTGCTTCCAAAAAGTTTAGGAGATTATAAAGGAGAAGAAGTAGAAGTAAGTAATGGTCGTTATGGTCCTTATGTACGTCACGGAAGTGTTTTTATTTCATTGCCAAGAGGAGAAGATCCACTTGGGGTTTCTAAAGAAAGAGCTCAGGAATTAATTGATGAAAAAGCACTTGCAGATGCGCCAATCGCAGTTTATAAAGGAGAATCAGTGCAAAAAGGTGTGGGGCGTTTTGGTCCTTTCATCAAGTGGAACAGTATTTTTATCAATGTAAGTAAAAAATACAATTTCGATAATTTATCACAACAAGAAGTAGAAGAACTAATCGAAGATAAATTACAGAAAAATATAGATAAAGTTCTTCATAATTGGGAAGACGAAGGAATTTTGGTTGAAAAAGCGCGTTGGGGACGCTCGGTTATTACCAAAGGTAAAATCAAAATTGAATTAAGTAAAGATGTTGATGCTACAAAGCTAACATTGGCTGAAGTTCAGGAAATGATTGCCAAAAAAACACCGGCAAAGAAAACACCAGCGAAAAAGGTAACAACAACTAAAAAAGCTCCAGCTAAAAAAACAGCTGCTAAAAAGAAATAAAAAATGGAATTTGATTTTCTAGAACCAGTTAATGAAGGGATTTTAAAATTCATCAGTTCATTGTCTTCTCAAGAATTGGGTAGTAAAATAGTTTTACATACTCAGGATCAATTTCCGGATATTAGCAAAATTAATATTGCTATTATCGGTGTTTTAGAAGATCGTAGAAATATTGAAATTGTTAATGAAGTAAATCTAACTGCTGTTCGTAAAAAGCTTTATGGAATGTTTCCGGGTAACTGGGATGCTTCAATTGCAGACTTAGGAGATATTTTGGCAGGCGATTCAGTAGAGGATACTTATTTTGCATTAAAAAAAGTAACAGCTGCTTTAATTAAGAATAAAGTGATTCCTATAGTCCTGGGAGGTTCTCAGGATTTAACATACGCTTTGTATAGAGCATATGACGATTTAGAGCAAATGGTGAACATGGTTTCTGTAGATAACAGATTCGATTTTGGTAAAGAAAATGAAACAGTTTCGGCTAATTCTTATCTGACAAAAATCATCATTGACGAGCCTAATAATTTGTTTAATTATTGTAATATCGGCTATCAGACCTATTATAATTCGCAGGAAGAGATTGATTTGATAGAGAAGTTATTTTTTGATGCCTATCGTTTAGGTGAGATTTCGAATAAAATAGCTTTGGCAGAACCTGTATTTAGAGATGCTGATTTGGTAAGTATCGATTTGAATTCGGTAAAGTCTTCAGCTTCAGGGAATACGGTTTCATTTGAACCGAATGGTTTTAATGGAAAAGAGATTTGTTCCTTAGCAAGATATGCCGGAATTAGTGATAAAGTTTCATCATTTGGAATCTTTAATCATAATAGTACAGTACATGAATCGGCTATGATTGCTCAAATAGTGTGGTACTTTGTAGAGGGCTACCATTATCGTTCTAAAGAATATCCTTTTGGAAGCAGAACGAACTATTTAAAGTATATCGTTCCGTTAGAAGAAGAAGAGTTGATATTCTATAAAAGTGACAAAACAGAACGTTGGTGGATTGAAATTCCATTCGTTTCAAACGGTCACAATAAATTGAAAAGAAATACGTTATTACCCTGTTCTTACGACGAATATTTGTGCGCTTGCAACCAAGAATTACCAGAAAGATGGTGGAAAGCACAAAGAAAAAACGCTTTGTAGAGCAAAAATTTAACTAAAATCTAAAATATCAATAAATATTAACAAATTGTTAAATAATTTTAGTAAGATAAGATTTATAAAATATAAAATTTAACGTTTTACGTCGGTTTTTTGTGTTAGTTTATCGACAAAATATTTTTTTTTTATTTTATTTAACATTATTTTTGAACGGTGAAATAAATTTCGTGAGTAGTGTTGTTTTTTTAATAAATAATAAATACGTTTACGGACTTATAATAATGAATAGATAATCCCAAATTTATATGAAGAAGTTTATTGCATTTGCAGCAATGTTAACACTAGTAATCGGCTGTGGTAAGTCAGGTGACAAAGGTGAGTTAGTTGGTGTTACAGGAGGGAAATGGCATCCCGAAAAGCCATATGGAATGACTTTGGTTCCAGGCGGATCTTTTATCATGGGTAAATCAGATGCTGATTTAGCTAATGTTGAAGACGCTCCTACTAAAACTGTAACAGTTCGTTCATTTTATATGGATGAAACTGAAATCACTAACAGTGAGTATCGTCAGTTCGTGGAATGGGTAAAAGACTCTACAATGAGAGTTCGTTTAGCTATTTTGGCCGATGAAACTGGACAAAAAAGTACAGGAGATGGTAAAGGTAAAAAAGCTGGTAGCATTTCTGATTATGCATTTAACGATTCTGAGCCAGACAAAATGACGGCATACGATAAGTATATGTATGATAACTACTACAGTGTAGGAACAAAAGATGATCCTTATGCTGGTAGAAAACTAAACAAAAAAGTTAAGTTAATTAAAGATACAAAAGCTTATCCAGACGAATATTATGCTGAGGTAATGGACTCTATGTATTTACCAATCGAAGAATCATATAATGGTTTAAGAACAGTTGATGTAAATAAATTGAAATTCCGTTATTCTTGGATGGATATTCAGGCTGCAGCAAAAGCTAAAGTTGGAAAAAGAAAAGACTTCGTTAAAACTGAACAAGTGCCAATTTACCCTGATACTACTGTTTGGATTAAAGATTTCTCTTATTCATATAATGAGCCAATGCACAATGATTATTTCTGGCATAAAGCTTATGGAGATTATCCTGTAGTAGGTGTTACTTGGAAACAAGCAAAAGCATTCTGTGCATGGAGAACTTTAAATAAAAATAGCTACATTAAATCTAAGAAAAAAGGACGTGACTTAGTAAATGCTTTCAGATTGCCAACAGAGGCAGAATGGGAGTATGCTGCAAGAGGAGGTCTGGAATCTGCAACTTATCCTTGGGGTGGACCTTACACTAAAAGTGATAGAGGTTGTTTCTTAGCAAACTTCAAACCAAGCAGAGGAGATTATGCTGCTGATGAAGCTTTATATACAGTTGAGGCAAAATCGTATGAAGTAAACGGTTACGGATTATATAACATGGCAGGAAACGTTTCAGAGTGGACAGATTCAGCTTATAATCCAAATGCATATGAGTATGTTTCTACAATGAACCCAAATGTTATTGACGGAAACAATCAAAGAAAAGTGGTTCGTGGAGGATCTTGGAAAGATGTTGCTTACTTCCTACAGGTAAGTACACGTGATCACGAATATGCAGATTCTGCAAGAAGTTATATCGGTTTCAGAACTGTACAAGATTACATGGGAACTCAGGTAACCGGAAAAAAGAAAAAGTAAGTAAATTAAATTAAATCAATAACCAAATCGAATCTATTTCAAATTAAAACCTAAAAAAAAATTATTATGGCATTATTAAGTAAAAAAGCAATGAATTTCGCTTATGGTATGGGAGCGGCAGTAGTAATCGTTGGAGCATTATTCAAAATTACTCACTTTGAAATTGGACCATTAACAGGTACTGTAATGCTTTCTGTGGGATTGTTAACTGAAGCGTTAATTTTTGCCCTTTCTGCTTTCGAACCAGTAGAAGATGAATTAGACTGGACACTTGTTTACCCTGAATTAGCTAACGGACAAGCTAGACAAAAAGCAGACAAAACTGAGACTCCTTCTGATGCGCAAGGATTATTATCTCAAAAATTAGACGTAATGTTGAAAGAAGCTAAAATTGACGGTGAATTAATGTCAAGTTTAGGAAACAGCATCAAAAATTTCGAATCAGCTGCTAAAGGAATTGCTCCTACTGTAGATTCTATCGCTTCTACTAAAAAATATAGCGAAGAATTATCTATGGCTGCTGCTCAAATGGAATCATTAAACAGTTTATACAAAGTTCAATTAGAAAGTGCTTCAAGAAATGCTGAAGCTAATAAAGAAATCGCTGATAATGCATCTAAATTAAAAGAGCAAATGCAATCTATGACTGCAAACATTGCTTCTTTAAACAGTGTTTACGGTGGTATGCTTTCTGCAATGAGTAACAAAGGATAATTAGTTTTTAACTATTATATTAAAATTATTAATAAGAACTAATTACAAAATAAAATGGCAGGAGGAAAATTAACCCCTAGACAGAAGATGATTAACCTGATGTATCTGGTTTTCATCGCAATGTTAGCAATGAACGTATCGAAAGAAGTTATTTCTGCTTTTGGTTTGATGAATGAAAAATTTGAAGATGCTAATACTTCTTCAGTTGCAACAAACACTTCATTATTGACATCTTTAGATCAAAAAGCTGCTGAAGCAAAAGGAGAATTCGCTATTGCTGCAGTAACTGCTCATAAAGTTGAGGCGATCTCAAAAGGTTTTTACGATTATATCGCTACTTTAAAAGCTCAATCTATCAAAGGTTTTGAAGTAGAAAAAGAAACTGGAAAATTGCCTTATGAGGCTATGGATAGAGGTGATAATATCGACGACTGGTTTACAGGAGACGGTTACACTAAAAAAGGTAATGATATTATTGCTGCAATCCAAAAATACAAAGCAGACATGAAAGCTGCTTTAGGAACAGATAAAAAATATGGTCCAATTATCGCAGAGATTGAAAAGAAATTTGATGTTTCTGATGTAAAAAACAAAGAAGGTATAAAAGAAAAATACTTAGCATATCACTTTAAAGGATTTCCTGCAATCGCATCAGCTGCAAAGCTTTCAACTTGGCAAAATGACGTTAAAAAAGCAGAAACTGATGTTTACAACAGTGCTTTAGGAAAAGCTGCGGTTGCTGCTGCTTCTTATAGCAATTATCAAGCAATCGTTGTTTTAGATAAAAATGCTTATTTCCAAGGAGAAAAAGTAACTGGTAAAGTAGTTTTAGGTCGTTATGACGAAAACACAAAACCAACTTCATTCCAAGGTCCTGGACAAATCGTTAACGGACAAGCTGTTATCTCTTTAACTGCAGGTGGTGTTGGAGAACAAGACATTAACGGACAATTTACATTCTTAGAAGATGGTAAAAACATTCCACTTAAATTTGCTGGAAAATATGTTGTAGTACCAAGACCTAACTCAGCTACTATTTCTGCTGATAAAATGAATGTTGTTTATAGAGGTGTTGTTAACCCAATCTCTGTATCTTTCGCTGGTGTAGATGCTAACAAAATTGTTGCAAGTGCTCCAGGATTAAATTCTGCTGGTAAACCAGGTAAATATAACATGAGCCCGGGTCAAGGAACAGAAGCTACAATTTCTGTTACTGGAACATTACCAAACGGAGATAAAGTTACAGATAAGAAAACATTTAGAATTAAAGGTATTCCTGGGCCAACAGGAACAATTAGAGGTGAGATGGGTGTTGTTAAAGGACCAAAATCTAACTTAGAGATTGCTACTATTGGTGCTAAATTACTTGATTTTGATTTCGAAGTTAGTTTAGATGTTGTTGGATTTAACTTAAAAGTAACTGGACAACCTACAGTTGTTGTTACTGGTGATAGATTAAATGCACAATGTAAACAAATTCTTTCAAGAGCTGGAAAAGGAGATCAGGTTACTATTTCTGAAATTAAAACTAAACTTGTTGGAGCTGGTAGTTATTTATTGCCAAGAACTGCTCCGGTAATTTACGAAATACAATAATAAAGTAGGTAAAACTACGTTCAATATCTTATAATGATACCACGATGAAAGTAAGAAATTTTTTAATAGCGATTGTTTCTGTCGCAGGAGGTTTTGCTGCTAATGCACAATCTAATTTGCTAAATGCAAAGACACCTGCACAGATAGGACTAAAAACTCCTGCGCAGCTTATCTCAGACAATGATAAGCCATTAGCTTATGGTTATGTAGATGATAGAGATGTATTGATGGGAAAAACTACTTGGGAGATCATCGATTTGAATGAAAAAATCAACTTTCCTTTATATTTTCCGGTAGATACTGCTAATATTGGTTCTGATAGACGTTCTTTATATGATGTTTTGACGAAAGCTATGAAAAATGGCAAAATAACTGAAGTGTATTCGGATAGTTATTTCAATACTAAAAAATCTTTGAAAGATATTCAAGGTTCATTATCTCGTATTGATACAACGGATGCTGGTAGAGAGTTAATCAATCAATATCCTGATGACTACAAAACACATGTTGTAAAGAAAAAAGTAGTTACTGGTACTGGTAAAAAGAAAGTTGTAACTTATGTTGATGAAACTGTAGCGGCAACAAGAACAGTTCCGGCTGAGTATATCTTGAAACAAGATCTTACTTCTGCTGATGTTACACAATACAAAATCAAAGGATACTGGTATTTTGACAAACGTCAAAGTGAATTAAAATATCGTTTACTTGGAATTTGCCCTGTAACTCCGGACGTTTATACTATGAACAGTGACGAAAAGGATTATATTGAATTGTTTTGGATTTTCTATCCAAATTCGAGAGCTGCGCTTCATGAAGCTAAAGCTTTTAATGACAGCAACTCAGCATTACCAATTTCTTTCGATCAAATTTTGAATTCAAGACGTTTTAATGCTATTGTGTATAAAGAAGAAAACTTGTACGGAGATCGTGAGATCAAAGAATACATGAAAGATAATGCACAAAACCAATTGTTAGAATCAGAAAGAGTGAAAGAGAAAATCCGTAACTTCGAACAAGATATGTGGAACTACTAAGTAGTTGTATATTATTACATTATATCAAAAACTCTTACTACCTTTGTAGTAAGAGTTTTTTTATTTATTCCAAAGCATTAAAAACAATTTGATTCTTTTTTTAATAGCGGTTAGAATATAAAAACGTTTCCTGGTTATGATTGATATAAGCAAAAATATTATTTAAGTTAAACTCTTGAGCTTAAATTAATACTCTATACTATAACGTAATTTTGATACCATAATTTTTTTTATTCTTCTTATTTTTGATTATTGTAAGAAAAATAATAATAAAAACATAAAAGCCACGTTTGTTTAATATAAAAAAGTATTAGGATGAAAGTGAAAAGTTTTTTAATCGTTATTGTTTTAATCGTTGGAAGTTTTGTTTCTAACGCACAATCAAATTTGCTTAATGCAAAAACCGCTGATCAGATAGGACTTAAGACTGCTGCACAGCAAATTTCTGATAATGATAAGCCACTAGCTTATGGCTATATAGATGACAGAGATGTATTGATGGGTAAAACTACCTGGGAGATTATTGATTTGAATGAAAAAATTAATTTCCCCTTATATTTTCCGGTAGATACAGCTAATATTGGTTCTGACAGACGATCTCTTTATGATGTTTTGACAAAAGGGATTCGAAGTGGAAGAATAACTGAAGTCTATTCGGATAGTTATTTCAATACTAAAAAATCGTTGAAAGATATTCAAGGTTCATTATCTCGTGTTGATACAACAGATGCCGGTAGAGAGCTAATTAATCAATATCCTGATGACTACAGAACGCACGTTGTGAAGAAAAAAAAGATTGTTGGAACTGGAAAGAAAAAGTCTGTGAGCTATGTTGAAGAAACTGTGGGCCCAACGAGAACAATTCCGGCCGAGTATATTTTGAAACAAGATCTTACTGCAGCAGATGTTAGCGAATACAAAATCAAAGGATATTGGTATTTTGACAAACGCCAAAGTGAATTGAAATATCGTTTACTTGGAATTTGTCCTGTAACTCCAGATGTATACACTATGAATGCAGACGAAAAAGATTATATTGAATTATTTTGGGTCTTCTTTCCGAATGCCCGGGAAGTTTTGCATGAAGCAAAAGCTTTTAATGATATCAACTCTGCAAAACCAATCTCTTTCGATCAAATTTTAAATTCGAGACATTTCAATTCAATTATCTATAAAGAAGAAAATATGTACGGAGATCGTGAGATTAAAGATTATATGAAAAGTAATGCGCAAAATCAATTGTTAGAATCAGAGCGAGTAAAAGAAAAAATTCGCAATTTCGAAGAAGATATGTGGAATTACTAAATTCTCATATTATATATTATAACAAAAACTCTTGCTACCTTTGTAGTAAGAGTTTTTTTTTTATTATTTACAAAAAATGATTGATTATTTAATTGTCGGATCCGGATTGGCTGGAATTTCATTTGCTGAGATTGCCCTTAAAAACAATAAATCTATTTTACTGATCGATAACAAATCGCAAGTTTCATCGAGAGTTGCAGGAGGTTTATATAATCCCGTAATTTTAAAACGCTTTAGTGAAGTTTGGAAAGCTGAAGAACAATTGGTTTTAATGGATGAATTTTACAGTCAAATAGAAGAAAAATTAAAAACTAAATTCAACTTCAGACTTCCTATCCTGAGAAAGTTTTTTTCAATAGAAGAACAAAACAATTGGTTTGCTGCTTCAGACAAAAAAAACTTAGAACCCTTTTTATCTACAAAAATAATTTCCAAAAAGTATAATGGTATAGATTCGCCTTATGATTATGGCGAAGTATTACATACAGGTTATGTAGATACTGCTTTGCTGTTAGATACTTATAAGAATTATTTATTAGAAAATGATTTGCTGCTGGAAGAGTTTTTTGATTCCGGCTATATTGAGTTTTTTGATTATGGAATTCAATATAAAAATATTCAGGCACGTCATATTATTTTTGCAGAAGGCTTTGGATTGCATAAAAATCCATTTTTTAATTACTTGCCTTTAGATGGAACAAAAGGAGAATTATTTATTATTAAAGCGCCGGATTTAAAGCTTGATGTTATTGTAAATACCAGTGTTTTTATATTGCCATTAGGAGGCGATTTATTTAAAGTAGGAGCAACATACAATTGGCAGGACAAAACAGATGATCCTACCGAAGAAGGAAAACAGGAGCTTTTAGAACGTATTAGAGAAATCCTAATGTGCGATTTCGAAATTATAAAGCATTTTGGAGGAGTTCGCCCAACGGTTAAAGACAGAAGACCTTTGATTGGTACTCACCACGAGCGTAAATCAATTCATATTCTTAACGGATTAGGAACTCGTGGCGTAATGCTTGGACCTGCGATGGCGAAGGCCTTATTTGATAATATTGAAAATGAAATTCCTTTAGATTCAGAAATCGATATTAAGCGATTCCATAAAAGGTATTTAAAGGCCCTTATTTTTGACCGGCCGTAGGATCGTAAGAAACAAACATATTAATATATAAATTTCTGGATAGTCGTAAAACAAATGGGAACAACACAATTAGTGAAATAACGATTGCTATAAAAGACTGTTCAATAGTCGTTTTAAAAAACACAAATGAAACTATAAAAGCAGCAATTCCCACAGCTACATTTAGTCCGTAACTTACATACATTGCTCCGTAAAAAAAAGAAGGTTCAATTTGATATTTTAATCCACAATGGCTACAATTCTCGTTCATTTTGAGAACTTTAGTCAAATGAAGTGGATTTTTGTCCGAATACATGCTCTCATTTTGACATTTTGGACAACTTCCTGTTAAAATACTATTTAGTTTGGATCCTTTTTTTAACATTTGCAAAAAATTAATATTCCCATGAATTTGGGAGTGTAAATTTACACAATCAATTAGTTATAAAATAACATTACATGCTTAATATACATAATTTATCGGTTTCTTTCGGAGGTTCTTATTTGTTTGAAGAAGTTACTTTTCGTCTGGGTGCCGGTGATCGAGTAGGACTTGTTGGAAAAAACGGTGCAGGAAAATCAACAATGCTAAAAATTCTTGCAGGAGATTTTAAACCGGACTCGGGACAAATTGCTACAGAGAAAGAAGTGAGAATGGGTTTCTTACGTCAGGATATTGATTTTGAACAAGGAAGAACCGTTCTTGAAGAGGCTTACGAGGCTTTTACTGATATTAAGATTGTTGAGAAAAAATTAGAACAAATCAATCATCAATTGGTTACCAGAACCGATTATGAAAGTGAGGAATATAGCCAGATCATTGAAGATTTATCTGATTACACACATCGTTTCGAACTTCTTGGAGGTTACAATTATGTGGGAGATACAGAGAAAATTCTTTTAGGTTTAGGTTTCAAAAGAGAAGTTTTTAACAACCAAACTGAAACATTTTCAGGAGGTTGGAGAATGCGTATCGAATTGGCTAAATTATTATTGCAGGCAAATGATGTATTGCTTCTGGATGAGCCAACCAACCACCTTGATATTGAAAGTATCATTTGGTTAGAAAGTTTCCTGCGTAATTATCCCGGCGTTGTGGTGATTGTATCGCACGATAAAATGTTTTTGGATAATGTAACGAATCGTACAATCGAAATCTCTTTAGGAAAAGCATACGACTTCAATAAACCCTATTCTCAATATTTAGAATTGCGTCATGAAATTCGTGAAAAGCAATTGGCAACTCAAAAAAATCAGGCCAAAAAAATTGAAGAAACAGAAAAATTAATTGAAAAGTTCCGTGCAAAAGCTTCAAAAGCTTCAATGGCGCAATCGCTGATTAAAAAATTAGATAAAGTAGAAAGAATTGAAGTTGACGAAGACGATAATTCTGTAATGAATATTTCTTTCCCGGTTTCAAAAGAACCAGGAAGAGTAGTAGTTGAAGCCGAAAATGTTACAAAAGCATACGGTGATAAAACCATTCTAAAAGACATTAATTTATTGGTAGAACGTGGAAGCAAAATTGCTTTCGTGGGGCAAAATGGCCAGGGAAAATCAACTTTTATCAAAGCAATTGTTGATGAATTTGAATATCAGGGAACTATCAAGTTAGGACATAACGTACAGTTGGGCTATTTTGCACAAAATCAGGCAGAATATCTTGATGGTGAGATTACGTTGCTTCAAACTATGGAAGACGCGGCAATGGACACGAATCGTTCTAAAGTTCGTGACATGTTAGGTTCGTTTTTATTTCGTGGAGATGATGTTGAGAAAAAAGTAAAAGTACTTTCAGGAGGCGAGCGTAACCGTTTGGCACTTTGTAAGTTATTATTACAGCCAATTAACGTTTTGCTAATGGATGAGCCTACCAACCACTTAGATATTAAATCTAAGAACGTTTTAAAGGCTGCTCTTCAAAAATTTGGCGGGACTTTACTATTGGTTTCGCACGACAGAGATTTCCTTATGGGAATGTCGAATATCGTTTATGAATTTAAAGATCAAAAAATAAAAGAATATTTAGGCGATATCAACTATTTCTTAGAACAACGCAACCTTGAAAACATGCGTGAAGTCGAGAAAAAAGATGTTGCAAAAGCCGCTGCTCCAAAAGAAAACAATAAAACTTCATACGAAGACCAGAAAAAAGGAAAAGCGTTGCAAAACAAATTAAGTAAAGTCGAAAGTCAGATTAAACAATTAGAAAAAGACATTCAGCACGACGATAAATTGTTAGCATCAAATTACGACAAACATATCGAAGACGCTTCTTTTTTTACAGCTTATAATAAAAAGAAAAAAGATCTGGATCAATTACTTCTCGATTGGGAAATTGTTCAGGAAGAAATAGATACTTTCAACGCTTAAGATGATTTTCAGGAGCTAATCCAGCTTTTTGTTATAAGTCCTCACAAAAAAAATGCATTTCTAATGTTGCAAAAAGAGCTTCTTTCAGTCGCTTTTTTTCAACAAGAAATGCAATTTTTTTTTGCTCCGGGCTTTTCACTTCAATCTGGGCTATGACGCACAGTGTGTCATCCCGAGGAACTAAGGATCACAAGAAACTCCACACAGAAATTCGCCAATCTTTGTCGAATTACAAGTGTGATTTCTCGTTCCTCGAAATGACAAAAAAGGCCTTCTGCAAAAAATTACTTTATAACCCCAATCGATTTTGAGTGCATAATCGCCTCACTACTATCCTTGAAATAACAAACAGAAATATTTAAATCTTCCAGATTTTTCAAAATTGTATTTGTTGCTTCTTTTTTAGTTTTTCCGGTTTGTCTGATATAAACAGCTTTTACCGTAACGGGAAAAATTTTGCAGATTCGTTCGTATAAAACCGGATCGTGTTGAGAATCATCTCCCAATAAAACATATTTAAGATTTGGGTAAAACTCGAGAACATGTTTTATCTTATCAAATTTATGATCGTGATTTCCTCTTCCGCTCATAAAAAAATCAGTAATACCTCTTTTGATATCCTTCAATAAAATAACAGCTCGTGGCAATTGATGAATTTTAGTGAATTTCACAATAAACTGATATAAATTCCATTCGCTGCTCGAAATATAAAAAAAGGCGTTTTCCTCTTCTTTATTATTTCTTCCGGCCGAACTTAAAGCCTGATAATGCGGAACAACATCCTTAAAAACTTTTCTGTCATTTACATTTTTAAATAAAAGAATGTATATTTTTTTGAAGACATTTCGAGTATGCGAAATCAAAAAAGTATCATCAATATCAGATATAATTCCAAGATTTCCTTCGTGAGGTCTTATAAAACTTCCTTTAGAAATAATAGTTTCTTCTTCATATTTCAAACTGACTTCGTATTCCATCCATCCAAAATTGGATTCTTTTTCAAGCGGAATACAAAATTTGAAATAGCCATCATCTAATGTTTTCGAATGGATTTCCTGATTTCCACATTTAAGATAAACATCATAATTTTTAATCGTTTTTATCCTAAACTGATTAATTACAGAAGTTGCATTTTTAAAATTTTTCTTCTGAAAATCATAATCATAAGTTCTCTTAAAAACGTGTCCCATTACAATTAACTCTTGTTCATTAGCATAACCGCGATATAATTGTAGGATTGGTTTCATTAATTACGTATTTTTATAGTAGATGTAAATTAATTATTTTAATTGGTATTAAAAATAAAATGTTGAAAAAGAATATCATTTTTGTTGTAAATCCTATTTCCGGAGATCTGGATAAATCAGATTTAATTGCAAACGTAGAAGAGTTTGCAAGTACGAACCATTTTAATCTTGTAGTTTATGAAACTACAGGAGCAAAAGACCTGCACGAAATTCAAAATCTATATAATAAATATTTACCGGAACGTATTATTGTGGCCGGCGGCGACGGAACAATAAAAATGGTTGCAGAAGCGATGGAAGAACATGATGTTATTATAGGTATTTTGCCTGCAGGTTCTGCTAACGGGTTATCTGTCGATTTGAATTTACCTGTAACCATCGAAGAGAATTTAAAAATTGCCTTTTTAAACCATTATATCGAAATGGATATGATTTGTATCAACGGCAAGAAAAGCATTCATTTGAGCGATATTGGCATCAATGCAGATTTGGTTAAGAATTATGAAGAAAGCAATTTAAGAGGCTTTTGGGGATATGCATTGCAGGCTTATACAACCTTAAAAGATTCAGATGAACCTTTTACAGCTACAATTACCGCCAACAATCAAACAGTTGAACATACCGCGAGAATAGTCGTGATTGCTAATTCTCAAAAATACGGAACAGGAGTAATTATTAACCCGCACGGTACGATGAACGATGGTAAATTTGAATTGGTGATTCTAAAAAGTCTTGATATATTTTTACTCGGAAAAATTATTACCGGAAACATGCCAATAGATTCAGATGATATTGTAATTATTTCGACAGATAAAGCGACAATAAAAACAAACCATCCTGTTAATTTTCAAATTGATGGTGAATATTGCGGCGCTCAAAGTTCGTTAGATATTTATATTCTGCACAAACAAATGAAAATTGCTGTTCCTTAAAAGTGAAGTTTTAATTTGAAAGAAAGAATAACGACAAAAATTAGTTTAGGGTTGAAGTTTATACTAGGGTTAATAAAAGAGGGGAAAATTTTAACTAAAAAAGTGAATTTTTAGATGTAAAAAAGTATTTTAGGTTTTTATAATAACCCCGTCATATATTTATTAATAATGAAAAAAATATTTTTCACAATTTTTATTCTGACTCAGAGCGTAATACATTCTCAAAATGTTGATTTGAGAAATTTGACAATGAATAGCGATTTAATCCTTTTTGTTGAATATTCAGATTTTAATTACGGAAATAAGTATATTAATGACCATTCTAAAGCGGGATATATTAAGGTAAATAATTATGAGGAAATCATAAAAAATGATTCCAATATTAAATTTATAGATAAAGAAATTTATAGTCCTCAAAACGAAAATGATTATTATGAAAGTAATCAAATAAATGGAGGAGCCTGCGGTATTGGGGAGATCTTGGAATCTAACAGAAAATATTATAGTATTCTATTCTTTAAACAAGAAAAAAAGAAGCTGGCACTATTAGCGCATTTTTCGAAAAGTGATTTTGACTGGAAAAATATAATTGAGAAAATAAAAAAGGTAAAAGAAATTGAAAATTCAAAATCGCCTGAGGAACGTTATGAAAAAAGTATTGACTATTATTTGAAGTGTAAAGATTTACCTAATTATGACTTTATAAATTATTATAAACAAATAAAATTTTTAAAATCGGATACTTTAGTTTTAACCGAAAAACAATTAATCTTAGCAAAAGATAATTTTTTGGAGGGAAATGAAAGATATTATGAATTGATTTCAAAAAAATTTCCCGAAGAAGTAAGACAATTTTATATTCATAAAATGAAGGGTCTTTTAATCCAAAATGAAGACGAGTTTTTTAGTTCCTATGATTTTAATGAGGCATACGAAAGGGCTACAAATACGGGCTATATGGATGATAGTGCAATGGGAAAGTTAAAAGAAAAATTAATTAATGAAATACCTCTTAAAGAAAGAATAGAGATTATGCAAACTTTAATTCAAAATGCTGAACAATAAGATGTTACTATTAATGAAAAATAAACTTCTCTTAATTTTATTTGTTTTTGTGACAATCATGAATGCACAAAACAAAGTTACGGACATCACAAACTACGATTATTGCCAAGTTAATAGCAACACCCTTTATTTTTATAAAATTGAGAAAAAAGGTTTTACCCAAAGTCGTGGCAATTTTTTTCATGGAAATATTTTCAAAGTTTATGCTACAGAAAAAGTAGATTTTATAGACAAAAAATATTATGGCAGTATGAATGAGATAAAACTCTCTGATTTGAATAGTGATTTTGATTTGTTAAAAGAATTTAGAGACAAAGTTTACTTTGTGAATCAGCCTCATTTGAAACATTTTTATTTCTTGAAAAATGATAGTGTTTTGGTTTGTAAAGTAATAAGAAAGAACAAGGTTTGGGAATTAGAAAGTGAAAAAGAAGATGAAATACATAAGATAGTCATGGCGAATAATAAAATTATTTATTGGTCTTCAGGGCTGGGTTTGATTTACAAAAAAGATAATGAGATAAAAACAAGTTTTCTGGATTTACAAAGTTATTATAATACTTATGGTCTTGAAATTTCTATAAAGGACAAAAATGCTGTTAATATGGAAACAGGATATTTTGAAATAGGAAAATATACTCTTAAAAGAAAAAAAGGCGAAAATTATGCGGTTTTTAAGGAAAATCAAAATATTATAGATGACTTACCCTTAAAATATTACAATAATAAACATTTTGTTACGATCGATGATAAGACTGTAAAATTCTACAATTCTGATTTTGTATTAGACAGCACTTTTAGCTACCGTGATATTTATCAAGGATATGAGAGTATTGAGATTTTGACAGAAAACAAAATTAAAAAAATTGACACTCGTCTTTTTACTACTTCATTCTACAGAGACCAAGCTTTTGGCTGTGGAACTGTTACAAGATATTCATTAAGTATAAAACGGAACAGAATTAGGGAAACTGTTAATGCAGAAATGACATATGGTTATACATCTTCTCCTAAAAATATTTTTATCGACTCTAAAATAAAATTTGATTCGCTGCTTTTTATAAGCCGTAAAAAGATTATGGATTATTCTGTTAATGGTGGCTTTGATGATCGAGTGATATTAATAAAAAATAAAAAGGAAGGACTTTATACATTTAAACAACAAAATGATACTATCACTTTGAAGGAAATAGTACCTATAAAATACGATAAGATTTATTTATTAAATGGTTTTGTAATTTTAAACAAAAACAATCAAATAGATTTTTATGATAAAGATTTTAAGGTAAATGCTATGCGTTTTACTAATATTGATTTTTTTAGTTATAACTATCTAAGATATAAAAAAAGGAATCATACCGGAGGCTGGATGAACAAAAAAGGAATTTTATTTGATGATTTATAAAAAAGAAAGTATATCTAATTTTGCATAATAATGAATTTAATTATTTAAAAGGATTACGTTCCTGCCAATCTGTTTTAGGCTCAAGATAATTAAAGAAACGAGCAATGTTATGATTGATCAAAGCATTGCTATGTGTAATTAAACCGTACATTTTTACAGGTTTTGCACCAACAGAACTTTTAATTTCAAGTGCAGTTCTCGCAAAAACAATTTCTTCAAAACCTTGATTAATAGAGTAGGCAATCATGTCGTAAAGCATATTTAAGTAAAGCATTTTCTCGCGCTGTATGCTTTCGTCGTAACCTAGAAAATAAGTATCCATTACATTTCCGTTTTTGATAAGTGTATTGAAACCTATAAGTTCTCCGTTTAAAAAATAACCGTAAAAAAGAAAATCATCTTTCATGATTTCTTTAAAAAAACTAAAGTGATTTCGAGCCAGGAAAAAAGTATTGAAAGGAGCATTTTTAGCCACATGAAAATATAAGTCGTAAATAACATCTTCATACTTTTGAATATCAGATAAAGACATTTTTTGCTTTTCTATTCCTTCAGATTTTTTTCGGGCACGTTTATATTGATCCCGATATTTCTTGGATAAAGCATCGATATAATCCTGCTCTGTTTTCCAATTAGTATTGATTTCGAAAATCATATTGGGCTGCGTCGAAAATGTATAATTGTTTTTAAATTCAGCTTGCAGAGGTTCAATTTCTGTAGCTGTAAAATCTTTTACACTAGTAATGTGAACTTTCTTTCCATCAGCTTTCAAATCTTTTTTAAGCTGATTTATGGCTTTGTGAAGTGTCTTAATTCCTTTTGATTGTTTTATATTTTCATCAAAAGCAAAAGCATTTTGTCCCGTTAGCATATTGTTGCCAACGAATAATACATGCGAAGCAAAATTTTTAAGCGCAAAATTTCGGACAGAAGTTTTTAAACACTGATCGCGTTCTCCAAAAGATTCTAGTTTTTCTGCAAATAAAAACTGGGTTAAAACAATTCCAATAAGTTTTTTCTCGTCATTAAAAATTCCAATAAAATGACAAATCATATTTATCGGAGAAGATTTTTCAAGAACTTCGAGATATTCCCGAGTTAAGAAAACATTTTCAGTTGCAAGCGAATTCCATTCTAAAGGTAGTAATGATGCGCTATTGTATATTTCGAAAGAATAAGTTGTAGTCAAAAGTGTGAGCTAATTTCTTCAAAATTAGATAATATTTATAATAACTCATGTGGTTTAAGTTATTATTAAGAAAACCCGTTTGAGGTTTCAGTTCAAACGGGCTTTGATTATATGTTTTTTAGGCAAATCCACAAACAATTCCGCCCATTAAAGTCAAGGTAACGATCCAAAATCCAGCATGAATAAAAATGTATTTCCAGGATTTTCTTTCGAATAAAGCATTAATACCAATTACCGGAAAAGCAAAAAATAATCCCGACAGAAAACCATGAAGTGCTCCGTGCTTAAAAGTTCGATAAGCCGTTCCGTAATCTGCCATAAAAGCATGAAACGATGGTTTTGCATTAGCTATTAAAGGTGGTCCGCCCACCATTCCGACAGCGCCAGATTGGTGAATTGTTAATGACATTAATGTCATTGTAATCATCAAAGAAAAAACATACGTTAATCCGAAAATTTTAAGCATGTTTCCTGTTTTAAGTTCTTCCTGAGTCAGATTGTTTTCTTTCATCCAGATCGTTCCAAAAACATTTGGATGATACCAAATAAAACCTACTACAAGCGTGACGATTGCAGCAAGTAATAATGCAATAAAGTTAATTTCCATAATATGAGGTTTTTATAATTAGTTAGTCAAATTTAATCAAAAAAAGAATATTATTTAATCTTTAATAAAGTAGTAAAAATAATACAAATAATATATTTATTAACAGTTTGTCGAAATTTGACTCTTAATGTCTGTAAAATTTATAGTTTTGTAAGTAAGAACAAATCTCAAATCTTGTTATGAAAAACCTGGCCCTGTTTTTTCTAACTTTTGTTTTTTCGCTGAATATTTATGCAAATACTGTTTCAGATAAAGAAAAAGATGCTTTAATTAAATTTTACCATGCAACAAACGGATCGCATTGGAAAATAAAATGGAATTTAGCGCTTTCGGTATCGACTTGGTATGGCGTTCAGATAGAAAACGGAAAAGTAGTTGCAATTAATTTAGCTGATAATAATTTAAAAGGAGAATTGCCTTTTGAATTAGGGGAATTAAAGAATTTAGAAATTCTTTGTTTAAGTAAGAACGAACTTCAGGGAAATTTGCCAGGTTCATTATATACAATATCAACTTTAAAAATATTACTTTTAAATAATAATAAATTCTCGGGCAATTTGAGTCCTGAAATAATTAATTTTCAAGCGTTGCAAAATTTGAGTTTATTTGATAATAATTTTGAAGGAGGGATTCCGAAAGAACTTGAAAAATTGCATAATTTGTCTGAAATGAATCTTTCTTATAATCATTTTAAAGGAAGTGCCTCTAAAGATTTAATTTCGTTAGATGCTTTAAATATGACGATGTTTGACGAAAACGGAAATCCATTTTTAATAGAAATAAATACTGAAAAAGAAACCACACTAATAACCAAAAATGAATAATGCTTATGAATTAAAATTACTATCAGTTAATTATTAAAACCGTAATTCGTTACGGTTTTTTTTATGGCGCAAAGTTTTCTATAGAATGATTTTTTTTGGAAAATAGAATTATAGTACATTTGTGCGAATTTGATATATTAAGGTCAGTTTGTAAAACAATTTACTTTTTTTCATAACTTTAATATCGAATTCAGCAAAGAAATAAATTGAAGCCAAAAAATTAATTTAAACTTTTAATACTAAAATTATGGTAGTACAGTATCAAGGTGAACAATACGGAAAATCTACAACATTTACGATAAGAATTATTGGAAACAATCTTTCTAAAAGTAGTTCTAATTATCAGATTGATTTATTGGTAGGCGATAAGCAATTGCCAACTTTTACAACATCAATTCATCAAAGTTTGTCGAATTGCTTAAAAGAGATCTACTTATTCAGAAAGCATCACGGAATCAAATTCAATGAATCTTCTGAAAAAATTGCACCAAAATTAGTGCCTTATGATTTGGTTTTATACAATTATAATAAATATGCTTTGTTTATGGCGTAGGCCGTATTGCTTCAAAATAATAAAAACCGTTCTTTTTTAAGGACGGTTTTTTTTTAATTCAACTTTGATGAACTTTGCAAAATTGATTTTTTATAAATGTAAAGATATAAGAATTGTTGTAGTTCTTCTTCCGAAACTTCAGGATTGCTTAGGATTAAAATAAATAGGCTCTGGATTTTTCTGAAGTTTTAATTAGTATAGGGAAGAGTACTCGAACCTGTGTCCGCCGTGACGGATATGATATAAATAAGTACGAGAAGAAGTTTTAAATGAAAAAAGCTTCAGATTTCTCTGAAGCTTTGTCTTAGTAGCGGGAACAGGACTCGAACCTGTGTCCGCCGCGGCGGATATGAGTTCGACTAGCTATAATTGTTGAATAAGACTTTTTATAAATTCTCTTCCAATTCCTGCTTTCAAATATTTTTCTTTTTTCATAGCATCAGATTTGGAGTTGAAAAATTCGACATAAATTACAACCCAAGGTCTAAATTTTAAAGTATAACCTTTTGTTTCAAGGAAATTATGAGATTTAAATCTTTCAATTAAATTAGAAGTATAACCAGTATAGTTTTTTTTGAATTTTCCTGAGTAAAGTATGTAAACTACAAATTCTTTCATATGATAAAAGTGCTATAAACGAAAAAAACACCAACTTTTTCAAGTGGTGTTTTTTTTTAGTAGCGGGAAGCATTCAAATATCTAACCAGATTATCTTGGATTATTACCGTATTTTAGCATGCGCATCTTAATATTTTTTCTACTTTTTTTTTTGAATAGCTAGCCATACAAGTGCCAAAAAGTATCAATCAAATTAAAAGTCCCTTTGATAGTTTGTAGTGAAAAATATATATATTTGAAAAATAAATAATGTGTGAAATTTATCATACATATCTACCCAAATTTGCTTGACTTTGTGTGGTTTTGTCCCACATGTAAATAAGTCAGGAGAAATATTAAGCAAACCCCAGAGCAAAATGAGATTTACAATTGTTTCAGATTCGAACTACGAATGTAAACTTGGAGAATTAAGTTTTTATCCTAGAGAACTTGAAGATTGGCTTCATTTTAAGAATTATGGAAGCGATTTGTCAGATATTGGTATTGTATTAATGTGCAGAAGCCCGGAGTATAATTTTAAACAACGTATTCGTATGAGTAAAAAAGATAAGACTCTAAATATTGACATAATGTTAGATTATTATTTCACTTCAGATGCTAGCATCGATGATAAGCAAAAATAATATGTCGAAAAATAATAGAAGAAGTACCATTAATTATTAAAAAGTATAAGCTAAAAGATTTCAATTTGGATTTATTCATGCAAGATTTGAAAATGAAACACCGAAAAATCTCGCATCTTTAATCCTAACCTCACCAAGCGCCAGAACTTTAGTGGCAAGCGTCAAACAAATATCTATAAATGAGAATATTTTTCAAAGTATTAATTGGAATAATCGTTGCCTATTTTTTGACTTTGTTTGCTTTTGTATACGAAGAGAATTATAGACAATTCATCCAAAATTTGTATGAGTTGCTAACTGAAAATAAAATTTCGTTTGAAAATCATGGAAAATATTTACACTTTGTAAGTGGTGAATTTATTTCAGCTTTTTTAATCTTTTTAGTTTCAATTTTTGTATTGTTAAAAAGACAATCTAAAAAACAACGCTTTAGAAATATGATTTTGGGAATATCATTTTTAATAATTTCAACGATCATCTTTTGTTTTATAGACAGTAATGGAAAACTAATAGAATGCACAGCTTGTAATGACGGAAAAAGAGTTTTGGATTTTAATGATTTAAACTATGATTTGATATTTATTTCAAGTGTAATCTTTGGAATTTTGCCTGCAATTGTAACAGAAATCAGAAATCGCAACAGAAAAAAAACAGCCACTACAACGGATTTGGGCAATAGGCTTAATTGAAATTACAATTTAAGAATGGACACTTCTGTAATTTGTGTAAAAATCTTTTTAAAGATGGTCATTGCTGATAAAAGCGCTTATAAAGCGCCTTCATCATCAAAGGAGTAATATGATTCGGAAGTTATAATTAATGAATCCAGTAATGTGATATCAAGAAGTTTTCCGGCTTTTTTTACTTTTCTAGTTATCTGTTTATCGGCTTCAGAGGCTGTAAGGTTTCCTGAAGGATGATTGTGAATCATCATGAGTGATGTAGTATTTGCCTTAAGAGCTGCGGAGAATATTAGTCTAAGGTCTACCACGGTTCCTGCAATTCCTCCGGAAGAGATTTCGTAAATTCCAAGTGCTTTGTGAGCTTTATTTATAAGTAATACCTTGAACTGCTCGAAGAATTCTAATTTATTATAATCCAAAGTTGAAAGAACCAACTTGTATCCGTCTGTGGAAGATTTAATTTGAGGTCTTTCTGAACTTTTTACTTTTGCTTTGTAGATCAGTTCAATTTCAGATACAGTCTGCCAGTTTTGATTTAAAGTTTCCATAATTTCCATATTTTTAATTAATTATGGAACATCTGCCCGGAATTGCTTATCAAGCGCAAAAAGCAACGCAATATAGCAGGATTTTTTCCTGTATTTATGGGGGAATTTTTTGCTAGCGCCCGCAAGCGATTCCCGAACTTTGTGACGAAATTAAATTAAATATCAAGAAGAATAAAAAGCCGTTTAATTAGCCCTAACGAGACAATTCTCGATCCATTTTATGAATGATTTGAAGAAATTCATCACAGTTCCTTAGAAAGAATCCTTTAATAAACCTGTATGAGGTTTGTCATCTTAGTAAATGCTTATTTTTAACTTATGACTTATATTTTTAACCTCTAAAGGCTATAAAAATTTCTTTTTGCTAATCTATTTCAGGTCATTCAATGAATGATGAATAGTAAATATTCAATATTAGTTTCTTCTAATTATTTTAAAACAGGTGTTTATACTCGTTGTTTTTTAATTTATAAGCGCGACGTTTACAGTTCAATGCAAAAGGGCATTGTAAATTTTCACTTTAGGCATTAACTAAATATTATGTATTTATCAATAAGTAATTGTTTTAAATTAGACGAAATAGTAAAATCATTTGAAGTTGCCTACAGAAGCCATATTGTTTCTGTATTAAAAATGAAATATCCAACTATATCTGATTTTAGTATTGCCATAAATAAGCTTAATAGCTCTTTTCAAATGAGTTCAATTGTATATACTCATAAATATAAAAACAAATTAACAAAAATTGAATCAGAAGTTGCAACATTCTATTCTGCAATAGAGGATTGCAATGATGACCTTTTAAATAAAGATTATAAAGAACATACTGTTCCATATGTTAGTGAAATAATTGAATATGTAAATTTTTTCTATAATGATTGTTTTAAAGATTTATCTAAAAGCTTTTCTACTATAGAAGAGTTTAAGGATTATTCTTCAAAATATTATCTCATCAGAAATAGTCTTTCGCATCCAGCATCTAGTAAAATTATTGTCACACAAGCAAAAGAAGTGGTAAGTTTTATTAGAAAACAACTTTTAAATATCGATGACTCGATGTATTGGTTTGTTTCTAAAAAGGAGCTAGCGTTAAAAATTGAAGAATTTATTGATAATATTGAATTAAATCCTTTAAAAATTCATAATCTCGATAATATAAGTTTTAATCACAAAAAATTAATTTGTAGAGATGCTGAGCTAATTATCTTAAATGAATTAATTTTCGGTAAGAAAGTAGGATATAGAAAATCAGGATCTGTTATTATTTATGGTTATGGGGGTATCGGAAAGACTGCTTTGATATTAGATTTTATTTATCAAACAATAAAAGAAATATTTGATAATGCTAATAAAACAGATTTAGATTTTTTACTATTTTATACAAGTAAGGAAGAAATATTAACTTTTTCAGAAACTTCAGGAAAGCTATATATAAATGAAATAAAGAAACAGATAGATTCATTTGTAGATTTCAAATCAAAACTTTTCAATGATTTGAATATATCACACCTTGATGAATTTCAATTAAAAAAAGGCTTAGTGATTATTGATAATTTTGAAACTATATCTATAGATGATAAAATGCTTTTTTTTGAATTTATAAAACAGTCGCCAAGAACTATTCAATATGTTTTAACATCCAGAAATGAAGAACCGTGCGAAGATAAAATTCATTTAAAAGAATTTAAGGAAATTGAATCTGGTGTTAAATTCATAGATGAATTTATTACTTCAAATAATTATAATGTTGAAATTTTAGAGCTAGAAAAAAAACAACTTATTAAATATTCTAAAGGGAATACTTTAATTCTTGTCTTATCAATAGAAATGTTAAAAAATGGAACTACCATTAAAGAAATACTAAACGATTTGATAAATATCGAATCAAGTAATATAGAAATAATAGCAGACTTTATGTATAAAAATAATATTGGTCAAGCAATTTCATTTTTAGAATCTGAAGGGCATCAGCCAATTGACATGCTAAAAGTAATTTCTATAAATGAATACCCAATTGATTTATATTCAATTAGTGTACTTTCTAATAAAAGCATCAGTTCTATCGAATATATGTGCAATTTTTTAACAACTAAAATAATATTAGAAAAGCGAGGTGAATCTTATTCATTAAATGAATTTGCTAATAAATTTATTTTTATAAAATACTTACCAGGTAAGATAGAAAAGAAGGAAATTAAGCAAAAAATAGATACATATCAGAAAAATCTAAATAAAGAATTAGAAAAGTTAGAGGAATCTAAAAGGAAAGTCCCTATTTTACAGGGGATCATGGACGATTGGATGCCAAAAACTAAAATTGATGAGATTGCAATAGCGTCGTCGTTTGCTTTATTTCCTAGTGCTAAAGATGCTGTTGATTCTAACATTGTAGTTGAACTGTCAAGAATTAAAAAAGAATTTGAAAAGAACGAGAAAATGACTTCTCATCCATATGTTAAATTTCAGAAAGCAAGAACGTTACAATTGTTTCTTAAAATAATTGCTGAGGAAGACAAGATAGGTCTTACTGATATTATTTCAAACTCTTATGAAGAGGCTATTGAGGCAACAGACTTTTATTATTCGTATATAAAAAATACTAAATCCTATGGTTCATTAAATTGGTTGTTTGGAGTTTTTTTATCTTTTACCCTTAAAGATCCTAAAAGAGCAGTTAGATATTTAGAAGATGCGGTAGAGGTTTTTCATCGATTAAAAATAAAAGATTTAACTTATTTTAAACTTTTAAATGATCTTTGTTATGCATACGACATAATATATCGTGGAAATGGAGATAAACTTTATGCATTTGAAATCAAAAAAATTTATAATGAGATTGTCATTAATGAAAAGTATATTAGAACCATAGATTTTAAATATAACCAGTTTGTTAAGAAATTTGGTAAATATAATTCATTACATCTTAGATAATTATTCTTTATATTCTCGCTGTACGAAGAGTTATTATGTAAAGCTGGCGAATGTCTCCTGACTTCAAACCCGCATTGTAAATAAATTTAAAAAAACTTATAGAAAAATAGTCTAAAACAAAAAATATCCAGACTTCTTTAAAGCTTTTGTCTTAGTAGTTCTAAAAGGACAATTCTCGAACCATTTTACATGTGATTTGAAGAGATTAAGCGAAGTATGATTAAATATTTTTAGATGTTTAATCACAAAAAAAAGTTAGCCTTCAAAGTCAATGATTTTGAGGGCTTATTAATTTTAGATATTGATGATTATTAATTTTATTTTTCAAAATGAGGAAAGCCGTAAAACTTTCATGTCCGAATAGTTTAGATTTACGCGCAAATCTAAATTAATCATTCAATACGCTAATGAAAAAACTTTACTTATTATTTTTTATTTTAGTGCCTTTTTTTACTTATTGCCAAGATATTCTTTGGGAGAAATCCTATGGCGGACAACAGGCAGATTACCTTTTTGATGCCCAACCGACAGCCGATTATGGTTTTATTTTGGCAGGAAGCTCACTTTCTAACAAAACAGGAAATAGGGATGATGATAATCATGGAGATCTCGATTACTGGATCTGGAAAATGAATGAAAAAGGAGATCTTGACTGGCAGAAAAGCATTGGGGGAAGCGGATTTGACCTGCTTCAAAGCATTAAAAATACCAAAGACGGCGGCTTTATTTTAGCGGGTACATCAAGCTCGGAAAGCGGTTTTCAAAAAGGCGAAGCGTGTAAAGGCATTACAGATTTTTGGGTTATAAAATTAGACGCCTCAGGTACAGAACAATGGCAAAGAACCATTGGAGGCACCGGTCAGGAAGAGCTGTTGTGCGCTTTTCAGACGAAAGACGGCGGTTATATATTAGGAGGTTCTTCCGCATCCAATCCTCCTTCGATTTCCAATACAAAACCCGATGGAAAAGCAACAGTAACGACCAAAGCAGACTTATATAATAAATCAGAAAAAAGCAGGGGTAATATGGATTATTGGGTTGTAAAACTCAATAATGAAGGCGTTATTGAATGGCAAAAAACCTATGGAGGAAAATATGCCGATTTGTTAAGAAGTATGGAACAGACTGCTGATAACGGTTACATTTTAGCAGGATATTCAAGCTCTCCTATATCCGGAGATAAAACAGAAGCTAATAAAGGAGTTGGAGATTATTGGATCATCAAAATAAATGATACAGGTGAAATGCAATGGCAAAATGTTTACGGCGCAGAAGGCGATGACCAGCCTTATGTAATTCATCAGACTATCGATGGAGGATATATTGTGGGAGGAAACTCCAACAGTAAAAACGCCCTGACCACACAAGGCGGAATTGTAGGTAACGGAACGGATTTCTGGGTTTTAAAGTTAGACCCCGAAGGAGGCGTGATTTGGAGCAAAACGTTTGATTTTGGTAAAACAGATATCTTAACTTCATTGGTAGAAAATAAGGATAATACCTATTTACTGGGAGGCCATTCCAAAACAGAATCAGGGCGATCGCTTGTGAGTAAAGTAGCGAAAGCAGCAGGAGCAAGCAAGGAAAAAGACGGAATTGATGATTATATTGCTTTGAAAATCGATGATAAAGGCGAAGAAATCTGGAAGAAAACCATTGGAAGCGCCGGAGAAGATATTCTTAGAAAAGTAATCGAAACCAGAGATGGCGGCTATTTAATGGCTGGTACTTCGAACTCTAATTCATCAAAGGACAAAAACTCTACTATAGGCAGTAATGATTTTTGGGTTGTAAAACTAAAAGACAAAGCCAAAATCGAAAAAGTGAAAGCCGGTATAGAAGCAATACCAAATCCTGCCAGTACTTACACCAATGTCATTATTGGTCATGATTTTAAGTCAGGCACAGCTACCGTAGTAGATATTTCAGGACGTATTTTGCAGGAATTCAGTATTACTAGTAGAACAGTACCTGTAGATTTAAGCAGATACTCAGAAGGAATCTACATCATCAACATCAAAACAGATGTTAAAACAGAATCGGTTAAAGTCATTAAATCAGTTAATTAAAAAATCAAATGAATAAATTATATACAAACAACTTGATTAGCTACGTGCTGTTCCTGTTATGCATATTTACATCTATAAAGACAGTTGCACAACATGATGACGGTCCCGCAAAGCCAAGTACAGCACCAAACATAGTTCCATCACCACCTAATAGCGCTAGCTTGGGGTTGTATGGTCAGGTTCCTTTAAATCAATTTACTGGAAACGGAAGCATAAACATTCCTTTACATAGTATAAAAAATGGTAATTTAGAATTACCCATTAGTTTGTCTTATTCATCTGATGGAATAAAAGTTGATCAATATGAGTCTAATGTGGGAATGGGTTGGGCATTAAATGCCGGAGGTGTTATAACCAGGCAAGTTTATGATTATCAGGATAGTTATAATGGAAGGTTACAAAAACCAAATGTACCACTTAATTCTCCTGTAATGTATAATTTCTTAGAGCAGGCAACATCAGCTCCTGAAGTTGATACACAACCCGATATATATAATTATAATTTCGGAGGTCTCTCTGGCAAGTTTTATTTAGATGATAATAATGTGCCGGTTGAAATTGAACCCAGTGGACTCAAATTTGAGGTTACCAGTAATTTTCTCGAGTTGGGTACTGGAATTTCAGGGCCTAACAGACAACCTGAAATCATCATCACCGACACAAAAGGTGTTAAATATTTTTTTGGAGGGGGTGGGGGGCTTGAAACAAGTCTGGTAAGAGATCTAAATCTGCAAGGCACAAGATCAGAGGCGATAAAGACCTCTTGGTATTTGACTAAAATTTTAGATACAATGACAAATAATGTAATTACATTAAATTATGAAGTTAATTATGTAGAATATCTTTCAGGGATTGATCAAACATTAGAATATAAAGAATCTAATTCATATCCACAAATATCTTTAACAACTGCTAAATATAATTCTTCTTCCAGTGAATCAATTTTGAAGGAAATTATATCTAATGATTCTAGAGTAACATTTTCATATTCAAAAAGATTTACAGACAACAATTTTGATTTTGTAAAAATGGATGAAATTAATATTTACGATAATCAAAATACCCTAATTAATAAAATTGGATTAAATTATGTAGAATATAGCGGAAATTCATTTTCAAATTATAGTTATCTTCCGGAAAATATAAGAAATTCTCCTGATTATATAAAAAAACGTTTTTATCTAAACCAGATTACTGAGCATAGTAATGTTTCTAATTCAAAGATTCATAAATTTGAATATTATTCTCCTGAAAACTTACCGGCCCGTTTTAGTTTTGCAAAAGATAACTATGGAGTTTTTAATGGTAAAGATAATTCTACCCTGATTTCTAATGAAGTTCCTGTTCCTACTTATATATTACACCCTGTTTATAACTCATTCTACACAGAATTAGCCAACAGAAAACCCGATCATAATTTTGGGTATTTCGGATTGTTAAAAAAAATAACCTATCCAACTAAAGGTAGTACTACATTAGTTTATGAGCCGCACGTTGGACAAAAAGTTACCGTTCCTGTATATCCTGCAAGTAGTAATGTAAATCTTACGCTTTTCACTGCTTTTGGTGAGCGTTCAAATTCGATTACTAAGCAGTTATTTTCATCATATGGTCAAAAAATTAAATTAAACACGCTATCATCAATTAATAGCGCTTGTGCAGAGCCCGATCCACATGATCCACAAGCTACAATTTATATAACTGATGTCGCAACAAATACAAAAATTGAATTTTTTAATCATGAGAATATTGGTTACGAAACTAGTTTAGGTTTTTTTTATGCATTTAATCCTGACTCAAACCTTTCTGATTCTGTCACTTTTACTCTAGAAGCCAACAAAAGTTATATAGTTACATTAGAGGTAACAACACCTTGCGTGATGGCAAATATTGGGTTCAATTATTATTCGGATCCTATTACCTATCAGGATGTAGAACCGGAAATTGGGGGTATGAGATTATCTAAAACAACAAAAGATAATTTATTAAATGGAAAAGTTGAAACAGAAAAATACTTATACCATGGAGGAACTTATATCTCGCGTGCACCAATTGCTTATGTACGAAAAACAGAACGATATAATACTTGTGAGAGCCTTACAAGTGTAATTCGTTTCTCTGTTTCAAGTTCTTGCTTAGCCAGAATTTATTCTATGCAAAATGTCCAATATGGCTATAATGTAGTCAATAAAAGTTATGGAGAAAATTTTGAAAACGGTGGTGAAGAATTTGTGTATGACATTACGCAGGATGCAATGCCTTATATAGTTCAGGGAGAAGAGGATAAAACGACACCATTTACCAATGGTTTTGGAGCTGGCCGATTATTGAATCATAAAGCTTTTAAAATCAACTCTTTTGGTCAACATATAATATTACAGGAAACCATTAACGAGTACAAGCATGACGCCAGCAAGGATAAATTCGTAACAGGTCGCTTAGCATATAGAAGTTTTGAATTTTACCATTGGCCAGCTGGTCTGGATAATACTGTTGATTGTTTTCCATGGAACTCTCCTACTTTGTATTCTCTAAATGAATATTTTGTTCGTTCCCAATGGAGTTATCTTAATAAAACCACCCAAAAAGATTATGATATAAATGGAGAAAATCCGATAATAAAAGAAACAACCTATGAGTATACTAACCCTTTACATTGCCAGCCCACGTCAATAGTGTCAAAAAACTCTAAAGGTGATACCCTGAAAACAAAATATAGCTATGCTCATGAATCATTAACTACAGTACAAGGACCACAAATGCAAAAGTTAATAGACCAGAACAGAATTGAAAGTCCTATTAAAACGCAAACTTTTGTTAATAATGTAAAAACATCAGAATCAATTACAAAGTATGAAGAGAGCACCGCTACTAGTAATTTATTGTTGCCAAAAAGTGTTTATGCTAATAAATTGAGTACGGATATTGATATTAGTTTAGACACAGACAAGAAGGTTACTTTTGACAAATACGATGATATCGGAAATGTACTCCAATATACACCTGAAGGAGGATTACCGGTTGCCATTATTTGGGGATACAATAAAACCCAACCAATCGCCAAAGTAGAAAATGCAACATATGATCAGGCTATTGCGGCATATAGCAGTAACGAAAATACTTTTAGAAGCAGCTTGCCTAATGCAATGATTACGACCTATACATACAAGCCATTAGTAGGTATAAGTACTATTAGAGACCCAAAAGGCTATACAACAACTTATACCTATGATGACTTAAATAGGCAGCAATTTGTAAAAGACAATGACGGTAAAATTTTATCTGAAAATCAATATCATTATAAAAACTAATCCCAAATGAAAAAAACACTACTTATTGTTTTGCTTCAATGCTTTTTCTTTTTGGGATATGCGCAGGACAAAAAAACAGATCAGTCTAAAATAATTACAAACGCTGTAGATGATGATCCGGAAAATCCGTGTCCCGGATGTCCATTAGGATATCAATGGAATAGAGATGCTGACGGAGATGGATTTGGTAATCCTGCCCAATTTATTTATAGCAATACTCAGCCCGTTGGATATGTTGCCGACCAGTCAGACTTAGATGATGGCAATAAATACATCACCAATATTGCCCCTACTCAATATTTTTATTACGATTTTGACCATGATACTTTTGGAGATCCAAGTACAGGAGTATTTTATAGTATCAAACCACCGGATTATGTGACTAATAATACAGATTGCAATGACAGAAATGCCGCTGTAAATCCAAATTTGGTATGGTATTTTGACAGCGATGGCGATAATTTTGGTACAAGTGCCATTACTATGAAGAGTTGTGTGCAGCCCAGCCGATATGTTTCCAATGCGGGTGATTACGACGATTCAACGGGAAATATTACCAATATAGCACCACAGTATTTTTATTATGATTATGATCATGATACTTTTGGTGATCCAAATGTCAGGGTTTATTATAGTGTAAGACCAGTAAATTATGTCACAAATAATACAGATTGTAATGATTCCCTTGCTTCGGTAAATCCAAATGTGGTATGGTATTTTGATGGAGACGGTGATGGCTTTGGTACCAATGCCGTGACGGTGCAGAGTTGTACACAGCCGAGCCGTTATGTTTCCAATGCGGGTGATTACAACGATTCAACGGGGAATATTACCAATATAGCACCACAGTATTTTTATTATGATTATGATCATGATGGTTTTGGTGATCCAAATGTTAGGGTTTATTATAGTGTAAGACCGGTAAACTATGTAACCAATAATACAGACTGTAATGATTCCATTGCTGCCGTAAACCCAAATGTGGTATGGTATTTTGATGGCGACGGTGATGGTTTTGGTGCAAGTGCCTTTACCACGCAAAGTTGTACTCAACCAAACCGATATGTTTCCAATGGCAGTGATTACAACGATGCGACAGGAAATATTACCAATATAGCGCCACAGTATTTTTATTATGATTTTGACCATGATGGTTTTGGTAACCCGGGTGTGAGTCTGTACTACAGTGTCCAGCCCACTAATTATGTAATTAATAACACTGATTGTAACGATGCAGATAATACACTAAATCCAAATACAAAATGGTATGCCGATACTGATTTGGACGGTCTTGGAGATCCTTCAAATTATGCACAGCAATGTATAAGTCCAGCTGGAAATTATGTTAGGAATGGTGGTGATAATTGTCCTGCATTACAAGGTACAAGTTCTGACTGTTCAGATATTACAACTCCGAGTTCAGATTACAATTATGTTATTAGTAAAACCTATAAAAAACCAACAGCAGTTGCTATAGATAATCCTTCCGCAGATCAGATGCAGGCTAGCATTACCTATTTTGATGGATTAGGCAGACCAGTACAACAAATTGCCAACAAACAATCTTCATCAGGAAAAGATATTGTAACGCATATTGATTATGATGATTTTGGAAGACAGTTAAAGGAATATCTGCCTTACGAATCTTCTTCGACTAATATGGCGTTTGATGTGAATGCTGAAAACGGTACCATAACTTTTTATGGTACAGCAAAATACGAGAATACTGCCAACCCATTTTCTGAAAAACAACTTGAATCATCTCCTTTTAGCAGGGTTTTAAAACAAGCTGCTCCGGGAACATCCTGGACGATGGGCAGTGGTCATGAAATTAAACTTGATTACAAGACCAATACTGCTGATGAAGTTAAATTATATAAGGCAACAGCTATCTGGAATGCCGGATCCGGATTATTTGAAACTGCTTTTTCAGAGGAAGAAACTTATGAAGCCAACCAATTGTACAAAACCGTAACTTTTGATGAAAATACCAGTGCAAATCCAGGCGAATCAGCCGGATCTACAGTAGAATTTAAAAATAAAGATGGTCAGGTAGTTTTAAAAAGGACTTATGAATCTGAAAGCAAACTTGATACCTATTATGTATATGATATTTACGGAAACCTCACCTATGTGATTCCGCCAAAGGCAGACGGAGAAATTGATGATGAGGTTTTAAATGGATTATGTTACCAATATAAATACGATGATAAAAACCGATTAGTAGAGAAAAAATTGCCCGGCAAGCAATGGGAATTCATTGTTTATGATAAACTCGACAGGCCAGTAGCCACAGGTCCTGCATTATCACCTTTTAATGGTGACAGTACTGTTGGCTGGCTCATAACCAAATATGATTCTTTTGGCAGGCCTATTTATACAGGATGGAAGAGTCAAACAGCAAATTCGGCTATCAGAAAATCGTTGCAGGATGCTCAGAAAGATGCTTTAATTTTGTTTGAAAAGAAAGAAGCATCCCGCACGATTGATGGTATTGCAGCTGATTATACCAATAGTATAGCACCAACAAGTTTTAAACTCCTCAGTGTTAATTATTATGATGATTATTTATTTCCTAATGCAGCTGTAGTACCAAGTGCTGTTGAACAACAAACCGTTTTGTCCAATGTAAAAGGCATGCCAACCGGAAACTGGATCAGAGTTTCAACAACAGCTTTGGAAACGCTTGGTGAAACCAGTACTACTTTCTATGATACAAAAGCACGCCCAATACGTACGTATGCTCAAAATTATTTAGGAGGTTATACCACTACCGATAGTAAACTTGATTTTACAGGAAAACCGCTTTATACCATCAGCAAACACAAACGCACAACGGGTAATAACGAAATTACCATTAGAGAAGATTTTACCTATTCTCCTCAGGATCGATTGCTCACACATACCCATCAAATAAATGGGGGAGTTGTTCAGCTTTTAGCGGACAATACCTATGATGCGCTCGGACAGCTGAAAAGCAAAAATGTGGGTAACAGCACCGGAAGCCCTTTACAAAAAGTCGATTTTAATTATAATATCAGAGGCTGGCTTACCGAGATAAATAAAACCGATGAATTGCAGCAAAATACAGACCCTCTTGATTTGTTTGCTTTTAAAATTAATTACGATAAAACGCAGACCGATATACCAAATGTAAAAGCATTGTATAACGGAAACATAGCTGAAACTTTCTGGAAAACAGGCTCAGATAATCTGGAGCGTTCTTATGGTTATCAGTATGATAAACTTAACCATTTGACAAGTGCTATTTACCAAAAATCGAAATTAACCACAGATGCTTATAACGAGAACTTATCGTATGATAAAAACGGAAACATAAAGTATTTGAACAGAAACGGCGATATGGATCCTCAAATAGGGACCAATATAATCGATAATTTATCGTATACCTATCCTGATAATTCAAACCAGCTTTCGAAAGTATCTGATAGCGCCAATAACAGCAGCGGTTTTAACGATGCCAACACCACAGGCGACGATTACACTTATGATGTTAATGGAAACATGCTTAGTGACAAAAACAAAAACATTACCGAAATACTATACAACCAACTCAACCTGCCCAAGAAAATAACATTTGGCACAGGAAATACAATTGAGTATATTTACAACGCAGCAGGACAAAAACTGGAGAAAATTGTAAAGGAAGGAACAACTATAACCAATACCAATTATTTGGAAGGCTTTCAGTACAAAGACAATATCTTAGAGTTTTTCCCAACAGCAGAAGGGTATGTAAAAAATACCGAAGGTACACTATCGTATTTGTTTCAATACCAAGATCATTTAGGAAACATACGACTGAGTTTTGCAAAGAACCCAACAACACAAGTTCTTGAAATTATCGAAGAAAATAATTATTATCCTTTTGGGTTAAAACACAAAGGATATAATGATTATGTAGCTACTAATAATAAGTATAAATACAATGGAAAGGAGCTCCAAGACGAGCTGGGGCTTGGGATGTACGATTACGGAGCTAGAAATTATGATCCAGCATTAGGACGATGGATGAACATTGACCCGCTTGCAGAGAAATCACGCAGATTTAGTACGTATACGTATGCTCTTAATAATCCAGTATATTTTATTGACCCAGATGGAATGATGGCTTCACCGCCTGATGACCATTTCGACACTGCGGGTAATTTTTTATATACTGATAACAGAAAAACTAATAATATTGTTATTGATTCACCTCAGTTTAATCCTGCTACACTTTCAAATTTTGAAACAAAACTAAGTGATTACACTTTTAATAGCTCAAATTATTCATCTCTATCGAAAATAGCTGGTCATTATGCAAGTGATGCTTCAGTTGACCTTAAGGATGTTCATAATGGTAAAATATCGGTTGCAGATGCTGTGTCAGGAGAAGCTAAAGGAGGATTGACTTCATATACTATAGAAAAATACAATGACGGTGTAGGAAGTGTTCCAAATGTTTATGGTAGTGAAACTTTAATGAATACAAAAGGTTCAACTGTAACAGTTAATTTAATAGATGGAAAAGTTGATTCGTTGCTTACTGATAAAAACAACTTTACTGCTACATTAGACCATGAAGGAGGGAAAATTGGTCATTTACAGAATCCCGATAAAAAACATACGGCTATTTACACTGATGAATTGAAAAAATATGAAAATAAAATAACACCGAGCTTTGTAGAACATTTAAAAGGTATGTTTGATTACTATAAAAAAAGAGGAGAATGAAAAATAAAATAATCTTAATTCCAATCACAATATTTGCTATTGGAATTTTTCAAAGATGTACAATTAAATCAACAAAAAATCAAAAGGTAATTTCACAAGAATTATTATATGATTCAATCAATAAACATTCAAAATTATTTGATGTTGATTTAACGACAATAGTTGAATTTAACGATACTGATTCCACAAACAACAATTTTAATAATCTTTCTTTAATCATCGAGAAGGATACTTTTCATTTAATTCCAGATTTAAAAAATAAAGAATTTATTAAAGAAAGAAATACTTTGAAAATTAAGTTCGCAACTGAGGCTAAGTTTATATCGAAAACTTATGAAAATGATTCATTATCCGATAAAATATTGAAAAGTATAATTATAATCGATAAGTCAAAAATTATAGAAAAAGATAAGCCTTTTGTAGTTAAATCTTTAATTTTAGGTTATCCAGTGAAAGAAAATGGAATAAAATTCGAGTAAAATTTTTTGTAGTGTTTCAAAGTTAGTGATATGAGATTTTGAAATTCTAATCTTTTGAAATTGAACAAATTTTAGAAACAAATAATTTTTGGATGTGCAAACAAAAAATGTAGACAAAATTAAGTGGATATGCTAACAAAACATGGAGACAAAGTTAACGGTGTTTTTACATGGTTATTCTACAGGAGACAGAAAACAAGGAAATCGAATTTTAATAATTGGAGCGATTTTTATGGTGTTTTGGATAATAATTAGAATTCTCAATTAAACCGCATATTCTGGTATCCGCTAACAGCCGTTGGCGTGATTGGGGTTTAGGCTGAATTTAAAGTTGATTTTGTAATTGGAAAATTTGTGCTTAACCGAAAAATCTCACATCTTTAATCCCCACCTCGCCAAGCGCCAGAACGTTATAGGCGATTTAACCAAAATGTTGACGACATGAGAAAACTAATATATTTAGCGTTAATTTCCCCACTTTTTAGTAATTGTACTCGAGAAGACAACTATCTCGTAGCTCAAAATGTATCTCAGGATAAGTTCTTTGGAAGCAAGGAAACTTTATTATTAAAAAAGGATTCGTCTTTTAATTATTCCAGTGTTCCAAACAATAAAGAAATTGGAACAAATAGATCAATTACTGGAAGGTACAAGATACAAAATGACACTATAAATCTTATTAGTAAAGAGATATCGACAAAACTAATTTTTATTGGAAATCAAATTCAATTATTATCATTTAATGCTAAAATGAAAGTATTGACTAATAACACATCTATAAAAAACAGTTACCAATTTGATATTCCAGAAGATTTTACGGTCTTTAGTTATAATGATTTCTTTAAAAACTATTTCAATCATCCTGTTAAAACCACAAAAATATCATCTAAGGACTTTTATAAACTCCAGTTGATAATTCAGGATCAAATAGATCTAAACAAAACTAAATTCAGAAAACATAAATTACAATCTGATTATTTTAAACAATGTGTTTTTGTAACTAATGCTAAAAATGAAAAAGAAGTTTGGATAAATGGAATATCAAAAAAAAGTAGTCATAAAGATACATGGAAAAGCTCTATTTTGGAAGTAAACGATGGTGGTGAATATTATTTCACACTTGAAATGAATTTGGAAACTGGAGAAATATATTATTTTTCACCTCATGGCTTAGCATAAACCGCCTATGACAGCTACTACAGCGGATTTGGGCAATTGGCATAATGGGAAAATGGTTTTGTATTTGGGATGATTTGGCAAATCCGAATAATGGGTTTAATTTAGCCCCAAGCCCACTGGTAACAGAATGTTAGCAACTATTTAAAAACTCTATATGAAAGTAATTATTTTGTTAATAATCCTTCTTATCAATCTCAATACTTATTCACAAGAACAAAAATGTTCTGATTATAAAGTGGGTAAATTCAAGTATACCAATTCTCTTTACAAAAATTGGGAAGTATTGCGAAATGAAACTGAACAAATAGAAACTGACAAAGTAAATAAAATTGAACTTCGTGCTTCAATAAATTGGGTGTCAGATTGTGAATATATTTTAACTTACACAAAATTGAATGATTCCGAAAATCATTCAATTGTGGGACAAAAAATAAATGTCAAAATAATTAAAGTTGGAAATGAAAGAGTTATTTGCGAATCAGAGGGGTTGGGTGCTAAATTAGAATTAGAAATGGTTCTTGAAAAGGGAAAATAAAATGTTCAAAATACTTGAGAAAATAACGGAATTGATTGGTTGGTTTCAAATTGTGATTTCGCCAACTTTGTTAGGTACGGGAGTTGGATGCATTGTTTATTTTAATCTTCAAAATTTAGGTGGATTAATTGTAGGAATTATAATTTCAATAATTGGGCTAATTTGTGGAATTGTGTTGGCTACAAAGAAGTTCAAAACAAATGGAACTATTCATTTTTTGTCAAAAGTTAGCGCAACGCCAGAATTGGACAACATAAACGAAACGAAACAGCTGAAAAATAAAAGTAGATGCTAATATAGATGCTACAATAGAGTTGGCAATAGGCTTAATTGGATGCTGCTTTTTTATTGGAGAGGATTTGGTAAATCTGAAAACATGATTTAATTTAGTTCCAAAACCGTTGGTATTAATTTTATGAAAAATCACATAACGATAATATTTTTATTTTTAATTATGCTTTCTTCTTGTAACAAAAATCAGGAAGAAAAAATAATACCTTTAAGTGAATTACCGAATGAAAAAATTTATAAAAATTTAGATAGTTTACCAAAAAATCTAGAATTGGTTTATCGTGTTGATTTATCAGAAAACAATCTAAATGCAGTACCCAAAACAATATTCAAACTACATAATCTTCAAGAATTAAATCTTTCTCTAAATTACTTAACAGAACTTAATCATTTAGAAAAATTACAAAACCTTCAAATTTTAAATATTGGGATGAATAATTTTAAAACATTCCCAAATGAAATCACTAAACTTAAAAACCTTAAAAAATTAGATATTTGGTGGAATGACATTAAAACTTTTCCAGAAGCATTTTATGAAAATAATGTTAACATCGAAGAACTTGACTTGACTAGTATGTTTGAATTTGATTTTTCAACCAACTTATCAAAGATTCAATCTATTTAAAAATCTTAGACAACTAAATCTAGGTAATAATCAAATTGAAAATTTAAATATAGAATTTGATAAACTTTCTAATTTAGAGACATTTGGATATATTAGACAAGATAAAATTAATGCTAAAAGTATTATTTTAGAGCTTTCGAAATGTAAAAAACTTAAAACTATTCATTTAAGTGTTAATCATTTGAAGGTACTTCCAAATGAAATTTCATTGCTTGATAATTTAGAAGAGTTAAATTTATACGAAAATGAATTAACTAATCTTCCTAATAATTTGCTTAAAATGAGGCGACTAAAATCAATTACATTAGCTGATAATAAAATTGATAAAAAAATAATTTTGGATTTTGAGACCAAAATGCCAAAGACAACTTTTATATACTAACGAAAAAACTACTGTAAATAGCAATTACAACGGATTTGGCTCTCTACTTATTAACTGCGTTAACTGTCATTATTATAAAACACAACGAACGAAGTATGAACAAACTTTTGACAATAATATTACTGATTAACCTATCAACTGCTTGTAAACAAACAATTGAAAAAAAGGCATCTAAACCAATAATTACTGACAAACAGAAAATCGCCGACTTTAAAAATGATTTTATGGACAAAGTCGAGATGTATAAACCAGATACTTTACATATTGATACCTTGACTTTTGTAAGGGAGAAATATCCAAACCTTAGACTTATAAAAACGTTCGTAAAAAGCAAAAATATCGTTTTCTATGACTATTACTACAATGGAACAACACAACTAGAAAATACTTCTACCTTCGACACATTAAAACGGCGTATTGGAATAACTAAACAATTCTCTAAAAAAGGAAAATTAGAATATACCGTCGATTATGACAAAGGTGAATGGAAAGTTTTCAACAAAAAGGAATATCCTTTTTACGATTTACAAATGAAAATGAAAGTAATAGCCGATAGTTTAGTTGGTAAAATGTACGGGCAAAATTTTTTGATAAACAACACTATGTGGAGTGTAACTAGTTCTATTATTTATAATGAAAATGAATCAGGTAATTGGACTGATAAATTTGAAAAAAAGCCAACAAAGTTTCTTTTTAGATATGATGTTAAACTTGACAAGGACAATAAGTATGAAGACCTTATTCAGTTTGAGTTAGATGCAAATGGAAACTTCATTCCTAATCAGTATGAGCTAATTTTTGGATTTGAAAATGTTCCTGATAATTTAAAAGGTAGTTTTAAACTCAAATATGAAGAGGCAATGAAGCAAGCTAAGCAATTGGGACTTACAGAAAACAGTAATAAAAAGGCAGTTGGGATTTTAAGATGGGAGAATTTCAAACGACCAGAACTCATAAATGGACAGTTTCGCTTTTATGTAACCAGTAGAACAAAGATGATTGAAAATATTCTTCCAAATGGACGCTCCAGTAGAATTATAAAATATGAAGTCTACTCTTTTAATCCTTGGACAGGCAAATTTCTTGGAAAGAAAAATATGAAATCAGTTTCCTCCTGGGAAAAAAATAGTGGCAGTAGTACAGGACTAATTCTAGATAATGAATAAAATAACTACTGTTAACAGGTAATAAAACGGATTTGGACAATTGGTATGATGGGAAGTTGGTAATGTATTTGGGATCATTTGTTAAATATTAAGAATAGTCTTAATTTAGTCCCAAACTCGCTGTAGTACTTAAACTTTGGCAGTAATATTATGAGAACCCAAAACAAACGACAAGTATTATTTTGTATTATTATTTTAGTTATCGGAATAATGTTTAATAATTCTTGTAATTCAGCTAAAAATAAAAATTTCAAAACAGAAGAAAATCTAATTCCCGTCGCTGAAAAAACTATTGATATTGATCTTAGTTTAGGTAGAATGACTATTGTTTTAAATTTTGTAAAAAAAGACAGAATACCTCTTATGGGAGATTTTTTTGAGAAAGTCCTTCCAAGATTACCAATCAGTAAAATATTTTCAAGAAAAAAGAAATAAGCTTTTTGGGAAATATATAATAAGCTTTTTGGTACTTTTATTAATGAAACTAAACGTAAAAAATCTAATGAACAATATAATTACGGGTTACAATTATGATACACCCGAAGATGCAATAGTTTCTTTAGAAACTGCATTTTCAAAAAAGGATATAGTAAATGCTATTGCTTCAAAAGATTTTGAAGCAGAAGCAAAAATAGTTTTGCGCAGGACAAATGTAGAGATTAATGAAGAAACTGTTGATCTGACGGCAAAATTACTTGAACTCTCACTTGTTGAGTATATTCTAAATAATGGGTTTCCTGATTTTTCTATGGTAAAAAGGCAATTTTCTGAATTAAGTGAAATAGATAATCATTTGTTTTTCATCGAGGAAATATTAATCTATGAGAATGGTGAAACTTTCAGTAATATAGTTTTTCTAACATATGAGAATGAAAAATGGAAAGTAGCTATGACTGAGGAGAAATAATCTTAATGTGATGCTTAAGAATTACTCCATTCTTTCACAAATTTCTTCGAGCTGTACTATTAATTCTTTTTTGAGCATTTTCTGAAGATTTCCTGTACTTTCTGAATTTTTAATACAGAGAATCAGATCCTTGAAAAGATCAGTATTATCGAGAAAATAAGTTTTTATGTTTGAAAAACCGTGGCGCTGTTTAAGCAGGCTCGTAAACTGGACTAAAGTTCTATTTTCACAGCTTTGGAGGTGCGTCCATAAACTTTGGGCGCTGAAATTCTGAAACAGCTCTTTGTTTATGTTATATTCATCAAATACATCTTTCATCTTCTCCAAGTCATTCTGTGCAATAGCATTTAAAAGTGAATTCGTTTTTTCTTTTTCAAATTCTTTCTCGCTTTCATTAATATACTCAATAATTTTATCTCTTAAGATTGTATCATCAGCAGGATTTTGATCCATATCAAATGAAAAGTTTCGTGTTCTCTTAATAGGTACAAAGTCTTCTTTGGCAATAAGAAGTCCTTCAAGCAGAATTTCCCTTATCTCATCTTTTGTATGGTTAATAATAAAATTTTCAGAATAGAAATTTAAAAATTTAGAAATCTGCAGATAATCTGAGATTTCATATTTGCCTTGTTTTGCAAAAAGTAAGAACCGCTCAATATTTTCATTAAATTCCTCATTAGATAACTGTCTGAATTTATTTGTTGCAACATTTGTGAAGGTAGCATTTTCAATTGTAGGCTCAACAGGAATACGGCTTTTAAGTTCATTATTAAATTTTTCAAGATCCAAATAACCTGTGAGTATGAACTGGTATACAGCTGGATAAAAAAAGTAATCCTGTATATAATTGGAAAGATATCTGTTATAGAATTTTTCCAGTTCGCTTTCTTCTTTTTGAGTTTTTTCAGCTTTTTTCGAAAGTAAACTAAATGAAGGGTCGAAATTGAACATCACATAGGCTGGATTCAATAAATCAAGATCATTAAAATTGTTATAGTTACTGGAATTCAGATTACCTTTTTTAAACTCCAGTGTAATAATCAATGTAAATAATATAATTTCTTTTTTAAATTCTAGATTTGATTTTAAAACAGGAAATAATTTATTTAAAGCTTCAAGGTAAAAAGATAAATTCCTTAGATTTTCTTCTTTAAACTCTGCTAAAATTTCAAGTATATATGATTTATTCTGATCTAGGAAAGATGAGAATTCAGGATCCGGAATTTTATATCTCTCAATAAAAAATGGGAAGATATAATTTAAATCATTACTGAAATTTAATACCCTGCCAATAACTTTTTCTTTAATAGAGTTATACGTGGATTTATTTACATCCTCACTATCCGGTATTTTGGATTCATCAGATAGAATGAGAACTTTCGAGTTTTTATGTTCAACAAAATTATTGATATATCCCAGCACTTCGCTTAAAGGAATATTACATCTTTCAAGGTCATCAAAGCATATTACCTGCTTTGAAAAAAGTGCAGTGTCAACTTCAACATCTTTTAAAATTTCTTCAGGACTAAAATTGTATTTACTCTGTATAATTTTTCCTCCTATATTTTTTAAGAGATTAAGTGTCGAGACAGCCTTTTTTGTATCTAATTTATTTAGAAAAGGGATAAGTTTAATCTTTAACTGATAATCTAGTGTTTCTATTTTATTCAATCCATTTAATGAAATATATAAAGTTTTGAAGTTATTCTCGTCACAGATTTTACTTAAAGAGTCTTTCCAGAAATAAGTTTTACCGCTTCCCCAGCTACCATTAATAAGTAAAGCATAATTCGAATTAACTGTTTTTAAGTAATCTTCAAATATTACTTTGATATGTGAACTGTCCATAGACTGAATATTTTTTTGTTAAGAAATGCGTTTGTTATTATGTGAAGCAAACATCAAAAAATGACTGTTTACTCTTTCAGAAGTGTTATAATATCTGTTACATTATTAGCTGAAATAAAATCTAATAAAAATTTCTCAGCTTCTTCTTTTTGCTCTTGAGAAGTGGTAAAAGTATTTAAGTAAAAATCTTGATTTTCATCTGCTATGTGGATTATTTCAGTGTAGCCTCTTGTAATTAGAGAGCCTTTAAGCTTTAGCACTTTAAGCTCTTTATCCCTTTCAATTTCTTTTTTCACTCTAAGCTTTATCGTTTTATTCATGGTATTTATTTTGGTATTTTAAAAAGTCAGAACAAATAAACTTTAAAAACAAAAAAGAGACTTGAAAGTCTCTTTTTGGAATTAATATATCTTTTATAAAAGCATCATTTTGCTTTTAGTAATTTTTCCAAGTATTCGACTTTATCTTTTTCCGCCTGAACCAAACGCTCATAAAGTTTGATCTGCTGTTCGTGGGATTCGATTAATTTATCTAATGGATTAAAATTGCATACATTATTTGCAAAAGTATTATTGCCTGAATCGTTAAAAGTATTAAAATAATTAAACACACCTTCTTCCGAAAAATTCTTAATTGCCTCTACACTTACACCCAATGCTTTTGCTACTTCGATTAGTTTTTCTTCTTCGATAGTCTCGCTGTTTTCCATAATAGAAATCGCCTGCTGGTTTGTACCCATAGCCTGTGCCAGTGCTTCCTGTTTCATGTCTTTCAGTTCACGGATACGGCTGATTTTACGCCCCATGTGACTTGGTTTTGTTGATGTATTCATAGCTCAAAGATAATAATTAAGAATAAAAAAGTAAGTCCTATGTATGATATAGAAATTTTACTGTACGGTATGATACAAATTGATACGGTACAGTACGACTAATCACTTACTTGCTCGTGTGTTAAACAAAAATACAATTTTTCACACAAGTATTAATTAAAAAAATTAAAATTATGAGTAGTGCAATTCAATTTCAAGATCAGAAAGAATTGGAGAATGCCGTTAGAGAGCTCCAATCATTTATGGACATTACAGCGGTCACCCTGCATGAGGCAGAGACCGCAGGTAAAAGAGGTTATATACTTACTATAATCTTAAGGGAAGATTCACAGCAGATTGCATCGGAAATGTATGACTGGGCGGATAAGGTTTTAAAAAAGTATCCGTCCGTTCCTTATGTAATTATAAATCTATGGGATGTACTGCATCGCTTAAAGCATGGGAGCTTGTATTATTTAAAGTGGTATTTATCAAACATAAGTCTGTTTAAAAACGAGGAGTTTGGTTTTAAGATTACAAAAGATATTCCCTCTGTATCCGTTCTGCTAAAAAAAGCAGTAAAGAAAAACAGCGGGCTTTTAGCCAAAGCAGAATCATTAAGAAGAGGTTCCCAGCATTATGAGGGAACAAATAACCATCATATGGCAATCTATACAATCCATCAGGCGGTCAACCTTCTTTTTGGTATAATCGGAGAACTTGTCATGGGAAAATCTCATTCGAATCATTATACACTAGAGCACTTAAATACGATAAAGGATTATGCACCTATTTTGAAACAGGTGTTCAATACTGATCATGATAAGGATAGAGAAATTGCCGATTTACTTGATAGAGCAAGGATTGAATTCCCTTATGGAGGCAAAACAAAAATTAAGAAAGACAGGGTTAAAGATGCACAGAAGAAACTTTACCGCATCTTAAAAGAAACTAAAAAAATCTTCCAAGACCAGCTTTCTTACTGCGAGGAAAAATCCGTTTTTTTTATTGAACCAAAACAGAATCCAGAAATTTTAAACGATGGTGTCATCGACTATGAGAAAATTGTCAGTGATACCGTTACGTCTTATCTTAAGACCGAGGCAGTTTATTGTTTTGGAACAGCGGAAAAAAGGGTTAAACATTTTTATCTATTAGTACTTTTCAAAGAAAGTAAAGTAAATGCAGTGCATGATCTGGCTGATATGATTAAAAGCAGAACCAAAGAGCAGTGCACAGCAACACTTTTGATTCATCATATTTCAGAACTTAAGAGCGCAACAGGCGATCAGAAATATTTCTTTTTGAATGTTATAAAAAATGGAAAGGCTTTATTTAAAAAAGAATCTGTTGCTTTAGAATTTGGAGATCTTCCAGTTCGCAGTATAACATCAGCAAAAGAATACCTCTGCTATAGAAATATTGTGGTAAACTACATGGAAAGCTGGCAGGGAGATTATGAATGGGCGTGTTATGCTCCTCTTAAAGGTCTGATGCTCCATACTATGGCAGAACAGATCTGTCTTGGGATGATCCGTTTGTTTATGGGGTATTCTCCAAATCATTTTTCCCTTTCTTATCTATTAGAAATCTGTGATTATTTTAACCCTGAAATAAGCACTTACTTCCCGCGGGTTACAGAGCAGGACAGAAACTTGTTTACGATATTAAGCAGATCATATACTTCACTGAGATACAGCGGTGCAGATACTTTTTCTGAACTCGATATGAATCTTTTGCAGGATCGATACAATGATTTTGCTGGTTTTTGCACAGCTGTTGTAAAAGATGAATTAGGACGCACTGAGAATCTGATTTCGGCTGAACTTTAAACAGACAGATCATGTATTATAATATTTTAACACAGAAAGACCATCCCAAATATAGGGCAGTCAAGAAAACAGTGAAACTCTTGGTAGAGTTTGTAGAAGCTGAGTGTGTTTACTTTTCGGATTCTGCTATAGAATCAAAAATAGGGATTCTGACAATTGTTGTGAGCAAAAAAAGCCCCCATTACTATGATGATGTTGTCTTCCATTTATGGAAAGTAATTGAAAACTACAATAATTTTTCATTCTGTTTTTTTGACAGGGAGTGTATAAAGAGAGAAGTGGGAAAAGGAAATTTATTTTTTATTTTCAATTGTAAAGAAACGGATCTTGTGTATAGAAACACTGAAGGGAAAACTGTTCTGGATATAAAAAAATTAAATATGAAACGGCTTTTGAAAAAGACTGTTGCAAATTATCAAATGTGGATATCAGAGGCCAATACTATTGGCAGAGACTTAAAATACCACCGTGGAAACGAGAATCATTTAATGGCATTGTATGTTATACATGAGCAGTTTCGATATCTCTTTATTAACGCTTCATGGGTTCTAACGGGTGAATGGGTGATAGATGGAAACATTTCAGACCAGCAGGAGCGCATTGCGAAGTTTAATAGTGTCTTAGGCAACACTTTTGATTTAGAAAACAAAGAAGAGAAAGAAGTTTTAAGAAAGCTTGATCTTGCTCGAAAAGCTGTTCAGTGGGGAGAAGAAATTGAACCATTAACTGCAGAAATTGTTGAATCAGCATATGAAAAAATGCAGTGGCTGATGAGTGAAGTAAAAACAATGTATCAGCAGTATGCTGAGCAAACCAAACAAATATTTAAAGAATATGGAAACCAATGATAATAAAAAGGCGGATGATTTTATCAAAGAACTGAAAAGCAGTTTTTATTTTAGAACACTGACCCCGCAGAGAGAGAAAGAAGGTATTTATCATGCAGATATAAAATTTACGAGCTACATAAAACTCATTTATACAGTACAGGATCTACTCAAAATAGCACTTCACACACTGGAGAATTCAGATGTTGAGAATTCCAGCCAGATCGAAGATCCCGCTTTTCATCTTACGAGTATTTTGGAAATTGCAATACAGCTACTTCCGTGCAGTGAAGCGGAAGGGCTTGATAAACTGCATAAGCTTTATTTAGAGACTAATAGTGAAAATAAAAATGAACAAATGGATAACTAATTTTTTAAATCATGAAAAAGAAGAAAAAAAACTTTGAAACCAAGTTCTGGGCTGGATTTGAGGCGGGAAATCCATTTGAAGCATCTGATGCCCTTTTTGATTTTGCACATCTTGACTACTATAAGCGAAATTTAACGCAGGCAGTACTGTACAGCTTTAAAGAAGAAATATGCAGTAATGATAGACCAAGCGAGATTTTTATATTCTATAAAGCAATATGCTCATTTTTGAAAACATACTACTGCCTGCATAAAAAAAGCAGTAAATGGAGAGTGAAAGAGTCAGTGCGCACTGAAAATGTATTTCATCTCACTTCATTGACAAAGCAGGAATATGACAATCCTTTCACAGTATTTCGAAAGGCATTTGCAGAGAAAAGCCTTAAGGAGTTTGAATTTTTCCTTTCTGAAATAGTGAGCGTTTCATTGTCTCCATACAAAGGAGACGGTGATATTGATCTTACGACTCCGTATATCCATTTAATAAAAATGCTTGATGCAGGAGAGCTTATGCGTGAAAGAGGGCTTGAAAAAATAAAAAAAGTTAATGAATCTAAAGAGAATGCCGAATGATGAAGTTAGTGCATCATTACATAGATACTAGATTTAACTAATAAAATATATAGATATGAAAAAAAATAAAATCAAATTAAATAATCTGGTTGAAAATCCTGAACGTTATTTTATAATGCTCAAACCTGCATCAAAAATGCGGAACGATATACACAATCTCGAAATAAATGTGCAGGGATATTCAGACCTGTTCTGCCTGATTATGGATCTGCTAAAAGCTGGAATGCTTGCTTTAGAAGGAGTTGAAGGAAGCGGGGAAAATGTTAAAGATCCTGAAAGATATGTTGGAAGTCTCTCAGGGTAATAGAAATGCTGATCCCGCTGGAAGAAGGAGATTTACTGGATTTGCTTTATATAAAACATCTAAATGAGAAAAATAAAAGTGGCTCCCAGTAACTTTTCTCCAATTGTAACTATAATAAAAACGGCGACTTCGGAGGCGTTTTCCAGCCCCGCAGGGCAAGTTGTTTTGAGATGCTGAATTCATTTCAAGCATCTCAAAACACAACTTGCAGTGTTCTGGTGAACACATTATTAGAATATATTTTAATTGAAAGGGCTTGATGCCCTTTTTTTTTGTAATGATTATAGGTTATTTATTTTAGAAATCTGCAAAGTGTGCAGGCTTATGACACAGCCTGATCATATAGCAGTTTTTTCGGTGAAGCCAGCAGATTGTGGGAAGATATATTAACGCAATAATTAACTTATATATTTTACTTATAAGCAAGGGCTCAAGTATTCAGGACTGCAAGTAAGCAAGTATGCAGGTGTTTAAGTATTCAAGTATTCAAGTATGCAGGAATGTAAGCAGGTAAGTATGTAAGTATGTTGGCATGCAAGAACGCTGGCATGCAGGTTTGCAAGCCTGCAAGCATTTACTTATATTTATAAGTGTTTTTAAAAGCATAAAAATGTAAAAATGCTTTTATAGTTTTTTAGGAAACTTTATGGTTTTATTTCCAGCAAACATTAAAAGAAAATTTAAAATTGCAGAATACCACTAAAAATATTTTTCCAAAGAAAACAGAAAAACGGAAAAAAGAAAAAGAAAGCAATTTCACAGGACGGGGTGCAGACAGGCCAAAAGGAATCGGAATAAGTCCCGAAGGGTGTCTTGTGAGGCACGAGCAAGGCATTATGCCGAAGTCTTTTTGCCAGACTGCGACAGCCCGTCCTACCTTGGGTTTCTTTTTATTATTTCTTTTGATAAAAATCTAAACAGCAATCAGCAGATAAATGACTGCATATAAAAACAGAAGACTTTTCGGGAATTTTGTAATTGCAAACTTGGAAGATAGCCAGATATTGCAGAATGCTTCTTAAAACAATTTTGAGCTCTGTAATATATTATTCAGATAATCGTTTAAAAGCATACGCCATTGTGCGGATAGTAAACATACATTTGGAAGATTATGTTTATGGACATGCCCTCCACTGCATTGAAGTGATTAATCACTGCGGATGGAGGGTTTAATTTATCAAATACAATGCTAAATCCAGTGATAGGGTTTGTCCTTACGGTTGAGGTAGCAGTACATTTCTTCCTTTTTGAGTTCGGGAAAGAATTTTATAGCACGGTCAATAGCATAATTGGGAAGGAAATGGATTTCGTCACGGATAGCTGTGACAACTTTATCATGTCCATAAAAGCGCACGATCTCATCTATTTCATCCTGTCCTCCACGTTCTATGATACGCGCAATAATAGTTTTGTATGCTTTGTCAAAGTCCATGGCATCTATGTCGAAATCCCAAAAGAAGACCCGATCCAGATTAGGAACTCTGCTGTTTTTTTTAACTTCTGCCATATAGTAAAAATACGATTTTTAAGCTTCTTATTCAAATTTTATCTCCTAAATCCGCGTCTTTTACCTGGTGGAGGAATTTGATTTTTTGGCTCGGAAAAATCAAAAGAAGGATTGAAAACTGCTTTTTTCAGACGCTGGGTCATTTTTGTCCAGCTGGTTTCTTTTCCTTTCAGGAGTTTAACTTTTTCTTCCATGTCTATATTTTCATGATGCAGTAATGAATGGGAAGCCAGTGCGGGATTTCCATTGTATTTGTTATGGTAAGCATCTAAATAGGTCTTAAGGGGATGATGTTCCAAAAGAAAATACATATCCACAAAATCTTTTATCCTTGTGCCGTTTTGAAATATCGCATGGAGTTTCATAGCGCCTATGTCTTGTAGAGATACCAGTCTGATTCCCTGCTCGGTCTTGATCGGCTCCTGCCATGGATATTTATGGGCTAGAACATCTACTTTAACCTTACCGATATTTAAAAGCATTGTATTGTCAAACAGCTCCCTGATTGTAACAGTATGCTCACTTCTTAAATGAGCAAGCATATCCTGTACATTAAAATCCTGTGTGGAGAACAGATCTAAATCGACGCTTAACCTATGGCCGATCATCAGGCTCAAGGCAATACCGCCGACAAGATTGAATTCTTTCAGTTTTTCATCTTTCATAAGCCTTTGGAGAAGTTCCCACATCTGGGGAGTAACAGTTTCTTTATACAGCATAATTTCATGTTTTCAGAAAATTAATTCTGAAAAAGTTCTGCTCTTATGAAGTGTCTTCTGATGGCTTTATTTGGCGAGGGAAGGCCAATGAGAAAGATATAAGACAGTATGGGGCAGTTATGCCAAATACTGCTAAGCACTTCCAATTAATTCCAAATTGAGTTTTAACTGCCAGTTATCGGATATATTGGACTTAAGCAATACCATTAAATTGAAGCCATGGAAAATGAAGAGAAAAAGAATCCGCACAAAGGAGGAAGGCCTTCCAAAACAGATCCTGCAGTGCACCGCTATTCCATCAGCCTTACTGCAGAAGAAAACGCCCGTTTCCTGACTCTCTTTGAAGTATCAGGAATGCATGTAATGGCGCATTTTATTACAGCCTGCGTATTTCAGAAGGGGGTTAAAACAGTCAGGATCGATAAAGCCACAATGGATTATTATATGCGCCTGACCTCTTTTTACAGCCAGTTTAGGGCTGTCGGGGTAAACTACAATCAGGTTGTAAAGCTTTTATATCAGAAATTTTCCGAAAAGAAAGCTTCTGCATATCTGTACAAGCTGGAAAAACAGACAATAGAATTAGCCGTCCTGTCCAAAAAAATCATACAGCTAACCGAGGAATTTGAACAAAAACACCTGAGAAAAGATTCCTGATATTACAGCGAAAACTGCAAGTGAGACTGATCTAAGCAAATGTTTATTTGTGCCCAATGTATGAAACACGATTTTCAATGTACCGTATATAAAAAATTGATAGCATACATTGCTGTGATTTTTTTAATTGCCTGCAATTGCAAAAATGCAGTTCCGAAGTCATGTTTCATATCACCTTTTTTATCAATCACATAAGATCACCTCCCCGTAGTTTACGGAATCATAAAAGTCCGCTGTTGCGGACTCAATCTATTTCGTCCATACCTTCTGCAGGTTTGCAGAATAATATCATATCTGAAAACAAATTGTCTTGTACATTGTGACTTTACAAGACAAACAGTGCCGGCAGTGCCAATTTTTCTACAGCTTCAAAAACACATATTTATATTTACAGGAAGACTTTAATACTTCTTTGATATAATGCAGTACTGCCAAACGGCTTCGGTCGCCTTATCTCCGACAAAATGGAAAGCATCAATATTTATGGAAACTTTAGAAACACTATTCCGGTCTTTCGAGACAGGAATCCGAAGTGCCAAGGCTTTAAAGCCCAAGCAGTACCTTAAGAGTATCGGACTGGAATATTCAGATCTTCGGATCGGCTTCAATTCAGGCCAGTTCCATCACCGTAAAACCCTTGAGTCCAAGGATGCGTTTGAAAAACTCGGCGTAATTACAAAAAGCGATGCGGGAGTTCGGGATGATTCCTTTACGGCCTATACCGTCTTTGGACGTTACGGGCTTATTTTTCCTCTTCTTGACAGAAACAGCAGGATTGTGAATTTTTTCGCACTGCGTTTTGATCTGGATGAAAAAAAGCAGGATTACCTGAACATTGAAGGAATCTACCCCGCCTATCCGCATCCCCTTACCAAGAAATTATACTTAGCTCCGACAGTCATTGACTGCGCAAGTTTAATACAGAGTAAAGTACTGGATCAGAGGGAAGCCGTTATAGCGCTTCATGACGGGGAACTGCTCGAACAGCATTTAGAAGTTATTAAATCGTTATATGAACTGGAAGTGATAATAATCTTTAAGCGGTGATAAAATGGAAAAGATCAGATTACAGATGCAGGAGTTAAGACCCGATGTTCCACTATCTATAGTGGAACTGCCTGAGGGGCACAGCCTCAATGATATGTGGGTCAATTATGGGACAGAAGGAATATCGAATCTTTTGAAAAGCGCCAAAACGGAAAAAGCTGGCGAAGGACTGCAGATTGTCAATGGCTACAAGATAAGCTATAAAGGGCTCTGTGGAACTTTCTTTGTTCTGGGAAACCTGCCGATGGATTTAGGAAATCTGAGAATTTCCCTTCAGATTGTGGAATACAATACAAACAGAAAGCACAGGCTTAAAATCGATTTGTTTGATTTTTCGAGCGTGCAGAGCCAGTGCACAGATTTTTCGGAAAAACAGGGCTTTGATTATGATAATCTTGAAAAGGATTTAGTAACGCTTACCGATCTGCTGGAACAGCACAGGGAAGCCTTATTTGAAGCGGAGATCAACCCAATGGCGGAGCGTTATGCGGAAAAGGAGCTTACGCCTTTGGCGCAGGAAAAGGCTGTTACCTTTCTTACTAAACCCAAACTGCTGGAAAACATAAACAGACTTTTGGAGCAGAACGGCATTGTCGGGGAAGAAGAAAACAGAATCCTGATTTTTATTCTGGCATCGAGTTATAAAATGCCTTACCTGATGCACGGACTTGTCCAAGGATCAAGCGGAGAAGGGAAAAGCCATCTGATCAACGGAATTGCAGGATGCATGCCTCAGGAAGATGTGATGAACATGACCCGCATTACAAGCAAATCGCTCTATCACTACAGAGACAAGGAACTAATCAACAAGCTGATTATCATTCAGGATTTTGACGGTCTTGATGAAGAGGCGCAGTATGCTTTCAGGGAAATGCAGTCCGCCAAATTCCTGACCAGCTCGACCGTGGTCAAAGATATATTCGGCAACAACAGGGGAAAAATCAAACAGGTGCATGCTCATTTTGCCAGCCTTACCACAACCACAAAAGCCGAGGTGTACTACGACAACATGAGCCGTTCGGTAATCGTAGGCGTTGATGAAAGCCAACAGCAGACACTCAGGATTATTAAAAAACAGAACCTGAAAACAGCGGGACAGTCCGACAGCGAAAAGGAAGAACACGCAAAACAGCTTTTAAGAAATGTAATGCGAGTTCTGAAATCTTATGAGGTTGTAAATCCTTATGCTGATAAGCTCAGCCTTCCGATGGAAGCCAGAATGCTGAGAAGATTAAATTCACAGTTTCAAAATTTTGTTTCACAGATTACAATCCTGCACCAGTATCAGAGAAAGACAGATACAAAAGGCAGACTTATAACTGACAAAGTAGATGTCAAATCTGCCGTTGATATTTTCTTTAGTTCCATTATTATCAAAGTGGATGAGCTTGATAAAAGCACCAGACAGTTCTTTGAAAACCTGAAAGAGTTTCTGAAAAAACAGAAAGAAGGAACATCAAAGAAATTTACGGCAAGGGAGATCAGACAGGGGCTTAATATCAGCAAAACTGCTACATTCCGTTACATGCACTTACTGCAGGAACTCGAATACATTCAGGCAGTGGAAGGCTCATACAACAGGGGATTAAAATTCACGATTTCATACTGGGATGATATTACCAGACTAAAAGCCAAAATTAGAAAAGAACTGCACCGACAGCTTGAAGAATTCTAAAAGAAAACAACGAAAACTAAAAAGTGGAACACCACGGAACACCAGCGGAACGCTGGAAGCCCAGCAAACACTGACCATACGATACTGGTGTTCCGCGTTCCAGAAGGTGCGAAAGCGTAAACTTTAAAAAAGCAGAGAAAAACTACAGTAATTAAGAGAAAAATACAATGAAAAAAACTATTCAATCCAAAGACTTTCAAAGGCTCGCAGGGGCATTTGACAAATTTGTGAAAGTCCGGAATTACAAACAGGGAAAGTCAAATCTTTACAAAAACATCATAACGGAATTTTTAATATGGCTTGAAGAATCCGGAATTACTAAAATCCAGAATGTAACTTCAAAAGAATCTGTAAAGTACTTAGAATATCTTATCTCAAGACCCAAGCGAAGAGGAAACGGAGTTCTGTCAGAGAGCAGTATTAAATTTCATCTTTTTATACAGGGGCTTTTTCAGTTATACTTACTTGAAAATAAAGAAATCCAAAACGGTTATTATGTGCCTTCGATTACAGCAGGAACGCAGAAGGCAAGAAATATCCTTACTATAGAAGAAATAAAACTGGTTTACCAGCATGCCGAGAATGAAATGGAGAAAGCCCTACTTTCAATTGCCTACGGGTGTGGACTCAGAAGATCAGAGATTGCAAATCTTGATGTAAAAGATGTAAACCTTAGCAAAGGAATGATTGTAGTGAGGCAGGGAAAAGGAAACAAAAGACGTGAAGTGCCTATGAGTGATACGGTTCTGGAATACTTAAAAAAATACATCAGGAATGAAAGACCTGAAAGACTTTCAGGGAAAAACCAGAACGAGGAAGCCTTTTTCATTAACAGCAGGGGCAGAAGATCAACAGGTGAAAACCTCAATGAGATCTTAAACAAAATGATTGAGCAGACGGGGAAATTTGAACTTATCCAGAAAGAGATCACACTTCACTGTCTTCGCCACAGCATTGCATACCATCTGGCAGAGAATAACGCAGGAATTGATTTTATACGAAGTTTTCTAGGACATACCCAGATCAATACTACTTATATATACGCTGTTCAGAACAAGAAAAGAAAGCCGGTTGTAAATTTTTAAAAACTAAAACAATGGAAAATCAGAAACCTGATCTTGAAAATTACCTTAAAGGAATACTATCTGAATCGACAGCAGAAAGTTACCTGTACACCATCAATCATTTTTTAAAGACCAATCCAAAGGCAAAACGATACCAATATAAAGATGTGGTGAACTATATGGAGAAAGTGAATAAAAAGCAGTCCAATACCCAGTACCGAGTAAGAATATTGTCAGCCCTTAAAAAGTATTATGACTATCTGGTGATGTATGGTTATAGAAATGACCATCCGTGCCGAAAGCTTAATATAAAGATTAAAGGAAATCAAACCATTCAGGTACAGGATTTATTTAACAGTGTGGAATTACAGCTTTTAATGGAACGTGAGAACCGCTATAAGCATCTGGATATACGAAACAATGTTTTGATATCCCTGCTGATTTATCAGGGACTTGCAAGTGATGAGATAGTCAGGCTGACATTAAAAGATATTGATCTGGACAACGGCACAATCTATATAAAAGGTTCTGTGAATCTCAACAAACGGACAATGGAACTTGTGCCTAAACAAATGATACTGTTTCATAATTATATTAATGAAACTTATCCTGAACTGCTTAAGGGAAAAACAGATAAGTTCATATTGACCAAACTTGGCAGACCCATTACAGTTGACAGTATTCATGCCATGATTGAGCCATTAAGAAATTTATTTCCTGACAGGAAATTAAATCCTCAGACAATCAGAATGAGCGTGATATGTAATTGGCTTAATGAAAAGAACATCCCTTTGGAAAGGGCGCAGGAACTGGCAGGGCATAAATGGCCTGGCACGACTGAAAAATATATAAAAGTAAATATGTTAGAGCAGAGAGAATTGATCAATAGATATTTTCCTATTATTTAATTTTTACGATCTGCATAATTAAATATAACTACTTAGTTATAGTTTTAAATTTATAAAATGCATACTTCTAATCACATTGTAACTAACAATGTGATTACTTAAATTTATTATTATAAATTTGTAGTAAATAGTTTTAACTTATGGCAGAAAACGAAGAAAAAATTATAGTACTAGACAGTGACGATTCATCGGATGATTCGAAATCTAGTTTATATCCTTATGAACCTACTCTGAATGATTTAGATATGAGTGCAGAACAATTTTCTGTATTTGAATATTTACGCCAGAAAGAGAAAGGTAAAATTATCACACAACCTGACTTTCAGAGAAATTTGGTCTGGAAGGATAAGTCTAAATCTAAATTCATAGAATCTATACTGCTTAATTTTCCAATTCCTTTTATTTATTTAAATGAGATAATTGAAAAAAAAGGTAATACTGCAGAATCTAAATATATGATTATTGATGGGCTACAACGGACATCAACTCTTGAGTTTTTTTATAAGAATCAATTTAAGCTAACTGAATTAGATGCTATTCCGCAGTATAATGATTGTACATTTGCAGAATTGCCAGAAATTCTACGTACAAAATTCGAAGATAAAAAGTTGAATATCTTTGTCTTAAAACCTTCTACGCCAATGGAGGTTGTCTATGATTTATTCAATAGAATTAATACGGGAGGTACACAGTTAAACAGGCAGGAAGTTAGAAACTGCATTTATATTGGTAAGTCTACAAGATTGTTAAAAGATCTCTCAGAAAAAGATTATTTTAAAAAAGCAATTTCTAATGGAGTGAGTCATATTCGAATGAAAGACAGAGAGCTGATTTTGAGATACATTGCATTCAATCACTTTGATTTTAAAAACAAATATGATGGAAATTTAAGTGTTTTTATTGAAAATGCTATGAAAAAAATCAATATGTGGGATGATGAAAAAATTCAATTGATAGAAGACGATTTTAAAAGAGTTATGGAATGGACATATAAAATATGGGGTGATAAAAATTTTAGAATAGCAACCGACAGAACAAGAGGAACTATTAACATGGCAATTTTCGAAACTATTTGTTATTCAATATCCAAAATGACCGATGATTTTATTGATAGAAATAAGGCTTTACTTAAAAAAAATTATAACAAACTTATAAAAGATAATATTTATTATGATGCTGTGACGCGTTCTACAAATAGTAAAACAAAAGTAGAAGACAGGTTTCGTCTTGCTGAAGATATACTAAAACAAAACACCAATGATTAATAAAGTTATTCTTAGAAATTTTAAATGTTTTAATGATGAAACTATTTTCAATACCAAAAGATTAAATCTGTTAACAGGTATCAATGGAAGAGGAAAATCATCGTTGCTACAATCTATTTTAGTAATTACTCAATCAAATTGGAATGTTTGGGAAAAAGAAGAAAACCCTATTTATCTTAATAGTTCCTATATTGAATTAGGCGGTTATGCAGATATCAAAAACAGTTATACAACTCAAAGAGATATTTATATTGGATTTGAGATAAACATTGGATTTGATACACAAATTCAGTATGTAATTAAGGAAAATGAGCACGATAACTTGACATTAAATGCAATGATCAATTATGATAAGAATAGATTAAATGTTAAGCAAATTTCAACATTCTTTAAAAACATACACTATGTATCTGCGGATAGAATTGGTCCGAAAAAGTATGTAGAAAAAATTTCAATCCCTAAAAGTATTCATACCGGAGCTAAGGGAGAATATGCGATTAATGTATTATTTTATTCCGAAAAATTGGATTTAACCGTAGATGAAAAATTATATTTAGGGAAAGATTCTTATTCGATTGTGAACCAAACAGAAGAATGGTTGAATTATATTTTAGATGGTGCTAACTTAAATTTGATAGGTAAAGAAGATGAAAGTAGTGTTTTGAGTCTATTGATGAACAATAAAAAAGATGGAAAAACCTATAAGGCTATAAATATTGGATTTGGCTACAGTTATATTTTACCGTTAATTGTTACAGGATTGATAGCAAAGCCAGGAGAAGTTATTATAGTAGAAAATCCAGAAGCGCATTTACATCCGAGAGCTCAATCTAGAATTAGTGAGTTTTTTGCTAGGGTTGCATCGACGGGAGTTCAGGTTTTTATAGAGTCTCATAGCGAACACATCTTAAATGGACTTCGAGTAGCATCACTAAATAAGGATATAGAAATAGATAATTTGGATATTAATATCTTATATTTTAATGAAGAATTTGAACATTATGAATTACAAATTAATGAAAAAGGTAAAGTAGAACATTGGCCAGCTGGTTTCTTCGATCAACAGGATATTGATATCTCTTCGATTTTTAAATATTCCCGTGATTGATATGAAAGCTACTTTTTTTATTGTCCCCGAAAGTTTTAAATTTAGTGGTGCTTCTCAAGTAGAAATTGAACAAAAGATTAAAAATTTTGCAATTGATTTAAGAAGGATAAGAGGAGTTTCTGGAAATGAAATTTTTTGTCACCCAGATGTTTATGATATAGAAATTTTTGATAAAAAAACGATAAGCGATGTTCTTAATAATCCTTCTATTCAAGGAATTGATAGAGATGTAATTCAACAATTAAGAATCATATGGGAATTAAAAGAAACTACTGATTCAATAGAAGATATTTGTGAAGTCTACCTGCCAAATCATAATACAGATGAATGCTACGGTTTAATTGCATTTAACAATATAGAAAATGTTTTGCCGGAATACCAGTTAATTTACGGTATAGACAGTTGGTTTAAGTTTAAAAGATTTTTTTTAAGCACTTATCCAAAAGATTCAGATTTTTTCATTGAGGAATGTAAAATATATTTCGAGGCTTTATTTTTTCAAAGGGACTGTAAAACTACTGTAAAAAAGTTATTCCCAGATTGTGTAAAAAGAGTCATTCACCATTTATCCGAATTGAATGATAAATTTCCATCATCAAAAACGAATCCCTACAACCGAGTAAATACATTAGCTAAATTTAATGTCGTTTATAGTCATGACGGACAGCCTGCTTCAATAGAAGGAGACATAAGTAAAAAGAAGACAATGACTTTTCCATTTACAAATGAAAAAGGACAAGATGAAGATGTGTATTGCGAAATACATTTAAAACTTAGTGTTGACGATAAGGGAACATTTAGCAATGATCGTAGAATTTATTTCCATGAAGGAAATAAAGATATTGAAAAAGGTAAAATTCTTATTGGTCATATTGGAAAACATCTTTAAAAAAAATATATTCTGAAATAAAGAAAGCTCTCATATTGAGAGCTTTTTTTATTGGTAAATGCAAAATTATTAGGAAAATAATTAAAGTAAATCTACTTTCGTGTTATAGAAAAATGCTAAAAGGACGTTCTTTATATAGAGATTTTTTACAAGGGAATATTTATTCTTTAAAAAAAGGTTTGCAGACCCTTATAAGTATAAGTACAATGGAAAGGAGCTTCAAGACGAGCTGGGACTTAACATGTACGCAATGGATGTGCGTCAATATGACCCTGCTATTGCAAGATGGACAGTAATAGACCCCGTTACACATTATACTGAATCGCCGTATAATGCATTTAGTAATAATCCTGTATATTTTGCAGACCCAAGTGGAGCCTCGCCTATATACAATAGTACAACGGGGCAATATGTAATTAATGGTAAAGAGGTTTCTTTTAACGAAGCTATGTCGTATGCTAATTCTGGTGGAAATAGTGATGGTAGTAATAATAATGTATCTGATACAAATAATTCGGATGCGAATAATGGAGATAATTCTACTATAAAATTTCCTAAAGGAGAAGATTATGAAAAAAAATATCCTAGACTAACCAAACTTGCAAAGCAAATTCATAGTTATGTGCAAAACAATTCGGATTTATTGTATTATCTTTCATATTATTCAGGATACTCTACTATGGAGGTCTTAGAAAAATTACAGTATGGACAAGGCACTGAACTTCAAAGTTGGTTTTACACAGGAGAAGATAGCGATAATAATGGTTGGACGCCCAATACTGGAAATTTCATAACTGTAAATGCAAAGTTTGTCAATGGATTAGAAATTGCAAAAAGAAATTCAACAATACAAGCGACTTCATTTTTACTGATGACAACCATATTACACGAATTTATACATAGTAGTAGAGTTAAAAACCATCTACCCGATGTAACAGCAGAATATGGTAAAGCATTGGAAAAATATGGATTTGGAGAGGATATAAATAAAAATAATGCACATGAATATTATCAAAAAAATGGTTGGGATTTTAAATATTAGAACTTATTTGGGTTTAATACTTCTGTTAAGTGTTTTTAGTGGATGTAAAGACAACAAAAAAAATAGTCCTCAAAAAATTATAGAGAATAATTTTTTAACTCTTGTAGATACTTTTGCTTATGAGCATGGTAGTTTCAGGCCAGTAGGAATAGATACCCGCTCTGAAGAGCAAAATAGCGTGAAACATTATCCAGAATTATCAATTTTTATTAGCAAAAAAATAGGAAATAGCAACATAGCTGAAAATGAAATTCATGGTTTCTTGCAAAGGGAAAAACTAGATAGTAAATTTAATGAGCTTACGAATGAGAAACAGTCACAATTTGTTTTAGATACTACTTTTCCAAAAAAAATTGGAAGGTACAACATTTCATTTGAGCCAAAGAAACCAACAAAAATTAAATATGCAGGTGAAGTAGCTTTTTCTAATTTTAAAATTTCTCACGATTTAGGTTATTTTATTGTAGAATTATCTGATGGAGAAGATAGTTCAATTGGTTTTATTGTACTTATTGAAAAAACTGATGGAATTTGGAAGATAATTAAAAGAGAGCCGCTTTATAGAACTTAATTCCTGACAGTAATAAATTGTAACTGAAAGCCATTCCTAACGGAGTGGCTTTTGCTTTTTATAGCACTTTAAAGTGTACCAAACTGTTAAAATAGAATCCAAGTTATCCTGCATCTGCTAGGGAATCTCAATTGATTTGAAAAATAACGTTCAGAACATCCTCCCTCCCTGTATCGGCTGTTTTGATACCAAACACCGAGATTTCCAGTGTCAAATTACCTCCCCGTACTATAAAATTGTGTACCTATTCCAATCGATACCATCGATGTCTTAAGTGAAAATTCCGCAAGTTTTGAAATTTCCCAGACTACTGTCTCATTTTGGAACGAATATTTTTCCATCCCGAAAAATATTTTTGAAAAAAAAGTGCCAAAAAGCTACACTTTTCAAGATTCGTTAGTATTTATTATAAAGATGCTTGACTAATCCTCTTGTATGGACTTCCTGCATCTAATCAATAACAAGATACTAACCAACCAAGAAATGAAATATGAAGATTTAAAGAAATTTATAAAAAGCACAAAATCAAGCAAAAGTACCATCTACCGATTTTACAAAAAGAATGAAGACTTGTTTTTAGAAACTAAGAAGCCAAACAGAGAAAGACTTTTCCCCGCTGACCATGCCAGATATTTTGACAGCGAAATCATGTTCGATGAGAACAAAGCCCTGAGACAAGAAAACCAATCCATGAGAAACCTGATAGACTGTCTGGCTGATAAGGAGAGCCTGCAACATACCTTTTGGCAGATGGACTGGAGTTTCTTCTTTACAGTAGCCTACAAAACAGACCGCAACAAGACAAGCTGTTTTAAGCAGATGCACGGATTGTATGACTATCTGAACCAAAAATACGGAGCATCAACAGAAATTCGACTGTTCTTTACAACCGAGCCGTTCCCAAACAGAAAAGGCTGTCACAATCATTTTGTGTTCTACGCTTCCGATAAGAAACTTCATGAGCAGATTGTTACGGATATTCAGGACTACTTCAACTACGACAGAACCGATGTAAGCATTTATGACCGATACAAAGCTGGATTGTTCTACATGTCCAAAGACGGTCTGAGCGGAGAAGACTGGGATTTTATCAGCAACAGCACAAATACTTCAGACGATGAGAATTAAGCTTAAACTTTCTCAGCTCAAACAGGTGTTGCAGTCACAACCGCTCAAACTGCCGATAAGTTTTAAAAAAGGTAATTTTACCGACCAAGAATTTTTAGAGTTTTCACGATTGATACAATCCAAAGAACGAGGCTAACAACCTCGTTTTTTTGTGTCCTGAAACGACCCAAAAAGCTGTGAGCCCAGGAAATCCAGGATTTTTCTTGCACAATCCAAAATAGACCTGGACATTTGTTTCACTTTCTTTCAGTAGTGAAAGCGACCATGTAAACCCAATGAAATCAATGGTTTACATAGGATGAAGAATCGACCGCTTTCAGATACATATATTAAGGTAGAAAAGTGAAACTAAAATTAAGCATTATGGCATTAAAAGGACAAAAGACAACAAGTGATTTTTTAGAGTGGGAAAAGATGCAGAGCATCGTTTTGAAACTGGAGCGAGATAATGACCTGAAATTTGCTCTACTCATTGCAACAGGTTCTTACATTGGTCTAAGAATTTCTGACCTGCTCCAGCTTCGTTGGAATCAGGTTTTGAATCAGGATTACTTTACGATAACGGAAAAGAAGACCAAAAAGACCAGAAAAGTGACCATCAATCCAGAACTGCAGACTATCTTGAGGCGTCTGTTTATCGAGCTGAAAGCAGGCGAAAGCGATTTGATGTTCGCCAACCGCTCAGGAGATAAGCCGTTCAGCATCCAGTACGTGAACAGCAAGCTGAAAGATATTTTTACCAAATACAAGGTCAGAGGTCAGTATTCAAGCCATTTTATGAGAAAAACCTTAGGCAGGAGAGTCTGGGAGGTTAACAAGTACAGTGACCAAGCTTTATTGTTGTTATCCCAGCTTTTTAATCATTCCAGCGTATCTACAACAAAAATCTACTTAGGCATTAGAGAGCAGGAAATCAGCAACTTATATTTGAGTGTTTAAATTCATTTGTTGTAAAATACAGATAAATCCGAAAATAACTTGTGTAGTTCGATAATTAGTGTTACATTTGTAATATAAAATTGAAAATACAACATATATGAGCGATAATCAAAAACACTGGAGCAGTAAAATGTTAGTTCTTTTTGGAACATGGCTTTGGAAACACGAAGAGTACGGACATGCTCTTTTATGTATCCACGGAGCACAATGGGGACTAAAAATAGGAACTCTTCTCAGTATAACGTGGGATGATGTAGTTCATTATGAAGACGGTATGGCTAAACATGAATTATGGCTGTACAAAAAAGATGAATCGGTACAGAGACCGATAAATGTTGAAATGAACCAGCTTTTCGAAAAGGCGTATGCACAACTTCCTATTGAAAACTTTGAAGACAGTGTGTATATGAACTATAAAACTGGCAAGCCATTGACATCTTCAACGCTTAACAGGGAACTGCAACGATTAAGTGAAAGATTTTTAGCTGAGATTAAAGAGAAAACATCTTTTGATTTCAATTTTAAGCCTTTAAAGACCAATGCTTTTGAAATTGCATGGGCTTTGGATATGGTAAAAAAATACCATTACTCAAAACAAGTGTTTTCTGCTCTTTCAAGCCATATGGGGCATAGGACTATTGGAGACACAATTAAATTACTGGAAGTAGAGCCGACAGATAAAATTAAGTTTGATTTTGATAATATGAGAGACCTAGGCAAAATGTTAGAAGGAAATCTCTTTGATGATGCTGATACTCTTGCAAAATTCATTCACTACGATGTATTTTTTGAAGGCGAACAATGGGCTCCTGTTCTGCTTAAAAAAATAAAATAAATCCTACTTAGATAAATGTTTTTTTTCGGTGCAATACCCGAAGCAGGATACCTATGTCCAAAAATTACCTAAAAAACTAAAAGAGAATGCTTATGAAAAATACATTAGAAACACTTTTCCAGTCATTTGAAACTGGCATCAGAAGTTCCAAAGCTATAAAACCGAAAGACTATGTGAAAAAGATGGGACTGGATTATGCAGAGCTGAGAATCGGCTTCAATTCTGGACAATTCCACCATAGAGAAAGCCAAGAGTTCAAAGATGATTTTGAAGCTTTAGGAGTGCTTAAAAAGAGCGATGCAGGCGTAAGACAGGAAGACTTGACAGCATATACAGCATTTGGAAGATACGGACTGATTTTTCCGCTGTTGGACAAAGAGAACACAATCGTAAACTACTTTGCTTTACGCTTTAATCTCGAAACGCCTAAGCAAGAATACCTCAACAGTGAAGGAATCTATCCAGCTTATCCGAGTGCAAACACCAAAAGGCTCTATCTCACTCCAACGGTCATCGACTGCGCCAGCCTTTTGCAGTCCAAAGCACTGGAGAACAGGGATGCCGTCATGGCGATGCACAACGGAGAGCTCCTGCCACAGCATATTGAGGCTTTAAAATCACTGCACGAATTGGAAGAAATCATAATCATAAAAAATTAAGACAATGCAAAACAACATAAGAACCCAGATACAGAACATCAGACCAGAACTACCAGTAAGCATGATTCAGCTCCCAGACGGGCACAGCATGAACGATATGTGGCTGAATTACGGAACAAGCGGAATTACTGACATGTTGCAGAATCCAGTAAAAGAAAAGACAGTTGCAACACTGGAGATTCTAAGTGACTACAAAATCAGTTTCAAAGGAAAAACGGGAACGTTCTATGTGATTGGAAGCCTGCCGATGGATTTAGGAAACCTGAGGCTTACCATCCAGATAGTTCCAAATGACAGCCAGAAGAGACTGCGTGTAAAGATTGATTTGTTTGACTTTACAAGCGTAGAGAACCAGTGCAGGGAACTCAGCGAGAAGCACGGATTTGACAGCACGCTTTTGGAGGCTGACCTGTTGCAGTTCACTGACCTTCTGGAAGACTACAGGGAAAACCTCTTCAATGCTGAAATGAATCCAGTAACAGACCATTACTCTGAAAAGGAACTAACACCGCAAGCCAGCGAAAAAGCAGTGCAGTTCCTCTCCAAGCCGAAGCTTTTTGAGAATATTGACAAACTGCTCGGACAAAGCGGAATTGTTGGAGAAGAAGAAAACAGGATACTGATGTTTACGCTTGCTTCAAGCTATAAAATGCCTAATCCTCTGCACGGACTTGTGCAAGGAAGTTCAGGAGAAGGCAAATCGCACCTCATCAACGCTATAGCCAACTGCATGCCACAGGAAGACGTAATGAACATGACCCGAATTACCAGCAAATCGCTCTATCATTACAAAAACAAAGAATTGATAAACAAATTTATAGTTATTCAAGACTTTGACGGACTGGATGAAGATGCCCAGTTTGCATTCAGGGAAATGCAGTCGAATAAGCTCCTGACCAGTTCCACGGTGGTTAAGGATATGCTGGGGAACACCACAGGGAAAATGAAAAAGGTTGAAGCCCATTTTGCAAGCCTTACCGCCACGACCAAAGCAGAGGTTTACTACGATAACATGAGCCGTTCGGTAGTCTTGGGAGTGGATGAAAGCCTTGAACAGACCCTTAGAATCATCGATGCGCAGAACAAGAAAAATGCTGGCATCAGCAATACTGTGCGTGAACAGGAAGCCAGACAGCTCTTGAGAAACTGCATGAGAGTTCTAAAGAGCTATGAAGTTGTGAATCCGTTTGCCGATAAGCTTATGCTCCCGCTGGAAGCCAAAATGCTCAGAAGGCTCAACGCCCATTTTCAGAATTTTGTCGCTCAGATTACAATCCTGAACCAGTACCAGCGAAAAATGGATGATAAAAGAAGACTGATAGCCACCGAAGAAGATGTGAGAAAAGCTGTTGAGATTTTCTTTAGCTCGATTATCATCAAAGTGGATGAACTTGACAAGAGCACCAGACAGTTCTTTGAAAAGCTGAAAGGATATGTAAGAAACCAAACCAACGGAACAACACACCGATTTACGACAAGGGAAATCAGACAGGAGCTTAATATCAGCAAGACCTCAGCCTTTAAGTACATGCAGACCCTACAGGAGCTGGAGTACATTCAGGCGGTTGAAGGCTCGCCAAACAAAGGATTCAAGTATGTGATAAGCTACTGGGACAATCTGGAGAAGATGAAAGCCAAGATTAAGGAAGACCTCAGCAGACAGTTAGACCAGCTGAAAACCACCTAAAAGAACACGCCAGTACCTGCAATTACTGGCAATATAACGCTGGTGTTCCATAAATTGGAAAATGCGCATAAGGAAAGTTTTCAAATGATGATTAAAAAACAACAACAAAACCAATGAAAACAACAATACAGACCTCTGGATTTCAAAACCTGTTTAATGATTTTGACAGCTATGTAAAAGTGAAGAACTACAAACAGGGAAAAGGCACAATGTACCAGAATGCCGTAGCGGAATTTCTTATCTGGCTGGAAGATTCAGGAATCACTAAGATAAAGAACGTAACAGGCAGAGAATCGGTAAGCTATTACGAGCATCTTATAAGCAGACCCAAACACAGAGGAAACGGAACTCTAGCAGGAAAGACCATAAAATTTCATCTTTTTGCTTTAGGACTCTTTGTTCTGAACCTTTTGGAGAACAGGCAGATTGAAAAAGCTTTCTACATTCCAAGCTATTCAGGAGACAGTGGAAATTCCAGAAATGCCCTGAGCGTTGAAGAAATCAAACTGCTCTACCAGCACTGCCAGAGTGATTTACAGCGGGCTTTGCTGTCAGTGGCATACGGTTGCGGACTTCGAAGGTCGGAATTGGTGGCTTTGAACACACGGGATATTCAGCTTTCCAGAGGTATGCTCATTGTCCGAGACGGAAAAGGAAGCAAAAGACGTGAAGTTCCTATGAGCGATATGGTTGCAGGTCACATCAAAAGATACATAGCTGAGGAACGTTATGAAAAGCTGAAAGGAAGTAGCCAGATTGAAGATGCATTTTTTATCCATGACAGCGGTAAACGGATGAATGGCGAATACCTCAACGATACCTTGAAGAAAATGACAGAACAGACCAGCAGTTATGAGCTAATCCAGAAGGACATAATGCTCCACTCCCTGAGACACAGCATCGCAAGCCATCTGATGGAAAAGAACGCAGGAATTGATTTTATACGAGGATTTCTCGGTCATTCGCAAATCAATACGACCTACATCTATGCAGTCAAAAACAAGAAAAGAAAACCTGTAACCACCTTTTAAACCAGCAAGCCTATGACCAAAATAACAATTGAAAACTATCTGCTTCAAGAGCTAAGCAAAGAGACCGTAAAGACTTATTTATTTGCCATTAATCACTTTTTAAAGCTGAACCCTAAAGCGAAACGATACAAATACAGGAATATCGTTGAGTACATGGAAGAAATCGGAAAGCAACAGCCCAACCCAAAATATCGGGTCGTTATCCTCTCGGCTATCAAGAAATACTACGACTATCTGGTTATGAGCGGTTACAGAGAAGACCATCCCTGCAAAAAACTCAATATCAAAGTCAACAGCAATCAGGCGGTACAGGTTCAGGATTTGTTCAGTTCAGAAGAACTTCAATTGCTTTTAACTCGTGAGAACCGATACGAGAATCTGGACACCAGAAACAACGTTCTTATCAATCTGCTGATTTACCAAGGATTGACCAGCGATGAAATTATACGGCTCAATGTTCAGGATATTGATTTGGATGCGGGAACAATCTACATCAAAGCTTCCAAGAATCTCAACAGGAGAAAAGCCAGACTCTTACCTCAACAGATAATGCCTTTTTTTAAATACATCAACGAAGTCAGACCCAGAATGCTCAGAGGCGCAACCGATAAACTCATCATTGGAAAACTGGGAAAGCCAATAACTGTTGATAGTGTTCATGCCATGATTCAACCGCTAAAGCTGTTGTTCCCAGATAAAAACCTCAACCCTCAAACTATCCGAATGAGTGTTATCTGCAACTGGCTCAATGAAGATAAACTGGCTCTTGAGCAAGTTCAGGAACTTGCGGGACATAAGTGGCCTGGCGCTACAGAGAAGTATTTCAAAGCTAATAGTTTTCAACAAAGGGAGTTGATAAATAAGTATTTTCCTATTTGAAAAAATGACTATATTTGGAATAATATAACCAACTAAATTTTTAAATTATGTCATCTAATTCTCTTAAACCAGGACCAAAAAGAATAGCAGATTCAACAGGAAAACCAGACCAACGTCAGCGTGATAACAAAGGTACGCCTGGAAATACGCCATCGTTGAAACCATCCAAAAATTCTCCTAAAAAGTAAAATTTTGATTATTCGAATAGACGGATTTTAAAAGCAAATGCATTATAAACCTTTCATTGATTTGATAGGTTTTTTTTATGCCATATAGTTAGGAATTTCGTAAGATTACTTCTATTTTCGTCACGGAAAGGAAGTTCTTTGAATTACATAACGACTGACAAAGCGCACTAATTACGATTAAGGAAATTTTGCAAATCCTTATAAGTATAAGTACAATGGAAAAGAGCTTCAAGACGAGATGGGACTTGGGGTTTATGACTATGGGTTTAGGAATTTTGATCCTGCAATTGGACGTTGGTTCAATGTTGATCCTTATGCAGAAGTTACTGATGATGAAACACCTTACCAGTATGTTCATAACAATCCAGTGATTTATATTGATCCAAAAGGCTTAGTAGGCGAAATGTCTGATAACAATAGGATTGAAACAAAATACACGGATAGAAGAGGTAATGTCTTGCTAGATACAAATGATGGAAGTAATGATGTTGTTGTAGTACCTGATTCACAACTTAAAGATTTCAAAGACCTTATTGATGTAACTCCAACTTCTATGTCAGACAGGGTTGATTGGAATGACAACATGAAGGCTAAGTTTCTTGGATTTAAGACGGTTGATCAAATGAATAATCTTTTAGGAGGATTTACAAGACAATGGTCTAGACAAAAAGCTATTAATTACATCCAAAATCCTACTTATGCAAATGCATTAGCAATGGGTTTCAGTGAAGCTTTAAGTCAATGGACAGATCCACAACAATTATTAGCGGCGGCTTCAATCCTTGCTAGTATTCCAAGTCCAGAAGGAATTATTTATTTAAGAACAGATAGAACCTTAGTTCTTAAACCTTATGCAGGTCAGGCTAAAAGTGAGGCTAGATATTTAGCTAGACAAGCTGAACATGCCAGAGCTCATCCAGAAGCGGATTTTGAATTTAAAATAATAGATCGTGGCAGTACAAGTGGTAAATTCCCAACATCATTAGATCGAAAAGAACAGCAAGCATTAGATAGACTTAATGGACCAACTAATAAATCAAACCCGAATGGTGGAGCATCTAATAAAAAAAATGTAATAAATAAATAGCAAAAAATGAAATTAAAAAATGGAGATGTTTTTGAAGTACATTTTAGTGAGAATAGACTATGCTATGGTCAAATACTAAGTACTCACAAAAAAGATGCATATACTATAGTTTTCTTTGAAGGGCTTTATAAATCAAGACCCAGTGTTAAAGAAATTTTGGCAGATAATATATTATTATTTGGAAATACTTTTGATGCTAAATTTCATCATAAACATTGGATTGTATTTGATAATGAAAAATCTAATCTTGATGAAATAAATTTGCCATTTTATAAATTAGGGACGAACCCTATTTATATAGAAGATTTTTCAGGTAATTCCATAAGAAAAGCTAAAGCTGATGAAGAGGATAAATTATATTACAGATCATATGTAGCACCCGTAAGATTTGAATTAGCAATAAAAGCTTATTATAAGATAATTGAATGGGATAGTGTTTATGATGAATTATTATATTCATATATTATAAGTAAGTCGAATTCGGTAATTATTTAACACTTCATCAGTTTAATTCTGTCAGAAGTAAAAAATATCGGTAGTGTTTCAGAGTTAGTGATATGAAATTTTTAATTTCTAACATGTTGAAATAGAGTTATTATTAGCGAAAAATAATTTAAAGATGAGAAGTACTGCTCATCTTTTTTGTTTTAATATTGCCTTAAAAGAACTAAAATGAGCAAAAATGCTACTTCGTGTTCCAGATTTAGTGATGGTATGAGTTGTCCAAGATGTAGAGAGAAAAAAGTGTCGAAAAATGGTACAACTAAAAATAAAAAACAACAATATTATTGTAAAAATTGTGGTAAACGATTTATAGAAAATTACACTTATATGGCTTATAAGTCTGATGTAAACAAAAATGTTATTCAGTTTACAAAAGAAGGTTTAGGAATAAGAAGTACTGCGAGAATATTAAAAATTTCAAACACAACCTTGTTAAAAAGAATTGTATCAATTGCTAAAACTATTAATCAGCCATTTATCAGTAAAGGAAAAACTTATGAAGTAGATGAAATGTGTACTTATATCAGACACAAACGAATTTTTATTTGGCTGGTTTATGCTCTGGAAAAGAATTCTAAAAATGTTGTGAGCTTTAATGTTGGCAAACGAACTAATAAAACATTAAATCGTGTTCTGGATACTTTAAAATTATCAGAAGCGAAAAAGATATTTACCGACAGATTAAAAAACTATAGATATCTAATTGATGACAAATTACATTCAGTAAAACGCTTTGGTACAAATCATATTGAAAGGAAGAATCTAACACTAAGAACTCATCTCAAAAAATTGAATCGTCGAACAATTTGTTTTAGTAAAAGTCTAAAATTCTAGTTTCAATTTTAAAGATTTACTTTTGGATTTGAGTAATTAAATAGTAAGTTTATCCTAAATCCGAATCTTTAGTAAAAGGAACAAATCGTATTTTTACTTATAATTTCCAACATTTAAACAATGAACGCAAAGCTTCTGATCGTTGTGAATTGCTTTCAAAATTGTATTTTTACTTATAATTCCCAACCAACAACACGGTACGTTAAATACACAGGAGTTGTGAATTGCTTTCAAAATTGTATTTTTACTTATAATTCCCAACAACATAAATAAAGAAGAAAGATACGTGCTAGTTGTGAATTGCTTTCAAAATTGTATTTTTACTTATAATTCCCAACCAGTAACATATAACTAAAATGGCATACGTAGTTGTGAATTGCTTTCAAAATTGTATTTTTACTTATAATTCCCAACCGGGCAAATGAAGATCAAAGTTTCTTATAGTTGTGAATTGCTTTCAAAATTGTATTTTTACTTATAATTCCCAACAATTTCTATTTTGATTCATAAGAAAACTGGGTTGTGAATTGCTTTCAAAATTGTATTTTTACTTATAATTCCCAACTCTGCGATTCTTTGTGCGCTGGCATCGGCTGTTGTGAATTGCTTTCAAAATTGTATTTTTACTTATAATTCCCAACGAGGATCTATGTGAGGCATTTTCTTTCCGAGTTGTGAATTGCTTTCAAAATTGTATTTTTACTTATAATTCCCAACAACACAAAACAACTTAAATGTTTGGACTTAGTTGTGAATTGCTTTCAAAATTGTATTTTTACTTATAATTCCCAACATGCCATTAGTTTTATTAACCAAGTCAACAGTTGTGAATTGCTTTCAAAATTGTATTTTTACTTATAATTCCCAACGGACGTCTGTTGCTATCCTGTCAGATTCAGGTTGTGAATTGCTTTCAAAATTGTATTTTTACTTATAATTCCCAACGTGTGCAGTTGATCCACTGCGAGGCGCTGGTTGTGAATTGCTTTCAAAATTGTATTTTTACTTATAATTCCCAACTCAAGCTTTGCATAGTTCAATATCGGTACTGTTGTGAATTGCTTTCAAAATTGTATTTTTACTTATAATTCCCAACTACTCTTATAAACTCTGAAACTTGCCATTGGTTGTGAATTGCTTTCAAAATTGTATTTTTACTTATAATTCCCAACCATGAAGCCGACATTGTTTTGGAACTTTAGTTGTGAATTGCTTTCAAAATTGTATTTTTACTTATAATTCCCAACCAGAAGAGGGGTTAATGCTTGCTCCTTATAGTTGTGAATTGCTTTCAAAATTGTATTTTTACTTATAATTCCCAACAATTTAGTGATTATAATTGGCGATTGTAAGTTGTGAATTGCTTTCAAAATTGTATTTTTACTTATAATTCCCAACTAATGCTAAAATAAAACCTTTCTATGTTATGTTGTGAATTGCTTTCAAAATTGTATTTTTACTTATAATTCCCAACCTTCAAGGAGTTGATTCATTAAAGCAGTACGTTGTGAATTGCTTTCAAAATTGTATTTTTACTTATAATTCCCAACAAAGGTCTAACAAAAGAAGACCACGGCCAAGTTGTGAATTGCTTTCAAAATTGTATTTTTACTTATAATTCCCAACTATATTGCTACATTAGCTCAGGCAGCACTTGTTGTGAATTGCTTTCAAAATTGTATTTTTACTTATAATTCCCAACGTTAGTATGGGAGATGAAAACAACCAAGCTGTTGTGAATTGCTTTCAAAATTGTATTTTTACTTATAATTCCCAACAACCGGAAGAAAATAAAGCAAATTCAAGTGTTGTGAATTGCTTTCAAAATTGTATTTTTACTTATAATTCCCAACAAGAATTACCTCCTGTTGAATTTTGGTAAGTTGTGAATTGCTTTCAAAATTGTATTTTTACTTATAATTCCCAACGGATTTGAAATGAGAGTAGATGGAAATGTTGTTGTGAATTGCTTTCAAAATTGTATTTTTACTTATAATTCCCAACGTTAATCCTGTTACATTAGATCCTGATATAGTTGTGAATTGCTTTCAAAATTGTATTTTTACTTATAATTCCCAACAAAGAATTAGTTTTAAAATTGAAACCAGCAGTTGTGAATTGCTTTCAAAATTGTATTTTTACTTATAATTCCCAACCAAAAATTAAATACTGAATTGACTAAAATAGTTGTGAATTGCTTTCAAAATTGTATTTTTACTTATAATTCCCAACTAAATAATATAGCACGAATTGGAAGATTCAGTTGTGAATTGCTTTCAAAATTGTATTTTTACTTATAATTCCCAACATTCTATCTGAAATATCTTTTTCAATTACAGTTGTGAATTGCTTTCAAAATTGTATTTTTACTTATAATTCCCAACCTGTAAAAATTAAGGCTTCATTGAAATGTGTTGTGAATTGCTTTCAAAATTGTATTTTTACTTATAATTCCCAACGAGAACGGAGGTAAACTTGTCTATGGCCAGTTGTGAATTGCTTTCAAAATTGTATTTTTACTTATAATTCCCAACAGCTGTGAATAGAGCTGTGAATCGAGCTGGTTGTGAATTGCTTTCAAAATTGTATTTTTACTTATAATTCCCAACGACGAACCACTCATTGTATAAGCGGAATCAGTTGTGAATTGCTTTCAAAATTGTATTTTTACTTATAATTCCCAACTTTTTGATTCAATTTTTAATTCATCATTCAGTTGTGAATTGCTTTCAAAATTGTATTTTTACTTATAATTCCCAACCATGTGAATGGCAGTTTATAAGATCACCAGGTTGTGAATTGCTTTCAAAATTGTATTTTTACTTATAATTCCCAACAAATCTGAAGCTTTACTTATTTGCGAACAGGTTGTGAATTGCTTTCAAAATTGTATTTTTACTTATAATTCCCAACTACAGTTTACGCGACGTCTCCTACAGCTGGTTGTGAATTGCTTTCAAAATTGTATTTTTACTTATAATTCCCAACTTTCTCAAAATCTACTTTCATTATCTTTGGGTTGTGAATTGCTTTCAAAATTGTATTTTTACTTATAATTCCCAACTCTTCGTGAAAGATCTATTCACGGCTATAGTTGTGAATTGCTTTCAAAATTGTATTTTTACTTATAATTCCCAACATTCACCCTGCAACTGATTTAATAATTTCAGTTGTGAATTGCTTTCAAAATTGTATTTTTACTTATAATTCCCAACATACCGCGAGTTAATCGTTTGATATGTTGTGAGTTATGAGTTGGTTTTGAAATGTAAAAATTGCCTTGTTTGAGTGCTGAGAAAGAGTTGGTTAAGTATTTTTTTAATCCTGTTTTTTAGAAAAGCTCTAATTGTTGAGATGGTTTCTCTGGTTCTACAGGTTTTTTGCCATAAAATAGTTCCATCATTCCAAATTGTTTATCGGTAATTTGCATCACACCAATTTTACCATGTTCAGGAAGACTGTTTTTTATTCTTTTAGAATGTACCTCGGCATTTTCTCGGCTCGCACAAAAGCGCATATAAATGGAAAATTGAAACATAGAAAAGCCATCATCTAATAATTTCTTACGAAATGTACTAGCAATTTTACGCTCTTTTCGCGTTTCAGTGGGCAGATCAAAAAAGACTAATATCCACAAACTTCTATATTGATTTAAACGTGTATAATGCTCGTCATACATAAACTGGGTATAAAATTCTTCTCGAACTTCCTTCAAAACATTCATGGAGCGAATTTGTTGTCCGGCTCATGGATACCATCAAAGGACTGTTTTTTCCATCTATTAAAACATCAATGGTGGCAATACCTAATAATTGTTTTTTTATTTCAACAGTTAATTCTTCATAAGAATCTTCCGTTTGCATAATATGGCAGACTATAAAATCAACATAAGGTCTGTAAGGCTCCATAATATCATCTGCAAGACAATACGCATTGTACTTATTACGATGAAAAATACCTAGTGTAGGAAGTAATCCTGAGCTTACCAGTGCTCGAGCTGTAATTGCTCTTAAAATTGCATAACCATAATTGAGTAAATTGTTTGGCGCAATTCCTTTTTGACCTCTTGTGAAATTTTCTATTTGAATGAGGTTTTGCCAATAATAAACTGCTGCTCTTGATTCATGATTCAGCGAATCGCCTGAAGTAACTTCTTTTGACCAAAGTTCCATTTTTCGCATTGGAATACCTTTTTCTTTTAGTAATCCAGCCTGATTCATTATTTTAGAACTGATAGTTTGTTGCCACAAATTCTTTTTGAGCGGAACAGAAGCATTGATTTGATTTTTAAAACGTTCCGTTTGTTCTGTATGACCGCTCAATGGCATTAGTAAACCAATAGGCAAGTGTTGCTGATCGCAATTGATTAAGGCAACATTATTATGCGTTAATTTTTCTAGTAAACCGTTTGTAATTGTAATTTGCTGATTCTCCAAGACAATTACGCCAATGTCTTCAATAGCCACCGTTTTAGTTTCTTGCTCCTTGTCTGGATAAGAAATTACTATTTGCTCATTTTTTGTACTTAAATAAGCGGGATTACCGAAGAAAAGTGTTCTTTTTATCATAGTTAATATTCTCCTAATTGAACAATTTGACCAAGATGATTAATACGCACTTTTATTATGTTATTAATTCCATTTAAACCTAAACGTTTATATGAAAAGTCTTTGAGTTCTTTTTTGTCTTCTACAGATGTTTCTAAATGATGTCTAAAAAAATAATCCCTAATTGTGAATTTTTGTACTCTAAAAATATTAGGACTAATTAAATGATAATTATTGGGATTTAATAAGTCTATTTCATTTGGGCTAAAATTTTCAGATGGAAATATAAAAAACTCATTTTGCTTCATTGAAAACAAAAAATCCCAACCTTTTTCATGGTTTTTATTAATAACTGAAAGGCCTAAATTTGTTCGAACCACAGCATCATAAAATGATACGACTTCTTCCTGTAAATTTCCTTTTTCATCTCTGTAAATAGCAACATGATGATTGTTTCCTGTACTGACAAAATCTACCGGAATTGGTTTGCCGTCTTCATTTAGGACTTCATTGCCTAATTGATCTTTTTTGGTATGTAAAGCTTGCGCATTACTGACTCCACTAATTGTAACTCTCTTTATTGCAATTCCTTTTTCTTTATTTTGCCAAATTGGGTTTTCGTCTAAGTTGACAAAAGCTTTTTTAGGATCTCCTCCAAATTCATTCAATCGGTTTTGAAGAATAATTTTCAATCCAACATCAATTACTTTATCAATTTTTAAATCTGGAGAAATATCTTTTCTTATTGTAAAATCATCTTCAAACCAAACTATTTTTATTTTTTCAGGAACAACAAAATTGTTTTTTAAATTAATTGGATTTTTGCTTAACGCATTTTTTCCTGTAAATGCTTTTTTAGGATCGTTGTCATTTTCTTCTAATCTTTTCAAAAGAGCTTCTCGATACTCTTTTCTCGCAATCTTTTGAATGTATTCTTTTGTGAAATTTGCACTTATTTTTTCTTCTTTGGTAACATATTGGTGCAGCTTTCCATAAGTAGTTTCTTTGTGTAATTGTCCGCGAGGCGTAAGTTGAATTTTTTGATTGATTCCACCACTTTTTTTAGTGATGTTTTTATTTTTAGTTACCACTTTGTTTTTTGCTTTATAGGAAATCAAAATAGCCTCAAGTTGTTTTCTGGCTTCTTCTCGAAAGTTAGGCATTGGTTCTATGAACCGAAGCTTATTGTTTTTATCTCTTCTTAAATATTTTGTTTCAATTCCAAAAATAGAATCTGCTTTCTTATCGCCTTTTGTTTTTGCATTAAGATTATTCAAATACTGAATGTAAGCAGGTTTAGTAAAAGCAACTGTAATGGCATCCATAGCATGATGACGATGGTCATTTCTCTTTGTCCAATCTTTAATTTTATAAAGTCGTTCTCCGTTTTTTCCTTCCTCAATATAAGTTAAACCAAGTTTTTCAAATTTGTTCCAATTGAGTTCCTTCATTACATCAACCAGCTCCCAATCATCACGAAGTTTGTCTGTTACACTTCCAATTGTCGAGGTTACATTTCTGGAGACTTCCAGTAAAATTTCTTTAGCTTTTTTGGCAATATATTGTGTTTCTCTTAATTGACGGTCAATAAAACCTTCAGGGATTTCATTGTCTGCCATCAAAAGTTTATTCTGTTTTGTTCGGCTGATTTTTCCAAAAAAGCTTTTTACTCTTTTTTCGAATTGGTCAAATTCCTCAGTAGATAATTTTTCTTGTAAAAATGAATAGGCTGTTTTGTTACTTTTGTCAATGTTTAATTGACGTTCGCAAATGGTTTTATTTGAAAAACTATCATCAAATAGTCGTGATTTTGGAATGATATGTTCAATATCATATTCTTTCGAAAATAGTTTAGAAGGTTCAATTGCTTTTCCTGTGTAAAGCGAAATACCGTCAGTTTCTTTCCAAAGTTTATATCTAATAATATCGTTTCTGGTCACTCTTGAAATTCCAAATTCGTTATGCAATAATTTTTTGATTTGTTCATGTTCGGTTGTACTTTTATTTATAGCTTTTGTCATTTCGCTTCTTTGCTCGTTATTGTTTTTCAACTCACGAGCCAACTCTACACGAATTTCATCAGGTTTGCCCATTTTCGGGTCCTGGATAATAGCATTAATAACATTAATCATCTGATTAAGTATTTTTTCTACGACAGGATTTCTTAAGCTGTTTTTTTTAAGCAATTCTAAAGTGTCTTTTAGAATTCTATCATTATTTTGTTCCGTTGTTAATGATGACGAATGATTATATCCAACTAGCTTACACGCTTTATCATAAATATGGCTATCCATTAAATGAGGCAATATTTTTTTAATGGCTTTAGCACTTAAATTTCCGTAATCGGCTTGCAGGTTTATGTTCAAAAGATAAGAAATATGATTTTCTTTAAAACCAAATTTTCCGATTAAACTATTTTTCAAAGCATCGTCTTCTTCAGCTGAATACAATAAATGCCACAATTGATAATACGCTTGTTTATCAAAATCATTACCTTCTATAGTGGGATCAAAATCAAGAATGTCAATATTTATTTCCAGATCTGTAAAAGCGGTTTTGATTATCTGTTTTGTATCATTTGCGTCTAATTTTGAAAGATCTAAATCATCATAACCTTCTAAGACTAAAATTTTTTCAAATGCTTTAAAAAGTGAAGTGTTAGTTCTGTTTCCTTCAAGTTTTTTAAAATTAACAGTATGTGTTCCTTTTTTTAATTCACAAAAAGTCAACATTTGAGCATCTGACATACTTTCTTTAAACAGTAATTCCTGAGCAATAAGTTTTTTTAAATCTTCATCTAGAAGAAAAGACTCTTTTGTAGTTTCATTTTTAACGAGAACATTATTCAAATTTTGCCAAATCCTGAATTCTTGAAATAGAGGAGATGATTTTGGAATGGCTTTATGACCTTTTTCAAATTCACAAAAACTTACTAAATGTTTCTGAGACTTCAATTTTCGTTGGTAGAAAATTGTAATGTCTCTGACGTCAGATTTTAGTTTTTCATTTAACTCTGGATGAAACTTTGTTTGTGTTTCCCAAATTTTCTCAAATTCATCTAAATAGTCCTGACGGTAAAACACTTGATTTTTTAGTTTTGCATGTGCGTTTTTTTCAAGTTGTTTATATTGAAATTGCCCTACAGTTTCCTTATTAAAATATAATTCCTTACTTCGGTCGCTAATAGCGCCAAGGTAACCACTGGATTGATTTATTTGATTGTTGATTTCAGTAATGATAAAAGCTAAAACTTTTAAATCAAGTTCATTTGTCAAAGCATCATTTCTCCATTTATAATGTTGCAATTTGGTTTCGTCTCTTGATCCTTTATTTTCAGAAAGTTCTATTTTTAAAATCCGAGTGAAATATTGAGAAGTTAAAGTGCGTGATTTTCCTTTTATTTCTTCTAATAGCTTATAATTTATTTGCTCAGGATGAAATTGATTTTGAAAGAGTACAATTTTCTCTAGTTCCTTTTGTAAATCTGACCTATAGAAATCTGGAATAAATTTGCCACCACTTAATAATGAGTTATAAACCCATTTTCCTGGCGTCAAGTTATTTTCGAAAATCTCCTTAGCAATTTTCATTCCGTCAATCGCATCACCTTCTTCACTGGTTTTTGCTTTTCTGCTGCTTTTATAACCACGTTTCTTATTAAGCATCAATAGAACTTGAACAAAATCTTCTTTAGAAATTGCTTCAACGGCTGCTTTTGCTCTTAACTGATAAGATAAAAAAGTAGTTGATTTGCCTTTTTCCGCATAAACAAAATCAGAAGTAATAAATTTTATTTTATAAAAAGTTTCTAATAGAGCTGCTCTTCTTAGTTTGAAACGCTGCAAACCTCTTCTAGCTCCACGTTTTAATGTTCGATCTGCATTTATAGAAATTGTGTTTCCTTTTTTAAAGTCGGCTTCTTCATCTGTAGTAAGGGGCACAATTCTAACTCCCGAGTTTATTATAACTGATTTTTCATCATTATTTTCTGCTTCATTTATATATGCCCATCCGATTGATGTTGTTCCCAAATCCAATCCTAATATTTTTTTCATATCTCAAAAAATTAATTTCGAAATTTACTCAAAAGAAAATTAATAGTTTTATGGAAAACCGTAATCAAGTAGAAGAATTTTAATTGTATAATTGCAGTACAATTTGAAGCAATTCACAATAAGGATTATTCCGTTGTGAAAACATTCAAAGCGGCCTCTCAAGGGTCGCTTTTTTTATGATTTAATTTTTTGATAAGCTTTTGGTTCCAGATTATAAATTTTTTATAACTTAACTTGGTTCCAAATTCTTATCTCCCACAATTTTATATATAAATTTTCAGATCCTTAATAATCATTTTATACAAGGTTAAAAGAAAATTTTAATGAGAGGGTAGAGGGTAATGATTCTATTTGTCAAAAAAGGTTAAATAAATTGCAGTAAAAATATTTCTTATATCGCTTGGAGAAAAGTCTACTTATTGCTCAAGACGAGCTAAATCATTCAATTCTTTTTCGATAGAATAATGATCAACTTCTCCCTTTTTAAATTTAGAATTTAGTTTCGGTTCACTAAATAATGTTTTTGCGGTTTTTTAAAGTAGACTCTGTCTTTAATACTATCATACACATAAATTTTTTGCAGTTCAGTATTGAAGAAGTTTTTTGGTATACCTGAGAAACAAAATAATGGTTGATGGGGAGGATTCATGAAAAATAATTTAATTCAATGATAATATTGAATTATGTAAAAAATAGATAATATTTAGCAACAAAAAAGAGACTCGAAAGTCTCTTTTTGGAATTAATATATCTTTTATAAAAGCTTATTTCGCTTTTAGTAATTTTTCCAAATATTCGACTTTGTCTTTTTCGGCTTGAACTAGACGTTCGTATAGTTTGATTTGCTGTTCGTGAGATTCGATCAATTTATCCAATGGATTAAACGTGCAGTGATAATTCCCAACAGTTCCCTGACTATTATCGTAAAAATTATTGAAATAGTTAAACACACCTTCTTCCGAAAAATTCTTAATTGCCTCTACGCTTACTCCTAAAGCCTTTGCTACTTCGATTAGTTTTTCTTCTTCTATCGTTTCGCTGTTTTCCATAATAGAAATCGCCTGCTGGTTTGTTCCCATAGCCTGGGCTAAAGCTTCTTGTTTCATGTCTTTTAATTCACGAATACGACTAATTTTTCGTCCTATGTGATTTGGTTTTGTTACTGTACTCATAGCTCAAAGATAATAATTAAGAATAAAAAAGTAAGTCCTATGTGCAATATAGAAATTAGTCTTGTACGGTACAATACAAATTGATACGGTACAGTACGACTAATCACTTACTTGCCTGTGTGTTAAACAAAAATACAATTTTTCAGACAAGTATTAATTAAAAAAAGAAAAATTATGAGTGAAATTCAATTTCAAAAGCAGAAAGAATTGGAGAATGCCGTGGGAGAGCTCCAATCATTTATGGACATTACAGCGGTCACTCTGCATCACGCAGAGACCGCAGGTAAAAGCGGTCATATACTTACCATAATCTTAAGGGAGGATTCACAGCAGATTGCATCGGAAATGTATGAATGGGCAGATAAGGTTTTGAAAAAATATCCATCCGTTCCTTATGTGATTATAAATCTATGGGATGTACTGCATCGTTTAAAGAATGGGTGTTTATATTATCTAAAATGGTATTTATCAAACATAAGCCTGTTTAAAAACGATGAGTTTGACTTTAAGATAAAAAAAGATATTCCGGCTGTATCTGTTCTGCTTAAAAAAGCAGTAAAGAAAAACAGCGGGCTTTTAGCCAAAGCGGAATCATTAAGAAGAGGCTCCCAGCATTATGAAGGAACAAATAACCATTCTATGGCACTCTATACAATACATCAGGCAGTAAACCTGCTTTTTGGTATCATAGGAGGACTGGTCATGGGAAAATCTCATTCAAATCACTATACATTAAGCCACTTAGACACGATTAAGGACTATGCACCCGTTTTGAAGCAGGTGTTCAATACTGATCATGATAAGGATAAAGAAATTGCTGATTTGCTTGATAGAGCAAGGATTGAATTTCCTTACGCAGGCAAAACAAAGATTAAGAAAGAAAGGGTTAAAGAAGCACAGAACAAACTTTACCGCATTTTAAAAGAAACTAAAAAGATCTTCCAAGACCAGCTTTCTTACTGTGAAGAAAAGTCCGCTCTTTTTATTGAACCGAAACAGAATCCAGAAATTTTAAATGATGAGGTAATAGACTATGAGAAGCTTGTCAGTGATACCGTTACATCTTATCTTAAGACTGAGGCGGTTTATTGTTTTGGAACATTGGAAAAAACGGTAAGACACTTTTATCTATTAGTACTGGTTAAAGAAAATAAATTAAATGCAGTGCATGATCTGGCTGATGTTATTAAAAGCAGAACTAAAGAGCAGTGCACGGCAACACTTTTGATTCATAATATTTCAGAGCTTAAGAGCGCAACAGGCGATCAGAAGTTTTTCTTTTTGAATATTATAAAAAATGGAAAGGCTTTGTTTAAAAAAGAGTCTGCCGTTCTGGAAACTGTAAATCTGCCAGTCCGCTGTATAACATCAGCGAAAGAATACCTGAGCTATAGAAATATTGTGGTAAACTATATGGAAAGCTGGCAGGGAGATTATGAATGGGCTTGTTATGCTCCCCTTAAAGGTTTGATGCTCCATACTATGGCAGAACAAATCTGTCTTGGAATGATCCGCTTGTTTATGGGGTATTCTCCAAATCATTTTTCCCTTTCCTATCTATTGGAAATCTGCGATCATTTTAACCCTGAAATAAGCAGTTACTTCCCGAGGGTTACAGAACAGGACAGAAACTTGTTTACGATATTAAGCAGATCCTATGCTTCGCTGAGATACAGCGGTGCAGATACTTTTTCTGAACTGGATATGAATCTTTTGCAGGATCGATACAATGATTTTGCTGGTTTCTGCACAGGTGTGGTACAAGATGAATTAAGACGTACTGAGAAGCTGATTTCGGCTGAACCTTAAACATACAGATCATGTATTATAATATTTTAACACAGAAAGACCATCCCAAATATCAGGCAGTCAAGAAAATATTGAAACTCTTAGTAGAGTTTGTAGAAGCTGATTGTATTTACTTTTCGGATTCTGCTGTAGAATCAAAAACAGGAACTCTGACAATTGTTGTGAGCAAAAAAAGCCCCCATTACTATGACGATGTTGTCTTCCATTTATGGAAAGTAATTGAAAACTACAATAATTTTTCATTCTGTTTTTTTGACAGAGAGTGTATAAAGAGAGAAGTCGGAAAAGGAAATTTATTTTTTCTTTTCAATTGTAAAGAAACAGATCTTGTTTATAGAAATGCTGGAGGAAAACCTGTTCTGGATATAAAAAAAATAAATATCAGACGGCTTTTAAAAAAGACTGCTGACAATTATCAAAGGTGGATATCAGAAGCCAATACTATTGGCAGGGACTTAAAATACTACCGTGGGAATGGGAATTATTTGATGGCAATGTATGTTATACATGAGCAGTTTCGATATCTTTTTATTAATGCCTCATGGATTTTAACGGGCGAATGGGTGGCAGATGAAAACATTTCAGACCAGCAGGAGCGCATTGCGAAATTTAATAGTGTCTTAGGCTGAACTTTTGACTTAGATAATAAAGAAGAGAAAGAAGTTTTAACAAAGCTTGATCTTGCCCGAAAAGCTGTACAGTGGGGAGAAGAAATTGAACCGTTAACTGCAGAAATTGTTGAGACAGCATTTGAAAAAATGCAGTGGCTGATGAGTGAAGTAAAAACAATGTATCAGCAGTACGCTGAGCAGACCAAACAAATATTTAAAGAATATGGAAACTAATGAAAATAAAAAGGCGGATGATTTTATCAAAGAACTGAAAGGCAGTTTTTATTTTAGAACATTGACCCCGCAGAGAGGGAAAGACGGGATTTACCATGCCGACATAAAGTTTACGAGCTACATAAATCTGATTTTCACGGTACAAAATCTTATGAAAATAGCACTTCATGCGCTGGAGAATTCCGATCTGGAAAACTCCAGCCAGATTGAGGATCCCGCTTTCCATCTTACGAGCATTCTGGAAATTGCGATACAGCTCCTGCCATGCTGTGAGGCAGAAGGACTGGATAAACTGCACAAGCTTTATTTAGAGATCAATCAGGAAAATAAAAATGAACAAATGGATAACTAATTTTTTAAATCATGAAAAAGAAGAAAAAAAACTTTAAGACCAAATTCTGGGCTGGGTTTGAGGCGGGAAATCCATTTGAAGCATCTGATGCCCTCTTTGATTTTGCGCACCTTGATTACTACAAGCGAAATTTAACGCAGGCAGTATTGTACAGCTTTAAAAAGGAAATCTGCTGTAATGATAGACCAGGCGATATTTTTGTGTTCTATAAAGCTGTATGCTCATTTTTGAAAATATACTACTGCCTGCATAAAAAAAGCAGTAAATGGAAAGTGAAAGAGTCAGTGCGCACCGAAGATGTATTTCATCTCACTTCGCTGACAAAGCAGGAATATGACAATCCTTTCACAGTATTTCAAAAGGCATTTGCAGAGAAAACCCTTAAGGAGTTTGAATTTTTCCTCTCTGAAATAGTAAGCCTTTCGCTGTCTCCGTGCAAAGGAGACGGGGACATTGACCTTGCGACTCCGTATATCCATTTAATAAAAATGCTGGATGCTGGAGAGCTGATGAAGGAAAGAGGTCTTGAACGGATAAAAAAATCTAAAGAACCTAAAGATAATGCCGAATGCTGATATTACTACATCTTCTCAAGAATGCCCAGTTTAACTAAAAATAATGTGATATGAAAAAGAATAAAATCAAATTAAGTGATATGGTTGAGAATCCCGAACATTATTTTGTAATGCTCAAGCCAGCGTCAAAAACAAGAAAAGATATATACAATCTGAACATAAATGTTAGTGGATATTCTGATCTTTTTACCATGATTATGGATTTACTAAAAGCAGGAATGCTGGCTTTGGAAGGGATTGAAATAAGTGAGAATAATCACAAGCAGACTGAAAGATATATTTACAGTCTTCTTAAGGTTATAGAAATGATGATTCCGCTGGAAGAAGGAGATCTGCTGGACATGCTTCACAGCAGATATTTAAAAGAAAAGAAGAAAATCAGTGCAGACTGATTCATGTCTATTTATAATCTTTATAAAACACCGACTCCGGAGGCGTTTTTCAGCCCCGCAGGGCAAGTTGTTTTGAGATGCTGAATTCATTTCAAGCATCTCAAAACACAACTTGCTATTTTCTCTCGAAAATATTATTACCAATGATTTTTAATTGAAAGGGCTTGATGCCCTTTTTATATTGTAATTTTTACAAGTAATTTATTTTAGAAATATGCAAGTATGCAGGCGTATAACACAGCCTGATCATAAAGTATTTTTTTGGTGAAGCTAGCAGATTTCGGGAAGATATATTAGCACAATAATTAACTTAGATCTTACTTATAAGCAAGGGCTCAAGTATGCAGGACTGCAAGTAAGTAAGAGGAGATGCAGACATTCAAGTATGCTGTACTGTGCGCAAGCAAATATGTAGGTTTGCAAGTATGCAGGAATGTAAGCAGGCAAGTATGTTGGCATGCAAGCACTCTGGCATTCAGGTGTGCAAGCCTGCAAGCATTTACTTATTTGTATAAGTATTTTTAAAAGCATAAAAATGTAAAAATGCTTTTATGGTTTTTCCGGTAAATTTGCAATTTTATATCAGGCAAACTTTAAAATAATTAAACCTGCACAATCCCAATAAAAGTATATTTCCAAAAGAAAACAGAAAAACCGGAAAAAAGAAAAAGAAAGCAATTTCATATGACGGGATGCAGGCAGACAAGAAGGAAACGGAATAAGTCCCGAAGGGTGGTTTGTGAGGCACGAGCAAAACATTATGCCGTAGTCTTTTTGGCAGACTGAAAAAGCCCCTCATACCTTTGTTTTCTTTTTATTTCTTTTGGTAAAAATATAAAGTAAAAAGAATCTTGTGTTTAATAAAGAAGCAGGACTAAATCCAGTGATAGGGTTTATCCTTGCGGTTGAGGTAGCAGTACATCTCTTCCTTTTTGAGTTCGGGAAAGAATTTAAGGGCATTTTCAATGCCGTAATTTGGAAGAAAGTAAATTTCGTCACGCACAGCCGTAATTACTTTTTCGCGACCATAAAAACGCACGATTTCGTCAATCTGCAATTGACCTCCACGCTCTATAATACGGGCAATTACCATTTTATATCCCCCTTCCCAATCAATCTTATCAAATCTAAAATCCCAGAAAAATTTAGGATGAAGATTAGGTATATCTTCAGCTGATGCTTTCATAATTTTTAAAATTGGGTTAGTATCAAATATAAGCAATTTCTACTGAATTACCTGCGAAAACCTCTCTTTTTATTGGGGTTATCTGGTAAATCCTGACTTTCGGATTTAAATTTATATAAAGGATTTTTTACTGCCAGTTCCAGCCGTCTTTGGATTTTTTTCCAATTTTGCTCTTTCTCTTTCAGCATATCTACAGCTTCAAAGGTGGTAATCTTGTCATATGTATTCAGCCCTATACAAGCCCAATAAGGATCTTTACCATATTTTCTCTCGTAAGCTTGAAGGTAGAACTTTAGGGGTTCTTGTTCAAGCATAAAGTAAATATCGACAAAATCCTTGTACCTGTCTCCGCTCTGATGGATGGCATGGAGTTTCATTGCACCAATGTCTTCATTCGAAATTATGCGGACTCCTTCAATAGTTTCTACGGTATTCAAAAGAGGGTAATTATGTGTTACAATATCGACTTTTATATTATCGATGTAGGTAAGAACTGTATTAGGGAAGAATTGGCTTTCCTCTTGATCTATACCATAATTGTCTTGCAGATATTTGAGCATGATCTGCGAATCAAAATCTTTTTTTGTAAAAAGATCTATATCTACTGATAAGCGATGTCCTAATCGTAAAGCTAATGCTGTACCGCCGACCAGTATGTAATCTTTTAAATTTTCGTCTTTCATCAGCCTTTGGAGAAGCTCCCACATCTCCTGGGTAACAGTTTCTTTATAAAGCATGATTTTATATTTTCAGAAAAATTAATTCTGAAAAAGGTCATCTCTTTAAGAGTGTCTTCTGATGGCTTTATTTGGCAGGGAATGTCAAATAATTAAGGCTCAAGACTGTTTGTAGAAAACAAATAAGCCAAATGCTTCCAAACATTTCCAAGAACTTCCAAATTGGAGCTTAAATGCTGATTATAAAATATATTGGATTTAATTTTTTTAAAAGGATACCAATAATTGAAGTCATGGATAATGAAGAAAAAAAGAATCGACATAAAGGAGGCAGGCATCCCAAAATAGATCCGGCTGTCCACCGCTATTCGATTAGTCTTACTGCTGAGGAAAATGCAAGGTTTCTAACCCTTTTTGAGAGCTCGGGCATGAATGTAATGGCACATTTTATTACGGCTTGTATTTTTCAAAAAGGTATAAAAACAGTCAAGATCGATAAAGCAACAATGGATTATTACATACTTCTAACTGCCTTATTCGGACAGTTCCGTGCTATTGGGGTTAATTACAATCAGGTTGTGAAGATTATGTACCGTAATTTTTCCGAAAAGAAAGCTCCAGTGTATCTCTACAAATTGGTAAATCAAACAATGGAATTTGCTTTATTAGCTCAAAAGATAATACAGCTTACAGCGGAATTTGAAGAAAAATACCTGAAAAAGTGATAGCAAAAATAGGAAGAGGAAGCAGTTTGTATGGAGCATTAGCCTATAATTATCACAAACTTGAAAAAGAAAATGCACAGGTTTTGTTTACCCAAAAGATAATCCAAGCCCCTGACGGGAGTTATAAAATGGAACAGCTTTCACGCTCTTTTGAACTGCACTTATTGGCTAATCGTAAAACCGAGAAACCTGTGCTTCATATTTCTCTGAACCCTGATCCGAAAGACAATGTAAACGATACTGATTTTGAGAATATGGCACAAGACTATATGAGGCAGATGGGCTATGGAAACCAGCCTTTTGTGGTATTTAAACATACTGATATAGACCGTACTCATATTCATATAGTGTCTGTCTGCGTGGATGAAAACGGCAGGAAAATATCCGACAAATTTGAAAAAAGGCGTTCAATGGCGGTCTGTAGGGCATTAGAAAAACAGTACGGTCTTATATCGGCTGTAGAGAAAAAGCAAGAGACAAACACCCCAACATTTAAACCAGTTGACTATAAGGCAGGAGATATAAAAAGCCAGATGGCTTCGGTACTGCGCTATCTGCCTACATATTACCAGTTTCAAACTTTTGGGGCATATAATGCCGTGCTTTCCCTTTTTAATATTACTGCCGAAGAAGTGAAAGGGGAATATAACGGAATTCTGAAACAGGGACTGGTATATTTTGCATTAAATGAAAAGGGAGAGAAAGTAAGTAATCCTTTTAAGGCTTCGCTGTTTGGCAAAAGTGCAGGGTATCTACAACTGCAATCCCAATGTAACCAGAACAGAATAAAACTAAAGGACAATTCCGCTAAGGAATCAGTTAAAGACAGGATCGAATCAGTAATGCGGACTGCATCAAACGAATCTGAATTTAGGAAAAAGCTAATGGATGAAAGGATTAATATTGTTGTAAGACGAAATGCTGGAGGTTGTATTTACGGCATCACTTTTATTGATCACAAATCCCGAAGTGTGTGGAACGGATCAGAGCTGGCTAAAAACCTTTCGGCTAATGTATTTAATGACTGGTGGAATAACGGTAACAAAATAGATATGCCTTTAAAAAATAATGCTACTGCAAGGGAGACTTTTCGTGAAGGTAGTCAGATAAATAACTCAAACAATCAACCTGACTCGTTGGGAAAGGAAAATACGCCTTACAGCGAGAAGGAGAATAATGTTGTTGAAACATTTGGAAGCTTACTGCCCCAAGCTCAGGGAGAAGATTTTCAGGAAACTGATTTTGCCAACCAGTTGAAACGAAAGGCTAATCGCAGAAAACCAAAGCCTTAAGTACGTTTCTGGAATGTTTAATTTACATCAAATGTATGAAACACGATTTTCAATGTACCGTATATAAAGAATTGATAGTATACATCCGTGAGATTTAATTAATTACTATTTATTTTAAAAAATACAACTTTCAGTTATGTTCTGCCACAGCTTTTAATTTATTGCATTGAGTGTCTACCTTCAATTGTATAGAGATAACGACATTAAAAGACAAAGAGCACCAGCAGTGCTGTTATCGCAGTCATTTAGAGCATACATTTTTATATTTAGTAAAGTGTAAAAATGTATAATTAGGAAAGACCTTAAAAACGGTCTTTGCTGTTTAAAGCTGAAGGTGCAGAATGGAAAATAATGAAACAGTTAAAAGTAGAATCACGGCAGAAACTGCCTTAGTACAGCCACAAGTTAAAAAGAATCAGGTAAAATTAACTATTGAAGAATTAAGAAGCTGTAAAGGTTTTGAAACAATATCAGAATCCGAAGGGCAGGAGATAATTGAAAGCCTGTTTCAGTTAGTAGTAATAGTTTATAATTTTTAAAGCTAAATATATGAGTGTTGAAAATTTCAAAAAATTTCAAAAAGAAAAATTGGCTCAAAAGGCTGAGGTAAAAGAAATTTGGGGCTACACAAGGGTAAGTTCTAAACTTCAGCTAGTAAACAACAGTCTTGAAGAGCAGAGGAGTGAAATTGTCCAGTTTGCATCTAAGAATGGTTATTCACTTAAAAATATACTTGGAGGTACTTATGAGAGCGCTTCGGGAGATTTCACAAGAAAAGAGTTTACTAAATTATTTGAAGAGGTTAAAAGCGCAAAGCAGAAACCTTTTGCAATAGCTATCAAATTTATCAGCAGGTTCTCCAGAACAGGAGGCAATGCTATTACTATTGTGCAGGAACTGGTGGATAAACTGGGAGTTCATTTGATTGAAACATCGTCAGGACTCTGCACCAATGATGAATATAGTAAACTGGATATTTACAGTAAGCTCTTAGATGCCAGAAGAGAAAACATGGATAGATTAGAAAAAACAATTCCAGGCATGAAAGCACTGCTTAGATCAGGGAACTGGCTGGGTAAAGCTCCGAGAGGTTATACAATGCGAGGGAGAAAAGTAGGGGACTACGCTTTGATGCAGGATACGCAGTCTATTACCATCAATCAGGAAGGAGAGGTTTTAAGAAAGGCTTGGAAGTGGAAATTGGAAGGACAAAGAGATTATGTGATCAGAGAGAAACTTGAAAAACTGAATCTGGTTATTTCAAAACAAGGAATGAGTTCTATGTGGCGTAATCCATTTTATTGCGGAATCTTAGTTAATTCTTTAATTGAAGAACCTGTGAAAGGAAACTGGGCGGGTTTAGTTAGTGAGGAAGATTTCCTGAAAGTGGATAACATGCTTTCTGAAAACAACGTAATTGCAGTTAAGGAATATTGTAAAACTAAAGTTAATGAATTTAGACCCCTTACAGGATTTTTAAGATGCGAGTGTGGATGTCTTCTTACAAGCTATGAGGTTCGAAAAAAGAAAGCACATTATTACAAATGTCAGAAGTGTAAAAATGCCAGTTTTAATGCTCTGACTACCCAAAAATCAAAAACGGAAGGGTTGAATGATTCTTTCGAAAGGTTATTGTCAAAATATACATTAAACTCACGATTTGTACAGCCTTTTAAAATGCAGTTGAATAAATTTTTTGAAGATGTAAACACAGAAGCTAAAGAAGAAATGAAAAGCTTACTTGAAAAGAAAAAAGATGTTGAAACTAAAATTGAGAATTTGGATAAACGCTATTTTGAGAACTCAAATTTTGGAGATGAAAAATATAATAGATATGCGCTTCAGTTTGAGACTGAACTGAAGATGATTGAAACCCATATACACTTGAATGCAAAAAAAATATCTAACCACAGCAGACATATCGATAAGGTAGTGGAAAAAGTCTCTAACATCAGTAAATACTGGAAAGAAGGAAATATTGATAGTAAAATCAGAATGCAAAACTTGGTATTTCCTGAGGGATTGTCAATTAGGGCTGAAAACAGGCAGTATCTAACCGGTAAAGTGAACCTAGTTTTTGCCTTAGTTTCAACGTTTGCAAGGGTTGAAGCAGGTGCTAAAAAACAAAAAACCCATCAAAATTTTGATGGGTTATTCTCTGTAGCCCCGCCCGAACAAATGTCGAACTTTTTTTTGGAAGATTTAGAAAAGTTATTGAGCATTCCTATCACAAGAAATGCTTCATAGCGCCTCATTTTCGTAGCTTTTATATGAGCAATTTATTATTATTGTTTGAAATGCTAATTGTTATTAAAAAAGACTTAGTTGAGATGATTTCGTTCCAATCGAGTGCCTTATTCCCATTTTAGAGCCTGTTGATAGCTTAGAACCAGGATTTGATTCGCTAAATTTAGTGCTTCACAAGGAAAATATTTTAAGCTTTTGATCTTATAGAGAAATAGGGATTAGAAACTAATTCCTAGCATTTCGCTTAGATAAATACATTAAGTATTTAACGATTTTAAAAAAAAAAACATTTTTAAAATCCACTGCATACAAGATAGTAAATGTCGGATAACAATAACTGTGAAATGTTCTTTAGTTTAAAAATTTAAAAAACCCATAAAATACTTTACTGTATTCCCTACTGGAGTTTTAAATATAGGTAAAGTTATAACGTAAGATTTTAATTAGTTTTATCGATTTATTAGAGATAAAAATCAGAAATTAATACATATATTCGCAAAAATTTTTATTAATGAAAGTACTATTACACCTATTAATATTTTGTTCTTTTTTTAACACTAATCTTTGCGCGCAAAATGAAACTAATATTACCTACGGACTAAAACTCGGAGGAATTTATTCTAAAATCAGTAATTTACCCGAATGTATTAAAGGCAGAGATAACACTTTTGATAATAGTGTTATGGAAAGCAAAGGTGGCTACGGAATCGAAGGAGGTTTCTTTTTAAACTGTAAACTTTACGATACACGTGTTGCAATTCAGCCGGAACTTTTATTCAGACAGTCTTCTCAAACTGTCAATTATCACGATACTACAGGCAAGGAATTTGAATTAGGATTAAATTATTCCTATCTGCAGATTGGAGCCTTATATAAAGTATATCCCTACGAAGGTTTAAATTTAGGATTTGGCGCTTTCTACGGCATCAGTTTATCTCCTAACAATATTACTTATAAATCTAACGAAGCTGGCGGAATGTACGATGTTGCCACCAGACAGTTCTATCAGGATGGTCTTGACGGCGCAGACGATTTTTCATTGTGCTTTGCATTGGGTTATGAATTGCACCAAAGTATTCACTTCGATTTACGCTATTATTTAGGGGTAAAAGATGTGGTGAAAAGTAATGCATCTTCTTTTCAGTTTATCGAAAATCAAAACAAAAGCGGAGTAGTTAGTTTTTCTTTAGGCTACAGTTTTCATCAATGGTAATTTCAATAAAAAACATGAAAAAAATTATTTTGCTACTACTAGTAGTGAGCACAAAATCCCTATTTGCACAAGGTGACAGAGAAATTACGTATGGTTTTTTTGGTGGCGGTATTTATTCAAAAATGTCAAATCTTCCAGATGTGATAGTACCAAAAGGAATTTATGAAGGATATACTTTAAAAGAAGAAGGTAAATTTGGAGGTACGGCAGGTCTGGTAATCAATTGGAAATATCCTTATGCCAAAGTAAGTATACAGACCGAAATATCCTATTCTGGTCAAAGTACTGATTTAAATTATGAAGACATCAAAGGTTTGAAATACAAAATGACTTTTGGTTACAGCTATATTAACGTTGGTGCACAATTCAAATACTATCCGGTTGAAGGATTTTATATAGGCGCGGGACCATACGTTAGTTTTAATATTGCGAGTGATAATATAAAATATACTTCTAATGCGCAAGAGATATTTGCTAATTCAGGGACTTATTTTGAACCTGATGCCAATGTACAAAAAGTACTAAAAGAATCTCTTACCGGTAAAAATTATTTCTCGGGAATATTCTCTCTGGGTTATGAATTTAAATCGAATCTTTCCGTAGGAGCCCGCTACACTTTAGGTCTTACAGATGCTTTAACAACAGAAGAAAACGGGCATCGCTACAGCGAAAATAAAAACAAAATCAATAGTATTTCATTAATTATTGGTTACTCATTTGACTTTGATGATCTGGCCAATTTCTAAGAGTCGATTTCATTTTAAAACATAGAGAATTATGTATAGAAAGATTTTTTCAGCATTGGTTTTTATAAGTTTATCGGCAAATAACCTGGTCTTTTCACAGCAAAAGGTATTACCCGGAGCAGTCGAAGACCCATCTTTTTGGATTAAAACCCGAAACAACGCAGATGCCTATTACTGGGAAAGCCTCACTAAAATGGAAGGGAAAATATCCAAAAAAAAACAGACCGGAACGGCTTTCAATTTTAACCCGAGTATTGTTTTTGATACTGCTCAGGATTCCCTGATCTTACCTTTGGGCATAGAAAGTAAAAGACGTCAGACCTTATTTATAGTTTACAAAGTAAAAGACAGTTTGAAAGAGCAATTTTTATGGACGATAAACGATCCTCAAAAAACACTTTCAGTTGCAACCAATAAACGTTTGGTTGATCTAAAAAAATATTCTTACCAATCCTATCAGGAAAAGATAAAACCTCGTAAAGCGAACATTCACTTTTTTCAACAGAATGTAACGGATAGTGTTGCAAAGCTATCGTCATTAACGATTGGGCAAAAATCTAAATTTGAGAAATTACCTCCTGAAGAGTTTAAAGGAAATATAAGTGAAATTCTAGTTTACAACAGGGTTTTATCTGGCAAAGAAACACAAAAAGTAGCCAGTTACCTCGGAATTAAATATGGTATTTCGCTTTCGCAATTTGAAAATAAAAACTACCTCAACAGTCAGGGAGAAACTATTTGGGATATCGGCCATCATAAAAATTTTGACTCCTCAATTACCGGAGTTGGAAGAGATGATGCCAGCGGATTACTGCAGCTAAAGAGCAGCAACATGATCGAAGAAGGGCTTTTGACAATAGAACTTAAAAGTAAATCGGGCACAATACCCAATAACTACTTTTCTTTTTGGAGTGATAACGGAAAAAATCTCTTGGTCAAAAAACAGGAACAGGGAGAGCCAATTGGTATTACAAGACAATGGCAATTGGATTATACAAATCCAACAGACCTTAGTCTTGACTGGTCTTTTAACCCTGCTTTTGTAAAAGGCACTTTACCCAAAGATACCTATTACTGGTTGTTGGTTGATTATTCCGGTAAAGGAACCTATAACGAAAAAGATTCAGAATATGTTCGTTTGGCAAGCACGTCAACTACAGAAAAATTGGTTCTAAAAGATTTTAACTGGGACAAACAAAAATCAGGTAAAGCAAAATTTACGCTAAAGGTCGCGCCGGAAATGTTTAGCAGGGTCTGGATAACGGAAGCTACTTGTGGCATATCAGGATCCGGTCAGTTAAATTATAGCATTGAAGGTGGCGAAGCTCCCTTTACCGTTACCGTTAAAAAAGACGGAAGCGATGTGGTTGTAAAGCAATGGAATCAGGCTGCAAAAAGCACTACAGGATTACAGCTTTCATCTGGAACTTATGATTATATTGTTCGTGACGCAAAAGGAAATTTATACTCGGAAACCGTTTTTGTGGCTGATAAGCAAGGAACATTCCCCAATTTAAAATCAGATTATTTATTGACGGGTGGAAGTGCCATAACCCTTGATGCAAGTGCAGGTTTACCAGCAGGAAATTATGAATACCAATGGTTTTATGAAGGCGATTTTATAGACAATAATCCTAAAATTCTAGTCGATCAGCCGGGTAATTACGAACTACGACTATTAAATGGTCAGGAATGTAAAACGGCGACCAAGATTGCTATCGCTACAGATGGAAAAGAAATTACCGATTCGAGTGTAATTATTTTATATCCTAATCCAACTACAGATGGTCATTTTTCTGTGGCTATGCAATATCCACACAAGACAGATGTAAATATTAGTATTTACTCTCTGACAGGATCTATTATAAAACAAAAACACCTTACTCAAATAGAAACTTATTTGTATGATGATACTATCAATAGTTCATCGGGAATGTATCTGGTGTCTGTTAGTTCAGAATTTGGCACAAAAACCTTTAAAGTTATTGTGAAATAATTCATTCCATTTTGGCAAAATAAACTTTGTAGAAATGATTTAAATAAACGTTTGGGTAAATTGATTATCTTCTTTATGAAAAATAAAATTATAATACTTGTATTTTTAATTGGTTCGTTTTTGTTCGCAGCAAATTTTGGACCTTATAAGATAGCTTCCTTTTTTACTAAAAATGCTTCTGAAAAAGAATCAGCGGTTTCAAAAACAGATTCAACAGCAATTCTTAAGACTGAAAATAAAACTGTAAAATCATTTTCGGCAGATATTACAGAAGGAATCATTGGTGTCGCTGACGCATCCGATGCGGATGATGCTTATGATAACGTTTTTCATTTTAAAGTTGATGCTTTACCTGCAAATGGAGAGAGTGCTTATTTAGAATACGAATTATACGGATACGATCAGGCAGCTTCGATTTCAAGAAGTTTAAACAATCAGCCCAGTATTGGAGGTCAATTTTTATCTCAAAATAAAAACTGGACAAAACAATCGGAATTACTTTCTGAAAAATTATTACGTGCCGGAGATAACGTTTTGCTATTTACCGCTCCTGAAGGTAGTTCAAATTCATATAAAATCAGGAATGCCCACATTGTTTATAAAACAGCACTTCCTTCAAGTGATTTTACATTATTAAGATTCGAGAATAAGCTATACATCAAAGGAACCAATATACCTTCTCAGATAAAAAAAATTAGTATTGGCGGAATTGATATTGATCCTAATCAACCGGAATTTGAATTAATTTTTGATGCAGCAACAATAGGAAAATCAATTGTGGTTACTAAGGAAACAACTACGGGAGTTATCGTTAAAGAAAAATTAGAATTAAAGCATTTTTCCAAGGTGGATCGTTTCAGACCTATTGAAAATGCAAAAGAACGCATTTTTAAAACTATTGATTTTCAAACTAATAATACACTTTTGTATAGAAATTTTTTAGCTATTTTTCCTGTTGGAGCTCTTAAAAACAATATAACTGTATCTGTTAGCGGTTTAAGAAAAATAGACATTGCACCGCTAAACTCTTCAATGGTGAATGTTACCGGAATAAATGCAGGTTTTAGATTATTGCCACATGGAACTATTTTTGAAAAAGCCGTTACCTTATCAATACCGTATGATAAGAAAACAATTCCGGAAGGATATACAGAGAAAGATATTAATGTTTTTTATTTTGATGAAAACAAACGTCTTTGGCAAGAAATTGCAAAAGATTCATTGGATATTAAACAGGGAATAATTAAGGCAAAAACAACACATTTTACCGATTTTATTGCTGGTATTGTAAAAATGCCTGAATCTCCAGAAACTTCGGGTTATACTTCAACGAGCATCAAAGATCTAAAAGCGGCAAGTCCGCTCGTTGGGATTCAGTCTATAGAGACGCCTTCTGCAAATGGAAGAGGAACAGCAAGTACAGCTTTTTCTATTGTAATTCCAAGCGGTAGAGGCGGAATGCATCCATCATTAAATCTGCAATATGATAGTGACGGCGGGCACAGCTGGACAGGTATGGGCTGGGATATTTCGGCTCCGGCAGTAAGTATCGAAACCCGCTGGGGAGCACCAAGATACGATGCCGCTAAAGAAACAGAAACATATTCGATTGCGGGTGAAGCCTTGATTCCGAATTCACACAGAGCAGAATGGACTGGAAGAACTACTGACAAACAATTTTATCCAAGACGTGAAAGCGCTTTTCAGCAGATCATCCGTAAAGGATCTTCACCTAAAAACTATTATTGGATAGTAAAAGATAAAAGTGGTACTGCTAGCTATTATGGAGGTACAACTTCAGGACTTGCAACAAATGGTATTTTGCAGGATGCAAACGGGAATGTCGGATATTGGGCACTTTGTCTTCAGGTTGATTTAAATGGAAATACTGTAGAATACGAGTATGACAAACGCGATGGGGGGATGTATCTTAAAAAAGTCTATTATACAGGGCTTGGTTCTCAAAAAGGAAATTACAGTGTCACGTTTGTAAAAAATGGGGATTTGGGAGAAGCAAATCGCCCTGACGTTCAGGTTTCAGCGCGATTAGGTTTCAAACAGTTATACAATCAATTACTACGAAAAATAGAAGTACGATTTAAAAATGAAATGATTCGCAGTTATGAATTGCAGTATAAAGAAGGTGCTTTTAAAAAGACTTTACTAGAATCAATTTCAGAATATGATTCGGAGTCAAACTTATTTTATACCAATAAACTAGATTATTTTGATGATATTCGAGATGCTTCAGGAAAATATAATCCTTTTGGACCGGAACAGACTTGGAGTGTACCAAACGATAATTTGAAGAACAGTTCAATCCCATCATTCAGTGATGCATTGTTTTCTGGAAAACACTCATTAGTAAGTAGTACCGAGGGCTCAACGACAGGTATCAGCTACAGACTTGGAATAGGTTTAGCAACCAATGCAGGAAGCCTTAAAGGATTTACTGTTGGAGGGCACGGAGGAAATAGTTGGGGAACATCTGATACTACTGTTACATTAGAAGATTTAGACGGTGACGGACTACCGGATAAAGTATTCAAAAATAAAAATGGAGTTTACTACAGAAAAAATCTTGCAGGCTCAGGGCAGTTGGCTTTTGGAGAATTGCAGGAAATTAATATTAGTGATGTTGGATTTTCTAAGTCTACTTCATTCAATTGGGGTGTCGATTTAAATTTAAAATTTGGAAATATTGGTTACGACCAGCAGCGTTCGACCAATAAAACCAAGGCTTATTTCATGGATTTTAATGGAGACGGACTAATAGATTTCGTGCGAAACGGACAGGTATATTATAACCGATTAGAAAACGGAATCCCGACCTTTAAGACTAGTAGTACTGGTACTCCGTCACCTGTTTTTGGCGGTGGAAACGTAAGTATTCCGGGTGTAAGTACAATTCCGATTGAAGAAATAGAAAAACAAAATCCGCTGCATGATGTTGTGCGTATGTGGGAAGCTCCTGTAAAAGGAATTATTTCTATTTCGCATCAATATCAATTAGTGCAGGAATCAACGCCGGAAAGAATAAAAGCTCGGACAGAATATATCAACAATGCCGGTGAAGATAAAGCAGACGGTGTTCATTTATACTTTCAAAAAGGAACACAATTACTTTGGAACGAAGCCATTGGTGCAACAGATTATAATATCAAAACCAAGCAAAATACTGCAGTTTCTGTCGAAAAAGGAGAGCGTTTGTATTTTAGGGTAAGTGCTGTACGAGACGGAAATTTTGATGCGGTTATTTGGGACCCGATTATTACTTATTCGACGGTTAAGCAATTCGACAGGGATATAAATGGAAATTTAGTTAATGCAGATTTTCCAGTTCCTGTAGCGCTAAAAGATGCCAATTTATATTCACTAGCAACATATAAGGCGAGTTCTGATTTTTTCAGCAGTTCTATGGCAGGAAAAGCTATTCCGGTAGCAGGAAATGTTTTGTTTAAAGGAATATTAAATAAGCCCGTTACGTCAGATCATATTAGGTTTGTGATAACTAAAAATTATTTGGAACAAACCAGCCCTCCGGTAATTTTATTTGAAAAGACTTTTCTAGCAAATGAAGTTGCTGCTTTTAATTTAGCATCTATAAATCTGCCTGCCTTTGAAACTCAAACACAGGTGACCATGGCATTAGAAACGCAAACCAATATCAATTGGCAAAGCATTTCTTTTGCTCCAAGCGTTACAGTACCAGCCATTCCGGGTGGAGTTGCGGAGGAAGTTCCAATGGAAGTTTCTCATTTGCTGTATAACAAAAGAGAAGGAAATTATAACATTCCAGGCGTTAGTTCAACGGTTAACGGAAAAGTTAAACTAAATATATTACCACAGGATTTAGTGCTGGCATCTCCTTTTCCTCCCGGAACCGTTAATAATTATAATGGAGAAGTAATTATTTCGGCCAAACAAAATAATGTTCTGTTAGCGCGTAAACGCTACCAGCTCACCACTGGAACATTGACAGAAGTAATCAATACTTTTGATAATGCAGTGGTTTACCCTGATGCGGTGGCAGGAATTCCAATTCAGTTAGAAACCACAGTTTCAAATCCGCTTTCTGTAAATATTCTTAGAAATTATCCAAAAATAAATGCCCTTAATCTTCAGGTTCAGGTTATTGATTTAAAAGATATAGCAAATCTGACAGATGATGTGGTGTGGAATGCTGCTACAAACGATTTTGCGATATACAGCCTTTTAAATCCTGATGAACGAACACTAGGTCTATATCAACGCAATTGGGGAGGATTTGTTATAAACGGAAATCTTGCTACAAATACAATAGACCAGAATAAACTAAAACAATCAGATCCTTATAATACAGAACCTGATTTAAATAATACAGATCCTGAAAATTATGATGGAAAAGGATACGAAATTGCCGATAGCTATTTTGTTTCTTTAAATCCTTCGTATGCAAAAACGAAATTGGAAGGATTGGAAGAGTCTATATTTATAAAAGGACCAATGATTGGAACTTCAAGATTAGGAGAAGATGATATTTCAGATTATACGGACTTTTCTTTGCCAACTTTGGCGGGCGGAAGCACCTCGGCGCTTGATATGATCAGCGAAAGCAAAAGTAAAAGTATCTCAGCAGGGGTTTCTGTAGGTCCGGGTAATTTAGGTTACAGTAAATCTATTGATGGCGATTCGTATGTAACCCAGACCATGAGCGACTTTAATGGTGACCGATTCCCAGATTATATACGAGGAGAAAATGTCCAGTTGACAATACCTGTTGGAACTGTTTCTGATGAAGTAATTAATTTAGGAGACAATTTCAGTCATTCTAAAACAAGTTCTGAAGGACCTAATTTTGGCGGAAGTTATAGCCATGGTGCACCATCCAATTCACTGAGTGTAACTATTGGAAAAGCAAGCGTTAAAAAAGATTCAGCAGAAGGAACAGCTTCAAAAGAAGCTGAAAAAGGAGGAAACAGTATTTCTGTAAGTGCTTCTCAAGGGAAAGGTGAAGACCGCTCGACAATGCTACACAGTGATATTAATGGCGACGGATTACCCGATAAAATATTAGACTCTGGAGATGTTTTTTTAAATACAGGATATGGTTTTTTACCAGTAGAAAATTGGAATTTTAATACTTTAAATAAAGGTAATTCAACCGATTGGAGCGCCGGATTAGGTTTTAGTATTAAACAGGGATCGATTTCCGGAGGGGCTAATTATGCCCGATCTCAATCAGATAGTGATGAATCTTTTATGGATATTAACGGGGACGGGCTCGCCGATAAAATAAGATATGTGGGCAATACCATTTTGGTTTCGTTAAACTTAGGGAGTTCTTTTGATGCGCCAATTGTTTACCCAAGATTCGCCGAAATGAACCAAAATAAAGGAGTAAGCTACGGAATGAATGCAAATTTTTCATTTGATATTATCGTTTGGCTACTTCGTATTACTCCAACTGTTGGAGGAAGTAAGGGATGGAGTACAAACCGATCTGAAGGTACTTTTACGGATATTGATGGTGATGGAAATTTGGATTATGTCGTTTCAAAAGATGATGGTCACTTAACTGCACAATTATCAAATATCAAAAGAACCAACAAACTAAAAAGTGTTACAAACGGTGCAGGAAATAGTTATGTTGTAGATTATGAATTATTAAAGCCAAGTTATGAAAATCCTTCAGCAAAATGGGTTTTACAATCTGTTGATGTTTTTGACGGACATGTTGGTGATGGTATCGATCATTCAATCAGTAAATTTAGATATGAAAATGGGTATCAGGATCGTCGTGAAAGAGAATTTTATGGTTTTGAAAAAGTAATTGAAGAGGAAATTGATGCTGCTGATAATTCACTTTTCTCTACAACAGTTCAGGAATTTTACAATCAGGATTATTTCAGAAAGAATCTTTTAAAACATAGTTATACTTTAGACAAGAACGGAAAAATGCGTAAAGAGTCTGAAAACGAGTACAGTTTAATTGATGTGACGACCCAGGCAAATATCCCGGTTTCAGAATTGAATTTGCCTTCGTGTGATGACAAACGTATTTTTGTCGGATTAATTCATGCCAATCAAAAAATATACGAAGGAGGAAGTGAATATTTAGAAACAAATACATTTAATACCTATGATGCTAATGGAAATATTATTCAGTACGAAGATCTAGGAAACGGTTCTGCTGCTGATAAGGTGACAGCAAAAATAAGTTATTATGAAAGTACAACACCTTATTACGGTGGTATAGCAAAACAATTAGAAGTTTTTACTACCGAAGGTTTACGTCGTAAAAGAGCCACAACAATCAATACCACAACAGCAGAAGTAACGCAAATTAAAAATTATATTGCAGCAGATAAAATTGCCGTTACTGACATCGCCTATGATACTTACGGTAACCTCGAAAAAATCACCGGACCTGTAAACCACAAGGGTCAGCGTATGACATTAGAGTATGTACATGATGCAGAAAATCATCAGTACATGACCGAGATAAAAGATGCGTTTGGCTACCAAAATAAAGTAGAATTTGATTATCGTTTTGGCGCACCGCTTAAAACGACAGATCGTAATGATCAAAGTACTATTTATACGATTGATGCTAAAGGACGAACATCGACTATTAAAGCACCTTACGAAATTGCTTCTGGGAGACCCTATACAATTGCTTACGAATATTTTCCAGAAGCAAAAGTTCCTTATGCCAAAACTAGAAATTATGATCCTGAACTAGGTAAAGACATTGAAACATATACTTATACAGATGGATTAGGAAGACCTTTGCAAGTTAAAAAAACCGCAAGTTTATTTACACAGCCAGGCAGTCCGGATCAGGAAGCGCATGTAGTTTCAGGAAAAATAGTTTATGATGGATTGGAAAGACCAATAGCGACCTATTATCCAACAACGACTACTACAATAGATAACAACTTTAGTACAGCGCTGTCAAATATAGCTCCAACTAAAACAGATTATGATGAAGTAGGGAGGCCTATAAAAGTGACATTGCCAGACGGAAGTACTAGTACAACTCTTTATGCTATTTTAAATTATGAGGGACTGCCTGTATTAAGCACTACGCAAACAGATGCTTTAAACAGAACAAGCCAGACTTATGCAGATGCTACGGGCCAAAATGTTGCGGTTATACAAAATGATTTAATTACAAAGATTGAAACTAATGCGTTAGGAGAAATAATTAAGGTAATTGACGCTATGGATCATACTACCAAAATTAGTTACGACTGGATAGGAAAACGAATTGACTTTACACATCCTGATGCGGGAACAACAACCATGGAATATGACTTGGCAGGTAACTTAACCAAACGTATAACCCAAGATTTAAAAAACACAGTTCCAAATGGCGGTGCGATAGAATACGTTTATAATTATAACCGTCTGGAAACAATAAAATATCCTAAAAACCCTCAGAATAATGTACAGTATAATTATGGTAAAGCCGACGGAACTCCATCTCGACGCGGCAGGCTATGGTTTGTTCAAGATGCAACGGGAGGTCAGGAATTTTTCTTTGGAAAACTGGGCGAGATAGAGAAAGAAATACGTACACTTCGCATTACGGCTACCGACGTGCAGACTTACATTTCGCAATTTGAATATGATACGTGGAATCGAATTCAAAAAATGACTTATCCAGATGGAGAGGTTGTAGAATATACTTATAACCGTGCAGGAAATCTGCAAAGCATGCAAGGTAAAAAAGAAAGTCATTCCTACGATTATATCAAACAATTAAGTTATGATGAATTCGAGCAACGTAAATATCTAAAGTACGGTAACGATACAGAAACCAATTATACCTATGATGCTGTAATGAGAAGATTACAACAGCTTCAGGTAAAAAGCGGTGTCAGGGTAGTCATAAACAATTCATATGGCTATGATTTGGTTGGAAACGTATTGAATATTAAAAATACTGCTCCAATAATAAACAATACCTTAGGAGGGACATCTTCACAAGAATACCAGTATGATGATTTTTATAGATTAAAATCTGCAAAAGGAACTTATCAGGGTGAATTTACAAAAGCGAATTATGAGCTTAATATGACGTATAATAAAATACATAGTATTACGAAAAAAGATTTGCTGCATACTGTAAATAACGAGCAAAAAGGTTACGTTTTGGATTACAACTACGATAACGAACTGCATCCGCATGCGCCTAATAAAATTGCAGAAGCTGCAAAACAAGATTCGCGAGAATATGTATACGATGGAAACGGAAACCCAATAAGTTATACAGAAACTCAAAGTTTCAGGAAAATGACATGGGACGAAGAAAACCGTTTAATGGGTATTAACGATAATGGAAGAATTTACCAATATTCTTATGATAGTAACGGAGAACGTGTAATTAAAAGTTCAGGCGACTCTCAGAACGTGGCAATCAATGGTGAAAATGCTGCCACAATTATACATACTGACGATTATACGGGCTATGTAAGTCCTTATTTTGTTATAACAAAAGGTAAATTTACCAAACATTATTTTGAAGGAAGCGGGCGTCTTGTTAGTAAACTTGGTAACGGAACTTTTGCACAACCTTTAGGTTTAACTGCAGGAGGAGTTAATTACACTAATCTTACTGCTGAACAGCAAAAAGCTCTAGATGCCTATGTGAGAAGTCTTGGATTACCGCCGGGACCTCCAACACAACAAGGAATTTATGCTACGCCGGAATTTACCGGAAATCCATATCCTAGTGAGGTGCTTAAGCCTGTTGAGGAAAATCAGGAGCCTCCGGAAGGATGGCCAAGAAATCCTATTTTTAATGCGCCGGGAGATGTTCCTGGACCGCCTGTGCAATTTGGTCCGCCAATAGAGCCAACAACTGTAAAAGCCGGAGAAGGTTTTACAGGCATCGGAATGCCTGAGAATGATATTTTTTATTTTCACGCCGATCATTTGGGAAGTACTTCTTATATTACAGCCAAAAACGGTTCTATTTCACAGCATGTGGAGTACATTGCTTTTGGTGAGATTTTATTTGAAGAGCATTCAAGTTCGTTTTCTAGTCCCTATTTATTTAATGGTAAGGAGCTAGACAGGGAAACAAACTTAAGTTATTATGGAGCGAGATATTTGGATATGAAGGCAAGTTTATGGCTGAATGTCGATCCATTAATGATGAAAGAAGACTTTTTTGATGAGCCTGAATCTACAAACGGAGGTGCATTTAATTCATTTAACTTAGCATCTTATACGTTCTCATATAATAATCCTGTAAAATACATCGATCCGGATGGAGAATGCCCAAATTGTGCAACCGCTGCAGCAGGAGCATTGATAGGAGGAATTATTGGTGGAGCCATAGAAGCAGGAACTCAATTATACAAAAATGGAAAAGTAGATAATTGGAGAGCTGTCGGTGGTGCTGCTGTACAAGGTGCTGTTGTAGGAGGTGCTGCCGGATTTACCGGAGGTGCAAGTTTACTGGTAACAGCTGGTGTTTCAGGAGGGGCTAATGCTGTTGGAGGCGCGGCAAGCAGAGCTATTCAAGGACAAAAAACAACAATTAGAGATGTAGTTGTTGATGGTACTGTAGGTGCTGTTTTAGGTGCCGGAGGTAAATTAGTTGGTAATGCTGTTAAAAATTCAACAAACAATTTGTCCAGAAGTGTCAAAGGAAAATTAGGAGAAGCGATTACCGAAATAAAATATAAAGGACGTGGTTATATTCGACCGGGTAAAGCTGAAGTTTTGACCGGGGGAAGAACTCCGACAGGCAGGGAGGCAAAAGCAATATTTGACCATGATCTGAGAAATATTTTTACGGGTAGAAAAATAATTGTTGAAAGCAAGTTCAATACATCTGGATTGACCAGAAATCAAAGGACTGTAATTAATAGAGGAACTAATGTTATAATAGACAGAACTACAAGCCAAGGCCTCGGGAATGCTGCCAAAACAGCAACCGTTGGCGCAGGAGGTGGTGTAGCTGCTCAAAGAAACACAAAAAATTAAATATGAAAGATAATTTCAAAATATCAGATAAAGAAGTTTTAGATGCAAGGAATACTATCTTTAAAGATTATGGTATTCCTGAGTTGGAAAAGAATGGCTATGTAAAATCGCCATTTAAAACTTCTTGGTTTGGTCAATACGATTCGAATATTCGTGGATACTCCTACGAATTATGCAAGTTGACAAATCAAAATCAGCTGCATTTTATTAATGCTAGTATGCTTAAAGGTGAAAAAAGGATAAAGATCAGTTTGAATATTTTTGAACTCAACGAAAAATTAAATTCACTTGATGACTTGAAAGATTGTGATGGAATAAATTTTAAGCTGCCGCCAAACGACTTAACTATTATGGAATTAAGATATGATGACTATAAGGGGCCGCCTGTGTTTCATATACTGTTTTTACCTTGGCATAAATTAGGAAACATCAAATCTAAAAGCAGTTTTGAAAAAGAAGTTAGAAAATTAAGGGATTTGGTAAAAAAAGATATGGACAATATTGACTCTTTTGAAAAAAGATGGCATGAATTACATAAACCAAATATAACAGACAAAGAAGGTAATGTAATCAAAAAGTAGTGACGTAAAAGTTTTAATTATCAGTAATTAAATAAAATAAGGATAGAAATTATCACTAGTCAATCAATTCATTTTTCTTTATTATTAAATATGAAAGATAATTTTATAATATCAGATAAAAACCTTCTAGATACAAGAAATACTATTTTTAAAAATTATGGAATTCCTGAGCTCGAAGACAATGGTTATGTAAAATCGCCATTTAAAACTTCTTGGTTTGGACAATACGATTCTAATATTCGTGGATACTCGTATGAATTATGCAAGCTGACAGATCAAAATCAGCTGCATTTTATTAATGCTATTATGTTTAAAGGCGAGAAACGTATAAAAATCACTTTGAATCTCTTTGAACTCAGCGAAAAATTAAATTCGGTTGATGAATTGAAAGATAGCGAAGGAATAAACTTTCATCTTCCGCCTAATAATTCAACTACTATGCGATTAAGAAGCGACGATTATAAAGGTCCTCCTTTGTTTTATATGTTATTTCTACCAGAATATAAACTGGGAAAAATCAATAGTCAAAGTAGTTTCGACAAAGAAGTCAGTAAATTGAGCGATTTGGTAAAAAAAGATATGGCTAATATTGACTCTTTTGTAAAAAGATGGCATGAATTACACAAACCATATATAACAGACAAAGTAGGTAACGTAGTCAAAAAAGGTTAACAAAGTATGGGGTTATAAGATCGTAACCTTCTAAATTTGTGTAAATAATCCAACTTGTAGATATTTTTTAATGTAGTTAATTAGACCAATTGCTAACTGCAAAAAGTTTTTCAAGAATATATGATTTTGACGTTAGGATTAAAAAATTAGTATAGATTAATGAAGATAAAAAACGTAGAAACGGCATTATCAATTTTTGAAGAAGCTTCCATTAAACAACCGGAAGCAACAGAGACAGGAGATTATAAAACAGCAAATAAATTTTATGCTAAAATTGTATTAGCTACAAATTTTTTAAAAGATGAAAATCTCATCAACAAATTAGAAAATTTATTATTACATGAATCGATTGGTGTTCGCTTATGGTCCGCTATTTATTTATTGACCTCTAATGAAAAAGAGGCCTTAAAAGTCTTGAAAACTATTGAAAAAACATCTGGAATACATTCACTTACTGCAGAAACTACGTTAAGTGAATGGAGAAAAGGAAATTTGAATATGTAATTTTTTGGAACGTTTAGAGTATATATTTACTGTTAAAACATTTAAATATGAAAAGAATAATGTTACTTGTAATCACGCTTTTATTTGCAACAGCTGGACACGCTAAATTTATTAAAGCTGTTTTATTTATGGAAGACGGATCAACAAAAAAAGGTCTTGCCGAAATGGTTGAAAGTGATGATTCTAAGGTCTATTTCAAAAATGATGAAGAAGCAAAAAAAGAAAAAATTGAAAGTGTCAATGTCAAAAAGATTGAATATGAAGATGGAGAAAGTAAAAAGTACATAGCAGAACGCTTATATACCACAACTGCTAATCTTTTAACAGGCAAATTTTCAAGATCTAAGAAAAAACATTGGTTCTACATCGTTTATGATAAAAACGTAAAAATAGGTGGCATTGCCTCGGAAGGTGTCAGTCGACCAAATGCAGGTGGTACAGGTAATGTAGTTACTATTGCCAATACAGCATATTTTTTTGGTAAAAAAAATAGTGAAGAATTAGTATTTGGCTATGCTACCACAGCATCAAATGGTTTCGCAATAGGAACAGATTCATTAATCAGAAAAATGTCAAGAGAAGCTTTTTCAGATTGCCCAAAACTTATTGATGCAATTTCAAAAGAAGATTTTAAATCGGGATCTGTCATGGATCAATTAAAAACTATTTTTGAGAAAATAAACTGCAAGTAAATATTTTATTAATACGGGGTAGTTGCACTTACATGACTGGAAAAATGGAGGAATTAAATGCAATCAATTTATTATAAATAAAAACGTATGTTATGGAAATCCGTAATAATATTTTTGGAAAGTTTAATATATTTGAAGTTATGAATGATAGATATCAAGATATAATCGACCGGGAAAAAGCTCAATTAAATTTAAAATTGGCTAAAATTCAACGTAGCCATAAACGTACTATGTTTACTATCTATACAACTTTTTTAATTGTTTTAATTTGTTTGATTTGTTATTTTTACCCAATTTTTAGATTAAAATCATAGAAGATATTAGCACTCCCATTTTTTTTAGTTTAAGGTTACCTATTACGAGTTACTATTTATGGGACTAAGCAAAGTAATGGTTTCAGTTAAATTATTTAATGATATATAATCTAAAATAAAATCGTCTGCTTCTTTTTTATGTTTGTAAGAAGTGGAAAAAGAATTGATATAAAAATCTTCATTTTCATCTTCAATATGAATAATTTCGGTAAATCCTCTAGTAATTAAACTGCCTTTTAATTTTAACACTTTAAACTCCCTACTTTGGTCTATTTCCTTTTTCACTCGGAGTTTTATCGTTTTATCCATTTTTTTTGTAAAGTTAAAAATTAAAAATTAATATTTAAATAGCTATAATTCATTAACAACTGCTAAGTAATAAAATCAATCAAGAATACCTTCCCCAAATATTTTTTCAACTTGAAATAAATAGCTGTTTAATATGGGGGTTGCTAAAAAAAATCGGCTGACTGGCCCGGCATTTTTATCGATTTTCTGATTGTCAAAAGACCATTCCAGCAATGCTGTATAATCCTGCAGCTGCTTGTTATCCAGTATTTTTCGCAGATTTCTCTCTGTGTTGACAAATGATTTTAACATGGGAAAATCATTATTATTATCTTGTTCATATCTTTCCAGTCCAGATTTTACTTCAAGGAACTCCTTTCTGAATAAACTTAGAACTGCTGGTAAATTATGCGCATAAAAAATATTAGGTATAAGTCCGGTTTTATAATTCGCAAAATGCTCTTCAGATGCTATTGAATTCTCCAGATACTTTTCAAAGGTTTGAATTCTATATACATAATCCACATTAAAAAAATTAGTGTCCTGATAATCAATATTCATATTATAAAGTATTTAAAGTTAAAGGTAGAATTAAATATTGCTAATTTTTTTAAAATTGTAAAATGAGTACATGAGATTGTGTATGCAATCTCAATTTGTACCAAGCTTTATCTTTCATTGTTAGCATTGGTTAATATCTATAAGTGACCAGACCAAGCTAAACGAGAAGAAACTTTCTATTTTCTTCGTTAGTGGCAACCACGTCTATATTCAGTAAATCGTCAAGTAAGGACTTGAGCTCTTCGTAAGAGCTGGGTTTAACAGCGTAAAATGTGGCTCCCATTTCAAATGCCTTATTGATGTTCTCAGGGTCATTGCTCGTGGAAAGCATAATTACATGAACATCTTTTAAATTTTCATGATTTCTTATTTCTGCCAGACATTCCAAGCCGGATTTGCAGGGCATATTGATGTCCAGGAAAATAAATTCAGGAAGATTCGTATGAGAAAGTGTAAACAGGGCATCCATTAAATACATCCCGTCCTGGAACTGTCTAAGTACAGCATCCGGATCAGCCTCCAACAGGGCATCGGCAAAGAAATCCCTGTCATCACTGTCGTCATCGGCCAAATAAATAAATCTCTTTGTACTGTGGTTGTCAAAAGCCATAATCAAAAAATTTATATTAAACGAAAAAAAGAACTTGCAGCAGCAAAATTGTATTTCTAATTTACAACGGAGGTAAATTTGAAACTACAGAAGAAAATCCTATAGTCGAATTAAGGAATGCAAATTTAGTTCTTAATTAGGAAAAAACACATTAAAAAAAAATATTTTTAAAAATTCTAGTTTTGGCTGTTTGGCGCAAATCTCAATATTTACGCACCTTCGACGTATCGGAAAACTATTACTAAACTATTTTGTTAGTAATTATAACAATATATTTTTGAAATATGTTACAATCTGTAATAATTTTGTCATGTATAAAATGAGAAGATTATGGAAAGGTCAGTTGTACATATCGATATGAATACGTTTTTTGTATCCTGCGAAAGGTTAATAAATTCTGGTTTAAACGGCATTCCGCTGATCATCGGCGGAGGTGAAAGAGGTGTAGTTGCCTCATGCTCGTATGAAGCCAGACGTTTTGGCGTAAGATCGGCTATGCCCATTCACATGGCGATGAAACTCTGCCCGCAGGCCAAAATCATGAAAGGCGATATGGAATTGTATTCCAGGCTTTCTCATGACATTACCGAGATCATTCAGGAAAAAGCGCCAGTGGTGGAGAAAGCCAGCATCGATGAATTTTATCTGGACATCACTGGAATGGACAAATTCCACGGCAGCTACAAGTGGACCAGTGAACTTGCGCAGACTGTTACCAAAGAAACAGGACTCCCACTCACCTTTGCCCTGTCCATTAACAAGACTGTTTCCAAAATAGGCACAGGAGAAGGAAAGCAGAAACAGAACCTTGAAATCCCCGAGCATCTGGTGCAGTCCTTTTTAAAACCCTTATCTATTCAGAAAATTCCTATGGTCGGCGAAAAGACTTTTCAACTGCTCTCGCGTATAGGGATTCGCACCATTGGAACACTTTCGGAAATGCCGGCTGAAGCATTAGAGAACATGCTGGGAAAAAACGGTACAGAACTGTGGAAAAAAGCAAACGGCATAGATAACAATCCTGTGGAACCCTACAGGGAGAAAAAGTCGATATCTACTGAGCACACCTTCCTGCAGGATACAATCGATATTGACAGGCTTAAAAGGGTGCTTTTGGGAATGGTGGAAAAACTGGCTTTTCAATTGCGTTCCGAGGAGTGGCTGGCATCGACAGTGACAATAAAAATACGCTACGCCAATTTCGATACGGAAACCAAACAGTGCCGTGTGCAGTACACTTCCGCTGACCATATCCTGACTAAAACCGTGCAGGATCTTTTCGACAAATTGTACCAGCGTAGGATGCGCCTTCGCCTTATAGGGGTTCGGTTCAGCGGACTAGTCCGTGGTACCTACCAGATCGATCTTTTTCAGGATACCGAGGAAATGCTGGCACTCTACCAAGCCATGGACAAAATGAAAAGTCGCTACGGCTTTGACGCTGTAATGCGCTGCGCCGGTGCCTCGTTCAAACCGAACAACAAAAATGAAATCCTAAAACGAAAACCCTAATTCCATGTACCTTAACTGCCACTCCTTTCACTCCTTGCGCTATGGTACTATACCGCTGGACGAGCTCATTCCACAGGCCGTTGCGTGTGGGGTTAAAGCTATGGCGCTCACCGATATCAATACGGTAACAGGAATTTACGATTTTATTAAAAGCTGTGAAGATGCCGGTATAAAATCTCTTGTGGGTATGGAATTTCGCTCAGAGTTTCAGCTGCGCTTCATAGGTCTTGCAAAAAATGCGAGCGGTCTGGCGGAGATGAACCGTTTTTTGACCCGCCATAATTTTGACAAGACCGCCCTTCCTGCTTTTGCCCCGGATTTTACAGATGTAGTTGTAATTTATCCACTGGAAAACACCCCTGATATTTTAAAAGAAAATGAATACATCGGTATTCGCCCAGACCAACTACAGCAATTGATTTTGTCTGGATGGAAAAAAAGACAGGACAAAATGGTCATTCTCCAGCCGGTAACTTTCCGTACTAAAAAGGAATACAATCTACACAGGATACTTAGCGCTATTGACAGAAACATACTTCTCTCCAAATTAGCTCCTGAGGACTGCTGTGCCACTTCTGACAAAATGATCAGTCTGGATTCACTGCTTTCACTCTACAGCGAGTATCCGCTTATTATTGAGAATACCCAAAAGGTTATTGATTCCTGCAATTTTTCGTTTGATTTTAGTACGCCCAAAAATAAAAAATTCTATACATCCGGCAGGAAAAGTGATATGGAATTGCTGAGTTCTTTAGCCGAGCAGGGTTTATCGTGGCGCTATGGCAAAAAAAATATTCAGGCACGCGAGCGCATGCAAAAGGAACTCAAAGTGATTGACGAGTTGGAATTTAGCGGCTATTTCCTGATTACCGCAGATATCATTCGTTTCAGCAACAGTCAGGGATTTCTTCATATCGGCCGTGGAAGTGGTGCCAATAGCATTGTTGCCTATTGTCTTGGTATCACTGATATCTGTCCTTTGGAATTGGATTTGTACTTTGAGCGGTTCTTAAATGTCAACCGTAAAAGCCCTCCTGATTTTGATATCGACTGGAGCTGGAAGGAACGTGATATTATACTTGAATATATCTTCAAACGCTATACCTACGAGCATGTAGCCTTTTGTGGTACTAACGTGGAATTCAAATACCGCTCTATTTTCCGCGAAGTCGGCAAAGTTTTCGGTTTGCCAAAAGAAGAGCTTGACATGCTGGCCAAAAATCCCATGAAATTCCATCAGAGCAACAACATTGTGAAATTTGTCCAGGAATATGGAATGATGCTTGAGAAATATCCCAATCAGCGTAGTATGCACTCCTGCGGGATTATCATTTCCGAAGAACCCATTACCAATTACACTCCTTTGGAAATGCCTCCAAAAGGATTTCCAATTGCCCTTTTTGATATGCACGTAGCCGAGGATATTGGATTTGAAAAATTCGATATCCTAAGCCAGCGTGGTATCGGTCACATTGATGAGAGTGTAAAGATCATCGAGAGAAACAGGGGTATTCGTATCAATATCCGCGATACCACAATTTCCAAAAACGAGGAAACAGCAAATAAGTATTTGGCGGAAGGGAAAACTATCGGCTGCTTTTATATTGAAAGTCCTGCAATGCGAGGACTGCTCAGACGTTTAAAATGTGATAATTATAAAACACTTGTCGCCGCCTCTTCTATCATTCGTCCCGGTGTGGCGCAGTCCGGAATGATGAAGGAATATATTTTCCGCCACAATCATCCCAGCAAGTTTGAATATTTTCATCCCGTATTCGAGCAGCAGTTAGGAGAAACCTATGGAATTATGGTATATCAGGAAGATGTGATCAAAATTGCACTGCACTATGGCGGTCTACCGGCAGCTGACGGGGATATCCTGCGCCGTGCCATGTCCGGTAAAGGAAGGTCTAAATCAGCACTTCAGAAAGTGAAAGACAATTTTTTCGCCTGCTGTGCTGTAAAAGGTCATCCCGTGGCACTCAGCGAGGAAATCTACCGACAGATCGAGTCTTTTGCCGGTTACTCTTTCTGCAAAGCACACTCGGCATCCTATGCTGTTGAGAGTTATCAGAGTCTTTACCTTAAGGTGCATTTTCCCATAGATTTTATGGTAGCAGTAATTAACAATCAGGGTGGCTTTTACCGTCTTGAGATATATGTGCATGAGGCGCGCATGGCTGGCGCAGTGATACACAATCCCTGCGTCAACAAAAGTGTGTTTGAAACTACTTTGTACGGAAATGACGTGTATCTGGGTTTTATGCACCTGATGAGCCTTGATTCCAAAATGGCACAGTTTATTGAAGCCGATCGCGAAAGGAACGGTGAGTTCAAATCATTGGAAGATTTCATAAACCGGATCCCAATGGGAATTGAAAGCGTAAAAATCCTGATTTTTATAGGTGCATTCCGTTTTACGGGAAAAACTAAGAACCAGCTTCTGGTGATCGCAAGCCTGCTGCTTAACAATTTTAAACCTGAAAATAGAGGACTTTTGCTTTTGCAGGAACCAGTGAAGGAGTATAAACTACCGACGCTGGAAAGATCAGTTTTTGAAGATGCTTTTGATGAGATTGAACTGCTCAGTTTTCCGATTTCCTGCACTGTATTTGATCTGCTGCAAACCAAGCACAGAGGTGATATAAAAGTAAGGGATCTTGTTAATTGCCATAAAAAACAGGTTCGTATGCTGGCTTATCTTATTTCAACCAAACAGGTACCAACCAAAAGAGGCAATATGTATTTTGGAACCTGGATAGACAATGAAGGTGCTTACTTTGATACTGCACATTTCCCGGACAGTCTTGCCGTACACCCGTTTCAGGGAGGCGGCTGTTACCTGCTGCTTGGAACAGTCGAGATTGATTATCATTTCCCCACTATTACGGTTCATAAAATGGCAAAAATGCCGTTTATGCCTGATCCGCGTTACATGGATACAAATAACCAGTTTAAAACACAGCAGCTAATAAAAGAAGATGTCAGCAGTACGGATCGGCAACCATATCCACAGGAACATGAAATCAACCTCCCGCGTCATCGAATGAAATTTTAGTTTTTTATTTATGTAAAGTCCTAATTATGAACTAAATTTGATATAAAGCGAAAAATATAAAGGTGAAAATCAGCGTATAAATTAGCAATCTGTTGCTGTTTTTCCGGCGTAGATTATTTTTCCTTTCCGTATTTTTCCTAACGAGGCTTTCAATATGCCTTACGTCAAATTGGTACTGGCTCATTTTAAATAATTTTAATGCCAAATTTATGACAGGACATTTGAGCAAAGGGCCTTTAAAAGGTTTAGCATTATTAAAATAAGGTATTTTTTAAACTTTAACGGACATAAAAATTATGTGTTACTATACCCAGCAGTCAGCAGCTATTGAAAATGTAAAACGACGTTTTAATGCTGAAGTGGATAATGAAGAAACTTATCTTCAATCTGATTTTATAAATGGATTTTCCCATCCTAATATCCCTGTAATCCTTAATTCATCGCCGCATTTAATTACAACGGACTATACATGGGGACTGCTTCCGGCATGGGCAAAAGATATCGAATTTAGAAAAAATACCCTCAATGCGAGGATTGAATCCATCGACGAAAAAGCATCTTTTAAAAATATAACGCACAACCGCTGTCTCATAATAGCATCTGCCTATTATGAATGGCATTGGAATGATGAAAAAGGAAAGAGCAAAGACAAATATCAGATCAACTCGCAAGATGATGAAATTTTCACCTTCGCAGGATTATATTCTCATTGGACCGATCCAGTTTCAGAAGAAATCAAAAAAACCTACACCATGGTTACAACAAAAGCCAATGATACTATGCGATATATTCACAACCATAAGATGCGAATGCCAATTATGCTCAAAAGCCAGGATGAATCTGCCTGGCTGGACCATTCGGTAAAAATAACAGATTTTGCCTTTCCTTATGAAGGGAACCTAATAGCATTTCCCTCATTGTAAAATTTCAGTATGGACTTATTTAAAAATGTTTCAGTCGAAGATTTTAACTCGCGTTTTTTCATTGAACTTAATGCTGTAACGGAATTTGTGCAATACAACAGCCCCAGTGATTTTTTTGATCCAGAACAAGAATACGGCGTACATATAATGAGATGCCAGAAGAATGAACTGAATTTTATACGCAGTACGATGAAAGCCAATATGTATGCCCATGGAATTACTTTAACGCAGGAGGAATTCACGGCGATTTTCCAATCGAAAAGGGAAGAAATCATCCGATCCAGACCAAGTGGAATTGACCAGTATATTGAAAGAATTAATGTTACTTACATAGATCCTCCAGCTAGTGAATGCAGACAAAAATACGTCATGCATCTTTGGTTTTGCAAGCTTTGGAAGCTATTGAAATCATTTTTTAAAACAGGCTGATATTTTATCAGTTCTACTCTATACAATATATGCTTTAATTTTCATCCTTACCCAGATTCGTATATTTTTCATACATTTTATCAAATGTCGGTCTCATAAAGTTCATAAAGGCATCCAGTTCGGCCTGACTTTTAAAATCTACACCATTACTGTCAAGTATAGAATTCATTTTTGCATTTATGGCTTTCACAAAAAGATCAAATTTCTCCAGTAACTCATACTTTGCTTTTAGCCGCGCAGCTCTCGCCGTTTCTTCGATTGCCAGCTCCGCTTCAGAAATGAGTGTTTCAATTTCCTGTGTAAAAAGTTCTTTTATTTTCTCTTTCTCCATCTTATAAATAAATTGTAATGTCTTTTAAGTCAGCTCTGATCTCCGGATTACATTCCTTCAACAGCGTTAGCGCAAATTGGTCAACCTCCGTTTCGCTCATCGATTCATATGCAATGCTTTGTTCAGAATCAAAATGCATATCAATATACGTAATTTCTTTGCTTACTGCTTCCATGTCCTCGCTGACTACGTCACAATGATTATCGATCTCCACACCAAAATACTCCACCTGGGTTAATCCCCGATTAATTAAATTGGTGACAAAATTAATTGTGAGTATCTCCGGTATGGCAACCTTCGCTGTGGATAAAACAAGAGTATGTGCTTCCATATGATGTGGTATTTTTATTCAACACTCTAAATTACAAATAATTATAATAATCTCCGTAAAAAATTGATTCAAAACTGGCTACAGGTTTTGGCTCTTCGGCATTAATTGTGTTACATTTATTATCTATGAGAAAAAATGGTGAAATAATAATAATTGAAGATGATGAGGACGACAAAATGTTCCTTCAGGACATATTTGACAGTCTGGATTTTCCAAATAAGATAAAATTTATTGCTGATCCTACCCAGGCAATACCATATTTATCAAATCCTGAAGTGCTTCCTTTTATTATAATCTCGGACATTAATATGCCAAAAATCGATGGCTTTGAGTTGCGGGAACAGATTCTTGCCAATGAGGAAATTAGGAAAAAATGCTTGCCTTATATTTTTTTGTCCACATCAAAGAATCCGGAAAACGTACTAAAGGCATATGAATGCCAAATTCAGGGCTATTTTAAAAAACAGGAAAGTTTCCTGGAATACAAAACAATGATCAATAATTTAATCGAGTATTGGCGCGAAAGTCTAACTCCTTTAACTTCTTTTTAGTTTCATTTAAAAAAGGTTTTATTCTAATATTTTAAAAACTTTAATGGTTGGCCGATGCCAGCCATTTTTTTTGTTTAATGTGTTGTATACAGTAAAATGGATCGTTTTTTGTAAATTTTGGATCGTTTTTGATAACAATGCTTAAGGTAAACCGAGGTAATTTAGCCTTATTAATAATTCAAAGATATAGTGATACCCATTTGAGGGAAATAGATTGGATCTGGTACTATCGATGCCAATTGATTGAGTCAATTATATCTGTAATTCAAACGGGAAGAACATGAAATTATCTGAACCTTATAAAAGAATTATAGTTGAAACAATCTGTTTTCTTTATATCCTGCTATTTGTGTATGCGGCAGTAAGTAAATTACTTGACTTTGAGAACTTTCGTGTACAGTTGGGACAATCTCCTTTGTTAAGTGCTTTTGCAGGATCGATTGCATGGCTGGTGCCAATATTAGAATTGCTTATCTCCTTGCTGCTTGTTCTAAAAGGATGCAGATTAATTGGCCTATTTGCCGCCTTTAGTATGATGATAATGTTTACGGCATATATCTATATAATTTTAAATTACAGTTCTTTTGTTCCGTGCTCTTGTGGAGGAATTCTTGAAAAGTTAGGATGGAGGGAGCATCTTATTTTTAATTTAGTTTTCATAATGCTGGCTGCGGCAGGTATACTGATACTGGCCGGGATGGTGTCAAAACCGCATCTTATTTCAAAACCTGCCGTACTTGTCAGTGCTTTTGCGCTATCTGTTTTGATTAGTTTTGGTATAGTTGGAGTGCTGTTTAAGTTATCGGAAGATATCATAGACCATCGGAATAATTTTGTGCGTCGTTTTCCCGGTCGTGCCGTAAAATTGAATGAAATTGATCTAAAGGTTAATTCTTATTATTTTGCAGGCTCGACGGACGACAAAATATATTTAGGTAATCAAACAGCCCCTCTTCTAGTTATTGCTCTGGATACAGTTTTACAAAAAGTAAGTGAATTTAAGATTCAACTTAATCGTACTGATTTTCAATTCCAGTCTACTCAGCTTCGAATTTCACCTCCTGATTTTTATCTCATAGACGGTTCTGTTCCTGTAGTGTATAAAGGTTTAGTTAAAGATTGGAAGGCTGCTATAAAATGGAACGGAACTCCAACTTTTTCTCACTATGAGCTTATTGATTCGCTCACTTTAGTATTTCGCTCTAACAGCAATACAAACGGTGAAAGCATTTTAGGATCTCTGCACTTTGGAAATGAACCCAAAGTACATTTAAATCCAAATCTATTACAAAAACAGATTGATGGAATTTTTGACGTAGATGGCGTACTTCATTATGACAAATCGCTTCAGAAAATGGTATACACTTACCTGTATCGTAATGAGTTTATTGTAGCAGATCATGAGCTTAATCTTAGCTATCGTGGAAAAACAATTGATACCATTAGTAAAGCCCAGATTAAAGTTGTTGAGGTTACAAGCAGAAAAGAACGGAAACTGGCGGCACCTCCTTTAATAGTCAATAAAGCAAGCGCTGTTTGTAAAAATTTATTGTTTGTGAATTCCGTATTGCCCGGGAAATATGAACCTGCTGAAATGTGGAAAGAAGCCAGTGTTATTGACATTTATGATGTTAACACCAATTCTTATAAGGGCAGCTTCTATATCTACCATATCAAAAATGAAAAGCTCAAGAACTTTTCTGTACTTGATGATAATTTTTACGGTTTTATTGGCAAATATTTAGTCCATTACAAATTAAGCAAGGGACTTATAAATTCATATCAAAACAAAAAAATAGAATTCAAGCATAAAGATAAACTGCAGTTTCAGGGAAAAGATCGAAAACCTGTAATAGAGTAGATCGCTAACATTTAAATTTTAAATCATGAAAACAAAATTTGCAAAACAGGTTTTACCTGTTGCCGTATTCGTTCTTGCGATAGCAGGAGCTTTTACAACCAATGCCATGACCGAGCGCTCTAAAACCGCGGCGCCAATTCAAGGTTATCTTAAATTGAATGAACAGGGAAATTCTTGTGAACAACAAGATGACGAATGTTCAACAGTTAACAATGGAGTCGTTTGTACAGTCGATTTAAATCCGTCTGGTGCTCAATTATTCGGCAAAAATTCAGCTGGGGATTGTGTACGCACTATCTACCATCCATAGTTATCTTCCTAGTAGGAAAGGCAATGCAGTTCCAAAAGGAACTGCATTGTTTTTTAAAGAGGTTGTTTTTTTAAAACCATTCGGGTTTTTTAATTCCTTTTAAGTAATAGTCGAACCATTCCTGTATCCGCTCAGTGAGGTCTTTTTGATATTTTTTGTTCATTAACACATGATCCTCTCCGGGATAAAGCAACATGGTATTTATTTTACCAAGACGCCTGAGTGCTAAATGAAATTCAATAGTCTGATAATAATGCACCTGTGCATCGTGTTCGCCTGCCCATGATAACAGCGGCGTATTTACTTTGTCAGCATGATAAATAGGAGAATTTCTCAGATACCCCTGATAATTTTCATATAAAGATTTCCCTAATCTCAGTTGCCCGAATTCATAATGCCAAAAATTAGGTTTTTCAAACCCCCATGTGATCCACAAATAACTGCTGACATAATCGTTAATTGCTGCACCAGCTACTGCTGCTGCAAACATATTGCTTTGGGTGATGATAAAATCCGTTTCAAATCCGCCGTAGGAATGACCTGTAATACCTATGCGGGTGCTGTCAATAGCTTCACTGGCGATGATTTTTTTGCTAGCAGAGACCACGCAATCTACAGCTGATTGCCCCGGATTTCCAATTTCATAAACAATATCAGGTAAAAAAACAAAGTATCCGTTTGAAGTAAAATTTGTAATATTAAATCCTGTGGGGTTGTTCAGCGACGGATTTACATATTTGTATAATTCCTTAGACTGCCTTTCGTATACATGTACAACCATAGGATATTTTGTATCAGTGCGATAATTGGCAGGAAAGAATAGAACACCATTTAAAGCGGTGCCTTTGGAATTAGCGTAGCTGATCAGTTTGGAATGTCCCCAATGGTATTTGAAATGCTGTGGATTGCTTTGAAAAAGTATTTTTTCTTTTGAATTGGAATTTTCTTTAATGATTAATCTGGGCGGTAAATCATAATTTTCTTCCCTGTAAACATAACTGCCATTCTTTGATGATGGCATAAATTGACTGGTGTGCATATTTTTGTCAAGCAAAGGCTGTAAACCGTTTCTCTTATCCCAAAAACAATAACCTGTATGATCTATTGCTTCGGTTTTGATTAGTAACCTTTCGTTTGTCCCAAATAATCCTTTATAATTACCGTCGTAATTCATTTTTTTAGACTGCTCTTTTGATTGGGAAACTATTCGATAGGTTGTTTTATTTTCACGTCCTTTGGTCAATCGAAGTGCACTTGTTCCATCGATCGCAATACTCCAGATATCATACTTGTCATATACAAAAAGTGTTTTACTTTCTTGTATCCATCCCGGATTTCCGAAAGGACTTGCTTCTTCGGGCCAGTCAGTTCCTTCATCTGAAAAATACACACCGAGATCTTTGGTAAGGTTTTTATGTACGCCACTCTCTATATCATATACCCACCAATTTTTGTCTTTAAAATAGGCAAGCTGTTTTCCATATATGGAAACAGTAGTTCCAGTTTCACCGCCTAATTGATTTTGTAGCAATAATTCCCGCTTGTCGGTTTGCAGATCCAATATATAAATATCCAACGGTGCTTCTCGGTTTGTTTGTGGTTCATAATGCTGTGGATTGTAGAGAAACGCATATTTTTGTTCTCCGCTTAACATCATTTTCGGGAATTCATTATCCGTAATGCGATTAAACCTATTCTCTAAGGGCCACCATACCGCTACTTTTGCAATTCTGTCCCAACCTTCATTTTGCACTTTGGCAGTATATAGAAACTTATCCTGTGTGTTCCAAATTTGCGTTTGTGCGGTATCAATAGGAGTAAGCGGCTTTTGTAAACCAAAAAATATTCTTTTCCCATCCTCAGAAATGCTAAGATTTGCAAAAGAGGAGGAGATAATTTTCATATCTACGGGAAAATTATTTTGTGTTACCGGATTGAAAGTATATAATTTACGGTCTGCTATGGTATAGTATCTGACATTGGTGTGCGTTGTTTTTACTTTATTATCCAAAGGCCGCTCCAAAAACGCCAATGAATTTCCGTTCTTTTGCCAGACCAAATCAGAAAATGCAAAGTCAGTACTTGTACCGGCAATGGTAGTGACGATGTTATCACGCAAATTTAGCAGGGCGATTGTTGTAATATTGTCAACTTTTGTGCTGTATGCTAGTGCATCAGCTTGTGCATTATACCAATAACTGTCAACATTATATGTAATAAGAGATTTACCATTAGCTACGTTTTTTAGTTCTAATTGTTTTTTTCCGGCATTTGTTTTCTTCAAGATTATTACATTTCTGCGGTCTGCGCCTAAATCGTATCGCAGTGTTCCTTGTATAATTTCCTGTTTAGAAGTCAGTAAGTTAACAATTTTCAGCTCTTCCTTTGAGCTCATCATTAAAAACCAGTTCTCTGCGAGAAATTCACCTTTACTGGCACCGGGGAAACTATAGGTCTTTGTTCCTTTATTGTTTTTAACAAACAAAGTATCTATGCCATTTTGATAATGAAGATTAAAACTTACCCATTTTCCATTTTCAGAAAGTTTATCAATGTTGAGATATGCCCATAATGAATAATCATTGGCAGTAAGTACTTTTTTAGAATTGTTTTGACTTAATCCGGTAAATGACACGAAAAATAGAACCAGAATTAAAAAGAAGGTTTTTATTTTGTATCCGAATGCAACGCAATTATTTATACCATATTTTTTGTGATGGAATTTCATTTTAATTACCGGGGTTTGGTGGATTTAGATTGGGATTGAGTACGAGTTCCGACTCCGGTAACGGTAGTATTCTATCTGTTGGATTCCATCCTGCTTTGACGGGAGCTAGCGCCACGTCCAAAAGATTTGCTCTTTTTAAATCAAAAAAACGACTTCCCAGTTCCGTAAAAAACTCTACTCGTCGCTCTTGCAGGATAGCATTAAGGATATCTTCTTTGCTTGTAGCAGTTGTACCTAAAAGTCCTGCTGTAGTTCTGATTTTATCCAAATCGTCCTTTGCTCCTGTAAGATCTCCCTGCTCAGCACGCGCTTCAGCACGAATCAGGTATTGCTCTGCCAAACGAAATACAATGGAATATTCTAAAGAACTTGGAGACTTTGATTTTTGTTTGTATTTATTGACGTGATACCATTTCTCTGTACCTTTAGTGATTGTTTTGACCCAACGAAGTTTACGCTGATCTCCCATCTCAAATGAATTTATGAGCTGGGCACTTAAAGCAGTAAGTGATGGTGGTCCGGCGTTGAATATAAATGTTTCTCCCTCCTGAGTGTTTTGTCCACTGGTGCGTGGGATAAACTGCCAAATTGTTGTGCTGCTTGCTTTCAGAAATATGGCATCCAGATTGGTCTCCCAAGCATAAGTCTGTGTATTATTAATGAGGTATGAAGCAGCATTGGAAGCTTCTGCCCATTTTTTGTTATAAAGGTACACTCGCGCCAGCAGTGCCATTGCTACCGATTTATTGGGACGTATGCGGTCGCTGGAAATATAGGCATCTGGTAAGAAGGACACCGCCAGTTCCAAATCACTGATAATATGGGAATACAACTCGGCAGAGGGCATTCTGTATGCTACTTTATTTTGCTGATAATTGGTGGTGATAATATAAGGGACATCACCGTACAGATTTTGAAGATAGAAATGCATTAATGATCGTACAAATAATGCTTCTCCGGTCAACTGTTTTACATCCGCTTCATTCAGTGCGGTCGAAGCGCTTACTCCCTCGATAATAGCATTGGCCGCATAAATCTGATTGTAACTGGTGCTCCACCAATTAAAAACTTCTGCATTGGATGGCAGGACTGCATTGTTATAAAAATCACGGGTTTTACCGGTAATACTTCCATAATACACCAGTTCATCTGTGTAGTTGCCCATTTGATTGGACAAACCTGAAAGATTACCACTAAGAATACCGGAATCCCTCATTTTTGCATATATGCTTGCCATAGCAGCATTTGCGGTAGCTTTATCTTCAAAAACGGCACTGGCAGTAAGTTGGGAAGTAGGAACATCAACTTCGACAAAACTATCACAGCCATGCGCGGGAAACATGCAGAGTACGAGTAATCCAATAAGAAACTTATGGTTTACTGTTTCGATTCTATGCTGTTGCATAAATCGAAATACTAATTTTTTTTTCATGATTTTTGAATTATAATTTTAAAAAGTGAGCTGGAGTCCAGTAGTAAATACCTTTAATGGCGGAAGGTTCATACTAAATCTGGACTCTGGATCAGCACCTTTGAATGACGTAATTGTTAAGAGATTTTGCCCCTGAAATACCAATCGGCATTTTACTCCTTTGAGCCACTGCTCGGGAATAGTGTACGATAGGGACAAATTTTTGAGACGGACATACGAAGCGTCTGTTATCACGGCATCGCTTTGATAATATTTATTAAATGCATCTGATGCCTGACTATTTAACCCTGTAGAATATTTTTGATACGTTGCATTATCTCCGGGATTTTGCCAATGGTCGATTACTGCAGTCGGTTGATTTCTCATACTGCCGGGTAATCCTGTTCGGTAAGCACCGTTATAATTTAATTGGTTGACAAACTGGAACAAAAAATCAAATTGCCAATTTTGGTAAGTAATCGTATTCTGAAAACCTCCAAAATATTTGGGATTCAAATCTCGTATAGATTGTTTATCTTCTACCGTTGTAATTGTACCATCGGCATTGTAATCTTCAAATTGGTAGATGCCAGTTTGTGGATTTATTCCGGTGTAATGGTATACTTTTTTAATATTTAAAGGCTCTCCAATTACAAATTGGTTCTTGTAGGTGGATTCTTTGAGATTAGGAAAAGACAATAGTTTATTTCGGGCAATAGTTAAATTAAAACTGCTGGACCAGTTAAAGGATTGCCTTTGAAAATTGACTGTTCTAAGAGTGAGTTCGATTCCTTTGTTTTGTACGGTAGCATCTAAGTTTGACTGTATAGAATTGAATCCGGTTGATGAAGGAAGCGGAATCCCAACGAGTTGATTGGATGAACGATTACTGTACCAGCCGGCAGTTATAAAAATTCGGTCTTTAAAAAATCCTGTTTCTAATGCCAGTTCTAGTTTTTTATTTATTTCCCAGCCAAAATTTGGGTTGAACAAGCGTGTGGGTTGCAGGCCGATAACACCGCCATAATTATTTCCTGAAGATCCATAGGTGTCTAAAAATTGGTAATCTCCAATCTGGTCGTTTCCAGTTGTTCCATAACTTATCCTTAACTTTCCAAAACTTAAGAAATCAAGATTATTTTTTACAAAAGGTTCATTTGAAAATAGCCACGCACTTCCTATGGCTCCAAAGTTGGCAAATTGTTTGCCGGGACCAAATCTGCTTGAACCATCCCTGCGTCCGGTTAGATTAAGGATGTAACGTTCGTTCCATGAAAAATTGGCTCGCCCGAAAAAGGCTTGGTATTTATAGATAGACTGACTATGTGTGTCATTAAACACGGAAAAAGCAGAAGATAGATTATAAATCAGACTATTGCTGCTGAATCCAATGGCTTCCTGTACAAGCTGGTCTGAATTTTGCTGTTGATAGGTAGCACCTACGAGTATTTCCGTTTTTCCTTTGCCTATTTTTTTTGACCACGATAATTGCGGTTCAATAATCCATGATTTTCGTGACGTGTTATTGACATCGATAAATGAAGATTCGCTTCCTATTTCAGCGGCAGGGTCATACATAGTAGACGGTTGAGTGCGGCTATCGTCAAATCGTGTATCGGTAAATCCAAAACTTGTTTTAGCAATTAAGTTGGGCAAGATTGCATAGGATAATAAACCATTGACAAAAAGGTCATTACTTGTTGACTTATATTTTCCTTCAAGATTACCCAGGGGATTATTCCATGTACTGTTCTCCCAGTTCAAATTTCCCTCAGCGGTATACAATGCCGGAGCATTAGGGGCAAGGAGAATGGCCTGCTGTGTGACATCAACTCCCGGTTGGTAGTTTTTTTGTACAGTATAGCCCATTGAAAAATTGATATTGAATTTTTTATTCTGGGACTCATGATTCAGGTTTGCGAGCAAATTACCTTTTTTGTAATCATAGTCACCGGGAAACACTGTCGTTTCTTTATGGAAATTACCGCTCACAAGAAATTGTGTCCCTGAAGCACCACCTGTTAAGGATGCCTGCACATCATTGATCTCGGAAGTTCCACCAATGAATACTTTCTGCCAATTGGTATAGCGGTTCTGATCCCAAGTTCCATTTACATCATAGTCTGTTGGTCCATATGGTATACCATCGTTGGTGAAAGCTTCTCTGCGCATTTGTAGGTATTGCTGAGTATTCATTAAATCCATCAGTCGGGTTACTTTTCCAAGTCCTCCTGAGACATTTGCGGTAAAGCGAGTTTTGCCTTCTTTTCCTTTTTTTGTGGTGATAAGCACTACTCCGTTAGCACCTCTTGAACCATAGATAGCTGTTGCATCTGCATCTTTAAGTACTTCTATACTATCTATATCACTGGGGTTAATACTATTTAAGGGGCTGGTAGGTCCCGGAAGTACAACTCCGGTGAGATCTGAACCTACTGCATCAGAAGAGTAAGGTACGCCATCGATTATATATAGAGGTCTGTTTCCATCAGTACGTAAACTATTTTGTCCCCGGATTTGGATATCGAAAGCGCCACCGGCTACACCTGTATTTTGGGTTATATTCACACCAGCCATTCGTCCCTGCATCGTAGCAAGTACGTTGGTCACCGGCTGTTTTTCGATATCCTTCGAACTGATTTTTGAAATACTTCCGGTGCGCTGGCTTTCTTTTACGGAGTAATATCCCGCATTTATTTTTACTTCCTGAAGAGATGTAGCATCTTCCTGCATTTGGACATTGATTACTGAACGTCGGGCAACAGAAATTTCTATAGTTTTAAATCCGATGTAATTAAAAATTAAAATATCAGCAGGTGATGCTGTTATGGTAAATTTACCATCGAAGTCTGTGACCGTGCTGTTCTTTTGCGCTTTTACTGAGATACTGACCCCGGCAAGGGGAAGAGTACCATCGGTCACAATACCTGTGACCTGTGTTTGTTGTTGTAAAGCGGAAAACCGCAAAGTATTTCGCGCTAAGGTTGGTGTGCAAAAGAGGTAGAACCCGAAAATAAAGGGGTACCAAAGTGCCGCCAACCCTTTGTTCAATGAAAAAGTTTTCATAATTTTGGGTTAGTTAATTTGAAACGAAAGTTTTGTTAATTCAGCTCTCTAAACTTGTTTGATCGCCAGTTAGAGGGCTTTTTTTAGCTTTATAAAGCTTGATAATTTTGCCTTTTTAAAAGCCTGCAAACTGTGCAATGAACTAATTCAAATAAAGATTAAGACAGTGCAGGCAGTAAAAAGAGCTTTAATCTTTAATTCATAAGCATATAGGTTTGGTTAGACAATATCTAAATGCGACGATATAAAAATGAGGAAACAGTGCTAAGAATGTAAGAGGAGTTTGCATATAAAAAAGGCATGGAACTCAGCTTACTGCACTAGAGGTATTGGCCATACCTTACCACAAATAAGTGAGCCCACGCCTATGACGTGAGCATCATACTTATTGTCTCGTGGTATTATGAAAAGGCCAATTTTCTAGTACGAGATTCAAAGCGAATGCTTCTATTTTTTTATGAGAAGAATCGCAAATATAAATATTAATAGACAAATATAACAAAAAATTATTTAAGTAGTATTTAAATGCTACAATTTTTGTTCTGAAATAATTGAAATTTCTTATCTTAATTATGATAGGATGGAAAAGGAACAAAATTCAAAATTTTTGATTTTATTTGGCAAACAATTACATAAATTTCGAACAGATAAAAAACTTAGCTATAGAAAGTTAGCGCAAATGTGTAATGTTGATCACAGTCAAATTAGTAAGACGGAAAAAGGTCAAAAGAGCATACAGTTAAAAACTATATTCGATCTTGCTACCGCATTGAATGTGCATCCAAAAGATTTTTTTGATTTTGACTTCGAGTTAAAAAATGAAGATGTACATAAATAAAACAGACGTCCGTTGATCGGAATATTTACAAAAAATTCTCTTTAAATCTTCTTTAACTAATATTCTATCTTTAATTGTATATAAAATATACGGTTAAAATATACATATCATTTTCTCACTACTCTTATTATAATAACTTATTCTATCGTCTATATGCCTTTAGAAGGTTATTTAATATTTCATATCTTATATTTACAGATGACCATACAAATCTAATACACATTGTAACTAAGTTATGATCCAGAAAAAAACAACGTTAAGAATGGATTGATTTTCTATGAAAATTAGAAATTGGGGCATAATACAAAATAAGATTTATACACTTAATTTATAAAAAAAAAAATAGTAAAATGAACTTGTCAGATATAATAAGTTGGTTACCAATGGTGGTAACAGGAGCTGCAATTCCAATTATAACAACATTTTTTAATAATAAATCCCTAACTAAAAGAGATATTATGAAATATGAAAATGACAGGAAAATTGCAACAGAAGAAAGAGAGTTTGAACAATCTGTAAACTATAAAGAGAATTTAATAAAAACTGTTGGTGAGATATATCAATTATTAAGTTACTTCGAGCACAATATTTCATCAACTAAAAGTTTAATTGAATCTACAAAAAAATTAACCCCGGATGAGTGGGATACTAAATACGAAAATGAATTAGAAAAACTGATTCAATTGAAAAGTATCGTTATTGCAAGGCTTCCTGATTATTATGACAGTATAATAATTATTTCAAATCTACATAATGTTTTTTGGGGATATCAAAGAACACTGCTGATGACAGATCCGAAAGAAAATATGGAAGGGTATAGATCACTAACTGAGATTCTAATTGAAACACAGAACAAAGCGCGTAAAGAAATTGAATATATAATACTTCGACTAAGAAAATACGCAGAAAATGTTAATGAAGAATATGAATTGAATATGTAGATTCTTTGCTTTGATACATATCACTGTGACTGCATATCTTCCATTTTTAATTCTTCAATAAAATACTTGGGTGTTATTCCGGTATAGAGAAGAAAAGATTTAGCAAATCTTCTGGTAGTGCTAAATCCTGCCTCTTCGGCAAGAGCATCATGAGTGTAGTTCTGTAAAACCTTATCATTTCGAATCCTTTGAGCAATATTATCAACCTTAAGGCTATTAATGTACTCGTTGAACTTTTTGTTTCTGTGACGCGCAATAATTAGTGATAAATACTTAGTATTCGTATTGAAATAGCTCGCCAGTTTTGTGAGATTTAAATCTTTTTCAAGGAATTTTTTGCTATTTTCAAACTTTTGTAAACGTTGTAAAACCGCCTCCTCAGCATTCTTACTTATTGAAAAATCAGTGTCATCACCTTTAGAGGCTCTGGCTTTTTCTACATCTTCAATTTTTTGCAGTAATTTTTCGTATTTCTTTCTAGCTTCTTTTTTATTTTTAAAATGCCTAATGATCCCATATACAATAATGAGAATCATAACACCAATGATAGAAATGAATATTTCATCATTATATTTTCGATTATTAAGTGAATCCTTGAGTTTTTGCTGCTCTTGAACCAGTTCCTTAGTGTCATATTCTTTGCGGATTTTTCCCTGAAGATGGGCATAGGTAACATGCAATTTCTTATCCACCTCAAGTAGTTTTTCAACGTAACGCAACTGCTCCGGAAGCATATTTTTGTCTTTGTAATAAGAAATCATAAGCTCATAAGCTTCTCTTAAATCGGGACGAATATAACCCCGATCGATAAAGCTTTTGTCAACTTTCTCGAAATAAACTAATGCTTTTTCCTTATCATTTAAGCCCCAGTAACTTTTTCCAATATAAAAGTATCCGACTGTCTCATTGGAGAAATCTTTATTCTCGCGAATGTCAGGCAATGACGATTGTATTTTTTCTATACCTACTGCATAGTTGTGAAGCATACTTTGGTTAACTCCTTCCGAATGTATGAAGTAAGGTTTCATATCTAAATTTCCGGTTTTTATCCCGTAGGCAATTCCCATTTCATTTACAGAGGTACATAGACCGTAATTTCCAACTTTGTTATAGCACACGCCCAGTGAATGCAGAGAGTTTAAATATGCCCTTACATTGGTGTTCTTAAAGTGGCTGATACACTCCTGAAAGATCGCGATTGCTTCTTCATAGTAGCCCAGATACAATTTTATCTGTCCAATATAATATTTCGTTTTGTAGATTAAATATTTATCATTGGTTTTTTTAATATAATCATCAGCGACCAAATAGATGTCCATTGCCTCAGATAGACGTTTTTGGCCATAATAAGCAATGCCTTTCGATAGGTAAGCTGATCCTATAATTTCATTGCTTTTTGATCTTTTAGCGGCTATTACCATACTATCCGCATATTTAAGCTTTAGCATTTCTGGCGCATAGTGAACGTAGTTTTTATATGCATTTGAAAGCTCCTCCCAATTTTCTTCTGCTTTTGCTTTGATTAAAAAGGATAGCAAGTATAGTGACCTCCGCTCCGTCGTGTTATTACCGTCTTCTATACGATCAAAAAGATAGTCAAAATCCTTATTCTTTAACGAATCAGGAATGTGAAACTGCTGGGCGTTTATAAGTTGAATCGAGCATAATGAAAGTATAAGTAAATATTTTGAAATCATAGGTTCGGTTTAAGTTGGTTTTTGGAGGAAACTATTCAAAAATATATTCACGCATATTGTTAGTAATGAATGATTTAAAAAGGCGTAAAAAGCCAAATATAATTATAAAAACAGGAAAAACCTACAAAAGCAATGTGCAAAAATAGTGTGTCGATTTTCCGAAAAAAGACAGTCCGAATACTGAAAATGTCCAAACAACCATTTGTGGGAGTCAGTTATCGCCTTTAGTTTTGGCTTTGAATTCAAAGCAAAAAATCTGGATTAATTCTCAGATTTCGTTCAGCTTTCCCCGGGTGAAAAATGAACTGACGAAAAAAAAGTAATCAGTCACATTTAACACAATGTACACATGAAAAATTTAAAATTATGTCTGGCAATCTTGCCATTGTTTACAATTGCCTGTACAGAAGAATATACAGGCGAAGTTATAGAAACTGCACACAAAACCGGTAGTGCACACAAAACCGATATCGGACCTGATAATACTGCAAATCCTTTCGATATCGCAGGTAGCATTCATAATGAAATCCTGGAAACTCTGGAGCAGACCAATTTTAATTCACAATCCGTCGAAGAGATCACTATTTTGATCGATTCAGTTTCAGCCGTGTACCCTCCTGAGTTGGTATTATTATCGAGTAATGCTACAATGTCAACCAGGGTATCAGAAATCATATGGATAGTCAATAGCAACAATGCCATCGACGATGTTCTGGCAGTGTCGAGCCTGGGAGTAAATGCCAAAACCAGCCTGCTGACATTTGTAAATTCTCTGGTGCTGGCTTCCGATGGTCCTTATGAGGATATTCACTCGATGATAGTTTCCTATGAGGCGGATATTCTGAGCAATACGGAATTCACAAGTGACGATAAACGCATAATCCTGACAACTACCTCGGTTGCCCGATATTCAATTTACGGCGAAAAGCGAAAAGATAAAGATTGGGAAACAGGTGTTACTAAAATTGCTGCTGCGGTTTCAGGTGCAGAAGAGTGTATGGTTTTGGGACTTAAAATGGCACTAACTGTTGGGCTGTGCCATAACAATAATATCACACAATAATGAATTGGATTGATTACATATTAGTAGTTTATGAGCGGGAAATTGCCATTATTCTAAGCGTTCTTCTCCTTGTAATTAATCTGGCTAACCTATACTTCATCATAGATTTTATGAGCTATGATGAAATAGGTTATCTCAGCCATGAGAAGATTCACTGTTTCAATCTATCTGATTTCCTGAGTATATTTCTTGTCACTATAGTGTTAAATCTACTATTTGTGTTTGTCGCGCTATTTGCCAGAATTACCAAAGATCGCTAACGGCAAGTTTTCAAACTGCAATTAATTTCAATGACTTCTATAGTTAAATCTAAAAAAAGACAATATCTTGAAAATTCAAACGTATAATATCTGGTCGAAGGAACTAAAAGTACTATATTTTTCGAAATATAAATCAGTAAAAGCATGTAATGCACTTTTGAAGCCCGGCTGGTTTTCTATGATTCTGATGGTATCAGGAACAATAGATTTTATTGTCGGCTCCTCTACAGTCCGACTATCAACAGGACAACTTTATGCTGTTCCTAATTTTGCTAAAGCGGGAACAATCGTATCCCCGGTAAGATTTTATCTGGTATCCTGTACAATTGCATTTGCAATTAATAACAGGATTGCAAGGTATGGAAGCGGGTACTTAGGAGTAATAACCAACCAGTCCGGTTTTGTACTCTCACTTTCAAAAGATGAGATGGAACACATGATACAGTTGGCTGAACTCCTAAAGAAAAAGATTTTCATCAACAAGTATGGTGTTTTTCAGGATGAGATGGTTTTGCTTTGTCTTAATCTCGTACTATATGAAACCAGTGCGCTCTATTATAAAAAAGATGAAAATGCATTGGCGATTTATAGCAGGACAGAAAAAATTGTTATGGATTTTATCGATCTGATACAGGAGTACAGTACAGGAAATCACGATGTGAAATTTTATGCAGATTCTTTATTTGTGAGCAAGGGGCACTTGCGTAAAGCTGTGCGGCGTATTACAGGAATGTCTGCCAAATATTTCATAGAGATGGCAATCGTCTCAGAGGCATACTTATTACTGGCTGACGATGATCTTTCCATTACAGATATAGCCGAACAACTTAACTTTAGAACATTACCATCATTTAGCATCTTTTTTAAAAAGTATACAAAACTCTCACCGACCCAATATCGCCTGAAGCTAAGGCATTAATTTAGTTTCCTTTACCATATCCCATACTATGACACTAAATCCAAAACATTAATATCTTTTCTTGACTGTTTTTTGCATGTACAATCGCCTTTTTTTCCTTTAAGCTCATATATAATTTAGGTACAGGAATTGTCGCTATAGCGCCTGCTGTCTTGACAAAAGATATTGCATTAAAATCATGTCTATGAAATCACTGAATGCAATTATTTCCGAAATCCGGCGTAAAGAGGATAAAGTTTCGCTGGAGACTTCACATCTTATTGACGAGGCTTCCCAAATGACATTGTACCTAAAAGAATTGTTGCACACTACCCGGGAATATGTTTTAAAAGAAGGATTTAAAAATGAGGCAGAGGAAATAGAATTCTTTCGCAATATTAAGCCACAAATTTTGGGTCAGCTGATTTATTATAATAAACTATTTCGAATTGAAACTGCCTGCCCAGTGAAAAACGGAAAAATGTACCAGAAATTTTTTACCAGCCAGCTTCAGCTACTCAAACAGGAATTTAAAGAAGATATTTGCGAATCACATTTTTATCGCTATTATAGATCAGGTAGAAATGACAGGGATGATGAGTATTTTACTCGGGGAAAAATTAATTACAAGGACGGGCTCAACAGCTATGTCTTTGAAATAGACCATCAATTTTCGACGTATTACGATTCAAAAGTAGCCCGAATTATTGCAAATGAACTTATCTATTCCTATTTGATAACTAAAATAAATCCTGATGATAGCTACGGATCATTAATGCAAAATCCGGATTCTGCCAAAGAAATTTTCTGGACAGACTCTAAGAATGCACTCATTGAACTGATTTATGCGCTACATGCTTCAGGAGTGATATCGCATGGAAAGATTGGAATACGCAAAATGACCCTGGTCTTTCAAATACTTTTTCGTGTACCGCTCGGCGACGTACATCATTCTTTTCACCGGATGAAAGACAGAGCCGGAACAAGAACGTCCTTTTTGGATCATTTGAAATTGTCATTAGAGCAATATATGGATAAAGAACTATAGTAATTTCAACCATAATACAAGGCCGCTGCTTAATAAATGAAGAGTCAACTAAAAGTCTAAGCTGTAACAATACCCAGAGCCACCATTGTTTAAACAGAAAACTCCCAAATGGGAGTTTTTGTGAATATTTTATAGTATAAAATTTAAAATAGCAGATAAACTGTATTATGTATTACTAGCTGATTGTTTAAATAAGTAACGCATCACTATTGCAAAAATACCAACTATAGAAGCTAATGAAGTTGTAATTAAAGTGATTAATACGGTGTCTGATAAATGAAAGCAAATCCAATTATCTAATCCAACTGCGATAACTATACCAAGAACAGTAAATGTAAATACAACTAGAAACGAAAAAGTGCGTTTGGCGTATTTTTTTCTTTCTTCTCTGTCTTGTATTCGATCTTTAATGTCTTCCAATGTCAGAGAACTTTCCTCTTCAATATTTCGCACTCTTTCTTCGTCTAATGGCGTAGCTGAAGACTTTTCAAGTAACTTATCAAGAAGTTTGTTTTTCCCCATATTAAGCTAGTTCATGTTCTAAATTTTCCGTAAACTTTTTATAGTATTTTAAAGTCAATTCATCACTAATCTCTTTGTTTTCATTAGGAACGTATGTTAAAGACCAAGGAGTATTACCTTGATGTGTAATTGATACTAAAGAAGGTCCTGAAACATCCTTATAAATATTCCAAGTTAGCAAAATAATTTTTTTGAGATTTTCGTCTTGAACTTCAGGAGTTTTATTTTGAAAAGCACTTATATCAAATATAGTAGCTTTTCTATCAATTGGATTACTTCCGAAATCCTTAAATTCATGATAAAGTTTTGGAATAACTGGCCCAAATTTCCAAGCTTCTACAGGCTCACTAAAAGCTTTTTTATTCAATATTGCCAAAGATAAACCATGGGTTATATAACACAATTTGGCTAATTGTAAGTTAGTTAATTGTTTTCCGGAATTTTTAGAGAGTTCCAAGAATTCGTTTGCAACTGCATATACATTTTCCATTTCCAATTATTTTGATTACAAGTTACAAAAATACTTTATTAAATACACAATTTGAAATATTAATTGGTTTGATTATCAAACATATTTAAATTTTTTGATTGTAATTGTTTTGAATTTAGCATTAAAAACTTTTGTACGCAAAATTAAGAAGATTCTCGTCATATAAATCGCAAATCAAAATCTAATAACTTCGAGGTAAACTGAATAGCTATCTCCGGAATTAGTTTTCATCTTACTTAAAGACCTGCCAACAAAATGTATAAAGCTTGTTTATTGTGCCCATATGTGCCCATTGATAATAAACTTTAACGGTTAGTTATCTCAGTATTTCACTCGTTTTTAAATCAGTTTTTGTTGCTATAGAGACGACTCTGTAGGTAGAAAGTGCATTTACCAATGGGCACAACTTGGCAGAAAATACTTTTTTCATGTGTCAATTTTGTGGTGTTGAACCTAAAAGAAAGATTATGAATATTGACAGAATGGAATTTATGGCCTGGATGGAGCGAATCATGGAGAGGTTCGACATCCTTATGGAATTGGGGAGAGGAGCTAAAAACCAACATACCGGAATTGACGGAGAAGAGCTGCTGGATAATCAGGATATTTTGCAAATGCTAAAGATAAGTGCACGATCCCTGCAGCGTTACCGTTCGTCGGGGAAGCTTCCATATTACACAATCAGTGGAAAAATTTACTATAAGCTCTCAGATGTACATCAGTTCGTCAGGGAAAGCTTTACGTCTTCCATGCCTAAAAAGCAAAAGGCAACGAGTGACTAGTAATGCCAATGGATGCCAGTTAAAATAGAATAATGAGCGCATATTTTACTTTCGGGGCTGAACTTAAAAATTTCAGACTATGAGCGAGCAAAATGCAGATAAACCACAACTACCTGAACAGTTGTCGGATATAATATTGGTACTGGATAAAGAGAAAATGAAAATAATGGCTGTAAAGGGCATTGATGAAAATGGAAAGCTGGAAACAGTTGAACCTACAAAGAAGAATCAGAACCAATTTATGCGAGTAGATAAACAGGGTGATGTTTTTTCCAACTTCTTCTCCAATTTTTTCAGTCAATTGAAGAACCCTACCAACTTCTCCTTTTTCAAAGTTCCAGAACTTCTTGCAGTTGATACGGCAAAGGAAATACAGAAACAAGTAAATCATCCAACACCGGAGAGTGAAAAATTGATCAGGCAACACGAAGTGAAAGTGGCAGATGGTCAGGATTATAAACAAGAAAATAAAAACAATATGGAAGCAACACAAACAACACCGGAAACAAGTGAATATCGCTACAAACCGGAACAGATCGATTGGGAAACCATGAACAACCTTGGACTCGGCAAAGAGAAACTTGAAAAAATGAACCTGCTTGATCCGCTACTCAGAGGCTACAAGACCAATGAACTTGTACCTGTCAGTCTTAATCTGGGTACTGCCGTCACCCGCATGGATGCACGTTTATCTCTTCAGGAAAAAGATGGGCAGGTAGTGGTAGCCATTCATGGCATCCGCAAAGAACCTAACCTGAATTATGCTTTTTTCGGTCACGAGTTTAGTAAAGAAGATAAAGAAAACCTACTAAAAACAGGTAATATGGGTCGTGTGGTCAATCTTACCAATCCCAAAAAAGAAAACGAAATCATCCCCTCCCTAATCAGTGTAGACAGGCTGACCAATGAACTGGTAGCAATTCGAACAGAATTTATAAAAATTCCTGACGAAATAAAAGGAGTAAAACTAAATGAAGACCAGAAGCGGACTTTGCTTGAAGGCAAACCACTTTACATAGAAGGAATGATATCCAAGAAAGGAGCTGCGTTTGATGCGACGGTACAGTACAATGCCGATAAACGTTTTGTAGAGTTTCTCTTTGACAGGAGCAACTCTAATAAACAGGATCAAGGAAATCAACAGAATCAATCGCACGAAGCTCCAAAAATCTTTAGGGATAAGGAGCTGGACAATGACCAATATCAAAAGTTCAAGGACGGCCAGACAATTTATGTCAGTGGACTTGTGGACAAGAAAGGCAAAGAATATAATGGCTATATCACTTTCAACAAGGAAACCAATAAAACAGATTTCTCATTTCAAAACCCGGATAAGATCAAGGAGCAGGCAAAACCCACAGAAGCTCATAAAACGCAGACAGCGGTTAATTCTGAAGGCACAACCAATGAGGCGACTAAGAATATCAAAGAGCCTTTGAAATCAGGACAAACAAATCCCGATAACAAAAAACAACAGGATGAACAGGAACAACAAGAAGCACCTGTTAAATCCAAAGGACTTAAAAGATAAAGGGCTATGAAAACAGTTATTGCAGAAAAACCCAGTGTAGCAAGGGAAATAGCCCGACTGCTGGGGGCTACCGAAAAAAAAGATGGCTATCTGACCGGTAACGGTTATTTTGTTACCTGGGCATTCGGTCATTTAGTAGGGTTGGGAATGCCGGAAGATTACGGCATTACAGGATTTCAGAAAACATCCCTGCCAATATTGCCCGATCCTTTTTTACTGACCGTAAGAAAAGTAAAAAAGGACAAAGGGTATACAGCCGATACCGGAGCGCTAAAACAATTAAAAATAATTGAGCAGGTCATTAACAAAAGTGAAAAGATTATTGTAGCTACCGATGCCGGCCGTGAGGGTGAATTGATATTCCGTTATATCTACCAATACCTGAAATGTAGCAAACCCTTTGAACGCTTATGGATCAGTTCGCTTACTGAAAAAGCAATCAGGCAAGGCTTTGACAACCTGAAACCCGGAAGTGATCTTGACGCATTATATCAGGCTGCACAAGCCAGGAGTCGTGCCGACTGGGTCGTAGGAATCAATGCTTCACAGGCACTCTCCATTGTCGCAGACAATGGTATTTATTCGCTCGGAAGAGTACAGACACCTACGCTGGCTTTAATATGCAGGCGTTATCTGGAAAATAAGAATTTTTTAGTGCAGCAATACTGGCAGATACAACTGTCACACGCAAAGGAGTTCAAAGACTTTAAAAGCATTTCCAAAAACCGATGGGAAGATAAAAAGCAAACAGAAAACATCTTAAAATCTATCGAAAGAAATGGGAATACAGCTCTGGTCAGTTCCATCGAAATAAAAACCGTAAGTGAACAGCCGCCCTTGTTGTTTGACCTTACAGGATTGCAAAAAGAAGCCAATATAAAACTGAACCTGTCCGCTGAAGAAACCCTGAACATTGCTCAAAGCCTGTATGAAAAGAAATTTATTACCTATCCACGTACCGGAAGTAAATACATTCCTGAAGACATGTGGGCAGAAATTCCCAATCTTATCAGGGTTTTGCAGGTTATGGAAAACTATAAGGATACGGTAGCCAAAGTGAAATGGGGACATTTCAATAAACGTATCGTCAATGACCTGCGTGTTACCGATCATCATGGACTGTTGATTACCGAGAAAATCCCTTCGGCATTACCGGCAAAGGAAAATGCAGTTTATAACTTGATTGCCTTTCGACTATTGGAAGCAATTTCTGAGACCTGCACAAAAGAAATAACCGATATTACTTTACAGGTTTTGCATTACGATTTTGCCGTGAAAGGCTGTAGGATACTTGAACCAGGATGGCGTTCCATCAAAGGTAGTTTTTCTGATAATGATACTGAAGCTGTGCAGGAATTGCCCGAACTCAAAAAAGGTGATGAACTTAAAATAAAAGATGCCTCAGTTCTGGAAAAGAAAACCAAACCACCTATACTTTATACTGAAGCAGGACTTTTATCGGCTATGGAAGGTGCCGGAAAGGAAATAGAAAACCAGGAAGAGCGCAAGGCATTACAGAGCATAGGTATCGGTACACCAGCTACTAGAGCTTCCATTATCGAAACTCTTTTTGCCCGTAATTATATCCAAAGGGAATTGAAATCCCTGCTACCTACAGACAAAGGATTGCAGGTGTATGAACTGGTTAAGAACAAGAAAATTGCCGATGTAGCGATGACCGCCCAGTGGGAATTGGCTTTGCAGAAAATCGAAAATAACGAAACTGATTCCGGGGCTTTTCAAAAAGAGATAGAAACATATGCAGAGTCGATTACCAATGAACTGCTGCAAACTTCGATTGTACAAACCAATCTCGCTGCGCTTATCTGCCCGAAATGTAAAAAACAGCACTTAATTATCAGGGATAAAATTATCAAATGCACGGACGAAACATGCAACTGGTTACAGTTCCGAAATGTTTGCGGAGTGCTGGTCAGCATAGATGATATTGAAAATCTTGTCACTAAAGGCAGAACCTCCCTTATTAAAGGAATGAAAAGCAATGCAGGAAAGAAATTCGACGCTTATATCGTATTGAATGAGGATTGTACAACCTCTTTTGAATTTGAAAAAAATAAAATCCGTAAAAAGTAATGGAGAATAAGCCCGTCATTAATCCTGAAGAAATCCGTAAGCTGATTTATTCCATAGGTGGAAAGCAGGTGATGCTGGATAGTGACCTCGCTTCTTTATATCAAGTGGAAACAAAGAACCTCAACAAAGCCGTAAAAAGAAATATTGAAAGGTTTCCTGCTTCTTTTTGTTTTCAACTGACCGTAGAGCAGGTTGCAAACTTGAGGTTCCAAAGTGGAACCTCAAGTTTAAGCTACGGTGGAAGACGTTACTTTCCCTATGTTTTTACAGAACAAGGAATTGCAATGGCCTCTGCCATACTCCGTTCGGAAATTGCCATTAAGGTCAGTATCGAAATTATGGAAGCCTTTGTAGAAATGAGAAAGATGCTTATCAGCAATGCTTTTTTATTTCATCGTCTGGATAAGATTGAAATTAAACAACTGGAAGCTGACCAAAAATTTGAAGAGATTTTTAAGGCACTGGAAAATGACAAACCGCACAGCGAAAGAGGTGTTTTCTATAAAGGACAAATTTTTGATGCCTATGCTCTTGTATCGGGTATTATCCGTAATGCCCAAAGTTCCATTATTCTCATTGATAATTATGTGGATGAAACGGTACTCACTTTATTGGGCAAACGCAACGATAGCGTAACAGCGACAATCTACACCAAAACGATCAGTAGCCAATTGCGGCTTGACTTACAGCGATACAACAGTCAGTATTCTCCGGTTGAGATTGAAATCCTTTCCGATGCACACGATCGTTTTCTAATTATAGATAACACAGAGCTCTATCATATTGGAGCATCATTAAAGATCTGGGCAAAAAATGGTTTGCCTTTTCCAGAATGGATATTGAGGTTGGAAGGATGCTCCAGATTTTAGCCATTTAGCCAAATTCTAAACAAAACATAATATGGATATACCAAACAAAAACCTGTCGTATTTCAGGTTGCGATTACAAGAGTTATTGAATACCAGCTTTCCTGAAAAAGCGCACGATGTTAAATTTATTGACCAGCGTTCAAGTTGGGCAGCAAATAGCTATGAAGGTGCTTTTTTGGCAGGTAACTCACAGGGTCAATGCGAGCACATTGCAGAATACATTCTTTTTGAAGGTTTGCATTTCTCCATGTTTGACACCATTTTCCAAGTGGTCTGCAACGAATTCGATACAAGAATGGCAGACGAAGAATTACGCCCGTTCGCATTGAAGATGCTTCGCGTGTGCCAGCCTGTTTTTATCAATTTTACGCTGACTGATGACTTTGCGGACACCGTGGAGTTTGACCTGCTCTATACTGAGCTCACGGGAACAATAGCTATTTGGATAGAAGATTATGGGCTTTAGTAAGCGTCAACATCTCCAAAAGAATATTGATGCCTTACGAATTGCTTTTAAACTGGAACAGGAGAACCGTAAAGCCTCCGCAGGCGAAAGGCTGCCAATGATGCAATACAGCGGATTTGGCGGCCTTAAATTCATATTGAACCCCGCCCAAAACGCTATCGATATCAACCATTGGCGAAAAACCGAGCATGACCTGTTTCCACTCACACAAGAACTGCACGAGCTTTTAAAAGACAATACTACTGATGAAAAGCAATACCGCAGTTATGTGGACAGTATGCGAAGTTCCGTACTTACAGCATTTTATACCCCTCCTTCGATAATTAATGCCATTTCCACTTCCTTGAAAGAAAGCGGTATAAACTTCCATAAATTACTTGAACCCTCTGCCGGTATCGGCTCCTTTATCGAATCCTTTGCAGAAAAAAATGTAACACAGGTTACTGCTTATGAAAAAGATCTGCTCACCGGTAATATTTTAAAACAGCTCTATCCGGACAATACAATCCACATTAATGGTTTTGAAGAAATACCAGAAAGAGAACAACACAGTTATGATATAGTAGCCAGCAATATTCCTTTCGGAGATACTTCCGTATTTGACCTTTCTTATTCCAGAAGTAAGGACACTGCAAAAATACAGGCCGCGCGAAGCATCCACAATTATTTTTTTCTGAAAGGAACCGATATGCTGCGTGATGGCGGCTTACTGGTTTTTATCACTTCACAAGGTGAGCTCAATAGCCCGAATAATGAAACGATTCGCAGGGCTTTGATGCGTGATAACAATTTAGTTTCGGCCGTTCGTTTACCCAATAACCTGTTTATTGAGTATGCCGGAACGGAAGTCGGCAGCGACCTTATTATACTTCAAAAAAACATCGCAAAGCAAAGTTTAACCGAAGCTGAAGAATTGTTTTGCCAAAGCAGATTGACGTCGCACAATACACCGGATAATGCTTTGTTTCAGAATAGTGCAAGAATTGTTCATACGGACAGTGCTTTAAAGACTGATGCTTACGGGAAGCCAGCATATATCTACATGCACAAAGACGGTGTAGAAGGTATAGCTAAAGATTTGAAACGGATACTTATGGAAGATTTATCCAATCGGCTCGATATGGGATTATACAAAGGCGAAAGGAACATAGAAGTTGATATGCAAACTCCCATAGCGCAACAACCAGCACCTCCTGTCACCGAACCAATTACCAGTAAAGCGGAAACACAACTATTCTCTGCACCGGTAACAAGCAATGGGATTACAGAAAAAAAGGATAAGCAATTAAGTATTTATGACCTGTTTGAAGAAATGGGAGAAACAGCGACCGTTGATGTTGATGTTAAGATTAAAAAGCAAGCAGTTAAAAGAAATAGAAGTGTAGGGGGGAAGCAGTTAGACATGTTTAGTACCCTGACGCCACAAACATATGCACGAACTTCTTCTAACGCTCCAAAAAATGAAAATAAACCAGTCAAAAAACGGGAAGAAATTGGCGATCTTCTTTCTACAGTAACTGAAAATGGTCAGGTTCAAACGGCAATCGCAGGAAACACTGTTCCGGAACCTGCAATTTACTTCAAAGAAATAAAACCTTTTCACCGCACCGATTGCCTTGTGATGGATATGGGCTGGGTTGGCTATCTCAAACATTTTGAAAGTGATAAGCAGCAGGCAATTTTTCATCCCTTGCAGTTATCTCCATTACAGAAAGCAAGAGCCGAAGCTTATATTGCTGTGCGTGATAGCTACCTTGATCTTTACCAAAAAGAAGCCCAGCTACAAACCCAACATAATGATGAAAGGGACAAGCTCAATAGATTATACGATGCCTTTGTAAAAAAGTATGGCAACCTGAACACTGCAGAAAATATCAAACTCATCAAAACAGACAGTTCAGGCAGGGAAATCCCTTATCTGGAACGCGTTGTTGGAGGTGTAATCCACAAAGCGGATATATTCCATCGTCCCGTTAGCTTTTCCATCACCACATTCGCAACGGATAATCCCGATGAAGCGCTAGCTGCATCACTAAATAAATTTGGTAATGTCGATCTGGATTATATGTCCGTTATAAGCGGTATTTCTACCGACGATTTGAAGCAAGCATTGCACGGGAGAATTTTTTACAATCCCCTTCAAAAGGAATACGAAATATCAGAGCGATGGATAGCAGGTAACGTGGTCGAAAAAGCTCAGGAAGTAAAAGCTTACCTTGAAAACAGTCCTGCTGATGAGGAAGCGAAAGTAAGCCTTGCTGCTTTGGAAGAGGCCCGGCCAAGACGTATTGAATTTGAAGAACTGGATTTTAATCTGGGCGAGCGCTGGATACCAACAGGTATTTATTCCCGTTTCGCTTCGCAACTTTTCGATACTGAGGTGCGTATCCACTATTCCGAGAGTAGTGATGATTTCAACATAAAATGCGACCAGAAGAATGTGCATATATGGGATAAATATGCTGTAAAATCACAAAGCCGTACCTATGACGGTATTGCACTTATCAAACACGCACTGGTTAATACCACTCCTGATATAACTAAAAAGATCATTGTTGGCGACCAGGAGGTAAGAGTGCGGGATATGGAAGCCATACAGATGGCAAACACCAAGATCGATGAGATTCGTACCGCCTTTAACGACTGGCTTCATGCCCAAACCGATGAGTTTAGAAATAGGCTTACTAATCAGTACAACGATACCTTTAATTGCTTTTTACGTCCGCAGTATGATGGAAGTCACCAAGAGTTCCCTGGATTGGACAGAAAAGCACTGGGTGTTGACGACCTCTATTCCAGTCAGAAAGATGCTGTCTGGATGATAAAACTCAATGGAGGTGCCATCTGCGATCACGAGGTTGGTGCAGGAAAAACACTCATTATGTGTATTGCCGCACAGGAAATGAAGCGTTTGGGAATGGTACATAAACCTATGATTATGGGCTTGAAAGCCAATGTCCATGAAATTGCAGAAACCTACAGGACTGCCTATCCGCATGCCAAGATTTTATATCCCGGAAAAGAAGATTTTACACCACAAAAGCGACAAAGAATTTTCGGTGATATTAAAAACAACGATTGGGATTGCGTGATACTCACGCACGACCAGTTCGGTATGATCCCGCAGTCTCCTGAAATGCAAAAAGAAATTTTGCAGACGGAACTCGATAATGTGCAGGATAACCTTGCGGCTTTGGAAGCACAAGGAAATGAAATCTCCAGGGGAATGCTTAAGGGGGTGATCATCAGAAAACAGAATCTTGAAGTCAAACTCAAAACCTTAGAGCACGATATTGAAAATCGAAAAGACGATATAGTGGACTTTAAGATGATGGGCATTGACCATTTACTGGTAGATGAGAGTCATCGTTTTAAAAACCTAATGTTCAATACACGTCATGAGCGGGTTGCCGGATTGGGCAATATGCAGGGAAGTCAAAAGTCAATCAACCTGCTTTTTGCCATCCGTACCATACAGAAGCGTACCGGAAAAGATTTAGGCGCAACCTTTCTTTCGGGTACGACCATCAGCAACTCACTAACTGAATTGTATCTTTTGTTCAAATACCTTCGGCCACAAGCTTTAGAAAAACAGGGTATCAATTGTTTTGACGCCTGGGCAGCTATCTATGCGAGGAAAACGACAGATTATGAATTTTCTGTAGCCAATAATATCGTACAGAAAGAACGCTTCCGTTACTTTATCAAAGTGCCGGAACTGGCACAATTCTATTCGGAAATCACAGATTACCGGACTGCTAAAGATATCGGGATTGACCGTCCTGAAAAGAATGAAGTACTGTACAATATACCACCTACGCCGGATCAGGAAGACTTTATCAAAAGACTGATGGAGTTTGCCAAATCAGGAAACGGAACATTGTTGGGAAGGGCACCATTGTCGCAGAGTGAAGAGAAAGCCAAAATGTTGATTGCAACGGATTACGCCCGTAAGATGTCGCTCGATATGCGAATGGTCAGTGGTATATATGATGACCATCCTGATAACAAAGCTTCTCATTGTGCTGCCAATATTGCTAAATACTATAATGGATTTAATGCACAGAAAGGAACGCAGTTTGTGTTTTCAGACTTAGGAACCTACAAACCCGGAGAATGGAATGTGTATTCGGAAATAAAACGTAAGCTGGTAGAAGATCATGGTATTCCGGCAAATGAAGTTCGCTTTATACAGGAAGGCAAGAATGATAAGCAACGTAAAGAGCTTATCAATGGTATGAACGAAGGAAAAATCAGGGTATTGTTTGGCTCAACCGATATGTTGGGAACAGGTGTAAATGCACAAAAAAGAGCTGTTGCAGTTCACCATCTGGATACGCCTTGGCGACCAAGTGATCTTGCCCAACGTGACGGAAGGGCAGTACGAAAGGGAAACGAAATTGCCAAGTTCTTTGCAGATAACAAAGTTGATGTGATTATCTATGCAGTAGAAAAATCACTGGACAGCTATAAATTCAACCTGCTTTACAATAAACAGCTTTTTATTGACCAGCTGAAGAACAATAATCTGGGCAAACGCACCATTGACGAAGGAAGTATGGATGAAAAGTCAGGTATGAACTTCTCTGAATATGTAGCTATCCTTTCTGGAAATACGGATCTTTTGGAAAAAGCAAAATTGGAAAAACAGGTAGCAGGATTGGAAAGTGAAAAGCAGTCGTTCAACCGTTCCAAGTACAGTTCAAAATACAAGCTACATGAAATAATCGCTACACTAGAATCTGCGAAATCGCGTCTGGAGCGAATAACCCTTGATCGGGAAAACCTGCAGCAACGCTTTCAAAAGCATTCGGATGGTACTATTGCAAATCCGGTTAAACTTGACGGCTTAGTACCGAATGCAGATATGAAACAGATTGGAACCAATCTTAAGCTTATTGCGGAAAAAGCCCGCACTGGCGGTCAGTATGAAGAGATTGGTAGCTTATACGGTTTTACAATATTGGTCAAAACTGAAATGTCGGAAAAAGGGGGGGTGGATCTAAAGATTAATCGATTTTTGGTTCAGGGCGAAGGCAATATCAAGTATACGTATAATAATGGCATCATAGCTAAAGATCCGCAAACAGCGGCTATGAATTTCCTGAATGCACTGGAAAAGCTGCCGGGCTATATTGAGCAGGAACAAAAGAAAATTACCGAAATAAGAAAAGACCTGCCCGTCCTTCAAGAAGTGGTCAACAGTACATGGACAAAGGAAAGCAGACTTAATGAATTGAAAACAGAATTGGCTGCCATTGATAGAAAAATTCAATTATCCATTGCTCCCGAAAATATAGTTCAGGAAGAAACAAATGAAATTGATAGTATTCAGGCGCAGGAAAGTCCTGCTGCGCGGGTAAGGACGACCTGATAACTAGTAATTATTACTGGTTTACTATATTTTGTATTCTAATTTGTAATTCTTTGATTGATAAATATAATCCATCGAACTTTGTATGCAACATGCGGTGACAATTGGCACATACTAATGCAAGATCTTCTAATGTTGTTTCAATTACCCCCTCAGATTGTGAAATTGGAGTAATATGGTGACATTCAATAAAAATGCTTTGATAAACTTCAGGAAATGAGAATGAGCAAACCTCACACTTTAGACTATCATTTTCAATTGCCTGTCTTTTTTTTTCAATAACAATTGTTCGGTTTCTTTCTTTTACGATATGAGTTATAAGTTTCAATTCCCCTTCTTTAACAGTGAGATCTGGATTTGTAATTTCGAGCTCTTTAATAATCGATGAAGTAATGGCTTCAGATTGTCTTTCACCAGGAACAAAATGATTTTTAAACCATTCCCAAATATTTAATTGTAACTCATCAATATTGTCTGCGCTTCCAATATTTTCAATCCTGCAAACATTTCCTTGCGTAACTCCAGAAAGTTTGACTTTCCTCCAAAGTGTTGAAGAAACATTGATGTAATTATTTCTATTTGCCTTTGCAATAATTTTTACTCGTCTACCATATCTATAATTAATTCTTTCACTATCAATAAGTTCATCAGTAACAGGTGTAACTAAATGGGTGAATGCGGGAAAACCATTTACTTTTTGATAAATAAGGATGATGTCATCTACATTAGGAGTTTGAGCATTAGTTCTATGCTTGTTAGGAAAACTCAAAATAAAATTATTTTCATCAAAATCTAAATATGCTTCTCCCAATTCTTCATTCGTAACACTTTTAAACCATTTAATGTCTGAAGGTGTATATAAAGTTTCAGAAGTATCAAGTACGGTAACAGTAAAATAAGATTCGGGATTATTAAAAATAATATCTTGTATTTTATCTTGTAAATCTTTAGGAAAATATATCTGCGTTAAACTTGTTATTTGGAATTCTTGAGTTATGTTTATATTGAATCGATCTTCAAACTTTATATTTAATAATCTTTTCGTTTCATTTTTTAAGCTGCAGTAAAAAGCCACTTCAGTTTGAGTATTCCAAAGATGTAGTTCTTTCTTTCTGTCTTTAAATGGTTGCTTCCAAGATGTATTTGAAAGCCGAATTAGTCTTGCCATAGTTCATTTATTTAGTCCCGTTGCTCATTCAGTTGACAATAATTTGCATATCCACTTCACAAAATGTAAGCAATACAATTAAACAACGTTAGAGTTTTCGCTGTAATTCTGGGGACCCACTTCACTGGTAAATGTAATCTTTTTAAATTATCAATAAGGTATCTGAATAAGTGAAATTTTACCTCACAGGATTGTAAACTAATGATATAATAGTACTATGTATTGTTTTTGGGCTTCTCCTTTTGAACCAAATGCTGTAAATTAGGGTCATTTTTGATGCGTTCCAATTCTGTTGCAACAATATGAACAATATCAAGTTTTATCTGTCTGTAATTGGCATCAATTTCCTGTTTCATATTATCTACTCCATTTTTATCTACAAATGATCGAATCTCAGGCAGCTTATGATAGGTTTTAGTTTCAGCAGCTACTTTTTTATTATCGACAACAATTTCGGCGTGGAAAATCTTCTGCTCTATTCGTTCATCAAAATTGTCTGATACTGCTCCCACAAACAGACCCTGTGTTAAGGTAGAAATCTTTGAAGCAGGTATCAGACTGTCTAATTGAGTAGAAATTGAGGTAGAGGTATCGTTGCGGTTGATGCTCATACTTTGTCTTTTCTGTAATACTTTGCCGAAGCGCTCTGAAAGGCTTTTTGCAGTTTCGCCGACAACTTGTCCGCTGAAAATATTACCCACTGTATTCTGAATTACTTTGCTCTCTTTATCTCCGTAATCTCGTGTTAACTGTGAGTAATCCTGAAAGCCCAAACATACTGCTACCTTATTGCTTCTGGCAGTAGCAATGAGATTGTCCAGTCCTCTAAAATAGATTGTGGGCAACTCATCTATAATAACGGAACTTTTCAGTTGTCCTTTTTTATTAATCAATTTTACGATACGAGAATTGTATAATCCCAAGGCAGCGGAATAGATATTCTGACGGTCAGGATTATTACCTACACATAGTATTTTAGGTTCTTTTGGATTATTGATATCCAATGAAAAATCATCACCCGTCATTACCCAATAAAGTTGAGGAGAAATCATACGGGACAATGGTATTTTGGCTGATGCTATCTGACCTTGTAATTGGTCCTGTGCACCGCCTTGCCACGCATCCATAAACGGAGATAAATAATTTTCCAATTCAGGATAAGATGTAAGGATGGTAAATACGTCCGAATATTTTTTATTCAATAGTTCAATGGCGTGTGGAAATGTGCAATACTTACCGTTGTCATAGATTTTGAGAAACCATATAATAGCTGCTAAAAGTATAATTGGGCTTTCTACAAAAAAATCTCCCTGCTTTTGAATCCAGCTTCGGTTCAGGTTCAGCATAATGGTATAAGCTGCTTCGTAAGCATCCGAGATGTCGCTCATGAAATCGGGATTGAGAGGATTGCAGCGGTGGCTCTTTCTTGGGTCGTCAAAATTGATGACATAGAATTTAGGCTCTACTTTATATTTGCCTGCATGCTGTAATAAATGGTTGTAGGCGATTGTGGAAAGGTCATCAAACTTGAAATCATATATATACATTGAGAAACCTTTTTCAATATGTTGCTTGATGTAGTTGTTTACAATGGCATAGCTTTTACCTGATCCGGGTGTACCTAACACAATTGTCGCTCTGAAGGGATTGACTACATTGATCCAGCCGTCGTTCCATTTTCCTTTGTAATAAAATTTGGTTGGCAAATTAACCGAATATTCATTGTGCATAAGCTGTGTTTCCTGCTGGAAGCTTTCGTTTTCCATATTAAAAACATCGTCCATCAGATTATTATTTAACAGACGCTGCATCCATGTGCCGGCCAACAGTAAAGCGATGAAACCTATCGCAAGTGTGAGAATATAAAAGAACGTCCCAATGATAGGTGATAATTTTAAAAGTGGCGTGTTCAGAAAGAAGAACACGAAACCAATTCCCAAAACCCCGTAAATTTTAGACCAGGTTATTTTTTCATTCTTCACACCTTTGCTTCCAAGACAACTTAGAGCCAGCAGCACTGTAGCAAATACCTTAGTATATAATGTATGCGAAAACAGACCAGCCGTCCGTTGGAAATTACCCAATATGGTATTGAGAACTTTCAGCGTCCATCCTCTTTCAAGAAAAAAGCCGTAACAGTACCAGTATAGGTGCATCAGCACTATCAGGATACTTACGGCTCTCATAAATGCCATAATCTTGGCAAGCCCTCTTAAATCATCTTCTCCCTGCATTATAAAACATTTAATATTGAAGTATGAATTTAAATGCTGTATAGTGTGGCTGTAAAAAGGAGGCAGAGATTGGCGGTATACAAGAGGGTATGGCGTTAAATGGTTTTTATCAACTACAGATTTTATATTGCTTTTTTTTATTAAATTTATGGTTCTATAAATCAGATAGTTATGTTGTTTGTTTAAATAATTAAGATGAAAGGAGGTATAATATGAATTGGAATAATATTGATGCTAACCCGGGAGAAAGTGAAGATGAATATGAAGCGAGAAAAAGCCAAGAAAGTCAATCTGCCACAGGAATATTGTTTGCAGTCTTTGCGTTTTTTATTTTCATCCTAAAAATGGGTACTATTTTCGGGATGTTTTTTTATGGCGGATTTTTACTGTCTCAGAAATTTTGGGGAGACGAAACAAGCAAGTTTAAAAGTTTGGGTTTGGCCCTCTTATTTACCTATGTAATTTTCTGCATTATTTATTTCATTAAAGGAATTATTATCGGATTGCGGTCAAAGAATAAGAAGTTTTGGATATTACCGTGGGGAATCTGCGTACTTTTATGCTGTATTGTGCCTGCATTTGTAGTAAAATCAGTAGTTGTAAGTATGTTCAGCCTAACGGAACGGCAAGGTATATTGTGCATTGTATTGAGTTGGGGAGCATTTATATTTTGTTTATTATACACCTATAGCATTTACCAATTTAATTCAGCAACTGCACCTAAAATTTTGCATTGGAGTTATACTTGGGGGTTAAGACTTTCTTCATAATTGGGAGTTCATAATAAATAACAAAACCTATTGATCTCTCTTAGGTTTCCTTTTCTTTTTAATCTTATTGGCAAAATCCTGTTCTTCGTAATCTTCACCTTGTGCCTCTGGCAGTAATCCTCCCAAAGCTTCAATTATTATGTCCTCTTGTTTATCGCTATATACGAAGTCGAATAATGGATGAGGTTTTTCGTTTGGTAAATCTTCCATATCATTTAATTTTGGTAAAATAGGTTGTTGCTGGAGAGGTTCTTTAGTTTCGAATTTCATTTTATTGTTCCAGTCATCATTAAAGGTATTGGCGGTAAATTCTTTTCCTAAACGAGAGCCGTTCCAAACTGTTTTGGAACTATGGTCAATAAAAGTGATACCATAAACACGCCCTGTCTCACTTCTGCGGACTACTGTGTTGATACCGTTTTCCGCTAACTGTTTTTTAAAGTCCACTTCATTATTTGTTGTTTGCATAGCGATACTAATGGTGGCTTTGAGAGTGGCTTTTGCTGCGTTATCTTTTAAGGTTTCCTTACATTTTAAAAAATGCAAATCCATATCCGCTAGTCCTGCACTTTTACCAAATAAAGATGCCTTGAAAGGATGTCCGGCCCTTTCTCCGTTCTCCTTTAAAGAAATGTATAATAATCCCCGATGCATTTTTCCATGTAGTTCGCCCTCCACTTTTTCAGTAGTAATATTGAACAGGGAAAGCAAAGCATTGTATTCGCCCAAAGTCTGGAATTTGTAATGTTTAGGCAGGTGACGGATTACTGATGCGATCTGGCTTTTTATATCATCTTTTTGATAATCTACCGGGCGGAAAATTTTGTCATTTTGCTGACGCTCTCTTTCCGTCGCAGGTATCAGTCCATACTTACTTTCCATCTCTCTGCAGAGATTCATAGACCGTCTTTTCTCAAACTTGTCGGAGATTTTTTTGCCATCTTCATCTATACATACTGATACAATATGGATATGTGTACGATCAATATCCGTGTGTTTGAATACTATAAAAGGCTGTTCTCCATAACCCATTTCCTGCATATATTCTTCTGCCATTTCCCTGAACTTTTCATCACTAACATTATCTTTCGGATCGGGATTGAGTGAAATATGCAAGGCTGGCTTTTCAGAATTACGGTTGGCAATCATGTAAGGTTCAAAAGATTGAGCTAATTGTGTAACGGAATAATGCCCGTTTGGCGTTTCAATTATTTTATTTGTAAACAAAATCTGTCCGTTTTCCTTATCTATTTTGAGCTGATTGTATGCCAATGCTCCGTATAAATTGCTCCCCCTTCCGATTTTAGCTATCATCTTAATACTATTTTTTCAAATGTTTTGTTTGAAATTCTTCTGCTAGATGTATGATTTTTTGACATAATACAGCCATTTCAGCCGTTTGTTTTTCCAATTTGTAGAGGTAGGCTGCTGCTTTTTTCTCCGAAAAATTGCGGTATAATAACTTCACAACTTGATTGTAATTCACACCAATTGATCGGAACTGGCTATGAAAAGAGGTGAGCCTCATATAGAAATCCAACATAGCTTTGTCTATTATAATCGTTTTAATCTCCTTTCCAAAGAGTACGGAAATGATAAATTTTGCCTTATTAGGCATTCCCGATGCTTCAAAAAGAGTTAATAGTTTAGCATTTTCTTCGTCAGTCAGGCGAAAAACGTGGCGGTGGATGCTCGGGTCAGTCTTTGGTGTCCGACCGCCCTTATTTCGTTTTTTGTTATCGCTTTTGTCCATTACATATTCATTTTTAATTACTGCAAAAAAGCCCTGACTTCGGAAGGGCTTTCCAGCTCCCGGCAGGGCAAGTTGTTTTGAGGCACGAACTCGGTTTCGAGTGCCTCAAAACACAACTTGCCGTGTTCTGGTGAACACAAAAATCCTCCCTGCGGTCGGATTAAATGTAGCAGGGAAAAACAGCTTCGGGCTGTTCCCTTTTTTACCAGTTATGTCATCTTGCTTTTGCATAAGTCCGTTAATAAAAAATCACTTTACAAAGTAAAATCTTCTTTAAGAGAGTATTACAATACGACGCAGTGCCAAACACTGGCTTTGAGTGCCAAGGTGTGCCAAGTTGATAAAAGCACCTATATATCTGCATTTCTTTGTACCTACAAACACATATAAGGACATAGTTAGCTATGCAGGTAACAACATAAGTACGCAATCAGTTATGTAGTAATGTATTACTGTGCAGATATAGAAAAGTAACTATTCAAATGCCTGGCTATGTAGCCTGGTAGACACATAAGTAAGTAGGTCTATTGGAACAAGCGTATCTATTTGCATACAGCTATAAACCTGTATTCAGGTGCATAGACAGTCTGGTGTATGATTACATAATTAACAATATAAATATGTACACAGCAATAGACATATTTACTGTATTGCATAAGCAGATACCTACTACTATACGGACATAAGTAAATAGATATATAAGTAATTAAAAACAGTTGAAATATGAATGCAAAACACAAAACAGTATTTATCGCCTTTTCTTCTCAAAAAGGCGGCGTCGGTAAAAGCACATTTACTACGCTTGTTGCCAGTACGATGCACTATCGTTTGGGCTACAATGTAGTGGTATTTGATGCGGATTTTCCGCAGTACAGCCTTATGAAAATGAAGGCCCGTGATTTGGCAATGGTGATGGAAAATGAGGCTTTGAAAAAGCTGGCATACAAACAATTTACAACCATCAACAAGAAAGCGTATCCGATCATACATCACAAAGCAGATATCGTATTGGAAGCAGCTCACGAATTTTTAAGTACTTCTATAGTTCCGGTTGATGTCATATTCTTTGACTTGCCCGGCACTGTCAACACACCCGGCATCCTGAAAGCATTGGCAGGAATGCACCACATTTTTACGCCTATTACGGCAGACCGACTAGTAATGGAGAGCACGCTCATTTTTACACAGCTTTTGCAGGAGGTGATTATGAAAAAAGGGGAAACTTCAATAGAAACTATTAACCTGTTCTGGAACCAAGTCGATGGCAGGGAAAGCACACCATTATATAACATTTATAAGCAGCTTATTGAACAATTGGGATTAAGTCTTATGCAGAGCCACATCAAGAACAGTACACGTTTTCGCAAAGAAAGCGAAGTGGACAGCAAAACCTTTTTCCGTTCTACTTTAATGCCACCCGACGAACGCTTGATGAAAGCCTGCCAGTTAGACCTGTTCATGAACGAATTTTTAAAAATCATTCAATTATAGCCTTATGGAGAGAGAAGAAAACAAAAAAAAAGCTACGCCCGATATTAACGAGGAGCTGATGATGAACCTGATGGTGGATGGAGTGAAAAAGGACGGTTTACAACTTCCGCCGGAACCTATTACCATAGTAGCCGAAAACGAAAATCTTAAACCTAAAAAACTACCACAACAGAAACCTGCAGTTAAGGAAAAGAGTAGGCCTAAAAGGACAAATGAAGCAGATTACGAAAGTATCTTTTTCAAAAAACCAGATACCAATGCACGCGACGGGAAGACAGTTTATATCCGACCTGATTTCCATGAAAAAATGTCACGGATCGTACAAGTGATAGGCGAAGACAAGATAACGATTTACAGTTATTTAGACAATTTGCTTGATTACCATTTTCAGGAATTTGGCGAGCAGATTACTAAGAGTTTTAATGATAAATACAAACCCATTTTATAATAACAGTTATGGAAAAGAATAATAAAACAATCGGTATAACGAAGATAGGAAAGACCTATTCTTCTAAGTTCCTAAAAAGGAATACACTACAAGGCAGAGGCGATAAATCCATTTATGTACGCCCCGAATATCACGAGAAACTTACCCGAATAGTGAAAATTATCGCTGCGGGGGAAATTCCGCTATATGCGTATCTGGACAATATCTTACACAACCACTTTGAGCTGTATTCCGAAAAAATTATTGAAGATTACAACAGGAACAATAAACCCATTTTATAAACTATGGAAATACTAATCGTGATTTGCCTACTTATTGTTATTACTCTGCTGGTAGAGGATAAAATTGTTATTCATAAAAGGAAAGGGCAAAAGCCGACACAGGAAAAAATTAACTCAAATCTTCCTGATATTATGGGGCAACCCAAACAAATAAGAAGCCTTTTAGTTCCAAATAATGTCAACGAAAGCCAAAAGAAAGAGCAGGAAAAGGAAAAGGATAATTTTGATATTGAAATCGACGAAGATGAAGTCGGTATACAAATTCCGCAGGAAGAACTGGACGATGTTTTCAGAAATATGCCTGATTTTGAGGAAGAGGAAGAAGAATGGAACAGTTATGGAATATCCAGCGCGAATGACGGTTTTGCCCAAGGGGTGACCTTCGAAGAACTTAGCTCCGTGGCGATGCTGCTGCAAAAAGAAAAATTGAAGCCATCTCAAAAGGAAACAGCGGTTGCATTCGTTCAGAAAATACAAGGAACCGAATTATTCAGCCTACTGGAAAATTCCATGGAAAGTGCTTCCCGTAAGATAGCCGAGCTATTGGACGGGAGCCTTTCTTCTCAAACTAATTCCGGTTCTTCCATTTTGCGGAAGAATGATTTTAGTGATTTTGATATTGGGGAGTTTCTATAAACTTCCCTTTGTCTTTTTATAAAAGAAGGAATTATGGAAAGAGAATTGCCCGAAATTGAAATTATGGGAAAGCAATACATGTTTGACATCGACCAAATAGCTTTGCTCGAAAAAGACAGACCTGAAAGGAAATTGTTGCTGGAGGATATGAAAGATTGCCGTACACATTATGAATTTGTATATGATAAGTACTCCAGAAATCCTGACCAATCAAAGACTGCCGATGGAATAGATGCAATTGATATGGAAAGACAAACCTTTACTACTGTCAAGATACCCCGAATTGCAGATATGGATCCATTGGGTATGTGTAGGAAGTATAACTGCTCACTTAATGATATCCATCAAAAGACCGACTTTGAAATCATGGTCGATCAGAAAGCTTTTGATTTGCGTACAGCTAAAGGACTGTTGCCCACTATAAAGATTGCTGGACATATCTTCTATGTAGATTTACGGATGGATAAGTTGAGGCCCAAAGATGATTTTCTTTCCAATGGAATTGTTTTCTCGGATGTGAGTACATATTATGATGATGATAAAAGAACTTATATGATTCCCTATAATCCAAAAACACACCAATTTCAGGAGCCTGATTATAATATCATAACAGAATTTCCAAAGGATTTGATCGCTATTGAATTTCCGTCTGAAAGATTATTAGATAGGATAGGCTGGAATCGAAAGTACGGATTTGACATCAGGCATGGACTGGTAAAGCAAAATTTAAAATTACAGTTTGCAGCAAAGAATATTCCCTGGAATGAGACATTTCTTTCTGATTTGATTAAAATCAACCGCAGATTAGAAAAGAACAGAAAAGAAACTGCAGAAAAGCATCAACCAGATCAACCACAGCAAATTATGCCAAAAGGGCGAAAAATGTAAATAAAAAGAATCTCTAGAAAATAACAATCTCAAGTGCCAGACCTTAAAAATCCGGGCACTTTTTTTATGTTTTTTATGCCTTGAGAATGCCACCTAAAGCCAAGAAACTTCACTGAACGCCACTTTGTTCTAACGCGCAAGTTTCCAGAACACCTTTGTTGCTAAAGCCCGCATAAAGCGGGAAAATAGTAACAATTAAAGTGTTTTAATTATGGAAAAACAAAGAAAAAAAATTCTGTCGGCAGCAATCTTATTGCTGTCATCCTTAAACTTAATTGCACAAGGAAACGGCACAGCGGGTATCAACGAGGCGACCCAAATGGTAACCTCTTATTTCGATCCCGCGACACAACTCATTTATGCCATAGGAGCGGTGGTCGGCCTGATTGGAGGTGTTAAGGTGTACAATAAATTCAGCAGTGGAGATTCCGACACCAGTAAAACTGCGGCAAGCTGGTTTGGTGCATGTATTTTCCTAATAGTAGCTGCTACCATACTACGTTCATTCTTCCTGTAATTCCAAGCGTTATGAATACTTACAACATCAACAAGGGAATTGGAAGAACAGTTGAATTTAAGGGGCTGAAAGCTCAGTATCTGTTCATCTTCGCTGGTGGACTGCTTGGGACACTTATCCTGGTCATGATACTTTACATGGCTGGGGTCAATTCCTATATCTGTCTTTTTCTCGGAGCCGGTGGAGCTTCGCTAATTGTGTGGCAGACTTTCTCGCTGAACAAGAAATATGGAGAACACGGATTGATGAAAGTCAGTGCGAAAAAAAGACATCCCCGCTACATTATCTGCCGTAAGGCTGTACACCGCTACTTAAGGTTTACTGTAAAACCCGATGCTTTATGAGAAATACAGCAAAGACTACAACATTGGAAAGCAAGTTTCCACTGCTGGCAGTAGAGAATAATTGCATCCTCTCAAAGGATGCAGATATTACTGCCTGCTTTGAAGTGCAATTACCCGAACTTTTCACGGTTGCTTCGGCTGAATACGAAGCTATTCATTCGGCATGGCACAAGGCTATCAAGACCTTACCCGACTTTACGGTCGTTCATAAACAGGATTGGTATGTCAAGGAAAGCTATGCGCCTGATATGGCAAAAGAAGACCAGAGCTTTTTAGCGAAATCCTATCAGCGTCATTTTAATGAACGTCCGTTTTTGAACCATTATTGCTACTTGTTTCTTACTAAGACTACCAAGGAGCGAATGCGGATGCAGAGCAATTTCTCTTCGCTTTGCAAAGGATCCCTGATACCAAAAGAAATCAGGGATAAGGAAACGATACACAGATTTATGGAAGCGGTGGCACAGTTCGAACGTATTGTTAATGATAGCGGATTTGTTAAGGTTAAACGCCTTAGCGAAGAAGACATCATAGGAGCAGAAGGAAAACAGGGATTATTGGAGCAGTATCTGACGCTTTCCAGGGAAGCCGAAACGCCAATGCAGGATATCGCACTTGGAGGAGAAGAGGTACGGATCGGTAACAAAAGATTGTGCCTGCACACCTTGTCTGACACAGACGATCTGCCCGTTACGGTATCGGCGGACACCCGTTATGAAAAATTGTCAACGGACCGCAGTGACTGCCGTTTGTCGTTTGCTGCACCTGTGGGATTGCTACTGAACTGTAATCATATCTACAATCAATATTTGTTTTTGGATAACAGCGAAAACAACATGCAAAAGTTTGAGAAGTCTGCAAGGAACATGCACTCACTAGCCCGTTACAGCCGTGCCAATCAGATCAACAAAGAATGGATAGAAAAATACCTGAATGAAGCACATTCTTTCGGACTGTCCTCTATCAGAGCACACTTCAACGTCATGGCATGGTCAGAAGATCCCGGTGAACTCAAGCAATTAAAGAATGATAGCGGTAGTGCACTCGCGCTGATGGAATGCAAACCCCGCCATAACACTACGGATGTTGCTACCCTGTATTGGGCGGGAATGCCGGGCAATGCCGGTGATTTTCCAAGTGAAGAAAGCTTCTACACATTCATTAAACCTGCCTTATGCTTTTTCACTGAAGAAACGAATTACCATAATTCGCCATCACCCTTTGGTATCAAGATGGCAGACAGGCTCACCGGAAAACCCATTCATCTGGACATTTCTGATCTTCCTATGAAGCGCGGTATTATCACCAACCGCAACAAGTTTATACTTGGACCTTCGGGAAGCGGTAAGTCTTTTTTTACCAATCATATGGTACGCCAATATTATGAGCAAGGAGCACATGTATTATTGGTGGATACCGGCAACTCTTATCAGGGGTTATGTGAACTTATTAAAGGCAAGACCAAAGGAGAAGACGGGCTGTATTTTACTTATACCGAAGATAATCCCATTGCTTTTAACCCTTTCTATACAGATGACGGAGTATTCGACATTGAAAAGAGAGAAAGCATCAAAACCCTGATATTGACCTTGTGGAAGCGTGATGACGAGCCGCCAACGCGATCCGAAGAAGTCGCACTTTCCAATGCCGTAAGCGGATATATCGAACGTATCAAACAGGATGAAGTATTTGCCTCTTTTAATGGTTTCTATGAATATGTGCAGGGTGATTATCGTAATGTATTGGAGAATAAACAAGTAAGAGAAAAAGACTTTGACATTGCCAATTTCCTTAATGTACTGGAGCCTTATTACAAAGGCGGTGAATATGATTATCTGCTCAATTCCGACAAGCAGTTAGACCTGCTTTCTAAACGCTTTATTGTATTTGAAATTGATGCCATCAAAGATCACAAAATCCTCTTTCCTATAGTGACTATCATTATTATGGAGGTGTTCATTAACAAGATGCGTAGGCTAAAAGGTATCCGTAAACTTATCCTGATTGAAGAGGCGTGGAAAGCCATTGCCAAAGAGGGAATGGCGGAATATCTGAAGTACCTTTTTAAAACTGTTAGAAAATTTTTTGGTGAAGCAATCGTAGTAACGCAGGAGGTAGAGGACATCATTCAGTCGCCCATTGTCAAGGAAAGTATCATCAACAATTCGGACTGTAAAATTCTGCTCGACCAGCGCAAATACATGAACAAGTTTGACGACATCCAGGCGATGCTCGGCCTCACTGACAAGGAAAAGGCGCAGGTACTTTCTATCAACATGAACAACGATCCCTCAAGACTTTACAAAGAAGTTTGGATAGGACTCGGTGGCACCCATTCTGCGGTATATGCCACAGAAGTGTCGGCGGAGGAATATTTGGCGTATACCACTGAAGAAACCGAAAAAATGGAAGTGATGCAGCTTGCCGCAGAACTAGATGGTAATGTAGAACTCGCCATTAAGCACATCGCAATTGGGCGGCGTGATATTGAAAATCAATAATCAACAATAACTTAAAATCTATAAACAATGAAAAAAACACTATTCATGGTGTGTACAGCACTGATACTTGCCGTAGCACCTTCAGCAAAAGCCCAATTTGTAGTTACCGATCCTGCAAACCTGGCTTCAGGGATTCTCAACAGTGCCAATGAAATTGTACAGACTTCTAACACTGTATCGAATGTTGTAAAAAATTTCAAGGAAGTAGAAAAGGTATACAAACAGGGAAAGGAGTATTACGACAAACTACAGGCTATTAACAATTTGGTGAAAGATGCTCGCAAGGTACAGCAAACAGTGTTATTGGTAGGTGATGTATCTCAAATGTATGTACAGAATTTTGGCAGGATGATGAATGATCCCAACTTTTCTGCGCAGGAACTGGCAGCAATTGCAAATGGCTATTCAGCACTCTTGAGTGAGAGTACAGAACTGCTGAAAGAACTCAAACAGATTGTAAGCTCATCAACATTATCACTAAATGATAAAGAACGAATGGATATTATTGACCGTGTATATAAAGAGGTGAAAGAATACCACAGTCTGGTACGCTATTATACCAACAAGAATATCTCGGTAAGCATTCTAAGGGCAAAGAAGCAGAACAACACCAAAAGAGTACTTGACCTCTATGGAACTCCTAATCAAAAATACTGGTAAGACATGGAATTTAATAATCTTCATGAAGTCCTGCGCTCCCTGTATGATGAAATGCTCCCGCTGTCCGCAGATATGGCGGCAGTATCCAAAGGTCTGGCGGGATTGGGAGCACTTTTCTTTGTAGCCATGAAAGTATGGCAGGCACTGAGCCGGGCGGAACCTATCGATGTGTACCCTTTGCTGCGTCCTTTTGCACTCGGACTGTGCATCATGTTTTTCCCGACAATGGTACTCGGAACAATGAATTCCGTATTAAGTCCAATTGTACAGGGTACACATAGTATTCTGGAAAATCAGGTACTTGACCTGAACGATCTACAGGCTAAAAAAGACCTGCTGGAACGAGAGGCGATGATCCGCAATCCCGAAACTGCTTATATGGTATCTGATGAAGAGTTCGACAAGAAATTGGACGAGCTTGGCTGGTCACCTTCCGACATTGGAACAATGGCAGGAATGTATATGGACAGACAGGAATACAAGATTGAAAAAGCGATAAAAGAATGGTTCCGCAATTTGCTGGAAATACTTTTTCAGGCGGCGGCACTTGTCATCGATACCATTCGGACTTTCTTTTTGATTGTACTATCTATTTTAGGTCCAATAGCTTTTGCTATTTCCGTTTGGGATGGCTTTCAATCGACGCTCACGCAGTGGCTCACCCGATATGTCAGTGTGTATTTATGGCTTCCGGTAGCAGATCTTTTCAGCTCCATGCTCGCCAAGATCCAGTCCCTGATTATTGAAAGGGATATTGAAATGCTTGCTGATCCGACATTCATTCCTGATACCTCGAACACCGTGTACATCATATTTATGATTATCGGCATTGTGGGGTACTTCACTATTCCGACCGTAACAGGCTGGATTATTCAGGCTGGCGGAGCAGGAAACTTTACCCGTAATGTAAACCAGACAGCCATGAAATCCGGAAATATTGCAGGAGCAGGAGCTGGTTCAACAGTAGGAAATATCGGCGGCAGGCTAATAAACAAGTAAACAATTAATCCTTTAAAAAAATGGAATTTAAAACACTAAGAAATATTGAAAACAGTTTCAAGCAGATAAGATTGTATGCCATCGTGTTTGCCTTGCTCTGCACAGGAGTGACAGGATATGCTATTTGGCAATCCTACCGTTTTGCGGAGCAGCAACGACAGAAAATCTATGTACTGGACAATGGAAAATCGCTGATGCTAGCACTTGCGCAGGATGCATCTATAAACCGTCCTGTGGAAGCAAGAGAACATGTAAGACGCTTTCACGAACTTTTCTTTACTCTGGCTCCCGACAAAAACGCGATTGAAAGCAATATGAAACGGGCATTTAATCTTGCTGATAAAAGCGCCTTTGATTATTACAAAGACCTCTCTGAAAAAGGGTATTACAACCGAATCATATCGGGCAATGTACAGCAGCGTATCGAACTGGACAGTGTAGTCTGCAATTTCGAGAACTATCCTTATTCAGTACGCAGCTATGCCAAACAGTTCATTATCCGCTCCAGTAATGTGACAAAACGAAATTTAGTTACATCCTGTTTTCTAGTGAACTCTGTCCGTTCGGACAATAACCCGCAGGGTTTTAATATTGAAAAGTTTGCGGTAGTAGAAAACCGGGATATAGAAGTTATTGAACGCTAAAAAACAATCTTATGGAAGTATTATCAGATTTGAGCACGTTTGCAGAAATCCTTACCAATAAAGGATATGACGGCTATTTCCATACGCAGGCAGCGTATGCCGGAAAGTTGAAAGAAAGTATTGGGGAGTATCTTGAAAACTGCCAAAAAGGTACCGATAGTTTGCCTAAAAAGGATTTGTTATTGACGAGCTACCTGCAATGGTCGGGAGAAGAGAAGCCAGGTGTTAAATGCAGTATGTGGGTAAAATACCTGCACGGCAAATTCTCACTTAACAGAATGGAAATTGAAAAAAAAGACCGTTTTGGGCAACTGCTGAAAAGAGTGGAACTGACAAACCTGTCTACTGAAACCGCTCCTAAAGCGGTGGATGCAGTTGCTTTGGTCAATGATGAACAAAAGCAAACGGCAGGTCAAAGCCCTAAGCGTTTCAAGCTATAACAAGAGAAATTGTATGGATATGAAAAAATTAAGGGAAAATATGGTCAGGTATTTTAACAAACTGGACGAACGTTGGCAGGCATTGCCTTTACGGAAACAGCATAAATACACACTTTACTTTTTTATGGCCTACCTGCTGCTTACCGCAGGAGTCATTTTTAAAGTTTGCTATGATATCGCAACGTACGATGACAGTATGGTTATCGGGCATATCGAAAATCCTGTCCTGAAAAAGAATGAAAGTCCTGCATCCTTACAGGACACATTATCAACAATTCTAAAAAATAAGATTTATGAAAGAAAATGAGAACAAAAAGTCAGTTGTTCGGGTGACAGAAGGAAACCCGGCAGCGACCTCTGATGTACTGCAAGACGGTACTCAGAACAAAGCCGAGAAGCTCAAAAAACCGCTCATATTTGGTTTAATGGGGATTGTGTTCGTAGGTTGTATGTACCTGATATTTAAACCGTCGGAGGACAAAAAGGAAATTGAAAACATCGGACTGAACGATGCCGTACCACAGGCGACGGGCGCAGGAATGCCAACTGATAAAAGCAAGGCCTATGAACAGGAAATGCTGGAACAGAAAGACCAGGAAAAACGTAGTGCCCTTACCACACTGTCCGATTACTGGAACGAAGACAGGACGTCTAATGAGGGCGAAGAGTTACTTTCCGGTGAACAAGACCAAAGCGATGAGAATACCAGCAGGTCAGGAAAATCTGGAAATCCGGCACTCAATAGCTATCGAAACGCACAAAGTACATTAGGGTCTTTCTATCAGGATGGTAATGGCGAAACACAGGAACTCCGACGACAATTGGAAGAGTTAAAAGAAAAGCTTGCTGAAAAAGATGTTCCTGCCGGTGTAACGGTAAATGACCAGATGGCACTCATGGAAAAATCGTATCAAATGGCGGCAAAGTATCTTCCTTCGGGAACAAATTCCGGAGAAGCTGCAAACAAAAACAATGCTGTTCCAGCTTCATCTGTCACGACTCAAAAAGAATATTTCGCAGCATTCACCCCAGAAAGGAAAAGTACGGTATCAGCATTATATCGGGAGCCTGCCGACAGTACCTTTTTAGCGGACTGGAGCGAAACCAAAAAACATAGTTTTTATACAGCAGGTTCAGTCCAGCAGGTGGTACAACCAAAGAATAGTGTTAAAGCCTGTGTACAGGAAACGCAGACGATTATCGGCGAAAGCGCAGTACGTCTTCGTTTATTAGAACCCGCCCAAACAGCTAACCGTACCATTCCGCAGGGAACAATCTTAACTGCAAATGCAAAGCTTCAGGGAGGGCGTTTACAGTTAAAAGTTACATTAATAGAAATTGGCGGGAATATTATTCCTGTAGATATAACCATTTATGACCTTGATGGTCAGCAAGGTTTGTTCGTGCCGTATTCTCCTGAAATGAACGCTCTTTCCGAGATGGCAGGTAATATGAGCCAGACTTCAGGAACAAGCCTGATGCTTACCCAATCGGCAGGACAGCAGATGGCAGCTGATTTAAGCCGTGGTGTGGTTCAGGGAATTTCAGGTTACTTCTCCAAAAAAGTAAGGACGCCGAAAGTCACAATAAAGGCTGGGCATCAACTGCTGCTTGTCTCAAAAAAATAATAGTAAACCTAATAAAGTAAACAATGAAAAAATATTTTAAAACCTTTTGGGCACTTGCCCTATTGATCGGCAGTGTCGTAACATCTTTTGCTCAGGAAAGCGAGAAAACCCAGCTTGCATTGGGCAAGATAGAACCGTACCGAATGGAAGTTACTTACGACAAGACTTCGCATTTGATTTTTCCAACTGCTATACGATATGTCGATCTTGGAAGCGCGTATCTGATCGCCGAAAAAGCGGAAGATGCTGAGAATGTACTTCGTGTAAAAGCCTCGGCAAAAGAATTTGAAGCCGAAACTAACTTTTCGGTGATTACTAATGACGGCCGTTTTTACAATTTCGATGTGCAATATAATTCCAGTCCACAGACGTTGAGCTATGACCTGTTGACAATGCAAAAAGCAGTGGATAAAAACAATGGAAACGATGTGCTTTTTGAAGAGTTGGGAAACAATTCACCATCTCTGGCAGGTTTGATACTGGAAACCATCTATAAAAACGATAAACGTTTTGTAAAACATATCGGGGCTAAAAGTTTCGGCATACAGTTTATCCTGAAGGGAATGTACATCCATAATGGAAAGTACTATTTCCATACGGAACTCGCAAACCGCACCAATGTTCCTTTCCAGATTGATTTTATCAATTTTAAGATTGTGGATAAAAAGTTAGCCAGGCGAACCGTATTACAGGAAAGAACAATAATTCCACTGCGTACCTATAAGCCCCTTGATGCCATTGACGGCAATGCAACTGACCAGAATGTATTCCTGCTAGACCAGTTTACCATTGACGATGACAAGGTGTTGCTTATTGAGATTTTCGAGAAGAACGGAGGGAGGCATCAAACTCTAAAGGTGGAAAATTCGAATTTGATAAAAGCCCGATTGATAAGCGACATGCACCTTAAATTTTAGTATCCATTAAAACAACAATAGAAAATGAAAAAGTATATCTATACCATGATGCTCATTTTAATGGGGATCGTAGTGGCACAAGGACAGCGCATGTTGCCTAAACAAAAAGGATGGGAAGTAAATGCAGGGATATTATCCAATGATAGAATTGGCAATGATTACTACATTAATCTAGCAATGACTATAAACGGAAAAAACGGTAACTACCAGCTTTGGGCTTTGGAATACACCCATCAATATCACAATTATAAGAATCTAAGTATACCACAGGAGACGTATACCGCAGAAGGCGGTTGCGGTTTCTTTCTCTTAGGCGATGCCTACAAGAACATTACACTCAATGCAGCGATAACTGGTGTACTGGGTTATGAAAGTGTCAACGGTGGTGAACAGCTGCTATATGACGGGGCGAAAATAGTAAGTGACGACAACTTCATCTATGGTGCCGGTGCAAGGCTGTCCCTCGAAACGTACCTCTCTGACCATTTTGTACTGCTCCTTCAGGGGCGTACAAAAATTTTGTGGGGTACCGATATGAAACAGTTCCGACCCTCAGCAGGTGTGGGAATAAGGTTTAACTTTTAAAACGTAAAACGATGAAAGCATTTTTCAATAAATTCACAATAGGATTACTGCCCGTACTCATGGCAGTCCTTCTAAGTTCTTTTACTTTGATATCTTGCAGTAAAGACGAACTGGAAATACAGAATGATTTTCCTTTTGAAGTAAAAGTCATGCCTGTACCCAAAGAAATTTCCAATGGCGATACAGTGGAGATAAGGGGAACAATACAGCCGACAGGTAACTATACCGGCACGCAATATTTTATTCGTTACTTTCAGTTCGATGGTAAGGGAACGTTGAGGTACTCAAATGAAATTCCTTATAAGCCCAATGACTCATATTCGTTGCCAGAAGAACAATTCAGGTTGTATTATACATCACATTCCGTCGTTTCCCAATCCTTTGAAGTATGGATTTCCGATAATTTCGGTAATGAAAAGCAACTGAGTTTTGAGTTTAACAGCAGCAGCGATTAAAGAATAAGATGCGGTTAAATAAACAAAACCGACTTGTATATTAGATCATTATAAGTCGGTTTTTTTTATCAATTAAAGAAACTATTAATGCCTTAATTCTCTTCTTAAAGAAGTGATAAGTTGAACCTGATGATCGTTAATTTGGATTTTTCTTTTATCGATATTAAATAATATTTCATCCATAAATTTTCTGCCTTTTTTAAAACCAATAGCATAACTCAAAGCACTCTTTGTTGTATCAAATATTTTAAGACTATCTAAAAAATATTGCTGAGACCAATGAAATTTAATAAATTTATTAACTAAAGTACGAATAAGTAACTCACAATAGTCCCAACTTGGCACATCAGCTTTTTTTGGAGAGAATAAATAACTAAAAAATAAAAATAGAGAATCTTCTTCATCCTGTTCCGTGGCATCAATTGGAATAAATTGCCAATTATTGTATTGGATTTTTGATTTTTTAGCATAGTAGTATACATCATGAAAACATTCTGCCACTATTAATGCCGGATTAGAGACCTTTCTATTAAAACCAAACGACAATAAGACACATGAGGCAAATATCCTTGTTTGTTCGTCATCTACTTTTTTATAGATAACTTTCCAATAACTTGAATCCAACCCTAAAGAATTTAACTCCGGATAATTCAGGTATTGAAATATCTTACAGCAAAATTGCACACTGAGTACTGAAATATTCTTCCTGATAAAATCTTTCAAAATTGTTCTATTCGCAAAGATTGATGAAACAATATTTGGTGAATCGGGAAATCCAATATTATTAAATATCTTAATTATATAATAGGCTCTTTGATCATTATTTCTTAAAAATTGATATATAACAGAACTTTTAGATTCTAATATAGATGAAATAGTTAACTCCCAATTTACATGTAAGGAATTTTCTAAAATTTCTATAAGTTTCAATTGTGTTTCAATAGGTAACTTCCAAGTATCGACTAAAATAGCTATTCGAGGTATCTCCTTCAAAAATATGGGAATTAATCGAGAATCACGATCAAATAAATTTATTATATCTGATGGCAAAATCGAAATATTCTCCCAAACATCACTGCTTATTAGATCTTGTTTTGCATTTATGTAAAAATCTACGAACTCATTAACGTTAATTTTATTTGATTTTAAAGCATTAATAAGTCTTTGGTTTATATATTTTTTATCAATATTACTATTGTCATTTAAAATAAAGTAATCCAATACCTCCTTTTCATTGAATTCATATAGTATTCCCTCATTGTAAATTTCATTTTTTATAAGTTTACCCTCATTATCTTCAAATCGATTTGATACCAAATTGTTAATTAATGTGAATGATGAACTTTTAAGAGTAGAAAATTCATACAACTCAATTAGAGGTTTATAATTTCTTCTTATTCCCTTTATATCAGAACCATAAAACCAAAGAAATTTACGTAAATGATTTTTTGAAGAGGTATTGAAAAGAGAAATCCAATTTTCATTTTCTATAATTTGATCTCCTATTATAAAACTGTTTGAACTTTGCTTTTCAATTGAGCCAGTAGTTCTGATAGGTACTATTTGGAGATCAAATTCCACTCCATCTACAACTTTTAAATTTAATGCTCCTGTGCAAAATGAAAAATTTCTCCTTAATCTTGGCCATTGATTGCTCCACACTTGAATTATTAATCTTTCAAATTCCAAAGAAGTATATGCAGGATAAATAATAGTTTTTTCAGGATAATTATAAACAGCATCTAATACTGGTATAGCCTTTGTAAAGTCATCAAAAATTGAATCTGAATTTAATAAGTCATCTTTTTCAATTGATATTGGTGTAGAATAGTCCTCATATTTATCTTTGATTGGCCTTTTAAAATAAAGTAAGAGTTGATCTAGATCTGGTATTTTACCCAAATCTGAAAACTGTATAAGCAAAGTGTGTGTCCATACACAACCTGGTCGCTTCATTTCGTCCGCGTACCATGTTTTGCTAAAGGCATAATGAGTTGCTAAAGGATATCCACTTATGTAAATTTTAAATCCTTCATCAATGTTCGAACCGGACAAATCGGATTGAACCAATAAAATTTTCTTCGCATCACCAGAAAGTTGCGAAGATGACATTAACAGTTGATGGCCATTTTGATAACCATGTAGAGTTTGATCAATCTTTATTTTCATTTGTTATCCAAAGTATTGGACTTAAAATATTGTTAGAAATGCAGGTGCCATCGGTAACTTTAATTCGGTCAAGTGGGTCAATTGCAAGTAGAGCCTCTTTTGTTGTTTCTTTTTCATATGATCCTCCCTGAGAACTTACTCCAAAATATCTAACTTTAAAAATTTCTTCATTTGAAGTCAAATATTGATGTAAAAGCGGCAGTTCATTTTTACACCACATTTCTGGTGTATGATCTTGTTTTACTACATCCCAACAGGAAATTATAACAGATACTTTTCTTAAAATATTTGGTTTGTTGAAATCAATCATCTGCAGGAAGTCAACTAATTTAACTTGACTAGGAACTAACTCTTCTGTCCAACTCTGTTCTAAATTTGTATTAATCATTGATTCACCAAAATAAATATAATTTTGACTTTCATGATAAATAAAACGTGGTTTATTTTTCACATCCCTTGGATCAATGAATAGTAATATGCCTTCAACGTTATCTAATATATAATCGAATTCCTCATCCCATTCTCTATCCGCGAAATGTGTTTTAAAAGTTTCCCCCGAAATATCGGGCACGTTTAAAATCATAGATTCTCCGGAATCTTTATGAATAATTTTGATATCCACAAATTCAATTTTATTTTGATTTGTTCTAATTACATCACGGCAACTAGCCCAATTCCGACTGATCAGATTTAGATATTCTAGTTCGCTGTCTTCAAGGCTATCATGCATGTATTCGCCTTGTTCAACATTGTTGAATATAAAATACCACAAAGCTGCTAAAAACGTAGTTTTACCTGATTCTGGAAGACCCGAAAATAATATTCCTTTATCACTCATTATATTTTATTCTATAATTATCAATAAATCGTTCAGAAACCTTTTCTTGTAAAGGTAGTTTTTTTTGCGCAACCGGATTTATCATAAAATTTTCAATTAAATCTTCTAATCCAAATCCAAGTTCTATTGTTGTAGGTGTTTCTAAATCTGGTCTGGAAGCAATTTTTTTATAATTTATTCCTTTCAATCTACTTAAAAAGCGACTATTGATTTTATTAATGACAGTTTCGTCCAAATTAAAATTATTTAACTTTTCTAAAAGATCCCATTTTGATATCAGAATATTAAGTATGGTATCGATAGTAAATATTTTATTATCTAATGCGGACTGAATAAATACTTGAGCATCAAGTAAAGTAGCAGCTTTTTCAGATCCAGCAATCTTTTCTCCATCAATAATATATATTACATGATTAGCTAGTTTAACCACCCCCAGGTGCTCTTTCATAGCAGATCCTGAACTTCTGGCTAATTGTATAGTTTCACCTGATATATCAGATAGTAAAAAATGTTTTTTTAGAGGGGTTTCAATATCCTTAATTGCTATATGCAATATTCGAAAATCAAGCGCTTTAGTCCTTTCAGTATCTGCTCTAGTAGAACCGGAAACCATCCGAGACAAATGGCTTCTTATCTCAAATCCTTTTTGAGTTAAAGACCCAGCAAATAGATACTTTTTAAATTGACCAATTTGAAAAAGATCAAAAATTGTCGCTAGTAGAGTTGTTTTACCACAATCTAAATCACCTAGTATAACCACTAAGTCACATGCGTATCTTTTAGTAATTGAGGTTATTTCTGTTAGCTTTAATTCTGAACCACTAAATACATCTATTTTGTTAGATGCTTTGTTGAGAATGGACGGAGTTTCATTTTCTATGTATTCTTCGTCTTCATTACTATCATCCCAGTAAAAGTGTGGGCATTCCTCGTGCTCCAAACCCTCCAAACACTTGCCGTCTTTTCTAATTGCACAATCAGGTTGTGAACAAGCTTTTACTTCAATCATTTTTCAACATTTGTAAGGATTGAAGAAAGATAATTTCTCTATAAAATTGGAAAGCTAGTTCTTCTGGCTTATATTTTTTATCAGCAACTCCTGCACCAACTGTTTTATTAAAAGCAGCCTTCCAAACAGCCATATCCATAAACTTTTTTTCAAGATCAAGTGCATATATAAAAGGTGTTAATTCTGTCTCATTACCGAAATGCAATAATTTTTCTTTTGATTGTGCAGTTGCTTCAGTAATAGAGTCCGATAATGATAATATCTTTAATTTAGGTTTATTATCATTACTTAGTAGTAAAACTTTGTATAAAATATGTTTAGCCGATGATCTGTATCCACTATTACTGCTTAATTCAAATAATTCCTGTGCGGATGCAATTACCATTTTTGACAAACCAATTTCTGAAAAATAAGCATTATTAGATTTGCTGTGCTGACCAAATAACCACCACAGGATATTTGTTTCTTCTTTTAATTTTTTATTTTCATGACTTAAATAAGTGACCGCCTTTATCAAATTTAAAGAATCAGTGCTATCTAGGGCTTCTTCATCGTCTACGTCTTCTTCAAATGTGTTAGCTTTTTCAAGTAAGTTGTCTTCTATCTCATCTATATCAATATCACTCGCTGACTCTTTATTTGCATCTACGTTATTTGCAAATTCATAAAAAGGAACTTGACTTGAAGTATATTTTTCAAAAAAATTTGCATTAATTACTGCTAAACTGATTAAATGTGATAACCTGTTCTTAGTTTCAAATAAAAAACAAAGAGATATTTCTGCTAAGACTTTAATAATATTGTCATTCGAAACTATGGGAAATGTAATGTCTTTTTCTCGAAATTTAGTCTCAAAAAGAGTTTTACTTTCTGTGCTTTCAAGCTTAATATCGTAAGCCAACCTTACTATGTCAAGCCAAAGAGTAATGTTCTCCTCTTTAATTATGTCATTTATTACGGCGATCCTGTTGTCAACAAGATCCTGCGTAACGGTTAAATCAATTGCTTTATACCATGTTGGGAAGTACTCTTTACTAGTGTAATTTTGGCTCATACGAATGGATTTTTATTGTTAGTGAAGGGTTTTATTTTATTAATAGCATCCCATAAATTTGGTAAAAGATTTCTTTCCTTAACTAAACGAAAAATTTCTTTATCCATCTCGTGACCACTTAATTCTATAAAATTTGATAAGGGAAGATCAATATCATCAATAACATTAGCTTTTTGATAAGAACTCAAGTCTAGAAATGCTGCTACTGTTGTTTGAACTGCGGAATGCATATCTTCTTTTCTATTGTTTAATTCAATTATTGCCACAATCTCACCTTCAAATTTTTCAGCTAATAAAGTTACATCATCTTCCTTTGTAATGGTTTTCCTAATTACCGGTTCCAAACCGATAGTAACAAATCCAACTCGTGACATAAAAACTTTTAAAGTTAAGGATGTCGCACATTGTGACGCTAGATTTTGCCTTTTTTCTTTATCTACACCTTTATTTCCATCACCATAGTCGCAAATTCCTTTAACTAAGATCCACTCATTAACATTTTTTGTTTTACAAGCGGCATAAATACCTGCCCCTTCCATTTCTGCCCCAATTGCATTAGGATATCTGCTTAGAATAATATTTCTCTCAGCTAGGTTATCGATAAGTTTTTCGCCTGATAAAATGTGTCCAATTCGTTTTTTAGCGAATAAACCATTTTCAATTGGAGATGACCAACCTGTTGAATTTTTGAACCTATTGAATAATACCACACCAGGGTCAACTATAGGCCCACGTTGTACAATTTCCTCACTTCCTAATCTTTGACTTTCATAAGATATTATTGCTTCAGAAATTAATACATCGCCAATTTTTTGTTTGCTTTCGTCAGTTCCCATTGCAACTCCAACCATAACAACTGCTTTAGGGTGCCAAGCTTCAATTGCATCGTATGACGTTAATATTGCACCATTGTAGCTAATGGAACCCATCTTTCCTAGTTGCACATGTACTGCAAGATATTCGCCAAATATGCCTATGAAATAGGTATGCTGTCCATGTGGCACTTTTAGTACATCTGCATTGTCTTCTAAAGGTAATAATGCTTGTCGCACGTGAAATGTTTCAATATCATTCGCTGTTATTAAAAGTAAATTGATGTCAGGAATTAGATGCTTTACTTCATCATATGACTTTTCAGAGATTTCCAAAATAAGTATTAATTTAATGGTTGATAAAGAGAGTTAGTTACAGTAAATAACTACTTACAAATATAGAATAATAACTTTATGCGACTGGTTTTTTATCAAAATTATGAATAAGTAATTTAGATTAAATAGAGTTATAATTTAATACTTATTTATTTCCTATATATCTAGAGGTCTTTTATTCGATCAAGGTCTACTTTTTTATATTCAATATCACATTTCTTGCTTCTACAAATTTTTTATTATGTATACTTCACTTTTCAAATAATAATTGATCAATAAAATTAAAACACTTCCCATGCAACCAGACTAAAAAATTGAAGATATTTCATTAACTATTAAAATAGTGAGTTGCAGTTTTTACATAAATCGTACTAAACTGTCTACTTGTACTTTTATGAAATTGGAAAATCTTTTGTGCCTATTTTTAAATTTTCTCAACTCTTATGTATGAAACACTATTAAGAAATTATTAATAGGAATGTATTGCTTTAGTTTGTTAAAAAGCAACTATTTCGTGATTTTTTTTATTGAAAATTTGAATCAAATTATTAAAAAAAAGATAAAAAAAATATAAACTATTTTGATGCAATCGTCTAGATATTTTATTTATCAGGATGGATTTGTTGAAATTTTATATACAACACTCTAACAATGGTAAAATGATGGAATTAAGCCAGATAACATTGAAAGAATTAAAAGCCTGCAATTATTGAATTTGAAAATATCGAGCATCTTTTGATAATCTTTCTGTTTGGAAAAACACAGCCAATTAGTTAACAATAGCAGTAAATTCAATTAAAGTAATGCGGACTTCTTTTGCTTCTTTTCTTTGTACGCTTATGTGGAAAGAAAAGAAGTCCTCAAAAATAAAAAATTAGGATACATCATATCCTATCTAAAAAAAATTAACCTGTTTGATAAAATGTAAGGAGAGGCGTAGCATGCGGAAGCATTTTGGCAAAATGGTTGTACCGATTTAATGCAAAAAGACTGTCCCGACCAGCGGAAGGGAGTGTCTTTTTGCCGCCCGATTTTTCGGGTCAGCCAACTTTTAAGGGATGGGTGCTAAAATCTTTCAGGTTATGAAAAAATCCCCTGTATGGGGTCAATCCATTACGAAACAAGCTCCATAACAACGAGCATCCCATTTGCACCAAAGACGAATTGATGAACAATTCCTGTTTCTCCAATGCTTCCGCTAACGAGCAACTTGGCGTGTCGTCGTGCTTTTCGGACTGTTTTAATAATTCTCCAAATTCTTCGGTAACAAAAGGCAGGTTGTCTACCGTTTCATACTTTTCAGAATTGGGCTGTTTTATCTCTCCGATAGTGGATAATATCACTTGTCCTGTATATTGGCTGTTCCCAAAGTCCAGCCAATATTTTGGGTCGTCCCTATGGTGTCTCCGATTCTTTTGCACACTCAAAATATCGGCAATATCAAAGCGGGATTTTACACTATCCACACAGGAAATAAAAATGTTTGCTACTGCATTATTGGGCAATTTTCCCAAACGGTCTTTCTCAAATTTCATAGTTTCCGCTTTCCAATTCGTTCCCGAAAAACGATTTGTACGGTTTACGAGTGCAACGGATTTGTACAATCCGACTTCACACTGGGCGAAACGCTGTCTTCCTAAATTGGCGCTCGTTACAATATCATCATCCCAAAGGCGAACGGATAATCCTGCGTGTCCTAGTTCAATTAAACTATGGTTGATTTCCATCAGGGCAGTCAGTACTTTTGAGCCTGTACCGCCAGCACCGATTACGTTTACGGTAATGGGATTAGTCGGACTTATCAAGTAATTGTCCGTAAAATGTATTTTTGGTTTTTCGGTATTCATCACAGTAAGTTTTTAAGGGTTTTATTATTCTTTTTCAATACTTCTTTGGGAAAAGGCTTCCCTGTTTGAATTAGTTCTTTCCAAAGGTTTACACAATTGCCTTTTATCGGGCTGTTGTTTCCGAGTAAATGACTAAAATAGCTATTGAAAAAATAGTCTTCCCAAGCGCTAACAAATTCCTCTACTGAAGCGGAGTTTTTGATATTAATGGTAACTGAACCCATACATACCCTGCCATCTTCATATATATTGAAAAAAGGCGCACAGTACAAAGGTGTTTTCTCTATTGGTCTTCGGTCGCTTGCAAGTGCAAATACCCAAAGACTGTTTTTATTGGCATACCAAACCATTGGGGGAACATACACAATTCCGCTTGGAATGTCCAAACCGCTCACAAAATACAGTTGCCGTTTTTTTGCTTTAGTGTACCATAATACTGCACCTTTATCGGTATTCGGATTGATATGCAGAATGTTTGTTGGCAGAATCCCGTTGGATTTTAAAAAAGCTTTATCCTTGTCTTTTTCAGTCTGTAACGCCGTTGCCAATGATTTTGCTTCCCGCTCTGTGAGCGGATGGGCATTAATAGGATTACCTTGTTTATCCATATCAAAATGTTCTACATATACATCTTTATCCACTGTTTTGCTTTCATAGAAAACCAACGCAGATTTGGGATGGTATAATGTCCCAAAACTTGCGGTTATGTCATTTATATTTTTCATTTTCGTGTCGTTTCATAGTTATATAATAGGCTACACATATCGTCCAATAAGGGAAATAGTCTATTCTCAAAATCAAGATTGGTATTTGTTATGTTTTTACCGTCAAAGCATTTGCAAATGGTCGGTTCTTCCATCAAACCATATTCGTTAAACTCATTGTTAATGGTGTCCGTAATGCTCTCATATAACCACCCTGTTGTGTGTGATATAAAGGAAATATACTTTTCCATGCCAATTACTTCATATTCTTCTGCTTCGCTTTCAGGGTCATTTTTTATTGGTGCATTTCGGAAAATACTTGTATGTGGGTACTGGGTATATAAGGCAAAGGCATTACAGGCTATCTGCCAACAGTCGTTGTCGAATGTGTCACAGCTTTTAAAAGAATTTAAACGCTTTTCGAATACCTGCAAATTGATGCGGTTAAAAAGCTTTTTTTCGATACAATCCCCAATCAGTTCCACTTTATTGAACTCTGATTGGTACATTTCAGTTTCCTCTGTTTCATCGTCCTGTTCTACCCAGTCTTTATGCATTTCATACATCCAATACAGATAAGTATCTTCCTGTCTGAAATAAGGAATATCCGCAATATGGTACAGGTAAGAGCAAACAGAAACTAGCAATTGCGCATTTCTTTTGCGCATAGGGTCGTGTAACATTTGATAAAGCGGTTCAATCGGAATATAATACAGGGTTGTGCCTGTGTTATATTTTTCCTCGCTGATAAAATAAGTTTTCTTACTGTCTTGCAACAACCGTATTTCTTGCCAATTTAAAACACAATGCTTTAGTTTCTCTTCTATATCCCATATTGCCAACGCCATATTATACGGATATTCAAATTGATTGGTCTGCATCGGTTCTATCTTGTAATGTTCAGCAAGCTCACAAAGGGATTTATAAAAACCCTTTTCCGTTTTTGCTGTTTTTTGACAAGCCTGTAACGTTTTGTTTTCTTGTAGTTTAGGCAGGAAAGATGTTTTTAGAAAACCATTGGCAACATTTCCACAGGTACTGATTTGCGTTTGTCTTTCTGAACTTCGTTTGCATCCTTGGGTCTTTGCATCCAAAGGGCGAACTCGCCCAGTTGTTGGTGCAACTGCCTTTGACTTTTTTGTTCGGGTGATTTGATTGTTCCCGATATGATATGTTTGTGCATGGTTCATCGTTTTAAAATTTTGGTTTAACCTTTAGTACCCATTACGCTTTCAAATCGGTATTCTACTGCATCGTCTTTTATAGCTGGTGCAGATATTTTAGCGGTGGTCAGGATGGGGTAGGTGTTGGCATAAAAATTAAGTACTGCTTCTACGCTCCAACGTGGTTCAGGGTCGGTCAGTTTTATGTCCTGTCCCTTATCTTTAAGTATAAATACTCGTTCCAAATGCGTTGCTAATAACATGGTTTTTGAATTTTACGGTTATACATTCTGCTCTGCTCCAAAAAGGCTTGGGGCAGAAAACTTGTCGGATAGTTCGGTTTTGCGTTTGCGTATCTCGTCAGCCTTTTCGGGATAGTCGGTTATTTCGGGTACTTTCATCCATGCTTCACGGTACTTGCCCTCTTTTTCCAATTCGTCTGCCTTTGCCATACCGTCTTTAAACTTTTTGTCTTTGGCGTCCTTTTCAATCTTCTGCTTGTCGCCTTTTTCTTTCTCCATTGCGGATTTCTTTTTGGCTTCTTCAAGTTGTTTCATAAATGCTTCCATATCTATCATTAAGCCCGAAGCAGTTTGTATTGGCGTGGTAATATTCTCAAAAAAACCATTGTCGAGTTCTTCGGCTGTTCCCCTAAGAGTAAGAGGTGGTATGATATTCTTTGCAGTATCTCCGCATTGTTCATTTTGAAGCATCACCGATACGATAAGGTTGTTTTCTGCTCCCTTTGCTATTGTCAGGTGCAAATCCCCTGCAACTCCCAACTGTGCTATCTGATTGAAAAAATTTGTGCTCATCATTGTAAAATTTTAATGGTTGTTAAATCGTTCATTTTGGGACTATCTGCGGTCAACGAATGACTCAATTTTCAAGGTTGCCTTTCTGTTTTCCCAATATACATACTCAAGGGCTCTTTTCTTTGTTCGGAATCTTCTGCCGTTTACGTTCCAACGCACCTTTATCCTGCGGATAGTGGACGGTGTTCTGAATACATCATAGGTAATTCCAGTAATTTCAGTTTCTTTTTTAATCTTTACAACTTCGATATATACCACCTTTTGTTCTACATTAGGATAGTATGTTGACAATAGGAGGTTATTATTTGGATCAAAGATTTCAAAGCGGACAAAATCTTTGTTATTCAACATAATGCGGAGCAGATCTGATAAATTGAAATTCCAATTAAGCCCTATGTTTTTTACTTCGTATTCCTTGTATGTTATAATTCCGATATTCATAGTAGTTGTTTTTAAAGGCTACCACCGCTTATGGCGGTAGCCTGTGATTGTTTAATTGAGATTTAGGATTTCCGCTCCGTCCGTTGCAAACGAGGTACATAGTTCGAAAGCCTTTTGGGATTTTAGCTGTGCCGTACCGCCCATTACAATACTCTGTAATTTGGCTTCACTATCTTTGTAATTGCGTACATTTTGGTAGTAGCCCGTCACAGCATTGTATGCCCCGAACAAAGTGCCTTTTGTGGTGTCCATTTGTTGTGTGTCACTTGTCATAGCATACGCAAAGGCATCTTCAACGATATTTTTGAATACAGTTGAAACTTCATCTTCCGCACCTTTTTTAAGCAAATCCAAAGTTTCCTTGTTTGGGCAGAGTGCCAACTGAATTAATTTTTTTATTTCTCTGTCTGTAACCTTTACTTTCGCCCATTCATTGAAAATTCCCTCTAATTGTGTACTTAGAGTGTCCGCCAATCCCATTATTTTGTGCGCATTTTCAACACGCTGTTTTGCTCCCGAAGTGTGTTTGATACGCACTACATTGGTCATTGAACGAAGTGAAGCATTCAGGGTATTTTGGCAGACGATACGAATAGGTGTAAAAGCGGCTGTAATACTTCCGCTACCATCGTGCGAAGTGGTCAGAAAGATATACTTCTCCGTTACATCGTCACCATTGCCTACACGAATATAATCGGGCAGTTTCGCTGTGATAAATATCCGTTCCCCTTTGCCCAAAGCTCCAGCGGTTTCATATAATATACCGTCACCGCCACCTACAATAGCGTCAAAAAAGTTGAACGCTTCACGGTTTTGTACGATATGATAGTCTTTACCAACCACGCCCAATACAGCATTATTATCGGTACGTATATTGGCGAAATAATTGGGAACATGTAGTTCGCTACTGCCTATCTCAATGCCGTTCGCCGTTTCGATGATGCCTGTTCCTTTGGTGTATAGTGGTGTTTTAGCGACTTCGTAGTCTAATCCTGCAAATTTGATAGCTTCTTCGCTAGTCGGATATTGCTCTACAATCTGCCCCAATCCGTGCCATGCTTTTTCTTTCACGCTGAAAAATGAATAACTTCCTGTTTGCTCGTTAAAATTGATATTATGTGCCATGATAAATAATTTAAAAAGTTTAAAAATTGTTTGAATACTCGTTGTTAAAATGGGAGGTCGTCTTTTTCGTCGTCGTTGCTGTTTCCTGTTGGAGCTTTTGCCGTTTCTGCTTTTTTACCGCTCCCGTGCAGTTTGATTTGTGAGGTGTTGAAGTTCAGTCCTGCGTGTGGTTGTCCGTCACTTCCTGTCCACGCTCTTGCGCTCACTTTGCCTGTCAGTTCTACAACCGCACCTTTTTTGAGTATCTTCGCAACATTGGGACTTATCCAGTAAGCGCAGTCGAAGTACGTTGTCTGCTCTATGCGTTCGCCCGCTTTGTTTTTGTAGCTGTCGTTGATGACTACTGAAAAGTTCACTACTGTTTTGCTGTTTGACACGTTGCGTACCTGTGCATCTGTTGTCAGTCTTCCTGTGATGTTCATAATTCCTACGATTTTTAGTGATTAATTTTTTTTTGAAATTTTATTCGGCAATGAGAGGAGGTGCTGTTTTGTTTCATCAAATCCATTTTTAATATTTTACTATTCATTGCTGACATTTTTTTTATTCGTCTAAAGAGCAGGAGTATGCTTTTGTTTCGTTTCGGGAGCAAAAAAAGGTTAGTGTTTAGCAATAGCAAGGTTTTGACAAAAAATACTACCCGGAGGGGTGGAGATTTTTTATCAAACCTGAAGGGCCTGGCCTTGCTATTGCGTTAAGAACACGGAAATACCTTTGCTGCTGAAATGAGACAAAAGCAAACTGGTTATTGAATTTAAAAATGAAGTGGAAGCAATGGAGTATTCAATTTGGAAAAGGAGCTCAATATGATCAGAACAATGCTCTTCTTGAGACTTGAAAAGGATTATCATTTTCTGCAAGATATTTGCTTTATTAATACATGAAAAATTAGTTATGATATCTGGTTTGCAACATATTATAATAATTTTTATCTTTAGCAATGCGCTATATGTATCTCATACTCTGTTATTTCACAATACGAAGCATCAACAACACGCTAATAAAGATAGTTGTTGATACTGGTTGTGATGTGCAGATTCTGCAATCACACACAGCAGCGGAGCTGTACATAAAAATGAAGGATATTTATGCTCCGAGCATAAAGACTTTAAGTACTGTAACGGAAATGAGAGAACATTATAAAGCGCTGTCAGATTTTGATGAAATACTGAAGAAATTTAGCTTAGATAATAAATAAAAATTTAGGTTTTTCTATATTCTTCGGCAGGTCTGCGATGGATTTAAATGTTTCACTTTCATGAGTGCACGTAAATTAGAAATTGGGTGTTTTTATCAAAATAATCAATTTCAATTTTTTCTGAAGTTTTATTTTCCAATATTCAGTGACAATACTTTCAAGAGAATTGTTGTTCCACCATTATTATCGTCAATAATATTTATACCTTCTTTGAATTTAATCTGGCTATCCTTAAAACCCGAAATCCCTCAATTTTTATGCTGTTGATGTGTAATCCAACTAAATAGAATAGTGAAATATAAATATTTAGTTAATAGTCATGTGGTTATAAGTCAATGGAATAAGTTTGGTAAATTAAATTTTTATTGCTAATATTGTATATGCTTGTTGGCAAGCTTGCTCGTTCGTGCAAAGATTTCATCAGCCAATAGTTTAATAATGCTAACCTACCTGCTTATTATCCAAATAAAGATTACGAACGCAAATATTCGGGATAATTAAGTTGGTACTAAAGGAATGTATTATGGAAACTATTGAGTACTTCAAACTTCAGGCAAAAAATCTTCACAAAGATTTTAAAACACAAAAACCTTATTTCGATTCTTCATTAGGCGACAAACTCTTCGAGTATTCGCCAAAATTTTTCGATGTTGACGCTCTGGTCACAGACTTCGAGATCCATGAAAACCATTTCACACTAATGAATGCGCAGCATATCATTGCTAAATTGGTGGGATTTGAAAAATGGACAGAAATGCTGAAAGCTTCTCCGCCGGCATTAGAATTAGCCAAACTACGGTTTGACAATATGCACAAAATCAGAAATGAAGAGTGGGGCTATTATATCATGGATGTGGAAAATGAAAATAATGTAACATTAGATGACGAGGACAAACTGGACATTTTTAAAACAGTTTTTGCTGATGTAGATGGCCACCAAAGTGATGGTTACGACTACCGTCTAGCTAAAAGAGAGAAACCCTCAATTGAAAATCAAAAAATTAACCACATGGAAAAGAAATCTACAGTTAAAATTAACACCCTGCCATTGGCCGGAAAAGATCACAAGGAATTCATTGACACAGCAAACAGGAAATTCGAGAATACACTGCAAAGTATTGAACATGCACATCCTGAATTAGTACGTAAATTATGGAACCCTGAACAATATGTTGAAGAAGTTATAAGGCCAGATATGTTGCCCATCGATCGGGACTACGCACTTTCTTTGGTTGAGGCCTTCTTAATTCATAAAGTTATTGAGATAGCTAATGAAGTTGATGAGCAGGGCTTTAAACTCAATTAATATATGCGGGCTGTTCTCAACTAAATGAAAATCAATTCAACTAAAATTGAGCTGATTTTCTTTTTACAATTGATATAGAAAAGATATACAAGATGTGCCAAATTACAGTTGGTAAATTGAACGTTTATTATACTTTACAAAATTTTAATGAAAGGTCCTGTAGATAATTTCAGAAACATTCATTCACAGGAATAAAACTTAACTGAAATTAAGAACACTTAAAATAATATTGGAATTAAACGACTTCCCGAATTCCAAAGGCGATATCAGTTTTAGTTTTAAATAATTCGCTGAAAGATTGAGAATGCTCAAACCCCACAGCATAAGGGATTTCACTTACGGACTGGTGTTGTAGAAAGTTTTTCTTTGGCTTTATTAATTAGCTTTTCGCGGATATACTGTTGTGTGGTTGTCCACTGAAGTCTTTAATAGCCTGCGTATGTAGGGTAACATATTGAAAATTAATGTTTATTGAGATCATGAAAGGTTACTTTAGCACATCTTTTAGTTGAAATTTTAGGTATCTTTGACTAATTAGGGACCTGATTTAAGAAAGTTTACGTAATGAAGATCAAAACAATAGAAATTAGAAATTTTAGGCTATTAAAGAAGGTTATTCTTAGCTTAGAAGATTACACTACTGTCGTGGTAGGTAGAAACAATTCTGGAAAAACCTCATTAACCGAGATCTTCCGAAGGCTGATAGGAGACAAACATCCAACTTTTTCACTTTTTGATTTCAGTATTTCTTCCATTGAAGGTTTTAAATCAGCATTGCAGAAAAAGCTGAGCGGCGCAAAAGATAAAGAAATTCGAGCTGAGATTCCCTCAATTGAAATTAAAATCACCATTGAATATCCTATTGACGCTGAAGACTTGGGCGCTCTAAGTGATTTCATTATCGACCTCAACGTTGCAAGTAATACTGCCGTTATTTTGGTTCAATACACTTTGAAAGATGGCAAATTAGATAATTTATTTGAAGGAACTAATGACGAGAGTGCGCAAAGCATTGCGACATTTATTAAGTCATTACGAGAAAAAATTCCGAATCTTTTTGAAGCTAAAATATTTGCACAAGATCCAAATGATGAAACTAATGTTGCGATGATGGATCATACCAAATTTAAAGCCGTAATTGGAGCAGGTTTCATCAATGCACAGCGTGGCCTTGATGATGTGACGCATTCAGAAAAGGATGTGCTTGGCAAAGTTCTGTCGCAACTTTTTAAAACATCAAAATCGGATTCGGCGCCTGAAGACATGAAAGAAAAGTCAGAAGCACTGCAAGTAATTATAGATGAAATTCAAGAAAAAGTTGATACCGATTTTAACGGTAAACTTGACAAACTACTTCCTGCGTTAGCATTATTTGGCTATCCAGGTTTGGCCGATCCAAACTTAAGCACAGAAACTCGTCTTGATGTGTCAAACATCTTAGATAGCCACACCAAAATAAGGTATAATCAGGGCGACAACCTATTCTTGCCAGAGACATATAACGGTCTTGGTTCTAGAAACCTTATATATATTTTGTTTCAGCTATTTGAATTTTTTCGTCAATACCAAAGTAGACCTGTTAGCAATAGTCTAGATATAATCTTTATTGAAGAGCCTGAAGCACATTTACATCCGCAGATGCAGCAGATATTTATCAAGAAACTTTACGAAATTGCGGAAGAATTTTCAAATGTTTTAAATGAAGGGAAACGTTGGCCTGTCCAATTTGTTGTGACTACACACTCAACTCATATTGCAAACGAAGCGGAATTTGAAGCTATAAGATATTTTCTAACATCTAATAATGAACAAAGAGAAACAACAATAAAAGACCTGCGAAAAGAATTTCGTGCTGACGAGTTGCAGGCCGACAAAGAATTTTTACATAAATATTTAACTCTTACAAAATGTGATCTTTACTTTGCTGATAAGGCCATTTTGATTGAAGGTATAGCAGAGAGGCTAATGATGCCGTTATTAATTAGCAAAAGTGACGCTTTAACGATGCAAGCGAAAGTGGCTGCAAATACTGTAACAGCTGTTGTTGCTGTCGAAAGGGATCTTGGTGTCGCGATTCTAACAGAAGAACATTCTCCGCCCCCAGATACACAGGAAGAAACTGCAAACAATATAGATAATCCCATGTCAAGCTCAACACCGGTGGTTCCTATTTCTACGGGAGAACTGGGCGGTGACATTGCGATCCCTGAAGACACTCTCCATACAGAAGACTTCCCAACATTAGGTACACAATACATCAGCGTAATCGAAGTTGGCGGTGCCTATGCACACCATTTTTATAAATTTTTAGACTTTTTAGAACTTAGGTGCCTGGTCATCACAGATATTGATGCGGTTGTTTCCACAGTAAAGGATAATAAAACTACATATCCAGGATCGCTGGTATGTGAAGGATCGCATAGTTCAAATGCAGGAATAAAAAATTGGTTCGCCCCAGGTACAGTAGGCCATTATACAATAGTAGATTGCATAGCTAAAACAAATAATGAAAAAGTTTCAGGATCTCGACGAATCGCTTATCAAATCCCAGAGGATGGGCTTGATGGATGCGGAAGGAGCTTTGAAGAAGCTCTGATCTTAGCCAATCGGGACTTATTTGCTGTAACAGGCGCCTCTGTCGCCGAGATTGAAAAATTTGCTGACGATAATGCACCGGACAATAAGAATAAGTCAGCATTTGCTCTAGAGTATGGATTGGAAAAAACGGATTGGAATGCTCCAAAGTATATTGTTGAAGGCCTGCAGTGGCTTGCACTCAAGCCCAACCAGCCAGCAGAAGATGTTGAAGGAGCAATTGTTGAACTTGTACAATAAAAAGATGGCAGAAGAAGAACAAACCAGTCCGGCAGAAAAAGCATCGCAAGAATGTTTAATGCAAGTGCTGAAGGCGATTGATGAGCATCAAAATTTTCTTGTTGAAGCAGGTGCAGGTGCAGGAAAAACCTATACCCTCATTAAAGCACTAAAACATTTAATAGCTAAATATTCAGTAGAGTTTGAAAGAGCAAATAAGAAAATTGCTTGTATCACTTATACTAATGTTGCAAAAGATGAAATTAAATCTCGTACTGATAATCATCCAGTCATAATTGCCGATACAATTCATGCTTTTGCTTGGCAAGTTATGCAGGTTTTTCAAAAACCATTACGAGATGGGATATCTGCTTTAGGAGATAAATGGGTTGCAAGAATTGAAGAAGTTGGTGGTATTACTGACCAAAAAGTTATTTATAATTTGGGATATCCCAAAATTACTGAAACGGAGATTTTCTTGCATCATGACGATGTGATTAAACTCTTTACGTCACTATTAGGCGACGTAAAATTTAGAAAGATATTTGCAAACAAATATCCTGTGCTGTTGATCGACGAATATCAAGATACTAACTTGTCGTTAGCAAATGCTTTGGTCAACCATTTTATTGAAACCGAAGAAGGACCATTGATTGGTTTTTTTGGAGACCACTGGCAAAAAATCTATGGTTCAAGTTCTTGCGGTCTGATACAAGCTTCAGATGATAAATTACTTTCAATTGGAAAACAGGCTAATTTTAGATCGGATAAAAGCATTGTTGATGTATTAAACAATATGCGGCCTGAATTGCCTCAGCACGAACATGATCCAAATTCTGCGGGCGAAATCAGTGTTTACCATACTAATAATTTTACAGGCATGCGACGCACTGGGGCACACTGGAATGGTGATTTACCCGAAGATGTAGCTCACGAGCGGTTGGAAACACTCAAAGAACACTTGCGAGTGTCAGGATGGAATATCTCTCCTGAAACAACAAAAATATTAATGCTCACTAACAATGTTCTTGCTTCTGAACAAGGATATCAAACTCTTTCCACTGCATTTTCTGATTCAGATGATTACCTGAAAAAGAACAATGAATATATTTCTTTTTTGACCGACACGGTAGAAATCGGTGCTGAGGCATTTATAGAAAAGCGTTATGGCTTAATGATAGAGGCATTTAGAATAAATACCAATCGAATTAGAAGACATTCCGATAAGCAGGTATGGCATGAAGCAATGACACAGCTAAATGATGCGCGTAGCAATGGTACAATTGGCAGCGTAATAGATTTACTTAAAGTGACATCAAAACCAAGGCTGCCAAAGAAAATCGATGAGCGTGAAAACCGCTTAGCGGGGGTTCGACTTCAGCCCGAAGCGGAACGTAGTGAGGAGGATAAAAAATTTGTAGCGAAATATGATGGTGTTCGAGCAATACCTTATCCTGAAATTGGAAATTTATCAAAATATATAGACGATAAAACCATTTATTCCACTAAACACGGTGTTAAAGGTGCTCAATTTGAAAACGTAATAGTTGTTTTTGGCAGGGGTTGGAATCACTATAACTGGAACCAAATGCTTGAGTATGTCAACACTGGTAATGTACCAGTAGCCAATCGTGAAGCTTATGAGAGAAATAGAAATCTTTTCTACGTTGCGTGCTCGCGACCTAAGCATCGTCTAAGTCTTTTATTCACACAAGAATTATCAGCTAATGCAATTTTGGGCTTGCAAAAATGGTTCGGTGATATAATACATCCCATATAGGGATTTTACGATTATTTTTTAAACATATATCTTAGCAAACGAAGATTAATGTTCTTCATAGGCCATGCGTAAAACTTTTGAAATATTAGTAAAAAAAATACTAAACATTAAAACAAGGAAAATTATAAAACATATTTACTTGCCTATAAATTCTAAAAGTGAGTCAGAATATTCAATGCTAAATCTCCTGTATAGCTTTTATCATATTGTATTTTATAAGTCTGTCGTACTCTAATTTTTTTATATAGTTTTCCATATACTCATAGTCAGGTTCGCCTTTTTTATTAGTTGGCAACATTATTAGTAAAGCTTTTAATCTACTATTTGTTAGTGAATAACCATGTCCAAATTTATCTCTCTGGTTAGTTATACACCTTGATATAAATAGTAGGACATGCCTACTTAGTTTATTTTTCGGAAACAACGCTGTAACGTGGCTATCTAATAAATAATCGATAGGCTGGTAAAATGAAATACCGGCTCCGCCATCACCGTCATTATTTAAAGTCAAGCTATTTTTGGAGTAAAGTTTTTTATTTGCTTGCGCTGCAAAGTCCTTGTATCCATTTTCCCCCTTCTTTGCTGATACCAGAGGGATGAAACCTTTTTTAATGTTTGCCATATTATTTTGATCTCCTTTTTCAAAATCAAATAAATCGACTATTTTAAATTCCTTCCAATTTTTTTTGTCGACCGATTCAACTACTTTGAAGTCTTTAACTTCTTCAATTCTACTGGCAATGTATCTTCGAAAACTTATTATTTTCTTTTTTTCTATTTGACGGGCAAACACTTCCATAAAGGCGTAATCAGGCTCACCCTTTAAATTTGTTGGAAGAATTATTTTTTCTCTCTGTATTCTTTTATCATTTATTTCTCTATTGAAACTATATTTTTCACTAAGTCGCTTAGATATGCTCGAAATGAAGAGATAGACATATTTGTTAAACTTTGAGTTTTCAAGCTTTGTAACATGGTCACTTGCAACAAATGAAAATGGCTGAAAAAAAGTTGCACCAACGCTACCGCTATTTGCTATAGTTAAGCAGGTATTAAAAATCCTGACTTTCTCTGTATTGTCTATAAATCCATCAACTCCGTTATTTAAGGCGGTAGAAGAAATATATGGCTTGGCACCAATAATGTGGTCATCTTTTTTTAATCGTTTTCCCCTTTGAATATTTGGAAAAATTTCATTTAGGTCAAACTCGCGCCATTGAATACTGTTTAAATCCATATTTATAAGGTTATTGATCCTCAAATAAGTTTTCCTTGCCTTGCATGATCATACTAAATTCGAAAGTAAGATAATCGGCAATGGTTTTTTGAAAATCTTCTCCAATCGGGATTTCATCATTAAAATAATAAAAAGAATGCAGCCATTCATCTTCTGCTTCGATAGTTGTTTTTACACAGAATTTTGTTTCAGATTCTATACGGTCGAACCACACGTCAAGCAAGTGTTGTTTTTTATCCTTTGCTTCGATTGTTTCAACCAGTCCTTTATGCTTTTGGACTTCAAATCCATCTTTTTCAAAATTGATAAACTTTACTTTTTTGTCTTTGTAATGTGGAACACCCACTGTAAATATTGCAATGCATGGATTTGTTCCTACTCCATAAAATGAATTTTTGTTTAAAGAAATAACACCTTCTAAGGTGTGGGATTTTAAAATATTGGTTTTGATAGATTGTTCCTCTTTTGTTTTACCTGTCATTGATGATTGTGGCACAATAACAATTACTTTACCATCTTGTACTACAGAGTTGAGTAAATGTTCTGTGAAATTAATTTCATATAAACTGGTATTATTTTTACTACCCATTGAATAGGGAGGGTTCATCATTCCGACCGTGCACCCTTTCTCTTGCAATACAGAAGGATTATATTTTAAAAAATCTTCTTGTTCAAGGTTACTTTTCCCATCGCCTCGCAAAATCATATTTGTGGTAGCAATTGTAAACATATAAGGCTGCAGCTCTAAGCCATGTAATTGATTTTTTCTGATATTCCGTTGCTGTTCAGGATTATCAGTTTTTTGAAGCATACTATGCATAGCGGATATTAAAAAACCCGCTGTTCCACAGCAAGGATCTAGAACTGAATCTGTCGGTTTTAGTTCTACTAAGTCACAGAATAACTCTGTAACATGCTTTGGTGTCAGTACAATACCAAGAGATTGGCCGTCACCACCGGAGTATGACATAAATTCACCATAAAATCTACCCAAATAGTCCTCGGCAGATTGTATATACTTTATATTTTTATATATGTTCTCGTATAAAAATTCGGTAAAATGCTTTAGAGGCGTTTTCTTTAAATAACTGTTTTCTTCATTAATAGCTTTAGTGTCTTTAATCACCAAGAACTGACTAAGTAATTTATCCTTCTTAACTTGAGGAGAGACGTTTGCTCTTTTCAAGTTTTTTTCTATGGCTTCATAAATTTTTTCGCCGTCGGTAGTTGTTTCGTCACCTATTAGGCTATCAATACTGAATCCTTTGTGCTCCATTTCTCTTAACGCCAAAAGAATACCTGAAACTATTAGAGGCTTATCTTTGTCCTGAATACTACCGTAATTTCTTAAATCCTCATGTAGATTTTTGGCATCCCTTAAAATTTCCTCAGTTGTTTTGTCTTCAGGCGTTTGCTCCTTGAGTATGTTTTTTGTGTAGTATTCTTCAATATTTTTATCATTGAAGAGTGTAAATGTTTCTACATCGTCAAGTTCTTTATAACCTCCGCGCTCATCAATAAAAATGGGCGTTATTTTATGCCTTTTCTCGTTCCCTGAAACGCCAAATACAATAAATTTTTTATATAGCGTATTTTGAGCCAAGTGCTTTCCATAAAATAACGCACCATTTACTGCGTAATTTTTTACACTAGCAATATCATTACAAATCACCTCTTTTTCATTTCGCTTTAGGTGTAGTGAAACATCCGCTTTATTTTCAATAATTAAAACGAAATCTTTAACTATTCCGCAATATTCCGGAAAGCCAACTTTTCCGGTTCCAGCTTTTGATGCTGATTTTAAAGCGTTGTCAATATCACGTATGTTACTTCCTTGTGGATGTAAGTCAATATTTGCCTCTTTGAGCAATTCATAAACCCACAAATCTGTTAATACTTCTTTTTTTGCCATTTAAACTCTAATATAAATCATATGTAATTGTTGGTAAAGTTAATTTTTTTTTACTGTTTTACATTTAAAATGCTTTCAAATTGTCAATCATTATATTGTTTAATATTAATTAGATGTTTGTAAAAAAATTTCTTAGCCAAGTCGTTTCCATAAAAAATATTCTTCGCCGCCATGGACGACCATGATAATTATATACAGCCTTAATTAGAGGACGATTATTAAATGTTGTATTATACTGGCATTTTTAATATCTTTACGCTTATTATAGTACATTGACGCGATTAAATTGATCGAGGACACAAGTGGCTACAAGGTAATTCATTAAATATGAGACCTATTTGCCTACCCCTTTTGGAGTGAACACCTTGAAACACCAATAAAATCAACAAATTAAGGAATAGGTAGGTAATCCTGCCACCACGACGTAAGTCTTTTCATTTTTTTGAGAAGACTTTTTTTTTGCTTTATACTTGAACAAAGATTTTCTTTACTATAATATTTCAGCATAAAGTTATTGAGTCCCAAAATAAAATTGGGAAGACAAAAGATTCGAATGCTGCCAGCCCGCGCAAAAACCTTAGAGAGGAAGTCAAGGCTTGTTAAATCGTTTGATTAGTTTTTTAATTGCACTCCAATATGTTCAAATTGTAGCCAGTTTTTTTTCGTAATTATACGACATTCTCTAAACGGCAAACCTTTGCCAAAAAAATCCTTTGAATGCCGTACAAATAGTGCTTCTATGGCATTGCAGTAATTTAGTTGCGCAATGTTGGACTATTAATTATGCGAAGTGATGAATGATTTTGAATTAAAAAAGATAGCTATAGAAGTAGCATTTCAACGAATGAAAGATGCGGGAATGGAAGTGCCGTATGAAGATGCGGTTTTAATAATGGATTTCTTGCATAATTTAACATATCTTGTTATTAGAAAACACTTTAAACTTCCGTAGTTTGTTTAATTTTGTGATACTTAAACCCAATATCTTCAATGTGTTAACAAAATCTATCATATTATGAAAAGTGCAATTTTATATATCAGAGTGTCAACAGATGAGCAGGCAGATAAAGGATATTCACAACGTGACCAAGATGAACGCCTGCGCAGGTATTGTATTAATCACAATATTCACGTCGATAACGTTATTTTTGAAGACCATTCTGCAAAAACCTTTAAGCGACCAGAATGGATACGTCTACTTGATGCAGTAAAGAAACGTAAGGCGAGACCAGAGTTTGTACTGTTTACTAAGTGGGACCGCTTTAGCAGGAATGCCGGAGACGCTTACCAAATGATTAATATACTTAATGGTTTGGGTATTGAACCGCAGGCTGTGGAGCAACCACTTGACCTCTCTGTTCCTGAAAATAAAATGATGCTCGCAATATATTTGGCTGCTCCTGAAGTTGAAAATGACAGGCGTGCCTTAAATACATTTTACGGTATGCGTCGTGCTAAAAAAGAAGGGAGGGTTTTAGGTATGGCTCCATATGGTTACATCAATCGAACAAAAGAGGATGGTCAAAAGTATATTGCCATAAAAGAACCGGAAGGAAGTAATATACAATGGGCATTTAATGAAGTTGGTAAAGGTGTGCTGGCGGTAGATCAAGTGCGTCAGGCAATGGTTAAAAGAGGTAAGAATATCAGCAGAAGTGCTTTTCATGTGGCTTTGCGGAATGTTGTATATTGTGGGAAGGTCTTCATTCAAAAATATAAAGATGAGGAGGCACATTCTGTACAAGGCCAGCATGATGCCTTAATTTCTGAAGCTTTGTTTTATAAGGTTCAGGATATAATTGATGGAAACAAACACCAAGTACGACCTCAGTTAAAGCTTCGTTCAGATGATAACTTGCCTTTGAGAGGTTTTTTAGTTTGTCCAGATTGCGAAAGGAATCTGACCGGCAGTGCTTCCAAGGGTTCTAAGGGAGGGTATTACTACTACTATCATTGTATTCCAAAATGCGGTTTTAGAAAAAGTGCAGTCAAAGCAAATGAGATATTCCAGAATAATTTGGAAAAATATGAATTTCCGGTTGTCATTCAAGGGCTCTTACATGATATAATGATGACCAATTATAAAAGTTTTACATCTGTGTTTGAGAATAGACGCAGGGCCATCGCGTTGGAAATCGGGAAATTTAATACAAAACTTTCAAAGGCAAGAGAGTTACTTTTGGCTGAAAAATTGGATGCAGATGATTACAGGGAAATCAAAGAAGAGTGTAAAAGAAACATTGATAACTTAGAGGAAGAACTTTCTGCATACCTGTCTGAACAAAAAAACCACAATATTAAGAAAAATCTTGATGATGCATTAAATACCCTTTCAAGGCTATCAACCGTTTATAAAGAAGGCGATATAGAGACCAAGAGATATGTAATAAGTTCGATATACCCTGAAAAACTGTATTTTGATGGAAGCACATATCGAACCCCTAGAGTGAACGTTATTGCAAGGTGTATTTTGTTGATTAATAATGCTTTATTGCATAAAAAAAACCGAACAAATGAGTCATCTTCTCATTTGTCCGGTCTAGTAGCGGGAACAGGACTCGAACCTGTGACCTTCGGGTTATGAGCCCGACGAGCTGCCTACTGCTCTATCCCGCGATGTTTCGGGTGCAAAGATACGGAGTAAATACGGTTATGCAAAGAAATTACTGATTTTTTTTGAAAGCTTTGTTTTGGATTATAAAGTACAGATATTCAGTGTTTTGATTTTTAAAAGATTAAATACTACAATCATAATTTAATAATTCTACATATGGATTCCCTTTTAAACCCAATAAAAAAGCAAAAGCAGGCTCAGTTTTGTAACCTTTTTGTTTGAGTTTGATGATTTCTAGTCGGAAGTTTTCGCCTTTTATTTTTAGAATTTGATGCTCGATAATCATATGTTTGTAACCATTTTGATTTCTGGTTGGAATATTTTGTCCAAACACTTCAATTTCAAAATCATCAATTTTAAAGTTTGCCACAATTGTTTCTTCATTTTCAATTAATGTTTCTCTAATTCTAAAATCACTTTGGTTTTCAAAAATAGCTTTAAGTTTTTCTATGAAATTGGTTTTGTCTTTCCAATAACAAATAATATCAAGATCACTGTTTTCAATATCAATATTTATGGGAATCGTGCCGACTAAAATGGGTTCAAATTCGGATAAATTCAATAAGATTTTATTTTGAGTCAGGACTTCAAAAGCATGAATTTGTCTTTTGTTTCCGTTTTTTAAATATTCGATATTGTTGAAATCAGTCATTATTTGCTGTAGTTCTTTTCTTGTTTAATCTCTTGTTCTATTCTTTTATTAATATTCATTTTTGCTTCGGTAAAAACAAAAATAGTCGTTTTGTACTCACGAGCATATTTATTGGTTATTTCTCCAGCAATACCCGAAGATTTAAAATAAGGACTTGTTTCTTTAAACTCATTACTATTTTCCTCAAATGTTTTAATTCGGATCAGGTTTTTATAGAGGGCATTCAGATTAAACCAATTCACATAATCAGCATTAAAAGAAACGGCTTTGATTCTTTTTTTAGTATAATAATTAATCGCTCCGGCTTGCCCGTAATTATCACATAAAACAATCGTTTCCTTCTTATTTGGAATTAGTGCATAAATAGAATCTGTTTTTCGTGCAAGTTCTTTCCATCCCAACATGTCTGCAAAATCTTGTGGTAAATGATGATCTTTTCCATCTTCCCAACGAAGCATTCCGAGTTTTTTATATTTTTCGGGATGGTTTACAATATATTGTGGACTTTTATTTGGGAAAGCCAGATTGTACATCGGAATAAAAAACAATAATGGAATTATAATAAATACAGGTTGTAAATAACGTTTCCAACCTACTTTAAAAATTTCCGCAAGAAAAACAGCTCCGAATGCAATATAAACAGGATATAGTCCTATAGCGTAATAAGCTTTTGCTTTAAAATATAAAAATACAATCAGCGTAAAAATTAGCGTGGCAAAGAAAAATTTATATTTCCCGAAAGGTTTGTAAAACAATAGAGCATATAAAGCGGCAAGAATAACGAAAATGGAGCCAATAAAAAAGAATAATTGTTCTTTTAAAAACCCGATTCGATCTACATTAACCAATTGTGTTTCTGCCAATTCTTTCATATGATGAACAATTGGAAATTGATTATTGAATTGCCAAAACAGATTCGGAAGAATCAATAGTAACCCTAAAACCAAGGCAAAATAAAGTTTTTTTTCAGCTAAAATTTTCCTTTGATCAGAAAGCAAAAGAGCAGGCAAGAGGCCAATAAGCAGAAAAAGAATGTTGTATTTGTTCAGAAAACCAAAAGCAAAAATAATAGCGCCTATATAAAACCATTTCTTTTCTTCGGTTTTAATGTATTGGATAATTATATAATAAAAAGCTGTCCAACATAAAACATCCAGCGAATTAGGCTGATAGAGCATATTGATTCGTAACAATGAGGAAAAAACAATGCACGTTGCGGCTAAAATTAATGCGTACAAATTTCCCTGGAGTGTTTCAACAGTTTTCCAAACAATTACCAATGTTAAAGCACCAAAAAGCGCTGGAAAAAACTTAACCCAAAAAACAGAATTCCCAAGCAAAAATATCAGAAATGAAAACCAGGAAGTAACAGGCGGAACTGATAAATAACCCCAAGCCAAATGATGCGCCTGATCGAGATGCAAGTATTCATCGCGCTGTAAATCGTATTCGGGACTTAATAAAATATATTGTAAAACAAATTTTAAAATAATAAATCCGATTAAGATTATAGTTTTTTTGGACATGGATTAGGGATTTTGATATGTAAGTGGTTTTAGATCAGTTAATAAAATGCATAGCTAATATATGATAAAAATAATTTACAAAATAAATTCCAAAATGAGGAAAGCCGTAAAGTTTTAACAGATTAGAAGCATAGATTTGCGAGCAAATCTAAAAATCCATCAAAATAGTAAATTCCCAATAGGCTAATGAAAAAACTTTACATATTACTTTTTATTTTACTGCCATTTTTTAGTTATTGCCAGGATATCCTTTGGGAGAAATCCTATGGAGGGCAGCAGG